>NZ_CP015370.1:0-36169 GCF_001936175.1 Methylobacterium phyllosphaerae | reverse complement strand
GCTTCCGAGGACATCATACGCGATCAGAAACCCACGATAGGGCTGCAGCAGCAACCCTCTGAACCGCCGACGCCCGACCTGCCTACCTAGATGGTGATGGTTAATGCCGGGTAGCAACCCCCGGGTGTAACTCCGCCTTGAGCGGCGATTTCGTTGTGCGCAAAGGAAGTTGCAGGTACAAGCGGGCCCAGAGAGAAAGAACGAAACGTGTCCGGGGCTGTGCTGAATTCCCTTACCCGCGAGGAGCTTGAAGCCGAAAACGCGCGCCTGCGTGCCGCCTTGATCGAGGCGGGGGTTGAGTGGGGCACGCTGGAGTAAGCGCGCCATCAGCGCCGATCAGGAGGGGGGCTGCCGCGAAGCAGTCCCCTTCTCTTTTGGTCGCTGTACAGAAAACGACCGTTTTCTGGACACAGGCCTACGAGCGCCTGCTGTCGTGCTGCCGGCGCCGCGGTGGAACTGGTCACCGCAAACGCCGGTTCACGGCCTGCTCACCCGTCGGGTTGAGCTCGAATGGCACATCCTTGGCATTGGTACCGGAGGCGACATCAGGTCAGCGGGGGTCTTGATGCACGTCGGTCCCGGGCTCCCTCGACTGTGGTTCCGGCTTGAGCCCGGACGTGCACGGTGATCGTCGCCGGACTTGAGAGCCGCTTGGGTCGGACGTGTCGGATCCGCTGTCTTCCCCGTATCGGGATGCTGATACCGGGTTCATGGTGAGCTTTGTGAGATGGTTCGGCCGGTGGATTGTGGCTCCGCCGTCCCCTTCCTTCTCGCAGTAGGTCATCCTGGGCTGAGCGGACGGCTTGTGTTCCCGGCCGTGCCGCGCCTGGTTGTCGGATGCGGGCTCTCGTTGTCAGCACACACCACGCACCTCCGGAGGGCTATTCGCGGCCAGCGCTCGGGAAAGTGATAATCATAGAACGATTTAGGCTGGCCAGAGCCAGGGTCGATTGCCGGCCCGAAGCTCACGTCCGGACGCCGGAGGATCCCTGCGATAACGATGCCGACATGGGGTGATCAGCGACGCGACAACCGTCCGATATGCCCCGCACACGATCTGCCTCGACGTACAGGCATAGGCGCGACAGCCGCGCCGCGTGCCGGACGCAAGCGACAGTGATGCCGGGAACAGCTCGGCCATAGTCCGGAGCATAGAGTCGGGCGGCGACGCGTACGTTGCGGGTGCGATGTGTGGAAATCGTCCGATATGCTCGGAGCAAGGCTGGCAGATCCCGAACACGAATGGAAGGCAAACCGGAGCCAAGTCGATCGACATCCGGGGGACGACCCGACGCACAGTCTGAAGTAGCTTCAGACCTCACACCGTCCGAGGAAGAAGGGAGAGGTGGATCCATCGGGTGATACGGGCTGATTTTTTGCCGGTTCGGCTCGATCGAATGGAGCGCCACGGCTGCCTGCACCTTCAGTGCGTGTGGTGTGATGCCCTTCTTGCTACCGTACCACGACCGTCTTCTACCGCCTCTTGCCGGACCCGGCCCGTACCCTGCCGTGCCGCCACTGACGTGCCACGTCGCCGTTCAGGCTGAAACCGGATCCGACGGCGCCGCCATCCATCCGCTGTAGCGTCTGCGCAGTTGAGGAAGGCTGCGCGCACGACGGGCTACAAGGACCCACAGGGTGCCTGTCGTTGCCAGCAAGTTTGCCAGTGGTTTGCCATAAGCTTGGGGTATCACACCACACGCACTGAAGTGTCTGCCACCCCGTAGACCCGCCGAAGAACCCGGCTGCGCGGACAGTGTCGGGATCCTCGACCGTCCGCTCGAAGCGCAGCAGACCGAAGCAACCTGCAGCGACGTGAACGATGGCGACGTGTTTCAGGATGCTCCGAAAGGCTCGAAAATGTTCTCTGCACACCTGTGCACCAACGGAGCGGGAGCGTCCTGAGGACACCGGCTTCGACCTGGATGCCAAAACCGCCAGCCTCGGCCCTTTCGCATAAGGGGAGGTTACGGTGCGACGCGGCGTTCCACGGTCGTGCGTGAGACCGATGCTTGCTCTGGGGGAGGTCTGCTCCCAGGTCGTCGAGGCCTATGCCGCCGATCCGCTTCCGGTCGGTGGAATTATCGAACCGGACGTCGCCGCTCCGCCCGCTCACGAGCCTTTAGGAGATAGGCTCCCCGTCAACCTCACTTCAGCGAAGGGTCCAGTCTTCAAACGCGCACCAGCTTGCCCGCGACGGCGAGCAGCTGCTCGGGCTTGAACGGCTTGGTGATCCAGCCGGTCGCCCCAGCCGCCTTAGCCTGCTGCTTGATCGCCTCGTCGGATTCCGTGCTCAGGAAGAGGATCGGCACGCCCGTGCAGCTCGGCAGCGTCCGCAGCTGCTTGATCATCTCCAGCCCGTTCATCACCGGCATGTTGAGATCGGTGATGACGAGGTTGACGGTCTCGCTCCTGGCCTTCGCGAGACCTTCGGCGCCATCGCCGGCCTCGATCACCGTGTGGCCGGCCGGGCCGAGGACGACCTTGATCATCTGCCGGATGCTGGGCGAGTCGTCGACGGCGAGGACAGTGGCCATGACACGGATTCCGTTCTTGCGCCTGAAACGTGCGCCTAGAGGGGCGGCGCGCTGGGGAGTGCGATCGCGGCGCGCCGGAACGCGCTCTCCACCGCCGGGCGGACGTTGGCCAGCGCGATCCCGACGGCTTGCCGCTGCGCCGCCTTATCGGCCGCGAGCACGATCTGGACGAAGGTGATGTCGGCGCGCTCGACCGCCGCGCAGTCGAGCGTGAGGCGCGCCGCGCCGGCCAGCGCTGCCGTCAGCGTGTCCTGCAGCGACCGGACGGTCCGGATGGTGCAGTCGGGACCGAGCGTGAGGACAGGGGCCTCGGACATGCGGGTTCGTGATCTCGACGACAGACTTGCGGGGCGACGCGCCGCCGCGTTCGATTCAACACCGCCACGGGTAAATTCTTCCTGAATGTCCGGCCAATCGAGCGTGGTTGACGCCACTGCAGTCACAGAACAGGGCGGAGTTCTGCCGCGCGTTGAATAATCTTCTTCAGAAAATACTGCGGTCTGCGTATCCCGCTGCAGCCTTCGGTTGGGCGATAACACTTTCTTCAACGACGATCTTTAGCCTCGGGCAGGCCCCGACCGTCGGAGTGCTGCTCGACCCGCGCGCATCGGTCGACGCCGAGAGACCCGCCCGCCGATGTCCTTCCAAGTCGCCCACGACATCCTCAGGCAGGTCCCGGCCCGGTTCCGCCGGCCCGAGATGCGGCCCGATGGCCAGCGCGGATCGGGTGGGGCGCCCGGCGCCGCGATCCCGGCCGCCCCGCTCCCGGAGGCGGCCGCGTCCAGCAGCGAGCCCGCACCGCCGCCCGCCGCAATGGCGGCCGCGCTGGCGCCCGCCGCGCACGCGGCCGATCTGCTGCAGGCCTGGCTCGGCCTCTCGGCGCAGCAGCGGACGCTGCTCGACGCCCTCATCGCCGAGCTCGGGATCGTCTCCGCCGACGTGGAGGCCAAGGTCCACGGCCTGTCTAACCGGTTTCAGAACATCGCCGCCGCGACCTGCGAGCAGTCGGAGATCGTCCGGGGGCTCGTCGCCTCGGTTCAGACCGTGCAGATCGACGGCAGGACCCTGCAGCTCGGCGATGTCGCCGCCGGCCTCGGCGAGACGCTCGCCGCCCTGATCGAGCGGATCACGCTGATGTCGTCCCGCGGGTCGACCCTCGCACAGGGGTTGGCGGGGGTGCTCGAGGGCCTGGCGTCGGTCGAGGGCAGCGTCGCGCAGATCGAACGGATCAACCGCCAGACCAATCTCCTCGCCCTGAACGCCAAGATCGAGGCCGCCCGGGCCGGCGCCAGCGGCGCGGCCTTCGCGGTGGTCGCCGACGAGGTGCGCGGCCTCGCCACGACCATCAACGCGCTGTCGGACGTGATCAAGCAGCAGATCGGCACCATGGCGGCCGGCCTGCGCGGCAGCCATGCCCTGCTGGGCGACATCGCGGCGATCGACATGTCCGAGGAGAGCCGCACCGCCGAGACGCGCGTCCGCATGGTGATGCGGGCGCTGGTCGAGCAGAACGCCCAGGTCGCGGGCATCCTGCAGCAGACCGCCGAGACCACGCAGGCCATCACGCAGGACGTGTCGGCGGCGATCGTGGCGATGCAGTTCCAGGACCGGGCCAAGCAGCGCATCCAGAACGTCGAGGGCCTGCTGCGCTCGGCCGGCGCGGAACTTGGCCGGCTCTCCGCCGACAGCGCGGAACGCGGCGCGGCGCAGGGCGATGCGGCCGACCCGGCCTGGATCGCGGCGGCGATCGCCGGCTGCACGCTGGGTGAGGTCCGGGCGCGTCTGACGGAGCGGCTGCTCGGCGGTGCCCCGGCCACGGAGAAACTGGCCGGCGACGCCGCGGCCGCCGACGATCTGGACGGCATCGACCTGTTCTGAGCGCGCGGGCGCGGTCTACGGGCAGCCCGTTCGGGCCCGATCAGCAGTCGCACTGTGGCTGGGCCTTCCGCGAACGGCCCGGTCTCAATTCCTCTCCCGAGCCGATCCACTCGCCGCTTCCCGCGCAGGGCTGCAGTGGGCTGCATCCGTGCGGCTGCGGAGCGCGGTGTGCGTCGATGCAGGTCGATGCGCTGTGCTGTGCGGAGCCGCGCCGGACAGCGCCCCCGAGATCCTGTGATCCGCGGCTCACACGATCGAGGTATCCAACAATCTAATAATCCAATACTTAGGTATTTATACTGTTCGTTAAGAGATTAAGCCCGCTTGTTAATCAAAAATTTCTATTCGGATTTTACATAAACGACGATGTCAGGCGTGCGCTGCTTATCACTTTCTGTCATCGCGCGGACGTCGCGGACCATGATGGTCCAGTCGATTGTCTGATCGCAAAGAATATTGCCCGCGCCCGGTACTGAAGCATCCATTATCGCTCAGGACCGGGCGGTCTGTTCTATATCTGCGTCCTGTGTTCGGGGGTCCGATCGTTCCATGACTGCTCTGGATCCGGCGGAGATCTTCCGCACCGAGGCCGCCGAACTGCTCGCCTGCCTGGAGGCGACGCTGCTCGACCTGGGCGACCGGCCCGAGGACCGGGCCCTGGTCGACACCGCCTTCCGCGCCCTGCACACGATCAAGGGCTCGGGCGCCATGTTCGGCTTCGAGCAGGTCGCCGCCTTCACCCACGACTTCGAGACCGCCTTCGACCGCGTCCGCCGCGGCGAGGTCCCGGTCGGCCGCGACCTCGTCAACGTCTCGCTCTCCGCCAAGGACTACATCCGCGGCCTCATCGAGGAGCCCGAGGCCACCGCCCCGATCATCGGCGAGGCCATCCTGGCCGAGCTCGAGCAGCTCCTCGGCACAGCCGCCACCGCCGCCGCCGACGGCGTCCCCGCGGCATCCGCTCCCCCGGCCGTCGCGGCCGCGGCCGTCCAGCCCGCCGGGGACGGCTGGCGGATCGGCATCGCCTTCGCCCCGGACGTCCTGCGCAACGGCACCAACCCGCTCGCGCTCCTCGACGAGCTGCGCGACCTCGGCCCCTGCACGGTCGTGCCGCGCCTCGACGCCCTGCCCGAACTCCCCGGCCTCGATCCCGAGAGCCTCGTCCTCGGCTGGGACGTGACCCTGCGCGGGCCCGCGACCCGCGCGGCAATCGAGGACGTGTTCCTGTTCGTGCGCGACGAGATGGTCCTGACCCTGGAGCCGGCAGGCCTGGCGCTGCCGGACGCCGCCCCGCCGGAGCCGGCCGAGGTCCTCGCCCCCGCGCCGGTCGCGGCGGCACCGGTGCCCCCGGCCGCGCCGCCCGTCACTCCGTCCGCCGCGCCGGTCGCCGCCGGGTCCGATGCCCGGGCGGCGGCGGCGGCGCGGCGGGCCGAGGAGCGGCCGGCCAGCAGCGTGCGGGTCGAGGCGGAGCGGCTCGACGAGCTGATGGACCGGGTCGGCGAGCTGGTCATCGCCCAGGCCCGGCTGAGCCAGCTCGCCGGCCTGAGCGCCGATCCCGGCCTCAAGGGCATCGCGGAGGAGATCGAGCGCCTGTCGGCGCGGCTGCGCGACACCACGATGAGCATCCGCATGGTCGCCATCGGCGCGCTGTTCGGCCGTTTCCGCCGCCTGATCCACGATCTCTCGCGCGATCTCGGCAAGCCGGTGGAGTTCGTCACCGGCGGCGAGGACACCGAACTCGACAAGACCGTGATCGAGCGGCTGGCCGACCCGCTCGTCCACCTGATCCGCAACGCCATCGACCACGGCATCGAGGCACCCGGGCGCCGGGCCGCCGCCGCCAAGGCCGCGACCGGGCGTATCACGCTGACCGCCGAGCATGTCGGCGCCCAGGTGCTGGTGAGCGTGCGCGACGACGGCGCCGGGCTCGACGCGGCACGCATCCGCGCCAAGGCCGAGGAGAAGGGCCTGTGCGCGCCCGGCGCGGTGCTCACCGACCAGCAGATCTACCAGTTCCTGTTCGCGCCGGGCTTCTCGACCGCGGCGACGATCTCGGCGCTGTCGGGGCGCGGGGTCGGCATGGACGTGGTCAAGAAGACGATCGAGAGCCTGCGCGGCACGATCGACATCGCGACCGAGCCGGGGGGCGGCACGACGGTCGCCCTGCGCCTGCCGCTGACGCTGGCGATCATCGAGGGATTGCTGATCCGGGTGGGGGAGGGGCGCTACGTCATCCCCCTGGCGGCGGTGGAGGAATGCGTCGAGCTGCCCGCCGGCGAGCGCGGCGGGCGCGGGCGGGACTTCCTGAACATCCGGGGCGCGCTGGTGCCGTTCCTGCGGCTGCGCAGCCTGTTCGGGCCGCGGGCGAGCCGGAGCTGCACCAGAAGGTGATCATCGTCGCGGCGGGCGAGGCCCGGGTCGGGCTGGTGGCGGACCAGATCATCGGCAACCACCAGACGGTGATCAAGTCGCTGTCGAAGCTGCACGCGGACGTGGCGACGTTCTCGGGGGCGACGATCCTGGGCGACGGCACGGCGGCGCTGATCATCGATGTCGGCCGGCTCGTGGGCGGCGGCGGCGGCGAGGGCGCGCGCGCGTATCAGGAGGTGGCGTGATGAGCGACGGCGTGACGAGCGGTTCTCTCGGAACCGGACCGCAGGCGGGGTCGCGGGGCGGCCAGCAGGTGGTGATGTTCCGGATCGGCACGGAGAGCTTCGCGCTGGATGCCGGGATGGTGCGCGAGATCATCGATCCGATCCCGGCGACGCGGGTGGCGGGGGCGCGGCCGCATATCGACCGGATCGTGAACGTGCGCGGCAACGTCGTGCCGCTGGCCGACATCCGCGCGCGGTTCGGGATGCCGGCGGCGGCGGACAGCCCGGACACGCGCTTCCTGGTCCTGGAGGTTGCAGTGGGGGGCGATCCGGTCGTGGTCGCGCTGGTGGCCGACAAGGTGTTCGCGGTCACCGAGGTCGACCCGGCCGACTGCGAGGCCGGTGCCGCCGGTCGGGACGACGTGGCGGCCCGAGTACATCCGCGCGATCGTCAAGGCGGGAGACGAGTTCATCATCGTCCCCGAACTCGAGCAGATCCTCAACTGAAGTCCTGTCGCGGTCCTGTCGAGACCCTGTTGCAGTCCTTTCGAAATCCTGTGCATGTGTAGGGGGAGTACGATGCGTTTTACAATCAAGGCCAAGCTCGGGATCGCCTTCGGGGTGGTCCTGCTGCTCCTGGGCGGTGCCGGCTACCTCGCCGTATCGAGCCTGAGCGGTTCCAACGATCGGATGCAGGCCTTCGCGGCCCGTCCGTTCACCCAGGTCCAGCGCGTCCTGCGCTTCGAGTCGATGTCCTTCGATGCCGCGCGCATGTTCGCGCGGTCGATGCTGGAACCGACCAACGCGGCCCGCGAGAAGCTGTTCGCCGATTTCCGGGCGCACGACGCCAAGTTCCAGGCCGTCCTGAAAGACTACACCGATCTTGTGCCGCCGGATGATCGCGCCCGCATTCAGCCCTTGCGTGATGACTGGTCGAAGCTCAGCGAGGCGGTGACCAAAGGCATGGAGTTCGCCGTCCAGAACGGCAACAACACCGCCAACGCACTTGCCACCGGCGAGCAGCTGACTGCCTTCACGGCGGTAATGGCCAGGATCGATGACATCAAGGCGCGCCCCGACCTCTCGATCGAGGGCCGGACTCAGATCAACGTCATCGAACTCAAGATGGTCCGTCTGCGCGGCGAGATCTACCGCGAGATCGTGATCACAGACGACGCGCTGCTCGCGAAGATCGCCGGCGAGTTCAAGGAAACCTTGAGGGTGCTCGAGCGCGATCTCGCCAAGTTCACCGAGACGTCGCGCGGAACCGTGCTGATCGATGCCGTCAACGCGCTTAACGCCGCCGTGAAGGCCTGGACGCCCTCGGCCGAGAAAGTCTTCGCCTTCGGACTGGCGAACACGGACGCCAAGGCACTCCAGTATTACGTCGGCCCGTTCACCGACGCCCGCAAGGCGGTGGTCGAGGACGTGGCCAAGCTGCGCACCTACGAGGAGAGCGTAGCGAACGGCTTCGTGCAGAGCACCCAGACCGCCTTCGAGTCGACCCGCACGATCATGATCGCCGTCGTGACCGGTGCCGTTGTTCTCGGCATCGCCATGGCGCTCTGGATGGCGATCACGATCTCCCGCGGCCTGTCAAAGGCGGTCTCCGCCGCCCAGAGCGTGGCCGCCGGCGACCTGACCCGGGACGTGGCCGTGACCGGTCGCGACGAGGTGTCCGACCTCCTGCAGGCGATCCAGGCGATGAACGTGAAGCTGCGCGAGGTGGTCGGCCAGGTGGTCAACGCCGCGAGCAACGTGTCTGCGGGCTCACAGGAGCTGTCGGCGTCGGCCGAGCAGCTGTCGCAGGGCTCGACCCAGCAGGCGGCCTCGACCGAGGAAGCTTCGGCGTCGATGGAAGAGATGGCGGCCAACGTGAAGCAGAACGCCGAGAACGCCAGCCAGACCGAGACGATCGCCCGGCAGTCGGCCCAGGACGCGGAGGCCAGCGGCATCGCCGTCGGCCGGGCGGTCGAGGCCATGCAGACCATCGCCCAGAAGATCACCATCGTGCAGGAGATCGCCCGCCAGACCGACCTGCTGGCGCTCAACGCCGCCGTCGAGGCGGCCCGGGCCGGCGAGCATGGCCGCGGCTTCGCGGTGGTGGCCAGCGAGGTGCGCAAGCTCGCCGAGCGCAGCCAGGCAGCCGCGGCCGAGATCGGTACGCTCTCGGCCGACACCGTCAAGGCCGCCCAGCAAGCCGGCGACATGCTCGGCAAGCTCGTGCCCGACATCAAGAAGACCGCCGGCCTGGTCGAGGAGATCACCGCCGCCTGCCGCGAGCAGGATGTCGGCTCGGGCCAGATCAACCAGGCGATCCAGCAGCTCGACAAGGTGACCCAGCAGAACGCCAGCGCCTCCGAGCAGGTCTCGGCCACCTCCGAGGAGCTGGCCACCCAGGCCGAGAAGCTGCAGGCGACGATCGCCTACTTCCGCCTCGCCGAGGCGTCTGCGCCGGGCGCGCCCCTGGCGGGTGTCCCCCTGGCCGGCGTCGACCAGGCGGTGACGCGCCTGCGCGCGACCGCGGCGCGGATGGGCACGGCCTCGGGCGCTTCCTCGGCGGCGATCCGCTCGCCGAGCCCGAAGCGGGCGGGCGGGCGCGGCCCGGCGGCGGGCGGCGGCTTCGCCCTCGACATGGGCGAGGGCGACGCGCAGGACGCCGCCTTCACCCGCGTCGCCTGACCCGCCGCCCGAAGCCCGGATCCGCGCAGCGCCTGTCGCCGCGCGGATCCGGCCGGGCCGCCGGCGAGCCCGAGCCCGAGCCGCCGCGATCCATCCGGAGACCCTGCATGTCCAGTATGTGGCAGTACCTGACCCTCGGCCTCGGTTCCGAGATCTTCGGGATCGACGTCGAGCACGTCCACGAGATCCTCGACTATCGGGTGCCGGCCGCGCTGCCGCAGGCGCCGGCCTTCCTGCTCGGCATGATCGACGTGCGCGGGCAGAGCTACCCAGTGGTGGACCTGCGGACCAAGCTCGGCCTGCCGCCCGTGGCGCGCACGCCGGCGACGCGGATCATCCTGCTCAACGTGCCGATGCCGGGCCGGGCGCTTCGGGTCGGGTTCGTGGCCGACCGGGTGATCGAGGTGACCGAGCTCGACCGGGCCGAGATGGAGGGGGCGCCCGAGGTCGGCGGGCGGTGGAACGCGCGCTACATCGCGGGGATCGGCCGCCGCGGCGAGGCGTTCGTGGTGGTGTTCGACCTCGTCGCGCTCATGGACGGCGACGGCCCGGCCCTGGTCGCGACCCCGCAGGCCGCCTGAGGGATCCGCCACCATGGAGGCCGATCCGGGTCACCTGAGCGACCGGCATTTCCGCTCGGTCGCCGACCTCGTCCAGCAACATGCCGGCATCCAGCTGCCGCCGGCCAAGCGCACCATGGTCGAGGGCCGGCTGCGCAGGCGCATGCGCGCCCTCGATCTCCCGACCCTGGAGGCCTATGGCCGCCACCTGTTCGAGGCCGGCCATCTCGCGGACGAGTTCCCGCACCTCGTCGACTGCGTGACGACGAACAAGACCGACTTCTTCCGCGAGCCCGCGCATTTCGATCTGCTGCGCGCGACGATCGTCCCGCGGCTGGCGGCGCGCGGCGACCGGCCGCTGCTCAAGGTCTGGAGCGCGGCGGCCTCGACGGGGGCCGAGGCCTACACCCTGGCGATGGTCCTGCAGGACATGGCCGGCGACCGGTTCCGCTACGCGATCCTCGGGACCGACATCTCCTCGGAGGTGCTCGACCGTGCCCGCACGGCGATCTACCCGGAGGAGATGCTGGCCGCCGTGCCGCCGGACCTGCGGCGGCGCTACGTGATGGTCGCGCGCGACCGGGCCCGGCGCGAGGGGCGGATCGTGCCGGAGCTGCGCGCCCGGGTGCGTTTCCAGCGGCTCAACCTGATGGACGAGGCCTACCCGATCGACCGGGACGTCGACCTCGTCTTCTGCCGCAACGTGCTGATCTACTTCGACAAGCCGACCCAGAAGGCCGTGGTCGCGCGCCTCGCCGCGCATCTGCGCCCCGGCGGCTACCTGATCGTCGGCCATTCCGAATCGATGGCGGGCGTCGGCGTGGCGGGCCTCGACCAGATGTCCCCGACCGTCTTCAGCAAGCTGAGGGATTCCGGCCGGTGAGTGCGTCGAGACCGATCCGCGTCCTCATCGTCGACGACTCGGCCTCCGTCCGCCAGACCCTGTGCGGCATCCTGGAGACGGCGCCCGACATCGAAATCCTGGGTACCGCGGCCGATCCGTTCATCGCCGCGCGCCGGATCCAGGAGGAGATCCCGGACGTCATCATCCTCGATCTCGAAATGCCGCGCATGGACGGCCTGACCTTCCTGCGAAAGATCATGGCGCAGAAGCCGCTCCCGGTGATCGTCTGCTCGACCCTGACCGAGGCGGGTTCCCGGATCCTGTTCGAGGTGCTGGAGGCGGGCGCCGTCGACGTACTGCCGAAGCCGCGGGTCGACACCCGCCAGTTCCTGCTCGAATCCACGGTGCGGGTCTGCGACGCGGTGCGTGCGGCCGCCCGGGCCAAGCTGCGCGGCAGCCGGCCGCCGCGACAGCTCGTCGAAGCGAAGCTCTCGGCCGATGTCGTCCTGCCGCCGCCCGTGCCCGGACGCGTCGTGGTCGAGACCGACCGGATCGTCTGCATCGGCGCGTCGACGGGCGGGACGGAAGCCCTGCGCGACGTGCTCGAGGTGCTGCCCGCCGAGTCCCCCGGCCTCGTCATCGTGCAGCACATGCCGGAGCATTTCACGGCGGCGTTCGCCAAGCGCCTGAACGGGCTCTGCGCGATCGCCGTCAAGGAGGCGGAGGACGGCGACCTTGTGCTCCGCGGCCGCGCCCTGATCGCTCCGGGCGGGCGGCACCTCATGGTCGAGCGCCGCGGAGCCAGCTACGCGGTGTCGGTGAAGGACGGGCCCCTCGTCGCGCGCCATCGGCCGTCGGTCGACGTCCTGTTCCGGTCGGCCGCCCGGGCGGCCGGCGCGAACGCCCTCGGCATCCTGATGACCGGCATGGGCGACGACGGCGCCAACGGTCTGCTGGAGATGCGCCGGGTCGGGGCCCAGACCGTCGCGCAGGACGAGGCGAGCTGCGTCGTGTTCGGCATGCCCAAGGAGGCGATCGACCGCGGCGCGGCCGCCAAGGTCCTGCCGCTCGAGCAGATGCACCTCGAGATCCGGCGCTTCGGCTCGACCACAGTCGCATGACGATCTTGCTAACGTGACCGAGCGTATAAGAGAAGCGCTCTTCCGGGTATGAAAAGCGATACGTGTCAGCCGGCTTGAGTGACGGTCAGCGCACTCAAAACGCCACTGACCTCCATCTGGATGCTTCTGCTTTTGGCTTCCAGGATCTTAGCACGCGCTGCGAGGAATGCGTCGACACAGGCAGGATCGAAGTGCGCGCCGCGCTCTTTCTGAAGATAGGCGAAAGCCTCCTCATGGGTCATCGCGGTCTTGTATGGTCTTGCAGTCGTGAGTGCATCGAAGACGTCTGCGATAGCTACGATGCGCGCGGCAAGTGGGATCAGACGGCCCGCCAGCCCGGCCGGGTAACCCTTGCCGTCCCAACGCTCGTGGTGAGAGCCGGCAATCTCGGATGCGAGCTTGATCAGATCGCTGCTACTTCCGCCGAGGATTCGCTCACCGATGACGGCATGGGTTCGGATGACTTCAAACTCTTCTGGTTCGAGCCGGCTAGGCTTAAGTAGGACCGCGTCGGGAATGGCGACTTTGCCGACATCATGCAGCGGGGCGGCCAGAAAGATCGAGCGGCAGGCCGCAGGTGATAGGCCTAATGTTTCGGCCAAAATCTCGCTGTAGCGAGCCACGCGGAATGTATGGCCACCTGTATCGTTGTCCCGGTACTCCACAGCGAGAGACAGACGAAAGATAATTTCTTCTTCACGCTGAAGCAGCTTGCTGGTGGCGATCTCTACCTCTCGTGCAAGCCATGCCGCTTGGTCGTTCAACTGGCGAAATGCGGTCGCGAGGCTGATCATGTTGCGCAGGCGCGCTTTGGTCTCGGCAGCTTTGGAGGATTTAGGCAAGAAGTCCGTGGCCCCCGCCTCAAGCGCCTGCAATCGTACCTGCTCATCAACGTTTGCGGTAATCATCACGATCGGGAGTCGTTCGTAGCCGGACAGGGCACGCAGGTGTCGTGTAAGCGCGATGCCGTCCAACACAGGCATAGAATAATCGACAAGGACGAGATCAAATTGTTCTGCTTCGGCCATATCAAGGGCCCGTACCGGTTCGGTGAGACCGATGCAGATCAGCGATGACTCCTTCTCAATCAACCGCTTGAGCTGATCTAAATTGGCCGGGCTATCGTCGACAATCAGAGCACGCAGGGGTACGGAGCAAGGATTCTTGTGGCGAAGTTGCACAGACCATTTATCGATCATTGGAATTGTATTCATTGCTGTTTCATGAACCGATTAATGTTGAGATTTCTGGGCAGCGTCCTTGGACGAGATGTAATTTCCGGGCCCGTTTGGGCGGGGATTGGGGTGGCCATCGGGGTCGGCGGCTAAGATGGAGTTTGCGGACTGCAACCTGAGCCGAGAGAACCCCGATGACCGACGACAAAGTGGCACTGATCGAGGCGCTGCAGAAGGCCGATGAGGGCGACGGGCTTACCCTTAGCCAACTCGATCTCGCAGGAGCATCGCACGCGCTGAGCATCGCCCTTGCAGCACGATGCAACCTCGAAGAAGCCTTGAGGCTGTCTGGTGGTACGATGAGAAGTTTTAATCGAGCGTCAGGTGACCTGACGGTTCGTCGAGCTCGAGTGTGCCAGTGAGAACGGCACTTTCTGGCTTGTACGAACGGGGGGCCTTCACCGCTTCTACCCGTAGAAGGCACTATCAGCCTCCCGGACCGAAATCGCCATTCCGCTTGTGACCCAACTTTGCCATTTGCCTCCATTCGCTTGCGTCGCAAAAGCAGATGGGGTGGATGGCTCCCGCTCCGACTGACGGCATCTCGGTGCCAAGATGTGGTCGCTGCCGAAGCAGCAGCCACGCTCATGCAGGAGCCATCCCCATGGAGATCACCACCGTCGGCATCGATCTGGCCAAGAGCATCTTCCAGGTCCACGCCGTCGACGCAGCTGGGCACGTCGTCGTTCGCAAGGCTCTGAGGCGGGCGCAGGTCGTGCCGTTCTTCGCCAGGCTGCCGCGATGCCTGGTCGGCATGGAGGCGTGCGGCACGGCGCACCACTGGGCCCGGGAGCTCATGAGCTTGGGCCACGACGTGCGGCTGATGCCGCCGGCTTACGTGAAGCCGTACGTCAAGCGTGGCAAGACCGATGCGCACGACGCCGCTGCCATCTGCGAGGCGGTGACGCGCCCGAGCATGCGGTTCGTGCCGGTGAAGTCGATCGAGCAGCAGGCGGCGCTGGCTCTGCACCGGACACGCAACCTGCTGGTCAAGCAACGCCACGCAGCTGGTGAACATGATCCGCGGCCTGCTTGCTGAGTTCGGGATCGAGATGGCGCGGGGCCTGCGCCATGCGCTCGAACTGGCGGCCCGGCTCTCAGCCGGAGACGCGGCCGAGGTGCCACCCTTGGCCCAGCGCGTGGTGACCGGGCTGGCCGATCAGATCGGTGCCTTGCAGATCCAGCTGACCCGACTGGAGAAGGAGTTGCTGGCCTGGCATCGGGACAGCGACCTGTCGCAGCGCCTGGCGACGATCCCGGGTGTCGGCATCGTGTCGGCAACCGCGTTGGCCGCCTCGGTGAGCGAGCCCGAACGCTTCCGCTCCGGTCGGCAGTTCGCGGCCTCGTTGGGCCTGACACCGCTGCAGAACTGCAGTGGCGGCAAGGAGCGCCTGGGCCGGATCTCACGCATGGGCGACCGCTACCTGCGTCGCCTGCTCGTGGTCGGCATGACCTCTCTGATCCGGCGTGCGAAGGCGACGCCGACCTCGGTCGACCCGCGGCTGCCGGCACTGCTGCAGCGCAAGCCGGTGCGCGTGGTGACCGTTGCGGCGGCCAATCGCACGGCGCGGGTCGCCTGGGCGATCATGACCCGCGGCGGCACCTACCGCGCACCCCTGGCCGCGGCCGCCTGACAGCACGGCAAGGAGACTTTTCCAGGTTGCGAGGACGATGAGAGTTGATGGCGAACCGGTCAGACCGGGAGCCGGGACACCCCGCCCGATGTCCAGGGCGTCACAGCCCGCAAAGCAGAGTGGGACCCAGCTCGCGGATACCATCAGGGCCAGCGGTCAACATGAACGACTGCATCGACAGGCCGGACACAAGACTGCACCCGACCCACGCGTCAGTAGCTCAATTCGCCACTTGCAATGCGGGAGCCATCCACACAAGACACCTTCGCCTCAAATCCGGGCCGTAGGCTTCCACGCTTCCGCCGTAAGCGAACGTTCAGACGGACGGACCGCGGGCCCTCACCGGGCCGAACGCGACCATCTACAATTGGCTTCGTGCCCCGGGCAGCCAAGGGGGCAAGGTCAGGTCGTTCGGGACGTTCACCCGAGCGGGCGGACCACTTCCCAGGTGCTATGCGACTCCGCCGCCGAAGGCCCAATGCTGCGCCTGAGGGGCAAAAAGGGGAGCAGAGCCGAGCCATCGGCCGCTCACGGGGTGGGCGCACGACCATGATCCAAGCCTTCACGGATCGCTTCTGCCGTCCGCTCGCCTGTGGGATCGTCGGTCGGGACGGTCGGTCTATCGGTAATCCGGTGCCAAGTGCCGCATCGCCCGAACCTTGGCGGCGCGGACCGCTGGGCTGCGGACGAGTTCGTGACAGAACAGCAGCGGCATCGGTTTCAGCGCGTCATGAACTGCTCCGTCGCCTCGAGCCATGGACATGGTCTGCCGCGCGGCTGCTGCGCCGACGGCGTCGGCGAGTGTGGTCCAATCCTCCACTGATCCGTGCCCGCGCTGCAAGATCGCATTGCCCCACAGATGGCCCTGCTCGCGCAGGTACGGTACGTCCTGCCGGGTCAGACAGGCAGCCATCGCGTAACCCTCGACGTCTGCCCGAAGCGCGGCGCGTCGCGCTTCCGCGGCAGTTGAGGTGCTCAGAAGGGCCGCGCCGAGCACCGCCGCCCGGACAAGCCGCGTCGGCGAGAGAGGTCGACGAAACATGTCACGGCTCCTCGACGGCTAGGTCCGTCGCCGGGAGCCACCCTACAACGGGCGCCTTGCCGCCTTGGTAGAGCGCCCGCACCCAGCCCTCCCGGCGCTCCAGCACCACAACCGCGTCGTCCGCCACAAGATAAGGGGTCCGTCTCGGGGCTTGGCCGAGCTCGGTCCGGAGAGCGGCGCGTCGAGCGGTCACCAGTCCGACACCGCGCCAGTTCTCAGGTCGCGCCTCTCCTGCCTGCACCTCCCGCGGCAGGGTGTAGGGCTTGTCTACCATGCCGCCCGTCGTCATCGAGCAGCCGCCATGGTCTTCCACCAGTCTCAGCTCGGCCCCCTCCGCCGTGAAGGTGAGGGTGCCGGCGATGCGCTCAGCCTCGCCTGGGTACCAAGTCTCGAGCGCCGCGCGGGGGCCGGACAGCGTGCCGCGTAGGAGGAAGATGCAGCTGAAGGACGGCATGCCGTTGATCCCGCCGCGCACGTCCGCGAAGACGCCCGATACGCTGCTGCCCCGCACCGCGAGGACGAGGCTGCCGTAACGACCCGATCGCGGTGCAGTCTCTGCCGCCGCGCCGCCGCCCTGGGCAAACGTCAGAGCAAGCAAGCTCACAGTGCTGCCGCGCTTGACCCAAGTCCAGAGCTTCACAGGTTCTTCTCCAGAACCTTGACCACAGCCTCGACCCGGTCCTTGAAGTCGGCCACGTTCGCGAAGGGGCGCCAGTTCACGTCGAGCACGCCGCCCTCGAACTTCAGGCCGTTTTGGTAGGCCGAGGCTGGGGCGGTCTTCTCGTCATAACGGATGCGAACCGTTTTAAGCTTCGCCCGCAGGGCATCACGGCCCATCTGGTCCTTGGTCACGTCCCGCAAACCCGCCGCCAGCGGTTCGAAGATCGTCGTCTCGAAGTAGCCCGGATCCGCGTAGTACGGCGCGTCACCCGGGATGGTGAGCTGATCCCACGCCACCTCGACCGGCACGGGGAAGCCTGCCGCCTCCTGAACCGCCTTTTCCTGCGCCGGGAAGCGGCCTTCACGATAGGCGGCGATCGCCCGGCGCTCGGCCAGCCCCAGTGTCGGTTCGGCCCAAGCGGCCGACACGCAGAGCAGGAGCGTGGCGGAAGCGAGCGCGTCGCGGCGTGAGAGCATGCGGTCGATTTCCCTCTGGTATGCCGGCCCGGACATCGGGCGCGGGGTGATGGAACGGATGAGATGGTGGATGCCGCCGCGGCGTCGGGCGCCACCGAACCGGGCCGGTCGCCTCGACGGCGCGGGTGCTGGCCACGGGGACGCGCGCAGGGAAGAAGACGATGCTATCCGCATCGCGCAGCGCTTTGTCACGGTGGCGCACACGCAGGAACAGCCCAGCAAGAAGAGGGATGACATGCCAGGACGACCGTCCGCCCATGCGCGAAGCGTCGCTTCTGTCGCCTTTGCGGCCGCTGCCCTCATGGCTCAGCCGCTGTCGGCCGCACCGGTGAAGCCGGCCGGAGCCGCGCCGAGGCTCCCGGCCGACGCTCAGGCCTACGTGACGCGGCGAAGAGGCTGCAATCACTGGGGTGGCGAGGACGCCTACGACGAGGCTCGCGGTCGGGAGATCGCCGCCGCGGCGAAGGCGCTGCGCTGCGACGCCATCGACGCGGACGAGGCACGCTTGCGCCGCCGCTACGGAAAGGATCCAGCGGTCCTGAAGGCCCTCGACAGAGCGGACGGCGAAAGTGGCTGAGCGCGGCGCGGGACGGCCGGTGAACGAGCCCGTCAGCCGCCGAGTGAGGCGTCTGCTCCACGCGCCTCCCCTCGCGTTGCTCATCGGCCTCGGTCTCGCCCCGTTCTTCATCCTCTTTCCTCGCCTACCCGGCGGGCCGGAGGTCGGCCCAGCGCATGACCCGACCTCACAGCCCTTCGCGTTCTGGGCCGGTGCGGCCTTGCTCGGTGGCCTCGTGGGCACCCTCAACGGCGCGGCCCGACCACTGTACCGCGCTGCCGCGCTCATCTTTGGAGCGTCGCTCCTGTCGGTTCCTGCCTTGCGCCTGGCGCTCATGTCGGGCCTGCCGTTTCCACACAGGCTCGCTGTGTGGCTCGGACTCGATGGGGAATTCGCGATGGAGGCCGATCTATACGAAATTTGGCTGCTGTCGTGGCTCGTCTGCCTCGGTCTGATCGTCGTGGTCTGGCGCGGTCTGGTGCGGATCATACCGGTGCGGCTCGCGGAGGCGGCGGGCCACACGGAAACCACGTCGACCGGTCCCAATCCGTGCCCATAGGCGTGGACCCGGTCAGTGCTGGCGCTGGTTCACTTCCGTGTTGGACGGAGCGGTCCGTAGAAGCCGGTCCATTCCATGCCGAGTGTCTGGGCTCGCCGGGCCAAGATACCGGGCACCGACAGCAGGCTCATCACTGGCGAAGCGAGGATGTCCCGGTCGTTCAAGAGGCGCCCGACCTGTCGTCCCCGCCACCAGAGCAGGCCGAACAGCAGGGCGAGCATCAGGAGCAGGCCCCAGGTCACGAGATCCCACCCGAAGATGTAAAGACCGTAGGGTGGATTGAGGGCCGTACCGAGCCGAGACAGTCCGATGAGGACGATCGGCAACAGGACCAGAAAGCCCAGCAGCTCCAACGGCAGCCGGCGGAACACGCGTAGAGCTGCGTTCAGATCCTCGACGGACACATAGTCGAGGGACAGCCGTGCATCGTTCCCAGCCCGTGTCATGGAGCCTCCTGGCTTCAACGTTGTCTCCGACGATGAGGTCGCACGACTCTAGGATAAAAGGGACGGAAAGGGATTTCCACCTCTCGGCCCGTCAGCGTGGTGCTGCGCCTGTCCCTCCCATGAGTCCGTGCAGCCTCTCGACCAAGGCTGTCGGAGATCGACCCAAACCAGACGCCGCGACAATCCCAACTAAGTGCCCATAGCGGACCCGCTGCAATGCGGTCGGGTCTGCTGAGGGAAGGTACAGATCAGTAGCCGTAGGAATGAACCTCTTACGGCGATGGCTCATCCTTGTTCCGCGCTTTTGCGTGGGTACGCAACGCCGCCAGGACGTCCATTTCGCGACACAGGACCTGCTCGGTTTCGTCAGTATCCTGTCCGTGTAGGATCCTATCCATCAGCAGGGCCGTGTGAGCCCCCGCCCGGGCCTCCGCGGCGATGATTGCGACACGAAGACTCAATCGTTGGGTTTTGGAAATCATTACACGCAATGACGGTCTGGAGGCCGGGTCGGGCCGGCAAATAGACGACCGACCGCCAACATCCAAGCCTCGCGTAAAGCCACTGTGTTTGGGCTATGGAACAACCCTCCCGTCAGCGCATTGGCAGGCTCGGCCTTGTGGCGCCTGCCACAACGCGGCATGCGAGATGCACGATCCCGACGGTTCGTTGGGCCCCGTCCTTTTTGACACCCCCGCTGTGAAGGGTCGTATCAGTGCCGCATACTCGGCAGCCGCTGCAATCTGTTCCCGCCGCCAATACACCTCTCGTGAGTCTCAGGCCCGGCGCCGGCCAACTATTCGAGACCGAGCGGCGCCTCAATGCCGTGCTTAACAACGCCTCGGTCTCCATCTTCCTGATGGATGACCGGCAGCACTGCATCTACATGAACCGCGCCGCCGAGCAGCTGACCGGCTGGACGCTTAACGAGGTTCTGGAGCGCGACTGCCCGCTGCACGACATCGTGCACCACACCTACCCGGACGGCCGGCCGTTCCCGCTGGCGGAATGCGCGATCGATCGCGCCTTCCCGGAGAACAACCAGGAGCGTGGCGAGGAGGTTTTCGTCCACAAGGACGGGCATTTTTATCCGGTCGGCTTCACGGCCAGCCCGATCCGGGACGATGCGGCCAACATCATCGGCACGATCATCGAGGTCCGCGACATCAGCGAGGAAAAGGCCGCGGCCGAGCGCCAACGCCTGCTGATCAACGAGCTGAACCACCGGGTGAAAAACACGCTGGCCACGGTCCAATCGATCGCCGCGCAGACGTTCCGCGGCCAGACCGACCAAGCCGCGCGGGCTGTGTTCGACGCCCGCATGGCTGCGCTGTCGACCGCCCATAACGTGCTCGTCGAGGACAACTGGGAGAGTGCCAGCCTGCGCAGCGTGGTTGAGCGCGCGCTTGCACCGCACCTTCTGGCAGAGGTCGACGTTAACCGCTTCGTGCTAAACGGACCGGATGCACGCCTGCACCCCAAGGTCGCTGTAACTCTGGCCATGGCGCTGCACGAGCTGATGACCAACGCCGCCAAATACGGGGCTCTGTCGGTCCCTGAGGGGCGGGTCGCGGTGACGTGGTCCCTGCAGGCCTTGGACGATGGCCGCGAGCAGCTAGATCTCGCATGGGAGGAGCGCGGTGGCCCGCCGGTCACTCCGCCAACACGCAGAGGCTTCGGCTCCCGGCTTATCGAGCGGCAGCTTCCGATGGAGTTCGACGGCAACGCGGCGATCACATACGCGCCGAACGGTGTCGTCTGCCGGCTGGAGATCCCATTGACCCAGCTCGGCTGGGTCGGCCAGGAGACACTGGAAGGGCACCCTGCCCGATGAGTTTGCTGGAAGGGCGCCGCGTTCTGCTGGTCGAGGACGAGAGCCTCGTGGCCATGCTCGCGGAGGACATGCTGCTCGACCTCGGCTGCGAGGTCGTGGTGGCCATGCGCCTCGACAAGGCCGTGGATCATGTCCGCACGGGGAACTTCGACTTGGCCGTGCTGGACGTCAACCTGGGCGACGCCCGCAGCTATCCGGTAGCCGACCTGCTGTTAGAGCGCTGCACGCCGTTCCTGTTCGCGACCGGCTACGGCACGCAGGGGTTGGAGGAAGCGTATCGGTCAGCCCCGGTGCTTCAGAAGCCTTATCAAGCGGCGCCCCTGGCGCATCTGCTAACACAGCTCCTCACTTGCGAAGCGCCGATGTGGGGCCGCGCCGACGAGAAAGCCGCGGCGTGCGCCTGCCACCGGCCGAAAGGGGAACCCTCCGGAGCGGAGCCTTTTCAGGCCGACCCTGTCCGCTGACGACCCAAACCAGTCGAAATGAACGGTATTTGGGGCCCTCAATAGCGGCCGTTCGTGGTCGCTCGAATGGGTTGGCTACGATGCTACCTGTCGCTGATTTCAAGCCAAGGCTGACAGGGTAGGCCAATGAACTCGCAAGATGGTCTTCCCGCTCGCCGCGGGGATCCGCGAGGTGTCGTGCTCTACCACTTTACCGCCAAGCCTTTGGTAAAACCGCAGCCCTGCTTGATTGGCCTCAAACACCCATAGGTACAGTCCATTATCCGTGCCCTGAGAGGCAAGATTTTGCGCCATGGAGCGGAGCAGGCGTTCCCCAATCTTTTGGCCTCGCATTTCTGGGGCAACGTGCAGATTATCTACCCAGCTACCCCAACGCGGATCGTGATCGCGAAAGGCTGCGATGAAACCAATCAGTTGATGGGCTGAGCCTCGGGCGGTCTGTACGATCAAAGACGGTGCTGGATCGGCGAGTCTGTCGGACCAAAGTGTGAGACGATCAGCTTCGATTGGCCCAGCAAGAAAATTCGGATCTAGTATGGAGCGATAGGCGTCCTGCCAACTCTTTGCATGAAGCGAGGCAATGGCGGCTGCATCCGCTCTATCCGCCGATTGGAAGGTGGCGCTGATCATCGATAGGGTTTGCGCTGAAGGGCAGGGAGACAGAGACAATCCTGCCGTAGGCCGCGTGAGGACGCCATAGCCATGTCCGCTTCGGTGCATCCGCCGCCTCAAGGCAGACAGGCAGGAACCCACCCTTCTCGGACATTGGTCCTATCGTGCCATATGTCCGGAAATCGATCGTTTTCCTTACAGGCGAGGCGGACCCCTCCCCGGCACCCTGGAACGGCTCCGTTTGTGTAAGGAAAATATGTCAGGAAAACTATTGTCAGAAAAACGTCCTTGTGAGACTATCCTGACATGCTTGTCGGCTACGCGCGTGTGTCCACCCTCGACCAGAACCTGGACCTGCAGCGCGACGCCCTGCTGAAGGCCGGCTGCGAAAAGATCTTTGAGGAGAAGAAGAGCGGCAAGGCCGGCACCAAGCGGCCCGAGTTCGAGGCCGCTCTCGCCTACCTGCGTCCGACCGATCAGCTGGTGGTCTGGAAGCTCGACCGTCTCGGCCGCTCTCTCGTCGAGATGATGCGCACGATCGACGGGCTGCGCCTGAAGGAGATCCACTTCCGCAGCCTGACCGAGCAGTTCGACAGCGCGACCGCCCACGGCCGCTTCGCCCTGCAGATGCACGGCGCCATGGCCGAGTATTTTCTCGACCTTAACCGCGAGCGGACGATGGAGGGGCTCAAGGCCGCTGTCGCCCGCGGCCGCAAGGGCGGCCGGCGCAAGGCGCTGTCCGAGGGGGATCTGGAGGTGGGGCGTGCCCTGCTCGCCGCCGGCAACATCTCGATCGCCGAGATCGCCAAGCGCCTCGGGGTCAGCCGGATGACCTTCTACACCTACTTCCCCCAGGCGCGGACGCGCAGCCAGGCAGCGAAAGGCTAAGCGCGATGCCGATCCGCCCGGAAAACCGCTTCTTCTACCCAATTGACTGGGTGCAGCTCTCGCAGGTAATCCGCTTCGAGCGCGCCAAGGGCTGCTGCGAAGGCTGCGGCCGGCCGCACGGCCAGCTGGTCTGCCATCTGGGCGATGGGCGCTGGTGGGACGCGTCCACCCAGGCCTGGCGCAGCGGCAAAGGCCGCAAGCTGAAGCTGGCACCGCCAGAGGCGCTACCGGCCAACACGCCGCGCTATACAACCCAGGTGTATCTGGCCTGTGCCCACCTGGATCACGACCCGGGCAACAACACGCCGGCCAACCTCAGGGCCCTCTGCCAGCGCTGCCATATCCTGCACGACCGGGAGGAGCATCTGAGACAACGCTGGTTGACCTATCGGCTGCGCAAAGCCCGTGGTGATCTGTTCCTAGGCCCATACACCGCTCGGACACGGCCGGATAGATGATATCAGTACGCTCCTATTATTGAGGTGACCTTTTTGCATTGCGAGCGCAACGCAGCAGGATTAGGCATAGAGCCTCCGCCATGCATATTATCTCTACTGTACTCATTGATAGCACGAAGATCAGAAACCCGCCCATACATGGGATCTGTACTACCGGTAGTCTCAACCTGCCTCGCCATCTCGTCCAGCATAACGAGCGGAGCAAAGCGGCCGGGAAACCTCGCGCGCATGTAATCTTCCAGGAATGGCCGCAGATCTTTAATGAGAGACTCGGCCGTGACACCCTGTAAAAAGTGGCCGCAGCGCGCATATTCACGGATGCGTTCTGCCTGACGAACATAAAGATCTTTCAATTCATCAGCTGAGCTCCAGCTTGAGATGGTTCCTCTACCCTCATCTGTGCAGTTTAATTGAAACGAGCTGCATTGGTCGCGCGAGTTCTTCTCAATCAACGCTAAAAAGCGCGGATCGTGGGAAAGTACGATTACCTGGCAGGCGTCCCTGGCTAGTGCACGAATTTGGCTCGTCGTTTCCCACTGACGGTCCAAGTCCTGACTGCTGAAGGGGTCATCAAGAATGATTGTCGAGTCAGAAAATGAGGCGCTCTCCCTCACCTGAAGCAAAAAAAAAGCTAAACGCCAACGTCGATTTGTCACCTGCGCTTAGAACCGTCGTAAAGCAAGGTTTGTCCTCCTGTCGTTCTCCGACATCAACGTGATGGTCGCCGATCGATATGCAGAAGTGAACATTGGCCTCGCGTCCTATAAAATTTGTCTTTGTTTGGCTGATTTGAAACCTCGTACCGAAGCTTTCAAGAAGGGAGTTGAGCAGGTTTTGCTTCTGAGCGATGGTCGCAGTCGTATAGGTCCGTAATGCCTCCTGAGCCGCTTTCTTTTCTATCTCGATTTCAGCCCGCCTGCTGGTATAGGCCAGTCCAATCTGCGACTTCTGTGACGAGAGGGGGCAACGTTTTGAGGCGTAGAGCGTCATTTTTGTCGTACACCTCCTGTGTCCGTTTAACGTCAAAATCCGCGATATTGCTCCTAGCTGCCGAAATTATCTCGATGCAGCTTAGTAATTGCGATTGAAAAACATTGAATTTCTCAAATCCATGAACGACCTCCGTGAGATTGTCGATCGTGATAACGCTTAGAGGGTTGGCCTTCTTTGCGGCGAGCTGAACTTCCAACGCCTGAACGGAATGCTGGACCGCATGCAGATCCTGTGCGGACAACTCTGGGATCTCACCTAGATCACAAACATTGCTCCAGAACGTAAGATCTGAGCTCGTTTTGGCTATAAAGTCAGCGACTTTTTCTCCCTTTGATCCGTACGTCTCCGCAAACAAATCGTAAGCTAGATCAATCCTTTTCAGAAACGCTGAATACTCTTCGCTAAAATATCCTCTGAAGAGCGATACAATATCAACTTTCGAGGTATCCTGCGTGCAGAATGGACATTTGTCTTCCTGCATGTGCTCAAGGCCAAATTTGAGCCAGCGTGTGCCCTGTAGTTCCATAGCATGTGTGGCTATATGATCTTGCAGGACTGCCTCTGCTCTTGCACTAAGGGTTTCGATGGTTTCAGCTGATAGAGCGCAGATGCCATCAATGTCAGGCGTTGGCAGTGGCGAAGGCGCTTGCTTTAGTTTTACCGCTACAGAATTTCTGGCCAGTTCCAGAGATTTGCGTGCGCGATCAATTATTCGATTGATATCGTCTGGCACACTTTTCTGAACGAACGCCTTTATGTCTGAGACGACGGGACAGGATCGTTTAATTGTTTTCTCAACGGCGCTAATCTTCGTCGCGAGTTCGCGCTGTTCGCTGTCGAGCTGTGATATTTTGTCCGCCAGCTTCACACCTTCTTCGCCGAGGACAATAGGGATAAGGCTTCGCTTGTTATCACGTGTTACGCTTTCACCGACATGGAGATTGCGACGGACAAACTCAGCATCGAAAACGTGTACTGGGCCGGGACAAGAGTTCCACTTGCCTACTGAATAGGTCACTGCGCCGTGCGTATGCCATTGAAGATGCGCAGAGGGCTCCTTTGTCGCGCCCAAACGTTTGCGCGCAGCAATCAGGCGAGCGTCCTGCTCGGCAGCAGAGCGAATAATCGAACAAAGCGTGCTTTTTCCAAGCCCGTTACGTGCAAAAACAGCTGTCAGACTGCCGAAATGAGGAGCTTGATGCTTGAGCGTCTTAAACCGCCCAATTTCTTCAACTGTCTCGACTTTCAAAAGCATTTGCAAAGCCTAGCTTAGGTGCGAGCGCTTGGTAAGGCGCTTGCAATGGGCTTGGGCTAAATGCCGTAGGTTGAATTTATTAATCCTAAATTGACTCAGCGGCCGGTTGCGACAGCCAAGTGCACGCCGGCTGCCTTCTGGACGGTGCTCAGGACGCTGAACAGGTTGCTGGCGGTCGGATTACCGGTTGGGCTGAGCATGCGCATCAGGCTCATGGACGAGGAGCCGGTTTCTGCGGCCAGGCGCTCAAAGCCGATCGTCGCGTTGATGTAGTCGTGGAGGACCGCCTCGCCGGTATCGAGGTCCGCGGCCAGGAACTGGTCGACCGCCTCAGTCAGCAGGGCGTCACAGAACGCCGGGTCGCGCTCAGCGCGCGCCTTCACGGTGTCCTTGAAGCTGCGGGTCAGGGCCATCACCCCTCCTCTTTTTGCGTCTTTTGTACTTCGCCCGGTGCGCTTGCGCCTTGGCGATGTCGTCCTTTTACGCCCGTGGGTGCCGCACAGGAATGTTATGAAAGTGCATCTATCTACTATAAATCATACTAAGTTCTGCATATGATAGTAGAAAGATAAGGCGCACGTGACACAATTGACTGACGAGCGCGTAAGGCACATAGCAGACACATTAGCAGCACTCACCCATCTCGCTCACGATTTGCTCGAGGAAGTATACTCGAATGAAGCCATCGGCGAAGCGATGATGGAAGGAGCTTTCCACACGTTAAAACATGACGGAGCGCTGTTTTTGACTGTGCTGGAGCGTTTCCGGCAAGGCTATAAGCTGTAACTGTTGCTTTTGCCTGCAGCTAACAAAAAGGCCGCCGAGCGGATTGCTCAAGGCGGCCTTGCGGGAAAACGGTCCAGAAAAAGCTTGCCCCGGCGGTATGCTAGGCAGGGACCGACCGGGGGATACGTGTTAGAAGATGGGGCAACCGTTCAAAAAATTCAAGTGAAATCCGCTGTGCGTGCCCAACTTCGCTGACGTCCTCTCGACTGACCGCTTTGCGACCTATCGGACCTGGGCCAATGGCGACGACGCCTTGGCGCTCCGGCTCTACACCTTCAACGTCCAGCTGTCCGCCGCGCTCTATGGACCGCTGCACATGCTGGAGGTGGCGCTGCGCAATCGGGCCGACGCCCAGCTGACCACCGTCTACGGACCGGACTGGCTCAACGATGCGACCGCCCTGCCCGGCCGCTACCAGCGTGAGTGCGTGATCAAGGCGCGTGCCACGCTGCTGCGTGAGCGGAAGCCCGCCAACCACGGGCAGATGGTCGCTGAGCTCACCTTCGGGTTCTGGAGCTCCCTGTTCGGCCACGACGCGACCCACCTGTGGCAGCATCTCCGGCCCATCTTCAAGGCCAAGGGTATCCAGCGCGGCCTGATCGCCGGCCAGCTGCGCGACCTCCGGCATCTGCGCAACCGGGTCGCCCACTACGAACCGATCCTCGCGCAGCCGCTGGCTCAGCGCTACGGTAATTTGACAACCCTCACCGGCTGGCTGTCGCCCACCGCAGCTGCCTGGATCGTGCAGACCTCAACCTGGGGCACCCTCTATCCGGCGGTGCCTGTGCTGGTGCCCAACGCGGCGGGCGACCTGCGGGTTGAACCAGCGGTCATCCCCTACCTGCCGACCTGATTTCTGGAATTCCGCATAATCGTAAATACGACGGTGAGCCATGGCTGGAATGTCTGAATTGCCGGAGGCCGACAACGCTGCTGGAGGCGCCGCTGAGCGTGGGACGCTCATCGTTGCTGATCTGCCGATCGAGGGGATCTGGACCCAGCTGTCCCTCTGGGAGAGCCAGGCTCTTGCCGCCAAACTGGTGCGGACCAAGGCGGAAGGGCTCAGGGATGCGCCCGATGACGCCAAGATCAAACGCAAGGCCGCCTCCCTCGCCTACTGCCTCCGGAACGCCCGTGAGTACCTGCGTGGTGGCCAGAGTGCGATCACGCCGCGGGTCGTCGCCAACTACTACGGCTGCATGTGGCTCGCGAGCGCGATCCTCGTCGCCAATCCGAGCAACGACTTCGATCTTGAGAAGCTGGAGAGCGTCACCAAGTCCGGGCATGGCCTCGGCAACATCGTTGACGAGCACCGCGCCTTCCCGGACAACGAATTTGTCTATGTGCGTGAAAGCGGCTTCTTTCCCGAGTTTCTAAAGGCTCAGGGGCTCAGCCGCGCCGACCTGAACGCAGTCAAAATCGCCGGAGCCCCGGTTCGCGATGTGGCTGGGCTGGACCCCGATCGTGCCGGTCGCCTGATCTCCGTCGTCGACATTCTAGCTCGGATCCCCGAGCTGAAGGGCACTTTCGAGTACGTCACCGACCGGCCGGCGTTATCCTTTGGCATCGCTCACTCATTTCATAATCATGAAGAAGCTGCCGACGGCTTAGAAGGTATCGCAAATTTTCTTGGTCGATCTCCTCACGGGCGAGAACACACCTGGGTGTCCCTCTCAGGCGTCGCGCATCTTGATCAGGGCTTCATTGAGAAAAATGGCCCACCCCTCACCGAACACGTATTGCGCACGTTCGCAGATCATACGGCATGGGAGGGGAAGCTGGCCCATCCAGCCGATAAGCTGTGGTGGGACCAAATCAAGAGCTACAAGTCGGCCATGTGCGGCTCGTCATGGATCAAGCCGTTGCTTGGGCATGTTGACGACCCGTTCTCGCTCAACCTGATGATGCTGTACGAGCTGAGCATCCTGGCCCGCTATCGCCCGGCTGTCTGGCGGGAGATCATTGAGGGGTCGCTCAATCAGTACCGCGCCCTGATTGAAGCCTACAACCAGGTGGTCGATCGCGTGATCCCGGAGCTGGCGCTGCAGGCAATCTCAGGTCAGCGCGTTACGGCAACCAGCGCCGGATCCATGCACGCGCCCATCTGACAACAAGCTATCACAGCAACAAAACGCACATTTCAGGAAATACGATTTTGCGACATCATCCTGTCAGGTGATGCTCGCGGTACCAACCATGAGATGTCAGAGAGAGGTGGCCCCGGCTGATCCCCAGACGATGCCGCTGCGGAACCTGGCCTCGCGGGTACGGTCGCCGGCAGCCTATCAGGACCCCCCTTCCGCGGCACGCCCGCGATCCTAGAACCGACGCCTGCGCCGCCTTGAGGGCGGCGTCTTCGTTGCCACGCCCTATTCCAGAAATACGATTTTGCGGGTCTGTGGCTTTGCAGAAATGTGACCTGCTGGTCACAGGGATGGCAGAGAGCGTTAACGAAGCGTTGGCAGCGTCGTGCTTGTGTGAAATCGTGAACCCACAGATGCGGGTTTGCGGAAAATCGTAAATCCGACGACACGCAAATCCAGAAAGGCGACCGCATGATCATCGGGGTGCTCAACCAGAAGGGCGGGGTCGGCAAGACGACCATCGCTACCAACCTTGCTGCCGTGGTCGCCAAAGCCGGCAACCGGGTGCTGCTGGTCGACGCCGATCCACAGGGCAGCTCGATGGCCTGGTCGTCTGCCCGCGAAGCCGACCCGCTGTTCCCGGTCATCAGCATGGCCAAGCCGACCCTGCATAAGGACCTGCCCGAGCTGGCGGCCGACTACGATGTGGTGATCATCGACGGCGCGCCGCGAGTGAACGATCTTGGCCGCGCTGCGATCCTGGCCAGCGACGTGGTGCTGATCCCGGTCCAGCCGTCACCCTACGACGTGTGGGCCTCTGCCGATACGGTGCAGCTGATCCGTGAGGCGCAGCAGTTTAAGGAAAACATCAAAGCCGCTTTTGTGATTAACCGCAAAATCGTAAATACGGCCATCGGCCGGGACGTAGCTAACGCCCTGGAGCAGTTCGATTTTCCGGTCCTGCCCAACGCGCTCTGTCAGCGCGTGATCTACGCGGAGAGCGCGGCCCAGGGGAAGGCGGTGATCGAAACGGATCCCAAAAGCGAGGCCGCGATCGAGATGGCCCAGCTGGCTGCCGAGCTCGTTCAGACCAAAACCAAGACCAAGAAGGAAAGGAAGGCCGCATGAGCAAGGCTGGCAAATCGGTATCGTTCAAGGTGCCTGCATCGAAGCTGGCCTCGGGCGCTGATGCCTGGATCGCCAACCGCGGCGCCGTGCCGGTGACGGACCAGGAGAGCGGCAATGTGACCAGCCTCAAGTCCGTTGAGGCTGCCCCCATCGAGGCTGCCAAGGAGAAGATGTCACGCTTCACTATCGACGTGCCGGAAAGCCTGCACCGCCGCGTGAAGATGCAGTGCGCCGCCCGCGGCCAAAAGATGGCCGACATGATGCGCGACCTGCTCGAACGCGAGTTCCCAGCGTCGTAAATGCGCTGATGCAGAAATCCGCTTTTACGATATTCCGGAAATCCTGACGTGAGCGAGCCCGTCCGCCTCGACCTGATGCCCCTCGACCAGTTCGGGGCGCTGGGGCTGCACGAGAAAAATGCCTACCTGCAGGACCTGGCGGATACGTTCTGCGCCCGGACCGGGCGTGAGACGCTGGAGCTCAGCAAGGATGCCCTGAGCCGCCTGCGGCGCTTCTACAGCCGGCGCAGCCTGGCTGACCTCAAGGTTGCTCCGGAGCCGACGAACGCCCTGGAGCAGGCCCTCAGGGATCTTGGCGAGGCCGTCAAACTGAACGAGCGGCGGCCAGACATCGTCGGCGCATTGACCGCCGAGCTGCCGGCGCCGGTGCTCCGTGAGGCGCCTGAAGACGACAGCCAGCTCTCGTTCTTCGTGCCCAGCATCTACGACGCGCCCCTCAAGGACGACGTCAACCTGATGGACGTGGCACCGTTCTCCCTTGGCAAGGCCAAGCGGGGAGGGGAGATCCGCTACGAGCTGAAGGATTGCATCATCACCATCGACGGCAGCGCCTCGGCCGGCCTCGCCACGGTGTTCGACTACGACATCTTCCTGCACATGGTTACCAGCCTAGCCGAGGAGGCGCGCCGCTACCGCCTCAACCTGGACAAAGGGCTGCGCACCGATGCGCCGGCCCGTGTCTACCGGCCGAACTCGTCGCACATCCTGAAGTTCTGCCGGCGCAGCTCTGGCGGCAAGCAGTACAAGGACCTGGAGTCCGCCCTCGATCGCCTGCAGGGCACCCGCATCAAGATCCTCAACCTGACCGGGGGCAGCCGCCGCGAGGTGGTTGCGATGCCGCTGATCCAGACGTTCAAGGTGATCAGCAAGACCACCACCGGCAACATCGACCAGGTCGAAATCGGCATCCCGGACTGGGTCTACAACGGCGTGGTGCGGGAGAAGGGCAACCCGCAGATCCTGACCCTCAATCCGGAGTATTTCCTGATCACGCAGGGGATCGGCCGGTTCATCTATCGGCTGGCCCGCCGCGCTGCCGGCAAGACCGGCATTGCCCGGTATGGGTTGAAAGAACTGCACAAGCGCAGCGGCTCCTTGCAAGGGCTGCCGCAGTTCGCCTTCCAGGTGCGCCAGTTCGTCAGCAGCACCCGCGTGTTCCCGTTCCCGGATTACGAACTGGAGATCGTCGAGGGCAAACGCGAAGAGATCCTCGTCATGCGCGAGCGCAAGCCTGACGCGGCTGATGTTCCTTTAGGCAGCGGTGCCGGCGCCCCCGAGCTTCCCCTCGCCTGAAGCCGTTTTTGTCAGCCGTTTTTGTCAAAACCGTACTTCGCCAATGGTCCCGCTACGGCGTGGAAAGCCCCGTTCAGCCTGTGGAAAACTTTTGTCAGAACCGTACTTCACCAATCAAAAACCGTACATCACCAATGACATCCCGTACATCACCAATGACAAGCCGTACATCACCAATCCGGGTGCCGTACATCACCAATTTCGTTAACCGCTAAGCCGCTGCAAAGGAACAGGTATTTTTGTCGGTAGCGCGAGCGCGAAAACCCTAAAACTTATTAAAACCTAGAAAACTATCTAAAACGCTGCGCCGGCGGATAAACACCCGATTGCGCTTTTAACCTTTCTGGCGCAGCCATCGTGCTCGAATCATTTTTGTCAGAATCGCCGGGTAGCTATTTGGCAAGGGAAGCCCCGCCCCTTTTCGCTTCGCGAAAACCCGCTCCCCCACCCAACACGGAAGCCGCCTGAGGCGGCTGGATTCCAGATGGTGGTCGCCTATCGGCGACCAAAGGTGGGCTCTCCGAGTGTATGAGTGGCAGAATCGGCCTCAGCGGCCCTAGGAAGCGTTCTGGGCGGCAGAACGGACAGCGTGACGGCTGAGCCTCTAAAAACCGCCCACAGCCCTCCTGAGAGGCTTTGTCACCGCGCAGAGCGCGGTGGAATGATTATGTGGTCGCACGGCGACCACGAATCCCACAGAAGAGGGGGTGCCACGCTTCGAGGTGGACCATGCTCGCGGCGCCAGCCTGAATCTGAGGCGAGCCTTCCCGCGCTCATGAGGGCCGGCGGCCGGAAACTTCGGCAAGTAATTGTCCCGGAAAATCGTATTTCTGCAAAAGCGGCTTTGCGCTTTTCAGGTGTTGCTTTCACCCTGAGCTGCCAATTTTTCGAGGGTGCGCGGATCCTCCTGCCCGTCGAAGTACCGCGCCAGCGCCGTGCGGAACGCCGGCTCGGCCGGATTCGCCCGCCCGAACAGGGTCATGCTGGACCGGAATTTCACGTCATCGGGCGAGCCGAAGATCGCATGCGCCGAGCGGCCGGCAACCGCGTTCACCGCCGCCGTGCAGGTCCGCAGGCGTTCGCCCAGCACCGGGTGCTGCAGATAGGCCCGCGCCTCGTCGAGGGAGCTGATCGCGTAGCGCTGCGCCATGGCGCTGAACCCGAGGCCGGCGATCTGCGGAAAGATGAACCACATCCAGTGGCTGCGCTTGTGGCCCGCCGTCAGCTCCTGCAGCGCCTGGTCATAGTTGCCGCGCTGCGCCTCGACAAACTGGGCAAGGTCGAAGGGATTGTCCATGCCGGCATAACGGGGGAGGGGGGGCGCAGGTCCCCCCATGAGCGAAGGCCACCCCGTTGCCAGAGCGGCCCCCAACCCTTCACGATCATCGCCATCCCTGGCTGTACCGTGCCGGGATCCTGACACAAAAAACCCAACCCTTCGAGAAAATCCTAGCGGGGGTCCGGGGGTCGGTAATGAGGCCCCCGCACGAGCAGCGTGCCATGAAGGTTCGCGCCAAGGGCGCGACCGCATCACCCTCTACAGCGATCTCTCCGCCCGGGTGATGCGCGTGCTGAGCGACTTCACGCCGGACCTGGAGGTGTACTCGATCGATGAGGCGTTCCTTGGCCTAGCTGGCTTTGCAGATCCGGACGCCCTCGCCCGCCAGGCGCGCACCACCGTCCTCCAAAAAACCGGGATCCCGGTGTGCGTGGGGATCAGCACGACCAAGACCCTCGCCAAGGTCGCGAACCGCACCGCCAAGAAGGACCCCGCCAGCGGAGGAGTCTGCTACCTCCCTAATGACAAGGAGCAGACCGCAGCGCTGGCGAAGATGGACCTTGGCGACGTGTGGGGCGTCGGACATCGGATCGTGCAGCGTCTGGCGGAGATCGGGATCACCACCCCTCTCCAGCTGCGCAATGCGGACCCCACCATGATCCGCCAGCGGTTCAACGTGGTCCTTCAGCGGACCGTCCTGGAGCTGCAGGGGACACCCTGTCTGGACCTCGAACAGGACAGTCGGGAGAGCAAAACCATCTGCTGCAGCCGAAGTTTCGGGCGGACGGTAGAAGGATTTTCCGAGCTGGCCGAGGCGCTGACCGCCTACACCTCCTACGCCGCGCAGAAGATGCGCCGACAGGGCCTGGCGACTGCCTCCGTGGTCGTGATGGTCACGACCAATCGGCACAAGTCCGAGGACGCCCAGTACTACGCCACCCGGCCCGTGCGGCTGACGATCGGCACCAGCGACACCGGCCGGCTGATCAGGGCTGCCCTATGGGGCCTAAAAGGGATCTATCGCCCTGGCTTCCGCTACAAGAAAACCGGGGTGCTGTTCCTCGACCTGGCCCCGGCCGACCAGGTGCAAGGCTCCTTGTTCATCCGGCCGGACCAGCCGCACCGCGTGCGCCTGATGGAACTCGTGGACCAGCTCAATGCCCGTTACGGGCGCGACCGCGTGCGGTTCGCGTGCAGCGGCACTGACCGGCCGTGGAAGCTCAAGGCGGAGTTCCTATCCCAACGCTACACGACCCGCTGGGGCGAGCTTCTAAATGTCTGGCAAGCCTGTGAAATCGGCGGCGAACGCTCTATATGTTAGATCGAAAAACAGCCAAGATGTGATAGACGTTTCAAACGATGCTCATAAATCCGCGTCTCACAGACCATCACGGTATATCCGCATCCCAGGCGGATCTAGCTTTTGCAATTCCATTTTTTAACGAAGACATTCCGCTTTATCTCGATCCATTTCTGTTGTGGAAGTCACCTTCTCAGCAGGATCAAGCGCTGCATACGTCGCTTATCAACGCATTCAATAATCTCGGCTATTTGGCTGGGAAAGGGAAGGACGACGAGGCGATACAAACGCTGATCGCAGCATCTGAGTGCGATGAGGTTGGATTAGGTTCATCAGCTGCCAGGAAGGGGAAGCGGATTGGGGCTAAGAAAGCTGAAGAAGTCTTGCGGTTATTTCAGTCTGTCCCTCAGTATCAATCACGAGGGTTCAGGCATTTTGAGGAAATACAATTTTACGTAGATGGAATATCAAAAGATCGAATTAGCGACATCGCGTGCAGCTTTCTCAAGTCCTTTCTCATCGACTTCACCGCTGAGCAGTGCGAAGCAAACGGTATACCCACGCAGTATTGTAATATAAAACACGTTTATGATTACAGAAAACAAGCCTTTTCTTCTGAAACTGCCAAATTGCCTGTTAATCCTCAAACCTCTACGCCTTTGATTTTGGTGCCCAAGCGATGGCTTAGATTTACGCCGTGGCTTAATTACGATGATTATTTTAAAAACCATTGCCCCCAAGACGATATTTCGCGCATTCCCGAGGAACTCACGCGGGTCTCTGTCCTGAATTATAATCGACATCATTATGATGTCGTAGATCACTACGTAGCTGAGAAAGAGAGAACCTTTGAGGATTGCAAAAACGACCCGCTATTTTCACAAATACCTGTGCTATCGGCTAAGCGGAAACTTGCTTCTATAAAAAAGTTAGGTACAGGCAAAGACGATAATGCCGATATCGCCTATGAAAAGGCGATTGGCGAACTGTTCCCGAGCTTGCTTTACCCTCACTTAGATTTTGCAGCAGTTCAGAGCCGGACAGACAGTGGCGTCAGCATCCGCGACCTAATTTTCTACAACAATAGAAATGACGAGTTTCTCAAAGAAGTCTATGATGATTACGGCTCGCGACAAATCGTTTTTGAGATGAAGAATGTCAAGGATGTCAGTCGCGATCATGTCAACCAGCTCAATAGATACATGACCGATAGCCTAGGGAAATTTGGCGTCTTGGTTACACGGAACCCGCTTTCAAAGGCACGTATGCAAAGCACCGTTGATCTTTGGTCAGGACAGCGGCGGTGTATCATCACGCTTACAGACGCCGATGTTGAACAGATGGTTGAGCTTTTCGAGAGCAAACAACGTCGGCCCCTCGACGTGTTGAAGAAAAAATATGTTGAATATCGTCGTTTATGTCCTAGCTAGGGAAAGAAAAGCACATGAAACGTGAAGATGTTGAAAAGCTTGAGAAAATCATTGGGCAAATGGAAGGCTTGCATGCCGAGATTGGCACTCTAGCTAAGAAATCGCCAAACGATGGTCTAAATAAGTTTAAGCTCAAATTTGTAAACACATCTTTAGGGCAGGCGAATGTGCTTCTGGGAAACGAATACAAGCCGTTCGATGAGTTTGACAAATTTGACGAGGATGACGTACCTAGCAATAGTGATGTTACAATGATTATTGCGCAGTACCTTGAGGCAATTGAGAGATTTAGGGCGGATCATATTAAGACAAATCCTGGTGGCTATTGGATCTATAGATTGGACGAAGGGGAAGGAACGATTAGAACGACGATACCGAAAAAGCTGAGGAATAAGTGATGTCTGCACTATATTATACTACCAAAGCGAAGGCCAACATCTACGACGCCGTAGTTGGTGTTTTCGACGAACTGTTTAAAGAATTGAAGGACTTAGGCAAAAAGAAACCTGAAACAACATTAAGTGCCGCCAAAGTTAAAATAATAAATCGCGTGCTAGAAGATGTAATGGATTGCCTTGAGAATGAGGCAAATTTCAAATATCTGGAATTATTAGATGACGAGACACTGCCTCAGTACAGTGATGCGATCTTAATACTTGCTCAATTTGACGGTGCTCTAAAGACATTTAGGGAGAGGCATTTCGGATACTACGGTGGGGAACACCAGTGGGTCATCCGAAAGAAAGAAAAAGAAGAATAGTGCTGGCTAATATTGATGAAAACAACGCGCCATGCGACCGCTAGAAGGTTAGCGGTCGCCAGGCTTCATAATCCTCATAATTCGAGCGTTGTGATAGGATAGGCCGCTCCCGGATGATCCGGCTTTGCCGCTCTCAGAAATCACGAGCGCAACCGATTGGCTGTCTGGTGCAAATGTCATAAGTTTTGCACCAAACATAAGCCGCTGAGCGGATTGGGCTTTTTTGGTGCATAATAGGGGCATGATTTACGGCGATGCCCGCGTGTCCATCGAGGCCCTAGCCCCCTGCGCCAACTGCGCCGCCTCGGACAAAGCCCACTCATGGGCGCGCAGAGCGGCCAGCACATCCATCTCGCGCCATAGGGTCTGCTTGGCTTCGAAGGTTTCCGCGCCTGTCGAAACCAACTTCATCAGTGCGGCGGTGTAAGCGACCGACCGTGCCTCTGACGCCATGATCGCAACGCGGAGATCCAACTGCTGG
>NZ_CP015369.1:0-52290 GCF_001936175.1 Methylobacterium phyllosphaerae | reverse complement strand
GCTCAACGCACACCAGCGCATCGACCTCGCGCTTGCCCGCGTCGGCCTCCTGCCCGCGCTCCTGTCCGGCATAGCGGCCCCGGCGATCCTGACGGTCGCGGGCCTGCGTATCATGGACGGCGCCATGACCATCGGCGACCTCGTCGCCTTCCAGACCCTGCTCGCCGGCTTCCTCGGCCCAATCCACCAGCTCCTGTCAGTGTCGACGCGACTCCAGGAGATGACGAGCGACCTTGAGCGTCTCGACGACGTCCTGCGCTACCCGGCCGATCCCCATCTCCTGGCGCCGAGCGAGGATGGAGGGGACGCAACGTCGCCAACGCGTTCCGACCCCGGCCGGCTGCGCGGCGGCGTGTGCCTGTCGCAGGTGCAGTTCGGCTACAGCCGGCTCGAGGCGCCGCTGATCGACGGGTTCGAACTCGATCTACAGCCCGGGCAGCGGGTCGCGCTGGTCGGTCCTTCGGGTTGCGGCAAGTCGACGATCGCCCGCCTTGTCGCCGGCCTGTACCGTCCGTGGGCGGGGACGGTCGCGTTCGACGGCCTCACCGCGGAGGCGATCGCGCACGACCGGCTCGCCGCCGCCCTGGCGCTGGTCGACCAGCGCATCGTGCTGTTCCAGGGTAGCGTCCGCGAGAACCTGACCCTGTGGGATCCGACAATCGCCGAGGCCGATGTGGTCGCGGCGGCGCAGGACGCCTGCATCCACGAGGTCATCATGGCCCGGCCTGGCGGCTACGACGCGCCGGTCGCCGAGGGCGGCGCGAACTTCTCCGGCGGCCAGGCCCAACGCCTGGAGATCGCCCGGGCGCTCACCCGGTGCCCAGCCGTGCTGATCCTCGACGAGGCGACCTCCGCCCTCGACGCCACCACCGAGGCGCGGGTCCTGGCCAACCTGCGCCGCCGCGGCTGCACGACGATCCTGGTCGCCCACCGCCTCAGCACCATCCGGGACGTCGACGAGATCCTGGTGCTGGACCGGGGCCGGGTCGTCGAACGCGGGCCACACCACCGGCTCAGCGACGTGCCCGGCCTGTACAGGGACCTGATCCGTGCGGCATGAGACCCTCGCCCCGCCAGCCACGCGAGCCGCAACTGACGACGAGATCCTCGACGGTGGCTCGGTCGTGCTCCTCGACGAGGATCGGATCCTGACCGTCCTCGCCGGGCGCGGGGATCTGCGCCTGACTCGCCCCGGCATCGCGGGGCTGGCGCCGCCACTGTTCCCTGTTGAGGCCGGGCAGAGCGTGTTCCCGTTCCCGTTCGCGGGCGCGCTGCGGCTCGTGTTCCATCCGGAACCCGGCACCCGTGTCCGCTGGGCGGAGCGCCGCGCCGCCGAGATCGAGGCGACGCGCTCCCCCGAGGCAGCCGCGGCCTGGACGGCGGCGATCCACGCATGGCTCGGCCTGCTCGGCCGGTTCGTGCCGGAGCTGAACACGGCCCCGACCAGCGCCGAGGCTTGGCTCGCCTCCGCGGGCGACGACCGGCTCGCGCGCCTGTTCGAGGCGACTCAGCACTCTGCCGCGCAGGTGTTCGTCGCGGCCCTGATCGAACTGGAGCGAACCCACGCGACGCGGATCCATCAGCGCCGCGACGCGGATCACGCCGCGATCGACGCCGTGCTCGCCGAGATCACCCAGAGCAAGGGAGTCCCTGGCGGAGCCGGGACCAGAGCCGGGCTCGCGGTCGGTGACACCCTCGCGCAGGCCTTCGCGGCGGTCGCCGAAGCGCTCGGAACTCCCCGGCCCGAGGCCCCGACACCGGCGCCGGCGCCGGCCGAGGACCCGACTGCGGCGCTGGAAGATCTCGCCCGGCACTGGGGACTGCGGCTGCGCTCCGTGCGTCTGGAGCCGGGCTGGTGGCGCACCGGGGGGGAGCCGATGCTGGCGTTCGGCGCCGACGATCGCCGGCCGGTGGCGCTGCTGCCGGCGCGAGCCGGGTTCACGATGCAGCTGCCGGATGGCGCGCGCCACAGGCTGACCGGCGACATGGCCGCGGCCCTCGAACCGCGGGCGTTCCAGCTCATCCGGGGGTTCGGGCCGGGCCGACTCGGCGTGACCGTCCCTCTGCGGTCGATCATGCGCGGCCTGGGCGGCAAGATCGGCGCGGTACTCGCCTACAGCACCCTGCCAGCGCTGGCCGGCCTAATCACCCCCTACGCGTCGAGCCTGCTCCTCGGAGACATCATTCCATCCGGGGTGCGCCCTGAGCTGTTCGCCATGACCGCCGCCCTGACGGCGGCGGCCTTCGGCGCGGTGGTATTCGAGTGGGCGCGCGCGCGCGCGGTCGCGCGCCTCGCAACTCTGGTCAACGCCAGGGCCGAAGCCGCGCTGTGGGACCGGCTGCTGCGGCTGCCGGTCGGGTTCTTTCGCGCCTACACGGTCGGCGACCTCGCGCTGCGGGCTGACGCGGTCAACCAGATGCGCGAGGTGATGAGCGGCGCTACGATCGGGGCGCTGCTCGGCGCCGTGTTCGGGGCGCTCAATCTCGTCGTGATGCTAACGATCAGCTGGAAGCTGACCCTGGTGGTGCTAGCGATGCTCGCCGTCGAGATCGCCGTAATGCTCGCCGCAAGCCTCGTGCAGCTGCATCTGCAGCGGCGGATGCAGGCGCTGGCCGGCACGCAGGGTGGCCTGTCGGTCCAGCTGATCGACGGCATCGACAAACTGCGCGTAGCCGGCGCCGAGGTCCGGGCGTTCACCCGCTGGGCGGCCGGGTTCGGCCAGATCCGCTCGACCGAGCGGCGTGCCCGCCAGTGGCAGGGGCTCTCCACCAGCGTTCTGGTCGCCTGGGCGGTGCTGGGGACGATCGCAATCGACGCGGCGGTCGGCTTCAGCTGGGCACGCCTGGATCTAGGCGGGTTTGTGGCGTTCACGACCGCGGCGGGGCAGTTCGGGGTGGCGGTCCTGTCGATCGCCGGGCTAGCCCCGGCGCTGCTGTCGCTGATCCCGCTCTACGACAGGGCCAGGCCGATCCTGGAGGCCAAGCCCGAGACCAGCGGCGCGGGTGCCGATCCCGGGTGGCTGACGGGCGCGATCGAAGTCCAGTCGGTCACGTTCCGGTACGCGTCGGGTGGGCCTGCAGTTCTGGACAGGTTGTCGCTGCGGATCGAGCCGGGAGAGTTCGTCGCGATCGTTGGCCCGTCCGGCTCCGGCAAGTCGACATTGCTTCGGCTGCTGCTCGGGTTCGAGCGGCCAGAGATCGGGGGCGTGTTCCTTGACGGCCGCGATCTAGCCGGACTCGACGCGGTGCGGGTGCGGCGCCAGATCGGCACGGTGCTGCAGAACGGCCGGCTGTTCGGCGGCTCGATCCTGGAGAACGTCGCCGTTGGGGCGCCTCTTACCCCGGATACGGCCGCAGCGGCGCTGAAGCTCGCGGGCCTGGAGGCGGATGTAGCCGCCATGCCGATGGGACTGCACACGGTGATCGCCGAGGGCGGGGGTGGGTTATCCGGGGGCCAGCGCCAGCGGCTGATGATCGCCCGTGCCCTGGCGCGGCAGCCGCGGATCCTGCTGTTCGACGAGGCAACGAGCGCGCTGGACAACCAAACGCAGGCGCTGGTGTCGGAGTCTCTTGCGCGCATGAACGTGACGCGGATCGCGGTGGCGCACCGGCTCAGCACTGTTCAGGGGGCGGACAGGATTTTGGTGCTGCAGGACGGGGCGATCGTCGAGGAGGGGAACTACGACGCGCTGATGCGGCGCGGAGGCACATTCTTTCACTTAGCCGAGCGCCAATTGTACTAATCACACTGGCAATCGGGCTTCAAGTCGAGGTTGTGCCGGGGGACGTCAGCTAAGATCGGCAGATGCTGTGCCAGGTATCCGAGCAGGGTGGGCTAGTCACCCAAGGGTTCGGTGGCCAGGGCTACGCGATGGCGACACCGATCACAAAGCGTGCGGCTGCCTGCCGACGCGACCCCGGCTGCGTCCACCACCCATTCGCGCAGGTCTAGGCTGTAGGGGTGCCCATACCTCGCTCCTCAGCTGGAGCGAACAATGGATCTGCTGCACCGCCCCCCATGCCCCACCCGTCCGCCTCAGCGCAAGCCGAAACTGCCCTAGCGCGGGTGAGCGAGTATCTGAGTATCGCTGATCGTCTTGAGGTGCACCGGATTTCGGTATGAACCTCAATCGTTGGATCTATCGTTACTGATTTCAAAACCTGAGTTAGCGCATCTTAATTGACCATTGTGCTTTTCAACACATCCATAAAACGCCTGATGCCGTACACAGATTTGCCGGACGCAACCGGTTTTATTCAAAGCAATCTCACCGGATTTACGGGCATGAAGCGAATGATCACCTTCTCCATTGTGACCCTGCTTGGCACATTTTCCTTTGCAGCCCCTGCGTTCGCCCTCTGGGTGTAACTCCCTAACTCAGAGAAATGCCGACATGATAAGCGACGAGCGTGAGCCGGCCATGGCGGCTAGTTCTGTCAACGAGGCCCCGGCGCTCCCGCCGGGGCCAGCCACTTCGGGAGAGCAAAAACAATCAACTAACAGATCCTCTATGAACCAAGCCACTAAACTTTCCTTGCCGAGACTATGTAGTGGCTCGTGGTCGTGGCTCGCGGCGAGGCGCCACAGCTTGGAGTCCGAAAAAAAACGAAGGACGAAAAGATCGGGCCGTCGATCTGCCAACAATCCAGATCTTTGCCGAACAATAACGTCGTAAATTTGGGAATAACCTCACAATAAATCTTTGTTGATAATATTCATAGGCCGCAGAAACCCGGCCTCCCTCATGAATAAGCGACCTACATGGGCCAAGTATTTAGATAGGCCGCTCAGAGCACTCTTGGCCGCTCAATGCACAACGTACTTCTAAATGGTTTGCTTCGAACCATGGATCTTGGGCGATGCATCCGTCCAGCGGCTGCGGCCTTTAAGCGGTTGGACATTCCCATTGATCACCCGCCAATCGTCCAGCCGCGCCTTGTCCAGCGGATCAGTGGGCAGGAGTGGGGCGATCTTCACATAATGCCGTCTGTCATCCAGGAATGATCCACCAGCTTTCCAGCAGGAGCTGCGAAACATGCAGCAGGGACGCGCCAGAGGCTTGTGGACTGGAGGGACGGCTCGTCAGAGTGATGTGCCACGGCGCACAGCCAAGCCGACACAATCGATTACTAATCGATACAGATGCGATGCAGATATCTGCATAGGTTTTTGACATTTTTACAACATGGGCGCAACGAACATGAAGCTCGACGACGATTTTCTCCGCAGCGTCATCGGCGGTGCCAACGGTGGCGGATACTGGGATCACAGCGGCAAAATCTCGATGTACGTGACGCCGGTCCCCGGAAACGTCATTATGTCCGGCGCTCTAGACAGGAACTCGGTTCGCAAAAACGATCAGGGCGTCTATATGAAATGGGATCGGACGCGTGGTTGTGAGACTCCCGCCCCGAAGCTTCGCTGAATTCCCGGACGAACCTGACGTCTTTTTGTGCAAATACTCGGAATAGCGTCGTAGTCACAGGCATATCACAGTTTATATCGGAGTCGCTTGAAGATTTTTTGAGCTCTATCTACTCAACCCACCCAAAAACTATTGACTTTTGTCAGCTTGAAAGCGGCATTTCCAATGCTCACTCTGGGTAATACACGGGCGAAGAGTGTCACAGGCCGCTTAGTTTCGTAACTAGGCCATTATTATTGACAACCGACGAAAACACTCGTGAAAAAGACTTCCTTGCGGCCGCTGGGGCTTGGTTCGTCAGGAAGAGCCCCAAAAGGGATCATTAATGTTTTGGTATCGTTGAGGAGATATGAAGCGCCTCAGCACCAAGGTAGGCCTATGCGCGTTCTCCTGATCGAAGACGACGTGAGCGTCGCGCAGAGCATCGAGCTGATGCTCAAGTCCGAGAACTTCAACACCTACACCACCGACCTCGGGGAAGAGGGTGTCGATCTCGGCAAGCTGTACGACTACGACATCATCCTCCTCGATCTGAACCTGCCCGACATGTCGGGCTACGAGGTGCTTCGCTCGCTGCGCGTGGCGAAGGTGAAGACCCCGATCCTGATCCTCTCCGGCATGGCCGGCATCGAGGACAAGGTGAAGGGCCTCGGCTTCGGCGCCGACGACTACCTCACCAAGCCATTCCATAAGGACGAGCTGGTGGCGCGCATCCACGCCATCGTGCGCCGCTCGAAGGGCCACGCCCAGTCGGTCATTACCACCGGCGACCTGATCGTGAACCTCGATCAGAAGACCGTCGAGGTCGGCGGCGCCCGGGTGCACCTCACCGGCAAGGAGTACCAGATGCTGGAACTCCTCTCGCTCCGGAAGGGCACGACGCTCACCAAGGAGATGTTCCTGAACCATCTCTACGGCGGCATGGACGAGCCCGAGTTGAAGATCATCGACGTCTTCATCTGCAAGCTGCGCAAGAAGCTCGCCAACGCCAGCCAGGGCAAGAACTACATCGAGACCGTCTGGGGCCGCGGCTACGTGCTCCATGAAGGCGCTCCAGAGAGACGGCTTCTGGCAAGTTGAGCTTTTAACCCCAATACGTCAGATTGATCATCAGTCCGGCCGCGGGAGCATACAAAACGCCAGCTTTATACAAGATAAGATTGCCCATCCAGAGCGGCTAGCCCGTCATTTAAAAATATCATCTGCTATCGAAGTCGAGCTGAGACCTGCGGCACACGCATCAGACCACCTATAGTCATGGCTCATACATGGACTATAGCCTAGCGACGCTTCTTTTCCGACCGCGCTACCTTCGCGACTGTGAAGCGGCTGCACCCAGTTGCAGTCTGCACCTGCGACCAGCTCATCCCTTTCCAAAGCAGATCGGCGATCAGGGCGTTCCGCTCTATGTTCTCCGGCCGGCCCAGGCTGCGCCCCTGAGCCTTGGCGCGGGCCTGCCCTTCCGCCAGCCGACGACGGCGATCCTTGTCGTCTTTCCGCGTTCCTGCAGCGATTACGTCGATCAGCATGGCGTTGAGAGCCGCGTATAGTCTCTTCGTGCAATCGTTCGGTTGGGTGTCCTCCAGGATCCGGTGGGAGGTCGGCAGATCCACCGAGACGATACGAAGGCTTCGTGCGCCGATCTGAGTCTTGAGCGCAACCCAATCCCCCTCGCTCAAGCGTGACAACTGATCCACACTTTCGATCAGGAGAACGTCTCCGGGCTGACTGTCCTCCAGAAGCCGTGACAGCCCGGACGGTTCCAGCTTCGCGCCAGATGCGTTCTCCAGATACCAGGCCGCAACCGTCCGGCCGTGTTCCGCCGCGAACGCCGCCAGTTCGTCACAGGCACGGATCGGATCCCGCTTGTCGATGCCGGCATAGGGATAGGCTCGCACAGACATTGGAACTGCTCATCGGTCTGACCTGGTGGGTCAGCAGAGTTTGTCGGACCGGTTGGATGGCCGTGCGGTCGATACCTACACAGAACAGATCCTGTTTGGAGTCTAAACGGCAAGATCAGAGGGCATCGTCACGGTGTTCTCACCAGCGTCGCGCCCGCGCGGCGATATAAGTCGTAGGGCACGCTCAGGCGGCTCCAACCGAACTGTGGGCGCACATCCTAGCTTCGGGGACGCGCGCAACCGAGATCTTACCACGCGGCCTGAAGGCCTGCAGAGAAGACCTGGGCGGTGGCGCAAGGACGGACCTCGCCGTTGTAGCCCAGCGACAGCTGCACGCCCTCCGCGACCGCGCCCGTCAGGCTCACGCCCAGGACCGCACCGTCCCGGCCCACCGCGCTCGTCCGGCTCGCGAACGCCGCCCCGAATAGGCTGGAGCGGATCAAAGCCGCCGTGTCGGCCAGCTCGTGCGCCCAGTACGCCCGACCCTCCAGGCGCAGGTCCGGAATGCCCGCCACCGCCCAGCTCGTCACCCGCCCGCCGACCAGGCTGCGCGCCGCGTCGAGGTCGGCCACCGCGAAGCCCTGCCCGCCGAAGCCCTGCCCGACCAGACCGCCCCGCTCGGACACATGGCCCCGCGTCAGCCGATCGTAGCTGAAGCCCACCTCCGGCACGACCTCGACCGGCAGGCCGGTCGCCAGCGCGTACCCGGCAAAGCCCGACACCCCGCCGTTCCAGCCCGACGACACCCCGCTCGCCTGCGACACCGCCGCGCCCAGCGCCACCGTCCGGTCCACCCGCCCGTCCGCGTACGACACGCCCGCCGTGCCCCGCAGCACCACGGCGCCGAGCCGCGTGCTCGCGTACAGCGTCCCGCCGTAGCTGTCGGTGGTGAACCGGCCCAGCCCCGCGCCCCGCGACGTGCCGCCCGCACGCAGGTAGCTGAACGCCGCGCCCACCTGCGTGTCCGCCCCGACCTGGCGGTCGACGCCCATCAGCAGCCCGCCCGCGTCGAACTCGGCGCCCGCCGCCGCCCGGTCGCCGGCGCGCGCGCCGAACCCGTACAGCGCGTCGGCCCAGACCCGGCCCTCGCCCACCGCCAGCGGCGCCGCCGCCGCCCCGGCGCCGCCGCGCACCTGCAGCGCCGTGCGGTTCGGGCCCGGGCCCGGATCGCCCGCGCTGAACGCGCTCGCGCCGCCGCCCAGCCCGCGCTGGTGCCGGTCGATCGTGTCGGCCAGCAGCCGGCGCGCGGCGAGGTCGGTCATCACCGCGTCGCCGTAGCTCTGGCCCGACAGGCTCGCCAGGCCGCCCGGCAGCGTCGCCGGGCCAGCCGCGTAGAGCGGGTCGAACACCCGCGCCCGCGCCGCGTCCGGCCGCGTGCCGGCGGCCGGGCGGGCGAGGTCGAGCGCTGCGCCCACGGCCCGGGCGTTGCCGGTCTGGGCGAGGCCGAGGCCGGCGAGGTTGCCGTAGGCGGCGGGCGTGACCACGAGGTCGAGGCCGGTGGCGGCGTAGAGCGCGTCGAAGCGCGTGCCGGCCGGCAGGCCCGCCGCCGGCTGGGCGAGCCCGCTGAACGAGCCCGACAGCCCGGCCTGCGCGGTGAGCACGCCGAAGCGCTGGCCGAGCGCGGGGGTGAAGCTGTTGCCCGCGTTGCCGGTGATGCCGCGCAGCTCCGGCACCAGGGTGCCGTTGGCCGAGACCGTGCCGGTCGGGCCGAGCGCCAGGAGGCGGGCGTAGCTGCCCGCGCCGGTGCCGGTGCCCGGTCCGTCGATGTCGAGGCCGAGGCTGCTGCCGGGGGCGAACGCCACCGGGCCGAGCACGGTGAGCGTGCCGGGGGAGTTGCCCGGCCGCAGGGCGCCGGCGACCGTGACCGGGGCCGCGACGGTGCCGATGCCGCGCAGGGTGCCATTGGCCGCGACCGTGACCGGCGAGGTCCAGAGCCCGTTGAGGGAGAGCGTGCCGGCCTGGATTGTGGTCGGGCCGGAGAAGAGGCCGGGGCCGGTGAGCAGGAGCGTGCCGGGGCCGGCCTTGGTCAGGCTGGTCGGGCTCGCGGTCTCCAGGATGGCGCCGGCGTAGGTCGAGGCGGCCGCGTTGGAGACCGTGAGGGCGCCGTTGCCCAGGACGGCGGAGGCCGGGCCGGCGAGGTCGGTGAGCGTGAGGGCGGTGCCGCCGAGGTCGAGGGCGCCGGTGTTGGTCAGGCCGGTCAGCCCGGCGAGCGGGCCGGTGATCTGCACGAGGCCGGTGTTGGTGAGCGTGCCGTTGAACTGCCCGGACAGGCGGGCGATGCCGGTGTTGGTCAGGTCTGTGGTGAGGGTGCCGTCGCTGGCGACGAGGCCGGCGTTGCTGAGGCCGCCGGAGGCGGTGAGGCTGGCGCTCTGGGCGACGGCGACGAGGCCGGCATTGGCGAGGGGGCCGGCGAGGCTGTAGCTGCCGCCCGTGGTGACGGCGAGCGTCGCGCCGGCGGCGTTGGCGAAGGGGCCGGTGCCGGCGACGGATCCGGCGACGGCGAGCAGGCCGGCATTGTTGGCGATGGGCCCGTCGATGCGGCCGGCGCTGGCCAGCACGGTGCCGGCATTGGTCAGGCCGCCGCTGATCGTGCCGCTGGTGGCGAGGAGGCCGGTGTTGGCCACACCGCCGGTGATGGCGCCGGTGTTGATCAGGAGGCCGGCATTGCTGACGCTGCTCTGGGTCCATCCGGCGTTGATGTAGGTGCCGGCGCCCTGGACGGAGACCGGCGAGGTCAGGCTGCCGGTGGCGGACAGGATCAGGGTACCGCCCGCGACGGTGGTCGGCCCGGCATAGGTATCTCTTCCGGCGAGCTCGAGGGTGCCGAGGCCGGTTTTGGTCAGACCACCAACGCCGGAGATGTCGTTGCCGAAGCGGCCGTAATAGGCCTGTCCGTTGTAGGTGGTGTTGACGGTCCAGTCGGAGGTGAACTGGCCGGGCCCGTCGATGGCCTTGCCGAGGTTGAGCAGGCCCCAGCCGAAGACGCTGTTCGGCCGATCCGTGGGTCCGTCACCGAGATGGGTGGCGGTGGTGAACATGGTCTGGGCGATCTGCGGCGCGGTCAGGAACGGGAATGCCTGACGCAAAACCGCAGCCGCGCCGGATACATGCGGCGCAGCCATCGAGGTACCGCTCAGTACTCTATAACCGCCCACATCAGTTGAAAGAATATCAACTCCCGGAGCTGCCAAGCACCAGCTAGCGGCAACGCCACAGCGATTGCTGAAATCTGCAAGATTGTTATTTATATCTGTGGCTACAACCGCTACAATGTATCCGCTAACTCCAGAAAAATCGACAGAGCTAGTAACTATTGTTCCATTTTCGTCTTCAAAGGTATATATATTGCTCCCGCTGTTTGATGGTTTGATAAATGGCAGTAAGGCATTTCCTTCCGGATTTGCCGCCAATTTTGGCTGATAGATGCCGTCATTGCCCGCCGAAAATACTAGCAAAACGTCTTTTTTCGTAGCGTTCACAATCGCATGATAATCTAAAATCGAACGATCTTGGTTATATTCTTGAGAGTCTAGATAGCGATATCTGTAATTTACCGTCCCATCGGGATTGAATGGTTTTGAATAGCCGGGACCGTAGCTGCCGTTGAGAACTCTTGCCCCTACTGTTGCTGCATAGTTGATGGCCGCGGATGTCTCCGTCTCTTTAAATATCGTGGGCAGTGACAAGATCGTACTGTCAAAAGCAACACCCATCATCCCATAACTATTGCGCCCCGCGCCAATAGTTCCAGAAACATGCGTGCCATGATCGTTATTTTTGTCTGTATCGACAAGTGGATAAGGCCGAAATCCATTGATGAAATTACGCGATAGGGGTGAAATGGTGTTATGAAATTCGGGATGAGTAGGGTCAATGCCGCTATCTACAACCGCTACCATGACGCCCAGGCCGGTGAAACCACGTGCATAGGCGGTCGCGGCGTTAATCTTCGCTGAGCCCCAATCAGCTCGATATTCGGTTGTGTCGAACTGTGCCGCCGCCAACGGAGCACCGAAGACATCGAGCGTCGAAGGCGAGCGCGCCGGAATAGTCTGCGCCGCCACAGGTCCCAGTGCCGTGATCAGGACCACCAATGAGCAGCAAACTATCAGCGCATGATGGGATGGGCTTGTTCTTTCCCCGCCTAATACTCGGGCCGAACAATCGCCGAGATCGCGCAGGCGACGTTCTGCACCGAGATGTCTGAACATGAAGCTACCCTCATTCCTTTCTGAACGAGTCCGAGATCATTGACCATAATAAAAGTTAAAGAAATGTTAAATCTTCACCTCAGATCAATCCGAACGCATTCGTTGAGTTGTATGCCAAGCAACTGGTAGTGCATTGCCCCAATCTATCGCCGACAATATCAATTTCTGGCTGATTGCGGCATCCGATCGAACCTGCGCAGTCGAGCGAGGAGTACGAAGAAGCGTACTGTCTCGGACCACAATAGACTGTGGGCCTGTACCAAGCCGCACCATATCGTGCCCCTTATGCGAATGGGCTGAGGCCGGCAGTTTTGGCATCTGGGTCGAAGCCGGTGTTCTCAGGAGGCTCCTGCACCGTAGGTGCACAGGTGTGCAGAAAACATTTTCGATCCTTTGCGAGCGTTTCGGAGCATCCTGAAACACGTCGCTACGGTTCACGTTGCTGCAGGATGCTTCGGTCTGCTGCGCTCCGGGCGGACGGTCGATGATCCCAACGCCGTCACTCTGCCGGACTCCTCGGCGGGTCTACGGGGTGGCAGACACTTCAGTGCGTATGGCGTGATACCCCCAAGTTCATGACAAATCGCTGGCAAACTCGCCGGCAACGACTGGCACCCTAAGACCTTTGGTTCGGCGTGGTCGCAGCCTTCCCCCCGCTGCGCAGTTGGAGGACCCATCCCTGGGGTGTGCCTACCGCGAAGATCAGCGTGCCCTTCAGCACCGACGTCCCGCGCTTGCGGGCCCATGGTCTCTGCATTGCAGAACGGGAAGTCACCATGCGTCAAACTTTTCTGCGGACCAGCGGCACGGCTGCCCTGGTCGCTCTGGCACTCTGCGCCACTCAGCCGGCGGCTCAGGCCCGCGGCATCGGCGTTGGGGGTGCCGTGGCGCTGGGCATCCTCGGCGGCGTCGTGGCTGGCAGCGCCATCGCCTCGGCCAACAGTGGGTACTACCCGGGTCGGCAAGTCTATGCTGCGCCCGCCCCGTATGGCGCCTGTCACTTCGAGAGACGCGCATACGTAGACCCGTATGGCTACGAGCACATCCAGCGGGTCGAGGTCTGCGAGTAGGCCAAGCGCGTTCCCGGACGATGCGGAACGGCGAACGTTCCCTTTTTGTACTCGTGTGGCGCTGAAACGGCAGCCACTGCTCGACGGCTCAGCTACGGTGCAGCCGTCTCCTTGAGGCACCGCCCATGATCATCCCCGCGTCCGCTATCCGCCGCCTTATGATGCTCGGGCTCATGCTCGCTGCCCTGATCGCGCTCGCGGATAGCGTAGCGCAAAATGAAGTGCGCAGAGCCACGAGTGAGATGGCCTTTGCCGCCGCGGCTGCACGGCCGGTTGGGGCCTCTGATGAGTAGGCGACAGTTGCTCGCCATCGGCGCGACATTCCTCGTCGCCGCTGCCGCGGCCAGGCCAGCCTCCGCCCTGGCAACCGAGCCGCCTGACCTCCCGGCTCTGGAGCAGGCTTGGCACAGCTGCGTGCGCGAGGCTTTCGATCAGCAGCCGATGTCCATGAGCAAGCGCGGGCGCGAGCGGAACGCCCTGGACGCGTGTCAGCCGCACGAGGACGCCTACATTACCGCGCTGATGGCATCCCGGTCCATCGATGCGAACCGCCCTGCCCTGACCGAGGCGAAGTCGTGGGTGACTTACGTGGTGGATCCAGTGAGAGACTGGATCACCGCGCTGCAGCGCTGAGGGATCGAACCCGTCGCGAGCAGGAGCAAGCTCGGCGAGATGCCCATGGTAAACGAACAGTTCACCATGTAAGCCCAATTGCGCCGATCGCTGTGATTTCGTCGTTATCGGAGGACGTTCTACCGGCACACCCACCGGAGATACGCAGCCATACTGATCCTCAATCCGCTGACTAGATGGTCGAGGTCCGCATGCCTCGGCTCAGATCGAAGTCTGCCTGACTCGCACCCCGTGCTCGACGATACAGGATCGTACTACGATCGAGCCTGGACACTGGCAGAGACGGTGAGCGCGGAGCACCGCAACAACGCCCGGACGCAGTTCAAGACCATGCGGGCGCGCCGGGCTCGGATCCGGGCTGCACAGCGTACCGTGGGCACAACGCCAGAGGAGGACACGATCCGTGTGTACGCGGGCCGGCACTTACCTTGAACCGACTGGATCCGCGGCTCGCCTCACAGCCCGAGGAGGACGCTAGCCGAGCCGACCACGGTCATGACGAGACCGCACCCGAACGCGACGATCATCGCGCGGGAGAAACCCTTCAAGGCCATCGCTTCACTCCGCGGCTAGCATCTTGGGCCTCGGACAGGCCCACCGAAATCGTCTGCAACGGTGATACTGGATCGGCTTGGTGTGTGCGGTGCGGCTGAGTTATCATTTATAATATTCCCGACTGCTCGACGGATAATTACCGCCGCTGCCGTCTACGCGGGGAATATCAATCGCGTTATTTCAATAAGATAATTGTCACTCAAAGGCGCCCAAGGAAGATAGCGGCGTATCACTGAATAAAACAGGCAAAGCAGGACTGCGCAGCTAATAGTAGTCCAGATAAAAGTTCGGATCTCTCCTGTGACGATAGCTGTTGTGATAGCAACCAGAGCCGTGATTAAAAATATTAGGCGGCTAGGGTTCTTTGGACCCTGCCTTACAATGTCCATCATTGCTAATACCCTAATTCTTATTCAGTTAACGCCGCGGTGGCGCCCTGAGATCTTATCTCCAGCGATCCATGCTGCCGTTGGATGATGCAGCATACCCAAAATCTCTGCGACTTCGGTGTTTTAAAACACATAAGTGAATTTGCTTGCCCATCCCGGAAACACTAAAATTATATGAACGGCCTCAGATGCACCATGCAATTAATCTATCTAATACCGTATTTATATCAGCCTGAGTGTACCATATTTGTAGTTTAGAATGTATTATAGCGTCCATAGGGGCGCGTTATAGTTTTGCAGCAATCTCATGGTCAATCCATATTGAAGCACGTTCTATTTGTGCGATCATGAGATTGGGATGGCTCCGCGAGGAGCAATCTTGTCCCCGGCTCATTGCGATTGGCCACGATGGGAGCGGAGCCGAGGTTGCTTTCACGCGACCGGTTCATCCCACCCGATGGCGCGGCGCAGGAATGTCAGCTCTAGCGTCATGAACGACGCCCTTTGCTCGCTGTCCTTGCCGGTACCGTGCCCGCCGGTCGCGGGCTCGTAGAAGGCGACGTCGCAGCCGAGGACGCGGAGCTTCTCCGCCATCTTGCGCGCGTGGCCGGGATGAACCCGGTCGTCGCCGCGGCTCGTGGCCAGCAGGATCGGCGGGTAGGGCCGTCCGGCTTCGGCCGCATGGTAGGCGGAGATCTTAGATAGGAACGTCCAGTCCTGCGGATCGTCCGGATCGCCGTACTCCCCGATCCAGCTCGCGCCGGCCAGGAGCTTCGTGTAGCGGCGCATGTCGATCAGCGGGATCGTGCAAACCAGCGCCCCGAACCGCTCCGGGTAGCGGGTGAGCATGTTGGCGATCAGCAGGCCTCCGTTCGAGGCACCCTCAGCCGCGACCCGCCCCGGCCGCGTCACGCCGCGGGCGACGAGATCGGCCGCCACCGCGGCGAAGTCGTCGTGCGCCCGCGCCTTGCCCTCGCGCCGGCCCGCATCGTGCCAACGGGTGCCGAACTCGCCGCCGCCGCGGATGTTGGCGGTCACGCAGGTGCCGCCGCGCTCCAGCCAGAGCTTGCCCAGCACGGGCTGGTAACCCGGAAGGGACGAGATCCCGAACCCGCCATAGGCGGTCAGGTAGACGGGGGCCTCACCGGTCTCGGCCTCCGGCCCGACCTGAACGTAGGGCACCCGCGTCCCGTCCGCCGACACGGCCTCGTGGCGCGTCACCCGGATGCCGCGCGCCTCGAAGGCCGGGGGCGTCTGGCGCAGGACGGTCGGGGCGTCGAGCTCGGGCGGGAAGGCGAGAAGCGCCAGCGGCGTCACCGGATCGTGGACTAGCGCAAGCAGGGTTCCGTCTGCCCGCTCCGGATCGCCGTCGAGGGGCCAGAGATGGACGGAACCCAGGGCGGGCAACCCCGCGAGGGGCCGCTCGGTCCATCCCCCCGGCCCCGGCTCGAAGGCGCGGTAGGTGGGGCGCAGGTCCTCGAGCACGTCCACGATCAGCCGCCCGGCCGACCAGAACACACCCTGGAGGGCGCGCCGCTCGTCCGGCTGCCAGAGGACCGTGAAGGCGCGACTTCCCGCCAGCAGGTCGGGGAGCGCGATCGCCAGCACCGTGTCGGTGGCGTAGGCGACACCGTCCACCGTCCAGGGCTGCCGCGGCCGCACGGCCACGTGGTTCCGGTGCAGATGAACCTCGGCATGGGTGGGCAGGTCGAGGCGCACGTGCAGGCCGGCACGGTCACCGACATGGATCGCCGCGTCGAAGAAGTCGAGCTGCTCGACGACCATGATCCGCTCGGTCCCGGTCTGCCGGTCGGACGCGCCCCAGACCATCATGCTGGTCTCGGCGGTCTCGAACAGGACGGGCGCGTCGAGCGGATCGGTGCCGCGCGGCCAGAGCCGGACGGTGCGCGCGTAACCGGACCGTGTGGCCATGCCCGGGCCGAGGGCGCTGGACAGGAGTACGGTGTCGCGATCGAGCCACGTCGCGCCGCCCTTGCCCTCGGGCAGGACGAAGCCGTCGGCCACGAAGGTGCGGGTATCCAGAGCGAACTCTCGGACAACAATCGCATCCTTGCCGCCGCGGCTGAAGCTGACCAGGGCACGATCGAGGTCGCCCCTGAGGATGATCGCATTGTCCCAGACCCAGTCCTCGCTCTCGGATGCCGCGAGGCTGTCGAGATCGAGCAGGATCTCCCAGTCCGGGGCTGCGGCGCGGTAGCCGGCCTCCTCGACGCGCCGCCACAGGCCGCGCGGATGCGCGCCGTCCGTCCAGAAATTGTACAGCCAGGTGCCGAAGCGCTCGACGAACGGGATCCGGTCCGGCCGGTCGAGGAGGTCGCGAGCGATGTCGCGGTCGCGGCGGAAACCGGCATCGCCGTAGCGGGCGAGCGTCTCGGCGTTGCGCGCCTCGACCCAGGCCAGCGCGTCGGGCCCGTCGACCGCCTCCAGCCAGAGGTAGGGATCGTCGTCGGGCCTCTCCAAAGTGGGCCGTGGATCGCGATGGGCTTCGGTCGTCTGAGGCATGACCCTAAGCGTAGCCGAGGCTTGTCCTCCTCGAAAGTTCAGAGACAGGATTGTGATGAGCCGCGGCGCCCATCTTGGAAATCATCCTTTCCGAACCGTTCGTGCACTGCGCCTGTGCCTGCCTGTCGAGTCAGTGTTGCGCACCGAACTTAGAATTTGCCAGCAATGGCTAATCTGGTCAGGACCTTGTGCGGTTGTGCGCGATGCTCGAACTCGACCGCCGGACGAGAAGATTGCGATCAAGCTAATCATCGTCGCGTTTAACGCGGTGCTGACGGACGCGGTCGCCGACTGCGTGCATCTTTCGCTGGGCTACACGGGCGACGTCCGCCCCAGCGCCACCGCGCAGGTTTTCTCCGCAGCGCTGCAAGCCACTTGGTGAGACCTCGGAAGACCATCCGCCCCCAGGCTCCCGCATGTCGTACAACCACAGGAGGATGGCACGGTCGGCCATTCGTCCTAAAGTAAAAAAATTTGTTCAAAAAATATTAGCTATCGCAATCACATGATGCATGCACTCACCTAAGTGTTGCTCGTAGACGACATACTTGAGACGGGCGATCATATAAGTCAATTCTGGCGAATAATTTCAATCGGAACTGCGCAACCATGACCAAGCTTCTGGCCTCTCTGGCCGCGTTCACTGTCCTGACCGCCACGGCCTCCGCCGCTGACCTGCCGCGCCGCGCCGCGCCGCCGCCGGTCTTCACGCCAGTACCGGTGTTCACCTGGACCGGCTTCTACGTCGGCGTGAACGCCGGCTACGGCTTCGATGCCAACAGCCGCAACACCACCAACTACGCCCTGCGCGGCGGCACGCTGGCGAACTCGCCCGACACCAACGCGGTGGTCAGCGTCACCAACCGCAGCAGCAACAATGGCTTCTCGGGCGGCGCCCAGATCGGTTACAACTGGCAGCTGACCCCGGGCTCCGGCATCGTGGTCGGTTTCGAGGCCGACGCCCAGTACGTCGACTTCGCCCGCCGCGCCAACGGCACGCTCAACTATGGACTGACCGGCACTCCGGGCTTCGCCTTCTCGGCGCCGCGCGCCTACGTGGCGACCAGCGGCAACGGCCTCGACTACTTCGGCACTGCCCGAGGCCGCCTCGGTTACGCCTTCGACCGTACCCTCGTGTACGGCACCGGCGGCTACGCCTACGGCTCGGGCCAGGACGACCAGAACTTCGCCGGCCGCAACTTCCGCAGCAGCTTCCGCAACGGCTACGCGGTCGGCGGCGGCGTCGAGTACGCCCTGCCCACCGACTCGTTCCTGAACTTCTTCCGCTCCTCGGCCGTGACGCTCAAGGTCGAAGGCCTGTACGTGAACCTCGATCGCCAGAAGAACACCGCCAGCGGCGTCTTCATCCCGAACCTGCTGCCGCCGCGCGGTGTCGCCTACCTCAACGGTGCGGCCGCCAACACCGAGTTCGCGGTCGTGCGCGCGGGCCTGAACTACAAGTTCGGCTCGTACTGAGATCCGGCCATTCTGTGCCCGGCATTTCTGCCGGGCGACGCGGCTGGTGGGGCGAGGTGTTGGTCCTCTTCTCCCCACGACCGCTGAACAAGCAGCTGACCGGTTGGCCTTCGCATCCCCAGCCCGATCAACCTGGCCGCGAGGTCGAGCAGTACCCCAGGAGCGAGAGCTCCTGGGGTACTCTCATGAGAGCCCACTGCCCCTGCGGGGGATCATTCCCGCCGATATCGAAGGATACACGGCTGAGATCGGCACACCGGTCGTGGATAGTCGAGAGCTCGAGGTCAAGACAGCAAAGCTGTCCGGCCGCTAGAAGTAGACGCGATCCGCGCTCTTCCGTGCATTCCGCTACTCGGTCACCAAAAATACTTAAAACAAACTATGACTGGTCTGCTCAACCTCGTCGCAAGAGATAGTTGAATACCTCACATTCCACACAGCAAACTCTGAGCCCTGATCAAGCTCTCGACCTCCTGAAGGAAGGCAACCGGCGCTTCGTCAGCGGGCAACCGGCGCAGCCGCGCATGACCAACGCGAAGCTGCGAGGCTTGCTTGCGCACGAGCAGCGGCCGTTCTGCGTGCTAGTCGGCTGCTCGGACAGCCGCGTCTCCCCGGAGCTCCTGTTCGGCCGCGGTCTCGGGGATCTCTTCATTGTGCGCAACGCCGGCAATGTCGTCGACCTCGCCGCCATGGGGAGTATCGAGTACGGCGTTGCCGTCCTCGGGGCACCGCTGGTCTTGGTGCTGGGTCACGAACGGTGCGGCGCCGTCGAAGCTGCCGTCAAGGTCGTCCGGGAAGATGCAGTTTTCCCCGGCAGCATTGGCCAGATGATCGAACCGATCATACCGGCTGTGCTGCGCGCGCAACGGGAGGGCCACGATGATTTGCTCGAACACTCCGTTCGCGCCAACGTCCACCGCGTCGTCGACCAACTTCGGACCACCGAACACATGCTTCAGGCCCCGCAACGGGAGGGGCGTTTGAAGATCGTCGGCGCGCGCTACGATCTTGATGACGGCAACGTTGAATTTTTTGATTGAACCGCGCCGACACGCTGAGGATCTTGAACCAGCTCCAGAGTAGGGTGGTAAGCACGACGGGTGCAGCTAACAATCCGCAAACAACGGCTCAGTTGCGTCCGTGCCCAGAGTCCGGCGAAGCGCGAGGGACTACTGAGACCTTGACCATCTTGTCGAACGAGTTGTCCAGGATGGTGGCCGCATTCCAGGCGTTGCTCCAGCTGTCTATTCGGACAGAATGGACATAAAGCTAATGGAGGGTCTGGATGGAAACCAGACTGCTTACTTCAGGTCGAAGGATCGGGATCGGCCGCGATCGCGTCGCCTTCATCCGCGATTGCCGCCGCTGACAGCTCGCGAATGGAGGGCGGGTGCTCCGGTACGCTGAACACATGCGCGAGCCCGCCAGCCACACCTCTGCACACGGCATCTCTCTCTGCTCGTGATCCTCCTGGCTATCCACAACAAGAAAAGAAATAAATTCCTCTGAAACATTGTGGTCTGCATTAAATCTTGCCCCCATAGAATGGTTTCAGCATTGAGATCACGATTTAGGGGGCAGATTTGACTGACAACCTACCATTTTTGACCGCAACCTCCGGTGAGGCACTAAAGACTCGAAAGCCTATTCACGAGCCATCTGAGGGTGGTTGCATCAGCTTTCTATTCGATGAAGGCTCCGAGCAGCGCATACTCAATGACGCCAATGAGGCTTTTCATATCTGCCGGCGGCTAAAAACGGCGCAGGCGCGCGAAAATCTGCTCGAATATGCGCGCGGGCTGGAAACCCAAGGCAAATGAGATACAGCCCCTCGTGCTCTCGATAGCCCGCTCCGGATCCATTCGGGGCAGGCCACGGCTGTTCGGGGCGGGGCGCTTCCCGGCGACCAGCGACGCGGGGGGCATGACGGAGCCGAAACCGGAACGGCCGGGCGGGGCAAAATCAAAAGCCTCGCGGGAGCCGGAGAGCCGCTCTCATGTGCTGCATGAGCGGCATCCGACTTGTGCTGCACGTCACCGCAATCCCTAGAAGATCGCCTACAATCCTACATAGTTCGGCGGGCCGACGTAAATTCGGATCTGCTAGATGCCAGCGTACAGGCAGAAGGTGTAGAATAGTGAAGACGTTGCTCGCAGTCGCCTTGTTTTTCGGATCGACGGTCGGCGCGATGGCGGTCGAGTCGTACGGGGATTACCGTGACTACTTCGACGCGAAGCCCGTGACCGTGACCGTGAAGCGCGCGCCGCGCAGCGCTTCCAAGAAGACGACCCCCGTCGACATCACCACTGACCTGAGCGCCGTGCGACGCCCCGCCGATAGCAACCGCAGTGGGATGTATAGCTACGACACTGGCTCCAAGCTCATCGCTGATGTGAGGCCTCGCAACTGGGACGGCGGGTATGCTCCCGTGCAGCCGCGCAGTGCGTCGCCCGACGGCTTCTGGAGCTCGATCGACCACTCATCTGACGGTCGCGAGCCGCAGCCGTCATACCTGCTTCGGGGACGGCGCGACCGTGCCTGGTGATGCCACGTCCTTGAGTGCGCGATAGACGCTGCGTCGTGAGATCTGGAGGGCGCGGGCGATCGCGGTCGGCCCCTCCCCGGCCGCGTGGCGGCGGCGGATCTCCTCCTCGGGCATGGAGCGGGGCCGGCCCTTGCCGGCGTAGACGCCGGCGGCTTTGGCCGCCTCGATGCCGGCGCGCTGGCGCTCCAGGATGAACTTGCGCTCCATCTCGGCGACCATGCCGAGCACGGTCACGACGATCCGGCCGACATCGCCGCCGGTGGTCAGCTCCGGATCGAGGATGCGCAGAGCGGCGCCTTTCTGGTCGAACTCGTGCACGAGGTTGAGCACGTCGCGGGTCGAGCGGCCGAGCCGATCGAGGCGAACCACCACCAGCTCGTCGCCCTCGCGCAGGAACTGCATGACGGTGGCGAGCTCCGGCCGGTCGTCGGCCGACTTGCCCGACATCTTCTCCGACCGGATCACCTCGCAGCCGGCGGCCTTGAGCTTGGCGAGCTGGATGGCGAGGTCCTGATCGGTCGAGGAGACGCGGGCGTAGCCGAAACGGGCCATCGGGGGTTCAATTCTGTGCCAGAAGGGTGGCTTGGCAGATCGCCATGAGACATAAATCAAAACCGACCGTTCTGCCACTCGTCGGGGGTGTGCCACCGCGTCGAGGCGCAACGGTATACTGTTTCGGCACACGTGTGCAGCCATCGTGTGCCGTGTGAGGCATCGTTGCGACGCTTCCCTGCCCTGAGTAAAGCACCTTGGGGCGCACTCGGCCGCGACATTCCGGACAGCGCTTCTCAGCAGCGCGGTAAAGCGCATGCACCTCGGTCAGCGGTACGAGCTGCCAGCCACCGTCGATCCACACCTCGCATCCGGACTTGTCGGGAACTACCATGGTGGAGAGGTGTCATGGGATGACGTACATCGCCAGGGCTGTAATGAGGCATCATTCTATAACTTATGAGTATCATTGGTAGATCAGTGCGAATTCGCACTTTCTTGTCGGTGATTGGTATATATGTGTGATCATACTCATAAAATATCTTTGGTGATACATAAACTGACGTTGGATATGTCCAAATGGGTTGGCTTACCGGAACGTCGGGAAGGATGCCGTTTCGATGAGACAAACTTTTAGCTTTTGTGTCTCGGTCGCGGGTATTGCTCTATCCTTAGCCACCGGTGGCCCAGCTTGCGGGACCGAAGTACGATCGCTTGGCGCCGTCGAGAAAGCTATCACCACTCCGGAAGGGCTGCGTACCTTTTCCGAGCAGATCACGGGTACCCCAACCCCAGACCGCTTTGGCACCAAGTTGCCGGATGGTCTAACTGCGGCCGACGTCGAGCGCCTCCTCCGACCCGCCTCCGACACACAACCGCTGAACACCGTGGGCGTCAAAAGCCTCGCAGGCTTTCCTGATACCTACGCCGCCCTGCTCTGTACCGGCGGAGACATCCCGCACGATGCGAATGACACCCGCTGCCAGTCGTTCTCGTCGACCACAGCCGTGTCCGTGCATCTCGGCGTCTTGCACTTCCGCGCAGGCGAGCCACCCAAGATGCTCGCTGGGCCACTCGACATGGACGGTGCTGTTTCCTGGCGAGACACAGGGTTGAACAGCGCCCCCGACGACGTCGAGGATGCGCCGGGCGACAGTCGGATCAAACCATCGGAGATCGTCGGCTTCGATCCCGCGGCCTATGTGCTTACGCCGGGTCAGCCCACGTTCGGCATCCGCGGCGCTTGGAACTATGGCTACTCGGGGGGGATGTCCCGATACGAGGCGCTCTACCTCTTCTCAGCGACCGGCAACCACCTGAGCCGGGTTCTGGCTGCGCCCATGAGCGCGTTTCGCATGACGGCAGGCAACTGGCACAAGGACGGTACACGCGAGCACATCGTGACTGAAAGTGCCAATCTCCTGATCGTTCTGCCGTCCAGAACCTACGGTCACGCCGACATCTTGTTGAAAAGCCGTCGCGGCAAGTGGCAGCATGTTTTCCGCTGGCGCGATGCGGACGCTGGCTACCGCTAACCGACTCCCGCGGGATCAGCAGAAATCCTGCGCCGCCATTCCCGGTCGTGGCCGACTACACCAGCGACACGAGCCATTCTCTACCAAACCGAGGTCGTCCGATGCGCCATTCTGCTCCACGTACAATCCTTCGCATCGTGGCGAGATCGGGTCTTATCACCGGCATGCTGCTCATAGCCACAGTGCATTCCGACGCTGACGAGTACAAATCTGTCTGCTACGATAAAGATAAATATCAGATTTTTGCGAGAGATCGTTATGCCAACGTCGGCATGGACATCTTCTTCCGAACCAAGAAAAACAACATTGATACGGACAATTGCAATTGGGACCGGCGAAAGGGCGATGTTTGGATATCGGAAAACAAAGGAAAATACTCTGAAGATGCAAAATACGTCATTGGGGTTCGGAACGATTTTGTTTTGATGGACTCGGGTACGGCGGCAGATCCGGAGCGAATTTTCGCAGTCTACGACATGAAAAACAGGAAACAGGTGCTAGAAAAGAACGTCTCCGAACAGGTCGTCATCGGCGACGGTTCAGTCACTCTATGGATCCCGACCGGGTCATCGAATGCCAATAATTGCTCTAATCGGAAAGAGCTGGAAGGCGAGGTTCGGCAAAGCGAGCATGCTTCGGGCGCCACGTTTCGTCAGACACGCAAGCATCTCTTCGATCTGAAAACTGGCACACTACGAAGCACGCAGGAAACGAAGTGTTACATCGTATGGTAGTGGGGCGTCACAGCCCAGGGTCAGATAGCAGCTTCCCGGCCTGCGGGTGCATTTCGAGGGCCTGTCGTAACTGCTGAACAGCCGAGATAATCTTATCCGGACAGGGTATTCGGCGAACTGCTATCGAACTTCTCAGCCGTTTCAACGGGCTCGATGAGGCTGATTTACGCCCCTAAGATTGCCCTATCACGCCGAGATGCGCCTTTCCCAAAAGCACAATGTTCTCCGGCCGAAATCTTTGCGACACGCCCGACCAAACACTAGTCTCCCGCGACGGCACCGGCCGTCGCACGAGCCCGTCACCATGCTCCGACCACTCACCGCTGCACTGCTCGTCACCGGCCTTCTCGGTGCCCCTGCCTGTGCCAACGACAGCGCCGCCGAGCTCGATGCCGGCGGCCTCGTCCTGCGGCGCGAGCCCGGGATCGTACTGGCGAGCGAGGACCTGTCGATCGCCAGCGACCGGATCAGCGTCGCCTACCTGTTTCGCAATCAGGGCCAGGAGCCACGCACGGTCCGGATCGCATTTCCGCTGCCGCCGATCGACGGGCGAGAACTCAGCTTCTCGGCCCTAGCGCTACCGCACCCCGAGGCCCCGAACTTCGTCGGCTTCACCGTCACCGTGGATGGAAAGCCGATCGCGCCAGAGCTGGAAGAGCGCGCCTTCGTGGGCGAGCGCGAGGTGACGGACCTGCTCCGCCAGCATGGCCTGCCGCTGAACCCGCTGCGCTTCGATGCGATCCGGGCGGCCGAGACGCGGATCGGCGAGGCCGAATGGGGCGAGCTGGTCAAGGCTGGCCTGTTTCCCGACGTGGCGGGGACAACAGACCGGATGACCGAGGGGCTCTGGCGCAGCGAGGCGAAGTTCCATTGGCTTCAGACCTTCCCGGTGGGGCAGGAGGTCCGCATCGCGCACAGCTATGCACCGGTGAACGGCTTCCACTTCCTCGACATGAAGGAGGCGTCCCGTGCGGCCTATCGGACGACCTACTGCCTGGACGAGGCCGGGCTCGCGGCGATCCGGCGCCTGCGCGCGCGGGCGGCTGATCCTGGCGGCTACCTGCACGCTACCGTGGTACCATACATCGTCACCACGGCGCGCAACTGGGCTGCGCCGATCGGGCGCTTCACCCTGACGGTCGACAAGGGCAGCCCGGAGGCGGTCATGAGCTTCTGCCGCACGGGCATCCAAAAGACCGGGCCGACCACGTTTCGCTGGGAGGCCCGGGATTACGTGCCCGACCAGGACCTGCGCGTGCTGATCGTCCGGCCAGGTTCGGCGCCCGTAGGGATCCGGTAGATCCCGCCGCCGGACGGATTGAACGCGAAGGGCCGGACCTCGCGGCAGCCCGACAATCAGGATCAAGTGACCTGATCGGTATTTTGGACCGCGCCAACCTGGCAACTGTTGCCGATGCTGGCGAGGGGAGGACATGAGCATCGTCGCCGGCCATCCGCAGAGCCGCCTCGATGACTTGCTGCCCTGGGCCTACGCCCTGCAGCCCCACAGGGCTGTGGCCTGACAATGACGCTTACCCCTTCGCGGGCGAGCTGCCGCCAGAGCTTGCGCACGCCGTCCTCACGGACAGCCTGGACGATGGCCTTCCCGGCGCGCACTGGGTCCCAACGGCCCACGGAAGCACTGCCGCACCATATCGTGCCCTTATGCGAAAGGGCCGAGGCTGGCGGTTTTGGCATCCAGGTCGAAGCCGGTGTCCTCAGGACGCTCCCGCTCCGTTGGTGCACAGGTGTGCAGAGAACATTTTCGAGCCTTTCGGAGCATCCTGAAACACGTCGCCATGGTTCACGTCGCTGCAGGTTGCTTCGGTCTGCTGCGCTTCGAGCGGACGGTCGAGGATCCCGACACTGTCCGCGCAGCCGGGTTCTTCGGCGGGTCTACGGGGTGGCAGACACTTCAGTGCGTGTGGTGTGATACCCCAAGCTTATGGCAAACCACTGGCAAACTTGCTGGCAACGACAGGCACCCTGTGGGTCCTTGTAGCCCGTCGTGCGCGCAGCCTTCCTCAACTGCGCAGACGCTACAGCGGATGGATGGCGGCGCCGTCGGATCCGGTTTCAGCCTGAACGGCGACGTGGCACGTCAGTGGCGGCACGGCAGGGTACGGGCCGGGTCCGGCAAGAGGCGGTAGAAGACGGTCGTGATACGGTAGCAAGAAGGGCATCACACCACACGCACTGAAGGTGCAGGCAGCCGTGGCGCTCCATTCGATCGAGCCGAACCGGCAAAAAATCAGCCCGTATCACCCGATGGATCCACCTCTCCCTTCTTCCTCGGACGGTGTGAGGTCTGAAGCTACTTCAGACTGTGCGTCGGGTCGTCCCCCGGATGTCGATCGACTTGGCTCCGGTTTGCCTTCCATTCGTGTTCGGGATCTGCCGGCCTTGCTCCGAGCATATCGGACGATTTCCACACATCGCACCCGCAACGTACGCGTCGCCGCCCGACTTTATGCTCCGGACTATGGCCGAGCTGTTCCCGGCATCACTGTCGCTTGCGTCCGGCACGCGGCGCGGCTGTCGCGCCTATGCCTGTACGTCGAGGCAGATCGTGTGCGGGGCATATCGGACGGTTGTCGCGTCGCTGATCACCCCATGTCGGCATCGTTATCGCAGGGATCCTCCGGCGTCCGGACGTGAGCTTCGGGCCGGCAATCGACCCTGGCTCTGGCCAGCCTAAATCGTTCTATGATTATCACTTTCCCGAGCGCTGGCCGCGAATAGCCCTCCGGAGGTGCGTGGTGTGTGCTGACAACGAGAGCCCGCATCCCCCAACCAGGCGCACCACGGTCGGGGACGCAAGCCGTCACTAAGCTGACCCAGGAAGCGCAACGAGAAGGACGGGGGATAGCAGGACATGATCCAAACATCGGGCCGTCCCACACAGCGCCTCTCAAGGCTGGTAGGATCGTCCCGACAAGGAGAAGCCCGCGGATCCGGTAAGCCCAACCACGGCTCGCCTCAGGTCCGACGACAACCGCCGCGCAAGTCCGCGCTCAAGCCCGAACCACAACCCGGCGACCCCGAGCACATAAGCCGCTTCAACAAACCGGCGGAACGCGAACGGGACCATCGCTGGGCCAGAGGGTTGAGTTCGGCGGCCTGTTCGAGGTCGACGTGCATCGTGGGCCCAACTGGCCTTGCGGCGGATCTGCCTCCCCATGCCAAGGACATGCCGCGCGGGTTCAGCCCGGCATATCGGTGGGCCGTGAGCCGGCGCGTGCGGTGACCAGTTCCACCGGGGCGCCGACCCTCACGCGACCGCCCGGCCGAGGGGTCACGGGCGAACCGAGGGGAACTGGCCCGCGGTCACCTGTCGTCGCGCGCTTGCCCGCCACGGTGCCGTGCGGTGTCGCGAACGCCTCGAGCACCTTGCGGGAAGAGGCCGCGGTGTAGCAGGCCAAGCTCGGCTTGTCGCCGATCAGCCCACCCGTTGGAGGCGGGTTTGCAGCTGCTCGGCCTGGGCGTGCCAGGCGTCGCGCTCGATCTGCACGGCCTCGATGCGGGCGTGCAGGTGTCCGGCGTCGATGGCGGTTTCCATCAGCAGGTCCTGGGCCTCGCCGAGCTGCACGCGCAGTTCGGCATTCTCCGTGGCCAGGGCGAGAAGCAGGGCCGGCAGGTCATCGCTCCTGTCATGGCGCATCGAGCCGCTCCTGAATCGGGAGCGGCGCGTCTAGCCGAGCCACACACCCGTGTCGACGTACGTCCGCGTGTCAGCGGATTCGCGCGGTCACAGATGATCGGCCGGCTGTGTGCCGGTGAGCCAAGGATGCTGTGACGGCGGAGGGCGTTCGTCAGACCGTCCGGGTTCAGACCCTCAGCGCATGGCTCTGGCCTTCCCACCACCCTGTTGGATTCTCGAAGGTGTCGCACGATCGAGGTCGCCCGCTGCCCTCCGGCAGCCTTTTGACGGTTGGGTTATCTTCGAATCTAACGGGTTTAGAACCTGAGTATGCGTGCGCTTTGGGGATTTGCACCCTCCCCCCTCAGCCAAAGCAGCCTGCTGGGGCAGGTGCGCGGGATGAGTCTTGCGGGCGAGGCGCAGCCAAGCCGTCCATTCGGGCGCGACGATGCGGACGATGTTGGTGTCATTGCGAAACCCGGTGATGCGCCGCTCCTCGACGGTGACCAGCCCGAGCTTTCTGGCCTCGCGGATGGCGTTGCGCACGGTGGTCTCTGCCACGCCGACGATCGCCGCGAGGTGGCCGACGGCGAGGCGGCAATCGCCCCGGCGTGTGGTCTCGGCCGCCACCAGCGCCAGCACCGCCTGCTCGGCCAGGGTGAACCGCGCCGCCAACCCCGGTGGCAGCCGCCCGGAGGCCGCCCAGCGGCGGCGACGCTCCATCGAGGCATCCGTGCGCGGGCGTGAGCCCACAGACCGCCTGGCGCTTCCTGGAAGGGCCTGAGGGGCATCGAAAGCCTCGGCCGGCTGCGGCCCCAATGGGCTCGACGGCTGACCGACACGGGCTGCCTTCCCGGTCAGCGTGCGCGCTTCGATCAACGCGGACAGGTTCTCGGCCTCGGCCTCGGTGATGTGTCCGTCCCCGAACGCGCGCCAGAGCTGCGCCGTGACCTGCGGCAGGGCGATTCGGCTCGCCGCCTCGATGGCGCGGCGGATTTCTTCTGCAAACATCCCTTCTCGGCCCTCGTCGGGCCACGACAGGTCGTTCCGAGCCGCCGGTTAGGGCGTCCGGTCCACAGGCAAAGCCTCACCGTCGCGAAAGTTGGCGCTTTCGCTTGACGCCCGGGGGCGTCTCATGGCTTGTGAGGGGCAGTCACACCGGCCTCACAGGCCATCACGTTTTCGACGGCCCTCCAGTTTGGCGACTGGGGGGCCGTTGGCTTTTCAGGGGTCGACTTGCGGCGGCGTGATCTCCTGATGGTGCCGGCGACTCGCGCGAGGCGATGCGTAGCCGGACATCGCATGTCGGCTGGCGGGCACGGCTAAGTCAACGTTGAGGCTTCGTCCGGATCGCTGAACGTGGTGGGGAGGCCAGAGAGCCAATCGCCGCCACAGCGCTGAAGGGCGATCTTGGAGCCAGCCGCATCGGCCCTGCTGGTTTCGAAAACCGTCTGAGAGATGACCGGCCAACGCCGTCCTTCAGCCGCGCCCCTCCCCTATAGGGCCAGCCGCCTCACGCTGCGGCCGTGGACGATGGCTAGGATCAGGACGCCGTCAGCCGCTACCTCGTACAGGATGACGTGCGCGGCATGCTCGTGCCGGTGCACGCCTGGGCGGATCGCGTCGGCCTTTCGGCCCATGCCGGGGTTGTCGGCGAGAAGCTGGAAGGCGTGCTCCAGACCGGCAGCGTAGGCTTCGGCTTGGCGGACACCGAACTGCCGGTAGCCGTGGACGGCGATGTCGAAGAGGTCCGCCTCGGCCCTCCTCGTGAGCGTATAGTCACTCATCCGGCATCTGATCGGCCTGCGCGTGCTTCTTCGCCCGTGCGAGGATCTCAGGGACCTTGCGCCGGCTCGGTCCGCTGGCGCGCGCGTCATCGACGATCCGGCGCAGATCCTCGAGCGTCAGTTCGGGATGGGCACGCCGCTCCCGATCGCGGCGGACGAGATCGCGGACATAGTCGCTCGTGCTGGCGAAATCGCCCTGCCTGATCTGCGCCTCGATCCACTCCTTCATCGGGTCGGGCAGAGAGATGGTCATGGTCGCCATGGGGGCCTCGTCCTCAACGTGAGCGTACCCACGATAAGCGTTTTTCACAAATATCCTTATGCGAGCTTGACGGGCAATCGGCCTAACGCCCACTAGGCCCGAAGCCCATATGCTCTGATGCCTTTTTGAGCAGTTGCGCTAATACCCGAATGGGTATTTGCGTTTTGGGGCTCTAGCGTTAATGGTCTGTTGATCGTTTGGGCTCAGGGGAACAAGGGCAACAGAGGGCTTGAGCAATGGCCGTCATTAGCGTTTGCAGTACCAAAGGTGGGGTCGGGAAAACGACGCTCGTGATTTGCCTTGCCGATGCGTACGCTCGGCAGGGCGGCAGCGTTGCCATCATCGACGCCGATCCAAACGGACACGTCTCCTCCTGGCGAGAGCGCGCCGGTGAGGATTGCAGCGTGGATGTAATCACGGGCGTGACCGAGAAGACGGTCCTCGACCGAATTGCCGATGCTGCTTCACGCTATAGCCTCGTGTTTGTAGATCTTGAGGGCGCAGCATCGCAGGCAGTCACATATGCGATCGCCGAAAGCGACCTAGTACTGATACCTTCTAAAATCTCAGGCATGGACCTGCAGGAGGTGTTTCGCACATATGAGGTCGTCCGGCGCGCAGAGAAGATGCTACGTCGATCAATCCCTGCCCGAGTAGCCCTGACACAGATGTCACCCCTTCAGAGCCGCGTAGCGCAGCACGCACGGCAAGAAATTCAATCCGCCGATATCCCGGTCCTACGAACAGAAATCATCCAGCGCGCGGCTTATCAAGCGATCCATTTCACTGGCGCTACACCATCGCACCCCGACGGTGACCCAAAAGCCTTGCAGGAGGTTGCTGGAGCCCTCGGCGAACTCCTCGAAATCCTAGCAGTTCAGCAGGAAGAGGTCTGAACGCAATGGCGAAGCCCTCCTTTCAGCCCGCACCGCGGCCGCGGCCGCGTATCTCACCTGAGGACGCACAACAACTCGCCGAGGCTACCGGAGATCTGGGTTTCACCCGGCCCTCCTCCGCACCGGAGCTGAAGACCGAACCCTCTACGTCAGTAGCGACAGAGGCTCAAAAGGGCATGGGCCCTTTTACTCAAGAACCCAAAACCCCTCTTGCCCCCTCGAAAGCGGCAACCCTGAAATTCGAAGTACCTGACACAGTCTGGACCGCATTACGTCAGGAAGCGCTGAACCGCCGCGTGACAGTGAAGTATCTCGTCCTCGAGGCCCTGGCCGCAAAGGGCTACAACGTCGATCTAGCTGCCGTTCCAGAAGACGGGAGACGTCTACGATAATCGAGCGAGCAAACACATCGCTCACGCAAAATATTTTTTGCAGGGAACAGCGACCCATAAACCACCTCATGCCTACAAGATCACTGCTCCCCTGAGCCTCCTGGTGCTTCCGACTTCCGCAGACGAAAAAGCACGGAAGCGAAGCGGCCAAAGCATTTCCGCGATCCTACAATCGATTTGTATGCGCTCGCCTGGCCGGCCAACTTCCTGGCTTCCGATACCAGTCGCTTACCGGAAGCCAGGAAGAGGCCCTTATTGAGGGCCGAAATATCCTCCGCGGGGGAGAGGATGGCGCAGGCCGCGGAGGCGCTCCATGATCTTCGACGTGCCAGGCAGCGCGCCCCATCGATACCCAGTCGGCATCACCGTGAGGCGGGTCCGCGAGCAAATCTTAGGGGCCGACGGGCCACACCTGCGTGCCGAACAGCGGGGCCGGGTACAGTCCGATTACGGGGCGTTGGGCGAGATGCCAGGCCGTTCGCGTTCGGGCACCGGCAAGGTAGCGCCGGACATCTCCTGCACCACTCTCGCCGGCTTCTGCCTCAATGGAGCGGCCGAGAACGTCGATCCGGCGCCCGGTGTAGCCCGTATCGTCGGGGTGGTTGCCGAGCGCCGAGGGGCCGAAGTCGCACGTCTTCCGCCAGCGGACAGGGAAGCGGCCGCCCGGATGCGGCCGGAAGAAACCCCACACGTCGAGATCTTTCACCCCGTGTCGGCCGTCCACCCGGTGCTGCGCCGCGCCCTGACAGAGGGCGAGCATCAGGAGCCGGCCCCGGTAGCGGCCGGATGTGTCCGGGCGGCGGTCAAACAGCCCTTCGAACACGGGCAGCACGAGCTGCGCGAGGCGTTGCAGGTGCTCATCGGTGATGGGCTCATAACAGCGCGAGGCACCGTCACACGGCATCGCTTTGTTCCAGCGTTACATCCGGACTCGGGAGATAGAATTGGCCTCCCCCTCGACAACCCTAGCTTAAGCGTCGCATCCTCCGACCAACAATCGGAGGATCGCAGTGGCTCGGAGTTTCATCAGCACCCTCAATAAGATGGCGAGGGAAGCTGATCGTGCCCGCAGGAACCAAGAACGCGCTGAGGCGCGCTATGCTCGCGCAGCTGCGCAGGAAGCGCGGTTACAGGAACGCGCAGCCGCTCAGACGGCTCGACAGTTGGATAAGCTGGAGCGCCAAGCCTACCTCGAAGCGCGTCAGGAAGAGGCGCAGTCGGAGAACGATCTGCTAGCTCATCAGATTGAGGAGCTGAACGGTATTTTGCGCGCTGCGCTGTCGACCGATCTGACAGTGGACTTCGACGCCCTGTTGAAGCACGTCTCGGACAGGGATCTCGACAGCGATCTATCGCTCAGGCTCACTCCAGTACCGCCCTTGGATACGCTGCTACCCGCGCCGCTTGGTTTCTTTGGGCGGCTGATACCAGGTGCGCGGACCCGCCATCGACGTTTGTCAGAGCAGGCTCAGACGTCCCACGAGGCGCTTTTGGCTGATTTGGACGCTGTCAGACAGCGGCGCGCCACTGCGCTGGCTGACCTGCAGGCCAAGGCGGAACGTCACAACACCGAGATCACGGCGTTGCGAGATGCCTATCAAGCAGGGGATGCAGAGGCGGTCGTCTCCTACTTCGAAGCCGTGTTCCAGCGCTCCGAGTACCCCGAAGGCTTTCCACAGGAGCACAGCATCGCCTTCTCGCCGGAGTCCAAGCAGCTCGTCGTCGACTACGAGATCCCCGCGATGGACGACGCGATCCCAACGGTTGAGAAGTACCGCTACGTCCGGTCTAACGACGAAATCGTCGAGACCAAGCGCAGTGAGAAGACACGACAGGCCCTCTATGCTCAGGTGCTGGCGCAGACCGCCCTGCGCCTCCTACACGAAGCCTTCGACTCGGACGAGGCTCGGGTGGTTGAGAGCGCGGTGGTAAGCGTGTTCGTCTCGACGATTGATCGCGCGACGGGTCGACCGATCCGCCCCTGTCTCGTCTCCGTACGCGTGTCGGCCGAGCAGTTCGCCCAGATTAACCTCGACCGCGTCGAGCCAACCACTTGCTTGAAACAGCTCCGAGCCCACGTCTCGGGCCACCCTTCCGATCTCGTGGCGGTGAAGCCGATCGTCGACATCAACATGGTCGATCACCGCTTCATCCAAGAAGCGGACGTGCTCTCGACCCTCGACAGTCGGCCCAACCTGATGGAGTTGACACCCGGCGAATTCGAGTCCCTGATCACAAATCTATTCGAGCGCATGGGGCTCGAAGCGCGGCTGACGCAGGCGTCACGCGACGGTGGCGTCGACTGTGTGGCCTTCGACCAGCGCCCCATCTTCGGCGGCAAGGTTGTGATCCAGGCCAAACGCTACAAGCACACGGTCGGGGTCAGCGCCGTCCGGGACCTCTATGGCACCGTAATGAACGAAGGCGCCTCGAAAGGCATCCTCGTGAGCACGAGCGGCTACGGTAAGGCGGCATTCGAGTTCGCCAACGGCAAGCCACTTGAGCTGATCAGTGGAGCGAACCTACTCTCACTCCTTTCGGAGCACGCCGGCATCGAAGCAAAGATCCAGGCTCCGGAGGGGTGGATTGATGCCGCCGTCGAGTAGGCAGCTCGTTGCTGACCGCCAGCATCTCCCAGTGGGTTCGTTTTGGGTATGCCTCAATCGCACTGCGCTTAAGCTGGTTCGATATCTCAGGTCCCGGCATCCGAGGGGACTCTACCGCGCATAACCGTCCATAACGAACCGCTTCAGGGGGCGCCCTATCGGCTGGGTTGGGTGGTTTCCTGCCCGTCCGCATCGGAGCAGCAATAGATTGAAGCGGACGTCAACCCCGCTCCCAACCCAAAGCGATCGGTAAGGCAGTAGCGTCGTCTAGCTTTGATTCGGCCTGGAACGCTGCCGATAATATTGAGAAACTAGGAGCGCCGGGAGAAACATTGAGAATAAAGCAATGATCGCAGCGTATTCAGCCGAGATATCCATAAGCATGCAAAGCGCAAGTAGTGATATTGCGACAAGAAAGATTTTTATACTTCGCATAGTGGCAATTCTGAAACTTGGGACATCCAAGAAAAAATCATAGAAAAAGTGATATAGACTAATCATTGTGTCTGCTCGATGGGTCGCCGCATTAAACTAGACGATGATCGTGAACATTCGCTTGCCGCTTCACTGCGAGGATTCATTCGATGCATTTAGTCATGAACAGACCCACATCGCAGCTACGTTTGTTCAAACCAGCGTGCGCTATGACGTAGTAGAATGCAGCGAAGAACAGCGCGCCAACTAAGGTGGCGAGCGCTAGGGTCCTGACAGCCGATTTCAGCAGACCCGACCTTTCGGCATAGAATTCTCGTTCTCCGCCCTGAACAGCCGTTCCACTTGTTCGAATTCTTTCCTGGCGTTTATCGCGGGCCAACCAGTTTGGCTGCTAAGATTACGCCCGCAACAGCACCAATCACAACCCCAAGAGGGACAGTGAGCAGAGTTAAAAAGGCGGTCGCCACATCACCGTGGTCTCCGAGATAGTAGGACGCGACCCAACCCAAGACGTATCCCAAGGGCACAAGGGCAGCCGCGAACACAAGGCTCAACATAATGCGCATCGGCCCCAGTCTAGCTCAATTTTGTGGTGACGCTACCAGCCAGACCTTTCAACGCGACCGTTGCAAATTAAATTCCTCTATCCACCCCGAGCCGAAGTTGGCCCTTGGCCGACGAACGACCGCTCTGGAGAAGAGCCGACTGCGCCCCTAGCGGCTGGGTCGGGTCGCAAGCCGTAGGACTGCTTGGGTTGGAAAGCGGTCTAGCTGCTTTTGAGAAGCATTTCTACGCAACTAGACAGTCGCGCGGATCATGACGGGCGACAGCCTTGCGCCAGATCACCGTCCCCGCTCTGCCAGAATGTCTTTCCGCTCCGCCTTCAGGATGCTGATGAGCTGTCCCGCCAGCCGCCCCAGCGGTCGGCCAGCCGGGCGGATCATCACCGACTCGATGGGCAGGCTGGGTCGAAACGGGCGCAGCACGATAGGAAGATGGGCGAGTTCGCGCGCTGGAATGGGGTCCACGATGGCCAATCCGGCCCCTTCCGCCACCAAGCCGCAGCGTGCTGCCGTGTATTGAGCCATGTGCAGGAACTTCGGTTCCGTTGCCGTCTCAGCGAATGCGGCCTCGACCGATTGCTGGAAAACGCCGGGAGCCCCCGCAATCAAGGTCTCGGCGATGAGATCTCGCACGGTCACGAATGGGGCCTCCGCCAAGGCGTGCCCAGTCGGCAGCGCACAGACCGCGTCAACCGTCAGGAACGGCTCGCTATCGACGCCGACATAGCCAGAGCGTGGCCGTCCGATCCCGAGGTCGCACTGGCCAGACGCTGCCCAAGCCCAGATCGTGTCCGGCGCGGGAACGTGGAGCGCGACACGCGCCCCCGGGCATTCCATGCAGAGGCGGCGGATCGCACGCGGCAGCATGCGCGATGCAAGCGATGGTTGGCACGCCACCTTCAGCGGTCCCGTCCCCAGTTCCCTGATCTGACGTGCCGCGTCGCGCAGGTGGTCGAGCCCGGCATAGGTGCGCTCGACCTCGCGCGCGAACGCCTCGCCCTCGACGGTGGGCGTCGCGCTGCCGTGTCCGCGAATGAACAGCGTGAACCCAAGTTCGGCCTCAAGCTGCGCGACTGCCCTGCTGACATGCGGCTGACCGATGCCGAGCGCGGCTGCGGCCTTGGTCATGCCGCCGTGCCTGAGAACCGCGCGGAAAAGGTCGAGATGCCCCGGGTTCATGATGCCTTCCACGCATGGAAACTAGGTCATCGGGCATTTGACGGCATATCACGAGAATGGTTGTCAATGCCGGCCGCGCCGAACCGACAGATGCGGTGCCGCCGGACAGGACCATCGAGCGATGCTCAACGTGCTTCTCCCATCAGCCCTCGCGGTCGTGGCTGGTATCAGCATCGTCGTGCAGCAGGTGCTGAACGCGAACTTGCGCGCGGCTCTCAACTCGGCCGCGTGGTCAGGCTTCATGAGCTACTTCGTCGGCTTGGCTTGCATGGTCGTGCTGGCCATCACCTTGCGCGACCCGGCCCCGTCCGTCGCGGTCGCCAGCCGCATCCCGTGGTGGGCTTGGAGCGGCGGCATGTTCGGCGCGATCTTCATCGGGCTCGCAATCTTCCTGGTGCCGCAACTCGGGGCTGCGACCTTCATCGCCCTGCTGGTCGCCGGTCAGATGCTCGGCTCAGTCGCCTTCGACCATTTCGGCTGGCTGGGGCTTGCGCAGAGGTCGGTCGACCTCACCCGCTTGCTCGGCGTCGCACTGCTGATTGGTGGTGTCGTCCTGATCCGGCGCTGAGGCCTGCAATCATTCGTTTTCGGACGGCGGAAGAATGGCTGCTTCGAGGACGACGCAACGGCTGTTCGCGCGGCCGGGTTGAGTCGCATACGGAACGTCCGCTTCGGGGCAGAGGGTCAAGAACTGGATGCCACCGAGCGGACGACCCTGAAACGCTAGGTCGCCCTGTTGATATTCATACTAAAAATTTGCTTCCCGACTCGCAGACCGCCGTTGCGATACTTACATTGCAAGTATCAGCGGATGGACCGAGCGAATGGCTAATTGGAAGAAATCCTTCAACGCTATCCCGGAAGCGATCGACGCAAAGCTGACGCAGATCAAGGAGGACTATGTGATCGTCGCTGCGACCAAAAAGGTAAAGCGACACGACGTTGAAACCGAGGTGTACGACCATATCGGTCTTATCATCAAAGACGATGCTGTGTTTGCGGAAGGGCCTGTTGTGCCGGATGAGAGTGTTGGCCGCACATCAGCCTACAATGTCAATGGCCGGGAGATCGTCCGTAAGGACCTCCCGAAGATAACAAAGACTTTTATTTGGGAGACGCCCAATTTTGGCGATGCATCCACGTACGGGACGCATACCCATTACAACGACCGTGAGGTATATCAAAGGCAAATTTTCGAGCCGCGCTTTCTAGCGATCGCTTGCGAGCTGATGAGCGATCCTAAACTCGATACGGTCCTCGTAAAATTCAGCATCGAGCAGATTTTCGATAAAAAATCGCCCGTTTTCAGAGAGGATTTGCTTTTTGCCTTGAACCTCTTGCAGGAAAATACAGGCGTCGCAGATATTTTTAGCGGCGAAGCGTCGAGAGACGAGTTTATCGGAACGGTATTTTTGGACTGGGAGGTGTTCCCACCGGGCAATGCGGATCAGTTGATCACCTCAATGACGAAAGGTTCGCACGGTCTGCCGCCTGACAAGCAGAAGGTGCTTTCGGCCCGGCTGAGGATGTTTCAGAAATTTCCGGTCAAGCAGCTATTGAAAGGCACCAACAGTTTCGGTTCCTATGTTGGCGCGCTTTACGCGGATAACTTAGTTGTGTTTGAGAACCTAAATTATGGTAATGCACTTTATATTCTATTCGATGATTGGCAGGAAATCTCGCAGCGGTCGCGCCTGGATTTGCTGAAGGGGACAGACGAAAATTTTGAGCGCATCGTTCATACGAACGGTTGGGATATAAAATTCGAGGAAACCATGCGTCGCGAACTGGCAACCCGATCGGGGGAGCGATACAGGAAGCGCGGAAAGCGCCGATAGGAGTGGTTTCAGCGGTGCGAAGCTGTCGAGTTTCGCACCGGACATCCGCACCGCTAAGGAGTTGGCCCGGCTAGGGCCGATGAGCGGTGCAAAAATCTTGAGTTTCACACCATGAGCCGCTTACGACCCAACTCAGTCGCCCCAGGAATTGGCTATCGCTTCCGCTTAGCAGACGATCCGTTGTCGACCCATGGCCAAGCTCTTGGCGATTTTGGACCGCTTCGCCGCGTAGGCAGGGGCAACCATCGGGTAGTCGCCTGGCAGGCCCCACTTAGCCCGGTACGTCTCCGGCGTCAGGCCGCACGCTCTCAGATGCCGCCTGATCGTCTTGTACGGCTTGTCGTCCTCGAAGCTGATCAACGCCTCGTGCCTGATTGACGCTTGGATCTGGGCCGGTGTCGCCCTTCTGCTTCCTGACACGGCCGACTGATCGGAAGTTTGAAGGCCAGTGAAGGCCGCAGCCACCGCCGTAATCAGCGCCGGCATCTCCGAGGCGGACACGCGATTGTGCGACACATACGCCGCCACTAGGTTGGCCGTCATATCGCTGTAGTTGATATCACTCTTGCATGCGATGACTAAGCCAGTACCCATTGGTCTGTTAACTCCCATCCATTTGCGTCGTGAATCGACTATACGAGCAGGAGAAACGGATAGGATGTGAAATTTCATCCATGAATGACGAGGTTATGCAAAATACAATCGTTAAAGATGAATGTTTGATCCGCTATGTCTATCCTTGGTTGTAAGTGTAGATGATCGTGTGCTGCAAGCTGCGAAAATTGCACTCGAATCACGTTGCAATGATTGCTGTTCAACGCGGGATGGCGTCGCGCGCAAAGCGCGAGCGCGATGGCTGCTTCGAGTGCCTCCTGTCGCGTTGTGGCTTGCTTCCGACTTCATCTGGGTCGACCGGCAGACAGCGGCGGCGCGGGCGATGTCGGCGAGACGGATCGCATCAACCGCGAGGAGATGCTGGCCGGTGACGAGTGAACGGTGACGACGCCGCGCCGGTCGGCCCGCGGCGACGCGAGCGGATCTGAGAAGACGACAAGAGGGTCGTTGGCGATGCTGGGCCAGGGATAGTAGAGCCCGAGCAGCAAGCGCAATCCGAGTCGGCACGCGACTGCGTCGTTGACCGTGATAGGCCGCTACGTCGGTCGGCGCGCCGAGCTAGGCGTTCGCGAATAAGGTCAGGACCTTGTACCGCTCGACCTCCTCGTCGCGGCATCGCCGAGTGTAGGCGAAGCGACGGCCGTCACGAAGCACCACCATATCGCACAGCGGGAGCCCGAACGTGTCAGGCTGCCCAGGCTAGCCGGCAGGATCGAAGCCTTGCTGGCATAGCCAAGCGCGAGCCTGCGAACCGAGTCCCTCGCTGCGGGACTGCGCGGCAGCCGGGTTGAGTGGGACAAGCTTTTTGCCGACGCCTCGGCATCGTGGGACCGAAACCTTGCCTCAGGCAGAACCTGCCCGTCGAACGGCAGTCGGTGGCGAGGCGGCGCACGAGATTATTATGTCATATCCGGGCGATTCCCCTCCCAAGTGCGGGGCACGAATATGCCTGGATTATTTTGGTAATGCTCGAGACGAACCCGGTACTCGAATTTACATGAACCGAATACAAGATCATCCGTCGACAAATCCTACAAAGAAATCACACGCCCTAAAATTCGTGAGCGATTGAGTTTTTAGTAATATTCTCTGGTTAATTTGGCGGGAAAGAGATCGGCCATTCCGGGGTATATTCATGCTGCGCAGTTCGAAAATCATCATCAAGGCCATCGTGCCGCTCGCCTTGATGGCGATCATCGCCGCGGGATTGGTGGTTTATGCGATTACATGCCTCGACGCGCTCGCCAAGCAAACCCGCATGATCGTCGACCTGCAAGCTGTTCGGCTCGAGAGGATCCTGAGCCTGCGATCCCATGTCAACGAACTCGCTATCCAGTCGCGCAATCTCATCCTTGAGACCCGTGAGGCGGAGATGGCCGCCTACAAGGCTCGCTACGACGCCACGTTGAAGGCTACCAAGGAGGCCACCGAGACCCTGATCTCCTTGGCCGACACGCCCGAGCGCAAGGCCGCCAATCAGACGCTTAAGACCATCCTGGAGAAATTCTATGCCGCACAGGATCGGGCAATCGCTCTCGGCCTAAAGAACGACAACGACGGCGCGACCAAGGCTCTCCTGATCGACGCCGCGGCTTCGCGCAACAAGATGCGCGAGTTCGTGCAGGAACGGGTCGATGTCCTCAACGCCGAGCTGCGGCAGGCGCGCGACGATGCCGAGCAGGCGGTGAGCATCGCCAGGATGGTGCTAATCGGCGCCTCCGCGGCCGGCCTCGTCGGCGCCGCCCTGTTGTCCGCCCTGATCGTAATCTTCGGCATCACCCGCCCGCTGGGCAGCCTTGTGGGCGTGCTGCAGCGGATGGCCCGCGGCGAGGTCGACGCGGAGATCCAAGAGGCCGCCCGCGGCGACGAGATCGGCGCCGTCGGCCAAGCGGTCGAGGCCATCAAGGCCATGGTCGCCCGCAAGGCCGCCGAGGAGGCCGAGGTGAAGCGCCGCGCCGACGCGGCCGCCGCCGCCGAGCGCAAGCGCACCATGATCGAGCTCGCCGACGGCTTCGAGCGCGCGGTCGGCAGCATCGTCGGCATGGTCTCGTCCTCGGCCACCGAGCTCCAGGCCACCGCCCAGCAGATGACCGCCACCGCCCAGGAGACCGCCGCGCAGTCCACCACCGTGGCCGCGGCCGCCGAGGAGGCGTCGACCAACGTCAACACAGTCGCGGCCGCCGCCGAGGAACTTGGCTCGTCGGTGCAGGAGATCGGCCGGCAGGTGACTGGCTCGGCCCATCTCGCCCAGGCCGCGGTCGGCGAGGCCGACCAGACCGCCCACCTCGTCCAGGCGCTCAGCCAGAACGCGGCGCGGATCGGCGATATGGTCGGGATGATCTCGGGCATCGCCGGCCAGACCAACCTCCTGGCACTCAACGCCACGATCGAGGCGGCCCGCGCGGGCGCCGCGGGTCGGGGCTTCGCGGTGGTCGCCACCGAGGTGAAGGCGCTGGCCGAGCAAACCGCCAAAGCGACCGAGGAGATCGCGCGCCAGATCGGCGAGGTTCAGGGGGTGACCGCGCAGGCGGTGACGGCGATCGGCGGGATCACGGGCCGGATCCGGGAGATCGACAGCGTGGCGACGTCGATCGCGGCGGCCGTCGAGCAGCAGGGTGCGGCGACCCAGGAGATCGTGCGCAACGTGGCGCAGGCCTCGGCCGGCACGAACGAGGTGACGGGCAACATCGCGGGTGTGGCGCAGGCGTCGGAGGAGACGGGGGCTGCGGCCTCGCAGGTCCTGTCGGCGGCCTCGGAGCTGTCGCGGCAATCCGAGCATCTCGGCGCCGAGGTCGGCCGCTTCCTCGCCACCGTCCGCGCCGCCTGAGGTCGCCATGACCGAGATCCGCGTCCTCCCGGCCCGGCCGAACGGCTCGCACCAGTTCGACCGGCTGCACGCGGATCTCGCAGCCGCGCACGAGCGGGGCGAGGAACTCGGGGCGCGCGCGCCGCACATCCAGGCCGGCGGCGAAAGGCTGCTCCAACTGAGCCGCGCGTTGGAGCGCGCGATCGAGGATATGGATCTCTCGCTGAACAGGCTTGGGCTCCAGGACGCGGCCACGCTCGAAGCCCTGCGGGGCATCGCGAACGCGGCTGAGGACCTTGCCATCTCGGCGCAGCGGTTTCCGCCCGCCCTCTGACTGCACCCATCATTTCAGGCCGGACGTAGCACCGGTCGCATCATCCGCTGGAGGCCGGCTTGGGCAGGCTGTTGTTGATCTCCGACGATCTGGCCCGGACCGGACGCCTCGCGCGGTCCCTCGGCCCGGCACGGCGCTGCACCGTCCAGGACCTGTATGACGACGCCGTGCCGTCGGGGCAGCCGGACCTCATCGTCGGCGACGTCGCCCGGCTAACCTCGGAGGCGATCACGCGCCTGCAGCGGATGCTGGAGCCGCTACGTGCGGTCGGCGCCCCCTTCCTATTATTGACCCACGGCAACGCTGCCCGCGCCGAAGTTCAGGGCCGGCTCCTCTCTCCGACCGACATCCTCCCGGCCATGTCCGTCCTTGAGCGGCTGCTGGATCGGATCGATCGGCTCCAGGAAGTCGGCGGCTCCGCCGTCGCTGCCCGGATGGCGGACGAGGCCCGGCTATTCTTCGACCGGACTTTCTTCTCCGGCCGAACGGTCACGCCCGAGTATGCGAGCATCGGAACTGGCCTGATCGCCAGGGCCGTGCAGCAATGTGGCATCCGCGACTGGATCCAGGCCGTGCAGCGCTTCGATGAGGCGACGCACCGGCACTGCCTGATCGTCACTGGCATGGCCGCCGCGTTCGCGGCCAAGCTCGGCTTCATCGACCTGGACAGCTACCGCCTGACCAAGGCTGCGCTTCTGCACGACGTCGGCAAGACCCGGATCTCCAAGACAATCCTGAACAAGCCTGGTCGGCTCACCGACGACGAGATGGCGGTCATGCGCACGCATGCGGCGCTCGGCTACGACATGCTGGTCGGCAGCGGCTTCTCACCGGAGATGCTGCAAGTCGTGCGCTCGCATCACGAGATGCTCGACGGCTCCGGCTACCCGGACGGGCTGCGGGCCGAAGAGATCCCCGACCTCGTCCGCTTGGTGACGATCTGCGACATCTACGGCGCGCTGATCGAGCGGAGGTCCTACCGAGCCCCGATGCCGGGCAGGGAGGCCTACGGGATTGTGCAGTCCATGACCGGTCGGCTCGACGCCGATCTGGTCGCAGCCTTCCGCCCAGTGGCGACTGCGTTCGATCCGGCTGGAGCAATCAACATCTGAGTCGACGGCCTGTTTCGACCCAACCCAGTCGCCTCGATAACTAGCGGCGTTGCCCAAAAGCGGCCGTTCCTTGGCTTTCTCAGCTGCTCGCCCGGCCAACTTTTCATAGGTTGAGGCGCTTGCCCGGCATCGTATCTACGGTACTGTGGTCGGCTTCGGCTGACCGCCACGCCCATCCACAGATATGCCCCTCAAGCTGTCGAAGGCGGGCGTGGACGCTCCTGCTCCCCCATCGATGGTCTCGTCAGCGTCACCCGCACCTAGGCGTCGTGCGGCGGCTCGGGGATCCTGGGCAGGGCGCTGACCGCTTCACGAAGTACGAGCAAAAACCTCTATCCAGCTGCCATGTCGGAGGATGCGGCGAGGTTCTGCACGTACCGGAGACAGGTTCGCCTTATCTCAGGATCTGTGAGCGTCGCGAATAGCCTCAGAAGCTCTAATTCCTCCGATATGGCCGTGGCAGGCGACACGCCTCGGGGGTGGCCTTTCAGAAACACGTCCTCGCTGACGCTGAGCGCCTCCGCCACGCGCTTTAGGGCGCTCTTGGTGCGGTCGCCATCCATTCTCGTCACCTTTTTGTGCCGAGAGCGAACCGCCCTCACCGTTCCAAGCCAAGAGAACAATCCTCTCCAACGTGCAACCGTATCCCGTATTGCAATTCACGATTGCGGCAACAGACCGCAGCTTGTGAGCCCTGTTTGTCGGATGCGGTTTGTTGCCGTCCTCGTTGTCAGCGCAGCATTAATCGGGTTGAGAACGTGGGCACGGCGGAGGGAGCTAAATGTTCTCCATAGCTGGGATGGCTCCTGCCCTACGCGCAGCTGGGCTCATCGGCACCTGGGGCACGAACGTCGCTGCAGGTCGCTCCGTGCTCGATGAGGGTGCGGCCGCCCTGCTGGCGGGCAACGCCGCTCTCGCTGGCCAACCGCTCCCCCTTGAAGCAGCCCTCGCACGCACGCACCCAGACGATCGCGATTGGGTGTTCGAGCGCATCCGTCGCGTCCGGCAGACTGGCGGCCCATTCTCGGCGGAGTTCCGGATCCTGACGGATATGAACGAGGTCCGCTGGGTGCTGAACCGCGGGGCGCTCACACCCGATGAAACTGGTGCGATGCAAGGTCGTGGCGCTTACATTGACACTACCGATGCTCACCGCGACGCGTTCATCTCCGCTGCCTCGCTCAGCCAGGATCCTGTCAACACGTTAGACGTCGCTGCAGATCATTGCATCGCGGCGCACACGGCGCTTGAAAGGGGCGGCCACTTCGATCTGCATCGCATATCCGAGATGCTGTTGTTCGGTATTGGGCAGGCGCTCGCACGGCGCGGATAACGCGCCCCCTCGAAGGTCCGCTTCCGCCTTATGTTTGAGCGGAAGCGGACGGGCAGAAATCCACCCCAAGCAGGCATTCCGGTTTCGACATATGACGGCTGTCGAACACACCTCCGGCTGGGTTTCTATTAGCCCATGAAGCAAGCGCAGTCCCTGGGTTGGTCCATTAGGGCTAGCCCTAGCGGAACAACGACCTCTGGAACGGCCACGCTCCGCCTTGGCAGTCCAATAGCAATCATCTTGAGTTTTGGAACGGGATCGCGCTAGGGTGCTTGAACCTATTGGAACAAGAGCCCGCTTCGCCTCATGCTCGTCGGTTACGCGCGTACCTCGACCCTCGAACAGGAGGCCGGCCTCGACGCCCAGATCCGTGATCTCACCGCGCTCGGGTGCAGGAAGCTGTTCCGCGAGCAGGTCTCCTCCGTGGGGCGCCGCACCCAGCTCGAGGCCGCCATCGATTTCTGCCGCGAGGGTGATGCCCTCGTCGTCACCAAGCTCGATCGCCTCGCCCGTTCGGTTACCCACCTCGGCACCATCATCGCCGCGCTCGAGGCCAAAGATGTCGCCCTGCGGATCCTGAACCTCGGCGTCGATAGCGCCACCCCGACCGGGCGCCTGATGCTCAACGTCCTGGGCGGCGTCGCGCAGTTCGAGCGCGAGATCATGCTGGAGCGCCAGCGGGAGGGCATCGCCAAGGCGAAGGCGGCTGGCCGCTACAAGGGCCGCAAGCCGACGGTGCGGGCGCGGCAGGCGGAGATCGAGGCCCTGGCGGCGGAGGGGCTCAGCATGGCGGCGATCGCCGCGCGCCTTGGCATCGGTAAGGGCAGCGTTCACAGAGCTGTCGGCAAGCCACGACCGGTGGAAGCCGACCCGTCGCGCTGACGGTTGCTGGCTGGCGATGAGGGAGCCGGCCGGAAGCCGATCAGAACCGATGCCACTGCCGAGCGCCATGCCGATCATTCAGCACCAGCTTGCCGCCGCCGTGCTCGCGTCCGACCACATCATCGATCGGCGGGTGATCGCGGCGTTCGTGGCCGATGCGGCGACACAGCCGGCGCCGAACCCGTTCCCAAACACCAGCGCTGGAGCCGTGCGCCAGGTCTGGCAGCAGCGGGTCGTCGAGTTCCAGTCGTTCGGCATCCAGGTGGCCGGCCTCGCCTGTCTGCTCACAGCCTTGGCGAACATGAGCGTGGACGAGCCCCTGGTGCAGGAGATCCTGCGGGCCGGGCCGCACACCACGAACGTGTTCAGCCATGCCGATGGCTCCCGGATCGTCGGTGCCGTGCTCTACGGCAAGCCCGGCTTTGCTCTGCCGGCTCTGCCTGTGTCGCGGAGCCTTCACCAGACCTCCGGCCGTCGGATGCGCATCCCTGCAGGCCAACTCGACCTGTTCGCGGACGCTGGAGTCTGACGGCTGCGGATCAAGCCCGGATCCCGAACGGCCTCGTCGCGGCTGCCTCGCCGGCATCCTCATCCATCGGTTGTGAGGCCGAGGCAGAGCACCTATCACGGGCAGCCTTCCAGCCGGGGCCCGCCCTGATGCCCGCTTTGACCGACCGTCAGCGGATCGAGCTCGCGATCCCCGCCTACCTCGTCTACGCCATCGCGAGCGCGCCGGGCGCCTTCATCCCGGCCGATCCCACCCTGGCAGCGAGGGCTGAGGCGGATATCGCGACGCTGTGCGAGAAACTGCGGATCGCGTGCCTGCAGCCGTTTGCCGATCTGATCCCGTCCAAGCGGCAGGCGCTCATGCGCCGGCTCGAACGGATCAAACGGCTGGCGACGGCCGACTGGCATGAGCGTCCCGCGCTCAGCCTGATGCTGATGCTGTGGTGTTTCCTCAAGGACCTGACCGACCGTGAGGTCCTGGTCCTGTGGGAGGGCTCGGCGATGGATCAGGCGACGCGGATGCTGCTGCCGATGTTCGAGCACGGCTTCCGCGAGCATGAAAGCGAAGCCGTCGCCCACGAGCAGGCCGGCGTGTTGCTCGATGGCCTGCGAGCGGAGGGGCTGTACCGCTGAGCCGCCCCTCGGATCGGCAGGCTCCCGAGACCAGGCACCTCGATCCAAGCGCAGGTGGCCGTGCCGTCTCCAGCTTGGGGCGGCTGGGGATGAGATCTCGATCCCGGGGTCGAGCTGCGGCTCGGTCCTCGTACGCGACGGGGCGGTGGCGTATGGGCCGTACCCGCGGGCGCGAAGCTCGACGGTCAGAGACGATGGCTCGTCCGGATCGGCGCGCGGCGCGCGACTTCTTGCAATGCCATCATGGAGAGAAGCGGTTCGGATGTCACAGGACAGCACACTCGCAAACGCCCTGGCCGATGTGAGGCGACAGCGTGCAGCCCTCGAAGCCGATTTCGAGCGCGTCGGCGCGGAGTTGACGAAGCTACGCCTGGCCGAGCGGTCCCTGGCCTCCATCGTCGAAGGGACGCCCTTGGAGGACCTCCCCGACGAGCAGCCTCGTCGCCGTGCCTCGGCTGGCGACGATCAAGCTCGCGGCGGGCGGGGTGCGGGACGCGGGCCCCGCGGCCCTCGTGCGAACTCGGCCAAGGGCCGGTTGAAGGCGCTCCTGGAGGAGGCAGGGCCGCAGGGGCTTTCCCACGCTCAGATCAGCGACCGGCTGCACGACGTGGCGCCCAACACCCTGGCCACGTACCTCAGCATGATGACGACGAGCGGCGAGGTCGAGCGGCACGGCGACTTCTATCGGGGTGTCGCTTCGGTTGCCGAGCCCGTGGCCGACACGTCTGACGGCGGGGATCCCGACGCTGTCGAGCACGCGCCGGCCGAGCAGGAATGAGCGTGTCGCCGAGCGACGATGAGGACTTCGAGCACTCCACGCTGTCCGGCCCCGTGAGCCACGACGGCGATACGATCGACCTGGAGATCTACCGCCGTGCCGGCTCGCAGGCCCCGTGGCGGATGGAGGTCGTGCACATCGGGGGTGGTTGCACGCGATGGTCCGTGGAGTTCGCCACGGATCATGAAGCCGTCCGAGCATTTCGTGCGCTCGTTGCGGAGCACGGTCTGGCGATCTTCACCAGCCGAAGCTCGGATCCGCAGCACTGATCGCGTCGTCGCTCGGCTTGAAGGGCGCGGGTTGTGACGCTGGAGACCTGCCGGCTATGTGAGACCAGGGGCCTGTAGCTCAACGGTTAGAGCCGACCGCTCATAACGGTCTGGTTGCAGGTTCGAGTCCTGCCGGGCCCACCATTTCTGCCGGAACTGCAATGCCCTACACCCTCCAGCGCTTGGCCGCCGGCAGCTACGACCTGCTCCTCGATAGGGACGTCGTCGGCAGCGTGGTGCGCAGCCTCTCCAAAGGCGGCGACATCCGGGGATGCTCCGAGCGGCGTTCGGCGATCGCCGTGAGCCTGCAGCTCCGCAACGGCTACCATCCCGGTACTCGAAAGATGGGGGCATCGCAGGCGTAGCTGACGCCTTCAGGCATAGGGGCCACCGAACAGGTCCCCGAGTGCCTTCCGTCGGAACAGTGTCCGCCAGCGTCGCCTGCGATGCTCCGGCCGATCGTGGATCATATGGCAGCGCTGGCAGAAGGCGGCGAGGTTGGCACCGGCGTTGTTCGCGGTGTCATGATCCCGGTGGGCCGCGGCGAGGACGACACGGGTGCGGCGGGCGTGCCCGAGGATGTCGGCTCCTGACGCGAGCCGGATCCGGCGCCCTCGCCCGTCGCGCCACCGACCGGCGTCAGCATCCCACCAACAACCATCGCCGAGGTGATAGACCATGCGCCCATGCGGCCGGCCGCAGCCCTCACAACAGCCTCTTGCCCGCTCGAACCGGATCAGCGCCGAGAGCTGGGGCCAGTCGATCGGGTAGAAGAAGCGGTGCTCGCGCCGGATCGGCATCGGCTCACGCCTGGTCCGAGCGCGCGTTGGCGCGGGCGCGGGGGAAGTAGCTGTAGAAGGTGTCGCGATTGACGCCGAGCCGCTTGGCGATCTCGGCGACACTGATCGTGCCGGCCGCCAGCATGGCGCGGGCCGCTTCGAGGTCGGCCTCCTTGAGCTTCTTCGGCCGGCCGCCCTTGCGGCCTCGGGCGAGCGCCGCCTTCAGGCCCTCCATGGTCCGTTCGCGATTGAGGTCGAGGAAGTACTCGGCCATGGCGCCGTGCATCTGCAGAGCGAAGCGGCCGTGGGCAGTGGCACTGTCGAACTGCTCGGTGAGCGAGCGGAAGTGGACCTCCTTCACGCGCAGACCGTCGATCGTGCGCATCATCTCGACGAGCGAGCGGCCGAGGCGGTCGAGCTTCCAAACCACGAGCACGTCCTCGGGACGCAGGAAGGCCAGCGCCGCCTCGAAGGCAGGGCGCTTGGTACCGGCCTTGCCGGATTTCTTCTCTTCGAACAGGCGCTCGCAGCCGGCCTTCGTTAGCGCATCGCGCTGGAGGTCGAGGTTCTGGTCCTGGGTGGAGACGCGAGCATATCCGACGAGCATGTCGGGATAGTGCCAAACGCGCGTTTACCCGGCAATAGAAAAGCCGACACGTTTCTCCGACAATAACGGGGCCGTTTCAGGCCGCCCACCGGCGGGTTCCACTCTATGTCGGAAATACGATCGTTTACTTGCACCTTGTGCCTGATAGCATCGGACAGCTACCCAAGCCAAATATCGTAGATACCACGAATGTGGCTGCAGATGTTTTCACTTAATCGTATCCATGATCCTTTCGGATCTGGCCATTTAGCAAGGTGCAGCTGGTATAAGCAGTAGATGCTATTAGCCCGATCCGAGGGTTGATAAAGATTAATAGCTGTCTCAAAAGCTATTTAATTTATCTTTATAAATTAAGCATTACCTACATTCCAAACGCTCCATTGTACAGCGCTCCGCTACCCATTTTTAATTCTTTGAGCGCGCTCTTATCTTCTTCGTATTTTCCGTTTTTGTATTTTTGAATAGAAGTTGTTACATATTTTCCGTCTTTGAAGCCGATGGTGTGAATATCCAATTTGGGGAAAAAGGACCATCCGCCAACGATGTTATCTAACTGCGCATCATTTATACTGCCATGATTTTCTGGAGAGCCCAAGAAGATCTTCATATCAATCCTACCTTCAATGATGAGTTCAAATCTTTGATCCGAGTTCGATGGAGCATAATTACCCGATCCATTTTGCTAGTGATGTGCGCAATCTTACGAGCATCGCTAGTCGTCGACAAAATCATCCTAGTTTCGCACCCCGCATGGATAACGAATATAATCAGAATATTCTAGCTGAGTACATCCACCGAGTGGAAGCAAGAGTACGTAATGTTGTACGGTCCATTAATCAAAGCACAAACAACTTTGGTGTCCTAGTCTTTTTCATGCAAGCCGTCATAGCCCAAGAATTGTATAAGACATGGCTCAGCTCGGATATATTGCGAACACGAAAGGTAGATGCCATACAGTTTTGCTGCAATTTACAGCAAAACAAGGCAATTCTGGATTGCTATCTCGGTCAATCCGAGATTTTCATTCCGATAGATATAGAAAATTCTAAACAATATCTTGTTTCAATTTTTATGAATATATTTTCTTCCGTCATGTGATATAGGACACAGAAATTATTCTGCTCATCAGTAGATACCGTTTGGCGCTAAACCACGCAGACTTGGAGTTAGGTAATGACCCATAGATTTCATCTCCTCGCCAACGCGGCGCCATGCATAAGTGAGGCGACTTTAGCGAAGGTGCCGCTGCCCGACGCAGATCTTGCAACGGTCAGCGGAGGCGGCGTCGGCGCGGGTGCATGGGGGATCGCGGGTGGATGGTATGGCGGCATGGTGACAGGTGCATGCATCGGTGGACCGGTAGGTGCGATCCTAGGAGCGCCCGTTGGAGCCATCGTCGGCGGCATTGGCGGCCACATCATCAGCAAATTTAATTGACTTAGTCCGACGATAGTGAATGCCCATAGGCATCGTGACCGAGTTTAGTGGCCGGCGGAGCAGACGAAGCTCTGCCAGCTGCTAATATGATCTCTGTTCAGCAAGACTATATACATAGATAATAAATCTCAAACATCTGCGGCAGATTTAAATTCCAAATGCAATTGCAATCTAGATTTAGTATTAATAATGCACTATTACGATCAACGGCAGTTCGATGCGCAATCGGCCGCAGTGAAACGTACGTTTCTTTGCTTCGACAGACAATTTTTCTATTAACTGCAGTGAATTTCAATTCAACGCAGGGATAAGCATATCGTGCGTTGCTTTTCAATATACATCAATCGATTTTTGCTCTCCTATAGTATTAATTGAGCACCTTAACATAGTACGAAATTTATTCATTCCGGCAATAATATCGCCGCATGCATACACAAACTTGTAATTCCTGTTATATTATCAAGAGTAATTCTTAATTAATTATTATATGATATGCTTCATTATTCAGATATTATGCGTATTCCAGTAATATAAAATTCAGCCGGCGAGACGAGGTGCGTATAATGTTATTTCTGATGGACATACGCCACCGTCATCACTCAACTTGTCCGTCCTATCCTTCAGCGAGGTGTCATTCCGCGACATGACTGTAGCTACTCGCTATTCGGCAGGGCCTCCTGAAGACGATAAATCGGGCATGCCCCAGGACGAAGCTCCGTCAGGATCGTTATTCCGCCCCCAGGTCATCGCTCGACTCGCGACCCCGCAATCCTTCGATGAGCGCCTGCAGGTCGTGTCAGGTGCAACCACAATCGTGCTGGGCGCCTGCCTTATGCTGGTCGGGCTGACGCTCGCCTGGACCGTGTTGGGCGCTGTACGCGTCACCGTAACGGGCCAGGGCGTCCTCCTTCGGGAAGGCAACGCCTTCGTCGAGGTCCACGCCCCAAAGGCCGGATGGGTCGATGAGATCGTGCCCGTGGGCGACGAGGTCGGTCCCGGCACCTTGATCGCTCGGCTACGGGCGCCGGAAGAGCAGGGCCGAGTCACCGAGCTACAGACCCGGCTTGAGCAGCTCGCCGCGCGTCGCCGGGAGATCGTCGCACGACAGGCTGAGCGGACCCGTGCGGAGATCCAACTCGCCGAACTCAGGCGCCGCGGCTTCGCCGAGACCCAGCAGCTCAATGCACAGCGCGCCCAGGAGCTGGAGCAGCTCCTGGCCGCCCGCGAGGGACTTCGGCTCGCCGGCAACAGCACTGCCGAGCGCGTCCTCGATGCGCGTGAGCGTCTGTTGTCCGCCCGCGAAGCGACTGTGCGGGCGCGGACCGAGCTCAGCTCAATCGACACTGGGCTGCTCGCCCTGCGTACCAGCCAAGCCCAGGAGGTGGAGAGCCTCGATCGCGAGGAGCATGACCTCGAAGGGCAGCTACATCAAGCCACGCTTGCCTTGGCTTTGGCGACCGACGTACGTGCCACCGAGCCAGGCCAAGTCGTGATGACCCAAGCGACCCGCAACGCGCTCGTCAGCGCCGGTCAACCGCTGGTCACCTACGCGACCGGGGCCGATCGCCTGGAGGCCCTGGTCTACCTGCCGCCGGAGGCCGGCAAGCAGGTCCGGCCGGGCATGAGTGCCCGGGTATCGCTCTCGAACGCGAAGCGCGAGGAGTACGGCTCGCTGGTCGGTACCGTGCGCTGGGTGTCGCCGGTGCCGCAATCCCAGCGGGAGATCACCAACCGACTCGGCAATCCGGACTTGGCGCGCAAGCTCGCTGGTGACAGTGCGCCGATCGCGGTCGCGGTGTCGCTCGACCACCGCGCGGACGGCGGCGACTACCTCTGGACGTCGCACCGTGGCGAGAGCTTAGCCCTGGAGAGCGGCATGACGGTTACCGGTGCGATTACCGTTCGGTCGGCGGCGCCAATCTCATTTGCGATCCCGGCGCTGCGGCGCTGGACGGGTCTGTGAGGCTCGCATGAACGCGCCCTCACAATCTCTCCCCGTCGCACGCCGCCGCCGGGTCCCGACCATCCTGCAGATGGAGGCGACCGAGTGTGGCGCCGCCTGCCTCGCGATGGTGCTCGCTTATCACGGCGCCTGGGTGACACTTCCGGAGTTGCGCGCGGCCTGTGGCGTCTCCCGGGACGGCAGCCGCGCCAGCAACATGCTGCGCGCGGCCCGAAGCTACGGGATGGAGGCCGCCGGCTGGCGGGTCGAGCCCGGTCAGCTCGGCGCCTACCCGATGCCTGCGATCGCGTTCTGGGACTTCAACCACTTCGTCGTGGTCGAGGGCGCCGCCCGTGGCCGCGTCCACATCAACGACCCCGCCGCCGGCCCGCTCAGTATCAGCGCCGAGGAGTTCGACGAGCGCTTCACCGGCGTTTTGCTCACGGCGGTCCCCGGCGCGGGCTTCCAGCGGCGCGGGGCGCCGCCGCGCACGTGGCGCAGCCTGCTCGGCCGCCTGACGGGTTCGAAGGGCGCGATCGGCGTCCTCGCTCTGGCCGGTCTTACCGCGATGGTCCCGGCCCTGGCGGTGGCTACCGCGGCGAAGATCTTCGTCGACCAGATCCTGCTCGACAACCTGCAGGACTGGCTGCGCCCCCTCCTGCTCGGCCTCGCCCTGGCGATGCTCGCCCAGGGTGCGCTGTCCTGGCTGCAGAGCTATGTCCTGGCCCGGCTGCACTGGAAGTTGTCCCTGAGGATCGGCCTCGACGTGTTCGGGCACCTCCTGCGCCTGCCAGCCGAGTTCTTCGCCCAGCGCCACACCGCGGACATCGCGATGCGGGTCGGGACCGCCGAGCACCTGTGCCGCGCCATGGCCGAACTCATTCCGGCGACCCTGGTCAACGGCGTCGCCGCCCTCGTCTACGGCGCGCTGATGCTGCTGTTCGACCCGGTGCTCGCCGGCATCGGCATCGTGCTGGCCCTCCTCGGCCTGCTTCTGGTCCGGGCCTCGGTGCCCCTGCGCACGGACGCCGCCCGCCGCCTGCGCCGAGAGGCGGCGGCGGTCTCCAGCACCGCGCTCAGCGGGCTGCAATCGATCGAGACCCTGAAGGCCTCCGGCCTAGAGGACGGGTTCTTCGGCCGCTGGTATGGCGCTCAAACCAAGCTG
>NZ_CP015368.1:0-144167 GCF_001936175.1 Methylobacterium phyllosphaerae | reverse complement strand
GCCGATCGGCCGGCGGGTTGTCATCTCCCGCTCACGCCGGCCGTCGATCCAGTTGCGCAGCGTCGAGAGCCCGACGCCGAGATCGGCGGCGACCTCGCGGCGGGACCGCCCGCTCGTCTGCGCTAAACGCACCGCCTCAGCACGAAACTCGGGGGTAAAGGTTTGCTTCCGGTCTGCCATCGGAACCCCCCTCCTTCAGGAAAAGAGCTCTCCACTTTTGCGGCTCTTCGTCATTTCGTGTGGCTTCCCCGTGCGTTCTCCGTTCGTGTGAGAAGGACGGAGCTTGGCGATGGCGCGGCTGCACGAGGTTCCCGGCTGCCGGGTACTCTCCATCGAAGACGGGCATGAGGCGAGCGTTGTCATGCACGTTCGCGGCTGTCGCTGCGCAGGACGATGTCCCGTTTGCGGCACGCTGAGCACCGCCCGTCACGGCTCCTATCAGCGGCACCCCGCCGATCTACCCTCCCTTGGACGCGCCGTTCGGCTCGACCTCACCGTCCGGCGTCTGCGCTGCCTCAACCCCTCCTGTCCCCGACGGACATTCTGCCTTCCTGCCCCTTCTCTCCTGGCTCCGCACGCCCGACGAACCCGACGCCTCGCCAAGGCCCAGCAGCGCGTCGGCTTGGCCATCAACGCTCGAGCCGGTGCGCGCCTGCTGGCAAATCTCTCCATGCCGGCGAGCGCCTCGACGCTGCTGCGCCTCATGCACGCCGCGCCCCTGCCGCGCGTTGCACGAGCGCGGGCAATCGGTGTCGACGACTGGGCCTGGCGTCGCGGGCGCGCCTGGGGCACGCTCGTCGTCGACCTCGACCATCATCGTGCCATCGATCTTCTGCCCGACCGCAACTCGGCGACCTTCGAGGCTTGGCTAGCGTCGCACACCGATCTGGAGATCGTCGCACGGGATCGGTCGACAGGCTACGCGCGTGCGGCCCAGGCCGTCGTCCCGCGTGCCCAGCAAGTCGCGGATCGCTGGCACCTCCTTCTGAACGCGCGCCAGATGCTGGAACGCTGGTTGGTCGGCGCTCATGCCCGCCTGCGCGCCCTTCCCGTCCCCTCCGGCGCGGCGGCTCCCGTTCCCAATTACGCCCGCGACCACGCTTTCCCGCGCAGCCGCACAGATCAAACTGCCGCGCAGGAGGCACAACGTTGGAGGGCCGTGCGTCATGCACAGGTGCAGCGCCGCCGCGCGGCCGGCGAGTCGATCATGGAAATCGCGCGCGCGATCCCTCTGGCACCGGCAACAGTGCGGCGCTACGCCTCCATGGAGAGGCCCCCGGAACGCGGCGAACGGCGGATTGGACCAAGCCAGCTCGACCCCTGGCTGGCCTATCTCGAGCGCCGCCGTGCCGAGGGCTGCGAGAACGGATTGCAGCTCCTGCGAGAGCTGCTCGAACGCGGTTACGCGGGCGGCTCGCGGCAGGTCCACAAATGGCTGCAGAGTCGACGGACGAAGGTCGCGATCACCACGCCGCGACGCTGGCGTGACGCCGTTCCCGGCATGACGGCCCCCGGCTGGGCCGAGCTGCCGGCGCGGCGCGAGCAACTGCCGGGATCGAAGGTCCTCGCCTGGATCATGACGGTGGCGCCGGACCGGCTGAGCCCGGCCGATAGCGCGCTTCTCGCGCGCATCGTGCAGGATCCAGACGCGGCCACGCTACACGGGCTGGTCCAGCGCTTCGTCGGGTTCGTACGCGAGGCCGGGAGGAAGGGGAACGGATCGTCCGCCCATGGCATCCGACGTCTGGCGGCGTTCGAGGCTTGGATCGTCGAGGCGAAGGCGAGCGGCATCCGCGCCGCGCAGACGTTCGCCAGCGGGCTCGTCGTTGATGCGGCCGCGGTAAGGGCGGCGTTGACGATGCCGTGGAGCAACGCTCAGTCCGAGGGCCAGATTACGAAACTGAAGCTGATCAAGCGACTGATGTACGGCCGGGCCGGCTTCGACCTCCTACGCCGTCGCGTGCTTCTGGCTCCTTGACCCACACGAAATGACGAAGAGCCACTTTTGCGAAGCAAGTCCACCATGTGCCTGCACGGCATCCCGGAGAACATCCGCTGCGATAATGGCCCTGAGATGATCTCCAAGGCGTTGCGCAAATGGGTCGCCAAAGCCGGAGCACAGATCCAGTACATCGCGCCGGGCTCGCCGTGGGAGAACGGGTACTGTGAGAGCTTCGATGGCAAGCTTCGCGATGAGTGCCTGAGGCAGGAGATCTTCTACTCTCTGAAGGAAGCGCAGATCGTGATCGGTCTTTGGCAAACTACATACAACCGCGTCCGATTGCACTCGTCCCTGGGCTATCGGCCGCCCGCGCCTGTCAGCTACCCGGATCTGGCCTTCCGGCTACTCATGGCAGCGGCCATGCAGTAGCCTCCCAATCGGCTCGGTCCAGAATACCGGTCAGGTCAATGACGAGTCCCCCGAGCTGGACCATCGCCAATGCTCCTCGTGCGCTCGCGAGGACTGATCATCAGAGAGGTGACGACGCTCGGCTGCCCGGTTCTGCGGGTCCGCCTCAGCGGAGGCGCGCGGGACCGGCAATTATTCAGCGGCGCCTCTGCCCATCATTCATCCAGCATCGACACATTCCCGCGCATAACGAAAAAGGCCCGGCCGAAGCCGAGCCTTGAGGTTCCTGAAGCACGGGGACCGGTGCCGAGACCGAAGCCCCGGCGCCGGTGAAGCGGCTTAGAAGTCGCGCTGGACGCGGAAGCGGAAGGTGGAGACGCTGTCCGCCGTCGTGGTCCGCGGCACGAAGGTGCCGTTGTTGATGCCGGCGACGTTGGCGTAAGCGGTCGGGCTCTTGTCGCGGTCGATCACGCGGCCGTTCTTGACGCCGATCTGGGTGTAGAAGCCCTCGACACCGATATCGAGGTCCTTCACCGGCGACCAGATGATGCTGCCGCCCGCCACGAACTGGTAGGTGTCGCGCAGCGCCTCGCTGAGCTGGTAGAACCGGGTGCCCGGCACGCCGACGCCGTTCACGCCGAACGAGTTGCCACCGGTGTTGTTCGCCAGCGCGAAGGCCGCGCCCTGGGCGAGACGAGCGCCGCTGCCGTAGCTCATCTCACCGTACGACCCGAAGAAGGCCGAGCGCCACTCCGGCGACCAATAGTGGAGGTACGAGGCCGTCGCGGTGAAGCTCGTCGACTGCTCCAGCTGACCCGTGAACGGATTGAGCGTCGCGTCGTTCATGTACAGAGGGCGTCGCCCGGCGCGATGAACGGCGTGTTGATCTTCAGGCCGCCCTGCACCGCCCAGCCGTACGAGTTGCTGGCGTGCGGGATGCTGATGTTCGAGCCGGTGCCGGTGCCGGCGCCGTTCGCCACGTTGCCGACGTTCAGCTCGTGGACGGCGGCCGAGACCTGAGCCGAGCCCCAGGCCTGGTCGAGGCGCAGGGCGCCGACGAAGTCGGGCATGCGCGAGCGCTGGATCACGTCGACGAAGCTGTACCGGGTCGGCACGCCGTTGGTGTAGCCGATGAACACCTCGGCCGGGGAGGACGTCTGTGCGAAGTTCGCGAGGTTGCCGTTGACCGTCACGCCAGCCGGATTGATGGTCTGCGAGAAGATCACGCTGCGGCGGAAGACCGGATCTTCGGCCGAGATCGTGGCGGACAGGCCGTTGCCGAACGTCGCCGTGTAAGCGAGCAAGTTGGTCGAGGCGACGTCGGAGCCGAGCGTGTTGCCGATGATTTCGAAGTCGTGGGCGTAGAAGTCGAAGAACGACGAGGCGCGACCGGCGGTCATGCCGGCGAACTGGATGAACGCCTTGTCGACGTTCACGTACTGCTGGGCGCGGCCGAACTGGTCGATGCCGAGGCCCGGGAAGGCCTGGCCGATGCGCTGCTGGGTGCCGGAGGTGCCGACGCCGGAGTAGCCGGTGCGGGAGCCGGCATCGAGGCGGACGAAGGCGCGCAGCGTGCCGTAGGCGGTCTGGGTGCGGGCATCCATGTTGATGCGCAAGCGGCCCTGGTAGCCCGACGTGTCGCCGTTGCTGCCCTGACGCGAGTAGCTGGTCATGTAGCCGCCCTCGAACCGGGCGCGGCCCGAGATGCGCAGGCAGGTGTCGGTGCCGGGGATATAAAAGAAGCCGGCGCCGTAGGCGCCGCAGACGCGGACGTACTCGATCGGGACCGCCTTCTTGACCGGCAGGTCGGCGGCATGAGCAGCACCCACCGCCGCGAACGCAGCAGCAGACCCGAGCAATGAGCTCTTCAAGAGCTTCATAGACATCTCCAAAGCTTCGAGACCCAATGATGCGGACGTGCCCGGTTGTCCGGGTCTAGCCGCACGTTCTGTAGGTTTGGCCCGCGTCTTAAGTGGCGGGCTCCTGCGGGCTCTCGCTTGGCGATGCCCCCGTGCACGATCACCATGTGCGAACACGTTCTGGGGAGCAACGCTGATTTCGTCTTCCTTCGCCAGTTCCAAAGCGTTGTTGCCTGAGTGCCACAATTCGGGAAGGTATTTGCCGGCAAAGGCTTGCTGTATCAACAGGGGCGCATCACTTTTCGGCACGCCTGCTGCGTTTCGCGGCACGTCAAGGTGGGCGGTGTGGAACGCAGCGTGTCTCCGGAACAAAATCGGTGTGATGTTATGTTGCAGGCCCGAGATTGGCCGAACTTGGATGTCGGCAGCAAATCTTCGCCGTTTCTCCAATAATGGGCAAAATTGATGACCGTGACGTCGACGACGCCCTTCGGCGGCATCAAGACTGAAGTCGTGATCCGAAAATACGGGCTTCTGCAGCCAACAAATTGGGCGGAAGATTGCGAAAGCGAGATGCGCCTTATGGATGATTTGTGGAATAAGCTCGTTTATATTAATGACGAATATATTTCTAAGTATATCAGTCTGATGTGTCAAGAAAAGAATTTCTCAGAGGCTAAATCTCAATACGACAATTCCGTCGCGGCAAGCGCTGCGGTATCCGACATTGCTTCGTCTAAGCGCCGACTCGCCATCATCCAGAAGGATGTAGCTCGTCGAATGGCCGATGCACTTCGTGCGTTGGAAACTTCTCGACGCGAGGAGGTCAAGGTGGCGCGCCAAGAGAGTGGTTTATGGTGGGGCAACTACAACGCGCTCGTCCGCTCATTTGAAAGGGCTCGAAGTGCGGCGATTCGAGGTGGTCAAACCATGCATCGTCGTTCCGGTGGAGGCGACGGCAGGATCACCAATACGCTCCAGGGTGGCGCCGCTGTCGAGGCTCTCTTCGATGGAAGTCTGAGCCAGATCATGGTGCGCCCGATATCGGCGCGCGCGTGGTTGTCCGAGATCCGCGGGGAGCGTCGCCGGCTTCAGCGCACTTTCCTTTCCGCAACCGTGTTTGTCCGAGATGGCGAGCGCCGCACGGTGACTTGGCCGATGATCATGCATCGGCCGATCCCGGCCCAATTGCCGCGTGAAGGAGGTCATCATCACGCGTCGCCGTCACGGTAATAGCTGGCGATGGGCTGCGAGCTTCATATGCACGCAACAGGCTGATCGAGCAGTCCCAGAACCGACTGGCGCGAAACGAATAGCAATCGATGTCGGCTGGCGTCGCGTTCCAGATGGCCTGCGGGTCGCGACGGTCGTCATCTCGGGACAGTCGCCGAGCTTCATCGTACTTCCCGCATCGATGCTCGAGTCTTTTTCGCTGATCGACGAGCTGCGGAGCCGACTACAGGCCAGCAATCGGCTGGGCATTGAGATGCTTCAAAGCGCAAATCTTGGGTCCTTTGCGCAACCTTTCCAGGATCTACTCCGTGACTTCCAATCAATCTCGGAAAAGCGGCCTGTCGATCTCGCTAAATTTTGCGAGAGTGATTTTTTTCTCTTGCAGGCCAGGGAGAACGTTGGGATGGACCTTTGGGCTTGGCGCAAGGGGCACAAACGGCTGACAGAGTGGCTGCGCAATCACCACAGAAAGACTGTTGGGCATAGGAATCACTTCTACCAGAACAAGATCATCGAAGCACTCGATCAAGCCTCCGAGGTTATCGTCAACGATGTGAAGGTTGGAGAGATCGCGGCTCGGAGAACGTCAAGATCAGAGAGTCCGTTCGTTCCGAACCGTGTAGGTCATTACCGGCGCATAGCTGCGCCGTCCGAACTCATTCGTGCGCTCAAGCTTCAAGCCGAGAAGCGGAAGATCGCCTTCAACAAGCTCGAAGCCGAGTCGCCGGTTCGGTGCCCGACGTGTGGTTCGCTATCTCGTAAGACGAGAGCCGATGCCCTGCCGCAGGTATGCGCAAACTGCGATTCAAGCTTCGATCAAGACGTCGTGGCATGCGAGTCGTTGCTATCGCCAGCCCCGACCGCCAGAACCACACGGTCCGTCAAAGCGCGTAGTGCGGCTGCGACGACATAGAGCGATGCCCAAGACCGCCCGAATCGAACTGCCCCGAACTGAGACAGCCTTCCCCAAACAGCAGATTTTCCTTCCAGAAACGATTCGTGCGGCGGAAATGGTCAACGTACCGAGCCAAGTCTGTGTCGAATAGGTGATGTAGAAGTTTTCGCTATGAAGCGGCGAAACGCGCGTGGGCCCACCTTCCCTTGGCTGGGGCCGCTAGTCAACTGTGATCCCATCGGGGCTGACCGCCTCGACATATCCGGCACGATCCGAGGTGAGATAGCTCCATATCGAAGTGCCTCCCCAACCCAGCAACCTATGGGCCGACGCGGTTCTCCGCCCGCATCCGACGCTGAGCTACTCGGTGCAATCCAGGTGCTCAGCGCGGATCTACCGACCTACGGCTATCGGCGCATCCATGCCCTTCTGCGCCGGCAGGCCGAGCGGGACGGTCGGCCTGCACCGAACGCAAAGCGGATCTACCGGGTCATGAAGGTGCACGGCCTCCTGCTCCAGCGACATGCGGGGGAACCGAGACGCGCTGTCACGAGGGCAAGGTGGCGGTGGCCACGCGCAACACCCGCTGGGCGGCTGCCCGTCCGGTCTCCCACTGGGTGGGATGCCCTCTGCTCGGACAGGCTGGAGATCGCGGCGGAGAACGGTGAGCGTGTGTGGGTCGCTTGCCCGCTCCACTGCTGCGACCGGGAGGCGATGAGCTGCGTGGCGACCATGGCGGGCATCACGGGCGAGGACGTCCGCGACCTGATGGTGGCCGCCGTCGAACACCGCTTCGGGCCAGTCAATCAATTGCCGAGCCTGATCGAGTGGCTGACTGATAACGTCCTACGTAGCGAGGAAGGACGGCTGGCTAGGCAACAGGTCTCCGTCCGCGAACATGCGCCCGCGGTGTGTTTGTCGTCAACGTCGATCCAGGCGGCTCCTGCCGATCCGGATGAACTCTCGGCCATAGCGAACACAGGATCCAGCCGATGCACGCGGCACCGTGGTCCTCACCGTCCTCAACACGAGATGTCGATCCAGGCAGGAGACCCGAGCATTATCTACAGGGTCGTGGTTCTCACGCCCTCACGGCTCTGCTGAGAGGGGTTCTCCCACCTGGCACCGGCCCCTCGACGAAGGGCCGGTAGTCGGCACCGGTCTTGATGACGGCGTGCACCACGCGCGCCATCTTGGCGGTGATCGCGGTCAGCGCCTTACGCCGCAGGTCGGCATTGTGCCGGTCGCGGGCGATGTAGCGCTCGAACTTGTCGCGGAAGCCGTTCTCCCGCTGCCGGATAGCGACCTGTCCGGCCAGCCAGAGCGTACGCCGGAGCCGGGCGTTGCCGTACTTCGACAGCTTGGTCTGGCCGCGGAAGGTGCCGGATTGCTGGGTGGCCAGATCGAGCCCGCAGAACTTCAGGAACTGCCGGTGATGGCCGAAGCGGCGCAGGTCACCCGCCTCAGCCAGGATGGTCAGGGCGTTGATCGGGCCGATGCCGGGGATGCGGCGCAGCAGCTTGTAGTCGGAGCTGTCGGTCAGGAGGGCGTCGGCCGTGGCCTCGATGGCATCGCGCTGCTGGATCAGCCCGCGCGCCTCGCCGATGACGAGCCGGAACATGCTCACCGCCGGAGCGTCAGGCGGCACCGGCAGGCCGATCGAGCTGCGGGCCGTCTCGTAGATGTCGCCGAGCAGTTGCGCCTTGGCGACCTTGCGCCCGACGACATCCCAGGCGGCAGCGATGAAGGCCTCCTTGCTCAGCGTGGTGATGCAGGCGGGCGTGGGGAAGCGATCGAGGAACGCGAAGAACCAGTCCGAGCGGCTGTTATGGCGGAAGCGGTCGACCTCCGGGAAGTATAGCGGCAGGTAGTGGGTCAGGATCCGATGCAGCACCTCGGTCTTGGCCTTTGAGACGGCGTCGTGCGTCTTGGACAGTTCCTGCACGTCGTTGATGCCGGCGGCGAGCGGGTCGTGGTAGACCTGCGATGCGCCGATGCGGATCATGTGCAGCATGACCTGGGCGTCCTTCGGGTCGTTCTTGTCCCAGCCGTTGTGCAGGGCCTCTCGGGTGCGGGCGAGCCCCACGGAGGAGATCAGGCGCACGGCAAAGCCGGCCTGGAGCAGGCGCCAGGCGATCGGGCGGTGATAGTTGCCGGTGGCCTCGAAGCCGCAGGTCACCGGCTGACCGAGGTCCGACAGCAGCGCGATCAGACGGTCGTGCTCGGCGCGGGTGTTGAGGACGCTCAACCGGCGTCGTCGGCCGGAGCCGGGCACCTCGATGAGGACCTCGTTGCGGGCCTTGGCGACGTCGATGGCTACGAGAACGCCGGCCGGCGGCGTAAGCTGTTGTCTGGTCATGGTCGATCCGTCTCCGGAATGAGGCTTCGAACACCGTCACTCTAGAGACCTGCCGATCGGCCATGACCGCCCAGGGCGGCGCGCTGCGCTCAGCATGGCTTCGCGCGCCGCCCCAGAACCGTCGAGCCATCTTCCCGATGTGCTACGGTAACTACTACGTGGCCCGCGACACGCGCCGCTTTGCCCACGAGCCCGGTCTGATACCAAAGACGACGCCGCTGGAGAGTCTACTGAGCAACGGCATGGCCGAGGCGTTCGTGCGAACCTTGAAACGCGACTATGTGTGTGTTTCGGTCCTGCCGGATGCCGAGAGCGTGCTGCGCCAGCTTCCCGTTTGGCTGGCGCACTAAAACTATCTTCACCCTCATCGCGCGTTGGGCTACCGCGCGCCACGCGAGTTCATCGCCCGATCAACCCAGGAGATCCTGTCCGGTCTTTAGATCCCATGATGAGTGGACAGCGGCCTGCATGAGAGCAACGTCGGTTCGCTAACAACCACTCTGGATGGAATTGCTATGTCAGCAACCTCACATCGAGCGCATGTTGCCATCCGCGTTGACCTTAGCGCGATATTCGTTTCGCTGGAACTATCGAAACCAACTTGACTGGTGACGTCACTTTCGCCGGGTAGCGAAAAGATCTCTCGCCACACGGTTCACGGCGGGGAGCTCTCAGCGCTGCTGAGCTGCTTGCAAGTCCTGCGTGAGAAGACACGCGCGCGCGATGGAAAGCTCTACCCAATCATCGTGATCCAAGAAGCTGGACTAGACGGTTTTTGGATCCACCAAGCCCTCGATACACAGGATTGGATCACGGGCCACGTAGTAGATGCCGCCTCAATTGAGGTATCGCGCCGGCATCGCCGAGCCAAAACCGATAAGATCGATGGAGGGGCACTGGTTCGCACTTTGATGGCGTGGATGCGTGGTGAACCCAGGGTTTGTTCGCTGGTTCGTGTGCCAACGTTTGAGGATGAAGATTGCCGTAGAATAGGGCGTGAGCGGAAGTCGCTGATCGAAGAGCGCGTCATGCACGTCAATCGCATAAAAGGGGCTTCTCTTCAGCGTTGGCATCCGAGGATATGAACCGATGCGCCGTGATCGGCGCAAGTGTCTCGATGGATTGCGGACCGGAGATGCCCGGCCGCTTCCCGCCCGCCTCAGAGCGCAGCTGATCTGGGAACTCGATCGGCTCGAACTACTGCTCGAACACATCAAACTCGTCGAAGCGGAACGCGATACCCTTATCGAGAATGACGGGGAGACTGTCCCTCGCACCATGCTCAGCCCTCTCAAGGGCATCGGAAGGGAATCTGCGAGCACGCTCGCAAGCGAGGGGCTGTTCCGGCACTTCGAGAACAGGCGGCAGGTCGCCGCTTATGCCGGGCTGGCCCCATCGCCATGGCGCCGCGGCTCGATCGATCGCGAACAAGGTGTTTCGAAAGCGGGAAATCCGAGATTGCGTACACGATGATCCAGCTCTCGTGGCTTTGCCTCCGCCACCGGCCAGGCTCAGCCTTGTCGCGCTGGTTCAACGAGCGAGTAAGCCGGAGCGGCGGCCGGGTCAAAAAGGTTGCCATTGTCGCCTTGGCTCGGAAGCGACTCGTCGCCTTGTCGAAATGCGCTGTCAGCGGCGTCATGATCGAGGGGGCCGTCATGACCAAGGCATAAAACCCCTCTCCTCAATCCCCAGGACCCAATCAGCCCTGGCGGTCCAGCTGAACGGACCGATTGCCCCTTTGGCCTCATCCGGCGATCTTTAGGGTCTGTCGTCACCTGAGGTGATCGAGGGCTGCGGCGAGGCAGAGGACGCCGCTGAAGCTGGCGGCGGTCTTTTCGTAGCGCGTGGCAACGGCTCGCCATTCCTTTAGCCGTGCCCAGAGCCGCTCGACGATGTTGCGGTTGGTGTAGATCCAGTCCGGGCAGCGCGCGGGAGCCTCGTTGCGCTTGGACGGGATGGCAGGTTTTGCCCCGGCGTTTCGGACGTGCTGCCGGAAGCGGTGGCTGGAGTGGCCCCGATCGGCCACGATCCATCCCGGAACGCCCGCTAGATGATCAAGTAAGGGCAGTGCGTGCGGCAGTTCATGGGCCTGCCCTGGCGCGATACGAAAGGCGATCGCGTGGCCTGCGCCGTCAGCGATCACGCAAGCCTTGGTCCCATAGCCGCCACGCGATCGGCTAAGAGCTTCACGATCGTCTCGCTCGGCTGCAGATCCCCCCTTTTGGCGGCGCCTGCCGCCTTCTGGTGCGGACGCATGTTGGTGCTACCGACCTAGCAATTCGGCGCTACGCTGCGCCATGACGAGTTAGCCGCGACCGCCCCCTTGGTTGACTTCAAGCGCGGCAACACACTGGTCGAGTAAGCGTGCCAGTCCGGAAAGAACGACTTCCGCCAAATCGACGGCATCATCTTAGAGAAGGTAAAAGTGCATCATCGCGAGCATGTCGCGTTCGCAGAGGAGGCGATTCAGCACGGCGGAATCGTCATGACGCATTTCGCTCCGTCTTGGTGGTCGATCGCGCCGGCCTACGTCACAAGCGAGGTAAACAGCTATTGCGCGACCGATCTTGAGGTGCTGATCACCCGGAAGTGCCCAACCCTATGGGTTCATAGCCACATTCTCGCCAGAAACGATTGCCGGATTGGTGAAACGACGGTGGTCTGCAACCTACCGGATACGAGGGCACCAACCACTATCTATTGCTGGTGCATGGCTAGCCTAAGCGCGCCGTCACCACCAAGCAGCCTGCTTCATCCTAGATGATACGCACTGCGCTCCCCGCCAGGCCCCTACCCTTCTTGGTTAACCGTGCAGTGCCATTGCGGTTTTCCACAAGGCGCGTCAGGAAGAGCGCGCTTAAGGCAAAGCTGCCATTAGTGCCGGTCCAACGATGACCGGTTATCCTGCCAGTTGCAGCCGAGCAGCTCCAGCCAGTGGATCGCATCATCATTCGCCCGATCGGTCTCGGTAAAGGTAATCCCAAACGACTGCCTGGTGGCGTCTCCATTGCCATGGCGGGTTGGCCTGCCTATCCGCCTATAGCCCCCTTCCCTGCTGGCAGGCGGCGGCTCTGAAGCCGGGCATTGTCTGATCGCTATCATAGCGCGCATATTCCCATGCTGCACTTGCCGCGACCATCGCTTCGCTCATGTCCGTGCCGCCGGCCCTGATCAAGCCGACCAGACCATCATAGCGACGGCCGTGCAGGTCGATGTCGACGAGCTTGCCGCACACCATCACGCACATTACGTCTCGCTCTGGTGTGCCGTAGGGCTGGTCGATCTCCATTGCGCCAGCTTCCGCTACCCTGACTTCGATATTGGCCCGGACCGCCGCAAGTGTGGAGGTGTCGCCATTGTGGAGCTAAGGACGAAAGCCTGGAACGCGACATAAGGGAGCGGCGCAAGATGAATGAAGGCAGCAAGGAGCTTTTCATGCTGTCAGCATACGAAGCGCAACACGAAATTTGGTTGCGTATTTTGAAGCCGCAGTTAGCCGCGGCTAACTCTGGTCGCTCCAGTTAGCCGCGGCTAACACCAGATCGCCCGTCCGTCGTCCCCTGCCCTCTCCGCGCAAGGCCTTGCCAGCTGGCCGAGAATCGCATCTACAGGGTAAGAAGCGCAAATCACTCGATTCTGCGCCGAAAACCGAGGCTGGCGGTGGCAGGCGATACGGCGAAAAACACCGATTCTCTGCCGGAACTGAAGACGCTTGTGCAGCAGCACGGAGCCAGTCTTTCCGCGCAGCTTCTTGCCCACCACCGTAACACCTTCCCACCGGAAGCTGAAAAAACCATTCGCGCTTTCAGCCCGGCGGAAACGGCGAAGCTGCTCGGCATCCACGAGTCCTACCTCCGGCAGGTGGCCACCGACGCACAGGCCGCGACGATCAAAAACGGCCGCCGGAGCTATTCAGTCCAGGACATCGCGGATCTCCGCCGCACGCTCGATCACGGTCCGCGCAGCGCGCGCCGCTACCTGCCGCATCGCTCCGGTTCGGAGCACATGCAGGTAATTACGGTCATGAATTTTAAGGGCGGGTCTGGGAAGACGACCACCTCGGCGCATCTCGCCCAATATCTGGCCCTGCATGGCTACCGGGTCCTCGCCATCGATCTCGATCCGCAGGCCAGCCTTTCAGCCTTGTTCGGCCACCAGCCTGAGACTCATGTCGGCCCGGGCGAAACTCTATACGGGGCGATCCGGTACGACGACGAGAACCGAAAGCCGATCGCGGAAATCGTGCGCGGGACGTACATTCCGGACCTCCATCTGATCCCCGGAAATCTGGAACTGATGGAGTTCGAGCATGACACGCCGCGCGCGCTCCAGAACCGGCAGGCGGGCGATACGCTGTTCTTCGCCCGGATCGGACAGGCCCTCGGACAGGTCCAGAACCTGTACGATGTCGTCGTCATCGATTGCCCGCCGCAGCTCGGTTATCTCACCCTATCCGCACTGACGGCTGCGACGGCGGTTCTGATCACCGTCCACCCGCAGATGCTCGACGTCATGTCGATGTCCCAGTTCCTCCAGATGACCGGCGATCTCCTCGACGAGGTTTCCCGGCACGGCGCGTCCACCAACTACGACTGGATGCGCTATCTCGTGACCCGGTTCGAGCCGGGCGACGGCCCGCAGAACCAGATGGTCGCCTTCCTGCGATCCATTTTCGGCGAGCATGTCCTGATCCATCCAATGCTGAAGAGCACCGCGATCTCGGATGCGGGGCTGACCAACCAAACCATCTTCGAGGTCGAGCGCGGGCAGTTCACCCGCTCGACGTATGACCGCGCCTTGGAGTCTGTGAACAACGTGAACGCTGAGATCGAAGCCCAGATCAGGAAGGCATGGGGGAGGGCGGCTTGAGCCGGAAAGCTCTGTTCACATCGTTGCCGCCTGCGGCAGCATCCGATGCACCGAAGCCCGCGGTCTCGGCCCAGCCGCCGAGCCGCACCCGTCCACTCATGGGGTCCGCTGGCCTGATCCCAGATGCGCAGCCGGTCGGAGCCGTCGGCAAATCGTTGAGCGAGATGTCCGAGCGTGCGAAACGCGCCGAAGAGATCGAGCGCAGGCTGACGGCAGGGCAGACGATTGTCGAACTTGATCCCGATCTGATCGACCCGTCTTTTGTGGCGGACCGCATGGAGATCGCGCCGGAAGCTCTGAAAAGCCTGCGTGAGAAGATCGAGGCAAACGGCCAGCTCAACCCGATCATGGTTCGGCCACATCCCGAGGTAGCTGGCCGGTATCAGGTCGCGTTCGGCCATCGCCGTCTGCGAGCCATTAAGGATATCGGCCGCGAGGTCCGTGCCGTCGTTCGAGAGATGTCGGATGAGGAACTGGTCATCGCGCAGGGCCAGGAGAACCACGAGCGCGAGGACCTTTCGTACATCGAGAAATGCGTGTTTGCGTCCCGCCTTGAGCAGCGCGGGTTCAGCCGGGCGACGATCATGTCTGCGCTCTCGGTCTACAAGAGCGACCTCTCGAACATGCTTTCCGTCGCGAAGATCCCGGAAGGGGTCATCGAGGCGATAGGCCCGGCACCCGGCACAGGCCGGCGCGGGTGGATAGAATTGGCCGGTCTCGTTGACGATCACACCGTCGCAATCAACCGTGCCATCCGAAATGCCGACTTCGCCAGCATGGACAGTGACAGTCGGTTCAAGGCCGTCCTGACCGCGACCAAGGCCGCGCCCGACAGGGCAAGCACCGAGGTCTGGATGTCGAAGGGCAAACCGCTCGCCAAGGTCACCCTTGGCGGGAACAAGGTCGCGCTGTCGATCGACCGGAAGAAGTCGCCTGAGTTCGCTGACTTCGTCCTCAATCGCCTCCGCGATCTCTACCAGGAGTTCGAGGCCACCCGGTCTTGATACCTACTCTTTAACCCGGAGCAACCGGCACAGAAAAAAGGCCCCCGAAGCGTTTCCGCCCGGAAGCCCTTTCTCAGTTCGTTTGGCGACTGCTGAGATCCCACTTCCGCACACTTCTGTCAAGGCAGGACGCCGTTTCGGCGACCGGATTTCTATGCCCAAACGAGGCATGGACGATGGATCACATAACGACGCCCTTTGGGCGGCGAACGCTGTCGCCTGGTATGGTGGCAGCGCAGGTCGGCGCACGAGCGACCGAGGGCAAGGTTGCGCATAAGTGGAAGACCTTCCGCGCGATTGCGGAGGCCAAGGAGGCGCTGGGCATATCGGACCGGACACTGGTCGTGCTCAACGCGCTGCTGACGTGCCTGCCTGAGACGGCGATGGTAGCGGGCAATCTCGTCGTGTTCCCATCGAACAAGGCGCTATCGCTGCGCGCGCACGGAATGGCGGAGACCACCTTGCGCCGCCATCTCGGCGCGCTGGTACAGGCCGGTCTCGTCGTCCGCCGGGACAGCCCGAACGGCAAGCGATACGCCCTGAGGGGAGGGGAGGGGGTCGAGCAGGCTTACGGCTTAGACCTGTCGCCCGTGCTGGCGCGCGCCGAGGAGTTCGATCATCTGGCGGCCGAGGCGGCGGCCGAACGGCGCGCATCCGCGCTCGCTCGGGGACGGGTAACGATATACCGTCGCGACATCGCGAAGATGATCGAGGCTGGCGCAGCGGCGGGCGCGGTATGGCAATCGTACCGCGAAGCCTTCGCGCCCCTCTGCTTCCGGCTTCCCCGGAGAGTCACCGCGGCGAGCTTGGCCCCGCTGCTGGCTGATCTCCACAGCCTCGCAAGTGAGCTGGGGAGAGCCCTGGAAGGATTGCTCAAAACACAGAATCTGGACGGCAATGCCAGCCAATCCGGCGTGCATATCGAGAATTCAAAACCAGAAGGTATTATTGTTGTTGAACCCGCTCCCGAGGATCAGGGTCCGGGTAGGACAGTTCGCGATCTGCCACTGGCTTTGGTTAAATCAGCCTGTCCTGACATCGTCCTGTACGATCGCGGCAGCGTCGCGACTTGGCGCGACCTGATCTCGACCGCCGGGCTGGTCCGGGGCATGCTCGGCGTCAGCGCGTCGGCATGGGAGGATGCCAAGGACACCATGGGGCCGGAGAATGCGGCGGCCGTCATCGCTGGAATCCTGCAGCGGGCCGAGGCAATCAAAAGCCCAGGCGGCTACCTGCGCGGCCTGACGGAGAAGAGCAGGGCAGGGCAGTTCTCGCCCTGGCCGATGATGCTGGCGTTGCTGCGTCAGTCGTCACCCGGCCCGAAATCCGGCTCTCCGTTATCGGGTTCGAGGGGAGGGGGCTCGTCGTGTGACGGCTCGTAGGTGGCAGACTCGGCCGGCGCGCGCAGACCGATGATCTCGTTGACGTAGCGATCGGCGGGCTGCATTTCCGTGTCCGGTCGCTCCCGGGCTGACGCGATCTCGTCGGCCAGCATCGGGGCAGACAGCGTTACGCGACCACGCTGCCCGCGGTCATGGGCGAGCGCGAGGAGGTCGACGGCGATGCGGCAGGCCTGTCGCTCGGGAAGCGCGGCACGCAGGGCCTCGAAGGCGTGCCGATAGGGTGGGCGCGGGAAGAGCCGGTCGCGGTAGACGAGGTTGAGCAGCGCCATCGGCTTGCGCCGGAGGGCGTGGATGACGTGGTGGTAGTCGACGACCTGATCGTGCCGTCCGTCCGGATGAGCCCGCCCCCGCGGTAAAGTGAGGAGGTGAGAACCGCCGACGAAGACGTCGAGGCGGTCATCGTAGAGGCGCACGCGCAGGCTGTGGCCGATCAGGCGCGAGGGCACGGTGTAGAACACCTTGCGCAGGCGGAACCCGCCGGCCGAGGAGACGCGCACGCTGACCTGCTCGTAGTCGCACGAGCGCCGCTCGGGCAATCGTCCCAGGGCGGCCCGCTCGCTGTCGATGCGCTTCGCTTGGCGGGCGTTGCGGCGCCCGACGAGCTCGTCGACGAAGGTGCGGTAGGCGGTCAGGTCGGGGAAGTCCGTGCTGGCGCGCTTGAGGTGCCCGTGTGGACCCTCGACCGAGCCGTTCTCGTGGGCGAGGCCGGTGTTGTTGCGGGTCGGCGTCATGCCGTAGTGGGCGCACAGGGCTTCGTAGCGGCGGGTGAGATCCTCCTGGGCGGCCTTGTCGAGGTTGCGGAAGGCGGCCGAGAGGCTGTCGGTGCGGTGCTCGCGCGGCACGCCTCCCAAGGACCAGAGGGCATTCTGCAGTCCTTCGGCCAGCGCTACGGAGCTCTCGCCGCCGAGCACGACGTGGGCGTGCTCGAAGCCGGAGTAGGCGAGCCGGAAGTGGTAGAGCCGATGGTCGAGGCGCAGGCCAGCGATGGTGACGCCGAGATCGGCCATGTCGGTAAAGTCCGACAGCTCATCCGGCCAGGCTCGTAGATCTGACGGAAGATGATGTCCTGGTCGGCTCCGTGCACGGCGCGCCAGGCCCGGATGCGCCGCTCCAAGGTGCGGCGGACCCCTTCGCCTAGATTGGGATGACGGCGCAGGATCTCCTCGAAGACCGCCACCGGCCTCAGGCCGGGCGCGGCCTCGAGCAGTGGCACGATCTCGGCCTCAAACACCTCGGCGAGAGGATCGGGCCGTCGTCGGCCGCTTGGGCCTTCTTGGCCGAGGGCAGGCGCGGATCGGCGCTGATGCGATGGCCGGTGGCGGGACTGAAGGTAGCCTTGGCGGCGGCCGCGGCGACGCTGTTGCTCTGACGGAACTGCATGAAGAGCCTCATCTGGTGATCGGTCACGTGGCGGCCGGGCACGGGCAGGCTCCTCGTCGTGAGGGTCCTTGCTCGTCGCCAGCTGGCCGCTCTCACCAGACGGCATGGCCCTCGGGGGGCTCGCCAACGGCGATCTGATGCCTCCGGTCGGGCTCCGCCCTCCATCCATCATCAGATCGGCGGTTCCTCTCACCTTGATTGACGCGCTGGTCTCATCCTGATTGCCGCGCTGCAGGCTACCCGTCAGCGGCCGGGTTGCAGGTCGATCAGGGAGTTCGAAGGCGACAGCCGGATCCTGACAGCTGTCAGGATCGTGTGGCTACCCGTCAGCGGCCGGGATGTCGGTCCGTTGGATGTCGGGAGCATGCGGTACGTGACAAGCACCTCGCTGGCGGCCGCGCGCTGCGCGAGATCGGACGCCTTGCGCTCGGTCTCGAGGCGGCTCCCGGCGTCCATCGGCCACGCCCGCAAGCCGAGTGCACCTCGGCCGAGCCGTCAGGATCGTAGACCAGCCCCAGGATCTTGCGCCCTGGCAGCCCCAGCCATCTTTCCGCATGGATAGCGGCAAGCCGCGCGTGGGCGGCGTACGGATCGCTGTCGACCTGGCGGCTGCCGATCGCTCGTAGCACGGGTGAGCGGTTCATTTGGGCTACCGGCAGGATCGCCGCGACGCCCTCGGTCGGGTGGATGTCCACAACAGGGCGCCGGCCGCCTGTCAGTTCACGCAACGGTGCGTGAGAGGGCTGCAGGACGAGGTAGCTATCGTCGAGATAGTCCTCCAAGGCGACGACCAGTTCGAACTCGAGGTCCGGGAGGTCGAAACGCGGTACGGGCGGGTGGAGCCGGACCATGTTTCAGATCCCGCTCAGGAGCAGGGATATGCCGATGCTGAGTGCGGCCGCGAACAGGAGGTCGCCCGTCACTAAGGCTACGAAGGTCGTTACCCAGAAACCCATCGGTCCGGCGCATTCAAAATAGGCGTCGCGAAAGGTCATAGATCACTTACTCGAAAGATACTGAGTCAGTGATACAGTGGTCTTCTGAAAGTCGAATTGATTTGAATGATAGATTTTTAGCTATCGCCGCTCTTTCCTCCCGGCATTCTAGCTGTTTTGCCAATAGACAGGAATTTGCAGTCAATCTGCAAATCGTTCTTCGTGACCAGTCGGTTCTATAGCTGAAACGTCAGCTGTCTTTGTCGATGTATGTCATGAGTCTTCTGATGGCGCCCTCTGTAGGAGATCCACGGCCATCGCACCAGCCTTTATATGTGGTCGCCGGGACGCGCAGTTCGCGCGCGGCGGCGGCCCGGCCGCCCGGGATGCCGGCGTGCCAGGCCTTGAGGCACTCGCCGAACGGACGTGGGTCCGTCTCCCAGTCGACGATAGGCCGATCCGGGCAGGCGGACAGGGCAATTTCGTTGCCAGCGTCCTTCGTCAGGAATGGGTCTAGGCGCGGGTCGTCGGCCGCTATGCGGCCGTAGCCGACGGGCATGTCGAACCTGGAGAACAGGGTCGCCACGTTGCCGGCTGGGTCGACCCCTTGCGGTGGCTTGAACACGGCTGCCAAGGGCTCGCCGACGAGTTCCTTGCGGCCCAGAAGGGTGCGGTAGGCAGCCATGGCGGCGTCCGGCGCCTGAAACGTAGCGCTCTCGACGATGCGGCCGTTGTCGTGGGCCCGCAGGCGCACGATCCAGGTCATGGGTCTCTCCAGGCGGGTGGAACGAGTGCGGGGCCGGCGAACCGGCCCCGTCGGGGTCACCAGCGTTCCATGGTTTCGGCGAGGCGCTGGGGCTCGATGCGAGCCCCGACGTGCACGTTACAACGCGTCGGATGGGTCGCTCATGGCACGCAGCTTGGCGAAGGCAGCGATTATGTCGTCACGATCGAGCGGCTCGGCGTCGGGGGCGCGATCGGTGATGAACTCGTCGGCCAGGGAGGCGTTGGTCCGGGCGGCGAACCAGGCCGCCATTTCGGCGGAGCTGTTGTAGCCTCCGGCGCAGGTCCAGTCCGCGATCATGGCCAGGAAGGCGGCGTCGGCGGTCGGGTAGGCGATGCCGGCGTGGGCGTTGACGGTCATCGTTGGCTCCATTCTCGGTCCGGATCGCCCCGGAAGGCCTCGGCTTGGTGCCGATGGGTCATTGCATACAGCAATCTGCTGCATCCGTCAATCAAGTCTTTCTCTGATCTTGGTAATTTTGATTAGGGTGCCGGTTCGAATGCGCTCTGCTGCTTCGACAGTCGTGCGGATCTCTTCAGGAGCTAAAGTGACGTCTATGCGACGGATGCGATGGACGGTACGCTGCATTTCATGCAGGTCGCGTTGCATCTCAGGCGAACCTGCGAACGCATCCATCCCCGTAATCTCTTGAACGCGTCGTAGGCCGTTCTCGAGAGAGGTCATTGCCGACTGCAGCGTATGACGCAGTGCCATCTGCGCCCGGTATGCATCTAGATCTGCGTCGTTTCCGCTTCGGAGCCCAGGCGATGGCATAAAGCCATCAGTGGCCCAGAGCCGGGCCGCTGCTTCCAGATGCCGAAATGCAGATTTTATGTCGTAGTCGACGTCCGACCATCTGGCGTCGGGCATTTTGAGATTTCTCCTTCTACCGTATTCTTGCTGCTGAGTATGGCATCAGCATGTCGGCTCGATCGTCGAGGGTAATAATTATCGAACAAAGTAAAGCCCTGCCGGTGACCCGTACGTGATGGCCTCCAATCGACGGCTCGGCCGAGCCGCCTAAGCGCGAGCCTTGCCGTTAGCTTTTTTGTTCAGCCACTGAATGCCTGCCAGGAGCAGTGCGCCGAGGAACATCGTGGTCAACCACGGTAGTCTCTCGAACGTCACCTCCAAACGGGTCATCCAACCAGTGCCCTCGACGTTGGCTGTCGGTAGGGGAGGGCCTTCCAGATAGATCGGTAGGTTGCACGTGGGGACCCCACTTGCGAGCCGTTGGAAATTGGACGAGCGAGGATTGCAGTATGCGGCGAGCCTCTGATCCAGGTCAGGGTTCGCTGCCATCAGGCGTATCCAGGCTGCAGCGTCTGGCCTAGCGGCGTAGGCTGCAATCTGGTTCGTCACGGTCGCTTGATAGCCGGAGCCGAGATGGTAGCCGACACCTAGACCGAGTAGGACCGCGATGCAGACAGCGCTAGCAAGGAGGCCTGCTCGGCGCACCTGGCCGGCGGCGAGCTGCTCACGCATCATGTCACGTGCTACGGACGCGATCTGGGCGCCGACTGCTTCAGACATTTCCGCATGTCGGGCCTCGACCTGCGCAACGGCAGCCTCGACGACCTTGCCGGTTGCGACCTTTGCCGCGGATCGTATGGCGCCGGCGGCGTTCCGGCCGGCTTTATCGAGCATCGGGGGGAGGGTGGTCGACAGTCGGACCAGATCGTCGACGGTCCGTCCGATCCGGGCGCCCACGAACAGCGTGATGCCGAGCGCGTCGTCGAGGACGATCCCACTCGCCTTCGCGACTTCGTAGGCGCGCTCGATCTCGTCGTCAGGGAGGCCGTAGAGGGTCCGCCCGACGGCGAACCACCGCTCCTTAATTGCGATCCCATTATCCAGGCTACGCAGCTCGGCGCTCATTCCCCCGCCCTTCGTTCTGTAGATGGGCCTGTGGCCTTGGCCACAGGCCCATCATTACGCCCTCGGCTCAGGCGGCCTTCGCTACCGGCGCGAGCTTCAGGAAATCGCGGAGTGGAGAGACCTCGTCGGCGAACTGCTCGAGGTACGCTTTCAGGCGCATCCGTTCCGCGATCCGGAGGCGCGTCACCTCGTTGAGCTGTGCCAGCGGCACCCGTTCGAACTCGGCGAGGGCGAACGCGCCCCCGGGGACACGTGGAAACGACACGATCGGGTAGCCGAGGGGTTCCAGGATCGCCGACTTGATCCTACCGCCGCGCTCGCTCCTTGTGCCGTCCTTTGCCGTGAACTCGTGGCCATGGAGCCAGATGAAATCCTCCGGATCTCCGAAGAACAGATTTTGGACGATGACGTGATCTGCCAACATCTCGGAGGACGGACCTGGCTGTCTGTTGGCTGCGGTTGCGTCGAGATAGTCACCGACGGAGTACAACGCCTCTTCGATGTTTGAAATTACGTGCACGAAAACAGGCCGATAGCCCATCTCGTCAGCTGCTCGGCAGAGGCGACCGAGCGACTGCTGGCCATTGTCGACGATCTCGGTCAGCGATCCGAGCGAGCCGCCAGCAAGATCATGGAGGACGATGTCGGCTCCCTGATCGAGGCTATCTAGCAGGATGTCGCGCTCTTTTTCCGAACGAATATCGTAGTATTTGCAGGCGGTTGCCGGATCCTGGATGTCAGCGATCGTGCCATCCTCGGCCTTTGCCCCGAAAACTTTGACCAATCCGCCCACCGATCCGTCGCCATCGTAGGCGGCTACGGCGAGGCCTAGGTCGTAGCGGAGATGCGATAGGAGTGAACGGGCGAAAGAGGTTTTCCCGACGCCGCCCTTCTGGCCGACGACCATGAGGAGCAGTTTCTGCGGAGCACGGGAGGATGCGGGTTTGCGAGCCATAGCGCGGGTTTCCTTGTAGCGAGGGGTTCAGAGAGGGCGCTTGAAGCGCGCGGTTGAGGTTGCGTTGGGAGCGGAGGCCGCCGACGGCGCCGGGCTTGAGGCGGAGGATTTCGATGTACGGGCCCGCTCTGGAGGCGGGTCGCCGGCGAGCTCGCGTCGCCGCTCGCGATGGTAGAGCTGCAAACTCGATTGAGAGACTTTGACGCCCTGGCTCGTCAGGTGCTCGGCGATCTGCGCGAACGTGCGTCGCGCCCGCAGTGCCGCTTCGATCTCCTCGTGGAGGTCGTGCACCATTTGTCTGATCGTCGGCGGCCGGTCCGTCGCAGCGCTTGCGAAATCGTTTAGGCCGCGCTTCAGCGTTTCTATGCTGGGCGTCTGAGTTGCCATTGCCGCCTTCCTGTTCGTCGCGGCGATTTGGGCTTGTCCACGCACCTACCCGCCGTCTGAGGTCCAGGTTGGATGCGGGCCATGCAAGACGCAATGGCAGCCTCGTCTTCGTATGCGGGGTCGTTGTCGAGTGGTTTAGCACCCGTCAACGAATTTGATATGCTCTGTCGTTGTTTTCCTTGCGCTTTCCTGTGACGTTACCCCTGCCGATCCGCTGCTGAAATTTTTGCGACCCTGATTGTGGTCAGCTCTGTGCATACGGTTGTCGGCTTCGATGTGGGCGAGGTCGACGCCTCGTCTTAGAATTTCGTTCGCACTTCCGACAACGTCCCCTTGCGGCTTGCATGATCTCCGCCCAAGCTTGGTTTGCGAGGGTTCGTTGTCAGCACACACTACGCACCTCCGGTGGGGTGTTTGCGGCCACGGGCCGCGAAAGCGCTTTCGGAGCACGTGCTTAGGGTGGCCAGGAGGAAGTTGGTGGCGCGGATCAGGGTGACGATCGACGACGACCTCCTCGCGGCCGCCGAGGCGATCGCACGAGCGCGCAAAGTCGACCTAGGCCGGATCCTAGAGGAGGGGATCCGGGTCCTCATCAACCCCGTACCCTCCCATCAGGACTACCGCGAGTTGTCCGACAGCGTAGCCGCAATCGCGGAATTCGTCGGCGCGCAGTGGGCCCTTATGCCCGGAGCAGAAGGCAACCCGATCATCGGCAACGCCGGCACATACGAGGATGGCAGGCACGAGGTGGCATACGACACCCGGGCAGCACTCGTGGAGCAGGCCTGAGACAGCTCTCGACCAAGCGAGACACAAATCACGACCTAAGGAGCGCGCAAACGATGTTCGAGGCAACACCAACCGCATACATGGCCACCGGCGAACGCTGCCCAGGCGATCTGGATGCGAGGTTCACCGCACCTCCACATCTGCAGGAAGTCTGGTCCGCTGGCGATGACGTCCTGCGGGCGCGCCTTCGGGCTCGTCACGATGCTGCCGTCGCTATCGTTGTCGCGGCCGGCATCGAAACCGGTTTGATCCCGTCAGACACCGACATCCTCCCGTCGCGCTTCGCCCTTGAGAGCTACCTCGATCTCCCAACGCTTGATGCGAAAGACGAGGTTGCTATCCGCAACGCTGCCGACGAGATTGGCGCGGCGTATCTGGCGGCCCTGCGGGTTTAGGATCACTGAGGGCTGGCCGTGTTTACGTGCTACCGCGTCACGAGCATCGAATATTACGAAAAACGTGCGGCGGAAGCCGAGCGTGATGCCGTGCGCGAACCCAATCCCGGCGACCTCCAATACTATCACGACAATGGGGCCAGCGAGAGAACCGGCCAATGGTGGGCGTCCGCTGGGTGGTCTGGACAGATCAATGGTGTGGTAGATAGAGGAGAAATCGATGTCGGCAGCTTGCGAGATCTAGCGCAAGGCATCGATCCTGAGACAGGTGCCGCTTTAATACAGCAGACCAAGGCTCGGCGTACGGTCGGATATGATTGCCAGATGGCCGCACCCAAGACCGTGAGCGTTCTTTGGGCGGTCGCTGACGAGCGCGCGAGGGGGCGGATCGAGCAGATTCATGCCGATGCCGTTCGTGCAGCGCTGGATTGGGCGCAGGACCAGGGCCTCGTGATCACCAGACGAGGCAGTGGCGGCGAGACTCATGAAGCGGTCCGGGAGGTTGCTGCTGCAACGTACCTGCACACGACGTCACGGGCTGGCGATCCACAGCTGCATAGTCATGCTGTCATCGTGAATATATGCGTCAGGGCCGATGGCTCTACTGGAACAATCGATAATATCGATCTACTGAACTACCAGGGGGCCATCGGAGCATATTATCGGACAGCCTTGGCATCGGGGCTGCGAGAAGAATTCGGTTGGCAGCCTATCCGGAAGGAGCGCAATTTCGAAATTGCAGGCATCGGCGACAATCTGGTGTCCATGTTCTCCAAACGTCGCATGCAGATCGAAGAGATTGCGGAGGCCCGAGGCTATGATACCGCCACCTCCCGAGAGGCGGCACAGTATGCGAACTTGGCGTCCCGCGGGACCAAGGACGACCTAGCTCCGCTCGAGGATTTGGAGCGCGATTGGCACAGGCAGATCGTCGACGAGGGGCTCGACTACGCCGCGATCTGGGATCAGGCCGAGGAAGGCGCCCGCCTGTTCCATCCCTCCCGCCCGTCCGTCTTGCCCCACGAAACGCTCGAGCAGCGGCAGGATCGGATCCTCTTGACGGCCTTCGAGACGCTGTTGGCGACCTCTACCGTCATTGAGGAGCGGCACCTGCTCCAGACGGCTCTCGAGGCGCTGCAGTGTGAGGTTGATGCACCGAGCGCTACCCGGGCGATCGAGCGTCTCTCGTCGTCCGGTCTCCTAGTCGAACTCGGGCGGCATAAGGACCGCCCGGTCTACACCACCCAGAGCATGATCGACCTCGAAACGGGGATGATCGCTGCTGCCGTTGCCCGCAAGGGAGAGCGGGAATTCGTTCAGTCGGAACGGGTCGAAGCCGCGCTTGCCGCGCGGCCTACGATGTCGGCCGAGCAGATGGACGCTGTCCGGCACGCCCTGAACACCGACGGTGTTGCGGTCGTCGAGGGCCACGCGGGCTCGGGAAAATCGTTTTCCAGCGGGGCGATCGCCGAAGCGGCACGCGAGGCAGGACTGGAGGTCCACACGATCGCGCCAAGCTGGAAGGCGACCGAGGTTGTCCGTAGCGACACCGACACGACCGAGGAGATGGCTCGTGCCGTGGCAAAGTTCCTCCACGAGGCTCGATCAGGCGATCGCCATATAGGCCGGAACAGCGTCATCATCCTCGACGAGGGCGGGATGGTCGGTCTGCGCGAGATGGCCGAGATCGCCCGCATCGCCGAGGAAGCCGGTGCGAAGCTGGTGATCGCCGGCGATACTCGCCAGCTGAAGCCTGTCGCGGCCGGAGCCCCAATGGAGCTCCTGCGGCAGCATCTCGGATCCTCCGAAATCACCGAGATCCGTCGGCAGCGAGAAGGCTGGATGCGGCAGGCCTCCACCGATCTTGCCACCGGGAAGATCGAAGCGGCCGTCGATCTGTACGACAAGGCCGGCAAGGTCCATTGGATCGCCGGTCGAGATGCGACGTTTGCCGCACTGGCTCGTGATTGGGTCGAGGACGTCCGCCAGAGACCAGACGAGAGCCGGATCGTCCTGGCGCGCCGGAACGCCGACGTGAACCGCCTGAACGAGCTGCTGCGTGCTGAGTATGCTGCGCTGGGCAAGCTCGGGGATGAGGCTGTCACCATCAAGGCGGTCGCGCGCGGCAACGGAGGGGCAGCCGTCGATCTCGAGCTACGAGTTGGCGATCGGGTGTTTTTTGGAGAGGGGGTCAACGTCCGAGGGCACCGCATCAACAATGCCGATCTCGCCACCGTCGTGGCGGTCCGCGATGGTCGGGACCCTGTGCTGACAGTTCGGCTCGACAAAGGCGCGGAGGTATTCGCCCGAGCCACGGAGTTTGCAGGTTGGCGGCCTGAGGGTGAGGCTCCCGTGCCTCGCATCCAGTACGCTCTCGCTACCTCGATCCATGCAAGCCAGGGCGCAACCGTCGATCGGACGTTCGTCGCAGAGTCGGGCGGCATGGGCCGTGAATCGCTGTACGTGGCTATGACGCGTCACCGTCAGGACGCCCGGCTCTACGTTGAGACAGCTAGGATCGAGGACACGCTCTCATCCCGTAAGGGGGTCACAGTCGCCGCGTCGAGGACCGGCGCATCGATACCGGACGCCGGAGACGTCGATCGGCTCGCCGCTACCCAGAACGATATCAAGCGCTACGCGGTCGCGACCTGGTCCAGCCCGGAGACCAAGCGAAACGTCACGGATTTTGCCAAGCTCGATCTAAAGGCGCCTGCTGCTGCCCGGGTTATGCTCGAGCACCTGCGAGCGGGGCGGCACGCGATCCTCGACCGGTCGACGCCCAGTGGTCCTGAGATCCGCCTGGAACGCCAGTCCCAGATCCCGGTATCGGATAGGGCCGCCCCTGCCGTGCCGCCAGCTGCACGGGTCCCTATGATCCGCCAAGCGCCTCCAACGGCTGGTAGGTCGGCGCCCGAGGCGCCCAAGAGTGTCCCTCCGCGGCTCCAGGCGGCGTTCGAGCGAGGCCGGGAGCTTGCCCGGTCCGGTGTCGTGCCTCCCAGGCAGAGCCTGCGCATCAGCGACGACGAGAAGGCGAAATTCCTGAAAACCGACCTCGCAGAGTTCGCGCAGGCACACGGGTACCGCATCGACAGCAGCTACAGCCATCGGGGTCAGATCGGGCGGGACCCAGTCAAAATCGATGGTCGATCGCAGCTCGGCTGGAGGCTGGTGGCACCGAACGGCGACAAGCTGGTCATTGCGCCGGGCTCAAATCATGACATGTTCTTCAACTGGTTCCGCAAAGATCAGCAGGGTTGGTCGGGCAACATCCTGACCTTCACCAACTCCGAGCTCGGTCTCAAGAAGCCGGGTGAGAACCTGCACTATTTGCGCGACAAGCTCGGTACGGGTCCTAAAACTTCGTCTGCCCAACCTGCGTTCCGCGAACGGGTCGAACAGGAGTCGACGCCGGCGATCGTCGATCCGACGCGGATCCGTCGGACGTGGTCGAAAATGGAGCCTGGTCACAACAGCCGGTACCTCGTCGAGGAACGGGGTTTAAGGCCGGAGCTCCTGGCGCAGTTTCGAGCGACAATCCGGACCGAGCCCGAGTCCTGGACGAAAAGCTCGAACCGCGGAGGCGTCGCGTTCGCGCACGTCGACGAGGAAGGACGGATCTGCGGCTATGAGCGGAAGGGCTGGGGCATCCAGTCCGAGGGCAAGCGGTCATTCTCGCAGTTCAGCGCAAACGGATCCAAGACCCTCGCCCTGCACGGTGACACCAGGGCGCCGGCGCACGTGGTCATCGCCGAGAACTCGATCGACGGCATGAGCTACGTCCAGCACGCGGGCATCAAGGGCAACGTGCTCGTCGTTTCGACCTGCGGGAATCCATCCGCCCAGGCCCTCGATCTCCTTGCCCGCAAGGCGAGCGAGTTCAAGAGTGCCAAGTTCGAGATTGCGCGGGACGCGGACAAGGGTGGCGAGGCATGGACCGGTGCCATCAAGGCTGCGATCCACCTCGGAGCTCCAGACGCCAAGGTTGCCGTCCGGGCTCCAGAGGATCGCTACAAAGACTGGAACAACCAGATCCGGGACCTCAGCCGCACCGACGAGGTTTCTCGCAACAAGGCACGGCTCGCGGAAGCCCCATCTGCTCCCCCTTCATCCTCAGACGACAAAAGGGCAAAGCCGCAGCAGACCGAGCGGCACGTTCCAAAGCTCTGACCGCCTATGTGGGCTCCTATCCAGCGAGAAGGGAGGAGAGGGGACGATCCTCTGGGGCGCGGCAGCGCTCGTTGCCTCACTGTCCCCTTGTGACAGTACGAATTTGGCAATGCCATGCTGAACCGTGATACGTCTTCAACTGTCGGAGTGATGTAGACGCAGCTGTAATCATGTCACCGACACGCTGTTTCATTGAGTCAGTGACTCAGTATAGTGGGGGATGTGAGTGAGTTCCGAGCCAACTGGTACGTCCCGCAAAATGATCACGTCCAGCGTCGTTCTTCTCGAAGAGCAGCGGGAGCTGTTGGTGGACGTCGCGGCAGCGCGTACCGCGAAATCCGGGCGCCGTTTTTCCATGTCGGATGTCATACGGGAACTAGTGGAAGGTGCTCGTAACAGCTTCGAGGCAGAGACGACCGAGTACTATCGTCGTCGAGCTAACAAAGGATCGAGCGATAAAGCGTAAGAGAGTTGGATGTAAGCGGCCGTTAAACATCGTTTCTGCATCTTAACCTCATTCTGACGATTCCATACATTTAAGATTTGGCGCCTAGAGTGCTGCCCGCGTTTTGCGGATCGATGTCGCTTGTCTTTGGAGGGCGAAAACGGTGGGGTTTTTGTTTCTGATTGCGAGCTTGTTCTGGGTATTTTTTGCGGGTTTGTCCGCTGTATCTTTGTTCTTGTTTGTTTTTTCGGTCAATAAATTCATCAACCCCGGATTTATGTTAGCTAATGCGGCGATTGTCGTAGGAGTTTTGCCGCTGTTGTATGCAGTCGGTGCTGCCGCAGCAGCAATATCAACTAGACAGCCCATTATGTTGTTGGTCTATCTGGTGCTTTGGCCATTCCAGATGGTACGAGTCCTGTCGCAGCATTCTATAATCTCTGGCGTCGGCTCTGTATCGCAGTTCATAGCAAAAGATAAGCGATACGAAAGTTTCAGAACAGAGAGAGAAGACTGGTTGCGCCTTGTGAGTCCTGGTCATTCACTTAGTGAGAGACTGCTCGCGGAGTCAGATCGGTTGATGCCGCGGATGATCCTCAAGTGGCTTGAGGCGTGGGCTTGCGCCTTCGGTGTGATCTTTCTCGGCTTGTTTGCGGCAGGATCGGCTGGCTCAAGCCCGGGCCATCTGAGCTTCGGGATCGGCAACCTCTTCGCGGTTGATCCTGCTACGGCAGTCGCCCTCCCTGGTGGCCAACGCGTATCGTTTCGTCTGAAATTCATGAGCGAATTCAAGCCGGTAGCTGGGCTCTCGTCGGCAGCATGGGGGAAAATGGTCGAGGCCGTCCGCAGCGATTTCGCTCGGACGGGCGACCAAGTGGACGCGTGGAAGACGGTGCAAGCTCTTGAGGCGCAACCGTCAGTGACAAGGCCAGAGAAGGCACTCCGGGATCACTCGCACGACCTGGGCACCGGCATAGTTGCGCTTCCGGCGCAGGGCCGCGAGGCGATCCTTATCGGCTTCGTCGATGGCCGATGGGGATGGGTCACGATCGACCGGCGCACCAACTGCGCTGTCATCCTGGGCCCGGATCTGCCTGGCTGCGGCCGCCACCAGATCACCGACCAACGCGCCTACGACATGGCCGCGCTTGATCCTAAGCAGAGCGACGGCCGCGTCTACGTTCCGGTGCGGGCGTCCTCAGGTCGTTCCGACAGCTACGTCTTCGAGCAGTAGTTGGAGTTCGGGTCATGCGTCACGTTAAAGTGGACCTGACGACCGCTACGCACGTCGGCAGAGTCATCCAAGGCGTTCGCCAGAAGGTTTCGACTGGGAGCCCGGCTTCTATAGGGGAGCGGGTCGGCAGTCGTGTTGATGGAGCTAGGATGTTCCTGGCGGCGAGCAAGGCGCGCCTATGGTCTCCCGACCCGAAATCCTCGCTCGATACCTGGGCTGACGAACAGGGGGAGGCTGCCTACCTCGACCTTGAGGAGCGGTACGCCCGCCATCCGAACGCCCTGCTCCGCGGCGACATGGCCGATCTCCTGAACCATTCTCTCAAGATCTGGCCCCCAAAGCGCTTCCCTACGCTGTACCAGCCCATCCCACCGGATCTACGAAACCCAATTCACTGGGATGGTAAGGTGTTGGGTGGTCAGGAGGTCCCTACGACCGCACGAAGGCACCTATCTCCGGAGGTGTATTCTGCAGCCGTTTCCGCCGCTTCGAAGAATGCTAGGATCCTGACAAAATGGATCCGCACCGTGTTGCTGGTGCCCGGAGTCGGACTCGCTCTCCTATACGCCGCGACGGTGTTCAGCGCGGGCGTTGGTTTCCCCAAATGGGCCGCCGCCGCAGGCTTCTACGGACCTGTCTTCGGTTGGTACCTGTCCCTTATTATCGATACCGCGGTGCTGGGAGGCCTAGCTGCTGGACTGGCACTTCTTGCGAGCCGGCTGGCCTTCCGCCCCTTCGTTCTATTCGGGACAAACCGGATCCTGGAGCGCTTCTTCGATCGCGTGCAAGCGCCGCTCCTCTTGCCGTGTCGCGACTCCAAGTTGGTCTATGCGCAAAAGGAGACCCAACGGGACGAGGAGTATCTCGCCTACACGAGGCAAGTCCGCGCAGCCAACGACGAGCGGCGACCTCTTACACGAGTTCTCCTCCCGGTTGCCCGCGCTCGGGGTACGCTACGCTCCCGAGGCATCATGCAGGCACCGGTACGCGACGCACAGATGTGCCTGGATGGCGAAAGCATCCGCCAGCATGTGTTGATCCTAGGTGGCACGGGGTCAGGTAAAACGCGGCTCGTGATCCGGCCGCTCTCGTCGCGCATCATGACGGCTGATTGGGGATCTGATCGCCGGATCGGTGCCTACATCACAGATGGTAAAGGCACGCTCTGGAAGGATCTTCTGTTCGTACCCGGAGTTGCAGACCGGACTGACATCCGCGTGGTCGGGGCCGGGTTCTACGATGTGAGGCGACCGGATGGCTCAGTAGCTCGCGTAGCAACGTACGGCTGCAATCTGGTCCAAGGTATGGAGCCGAGCGAAATCGGCGACATGTTCGAGGCTATATATTCCCAACTTGGTGGGCGAAGCGACAAAGAGACATTTTGGGTCCGCAATGCTGCCGTGGCTATGCAGCATGGCGCTTCGATTGCGAAATTTGTTGCAAATTGCGAAGACGAATCTTTACGTGATTATTTTGAAGATGACTTGAAAACCTCTCCCTATACGCTACTTGGTATTGCGCAGATCGTATACGATTGCAACGGTCCAGATTCACTTCTGAATCGTTGTGTCGATTTTGCTCTCGCTAAAAGTCGCATGAATCCTGAAACTGTTCCGGCGGGACTGAATGATGCGCTAGATTGGGTCAAGAATTCTTGGATGGTAATGGCGGTTGAAACGCGTTCGAGCGTTCTCGCCAACATCGGTACAGTCATTCAGAAGTTGACGGGGTCTCCTAAACTGGCGAAGGCGTTCTGCCAGTACACGCTCCAGCCCAACGACGTGGTCGATGTCGATCATGCATTGAACGGCGGTATTTTGATGATCGCGGTTGGCGAGGATGAATTTGGCATAGCAGGGAAGATCATTACCTGTTGTCTTAAAACTCGTCTTTACATCAAGGCAAAAAGACGGCTTCAGGTGGAAGGACGTGAAGCGCGGGAGCAAGTTTCCGTGGCGATGATCGCCGATGAGTTCCAGCTTCTGGCTACGACAGGCGCAGAAAGTGACGAAACTTTTTGGAATACTGCTCGAGAGACCGGTGTGTTTGCAGTAGTAGCGACACAAAGCATTGCAGCCTTAAATGCCAGGATCGGAGAGAGCGCAACAAATAATCTAATGGATTTGTTTAGAAGTAAAATCGTCTTAGCTACTGAGGAAAAATTGACACAGGAGTATTGTCAGAGGCTTGCTGGAAATGTTCTGCTCGGATGGAAGACCGAGGATAAATTCTTTGAAACAATTCACGAGAGAGAGAAACTATACCCCGATGTCGGCTATGATCGGATAGAGACCTCCAGTTTGGACGGACTGGTCCCCACTAAACTCGCTCTACAAATCAAATTTGTTGCCGACATTATTCCACAAGACAACCGTTTCGTCGATCAGTATTCAACGGGGGAAAAAGGGCAAGACGTGAATGCCCGCGTCAATGCCATGAAGGAAGCTTGGAATCGCTTCGTAGATCGAAATCAGTCTCAATTGACCAACGGTCTTAAGGAAGTTCCTGCGCTACATGCTGCAGAGCTTAATCGAGGTAGCGGTATCGGTTTCGTCTACCTGCAGCGGGCTGGCGGCGTTCGACTCGACGTCGTGGACTTCGAGGGGGTCTGATTGATGGATGCAGCGGGTTCCAATAGCGAGGGCACGACCCCGGTGAATGTCCGGATCGCTGAAGGCCGAGCCTACGAGGAGGCAAAGCGGCTAGAGGTGGACCGTCAGTTCGCGCGGCGGGCCGCAGAAGGGCACCGCCAATCGGAGGCAGGACGCGTTCAAGAGCAGGCCCGCATAGCGAAAGAAGGCGCGGTGCGGCTGTCGGCCTTCACCGCTCGGCAGCAGGCTGATCAGACGGCACGTGCTCGATTTGAAGATGCTGCGCATGCCGCAGGTGCGCAGAAGCAGGAAGATCTCGTTGCGGAATTGCGCCGCAGCGCGAGGGCAGATGATTCTGAGGTGGGTGGCACCCGCCAGCAAGCTCAGAGCTTGCCGCGGCCTGTACCGGCATCTCTTCCCCGTCCCTCTAACGCAGTCCGTGGGACGCTTCCGCAGGATGACCTTCGATCGGCCTATCCGGTGCATCAAGGGGATACGTCCCAGCGGCAGCCGGCGTCGACACGGCATGCCGACATGCGCCCTCCCGTTGCCGGAGTTCACGTTCGGCCTTCTACGGAACGCCGCGCGGAGGCGCCGCGGCCGGCCCAACTTCCCGTACAGGCTCCTGTAGTTACGTCCGTAGTGCAGGATGGCCAACGTAGAGACGGGGTGGCTTCTTCGGCGCATCAGCATCTGCACGACGCCTTTCAGCGTTTCGTAGATCCCTCTACGAAGGATCGGGAAAACCGCTCGATCCAGAATGCAGTGCGCGGGACGCTGCGGTTGTTGGATCGCGAAGGTGCAGACGGTCCTACTGACGAGAGGCGACGCGAACTCCAGCATGGCGTTGCAACAATTCTTAATGGGTTGTCGTCAGGGCAGCGCCATACAGCTGAATATTCCTATGCTTTGAAGCAGATTTCAAAAGCCGCTGCCGATGAAATCGGACGCAGCGCTGAGCTTCAGAAGGAAAACTATCGAAATGGTATTGGGTTGTCTGAAGGATCTGATCTGAACCAAGAGATTCACAAGCTCAATCGCGCATCACAGAGCGCTCAGAAATTTTCTGATTCCATGTCAGATCGTCATAATGAGCAATATGGAAACTACAAGTTTCATATGCGCAAGCTGACTATGTCGGACGGCACGCAGTGGGAAGTGAAGGATCGAGAGAAAGCCGTCCTTGAAGCTTCTCAGGCTGGCAAAAATATCCCGCCTCCGGAGCCTATGGTTCTCGAAAGCCGTTACTTCTCCCTTGAAACACGAGTCCTAGAGGCGGGCGCGCGCAACGTACCAGGATGGCAGTCCGAGCATCAGAGAGCGGCATCACAACGTGACAATTCATTCGATGCCCACGACACGAAATTGTCCTGCCTCGCAGACTACTACAGAGGCTCTGAGATCAATCGTCCCATATCGGCCGAATATGTTGACCGGCGGCGTGATTATCTAAAGGCTTGTCGTGAGCGGGATATTTCTGCAGATCGGCTTGATATGATGAAACGAGATCCATACGCGGCTCAAAATTCCAAGGAGATCGAGAAAATCAGATTGCAAGTTTTCGATCTGAGCTATGATGTCAATGCCGCTAAGCAGTCTATGGATAAAGCATGGATCGCCTACAAGGAGTCGGGAGAAGGCGGAGTATTCAAGCGCAACGATAAGGGTGAGCGGATTCAATTCGATCTTGTTGGGGGCTCAAACGCGTCTGCCGTGGTCTCCAGGAATCGTTCTGCATCTGGAAAGGAAGAAGGACGTGCCGAGCAGCAGGGCCGCGGATCACATGTGCCGGTAGATATGCCTCCCTCGGAGCGTCGGTTTCGCGAGCAAATGGCTGCTGCGGATGCGGTAGAAAACAGGCCTACCGTAGCAAGTTGGAAAATGTAATGCGGCTGCCGCTGTAGGATTCGGGTTATGCTCTCGCGCTGTGTCCTTCTGTGTTCCCTGATGCTGCCAGGACTGGCGATGGCTCAAGTCGGGCCCGATACACCTGCCAAGGCCTTGGCTCGTGATCAAATGCGGCTGCAGCGGCATCTCCTGAACCCACCGGGGTTGGTTGCGCGGCCTTCAGGACCTGTCGCCGTTCAAGCTCCGGTTGCCCCCCTAATCAGGGCAACCATACCGCCGTCTGCACCCGCTGCTTCGGCCGGACTGCCTTCGCCCACCCCCCAAGAGAGCGGCCCGGTTGTCGCTCCGGACGTTCCGCCGGCAGCCGCTCGGCCAAGCTCCGTCGAAGCGAGCCGACCGCCAGTGGCTCCGACTGCGCCAATCCCAACAACGGGAGCGGCGTCGGCAACCCCAGCTGAGACACCACGTCCCACAGCCGCGAAGGCGGCAGACGCGACGTTCTCGGGCCCCCTAGCGCCCTCACAGGCCACTCCCTCACTTGAGGTCTCTCCTCCTCCGGCCCCTGCCGCACCTCCAGCGCCCCGCAAGCTCAAGGTCGACCTATAGAGAGCGTCCGAACCTCGTTCCCCCTTCCTCTGATGGCACGTCGTCCGAGTTTTCCACAGGCTCGGCCGATTGACCTCAGGAACGCGGATGTTCTTATTCCGTTCTCACCCGAGGCGGAGGACCCATCATGCTCCCGGCGGTCATCACGTATAGCTTACCCGCTGCCCTACCTATGCTCGCGCGACCGGTTCGGGCGGGCTTCCCATCGCCGGCCGACGATTTCATCGAGCAGGCGATCGATCTGCAGTCCCTCCTGATTGCCAATCGCGCCGCCACCTTCCTGGTGCGGGGCGCCGGCGACAGCATGCTGCTCGCTCAGCTGTTCGACGGGGATATCGCGATCGTCGATCGCTCGCTCTCACCGACCGACGGTGACGTGGTCGTTGTGGACGTGGACGGAGAGCGAAGCTTCAAGGTCTGGAGCCGTCGCGGGCATCGTGTCCGGCTGGCGTTTGCGAACCCGCGTTTCCCCGAGTTCGAGCTTTCACCCGACGCCGTAGTCGAGGTCTGGGGCGTCGTTTCGGGCTCCGTCAGCCCGCGCCGCCGTTCCGCTCGGCGAGCCTGACTTCGTGGAACGGACCTATGCCCTCAGCGATGGCAACAGTTTCTATTGCTCCTGCGAGCGGGTGTTCGACCCGAAGCTCGCCCGGGTACCGGTCATCGTTCTGAGCAACAACGACGGTTGTGCCATCGCGCGTACGGCCGAGGCGAAGGCCGTCGGCATCAAGATGGGCGATCCCTGGTTCAAGATCCGCCAGCTCTGCCGCGATCAGGGCGTTCGGGTCTACTCCTCCAACTACGCGCTCTATGGCGACATGAGCGCCCGCGTGAACGAGGTGTACCGACGCTTCTCCCCGCGGATCGAGGTGTACTCGATCGATGAGAGCTTCCTCGATCTCTCCGACGTCCGGCCGGCGGAGCGGTTCGAGCTCGCCAGCGATTTGCGTGGAACAGTCCACAGGTGGACTGGTGTACCGACCTGCGTCGGCATCGGTTCGACTAAGACCTTGGCCAAGCTTGCGAACCATATCGCCAAGACGCATCCTGACCTCGGTGGCGTGTGCGATCTGACGGATCCGCAGGTATACGATCATTGGGTGGTTCGGATCCCGCCGGGTGAGATTTGGGGTGTGGGGGCGTCGACGCTGCGCAAGCTGGAGGCGCTCGGCTGCGATAGCGTCGCCGACGTACGCGACTTGGATCCGCGAGCTGCTCGCAAGCTCCTGACCGTCGTCGGCGAGCGCCTGGTCTACGAGCTCCGTGGCATTCCCTGCCTCGACCTTGAGACGGTAGCGCCGACTCGGAAGGGCTGCGCGGTCACGCGCTCGTTCTCCGAGCGCGTCGAGGACCTCGCTACCATGGAGCAGGCGCTGGCCGCGCACGCCGCGCGCCTTGGCGAAAAGCTTCGTAGAGAGGGCCTCGGAACCGACCACCTGACTGTCTTCTTCCACACGTCCGAGCACGACCGCGATCGCCCGCAGCGCTCGATCTCCACGGTCGTGACGCTGCCGGAGGCGTCGAGCGACACGCTCGTCCTGGCGAAGGCGGCTACGTTCGGCGTCAGGAAGGTCTGGCGGGATGGCTACCGCTACTCGAAGGCTGGCATCGTCACCACCGATCTCATGCCCCTTGAGTCCTCACAGCGCGCGCTCATCGGCGGACTGGACCGAGAGATCGGCGGCCGCCTCATGGAGGCATTGGATGCCTGCAACCGTCGCTTCGGGCGTGGCGCCGTCGTTCCAGCCTCGGCGGGATGGACGAAGGACCGGACGTGGTCCACCAAGTTCGAGCTGCGCTCGCCGCGGTACACGACGCGCATCGACGAGCTGCCGGTCGTCATGGCCGCCTGACGAGGGTCATCGCCCCTCGCTGCCGACGTTGCGCATGAACTCCAGAGCCTGTGCCCGATCATCGGCGGTTTTGAGAGTCTTCCAGAGCCGTAGGCACTCGAACTCCTGCTCTATGGCCAAACGCGCATATTCCAGGCCGTCTTGGAGAATTCTCAGGGATGAACAAGCTGCGACGACCGCCTGATCGTCAGGACTGAGGTGATAGGCGTATCTGACCGAACTACAGCACGTTGCCAGCGCGGTGTTTAGGATGTGACCTGTCAACTTGCTGAGCGGCTCGAACAGGGAAAAGTCAAGTTTTTGTTTCTTCGCGATTCGATCTATTTCAAAATGTAGATCCGTTGAGAGTCGAGAGAGCCACGGGAAGATGTGGTTGAACCTATCGTCCTCTTTGACGATACGTCCAACGAAGAATGACTCTCGTTTATTCAGCACAAGGATCTCGATGTGTGGCGACCACGCCGCGAACTGCCAATCGTAATGGCTTAGCGAGTCCTCCGATGGATGGTTGTGCCACTGCCGCACGCCCGTGCGGGCCTTGATCGCCGCTTCCATCTTGTCCGTTGAAGGCGCGGCTTTCACGCCGACCGACATGTCGTGCACTACCGTCCCCGACGCGTCGAGGCAGCGCAAATTTTCCCAATTCTCATTCGCCGGGTTGCGGGCGAACTCGAGTATCGCGGTGAAATGCGATTCCTCGAACGGGGTGAAGGTGCGATTTATCGGAGCCGGACCGGCAGCGGCGGGATCAGTGAACCATCTGGACGTCATCGTGTGCACGTGGGGACGCAACGACTCGGCGGCAACCTTGTGGCGCGCTCATCGAGGCAGATCCACTTATCTGAAGCGTCATTAGAGGAACGGGAGGAAGGCTCCTTATGGAAGCGGTTAGCGCTGGACCTCGATCAGCCAAGAGGGGGGTAAAGGCGCGGGAACCAGCGTTCGACCACGCCGATCGGAAATCCCAGCCGTACCGGACCCTTCTCGCTGTTGGACACCAGCAGGTTCAATCCGATCAGCTTGCTGAGTACCGACCGAGCCTGCCTCTCCTCGTAGCCGGTTAGATCGCCAGCCCGTCCGCGAGAAAATTCCCCAGCTAGAGCCGCTTCGCGCAGGAGCGGCCAGCTGCCCTTCGGTAGACGCCTCGCGCGCACCTCCTCGGTCGCCCAGATCTCCATCCGGGTTAGAAGCTCCTGCGGCTCGAACAGGGCGTCCATGAACGTCACTTGGTCCAAGCAGGCATTGAGGAAGAAAGCGGAGAACTCCTCCAACCCTGCGAGGGAGAGATTGCCTCGTCCGTCTAGATCGCCGCGCCGTGGCTCGTCTGCGGCCTGCAGAGCTGCCTTGTAGGCCTGCTGCTGCCTGGCGAGGCCGCGGGCTACCGACCAAAGGCTCGAGCCGACGTTCAGTTCGCGTAGCAGGGCGTATGAGAACAGCCGCGCCACCCGGCCGTTGCCGTCGAGGAAAGGATGGATCCAGAGCAGCCGGTGATGGGCAGCACCGACGGCGATGATGCGGCGAAGGCGTCCGAGGCTGCCGCTGCCGTACGCAGCCACAAACCGCTCCAGGAACGCCGGCAACTCTGCTGGCTCCGGAGCGATGTGCCGGCCAACGCGGACATGGGTTTCACGCAGGGCTCCCGGCACGACCGGTAGGCGCTCGCCCGTTTCGCGGTTCTCCACCCACAGCAGCTCGTCCGGCAGCCGGGCACAGAACTCTCGATGGACCCAGAGCAGGAAATCGACGGAGACGACCGGCGCGGGCGCTTGGCCTCGGTCGATCATTTGCTGAACCTCGATGTGCGCTCGCGCCTCTAGCTGCAGGTTCCGCTGGGCACGATCGTGGGCAAAGTCGCCTGCCAGTGCGCGATCGATATCGACTGGATGGGTGTCGTGGCCCTCGATGAGGTTGGAGTAGTAGCAGTTCATCGCCCGGACGAGGTCGCCGAGGCTTTCCTGCATGATCGGGTGAACACGGCCGGCTAGTCGGCCAGCACGATCCACAAGGTCCGTAGCCAGGTCCTCAAGCTTCTGTCGGCGGTCCTCGGGGACCAGGGGTTCGATAGCGTAGAGAGTGGTCAACATTTTGCCGGTCTTTTTGCCGGTTAGATCGTGAAGCACACCAGGGGTTTAAGTCAAACCCGGTGGGGCCAAATTGCCGGTTTTTTTGCCGGTCGATCTGGAGGACTGGCTGGTGGCCGATGCGGTAGCTCCTTCCTGTTCCCTTCCCTCTGCAGGTCTCCCGGAGCTCCACCTTCGGCGTATCGAACCCACGGGGCGGATGGCCCGCTTCTGCAGCCTGTCGATCACCCGATCGCTTTTCGACGAGAGCCGTCTTCAGATCCGTTGGGCCGCATCGGTACACCTGGTCGGGCGCGAACGGAGCAGTTTGCTTGCGATGCCCAGGCTGCCGAGGCCGCATGGCGGACCGAGGGCGCAAACTGCGAAGGGGCTACCGGGCTGTCTAGAGAAGGCCTGGAGCGCATCTGAGAGGGGTAGCGCCGATTGCGAATGGCAACTGCGACGTAGGTGACATGGTGCGAAGGCGCCCCTTGCCGTAGCTCGGCGTATGGCTTCCGATTTCGCTCCCACCATGCTCCCCGATGCCGCAGCCGTATGGCGCAGTGTCCTCGAGGATCTGCCCGAACATGGCTCGCCCTGCCGATACCTCTCACCAGCGAGATGGGTTGCGCTCCGAGCCAATGCGATCGGCTTCTGTGACCGGTTCGGTGCTGAAGCGCATCGGCTTGGCTGGACGGCACCGGAGCTGTTTGCCGTCCATCCTGAGCACGGTACGTTGCGCGTCGAATTCTGCGGTGTTCTGATGGTGGTAAGCGAGCCCGCCCGAGGCGTCGAAGCGCAGCGGATCCTCTTCGAGCGGCTCACCGGCTACCGGAACAAAGTCGGCCAGCAATGGGGTATCCCGATCTGGGAGTTCGCCAGGAAGGGAGCAGGCCGTTGAGACGCCGACTCTGGGTGCGGATCGGTAGTCTGGAGGCACTGATCGGTTTGGCGGTCGTAGTGACCGGTCTGGCCGCCTGTGGCTTGGCCGGGGTGGTCCCGTAGAGCCCACGAGCTGTTCGCAGCCGTCGAGGCGAACAGAGAGGGAAGGGCGGATGATCCTCCCAGCTCAACGAGGCTTCGGCATACCGTCGCGGATCTGCTCGGCGAGGAACATCTCAGCACGTCGCCAAGCCTCGTCAGTGTCCCCGCGGAAGTTGAGGTCGCGGGTGTAGATATCTCTGCCGGTCCGGGCGTCGACGAGTCGGGCCCATAGCTGCATGATGAGGGTGCTGCTCTTGTGCACGACACCGATGAAGATCGCGTCCGCTCCTTGAGCTTGTGCAAATTTCAGCAGGCACGGGACGCTCTCGGATGGGCAGCCGTTCCGAAGCTGATCGGCCGGGATGACGGTCGCCCGGTACAGCCCTGAACGGGTCAGGTCGGTTGCCAGTTCGTCGGCCATGCCGATCAGCCGTCCGGCATGCTGCGAAGTTTGATCGGTCGGTTCGCCGGACGTGTCGAGTAGCTTGATCGGCAGCACGACGAGCGAGGTAGCTCTCGCCTCGTTCGCGGGCGCATGTTGACCAGCGAGCAGGCCCAGCAATAGCCCCGCAGCCACGATCCTGAGGCGGCGCTTCCCGCCAGAGATGGAGGTCGTCCTTTCAGTTCGCATCGTTGCGCTCCAATGCTCCTCGAAAGTGTCAGGTGGCGGTGGCTATCTGCTCCTCGAGCAACGCCCTGAACTCCGGGATGCCGAAGGTCGCTATGACCGCTGGGCTCTCATCGAGGAGTTCGTAGACAGGCCCGTCGATGTCGCGATTTGTGAAGTAGACGATCACGTCCTGATCGCCGCCACCTTCCGTGTGCGGCTCGCCCCCCGCCATGCCAGCGACATAGCTGCCGACCGGGCGCACTTCCTTCAGCGTTCCGTCCGGTCGGTAAATCCTCAGCTCGCCCTGTAGGACGAGTGTTCGGTAGGCTGCCCCATGTCTATGCAGGGCGATCCGCTCGTTCGCAGCGAACTTGAAGAGCAGGTCGACGATCCGCGCATCCTCGTCGACGCTCAGGATGTGAAAGGCGGCGTGATCGAAGCCTTCGACGGTCCGCCACGGGATGTTGCGGTCATCGAATGCGAGCGTTGCCATGGCGTCCTCCGGTGGCGTCTTGGCCGTTTCCGGGCACTGGTGTCCTGGAGCAGGGATCCCAAGCCCCTCGCTCGCAGGTCTGCTCAGACCTATGCCATCGTCCCCGTCCGCTCTTGCCATTTGGTGCCAACGCCTCGACCCTCGAGGAGGGAGACGCTCATGCCGGGACATGGCCTGACGAGAGCACGGACGATGGGGCCGATCGCAGAGGCCGTGATGGCTGCTGGCGGATCGCCTGCCCGCGTGTTTGGCCGAGCTGATATACCGCTGACACTCCTCGACGAACCGGACCGTCTGATCCTGCTGCGCGACCAGCTCAAACTGGTCGATTCCGCTATCCGCGAGATCGGCGATCCCGCCCTTCCGGCGAGGCTCTCAACCCGAGCCGGCATTGCCGCCCTCGGCCCTATCGGCGTCCAGGTTCGCGCTGCTGAAACCCTTGGCGAGGCTCTGGCGCGCGTAGAAGCGGTGACGCCGATCCTACTCCAAACCGCCACCTGGACAGGGGTACGCCTGGACGGTGCGAATGCCCTCTACGGATACGCGGTTGCCGAACGGACTGAGTGTGGGCGGCAAGCGAACGAAATCCTGGCGCTCGGCTACCTGCTGGGCACGGTGCGGCACTTCCTCGGCCGGGCATGGCAGCCGGCTCAGGTTGTTGTCACAGGCGCCCACCTGCCCGGACGCGCTGAGATCGAGGGCTTGTTCGGCTGTGAGATCGCGTTCGGACCGCGCGCCGGCCTGATTTTTCCGACCCTTCACCTCGATGCACGGAACCCGAACCCCTACGAACCTGGCGATCCGGATGCGTCTCAGGACGAACCGATCTGCGACGACCTTGCTGCCTGCGTTGCACACCTGATCGAGCTCGATTTGAGCGAAGCGAGGCCCTCAATCGACGCGGTCGCCCGTCGCCTCGGCCTTTCCCGTCGAACTCTGCAGCGTCGGCTGGAGGACACCGGTACGCGCTACGTCGACATCCAGCATCATGTCCGAGCTCGGCGTGCGAAGGTGCTTCTCGCCGGTGCAAACCTCTCGATCGGACAGATTTGTCAGGCGACACGGCAAACTGACCCCCTGACGCCATGAGGACCTGACCCCCTCGATGAGCGAGGAGGTCGAGATGATCAGGAACGAAGATCAGGCTCTTCAGCGGACAGACGATCCGCGGAGGGCCGAGATGAAGACGCCGGACGACGTATCGGCGATGGTGCGGCTGAAGGCGCTGGGCTGGGGTGCCAAGCGGATCGCGACCGAGCTCGGCTGTTCGAAGAACACGGTCAAGCACTGGCTCCGTCAGGGTGATTGGCGCCCCTCTAAAACGCCTTCACGATCGAAGCGGCTCGACGGCTTGACGGACTGGTTGGCCGAACGGTTCCGGCAGCATGCCGGCAACGCCGACGTCGTGCGCCAGGACCTCGCCAACGAGAAGGACATCCACGTCAGCCTGCGCACCGTGGAACGGGCTGTGGCGCCGTTGCGGCGGGACCTGGTGATCGCCGCGCGGGCGAGCGTGCGGTTCGAGACGCGGCCAGGCGAGCAGATGCAGATCGACTTCGGCGAGCGGCGGATCGAGATCGGCGGTGTGCCAACCCGGGTCTCGCTGTTCGTTGCGACGCTCGGTTACTCGCGTCGACTGCACGTGCGCGCCTTCGGCCACGAGCGGCAGGAGGACTGGTTCGCCGGATTGGAGAGCGCCTTCCAGGCCTTCGGCGGTGTGCCGCGTGAGGTGCTGCTCGACAATGCCCGCGCCCTGGTCCTGCACCATGACCCGATCAGCCGCGAGGTCATCCTGCATCCGCGGTTGCACGCCTTCTCCCGGCATTGGGGCTTCCGGGTGCGGGCCTGCGCCCCGTACCGGGCGCGCACGAAGGGCAAGGACGAGCGCGGCGTTGGCTACGTCAAAAGGAACGCTGTAGCCGGCCACCGCTTCGCGAGCTTTGCCGCCCTGGAGGCGCATCTCGATGCCTGGACGCGGGATGTGGCCGACCGGCGCGCGCACGGCACGACCGGTGAGGCGCCGGGCGCGCGGTTCGCCCGGGACGAGGCCCGGGCGCTGCAGCCCCTGGCGGGCGTGCCGCCGTTCTCCGCCGCACGCGATCTCGTGCGCCGGGTCGGGGCAGACTGCGCGGTCAGCGTCGACGGCAACGCCTACTCGGTGCCGTGGCGGCTGATCGGCGAGCGGGTTCGCGTCACCGTGAGCGGAGCGGTGGTGCGCGTCCACCACGGCGGACGTGAGGTCGCCGTGCACGCCGCGTTGAAGGGGCGCCACGGCCGTGTCGTCGACGATGCCCATCTGGCCGGGCTTGTGGGTAGCCGAGAGCGACCGGCTCACCGGCTCGACCCGTCGCCCATCATGCCGCCGGCGCTGTTGCGGCCGCTGGCCGAGTACGAGGCGGTCGCCGGGGGAGGCTTCTGATGGACCATGACCACCTCACCCTGCTGCTCGACCGCCTGAAGCTGACGGCCATGCGCGATCAGCTCGATAGCCTGATCGACGAGGCCGGCCGGGGCGAGCTGACGATCCGTGAGGCGCTGACCCTGTTCTGCGAGCGTGAGGTCGCTCGGCGTGACCAGCGCCGCATCGACATGGCCTTTGGTCTGGCTCGCTTCCCCTTCGTGCGGGACCTGACCGGCTTCGACTTCGGCGCCCAACCCTCGCTGGACAAGGCGCAGATCCGTGAACTCGCCACCGGCCGCTTCATCGCCAATGGCGAGGCGGTGCTGTTCCTCGGGCCGCCCGGCGTGGGCAAGACGCACTTGGCGGTGGCGATCGGGCGCGCGGCGATTGTGGCCGGCTATGGCGTGCTGTTCACCCCGGCCACGACGCTCGTGGCGCAGCTGGCCAAGGCGCATGCTGAGGGTCGGTTGGAGGAGCGGCTGACGCACTACGCCAAGCCGAAACTGCTGATCATCGACGAGCTCGGCTATCTGCCGTTCGAGCCGGATGCCGCGCATCTGTTCTTCCAGCTCGTCAGCCGCCGCTACGAGCGGGGCGCGATGCTGGTGACGTCGAACCGAGCGGTAGGCGAGTGGGGGAGCGTGTTCGGCGATGCGGTGGTGGCCACCGCGATCCTCGATCGGCTGCTGCACCACAGCCACGTCGTCACCATCCGCGGCGACAGCTACCGGCTTCGTGAGAAGCGTCGCAGCGGCCTCCTGCAAAAGGCGGCTGCGGTCCCCCAACCCACACCCGTCTAGGCGTGTGAAATTAGCATAGGGGTCAGATCCTCATGACGCGAAGAGGTCAGTTCCGGATGTCGCTTGATAAGATTGCGCTCGAGCTCGGCTACACGGATGCCTCGCATTTCACGCGAGCCTATCTGGAGTGGACCGGTCTGACGCCGAGTCAGTGGCGCCGGAACGTCCACCTCCGGTGAGATGCACCATGCAGATCCTCCAGATACATGACGTTCCACCGACGGCCCCGATCGTCGTTGATCCCCGGGCTGTGCTCCCGATCCTTGGCCAACGGGCGATCCGCGCAAATTGGGAGGTCGCTGGCGTCGCTCGTCACGGTGAAGCACTCATAGTCACTGGGGAGGAAGCTGCTGATCGACTCGAAGCGCTGTCCCGGTCGACAGTTCGGATCCCGGGTGGGCTGCTAGTCGAGCTCATCCATCAGACGGCGCAGGTCATCTGGGGCGAATTCAAGGCCTTCGAGGAGGGAGAGGAAGCGCCCTGGGTGATCCTCCGGGCGATCGACAGCACATGGTGCGAGGTGGAAACGGACGACGAGTCCGTCTTGGATCAGGTGCGCAGGACCTTCGCGGACGTTCGGGCAGGCTTGCTAGCGGCCGTCATTTCCACGCTGCGGTCGAGGCGGGCTGACCTCGAAGGCCGCGGGGTCGTCAGCGCGTCCGTGTTCGGCTCTACCGCTCGTGGCGAGGAGCGGCCCGACAGCGACATCGACATCGTCGTCGACATCTCTCCTGACGTCCGGATCTCGCTTACGGGCTTCGCGGTCCTCCAGGCCGACCTGCAGGAGATGCTCGGTCGCAGGGTCGACCTAGTCGAGTGGCGGAACCTTGAGCCCCACCTGCTGCCGTCGGTTAGGCGCGACGCCGTCCAAATGTTCTGATGGCGTGGGACCTCGCCTTCCTGCTCGCCGATGAACGCCGATGAACGCCGATGATCCTGCACGCGGTGCGGCTTTAGAACCTCAATTCGCGATTCAGTACGGTCGTCGTCTGGTCGAGGACACGCAACCAGAGTTCGTCCCCGAGGATGCAGAATTCGGCGAGGAATAGCAGCGCACGGATTTCGGCCAGCTTGACGAAATGTGGCAAAGCTTGCCGCTCCGACGCAGATAGCGGGCGTACGCGTTCGTAACCTGACAGGAGCGCAGCAATGAGCGCCCCTGTCTTCGCCGGATCACCGCGTACGAAATGCCAAGCCGCAGTCCCGAGATCGAGCACGTAGGGGCCATGGCCACAATCGTCGAAATCGAAGAAGCCGATGGTGCCATTCTTAGCCACTGCGTTGGCTAGCCGGGCATCCCCGTGACAGTTTCCCGATGGGAGATCGCGCGTCGCAGGATCACCCAGCAGCTCCGCTCGGCATCTGTTTACGGCTTGCCGCACAGTTTCGCTGCCGGAGATATGCATCAACGACGCGACGGGGTGTGCGCACAGTGTTGTAAGATCGAGTGGACGCGCACCGCCAGCTTCGATCTCGGCGAGAGCCCCATGCAGCTGCGCCAACGCCGAGCCGAACAGCACTACGTCTTCCGGGGCGTCGGCGATCGGCCGGCCGTCGAGGGCGTGGAACAGGCCGGCAACACGGTCTACGCCGTCGAACGGCACGCGCGCGCAATCCTGACCATCCACAGTTGGGATTGGTCGCGCCACGTCGATGCCCGGCGTCAACCGGACCTCGTGCAGGAGGCGCATCTCGAACCTGATCTCGGCTGCGGAACGGCCTGTGGGCCGGTAGAGGCGCAAGTAGTAGGCATTGTCGTCGGCGGTGAGACTGTAGGTTCGGTTCGCGCCTGGGACTACCAATGAGCAGTTGGCGAACACGCGCCCATAGCGCTGCGAGAGGGCGCGGAGATCGATGTCGCTCATTGAGCAGCCTACCATGCCCGGCACCGGCCGGGGAGTACTGTCTATGTCCGCCATGGGTGGCTTCTTGCCCGTCCGCTTCCGAGCAGCAATAGATTGAAGCGGACGTCAACTACGCTCCCAACCCAAAGCGATTGGCAAGGCAGTGGCGTCTCCTAGTTTTAATTCGGCCTGGAACGCTGCCAAAAAATATTGATAAACTAGGTGCGGCGGCAGAAACATTAAAATCGAAATGACGACCGCGGATTTTTTAGCTGAGATATCCATCAACATGCAAATCGCAAGCAGAAATATTGCAATGAGATAGATTTTTACACCTCGAAAAATGGCAATTCCAAAACTCGGGACGTCCAAGAAGAAATCGTAGAAAAATTGATAGAAGCTAATCATTTTGCCTGCTCGATGGACCGCCGCATCAAGGTAGACGAAGATCTTGTACGTCCGCTTTCCCTCCCGCTGTAAGCAGTCATTCGATACATTTAGTCATGAACAGCCCCACATCGCAGCTGCGCTTGTTCAGGCCAGCGTGCGCTATAAAGTAGAAGAATGCGGCGAAGAACAGCGCGCCTGCCAGAGCAGCGAGTGTCAATGTCCTGATGATCGATTTGAGCATCAACGGTCTCCAGCGTAGGTCCGCTTCTCGCACTAGACCGAACTTGCCAAACCGACGACGAGTGATCACTCTTATGAAGCGCCCAAAGCGATGCCGGTGGCTGAGTTGCGGCGAAAGCGGACGGTCACCTGGGGAAGAACTCTGCTAGTCCGCTTCTCAACGACAAAGCCCTCAAACGGACGTTGTCGCACCGTCTGCTCCGTGGAAGTCACTCTCGGCTTGCCTGCATCATGAACTTACTCTCGCGCCTTGCATTGTAGTGTCATGGTACGATTTGGACGAAATGCCCATGTTGTAGTCAAAATAACTGGCCTCGTTTCTCGGATAGTTCGCCAAAATTCCTCGAAAAGCGGCGTAAGATCACAATCTCCATTGAAATAAAATTCGAATTTGATGTGGTCGCATTTTCCGCCCGTAACGGCGCGATCTTCAATTGGGTCGCGACAATACATAAAATCAATCAAACGGTTTACGCGAAAATTTGGCCTAGGGTTGCCAAGATCACTTTGCATAATCTTTTTTTCTATAATTACGACCTGATCGCTAAATTCACGATTGGAAACGATAGTTACTCCGTCTTTTGTAAGGCGATCTCTAATAAATTCGCTAAATCCAATGATTATGGGTTTACTGGGGAAGGTCCTGAGTTCTAGCGCTCGGCTGGCAACGAAACGTTCGCCATCGAAATTTCGCGTTTCGGAGGCTACAACGGGTATAGTGCCAGCCTCGACTGGCGATCCTGGATATAGTTCTTCCAATTCCGTGTGTGCAAAAACGTAGAGGAAGGCGGCGAAGAAAAGCACTCCAGTGAACAAGACGTGTCCAACGAGTAAAATTGACCTGACGAACGACCTCAGCACCCGCAACCTCTCAGCATAAGACCTCCACTGCCCGCCGTTAGCCAGAGTGGCCGCGTGGCAGTTAATAGCGGCTTTCGGAGATCAGCATAGGCTGCTTGTATGCCCAACTTGGGCCGCCATCGGACTGGCCGCCTGGGGTGGTTTTCTGCCCGTCCGCTTTCTGACAGCGGGCGCACTGGCGCGGACGTCACATTCTCGCCTAGTCTCAAAAACGCCTTACCCACAGAGGCTCTTGTATTCTAGATCATCGCTGCTCATGCCACTTCTTTCCGGAGGTCGTTGGCCTGCAGGAGTGAACGTTACATCCTCCCCGCGGACGGAGTCTCGAGGAATTGCTTTGAGGCTAAACTGTCCGAGATACGAAAGATTTCGAATTAAATCTGCATCGAGCGAACAACGATGCGTGATAGTTCCGCTGATTACGTCTATGTCATATGCGCCAAACCGCAGGACTATATAGTAATGTGAATTTTCCTTACTGGAGAAAAGAGGCCCTCCTGACCAGTAAGGCTTTTTAAAAACTTCTTCGCCCGCTTCAGCGATTACGTTTCCGCCACGTGATATGCTGACGCGCTGGTCCATTCTCCAGTTCCAAATTACCGTAAAATTAAGATCGATGTTTGCATCAATAGGAATTGTTACTGTCCGCTCTTTTTTTGTTGAATAATGCCATGCCAAGATGCCGATAGCAGGGAGTCCTATTACCAGTGCGAATGTGATCGCGATCGGCTTGATAATGAAGCGGAAAATCTCTCTATTTGCCATTGCTATACGTTCAATTTGTGCTGTTGCGATGACCCGCGTGCTTATGTAATTTACTTCTATTATACGTTTGGTTCCATACTCTTAAGATCGTCGCAGGCAGAACGTCCTTGCCAGAAATGGATCAACATCCCCATCCCACCACGAACCGAAGTAGCTGAATGGCGGGCCATCGTCCGCTTTGGAGGAGAGCCGATGGCGTTCTAGGCGGCTGCGTTGGGTCGGAAGCGGGACGGCTGCTCAGTGGGTATTCGCGACCTTCTGTTTACGGGCAGCGCACACTTCGAACGGATTTCGAAGTAGCGTCCTCTCTCAGCATTCAGCGTAAGATGCTATCCCCCACGGCATCACTCCTTATTGGCAGAGTTGGCCGCTATAACGGCACCAATAACAATAACAGCAATTGCGCCAGGTAGCAGCGCAAAAAAAATAATAGCTCCAATCATAAGGGCAAGCTCTGTCGTCTCATGGCGGTCGTCGCATTGATGGTGCTCTTTATGCGCCGGATGTCCGCTTACCGGAAGGGGCACGGATCATGTGAATGACTTGCATGGGTCGGTAGCAGCCTCTCACGGCAGGTGCCAAGCAGTAGCTTCGGCCGCAAGAGCGGCGGCAGGAAACGGTGGATGGTGACGAAATTCTCGTCAGGATGGACGTTGCCGTCGACGACAGGTCGGTGACGTCGACGAACGAGGGACACCGGCGAGATGGCTGCCGCCATTGCGGCGATGGCCGAGTTCATAGTTTGCCGCGGGACAGGCTGACCGCTTTCAGGAGGCCCAAAGAAGGGAAGCCCAAAGAATCGGCAGCACGCCCAACTTGGTTCGGAATCAGACAAGGTGTCTGGACGAGAAGCTTCCTGTCGCTCAGGCTTCCGGTAGCGCTGACGCTGACCAGCCGATCGACTGTCTCAGGAAGCTCAGCCCCAGCGCCATGAAAGCGGCGGTCTCGGCGTTGTCCTTGCCGTAGCCGTGCCCTCCAGCCGCGGGCTCGTAGAACGCTGCCGCGTACCCCAGGGCCCGCAGCTTCGCAGCCATCTTGCGCGCGTGGCCGGGATGTACCCGGTCATCCCCGCGGCTCGTCGCCAGCAGGATCGGCGGGTAGGGACGGCCCGCTTCGGCGACGTGGTAGGCCGAGATGCCGCCCAGATACGCCCAGTCGGCCGCGTCGTCCGGATCTCCGTACTCCGCGATCCAGCTCGCGCCAGCCAGGAGCTTGGCGTACCGGCGCATGTCGATCAGTGGGATCGTGCAGAACAGCGCCCCGAACCGTTCGGGAAAGCGCGTCAGCATGTTGGCGATCAGCAGTCCGCCGTTCGATCCGCCCTCCGCCGCGATCCGACCCGGCCGGGTCACGCCGCGTGATACGAGATCCGCCGCCACCGCGGCGAAGTCCTCATGCGCGCGCGCCTTACCCTCCCGGCGACCCGCCTCATGCCAGCCGGTGCCGAACTCGCCGCCGCCGCGGATGTTGGCGGTCACGGCGGTCCCACCCCGCTCAAGCCACAGCTTGCCCAGCACGCCCCGATAGACCGGCAACGTCGAAGCCCGGAAGCCGCCGTAGGCGGTGAGGTGGACCGGCGCGTCGCCGTCCGTCCCGTCCGGTCCGGTCTGCACATAGGGCACGCGCGTCCCGTCCGATGAGACCGCCTCGTGGCGCGTCACGCGCAGGCCACGCGCGTCGAAGGCCGGGGGCGTCCGACGCAGCACGGCGGGGGCGTCGAGACTGGGCGGAAAGGCCAGCAGCGTCGTGGGTGTGACGGGGTCCTGCACGGTGGCGAGCAGGCTGCCGTCAGCGGTCTCGGCGTGATCATCGAGGGGCCAGACGCCGACGGTGCCGAGCCCGGGCAGCCCAGGCAATGGCCGCCGCGTCCAGCCCTCCGGTTCCCGTTCGCAGACCGTGTAGATCGGCCGCAGGTCGTCGAGGGCGCCCACGATCAGTCGCCCAGCGGACCAGAACACCCCTTGGAGCGCCAACCTATCTCCCGGCCGCCACAGGACCTCGAACGTGCGCTCCCCCGCGAGGAAATCGGGCAGCCCGATCGTCAGGACGGTGTCGGCCGCGTGCTCCAAGCCGTCCACGATCCACGGTCGTCGCAGACGCACGGAGAGGCGGTCACGATGCAATTGCACACCCGCGTGCGTGGGCAGGTCGAGGCGCAGGCGCGGGCCTTCGCGGTCGCCGATGTGCAGGGCTGTGTCGAAGAATCCGATCTGCTCGGCGAACGTCAGCCTTTCGACTCCAGTCTGATGGTCCACACCTCCCCAGACGCCCATGCTGCGCTCGGTGGTCTCGAACACGACCGGGGCGTCGAGAGGGTCCGCGCCGCGCCGCCAGAGGCGCACGGTGCGCGCGTAGCCGGACTGCGTGGCCATGCCGGGTCCAAACGCGCTGGACAGAAGCAGCGTGTCGCGGTCGAGCCAGACCGCGCCGCCCTTGGCCTCGGGTAGGATGAAGCCGTCCGCGACGAAAGCGCGGGTCGGCAGGTCGAACTCGCGCAGGACGACGGCGTCGCCGCCGCCCCGGCTGAGGCGCAGCATCGCGCGGTCGTAGCTGTCGCGGAGGGGCACCGACCCTGACCAGACCCAATCCTCGTTCTCGCGCGCGGCGAGCGCGTCGAGGTCGAGCAGGATCTCCCAGATCGGATCGCCTGCGCGGTAGGTCGCCTCGTCGGTCCGCCTCCACAGGCCGCGGGGATGCGCGTCATCCCGCCAGAAATTGTAGAGCAAGCCGCCGCGACGGCTGACGAAAGGAATGCGGTCGGGCCGGTCGAGCAGGTCGCGGGCGAGGTCGCGGTCACGGGCGAAGGCGGCGTCGCCGTAGCGGGCCAGCGTCTCGGCGGTTCGGGCCTCGACCCAGGCGAGGGCGTCGACGCCGTCGATCTTCTCCAGCCAGAGATACGGGTCGTCGTCGGGCCGTGCGCGGGTGGGCCTTGGGTCGAACGGCGTCACGGTCGATGGGCTCATGCCCGTCACAATAATCCGAGCGCTCGTCGATCACGAGCGGGGGACGGTGCGAGCGTTAAGGTGACGCAGTGGGCGGGTGACGAGAATTTCGTCGCGGCTCAACATCACTGCCGACCGCTGGCGACGTCGTCGGCGGCGGCGGACGTCCAGCATCGGAAATACTGGCGACAGCCCCGTCGCCTGATATCGCGGGTGCCCGCCGCGTCGCGTAAAGCCCGTTGGGGCATAGCGTTTGACCCAGCGGGCGCATGGATCAGGCTGCCAGCCGAGCCTTCGCCCCATGAATCAGGTAGCTGTCAGGATCGTTGATGTCGCGGACGAACGGACACGTCCTGCAAGACGGAGGCGGGTTCGGAGAGTTCACCGACCAGCGCAGCTCTTGGTAGCGCGGGCCGTTCCAGATTTCCTCCATCGTGTTCTCATGCAGGTTGCCCATCTTCAAGCCCGGGACACAGCAGGCAAGCACGTCACCGTTGCCCAGCACACCGGCCCCGCGCCAAGGTATGGAACAATGGCGTCGTTCACCGACCTCCTCCGCCCCGAACGGCTCCGGCAGGAAAAAATGGTTGATCCCGAGGTCCTTCGCGAGCGCAATCCAGTCCGAACGTACCGCGTTGAAGCGCTCGCGTTCGTGCCAAAGTGACTCCGTCTCCATTTCCGGCGTGAACGCCATCAGGTGCCGGACGTAGACGATCTCCACACCCACTGATTGGGCGAGTCGGAGGAAGTCGGGGAACTCATCAATGTTGCTGCGCATCAACACGTAGCTGATGGCGATGCGGTGTGTGCCGCCGACCCGCCCCCGCGCTTCGACCGTGGAACGGACGTTCTCAATCACATCAGCCAACGGTGGGGCGCCCTTGCGCACGCGTCGGAACGTCTCGTCGGTCGCGGCATCCAGGGAGATGCTCAGGTGGTCGAGCTTCGAACGCGACAGACGCTCGCTGGCCTCCGGAGTGAGATGGGTGCCGTTGGTGTCGATGACGAACGGCACATCGAGGCCGATCAGAAAATCGAGTTCGCCGCCGTGGCGCGCGTCCGCCCAGAGGATGTCGCCGCTGTAGTCGCACGCGAGTTCCTTGAGGTGCCCGGCAGTGGCCCAGGACCGGATCTGGTCCCGGATCGTCTCTGGCAAGCGCTGGACCGTCTTGCGCGTATCGCGCGAGATGCAGTGGACGCAGTTGAGATTGCACTGCGTGACCGGGCTCCACATCAGGTGCGTCGGGACCGGTGTGTCGGCCATCAGCGGTATGTAGGTGGCGCTGGCGCGCAGGCCGTACTCAAGCTGATCGAATTGTCTACAATACAGCGCGACATGGCCACCAATGCGCTCAGCCCCACTCGACAACCATGCCGTGGTGGCGGCACCGGGCCGAGAACCAACAGCCTCAATGGTCAAGTTGAGCAGATCGCCAGAGCGAACGACTGGCTTGGGCAGGTGGAGCGTGACCGACATGTTGTCGGCGATCTCGTCTGCTGCGAGCGTCAGATCGACAAGGGGTTCCCTGTGTTGGTTTTTTAGGGCGTGATAGTAGCTGCGTTGGCGTGATCCGAACACGCTCGTCCACGAGCGCAGGCGGGGCTTGAGATCGTGTGGCTCGCGAGAGAGGCGCAGCCTCACCTCTCCCTCGGGCCTGCGTCCCCAGGTAGCCAGCGTCACCGTCACGGCAGACAGGAAGTCCGCCTCGGCGCGGAAAAGTTGAGTCAGGATGAGGCCCGGCACCAATTCGTCGGCGGGTCGCTCAGTGCTTGTCATCTCTGCGCGCCTCGCTGAATTAATTGCCTGCTGCGTGATCGGCATGTGGTCTTCACACACGCAGGCTGAGGGCTACTCCCCTGCCGCGCGAAGCTTCCGCCTATCATAGGCAGGAATATGGCTTACAAGTTGTAAAAACGGATCACAGGTTTCGGGGACGCTTTTTCGTCTGCATCCCTGCGTTGATCACGGGCTGACGAGTTCCGTGCCGTCCCTCATAGGCGGTACGCGGCGCGACCGGAGCTTCAAGATGCGCATTGTCCCAGCCGGAGTTGCCTGACTGACGAGGAATGGTCGCTTCGGGGAAGAGGCGACCAAGGTCATAGTGCCTGCCACGGGTTGGAAGCGGGATGGCTGCTCTGGGTGGTTTCCCGCTGGTCTGCTTTCGGGCGGCAAGGCTTCGAAGCGGGCATCGTGGCGCGCATAGTGACCTTCATAGTAATACGCGTTAAGTGACCACGGTGCGCTTCTTTGTTCTCAAGGTTGAAGCGCCTAGAGACGGAAGCTCAGGCAGAGAGGTTGATAGTGAAGCTTTGGTTGGCGGCGCTTTCATATCTCACTCTCACCGTGTTGATTTTCGGCGATCCATTGCAACCGATCGGTCTTGCGACGAGGTGGGCTGACCGGCTCGGTATTCCTTTCTGGCGAGTGATCGCCGTTATCTCCGTAGTGGCCTCCACCTTGGTCGTCATGAAGTTCCCCAGGAACATGATCCCGACTGTCTTTCGGCCGACGGCATTCGTTGTCCTTGGCATTCTTGTGCCGACCATAATTGTTGGGCTAATTGCAGATAGTATTAGGCATCGTGCTGTCCTCGCGTTTGAAGCGGACGAGGTTGATGAGCACTCATTCTTCGTATCTATCCGCAAAGCCCCGCAAGATTTTCAGAATTTTCTACATACCGCGGCGCTCAAGGGCTGCAATCCATACGCCTGGAGTTATCGAAATCTCGAATTTTATGCGTTGCCGACGAGTGCGGCAGTCAATGTTTTGCCGCGCACATGGAGAGAACGATGTGAAATCCGGATTGAGAAACTTTCTAAGTAGATCTGGTATTTTCCTTGAATTGTATTTGAGAGCCGAAGGATAGTCCTTTCATAGGCACGTGCCGGTGTAGCTGCTCATCACCAAGGTGAGTTTATCATTCTCCGAACGCCAATAAATCGCCCAGGTAAGCTTGCAAGGAAATCCCGGCTGCACAAAGTTTGCCGAATACATTTCAGATTTGTCAGGCTTTTCCCTGAATGGTCCATGCTTCTTAAAACCATCCGCCTGGAGTCGCTGTACTAACACTGTCGCTGATGAGCCAACCGGGAAATTCTCGTTTACACGAGCCTTAAAAATTTCGTTGGCCTTCTGGAACTCGGCAGGCAATCCCTGTGCGAGAGTTGGCAAGAACACGTGCTCAGGACGCTTAAGCCAGAAGCAGGTACCGAGAACTGCAATCAGCCCGATGGCCGATGCACCAAGTGAGCGAACGAGAGTGCGTCTTCTCATAGTGGTATCATGAGGCGCTCAAGTTCAGGTTTCCAGTCTGACACGCAGTTCCCGGGCGGCGGACGAACAGCCGCTTTTGAGAATGGCCAAGGGTGGTCTGAGCGTCTGGATGGGGTCGCAAGCAGCCGTCCGCTCCTTTGGCGCACCCGTTCCATAAGCTGATTTTACGCGTGCGACAGCCGCTGCCTCTGTCCATATCAGGGTCTGCCGCCGACGGTCATTCGGGAGGGCAACAGAAGGCAGGCGAGGACGCCACCTGCCGCTGCCGCAGCTGCAGCTCCGAAGGGCCGGACGAAAGCGCTGACATGGAGGGGTACGGGGGTTAGAGCTCCAAGCGTGGCGACACCGAGCGCAAAGCCTGCCTGTCGCGCAACGACGGTTAGGGCGGATGCCATGCCACTGACCTCCGGCGGCGCAAGCGCAATGACGGCTCCGGAGAGCTGCGGATGGGATAGCGCAGCCCCCATCCCGATCAACGCCATTCCGACAAAGGCACCCACGTAGCCGACAGAGACAGCAAGCAACAGGATCGTCACGCCGACCATGGACCGGCTGGCAAAGACGATCGGGTCGAGCATCGGCCTCACCTGTCGGCGCTGCCGAGCAGCGAACCACGCGATCAGTCCGGCACTCACTGCAAGCCCGATGGCTAGACGGATCGGCGCGTGCCGGGCCTGCAGGATCGCCTCGATGGCGAGCCCCAGCGCCAGGGTTAGGATCGCAATCCCGGGCCAGTCCAGCCGCTTGTCGGTATCGTCGCGCATCTCGGCCACGAGGCGCGGCGCCATGAGTGTGATCAGAGCGCAAAATGGCAAGTTGGCGAGGAAGATCCACCGCCAGCCCAGACTGGCGCCGATGATGCCGCCGAGGGTCGGTCCCATCGCCATGGCGATCCCCGAGGCGACACCGACGATACCGAAGGCACGTGCCCGGGCCTCTGGGGCCGGAAACGCCGTCGCGATCGAGGCGAAGCCACCAGTCACGAGAAAGGCTGCAGCGGCACCCTGTGCCGCTCGAGCGGCCAGAAACAGCGGGCTGTTCCAGGCGAGGCTGCAGGCGAGGGATGCCATGAGGAACCCGGCGTTGCCGAGGAGAAGCGCGCGTCGCCGGCCCAACCGATCAGCCAGAGCGCCCGCGATGAGCAGAGTCACGGTGAAGGCGATGCTATAGGCGTCGATGATCCACGCCCAGCTGGCCACATGGATGCCGAGAGTGGTGCCGATCGACGGCAGGACGACCACGACTGACGTCACATCGAAGTTCGTCAGAGCAGCAGCGAGGCCAATCGTGGCTGCGGTCAAGCGGCTCCGGTTGGTCCAGGTGTCGTGTTCGGCGGTGTGCTGCATCGCAGCGGGATGAGGCATAACCTGTCTCCGCAGCAAATGAGCATTGCTCCGCCTCGCATGAATGCATTTAATGCGATGTGTCGCTCCGCTCGCCCCAGATGCCGCCCTTTGCCGCTTTGCTCGCCTTCGAGGCGGTGTTGCGTCACGGCAGCATGACGCTGGCCGGCGACGAACTTAGGCTGACGCAGAGCGCCATCAGCCACCGCATCCGTGCCCTGGAGGACTACTTCGGCGTTGCGCTGCTTGAACGCCTCAACCCGGGCTTGCGCGTCACCGAGGCGGGTGCGCGGCTAGCCCAGGAACTGGGCCCATTGCTGGGTACATTGGCAGGCATGCGGCGGCGGATCGCGGGGCAGTCCGGACAACGTGTGTTCCGGCTTGGCCTCAGCGGGCCTCTGTTGGCATGGTGGCTGTCGCCGCGCCTGCCTGCTTTGTGCGCTGCCTTCCCGGATCTTTCTGTTGAGGTTGCGACTTGGGACACGGCGGCCGAGGCCGCACGCGCTGAGGTTGATCTTGCGCTGCTCTGGTTGCCGCGGGTCGGCCGGCTCGTGGTCCCCTGTGAGCTGCCGTTTCCGATCGAGAGTGTTTTTCCCGTTGCTGCGCCGGGCCTGCTGGACGCCAAAGGCGCGGACCAAGACTGGCACTCGCTGCCTTTGCTCGCGAAGGGCCGTCGGGGTGAGGAAACCGGGCGGGAGTGGTCCTGGGCGACCTGGCTACGGGGCCGCGTCGGTCATGAAGCGATCCGCTTCCGCGACATCGGCAGCTCGCTGCAGGCAGCGGTGGACGGCAACGGTGTAGCCCTGGCGCGCTCGCCGCTTGCTGCGGATGCGTTACGGCACCGGCGTCTCATAGCGGTGGCGATGCCTGACGAGGTGCATACCTGCTCGAAAATGCAGATTGCGCGCTGGCGCGATCCCCGGGATCAGACTGCCGAGTGCATCAGCGCATGGCTCGTGACATCAGCGGAACAGGCGATCGGTCTCGGTAATCAAGGGCTGGGCGAAACGGCTTAACATAAGGGCTTCTCGAGCCTTCCGACGCCCAGCTTTCCTTCCTGCACGCAAGTCACCGAACTGCTGACGAACGGCCGCATCGAAGAAGCGCCGACGGAGGCCCAAGAGGGACCGAAAGCGGGAGAGCTTGGCATCGATTCCGAACGTCCGGACTTTGGATCTAAAGGTACAGACCCTCTGATTGCAGCTCGCCAAGCAATGCAGATGCCCGCTCGCAGGCTGCCATCTCCTCCCTTTGCTCTTCAAACCCATGTTCAAACATGGGCAGGAGCTTCCGCATGGCTTTATCCATCGCGGATCCCTCCCACAGGATCAAGACCTCGCGGTCCACTAGATCTTTAAGGAAGCACCATAGCATGAGCATCAAGCCAAGGGCGGGACGCTCATGCCAGTCACAGGCTGCCTGCCGCTTGATACGATCGAGACGACGCAAGAGAGCCTGCTTCTTCGTAGGGGTTAGGTCGGCGAAAGGCTCTAGGCAGGCGACCCGTAGATTTTCCCGCAGGTCGGCGACATCGGCGTCAGCCTGCGTTTCAAGGGCCGGACCGGCCGGAACGAAGACGCCCGGTGCGCTAGCAAGGGAGTAGAGGAAGTAGGCGGAGACAGCGAGTTCGATACGCTGACGGTCAGTCAGGATGGGCATCGCGGCACCAGATCGAAGGGAAAGTATGGGGCGGGACCCATTGCTTCATCCAAAAAGGTCGAGCTGGTCCGCTATACCCCGTTTACGTCTGCCAGATACCGCTCGGGTGATTTTAACCGCTGGCAGAACAGGCAGAGCAATTCCCGGTTTTCCGTAGAGCACCGCGCCTACAATGCACACTCCATCGCCACGATGAAACACATTCGCGGTATGTCGACCCTCTCTTAAGATTTCTTGGACGAGCACTTCATCTATGCTCATATCGGTTAGAGCTCTCAGTAGGCAGGAAAGTCCCGCCACATGGACGTCGAAGGACTCGAATTCAGTAGCTCGCTGCCGCCAGATTTGGCGCACAGCGCCTGCGCATGTTTGTGCGAATGGATTTGGCGCCAGATGTGTTCTGGGATTGGCGGCAAAGGAAGCAATCAGGTGTCGGTCTGCGATGTGGGTAGCCGCCAGCAAGGAAGCGGCAAGTTGATTTGGGTGAATGGTCATCTAAATCTGAACTTTAGTCTATAATTGGCTCATTGTATTCGAAGCATGATGCGGGCGCATCAGGTATTAAATTGCTCATCTAATGTATCCGTTCCACATGTATGGCAATACCCCTTAAAATCGTCGTCAGCGGCGCCTATAATCGTCCCTTTACAGGTGGGGCATTTTTTCTGTTCGACTTGAAATGTCCCTTTGCACAGGACGCAAGTGACCGAGCATTTATCTTTATTTAGATACGCAGTGCCAATATCTAGATCATCAAAGCCGGCGTACCGTGTGTCCCCTTCATAAACACAATGGTGACATCGGAATCGTCTTTCTGTTTTTGGATGGCCAATTAAACTCTTAAATTCCCCTTTCGTAAATATTTGAATGCAGAAATTCCACTCTTGGATAACTTCCATATGTGTAGACGCATATTTTCCGTCATAGAACCAAGCATGTCTCGTTTGTGAGGCAAAATCCAGACGATCCGGCAACCATTGCCTATTTGGCCAAATATCTATGTATAGAGATAGTGCAAGTCGAACCATGTCATCAGGGTCTAATTTTACGCCAGCTTCCCCGAGATGAGTTATCCTGTTCCTTAGCGATCTTAGCTTCGTGTATCGCCCAATGAAATCATCTGACAGCGGTTCGTTAGTTAGTGTGTTTACTGCGCCCGGAAGATCCGTTGCATCTAGCGTTCTTAGAACGGAGAAATCTACCATTTTGCTCGTTGTCGACAATTTCATTCCATTATTAAGAAGCAATAGGTATGGACTGATGCCGCAGACTCTCGCTTTTAGCGCCAATTCCATGGACTGTTGTAGCAAAGAGCAGACAGACTGTAGGTCGGCCTGGGTATTATCTACGTAGTCAACCCATTCTATAGAATACATCTCTCTAGCACCAGCGATAGTTTTGGACTCACTGAACATAAGATAGAATTCAGAAAATACGATCAATAAATCATCCCAAGCCCGGTAGTATGTCTTAAGAGCAACATTGTTAAGGCTCTCTTGCGTGGGAAGATTTATTATCATTGCGCTGCCATCTGCATGACAAATCACATTTTTCGCTTAGAAATCAGCAACCCCGGAAACGTGAGCCGCACGTTGCCGTCCGGTGACGATCTCCATTCCCTCTCCAATCGGATCCATGGCCAGTATGTCGCCAAGCCGTTCCGTGTAGCCAAAAACGGTCAGTGCCTTTAGGAGCGTCAGCAGGCTGACACCAGGTCGGCCCTTCTCAAGGGAGACGACGGTAAGCCGCCCGACACCCATACGCTCGGCTAGCTCCTGCTGCGTCAAGTTCCGCCTCAGGCGAGACAGCCGCACCCGCTGCCCCAGGAGCCGGAGGCTTTCGAGCTCCTCCGTGGAGATGATCGCCGCCGTCTTCATGATCGCTATCCCATACCTTGTGGCCCGCAATGTATGGGATAACGATCATTTTTGCGATGGTCTTACGTCGCGTAGATTGACGCCGTGCTGAGCTACCCGTCGTGCTCCTCCATGATGCCAGCTGGATACCCTCTGGCGATCCTTGGGTAGACCTCGTCTCCCTCTGTATGGACCGCGAGAACGGCTTCCGGTCCGAGAGCGCGAACGACCTGTAGGTCGAGGTGCTCCCTGGTGACCTTGCAGCCAAGCGACATCGCGAACGTGCGCGCCACGGCTTTGGCAGCCGAGTACGCCTCCGTACCGGCATCAAGGGGAGTAGCGATCTCTAGCACTCGCGGCCTGCCAATCCTGGCTAGCGAGGCTTGGAGATCGGCATCCTGGACACGCCAGTAGATAGATTCGCCTCCCCAACTGCGCAGAAGCGGGGTGACGTCGCTCCGGGTGACCGGCAGCGGCTGCGACACCGTCCAGAATTTGCCGGTCCGCCCGCCCATCTCGTCGTGATGGAAAGGGCTATCCGAGAACAGCACGTCGGCCAATTCCGGCGTGATCTCCCCCGCGGCCACGAGGCTGTCCAGCCGGTGCCGGATCATCTCAAGGTTCGACAGGTAAATGCCTCGCTGGCGCAACAGCTCGACCTCGGCGTCGGTCATGCGCGTGTAGTGCCATCCACGGACCGACTTGGCCGCCATCAAGGGTGTGAGGACATCCTCGACGAAATGTGTGTAGGCGCGGCCGTGCGGATTTTCCCAGAGGGAGTCCTTATTGTCCGGAGCACAGTACGCTTCGTAATTCGCACGCTCCGTCATGAAGTAGTCCCGGATCATCCCGGCTGCGCGGCGAAGCTCCGCCATCAGCTCGTCATCGAAAGTCTTGTCGTCCCATAGATCGATCGGGGTGCCGGGCATGGACTTATTCTCTCGTGATAGCCTGTGTTGGGTGCAGAGGGCACGTCGAAGAGGTGACCGCTTAGCCCTTGCTCGGACGCGCCAGGATGATAGCGGTCTGGACCATGGTGCGCTTGAACGCAGCCGTTGCCTTCGGATCGGCCAGCGCCCTGCGCGACGGTTCGTGAGCATCGACGGCCGTCGCGAGGTCGAGGACGTGTCCCTCCCCGAACCGGAAATCCGCCGCGGCGGGGTCCATCAGATAGGCGCCGACGGCTGCAGAGAGCTCGGCAGGGGTGATCACCTTCGACTTCAGCAGCGATCCGATGGTGAGTTCGTCGGCCATGGACTGGAGGTAGCCACAACCGACGGCTGCGATCTAGACCCCGACGCGGTAGTCGTGCACCAGTGCTGTGTGAAAAGGATAGCAGAAGGCATTACCTGCTATCACTTCCACACGCGCGCTCAATCGCGCTCCCTCATTTGGTATATGGGTTTCACCAGATAAGGGTGTGCGATGTCACGGTGGTCCTTGCCGGCCTTGACGCCTCCGGTGGGTCGGCCATGATCCGTCCCGGGAGAATTCGAGGCCGTGGGCGATCTCATACGATACGGCGCACTGCCTGATGGTGTGACGCTCCGGTTCAAGATCGGGGCGTTCACGCCTTCGACAATCCCGATGGAGAAGCTCGCCGAGTACATGCGGGATCTCGCGGTCATTCTCGGCAGCCCTGAAAACGTCCATTTCCTGCGCCTCGAGGCAGGCAGCACCGAGATCGTGCACGTTGTCGACAGAGGGGCGTTCTTGGTCAATGTGATGTCGCGCGTCGGCGGGGTCCGGTACGGCGCGGCCCCCGTCGAGGCGATCGCCGCCTACCGGTCGATCAACAAGCGCCTCGCCGAGGATCGGGCAACCGGCGCGTTGATCAACGGCGAGCTCTCGGCCGAGATCCTGAACTTCCCGGGCATGTGGGCAGTCGAGGCAGAGCCGTTTCCACCGGTGACGCAGGCCGGCGCGATCGACGGGGTGGTGATCCGCCTAGGCGGCACGGGAGCTAACGTACCAGTCCACGTCCAGGCCGGCGACACCGTCTACAGCAAGTGCCTCGCGAGCCGCGAGATCGCCAGGGAACTCGGCCACCACCTATTCGGCGGCCCTCTCCGCCTCACCGGCCAGGGGAAATGGACCCGCGACGCAGACGGCGTCTGGAACCTGGACCGCTTCTTGATCGGCGGGTTCGAGCCACTCGACAGCAAACCTCTCAGCCGCGTCGTCTCCGAGCTGCGGTCCCTACGGAGCGGATGGGAGGACGTTGCCGATCCCTGGGACGAGATCATGAAGCTGCGCAACGACGACGAGGGCGAGGACGCACATTGACAGTCGCGTTCGACGCCACCGCGCTGCTGCTGCTCGTCTCTCGAAACGTCGGCGTTCCGACAGACTCGGACGGCCACGTCATCGACTATGCGCGCGAACGCGTAGACGGTCTGATCGAACAGATCGAGGATTCCAAAACCAAGATCCTCGTTCCGACACCGGCACTGAGCGAGGCACTAGTGAGGGTCGGCCCAGGCCTCATGAAGGTCTACACCGACCTGCTGTCGCGATCTTCCTCCTTTAGGGTGGCCGCCTTCGACGAGCGAGCAGCCCTCGAGGTGGCTGTCATGACGAAGCAGGCCATCGACGCCGGCAACAAGCGCGGCGGCGGCGAAGGGCTGTGGTCGAAGATCAAGTACGACAGACAGATCGTAGCAATCGCACGGGTCAACCGCGCCTCGGCTATCCTGTCAGATGATCGGAATGTCCAGAAGTTCGGGCGCATGTTGAACATGAACGTGATCGGCCTAGGCGACCTGCCGATACCAAGCAAGGCGGGACAACTCTCGATGATGGAGCAATTCGAGGCTGTGACAGGCCCACCGCCAACCGCTTGAACGAACACTCCACCGATAACTAATCGTTCAATTTAGAAATTGAAAGGGTCAATCAAGATGTGTGCTGTTGGCTACTTCTGAGCGAAATCGCCCGATGTCGATGCCTGGAGAAATATTCCATCTATCTGCAATTTCATCCAGGCCACGAGGATATGGTCGTGAGCGGTTCCATGGGATCAATGCGATAGTGCTTTGATCTAAGACGGGCTCCAGTGCTCGAATCCGGTCTACAAAACCAGACAGAGCATCTGCGTCTCGTGGCTCCAGCAGAAACAATGCGACCTCGGCAAGGTAACCGAGTCGACGTAGTTCATCCGAATTGTAGAGCTTCGAATCGGGAAGCTCTCCTGCAACAAGTTTGCTAAGCAGCTCGTTAATTTCCCTTTCAGACTTGCGCCAAGTCTGCATGTCGAACAGACTTCAAAGACCAATGGAAGACTGCTGACGCCGCATCATTCGGCGATCTACAGCCTCTTCATTTCGGAGCCGGACAAGTTGTTCGCTTAATCCATGCCTCTGGATGGCTCCCGAGAGCGTCCCTGTTGAGACCGAGAACAACTCAGCGGTCGGCTTCCAGCCCTTCCCCTCTGCAAGCATGCGAACGGCTTCGATCGTCCGATCGCGAGTCATTTTCTCCGAGCGACCGATACGAGTCCCTCGCTGCCGAGCGGCCTTCATCCCGGCAACCGTCCGCTCGATGATGACCTCGCGTTCCAGCTCGGCGATCCCGGAGAGGATCGTGTAGACGAGGCGGCCCATTGAACCGCCAGTCTCGATGCCCTCGGTCAGGGAGCGTATGGCAACGCCTCGCCCCTTCAGGTCCTCTGCTGTCGAGATCAACTGCCGGGTGTTCCGGCCGAGGCGATCAAGCCGCCAGACGACCAGAGTGTCGCCCTTCTCGACCGCGGCGATCGCCGCGTGCATGCCTGGCCGTGCCTCCTTGGCACCGGAGTAGATGTCCCGAAATATGAGCTCGTCAGGCACTCCCGCGTTCCGGAGCGCATCGAGCTGCAGGTCGAGGTTCTGGTCCCGGGTCGAAACGCGGGCGTAACCGACTTGCTTCGCCATCGATCCCTGATTCCCCGGCCGCCCCTTAACTAGGGGTAGGAAAACGGCGGCTTCAAGCCCCGTTTGGGCCTCCCAGTTTCCGAGTACCCTTTCCGAACTCCCAAGTGCCTGATCCCATTGGCGCCGGGAAGTCACAAAATTGCAACTCGGAAAGGGGGTCCGTTTTCCGAGTTGACCGCATCTATGCACCTCACGCAGGCGCCGGGCCGCCTCCGCTGTGTGCGGCCATATATATAATGTGTCCGCTCAATCAGCCGCACGTCCAGGCTTTGCGAGAGATCTGAGCGCTCGGTAGCAACCAGGAGCAAAAGGTCGTCCAACTGACGCTTGGCCGGGAGTGGTGTCCGCCCCTTCTAACAAGGACGCATCGCAGCCGGAGGCAGGGTCCTGCAGACCGCGCACTGCAAGCGTTGTCCCGGCGCCGTTGCTCGATCGCCTTCCCCGAGTTGGCACGCCGTTCTGTTCAACCGCTTGGCCATCCACAATAAGCGCTTCGAGTTGATCAGGATCCGAGATGCCCCCCGTAGAACTTCGCGACACCCTCAAGATCAAGCTTCGTGGGCGCAGACCCCATCCCAGCGCGTCCGGTCACAACAACACCTTCTTTCAAGTAGAAAACTGGTTCTTCCGGGTCGATAACAAACCTTTTGTCTGAAACAAATTGCTTATAGTGCATGATCGATGAGACGTCGTATTCTGTCTGATGTACTATTCTTGACGACTTAGCAAATTGATCATTTCCAAACTTTGTTAGGTTTTCGATATTTACTACGATGTAATTGTTCCTATCCGATCTGGATTGCTCATGTTCAAGACCTATTGCATGACCCAGTTCATGCGCCAAGGTTGGAATGTCACCCCACGAAACTAATTCGCACGTATGCGGGCCAACCATGCCAAACCCAACCGTAGTAAGGTTTCTTTCTTTTGATGCTATTATTTGAAGATACGCATAGTCGTTCGCAGCTTTATCCGGAAATTTGATACCAGCTGGCGCCCATAAATCAGCCGCACGCCGAATTTGCGCTTGTCTATCCTCACTTATACCATCAAATGATATCGGTATCCGCCCTTTTGGCCACTGGCGGCCGCCAGTGGCGGCCATCTTGCTGCCCTTGTAGTGAAACAACATGTCGTCAATTTCGACAACAGGGCGACCAAATCGGTCTTTAGTTACAACCTGATTAGAAAGGCCTTCAAAGTGCGGGTCTTCTCCAGAAATCGATGCACTCATTGCAGGGACCCTCTCGCATACACTATATTTATGCCGAGTTCCCGCGACAATCACAACTTGAAATTGGGCCTTGATGCGAATTATTCGCCAGAGCTCCAGGCTTGGGCGGACAAGCATCTGCCCAATTGTGCAAGTTTGGACTGCGTGTCTTGGACAGCCGCCTCGTAGGCATCTTTGGAGAAAGACAACGCACACCTCAGATGGAAGGGGACGGGAGGCGCACCGACGAACCCGATGCTATACCAAGAGCTGTAAGGCCACTGGTCTCAATCTCGCATCAGGCTTATATTGGGAACTCGGTTGGGTTGCCGTTGCTGCTGGAACTCAGCACCTAAAGCTTGGAACACTCATTCAGTCATCTCCTATTGCATTGAGCCCGTGCCTTCATTGACCAAAGAACAAAACAAGAATTTACCTCAGATTGACGCGGCGCGTGAACGGCCACCATTAGCCACGCGCCTAGCTTTTGAGATTCCAAAGCCACTCGATTGGCAGACGTTCCAAAGGCAGTGCGTTGTTTTATTTATTGAGGAACTTGGCGACCCGAATACTCAAGAATATGGCCGTCACGGCCAAGCGCAAGGCGGCATAGACATTCTAGGTCGCCGCGGTGGACGACCGGATCATTTCGTTGGCATTCAATGTCGCCGATACGATAAGCCGCTGAAGCAAACTAAAATCTTAGCCGATGCTCGCTCAGCGCTTAAGCTTGAAGCTGGCTTAAAAGAATTGATTTTTGCCACAACGGCCCCTGATGACACCGGGGCAACCGACGCGGCACTCGCTGTCGAACGTCAGCTCCGCGCCGAAGGACACGATCTCACAATCGCTCTCTACGGCTGGGGTCAGTTGCAGCAGATGATCTGCCGCCACGACGCTGCCTACCATGCCTTTTTCCCGGCTGCACTCGCGACGCACATGCCTCGGAATGCCGAGCCACCTGCAACCACTGATCTAGCCACGTTGATTGCGGCGCAAGTGATGGAGCAGATGCGCAGCGGTGGGCTGCCGGTCCCCCAGCAAGATATTGGTCCACGCTCTGAAAACGATGAGGATCCGGCGCTACATGCGCGCATCGACACGTTTCGGGACCTGTTCACAGAGCAACGGCTGACACTTCAAGCTGAGAAGGGGTTACAACGACTGCTGGAGAGAGAGAACCTCGCCGACAAGCCTTATGCTCGTTTCCGCATTGAAACCAATCTTGGCTCTATAGCTATCGATTTGGGTCGCGAAGCCGACGCTGCCGTCCGGTTCGAGGCGGCCTACCAGATGCGCAGGGACGATCCGAAAGCGATTGCCAACCTCGCGCTCGCCCGGACGATACAAGGTCGATACGCGGAGGCTATGGAAGCGGCTAGCGCTGCCATGACCGCTGAGCCGCGTGTCGACGACGCTATCGCCTATCTACTCCAAGCTGCTGCCCGCTCAGATTGGGAAGGCGATCCTGAAACTCTGATCCCCGCTGATCTCGCAGGGAGCCTAGCGGCCGATCTGGGGCTAGTTGAATTTTTAAGGCGGCGAGACCTGCCAGGTTGGGCTGAGCGCACGATCGAGATCGCGCGCCGTCACCCGGACGCTCCAGATCTCGTCCGCGCTCGTGGGGTTGCTGTTCTGGCCCTGGCGATTGAATCCGGCACCATGATCCCAGGTGGCTTCGGTCCGATCACTATAGAGGAACTGAACAGTGCAGCCAACGATATGAAGGCTGTAGCAGAACATTGCCTCGATATCGAACTCGCCCACCGGCACGATCTAATTGCCTATGTGAACAACGCGGCCGTGCTCCTGCGCTTGTGTGAACGCTTCGCAGAAAGCGAGCGACTTTTGCTTGCGGCACTACCGCGGGTCGGCGACGAGCCGCAATTGCGCCGCCTCTGTGCCTTCGTACAATCCGCTCAAAATCGGGCCGGAGACGCGCTCGCGCTGTTGGCCGATGATACCGATCCCGAAAATCAGGTTTTGCGCGCCGAACTGCGTGCGACGCAGGGGCAAACTGCAGAAGCCTTGCGAGACATCCTCACCATTGATGAGGAAGGCCTCGACGACCGGCTGCAGGCAATAAGGTGGCAGTTGGTCGGCGAAATGGCCCTGCGTCTGGGCAACGATGACCAGCTCGCCAGAGCGGTGGCAGCTTTACGCGCGAGCGATCCCGAAGACATCACGGCAAGCCTGTTAGAAATCCGTGGCAGCCGGAAGCGGATTGAGGACGCGCAACCTGCACAAGAGAAAATGCTAGCACTTGCGGCGAGTGTTCAGACCGACCTCTCGATGACAGCGCGTTATCAGCTGGCGGATGAGTTACGTAATCACGACCTACCGGATGCAGCCGCCAATCTTCTAGAGGGCCATGTCGATCTAGGACGCCCTAGCCCAGCGACCGAACTTTATCTGCAGAGTTTGGCAGGCGCACGGCGGGACGAGGCATTTATCGCCGCTTTAGCACGGACATCACCGAACGTACGGAACAGCTTACAGATCCGCTGGGTGGAAGCAACTCATGCCTGGAATATGGATGATCTACCAGCCTCTCTGACGGCTGTTGAGGCAATCTTAGCCGAACATCCTAACGAGACGCGAGCACGGCTGCTGAAGCTCGAAATTCTTGTCCGTCAGAACTGTTCCGCCGCTGTCTTCGCAGAGCTCGACAAGCCGTTGGAGACGCTCGTCTGGCGTGACGTGCAGGATCTCTTCCGTGTCGCATCACTCCTCGGCCATTTTGGCTACGTGGAGCGAGCCGCTGCGCTTGCATATCGCCTGTTCCTGGAGCACCGGGACCTTTCACAGGCATGGATGACCCTTTCAACTTTAGTCCTCGAAGAAGGGCGTGGTGACGAGCAGATACCTGGCCCATGGACGGTCACAACAGTCGGCCCAAACGCCGCGGTTAAACTGCGATACGTGGACGGGACAGAGACCTTCTTTGTGGTGGAGCCTGACATAGCTCTGCGCCGGCTCGATGCTGACTCCTGGGAGCCAAATCATGCTTTAGCGCGATGTCTAGCAGGGTGCGGTACAGGCGAAGCGTTTACAGGACCTGACGGGCGAGAGGGGACGATCATACAGGTGACCCACAAATACGTGGCTCGCTTGCATCACGTCATGGAACACCACTCTACGCGGTTTCCCGAGATATTTGGCTTCAAAAGCGTCACGGTTGATTTTGAGCAACCTAACGGCCTCGATGGCCTCATCGCCCAACTCAAGGCGCGGCATGATTGGATCACGAGAGAAGAAGAGAGCTACGTAAACGGCTTCATGCTTCTTGGTGTTTTGGCAGACCGCGTCGGCGCGGACACCATCGATGTAAGTGGCGGCCTCGCCGCTCGCGGCGTCGCGCTCAAGGTAACTGCGGGCAACGCCGTCGAACGCGAAACTACAACCGCAGCCATCCAAGAACGCGGACAACGCGGATGCGTACTGGACCTCCTAGCGTTTTGGACCTGCTGGCGGCTCGGCGCCCTGGACGCTGTTGTCGCCACCTGCGGCCCCATTCGTGTACCCAGAAGCGTGATTGATCGACTCCGTGCGCGGCGGGAGAGGCTGCGGGACGGCGCCATACATGGCCATCAAAGCGCAGGCTACCTCCCCGATGGCCGTATCAGCGTAACTGAAACTCCTGCGGAAACCTTCACCGGCCTAATAGATGACATAGATCATGCCATCGCGTGGCTTGAGATCCATGCTGAAATTGCACCGCTTGTTATCGGCGATACACTTCCAGCCGAGCTACGCAACTTTCTAAAGAATCGACGGACGGATGCCCTCGATGCGGTAGCACTCGCAGTACAAGGCGACACGCTGCTTATAACGAATGATCTGCCAGCTCGCGAGTTTCAACGGATCTTGACCGGGACAAACGGTGCATGGGTCCATGCGGTTATAGGCGCCGCCTTAGAGGCAGAGCACATCGACATGGACGCCTACGTCCGCTGGTCGGCTTGGCTCATCGAAGCAGGACACAGCTATCTTGGTGTGAATGCACCGGCCCTTGCGCACGCCGCACGCCTAGAAGGCGTAGCCGCAATGAATCCGGGATCACTGTTCACGATCCTAAGCCGCGTGATAGGCGGCACCGAAGCTGATGCTCCATCACATTTGAACGTCTGCGTTATGTGCATGTTTGATTTGTGGAGGGATCGGCAGACCGCAGAATTTCGGAAACCCGTCACAGGACATCTTTTGGATCAATTGCTGCGTGGACGACGCCATGATTACGCCAAGATTCTACGCACCGCATTGACTTGGGCGCGAGATACACCGGATCTATACCAATATATATGCAATTGGACGATCGGTCATTTTGTTGCGGATAGTATTTAGGCAGATTTTATTTCTTCAAGAGCAAAGGGAATGGGGTTGGGTTTGACCATCCGTATCATTCTACAGCCCATGGCGAACCGGTTAATGGAGTGAGTGCCAGCAAACTGAGCTTCGCAAAATCGGTACTGAATCATTGCTTTTTAGTACATATCGCACTACAAGTCCCGCCTAAGGGGAGCAACCGGTATGGTGAGCGGACGAAGGGGCTTCTCGACGTTCGGGCTCCGCCTGGACCGCCTAGGTTTCAATCTGCGCGCCTTCGCGACCTACATCGGTGTGTCGGAGGTAACCGTACGCCGCTGGTCGTTCTCTCCCGATGCCGCCTCCTACGTCCCCATGCCGCCGCCGATCCAACGGCTTTTAGACCTCCTGGAGGAGCTGAGCGTACCGCGGCCATCCCAGGATCCGGATGGGCTATCAATTTCGGCTACGCGCTATGTCGAGATTTGGCTCGAGCGAGCCGGCAGCCAGGGCTGGCAGAAAGCAGAAGCGGTTGCGGCCCTTAGAATGGCGATCGACGAGGCCGTCGAACCGCCACCCGACCTCTGAGCTCGCAAGCCCGGAAAAATCTATCAATCTATCAGTCACTTGGCGTTTTTCGTCGGTCCCAGGCAGACTCTCGACATGGCCGCCCTCCGTTACGACCGCCTCCTGTGCATCGATTTGGAACTGACCTGCTGGGAGGAGCACCCTCCAGCCGGACAGAGACGTGAGATCATCGAGATTGGGATCGTCGAAGCTGATCCCCGGAACCTCGAGATCGTACGCGAGGACCGCTATCTGGTTCGACCCGCCTCGTCCGAGGTGTCACCGTTCTGCACGGCCCTGACCGGATTGACGGCCGGTGAGCTCCGCCGGCACGGCCGGCCGCTCCTAGAGGTCATGCGAACGGTCGTGGCGACCTACGGCCCAGGGCGGAAAGCGACCCTTGCATGGGGAGACGACTGGTCGGCGATCGAGCGCGATTGCGAGGTTGCCGGGATACCGAACCCGTTCCCTGGCCCTGCCTCCATCAATCTCGGCCAGGTCTATATGCTGCTGACGGGTGCTACCCAGCGGCCGTCGGTATCGCGAGCCCTGCAGGAGCTCGGGCTGGAATTTGACGGCCGCCCCCATGGCGCGCTCGTCGACGCCCGAAACACGATCGCGATCTACCGCGAGCTGGCGACGCGCTTCCGAGCGCCGGCGCCGAACCCCACGAGCGCTTTCTCTCTGGTGCCCTGATGCGGATCTTCCCGATCTCCGACCTGCATCTAGAGCGGCGAACCCTACCGCTACCGGCGATCGCCGCCGATTTCGACGTCCTGGTGTTTGCCGGAGACGGACACGAAGGCGAGCCGTCCCGAACGGTCGAGATCATTGCCGAGCTGGCTGGCGGTCGGCCGGCAGTGATCGTCCCAGGCAATCACGACTACTATCGGCGCAATCATGCCGATCCGCGCACGATGCGGGACCTTCTTGAGGAGATGAATAGAGCAGCCATCTTGATCAACGAAGAGGCCGGTAGAGATTTAATAAATATCCTCGCAGGCAGTCGAATCGTCGAGATTGACGATGTCGTCTTCGTCGGGGCAACTCTATGGGGTGACTGGGCCATTTCTGGCCGCTGGAGGCCAGATGTCCCACCAGCTAGAGCTGCAGCCTATGCTGCTACTCACGCGATGAGAATGTCGACCATTCCTCGCGAGTTCTCTGGTTCGATCCAAAACGCTGATGGCGAATGGGGGCCCTATCAGACCGTAGGTGCCCATGCGGTAGATCGAGCAAGGATCCTGCAGGGCCTGATCGAAGCAGCCGACCGCCCAACCGTCGCAGTGACCCATGCTCCGCCGCTGGCGGAAGCTGCCGATCTCTATCGGGACAGCCCCATACCGTGGTGGGCGCCGGGCTTCTATGCCTCCGATTTCCTTCGCGAAATGCCTCCCGAACTGCAGCCATCGATCTGGATCGCCGGGCATGTTCATCGTGGGTACGACATGACCTACGGCAGGACCCGCCTGATCTCGAATCCGCTAGAGGGACCGAATTTCAGGCCAGACCTCGTGATCGAAATCGACGTTCCCGAGCCAGAACCATACGTCGCGGATCCTCTCCCTGAAGAGAGAACGACGGGGAGGAACATCGGCGGCACGCCGCACGCCAGTCATGCCAATTTGGGCTTGGCCTCGGGTGAAGATCTCGACGATCTCCTCGATAGACCACCATGCCCGTAGGGAATTGGATACCTTCGAAGCGCTTCCTCATGCTGTGTCATTGATGCAGTGATAGGATCTTGTACACTGGATTTCGATCCGGGAGCGTAGCGTGACCTTCTTCTTCACTGCCGACACCCACTTCGGGCATGAGGGCATCATCCGGATGTGCGGTCGGCCATTCGCCTCTGTCGAGGAGATGGACGAAGCACTGATCGCGAACTGGAACTCGGTCATCGGCCCCAAGGACGACGTCTGGCACCTCGGGGATTTTGCCCATGGCGCCCATCCCGCCCGCATCCTAGAAATCTACAGGAGGCTGAATGGGAGGAAGCGCCTGGTCATCGGCAACCACGACAGAAAGCCGACCCTAGCGCTCCCGTGGATGGAGCCCCCGAGCCATCGCGCATTCCCGAAGCTGGGCCTCAGATGCGGCATCGTCCTGGATCACTATGCCGGGCGGACCTGGATGGGGGCGCACCGCGGCTCCGTGCAGCTGTTCGGGCACTCGCATGGTCGGATGCCCGGCAACAGCCAGAGCCTGGACGTCGGCGTCGACTGCTGGGATTTCCGCCCGGCCAGTTGGGACGAGATCCAAGTCCGGTTGGCATCGCTGCCTCCGCTCCATTCCCCCGACCATGAGCCGGAGGAGGCTGTCGAGGAGGAGGTGCCGGAGGCGGGACCGAGGCCATGAACCAGCTCAGACTGAACGTCGACCTCTGCGACCTTGCCCCGACCTTTCGGCTTTGGCGGCACGATATCGTCCATGAAGCGGACACCGCCGTTGCGCTGGCGGCGATCGCCGGCGGTTGTGAGCCGTCACCGGAAACGCTCGCCAGGGCTCCGGTGCTACAGGCGTGGCGTCAGACCACGAACTGGTTCCGGCAGACGGTGCTCGCCGGCATCGTCTCAGAACACCCTACCCTGGCCGACGGTCTGATTCGAACAAGTGCGCTCAGGGCGATCGCGATCGACCTGGCATGGGCACGGACATCGACACGCTTCTACCGGCTGGGCGAACCCGACATCCTAGACGCGGGAGCGAGGTGAATGCGCTTATGGGTCCTCTCCGACCTCCACACGGCGCCTGACGCCCCCTGGTTTCCCAGCGTGCGGCCGGAGTTCGATGCGCTTGTCATCGCCGGAGACGTCTACGACTCGGATATCGAGCGCTCGATCCTCTGGACCGCACAGGTCGCCGATGGCCGCCCCGCGGTCTTCGTTCCGGGCAATCACGAGTTCTGGGGGCGCACAATCGAGGACGAGCTCGAGCGGGCGGAACGTCGAGCTCAGAAGGAAGGCGTCACCTTGCTAAATGGTCAAGGCTGGATGGCCGTCGCCGGCGGCCATTTCGCCGGTGGAACGCTATGGACCGATCTCGAGCTGAACCAGCCCGCGGGGCATATCCTCTACCCACGCGAGTTCGGTGACCCCATCGATGTTCGCGGCCCAGGCATCGATCGTAGAGCCAAAGGCCGAGATATAGCCCGCCGACACAGGGCCGAGGTCGACGTGCTCGAGGCCATCCTCGATCCAGACGTAGCGCCCGAAGGTCCGCGGATCGTCGTCACGCACTACGCGCCCCACATTGAGGTTCTGCCCAGACACCTCTGGGATCAGCCGTCAGCTGCGGCGTCGGCTTCGGACCTCGGCCACCTCACGGATGTCGGCGCGGTCCACCTGTGGATTTGCGGACATATCCCCAGGTCGGTGGACTTCGTGCCGGGGTACGGAACACGAATCCTATCGAACCCACGCGGGGAGAACGACTCGAACCCGGCCTTTGCCGAAAGCCTGATCGTCGAGGTCGATGAACCGATCCCGACACCCTCGTTCGGGCCTAATGCTGGAAGGTAGGCCATTATCTGCGACCAGGGTCGCCAAAGGACGAAGGGGAAGGCGGGTTGTCCGAGCACCGCTGCTCTAACAGCGTCATGGCCTCCTCTAAACCCAGCGTTCACTGCACGAAGGTAGACCTCCGCAATGCGTCCCGCCTCCTTCCCCGTCCTTCTCGCTCTGTCGGCAACGCCGGCCATCGCGCTTGACGTGCCACCTCAAACGCACTGGACCCACGGGCGGAGCCAGATCACCATGTCGGAAGGCGCCGGCGGTCGGATTTCTATGGTCTACAACGGTGCGTCCCCATCGCCCCGTGGACCAACGATGCCTCGCGGAACACTACTGTTCGAGGGCATCCGACAGGGCGATCGCATCATTGGGACCGCGCGCACGTTCAAGGACGGCTGCGCCCCTGCGCCCTATCGAGTGGAGGGCCATATCCGCCTTGTCGGCCCTGGCGACGGCGAGATCGAGCTGGCCGGCCCAGCCCCGAAGCGCGGGCCCGGCTGCAACATCGTCGGCCTCACGACGGCGTCGCCCCATGCCCGTCTAGCTTTCGACAATCCCGATCTCCAGGATTGAAGGGTTGTCTGCCTCTGGGTTGCCCCTCATTGACGTCTGAGAAGGGTGGAGGCTGTGTGAAAACGCTGCGGTTCTGATAGTCTCGGCGTGACGGTGGAGGCTTGTATGACGCGGTTCGTTGGTGTCGCGGATCGTCATCAGATCGCTCTTCTGCCGCATCGCCTAGATGGACTTGCTTCGCAAAAGTGGAGAGCTCTTTTCCTGAAGGAGGGGGGTTCCGATGGCAGACCGGAAGCAAACCTTTACCCCCGAGTTTCGTGCTGAGGCGGTGCGATTAGCGCAGACGAGCGGGCGGTCCCGCCGCGAGGTCGCCGCCGATCTCGGCGTCGGGCTCTCGACGCTGCGCAACTGGATCGACGGCCGGCGTGAGCGGGAGATGGACAACCCGCCGGCCGATCGGCAGGAGGACATGGCCGCCGAGCTCAAGCGCCTGCGGCGCGAGAACGAGGTGCTACGCCAGGAGCGAGAGATCCTGAAGCGGGCCACGGCTTTTTTCGCCAAGGAGGGAAGTCGATGAGGTTTCGCCTCGTCGACGCGGCGAAGAAGGACTTCCCGGTCGCGCGCCTGTGCAAGGTCCTCGATGTCAGTCCGAGCGGCTATTTCGCCTGGAAGAACCGTCCGGCCTCGACGCGGCAGCGCGAGGACCTCGTGCTACTCGCCCATGTCCGATCCGCCTTCACGCTCTCGCACGAGACGTACGGCAGCCCACGCATGACCCACGAGTTGCGTGAGCAGGGTTTGGCGGCAGGCCTATCAAGCGACATCCGGAACTGACCTCTTCGCGTCATGAGGATCTGACCCCTATGCTAATTTCACACGCCTAGACGGGTGTGGGTTGGGGGACCGCAGCCGCCTTTTGCAGGAGGCCGCTGCGACGCTTCTCACGAAGCCGGTAGCTGTCGCCGCGGATGGTGACGACGTGGCTGTGGTGCAGCAGCCGATCGAGGATCGCGGTGGCCACCACCGCATCGCCGAACACGCTCCCCCACTCGCCTACCGCTCGGTTCGACGTCACCAGCATCGCGCCCCGCTCGTAGCGGCGGCTGACGAGCTGGAAGAACAGATGCGCGGCATCCGGCTCGAACGGCAGATAGCCGAGCTCGTCGATGATCAGCAGTTTCGGCTTGGCGTAGTGCGTCAGCCGCTCCTCCAACCGACCCTCAGCATGCGCCTTGGCCAGCTGCGCCACGAGCGTCGTGGCCGGGGTGAACAGCACGCCATAGCCGGCCACAATCGCCGCGCGCCCGATCGCCACCGCCAAGTGCGTCTTGCCCACGCCGGGCGGCCCGAGGAACAGCACCGCCTCGCCATTGGCGATGAAGCGGCCGGTGGCGAGTTCACGGATCTGCGCCTTGTCCAGCGAGGGTTGGGCGCCGAAGTCGAAGCCGGTCAGGTCCCGCACGAAGGGGAAGCGAGCCAGACCAAAGGCCATGTCGATGCGGCGCTGGTCACGCCGAGCGACCTCACGCTCGCAGAACAGGGTCAGCGCCTCACGGATCGTCAGCTCGCCCCGGCCGGCCTCGTCGATCAGGCTATCGAGCTGATCGCGCATGGCCGTCAGCTTCAGGCGGTCGAGCAGCAGGGTGAGGTGGTCATGGTCCATCAGAAGCCTCCCCCGGCGACCGCCTCGTACTCGGCCAGCGGCCGCAACAGCGCCGGCGGCATGATGGGCGACGGGTCGAGCCGGTGAGCCGGTCGCTCTCGGCTACCCACAAGCCCGGCCAGATGGGCATCGTCGACGACACGGCCGTGGCGCCCCTTCAACGCGGCGTGCACGGCGACCTCACGTCCGCCGTGGTGGACGCGCACCACCGCTCCGCTCACGGTGACGCGAACCCGCTCGCCGATCAGCCGCCACGGCACCGAGTAGGCGTTGCCGTCGACGCTGACCGCGCAGTCTGCCCCGACCCGGCGCACGAGATCGCGTGCGGCGGAGAACGGCGGCACGCCCGCCAGGGGCTGCAGCGCCCGGGCCTCGTCCCGGGCGAACCGCGCGCCCGGCGCCTCACCGGTCGTGCCGTGCGCGCGCCGGTCGGCCACATCCCGCGTCCAGGCATCGAGATGCGCCTCCAGGGCGGCAAAGCTCGCGAAGCGGTGGCCGGCTACAGCGTTCCTTTTGACGTAGCCAACGCCGCGCTCGTCCTTGCCCTTCGTGCGCGCCCGGTACGGGGCGCAGGCCCGCACCCGGAAGCCCCAATGCCGGGAGAAGGCGTGCAACCGCGGATGCAGGATGACCTCGCGGCTGATCGGGTCATGGTGCAGGACCAGGGCGCGGGCATTGTCGAGCAGCACCTCACGCGGCACACCGCCGAAGGCCTGGAAGGCGCTCTCCAATCCGGCGAACCAGTCCTCCTGCCGCTCGTGGCCGAAGGCGCGCACGTGCAGTCGACGCGAGTAACCGAGCGTCGCAACGAACAGCGAGACCCGGGTTGGCACACCGCCGATCTCGATCCGCCGCTCGCCGAAGTCGATCTGCATCTGCTCGCCTGGCCGCGTCTCGAACCGCACGCTCGCCCGCGCGGCGATCACCAGGTCCCGCCGCAACGGCGCCACAGCCCGTTCCACGGTGCGCAGGCTGACGTGGATGTCCTTCTCGTTGGCGAGGTCCTGGCGCACGACGTCGGCGTTGCCGGCATGCTGCCGGAACCGTTCGGCCAACCAGTCCGTCAAGCCGTCGAGCCGCTTCGATCGTGAAGGCGTTTTAGAGGGGCGCCAATCACCCTGACGGAGCCAGTGCTTGACCGTGTTCTTCGAACAGCCGAGCTCGGTCGCGATCCGCTTGGCACCCCAGCCCAGCGCCTTCAGCCGCACCATCGCCGATACGTCGTCCGGCGTCTTCATCTCGGCCCTCCGCGGATCGTCTGTCCGCTGAAGAGCCTGATCTTCGTTCCTGATCATCTCGACCTCCTCGCTCATCGAGGGGGTCAGGTCCTCATGGCGTCAGGGGGTCAGTTTGCCGTGTCGCCTGACAAGGCCGAAGACGCGTGGCCCGGCTGATGCGGGAGAACGGGCTCAAGGCTCGCCAGCCGCGGCGCTTCCGGCGCACGACGGACAGCGGCCACGCCTTCCCGATCGCGCCCAACCACCTCGATCAAGACTTCGCGGCGGCCGGGCCCGATCGCAAGTGGGGAAGCGACATCTCCTACATCTGGACGCGGGAGGGTTGGCTGTACCTGGCGGTGGTCCTCGACCTGTACTCTCGACGGGTCGTCGGCTGGGCGGCGGGCGACCGTCTTCACAAGCAACTCGCGCTGACCGCGCTGCGACGAGCCCTCGTCGTCCGGCAGCCCGGATCAGATCTGATCCATCATTCCGACCGCGGCAGTCAGTATTGTTCGAACGAGTATCAGGCAGAACTACGAGGACATGGCATCGTGATTTCGATGTCTGGCAAGGGAAATTGCTTTGACAACGCGATGGTCGAGACGTTCTTCAAGACGCTGAAGAGCGAGTTGGTCTGGCGCACCGCGTTCCAGACGCGAGCCGAGGCCACCGTCGCGCTGGCCCATTACATCGATGGCTTCTACAATCCCCGCCGCCGTCACTCGGCGCTGGGCTACACCAGCCCTATCCAGTTCGAGAGGGGCTTCACCCACCAAACCGCTCTCCATTAAACCGGAGCAAGTCCAGCGAGGCGCCGTCGCCGATCCGCACCGTGATGCCGCCTGCCTCCACCTCGATCCCCACCGCGCGGCGGCGCGATGAGGATCGTCTGATGCGCCGGCGTGGCGGGTCCGCCCGGGCGGGATCCACCGCCATGGGCTCGGGTGCGGTCACCGCCGGCACGAAAGCCGGCAGCGCCGCGACCTGGCGCGCCTCGCGCCGCCACGTGAACAGCTGCTGCGGGGTCAACCCGTGGCGGCGGGCCACCACTGACACCACCGCACCCGGAACGAACGTCTCCTCCAGGATCCGCGCCCGGTCGTCGGCGCTCCAGCGCCTGCGGCCGACCGCGCCGTCGATCACCTCGAAACGCCGGACCGTCCCCTCCGGCTCAAGTCTAAGGTCAAGTCAAGACACAAAATGATCCTCTCGTGCGGATCGTCAAACTGCCCGGTCAGGTTGCCCCACAGAAGATGGGGCCGGAACATCGCTTACCTTTGACCCACACGAAATGACGAAGAGCCACTAAAGCGAGGCAAGTCCACTCAGCCTAGAGCCGTTCCCGCTTACGTAGCGACGGCCAAGTCGTTGTCGTAGCCGGCGGCGGCGAGGCTGTTGCGGCACTCGTCTGGGGTGAAGCGGGTGAAAGCGTGCCGGATGGCGTTCCAGAGGTCTGGCACGGTGCGGGCGGCTGCGCTCCGCAGCAGGGCTTTCAGCTTGGCGAAGATCTGTTCGATCGGGTTGAACTCGGGGCTATAGGGCGGAAGGTAGAGCAGCCGGGCGCCGGCCGCCTCGACCCGCTCGCGGATGCCGCTGACCTTGTGAGCTTGCAGGTTGTCGAGGATCACGACGTCGCCGGGCCGCAGCACCGGGACGAGGCGGTTGGCGACGTAGTCGCGAAAGCGCTGGCCATTGGTAGCGCCATCCGCGAGGTCGAAGGCGCACAGGCCGGTGGTGCGCAGAGCGGCGGTGATAGTGGTCGTTTTGTAATGGCCCTGGGGCACGAGGAGCCGGCAGCGCTTGCCGCACGGGGCGCGACCGTAGCGGCGGGCCATGTTGGTGGCGGCCGCCGTCTCGTCGAGGAAGACGAGCTTGTCGGGGTCGAGGTCAGGCTGAGCCGCGAACCACGCCTCACGCGCCGCCTTCACGTCAGCCCGCTCCTGCTCAGTGGCGTACAGCGCCCCTTTTTACGGGTGATCCCATGGCGAGCGAAGAAGCGTGACAGCCCGCTCGTGCTGGTCTGCACGCCCTGCTCGGCCAGGGCGTCGCGCAACTCGCGCAGGAAGCGTTCGGGCCGGGCCTCGTCGAGGGAGAGGATCAGATCCGCATGCGCCTCGATCGCCGGCAGGCGGTCGTCGCCGTGCGTCGGTTTGGGGGCGACGTGACCCTGCTGCGCAAACCGTTGCGACCAGCGGCTGGCGCTCGACACGCTCACCCCGAACCGCGCCGCCGCCTGATGGAAGGAAGCGCCCTCTGTCACGGCCGCCACGACGCGCTCGCGCAGATCGACAGACAACGGTGAAGGCATCGCTGGCTCCTTCACCCGTCAACGCTCCAGCCACCGTCCTGTCGCCAACACCGCCGGGCACGGCTCTAGGTGATGATCACGTAGACGGCGTGAGCCATGCGTCAGACACGCATGGCTCACGCCCAACGTGAGCCTTCCGAATGCCGTTAGTGCACCAAGTGTAGCGACGCACAGCTTTCAACGGCATGAACTACGCGTTGCCGCGAGTCGAGGATAGACCTATAGATATTGGCGCCATCCATCACCGAAGCAGATTTCAGCGCACTTCTTGTTTCATACCATTTGAGCGCAGCTTCAGTTAGCAATGATATATATTTTAAAGCACCGACTGATTATTGAATTTGTGAACATAGGCCAAAAATACCCAACATCAAAAATTCTCTACTAGAGCTTTAGGCCTCATGTCCACCCACTCTCTCTCGATGAAAGCTAGGCATTCTGCCTTAACAATGGGGCCGCAAACAGCATTCCAGCCTTCCGGAATGGCGATTTTTTCCGGCCAAAGAGAAAACTGATTTTCATGATTTTTCAGCACAAAGAAATTACCACCCTCGTTCTCGAAAGGATTTGTCATAATCGTCACCTATTGATTCGGGAAGTTGAGACCGAAATGATTACTACGCAGCTCGGGAGCGTGGACTTTATGACTTCGATAACTCATGGGAAATTATTGGACCAATCTCTTTGAGAGACGAGGCATCCATCATGTGGTAATGACCACAGTTTACGTTATAGACCTTTACGTCCCCCAAGATATTATTTTTCCAACTGTCGTTGGAAGCTCCCTTTTTAGCATCTAGTGAAGCGAACATCAAAGCACTTCCTTGATAGGGGACTGGTCTGAATGTTTTCATCAGCTTGCGTTGATACGCCTCGAATAAGGCCATCCTCCTGCGCAGCAGATCCATATCGTCTTCTCGAATTATCTGCATAGGTAAATCTTCCATCATGCCCGGAGCAACATCCATGAGAGCATTTATACTTTCATCTATGCACAAGTCCTCAAAGTTATATTCATTTGCGGCGCCATATGGATGAGCATCGAGCAATATCAACTTATTAACCCGTTCGCTCATGGAGTTCATCATGTTTGCCATCTCAAAGGCAACATATCCACCAAATGACCATCCGAGCAGATTATAGGGACCTTTCGGTCTAATTTTTCGGATCTCGGCCACGTACGTTGACGCCATTTCATGCAACGATTCCGGAAACCTAAGTCGGCCGGCTAACCCGTGCGACTGCAAGCCATAAATTGAACTTGCAGTAAGATACTCTGTCAGCCCGTAGTAACACCAACTTAGCCCATTGATGGGGTGCACACAAAATAATGGCACTTGTTCAGAGTTATCACGGATTGGCAGAATAAGACTGAACGTTTTAGGCTCGGCAACCACACAATCCAGGCGACTGGCGAGTCCGGCGATGGTGGGCGCCTCGAACAGGGTGCGGATCGCCAGCTCGACGCCCAGGGTCGAGCGGATCCGGCTGATCAGCCGCGTCGCCAGCAGCGAATGGCCGCCCAGATCGAAGAAGTTGTCGTCGATCCCGACCACCTCCAGGCCCAGCACCTCGGCAAACAGCTGCGCCAGCACCTCCTCCTGTGGCGTGCGCGGCGCGCGCGCGCTCACTGCGGTGAACTGCGGAGCGGGCAGGGCGCGTCGGTCGAGCTTGCCGTTCGGGGTCAGCGGCAGCGCCTCCAGCACCACCACCGCCGAGGGCACCATGTAGTCCGGCAGATGCTCGCCCGCGTGACGGCGCAGCGCCGATCCGTCCACCGCGCCACCGGTCCGTCCGACCACGTAGGCCACGAGCCGCCGGTCGCCGGGGCCGTCCTCCCGCGCAACCACCGCCGCCTGCGCCACGTCGGGATGGCGCGCCAGCACCGCCTCGATCTCGCCCGGCTCGATCCGGAACCCGCGGATCTTAACTTGGTGATCCGCCCGGCCCAGGAACTCCAGAACCCCGTCCGCGCGCCACCGCGCCAGATCCCCGGTCCGGTACATCCGGCTGCCCGGTGCCCCGTGCGGGTCGGCCACGAACCGCTCCGCGCTCAGTCCAGGTCGGTTCAGGTATCCCCGCGCCAGACCCGAGCCCGCGATGTACAACTCCCCCGGGGCCCCGATCGGACGCGGCGACAGACCCTCGTCCAGAACGTACAGCCGCGTGTTCCAGATCGGGCGACCGATCGGCGGCGGGCTCGTAATCTCATCCCGCAAGCACGCCGACGCCGACCAGATCGTCGTCTCGGTCGGGCCATAGAGATTGGTGACCTGTCCACCGAACCGCTGCAGAAGGCGGGCAGTCTCCTGGGACAGAGCCTCTCCGCCGACCAGAGGCCTCAGCCGAGGCAGATCGTGAGCGGCCTCGCTGAGAAGGCTCTGCCAGAGCGTCGGCGTCGCCTGCATGATCGTGGCACCGGCGGCCTTCGCCACCCGTGCCAGAGCCGGCGCATCCTGGACCGTCTCCTTCGAGACGAGGACAACCCGGCTTCCGCTCAGCAGCGGCACGAACAACTCGAGCACGGCGATATCGAAGGCGATCGTCGTGACCGCGAGCATCCGGTCGCTCGCTCCGAGCGCCAGCTCGGCGCGCATCGCCTCGAGGAAGTTGCTCACGCTCGCATGGGCCACCACGACGCCCTTGGGCCGTCCGGTGGAACCGGAGGTGTAGATCACGTAGGCGGGATGCTCGGGGGCCAGCGGCCGCGTGCGGTCTCGGTCGCTCGGCGCGTACGCGGGCTCCCGGGCCAAGGCCTCCTGCGTGCCCGGCTCGTCGAGCAGCAGCACCGGCGCCTCGGGAAGCCGCCCGGCCACCGCGCCCGTGCTCACCACGCACACCGGCCGAGCGTCCTCCACCATGAACGCCAGCCGCTCGGCGGGGTAGTCCGTGTCCAGCGGCAGGTAGGCGGCTCCCGCCTTCAGGATGCCGAGCAGGCCCACCACCAACTCGAGCGAGCGCGGCAGCGCCACCGCCACGATGCTCTCGGGCCCGACCCCGCGAGCGATCAGGTGATGCGCCAGCCGGTTGGCCCGCGCGTCGAGTTCGCCGCAGGTCAGCGCCTGGTCCTCGAACACCAGCGCCACCGCCTCCGGCGTACGCGCCACCTGCGCCTCGAACAGCCCCGGCAGCGTCATCCCCTCCGGCAGTGCTTGCGCCGTCGCGTTCCACTCCTCCAAGATCTGGTGACGCTCCCGATCCGAGAGCAGCCCGATATCACCGATCCGCCGCGTCGGATCCAAAGCGATCCCTTCCAGGAACCGCACGTAGCTCGCCGCCAGGCGCTCCGCCGTCTCGCGCTCGAACAGGTCGCTCGCGTACTCGATCCAACCCACGATCCCCTGCGCAGACCCGTCCGACCCGCGCCGCTCGCTCAAGCTCACGTGCAGGTCGAACAGCGCCCGCTCGCTGCCCACCCCCTGGGGTGTCGCTTCCAGACCCGCAAGCTGCAGCGAGGCGCGCGCGTTGTTCTGCAGCACCAGCATGACCTGGAACAGCGGATGCCGACCGAACTGGCGGGGCGGGTTGAGCATTTCCACCAACCGCTCGAAGGGCAGATCCTGATGCCCGTAGGCCTCGAGGTCCCGCGTCCGCACGCGGCCCAAAAGCTCATCAAAGCTCGGATTGCCCGACGTGTCCGTGCGCAGCACCAGCGTGTTGACAAAGAACCCCACGAGATCGTCGAGCGCGTCATCCGTGCGGCCCGCGATCGGGCTTCCGAACGGGATGTCCTCGCCCGCCCCGAGCCGCGTCAGCAGCGCTGCCAGCCCCGCCTGCATCACCATGAACAGGCTCGCCTGGCCATCGCGCGCCAGCCGCAGCAGCCGGCCGTGCAATTCGCCCTCCAGCCGCAGCGGCACGCGACCGCCCCGGTAGCTCGCGACCGCGGGACGCGGGCGGTCTGCGGGAAGATCGAGTTGCTCGGGGAGCCCTGAGAGCACCTCACCCCAGTAGGCGAGCTGGCGTGCGATCAGGCTGTGCTCGTCCGCCTCGTCCCCCAGGAGCTCGCGCTGCCAGAGCGTGTAATCCGCATACTGCACTGCGAGCGGCCGCCAGCCCGGCACCTCACCCCGGCAGCGCGCCGCGTAGGCCGTGCCAAGGTCGCGCACCAGCGGTGCCATCGACCAGCCGTCGCTGGCGATGTGATGGCACAACAACAGCAGCACTTGCTGCTCGTCGTCCAGCCGGAACAGCCAAGCCCGGAACGGCATCTCCCGGTCCAGATCGAAGCAGTAACCCGCCGCCTCCGACAGGCGCCGGGGCAGCTCCGCCTCGCTCGTCTCAATGCACGCGAGCACCGGACGTGCGGTCTCTGCCGCCAGGATCTCCTGGCGGGGCGTGTCCTCAACGCTGGGGAAGACTGTGCGCAGGCTCTCGTGGCGCCCAGCCACGTCTGCCAGGGCAGCCTCCAGAGCGTCCGCCTCCAACCTTCCCTTGAAGCGAAGGGCCAGCGGGATGTTGTAGGTCGGGCTCGGCCCCTCCAAGCGGTACAGAAACCACAACCGACGCTGCGCATACGAGAGGAGAAGCTCCGACGGGCGCTCCATCGCCCGGAGCGTGCCGCGCACCTCGCCACCCTCGCCGAGACGGCTGGCAAGTCCGGCGACGGTGGGTGCTTCGAACAGGGTGCGGATCGCCAGCTCGACGCCCAGGGTCGAGCGGATCCGGCTGATCAGCCGCGTCGCCAGCAGCGAATGGCCGCCCAGATCGAAGAAGTTGTCGTCGATCCCGACCACCTCCAGGCCCAGCACCTCGGCAAACAGCTGCGCCAGGACCTCCTCCTGCGGCGTGCGCGGCGCGCGCGCGCTCACTGCGGTGAACTGCGGAGCGGGCAGGGCGCGTCGGTCGATCTTGCCGTTCGGGCTCAGCGGCAGCGCCTCCAGCACCACCACCGCCGAGGGCACCATGTAGTCCGGCAGATGCTCGCCCGCGTGACGGCGCAGCGCCGATCCGTCCACCGCGCCACCGGTCCGTCCGACCACGTAGGCCACGAGCCGCCGGTCGCCGGGGCCGTCCTCCCGCGCAACCACCGCCACCTGCGCCACGTCGGGATGGCGCGCCAGCACCGTCTCGATCTCGCCCGGCTCGATCCGGAACCCGCGGATCTTAACTTGGTGATCCGCCCGGCCCAGGAACTCTAGAACCCCGTCCGCGCGCCACCGTGCCAGATCCCCGGTCCGGTACATCCGGCTGCCCGGTGCCCCGTGCGGGTCGGCCACGAACCGCTCCGCGGTAAGACCCGGCCGGTTCAGGTACCCCCGCGCCAACCCGACGCCCGCGATGTACAGCTCCCCCGGCGCCCCGATCGGGCGCGGCGACAGACCCTCGTCCAGAACGTACAGCCGCGTGTTCCAGACCGGACAGCCAATCAGTGGCGCAGTTCCATCGCACATTGCAAAAGAGCTTTCGCCACTGGCTTCTGTAACTCCATAGAAATTGAATAGCTGAGAATTTGGAAGCACATCTGCAAATTCGGCCGTGTGGGTCCCAGTCAAGGACTCACCACTGCAAATCCACATTCCACAATTTTCGATCAGCCTCCGGTCTTCCTCGAGAATAGCTAACAAAAGTGCTGGCACGAGCGTAATACAACCCACACGATAGCGATCAATCAGCCGAGCGAGTTCATAAGAACTTTTCGAAATTGATTGCTCAGCCATGATCACCCTTGCACCGTGAACCAGCGGACCAAGCAATTCTGTTGAACCATCCATAAAACTCATCGAGCTTTTTGCTAAAACCGGATTCTCGGGAAGATAGGGATTGACTTCACCTCCCCAGAGAAGCCGATTAACTACTCCATTATGTAGACCAACGACGCCCTTGGGCCGTCCGGTGGAACCGGAGGTGTAGATCACGTAGGCGGGATGCTCGGGGGCCAGCAGCCGCGTGCGGTCTCGGTCGCTCGGCGCGTACGCGGGCTCCCGGGCCAAGGCCTCCTGCGTGCCCGGCTCGTCGAGCAGCAGCACCGGCGCCTCGGGAAGCCGCCCGGCCACCGCGCCCGTGCTCACCACGCACACCGGCCGAGCGTCCTCCACCATGAACGCCAGCCGCTCGGCGGGGTAGTCCGTGTCCAGAGGCAGGTAGGCGGCTCCCGCCTTCAGGATGCCGAGCAGGCCCACCACCAACTCGAGCGAGCGCGGCAGCGCCATCCCTACGATGCTCTCGGGCCCGACCCCGCGAGCGATCAGGTGATGCGCCAGCCGGTTGGCCCGCGCGTCGAGTTCGCCGTAGGTCAGCGCCTGGTCCTCGAACACCAGCGCCACCGCCTCCGGCGTACGCGCCACCTGCGCCTCAAACAGCGCCGGCAGCGTCTCCTCCGCCGGCAGCGCATGCGCCGTCGCGTTCCACTCCTCCAGGATCTGGTGGCGCTCCCCATCGGTCAGCACGTCCAGTCGCCCGACCGGGGCGTTGGGCGTCCGCTCCAGCGCCTCCACCAGGCTCTCCAACGCCCGATGGGTCATGGCACAGATACGCGCCGGATCTATTCCTTCTCCAGCCCGGACCGTCAGCCGGAACTCAGAACCTAGATCGTCGACTTCTAAGAAGAGGGGATAGTAAATCCGCTCGTCATATTCGAGATGCCTGATTCCCTCCTCGGCCTGCCCAACGTCGACCGCCTTCAGATCGGACGGCAGAGCGTTCCAACCACTCTGGCGGCAATTTAGCAGCGCGGAGAACAGGGGCGTCTGCGCTGGGAGGGCGCTGCAGCGTTGGGCTAAAAGTAGGGGAGCGTGCTCATGCTGGAGGAGTTCGGCCAGCAGCCGGTGAGTCTCGCGCACGCTTTGCTCGACTCCAACCTCGCCGAGCCGCAGCCGCACCGGCAACGTGTTGATGAATAGGCCCATCGCCCGGTCCGCACCGGGCCCAGCCGCCATGCGACCGAACAAGATCGTCCCGAACACCGGATCCTGCTGGCCGGATGTCCGGGCTACGACTTGACCCCAGGCGACGTGCATAAGACTCGCTGCGCCCACGCCCAAAGCTCTGGCTCGCGCCCGCAGGCGTGCGCCCAAATCGCCGCCAACGCCCAGTCGCGCGAAGCTGCCCGCCCCAACCGCCTCCAACAACCCAAATGGAGCCGTCGGCTCCTCCACATCTCCCAACATCCGACGAAAAAAATTCTCGTGGTCCTTCTCATGTACTTTTAAGTCATGGCAAGCGCGCGCCACGAAGCCACGAAAAGGTGTTGGGGTTTGTAGGGCCTCGGCTTTATTTGCCAGGTGAACCCGCCGCTCTGCACGAAAAACATTCGATGAGGTGTAGTCATCCACCAAGTTGTGGATCGGCCATGCAGCGAACCAATTTCCTTGCGCTTCACCTACGATCAGCCGCATCAAGGGAGCCTGCTGAAGGTCGAGCAGGCATCGAAGAGGATCGAAACAATCGATGAGATGATCGACAACATCGCCGTCGCCGAGTTCGAGATCCACCTCCTCCACGATCAGCGGAGCCTGACGCCACACCACTTGCACCGGCTCCGACAATCCCTCCCACACGATCGCCGTGCGGAAGATATCGTGACGAGCAATCCCCGCTTCCAGCGCGGACACGAAGGCGTCTAATCGCCCACGGTCCGAGAAGCTCATCAGATTGTAGTGCAAGTAAGTAAAATCTTTGCCTGCCATCAGCTGATGGAACAGGAGCCCGTTCTGCAGCGGCGAGAGCGGGTAGATGTCCTGAACGTTGGCTGCCCCTCCCGGGACCGTGGCGACGATCCGGTCGATCTCCGCCTGGCTCAGGCTCACCAGCGGCAGAAGGTCCGGCGTGATCGCCGCGCAATCCGCAGGAATAAGGTTCGGTGATATCTCCAGCTCGGCCTCGGCAGTGCCTGCCTCACGGGCCAGAGCCGACAGGCTCGGCGTCGTGAACAGCATCCCGACGTCGCCGTGCAGACCTTCCCTGCGCATCCGTTCCAGCACGCGCACCGCAAGCAGCGAGTGCCCGCCCAGCTCGAAGAAGTTGTCGTGGCGGCCAACCCGCTCGACGCGCAGCACCTCCGACCAGATCCGCGCCAGCACTTCTTCCACATGCCCGCGCGGCGCCTCGTACGTCCCCGACGTGTAGGCCTCACCGTCAGGGGCGGGCAGGGCGCGTCGGTCGAGCTTGCCGTTCGGGGTCAGCGGCAGCGCCTCCAGCACCACCACCGCCGAGGGCACCATGTAGTCCGGCAGATGCTCGCCCGCGTGACGGCGCAGCGCCGATCCGTCCACCGCGCCACCGGTCCGTCCGACCACGTAGGCCACGAGCCGCCGGTCGCCGGGGCCGTCCTCCCGCGCAACCACCGCCACCTGCGCCACGTCGGGATGGCGCGCCAGCACCGCCTCGATCTCGCCCGGCTCGATCCGGAACCCGCGGATCTTAACTTGGTGATCCGCCCGGCCCAGGAACTCCAGAACCCCGTCCGCGCGCCACCGCGCCAGATCCCCGGTCCGGTACATCCGGCTGCCCGGTGCCCCGTGCGGGTCGGCCACGAACCGCTCCGCGCTCAGTCCAGGTCGGTTCAGGTATCCCCGCGCCAGACCCGAGCCCGCGATGTACAACTCCCCCGGCGCCCCGATCGGACGCGGCGACAGACCCTCGTCCAGAACGTACAGCCGCGTGTTCCAGATCGGGCGACCGATCGGCACGGTGGCCGAGGTCTCGTCGGGTCGGCATTGCCAGAACGTGACGTCGACCGCGGCTTCCGTCGGGCCGTACAGATTGTGCAGCGGCACATCGAGGATGGCACGCAGTTCGGTGGCCAGCTCCTGCGGCAGCGCCTCGCCGCTACAGATGACCCGTCGCAACGACCGGCATCGCGCCGCGGCGGCTCCTTGAACGAAGACCTGCAGCATCGAGGGCACGAAGTGGATCGTCGTGATCTGCCGGGCCTCGATGAGGGCCGCCAGATAGTCCGGATCCTTGTGGCCTTCCGGCCGGGCTATCACCAGCCTCGCCCCCTCGATCAAGGGCCAGAAGAACTCCCAGACCGAGACGTCGAAGCTGACCGGCGTCTTCTGCAGGACCCGGTCGCTTGCATCGAGGCCGTAAGCGGCCTGCATCCAGTCGAGCCGGTTGACGATGGCGCTGTGCGCCACCACGACGCCCTTGGGCCGTCCGGTGGAACCGGAGGTGTAGATCACGTAGGCGGGATGCTCGGGGGCCAGCGGCCGCGTGCGGTCTCGGTCGCTCGGCGCGTACGCGGGCTCCCGGGCCAAGGCCTCCTGCGTGCCCGGCTCGTCGAGCAGCAGCACCGGCGCCTCGGGAAGCCGCCCGGCCACCGCGCCCGTGCTCACCACGCACACCGGCCGAGCGTCCTCCACCATGAACGCCAGCCGCTCGGCGGGGTAGTCCGTGTCCAGCGGCAGGTAGGCGGCTCCCGCCTTCAGGATGCCGAGCAGGCCCACCACCAACTCGAGCGAGCGCGGCAGCGCCACCGCCACGATGCTCTCGGGCCCGACCCCGCGAGCGATCAGGTGATGCGCCAGCCGGTTGGCCCGCGCGTCGAGTTCGCCGCAGGTCAGCGCCTGGTCCTCGAACACCAGCGCCACCGCCTCCGGCGTACGCGCCACCTGCGCCTCGAACAGCCCCGGCAGCGTCATCCCCTCCGGCAGTGCTTGCGCCGTCGCGTTCCACTCCTCCAAGATCTGGTGACGCTCCCGATCCGAGAGCAGCCCGATATCACCGATCCGCCGCGTCGGATCCAAAGCGATCCCTTCCAGGAACCGCACGTAGCTCGCCGCCAGGCGCTCCGCCGTCTCGCGCTCGAACAGGTCGCTCGCGTACTCGATCCAACCCACGATCCCCTGCGCAGACCCGTCCGACCCGCGCCGCTCGCTCAAGCTCACGTGCAGGTCGAACAGCGCCCGCTCGCTGCCCACCCCCTGGGGTGTCGCTTCCAGACCCGCAAGCTGCAGCGAGGCGCGCGCGTTGTTCTGCAGCACCAGCATGACCTGGAACAGCGGATGCCGACCGAACTGGCGGGGCGGGTTGAGCATTTCCACCAACCGCTCGAAGGGCAGATCCTGATGCCCGTAGGCCTCGAGGTCCCGCGTCCGCACGCGGCCCAAAAGCTCATCAAAGCTCGGATTGCCCGACGTGTCCGTGCGCAGCACCAGCGTGTTGACAAAGAACCCCACGAGATCGTCGAGCGCGTCATCCGTGCGGCCCGCGATCGGGCTTCCGAACGGGATGTCCTCGCCCGCCCCGAGCCGCGTCAGCAGCGCTGCCAGCCCCGCCTGCATCACCATGAACAGGCTCGCCTGGCCATCGCGCGCCAGCCGCAGCAGCCGGCCGTGCAATTCGCCCTCCAGCCGCAGCGGCACGCGACCGCCCCGGTAGCTCGCGACCGCGGGACGCGGGCGGTCTGCGGGAAGATCGAGTTGCTCGGGGAGCCCTGAGAGCACCTCACCCCAGTAGGCGAGCTGGCGTGCGATCAGGCTGTGCTCGTCCGCCTCGTCCCCCAGGAGCTCGCGCTGCCAGAGCGTGTAATCCGCATACTGCACTGCGAGCGGCCGCCAGCCCGGCACCTCACCCCGGCAGCGCGCCGCGTAGGCCGTGCCAAGGTCGCGCACCAGCGGTGCCATCGACCAGCCGTCGCTGGCGATGTGATGGCACAACAACAGCAGCACTTGCTGCTCGTCGTCCAGCCGGAACAGCCAAGCCCGGAACGGCATCTCCCGGTCCAGATCGAAGCAGTAACCCGCCGCCTCCGACAGGCGCCGGGGCAGCTCCGCCTCGCTCGTCTCAATGCACGCGAGCACCGGACGTGCGGTCTCTGCCGCCAGGATCTCCTGGCGGGGCGTGTCCTCAACGCTGGGGAAGACTGTGCGCAGGCTCTCGTGGCGCCCAGCCACGTCTGCCAGGGCAGCCTCCAGAGCGTCCGCCTCCAACCTTCCCTTGAAGCGAAGGGCCAGCGGGATGTTGTAGGTCGGGCTCGGCCCCTCCAAGCGGTACAGAAACCACAACCGACGCTGCGCATACGACAAAGGAATCATGGTTTAACCGCGCATGGCTCTAAGTGCAGGTCTGGGAGCTCGGGTCTCACTCCAGCGCGCTGAAAGCTGTGCGATGGTGGGCGCCTCGAACAGGGTGCGGATCGCCAGCTCGACGCCCAGGGTCGAGCGGATCCGGCTGATCAGCCGCGTCGCCAGCAGCGAATGGCCGCCCAGATCGAAGAAGTTGTCGTCGATCCCGACCACCTCCAGGCCCAGCACCTCGGCAAACAGCTGCGCCAGCACCTCCTCCTGTGGCGTGCGCGGCGCGCGCGCGCTCACTGCGGTGAACTGCGGAGCGGGCAGGGCGCGTCGGTCGAGCTTGCCGTTCGGGGTCAGCGGCAGCGCCTCCAGCACCACCACCGCCGAGGGCACCATGTAGTCCGGCAGATGCTCGCCCGCGTGACGGCGCAGCGCCGATCCGTCCACCGCGCCACCGGTCCGTCCGACCACGTAGGCCACGAGCCGCCGGTCGCCGGGGCCGTCCTCCCGCGCAACCACCGCCGCCTGCGCCACGTCGGGATGGCGCGCCAGCACCGCCTCGATCTCGCCCGGCTCGATCCGGAACCCGCGGATCTTAACTTGGTGATCCGCCCGGCCCAGGAACTCCAGAACCCCGTCCGCGCGCCACCGCGCCAGATCCCCGGTCCGGTACATCCGGCTGCCCGGTGCCCCGTGCGGGTCGGCCACGAACCGCTCCGCGCTCAGTCCAGGTCGGTTCAGGTATCCCCGCGCCAGACCCGAGCCCGCGATGTACAACTCCCCCGGGGCCCCGATCGGACGCGGCGACAGACCCTCGTCCAGAACGTACAGCCGCGTGTTCCAGATCGGGCGACCGATCGGCGGCGGGCTCGTAATCTCATCCCGCAAGCACGCCGACGCCGACCAGATCGTCGTCTCGGTCGGGCCATAGAGATTGGTGACCTGTCCACCGAACCGCTGCAGAAGGCGGGCAGTCTCCTGGGACAGAGCCTCTCCGCCGACCAGAGGCCTCAGCCGAGGCAGATCGTGAGCGGCCTCGCTGAGAAGGCTCTGCCAGAGCGTCGGCGTCGCCTGCATGATCGTGGCACCGGCGGCCTTCGCCACCCGTGCCAGAGCCGGCGCATCCTGGACCGTCTCCTTCGAGACGAGGACAACCCGGCTTCCGCTCAGCAGCGGCACGAACAACTCGAGCACGGCGATATCGAAGGCGATCGTCGTGACCGCGAGCATCCGGTCGCTCGCTCCGAGCGCCAGCTCGGCGCGCATCGCCTCGAGGAAGTTGCTCACGCTCGCATGGGCCACCACGACGCCCTTGGGCCGTCCGGTGGAACCGGAGGTGTAGATCACGTAGGCGGGATGCTCGGGGGCCAGCGGCCGCGTGCGGTCTCGGTCGCTCGGCGCGTACGCGGGCTCCCGGGCCAAGGCCTCCTGCGTGCCCGGCTCGTCGAGCAGCAGCACCGGCGCCTCGGGAAGCCGCCCGGCCACCGCGCCCGTGCTCACCACGCACACCGGCCGAGCGTCCTCCACCATGAACGCCAGCCGCTCGGCGGGGTAGTCCGTGTCCAGCGGCAGGTAGGCGGCTCCCGCCTTCAGGATGCCGAGCAGGCCCACCACCAACTCGAGCGAGCGCGGCAGCGCCACCGCCACGATGCTCTCGGGCCCGACCCCGCGAGCGATCAGGTGATGCGCCAGCCGGTTGGCCCGCGCGTCGAGTTCGCCGTAGGTCAGCGCCTGGTCCTCGAACACCAGCGCCACCGCCTCCGGCGTACGCGCCACCTGCGCCTCGAACAGCCCCGGCAGCGTCTCCTCCGCCGGCAGCGCATGCGCCGTCGCGTTCCACTCCTCCAGGATCTGGTGACGCTCCCGATCCGAGAGCAACTCAATCTGCCCTATCGGCCGATTCACGTCGGTCGTCACCGCTTCGAGAAGGCGAACATACCGAGTGCTCAACTGCTCTACACTAACCGCGTCGAAAAGGTCGCTCGCGTACTCTATCCTTCCCAAAATTCCTATCGGGCTACCGTCAGCTTCCCGCCTCTCCCATAATGTAAAACTGAGGTCGAACTTCGCCGTGGTTGTGGAGATCGGCTGGGGCGAGACGGTCAATCCCGGAAATTCAAAACTCCTACGAACGTTGTTCTGAAACGTCAGCATCACCTGGAATAGAGGGTGATGAGCCGTGGAGCGGGATGGATTAATCAATTCTACCAGCCGCTCAAATGGCAAATCTTGGTGCGCATACGCCTCTAGATCGTCAGCTCTTACGCGCTCCAGCAAGGTCCCGAAATCAGGATCCCCTGAGGTGTCAGTGCGCAGAACTAGGGTGTTCACAAACAACCCGACCAGTTCGTCAAGTGCGTCGTCGGTCCGGCCGGCGATGGGGCTGCCCAGCGGAATGTCTGTACCTGCGCCCAACCGAGTGAGCAGCGCGGCCAAGCCTGCCTGCATCACCATAAATAGGCTCGCTTGATGACGGCCCGCCATCGCCGCCAAGGCTCTGTGCAGCTCTGCGCTCAGCGCGATTGGCAGTGCGCCGCCACGATGGCTCATCACCGCAGGACGGGGCCGATCGGCGGGCAATTCGAGTAGCTCCGGCAGGGCTGCCAAACGATTCAACCAATAGGTGCCCTGACAGGCCATCAGGCTACCGGGCTGACCCTCCTCGCCCAATAGCGAACGCTGCCACAGTGCGTAGTCAGCATACTGGATTGGCGGCATCGCAAGGCCACCGGTTTCACCCCGGATCCGCGCTTGGTAAGCTTGGGATAGATCCCGCGCCAATGGCGCCATCGACCAGCCGTCGCTCGCGATATGATGGCACAAAATCAGCAGAACGTGACTTGCGGCGTCGACCCGGAACATACACGCCCTGATCGGCATCTCTCGAGCCAAGTCAAAGGTATAACTGGCCGCCGCTGATAGAGCGGCGGATAGGTCCGTTTCGTTCAGGTCAAAAATTTCTAGGCTCGGACGAGCCGCTTCAGGAGGGAGGATCAGTTGCTCTGGGGTATCTCCAGCGTCGGGAAAAATAGTGCGTAGGCTCTCGTGACGGTTCACCACGTCAGCTAAGGCGGACTTTAAGGCGTCCACATCCACCATTCCTGTAAGGCGCAAGGCTAGTGGAATGTTGTAAATTGGGCTCGGGCCTTCGAAACGGTCAAGGAACCACAACCGCTGCTGGGCGTAAGACAGCGGCAGCCGCTCCGGCCGCGGAAGCGGACGCAGGGGTGTGCGTCGAGTTGGCCCAGCCAGTTTCAGGCGACTGACGAGTCCGGCGATGGTGGGCGCCTCGAACAGGGTGCGGATCGCCAGCTCGACGCCCAGGGTCGAGCGGATCCGGCTGATCAGCCGCGTCGCCAGCAGCGAATGGCCGCCCAGATCGAAGAAGTTGTCGTCGATCCCGACCACCTCCAGGCCCAGCACCTCGGCAAACAGCTGCGCCAGCACCTCCTCCTGTGGCGTGCGCGGCGCGCGCGCGCTCACTGCGGTGAACTGCGGAGCGGGCAGGGCGCGTCGGTCGAGCTTGCCGTTCGGGGTCAGCGGCAGCGCCTCCAGCACCACCACCGCCGAGGGCACCATGTAGTCCGGCAGATGCTCGCCCGCGTGACGGCGCAGCGCCGATCCGTCCACCGCGCCACCGGTCCGTCCGACCACGTAGGCCACGAGCCGCCGGTCGCCGGGGCCGTCCTCCCGCGCAACCACCGCCGCCTGCGCCACGTCGGGATGGCGCGCCAGCACCGCCTCGATCTCGCCCGGCTCGATCCGGAACCCGCGGATCTTAACTTGGTGATCCGCCCGGCCCAGGAACTCCAGAACCCCGTCCGCGCGCCACCGCGCCAGATCCCCGGTCCGGTACATCCGGCTGCCCGGTGCCCCGTGCGGGTCGGCCACGAACCGCTCCGCGCTCAGTCCAGGTCGGTTCAGGTATCCCCGCGCCAGACCCGAGCCCGCGATGTACAACTCCCCCGGGGCCCCGATCGGACGCGGCGACAGACCCTCGTCCAGAACGTACAGCCGCGTGTTCCAGATCGGGCGACCGATCGGCGGCGGGCTCGTAATCTCATCCCGCAAGCACGCCGACGCCGACCAGATCGTCGTCTCGGTCGGGCCATAGAGATTGGTGACCTGTCCACCGAACCGCTGCAGAAGGCGGGCAGTCTCCTGGGACAGAGCCTCTCCGCCGACCAGAGGCCTCAGCCGAGGCAGATCGTGAGCGGCCTCGCTGAGAAGGCTCTGCCAGAGCGTCGGCGTCGCCTGCATGATCGTGGCACCGGCGGCCTTCGCCACCCGTGCCAGAGCCGGCGCATCCTGGACCGTCTCCTTCGAGACGAGGACAACCCGGCTTCCGCTCAGCAGCGGCACGAACAACTCGAGCACGGCGATATCGAAGGCGATCGTCGTGACCGCGAGCATCCGGTCGCTCGCTCCGAGCGCCAGCTCGGCGCGCATCGCCTCGAGGAAGTTGCTCACGCTCGCATGGGCCACCACGACGCCCTTGGGCCGTCCGGTGGAACCGGAGGTGTAGATCACGTAGGCGGGATGCTCGGGGGCCAGCGGCCGCGTGCGGTCTCGGTCGCTCGGCGCGTACGCGGGCTCCCGGGCCAAGGCCTCCTGCGTGCCCGGCTCGTCGAGCAGCAGCACCGGCGCCTCGGGAAGCCGCCCGGCCACCGCGCCCGTGCTCACCACGCACACCGGCCGAGCGTCCTCCACCATGAACGCCAGCCGCTCGGCGGGGTAGTCCGTGTCCAGCGGCAGGTAGGCGGCTCCCGCCTTCAGGATGCCGAGCAGGCCCACCACCAACTCGAGCGAGCGCGGCAGCGCCACCGCCACGATGCTCTCGGGCCCGACCCCGCGAGCGATCAGGTGATGCGCCAGCCGGTTGGCCCGCGCGTCGAGTTCGCCGTAGGTCAGCGCCTGGTCCTCGAACACCAGCGCCACCGCCTCCGGCGTACGCGCCACCTGCGCCTCGAACAGCCCCGGCAGCGTCATCCCCTCCGGCAGTGCTTGCGCCGTCGCGTTCCACTCCTCCAGGATCTGGTGACGCTCCCCATCGGTCAGCACGTCCAGTCGCCCGACCGGGGCGTTGGGCGTCCGCTCCAGCGCCTCCACCAGGCTCTCCAACGCCCGATGGGTCATGGCACAGATCCGCGCCGGATCTATTCCTTCTCCAGCCCGGACCGTCAGCCGGAATTCAGAACCTAGATCATCCACATCCATGAGAATTGGGTAATAAATTCGCTCGTCAGACTTAAGATTGACAATACCCTTCCAAGCATCTTCAAGATCAATCGCCTTCAGATCGGCAGGCAACGCATTCCGACCGCTCTGGCGGCAGTTGAGCAACGCTCCAAACAGCGGCGTCTGGACCGGCAGCAAGCTAGCCCGCTGGGCGAGTGGTAGCGAGGCGTGCTCATGCTGGAGGAGTTCGGCCAGCAGCCGGTGCGTCTCGCGCACGCTCTGCTCGACTCCAACCTCGCCGAGCCGCAGCCGCACCGGCAGCGTGTTGATAAACACGCCGACAGCGCGATCCGCACCCGAACCGGCTCCCATGCGACCAAACAGGATAGTCCCGAACACCGGATCCCGCTGCCCAGATGTCTGAGCCACGACCTGCCCCCAGGCAACGTGGATCAGGCTCGCTGCGCCCACACTCAAGGCTCGTGCCTGCCGTCGCATACGAGCACTAAGACCTGCGTCCACCTCTAGGCGAGCCGAGCTGCCGCCGTGCGCCTCAAACACGCCGAATGGCGCCGTCGGTTGATCCACATCGCCCAACATGCGGTGGAAGAAGTCTTTGTGCTCCTTCTCTCGCGCATCCATGTCGTGGCGGGCACGCGCGACAAAGCCTCGAAACGGCACGGAAGGAAGCAGGGCTCCTGCTTCGCCGGCCAAATGAACACCAATTTCCGTAGAGAAAATATTTAGAGATGTATAATCTTCTGCAATGTTATGAATCAACCACGCGCCGAGCCATTGATTTTGTGCTTGACCAACGATCAAGCGCATTAGAGGAGCGCGGCACAAATCTATTCGCTGCTGAAGTGGCTTGAGGCGAGCGAACAATTGGCCTGTTGTGTCGCCGTCGCCGAGTTCGAGATCCACCTCCTCCACGATCAGCGGAGCTTGGCGCCACACCACTTGCACCGGCTCCGACAATCCCTCCCACATAATCGACGTACGCAGAATGTCGTGACGCGCGATTGCCGCTTCCAGCGCGGACACGAAGGCGTCCAATCGCCCACGGTCCGAGAAGCTCATTAGTCGGTACCCAAGATAGCCGCCGTCTTCCGCCATCAGCTGATGGAACAGGAGCCCGTTCTGCAGCGGCGAGAGCGGGTAGATGTCCTGAACGTTGGCTGCCCCTCCCGGGACCGTGGCGACGATCCGGTCGATCTCCGCCTGGCTCAGGCTCACCAGCGGCAGAAGGTCCGGCGTGATCGCCGCGCAATCCGCAGGAATAAGGTTCGGTGATATCTCCAGCTCGGCCTCGGCAGTGCCTGCCTCACGGGCCAGAGCCGACAGGCTCGGCGTCGTGAACAGCATCCCGACGTCGCCGTGCAGACCTTCCCTGCGCATCCGTTCCAGCACGCGCACCGCAAGCAGCGAGTGCCCGCCCAGCTCGAAGAAGTTGTCGTGGCGGCCAACCCGCTCGACGCGCAGCACCTCCGACCAGATCCGCGCCAGCACTTCTTCCACATGCCCGCGCGGCGCCTCGTACGTCCCCGACGTGTAGGCCTCACCGTCAGGGGCGGGCAGGGCGCGTCGGTCGAGCTTGCCGTTCGGGGTCAGCGGCAGCGCCTCCAGCACCACCACCGCCGAGGGCACCATGTAGTCCGGCAGATGCTCGCCCGCGTGACGGCGCAGCGCCGATCCGTCCACCGCGCCACCGGTCCGTCCGACCACGTAGGCCACGAGCCGCCGGTCGCCGGGGCCGTCCTCCCGCGCAACCACCGCCACCTGCGCCACGTCGGGATGGCGCGCCAGCACCGCCTCGATCTCGCCCGGCTCGATCCGGAACCCGCGGATCTTAACTTGGTGATCCGCCCGGCCCAGGAACTCCAGAACCCCGTCCGCGCGCCACCGCGCCAGATCCCCGGTCCGGTACATCCGGCTGCCCGGTGCCCCGTGCGGGTCGGCCACGAACCGCTCCGCGCTCAGTCCAGGTCGGTTCAGGTATCCCCGCGCCAGACCCGAGCCCGCGATGTACAACTCCCCCGGCGCCCCGATCGGACGCGGCGACAGACCCTCGTCCAGAACGTACAGCCGCGTGTTCCAGATCGGGCGACCGATCGGCACGGTGGCCGAGGTCTCGTCGGGTCGGCATTGCCAGAACGTGACGTCGACCGCGGCTTCCGTCGGGCCGTACAGATTGTGCAGCGGCACATCGAGGATGGCACGCAGTTCGGTGGCCAGCTCCTGCGGCAGCGCCTCGCCGCTACAGATGACCCGTCGCAACGACCGGCATCGCGCCGCGGCGGCTCCTTGAACGAAGACCTGCAGCATCGAGGGCACGAAGTGGATCGTCGTGATCTGCCGGGCCTCGATGAGGGCCGCCAGATAGTCCGGATCCTTGTGGCCTTCCGGCCGGGCTATCACCAGCCTCGCCCCCTCGATCAAGGGCCAGAAGAACTCCCAGACCGAGACGTCGAAGCTGACCGGCGTCTTCTGCAGGACCCGGTCGCTTGCATCGAGGCCGTAAGCGGCCTGCATCCAGTCGAGCCGGTTGACGATGGCGCTGTGCGCCACCACGACGCCCTTGGGCCGTCCGGTGGAACCGGAGGTGTAGATCACGTAGGCGGGATGCTCGGGGGCCAGCGGCCGCGTGCGGTCTCGGTCGCTCGGCGCGTACGCGGGCTCCCGGGCCAAGGCCTCCTGCGTGCCCGGCTCGTCGAGCAGCAGCACCGGCGCCTCGGGAAGCCGCCCGGCCACCGCGCCCGTGCTCACCACGCACACCGGCCGAGCGTCCTCCACCATGAACGCCAGCCGCTCGGCGGGGTAGTCCGTGTCCAGCGGCAGGTAGGCGGCTCCCGCCTTCAGGATGCCGAGCAGGCCCACCACCAACTCGAGCGAGCGCGGCAGCGCCACCGCCACGATGCTCTCGGGCCCGACCCCGCGAGCGATCAGGTGATGCGCCAGCCGGTTGGCCCGCGCGTCGAGTTCGCCGCAGGTCAGCGCCTGGTCCTCGAACACCAGCGCCACCGCCTCCGGCGTACGCGCCACCTGCGCCTCGAACAGCCCCGGCAGCGTCATCCCCTCCGGCAGTGCTTGCGCCGTCGCGTTCCACTCCTCCAAGATCTGGTGACGCTCCCGATCCGAGAGCAGCCCGATATCACCGATCCGCCGCGTCGGATCCAAAGCGAAAGACTCAATGAGTCTTGTCAAACATTGCTGGTGATATACAAGATCTTCGGCATTATACAAAGCAGGATTGGCGTCGAACTCAATCTCTAATCCCGTCCTCTTATTTCCCGTATGTATCGCTATAGATAGATTAGATATAAGCCGCAGGGATGTATTCGAGGTGTTGGTAACTGTATTTGCAAAAATGAACTCATCATCGAATGGTTGGATATTTACAATTGTATGAAACACATTGGAATTTAGCTTATTGGAGTCTCTCAATATGTTTGCAAGGTCGTATCGACAATGAGGAAGGACCTTTTTTAACTCGAATCTGATGAGCTCGCCCACCTGCTTTAATGTCAAGTCCCCGGTCACTTCCAAGCTCAACGGGATCGCGTTTGCCACTATTATAGCAGCATGTCGATTGTCCTTATCTCGTCCGGATGTCGGCAATCCAATCGTAATATCGTTTGCGCCTGAAACTTTATGAAGATACACTAAAGTCAGAGCAAGAAATATTCTTGAAATGGAAACTTCAATAGAAGCTCCGAAATCCGCCAATCTTCCTACGATTTTTCTGTCGATGTAGAAGACATGCCTTATCGTTGTCGCACTCGCGGGCGCCTCCTTCTGCGCAATATTTACTGCGCAGGAATTACTCCTAATATATCTCTTCCAAAAAGATTTATCTCTCAAATAACCGCCTGACGAGTGATATACCGCATCTCTATGTATCGCCGCCTCAACTGGCTCGAAGCAGTGATTATCAAGCTTCTTGGAGTCGACTAAAGCGTTGTATATCTCACTGACCCGCGTCGATATAAGATTAAATCCATATCTATCGACTTGAATATGATGAAAACGTTGATACCACCAATAGTTTTCTTCGCTAAGTTTGAATAATACGAAGCGACAAAGCAATCCGCCGACAATGGGAATGATCTTTTCGCGGTCGTCGGCAATCCATGCGCCTGCGGAAGATCTGGGATCGGTCTCACCCGATAAATCGATTAAAACTGGATCCGTTTTCGGATTCTTGTCTTTGAATTGTCTAGGTCCGTCTTCGGTCTCAACAAATCTTAAATGCAAAGTATCACATTCTTCAACGACAACTTTAAGCGCATATTTCAGTATCTCAACGTTTATTGGCCCTTTAATGTCGATAGTAAGGCCGATATTGAAGGCCGGACTATTGGAATTAAATTTCTGGGCGTACCATATCCCGAGCTGAGCGCCCGTCAACGGCCAAACATTACCGTCAATTGCATTCATAGCTGGCAATACTTCTACTATTACGTTGCTATAAATTCATGACGCACCTTACGCCGCGATCTCGGCTGCCGCAAGCGCATGGGAAAAAAAATGCGAGGTATATTATTCCTACATCTAGGCTTGCCGCTAGCCCGCACGGGCCTAGGGCGTCTCTGCAGAGGGGTTCACAGTCTGGGAGGTCAGGCCCATGTGGGCTTGATGCGACGCTTTGAACTGACTGACGCGCAGTGGGAGCAGATCGCCCCGCTGCTGCCTCCGCAGAAGCCGCGCACGGGCCGGCCTGCGGAGGATCACCGGCAAGTCCTCAACGGCATGCTCTGGATCGAAGCGCACGGGCGCACCCTGGGAGGATCTACCGACGCGCTACGGGGCTGCGGGAACGGTGTCGAGCCGGTTCTACCAGCGGCGCAAGGCCGGCGTGTTCGACCGGGTGCTGCGGCGGCTGCAGGCGCAGGCGGACGCGCGCGGCGACCTCGACTGGGACCTGCACTTCGTGGACGCCACGGTGGTGCGCGCCCACCAGCACGCCGCCGGGGCACGCCGGTCCGGCGCCATTGGGGGGTGAGGCGACCGTCGAGGGCGTGGGCGAAGCGCTCGGGCGCAGCCAGGGTGGCTTCTCGACCAAGCTGCATCTGCGTGCCGAAGGCGGGGGTAAGCCGATCACGGCGGTGCTGACGGCGGGTGAGCGCCACGAGCAGTTTGCGTTGGATGCTCTCATGGACAAGGGCGCGGTGCCACGTCCAGGGCGAGGCCGCCCGCGCCGACGTCCCCGCCGGACGGCAGGCGACCGGGGCTACTCCAGTCCGCCGGCCCGTCGTCGCCTCCGACAACGCCGGGTCGAGCCGGTGATCCCCACCCGCAAGGATCAGCCCCGCCAGCTCGATTTCGACAAACCCGCCTACCGCCAGCGCAACAAGGTCGAGCGGTTGATCGGCCGGCTCAAGCAGTATCGCCGAATTGTCACCTGCTACGAGAAGCGAGCCGCAAACTACCTCGCTATGGTCACGCTCGGCATGACCATGCTCTGGCTCAGATGACTTTGCAGAGACGCCCTAGTTCCACGGCTACTATGGCCAGTCGTCGCCTGAAACATTTGACAGAACTCGCGTCTTGTCCGTCCCTACCGAGGAGGGACGATGCTAGGAGCTCCGGGAGACCCGGAGTGGTTCATACTGCCTCTGCTCGATCACCTGCCGGGCGTTCCGGAATGGATCGTAACTGATCGGGCCTACGCCAACCATCGCTGCCGACACACGTGCGAGATGCAGGAGCAAAACCGTCTTTTCGTCCAAGCGCCCCAAGGCTCCCGCGCGCTGCCCGGACTGGATCTACACCAAACGCAACATCGAACGGCGGCTGTCTGCACAACTCGAGGAATGGTGAGCCATTGCCACGCGCTACGGGACGATTACCGCCAGATCCGGCCCTGTCGTCTGCTTAGCCGCCGCAATCGTTCACCTGAGGTGATGACAGGCTCTAGCACTACCTGGGCACTTTGAGGGGCGGTGGGCGTTTTGATCCTGCGGTGGCACTGCGGGAGATGGACATGGGCGAGAGCTCGTCGGGGCCGGACCTCGATGTATGGCTGGCCCCGTTTCTGGCTGCGATGGGGCGCAAGACGCGGCGGACCTGGGCGCCGCTGTACCTGCGCAACCTGCTCGGTCCCGGTGATCGCAAGAGCCTGCAGCCGATGGCGGCCCGCCTCGGATTGCCGGGCCACGACCGACTGCAACACTTCATCGCCAGCCCGGCCTGGGACGACAGCCCGCTCTGGACAGAACTGGCCCGCTCCGCGGACGGGCTGGTCGGTGGATCCGATGCCTGCCTGGTGATCTACGACACGGCCCTGCCGAAGAAGGGCACGCACTCGGTGGGTGTGGCGCGCCAGTACTGTGGGGCGCTCGGCAAGAAGGCCAATTGCCAGTCGCTCGTCTCGCTCACCGTGGCGCGGAGCGAGGTGCCCGTGCCGGTGGCCCTACGTCTGTTCCTGCCGGAGGATTGGGTCGCCGACCCAGAGCGGTGCGAGCGGGCGGGCGTGCCCGAGGCGGCGGTGGTGCCGCAGAGCAAGGGCGAGATCGCGCTCCGGGAACTCGACCGGCTGCGAGCCGAGGGCGTGCGCTTCGGTGTGGTGCTGGCCGACGCAGGCTACGGCTGTAGCGCCGTGTTCCGGCATGGCCTCGACGCGCGCGGGCTGGCTTGGGCGGTCGGCATCGCCAGGAACCAGAAGGTCTACGATCCCGACGTGCGGCTGGTGGAGCCAGGCGGGCGGGCGCGCAAACCCGTGCCGGATCAGGAGCCGCGAGAGGCCGAGGCGGTTCTGGCCGCGCCGCCCTGGCGGCGCGTGACGTGGCGGCGGGGCACTAAGGGCGCGCTCTCGGCCCGGTTCGCCATGACCCGCGTGCGGGTGGGCGACGGCCCGGTTTGGGCCAACAACCGCCATCTGCCAGGCGACGAGGTCTGGCTGGTGGGCGAGTGGCGCGCCTCGGGCGAGCGCAAGTTCTACCTATCCAACCTGCCGCCCCGCACGACCCGGCGGGCCCTGGCCGGCACGATCAAGGCGCGCTGGGTCTGCGAGCAGGCCCACCAGCAGCTCAAGGAGGAACTTGGCCTCGATCACTTCGAGGGCCGCTCCTGGACCGGCCTGCACCGGCACGCGCTGATGACGTGCATCGCCTGCGCCTACCTGCAGCATCTGCGCCTTGCTCGGCCCGAACGAGCGGGTTGGGGGGGAAAAAGGTGGCCGGCCTCCGAGGACCGCCGCCGTCTCCGAGCTTGCCGGCCGTGCGTCAGGCCCTCATCGGCCGACTGTTCGCGGTGCTCATCCCGCCCGTACGATGCCCGCACTGCCGGCGCCACTTCCGGCTGCCATCTGACCTCAAAGTGCCCAGGTAGTGCTAGACCCTTCCAAGCGGTCTGGAGCCGGAGATGGCCAGGCTTTTAACCGACGATGCTCGTAAAGCGGGGCGGCTTGCCGGTCGAGCGGGTCTTGTCGTACGATCCGCTGCAGGTACTTTCGAAGGCGCATCCCTGTTGCCGCCTCTCGACAGCGAGTCGGCCGAGCCCAATGAGGTAGGCGACGTCCAGGCTGGATAGGCGGTCGTCCGATAGAGGATGATGCGAGGGTGCTAGATATACTCGAGGGGGCGAGCAATATCCTCGATGATCGCCCGCGACCACGCCTTCTCGGCCTCAATGATGATCAAGCAGACGGTCTGAGCCATGCCTCAATCTAACATAGTTCACCCCCAGCATAAGTCTTCCGAACGCGTCCTTGTACCGGCCTGTCATTGTAGTATATTTTACGTCGGGTTTTGAAAACTATATTCGTATAACCATAGAGCAACGCGATTCGGACTCGAGCCGACATGATCCGAATCTTAAGCGTCTCGATTCCATTGTTGAAGCCCAAATCAAGGTACTGGATTTAAAATATACCTATAATAAATAACTTGCTTGTCAACCTATCGGAGTAACCGTGAGCAATCTGTATAATGGCTTTTTTCCATCTCTGGAAAAATTCAACTATCGGATATGGCTAGCTGGCGCATTCGTTTCTGACATAGGAACTTGGGTGCAGCGAACCGCTCAAAGTTGGTTGGTTTTGACTATTTTGACCGACCATAGTGCGACTGCAATCGGGACTGTGACATCTCTACAGTTTGGACCGCAACTTTTCTTGGTCGCCTGGACTGGGTATGTCGCAGATCATTTCGACCACCGCAAAATCCTGATATGTACCCAAGCGACCATGGGATTGCTCGCCCTCACAATTGGTGCGCTGATAGTGAGCGGCTTTGTACAATTCTGGCACGTTTTAGTATTTGCTGCACTGTTGGGCAGCGTATCCGCATTCGACGCGCCTGTACGGCAGATCTTTGCTGGTGAATTAGTGGGCGATACACATCTTGCCAACGCCGTCGCCCTGAACTCGGCATCTTTTTATGCAGCTCGGCTGATCGGTCCAGCCGTAGCGGGCCTGATCATCGCTGAGTTTGGAACGGGTTGGGCCTTCCTGATAAACGGCGCGTCTTTTGGCGCAGTGGTGACATCGATATTCTTCCTGCGTCTTGGTGATCTTCGCATGCATGCCTTGGCGAGTCGAAAGCGCGCCAGCGTAACCGAGGGCTTTCGCTACATCTTGTCCCGGCCGGACTTGAAAGCGGTGTTAGTCATGCTGTTCCTGGTTGGCACCTTCGGATTAAATTTCTCAATCTACATCCCTACCATGGCCGTAGGAATTTTTCATGCCGGGGCACGTGAATATGGCTTGCTAACGGCGAGCATGGCCGTGGGGACGGTCACGGGCGCACTCCTAAGCGCCGGGCGTTCAAATCCAAGCTTTAGAACTCTGGTGGGCGGTAGCAGTATATTTGGCCTGGGGTGCACATTGGCCGCCCTAGCTCCCTCCACATACACCTTTGCCGCTGCATTGTTCATCATTGGCATAGCCATCCTGATTTTAACTAATACTAGTAATAGTCTAATGCAGTTGTCAACAGAGCCGGCAATGCGCGGGCGTGTAATGGCTTCCATTGGTGCTGCGTATGGCGGAACACCAATCGGGGCACCTATCGTCGGCAGGGTCGCCGACCATTTAGGACCCCGCTGGGCGCTCGGCGTCGCCGCCGCGTCTGGTTTTGGAGCGGTTATTGTGGGCATGTACATACTACTGCGGAAGCATCGCGCAGGATAATTGCAAAACTATAAAATCATGATTGCCGCTTATATGTCCGCCGTCAGCACTCCTGAGACAGATTGAGGGTCTTCACGAACGGAGGATGGCTGGTTCATCGTAGCCCCCAGGAGCGAAGATGAAACAGACGTCCGGGTCGGCGCGGAAGCCTGCAGAAGCCGTGATCAAGGACATCCGCCGCGCCACGCGCCGGCAGTTCTCGGCCGAAGAGAAGATCCGCATCGTGCTGGATGGCCTGCGCGGTGAGGACAGCATCGCCGAGCTGTGTCGGCGCGAGTGCATCGCCAGCTCGATGTACTACGGCTGGTCCAAGGGCTTCTTGGAGGCCGGCAAGAAGCGGCTGGCCGGCGACACGGCCCGTGCCGCGACCGCCGACGAGGTCCAGGACCTGCGTCGCGAGGCGGGTGCGCTGAAGGAGGTCGTGGCCGATCTCGTCCTGGAAAACCGCCTGCTGAAAAAAAGTATGGCCGGGGTTGGGGGCGACGAGGCATGAGTGTCCGCCGTCAGCACTCCTGAGACAGATTGAGGGCCTTCACGAACGGAGGATGGCTGGTTCATCGTAGCCCCCAGGAGCGAAGATGAAACAGACGTCCGGGCCGGCACGAAGGCCGGCAGAAGCCGTGATCAAGGATATCCGTCGAGCCACACGCCGGCAGTTCTCGGCCGAGGAGAAGATCCGCATCGTGCTGGAAGGGCTGCGCGGTGAGGACAGCATCGCCGAACTGTGCCGGCGCGAAGGCATCGCCAGCTCGATGTACTATGGCTGGTCCAAGGAGTTCTTGGAGGCCGGCAAGAAGCGGCTGGCCGGCGACACGGCCCGTGCCGCGACCGCCGACGAGGTCCAGGACCTGCGTCGCGAGGCGGGTGCGCTGAAGGAGGTCGTGGCCGACCTCGTCCTGGATAACCGCCTGCTGAAAAAAGTATGACCGGGGCTGGGGGCGACGAGGCATGAGGTACCCGGCCTCTGAAAAGCTGGAGATCATCCGGCTGGTCGAGCAATCCCATCTGCCGGTGCGCGCCACCCTGGACAAGCTCGGCGTCACCCGGGCGACGTTCTACCGGTGGTACGACGCTTTCCAGCGTGGCGGCCTCGAGGCATTGGCGGATCGCCCGTCCCGACCCAGCCGGGTCTGGAACCGGTTGCCCGCCGAGGTTCGCGATCAGATCGTCGCTCTCGCACTGGAGGAGCCAGAGCTCAGCCCACGTGAGTTGGCGGTGCGCTTCACCGACGAGCGGCGCTACTTCGTCTCGGAGGCGACCGTCTACCGCCTGCTCAAGGCCCAGGACCTGATCACCAGCCCGGCCTACATCGTGATCAAAGCCGCCAACGAGTTCCGGGACAAGACCACCGCACCCAACCAACTCTGGCAGACGGACTTCACCTATCTGAAGGTGATCGGCTGGGGTTGGTACTACCTCTCGACCGTGCTGGATGACTTCTCGCGCTTCATCGTGGCGTGGAAGCTGTGCGCGACGATGCAGGTCGGCGACGTCACCGCCACGCTCGACCTCGCGCTGGCGGCGGCCGGGCTCGATCATGTGCAGGTGGCGCATCGGCTGCGGCTGCTCTCCGACAATGGATCAAGCTACGTCGCGGGTGATCTGGCCGACTGGCTCGGCAGCCGGGGCATGACCCATATCCGCGGCGCGCCCCGCCATCCTCAAACGCAGGGCAAGATCGAGCGCTGGCACCAGACGCTCAAGAACCGCATCCTGCTCGAACACGCCTACCTGCCCGGCGAACTGGAGGCGCGGGTTGCCGCCTTCGTCGAGCATTACAACCACGCTCGGGCTCACGAGAGCCTGGGCAACCTTACTCCCGCCGACGTCTACTTCGGCCGCGGCGAGGCCATCCTGCAGGAGCGGGCGCGGATCAAGCGCCAGACCCTCATCGATCGCCGCTTGCGCCACCACGCGCAGGCTGCCTAACTTCTCAACCCAGAAGGACCAGAGCCTCCGTTCCTGAGCGCCTCAAGTCGTCTCAAATCATCTGACGACGGACACCCGGGATGAAGGCGACAATTTAGTGGGCCATGCTCTCGTCGCCTTCACTACGCTCGTCTGTCCCCTCCTGTTCCGAGCTCGGATCAAATAGCTCTGCGCCTAGCCCTTAGTCGACATATTGATCAATGTCAGTTACTACTTCATCAATCGATTTGATCGCATAATCGAGGTCCACCTCCGGGATCGTCAGGGGCGGAGCAACGAATAGGAAATCATTTTTAGCCATTGTAATTATACCGCGTTCGAGGAGCAATGAATAAACCAAGTCGCCAAGAGAATTTGAGTTTTTCTGCAATTTTGCGGCCAATGAACTTTTACGACCCCGATCTGCAGTAAATTCAATTACGGCATACAGCCCTGAACCTCGCACCTCCCCAATGCACGAATGTCGCGAAAATATTTCGTTTAGTCTGTTTAAGAGGTATTCGCCAAGCTTAGAAGAGCGCTCGATTAATGCTTCCTCCTCGTAAACTTCCATATTTGCCAAAGCTACAGAGCATGCCAACGCATGTCCTTCGGTCGTCAACCCGCCGACGAAAGCGCGGTCGTTAAAGAAATCTCTGATATTTTCGTTCATTCCGACAAGACCGAAAGGCATATAACCAGATGTAACACCTTTCGCAGTCGTAATTATATCCGGCACTAGTCCGTAACGATGAGATGAAAACCATTCCCCACATCGGCCCCATGCACAAATCGTTTCGTCAGCGATTAGCAAACATCCGTATTTGTTGCATATCGAACGTAGACCGTGCAAGAATTTACTTGGCAATACGTATAGCCCGCTACCACCTATTATGGGTTCAATAACAATAGCAGCAACTGAGTTTGGGCCTTCGAGCTTGAATAGATTATCTACCGCTTCTAAAGCCATTGCCACTTCTTCATCCATGGACGTCGCCCCAAACGGTGAGCGATATTGTCCTGGCACATGAAACCGGCCAACCCCCGGTATTAAGGGCTCCGCCATTAATCGACGCGCATCACCCGAGATAGCTGATGCACCAGCCGTGGCACCGTGATAACTTTGCCATGCCGCAATGATCTTAGTGCGACCTGTATATGCTCTCGCAACCTTGAGCGCTGTTTCTATAGCATCAGACCCGCCGTTGCAAAAGAACACATAGTTAAGATCGCCTGGAAGGCGCGCCGCAACACGGCGTGCCAGTAAAGAGCGGGCCTCGGTGGCAAAATATGGGGCGACATAAGTAAGTTCAGACGCACCCCGCCTCATGACATTTTGAATTTTTGGATGACCATAACCAATATTTACGCTCATCTGGCCGGCGCCAATATCTATAAAGCAGCGCCCGTCCCTATCCCAGAGCCTAGAATTCTCTCCTCTAGTAAACGTCAGAGGAGTGAATTTTGGCTGCGGTCGCCACCCATAGACAACATGGCCATCGTCATCCAGTTCGCGGGGCTTGTTTGGCGGCAGCCCGCCGCCAAGCAAAGACATATTGAGATCGGCATATTCTTTCATGTGACCACACCTAATTAGTCTATATCAGGCTTATTGGGCTGAATTGACCAAAGTGATACGGATAATACATGAACTAGACGTGGGAATTTAGGCGCCTCTATCGCGGCTGTCAATCTCCTATTCGTTTGCTTTACAGGCGACGCTCGCCTTGCCATATACCTCTCTTTTCAAATTTCTATCCAACTGATCTGCGTCTCTGCGTGCGCCTTGCTCAATGGGATCGTCAGATCCGCCATAGTCACTCCGTCGTTTGTCTAGCCAAATACTAAGGTCTTTGGCGCTTCAATACGGCAGTTCCTCGCCTCGGAAACCCATCTACGGAGGTCGTTGATCGCTCGCCGGCGGTGCGCCCCAACAATCTGGATGTGGGATCTGCAAGACGCCTGCAATAAGGCGGAGAACGCATTTGGTGAGACTTGGACTGAGACTAGATTTGTAGCTTACGTTGGTCGGCGCAATATCAGCTTACACCCGCTCGCACAGCATCCAAGCCTTGGCCGCCTGACCCAAGCCAAACGGCCTCCGGGGAAGCCGGCGCGGTTCAGGGAATATGCGCCCCGATTGTACAGGACTGGCTCGATGCTGCCTTCTCCGACGCCACGGACAGGATCACCTACCTGAGACCCGTCCGGTAATGGTGCCAAGCGGGGTTGAGCGGTCGGGATGGCGATGATTCCACGAGGGTGCTGAAGCCTGACCTGGAAGCGCCATTTGGACCCCGACCACCCGGCGGCAGCATAGCCGCGTGGGCCTTCGCTATGAAGCGGACCTCACCGACGCCGAGTGGGCAGTGATCGCGCCACTGATGCCGAGGCCGGCGTCCTGTGGCCGGCCTCCGCTCTGGACGACACGGGAGATCCTGAACGCCATCTTCTACGTTCTGAGAGGTGGGATCTCCTGGCGGACGATCCCCAAGGATCTGCCGCCGCGCTCGACCACCTTCGGTTACGTCAGCCGCTGCGCAACACAGGGCTGTTTGGCCGGATCAACCAACACCTCGTCTGGCTGATCGCGAGCGGATCGGACGGGAAGCCTCACCGTCTGCCGCGGTCCTCGACAGCCAAAGCATCAAGACGACGGAGAGCGGCGGCCCGCGTGACTACGACGCCGGCAAGAGGGTCAACGGGCGCAAGCGCCAAGCGCTGGCCGACATGGACGGGCGCGCGCTCGTCCTCGATCCTCAGCCTGCCGACGTACAGGACCGCGACGGAGCCGTGCCGGTGGTGCGCCTGTCGCGTCGGACCTTCCCGTTCATCACCAAGGCGTTCGCCGATGCAGGCTATGCTGGCAACAGTCCGGCGACCGCCACGATCATCACGGTCGAAATCGTGCGTAAGCCGCCCGATCAAGTCGGCTTTGCCGTGCATCTAGGCCGGTGGGTCGTTGAATGGTTCTTCGCCTGGATCAGCCGCAATCGCCGCCTTTGGAAGGACCCAGAGGCGACCCTCGCCTCGGCCAGAGCCTTCCTCTACGCCGCAGCCGTCATGATCCCCGTCAGGCGGCTGGCCCGCTCAGCCTGACTTCTCGGACGGACTCTGCAGAAGTCCGGGCAATTGATTGGTCGCCTGGCTCGACGCGGCCGCAACCGGCGCGGTCGTCGCGCGGATCGAGGCGCGCCGGCATCACGCGCAGGCACTGATCGGGCGCGACCGGTTCGATCGGGCCTCTCTCCGCATCTCGGAAGCCGCGGCGCTCGTCGAGGCCAGCGGGGAGGGGAGGGCGATCTACCGACACGTGCTGGCCCTCGAACAGGGCGTGCTCGCCGAGCGCCAGAGCGACTCGGACGACGCCGTCGCGTGGTATCTTCGGGCCGTTGCGAATGAGGCGCGGCTTGTGACCGAGGGATCCGGTCCCGCTTCCTCTATGGCCTATGCCATCGGCGATCGCGACGCGATCGACGCGGTCTCGGCCCCGCTGCGACTGGTCGCGGCAACCCCAACGCCGGAACGTGTGCGGCACGCCCACAAGGCGGTCCTCGCGTCGCGGGGCCGTGCGACGAGCGCCGTCGGGACGCGCCGGGTATTCCACTCCAAGGACGCCCGCACGATCGACGAGGTTCGATCCGGACTGTTACGAGTGGTCGAGTGGGGCGGGCGGCTGCAGGGGGCCGGCCACCCGCCTGCCGTTCTGGCGGATCTCGCCCTCGCCCTGGCCGCTCTCGAGGGTCAAGCAGTCCTCGCCACGTCTCGGCGAGAAGGCCACACTCACGCATGGCCCTCGTTCTCCGTCCCGTCCCCTTGAGGCTGGCGAGGCGGCCGTAGACTTCGTCGTCGTTATCTAACAGGGGGTGATCGAACGGGGTCGCTCGGGGCGCAACGTCCGGCTTTACGCCTTCGTCACCGCGGCGGAGGTGCCGGATCCCGTCCTCGTCGCGTGGCCCGACGTGGCGCGGCGGCTCCGCGACCTCGATGAACTCCGGGAGGCGATGGCGGAGGCCGAGCCGGAACTGGCGCTCGCGCGTCGCCTCGACAATCTGTCGCGGGCGCTGTGGTGGCTCCTCGCGGCGCACCCTGCCCGCCGGCACGCGCCGGCTCTGCCTGCGCGCCGACGACAACCTCGCCCACCTGCAGTCCCCGGCGTTATCGGACCGCGGCAAGACCCGGATCTGCGAGTGGTACAAGATCGTCCTGGTCGGGCTGGACATGCCGGAGGCGGCGCCCGGCCAGCCCCCGCACGACTTCCTCGTCGTCGGGCGATCCCGCACGGGCCCTCTCGTGGCGACACCGGATCGCCGCGATGGCCAGGGAGGACGAGTCCTGCGTCCTGCCGATCGTCCGGTTGCGCGGCAGCCGGCGCGAAGCCGCCGCTGTCGCCCGGCTCCTGCGCGACCGCGGAAGGACGGTTGGCACGCTCCTCGTCGGCACCCGCGCAGCCCACAAAGCCATCATCAATGCCCTCCCGGCACGGTTCGTCGACCTGGCAATGCACGGAGACGCGGTCCCGCGCGGCGCGCGGGGGAGCACGCCGCGGGAGGATACCTTCGTCGATCACCAGGCTCCGGACTGGAGAGCAGGGTTGGGCTGGTCTGTGTTGGAGCGGAGGCGTGGCTCACGCGCACTCGGCCGCTGCAGGGCGACGACGACGGGCTTCTGCTCGTACGGGACATCGCGGTGCTGCGGCTCGCCGGCACGGAACTCGTGGTCCGTGAGGCCGGCGAGCCCGTAGGGGGGAGGGCATCCTGGCCCTGGCCGATGCCTTCCTGGCCGCCAGCGCGCGCACGGTGGTCGCCTCGGCCTGGCCGCTGGACGACCGCGAGACCACACGGTTCATGCGGGAGTTCTACGCCGCCCTTCTGGACGGCGCGACGGCACCGGACAGCCCTACGCGCTGTCCAGTCGGCCTGGTCCCGACCCCGGCGCCATCCCCGGTTATGGGCCGGCTTCGGCGTCCACGTCGGCGGAGAGATCTAGGCAACCTTGCGCTGGCAAACCAACTTTTCGGCCATATAGTTCATTTTTTTGACCAAGGGTCTTCATCGTGAAACCAGCCACCTGAGATGCAGGTCTGTTGGGCGCGGCGCCAAGCGGCGATTCAGCTCGCTCGGCGAACGAGCCGATCGCTATCCTCGGATGGAGATCCCCAACTTAGATAAAAATCTCAGATTGCTATTTTACGGAGGGGGCCATTCCACCCTGACTAGGTGGGAGATCTTAATCCGGCGCCTACAGACCTTGTTCGCATAATATACGTTATGGAACTAAAGCGCAGTCGTCAAACTATGAAGATAATTTACCGTAATAAACCTAATAAATACATCGCCAATCCGCAGCTAAGTTCTTCCTGTGTTCATCGGGACAGCAGGGGAGGGTGCTTTCCGAACACGGCATCGCCCTCCCCTCCCCCGGTGCATCTGCGTAACCGCGCCCTCAGGCGCCGCTGCGAGGTGGCCGCGGTGCCGTCGACCGCTTGATTATCGCCTCGGTACTCGGCGGGCCCTGCTGCAACTGCGGCAGCCGCCGCGATCACGTGGAACTCACCGACAGGCCGTTGTCCGCATCGGCCATGGAACAGGCCTACGTGGACAGACTGGTACGCGTCGCGATTGCTGAGGCCGGGCAGGGAGACACCTTTTAGGCCTTCCGCTGGTAGCTGACGATGCGTCACGGCATCCCGAAGGTCGGGGCACCGCTGATGATGTCGCAAGAGCCAGCGTGCGCGACGGACGGCGACGGCGCCCCGGCAGGCCGGCAATCAGCTTGCCGTCGTTCGTCGAGAGCCGCGAACGCTGCACCATGAGCGTTTCAATCCGACGACTGGCAACCCCATTCACGAGACGCCAGCCGGATCGGGGAACGCGGCCTTTCCGCCGGACACCACAGACGAGCGCAGGGCAGGATCGAGCTTCACTGCCGTCTCACGGCAGAAGGTTCCGAAGCGTTCAATGATCGATTCCCTCGTCCCCCCGAGGTCGAGATCCTCGCTCGGCTGCGGGGTCAGGATGACCTTCTTCGCGACGCACATCCACTCGTTGCCGGGTTGCAGATCCTGCCTGTGCCGGTACGGTGCCAGCGCGGCGAGGAAGAGCCCCCTGGCCTGCTGCGTGCCTGGGCCGAGGTAGAGTTCGGCGACCGCCCGGTCCCCGTAGCGCTTCAACTCGAACAGCAGGAGGCGATTGCTCGCGGTCCACTTGACGGCCTCCATCATGCCCGGGAGCCCGTCCCATTCGGCGCAGGCGAAGCGTAGGGAGGTCGTGCTGCACTGGTCGGCGACGAAGGTGAAGCCCAGGCCCGCGAACCGGCCGGCCATCTCGTCGACCTGATCGCGAAGGCTGGCGAACACTCCGCGCATGCCGTCGGGGCGGCGGTCCGCGAGGAACGTGAGGGCGGCGCGATGGCTCGCCCAGAGCTTGCGCGCGATCTCTTCGAGGGCATCATCGGTCACATGGTGTCTCCGCAACATGCCGAGAAAGCCCGCGAGCGCCGCCGAAGCGGCCGCATCGCCTGCCGGGACCTTCACCTGCTCGAGGGCGGGCACGAGCGCCTGGTACCGGAGCGGGATCCAGACCTTGTCGAGCGGATCCTCCGGGTCGACGGTCAGGAACACGTAGAGACGCCGCCAGCCCGGTCCGCCGAACTCCTTCTCGACCGTTCGCCGGTAGCCCTCGAGCTGGCTCGGTCCCTGTCGCGAGCCGATCTTGAGCTCGACGGCGACGACGAGCTTGGCGTGCCTGACCCGGACCAGGATGTCGATCCGATGCCATTCCCGACGTACCTCCGCCTCGTCGAGATCGAGCAGGTGGACGCTCAGCGGGGCGAGTCCCTCGGTCCCGATCCCTGCTGCGCGACCGGCGCGAACCGCCTCCATGAGGAAAGTGCGGAGGAGCCTCGCGCCGAAACCGTGCGCCTGACGAGGGTCGAGGAACGCCGCGAGGAGATTGCCGAGAGGGACCTCTCCACGAACGACATTGAGGGCCTCGAACAGGCAGAAGCGCCCGAGCGCCTTCTCCAGGTCGACGAACGCGGGATCTCCGACGATCAGTCGCTCGAGGGCGTCGATATGGATCGGGAGGCCGTCAGGGCCGTTCGGCAGCTCGGTCATCGTTCGACGGCCTCACGTCCCAGGGCATGCTTCGACAGGCGTTGAGCCTGATTTTGTCCGATGTACATTCCCTGAGGTGCCCCGTCCGATCGCTCACTGCCCCCTACATCGCGCCTCATCCCTGCGAAGAACATCCTTTGCAGGCGCGAGGCGTCCTCCGCCCGCGACCTTGGCAGAATGACCGCCGGGGCGCATCCCCTCCCAAGGTATGGAAATAGTGGGTCAGGCAATGCCGGGTCCGCCACCTCGAAGTGGAAGCATGCGTCCGAAGTCACGGAAGCCAGAGCCGCCGTTCTCTCAGTTGAGAAACGTCCTGGCCGCTCTCCCAGAAACCGGAGATCACGGCTTCGAGGGGCTGATCGCCGCAGCCTGTAGCCAACTGGCCGGTGTCCCGTTCCGTCTCGTCGGGTCCGGGCGGCAATTCGGTCGCGACGCCGAAGGTGCTGTCAGCGGCGGCGCCATCCTCGTCGAAGCGAAGCGCTATACGACCCGCCTGTCCTACGCCGATCTCTCGACGAAGCTCATCGAGGCGCTCGAGCGCTCGCGCCGTCATGTCGAGGTATGGTGCGCTGCCGCCACGGTTGCCCTAGACGCGGCCGACGCCGGTGATCTGCGCTCCATGGGAGAGGCGCGCGGCACGACGGTGCTCGTCCTGGACTGGACGCAGCCCGTGCCGCCGCTCGCCGTGCTCCTGGCCACTGCCGCTGGCGCCGTCGTCGACTGGTTCTCACGATGCGCGCCGGAGTCCGCGTCCGAGGTCGAGCGCGACCTCGTCTCGGTGCGAGCGCACCTGCTCTACGCCGACCAAGCCGGTGCCCTGAGGGCCGAGTTTCGCGGGCGCTCGCTCGGCCTTGCCTCGGCACGACGGCTCAACGCGGGCTGGATGCAGCAGCACTTCTCGGACGCCTGCCTCGCAGTTCACACCTTCAACCAAGTCCTGGCTCCTCTCGACCCGTCAATGCGACCAGCTCCCCTGACCCGCGCGCGCCTCGAGGCGCGCGTTCGCGACGCGATCGGAACCTGGAGCCCTGATCCGAGCGTGGTCATCCTTACCGGAGCACCCGAGGGCGGCGCGGGTGGACGCGGCGACGAGGGCGTCGGCAAGACCTGGGCGGCCGTGCGCTCCTGGCTGACCTTCCCGGACAGCGCAGACCGCCCGCGACCGCTCCTGCTCTTCATGGCTTCGCACATGTGGCGGGACGGCGACGAGAAGACGCCCATGGCGCTCCTTGCGCGGCTCGCGGCCGAGCAGACGGGTGCCGCCACGGCCGGGGCGTCGGAACGCTGGCAGGCCAAGCTCGAGCGCTGGCTCACGCGTTCCGATGATGCCATCGAACAAGTGCCCGCGATCCTGCTCGTGCTCGACGGCGTGAACGAGCGCACGCACCATCCCTGGCCCGCATTGATTTCCGCACTCGTGCGCGAAGCTTGCTCAAAAGCGCTCAAGATCGTCGTCACGACCCGACGCGGCATCTACGAACGCGACCTCGCTCCCCGCCTCGGGCGCGAGCAGCAGGTCATCACGGTCGAGGCGTTCTCCGACGAGGAGCTCGATCACCTCATCGAGCAGGCAGGACGGGCGCCGACGTCTGTTCGCGAGCCGCTGCGCGGCTTCCTGCGCAACCCGCGCGTACTCTCGGTCGGGCTCGATCTCCTCGACCGCCTGGACCCTGACGAAGTCAGCGTCGAGCGGCTGCTGTTCGAGTACCTGCGCAGGCGGCAAGAGGTACGCAGTCGCGGCGGCGCCCACACGCCCGAGCAGTTCGCCCGGATGCTCGTGCATCACGCACGCGAGATCAGGGAACGGCTTCTGAGCCAAACTCCGGCAAGGCGCGCGGTCGAGTTCGACGATCGTACGCTCCACCAGCGGCTCGGGTTGCCCGCCGGATCACCCAGCGTCGTCGCGGATCTCGGGGAGATCATCGACAGCGGCTTCATCCGGATCACCGATCACGCGCGAGGTCGCTACGCCTTGCGCGAACACGGCCGAACGCTCGGTCTCGGCCTCCTCGTGGTCGATGAGCTTGAGGATGCCGCTCACGAGGAGGGGGCGAGGCTCGATCAGATCCTGGAGACGATCGTCGACCCGATCCGTGCGATCGACGAGACCGCGCTCGTGCTGCTCGCCGCGCTCGATGTCGCGGCAGCTGACCGCAGCATCGGCGACCAGGTCGTGGAAGAGCTGCTCCATCAGGTTCTCACGCTGCAGAATATCCCGGGTGGCCCACGGGCGCGCATCTTCTCGGGCCTGGATACACGCACCGACGCCTTCCTGGCCGTCGCCGGCCGCCTCTATGGCGAGCGCGCGCGTCTCGGGCGTCGCGAGTGGATGAAGGACGCGCTCCTCGCCGCTCGCGATCGGCCGGCGACGGCCAGCCAGATCGATCGCGCCGTTCGTCGTTGGCTCCGCTCCTGGCAGTCCGAGCCCAAGGCATCGAACTTGGACGGTTACCCAGAGGAGCAATTGCGTCGCGCCCGGGCGCATCACGACGAGGCGGAGCGTCGGCATCGGCAGGATATCGCGGACCTCACCGCGGCCGAGCGAGCATTCGTCGACCGCGAACTCATCCCACTGCCGAACGACTATGCCCAACGCGTCGACGAACTCGCGCTCCCACTTCTGGCCGGACGATCGCTGCTCGACTACGCAGATGACCTTTTCGCGTGGTGCGTGGCCGTCTCCGCGGGTTGGGAAGCCGGCGGCTCATTGGAGATGATGTACTGGCTTCGCAGGCTCGATCCGGTCGGGTGGGCGGCGACCACACGTGCGATTGGCGTGCAAGCCGCGGCATTCCTCGTGCCGGACCGGTCTCGCATCTTCCAGTGGACGATTGAGTACGCCCTGAGCGGAAGCGGGGATCCCGCGCAGGCGCGCGAGGCGGAGGAAGTCTGGCTCTCCGAACAAGACGATCCGCGACGCCAGCGGACGAGACCTGCCATCGAGCTCCAGGACGTGAATCCTCTCGATCCTGGAGCGTCGGAGCCGACTGACGGACTCGATGAACTGATTCCCCGTTATCGCGTCTGGACGGAGGATCGTGGCGGCGAGCCACCGGCAGTGCTGATGCGGAGCTTCGAGTCTCCCTTCGCTCGCGCCCGACTCGTCCTGTGCCGCTTCAGACCCACCGCCATCGCCGAGATGCACCGGGATATCGCCGTGCGCTGCAGGGCGATTCCCGGTGTCTCGCCAACGGTGCTGGCGAACTTCCTGAGGCGCGACACCGCTATCCTGGCACCTGTCGCCGGCGCCCTCGTCGACTGGATGACGGACCTGCAGGCGCGCGGAGACCTCGAGCGCAAGGAGATCGACGCTCCGACCTTGCTTCTCGCATCGGTACTTCCGCACCTCGAGGCTGAACCGCAGTTCGACCTCCACGCCGGGCAGCGGGCTGACGCCGAGGACGCCTTCTGGCTGGGACGGATGTTCAAGCCGATGACCGACGATGTCGTCGCGGAGAAGCTGCATGCCGCGATCCAGGCGAGGGATACCCTGCGGGCTAGACTGGCGCTGATTGCGACGGCCGATGCCGGCAGTGGTAGGGAATCGGTGAGGCAGGCCGCGCGAGATGCTCTCGAGAGCAATGACGCCATCCTGAGAGCGGCCGCCTTTCGCGCCATGACACGCGTCGGCGGCGGGGACGACGACGCGCGGTTCACCGGGACATGGTGCAGGCGCGACGATCTCGTCGATGAAGCACAGGTGCGCGAGGACTTCTGGGGTTCGCTGTGGTTCAGCCGCGCCCACGGGAGCAGCGACGACCCAACGATCCTTCGCAGGCTGAATCCTGCGCTCCGAAGCAGTGCTCTTGAGCGCGGCGGCCCCCGCATGCTCGAGGCCGCGATCGATAACGTGATTGCGGTGCTGGGCGACGTGGATCCACGGGAGCTTCTACCGAGCGGGCTCGAGATCGACATAGTCCGATCCGACGACCTGCCCTCGGTGGGCGATCCGTGGGGGAGCTGGCATCGGGTCGGGTTTCCGGTCCAGGACGACGAGTTCGAAGCCGTCAACGGTTCGCGTCGACGCGTCCGCGATATGCGTGACTTCTCCGCCTTGAGGCGCAGGCTTGAGGCTGCCGGGCACGAAGTCCTGATGTATCCCCTCACGAGCGCCGCCCTCGACCGTGCCGCCTCGCATGCGCCCGAAGCGTTCAATCGGTTGATCGAAACAGTCGAGGGGCTCGCGCGAACGGAGAAGGGCACGCTCGCGGCAGTCTTGGCGCATGATCTCGGGCGCGTATTGTCCCACACGCAGTCGGAGCGAGCGGTGGCGCTGTTCGCGCTCTACGAAGCCGTGCGACCGATCCTGCCCGAGATCATGCCGACCAGCGGGCTTGCACGATCGACGCTTCTACTGTGGCGAGGCGCCGACCTGGATGAGATCGTTGCGCTGCGCCGCCAGCGGCTGGATGCGGCGCCAAACGATCTGCTGATCGCGCGCGAGGTTCTCGCGGCCGAGATGGTGGGCCGCCACGACTTCATCGCCGATTACGTCGCTGAACGGCTGTCCGGCGATCATCCCGCGGAACTCGCGCGAGCAGTCACGGTGGCCGGGTTCGCGGGTTCGGGGTATGGCCTCGAGCACGTCTTCGCGGACGACCGCTTCCGCTACGGGTTCCTGGAGCGCGCCGCGACCGCGGCCAAACACAACTTCGACTCGGCGCTTTGGGCCGTGCACTGGCATCGCGCGGCGGCCAGCGCTGCAGACCACGTCGACGTCTGGCGCTACGTGGAACTTGCCTCGGCCTGCGTCGACGCTCGCTGTGTCCTGTGGTCGGAGGAGGGAGAAGGCGGCTACCTCTTCGAGTGCCTGCGACCGACCTTACACGGCCTGTACGAGGCAGCGACCCGTCATCGCGATGACAAACGCGGCAAGACGCTGTTCGGACACAGCAAACCGCCGAGCTGGCTAGGTGATGCTCGCCCTGGAGACGTGCCGGGCGATCAATAGACCCTGCGGGCGTCGTGCCCGAGGTGGAGGGTGCATCGACGCTTCACGTCAGAGCCGTCTTGAAAAACCCAACAGATGGGTTTATGTAGCTGGATGGCGGGCACGATCTTCCGGCTCGGAGAGGTTCAGGTCTTCATCGCCGCGGAGGACCATCCTCCGCCGCACGTCCACGCCCGTCACACGGCGCAGGGTTGGATCGCCCGGTTCCGTTTCTCGTTCCTCTCGGACGTGGCAGCGCTCTACAGATTCAAGCGGCGAGGTCGAAACCCGACCCTGCGGGCACTGGACGACTTGGAGGAAGCGATCGTGCGGGCTCTTCCGGCCTGTCGGGCAGAGTGGTGGGCCACTCACGGGGGCCGGCATGGAATTGGTCTCGTCAACCGGCGCATCGTGACCCGCCCGGAAGCCAACGCCGACGGGCTGCTGGCGAAGGTACCGCTCGAGCCCGATCGCGGTGCAGTCACCATCGCTGCGGCGACCTACGACCCCGATACCGGACGGGTTACCTTGGCCCTTTCCGATGGGCATCAACTGGCACTGACATCAGGGCTTCACATCGAGGAGGCAGAGGAATGGCACAGCCGATGAAGCGCGCGGAGGACAACTGGGCTCTTCCCCGGCGCAAGCCGTTGACACAAGAGGTTCTGGATCGGGCCATCGCGACCGAGGAGCGCCTCGCGCCAGGGGAGCATCAGGCCAAGACGGCTTGGTTCGATCGGCGGCGGGACCTCGTGCTCATCCATCTGGCGGACGGGCGCGTCTTCGGCGCTGAGCGCGCGCAGATCCCGTCACTTCGAGCGGCTTCGCAGAACCAGCTCGGCAGCCTGCAAGCGACCGAGGACGGCGCATTCTTGTTCGTGGCCGAGCTTGATTTGCACGTGAACGTCGACGGCCTCGTCGGGAGGCTATTAGAGGGTTCACCTGCTACTCTCCAGCGCGTTGGGGCCGGCATGGCCGGCCGAACTAGATCGGCCTCCAAGGCGGCGGCAGCCGTTCGCAATGGACAACTGGGCGGGCGACCGCGGAAGCTGTCCAAAGCCGTCGAGGTAGGCTGACCCTGGAGCAGCCCTTCGCGCTAAGCCTCCGAGCGTGGATAATCCCCACTGGATCCATAGTCTCAGTCATGACGGGACTGACCAGGATTAGCCTTGGCAGTTTGATCGCCCAATCAATTCGAGCTACTAAGGATACAACCCAAGGATGGGCTTCGGTGCGATCACCAGCGCTTTTTTGGGTTGTTGATCGCAGCCAGCCGCGCGGGTGATCGTCGGTTGACGAGGCGTTCGTTTCACAGAGTTTGAGTGGAAGGATCAGTTCTGTGGCTAAGTTTGATGGCTACGCCTTTAACCTTCATGTCTTTCACCGATCCTATGCCCATCATGTATACTCAGCTGCTATTGCCACGTTGATGAGATAAATCCGTCATTTGGCGCAGCTGTAGCGCAGCGCTTGCTAGATACATCGAACCAATGACGAAACTCTTCGAGACATGGTGCGTTCACGACAATAGCGAGCGTGGTCTGAAGCGCTACTTGAAGCTGACGGAGAAGAAGGGCGGCCGGGCCGCCGTCCTTGACCATCTTGGTGAAACCGTTCGCAGTCATTACGAGCGCCTCGACCGGATCGCTGACGACGTGAGTCAGCTGGGTTTTCAGGGTGCTGCCGCGATCTTGAAGGAGGTTCTGCCGACGACGCCGAGGGCTCAGTCCGGTGATCTAGGAGAGATCCTTGCGTCAGAATTGACCGAAGAACTCCTCGAATTCGAGGTCCCGGTCAGGCGCATGCGCTTCAAGGATGGCCGAGAAGTCCCTATGCGGGGCGACGATTTCATTGGCGTCAACTTCTGTGCCGACGATGACGGTCTGTGGCTGCTCAAAGGCGAGGCGAAGAGTCGGGGTACTCTCAACAGGACAACCATAACGGAGGCCCGTGAAGCGCTGCAGCGCCATGAAGGCCGATGCACTCCCATGTCTCTGCTCTTCGTCGCGAACCGCTTGTTGGAGAGCGACAATCCGGACGAGGTGGCGCTCGGACGATTGATCCGCAACGAGGTAGGCCGCAAGGCTCTGGCGAAGAACCGCATCGATCACGCGTTGTTCACGTTGTCTGGGAACGGACCTGTGCAAGCGTTGGCAGAGGATTTCGAGGCGGCTGAGAGGGGTCGAGGGCACGCCGTCATCAATCTTCACGTCGAAGATTATGCCGACTTCATAGAATCGATCTTCATGCAGGCGGCCGACCTTGGAGACGGTTGACGAGCTACAGGCCTTCCTGGCCGACATGCTGCAGCCCGACGTGTGGGGTCAGCTGATCGCGCGCGGTGCGGCATGGTCGTTGATGCGCGAGGAAGGCGTGCTCCCCCAGGGTGCCCCCGCCTTCGGAGCAACGATCGAGACCGACCTTGTCGAGCATGGTTTCTCGGTCTTGCGAGGCGCCCTCGCGTTGCGCGAGACGGGCGAAGCATCGGAACTCGCCCGAAGTGCATTCGAACGCGCGGCCAATACCTTCGAGGCACTGGTTAGGAACGGCGATCTCACGGCCGCCGAGCGCGGGTTCCTCCGCACGATCGCGGCGGCGGCCTACCATCTCGCCAGCTATTCGGCGATCGCCTACTCATTGTTCTCGGACCAAGACGCCGACCTCAACACGACCGTCATGGAGAAGGCGCTCGCCCTTCTCATCCTGCGCGATTTCGGAAACCTTCGCGTGCTTGTGCGAGCTCGGCTGGGTGACGAAGCCATCGGTGATGCTGCACTTGCCCGGGGTCTAGCCGGTACGGAGCTCGACGCAGACGACGCGATCCAAGTCGTGCTCAACACCGCGGTCTGCAAATCACTGGCGTTCTTCGACTTCGCACTCCAGACTGGCGATCAGGACTTCCTCGACTACGCTCTAGCCACGCTCGATGTGGCCTTGCGGCTTGCCGATGAAGCAGCGGCTGTTCCCCTATGGTGGATCATCCGACTTGTTCGAAACCTGATCGCCGATCTCTGGCAGCACTCGTTGCACAGGAACCTTCCACTGATTCCTCCGAGCGGAGCGGAGGAGAAGTACTCGGCCTATCGTCGGATGTTCATCGACAGCCTCTACGGGGCGACGCAATGCCGAGGTGGAGCTTTGGCCTTCGCAGCGTGAGGCCGCCGTCAGGTCGACGGATCTGACCGACGATCTCGTCGTCGCCTTGCCGACGAGCGCCGGCAAGACCCGTGTCGCCGAGATCGCGGCTTTGATGACACTGTCAACGGGCAAACGGGTCTTGATCGTCACACCGCTGCGGGCGCTCTCGGCACAGACAGAGCATTCGTTCCGACGTACCTTCGGACCCCTTGGCTTCAAGGTCTCCTCACTCTACGGCGCGAGCGGGGTGTCGGAGGGAGATGAGGACGCCCTCCGCTCGCGTCCCATCGTCATCGCGACCCCGGAGAAACTCGACTTCGCGCTGCGGAGCGATGCCGACCTCATCAACGACGTTGGTTTGATCGTGTTCGACGAGGGTCATCTCATCGGCCCGTCCGAGCGCGAAATCCGTTACGAGATCCTCGTCCAACGACTGCTGCGCCGGCCGGACGCGCACGGGCGGCGCATCGTCTGCCTCTCGGCCATCTTGCCCGAGGGCGAGGCACTCAACGACCTCACGGCGTGGATGCGCAGCGACGCGCCTGGTGATCCGGTCAAGTCTACTTGGCGTCCGACGCGGCAGCGTTTCGGCTCGATCGTGTGGCAGGGTCGTTCCGCGCGTCTGAACTTCGATCATCGCGACGGCGGTCCCTACGTCGCGCGATTTGTCGAGAGCGTACCCCCGCGAGGCCGCGAGCGGAAGCCCTATCCACGAGACACCCGTGATCTGACGCTGTTCGCCGCTTGGCGCTTCGCCGCGCAGGGAAAACGCACCCTCATCTTCTCGACGCAGGCGAACTGGGTGGAGGGCTTCGGCACAGCGGCCGTTGAGTTCGTCCGCCGCGGCTACCTCGTTAGTCTCATCGATGATCCGGGCCCCCTCGCAAGGGCGCTCGAAGTCGGTCGGGAATGGTTGGGCGCGGATCACCCGGCCGTGAAGGCGATGGGCGTGGGCGTTGCAATTCACCACGGCAAACTACCTCAGCCGTTCCTGCGTGAGATGGAACTGCTGCTCGGCGCCGGCGTGCTCAAGGTGATCGTTGCCTCGCCGACCCTCGCTCAGGGTCTCAATCTCAACGCCGCCGTGCTGCTCGTCCCCTATCTCGTCCGTGCAGGCCAAGAAATCTCGGGCGAGGAATTCGCCAACGTGGCGGGTCGCGCGGGACGGGCTTTCGTCGACGTCGAGGGCCTCGTCTTGCACGTAGTATTCGACAGAGAAAGGTCTCGTCTGAACGACTGGCGACGTCTGATCCAGTCCGCTCGCCACCGCGACCTGCAAAGCGGGCTGTTTCAGGTCATCGCTGCGACTCTCGATCGGCTATCCCAGGCAGGAATCCTGAGTCGGCCTGATGCCTTCGAGTATCTCGCCAACGCGCGTGCTGGGTGGCAGATCGTCGATGACCCGGCTGCGGACGGCGACGTCGAGGAGGACGCCCTCTCCACGAACGTGGAGAAACTCGACGCGATGGTGCTCGGCCTGATCGAGGCCCTCGACGCGGATCGCGGAGACCTGTCGCGCCTCTTGGACGAGGCTCTTGCCGGCTCGCTCTGGGCCCGCAAACTCGCACGTGCGTCCGCGCAAGAGAACGAACGTCACCGAGCACTGCTCCGCGCGCGCGCCAACCTCATCTGGACGCTCACCACGCCGGAGGCTCGAAAGGGGCACTTCGCGATGGGCGTCGGCCTGGAGTCAGGGTTGGCACTCGATGCCATCGCCGCCGAGATCGGGCCTCTCGCCGACGCGGCCGATGCCGCAGCAATCAGAGGAGACGTGGCGGTGTTGACCGAAGCGCTCGTCGCGCTCGCGCAACGCCTCCTCGTCATCCGACCCTTCGCGCCGGAAACCGGGCTCGTCGTAGGTTGGGAGGGCATTCTACGAGCGTGGGTGTCAGGCGGCGATGTCGAGCGGATCGGCGCCGATCGGATGAAAGTAGTCGAGGATGCCTTCGCTTATCGACTCGTGTGGGGGCTCGAAGCGGTTCGGACCCGGCGAGTGGCCGCCGGCTGGACTCCCGATGTCGTGGTCGGCGGTGGTGCGGCCGCGGTCGAGACCGGCCTGCCGAACCTCATGATGGCCATGCTCGTCCGCGCAGGATTGCCGTCGCGACGCGCGGCGATGGCCGCGGTGCACACGGGTGGCGCCGACTTCGTGGACAGCACCGGCATGCGGGCATGGTTGCTCAGCCCCGAGATCGTAGACTTGTCTTCCCGGCCCGAGTGGCCAACGGCCGAGACAGCCGCGCTCTGGCAGCGCTTCCGCAGCGACGTGGTTGGGACTTCGGCACCGGCTTGGAGGGTACGAACCAAACTTCGGCAGCTCCAACTCGCCCCGGGTCAAGCAAGCCCCCCGGCCGGCGACTATCGCGTCGAAATTGATCACCGGGAGAGGAGTGCTTGGCTCCTTTCGGTTGACTTCCGACGCGTTGCGCGCGTCCGACGTCGCGTTCGTGATCCGCACCCCGCGCTCTATCGAGCACGCCTCGTGGACGGAGACGGCCGGGCTCACATTGAACGTGCAGGGCCGGGATCGGCCGAATGGGACGCTGAATGATCCGCGCGATGCCTACGACGGAAACGCGTGGTACAGGCGCGATTTTGCATCGTCGCTAGTTTCCGTGCGGCACCCCTCTGGGCGCGCAAGCGTTCGCCGTAGCGGGCGGGCATGGCTGGCGTTCTCCAGGAGCCCGCCTGCATCACTTCCAGGAGTTCGAACCCGGCCGCGAACATGTCCTGCGTCGCCCCGACTCGGGTCGAGTGCCCAGAGGGCAGACGCACCAGCTTGAGCCCAGCCGCCGTGGCCAGATCGCGATACACCCGCGCCACCTCCCCTCCCCCGAGCGCGGCCGGCCCGACCTGCCCGCCCTTCGTCAGCGGCCGGAACAGCGGCCCACTCTCCAGTCGTGCAGTGGCGAGCCAAGCCTCGATGTGCGCCATGGTGTCGGGTGCGAGGTACTTGATTGCCCCCTCCCCTTCCTGGTCGGCTTTTGAGCGCCGCTCCAGCACGGTGCCGGAGCCGTCCGCGCCCCTGTGCAGATCCCCTATATAAAGGGACGAGTTCGGAGCGGCGCAGCAGGGTATCGTATGCGACCGCGACCAGGGCTGCGGTGCGCAGCGCGATCAGCGGCACCTCGCGTTTCGCCTCCGTGACACGCCGGTGCAGCCGCCCGGGCGTCTTCACCTCCAGCATGCGCTCGCTGCTGCCCCGATTGAGCGGCTCGGCCTGCTTCTGGCGCCGGCCCTCAGATGTTCGGTCCCGAGAAAGCGCAGGCCGAGGCCGAGGCCGAGCAGCGCGCCAAGCGCCCATCTCGGTTTGGGGAGGTCCGCCTCCGCTTGGGGCGGGGCCCAGTTTGCGCGTCGCTTGCAAAAGAGGGAAAGGCAACCTGAGCCTGATCTTATACCGGCTGCATTTTCTGATAAGCTCGAAGCTCAGGCATGGGCGTGGCAGGCGAACGGCGGAACGCGCCCAACGTGTGTTTCGGCGTGCAACTTTGGTTCTTCCGCAGGTTCGGTGCTGAGGGCTTTTTGAGGCGTTGATCCTCGGAGTGTCCGAGGGCCAGCACGATGGTGATCTCGAATCCGTCGCTGCCCTCGGTTCCGGAAGGCGTGCATGTCGACGAGCTGGCGCTGGGCGTCGGCACGCTGACGATCACGGCCAGGACGACGGCACCGCGCGCGGTCTGCCCGCAGTGCGGGCAGTGGTCGGCGCGGGGGCACAGCGCGTACTGGCGAACCCTGAAGGACCTGCCCTGGCAGGACCGCTCCGTCACGTGGAGGGTGAAGGTGCGCCGCTTCCGCTGCGGCCGGTGTCCGCGCCGCATCTTCGCCGAGCCGGTCCCGGGCCTGGCCCGCGCGAAGGCCCAACGCAGTGATCGCTTGGCCGCGGCGCAGACCGACATTGGCGTTGCACTGGGCGGCGAAGCCGGCGCCCGCCTGTCGCGGCGGCTGGCCATGCCGGTCAGCGGCGACACTGTCCTGCGGCTGGTCCGCCGCCGCGGGATCGGGTCATCCCCGCCGCCGCGTGTGGTCGGGATCGACGACTGGGCGTGGCGGCGCGGCCGGCGTTACGGCACGATCGTCTGCGATCTGGAGCGCGGCCGCGTCCTCGATCTCCTGCCCGGCCGCTCCTGTGCGCCGGTGCGGGATTGGCTCGCCGCACATCCGGACATCGCCGTCGTCAGCCGGGACCGAGCCGGGCCTTACGCCGAGGCTGCGCGGCTCGGCGCGCCACAGGCAATCCAGGTTGCAGATCGTTGGCATCTTCTCGTCAACGCCTCCGACGCGCTACGCGGGGTCGTGGAGCGGCATCAGCCCGAGATCAGGGAGGCCGCCCGCCGAGTCGTGTCCCAAATCCCGGCCCCCATCGTCGCTGCGGCTGATCCCGCAGACCCACCTTCAGAAGAGAACGCCGGGCAGGGCAGCGGTCGGCGGCGACAGCGCTGCGAGGCAGCCTTGCGCCTGCACGGCGAAGGCCTCTCGATGAAGGCGATCGCGCGCACGCTCGGTGCCTCTCGCAACGGTGTGCGGCGCTGGGTGCGCGCCGGCGCCTTCGTGCCCTACCGCCGGCCTCCTGCCCCGACCCAGCTCGATCCTCATCTGCCCCTCGTCGAGGCGCGCTGGCGGGACGGTCAGCACAATGCGGCAGCCCTGCATCGCGAGCTTCGCGCCGTCGGCTTCGAGGGCGGCTACGAGATCGTCCAGTGCTGGGCGAAGCGGCGACGGTCAGACGCGGGACACGACCGGCCGGTGCGACCGCCCTCGGCCCAAATCCCCTCGACCCGCCGCATCGCGCGGTGGCTGACGTGCGATCCGGCCAAGCTCTCGCTCGATGACCGCCGTTTCGTCGAAGTGCTCTGCGGTCTCGCACCCAGGTTGCAGGCCACGGCCGAGCAGGTGCGCGGCTTCGGCATGATCCTGCGCGCGGGTGATCCCGCCGCGTTGAAGCCGTGGCTGGATGCGGCCGACGCGAGCGGGCTCGGCGGCTTGGTCGCCGGGCTGCGGCAGGACGAAGCCGCCGTGCAGGCGGCCATCGCAGAGCCGTGGAGCAACGGGCCGGTCGAGGGACAGGTCAACCGCCTCAAGCTGATCAAGCGCTCCATGTACGGCCGCGCCGGCTTCGATCTGCTTCGGCAGCGCGTCCTGCACGCCGCCTGAGGCGCCTGCTCCCCTCCAGCCAGAACATCCAACCAGTCCTCAGCACCGAACCTGCGGAAGAACCAAAGTTCAACGCTGTTTGACAACTACGGCTACTGTCTTGGGACCGCCCTCAACTCTCTTGGTCGGTTTGAAGAGAGCTTGCCAATCCTGCGCGAACAGGCCGTACGCGTCCAGCCTGACGCCATGAGCTGGTTTCAGCTCGGCGTGGCATACGGCGACCTTGGCCATTCCGCGCAGGCCATTGACGCCTATGAGAAGGCGCTCGCGCTGGATCCCGATTACGACTTGGCGATGTTTAATCTCGGCGGCACTTACTGGAACAGGGGGGAGAAGATTGAAGCCTTGGCAATTTGGACGACGGCCATCGACCGCTTCCCAGATCACGAGCTCGCCGCGAAACTTCAACGTGATATGCGTGCCTTCTTCTCACCTCAGCAAGATCAACCAAGCCTATATACTAGGAGCGTGCGGCGTACAATCGGCAACGTAGCCGCAAGTGCCACATTGTGGCAACATGCGAGAACCACCCTCTCAAATATAAATTCTATTGATAGAATATATTATTGATAACAAAGTCAATAACACCTCATTATTTGAATCTACCGGCAAAGTTTGACGAAGACGAGTAGATTTTAAGATTGATCGATAGTTCCAATTTTGAACATAATACTAAGCTCTATTCTGCAGCGTCGCCAGCTTCCGGGCGGCACCTCGCTGTGCGCGAAGGCGCTCGCCATAGCGAGCCGGCATCGCCGGTGTCTTCCACGAGCCGGCCTGCATCACCTCGAGCAGTTCGAACCCGGCCGCGAACATGTCCTGCGTCGCCCCGACTCGGGTCGAGTGCCCAGAGGGCAGACGCACCAGCTTGAGCCCAGCCGCCGTGGCCAGATCGCGAAACACCCGCGCCACCTCCCCTCCCCCGAGCGCGGCCGGCCCGACCTGCCCGCCCTTCGTCAGCGGCCGGAACAGCGGCCCACTCTCGAGGTGCGCGGCCGAGAGCCAGGCCTCGATGTGCGCCATGGTGTCGGGGGCGAGGTACTTGATCGCCCCCTCCCCTTCCTGGTCGGCTTTTGAGCGCCGCACCAGCACGGTGCCGGAGCCGTCCGCGCCCCTGTGCAGATCCCCTATATATAAAGAGACGAGTTCGGAGCGACGCAGCAGGGTGTCGTAGGCGACCGCGACCAGCGCTGCGTTGCGCAGCGCGATCAGCGGCACCTCGTGTTTCGCCTCCGTGACACGCCGGTGCAGCCGCCCGGGCGTCTTCACCTCCAACATGCGCTCGATGCTGGTGCGGTTGAGCGGCTCGGCCTGCTTCTGGCGCCGGCCCTTGGCCCGGTTCATCCGCTTCACCGCCAGCCGGACGATCTCGTCGGCGCAGGGGTTTGGCAGACCGGCCGCGCGGTGCAGCGCCGCGATCGAGGAACGGTAGCGCTCGACGGTGGCGCGCGCCTTCACGTCTCCCTGCACGTCGATGAAGGCCGCGACTGTCTCCGGCGACGCCGGCAGCATCGCCCTCCCCGCCTCGCGGCACCAGGCGGCGAAGATGCGGCTGTCGGCGGCGAGCGCCCGGATCGTGTTGTCGGCGAACGCGCCCCGTGCGGCGCGCGCGTGCTGCTCGAGCCGCTCGATGAGGAGGTCGAGGCCGGGCGGCAGCACGTCGGCGAACGGGACCGGGGCGGCGAACGTGTCGCGAGTCGGCCCATGGGCGGGATCGGCGGCGTCAAGCTCCATGGCGGGAGCCTAGCCGTTCAAATCCTAACGATCCACAAATTTCCCGCGATAGTTGGTATTATCGAAGGCAATCTGAATGGCTGAAACGGTCGTGACAGGAACGCGCGATGCTGCGAATGTGTGGCTCGCGGGGAGAATGCCGTTCTCTCCCCATATTGAATTTAGTACTGATTGCCATGGCCGAACCCATACGCCGAACGGTACAGGTTGCCGAGAATGGGAGGATGAACCTGCCCGCCGATATGCGCCGCGGACTGGGCTTGATAGGCGCAGGACGTGTGATCCTCACACAGGATGAGGATGGCATCCGGATCACGACGGTCGATCATGCCCTCAAGCGGATACGAGCCCTAGCCGCCCCATTTGCCAAAGGGCGGGCATCGATTGTCGATGAGTTCCTCGCGGAGCGTCGGGCTGCAGCGTCTCGCGAGGACGAGGAGGACTTGGACGGCGGACATGACTGATCCCGTTCTCGATGCCTCGGCGGTGCTCGCCGTCATCTTCGGCGAGCCGGGGGCCGATCGCGTGGCGGGTCACTTGCCGGGCGCGCGGATCTCGGCGGTCAACGCCACGGAGGTGATGACCAAGCTGATCGACCTCGGGATGCCGGAAGATATTGTCGATGCGATCTTCGAGGGGCTGCAACTCACGGTCCTGCCCTTCGAGATGCGTCATGCGCGCGAGACTGCGCGGCTACGGTCGTTCACACGTGGAGCCGGTCTGTCGCTCGGTGATCGCGCCTGCCTGGCCGTGGCGGGTCAGCTCGAGGCCACAGCGTTCACGACCGATCGAGCCTGGGCACAGCTAGACGGCGCCGCCGTCGGCGTCACGATCGAGCTGCTGCGGTAAGGCGATGGCTGGTGTGGCCAGCCTTCACGCGAGCCCGCTCCAGCGATGACCGCAAGCAGCCGATCCGACCGGCGGCGGCCACGCCGCTCATCTGTTCGATACGGGCTTGGTCGTTCTCACGGGAAGGTCGGCTGCACCGTCGGTCATGCATGCGCGGCTGAGCCAGAGTGCATCCGCTCCTTGACGAACGACCCATACATCGAACGTGTCGATGCTCATGCGCGACGGCACTACAGCAAAGAGCTATGATGAGCAGCCAGATGGAGGGGCAAAATCCTTACGCATTGAGTCAGCGTATCCGGCAGAGTAGTTCTTTGATTTCCACACAAGGAAGGGTTCATGCAAGCAATAAAATCTTTCTACGTATGGTCGAAAGAAACCCTGAGCAATTTTCTTATCGCACAGATTTGATGTCATGCAGATATGCAACTCGTCGAAGAACCCAACAATCAAATCTGCATCAGAGACAATGCCCCGTTGTTTCCCGCTTCCGAGCGAAACGGGAGAGGCCTCGACAACGCTCATGACGAGTTGACGCTTGCGCTTCGCGAATTCCTCGGATGAGGCCACAGGCGTTGCGGCTAGAATCTGAAGCTGCGAGCGCGCCGCATACCACGCTTGCCCGATCCGGTTTTGCGCCCCGATCAGTGGCTCGGAGGAGAAGCGTTTGACGTAGCCGATCGATTCCGCGATCCGGACATCCTGCTTCTTTTCCAGGTATTCGTAGACTGCCCATCCTCCACCCACCAATGTCCCGATGATCAGAAGGATCTTAGAGACGGCCTCGAGTGTGTCGAGCAGCGCGGTCACGGATCGATCTCCGATCATGGGCAAGTGTCCGTCAGCAGCACTGGGTCGGTAGCCGGAAAACCTGGTGTAGCAGATGTCGCCTTGAGGCAACGTAAGACCGCCTTGGAAACGGCGACGCTCGGCAGCGGTCTGGCATGATCCTCCTTTTTGGGCGCGGGGACCGACGGGATGTCTACACGGGTCGGCCCAGCTACGGCGCTGGCGTTCTGATCAGGGGTAGACAGGCACAGATCGAGATAGACGATCACGGGATCGTCCGGCTCGTCGAGAAAGGCGTCGAGTTGGTTCACGATGCACTGCACTTGAGCTTTTGGAAGGCTGAGGCCGCTGGGTGTTTGGGCGCGGGCGGACTGAGGCAGAACGCCTCCCAACATGCCACTTCCCAAAAGGGCCGCCAGGATGCCCGCGCGGAGCGGAAGCTCGACTATGCCCACGGATATCTCCATCACCAGCGTCCAACATAGACAAATCCCGCCCAGAAAGCGGGGTCAGCGTAGGGATGCGCGGTCCGGAAATACACACTGAGCCGGTAGGCGAGAAGGGCGACCGGGGACCCAGGCTCGGGCTTCAGTTCCCGCAGGAACCGGCCGAGTTCCGCTCCAGTGCGATCGACCAACCAGATTTGTGCTCGGCGCAGAGCCTCAGCCGGATGCTGCCCCTCGGCTTGAATTTCGAACAGCATGCGCGCCATCAGGAACAGTGTCGGCCCATCGCTGACCGGCCACAACGAGCTGACAACCCCCTTGGCGCCGACGCTCATCATCGCCGCGGGCAGGCCGACATATTCATTGGCCATGGTCGCGGTCTCGAGACGCCCCGTCTCGCACGCGGACAGGACAACGAGGCGAGGGGCACGGCCGAGCTGGCGGGTCACGATATCCCGGACCCGGATCCGCCGGTTCTCGGCAAGCTTGAGCGTCGAGTCCTGCGGCTCGTCCGGATCGAACCGGGCATGCCCGACGAAATGCAGAGTGTCGGCCCGGGCAAAGGCTCGGAAGAATGCCTCTTCATCGAGCGGGCCGGGCGGTGCCACACCGCCTGCGCGAACGGCGAAGGCTGTTTCCGCAGAACTGTAGGGAAGGCCCTGCTCCTGGGCCGGATCGTGCAGGGTGATGAGGGCGGGCGACGCGGTGGAGGGCTGTCGGGCCTCGAGCAGGCTGATGGCCGGAACGTAGGATACGCGCACCCGCTCGATCAGGCTGCCGCCGGTCGGAAGAGCGGCAGCGTGCAATGGGAGCAGGGCGAGTTCGCCTTGAACGCTCAAGATGACTTCTCCTGGCGCTCTCTTCCACTCTTCGTCGAGCCATCGCAGCACCGGGCCGATCAAGCTGACGCCGATCCACGCCTGGGCCTGCAGGATCCGCTGGTTCCAGGCAAGCGATCCGCCGTCGGAGGCGCTCCCGTTCGGGAATGCCGCCGCATATGGCGCGAGCCACTCGGTCTTGAGAAACGCGGCCACGGCGTCGCCATCCAAACGCGGCAGCATCAAGTGCCGCGTCTCGACGACCCGGTCGCGACGCATCGCCGCGAGAACAACCGTCCCGGCGCTGGTCACGATCGGCATCAGGAGGAGCGCGCCCTCCGGCAGCGCATCGAGGCCGGCAGCGCCGAGGCCCAACCGCGGATGATCGAGCCCGAGGCGCTGCCGCAGCCAGCGCACGCGGCCGGCATCGGCTACAGCGATAGCCTCGCCGGTGCGCCCGAGTTGCGCCAAGGCGAAGGAAGCCCGCTCGAACCACCGGTCGGAGCGGGCGGCATCGTTGAGAAGGATGTCGCGATCGAGAGCCGGGAGGAAGCCGGCGCTGCTGATCTGGGCCAGTTGGCCGTAGAGTTCCCCAGCGCGACGCCAATCCCGCTGAGCGAAGCGCAGGTTCGCAAGGTTGACCAGTGTCTCGGCATGCTCTCGCGGCACGTCTGCGAGGGTGCGGAAGGAGAGCGCGCGCTGGTAGGCCTCTTCGGCGCAGGGCATGAGGTCGGGTCGGCGCCGATCGTTGCAGAGGTTGCCGAGATTGTTCTGCAAGGTCGCCCAGAGCGTCGGATCGCGGTCGGCGCCGAGTCGCGCGAGAGCCGTGCTCAAGTCGCGGATGGCAGCGTCACGCCCCCCCAGCGTCCCCTCCGTTCCAAGTGCCCGTGCGACGTCGGCTGCAAGGGCGGCCATGCGGGCCGTCTCTCGGATATCGGGACTGGCGGAAGCTCGGGCTTTCGCCAGCAACCGCTCGATCTCGGCCGGATCCACATCGCCGCCGATCCGGCGCTGATGCAGTTTGACCTGGACGAGCACGGACAGAGCTTTGGACTGCTCACGTCGCAGGCCCGGCGCCTTGATCTGAAGCGCGTCCTCGATCAGACGGGTCGCTTCACCCAAGCGTTCCGCTTCATGGAGGCTTGAGGCTTCAAGCACGATCGCGAGGCCTGTGGCGCTGCGGATCCGAGTGACGGGATCATCGGATTGCGCTGACGCCAGGGCACGCTGCTGGAGATCGATCGCCTCCGTCAGATCGGCCTCCCGATTGCCGGATTGCTTGCGAAACAGAACGCCGCCAAGGTTGCGTTGCGCGGCCAGGACCACGGACGGGTCGAGCACAGCGTTCGCAGGATCGGCCCAAGGTCTGAGGAGCCTCTCGGCCTCGTCGAGACCGGCGGCCGTCGGCCTGTGGTCGGCGAGCAGGGCTCCCAGATTGACCTGGGCCAGGGCGGATCGGTGGCGCTGCGTCCCTTTGGCCAGCAGAGCGCCCGCTTCGCGCAGGGCTACGATGGCCTCGTCCACCCCAGCCGCGTCGAGGCTCTCGCCCTGCTGCGCCAGCAGAGTGCCGAGGTCGAGCAGGGCGCTCGCACGATCATCTCCCGACTGGCGCCCGCTGGCACTAGCGAGGAAGCGACGGAACGCGCCGATGGCCTGCGTGCGGCTGTCCGGCTGCCCCTGCGCCAAACTCTCCCGAGCGATCTCACCGAGAAGCTTCAGACCGCCGTCGCAGGGTTGTGGTCGACCGGGCGGGAGCGGACAGGATCGGACGAAGGCCTCGGTCGCCGCGGCGGTCGTGCGCAGGTCGGTCGCCGAGGACGCGGCGTAGAAGTCGAGGCGGAGCGCCTCGAGGGTCATCGATGTGCGCAGAGCGCGGTCGGCCTTCGACCGCAGATAGGCGGCTGACCGCCGCGCCCAGGTCGCGGCGCGCCGGAACGAGGATGCATCCCCACGGCCTCTCTGAGCGTACAAGACCGACAGTTCGTAGGCGGCCGCAGCGGTCACAACGGGCCTCATGCGGTGGCCAACACAATCCAAAGCTTGCTCGACATGCCATGAGTCGACGATCGGACCACGTGCGGCCGACGCGACGATCCGCCTTGCTGCCGGCGTGTCACAGGCCAGAGCGGCCTGCGCTCCCAAGATCACGAAGATCAGCGCCGGCGCGCCGATGCACCGGAAGTCAAACCTTGGATTTGCCTGTTGCCAAGTGTTCATGGGCACCGCGGCTCTAAGCTACGTCCGTAAGGACTTCAAACCATTATGGAACATTGCTGTAGCACGGTCATCAGGTCGGGACGTCTCGAACCTTGAAGAGCATGGGATCCCGGTAGGCGCGGGCACAGGCATCAGAACGGCTGTCCGCGAGGTTGAGTTGTGCCGGGTGTCCGCAGCCCTTCCCGTATCGCTGAAACGCCTCCACGGCCACGCGGCCGGTGCTGCCGGCTGATCGACACGACGGTGATCCTGGTCTCGGTCAGGAACTCGTCGAGATCCGCCCGAACATCGCCCGGATCGCGATCCAGGCGGCGGCCCAGGATCAGGTAAGTCGTCAGGCGAATGATCTGCGAGGTGCACCGGCGCTTCGCCCGCGCGATGCACGTGGACGAGGATATCAGCCTCGGGTTCCTTGCAGGTGATCGCCACGAAGGCGACCGTGTCGACGAACATCAGCGTGTCCTCATAGCGTCACCATCCGCCTCGAAGCTGGGCCAGCATTTGGGTCCGGCCTGCCAGCACTCGATCCGCGAGGGCTGCGAGCCGCTGGGCAAGGGGTTTTGAGGAGCGCTCGCGCTCCAGTTCATGTTCGAGGGCCTGGATCACGGCCTTGGCAATGCCGATTCTTCGACGCTGGGCACGCCCGCTGGCCGGTTCGTAAGCAAGAGGATTTCGAACGTCCGGGGTGGTTGCCACGGACTCTCGTTACGTAGACCTAAGGTTGCAACGCCTGGCTTGTCGACACATATGTGGCGATGCGATCCCGTCCGTTTCCTTGTTCGGGGAACCAGGTTCACATTGCCGGTATGCCGCGTGGCCAAACATGCGGACCTCCGGATGGATCGAGAGGAGGACATCGATTGATGCCAGAAGATCATTTTATAGACGGCACCAAAGTTGCCAATATCCAAGTTTCTACCAAATATCCGATCGTGTCTGCGTTTGAATTCGAGTTCCTTAAATCAGAGCGTGCGGTCTTGGAGCGCCTAGATAATTGCACGATATACATGATTGCACAGAGGCCATTGACGTATTTTGATGAAGTCATATTGAAAGACGGCTATATCTATTTCAAGATCTCAGATGCCGAGCATCAGCCGCTCGCTTGCCGGATCAATCTTGTATCGGCTGGCATTTGCACGGCTGATGAGACAGTCGATATCGAAGTAAGTTTCTTGTCCAAGACCCCGGGCACCGAGCAACCATTCCGCGACGTTGGAGCCATAAAGATTTATAAATTAGATGGCTCATTCGTTGTTTGGTGGAGTCCCCAAAAAATTCTTTATGAGATGATCGTCAACGATCTGCCTGTCGAAGTGGACGAGGATGGTGACCCGTACGCTTTTCTTGATTTCAAAATACATTATATTGGCAAAGCGTTCTCACAAAAGGTGTGGGACCGATTGACGGGCCATGACAAGATGCAACGCATTCTGACCTTGCAGGGGCCTGTTGGCGCATCACCCGAAGCGATGGCGCCATTCGAGATTTCATTGATCCTGCTGAGTGTTGTCGGGCTGACCGATGTGCCTGAACTGAATAGCCTGGGCTTGACGATTCCGGACGGCGCCGAACCCATCGTACATAAGATTGATATGCGCGACGAAGAAGCCCTTTATAGGTTTATGAATGAACCACTTGTCGCCTTGGGCGACGAAGCCATGACCAGAGAAGTCGAAGCAATGCTTATAAATCTCTTCAAACCCGCTGAAAATGATATCCAATACAAGAACTACCCAAATATCGAGGGAGGCATGCGTTCAAAAGGATACAGCTACACTGGACTGACAGTAGAACAGCTTCCAGCCTTCCTATACAGTGATCATCATGCAATTTCAGCGACGAAGCCAGAATAGATCGACAGATTTAGGTTCTTGACACGAAATGCCGCGGCGGCACGACGCCGCGGAACACTTCAAGCACCTTGGTCCCTGGATCGAACGAGTTCATGATCGAGAAACACCGAGCTCTTTCAAGCTGAAGCGCCTGTTGCACTGCCCTCCTTGCAGTTCGAGCACTGTGCCGCTCCTGGGCGCCGCAAGAGGCAGTCGCATTGTTTACATTAGCTATATCCGTTTACAAATCAGAATCGCATACGACCTAAGATATGATCTTCGGACGCGGCACGATGCAGTGGGCGGGCAATCTATGGAACTCATTAATGGAGCATCAACATTTCAGTTCACATTAGGATTTGGGGCAATATCAATTGCAATCTGGAATGAATACGTTGTCAAGAAATCCGAATTCATCCGAGCGGTCGCCGAGCTACATTCTGAGAACGAGAGCATCTCTCAGCATCAACTAGCGACAGCTGAGAATTTCTGGAAGACGGCTATGGCGGCACCTCTTACGCGCTACCTGAATGTCTTTGTCTTAGCCTCTCTTTTTGCTGTTTCGTTGATCAGCTTTGTCTGCCTAACTGTCTCTGCAATCTATCCTCAAGCGCGGGTCCCATCGTCCGCTTTCATATGTTTCAGTGTCTACTCAATCGGCATTATTCCCGGCATGATTTTGTTTCTTAGATGGCTGCAGCGGCGGATTCTCTTCGCCATCAAAAACAGTTCTACGACTAAATATTCCAAAGTATCGTTCTCAATTTTAACCGAATTGAGGCAAGAATTTCAGACCATAGAAGACGATTTGGCAGCCAGCGCTGAGGGGCGCATGAAGACTCGGCAGAGATAATCAAAGCCAGCACAGGGTCGCAACCCCGTGAGCCGATCTGTCCTCTTGCTAAAGCCTTCTTCTGCGCTCTGCCGCAAACGAGGGCCCGGTCGAGGGCTCAGTCGATGCCACGTCGGTTTCGCCGGATCGTCCCGGTGAGCGACCTCGGACCGACCCCGTCACTGAGAGTGGCTCAGAACCAGCCGAGCACCGCCTGGGACCGACGGCCGGGATGAGCGTGCGCGATACGAGAGCGTCCATCTGCTCTCAACTCGCTGAACGGCGGTTTTGTCCGGTGCTTCAAGAGCGGCTGCAATAGCCGGCGATGGGCTTGACCGCCTATCTACGACGCACCGAGACGGCCGGCCGCGTTTCGTCGAGCTTGAGCAATGCCTGGTGCCTTGCCCGCGCGGCGATCGATGAGGCGCGCCTCAAGCACCCGATGGCATCGGCGCTCCGACGAGCGCGGCGAAGAACCCCGGCGGCTGGAGCGGCATCTCGTCGAAGACCAGGTCCTCCGGATCACGCGTCAGCCGGATCTCAACGCTGCCGGATGCCTGCTCGACGAAGGTGTCGAGATGGGTCCGCTGCTGGGTCCGCAGGTCCCAGACGATATCCTGCCCCTCGGCCAGCGCCTCCTTGAACCCGATCGCGGTTCCGCTTGCGGCCATGTAGTCGCTCAGGCGCCGGAACAGCTTTGGCAGGATCGGCACCTCGTCCATGAGAACCGCGAGGGAGGCGGCCTCGAAGCCCGCCGTGGTGCGATCGTCCTGCCAGAGCCCGCGCTTTGCCGTGCGCGCGTCCACCGTGGCCGCCGTCATCGCCGTTCTGAGATCGGCGAACAGGCTCGCGTAGAACGTTGGATAGGCCAACCCCTCGTGGAGGGCCTGCAGGTTGAAGCTCCGACGCAGGAGTTCCTCGCCGAGCATCACCGAGGCCCCGTCGTCGTCGGGTGCCTCGCCGGCGAACAGGAAGGCGACCGGGCGATTGTACTTCTCCTTGTGCCGGGCCAGAATCCATCCCCGTGTCCCGTCGTCGGCCGCCACGACGGTGGCGTGGCGCGAGTCCCACTGGACGTTCCCCACTCCTGCGAAGGCGAGGATGGCCTCCGTCGCGGCAAACGCCCATCGACCCGGCTGATGCCGGGCATTGTAGTGCGTCTCCAGCGCGTCGATCCCCTCGAGCCTCAGCTGGCGCGAGGGCTTGCCGTTGCTGCTGCCGCCGGGCAGCGCGCGCACCAGCGCATCGTCGTCGGGCACGAACCGGATGGAGTCGCCATCCGGCGACAGACCAACGACGCAGAACGTGCCTTTGATCAGGGTGAAGGGCATGTGTGTCTCCGCCACTCTGAGTCGGGACAGGTTGCCGCCTTGCCGAGTATCGCACGCTCGCTCTGCGATTGTGAAGTCTTTCCAGCGATGAACGGTCGTGCCACTCTCCGAAGAAGCTTAGGAGCAAGACCCTTGTCCGAGTTCCTGACGATATCGCGCCTGGTGACGGGGGTGGACGACCTGGATGCGGCATTGGCCGAGACCTACCGCGCGCTGATGAGGGGCACGGCGGCGGCGGCCCGCGAGCTCGCAGCGCTGCAGTCCCTGGCAGCCGTGGCCGTGACCGCAGAAGAGCCCGAAGTCGCGCTGAAGGCGGCGCTCGCGGGCGATTGCGCCGCCGCGGCGGCGGCACGGCGGCTCGCCTATCTCTGGTATGCGGGACGTCTCCCTCCGGAAGGAAAGGACGAGGCCCCGTTTCCGACGGAAGCGGCATATTTCGGCGGCCTGCTGTGGCGGGTCGTCGGCGCCCACCCGCCGGGCCTGTCGGGCGGCTATACCGGCCACTGGCGGTATGCGCCGGATGCCTGAGGCCGACGTGCACTTTTCGGTGGCGATCGTCGGCGCCGGGGTGGCGGGGGCGCTGCTGGCCCATGAACTCGCGCGCGCCGGACACCGGGTGCTCCTCGTGGAGGCTGGTCCTGCGGGCCGCGCCCGCGTCGACCTCGTCGGCGACTACGCCCTTGCGGCCGTCAAGACGCCACGCTCGTCCTATCGCGACAACCAGCCGCCGTCCCCGGTGAAGAGCCCGGACAGCGAGGACGATTACGCGCAAACCGGCCCTTCCAAGTTCAAGAGCACCTATCTGCGGCGGGTCGGAGGATCGACCTGGCACATGCTGGGAAACATGCCGCGGCTGGTCCCGGCGGATCTCCGGCTGCACAGCCGGTACGGGGTCGGTGTCGACTGGCCGCTCGGCTACGACGATCTCGAACCGTGGTACGGCGAGGCCGAGCACGCGCTTGGTGTCGCCGGCGACCACCGCGCGCTCGACGGCCTGCACGGCGCCCGCCGCAGCCGGCCCTTTCCGATGACCCGGATCTGGCCCTCCTACGGCGACCTCGTGGTCGAGCGCGCCGTGGTCGGGCTGCAGGTGCACGGCATCCCGGTCGAACTCATCTCGACGCCGCAGGCGCGCAACTCGCGGCCCTACGACGGGCGCCCGGCCTGCGCCGGCAATTCCTCCTGCGTCCCGATCTGCCCCATCGGCGCGAAGTACGACGGGTCGGTCCATGTGCGGAAGGCGGTCGCCGCGGGCGCCGTCCTGTGGGACCGGGCCGTGGTCACCCGCATCGACCTCGACCGGACGACGGGGCGCGTGCGGGCCCTGCGCTATACCCGATGGGACGAGGCCGGCGCGAGGCGGAAGGGATCGGTCGCCGCCGACCTCTACGTCGTCGCCGCGCATGCCGTCGAGACGCCGCGGCTGCTGCTCGCCTCGCGGGATCCGGACGCCGCGCCGGCCGGCGTCGCCAACGGCAGCGACCAGGTCGGTCGCAACCTGATGGACCACCTCCAGGGCCAGGGCGCGACCATCGTCGCCGAACCGCTCCACCCGTTCCGCGGGCCGCCCACCACGGTCGGCATCGATTGTTTCCGGGACGGCGCCTTCCGGGCCCGCCATGCCGCGTTCCGCCTGTCGATCGGGAACGACGGCATGGGCCGGAGCGAGACGCCCTACGCCGCCCTCGGCAGGCTCGTCGATGCCGGCCTGATCGGGACCGACCTGCGCACTGCCCTGCGCGACAGGCTCTCCCGACAGTTCCGGATCAGTTACTCGACGGAGATGCTGCCCCGGCCGGGCAATCGCGTCACCCTCGCCGACGGTCCTGCCGATGAGTTCGACGTGCCCCGCGCGGAGCTCGCCATGACGCTCGACGACTACAACAGGCAGGCCTTCGCGAAGGCCCTGGCGGTGGTGTCGGCGGTGTTCGACCGGCTCGGGGCCCCGGACGGCGAGCGCAAGATGCAGAAAGAGGAGACCTATTCGGGCGCCGGCCACATCATGGGCACGACGCGCATGGGACAGGATCCATCCAACTCCGTGGTCGACCGCGACTGCAGAGCCCATGACCACGACAACCTCTTCATCGTGGGCGCGGGCGCCTTCCCGACCGGGGGGACCGCCAACCCGACGCTGACGGTCGCGGCCTTGGCGCTACGCGCGGCTCGGACCGTGTCGACCCTTCTCCGCACGGGGCCCTGACATGTCCGCTGATCCAGCCGCGCTTGCGAGCCGCTCCCGCCTGCTCAGTCTGCTCACCGAGGCCTGCGAACTCGAGCACGGACTCGCCTGCTCCTACCTCTACGCCGCATTCTCGCTGAAGCAGGACCTCAGCGAAGGTGGTCTGGATTGGCGGCAGCTTCAGGCTGTGCGGTTGTGGGCCTCCGAGATCTACATGGTCGCCGCCGAAGAGATGCTCCACCTCGCGCAGGTCTGGAACATTCTCGCAGCCGTCGGCGGTTCACCGCATTACGGGCGTCCGAACTTTCCGCAGCGGCGCACCTATTATGGGTTCGATCAGCCGCTGGCCCTCGAAGGATTCGGCTCTCGCGCCCTCGACCGCTTCATCTCGTACGAGACGCCGCTCGATCTGCTGGCCGAGCGGACCGCCGCGCCGGCACGGACGAACGACGACGAGCCGGCGCGGTTTCGCTCCGTGGGCGAGCTCTACGGCCTGATCGCCGAACAGATCCGGGTGCTGCCGGAGGAGAGCCTCTTCTTCTCAGGCAGCCAGGGGGAGATGACGCCGGAGATCGCCCATTTCCCCGATCTACTGCCGGTCCGGGACGCGCGATCGGCGCTCGCCGCGATCGCGCTCATCACCGAGCAGGGCGAGGGGACGGCCTGCGATCGCGGCGACTCGCACTACGCCACCTTTCTGCGGACCCGGGCCGCCTTCGAGGCCCAACGCGCCGCCGACCCGGCATTCCGCCCCACTCGCCCGGTCCTCGACAACCCCGTGCCGCGCATCCGCGGCGATTGGGCGGGGGGTGGGCCGGTCAACGTGCTCATCGATCCGTTGGCGCGGGAGGTCGGCGACCTGTTCGACGACGTCTATGTCCTGATGCTGCGCCTGCTACAGCACGCCTTCACCAGCGGTCCGTCGGGACCAATGGCCGGCCTGTTCTGCGGCGTGGCGATCGACGCGATGACGACCGTGCTAAAGCCCCTCGGCGAGACGCTCGCCCTCCTCCCCTCGGGTCGCGGCGACGACACTCGCGCAGGCGCCGCCTTCGGACTGACCCGCCACACCACCCTGCCGCCCGCGCCGGCCATCGCCCTGCGCGTCGCGGCCGAACGCGCGGCCGACCTCACGCGCCTGGCGTCCCGGCTCGCCGGGCGTGATACGGCGCCAGAGCGGCTGGGCTTGGCCGTGGACAATCTGAAACGGATCGCCTCCGCGTTGGGCCCTATGGACCGATCGCTTCATCCCACCTGACTTGGCGAACAATTTGCGACACGGACACAATTGACGTCCCCCTGACCCTTGAGGGTCCCCCGGATCTTGGTCCGGCCGAAAGGTGAGCCTCCGGGTCTCATTCGGCGGCCTGCAGGGCCGCCGCCAGGGCGAATTCCTGGGGCGTTCGCCACCCCAGGGCGGTGTGAGGACGGCTCTCGTTGTACAACCCCTCAGCACAAGACCCATAGTACCGACGCTGGCGACGACGGTGTCGTCGTCTACGGGTGGCATCCATGGGCCGGGCGTGCGGTTCGCCTTCACGAGGTGATCGGGCGCGCAGCAGGTACGGCCGCGCGCTGCACACTCGTGGACGCGCCAGCCGCACGCCTACAGGAGATCCCGGTCTGGATGCTCGATCCCGTCGCGTGCGGGGCAATGCGGGCGGCGGCGCAGCCGGTCGTGGCCTTGTCCGCGCTGATGAGCTTGCGCGTCCTGCTCGCCGCGGCGGGCAGAGGCCCTGTCCCGCGCCGAGCAACGCTAGCATCGCCCGAGTCCTCGGGAGATTGCCATGCCACAGCCTCCGCGCCGACCGCGCCGGTCGGACCCGCAGCTCGACCTCGGCCTGACGCAAGGGCCGTCGACTCTGACACCGCCAGCCTGGAGCAGCCTGCCGACGGCGACGCAGCAGACCCTCACCCGCCTGCTGGCCCGACTGCTCGTCGCCCATACCAACAGATCCTCGCAGCAGGACGTCCGAGCCGGAGGCGCCGATGAGCGCTGAGAAGATCGGCCCGCAGCACCGAGCCCGCAAAGCCGTGCTCTACGTCCGCCAGTCCTCGGCCCATCAGGTCCAGCACAACCGCGAGAGCCAGGCCCTGCAATACGCCATGCGCGAGCGCCTCGTCGGGCTCGGCTTTGCCGAGGTCGAGATCATCGACGAGGATCTCGGCTGCTCGGCCGCCGGCGGCACGCTGCGCGCCGGCTTCGAACGTATGGTCGCCGAGGTCTGCCTGGGCAAGGTCGGCGCGGTCGCCGCCCGCGAGGTCTCCCGCTTCGCCCGCAACAGCCGGGACTGGCAGCAGCTCGTGGAGATGTGCCGCGTCATCAATACCCTGCTCGTCGACCAGGAGGCGATCTACGCGCCGCGCCTGGGCAACGACCGCCTGCTCCTCGGGCTCAAGGGCAGCCTCAACGAGTACGAGCTCGACCTCCTGCGCCAGCGCTCGCTGTCCGCGCGCTACGAGAAGGCGCGCCGCGGCGAGCTCGTGGTCGCGGCACCTGTCGGCTTCCTCAAGGCCGGCGACCGGCTCGAGATGGATCCCGATCGGCGTGTGCAGGCCGCGATCCGGTTGGCCATCGACAAGGTGGCCGAGTTGGGCAGCGTGCGCCAGGCCCTGCTCTGGTTCCTGGAGCACGGGCTCGATCTGCCGACCCGCGTCAACGCCGGCCCGGTGGTCTGGCGCCGCCCCCGTTACTCGACGCTGCGCGAGTTCATCGCCAATCCTGCCTATGGCGGCGCCTACGCCTACGGCCGCAGCCGCGTCACGGCCAGCTACGACGCGGCCGGCGCCAAGGCGCGGGCCCGGCGCACGCCGCGCTCGGAGTGGCTGGCGTTGAAGCCCGGCGCGCATGAGGGTTACGTCACGTGGGAGCGGGCGGAGGCGATCCGGGCGATGGTGAGCGAGAACGTCCCGACGAGTTCCCGTGGTGCGCCCAAGCTCGGCTCGGCCCTGCTCTCCGGTCTGCTGCGCTGCCGGCGCTGCGGACGCAAGCTGAGCGTCCAGTACACCGGGGCTAAGGGGCAGTGGACTTGCTCCGGTTTAGATACTGCTGGCGAATTCCTACGCGCCCGCGGGCTGAGCCATGAGGCGAGCGAATGCAGAGCGTCGGGTTCGGCCAGCGGGCGTGTCGCCGATCCAGGCGGCAAGGCGGCCGAGATTGATCGCCGTCGCCGTCAGCAGGTGCTGCAGATGCGTCCTGGCTAGACCGAGATAGCGACTGCGACGCAGGCCCATCGTCCGTACGCCGCGTGAGAGCGTGCCTTCGATGCCAGCGCGCCGTCGCCGGTCAACTGCGAAGGCCGACGAGGTCTCTCGTGCCCGCGCCGCGACGAGCGCATTGTGTTCCTCACGCGAGCGCGGGGTCAGTAGACGGCGCTGCGAGCGGGGTGCAGCGAGGCTTCAGGCTGCAGGCTCGGCAGTGCTGTGCAGCGAACCGAATCCGTATGACCGTGCGACCGAGGTTGTAATTGGGATGCCAACTCCGGCTGTCATGTCCCGCCGGGCAGGTCGCGATCTTCCGATCCCAGTCGAGGTGGAAGGCTTCGATGGTGAAGGCGCCCTCGGTACGCGCTTGCCACTGGTTGTCCTTCGACACCGGTCCGGTCAGGACGACGTCGTGATCACGCGCGGCGGCCACGAGACCGTCGGCGTCGATATAGGCGGCGTCGACGAGATGGCGGGCCGGCAGCAAGTCCTTCGTCGCCAGCGCCGCGTGCAACGGGTCGAGCACCGCCCGATCCACGATCGGGGCCGGTGTCGTCGCGACGTGGACGATCAGCGGCGGCTGGGCGTCGTCGCAGGTCTCGGTCAGGTGGACCTTGTAGCCGATCCATGTGGTCGCGCGCTTCTTGGCGTAGTGCACGTCCGGATCGTAGGGCGATGCGACCATCACCAGGGCCGCTGGGATGCCCTCGGCCTCCGTCCGCCAGCGGATCCGCCCGTCTCCCTCCGAGCCTCCGGTCGGTGGTTCGGTGACGTGGAAGTTCTGCAGCCAGACGCGGCGAAGGACCACCATGGCGGGGACGTTGCGCAGCCAGCCCGGTGCAGCCTTGGCGTCGACGGCTGCAAGCAGCCGGTGCCCGTCGTCACCGATCGCCTCCGCGCAGGCGCGGCGCGCCGTCTCGCCCTGCGGGATATGGAAGTCGTCGATGGAACGGCCGTAGCGCTCGATCCAGTTCGGATCCGTATGAGCCCGTAGCCAGTCCGGCGCGACAACAGCCAGGGCGTTCAGGGCGGCCCGCAAGGTCTCGATGGCGCAGCCGAGGCGGTTGAGGCTGCGGACCGCACCGAGGACATGGGTTGCGTCGGTGCGCTGGCGGCCACGCTTGGCCAAGAGGCCGCGCTCGCGGCAGAGGGTGAGCAGGGTGTCGAACAGCAGGGCCTCGGCTTCGCCGGCCACGAGGCGGGAGCGGAACTCACTCAGGACCGAGGCGTCGAAACCGGGATCGGTCAGGTCGAGGCCGAGCAGGTACTTCCAGTCGATGCGAGCCCGTACGGCATCGGCCGCACAGCGGTCAGACAGGTTCTCAGAGAACTGCAGCAGCGTGATCAGCGCCAGCCGCCAGGGGCAGGCCGCGGGCTGTCCGACGCGTGCGAACAAGCCAGCGAACGGGATATCCGTGTAGATCGGACCGAGAGCATCCCTCAGCCTGAGATAGGCATGACCGTGTGGGAATGCGGCACGGGCGACGGCCGCGGTCTCGTGCGGGACGCCGCAATCGGGTGTGGGATGGAGAGACATCTCGATATCCCGGACAAGGCGCGCTCTGCGCCATGATCCGGAAACGCCCATCATCTCAAACCGATTCACCCAATTCGCCAGCAGTATCTTTTGCGAAGCAAGTCCAACGCTCGGCTGCCCGGTTCTGCGGGTCCGCCTCAGCGGAGGCGCGCGGGACCGGCAATTATTCAGCGGCGCCTCTGCCCATCATTCATCCAGCATCGACACATTCCCGCGCACAACGAAAAAGGCCCGGCCGAAGCCGAGCCTTGAGGTTCCTGAAGCACGGGGACCGGTGCCGAGGCCGAGGCCCCGGCGCCGGTGGAGTGGCTTAGAAGTCGCGCTGGACGCGGAAGCGGAAGGTGGAGACGCTGTCCGCCGTCGTGGTCCGCGGCACGAAGGTGCCGTTGTTGATGCCGGCGACGTTCGCGTAGGCCGTCGGGCTCTTGTCGCGGTCGATCACGCGGCTGTTCTTGACGCCGATCTGGGTGTAGAAGCCCTCGACACCGATATCGAGGTCCTTGACCGGCGACCAGATGATGCTGCCGCCCGCCACGAACTGGTAGGTGTCGCGCAGCGCCTCGCTCAGCTGGAAGAACCGGGTGCCCGGCACGCCGACGCCGTTCACGCCGAACGAGTTGCCACCGGTGTTGTTCGCCAGCGCGAAGGCCGCGCCCTGGGCCAGACGAGCGCCGCTGCCGTAGCTCATCTCACCGTACGACCCGAAGAAGGCCGAGCGCCACTCCGGCGACCAGTAGTGGAGGTACGAGGCCGTCGCGGTGAAGCTCGTCGACTGCTCAAGTCGGCCCGAGAATGGGTTGATCGTCGCGTCGTTCATGTACTGCGCGAACTTCTGGCCCTGGATGGTGGCCGGGTTCTGCGAGTAGCAGCCGCTGAAGGCGCAGTAGCCGGTGTACATCTGGGCACCGGAGCCGTAGGCGCCCTGCAGGT
>NZ_CP015367.1:4210000-6083998 GCF_001936175.1 Methylobacterium phyllosphaerae | reverse complement strand
GTGTCGCCCAGGATCACCCCCCGCCCGTGGAGGTCAAGGCCGCAGCGTCTTTGCCGTCGTGCTCGATCAAGATCGGCTGTCCGGCATGGTAGAGGCGGCTCTCCAGATAGCGGGCCAGGGCGAAGCGGACGAGCACGCCGATGGAGGCCGCGATCGGGACAGCGAGCAGCAGCCCGACGAAGCCGAACAGCGTGCCGAAGGCGAGCAGGGCGAACATCAGCCAGACCGGGTGAAGCCCGGTGGAATCGCCGACGAGCTTCGGCGAGATGACGTTGCCTTCGAGAAACTGCCCGACGAGGAACACGCCCACGGTCAGGCCGAGATACAGCCAGTCCCCGGATGGCCAGAACTGGACCAGGGCGACGCCGACGGAGAGCAGGAAGCCGGTGAGCGTGCCGACATAGGGAATGAAGGTGAGAAACCCCGCGATCAGGCCGATCAGCACGCCGAAGTTGAGGCCGACCAGCCAGAGGCCGATCGCGTAGAAGCTGCCCAGGATGAGGCAGACCAGGGTCTGGCCGCGCACATAGCCGGTGACGGCGCCGTCGATCTGGCGCGCGAGGTCACGCACCGTCGCGCGGTGCCGGGGCGGCACCCAGCCGTCGATGGCCGCGACCATCCGGTCCCAATCCACCAGGATGTAGAACGCGACGACCGGCGTCACCACGAGAAGCGAGGCGATCGAGATCAGGGCCTGGCTGCCCGACCAGAGGGATTTCAGAAAGGCCAGGAGCCACGTCCCCGCCTGGGTCGCCAGCGTTCCGACGGAGGATTGCAGCTCCGTGAGGACATTCGCGCCGCCGACGCGTTCCAGCAGTGACCCGGAGCGCTCCGCGATGATGGCCTGGAGCCGCGACACCATTCCGGGCAGCGCATTGACCAGGGCGACGACCTGATTGGCCGTGAGCGGGATCAGGATCAGCAGCGTCACCACGAGGACGACGACGAACAACGCCAGGATCAGCAGACTCGCGGCCAGCCGGCCGAGGCCGAGGCGCTCCAGCCGGTCGGCCAGGGGATCGAGGAGATAGGCCAGGGTGATGCCGGCCACGAAGGGCAGCATCACTTCCCGGAGGAGGTAGATGATCAATCCCAGAGCGACCACGGCGGCCAGCCCGATCACAGCTCGTGCGCGCACGTCGACGCTCCCCCAGACACCACGCCCGCGGGCAGAGTGGGTATGCGGCGCGTGCCGATCAAGGCGCCGCCGCAGCCGACTCGCGTGGCGCGCGCGAAGCCGCTAGAGCGGGGCCAGATTGGAACGAGGTGGCGCGGGCATGACGGCCAAGGACGGCAACGAGCCGAAGACGGGGCTCACCTACGCGGCGGCGGGCGTCGACATCGATGCCGGCAACGCCATGGTCGAGACGATCAAGCCGCTGGTGCGCTCGACCCGGCGCCCGGGCGCCGACGCCGAGATCGGGGGCTTCGGCGGCCTGTTCGACCTGAAGGCTGCGGGCTTCCGCGATCCGATCCTGGTGGCGGCCAATGACGGCGTCGGCACCAAGGTCAAGATCGCCATCGAGACCGGGCGCCACGACACGATCGGCATCGATCTCGTGGCGATGTGCGTGAACGACATCATCGTCCAGGGCGCCGAGCCGCTGTTCTTCCTCGACTACTACGCCACCGGCAAGCTGGTCCCGGGCGTCGGCGCCGACATCGTGCGCGGCATCGCCGAAGGCTGCCGGCAGGCGGGCTGCGCGCTGATCGGCGGCGAGACCGCCGAGATGCCGGGCCTCTACGACGGATCCGACTACGACCTCGCGGGCTTCTCGGTGGGAGCCGCCGAGCGCGGCACGCTTCTGCCGCGTCCGGGGATCCGGCCCGGCGACGTTGTGCTCGGCCTGCCCTCCTCCGGGGTGCATTCCAACGGCTTCTCGCTGGTCCGCCGGATCGTCGTGAAAAGCGGCCTCGGCTGGGACGCGCCGGCCCCGTTCGCCCCCGGGCGCAGCCTCGGCGAGGCGCTGCTGGAGCCGACCCGGATCTACGTGAAGCCCCTGCTGGCGGCGCTCGGCGCCACGGACGGGATCCGGGCGCTCGCTCACATCACGGGGGGCGGCTTCCCGGACAACCTGCCCCGCGTCCTGCCGGACGATGTCGGCATCGCCATCGACCTCGACGCGGTCACCCCGCCGCCGGTCTTCGGCTGGCTCGCCCGCGAGGGCGGCGTCGCCGAGGCGGAGATGCTGCGCACCTTCAATTGCGGAATCGGCATGGTGGTGATCGCCGCCGCCGATGCGGTGGACGACGTCGACGAGGCCCTGACCCGGGCCGGCGAGACGCCCGTGCGCCTCGGCCGGATCACGGCGCGCGGCTCCGAGCCCGTGACCTTCAGCGGAAACCTCGCCCTCTGATGGCGACCGCCCGCAAGACCCGCGTCGCCATCCTCATCTCGGGGCGCGGCTCCAACATGGTCGCGCTGATGGAGGCGGCGCAGGATCCCGCCTTCCCGGCCGAGATCGTGCTCGTCGTGTCGAACCGCCCGGAAGCCGCCGGCCTCGCCCGCGCGGCGGAGGCGGGCATCCCGACGCAGGCCATCGACCACAAGGCCTTCGCCGACCGCGCCGGCTTCGATGCCGCCCTCGACGCCGCCCTGCGGGGGGCCGAGGTCGACCTCGTGTGCCTCGCGGGCTTCATGCGGATCCTGACGACGGATTTCGTGGCGTCCTGGGCCGGCCGGATGCTCAACATCCACCCGTCGCTCCTGCCCCTGTTCAAGGGCACGTACACGCACCGGCAGGCGCTCGACGCCGGCGTGCGCCTGCACGGCTGCACCGTGCATTTCGTCGTGCCGGAACTGGATGCGGGTCCGATCGTCGCTCAAGCCGCGATCCCGGTCCGCCAGGACGACGATCCCGACAGCCTCGCCGACCGGGTGATCGTGCAGGAGCGCCGTCTCTACCCGGCCGTGCTCGCCCTGGTGGCCGGCGGCCGCGCCCGCCTGGACGGCGACCGCGTGGTGATCGCCGACGAGGCGCCCGACGGCGTTCTGTTCAGCCTTTAGCGGGCGGCCCATCGTCCCTGCGGGCGGAGCCCGGCGATCCGGCATCGCCCGCTCGCCGACGTTCCGATGCGCTGGGCTGCTTCGCTGCGCTCGCAGAGGCGACGTCTACCGAAGCAGCCCTGTCTGCGTCCTCAGACGGGGCGCTGCAGCTTGCAGCTGTCCAGCGCCGAGAGGGCCTTCGCGCGGGCGGAATCGTTGAAGTAGCCCGTGGTCCGGTAGGCCTCGATCTCGGCGGCATCGAGACTGCGCAGGGTCTGCTTGGCGTAGCAGCCGCAGGGACGCTCCAAGGACGCCTCGGGGGCGCTGGTCATGCGGGCCTGGACGATCGTGCAGGCGTGGCGCACGCGGCCTTCGAGATTGGCCTTGCTGGCGGTCTTGAGAGCCGGATCCGGCTCGTACTGCTGGAAGGGGGCCGAGGATCCGCCCGCGAGGGCGGCGGTCGCGCCGAGGGCGAACAGGCCGGTCGCGATCAGCAGGGGCAGGCGGCGCATCGTCATGGTCGGGGTCGTCCGAGGGCTGAGGTTGGCTAAGCTCGGCTGTTGGACGCTTCCGGGCTCCGTCCCGTCAAGGACGGCCCGGTCACACCCGGCGGCATTCCCGATGCCGCCGGGTGCGGTGCGTGACGATGGCGGGTCGGTGTGCCCAACCCGCCACCGCCCGTCGCCTCAGGCGGCGATATCGGAATCCTTGAAGAACTGCGCGATCTCGATCTTGGCATTCTCGGCGCTGTCGGAGCCGTGCACGGTGTTCTCGCCGACGGACTCGGCGAACTTCTTGCGGATCGTGCCCTCGGCGGCCTGGGCCGGATTGGTCGCACCCATCACCTCACGGTACTTGGCCACCGCGTTCTCGCCCTCGAGAACCTGGACCACCACCGGGCCGGAGGTCATGAAGGTCACGAGCTCGCCGAAGAACGGGCGCTCCTTGTGCACCTCGTAGAACTTCTCGGCCTGCTCCTTGGTCATGCGGATGCGACGCTGGCCGACGATGCGGAGGCCCGCTTCCTCGATCACGGCGTTGACCGCGCCGGTCAGGTTCCGCCGCGTCGCGTCGGGCTTCAGGATCGAGAAGGTGCGCTCGGTGGCCATGGTGCGTCCGGTCTGTCTGTGGAAAAGGTTTGCGGCACGCCGGGAGGCCGGACGCGCCGCGGCAGCGAAAATTTCGCTTCGGCGCCGGGCTTATAGCGGGCGCCCCCCCGTGTCTCAAGCGGCGTCCCGGAACCGGCCGGTCCAAGCGCGGCCGTGGCTCTGCCGCAACACGGCCGAAAAATCGCCCGATTGCGACGGCCTAGTCGCGCACCAACCGACTTCGTCCACCCCTCGGGCGTCCGCGACGCCCCAATCCCGGAGACGAACCATGCGACTCGCTCTCAGCGCCAGCCTGCTTCTCGCCGGCCTCACCGCCGCCGCCGCCGACACCGCGAAGGATCCGTCCGGCACCTGGCTCACCGGCGACGGCCGCGCCAAGATCCGGATCGATCGCTGCGGGCCCGGTCAGAAGCTCGTCTGCGGCAAGGTCGTCTGGCTCAAGACGCCGACCTTCGACAACGGCGCTCCCCGCACCGATCTCAAGAATCCCGACCCGAAGAAGCGCGCGCGGCCGGTGATCGGCCTGCAGCTCATCGAAGGGCTCAAGCCGGACGACGAGAAATACACCGGCGAACTCTACAACATCGAAGAAGGCAAGATCTATACGGTCAGCCTGGAGCGCGAGAGCGAGGCCGAACTCAACGTCTCGGGCTGCATGCTCAAGATCCTGTGCGGATCCCAGACCTGGACCCGTGTGCCGGACGTGAATCAGCAGGCGGCGAACAAGAACTGAGCGCCTGTCAGATCGCTGCGAGGCCGCGCTGCACCGCCGGCCTCGCCAGGATGCTCTCGAGCCATCGCGCCACGTTCGGCAGGGTGTTGATGTCGACGCCCTGCTTGAAGTTCAGCTTCGCCCAGGTGAAGGTCGCGATGTCGGCGATGGAATAGTCGTCGGCCAGGAAAGCGCGGCCCTCGAGGCGTCGTTCCAGCACGCCGTAAAGACGCTTCGCCTCTGCGGTGAACCGGTCGATCGCGTAGGGCAGCTTCTCGGGCGCGTAGATCTTGAAGTGGTGCGTCTGCCCGAGCATCGGCCCGAAGCCCGCCACCTGCCAGAACAGCCACTCGTCGACGAGGACGCGGGCGCGCTCGTCGGTCGGATAGAACTGCCCGGTTTTCCGGCCGAGATACTGCAGGATCGCGCCTGATTCGAAGACCGAGATCGGTTGTCCGCCGGGACCCTCCGGATCGACGATGGCCGGGATCTTGTTGTTGGGTGAGATCGCCAGGAAATCGGGAGCGAACTGCTCGTTCTTGGCGATGTCCACGGGAACGATGCGGTAGGGGAGCCCGCACTCCTCCAGCATGATCGGGATCTTCCAGCCGTTCGGCGTACTCCAGGTATGGACGTCGATCGGCCGCCCGGACACCGCTGCCATGCTCTGTCTGCTCCTGGACCCAATCGTCGGCGGTGCGATGGTCCTCCGCCTTTTCCGGACAACCCCGACAGTGAAGACGATTTCCCGGCCACGCTCAAGGGCATCCCGAGAGCGGGCCTGAGGATTCGACACGGCGTGGCGGCAGCTGTTGGCGGCTGCGGCGCCGGGCTTGCCGTCTCCCGGGGCGAGCGGCGAGACTGCGTCTCGGGCGTCGCAACGACGCCCGAGGGGGAATTTCCGATGATCGATCGTCTCGTCAGGATCGCGATCCTGTCCGTGCCGCTGCTCGCCGCCCAGCCTGTCCTCGCCAAGGAGCCGGCTGCCAAAGAGTCGACAGCCAAGGCGCCGCCGGCCTCCGAGGCGCCCTCGGCGGCGCCGGCCTCGCCCGCAGCGAAGCAGCCGAGCGCCGGCCAGTCCGCCGCCCGCGACCGGCAGAAGACCTGCGGCGCCGAGTGGCGCGCTCTGACCGACGCTCAGAAGGCCGCGCAGGGGCCGAAATGGCCGCAGTACTGGAGCAAGTGCAACAAGCGGCTGAAGGGCGGCGATAAAGCCTGAGCCGGTCGCGAACCGCAGCGCTTCTCGATTGTTCAGACATCCGCGGCGGGGCGGCGGGAAAGGCGAGGACATGATGGACCTTCATCCGTCCCCACGGGCGGCGGACGGCGCATCGCGCCGGGTCCGGCATGGCTGAGGCCCCGGTCGCGCCCGCCGCGGATCCGTCGGCCGGGTCGCTTCTCGACCGCGCGGTGGCGTTCCTCGATGCCTGGGTGCCCAAGCCGGCGGCCTGGGCCTTTGCCCTGCGCATCTGGATCGCCATGATGCTGGCGCTGGCGATGGCCTTCTGGCTCCAGCTCGACAGCGCCTCGTCTGCCGCCACCTGCGTGGCGATTCTCGCCCAGCCCAAGCGCGGGCAGGCCATTTCCAAGGCGGTCTACCGCCTTCTCGGCACGCTCATCGGGGCCGCGGTGTCGATCGTCTTCATGGCCCTGTTCGGGCAGGACCGGGTGCTGCTGCTCCTCGGCTTCACCGTCTGGCTCGGCCTCTGCGTCTTCGTCGCCCAGTACCTGCAGGACACACGGGCCTACGGCGCCATGCTGTCCGGCTACACCGTGGCGATCGTCGCCCTGGGCCAGATCGACGACCCGCAGGGCACCTTCGACGCCGCCGTGTCCCGCGTCGCCGTGATCGTTCTCGGCATCGTCGTGATCACCTTCATCAACGACGCCCTCGCCTCCCCGAGCACGTGGCGGGCGCTGCTGCCGCAGCTCCGCAAGGGCTGGGACGACACGCGGAGCTATGCCCGGGAGACGCTGGAATCCGGCGATCTCGGCGCGACGCGGACCGCCGCGCTGATCCGCACCATCGCGCCGATGCGGGCCGATGCCAGCGCCATCGCGGGGGAACTCGACGACGGCCGGTTCCGTGCGGCCGGCGCGCGCAGCTGCATCGCCGCCTTGTACGCGATGGCGGCCGCGATCCGCAGCGTGGCGGCCGCGGCCGCGTGCCTGCGCCATCCGAGCCCGGCGGTCGCGGAGGCGATGGCGATCTGCCGAAGGGTGGCCGACGCGCCCGATCCCGATGTCCTCGATCGCGACGACGAGCGCCTGCGCGACCTGGTCGATTCCGCGATCCGGGACGGGAACCGGCCCCTCGACGAGGTGGTGGTTCTCCAGCGCGCCCTGGACTTCGTCTGTGCGGCGACCTTCGCGCAGGACGGCATCCGCGCGGTGGCGGACGGCCACGAGCCCCTGCGCGACGCCCGGCTGCCGACCCATCGCGACTTCCCGGTCGCCCTCCGCGGCGCCCTGCGGGTCGCCCTGAGCTTCGCCGTGACGGCCGCCGCCTTCGTGGCGCTCGGCCTGCCGCAGGCCTCGTTCGCGCTGGTCCAAGTGGCCGCCACCGCGGCCCTGTCCTCCGTGACGCCGGATCCGAAGAAATTCGCCAACGGGGTCGTCATCGGGATGACGCTCGCGGCGACCCTTGCGGGCATCGCCCGCTTCGCGCTCCTGAACGGTGTCCAGGGATTCCCGATGCTGGCGATCGTCATGGCGCCGGTGATCTTCCTCGGCTGCTTCCTGTCGCTGAACCCGAAGACCTTCGGCATCGGCTTCATCCTGATCGTGTTCTTTCCAGTCCTGCTCGGCCCCTCGAATCCGCAGACCTACGACGCCCTGACCTTCCTGCTGAACGCGTTCCTCGTGGTCGCGGCGGCCGTGATCCTATCGATCGTCGTCCGCCTGGTCCTGCCGGTCACGCCTGCGCAGCAGCGGAGCTTCGCCCTCGATTCGGCCCGGCGGGCGCTCGCCGACGCGCTAATCGGCCAGGGAGGCGATGCCACCACCCGCACCAGCCTGAATGCCGACCGGCTGTTCCAGTTCGCCGGCTACAGCTCGGGGAGCGGCGCCGTGCGGCCGGCGAACCTGCATCACGCCTTCGCCCTCGCCCGTCTGGAGGCCGCCGCCGCCCGGGCCCACGCGGAGCTGCGCCGCCTCTGGTCCATCGAGGCCCTGCGTGGCGCGATCCCGCGGGCACGGGACGCGTTGGCTTCGGGCGACGATCGCGGGCTCGAGACCGCGGCGCGTGACCTGATCCGGGCCGCCGCCGGCCAGGGCCGGGCCGTGCGGCTCACCACCGCCCGCGCGGCCAGCGATCTCGTCACCGCATCACGGACCATCACCCGCCACCGGCGATTCCTCCATCGCCTCGACATCGCGCTCTTCTGACGGGCGACTTCTTCCGGGGTTACCATGCACGAGGACATCCATGTCGGCGGGGTGCTGGTCACGGCCTTCGTCGCCTATGCCCTGGCGGCGTTCGTGATCCTGATCATCCTGCGCTTCGCCTTCGCGCGCCTCCGCTTCAGCCGCTACGTCGCCAACGCCCCGCTCGCCGAGGCCGGCCTCTACGTCTGTGTTCTCGCCCTCCTGATAGCGTTCATCTGATGCCCGACACGACCGCCGACGAGGACGATCCGAAGCCCGCCGCCCGCGACGATGCGCCGGGGCGGCGCGATCCGTTGCCCGCGATCCCGCGCCGGGGCCGAGCCGCCAAGATCTTCCGGCTGGCGGCCACCGGCGTGATCCTGCTCGCCGCGATCCTGGCGGCGGCCTTCGTCTGGGAATTCTACGTGGCGGCGCCCTGGACGCGCGACGGCACGGTCCGGGTGCAGGTCGCCAACATCGCGCCGCAGGTCGCAGGGCAGATCGTCGAGGTCCGCGTCCAGGACAACCAGACCGTGCGCAAGGGCGACGTCCTCTACGTCATCGACCCGATCGACTTCGAGGTCGCGGTCGCGTCGGCGGATGCCGAGGTCAAGAACCGCGAGGCCGACCTGCAGGTGAAGAACGCCCAGTCGGCCCGGCGGCAGGCGCTCTCGACGGTGTCGACCTCCGTCGAAGAGAAGCAGCAATTTGCCGGCGCGGCCAAGATCGCCGAGGCGGCGCTGGAGAGCGCCCAGGCGCAATTGCGGCAGGCCAAGGTCAACCTGGAGCGCACCCGGGTGACATCCACCGTCAACGGGCGGGTCACGAACCTGCTGATGCGCGTCGGCGACTATGCCCGGACCGGCACCGCGAACATCAACGTGGTCGACACCGATTCCTTCTGGATCGACGGCTATTTCGAAGAGACCAAGATGTCCAACATCCGGGTCGGTGACACCGCCGACGTGAAGCTGATGGGCTTCGATCCGCATCTCACCGGGACGGTTCACAGCATCACGCTGGGCATCTCCACGGCCAATGCCGCTGCGAGCACGCAGGGGCTGCCGGACGTCAACCCGGTCTATACCTGGGTGCGCCTCGCCCAGCGGGTCCCAGTCCGCATCCGCATCGACCATGTTCCGCCGGGCGTCCCGCTCATCGCCGGCATGACCGCGACCGTGTTCGTCAACGGCGGCCGCGGCCCGGCGCCCAACTGGTTCATGGACCTGCGCGACCGGGTCTCCGCCCTGACGACGCCGGCAGCCGGACCCACCGCGGCGGCCGATCAGAGGTGAATCGCCGCGCCGCTGCGATCCCGATGGCCGGTGATGCGGTTTCCCGGAGACACCACCGCGTGGGAGACTCCGATGAACCGATGGCTTGGACTCGCCTGCCTCCTGCTGACTGCAGGGCCCGCCGCGGCCGCGCCCCTGAAGGCGGCGGTGTTCGATTTCCAGTTCTCGAACCTGTCCCCGGTGCCGACCGATGCAGCGGACGCCGCGCGCCTCAAGCGGGTGAGCGCCGAACTGCGCGCTCTGCTGGAGAGAAAGGGCCTGTACATCGTGATCTCGACCGATCCGGTCCGGGCGGCGGTCGCCAAGAGTGCGGACCTGCGGCGCTGCAACGGCTGTGCGGATGACTTCGCCCGCGAACTCGGCGCCGACGTCGCCATCACCGGCGAGGTGCAGAAGGTCTCGAACCTGATCCTCAACCTGAACGTCTACGTGAAGCCCCTCACCGGCGACGCGCCCGAGCGGGCCTACAGCGTCGACCTGCGCGGTAACACGGACGAGTCCTTCGACCGCGGTATTCGTTTTCTCGTCGAGAACACTATGGGTGCCGGCAAGTAACGCGCCCCCCAGCCGATATTTCGCAGCGCCGAAGGATCGATCCAAGTGATTGACGGGCTTGGCGCTGCACTGCGATCCTCCCGCGATGTCGTGCGAGGTGCCCCTGTGCCGGCAAAATGGCTATTGACGGCTCGGCAAGACAGGCGCAGTCTCCACCTGTGCTTGGCGAAAGCCGGCACCGACCGGACGGAAACCTTGACGGTGTCAGGTTTCGTAAGACGTCCGGTTGCCGGAAGCTGGAGGAGACAGGGATGACTCCACCGCAGCGGAAAGCCGCCTAGACGGTTCAGGGACAGGTTCGGCCCGGAACTTAGCGGCAGCACACGGACAGCCGGACGGACGCGGCTCCAGGGGCGCAGAAGCGGCCAATTATGGCGCGCCTTCGAACACGCAAAATGCCCCACTTTGAGCCGTTCCGCCGCGGTTTCCCTAAGACAGAAGCTGTTGGTCCATCGCCTGCCCGGCCTCGCCGTGGCGGGATTTCGTCGTGGCCCCGAGGGTGGCCGGCTCACCGCCTGTCTGCGCGGAGCTGAGCCCACCGGTGGTCTCGTCCGCCGGTCAGGCCGGAACCGCGTGGCGGAGCCCGGAAGGCAGGCCTGCCGTCACGACGCGATCTTGCACCGACGACCGTTCGAGCGCCCAGGCGCGCTCCGGATCAATCGGCGTCCGATGTTGCCGCGCCGATGGCTTGGCCGACGCGCGATATCCCTGAGCTGGCCTGCTTCGCGCCGCTCGGGCGATCGGGTGTCAATCGATCCCGAGCTTCGCCTTGAGCAGCGCGTTCACCGCCGCGGGATTTGCCTTGCCGCCCGTGGCCTTCATGGTCTGGCCGACGAACCAGCCCAGCAAAGTCGGCTTCTCCTTGGCCTGGGCGACCTTGTCGGGATTGGCCGCGATGATCTGATCCACCGCCGCCTCGATGGCGCCCGTGTCGGTCACCTGCTTCATGCCGCGGCTCTCGACGATGGCGCGCGGGTCGCCGCCCTCGATCCAGACGATCTCGAACAGGTCCTTGGCGATCTTGCCGGAGATCACGCCCTCGCCGATCAGGTCGATGATCGCGCCGAGCTGTTCCGCCGAGACCGGCGTCGATTCGATGGACAGGCCCTCCTTGTTGAGACGCCCGAACAGCTCGTTGATCACCCAATTGGCCGCGGCCTTGCCGTCCCGGCCCTTGGCCACCGCCTCGAAGTAGTCGGCGGAGGCACGCTCGGCGACCAGCACGCCGGCGTCGTAGGGCGAGAGGCCGAATGCGGAGACGAACCGCGCCTTCTTGGCATCCGGCAGCTCGGGCAGCCCCTCGGCCAGGGCGTCGACATAGGCCTGGTCGAATTCGAGCGGCAGCAGGTCCGGATCGGGGAAGTAGCGATAATCGTGCGCCTCTTCCTTGGAGCGCATCGAGCGCGTCTCGCCCTTGGTCGGGTCGAAAAGGCGCGTCTCCTGGTCGATCTTTCCACCGTCCTCGAGGATGGCGATCTGGCGCCGCGCCTCGGTCTCGATCGCCTGCCCGATGAAGCGGATCGAGTTGACGTTCTTGATCTCGCAGCGGGTGCCCAGCGGCTCGCCGGGGCGGCGCACCGAGACGTTCACGTCGGCGCGGAGCGATCCCTTCTCCATGTCGCCGTCGCAGGTGCCGAGGTAGCGCAGGATCGTGCGCAGCTTGGTCACGTAGGCCTTCGCCTCCTCGGAGGAGCGCAGGTCCGGCCGGGAGACGATCTCCATCAGCGCCACGCCCGAGCGGTTGAGATCGACGAAGCTCCGGGTCGGGTCCTGATCGTGCAGCGACTTGCCGGCATCCTGCTCGAGGTGCAGGCGCTCGATGCCCACGGTGATCGACGCACCGTCGGGCAGATCCACGAGAACTTCGCCCTCGCCGACGATCGGATCCTTGTACTGCGAGATCTGATAGCCCTGGGGCAGATCCGGGTAGAAGTAGTTCTTCCTGTCGAACACCGACCGCAGGTTGATCTTCGCCTTCAGGCCGAGGCCGGTGCGCACCGCCTGGGCCACGCATTCCGCATTGATCACCGGCAGCATCCCGGGCATCGCGGCATCGACCAGGGAGACGTGGTCGTTGGGTTCCCCGCCGAATTCCGTCGAGGCACCGGAGAACAGCTTCGCCCGGCTGGACACCTGGGCGTGGATCTCCATGCCGACGATCACCTCCCAATCATGGAGGCCGCCCTTGATCAGCTTCTTGGGGTCGACGGGTGCGTTCATGGTCGTCCGGGCCGAGAAAAGGAGCTTGGCGTGATCCCCCCACCCACGCCCTCATCCTGAGGTGCTGCGCAGCAGCCGCGAAGGAGGGCTCCAGGGATCGCGCGGCCGGCTGGAGGCCTCCGTCGAGGCCCGCTCACGCGGGCACCTCAGGATGAGGGCGCGGGTGGGCGTGGATGTCGTCCGGTCACTTACGGGCGGCGTCGCGAAAAGATCAAGCGCGGCGTCTGACCGCCTGCCGGGCGCCGTAGCCGAGGATGGCCCAGAGGAGAGCCGCGACGGCGCGCACCGGGAAAAAGGTCGGGCCGTCGCGGGTGATCGGCGCCGGCCAGGGGATGCCGGCGGCGCTGACCGCGTAGGAGAACAGCACCGAGAATCCGAGCGCCGCGATCGCCGCGATGAAGACCTTGCCGAACTGGCTGGCGGTCCAGCCGAGATAGACCGCCACCACGATCAGCGCCGGATCGAACCCGGCCCAGATCCAGATCGTCCAGGGGTAATAGGGGACGGTCATGACCACCACGGCTCGGGCAGGACGGTGCGGCCCGCCGCTTCCTCGATCACCTGCGCGACCGCGAACAGCGTTTCTTCGTCGAAGGGCCGGCCGATGAGCTGGAGGCCGAGGGGCAGGCCCTGGCCATCGAGCCCCGCCGGCACGGCGATGCCCGGGAGGCCCGCCATGTTCACCGTCACGGTGAACACGTCGTTGAGGTACATCTCCACCGGGTCGGCCGAGGCCTTCTCGCCGATGCCGAAGGCGGCCGACGGCGTCGCCGGCGTGAGGATCGCGTCGACTCCGGCGGCGTAGGCCGCCTCGAAGTCACGCATGATCAGCGTGCGGATCTTCTGCGCGCGGACGTAATAGGCGTCGTAGTAGCCGGCCGAGAGCACGTAGGTGCCGATCATGATCCGGCGCTTCACCTCGCGGCCGAAGCCGGCGGCCCGGGTGTTCTCGTACATCCCGGCGATGTCCTTGCCGGGCACGCGCAGGCCGTAGCGGACGCCGTCATAGCGCGCCAGATTCGAGGAGGCTTCCGCCGGGGCCACGATGTAGTAGGCCGGCAGCGCGTAGGCGGTGTGCGGCAGCGAAATCTCCCGGATCGTCGCACCGGCTGCCTTGAGCCACGCGGCGCCCTCGTCCCAGAGCTTCTGGATCTCGGCGGGCATGCCGTCGACCCGGTACTCCTTCGGAATGCCGATGGTGAGGCCCTTCACGCCGCGCGACACGGCGGCTTCGAAATCGGGCACCGCCAGGTCGGTGCAGGTCGTATCCCGGGGATCGGGGCCCGCCATGGAGCCGAGGAGGATGGCGCAGTCGCGCACCGTCCGGGCGATCGGGCCCGCCTGGTCGAGGGAGGAGGCGAAGGCCACCGTACCCCAGCGCGAGCACCGCCCGTAGGTCGGCTTGATCCCCACCGTGCCGGTGAAGGCGGCGGGCTGCCGGATGGAGCCGCCGGTATCGGTCGCGGTGGCGCCGAGGCAGAGCCGCGCGGCGACCGCCGCGGCGGAGCCGCCCGAGGAGCCGCCGGGCACGATCTGCGTGTCCGATCCCTTGCGCCGCCAGGGCGAGACCACGTTGCCGTAGGCGCTGGTCTCGTTGGACGAGCCCATGGCGAACTCGTCGAGATTGAGCTTCCCGAGCATCACGGCGCCGTCGCGCCACAGATTGGCTGACACGGCCGATTCGTAATGCGGCTCGAAGGTTTCGAGGATCTTAGAGCCCGCCGTGGTCGTCACGCCGTGCGTGCAGAACAGGTCCTTGATGCCGAGGGGGATGCCCTCGAGGGGGCGGCCCTCGCCCGATGCGATCTTCCGGTCGGAAGCCTCGGCCATCGCCAGGGCGCGGTCCGGGGTCTCCCGGATGTACGCGTTCAGGACGCGGGCCTTGGCCATGGCGTCGAGATGCGCCTGGGTCAGCTCGCGGGCCGAGATCCGCTTCGCCTTCAGGGCATCGCGCGCTTCGGCCAGAGTGAGTTCGTTCGGATCCACGCTGTTCACGTCCCCGCGCGCGCTGTCGCGCGCCTGCCCGCCAGAAATCCGGTCCGCAAGGTCCGGGCCGTCCTCGGCCTACTCGACCACCTTCGGGACCAGGAAGTAATTGTCCTCGGTCTCGGGCGCGTTGGCGACGACGTCGGCAGCGCGGCCGCCCTCGGTGACGACGTCCTCGCGCTTCTTCATCGCCATCGGCGTCACCGAGGTCATCGGCTCGACGCCCGTGACGTCGACCGTGCCGAGTTGCTCGACAAAGGCAAGGATGGCGTTCAGCTCGCCCTGCAGCGGCCCGACTTCGTCGTCGGTGACCGCGATCCGCGCCAGATGCGCGATGCGCCGAACCGTCTTCTCGTCGACCGACATGCCGTCCCGTTCGTCCCTGCCCGGGAGCACTCTCCCGAAGTCGGTCGGGCTATAGCATCGGCGCTCGACGCGCTGCAACGCGGGTCGAAGCGGGCGGAAGGCCGACGTGCCGGAGCAGACAAACGCCGGCCCGGGCGCCGCCACCGGGACCGAACCCGCAGGCCGACAGACGGATTGGGTCGATCAGGTCACGACGTGGTGGGGCGTCACCGACATCTCGATGGTGATTCCCGGTTGCCGGACCGGCTGGATCATGGCTTGGGTGAAGCCCGCGACCAGGATCTCGAAGGCGAGGAGCAGCATCCAGCGGTGCTTGCGCGGCATCGCCCGCCGATATCCGGACGGTGCGGAACAGGAGAGCTGGCCGTTCGTCGACAAGGCGGGCCCCTACAGTGTGGTTTAACGGAACATTAACCTACCTAGACGCGAACGGCTCCGCGCGCACCGGGGGCGATCTGCGCAGGAGCTGAAGCCTGTGGACGGTGGAGCGGGATCGATGTGGGAGCAGGTTTTCGCGGATCTCGCGCCGGGCTTCGTGCCGGACGAAGGGGCTCTCGACCGTGCGGCGGCGGATCTCGGCTTTCCGCTGCCGGCCTCCTATCGCGCCTTCTGCCGGACCTGCGGCGTCGGCCTCGCGGGGGGACAGTTCCGCATCGCCGTGCCGGCGCCGTTCGAGGCCTGCGATCTGGTGACCCAGGCGGGGCTCATCGCCCACAGTGTCGGTGCCGCCGTCGCCATGTTGGAAGAGGGCGCGGAGCCGCACCGCTTCGATGTCGAGGGCGGCGAAGCGAGCGTCGTCGAGCGCGCCTGCTTCTTCGGCGCGGGCGAGGATGGCAGCTTCCTGTTCTGGGACGTCTCCGGGACGGACGGCGAGTACGACGTCTGGCTGCTCGCGCCCGATCTGGAGACGGTGCGGTTCGGCGGCGAGAGCCTCGACGATTTCTTCACCCGGGTCGCCGCGCCGTCCGCGGCGCTGGTTCTGGGGCCGGGCGCGGAGCCCCTCCCCGCCCGGTTCGAGGGTATTGCCGAGGCCACCCTGGCGCGCACCGCACAGGCGGAGTCATGAACTTCGACGCGATCCGCGCCTTCTCGGCCGAGTCCCGCGGCGGCGCCCGGCTGATCGGCGTCGATCTCGGCACCAAGACGATCGGGCTCGCCCTGTCGGATCTCGGCCGCCAGATCGCGACACCCCTGGAGACGATCCGCCGGGTGAAGTTCACCCCCGACGCGCAGCGGCTCGCGACCCTGTGCCGGCAGCACGCGGTCGGCGGCCTTGTGGTCGGGCTGCCGCTCAACATGGATGGCAGCGAGGGGCCGCGGGTGCAGTCGACCCGCGCCTTCATGCGCAACCTCGCGCCGATCCTCCCCCTGCCCCACGTCTTCTTCGACGAGCGTCTCTCGACCGCCGTGGTCACCCGCGCGCTGATCGAGGCCGACGCCTCCCGGGCGCGCCGCGGCGAACTCGTGGACAAGCTCGCCGCCGCCTACATCCTGCAGGGCTGCCTCGACGTCATGCGCAATCTCGCCGACGCGGATGCCGACACCGCGGACGATTTCCTCAGCGACTGACCAGGGAGACCGTGCCGCTGCCGTGGCGCTCGATCCGTCCGTCGAGCTCCAGTTCCAGAAGCACGCTCTGCACGGTCCGGGCGCCGACCCCGGCGCTCCGGGCCAGCTCGTCGGTGCCCACCGGGCTCGGGCCGAGCAGGGCGACGATCCGCGCCCGGTCATCCGCGGGCTCGAGCGGCTCGTCTTCGCAGACGGGGCGGCCGGCAGTCTCGCGGTCGGGCCACAGCGGGACCGGATCGCAATCCGCGCCGGCCGCGTCGAACTCGATCTCGTCCCAGAAATCCGGCTGCTCGGCGAGGTCCGGCCGACCGCGCGCCGGCGCCGCCTCCGCGTCCGGGCCGCGCTCGATGATCGGGCCCAGCACCTCGACGACGTGGGCGACCTCGGAGACGAGGGTGGCGCCCTGGCGGATCAGGTCGTTGGTGCCCTCGGCGCGTGGGTCCAGCGGCGAGCCCGGGACCGCGAAGACTTCCCGGTTCTGCTCCAGGGCGTAGCGCGCCGTGATCAGCGAGCCGGAGCGGCGGGCGGCCTCCACCACGACGGTCCCGTAGGACAGGCCGGAGATGATCCGGTTGCGCCGCGGGAAGTCGCGTCCGCGGGGCTCCCAGCCCATGGGCATCTCGGCCAGGACGGCGCCGCCCTCCCCCAGGATGGCCTCGACCAGGGCCGCGTGGCTCGCCGGGTAGATCCGATCCTGGCCGCCCGCCATCACGGCGATGGTTCCCGTCGGAAGGCTGGCCCTGTGCGCCCGGGCGTCGATCCCGCGGGCGAGGCCCGAGACCACCGTGAGGCCGGCCTCCCCGAGGCCGCGGGCCAGCCGCTCCGTGAAGGCGAGCCCTGCCGTCGAGGCGTTGCGCGAACCGACGAGCGCAACGGCCGGCCGGTTCAGGATGCCGGCGCCGCGCAGGGCCAGGAGCGGCGGCGCCGCGTCGATTTGCGCGAGGAGCCGGGGGTAGTCCGCCTCGCCCGTGGCGATCAGCCGGCCGTCGAGGCGGGCGAGCGCCGCGATCTCGGCCTCGGCTTCGCTGCGCGTCGGAGGCGTGATCCGCCGACCCTGGCGGCCTGCGAGATCCGGAAGGGCGTCCAGGGCGGCCGCCGCGCCGCCGAACCGGTTCACCAGCCTCCGGAAGGTGCGCGGCCCGACGCCCTCGGTCCGGATCAGCCGCAGCCAGTCGAGCCGCTGCGCGTCGGTGAGCTGCATGCACTTCCCCAAGGTCCGCGCGTGGCGCGCGTGCGCTCAGCCTTTCTGGCCGATGCGCCCCTCGGTGCCGTTTGCGAGCCGGCGGATGTTGGGCGCGTGCTTCCACCATAGCAGCACGGCCAAGATGAGGAACAGCAAAGCTTGGGTCGGCGCACCGAGAGCCCACAGGGCCAAGGGTGTCGCCGCGGATGCCGCAAGTGCCGCCAGCGACGAATACTTGAGCGCGAAGGCGAGCCCGAGCCAGATCGCTGCAAAGAGACCGAGCGCCGCGGCATTGAAGGCCAGGAGCACGCCGATGAAGGTCGCGACACCCTTGCCGCCTTTGAATCCGAGCCAGATGGGGAACAGGTGCCCCAGGAACGCACCGAGCCCCGCGGCGAGCGCCGCACCCTCGCCCAGGTTCTTGGCGAGCAGGACGGCGACAGTTCCCTTGAGGGCGTCACCCAGCAGGGTCGCCGCGGCAAGGCCCTTGCGGCCGGTCCGCAGCACGTTGGTGGCGCCGATATTGCCCGAGCCGATGGCCCGCACGTCGCCGAGGCCGGCGAATTTGGTCAGGATCAGCCCGAACGGAATCGAGCCCAGGGCGTAGCCGAGGGCGAGGCCGCCGAGGGCGGCCGGTGTCGCGAGATCGGGAAGCATCATGCGGCGGCCGCGAGATCGTCGACCGCGTGGACGATCCGTCCGCCGACCAGCGTCAGCACCGCCGCGCCCTGGAGGCGCGCCTCGTCGAACGGGGAATTCTTGGAGCGTGACTTCAGCCGGCGCTTGTCGAGGACGTAGGGGAGATCGGGATCGATCAGGACCAAGTCGGCGGGGGCACCGACCGCCAGCCGGCCAGCCTCGCGGCCGAGGATCCGCGCCGGGTTCGCGGTGAGCGCGGCGATAAGCTTGGGCAGCGCCAGGCCGCCGGTATGGACGAGGCGCATCGCGGCGCCGAGCAGGGTCTCGATGCCCAGTGCCCCATCCGCCGCCTCGGCGAAGGGCAGGCGCTTGGTCTCGACGTCCTGCGGGTTGTGATCCGACACGACGACGTCGATCACACCCTCGTCCAGGGCGCGCACCACCGCCTGCCGGTCGGTCTCGTGGCGCAGGGGCGGCGAGAGCCGGCAGAAGGTGCGGTAATGGCCGATGTCGTTCTCGTTGAGGACGAGGTTGTTCACCGAGACGCCGCAGGTCACCGGCAGGCCGTCCTGCTTCGCCCGCCGGACGATCTCGACCGAATCGGCGCAGGAGATCATCGCCGCGTGGTAGCGGGCGCCGGTGAGCCGTACGAGGCGGATGTCCCGCTCCAGCATCACGGTCTCCGCCTCGCGGGGGATTCCCATCAGCCCGAGGCGCGAGGCGAGCTCGCCCTCGTTCATCACCCCCTCGGCGACGAGAGAGGCTTCCTCCACGTGCTGCACGATCAGGGCGTCGAAATCCCGGGCGTAGGTCAGGGCGCGACGCAGCACCTGGGCGTTCGCCACGGCCCGCAGCCCGTCCGTGAAGGCGACCGCGCCGGCCTCCTTGAGCAGACCGAACTCGGTCATTTCCCGGCCGGCAAGCCCCTTGGTGATGGCGGCCGCCGGCAGGACGTTGACGCTCGCCGTGTCGCGGGCGCGGCGGAGCACGAAATCGACGATGGCCGGCTCGTCGATCACCGGGTTGGTGTCGGGCATGCAGACAAGCGTCGTGACGCCGCCCGCGGCCGCCGCGGCGCTCGCCGAGGCCAAGGTCTCGCGGTGCTCGGCCCCCGGCTCGCCCACGAAGGCGCGCATGTCGATCAGCCCGGGGGTCAGGACGCGGCCCGCGCAATCGACGCGCTTCGCGTCGGCGGGGGCACCCGGCGCCGCGCCGACGGCGATGTCGGCGATGCGGCCGTCCCGTACCAGCACCGCGCCGGCGGTCTCGCGGCCGGTTTCGGGATCGAGGAGGTTGGCGTTCGCCAGAAGATAGCAACTCACAGGGGCGCCCTCGCGGAAGAGGCCGGGCCGTCGAGGCGCATGGCGAGGCCGGCCGCCGCCATGTGCGCCTTCGCCTCGGCGACGCTCGCCTGCCCGAAATGGAAGATGGAGGCCGCCAGCACGGCGCTGGCGCCGCCCTCGGCCACGCCGGCCACGAGGTCGTCGAGGCCGCCGACGCCGCCCGAGGCGATCACCGGCACGGTGACGGCGTCGCTGATCGCCCGCGTCAGCGCGAGGTCGTAGCCGGAGCGGGTGCCGTCCTTGTCCATGGAGGTCACGAGCAGCTCGCCGGCGCCCTTCTCGGCCACCAGCCGCGCGAAGGCCACGGCGTCGATCCCCGTCGGGTCGCGGCCGCCATGGGTGAAGATCTCCCAGGCGGCCGGCGCGCCGGGCGGCGAGACGCGCTTGGCGTCGATCGCGACGACGATGCACTGCGCGCCGAACTTCTCAGCGGCCCGGGCCACGAGGTCGGGATCCTTCACGGCCGCGGTGTTGATCGCGACCTTGTCGGCGCCGGCCAGCAGCAGGGCGCGGACGTCCTCGACGGTGCGCACGCCGCCGCCCACGGTGAGCGGCATGAAGCAGGCCTCGGCGGTGCGGCTGACGATGTCGAGCAGCGTGCCGCGGGCCTCGCGGCTCGCCGTGATGTCGAGGAAGCACAGCTCGTCGGCGCCGGCCGCGTCGTAGACCTTGGCGGCCTCGACGGGATCGCCGGCGTCGCGCAGACCCTCGAAGCGCACGCCCTTCACGACGCGCCCGTCCTTCACGTCGAGGCAGGGGATGATGCGGGTCTTCAGCACGGGCGCCGTCTCATATCGCAGGCCTCAGACTATCACGCGGCCGGGCTGCGCGCCGCAGCGATCGCCGCCAGGGCCGCTTCCGGATCGATGCGGCCGTCGTAGAGTGCCCGGCCCGTGATCGCGCCGGCGATCAGCGCGCAATCCGGCTGCAGCAGCCGGTGCACGTCGTCGATCGACGCGAGGCCGCCCGAGGCGATCACCGGGATGCGCACGGCCTCTGCGAGTGCCAGGGTCATCTCGACGTTGAGGCCCTTCAGGATGCCATCGCGGGCGATGTCGGTGTAGATGATCGCCGCGACGCCCGCGTCCTCGAACCGGCGCCCCAGCTCCTCCGCGGTCATGCTGGAGGTCTGGGCCCAGCCCTCGACCGCGACGCGGCCGTCCTTGGCGTCGATCCCGACCGCGATCTTGCCGGGATACTTGCGGGCGGCCTCCCGGACGAAGCCGGGATCGCGCACCGCCGCGGTGCCGATGATCGCCCGGGCGACGCCCTTGCTCAGCCAGCCCTCCAGGGTCTTCATCTCGCGGATGCCGCCGCCGAGCTGGACCGGGATCTTCACCCGCTCGAGGATGGCGTCGACGGCCTCCGCGTTCCGCGGCGCGCCCGCGAAGGCGCCGTCGAGATCGACCACATGGAGCCAGGAGAAGCCCTGCGACTCGAAGATCGCGGCCTGTGCGGCCGGATCGTCGCCGAAGACCTTGGCCTGCGCCATGTCCCCCTGGATGAGGCGGACGCAACGCCCCTCTTTCAGGTCGATCGCCGGGTACAGGATCACGGGCGCTTCTGTCCTTCTTGCCTGGGCCGAACGGCGCTCACGGGCGCCAGTTCAGGAAGTTGGCGATGAGCGCGAGGCCCAGCCGCTGGCTCTTCTCGGGGTGGAACTGCGTGCCGGCGATATTGTCGCGGGCGACGAGGGCGGTGACCGGGCCACCGTACTCGGCGCGCGCCACCACGTCGTCCGGGCGTTCCGCATTGAGCGCGTAGCTGTGCACGAAATAGGCGTGCAGCCCGTCGTCGCCGGTGGGAATGCCGGCGAGCAGGGGATGGTCGCGCTCGGTCCGCAGGGTGTTCCAGCCCATATGGGGGACCTTCAGGGTCGGATCCGACGGCCGGATCGGACCGACATCGCCGGGAATCCAGCCGAGGCCCGGCGTCGTGGTATATTCCAACCCGCGGGTTGCCAGGAGCTGCATCCCCACGCAGATCCCGAGGAACGGGCGCCCTGCCTCGTGCGCGACCTGGGTCATCGCCTCGACCATGCCGGGGACGGCATCGAGCCCGCGGCGGCAATCCGCGAAGGCGCCGACACCGGGCAGCACGACGCGGTCGGCCGCGGCCACCACCTCCGGATCCGAGGTCAGGCAGATCCGCGCATCGCGCCCGCTCTCGCGGGCGGCGCGCTCGAAGGCCTTGGCGGCGGAATGGAGGTTGCCCGACCCGTAATCGATGATCGCGACGGTCTCGGTGCTCATGCGCGTCTCGCCCGGACTCTCACCGGGCGCCTTCCTGGGCGGGGAACAGCCCGATCACCGGCTCGGACCGCCGGCTGGGACCGCTCGGGAACGGGGCCCGCGGCGTTGTCGGGCTGGCTTCGAGCCAGCGGTTCAGGGCCCGGGCCTCGGCCTCCTCGGGCGTCGCGGCGATGACCGCGTCACGCGCCGGCCAGCCGCGCCGGGCCAGGGTCCAGCGGCGGAGGCTCGACGCTTCGAGGCCGATCAGCCAAGCGGCCAGCAGGGAGACGATCAGGCCGGCACCGGTCGGCAACCCGAGCACGAAGCCGGCCGCGGCCAATGCCACGAGGCCGACAAGGACGACCAGGGCGGCGATCCAGAGGCGGTGGAACAGGAACCACAGCACCGTGAAGGCGAAGGCCGGCCAGGAAAAGCCGTCCCGCACCAGCACGGCCCGGTCGAGTTCGACCGACTCGCCCGGCCGCGCATCGGCCGGCAGGTGGAGCGTGTAGCTGCGCATCCGCATCGCGAAACTCCGACAGCGTGCGCCGCGACGGCCGCGTGGCCGATCAGGGCGCCCGGCGACAACAGGTCTACAGGGAGCCCTTGGTGGAGGGAACGCGCCCCTCCTCCCGCGGATCGATCGCCACGGCCTTCCGCAAGGCCCGGGCCAGCCCCTTGTAGCAGCTCTCCGCGATATGGTGGGCGTTGTCGCCGTAGAGAGTATCCACGTGGAGGGTCAGGCCGGCATTCATCGCGAAGGCCTGGAACCACTCGCGCACCAGCTCGGTGTCAAAGGTCCCGATCTTCTCCACGCGGAAGGCGGTGCGGAACACCAGGAAGGGGCGACCCGAGATGTCGACGCAGACCCGGGTCAGCGCCTCGTCCATCGGCAAGTGGATGTCGGCGTAGCGCGTGACGCCGCGCTTGTCGCCGAGCGCCTTGGCGAAGGCCTGGCCCAGGGCGATGCCGCAATCCTCGGCCGAGTGGTGCTGGTCGATATGCAGGTCGCCCACGACCTTCACGTCCAGGTCGAACAGGGCGTGCCGCGCCAGCAGATCCAGCATGTGGTCGAGGAAGCCGATCCCGGTGGCGATATTGGATCGCCCGGTCCCGTCGAGATGGACGGTGACCGCGATATCGGTTTCCGCGGTCTTCCGGCTGATGGAGGCGCTGCGCATTTCGGTCTGGACTTCGCGTCTGGGGCGGCCGCGGCCGCCCGCGCCTTCTAGAGGGACTCGCCGCCGAATGGAAAGGGCGGCCGGCTACCCGTTGAGGACCCGTCCCGCCACGGCGTCGAGCTTGGCGAGCAATGCCGGATCCCGGACCGCGGGCGCCGTCATGATCGCGCCGTCGAGCGCCCGGTGCGCGCCCGCCGGGCACGGCTCGCGCTCGGCCGGGAAATCGCGGGCGAGACGGGCGACGAGCCGCGCCGCCTTGTCGGCGTTGGCCCGGGCGACCGCGATCACCGAGGCGACGTCCACCGCGTCGTGGCCCGGGTGCCAGCAATCGAAGTCGGTGACCATCGCGATGGTGGCGTAGGTGATCTCCGCTTCGCGGGCGAGCTTGGCCTCGGGCATGTTGGTCATGCCGATCACGTCGAAGCCCTGGGCCTTGTAGGCCCGGGATTCGGCGAGCGACGAGAATTGCGGCCCCTCCATGCAGACATAGGTGCCGCCGCGATGCACCGCGATGTCCTCGGCCTTCGCGGCGATGGCGATCCGCGCCTGCAGCCCCGGACCGACCGGATGGGCGAGGGACACGTGGGCGACGCAGCCGTCGCCGAAGAACGAGGTGGCGCGCCCGTGGGTGCGGTCGACGAACTGGTCGACGAGCACGAAGAGGCCCGGCGGCAGCTCCTCGCGGAACGAGCCGCAGGCCGAGAGGGCGACGAGGTCGGTGACCCCGGCCCGCTTCAGGACGTCGATATTGGCGCGGTAGTTGATGCCCGACGGCGAGAGCCGGTGTCCCCGCCCGTGCCGGGCCAGGAACACGACCTTGGTCTCGCCGATCCGCCCGATGCGCAGGGCGTCCGAGGGCTCGCCCCAGGGCGACGCCACGCGCTCTTCGCGCACATCCTCGAGACCCGGCAGGTCGTAGACGCCGGACCCGCCCATCACTCCGAGGACCGCTGCCGTCATGAAGGTATTCCCCTGGTCGCGCAGCACATAACGGCCGCCTGATCCATCCGCCACCTCATCCTGAGGTGTCGGAGCGAAGCGGAGGCCTCGAAGGAGGGCTCCAGAATTCGCAGCGATCTCTGGAACCGTCCTTCGAGGCTGCTGCGCAGCACCTCAGGATGAGGTTGAGGGATGGTTCAACCCGCTTCCGTCCAGCCGATCGTCGCGGTGGCCACGGGTTAACATGGCGATCCAGCCCAAAAAAGATGGGCCCCCTTTCGGGAGCCCATCTGTCTCGTCGATCGCGGCAGCGCGCCTCAGTAGGTCTTGTGCAGCTCCGGCTGGAGGCCGTGCACCTCGCCGCCGACATCGGCCCAGATCTTCTTCTTCACGTAGTAGAGCAGCGCCGACAGGATGATGAGGAACAGGATCACCCGGAAGCCCAGGGCCTTGCGGTCCATCATGTGCGGCTCGGCCGCCCACATCAGGAAGGCCGAGACGTCCTTGCCGTATTGATCGACCGTCTCGGGCACGACCGGCTGGCCCTGATCGTTCTTCGGGTAGGAGACCTGCCCGTCGGTGATCGGCGGCGGCATCGCGATGATGTGGCCGGGATAGTACTTGTTGTAGTGGCCACCCTCCGGCAGGGCGAAGTCCTTCGGGGGCTCCTCGTAGCCGTTGAGCAGGGCGTGGATGTAGTCGGGGCCCTGCTCCGAGTAGCCCACGAAGGGCAGCCAGTCGGTCAGGAAGTAGAGCGAGCCCCGGGAGAAGGTCCGCGCCTTGGCGATGACCGAGAAGTCCGGCGGGGCCTTGCCGCCGTTGGCCGCCGCTGCCGCCTGATCGTTCGGGAAAGGCGGCGGGAAGGTGTCGGCGGGCCGGCCGGGCCGCTCGAACATCTCGCCGGCATCGTTCGGGCCGTCCTTCACCTGGTAGGTCGCCGCGAGGGCCTTCACCTGCCCGGCGGTGAAGTCCGGTCCGCCCTCCTGGGCGAGGTTGCGGAAGGAGACCAGCTTCATCGAGTGGCAGGCGGAGCAGACCTCCTTGTAGACCTGGAAGCCGCGCTGCAGCTGCGCGGTGTCGAAGCGGCCGAACACGCCGGCGAAGCTCCAGTTCACGCGGGCCGGGATCGGCCCGCCATGCCCCTCCTGGGCGGAGACCGGCACGGCGCCGATCAGAAGGGCCGCCAGGGCGGCCGCGGCGGTCGTCGAGAGGACGCGGGTCATCATCATGGTCCTGTCGTCAGCCCGTCAGCCTTTGGTGGTCGGAGCGGCGGCAGCGCCCGCCGGCATGCCGGATCCGCTCACCTGCTTGCCCGGCCCGGTCACGCTCTCGAGGATCGAGCCCGGCAGCTTCTTCGGCGTCTCGAACAGGCCGCAGAGCGGCATGACGATCAGGAAGTGCGCGAAGTAGTAAATGGTGCAGACCTGAGCGGCCAGCACGTAGCCCCCCTCCGGCGGCTGCGAGCCGAGCCAGCCGAGCAGCAAGGTCGCGCCGATGAACACCCAGAAGAACTGGCGGTAGAGCGGCCGGTAGTTGCACGAGCGGATCCGCGACGTGTCGAGCCACGGCGCGAAGGCCAGGATGATCACCGCCGAGAACATCAGGATGACGCCGCCGAGCTTGCTCGGGACCGCACGCAGGATCGCGTAGAACGGCAGGAAGTACCATTCGGGCACGATGTGCGCCGGCGTCACGGCCGGGTTCGCCTGGATGTAGTTGTCGGCGTGGCCGAGGAAGTTCGGCTGGTAGAACAGGAACCAGGCGAACAGGATCATGAACACGCAGGTGGCGAAGACGTCCTTGATCGTCGCGTAGGGCGTGAACGGCACCGCGTCCTTGCCCGACTTGATCGGGATCCCGGCCGGGTTGTTCTGGCCGGTGACGTGCAGCGCCCACACGTGCAGCACGACCACGCCGGCGATCATCCACGGCAGCAGGTAGTGCAGCGAGAAGAAGCGGTTCACGGTCGGGTTGCCCACCGAGTAGCCGCCCCAGAGCAGGGTCTGGATCGTGTCGCCGACCACCGGGATCGCCGCCAGGATGTTGGTGATGACGGTCGCGCCCCAGAAGCTCATCTGGCCCCAGGGCAGCGTGTAGCCCAGGAAGGCCGTGGCCATCATCAGCAGGTAGATGACGACGCCGAGGATGTAGAGCACCTCGCGCGGGGCCTTGTATGACCCGTAATAAAGCGCCCGGAACATGTGGACGTAGACGGCCACGAAGAACATCGAGGCGCCGTTGGCATGCGCGTAGCGCAGCAGCCATCCGTAGTTCACATCGCGCATGATCTTCTCGACGGAGGTGAAGGCACCCGTCGCCGAAGGCTCATAGTGCATCGCCAGCCAGACGCCGGTGACGATCTGGATGCCCAGGAAGGCGGCGAGGATCGCCCCGAAGGTCCAGAAGTAGTTGAGGTTCCGCGGAACCGGGTAGGCAATGAAGGACGAGTGCACCAGCCCGGCGATGGGCAGGCGCGCTTCGAACCATTTGGCTACGCGGCTCTTGGGGACGTAGGTGCTGGCCGTTCCGCTCATGCTTCCGTCCTCCTCAGGCCGCTTCCTTGCCGCCTTCGCCGATCCGGATCTTGGTGTCCGTCTCGAAGGCGTAGGGCGGGATCGGCAGGTTGATGGGCGCGGGTCCATGGCGCACGCGGCCCACCGCGTCGAATTGCGAGCCGTGGCACGGGCAGGCCCAGCCCTCGAAATTGCCCTGGTGGCCGATCGGCACGCAGCCGAGATGCGTGCAGTTGCCGTAGACCACCAGCCACTGGTCGTGGCCGTTCTTGACCCGCGTCGGGAAGGCGGCCGGGTCGATCATCGCCGAGAGCGGGACCGCCTTCATGTCGCCCACCTCCTTGGCGGTGAGCTTGCGCACGAAGATCAGTTTGCCGCGCCAGAAGACGTTGACGATCTGGCCGTCCTGGATCGGCGTCAGATCGACTTCGATCGGCGCCCCGGCGGCGATCGTGTCCGCATCGGGCGCCATGGAAGAGATCAGCGGCCAAGCCGCGGCTGCGGCCCCGACCGCCAGCCCGGCGCCGGTCGCCAGGAAGAGAAAGTCACGGCGGCTGCCCTCATGACCAGAGGCCGCGGGAGCGGCGGCTGATGTGTTCGCCAAGGTTCGGAACTCCATGCGTCGGCGTCAGGGCCGCAGGTGCCCTCGTCCCGGCTCGATCCAGGAACAAAGCATTATGGTTCTAATCTGAGCAATGAGACTGTCTGACGCCCCCGAGTCAAGCCGCTGTGTGCGGCGCGGCGATAAGGTCGACCCGCGATCGTCGCGGTATGTTGCCGGTAACGCTGCCGGTGCGGCGCTCACGCGACGGCGCTGTCGTATCGGGCCGTCCCGTCGTCCAGGAAGCCGCCGGATTGGCGCGACCACAATCCGGCATAGACGCCACCGCGCGCAACAAGCTCGGCGTGGGTCCCCTCCTCGATGATCCGGCCGCGGTCGATGACGACGAGCCGGTCGAGGGCCGCGATGGTCGACAGGCGGTGCGCGATGGCCAGCACGGTCTTGCCGGCCATCAGGGTGTCGAGGGAGTCCTGAATCGCCGCCTCGACCTGGCTGTCGAGGGCCGAGGTCGCCTCGTCGAGAATCAGGATCGGGGCGTCCTTCAGCATGACGCGGGCGATGGCGATCCGCTGCCGCTGCCCGCCGGAGAGTTTGACGCCGCGCTCGCCGACCTGGGCGTCGTAGCCCCGCCGCCCCTTGTGATCGACGAGATCGGCGATGAACGCGTCCGCATGCGCCAGCCGGGCCGCCCGCTCGATCTCCGCCTGGCTGGCGTCGGGGCGGCCATAGGCGATGTTGTCGCGGATGGAGCGGTGCAAGAGCGACGTGTCCTGGCTGACCATCGCGATGGCTTCGCGCAGCGATTGCTGAGTCACCGCGGCGATGTCCTGGCCGTCCACCAGGATGCGCCCGCTCTCAACGTCGTAGAGGCGTAGGAGCAGACCCGCCAGCGTCGACTTGCCCGCGCCGCTGACGCCGACCAGCCCGACCTTCTCGCCGGGGCGGATCGTCAGGGAGAAATCCTCGATGACCGTGGCGTCGCCGCGTCCGTAATGGAAGCCGACTTCCTCGAATCGGATCTCGCCGCCGGTTACGACGAGGGACTGCGCGTCCGGCACGTCGACCAGGGCGTGCGGCCGGGCCATCGTCTGCATGCTCTCCTGGACCACGCCGACATTCTCGAAGACACCGCGCACGGTCTGCATGACCCAGCCCGACATGGCGATCAGGCGCAGCACGAGGGCGAGACCCGCCGACGCCTCGCCGGTGGTCATGCCGCCGTCGCGCCACAGGATGAGGCACGCGGCACCGGTGGCGATCAGGAGCGTGCTGTTGAGGAGTCCAAGCAGGCTGGTGGTCAGGGTCACCAGCCGGAACTGGTGAAGATAGGCGGCCGTGTGGACGTCCACCGCGTCCTGCACCGCGGCCCGCTCCTCGCGGTCGCGGGCGAAGAGCTTGACCGTCAGGATGTTGGTGTAGCTGTCGACGATCCGGCCGATGAGCGTCGAGCGGGTGTCGGCGGTCTTGTGCGAGCGCGCCCGGGCCCGGGGCACGAACCACGCGGTCAGGGCCGCGTAGGCGGCGATCCAGAGCAGCACCGGGACGGCGAGCCACGGCGAGATCGCGCTGAACAGCCCGACCGCCGTGATCGCGTAGATCGCCACGTAGAGGAGCGTGTCGATGAAGACGACCGCGAGTTCCCGCACCGCCGGGCCCACCTGGACGACGCGGTTGGCCAGACGGCCGGAGAAGTCGCCCTGGAAATACGAGAGCGCGTGCCCGAGGGTGTAGAGATGCGCCCGCCAGCGGATCTGGCTGGTCGATTGCGGCACGATGAGCTGGTTGGACAGCACCTCGTGCGCCCAGATCGACAGCGGACGCACCACCGCGATGAGAACGACCACGAGGCCGAGTTCGACCGCGTGGTCCGACAGCACCGTCGCCCGATCGGCCGAGCCGAGCAGGTCGATGAACCAGCGCATCACGAGGTAGAGGGACGCCTCGACCGTGCCGGCGATCACCGCGATGACGAACAGGGCCGCCAGGGCGGCGCGGATCGGGCGCAGGTAGAACCAGGCAAAGCCGAGGATCGACCGCGGCGGCATCCGCGCCTCGTCGAAGGGCGCGAAGGGGTCGACGCGGCGTTCGAGCCAATCGAGGAACATGTCTACGGGGGCGTGACGCGGCGGGAGCCCCTCATGTAAGCGCGACCGGCCCCGCGCCAACCGTGCGGAGTGGTCGCGCCGCCGCGGTGTCTCAGCGGTTCAGGGCCAGCGCGGCGCCCGACTTGGTCAGGGCGCCTTCTAGGCCGCCGCCGCCCTGGCGCAGCCGCGCCGCCACGGAGCCGCCCGGCTGGTAGAGGTAGACTTCCCCGTCGCGGAAGTCCCAGGCCGAGACCCGGGCCAGATCCTTGTTGGGGCAGCCCGTCGCCGTCGCCCTGTAGAGGTCGAGGGCCGGCGTGCTCGAAAGCGTCACCTTGCAATTCGCTCCGGTGGCGTCGCGGGCATCCCAGCTTCCGACCACGGAGGAGCGGCCGCCGGTGGCGACCGGCGGCGGCGGCGCCGGCGGGGCGACCGGCTCGGCGATCACCGTCGGACCGGCGGGCGGCGCGGCCGCCTGCGCACCGGGCGGGGTCGGCGCGTCGGGGCTCGCGGCCACGCCGGGCGGAGGCGCCAGGGGGGCTGCGGTCACGGTGCCCGACGGCATGGCCGGCACCGTGTCCAGGGAGGCCTGCGGCGACGGCGCCCGCGTCCGCGGCCCATCCAGGCGGCTCGAGGCACAGGCGCCGAGGCTGGCGCCCAGGCAGAGAACGGCGAACGTCGACAGGCTCGGGCGCAGCATCGGTCCACTTTGGGTCAGGCTTGGAGGCGCGTACGCGCTTGCCCCTGACTCCGTGCCAATTGCGCTGACCGCAAGGCGGCCCTCTCAAGCTCAGACGACTCCGCTGCGGAGAGCCGGGCTTTTCGGCCCAGTGTGGCCTTCAGGCCTCAATACGTGGCCCGGCTCTGCAATCAGAGCGTGCGCTCCACCATCATCTTCTTGATTTCGGCAATGGCCTTGGCCGGGTTCAGGCTCTTCGGGCAGGTGTTGGCGCAGTTCATGATCGTGTGGCAGCGGTACAGCCGGAACGGGTCGTGCAGCCCGTCGAGGCGGTGGCCCGTGTTCTCGTCGCGCGAGTCGATCAGCCAGCGATAGGCCTGCAGCAGGGCTGCCGGGCCGAGGAACTTGTCGCCGTTCCACCAGTAGCTCGGGCACGAGGTGGTGCAGCACGCGCAGAGGATGCACTCGTACAGACCGTCGAGGCGGGAGCGGTCCTCCGGAGTCTGGCGCCACTCCTTCTCCGGGGCCGGCGTCTCGGTCTGCAGCCAGGGCTCGATGGCGGCGTGCTGGGCGTAGAAATTCGTGAGGTCCGGCACGAGGTCCTTCAGGACCGGCATGTGCGGCAGCGGATAGATCCGGATCGCCCCGTCCTTGTCCTTGCGGGTCATGACCGGCAGGGCGTTGTCGGGGCTCTTGCACTCGTCGATGCCCAACGTGCAGGCGAGCGCGTTCTGGCCCTCGATGTTCATCGCGCAGGAGCCGCAGATGCCCTCGCGGCAGGAGCGGCGGAAGACCAGCGTCGAGTCGACCTTGTTCTTGATCCACAGGAGCGCATCGAGGACCATCGGCCCGCAATCCTCGCGATCGACCTGATAGGTGTCGATCCGCGGGTTGGCCCCGTCATCCGGGTTCCAGCGGTAGATCTTGAAGGTCTGCAGGTTCCTGGCGCCGGGAGGCGCCGGCCAGGACTTGCCCTGCGTGATCTGGGAATTCTTCGGAAGGTTGAACTGGGCCATGGTTCTCGACGGCTTCCGCTAGAGCAGGACGTGGCGGCCGGGGCAGAAGCCCCGCCGCCGCAGTCGTTGAGCAGAGGTTCGTATCAGTACACGCGGGCCTTCGGCTCGATGTACTGGATCTCATTGGACATCGTGTAGGTGTGCACCGGACGGTAATCGATGTTCACCTGGTGCCGGCCCTCGTCGAGCCAGGACAGCGTGTGCTTCATCCAGTCCTTGTCGTCGCGGTCCGGGAAGTCCTCGCGGGCATGGGCGCCGCGGGATTCCGTGCGGTTGGCGGCCGATTCCATCGTGACCACCGCCTGGCCGATCAGGTTGTCGAACTCCAGGGTCTCCAAGAGGTCGGTGTTCCAGACCAGCGACCGGTCGGTGACCTTCACGTCGGCGGCGGCGTTCCAGACCTTGTGGATCAGGCCCTTGCCCTCCTCCAGAACCTCGCCGGTGCGGAACACGGCGCAATTGTTCTGCATCGTCTTCTGCATCTCGGCGCGGAGTTCCGCGGTCGGCGTCGCGCCATTGGCGTAGCGGAACCGGTCGAGGCGCTCGAGGGCCTTGTCGGTGGCCCCCTTCGGCAGTTCCATGGCGCGGCCGTTCGGCTCGACGATCTCGGCGCAGCGCTTGCCGGCGGCGCGGCCGAACACCACGAGATCGATCAGCGAGTTCGAGCCCAGGCGGTTGGCGCCGTGGACGGAGACGCAGGCTGCTTCGCCGATGGCCATCAGGCCCGGAACCACGGTGTCGGGGTTGCCGTCGCGCAGCGTCAGCACCTCGCCGTGATAGTTCGTGGGGATGCCGCCCATGTTGTAATGGACGGTCGGGATGACCGGGATCGGCTCCTTGGTCACGTCGACACCGGCGAAGATCCGCGCGGATTCCGAGATGCCCGGCAGGCGCTCGTGCAGGATCTTCGGATCCAGGTGGTCGAGGTGCAGGTAGATGTGGTCCTTGTTCTTGCCGACGCCGCGGCCGTCCCGGATCTCCATGGTCATGGAGCGCGAGACCACGTCGCGCGAGGCGAGGTCCTTGGCCGACGGTGCGTAGCGCTCCATGAAGCGCTCGCCCTCGGAATTCGTCAGATAGCCGCCCTCACCCCGGGAGCCTTCCGTGATCAGGCAGCCCGCGCCGTAGATGCCGGTCGGGTGGAACTGCACGAACTCCATGTCCTGCAGCGGCAGGCCGGCGCGCAGCACCATGGCGTTGCCGTCGCCCGTGCAGGTATGCGCGGAGGTCGCCGAGAAATAGGCGCGTCCGTAGCCGCCGGTCGCCAGGATGGTCATCTGGGCGCGGAACCGGTGGATCTCGCCGGTGGCCTGGTCGAGGGCGATGACGCCGCGGCAGCGGCCCTCCTCGTCCATGATCAGGTCGAGGGCGAAATACTCGATGAAGAAGTCGGTCTGGTTCTTCACCGCCTGCCCGTAGAGGGTGTGCAGCATGGCGTGGCCGGTGCGGTCGGCCGCCGCGCAGGTGCGCTGGGCGGTGCCCTTGCCGTAATCGGTGGTCATGCCGCCGAACGGGCGCTGGTAGATCTTGCCTTCCTCCGTGCGGGAGAACGGCACGCCCCAGTGCTCCAGCTCGTAGACGGCGGCGGGCGCGTTGCGCACGAGGTACTCGATGGCGTCCTGGTCGCCGAGCCAGTCCGACCCCTTCACGGTGTCGTACATGTGCCAGCGCCAGTCGTCCGGGCCCATGTTGCCGAGGGACGCCGAGATGCCGCCCTGCGCCGCCACGGTGTGCGAGCGGGTCGGGAACACCTTGGTGATGCAGGCGGTGCGCAGGCCGGCTTCCGAGCAGCCGACCGTGGCACGCAGGCCGGCGCCGCCCGCGCCGACGATCACCACGTCGAAGGCGTGATCGTGAATGGTGTAGGCAGGCCCGCTGCCGTTTGTGCCGTTGGCGGCCATGTTCGGCTCCTCGAAATAGGGGTTGGCGGGGTTCAGGCCGGCTGTCCGAAGCCGATGCGCAGCACCGCGTAGAGGCAGGCCACGGCCACGACGACCGCGTAGGCGTTGTTGGCGAGAACCGCCGCAATCTTCATGGCCGGGGCGTGCACGTAGTCCTCGATGATCACCTGCATGCCGAGACGCATGTGGATCGTAACCGACAGCAGCGCCAGGATCAGGAGAATTGACACCAGGGGGGTCGCGACGAGGAGCCGCGCCTCCGCAAAGCCGCGGCCCGACATCTTGGCGACGATCACCACGAAGCTCAGCATCAGCACGACGTTGGCGATGGCGGTCAGCCGCTGCAGCCACCAGTGGCCGGCCCCGTGGTGCGCGACGCCGAGGCCGCGGACCCGGGCGCGGGGGGTGCGGATCGAGACGCGCGTGTCCTGCCGGACCTCTTTCTGAGCCATGTGGGCCTCCTCAGCGGACCAGAAGGGCGACCGCCCAGATGACGAGGGTGAGCGCGACCGAGCCGATCAGGGTCAGCCGGGCCATCGACAGGCGCTTCTCCCGATCGAAGCCCACGCCCGTGTCCCAGATCAGGTGCCGGATGCCGCCCAGCATGTGGTGCATCAGCACCCACGTATAGACGAACAGGATCAGGCGCCCGAACAGCGAGCCGAAGAAGCCGGCCACGTAAGAGTAGCCGACCGGTCCGGAAGCCAGAGCCACGAGCCAGATGGCGACCAGTGCAGTCCCGCCATAGAGCGCGGTGCCGGTGATACGGTGAAACACCGACATCGCCATCGTCCAGGTCCAGCGATAGATCTGGAGATGGGGCGATAGCGGCTGTGCCACTGTCGGGCGGGCGGTGGGTGCCATCGGGTTGAAGCCTCGCAGCTGCGAACTGGACCGTCTCTAATCTGGTAGCGCTAGTGGCTGAGCGGGCAACCCGCAATCCGCCATGGTGCGGCGCAATGTGCCGTCTGGGGCGACACTTTGCCGATTCTGTCACCTCAGCTGCCCCAGCAGTCGCCACCACGCATAGTCGAGGGGCGCGGCCACCAGCAACGACAGGAGGCCGAAGCTCACGGTGAGGCGCGTCGCGTCCCCGAGGCGGACGCCCCCGAGCTCGCTGGCGAACACGATCGGGGGCGCTTGGTAAGGGAAGAAGATGGTCGAGTAGCCGATCACCTGCAGGGAGACGACCGCGAGGGATGACAGGCCGCTCGCCTCCGTCATCTCGCCCGCCAGGGCCGTGTAGAGGGCCGGCGCGCCGTTGGCGGTGACGAGCAGGGTCAGCACCGTCGCCATGCCGGTGAGCACCGCGAAGTTCTGTGTCGGCGCGTCGTGCGCCAGGGGCGCGACCGCCAGGAGCAGATGGCCGAGACGCCCGCCCAGACCGGTCTCGTTGACCAGGGCGACCAGACCGAGCAGCGCCGCGATGTAGAAGCAGGTCCGCAGGTTGACCTGCTGGAACGCTTCGGGCGGCAGCACCCCGATCCGCGGCAGCAGGCAGACCACCGCGGCGGCGAGGCCGACCCAGGCGGGGGCGAGCCCGTGCAGGGCGTCGGTCATCCAGAGGACCAGCGTGCAGGCGAGGATCACCGCGAGGCGCCGCTCGGGCGCGGAGAGCGGCGGCAGCACCGGCAGGGTCGGCGCGGTCGGGCCGAGGTCGTCCGGAAACAGCCGGACGATGAGAGCCACCAGCAGGACGCCCTTGACCGCGGCCAGGACCGGGGCGTGCAGGACGAAGTAGGACAGGTAAGAGAGCTGCAGCCCGAGCAGGTGTTCCGCCGAGCCGGCCATGACGAGGTTCGGCACGTTGGCGGGCAGGATCGCTGCCGACAGGATCGGCGTGGCGATGCCGACCGCCAGCACCGCGCCCGTCCGTCCCGGGCGGCCGACCGCGAGGCCGAAGGCGTCGCAGAGCGCCAGGGTCACGGGGATCATCAGGGCGATGCGGCCCAGATTCGACGGCATGACGAAGGCGATGAGGAAGCTCAGCGCCACCAGCCCGGTGATGAAGTGGCCGTAGGAGCCCGAGAGGCGCAGGGCGAGGCTCCGCGCCATGCGGGCGCCGAGGCCCGTCCGGGTCATGCCCTGCCCCACCACCAGGCCGGACAGGACCAGCCAGAAGGCGGAGGACGAGAGGCCGGAGAACACCGTCGCGGCGGAGCCGAGCCGCAGCAGCATCGCCAGTCCGAAGAAGGCGAGCGCCGTGACGATCTCGGGCAGCAGGGCGGTCGCCCAGAGGCTCATGCACGCCAAGAGCAGTGCCGCCGTCGCCGCAATCGACCCCTCCCCGCTCACCGCGATCGTCCCCGCACCACGCTACGCCGGAGGCGGCATCCTCGTCGTATTGGAACGGTTCGCAATTCGGGAGTTGTTGAGCGAGCCTTCGCCAACCGCGAAGGCTCTCGGTGCGATGGGCCGCGCCGGCCTGCTTACGAACGCGGACGCCCGGCCGAGAGCCGGCCGGGCGCGGTGCTGTCTCAAAGGGCGTCTGGGGACCCGCTTCGCGTGGCTCAGTAGCCGTAGCCGTAGTAGCCGTTGCAGGCGGCCGGGTCGTAAGCCCCGTAGCCGTACGTGTCGGCACAATTGTCGTACCCGTAGTCGAGGCCGCTCAGGCCGTAGCCGACCCCGAGGCCGAGCCCGACCCCCGCAAGGCCGTAGCCGACGCCGCGGCCATAGCGCCGGCCGTAGTAACCGCGGTCGGCGTAGCCACGCCCGACAATCCCGCGGTTCCCGATCCCGCCATACCGGCCGGCATCGTGGAATCCGCCGGTCCGGAGGCCGCCGCCCCGAAGCCCGCCGGCTCCGGCCACGCCGGCAGCGCCGAGCCCCGCGCCCCGGAAGCCACCACCCAGGCCGCCGACCCGCGCCCCACCGACGCCGCCGTTCTGAAAGGCACCGCCGCCGAAGCCGCCGTTCCGGAACGATCCGCCGCCCACGCTGCCACCGCGGAAGCCGCCGCCGAACCCGCCGCCGTGAAATCCGCCACCGCCGAAGCCTCCGCCGTGGAAGCCACCCCCGCCGAAGCCGCGCGCATCCGCACCGGTCGGAGCGAAAGCGACCGCTGCCAGAAGAGCGGTCGAAACAAGTGCGATACGAGTCATGGGAAATCTCAGCTTGAAGCGAGGTGTATTAATCTCCCAACACTTCAAAACGCCGCGATATCCAAGCTTGAGTATTTGGGGCGACGTGGCAGTCCGTCGCGAGAGCCGTCCTCGGGCGCGGACCGGATGAAGACCGCGCCGGGCGCCCCTCACCTGAACGGAGGCTCATCGAAGCTGCGCAGCTTGCGCGAGTGGAGACCGTGCCGGTCGGCGCGCAGCACGTCGAGTGCCGCCAATCCCACCTGGAGATGCTCCGAGACGGCCCGGTCGTAGAAGGCATTGGCGGCGCCCGGCAGCTTGATCTCGCCGTGGAGCGGCTTGTCGGAGACGCAGAGCAGCGCGCCGTAGGGTACGCGGAGGCGGAAACCCTGCGCGGCGACGGTGCCGCTCTCCATGTCGACCGCGATCGCGCGGGACTGGTTGATCCGCCGCCGCTCCTGGCTGAAGCGCAGCTCCCAGTTGCGGTCGTCATAGGTCACCACCGTGCCGGTGCGCAGGCGCCGCTTCAGGGCATCGGCCTGCTCGCCCGTCACAGAGGCGGCGGCGCTCTGGAGCGCGACCTGCACCTCGGCCAGCGCCGGGACCGGGACGTCCGGCGGCACGAGCTCGTCGAGGATCCGGTCGCGGCGGAGATAGGCGTGCGCCAGCACATAGTCGCCGATGGTCTGCGACTGCCGCAGGCCGCCGCAATGGCCGACCATCAGCCAGCAATCCGGGCGCAGCACGGCGAGATGGTCGGTGATCGTCTTCGCGTTCGAGGGGCCGACGCCGATATTGACCAGCGTCGTGCCCTGCTGGGTCCCGTCGGCGTCGCGCGCCACCAAATGGTAGGCCGGCATCTGATGCCGGTGCCAGGGCGAGGCGGCGATCACCGCGGCGGGGTCGGCCTCGGCGGCCTCGGCGCGGCTCACGGAGACTCCGCCCGGCAGGACCAGCCGCTCGAACCCCTCCGCGCCCGAGGCCAGCCGCTCCAGGCCGTGGCGGACGAACTGGTCGACGTAGCGGTGGTAGTTGGTGAGCAGGATCCAGGGCTGGACGTCGCGCCAGTCGCAGCCGGTGTAATGGACCAGCCGCCGGAGGGAGTAATCGACCCGCACGCCGTCGAACAGCGCCAGGGGCAGCGGCTCGCCCGCCACCTGGTCGAAGGTCCCGTCGGCGATCTCGTCGCCGACGAGCGACAGGAGCGGGACCGGGAAGTAGGTGGCGAGATCCGCGCCGTCGACCGCCCGGCCGCCCGCGTCGAGCCCGGCTTCCAGCACGTAGGGATAGGGGATCTCCTGCGCGCTCAGCCCGACTTCGATGGCGATGCCGTAATCCGCGATCAGCGGCTCCAGCTGACGGGTCAGGTAGGTCCGGAAGAACGCCGGATGCGTCACCGTCGTGGCGTAGGTCCCGGCCGCCTGGAGCTTGGCGGTGGCGCGCCGGACGCGCGGCAGCGGCCCGTCCGGGCGATAGCTGATCCGCAGCTCCGGGTAGCGGAAGGCGAGCCGCTCGGTGGCGTCCGGCGGCGGCCCCCCGGCGAGGTAGCGCTCCAGGGCATTTCGCAGGGCGCCGGCCGCGTCGTCGTAGAGCTCGACCAGCCGGTCGACGGCGGTCCCGGCATCGGCCACCGCCTGCATCGGCCGCAATTCCCGCTCGATCATGTCGCCTCCGTTCCTGCTGCCGGATCTACACCCCGCACCATCCGGGGGCGAGATGCGGGGTTGCGGGCCGCGGGCACATGGCCGACAAGCCCGCCGGCGCGGAGCGAGGCGGCATGGACGCGGATGAGTTCGGAACCCGTCCCGGCGAAGTGAGGGCAGAATTGCCCACGACCTTCGATGCGGGGCTCCACTTCATCGGCCGGCTGCGCACGCCCTGGCAGGCGCGATCCGACTGTCCGAAGAATGGCCTGCAGACCGATGCGGTCTGCACCGTGGAGGTCGATCCGGCCTACGTCCCCGGCCTGCGCAACGTCACGGGCTGCACGCACCTGATCCTACTCTACTGGATGGACCGGGCGACCCGCGGCCTCGTGATCCAGCGCCCGCGCCACGCCGACGGTCCCCGCGGCACCTTCTCCCTGCGCTCGCCCGCCCGTCCCAACCCGATCGCCCTGTCGGTGGTGGAACTGCTCGGCCGCGACGGCGACACGCTCCGCGTGCGCGGGCTCGACTGCCTCGACGGCACGCCGCTCCTCGACATTAAACCCTACTACGCCTCCACGGATGCGCGGCTGGACGCGCAGGTCGACCGGGCCGGGGCCGAGCCGTGAGGCGCGTCGCCCTTCTCATCCTCGGTGGGCTCGCCCTGCTGGCGATCGGCGGTTTCGCCGGGTGGCGCCTGCATAGGCCGGCCGCCGATGCGCGGGCCTACGCGGAGATGCGCCTGATCGCCGTGCAGGTCAGCCTCGACGAGGCGCCGCCGGATTACGTGTTCTGGGCCGGCGATTCCCAGGTGGAACTGCAGCCCGGCAGCCAGCGGCCCTGCGGCCTCGACTTCCTCAACGGCGGGATCAGCGGCTCGACCGCGGCCAGCTATGCGGACCACCTCGCGCGCCTGACCTTCAAGGTCCCTCCCCGGCTCGCCGCGCTGACGATCGGGACCAACGACATCCTCGTGAAGAACAACCCGCGGCTGGACAGGCCGACGGCGCAGTTCGAAGCCGCCGCAGAGGCGATCATCAAGCGGCTCCAGACCTTGAGCCCGCGCGTCGTGGTGACGGCCCTCCCCCCGGTCGGGCGTGAGCTCGGCAAGCTCGTCGATGCCGGCGCGGTGGCAATTTACTCGCAGCGCCTGCGCAACCTGTGCGGCCGGCTCGGCTGCGTGTTCACGGACCCGTTCGCGGCCTTGCGCGACGGCGACACCGGCTACGCCAAGCCCGGTGCCCTGCGGGACGGGCTGCATCTCGCGGCGTTCCGGCCGGCGCTGAAGGCGGTCGAGCCGGCACTCTGCGGGCCGTGACGGTGCGCGGTCTGCGGCACGGCGTCCGCATCGTCCCGGCGCGCGACGCGGAGCGATCCGGGGGCGCCCCGAAGCCTGCCGTCACGCTCCCCAGAATCGTCTCGCGGCCCTCGCGATGACGGCTGCGGGCCTGCTCATTCCCACTCGATGGTGCCCGGGGGCTTCGAGGTGATGTCGTAGGTGACCCGGTTGATGCCCTTCACCTCGTTGATGATCCGGGTCGCGACCCGGCCCAGGAAGGCCATGTCGAACGGGTAGAAATCGGCGGTCATGCCGTCCACCGACGTGACGGCGCGCAGCGCGCAGACATGATCGTAGGTGCGGCCGTCGCCCATCACGCCGACGGTCTTCACCGGCAGGATCACCGCGAAGGCCTGCCAGATCGTGTCGTAGAGGCCGGCCTGCCGGATCTCGTCGAGGTAGATCGCGTCGGCCTTGCGCAGGGCCTCCAGCTTCTCGGCGGTGATCGTGCCGGGGCAGCGGATCGCCAGGCCCGGGCCCGGGAACGGGTGGCGGCCGACGAAGCCCTCGGGCAGGCCGAGTTCCTTGCCGAGGACCCGGACCTCGTCCTTGAACAGCTCGCGGAGCGGCTCCACGAGCTTCATGTCCATGCGCTCGGGCAGGCCGCCGACATTGTGGTGGCTCTTGATGGTCACGGACGGGCCGCCCGTGAACGACACGCTCTCGATCACGTCCGGATACAGCGTGCCCTGCGCCAGGAACTTCGCCCCGCCGATCTTCTTCGATTCGGCCTCGAACACGTCGATGAACAGGCGACCGATGGTCTTGCGCTTGACCTCGGGATCCGAGACGCCCTCAAGGGCCGCGAGGAACATCCCCGACGCCTCAACGTGGACCAGCGGGATGTTGTAGTGGTCGCGGAACAGGGCCACGACCTGTTCGGCCTCGCCCAGGCGCAGGAGGCCGTGGTCGACGAACACGCAGGTCAGCTGGTCGCCGATCGCCTCGTGGATCAGCACGGCCGCCACGGCGGAATCGACGCCACCCGACAGGCCGCAGATCACCTTCTCGGAGCCGACCTGCTCGCGGATCTTGGCGATGGCCTCCTCGCGATAGGCGCCCATGGTCCAGTCGCCCGAGCAGCCGGCCACGTCGCGCACGAAGTTGCGGATCAGCAGGGCGCCGTGGGGGGTGTGTGCCACTTCCGGGTGAAATTGCACCGCGTAATAGTTGCGGGTCTCGTCGGCCACCGCCGCGAAGGGCGCGTTCTTGGAGATCGCCACGGTGGTGAAGCCGTCCGGCAGCTTGGTGACGCGGTCACCGTGGCTCATCCAGACCGGGTACTTCTCGCCCTTGTGCCAGACGCCCTTGAACAGGGGGCAATCGGCCAGGATCTCGACCTCGGCCCGGCCGAACTCCGCGTGGTGTCCGCCCTCGACGGCACCGCCGAGCTGGGCCGCCATGGTCTGCTGGCCGTAGCAGATGCCGAAGACCGGGACCCCCGAATCGAACACGAGCTGGGGCGCGCGGGGCGAGGCCTCGACGGTTACCGATTCGGGGCCGCCGGAGAGGATCACGCCCTTGGGCTTCTGCTCGCGAAACGCGGCCTCGGCCTTCGTGAAGGGCACGATCTCGCAGTAGACGCCCTCCTCCCGCACCCGGCGGGCGATGAGCTGGGTCACCTGAGAGCCGAAATCGACGATCAGGATCTTGTCGTGGTCGGTGTTCATCGCGGGCGATTATCCGAAGGCCGGGGCGGGTGCAACGCACAAGTCCGGGTTGTCCGGTCTTCCGACGCGCTGACGCCGACGGAATGCCGGATTCCGCCCCTCGGTCATACGCTCTTGCATCGTCCCGGGGCCACGCGGCGCGACCCGGGACCCGAATCGGCCGATCCGGTCAGGCGCGCGACGTGGTCTCGGCTCACCCGACGCGTCGGCGCTCAGTCGAAGTTGCGGACCTTGGCCGATCCGCCGAGGCTGATCGCGGGCTTCGCGGCGGCGCCGGCGAGGCTCACCTTCTTCTGGCCGGGCGGAGTCTTGGCCCGCAGCTGGGGAGCCGGCTCGGGCGCCGGCCGCGACGGCTTCAGGTGCGCCTGTCCGTGGATCACCGAGCCGATCTCGCCCGCCACGCGGATGAGGTCGTCGCGCTCGCAGGAGCGGGCGACCTTCAGCCCGAGCTTGTGCATGTGGCTCTTGCCATAGAGGTAGGTGGCCAGCTGCGCGCGCTTCAGCGGCGGGATCTGCTCCAGGATCAGCGGCAGGTCGAAATCGTCGGCCCGGTAGACGGAGCCCAGGACCTCGAGGGTTACCGGGCAATCGACTTCGGGCTCGGCGCCGCTGGTCGGATGCGCTTGCGTCATGGATGCCTCTCGGAGGTCGATGGATCGGGATGCGGGTCGGATGCCCCGGAGCCGGGGTCCAGTTCAACCCCTATCGGAACGGTGAGGTTCGCAATCCGGTCCTCCGTCGGCGCCGGAGCCGGGCTCGGGGCCGGGACGGTCTCAGGTTTCCAGGCACCGAGGCAGCCGGTGCAGACGGATTCGATCACCGCACGGGCATGGGCCTGCCGGCGCGCCCAGAGCATCTCCCGGGCCACGCGCGCGGCCTCGGCGTCCGGTAGGGGGCGGATGCGGATGTAGAGCGGCTCCTGCGCGGCGACTGGAGCCGGCGTCACGGCGAGGAGCCCGAGCACGGCCATCGCGGGCTCGGCGGTGCGCCACCAGCGCCGCGGCGCCGACCATGCGGGTCCCGCCATGTCTCTCTCCCGCCCGGACCGAGCGCGATACGTCGCCCGTCAGGGTAAACCGCCTCTTAACGGACCGCCGCCGCCGCGCGGAACTTCACACGGCCATGCCGGTAGAACCAGAGGGGGCCGAGCGGGAGATGGCTTGATGCCTCAGATGTTCGACTGGATCTTCTTCGCGATCATGCTGCCGTTCCCGGCCTACCTGGTCTGGGACTTCATGCGGCACCGGTAGGCCGGCCCGCGTCGCTCACCGGCCGGGCGAAGCCGCCCCACGACCGAACGGCATGGGCCGCGCTGACTCACCGACCGGCTCCGTCGCCTGCTCGTCCCGGCGCCGGTCCTGTGCGCGCCCGAGCCAGAGGCTGTTCACGAGCCACGCCACCGAGAGCGGGATCGCGGCGCCCGCCACGCCGGCGCTGCCGAATCCGACGCCCTGGATGCCCGTGAACGACCATGCGCCGACTTGGTCGCCCAGGCGGTAGACCACCGTGTCGATGAAGCTCTTGGCCTTGTAGCGATCCTCCCGCGGGACGACGGTGAACAGCACCTCGCGCACCGGTCGCGCGATGGCGAAGTTGCCGGCCCGGCGCAGGACTTGGAACGCGACGATCACGCCGATCGTGGGCCAGACGGCGAGCGCCGCGAAGCCGAGGATGCTGAAGGCCGGCAGGATCGCCAGCGTCAGGGCGACGCCGATGCGATTCACGATCCGGCCGGTGAGGAACAGCTGGATTCCCAGCGTCAGGACGTTCACCGCGAGGTCGACGCTGGCGAAGAAGGCGGTCTGCGCACCCCGGTCCGGGAAGCTCCGCTTGGCGATGCCCGCCTGCTCGAAATACAGGAAGGTCGAGGTCACCGAGAACAGCAGCAGGAACAGCGAGATGTTGAGCAGGTAGGGGGACGCGAAGGTCCGCGTGACGCCGGCGAGCACGCTGCCGCCGATCGTCCGATCCTGCCCGTCATCGGCGCTGCGGTCGCGGCCCGGCACCTCGTGCAGCTGCGTCGACAGGGCCGCGAGACCGCGCATGCAGAATACGGCGATCTCGAGGAGCACCACCGCGCAGAGCATCAGGCCCCAGGTCGGGACGTTCTTGGCGAGGATCGCGGTGGTCGCCGAACCCGCGATGGCGCCGAGCGTCGCGCCGGCTGCGATGAAGCCGAACAGGCGCTTGCCCTGGGCGTTCGAGAACACGTCGACGATCGTCGCCCAGAAGATCGAGACCACGAACAGGTTGAAGATCGACAGCCAGACGAAGAACACCCGGCCGATCCACACGCCCCACTCGGCGGGGGCGAGATAGAGCGTCAGCGCGAAGGCCAGGATGTTGGCCGCGAAGAACCGGTAGGTGATCGGCACGAACCGCGCCCGCGGCATCCGCTTCACCAGGTAGGCGAAGGGCAGGTTGAGGGCGAGCATGCCCACCAGGGTGGCGGTGAACAGCCAGGGCAGGTTTTCGATGCCGCCGGCGACGCCCATCTGATCCCGGATCGGGCGCAGGACGTAGTAGGCGGCCAGGATCGAGAAGATGTAGGCCCAGGACCACGCCAGCGCCCGACCCTCGCCGGGCTGAACGTCGATCAGGCGCGCGAGCGTGCCGCGGGCGGGTGCGGGTTCAGACATGGGCCGATCTCACCGGAATGGGCTTTCCCTCTGGCAAGCCTCCCTCACGGAGACTCGGTCCGACCCGTCGCCTCCGCACGGCGTGGCGACGGATCGGATGACGCCCCTACTGCGCCAGTCCGAGTTTCTGGCGCATCTCCGCCGCGGTCACGTCGTGACCGAAGCCCTGGGAGCCCATGGCGAACTTGTCGGCCTCCTTGAGCGGACCGACCACCACCGGATCGAAGCCGGCGTCGCGGACGAGGCCCTCGGCGACCTTCAGAGCCTCCGGGTCATCCCCGGCGATCGGGATCGCCATCCGTCCGCCCGCGCGACCCTTGCCGCCATCGGCGCCTTCCTTGGCGAAGACCTTGTAGTTGGCCGCATTGAAGGCGCGCACGAGTTTGGCGCCGGGAAAGTACTTGGCCGAGGTGGCGCCGATCCCACTGGCCTGGACCTCGTCGTAGAGCGCGCCGTCGCGCTTCTGCGTGGCGTTGCCGGCGTCGAGGACGACTTTGCCGTTGAGAGCCGGGCCGATCTCCTTCGCGAGATCCGGATAGGCCTTGTAGGGGACGGCGATGAACACGGCATCGCCGAACTTGATCGCCTCCTCGGGCGTGCCGGCCTTGGCGTTCGGTCCCAGCTCCGAGACCATCGCCGCCAGCTGCTCCGGGTGGCGGGAGGCGAACATCACCTCGTGGCCGTCCTTGACCCAGAGCGTCCCGATCGTACCGCCGATATTTCCGGCCCCGATGACGCCGATCCGGATCTTTTTCGGGCCGTCCTGGGCCAGCGCGGGCATGGCCGCGGCGACGGCGAGTCCGGCCGCGAGGGCGAGCGCCGCGCGGCGCGAGGTGAGATCAGACCGCATCGATGAACATCTCCATCTGCTTGCGCTGCGCCGCATCCGGGAGCTTGCCCCGCGCGGCGCCGAGGTTGTCCTCGACATAGGCGGCCTTCGCCATGCCGGGGATCGGGCAGGTCACGGCCGGATTGCCGAGCACGTATTTCAGGAAGACCTGCGGCCAGCTCGCGCAGCCGAGGTCCCTGGCGAAAGCCGGCAGTTCCTTGCCCTGGACCGCCTTGAACAGGCGGTCGCGGCCGAACGGCACGTTGGTCATCACCGCCACGCCGCGGTCCGCGGCGAGCGGGATCACGCGCTCGGCGGCGGCACGGTTGTCGATGGCGTAGTTCACCTGGATGAAGTCGAGCGTCTCGTGCTTCATGACGGCTTCGAGCGCGTCGAGCTGGTTGTCGCGCCAGACCGTGACGCCGACATAGCGGATGCGTTTGCGATCCTTCAGATCCCGCAGAATCGCCAGATTCTTGGTCACGTCGATCAGATTGTGGACCGCCACGAGATCGAGTGTATCGACCTTCATCCGCTTGAGCGACTGCTCGAACTCCGCCAGCGTCGCATCGCGGCCGGTCGTGTCGACCTTGCTGGCGAGGAAGACTTTCTGGCGCAGGCCGGGCTCCGCCAGGATCAATCCGAGGACGTCCTCGGCGGTCCCGTAGCTCGGGGCCGTGTCGATCACCGAGCCGCCGAGGGCGACGAAGGTCTTCACCGCCTCCTTCAGCGGCGCCACCGCGTCGGGCGTCGGCTCGACCTCGTAGCGTCGGGACGTGCCGATCCCGATGGCCGGAAGCATCTCGCCGGTGGAGGGGATCGGGCGGCGGATCAGCGGCTCCGCCGCGGTGACGAGTCGCCCTGCGAGCGGGGCGAGGGCCGCTGCGGCGATGACGGCGCGACGGGATACGGGCATGGCCGGCCTCGGACGAAATCACGACCCAGCGGAAGATAGGGCGGCTTCGGCCTGTGTGCATTCATAATTCTCACGCTTGCGTGAGCACGACGCAACGGCCGGCCGCGGGCAGAAGGCTAATCCTCCTCGGGCGGATCCTCGAACTCCGCACCCTCGGTGTCGGGGGCGATGCGGAACCGATATTCGTCGATCGTCAAAAACGCCCGGTGGGCCGCCTGCGGGTCGATCCCGTCGCGGACCACGAGGGTCTGGAAGTCGATGAAGAGGCGGGCGATGCGCGCCTCTTCCGACAGGGCGGCCAGGGCGGACGAGCTGGCGCCGGCGCGCATCATGTAGCGCTTCGCCTCGCCCGCCGTGTCGGGTGCGGGCAGGACGACGACCTGCCCGGCGGTTTCCGGCTTCAGCTCTGCCCAACGCAGGGGCGTCCAGGCGATGATGGCGTCGATCTGCTTCATCGAAAGCTCCGGCAGGAGGATGGGATCCGCCTACCGGGCGCGATCGGGAACGTCGAGGCTCTCGCCATTCCCGATCAGGGCGCGCGCTCCAGCTGGCCGCGGATCTCACCCTTCGGGTTCGCGGCGGTGTGAAGGTTGAAGTAGATGCGGCCCGCAGCGAGATCGGCGGCCTTCGCGTCGTCGAGGATCGCCTCGCCGGAGAAGGGACTGCTCGCTGCCGTCACCGGAACCAGCACGCCAGCATTCTCACCGGCCTTGGCCGGACCATGGAAATGGGCGGCCGTGACCGGGCCGGTGAGACCGCTGTATCGTCCCGACCAACTGAGGCGTTTGGCGGCGGGATCGAAGGTCGCGGTGATGTCGCCCGTGCCGGCGCCTGTGGTCGCCGGGACCTCGCTGCTGCCGGTGAGGGCCGCGCGATAGGTGGCGTCGTTGCCCGCCGCGATGGCCGGGCCGGCGAGGAGCGGCACGCCCAGGACGAGAAGGGCGGCGAGGCTGATGCTCCGACGATTGTTCGTGCGCGCTGTCATCGAACGCTCCGCGATGTGACGGGCCTTCAGGCGGCCCGTGTGTCAACCTAGCGGGCTTCGACGGACCGCACATGGCCGCCGCATCGGCAACGGTCGACTTCCGGTGACAGCCGGGCTGTCCCGTCCGCGATCGGCGGGACATGGATCGAGCCCGATCCGGACACGCGCTTTGCGCACCCAAAACCGTTGACAGCGAGCGTCCGCTCTTCCTATACCGCGGCCACTGCACGCATCGTCCTCGCGGACGGTCGTGCCGCGTGGCGGGGTAGCTCAGCTGGTTAGAGCAGAGGAATCATAATCCTTGTGTCGGGGGTTCAAATCCCTCCCTCGCTACCAATTTTATGTAACCCCGCTAAGCACTTAGCGGGGTTTTTCATTGCCTTGCTCTCTGCGGATTTCGGCTTTAAATCCTAGAACAGCGCTAGCGCAGCCGAAAAAATTGTCGTGCAGGCGTAACAGTTTGCTGGGGGCTCACGGAGCACCCTAGCGCACTTCTAGCGCAGTCATCCGCACCGCAGTAACCAGACAGGGCCGCATCGTGAGCACCCCTGGCAACGTCCAAACCGAGCGCTACCAGCTGTTCCAGCGCGCCGGCAGCACCAAGTGGCAGGTGCGCTTCAGCATCAAGGGCCAGGGGCAGTTCAAGCGATCCCTGGACACCGACGACCAGCGGGAAGCCGAACGGCGTGCCGACGCCATCTGGTACGAGGCCACCTACAGGGCCAAGCAGGGGCTCACGGCCAAGACGCACGCCTTCGAGAGCGTAGCTGAGGCCTACATCGCGCAGATCCTGCGTGAGGTGGAGCGCGGTGAACGTCGCGCTGACCAGGGCAAGAGCGAGCCCGCCGTGATTCGCCGCTACTTCATCGGCTACTTTGGTCAGAAATCCATCGACGCGGTCACCGAGACGGATCTGGAGCGCTACGCGGAGTGGCGGCGCACCTACTGGACCGAGGGTCCTAGCAAGCTCATCACGCATATAGAGTACGAGCGCGACGGACACCGCTTGCGCCGGCCTGTACGGCGATCCGCGCCGTCTCTGAGCCGCCAACGCGGGGAGAGCGTGGTGCTGCGGGCGCTGCTGCGCTGGGCCTCACGACAGGGCTACCTGAAGACCCCGCCGGATATCAGCATCAAGGCCCGCCGTTCGCCTGACAACCGGCGGCCGAGCTTCGAGCCACACGAGTTCGCCAAGCTGGAGGCGGTGAGCCTCAGCCGGCTGGTGGACCCCATCATGGATGGCACCGGCGAGGAGGTCCGGGCCAGCGATCGGCGCAGCTGGCGCATCAAGCGGCTGGATGATCACACCCGGCGCGATCGCACCGTGCTGCACGCGTACGTGATGATCGGTGCGTTCTCCGGACTGCGTCCCACAGAGATGTACAACCTCACTTGGGGCGATGTGCTAGGTTACCGCGCCGGCAGGAAAAAGAGCGTGGATGATCGCGACATCCGGCTGCAAGTGCGTGGCAAGGGCAAGAGCGGCAAGGCCATCCCGCAGAAGGCCGCGATCCCGTGGTTCGACACCCTGTGGATGCTGTTCGAGCGGAGCCTCGGCCGAGAGCCCGCTGATGCTGACCCGGTGTTTGCGAGCGAGCAAGGCAAGCGCATCACCTCGGTCGCCAACGGCTTCACCGAATTGGTAAGAGCTGCGGGCCTGGAGCGGGATCACCGCGGTATAAAGCGAACCCCCTACTCGCTCCGGCACTTCTACATCAGCGAGCAGCTGGCGAACGGAGCCGAGGTGCTCGACGTGGCTCGGAACTGCCGGACCTCGCTCGCCATTGTCAGGCGACACGGCAAACTGACCCCCTGACGCCATGAGGACCTGACCCCCTCGATGAGCGAGGAGGTCGAGATGATCAGGAACGAAGATCAGGCTCTTCAGCGGACAGACGATCCGCGGAGGGCCGAGATGAAGACGCCGGACGACGTATCGGCGATGGTGCGGCTGAAGGCGCTGGGCTGGGGTGCCAAGCGGATCGCGACCGAGCTCGGCTGTTCGAAGAACACGGTCAAGCACTGGCTCCGTCAGGGTGATTGGCGCCCCTCTAAAACGCCTTCACGATCGAAGCGGCTCGACGGCTTGACGGACTGGTTGGCCGAACGGTTCCGGCAGCATGCCGGCAACGCCGACGTCGTGCGCCAGGACCTCGCCAACGAGAAGGACATCCACGTCAGCCTGCGCACCGTGGAACGGGCTGTGGCGCCGTTGCGGCGGGACCTGGTGATCGCCGCGCGGGCGAGCGTGCGGTTCGAGACGCGGCCAGGCGAGCAGATGCAGATCGACTTCGGCGAGCGGCGGATCGAGATCGGCGGTGTGCCAACCCGGGTCTCGCTGTTCGTTGCGACGCTCGGTTACTCGCGTCGACTGCACGTGCGCGCCTTCGGCCACGAGCGGCAGGAGGACTGGTTCGCCGGATTGGAGAGCGCCTTCCAGGCCTTCGGCGGTGTGCCGCGTGAGGTGCTGCTCGACAATGCCCGCGCCCTGGTCCTGCACCATGACCCGATCAGCCGCGAGGTCATCCTGCATCCGCGGTTGCACGCCTTCTCCCGGCATTGGGGCTTCCGGGTGCGGGCCTGCGCCCCGTACCGGGCGCGCACGAAGGGCAAGGACGAGCGCGGCGTTGGCTACGTCAAAAGGAACGCTGTAGCCGGCCACCGCTTCGCGAGCTTTGCCGCCCTGGAGGCGCATCTCGATGCCTGGACGCGGGATGTGGCCGACCGGCGCGCGCACGGCACGACCGGTGAGGCGCCGGGCGCGCGGTTCGCCCGGGACGAGGCCCGGGCGCTGCAGCCCCTGGCGGGCGTGCCGCCGTTCTCCGCCGCACGCGATCTCGTGCGCCGGGTCGGGGCAGACTGCGCGGTCAGCGTCGACGGCAACGCCTACTCGGTGCCGTGGCGGCTGATCGGCGAGCGGGTTCGCGTCACCGTGAGCGGAGCGGTGGTGCGCGTCCACCACGGCGGACGTGAGGTCGCCGTGCACGCCGCGTTGAAGGGGCGCCACGGCCGTGTCGTCGACGATGCCCATCTGGCCGGGCTTGTGGGTAGCCGAGAGCGACCGGCTCACCGGCTCGACCCGTCGCCCATCATGCCGCCGGCGCTGTTGCGGCCGCTGGCCGAGTACGAGGCGGTCGCCGGGGGAGGCTTCTGATGGACCATGACCACCTCACCCTGCTGCTCGACCGCCTGAAGCTGACGGCCATGCGCGATCAGCTCGATAGCCTGATCGACGAGGCCGGCCGGGGCGAGCTGACGATCCGTGAGGCGCTGACCCTGTTCTGCGAGCGTGAGGTCGCTCGGCGTGACCAGCGCCGCATCGACATGGCCTTTGGTCTGGCTCGCTTCCCCTTCGTGCGGGACCTGACCGGCTTCGACTTCGGCGCCCAACCCTCGCTGGACAAGGCGCAGATCCGTGAACTCGCCACCGGCCGCTTCATCGCCAATGGCGAGGCGGTGCTGTTCCTCGGGCCGCCCGGCGTGGGCAAGACGCACTTGGCGGTGGCGATCGGGCGCGCGGCGATTGTGGCCGGCTATGGCGTGCTGTTCACCCCGGCCACGACGCTCGTGGCGCAGCTGGCCAAGGCGCATGCTGAGGGTCGGTTGGAGGAGCGGCTGACGCACTACGCCAAGCCGAAACTGCTGATCATCGACGAGCTCGGCTATCTGCCGTTCGAGCCGGATGCCGCGCATCTGTTCTTCCAGCTCGTCAGCCGCCGCTACGAGCGGGGCGCGATGCTGGTGACGTCGAACCGAGCGGTAGGCGAGTGGGGGAGCGTGTTCGGCGATGCGGTGGTGGCCACCGCGATCCTCGATCGGCTGCTGCACCACAGCCACGTCGTCACCATCCGCGGCGACAGCTACCGGCTTCGTGAGAAGCGTCGCAGCGGCCTCCTGCAAAAGGCGGCTGCGGTCCCCCAACCCACACCCGTCTAGGCGTGTGAAATTAGCATAGGGGTCAGATCCTCATGACGCGAAGAGGTCAGTTCCGGATGTCGCTTGATAGCCATGATCGACAAGCACTACGGCCAGGTGCGGCTTGAGCGTGTGGTGGACCGGCTCCGCCCAGAGTGGACCCGAGCGTGACCGCAAGCGGCGCGATTCCCGGAGGCTCACTGCCTACGCGCTAGTGTCCTGATCGCGAAGTTTCTACGATCATGGAGATGATGATCGGAGAGACGGCGCGATGGGTAAGGCCGCGGTTGGCATCGACCTGACAGAGCCAGAACGGCGCGAACTGGAGTCGCTGGCCCGGGCTCAGAAGACCGGACAGGCGCTGGCGCGGCGGGCCCGGATCGTGCTCGCGGCGGCCTCGGGGCTTGAGAACAAGGCGATCTGCACGGCGGTCAATGCGGATGCCAACACGGTCTCGAAGTGGCGGCGACGCTTTGCTGAACGCAGGCTCGACGGGCTCCTGGACGAACCCCGTCCAGGCGCACCGCGCACGATCGGCGACGATGAGATCGCCGAGACCATTCGCCTGACGCTGGAGACGAGGCCGCCCGGCGCGACCCACTGGTCACTGCGCTCCATGGCTGAGGCGGTGGGCTATGCCCCCTCGACGATCCATCGCATCTGGCAGGCCTTCGGTCTGCAACCCCACCGCAGCGAGACCTTCAAGCTCTCCACCGATCCGCTGTTTGTCGAAAAGGTGCGCGATATCGTCGGGCTCTACCTCAGCCCCCCTGACAGGGCGCTGGTACTATGTGTCGACGAGAAGTCCCAGATCCAGGCGCTGGACCGGACCCAGCCCCTCCTGCCGATGCGGCCCGGTCAAATCGAGCGCCGTAGCCACGACTATACGCGTCACGGCACGACCTCACTGTTTGCCGCCCTCGACATCGCCACCGGCGCTGTCCTCGGCCGCTGCTACCCGAAGCACCGCTCCAGCGAGTTCCGCAAGTTCCTCGACCAGATCGAGGCCAACGTGCCCGCCGATCTCGACGTTCATCTCGTCATGGACAACTACGCCACCCACAAGACCAAGCCGATCCGCGACTGGCTGGCCAAGCGGCCGCGCTGGCACGTTCACTTCACTCCTACCGGAGCCTCGTGGATCAATCAGGTCGAGCGCTTTTTCGCGCTCCTGACCGACAAGCAAATCCGGCGCGGGGTCCATCGCTCGACCGAGGCGCTCGAGCGCGACATCCGCGCCTTCATCGACGCCCACAACGTCGATCCAAAGCCGTTCCGCTGGACCAAAACCGCAGACGATATCCTCGCCGCCATCCAACGCTTCTGCCTCCGCACCCTCCAAGCCGGAGAGACTAAGGAATCAGGACACTAGCGCAATGTCGGGATTGCAGTTGCATCGTTGTCACCGATGCCTTTCTTCAAAAAAGCTGCGGCGACATGGAAACGGATAACGGTAAAAGCCACACTGATGTCGAGCAATCTATCAAATGGAGTTGGATCCCAGCGGAAATAGGAATAAGCTGGATTTACGACCCACAGCAGCGGCTTCGACGTGTCAAAAAATCGACTTTTCGTTGGAGTTACGGGAGCTCAAGGTGTTGGAAAGTCGACTTTTGCGGCAAATCTGAGGATGCAACTGGAGCAGCTTATCGATGTTCCGATCTATTTGATAGACGGATTGGGTGAAAAGCTCAAAAATAAAAATATACCGTTCGGAAGCGCGGCCACACCTGATAGTATAGCTGCAGCTTACAGCATTCACATTCAGCGGGAGCTGGATGCGCCGTCGGGTATTATAGTCCTTGACCGCTGTATAATTGACGCTATTGCCTATGTTAGATCACTGCGCGTCACGTCAAGCCAACAAACTGAGCTATTTGAAGTTATTACTCGATGTCGAGCGGCCGATCTTGATTTACTTGTCCATCTACAGATGACACACCCTTTCGCACAGTCAGCAGCAGACCACGAAAGCGCCGAACTCCGAGAGGAAGTTGGAGCTCAGATCCTCAAAGCCATAGACGAATTGAAATTAAATCACATATCGATCAACGCGGCCGACGAAAGCGCCGTCGACCGCGTAAGTCGAGTCATCGTAGAGAAAGTAGGCAGAACCTAGTTCAGGAGAGCCATTCCTGCACAGCCTCAGATATTTCGGCCAATCCGGCCACAGTGCCTACGACGCTACCCAGACCCTTCAACGCTGCGAGAACACCTTTTCGGCTCTCGGGGCCAGGTTTGGTGGCCGCAGCTTCGACTGCACCAGCAACCTTTTCGCGCTCGGGTGACGGAATCTCTGCGGAAGAAGCAAATTGAAGCACTCGATCGAGCATTGCTTGATCCGAGGATTTTGGAAGGCTCTGGACTGCAGAAACGGCCTCAGCGACAATATCGCCTCCGGCTACGTTCTGAGCGTTGAGATCCCTGCCGACGTTGAACGTGTTGCCCATGTGTTTGTAATCTCCTTGAATGATTAACTTGGTTACAGGCCCAAATCCCAACAGATCCTGCTGAGAAAATTGCTCACGAAATTCGATCTGCCTTAGTGCCCGTATAAGTTGGTCCCTTCGGCAGCTGCAAGCAGTCTTTTTCGAAGATGTCCCTTTGCGCCCGCCTCGACGAATCGATGCCGAACCACCTCTGTAAAATCGCTATTTTCATCGCTTTTTGCTGCCATAGATGACAGAAGAATATCTTGGACTGATGCATCTGATTCATCGTCATACCAATCAAGAGCAATGTTATGAAGGGGAGGAGCCATTCGTTCAGCAAGCCCGGCTGCAAGTCCTTCGCGTGCTGACGCTGACTTTTCTTTAGTCCGGTACTCCTCGATTATAGCTAGATCCTGACCGCCCAGATTCGGCGATTGGAGAAGTAATCTGTATAACCACTTCCGTGCGTTTTCAGGTTTTTTCAAGAATTGATCGGGAGCTATACGTAAATCCGGAAAGCCAAGATCAGGCCTTTCCCACAATGCCCAAACCGAATATTCGGCAAGCATCGGTGACTCGTGCTGGTTCAGTTCGCCGAGAAAGATCCTGTTATCGTATCTGGGACTAAACATATCCTCGGGAGCTTTATCATATCCAGCTAGAAATATCGCCCACTTTAAGGTAATTTCATCATCCGTTAATGAAACAGTTGTCGGCTGCCAATGGTGGTTGATCCAATGATGCGGAGCGTAGAGACGGGCGGCTAGCCAGAATGGTGTACTCCGCTCGACCCCGGCATCCGCGCAAAGTTCAGCCATGCTGCGATCGCCCGCAGTCGCGATCAAAGCGGCTGTGCCCCACGTCTGAGCTTCGAAGTCATCTTCGATCCTAAGTCGATCCAATAATCTCGGGGTATCATCTCGATGTGCGATAAGACCGAGAGCCTTCATGGACCAACGGCGCAACAAAACATCTGCTGACCACAAATGACTGTGCATCAATTGACGATGCTCACTTGGGTCGCGAAGCTTCTTTCCGGCTTCATAATGGCTGCAGAGCCGCTGCAGCGCTTTCTTTATGACCCGCGGAGAGCTGCCAAGACTTAGTTCGTACCTAAGAGCGTAGGCTTCAGGGTCGGCAATATAGCGTCCTATTATCCTAGTCACTTAGGGGCGCCCGCGCGTATTAGCTCCCTTACGTGGTCCTGCTGAAACAGAATCCTCGATGTTGCATCATAATCTGATATGTTGTTCGTAGGATTTATGGCATCAACCCACCGGAGGTCGTTGATCGAGAGAGCAGATTTCGAAGGTAAGAAATCATCGGGGCACTGATAGCCCATCACGACATGTACAACTTTTGGTATTGCGTCTGGTACAAGAACACCAATGTATGGCCTAACCTGATTTGTGTATCGGGCTACTTCTGCTAATCGATTGGGCAATCCAATTCCATAACGAAGCTCGTTGATGCCGTTTCCGATGATGCCATACATACTGTGATAGAGCATATCGTTGTCATCGGGGAAAATGGCGCCTCCGACTCCTATGCTTCTTGTGCCATAAAGCGGATCGGTACTTGGAAAATACTTTCCGCACCTAAAGGAAAGTACCATTCCATTCTGATGTACTACAACAAAGCTATGTACAACAATCGAAGACTCGCTACGCATGGCATAATCTACCGATCGATAGGAGTATCGACCTGCCCGCAATACATCAAGTAATCGGCTTACCGACAGTGTTTGTTTGTCGGGTCGAAGGTCAGAAGTAAAATCTAAGTCTACAATTAAAACTGAGTCTCTTTTCAGTTCTTTGCGGCGGCGGGGCGCGAGGAACTTATCTCTAGAAATGAGCGGGATAGTTGGGTCTAATCTAAATTCCTCCAGAAAAAATACGCCGGGCGCAGTTCGAAAAAATCGGCTATCATCAGGATTGGACGAGATATCTTCACTGAGGCGAGCGTGAAGTGTCTTGTCTTGCCGTGATCCGTGAAGATGAGGTGGTAAAAGACCAGCAGCGTAAGCCTCGATAATGATCTCACGTGGCCTCATTGGCCGTCGTACCACTTGAAAAATTCGTTCCGCGATGTTCAGGTACGCGTCAGCCACTGTGTGTCTCGATGGCATTGTTACGGCGAGCCATCACAGGGCTGCCTTATGACACTTATTCAGCCACGCTAGCATAAATCTGCTGCAGAGGATAGGATCGAGCGTCGAGAAGCGGGCTGGGATATGAACAGTTTAATCGCGCGACTTCGCCGTTTTCGCGACGAAAGAGGATGGGACAAATTTCACTCTCCCAAGAACCTTGCCGTTTCAGTTAGCATAGAGGCAGCAGAACTTCTCGAGCTCTTTCAGTGGAGCAGCAATGGCGATCTCGATCCGGAACGCAGCAAAAACGATGTTGCAGCCGAGGCGGCGGATGTAATCATATATGCACTAATGATACTAGATAAATACGGTTTAGATCCCGAAGTAGAAATTAATAAGAAAATTGACGCAAATGCTGTAAAGTATCCAAAGATAATATAGATAATCTCAGTGTTGTCAAAGGACCTCGACCGCAGCGCGCATCATCTCGTCGTTGACGTCGATGTAGCGTTGTGTGGTTGAAAGATGCCGGTGACCGGCCAGCATCATGATGGCCTTCGGCGAGATTCCAGAGTGAGCGAGGCGGGTGATGAACCACCGCCTGCCGCTGTGACTGGATCCACCGTCCAGGCCAGCTTGATTGTACCATTTGCACATGAGCTGACACAGCGTGTTGGCGCTGAAGGCCGTGCGCTTCTGGGTGATCAGCACGGGCTGCCTCAGGTTGGGAGGGGCGGACAGGCTAGCTCGGAACTGCTCGATCTCGCGTTGAAGGCGAGCGTTCATGAAAACCACACGCGCGTGCCCACCCTTGGTTACGGTCGCACTCAGCCGGAGCTGCTCACGTACCCTCCCCTCGCCGTCGAGGAGATCGCCCCACCGAAGCGATGCGATCTCTCCTACTCGTAGGCCCGCCAGGTAGCTGAGCATCAGCGCAGCTCGATTCCGAGGGCCATGCCTCCCCTGCCCTACCACCGCCACCAACCGCTTGAGCTCCGCCTCTGTGGGCACGCGCGCCTGCTTCATTGAAACCTCACACTTTGTGCGTCTTCGCAGCAAAGAATGATGTTGCCAGAGACGCGTCAGGGCGAGCGAAAAGCAGATTGCAGATAGATCAACGGCTTAGCGCGAAACATCATAAAATGTAGCTTTTATGATGTTATACGCTCACCCTCTGCCAGTGACGACTTGCTCGCCCTCGCGCTCCCTTGGCTGCACGATCCTTGCGATCACCGTGAGGATATCCATGCTGCCCTTGATCGACGCTGCGACCCGTGAACTGCTTCTTGCTAATGGACGCCATCGCGACCGCGACCATCGCCCAGTGCTAAAGCTATTCAATCCCACGGGCGCGGCAACGTGGCTGATCTGCGCGATGGATGCTGACGGCGACACACTGTACGGGCTTTGCGATCTCGGCTTCGGCGAACCAGAGCTAGGCTACGTGAGCCTGGATGAATTGAAGGAGGTCAGCGCGGGGCTTGTCATCGGTTTGGAGCGCGATCTCTCCTTCCGAGCCGATAGGCCGGTTAGCGAATATGCGAGAGATGCACGGATTATGGGGCGTATCGTAGCCTAGCTGCGGCGGGTACTTATGAAAGGGGCGGTGCAGGCCGCCCCTACCTTACTTGCCTACGGTTTCGGCACAATCTGGCCTTTGGGCTTGTGCCAGCAGCGCGCGAAGAACTTGTTGCGGTAAAGCGTCTTGTTTGTGGGATCGTCAGGCTTGAGCATGCGTAAGTCGAGGTCCGCATACATGCTTGCGATGCGCTCGGCGGCTATCCGCATGTTGGCCTTGCGCTGCGCATCGAAATAACTGGGTCCCTCAAACTCCTTGAGGATGATGTTGGCTGTCATCATCACCGTGTAGCCCTTAGCCATCGCTTCGGTGGCAAACAGCGTGTCCTCCCCGTGAATGAGGTAGCTGGCATCCGGGAACACCTCGGGCCTGCCCTCCTTGCGGAAGTTACGAACCACGAACATGCTGCCCTTGAGGTCGGGGTTCCGCTCGAAGATGTGGTTGCCCGCATAGTCGGCGGCGTTCCAGAAAGCCTTTGGATGACGCGGTGGCTTCTTGTCCCAGAAGGGAAAGAATACATCTACGTCTTCGTACTTCACCGGCTTGTTTCGGGCCATTTCCTCGAAGAACGTAACTCGATCCTCGTTGTAGTATTTGGTTTCGAGGATGGCATCATCATCCATCATGATGCCCCAGTCGTGCGTGCTGCTGTAGAAGCGCTTCAAACACGCGATGCGATTGGTGATTAGAGGCTGACCTTGCTCCTCACGCACGACGGCTTGGTCGCCATAGCGTTCTTCGATCTCGTCTAGGATGAGGTTGCCATCGCGGTTGAAGGCTTGCCGGTCCTCGTCGCTCCATCCGCTCAGCAGCAGGTTGATCGTGACATTCTGCTGCATCCACCAGTTCAGCTGCCTGAGGAAGTTGGCTCGCCTCGCTTGCCACTTCTCCTCGTCCCCGGGACGGAAGGCGATGATGTAGGCGCAGAACTGCTGCTCCATTTCCGTGGTGATGTCCTGCCCCACCGGAGCCGTGGTTATAGCTGCCACGGGGATGGTACGAGTGAGCGGTTGGCAGGCGTTCCTACGCAGCAGGGAAGCGCTCTTGATGGTGGGGATCATGTAGCGGACGTGGCCGCTGCCGTGGGCAAACTCCACCATCAGCGCAGCTTGCGTCTCGTCCGTGTTTACGAACTGAGCCTGCGCGCTGGCGCCGCTGTTGAAGAGGAACGGGCAAAGGCTGGCTGTCTCCAACACCGGCAGCCGAACGTCTTCGCCGATGGCGACGTGCGACTGGGTGCTGAACAGCCGGCACATCATGTTGTTCACGCGGCTATCCACGGGGATGGTGCTGGTGTGGAAGTGATGCGCTTCGATGTACAAATCCGGGATAAGTTTGTCGTTGGCGTCCCGGATGGGCATGCCGTGTTTGTCAGCCTTGACCGAACGAACCATGTTGAGGTCGAGGGCGCGCGGCATGCTCACCTTGCCGGGCATTTGCAGATCGAACGAGCGGCTGTCCAAGTGCCTGCTGCTGTTGGGCACGGTCATCACCCAGCGCTGGCCATTCACGACGTTGCGGTTCTGCTGCCACATATTCGCAGCAATCCTCCGGTGCGTTTCGATCTCCTTCCGCACCGTCACGCGCAACTGGCGACTGCAAGCACGAACGCTGCGCTCGATGCGCTTCTGCCAGAACAGGAACTCACGCGCTTGCCCGGCATCGATCGTGAGATGCGCGCCGAAGGCAGTGGGAGTGGCCATGTGCCGCCAGCGAGTGTCCATGTCGCTAAAGGCTTCAGCTATGATGCGATGACCGCCGGCCGAGGTGATTTTCAACTGGTCCACATCGGCTGTTGCAGTCCACCCAGAGAAACTGGCGAACACCCGCGCTAGCCGGTTGGCCTCAGAAGCCGATAAAATGTACTCGCGATCACCGATCACGTCCCACGGCAGCGGAAGCGTGTAGCGCGCCGTTGTAAAGGTGTAGCGGGTGCTCACGTTCTCGACGGTGAGCCGCCGAACGCCATCGATCATCGCGTTTCGGAGGAGAAAGCCTGATCCCTCCGTGCTGCCGGTTTGCCGCTCCTTGCCAGTCACGAGCAAGCGCACCTGCGCGATGGCAACGAGGATAGCTGCAAGCCCCAGTTGAGGTGCAGCGGGTTGCAGGGCAACGGGCCACTGCCCTGCGGCAGCGGGCGCAGAGTTGGGAACAGCCGTGGGCGTGAGCGCTGCGGGCGGCGTGGGCTGGCTGAGCGTTACCGGCGCATGAATGACCGGATTGCGCTTGGCAATTTTCCTTGCTTCCAGATCATCCAGATAGATGCGGTCAGGACCATGGTGTTTGTCGAACCAGTCGAACAGTTCGTCCGGCTTGATCAAAGCCTCTTCGGCTAGTTCCAGCGCTCTAGCATAACGGGTGAACGAGCCCGCAACCATGCCAGCGAAGCAAACTTCAATTGGGGCACGAAATCTATTCTCGCGTTGAGTGCTGTTGCATTTGATGTTGTGACGTTTGCAATATGCTTCAATCAGCTCACTGCTGTTAAGCAGCGGATGCCACACCTCGTATATTTTTTGCAGTGCTTCGCGGGCTCGCGCTTGCCCAGCCTTCTCATGCTTTACGGCAAGATGTCCCGCCCGCTTGGCTACAGAAAGCTGGTCATCAATGTCGTTGAGTTCTTTTCCATAATCCTGACCAGCCGAATTGCTTCCGCCCGACATGGGTATCCCGCAACAAATTTTAGGTCCTAAATTTTTTAGCCTTGTGGGTGTTAGCCCTTCCTTAAGCCAGCGGCATGCACCAGCTTGGCCATGCTTGATCGCTTGTTCCCTCATCAGCAGAACGTGGCTCGCTACCTCCCAGCGATCAGCCACGGCTACGCCAAGGTTGCTGCTGATCCCAGGTGGAGTTGCGAGGGGCTTCCAGGCACCATGCTGGACTACCTCCGCGCGGGTGGCATCTTCCGCTATCCCGCCACCCTGGCCAGTGCTGGCCAAGTGATGACAGAGAGCGGCGGTCTCAGCAGCGCCAGTACCATGATCACCGAGCGCGATCCTCGCAGTTCGTTCGTGGTGGCTGACAGTGGCGGCTTCCAAATCCAGCAGGGGACGCTTGGCCCCTGGCGCTACCAACAAACCGTGCTGCAATCGCTGCGCTGGCAGGAGGCTCACGGCGACTACGTGATGGCGCTGGACTTCCCCACGGGCGGCATCAACACAGGCGAGATGGACAAGCACATTCACCGTCTAACCCATGTTGACGGTGAAGACCTTGCAGCTATGAACGCCGCGAACGGGTTGGGTATCGCATTTAACGCTTGCATGCGGCAAACCCAGATCAACACCGAAATTATGCTTCAGCATCGCCAGCCGGGCACTCGGCTGCTTGTTGTGCTGCAAGGTACCAGCGAGCCAGAGAGCCGGGTTTGGTATGAGGCCCACAAGGGCTACATCGCCGACGCAGAGGGCATCGCCTTCGCCGGTACCAGCAACACTAGCGTGCGGCTCATGCTGCATCGCCTAATCGACATGCGCGACGACGGACTGCTAGCCAAGATCAAGCACATTCACGTTCTGGGCACGGGCACATTCGAGAGCGGATGCGTCCTCACTACCATTCAGCGCTGCATCCGCGCGAGCATAAATCCCGAGTTGCAGATCACCTTTGACACTGCAACGCCCTTCCAAGAGGCCAACGAGCGCTACCGCCTTGGTGCTTTCTACTGCATCGACAACGTGAGCATTCCCTTTGAATACGTGCGTCCGTCTGGGGCGGCCAAGAGCGAGTACGGGCACCACAACGAACTGTCATTCCCTATCAACGACTGGTGCCACGCCCAAGCGGAGGACGAACGCAACAGAGTAGTGTTTGACAAGCTGGGCTCCTATCAAGCCATGCAGGGACGCCCCACGGCCTACGCAGCTATCAGTGTGATCGGCAAAACCCTGGCGCTCAACGATGTAGCAGTGGTGCGTAGGGAAAAGGATGACCCAGATCCGCTGAACTTCGTCATTAAGCCCACGGGCAACACCGCCTTGCTAATGTGCGTCCATAATGTGGATGCCTACACAAGGGCTATGGAACAAGTTCTGGACCGATGGACAAAAAAAGACAGGGAAGTACGCAACAATTTCCCTCCTCAACTGTTGTTGATCCGAACACTCATCGAAATGGTGTTCGCGCCCAATCATGCGATCGGGCTTACGGACGAACTTGCAGAACTGCCAGACATGCACTTCGACGGCCCGCTGGCTGAAGTGCCGTCACCGCGCAAAGGTACGATCCCTTACAATGCCCACGCCTTCATCGAAGAACACAAAGCCCGTTTGGATTGCTACGTCAAACAACGCGCTTAGGCTTGCTGCGGTCGCTATGTGCATTGCCTATGTGGGCGTTGCACTGTGGGTGAATCACACCATTGGTGAGTGGAAAGATGTTTCGGTCTTCGGCGTGATGATGCCGCCAGGGCTGCTGCTGGTGGGGCTCATCTTCGTGATGCGCGACTACACGCAGCAAGCCGTGGGCAACGGCGTGATCGTTTTCACGCTGATAGCTGCATGGCTAACTTATGCATTCATCGGTCACGATATCGGCATGGCTAGCGGCACAGCATTCGCAGTAAGCGAATGCATCGATTGTGCCGTTTTCATTATTACCAAACGCAGTCTTAAGAACCGTATCTTGATTTCATCAGCCATATCTACCCCGTTCGATGGCCTGATATTCCTCGGTTGGATGAAATGGATTGATCCCTGGCACTTTTGGAGTCAGCCTTTGTTTTAGATACACTACGGCGTCAAGATGATAGCTAGTGCAATATTCTGGGTTGTGCTCGCTGCGCGGGAAAATCGTGCATATACCCTCTCTGCTGCTGATTAATCATGGCCGCTGCTGCAATGATCGCGGGCGTGTCGCCCAAGCGTATGATTTGGGTCACGTTCAAGGTGCGTGGCTTCCACTGCTATCCGGATGCACCGAAAGAGGTTGCCTACCTTCGCCAGCGTCACCGCCATCAATTTGGGTTCCGCGTGTGGATCGAGGTGTGGGGGGACAACCGAGAGATCGAGTTCCACCTCACGCAGGCTTGGCTTGAGGCTCTCTATGCCGAAGGCGGCACGCTGGAAGCTGAGGGCAAAAGTTGCGAGATGCTGGCCAACGACCTCTATGCGCGCATGGTGCAGGAGGAGTGCTTTCAGCGCCGGGACATCTGGATCGAAGTGGACGAGGACGGCGAGTGCGGCGCGTTCATGCGCTATGAGAAGCCGCAATGATGAACGTTTGGCTGCTGCCCATCGAGGGTCACGAACAGCGCTACACCGACCAGTGGCGGCAACATCTCCGCATGCAGATCGAGCACGCTGCAGCTGATCGGGGCGTGACTACGAGGGTGATCGAGGTTGATGGCGACATGCCCGAGCAGATGCCCACCGAGGGTGCCTTTCTCGACTTCGCCGGTACCAACGTTTTCAAGAGCACGCAGATCGCCAGGGTGGCCGAGCACTTCCAGCGCAAGGAAGTGCAGCCGGGCGACGTGTTCGTGTTCACCGATGCCTGGCACCCTGGCGTGCATCAGGTCCGCTACATGAGCGCGTTGCGCAAGGTGCCAGTGCGCATCGTGGGCCTTTGGCATGCCGGGCACTATGATCCCGAGGACTTCCTCGGCCGCATCCCCTTGAAGTATGCGCCGTGGGCCGAGGCCATGGAGCGTGCGCTGTTCGCGGCCTATGACGTGAGCGCCTTCGCCACGCAGGCCCACATCGACATGTTCCGCGAGGCCCTCAAGGTCAGCAAGGACGACATGCGGGTGGCCAAGGTTGGCTGGCCCATGGAGTATCTAGCCGACGAGTTGCAGCCTTTCCTTGGCGTACCCAAGGAAAACATCGTGCTGTTTCCGCATCGGCGGGCTCCTGAGAAGCAGGAGAGCATGTTCAAGGAGGTGGGAAGGGAGTTTCCCGACTGGCAGTTCGTGGTGGCGCAGGAGACCAAGCGCAGCAAGGCGGACTACCACGATCTGCTAGCGCGAAGCCGGGTGGTGTTCTCGTGCTCGTTGCAGGAGACCCTTGGCATTGGCTGCTATGAAGGCGTGCTGGCTGGGGCAGTGCCGGTGGTGCCCCAGAGGCTCTCCTATCAGGAGATGTACCCGAAGGAATTTCAGTATCCAAGCGAGTGGACCATGCCTGATACATATCAACAAAATAAATCAGCTCTGGTAGCTCACCTTCGCAAAATTCTCGCCCGTATCTCGGAAGGCGGCTTCGATCTTGAGCCGTGCCGTCGTCAGCTTGCGCCTTTCTTCTCAGGCGAGGCGCTATACGATCAAATCTTAGCGGAATTCTCAGCTCGTAGCAGTTGATCGAGGTGCTTATACCAACTTCATAAGGCCTTTGTCGCTTTAGGAGCCTCTCCAACAAGCCACTGAAATCCTTCTGCTTGTTTCCATGCGAGCTGAAACAGGGTCAGCGCACTGTTTATATTCTGGAGGCGATCGTGGCTGTAGGCAACCCTACCAAACATCAGATAGGCGGCGAGGATTCTGCCGCCGTCCCAGTGAACGACCATCTGCATGGGCAGGGACTTGCCATCTACCCAGTCGACCACTTCTCGCACCCGGTCGCCCGTGACGGCATAGACCCAGCAATTGATGCTGCGGGTACCCACTCGCACCATAGCTGCTTTCTCGCTCAGCAATTCGATCGTAGTCGTCATGTCTAAACCTCTCCCCGAGGGCAGTTTACGGAACATGAGTTAATGCAGCGTCATGCTGCCTTAGGTCTGGCCGTCGCGTGGAATAATTGAGTGCGATAACTAGGCATCATTCAGTTTGTGGTCTCGTGAAGGATGCGTTTGGAGATGGGCGCGTGAGGTTTCGAAGTACAAAGACATATGGGCACGACATCGGCCTATCTTGCTGTTTTCGGCAGTGGCGATCGACCTCCCACTGCAAGTTCCTCCACGGCTACGCGCTCGCCGTGCACTTGGAGTTCGAAGCCGACGATCTCGACGCTCGTAGCTGGGTCATGGACTTCGGCAGCCTGAAACCGGTCAGGCGGTGGCTGGAGCAAACCTTCGACCACAAGACGCTGGTGGCTGCGGACGATCCGCTGCTCTCCCAGATGCAAGCAATGGACGAGCTCGGTCTGATCCAGCTTGTCGTTCTTCCGCGCGTGAGCTGCGAGGCGTTCGCGGACCATATTTTCGCTTGGGTCAGCGGTTGGCTGGCCGACCAGAGCCTCAGCCCTCGCATCCAGCTCGCTGAGGTTCATGTCCGCGAGCATGGCGCAAACGCCGCCAAGGCGCTGGCATAGAAGCTCCGGACCTACCGCAGCTTCTGCCCGGCTCCCCAACCGATCATTGCGCTCAGCCTAGAAGCAGACTTTCCGGAATGCGCCCATTCCAGTCACTAGATGTCCATCATGTGCGTCCCCGAAACGGACATCGTCCAAGCCGGCGGCTACGCTATTCTGACGTTGGGACACATCAAGCACGTGGAGCCGGGCCGCGCCGAGCAAGACGCGCTCAGTAGCGCTCGCCAACCAAGTCCTCGCTCTTCGCCCAAAGCGCACGCGCGCGCTCGGGATCCAGCGCATAGGAGCGCACGCCCTCGCTGACGGGAGTGATCAACCCGTCGGTGATCCCGGACACGTGGCAGTTCTCGCAATAGCGGCCGCCGACTGCCTCCGCCGACGCCACGAAGGCCGCCCAAACCGACGTGGCAGCTCCTTCGGGAATGGTCTTCCAGGCAAAAGCAGGCTTGCCGGCCGCAGCGAGGTCGGCGTTGATCCGCTCGACCGACTGGGCGACGGCGCCCTGGCCCACATGCCGACCGAGCTCGGTCTGGATGCCGCCGGGGTGCAGGGCCGTCGCCCGCACGTCGCGCGTCCTGTGCCGCCGGTCGAACTCCACCGCGAACTGGATGTTGGCCGTCTTCGAGCGCCCGTACGCCACCATCGGGTCGTAGGGCGTGTGCTTGAAGCCCGGGTCGTCGAGATCCGGTTCCGCGTAGCGATGACCGGCCGAGGCGACCATGACCAGCCGGCCGCCGTCCCGGATCAAGGACGCGATCCGGTTCACGAGGACGAAGTGCCCGAGGTGGTTCGTGCCGAACTGCGTCTCGAAGCCGTCGGCCGTGCGACCCATCGGCGTGGCCATGACGCCGGCGTTGGCGATGACGACGTCGAACGGCCTGCCGTCCGCCAGCAGCGCGTCGGCGCAGGCTCGGACGCTCGCCAGGGAGGCGAGATCGAGCGCGACCAATTCAAGACTTCCGCCATGCGCCGCCTGATCGCGCACCACGGTAGTCGCCGCCTCGGCCTTGGCGAGATCCCGCGCCGTGCCGACGACCTGCGCCCCGTGCGCAACAAGGGCGCGGGCCGTCTCGACGCCAAGCCCCGCAGAGACGCCGGTGACGAGCACGCGCTTTTTGTTGAGATCGACGCCCGCGAGCACCTCGTCGGTGGTCGAGGTCGCCCCGAATGATGCGGCCATGTTGCTCTCCTTGCCAGTGGACACACCTCGCCCGCCGCCCGCGAAGCCATTGTTCGCCGGCCTACAAGTCGATAAGAGGAGGTTGCCTCCGTTTAAATACGGAGGGATCCTCCGTTTAGCAAGAGGTGGTAGCCCGTGACCGAAGAGGAGCCTCGTCCGGCAGCCCGCAGGCCGCGTGCCGACGCCCAGCGCAATCGCGCCCGGCTGCTCGACACGGCCAAGGTGACCTTCGCCGAGAAGGGCGCGGCCGCCGGCTTGGAGGAGATCGCGCGCGCGGCAGGCGTGGGTGTTGGCACGCTCTACCGCCATTTCCCGACCCGCGACGCCCTGATCGAGGCGGTCTACAGGAACGAGACCGCGCATCTCGCAGAGGCCGCGGAGCGGCTCACAGCCACCCGTTCCCCGACGGAGGCCCTGCGGGAATGGATGCTGGTGTTCGTCGACTACATGGCGACGAAGCAGGGCATGTCGGAGGCCCTCAATGCGATGACGGACGGACCGGCCGGCCTGTACGCCGCGTCCGGCGCCCAAATTAAGCAGTCCATGGCCATGTTGTGCGACCGCGCGGTCGCCGCGGGGGAGATCCAACTCGGCATGGAGCCGCTCGACCTGCTGCGGGCGGTGGCAAGCGTGGCCAACATCAGCTCCGGCCCGGACCGGAGGCAATCGGCCATGCGCCTCGTCGATATCCTGGTCACGGGTCTCGAAAAGTCCGCTCGCGACGAAGCGGGACGCTCGATTGCGGCTCGCGCCAAGGGCGCGCCCAGTCAGCAATCTCGCTGGTCAACGCCGTGAGCGCGTGGGTTTCGGCAAGAGGTGTGCTGCAGTTGGGTCACCGCCTTCCGGGTATGGTGATGCGGACACCGTGCTCATCTCGCCGACCGGATCCCTCCGGAGCGGCAGAGAAGCCCTTATCGCGCCGACCGTCGGCACACCGTTCGAATGGGTGGTCGCTTTCCACGACGGCTCGGCTTGGTTTCAACACCGAGATCGCCCTATGCCCGCTCCCATGACGACCACCATCGCGCGCCTCGTATCGGGAACTCCTGTGCCTTTCGGCGGGGACCGTCTGACCGTGATCACGCCGGAACTCGCGGAGGCCTTCCAGCCCGGCGATCATCTGCTGGTCCTGCAGGAGACCGGAGACCTGCTCCACATCCCCGCGGCTCAGATCGCCTTGGCCGCTTCCGCGGTGGACCGGGCGCATGCCGCCTTCATGGCGATGTCGGCCATACCGGATCGGGCCGTCGAGCGGTTCTTCGACCGTTTCGCTGCGCTCCTCGAAGATCCTTCGGCTTGGCGTGCCATCGCCGAGGCGAACCGGCAGGATGTCGAGCGCGCCCAGGGCAGTGGCCGTTCGACGACCCGGCTCGTCGCCACCGATCGGATGCGGCAGGACATGATCGCGGGCCTTCGGGCGTGGCGTGACAGCGAGACGTTGCGCGGCCGCGTGGTCGAACGCATCGTCCATACTGGCTGGACGGTCGAGCAGGTGGCGGCACCGCTCGGGGTGGTCGGCTTCGTCTTCGAGGGACGCCCGAACGTGCTCGCCGATGCAGCGGGTGTCCTGCGCAGCGGCAACACGGCCGTCTTCCGCATCGGTAGCGACGCGCTCGGCACCGCACAGGCCATCATGCGGCACGCCCTCGTGCCCGCGCTCGATGAGGCCGGCCTCCCGCCCGGAGCCATCTCGCTCGTCGAGAGCCCGGAACGGTCGACTGGCTGGGCGCTCTTCGCGGACCGCCGGCTCTCGCTGGCGGTGGCACGCGGATCGGGTCGTGCCGTAGCCCAGCTTGGGAGCGTCGCCCGGCAGGCCGGCACGGCGGTCAGCCTTCACGGAACCGGAGGCGCTTGGATGGTTGCCGACCGGGACGCGGATGCGGGGCGCTTCTCCGCGACTGTCGAAGCCTCCTTGGACCGGAAGGTCTGCAATACGCTGAACGTGTGCTGCATCCATCGCGCCCGGGTGACAGACCTGGTGCCGGCCTTCCTGGCGGCCCTGGAGGCCGCCGGCCGAGCGCGCGGCTTCGGATGCAAGCTTCACGTGGTCGTGGGCGACGAGACCGTTCTGCCGGAGGCCTGGCGTACCGCCACCGTCCGGGTCCGGCGCGCCGAGAGCGAACGCACCGAGCCGCTGACGGAGATCCAATCGGAGGGTGATCTCGGCCACGAGTGGGAGTGGGAGGACACGCCCGAGGTCAGCCTGAAGATCGTTGATGATCTCGATCACGCGGTGACCCTGTTCAATCGCCACAGCCCGCGTTTTGCCGCCTCGCTGATCAGCCGGGACCCGGAGGCGCATCGCCGCTTCTACGACACGGTGAACGCGCCCTTTGTCGGCGACGGGTTCACCCGGTGGGTCGACGGGCAATATGCCCTTAACCAGCCCGAACTCGGGCTGTCCAACTGGCAGAGCGGCCGTCTCCTCGCCCGGAGCGCCATCCTGTCTGGAAGCGGCGTCTTCACTGTGCGCAGCCGCGTCACCCAGGATGATCCGCGGTTGAGGCGTTGAAGGGGCGGCACGCCGCGGGATCCACGCGGCGACCGGTCATGAAGTTCCCGATGGCCAGCCGGCGCCATCCTCATTCGGCATCAATCGCCGGCGCGAGACCTCGCCATCGAGCCTTTCCCGGCAGGACGGTTGGTCCTCGGGATGCGGCGGGGTGCGGTCGAAGTCGGCCTTCAGGCGGACGGCGGCGAAGTCCATGAAGGTCCGCACTTTGGCGAGCGACAGTCGGTCCGGTAGCGTGATGAGATGTACGGGCACGGGCGGCGGCTCGTCCTCTGGAAGTAGGACGACTAGGCTGCCGCCGGAGACTTCCTGCTGGATCTTGTAGGAGAAGATCCGGGCGATGCCCTCGCCGTCGACCGCCGCGCTGACGGCGGCCTCGTCGGTGTTGACCATCAGGCGCGGCTTGACCCGGACCGTGCGGGGCACTCTGCCTCCGGCCAAGGGCGGAAAACTCCAGATGTCGTTCGGGCTCGTGGGCTCGATGCCGATGAAGTCGTGCTGCGCCAGATCGGACAGGGATGCGATTGGCGGCCGGCCATCCAGGTACTTCGGCGATGCACACAGAACGTGTCGAACTTCGCCGATGCGTACCGCTATCAGGTTAGACTCCTGAAGCGGGGCGATCCGGAGCGCGACGTCGATGCCCTCATCGAGGAGGTTCGTGATCCGATTGAGCAGCAGGTAGCGGACCTGCATCGCAGGATATGCCTTCAGGAACTCACCCACGACCGGGCGCAGGACCCGTGTCCCGAACATCACCGGCGCTGTGACGGTCAGGACGCCCCGCGGGGCAGCCCGATGTCCGGCAGCGGCGAGGTCGGCATCATCCAAGTCCGTCAGCACCCTGCGGCAGACGGCCGCGTACTGCTCGCCGGCCTCGGTCAATTGCAGCCGTCGTGTCGTCCGGTGCAGGAGCTGAACACCGACATGGTTCTCAAGAGCGGCGATGGCCCGCGTCACGGCGGCGGGCGAGCGATTGAGACGTCGGCCAGCGGATGCGAGACTACCTTCGTCGAGGGCGGCGACGAACACCCGCATCGCGTCGAGACGGTCGATCATTGTTCCGCCCCGCGAAATCAAGGATTCCGTAGCTTAGGCATTCTGTCATCGATCACAATACGCTAACTTCGATCAACTGCTTCGATGCGAAGGGGGCCATGTGACTGATCCCGGCAGCATTCCGGTCACCCATTACCGCACCGCCAAGGTCGAGGACGTGAACGTCTTCTACCGGGAAGCCGGCCCCGCGAGCGCTCCGGTCGTGTTGCTGTTGCACGGCTTCCCGACCTCATCGCACATGTTCCGCAACCTGATCCCGCTCCTCGCGGACCGCTACCGCGTCATCGCCCCCGACTATCCAGGCTTCGGCGGCAGCGACGCGCCCGATCACCGGACGTTCGCTTATACGTTCGCGCACTATGCCGATCTCGTCGATGGGCTTCTCTCCCAACTGGGGGCGGACCGCTACGCGATGTACGTGATGGATTACGGTGCCCCGGTTGGCTATCGGCTCGCCCTCAAGCATCCCGAACGCGTCAGCGCGTTAATCGTCCAGAACGGCAACGCGTACGAGGAGGGGCTGAAGGCGTTCTGGGATCCCATCAAGGCCTACTGGCGGGAGGATACCCCGGAGCGGCGCGAGGCTCTCGCCTTCTTGGTCGCGCCGGAAACGACAAAGTTTCAGTACGTCGACGGCGTGGCCGACGTGACCCGGATCGATCCGGACAACTGGCTGCACGACCAGGTGCTCCTCGACAGGCCGGGCAACAAGGACATCCAGCTCGACCTCTTCCGCGACTACGGCACCAACGTACCGCTCTACCCGCAATTCCAGGCCTTCTTCCGCGCGCACAGGCCCCCGACGCTGATCGTCTGGGGCAAGAACGACACCATCTTCCCGGCCGACGGCGCGCATCCGTACCTGCGGGACCTACCAGATGCCGAGCTGCATCTGCTCGATACCGGGCACTTCGCCCTCGAAGACAAGCTCGACGTCATGGCGCCGATGATTCGGGACTTCCTCGACCGTAACGATGGCGGCGGCTGACATGCGGATGGCACGCGAGGGGACGGCGCATGGGCACGATCAAGGTCGAGGACGGCGCCGAGATCTTTTTCAAGGACTGGGGCGAGGGGCAACCCGTGGTCTTCAGCCACGGCTGGCCTCTCAGCGCCGACGCCTTCGAGGATCAGATGTTCTTCCTCGCCAGCGCGGGGTACCGCTGCATCGCGCATGACAGGCGCGGGCACGGCCGCTCCAGCCAGCCCTGGACCGGCAACGACCTCGATACCTACGCGGACGACCTGGCCGCGCTGGTCCGGGCTCTCGACCTTCGGGAGGTCGTGCATGTCGGCCACTCGACGGGAGGGGGCGAAGTCACCCGCTACATCGGCAGGCACGGCACGGATCAGGTCGCGAAGGCCGTCCTGATCGGCGCCATCCCGCCGCTGATGCTCAAGGGCGTCAAAAATCCAGACGGGACGCCCATCGAGGCGTTCGACGCTCTCCGCTCCGCCGTGCAGGCTGACCGGTCGCGGTTCTGGAAAGACCTGAGCCTGCCGTTCTACGGCTACAACCGTCCAGGGGCAGCCATTTCGGAGGGCGTACGCGAGGCGTTCTGGCTGCAGGGTATGATGGCAGGCTTCCCCGCTTCGTACTTCTGCATCAAGGCGTTCTCAGAGACGGACCTGACGCAAGATCTCGCCCGCTTCGATGTCCCGACGCTGGTCATTCACGGGAGCGACGATCAGATCGTGCCGATCAAGGCTTCGGCGATGCGGTCTTCAAAGATGATCAAGGATGCGAAGCTCTTGGTCTACGACGGCGCCCCCCACGGATTGTGCACCACCCACAAGGACCGCGTGAACGCAGATCTTCTCGATTTCTTGTCGACGCCATAACGGCCCGTCCGCCAAAAGGAGAGCCGCGTGATGCCGTCATCTCAGTTTCAGCTCTCCCACAGCGGACTCTGCCTCTGTGGCACGCCGGATACGACATTCGGGGCAAACGGCACGTGGCTCTCCCCGAGGCAATCCTTCGCTAAAGCGCGCGGGATCGTCGAGACGATCAAGTCCAAGGCGGCAACGGCTGCCATCAAGGTCCACCATCTCCGCGGCAACATCGCGGTCTTGGAGGGATCTGGCGGCAACATCGCGGTACAGGCGGGCCGCGCCGGCAAGGTGCTCGTCGATGCCGGTATCGCCGTGTCGCGCCCGCAGGTCGCCTCAGCGCTCGCGACGCTCGGTCCAGAACCGGTCACGCATCTTATCAACACGCATTGGCACTTCGATCACGTCGACGGGAACGCTTGGCTTCACGAGCTGTCTCCGACAATCATTGCCCATGTGAACACGCGCCGGCACCTATCGACCACGCAGCGCGTCGAGGACTGGGACTTCGACTTCGTGCCGCTTCCGGATGCGGCACTGCCGACCGAGGTGTTCGCAACAGATCACCGCCTGAGCCTCGACGGCGCGAACCTGGCGTTGCGCTACTATGGGCCCGCCCACACGGACAGTGACATCTCGGTTCACTTCGAGGAGCCCGACGTCCTGCATGTCGCCGACACGTACTGGAACGGCGTCTACCCCTTCATCGACTATTCGACCGGCGGTGGCATCGACGGGAGCATCCGTGCTGCGGAAGCCAATCTTGCCCAGGCGACCGAAAGCACCATCGTCATCCCCGGCCACGGCTATCCAGTCAGCGACCGCGCGGGGCTGCAGCGGTTCCGCGACATGCTCGTCACGGTGCGGGACAAGGTCGCCGCGCTGAAGGCGCAGGGACGATCACTGGAAGAGATCGTGGCGGCGAGACCTACGGCAGCCTTCGACGAAGTCTGGGGCCGGTTCGTCATTACACCGGCTCTCTTCACTCGACTGGTTCACGAAGGTGTCTGAGCGGGTACGGCCAACTCAATAAATGAGTTGCCGACAGCGCCGAACGATCCGACCGGGCACGATTTGGCGGAAGGAGTGGCAATATGAGTCGCAGGTACTCGGACGTCGCTTTCACGCCGGCGGTGAGGGCGCTCCAAGAGGCGCAGGGAAGCCGAAATCACTACGCCCGGTACGACGCGCTCGATGAACCTGACGCTCGGCTCGGTCCCGGCGAGCGCGCTTTCATCGCGGCACGCGATGGTTTCTACATCGCCACGGTCTCGCAGACCGGCTGGCCTTACGTTCAGTTCCGCGGCGGTCCTCCAGGCTTCCTGAAGGTCCTCGGCGAGGCTGACCTGGGCTTTGCCGATTTTCGCGGCAATCGGCAGTACGTGACGGCCGGAAATGTTTCGGTCGAAGACCGTGTCTCCCTGTTCATGATGGACTATCCGGGCCGGCGCCGCCTGAAAGTGTTTGGCCGCATGCGTGCCGTCGACGGGAGCGTCGACCCCGAACACGTCAACCGCTTCGCCCCGCCCGGCTACCGGGCCGTGATCGAACGTGCCTTCCTGATCAGGGTCGAGGCATTCGATTGGAACTGCCCGCAACACATCACGCCTCGCTTCACCAGCGGTGAGATCGCTGCCGAACCGGCGCTCCGCGAATGGATCTGTGCCGAGGCGCAGGAGCGAACGGGGCAACCTGGATCGCCCGGAGCCAGCGCCACCAAAGTGCCCGGTCTGAGCCAGGAGACAACGGCATGATCGGGTCAGAAGACCCGACAGATAGCCGGTCCGTGCGCGCCGCAGCGGCGCCCACCCCGCCCGCTCCCCCGAATGTGGGGACGCGGGCACCTTATCGGTTCAGGCATGGTCCCCATGAAGTCACTATCTTCAGCGACGGGCAACTGATGCTACCCACGACGCTGTTGGCGCCTCAGGCGCCAGCAGCCGACCGGAGAGCGGCGCTGGAGATCGCCGGTCTTGTCTCGGAGAATTACGAACCCGCGGCCAACATCCCCCTGATCCGCAGCGGTGAGGACTTGATCCTGTTCGATACCGGCGGAGTGGATTTCCAGCCAGGTCTTGGCTGGCTCTCGCGACACCTCACGACTTCGGGCATCGACGCCGCCAGCATCACGAAGGTGGTCCTCACCCACGGTCACCCGGACCACATCTGGGGGACCGTTCTGGCAGACGGTGCTTTGCGCTTCCCCAATGCCACCTACTACGCCGGCGCGGCCGAATGGGACTTCTGGAACCACGACGACGTCTGGACGAAGCTGCCCGATGCGCAGCGACCATTCGCGATCGGGGCCCGGCGTCAGTACGCTGCCGTGCGCGACCGGGTGATCATGATGCGCTCGGGAGACGAGGTGATCTCCGGTATCCGAGCCATCGCGACCCCAGGCCACACGCCGGGCCACCTGTCCTTTGAGGTGTCTGGAGGCGACGGGCTGATCATCGTCGGCGACGTCGTCACGACGCCATCCGTATACTTCCCGAATCCGAAGTGGACGTTCGGCTTCGACGCCGACGACGGGCAGGCCATCGACAGTCGTGTTCGCCTGCTCGACCGCGCGGCGCGTGAGCGCACGATACTGCTCGGTTATCACTGGCCCTACCCGGGCGTGGGCTACGCCGAGCGAGACGGCGCAGGGTACCATTACCTTCAGGGGCACGACCGGCCGGACACTGTCGAATGACCATCATCGCGCGAGGCGAGAGGGTCGTAAGGGCGATGGGTGAGATGCCCACCTTCGAAGTCGGGGCGCGGGTCAGGATCTCTCAGCGCCACCCGGTCGGGCACTATCGCGTCCCGCTCTACCTGCGCGGCCATGACGGCGTGGTCGAGAGGGTCATCGAGCCGGCCGGGATCGACAACGAGGAGGAAGCGTACGGACGCAACGCCGGTTCGAAGCTGCACTACTACCGCGTCGCCTTCGCAATGGCGCAGCTCTGGCCCGGTTATGCGGCCGCATCGCGTGACAGCCTGCGTATCGAGGTGTTCGAGACCTGGCTTGAGAGGATCGGGTAATGAGCGCACACGCGGAGCCGCACGACGATCATCACGGGCACGATCAACCCCTCGCGGAGATCGTCCACTCGGGACGACCCGGCTATTACGAGATTATGGAGACCGCGGTGCGGGAACTCCTGGTCGAGCGTCGTCTCATCGGCGCGGACGAGATCCGGAGGCAGATCGAGGTCTTGGACTCGCGCACGCCCGCGCTCGGCGCCAGGGTTGTCGCACGGGCTTGGGTTGATCCCGACTTCAAGGAGCGCCTTCTCGCGGATGGCCGGACCGCCTGCGAGGAACTCGGCATCAGCTTCTACGACGACACCGGGCTGATCGTGCTGGAGAACACCGACCGGGTGCACAACCTGATCGTCTGTACGCTGTGCTCCTGCTATCCGCGACCGGTCCTCGGGCTGCCACCCGACTGGTACAAACTGAAACCCTACCGGGCCCGCGCCGTGAGAGAGCCACGCGCGGTTCTCGCCGAGTTCGGCACCGTCATCCCCGACGACGTCGAGATCCGGGTAAGCGACTCGACCGCGATGGTCCGCTTCCTCGTCCTGCCGCGGCGGCCGGCAGGAACGGACGGCTGGGGCGAGGAGGAACTGACTGCCCTCGTCACGCGCGACACGATGATCGGCGTCGCGCCCGTCGCGCTTCCAATCGCCGGAGCCGACCGATGACCCAGACTGAGATGCTGCTGAAGCGGCTGCCGAACGACATCGGCGGCCTGGACGGGGGGCCCATCCAGCGGGTCGAACACGAACTTGAGCCTTGGGAAAAACGCTGCCACGCCCTCGCCGACGTGCTCGACTTCCACAAGATCCTCAACACCGAAGAGAAGCGTAGGGGTGTTGAGGCGCTTGGCGCCGAGATGGTCGGCGCGCTCAGCTACTACGAGCGGTGGATTGCCGCGTTCGCCAAAATCCTGTTTGCCAAGCGCATCCTGACCCCGAGCGAACTGGCGGCCAAGATGGACGAGGTTGCTGCTCGTTGGGACGGGGAGTGCCGCTCATGACGGCGGGTTTCATCAAGCATCAGAGCCACTTCCAACCCGGTGAGACCATGGATAACCTGGTCGGTGCGGTAACGAGGCGCGGCCTGGCGGTCTTCCTTCGACTTGACCATGCGGCTGCGGCGATCCAGGCGGGGCTCGACCTGAGGCCGACGCAATTGCTGGTGTTCGGCAGGGCAGAAGGCGGAACGCCTCTGATGCAGGCAAACCAGACGATCGGCGTCGACCTGCCCCTACGCGCCCTCGTGTGGTGTGATCCGGCGGATCGGACTTGGATCGGTTACGACGACCCCCTGTGGCTGGCGGCGCGTCACGGCCTGACGGAGGGCAATCCGAGGCACGCCGCAGAGGCACTGTCGCTGCTGGTCGAGACCTGCGTACTTCAGGCTGCCGGAACAGATCCGTCGAAACCGAGGGGCGCGCTTTAGGTCGAGTATGCCGGCTTTATAACGTCGCCTCTACATGGATTTGACGCCATCCGCCGGCGCTGCGTCAACCGAAAGACGGTTCAGCATAGGGTCCAGGGGAGGACACCATGAGAACTACGACGCTTCGCTTGGGTGCATGCATCATGGGGGCCGGCATCGGGATCTTCGCTCCCTTGGCGACTGGAAGCGCTGATGACGACGCGTCTCCGATCTTCGGTATCAGTTTGCCTGCCGGGTACCGCGAGTGGCAGTTGATCGGCGTTGCGCACGAAGCCGGCAAGCTCAACGACCTTCGCGCCATTCTTGGAAACGACATCGCGGTCAAGGCATATCGGGACGGAACACGCCCATTCCCAGACGGTGCGATCATTGCGCGGTTGGCTTGGGAGTATGTGTCGTCCGCGGAAAACGATGCGGTTTTCGGCCAGGCGCAATCGTTCGTTCCCGGCTCCCCGACGAACGTCCAATTCAGCGTCAAGGACTCTAAAAAGTTCGCCGATACGGGTGGATGGGGATACGGGCAATTTGAAGGTGGCAAGCCCAATCGGAGCGAAGTCCTGATGAATACCTGCGCGCCATGCCATGCTGCCGTATCGTCGACCAATGATTTTGTCTTTACGCGTTACGCGCCTTAAGGTCCGAGATTGGTGCGGCAATTTTTCAGCATGTTACATCGGGTTCCAATAGCCTCAGTGAAACCATCCAATTCGAGGTCATCGTTTTTGTCGGGCGAGGACTGGAAACCCGTTGCGGCGACCGATTTCAGTACGCCCATCGTTAAGATAGGCGGCAGGCCAATTTAAGTGCCCCTGGACCCGGCTGACGGCAGCCACATGATCGGCGAGGCCGCGGCGCTTGACGAGGCAGCCCGAGGGACGCGGAGCAACTCGCCAGCCCGGAGGGCATGACCGACAGCGGCAAGTTCAGGTGACCCCCACCTCGGAGATGAAAGCTCATGACCCGCAACAGCAAACTTCTTGCTATCGCCCTGCTGTCGACCGGGCTGGCCAGTACAGTCCTCGCGCAGGGCGTGGACGGTCACGGCTCAATAGCCGGCATGGAGATGGGCTCGATGAAGTCGGATCCGAAGGACGACGCCTCGACCAGAGAGTTCAAGGTCGCCGACACGGCGATGATGAAGGACATGGACGTTTCTTACACCGGCGATCCGGACGTCGATTTCCACGCCCACATGATCCCGCATCACAAAGGCGCGGTCGCGATGGCGAAGGTCGCGCTGAAGCACGCCAAGGATCCCGCCACCAAGGCGATGGCCCAGAGGATCATTGCCGACCAAGACACGGAGATCTCCGAAATGGAGGCGTGGCTGAAGCGGCACGGCAAGTAATCGCCGAAGCCGGAGCTGCCCGCCGGAGCGGTCCGAGCACGCTTCCCCCGATGAGGCTCCAGTGTGCCCAGGGGGCCGATATGCACGCCGCCCGCAACGACACCATCTATCGGATGCCATAATCGCTGCCATCGGTGGCAATAGATCACGACGTCCGCTTTCCGGCGGCTGTCGCACGAGCCTGTGCGACCGGGTTCGGTCGATAGGAGGCCGTCCGCTTTTCCGGCGGACCGTTTCAGAAGCAGCCATTCCGCTTACGGCCAGCGTCAGTCGTCGCGCTGCGCCTGCGGGAAGGTCTCAGATGGGTGGTTTTCCGCCGGTCCGGTTTCAGGCACAGATCGGGAAAAGCGGACGCTCGGCCGCAGCAAATTCATGCCGAAAGCGAAGTGGCACATTTCAATTCAAGTAATAATTTAGCAAAGTTCGCTTTATTACAAACTGCTCGGACTCCAAAAATCGGATTGTGGAAAGTAAAACTTTAATTTCTCAAATTTACAAAGTTATATTTAATCTATAATTCCCAGCCTAAAACTCAGTTGGTCTGCGGCGATCGACGCCAGCGGTTTTTCGACCGTCGACCTGACCCTATCCGCTCCGCCAAGCCTCTTCGCTCAAGTTCGATGCAGGCCGCGCAGACGCCGTCGATGGGATCGGAGCTGGAGTGGCCAGACCGGATCTTGATGACTGATGCGCTCATGAATTCGTCGTCTAGAGCCGCCAAGATCTTAAGTTCGTGCGGCGTGAGCGGACGCAAGATGAACTCCTCAACGTTCCGGTAAGCCGTATTTCACCCGGCTTAAGCGCCACGCCCAAGCTGCCGTCGATGCTGGAGCCGATGATCGACCGGACCAAGTTGATCTGGCCCGTCGGCTGCGACACGGCGCCGGACATCTTCCAAGGGCTCGATCGCCTCGGGCGCGCATCCCGATTACGATCCGGCTGAAAAGCTTGGACAACCGGCGATGCTGCGTCTTTCCTAGGATTCGCGGACCCGCGCTCAACCACATCGCAGTGCGTTGCAACGGCCCGCGACAGCGGCAAGCCCGGACCCCGTTAGGAGAAGCGCAAGTTGCTCCGGGTCAGCTGATCGACGGATGCGCAACCCATCAGCCGCATGTCCCGTTCGATCTCGGACCGCATCAGGTCCAATGCGCGCTCGACGCCGGCCTGACCAGCCGCGGCGAGGGGGAACAGGTAGTAGCGCCCGAGGCCGACGGCCTTCGCGCCGACGGACAACGCCTTCAAGACATGGGTGCCGCGCTGGACGCCGCCGTCCATGATCACGTCAATCCGGTCACCGACCGCGTCCACGATCTCGGCGAGCTGGTCGAACGCCGTGCGTGAGCCGTCGAGCTGGCGGCCGCCGTGGTTCGACAGGATGATGCCGGTGCAGCCGATGTCGACCGCACGCTTGGCGTCCTCCACCGACATCACGCCCTTCAGGCAGAATTGGCCGCCCCACTCACGCACCATGGCGGCGACGTCGTCCCATGACAGGCTGGGATCGAGCATCTCGGTGAAGTAGCGGCTGATAGAGAGTGCCCCGCCGCCCATATCCACGTGGCCATCAAGTTGCGGGAGCTTGAAGCTCTCGTGCGTGACATAGTTGATCCCCCAGGCCGGCTTCATGGCGAACTGCATCATCCCGGCGAGGGTGAGCCGGAACGGGATCGAGAAGCCCGTCCGCTTGTCGCGCTCGCGGTTCCCCCCCGTGATGCTGTCGACGGTCAGCATCATGACCTCGATGCCGGCCTGCTTGGCCCGGGCCATCATCTCGCGATTCAAGCCGCGGTCCTTGTGGAAGTAGAACTGGTAGACCTGGGGACCGCCGCTGATGCGACGCGCTTCCTCCAGGCTTACGGTCCCGAGCGACGAGACGCCGAACATCGTCCCGTACTTGCCCGCCGCAGCGGCGACGGCGCGTTCCCCCTGATGATGGAATAGCCGCTGAAGAGCCGTGGGCGAGCAGTAGACAGGCAGCGCGAGCCGCTGGCCCATGACAGTCACGGACAGGTCGATATCGCCGACGCCGCGCAGGACGTTCGGCACCAGGTCGCACCGGTCGAAGGCCGACGTGTTGCGCCGGTACGTGACCTCGTCGTCGGCCGCCCCGTCGATGTAGTCGAAGATCGGCCCGGGCAGCCGGGCCTTCGCCATGCGGCGGAAATCGTGGAAGCTGTGGCAGCTGTTCAGTCGCATCTCGGATCCCCGTGGGCGCGTGGCGCCATCGCCAGAGCAGAAGGATGGCCGGGAGGGATCGCTCGCCCCCGGCCCGGCGGCCTCAATGAGCGAGGGTTGGGATGGCCGCGGCCGGTACCATGGCGGTGAATGGCGGCACGTAGGCCTGCAGCATCACCAGGACGCCGACGAGGCAGGCGAGCGCGATAGAGTGGAAGAAGACGTAGCGCAGGATCTTCGCCTCGCCGCCGTACCACTGCGTCGCCGTGGAGGCGACGACGATCGACTGCGCGTCGATCATCTTGCCCATCACGCCACCCGAGGAGTTCGAGGCCGCCATCAGGGTCGGCGACAGGCCGAGCTGCTCCGCGGTGATCTTCTGCAGGCCGCCGAACAACACGTTCGAGGCCGTGTCAGAACCCGTCAGCGCCACGCCGAGCCAGCCGAGCATCGCCCCGAAGAACGGGTAGATCCAGCCGGTCTGCGCGAAGGCGAGGCCCAGCGTCGCGTCGGTGCCCGAGTACTTGGTGACGTAGCCCAGCGCCAGCATCGCCGAGATCGTGATCAGGGAGTAGCGCACGAGCCAAGCGGTGCGGCCGTACTCGCGCAGCAGCTTGAGCGGGCTGAAGCCGAGGATCAGGCCGCCCACGATCGCCGAGAGCAGGATGCCGGTGCCCGTCGCCGAGAGCAGGTTGAGGGTATAGATCGCGGCCTCGCTGTGACTCGCGGCGACAACCGGCGGCATCTTGAAGACGAGGTTGTGCAGGTAGGGCACTGGCATCTTCCACACCCAGAGGGCGTCGAGCCAGGCGCGGAACTGCGGCGTGCCCCAGGCGAAGACGAACAGCGACAGGATCAGCCAGGGCAGCCAGGCGCGGAACACCGTGCCGGGGGAGTGAGTCCGCCGCTCAGCGACCGGAGCCGTTCCTGCGGCGACATCGGTTGCGGTCCAGATGCGAGCGGGCTGCCAGACGCGCAGGAAGCCGGCGAGCGCCGCCATCGAGCAGATCGCCGCGACCACGTCTACGAGCCAAGGGCCGTGGAAGTTCGAGACGAGATACTGCGGAACCGCGAACGAGAGACCGGCCACGAGCAGCGCTGGCCAGACCTCCAGCATGCCCTTGCGGCCGGCAAACGCCCAGATCAGCCAGAACGGCACGAGGAGGGAGAAGAACGGCAGCTGCCGGCCGATCATCGCGGACAGCGCGATGAGATCGAGCCCCGTCACCGCTGAGAGCGCGATCACGGGAGCGCCGAGCGCGCCGTAGGCGACGGGCGCCGTGTTGGCGATGAGTGAGAGGCCCGCGGCGGCCAGCGGGGTGAAACCGAGGCCCATCAGCATCGCGGCCGTCACCGCCACCGGCGTGCCGAAGCCGGCCGCACCCTCGAAGAAGGCGCCGAACGAGAACGCGATGAACAGGAGCTGCAGCCGCCGGTCCGGCGTGATGCCGGCGATCGAGTCGCGCAGGATGTCGAACTGCCCGGTCCGCTCCGTGAGCCGGTAGAGGAAGATGACGTTGAGGATGATCCAGCCGATCGGCAGCAGGCCGAACGCCGCGCCGTAGACGGCGGTGGCCCCGGCCATCGGGGCCGGCATCCCGAAGCCGATCACGGCGACGCAGAGCGCCACGACGAGGCCCAGCAAAGCCGCGACGTGCGCCTTCAGGTGCAGCAGGCCGATGCCGCCGAGCAGCACGACGATCGGCAGGGCGGCGAGCGCCGTCGACCAGAGTGCGCTGCCCAGGGGATCGTAGACTTGGTTCCAACTCACGGCGTGGTCCTCCCGATGGTGGTCCGATCCGAGCCGTGATCGAGCCAGCACCCATCGTCGCCCCGCGCGTGTGGCGTACGCGCGCAGAACCAGGGCCGCCTTCACCGAGCTGAACCGACGCCAGGGCTTATTATTAAACCGCAGGCGATCTGGTGGTAAAACAATTTTACCAATCGTGTCAACTGGACATAGCGCTTGCCCGAGCTACAGTTGTCAGGCGGGGCGGGTTGGTACGGGTGAGTGGGAGCGGGAGATGGAGGAGGACTCGATCAAGGGGGCGAGCGCTGCCGAGAGCACAGCGCGCCACCTGAAGGACCTGATCCGCGAGGGTTCTCTCAGCCCGGGCGATCATCTACTGCCCGAGCGTGATCTGGCCGTGCAGCTCAACGTGTCGCGCCCGACCTTGCGACAGGGCATCAAGATCCTGGAGGACGAAGGCCTCATCGTCCAAACGCCCACCGGACGCTCGGTGGCCGCCCTCGGCCGCGGGATCACGGACCCGCTGATCGCGCTCATCGCCTCCCATGCGGAGGTCGTGGACGATTACCTGGAGTTCCGGGCGACGACCGAACGGCTAGCGGCCCGCCTCGCGGCCGAACGCGCGAACAGCGTCGATCGCGAGCGGCTCAGCCTCTGTATGGATCGCATCGACCGCGCTCACGAGAGCGGCGTCCGGCGCGAGGAGGCGGAGGCGGATGTCGACCTGCACATCGCGGTCTACGAGGCGAGCCACAACCTCGTCGTTCTGCACACGATGCGGGCGTTGTCCGGCCTGCTCCGTCAGGGTGTGATCGAGAACCGCGAGACCTTGTTCTCCCGTCCGGAGACGCGCGACCAACTGCGTGCGCAACATCGGGCGATCTTCGAGAGCGTGATGGCCGGAAATGCGGAGGAAGCCGCCAATGCCGCTGAGGCGCACGTTCACTACACGCACCACGCCCTAAGTGAGATCAAAGCATCGGAAGCGCGTCTTCAGGTATCGTTGCGCAGGCTGAATGGGGGTCGGGTTTCGACACGGCAGAAAGTCGAGCGATAGGCTCTGATCAGCGCAGTAAAGCCTTTGACGCATCGTGACACCGCGAAACATGCGTCCGCTTTCGGGATCCGCATGGCTGTATGTGAATGACTTAGTTGAGTCGGGTGCAGAATGACTGGACAGGGTGGTTTTGCGACGATCCGCTCTGGAGACGCAAACTGGCTGAAGCAGACACGGTGAACCGGTTCAAAGTCTGCAATCCGACGTGCATGGAAACAGCGAAGGCCTACGCCATCCTGGAGAACATGATAGGCGGCTCGACCCCGGTCTCGTGCGCGGGTTTCGACCCGTCGCTCACACCTGCCTGGAGTTGCGATGGAAGCGAAGGGGGCAGCGTGTCGCCTGATCCGTTGAAGCGAAAGCCGAGTAAGCGGCTCTCGCCGAACCATCACGCCACGCGTGTCATCGCATCTGGGATGGCCGAGCGAAACTGCACGTTGATGCTGGTACCGGAGCGGTGCCGGATATCACAGCTAAACCGCCGCCCGTCGGCATCGACGGTCAGGTCGAACCGATCCGGAACCTGAGCGTGCATCCGGACATGGAGCCGTGCGCCGCCGTTCGAGAGATCGCGGATCGAGCAAGCGATCGAACCGCCGCCAGGCACGTTGATGGTCGCTGGAAGCAAGACGCGGGTCCGGCGCTCGTTGCGCCGCTCCTCCATGCCGACGGTCCAGTTGTCCAGGCTGGTGCTGATGCTCGATACACCACTGGCCGCCTGGCGCATGCTGGTCAGGATTTCCGCCGTCGCACGCGTCTGCTCGTCCATCGAGCCACTGACCCCGTCGACGTAGGCGCTGATCGTATCGATCGCCGCGGTGATGGTCGTCAGGTTGGCCGCCACCTCGGACGACACGGCTTGCATGCCGGCGACCTCTCCGCTGATCCGGGCTGTAGCCGCGGCCGCCTGACTGGCAAGCTCCTTCACCTCAGTCGCAACCACGGCGAAGCCCTTGCCGGCCGATCCGGCCCGTGCCGCCTCGATCGTCGCGTTCAGGGCCAACAAGTTGATCTGCTGGGCGATGCCCGCGATCACAGCCCCAACGCCGTCCATCGCGCTGGCGGCGGCCTGCAGGCGTTCCGTGGCGGCATTGGCTTCGCCGGCACGTCCGTGGATGTCGTCGACGACGGTCTTCGACTGCGCCATACTGCGCGAGATCTCCAACGCAGCGGCGTTCATGGTCTCGGCCGCGTCGGTGACCGCCTGGACGTTGTCGATGGTCTCCTCGGCCGCCTCTATGGCGACCGAGCGGGCGTCCATGTTGGCAGTCACGTCCGTGGCGTACTTGACGATCTTGGTCAGCCGGCCGTTCGGGTCGAAGATCGGGTTGTAGCTCGCCTGGATCCAGACATTCCGATTGCCCTTGCCGAAGCGCTGGAACATGCCGGTGGCGAACTCACCCGCCCGCAGCCGGTCCCAGAATGCTGCATACTCCGACGTCTTCGCGTAGCCAGGCTCGACGAACATGGCGTGGTGCTGCCCTCGGATCTCCTCGATCCGATAGCCAACTGCCTTGAGGAAGTTCGCGTTGGCATCGAGCACCGTTCCGTCGGGGGCGAATTGGATCACCGCTTGTGACCGATTGACGGCGGCGAGCTGCCCCGTCGCGTCGGTGGTCTGCAACTTCTGCGCCGTGATGTCGGTTGCGAACTTGACCACTTTCACCGGCTGGCCGTTTCGATCCCGAATCGGATTGTAGGTCGCCTGGATCCACACCTCGCGACCTCCCTTGGCGATGCGCCGGTACTCGCCTGAGGCGAACTCTCCACGCGCGAGGCGCGCCCAGAATTCGCGATACCCCGTTCCCGCCCGCTCGGTGGCCTCGACGAACAAGCCGTGGTGGCGGCCCTTCACCTCATCCAGACTATAGCCGACGGCGTCGAGGAAGTTTTGGTTGGCGGTCAGGATTGTGCCGTCGAGGGTGAACTCGATCACTGCCTGCGATCGGTGCAAGGCATCGAGCTGTCCATCATGATCGATGTTGCGCAGCACCTGCGCCGTGACGTCCGTGGCGAGCTTGACGATCCGCGCGACGCGCCCGTTGCGGTCGAGCACGGGATTGTACGTTGCTTGGATCCAGACGGTACGACCGTCCTTGGCGATGCGCTTGAACTCGTGTGTCTGCGCCTCGCCACGCCGCAGGGCGGCCCAGAACGTGCGGTATGCCTCGCCGTCACGCTCAGCTGCTGGGACGAACAAGGTGTGATGCTGCCCCTTCACCTCCGCAAGGCTGTAGCCCATCAGAACGAGGAACAGGTCGTTGGCGGCGAGAACGGTCCCATCAGGGGCGAACTCGATCCGAGCCCTAGACTTGTCGATAGCCGCCATCAAGGCACGCAGGTTGGCGTCGAAGAGCGGCACCGCAGATGTCTCCACGTGCCACGACGGCACGAGTGCGATGAAAGGGGGAATTTGGTTAAGCGGGCGTCACGCAAGCGATGAGACGCTTGATCGCACCCGCCACAACTTTGCCGCCCCGTATAACAACCAATAGTAGCAATCTAGTGAATGTGGAGGGCAAGCTTCATCTTCGGGTAGATGCCGCACTGGATGACGAACTCGCTGGGCTCCCTGAGGATCAGGCTCGCCAGGTTGCTCGTTCCACCATGCCGGTCGGAAGTGTCATGACAGTCGCTGGATGGCTGCTTTTGGGCGGCGCCGACGGTGGTCCGAGTGGCTGGGTTGGGTCGCTACCGGACTGTCCGCTCGGGGCGGTTTTCCGCCAGCCCGCTTTCGGGTGGCCATGCAGTAAGAGCGGACACTACCAACGCGCCCGTTCAAGACCCACTGCCGAAGGGGGGATGGACCGCTTCTGACGATCCTTCCTTACCATCTAGAAGTAAGCCCGGTTCCTTCGGCGAGCCGGTGCAGGTCGGCGAGGGTGTCGTCGGGCAGGGCCAAGCCCTCGGCGCGGTTCCGCGTTGCGTTGCGGGCCTCGATCTCGCCTGGATAGAAGACCTCATCGAACCCCTGCGCCAGCGGCACGCACTTCAAGTCAGCGATCAGTTGGTCCATGCGCGTGTTGAACTCCGCCAGCGGCTGGATCTGGGCGATGTCGATCGCGATCATCAACTGCCCCGCCCCGCTACGGTGCTCGGTCTGATAGGGGCCGGTCACCCGCGGCCCGAAGGCGCTGCCGGTGAGCACGCCCGAGAGCATGTCCATCATCAGCGCGATGGCGTAGCCCTTGTGCTGGGCCATCGGCAGGATGATCCCGTCGATGGCCGCCGCCGGGTCGGTCGTCGGCCTACCGGCCGCATCGAGGGCCCACCCCTCCGGGATCGGCTGGCCCTTCTGCTTGGCCAGGTAGACCTTGCCCCGCGCCACTCCGGTATTGGCGATGTCCAGCGCCATCGGCGCGTGCGAGCCGGCCGGGCAGGCCCAGGACCACGGGTTTGTGCCCACCGTCTTCTTGCGGCCCCCCCACGGTGCCATCGCCGGGCTGGCGTTGGTCGATAGGAACGCCACGCAACCTTCGCGCGCGGCCATCAGCGTAAAGTAAAGGGCCGTCCCGAAATGCCCGGAGTTGCGTAGGGCGACCGCGCTGACCCCGTGCGCCTTCGCCCGGCGGATCGCCTCCCGCATGGCATGGGCGGTGAGCACCTGCCCCATTCCGTCGTGACCGTCGATCACGGCGAGACCGCCGGCATCGACCACCGTCTCAGGGCGCGCGACCGGAGCGCAAACGCCCGCCTTCAGCCGCGCTGTATACCAGGAGAGCCGCATGACCCCGTGCGATTGGTGCCCCCATAAGTCGGCTTGGACTAGTGTGTCGGCGGCGAGCTGCGCATCGGGCTCCGGCATGCCGGCCGCAGCATAGACCGCGCTGGCGAAGTCCAGCAGCTTGTCGGCGGGAATGCGTGTGGCGCTTGCCATAAGTCGCTCCTGAAATCTCGGCGAGAGAAGCGAGTGTAAATGTCGGCTTTGGGGCAGCGGCCCGATGACGGCTTACCAACCCGAGCCGAAGTTGCCGGAGGGCTGACGGACGGCCGCTTCTGGGAAGTTGCGATGGCGGTCCAGGCGGCTGGATTGGGTCGTTAGGAGCTCGTCCGGTTTTCCGGCGAATCTGCTCCGAAGCGGACCAGCGGCTTTCGGCCACACACAGCCACGCCGACTGGCGTCTCTGAATGGCGGGGTTGAGTGGTTTCCGGCCAATCGGCTTTGAAGCATCAAACCCAAAGAGCGGTCGTTCGACCCATTGCAGGAGCTGGCCAAACGCCAAAGCCGGCGTCACGGCGGCGCTATTACGACGCTCGCGTTGACTCACGAGTTCGTGAGGCTGTAGCTGAGCAGTGACGGTTCCCCTCGGGGATCAAAAGGGAACGCGGTGAGGGTGACAGCCCGATGCCGTGGCTGCCCCCGCAACTGTAAGCGGTGAGTCCTTCACCACCATGTCACTGGGTCAAGCCCCGGGAAGACGGTGCGAGGGCGATGACCCGTGAGCCAGGAGACCTGCCGTCAGCCGTGGTCACACGCGAAACGCGTCGGGCGGGGTGTCCTGGCGGGTGTTGAAGCGCCGCCCGGTGAGGTAGGCGCCGAGGCCTCGTTCGCGGTGACGTGCCACAGCCGTCCCGAGGTCCCAGGCCCGTGTCCCGTCCCGCTCCGCAATGGTGGCTTCGCGCGTCCGTCGCGTCGCTCGCGCTCGCCCTCCAGGGGGTGACCCCAACCACCGCCCAGAGCCCACGAGCCGAGACCGCCCCGGCATCGGTCGTTCTCGACCCGCTCTCGGTCGAGGGTAGCTACACGGCCGCCCCCAAGTACCAGGTCAAGGACCTCTACAGTGGCACTAAGACGGTCACGCCGCGTCTCTCGCTGCCTCAGCAGGTCGACGTCGTGCCTCAAGAGGTCCTGCGGGACACCGCCGCCACGCGCGTCGAGCGCGCCCTCGACTACGTGCCGGGCGTCGGCAAGCAGAACGATTTCGGAGCCCAGAACCTCGCGCTCTACTCAGTGCGCGGCTTCGCCACCCAGGACATCTTCTTCAACGGCTTCAACATCGCCCGCGGATACAATGGCGCGCCGGACACCCAGAACGTGCAGTCCATCGAGGTGCTTAAAGGACCTAGCGGGGCACTTTATGGGCGCAGCGATCCGGGCGGCACCATCAACATCCTCACTAAGCAGCCCGTCGCCTTGCCCTTCGTCGAGATGGGCACGCTGTTCGGAAGTTTCGGCACGGCGCGCACCACCGTCGACGCCGGCGGACCGCTGAACGAGGAGGGCACCGTCCTCTACCGGTTCAACGGCGCGCTCGCCCGGCAGGACAGCTTTCGCGATTTCGTCGACGGCGACCGCGTCCTGGTCGCGCCCGTGGTGAGTTGGTTGATCAGCCCAGATACCAAGCTCACCGTCGAGGCGCAGTACCTTCGCAACCGTCAGACCTTCGACCGCGGGACGGTCGCGGTGAACAACCGCCTGGGCCTCGTCCCGCGCTCGCGATTCTTCGGTGAGCCGGGCGACGACTCGGTGTCAGAAGCCGGGATCCTGCAGATCCGCCTGGATCACGCCTTCAATGCCGACTGGCAGCTCAGGGTTGCCGGCCACTTCAACACCGGCAGCCTGACCGGCCTGCAGACCGGCGCGACCGGCCTCCTCGACGACGGCCGCACCCTGCTGCGCGAGTTCCGCCGGCACGACTTTACCTGGGGCGTGGCCATCGGTCAGGCCGAACTCGTCGGGCACTTCGCCACCGGGCCGTTCGCGCACACCGTGCTGCTCGGCCTTGAGCACGAGCGCTACAACAGCACCGAGAACCTGCTGCGCTCGACGCCGCGGCTCGACCCGTTCGCCATCGACCTGTTCAACCCGGTCTACGGCCAGCCGAAGCCGCCCATCACGCGGCGCTACAGCGCGAGCGAGAACGTCGGGAACACCGCCGTCTACGTGCAGGACCAGATCGCGCTTAGTCCGGAGTGGAAGCTGCTCCTCGGCAACCGGACCGACTTCTACAACCAGACCTTCCGCGACAAGGTCAGCAACGAGCGCACGGAGCAGGACCGGACCGGCTTTTCACCGCGTGCGGGTCTCGTCTACCAGCCGCTCTCCTTCCTCTCGTTCTACGGCAACGTGGCGGCCTCGTTCCGGCCCAATACCGGCTTCGACATCGCGACCCGCCCCTTCGCCCCCGAGACCGGCTTCGGCTACGAGGCCGGGGTCAAGCTCGACCTCTTCACGGGCTTGAGCGTGACGGGAGCGGCCTTCCACATCGAGAAGGAGAATGTCCTCACCACCGACCCGAGGGACTTCTTCTTCCAGATCGCCGCCGGGGCGGTGCGCAGCCAGGGCTTCGACTTGAGCTTCGTCGGACAGGTAACGCCGGAGTTTCGTGTGATCGGGGGCTACGCCTTTATCGACGCCGCCGTGACCCGCGACGAGGTCCTGAGGGTCGGCTCGCCGCTCCTCAACATCCCGCGCCACTCCGGCAGCCTGCTCGGCGTCTACGAGGTCCAGGCCGGCGACTGGAAGGGTTTTGGGTTCGGCGGAGGCGTCCGGGCCGTCGGCTCGCGTCTCGGGGACAGCGGCAACGAGCGGTTCCGGCTCCCGGGCTACGTGCTGACCGACGCCCTGGTCTACTACCGCTACGAGAACCTGCGCTTCGGGCTAAACGTCGATAACATCTTCGACGAGACCTACTACGAGCGCTCCTACAACGCCTTCTGGGTCGGCGTCGGCGAGCCCCGGCGGGTGATCGTCAGCATGACGGCGCGGTTCTGATGGGCGTGCATCCGGGCATTCTGGAGGCGACGGCAGAGGAATCGGCCAGGACCGGACGCATCGCCTTTATCGACGCCTTGCGCGGGCTGGTGATGGTGCTGATGCTCCTCGACCACCTGCGCGAGACCTGGTTCCTGCACGTGCCCGTCGCCGACCCGATGGATGCCAGGACCGCCATGCCGGCCCTGTATCTCGCCCGCCTCGCGGTCAGCCTGTGCGCGCCCATCTTCATCGTGCTGACGGGGGTGGCCGCGTACCTGTTCAGCACCCGGCACACCCTGGGGGAAACGCGCGCCTATCTCGTGAAGCGCGGCCTCGTCCTGATAGCGTTTGAGGTCTTCTACCTCTCGGAGCTGTACTGGGGCGTCGCCAGCCCGACGCTGTGGCTTCAGGTGATCTGGTGCATCGGCGTGTGCATGATCGTCCTGGCCGCGCTGATCGGCCTGCCGCGGTCGTTTCTTCTCGCCGTCGGGATGCTGCTCGTTTGCGGTCACAACCTCCTCGACCCGATCCAACTCCGGCCCGATGATTCCTTCTTCGCCGTCTGGGCCATGCTGCACCAGCGCGACGTCATCGCGCTCCCATTCGGTCTGGTGGCTAAGACGACCTACCCGGTGCTTCCCTGGATCGGGGTCATCCTGCTCGGCTATGCCATCGGTCCGTGGTTCCTGCCCGGCGTCGCCGCGGGTACGCGGGAGCGCCGCTTCGCTGCAGCCGGCATCACGATGCTGGCCGGTTTCGCGCTGCTGCGTCTGGCGAACGGCTACGGCGACAAGCCCTGGTTCGTCGTCGACGACAGCGCCATGCGGACCGCGATGAGCTTCTTCGCGCTGACGAAGTATCCGCCCTCGCTGCTGTTCCTTCTCCTAACGCTGGGGATCGGAGCACTACTGCTCGTCGTGTTGGAACGCCTGGGCGACCGCCCGGCCGTCGCCGCGCTGGCGGTGTTCGGCGGTGCGCCGCTCTTCTTCTACCTGCTTCACCTGACGGTTGTGCGGCTGCTCTACCACGGCGCGTTCGCGATCTGGGGAGCGACGCAGAACACTGTGTTCGGCATCGACAACTACGTGTGGGTCGTGGTCTGGTACGCGGTGTTGATGCCGCCCCTCTACTTCCCGACGGCTTGGTTCTCGCGCCTCAGGGCGTCGCGGCGCGACCTCGCTTGGCTCAAGTACCTCTAGGGTCAGACCCATCAGCTTGGGCATGCGACGGTCTGGTTACCAATCAGCGAAGTCATTCGAGTGCGGCCGTTTCCATACCGCACGCGTGCGCGTTTTCCGGAGCTAGGCAGCCATCGCCACTGCGCGGCCGAGCCCGGCAGTATCTTGAGACCGGATATTCGAGTGTTGTCCAAGAAACGGTTCAAGCCGCATCCTTTCCTGGCCCAGTAGGTAGTCGCCTCGGCTACAAGTGACGCGGCAACACTCGACACCGGCTTGATGGATACGAGGGGTCACCTAGTTGCCACACGCGGGCATTCTCTGGATTTTCCTCAGCGCGAAAGGCCCTTCGGTAGATTGACCCGGCGTCTACCTGAACCGTAAGTGGATGAATGCGCGGGTGCCTGCCTCGGACGGTCCAAGGCCGCGCGATCATCGCCATGATCGCGCTCTACGCGCTCGTGCTGCAAGCCTTCCTCGGTGGCCTTGTTGCGTTGCCGGCTGCGCCGCTCGGCAGTGTAATCTGCGCCGAGCACGACGGTTCGAGCTCATCCGGTGATCAGGGTCCTGCCTGCCACCAACACGCCTGCTGCACGGCGGTCCAGGCCGTGCAGCTGATCCACCCAATGCTGACGGTGTTCGCGACGGTGGCCTGGGCTCCACCCCAGGTAGCCCCCGTGGCCTGGCGCGACGCCGGCATGGTTCAGGCGCGTGCGCCCCCCCAACAGTCCGTAAGCCCACGAGGTCCGCCGGCCGTTTGACCGATCCGTCGTCAAGATCGCTCAGACCCGGACCTCACCCATGTCACAGTCCCTCCAGGGCGACGCGACGGCGTTCACCGCCGTTGCTGTCGCGCACCCGGCGCAGGATGCCGTGTACCGCGCCGTGTGGCGCTGGCATTTCTACGCCGGCCTGCTCTGCCTGCCCTTCCTGATCCTGCTGTCCGTCACAGGCTCGCTCTACCTTTTCAAGGACGAGATCAACGGCACCCTGTTCGCCTACCGAACGGCGGTGGCGCCACAGGCGAGCCGCCCGCTCAGCCCGGACATCCTGCTCTTCAACGCTACGGAAGCCGTACCGACGGCGGTGCCGGTGTCATTGGCCGACCCCGCCGATCCAGCCGCCACGGCCGTGGTGACGATGGCCGAGGGGCCGCGCAGGACCCTCGTCTACCTGAACCCCTACAACGGCGACGTGCTTGACCGGGTGGACCGCGACAGCGAGTTCATGATGGTGGTGCGACGCCTGCACAGCCTCGCGTATTTCGGCACGGTCGCGAACGGCGTCATCGAGGTCGTGGCTGGGTTCGCCATCATCCTCGTGGTCACCGGCACCTATCTCTGGTGGCCACGCCAGCAGACCGGCGGCGTCGTCAGCGTCCGCGGCACGCCGCGCAAGCGCGTCTGGTGGCGCGATCTACACGCGGTCACGGGTATGGTCGCGGGCGCCGGCCTGTTCTTCCTCGCCGCGACCGGCTTGCCCTGGTCGGTCTGGTGGGGCCAGCAGGTCCGCATCCTGTCCAACGAGGCCGGCGTCGGCCAACCGCGCGCGCTTTGGGCGAACAAGCCCGTATCGAACGTGCCTATGCAGGAGATGCTCACCACCACCGGTTGGGCGATGGAAGATGCGCCAGTGCCGGTCTCGCAGCCGAGTGCGACCGCTGCCATCGGCCTCACACGCGCCGTCGAGATCCTGCGCGGTCTCGGAATGCCCCGCGGCTTTGAGATCTCGCTGCCGGTCGGCGAGACCGGCGTCTACGCGGCGGCGGCCTACCCGAAGGACGTAACCGCGCAGCGGATGATCTCCCTCGACCAGTACACCGGCAAGCCGCTCGTCGACGTACGCTTCGGTGACCTCGGTGGCGTCGCCCGGGCCATCCAGTACGGCATCGGCATCCACAAGGGCGAGCACTGGGGTCGTGCCAACCAGCTCGCGATGCTCGTCTTCTGCCTCGCCACCATCCTGCTGTCGGTCACGGCTGCGGTGATGTGGTGGAAGCGCCGGCCTGCCGGTCGCCTCGGCGTCCCGCCCTGGCCGCGAAGGCGCGTCGCCGCCACGGTGACGGCGATCGTGCTCGGTCTCGGCGCTCTCTTCCCGCTGACCGGCCTAGCCATCGTCGGCATGATCGTCGTCGACCTCGTCATCCAGATCCTGCGACCGCGCTTGGCGCCCTGATCTGTCCGGTCTGGGACGAACGCGTCCCGGATGCCCCCAGTTCTAATCCCCTTTCCCGGTCGCAGCGGTCGCATCCGCTTGCTGTCCCTCGACGAGTGTCCGTCATGTCTCAATGCCGCCCCGGCCATCGAGCCCGTGCGCTCGGCCTGATCCTGGCCGCCAGCCCGCTAGCTATCACCGCCGCACAGGCCCAGGGCGCCGGCCAAGCAGTCGCCCTGGATGAGATCTCCGTTACCGCGGAGGGCAACGGCGCGTCGGGTGGGGTGCTGGCCGCGTCGGCCGGCGCTCCCGGGCCGGGCCTGCCGCCGGTCTCCGCCCCGACTCCGCTGGACAAGCCCGTCGGCGAGGTCGTTACCAGCGTCGGGCGCGAGGGCGTCATCGACAACCGCGCCGCTACGACCGTGGCGGACATCCTGCGCAATAGTCCGGGCGTGACCGTGCGGCAGGGCAACGGGCCTCGCGACGTCGTCGTCTCGATCCGCGGCAACAACGCCCGCGCCACCGGTGTCTCGCGCAACTTCGTCGTGCTGGAAGACGGTTTTCCCGTTACCCAGGCGGACGGCTCCTCCCGCTTCGACCTTGTCGACCCGCGCGCCTACTCGCGCATCGACGTGTTCCGCGGGCCGCAGTCGCCGTTCTTCGGCAACTACGCCACGGGCGGGGCGCTGAACTTCGTCACCCGCCGCGGTTCCGAGATCAACGGCGTCGAGTACGGGGTCGATGCCGGCAGCTTCGGCTACCTCAACAACTACGCCACTTTCGGCGGGGTCAGCGGCCCGTTCGAGTACAGCCTGTTCACCAGCGACACGCGGGGCAACGGCTTCCTCAGCCACAACTCATTCGACACCCAGACCATCAACTTTCTGGGCACCTACGCGCCGACCACGGACGACCGCTTCACCCTGAAAATCATCAACAACGAGGTCTCCACCGACCTGCCGGGGCGCGGCTCGCTCAACCAGTTCCGGCTCAACCCCTTCCAGCGGGGCTGCGCCACGGCCGCCGCGGCGGCCCCCGGCTGCGTGACCTACAACCTGCTTCTCAACGGCCGGAACGGCGCCACCGTGCCGGTCACCGCCGACGAGGGCGCCTTCGTTCGCGGCGACCGGCGCACCATCGTGGGCGGACGCTGGGAACATGACTTCGATGCCTTCACGACCTGGCGCACCCAACTCGTGTTCGACGACCGCCAGATCAACCAACCCTTCTACACGAGCTCAGGACGCGGTGATTTCCCAGGCTTCAACTTCCTCACCGACTTGACCCGGCGCGGCGACCTGTTCAGCCTTCCGGCGACCGGCTACGTGGCGCTCGCCTACAACACCCTGGACAGTCACAGCCTAACCTACAATCGCGCGCCCTACGGCGGCCCGCGGCTCGGCGCGCTGACCGCCGATCTTGAGGCTACGCAGGCCAACCTCGGCGGGCGCGCGCGGATCGAGGTGCAGCTCTCGGAGCAGTGGATCGCGGTGGCCGGAATCAGTGCCGAGAACACCACGATCAACGGCCGCAACATCACCTATGGCTTCCCGGCCGCCGGCGGCTTCACGACCACCCTAGCCAACCTCGACCGCAGCTTTCTCAACGTCGCGCCCGAGCTCGCGCTGGTGTATCGGCCCAACACAGACTGGCAGTTCCGGGGTCGGGTCGCCACCGGCTACGCCACGCCTTCGGCCTCGAACCTCACCGTCACGTCCGCCGGTGTGCCCGGCAACAACGGGCAGCTGCAGACACAGGAGAACCTCGGCTTCGACGTCGGAGCCGACTGGACGCCGCTGCCCGGCGTCCGATTCAGCGTCACGGGCTTCTACGAGTTCTTCCGCAACGAGCTCGTCACGCAATCGCCCGGTGCTGGCCTCCTAAGCTACACCTTCAACGCACCGGCCTCGGAGCATCGCGGCGTCGAGGTCGGGGCGGACTGGGCTTTCTCGCCGGGCTGGCGAGCAACCGCCGCCTACACCTTCGACGACCAGATCTACACCAAGTACGTCGAGCAGCTCAGCGCCGGCAGCCTCACCAGGCGGTTCGACCGCGCGGGCAACCACATCCCCGGCGTGCCTGCCAACCAGCTTCTCGCGCGCGTGGGCTACGAGCAGGCCACAGGCCCGTTGGCCGGTCTGGGCGCCTATGTCGAGACGGTGTTCCAGGACGAATTCTTCATCGACAACGCCAACCTGCTGAAGGCGCCCGGCTACGCCATAGTGAACCTGAACGTCCACTACACGACGGAGCTGGTCGGCTACGCCAAGCGGTTGAACCTGTTCTTCGAGGCGCGGAACGTCTTCGACAAGACCTACATCGCCTCGGCCCAGAACCTCGCAAATTCGATCAGCGCAACCTCCGGCCTGCAGAACGGCGCGAGCGTCCTGGCCAACACCACCGGCTCGGTGTTCGCGGGAGCTCCGCGCAACTTCGTCGGCGGCATGCGGCTGGCATTCTGATGCGATCGAGGAGCACAGCGCCCGCACCCATGCAGGCCCCGCGACGGCGTGTCTTCCGCGCGGCCATCGCGGTGGTCGCCCTGTACGCACTCGCGCTTCAGGCGGCGCTCGGCGGCGCGAGCCTCACGGTCTTTCTCGACCCTGTTCACGTCATTTGCCAGCCAGACGTAGCCATCGACAACGGGCTATCCAAGTCGCCTCTCTCTCATCATGGGCACTTGAAGTGCTGCATCGTCGCCCATGTGGCGGGATCCGCGGCTGTCCCGTCCATGGAGGCGGTTCCCGTCGCCTGGCCCCTCCGCCAAGCCGTTGCCGTGACCTGGCGTCCGGAGGTCCTCGCCTGTCCGCGCGGGCCACCAGGAGCCAGAGCCAGTGCACGCGCGCCGCCCGTCGCCTGATCGGTCGCATCACCCCGATCCTCCAGGCCACGGACCTCATGCCATGTACCGAATTCCCCGGGTCAAGCTCTACGCCGCCCTGCTGTTGACGCTGCTCGCCACCACGTCGGTCTTCGCCCAGACCGCCGCGACCCAGTCCGTCACCCTTTCCGAGCTCAGCGTCTCCGGCTCCGCCGGACCGCTGGCCGAGACGCAGCTTCCACCGGCCGCCCAGGCGGCGAGCCTGACCGTCCCGACCATCGAGCAGGCGCGCGCGGAACTTCAGCGCACGCCGGGCGGGGTCGCCCTCGTGCCGGACACCTACTTCAAGAACAGGCCGGCCCAGACGCTCAAGGACGTGCTCGACTTCGTGCCTGGCGTGATCGTGCAGCCCAGGTTCGGCTCGGATGCCCGGCTGTCCATCCGTGGCTCGGGCCTCTCCCGCAACTACGGCAACCGCGGCATCAACGTTTTCCAGGACGGCATCCCCATCAACACCTCCGACGGCCTCGTCGACTTCTTCGAGATCGACCCGACCGCCTACCGCTACGTCGAGGTCTTCAGGGGCGCCAACGCGCTGCGGTTCGGCGCCAACGCGCTCGGCGGCGCGATCAACCTAGTCACGCCGACAGGCCGAGACGTTTCCCCCTTCGAGGCCCGCATCGATGCCGGCAGTTTCGGATACCTAAAGGGGCAGGCCGCCACCGGCGGGGTGTCGGTCCCGTTCGACTACTTCCTCACGCTGTCCGGCGACCGGTTCGACGGCTTCCGCGAGCACAGCGACGGAAATTCGGTTCGGGGCAACGCCAACTTCGGCTACCAGTTCTCGCCGGACGCCGAGACGCGCTTCTACGTCAACGCCAACACCATCAACCAGCGCATCCCCGGCGAGGTGACCCGGCAATCCGCGCTGACGAACCCACGTGCCGCGAACCCGGTCTGGGTCCTGCAGGACCAGCAGCGCAACATCGACTCGGTGCGGCTCGCCAACAAAACCACGCTGCGCTTCGACGAGACGACCCTGGACTTCGGCGTCTTCACGGTCCAGCGCCACGTCGACCATCCGATCTACGAGTACCTCGACTACACGGTGCAGGACTACGGCGGCTTCGTCCGCGCGACCGACGACAGGGTCATTGGCGGCTTTCGCAACCGCCTGGTCGTGGGCGTGAACGTCGACAACGGCACCATCGACTACAGGCAGTTCGTCAACCTGAATGGCGCCGTGAAGGGCCCCCTAACATTCTCGACCCTCGACCGTTCGGAGAACCTGTCGGCCTATGCAGAGAACTCGTTCTTCATCCTGCCGAACGTCGCCCTCGTCGGGGGCGGCTTCTTCCTGCGCGCGGTCCGCGACCGGAAGGACCGGCTCCTGACAGACGGCGACCAGTCGGGCCGCTCCACCTACGACATCGCCAAGCCGAAGTTCGGCGTGCTCTGGGACGTCGACCCCACGTGGCAGGTCTACGGCAACGTCTCGGGCAGCGCCGAGGCGCCGACCTTCGACGCGAACTCCTTCGCGACCTTCGCAACCTCAAACCTGCGCGCCCAGACCGCGACCACCTACGAGGTCGGTACGCGCGGGGTCCGACCGGACCTGAGCTGGGACCTCTCGCTCTACCGCTCGGAAATCCAGAACGAACTGCAATGCCTGACGACGTCGATCTTCAGCCCCTGCAGCATCGTGAACGCGGACCGCACCGTTCACCAGGGTGTCGAGGCCGGTCTCGGGGTGGCGTTCCTGAAGTCGCTCGTCACGGTTGAAGACCGTGTCTGGTTCAACGCCGCCTACACCTACAACGATTTCTTCTTCGTTCGCGACGCGCTCTATGGCAACAACCGCTTGCCCGGCGTGCCGACCCACTACCTGCGCGCCGAGGTGCTCTACCGACACCCTAGCGGCTTCTACGCCGGCCCCAACGTGGAGTGGTCGCCGCAGTCCTACTTCGCCGACAACGCCAACAGCCTGACGGTGCCCGCCTACGCGCTCCTGAACCTCAGGATCGGCTTCGATCAGGGCTCGGCTTGGTCAGGCTACCTTGAGGCACGCAATCTCCTGGACAAGCGTTACATCTCAAGCGTGGCCATCGCCGGCATCGCTAACGCCAGCTCAGAGATCTTCAACCCTGGCACCGGCCGGGCAATCTACGGAGGCCTTCGGTACCGGTGGTGAGGATTGTTCCCGACCCATGATGGTCGTGCAACGTCCCTTTAGTGAAGGCTCGAAGCGGACATCAGCTCGGCGCCCACAATGCGGTCGAGGAAAATCTACGTGGATCACTGGGTCAGAATCGAACCGTGAACGACCCGGTGATACGTCGTGGAGATCCCGGATAAACGCGAAACACGTTGAGCGAGCTCTCATAATAGACCGTGTTGAAGACGTTCTCGATGTTGAGGCCGAAGCGGAGGTTCTCGTAGCGGTAGTACGCCAACGCGTCGGCCGCGATGTAGGCCGGTAGGACAAAACCGGAGCCGGCCGCGTCGCCCGGACGCTCCCCGACGCCGCGCACGCCACCCCCGATGCCGAACCCCTTCCAGTCCCCACCCTGCACCTCGTACACGGCGAGCAGGCTTCCCGAGTGGCGCGGCACATTGATGAGTGGCGCGCCCACCGGCAGCACGTTGTCCTTGGTCACCACCGCGTCGGCGTAGACATAGCCGGCCAGGATCTTCAGCTCCGGCGAGAGCTGCCCCTGCGCCGTCAGCTCGAAGCCCTGGCTGCGCACCGCGCCCGCCGCGAGCGAGAAGCCGCTGTTGTTCGGGTCCGGCGTCAAAACGTTCTGCCGATCCACCCGGAAGGCCGCCGCAGTCAGCAGCAGGTTGCCGCCGAACAGCTCGGCCTTGGCGCCGATCTCGTAGCCCTGTCCCGTCTCCGGCTTCAGTGGCTTGCCCGGCGACACGGCCGCGGCGTCGGGGCCGATGTTGGGCCGGAAGCTCGTCCCGGCGTTGGTGTACAGCGAGAGCCATGGGATCGGCTGGTAAATGAGGCCGGCCCGCGGCGAGGCAGCGACCCGCGACTGGTCCGCCTGGCTGCGCGGGATGCGCTCGCGGAAGGAGTCCTCGAAGATGTCGAGCCGCGTGGCCACGAGCGCCTTCCACTCCGGGCTCAGCACGATCTGATCCTGGGCGTAGAGGGCCGTGTTGGTGACCCGCTCCAGGTTGTTGCGCGGGATGGTCAGCGGCGGCAGCGCCTGCCCGTAGACAGGCGCATAGATGTCGAGGGCGTAGGGGCTCGTGCGGAAGTTCGAGCGCAGGTAGAGCGTCCGGCTGTCAGTGCTCTCGCGCTCAAAGCCGAGAAGCAGCGTGTGGCTGATCCCGCCGGTGTCGAAGCGCCCGATCAGGTCCGCCTGCCCGACCGCGACGTCCCAGCGATAATCGCGCACGTTCCGGTCTCGGGCCACCGTCCGGTTGTCGGAGGCGATAGAGCGGATCTCGGCAGACTCGCCGTCCAGGGTTCCGGTGGCGAAGTGCGTCGCCAGCCGCATCTGCCAGTCCGCGTTGAAGCGGTGGTCGATGCGCGCCTGGAGGATGTTCTGGCTCTGGTAGGTGCTCTGTCCCGGCTCCCCGAGGAAGCGCGAGATCGGCAGGAAGCCGAGCTGCTTGTTGATGGCGATCACGCCCCGGTCGAAGATGATCCGGTTCCGCTGGATGTCGGCCTCGACGGTGATGCGCGTGTCCGGCGTGATCTGCCAGCTCACCACCGGAGCGACGAGCAGCCGGTCGCTGTCGACGAAGTCGCGGAAGCTTCCTGCGCCCTGGGCCGCGAAGTTGAAGCGGTAGAGGACGGTGCCGTCCTCGTTGAGCGGACCACCCGCGTCGACCGTCCCGCGGGTCAGGCCGAACGAGTCGACCTGATTGCCGAACTCGACGAAGCGTTGTGCGGTCGGCTGCTTGGTGATGATGTTGACGAGCCCGCCCGGATCGCTGCGTCCGAACAGGCCGGCGCCAGGGCCTTTCAGAACCTCGATGCGCTCGATGTTCTGCGCGTCGGGCGGGGGCGGCGTGCCGCGGTTGAGGGGGAAGCCGTTCTGGTAGATCTCCGAGGTGGTCACCCCGCGGATGGCGTAGCTGAAGATGCTCAGGCCGCCGAAGTTGTTCTGTTGCGCGACGCCCGGCAGGTAGTTGAACACCCGGTCGACGCGGGTCGCGGCGAGGTCGGTGATGACCTCGCGCGGCGCGACGGAGACGACCTGGGGCACGTCCAGCTGCGGCGTGTCGATCTTGGTGCTGCTCACCGCCCGCCCGGCACCGAAGCCCGGCGTCGGTCCGATCTGGCCAATCGTGCCGGCGGCGGTCGTCGTGCCGGCCGGGGCGCCAGTCCCAACTGCCTCAACCGACAATTCATCCAGCGCGACGCTCTCCTGCGCCCGTGCCTCGCCCACTGGCGTACCGGCGGAGAGCACGGCCGCCAACGCGAGGCCGGTGCCGCTTCTCGTGCGATGCGGCGGCCGGGTCAGTCGCCGACGGACAGGGGCACGGGTCGGATCGAGCGCGCGCATCGTCACGTCCGGATATGCTCGTGTGGATGGGGCGCGTGCCCGTGCGGGTGGTCCACGACCTCGATCTGCGCTGGGATGATTGACAGGCTGTCGTGGCGCACGCCGCGCTGCGTCGCGATTGCGTCGACGAAGGCGTGGATCTCCCGGACACGCCCACGCAGGACGAGGGTGTGCAACGCCGCTTCGTGGTCCAGCGGCACCTGCACCTGCGTGATGACGAGGTCATGCCGTGCCCGCTGTTCCTCCGCGAGGCGCTGCCCGAGGTCGCGCACGCCGGCTTCCGCCACGAAGCTGAAGGTCGCCACGCAGGCATGGTCGGGGTCGCGCTCCCGGCGCGCCTCCGCGAGCCCTCGACGCAGCAGGTCGCGCATCGCCTCCGAACGGCCTGCGTAGCAGCGGACCTCGGCGATCCGGTCGACCGCTTCGACGAGTTCGTGGTCCAGGGTGACGGTAATCCGCTGCATCAGCTTGCAACCACTGGGAAGGCCGGGAGGACGGCGTCGACGAGCTCGCGCGCGGCCGGATGCCCCAGCGCAAGCCTCGGTCGGCACGGCGACGCGTCGACGATCCGCCCGGCGTCGAGAACGACAACCCGATCCGCGAACCGGCGCGCCAGACGGATGTCATGCGTGACGAGCAGGAACGCGGTTCCCTGTTCACGTCGCAGGACAGCGAGGCGGTCGAGGATCTCGATCTGCAGCGGCGCGTCCACGTTCGAGACCGCCTCATCGAGCACGATGAGCGCAGGTCGGGTCGCCAGCGCCCTGGCGAGGCCGACGCGCTGCACCTGGCCGCCGGAGAGCTGGCCGGGGAGCCGCCCGATTATGGATTGGTCGAGCCCGACTAAAGACAGCAGCGCATGAACCCGGGCTCGCCTCGCCGCCGCCGAGAGGCCGGTGAGATGCCGCAACGGCTCCGCAATCGTCCGGCCTACTTTGTGTCGTGGGTTCACCGCCGAGAGCGGGTCCTGGAGAACCATCTGAACCGCCGACCTGAAAGCTCGCCGTCCAGCGTCGTCGAGCCCGGCCAGACCCAATCCGCGGAACCGCACGACACCGGCAGAGGGTCGTTCCAGGCCGAGGAGGAGGCGGGCGAGCGTGCTCTTGCCGGAACCGCTGCGTCCGATCAGGGCGACGCACTCGCCGTCCTCGATGGCAAACTCGACATCTGCGAGGACGGGTCGAGGCGTGCCGGGGCGCCAGCCAGTGCCGGCGTAGACTTTGCCGAGCCCATGGGCGGACAGGAGGGCCGTCATGGCGCGGCCTCATGGAGGGCTTGATGGGCCGCGAGCAGCGCCCGCGTCTCCGGTCGGTCCGGCCGTGCGAAGACTGATGCCGTGTCGTCCGTCTCGACGATCCGTCCGTCCGCCATCACCGCCATGCGATCAGCGAGGCGGGCGACGACGCCCAGATCGTGCGTGACGATCAGGAGGCCGAGGCCTCGGTCGCGCACGAGGGCTGCCAGCAGGTCGAGGATACGAGCCTGGGCGACGAGGTCGAGATCCGTTGTCGGCTCGTCGGCGACCAGGAAGGGAGCCCTCGCGAGCAAGGCGAGCGCGATCATGGCGCGCTGGAGCATGCCGCCCGACATCTGGAACGGGTAGAGGTCGGGTACCTGTGGATCGTCGCCGAGCCCGACGGCCTCCAACGCCTCGCGCATCGCCGCGCGGCTCTCGGTACGCCGGAGGCCCGCAGCCGCGCCGGTTTCACCGGCGTGGTCGCCAATCGTGCGGAGCGGGTTGAAGGCCGAGCGGGGGGCCTGGAGTACGGTGGTGACTGTCCGGCCGCGGAGCTCAGCGGGTGCCACCGCCGTGCCATCGAGGTGGACGCGACCAGCGACGCGCCTGGTCCCCGGCGGCAGCGTGTCGAGGAGCGCCGCGCAGGCCAGCGACTTGCCCGAGCCACTCGTGCCGACGAGGGCCAGCACCTCGCCCGTGCGCAACTCGAACGACGCGTCCGCGACCAGCGGCACGGCCTCGGCTCCGCGCCGGGTCTCGACGCGCAGGTTCTCGGCCCGGAGCACGCGCGGGTTCATAGGCCCCGCTCCGCAACCAGCGTCGGATCGAGGCGGTCGCGCAGCGCGTCACCGAGTTGGTTGAACGCAAGGACGGCGACGGCGATCGCGAGCCCTGGCCAAACGACCAGCAGGGGCCGTGTCCAGAAGAAGGTTCGGGCCTCGTTGATCATCACGCCCCATTCCGCGGTCGGAGGCTGCACGCCGAGGCCGAGGAAGGACAGGCCGGCGACGTGGAGGGCCATGTGGCCGACGTCCAGGGTGGCGAGCGCGGCGAGCGGCGGCAGGACCCCCGCCAGCACGTGCTCGATGAAGACCGCCGCCGGCGACGCCCCCGCGATCCGGGCGGCCAGGACGTAGTCGCGCGTCTTGAGTTCGAGGACGAGACCTCGGACGATGCGGGCGTACCAAGCCCAGTGAGACAGGGCGATGGCCGCGATGACGTTGACGAGGCCGGTGCCGAACGCGCCGATCAGGAACAGCGCCAGCACGAAGGTCGGCACGGTGAGGAACACGTCGCACAGACGCATGAGCACGGCGTCGGTCCGGCCGCCGATCATGCCTGAGAGGGCGCCGACCCCAAGGCCGAGTGCGACCACAAGCGCGAGGGCGGCCGCGACGGCGCCAAGCGTCGTCTGGGCACCGGTGATCAGGCGGGACAGGATGTCCCGCCCGAGGTGGTCGGTGCCGAGGGGGTGGACGAGGCTCGATGGCGCGAAGCGGACCGTGAGGTTCACGGCCAGGGGGTCGTGCGGCGCGGCTAGCGGTCCGAGAAGCGCCAGAAGGAGGATTACCAAGGCGACCGCGACCGGGACCGCGAAGGGCCCAAGGCCCGTGCGGGTGGCCTTTAAGGATTCGGACAGCCTCATGCCGCCTCCTCCGCACCCAGCCGAATGCGCGGATCGAGCCACGCGTAGGCGATGTCGACGGCGAGATTGCAGAGGACGAACACCGCGGTCATGACCAGGGTGAAGCACTGGATGACCGGGTAGTCGCGGTTGTAGATCGCCGAGACCGCGTAGCGGCCGACGCCCGGCCACGAGAAGATCGTCTCCACCACGAGGGCGCCGCCCAGGAGCTCGCCGACATGCATGCCGGTGGCGGTCACGACCGGCACCAGGGCGTTGCGGAACACGTGCCGGCGCTGCACGGCTCCCTCGGAGAGCCCGCGCAGGCGCGCATAGAGGACGTGACGCCCACCCGCGGCCTCCAGCATGCTCGCCCGCAGGAGGCGCGCGTTGACCGACAGCGACATCAGGCAGATCGCCAGCGCCGGCATGATGAGGTGGGCGAGCGTGCCTCGGCCCATCGGCGGCAGCCAGCCCAAGGTGACCGAGAAGAGCGCGACGAGGAGGAAGGCGATCCAAAAATTCGGCAGTGAGACGCCGAGCACGGCGATCCCACGCACGAGGCGATCCTGCCAGCCGCCGCGATGCGTGGCCGCCCAGGCGCCCAGCGGCAGGCTGACCGCGATGGTGACGGCGAGCGCGGTCCCGGCCAGTTCGAGGGTCGCGGGCAGGTAGCCGAGGAGCTCAGGCAGGACCGGCCGGCGCGTGACGTAGGAGAGGCCGAAGTCACCCTGAAGCGCACGCCAGAGCCAATCGAGGTATTGGACGACGAACGGTCGGTCGAGGCCGAGCAGGATGCGTGCGTCGGCGAGGGCGGCGTCGGTCGGCGGGATCTGCGAGAGGCGCAGGTAGTCGAGGGCCGGGTCGCCTTGGCCAAGACGGAGCATCACGAACACGAGGATCGACACGCCGAGCAGCATCGGCGGGATCAGCGCGAGACGCACGGCGATGAAGCGGAGCATCGGCATGCCGGTCACCGGGCCGCCGGCCGCATCGCCGCGAAGGGGATCTCGTTGATCGTCGCCCCGAAGCCGACGCCCGCGATGGTCGGGCGATGGACCTCAATGGCCACGGAGTGAGAGATCGGCAGGTAGATCGCGGCCTCGTGGAGGGTAGTCAGCAGCTTGGCATAAAGCCGTCGGCGCTCAGTCTCGTCCGTCGAGGCGAGGACTTCCGCGATGGCCGCGTCGATGCCGGGCTTCTCCGGCAGCCCGACCTGCGCCTGATAGTCCGCGTGCGACGGGGTGCGCATCGAACTGATGAAGGAGGCGGGATCGTAGGGCGGCCCCCAGGTCTCGCCGAAGATGAGGCCGAAGCGGCCGTCCTTCTGGCGGGCCAGGATCGAACTCTCCTCCTCGCCGATCAGCCGGCTATCGATGCCCACGCGCCCAAGGTCGGCCTGGAGAACCTCGGCAATCGCCCGCTGCTGAGCGTTTGTACCGACGAAATCAACCTCGACGGCAAGGCGGCGTCCGTCCTTCGCACGCACGCCGTCACGCCCAAGCGTCCAGCCGGCTGCATCGAGCATGCGGGAGGCCGCGGCCCGGTCGAAGCCGTAGGGCTTCAGCCCGACGTCGGCGTACGGCACGCGCGGCGCAAACAGGAAGTCCGCGCGCGGCTCGATCCCATCGAGTACCGTCCGGACCAGCGTGTCCTTGTCGACGGCGTGGTTGATGGCGAGGCGGACCGCCCGATCATCTGTCGGGAAGCGCGCGGAGTTCATCGCGAGCACCCGGGTCGCCAGCGGCGGCGAGACCGCTGAGGCGAAGTTCGGGGCCATGTCTCGAAGTCGGACGAAGGCTTCCGAAGGAATCTGTCCGCCCGCGCCGTAGACGAGGTCGATCTCCCCCGTCTGCAGGGCGATGACGCGGGTGTTAGGATCGGGGATGACCTTGACGACGAGCCGGTCGAAGATGGGTCTCGGGCCCCAGTAACCCGGGTTGCTCTCGAACGTGTCGGAAACGCCGAGCTGGGTGTCGACGAGCCGCCACGGCCCTGTGCCGACCGGCGCCCTGATGTTGACGGCCGTCGTACCGCCGGGGCCCATGGCCTTCGGAGACAGGAACCGGAAGGGCCGCGGCAGGGAAAGTTCGAGCAGTGTCGGGTAGTGCGGCGCCTTCAGGACGAGGCGGAACGCCAGAGGCCCAACAACTTCTGTGCGTTCGATCTGCTGGACGAGATCGAGCCACGCGTGCCGCGGGCGGTTGGCCAGGATCGCGTCGAAGTTCGCCTTGACCGCGGCCGCGTCGAAGGGAACCCCGTCGCTGAAGGTGACGCCGGGGCGCAAGACGAAATCGTAGGTCCGCCCGTCCTCAGAGATGTTCCACGAGGTCGCGAGCCAGGGCTCGACCGATCCATCATCGCGGTACTTTACCAGAGGCTCGTAGAGGCTCGCCTGCGCGAACATCTGGTTGGGCGCGTAGAGGTGCGGGTTCAGCGGTCCGACGTTCGAGGGCCACGAGTAGGTGAGTTGCCCGGCGGCTGTCTGGGGCGGTCCGAGGAAGCTCGCCGCCAATGCGGCGACGGCGAGGGTCGCCGACTTGGTCATGTATGGGTCGCGGTATGAGGATCGTTGCCGAACGTCATACACTGCCCAAGCTTGACCGTGAACCATTTCCTACAGGGTGTTCACCGCGACCGAGGATTGGACACCCTTCGCAGAGGTGTTCAGCACGCCCCACCTCAATCCTATGATAGCCCGGCGGACGTTCGTCGCTTGGCGAGGGTGTGAATTCAAAACGGATCGGCGGAAATCCACCCTGCTCAGACATCGATTGACGCCTCAAAAGCCACACATCTGAACAATGTGCTTCCGTGCGTTGACGGATAGATGCACCGCAGCTTAGCTTGAGCGTGACGGTTCCCCTCGGGGATCAAAAGGGAACGCGGTGAGGTCACGCCCGTGAGGGCTCGACCGATGCCGCGGCTGCCCCCGCAACTGTAAGCGGCGAGTCCTTCATCACCACGTCACTGGGCGGCCTCGCCCGGGAAGACGATGAGAGGGCGACGACCCGCGAGCCAGGAGACCTGCCGTCAGCCGTGGTCACACGCGGAGCTTGCCGGGCGGGGTGTCCTGGGAGGTGTCGCGGCGTCGTGGTTCCTTGGAGGACGCGACCGCCGAGGCCTCGTTCGCGGTGACGTGCCACAGCCGTCCCCCGAGGCCGTCCCGTGTCCAGTCCCGTTTCCTCCGCGCTCCGGCGCACGCTGGCGTTGTCCTGCGCCGCATCCGCGCTGCTCGTCTCCATTCCCGCCCGCTCGCAGCAGGTCGCCGCGCCCTTCGGCCGGCACGCCGAGTTCGAGCACGGGGGCGCCGACGCGCTTGAGCATGCCCACCGTCGTGCGGGTGGTGAAGGCACCGGCGATGACGAGATCGGGCTTCAAGGCCACGACCTCCTCGGTGAGCCCCCGCGTCACCGGCAGCCCGACCGCCTCGGTCGCGACCGTCGACCCGCGCGAGTCGCGTGCGAGGTAGGTGACCGCCAGCACCTGGTCGCGGTCGGCCAGCCGCAGGACGAGCTCGTCGGCGCACAGGTTCATCGAGACCACCCGCACGGGTGCCGCCGCCGCGCCGATGGGTACGGCGGACATCATGGCCGCGAAGGTGATTACGAGGCGCGACGGCATCGGCGACCTCAGAACGACGTCACGCGGACGCCGCCGTAGACAGCGAGCCCCGGGCCCTGGAAGCCAGTCGGGTTCTGGTAGCGCTTGTCGAACAGGTTATCGATCCGCCCGAATACCGTCAGGGTCTCGCTCCAGGCGTAGTTGACCGACAGGTTCACTAGCGTGAAGCCGGGGGCCTTCAGGCGAGGCACGGAGAAGTCCCGGTTGCCGTCCACGAACGACCCCAGCACGATGAGCGTGCCGGTTATGGTCAGGCCCGGCATCAGGTTCCAGATCGCGGTGGCGCTGACCTTGTTGCGAGGCCGACGCAGCAGCTCCTGGTGGGCGATCTCGTCCTTCGTCACCGTGGTGGTCCAGTCGAGCCGCCCGCTCCAGAACTCGTTGAAGCGCAGGGCGACGAAGCTCTCGGTGCCGTAGGCAGTCGCCTGACCGACGTTCACGTTGGTGGAGAAGGTCGGGTAGTAGGCCGTCTGGATCAGGTTCTTGAAGTCGGTCTGATAGTAGGTCGCGCCCACGGTCATGAACCCGTCGAACAGCGGCTGCTCGAAGCCGCCGTCGAACCCGAAGCTTTCCTCCGGCCGTAGGTTCGGGTTCCCGAAGAAGCGGAAGCCCGGATAGTCCTGGTAGAGCTGGCTCAGGGTCGGCGGTTTGAAGCCGGTCCCGACGCTGCCCTTCAGGCGGGTGTCGGTGGCGGGCACGATGTAGCTCGGCGCCACCCGAAAGGTGGTCGCGCCGCCGAACTGGTCGTTCGAGTCGTGGCGGATGTTGGCGACCAGCGCGGCGCCCGCGAAGGGTGTCGTCTGAAGCTCGGCGAAGCCGGCGGAGTTGCCGTTGGACCGGTCGATGCCGGTCGTCTCGAAGCGCTCGTCCTCGCGCTGTGCCCCAAACAGGACGAGGTTGCCGGGTGAGACCTGCCAGTCGCCGCGGTAATCGAACCGGGTCCGCTCGCCGAGGTAGGTGGTGGGTGTCGGCGGCGCGAGCGGGTCGAGCGGGCCGGCGAATAGCCGGTCGAACTTCGAGTAGTTCGCCCCGAAGACGTTGTGGAAGCCCGGCACCGGCGTCCACTCGGCCTCGCCCCTCATGATCAGTTGCTGCTGGTCGTTGAGGTTCCGGTACGGCAGCGGCACGTACGGGAAGCCGCCGTCGGCCTGGTCGAGGTAGGCGCTGTCGGAGAAGCGCAGGACGTAGTTGAGGCGGAACTCGTCGGTGAGTTGCGCCCCGAGCTTGGTCGAGACCGTCTTGATGTCGGTGAAGGCGGTCCGCAGCGGTACGCCGCGGGGCAGCAGCTCGAACGGGGTGACCTGCACGGCGGATTGCCGGATGTGGCCGACCGACACCGAGTAGTCGAAGATCCCCTCCGAGCCGGAGACGTTGCCGAACTGGTTGAAGGTGCCGAACGAGCCGCCTTCGACCGTCGCCATTGCCCGAGTTGGCCCTTCGCCACGCTTGGTCACGACGGAGATGACGCCGCCGATGGCGTCGGCCCCGTAGAGGCCGCTCTGGGGCCCGCGCAGCACTTCGATCCGCGAGAGGTCGTAGGTCTGCAACTGGCTGAAGTCGAAGGCGCGGTTCGGGGTCGAGGGGTCGTTGACGTCGATGCCGTCAATCTGAACCTTCACGTGGTTCGAGTTGGTGCCGCGGATGAAGACCGAGGTCTGGCCGCCGGCGCCGCCGGTCTGCACGACGTTGAGGCCCGGCACCTGCTGCAGAGCATCCGGCACCGTCCGGCGCTGCTGCTCCTGAAGCAGGCGGTCGGTGAGCACGGTGACACTCGATCCTGTGTTGGCAATCGGCGTCGGCACGCCGGTGGCCGACACGGAGATCTCGGACAGCGAGACCGCGGCCTGCGCGCCTCCCTGAGCATCGGCGACCTCGACGGCGTCCGCGCACAGATCCGGCAGGTCGCGGCGGCGCTCGGCCATCCCGAACGGGGCGAGGCGATGGTGGCGGCGCTCGATGCGCGTCTTGCCGCCATCGTGCCGGCCAAGCGGCCTCTACGCGCCCTGGTGATGCGTCCGAACGCCTTCACGGTGGCACCCGGCGGGCTCGGGGACGCGCTGATCCGCGCCGCCGGCCTCGTCAACGTCTCGGCCGAGATCGGGCGTGACCGCCTGGGGCAGGTGCCCCTCGAAGCGGCGGCGCTGGCGAACCCGGACCTGATCGTCGTCGATGAAGGAGCGCCGGGCTGGCCTTCCCTGGCCGACACGCTCCTGCACCATCCCGTCTTCAGGGCCCTCTCGCGGGCACACCGGACGGTCGACATCCCGAACCGCTTCTGGACGTGTCCGGGACCGCAGGTGGCCGAGGTCGTGGCGCGCCTCGCCGAGGCTGCGAATGAACGGGCGCCCGGACCATGAACGCCCCCATTTCCGCGCTCAACTCCACGGCATCCCGGCGCCTCGGTACGGCGCGTGCCTGGCGAACCGTCATCGCCGTCCTCGGGCTCACCACACTTGCGCTGACGCTCGCCTCCATCGCCATCGGTTACGCGCCCTTCGACGTGCCCGCCGCCTTCGCTGACCTCGTCGCCGGCCGCCCGACGCTGCCGGCCCTGGTCCTGTGGGAGCTTCGCATCCCGCGCGCCCTGCTCGGAGCCCTGGTCGGCTTCAGCCTCGGCCTGACCGGCGCCGCGATGCAGGGCTACCTGCGCAACCCGCTCGCGGACCCCGGCATCCTCGGCATCTCCTCCGCGGCGGCGCTCGGTGCCGTCATCGTCTTCTACGGCGATTTCGCCGCCACCATGAGCCTTGCCCTGCCGCTCGGCGGCATCGCCGGTGCCGGTATTGCCGCGCTCCTTCTGAACGCGCTCGCCGCACGCGGCAGCAGTACCCTCGGGCTGATCCTCGCAGGAGTCGGGTTGTCGAGCTTGGCCGGGGCACTGACCGCGCTGGCACTGAACCTCTCGCCGAACCCCTATGCGGCCCTGGAGATCGTGTTCTGGCTGATGGGTTCTCTCAGCGACCGTAGTCTGGACCACGTGCTTCTGTGCCTACCGCTGATGGCTGTCGGCTGGACCCTGATGCTGTCGACCGGCTCCGCCCTCGACGCCCTGACGCTCGGCGATGACACCGCCGCGAGCCTCGGGGTCGGCCTAGTCTCCGTGCGCCTGCGTCTCGTCACCGGTGCGGCCCTGGCCGTCGGCAGCGGGGTCGCGGTTTCCGGCGCCATCGGCTTCGTCGGTCTCGTCGTGCCGCACCTGATGCGGCCGCTCGTCGGCGCCCGCCCCGGCGCCTGCCTGCTGCCGAGCGGCCTCGCGGGGGCGGTCCTGGTCCTTGCCGCGGATATCGGCGTGCGCCTGCTCGCCACCCGGCCGGAACTCAAGCTCGGCGTGGTGACCGCTCTGGTCGGGGCGCCGTTCCTGATCGTGCTGCTCCTACGCGGTCGCGGGAGGCGGGCATGAGCCTCGGTCTGCACGAAGCCCACGTTACGTTGGATGGCCGGGCCATCCTCTCGGACATCGATCTGACCTTTCAGCCGGGCCGCTTCGTCGGGCTGGTCGGCCCGAACGGAGCCGGCAAGACCACGCTCCTTCGCGTCCTGGCGGGGCTGATCACCCCGAACCGGGGGCGGGTCACCCTCGAAGCCCGTCCGCTAGCCGACATGGGCCGCGAGGAGCGAGCCCGCCGCATCGCCGCCCTGTTCCAGGGTGCGGGGGTCGGCTGGCCGATGACGGTTCGCGAGATCGTGGCGCTCGGCCGGCTGCCGCACCGCCGAGCCTTCGCATCCCCCACCGAAGTCGACGATGCCGCGGTCGCGCGGGCAATGGCGCGCACTGACATCCTCCACCTCGCGGCCCGAGCCGAGCCGACCCTTTCCTCGGGCGAGCGCATGCGCGCGCTGCTCGCCCGGGCTCTGGCGGTCGAGGCGCCTTGGCTTCTCGTCGACGAGCCGGTCACGGCCCTCGACCCGGCGCACCAGATCGACGCCATGGCGCTGCTCCGGCGCACCGCGCAGGACGGAACCGGTGTCGTCGCCGTGCTGCACGACCTGACGCTCGCGTCCCGGTTCTGCGACCGCATCGTCGTGCTGACCGGTGGCCGCCTCTTGGCCGACGATACCCCGGAGGAAGCTCTGACCGACGTCCTACTCGCCAGGGCGTTCGGGGTCACGGCCGAGCGGGGCTGGGCTTCTGACGGATCCCGATACATCCTGCCCTGGGCGCGGTCCGGGGCTCAGACGGAGGAACGCGATGACGTCACCATCACAGGCTGACGCGGTCACGACCCTGCTGCGCGAGGCGTTGGCGGATCCCGGCACCGCCTGGAGCCTCGGCAGCTTCGGGGCCATCGCCGAGTTCATGCGCGATCCCGACGAGGCCACGTCGCCGCTGCCGGACGGGCGCATGGGCCTGTCGACCGAGCGGGGCGCCATCGCGCTCGCTCCCAGTCCCGACCTGCGTCCGGTGGCCTATGAGACCGCCGTCGCGACCGGCTGGAACCACGCCGTCGCCCTGTGCCTGCCCGAGGCGAGTTGCGCTATGAACCGGCGCGGCGAAGTGACCGAGCTCGGCCCCGACCGGGACGCCGCCCGCGAACGGGATCGGGATGCCATCCTGTTCGACCTGGGGCTCGGCCTCCTAGCGGTCGATGCTTGCGTGCGCACGAGCGACCTGGAGGCCATCGCCTGTCTTCGGTCCGGTGTCGGGGTTCCCCTGTTCGACCCTGCGAGCCCCATCGGCCGCCAACTCGTGACGCTGAGCCCCCACCGGGTGTTCTTCGCCCGGGTCGGCCGCATCGAGGTCTACGCCCCGATCCCTGGACCCGGCGGCACCAGCCCGGAGGGGCCTCACACTCATGTCCTGCCAAAGCTCTTGCGCGGAGGCCGTACGCACGCGGCGACCACGCCGATCCCGGCGGGCTGGGTCCCATGCGCCGGCATTCATCCGGCTCACCCCTACAAGGACATGATGGGCCAGCGCATCGCCTTCGATGTCGCCCGGCACGACGCCTTCCAGGTTCTCCTAGACCAATGGGGAGACCCGGACTTGCTCGCGGCCAAGCGTGGCGCGGAGCTCGGCCCGGACAGCCTTGTGTCCAACCGCCACGCCCAGGCCGCTCGCCGCGTCGCCGAGGTCCAAGCACGCTATCTTCGTGGTGACACCGTCGAGGCCGACCCCGAGATCGATGAGGACGAGGATGTCGCCCACCATGCCTGATCCCGCTCTTCATGGACGATGAGGGATACCCGCGCCGACAGAGGGTGGTAGGGCTGATCGGATGCCCCGGGGCGGGCAAGACGACCTACGCACGCCGGTACGACCCACTCCAGGGCTGGGTGCACCTCACCCTCGACGACCTACGTCAGACGTTCTGGCCGCCGGACCGTCAGGTCTACTGGCAGGTACGCCGGACGGACTGGGACGAGCGGGCGCGCCGACTGCTCCACGGTGTGAAGGTCGCCGCTCTGGATGCGGCCCTGGCGGCAGGGTTCAGTGTGGTGATGGCCGACACCCACCTGACCCGGGAGGTGTTCGAGGCCGAGCTTCAGGTCATTGAGCGGTATGGCCTCACGGTCGAGTGGAAGGTGTTCGACCTGTCCTGGGAAATGCTCCTCGCCCGCAACGAGGAGCGCGGCAGGATTGACCCGTCGCATCGGCAGCCAAAGACCGTCCTGCGGTTGGCCTACGATGCCTTCCACGCGCCAGACGCTTGGTGGCGTGCGCTCTCTCACGCTCAAGTCGAGTTCGTCGAGCCTTAAAACGTGCCAACCCTGTGAGCTGCAAAGCGGCCACCACGCTGTGGCGAAGGTATCCCCTTTGACATCTGCCTTTGGGATACTGTCGGGCCCGGCCAAGTGGTGACCAAAGGCGCATCGCCGCCATTGTAGCAACGAAACATGTGTCTGCTTTCGGGATCCGGGCAGCCGCGCAAGAGTGATCGTGTTGGGTCGGATGCAGGCCGTCCGCTTTTCCTATGAGTCTGCCCCGAAGCGGCCAGTCCGCTTCCGGCCACATCCAGCCGTACCATAGACATCCAGTGGCGTCTTTGCAGCCATCAGCCTGAACGCAGAGATTGTGGATCCCTGCACGCACCACGACCCGCTGGCAGTCAAGCCGGCTGCACAGCCAGTTGGGCTTTGGCCTCACGCTGACGCTGCTTGGTCGCCTTCATGGCCGCGATACGCTTGGCCTTGTGACCCGCGCTCTGCGCGACCCCAATACGTGCTTCTCGGATGGCCTGTTTGTGATCCTCCGACAGTGACTTTCCGCGTTTGGCATCGCCAATCTTGCGCTTGGCTGTATCCGTATGGGTGTCGCCGGCCTTCAGGTAAAAACGGTGTTTGCTCGAATTGCGCTGGAGGATGCGCGCGGTCGTGATGTTCATTACCCCGGTCTCTCGGGCTTCTTTGCTCGTCCAACTGAGAACCCATCCCCTGTCGGGATGGCGCATCCTCTTCGTGAGCTTGCCCTCTTCAATTAATTTGGCGACCTGCTTGAGCTTCCTCAGGCCCCACAGATCCACATAGTCCGAAAAAGACAGGGCGAATATCTTTCCCCTACTAGTCTGGTAGGCCATACGGCCGCGGTAGTGTTTTTCAAGCCACTCCTGAGTAGCAGCCTGGGTCTCGAGCCACGTCATGATTTCCTGTTTCATCTTTTCTTCCTTATTGTTGGCCTCATATGGGTATACGACGCCGGTATGGCGACCGTCGATATTTATGCCGCATAGGTAAGAGCATAATATATCATCCGACTGACATTGCATCATTGGCTAACGACATAAGAAAGAACAATCTCTCTATAGAGAGATTATCCGTCCTTAAGACGCTATCCAACGAAGTACTATCAGGCGTTGTCCGCGCCCTCCCGCGACGTGTCTGGCTCTTCAAGCCAGCCACGCGCGCCTCGGGCCGGACGGGCTCTTCGCGCCTGCTGCTTTCGCACCCATCTGTCGATGGCTGCTCATGGCGCCACTTCGCTATCGCTCCGTGGAGAGCGCCATGAGCGGACTTCCAGTCTACCCATTTGGTTTTCTTGGCTATTGGCTTTGGGAGAGGGTGCCGCGGCCAGGGCAGCGACCGCTATCATGCCAAAAAGCCCAAAATCCGGATATTTTTGAACGCGATTTCAATAGCTTATATTCGACATTGTTCCGAGATAATACGTGCATACCCCAGCTGAGCGGAGCGGACGAGCCAATCTAACGTGCATAGCCGTATCTCGCTGTGCGTTAATCCAGACAGCGTCCTGATTCAGTCTCAGGTTGAACGGCAGGATAGTGGCAGTAGCGTTCCAGATATGAGAGCTAATCGAGCTCACATGTAGGAGATGCAGATGTCCGTGCTGAAGACCCTTAAGCTGAGCACCGCCGCTCCGGCCGCTTCGGCCAACGATCCCCTGAGCCGGGCGCGCGAGAAGCTGCTCGGTCAGCTCGCCGAACAGAAGGATATGGTGAGCGCCACCCTCGAAGGCCGGCTGTACGAGCCACCCAAGACCGTAGGGATGCGCAAGGACACGTCGGGTCAGCGCGTGCGGGTGGAGGTAAACCGCCGTGTGCGAAAGGGCTGGTTTCAGGACGAGGCGGGCACCGTGCATTTCATCATGCGGGTTGGTGGCAAGCCGCTGGAGCTGCAGCCGGGCAAGGCCGCCATCAGCATCGGCAGCCTGGACAAACTGCCCGCCACGCTCGACGCGCTGATCACCGCGGTTCGTGCAGGAGAGTTGGATCCGCAGATCAAGGAGGCCGCAGCTGCGCGCGGTTTGATGATGTCCGAGCGGCGGAAGAAGGCCGCGTGATCTCACTGGCCATGGCGAACGCTGCCGGCAGCTGCGCCATGGCCACACAAACTTTTTAGTCCGTACTAAACCCCCTGGGGATCCATGCGGCAGACGGCGCTGAGGTGGTCGGGTCGAATACCGCGATTTCGCAGATTTTCTGAGTGCGGCAGCAAGAGCTTAGCGGTGCGATCGGCCGCCAAGCGATCAATGTGCAGGCCCTGGCAGTCTGGCTACCTTCACGTCGAATCGCAGTGCCAGATCGAACAGCGTGGCTTTTCGGTACTGACGATCGCGTTGCCAGGTGGGGGCGTTCGGGTCGCCGATCATCCGCATCTCCAGCAGTCCGAACCAACTGAGCGGGCGCAGGACCCGGCTCTCGAAGGCGTATGCCGGGAAGTCCACGTGGCCTTCGATCAGCGCCGGCTCCCACACCGTACACGACCGCATCAGGTCCTCGGGCAGAAACCACCCCTCACCTGCCACGGACAAGCACCACAGCACGATGCCAATGTGGTTCTGCGGCCAGGCCTCGAACGGCACGCGATCGAAATAGCTGAGGTTTGTCTGCCAGAAGATTGTCGCGAAGAGTTTCGCGAAAAGCTCGGCGGCTGCCTCGGCCTCAGCGAGACCACTGCCGAGTTTGGTCGCCAGCAGCCGCTTCTCGCGCTTTCGCAGCAACCTGGCGGTCTGCGCGGTCAGGCGGGTAAGCTCGACAGGCAGCACGTCGGCCTCGTTGAGCACCTTGTTCGTGGCGAGCGCGTTGACTTTGTCGTAGCCGGGCCAGCTCATTACGTCGAAAATTGCCAGCACGTCGGCGCGGCTTAGTACGCCGGTAGCGGTCAAGGTGAGGCCGTCGATTGCCTGGGCCCGCTGGATCATCAGCCGAGTGGTCGTGAGCAGCGGGGCGTCGGCAACGCTGCTGCTGTCGAGGTCCGAGGCGAGGGTGATCGCTCGTGGCACGGTTTGGCCGCGACCTAGCAGAAGTGCGTCCAAGCTGGGCGGGGTCAGCATGGCCCAGAAGGGCAGATCGGCCGGCGTCATCATAGCCTGCATCATCTCATCGGAAGCCGGCATTCGGCCAGCACCGCTGCAGGGCATTTGGAGCGCCGTCCTGTGCCGTTGCAGCGTCCCGCGCAGCTAGGTTGCCCCTGGGGCTATCCCGGCGGTCCTGGAGCTTCCTACGCAATGGACGACACCCCCTGCCCACCAAGGTATCGCTGAACATGCTGCGGCTCTGGCTCACCAGCATTGGCTTCGGGATCGTTACCGCTTGGTACGAAGGGCTCGATCCGCTCTCACCCTACCTTTACGAATGGATCATCCTCGGCGGCATCGCATTCTTCGGCGGTGGCGTCTTACTGGCAGCAGCTATCCTCCGCAGCGGATTGCTCGTGCTGATGGCGTTGGGTGCCGTCCCCCTGGCAATGGGTTACGCAGAGCGCCTCTTGGCCGAGGGCATCAAGCCGAGGGCTGCCTTTCACCGCTACACCGAAGATCCACCCGTGGGGTTGGAGACCTGGGTCGAGGGCAGCTACTTGTATGGGCGAATCACGAACCGGCACCCGCGGAATTGGCTGCGTCTGGCTATGGTGTCCTGTCGACCGATCTATGCGAACGGCAATCTCAGCCAGCGTGTGCTGGAGGTCTCTATCGGGGCCGGAGGTTGGATGGCGCCGGGGGAAATGGCTCAGGCGTCACTCGTCAGCGCAAATGGCCTTTCGTGGCAGCCCGGTTTGGCCATTGAGCGCACACGTTGCTGGGTCGGTTCTGCAGATATGTACGAGGCGTCGGCGTTCACGCCTGCGTTCACCTACTTAAAGGACAAGGATAACCGGTACGTTTTTCAGGTTAAGAACACTCGTAACGACGCCAACCTGACCCGGGTGTCATTCAGCTGCTGGGTCACCTTCGATGGTCGGCGCAGCAAGACGGACCTGATCGTGCGACCGTTGTACCAGGATGGCTCGACATACTCAGTTCCACCAGACGCTACGATCGCCCTCTACAATGACGAATTCTTCGCCGGTAGGCACCTGGATAGCTGTATCGCACGCGATGTTTCATGGTCCATGATCAGATAGAGCATCAAACCGATGCGTTAAATCTAATATAATTCTTTATCGCGCCGGATCATTATAAGTTTAAGCCATCTTTTGTGTCAATTTTTGTCTGCCGCAGCGTCAAAGCTTGCCGCCTCGGTCCCCGCTACGTGATCGGGATTGTCGGCCGATGAGCAAGCAGCCTCCACCTGCATATGGCATGCTCCGGGTTGACGACGCAACGTTATTACATTCTGCTAGGGCTTCTCCGCACCGAAGTGAAACATCGATGCCGCAACTTCACGACAAACGCCTGCCCGTCACGGTCCTTTCCGGCTTTCTGGGTGCCGGAAAGACCACCCTGCTTAACCACGTCCTGCACAATCGCGAGGGCCGGCGGGTCGCGGTGATCGTCAACGACATGAGCGAGGTGAACATCGACGCCGATCTCGTGCGCGAGGGCGGCGCCGACCTCTCGCGGACCGACGAGAAGCTCGTGGAGATGACCAACGGCTGCATCTGCTGCACGTTGCGCGACGACCTTCTCGCCGAGGTGCGGCGGCTGTCGGAGGCGGGGCGGTTCGACTACCTGCTGATCGAGGGGACCGGCATCGCCGAACCGCTGCCGGTAGCCTCCACCTTCTCGTTCCGCGACGAGGACGGTGTCGCCCTTTCCGACGTCGCCCGCCTCGACACGATGGTCACCGTGGTGGACGCCGTGAACCTGCTGAAGGATTACGGCTCGAACGACTTCCTTCGCGACCGTGGCGAGACGGCGGGCGCGGAGGACACCCGCACCCTGGTCGACCTGTTGGTGGAGCAGATCGAGTTCGCCGACGTGGTCGTGATCAACAAGGCGCGGGACGTCGCGTCCGAACAGCTCGCCCTGGTTCGCTCGGTGGTGCGGGGGCTGAACGGCGACGCACGCATCGTCGAGACGTCTCACGGGCAAGCGCCCCTCGACGCGATCCTCGACACCGGGTTGTTCGACGAGGAGAAGGCGCAGCAGCACCCGCTGTGGTTCAAGGAGCTGTACGGCTCCCACGAGCATGTGCCGGAGACTGAGGAATACGGCATCTCCTCATTCGTCTACCGGGCGCGCCGGCCCTTCGATCCGGAACCCTTCAAGGCCTTCATCGATGCGACCTGGCCCGGCCTCATCAGGGCCAAGGGCCACTTCTGGCTGGCGACGCGACCGGATTGGGTCGGCGAGTTCTCGCTGGCCGGCGCCGTCGCGCACGTCTCCGCGATGGGGTTCTGGTGGTCGGCTGTTCCAAGGAAGCGCTGGCCGGAGGCAACGGAATTCCGGGAGCGCCTACACACAGTCTGGAGCGAGGTCTGGGGCGACCGTCGCCAGGAACTGGTCTTTATCGGTACCGGCATGGACCGGGCTGCCATCACCGCAGCCCTGGATGCATGTCTCATCGAGACCGGACGTGATGTGACACCGTTCGATCCTGCTCCTTACCAGGCTCTGCCCGACCCATTCCCGGCCTGGCGTCGCGCCGCCTGAAGAAGCCGGGATCGTGAAGCGCGAGGTTCGGGGATGATCATGATGCAGGCCAATCGACGCCCGAGTGCCGCACGATCGGCGACTGGGGCCGTCGCCCGCCAGAAGAGAGGGCTTCCCATGCATGTCCGCGAGGTAGACAGCGTGGAAGGCCTCGCGATCATTCGGCGTCCCGGGGTCAACCTCACGTTCTGGCCAAGGGCGCTTCCGGCAGAGGTCGTGGCCTACCTTCCAGCAATGGTCTCGGCCGGTCTTACGCCGGTGCGATGCGAAGCGCCCCACGATGCGATCGAGGCCGAGCTTCGCACTCTGCTCCCGCCTAGCCCGTTCCGGGATTGGCTTGCCGCCGATGCCGCGCTGCTGGCGCGGACCCTAGCGCAACTCACCGGCACGCGCCGAGTCGTGCTTCGCATCGAAGCGATCGTGGGGGATGCCTGTCGCCTGTTCCACGCCGATGCCGTCGCCTTGCGCCTCGTCACGACCTATGAAGGCCGCGGGACGCAATGGCTCTCGGATGCAGACGTGGACATATCGGACCACGGCGGTGACGTACCGGAGGACCGCATTTACGAGATGGCTACCGGCACCGTCGGGGTCTTCAAAGGCTTGCGCGGCGTGACGGGCAAACATCCGCTCATCCACCGCTCTCCTCCTCGGCGGCCAGGGGACCCCGTGCGGCTGTTCCTGGCCGTCGATCCGGCGACTCACTGAGGATGGGCGTCGGGTCGGTCAGGCACCCGCTGATCTCTGCCGTAGGCTTGACGACCGCCGTGGCGATTCTGTGCAGCAGCTTCCTGACGCTGCGCTGCCGCACCGCCTACACCCTACTGCTCGGCTTCATCGGCGGCGCTGTACTGGAAGTGGCGTTGTTCGGCCCCCTGTCGGAAGCCATCGAGGACGGTGCGGTGATCCTTGGGTCGGTTGGCATCGCCCGATGCCTCGCTGTCACCATCAGCTATTAGTTGTGAGTCTGAACGGTCGCCCGTTCAACATCGTAGACGCTATGGCCCTCGATTTCGTTACGCGCGACGGGATCCGAAAGCCCTGGTCGCCTGGGATCACGCGCTGCGAGGACATCGTCGCGTAGCTTTAGAGACAAGCGACGCGTCTTCACTCGGGCGGAGTGCGACGCTGCCGCTGTTGCGTGGACGTTATTGAGGAGCGTGGATGCATCATTGCGTATTGTGCGCGATGGTCGCTTGGTGTCGGCTCTACTCACGCATTTCGACGCCCTGCTCATCTCCCAAGCCACCCCTGACTGGGAGGTGTCCATGAGAGTGATCGGGCGCACCATGCGACACCTGACCGACGAGGTTGACCCACCAGGTCAGGTGGTCCGCGACATCATTCTGTTCAGTCGTCTCCAGGCTTTCGGAGATGCAGGAGGTCTTGAGATCAGTGGACCGGGACCGGGTATGCGCGATTACGAGTTCAGGAAGCCATTTCAAAGGGCGGACCAATTCATTGGAGCGGACTAAGCGCGGATAGTTAAATCAAAATCAGGTCTAATACCCGATATGAGAGGCTGGCTCTCTGCGCACGAAACTGCTGAACGCATCAATCAAAAGTTGTATCTAGCGTGCCAGTTTCGAAGTATCGCAAAATTGAGAGCGGCTATTGGTCGCCAGACCTAAAGTTTTAATTTTGCAGATCTTTAAGTATTCTGCTTCCAACAGGGGTAACCTTTTTGGAAGGCTATTTGGGCGGCCCTAGCGGCGGCCTCAGCTTTCGGCGCCTGGAAACCCATTCCGTGAAGATAACAATAAAACTTCGGCTCATTCTATTGCTCAGCGGCCTTGGTTTGGTCTTGCTTGCGACGACCGCGTTGGGAAATTTCGCGCTTCACTGGAATCACGCAAGTCTAAAAACGATATTTGACGATAGGGTCGTCTGCCTTCGACAATTCAGCATGATTCGCGATGCCTACGATGACTTGCTAGACGCCTCGCGTATGCTACGAAGCAAGCAGATCGAGTCGGCTAAAGCCAGGAATAAGATCGATCGCAACATGTCGAAGCTTCACGCGGAGTGGTCGGCTTATTTGGCGACTTATCTAACCCCGGACGAGAAAATTCTAGTAAATGATCTGAAGAAACAAATTGATCAAAACGATCTGATTGTCACCGAAATCCTTAGGCGCGTTGCCGCTGGTGCCGGATCGGATTTCGATGCCACACATGTAGATCTTATCAAAAGCTTGCAAGCTACGAATGCGACGCTGAGCAAGCTAACCGCGTTGCAAGTCCGGGAAGCTGAGGCGGAGTATCAGCGCTCCGAGACGACTGCTGGTTGGTCGCGCCTTGCGCTTCTGACCGCGCTTGTTCTTGCTGCACTCAGTATCGCTTATGGCGTCTATGTTATCATCTTCCAGGTTACGCGCCCGCTTGGCAGCTTAGTTGGCGTGCTACAGCGTATGGTCCTCGGTGAGATCAATGCTGAGATACGCGAGGCCAGTCGCGGTGACGAGATTGGCGCGGTGGGTAAAGCAGTCGAGGGCATCAGAACCATGGTCGCCCGCAAGGCTGCCGAAGAGGCTGAGATCAAGCGTCGCGCAGATGAGGCGGCCGCTGCTGAGCGTAAGCGCACCATGATCGAGTTGGCTGACAGCTTCGAGCGGGCGGTAGGGGGTATCGTCGGGGTGGTGTCATCCTCGTCCACCGAGCTTCAGGCGACTGCTCAGCAGATGACTGCAACCGCCCAGGAGACGGCGAATCAATCAATTACTGTGGCCGCAGCCGCGGAAGAGGCCTCGTCCAACGTCAACACCGTCGCGGCAGCGGCCGAGGAGCTGGGCTCGTCGGTTCAGGAGATCGGTCGGCAGGTGCAGGGTTCGGCGAGCTTGGCCCAGGCGGCCGTCGGCGAGGCTGCCCAGACCGCCCAGCTCGTGCAGGCTCTGAAGGCCACTTCGGCCAAGATCGGCGAGATGGTCGGCCTGATCTCCGGCATCGCGGGCCAGACCAACCTCCTGGCCCTCAACGCGACCATCGAGGCGGCGCGCGCCGGCGCGGCCGGCAAGGGCTTCGCGGTGGTGGCGACCGAGGTGAAGGCCCTGGCCGAGCAGACGGCTCGCGCGACGCAGGAGATCGCCAGCCAGATCGGCGAGATCCAGGGCGTGACGGATCAGGCGGTCTCGGCCATCGGCACCATCGCTCACCGCATCCGCGAGATCGACACCGTCGCCACCAGCATCGCGGCGGCCGTCGAGCAGCAGGGCGCCGCGACCCAGGAGATCGTGCGCAACGTCTCGCAGGCCGCGATCGGTACCTCGGAAGTGACCGGGACCATCGCGGGCGTGGCCCAGGCCTCGGAGGAAACCGGGGCGGCGGCCAGCCAAGTGCTCTCGGCGGCCTCCGAACTGTCGCGGCAATCGGAACATCTCGGCGCGGAAGTTGAGCGCTTCCTCGCGACGGTTCGCGCCGCCTAACCTTGCTTAGGTGGATCCAGTACGCACCGTTGCCATTCGAAGGTCCGCTGAAGGCCCAAATAGGCTCAAAAGCGGACCTTCGCAAAACCACCCGACCCGGCCATTCCGCCTCCGACCCAAGACGGCCGTAGAAAACGCTGTAGGCAAAACCCGAAAGCAGCCATGAATTGCATTCGGATAGAAGAAACTCAGGGCGCAAAGCGGTAGAGCCGCCGGGCAGCAGTAATCGCCTGATAGCAGATCTCTCGCTGCTTCGGCTTGCCGACTGGAGTGTCTTCAAAAACCGAAATTCACCTGCCGACTGTTGCCGCGCTTGAGATTATGGAAACGCGACAGAGCAAATAGAGGAAAGAACAGGCGGTATCCATGGTACTTCAGATAGAAGACACGCGGAAAGCCGACAGCATTGTAGGCGCGCTCTTGCCATTCCCCCTGTGCCCCCTGGCTGCTCTGAAGGTAGGCTGCGCCCTTCGAGACGGCCGGATGATCGGCCTGCCCAGCGGCCATCAGGCCCAGCATGGCCCAGGCTGTCTGCGACGGTAGGCTCTCGGCATTTTCAACGTAGCAGCCCACGTCGTAGCTGCGCTCGTCCTCGCCCCACCCCCCGTCGGCGCGCTGGATCGAGATCAGCCAGTTCACGGCCCGTCTTACCATCGCATCGTCGTGGGGCACCCCGGCAGCGTTCAGGGCGCAGAGCACCGACCATGTTCCGTAGATGTAGTTGGTGCCCCAGCGCCCGTACCAACTGCCGTCCGGCTCCTGCTCGGCCCGCAGGTAGATCAATGCCCGATGAATGACCGGACGGTCTTCTTCGCGTCCGAGCTGCGCCAGCAGCGAAACGCAGCGTCCCGTGACGTCTGCCGTGGGCGGATCCAGTAGCGCGCCGTGATCGGAGAATGGGATATGATTAAGAAACTCCCGATCGTTGTCAGCGTCGAAGGCCCCCCAGCCGCCGTTACGGCTCTGCATGCCGACGATCCAGCGCCGTGCCTTCTCGACTGCCTCAGCGTGCTCAGGCCGACCGTTGCGGTGAAGCAGCATGGCGACGACTGCCGTGTCGTCGACGTCAGGATAGTGGTCATTGCGGTACTGGAACGCCCAGCCGCCGGGCTGCAGATCCGGTCGGGTTTCCGCCCAGTCGCCTCGCACCTCGGTGACTTGGCGGGCCACCAGCCAGTCACAGGCAGCGTCCAAGTCCTTCTGGGCGTCGACGCCGCCACTCCTGCATGCCTCGATTATTGCATGGCCTGACAGGCTGGTGTCCCAAACTGGCGACACGCAGGGCTGGCAGTAGATTTCATTCTCGTTCTCGACGAGCAGCTTGTCGATTGCCTTCCAGATCGTGATGCAGCGCGGATCGTTCCTGGGGTAGCCCAGCACGTCGTACATCATCAGCGCGTAGGCCATGGCCGGGTAGATCGCGCCCAGGCCATCCTCGCCGTTCAGGCGCTCGTCTACGAAGGCAACCGCCTTGGCAATGGCCTTATCCCGGGCGATCTTCGAGAGCACTGGCTCGGTCACGCGCAGAAAGGTGTCGATGTACTTGAAAGCTACGCCCCAGCGGGACCGATAAGGGCCGCGGATCCAGTCGCGAACATTTTCCGGTGAAGTCCGGAAAATCTCATCGAAGCTCAGCCCCTGCGGGTTGCGTGCTCGCGGATGCAGGGCTTGTAGGACGAGGAGCGGGACGACGCAGGCGCGTGCCCAGTACGACATCGCCCAGATGTTGAAGAAGAACCACTTGGGCAGGTACATGACCTCGACCGGCATGACCGGCACGCCGCGCCAAGGGATTGCTCCGAACAAGGTAAGCTGAATGCGCGTGAAGACATTGGCGCGTTCCGCGCCACCATGATCGAGGATCGCTTGCCGCGCTCGGATCATGTGCGGCGCCTGTGGATCGTCGCCGATGGCCTTGAGGGCACAGTAGGCCTTTACGCTGGCAGAGAGGTCGAATGCCCCAGCATGGAACATCGGCCAGCCACCATGTTCGCCCTGAATGCGCCGAAGATACACTCCGATTTTGGCCTGTCGGTCGGGCGTGATGCGGTCCATGTAGTGCTCAAGCAGCACGTACTCGGCCGGGATGGTAGCATCCGCCTCCAACTCGAAAACCCAATGCCCGTCGCCTCTTTGGCGCCTCAACAAGGCGCGGCCGGCACCAGCAATGCTCTGCAGGATCTCGGGCGCGGAGAAGCGTGGCTCCGTGTTCATCGCTGTGCTCGTAAGGGGCTGGATAGGCGAGAAAGGGCTGAGCGGCTAAAAGCGCGTCATGGCGAGAAGACGCTCGACGACCGCCGCTCGTTGTTGGACATCCATTGGGTAGAGCCCGAATGTTTCGGAGGCCCACAACCCATTCGTGACCAGGCGCAGGATGCTGGCCTTGACGGGGTCGGCTTCGGCTAGATCCTCATCCAGCCATTGAGCGGCCAGCTCACGCCACCTGTTAAGCAAGGTTGGATCGAACTGCATGGCAGCCGCGATGGCGACCCCAAGGCGGTTCTTGTCCTGTTCAAAATACGCGGAGGCGTAGATGGCGGCGCGAACCCGTCGTCCACGGGGATTGAGATCGGCCGCTGCATAGCGCTCTAGGTCGGCCTTAAAATGATCGAGGAGGTCGGTCATCAGGGCGTCGAGCAAGTCGGCCTTGCTCGAGAAATGATGCAGTAGCGCCCCCTTGCTCGCTCCGGCTTGCTTCGCGACTGCGTCGAGGGTGAGCGCCTGGATGCCCTGTTGCGCGGCGATCTGCGCCGCCGCGGCGAGCAGGCTCTGCTTGAGGTCAGCAGCTTTCTTAATCTGCGCAGGAGAGAGGCCCATCGCCACCCACTACCGTCCAGCCGGTCTTTTATCAAGGGACGTTTGTGCGTCCGATGTTTGCCAGCCATCGGTAGAAAGGATGGCTGGTAGCCGAACTAACGAACGAGGTGGGGGGCCTGAGCTGGTACGGCGGCAATGTCCATGCTCAAGCATCTTCATCAAAGACTAGACCGGCGGGACGAACCGTCAGCTGCCGATCATGCATTCTGTTATTTCGCCGTAAAAAATCTCCCCATCATCTTCGATGGATCGCAGTCAACTGAGGAGATAACGGCTCATGAGTTCGCTTGCAGCTCGGCAACCGTATTCGGGCGCATCCTCGCCAGACCTCGGAGGAATAAGAGTGATGAGGTCCCGCCCGCTCAAAAGGGCCGCGATCTCACTCTCCGTCAACGTCATCGAGCGCGCTTGGAACAAGGCGATGCGGACGTGCTCATCGTATCTCTTCGGCGGGGCGTGTCTGAACATCGGCTGAGAGGCCGTGAATGATCGCGTCACGACCGGGACGGAACGCCGGTTCAACATCCCGCGATCTTTGCCAGACATGTTGCGGATCGAAGCAACGTACCTCACCGACGTCGGATACCGCACGCAGATGGGAAGGCGTCCCATACGATATCCCACCCTCACGCAGCCCAACCTCGACGAAGTCCGGCCGCGCCTCGAGCATCGTTGCGCAGTGCTGCTGCCAGGAAGGCGCCGGTATTGGTTGCAAGGGAGCCCAGCGAGGGGTCGTCGAGGTCAGGAACTCGGGCCTGGGCTGAACCGACGCCGGCGACACCAAGTCCTAGGGTTGATGCAATGAGGCGAATTTGTATCGTCATATGAATTAGGTCCTACAAAGGACGTAAGGGTTTAGAGGCCTCGACGGGCATGCAGGGTGCGGCGCCTAGCCGCCGCACATCCCAGAACACTTAGGATACGGAACGGTTCCGTATCGCGAGGGGATATCATTTGCCACGGCAAGCGACCGCGGGCCCGCCAGCTCATACGTGCACAGGACCGGCACGCACCGGACGGCGAAGCGTGTCTGCTGTGGTATCGCGCCTGTCAGGGACACATCCAAAAAAATGGAACGATTCCGTTTATTAGTCGTTCAGCTGGCGACCGACGATGCTTGCGTCATGCGATAATCCACCTGAGCGACCCGATGCGCTACCTTCGTTTAGCCGGACTGTTCCTGCCCATGATGGCCGCCTCTCTCGTGACGCCGGTCCGCGCCCAGGAGATGCCGGGCCAATCGATGCAGCCTAAGTTGTTGATCCGCGGTCACTATTGCGGTCCAGGGAACGACGGCCCAGGCGTGGCGCCGGTGGATGCGCTCGACGCCGCCTGCATGCGTCACGATGCGTGTATGCCGGACGTCGGGTTGCCCTCCTGCGGCTGTCATCGGCGGCTCAAGCGGGACGCCAGCCTGATCGCCGCCAGCCCGCGTCATCCCGAGGACATTCGGATGCTGGCAGGCTTGATCGCGCGGGGGAGCGATTTGATGATGTGCCGAGAAGGCCATGCCGCCCGCAGCAACTGATCCAGACCGGACAGCGGTAGTCGGCGAGATGTCCGCACGCCCGCATCAAGGCACATCGGTCGCGAGGGAGATGCTGCCGCAGCCTCCCTCGGAGCCGACTACGACAAGCTCATTCGTTGGTAAGCTTCAGGGGCGGCAGCTCTCGAGGAAGAACTCGACGGTGCGCTTCAGGGCAGTCCGTTTTACATGTGTCAATTCTGCCCGTTCCAGCCCCAGGACTGCTCGGTCGACCGGCGGACGCATGGTCAGGTTCAGGAAGCAATCGGCGGCGAAGCGGATATCGGGAACTTTGATCTCGCCAGCCTCGACAGCCTGTTCGAGGCATCGCTCGATCAGGGAATGAAGCCGTGACTGCCCGAAGTCGTTCATCACCAAGGCGAATTGCGGGAAGCGTATCGCCTCGGCCGTGATGATGCGCTGGAACGCGATGACATCCGGCGTCAAAGCGACCTTCAGCGATGCGAGGGCGATCCGGTGGAGGCAGTCGCTTGCCGATCCGACATGACCCGCCTCCCGCTCAATGACGGGGATGCGCTCCTCAATGAAGCGCAGGAAGACGGCCTCGAACAGGTCGGCCTTCGAATTGAAGCGGACGTAGAAAGTCTTCTTCGAGATCCCCGCGGCAGCCACGATACTGTCAATGCTGGCGGCCTCGAACCCTTCGGCCAGAAAGATCGGCGTTGCGGCGTCGAGGATGCGCAGGGTCGCCTCGCCCTCAGTCCCGCGTGCGGGACGCCCCGGGCGCCGCGCGCTCGTCAGTGTCGTTTCACTCGACATGATGCGTTGCCATTTCTACCCGGCGGAAACGTATCAGGAGCTTTTCCGCGAAGAAAGAGCCCCATGCCACATCGGGTGATCCCCGGTGATGCGATGCGCACACCTGATTTGGGAAAGCCGGTTGCACGCAATTGACTCCCCGTCTAAGGAACGGATCCGTACTATTTAACTGCGATCCGAGACTGGCAACGCGATGGCCGAAAGCGAACGGGACACGGGGTCGGGATCGGCGGACGACAACCAACGGCGTGAGGACGACGCCCGTGGATCGAGCCAGGACCGCAGAAGCCGGGATCAGAAACGACGGACACCGGAGGCCAAAGGCGACGGAGTTGAGGACGGAGACGCGAAGGCGTCTTCGCCGCTGAAGAAGACCTGGGTGAAGGTGCTTCTCGTCGTGATCGTGATCGCGGTCCTCGTCGGCGGTGGAGTCTGGGGATGGCGGTACTGGACCGTCGGGCGCTTCATCCAGGAAACCAACAACGCCTACGTCAAGGCCGATCAAGTGACGGTCTCGCCCCAGGTCTCGGGGTACGTTTCCTCACTGCCGGTGTCGGCGAACCAAGTCGTGGCTGCCGGTCAGATCCTGCTGACCATCGACGACGGCGAGGCGCAGGCGAGGCTCTCCGAGCAGCAAGCGCTGGTCGACGTGCGACAGGCCGACGTCGCCCGAGCGGAGACCGAGCTCTCGCGGCAGCAGGCGCAGATCGACCAAGCCAAGGCGCAACTGTCCGCCTCGCAGGTGACCGCAAAGTTCTCGTCCGATCAGGTCCGGCGCTACAAGCCGCTCGCCGCGTCGGGCGCCGACACCGTGGAGAAGCTCGACCAGTATCGCAGCCAGGCCGAGCAGAACGAGGCGCAGGTCGAGATCAACAAGGCGCAGCTGCTGTCGGCCACCAAACAGGTCGACTCCCTGAAGGCGGCAGTGGTCCAGGCCAAGGCGGCGGTGGATCAGGCCCGCGCCGGGCTGCTCCGAGCCCGCATCGACATCGGCCACGCCACGATCAAGAGCCCCATCGCCGGCCGGGTTGGCGACCTGACCGCCCGGGTCGGCCAGTACGTCCAGGCCAGCACGCGCCTGATGAGCGTCGTGCCGGTCGACGACCTCTACATCGACGCGAACTTCAAGGAGACCCAGATCGGCCTGATGCGGATCGGCCAGCCGGTGACGGTTTCGGTCGATGCCCTCTCGGGGAGGGATCTGCAGGGGCGCGTGGCCAGCTTCTCGCCGGGTACCGGCGCGCAGTTCGCGCTGATCCCGCCGGAGAATGCCACGGGCAACTTCACCAAGATCGTACAGCGCGTGCCCGTGCGCATCCGCTTCAAGGCCGGTGCAGAGGCCCGCAAGGTGCTGGTCCCCGGCCTGTCCGTCGTCGTCTCGGTCGACACCCGCGCCGCTCGCGCGGAGGAGGAAGACGAGGAGCCGGCCGAGGAGCCTGTGGCGCAGGTCGGCCCGGGCGGACAGGTCGGCCGTTCCCGCTCGGCGGGCGCAAAGCCATGAGCGCACACCACACCCCACCGGCCAAGGCCGATGCTGCCGCTTGGCTCGCCGTCGCGGCCGGGACCATAGGCGCGCTGATGGCGACCCTCGACACCTCCATCGTCAACGCGGCCCTGCCGACCATCCAGGGCGAGGTCGGCGCCAGCGGCTCGGAGGGAACCTGGATCTCGACGGCCTACCTTGTCGCCGAGATCATCATCATCCCGCTCACGGGATGGCTCGAACGCGTCTTCGGCCTGCGCAACTTCCTCGTCACTTGCACGATCCTGTTCGTCGGATTCTCGGTGCTGTGCGGCGTGGCGACAAACCTCAACATGATGATCATCGGTCGCGTCGGCCAGGGGGTGGCCGGCGGCGGCATGATCCCGACGGCGCTCACCATCGTCGCCACCCGTCTGCCGCCGGACAAGCAGCCCGTCGGCGTCGCCCTGTTCGGCATGACGGCGGTGCTCGGACCGGTCGTCGGTCCCGTCATCGGTGGCTGGCTCACCGAGAACGCGAGTTGGCACTACCTGTTCTTCATCAACGTCCCCATCGGCCTCGGCCTTCTCGTGCTGCTGTTTGTCGGTCTGCCACACGAGAAAGCCCAACCGGCGCAAGTGCTCGAAGGCGACTGGTTCGGCATCCTCGGCCTCATCATCGGTCTCGGCTGCCTCACCGTGGTGCTGGAGGACGGGCAGCGCGAGCAGTGGTTCGCCTCGAACCTCATCGTCTCGCTGAGCGTCGCTGCGACCTTCGGGTTTGTCCTGCTCGCCATCGGGCAGTTCACCGCGAAGGCACCCGTCATCGACATGAGCATCCTGCGCACGCGGGCGTTCGGCAGCGTGTTCCTGATGAGCTTCGCCGTCGGCGGCGGCCTCTACGGCATCCTCTACCTGATTCCCCAGTTCCTCTCGCAGGTGCCACGCTACAACGCCGAGCAGGCGGGCCACATCGTGCTGCTGTCCGGCGTCCCGACCCTGATGATGCTGCCGTTCTTCCCCCTCCTCATTCGGGTGATCGACGTCCGGATCGCGGTAGCCCTTGGCTTGGTCTTCTACGGCTGGAGCTGTTTCCTCGATTCCGGCCTCACAACCGAGGATGCCGGCGGCCAGTTCGTGGTCTCCCAGCTCCTGCGCGGGGTCGGACAGGGCTTCGCGTTGCTGTTCCTCAACCAGGCCGCGACGAGCTCAGTCCCGCCGGAAAAGGCGAACGACGCCTCCGGCCTGTTCAACGGAGCCCGCAACCTCGGCGGCTCCTTCGGCCTGGCCCTGATCACCACCCTGCAGGAGCGACGCAGCGACCTGCATACGGACCGCCTACTCGAATCCGTGAACGCCAATTCCGTCCTGGCGCAGGACCGCTTGAATGCGATGGGCGGTGCCGGCGGACCCGACGGCATGCGCCAAGCTCTCGCCGGCTTCAAGCAGATCATCGACGCCCAGGCCCTGGTGATGACCTTCTCCGACCTGTTCTTCGTCTTCGGCGTGATCATGCTGGTCGTCATCCCGCTCGTCCTGTTCCTGCGCCCGCTGCCCAAGGGCGGCCCGGTCGCGATGCATTGAGCCAGCCATGATCCCCAACACACTTCTGCGGGGCATGCTGCCCGTGACGGCAGCCCTCCTCGGCGGCTGCGTGGTCGGCCCGGACTACGGGGGCGCACCGGTCGCGGCGCCACGCGCCGAGGCGGGTGCTCCGTTCATGCGCGGCGTCGCGGTTCGCAACGCCGTTGCCGTCGATCCGCCGGCCCGATGGTGGACGACCTTAGGCGACCCCGTCCTGAGCGACCTCGTCGAGGCGGCCCTCGCCTCCAATACCAACGTGCGGATCGCATCGGCGCGGCTGCTCCAGTCCCGGGCCGTGCTCGGTCAGAGGACGGCAGCCCTCGCGCCCAGCATCTCAGCGAATACCTTCGCCTTGAACAACCAGCTGCCGGTCAGGGATTTCGTCGGAAGTGGCCTCGGGTCGGCCGGGGGGGCGGTGCCGAAGTCACTGAACATCGACCTCTACAACGCCAGTTTCGACGCCACCTGGGAGATCGATATCTTCGGCGGCAAGCAGCGCGCCATCGAGCAGGCCGCCGCCCAGGGCGAGGCAGCAGAAGCGGCCGTGGCCGACGCGCAGGTGCAGGTCGCGGCCGAAGTGGCGCAGGCCTACGTGACCCTGCGCGGCGCCCAGAAACGCCTTGCATTGACCCAACAGGCGGCAACACTCCAACGCGAGGCGGTCGGCCTCAGCCAGCAGCGCCTGGCCGGCGGGGCCGCCTCGTCGCTCGACGTTGAACGCCTGCGCACCCAGTTCGAGACGACCGCCTCGCAGGCGCCGCAGTTTCAGGCGCAGATCGACCAATCCCTGAACCAGATCGCGGTGCTGGTCGCCCGCGAACCCGGTGCCGTCGATGCGGTGCTCAAACAACCCCGGGCCGTGCCGATGCCGCCGCGGGTGGTGGCCATCGGCGATCCCGGCGATATGATCCGGAGGCGGCCGGACATTCGCCGGGCGGAGCGGCAACTCGCGGCCGCCAACGCCCAGATCGGCCAGTCCGTGGCGCGACTGTTCCCGCGCGTGAACCTCATCGGCAACGCCGGCTGGGTCTCGCCCAACATCGGCTCCATCGGCTCGCTGGCGGCCTCGACCTACAGCCTCGGGCCGACTCTGTCGTGGAGCATCCTCGACTTTGGGCGGACCCTCGCTCAGATCAGGCAATCCGAGGCGGGCGCCGACGAGGCATTGGCGCAGTACGAGCAGACCGTCCTGCAAGCGATGCAGGACGCCGAGACCTCGCTGTCGCGCTACGGCAATCAACGCACCACCGTCGCCCGTCTGGCCCGGGCCAGCGCCTCGGCCGGCAAGGCGTCGATGCTGACCGATCAGCGAAACACGGCCGGCACGATCAGCACCATCGACGTGCTCGACGTCGAGCGCCAGCGCCTCCAGGCCCAACAGAGCCTCGCCCAGGCGCAAGCCGATTACACCACAGCCTACGTCGCGCTCCAGAAGAGCCTCGGCCTCGGCTGGGGTCTACCTGTCGAGCATACCGCCCTGATCGCACGCTGATCTCGTTTCCTTGCCTGAACGCAGTTGCCCGTGACTGCAACCAAGATCAACGACCAAGTTCTGGCATCAACGGTGGCGCTCGTCTGCTCCTATGTTGCGAATAACAGTTTGCCGGCCAGGGAGCTGCTGGACCTGCTGAGGCTGGTCCATGGAAGCCTGACGTCGCTCTTCCCGCAGCCTACTCCCCGGCCGGAGCTCGACGGGCGGCTCAGGATGACTCCCATGGCCATCCGAAATTCGATCGGGCCGGATGGCGTCGTCAGCTTCATCGACGGCAAGACCTATCAGGTCCTCAAGCGTCATCTCAGGGTCAACGGGCTCGAACCGGACGGATACCGCGAACGGTTCGGCCTGCCGGCCAGCTACCCGATGACCGCACCCGGCTACAGTCGACGCCGATCCAGGCTCGCGAAAGACATCGGCTTCGGAACTCGACGGCAGGGGGCGGCCTGAGGAGGGCGAGCGGGATCAGCCAGGTTTCCGCCCAGGACCACGCAGGGCACTCCTCCGCCCTATGCAGTTCTTCAACGGATCGCGCGAATGCCCTCATCGCGCGGTGCGACGGCCGGTTCGACCTTCCCGATCATCAACGGACCGGCCGTTTGCCGATTCCCGGGGGTCTCCCACCCCCGTTCCCCGCCCATGACCTCCGACGAGATGAGGGTGTTTGGCTCCGAACGCCCGATGGCCGTGAGGTGTCGATGAAGGCGGGATCACGCAGTCCGGGGCAGATCCTCTCAGAGGCGATTTCGCGATGATTGATGAAATCAAGATCGGCAAAGCGAAAAAACAAAGAAAACATCGTGCCCCTTTTTCTATTGGTATGACGATGGGTCTGTTGTTTTTGCTCGTATTTCTTGTTTGCGGTAGTTTGCTATACTGGACATATACATATAGAAAATCGCACGGCGTTGCCGCCACACCCCGTCACTCTCTGACCATGCCATAGCTATCCGCGTGATGGACTTGCGGGTCCCGATCATCGGTTACCCGCCGTCCCATTCCGTCCTCACCGTCCGAGATGCCGGTTCACCCGGAGGCAGTCCCATGCCAATCCCAAAGCGCAAATCACACGCTTATGCCGTCCTTTTGTCCGCCCTCGTCGGATCACTCGGAGCATGCGCCTCGCTTCCCCGCACACCCTACGCCGCGGGTGAATCCGCCGCGGCCGAGGTCGCGGGCATCCCCGGCGCCCGCGCCTTCTCCGACGCATCTGTCGAGACCTTCACGGCGATGCTGTCGAATGCGTCGGCACGCAATCGCCCGTTTTCCTATCTCGCCCTGTCGGGCGGAGGCGGTGACGGTGCTTACGGGGCGGGCATCATGAACGGATGGGCCGCCGCCGGCACCCGCCCAGAATTCAGCCTCGTTTCGGGTGTGAGCACGGGGGCGCTGATCGCTCAATTCGCCTTCCTCGGCCCGGCCTACGACCTGGTCCTCACCGAGATCTACACCAGCGGCGTCGCTGAAAGCTAGGTAAAGAATCCGAGCGTCGTGAACGTGCTTTTCAGTTCCGGGCTCTTCGGTGACGACCGCCTGCGGGACCTCGTCGGGCGCTACGTCACGCCTGACCTGCTCACCGCCGTCGCCGCCGAGCACGCCAAGGGCCGCCGTCTGCTGGTCGTGACCACCAACCTCGACGCCAAGCGGGCGATGATCTGGAACATGGGTGTCATTGCCGCCAGCGGCGCGCCCAACGCCGTGGATCTGTTCAGGGACGTGCTCACCGCCTCCGCGAGCATCCCTGCCGTATTTCCCCCGCAACTCCTCGACGTCCAAGTCGGAGACCGAACTTTCCAGGAACTGCATGTCGATGGTTCGGTGGTGACGCCGGTGTTCACGGTGCCGCAAGCATTCATGGTGGGGGATGGGCGAACCGGCGTGGCCCCGCGCAAGTCCGACATCTACGTGCTGATGAACGGCAGGGTCGAACCCGAGTTCGAACTGGTGACCAACAATACGCTGTCCATCGTCGAGCAGGCCGTGGCGACCGGCAGCCAAGCCCGAAGCCGCGCAAGCCTTGCGGCGACCTATGCCTTCTCGCGGGCTCACCGTATCGGCTTCCACCTCACGTACATCGACGAGGGCGCCCCACGCACCTCGACCGCTCGCGGCTTCAACACGGCCTACATGCGCAGCCTCTATCAAGCTGGCTACGACAAGGCCCGGTCCGGATCTGCATGGCGTGGGGACGTTCCCGTCTCCCCACTGGCGGCCAAGGTCATCGCATCGACGAAATGACCCACTCCCATCAGGGAGACCGTCATCAGCACGAGTGGATTCCCATGGCCCCGCATCGAACGATTGTATGCTTTTGGCTCGGCTACCTGTTGCTCGGACAGGCGAACGCCCAGGCGCAGGCCGGCGTCGCTCCCGAGGTCAGGCAATGGGTATCCGCCCTCGTGGCCAAGGTCCAAACCGCTGAGAATGCCGACGGCATTCCTCGGAACAGGCGACGCCCCGAGGTCGTCGACCTCAGGATCGTGGTCGGTGCGGATGGAGCGTTACGGGACGTTTCCGTCGAGGGGCGTTCCGGCTCGCGGACGACCGACGAGCGCGCCATCGCCGCGGTGAGGTCCGCAGCCCCCTTTGCCGCCCCACCGGAAGCCCTCCTCACACCTGAGGGGACGGTGGACCTACGCTTCCCGATGAACCTGACTCAAAGTCGATGAGGTGTTCCACATCCCGCCCGGGAGATTGTCTTCGTCAGCGCGACACCAAGGAGTCATCGACCTTTCCATCGTCGCGGTCCTGAAAGGGCGGGCTCACCCTGTTCTCGAGCGGATCGGACACCGCCGATAATTCGCGAACCATTTGGATGCGCATGGGAGTTCTTTCGAACAAAAACATCGTCAGCAGGGCGGCGTGGAACGACCGCATCCGCTATCGGGCGACATCCCTCAACGCCATTGGCACCTCGCTGGTGATGCTCGGATTCTTCCTGCCGGGGATCAGGCTTTGGGATCAATACGATCACAGCTTGGCGTGCTCCGAGGTCATGCAAGTCAGCCTTTCCTACATCAAGTCATAGCCCGGCTTTGTCAGCTTTATGGCCTTGGCAATTAGGTTAGCGCTCCACCTTTTGGCGGTGAATTATCTCGGAAAAATTCAGGACTGAAATTGATATACTCACTCAGGAAAACCTAAAATTCTGGATTCACGTGTTTGCTTTCCGCCTGTCGCAGGGCGTTGAGTGAACATACGGGTCTGGACCGATCATAGTCAGCCGCCGAACGCCCGCTTACCTTGAACCGTCCCCGAAATCGGAACAGCAGCAATCCACCCTGAACGGTCCTTCCCGCAGCGACCCGACGTGGCCACCGCGAAAGCCGTTGCTTTTTCCTGAAAGCGGTCACTCTCGGTTGCTGGGTGATGCTAGTTCAGATCAGATAAGTATCGAAGGTCAGGCGGAAATGCGGACGAATTCTTGACAACGCTGATTACCTCGCATGAGAGTCCTATGGACCTGGAACTATCTGACCTTCGCGAACGTCGCGCGCACATCGGCGACCAAGGCCAGTGGGTTTTCCATGGCCGCGAAATGGCCTCCCCTCGGGGGTTCGTTGTAAAGACGCAGGTCCGCGAAGCGCTTTTCCGCCCATCGCCGTGACAACCGCATCACCTCGCCGGGGAACACACTGACCCCGGCCGGCAGCGGAATGGGTTCGCTTGGCATACCGCCTTGGCCTTGCGCATTGTCCCAGTAGAACCGCGCGGAGCTGGCTCCGGCGTTCGGGAGCCAGTAGAGCATGATGTCGTCGAGCATGTGGTCCAACGGGATCACCCGCTCGGGCTCGCCGCCGCTGTCGGTCACGTCCTGAAACAGCGCGTAGATCCAGGCCGCCAGTCCCACGGGCGAGTCCGCCAGCGCGAATCCGATCGACTGCGGACGCGTGCTCTGGAGCTTCATGTAACCCGATTGCTCCTTCTCGTACCGCGCGATGCCGGACAACATCGCCTGCTCATCCGGCGTCGCGTCGGCGATCTCGTCCTCGGTTGGCCGGAACATCACCATGTTCAGGTGGATACCCGCGAGGCCAGGCGCGCGCATGTGCGCCAGCACCGTCACCACGGCCGCACCCCAATCGCCGCCCTGGGCGAACCACCGGTCGCCATAGCCCAGCCTCCGCATCAGCTCGACATAGGCGCCAGTGACGCGGCTAACGTTCCAGCCCGGCTCGGTCGGCTTGTCGGAGAAGCCGAACCCCGGCATCGACGGGATCACGAGATGGAACGCACACCGCGGATCTCCACCGTGCGCGGCAGGGTCGGTCAGCTGCCCGATCACGTCCCGGAATTCCAGGATCGAGCCTGGCCAGCCATGCGCCAGCAGGAGCGGTTGGGCATCGGGTTCGGGCGAGCGAATATGCAGGAAGTGGATGCCGAGGCCATCGATGATGGTGCGGCTGCTGCCCCAGCCGTTGATGAGGGCCTCTGTAGACCGCCAGTCGTAGCCCTCCTGCCAACGGCCGACCAAACGGCGGATGGCGTGCGAGGTCGGACCTTGCCTCCCGTCGGTGACGGTGCCGGCGTCGGGCCAACGGGTGCGGGCGAGGCGGTCCGACAGGTCGGTCAGGTCGGCGTCGGCGGCCCGGATCGGGAAGGACGTGATGGCGTCGGTCATGGCGGGGCTATCCCTTTGGCGGGCGACGTTCAGCGGATCGTGGGGGCGAGGACGGCTGCGGCGCTCGTCCAATCGGCTTTGCCGTAGCGGGCGTTGTCGAGGCCGTGCAGCTTGCCGCGACCGGTCGACATGTCGCGCAGGTACTGCATCCCCTGCCACGCCGGGAACGGCGCATCCGTCTTGGGGGTCAGCGCACGCGCGATGGCTATAATCGCGCTCAGGCGACCGATGCCGCCGGCGCGTAGTAGCCGCCAGCGCCGCCCGCCCAGGCCGGTGAGCAGTTCGGCTAGTCCGCGCGGGCTTAGCTGATCGCCGGAAATGCGCAGATGGCGGGGCGCGGCAGGGTCGAGTGCCGCGTCCGCGGTGTAGGCGGCGACGTCGTCCTTGGCGGTGAAGTCGAACACTTGGTCGGCGTCGCCCCAGAAGAGGACACGGCGAAAGCGGTGCAGCACGATCGGAGCCTGACCTGTGAGGAGGTCGGCGAACGGCCCATTGAATATCGAGGTCGCACGGATCGGCGCCGTGTCGAGGCGGGCCGCAAACCGACGCCGCAGATCCATGTTTCGATTGTCGCCCGGCCGGGTCGCTCGGTAGTCCAGGCAGAAGTCGGACGGGATGAAACGCGGCACGCCGGCCGCCACCGTAGCGTCCAGCAGCTGCCCTTGCGTGTCGAGGATCACCGGCGCGGTGCCGTTCAGTGCAGACACGACGCATGCGGCGCCTGTCACGGCGTGGGTCAGATCTGCACCGTTCCCGAAATCGACGGGAATTTGTTGGACGTGGTCGCGGGCGAGATCGCTGACTGGGCGGCGCACCAGCGCCCGTACCGGCGTCCCCTTGGCCGCTAGCGCCTTGACGATCCGGGTGCCGAGGTCGCCGGTGGCTCCTGCCACGACCACCAATTTCCGGGTCTGCTCGCCGTCCACCGCTCATTCCTCCATTCGCTGGCCAATCAGGGGATAGTCGTTGCGCATTCCTGCGATTAGCCGGGTGAGATGCGACAGGGTGTTGCAAAAGGTGGAACGACGATGCAGCTCTCCGACCTGCGCGCGTTCGCGCGCATCACCGACCTGATGAGTGTGTCAGCTGCGGCGCGGGCGCTCGGCCTTCCGAAGTCGGCGGTGAGCCGCGCGCTCGCCCGGCTGGAACGCGATCTCGGTGTGGTGCTGATGGAACGCTCGACGCGACACCTACGGCTGACTGACGCCGGCACGCTGTTCCGGCCGCACGCGCTGCGCATCCTGGCCGACGTGGACGAGGCCGGCACGGCTCTCGAAGGACTGGGCGGCGTTCCAGCTGGGACGCTGCGGGTCAGCCTGCCTTTCACAGTCGCGACCGCACTTGTCGCGCCCATGCTGCCGGGCTTCATGACCGCTTACCCCCAAGTCCGAGTGATCCTGGCGGTCGAGAACCGGTTCGTCGACATGCCGGCCGAGACGGCGGACCTGCTGATCCGGGTCGGCCCCCTCGTGGATAGCGACCTGATTGCCCGCCGGCTGCTGGTCTCGGAGGCCTGGCTTTGCGCCAGTCCCGACTACCTCGCGGCACGCGGGACGCCCTCTCACGCCTCGGACCTCACCAACCATACGCTGATCGGCTACGGCGACCGGGTCATGGCCTACCACGACGATGCGACCGGCGAAGCCAGACGCATCGAGCTGCCGCCGACCGTTGCCATCTCCGATTCCGCAGCCCTGCTGCCGGTGGTACTGGGCGGCGCCGGCATCGCGTACCTGCCCGACTTCCTTGCAAGGCCGTACGTCTCGAACGACCAGCTGGTTCGGCTATGGCCCGCAGCCGAGGCGATCGAGACTGTGATCCACGCGATCTACCCAAGCCACCGCAGCTTGTCGGCCAAGGTGCGAGTTTTCATCGACGCGCTGGTTGCCAGCTTCGATGGACTACATCGTTAGAGCCAAGTCGAAGCGGCAGTTGCAGTCATTGCGCCTGTCACGTCATAGTCAAACTTTATTATGGGACATGTTGGCTGCTAACTTCTGATTTCTTGGGACAGGCAGCATCACCCACCGACGTCAGCTTTCTATGCTTCTCTGCTCTGAAGCGGACGGAATGAAAACAACCTGGAGCAGCCCTTCCGCGTCTGACCCGATGCAGTCGCCCGGATAGCTTCCGCCGCTTCACGAAAGCGATCGTTCGTCCTCGTCGTAGTATCGAAGAGTTGCCGAGCCGGCTGGTCGGAGGTAATCTCCTCAGTGTCGCGAAAAACGATCGCCCAGCGAAGGGCCATCGAATACACGTCATCCACGCTCCTCGCATGGATCGGCCAGCGTCTCCGAAGCAATCGCCCGATGATCTCGGGCAACCGTGGTGACTGGCCGTTGAAGGCGCCGGTCGCACGCGGTCGCGGGAGCGCACCCATGCGACAGTCGATCACGATCCTCGGCGCGGGCCCCGGTGGCCTCGTGCTGGCCCGCATCCTCCATCTCCATGGGATCACGGCAACGGTCTACGAGGGGGAGCCGTCGGTCGATGCGCGTGCTCAGGGCGGCCTGCTCGACATCCACGAACCAACCGGGCAGATCGCCCTGAGGGCCGCGGGACTTCACGACGGCTTCCTCAGCCTCGTGTGCCACGGTGAAAACGCCAAACGCGTCGTGGATCGAAGCGGCCATATCCTGTTCGACCGACCCGGCAGCCCGGCGGACCATCGGCCCGAAATTGATCGAGGTGTCCTCCGGCGGCTGCTCATCGCCTCGCTCCCCGTCGGGACGATCAAGTGGGACCACCGGGCGGCTACGGTCACCGCCTGCGGCGACGGGCGGCACACGGTCAACTTCACGAACGGCGCGACGGTCACCGCCGACTTGCTCGTAGGCGCGGACGGAGCATGGTCGAAGGTCCGCCCCTTGCTGTCGCGCGCAACGCCCGCTTACGCTGGCGTATCGTTCATCGAGACGACGGTCCGCGACGGCGACAGTCGCCTTCCGGCCAGTGCGGAGGCGATTGGCGGCGGTACGCTGATGGCTGTGGCACCGGGCCAAGGCATCCTGGCCCACAGGTATGCGGACGGGCGGCTGCACACCTACACGGCGTTGAAGAGGCCGGCATCCTGGTTCGACGCCATCGACGTTCGCGACACCAAAGCTACTTTGGCCCGCGTCGCGGCCGAGTTCGCCGGATGGCCCCCGCACCTGACCGCACTCATCACGACCGGTGACGACGATCCCGTCCTCCGCCCCATCCACGCCCTTCCGGTCGGCCACCGATGGGACCGGGTGCCCGGTGTGACCCTCGTCGGCGATGCGGCGCACCTGATGTCGCCGTTCGCGGGCGAAGGCGCGAACCTCGCCCTCTACGATGGCGCCGAACTCGCGAGGGCGATCATTGCCTCGCCCGATCACATCGGCCTTGCGCTCACCGCATATGAGCAAAGCATGTTTATTCGAAGCGCCGAGATTGCCGCTGCCTCCGCCCGGAACCTTGCCCGGTTCTTTGGCCTGGAGGCTCCACACAGCGTCGCTGCGATGTTCGCATCCAGGCCATCGTGAGCGGCTGGCATTGCGGCTGAGTGCGAGTACGGCGTCCGCCTCGGCTCATTCCAGTCCAGAAGCGGACCATCTCCCGTCCACCCTGATCGGACATCTCAGGTAAGCGTGACACGCGCAAAAGCAGCCATTCTCGAGGGCCGTCAGCCATCTAACTGCAAGCTTGATCGATCTAGCGCACCGCTAGCGCAGCCCTTCACTAAGGTCAGCGCTGTCAATGACTTAGCCGTGCTCGCGATCAGATCATAATCCTTGTGTCGGGGGTTCAAATCCCTCCCTCGCTACCACTGATTTTATTGAGCTTTTCGGCGTCACGGACGATCCGACCTGTAAACTCGTATCGGATTGGTACCGATGTCGCCTGTGTGCATAGACCGCTTCAGGTCCATTGCTCTAAAATGGCGCTTTCGTTCTTTCAGCTCAAGCGATCAACGACCGGCAACCGCTCCGATGGTGGTGGCACGTCGGCCACCGGTCCTGCGCCAGCAAGGGAGTCGCATCGGCATCTTTTTGTAGTTGCATCTTCCAAGCTGGAACGAAGGTTCGACTCCCTCCGTCTCCGCCAGCATGACTCGACATCATCTAAGTCGCTGCGGTTGCTAGATTTTGCGAAAGTTAGATTCGCGGTTTGACCCTGATTTGTCCCCCCACGGCGGCACCGGCTCCAGCTTCTGAAGGTACACCGGTCTCGCACCGCCAAGCGCCGAGACACAACTGATTCGCTCGAAATAAAGGAACAGTGGTTCCTTCAACCCGGCCTGAGCCAGGCGGCCGGAAGGAACCGTGCGGCGTGACCGGCAACGGCGACGATCTGCGCCGTCGCACCTGGAAGGTGTCGCCATCGACGACGGGTCCTGTAGGCGGCATCCTCCTCCCATCCAAAGGACGGAGGGGAGAGGCATCCGATCGCAAGTCGGCGGACGTCCTATCGTCGCCTCCCACCGCCTCTCCGGAAGCGTGCTCCCGCGTGGCTTGCATCAGAGCTTGCCGAGTCGGGGGCAGCGGCTCATCATCGGCACCTGCAGAGAACGACGGAAATCGGGTGATGGGCACCTCGAGGGAGATGACCTTCCCTCTTCCTTGCGGAACTGTTCCTCAAGGTACGAAATGGACATCGCCTCGAAGCAAGCCGCGCATGCGGCGCCTGGCCAGTATCTTGGCTTCGCGCTTCAGCCGGTGCGCCTCTGCCATCAGCTTCTGACGGCTCCGCCGGGAGCGCTCATCCCGCTCGAGCACCTGGACGATGTCGCCGTTCACTACCCGGACGGCTCCGTCCTGCTTGAGCAATGCAAGAGCGCGCCCAGGCAGAATCCAGTGCCCGACAGGACGGCCGATCTCTGGAAGACCTTCGCATTGGCTTGAAGGGTGCCGGCGCGGCAGCATCGACGTCTTGAAGGCGCGGTTCAACCTCTACGTGGTGCCGACGCGGACAGGAAAGTTGGTCCAGGCGCTTGACGAAGCCCGCAGCGAAGACGAGGTGGCTTCGGTCGACGCGAAGGTCGGAAGACTGGTCTAGAATACCGCGACATCCGCCGCGTGCGCATCGCATCTGAAAAGATATCTAGCCGCGGACAAGGACCTTCGAGCATGCGCGATTGCTCGGCTCCGTCTGGAGAACGGCGACCACTCTCCCGTTTTGCCTTTGCTGAAACTCATCGAGGTGACGGATCCGCCGGAACTCGCGTTGGCCATAGCCAGGAGCGCCATCGGCATCGCGAAGGAATGGGCCGACGAATTGATCCGCGCAGGCAGGCCGGCGATCATCGAAGGAGATGCCTACAAGCGGCAGTTCCGTTCCTTCATCCAAAGGCACAACCTGCCGGACCTTCTGGTCTCCCTGGCTCCCAAGCCCGTGCCCGGCGACATCGAAGCCCTCTTGGCCGTCCGGCCTACGTTCGTCCGCCAGCTCGAGATCATCGAGGCGGGGCTCGACGAAACGTCCTGCGCGGTGAGCGACTACCTGCGAACGTCGGCGGACAAGACGATGTGGGCGGAGCAAGGCCTCCTCTATGTCCTGGAGCAGGCCAGGCACGAGCGCCGCCCCTCCGCTGGTAGTGGCCTCGTCTGCCACTCCGACCGCAGCTCGCACTACGTCAGCATCCGCTACACTGAGCGCCTTACTGAGGCCGGTGACCGAGATGAGCGTGAAGCCGAACGTCCGGTTCTGCGCGCGATGGCGATTTGGCATGACGTAGTCTGGCCGAAAGCCGTCGGTCCGCTTCGGAGGAGGTCCGCCGGAAAAGCGGACGGCCCGCTGCCGACTCATATGAGACGTGCCGATGATCGTCGGCGCCTCTCGAAACCGGTCATTCGCGACCATCCGGCAAGTTCGGCTTGAGTTGCCTGCGATTGGAGACCGAAGCGCGCAGTTCCAGAATGCGAGCATTCCGCATCATGAACGCCCAAGCGCCTATCGTAGGAAAGACTGCTCACCGAGGCGCCGTACCGATCTGTCTGCAGGGAACCCGCCGCCTAAAAATTGATCCGGATCAAAGTCGGTCAGCGTGCCGAGTGCATCGCTTCGAGGATGGACTGCTCATCGCTCTACATAAGTCAGAAGCTGGCCACGCCCGACGAGATCACCGACATCGTCGAGATTTCACGCGCGCAACGCCGTGCTCGACGTCACGGGCGCGTTGGTCGCCTCGCAACACTGGTTCGCCCAGATCCTCGAAGGCTCTGGCGGATCAATCGACACGCTCATGACGAGCATCAGCCGAGATCGGAGACATCGGGACGTCCAGATCCTCGTCTACGAGGACATCAAGGAGCGGCAGTTCCCGGATTGGACCCTCGCCTATAACGGCTCAGCCCACTTCGTCGATGGATTGATTGAGGTCTTGGCCGTCCGGACGGGCGCTACGCCTGTACCCTACCACTTGCATCGTCTGATGCAGGGCATTGCCGAGTTCACCCGCCGCCTCCACTGAACACTGGCGCTGGCGAATGGCTCGAACCGGCTCGGCATGCCTCTTGAGCGGGCGTAGAGCAGGCCTCACGAAAGCCTGTGATGGGGCGAGAGCTAATGCCCTCTGGCTTCGCCGCTCTAAGCAGAGCGGCACGGCGCCGACCTGTACAGTTGTTCGACGAATCACCTCCGGAGGCTCCGCGCACGGTCGGGCGGACCGGGCTCGGTCTCAGTGCTCCGTGCCTAAGAAGACGCCGATGCAGGGGAACCCAAGCCACACTTCGAAGGGTCGGCCGTTTGCCAAGGTCTTCGAGACGGCCAAAGCCTCGGCATCATCGAAGGCGTAGAGCGTGCAGAGATCGCACCACTCGGCGTATTCGTTGAGCAAGACGAATGTGTATCGCATGCGGACGAACGATGGCGGTGGCGTGGATGCCTCATCCTCGTCGTCTGACATGGCACTGCCCTCGGCGAGTGACGCGACCGCCAGCATCTTGGGGGAGGAAAAACCGACCAAGACGCCAGCGGTCGCGGCTGACACCCGAAGGGCCAGCGCGCAATGCTGTGCCAGCGAGCGACGGGAACTTTGCGTTAGATCAATCCGCCGGCGCAGACAGCCTGCGCGAGCAGTATGGGCGGAGTAACCATTGTCCGCTTCGATCCATTTGGGCTCGGAAGCGGAAAGGCACAAATCCACCCTGAACGGCCCTCGCGCTTCCGAACCAGTCCAGCCCTCAAGATCGGCATCGTCTCTAGTGGGCGTGGATCAGGGTCCATCTCTGGTCCTACGAACCAGTCGATTCCAGGTTTCCTGCCGTCACGGTTTTAGTCCGGGGCATAAGCGAAAGCTCTCGTTGCCGCCGTCCGTCATGTCCGTGTAGCGGTCCGGCCCGTCGACCCGGATGGTGGAGCGTTCGGTGCTACCCTCGACTTTCGGGCCGCCGAATTGGCGGCAATCCTGCTCAATTTCGAACACGTTTCCCTGCTGTTGCAGAACCCGGCTCCGGCAATCATTCGCCTTCGAACTCCCCAGACCGCCTCCGTCGTACGTTCGCAACTCGACGTTCCGCGGGTTCGTGCAATCCGTGCCCACGCCGACATAGGCGCCGTGGCGCAGGGGCAGGGTTTCAGCCAACGCCGGGCCCGATGCTCAGGAGCAGGACGCAGGCCGCGATGTATCGAGTGGTCATCTGTCATTCCCTCGAATGTCAGGGTGTCGGGAATTGGCTACGGTTGCGCGAAGGGGCTTAGGTTCCGACCGGGCCGAACAGCCGGGTGAGGAAGCGGTAGTAGACCGGTTGCTTCTGCCGGAGTTCGTCGCGGGTGAAGGGTTCGCGCGCCAGCTTGCCGTGCAGGTAGACGCTGGCGGTCATGGCGAAGAACTCTCCCTGGTTCGTCAGGAGGTAGGCGCCTGCCGGGTAGAAGCCCCCGTCCTTCGCTCGCCCGTAGAACGTCAGGATGTCCGGATTATTCCGGCCGCCCGGCAGCCTCCGGAAGTGGTAGACGTGCATGTACTCGTGCAGCAGGATGGGGCGGTCGTCCTTCGGGTCCTCGACCGCGATGTCGACGTGGTCGCCGCCGCTGTAATGGCTGCGCTCACCGGCCCCGGAATGGACGACGACCGGGAAGCGGCGGAGGAAGGCTTTGGTGCCCTCGTCCAGGCTCGTCGCCTCCACGATGTTGACCTGATGCTCGGCCGCCTGACGCAACTGGCCGATCTCGGCGTTCGGGACGTCCCGGGCCATCTCGATGCGGTAGCCGCGGTAGCGTTCGCCGCCATCATCGAAGTGCAGCGTGCCGGCAGGCGCATGCCGCGGCGTCGCGTGCGCAGGTCCGCCATGAACCGCCAGTGTCCCGGCCACGGCCAGAGCCGATACGACGTGCCAGATCGGGGATGTCACCATGCTGATCTCACTTCCGCTTCTCTCGCCCTGGGGAAGGGCCCGTCTTGATGCGGAAGACCATCGCGCCGGTCCCGTTCCCCGATGTGACGGGACGCCGGAAGCGTGTAACGATATGTAACGACGTCTGTTTTTGCGTTGCCGCCCCGCCCCGGCGATCTATCCTCGGGGCATGACAGACGGCACCACCATCGCCATCTTCGAGGACGACGACGACATCCGCAGCCAGCTCGCCGGCTACCGGGAGGAAGAAGGCTTTCGCGTCGTCTCCCTCGACGGAGGCGCAGGCCTCGACCGCCTGCTCGCGACGGGACCTAGGCCGCACCTCGTCGTCCTCGACTGGATGCTTCCTGGCGAGGACGGGCTCTCCATCTGCCGCCGCCTGCGCGAGGCGGCCGGCCCGCCGGTCGTCATACTGACCGCCAAGGACGAGGACATCGACAAGGTGCTCGGCCTGGAGATGGGTGCCGACGACTATGTGTCGAAGCCGTTCAGCGCCCGCGTCCTGTTGGCCCGCATCCGCGCGGTCCGGCGTCGCGCGAATGGCGCCCCCGCCTCGGTGGAACCCGCGCCCGAACGGCTCGCCGTCGCCGACCCTATCGTCGATCTCGCGGGCCGCGCCGTCACCATCGGCGAGCCGGCTGCCGAGATCCCGCTCACCAGCGCCGAGCACGATCTCCTGCACTGTTTCGTCACCCGGCCCCAACGGGTGCTCTCTCGCGACCAGCTCCTCGACTGGACACGGGGCCGCGCGGCGGACGCTTTCGACCGCACCATCGACGTGCAGGTGAGCCGCCTCCGGCACAAGCTCGACGACGCTGATGGAAGGCGACGGCTCTGATCAAGACGGTGCGCAACGCGGGTTACATCCTCGCGGCACCCGTTAGGGCCGCCCCTTGATGGCCCGCGTTGGCCTGCTCGGGCGGATCATGCTGGTCTTGCTGGGCGCGCTCTCGCTGCTGGTCGTGGCAACTTTCGGCATCGACCAGTGGCAGCGCGGCCAGGAACGGTCGCCCTACGCCACCCGGTTCCCCCGCCTCGACCAGGCCGGCGGCATCATGGGCCTCCTGGGGGACGCCGACCCGGCGCAGAGGCCCGCCATCCTGCGCGCCATCAACGGCGAGGCGCTGCGGGCCGACATCGTGGATGCCCCGCCGGACGAGACAGCTGGCACCGCTGGCACCGCGGCTTCGCCTGGCATGGCGGCCACCGTTGGGGCGGCTTCCGGCATGGCGGTTGGCACCGGCGCTTCTGAAGTTTCAGGGCACGCTCGGCGCGAACGACGGCCGTGGTCCTGCAACGCGGTCAGGCCATGCCTCCGTTCGCGCGGATCACCTGTCCCGTAACCCAGGACGCCTCGGGCCCGGCAAGAAAAGCCGCGACGCCCGCAATGTCGTCCGGCTGCCCCAGCCGCCCGAGCGGCGTCATCCGGGCATAGCCTTCCAGGCGATCCGCGCCGTTGGCCGCCGCGAGCAAATCCGTCTCAGTCGGTCCCGGTGCGACGGCGTTGACCGTGATCGAGCGAGCCGCGAGTTCCTTGGCGAGGCAACGGGTCAGGGCCTCGACCGCCGCTTTGCTGGCGCAGTACGGTCCGTATCCGGCCGGGGCCATAGCCAGGACGCTGGTCGACAGGTTGACGATCCGGCCCCCGTCCCGGAGCCGCGCGCAAGCCTGCCGGCAGCCATTCACGACGCCACGGACGTTGACGGCCATGAGACGGTCGAAGGCAACCCCGTCCAGCCCAGCCAGCGGCATCGGCGACATCACTCCGGCGTTGTTGATCAGTACGTCCAGGCCTCCGAAGCGTGCCGCGGCCTCGTCGAAGAGGCGCGCGACGTCCTCTTCACGCGTGACGTCGCCTTCCACCGCGACCGCATCGCCGCCGCGGCCGCGGATCTCGGCCACGACGGAATGGGCGGCGCCGGCATCGGAGCCGAAGCCGACGGTCACGCCGAAGCCCTCGGCGGCGAGACGCCGGGCGATGGCCGCGCCGATGCCGCGGGATGCGCCCGTCACGATGGCCCCACGCCCGTGTCCGAACCCGCTCATCGCCCGCCTCCGGTCGTCATCACGAGCTTGCCGATCGTGCGGCCGGCGACGTAGTCGCGGTAGGTCGCCGCCGATTCCTCGAAGCCGAAGACGGCCGGGGCCTCCGGATGCAGGACACCCCGTGCCGCGGCATCGGCGATGGCGGCGAGCGTATCCCGGCGCGTCTCCAGGACGAGGAAGGCAGCGTCGATGCCCCGAGCGACAACGGCCGCCTCGTCCGCAGGCGCCACGATGGCCGCGAGCTTGGCCCGCGGATGCATCGCCGCGATGACCCGGTGCTGGATTTCCCCACCGGCGCAATCGAGGACGCAATCGGCCTTGGCCGCCACACGAAGGAAATCGGGTTCGTCGGGGCGGACCCAGCGTGCGGGGGAGGCCGGGTCGGTTCCGCGCGGTTGGCCGGCGCAGGCGACGACCTCCACCCCCGCGGGAGCCAGCTGGATCGCGGCGCGCCCGACTGCGCCGCCCGCCCCGAGGATCAGCAGCACCGCCCCTTCCGGGACGCGGAGGTGATCGAACAGAGCTTGGTACGCGATGCCGGCCGGGGTCGGAAGGCAAGCGGCGATGCTCCCGTCCAGTCCCTCAGGGCGGCGGGTCACGCAGCGGGCAGGGACGATGATGGCTTCAGCCAGGGCACCGCCCGCCACCGGGTCGCTGCGTCCGAGGACGGCATCACCCAGTCGGAGATCCGTGACCGCCTCACCGAGTGCGTCCACGACACCGGCGAAGTCCGTGCCTGGCACGTAGGGGAATGCCAGCGGGAACCAGCCCGTCATGTCGCCGTGCGCCAGCTTGGCGTCGAGCGGGTTGAGGGCCGCGGCCTCCACCCGGATGCGGACCTCCCCGGGCCCGGGCCGGACATCCGCGGCGGTGCCGAGGTGCGCGGACGGGACCGGCGCGTAGCCGTCGATCAGAAGGGCGCGCATCAGCCTTGCCTTCCGGGAAGCGCCGGGAAGGCCCCGGCTTGCGAGAACAGGCCGAACAGGTCCTCCAGGTGCCATGTGCGGCGGAGCCGGTCGCCTTCGAAGTCGTGGAACTCGTGCAGCACGAACGCGACGCGGCGGCCGCTTGCCGGAACCCCGAAGAGGGGGCCGGCATGGGTGGCGGACACGCGCGCGCGGACCGCAGCCCGGTCCCGCTCGGCCAGGACGTCGACGATCTCGACGACGAGGTCGGGGAACGCGGTGAGAAGCATCCGGAAAACCGGCTTTGCGCCCTCCGGCCCGGGGCCTTGGCCCGGTGCGAGCGGGATATCTTCCCAGTCCGGCGTCGTGGCCCCGTCAAGCAGGTTGACGTCGCGGCGCCCAAGAGCGCCGTAAAAGGCTTCCAGCGCCGTGCGCTGTCCGTGGGTGAGCACGAGGGCCGCGCCATCGGGAATGCGGGGGTCGGGCATCTTTGATCTCCGTTCCAATCCCGGAGACGTAAGATGGTGTAGGTCATCATTGAAACGCATGGTGTTGATGTGTGAACATCCACGCCATGGATTTCCATGGGCTCGACCTGAACCTGATCGTGGCGTTCGATGCACTGATGGAGGAGCGTCACGTGACGCGCGCGGCGCGTCGCATCGGTCTGACCCAGCCCGCCATGAGTGCGGCGCTTGCCCGGCTGAGGAAGGCGACGGGCGACGAGTTGTTCGTGCGGGGCCCCAAGGGCTTGGCCCCCACCCCCCGGGCGCAGGATCTCGCCGCCCCCTTCAAGGGTGCGCTGCGGGCGGTCGGTGAGGCTCTGGCGCTGCGCGACGACTTCCGTCCGGCCGAGGCGTCCGTCGTCTTCACCTTGGCCCTCTCCGAGCATCCCGCCCACGTCCTGTTGCCGCCGCTCGCGGAGGCGTTGGCGGCCGCGGCGCCGGGAGTGGACCTGCACATCCGGGGCTTCACGGACAGGAACGAGGCGGTCCGCCTGCTGGACGAGGGGTTGGCCGATGTGGCGGTTGGCGTACCTCCCGGCACCGAGGCGCGTATCCTGGCGCGGCCCCTGTTCCGCGAGCGATTCGTGTCCGTCGCCAGGTCCGGCTCGCCGGCCGCCGAATGCCTCGGCGACGCGGCGGCCTTCGCTGCCGCCCGGCATGTCCTGGTCTCCCCCGAGGGCGACGGGTTCGGCGCCGTCGACGAGGCCCTTTCCGAACGCGGCCTTCGCCGGCGGCTCGGGGTGGTGCTCCCCCAGATGTACGCGGCACCGGCGCTCGTGGCGCGCACGGATCTCGTCGCGACGCTGATGGAAGGCGTCGTGACCGGCTCGGGCATGGCGCCTCTCCTCACGGTCAGGCCCTGCCCCGTCGAACTCGCCCCAGTAGAGTTCCACCTGCTCTGGCACAGGCGCTCGGACCGGCACCCGGCCCAGGCATGGCTGCGGGATCTCCTGGTGTCGTCGGCGCCCAGCGGCTGAGGGCGGCCTCTACCGGGAGCAGTAGGCTTGAAAAGACTCCACGAGGTGGTTGAACAGGGCGTCGATGCGGGTGCTGCGCCGCACGTCCTCGTGCGCCACGATCCAGGTGTCGAGGTCGAACACGACGCGGTCGGGTAGGACGCGCACGAGATCGCGCTCGCCGACCGGCACCTGCACCACGCCGATGCCGAGGCCGACGCGGATCGCGGCGAGTTGCGCGGGATGGCTGTCGCTGCGCAGGGCGACGTGCAGCGGCCCGCCCGCCTCGCGGCCCAGGGCGTCCAAGATCGCGAGGTAGGCCGGCATGCGGTCGGGCCCGACCATGGCGTGCCGGGTAAGGTCCGTGACGGTCTCGGGAATGCCGTTCCGGTCGAGGTAGGCCGGCGACGCGAAGAGCCCGAGCGGGATGCTGCCGACGTGGCGCGCCACGAGCGAGTTCTGGCTCGGCCGCGCCATGCGAACCGCCACGTCCGCCTCCTGGCCGGGTAGGTCGGCGTTGGTGTTGGTGAGGAGGAGTTCGACCGTGAGGCGCGGGTGGTGCTCTCGCAAAGCCGCCAGCATCGGCGGCACGACCTCGATGCCGACGAAGTCCGAGACGCTGAGTCGGACCGGGCCGGCCACCTCGGACGCCGCTCCCTTCGCCTCGCGCCGGAACGCCTCGGACGCGTGAGCCATGCGCCGGACGTGCCCAACCAAGCCGAGCGCCTCGGGCGTCGGCGCCAACCCGTTCACGCCGCGGACGAAGAGCGGTTGCCCGACGGCCCGCTCCAGCGCCTCGATCCGGTGCCGGACGGTGGGCTGGGTGAGGCCGAGGGCTCGCGCTGCGGCCGACAGGCTACCGGTGTCGAGCACCGTTAGGAAGGCGCGTTGATCGTCCCAGTCGCAGTCCGCATTGCTCATCGAAATTCGATAGGCGGACCATCGAAGCTCGTCAATTTACCGGACCTCTCGTTCGACGCATCAACGCGGGGACGAACGGAGGAACAGGACGATGAGAACGGCTCTGGTGTTGGGGGCGACGGGCGGCGTCGGCGGTGCGGTGACCCGAGCGATGCTGGCGCGTGGGTGGCACGTCACTGCCTTGGTACGTGATCCGAGCCGAGCGGCGGCTGCCTGGAGCGCCCCGGTCGCACCGGGTTGGCAAGCTGGCGACGCCATGAACCGGGCGGACGTGGTTCGCGCCGCGGAAAGGACGAGCGTCATCGTCCACGCGGTGAACCCGCCCGGCTATCGCGGGTGGGATCGGCTAGTCCTGCCGATGCTCGACAACACGCTCGCGGCGGCGCGGGAGGCTGGCGCCCGGATCGTCCTGCCGGGCACGATCTACAACTACGACCCGACCCTCGCCCCGGTGATCGACGAGACGACCACGCAGCATCCGCGAGGGCGCAAGGGCGCGATCCGCGTCGAGATGGAGAAGCGCTTGGCGGAGGCCGCCCCGGAGGTGAGGAGTCTCGTCGTGCGAGCGGGCGATTTCTTCGGACCGGGGGCGGGCCAGAGTTGGTTCGCGCAGGCCCTGGCGAAGCCGCCGCTCACGCGCATCGTCAATCCCGCAACGCGGGACGTTGGCCATGCCTGGGCGTACCTGCCCGACCTCGCTGAGACCATCATCCACCTGCTGGAACTGCCTGCGGATCGCCTGCTGCCATGCGAGCGGCTCCAGTTTCCCGGCCACTACGATGCCGATGGTCGCGCGATGGTTGCTGCGGTCCGCCGGGCTTCGGGTCGCACCGACCTGCCCGAGCGCCGATTCCCCTGGGCGCTGATGCGCGCGCTCGCACCGTTCGGTGGGTTCCCCCGAGAAGTCATGGATGTCCGTCCGTTCTGGGCGCACGCGATGCGCCTCGACGGAAGTCGATTGATGGAACTCCTCGGCGACGTGCCGTGCACTTCTCTGGATACTGCGGTTGTCGACGCATTGAGAACTTGAGAGCTTCAGGATGACCGCCTCACCTTCACCTTAGTCAGTTCATTTCAATGTCGTTCGATCTGGCGGCGAACAATCTCCGCTGGGGCTCCTTACTTTCGGTGAGCTTGAGCGCAATCGCCGGACGTCCGCTTTCTCCGGTCTGCACTATAAAGCGGAAGGGCGGCAAACCACCCACCCCAGTCATTCAGAGGCGCCTGCCACCACGACGGGATTTGGCCGAGACCCGCCGGTCCGCTCTGGGGGGCCAACTGCACCGGAGCGGACACTCGAAGCGGTTCAGGCAGAGGCCTCGGGGTGCGCCCCAACAACCGGATCGCGGCTTCGAAAGTCATTCGCAGGCGCGACGCGGCAGCGGCTCTCGAGCCGCCCGATCGTCGGTCCTGATCGCGCTGCCTTGGACCCGGTCGGTACTGGCCGGCTTGATGCGCCCCGTCGCGGCAGGCCACCGCCTCGACGGAAAGCGTTCTACGCGCGTCGTCCCATCATGAGCGTGACCGGCTGTCCCGCAGAAGTCTCGATGGCGGTGAATTTACGGGAGCGAAGTTCAGCCTCCATCGCAGCACACGACCATAGGTGGCCGCCGCTTCGGGCCAGCCGCAGGGCTGCAAGCGCGGCGCCGACCGGATCCGGAGGCGGAGCGTAGAGACCGACAACAAGGTATCCCTTCGGCTGGAGGGCAACCGTTAGCCGGTCGAGCGCTGTCCGAGCCGCGTCCTGGGAAAGGAAGGGTGCCGGAAGCCACGTCAGCGCGTAGCCGGCTGGATCATCGAACTGGGTCACATCCTGCAGGCGGAGATCGATACGGCTGCGGAATGGGCTTGCCGCCACGTTCGCACGGGCCAGTTCGAGGGCCGGCTCCCAGATGTCCAGGCCCACGACACGCAGCGAGGGCCACTGCGCTGCGGCTTCGAGAGCAATGCCGCCCACACCCGTGCCGACATCCAGGAAGCGCCCGGTGAGGGCGGCCGCGAGCGCCGGGCGGTCGGCCGCCAGGGCCGCCAAGCGCCGTACGACGACCCGCGAGGCTTGGCCCTGAGCCTGCAACATCGCAGGATCGCGGACCTGCCAGACGGGCGGTCGCTCGGGACACTCCAACAGATCCCGCGCCTCCTGCAGGGCGAGCGTGACGGAGGCCAGGGACGCGGAGACCTGCGCCTGATCAAGGTCACCGAGGCCGCCCGGCACCACGGCGGCGACCACGTCGTGCAGCCGGCGCGCGACCTCGGGATGAATGTCCGGCGCCTCCCGCCGCAGGCGTAGGGCTGCACCGATCGCAGCAAGGCCTCTTGCCGCATCGCCCATCTGCCGCAGCGTGTGTTGAACGTCTTGGAAAGTCATCGGCGACCGCCAGAATGATGTTCACCACGACACGGCGTGGCGCCCGAAGCAGAAGAGCCGGACCCGGCAGCCTCGGAACCCGGCCGGGCCGCGACCTGCAGGGTGATCACAGGCCGTGCGCCTGAGCGATCATCTGTGCCGCCCGCTCTCCGATGATGGCGCAGGGGGCCTGCGTGTTTCCCGCCGTCACACGCGGCATGATCGAAGCATCCGCGATGCGCAGAGCGTCGATCCCGTAGACGTTCAGCGATGCATCGACCACCGACATGGCATCGCGGCCCATCTTGGCCGTGCAGCTCTGGTGCCAGTAGGTCACGGCGGCATCACGGATGAAGTCTTCGAGTGCGTCTCCCCGGATGTCGCCCGGCATGGCCTCTCCGCGGACATGCGGCCGAAACGCCTGGGCGTTGCCCAGCGCGCGGCACAGATCCACGCAGGCGACGGCCGTCGTCAGATCCGCGGGATCGGACATCATGTTGGCCTCGATCGCCAACGGCACTTCGGGATCGGCACTCGTCAGCCGAAGCCGGCCGCGGCTCGCTGGGCGCGCCAGACCGGCGAACATCGTCCAGCCCTGCGCCGGCACACCGCGCGCCGCGGTCCGATCGCTCGGCACGGGAAATTCGACCTGGCAGAAGAGCACGTCCGGCGCATCGAGCCCGGGGCGGCTCGTCCAATACAGGGTCGCCTCGCTGCCGCTGTTACGGGGGGCGATGGGTTCGGCATACTCCCAGACGCATCCGAACGAGACATGGTCCTGAAAGTTCTGGCCGACGCCCGGCAGGTGCTGCACCACCGGGATGCCGAAGCGCGTCAGCTCCGCATGGTCCCCGATGCCGGAATGCATCAGAACCTTGGGCGTCTGGATGGCGCCCAGGGACAGCACCACCTCGGCCCAGGCTCTGATCTCCAGGACCTGCCCGGCGTGGACCACTTCGACGCCGACCGCGCGCTGCTGCTCGATCAGGACACGCCGCACGGTCGTGTCGGTGAGGACCGTCAGGTTGGGGCGGTCGAGCCAAGGGTGGACATAGGCCCGATAGAGCGATTGGCGCCGGCCGTCGCGAACCAGCATGTCCGAAATCGAGGCGCCGCCCGGCCCCTCCATCATCTGGCCATTCGGATGCGCGAAGGTCGGGATGCCGACCTCGCGGGCCGCATCGAGCATCGCGTGTGCGATGGGGCTGGGATCCGAGGCGGGCTGGACCCAGACCGGCCCGGACTCGCCACGATACCGCGGATCCGGTGAACCCTGCCAGTTCTCGATTCGACGATAGATCTGGAGGACGTTGTCGTAACTCCACTCGGCATCGCCCGCCTCCGCAGCGAAGTAATCCCAGTCGCTGCGATGCCCGCGCGCCCAGACCATCACGTTGATGCTGGAGCCGCCCCCGAGACCTTTGCCCATCGACATCGACAGGGCACGACCGTTCAGGTGCGGGTTCGGCTGCGCCTGAAATCCCCAATCCCGCTTGCTGCCCAAGTTGGCCGGCCATTGTGCGGGGTCGAGCACCGTCTCGGCATCGTCGCTGCCTCCGGCTTCGATCAGCAGCACGCGCAGGTCGGGATTTTCCGCGAGGCGCCGCGCCACGACCGAGCCCGAGGATCCGGCGCCGCAAATGATGACATCGTATTGCGAGCGCAGGTCGGCGACCAGGCGCTGCTGGTTCTCCTGCGCGCGCCGGGATGAATCGCGGTCCTCGCGACGAGACTGGCTCATGATATGTAACATCCTTCTACTGCTGCGCTGCCGTTGCTGATGAACGGAGCGTTTTGTCCCGCCAACACGGCGGGTCCCGCGAAAATAATCCTGAGCCGCAGGAATTCGGGTGGATGTTCCATGCCTTCGACCTCCGCGACTGTGATCGACGTCACACCGGAAGCGCGGGATGAAGTTCACGAGGGCCTGTTCGCTTCGACTCCCGAATGCGTTACAGAGATCTTCGCGGATCTGCATGCCGCGCTTCTCGTGATAGGCTCGGTTCGCCCCCACGCCATTGTCGTCGATCTTGCCGACGGAGATGCGTCTTGGTCCGGCCTTCTGAAAAGCCTCGGGGCGAACCGATCCCTCGGTCACAGCCGCATCCCGGCTGCGGGAACCTCCGACATAGCAGGGCCGTCCGAAGGTTCGGCGGGCAGCCCGGATCGCGTCTCCCCGAGAGGCGGTGGCGGCCATACGCGATCGCTGGCCGATAGCCGGTCCTCGTGGGACGGCGTGGCCAGCCGGGCTGTGAGTTTTGTCACGGACCCGCCCGCCGGTCAGAGGCGACACGGTGCGGCATCATGCTGACACCAGGCTGCGCCGCGGAGAACTTTGCGGAGCGCACACGAGCCTGGGTCGGCACAGTCGAGAGAGGATGTCGTGAGCGCGCCGAACAGGCTTGTCGGGCTCTTGGCCGCCAACGCGTTCTTCGCCGAGCTGGGCCAAGACGCTCTACAAGCCATCGCCGGCCTTTGCCGGATGCGCAGCGTTGCGCGTCACGAGATCCTCTTCCAGAAGGGGGACCCAGGCGATGCCCTCTACGCGATCCGTCGCGGGCAGATCCGCATCGCCACCGGCACCGAGGACGGCCGGTCCGTGACGCTCAACCTCCTCGGCCCCGGCGATGTCTTCGGCGAGATCGCCCTGCTCGATGGCCATGCCCGCACCGCAGAGGCCATCGCGCTCGAGACGACGGATCTCTTCGTCATCGACCGGCGGGACTTCCTCGAACTCCTGGCGCACGACGCGGCCCTGGCGGCGCGGATCATCGGCTTCCTGTGCCGACGGTTGCGCTGGATGAGCGAGCGCATGGAGGAGGCGACGCTCCTTCCCCTCGATGCCCGGCTGGCGCGGCGTCTGGTTATGCTGTCCGAGGATTACGGCGCAGAAATCCAGGTGACACAGCAAGAACTCGCCGCTTACGTTGGCGCGGCGCGGGAAAGCGTCAATCGCGTCCTTCAGGATTGGCGTCGATCCGGCATCATCGATCTTGGGCGCTCACGCGTGCATGTGAAGGTCGCGCCGCGTCTGGCGGCCCTCGGCGCGCCCTCACGGCTCTGAGGCGGCAGAAGGGATCCACCCCATGAGGAATCTCGCGCGCGTCGTGACCGCATTCGCGGCCGTCGTCGTCCCGGTCACCGTCCATGCCCAGACGCGCTGCACGGAAACGACCCGCTTCGACCCGCCTCTGCGGATCCTGCGATGCACCGACGGGCTCACGCTCGAAGCCGAGCGAGCGGCCACGTTACGGCCGGTGGATCGGGACGGCGACGGGCAGCTCGAGGGAGCGGAGATCGGCGGCAGCGCCGTACTCGTGACCCTGCCGACGCGCTCGAAGACGCGCCGGGGCGGCTTCCAGATCCTCACCCCCCACGCGATTGCCTCCGTGCGCGGCACGATCTACGCCGTCGATGTGACCACCGCCAAGACGGCGGTTTTCGTGGCTCGCGGCCGCGTCGCCGTCGCGCGCCGGAACACCCCGGCCGTGTTCGTCACGCTCGGCCCGGGTGAGGGCGTCGATGTCGGTGAGGATCAGGCCCCCCTGGACGTGCGACGGTGGCCGCAGGAGCGCGTCAGAAGCCTGCTCGAGCGCTTCGGGCGGTGAGAGCCGCGGGTCCGGTGCCGCGGCTTGAGTCGATCTCGCGCCCCGGGCGGACCAAGCGACGCTTCGCCCTCCTCATGTTCGTGGCCGCGCTGGGGTGGAGCGGCTGGCTCGCGCACCTGCACATCGCCGGACGGGCAACGCCCCTCGATTACCTGGAGGCGGCGGCGACGGACCTGCGCATGCGCCTGGCCGGTCCACGCATGCCGCCCAAAGATGTCGCGATCGTCGCCATCGACGACGAAATCGTCCGCCGGGAAGGAGGCTTTCCCATCTCGCGCACGACGATGGCGCGGCTGATCGAAACGATCGCCGCGGCCCACCCCCGTGCGCTCGCCGTCGATGTCCTGTTCCTCGAAGACGGGCGCCAGCCCGAGGCGGATCGTGCCCTCGCCGCCGCCCTCCGCAAGGTGCCCGCCGTCCTGGCGGCGGCAGCCGTCTTCGACGAGGCCACGAACGAAGGGGGCATCCCGGTCGCCACCGCCGTGCATCGCCCGATCCCGGTGATCGGCGCGGCCGCGCTGACGGGACTCGTCAACCTGTCCGAGGACGCCGCCGGCGTTCCGCGGCACCTTCCTCTCGTTGCCAGAGCGGACAACGGCGTTGCGGCCCATTTCGTCCTGCGCACAGCGGCCCTGGCGGCCCGAAGCGATCCGGTTCTGCGCGAGGGACAGGTCGGGATCGGGCCTGCCGTCATCCGGCTCGACCTCGGCTATCATCTTCCGCTTCGTCCCTACGGGCCGCGGCGCACGATCCAGACTTTGAGCGCCGCCGCACTTCTCGATGGGACGGCACCCGTCGCCGCTCTGGCGGACCGTGTCGTGGTGATCGGCGCGACGGCACTCGGGGGCAGCGACACCTTTGCGACGGCGTTCGATCCCGTGATGCCCGGCGTCGAACTGCTGGCGACCGGCATCGCCCATCTGACCGCGGGCGACGGACTCGTGCGCGATGCGCGCGTTCGGCGGCTCGACGGGGTGGCGGCCGGGATTCTCGCGGGCGCCGCCGTGCTCCTGATCGCGCTGGCCCCACCGCTCCCAGCAGCCATCCTCGTACTCCTCCTCCTGGCCGCCTGGTTCGCTCTGGGCACTGTCGCCTTTAGCCAGGGCATCTGGATGAGCGCCGCCCTGCCGCTCGCAGCCGCTGGCCTGCCGACGCTCCTGTGCGCGGTGGCGCGCCAGACGCTGGATCGCCGCCAGGGCCTGAGGCTCGCCCGATCGGAGCAGGCCCTGCGCCGACTTCAACCCGCCGCGCTCGCGGAACGGCTCGCCTGGGACCCGACCTATCTGGCCGCACCCCTCACGCGCGAGATCCCGGTGCTCTTCATCGATCTGACCGGCTTCACCGGCCAGAGTGAGCGCCTGGGCCCGGTCCGCACCCGCGCCCTCCTCAAGACGTTCCACGATCTCGTGGACGAGACCGCCTCGTCGCACAAAGGCCTCGTCGTCAACTTCATGGGCGACGGCGCGATGGTCGTGTTCGGCGCCCTGGACCCCGATCCCGCGCAGGCGGAAAACGCCGTGCGGGCGGCCGGCGATCTCATCGTCCGGACCCGCGACTGGATCGCGCGCGATCCCGAACTGGCAGGCGCCGGACGGGCGCTCGACGTGCGGATCGGCGCGCATTCCGGACCGGCGATCCTCTCGCGCCTCGGCAGCGACACCAATCAGCAGGTCACGGCGACGGGCGATACCGTCAACGTCGCGAGCCGCCTGCTGGCCGTGGCGTCGGAGGCCAAGGCCCGCCTCGCCGTCAGCGCCGATCTCCTGACGGCGGCCGGCATCGTTGAGCCGGCCGGCCTCTTCGACGAGCGGCGGACGGCTTCCATCCGCGGACGGTCCCAACCCATCGCGGTTTGGTTGACGCGCGAACCTGCGCGGCTGCCATAGATCCCGCGCAACGCCGCGTTTCCGGGCCTCTGTGACGGCGGTCACAGCGGCCGGCCATCGTCGGGCGCAGAGTGCTGTCACCCCAACAGGGAGAAGCACGATGAAGACGACTTCGACGAAGACAATGATGGTCGCAGGTCTCGCGCTCGCGACACTGGCCGGCGGTGCCGCCAGCGCCGATGCCCGCGGGTTCGGTCACGGCGGATTTGGTCACGGCAACTTCGGCCATCACGGCGGCTTCGGCCATCGCGGATTCGGGTACGGTCGCTTCGGAAACGGCGGGTTCGGCCACCATCGATACTTCCACCACCGTGGCTACCGTCGGCACTTCGGCGGGTTCGACTGGAATTATCCCACGGGTGGCTACTTCCTGAGCTCGGATTTCAGGGATTGCCGCGTCGTCTACAACCCCTTGTTCTTCGGACACGAGCGCGTCTGCAGCTGACGGAGCATCCGTCTTCGGCTGATTGAGGCCCCGGTGCGCGATCGGCCGCCGCTGCACCCGCAGCGGCGGCCGGTTGGCCGACGTCGTCACACCAAAGCTTGCCGTGACGACGGGATGGGAGCCGGCACCCTGGACCCATTCGTCCCGAAGACGCCGCCCGAATATCGAAAGTCAAACCGCAACCGCATTAGACATGAGCCGAGCGGCAGCGCGGAGCGGTCGTGAGTTTGTCGCCGCCGTAGCGCGTTCGCTTGAAGGCGTGCATGCGACCGTGGTGATGGTGGTCCCACCAAGGAAGATGTCGGTGCCGCGTTCCGGGCGCGCCGCGCGTCCGAGGCTGTGCCGGGGAGCAGGGCGATGACGGCGACGAGGACATCGGGACGTGCAGAGGAGCCAATCGAAGCCGCAATGGGCCGCACGACCCCTGATTTCTACGCGAGCCTGCCCCGGTTTACCGCCTTCTCCAGCCTCATGGATCCAGGCCTCTATCGGCCGCTTCCCACGACCTGGTGGCTGGGTGTGACCGATGTCGTCGGCTCTCAGCAGCAGATCGGGCTCGGCCGCTACAAGGCGGTCAATGCGGCCGGCGCAGCCATCATCGCGGCCGTTTCGAATGCCCTCGGCCGGCGCGCGTTCCCGTTCGTCTTCGCCGGCGACGGGGCAAGCTTCGCGATTGCCCCGGGAGACGTAGACGCCGCCAGAGAAGCGCTGGCCGCAACGGCCGTCTGGGTCCGCGAGGCGCTGCAGCTCGAGTTGCGCACCGCTCTGGTACCGGTCTCAGCCGTGCGCGATCGCGGGCTCGACGTGCGCGTCGCGCGCTACGCGCCCAGTGCTCACGTTTCCTATGCCATGTTCAGCGGAGGCGGCCTGCCCTGGGCAGAGTCCGCCATGAAGACCGGCGACTATGCCGTCGCACCGGCTGAGCCCGGTAGCCAGCCCGACCTGACCGGCCTCTCCTGCCGCTGGCAGGCAATCCGTCCCCGCCACGCGTCGATTCTCTCGCTCATGCTCGTGCCGCAGCACAGCGGCGACGCGCCGGCCTTCCGGCAACTCGTGCAAGAAATCCTGCACAGTGTGGAGATCAGTGCCGAGGTCGCACATCCGATGCAGGATGAGGGACCGCAGATGCACGGACCGTGGGCGGGCCTGGATCTTGAGCTGCGCGCCATGCCGGGCTCCCGTCTGAGCCGCCTCTGGCGCAAGCTTCGCCTCGTGGCACGATCGATCCCCGAATACCTGATCTACCGCATCGGCTTGCGGGTGGGAGGGTTCGATCCGGCCGCGCTTCGGCACGAGATCGTCGGGAATACGGACTTCCGCAAATACGATGATGCGCTGCGGATGACGCTGGACTGCACAGAGGCCTTCGCGGATCAGCTGGAGGCGCAGCTCGCCGGTGCGGAGGCGCGGGGGGATCTGCCATTTCGGGCTGGAACGGCAATTGGCTGCGCAGTTGACCTGCATCAGCCCTCCGGTGCCCGGCCGCGGGCACATGCACTTCATCGATGGCGCTGGCGGAGGCTACGCCGCGGCCGCCGCAAGGCTGAAGGCTCGGGCGGCAAGCGTCGGGGCCGTGGTGCCGACCAGCCCGTGAGGGGGCTGTGAAGCCTGGCTGCTGCCGGATGAAGCGCGGGCGCTCGGGACGAAGTACCTTGAGCGGCGTTCAGGATCACTGTGCAGCACCGCATCGGCGAGCGTTTGGTCGATGACGGGACCTTCGCGGTCGGCGCCAGCCTGATCGGTGCCGCTGCATGCGAGCGGCGACCGGTGGAAGGCGCGAAAATCTTCACCGTGTCGGTTCTTCTCCGGCCTGGGATCTTTGCGGAAGAGATGTCCGCTTCGGAGCGTTCTCGAAACAAGCTGAATGACCGGGATGGGCGCCAAGCCGAACGTCCGGTTCTGTGCGCGCTGGCGATCCGGCGTGGCGTAGTCTGGCCGTAAGCGGCTGGTCCACTGTGGAGAAGCTTGCAGGGGATGATCCGCCCCCAATGAAGTGGTCCGCCCTGAGGTCTGGCTTTCGGGCCAATGCGAGGACGGACAGATGGGAACGAAGCGGCACAAGCCGGAGGACGTTGTCGCCGAGCTGCGGCAGATGGATGTGCTGGTCTCGCAGGGCCAGAGCGTCGGGGACGCGATCCGCACGACCAACGTGACGGAGGTGACGTACTATCGCTGGCGCAAGGGGTACGGCGGCCTGAAGAGCGACCAGGTCCGGCGCATGAAGGACTTGGAGACCGAGAACCAGGGGCTCCGGAAAGTGATCGCGGATCTCACGCTCGACACGCTGATCCTGCAGGAGGCTGTCCGGGGAAACTGACCAGCCCCGCGCGCCGACGCGCCTGCATTGAGCTTGTGATGGACGTCCTGGACGTCTCCGAGCGCCGCGCGTGCCGTGCGCTCGGTCAGCATCGTTCGACGCAGCGCAAGGTGCCGCGGGGCAGAGACGATGAGGCGGCGTTGACCGCCGATCTCGTGGAGTTGGCGCGCCGGTACGGGCGCTCCGGCTACGAGAGCGTCCATGCACGCCAAACCCGCTCGCTGCGGTTTTGTCCCGCGCTCTAAGAGCCGGTCTCGTTCGCCCAGCTACGCCGGATCGCCGACGGCGACGACCTGATGCGGCTCATGATCGAGACGCGGAAGGATCAAGCCGCGCGGATGAAGTGGGCCATCACCGCCTTCTTCGCCAAACCGGACGGCGTCCTCCCCTGGACCGACTGGCTGCGCATAGGCCTGGAGGACGTGCTCGTCCTCGACGCCTGGACCACTTTCAAGAAGCGCTCCCGCGCGGGCGACCTCCTGGCCCTGAAGCCGATCGACGGCGCCCCCATCAAGCCGATCCTCGGCGAGGACGGCCGCCTGCCGATGCCCTGGGTGCAGGGCGGCGAGATTGTCTGGCCCGAGGCCTACCAGCAGATCCTCAAGGGTCTCGGCCTGTCCTTCGGCGCCGGCATCGCGGTCGGCTTCTCCGGGGCGCAGGGCCGCACCGACGCCACCGCCCTCAAGGCCGCGAACAAGGCGGGCGTCAGCCTCGCCCTGACGTAGCCGCGGTGCCGATTCGGCGCCGCTCCCTCTCCACCCGGACCCCCGTGAGGCCGACATGACCGCTCCCCTCGTGCGGGCGACCTTCTTCGCGCGGCTGCGCGCGACGGGGTTGCTCGGCGCCACCCTCGCGCAGACCGAGGTCGACGGGCTGACCGGCCTCCTCGACGCCTGGGAGCGCCTGGGCTGGCCCGGCGATCTCCGCCACGTCGCCTACACCCTGGCCACCGCCTGGCACGAATGCCGGCTGAACCTGTCGATCCGCGAGGACGGTCTCGGGCGCGGGCATCCCTACGGTGTGCCGGTGGACGGCCGGGTCTATTACGGCCGCGGCGCGAGCCAGCTCACTTGGCTCGACAATTACCGGCGGTTCGGCCGGCGGCTCGGCCTCGACCTCGTCGGCGATCCGGACCTGGCGCTCGTGCCGGAGACGAGCGCGGCGATCCTGATCGTCGGCGCGCGCGACGGCCTGTTCCGCCCCGGCCATACCCTCGCGCGCTACTTCGACGGCGGCACCGACGATCCGGAGGGTGCGCGGGCCATCGTCAACGGTGACGGCGCGCGGAACGGCGCGCGGATCGCGGGCTATCACGCCGTCTTCCTCGCCTGCCTCCGGGCGGCGTGCGCCGCCGCGGCGCCGCCGGCCGCCCCGGCCCCGCCATCGACCGCCTGGTGGCCGCGCCTGCGCGAGGCCGTCCGCCGCAACATGCAGAAGGGGGCCTGACCATGGGGTTCCTCGCCCTCCTGCCGGCGCTGCTCGGCGCGCTCGGTTTGATCCTCCAGAAGGTGCTTCCCGACGAAGGCCAGCGGCTCCAGGTGCAGCTGGAGCTGCAGAAGGCCCTGATCGAGCAGCAGGACGATCTCGGCCGGGCCATGGCCGAGGTGATGAAGGCCGATGCGGGGTCCGAGAGCCCGCTCGCCCGCAACGCCCGGCCGATCACCGTGCTGTGGGCGCTGGCGATGATCACCTGGGTGGGCGTGGTCGCGCCGATGCTCGGCCTGCAGGTCGAGGTTGTGGCGGCGCTCAAGGGCGTGCCGGCCGAGCTGTGGTCGCTGCTGACCGTCGGGATCGGCGCCTACATGCTGGCCCGCTCGGTGGACAAGATCGTGCCGCAGGTGATCGGGCCGAAGGGGTGAACACCGGAACCGCGGGCGCGCCCCGATGACGGACGAGACCCCGCCCCGGGCCTGGACGGCGCGGCCGGGCCGCGGCGAGCGAAGGACCGGACCCATGGCCGACCATCTGCCCGAATGGATCGGGCGCCTGATCGAGCGCGTCGAGGCCACCGGCCGCCAGATGGATGCGCTCGGGGGCAAGCTCGACCGGATGGACGAGAAGCTGGAGGGCGTGGCCTACCGGCGGGACATCGAGCACTTCGTGGCGCGCGACGAGATCGAGCGGCGGATCGACAAGGCGGTGGACGGGGCGAAGGCCGAGGCCGCCAAGGGGTTGGCCGAGGTCGCCGGGCAGGTGCGGGATCTGCGCAAGATCGGCTGGGGGCTGGCCTCGGCGGCGCTGCTGGCCTTCGGGGGGATCGTGCTGGCCAAGATCGGGCTGGCGGGGCGGTGAGCCGGATCGGTGACCGGAACCGCGCCGCCATCCCCGCATAGGCGAGGCCTCGACATTCCCCCAGCGAGATCACTTCGAACCGCCCGGCTCCGATCGCGGCGGTTTTCTCGTACTGGTGGCCCGCCGCTTGCCTGAGCTCAGCTTCCTCCCAGGATCCACTCAGCCCCGCCGGCACCGCCGCGCGGGGCTTTTTCGAGCCCCCCTGGCTTCGTCAGTATCGAACTATCTCTCGAGCGAGTGCGTTTCTCAGCCTTTAGTGCAAAGGAAGGTTCTCATGCGCCATCGCGTTCTCGCAGCCGCCGCTGCTTTCAGCCTCCTCGCAGGCGGGGCCTCTGCGCAGGCTCCCGCGGCGACTCCCGTGGCGCCCTCCGCTCCTGGCGCTTCGGGCGTGGTTGCGCCGCAGAACAGCACGACCGGTAGCAATGGCGCCGTGACGACTTCGCCGACCGGGCAGCCGGCCGACACGATGTCGAACAGCTCGTCCTCCGCCGGGAATGCCAATCAGCCTGAGCGCGCCGTTCCTCAGGGCGGCGGCGGTGGCGGCAGCAGCAGGTAGCCGCCAAGCGCCATCATCTGCGTCCGCCTTCGTCAGCCCCGCCGGCATTGCCGCGCGGGGCGTTCTCACAGTCTGCTCTGCTCTTCGAATGCGCTCTAATTGCAGGTCAACTTCCGGCCTTCGGCCATCCCGACCTTGCGGTAGTGTTCCAGACCCGACTTGATCGCTCGGCCAATGACCGCTCGGCGCACGTCCGGATTGCAGCGCAGATACTCTTCCTCGTTGAACGCGTAGTCGCCACGCCCGCCCCGGGAGCCTCGGTCGTAATCCCGATCGTAATCGCGGCGGTCACGGTCGCCGTAGCCGCGATCTCCGTAGCCGCGATCTCCGTAGCCTCTGTCACGGGGCCCGTAGTCGCCGCGATCGTAGCCGTAATCGCGTCCGCCGTATGGCTGCGCGAAGGCCGGAGCGGCTCCAATGAGTAGCGCCAGGCCAAGGACGGTCGCTGAGATCACCTTCATGTCGTGCTCTCCGTTGTTGCGGGGCGTGAACGCTTTCAACGGTGGGTGGTTCGATTTGCCTGAGCGGATGCCGCTCCCTCGCTCTCCGATTCACTGACGTCAGCGGGGCTTTCCTTTCCCTGCGTCCCGCCTAGCCTCGGTGCGAGGTTTGGCTGAACTTCCCCCCTTTCGGTGCCCGACCTGAGAAGCCCGCCCGGCGCGCCGGCGCGGGCTTTCTCGTGCGCGGAATCCCGGCGCGGGATTGGCCGGCAGCCGGCACGAGCACGGCTCGGTAACCGGTGCTCGCCATCTTACCGCCGAGCCGCGTTGCGTATCGGCTCGGCTCACACGCTGGTGAGATCGGACGCTCCTCCGCCCCGTGAGCAGATCGGGGCGGGGCCGAGCGGGTCTGGCACCCGCAAACGCAGACGTTCACGTTGCCCCGGGCACCCTGGTTTCGGCCGGGGCGCCGCTCGCCGATTCAGGCGCGGGAACCGTGCCGCCGCGTGCGCGTAGACCAATCCCCAAGCGTAGACTCTCTCGAACCGCCCGGCTCCGGCCGCGGCGGTTTTTTCGTGTCCGGCGTCTGCCAGCCGGCCATATCCCTCGAATGCGCCGACCCCGCCGGCCCGCCGCACGGGGCTTTTTCTCGTGCTCAGACGATCACGGCCTCAGCCGTCATATCGGCGCGCGCCGTCTCGGGCAGCTCCTCGAAGCCGTGATAACCGGCGGCCTGGGCGGCGACTTCCAATGCCCGATCCGCTGTGTCGGCCTGTCCCGTCCAGAGGACCGCGCGCGTGCTGTTCTGCCTCACCTGGAAGATCGTCATGCTTACCTCCCGTGCCGTCGATCGTGCGTCGACTGGCAAAGGCAGGATCACCCGGACCTGTTCCGCCCGCAATAGGGTGTCGCCCTGTCCCTTCGGACATCCGCCCGCCGGGTTCGCCGGCGCGGGCTCTTTCGTGCTCGGAATCCCTGCGCGGGACCATCCTTCGGCCGGCACCGAACGGCCCGGTTACCGCCGCCGGGCATCCAGCATCACGAGCCGCGTTGCGTATCGGCTCGGCTGAGCCGCGCCGCAGCTCTTCGGCGTCCATCCGGAGCACGGCTTCCTGCGCGTGACGTAGGCCGGCGCCCTGATGGTCAACGCTAGCCGGACCGTCGGCGTCGAGCCCAACCGGATCGTGTTCGACCGCTTCTCCGGCTACCGGACGAAGCCGGGTCAGACCTGGGCCCGCCGGTCTGGGAGTTCGCGGCCAAGCGGCGTGGCTGACGCTCAGCCCTGCAGGCTCTCGGCGAAGTCGTCCGGCACCTCGCCCCACTGGCCGAGGATCGTGACGCCCTCCAGCTCGCCGGTCTCGTCGTCGGCCACCACCTTCAGCGCCGCCGCACCCGGCATCCGCCTGGCCAGGGTCTCGGCCTTCTTCAGCGCGCCGCTCTCCGTCTGCGCCGGCTCCTGGCGGGCCGGGCGCAGGCGCTTGCGGTGGATCTCGAACGGCTGCACCACGAAGCTGGTCGTCATCGCCATGGTGCGGCTCCCGCCCTTACGCCGACGTGCCGCCGACCCGTACCGCAGTGAACGCGCGGAGCAGCACGGGCCGACCTGCGGCATCGCGCACGTCCACCGACCACACGGTCCAGTCCTGACAGCCGACCCCCTCCATCAGGCCCAGCGCCACCCGGTCCGCGTGCTGCCGGATTTCGCGGATGCTCGACAGCCACCGCCCCTGCAGGTCGAACACGGCATCACCGCCTCCCAGGCAGTGGAAGCGATAAAGCCTCCGCGGCATTGGCGTTTTCCCGACCTCTCCACACGTGCCCACTGCGATCTCCGCGGGATCCGACACGGCCATTGAACCACGCCCCACCATCGGGCTTTGTTCCCGATGTGTTCTAGTCGAGGTTGTGATCCGGATGCATGCCCAACGGCACGAACCGCCTGTGGAGATCCGTCTGTCCGAGGCCGAGGTGATCGCCCTGGCCTATCACCGGGCCGCCTCCGGCGATGCCTGGGCCGCCCTCGTTCGGGCGGTGGAGGATGCGCTCACCGACCTGCAAGACGCCGAAGCGCGCGTGCTCGCACAGGGTCGGCTGATCTCCCGCGGATACGCACGATGCCGCGGCTGGACGGCCTGAGCCCCGTGCCGATCCACCCGATCGACGCGCTGCTGTTTGAGAGTCCCGACGCCGTCCGCGTGCCCCTGATCGGGCAGGCCCTGTGCGCCGGCTTCCCGTCGCCCGCCGACGACTTTCTGGAGGGCGCGCTGGAGCTGCCGCGCTGGCTCGTGCCGAACCCGCCCGCCACCTTCCTGTGGCGGATCAGTGGCTCGTCCATGGAGGGCGCCGGAATCTACGACCGCGACCTCGCCTGCGTCGACCGCAGCCTCACGGCCGGCCACGGCAGCATCGTCGTGGCGGCGGTCGACGGCCAGATGAGCTGCAAGCGCCTCGTGATCGACGGCAACACCGCCCGGCTCGCCTTCTGCAACCCGGACCTGCCGGCCTTCGCGGTCGAGGAGCTCGGGGAGGGCGTGATCTGGGGCGTGGTCCGCTTCTCGATCCGCTGGCATGTCGCCCGCGGGCAACTCTCGTGAGCACGCCGGAAGCCCGGCAGCGCGACCGGATCGGCGGCGGCCGCGCCGTGGCGCTGATCGACGGCAACAGCTTCTACTGCTCGTGCGAGCGCGTGTTCGACCCGAAGCTCGCCGCGGTGCCGGTGATCGTGCTCTCGAACAACGATGGCTGCGCCATCGCCCGGACCGCCGAGGCCAAGGCGCTCGGCATCAAGATGGGCGATCCGTTCTTCAAGATCCGCGACCTGTGCCGCGCCTAGGGCGTGCGGGTGTTCTCGTCGAACTACACCCTCTACGGCGACATGTCGGGCCGGACCAACGCGGTCTACCGGCAGTTCAGCCCCCAGGTGGAGGTCTACTCCATCGACGAGAGCTTCCTGAACCTCACCGACGTGGCGCCGGGCCTGCGGGTCGAGCTGGCGCGGGACCTGCGCGCCACGGTGCGGGCCTGGACCGGGATCCCGACCTGCGTCGGTATCGGCCCGACCAAGACGCTGGCCAAGCTCGCCAACCACATCGCCAAGACCGTACCGGTGCTGGAAGGCGTCTGCGACCTGACCGACCCGACGGCCTACGCGCATTGGCTGTGCCGGATCGACGTCGGCGAGGTCTGGGGCATCGGCCGGGCCTCGCTCGCCAAGCTCCAGGCGATGGGCGTCGAGAGCGTCGCGGACCTGCGCGACCTCGATCCGCGGCCGGTACGCAGGGGCCTGACCGTGGTGGGCGAGCGGATCATCTACGAATTGCGTGGGGCGGCCTGCCTGCCGCTGGAGATGGTGCCGGCGCGGCGCAAGGGCTGCGCGGTGACCCGCTCGTTCTCCAGCCGGATCACCGAGCGGGCGGTGCTGGAGGAGGCGGTGGCCGCGCACGCGACGCGGCTCGGGGAGAAGCTGCGGCGCGAGGGGCTCGGCACCAACCACGTGACGATCTTCTACCACACGAGCGAGCACGACCGCGACGCGCCGATGCGCTCGGTCTCGACCACGGTGCGCTTGCCGGAGCACAGCTCGGACACGCTGGCGCTCATCAAGGCCGCGCGGCACGGGGTGGCGAGGACCTGGCGCGAGCCGGGCGAACGGCCGTGGCGGTACAGCAAGGCCGGGCTCGTGACGAACGACCTCGTGCCGCTATCCCACAGCCCGCGGGCGCTGATCGGCGCGCTGGACCGGGAGCGGTCGGGCCCGCTCATGGCGGCGATGGACGCGTGCAACGCGCGCTGGGGCCGCGGCGCCGTGGTGCCGGCGCGCGCGGGGCTGGTGAGCCGGCGCGACTGGAACACGAAGTTCGAGATGCGCACGCCGCGCTACACGACGCAGGTCGGCGAGTTGCCGGTCGCCTACGTCTGAACCGCTCCTTGAGCACGCGGCCGAGTGCTTTGGGTGGATTTCTGCCGGTCCGCTGTCGGGCGACAATGGCGTGAAGCGGACGTCGCCGCCGCGCCCGTCTCCAAGACGTAGGCGGGTTGTCCCGTCCTGCCACCAACGGCAGGATGAGGCTAAGGGGCCCGACGAGGTTCAGGATGACGTGGCGGCTACATTGGCTTGAGGCGTCCGGCGATCTGGATCCCTGGCGTAGCACCATCGCCGAAGAGGTCGAGATCGCTCGAAAGGCTATAGCGGGCGTCTTGCCGGTGTCGCCGCTCGACATTCTCGTGCAACGCCTGCCCGGCGCGGTGATCCCGGAGACTGGCACGACGGGACTGGCGATGCGACCTGGCCTGTTCTCCCTGACTATCGACCCCGACAACCCCAACTTCTCACGCGCGCTGCGTAATGGGGACCTGCGCCGGACTGTGGCGCACGAGGCCCACCACTGCTTGCGCATGGCTGGACCCGGCTACGGCTGGACGCTGGGTGAGGCCCTGGTGAGCGAGGGCTTGGCAGGGCAGTTCGTGAGCCGCCTGTTCAACTCGCAGCCCGAGCCGTGGGAATGTGCCGTCACCAACGAGGTGCTCGCGGCCAACTTGCCGGACAACGCGACGCTCGTCGGCAACGGGCACGACCACCGTGCGTGGTTCTTCGGCTTCGGGGGACGGTATCCGCGCTGGCTCGGCTACACCCTGGGCTACCATATCGTGGGCGATTGGCTGGAAGCAGGGGCCGACCTAAGCGGTGACACATGGATCAACGTTCCCGCACATGTGGTCATCGACGCCGCGCGCGGGCGCACGTTGTTGAACATCTGATGCCGCCCCCATTCAAGGTCGAGTTGGCCGAACACAACCCCTGCTGGTCAGAAGCGGCTGAGGCGCAGGCCGCGATCCTGCGCATTGCGCTCAATCCAATCTTACTTGCCGTCCACCATATCGGATCGACCGCTATCCCCGGTCTGGCAGCAAAGCCCATTTTGGATCTCATGCCGGTCGTCGGCGACCTCCATGACCTGGATCGGCGCAGAAATGACCTCGAAGCAGTCGGCTTCGCATGGTGGGGCGAGTTCGGACTGCCGGGGCGGCGCTACGCGACGAAGGACGAGTGCCATTCTGGGCGGCGGCTCGTACAACTGCACTGCTTCGCAAAGGGATCTCCCGATATCGAGCGCCACCTCGTCTTTCGCGACTACCTTCGGAAGAGACCAGATCTCGTCGCATCCTATGCGCATGAGAAAGTCAGGTGCCGAGCGCTCCACCCCGAAAACTCTCACGCGTATGGCGCATGCAAGAGTGCATGGATCGACGCAGTCGAAGCTGCAGCCTTGGCTGATCGGCTGATTTCCTGAGTGACCAGCGGCCGCTTTGGAGAACCGCAAACGACGGTCCAAGTGCCCGGGTTGGGTCGCATGCGGAAGGTCCGCTTCCGGATGGAGAATCCAGTTCCGATCGCGATCCCAGCCAACCGCTCGAATAACGCGCGCATGTGAGATGTAGCTCAACGCGGTAGCAAATGGCCACTATCGACCCAGCCTCCCCGTTGATGTCAGACCGCGCCTTGTCCCTGCCCGGTCAGCAATTGATATTCGGAATTGTTCTCCATCATTGCGTCGATGTCGAATTGTACAGCCTTTAATCGATGGCCGCCCTGAAGATGTTCTGCCAGGCTTACGGGAATGGGTCTGTCGTAAAGATTTTGTTAACCATCTTTGAGGAAAACATTCGTCGAATTGGGCGGCCTCGATGACGGGCAATCCGTGCACCGATGACCCCAACCCTCTCGCTGAGGGCTGCGCAGATGTGCGGATCCGTGCGAGCAAAGAGCCTTTTCTCGATGCCGTCTCTGTCAGGTCAGCCATCTGTTGTGATTTGCCACGGGACGGTCCGTAGCCGCGAACGATTTCTGGTTACGGCCACCGCCACCCTGGCATTGATCGTCAGCTTCTCTGCGCACGCCGCCGAGCAATCCCAACCCCAAGTGGTCATCGGCGCAGATGGCCGGGATGGCAAAGTCGTCATCATTGGCCGGAACACTTCTGCCACGCCCGGCCAGGCTGGCGGCGATCTGACCTTGATCGATGTCGATACCGCAGCCGCCGGGCTTGATCCCGCCGTGACGCTCCAAATTGGCTCGAAGGGCGGACGCGGTGGACGAGGCGACGATTTTGGCCTCGGTTCGGTTTTCGGCGCCAACGGAGGCGCCGGCGGTGCCGTCTCGGTAACGTTGTTGGAGGACGTCGCCGGACTGGGCGACCAAGTCAGCAGCGGCGCTCGGCCGGAGTTCAAGCCCATTCCCCGGTTCCTCGTTTTTTCCCGGGGCGGGGATGGCGGATTCGCCCTCACGAACTTCGGCGGCGGCGGAGATGCCGGCCCAGTTGCGCTCACCGTTTCGTCCATGGTCTCGACCGTGGGGCAAGCCTTCCTTGGCGTGCGAGCGAGCGCCACCGGGGGAAATGCCGGCTCAGGCGGGGTTGCCGCCGACCAGACTGCGTTCCGGAAGGGCGGGACCGGCGGGTCGGCCTCGCTCGTCGTGACGCCGTCCGGGCAGGTGAGCACCGACGGTGCCGGTGCTACTGCGGCGATCGTCGAGTCCATCGGCGGCGCGGGCGGCAACCGCGGAACAGGAACCGCCTACAGCAAACCCGAGGTGACGCAGGGCGGCATCGGTGGCCCTGCGCGCCTCGACATGGCCGGCACGATCAGGACGGCTGGCGACTATGCCTTCGGCGCCCTCGTCCAGAGCATCGGCGGTCGAGGCGGAAGCCAGGGCGATGCAGGTGGACGGGATGGAGCCCGAGGCGGCGACGGCGGCACCGTCACGGTGATCCAGCGCGGCACCGTGGTCACGCAGGGCGATTATGCCCTGGGCATCGTTGCGCAGTCGGTCGGCGGCCCCGGCGGCAGGGGCGGCGACGGCATCTTCGGCGGCGGCAAGGGTGGGGATGCCGCCACGGGCGGATCGGTGACATTGACCAACAGCGGCACCGTGACGACCGGCGGTACCGGGGCGATCGGTCTGGTCGCGCAGAGCATCGGTGGCGGCAGCGCCGACACGGCCCTGCCCCTCTCGCCCCTGGCCGTGAGGTCCGAGGCAAATGGCGGCGGTGCCGGGGGCAGGACGCTGTGGTTCTCCACCGGCGGTACCGGCGGCACCGGGGGGAGAGGCGCCACCGCCGAGATCGTCGATGCCGGCGGCAGGATCGTGACCGCGGGTGACGCCGCATACGGCGCCCTCGTCCAGAGCATCGGCGGCAGCGGCGGCATCGGCGGCGACGCGTTCACGGCGAATGCCTTCTTCTCTGTCGGCCTGGGCGGCAGCGGCGGCGGCGGCGGCGATGGCGGCCTCGCCCGCTTCACGGGCGTCGGCGGTACGGTCGAGACCGGCGGTGACGGCGCGACGGCCGTGCTGGTTCAGAGCATCGGCGGCGGCGGCGGTGCCGGCGGCGAGGCCAGGACCAAGGCGGTGGGTGTAGGGCTTTCGGCGTCGTGGGCGATCGGCGGGAGCGGAGGCCGAGGCGGACAGGGCGGCTCCGCCGTCATCGAGAGCGGCAGCACGGTCACGACCGTCGGCCTCGGCGCGGACGGCCTCGCGGCGCTCAGCATCGGCGGCGGCGGCGGCGTGGGCGGCCTGGCCAACGCGCAAGCGATCACGGCACCCCTCGTGACCCCGACCGGCAAGGCGCTGCCGAGCTTCGCGTTCTCCACCGCGATCGGCGGTTCGGGAGGGGATGGTGGCGCGGGCGGCGCAGCGCGTGTCGCCAACACCGGCCTCGTTACCACTTACGGCGATGGGGCGACCGGCCTCCTCGCCCTCAGCGTTGGCGGCGGCGGCGGAATCGGCGGCAACGCGACGGCCTACGCGCTGGCCGTCGCACCGCCGCAGCAGATGGCTGTGGCTGCCACCACGATCCTCGGCGGCACGGGCGGCGGCGGCGGCAACGGCGGCAGCGCTACCATCACCAATCGCGGGACCGTGCGGACCTCCGGCGACGGCGCGTCCGGCATCGAGGCCCTGAGCATCGGTGGCGGCGGCGGAACCGGCGGTGGCGCGACCGCGACGAGCAACACCTTGAGCCTGCGCCAGAACATCGCCATCACCCGGGGCATCGGCGGGAAGAACCGCGATCGGAGCGGTGGGGAGGGTGGAGGCGGTGGTACCGGCGGCGACGTGACCGTCACTCAGACGGGTCGCGTCATGACCGGAGGCGACGCCGCGATCGGCGTCCTCGCGCTGAGCGTCGGCGGCGGCGGTGGTAATGCCGGGCCGGCCTCGGCAGTCGCGACGTCCGGAGTCTCCTTCGACAAGACCCTCAACGAAGTTCTCGGCAAGCTCCCGATCGCCGACACCCTGTCGGTGAGCGATACCGTTGGCGGCTCAGGCGGCGTCGGCAACCGCGGCGGTACCGTCCAGGTCACGAACGAAGGCACGGTCTTGACCGGCGGTTCGAACGCGACCGGCATCCAGGCCCAGAGCATCGGCGGCGGCGGCGGCAACGGCGGCGAGGTGTCGGGTGCCGCCACGGGTACGTTCAAAATCACCCGACAGCTTGGCGGATCCGGCGGGACCGGTAGCACGGGCGGCCCAGTGGCTGTCGTCAACGCCGCGACCGGCACGGTCGCGACCTCGGGTGACGGCGCACACGGGATCCTTGCCCAGAGCATCGGCGGCGGCGGCGGTACGGGGGGCAGCCTCGCGGCCGGAACGGATGTCGCGCCTGACGCCGTCGGGGAGATCTGGCAGCAGATCAAGCAGGCGATCGGCGTCGAAGCGTATCAGAAGTGGGCCGCCGACAAAAATAACAAGGACGACAAGAAATCGCTTGAACAATTCCTCAAGGACATCAAGGCCAGCGACACCTACAAGGGGCTCGCTGACAAGCTGAAGAAATCGGATTTCGGCAAGGCGCTGAAATCCTACTCGACCGGCATCTCAAACTACCTGGACACACAGAAGAAGACCGGGACCAAGCTGCCCAATATCTCGGCAACTTTGGCTCTCGGCGGCGACGGGGCAAGCGGAGGCTCCGGTGGCGAGGTCAACGTCAAGAACGAGGGGACGATCACGACCCTTGGAGCCTCCGCTCACGGGATCATGGCGCAGAGCATCGGCGGCGGCGGCGGCCAGGGCGGCGTTTCGTTCGCACAGGCCACCAATGCGACCAACATCGCGGCGACCGTCGGCGGCTCGGGCGGCACGGGCAATACTGGCGGTCCTGTGGGGATCCTCAACCTCGGTACGGTCGCTACAGAGGGCAATGCAGCCTACGGCCTCTACGCGCAGAGCATCGGCGGCGGCGGCGGGACCGGTGTCGGCGCCAGCGTCGACAGCCAAGTCAACAAGGGTTTGACACTCAATCTGAACGTCGGCGGCCGCGGTGGTGTCGGCGCGCATGGCGGCGACGTCACGATCGAAAACCGCGGCACCGTCGCGACGGCCGGGATCGAGGCGCATGCCGTTGTCGCTCAGAGCATCGGCGGCGGCGGCGGCAGCTTCGCCGCACCGGCTGGCGACGACGCGGCTGACGATGGCACGACCAGGGACGGCTCCGGGAGCGACGCCAAGAGTGGCGCCAAGGATGACACGAAGAGCGATGCCAAGGCGCTGACGGATGCGCTGCTCGCAGCGCTCGACATCGTACAGATCGCACCGCCGGAGGATCCTGCCTCCGTCTCGGCCAAGTCCGGCAGCCTGACGCTCGGCGGCTCCGGAGCCATGGCGGGCAATGGCGGCACCGTGCGGATCGTTCAGGACGGCACGGTCGCCACGAGCGGCTTCGGCGCGGTCGGCATCCTGGCCCAGAGCATCGGCGGCGGCGGCGGGCTCGCCTCCGTGGCGGCGGGACCGGGCGGCCATAAATATACGTTCGGGCTGGGCGGCACGGGCGGTGCCGCTGGCGATGGCGGTTCGATCCAGGTCAGGATGGGGGCGAGCGCGCAGATCCTGACCACCGGCGACGCGGCACCGGCCCTGCTCTTGCAGTCGATCGGCGGTGGCGGCGGCTACGGCGGCGCCCATCAGGCCATGGGCTACGCGATCCCCTACGGACTGGCGGACGGCAGTAGCGGCTCCGGCGGTGCGGTCAGGGTCAACCTGGAGCAGGGCTCCGTCATCCGCACCGCGGGCACGCAATCCCACGGCATCGTCGCTCAGAGCCTCGGCGGAGGTGGCGGGCTCCTCGTCGGCCTGTCCGGCGAGACGGGGATGCAGCCCGTGCGAAGCCGCGCCGTAACCGGGAGCGGCGGCGATATCTCCATCGAGTCGGCCGGGTCGATCATCGCGTCCGGCCTGGACGCCCACGCGATCCTGGCACAATCCGGCGTCCAGCGGACCGATGGTAGCCTCGAGCTCGATCCGAGCCGCAGCGGCAAGATCGTCATCCGGGTCAGCGGCCTCGTCACTGGCGGCAGCGGCGCGGGCGCGGCGATGCGCGTCGAGGGTGGGCACGACAATAGGATCGCCATCGAGGAGGGCGCCGTGGTCAGCGCCGCCTCGGGCCGGGCGATCGTCGGCGCGTTCACCACCGGCACGATCACCAATCGCGGTACGCTGATCGGCGATGTCGACCTCACAGGCGGAGGGCAGACGGGTCGCGTCCTGTTCGACAACGGATTCGACGGCGCAGCTTCGGCGATCCTGCGCACCGGTCCCGACGGTGTCATCGCCCTGGGAGATGGCGGCCGCCTGCGCAACGGCGCCATCCTCGACATCGGCGGGGTCGGCAAAGTCGCCCGGGCGACGATAACCGGCAATTTCGAGCAGACCGAGTCCGGGCGCCTGTTGGTCGATATCGCACCGCTGGCGACAGATCCCGCCTTGCGGAACGATCTTCTGACCGTCACCGGCACTGCCTCCCTGAGGGGCGTGGTCGAGCCGCACGTGATCGATGGTCTCTCGCCCGGCCGCTACACTTTCCTCAGGGCCGGCCAAGTGGAGAACGTCGGCGCCAGCGCCACCGGAAGCAGCATCAGCTCGGGGGCCATCCCAATCTCCTGGACGATCGTCTCGACGGGGAACAGCATCGCGCTGGTGCCGCAGGCTCATTTCACGGCGCCGGTCGGCGTGACCCTGACCGAGGACCAGCGCAGCGTGGCGCAAGGCCTGCAGGATGCCTGGGACGGAAACACGACGAAGCTGGGCACGCTCTACGGACGCTTCCTCTCCGTCGACAGCTCGAAGGCCTATGCCGCCGCCCTGGACGAGTTGAAGCCAGAATCCAACCAGGACAACCTGACCGACCGGACGCTCGATACCCGCAAGGGTCTCCAGCGCGCCATGAGTTGCCCGGCGTTCACGGGAACCGGTACGCTCCTGCGTGAGGGTGAATGCGTCTGGGGGCGCATCACCAGCGCTCACACGACCCAATCCGCCACCGCGGACGACGTTGGCTACCGTCAGACCGCCCTCAGCTACCAAAGCGGACTCCAGACCGAGTTCGCCCCGGACTGGTTCTTCGGCCTCACTGGCGCCTACACACGGGCGATCCAGAGCGACCCCGACCGGATCACCGGGACAACGAGCGATGCCGCCGATGTCTCTGCGGCGCTCAAGCACCAGATTGGCCCCTGGCTGCTCGCGGCTTCGGCCAATCTTGGTTATTCCTGGGCCGACAACAAACGCCTGATCGATTTTGGTGGCGCTACCGCCACGGCGCGCAGCAAGTCCGGGATCCTCACCGCGGGCGGTCGGCTGCGGGCGAGCTACCAAGTCTTGTTCGGCGACTGGTATCTCAAGCCCTACGCGGATCTGGACCTGCTCTACAGCTACAGCCCCGCCTATTCCGAGACCGGGGCGCCGGGCTTCAACCTCGACATGCGGCCGGTGGCCAAGACGCTGGTGGCATTCAGCCCGATGATGGAGATCGGCGGCCGGATCGACCTCGACGGGGGGCGCTGGGTCCGCCCCTACGGCACCCTTGGCGTGACACTCCTGTCGGACGACCATTTCACCGGCAAGGCGAGCTTTAACGGGACCGGCGCGCTGGGCCTGTTCGCTACGGAATCATCGATCCCCGATCGCCTCGGCGAAGTGGGGCTGGGTTTTCAGGTCAGCCTCGGTGGCGGCATCGAGGTGACCGGCGAGTATCAAGGTCAAGTCGGAGACCACTTCCTCTCGCATGCGGGGACTGCTCGGATGCAGCTGCGCTTCTGAGAAAGGCTGCTGCCGACCTCACCAACACCGATCGCGGTCGATTGGATGCCGTGGGGCATCTGCTTCCTACACTTTCGTCCAAAAGCGGACCGTCTCCAAACGACCCATATCGACCGTCCCGACAGCCGTTGCTACGTCCCGAAAGCGGTCCTTCTCGGTGCTGGGCGACGCAAGTTCGAAGCGGACAGAGATCGGACGCATCAGACGGGGATGCGGACGCGCACTGGACCACGATGATGACCTCGCGTGGAGGCCGAGCCACCTGGAACTATCCGACCTTCGCGAACGTCGCGCGCACATCTGCGACCAAGGCCGAAGGGTTCTCCATGGCCGCGAAATGTCCGCCCCTTGGGGGCCGGTTGTAATGACGCAGGTCCACGAAACGCTTTTCCGCCCAGCGCCGTGACAGCCGCATCACCTCACCGGGGAACACACTGACGCCGGCTGGCAGCGGCATGGGTTCGTTCGGCATACCCGCTTGGCCTTGCGCGTTGTCCCAATAGAACCGCGCCGAGCTGGCTCCGGCGTTCGGCAGCCAGTAGAGCATGATGTCGTCGAGCATGTGGTCCAGCGGGATCACCCGCTCGGGCTCGCCGCCGCTGTCGGTCACGTCCTGAAACAGCGCGTAGATCCAGGCCGCCAGCCCCACCGGCGAGTCCGCCAGCGCAAATCCGACCGACTGCGGACGCGTGTTCTGGAGCTTCATGTAACCCGACTGCACCCGGTCGTATCGCGCCATGCCGGACAGCATCGCCTGCTCCTCCGGCGTCGCGTCCGCGATCTCGTCCTCGGTCGGCTGGAACATGACCATATTCAGGTGGATGCCGGCGAGGCCGGGCGCGCGCATGTGCGCCAGCACCGTCACCACGGCCGCACCCCAATCGCCGCCCTGGGCGAACCACCGGTCGCCATAGCCCAGCCTCTGCATCAGTTCGACATAGGCGCCAGCGACGCGGCCGACGTTCCAACCCGGCTCGGTCGGCTTGTCGGAGAATCCGAACCCCGGCATCGACGGGATCACGAGGTGGAACGCACACCGCGGATTTCCGCCATGCGCCGCAGGGTCGGTCAGCGGCCCGATCACGTCGCGGAACTCCAGGATCGAGCCTGGCCAGCCATGCGCCAGCAAGAGCGGTTGGGCATCGGGCTCGGGCGAGCGGACATGCAGGAAGTGGATGCCGAGGCCGTCGATAACGGTGCGGCTGCTGCCCCAGCCGTTGATGAGGGCTTCTGCCACCCGCCAATCGTAGCCATCGTGCCAGCGGCCGACCAGACGGCGGATGGCGTGCACGGTCGGACCTTGGCTCCCGTCGGTGACGGTGCCGGCATCGGGCCAGCGGGTGCGGGCGAGGCGGTCGGACAGGTCGGTCAGGTCGGCGTCGGCGACCCGGATCGGGAAGGGAGTGATAGCGTCGGTCATGGCATGGCTTTCCCTTGGCGGGTCGATGCTCAGCGGATCGTGGGGGCGAGGACGGCTGCGGCGCTGGTCCAATCGGTCTTGCCGTAGCGGGTGTTGTCGAAGCCGTGCAGCTTGCCGCGCCCGGTCGACATGTCGCGCAGGTATTGCATCCCCTGCCACGCCGGGAACGGCGCGTCGGTCTCCGGGGTCAGCGCGCGCGCGACAGCTATGATCGCGCTCAGGCGACCGATGCCGCCGGCGCGCAGCAGCCGCCAGCGCCGGCCTTCCAGGCTGGTCAACAGCTCGGCCAGCCCGCGCGGGCTGATCTGATCGCCCGAGATGCGCAGATGGCGGGGCGCAGCAGGGTCGAGCGCCGCGTCCGCGGTGTAGGCGGCGACGTCGTCCTTGGCGGTGAAGTCGAACACCTGGTCGGCATCGCCCCAGAAGAGGACGCGGCGAAAGCGGTGCAGCACGATAGGAGCCTGGCCTTCGAGGAGGTCGGCGAACGGCCCGTTGAGTATCGAGGTCGCACGGATCCGTGCCGCATCGAGGCGGGCCGCGAATTGGCGTCGCAGGTCCATGTTGCGATTGTCGCCCGGCCGAGTTGTCAGATAGTCCAGGCAGAAGTCGGACGGGATGAAGCGCGGCACGCCGGCTGCCACCGCCGCGTCGAGCAGTTGCCCTTGCGTGTCGAGGATCACCGGCGCGGTACCGTTCAGCGCAGACACGACGCACGCGGCGCCGGAGACGGCGTGAGTCAGCGCAACACCGTTTCCGAAATCCACGGAGACTTGCTCGACGTTGCCGCGGGCCAGCTCATCGGCCGGCCGGCGCACCAGCGCCCGTACCGGCCTACCCTTGGCCGTCAGTGCCTTGACGATCCGGGTGCCGAGATCGCCGGTGGCTCCTGCCACGACCACCAAGTGCTGGGTCTGCGCGCCATCCACCACTCATTCCTCCATCCGCTCGCCGATCAGGTGAATAGGCGTTGCGCTCTCCTGCGATTAGCTGGGCGAGATGGGATAGGGTGTTGCAAAAGGTGGAACGACAATGCAGCTCTCCGACCTGCGCGCGTTCGTGCGCATCACCGACCTGATGAGCGTGTCGGCCGCGGCGCGCGCGCTCGGCCTGCCGAAGTCGGGGGTCAGCCGCGCGCTCGCACGGCTAGAGCGCGATCTCGGCGTGGTGCTGATGGACCGCTCGACGCGGCATTTGCGGCTGACCGACGCCGGCACGCTGTTTCGGCCGCACGCGCTCCGCATCCTGGCCGACGTGGACGAGGCAGGCACGGCACTCGAAGGGTTGGGAGGCGTTCCGGCCGGTACGCTGCGGGTCAGCCTGCCTTTCACGGTCGCGACCGCACTGGTCGCTCCCATGCTGCCGGGGTTCATGGCCGCCTATCCCCAGGTCCGCGTGATGCTGGCGGTCGAGAACCGGTTCATCGACATGCCGGCCGAGACGGCCGACCTGCTGATCCGGGTGGGACCGCTCGTGGACAGCGACCTGATCGCACGCCGGCTGCTGGTCTCGGAGGCATGGCTCTGCGCCAGCCACGGCTACCTCGCGGCGCGGGGAACGCCCGCTCACGCCGCCGACCTCACCGACCATACGCTGATCGGATACGGCGACCGGGCCATGGCCTACCAGGACAATGCGACCGGCGACGCCAGACGCATCGAGCTGCCGCCGGCCGTCGCCATCTCCGACTCCGCGGCTCTGCTGCCAGTGCTACTGGGCGGCGCCGGCATCGCGTACCTGCCAGATTTCCTTGCGAGGCCGTACGTCGCGGACGGCCGGCTGGTTCGGCTATGGCCCACCGCCGAGGGCATCGAGACCGTGATTCACGCGATCTACCCGAGCCACCGCAGCTTGTCGGCCAAGGTGCGAGTCTTCATCGACGCGCTGGTTGCCAGCTTCGATGGATTGCAGCGTTAGCGATAAGTCGAAGCTGCAATCCGGCACAGGGTTTGCCGTCTTCCCGGGCACCCTCCCGGCTGATCGCCAGTCCAGTCATTGCGCGTCTCACGGCATCGTCACAGTTGGATTGAGTGAATGTGTTGCCTTCCGATTCTCAATGTTTTCGGGACGGCAACATCGCCCATCAACGTCAGCTTTCGATGCGTCCTTGCCCTGAAGCCGAAGGACTGCCGTCCACCGATCGAAGGCACTCGGAGGCGCGTTGGCGCCGCGGGAGCTGGCCGAGGGCTACCAGCTTGCTTTGGCGAACGGCCCTCGGCAGAGCGGACGCACTTCTGCGGCCCCGCGCACGGCTTCAGTCCCTCACGCGGGCGATGACCGCTACCGGCCCGCCGCCATCCGGCCCCTGATGCTCAGCGCCGCCGGAGACGAACAGGTCCGTCCGGCCGATCGCCGCGGCGGCCACGCCGCCGACCAAGGCGCGGGCGTGCCGGGTGGCGTTGATATCGCTGTCGTCGTTCATGATGTGGCGCCGTCCCCGGATCAGGCCGTCGTGGGAGGGCTCGGCCTTGGCGAGCAGGGCGATCACGCGCTCCGACTCATGAGGCGGCAACTGCCCCGCTTCCAGGAAGCCGAGGTCGGTGAGCACCCCCCGAATGGCGGGCAGGTCGATGCCGTCGTCCATGACCCGGTGGGCGATGGCGAGCGGGCCTGTCCAGCCCTGGGAGTTGCCGAGCACGATGATCTCGTTGCGCATCAGCTCGATCCCCGCCGAGCAGCTGGCGCGGCCGGAGAAAAGATCGCGTCGGGTGCCGATGGCGGAATCCGTGAGATGTTCGCGGTCGACCTCCCCGAGGGCGAGGGCGATGCCGAGCGCCGAGGCGCCGCGGGATAAGCCCATCGAGGCGTAGGTGTCGTGTGTGGCAACGCCGTGGCCCCGGGCGGCCGCCTCGGCGATCCGAGCGCTCGTCAGGAGCGGGCACTTCACCTGCACCAAATGCACGTCGGCGGGATCGGTGAGCCCCGCCTCTGCCATGGCCCGGCCGACCGCCGCCGCAGTCGCCTCGACCTGCGCCATCCGGCCGATCTCCTCCGCCCGGAACTCCTGCGTGAAGGCCGTGCCGATGGCGAGCGCCTTGCCCTCCGGCACCGCAGGGCTGTCACGCCGGGCGAGGACGAGGAAGTGCGGCGACAGCCCGCCTTCGGTGCCGCCGGACATGACGAGGGCGATCCGCGCGCCGACCTCCGCCGCCGTGCAGCCGAGGGCGGTGGCGAGCGCCGTCTCCAGGGCCATCACCGCAAGCTGCCGGGTGAAGTCATTCACGCAGCCATTGCCCTCGGTCTTGCCGAAGATCGCGACGATCTCGGTCACGTCCACCGCCCCGGAAGCGACGAGGCCCATCACCTCGGAGACGTCGGCGGGATGCTGCGCGGGCACGCGGAAGACGAGGCATTCGGGCATGGGGGAACCGGGGTGGAAAAAAGGGGCGCCGCCCTTCCATCGGGGCAAACCCATCGTCCGTCCGCGCGCCCAGCGACGACAGGGACCGGCACGATCGGGTGACCAGCAGGGGCAAGCACAGACCGGACCATCTTCGGAGAATCCCTGAGACTTCTACCGCCCGGGCGGAGCAAGTCGTCGATCGGCTCCCGACTCCGAACCAGCACATTGGCCCAATCTGCGGTAGAAGCAGACCGTCTCCAGACCACTCCCTACCGCCGTTCCGGTAGCGACCCAACCCGGTCACTCAACCGGCCGAGATAAATTCCCATACGCGGACGCAGCTGGGTGCGACTTCCCGTTCACAGAATGGCGGCGCTATGGACACCATTTCTGAAGATTGTATACGATCGTCATAGATATCAGCTGAGGTGTTGTGTCCAGGTGACGACGACCATTCAACGTCGGTGATGGCACATGCCTCAGCGGGCGGTGAGCACAAGACCTGTCGATGCATCTTCTTCATTCTACAGCTACGCTGCCGCCTGCGAACAGGTTCAAGGTCTGGCGCGATCTGCTGGCGGACCGATACGGAGAGTTCGAGTTTACCCGCCTTGGTGACCGGCCGTTCACGAGCAAGGTCGAGGCGACGAAGATCGGGTCCTTGCCGATCGCGCGTTTCACGCAAAGTGCAGCAGAGCAAACAAGCCGAAGGCGCCCGTCGAGCCACGCCCCTGACTCGGTGCTGGCACTCTTCAAGCTGGCCGGAACGACGTCGGGAACCATGCAGGAAGACCGAGCGGCCGTTCAACGCCCCGGCGATCTGGTCTTGCTCAATCGTCGGCCCTCCGTGCTGGGAACAGCTGACGATGGCCAGTCACTAGTGATCGAACTGCCGCGCGCGCGCCTGGAGGGCCTGTTTGGTCCGTCCAACCTCTACACGTCCTTGACCATCGGGGCGGAGTTGGCCTCCACGACGCTGGCCCTGACTTACTTCCGGGAGCTGATCCGGGTCGAGGGACAGCTTGGCGCCGACACGGCGGAGCGCATGTCGTCGATCGGGCTGGACCTGATCATGGCCAGCATCGCTGAGCGCTTGGCCAAGGAAGTGCCCCGGCCGCTGCACGGTAGCGTCGTGGTCCAGCGTGCCAAGGCTTACGTCGAAGCCAATCTGCACGACCAGACGCTCGATCCGCCTCGACTTGCAGCCGCCATGGGTGTCTCGCTACGGCGGCTGCAGGAGCTGTTCCACGAGCGCGGTCAGCACATCTCCGACTGGATCTGGGAGCGCCGGCTGGCGGTGGCTGCGAAGCGCTTGGCCGACCCAGCCTCGTTGCACCTACCGATTGGCACGCTGGCTTATGAGTCCGGGTTCACCAGCCAGGCGCACTTCTCTCGGCGCTTCAAGCACAGGTACGGCTGCTCACCCGGTGAGCATCGACGAGCGGCGCAACAGTCAGTTCGATGATCCGGCTGAGGCTACGGACAGCGGCTTAACGGCCCTGCACACGCCAGTTGGTTTTGACCCCGAGTCGGGCGCAAGATCCTTGTCTATCGATAACCAGAACTCGAACGTCATTTAACCTTGGTCATTTGCTTGAAAGCAGACCGGCGGGAAACCACCCTGAGCGGCCCTCCCGCAATCGACCCCACCCAGTCGTCCAATGCCGCCTGAGCAGGCCCGGTCAGCAGACGTGCAAATGCTGGGACGTCGAAGCCGATCCTGCGGTAGGCGACGCGCCGGACATCGTTGGGATATTGCAACGCACCACCCTGCTGATGTACGAGGGCGGTATAGGACAGGACCCGGTGAAAGCCCGGGTGGCTCTTCCGGCCGCCAATCCGCCGGACCACGCAATCGACGGCGACTGTGTCACGGACTCCCGCGGGGGCCGACCTGCCGTCTTGCGCCTCCCGCACGGGTTTGCAGACGCTTCGCGTGCCGGGACGATGAAAGTCCCTATCCAACATGAACTTCGCACATCTCCGGAGCGAATGGGTTCCGAACACGGTCACGCGTGAATTATTGGCCGGCGCGGTGGTCGCCCTGGCCCTCATTCCAGAAGCCATCGCCTTCTCGATCATCGCAGGCGTCGACCCCAAGGTCGGCCTCTACGCCTCCTTCTGTATCGCCGTGGTCACCGCATTCGCCGGCGGCCGCCCGGCGATGATCTCCGCCGCCACCGGCGCCATGGCGCTCCTCATGGTCGGCCTCGTGAAGGACCACGGCGTCGGCTACCTGTTTGCCGCCACCATCCTCACCGGGCTCCTGCAGATCGTCGCCGGGGCCCTGCGCCTGGGCAACCTGATGCGGTTCGTCTCGCGGTCGGTGGTCACCGGTTTCGTCAACGCCTTGGCGATCCTGATCTTCCTGGCGCAGATGCCCGAGCTCCTCGGCCAAGGCACGACGGTCTACGTCATGACCGCCGTTGGCCTCGGCATCATCTACGGGCTGCCGTACCTGACCAAGGCCGTGCCATCACCGCTGGTGACCATCATCCTGCTTACCGCCGTCTCGATGTACCTCGGCCTCGGCATCCACAGGGTCGGCGACATGGGGGCGCTCCCGAGCGAGCTGCCGTGGGTGGCCCTGCCACAGGTGCCGTTCACCCTCGACACGCTGTGGATCATCCTTCCGGTCTCGCTGACCTTGACCATGGTCGGTTTGCTGGAGAGCCTGATGACGGCGGCGATCGTCGACGAGATGACCGACACCACCTCGAACAAGAACCGTGAGTGCGCCGGTCAGGGCGTGGCCAACATCACCTCCGGATTTTTTGGCGGCATGGCTGGCTGCGCCATGATCGGGCAGTCGGTCATCAACGTGTCCTCCGGTGGGCGCGGCCGTCTCTCGACGTTGTTCTCGGGCGTGTTCCTGCTCTTCCTCATCGTGGTGCTCGGGCCCTACGTGGCACAGGTTCCGATGGCATCGCTCGTGGCCGTGATGATCATGGTCTCGATCAACACCTTTCAATGGAAGTCTCTGCGCACCCTGGTCACCCATCCGAAGGCGTCGAGCGTGGTCATGCTCGGCACTGTCGCTGTGGTGGTCGCCACTCACGACCTCGCCAAGGGCGTGCTGTTCGGCGTGGTCTTGAGTGGGTTGTTCTTCGCCCACAAGGTCACGAAGTTCTTCGCCGTCCGGTCTTCCCGTGGCGAGGGCGACGTGCGGACCTACCGGATAACCGGGCAGATTTTCTTCGCCACGGCGGAAGCCTTCCACGCCGCCTTCGACTTCCGCGAGGAAGGGCTGACGGGCGTGGTGATCGACCTGCAGGCGGCACACTTCTGGGACATCTCGGCTATCAACGCTCTTGACCGGGTCGTCCTGAAGCTCCGCCACCATGGCATCACGGTCGACGTCGTCGGCATGAACGAGGCGACGGCAACCATGGTCGAGCGTATCGGCACTCACGATAAGCCCGGGGCGACGTTCGCCGTCGGCGGTCACTGATCCGACGGCAGGCCATCCTCGAATCGCGCTGGCGGGCCGAGGATGGCCGATTCCCGGTAAACCCACTCAGAAGCAGTCAGGCTGCTTGCCACCCCCAGCCGCCGTTCCGCACTCGACCCATACCAGGCGTGCGGGTCGCGGTCGCCGCTTCCTGATAGCGGACACATGTCAGCCGACACCCAGTTTTAGGTGGAGATGCTTGACATATAAAAAACTGACTTCATTCTAAAAGCAATTATATCTAATTACCCGGTCCGCAGGGTTGATTTGTAAATAAACCAGGGCTGCATTCCGGGATGGGTTTCCCCGACCAATCATGTCTAGGAAACCGGTGTATGAAAAATGCGAGCACAGCAGCCATGCCAAATACGCAACACAAAATAGAGATTGTCAATGTGATGATGAGTTGTTTCAATATATGATGTCCCTGTAAGAAATCATGCATAATTGTAAATACAGCTTAGGTCTTCCAACTTCTGAGACGACCGGTGCGCTGACCGAATAAGCCGCCAGGAATTATGCCGAGCATCAGAAAGATATAGCTTGTTGCAATTCCCGCCACGAGTATGATCAGCACGTCTATCCGATCTTGGGCGTACGCCATCGCTGCCGGCACTATGAATATGAGCGGTGCAAACCTGTTGGCACGCCATCCAAATCGCGAACGCTGAAAACCTCGCAGGTAGCCCAGGACGAAACCGCCGATCAGAGAGAAAATTGGAGCGGTAAATAAAATCATTCCGATGCTCGCTCAGTTTTATTATAGTCGCATTCCGAAAATCTTAGTGGCAAAACGTAAGCAAAAAGTACGTGCATCTCTCCCTATCTTAGGTTTAACGAACTTGCCGCGGGTCGCGAACTGGCGTTCCATGATGTTCGCTTCGATGCATCATTCGCCTGGAAGCCGACCGGCGGAAAACCACCCTTCGCGGATCTTCCGCCTGTTTTTGGCTCAGGAAATTCCGAGGAGGTGAGATCGCAGGAAACGCCAGCTACCGCCGACCTTCCTGTAAACCTGGGCCGCCACACCCAGCCCGGCGGGATGACGGCCGATTTTGCCGGACGAGTGAAATCGGCCATCGAGAACAAGATGGGTCACCACCACGACAGCTTTGGTCCGAAATTGATCGAAGATCGGGTAGTGGAAGAGCCTACGATCAATCTGCATATTCGGCTCCGAGCTAGCCTCGAATTCCGCAATGCGCTCGGCAGTGTAGCTCCCCAACTCCGCGTCCGTGCAGAAGGCGGTTGCATCGGCACGTTGGTCGGGATCGACGATTGCGCGGAAGTCTCCCGTCGTGGGCCGCACGGTACTCCCTACCTCGGCACGGACGACGCGCATGCTGTCAGCGTCGAGCATGGTTCGATCCCAATCGGTGCCATATCGACAACGTCCAGGCGCTGCCTCCTTGGCGATCACTGCCCTAAAAACCTCCCGAGCCTCTCGGTCGCGGCTCGACAGGTTAGCTTGGGCTTGCGGAGCCTGCGCATGGACGGGGAGGCAACTTACCGCGAAAGCAACAGCTGTCGCAGCGAGAGACACACGCACAAACGTAGCTGTCATCAGGGTGACCTATCATCGCGCCCGTTTAGATGGTGCCTTACTCCACGCCCGCTTTCCACTCGTCCCAGCGGTAAGTTTCTATCTCATTGTGCCGCCTACAAGCGGACGTTTTGGCTTCGGCGGAGGGTTGTGGGCGGGCACGGAGACGATGTCCGCTTCCATCGATCACTGCCCGAACGCAGACCGGCAGAAGACCACCCAATCCGGTCATTCGGAGCCACACGCCAGCGGGGCTGGACTTGGCCGAAACCTGCCATTCCGCTTCGGAATGCCGCCGCCCGAAATGCGGACATTCTCCCTGTCCGACTGCGAGCCACTGGCACGCGTAGGATCATGCGAGAACGTAGCCCGTAGGCAAAGGGCAGCTTCGGAGCTTCTGTCCAGATAGGTCGTCTTTCCTGCGGCCGACCTGATCACGATAACGCTTCAGAAGTTGTAGCCGAGACGACATCGGGAATCCTCCATCAGCTACGCGTCCACGCAGCATGCACGGCTCCAGTCGCCGTATCCGGCTTCGCCGCTCCGATGAAAATCACGACCGGGCCATGGGAATCGCGCCGGGGGTCATAGAAATCGAGCAGGCCGGGATGGAGGCGCTGGATGAAATCCGGTTGCCGCCCGCTCCGACGCAGCAGGTGGTCGATGACGACCTGATCGCCATGCACCGCGTTCGGCACGGGGCCGCAGGATCCTGGGCTCATCCAGCGGTCGGGGTCGGCCGCGAAGGTCGTGTAAAGCGATGCGAGCTCGTCCCCGGACCAGCGCAGCAGCGCACTGGAGAGGCGCCCCGCGTGGAAAAAGTCCTCCATCGCGGCGAGGCCGGGCTGGGCGAGGGCATCGGCTGGGCCGGTCAGCACCGTATCAAGGTCGCACAGGAGGGTCGGACCCGTGCTGAGACCGGGCCGGAACGCTTCCATCTTCGCCCACCAGGCCGACCAAGCGTGCCGGAGCGGGATCGTCTCCACGCCCGCGACGGCCACTGGCAGGTCCGTAAGACAGACGATCCGTTCGAAAGCCGGGGCATGGCGGCGGATGCCGCCTGCGAGGCGGGCGACCCAGGTGGCGTCGTAGCGCCCGCCGCCCTTCAGGACGGTGATCAGCGTGGTCATGACGTTATTGCTCGGTCAGAGATGGTGGATGCACTCGGATGCGTCCGGCCGCCTCGGCCTCGGCGAACCATGCGCGCTCGGCCGCCCAGGGATGACCGGGCCAGCCGTCGAAACCAAAGCCGAAGACCTGCGCCGGTCCTGCACCCGCCGGGCGGCCGAGCAGCAGCGCGAGCGTCACGAGGAAGCCGGTGCTCGGGTTCGGGTGTCCCGCCGTGCGCGGGCCGAGCAGGGCGTGAGCCTGCTGGTGCAGCGTCTCGGGCAGGAGGAGGACCGGGCGGCCCAACGGACGCAGCCGCGCCAGAAGCTCGCGGGTCCAGCAGATCGGCTCGGGGACGTTGTGCTCCGCCGGCAGCATCGGGAAGGGCAGGATGAAGGCCTGCGCGGCGCGGACCACCGGGCGCTCGAGGAAGCGCCGGTCCGCCAGCCATTCCCGCGGCTGGCCGCCGCGGTTGACCAGGGCGAGATGCGTGACGCGGTGGCCGGTGCCGCCGCCGAAGCCGAGCGCGTTGTTGAAGCGGACCACGCTGTCCGCCGCATCGATCGCGGCTGCGCACGCACCCGCTCCGGGCGCGTTGCCCACGATGGCGAGGGACCCGTCGGCTGGTAGGCCGGCGCGTCCGGCAGGGAGGGAGTCGACGTCCGGGATCACGTGCGGCAGGGGTTATGGGAACCGCGGAGGTAAGGCGCGGGCCCGACGCATCCAGGCCCCTCTGCTGGATCGCGGGCGTGGGAGATGGGATCATGCGCCGGTGTTTCGTCTGTGCCGCCGCCATGATCGGGCCGAGCGACCGGACCCTGTCCTATCCGGGCGGCGCGCGCCGCGCCTTCCCGCTGGCCTGCAACGCCTGCGGGGTCCTGCTCGCGCACGGCGCGGCCCCGGAGGCCTGCCGCGCGCATCTGGCCCGAAGCCTCGCCGGTCCCGTCTTCGCGCCCGACCCGGAGGCGCCCTACGGCCTCGACCTCTATACCCTGCGTAGCGCCGCGACCCGTTGGCGGCTCGGCGTCCGTCCCCGCGACGCAGCCGGCCGCGCGGAACTCCGACACCCCCACGGTACCCGGGCGGCCGACGCTGAGCTGTTCGCCCTCGAAGCCGCCGACGGGCGCCCGGTGTCCCTCGGCCTCCTCTGCCGTCCGGCGGACCGGGACGCGGTCCTGGCCTCGCTGCCGGCGCAGGCTGGCTGGACGGACGACGTCGCGATCCTGATCGACGGGCCGGCGCGGGCGGCGGAGCCGGTCCAGGTCGCGGGCTTCGCCGCGGGGGCGGTGCGCGTGGCCGGCCGCCCCCTGGACGGGGATTTCGCCGCGCAGCGCAATGCCCTCCAGGGCCTCGCCCGCCACGGCTGGATGCTGCAGCTCGACGCCGACGAGGCGCTCGGCCCGGCGACCGGCCGCTTGCTGCCCGCCCTGGCGGCCCTGGCCGAGGCGGAGGCCGTCGTCTCGATCGGCCTCGCCCGGGCGAACCGGGTCGACGGCGTCCTCTCGGACGTGTTCCCGGATGTCCAGTATCGGTTGAACCGCACCCATCTGGTCTACGCCGGCCGCGTCCATGAGCGCCCGGTTCTCGACCGCGGCTGGCCCGGGAGCCTCATCGCCCTGCACGGCGGCATCGAGCATCGCCTGAGCGCGGCCCATGTCCGGGCACGGTCGCGGCGCTACGAGGCGCTCGATCCCGGGCGCGGACGTCCGGAGGAAGAGGCCGCGTTGCTGCGCCCCTACGCAGACTGACGGGTCGGAGCGGACCGGATCTGCTGCGGCTGCACGATCAGCCGCCCCGCGCCGCCGTGATCGCCCGTTCGTAGAGCGCCAGGGTCTCGCGCCCGAGGCTCGCCCGGCTGAAGCGCCCGGCCGCCGCCAGGGCGCGGGCGCGATAGGCGCGGCGCAGGTCCGGATCGGTGAGGAGCGGACGCAGGGCGTCGGCGAGGGCCGGCCCGGTCGCGGCCGCGGCCAGGGGGCCGGCGCCGGGCACGCCGACGAAGGCGCGGGCGCTCGCATCCTCGGCGCAGGCCACGACCGGCCGGCCGTAGGCGAGCGCCTCCTGGTAGACGAGGCCGAAACTCTCGTAGCGCGAGGGCGCCAGCACCGCGTGAGACTCGGCGTAGGCCGCCGACAGCGCCCGGCCGTCGATCCGGCCCCGGGCCTGGATGTGCGGCCGCGCCACATCGGGCAGATCGGCCGGAAGATCGTCCGGCGGCACGCCAACGAGGTCGAGCCGGAAGGCGGGCAGAGCGCCCCTCGCCCACTCGGTGCCGAGGATCGCGACCGCGCCGAGAAGGGCATCGAACCCCTTCCGCGCCTCCGCCCGCCCGACGAAGAGCAGGCGGATCGGTTCCGCCGCCTCCGGATAGGGGGCGCCACTCGCGGCCTCGGCGACCTCGGGGGGCAGGCTGAGACCGATCACCGCCTCGGGCTGCCGCCCGGTCAGCCCGTAGCAACGGGTGATCACCCCCGCGTGCGTCGCGGTGTTTGCGATGAGCCCAGCGCTCGCCTGAGCCTGCCGACGCTCCAGGCGGTCAGCCGTCCAGCCGTCGAGGCGGTTCCGCAGGCTGCCGGCCGGGTCGCGGGTGAAGGCGGCCGGCGTGGAGCTGCGGGTCACCAGCGGCAGATCCCGCCGGCCGGCGAGCAGGGCAGCCGGCGCATACCAATTGGTCGCCTCGATCACGGCGAAGGGCCCTTGGCGATGCGCCTCGAGCACGGCACGCCGGAAGGCGAGCGGGGCGGCGAGATGGCCGGCGGAGCCCCAGAGGCGCAGGCGCGCGAGGGAGCTGCCAGGCGCCAGGGCGAGCCCCGACACGGTGACGCCGCCGATCCGTTCGTGTCCGGTCCGGTCGAGGGTGAACACCGTCACCTCCGCGCCCGCCTGCGCAAGGCTCTCGGCGATCTCTCGGGCCGCGGTGGAGAGCCCGCTCGGCGATGGCGGGTAGTCCCAGGCCAGGAAGGCGGTGCGCATCAGGCGGCGCGCAGGCGGTGGTAGAGGGCGAGGTAATCCCGGGCCATGCGTTCGGCGGTGAAGCGCTCCTCGAACCGGCGGCGGATCGCGGCGCGGTCGAGCTGCCCGATCCGGGCGAGGGCCGCGACCGCCTCGGCTTCGCTGGAGACGATGAAGCCCGTCACCCCGTCCTCGACGATCTCGGGAACCGAGCCGCGGTTCCAGGCGACCACCGGAGTGCCGCAGGCCATCGCCTCGATCATCACGAGGCCGAAGGGCTCGGGCCAGTCGATCGGGAACAGGAGCGCCCGGGCGCCGCCCAGGAGCTCGCCCTTCCGGGTATCGTCGACGGGCCCGAGATAGGTCGCGTCGACGCTCAGCAGGGGACGCACGCAGCGGTCGAAATAGTCCGGGTTGCCGACATCGATCGTGCCGCCGAGCCGGATCGGCAGACCGGCAACGCGGGCGACCCGGATCGCCACGTCGGGCCGCTTCTGGTCGGTCATGCGACCCACGAAGGCGACATGGTCGTCCGGCGCGGCGCGGAAGGCATAGCGCGCCCGGTCAATGCCATGATGGACGATGCCGGCCAGGTTCACGGCCGGGATGCCGGTCGCCTGCGCGGCCGAGATCGCCGCGACGGGCAGGTCGGGGAAACCCTGGAAGAACAAGGCCCGGTCGAGCTCGTCGACCCGCCAGTGGATGGTGGTCAGGCTGCGTCGGCGCCGCGCGCCCAGCAGCGCCGCGTGGGCGAATTCGCCGTGGCAATGGACGATGTCGAAATCGTCGAGCCGCTGCCGCAGGTCCTCCAGCTGCAGAGCCTCCAGGACGGCGGGCACCCCGGGTGCGACGCGCCCATACTGCCGTTCCAGCGCCGCGAGACTCGGGTAATTGCCGACGCGCGGTAAGTCTGTCGCACTGTCCGAGGGGGCGAATAATGTTAGTTCCACACCCAAGCTTCGTAGCGCCGTGCTGAGATCGTGCACAACCCGCTCGGTGCCGCCGTGATGGTCTGGGGGAACGGGAAAAATGTTCGGAGCGACCTGCGCGACGCGAAGCACGGCAACCTCTTTACATATGTTAAGCCGGGGCGCGGCGTTCGCTTTACATAAGTTAAGCGTTCTGCGGCGCGCGAGAGCCGCAGCGCACGCCTGATGTTTGTCCTGCATATCGCCCTGCAGGGCTGCCTGCGCGGCGACGGCGTCGTCTACGGGCTCACCGCCGACACGGGCGGCCATATCCGCTACCTGCTCGATCTGGTCTCGGCCTCGGTGCAGGACCGCGATCTCACGCGGATCGTGGTGGCGACCCGTCTGTTTCGCGGCTCCCTCGGGGCCGCCTACGCCGTGCCCGAAGAGCCGATCGCCGACAAGGTCACGCTCGTGCGGCTCGCGAGCGCGTCCCCGGACTACCGCGCCAAGGAGGCGATGCACGCCGAGGTCGCGTCCTTCGCCGAAAACCTCATCACCTGGATCGCCGCCCAGGCCCGGGCGCCGGATCTCATTCACGCGCATTACGCGGACGCGGCGACGGTGGCGGCCCTGGTGGAAGATCGCCTGGGCATCCCCTTCGTCTTCACGGCCCATTCCCTCGGACGCGTGAAGGCAACGATGCTGGGCACGGCCCCCGTCCGGCCTGATCTCGCCCGCCGGATCGCCGCCGAGGAGGAGGCTGTGGCGCGAGCCCAGCTCGTGATCGCCTCCTCGCGGGACGAGGCGGAGGTGCAGTACGCCGGCTATGCGGCCTACGATCCCGGACGCGTCCGCGTCCTGCCTCCAGGCAGCGACCTCGCCCGCTTCGCCGCGGCCCAGACCCATCCCCGGGTCGACGCGGCGATCGACCGCTTCCTCGACGATCCGGACAGGCCGGCAATCCTGGCGCTCGCCCGGCCGGTGGCGCGCAAGAACCTCGCTGCGCTGGTGCGTGCCTACGGCAAGAGTCGTGCGCTCCAGGCCCACGCCAACCTCGTGATCATCGCCGGGACCCGTGACGACATCGATACCCTCGACGGCGACATGGCCGCGACCATGCGCGACCTCCTCGTCCTGATCGATCGCTACGATCTCTACGGGCGCGTCGCCTACCCGAAGACGCACCGTCCGGAGGACGTTCCGGCGATCTACGCCCATGCTCGGACGCGCGGCGGCCTGTTCGTCAACCCGGCCCTCAACGAGCCCTTCGGCCTGACGCTACTCGAGGCCTCTGCCGCCGGCCTGCCGCTGGTCGCCACCGACAGCGGCGGCCCCAACGACATCGTCGAGACCTGCGGCAACGGGCTCTTGGTCGATCCACGCACCCACGGGGCGATCGCGGAAGCGTGCCTGCGGATCCTGGGCGATCCGGTCCTCTACGCACGCTGCGTGGCTGGCGGCGCCCGGGCGGCTGCAGCCTACGACTGGGACCGGCACGCCGCCCGCTATCACGTCCTGCTGCGCGCGCTGCTGTCCCCGGAGCCGCCCACCCAGACACCCCGGCAGCTGCTCGTCTGCGACATCGATAACACGCTGGTCGGCTGCGATGCGGCGATGGGAATCTTCCGCCGGTGGCGCAGCCGGCAGGCGGGGCTCGCCTTCGGCGTCGCAACCGGCCGGTCCTTCCACAGCGCGATGGCCGTGCTGGAGCAACAGGACAGCCCCCGGCCTCAGGTAATGATCACCTCGGTGGGATCCGAAATTTACCACCTCGACGCCAACGGCGTGACATACACGGCAGACGCCGCGTGGCGCCGGATCATAGAGCCCGGCTGGGATCGGCCCGCCGTGCAGGCAGCGCTCGACAGGCTTGATGGGCTGAGCCCGCAGGGTCCTCTGGAGCAGCGGGCCCTGAAGCTGAGCTATTTCGGTGACACCGAGACCGAACGGCGCGTCCGCGCGCGTCTGGCAGAGGCCGGTATCGCCGCGCGTGTGATTCACAGTCATGGACGGTATCTCGACGTCCTGCCCGAGGCCGCCTCGAAGGGCACTGCCGTGGACCACGTCCGGGCCCTGTACGACCTGCCGGAGCACGCCGTGTTCGTGGCCGGCGATTCCGGCAACGACATCGAGATGCTCGGCGCCCGCGTGCAGGCGATCATCGTGGCGAACTATTCCGACGACCTCGCAAGCCATGCCGCCCTGAAGCACTCCTACGTGTCCCGTCGGACCCACGCCCGGGGCATCATTGAAGGGGTCTCGCACTTCCGCCGGATGCTCGCCGATGCCGGCTGAGCACGCGGGGGGGCCGGCTCCCAGCGTCCTGACCCTGGTCCGCGGCCGGGCCGACCGGCTCCGTAACCTGATGCAGGGTCTCGCCCGCCAGACGCTGGCCCCGCGAGAGCTGGTGATCGCCTGGATGCAGTCGGAGCGTGCGCCGGACCTGCCCGATCCCGGCTGCCCGATCCGGCACCTCCACGTGCCGGGCGAGCCGATGCCGCTGGCCGCCGCGCGCAACCGGGCCGCCGAGGCAGCGTGCGCTGAACTCCTCGTCTTCCTCGACGTGGATTGCATCCCGTCGCCGACTTTGACGGAAGCCTATGCGCGGGCCGGCGCTACGGCGCAGGGGCTGTTGCTCGGCGAGGTCCTCTACCTTCCGCCGGGGGCGGGCACCGGCGATTGCAAGCCGGCGGTACTCGACCGCCTCGGCCGAGCCCATCCGGCCCGGCCCGCCTTGCCCGAAAACGGCCTGCGGCCGGAACCCGATGCAGGCCAGCTCTGGGGCCTGTCCTTCGCCCTACCGGCCGCGGTTTGGCGCACGGCCGGCGGCATGGACGAGGCCTTCGTGGGCTACGGCGGTGAGGAGACGGACCTCGCCGCCCGGCTTGCCGCCGCCGGGCTGCCGGTCTTCTGGGTCGCGGGGGCTCGCGCCTATCACCAGCACCATCCGGTCCACGTGCCGCCGCTGCAGCATTTCGCGTCGATCCTCGCCAACGCGGCGCGTTTCCGGGCGCGGCACGGGCGCTGGTGCATGACCTACTGGCTCGACCAGTTCCGCGCGGCGGGGCTGATCGACTGGGACGTCGCCGCCCCCGCGATCCGCCTGATCCGCCCGCCGACCGAACCCGAGATCGCCGCGGCCCGGCGGCCCGACGCCCTGTTTTCTTGAGAGCGAGCCCGAACCCACCGCCATGAAGAAGCCGATCGCGTTCTTCGTTCATCATCAGGGCCGCGGCCACGCCAACCGCACGATGGCGGTGGCCGCCGAGTTTGCTCGTGACCGGGCCGTCTCGGTGCTGACCGCCGATCCACGCCTGTTCGACGGGTTCGGCCGCGACATCGAGATCGTGGCGCTGCCCAACATGATCGGCGCCGCCGTGCCGACGGCGCGCCTCTACGCCGAGCCGACGCCCCAGGTGATGCACTGCGTTCCCCTGGGTCTCGACGCGATGCGCCGGACCATGCGGTCGATCCTCGACCATCTCGACGAGCGTGGAATCGGCCTGTTCGTGGTCGATGTCTCGGCGGAGATCGCGCTGCTCGCGCGCATCGCCAGCGTGCCGGCGGTGCAGATCCGCATGCACGGCGACCGGTCCGATATCGGCCATGTCGGCGCCTACGAGGCCTGCGTCGGAATGCTCGCCCCCTTCGACGAGCGCTTGGAGCAAGACGATTATCCGGCACACCTGCGCGCCAAGACCTTCTACAGCGGCGGCCTGTGCACCAGCGTCGATCGGGTGCCGGAGCGTGCGGAGGCCCGCGCCAAGCTCGGCCTCGATCCTGCACGGGAGATCGTCGTGGCGGTGACCGGCGGCGGCGGCAGCGGCACGCCCTACGCGCCCCTCACGGTCGCGGCCCGTGCCGAACCCGACGCCCTGTGGCTCACCCTCGGGCCGACCCACCGCGAGGGCCACGAGACCGACTTTTCGAATCTGCGCGAACTCGGCTGGGTGTCCTCGGTCACCGACTACCTTGCCGCCGCCGACATCGTGATCGCCTCGGCGGGCGACAACACGGTCCACGAGATCGCCCGGGTCGGCGGTCGCCTGATCGTGATGCCGGAATGGCGCTACTTCGCCGAGCAGACCCGCAAGGCCGAGGCCCTGGTCCGGCTCGGCGCTGCCGTGCAGGCGCCCGCCTGGCCGGGTGATCTCCGGGGCTGGCGGGACCTCCTCGCCCGCGCCCGCGCCCTCGACGGGGCTCCCCTGCGGAGCCTCTACGCCCCCGACGCCGCTGCCCGCGCCGCCGGCTGGCTCGAAGGGCTGACCGACGCGCTCTGGGATTGCGGACCGGCCGGCGCCGAAACCGTCCCGCTTCCAGGCATCGCCGCCGAGTGACCGCAGCCGTCTCCCCAACCCAACCGGAGCCCGATCGCCTTATGTCCACCGTCTCCGTGGTGACCCTCGCGAAGGGCCGGCCGGCGCATCTGCGCAACGTGCTCCGCGGCCTGGAGCGCCAGACGCAGCCCCCCGCCGCCTTCATCGTCGCGGTGATGCAGGAGACGCCCTACGACCTGCCCGAGGTCGGCTTCCCGGTGCATCAGATTCCGGTGCGGGGCCGCGAGTTGCCGCTGGCGGCGGCGCGCAACCGCGGCGTGGCGGCGGTCGACAGCGACGCCGTGGTCTTCCTCGACGTCGATTGCATCCCGGCGCCCGACCTCATCGCCGACTACGCGCGGGGGCTCTCCGAACTCGACGGGCTGCTGATGGGCGAGGTGCTGCATCTGCCCGAGCGCGCCACGCTGGGGACCTGGGACTATGCCGGCCTCGATGCCGTGGCGGAGCGGCATTCCGACCGCCGCGGGCCCCCGGCCTCCGGCATCGAGATCTGCAACGATTACCGCTGCTTCTGGTCGCTCAACTTCGCGATCCGGCGGGCGACCTTCCTGGCGACCGGCGGCTTCGACGAGCGCTACACCGGCTACGGCGGCGAGGACACCGACTTCGGCAAGCTCCTCGACCGAAGCGGCATCCCGATCGCCTGGATCAAGGGCGCGCGCGCCTATCACCAGTACCACCCGCACCACATGCCGCCGGTCCATCACCTCGAGAGTGTGGTGCGCAACGCCGAATTGTTCGAGGCCAAGTGGGGCTACCGCACCATGGGCCACTGGCTCTACGCCTTCAAAGTGATGGGCCTGATCGACGACACGCCCGGCCGGCCGATCCGCATCCTGCGCCGGCCCGACGCCGCCGACCTCGCGCTGACTGGTCAGCTGGGCCACCAGCCCTACACCAACTCTGCGTCGGTGATCCGCGCCATCGAGGCCCGGACGGATGCCGGGGCCGCCGCGAAATCGCCGGCGCCGGTGACGGCGTGAGGATCGCGCTCCTTGCCCATCTCCGCCATCCGATCGCCCCGCCCTTCGCGGGGGGCCTCGAAGCCTATACGTGGAGCCTCGCGGACGGTCTCGCCGCCCGGGGCCACAGTGTCGCCCTGTTCGCATCCGGCGACAGCGACGCGCGCTTTGCGCTGGATCCTGTGATCCCGGTCCATCACGAGCGGAGCCATGCCGGCCTGGAGCACCGGGGCGATGCGGGCCTGAAGGCTCATCTCGACGACGGCTACGCTTCCGCCTGCGACCGGATCGCTGCCGGGGGCTTCGATGTGCTCCACAACAACAGCCTGAGCCGTCTGCCCCTGGAGAAACGGCGCACCGCCGCGACGCCCACCGTCACGTCGCTGCACGTACCGCCCTACGACGCCCTGCGCTGGTTCGTGCAGGCGAGCCCCGCCCCGGGACACCGGATCACCGCGCCCTCCCGGGCGCATCTCGACGCGTGGTGGCCGGACGGGGCGCCCCCGGAGGCCTCGGTGCTTCACAACGGCATCGATCCCGCCGCCTGGCCGTATCGTCCGGACGGCGACGGCAGCGCCGTCTGGTGCGCGCGGATCACGCCCGACAAGGGCGCGCAGCACGCGATCGGGGCGGCGCGCCAAGCTGGCCTGCCCCTGACCCTGTTCGGTCCGATCGAGGAGCCGGATTACTGGGCGGCCCAGGTCGCGCCGTTGCTCGGCGGCTCGATCCGCTACGGCGGCCAGCTCAGCGGGACGGCCCTGGCCGCGGAGGTCGGCCGCGCCTCCGTGTTCCTGGCCACACCGTGCTGGGACGAGCCGTTCGGGCTGGCGGCGATCGAGGCGATGGCCTGCGGCCTGCCGGTCGCCGGCTTCGCCCGGGGCGCCGTTTCGGAGGTCGTCGGCGAAGCCGGATCCCTCGCGGCACCAGGGGACCAGGCGGGTCTTGCCCGTGCCATCGGCGCGGCGCTCGTGATCCCGCGGCCGATCCCGCGCGCGCGTGTCCTGCGCCTGTTCACCCGCGCATGCTGGCTCGACCGATGCGAGGTGCTCTACGCGCAGGCCCGCGCCGGGACTGACCCCGCGGCCGCCAAACGCCTGCTCCTCCCGCGCCTTAGCCACAGCGTCCGTGTGAAAGCCGAGACATGACCCGACAGGATCTGATCGCCGCCTTGTGGCATGGTCGCGACCCCTTCGCGGATCCCCCGGCGGACCTACGCCCCGCCGACCTGCAGGGCTGGCGCAGCATCCACCCCTACCTCGAGGAGGCGGTGATCGAGTTCCGGCCCCGTGTGGTCATCGAGATCGGCACCTGGAAGGGAGCCAGCGCCCTCTTCCTCGCGCGAACCATGGCCGAGAACGAGGTCGCCGGCACCGTGATCGCGGTCGATACGTGGCTCGGAGCCGTCGATCACTGGGCGGACGAGGCGCTGTTCGCGGAACTCGCCACCGAGCATGGCTATCCGAGCCTTTACCGGACCTTCCTGGCCAATGTGGTGCGCGAAGGCATGACGGACCACATCGTGCCGTTGCCGCTCGACTCGGTGAATGCCGCGGAACTCTTGCGTCTGCGCGGTGTGACCGCCGACGTCATACATCTCGATGCCGGGCACGAGGAGACGTCTGTCGCGGCGGACCTGCGCGCCTGGTGGCCGGTCCTGCGGCCTGGAGGCCTCCTGATCGCCGACGATTACGACCGTTTGGGCGGCCGCTTCCCGGGTGTGACCCGGGCGGTCGATGCGTTCTGCGCCGAGGTCGGGGCGCGGGGGCCGTGGTCACTGCGGGGCAAGTGCAAGTTCACCAAGCCGAATGAGGGCTAATCAAGTGCTTCGCCTGTGCGCCGGCGATGAGGATCTGGTCGGCACGCTGACGATCTCGGGCGTCCAGCTCATGACAGGCGGCTGAACTTGGCGTCTTTCCACCCGGACCTTTCCATGAAACGCGGCATTGAGGGGAGATGACCCATGTCTCCTCGAACGCTGCGCCCTGTGCTCTCGTCGTCGACGACGACGGCATGGTCCGCATGGCTGCGGTCGACATCCTGGAGGAAGCGGGGTTTACGACCTTTGCGGCCTCATCCGGTGATAAGGCGTTGCTCGTGCTCGAAGAACACCACGCGTGCATCGTGCTGCTGTTCACCGACGTGCAGATGCCGGGCGTACACGATGGCTTCGCCCTCGCTCGCATGGTTGCGCGCGCCTATCCTCACATCTCGATCGTCGTCGCGTCGGGGCAGGCCAAGCCCGGACCGAACGATCTGCCGGACGGAGCGCGCTTCATCGGAAAGCCGTTCAGCGTGGACATCGTGCATCACCACCTGCGCGAGGTTCTGCCGGACGAGCAGAAGCCCGAGCCCCTGCGCGACAAGAACCGCGCCTAAGAGGCGCGTTCATATCTTCCGTCAGCACTCGCAGCTACGCAAGCATGCACGCGAAATGACTGTCAGCACCCCAAACGGACCCAGCGGCGATGTCTGCTTCGATGCATTCGCCGTCCAGAAGCGGACGGGCCGGACACCGCTCCGAGCGAACAGTCTGATAGCGACCCAAGTTCGTCATAGCGGGCATTCAATCGCATTCTCCGAAGCGGACGTTCTTCGTACCGCCGATCAAACACGCGAAATGTGAGCGCGACCGGACGGAGGAACGCTTTACCCTCGTCCAGCCCATAATGCTTCATTGGAAAGATATCCGGTGGCTTAAATAGAAAGTGCTGACAGCCGTTATTCTTCGGTTGCACCGCCATCGATCATTCCGGACCACCGCACTGAAGCATCCCGGTCGAACACTGGAGACGTCGCAGCAAAGCTCGTCGTAGGTTCGCGCGCCGAAAGCATCATGGTTGCTCCGATGGCGACGAGACCTGCCATCGCTCGGAGATCGTCCCGCTGGCGAGGATCATTCGAGACCGCTTCCGCTTTCCGCTGAAGCCGGAGAAAGGACGGCGAACGTCGCCGGCACGATCCGTTTCCAGGACGGGATGGCAATCGCGCTGACGGAGTCTGTTATGGATCACCCGTGGTTCGATGGGACGGCGGCCGTGGCCGCCCGATAAATGTCGGGCGCTTCCAGGACCGCGCGGCCCCGGCCGCGGCGCGCGACGGCGAGCATGGCCCGGCCGATCACCTCCGTCGTCAGGAAGTGCGCGGGGGCGATGCGGCGCAGCAGATGCAGCACCGGGCCGGCCAGCCGGTAGAGAAGCCGGTAGGACGTGGTCTTCGAACGCTCGCCGTGCATCGGCAGGATCACGGCCGGCAGGAACATGAAGGCCCCCGCGAACGGCAGCGCCTGCAGCGCGTTCTCGGTGCGTCCCTTGACACGCGCCCACATGCTGCGCCCGCGTCCGCCACCATCAGTGCCGGCCCCGGACACGTAGACGAAGGTCATGTCGGGATCGAGCAGGGCCAGCCTCTCCGCCACGGCCAGCGTCAGGTCGTGGGTCAGCCGGACGTACTCGGCCTCGGTCAGGCCGGAGGACGTCACCCCGAGGCAGAAGAAGCAGGCGTCGTATCCCGTCATCTTCCGCCATGCCGTCGGTCCGGGATCGAACAGGTCCTGGACGACGGTCTCGTGCAGCTTGGGATGCGCGCGTCCGGTCGGGGTGCGTCCGACCGCCCTGATCTCCGTCACGTCGGAGGCGAGCAGGCATTCGCGCAGGACGCCCGCACCGACCATGCCGGTGGCGCCGAACAGCAGGATTCTCATGGGGCCGACCCTAGTGGAGGGAGCGCCAGCGCGCCGGCGTCGTGCCCTCCAGGTTCCGGAAGGCGCGGTAGAACGAGTTTGTGTCGTCGTAGCCGAGCAGGTAGGCGACCTCGTTCATGTCGAGGGCGGGATCGGCGAGGTACTGACGCACCAGTTCCCGCCGGACGTCGGCGAGGATTTGTCGGAAGCTGCCGCCTTCCTCGGTGATGCGCCGCTGAAGGGTTCGGGCGGTCAATCCCAGTTCCTGCGCTACCGCGCCGACGTCGGGGGACTGGCCCGCCAAGAGACGCTTCAGGGCCCACCGCACCTGGTCGGTGATCGAGACCTTGGACAGGTGTTCCTGCCGTTGCCTCGCGAGATGCGGGTCGATGACCTCCAGCATCGCGGGATTGTGGGAGACCATCGCCGCGTCGAGATCCGCGCGATGCAGGATCAGGGCGTTCCGACGCGCGCCCTGGACCACGGCACAGCCGAGGTAGTCCGACTGCCCGGAGACGTCGCGGCCCGTGCCCGAGAGTTCGAGGTGGAGCGGGCGGATAAACCGAAGCGTGCCGCGGCGACCGAGCTCCACGAACGAGGCGAAGGCAGCGTCGACGAGGGCCGCCGGGGCATCCTCGCCTGCGAACGGCCAAGCCAGGCTGATCGTGGCCGACGCCCCGTCCTCCTCCAGGATCATCTCCTCCGGCGAGCATAGGGCCTTGAATCGCGCGACCCGCGTCAGCGCCTCGCGGAGGTCGCGGGCGTAGTAGGCGGCGAGGAAGGCCGGCGGCAGCGTGCCGGGCTCCAATCCCGACGATCAGCCTCATCCCGACGTCGGGGGCCGGCGACAGCGCCTCCAGCGACCGCCACAGCGCGAAGTATTGCGCCGTGGTGACCTGCGCGCGGGCATCGGCGGCGAGGCTGGCCGGAAGCCGCGAATGGCGCAGCACCGCCGTCGGGGTGAGCCCGACGGCGTCGAGCCCCTGCCAGAAGGCCGGAGCGACCTTGAGCCGGTCGGGGGGACGCGACGCCATCTCGGGTTTCCCTACTTAGCCTGGAAGCCGCCATCGATGTTCAAGACATGCCCGGTGACGAAAGACGCCTCGTCGGAGAGCAGCCAGACGATGCCGTTGGCGATCTCCTCGGGATGGCCCATCCGGCCCATCGGATGCATGCCGGAGATCATCGCCTCGTCGTACTGCCCGAGCTCGATCTGCTTCTCGATCAGGTCGGTCTTGATGGCTCCTGGCGCGACGGCGTTGATGCGGATGTTCTTGGTCGCGTAGTCGAGGGCGCCGGTCTTCGTCAGGCCGACCACAGCATGCTTGGTCGCGGCATAGGTCCCGGCCCAGGGAATGCCGTTCAGGCCGGCGATGGACGCCAGGTTCACGATGGCGCCGCCGCCCTGTCGCTCCATCTGGTGGATCTCGTGCTTCATGCAGAAGTACAGGCCGAGGACGTTGGTCTGGAGCATGCCGTTGAACGCGTCGGTGTTCGAGGCGCCGATGGTCTTGTTCTCGTTCGAGATGCCGGCGTTGTTCACCGCGAGGTCCAGGCGGCCGTAGCGCGCGACGATGTCCGCGACGGTCCGGCCGACCGCCTCCTCGCTGTCGACGTCGCAATTGACGAAGAAGGCCTCGCCACCGGCGGCCTCGATCTCCTGGACGGCCTGGCGCCCGCGGTCGTCGCGACGGCCGGTGATCACGACCTTGACGCCGCCCCGCGCCAGGATCAGCGCCGTCGCCTTGCCGATGCCGGTCGCTCCACCGGTGATGAGTGCGATCTTGTCGGCCATGGAAGGGTCCGTTCGTGTCTGAGCCAAGGATGCCGCCACCGGAGAACCCGGGGCGACCGACCGACACATCGACGGTTTGCATCGTCTTTGAACTAGCACGTCATGCCAATAGACTTGCAATATCCGCCATTCGGTATGCGGCGATCCGTGGGGGAGCGTCGTGGCGCAGCCTGGCTTTCGTGGAAGGCGAGCATCAAAGGCCGTTCGGCCGTTCGGAATGGTCAGATCCCCTTTCGAGCAAATCGCCTCTCGCCGAATGTCCGCTAATCCGTATCGTGATCCGAAAGCAGATCGTCGCAAAACCACCCTTCTCAGACTTGCAGAGGCGCAGGGCTACGTTGTTGGGCGCGCTGCTCGCGGGCGTAGTGAATTGGCGGTCTGCCGACATGACGGGCGAAGGCGGTGCTGAAGGTGCTGGCAGACCCGTAGCCCACGCGCTCGGCCACCTCCGCTACGCCGGCTCCCTCGCGACCGAGCAGATCCTTCGCCAGCGCGATGCGCCACGCCAGGAGATACGCCATCGGCGCGACGCCGACCTCGCGCCGAAACCGTTCGAAGAATGTCGAGCGCGACAGTCCCGCCTCTCGGGCCAGGGCCGCGACCGTCCAGGGAACGGTCGGTCGCTCGTGCATCCGGCGCAACGCGGCGGCCACGCGCTCGTCGGCAAGCCCGCGCAGGAGGCCTGAGGGCGCCGTCGGACCCGTGGTGGACCGAAGCGCCTCGATCAGAAGCACCTCCAGAAGCCGCGCCAGGACCACCTCGCGACCGGGCCTGTCGCCCCGCGTCTCCTCGTTCACCAAGCCGAGCAGCATCGCCAGTCGTCCGACGCCGCGCACATGGACGAACCGTGGCAGGAGCGACAGCAGCAGCTCCGTATCGTCGGAGGCGAAGGTGCAGTGCCCCACCAGCATGCGCAGGTCGGGCGGCACCTCGGCAGGACCGAGCCGGAACACGCCGGGGCCAACCTCGACGGGCGGTGGCGCCCGTCCCGCCGACGGCGCGACGAGGCTGGAGGCGGCGAAGGCGCTGGCGGCGGGGATCAGTACGAAGTCGCCGGCCGCGAGGACGATCTCCGCCTCGCCGTCGATCGCAAGGCGGCACGCCCCCTCCAGCACGGCGGCGTAGAACGGCTGGCCGTGGTCGTCGCGGCGCACGGTCCAGGCGCCGCCGGCCAGGACCAGCTTGGAGAACGAGGCGCTGGGCTGAAGCAGCCCGACCACCTGGGTGAGCGGATCGACCATTTCCGACGCTCGCCAATGAAATATGGACTTGCGCCCGTATCACGTCCGGCGAAGCACTCCTATCACCCCGTAGTGCGTCACACGGGAGGTCACCATGAACACGATCCTCATCACCGGCTGCTCATCCGGCTTCGGCCTGGAGACGGCGCGCCTGTTCCTCGACCGTGGCTGGCGGGTCGTCGCCACGATGCGGACGCCTCAGGCCGCCCTGCTCCCGGAGTCCGACCACCTCGCCGTCCTGCCGCTCGACGTGACCGACGCCGACAGCATCGCCCGGACGGTCGCGGAGGCCGGGCCGCTCGATGTCCTGGTGAACAACGCGGGCGTCGGGCTGCTGAACGCCCTGGAAGGCCTGTCGATGGAGTCCGCCCGGGAGGTGTTCGAGACGAACACCCTCGGCACCATCGCCATGACCCAGGCCGTGCTGCCGCAGTTCCGGGAACGGGGCGCGGGGGTGATCGTCAACGTGACGTCGAGCGTGACCCTACGGCCGCTGCCGCTGCTGGCGGTCTATACCGCGAGCAAGGCGGCGGTGAACGCCTTCACCGAGTCCCTCGCCCACGAACTCGTGCCATTCGGGGTGCGCGCCCATCTCGTCATTCCCGGCCGATCGCCGGAGACCGCGTTCGGGACCAACGCCCGCACCCGAATGGGGATGGATGTGCCCGAGGCCTATGGCGAACTGGCGGGTCAGGTCTTCGCGAACTTCCAGCAGGTGACGGAAGAGCTGACCCGGGCCTCGGACGTGGCCGAGGCGGTCTGGCGCGCGGCGACCGACCCGGCCTGCCCGATGCGCCTGCCGGCGGGCGCTGACGCGGTCGCCTGGGCGGCGGCCTGAACCGACCCCTTGAACGTCCGCTTCCGCCCCATGTTCGAGCGGAAGCGGACGAGCCGAGATCCACCCACCCCGGTCATTTAGAAGACCATGCCAGCGAGTCGGGACCTGGCCGAAAGCGGCCGGTCCGCTTTGGAGGGGGCTTGCTGGAAAAAGGGACAGCCTCTTACCCGATCCAATCCGGTCATTCCGTCGAGGAGGCGAACCCGCCGAAAGCTGTCGGGCGGCAACGTGGGCGAACGTGCCCAGTACCACGGCTGGGCTTTGTCCTCGCCCGGATTTGAAAAGCTCGATCTGGATGAGGCCTGGGAGGCAGGTGACTCCAAATAACCCTGTCAACGAACCTGACACCGCCTCCTGCCCCCCCACGGGAAAGGGGGCCGGCATCCGGCCTCGCGACTGTGTGTTTCAAGGCCAATCAGACATTGTCTTGTGGAGACTTAATTTCTGCTCAAGACAGGTGTGACGAAGCGGGCGATGACGTCGGCAGTTTCTGCCAACGCTTCGCGATGTGGGTGATGCCCAACATTCGGCATCTCATAAACAGTCAGCAGACCGGCGGGGCAAAGTCTGCGAGCGGCACCAATCTGGGCCTTAGTTCCGTAAGCATCCTTTGTCCCCTGGATGATGATTGCCGGGACGGTCCATCGCGTAAGGGCTGTCTCGATTGTCCATCCGCGCCGAGCCGGATCCAACCAGGCGTCGTTCCAGCCGCGAAAGGCTCCCTCGACGTCGGTATGCCGACGGCCGAGACGGACCTTCAGATCGCCATTGTCGTAGGCGTCCCGGGCCCGTCGGGCCCCGGCCAGCGTCGCCTCCTCGACGAAAAAATGGGGCGCGATGAGGACGCCGCCCCGCACGCGGGTGTCGCCCTCCGCCAACGCGAGGGCCGCGATCGAGGCGCCATCGGAATGGCCGATCAGCAGGCCGCTTCGCAGTCCCGCGAGGTCGAGGACCTGGGGAAGTATGGTGCAGGCTTCATGTTCGAGAAAGTCGGTCCGGCGGGGCAGAGGCACGGGACTCGAGGCCCCATAACCCTGGCGCGAGAAAGCCAGGACACCGCATCCGGTCTTCTCGACCAGAATTTCCGGCAGCGGACCCCACTGCATGGCAGAACCGAGACCCTCATGAAGCAACACCAGCGTCGGCGCCAAGTCCGGCTGCGGACCGACGAAATGGTATTCCAGCCGTAGGTCGGCCACCGCAAAGGTGCCGAATGTGTTGAGAGGGATCATCCCATCTCCACCATCATCCTCTCCGCGATCTTTTCCGCAATCATCAAGGTCGGGACGTTCGTGTTTGCGCTAGGAAGGCGGGGCATCACCGATGCGTCGGCGACGGACAGGTTGTCGGTTCCGATGACGCGTCCCCCCGGATCGACCACCGCGCCGGGATCGTCGGCCCGGCCCATGCGGCACGTACCGCTCGCATGCCAGACCCCGAAGACGTTGTCCCGGACAAAGTCGTCGAGAGCGCCATCGTCCTGAAGCACTGTCGCCCAAGCGTGGCCGCCTAGGACCGCGCGCAGCAGCGGGGCGCGCAGCATGGCCGGTGCATCGAACACGGGGGCGAGGAGGCCGGTGAGCCGCCGGTTGCGAGGGGAGACGGCGCTCAACCGCCGGATCAGCGGCGAATAGTTCGCGGGGAAAAGGTCGTCTGAGCGGGGGTTCAGCGTGGGCGAGACCACGAGGTCGCTGAGCAGTCGAATCCCCGAGGCGAGGCGTTCGAGATCGCGGCGATCCGAGAGCAGGCCGAGGTCGATGTCGGGCGGGCCGGACGGGTTTGCTGGATCGAGACGCAGGCGCCCGACCGAGTGCGGCTGGTTCACCCAGAGGAAGTAGAGCGCAAGGCGTCCGCCGAGGGCGTGCCAGCCGGCACGGGCGGAGGCGGTGAGATACATATCGGAGGCGCAGCCTTCGGGATGGCCGGACGAATAGCGCAGGGCCAGCAAGCTCGCGCGCCGGAAGGTCTCGGGCAGCCGGAGCGGGCGGGGAAGGACCTGGGCCATCGTCAAAGCGGGATGATCCCGCAGGTTCTCGCCGACGCCCGAACGATCCAGCCGGACGGGTATCCCGCAGGCAGAGAGCGCATCGCCCGGGCCGATCCCGGCACGCAGGAGGAGCACCGGCGATTGAAGAGCGCCGGCGCACAGGACTACGGAGGCGGCTCTCACTTGTTGCTCGGATCCGTCGCCCCGCCGCAGCACGGCCCCGGTCGCGCGGCGCCCGTCCATCACCAGCGAACGGACCTCGAGGCCGGCGGCAATGGTGAGATTCGGCCGGGCCCGCGTCCCCACGTCCAAATACGCGGCGGCGGCCGAGACCCGCGCGTCGTCCCGGTTGGAGAAGGCCGGCGGGAAGATCCCGTCCTCGAACTCGCCGTTCTGATCGACGCGCCGGGGCAGCCCCGTCGCATCGAAGGCGCGGGCGACCGCATGGGCGAAGGGAGGCCATGCGGGCTCCAGGATGCGCCGGATCGGGAGCGGCCCATCATGGCCGTGCAGCGGACCGCCGCAATCGAGGTCGGTCTCGAGCCTGCGGAAATACGGGAGCACGTCGTCCCAGGCCCACCCCTCGGCGCCGAGCGCGGCCCAGGCCTCGTAATCGCGCGGCAGCCCGCGGTTGGCCGCCTGGACGTTGATGCTGGACGAACCGCCCATCACCCGGCCCTGCTCGTAGGCCCGCCGCCGCATGCGACCGCGGGAGTCGCGGGTGACCGCCGCGTCGAGCCCCGGCCAGATGTAGGTGTCGCCATGGAACAGCGGCATCGGATAGCTATCGAGGATCTCCGCCGGCACCCGGCCCGGCGGTGTATCGATGCCGGCTTCGACGAGGAGCACCCGGCGCCGCGGGTCGGCGGAGAGCCGGTGGGCCATCACGCAGCCGGCAGAGCCCCCGCCGACGATCAACACGTCGACCGTTTTGGGCAAGGCGTTCACGGGATCAGCCGATCACCGCGCGCCAGTCGGCGCCGGGCGCGAGCACCGCGTCGAGATCGACCTCGGCCTCGCCGGGAACACGGATGCGCTTGAATTTCATGGGCGGCGCGTCCAGCAGAACGGTCGCGTCGAGACCCATCTTCGCGCCGACACCCTCGCGGCCCGAGGGATCGAGCTTCGAGCCCTGGGCGTGAGGGATGACGACGAGGTCTCGGTCCGCCTGGAACCGCGTCGAGACCGCCCATTCGACCTCTTGCGGATCGTGGATGTCGACATCCGTATCGACCACGACGGCGTGCTTGATGTCGTAGTGGGCAGCGAAGGCCCCGAGCAGCACGTTCTTGGCCTCGCCCTCCTGCGTCTTCCGCAGGCGGACGTAGAGGTGGTAACGGCCGACTCCCCCGAGGGACAGATGCACGTCCTCGACACCGGGGAAGCTGCGCTGCAGCGTCGCGAGGATCGTGGCCTCCCGGGGGATCGCCCCCAGCAGCAGATGCTCCAGACCGCCGCCGACGATCATGTGGAAGATCGGATCGCGCCGGTGCGTCACCGCATCGACCTGCATGACGTGCCGCTTGGCCCGCTCCCCGTAATATTGCGGGAACTCCCCGAACGGCCCTTCGGGCTCGCGGATTTCGGGCAGGAGGCGGCCCTCGATCACGATTTCTGCGTTCGCCGGAACGCGCACATCGTTCGTCAGGCACTTGATGACGTCGAGGGGCTGGCCGGTGAGCGCCCCGGCGATCTCCAACTCGTCGTGGCCGAGGGGCACGATAGCCTGGGATGCGAGGAGGCAGGCGGGATCGACGCCGACCACGAGGGCGACTTCGAGGCCCCGGCCCTGGGCCTCGGCCTTGCGGTAGAAATTGTCGGTATGCCGGGGCAGGACCAGCACGCCGATCCTGTCTGGACCGCTGATCTGGCAGCGCAGGATGGCGACGTTCTGCAGGCCGGTCTCCGGGTCCCGGGAGATCATCAGGCCCGCCGAGATGTAGGGGCCGCTGTCGTGCTCGTTCAAAGTCGGCACCGGCAGGAGCTTCAGGATGTCGAGTCCCTCCCGGTGGACGACCTCCTGCGCGGGGGCGGAGTTGCGTTCGTGCCAGGGGAGCGGCTGAGCGGCGGCCTGCTGGAAATGGGCGACGAGGCGATCCTGCGTGGTGCCGAGGGCCTCCGCCATCCAGGCCCGGCTCGACACGAGGCCCGAGACGATGGTGCCCGGATGCCCCCCGGGCTGCGGAAATAGGCTGGCCTGCCGGCCGTCGAGGCGGTTCGCCACCGCCGCTGCCTCGTGGCGCAAGCCGATTCCCGGCCGCGCGATGGCGAGGCGCCCATCCCCGGACAGCCGATCGAGCCAGTCGCGGAGGGAACGAACGGGAGTGGTCGCGTTCATGCTGTCCTCACGGCGGGGTCATCTCAACCGAGCTTGCCAGGGGAGGAAGCGTTAAGCTCTTCCCGCAGGCGGGAAAAATAACGATTGGTGATGCCGCCCATCAGCCGGTTTGAGTTGCGCCGACCGGCCCGCACATGGTCCTCTGGCGCGTTGCTCGTGTCGCCTGGGTCCCGTGTATGGATCTCCGTCAGATCTCTTACTTCGTCGCCCTGTTCGAGGAGGGCAGCGTCACCCGCGCCGCGCAGCGGATGAACGTCGTCCAGCCCGCGCTCAGCATGCAGATCGCCAAGCTGGAACGGGAACTCGGCCAGCGCCTGTTCGACCGCCAGCCGAAGGCCATGGTGCCGACAGCCGCCGGCCGGACGCTGCACCGGCTGGTCCACCCGATCCAGCGGGATGTCGCCGACGCCCGGGCGGCCATGGCGCGCCTGTCCCAAACAGTGTCGGGCCGCGTCACGGCGGGCATCCTGTCGTCCCTGTCGATGAGCGTGATCCCCAGCGTCCTCGCTCGCTTCGCGGCGGCCTACCCAGAGGTCGAGCTATCGCTGGCCGATGGCTACAGCAGCACCTTCATCGAGGGCGTCGGCACCGGCGCCCTTGACCTCGCTGTGATCAACCGGCCGGCCCGACGCCTCGGCCTCGTCATGGCCCCCCTCCTCGACGAGGAAATGGTCGTGGTCGGCGGGCGCGACACACCGTTGCCGGTGCCCCTGCCCATCCGGATGGCGGACCTCGCCGCCCTCGACCTGATCCTGCCTTCGACCCGACACGGCCTGCGCGTCGAACTCGACCGCCGTGTCGCCGCCGCGGACGTGACCCTGTGCCCAAAGCTCGAACTCGACCTGCCCCCCGCGATCGCGGACTTTGTGGCGCGCTCGACGCGTTTCACTGTGCTGCCGAGCATCGCCGTCAGCCGACAGCTCGCCGACGGGTCCCTCAAGGCCTACCGCATCGTCGCGCCGCGCATCGCCCGCGAATTGGTGATCATCCACCATCCGCAGAAACCGCTCAGTTACGCGGCGCAGCTCCTCATCGGTATCCTTGAGGAGGAGTTGAACGCGGCGGCGGCCGCACTCCAGGCCCATATCATCACCGGTTGAGCCCCCCGGACTGATGGCAGCGATCAGCCGACGTTATTCGACACGGGCGAGCACACCCCGATACTGTCACCGGCAAGGTCGCCGCGCCCGTTGCGGCCGGGAGGAACGATGACACCGCTGCCCCTCGTGGTCGGCATCTCGGGTGCTTCGGGGGTGATCTATGGGATCCGTCTCCTGGAAATCCTGCGCGACCTCGCGATCCCGGCCCATCTCGTGATGTCGCGCTCGGCCGAGGTGACGCTGGCCCATGAGACCGACCTCAAGGTCGCCGACGTCCGCGCCCTGGCCGCCAAGACCTACGCCCAGGGGGACATCGGCGCCTCAATCGCCTCCGGCTCCTTCCGGACCCGCGGCATGGTCGTGGCTCCCTGCTCCATGCGGAGCCAGGCCGAGATCGCGACCGGCGTCACATCCGGCCTGCTGACGCGGGCCGCCGACGTGACCCTGAAGGAGCGCCGCCGCCTCGTCCTGATGGTGCGGGAGACTCCCCTCCACACCGGCCACCTCCGCACCATGACGGCGCTCTCGGAAATGGGGGCGATCATCGCCCCTCCGGTTCCGGCCTTCTACGCGCGTCCGGAGAGCCTCGCCGAAATGGTGGACCATACGATCGGGCGGGTTCTCGACCTGTTCGACATCGATGCACCCGGCGTCCGGCGTTGGCGGAGCGGAGAAGGCTGACCGGCGCTCAGCCCTCCAGCGCCGTCGCGAGAACCCGCAGCGGTGCCTCCGGCCAGGTCCGGCCGAGATGGGCGGCATAGAGGGCCAGCGCCTCGCCGCCCGAACTCACCGGCATATCTGGGACCGGCGCGGCCTCGAAGAGAGCCGCGAGGGCGAGGCGCTCCGCCTCGATCTCCGCGAGCTTGATCCGCTCCCGGAGCGCCTCCGTCCCCTGGCCCGGCATGAGGTCAGACCGCATCGCCCGGCGGATCGCCCGTAAGGGAATAATCACCTGTCCGCGCCAGGGGCCAATCCGGGCTTCCGCTCCGGCGAGCGCCGAGGCGTCCAGCCTTCGTCCGGTCCTCCCGCACCAGATCAGGTACAGGAGCAGGGGCACATCGGCGCCGCCCTCGTCCTGGAGGGCGAGGCAGGCCGCGGCGACGCCGGGCCGGCCATAGAATGCGCAGGCGAAGGTCCAGAGGGGATCACTCGTCATGGGAGGCCTCCGCCCGCGCAGAACCGTATCGTCAGGCCCGGTCGAGATTGCCCTGCGTCTCGTCGGTCAGGAAGGCACCGACAAGATAGACCAGGGTGACGCCGGTCGTGATGACGGCCAGCACCATCGGAATCTGCGTCGGCCCGTCGGCGACAAGGGAGACGAGCGTCGGCAGCATGCCGCCGAGGGCGAAGCCGATGTTCCAGGTCAGGCCCGTCCCCGTGGCCCGCACCGCCGTCGGGAATTTTTCGTTGAGGAAGATCAGCAGCGGCCCGTAGCTGGCGTTGGCGATGAGCGCCAGCAGGAAGGCGCAGGCCGCGACCCCAACGAGGCTCGTCGTGTTCGCCATGGTCAGGAACAGGGCGGGAAAAGCGAGCAGGCGGATGGCGCCCATCAGAAGGAACGACCGTTTGCGCCCGATATGCTGGCTCAGTTCGCCCATGCCGCAGGCGCCGATCGCCGCCGCGACGTTGGCGCCGATCAGGATCATCGAGGCGGTGGCGTTCGGCACGCCGTTCACGAGCTTGAGGAGGGTCGGCAGGTAGCCGGACGTAAGGTAGTAGGCTGCGCCACCACCGAAGGAGATGAGAGTCGCGACCGCGAAGCTTCCCCGGTTGGACGGTGAGAACAGGGAGCGGATCGGCGAGGCCTCCGCCGGAGCGCCTGCCCGGAGCGCCGCCTTCCGGGCCTGCAGATCCTTGAAGATCGGGGATTCCTCGAGATTGCGGAAGAGGATCAGGCCGATCACCGAGGTCAGGAGACCCGAGAAGAACATCAGCCGCCAGCCCCAGTCGGCGAAGGCTTCTCCCGGCGCCATGAGCGAGACGACATAGAAGACCAGGGAGGCAAGCAGGCCGCCGATGGCCGAGCCGCCACCGCCGACCGCCCCGGACATCAGCCCCCGCCACCGCTCCGGCACGGATTCCGTACCGATCGTGTGGGATGCCGCGACGACGCCGCCGACGAAGATGCCCTGGACGAGGCGGAAGAGAAGGAAGACCGCAGTCGCGAGCCATCCGATCTGGCCGACCGTCGGCAGGAGACCGAAGACCGCGGTCGATATGCCGACGCCGACCACCGCCACCATGAGGGCGCGACGGCGGCCGAAGCGGTCCGCATAGGAGCCGAACAGGGCCGAGCCGAGGGGCCGGATCAGCAGCGTGACCGCGAAGGACGCATAGGCGCCGGCCAGCGACAGCATCGGCTTGTCCGCCGGGAAGAACAACGTGCCAACGACCGGCGCGACGTAAAGCAGGATGAACAGGTCGAAGAGATCGAGCCCCCAGCCGAACAGCGAGGCCATGGCGGCGGTCACCGTCTGCCGGCCTGTGGGTTTGGCGAGGGCGGGGGGATCGGATGCGAAGGTGGCGGCGGTCTGCATAGATTTCCTCCGGGGGATGCGGTCGTTGCCGCGGGGGGGCCGGTTCGGGCTCTGGGTCTGGGCGGGAGCCATTCGGGCGTGCGCCGTCGTTTCCCGCCTGGGCGGGATCGAAGCGGTGCGGTAGGCGTCACAGGATGGGGGGAACCGCTCGGCAGCCCCCCCGGCGCGGCCGGACTATGAGCCGGTGAAGCGCGGCGCGCGCTTGGCGTGGAACGCCTCGACGCCCTCGCGGAAGTCGTCGGCCTGACGAAGGCGGCTGTAGCAGTGTCCTTCGAGCTCGATGGCGATGGACAGGCTCGCGTCCTCGGTGTCGTTGAGGAGCTTCTTGGCGGTGCGCTGGGCGATGGGCGAGAAGGCGCGCAGTTCCTCCACGAGGGCGTCGGTGGCCTTCTCCAGGTCCGCATCGGGTACGCATTCGGTGGCGATGCCCCAGTCGAGGGCCTGCCGCCCGGGGATGCGCTTGGAGCGCATCACGATATCCTTGGTCCGGGTGATGCCGACGATCTTCTGGAGCCGGGCCGAGCCGCCGGAGCCGGGAATCTGGCCGAGCTTCTGTTCGGGAAGCGCGTAGCGGCAGGTCTCGGAGACGATGCGGAAATCGCAGGCCAGCGAGATCTCGAAGCCGACACCGAACGTGTAGCCCCGGTTGGCGGCGATGACGGGCTTCGAGCAGCGGGCCGGCGCCGCCATGTTCCAGGCGAGCTTCGAAACGTGCTCGGGAGAGGCGTCGAGGAAGCCCTTGATGTAGCCCCCCGACGAGAAGTGCTCGCCCTCCGCCCGCAGGACGATGACCCGCACGCGGGGATCCTCGTCCAGCGCCTCGAAGACCTTGCGGATCTCATCGCGCTGGGGCATCGCGATGACGTTCATCGGCGGCCGCGCCAGGATCACGTCGGCGCGCTCGCGCTCCACGTCGATCTCGACGCGGAAGCCGTCGAGGTTCGTCATGCGCGGGTCGATGGTGGGGGTGTCACTCGTCATGGGTTGGGCTCTCGCTGGAAATTCGGGGAGGGGGCGGGACCGTCAGGCGGCCTCGTGGCCTTCGGCATGGGGCTCGGTCGTACCTTCGGGCACGTACTCGCCCGCTACGAGCTGGCGGCGCAGCAGCTTGCCGACCGGCGATTTCGGGATCTCGTCCACGAAGACGTACCGGCGCGGCAGCTTGTGACTCGGCAGGCCGCCCGCCCGGCAATGGGCATCGAGCGCCGCTTCGTCGGTGCTGCCGCTCCGCTTGATGAAGGCCGCGACGATCCGGCCCCAGCGCTCGTCGGGCAGGCCCACAACGGCGACTTCGGACACGGCCGGATGCAAGGAGAGGCGGCTCTCGATCTCGACGGGCGAAACGTTCTCGCCCCCGGTGATGATCATGTCGTCCACCCGGCCGGTGACGTAGAGGTCGCCATCGGCGTCGGCGAAGCCGGTATCGCCGGTGAAGTACCAGCCATCACGAAAGGCCTTCGCGTCGGCTTCGGGGCGATGCCAGTAGCCCTCGAAGGCTTCGTCGCCCTTGGCGATGACGGCGATCTCGCCCTCCTCGCCCGGCGCGGCGGTTCGGCTCGGGTCGCCCCCCAGGGGAACGACGCGCACCATGGTGTTGAGGCCCGCCCGCCCGGCCGAACCGGGCTTGCCCGCCGCCTCGTGATTGATCGTGAAGGTGTAGACCTCCGACGAGCCGTAATGGTTGACGAACAGGTCAGGCCGGAACGCGTCGGTTAGGCGGGCGAGCAGGCCGTCCGTCATCGGCGCTCCGGCGAAGCCGAGCTTGCGCACGGAGGTCGTATCGGTCTCCGGGAAATCCCGGTGGTGCACGAGGTCGTGGTAGAGGGTTGGCACGAGGTAGAGGTTGGTGATCCGCTCGGCCGCGATCAGGCGCAGCGCCCCGGTCACGTCGAAGCGCGGTAGACAGACGAAGGTCCCGCCGATCAGCGACATCGCCAGAAGCGAGCGCACCCCCATCGTGTGGTAGAGCGGCATGACGCCGAGCGTCCGCTCGCCGCGCCCGTAGAGATTCTGCGCCACGTGGGCCAGCGCCGCTGCCCGCTCCGCCCGGTGCCGCCGGGGTACGCCCTTGGGCTTGGCGGTGGTGCCGGAGGTGTAGAGCATCAGCGAGATTGCCTCCGCGTCGGCCCGGGGCGTCGCCGGTGGCCCTTCAGTGGCGGCGAGATCGGTGAAGGCGGTCTCGCCGGGGCCAGGTGGCGTGCCGACCGCAATGCGCGGGATCCGCTGCGACGCCGCGCTGTCTCGCAGGCTCCCGGCCGAGACCGGCTCGTAGGCGATGGCGCGGGCTTGCGCGTTCTCGATCGCGAAATCGATCTCTTCGGCCTTGGCCCGCCAATTGATCGGCGTGATGACGATTCCCGCGAACTGGCAGGCCCAGTGCAGGGTCGCCGCCTCGTGCCGGTTCTGGAGGACCGTGACGAGGTGGTCGCCGGGCTTCAGCCCGAGCCGGTCGAGCCCGGCCACGGTTGCGGAGATGACCCCGAACCACTCCGCGTAGGTCAGCCGGGTCTCCCCATCGACGAGGGCCAGGGCGCGGGGATCGCGGGAGACGCTCGCAAGGAAGCTGGTGCCGAGATCAAGCATGGGCGGCCTCCGGGGATGACGGGGCCGGGATGTCGCCCCTGAGTTCCGCAGCCGCCTCCAGGGCGGCCTCAATGATCGGCGCGTAGCCGGTGCAGCGGCAGAGATGGCCGCCGATCACTTCCGTGATCTCCCGGCGCGAGGGGTTCGGCCGGAAGGCGAGATAGGCGTCGAGCGACATCAGGATGCCGGCGGTGCAGAAGCCGCATTGCAGGGCGTGCCGCCGCCGGAACGCCGCCTGCAGCACCCCAAGGCGGCCGGGCTCCGGAGCCAGACCCTCGACGGTCCGCACGGCGCAGCCCTCGACCCCCACGGCGAGCGTCAGGCAGGCCCGGGCGGGCACCCCGTCGATGGACACCGTGCAGGCGCCGCAGACGCCGTGCTCGCAGCCGACATGCGTGCCCGTGGCCCCGAGCCCGTGGCGCAGGGCGTCGGTCAGCAGGGTGCGGGTCTCGACCTCGACCGTGGTCTCGCGCCCGTTGAGGGTAAAGGCCACCGTGTGACGGCCCTTCGCGTCTAGCTGTGGCATGGCACGGCCTCCTGATGGGTGTCGCCGCGGGCGACCTTGATGGCCTGTTCCAGCACCCGGCGGCCGAGGCTGCGCACGAGCTCGCGGCGGTAGCGGGCGGTGCCGTGGAGATCGTCCCCCGCGCCGAGGTCCCAGGCGAAGGCGTTGAGGGCATCGTCGAGCGCCGACCCGTCGAGGTGGGGGAAGTCGCGGGCGGTGGGCCGGTCGGCGACGCCGCCGACGGCGAGCCGCATCCGGGTCCCGTCCACGACGCCCGCGCAGGCGACGATGGCGTAGTCGCCGTGCCGCCGCCCCACCTCGGCGAAGGCGGTGCCGGTGCCCTCCCGGCGCAGGGGATAGGCGATGGCCTCGATCATCTCGTCGTCGGCCCGGTCGGTCACCATCATGCCGGTGAAGAAGTCCTCGGCCGCCACGCGCCGGACTTTTCGGCGGCTGCGCAGGTGAATCTCGCCCTGCAGCGCCACGAGGCAGAGGGGGATTTCCGCGCTCGGGTCGGCATGGGCGACGGAGCCGCACAGCGTCCCACGCGCCCGGGTCTGGATGTGCCCGACCCACGGCAGGGCGGCGGCCAGCAGCGGCAGATCCCTCGCGAGACCCGGCCGGTCGAGGAGGATGGCCTGCCGCACGCCCGCCGGGATGACGAGAGCCCCCTTGTCGAGACGGGGCTCTTTGAGGGCGGGGATGCGCATCACGTCGACGAGGACGGCGGGCTTTGTCAGCCGCATGTTGAGCATCGGCATCAGGGACTGGCCGCCCGCGATGATCCGCGCCTCGGGGCCGTGCTGGCGCAAGGCTTCGAGGGCGTCGTCCAGGGATGCGGCGCGGAGGTAGTCGAAGGGAGCGGGCTTCATGCCGGGACTCCGAGGCGGGCAAGCAGGCGGCGCAGGAAAGCCGGAAGCCGGGAGGACGGGCCGGCGGAGCCTCCCGCCCGCCGGGCGAGGGCGGTGAAGAACCCGCCGATGATCACCCGCGCGGCCCCGTCGAGGAGACGTCCGCCCACCGCCGCGACCTTGCCGCCCACCGCCGCCTCGTAGACGTAGGCGATCCGCGTGCCCCCCGTGCCGTCGGGCTCCAGGGTCAGGCGGCCGGTGCCGCCACCGCTGCCGAGGCCGCCCGTCACCGTGCCGGTGAGCGTCACCGCCCGGGGCTCGTCGAGGTCGGAGAGGATCACCTCGGCCTTGTAGCGGCCCTTCACCGGGCCGACGCCGAGCGTGACGTCGGCCTGGAACCGCGTGTCGGAGAGCTTCCGCACCCCATGCGAACCGGGGATGACGGAGGCGAGCACGTCGGGGTCGAGGAGCATCGCCCACACCGTCTCCGGCGGAGCCGTGACGGCGGCCGAGCCCTCCCCGCGCAGGGTGCGGTCGCCCGCCTTGGCGGCGGGCTTCGGGGCGGCGTGGCCGGAGGGGGGCCCCCGCTCCTCCCCGCCCGCCGCGAGGGCCGCGAGCTTGGCGGGCGTCAGGGGCAGGTCGATGGCTTCCAGGCCCAGGGCGTCGGCCACCGCGTTGGCGAGGCAGACCGGCGTCGACATGCAGTTGCCCTCGCCGACCCCCTTCGCGCCGAGCGGCGTGAAGGGCGACGGGCTCTCGACGTGCAGGATGCGCAGGTCCGGCACCTCGGTCGCGGTGGGCAGCAGGTAGTCAGCGAAGGTGCCGGACAGGAAGGCGCCGTCGTCGCCGTAGGCGAGTTCCTCGTAGACCGCCGCGCCGAGCGCCTGCGCGAAGCCGCCGCGCACCTGCCCCTCGACCATGCCGGGGTGCAGGATGCGCCCGCAATCGTGCATCGAGACGTAGCGGTCGATGGCGATCTTGCCGGTGACCCGGTCGATCTCCAAACCGCAGATGTCGAAGATGAAGCCGTGGCACAGGGAGGAGTTGATGTGGTCCTCCGCGTCCGGCGCCGTCAGCTCCGGGGGTGTCCAGAACACCGTCTCGCGGATCACCGCGCCGAGCTCCTCGGGCACGAGGCCGGGCGACCAGTGGCTCGTGGCGGCGACCCGCGCGAAGGGCAGACCCGCATCCGGGTTCACCCGCGAGGCGATGCGCCCGCCCGCGAAGACGAGATCCTCCGGGCGCAGGTTCAGCTGCGCCGCCGCGATCCGCGCGAGCCTGTCGCGCAGGCGGGTGGCGGCGAGGTGCGCGACCCCCGCCACGGCGGCGGCGAAGCGGCTCGCGTAGTTGCCGGAGGCGATCGACCACGCATCCTTGGCGGTATCGAGGTCGGCGGTGACGCGGACCTGCTCCATCGGGAGGCCGAGCACGTCGGCCACCACCTGGGCCAGCACCGTCCGGTGTCCCTGGCCCTGCGGCACCGAGGCGACCTGCACCGTCACCGAGCCGACGGGATCGAGGGTGATGGTGGCCGTCGATTGCGCGCCGTTCTTCGGTCCCGCCTTGGCGCGCTCCTGTGCCGTCAGCACGGTGGTGATGTAGCCCATGTTGGAGACGCTGGGCTCGACCGCCGCCGTGAGGCCGATCCCATAGAGGCGGCCCTCGGCGCGGGCGGCGTCCCGCCGCCGCTTCAGCTCATCGAGCCCGCCGTCCCGGGCGGCTTCGTCGAGGGCGCGCTGGTAATCGCCGGAATCGTAGAGGGCGCCGGTCGCGGTGCGATAGGGAAAGGCGTCGGCCGGAATCAGATTCCGGCGGATCACCGCGAAGGGTTCTAGGCCCAGCGTCAGCGCGATGCGCTGCATCAGCCGTTCGAGCGGATAGTAGACCTGCGGCCCGCCGAAGCCGCGCACGAGGCCGGTCGGCGTCTTGTTGGTCAGCACCACCCGGTTGCGCACGGCGACATTGCGGATGGCGTATGCGCCGGTAAGGTTGCCGTGCATCCGGTAGAGCGTGGCGGGTTCGGGCGCCCGCAGGTAGGCGCCACAATCCTCGATCTGGTCCCAATCGAGGGCGGTGACGCGCCCGTCCGCCTCGAAGGCGGCGCGGAGCGTCGTGACCCGGTTGGTAGCGGAGACGGAGGCCGAGAGGTGCTCCAGCCGGTCCTCGATCCACTTCACCGGCTGGCCCACGAGGCGCGCCGTGGCGGCGATCAGGACGGCGTAGGGCGCGACGCCCTGCTTGACCCCGAAGCTGCCGCCGGAATCGGGGGGCGTGCGCAGGCGCAGGCGGTTGCCCGGCACCTTGAGCGCCCGGGCCACCACTGCATGGATGCTGAATGGCCCCTGGAAGTTCGCGAGCACGTCGTAGGAATCGTCGGTGGGATCGTAGGAGGCGACGACGCCGTAGGTCTCCATCGGCGAGCCGGTGTTGCGCGGGTAGCGCACGGTCACGGACAGGCTGCGCGGGCTCTCCGCGAAGGCCGCCTCGGGATCGCCGTAGCGGAAGCGTCGGTCGCTGACGCAATTGGCGCCGACGCCCTCGTGCAGGATCTCGCTGTCGGGGGCGAGGGCCGCCAGCGGATCGACCACCGCGGGGCGCACCCGGTACTGCACCTCAATCAGGTCGCAGCCGTCCTCCGCGAGGTAGCGGTCTCGGGCGACGACGATGGCGACGGGCTCGCCGACATAACGCACCCGGTCCACCGCGATGGCGCGGGCATCGACGGCCGCCCGCAAGGCCGGGACGAGGCCGGTCGTGACGGCGTCGAGGTCCCGGCCCGTGACCACGGCGGCGACGCCGGGCAGCGCCTTGGCCGCCTGAACATCGAAGCCAAGGATGTCCGCATGGGCGTGGGGCGAGCGCAGGATCGCCGCGTGCAGCGTGCCGGGCCGCATGCCGAGGTCGTCGATGTAGCGCCCGAGCCCGGAGAGCAGGGCTGCGTCCTCGACGCGCTCCACGGACCGTCCGACATAGCTCGTTGACACGATGCCCAAGCCGCTTCCTCCGCCGGACCTCTCCATGGGGTCCGTGTTGCGGAGAAAGTGGCGGATCCAGGGGGGCGCCACGATGCCGAGGCGTCTCGCGACTTACCCAAACGTCTCATTTTCGCGGCGGCCAGGGGGCCTCCGACTCACACGGCAGGCTGGCCGCTCCGCCGGACGATGCTGCGAAAGATGCTCGGCGGCACGCTGACGTGATCGCGAAAGAACCGCGAGAAATGGGCGGGAGCGGCGAAGCCGAGCCGTGTGCCGATCACCGCCAGAGGCTCGTCGCTGCCCACGATGGCTTCGACGGCCTGCTCGATCCGGATCGCGTTGAGGAAGACATGGGGCGGGGCCCCGGTGGATTGCTCGAACAGGCGATAGAACTGGGCCCGGGAGAGACCCGCTTCACGGGCCAGGGCCTCGATCCCCATGGTGGCTCCGGGCTCGGCGCGCACGCGGGCAATGGTGCGCCGGATCCGCCAGTCGCCGGCGTTGCGCCGGGCGGCGGCGCGAAGCGACTCCGCCGCCTCCCGCCAGGCGGTGAACCGCTCGATCACCGCGATCATCAGGCCCGACAGCAACTGATCCTGGATGTGCGAGGAATGCGGCGCGTAGACCATCTCGGCGGCGAGGTCGTGCGCGAGGCGGCGGATCGTCGGCGTCACTCCACCCGACGGTTGCCCGAAGAAGCCAGGTGCGCCGCTCGCCGCCCAGTTCCGCCGGAAGGCCCCCAGCCAGTCCGGCTCGATATAGAGGGCCAGGATCATCGCCTTGGCGCGGCGCGGATCATGCAGGTAAGCGTGCGTTTCCCAGGCATTGACGAGCACGGCCTGTTCATCGGTCAGCGCGACGACGCGGTCGCCGACGAGGAACTGCGTGTCGTCCCCCTCGACCTTCAGCAGGACATGGCAGTGCGGATGCGCGTGCCGGACGAGGCTCCGGTCCATGTCGAGGAGCGCCACGCGGCCGAAAGTGCCATGAGCGATCTCAAGAGCCTCGGACATCTGCACTATTTAGCATGGTCCGCGGGGGGCAGCTAGATCGCCGCCGGGACACCCGTCCCGTCAGGGCGCCGCAACCTGTTCGTTCCGGAGCGTGGTCCTCTTCCGGAGTTCGGCTGTACCCATCACCGCTAGGGGAATGACGAGGGCCACATAGGCGTTGTCGATTCCCCCGGGATCGCCGGCGAGGAACCAGCCGATCGTCAGGACGAGGGAAACCAGGATGCTGACGACGGCGGCCCGCGGGGTGCCGAAGCGCGGAGCGTAGAAGGCAAAGATGACCAAGACCGCCAGGGTCGCCCGCAGGGATTTCGCGAGGAACGTCACCTTCAGGATATCCGGCGCGAAGATCGCCAGGGGAATCGGGATCAGGCCCACGAGCACCGTCATGCTGCGGACGAACCGCAGGGACGACGTCCCATCCTCGCTCCGACGGCGGGGATGATAGAAATCCTTGAACAGTAGGGTGGCAGCGCCGATGCTAAGGGCCGAGATCGTGCCGAACAGCGATCCCGCCAATCCCGCCACCACGATGGCGGCCAAAAGATCGTCCATCCGGGCGATCAGGCCCGGCAAAGCCTGGATCGCGGGGATTCCCGGCAGCAGCGCCGCCGCGCAGACACCGACCAGGGCAGCGCCGATGCCGAACGGCACGAGCAGGAAGGCACAATAAAAGCTGGCCTGCCGCGCCGTGCGCCCGTCCTGCACGGTATTGATGGCCTGGATCACGTATTGCGTCGAGAAGACCGCGCCGATGCCGGCGACCATCCACGCGAAGATCTGTGACCAGCCGACCGTATCGACCGCGAACATCGCTTCGGGCACGTGGGCCCGCAGGTTCGCGAAGCCGCCGACCTGAGACAATCCGAAGGCCACGGCCGCGAGGATGCCAAGATACTTCACGACGGCATGCAGGACGTTCGTATAGATAACCGAGCGCATCCCCCCGACACTGACATAAAGCGTCGCGACGATACCCGTGATGACGATGGCGCTGGTCCGGTCGACGTTGAGGAGGCCCGCCAGGATCGTACCGCCGCCCGCATAGGTCGAGACCGCGACGATCTGGAGCGCGAAGATCATGATGACCGAGGTCGCGAGCTTGGTCGGGCGACCGTAGGCCTTGGCCAACGCCCCGGAGATCGTGTTCTCGCCGAGTTCCTTGAAGCGGGGCGCCAGGAGAATGGCGTAGAGAACGAAACCGACGGCGAGGGCGAGGACGTTCCAGGCGGCCGACACGCCGACCCTGTAGGCCGTCTGTGTCGTGCCGACGCTCGTGGCGGTCCCGATGAATTCCGACATCAGCAGAAAGCCGATCAGGAATGCAGGATAGCGCGTGCCGCCGGAGGTAAAGCTTCCAGCGCTCCTCGCATGGCGTCGCACAGAGAAACTGATCAGCCCCATCGCCGCCATGTAGGCCAGGGTCAGGGAGAGAACGATCCAGTTTGGCTGCATGGGTGCGGCCTAACGGCGACGCCGTAGCGCTTGCGCGCCAAGGGAACCCAGCATGTTTCCTCCGAAATCATTCGGGGCCGCAGCTTTCCTCGCAGGAGCTAGAAGCGACGGCCATTACGGGGGAAACTAGATGCTGAAGAGGAAACGGACAAATTCTCTGATTTGATCGGCACCATCAGATTATCTGATTCAGCGCGATAAACCATATAAAGCGCGCCCTAAGCAATTCGCGGCAGGTCAAGAATTGTTGTTATATACATTCTAATTTGTTGAATAATTCTTATCGATTAAATAGGAATTACTTTTCTTGTGTGCTCGAATGCCTAAAAAAACAGACGATGAAATTGGTCAGAATGTTATCAGAGCGCATTTGTATCGACTTACGTAGGATAGTCACTGAGTAGCAGGCTAGCCGAGAAAGCTAACATACTTCTCGCGACCCATGTCTGCCATCTCGGGCGGAGTTGGCGCATCCCGATAGCGGTCTTCCGCGGCAGTTGAGCAAAATCAGCTTAGCTTGGGGCACGAGGGGGCGTAGGCCGTTGGTGACGGCGCGAGGGCAAGGCTGACCTCAACGATGGTGTCGTCAAAGGTCCACCGGGGGATTGTGTGCCTCGGAACTTAATTCGTGAAGGCACCTGCGAAGCCTCCCTACGGCGATGCATTGTCGGATACATCGACAACCAGGCCATCGCTCAGCTGCCGATAGAACGTCTGCTTTCAGGTTGCTGCCCGGTTCGGCTGAGTGGCAGAAATGGGCGCAGAGCCGCCGACTGGGTTTGGCCGAAAGCGGAATGGCTGCTTCGGAGCAGACCCGCCGGAAAAGCGGACGGCCTCCTATCGACCCGAGCCAGACGTAGAACGAGTTCGGTGCTCATCTCATAAGCGGACGTGCCGGGCGTACGCGGACGGATGCTCAGTGAACCCACACCGCCTTGAATAAGCGTCCGCGCTTAAACGTCTTCCATTATCGACCGCCTGTCCGCCGATGATTGTCAGGGATCGCCAGCGCAATGGCGACCGGCGGCCGGTCGCAGTCTTGTCAAGGCAGGCGGCGGTAGACGCCCGCGAATACCGCGCCGCCCCGCAGTTCGCAGGTGCCGGCCTGGATGACCTTCCAACCGTCCGCGCCGAGGCGCTCGAAGGTTAGTCGACAGCGGCCGTTCAAGACGGTGGCTGTCCCTTACCGGAGATCCAGGAATGCATCCGTGGCCGCGGTGGCCACGTCGCCGACCTCCACCCCGCCGGGCCCGACATAGTTAGACATCAGGGACACGCTGGCGAAGCCATGGACCGGTCCCACGACGTTGAGGGTGCTGTGATTGCCCTTGGGCTCCTCGCAAAAGAAGTCACTGCCCACCTTCACCCCACCCTCAGACCGCTGGAGTTCGGCGTTCCGCTCGTCGTAGGCTTCGGCCAGGCAGGCTGCTGTGGCACAGGCCTGCGCCTTCCCTAGCCACGCCCGCTGCCAAGCCTCGACGGCCTCGCGCTTCCCCACTTTCAAGGCGCCCGAGTAGAGCCTCGCCAGGATCTCGTCCCGGCTCCCGAGAGCGGCGTCCCCGCAGACGAGGCGTTCCATTCCGGTCGATGCCCTGGCGCAGTCGAAGCTTGCCGCATGGGCAACCGGCGCCGTGAAAGCGAATGCCGCCGATGCCCCGATGCGGGCCGCGGTACGGTGGAAGTCGCTCACCGCTCGCATGATAGGTCCCCGCCCGGGCAGGCTAGTTGATCGGTCAGGTCGCGGGTGCGGCGCTCAGTAAGGGCCGTCGCGCACTCGCCGATAAGCATGGGCATGATCGTGCCGTTTTCATCGGGGTGTTCGGCGTCGTAGCCAGTCTCAAGGTTGCATTCGAGGTCGCGGAAGCGCCGCCAAGCCTGCTGCGCGAGGTCGAGGTTGTGTCGCCCGCTCGGGTCGAGTTTGGCCTGCAGGGCCTCTCGCGCCTTCGCCAAACTGGCCTCGGCGGCGTCCAGCTTGCGCTTGGCGCATAGGGTCCCCTCGACCTGGTTCGCGACGTCCGCGCAAAGTGCCGGCACCTCCCCCGTGGCCGCCGTCGACCAGAGCATCAGGACCACCAGTTGGGCGTGCTTCATCGCATGGACCCCGCCGGACAGAGGCCTCTTGCGGTCCTGCCCCACCTTTGCCGGTGGTAGCACGGCGCGCTAGCCTCTCCCACGACCGAGCCCGAGGGGGCCACGACGCCGAACCGCATCACGACAGACAGGTCCGGAGATCCCGTCGTACGGGTGCTCGGCGGCTACCTCGCCGCCGTGGCGGCGGCGGTGACGACCTTGATGCTGGCCAGTGCGGCCGGTGCTCTGTTTGAAACTCCCCCGTCGCCCGCCGCCGAACCTACCCTCCCCTCCGACTTGATCTCCGTCGCCATCACGTTCGTTATCGCCACGCTGTTCGTGACGGTCTTCGCGACGCCGGCATTCTTGCTGTGCCTGGCGGTCTCGATCCGGACGGGATGGCGCCATCCGACCATCCATGTGGCTTGCGGCGGCGCCATTGGTCTCGCCCTCGGGCATCTGTTTGCCGGCATGGTCGAACGGCCGCTGCAAGCCGTAAGCGCCGGAGTGGTGGGGGGCGGAGTGTACTGGTGGCTCGCCGTGCGCGAGCGGCGATGGTCAGGGTCGTGACCTCACTGGTTACTTGTCGAGACACGGCTCTGGTCGAGCGTGCCTGATTTGTGAGCGGCCGAGAGCGGACCTTCGGCTTGGCGACCGTACCGACCTCGGGGTAGCCTGGCCCCAGGCTGATGCTGCCTGTTGTAGTCGTCGCTCGGTTTTCAGGCCCTGCCGACCGGTCGCACGTCCGTGGCGGCGGCGAACGAGGTGAACCGGTCCGGCTCGTCGAGGGGTACGTCGAGGCTGCAGCGCAGACCCTCGGGGGCAAACTCCAGACGGACCTCGCCCCCCAGTTCACGACTTACCCCGCCCGTGATCAGGCGCGTGCCGAAGCCGCGTTTGCCCGTCTTCCGCACCGGCGGGCCGCCACTCTCCCGCCATTCCAGGGCGAGCCGCCTCGCGCCGCTCTCGCCGACGACGACCTTCCAGGTGACGTCAATCCGGCCCGTATCGGTCGAGAGGGCGCCGTACTTGGCCGCGTTGGTCGTGAGCTCGTGCACCGTCATGCCCAGCGCCAGGACGTAGCGCGGCGGCAGGTCGACGTCGGCCCCTTCCAGGCCGAAGCGGTGCAACTGCTCGTCCCGAAAGGGTGAGAGTTCGTTCTCCAGCACCGTGCGCAGCGAGGCGCCCTCCCAATCGTCGCGCGAGAGCAGGTCGTGGGTCTTGGACAGGGAGAGGATTCGTCCCTCAAGCCGCTCGCCGCGGTCCTCGTCGCGGCGGGCCTGCCGCGCCAGGGACTGCACGGTGGTCAGGGTGTTGCGGACCCGATGGTTCAGCTCATGCAGCATCATCGTCTGCCGCTCCTGCAGGACCCGGCTGCGGGCGACCTCCTCGCGCAACTCGCCCTGGTGCCTCTGCAGCGACGCCGCCATGGCGTCGAACGCCTCGCCGAGCCGGCCGAACTCGTCGGTCCCGGACAATCCGGTCCGGGTCCCCAACTCACCCGCCCGCCACGCGCCGGCCGCCCCGAGCAGGCGCCGCACCGGCCTGCGGATGAAGGCGCGACCGGCCAGGAGCGCGGCCGCGACGGCCAGGATCGCGCCGACGCCGATCAGCACGACCCCGCGACGGGTCGCGGCATCGATGTCCGCGAAGGCCGTGGCGGGCGAGAGGCCCACCGCCACCGTCATGCCATCGAGGTCCCCCGGCGCGCCTCCGGCCACCGCCGTGATCCGCGGGTTGCCCCGCAATCCGGTCAAGTCCGCGACGCCGCCGCGGTGGTCGGCCAGGGCCTTCCAGAAGGCCGTCGGCAGCGGCTTGCCGGCCCAGGCTTCGTGGTCGGGAAGCCGGACCAGGATCGTGCCGTTTCGGTCCGCGACCGTGAGGGCGGCGTCGGGCGGCAACCCGGCATCGGACTGCCGTGCCGCGAGGTAGGACAGGTCGATGCTCGTGATCACGATGCCTTCGGGGCGACCGTCGCCGTCGTCGTCGGCGATGGCCTGGGCGAACTGGATGGTGGGCCGTCCGGTGACCCGGCCGGACACGACCTCCCCGATGGCGAAGCCGCCGGTGCGCATCGCCTCCTGGAAGTAGGACCGGTCGGCGACCGAATAGGCCCCGACCGGGGATCCCAGGGTGTTGCACCGGATGCGCCCGTCCGGGTCGGCGACCCCGAAGAAGAACGAGCCGGGGACCTTCCCGCCGACCGTCGCGAGGTATGCCGTGCAGGCCCGGGCATCCCTGCCGCGGACCTCGGCCACGCCGGCCAGGATGGCGAGGATTTGCCTCGCCCCGCGACCGAACTGCCCAAGGTCGGCCGCGACGGCCTTCGCCCCGCGCATGGCCTCCCTCCGGACGGCCTCGGCCCGGGCGGCACGAAGCGCGTACTCGTTGTAGCCCTGGACGGCCAACGCCGGGATCAGCGCTAAGACGACGAGGCCCACGATCCGCTTGGTCAGTGACATCGAGTTCCCAAGCTTGGTGAAGCCCGTCGTCTCCCGGGACCCGGCCACCGAACTAGGTCGGTTCGGCTGCAAAGCCATGGTCAGCGCCTCGGCCCGCCAGCCGGGGCTATCCATCGATCGAGGCTCGGCGGGCCCGATGGACGCACCCCGCCCAGGGATGGTCGCCGCGGGGACGCCCCGCGACGGCGGTCAGCGCGCGCCGGTGCCGACGCCCCCCACCGCGCGCCTGAGGATGCGCGAGAGGTCGGCCACAGAGTAGGGTTTGCGCAGGAGCTCGAACCCGTGCGTCCCCTGCTCGGCAAGCACCTCGCTGTAGCCCGACGTCAGGACCACCGGCAGGTCGGGCCGACGGCGGCGGAGTTCGCGGGCGAGATCAACCCCGTTCATCCCCGGCATGACCACGTCGGAGAACACCACCTCGAACCGGTAGGGGATGCGCTCGAATTCGTTCAGAGCCTTTTCCGCGTCCATGGCCCACACGGTGCTGTAGCCCAGCTCTTCCAGCGCCTGTGCCGCGAAGGCCCCGACCTCGTGATTGTCCTCCACCAGCAGGACGCAGGTGCCGTGGCCCTCGGCGAGGTCCGCCGGCTCATTCGCCTCGGCCTCGGCGGCGGCGGCGGCCTTGGCGCGCGGGAGGTACAGGGTGAAGGTGGCGCCCTCGCCGAGGCGGCTCTCGGCGATGACCTCGCCGCCGGACTGCTTGGCGAAACCGAAGACCTGGGACAGCCCGAGCCCGGTGCCCTGGCCGACGCCCTTCGTGGTGAAGAACGGCTCGAAGATCCGGTCCAGCACGTCCGGGGCGATGCCGTTGCCCGTGTCGGCGACCGAGACCGCGACGAAATCGCCGCGCATGGCCGGATGGGCCCGGATCGCGGGGACGACGCCGACCGGCCGCACCCGGATGGTGATGCGCCCCTCGCCCGACATCGCGTCGCGGGCGTTGACCACCATGTTGACCAGCGCGGTGTCGAACTGGCTCGGGTCGGCGTCGACGAGGCAGGGACCCTCCCGCCCCCTCGCGTCTCGGAACGGCTCGACCTGGGTCTCGACGTGGATGCGAGAGCCCGTGAGGGTGCGGACCATGTCCGAGACCGAGGCGACGCCGCGCCCGACATCGAACACCTCCGGCTGGAGCGCCTGCCTCCGCGCGAAGGCGAGGAGCTGGCCGGTCAGCTTAGCCGCGCGGTCGACGGTGTCCGAGATGGCGTCGACGTAGCGGATCCGGCGCTCCTCGGCCAGGTTCGGCCGCTTCAGCAGGTCAGTGGACGACTTGATGACCGTCAGCAGGTTGTTGAAGTCATGCGCGACGCCGCCGGTGAGCTGGCCCACTGCCTCCAGCTTCTGGCTCTGCCGGAGTTGCTCCTCCAGGGCCTTGCGCTCCGTCACGTCCCGGCCCGCCGCATAGAAGTGGTCGTCGCGGGGGATGGCGTACCACGACAGCCATCGGAAGCCTCCGTCGCGCGTCCGCATCCGCACGTCCAGGCCGTCGAGGACGATGCCGTTCACGAGGTCGCCGAACACCCCCTCCACGGCGGACCTGTCGGCCGGGTCGATGAATGTGTCGAAGTGCGCGCCGACGAGGTCGTCCTCGGACCAACCGAGCGTCTCGGTCCAGGCCGGGTTCACCGAGCGGTAGCGGCCGTCGAAGCCGCAGACGAGGAACAGGTCGCGGCTCGTGCGCCAGACCATGTCGCGCTCGTCCGTCCTGTCGCGGGCGGTCTCCTCCAAGACCCGCTCGGCCTCGCGCCGCTCGGTGATGTCGTTGAACAGGATGGCGACCCGACGCCGGGCCGGCTCGCCGATGCGCAGGGCGTGGACGTCGAACCACCGGCCGAGTGCCACCGCGCCGCTCTCGAAGCGGGCCGCCTCGCCCGTCAGGGCCACCCCGCCGTAGGCATCCAGCCAGGAACGCTCCAGGCCCGGGACGACCTCGCTGAGCCAGCGTCCGGCCACGTCGCGGAGCCCGGTATGGCGTTCGAACGCCGGGTTAACCTCGACGAAGCGGTAGTCGACGGCGCGCCCGGCCGCATCGTAGCGCATCTCGACGATGCAGAAGCCGGCGTCCACAGCCTCGAAAAGGGTGCGGTAGCGCGCCTCGCTTTCGGCGAGCCGGCCTTCCTCGGTGCGGAACCGGGTGACGTCGAGTTGGCTCGCGAAGAAGTAGCGAAGGTGTCCGTCCGGATCGAACACCGGGCTGACGTAGAGCTCGTTCCGGAACGGCGTGCCGTCACGGTGGTAGTTCAGGATCTCCACGACCACGTCGCGCCGCGCCGCGACGGCGTCGCGGACCTTGGCGACGTCGGCGGGATCGGTGCCCGGGCCTTGGAGGAATCGGCAGTTGCGGCCGATCAGCTCGTCGGCTCCGTAGCCGCAGAGCTCCTGGAATGCGCGGTTGGCGAAAACGATCGGATTGTCGGGCAGGTTCGGATCGGTGACGATCTGCGGCATGCGGGTCTTCTCCGCCGCCGTGAACAGCAGGTCGGTCCCGGCGGCCGAGGTGCGCTCGTCGCCGGTCGGGGCATGGACATGCCTCTCGTTCTGCCGACGCAACCGCTCGATCTCAGCCTTCGCGTCCGCCAGTTGCCGGCGCAGATCCTCGAAGTCCGTTTCCATCCTGCCTGTCCAGACCGGGTACTGGGTGGGTCCGTCCGCCGGTGTCCCGACGAAGCCGTCGGTTGCCGCTGCGTGCCCTCAGCCGACGCATGTCGGAGCCGTATGACGGAGGCCGGGTCGTCCGGGAAGTGTGGCCCGGGATTGCAGGGCGGGCCGTCCCGTCCCGTTCCCGGCCCGACCGTGGTCACGCACAGCCCCGGACGAACGGGATGCGCACCCCCGTGTTCCCGGAACGCCGGCGTTCCAGGCCGGCATGGTACCGAACCGTCGGGCGGTCGAAGACCCCATGAGCCGGTCGCGGGAACCTTGTTGCACCCCTGTTCCCGCCGGTTGAACGTCGGCAGCCGCTTCCGAGCAAGCGGCGATCTGCCCGGTCACCTTCCCGTGTCTGTATCGGCCACCTATGGCATAGAGCGTCTCAGTCATTCACATCAGATCCACAGGCCTGCCGGACCCAAATGACGGCCTGGGATCGACGCCGGGTGAACGGGTGGCCGTGGAAGAGATCGACAGCACTGCGCGACGCCAAGCGACGCTCGCCACTTATGACATTCTCGACACGCCGACCGAGGCCGAGTTCGACGGCATCGTGAAGGTGGCGTCCGAGACCTGCGGCATGCCGGTGTCGCTGATCTCCCTGCTCGACGGCGAGCGCCAGTGGTTCAAGGCCGAGACCGGCTTCGACCGGAGCGAGACCCCCATCTCGCAATCCATCTGCGCCTACGCCACGCAGCAGCACGACGTGTTCGAGATCCCGGATCTCACCCTCGATCCGCGCACCGCCGACAATCCCCTCGTGACCGGAGGACCGGAGGTGCGGTTCTATGCCGGGGTGCCGCTGAAGACTGCGGACGGCGTCGCTCTGGGAGCCCTGTGCGTCCTCGACACCAAGCCCAACCGGCTGACCCCGTCACAGGCGTTCACCCTGCGCACGCTTGCCCAGCAGGTCATTACCAACCTGGAGCTACGACGCGTCCTCAAGGAGCGTCGGGAGAGCGACCGGCGCAACAAGGCGATCCTTCAGAGCGCGATCGACTACGGCATCATCGCGATGGACCTGAACGGTCGCGTGACGAGCTGGAACGCGGGGGCCGAGCAGATCCTCGGGTGGACCGAGGCCGAGATGCTCGGGCGGCACGCCAACGTCTTCTTCACCCGAGAGGACGAGCACGACCAGATCGCCGAGAAGGAGATGGGTGCGGCCCTGCTGCACGGGCGCGGCGCTGACGAACGCTGGCATCAGCGCAAGGACGGCAGCAAGTTCTGGGCGAACGGCGAGATGATGCCGCTCAAGGACGAGGAGGGGCGCCCCGAGGGCTTCCTCAAGATCCTGCGCGACCGCACAGAGCAGCGCAACGCCGCCGCCCGGCAGCAGGCCGATGCCGAGTTCATGCGCGGCGTGCTCGCTTCCTCCGCCGACTGCATCAAGGTGCTCGACCTCGACGGCGGCCTGACCTTCATGAGCGAGGGCGGCATGCGGGTGATGGAGGTCAGCGACTTCAACCTCATCCGTGGCTGCCCGTGGCCGGACTTCTGGCAGGGCCAGGGTCACGCCGATGCGCTCGCGGCCCTCACGGCCGCCAAGGCCGGCGGCGTCGGCCACTTCCAGGGATCGGCCGATACCTATCTCGGCACCCCGAAGTGGTGGGACGTGCAGGTGACGCCGATCCTCGACCCGAATGGGCAGCCGGAGAGGATCCTGTCGGTCTCCCGGGACATCACCGACCAGAAGACCGTCGAGCGCCAGCTCGCGGTCAGCGAGGAACGCTGGCGCGGGCTGTTCAGCGGGATGCAGGAGGGGTTCCTCAGCGCCGAGCTGATCCGCGATGAGGCTGGCAAGGCGGTGGACTTCCGGTTCCTGGAGGTCAATCCAGCGTTCGCCGGGCTGACGGGGCTACCGGCCAGCAGCGCCGGGCGCACCATGCGCGAACTCGTGCCGGCCATCCCGCAGTGGCTGATCGACACCTACGCCCGCACCGTCGAGACCGGCCAACCCGAGAAGTTCGAGATCCACGTCCCCGAGCTGAACCGCACGTTCGAGGTCCGGGCACACAAGCAGTCTGGCCAGCAGTTCGCGGCGCTGTTCCTGGAGATCTCGGACCGCAAACGGACCAAGGCTCGCCGCGCTGCCATGACGGAGCTGGGCGACCGGCTGCGCGACGTGGGCGACAAAGCGGAGATCAGCCGGATCGCCGCCGAGGTCATGGGGCGCACGCTTGGACTGAGCCACGCGGGCTACGGGCAGGTCGATCCCGACGCCGAGACGATCCTGGTGGAACAGGGGTGGACTGCGCCGGGCCTCACCGACATCGCCGGGCTGCACCATTTCCGCGCCTACGGCTCGTACATCGAAGACCTCATGGCCGGACGCAACGTCGTCATCGACGACACCGGCAGTGATCCCCGGACCGCCGCCGATGCCAAGGCATTGGCGGCGATCAGCACGCGCTCGCTTCTCAACCTGCCGGTGATGGAGCACGGCCGCTTCGTGGCCCTGTTCTACGCCGTGAGGGCGGAACCGGGGGAGTGGTCTCAGGAGGACATCGCCTTCGTGCGCAACGTGGCCGACCGCATCCGGTCGGCCATCGCCCGCATCGAGGCGGAGGCACAGCAGCAACTGCTCAACCACGAGCTGAGCCACCGCATGAAGAACATGCTGGCGATGGTGCAGTCCATCGCCACGCAGACGATGCGTGGAGCTGCCGATCTCGACACCGCCCGGGATGTGCTGGCCAACCGACTGATCGCCCTTGGCAAGTCGCACGACCTCTTGCTCGGCGGCTCCTTGTCGAAAGCCCCGCTGGCGAGCGTGATCGAGAGCGCGCTCGACATTCACCGTGACCGTCCGGATCGGTTCGTGCTCGATGGCCCGGCTGTGATGGTCGGTTCCAGGGCGGCACTGTCGCTGTCGTTGATGCTGCACGAGCTGGCGACCAATGCCGCCAAGTACGGCGCGCTCTCGAACGCGGAAGGGCGGGTCACCATCAGTTGGGATATCGACGGCGACGGCGACGACGCTCCGGTCACCTTGCGTTGGATCGAGGCAGGCGGTCCGGCGGTGGTGGCGCCGAAGCGCGCGGGGTTCGGCACCCGGCTGATCGGACGCGGGCTTGCTGGAAGCTTCGACGGCAAGGTGGACTTGACCTACCCGCCCTCTGGTGTGGTCTGCACGATCATCGCACCGCGGCGCGGTCTCATGGCGAGCTAGCCCTCGGATCCCGCGACGGGAGCATGCCGGGCGATCAATCCGACCCGCCGGCCGTATCCAGCTGTGTAAGGAGTTGGTTCAGGCGGTCCGGCAGGGGCGTTGCAGGGATCTGGGCGTACATGCCCTGCAACTTGCGTCCGAGGTGGTGCTGGATCGCATGGGGCGATCCTGGCTGCATCCATATGACCGACCCCTCCGAAAGGGGTTGTCCGTTCTCGTCGCGAACAGGATCGATTCCAGCATCAGAGGCACGTTTCCCCACCGAACTGCCTCCCTGGCTCCAGACCACGTAGTAAGGGGCAAACAGCCAATCTGGATTGAGTTCCCATTGAGGCTATGAGCAATCGGCACAGTGCCATTGGCGCCACACCAACATCGCAGACGCCGACCACAGCGTCTTCTCCCACTAGAATGCAGACCGTGAGCTGGAACTAATTTTCCGTTCGTGAAGGGTCGTGAACGGTCCCGTAGCTCTGTCCGCTTCGATGCACCGGCCGTCCGGAAGCGGACTGGCAGAAAACCACCCATCCGAGACGTTCAGGCGAATGGTGTGTGGCGCCCGGATCTGGCCGGAAGCAGTCCGTCTGCTCTGATTAGGTAATTTCAGAAAATCGGACGTCCCTCGAACAGCGCCTGCCCGGCCTACTGGCGACGGGCCAGGCGGTATAAGTTTGTCTTGACGCTTCGCTCGTCGACGTTGGAAACCCGATAACCACGATCTGCAGAGCTGCCGCGAACTCTCTTTCACTGAAATGATGTCGCCGCCTCCGTGCGGATGACCGAGGTTCGCCGATCGCCGCTGAATCATCCGATAATTCGATCAAAACGTTCGATACGTTCCGTTGGAATGATCGATTGGCCGCGGCCATGATCGGGGCAGATCCAGTTCACGATGTGTCCGCACCATGTCCGCAACAACCTTCTTCACGTCGCGCAAGCGTGCCCTGGGCCCCGTCCTGCCCGGCCTGATCCTGTGCCTCGCGGTGACAGGCGTCGCCCTCGCTCTGGAGGGGATCGAGGCGTATCTTTTTGGCCGGGCTTGGCTGGAGGCTCTCGTCCTCGCCATCGTGTTGGGCACGGCCGTCCGCACAGCCTGGAGCCCGGGGCCGCGCTTCGTTCGCGGTATCGCGTTCGGCGCTAAGACCGTCTTGGAGATCGCCGTCGTCCTGCTCGGCGCTTCGCTGAGCCTGGGTACGCTGCTTGCGGCGGGCCCCGGACTGCTCATCGGCATCGCAGGGGTGGTGGCTCTCGCTATTGCCGGAAGCTACGGCATCGGCCGGGCCCTCGGGCTGGCCCCGCGCCTCGCCATCCTCGTCGCCTGCGGCAACTCGATCTGTGGGAATTCGGCGATCGCGGCGGCGGCCCCGGTGATCGGCGCGGATGGCCAAGACGTCGCCTCGTCCATCGCGTTCACCGCCGTGCTCGGAGTCCTCGTCGTGCTCGGCCTGCCCCTGCTCGTTCCGCTGCTCGGGCTCTCGCCGATGCAGTACGGCGTGCTCGCGGGACTCACGGTCTATGCCGTACCGCAGGTGTTGGCTGCTACGGCTCCGGTGGCGGCTCTCAGCGTCCAGGTCGGAACCCTGGTCAAGCTGGTCCGCGTGCTGATGCTCGGGCCGGTGGTCCTGGCTCTCTCGCTGGGCGCGAGCCGGCTGCGGCGAGACGCGGACGCGGCCGCACCGTCCCCGATGGAAGGGAAGCGCCCCGCCCCGAGCCGGATGCCGCTGCACCGGCTGGTGCCGTGGTTCATCCTCGCCTTCCTGACGCTGGCAGGTCTCCGCTCGGCGGGGCTCCTTCCCGAAGCGGCTGTGCACCCCATGGCCGCGACGGCGAACGCGCTGACCATCGTATCGATGGCGGCCCTCGGCCTCGGGGTCGACGTGCGCAGCGTCGTCAAGGCGGGACCCCGCGTCACCCTGGCGGTCGTCGCCTCGCTGGCCGCCCTGACGGCCGTGAGCCTCGGGCTGATCCGCCTGCTCGGCATCGCCTGACGGCAGCCCGCCACTGGGCGCGTCACAGCGCGCTGAACCCCAATCGTCTTCGAGAGGAACACCCGATGTCGAGCTTGTCTGAGCGCATGGCGCGCCTGATCGTTCATGGGGAGCACCCCTACAACGCCGAGCCGCCGCTACCCCGCCTGCGGGCCAGTTACCGGACCCCCGCGGGTGACTTCTACGTGCGCTCCCACGGCGACCTGCCGGAGATCGACGCTGCCACATGGCGCCTGTCCGTCGACGGCGAGGGTGTCGGCCCCCTCGATCTGTCACTGGCCGATCTGCGGGCGCGTTTTCCCGAGGCGACCGTCACGGCCACGATGCAGTGCGCCGGTAACCGCCGTGCCGATATGCGGGCCGTCGCCCCGGTCTCGGGCGATACCTGGGACGCTGGCGCCATCGGGACGGCGGACTGGACGGGCGTCCGCCTCGGCGACGTCCTGCGAGCGGCAGGGGTGACGCCGGGAGCGGATCTCCACGTGGCCTTCGAGAGCCACGACGTGGTCGAGGGCCGGCCCTACGGCGTCTCCATTGCCCTCGCCAAGGCGCTCGCCGACGAGACGCTGCTGGCCTTTGCGATGAACGGGGCACCGCTGCTGCCCGAGCACGGCTTCCCGGCCCGTGCCGTCGTGCCGGGCTTCGCGGGGGTGCGCAGCCCGAAATGGCTGCGGCGCATCACGGTGCAGGACCATCCGTCGACCAATCCGATGCAAGCCGACGACTACAAGCTGTTCCCGCCGGACGTGACGGCCGAGACCGCCGATCCGGCCGAGGGCCACACCATCGAGACGATGCCGCTCAACGCGGCGATCTGCGAGCCCCCGCGCGGGGCTCGGCTCGAAGCGGGGGAGACCCCCGTCCGTGGGTACGCGATCGCGGGAGACCGGGCGGTCGTGCGGGTCGATGTCTCGGGCGACGGCGGGCGCTCCTGGCGCCAGGCCACGCTGGAACACGAGGCCGGCGCGCCGTTCGCCTGGACGTTCTGGGAGATCGTGCTGGACCTTCCACCCGGCGAGCACGAACTCGCGGTGCGCGCCTGGGACTCGGCCGGGCAGACCCAGCCGGCGCTGCTGGACGACACGTGGAACTTCAAGGGCTACCTCAGCGCCTCGTGGCACCGTGTGCGAGTCGAGGTCGCCTGAGTCGCGCAGCCGGTCAGGCGGCGGCGTGGATTAGGGCGAGCAGTGCGTCGGCGGCGCGACTGCGGTAACGCTCCTTGTGGCGCAGGACCTGGAAGGTCCGCGTCGGCAGGGCGAGGGGCACGGCGACGAGCGCGCCGGTTCGCAGCGAGGGCCCGACGACCGCTTCGGAGAGCACGCTCGCGCCGGCCCCCGCGACGACGGCGGCGAGGACGGCCTCGTTCGACGGCAGTTCCAGGGCGACGGCGAGGGTATCTGGCGCGATGCCCAAAGCAACGAGCGCCGCCTCGAAGGCGGAGCGCGTGCCCGATCCGGGCTCCCGCAGCACCCAGGAGGCCGAAGCGAGGTCGGCTGGTTCCGGCCGTGCGCATCCGGCCAGGGGGTGGCCGGCCGAGACCACGAGCACCAGCCGGTCCTCGGCGATCGGCGTGCTCCCCAGGCTGGCGTCGTCGATCGCGCCTTCCACGAAAGCGAGTTCCGCCGTCCCCGCCCGCACCGCTTCGGCCGCCTCCGCAGTGTTCCCGATGCCGAGACGCAGGACGATGTCCGGGTAGGCCGCCCGGAAGGCGACGAGATGCAGGGGGAGCCAGTGGCTGGCGATGGTCTGGCTCGCCTGAATGGTCAATGTGCCGCGCCGCAGGCCGCTGAGGTTCGCCAGCACCAGTTCGGCCGCCTGGGCGCGGGCGAGCACGGCGCGAGCTTCACCGAAAAAGACGCTTCCTGCCTCGGTCAGTTCGATGCCACGGCCGACCCTGTGGAACAGCTTGACGGCGTGCCGGGTCTCCAGCGCGTTGATGGCGGCACTGACCGCCGACTGGACGAGATTCAACGCCTCGGCCGCCCGGGTCACATGCTGGCGCTCGGCCACCGCCACGAAGATCCGCAACTGGTCGAGGGTCATGGCGTCTCGGGCTCAGAAGGGCTGGGCTGACGAGGGAAGGTAAGGCGGAACCTACGCGTGCGTCACCGCGCGCCTTCACGTTGGCCCGAGACCTGCGCATCGACCGCCTGGGCGACCCGGAGCAGCCGCGCTTCGTCCGTGCGGGCGGTCACCACATAGGACATGCCCGCGTCGATCCACGAGAAGGCCGCCACGTCGTCCGCGCGGGCATACCGAAACACGCCGCGCCCACCGGACGGCCCGGCCCGGCTGTAGAGAGTTAAACGGGTTCCCCGGTCGTCATCGTACATCAGCATGGCCGCTGGCTCGTCTCCGGCGGGGAGCAGGCGACCGCCCATCAGCCGGAAACCCTGCGTCCGCAGGTCCGGCACGATGACGGGCCGTCCCAGTCGCGCGGCGAGCCACTGCACGAGGTCGGACGAGCCATCGGCGCGGACCTCGACCGGATGGGCGGCCTCGACCACGTAGGTGCGGAAGGCGGAGACGGCCGCCTGGGTCATCGGTTCGACGGGCGCGCCTGGACCCGGCACGGCGCCGCGCCCGACCCACCCGGATGCGCCGCCGAGGGCGAGCAGGAACGCCGCCGCCGCCGCGTTCGTCCACCAGCGCGGGATGCGCATCCGGTGCGGGGTCGCAAGGTTGGCGATGCGCAAGCGGGCAGGGATCGGCTCCTCCGACACGGGCGCGAGCCGCGCCCGCAGGCGGTCCCGCACCTCCCGATCGGCGGCGACCCGCGCAGCCGCCTCTGGATGCGCGGCGAGCCACGCCTCGACGCCGGCACGGCGGCCCGGATCGAGCCGTCCATCCACGAAGGCGTGCAGATCGTCCTCGCCGATGGGACGCGGGTCGGACGCGGTCATTTCACCCTCCGCAGATGCCCGGTGACGATCGTGGGGGCCAGATCGAGAAAGGCGCGCATCCGCCCCCGCGCCCGGCTGAGGCGCGACATTACCGTGCCGACGGGGATCGCGAGCACGGCGGCGACCTCGGCATAGGACATGTCCTCGACCGCGACGAGGAGCAGGACGGATCGCTGTTCCTCCGGCAGCGCGGCGATCCCATCGAGCACGTCCCGCGCGCCCAAGGCCGCTTCGGGATCGGTCCCCGCGTCTGTGACCGTGTCCAGCGCCTCCACGCCGACCTCGATGCCCCGGCGGCGGCGGACGCCTTCGAGGTAGCGGTTGCGCAGGATCGCGAACAGCCACGCGCGCAGGTCACCCTCGCGGCGCTGCGGCCATGCGCGGATCGCCCGTTCCAGCGTGTCCTGGACGAGGTCGTCGGCCGCCTCGCGCTGACGCAGCAGCGCGGTCGCATAGCGGCGCAGGGCCGGTATCTGCGGCTCGATCAGGACGGCGAGGTCGTCCAAGGCGGTCTCCGGATCGGGTCGATGGCAGTGCTCACGCCACCACCCAGACGAGAGATGCCGGAAGCGCCCGATTTATTCCGGGATCCAACTTCGAATTCCGATCACGCATTCGTGATCGGTTCACGACGATGCGGCGGGGAATATCCCGGCCCCGCCCGCATCTCTCCCCGCGTGACCTCGACACTGTGGGAGACATCATGCGCGGAGCACCGACGGCGATCCTCATCACCCTGCTCATGGCCGGAGGCGTCCTGAGTGGCGGCATGATGATGCGCGCCGGGCATGCGGAGACCGCTCCCGGCGGCTTCGATGCGATGATGGCCCAATCGATGGCGCGGATGCACGCGGATATGGCGGTGGCGCCGTCCGGCGACCCCGACCGGGACTTCGCCGCGATGATGATCCCTCACCATCAGGGCGCGATCGAGATGGCGAAGGCCGAACTCGCCTATGGCCGCGATCCGGTCCTGCGCCGGCTCGCGCAGGGCATCATCGTCGAGCAGGCGCAGGAGATCGAGGTCATGCGCCGCGCCCTGGCCGAGCGGCCGGTCGCGCAAGCCACGCCGCAGCGGATGCCGGCCCATCACCATCACTGAGCGGATCGCCGCTCACCTTCCCACTTGTCAGCGCGAAGAGACCTCACGATGCGACACGTCATTCCGGCGGCCCTGCTGCTCGCCTTCCTCGGCGGAACCGCCCTCGCGGGTCAGGCGCCCGGGCCCGCCTCGGCGCCGGACGTGCCGGTCGGCCCCCGCGACCGGTTCTATACCTCGGACCAGTTCTCCAACACGGTCTCGGTGATCGATCCCGCCGCCAACAAGCTCCTCGGTGTGATCCGCCTCGGCGACACGACGCCCGCGAATCTGAGCCCGCTCTATCGCGGCCAGCTTCTCGTCCATGGGATGGGCTTCTCTCCCGACCGCAAGACCCTGCTCGCCGTCTCGATCGGCTCGAATTCGGTCAGCTTCATCGACACCGCCACCAACACGGTGCGCCACACGACCTATGTCGGCCGTTCGCCGCACGAGGCGTTCTTCACGCCGGACGGTCGCGAAGTCTGGGTGAGCGTGCGGGGCGAGGACTACGTCGCGATTCTCGATGCGGGGACCGGTAAGGAGACGGGCCGGATCACGGTGCCGAACGGGCCGGGCATGACGATCTTCTCGCCGGACGGACGCTACGGCTACGTCTGCTCCAGCTTCAGCCCCGAGACGGTCGCCATCGACGTGAAGAGCCGCGAGATCGTCGGGCGGATCAAGCAGGAGAGCCCGTTCTGCCCCGACATCGCGGCGACGCCCGATGGCAAGCAGGTGTGGTTTACCCTCAAGGACGTCGGCCGCGTCCAAGTGTTCGAGGCCACGCCGCCCTTCAAGGCGCTCAAGACCATCGAGATGGGCCCGATCACCAACCACGTCAACATCGCGCGCACGAAGGCCGGGCAATTCGCCTACGTGACGATCGGCGGCCTGAACCACGTGAAGGTGTTCCGCACCGACGACTTCTCGCAGGTCGCGACCATTCCCACCGGCGCGCTCCCCCACGGTCTCTGGCCCTCGGGCGATGGAACGCGGATCTATGTCGGCCTGGAGAACGCCGATGCCGTCGCGGTGATCGATACGGGCAGCAACGCGGTCATCGCCACGATCCCGATCGGCCAGGGGCCGCAGGGCGTCGCCTACGTTCCCGAGGCGGTGCCGGAGGGAGCCGGCGCGCCGAACCTCCAGCCGCTCGGCGCGGCGGGCCAATCGAGCACGCTGACGCTCGCCGGGCCGGACGGCAAGGCCGCCACGCAAGTCACGCTGTTCGACCAGGGCGTGCTGCAGACCTTGCAAGCGGCGGTGACCGGCCTCACGCCGAAGAAGCCCTATGTCTTGGCCCTTTCGGCCGATCCGAAGGGCGCGGGGCCCCTGGAGCCTCTCGCCGCCTTCATGACGAACCCGGCGGGCGCGGCCATCGTCAACGCCATCGGCCCGATCCGGCAGGTCACGCAGAATGCCAACGAAGCCGCGCGGCGCAGCCTCGTCATCGTCGAGGGTAAGCCCGGCGAGACCGGCGCGACGGTCCAGACGCAGGCGTCGCAGTAACGAGAGGAGGGGCGGTCGCAGGACCGCCCCCATTTCAAGCCTCAATAGGTATCGGTGAGGTAGGCGGCGATGGCCTTGGCCTGCGCCTCGTCGATCGGCGCGTGGTAGACCTTGACCATCTTGGTCACCTCGGACTCCCAGAAGGCCGCGCCTTTGCCCGGCGGCTGCATGGCGATGTAGTCCACCGAATGGCAGACGAGGCAGTTCGCCTGGGCCGCCTCGAAGCCCTCCGCGTGCGTGCCGGCCTTCGGCGCCCGCAGGGTCGCGGTCGGCTCCGGCACCTCGTAGGATTTCGGCGCGGCGAGGGCTGTGCCGGCCGCGAGGGCGAGGGCCGCCGTCAGGGCGAGGGTGATGCGGGTCATTCTCGTCACTCCCTCAGGCCGCGCGCACGCGGGTGGTTTCGACCACGTTGCGCAGGTACCCGGCCGGGTTCCAGCGCGGCTCCATCGGCTGGCTCACCCCGTCGTTGCCCGTGGCCCGCACCCGGATCGCGTGCGCGCCCGGCGACAGGTCCACGCCGAGGGTCCAGGGCCGGAAGGCGTAGGGGCCGAGATCCTGCCCGAGTTGCGCCTCCGTCCAGGTCTTGCCGTCATCGGTCGAGACCGCCACCGACTTGATCCCGGAGCCCCCGTCGAAGGCGATGCCGCGCAAGGGCGTGCGCCCGGCCTTCACGTCCGCCCCGTCGGTCAGGTTGGTGAGGAAGGAGCGCACGGTGAACCGGTTGATCGGCACGGTCTTGTCCGCCGCCTTGCCGGGTTGCGTGCAGGCGCAGTCGTTGTCGGGGATGCGATAGGCCTTCTGCATCCAGAAGCCGTCGAAGGGCTTGTCGAGCACGCTGATGCTCTCCAGGTGCTTGACCCAGTAGGTGCCGTAGAAGCCCGGCACGACGAGACGCAGCGGATAGCCGTTGAGCCAGGGCAGATCCTGCCCGTTCATGGCCCAGGCGAGCATCACCTGCCCGTCGCGGGCGTGGTCGAGCTTGAGCGACTTGGCGAAATCCGGCGTCTCCGGGATCACCGGACCGTCGAGCCCGGTGAAGGCGACCTCCACGGCGCCCGCCTTCACCCCGGCCTTGTCGAGCACGGCCTTCAGCGGCACGCCGGTCCAGCGGGCGCAACCCATGGCTCCGTTGGCGAGCTGACCCCCGGCCATGCGCGGTTCGAAGAAGCCGCGAGAGTTGCCCGAGCATTGGTTGACCGCGACGATCTCGGTGGTCGGCATCGCCTTCAGGTCGGCGAGCGAAAGCGAGACCTCCGTCTCGACATGCCCCTTGATCGCGACCCGGTAGGTCTCCGGATCGATCTCGGTCGGGATGTCGGCGAGGTGGTAGCGGACGAAGAACGCGTCGTTGGGCGTGATCGCGCCCTCGTCGAACACCGGGAACGGGGTCTCCAGCTGCGGCGGGCGCGCGGTCATCTGGAGCAGAGGGCGCTTGCCCGGATAGGCCACCAGGGGCCGTTCGCCGTTGCCGAAGGGCAGCGTGGCCGTGTCTCCCGCGAGCGCCCGCAGCGGAGCGAGGCTGCCGCCGCCGAGTCCCGCCAGGGCCGTGAGGCCCGCGCGCCTGATGAGATCCCGTCTATCGAGCATCCGAAAGTCCTCCCCGTCCGCGCGTGGCTCCGGTGACCGGGCCCGAGCTGTGCGGAGGAGGAGACGCACGTCGCCCCCGGTCTATTCGCGGCGGATCGAAATAAATTCCGTCCTCTCCACTCACCCGGCGCAGGGGCGCTCCGGGAGGCCGCTGGCCCGGTCCAGGGCGATGCGCAGGCGGTCGGTCATGTCCGGCGCGGTGAGCAGCATGGCCGCCTCGGCCAGCAGGGCGAACCGCTCGGTCGGCACCGTCTCGGACAGGAGGACGTAGTGACGCCCCTCGCTGTCCCAGCGGGCCAGACGCAGGTCGCGGCTGCCTTTCGCGATTGCGAGGCCGGCCTGGGCAGGCGCCGGTCCGCTCCAGAGGGCCAGCCGACAGCCATGGCGCCCCTCGTATCCGGCGAGGCGGCCTGCCGAACCGTCGTCCGCGGACAAGTAGACCAAGCGGAAGCCGGCCGCCCCGAGATCGAGGGGGAAGCCAGGAAAGCCGCCCGCGAGCCGCACGTCATTCGCGGGCGAGCCCGCCGCGCTCCAGGCGGCGAAGGCGGCGCGCGCGGGGTCGGCCGGGGGCCGGGACGCCATCACCAGCCACCCGGCGCCGACGAGGACAGCCAAGGCCGCGGCGCAGGCCCATCTGAGGGAGGCGCGGGCGATTGGGGCGCGCCGGGGCCGCACGACTGCTGCTTTCACGCCCTGCTTCAGCCGGGTCAGGGTCGCGACCCGCGCGGCCAGGACCGGGTCCCGGGCCAGCGACCCCGCGACCTCGTGCCGGCTCTGCGCATCGAGCTCCCCATCGACATAGGCATTGAGGGTTTCCCAGCGCATCACGACACCTCACTCCCATCGGATGACCCGGCGATCCGGTGCAGCATGATCCTCCTCGCCCTGTGCAGCCGGCTCATGACCGTGCCGATGGGAATATCGAGCCGTTCGGCGGTCTCCCGGTAGCTCAAGCCTTCGACATCCACGCAGGTCACGACAGATCGGCAGGGTGCATCGAGGGCGGTGAAGGCTTGGCGCACGGCGATGGCCTCGATCAGGCGGTCGTCGAACCCCTCGTCGGGCCAATCGAGGAGATCGTCCTCGTTGCGGATGCGGGAACGGCGGATCCGGTCGATCCAGGCGTGGCGCACGATCTGGAACAGGTAGGCGCGGGCCGCCCGAGGCTCACGGGGAGTCGTCCGCGTGGAGAGCGCCTTGAGAGCGCTCTGCTGCATCAGGTCACGTGCGGCGTCGGGCTCGCGCGTCAGGGTCAACGCGTAGCAATACAGGCGCGGCCATGCGTCGACGAGGTGCTGACCGATGGACCGCATTCTGAGGTGTTATCCTCCCCGCACTCCATAGCACAACGATACATAGCACACCGACTCGCAACGTTCGTCGGTGACCGTGGATGGCCGAAGGCCTCACATCACAGCAGTGGTGATCGAAGCGTTGCTGCTGCCGAACAATCGATGCCAAGCTTGCGTGTCTGCTTTCAGGCATCGTGAGGATGCGGTTGTATGACCGGGATGGGCGCCAAGCAGCCGCCCGAGCTTGACCCTCGATTGACTGCTTCGCGCGCAACTCGGTTATCGAGCTAGCCTCGACAATGCCTCATGAGCGGGCGCGATCGGACAGGCGCGGAGGCCTGAGAACGCCGGACAAATCCGCACTGAGCAGGTTATGCAGGTACGGACGCGTTCGTATCCGACGACCTCTGGGCGGTGGTCGAGCCGCTTCTGCCATCCGAGCTTGAGCAGCCGAAAGGCGGGAGGCCGCACTCCTCCACAGTCCCAGCCTGCCGGCAGAGTGGCCCCCGCGACGGGTCCGAACCCGACGGACCGCGGCCTCGTTCCTGCAAGCCTGCGGGTTGCCAGGTTCGGTGATCGTACCGGACCACCGCGAGCGGTCGTCCAATCACCGCCCGCGCAGAGTGGGACTTGTCCGATGAAGCGGCGTACGCTGTTGCAGGGAGCCGGAGCCGTCGTGGCGAGCGCAGTCGCGGCACCATCCCGGGTCCGCGCGGAGGCCACAACAACCCTGCGCTTCATCCCGCAGCAGGATCTCGTCACGCTCGATCCGGTGACGACCTTCGCGTACATCACCCGCAACCACGGCTACATGGTCTTCGACACGCTCTACGGCATGGACGGCGCCTTCCGCGCCACGCCGCAGATGGTCGAGGGCCACCGGATCGAGGAGGACGGGCGCCGCTGGGACCTGACCTTGCGCGAGGGCCTGCGCTTCCACGACGGGACCCCCGTGCTGGCCCGCGACTGCGTCGCCTCCCTGCGGCGCTGGGCGAAGCGCGACCCGTTCGGCGGCTCCCTGATGGAGGCGACCGACGAGCTGTCGGCGCCCGACGACCGGACGATCCGGTTCCGCCTCAAGCGCCCCTTCCCGCTCCTGCCGATCGCGCTGGGCAAGGCCTCGGTGCCGGTCTGCGCAATGATGCCGGAGCGCCTCGCCGTCACCGACCCGTTCCAGCAGGTGCCGGAACTCATCGGCTCGGGGCCGTTCCGCTTCAAGGCGGACGAGCGCGTGCCCGGCGACCGCACGGTTTACACCCGCTTCGAGGGCTACGTGCCCCGCACGGACGGCACACCCACCTGGACCTCCGGTCCGAAAATCGTCCACTACGACCGGGTGGAGTGGCGCGTCATCGGCGACACATCCACGGCCACCTCGGCGCTGGTCGCCGGCGAGGCGGATTGGCAGGAATACGCCTCGCACGACCAGCTCGGTCTGCTGAAGGCCGCCAAGGGCGTCACCACCCGCGTCCTCGACTCGACCGGCTTCGTGACGATGCTGCGGGTCAATCACCTGCAGCCACCCTTCAACAACCCGGCGATCCGGCGGGCGCTCTGGGGGGCGATCGACCAGACGTCCTGCATGCAGGGCGTGGTGGGCGCCGACGATCCCAGCCTGTTCCACGTGCCCCTCGGCTTCTTCTGCCCGGACACGCCGATGGCCTCGACGGACGGGCTCGGGCCGCTCACCACACCGCGGGATCCGGCCAAGGTGCGGGCCGACCTGAAAGCGGCCGGCTACGCCGGCGAGACCGTGCTGCTGATGGTGCCGTCGAACTCGGCCCCGCTTCTGGCGCTCGGCCAGGTCGCGGCCGACCTGCTCCAGCGCGTCGGCATGAATGTCGAGGTCTACGCGGTCGAGTTCAACGCGATGCTGCAGCGGCGCAACCGCAAGGGGCCGGTCTCCGAGGGCGGCTGGAGCGCCTTCGTCACCAACTGGTCCGGCATGGATTGGCTCAACCCCGCCGGCTACATCGCCCTGCGCGGCACCGGCGAGACCGGCTATGCCGGCTGGGCCACGACCCCGCGGATCGAGACCCTGCGGGACGCGTGGTTCACGGCTCCGGACGAGGCGGCCCGCGCCGCCCTGTGCCGGGACATCCAGCTCCAGGCGATGGAGGACGTGCCCTACTACCCCCTCGGGCAGTACCTGCAGCCGACCGCATACCGCTCCCGCCTCACCGGGATCCTCGACGGGTTTCCGACCTTCTGGAACGTCCGGCCCGCCTGAGGATCACGGCGCCGGGGCCTCACAGCCCCGGGAAGGTCGGCGGCGCGATGGCGTCGGGGCCGCGCCCGGCCCAGTCGAGCTGCCGGATCTGCGCCAGCGCACGGCCCTGCGCCTCCTCCAGCGCCGCCGCGGCCGCCGCGTAGTCGACCGTCAGGGCGCGGCCGTCGCGCACGATCTCGCGGCCGCCGACAAAGACCTGCCGGACCGCGCGGTCGCCGGCCGAGTAGATCAGCGACTGCACGGGATCGCGGCACGGCCGCATGGCCGGATGCGCGCAGTCGACGAGGACGAAGTCGGCCTTGCAGCCCGGCGCGAGCCGGCCGATGTCGTCGCGCCCGAGCGCCCTTGCGCCGCCCACAGTGGCGGCGTGGAACACGTCCGCCGCGCGGGTATCGCGGGGATTCTCGGCGACGACCCGGGCGAGGTACGCGACGAGGCGCATCTCGTCGAGCATGTTGTGCGGGTAGACGTCCGTGCCGATGCCCATGTTCACCCCGGCCTGGCGGTAGCGGCCGAAATGGTGGAGCGCGATGCCGCGGCGGGCGAAGACCGTCGGGCAATGGGCGACCGTGGCGCCGCGCTCGGCCAGGCGGCGCATGTCCGAGCCCGGGCTGTGCCAGTGGGTCCAGGGATGGTCGTCGAGGAAGATCCCGTGGCCCACGATCGTGCGCTCGGTGAGCACGCCGAGATCGTCGAGCCACTCGATCGGCGTCATCCCGGTGCGGCGGGTGATCTCGTGGAATTCCGACAGGGACTGCGCCGCATGGGTGTGGAACCGCAGGTCGCGCCGGACCGCCTCGGCATAGGCGTCGCGCATCAGCTCCGCCGTGCAGGTATCCACCTGCGCCGGGCAGAGCATGCCGGAGAGGCGCCCGCTCGGGTGGCGCTGCGCCGCCTCGATTTCGGCGAGCGCCTGCTCCAGGCCGCGCTGGCCCGCCGCCGCGTCCCACTCGTACTCGACGCTGTGGCCGTTCCGGGTGAGCCAGCGCCCCGACCGGAACATCGGGGCGATGCAGACCCGCAGGCCCGACGCGCCGAGGCGATCGAGCCAGCCGTCGCTCGGCAAAGCGAGGTCGCAGACGGTGGTGACGCCCGAGAGCGCCAACTCGGCGAGCGCCACCCCGTAGGCGGCGCGGGTGCCCTCCGCGTCGGGCCGCAGGATCGGCAGGTACTCGTAGAGCGAGGTGTTGTAGAGCCGCTGGCTGCCGACCTCGTCCCACATGCCCTTGTTCATCGGCTCCGAGAACAGGTGGGTGTGGATGTCCACGAGGCCGGGCATGACCAGGCAGCCGGAGGCGTCGATGGTCCGGGCCGGCGGGGGGCCGGCGTAATCCGCACCGACATGGATCAGGACGCCGTCCTCGAACACCACGTCTGCCCCGGTGCGGTAGACGTGCCCGCCGCTGTCAGGATCCCAGGCGACGACCCACCGAGCCCCCGTCACCAGGATGGCGCCGGCGCTCTTGTCCGCAGCATCGTCGTACATCGATACCCTCTCTCTGGCGCCGACGAGGCGGGCAAGATCGGTGCCCGATCGGGCCGGCATCGCGGCGCAGCGCGGCCCGGGTTTCGCATCGCGCGGGCCACTGTCGTCAGCGGCAGGCCCGCGCGTCGGTTCCGCAGGAGGCGGCATGCATCATCGCGGCACCACCGGACCCGCGCGCATCCTGGTCATCAACCCGAACGCCTCCCGGGCGGTGACGGCCGCCATCGACGCGGCGCTGACGCCGCTGCGCCTGGCCGGCGGCCCCGTCATCGCGGTGACGGATCTGCCCGAGGGGCCGGCGGGCATCGCGACCCAGCAAGACGCGGATTCCGTGGTGATGCCGCTGGCCCGGCGCATCGCGGAGGATCCGGCGGACGCCTTCGTCATCGCCTGCTTCAGCGACCCCGGCCTGCATACGGCCCGCGAGGTCGCCCGCGGCAGGCCCGTGATGGGGATCGCCGAGTGGGGCCTCCTCCGGTCGCTCACCCTCGGCGAGGGCTTCGGCATCGTCGCCCTCTCGGAGGGCAGCGTGCGGCGCCAGCGCCGGATGGTCCGCCAGATGGGCCTCGGCGAACGCTATGCCGGCAGCCGGCCGGTGGAGGCCCGGGCCGACGAGACGGCGGGGGAGGCGCTCCGCGACCGCCTGATCGCGGCGGCCCGGACCCTGGTCGCGCGCGACGGAGCCGACGTCATCGTGCTCGGCTGCGCCGGCATGGCCCCGCACCGGGCCGCCGTCGAGCGGGCGGTCGGGTGTCCGGTCGTCGAGCCCTGCCAGCAGGCGGTGGCGGCGGCCCTCGGGGCGGTCCTGCTCCGGGCGGACCTGTAGGGAGACACCGGCGATGCACTACGACCTGCTGATCCGCGGCGGCACCTGCGTGACGCCCTGGGGCACCGAGGCGATCGATCTCGGCATCCGCGACGGGCGCATCGCGGCCCTCGCGACCCCGGCCGGCGCGACCGCGGAGGCGGTGATCGACGCGGCGGGCCTGCACGTCCTGCCCGGCCTGATCGACAGCCACGTCCACCTGCGCGACCCCGGCGACCCGGCGGTGGAGACGATCGAGACCGGCACGCGGGCCGCGGTGCTGGGCGGGATCGCCACCCTGTTCGACATGCCCAACACCGTCCCGCCGATCGCCGATACCGAGCGCCTCGCGTGGAAGCGCGACTACGTTGCGGGCCGGAGCTGGTGCGACATCGGCCTCTACGTGGCCGGCACGAAGGCCAATATCGACGCGCTCGCCGCGCTGGAGCGCGCGCCGGGCGTCTGCGCCGTCAAGGTCTTCGCCGGCAGCTCCACGGCGGCGCTGATGATCGAGGACGACGCGCATCTCGAACGCGCCATGCGCGCCGGCCACCGGCGCATGGCCTTCCACAGCGAGGACGAGGACCGGCTCCAGGCCCGCAAGCCGCTGTTCAGCCGGGGCCAGCCGTACCGGACCCACATGGAATGGCGCGACCCGGAATGCGCCTTCCTGGGCACGCGCCGCCTCATGGCGCTGGCGCGGAAGACCGGCCGGGCGACCCATATCCTGCACGTCTCCACCGCCGAGGAACTCGCCTACCTGCGCGATTTCCGCGACGTTGCCACCGTGGAGGTGCTGGTCAATCACCTCACGCAGGTGGCCCCGGACTGCTACGACACCCTCGGTGGCTTCGGCGTCATGAACCCGCCGATCCGCGACGAACGCCACCGGGCAGCCGCCTGGGCGGCCGTGCGCGACGGGACCGTCGACACGATCGGCAGCGATCACGCGCCCCATGCGCGGGCCGCCAAGGAGCGGCCCTGGCCGGACTGCCCGGCCGGCCTCACCGGGGTCCAGACCCTGGTGCCGATCATGCTCGACCACGTCGCGGCCGGGCGCCTGTCGCTGGCGCGCTTGGTCGACCTGATGGCGGCCGGCCCGGCCCGCGTCTACGGGCTCCGCGGCAAGGGCCGGATCGCCGCCGGCTACGACGCCGACTTCACCCTCGCGGACCTGAAGGCGCGCCGCAGGATCGAGGAATCCTGGATCGTCTCGCCCTGCGGCTGGACGCCCTTCGCCGGCACCGAGGTCACCGGCTGGCCCGTCGCCACGCTCGTGCGCGGCCACCTCGTGATGCGCGACGACGCGGTGGTCGGCACGCCCGTCGGCGGCCTCGCGCGCTTCGCCGCATGATGAGGCCCGCCCTCAGCCGTCGCAGGTTTCCGCCGCCAGCCAGGTGGTGAGGATCGCGACGGCGTCGAGAAGGTCGTCGATCGCCATGGCCTCGTCGGGGTTGTGGCTGCCGTTGGCGTTGCGCACGAACAGCATGGCCATCGGCACGCCGGCCTTGGCGAAGGCGGCGGCGTCGTGCGAGGCCGGGCTGCCGAGGGGCCGGGTGGCGATGCCGAGCGCGTCCGCGGCCGCCGCGAGCCCGTCGCGGATCCGGGGCGAGACCGCGCCGACGCCCGCCTCGGCGCGGGGCCCGAGGGCCACCGTGACACCGCGGCGCTCCGACACGTCCGTCACGGCGGCCAGGAATGCGGCCTCCAAGGCCGACAGCACCTCGGCCGCGTAGGCCCGCATGTCGAGGCTGAACCGGAACTCGCCGGGGACGGTGGTCAGGCCGTGGGCCGCGGCATCGGTGTGGAACCGGCCGAAGGTGACGGCCATCGGGCAGCCGGCCGCCTCGCGCTCCGCCCAGACCCGGTCGAGGGCTAGGGCGATCTCGGCGCCCGCCATGGCTGCATCGCGGCGGAAGCGGCGGGGCGTTCCGACATGGTCGTAGCGCCCAAGGATCCGGACGTCGGGGTAGCGGACGTTGCCGGGGATCCCCGTGCAGAGGCCCACCGGGATCCCGGCCTCCTCCAGGCTCGGCGCCTGCTCGATATGCACCTCCAGGAAGGCGTGGATCGCGGCGGCGTCGAGGGCGGGCGGGCCGCTGCGCAGCGCCTCCGGGTCGCCGCCCTCCCGGGCGATGTGCGCGGCGAGGCTGAGGCCGCTGTCGATCCGGGCGGCGTCGAGCGCCCCGTCCGGCAGGGTTCCGAGGGCCGCCCGGCTGCCGATGTAGGACACCTGGAACCAGACGCTCTCCTCGGCGCGGATGCCCATGACGGTGATGTCGCGCGCCGGGGTCAGCCCCAGCTCGCGGAGCGCCGCGACGGCGGCGAGGCCGGCCACCACCCCGGCGGCGCCGTCGAAATTGCCGCCGTGGGCCACGGTGTCGAGGTGGGAGCCGATCAGGATCGGCGGCAGGCTCCGGTCCCGCCCCGGCAGCGTCAGGGTGGTGTTGGCGGCCGCATCCCGCCCGATCGCGAGGCCGAGAGCGGCGGCGCAGCGCGTCACCACCCCGTGCGCCGCACTCTCCTCCGGACTGTAGGAGGCCCGCGTGAACCCGGGATCGATCCGGCCGCACCGGGCGAGGTCGTCGAACAAAGCCGTCACCCGGCCGCGCTGCGCGCGGACCGCCGTGCCGATCGCCGATACCGTGTCCATCCCGCCGCTCCCGGTGCGCGGGCCCGGGGCGGACCGCGACGGCGCCATCCTGCCACTTTCGTGCCGGCGTCGCGGAGATCCGGCCACCCGGCAGCCCACGGCTTCGCCGGCACGCCCGCCGGTCCGCGCCGCGTCCGGCGAGGGCGCCCCGACCGGCGCGGCCGTCCGCGCCCGGTCGGACACGGCTTCCGACTGATGCCGTCGCTGGATGCAGGCATCCCGTCGACGCGTTACGGGCGACACCAGTTCGGCACCCGATACGAGAATTTTGACGTTCTCGGCACAGGACCGCCCGCAGCGCGCACAAATGCTGCCAATATGCGCAAGGCCCATGCCGACCTGCAGCCTCTTTGACCTTCCCGTCTCCCGGCCCCCGGCCGACAATCGGGCGGTCCATCCAGGGAGCTTCGGGGTCGATGACGCATCTCACGCGACGCGGCGTCTTGGGCACAGGCATCTCGGGCACGGCGGCGCTGCTCGCAGCCCCGGCCCTCATCCGCCCGGCCTTCGCGGCCGACACCGTCAAGCTCGGCTGCCTGTTCTCGTCGTCGGGCACGATGGCCAATCTCGAGGGCCGGCTGAACCACGTGGTCCGCATGGCCGCCGACGCGATCAACGGGCGCGGCGGCGTCAACGGCCGCCAGATCGAGGTGCTGACCTCCGATCCCGCCTCCGACTGGCCGCTCTACGCCCAGGTGGGCCGGCAGATGCTCCAGCAGGAGAAAGTCGCGGCCCTGTTCGGCTGCTGGACCTCCGTGTCGCGCAAGTCGGTGCTGCCGGTGGTCGAGCAGAATGACGGGCTGCTGTTCTACCCGCTCCATTTCGAGGGCGACGAGAATTCCAAGAACGTCGTCTACGTGAACTCGCCGCCCGCCAGTTCCGTGCTGCCGGCGGTCGATTACCTGATGGGCCCGGACGGGGTCGGGGCGAAGCGGTTCTTCATGATCGGCTCGGACTACGTCTGGCCGCGCACGATCAACAAGCAGCTCAAGGGCTACTGGACCAGCAAGGGTATTCCCGAGAGCGCGTGGCGCGAGGAATACGTGCCATTCGGCTTCTCGAACTTCCAGACGCTGGTGAATCAGGTCCGCAGCTTCGCCAGCCAGCCGGGCGGCCAGGCGATCGTGGTGCTCACCGTCGTGGGCTCCTCGATCCCCGACTTCCTGCGCGAATTCGCCAACCAGGGCATCAGCGCCACCGACGTGCCGATTCTCGGCCTCGACATGGTGGAGGCCGATCTCGAAGGGCTCGATACCGGGAAGCTCGTCGGCCACCTGAACTGCTGGGCCTATCTCCAGGCCGCCAAGGGCGAGCGGAATCAGAAGTTCCTCGCCGACTGGGCCGCCTACGTGAAGGCCAAGAACGTCCCGTTCAGCGCCGACACGGTGATCGACCCGATGGTCTCGGCCTATGACAGCGTCAACCTCTGGGCGCTCGCCGCCGCCAAGGCCGGCTCCTTCGCGGTGCCGGAGGTGCGCAAGGCCTTCGCGGGGCTCAGCTTCGACGACCCGTCGGGCTACACGTTGACCATGACGGGGGAGAACAACTACGTCTCCCGCGGCGTGTTCATCGGCTCGGTCAACGAGAAGCGCGGCTTCGACGTCCTCTGGCAATCCCCGGACGCCCCCAAGCCGGTCCCGTTCAGCCCCTATGGCTGATCGGCTCCGCGCGCTCCTGGCCCTCTGCTGTCTGGCGCTGCTGACGGTTCCGGCCTCCGCCGCGCCAATCGACCGGGCGGCCTTCGCGGCGGGTCTGTGCGGGGACGGCGCCGCGCAGGTCCGCGCGGCCGAGGGTCTCGTGCAAGCTGGCGGCGATCTGGCGGTCGACGACCTCGCCTATGCCGGCGGGCTCCTCGGCGCGCTGGCCGAGCGCCGTCTCGCCTGCCCGGCGGAGGGCGCACTCCTGCTCGACCGCCCGGGCGCATCCGAGGGGCGCAATGCGGTCAGCGGCGCGCCGCGTCCGGCCGCCGAGGCGCGCGCGCCGGTCCTCGGCCTACGCCAGCGCGCAGCCGTCGAGACCGCGCGCGGCACCGTCGCCCTGCTGACCGGCCCGGATCCGGCCGCCCGCGCCGCCGGTCTCGCGATCCTGGAACGGCGCATCGCCACCGTTCCGGCTTCGGTCCTCGACCGGGCGCGGGACGCGGAGACGGATGCCGGCCTGAAGGGGACGATCGCCGGTCTCGCCCAGGCCGCCGCCCTGTCGTCGCCCGATCCGGCCCGGCGCCGGGCGGCGATCGCCGCCGTGGCCGCGAGTCCGTCCGGGGCCGCTGAGGCGCGCCTCGCGGCGCTCAAGAGCGATCCGGCCTACGCCTCCGACCCGGCCTTCCGGGCGGCGCTGGATGCGGGGCTCGCCAAGGTCACCCGCGCGGTGGCGATCGGCGACGGGCTCGCGGTCGTCTACAACGGCCTGAGCTTCGCCAACATCCTGTTCATGGCGGCGGCCGGGCTCGCGATCATCTTCGGGCTGATGGGCGTGATCAACCTCGCCCAGGGCGAGTTCATCATGCTCGGCGCCTACGCCACCTACGGCGTGCAGGAGGCCTTCCGCCGCCTCGCCCCCGGCCTGCTCGACCTCTACCTGCTCGCCGCCATCCCGGTCGCCTTCGGGGCGGTCGCCCTGGTGGGCATCGGGGTCGAGGCGCTGATCCTGCGCCACCTCTACCGGCGGCCGCTCATGAGCCTGCTCGCCACCTGGGCGGTGAGCCTGTTCCTGGTGAACCTCGTCCGCGTGACGGTCGGCACCCAGAACCTGCAATTCGTCATGCCGGCCTATGTCAGCGGCGGCGTTCCCCTCTACGCCGACTTCGTGATGACCTGGAACCGGCTGTTCGCCATCGGCTTCGCGGCGGCGACCCTCGTCCTGACGCTCCTGATCCTGCGCCGCACGCCGCTCGGGCTCGACATCCGCGCCGTCACCCAGAACCGCGACATGGCGGCCTGCCTCGGCCTGCCGACCCGCCGGGTCGACCGCCTCGCCTTCGGGCTGGGCTCGGGGCTCGCGGGCCTCGCCGGGGTGGCGCTCTGCCCGATCTACAGCGTCAACCCCGGCATGGGCTCGGGCTTCATCGTCGACAGTTTCATGGTCGTGGTGCTGGGCGGCGTCGGCAGCCTCCTCGGGACCCTGGTGGCGGCCGTCGGCGTCGGCGGCGCCAACGTGCTGATCGAGCCGATCTCCGGCGCGGTCGCCGCCAAGGTGATCGTGCTCGTCGGCATCATCCTGTTCCTGCAGCGCCGGCCCGAGGGGCTGTTCGCCGTGCGGCGGCGGCGATGAGCGGCGCCGTGCAGACCGCCCTCGCCGCCCCCGCCGGACCGGGACGCCGCGCCGTGCGCGATCCCCTGGTCGCCGGCCTCGTCGGGCTCTGCCTCGCGGCCGCGGTCGGGCTCCTCGTGGCACCGCCCGCCCCGTATCTCGTCAACGCGGTGGGTCAGCTCGCCGCCTTCGCGATCCTCGCCGTGTCGCTGGATCTGGTCTGGGGCTATCTCGGGATCCTCAGCCTCGGGCACGGGCTGTTCTTCGCCATCGGCGGCTATGTCTGCGCCATGCACCTGCTGGCCCACGGCGTGGCCGTGACCGGCGTGCTGCCGGACTTCGTGCAGTTCATGGGCTGGAAGAGCCTGCCGGCCTACTGGACGGGCCTCGACCACGCGGCCTACGCCTTCGTCCTCGCCCTGGCGCTCGCCGGCCTCGTCGCCTTCGTGTTCGGGCTGGCCTCGTTCCGCTCGCGGGTCAACGGCGTCTACTTCTCGATCATCAGCCAGGCGCTCGTCTACGTCGCCATGCTGCTGATGTACCGCAACGATACCGGGCTCGGCGGCAACAACGGCATGACCGGCTTTCCGCTGCTGTTTGGCTGGCCGATGGGCTCCCCCGGCGTCGTCACGGGGCTCGCCGTCGCCGCCCTCCTGACGCTGGCGGCGGTGCTGGCCGGCGCGCGGCTCCTCGTCGGCAGCGCGATCGGGCGGCGGATGCTCGCCTGCCGCGACGACGAGACCCGCCTGCGCACGCTGGGCTACAGCACCACCCGGCTCAAGCTCGGGATCTGGTGCCTCTCGGCCATGATCGCGGCGCTCGCCGGCATCCTGTACGTGCCGCAGGTCGGCATCATCAACCCGCGGGTGCTGGCGCCGGACCTGTCCATCGAGATCGCCGTCTGGGTGGCGATCGGCGGGCTGGGCCGGCTCGGCGGGGCGGTGATCGGCGCGATCCTGGTCAACGGCCTGAAGTTCTGGCTGAGCGCCGCGATGCCGGAGGCGTGGCCGTTCATCCTGTCCGGGCTGGTGCTCGTCGTGGTGCTGGTCCTGCCGAACGGCCTCCTCGACCTCGTGGGCTGGCGCCCGCGCCCGACCTGGCTGCGGGGCGCCCGATGACCGCCCTCACCATCGACGGCCTGACGGTCGCCTTCGGCCGCTTCACGGCGCTCGATGCCGTCTCGCTCGCGGTCGATCCCGGCGAGGTGCGGGCCGTGATCGGCCCGAACGGCGCCGGCAAGACCACCCTGCTCGACGTGATCTCAGGGATCACCAAGCCGGTCTCCGGCCGCGTGATGCTCGGCGACCGGATCGACCTGACCAAGCGCTCCGAGGCCGAGATCGCGAAGGCCGGCGTGCGGCGCAAGTTCCAGAAGCCCAGCGTCTTCCCCGCGCTCACTGTGCGCGAGAACCTGGAGATCGGCTGCGGGCCCGCGCTCCCCGCCCGCGAGCGGCCCGCCCGCATCGCCTCCGTCCTCGGCGAGATCGGCCTCGGACCCCGCGCCGCGGTGCCGGCCGGCCGCCTCGCCCACGGCGAGAAGCAGTGGCTGGAGATCGGCATGGTGCTCGCCGCCGAGCCGGCGCTGCTCCTGCTCGACGAGCCCGTGGCCGGGCTCTCCGACGCCGAGACCGCCCAGACCGCCGCGCTGATCCGGAGCCTGCGCAGGCCGGACCGGGCGATCCTGGTGATCGAGCACGACATGGGCTTCGTCGAGGCCATCGCCGACCGGGTGACGGTGCTGCACGAGGGCCGGACCCTCTACGAGGGCAGCATGGCAGGCGCCCGCCACGATGCCCGGGTGATCGAGGTGTTCCTCGGCCGATGACGCCCGCATCCCAGCCCGCCCGCCTCGCCGTCGAGGGGCTCGACCAGCATTACGGCAGCGCGCAGGTGCTGCGCGGCATCGCCCTCACGGTCGAGCCGGGCGCCTGCCTCGCCGTGCTCGGACGCAACGGCGCCGGCAAGACCACGCTGCTGCGCTGCCTCACCGGCCTGATCCCGGAAAGCCGTGGCCGGATCGCCCTCGACGGGACCGAGCTGACGCGCCTGTCGCCCGACCGGCGCGCCCGCTCGGGCCTCGCCTACGTGCCGCAGGGGCGCGAGATCTTTCCCGACCTGACCGTCGCCGAGAATCTGCGGGTGGCGGCCCGGGCCCACGGGCTGGAGCGGACCGACGCAATTGACGAGGCGGTCGCCCTGTTCCCGGCGCTGCGCGGCCTCTGGCACCGTCCGGGCGGCAACCTCTCGGGCGGCCAGCAGCAGCAGCTCGCCATCGCCCGGGCGCTCGCCACCCGGCCTCGCGCGCTCCTTCTCGACGAGCCGACCGAGGGCATCCAGCCCTCGATCGTCGCCGCGATCGAGGCGGTGATTGCCGGGCTCAAGGGCCGGATCACCGTGCTGCTCGTGGAGCAGTATCTCGATTTCGCCCTCCGGGTCGCCGATTCCGTGGTGGTCTTGTCCCGCGGCAGCGTCGTCGAGCGCGGCGATCCGAAGGTGCTGAACCCCGAAGCCCTCACCCGTCACATCGCCGTCTGACATCCGTAGAAGGAGCCGCCGTGTCGACCCATCACGAGATCCCCGCGACGCCCGAGACCATGGTGCTCGGCTATTTCGACGCCGCGCTGCCGCCCGTGCTGACCGTGAAATCGGGCGACACCGTCACCCTGCACTCGCATCCGGCGGGCGGGCGCGAGTCGCTCCACCCCGACCCCGCCCGGGTGCCGGCCGACCTGCTCCACGCCCTCGACACCCTGGAGCGCGGCCCCGGCCCGCACTTCGTCACCGGCCCCGTCCACGTGGAGGGCGCCGAGCCGGGCGACATGCTGCAGGTCGACATCCTCGACCTGAAGTTCCGCCTCGACTGGGGCTTCGTGGCGATCCTGCCGCTCCTCGGCACCCTACCGGACGAGTTCACCGAGTACGAGACCGTCCACGCCGACATCGACACCGCCCGCGGCCTCTGCCGCCTGCCCTGGGGCACGGAGCTGCCCCTCGACCCGTTCTTCGGCATCATGGGCACCGCCCCGCCCCCCGCCTGGGGCCGGGTCGGCAGCCCGGTGCCCCGTGCCTTCGGCGGCAACATGGACAACAAGGAACTGAAGGTCGGCACGACCCTCTACCTGCCGGTGTTCAACCCCGGCGGCGGATTCTACGCGGGCGACGGCCACGGCGTGCAGGGCGACGGCGAGGTCTGCATCACTGCCCTGGAGACCGGGCTGACCGGCACGTTCCGCCTCACCGTGCGCAAGGATCTCCCGGGCGCGTGGCCCTTCGCCGAGACGCCCACCGACCTGATGTCGATCGGCCTGCACGAGAGCCTCGACGAGGCGATGCGCCAAGCCGTGCGCGAGATGGTGCGCCTCGTCTGCGCACGCACCAGCCTCACCCGCAACCAGGCCTACATGCTGTGCTCGCTCGCCGGGAACCTGCGGATCACCCAGACGGTCGACGGCAACAAGGGCGTGCACATGCTGATGCCCAAGACTGCCCTCGCGTCGACGTCCGGGTCCGCCTGAGCGCATTCTCGGCTGATGCTGCCTCCTCCGTCTTTGCGAGCGCAGCGAAGCAATCCGGCAGCGCTACGTTCAACGGTCCCGCTGCCCTGGGTCGCTTCGCTGCGCTCGCGATGACGGGGAGGAACGCCTCACCCAATTCCTGCAGATGGAGACCGCCTCAGTTCGCACTGCGTCCGAAGGCGAACCGGCCGACACAGGCTTGGGCGCCGCGATGGTGCGGCGGCTGGCTCAGGCTCGCGCGCTCCGTCGTGGCCGGTGCCCCGCGCCCCGGCTGGACGAGCAGGGCTGCCCGAAGCCGCAGCACCTCGGCCCGGAGGCCGGCATTCTCCCGCTCGACCTGATCGAGCCGGGCCACACCGGCGGGCTTCAGGCCGCCGAGGCGTCTTCGCCAGCGGTAGAAGGTGCCGAGCGAGACATGGGCGCTGGCGCAGATCGCGGCGATCGGTATGCCCCGCGCGGCCTCGTCCAGCAGGAAGGCGATCTCCTCGTCCGTGTGCAGGGATCGACGCATGCAGGGTCTCCCGGTTCGGCAGCCTCGGGGCACTCTTCGGGCGGAGGATCAGCAAGAAGCGGACCGGCCGCGACTGGCCGACCGCGGCGCTTTCGTGCCGCGAAGCCCGCGATCTGGGCCGGCGGCCGCCGATTCACGTAACCGGCGCTCGGTTCTGCGGTCTCCGTACGCTTGGGTTTGCGGGCGCTTGTCAGGCGCGCGTGGATCGGCGCTGCGACCGCATCGGAGTGGATTTTGGCATCGCCCAATCAGCTATGCCGCGGCGCGGCTGGCCAGGTAGCGGCGCCAGCCGCCGAACTGCGTGATGTCGGCGGCCCCCGCGACGCCCGCCGTCTCCACCAGGAAGCCCTTCGGCGCGGTCCCGTCGGCGAGCCGCAGGGTGCCGATCCCGAGCGGTTCCGGGATGGCCGCCACGAAGGCCCCGAAGGCGGCGGGCGGCAGGGCCCAGACCTCCGTCTCGATCGCGCCGCCGTCGCCCTCGGCCACCCGGAGCAATCCGGGACGATGCGGCGGTCCGCCGGGCAGGGCGTAGAGGCGGTACTCCGGTCGGGTCGCCACCGTCCGCAGATACCGGGCGCCGTGCGCGGCGAGTTCGCGGTTCAGCGGCAGGCCCGACAGATGCGCCCCGACGACCGCCAGTTCGATCTCGCCGGGCCATCCGCGGGCCGGACCCGGCGCCACGGCCGGCACGGTCGTCTCCCCCGCGCCGATCCGGCCGGCCGCAGCCGCGTGCAGGCGGGCGCCCAGGCCGGCGAGGAGCCCATCGGAGCCACGCGGCGCGAGCAGGGTGATCCCCGAAGGAAAGCCGTCGGCGCGGGGCCGCCCCGGGACCGCGAGGGCGCACCAGTCGAGCAGGTTGACGAAGTTGGTGTAGGTGCCGAGCTCGCTGTTCGGGCCGATCGGGTCGGCGGCCACCGCCGCGCAGGTCTGGGGACGCGGATAGGTCGGCACGGCGAGCACGTCGACCCGGTCCCAGACCGCGTCCGCGTGCCGTCGCAGTTCCGCCAGGCTGTAGAGACCCGCGAAGGCGTCGGCGGCGTTGTAGCGCCCGGCGGCGGCGATCACCGCCCGCGTCGTCGGGTGCAGGATCTCGGGGCGCGTCTCCATGATCGGCCGGATCGCCGCGTAGCGCTCGGCGACCCAGGGCCCGTCGTAGAGCAGGGCCGCTACGGCGAACATCGGCGCGAAATCGACCGGCAGCGCCGCCCCGACGAGGGTCTCCAGATCGGCAATCGTCGCCGCGAAGGCTGCCTCCGAGTGGCCGTCGCCGCCGAAACGGAGGCTCGCCGCATCGGGAAGGCCCAGCCGCAGGCCGGGTGGAAGGCCGGCCGGTGCGGGCGGCACCGGCAAGGCCCGCGACCAGGGATCGGCGCTGTCGAAGCCCAGCATGACCCGGAAGGCGGCGTCGGCGTCGGCGACGGTGCCGGCGAACACGGAGAGCGTATCGAGGGTCCGGCAGGCCGGCAGCATGCCGCGGCTGGAGATTGACCCCAGGGAGGGTTTCAGACCGACGACGTTGTTGAGCGCCGCCGGCACCCGCCCCGAGCCTGCCGTGTCGGTCCCGAGGGCGAAGGCGACGATTCCGTGGGCGACCGCGACGGCCGAGCCGCTGCTGGAGCCCCCCGGCACGTAGGCCGGATCGATGGCGTTGCGCGGGACCGGGTCGGGCGTGCGCAGGCCGACGAGGCCGGTGGCGAACTGGTCGAGGTTGGTCTTGCCGATCAGGATCGCCCCGGCCGCCTGTAATCGGGCCACGGCGGGCGCGGTCTCGGTCGGGGTGTAGGCGAAGTCCGGGCAGGCCGCGGTGGTCGGCAGGCCGGCCACGTCGATGTTGTCCTTGACGGCGAAGGGCACGCCCCAGAGCGGCCTCGACACAGGGTCGAAGGGCGGGAGCGCGGCCGCCTGCGCCAGCGCCTCGGCCTCCGGCACCAGGGCCAGGAAGATGCCGGGGTCGTCAACCGCGGCGAGCCGGCGGTAGGCCTCGGCCACGACGGTGCGCGGGTCGCGGCCGTCGGCGTAGGCCGCGTGCAGGAGCGGGATCGTCGGGAAGGGCGGCACGGCGGTTCCTCGGGTCGCTGCTCAGGATTCGTCGCCGGTGGCGCGGTACCAGTCGAGGATCTCGCCCCCCTGCACGAACACCGCGTCGCTGCGCGCCAGGATCGCGTCGAGCAGTCGCTCCAGCAGACCGATCCGGTGCGGGACGCCGGTGATGTAGGGGTGGATCGCGAAGCCCATCACCTTGGCGCCGCCGAGGGGACCGGGACCCGCTGCCTCGGCGGCGAGGCGGTCGAGGTTGGCGAGCGCCCGCTCCACGAACTCGTCGGCCCGGTGGTGTTGGATGGCGAGCAGCGGGATGTCGTTCAGCTCCACCGAGTAGGGCAGCGCCACGAGGGGCCCCGTGCGCGTCGCCACCCGACAGGGCCGATCGTCGACCACGAAGTCGCCGACATAGTCGACGCCGGCCGCGTGCAGGTGGTCGGGCGTGTCGAGGGTTTCGGTGAGGCCCGGCCCCAGCCAGCCGCGCGGCGGGCGCCCCGTGGTCGCGGTGATCGCCGCGATGGTGCGAGAAATCATCTCCGGCTGGTCGTCGACCCGGTGGGTCGGAACCTGATGGAAGCCGTGGGCCATGAACTCCCAGCCGGCCGCGTGGGCGGCCTCGGCGATGCGGGGATAGGCCGTGCAGACCGAGCCGTTGATCGACAGGGTCGGGCGGATGCCGCGGCTGGAAAAAGCCTCGAGGAAGCGCCAGAAGCCGACCCGCATCCCGTACTCGTGCCACGCCCAGTTCGGGATGTCCGGGAGCAGGCTCGCGGCGGTCGGCGGCACCAGGATCTGGCGCGGCATCGGATGGTCGATCAGCCAGTGCTCGACATTGACCACCGGCCAGACGGCGACGTGCTTGCCCCCGGGCAGGGTCAGGCGCGGCCGGTCCACGGCGGCGCGGTAGGCGAGCCGGTTCTCGGGCCGGCGGGGATCGTCGGGGCCGGTGTCCATCAGGCGGCGGCCCGCGGGGCGTGGTGGCTGTGGAGCTGGGCCGCGAGCATCCGGCGCAGGTCGTTGAAGGCCGGGCTCGACACGTCGCGCCGCCGCGGCAGCTCGACCGGATGGATCGCCTCGATCCGGCCGGGGCCGGGCGACATCATCACGATGCGGTCGGCGAGAAAAATCGCCTCCTCGATGGCGTGGGTGACGAACAGGATCGTCAGCCCCGTCCGCGACCAGAGGTCGAGCAGCTCGTCCTGCAGCCGCTCGCGGGTCATGGCGTCGAGCGCCCCGAAGGGCTCGTCCATCAGTACGACCTCGGCCTCGTTGGCGAGCACCCGCGCGATGGCGACCCGCTGCTTCATCCCGCCCGAGAGCTGGTGCGGGTAGGCGTCGGCGAAGGCCTGGAGGCCGACCAGGGCGATGTAGCGCTCGGCGGTGTCGCGCACCTCGGCGGCGGGCCGCCCGCGGGCCTTCGGGCCGAAGCCAATATTGTCCCGCACGGTGAGCCATGGGAACAGGCCGTAATCCTGGAAGACCATGCCGCGGCTCGGCCCCGGCCCGGCGATCGGCTTGCCCCACATCAGGGCCTCCCCGGCGGTGGGGGTCTCGAAGCCGGCGGCGACCCGCAGCAGCGTCGACTTCCCGCAGCCCGAGGCGCCGAGCAGGCAGACGAACTCGCCGCGCGCCACGGTGAGGTTCGCCTCGCGCAGGGCCTCGGTCCGGCGGCCGCCGGCCGCGTAGGTCTTGGAGACCGCCCGCATGTCGAGGATCGGGATCGTCGGATCAGCCATGATTGGGGCTCCAGGCGAGCAGCCGGCGGCCGAGCTGCATGACCAGCCAGTCGGACACGAAGCCCGCGACCCCGATCACCGCCATGCCGCAGATCACGATCTCGGTGCGCGAGAGCTGGCGCGCTTCCATGATGATCGCGCCGAGGCCGGTCTGGACCCCGGTCATCTCGCCGACCACGATCACCACCCAGGCGAAGCCGAGGCCGAGCCGCAGGCCGGTGAAGATCGATGGCAGCGCCGCCGGCAGCACCACCCGGACGAACTGCGCCGGGCCGGTGCAGCCCAGCATCGCGGCCGCCTCGAACAGGCGCGGCTCCACCGAGCGGACCCCGAACACGGTGTTGACCAGGATCGGGTAGAACGCCCCGAGGAACACGAGGAAGAAGGCCGAGCGCGGCCCGAGGCCGAACAGGATCATCGCCAGCGGCAGCCACGCGGTGACCGGGACGGGCCGCAGCACCTGCAGGACGGGGTCCAGCAGCGCCCGGATCAGGGGCACGCGGCCGATCAGCAGGCCGAGCGGCAGGGCGGCGGCGGCCGCCAGCGCGAAGCCGCCATAGACCCGGCTCAGCGACGCCGCGAGATGGGTCCAGAGCGTGCCGCTGAACGCGTCGTCGTTGACGCCGCCGACGGCGAGGTCCCGCATCTCGGCCCAGACCTCCGCGGGGGGCGGGATCAGGCTGTAGGGCCGGCCCGCGGTGCTGACCTGCCAGACCGCGACGAGCACGGCCGGCACCACGCAGGCGAGGGCCAAGCGGCGCAGGTGGGCGAGCCCGGCCCCGGCCCGGCCGGCCCCGCGGGCCGGGGCCGGCGTCACCGGCGAAGTCACCGGCGCCGCCACCGGCAAAGGGCCGGCCTCGATGCCGGTGCTCACGCCCGCCCCAGCGCGTCGACGAAGCGGGTGTCGATGAAGCCGGGCTCCGGCAGCCGCTTGATCTGCTTGAGCGCCAGCATGTGCTGCGCGTAGGCGTCGGCCTGCCGGACCTCGTTCGGCCCGAGGCGCCAGGTCAGCTCGACGTTCGGGGCCGAGAGTTCCAGCGCCTCGCGCTTCTGCCCGAGCTTGGCTACCGCCATGGCGATCATCGCGTCGCGGTCGCCGGCCGCGAAGTCCGTCGCCTTGCGGTGAATCTCCAGCATGGTCCGGACGAGGTCGGGCCGCTCCGCCAGCGTGTCGCGGTGGGCGCCGAACACCATGTTCAGCGCGCCCATCTCGGTGCCGTAGGGGTACTCGACGAGCTGGCCGATGCCCGAGGCGAGGCTGACGCCGGGCCCCGGCTCGGCGCCGACATAGGCGTCGACGTCGCCGCGGGCGAGCGCGATATGCATCTCCGAGAAGGAGACGCGCACGGGGGTGATGTCCTTCACGGACAGCCCCTCCATGCGCATCCGCTCCAGGACGAAGACCTCCTGGGTGCTGCCGGGCCAGATCGCGACGCGCTTGCCGCGCAGGTCCTTGATGGCGTGGATCTCGGAGCCCTTCTTGGCGATCACCGCCATCCCGCGGTTGCAGGTGGAGGCGATCACCACGAGTGGCTCGCCGGCGGCGGCGCCCAGCGTCGCGGCGGCGATGCCGAAGGTGCCGAAATCCACCGACTTGGTGACCACGGCGTTCTTGCACTCGGTGGGGCTCTCGAAGGGCACCACCTCCACGGTCACGCCCGCGGGGGTGAAGCGCTCATAGAAGCTCGGCGCGATCGAGTGGATCAGCTTGAGCGAGCCCATCCGGATCGTGACCGGCGTGCCCGCGGCGCGTGCCCGCGACAGGGGGCCGAGGGCGAAGCCGGCCCCGAGACCGGCCAGGAGGGTGCGGCGGCGGATCATCGAACGGCTCCTGCAGGGTCGCTATCGCCGTGACGCTAGGTGCGCTCCCTGTTGCAAGGAAGTGCTATTTTCTGAGCGTGTCGTTGCATCTTCGGCAACGGGGGCGCACGATGCCGGCGTGAAGCATCTGCGCACCGTCACCTACGTCGCCGAGGTCGCACGTGCCGGCTCGATCCGGCGCGCCGCGGAGCGGCTGAACCTGACGCCCTCGGCGCTGACGCGGCAGATCCAGGATCTCGAATACGAGCTCGGCACGCCGATCTTCGAGCGCCTGCCGCAGGGGATGCGGCTCAACGCGGCCGGCGAGCTCTTCGCGCGGCACATCCGCGACCAGGTGGCGGATCTCGACCGCGTGAGGTCGCAGATCGCCGATCTTTCGGGGGTGCGCCGCGGTCACGTGTCGCTCGCCTGCAGCCAAGCCTTCGTCACGCAGGTGGTGCCCGAGGAGGTCGAGGCCTACCGGGCCCGGTTCCCCCAGGTCGGCTTCATGGTCCAGGTCCGCGATCACGCGCAGGCCGTGACGGCCCTGGCGGCGTTCGAGGCCGATCTCGCCCTGATCCTGCAACCACCGCCTTCGGCGGAGCTGCATCCGCTCTTCTCCGGACACCAGACCCTCTGCGCGCTGATGCGCACGGGGCATCCGCTGGCGTCGGAGACTGGGCCGGTCCGGCTGCGCGACTGCCTCGGCCATGCCCTGGCCCTGCCCGACCACTCGCTCGCCATCCGCCATCACATCGAGCACGCCCTGGCCCGGCGCGGGGTCGAGCTCCGGCCGGTCGTCGAGTCGGGCTCGCTCGAATTCCTCCGCAACCTCGTCCTGCGGGAGGATCTCATCAGCCTGCAGATCCCGAGCGGCATCCCCCAGGACCCGCGCCTGCACAGCCGCCCGATCGATCTCCGCGACCTGACGCCGATGACGCTGGTCCTCGCGCAGTTGCGCGGGCGATCGCTCTCCGTCGCGGCGGCGAAGTTCGCCGATCAGCTTGTGGTTCGGCTCAACCGGGAAGCGGTCTGATGCGGCGCACGCCCTGAGGCCGGCGCGTCACCGCTCTCCGCGCCCGATCAGGGCGCGCCCGCTTCGGCCGTGGCGAGGAAGGCCCGCACGGTGTCGCGGAGAAAGGCGGCATCGGCCGGGTTGATCGACGGGTTGCCGGCGCGGTGGCCCCAGATGCTCGGGATCGGCTGCAGGACGGCGTCGCGCAGATGCGGCAGCTCGGCGGCGTTGTCGGCGACGCGGAAGTAGAGATCCGTCTCGCCCGGCATCAGCAGCAGCCGGGCGGTGATCGCGTTGAGCGCCCGGGTGAGATCGCCGCCGTAGCGCGGGTCGCGGCTGATGTCGCCCGCCTCCCAGGTGCAGAGCTGCGCGTAGAGATCGGCCGCAGGGCGGCGGGCGAAGCGTTCCTCCCAGTCGGTGCGCAGGAAGCTGTCGAGGTCCGGGGCGCCGAGCGCGGTGCAATGGAGGTCCGCCCGGTAGAAGTCCTGGCTGAGCGCCCAGCCCGCATAGATGCGTCCGAAGGCCCGGAGGGCGGCGGCCGGCTCGGCCGAGAAGCGGCCCCCGCCGCCATGCTCCGGCGCCGCCTCCAGCACCGCCATGAGACCCTTCAGGAACACGCGGTTGTGGGTGGCGGTGTGGGCGCTGCCGCAATTGATCACCGCGCGGGCCACGCGGTCGGGCAACAGGGCGGCCCAGTGATAGGCCTGCTGGGCCCCCATGGACCAGCCGTAGACGGCGTGCAGGCGCTCGATCCCCCACATCTCGGCGAGCAGGCGGCGCTGCGCGTGGACGTTGTCCCAGGCGGTGACGAGGGCGGGCCAGTCCGGGGTGTTCGACGGGCTCGACGACAGCCCGTTGCCGAACATGTCGGGGATGACGATGAACCAGCGGTTGGGATCCAGCACCCCGTCGGGGCCGATCAGCCATTCGAGGTCCGGATGCTGGGCTCCGTAGCTCGTCGGGTAGAGCACGACATTGTCGCGCCCGGGCGACAGGGTGCCGTGCGTCTTCCAGCGCAGCTGCGCGCTTGGCAGCACCGCCCCCGACTGAAGCGTCAGGTCGCCGAGTTCGAAGGTTCCGGTGGCCGTCGCCCAGCCGCTCACGGGCGCAGCGTCCGCACGAAGCCGACCTGCCAGCGGTTGTCGCCCCGCTGCGGCACGCCAGGCCGCGCGCGCATCGCGGTATGGGCGTCCGGCAGGCTGTGGAACGGGATCGACGGATAGAGGTGTTGCTCGGTGTGGACGGGCATGGCCTACATGAGGCGCCGCATGAGGCCGTTGGTCAAGGTCGTGCGCGTGTGGGTCGGGCCGTTGTCGTCCATCGTGCCGGCCGCCCGCTCCAGGTCGGGCCGGCCTTCAGCGCGCCCGGTGTCGGACTGAGATACACGGAAGATCTACTGCGTACTTCGGTGTAATAATTTGTGTCGGAAAAATATTTCCCCATCCCGGCGATGTAATGGATCGGTCGGTCCGAAACCTGCTTGGCACGCGTGTTGCGAACGGGCTGGACGCTTCAGGAGTCCTCTGGCTTGTCCCGCACGTCCGACGTGACCGATCTCTCCCGCCGCACCGTTCTGGCGCTTCCCCTCGGCCTCGCAGCGGCCGCGAGCGGCGCGCGCGCCGCCGAGCCGAGACGCGGGGGCACGATGGTGATGATCGTCCATCCCGAGCCCTCGACCCTGGCCCATTACGCGGTGTCGGCGGGCAACATCCCGCCGATCGCCACGCAGGTCTACGAGGGGCTCTGCACCTACGACTGGGACCAGAACCCGCAGCCGAACCTCGCGAAGTCGTGGGAGATCGCGCCCGACGGCAAGACCATCACGTTCAAGCTCCAGGACGGCGTGACCTTCCACAACGGCAAGCCGTTCACCAGCGCCGACGTGCAGTACTCCTTCATGGAGATCCTGAATAAGTACAATCCGATCGCGCCGGTCATGCTCGCGGAGCTGGTGGCCGTCGACACGCCGGACCCGATGACCGCGATCCTGCGGCTCGCCAATCCGGCGCCCTACATCATGAAGGCGCTGTCCGGGCGGGACCTGCCGATCCTGTGCCGCTCGGTGTTCGAGGGCACGGATGTCCTGCAGAACCCCAGCGCCAACAAGCCGATCGGCACCGGTCCGTTCAAGTTCACGAGCTGGGAACGCGGCCAATTCGTGCGCCTGGACCGCAACGAGCAGTACTGGAAGCCCGGCCTGCCGTATCTCAACCGGATCGTCGCCCGGTTCATCCCGGATGCGGCCACGCGCTCGGCCGCCATGGAGGCGGGGGAGGCGCATTTCGCCGGGTACAGCGCGGTGAACTACGCCGACCTCGCGCGGATGAAGACCAACCCGATCCTCGATCTCACGACCAAGGGCTACGAGATGACGCCGGCCCAGAGCGTCCTGGAGCTGAACGGCCGTCACCCGCATCTCCAAAAGAAGGACGTGCGCCAGGCGATCGCCTACGCCATCGACCGCAAGGTCATCCTCAAGGACGTGATGTTCGGCTACGGCCTGCCCGCCACCGGCCCGCTCAGCCGCAAGTTCAAGACCGCCGGCCTCTACACCGACGACGTGCGCCAGTACGACGTGCCGGACCGGCTGGACATCGCCAATAAGCTGCTCGACCAGGCCGGCGCCCCGCGCGGCGCGGACGGGACCCGCTTCGCCCTGCACCTGGAGGTGAACTCCTTCGGCGAGCAGTGGCTGCGGCAGGCCGAATATTTGAAGCAGGCGCTGGCCGTCGTGGGCATCGCCGTGACGCTGCGCTCCGAGGACACCGCGACCTGGCTGCGGCGCGTCTACACCAACTACGATTACGACCTGAACGAGCCGTTCCTCAGCCAGGGCGTCGACCCGGTCTACGGGCTGAACAAGCAGTTCCTCACCAGTCAGATCCGCAAGGGCGTGACCTTCGTCAACGACACCTTCTACAGCAATCCTGAGGTCGATCGCATGCTCGGCGAGGGCGCGCGCGAGCCGGATGCCGAGAAGCGCGCCGCGCTCTACAAGAAGGTCCAGCAGATCCTGGCGGAGGACAGCCCGATGATCTGGCTCATCGACGTGCAGTACGTCAGCGTCTTCAACCGGCGCCTCAAGGACCACACGACCGGCCCCCTCGGAACCCAGCAAGCCTTCGAACGGGCCTGGATGGACACGTAGTCCCGTGCGGCTCGCGCGGTTCCTCGGTTACCGGCTGCTGCTGGCGATCCCGGTGGTGCTCGGCATCGTCGTGCTCAACTTCTTCCTGATCCACCTCGCGCCCGGCGACGCGGCCTCCGTGCTGGCGGGCGAGAGCGGCGCGGCGAGCCCCGAATACATGGAGCAGCTGCGCCACAAGTTCGGGCTCGACCAGCCGCTTGCCACGCAGTTCGGCGTCTATCTGCTCAACATGCTCCACCTCGATCTCGGCTACTCGTTCCGCAACGACAGCCCGGTGGGAAGCCTGATCGTCGACCGGCTCTGGCCCACCGGGCTCCTGATGCTCACGGCCTTCGCGGCCGCGTTGCTGATCGGCACGCTCCTCGGCCTCGTGGCCGCGACCGGGCGCAACAGCTGGCGCGACGCGGTCATCTCCCTGGTCAGCCTCGTGGCCTACGCGACGCCGGGGTTCTGGCTCGGACTGATGATGATCGTGGTCTTCGCGATCCGTCTCGGCTGGCTGCCCACCAGCGGTTACGACACGGTCGGCGCCGACAACGAGGGCTGGGACGAGGTCTGGGACGTCGGCCGCCACCTCGTCATGCCGGCGGTGGCGCTCGCGCTGTTCTACCTCGCGGTCTACGCCCGGGTGATGCGCGCCTCCGTGCTGGAACAGGTCGGCATGGACTACGTCACCACCGCCCGCGCCAAGGGGCAGACCGAGGCGCGGGTGATGACCGGGCACGTCCTGCGCAACGCGCTGCTGCCGGTGGTCACCATGGCGGGCGTGCAGGCCGGCAACCTGATCGGCGGCTCGATCGTGGTCGAGACGGTGTTCGGCTGGCCGGGGGTCGGCACGCTGGCCTTCAACGCGCTCCAGTCGCGCGACCTCAACCTGCTCCTCGGCATCTTCTTCGTCTCGGCCTGCCTCGTGGTGGTGATCAACCTCGCCGTGGACCTCGTCTACGTCTGCCTCGATCCGCGGCTGGAGCTCTAGCGATGCGTACGGCTCTGGCGCGGTTCGCCCGGAACCGCCTCGCGCTCGCGGGCGCGGTGGTGCTCCTCGGGCTGGTCGTCCTCGTGGCGCTTACGCCGCTCCTCTATCCGGGCGATCCGTTCGGGCTCGTCGGCCCCGCCCTCCAGCCGCCGGGCGGCCGGTTTCTGCTCGGGACCGACACGCTGGGCCGGGACGTGGCCGCCGAGATCGCGTACGGCGCCCGCACCTCCCTGATCATCGGCCTCAGCGCGACCGGGGCGGCGATCCTGCTCGGGACCCTGATCGGCGGGCTCGCCGGCTATTACCGGGGCGGCGTCGAAGTCGCGCTGATGCGGCTTACGGAGTTCTTCCAGACGATCCCCGCCTTCGTGCTGGCGATCCTGATCGTGGCGATCCTGTCGCCGTCGCTCTTCAGCGAGGTCGTGGCCATCGTGGCCGTCTCCTGGCCCGGCATCGCCCGCCTGGTCCGGGGCGAGTTCGTGGCGCTCGGCGGCCGGGAGTTCGTGCTGGCCTGCGACGGCCTGGGGGCGGGCGACGCCCGCATCGTCTTCCGCCACATGCTGCCGAACTGCACCGCGGCGATCATCGCGGTCGGCACGCTCCTGATCGGCACGGCGATCCTGATCGAGGCGGGGCTCGCCTTCCTGGGCCTCGGCGATCCGAACGTGATGAGCTGGGGCCTGATCATCAGCTCGGGCCGCGCGGTCCTCCGGTCGGCGTGGTGGATCTGTACCTTCCCCGGGCTGGCGATCCTGCTGACCGTCCTCGCCATCAACCTCGTCGGGGATGGCCTGAACGAGGTCCTGAACCCGAGGCTCCGAGAGCGATGAGCGACGCCGTCCTCGAGATCGAGACGCTCACGATCACGCTGCCGCCCGGCGCGGACCGGCCCAATGCCGTCACCGATCTGGATCTCGTCCTGCGGCCCGGTGCGGTCACCTGCCTGATCGGCGAGAGCGGATCGGGCAAGTCGATGGTGGCCCGCGCGATCCTCGGGCTGCTCCCGGGACCGCGCGTGCGCGTCAGGGGTGGCCGCATCCTGTTCGAGGGCGCGGATCTCGCCGCGATCACCCCGCGTCAGATGCGCAAAGTCCGGGGCGCGCGCATCGCGATGATCTTCCAGGAGCCCATGACGGCCCTGAACCCGCTCCACACGATCGGGCGGCAGATCGACGAGGTCCTGCGCATCCACACGCCGCTCGGGCGCGCGGACCGCCGGGCGCGCATCCTCGCGCTGCTCGAAAGCGTCCACCTCCCGGACCCGGCCCGGCTGCTGCGCTCCTACCCGCACCAGCTCTCGGGCGGCCAGCGGCAACGGGCGATGATCGCCATGGCGCTGGCGTTGAACCCGCGGCTGCTCATCGCCGACGAGCCGACCACGGCGCTCGACGTCACCACGCAGGCGCAGATCCTCTCCCTGATCCGCGACCTGCAGCGCGAGCACGGCACGAGCGTCCTGTTCATCACGCACGATTTCGGCGTCGTGGCCGACATCGCCGACACGGTCGCGGTGCTGCAGAAGGGCGTCCTGGTCGAGCAGGGGCCCGCGGCCTCGGTCCTCGGCGCCCCGCAGCATCCCTACACGCGCGCCCTCATCGCCGCCGTGCCGAAGCTCGTGCCGCCGCCGCGGCGCGCCGCCAGCACCGCCCCCCTGGTGGTGGAGGCCAGGGGGGTCGAGAAGACCTACGGCGCCCGCGGCCTGTTCGGGGGCCGCGTCACCCGGGCCCTCGACGGCGTGGACGTCCTGCTGCGGCGGGGCGAGACCCTGGGCCTCGTCGGCGAGAGCGGCTCCGGCAAGAGCACGCTGGCGCGGGCACTCACCCGCCTGATGCCCGTCGACGGCGGGGAGATCCTGCTTGCCGGGCACAGCGTCGCCGAACTGAGCCGCCGCCAGATGCGTCCGCACCGTCGGCGCGTGCAGATGGTGTTCCAGGATCCCTACGGCTCCCTCGATCCGCGCCAGCGCGTGGTCGACATCGTCGCCGAGGGGCCGATCATCCACGGCACCGAGCCGGGAATCGCGCGGGTCCAGGCATGCGAGATGCTGGCGCTGGTCGGCCTCGACCCCGCGGCGGCGCAGCGCTACCCGCACGAGTTCAGCGGCGGCCAGCGCCAGCGGATCGGCATCGCCCGGGCGCTCGCCATGAAGCCCGAGATCCTGGTGGCCGACGAGCCGGTCTCGGCCCTGGACGTCTCCGTCCAGGCGCAGGTCCTGGCGCTGCTCGCCGACATCAAGGCGCGGCTCCATCTCAGCATGCTGTTCGTGACCCACGACCTCCGGGTCGCGCTGCAGGTCTGCGACCGGATCGCCGTGATGCGGTCCGGTCAGGTGGTCGAGGTCGCGCCGACGTCCGAGATCTTCTTCGCGCCGAAACACCCCTACACGAAGGCGCTGTTCGCCGCGGTGCCCGGCGCCCAATGGCAGGACCCGATCCCCGCATGACGACCGCGCAGCCCCTCTCGACGGACCCGTTCCTGCCCGGGCCGCGCGTCCGCGTCGCCGGATCCGCGACGGGGCCGCTCGCCGGCCTCACCTTCGCCGTCAAGGATCTGATCGACGTCGCGGACAGCCCCACGGCGGGCGGCAACCCGGACTGGCCGCGGGTCTACCCGACGCCGACCCGCCATGCCGGCGTGGTGCAGACGCTGCTCGATGCGGGCGCCTCGGCCGTCGGCAAGACGGTGACCGACGAGGTCTCGCTGGGAATCCTCGGCGAGAACGCCCACGACGGCACGCCGCTCAATCCGGCGGCGCCGGACCGGGTGCCCGGCGGCTCGTCCAGCGGCTCGGCCTCCGCGGTGGCTGCGGGCGCCTGCGACTTCGCCCTGGGCACCGATACCGGCGGCTCCGTGCGCGTGCCGGCGAGCTTCTGCGGGCTCTACGGCATCCGGCCGACGCACGGCCGCATCGACTTTTCCGGGATCTGCGTCCAGGCGCCGAGTTCGGACACCTGCGGCTGGTTCGCCCGGGACGCGGCGACCTTCGCGCGGGTCGGCGAGGTCCTGTTCGGCCAAGGCATGCCGGACCGTCTGCCCCACACGCTGCTCGTGGCCGCCGACGCGCTCGGCTTCGCGGACGCCGCCGTGCAGGAGGCGCTGGCCCCGCAGATCGAGCGTCTGGCCGCCCTCATCGGCAATCGCCGCGACGTGACGCTCGCGCCGCAGGGCCTGTCCGTGTGGCAGCGGGCGCAGCGCGTCCTGCAGAGCAGCGAGGCGTGGCAGACCTTCGAGCCCTGGCTCGATGCCTGCAACCCCCGCATGGCCTTCTCGGTGGCCCGCTCGCTGATCCAGGGCTCGATGATGACCGATGCCGAGCGCAGCGCCGCGAGTTTGATGCGGATCGAGGCAAGGGCCCGCCTCGCGCGGCTCCTTCCCCCCGGCACGATCCTGTGCCTCCCGACCACACCGTTCCCGGCGCCGCTGCGCGGGCTGCCGCTCGGCGCGCTGCATCCGCTGCGCGAGCGGATCGCCTGCCTGACGAGCCACGGCGGCCTCACCGGCGTCCCGCAGGTCAATCTGCCGGGCGCCCACGTCGATGGCGCGCCGGTCGGCCTGTCGATCCTCGGGGCGCGCGGGACCGACCTCGATCTGATCCGCCTGGCGGTCGCCCTGGAGGGTTGAATGGACGTGACGGTGAACCGCCCGGAGATCGTGGCCGAGATCGCGGCTTTGTTCGAGCGCTACGAGCAGGCGCTCATCGAGAAGGATGTCGCCGTCCTCGACGCGACCTTCTGGGACAGTCCGCACACGATCCGCTACGCGCTGGCCGAGAACTGCTACGGATTCGCCGAAATCCACGCTGCCCGCGTGGCGGCCGATCCGCCGCCGGGCGGCATTAAGGAGGCACGGATCCGGCTGGAGATCCTGACGCTCGGGAGCGACTTCGCCACCGTCAATCTGGAGTTCAAGCCGCGCGGCAAGGCCGGCATCGGGCGTCAGAGCCAGACCTGGATGCGCTTGCCCGGTCTCGGATGGAAGGTGGTGTCCGCCCACGTGTCCATCCTGCCGATCGGGACGTGACGCAGGATCGCCGGGCGCGGAGGACCGGACACATCTGGGTTCGGTCAGCCGCTCGGCGCGTCTCTGCCGCCAGCCAGTCGATGGTCGTGTGAGCAGCACGCAGGCGTCCGCCTCTGGACGATTGCGCCGACGAGCTGAACGGCTGAGATGTGTTGGCAGAAGGCCGTCCGCTTTTGCGGCAAGTCCCAAACCGAAGCAGACCAGCCGCTTACGGCCCGACTTCGTTACACTTGATCGCCCTCGCGCGCAAAAACGGCCATTCGGCCTTGCGCCCAATCCGGCCGTTTATGCGCGTTCAGCACTGGCCGCGAAGCGGACATCAACCGTGCATTCGATTGCAGAAGCACAAGAAGGCTGGCATGCACCGCGCCATCGTCAAATGCTGTGAATGGGCCGGCCACAGTTGGCGACCTTCAATTAAATGTTGCGGGATCGCGAGACAAACATTCGTTGGCGTCTGGTCAATTTGTCCTCCAAGAAATTAACGCGTGAAAAATACAAGTCTCTGGGGAAAATGATCAAAATCGGTCGATGCGCCGGGGGTAAGAATTAATTACACCCAACGCTACCGCAGAGCGAATTAGTTGGATTGATCGACGGGGATGTGCTCGCAGATCCGCGCAGTATGTTAAGGGCACTTTTGGCTTCTTCATTATCAGGCTTTAGACGAAGGACCTCTTCGTAATCTCGAACAGCTGCCTGCGTGTTCCCAAGTGTGATGTTCGCTTTCGCCCTGTTGATGAGCGTATTCGAGAAAGCTGGCCGCATCGCCAGCGCACGGTTGAAGTCGGCGATCGCCGCGGTCGGGTTCTGCAGGCCGGCATAGGCGACCCCGCGATTGTGGAAGGCGTAGGGGTACTGATCGTCCGCCCGAATGGCGCTGTTGCAATCCGTCAGGGCGTCGGCAAACGCACCCCTGTCGATGTTCGCCCAGCAGCGCCCATCGAGTGCGATCGCGCGCTGCCGTGGTGTCCGGGCTTCGGCCAGGAGGCGGCTGCATCCGCCGATGCGCATCTCCGGGCTCCCGGACCGACACTCCTGAGTGGCATCAGCCAGAGCGGAGGAGCTTGCGAGCACCATCGCCGCCATCAGGCCGGCGTGCACACAAACGGTGAGGGTGCGTAATGGTGCGCGCATGATCGATCAGTCCTGCTTCCGGCTTCTCGGGCGGCTCATCGCTCTCAGCCGCAGCGATTGTTGAAGACGTCGCGGCCGGGCAGCTGCATCGAGTTCATCATGCGGAGCAGTTCGGCCCGGTACAGATCGCTGAACTCGGCCGGGAAACGCCCCCCGATATTCGTGATCGTGCTGCGGTCGTCGCGCCGGATCGTCGCGAAGTCGTAGAAGCTTCTGTCGTCGAAGCTGCCTTGGGCAACGGCCGTCCCGCGGCCTTCGAGCACGAACCCGGCGCGAACCGGCGAGGTGTTGACCTCCTGCGCGCGGCTGATCTGGCTCCTTCGCGGCCGGATCTGCTCCGTGATGAACTGTTGCGCGCTCCCGCAACGCTCGTTCGGGCTGACCTGCACGTACATGGTCACCTGCTGGCCATGCTGGCGCGAGTGCCAGATCGTCGTGTAGGTCTGCTTCTGCGGATCGTACTGGTCGTTGGCCATCGGCGAGATCTCGAGCAGGTTGGTCGAGTAGTTCAGCGTCCAGCCGGAGGCGCTTCCGACCGTGGTGCGCTGCTGCAGCTCACGCTGGCGCCGCTCCTCCTCCAGGCGGCGCTGCTCAACCTGCTCCCGCTGACGTCGGGCGTCCGCCCATTGCCGATCCATCTCCTCCTGCCGTCGCCGCCTGTCCTCCTCCTGACGCCGAGCCTCGTCCGCCTGCTGGCGGCGGGCTTCGTCCTGGCGATCCCGCGTGCGGGCGCACTCGACCGCGAAGGTATCGACAAGGGCGCGGAAGCGCCCAGCCGGGTAGGACGCGCTGTAGCTCGCGGTGGCTGTGGGATCGTCGCAGGAGGCAACGGCCCGCTGATAGGCCCGCTGCTCCCGCCCCGCCTGGAGCCGGTCCTCGAAGGGACGGGCATAGGGATAGGTCCCCGTCATCGCCTCGCAGCCGCGGATCGCGGCATCGAGATTCATCCCGCGCAGCGCGGCCGGCTCGGCATTCGGGTCGATCTTGTTGCACTCCGTCCGCAGGCCCGCGAAGAACCCCTGCGGGATGAAGGCGAACGACGTGGTGAGCGCGCCGCTCGCCCGGGGCTCCAGATCGCTGCCGGCGAGGCCCCGCTTCAGCGTTTCGTGCGACTGCAGAAAGGTCTCGCCTTCCTGCGCCATCGCGGCGAGCATGGGATCGCGCAGCGAGGCGCGGCCCGCGAGCGGCGCGCCCGAGGCAGTGCGGCGGCCGGCGCGTTCGCCGCCGATGACACTCGCCCCGGAACTCCCCGCCGCGGCATCGAAGTCGCAACGCCCGCCCGCCGCGGATTGACACTCGTCAATCACAACGACGAGTTCGCGGGTTCGGCGTCGGGCGATGCGGCGCAGCACGTCGCTCAGCCGCACGCCCTCGCTGTCGAGCAGGCCCGGGCGCTGTCCGGCGTCGGCCGGGGTGTCCTGCGGCAGGAGATAGACGTCGTCGGCGCCGCCGATGGTCGGCCCGAGGGCGAAGACCGCCACCTGGGCGTCCTCCGGTAGGCGGCCGACGGCCTCGCGCAGTCCGCGATCCAGCTGCGGACGGTCGGCCGGCCCGACCGTCCACACCTCGAAGCCGATGTCGCGCAGGCGCTTGCGATAGGCCTCCTCGTCGGCGTTGGCCGTCGCCGCCCGACCGCCGGACGCTGCGGCTTGCGGCACGATCAGCAGCGCGATCCGCTGCCCGGTGACGGCGCTGCTGCGCGCGGCGGCGGCCTGGACCGTGAGGCCGGGCGAGGCCGCGTGCCCGCCGGTAGCGGTGGCGACACCGAGCGCGGTCGCGGCGGCCAGGCGCCTCCAGCGGCGGCCGGTTCGGGCGGGCGGGGCCATGTCGGGGATCCTCGGCATCGGCAGGGGTGAAACGCGCGGTCGGACGAACATCGTGGGGTGCGTTGGGGCCATCAGGGACGACAGATCGCCCGGAGGCGGTCGCTGGCGGCGTTGCCCTCGCACAGCGCCCGGAGCGCCTCGGTGTGGCGGGGGGAGCGGTTGCGCCACAGGGCGTAGTAGTAGGCGGCCCGCACGATGTCGGGCCGCGCCGCCTCGCGGTACGCCGCGTCGGCGTTGCCGGGGTCGTAGAAGCGCGCGAGCTGCCAGGCCGCGTCCGCGCTCGTGACCGGATCGGCCTCCTCGAAGGCGCGGAAGGCCGCGCTCCCCTGCCGGGAGGCGAGCGCCGTCTCGCCGAGCGCCAGGAAAGCGCCGGCCGGCGCGCGCTCGTCGACGAGGCGGGCGTAGCGCTGCCGCAGCTCGGCGGCCGTCAGGCTGGAATCCGGCTCGGGAGGCGCGGGCGGCGGGCCCGGCTCCTGGGAGGGTGCCTCACGGCGGGCCATGATCTCGGGCAGCCGGTCGCGGTACAGGTAGGCGCCGCCCGCGGCCAGCGCGAGGAGCATCAGCGCGACCAGCGGCCAGAGCAGCCGGCTCTTGCGCGCGGGCGGCTCGGGCACCGGCGGGACCGCGGGCGCGGCGTCCTGCGGCGGGGCCGGCTCCGGCTCCGGGAAAGGCACGGCCTCGGTGACCGGGACGGCCGGACTGCCGGTCCCGGCCCGGGTCAGCGTCGGAGCCGGTGCTGGAAGGCCGGCGAGGATGCCCCCTCCGGACGGCGCGGGCGGTATGAACGGCCACGCGATTACGCCGAAAGAGGTGCCGTCCTGCGCGACGATCTCGATCGGGACCAGCTCCTCGATGCGGTCGACGACGTTGGGGCCGAAGCGCGCGACGGCCCGCCCGTCCCGCTCGGTCACCGCGAGCGGCGCGAGCCACGCGACCTCCGGCTGCCAGCCCTCCGCCCCGAGATGCCGCGGCTCGGTATCCTGGCGGCGGAACGAGAGCAGCGGCGACGCCAGCGGGCGACCGAGATCGATGAAGGCGTAGCCGCCGGACTCGTCCTCGTCCTCGGTGATGCGGATCGTCATGGCGAAGGCTTCTTGGTCAAAGCGGGTGGAGCGGGCGAGGCGGTCAGGCGGCGCGCGCCTGGAGACCGGCGAGGATCGCGCCGATCCGGGCGTTCTGAGCGAGGTCGACCGTGACGCCGGACGCGCTCTTGGCGTTGTCCTCGACGACCCGGTAGAAGCCGTGGAACCAGTCGGTGGCGTAGGTATGGGCGAAGGTCGCGGGGGCCTGCCCGATGCTGCGGGCATCGTAGCTGACCGGCCGGTGGGCGAAGGCGACCCGATCCCCCGCCTCGTCCTGGATCGCGGGGCGCTCGCCGGCCGGCGGGACGAGGGTGAACCCGAGGCTGCCGGTCAGCCGGTTGAGGCGGGTCGCGGCGATCAGCGCGAGCTTGACCGTCGACTGCTCGGAGCGCTCGACGGTCGCCAAATCCCGCAGGTCGGACGCGATGCCACCCTCGATGTCGGCCCGGCGGGCCAGGACGATCAGCTCGCTGACCACGATCTCCAGGGCGGTCAGCGGGACGGCGAAGCGGCGCGCGAAGTCCTCGGCCTCGATCGTGCGGCGCAAGGCCCCGATCCAGGCGGCGACCACGGCCCGCGCCATCGCGCGCTCCCGGTCGTTGCCCGGGCTCGACGGCTCGGCCCGGAGCGCCGGCGCCGCGCCCGGCCGCGGGATCGCCCCGGGGCGAGCGATGCGCGGCGCTGCGACGGGGAGCGCAGCCTCGGTGGTCGCGCCCTCGGCCCCGTGCAGAGCGTGCGCGAGCGCCGCGGGGTCCACCATGAGCGCCCGCAGGAGCGAGCCGAACTGGCCGGCCGCCACGACCCCATCGAGCGCGTCGAAGACCTGGCCGGCCGCCTCGCGCCGCTCGGCCAACCGCGTCTCGATGTCGAGGGCGACGTGGAAGCGGGCGAGCCGCTCCCGCATCTCGGCGCGCAGGGCCTCCAGCCGGGAGGCGATCTGCTGCGCCTTGAGGGCCGGTCGGCAGACCCGCGACAGGTTCTCGACGAGGTAGCTCACGCCGCCGTCGTTGAGGCGGAGGGCCTCATCGAAGGCGCGGCCCGGATCCGCGAAATGCGCGGTTGCCTCCGGCAGGGCGGCGAAGCCGGCGCGCAGCTCGGCGATCCGCTCCTGCTTTTCGGGCAGGAACGCCACCTCGCGCCGCCCGTCGTAGCGGATGACCGATTCCGCCGGGTAGTTCGGGTTCCGGAACCAGTAGGTGTTGCGGAACGGCGCGCCCGGAATCCATTGCCGCGGCCACGTGTGCGCCTTCCCGAAGAATCCGAGCAGCGAGGCCTCGATCCGGTTGCGGAAGCGCAGGCCCGCATCCTGGCCGACGTCGCCGGCCTTGTCGACGAAGTGGCTGTCGAACCACGTGAGCACGAGGAACAGCAGGTTCGGCAGCTGCGCCCGCGCCTCCGGGCTCGATCCGTGCGTGAGCGTGATCCAGCGCTCCACGAGGTCGGGCAGCGTCACGACCTCCTGGTTGGAGGGGCGGACGCACAGCATCATCGCTGTCAGCTCCTGCTCGGCGACGTAGCGGTCGAACAGGTAGGCGACCTTGCCGCGCAGGAAGGTCTCCTTCAGCGCGTCCGGGTGCGCGGTCAGGAAGTGGGTCAGATCGACCTTCTGCCGGCTGCGGGCGCCAGGGAAGTCGAGCAGGTCCGCCTCCTGGAGGAAAGCCCGGGGCGTGTCGGCGATCTCGATGCGCAGCTCCGCGGTGATCGCAGCCACCGTGGCGCGGGCGAGCGTGACGGCCCTGCCGCCGGCCGCGTGCACCGTCAGGTTGTCGTCCGAACGCGCTGCTCCGAGACCCGCCAGGGTCGCCACATCGAGGATGCTGCCCTCGCGCGGTACCAAAGCGGCGAGCGGCGCGAAGATCTCCTCCGGATGGTCGAGGCGCTCCAGCGCCTCCGCGAGCTGGCGGTAGAGGGCCGTGAAGGCCGCGTGGCCGCCCCAGAGCGGCGCGAACAGGCGGGCGCGCCCGTCGAGGTCGAGGCTCCCGGCCAAGCTGCGGGCCTCGTCCCAGTAGCGGGCGAGATCGTCGAGAGGCCGCGTGCCGCGGGCCTGGTCGCGCACGTAATCCTGCAGGTCGTCGATCGCGACGTCGCCGAAGCGCGACATACCGGGGCGGGCTTGCGCCTTCAGGCTCGCCAGCAGCGCGGCGATGGCCTCGGGACCCGGCGGCGTGTCCTTGGTGGCGTCGCCATCGTGCAAGAAGGTGTTGCACAGGACCTTGACGAGATCGACCTCGCTGAGGACCCTCAGGCGGACCGGCGCACCGGGCGGCGTTTGCCCGGCCGGGGCCCCTGCACCGGCCGTGAAGCGGGTGACCAGCCCCGTCGCCTCCTTCTCGCCGATCGGGTTGATCTCGGCCAGGAAGTCCACCGGCTCGTGCCCGTCGAAGCGCGCCCGCAGGGCACCGTCCTCCGGACGCGCCAGGACCTCGACCAGATAGGATTTGCCCGCCTGGCTCGGCCCGAACACGCCCGCGCACATCGGCCGTGCCGCTGCGCGGGCCAGCCGCTCGGCCCGGTTGGCCGCCTTCCGGACGTAGCGGATGAGATCCGCGCGCTCCCGTCCGACCGCGCCGGCATTGGCCTCGTCGCCGAGCCACTGCTCGGCGTCCTCGGCCAGCCGACCCGTATTCCTGCAATCCTGCGCCAGATGTTCGGTCGACATGTTTGATCTCAATCCAGGGCAAGGATGCCGGTGTCGAGCCAGTATCCCTGCTCCGAGGCCAGGGTATCGAGCACGAGCTCGATCTTGCGTCTGACGTCGAGACCGTCCGCGTCGTAGGCGTCGGTGATCTCGAATTCTTCCTTCATCGACTCGGAGCGCAGCAGGGCATCCGGCCCCTCATCGTCGGGCCGGCCGTCGCCGCTGCGCTCCAGGGTGATCTCCAGGGGCAGCCGCAGCTGCGTCGCCTCCTGGCCGGCGCGCATCCGCAATCGGTAGAGCGGTGTCGCGATCCAGCGCTCCACCGGCAATTGCCGGTACCCCAGGCGCATCGGCGCGTAGTACCGGAGCTTCGCGCTCATCGCGGGTCCCTGGCGCCGGGCCGAGGCCGGGGCGTCGAGATCGACCTCGCGGAAGACCAGGCCGGCGTCGCGGAGCTGGCCGCTCAGCTCCAGCTCGCCGATGTAGCGGGCCGTGGAGCGCAGCGCGAGGCGGCGGGTGAACAGGGTGAAGTTGGTGAGCTGGCCCTCCGCGAGCGCGCAGAGCATGCCGCCTACCGCCGTGGTGGTCTTGGGATCGCCGATGCGGCGGTTGTCCCGCTCTCGGAACGGGTACCATGTGCCGGCCTGATACTGGTGGAGCGGCACGATCCGGTCCGGCGAGACCGCGAGCTTGTCGACGAGGCAGTCGACGAACGCCTGGAGCCGGGAGGGGCGGCCCGAGAGCAGGACCACGTCGACGTCGAGGGCGTGCACGGCCTCGCACAGGTTGTCGAGGACGAGGTCGAGCGTCGCGACCACGCAGGCGCCGACCACGTCGGCTCGGCTCTCGAAGACGCAGTCGGTCAGGGCGAAATCCGCCGCGCCGCCGGCGCGGGCCGGGATCTCGAGGAAGTCGAGCAGGCGCTGCTGCGGCAGGGCGCGGCGAAGATTCCGGCCGCCGCGTTCGGGGAAGAACTCTGCGAACGGGCGGGCGGTGATCTCCGCGCCCGCCTCGACGTCGCCGAGGATGCGCAGGCCGATCGGCTCCAGCACCCGCGACACGAATTGCCGCCGCAGGTGCTTCTCCTGCTCGGCCATGTTGGCACGGTCGCCGCCGAAGCGCTCCAGCAACAGGGCGTGCGGGTCCGGATGCCCGGCCGAGCGCAGGGCCGCCTCGATCGTGGTCAGGACGAGGCGCTCGATCACCCGCTTGAGGATGTCGTCGCCGGCGATCCGGAACCCCTCGCGGAAGTTCTGCACCGGCTTGATCGCCCGGTTACCCTCCGCATAGTAGGTCGTGATCATCAGGTCGGTGGTGCCGCCGCCGACATCAATGCTGGCGATCCGCACCGACGGCTCCGGGCGTATCTCCGGGCCGGGCGTGGTGTCGGGCTCCGCGAAGGGCCGGGGGCGGCCGACGAGGCGCAGGAAGCCGTCCACCGCGCCGCCGAGCTTCTGGGTGATCTCCCCGTACAGGTAGACGAACTGGACGCAGCTCGCCTCGTCCCAGGCGACGTGGACCTCGGGCTGGGTCAGGCCCGGGGGCGGATTGTCGGCCCAGCCCATGAGCTGCCAGATGAGCTTCACCGCGCCCTCGGCGCGGGACCGGAGCAGGCGCTGTTCCTGGACCGGCATGGCGGGCGGCAGGGTCAGGATGATCCGGCGCAGCTTGCGCGGGGCGTCCTTCGTGCGCCGGCGCTCGCGCACCCCGGCATTGTTGATGGTCGATAGGGCGTGGCAGACCACCTCGGCGACCATGAAGGTGAAGTAGGACGAGCGCGAGAAGGTCAGGCGCGAGGCGCCGACGCGGTCGTCCGGCTGGACCTTGATCCCGTAGCGCTTCCTGTCGGCGTCGAGCTGCGCGATGACGTCGCCGCGGCTGTTGACGAATTGCCGGATGGTGCGGTCGATCAGGGGACTTGTCCCGTCGGCGCCGTAGTCGCGGTCGGGGAAGCGCCATTCCTGGTTCACCGGGCGGACGTCGCACAGATAGCGCTTCGGGCTCGACAGGCCGCCCACCGCCTCGGTGCCCTGGGCAAGCTCGCGGAACCGGCCGGCCTCGGGCCCGACCCGGACGGGGCTTGGCCAGAAGAACGCCCGCGGGCGCGCCGACAGGCGCGAGAGGTGATCGCGGCCGAACCGGGCGTGCGACAGCTCGACATGGCTTTCGAACGGCTCGGTGTAGACCTGCTCGGGCTCGGAAAGGTCGCGCAGCTGCAGCACGAACGAGTTGTTGAGATCGACCCGGTCCTCGTTGGGGTGGGACTCGATCAGGATTCCGCAGGTGCGGCTGTTGCCGATATCGAGGATCAGGTCGACCGTGACCGGCCGGATCGCCGGCTGCGCCGTCACCGTATCGGTCAGCCGCAGGGTCCGGGGCCGGACCGCCATCTGCAGGTATTCGAGGAAGACGAGATACCGGGCATAATGCTCCAGCGCATTCGGGAAGTCGGTATCGCGCAGGGGGCGATCGGGCCGCTGCGCCGCCTTGAACTCGCGGAACTGCTCCATCAGCCACGCGGGGACCCATTCCTGGAAGCCCGCCAGCCGGCGAGTCTCCTCGTCCTCCCCGGCCGCGCCCAGGAACCAGCCGATGTCGCGGAAGCGATGGGCGAAGCGGAACTCGTGCTCGTTGGCGGCATCCTCCAGGCAGGGCGCCGTGTAGGGCCGGTTCGGGCGCCGCTCAAGCAGCTCGGTGTCGAAGGCGAAGATCACCCGGTGGCTGATCGGGCTGTCCGGCGCCCGGTCGGCGACCTCGACGATTCGCACGCGTGCCCAGTTGGTCGGCCCGAGGTCGAGTTCCTCGCCGCCCTCGACGCCGGCCTTGACCCGCAGCATCGGCACCGGGGTCCACTTCTCCAGGAAGACCTCGAGGGCGCCGCGCTCGCCGACCGCGTATTCCCGATCGTCGCCTTGCGCGGTCTCGACCGCGTCGGCGCCCGGGTCGTCCTCGTTCCAGGTCGGGAGCAGGCGGTAGGTCCGGCGTCCGTCGGCTCCGGGCGAGCCTGAGACAGCGCGCTCGACGAAGCGGCGGGACAGGCGGCCGACCGTGTCGATGTGGAAGGCGTATTCCACGAACTGGACGCCGCTGTGCGGGACCAGCCGGATCGTGGGGCCGAAGGGGACGGGGTCGACGAACATCGCGGGTGGCGGGTCTCGTGTGACGCGGGACGGCGGGTCAGGGAGCAACTCTGGGCGTCGGGTCGGTCAGGGCACAGCAGCGTTCCCGGTCGGGGCCTGGGGCCCGCTCTGCGGCGTTGCCGGAATCGGCAGGTCGAAGGACAGCACGGCCTGCGCGACCCTCTCCGCCGAGATCCGGCCGGTGCGCTGCTCGACGACCTCGCCGTGACGCGACAGGATGATCTGGAACGGGATCTCCGGCCTCGCCTCACCGTGACGGGCAAAAAGCCCGACCTCGACGCCGTAGCGGCCCTCTGGGGCGGGGGCATCGTCCCAGATCACGTGCTCCACCGGCCGGCTGGCGCTGCTCCCGCCCTTCTCGTTCTGGTCGGCCACGAGGCGGGCGCCGCAGGAGGCCCGGTGGTCGAAGCTGATGCGCGTGCGGTCCGGACAGACGACCTGGAGGTCGAGATCGGACGCGCCCTCCCACGCGAGCGTCAGTTCGAGACCCTGCCCGCGCTCGATGCCGGTGAGACGCCGCGCGAGGTCGGGCGGGATCACCTGCGGGGCCTCGAGTGCGGCCCGCCGCGGCGGCACCGGGCAGCTCGCGTCGCAGGTGAGCGCCCGGCGCGTGAGGGCGAGTTCGGCGGCCCGCACGGCGCCATCCGTGGTCCGGATCGCCGCGAGGATCGCGCTGCCGTCGGGATCGAGGGCCACCGACGGTGCTGGGCAGTGATCGGGCAGCGCCGCGCGCATCCAGGCGGGCCAGTCGCCGCTGCCGACGGCGCAGGCGCGGAGGAGCCGATCCGCCAAGACGCCGCAGAGCAGCACGAAGACGAGCCAGAGGATCGGCGCGAGCCCTGGCCGCCGCGTGGGCGCGAGCCGGACGCCGGGCCGCGGCGCGGGCGCTCCGGCCGTGCCGGAAGGCGGCGCCGGCGGCGGCGCCCAGGGGCTGGCCGGCGCTTCCACCGCCGCGGCGCTCGCCGTGATCGCGGCGCCCCGCGCGACGGCCGGGCCGTCCGAGCCGGCGCGCCGGTAGCCCCAGGCCACCAGGACCGGCTGGCCGTCGACCGACCACAGGTGGTCGGCGTCCGGGACAACGAGCGCGTCCCGCAGCAGACGGGCAAGGTCACGCGAGGCCTCGCCCTCGCGCTCCAGGCCATCCGCGAAGGCGGTGATCTCGGCGACCAGACGGGCCGCGGTCTCGCGCAGGGTCGTGGCGGCGACGGGATCGAGCGCGGTCACGGGCCGCGCGTCACCGTCGACCGCGGCGAACCACGCGAAGCCTGGACGTCCAGTGCCGGCGACCGCGACGGGGACCGGTTCGGCGAACAGGTGTGCATGCGCCGGACTCAGACGGCGCGCTAACAGGTCGACGAGCTGCTCGTATTGCTGCGCGAGCTTCGGATTGACCGGGTCGAGGCCGAGGCGCGGCGTCTCGGTGAGCTTTGTGGTCGCTGGCATGATGACGGCCCCTCAGCGTGCCGGCGGGCGGGCGTCGCGCCCCGGCCGAGGGGCGGTTCGCGCGTCCGGCCGCGGAGCCGTCTGACCCGCCGGTGCGGCTGGCGCCTGGGCCGGCGTCGTTGCGGCAGCCTCGGCCGGCTCCGCCGCGGCAGCCACTGAAGGGCGGGGCGTCGCCTGGAGATCACACGGGCGGTCATCGAGAGCCGAGGTCACGCCGGCGCCTGCCAGAAACGCCGCGAGACCGTCGGCGCCAAGGGCGTAGCGCGCGGTGACCGGCATCCGGTCATCGGTGCGGCCGAAGGCGTTCACGCCGACGACGCGGCCGCAATAGTCGACGAGCGGGCCGCCGCTATTGCCCGGTGCGATCTCAGCACCGTGCAGCACGAGTGTCACTGCGGCCTCTTCGTAGCGCTGCAGATGATTGACCACGCCGGTCTGAACCACCGGGACCAAGTCGCGGCTCGCGGCAGCGTCTCCGTCCCGGAGCCGCGCGAAGGTCGGGTCGGTGCCGAGATAGAGGCCCGGGAACCCGGCCGCGACCACCGGCGTCAGCGGCCGGCCCGGCTTCGCGAGGGCGAGGGGCCGCCCCCCGAAGCGCGGCGGGACCCGCAGCAGGGCGAAGTCGGTCAGGGTACCCGGAGCGCCGACCTGCACCAGGGTCGCCGGGACGACGCCGGCGTGCCGCCCGGCGATCATCAACGTTGCGGCGCCCTCGACGACGTGGCGATTGGTGACGACGAGATCGTCCGCGATGAAAAACCCCGAGCCGGTCGCGTCGCCGGCCAGGACCAGGACCGTGCTGCGCTCCAGCCGGTCGATGAGCCCGTCGGTAGCCGGCGTGCCGGGTCGAACGGATTCTGCCGGCGACGTTGACGGCTCGACGGCGGCGCGGGCCGCGGGCGGGGCGGCCGGATCCGCGGGCAGGCGCACATTCGCAGGGCTCTGCGGAACCAGGCCCGGAAGTTCCGTCCGGAGACGGGGGCAGGCGAAGCCTTCCGCCGCGGCGAGGGCATCGCGCCGGCGGCGAAGGCCGTCGAGCCAGGCCGTCTGGAAGGCCCTGGACTCGGCCGAGACCACCCGGGGCAGCGGTGGGAAGACCAGCACGCCCGGCACGTAGGAGAGCGCGACCAGGGCCGCCGCCGTCCCGGCGGCGACGACCGGCGCGATGCTGCCGCGCCAGGCCGGCCGCGCAGCGATCCCGTGCCGTGGTCCGGGCGACAGATCCTGGCTGGTTGAAGCCGTCGGCTTGAAGCGTGCGGCCCAGTCCTCACGGCTGATCGGCGGATAGGGCAGTTGTTCGGGTGCGACCGCGCCGAGCGTTGATGCGTGATGGCGCACGCGTCCGCGCTCGTCCGCGGCCAATCCCTGAGGAAGCAATCCCCAGTCGACGAGGAGCGGGACGTCCCCGACCGTCAGCACGGCGGAAGGTCCCGCGAGGTTGAGGCACGCCGCCGTGAACGCCCCCGCCTCGCGGTCCCGCAGCACCGGCTCCAGCGCCGCCAGCGCGGCCCCGAGGCGGTGCCTGAGGCGGGCTGCACTGTCTGGATCGAGGTCGGCGAGCGGCCGGATCGCGCCCTCGAGATTCGTGTACCAGTCAACGCGTGCCGCGGCCGCCCCGTTGCTGCGCGAGATGACCGGTTCGGCGAAGAGTTCGGCAGCGGCGTCGCCGCCGTGCTGGCGCAGGAGCCGCCGCAGCCGGTCATACGCCTCGATGACCGGCCGGTCATCGAGGCGCACCGCATCGAGTCCGGTCAGCGTCCGGCTGGCGACGAAGCGCGTGGCGCCGGTCATGACCGCACCGCCCACGCTGCCTGCGGCCGCCGGCTAATCACAGCGCACGCCCGTGCCGGAGCCGTCGAGTTCAAGCCGCACGAGCGCGTCCCGCGCCTTCGTGGTGCCGCGCTCGGCGGCCTTCACGTACCAGGCTCTGGCCGCCGCCGCGTCCGGAGAGCCACCGATCCCGTTGTCGAGGGCGACCGCGTAGCAGTACATCCCTTCCGGAATGCCTGTCTCGGCCGCATCGCGGAACCAAGCGCGCGCCTTGGCATCACTTTTCTCGAATCGGCGCCCCTGTTGATAGAGGATGCCGATATTGACCTTGGCTGCACCGCTGCCCAGTTCGGCCGCGCGCCGATAGGCCTCGAAGGCATCGTGGTTTGCGCCCTGCCGGTCGTAGGCGCGTCCGAGCTGGAAGTGGAGGCGACGCAGGCGCGGGGCCTCAGCGATTGCTGCCCGGCACGCCGCGACGGCCGCGCTGGCGCGCAGATCCCGGAAGTTGACGGTCCGCTGTGCGTCGGGGGCGTCTGGATCCCACGGAGCGCTCGCCAGATGGTCGCAGGACTGGATAACCCCCACACCCATATCGCCGTCGCGTGCAGATGACGCGCCGCAGGACATCGCAGCGCTCAGCACGGAGGACACAAGATTTGTCGTGAATAATAGCTTGCTTCTGCTAGATCTGCTCAAGGCTAGCACTAGAGTGTCTCTCGACCACGATTGCTGCTTCTACCTAAGCGCTTGCGGGTTAACGCATATACAATCTCAAGTGGTTAAAGCGGTCGCGCAGCTGCCTGTACACGGCGACTCAGAGTGTTTGCCGCACGCTATGGCGAGGAAGCCACACACGTCCCGGGGCTTCCCATCGTGGTACGACGCCGCCGAAACCTGCAGCGGCCGCAAGTCGATCCGGCTGCGGCCGTGCCGGCCTCAATGACAGGTGATCTGGACCGTGAAATCGCGAGCCTTCTCGGCGATCGCGGCTCCGTCCATTGGGTCAGTCATGCGCACGTTTATCGGCGCCTCGACGCCGTTCGCCTCGAGGAAGTTGAGGGCGATCGTCGACTTGATTGCGAAGTTGACGTTCTGCGGCACATCGCCTGAGGCGAACGCGACCTGCTTCGATTGCACCACCCCGATCACGTTGCCGAACTGATCGAGGGCGGGGCCGCCGCTATTGCCCTGCTGGACCGGGGCCGAGATCTGAATCTTGCGGGTGTCGTCGCCTGAACCCGCCGTCGCCGTCACGCTGCCGATGGTAAAATTGCCGGTCGAAGCCAAGACATTGCTCTGGGGATAGCCGTAGACATAGACGTTCTCGCCGAGCCGCGCGCGAATCGAGAGCGGCGGCACCGCCTTCTGCGGGAAATCGGTGGTCAGCACCGCGAGGTCATTGGCGGCGTCCCGGGCTACGAGACGGGCCCGCAGGGCGGTATGGCCGGGCTGCTGCACAGAGATATCCGAGCACGCCTCGACCACATGGTTGTTGGTCAGCAGATGCCCGCGTTCCGACACGTAGAAGCCGGTTCCGGTGCTGGTCATGCCGGCTTCGCGCTTGCGCGGGCTATCGGGCGCGGGCTCCGCCTTTGCGGCCGCCGTCGTCACGTCCTTCTGACAGCCGATGACGGCGTCGAAGGCCTCCGTGGATCCGACGAGGGACAGGACGGCGATCTGACGTCCCTGGAAGATCACGTTGATGCTGCCGGACGCGGACAGGTCGGCCACGAAGCGTTCCTTCAGCCCCGACTGGTACAGCCCGTGCGCGTCCCCGCGCTCGAACCCTGTGAATGTCCCCTGCCACTTCTGGCGGCCCGCTATCATCCGGAGCTCGTACTGCCCGCCGACCTCCAGCGAGCGCCACTTGGCGTTGGTGAGGGCCAAGTACGACGCGCCACGGGCGCCGTTGAAGCCGAACCACAGCGTGGTCCCGTCGCCGTAGCTCGCCGCCGCCAGGCAGCCGCCGAGGCTCTCGCTGTAGCCGATGGACCAGCCCGCGACTTTCCCGAAGCTCTTGTCGACCGTCAGCTTCGGTGGTGCGGGCGAGGCCGCGGCGGGGTGAGCCACGCCGCCGACGACCGCCAGAACAGCGAAGGCAACCTTCATGCGAGACATGCGCGTCGATCCGGCGTGCGTCCTGGAAGTGGCTCTCAGCGCGTCTGGTTGATCGAGGTCGTGGCATTGCCCCGCGGCGAGGCGAAGGGATCTGCGGACGCGTTCACGACCTGCGCCCCCGTCGGGCCGGCGGCGGGCTGCATGGGCTGACGGTTCGCACGGACTACCTTCCGCCGGGGAGCTGGCACGCGCCGCACTTCATGGATGACACGGACGGTACGGCGCGGCGGGGCATAAACGACGACGGGTCGCTCACGCGCCGCCTGCGCGGCAATCGAGCCGGCGATGACGCCGCCGAGGACGCCTCCAGCCAAGCCGCCGAATACGGCGCCCGCGCTTTGCGCGTGGGAGGGCGCTGGAGCCAGACCCAGTGCGATGATCGCACCAGCCGCGCCGGCCGACAACAAGAAACGCCCTCGCATCAACTCACCCTCTACAGACCAGGCTCAGAAGTGGCCGCGTCCTGATCTAAGCTTAGCCATATTCAGGGCGCTGTGAAGGGGGATCGATCGCATTTTGCATATTTTAGGTTGCCTGGCCCTGAAAAAGGGCAACGGAAAGTTACGTAGACGGGGCGAGCAACCGGGAAGGAGATTCCACGGGCTGTCAACCTTTGTATATTTAAAAATTGCCCCGAATCGGAGCGGCCTTGATACTATAAAATAACTCTGGATATTGAGTTTTGTTAAATCCAAATATAATATTTGTCTGGCGACGTTTTTGTCGGATTCTAGGCAACGACGACGCGATCGAACTTTGAATCGCGCAATTATTTTATGATTGTCGGGTTTTATTTATTTTCGATTTCGATCGATGTAAAAACTACAATAGATCAGCTTATGATAATTATCTATGCTTACATTATTAAATAAATTTGAAATATAAGCGAAATGACATATACAGATTTACTGCATTGAATGAAATCAAGGTGCCGCTCAGCGCATCAGTCGGTTGGCGACGGGCCCGTCTGCCTTTACAGCAGATCTATCTCAAAGCACACCTTCCACTTGCGGCCAGTCTCCGTCGTACTTGACCGCCATCGCGCGCAAAACCGGTCGTTCGCCCTTGCGCCTATCCCGGCCATTCAACGGGCTGTGACGGCACCCTCTAAACGGACGCTCCCAACTCGAATCGAGCGTCGCATAAGGTCGGTTTACGGAGCGCTGGGGCTTACATGGCAGCAGCGAGCTGACGGTGACGAAGGGGCTGGCGATGCCGCGCAACGTCATCGTGCGCAAGCGACCAGGACGTGAACGACCGTCTGGCTCGAAGACAGCCGTTCTTCGCCGATGTCGCACCGAGACGGGGTGATGCTCTACGAGGCGGAGGTGTTCCCGCTAGGTGTTTGATCCCGCGATGTGGTGGTACGGTTGACCACCATGCGGTGAGGGATGGGCTATGGGCCAAATTCTCCACGGCAGCGCCCGCACGACGGAGGCGATCCGTCGCGCAATACAGCTACGTCAAGAGAGTGTGAGAGCGGCGGCCAAGCGCTACGGCGTCAGCCCGACGACGATCCAGAAATGGCGCGGACGGCAGTCGACGGCCGATGCCGCCATGGGGCCGAAAGAAGCTCGGTCGACGGTCCTGACACTGGAGGACGAGGCGACCATCGTCGCCTTCCGCTGGCATACCCTGTTGCCGCTGGACGACTGCCTCTACGGCCTGCAGCCCACGATTCCGCACCTGACCCGCTCGTCGCTGCACCGTTGCCTTGAGGGGCACGGCATCAGCCGCCTGCCCGAGATGGAGGGCGACAAGCCCAAGAAGAAGCGCTTTGCCGATTACCCCATCGGCTACGTCCACATCGACATCGCCGAGGTCAGGACGGAGGAAGCCAAGCTCTACCTGTTTGTGGCTATCGACCGAACCTCGAAGTTGGCTTTCGCCAAGCTGGAGACGGAGGCCAACCGCGACACCGCTTCAGACTTCCTCCGCGCGCTGGTCGCGTTCGTGCCGTACAAGATCCACACGGTGCTGACCAACAACGGGGTGCAATTCTGCCATGCCCCGCGCAACCGCTCAGGCCCGACTGCCCTCTACAGCCGGCACATGTTCGACCGCGTCTGCCATGAGCACGACATCGCGCATTGCCTGACCAAACCCAACCATCCCTGGACCACTGATGTAATCGACAAGAGCTTTCTTCGTAGATCTGCGCTATTTTCGGCTGGCGCACGGGCGACCGCGTGGCGAAGAGCAGGGCGTGAGGTGGGAGCCCTGCCGCGCAGCCTCTATCGGCGCACCTCAGTTGCGGCGCCCGTGCGCACCTTCTTGGGCCCTTGCGGATTCCAGCCCGTCACGAAGCGGGCGTAGACCGTCTCAGCCTGTTCGACCCAGCGCCGCTCCCCATCGCGGTGGCTCTTGCTGTTGTAGGCGTGAGCTGCCCCCTTCTGACCGCGAGCCGCCTTGTAGCCGGCCCTCAGCTCAAGATCGCGAAGCTTCTTCGCGTGAAGCGAGGGGCGGGCCCAGACGTAGCTCTCGCTCTTGGTCAAAAGATGCCAGATCACGACCGCGAGCTTGCGGGCGGTTGCGACAGCGGCAACGTGCTGGCCGCGTCGCGCCCTGACCCGCAGGAAAAAGGCTCGGAGTGGGCCTGGAGCGCGGGCTGCGGCCCAGGCGGCCTCGACCAACATGCCGCGGGCGTGACCGCGACCCTGCTTGGTGATCCGGCCGTGGTGCGCGGGTCCCGGTCCTGATTGCCGCACGCTCGGGTTCAGACCGAGGTAGCTGACAAGCTTTTGCGGCTCGTCGAAGCGGGTCACCTCGCCGATGGCCGCTGTCAACGCAAGCGCCACCACCATGTCGATGCCGGGGACCGTCATCAGTCGCTTGACGCTTTCGTCAGTGAGGGCCGAACGGGCGAGATCGCGCTCGATGACCTTCAGGTCCTCGCCAAGCCTGTCAAACTCGCGCAGGTGCCGCTCGATCGCGAGCCGTTCGTCCTCTGGCACGACCTGTTCGACGAGCCAGGCCCGGCCCTTGGCCCCGCAGAGGTCGGCGTGGGGACAGGATGGGATCAGGTGGCTGTGCAGGATCGACTGGATGATGTTTTTTAGCCGGGATCGCTGCCGGACGATCTGGTTGCGGCGGGTAACCTGCCGGCGCAGCGCCTGGGTCGGCTCGTCTGGAACCCACACCTCCGGCAGGAACCCGCTCGCGTAGAGCTGCGCCAGCACGCCGGCGTCGATCGTGTCGGTCTTGATCTTGGCATGCGCGATCATCCGCACCTGCATCGGGTTGGCGATCACCACCTTCTTCACGTGCGGCGCGAGAACCGCCACAACGGCCGAGGCATTGCCAGTGGCCTCAACGACCACGACGTCATCCGCCGAAAGTTGCTCAGCGAAGGCGGTCAGAAGATCGCGACGCATGTCGACGCGACCCAGCCGCCTCAGCTTGCCATCATCCCACGCTACCGCTTCCGCGAAGGCGCGGTGAATATCCAGTCCGATAATCCGCATGCCCACTCCCCATGATGGTTCGTCGACAAAAACGGGAGCTGGCGGGCAACACGACACCTACTGATCCGCGCTCGCAGCGCATCCGGGAAAGTCGCAAGGGGCGGCCATGTAACGAGTTCGGGCTCTCAGCCCACTGTCTATCGACGGCCTGCCCGCACCTTCGTGCTCCCGGTGCCCCGCGTCCCAGATGGGCTCACCATAATGCCGTTCTCCGGGGAGAACAGCGGAACGAGAAGGCACCGCACAGGTACATACCGGATAACGGTCAAGTCGAGCGGATGAACCGCACCATCAAGGACGCTACGGTCAAGCGCTACCACTACGACACGCACGAACAGCTCCGGGCGCACCTGCAGCTGTTCGTCGACGCCTACAACCATGCCCCTCGGCTGAAGACCCTGCGTGGCCTCACGCCCTACGAGCATGTCCTTCAGGTCTGGACCAAACAGCCCAAACGCTTCAAGCTCGATCCGTCACACCACATTCCGGGACCATACAGTCCTGCGCGCGCCGGCCTACCGGCGTGACGTAGTCAGTTTGTAAGCGTTACGTCTGGTTCGGAAAAGGCTCGCCATAAAGGCGGACGATCTCTCCCGACGCAACCCAGTCATTCCGTTGAAGAAGCAAGCATCCTGAAAGCAGGTATTCGGTGAACCCAGCTCCACCGAATGGTCGCTGATTTGCGGATGGGCAACTCAGGCACCCATGCTTCTCAATGCAGACTCACTGCTAACGCGACCCCGCGTTCCGGCATGGCGGCAAGTGCTCAAGCCGGGATGCTGTCCGGCGTGGCCGTGTTCTCGGCGGTGACACCGTTCGCGCGATGTCGGAAATCGCTGAGGGCCCGATAGACCTGGAGCCGTGCCCGCATCACCGAACCGAGCGGACGGTGTTCCGAGAGGCTGTGCGCGGGCCCAAAGGTCATCACCTCATCGAAGTAGCGCACCCGCTCGGGGGAATAGGCATCCTGGCGCGGCAGCCGGAGCGTCGCCACCGTGCGGTACGGGCTGATCGCGACCGGCCAGTCCACCGAGGCATCCTCGATGGGCTGGCGTTCGGCATCGGCCCAAAGCTGCGCCTTCAGTTCGTAGACCACTTCGTGGTCGCGGAAGAACGCCGCGGCTGCATGGCGGAAACCGTCCTCGTCACCGTGCGGGTCGAGCCGCCATTCGGCCAAGTCCCACTGCGCCTGCGAAGCCGGGACCGCGCCGAGCTTGGCGACGTAGTCGCCAAACCGCATCGGGGCTTGGCTGAAGTAGCTGTCGGCGAGCGGATGGCTGTAGGGATGGCCGAGAAAGTCGGCCATGGCGCTCTCCGTGCCGAAGGCATGCAACATCCGGTTGAGGTTGCGTGCGGTGGCAGCGACCGCACTCTTCACACCCTCGGGCAGTCCGGTCGCCTTGCCGATCACCGTGCCGTCACGCAGGAAACCCGCTGCCGTACCGGACGGAAAGGTCGTGCCGGTCGCGAGCACGAAGTCCTGGGTGTCGACGTCGTGGCCGGGCAGCTTCTCGCCCGTCACTCCGAACACCTTGATCGACATGCCGCGATGGGTGGACACCCGGTCGCCCAGGGTCTCGCCCGGCCCCTGGGCGAAGCGCACGGCTACCTTGTGTGTCCCCGGCCTGGCGAACAGACCCTGCGCGAGTTCGGGCGGCAGGCCCTCCGGGATGTCCAACTCGCCGACGACGCAGGCCGAGCTCTTGGCGTGGCTCGCGCGCACCGCGTGGTGCTGGCGCTTCTCCACGACTTGCGATTGCTGGGTCATCCCCTGGATGATGCCGTCGATGGACGTCTGCTCGTCCGGCGCCGGCGTCTCGATGTCGGGGGCATAGCGAAGGTAGGTCATGAGCATCTCCTCGGCGTGTGGCTCGCCTCTGGAAGTGTTTGACGAAGGCCGAAGTCAGGGCGCGGGATCGACCTGCTGGTCCGGGATGGGGACGTTGAAGCCGTTAAGCGTCGTGCACACCATCGCGTAGAGGCCGACGAGGTGGATCAACTCGGCGATGCCCCGGGGTCCAAAGGCCGCCTGGACACGGGCGTAGACAGGCCCCGGCAACACGCCGCCGGCGTTGAGCGCGGTGGCCGCGTCGTAAACGGCCGCTTCGTTGGGCGAGAGGTCCGCGGGGCGCTGACCGGCCGTGATGGTGGCGATCTTGTCCGGGGCCAAGCCTTTGTCGCGGGCGATCCTGACATGGGCGTAGAGTTCGAAGGCGGCCTTGAACCGGGCGCCAGTGGCCAGGATGGCAACCTGTCGTGCGTTGTCCGGCAGGGCGCCGCAGGCTGAGACCGCCTCGGTCAGTTCCCAAACCGCTCGGCCGATCCGGGGCTCGTGGAGCCAGGGGTTGAACGCGCCGAGGAGCGCACCGTCCGCCCTGGCCGTCTGGAATCCCTGGAACTGCTTTGCGATGCCGGCCCTGAGCGTGTCGTAGAGATCGCGCTGCTCGTCGTTGAGCTCACTCGGGGGAATGGGAGGCAGGCGCAAGGCGATAGCTCCGGCGCGAATTGGCAAGCCGCGCCGCCGATAAGCCATCCGCCCGGCGGACGTTCCATAGTTCGTTCATGGGCGATTGAATATCGCGCAATCCGGAACGTCAGCTACCCGTGGCTGTTCTCTCTCGGCCGTCGCCAGGAGACAGCAGGAGACAGACCGTGCAACCACCCGTGCGATACAGTCCCGATGTCGAGGCGTTGAGGCCAGACGAAGGGCAGATCATCGAACAGCTGAACGCAGCCTTCGACAAGATCCTGACCAGGGTCGCGGAGGATTCCGGGCACGCGGTGCGCTCGGTCCACGCCAAATCGCACGGCATCCTCGAAGGTACGCTGACGATCGATGCGGACTTGCCCCCCGAATTGGCCCAGGGCCTGTTCGCTCGAGCGGGCGAGCACAAGGTCTACATGCGGATGTCGACCAACGCCGGTGACATCCTGCCTGACGCCGTCTCCCTACCCAGGGGCATTGCCTTGAAGGTCCTCGACGTCGAAGGCGAGCGTCTCCCGGATGCGGAGGGGACAACGCAGAACTTCATCATGGTCAACGGCACGGTGTTCCAGGCGCCGAACGCCGAGAAATTCCTCGGCAGCCTGAAGCTTCTCGCCGGCACGACCGACCGGGTGGAGGGGCTGAAGGTCGCCGCCTCCACCGTGCTGCGCGGGGTCAACAAAGCCCTCCACGCGGTCGGTATCGACAGCCCCACCATCGGCTCCCTCGGCGGAGCCCCCAACGTCGATCCGCTCGGCGAGACCTATAACAGCCTGACCCCGTTCCGGTACGGCGACTATATCGCGAAGTTCTCGCTGGTCCCCGTCGCCCCGGCGCTGACCGCCCTCACCGGCACCGAGATCGACGCTTCCGGCCGCCCGAACGCCATCCGCGAGACGGTCCAGTCCGAGATGGCCGGCATCGCCGGGGAATGGGAGTTCCGCGTGCAACTCTGCCGCGACCTCGAACGCCAGCCGGTCGAAGATCCGACGGTGGAGTGGAAGGAGGACGAGGCACCGTTCCAGCGGGTCGGCGTCGTCCGTGTCCAGCCGCAGGACAGCTGGCACCCGGACAGGGTCCAGGCGGTCGATGAGGAGATGCGCTTCAGCGTCTGGACCGGGCTCGCCGCGCATCGGCCGCTCGGCAACGTGAACCGCGCCCGCAACGCCCCCTACCGGCATTCGGCCGAGTTCCGCGAGCGCTTCAACCGCTGCCCGATCCACGAGCCCGGCGCGCTGCGCTGATGATGGATGATAGGGCGCGGCTCGTCCGCGCCTTTTTTGAAGCGTCCGCGACCGCAACGAGATTCGGTGGGATGGCAACATCGCACCTGATCTCGTTGACCCGACCCGAGCCTCGACTTCGAGGTGCGCGGCCCCGCGGGTATCCGCACGCTTGCCGCAGACCTGCGTGGTGGCCTGTCGTCGAGGGTGGCCGCGTTTCCAGGGCAGACAAACCGGCGAGGTCCAAGGCCCGTCGGCCACCGGGGAGCCCATCGACATCGTGGTCATGGACCTCTTCCGGGCCGCGGTCGGCTGCCGGGCAGACTTGGCTGAAGGAGACCGCCTCGATCCAGATCAGTCCCTGCGACCGCGGCAGCTATGCTGAGGTGGTGCGGCCACGATCGCTGGCCCAAGGCCTGGATGAGCAGCGAAAGTGCATCAGAGTCAGAGTTGCACGCCGAAACACAACATTCAACGTAACTCTCGAGTTCAGCCCCGCGGGGTACAGTTATCGTAGAGAGAACCGAAATTTGTTCATGAAGTGTCCGCTTCGATCGGTTTCTCCAAAGCGGATCCACGCCGCTCTAGCCGACGGAGACACTTTCCCGCGTTCTGTGTCGGGGTGGAAGCTCGCGCAGAACCGTTGGTCTGTACCGAAGAAGAGTCGCCGGAAACATGTGTGCGCCCCTACTGACGCATGTCGGCCCTGCGGACAGCCGTCGCCGTCTTCTCAGCCCGGTCACATCGCGGCCGCCAGAATCGGCTAAGCGCGCGAAGCCGGAAACCGGCCTAAGACACCTGCCCTCCTCTACAGAGCGGCGAGCCAGCCATTTGGTATAAGCGGATCGATTGAGGGCAATGCGGTAGCGCGCTATCTTTCCCCTGATCCGGCTCGAACCGTTCCGGACGGTGCCCGCACGCGATGCGGAGCATGGAAACAAGGAGGAGACATGGACGCACATGCGACGGGGGATCCGGTCGGCGGACAGCCCTTTGGACCCCACAACACGGTGACGGTGGTCGATCCGTCGCCGGTCAACTGGCTCTCCATCACGTGGAACACCATGGAGGAGGCCAACCGCGTCGACCACGACGGCATCGGCCAGCCGAGCCTCGCGGAGTCCTGGCGCTGGCTCGACAGCGAGACGCTCGAACTCACCATGCGGCAGGCCGTCTATCAGGATGGCGAGCCCTTCAACGCCGGCATGTTCAAGCTCGGCTTCGACAAGGTCCAGGAATGGACCAACCCGCACCCGCCGGGCGCCTTCCTGAATTTCGCCCGGGACGTCACCTGCGAGGTTGTAGACGACCGGACCGTGCGGATGCGCTTCCCCGGCGGCGACTCCGCAGCACTGATGAAGCTGCGGGGCATGCATCTGCCCTCGACACGTTTCTGGAACGAATGGGGTTTCGTCGACCCGAAGACGGGATCGGCCGAAGGCCATTGGTGAGTGATCGACGCGCCTGGTCCGTGGGGGACTGGCCCGTTCGTGCTTACCGAAGGCGTCTCGCTGATCGACTCGCGCTCCGACCGCGTGGTCATGGAGCCCAACGAGACCTACTGGAATCCCGACCGCAAGCCGACGGTCCGGATCATCTACGACAACGTGATCGGCAAGGCGGAGGGCATCAAGTCGGTGGCGGCCGGTGACGGCCGGGTCGACGTGGTCTTCGATCTGACGCCGGACGAGGCGCACGCCTTCCCGGCGAGCGAGCATGGAAAGATCCAGACGAAGAAGGCGAAGACGATCCTGACGGGCGTTTTCAACGAGGATCGTCCGGACTCACCTTGGCGCAACCCGGAGGCCCGCCGGGCCTTGAACCTCGCCATCGACCGCGAGTTCGTGCTCCACCAGGGCGCGCACGGATACGGCACGGTCATCCCGGCATTCATCCAGCCCGGCCGTTACGGGGCGGATCCGGAGATGAAGCCGTTCCCGCACGATCCCGAGGCCGCCAAGCGCGCCCTCGAGGCTGCCGGGATCGGGGGGCGGCAGCTCGTGTTCGTCGCCTCGCCGGCCTGGGAGGGCGTGGTCGCGGCGATCGGGCAGTGCCTCGCGAAGATCGGGCTCGGCTGCCGGTTCGTCAGTGCCAAGGAGGAGCCGCCGGAGGAGTTCGACGTCAAGCTCGAATGGTACTTCGACTGGACGCCGCAATATCCGGTGGCCTGCGTCCACCGCGAGTTCTTCGGGAAGGACGCGACCCTGCGCCAGGGTCCGGAGGATCTGGACTTCGACGCCCTCTACGACAAGCTCCTGCACACGCCGCACGAGCCGCAGCAGGAGGAGGTGGTGCGGGCGGTCGAGCGCTACCTGCAGGACCAGGCCAAGGCCCTGTTCCTGTACGCGCCCTACACGCTGTTCGCCGTGTCGGACCGCGTGGCGTTCACGCCCTACGACACCTGCATGTCGGAACTCGCTGAGACCCGGATCAAGGGTTGAAGCGGCAGGCGGCGCGGGGCTTCCTGCGCCGCCACCCCAGGAAAGTGTTTCTGATCCGGAGCGAGCACAGCGTGATCGTCGTCACCGCCGGCCATATCGACCACGGCAAGACGGCTCTGGTGAAGGCGCTCACCGGGATCGACGCCGACCGTCTGCCGGAGGAGAAGGCCCGCGGCATAACCGTCGATCTGGGCTTCGCCTACACGCGTCTTGGGACCCGAACCGTCGGCTTCGTGGACGTGCCTGGTCACGAGCGGCTGGTGCGTACGATGGTGGCCGGCGCCACGGGCGTCGACTTCGCGCTGATTGTCGTCGCAGCCGACGATGGCGTGATGCCTCAGACCCGCGAGCACATCGCGATCCTCGACTTGCTCGGCCTGCGCCGGGCGGTCGTCGCCATCACCAAGAGCGATCGGGTCGACGACCGTCGCCTGTCCGAAGTCGAGGCGCAGGTCCGCGTCGCGCTCTCCGGCACCGGCCTCGCGCACGCACCCGGCAACGCGCCGCTCCAAGCGCCCGTCCAAGCGCCCGTCCAAGCGCCCATGATCGCCTGCTCGGCGCTGCGCGGGACCGGCATCGCCGACCTCGCCCGGTACCTGGAAGAGGCTGCAGCCAGCCCGTCCCCTGGGGCCGCCGGGACAGAGTTCCGGCTCGCGGTCGACCGCTGTTTCACTGTCGTCGGCGCCGGCCTCGTCGTCACGGGGGCGATCCATGCCGGCGCCGTCCGGGTCGGCGATCATCTCGTCGTATCCCCCAGCGGGTTCGAGGCGCGGGTGCGGGGCCTGCGCGCCGGCAACGAACCGTGTGATGTCGCAGAGGCCGGTCAGCGCTGCGCCCTCAACCTGTCCGGTCCCCGCCTGTCCCGCGCGGGTATCCACCGGGGTGACTGGATCCTGGCGCCGCAACTCCACGGCCCCGCCAGCCATCTCGACGTGGCGCTGCGCGTCCTGCCGGGCGAGGCGCGTCCGCTGCGTCACCGCACGCCCGTCCACATCCATCATGGGGCGGCGTCCGTGACCGGACGGGTGCTCCTGTCACCCGGAATCGCGGTCGAGCCCGGCGCGGCGGCGCACGCACGGATCGCCCTCGACGGCAGCCTCGGCGCGCTGCACGGCGACCGCTTTGTGCTACGCGACGCGTCCGCCGCCCGCACGCTCGGCGGCGGCCGGGTCATCGACATCGAGGGACCCCGCCGGGGGGCCTGGGCGCCGGGGCGACGCGCGGTGGTCGCGGCGCTGGACACCCCGGATCATGCTGCGGCGCTCACCGGCCTCCTCGACGTGAGCGAGGCAGGAGCCGACCTCGACCATTTCGCCCGCGTGCGGAATATCCCGAGGCCCGCCCTGGAAGCCTTGACGTGCGCGCACGGCGTCGTCGCGATAGCGGGGCCGGCCGGATTGCGGGGATTCGCCGGCGCGCGGATCGCAGCACTCGGCGAAACCGTGGTCGCACGTCTCGACGCCGCACACCGGTCGGAGCCGGACAATCCCGGCCTGTCGGCCGAGGAGATCGGCGCGCCTGTGGCGCTGCCGGAGCGTCCCGCTCTGCGGGTTGCCCTCGATCGGCTGCTCATGGACGCCCGTATTCTTCGGCGGGAGCATCTCTACCACCTGCCCGGCCACGAAGTCCGCCTTGCCCCGCCGGAGGCCGCCCTCTACGAGGCGGTCAGGATCCGCCTGGAGGCGGCTGGTCTCGATCAACCGCGCCTCGCGGACCTCGCGGAACAGGTGGGTCGGGAGCCGGAAACCCTGCGGCCGCATCTCGACAGGTTCGGCCGGCTCGGATGGCTGCGGCGCATATCCGGGCATTACTACGTGCTGCCGGGCGTCCTTGCCGAGTTGACGGCGCGAGCATGCGCGGTGGCGGCGGACCATCCGCAGGCGCTCCTGACGGTCGGCCGCTTCCGCGAGGCGACGGGGATCAGTCGGAACATGACCATGCCGGTGCTGGCTTATTTCGACGCCCGTGGTTTCACGACGCGTGTCGCGGACGGACGGCTGGTGGATCCCAGGAAGGGCGGCCTGTGACTCCCGTTCGACGGGCGTGATCGGGTCTGGAGCAAAGGCCTCGGGGGAGCGTTTCGTACCGTCACGGTAGCGATGCGCCTGCCAAGGACTTCAGGTGCGGTTTGGGAAGCAGCATGGTCGAGGGCACGGATCTGACCGGCGACGAATGGACGCTCGCCAGCTTCACTGCGGCCATCCACCGGGGCGGCGTCGGGATGTGGGCTTGGGCCCCGGAGGCGCGCCTCGCCCGGCTCGACGGCCTCTGCATGGCCTTCTGGGGCACCACGGAGCCGGTGGTGAGCATCGACGCGTTGTTCGCCAAGGTGAATGTCGAGGACAGACCCAAGATGATGCTCGACTGGTTCGCGAGCGCGACCAGCCCGAAGGCCTACAGTTTCGACTTCCGCATCGGGGAAGACCCGGACGTCCGCTGGATCTCTGCCCGCGGCATCGGCGGGGACGAGGGCCGGGTCGGCGCGTGGATCCAGGCCATCTTCCTCGACATCACCGACCGCAAGCGTGCCGAGGAGGCCGAGCGGCTGATGACCCTGGAACTGGCGCACCGGGTATCGAACATGTTCACCGTCGCCCGCGCGCTGACCAACATCGTCGCCCGGGAGGCCGAGTCCACCGCCAGCTTCGCCGAGGATTTGTCGCGGCGGTTCCACGTCCTACACGAGGCGACCACTCTGGCGACGCGGTCGCACGGGCTCGAGCAGGGCGACGTGCGGCTGCGAGACCTCGCCGCGCGTATCCTGTCGCCGTACCTGCAGGGCGTTAACATCGCGGTCGATATCGAGGACGCCGCCGTGGCAGCCCCCGACAGGGTCGACGACTACGCGATGATCTTCCACGAACTCGCCACCAATTCGGCCAAGTATGGCGCGCTCGCCAACGGAGGCACCCTGAACCTAGTCGGACGTGTCGTCGATCACGCCCTGACCCTCGACTGGACCGAAGGCGCGGCGCCGTCAGGCCCCGCCAAGGCCGACGGCACCGGCTTTGGATCGCGGCTCCTCACGCAGACCATCGAACGCAGCTTGGCCGGTCAGTTCCAGCGGACCATCGACGATGCCGGTCTCCATTTCCGCATGATCGTGCCGATCCGGTGACTGACACGGCCCGGCGCTCCGGTCGTGCAACAGCAAGCCTCGGATCACAGGATGCAAAGAGCTCGCCTTCTGTTGCCGGTCCGGAACCGCGTCAGCGTGCTCTGATCGAATGCCGGGTATGGGCGAAGAGCTGCCGCGTTGGATTCGCGGCCCCTCGGCGCTTTAGCCGACGGGCCAAACGCTCAAAGCTCCGTTCCTTCTGAGCCACGCCGTGTTTCCCGGAGGTCGACCAGTTCGAGCCGCCGCCGGTGGTAGAACCGATCGACCCGTTCGAGAGTGGCGAAACTGATAGCGTCCAAGGATCGCTGCGACCCGCGGGCGGAGAAGCAGACGAGGCCCCGCCGGATCGGGACCGGTGGTGCGGATCCTGCGCCGTCGGACGACGCCGGTCAGGCCCCTCCCCCGCATCGGCCGGGCCATCGTGCCGCGCGCCACCGCGCGTCTCCTTCGGCTCGGGCCGGCAGCCGCTTCGGATCGGCCGGCCGCGCTGCATGGGCGTGGGCCATCGATGGGTCGATCGACCGGATGCAGCCCATTGCAAGACGTGCTCGCCCTCATGCTCCCGGACCGGCCGGACCGCCCGCTCGCGAACCTCGGCGAACGGGCGTAATATTCGGCGTCCTGGCTCCAATCTCCCGGGCGTTGGAGCCTCCGGAAAACCCGGCGCGGTTCATGACTGGAGGGCTCGGGAAACGGTTTGGTTCCGAGGCCGCTTCAGGGTGGGGGTGCCGTGAACACCAAGCCGAGCTGTGAGCTCTCCGTCCCCCGTCCCATCCTTCGGTCCACCAAACGCAGCGTCGGCGTGACGGTGACGCCATGCATCAGGATCGAGATCAGAACCGTCAGGCCGGCTGTGGCCCAGAGAAGGTCCGCGCGCTCGAACGTGGCCTGTCCGCAGGCAAAGGCGAGATAGTAGACGGTCCCGAGCCCCCGGATGCCGAAGAAGCTCACGACTGCGCGCTCCTCAAGGGCTCGGTCGCTGCCCAGCATGCCGATCCATCCGCTCAGAGGACGGACGACCAGAAGTGCGATCAGGGCAAACAGAGCGGCTTGCCAGGTGAGAGCCTCGAGTAAGCCGCCGCCGATGAGCACGGCGCCGAAGCCGACGAGGAGCACCATCATCAGGAGGCGTTCGAGTTCCTCGGCGTAGTCGTGCATCTTGCGATGATAACCATGGCCCCGGCTCGAGGAGCGAAGGGCCAGGGCCGCGGCGAACACGCCGATGAAGCCGTAGCCGTCTGCGGCTTCGACGATGCCGTAGGCGAGGCAGGTCACACCCAGGGCCACGAAGCCGTCACCGGTTCGGGACAGCTTCGACAGGTTCGGGAGGTGAAAGGTCAGCCAGCCGAGGGCCCGGCCGATGATCGCGCCCAGCACGGCACCCACGGCGATCTTCCAGAGGACATCCACCGCGAACCAGTGCGACCAGGACAAGCCGGCCAATCCGCCGCTTGCGGCGAGCGCGATGGCCAGGTTCACGAAAGGAAAGGCGAGGCCGTCGTTGAGCCCGGCCTCGGAAGTCAGGGCGAAGCGCGGCTCGTCCTCGTGATCCTCGGCCGGGTGACCGACCTGAACGTCGGACGCGAGGACCGGATCGGTGGGTGCCAGGGATGAACCCAGCAGAAGCGCGGCGGCAAGCCCGAGTCCCAGCAGGGTCGATGCCAAAGCCGTCAGGGCGAGGATGGTCAGCGGCATGGCGATGCCGAGCAGGCGCCACGTCACAGCCCAGCGCTTCCAGCCGATGAGCCGGTCGATCTTGAGGCCCGCGCCCATCAACGAGATGACGACGACCGCCTCGGTCGCATGCTCGATGAGCTTCAGATGCAGGCTCGGATGGGGTGTGATGGCGGCTACAGCCGGGATGGCGGACAGTGCGGCCCCGATCCCGACGCAGCAGATGGGCAGGGACAGAGGAAGGGCCCGGAGCACCATCGGCAGCCATGCCGTCAGAAGCACCAGGACACCGAACCCGGCGACGACGAGGACATAGGTTTCCATTCAACGATGAACCGCATTGGGGCCCGGCTCGTTCCTCATCCCGCACCGTCTGCAACGGTCGGTCCGCCGGGTCCCCTCCGCACGAAGCGACGGTTTGTGCCAGCCCGCCCGAAGCCGCACCTTGACCGCCCTCGCCTCCGGCCCGAGCCGGCCCATCAGTCGAAAACTTGGACAGGAAGGTCGCCTGAGGCGCGCTCCTCAAGAACCCGCCGGGTCTGGCACATCCGCCAAGAACGTCAGTGGCGGTGCGCTCGACGGTTCTTCGCGTGCGACAGGAAGAAGCGCAGCATCTCGCCACTGGCATCCGGACCGGTCGGATCGGTGTGCGAGCCGGCCGGGTGGCCGCCGGCCCAGGCATGGCCGGCGCCGTGCAGGACCCAGTGCTCCGAAGACCACTGGCTGTCCGGTTCGGTCAGGACCCTCCGCGTATATGCCATCCCGCCCTTCGAGCGTCCCGCGACGGTGGTAACGGTCAGTCGTCCCTCGGGCTGCGCCTGGGCGAGCGCCTGATCGCCGTTGACCGGCGAGACGGTCGTGTCCCTGTCTCCGTGGAAAACGATGGTCGGCACGGGATGCGCGGCCTGTACCGGCCGGAGCAAGGCACCCCGCCGCATCGTGGCGATGGCGGCCGACATCGAGCCGGCCGAACCGCACGCCAATCCAGAATGGATGCCGACCGCTGCGTAGAGGTCCGGGTACATCATCGCCATCACCGCGGCGGCCGCACCGCCCGAGGACAGGCCGGCGACATAGACCCGCGACGGATCGACGGAGAACTCGGCCATGATCGCGCGCGTCAGACCGGCGATGATTGACGGCTCGCCCCGGCCGCGTCTCTGGTCCTCATCCCTGAACCAGTTCCAGCTCTTGGCGAAGTTGGCCGACCGTGGCTGGTCGGGATAGGCGACGAGGAAGCCCTGCGCCTCCGCCATAGCGTCCATTCCCGTACCGATGGCGAAGTCGCGCGACGTCTGCGAACAACCGTGCAGCATCACCACCAGCGGAAGCGGTGTCCCTGCATATCCGGACGGAACGAACAGGTCGTAGGCCCGGCTTCCGGCGGCGTTGCCGAACCGGCGCGCCAGCGCGCGCGGCCGGTCGATGGCCAGCCCCGACGGGCGTGTCAGGGCTGTCCCAAGGGACTGACTCATTGGGGTGCTCTCGTGGGTGGCTGAACCTGCGGCAATCGGGTCGGGCTACGACGACGCACCGAGCACGCCTTTCACGGCGTGCCTGGTGTTCTCGCAGGACCGCCTGTCGCCGCGCCGATCCGCGTCGGCGCAATGGACGATGAGGCTGCTGGCGTGCCCGACGCCCTCGGCCGTCGAGACCCGGGCGGGATCGTTCGGGGCATCGCGGGTAGCCTGCATGCCCCCGGCTGATCCGGTCCGAAGGATGAGTCCTGCTTGCAGGCCGATCGCCTGGACGGCACCGGCGCGATCGAGACGCCGTTCGATGGTACCGATTCGCTCGGCGCCGGACGATGCCAGCGCCGGCAAAGGCGCGAAGGCGGCGGTCAGGATAGTGAGGGTGGCCAGGACGAGGCGCATCGGCGAACGGACTTTCCAAGGGTCGGCAGCATCCGGGATCCGCTCGGCGAGCGCATAATCCGATGCCGTCCCTCACCGGTCGATGCGAGGGTAGCATCGGGACAATCCTCGCCTCGTCGTCTTGTTGCCTTGCGGCACGAAACGCGGGACAGGCCTGCGTCTGAGGGTGTAAGCAGCCAAAAATTTAGCCTTTAGACCACGTTATTATCGGCAGATCTGAGGAACAGATCGAAGATTGTCCAGATCATGGTCGAGTGCGCGTTCGATAGGCTTTTTTCTGCGCCGTATGACGGATTTAACCTATCGTAGTTCCATCATTTGATGGTAAGTTATGTCGATAGCAGCATCGTAATTCAGTGGTTGCTTCTGCGATCGGCCGGTTCAGGGTCGGCTTCGCCCCGGAGGCATAGCCATCACCCGCGTCCCGGCCTCGGCTCGCAAGCCTCGACACATGGAACGTCCTCTGGTGCGCGCGTTGGACGAGGTCGCGGAGACAGGGCGGGCGACCTGAGGCATTCGGACGACGCGCCCGTCACAGGACATTCCATGCAGACGGTTTCGCCGTGCGGCGAGAGCCCGGCGCCGTGCCGAAAGATGGTTTCGGCTTGCCGTATTAATATTGCTCATCTGAATATGGACATAATGTAGCATGACCTATTTGCCCGCCGGCGCGTTGTCGGATCGGAAGAAATATTTATCTTCGATTGGCAGGAAACGATGAAACAGACAATCCTGACGGCCGCCGTCGTCCTCGGGACGCTGGTGATACTTCCGGCGAGCGCTGATGCGCGCGGCGGCTTCGGTGGGGGCGGGTTCCGCGGCGGCGGCTTCGGAGGCGGTGGGTTCCACGGGGGCGGGTTCGGCGGTGGCGGCTTCCGGGGTGGCGTAGCAGGTCGCGGCTTCGGAGGCGGGCTCGGCGGCAATCGCTTCGGTGGCGGCGCACTCGCGGGTGGCGGCTTCGGTGGACGCGGGGGCCTCGGGGGCGGTGGAATCCGCGGAACAGGCTTCGCTGGCAGCAGAGGGTTCGGCGGGCGGGGCTACGGCCGACGCGGCTATGGCTTTGGCTATGGCGGCCTGGGGCTGGGCGTCGGTCTCGGCCTCGCTGGAGCTGGATTGGGCTATGGTTACGGCGGATTCGACGACGGATATTATGGCGGGGACTACGCGCCTGCCGGTTACGGCGGTTACGGGGGTGGCTATGCCCCAGCCGGATACGGGCAGGGTTACGGTGCCGTCGAGACGGAGGTGGCGCCTGCCGGCGACTCGGTCAGCTACTGCGTTCAGCGTTTCCGGTCGTACGACCGTCGGAGCGGCACCTATCTGGGCAACGATGGTCAGCGCCATTCCTGCCCGTAACGACCTGCGCGGCCTCTGAGGGGACCGCGGCACGACAGGCCCCTAGCTGCACGGCTGCGGGCCATCGGCCCCACCGGGCTCCGGCTGTGGTCGGGTGAGAGAGCGGGTCACGCGCCCTTCGTGACGAAGGTCTTTCCGACCAGCCGGATGTGTCGCCCGACTCTGCTTCTGCGAGGAACGGGCGCCGTTCACGCTCACTGTCGCAGTCCGTTGCCGATCTCCCGTTGCGGCGTCTGAACGCCCCCGCGCGCGCTCCCGCCCTGGGGCGGCGCCGCTCGGATGGCGAAGCGCGGACAGGCAATGATCGATACCGCGGGCTTCCGACCACCGGCCGGGGCCGTCCGCGGAAGCCATCCGTGTCCCGCCGCCATCAGGGCGGCTGTTCACCCGTCGCGGTATCCCAGACGGTTCAGGCGTGCCGGAGAGCGTATGAACGATCTGCCGGGCGCTTCCGCACCGGTCGACGCTTCAGCGCATCCGGCGTGAGGTCGCTCGCGTCTCCGAGCAGTCGTCGGCCGGAGGTGATCACCTGGAGGGTCTGGCGATCGGCGCTCGTTGTCCACGCGGCCTGTTCCAGGTGCTGCAACCGAGCAATCATATCCACATGGCCTGCGGTCGCGTGACCGAGTTGTTTTGTCACCAAGTCTGTCACCAGGCGCTGTAGGATGCTCAATTCGTTCTGATCAAGCTGAGGAATGGTTGTCACGTCGGGCCTCCTTGGGGTTCGGCGATGCAACATGGCTCCCGGCCCCAGGTCGAGGCCTCAACATAAATTGGATTGGATCGTCTTTTTGATTTGTCTTTTGATAGAAAACAGCAATACAGAGCCGGAATTTACCGAAAGACGAAAGCATTTCGCATCGAAAGCCTCCGCGGTGCGGAACCTCGCGGACTGGGAGAGCTTCATCAAGGGCGGGAATTCGCACGGTCGGCCCGCTGCAGTCTCCGGCAATAGAGTCCGCGGACTCGTCAAACCCGCCGCCTCAACCGGATGCGTCCGCCCGCCGTTCGGATGGGGGCGGCCGCTGCCGGTGCTTCCTGAATCGATAGGATCTCCCATGAAGCGACTGCTCCTCGCGATCGCGGCCTTGACCGCGGCAGGACCGGCTCTGGCGCAAGGATCGTCTTATCGCGAGCCTGCGGCGACGGGATCCATCATCTCAAATCAGCCCAACAACACGGGTGGCGCGGAGGATTTCACGGAATCTCCAGGTGGGACCGGCGTAGACGCGTTCAGCAGCAGTTCGGCCGCGGGCGGCAACGCCAGCCGACCCGAGGTTGGTGCGCCCAACAGCAGCGGCGGATCCAGCGGCAGCGGCGGCTAGACGGTTTGCCGCCGAAGGGGGCCGCTGGTCCAGCCGCAGTGAGCACGTCAGATCAAGTCCTGGGGCTGTTCCTGCAAGCAATGCGATCGGGAGCAGCCCTGGCCTGCCGCGGTCAAAGCCTCAGTTCCGAGCACCAATATTCGGTGAAGTCATTGGAACTCACGCATGGGCGTGGCCCATGAAGCAAACAGAGCTTTTCCCGAGAGGCGAGTGTCATGCTGTTTCGATCCGAGGCCCCGCCGCCGCCCGGCAACCTGCGTGTGTCGGAGCTGGGCGCCTCCGACCGGCCGACCACGGCGATGCTGAAAGCCGATATCGACAGCGGCGCCACGGGGGACAAGATCGCCGTCTACGACCCGGGCCTGTCGTCGCTCGGGACCGATGACGAGGCGGCCGGCTCCGCACCGTCGCATCAGCGTATCGCGCTGGCGCGCGAGACCGAGGCGGCGTCCGCAAAGGTCAGGCGCGCCGCACGGTCGCCCAGCCTGGACACCTGGATCGTGCTGGGGTTCAGCGGGTTCATCGGTGCGATCGGGATCGTGCTGAGTGCCGCCATCTGGATGGGACACTGAGTTCGCTGGCGCGATCCATCGGACCAACGCGGCACGACCATCCTGAACCAGACCTTGTATGTCTTGCGCCGGCGGTGCGGAATGGCTCCCCCGAAGGATCCGGGCTTGGTCGCGACAAGCCACGCGCGCCGACGGCTGCGCGATCCGAGATACGGTGCCACCACGGTCGGCGAATTCAGGCCGGGCGGACCTATCCACCGGTCCCGGGGTTGCCTTCCGAAGTTTCGGCGCGATCCGCGCGGTCTCCTGAACTGCGTGCGGGACCATGCGAGCGAAAACTGTCAGCGACGGGGTGCCGGCCTAAAGATCGTGGCTCCTCGCGGCGGCCCGCACCGGCGCGGACGGGGCCTCATCCGACCGCCCGCTTCTCAAGCTGCAGGTATGTGGAGTCGAACTCGGAGACCCGCAGAAGCTCGTCCCATGCCTCGATCACCAGTGCGTTGCTGCGGAGCGTGATCAGGGTCTGACCGCGCATCTCCTTCAACACACGGTTGATGTGCACGGGTGTCAATCCGAGTGCGTCGGCGAGATCAGTCTGGGTCATCGGGAGCGGGCAGCGGAAATTGCCTGCCAGGCCCACCGCCTGCAGCTTCAGGTACAGCTCGCAGAACAGGTGCGCGACGTGCTCGAAGGCCGAGCGGCGGCCCATGCTGACGAGCCATTCGCGGAAGATGCCCGAATCGATCAGCGTGTCGCGCCAGAAGACCGCCGCGAGCCCGGGATGGCGCGCCGTCAGTTCCCGCAGGCTCTCGTGGGGGATGAAGGCAACGACGGCCTTGGTCAGAGTGGCGAGGCTGTGATCCATCGTGCGAACGTGCAGGCTCTGCAGATCCGGGATGTCGCCCGGAATGTGGAACGACATGATCTGCCGCTTGCCCTGACGGAGGAGCTTGTACCGGCAGGCCCATCCTTCGAGGACGAGGCAGCAATGCGTGGGCTGGTCGCCATCGCGTACGATGTCTTGCCGGGCGTTGAGATGGTGGATCCGCACCGGCAGGCCCTGGATGGCCTGACGTTCGGTGTCGGAAAGGGTGGCGATGCTCTCCAGCTTGCGGATGAGCATGCCCAGGGCATGCTGGTCGGGGGCTGATCTCATATCGTTCCACCATGGCATTGCAGGCGGAAGCGCGCGGCTCTCCCAGTCACCAGAGCCTGTACCAAATCGGCTGATGATATTCGCGAGACTAAACCAATGTCAGTTTCGTGTTCTGTCATAAGACAGATTCGCGAAATGATTGATCATCGGTACCGCGCAGTTTCTGCCGGTCGACGCGGCTGCCGCTCTGCGACGACCCGAACGGCTGGCCTCTGACCGGCTGACCGAAAAAATCGGACCGGAGGCGGGTCATGACCGGAGCCGCCGGCCTCGAGGCTTGCGCCGGAGCGGGGCTCAGACCCGGCCCGGCGTCCGTTCAGCCTTCGGCGTATTCCAGCAGGGGAGCGATCACCCGGTCGCCGTCGGACCGGATCGTGACGGGGATGCCCTTGGCGGCCGGCGTCTTGCTGCCGATGGCAAAGTGCCAGATCGGCATCAGGACGTTGCATTCCGGGTAATAGCCGCCGATGCAGCCGATCGGGATGTCGTAGGCCACCACCAGCAGGCCTGAGAGCGCCCGGTCGACGCCGTCGTTCGCCACCGTCCGCAACGTCACCGCTTGGCCGACCTTCAGGCCCAGGCGATCGATATCCGAGCGGTTCATCAGCACCACCTTCCGGGTGTTCTTGATGCCTCGGAAGCGGTCATCGTAGCCGTAGACCGTGGTGTTGAACTGGTCGTTGCTGCGCAAAGTCATCAGGCGCAGGGAATCGTGCCCGACCTCGGGCATGTCGGCATCCTCGTCGAGGCCGGTCGGCGTGACGAAATTGGCCCGGCCCGTCTCCGTGTGCCAGTCCCGGCGCTTGGCCGGCAGGTCCCGCTGGAAGCCGCCCGGCTCCCACATGCGCCGCTCGTAGTCCCAGAAGGACTCCGGCAGCGTCTCGCCGATCTCCTTCCGAATCTCCGCGTAGTCGGTCCGGTAATCCTCCCAGCGGACCCGCGGGTTGGGCTCGAGCACCCGCTGCGCCAGTTCGCAGATCAGCCGGATCTCGCTGATCAGGTGCGGCGAGGCCGGGCGCCGCAGGCCGCGGTTGCCGTGCACGCAGGCCGAGGTGTCCTCCATGGACAGAACCTGCTGGCCCTTCGTGGTCTCGTCGATCTCCAGGCGGCCGATCACCGGCAGGATGTAGCTGACCGCGCCCGGCAGCAACGCGCTGCGGTTGAGCTTGGTGATCACGTTGACGGTCAGCCGCAGCCGCCGCCAGGCCGGCTCCATCTGGCCGTGGTCGGGAATGGCGCGGACGAAGTTGCCGCCCAGCATAAAGAAGGCCCGAACCTCGCCCCTGAGGATCGCCTCGCAGGCCTCCACGGTGTTGTAGCCGGCCTCCCGCGGCGGCTCGAAGCCGAACTGCGCGCCGAGCCGGTCCAGGGGGAACAGCTCAGGCTTCTCGGTGATGCCCACCGTGCGCTGGCCCTGCACGTTGGAATGGCCGCGCACCGGGCAGATGCCGGAGCCGCTGCGGCCGATATTGCCGCGCATCAGCAGCAGGTTGACCAGCATCTGCACGGTCTCGACCCCGGCCTGGTGCTGGGTCAGGCCCATCCCGTAGACCGCGACGGTCGCCTTCGCCGCGCCGTAAACCTTTGCGGTCGCCTCCATGTCGGCCCGGTGCAGTCCGGAGCGGCGCTCCAGCGCGTCCCAGTCCTGGCCGCGCAACCAGTCGGCGAAGGTCTCGAAGCCGTGGGTGTGCTCCCGGATGAAGGCCTCGTCGAGTATCGCCGGGCCGCCGGCCGCCAGCGAAGCGTCGTGCGCGTCCAGCACGGATTTGCAGATTCCCGCCAAAGCCGCGAGGTCGCCACCCGCCTTGACCTGATGGTACTGCGAGCTGATCCGGGTCTCCGTGCGGCTCAGCATCTCGGCGGGCGATTGCGGGTTCAGGAACCGCTCCAGCCCGCGCTCGCGCAGCGGGTTGTAGGTGATGATCGGTACGCCGCGCTGGCTGGCCTCCTGCAGCGGGTGGAGCATGCGGGGCGAGTTGCTCCCCGGGTTCTGGCCGAAGAACAGGATGCAGTCGGACTTCGCGAAGTCGTCCAGCGAGACGGTGCCGATGCCCTGGCCGATGCTGACCGGCAGCGCCACCGAGGTCGTCTCGTGGCACATGTTGGACGAGTCCGGCAGGTTGTTGTTGCCGTAGAGCCGGGCGAAGAGCTGGTAGAGGTAACTGCCCTCGTTCGAGAGGCGGCCCGAGCTGTAGAAGACGGTGCCGGTCTTCCGGTCCTCCACGGCCAGGAGTTCGCGGGCGATCTCCTCGATGGCGTGGCCCCAGGCGACCGGCACGTACCTGTCGGTCGCCGCATCGTAGCGCAGCGGATGGGTGAGGCGGCCGGTCTGCTCGAGCTCGTACTCGTCCCAGTCCAGCAGCTCGGTGACCGTGTGCTTGGCGAAGAAGTCCGGCGTGCAGCGGTGGGCGGTGAGTTCCCAGGCCATGGCTTTCACGCCGTTCTCGCAGAACTCGAACGGCAGCGGGTTCGCGGGCTTCACCCAGGCGCAGCTGTTGCACTGGTAGCCGTCGACCTTGTTGTGGCGGGTCAGCGCGATCGGCCCGCTCGCCAGCACGCCTTCCTGCCGGAGGATGTTGCCGACCGAGCGCGCCGAGCCCCATCCGCCGGAGGGAAGGCGGTAGGGCCTGAATACGGGCTTGTCCAAGGGTAGAACTCCTGGCCTGAAAAACTTTGGGAAACACCGGCGCTCGGGACGCGTTTACATTTCAACACGCCGACGTATTAAATTGTTCGCGAAAATAGTGTTCTTTAACGGAGGTTCGTTTGACCGTCACGAGAGATTACATGCTCAAGAAGTCCGAGGGGCCTTCGGAAGCGAAGCTGTTCTTTGACACCAGGGCGGTGCCGCTGGCGGCCAATCTCGCCGGCAGCCTCGAAGTCGCTCTGGAGCGCGCCTCCGTCCGCAGCGGCATCCGGCCCTCGCTGATCCTGGCGGCCTGCCTGGGCGCCGGCGTTCTGGGGGTGCTCGGTCTCGTCCGCAACGCGAGGACGGCGCAAAAACGCGTACCCTGACTCCCCTGCGCCGGGGCGCCGGAGCCGGTTGCCACCCAGACATCCGCCCCGGATCAGCGACGTCCGCCGACCTCGTCCAGATGGTCCAGCAGATCGGCCGGATCCTCGTAGACGCGTATGGCCCCGGACCGCTCCAACTCCTCGGTGCCGTAGCCGCCCGAGAGGAGGCCGACGCCGAGACCCCGGCAGCGGCGCGCAGCCAGCATGTCCCAGATCGAATCGCCGACGATCACCGCCGTCTCGATCGGTCTGCCCAGGCGGTCGGCGGCCGCCAGGAACAGGTCCGGGTCGGGCTTGGCGTATTTGACCATGTCGCGCGTCACGACCGGGACCCGATCCGGATCGACGCCCAGCGCATCGAGATTGACCCGGGCCGTCTCCATCCGGCCGCTCGTGGCGATCGCCCAGGGGATCCCGGCCGCCGTCAGGGTGTCGAGCAGTGCCTTCGCCCCGGGGAGCGGCCGGATCTGCCCCGAGAGCCGTCCGTAGGCTTCTGCATGCAGCCGGCCCAGCTTGGCGACATGTGCGTCGCTGATCTCCCGCCCCGTCTCCCGCAGGAGCTGGTTCGTGAACAGGCCGCCGCTCATGCCGATCTTCCGGTGGATGCGCCAGACCGAGAGGGAAATCCCCTCCGCGTCGAGCGCCTGATTCCACGCGAGGACGTGCTGGTAGACGCTGTCGACGAGCGTGCCGTCGAGGTCGAACAGGAAGCAGGTTTCGATCCGCATGGCTGCGTGCTCCCTCAGGCCGCCGGACGGATCCGCTCCGACGCGCGCTCTACGGCCGCGACGACACGCTCGGGTGCGAGATGATGGATCATGTGGCCCATCCCGGGCACGATCACGAGCTCGCTGCCGGGCACGTCGTGGTGAAGCCGCCGCGACTGGCGGCCGACATCGGCGATCTGGTCGTCCCCACCGGTGATGATCACGACGGGCAGGTCCAGATCCCCGTAATGCGCCTGCAGCTCGACCGTGACGGGCGTCATCATCGCGGCATCCTCCGCCGAGGCGCGCAATTGCAGCGGGCGCAGCATCATGGCCGTCGGAAAGCTGCGCGCGAAGCGCTCGGGGATGGCGGCCGGGGCGAACAGCCCCTTGATCATGGCCGGCATCATGAGGCGTCCTGCGAGCGGCGAGACCGTGTGGCGCAGCAGGTCGCCGATGCCGGGGATCGCCACCGGCGAAGCCAGGATCACGTCGGCGCGCAGCGTCGGATAGTAGTAGCCCGAGGCCAGCACGAGGCTGCGCACGAGCCGCGGTGCCTGGAGCGCGAGAGCGATCGCGACCAACGTGCCCCAGGAATGGCCGAGGACGACGGCCTGCGTGACGCCGAGCTGTTGGAGCGCCTTCTGGAAGAGCGTGGCGTGGGCGCGGGGCGTCCAGAAGCCGCGCGGCCGGTCGCTGTAGCCGTAGCCGGGGCGATCGAACACGATGACCCGGTGGCGCTTGGCGAGGTCGTCGACGATGCCGCTGATCAGGAAGTCCTGGATCAGGGTGCCGTTGCCGTGGATGAGCACCAGCGGCTCGCCCTGTCCGCGCTCCAGGTAGTGGAGGCGGACACCATCGACGGTCAGGAACGAGCCGACGGGTGGCGTCTCCCGTTCCGCCCGGCGTGTCATCGTCGCCGCGTAGAGCGCGGACGCGCCCAGGGCCGCGGCCGATCCGAGCAGCGCCGGAACGAGCCATGTGCGGGAGTCGGTGCGTCGCGTCATGCTGTGAGCCTTACGAGTGAGAGGACGTGCGCCGCGATCAGCGGAATCGATCGGAAGCGGCGCGGCCCGTGTCGCGGGGCGAGTCGATTCCGAGTGGAAGGCACGCCGCGCGCAAATTCTCGGCGCGACCCTCGTGATGGCGTCGGATCGCGGGGGGATGACGCACTGCAATATGCCAACACCGGAGTTCAGCGATCGATCCCGATCCTATGAATAAATAATCGGCAACGTAATTTGCCGGAATGAGGTGCGGAATTATCCGGATCATTCGACGTTAAACAGCGGTTGATTTCAGAACGCCGCTGTTTGGCGATGGAGATATTTGCGATGAAGGCACTCACCTGGCAGAGCCGCGGTACGATCACCTGCGAGACCGTGCCCGACCCGAAGATCGAGGAGGGGCGGGACGTCATCATCAAGGTGACCGCCTGCGCCATCTGCGGCTCGGACCTGCACCTCATGGGCGGGTTCATGCCGACCATGGAATGCGGCGACATCCTCGGCCACGAGACGATGGGCGAGGTCATCGAGGTCGGGCGTGACAACCGGAAGCTGAAGGTCGGCGACCGCATCGTCGTGCCGTTCACGATCTGCTGCGGCGAGTGCCGGCAGTGCAAATGGGGCAACTGGAGCTGCTGCGAGCGCACAAACCCGAACGGCAAGCTCCAGGCGCAGACCTACGGCTATCCGCTCGCCGGCCTGTTCGGCTTCTCACACATCACCGGCGGCTTCGCGGGCGGCCAGGCCGAGTATCTCCGCGTGCCCTACGCGGATGTCGGTCCCATCGTCGTCCCGGACGGCCTCAGCGACGAGCAGGTCCTGTTCCTCAGCGACATCTTCCCGACGGCCTACCAAGCCGCGGAACACTGCGACATCGGCCCGGAGGACACGGTCGCGATCTGGGGCTGCGGCCCGGTCGGCGTGCTCGCGGTGAAGTGCTGCTACCTGCTCGGCGCCAAGCGTGTCATCGCCATCGACAGCGTGCCCGAGCGGCTGGCGCTGGCCCGTGAGGCCGGCGCCGAGACCATCGACCTCGGCCAGCAGAACGTGCAGGACACGCTGATGGAGATGACCCACGGCCTGGGGCCCGATTCCGTGATCGAGGCCGTCGGGATGGAATCCCACGGGGCAGACACGACCCTCCAGAAAGTGTCCTCCGCCATCATGGAGCACACGGTGAGCCTGGAGCGGCCCTTCGCGCTCAATCAGGCGATCCTGGCGTGTCGTCCCGGCGGCAACGTCTCGATGCCGGGTGTCTTCGCCGGTCCCGTCGGACCGGTGGCGCTCGGCGTCCTCATGAACAAGGGTCTCACCCTCAAGACAGGCCAGACCCACATGGTCCGCTACATGAAGCCCCTGCTGGAGCACATCCAGAACGGGGATATCGATCCGTCCTTCATCATCAGCCACCGTTCCACCAATCTGGAGGAAGGTCCGGCGCTCTACAAAGCGTTCCGGGACAAGACCGACAACTGCACGAAGGTCGTGTTCAAGCCGCACGGCTGACATCGGGCGCGGCGGCCGCACCGCCGCGCCTGTTCCCCGAGACACGGGCGGGCGGCCCTCTTGTGCGTGTCGGGCGACCGAAGCCGGCCGCGCAGACCGGGTCCGCCCGGCGCGCGGCATCGGCGCGAGCGTCAACCGGTCACCATCGAGACCAACGCGGCCGATCCGCCGAGCGCCACAGCGCCGATGCCTCCGAAGAAGGCGAGATTCGAACCCGCGACCTGCTCGGAGACCGAAGCGCCGGAATCCGTCACCAGGGATAGGGCGCCCCCGGCGGCTGCCACGGCCAGGGCGACGGACATCATGAGCGACATGGTTCGATCCTCCGGTTCCGGCCATCACGACGGAGGCCTCTCCGCAGTATGAGGTCAAATGAATACCCGATAATGATCATTTGACATCTTATGCAGTAAATACTTGAAATAACAGGCTCATAACGTCACACGGCTAGAACTTCGGTCATACATCGCACGTTGTTCGCCCAGGCTCGACAGATTCGAGCCAGCGAGGTTCACGTGTGTCAGACAATATTTCCGGACAGGACAGCCGCCAGGGCAAGCGCGGTCGGCCCGCCCTCTACGTCCTGATCGTCAGTGTCGGCCTGGTGCTGACGTCCCTGGCGGGGCTGATGATCTGGCAGGGGGCGACCGCACCGCCGGACTATGCCAGTCAAAGCCAAGCGGCCTCGCGCAAGCAGATCACCGGCTCCGAATCCGGCAAAGCCGACACTCCGTCATCGGCCAACAGCACGGGCGTGCCGGGCGGGAATCCGGCGTACCCGCAGCCTGCCCTGCGCAGCGTCAATCCATGACCGCGGCTGAGAAGGCGAACGACGATCCGGTCGAGGCTGCGGTGCTCGAACGCGCGCAGCGTAACTTCCTCGACAACGGGCCGGGCGACCGGATGTGGTCGGATCCTGATCCTATGGCGGCATCCACGATGAGCGCCGGTTTCGCGCTGAGCGTGGACCAGCAGGCCGCGTTCATCGCCGCGGCGCGGACTGAGATCGCGTCCGAGGGCCATTCGGCCGCTCAGCCGGAGGAGCCCCTCCCCTCGCGGGAAGGTGCGACCGCGAGGCTGGGAATTTTCGCGCTCTATGAGAGCCGGAGAAAGGCACAGGCCGCGACAGCCACGCTCGTCGCGGCCGGCATCCCCGAGCAGGCGATCCGGCTCGTGGTCGATCCTCCCGATCCGGATGCCGACCATGCCGAGGCGGACGCGCCGGATACCGGCGGGGGCCAGGCCCTCCGGGATCGGCTCGAGACGTGTGGCGTGCCTCCTGAGGCGCTGGACGCCTGCTGCGCGCAGCTGAGGTTGGGCGCGGCGATGCTGAACCTCGTGGTCGCGGACGCTCAGCGTGACCGCGTCATGGGCATCCTGAAGGACCTTGGCTCGGTCGATACGACGCTGCGCCTCGCGACGTGGGGTGCAGAGGGCTGGGGCGGCACGTCGCCCGTCTCGACAGAAGGGTGGGGCGGCTATTCCGCCACCGCGACCGGTGCAACCGAGATCACGACGAGACGGGAATAAGCCGATGGCCCTGTTCGCTCCGGTCCGGTCCGAAACGACTGACCTCGACGCCGTGCGGCGCTACGCGGTGCGCGTCATCGCGCAATCCGAAGGCGAGGACCTGCAGATGAAGGCGGTCACCCTGGCGCTGCTCGGCGGGATCATGTGGCGCGCCGCGCCGGGATCGACCGAGATGATGCAGGACGCGGGGGGCGCTAAAGCCATCCTGTCGACCACCCTCGGCGGCCGCCATCTGACCTTCGCCTACGACCAGAACACCGAGTCCATCGAGATGCGCGAGGGAACGACGGACGGCCCCGTCCTGCACCGCTTCTGCAACCGGACCTTGATCGGGGATTTCGAACGCACCTTCAGCGCCTTGTGGGGTTGAGGGCGCAAGGTCCGATCCCGGTCATCGGCGTCAGCCGGATCATCGCTAACGCGATCACAAGAGCTATTACTTTTGGATCAAACCACCAATAGAGTGCGCTGAAATCGAAAAATCTCGCGCAATCCTGCTTTTTGACCGAATGGGTCTCCACGATTCCTGGCACAAGCATCTGGCTGTTGCCCGGTGACGTGAGTGCAGCGAACACCGCGAGCGTTCCTTGCTTCCTCATCGCCCGCACGGCTTCTTCCGACCCGAACCCACTCAGGCCCTGCAGCCCCCTCCGGGCCGCGGGGCTTCTTTTCGATCTGGCCGGCCCTCGCCGCTTTGGGCGCAAAGGTCCGGGTTCGAACTTCCGATCTTCGCCGGGGATCACTCAGACCGGGCAGCGCGTTTCTCCCATGGGCCGCGCCCCGACGGTCGCGCCGTCCGCTCACTTGGGAGGGCGGTCCGATGCAGCATGCGTTGACACGCAAGCTCGAGAGTTTCGAGCCCCTCTCCGATCAGGCCCGTTGGGCCCTGAACGGTTTGGTGATCAAGGTCCGGCAGGTCGGGGCTCGCCAGGATCTGATTCAGGAGGGCGACAAGCCCGAGAACGTCCTCCTCATCCTCGACGGCTTCGCGTGCCGCTACAAGGTCCTGCCGGACGGCCAGCGCCAGATCATGGCCCTGCTCGTGCCGGGCGACTTCTGCGACCTGAACGTCTTCATCCTCGACGAGATGGACCATGCCATCGGCACGATCTCGACGTGCCAGGTCGTGGACATCCCGCGCCAGGCGATCGATGAGACCGCGACGCACCACGCGAGCATCGCGCGCGCCTTCTGGTGGTGCTCGCTGGTCGACGGCGCCGTCCTGCGCGAGTGGCTCGTCAATATCGGCGGGCGCCTTCCGGCTCCGCGCATCGCGCATCTCTTCTGCGAACTTCTGATGCGCCTGGAGGCGGTGGGACGGGTCACCGACAACAGCTACGCGTTCCCGCTCACGCAGACCGAGATTGCCGAGACAATGGGCCTGTCCGACGTGCACGTGAACCGGACATTGGGCGATCTGCGCGCCCTCGGCCTGATCCATCTCAAGCAGCGGGTGCTGACCATCCTCCACGTCGAGCGGCTCAAGGCCTTCTGCGACTTCACGCCGAACTACCTGCACCTGCGCAACACGCGCTGGGGCGAGCGGCGTGACCTGAGTTGGCCCGGCCGCGCCGAAGGAGGATAGGAATGGCCAGGCGGGGCAACGTCGAGACGCTGCTCGTGCTAAAGCTTCAGCCGATCGCGGTGGACACCGGCAGCCTTGACCGCGACGGCATGCTGATAATCGCCAACGGCCTGCTGGTTGGCGTGCTGGTGCGCCTCGATGCACCCGAGCATGCGCATCCGGGCTATTGGTTCCTGGAGGCGGGGTTCGGACCGCTCCAGGGCGTGCGGGTGGATGCCTTCCCCACCCTCGACCACGCCACGCGCTGGGTGCGTCATCATCTGAACCGGTGACGCTCACCGCCGCCTAGCCTTGGCGATCCCGCGGACAGGATGACGGCAGTCGCGCCGGCCACGATCCGAGCCGGCCGCTAGACGACCGGGACTAGCAGGTCCGGTGTCGAGATTGGCCGGCGCCACGTCGGTGCAGCGGCATCGGTATCCCCAAAAACCGCTACGAGGGTGCGGACGGCGAGGCCAGAGCCGGCCCCCCTCCTCGCGCGCCCAGCGTCTGCGCTGGGGGTGGCGAGGGTCTCGCAGGTTCCCTGGATATGCCGAGCCCAGGAATTCACGAACCTGGGCGACGCGCGCTCCTCCGCGGGCGTCGCCCAGGCGAAAACGGGGTGCCGTGGTCCCGTACTCAGCAATCGTCGTCGCCGGGCTTGATCACCTTGCCCTCCGGCGCCTTGGCCTGGTTCGCGGATGGCTTCGCTTGCGCGCCCACGTTGTTCATCGCGCCGACCGTGCCGGGGGATTCGGCCTTGGCGCCCGGTGTCACATTCGCGGTCGAGCCACCATCGACGTTCGACGAGGCATCGCCGGCTTGGTGACTCGTGCTGTTCGTGGTGGTCCCGGTCGTGCACGGGGCAGCCGCGGCGAGGCCGGCTGAGAGGAGCAGTGCGGCGATTGAGCCGGTTAGTGTGGAGACGGTCTTCATGGTGGACTCCTTGAGAGGTTGGCGGGCGGTGGATCCGCGGCTGGGATGCCGTGGCGCACGGGGGGATGGCGTCTCGGCCCGCGCGCCGAGCGGCTTGCATGAGGCCGTCGCGAGCAGGATGGCGAGATGGAGCTCGGTCACGCCGCCGGGCGGTGCCGGAGAGGTCTGACCTGGGACGCCCAGGGCCGTTACCGGTTCGGCTCGGGTCCGGGACGTGAAAGGCCGGTCGAGGCGCGGTTGGCCTCGACCGTCGGTGCTCATGCGCGGCGCGGCGTCAGCGGCTGACCTGCCGCTCGGCCGTCTGTCCGATCGACGGCGGCGCTGCGGCCGGCGAAGAAGGCGGCCAGCGCTCCGAAGATCAGGGCAAGGGCCCCGAACAGCGCCCCCTGGGACACCCGGCGGGCCGCGGCGTCGGCGATCTGCTTCGACTGCTCTTTGGCCGAAGCGAGGGTTTCCTTGAACTGCTGGGTGTATTGGCCGACCTGGGTCCGGGCCTGCTCGACCGGGATGTTCTGTGCCTTGGCGAGGGCGACGGCCGCCTTCTCCTGGGCGGCGGCCTGCTGGGCGCCGTCACCCGAGACGGCGGCGCGCATCGCGGTCACCGCAGCGTCCTTCAGCGCGGCCGGATCGGAGCCGGTGTTGCTGCGGACGCCGGCTTCGATTTCCGAGAACGGATCGGTGACCCTCGTCAGCGACGGGGCGGCCGCCTGCGCCAGGGTCGAGACGGATCCGCCCGCGGCGTTGCTCATCCCACCGATGGCCGTCGAAGCCGTACCGAGGGCGCCGCCGACGAGGCCGCTCGCCGCCGACGAGAGCATGTACAGCACGACGAGGGTTGAGACCGCCCAGGCGAGAAGGCCGTGATACCCGGCGGTTGCGGCCGACGGCTTGCCCGAAAGCCGGCCGGCCAGGGCGCCACCCGCCACCGCGGCGAGGACGCCGGAGACGACGAACCAGAGACCCGCTCCGATGCCGATCGCGCTCGCCGCCGGGGTGCCGTCGCCGAGGGGATCCACCGTCGACAGGCCGATGCCGAGGCCGAGCATGTTCAGGATGACCTGGGCGATCAGCCCGACCGTGGCGCCGGCGAGGACCGCCCCCCACGAGACCGAGTGCAGCATCATCGTGCGGATGTCTTCGGACGGTGTGACGGCGCTGCCCTGAGGCGGGCCACGGTCGAGCACGGGCCGGTCCGGGATGGCACGGCCGGTCGCCGCGACGGTGGTATCGGTGACGGTAGCCATTGTGGTTTCTCCGGGATCTGTGATTTGCGAGGGAACGGGCGGCTGAAGCGGATCAGACGATCCGGCCGCGTCGCACGAGGGCGTGGTAGAGCCACAGCACGACCACGGCCCCGACGACCGCGACGAGCAGGCTGTAGAGGTTGAGGCCCGAAACGCCGGGTTGCCCGAACTGCTCGAACAGGAATCCGCCGACCACGGCACCGATGACGCCGAGCAAGATATCGACGAGCACACCCTGGCCGGTGTTGTTGACGATCTTGCTGCCGATGAAGCCGGCGATCAGGCCGAGGATGATCCAGGCAAGGAGGGACATGAACGTCTCCGGTTCGCGGCGCGTTTCAGGGTTCCGGCACCGGAGCGGCGCCGATGGGGGCAGGCGTTCGACGCGCTGCGAGGCCGACCGCCTCGTGCAGGACGGTGAGCCTGTCTCGGGGTCGTCTCCGTCCCGGCGCACCGCGCCTCGATCGGGGCCGCGGCTCCCGGCTGGATGTCCCCGCTGATCGTGCCGACAGCCAGCGCGATCAGGTCACGGCGTGATTACGCGACAGAACTTTCTCACCTCGGTTGCCGGCTGGGCCGCCACCGAGATGCCAAAATCGAGCGGGGTATTCCTGTTTAATGACCGCGCCTGGCGAGATGTTCCGAAGTTATATTTAAAAACTTCGGGATCCAGCTTGAGTGATTTGCGCTTGTTGTTTTAGTCTCAGAATTTTTACAAATCTATCAAATGAATGATTTTGTTCGGTCCGGCGTCTCACGGCGTATAGAGCGCCGACGCCGTTTCGTTTGACGCCGGTCACACCGTACCTGCGCGCGATGTGGCTGCGCACGGTGTCGGACCAGAACCCGAGCCGCGTTCTTGCGGGCGCTACGGGCTGGGTACCCTCCCGAGCTGCCGAGCTCTGGCCCTGGTCGCCCTTCGTTTCGGCGTGTCGGAGTGCTCCGGCGCCAACCCTGCGACCGAAAGGTCGAAAGCCGTGATGCACGGACGGCAGCGCCATCCTCCTACGCCAAGCCGCCATGAGGTGCATGGCCGATACGACGGGTCAGGACGCCCTTTGGTGACATCCGCGAAACGTGGATGAATCGCGCCGGCGCTCCAATTGTGCGCAAGTCTTTGACGTGGAGCCGTAAATCAGTTTTTGGAATTGGTTGTCAGACTCGCCAGGTCCCGGCGAGAACGGCGTGCCGATCGCTACACCGACGCAACCCAGGATCGTCAATTTGACGATCCTGCTTCTGTAGATGTAGATAAAGGTCCATATAGCGCCTCGCGATGGTGTTGCGCCCTGAGTCTGCAAACCTTATGCGTATTCCACGTACAAATTCGCGTATCAAAGGCGCTGTGCCTTCGACAGTATAGGGTGCTGGCGCGCGTATGTCGGCTCAGAGGCCGAATTAAGCGATGAAAGGCCTATTTCATTCGCCGGGTCCTTCAGCGCGACGAGATGCGTGATAACGATTACCCGAAGCCCGCTCGCGACTGCCGGCATGCCTTCGTGATCAGAGCCCGGTGTCGGCGGAGATCCGCTGGAGCGCCCAGGATCTCGGACGCCCTCCAGGCCCGCAACCGCTACGCTCCGTGGCTGCTGCTCAGCCACGGCACCTGCCGGCGGGCGCTCCACCGCGTGTTTCTGAGGTGCAGATAATTTGGGTTGAATCCGCAATACGCCTTGAGTTGCTCAACGTCCAAGATCGTCAGGACCCGGCGCTTCAGCGTGATGAATTGAAGTCGACGCAACTCCCTCAGCGTGCGGCTCACGTGCACGTCCGACAGGCCCATCGTGTCCGCGATGTCGGTCTGTGTGAACGGGAACGCGTAACTGTTGTCGCTGACGCGCCCGACGGCTTCCAAGCGCAACAACAGCTCGCAGAACAGATGTGCGATCCGCTGATGGGCCTGCCGGCTGCCGATGTTGACCAGCCACTCGCGCAGGATCGCCTCGTCCACGAGGGCACACCACCATAACGCGCGGGTCACCTGAGGGTAATGCGCCGTAACCTCCTCGATGGCGTTCCGGGAGATCTCGACCACTTGGCAAGGGGAGATCGTGCCGATGGCATGGTCCATCTGATCGAGGATGAAGACGTTCAGGTCACAGAAGTCGCCCGGCACCAAGTAGGCCATGATCTGGCGCTGACCGTCCGGCAAGACCTTGTAACGGCAGGCATAGCCGTCAAGGATGAGATGAATCCGCTCGGGAACATGGCCTTCCTCGATGAGGTCCGTACGTGCGGGCACTTGGCGCACGCGGGGAACGAGGGCTCTCAGCGCAGCTCGATCGCCGTCGGTGAGGTCCTCGAAGCTCTCAAGCTTGCGGATCAAGGCATCTTGCATCGGGCCACGGTGGCAAAGGGCAACATAGTACCTTAGGTCCATTATCAGACACCCGCTCCTTCATAGGACGGATATTTTTCCGCGTCCGGCGGTCGATCGCGAGGCCCGCGTCACGTCGCCGGAGCCAGCCGCGTGGCGGGACCAGTCGTCGAGAACTTGGCCCTTGAAGTGATGAAGGCGCTTCCGGATGCTCGCCGGCACCCGGCGTCTTGTCTTGTCGCGCTGGCCGTGCGGAGCCTGACGCGCTGCCTGCTGCCGGTCATCGATCCGTGTCGGTAGATCCGTCTGATGCGTTGTCCACGCCTGCGCAGGACCTCGACGATCCAGATCAGGATCAGAAGCTCACGGGGTGACTCGCCTGCCTACGCGGCCAGAGTCCGATCGACGTGATCTCGCCAACGCGCGGCGGCGCCGCTGCCGGCAGACAGCACCGGGGTCTCTGCCCTCACCTCGTCCGGCGGCACAGGCCTCTGGCGACGAGGCGGCCGCTCCCCTCCGGCACGACGACCAAGGAGAAGGTCGTCGCTCCGGGACGACCGACCAGAAGGTCGCGGCCGAGGAACGCATCGACCTCCCCGGCGGCGATAGCGGTGGCATGCGCCTCGATATGCGCGTTGGCTGGCCATTAGAGCTCGACCAGTACGTTCGGGGCGGCTTCCTGCCGGGGGACACGATTGGACGGGCAACCCTCCGCGCTTCGGGTGGAAGCTTCATCATGCCGGGGCATGGCACCCAAACACAGGTTGTAACCGCTTCCGGGGCCTGCGCGTCGGTCCGGATTGGAAATGTCAGGCATCGGCCGCTTCGACGTCCGCTCGCTCGCCGTGTACGCTGCCGCCGGAAATCCGAGGGGGGAACCCCAGCCTGAACCTCCGCAATTCTCGCACCTTTAAGTTGTAGTTAATATTTTCTTTGCCACAACATCGGTGGCGGGCAGGCGACGCGAATGGATCTGGCCCAGGCGACTCCGCGATGCGCAGTGGCTTCGAATGTGTCGTAAGCGATGGGGACGTGGATGCCGGCTCGGAGATCCCGAGTCGCGGCTGCTGCGATGACGATCGGACTTCTCGTCATCCCTGTGACGCGACCGGCTGTCGGTGGTGAAAAGCTCGATTCAGCCGCGGCCGCGCTCGTGGAAAGCTTTACCCTCCGAGCGGAGAATGCACGGCAGGAGGGTGCCGAGGCGCGGCTCCGGGGCGCGAAGGACGCCTTCATGCCGACCGTCGCAGTGCTGGCCGACGCGCCGCTGAGCAGCCGGATCCGCTACAGCCCCGAGATCGCTCCGACGGTCGTGGGCCTCGACGTGACGCCGCGCGCCGCGCCCTACCAACTCGGACTCGTGGCCGACTTGCCGCTTTTCGACGGGTTTCGACGACTGAACACGCTCCGTGCCGTCGATGCACAGACGGATGCCGGACGCGCCCTCGTCGCGGGGAAGCGTCAGCAGGTGCTCCTCGACGCGGCGATCGCCGTCCTATCGGTCATGCGGGACACGCAGATCCTGGAATTCAGGGATGCCCAATGCGCAGCGATCGGCCGGATCCTCGACGCCACGGAGCGCCAGCTCGCGGTCGGGGACGCGACGCGCACCGATGCCGCGCTGGCCCGATCCCGGCTCCAGGCGGCGGAGGCTGAGCGCGAGCGGGCGCGCTCGGATCTCGCGGCGTCCCGGGCGACCGTGATCCGTCTCACCGGGATGGATCCAGAGCGGGTTGCCCCGCCGCGCCTGCCCGGGACGCTGCCCCGCACGCCGGAAGCCTACGAGGCGCTCGTCCGCACCAACAATCCAGGGCTGATCGCGGCGCGCCTCGGCGTACAGTCGGATGCGGCGCGGGCCGACGCCGTGACCGCCGATCTGCTGCCGAGCGTGAATCTGCAGGTCTCGCGGATCTCTCAATTCGGCTACAGCGCAGCCCTGGATCGGATCACCGACACCACGACGCGCCTGCTCGCCCGGATCCCCCTCTACGAGCCCGGCGCATTCCCGCGCGTCGCGGAGGCTTCCGCGGCGGCGCGCCAGCGGGGCTATGAGGTCCAGGATATCGAGCGCACGACGCTCAGCACGGCGCGCGTCGACTTCCTCCGGCACAAAACCGTCGCCGAGCAGGCGGCGCGGCTTTACGCCCGGGTGGTTGCCCTGCGTCAGTCCGTCAAGGGCATGGAGATTGAGCGTGTCGCCGGCTTTCGGACGATCTTCGACGCGCTGAACCTCCGGGCCGAGCTGGGTGACGCGGAGGCCGGCGCGGCGGCCGTCGCGGCGGAGCGGGACGCCCTGTCGCTCGCGCTCGCAGCCGCCGCCGGCTTGCTCGACGTCGACCATCCGGGCGCCGTCGGCAAACGGGCGCGGGTGCTGCCGCGGGCCGCGTCTCGGGTTGCGGAATCGCCGCTGGTCCGATCCGGCGTCCCCCCGCTGCGGGGAAGCCACACGGAGCTCAAGCCGGCTCCGGAACCGGTGCTGCGTCTGTCGCGGATCGATCCAGCTGACGCTCCGTGACGAGGCGCCCATCGCGGATCCGCAGCACCCGATCGACACCGGCGAGGACCTGCCGGCTGTGGGTGACATAGACCTTTGCGGCCTCCACACGCCGCAGACTGTCGATCAGCGACCGCTCGGTGTCCGGGTCGAGGTTGGCGGTCACCTCGTCGAGGAGCAGGAGGCGCGGCTGCCGGCACAGGGCCCGGGCGATGAGCAGACGCCGCCGCTGGCCGGTCGACAGCAGGCCGCTCTCCTCCGCGATCAGGGTGGCGAAATCTTGGGGCAAAGCTTCGACCGCCTCGCGCAGGCCGACCTGATCGAGGGCCCGCTCCATCTGCGCCCGCGTGACGGACGGGTCGAACAAGGCGAGATTGTCGGCCACGGTCCCGGCGAACACGCCATCGTCGGCGAAGACAACGCCGAGATTGGCCCGGAATTCCCGCCGCCCGAATTGCTGCAGCGCGGCTCCGTCCACACTGAGACGGCCCGCCGCCGGCTCGTGGAGGCTCGCCAGGATCTTGAGCAGGGACGATTTGCCCGAGCCGGAGGCACCCACGATCGCGATGCTCTCGCCAGCCGCGACGTCGATCGTCAGGTCGACGTCGCGTAAAAGCGGGGCATCCGACCGGCCGAATTGCACGCGGACGCCTTCGAGCGCCACCGTCCGGCGCACTTTCCGGTGGATGCAGACATCGTCCGCGCCCGGCTCCGCCTCCTGGCCGACGAGATCGTCCAGCCGCTGGAAATGAACCCGCATCACCGAGAGATGCATCAGGTTGACCGTCAGCCGGTTCACCCGTTCGAAGAAGTCGCCGCGCAGGGCGAAGAAGGCGTAGAGCGAGCCGATCGTCAGGGTGTTCCCGATGACGCCGGTCACACCCATGTACAGCGTCGTCACGGTGCTCGTCGCGATGACGAGATGCATGAAGAGTTCGGCATCGATGGTCGCGTGGCGGGCGCGGAAATCCGTGTTGGCGAAGCGCGCGAAGCTTTCGAACCATCGCATCGCGAACAGGTCCGCGGCGTTATGGGCCTTCAGGGTGTCGACCCGGCGCAGACCGTCCAAGAGCCGACCCTGCTCCTCGGAGCGGGCCTCCAGGGAGGTCGCGGTGTACCGGTTCAGGGCCGGAAACGTCACGGCCCGGACCAGCAGAACGGCCGCGAGAGTCAGCAGGGTCAAGCCGGCCATGAGTGGCGCGTAGTAGTACATCAGGCCGACGAGCAGCACGGACGTGAGCGTGTCCGCGATGGCGGTGACGAGACCGCCGACCAGGAAGGTCTTGATGTGGTCGATGGAATCGACCCGCACGACGAAATCCCCGGGATGGCGCCGCTCGAAATAGCCGAGTGGCAGCCGGAAGGCGTGCCCCACGACGTTGCGCGTGAACTGCAACTGCATCAGCGTCGATGAGCGCAGCACGATGGCGTCCCGCAGCCAGCGGCCCACGGCCTCGAAGGCCATCATCGCCGCCAGCCCGATGGCGAGCACGCGCAGCAGATCGAGATCGACCTGCGGGATGACCACGTCGAGGGCGATCTCCAGGAGGATCGGCATGCCGAGGCCCAGCAGGGCGATGGCGAGCGAGATCAGGCAGATCTGCCAGACGGTGCCGCCGAGCCCCCGGGTCGCGCGGAACACCTCCATGAAGCCGAGGCGGCGTTCGGCCGTCAGGCGCGCAAAATCCATGCGCGGTTGGAATTCGAGGACCACCCCGGAGAAGAGGCGTTCCATATCGGCGCGGTCGTAGATCCGCAGCCCGAATTCAGGGTCCTGGATCCGGTAGCCGTCGCGCCCGATGCGCTCCAGGACGACGAAGTGGTTGCCATTCCAGTGCAGGATCGCCGGGAGCGCCACCCCGGACAACTCGCCGACATTCGAAAGCGCGAAGCCGTTGGCATCGAATCCCAGCCCGTCGGCGACCTCGACGATGTCGGCGAGGGACATGCCGGACTGCGACAGAGGGAAAAGCGCACGCAGGTAGCTCAGGTCGATCTGGTGCCGGTGGTAATTGGCCACCATCGCCAAGCACGCGAGGCCACATTCCTTGGCCTCGCTCTGGGCCATCCAGCGGATCCTGCGCCGCCGCGCCAGGATACGGCTCAGCCAACCCGTCATGATGTCAGCCCCTGCCGCGCATGGCCCGGATCGGATCGAGCACCCAGTCGATCAGCCGCCGCCGCTCCACGACGATGTCGGCGCTCAGGGTCGAACCGATCCGGATCGGCTCGTCGATGCCGTAGGCGCGGATGGTGCGGGATTCCGGGAGGACCTCGATCCGGTAGGTGGATTGCCGGTTCGATTCCCGCGCGTCCTGGGCAGGCGGCAGGTCGGCAGCCGGACGCAGGGGCGATTCCGAGATCGACGTGATGGTCCCGTGGCCGATGCCGAAGGTCTTGAACGGGAAGGCATCGTATTTGAGCACCACCCTCTGTCCGACCTTGGCGAGGCCGACCGCTCGCGCGGGCACGCCGAGCACGATCACCGGGTCGGCGCGGATGTCGCCGACGACGGCAAGAACCTGATCGGCCGCCACGGACGCGCCCGTCTCCACGAACAGGCCGGCAACCTGCCCATCGACCGGGGCGACGATGTCGAGTTGGGATTGCGCCGCCTGCCCGGCGATCCGAGCCACGATTCCGCTCAGCTCGTTGCGCACGGCGGCGAGCTGTCCATTCTTCTCGGCCAAGCCGAAGCGGTGGGTGCGTTTGCGTTCGTCCGCCTGTTGCCGCAGCTCGGCGCGCCGGGCCTGCAACTCGGCCATCTGCCGTCCGTAATCGAGGAGTGTCCGGCGTTGCAGATTGAGCGCGTCTCGGGTGGCGTAACCTTGGTCGAGATAGGTCTGGACGCGCGCTACGATTGCCCCCTGCTCCCGGAGGCCCATGCGCAGAATCGTCTCCTGTTGCGCGAAGGCCGCGCTCACGGCCTCGACATTGGCGTCGATCTCCGCTGTCTCCCGGTCGGCCCGCGCGAGGAAGGTCGTCAGGCGGTCGCGTTCACGCTCCAGGACGGCCCGGCGCTCGGTCAGGCTCGTCAGATCCGCCGCGACCGTGGAGACGCCGCCCACCGTCGGCTCGCGCAGCTTCACCTGCATCAGCCGCTGGCCGCGCCGCACCGTCTCGCCCTGGCGCACGTCGATCGTCGCGACGATGCCGGGTGCGCGGGCATCCAGACGCGACATCCCGGAGACCGCCGAGACATAGCCCCGCACGGACTCGGTTCGCGCGAAACGGCCGAAGAAGAGGGCGCTGATCACCAGCACGATCATCAGGCCGAAGAACCACGCCATGGCCGAGGCGCCACGATCACGATGGAGGTGGAGGGCACCCGTCCGGCGCTGCAGAAAGCCGAGTTGCGTCCGTCCGGGCGCGGCGAGGGTGTCGCTCACGCGGCCCTCTCGATGGGCATCAGGGGATCCTCGGCCGCCAGGTACTCCTGGAGCGACGGCCAGAAGTGCCATTGTGCGGGACGTTCCCGGATCGTCGTCTCGATATGCCGGCGCATCAGGTCCGCGACGCGCCCGCGTTCGAGCGCATCGTTTGCCTGCACGGCGAAGGGATAGCGCGGCACCACAACCGCACCGCCCGCCTCGGCGCCGATCGCCAAGGGCACCACCGTCGCGCCGGTCAGGTGCGCCAAGCTGTCGATGCCGAAGGCGAACGCGGTCGGTAGGCCGAAGATCGGCATCGGGGCCGGCTTGCCGTAGCGCGGCGGTAGATCGGCGAACACGACGATGACCGCGCCCCGTCGGGCATAGCGAATGGCAGGGAGATAGCCGGCCCGATCCGTGACGGTGAGGAAGCGCACCGGCATCCCAAACTCGGTGATGCGTTCCATCACCCGGGTCTCCAGCGGCCTGTCGTCCCGGCGTCTCAGGATCAGCACGGAGCGGCCGGGGAAGAAGGTGACCAGGATGCTGAGGAGCCCGATCACGTAGGGACCCATGTGCAGGGGCGCGAGAATGACCGGCTCACCGCTCGCCGCGATCCGCCTCAGGACCTCGGGCGACTGGGTCACCACATGGGCGAGGTCCCGCTGGATCGCGGCCCGGCTGCGGGTCAGGAGCGCGAGCCATTCCAGCTCGGCCAGCGCGTCATGGAAGGCCGCCTCGCGGTCGAGGCGTCGAGCCTCCCGCCGCGGCAGACGGAGCACGCGCTCGAACCGGTCCGCGAGGCCGGAACGCGGGCTGCGGCCGACCGCTGCGTATACGCGGAACACGGTTCGCAAAGCCAGGCGGCGCAGGGGGAGCGGCAGTCCGGCGATGAGCGCCGCCTTCCTGGAGACACCCGAGATCGGCTCCATTGCCCGACGCCCCTGGAAGTCGCTGACTGACCGGCGCGGGAGCCGCCGCGGAACGATCGATGTTAGGCTGCCTGTGTGCCGGCGCGCGGGACGGAGCCCCGCGCGCCGGTCGCTTGGATCAGCGAGACTTGCCGGAGGACGATCCGAGCCCAAGTCCAACGCCGACGCTGAGGCCGCCGAGATTCAAGCCGACAGCAAGGCCCTGCTGGGAGCCATGACCGCCGGACACAGTCTTCAAGGTCTTCAGGTCGAGTTTCTTCATGATTCTCAGGCCTCGTTAACCAGCGACGTCGTCGTCGCCTCCGACTCACTTATAGTTGTGGTGGCTCGGAGTCTATACCACTCAGTAGTTGCATCGGATCGCTTGCGTAAGTGTTAAGGCCTGCGCTGTTCGGCGTAAGGTCCGCCTCCTCCGTGGAACCGGCTGTGGCCCGGGATCGTCGATCCGTGCCCCGCGGCCATGAATACCTGTGCGGCCCAGGACGCGGCGAAGCGCGAAGCCTCCAGAGGTGTCGGGCTCCGCATTCTGCCCGGTGCACAGACGCAGTGCAGCCACCGGACCGGTGGCGTTCAAGCCCGTCACGCCGAACGCCGACCGGCCACGGCCACCACCGTCGAGGCGGTCGCACGCGAAGGGATCGCAGCGCTGCGGCAGCTTCGAGCGGCCTGAGCACCCATCTCGACCATCCTGCGGATCCGAAGATCCACCCTGAGGCGGCCACGGGCTCCGCCTTCGCAGCCGATCGGGCCGGGTGCCCGACCAACCGGCGGCTTCCCGGGGCGCTCAGGTGCGATGAGCCAGCTCGCCATCGCGTGCTGGTGAACCGTGCTCCGCCGGCCCCTTGTACAGCGACACGGAGGGTGGTTGCCGGCAACGCTCATCGGTGAGATATCCCAACCCGGGTGCATGATCCGAAGGTCGGATCGGCAGGCTTCAGCGTTGGTCGGGCCGCCAGCGGCGGAAGGCCTGTGCGCGTGCCGACACTCACCTATCGTCCCCGGTCGTCCCTGCGCGGCCTGCTCACGAGCGGAGCGGGTGGCGGCCTCGTCCTTATGGCGAGCGCTGCGCTGGCCTTGGTCGTCGCCAACTCGCCGCTGGCCGACGTCTATTTCGCGGGGCTCAAGGCCCATCTCGGCCCACTCTCGGTCCTGCACTGGATCAACGACGGCCTGATGGCCGTGTTCTTCCTGCTCGTCGGCCTCGAGATCAAACGCGAGCTGCTGGACGGGCGGCTGCGTACGTGGCCGGACCGCATCCTGCCGGGTGTGGCCGCACTCGGCGGCATGATCCTCCCGGCGCTCGTCTACGCCGCCGTCAATTGGCGCACGCCCGAGACCCTGCGCGGTTGGGCGATCCCGGCCGCCACCGACATCGCTTTCGCCCTCGGCGTGCTGGCGCTGCTGGGCTCGCGCGTGCCGGTCTCGCTCAAGGTGTTCCTCACCGCGCTCGCCATCCTCGACGACCTCGGCGCGGTGATCGTCATCGCCGTGTTCTACACCGCCGACCTGTCATTGCCGATGCTCGGCGGTGCGGCCGCGACGCTCGCCGCGCTGTACGGGCTGAACAAGGCCGGCGTCAGCCGCCTGTGGCCCTACCTTGCCCTCGGCGCGGTGCTGTGGGTGTTCACGCTCCTGTCGGGCGTGCATGCGACCGTCGCGGGCGTCCTGCTGGCCCTCACGGTGCCGCTCCGGCTGAGCGTCGGCAGGCCGGACGACCCGACCTCGCCGCTGCACATCCTCGAACATGCCGTCAGCCCGTGGTCGGCATTCCTGATCCTGCCGGTGTTCGGCTTCGCCAACGCCGGCGTGTCCTTCGCCGGGGTCAGGCCGGCGATGCTGCTCGACCCGGTGACGCTGGGCGTGGCGCTGGGCCTGTTCTTCGGCAAGCAAGTCGGCGTCTTCGGCTTCGTGCTCGCGACCGTAAAGCTCGGCTGGGCGCAGCGCCCGCGCGGTGCGAGCTGGGCTCAGGTCTATGGCGTCGCCGTGCTCTGCGGGGTCGGCTTCACGATGAGCCTGTTTATCGGCCTGCTGGCCTTTGCGACGCAGCCGGATCTGGAAGCCGAGACCAAGATCGGCGTGCTGCTCGGGTCGCTCGCCTGCATGGCCGCCGGGGCTCTGGTTCTGCGGTTTGCCCCGGCCCATCCGTCTCACCGCTGAGCCGAAGCCGCCGCCGCGCGGCGACGGGGCGCGACAGCCTCGATCCGTCGATCTCCCGCGAAACCTGGTGGAGCACCATGCGCCGTCACCTTCCAAAGCGTCGTCCCGGCACCATCGAGGGCCGGCTGTCCGATTTCGTGCTGGCGCTCACTGGGGTCATGCTCCTCGGGGCGATGATCCTCCTGCTGCTCTCCTGGCTGGGCGGCGGTGCAGAGGGAGCCGCGGTCGGGTACGCGGGGATGCAGGATTCTTGAGCTCTGACCCCGTAGCCCGACGACCGATGACGACACTGACCGCGACGCTGCGTGAACTGTACGAGGGGGACACGCGGCGCGCGCACCGCTTCCGCTACGTCCTGCTCGTGTTCGACGTGGCGACGATCGCCTTCGTCATCGTCACCTCGTTCCTGCCGCTGATACCCTGGATCATCGCCTGCGATGTGGCACTGGGCGTGTTCGTCCTACTCGACTTCGCCGCCCGCCTCGGCATCAGCCGCACCCCGCTCCGCGAATTCCGACATCTCAGCACCTGGACGGACCTCGTGGCCGTCGCCTCGTTCCTGGCCCCGGTGCTCGTCGAGGGCGTCGGCTTCCTGCGGATCCTGCGCACGCTCCGTCTGCTGCGCACCTATCATCTGCTGGAGCGGCTGCGGCAGGACAGCGAACTGTTCCGCCGGAACGAAGATGCGATCCTGGCCGCGACCAACTTGGTGGTGTTCGTGTTCACGATGACGGGCATCGTCTACGCCACGCAGCACAACACCAATCCGGCCATTCAGACGCCCATCGACGCTCTGTACTTCACGGTCACGTCGCTGACGACCACGGGCTACGGCGACATCACACTGCCGGGACCGACGGGCCGGCTGCTCTCGGTCTTCGTGATGATCTGCGGCGTGACGCTGTTCTTCCGCCTCGCGCAGGTGGTGTTCCGGCCGTACAAGGTGCGCTTCCCCTGCGACGCCTGCGGGCTGCAACGCCATGAGCCGGACGCGGTGCACTGCAAGGCCTGCGGCAACCTCCTGAACATCCCCGATGAGGGAGCCGACTGACGCTCCTGCGGGCGTCAGGGTCCGGTTCCAAGGCCGTCACACGGCGACGGCCTTGGACACCACGACGCGCTGCTCCAGGGCGGCGATGATCGTCGACGACAGCAGCTCGGCAGCCGGCGTGACATGTCCGGGAGCCCGGTAAAGGACGATCTCCGTATCGGGCAGTTTTGGAAGCTGAAGCCGAGCAGACACCGAGACCATGTCCGCCGGTATCATTTCCGTCGGCAGAACCGTTACGCCGAGCCCGGCTTGGACGGCGGCCTGAAGCCCGGCCAAACTTGGGCTGGTGTAGACGATGCGCCAGTCGCGTCCGGCCGCGTCGAGGGCTGACAGCGCACGCTTGCGATAGACATCGGGGGCCGGTGCGAGGATGAGGGGGATCGGGCCCTCGGTTTCCGTGACGAGGCGCGGCGACGCGACCCAGTCGAGCACCTCCCGCCAGACCTTGGTCCCGCCGCTCGGCCCCTGCGGTTCGCGCTTGAACAAGATCAGGTCGTAGCGACCCTTCGCGAAATCAGCGAGGAGGTTGACGGTGAAGTCGCACTGCACCTGAAGCGCGACCTGCGGATGGGTCCTCGCGAAACACGCCAGAACCTCCGACAGGTGCGTCGTCGCAAAATCCTCGGGCGTTCCAAGCCTGACGACGCCCGATACATCCGTCTCGCGCAGGCGCGAGAGCGCCTCGGCTCCCAGCTGCAAGATTTGCCGCGCATAGGTGAGCAGGATCTCGCCCTCGGGCGTCAGCTGCAAGTCCCGGCCGTCCCGGTCGAACAAGCGGCGCGCGAGCCCGTCTTCCAGGCGCTTGATCTGCAGCGACACGGTCGACTGCGTCAGGCTCAGGCGTTGAGCGGCACGCGTGAAACTGCCGTTGTCGACGATCGCGACGAAGGTGCGCAACAAATCGAGGTCGAACGGAAGGGGTGGACCCGGCATCGTCCCGACATCAAATCTCTCCGGGCGCCCTGCAAGCACCCGGGCCGCTTTCCTGCCGCCTCACTGTCAAAATCGACGCCGCTGCGTGATGAAACGCACATGACCATAAGCTTGCACAAGTTATCGCAGGATTAAAAATTATCCCTGCCATGCCCAATCCTGTGTCCATTTATTTTCACAATGATCATCATTGGCTCCGTAGCGTTGTTCTGCGGCCCGGTCGTTTCCAGGTCATTTGCCTGGATGAGGCGAGAATGTCGGTCACGCATTGGCGGGCCGGTGCGCCTCAGCCGCGAACAGGTCGATATGACCGTGATCTTGAGTGGAGACGAACCATGAAGACTTCGCTGAAGACAGCCCGTGTGGCGCTCGTGACGGCCCTCTGTGCGATCGCGCCGATCTCTGCGGCCGTCGCCGACTACCGCGTCGGATCTCAAATGCGGCCCCTGCCCCAGACGACCTGGGACGGACTGTCGACCAACGCGATCGACATGTCGGACGCCCCGCGGTTTTCCACTGGTGGCTGCCGGAGAAGCTCGGCGCAGGAAGGCAATGCTGATCAGCAGCACTTTCCGGTGCAGCAATACGGACAGACGGCGGGCGGCTACCGCTGCTGAACGGGGCCAGCGTCCTCGGCCCGACAGCCGGCCGTGTCTCACGTGAGGGCCGGCAACGTATCGGTCCGCCACGCCATCGTGTCATGGCGGACCGCTCTCCCGATCCTCGCCTCACAGGGCGCGTCCCGGCGGTCTCCTACGGGAGTCCTCCCGCAAATCGTCCGCCGCGTCCTCTGCGAGACCGCAGCGCGATCGCGCCCCGACCCGGAAAGGTGCCTCTCTGGTGCCGATCCGCGGCGCAATCCGGACGCCGGGAGACAGCAATTGACCAATGACTGGCGAGCAACGCACTGCATCCGATCGAAATCGTGATGCAGAACGCACAAATCGAACCTGTTCTGGAAAGTCCTCGATCGATGGATGCGATCAGACACACCCCTTTGACTGTCGTGGAAGCCTGCAGGCTCATCGCGCGCCTCTTGAACCCGGAGGCGCGTTTTGTCTGGCTGGCGATCGTCTACGGAGGTGCCATCGCGCTCCTGGGTCTCGCGGCACCCGTTTCCGTCCAGCTCCTGATCAACTCCGTGGCGAACACGGGGCTGCCGGCGCCCTTGTTCGTCCTGTCGGGTCTCTTGCTCGGATTGCTGCTGGTCGTCGCCGCCCTGAGTGCGGCCCGCATCTACGTGATGGCCCTATTCGAACGGCGCGTCTTCGCCAGAATCGTCGCGGATATCACCGTGCGCGCCGTCCACGCCAGGGATCCGCAGTTCGACGACGCTCGGCGCAGCGCTCTGTTCAACCGCTTTTTCGATCTCGTGACGGTTCAGAAGGCGGTCCCGCATCTCCTGATCGGCGGATTTGCAATCCTTCTGCAATCCGGGATTGGTCTTGTTCTGACGAGCTTCTATCACCCCTTCTTTCTCGCCTTCAATCTCCTGGTCGCCTCTCTGCTGCTCGGGATCTGGCTCCTCTGGGTGGGACCGGCTCTCCGGTCGGCCGCGGCCCTGAGCCACGCGAAGCACGAGACGGCGTCCTGGCTCGAGAGCGTCGGCCGCTCGAACGGCTTCTACAAGGACGACCGTCGCCTCGACTTTGCCATGGGGCGTTCCGAGACGATGACCGCGGCCTATGTGCGGGCGCATCGCCGCCATTTCCGACACACCTTCGCGCAGACCATCGGATTTCTCCTGATCTACGCTGTCGCCAGCGCCGGACTGCTTGCGTTGGGCGGATGGCTGATCCTGCAGGGCCAGCTGTCGCTCGGACAGCTCGTGGCCGCGGAACTCGTCCTGTCCGGGGCGTTCTATGGTCTCTCGCAACTGGGCTCCCACGTGGAAACCTTCTACGGGCTGGTCGCGTCACTCCACGAACTGGCGCAGTTCGAAGGGATCGAGCAGGAGGACCGGGCGGGACAATCCAGTGCGGTCCCGGTCGATGGATCCCTGCGCCTGCGTGAGGTCGAGGCCGAAGGCTACCGGTTCGACGTTGCGATCCAGAGCGGTGAAATCCTGTCCGTGACGGCCGACGAAACTGTCGAGCGGACGATCGCGGCGCTGCTCAGGCAGGAGCTCCGTCCGCGGCGGGGATCGGTGATGATCGGCGGTGCCGATATCGCTGCGTTCGACCCGGACAGCCTACGTTCCGGGCTCCTCGTCCTGGATCGGCCGACGCTCCCCGAGATGACGATCCGCGCCTACCTGTCGATGGACCCAGGCCGGAACGCCGCGACGATCCACGATAGCCTTGAGCGCGTCGGATTGTCCGAGCGCGTCCTGCACCTGCCCCAGGGGCTCGATACGCTGCTCTCGTCGTCCGGCTGGCCGCTCACGACGGTCGAGTCCATGGCTCTCAAGCTCGCCGCCGCCCTTTCGCATCCGCCGAAGCTCGTCGTCTTGTCGACGCTCTACGATCTGCTGCCCCCGGATCGGATCGCAGCGGCGTTCGCGCGGTTCCGGGAGGCGGGCACGACGGTGCTGCATGTCACGCAGCGCCCGGCCCAGCCGATCCACGATCGCCACCTCCGGCTCGGCCTGCCTGAGCAGAAGCGCACCGTCGATCACGACGGCCGCACCGATCAAGTGACGCTACGGGAGAGGTCTCATGCTGTCGCGGCCTGAACACCTGCATCACTTCCCGACTCTGACATCGATCCAGGCGCCTCGCGCAGCTGTCGCGGTCGGCTGGATGCTCGGGATCGGGACCCTTCTTGCGGTCCTGATCCTCCTGTACGTCCCCTGGGTACAGACCTCGGCCGGCACGGGCCGCGTCATGGCCCCGAATCCAGCGGACCGCGTGCAGGCAATCACCGCCCTGGTCCAGGGCCGAGTCGAGCACTGGTACGTGGAGGATGGCCAGCGGGTCCGCGCCGGAGATCCGATCGCGCGCCTCGTCGACAACGATCCGTTTCTGCTGCAGCGGCTCGCCGCCGAGCGCGAGCAGATCGAGGCCGAGATCGCGGCAGCCGAGCAGGCGGTGAAGGTTGCGGAAAGTCAGGTCAGCCAGACCCGTGAGGCCGCCGAGAAGGGCTTCGTGACGCGGCGCAACTTCGAGGCGGCACAGATCCTGGTCGCTGAGCGGCGCGCGCGCCTGGCCGAGGCCAAGGCCAAACTGAGCCGGCTCGAAGTGACCGTAAACCGCCAATCGGCGCAGCTGGTTCGCGCGCCGCGGGACGGCCGGATCCTCCACATCAACGCGGCCACCGGCGGCACCTTGGTGAACGCAGGGGACACCCTGGCCACTCTGGCGCCGCACGCACCGGCCCGTGTGGTGGAGCTGATGGTCGACGGGCGCGATGTCGCCTTGATCAGGCCCGGCCAGCCCGTGCGCCTGGCCTTCGAAGGCTGGCCAGCCATTCAGTTCAGCGGCTGGCCCTCCGTGGCTCATGGCATGTTTGACGGGCGCGTGCGTGCGGTCGATCCCTCTGCGCAACAAACTGGCCGGTTCCGCGTGCTGGTCGAGCAGGATCCCGGCAAGCCCGCATGGCCCGACGCTGAGTTCATTCCGCTGGGTGCGAAAGTGCGCGGCTTTATCCAGATGGAAACGGTGTCGATCGGCTACGAGCTCTGGCGGATCCTGAACAACTTTCCGCTGGAATTCCGTGCGCCGAATCCGGGCACAACTTAAGAGCCTGGAATTCCGCAGTCACACTCTGCGCGTATGGACTTGCATCGCTTGCCCAGGTGCGAAGCGACCGCGGGCTGCATGAACGCGGCGGCTCACATGCCCCGTATCCGCCTGTCCGGGGGGCCTCATCTGACGCGGATTGGTGGCACTCGGCCAGATCCGGCCGGTCGCTACGCGCCGATATCGGCCGCGCAGCCGAAGATGTCGGCGCTCTAAACGCAGATCTTACAAAGTGGTGGTGACGACTGCGCTGCGAGCAGGCCCGTTGCAAGAATTGCGCGTGAAATTCATCGCCTTCGGTTGCCGGCCGGATCAGCCGACCCCGAGGCCGCGGATGAGCAGGACGGCGATGGCCAGGAGCACGAGGAGCGAGGCAGTAACCCCGAGCGTCACCCGGCCGCCGACCTGGGCCAGGATGCGCACATCGACGCCCAGGCCCAAGGCGGCCATCGAGACGATCGTGAGGAAGCCGGCGATCCGTGAGAGCGGCTGCAGCCAGTCCTCCGGGATGAAGCCGAGCGCGCGCAGCGTGGCGAGCGCCAGGAAGCCCAGGATGAACCAGGGCACCAGCTTGAAGAAGCCGAGCCGGCCCGGAGCACCGGCCCTTGCCCCGTCCGCGGGCAGGCGCGGCGCGATCAGCGACAGGACCACCACGACGGGTCCGAGCATCAGCACCCGCACCAGCTTGACCAGCGTGCCCACCTGCGTCGCGAGCGCGCCCACCGGCACGGTCGCGGCCAGCACCTGTGGGACTGCGTAGACCGTAAGCCCCGCCAGCACGCCGTACTGATGTTCACCGAATCCGGCGAGCGGTACGAACAGCGGCAAGCCGAGCACCATCAGGACGCCCAGCACGGCCGTGAACGCGATGGCGGCTGCCACGTCCCGGCTGTCGGCGCCGATGACGGGCGCCACCGCGGCGATGGCCGAGTTCCCGCAGATGGCATTGCCGCAGGCGATCAGCAGCGCCATGCGCACCGGCAGGCCCAGAGCGCGGCAGATGGCGCAGCTCACTAGGATGGTGAGCGCCACTGCGCCGACGATGCCGGCCAAAAGCGCCGGGCCCGACGCAACGATGGCCCCGAGACTCACCGAGGCTCCGAGCAGGACGACGGCCACCTCCAGCACCTGCTTGGCCGAGAAGGCGATTCCGGCCTTGAAGCGCGCTCCCGGCACCCAGGCGGTGCGCAGGGCCGTCCCGAGCAGGATGGCGAGCACCAGGGCCTCGACATAGGGGTGGCCGGTCAGGTGCTCCTCGCCGGCCTGCAGCGCCTGCGCCATGACGGTCAGGATGAGGCACAGGAAAAGCCCCGGCATCAGCCGGCCCGCTGCACCGGCCCGAAAGGATCTGCCGGCTCGGTCCGCAGGCGCACTGTCTGGTGCGACGCGATTGGCCATCCTGGCGGTCATGGCATCACCTCCTTGTCCGGCTCTCTAATGGTTGCGCCGAGACATGCGGCGCTGGCCTTGGCCTGCTGCCCCTCGATCATCGCCTGGTCGACCACGTGCTTGAGCGGCATGCCGATTCACCGGGCGCAGCCCCTCGCGCCCGCGTCGGATCCGGCAAACGGCGTCACCCGTTGCGGCAGGCGCAGGGGCATCTGCCGGAGCGGGCGCTTGCCCGGATACGCCACCCGCGGACGCTGCCCGGTGCCGAAGGTCGGCGACGCGGAATCGGCCGCCCCGCTGCGAAGCGGCGCGACGACCCGGCCGCCCGCGCCGAGGGCCGACGTCATCAGACGACTTCGCCTGCCCATCACGGTTCTCATCCCTCCCGCGGGCGCACCGTTCCGATCCGCGCTCAGGCCGGCGTGACGGCCGCCGTCCCGCGTCGCGCGATGTCGGCGTTGCGATAGAGCGTCAGCGTGCCCACGATCGAGAACAGCGCCGCGCAGGCGAGCCAGAGGCCCGGCATGGCACGGTTCCCCGTTTCGTGGATCAGATAGGTGCAGACCGCCGGTGTGAATCCGCCGAAGATCGCCTGCGCGAGACTGTAGGCCAGCGAGAAGCCGGTGGCGCGCACCTCGGCCGGCATGATCTCGGTCAACGTGACGACCATCACGCCCTGATAGCCACCGTATAGGAAGGACATCCACATCAGGGCGGCCAGAAGCCGGCCGAAGGACGGGTCCGACACGAGCCACGCCATAACCGGGTAGGCCGTGAGGCCGATCAGCACCGAGAAGGTCAGCAGCACCGGCAGGCGTCCCACGCGGTCCGACACCGCCCCCATGACGGGAACCCAGATGAAATTCGCGATGCCGACGCAGACGGTGACGACGAAGCTGTCATGGGCGCTCAGGCCGAGCACCTGACGCGCATAGGTCGGTGTATACGCCGTGATCATGTAGAAGAAGACGCTCGTCAGCGTGACGAGCAGCACGGCCCTGAGAACGATGGCCCAGTTTTGGAGGAGTGACCGGTAGATCTCGCCGAGTGTCGCGCGGCGATGCTTGGCCCGCTGCGCGAAATCGGCACTCTCCTGCATCGAGCGCCGGATCCAGAACAGGACCGGAATGATCAGGCAGCCGATCAGGAACGGGATGCGCCAGCCCCAGGCGAGCATCTGCTCCTCGGAGAGGAAACCGCGCAGGGACACGCCGATGATGGCGGCGAAGACCACAGCGACCTGCTGGCTGGCCGATTGCCAGCTCACGTAGAAGCCACGGTTGCCCGGCGTGGCGATCTCGGACAGGTAGACCGACACACCGCCCGATTCCGCGCCAGCGGAGAACCCCTGCAGCAGGCGGCCGATCAGGACGAGAATGGGCGCGGCGATGCCGATCGAGGCGTAGGTCGGCGTGAAGGCGATCAGGGCGACGCCGATCGACATGATGGCGAGGCTCATGACCAAGCCGGCCCGTCGGCCGTGCCGGTCGATATAGGCGCCCAGCACGATGGCGCCGAGCGGGCGCATCAGGAAACCGATCCCGAAGGTGGCCAGCGACAGCATCAACGAGACGTACTCGTTGTCGTTGGGAAAGACCGCTTTCGCCACGGCAGCCGCATAGAAGCCGTAGACCATGAAATCGTACATCTCGAGGAAGTTGCCGCTGACGACGCGGAAGACATCCTTCTTGGAAGGTGGGCGTTGGGCCGAGGCGTCCATGGTTTCTCTCCCGTCAGCGGAGCGGTCACTTCCGCAGAAGTCTACCGCTGGTTCGAGAGGCGACGCAGGTTGTTCTATTATGTAGAACGCCGTCTCATGATTTATTAGGCTAGGGAGGTCGTTGGCCGCCGTCAATGTCGAATCTGTTGCTCGCGCGATCATTGAACCGAATGGTCGGGCGCAAGCACTTACTTTCCGCAGCAATCCGGAAGCACGCCCTTGACGGGTCCGGATGCGAGGCGATAGCGTTTAGCAGAACGCTGTATCGGATATTAGAACGATGGACAGCACACTCATCAAAGGACTGACGCTTCTGGAGCACCTCGCCGGAAGCGATGCGCCCCGTGGCGTCAGCGAACTGGCGCGCGCCCTGAACCTGACGAAGAGCAATGTGCATCGCACGCTGCAGACCCTGGTGGCCGCCGGCTACGTGCACGCCAACCCGGGCGGCACCTACGCCTGCACCCTGAAGCTGTTCGAACTCGCCAGCCCGGTGGTGGCGCGGATCGACGTCCGGCAGGTCGCGGAGCCCTTCATGCGGGTCCTGGCCGAGCAGACGCAGGAGACGATCCACCTGTCGCTGCTCGACAGGGCTGACGTCATCTACCTGCACAAGATCGAGAGCCCGCAACCGGTCCGCGCCTACTCGTCGATCGGTGGCCGCGCCCCGGCCTACTGCGTGGCCTCCGGCAAGGCGCTGCTGGCTTACCAGGAAGAGGCGCTGGCCCATCTGCCGGAGACGCTCTCGCTTCACACGCCGCGCACGATCCCGACGCTGGACCTGCTGCGGCGGGAGCTGGAACAGGTCCGGATCCAGGGCTTTGCGGTCAATCGCGGGGAGTGGCGCGAAGGCGTCTGCGGGCTTGCCGCCATCGTTCACGATGCCATGGGCCGTCCCGTGGCTGCGATCGGCATCTCCGGTCCGGCCGACCGCCTGAACCCGACGGCTCTGCGCCGCTTCAGCGACGTCGTTGTCGACGCGGCGCGCAGCCTGTCGCGTGCCCTCGGCTACAACCCCATCACCGTCTCATCCCATCCGGCGCCGCGCCACGCCCGAGGCCTCGCGCCCGAGCCTGCGTCGGCGACGGTTGTCTGATCGAGGAGTAGGCCCGTGCGACCGCTGTCCGGTATCCGCGTGATCGAGTTCTGCAGTGTTGCGGCCGGGCCATTCTGCGCCATGCTGCTCGCCGACATGGGGGCCGACGTCGTCAAGGTCGAGAACCCGGACGGCGGCGACACGATGCGGGCTTGGCCACCCCTCAACGAGGGCTTCAGCGAGAACTTCGCCTCGCTGAACCGCAATAAGCGCTCCGTGACGCTGGACCTCAAGGATCCGGCCGACAAGGCGCGGGCCCTTGAGCTCATTTCCTCCGCCGACGTGGTGCTGGAGAATAACCGCCCCGGCGTGATGAAGCGGCTCGGCCTCGATTACACCAGCGTCAGCGCCGGGCGGCCGAGCCTCGTCTACTGCTCGATCTCGGCTTTCGGCCAGGAGGGGCCGCGCTCGTCGGAGGCCGGGTTCGACCTGACGCTCCAGGCGATGAGCGGCGTGATGAGCGTCACGGGCGAGCCCGGTGCGCCGCCGGTGAAGTGCGGCGTGCCGATCTCGGATTTCGGCACCGGGCTCTACGCGGCCTACGCGATCGCGGCGGCGCTGCTCCAGGTGCGAGCGGGCGGCACCGGCGTGCACATCGACGCCTCGATGTTCGGGGCCTCCCTGGCGATGGCAGCCCTCCAGACCAGCGAGTATTTCGGCAGCGGCCGCGACCCGAAGCGGCTGGGCTCGGCCCACCCGCGCAACGCGCCCTATCAGGCCTTCCGCGCCAAGGACGGCTACTTCGCCATGGCGGCGGGCAACAACGCCCTCTACCGCGCCGCCTGCGCGGCGATCGGGCGGAGCGATCTCGCCGAGGACCCGCGCTTCGCCACGACCGCCCTGCGGGCGCAGAACCAGAAGGACCTCCTCGGGATCCTGGAGCGCGACTTCGCCGACCGCACCTGCGCCGACCTGCTCGCCCGGTTCCGCGCCGCGGGCGTGCCCTGCGCGCCGATCAACGGCTACGCCGACGCGCTCGCCGATCCGCAGGTCGAGCACATGGGCTGGGTCCAGCCGCTCACCCTGCCGTCCGGGTCCGAGACGCGCACCTTCGTGTCGCCGCTGAAATTCTCCGGCGAGGGCTTCCCGATCTACCGGGAGCCGCCGGCGCTCGGCCAGCACAACGCCGAGCTGTTCGGCGACGGCGCGCCGGCCCGCGCCCGCACGGCTTGAGGGCGGCGTTATGGACGAACTCCTGAAGGCGCGCAGCGGCAAGACGCTGACCCTGACGCTCAATCGCCCCGACAAGATGAACGCCCTGTCGGCCGCCCTGGTCGATGCGCTCCTCGACGCCGTGGGAGAGGCGGCCGGCGACGGGACCCGGCTCCTCGTGCTCAAGGGAGCGGGCCGGAACTTCAGCGCCGGGTTCGACTTCGGCGGCTACGAGGATCAATCGGAGGGCGACCTGCTGCTCCGCTTCGTGCGGATCGAGCAGCTTCTCCAGGCGCTCGCCCACGCGCCCTTCGACACCCTGGCGCTGGCGCACGGGCGGAATTTCGGCGCCGGGGTCGATGTGGTCTGCGCCTGCGGCCGGCGGGTCGGCGATCCGGCCGCCACCTTCCGCATGCCGGGTCTGTCTTTCGGGCTGGTGCTCGGCACGCGGCGCTACGCCGATCGCGTCGGGGGCTCCAAGGCCCGGCTCGTCCTGCAGGAGGGCCGGGTGTTCGATACGCCGGAGGCCCTGTCCGATGGTTTCCTCACCGCTATCGCGGCGACCGAGTCCTGGTCCGACACCGTCGCGGCCGCGTCGGAGGCGGCGACGCGGCTGTCTCCCTGGGCCGGCGCTGCCCTCAACCGCGCTGCCGCCCGCGACACCCGCGCGGACGACCTCGCCGATCTCGTCGCCTCGGCCGCGCGCCCGGGTCTCAAGGACCGCATCCGCGCCTACCGCGCGGCCTGACACGTTTCCGACCGGAGGACGCCCCGTGAGCGCCGGACCTCAGAAGATCATTTCCCTCGCGGATCTCGCCGCCCGGGTGCCGGACGGAAGCTCCCTCGCGCTGGGCGGCAGTTTCCTGCATCGCGGCCCCTTCGCGTTCGTGCGCGAATTGATCCGTCAGGGACGTCGCGACCTCGAAGTCGTCAAGCAATCGCCGGGCTACGACATCGACATCCTGTGCCGCGCCGGCGCCCTGTCCCGGGCGAGGGCCGGCATCGTCGCCATGGAGGGCAATTTCGGCCTTGCCCCCTGGTACCGCCGCGCAATCGAATCCGGCGCCGTCCGCCTGGAGGAGCATGCCTGCGCCAGCCTGACCGCGGGCCTGCGGGCGGCGGCCTTCGGCGTGCCGTTCATGCCCTGCGGCGGCATCCACGGCTCGGACTTGGCCGCCCTGAACGGCTGGAAGACGATCGAGGATCCCTATGGCAGCGGCGAGGCGGTCTACGCCATCCCGCGGATCCAGCCGGACTTCGCGGTGATCCAGGCCAACGAGGTCAGCGAGTCGGGAGACGTGCGCGTCTTCGGGACCTCCCACTGGGACCGGATCATGAGCCGCTCGGCCAGGCGCGTGCTCGTGGTGGCTGAGCGGATCGCGCCGGACGCCTCCTTCCGCGACCAGCCCGAACTGACGCTGGTGCCCCACTTCCTCGTCGAGGCGGTGAGCATCGTGCCGAACGGGGCGTGGCCCGGTTCGCTCTGGCCGGATTACGCGATCGATTACCCGGCCGTGGAGGCCTACATGACCGACGCCCCGGGCGTGCTCGCCGACCACCTCGCGGCCGGCCCAGAAGCGCGGGAGGCCGCCCATGTCTGAGGCGGCGTCCAACGTGACCGGGGCTTGGTCGGGCTTCTCTTACATCGTCACGAACCTCGCCCGGTTCGTGCGGCCGAACGAGATCACCTTCAGCGGCGTGAACTCGGCCCTGCCGATGCTGGCCTGTCTCCTGGCCAAGCAGGCCTATCCCTTCGCGTTCACCTACATCAACGTCGCCGGTGGGGTCGATCCGAACCCGTCGGAGGTGCCGATCTCCTCCTCCGACCCCGTGCTCGCCGAGGGCTCGCGGGCGATCTTCGCCAACGAGGATTTCTACGATCTCTGCACCCGCGGCCTGATGGACCTCTGCTTCCTGGGCGCCGCCCAGGTCGATGGCCTTGGCCGCACGAACGTCTCCTGCATCGGCGACTGGCACGCCCCGCGGGTGCGGTTGCCGGGCGGCGGTGGGGGGGCCGTGATGCTGCCCACCGCCCGCCGGGCGGTCACATGGCGCACGGAGCATTCCCGGCGCACCCTGGTGGAGACCCTCGACTTCGTCACCGCGGCCGGCGGCATGCACGGCGTGGTCACGCCGATCGCCGTCTTCACGAAGCGCGAGGGCCGGCTCGCGCTGGCCTCCTGGCATCCGGAGGCGAGCCTCGACGAGGTCCGCGACCGTACCGGCTTCGCCTTCTCGGCGGAGGATGCCGGGCCGACGCCGCCGCCGACCCCGGAGGAGCGGGCGGCGCTGGCTTCCCTCGACCCGGCGGGCCGTTTCGCGGTCGATGCGGGCATCCGCCTGCGCTGAAGCGCGGGACAGACCAAGGGAAGAGGAGATCGCCGCCATGCCGGACTCGCTCAGCGCGCGGCTGCGCGCGGCCATCGCGCATCACGCCGAGGCGGGCCGCACGGCCCTCGCGGCCCCGGACCCCATCACCTACGCCGATCTCGGGGCACGCATCGACGCCGCCGCGGGGGCGGTCCGGGACTGGGGCGTCGAGAAAGGCGACCGGGTCGGGCTGATCGCACCCAAGAGCGCGGCGGCCATCGCGACCTATTTCGGGGCCCTGCAGGCCGGCGCCTGCGTCTGCTTCCTCGAGCCCGGGCTCGCGCCGGAGGTTGTGGCCGAGCAGGCGGCTCTTGTCGGCATGCGGCACCTCATCGTCGCCGAGGCCTACGCGGCGCAGGTGACCGGGCGCGCCCTGGCCGGCCTGGACGTCCGGGCGCTTGACGGTTTCAGCAGCGGGACGGCCTTCGCGGCCGAGATCGGCCCGCGGGACGAGGCCATGCTGCTCTTCACCTCGGGGAGCACCGGCCGGCCGAAGGGCGTGCTGCTGCGCCACGAAGGGCTCATCTGCAACGCCACAGGCGTGCTCCGCCACACCGGCACGCGGCCCGAAGACCGGCTTCTCCACGTCATGCCGCTCCATCACACGAACGGCGTCAACAACCAGCTGATCGTGCCGCTCCTGGCCGGGGCCGAGATCGTGCTGATGGAGCGCTTCCAGGCCGAGGCCGCCCTTGACCATCTGCGCACCGGCGGCATCACCTACATGACCGGGGTGCCGACGATCTACGCGCGGATGCTGCCCCTGCTGCGCCAGGGCGAGCGCTTCCCGGGCCTGCGCTTCCTGCGCTGCGGCTCGGCGCCGATCACGCCGACCCTGCATCGTCAGATCGAGGACGCCTTCGGCGTGCCGCTCCTCGTCTCCTACGGCCTGTCGGAGGCAACCTGCACCTCGACCATGAATCCGCCAGGCCGGCGCCGCATCGGCACGATCGGAACCGTGCTGGAGGGGCAGAATGTCGGCCTGTTCGATCCCGTTACGGGTCGCCCGGTCGAGACCGGTCGGGAGGGGGAGATCCGCATCTCCGGCCCCGCCCTGATGGCCGGCTATCTCGGCAGCGCGGATCAGCCGATCGTGGATGGCTGGCTGCGCACAGGCGATCTCGGCCGCTTCGATGCCGACGGCTTCCTGTCCATCACCGGGCGCATCAAGGACGTGATCATTCGCGGCGGCGAGAACATCTCGCCCGCGCTAATCGAGCGACAGCTCGCCGCCCATCCCGCCATCCGCGATTGCTGCGTGGTCGGCGCTCCCGACGCGGATCTCGGCGAGGTCCCGGTGGCCTTCGTGGTGCTGCGGGAGGGCCAGGGCCTCGACGAGCCGGGCCTCAAGGATTTCGTGCGCGGCTCCCTCGCGCGGATCTATGTGCCGGCGCAGATCCACAAGCTCGATGTGCTGCCGGTCAACGGCGTCGGGAAGACCGATCGCAAGGCGCTGCGCAGCCTGCTGGCCGTTCCTTGATCCGCGCACGCAGGTGACGGTCCCCTCTCCTGGGCATCACGACGCCCCGGACGCGCGACGGCTCTCTCAGAACCCCGCGGGAGACCGCCCCCGCCGCCGGGTGGGCACCGCCGGCCTTCAGGCCGCCGCGTCGGCGCCCGGCAACGACAGGACCAGGGCCGCGGCGATCAGGAGCGCGGCCGCCGCGGCGAGGGACGGCACGGTGAAGCTTCCGGACGCATCGGCCAAGACGCCCGCCGCCACGGGACCGATGACCTGCCCGGTCCCGAATGCCGCCATCATCACCGCGACGATCCGCTGACGATTTCCGGCATGCAGCCGCCGCGCCCCGTCGATGCCGAGCGACGTCAGGGCCACGAACGTCCCGCCGAGGGCGACGGCCGCGTAGAGGATGGCCGGCACATGGGCCGCCAGGACGCTGGCCATCACACCCGACGCCTCGACGAGGCACGCGAGGGCGAAGCTGGTCCGAAAGCCCAAGCGCCGCTCGACCCAGCCCCAGATCGCGACGGACGGCGCCGCGGCGAGACCGACGCACAGCCAGACATAGGCCTCGGCCGTCGCGAGTTGCGGCAACGTCCGGACGATCGCGACCAGGAAGGTGGCGGTGATCACGTAACCGAAGCCGAACAGACCGTAGGCGATCACGAGCCGGGCGATCGACGCGGAGTTCGCGGTCCCCGCCTGCGCCCGGGAGGCGGCCGGGGCGGATCCCTGGAGCAGCCAGAGGATCGGTCCCGCGATCCCCAGGGCCAGCACGCCGCTGATTATCCAGAGGGCACGCCACTCGCATCCGGCTTCCCGCGCGATGGACACGACCGCCGCGGACAGCGCGATCCCGCTCCCGACACCGGCGTAATGGAGCGCGGCCAGATCGGAGCGCCCGGCCCGCGTCAGCCGGTCCATGACCAGGGCCGTGGCGAGGACGAAGCCGAGGGCGCTCGCCGCGCCGCCGACGAAGCGCAGGGCGACGAAGGCGGCGAGCGTCGAACACGCGCTCATGGCGACGAGCGTGGCGACGCAGGTCCCCAGGGCGCTGGCGAGCCAGAGCCTGCGTGCCCGGAGCAGAAGCGGGTGCGCCGAGGCCAGGGCGCCGGCGAGGTAGCCGGCGAAGTTGGCGGAGCCGATCAGGCCCGTTTCTGCCCGGGTGAGGCCGAGCCCGTCCGCCATGGCGGGCAGGATCGGCGTGTAGACGAAGCGACCGATGCCGATCGCGACGGCGAGCGCGAGGAAGCCGGCGGCAAGGGCCGGGAACGGCAGCCGGCCTCCTGCCTCCCCCGCGGCCGGGACAGGCGCAGCGGCGCCGCTCACCGGCACCGACCGCCGCTGTTCATGTCCGCAGACCCGCCAGCTTCATCATCGGGATGACCGCCTCGCCGAAATAGGCGAGGTCCGGCAGGTAGTCGAAGAAGTTGACCTGGACGCCGTCGCAGCCGGCCGCCTGCAGCTTCACGAAGCCTTCGACGATCTGCTCGGGCGTGCCGACAAGGTGCACGTTTCCGCCGATCACCCACTGGGCGCGGCTGTGACCGCGCCAAGACTTGGTGTCCCCACCCACGAAGGTCTGGACGAAGTTGTCGGCCGCGACGGGATCCTCATGCTCCAGGATGCGGCGGTAGGCCTCCTGCGCCTCCTTCTCGGTGGGGCGGCAGATCACGTGGGGGTTGATGATCGTCTTGACCTGCCGACCCAAGGAGGCGGCGAGGTCCTTGATCCGGGCGTTGACCGGCGGCAGGGTCTCGTAGGCCTTGGCGGGCTCGGCGCCGCCGGGGCTCGTGATGAAGATCAGGTCCGAGTGCTTGGCCGCGTAGGCCAGCCCGGCGCCGGACGAGGCCGCGTTGACCAGGAAGGGCCGGCGGGCCCCCGGACGCGGCGCCAGGAAGGCGTTCTCGGTCTTCCACCAGCGCCCCGCGAAGGTCAGGTTCTCGTCTTCGGCCCAGAGGCGCTCCAGGAGCGTCGTGAACTCGTCGGCCATGTCGTAGCGCAGGTCGTGCTCGATCATGTCGAGGCCGAACATCCGGTACTCGCTCGGCTTGTAGCCCGTGACGACGTTCACGCCCCAGCGGCCGCCGCTGATGTGATCGAGGGCGGCCCCGAACTTGGCGAGATGCAGGGGGTGCCACGCGTAGAGGATGTGCACCGTGTTGATGAGGACGATCCGCTTCGTCATCGCCGCCAGCGCGGTGTTGACGATGATCGGATCGAGCTCGTGCTCGCGGAAATGAATCTCGCCGCCGTAGCCGCCCTTGCCCATCCATTGGGCGAGGCCGAAGGCGAGGTCGAAGCCGAGATCCTCGGCCTGCCGCGTACACTGGGCGAGGTAGTCGAAGGTCCAGGAAGTCGAGCGCGGGGCCCGCGACGGGCTCCAGGCGCCCTCCTGCATCGGCAGGAACAGCCCGAGGATGAGCTTGTTCGGCGCGAGGCGTTCCAGGGGCGAGGCCGGCGCGTCGTGGGCGTGCGGCGTGAGGGGGTTCTGGGTGAGCATGCTCGTCACCTTCACGGGTCAGGCGGTGGTCAGGAGAGCGTGGGCTTGGCGCTGGACGCGACGAGGGGTTGGCCAGCGTCCAGATCGGGCGCGCGCGGCGCGACCGAGATGTAGTCCTCCTGCGAGCGGTCCTTGAGGAGCGCCGCCGAGATCAGGCTGATCGCCGCGATGATCGCGAGGTAGCAGCTGATCGCCGTTGAGGTGCCGTAGGTGTGCATCAGCCACGTCGCGATGATCGGCGCCGGGCCGCCCGAGGTGAGGGAGGCGAGCTGGTAGCCGATCGAGGCACCGCTGTAGCGCACGTTCGGCGGGAAGCTCTCGGCGATGAAGGCGGCCTGCGGCCCGTACTGCATGTCGTGGACCACCAGGGAGGCGACCACCGTCAGGGCGATCACGGCCGGGATCGCACTGTTGATCAACCAGTAATAGGGGAAGGCGAAGACCAGCATCGTGAAGGCACCGATCAGGTACATCCGCTTCCGGCCGATGCGGTCCGACAGGTAGCCGAACAGCGGCGTCGTGATCAGCGAGGTTGCGGCGGCCGCCAGCACGCAGTTGAACAGGAACGACCGTTCGAGCTTCAGCACGCCGGTGCCGTAGGAGAGCAGGTAGGTGGTGAAGAGGACGAACGGCGCCTGCTGTCCAGTGCGGATCAGGCAGGTGAGCAGGATGTCCTTCCAGTACAGCCGCACGGCGTCGAGGACCGGTGCCTTGGCGACCTGCTTCTTGGCCTTCATCTCCTCGAAGACCGGGGTCTCCAGCACGCCCAGGCGGATGTAGAGGCCGACGGCGATCAGGACGGCGCTCAGCAGGAAGGGGATGCGCCAGCCGATCGTCTCGAACTACTCGGGCGAGCCGGCATGGGTGACGACGGTGAGGACGAGGACGGCCAGCAGCATGCCCAGCGGCGAGCCGAATTGCGGCCAGCTCCCGGCCAGGCCGCGCCGCTTGTTGAACTGACCCCACTCGGTCGCGACCGCGATGGCCCCGCCCCACTCACCGCCGACCCCGACGCCCTGCAAGATCCGCAGAGTGGTCAGGGCGACGGCCCCCCAGATGCCGATCGAGTCGTAGGTCGGGATCAGGCCGATGAGGACGGTGCTCACCCCCATCAGCATCAGCGTGACCACGAGCGTGGCCTTGCGGCCGATCCGGTCGCCGAAATGTCCGAAGATCGCCGCCCCGAAGGGACGGGCCACGAAGCCGAGAAAGAAGGTCGAGAAGGAGAGGAGCGTCGCCGCGAACGGGTCATGCGACGGGAAGTAGAGCTTCCCGAAGACGAGCGCGGCGACGAGACCGTAGAGGTAGAAGTCGTACCACTCGATCATCGTGCCGATCGTGGCGGCGATCACGGCGCGACGCGCGTGCTTCGCCTGACCCGGATCCAATCCGGGCCGGCTGTCGTCTGCAGAGGCCATCGTTTCCACCCTCGTGTTGGCGTCTTGAGCGATTGCGCTCTCTTCTTCTTGGTGCAGATCCTGTTGGGGCCACGCTGCTCTCCGGCCGGTTCCCGTTGGCGTCACGGGCCGGCTGCGTCGGGAGAGGATCGGGTCGCCGTCAGGCGTAGTGCAGGGCCATGTCCTCCAGACGGCAGAAGCGACCCTCGTGGTAGAGGAGCGGAGACTTGCTCCCGACCGCACAGGTCACGATGCGCCCGATGAAGATCGTATGCGTGCCGAAATCCGTCTCCTGCACGACGGCGCATTCGAGCGTCGCGTCGGCGTCGCGGATCAGGGGACAGCCGGTCTGGCCGATCCGATGGTCGATGTCGGCGAACGGATCCGGCTTCTTGGCGGCGAAGTGCCCGGCCAGCTCCTCCTGATCGCTCGACAGCACGTTGACGGCGAAGGTGCCGGATCGACTGATCACCGGATGCGAGCGGTTCGACTTGTTGACGATGACGAGCAGGCTCGGCGGATCGGCCGAGACGCTGCAGACGGCGGTAGCGGTCATGCCGTTCATCACAGCCCCGTCGGCAGAGGTGATGACGTTCACGGAGGCCGCGAACCGCCGCATCACCGACTTGAACTGATCTCCCGATATGCTCTGGGACGGGATCATCACAACACATCCTTCCTGCGGTCACGGCGCGCGCAGCATTCGGCCGGTCCCGCAATCCACGCGACAGGCCGGGCAAGCGGTGGAGCGGTTGCTCTGACCGGCGATCATCTCGACGAACGACACGATAGCGCTGGCAGGACACGAAAAAAGCGAATTATTCCGCAGGCAAACGTTCGAAAATGTCGAACCATCGTGTCATCGTTGACGCCCGATCGATATTTTGCAGGACTGGGATCAGGTTGCTAGGCCTGATCCGGCTCGTCCCGCGCGCCTCCAGATTGGCGGGCTCTCTCCACGTAGATCCCGAAGAGGCTACACGGTCATCAAGGCTGCTCGGTCGTGAACATCAAACAGCTCGAGACCTTCCTCGAGATCGCGCGATGCGGAAGCTTTACGGCCGCCGCTGACCGTCTGAACGCGACGCCGTCGACGATCTCGGCCCGGATCCAGGACCTGGAGCTGGATCTCGGCGTCTCCCTCTTCGACCGCTCGCAGCGGCGGGTCCGGCTGACCGCCAAAGGCCGGGAGCTGCAGGTCTATGCCGAGCGCGCCATCGCAGCCTGCGCTGAAATTCGGACGCGGGTCGGCAGCGGCGACGCCCTGTCCGGCCTCGTCCGGCTCGGCGTGGCCGAACTGGTCGCGGTGACGTGGCTCCCGCATTTCGTGGACCTCATCCATCGATCCTATCCGCGCCTGACCCTGGAATTGCAGGTCGCCCTGACGGCCGACCTCCAGACCCTGATGGCGAATGGCGAGATCGACATGGCGCTGATGCCGGGCACGCGCTTCGACCCGCACCTCGCCACGCGCTCCCTCGGACAGGTGCGCTTCGCCTGGATGGCGGGCCGCGGCCTCGATCTTCCGAACCGCAGAATCGAGCCTGCGGACTTCCGGGCGATCCGCATCCTGTCGCTCGGCAAGAACAGCTTCCATCATCGAACCGTGGAGCATTGGCTCAACGAACGGGGCGACGCGCCGCGCGTCGTCGATCTCTGCAACAGCATGGGCGCCGTCGCCTCCCTGACGCAGGCCGGCGTGGGCGTCAGCCTTCTCCCGATCCAATGCTACCGGGCGGAGATCGCATCCGGCGCCCTGAGGGTTTTGGAGACCTGCCCGGAGGGGCCGCTGGTGGAATTCTTCGCCGTCTACGCGGCGGACGCGACAACGACCATTCCGCGCCTGCTCACCGACCTTGCGGCGGCGTCGAGCACGTTCGAGGACGCTCTTGGCTAAATCCGCAGCTTCAAGAGATTGTCCGTCCGGCCTGACCCGAGGAGGCTGAAGCTGCGAGGCCTCAGCGGTTCGGTGAGGCCGGATGAAAAGCCCACGGAATGCGCGTCGGGGCCGTCGGTCGGTCGCCTGAAGGGGTGCGGCGCTGAACGTGTCCGCGCCGAGCGGACGGCCCGGCGCGGACCCATTGCATGCGGGACGAGGCGCAGGTGGACGTCTTCGATGATATCGGGCCCGTCTACGACGCAACGCGGCGTCGTAGACGCTCGGCGAGCCTGGCCCGGTCGAGCTGGAGAACCGAGCTCGCATCGATCAGACTTGCCTCCACCAGTCCAGCAGCAGGACAATCACCGATTTCGTCGGCGTCATGCCCAGATCAGGATCCCCGACGCGCCGCAAGTTCATAGCGGCCCGTCTGCAATTATCCCGGGGCGCTCGGTCTCAGCTCTTTGTGAACGGATTGTTCGACTTGTAGTTTTTGCCCTTCGGCTCGGCCTTTCGCGGGTCGGGCTTGTCGGCGAAAAGACGCTTGACGCGCTCGTTGAAGTCCTCGGGCGTAACAGCCTGCGCTTTGCCGGTCGTAAATTCGCGTGCCATCTCGGCCTCCGCTTCGTCGCCCAGGGCACGGGATTGCGCGGAGGGATGCCGAAGCTATGCGCCGTCCGAAGCCAAAACGCCACTCCCAACGCAGGGTGTCGACGGTGGGACGACTTTCGGAGGGGGCTGAGCGCGGGTTTCGCCAGTTCGGAGATCCGCGGCGGCTGCGTTGCGCATCCGGAACGCGCATCAAAAGGGCCCCGTGTCCGATTTTCGCGCGGACGGTCATCGCCGCTCTGCGATGAGGGGCGTCAGGCTCCCGGGACGACCGGCCTGCCCGTAAAGGCGCGCGAAGGCGCCGGACTCCTCACCCGCCGCCAGGCCGCGATCGCGCTGCGTCTGTCTTCGAAGGTCGACCGCAGGCGTGTTCCAGGCGCGCCCCGACGTTCCTCCCCGAAGCCGTGGAGCAGCACCGCGTCGGGACCGAAGACCCGATGCATCTCGGCACGCCAGAGACGGTCGGTGACCGCAAGCACACGCTCGGTTTCTGCCAAGCGGTCGATATCCATGGCGGAGGTTCCCCGTTCACTGCCTGTCGCCGCACCGCCGGGCTGGCGACACGAGATCCCGCTCGAGGACCGGGGCAGCCCTGGAAGACGCGTCAGAGTGCTCTTGCGAGACCCGCCTCCAGGTTGAGGGCGCTGGCTGTCTGTTGAGCGAGGCGGACGCCCGTCGGCTCGACCACCGCATCCGCTTTCACGGCCTGGCGCACGACCGCAAGCGCCTCGTCCTCGGAGGTCGTGATCACGGCGTAGAACATCACCAAGGAACCAATCAGTTCCGCCTCGTCGGGGCGCGTCACCTTGAGGATATAGGCGGTCTGATTGGGCTCGATCATGGCCGCCTCGGGGGAATGGGCGCCGGCCGGGGGCATGAAACATCCTCACGTCTGAACATGTCGGGTTCGCAGCAGCGATCGATGATGGTTTGGCTCCGGGACCCGGTTCCCGCGCGGGAACACTCGCCGTGAGCCGACGGGCAGCCGAAGGCCGAGCGAGAGGATGCGCGCCTGTGCATCGCAAACTCCGTCGCTCGTGCCGTCGCGACGGATGATCGGTACGGGCATGGCAGAGCATCCGAGATGCTCTGCTCGAAACAATCGTCGCAGCTTTGCCGATCTTTGGAAGAAACGAGATCGGACGCCGTAGCTCTGCTCGCAGCAGATCGCGCGGCGCTCCGATGATCGCACCGTGTGGCCGCCAGTCTCCCTCGGCTTGCGCCGCGGCAGGCGAGGCCGGGACGGATCATCGTCCCTGTCGGTCCTGAGAGTGGCGTTCGGCTCGCCGCGTCGATCCAGATCGCAGCAGCATTCCCTCAGGGCGTTCTTCTCTGGCCCGATTGCTCCCGCAGCGTTGCCGGACGCAGCGGCCGTGCGGAAGCCCGGTCGGGCCGGATGGATCAAGAGGCCGGAACGAGTTCGCCTTCCCGTGCCGCGCGCTCACCGCCGTCGGACCGGATCCGGTAGGTGGGTTCGCCGGAGCGGTCATCCGGTGTGAGGCGGACCACTTCGAACAGGCCGTCGACGATACCCTTGTTGCCCGTATAGCTGGTCCCCAGCTGCCGCACGTGCTGGCCGATCTTGAACTTGTGAGACATGTTTCGTCCTCCAAAGAAGCGCTGAGCGGGGAGCGACCGGCTTACCGGCGGGCTCTGGCCTTGCGAGCGGCGAAGCGCGCGTCGCGGGCGGCCTTCTGCTCAGCGGCGCGGGCCGTCTGCAAAGCCGCTGCCTCGGCGACCAACCGAATCCGGTCGGCTTCGGCCTGCGCGCTGGCAGCGAGACTCTCAGCCTCGCGTGCGGCTTCGTCGGCGAGGCGGGCGACCACACGCTCGGTGTTGCGTGCAGTCCGCGCCGCGACCACAGCCTGGCGGGCTGCCTGCCGGGCGCGAAGGGCCGGATCGTCGGCTGACGGGCGGGCCCGGAACCGGGCCAGGGTGTCCTGTCGCGACTTGGCGATCGCCGCCAGATGGTCAACAAGCTGACTTGCTTTGTATGGTCCCACGAATATTCCTTGTGCGCGCCAGAGCTAAGCTTTGGCTGCGAAATACAGATGAAGCCGCCCCCGGGGGAACGGCTTCGAGACGCGTCTTGGAAGACGGAGTGTGGCTCAGACGGCCTGGAGGCTGCCGGCGGACTGCTTGCCGCTGCGGCGATCGGTTTCCATTTCGTAGGAGACCTTCTGGCCTTCGGTCAGACCCTGCATGCCGGCACGCTCGACGGCGGAGATGTGCACGAACACGTCCTTGCCGCCGTCATCCGGCTGGATGAAGCCGAAGCCCTTGGTGTCGTTGAACCACTTAACGGTGCCGATGCTCATAGGTATTCCATATCGTTATAGGTAGTTAAATAGGTCGAGCGCACGCCATGCACGCGCTCGGTCGCGAATTTTCGAAAATGGGAGAGATGCAGAGCGCTCGCCCTGTTAAGGCGATGCGGCCGAATATCTGGCCAAAAGTCGATTTATCATCTGTACGGCATCGGAGAGATAATCACAAGCACTAAGTCAAAATGCAGGATGTTTGATACGCGGCGCAGAAGATTTTGGCGGTGCAAATCAGCGGCGCGAAGCTAGGCAGCGGTTTCCATACCGACCGCGCCATGGATTCCAAATCCGGGTCCCCGGTTACCCGAACGAAGCTGCACGCTGCCTTCAGATCCTCACACTCGCCGCCCCAGCGGCCGCGGCTTGTTCCACGGAAGCACCGCCGCGCAGGGCCATGGCGATGGCCGTCGATATGGTGTCGATCGCCAGCGCGCGATCCTGACCATAATCGTAAGAGCTGTTTCTGTCGGAACTCAGCCTGGCATAGTAGCTGTCCGGAAAGCGCTCATCGATCCGCAGCTTGAGCATTCGCGTTGCTGCGTTGTAATCGCTTTCGAACTGTCGAGATTTTGTGGAATACCCGCCTTCGAAGGTGCCGGCTTCGCGCTCTTTGGACATCGTATTCGCCCTGCGACTCTGAGTTTCGCCAAGGAAAAGACCGATGATTTTGCTGGTCAACCAGCGCATGACGTGCATTCTGTCCTCCTGACTTAAGGGCCGTTGAGCGATGCTCGGTGCTGTCGCGTCGTCTCGCGGATCCGGGTATCCGGCTCGGTATCCGCCCTCCCCGGTTCGACGGGCGCTCGAAGAGCAGTCCTGAATGGCCGCGCATGCGACCGTCTGCGGATAGATCAGTGCCTGTTCTAGGCCGAAGCCATCGGTAAAAGGCTCTCGATGCGGAGCTTCAGCCGCGTCGCCCGGATCGCGTCCAGGGTGCGCCGATGCGCATCTGCGGCAATACCTTCGGCTTCGAGGTCCGTGAGCTGATCGATCAGCCACCCACGCTCCTGAAGACCAGGCAGCTGCGATGAACGTGCAACCATCCTGATCAATCTTTGCATCACCGGGCAAGGCGGTGCTGAGTACGGCTCGACCACGATTGTCATCTCCCGATTTCCGCCATCGTGTCAGCCACGATTGCGGGGCTCGGCGAGGCCCACAATCGACGGAGCCGCCCTGTTGACGGCCACCCGCGGCTCTTCCGCTTTCTTTGACTCGCTGGATCCGCGGCTCGATTCGGTTGCCATGATCGCGCTCCGCGTCACGTTCGGAGGCAGGATAGGACCGGCTCCGGGATCTGTCGGACGGCCGGATGGCAAGCGGTCGAATCTCCGTTGGGCCGTCATGCGCGCCGTACCCGGTATAGGAACGAAGCGTCAGCACCTCACCTTCGGATGCAGGCCGATGCAGCCGATAGGCTTGGCGCACCTGATGAGAGCGGAACCGTCCTGAAACTGACGGGATGTTTGCCAAGCACGCCTGTCCATTGCAGGCGGGGGCGCAGGCCCTCAGTCACCGGCGCCTGGATCAGTCGATCCGATGATGGTCTCACTCTGCGCCTTCGAGCGCGATAAAGATAGTCCTCTGGCGTTGGGGCATCCGCTGCCCATGCAGCGGCCCTGCAGTCGCCTCTCCCTCGGCCCGGTCCGAATTACCGGTATTGCGTCGGGGCGCTTCTGACCGCGTACGCCCGCAGTGGCTGCCTTGGCGTCAGCCGACGGGGTCCGCATCGAGCGATACGCGCAGGCGCATCCGCACCACCCCCATCTCGTCGCGGACAGCCGCCATGTAGTCCTGCCGGCCGGGCGCGTCGGAGAATCCTTGCGCGATACGTGTCATGATCTTCACGGCCTGAGACCGGGCGGCCTCAAGGCTCGGCAGGTCGTAGCCGTCTCTGTCGCGGACGATGTCGGTTCCGTCGTGCAGATCGATGAAATAACGCGGCATAGGCGGCTCGGCGAGGCTGATCCGTCCGCCACGCTAACCCGTTTCCGCACTTGTCCGCTTACCCCTTTTCGGCAGCTTGCCCGGACCGCGGCGCCACACGCGTCGGTCGCGCCCTACGGTCCGGGCAACAGGTCGAACGGGCGCCGCTAGCGAAAGTCGCCCGGCGTCAGGCCGTGACGCGCCATCTTGTCGTAAAGCGTCTTGCGGGGCAGTCCGAGCGCCTCGGCGGCGGCCCGGACATCGCCGCCGGCCATGATCAACTCGTCGCGGATCAACTGCCGCTCGAAACGATCCACCTGATCGGTGAGGCTGCCGGCCGCCGCCTCAGTGGCGGATTGCGGCACGGCTCCGAGCCCGAGGGCGCAACGCTCGGCGAAATGGCCGAGTTCGCGGACATTGCCCGGCCAGGGGTGACGGCGCAGATGATCGCGGATGGACGGCGTGACCGGCGGCACCGGCCGTCCGAACCGCTCGGCGGCGCGGCGCAGGAAGTGCTGGAAGAGCAGCATCACGTCCTCGCCCCGGTCGCGCAGGGGCGGGATCGCGATCGTGATGACGTTGAGGCGGTGATAGAGGTCGTCCCGGAAGGTGCCCTGAGCGGCCGCCTGCCCGAGATCCACCTTCGTGGCAGCGACGACCCGCATGTCGACTGGCCGCACCTCGTTCGTGCCCAGCGGTTCCACGGTGCGCTCCTGAAGCACCCGAAGCAGCTTGACCTGCAGCGGCAGCGGCATGCTCTCGATCTCGTCGAGGAAGAGCGTTCCACCCTGTGCGTGCTCGATCCGACCGATCCGGCGCTTCAGCGCCCCGGTGAAGGCCCCGGCCTCGTGGCCGAACAATTCGCTCTCGACGACGCTGTCCGGCAGCGCCCCGCAATTCATCGCCACGAGATTCCGCCCGGAGCGCCGGCTCCAGCGGTGCAGGGCGCTCGCCACCACCTCCTTGCCGGATCCCGTCTCACCGAAGACGAGCACATCGACATCGGCCTGCGCCACCTCGCGCACGAGGGCACGCAGGTTCGCGATCTCCGGGGAGATCCCGAGGAACGCCGGATCCTCCTCGACCGCCGCGTCGAGCCGCGCCCGCAGCGCCCGGTTCTCCATCACGAGCCGCCGCCGCTCCAGCGCCCGGCGCACGGAGGCGACGAGCGCTTCCGCGGGATAGGGCTTGGCCAGGAAGTCGTAGGCGCCGCCCTGCATGGCGGCCACAGCCATGCGGATGTCGCCGTGGCCGGTGATCAGGATGACAGGCAGATCCGGATCCACCCGGCACAGGCGCGCCAGCAGGCCGACGCCGTCGAGTCCGGGCAGCCGCACGTCGGTGACCACCACGCCGGGAGGCGCGGCCAGAATCGCCGCCAGAGCCGCCTCTGCGGCGGCGAAGGCCTCGACGGCAAATCCCTCCAGTTCCAGGCTTTGGCAATTGGCCCGGCGAACCTCCGCCTCGTCGTCGATGAAGACGACGCGCTCGGTCGCCGCCTCCGCGTCCGCCGATCCGCTCACGGTGTTGCTCCCAAGGGCTTGTCCACGCCCGGACTCTTCTCCGTCGCCCGGAGCAGCTCCATCCGGAAGACCGTGCCGGCGTCCGCGCCGCCCGCCAGGATCAGGTTGCCGCCGCAATCCTCCACGATCCCACGGGCGATGGCGAGACCCAGACCGAGGCCATCCGCCTTGGTCGTGAAGAACGCGTCGAAGACCTGGCTGCGTAGGGCGTCGGGAATGCCGGGCCCGGTATCGGCCACTTCGACCGCGATGCGCTCGCCACCGTCGGAGCGAAGGTGCAGGCCGACGCGGGCGTCCGGTCGGCCCGCCACCGCGTCGAGGGCGTTTTGGAGCAGATTGACCAGAACCTGCTCCAGCCGCGGACCGTCTCCGAGCACGCGCAGATCCGGGTCGGGCCGGTCTGCCGCGAGCGGGACGTGGAGGGCCGCCGCGCGCGCAGTCACGAGTTCCAAGGCGTTTGCCACCACGTCGCGCAGCACCACCGGCTCGCGTCGCGGCGAGGCGCGGCGGGCGAAGCCCTTGAGCTGCCGGGTGAGGCCCGCGATGCGGTCGGTGAGCCGGCCGATGGCGGCCGCGTTCTCGGCCGCGTCGTCGGATCGCCCGCGGCGGATGAGGATCGCGGTGTTGTCGGCGTAGGAGCGGATCGCCGCCAACGGCTGGTTGATCTCGTGCGCCATGCTGGCCGCGAACTGGCCCAGGGCCGCCAGCCGGCCGGCCTGCGCCAATTCGCGGCCGAGGCGCTCGCGTTCGGCCTCGCCGCGCTGCCGCTCCGCGATCTCGGCGCGCAACTGCGCGTTGGTCTCGCGCAGCGCGCGTGTCCGCGCCTCGACCCGGGTTTCAAGCTCCGCCCGGCGCGCAGCGGCCTCCGCCAGCCGGGTCCGCGTCCGGCGGCCGCGGTCGGCCAGGGCGAAGAGCCCATACCCGACGAGCGCCGTGGCCAGCGCCGCGATGATCCAGGCCTGAAGCCGCTCGCGCTCGACGGCGGTGCCGACCGGTGTCAGCGTAAACAACCGCCAGTCCGTGCCGGGCACGGGGGCCTGCGACAGGATCGCGGTCCAGGCCGGCAGTGCCCCCCGGGCGACGCGGACGGCGTCCGGCTTGCCGGCGATCGGATGCAGCGGCAGCCGCTTGAGGGACGCCGCCCCGAATTCCTGCCCCGCCTCGATCCGGGCACGCTCGGCGGCATCGATGGCGTCGAGGGTATCGAAGCGCCACCCCGGCTCGCTGGTGACGAGGACGATGCCCCGGGCATCAGTGACGAAGGTCACCTCGTGGGCCGCGCGCCACGCCGCCTCGACCGCGTCGAACTCCACCTTCACCACGACGACCCCGGCGCCAGTGCCGACGCGCCGCGCGAGGTACAGGCCGGGCCGGCTGCTGACCGTGCCGAGGGCGAATTGCGATCCGGCGCCGCCGGCCAGGGCCTGCTTGAAATAGGGACGGAAACCGTAATCCTGTCCCACGAAGCTGCGGTCGCTCCCGGCATTGCTGGCTGCGACCGTGAGCCCATCGGCGCCGATCACGTAGATGACAGCCGAGCCGGTGGCGGCTGCGATTTGTGCGAGCCGTTTGTCGACGCGATCCAGAAGGCCGCGGTCCGGATCCGGCCCGAGTGCGGCGACGACTTCGGGGTCGGTGGCGAGTGCAAGCGGCAGCGAGGCCTGCTTCTGCATCTCGGCCAGCAGCACGCCGACCTGAAGCCCGATGGCCGAGCGGGCGGCCCGCCGCAGATCCGACAGGGCCCAGCGTTCTGCGGTGCGGCCTGCGAGCCACGTCGCCGCCAGGACTGCGCAGAGCCCGAGAAGAATCGCGAGACCCCGCCGCGACGGCGTTCCGTCCGGCGTCCGGGCTCCGCTTTCGGGTGCCGCCGAGCGGATCAACGGGCTCCAACCCGTGCGGAAAGCCGGAACGCTTCGGCCCGAGGCGTGCGGAAATCCGCAAGAGAACCGATCAGGCGGTTGCACCACGGCCGTAAAAAACCGTTTCCTTTCAATGAAATGATGAAATGCAACTCGCCGCCTTTCGATGGCATGCCGGTTGCCATTCCCGCCACGTAACGCAGCCATGTCGTCAGTGAACGGCTGCTAGCCAAACGGCCAAGAGCAAGCGCGGACAGCGTCGGACCATTTCGACGCCAGCCGCCCAAACCGAAGCTATCGACAGGGAGAACGCCCCATGGCTGCCGTGCCATCACCACTCACCGCCCCGCATCCGCCCGCCAAACCGAAGCCGCTGTACCGGACGCTGTACTTCCAGGTCCTGGTCGCCGTCGCGATCGGCATCCTGCTCGGCCACTTCTATCCGCAGCTCGGTGCCGAGATGAAGCCGCTCGGCGACGCCTTCATCAAGCTCGTCAAGATGATCATCGCCCCGGTCATCTTTCTCACCGTCGTCTCCGGCATCGCCGGCATGACCAACCTGGAGAAGGTCGGACGCGTCGGCGGCAAGGCGCTGATCTACTTCCTGACGTTCTCGACGCTGGCACTGATCGTCGGCCTCATCGTCGCCAACGTGCTCCAGCCGGGCAACGGCCTGCACATCGACCCGAAGTCGCTCGATCCGAAGGCGATCGCCACCTACGCCGGCAAGGCGAAGGAGCAGAGCATCGTCGACTTCCTGATGAACATCATCCCCACGACGGCGGTCGGCGCCTTCGCGGGCGGCGAGATCCTGCAGGTGCTGTTCTTCTCGGTGCTGTTCGGCTTCGGCCTCGCCTTCCTGGGCGACCGCGGCAAGCCGGTCCTGGACATCATCAAGGTGCTGTCCGAGGCCATCTTCGGCGTCGTCAACATCATCATGAAGGTCGCCCCCGTGGGCGCCTTCGGCGCGATGGCCTTCACGATCGGCAAGTACGGCATCAGCTCGCTCGCCAACCTCGCCTATCTCGTCGGCGCGTTCTACCTGACCTCGACGATCTTCGTGCTGGTCGTGCTCGGGGCGGTGGCCCGCTACAACGGCTTCTCGATCATCCGGCTCATCCGCTACATCAAGGAGGAGCTGCTCCTCGTGCTCGGCACGTCCTCGTCCGAGTCGGCGCTTCCCTCGCTGCTGGAGAAGATGGAGCGGGCCGGCTGCTCCAAGCCGGTCGTCGGCCTCGTCGTGCCCACGGGCTACTCGTTCAACCTCGACGGCACCAACATCTACATGACGATGGCGGCCCTGTTCATCGCCCAGGCGACCGATACGCCCCTGAGCTTCGGCGAACAGGCCCTTCTGCTCCTCGTGGCCATGCTGTCCTCCAAGGGCGCGGCGGGCGTGACCGGCTCGGGCTTCATCACGCTGGCGGCGACGCTGGCGGTGGTGCCCTCCGTGCCGGTGGTCGGGATGGCGCTGATCCTGGGCGTGGACCGCTTCATGTCCGAGTGCCGGGCGCTCACGAACTTCATCGGCAACGCCGTGGCCTGCATCGTGGTGGCGCGCTGGGAGAACGAGGTCGACGAGGACAAGCTCGCGGCGGCCCTTGCCGGCCAAACCACCCGACCGGCCGGCCACACGCCGGCCCTGCAGGCCGCCGAGTGAGCCGCGGCCGTCGCGGGCCGCGGGTGCGGCTCGCGACGGCCACATCCTAGACAAGCGATATGCGATCAGCCCGCGCAGACCGGCGGGCGGCTGTCCCGGGACTCCAAGGGCCGATCCACGGCCGTCAGCCCTGCGCGAGGGCCTGGGGTGCGAAGGCGGCGACGACCGGCCGGAACGCGCCGACGATCGCAGGATCGAGCCGGCCGGCCATGCCTTCCAGAATCGCGTATGCCGCCTCGCTCGCCATGGGCGCTCTATAGGGCCTCTGCTCGATCAGGGCCGCGTGGATGTCGCAGACGGTGACGAGCCGGACGAGGTCGGGGATGTCACGTCCCTTGAGCCGGTCCGGATAGCCCGAACCGTCGAGCATTTCGTGATGCGACCGGACCACCAGAAGCATCTGCTGCTCGAAGCCCTGCTCGGCGAGCATGCTGTATCCCTTTTCGGGATGCAGCCGCATCACGGCCATCTCGGTGTCGTCGAGCCGGCCCGGCTTGTTGAGGATGGCGGCAGGGATGTGGATCTTGCCGACATCGTGCAGCAGGGCCGCTTTGGTGACCCGGTGACGCTCCTGCACGCCGAGGCCGAGACTTGTCGCGAAGGCGGCCGCCAGCCCGGCCACCAGCAGGCAGTGCTGGTGCGTGGCATCGTCGAATTGGCGCACCGCCCGGATCCAGTCGCGGATCCCCGTATCCCGGATCGCGACGTCGATGGCCTGGGTGCCGTTGTCGATGACAGCGGGTGTGATCGGCTGCTCCGCCACGAAGACCGATGCGTAGAACCCGCGCACCTCTGCCGCCATCCGGACCGCGCAGGCGGGCACCGGCTCCTCGACATGCGCCGCGACGGGTGACGGCGGCCGCTGCGCGCCGAGCCGATCCCGCAGGTGATCGATGTCGATGGGGGCGCACAGCGTGTGCGTCGCACCGAGCGCGACGCCGACGAGCCGGGTGCGCGGGCTCTCGGTCGGCAACAGGACGACCAGGGGGACCCCGTGCCGGATCTGCACCAGGAGGCGCCGCAGACGTTCGACGGATGCCGTACCGAGATCGAGGACGTCGGTGACGATCGCGGTCGGTGTGCCGACCGGCGCCGCCGCGGCGCGGAGGTCGTGGATCTCGCAAGACAGACCATCGGACAGGTCCCCCTGCAAGCCCAGGCTGCGTACGGGATCGTCCGTGATCAGAAGGATACGGCCCATCGGCACGCTCTCTGATCGCGGCCTACGGGAACATTGCGTCAACCGTGTCCTGCGAGACCGAGGCGTCGCCGGGTAGCACGGGGCCATTCAGCAGGGCCGCTTCGCCGCTGCGTCTGTCGTGCGGCAAGTTGGGCCGTGCCGGGCCATCGCCGGACGCCGACCAGACGCGCAGCATCTCGCCGATCCGCTCCTCCACGAGAACGATCGTGCGCACGACCTTCGAGATCCGCTGCCCGGTCAGATCCTGGAAGTTGCACGCCTCGAAGATGGTTTGCATCTCGGCCTGAATGGCCTCCGCGTCGGCCCGGGTCGCAGGGTGTTCCGAACGCCTCACGATCCCGCGGGCCAGCCCATCGACGGTCTCCGACGCCGTCAGAATCGCGTTCGTGGCGTCTTCCGTGCCTTGTACGACGGCGTGGAGCTCGTCGCAGGCGCGACTGGTCTCCTGCTCCTGTCGAAGGTCTGCGATTTCCTGGCGCGTCCGCGCGATCGCGTCCGAGATCGACACGAGCTGGCTCCGCAGGAGCCCGACACCCTCTTCTATGGAAACGACGTCCGGTACAGCACGGGCCATGATCGACGATCACCATGCGCTTTAATTTAGGCGCCGAAACTATCGGCCATGTCTTAAGCTGGGCTTAATGCCGATTGTTTCCGTGTGTCGTCAGCGTATCGTACGATTGATGACTTAAAGATTTCATGATTTCGTACTTCGAGCCGGTCGATCGGTCAATTCGATGCCCGTAGCCCCCTCCAGCCTGATGTTCGGAGGCGTGCAACGGTGGTCTGCTGGTCTGACAAGCGGCGGCCATCCAGGGCGCCGTCGCAAGACTCAAGGAATCTCTGCCAGTTCTTTCAACTTGAGGTGGACGTGACGGTTAAATTTGCAATTGCATGTTAAGTGACAGCATTCCGAATGGATCGATTTTGAACAATGCTGCGCGAAAAAAAAGTAAGCTTTTGATGCTCTTTTAGCGGCGTGGTCCGGTCGAAGGCTGGGTATTGAGCACGGAAGTCCGAACGGTGGTTCGCTGGCTTGATGGGCGAGCGCAGGCGGCGCGCTTCGTGCGGGCGCGCGGGGGTGCGACTGCCGTGGAGTTCGCCCTCGTGGCTCTTCCGTTCTTCGCGCTGATCGGGGCCTGCCTGGAGAACGGGATCGTCTTCTGGGAGCAGGAGATCCTCCAGCAGGCAGTGTCCGATGCTGGCCGGCAGATCTATACGGGCTCCTTTCAGACCGCGAACACCGGCACCACCGATCCTGCGACCCTGATGAGCCGGTTCCGGACGGCGATCTGCACGCAGTCGAACGGCACCCCGCGGGTGACGATCTTCAACTGCGCCAATGTCCGGGTCAGCGTCACGCAGGCCAGCAGCTACGCGGCCGCCAACCCGGTCTCGCCCGTGGCGACCAATGCCAGCGGCGCCAGCGACTGGAACGCGAGCTTCCCCAGCTATTCCTGCGCGGGCGCCTCCGCGATCGTGATCGTGCAGGCGGCCGTGGACGTCCCGATCTTCTTCCCGCTGCTCGGTGCGGCGACGCCGAGCCTGCCCAACAGGCGTCGGGTGATTCAGGCGGCGACGGTCTTCAAGGTCGAACCGTACACAACCCAGTCCGTGTGCTCCTGATGCGCCGGATTCTGGAACGTCTCGCGCGCTACCGATGCGACGAGCGCGGGATCGCCGCGGTCGAGTTCGCGTTCGTGTTGCCCCTCCTCATCATCCTGTATTTTGCCACCGCGGAACTCACGCGCCTGGTCGACGCGAACCGCAAGCTGACGCTGTTCGCGCGCACGCTGAGTGATCTGTCGGGACGCGCGGACAATCCGAGTCCGACGGTCGAAGCCATGGCGACGATCGCGGGCGCCGCGACCGCGATCCTGCGTCCCCTCGATGCCTCGAATCTGCAGATCGTCGTCAACGCCATGGGTGTGGAGTCGGTCTCAGGCACGCTCTATGGCGGGGTCTGCTCCAGCTGGGCCCAGAACGCGACCAAGCGGCCGGCGCAGCAGCGCAACGGGACCAACGGGTTGCCCCAGACGCCGGCCGTCTATCAGTTCGACGGCGCCCGCTACATCCTCGGTGAAGTGACGATGACCTATACGCCGATCATCGGCAGCGCCCTCTACCGCTGGATCTTCGGCAACCGCGGCCTGACCTTCACGCGGCAGATCCCGTGGTCGGAGCGCACCGCGAGCGAGATCATCATGCCGGGCGGCGTGGCTTGCCCGATCTTCAACTAGCGCGACGGGGGCCCAACGTGTCCGCTGTTCCAGCCGGAATGAGCCGCCTCCTCACGCGCTGCGTCCGCACGTGTGCGCGCTCGCGATCCGGCCAGGTCGCGATCACCTTCGCCCTCGTGATGCTGCCGGTGCTGTTCGCCACGGGGGCGGCGGTGGATTACGGTCGACGCAACGCCGCCAAGGCACAGCTCGACGCGGCCCTCGACGGCGCCGTCCTCGCGGTGATCTCGCAGAAGACGAATTCGATCTCATCGACCAGCCTGCTGAACATGGAGACGCAGTTCCGAGCGGAGGCCGCCAAGGTTCCGGGCGTCACCGTGACCTCCTTCAACCCGGGAACACCCGTCAGCAACTCGGCCACACTCAGCCTGGCAGCGAGCTATACGGCCACGGTGAAGACGACGATCTCATCGTTGATGCAGGTGCCGGTCATGAACATCAACGGGAGCTCGTCCAGCACCCGCAACATGTTCCAATATATCAACTTCTACCTGCTGCTCGACAATTCGCCGTCGATGGGGCTGGCGGCGACTGACACCGATGTCGCCAACATGAAGATCGCGACGGGCGGCTGTGCCTTCGCGTGTCATCAGCACACCTACGACAATAAAGGTCGTATCACAGGGGATAGCCAGACCGACTTTTATCACGTGGCGCTGAAGAACAACATCAAGCTGCGCATTCAGGTCCTGCGTGACGCCGTGTCGGCCTTGGTCGATCAGGCGAACGCAAGCATGTCGCTGTCGCAGCAGTATCAAATGGAAATGTGGACGTTCAACGATTCCACGACGCAGACCCGGCTCCAGGCGATGACGCCGACCCTGAGCCAGATCAAGGCTGCGGCGCCGAACATCGACATCGCGTACGCGTATTACAACCAGTCGGACAACCAGACGGATTTCGAGCGCGCCATCGCGGTCATGAATACCACGATCCCGGCGAGCGGGACCGGCATCACGGCGTCCTCTCCGATCCGCTTTCTGTTCCTGGTCACCGACGGGGTCGAGGATACCGGTGGCAGCGTCACGAACCAGAGCGCCGGCTTTCAAATCCAGAGCGACCGCTTCATCGGCCCTTTCAGCCCATCGACATGCAATGCGCTGAAGAGCAAGAACGTGCGAATCGGCATCATCTATACGCAATACCTGCCGATCTACGACAACGACTTCTACAATCGGTACGTCAGACCCTATGAGGGCCAGATCGGGCCGGCGCTGCGGTCCTGCGCGTCGGACGGGCTGTACTTCCCCGTTGCGTCCGGGGGTGACATCACCGCCGCCATGCTCAAGCTGTTCTCCACCGCGGTGGCATCCGTCCGGATCAGCAACTGAACGGGTTCCGGTCACTCCGGGGGCCGGCATGGCCCTGCCTGTCGGTGGCCCTGCGTTCCGCTAAGGCGATCCGGCCGGCGTCGGTCCGAGGACATTGACCCACAGCACGATGGTTTGGCCATGCGGGTCGGGATTGCTGAACCGGTGTGGTCGCCGGCTCTCGAAGCGGAAGCTGTCGCCTTCCGCGAGTTGAAGGGTCCGCGCCTCGACGACCAGGGTCAGGCGCCCCTCCAGAACGAGGCCGGCCTCCTCGCCCTCGTGGCTGAACGGCTCGTCGCCGGTGCTCGCCCCCGGCCTCAGCACCATGTGGAAGAGGCTCATCCCGTGCGTGCCGCCGGGCGGGGTCAGCAACTGCTTGGTGATGCCGGCCCGCCAGAGCTGAAGTTCCGGCCGGTCCTTCCGGAACACCACGATCGGGTCCGGATCGGGCTCGTGCGGGCTGGGCTCGAAGAGGCCGCCGATACCGATCTGCAGCGTGTCCGCGAGGAGCGCCAGGACCCGGAGCGAGGGCGACGACAGACCCCGTTCGACCTGACTGATGAACCCGATCGAGAGACCGGTGCTGGATGCGATCGCCTCGAGGGAGAGCCCCCTGGCGCGCCGGAGGCCGCGCAGGCGCTGACCCACGGCCCGGTCGACCGGTTCCGGACCCGTTGCGTCGCCTTGGGGAATGCTCACCGTCGCACCAACCTGCCTCTCGCGTGTCTCTTCATGCACGTGAAAGTCCCTTGCGTCGATATTGGAAACGTGCGGTATTCTTCACGAGAATGAAATCGGGCGGCTGCTCTGGTCGCGCAATCCGGTCATGATGGGAGCGGCAGGATGAGAAGACGGTTGGCCGGGCTGTGTCTGTCGTCGACGCTGCTCCTGGGAATCCTGGGGAGCGCGGTCGGCGCCCAATCCCTGAAGGTCGGTGCGACGCCGACAGGCCTGCCGTTCACCTTCCTGGACACCAAGACGAACACCATCCAGGGCGTGATGGTCGACCTCGTCAACGCGGTCGGCAAAGAGGCGGGCTTCACCGTGGCGGTCGAGCCGCTGCAATTCTCGACGCTGATCCCGGCGCTCACCGCCTCGAAGATCGACATCATCTCGGCGGCGATGTTCATCACGCCGCAGCGCAAGGAAGTCGTGGCGTTCTCGGCGCCGGTCTACAGCTACGGTGAGGGGCTGATCGTCCCGAAGGCCGACACGAAGGATTACATGTCCTTCGCTGACCTGAAGGGCGAGACCGTGGGCGCCCAGGTCGGCACCGCCTTCGTCGAGCCGCTGAAGAAATCCGGCCTGTTCGGCGAGGTGAAGATCTACGATACGATCCCCGACATCATTCGGGACGTGAACTCCGGACGGCTGAAGGCCGGCTTCGCCGATGCGCCGATCCTGGCCTACTACGTGAAGCAGGGAGCGTTCCCCGGCGTCCGCCTGGTCGAGACCTTCAAGCCGACCGTGGTGGCCTCGGTGGGCCTCAGCGTCCGCAAGACCGACGCGGACTTGCTGGCCAAGATCGACAAGGCGCTCGCCAAGCTGAAGGCCGACGGGACGCTCCAGGCGATTCTCACCAAATGGGGCCTGCCGCCATCGGCCGACCGGTCCTGAGCTCCATGCGCGAGTTCCTCGCCGATGCTCAGGAATACCTGCCGATCCTGCTGCAGGGCGTGCAACTGACGGTCCTGATCACCCTCGCCTCCCTGGTGGTCTCGACGCTCCTCGGCTTGGTCTGGGCGGTGATGCGCGTCTCCGGCATCGCCGTGCTGGCGGGCTTCAGCGCGGTGATGATCAACATCCTGCGCGGCATCCCGATCATCGTGCAGCTGTTCTACATCTACTTCGTCATGCCCGATTTCGGCCTGTCGCTGACCGCGGTGCAGGCGGCGATCATCGGGCTCGGCATCGCCTATTCGGCCTACCAGGCGGAGAATTTCCGCGCCGGCATCGAGGCGGTGGATCGCGGCCAGGTCGAGGCGGCGCTGTCGATCGGCATGGGCTGGGGCATGACGATGCGGCGGGTGATCCTGCCGCAGGCCATCCGGATCGCACTGCCGCCCTACGGCAACATCATGATCATGATGCTCAAGGATTCGTCCCAGGCCTCCACCATCACGGTGGCGGAACTGGCACTCCAGGGGAAGCTGATCGCGTCGTCGACCTTCAAGAATACCAGCGTCTACACGATGGTGGCGCTGATGTACCTCGCGCTCAGCCTGCCGCTCATCCTGCTGGTCCGGCATCTCGAGGCCAAGGGGCGGCATCGATGATCGTGCTGAAGGACGTGCGGAAGCACTACGGCACCCTGGAGGTGATCAAGGGCGTCTCGGCCGAAGTCACCAAGGGCGAGGTGGTGTGCATCATCGGACCCTCGGGGTCCGGCAAGTCGACCCTGTTGCGCTGCATCAACGGCCTGGAAGCCTATGACGGCGGCGAGATCCGCGTCGACGGTCAGCGGGTCGACCGGGACAAGCGCAGCATCAAGGCGATCCGGACCCGGGTCTCCATGGTCTTCCAGCGATTTAACCTGTTCGCCAACCGGACCGCCCTCGAGAACGTCGTCGAGGGGCCGATCCACGTCAAGGGCGAACCCCGTGCGGAGGCCGAGGAGCGCGCCCGGGCGCTCCTCGCGCGGGTCGGTCTCTCCGGCAAGGAGCACGCCCGGCCGGACGAACTCTCCGGCGGCCAGCAGCAGCGCGTCGCGATCGCCCGGGCGCTCGCCATGCGCCCGGAGGCGATCCTGTTCGACGAGCCGACTTCGGCCCTCGATCCCGAACTCGTCGGCGACGTGCTGCGGGTGATGCGCGGGCTCGCCGACGAGGGCATGACGATGATCGTCGTGACCCACGAGATCGGCTTCGCCCGGGAGGTCGCCGACCGGGTGCTGTTCCTTGATGGCGGCCGGCTCGTCGAGCAGGGACCCGCCGCCGAGATCCTGAACCGTCCGCAGAACCCGCGCACGCAGGATTTCCTGCAGCGTGTGCTGCACCCGCTTTAGGACAAGGCCGTGGCCGAACCGTTCCCCCTCGCCCCCTCGCTCTGGGCCACTACGGCGGCGCCCGCGCCGGACACGCCGCCGCTCGCCGAATCCGGCACAGCCGACGTGGTGATCGTCGGCGGCGGATTCTGCGGCCTGTCCACCGCCCTGCACTTGGCCGAGCGCGGCATCCGCCCGGTGGTTCTGGAGGCGCGGGAGGTCGGCTATGGCGGCTCCGGTCGCAACGGCGGCCAGGTGATCCCGGGCCTGAAATACGATCCCGCGGATCTCGTCGCCCGGTTCGGGCGAGAGCGCGGCGAGCGGCTCGCACGCTTCGCTGGCGGAACCGCCGACGTGGTGTTCGACCTGATTGCCCGGCACGGGATGGACGTGCCGCACCGGCGTGCCGGCTGGATTCAGGGTGCCCATACCGAGACGGGGCTCGCCGAAGTCGAACGACGGGCGGCGCAATGGGCCGATCTCGGCGCGCCGACCCGCGTCCTCGACAAGGCCGAGGCCGAACAGCTCCTCGGGACCGGTCGCTATCGCGGCGGCTGGCTCGACGGACGCGGTGGCGCGATCCAGCCCTTGAGTTATGCCCGCGGCCTCGCCCGGGCGGCCCTGAAGGCCGGAGCGTCGATCCACGGCGCATCGCCGGTGACCTCTCTCGAACGGACAGGGTCGGGCTGGACGGTCACGACGGCCCAGGGGGCCCGGCTGAATGCCGAACGGGTCGTTCTGTGCACCAACGGCTACACGGGCGGCCTCTGGCCGGACCTCGCGCGGACCGTGATCGCGGCGAACTCCTTCCAGGTCGCCACGGTGCCGCTCTCCGACAACCTGCGGCGCTCGATCTTGCCCGAAGGCCATGTCTCGTCGGACACGCGCAAGCTCCTGCTCTACTTCCGGCTGGACCATACCGGTCGCCTGCTGATGGGCGGCCGCGGTCCGTTCCGGGAGCCGCGGAGTCCTGCCGACTGGGCCCATCTCGAACGGATCGTCGGCAAGCTGTTCCCGCAGCTCGACGGGACCGCCTTCGACCACCGCTGGTGCGGCCGCGTCGCGATCACCCGGGACTACCTGCCCCATCTCCACGAGCCGGCACCCGGCCTCCTCATCGATATCGGCTGCCAGGGCCGGGGCGTCGGCCTCCAGTCGGCGATGGGTCGTGTGATGGCCGCCTACATCGCCACCGGCGATGCCGACAACCTGCCGCTCCCGCTCACTCCGATCGCGCCGCTGCCGCTTCACGCCCTCCACAGACTGTACGTGTCGGCGATCATCGCCTGGTATCGCCTGAGCGACGGCGGCATCCGCTGAGGCGGCGAGGCTCGGCGTCTCGACGATCCAGCGAGACCCCCGCGGGCGGCGGTGCCAGGATCCCGACCGACAAGTCGGGAAGCGGACGCTATCGGCTTCTCGGGGCAATCGCGACCCGGCCATCGAGCCGCATCGGAACAGGCCTGCCGCGCCGGAGGAGCGGCTTACTGGAACCGCCGCATCTCCGGTGAAAGGGAGCGTCCGGCCTCGAGCAGGGCCCGAACCTTGCGGGTTGCATGCAGCAGGATATCCGGGCGGGCATCCTCGTAGGACGTCTCGTCGACGAAACTCTGCAGCGCCTCCGTGATCCGATCCTCGATCTCGTCCATCAGGGCGAGGCCTTCCGGACCCTCCCTTCGAAGATGTGCGTCCGCGAGGGTCAGATAGGCCGCGCTCGCCAGCAGGAAGGCGATCCCGTTCGCCTCCCGGGCCGCGTCTGAACTCGCGTCGCCGCCGTCCGTACCGTCTGCGACGTCGTCGTCCATCGGCCTATGCACTCCTCATCCGTCAGGCCCGCTGTGCCGCCTGCGCGGCGCCGCGCAAAGTAGGGAAAAAGGGGTCGGTCCCGTCACCATTCGGGCAACGTCGGCGGTGGGTGTGGCCTGCGCGCTTGCGCCCGTGGCTCAGCCGCTGGGATCGGTCCGATCCTGCGCGGCCCGCCGTTCGCGCATCCTGCAGAGCGCCCGCCGCCAGGCGGCCACGACGGCCTCGCGTGCTCCGGCCTCTGCGCCCCTGGTCGGATCGGCCGGCCGGCCCCTGCCCTCGCGCTGGCTGTTTCGGTCTCTCGGATCTCGATTCATGATCGCCTCCCTGCGTGACAGAGAGAGACGCCGAATCCAGGGACTCCGCGGTGAGGCCGCGCACGCGAACCGCGGAAACCGCGTGCGGGGGAGCACATGCGGTCACGCTCGAGCCGATCCTCGTCCGCGGCGCTGACACCGCGCAATTTTTCTGATCGTGGACCGAAGAGTTTTTCAGCAGCGCCGGTCTGCATTTTAGGAGTACTGTCACGCGGCCGGCATGGGCCCTCGTGCAATGCCGCAAATATTGATGCGGTGCAATAACGATCGTATTCAAAACTCAGCTGACTCCCGGGGCCGATATGTCCCGGAACCACGGGGGCGGCGTATGGCAGAATCGGAGGGGACGGGCATCACGGCCGGCCGCACCTCCGAAGGCCGGGGAGGATCACGGGCTCCATGAGGAAGAACAAGGTCATCTCGGCGGAAGAGGCGATCGCGCTGATCCGCGAGAACGACGTCGTGACGACAACGGGGTTCGTCCAGAGCTGCATCCCGGAGGCCCTCCACGCCGCCCTCGAGAAGCGGTTCGTCGAGACCGGATCGCCCCGTGGGCTCACCCTGATCATGACGGCGGGTGCCGGTGACAGCAAAGGGCTCGGCACGGGCCGCCTGCACCATGACGGCCTCCTCTCGCGGGTCATCGCCGCCAATTTCGGCCGCATGCCGAAGGTCGCGAAGGCCGCGCAGGACAACCTGATCCGCGGCTACAACCTGCCCCAGGGCGTCATCTCACAGCTGTACCGGGCCTGCGCCGCAGGCCAGCCGGGCCTGTTCTCGAAGGTCGGCCTGAAGACCTACGTCGATCCGCGTCATGGCGGCGCCAAGGTCAACGAGCTGACCACCGAGGACATCGTCAAGCTCGTCGAGGTCGATGGTGAGGAGTGGCTGTTCTACACGGCGACCAAGATCGACGTGGCGTTCATCCGCGCGACATCGGCCGACCCGTCCGGCAACCTCTCCTACGAGAAGGAGGCGCTGACCCTGGACTGCCTCGCGCAGGCCATGGCGGCCCGCAACAACGGCGGCATCGTCATCGCCCAGGTCGAGCGCATCGTCGACGACGGATATCTTCTGCCGAAGGACGTGCGCGTCCCCGGTATCCTCGTCGACTGCGTGGTGGTCGCCGAGCCCGAGATGCACCGCATGAATTACGGCGTCATGCACGACGCCGCGCTCGCGGGCGAGATCCGCGTTCCGGTGACGGGCATCAAGCGGATGCCGCTCAACGAGCGCAAGATCATCGCCCGGCGCGCCGCCTTCGAGCTGCCGCCGAACGGCGTCGTCAATCTCGGCGTCGGTGCGCCGGAGGGCATCTCGTCGGTCGCCAACGAGGAGAAGATCACGCCCTACATCACCCTCACCACCGAGGCGGGCGCGGTCGGCGGGGTGCTGGCCTCCGGTTCGAGCTTCGGTGCGGCGACCAATGCCGACTGCATCATCGACCAGAATCAGATGTTCGACTTCTACGACGGCGGCGGCCTCGACATGACCTGCCTGGGCATGGCCGAGTGCGATGCCGCCGGCAACGTCAACACATCCAAGTTCGGCGGCAAGCTGAATGGCTGCGGCGGCTTCATCAACATCTCGCAGAACGCCCGCACCGTGGTCTTTGCCGGCACGTTCACGGCCGGCGGCCTCGAGATCGCGGTGAACGACGGTCAGGTGCGCATCGTCAGCGAGGGCAAGGCGCGCAAATTCGTCACGCAGGTGCAGCAGAACACCTTCTCGGGTCCCTACGCGGTGGAGCGGTCGCAACCGGTCCTCTACGTGACCGAGCGCTGCGTGTTCCAGTTGACATCGGAAGGTCTTGAACTGATCGAAGTCGCACCCGGCATCGATATCGAGCGGGATATCATCGCCCACATGGATTTCGCCCCCGTGGTGCGCAATCCCGTGCCGATGGATCCGCGCATCTTCCGCGACGAGCCGATGGAGCTGATCTCGGATCTGCTCAACCTCGATCTCAAGTCGCGTGTCAGCTACGATGGCGAGCGCAACATCCTCTTCATCAACTTGGAAGGCTGGTACTGCCGGGTGAAGGGCGACATGGACGAGCTGCGCATGACCATCGTCGAGGCCTGCCGCAAGGCCGGCCAGCGGGTCAACGCCGTGATCAACCACGACGGCTTCCGGCTCAACGAGAACCTTGTCGATGATTACGCCGGCATGGTCCAGTATCTGCAGGCGAACTACTACGCCACCACGACCCGGTACGCGACGAGTGCGTTCCTGCGCCTGAAGATGGAGGAGGCCCTGAACAACCGCGGGGTCGCACCACACGTCTTCGAGCGCAAGGAGGAGGCGCAGGCCTTCGTCAGCAGCACCGAGGACAAGAAGGCCCGGAAGCGGATCTCTCCGGCGGTCGCCTCGGCGGCCTGAGGAGAGTGCCGGCCGCAGGCGGCCGGCAGTTCGGGGCATTTGCCGCGCCGTCCCGGACGGGTCGGCGTGGCGGACCGTCCGGGGCCGGCATTCGGCGCGTCGTCGGTGGCTCTCGTGGGAGGGCCAAGCCCCGGCTCCCCGCGGTTATCGACAGATCACGCCTCCGCCGAGCCCCACCCGCCATCCGCGGCGATAGTGTTTCCGGAGGATCTCCAGGCCGGAGACGCCCAAGCAGACTGGGGCTGATTCCGACGCATGCACGCGCCGTTTCTTACCGTATAGGTTGGGCCGGCCCAGTTCCGTCCGGCCATGTCGGCGCACGCCTCGGGGAGGTCCGCTCCTGCACGCTCATCAGAACCTCGCCGTCGCGACGGCCGATGCCGGACGCGCCCAGCCCCCCTGGGCCGAGCGCGTCGCCGACCTCGCCCATGCGGCTCTGATCGAGGAACTGGAGACCTGGCCGAAGCCCGGCCTCGTCAGCCCGGTGGATTCCGGCAGCCACGATGACATGGATGCCGACACCCTCCACCGGAGCGCGGCGGCGATCCGGCCGTTCTTCGCCGATCTGGTCTCGGCGGGCAGCCGAGGGGCGGAGATGGCGGAACTCCGCGGGATCGGGCTGCGGGCCGAGGCCGCGATGATGCGGGCCACCGGCGGCGTCAACGCGCATCGCGGCGCCATCTTCTCCCTCGGTCTGATCTGCGCGGCGGCCGGCACGCCGGACACGGGGCGCGGCTCCGCCGAGGCGCGGGCCGAACGCGTCGGGCATCTGTGGGGAGCGGCGATCGCCGGGGCCCCTGTCTCACCGGTGAGCCATGGCGGACGGGCGGTGCGCCGCTTCGGTGTCGGCGGTGCCAGCGCCGAGGCGGCGGCCGGCTTCCCGACGATCCGAACGGTCGGCCTGCCGGCGCTGCGCGCCGGGCGCGCCTGCCGGCCGGGCGAGCCAGAGGCGGCGCGCGTGCACTGCTTCTTCGCGCTGCTGGCGGTGGTCGACGATACCAATCTCCTCCATCGCGGGGGACCCGACGGCCTCGGATGGGCGCAGGCGGCGGCGGCGGACTTTCTCGCGGACGGCGGAATCGCGGCGCCGGGCTGGCGGGACCGGGCGGCCGCGATCCACCGCGCCTTCGTGGCGACGCGCCTCAGCCCGGGTGGCTGCGCGGATCTCCTCGCCGCGACGCTTCTGCTCGACGCGCTCGCCGCCGCTGGTTGAGAGCGACGGTGCGAACCGATCCGCGCGGCCGCGTTCCACTGGCGGCATACGTCGGGGCACGCGCAGCCTTCATCCGGCCGGCCCATTATCGGGAGCTCCCTCGTTCGTGACCTGCTTCAGGATCGTCCTCCTCGCGCTCGCCGTGCTCTTCGTCCTGCCCGTGGCGGCATCGGCCGTGCTTTACGCGACCCGGGCGAGTGGCGACTGGCGTCTCGCGGATCGGTCCAGCGTCGGTCTGCTGCCACGCGCGGATGCGCATCCCGGCGCCGTGCTGCGCATCTTCTCGGCGCGGACCGTGAGCTGGCGCGGCATCGTGGCCACGCATAGCTGGATCGTCATCAAGGACCGCGACGCCCCCGCCTTCAGCCGGTTCGACTACACGGCCTGGGGCCAGCCGATCTGGGTCGACCGGTTCGTGCCGGACGGGCGCTGGTTTGGAAATCCGCCGTCGGTCGTGTTCGCGGCGGACGGGCCGGAGGCGGAGGCGATGCTCCCGCGGATCCGCAGGGCTGTGGCCGAGTACCGCTACAGCCGGCCCGGCGACTATGTCGTCTGGCCCGGGCCCAACTCGAACACCTTCGTGGCCGCCGTGATGGCGGCGGTGCCGGAGATCCGCGCCAGCCTGCCGTCGACGGCGATCGGCAAGGACTTCCCCTACGACGGGCGCTGGGCCGGCCTGACGCCCTCCCGGACCGGAATCCGCGTCAATCTCGGCGGCTATGCCGGAATGACCCTCGGCTGGGTCGAGGGATTCGAGCTGAACCTGCTCGGAGGCGTCGCGGGGATCGACCTGCGGCGACCCGGGATCAAGCTGCCGGCGGTGGGCCGGCTCGGCCTCTGAGCGGCGGATCCGGCCACCACCTTGGCAGGCGTGCGCGCAGTCGCGCACGCCGAACCGGTCCTACGGCGCGAGGTCGTGGACCGGCTCCTTCACCGGCGTGGCACTGCTGTTGAGCACGGTGCTGCCGGTCGGGACCGGTTTCAGCACGGCCCGGTCGATCTGCGGCGGCGTCGGCAGCTGGAGCTGTGCGCTGGTCTCGGCCCATTCCTGGGCGACGCGCTCGGGATCGTCGTTGAGCCTCGTGCCGTAGCTGGGGACAATCGCCCGGATCTTGGCCTGCCATTCCGGCGTGGCGACCTTCTGGGCGAACACCTTCTCCAGCACCTGCAGCATGATCGGCGCCGCCGTCGAGGCCCCGGGCGAGGCCCCGAGCAGGGCCGCGATGCTGCCGTCCTTGGCGTTGACGATCTCCGTTCCGAGCTTCAGGACGCCGCCCTTGTTCGCGTCGCGCTTGATGATCTGGACGCGCTGGCCCGCCTGCCAGAGACGCCACTCCGCCTTTTTGGCGTTCGGGAAGTACGCGCGGAGCGCCGCGATCCGGTCGTCGTCCGACAGCATGAGCTGTCCGGCGAGGTACTCGACCAGCGGGAATTCGTCGACGCCGACCTTCATCATCGGCCAGATATTGCTGGTGGTGGTGGAGCTGAGGAGATCGAAATAGGAGCCTTCCTTCAGGAACTTGGTCGAGAAGGTCGCGAAGGGCCCGAACAGGATCACGCGCTTGCCGCCGAGCATGCGGGTGTCGAGATGGGGCACCGACATGGGCGGCGAGCCCACGGACGCCTTGCCGTAAGCCTTGGCGAGGTGGAGCGTGGCGACGTCGGGATTGTCGTTGATCAGGAACGAGCCGCCCACGGGGAAGCCGGCGTAATCGTCACCCTCCGGAATGCCGGATTTCTGCAGGAGGTGCAGGGCGCCGCCGCCTGCGCCGATGAAGACGAACTTGGCGTCGACCGTCCGGCGCGTGCCGTCCTTGAGGTTCTTCGCGGTCACACGCCACGAGCCGTCGGCATTCTTCGCGATGGTCTCGACTTCGGTCGACAGCCGGAGCTTGAAGCTCGGCTGCTTCTGCAGATGGGCGACGTATTGACGGGTCACCTCACCCCACTCGCAGTCGGTGCCCAGCGGCGACCACGTCGCGGCGACCTTCTGCTTCGGATCGCGCCCCTCCATCATCAGGGGCACCCATTTGCGGAGCTGCTCCGGATCCTCCGAATACGCCATGCCGGCGAAGAGCGGGCTCGCCTTGAGAGCCTCCCAGCGCTTTTTCAGATACGCGATGTTGTCGTCGCCCCAGACGAAGCTCATGTGCGGCGTATAGTTGATGAAGGTGTGCGGATCCTTCATCACGCCGGTCCTGACCTGATGCGCCAGGAACTGACGGGTGACCTGGAAAGCTTCGTTGATCTCGACCGCCTTGGCGATCTCGATCTGTCCCGTCTTGTTCTCGGGCGTATAGTTCAACTCCGCCAGGGCCGAGTGTCCGGTGCCGGCATTGTTCCAGCCGTTGGAGCTCTCTAGGGCGACCTGATCGAGCCGCTCGACCATCTGGATCGACCAATCCGGCTCCAATGCATTCAACCAGATGCCGAGGGTCGCGCTCATGATCCCGCCGCCGATCAGCAGCACGTCGACGGTGCCGTCGGCACCGTCGGCCAGGACCGGCGAGCCCGGCAGCGCGGCCACGGCCAGGCCCGTCGCGGCCGTTCCAAGGATCTGACGCCGGCTGAGAGGCAGCGCGGCCGAGGCACGGCGGTTACGCAGGTCGTGAGTCTCGTCGTCGCCACGCATGGGCAGATCCCGCTTTTTGCGTACCGGACAGGCCCGATCGGCCGATCCGCGTACGGAAGACACTCGATACGACGAGCGAGAGCCCCGCTCGTCAGGCCTTCCGGATCGTTTCCCCGTTGCCGTGGCGGCGTGGCGGCGGTCTCGATCGACCCGACACGACGGTCCGGCGCGTGTCCGCAGCGGTGCGAAGTTCCGATGCCCGCGCAGATCGCGAGGCGACGGAACGTACCGATGCGACGCGCGTGTCTCCTGCCACTCGGACGCTCGATCCGGCCGGAGCCGTAATCTTCGGTCCAAGACCTCGAACGCGCACAGGCGCGATCGCCGAGGGGGAGGAAAGACGCTGGCTGGCTTAGCTCAGCAGATTGATGTCGGCCTCTTAGAGGACGAGGCTCGAAAGGACAATCGCTGCAGGGGTTGCATTCACCGTCTGCCTGTCAGGCCCGGATGCAAGCATCGAAGGTTGACGACCACCCTCGGTATGACAGGCGAGCACGATCGGGCGCCGCCGATAGACTGTCCGGGATCGTGCGTCCGGATCCGTGATCGACGTTATCGGATGGACTGGCAACGGCTGATGCTGCGCGACGGCCGGCCGTCGGTTCAGTTCGGCATGACGCGCCCTGGCGTCGTCAAGTCGGTTCAGTCGCCGTCCATCCGGGTGGCGCGTCGCAGCTCGGAGGCGATCCTTTCGGGCGCCTTGGCGGTCTGGACGCCGGTGACCCACCGGTCTCTCCCGATCCGGTGGCAGACGGTACCGGCGACGAGGGTCTCCATGTGCGCGGTCCGAACGGGCCGGAGGATTCCAGCTTGCGGACGCTGCCCATCGCATCGATGAGCGGGCCGGCCTCTCGGTCCGTGACCTCGGACGGCACGACCGGCCGGTTCAAGGCGCGATGCGCGGCGCGCCGCCGGCTCAGGTCGCGGGGCGGGCTCAACCGCCGTTGCGGGCCATCCGGGTCGTGACCGTACCGGCGGCGAGGCTCGGGAGCGGATCCTGCGTGCCGCTGACCACGACGAGGCGCTGCACCTCGCCGCGCAGGAAGGCCTGAAGGAACCGCTCGTAGTCGCGGAACGACACGCAGCCGTTCGAATCACCGCGCGGCCCCAGCATGTAAGTGTGCGCCAGAAGGCCGACACGGCCATAGACCGCCTCGTTGCCGCCCACCGGCGTGAGCCGGATAGCCCGAACCCCGTGGAACGGCCGCTCGCGCTCGGTGAGATCGTAGGTTCCAGGCGGCGTCGGCCCGCGCATCCGCACATTGACGAGGCGGGGATCGTCCAGCCCCTCCCCGAGACCCGAATGGGCCTCAAGACGCTCGCCGTTCGGCAGCGTCACGGTCTTGGCGGCGATATTGTAGACAGCCACTCCGCCCGTCGGGCTCGGCGCCGGGGACAGCGCCAGCGGCGGCGAGATCCGCCGTTGCGGCGTCACGTCCGCAGGCTTGCTCTCCAGAGCGGCGTAGGCGAGAGCCGGTCCGCGCTCGATGCCGAAGAGCTTCTCGAAGAAGGACCGCTCGTCGGTCTGGGGAACGGGCTGCGCCACAGGCGGGACGTCGCGGCGCGCCATGCGCCGGTCGGACCGACGCGCGAAGCCGGTTCCGGCCGGCGCACGGAATTCGGGCGGCCGCGGAATCGGAAGCGGGACGACCATCGCGGCCTGCGGCGGCTCCGCGGCTTTCGGTTCGGTCTCGGCGCCGGGCTCCGGCTTGGGTTCGGGTGTCAGGGCGGGCGGCGCGATCTGGGTCCAGGCCCAGCGCGACAGCTTTCCGCCGGCGGCTTCCCGCCACGGATCAGGCGATCCCACCGTTTCCGATTCGACGACGGTGGCCGCCGCCGTCTCAGCGGCATCCGACCTTTCGGTCGACGTCTCCGTTCGGGCGATCTCGATCTGGGCGGCCGGATCCGGGGCGCGGTGCAGGACGCTGCCCCCGAGGGCAGCAAGGGCTACCACGCCGGTGAGCACCGAAAGGGGCGCCAGCCAGGCGCCGCGCGCGGTCTGGGATTTGAGGCCGTCCAGCGGCACGGATTCGACAGCCATGCGGTTGCCCATGCTCCTCGTCGCGAGACGGGGCAGACCGGCGGCAGCCCTCCACCACAGGGGAGGAATCGCCGCGGGCGGACCGGCCCCGCTCAAAGCGAGACAGCGGGGTCGGGCCGGCTTTTCTGCGGCGATGCGATGGTCGATCTTGGATTGATCGAGACCATTTTCGGGCGCACCGCCACCAGTGTTCGTTTCTCTAAGACGCGGATCTACGCGCGATAGACTGCTAGTCGTTGTCGATTTGACGCCCGAGCAGCGCGATCGCCTTCTCGTAGACCGGGGCCGCGTTCCAACCCTGGATCGCCGCGAAGTTCGGCTCGCCGGGCTGGTAGCCGGCGCCGGCCCGCCAGCCATGGGCCTTGAGGAAGTTCGCGGTCGACGATAGGGCCGCCCCGACATTGTTGAGGTCGCCGGTGCCGTAGGTGAGCACGTTCTTCGGCAGGAACTGCGTGTGGCCGACCTCGCCATGCGCCGCGCCGCGGGTGCTCGGGGTGAGCAGGCCGCGATCGACAAGGGTCAAGGCGGCGTAGAGCTGATCCGTGAAGTATTCGGAGCGGCGGCAATCATAGGCGAGCGTCGCCACCGCCGAGAGCGTGTTGACGTTGCCGCGCACGGCGCCGAAGCCGGTCTCCATGCCCCAGATCGCCAGGAGCGGTCCCGGCGGGACGCCGTAACGCTGCTCGATGGACTCGAAGAGGGCAGCGTTCTGCCGCTTCAGGGCCCGTCCGCGGGACACGATGGTCGGGCCGCCGCGCTTGGCGAGGAATTGCTCCAGCGACAGCTTGAAGCTGTGCTGTCCGCGATCCGCCGAGATCGTGGCGGTGGAATAGGTGGTGTTCTGCAATGCCGCAAGGCTGGCAGCGCTGGCCCGGCCGCGCGCCTCCTCGGCAAACTGCCGCTTCCACGCATCGAACCCGGCTGCTGTGTTGCCGCACTGCGCAGCCTGCACCTGCCCGGCGCTGAGGGCGATCCCGGCAAAGGCCGCGACCGCGATGGTCTGACGCCGCAAATTCTCGATCACGCGAAACACTCCTTCGGCGCGTCCTCGCGCCCTGTCCTGCTGGCGATACCGGGCCACATCTGGTCGATAAGAGGGCGAGAAGATGTCGAAGGGGCGACCTTCACCTTTCTCGCCCTCAAATCATTGCGCATCCGCGGATCTCCGACGAGAGCGCGGTGGCTGCGGGTTGGCGGCATCGTGAATGCCGCGTTTTCAGGCGTAGCCACCGCTTGAGAGGCGCGAGCCACGGTTCAAAGAACAGACATTGGGCGGATCGCATTCCTGGCGTCGGTCGAAGATGTTCCGTCTGGATCATCGCTATTTTGCCAACGAAATTAGGATTGGCTCGCGCCGTTGATGATACTGTCACAACGCTGTCAAACGACGGACATAGCTTTGCCGGCGGAAAGACTTCTGCGGAGGGGCGGCGTGGGGTCGATGATTGTCGGTGTGGCTCGGCATGAACCAAGAGTCCGCCACCCGCATTTGCGCTCCTCCTGATCGGCCGATGCTGTCTCACAAAGCCTGCGGTCGATCGGGCCAGGGCGCAGTCGGTCGCGCATCCTCCGCTTGCGGAGCAGCCGGTCCGAACCCGCGCTGACACGACTTCGATCCCGAACGCACGACCGAAATCCGCAACACCGGCGGTCAGACCAAGACCGCCCCTGCGCCGACCTTGCCGACATCGAGACAGGATGCTCATGGCCATCGGAATGCACGATACCGGTTCCTCTCGTCCGGCGACGCTCGGTCCCGATCTCGACCGCGACGGAGTCGCCAAGGCCTATGGCCGTTGGGCGCCGGTCTACGATCTGGTCTTCGGGCCCGTCTTCGCACAGGGCCGGACCCTGGCGGCGGCGGCCGCGGAACGGATCGGCGGCCGGATCCTGGAGGTCGGGGTCGGAACGGGTCTGTCCCTGCCCGCCTACCGGCACGCCCGCAGCATCGTCGGGATCGATATCTCGGCGCCCATGCTCGAGAAGGCGCGCCAACGGGTGGCGCGACTGCGCCTGCGCAATGTCGAGCGTCTCGCCGTGATGGACGCGGAGCATCTCGACTTCGCCGACGCGTCCTTCGACGTGGTGGTGGCGCAGTACGTCGTCACCGCGGTGCCCAATCCCGAGGCGGCGCTGGATGAGTTCGCCCGGGTGCTCCGCCCCGGCGGCGAGATCGTGATCACCACCCGGATCGGTGCCGAGTCGGGCCTTCGGCGCGTCGTCGAGCACGCCGTCGCGCCGGTGACCAGCCGCCTCGGCTGGCGGACCGAGTTCGCCTGGGAGCGCTATGCCGCCTGGGCCGTGACTGCACCCGTGGAGATCGTCGAGCGCCGGGCGCTCCCGCCCCTCGGCCACTTCTCCCTCCTCCGCCTGCGCAAGCGCGACGCCTGAGGGCGCCTCACCTCCGACCAGCCCACCCAAATCCGAGCGGGGACGAACACCATGGCGAGTTTTCTGGACGCGCTGCGCGTGCAGCGCTGGGACGATCATCGATACTACCACCACAACCGCATCAACCAGAGCCTGCACGTCGTCAGCGCGATCAGTTTTCTGGTCGCCTATGCCCTGGCGTTCAAGGATCCGGCCACGGCGGCGTTGATCGGTTGGCTCGTGGCGATGACCTCCCGGCAGGCCGGCCACCTCTTCTTCGAGCCGAAGGGCTACGACCACATCAACGACGCGACGCACGAGCACAAGGAAGAGATCAAGGTCGGCTACAACCTGCAACGCAAGGTCGTCCTCCTGGCGATCTGGGCCCTGTCGCCTCTGCCGCTCTATTTCGACCCGAGCCTGTTCGGATTGATTTCACCGCACCAGACCACCGCGGACCTGATCCGCAACGTGGGCTGGATCTGGCTGTGGCTGGCGGTGGCCGGGCTGCTGTTCCGGATGGTGCAACTCTTCGTCCAGCGCGACGTGCAGACCGGTCTCGTCTGGGTCGCCAAGATCCTTACGGACCCGTTCCACGACATCAAGCTCTACCACAAGGCGCCGCTCGCGCTGCTGCACGGCGAACTGGTCGAGGAGCAGGAGCCGCACGAGCGCGGGGCCTGAGGCTGGATCGCGCGCCGAGCGCGCGGCTCGGCGCCCCGGATCAGTCGTGATCCGGGGCGCGCAGGCCCAGCCGGGTGCCGAGCCTGCCCAGGCGCACCGCCGCGACCTCCCGCAGGATCGACCGGCGGATCGCCTTGTCGCTGGGGGCGCCACCTTCCCACCACCCATCCGACCGCATCGCCTGCGCCGCCGCCACGAAGCGCGTCGCCACGGCGTCGAAGGCCGCGTCGTCGTAGGCGAGGCTGAAGATCAACCGGCCGGTCCCGACCCACGACAGGGCCAATCCCTCCGCGCGCAGGTAGAATTGCAGCATCCAGTTGTAGCGCGACGGCTTGGTGTACAGGACCGTCCACACCGTCGACATGTTGGCGACCCGCACCGGCAGGTCGGCGTCCGCCAGCAGGGCGTTGAGGCGCCGCGCCCGCCCGTCCCAGGTCGCGTCGAGGTCGGCATAGAGGGCAGCGACCGCTGGGGTGTCCAGCCGCTCGAGGAACGCGCCCATGGCGCCCATCACGTAGGGATGGGCATTGAAGGTCCCGCGGGCGAAGCAGATGTCGACGGGACGATCGTCCCGGTAGCGGCGCATCAGGTCGGCGCGCCCGCACAGGACGCCGACGGGCAGCCCGCCACCGAGCGTCTTGCCGTAGGTGACCATGTCGGCACGCACGCCGAAATACTCCTGCGCGCCGCCGCGGGCGAGGCGGAAGCCGAGGAAGACCTCGTCAAGGATCAGCACGATCCCCCGGGCGCTGCACACCGCCCGCAGGTCGTGGAGCCACTTGGTGTAGGCGGCGCGGTCGAAGGACGCCCTGCGACCGCTGTCCACCAGCGCGGAATCGGCCGGCGCGCCGGCATTCGGATGCAGGGCCTGGAGCGGGTTGATCAGGACGCAGGCGACGTCGCGGCGGGTGGCGAGCACCCGCAGCGTCCGCTCCGACATGTCGGCCAGGGTGAGCGTGTCGCGAGTCGGGACCGGGTTGCCGATGCCGGGCTGCACCTCGCCCCACCAGCCGTGATAGGCGCCGCAGAGCCGGACGATCCGGCGCCGGCCAGTGTGGTAGCGGGCGAGCCGGACCGCCTGCATCACCGCCTCGGTGCCCGACATGTGGAACGAGACCTCGTCGAGGCCCGAGATCGCCTTCAGCCGCGCGACGTTGCCGGAGACGACCGGGTGCAGCGGCCCGAGCACGGGGCCGAGCGCCGCGACGCGGGTGGCGCCCTCCTCCAGACAGGCGCGGTAGAAATCGACGCCGAACAGATTCACGCCGTAGGAGCCGGCGAGGTCGTAAAAGACGTTGCCGTCGAGATCCGTGACGGTCACGCCCGCGGCGGACGCCGCGAAGGCGCCGGTCCCCAGATGCGCGCGCACGTGGCGGGCATACTGGAACGGCACCCGGTACAGCCCGGTGAACTGCAGGTCCGAGAGACCGTCGCGCACCGCCTCGGTCTCGGCCCGCGTCCGGGCGAAGCGTGTCCGGAACCGGTCGGAGAGTCCGGCGAAACCCGCCTCGCGGCGCAGGGCCACCGCTTCGTCCGGTTCGTCCGACCGGAAGAAGGCGCGCTCCGAATAGGCGTAGTGCGGGATCAGCCCGGCGACGCGCCGGGCCATGCGGGCATGGCCGGTGAGCGAACGGTGCTTCGCCCGCGACAATTGCAGGCGCTCTGCCGCGCGCGGCAGGGCGAGAACCGCGGTGGCGGCGGTGGCGGACAGGGTGATGAGGAGCGCGGACATCGCCCCGCGCCCTATCGGAGACGGTTCACGGCATGATGACGGTTGCCCGATCCCGGTTGCGGGCGGTCCTGGCGCGGGTCGGCGCGCAGGAGGATCTCAATTTCCTTTTGACGAACCGCCTTCCGCGCCGGTTCGCCACCCGGTTCATGGGCCGGTTCAGCCGGATCGAACAGCCCCTGGTGCGCGACCTCTCGATCGCGACGTGGCGGTTGTTCTGCGACGTCGATCTCCGCGACGCCGAGGAGACGCGCTTTCCCAGCCTTCACGCCGCCTTCGTGCGCGCCCTACGCCCCGGCGCCCGGCCGGTTGCCCCCGATCCCGCGGTGCTGACGAGCCCCAGCGACGCGATCCTGGGCGCCCATGGCCGCATCGAAGCGGGACGCCTGTTTCAGATCAAGGGCCTGTCCTATCCGCTCGCCGACCTGCTCGGCGGCGACGTCACGCTGGCGCGCGCCCATGAAGGCGGCTGTTACGCCACCCTGCGGCTGACGGCCGGGATGTACCATCGGTTTCACGCGCCGCACGATCTGCACGTCGAGTCGGTCCGGCACATCTGGGGGGATACCTGGAACGTGAATCCGATCGCGTTGAAGCGTGTCGAGGCGCTGTTCTGCCGGAACGAGCGCGCGATCCTGCGCCTGCGCCTCGCGGAAGGCGGCCATGCCGTGACCCTAGTGCCCGTGGCGGCCATCCTCGTGGCGGGCTTGCGCCTCGGCTTCTTGCCCGAAGGGCTTGCCCTGCGCGAGACCAGGGGGCGGACCTTGCTCAGCGCCGCGCATCTGGCGAAGGGCGCGGAGATGGGCTGGTTCGAGCACGGCTCCACCATCGTGGTGCTGGCACCGCCGGGCTTCACGCTCTGTCCGGGACTCTCCGTGGGGTCGCGTCTGCGCGTCGGCGAGCCCCTCATGCGCCTTCCGGAGCCGCCCATCCGCTGACGATCTGCGACGCCCTCGCCCGCACCTTACGCGTAGGGCTGGCGAAGCCGCGCCTTGCCGACCCGGCGCGGTCTGCGATGCGCGCGTCCTTGAGGACTCACAGGAGACTCACACGGCCCCGATCAGCACGCGACGGGCAGGATGCGCCGGCGCTGCCCGCCACGTGCGCGCGCCTCCCGGCCCGGCAGAGGCCGGACCGTGCTGTACCGCGCCGTCACACAGGCTGAACCCTAGACGTCCAGATTGGCGACGCTGAGGGCGTTTTCCTGAATGAACTCGCGCCGCGGCTCCACCACATCGCCCATCAGCTTCACGAACAGGTCGTCGGCGTCGGTCACGTCCTTCACCTTGACCTGCAGCAAGGAGCGCACGTCGCGATCCAGGGTGGTCTCCCAGAGCTGCTGGGCGGTCATCTCACCGAGGCCCTTGTAGCGCTGGAGCTGCAGGCCCTTCCGGCCAAACGCCATCACCGCCTCGAACAGGGCGACGGGCCCGTGCAGCACGGTCTCGTCGGACTTACGCATCAGGGTGGCGGGTTCGCCATAGATTTCCCGGAAGGCGTCGGCCCGCTCGGACAGGCGCCGGGCTTCCTGCGAGGTGATCAGGCCGAGATCCAGGGTCGCCACCTGCCGGACGCCGCGCAGCGTCCGGCTGAGGCGATAGCCGCCCTCGAAGGATTCGCCCTGCCAGCCGCGCTCGATCTCGTCCGCGATGGCGTCAAGCCGGCGGGCGGTCAGGTCGGCCAGCACCTCGGCCTCGCCGGTCCGCGAGGCCGCCTCGGGGTCGAAGGCGCCGGCCAGCACCGCCTGCTCGACCACGGCGCGGTCGTAGCGCGTGTGCAGGCCCTGCAGGATGTTGCGGAAGGTCCGCGCCTCCTCGACGAGGCTCTTGAGCTGAGGCCCGGCGAATTCCGCACCGGTGGAGAGGCGCAGGATCGCCCCGTCGGTCCCCTGGTCGATCAGGTAATCCTCAAGGGCGCGCTCATCCTTCAGGTAGATCGCCTTCCGGCCGCGCTCCGCTTTGTAGAGCGGCGGTTGCGCGATGTAGAGATGGCCGCGGTCGATCAATTCCGGCATCTGCCGGAAGAAGAAGGTCAGAAGCAGCGTCCGGATGTGCGAGCCGTCCACGTCCGCATCGGTCATGATGATGATGCGGTGGTAGCGGAGCTTTTCCGGGTTGAAGCCCTCGCGGTCGGTCGAGGAGCGCCCGATCCCGGCGCCGAGCGCCGTGATCAGCGTGCCGATCTCGGCCGAGGACAGCATCCGGTCGGCGCGGACGCGCTCGACGTTCAGGATCTTGCCGCGCAGCGGCAGCACCGCCTGGAAGGTCCGGTCGCGGCCCTGCTTGGCCGAGCCGCCGGCGGAATCACCCTCAACCAGAAGGATCTCGCACTTCGTCGGGTCGCGCTCCTGGCAATCGGCGAGCTTGCCGGGCAGCGATGCGATGTCGAGGGCGCCCTTGCGGGTCACGGTCTCGCGGGCCTTGCGGGCGGCCTCGCGCGCCGAGGCCGCCAGGACCACCTTGGCCATGACCGACCGCGCCTGGCTCGGATTCTCCTCGAGCCAGGTCGACAGGCCTTCGTTGAGGACGTTCTCGACCGCGGGCCGGACCTCGGACGAGACGAGCTTGTCCTTGGTCTGCGACGAGAATTTCGGGTCCGGCACCTGCACGGAGATGACGGCGGTGAGGCCCTCGCGGCAATCCTCGCCGGTGAGCGACACCTTCTCCTTCTTGGCGATGCCGCTGGATTCGGCATAGCCGGTGACCTGCCGGGTCAGGGCCGCCCGGAAGCCGGCCATATGGGTGCCGCCGTCCCGCTGCGGGATGTTGTTGGTGAAGGGCAGCACGGTCTCGTTGAACGAGTCGTTCCACCAGAACGCGACCTCGACGCGGATCCCGTCGCGCTCGGAACTGACGACCACCGGGCTGGTCATGCCGTCGATCGGCTTGCGGGAGCGGTCGAGATACCGGACGAAGGCCTCGATGCCGCCTTCGTAGTACAGCTCCTCGCGCTTCTTCTCGGCATGGCGGGCATCGGTCAGGACGATCCGCACGCCGGAATTGAGGAAGGCGAGTTCACGCAGGCGCTTTTCCAGCGTCCCGTAATCGAACTCGATCATCGTGAAGGTTTCGGTGGAGGGCAGGAAGCTGACTTCCGTCCCGCGCCGACCGTTGCCGGGCCCGACGACCTCCAGGGGCGCCACGGCGTCGCCGTGGCGGAACTCCATCGCGTGCTCCTTGTCGTTGCGCCAGATGCGCAGGCGAAGCCACGACGACAGGGCATTCACCACCGACACGCCGACGCCGTGCAGGCCGCCGGAAACCTTGTAGGAATTCTGGTCGAACTTACCGCCGGCGTGCAGCTGGGTCATGATGACCTCGGCCGCCGAGACGCCCTCCTCCTTGTGGATGTCCACCGGGATGCCGCGCCCGTTATCGGAGACGGTGCAGGATCCGTCGGCGTTGAGGGTGACGGTGACGAGATCGGCATGGCCTGCCAGCGCCTCGTCGATGGCGTTGTCCACGACCTCGTAGACCATGTGGTGGAGGCCGGAGCCGTCATCGGTATCGCCGATATACATGCCGGGCCGCTTGCGGACGGCGTCCAGGCCCTTCAGCACGCGGATGGATTCCGCGCCGTAATCGGCAGGCTCGGTCTGGGGGGTGTCGGCCATGAACTTCCTCGGGCAGGCGGGCCTGATCGCGTCGGTGGCAGATGCGCCGTCGGGTGCCCGCGCCTGAACTCTCGCTTGATCCGCCTGATATAGGGGTTCCGCGTTGAGATTGCACGATTTTACGGGCCCGCGGCGGGCCCGTCCCGAAGCTTTTGTGACGCTCGCCGCTTAACGCCGCGTTAGCCCTCGATGCCGCCCGCGCTCGCCGTGTCGAGGCGGCCGATCGCCTCCGGCGAAAGGGTCAGCCGGACGGCGCCGAGGAGCTCGTCGAGTTGCGCCACCGAGGTCGCGCTGGCGATGGGCGCCGTGATGCCGGGGCGGGCGATGATCCAGGCAAGCGCCACCTGGGCCGGGCTGGCACCGTGCGTCTGCGCGACCGAATCGAGCACGTTCAGCAGCGCGAGACCGCGCGGGTTGAGGTACTTGGCGACGCGGTTCTCACGGGCCCGTCCCGTCGCGTCCTGGGCGCTGCGGTACTTGCCGGTGAGGAAGCCCGCGGCCAGCGAGAAGTAGCCGATGACGCCGATCTGTTCGGCCCGGCAGAGCGGCTCCAGCTCGGCCTCGTAACCGCGCTGGGCGAGGCTGTAATCCGGCTGGAGGCATTCGTAGCGTGGCAGCCCCGCGGAGGCGGCGATCGTCAGTGCCTCCTTGAGCCGCGCCGCGCTGTAGTTCGAGGCGCCGATCGCGCGGACCTTGCCCGCCGCGATCAGGCGCTCATGAGCCCGCAGGGTCTCGTCCAGGGCCACGTCGTTATCGTCGACATGGGACTGGTAGAGGTCGATCCGGTCGATCCGCAGCCGCCGCAGCGAGGCCTCGCAGGCCCGCTCGATATGGGCCGCCGAGAGACCCTTGCCGGCCTCGCCCATGTCCATCCCGACCTTGGTCGCCAGCACGATCCTGTCCCGGACGCCCGGACGGCTGGCGAGCCACCGTCCGATCACCGTCTCGGATTCCCCGCCGACATGGCCGGGGGCCCAGCGCGAATAGACGTCGGCGGTGTCGATGAAATCGAAGCCGCTCTCCACGAACCGGTCGAGGATCGCGAAGGCGGTCGCCTCGTCGGCGGTCCAGCCGAAGACGTTGCCGCCCAGGCAGAACGGCGCGACCGTCAGGTCGGAGCGGCCGATGCGGCGCTTGTCCATGATGTCGGTCAGTCCTGCAGGAAAGGATTTGAGACACGCTCCTCGCCGAGCGTGCTCGTCGGGCCATGGCCCGGGATAAAGGCGATGTCGTCGCCGAGCGGCAGGACCTTGTCCTTGATGGCCCGGATCAGCTGCTCGTGGTTGCCGCCCGGCAGGTCGGTGCGGCCGACCGAGCCCTTGAACACCACGTCGCCGACCAGGGCGAACCGCGCGTCCCGGCTCACGAACACGACGCTGCCGGGCGAGTGCCCGGGGCAGTGAAGGATGTCGAAGCCGAGACCGCCGACCGTCACGGCATCGCCCTCGTCGAGCCAGCGGTCGGGCGTGACGGGCCGGGCCGCGCCGAGGCCGTAATTGGCGGCGGTCTCGGGGAGGGAATCCAGCAGGAACTTGTCCGCCTGGTGCGGCCCCTCGATCGGAACGCCGAGGCGCTCGCGCAGCTCGTCGGCGCCGGCGGCGTGGTCGACATGACCGTGGGTCAGCAGGATCTTCTCGACGGTGACGCCCTGCTCGCGGATGGCCGCCTCGATCCGATCGAGATCGCCGCCGGGATCCACCACGGCGCCGACCTTGGTCGCGTCGTCCCAGATCAGGGTGCAGTTCTGCTGGAAGGGTGTGACCGGGATGATCCCGGCGCGTGGCGTACCTGGCATGTCGTCCCGCGTGTAGGCAGCGCCGCTCCGGACGCCCTCGGCCGCAGTTTAGCGCAGAACGCCGGTGGGCGGCACCCTGTGCGGCACGCTCAGGCCGCGTCGCCCCTGGGGCGGCGCAGGCCGTCGTGAAGCGCCAGCATTTCGGCCATGCCGAGCGCCCGCGAGCTCCAGCGCGTCTCCGCGGTGTTGACCTGCGTGAACCGGTCGTGGGACCGGCCGCCATAGGCTCCGAACAGGGTCCTGCCCGCCTCGACGGCACCGTCGTCCCGCGCCGTCTCGTCCGGCCGGTCGATCCGGTAGGACGGCGTCGGCGACCGGCCGGTCACGCCGATCCGCACCGAGGCGTCGCCGTAATGCTTCTGGCACAGCCTCATGGTGACCAGCACTTCGCGCAGGTAGTCTTCAGCGTCGGCGAGATCCGGCAGGATGTCGGCGATCGTCGCGTCCGAGGGATAATGCTTCGTCCGGGCCATGCTACACCTTGCTCAGGCGTGTCCTACCGTCTTCGCCGGCCGAGGGCGAGCCGGGCGCCGGTTTTCCTCACGCCGGCCGCCGCTTCAACAGCGCGTCGAGGCCCCCGACCCGGAACCAGTGGTATCCGTAGCCTTCCAGGAACAGGCAGTGCCGTCCGTCTTCGCCGACCTCGCTGCGGCTGCCGGTCAGCACATCGACGAGGATGTCGTGCTCGGAATCCTCCACGCCGGATGCCATGGCGACCTCGACGGGCTCCGGCGCCAGATTGTGGACACACAGGATGGCGTTGCCGCGCCAGTCGTAGCGGAGCGCCAGCACCGAGGGACGCCCGGTCTCCATCGGGACCACGTCGCCCCAGCCGATCTCCGGCGCCTCCTTGCGCTGACGGATCATGCTCTGCATCCAGTTGAGCAGCGAGTCGGCCTCGTGGCGCTGGTCGGCGACGTTCACGTGCGCGTAGCCGTAGGGCCCGTGGTCGATCAGCGGAATCACCGTGCGGTCGGCCGTGGAGAAGCCGCCCTGATACTCGCTGGTCCACTGCATCGGCGTGCGAGCGCAGTCCCGCTCCTTGAGCGCGAGCTCGTCGCCCATGCCGATCTCGTCGCCGTAACGCAGCACCGGCGTCCCCGGCAGGGTGAACATCAGCGAATAGGCCAGCCGGATACGGCGGGGATCGCCGGCCAGCATCGGTGCGAAGCGGCGGCGGATGCCGCGGTCGTAGAGCTGCATCCCCTTCTCGGGCCCGAAGGCGTCGAACACGCTCTGACGCTGCTTGCCCGTCAGGCGTCCCAGGTCCAGCTCGTCGTGGTTTCGCAGAAAGATGCCCCATTGGCAGGAGAGCGGGCGCGGCTTCGTCCGCTCGATCGCCTTAACGAGCGGGCGCGCATCATGGGCCGCAAGGGCGTAGAAGGTCGCCTGATTGACCTGGAAGTTGAACATCATGTGCATGCGGTCGGCGTCGTCGCCGAAATAATCCATGTCCTGGTTCGGCAGGATGTTGGCCTCGGCCAGGATGATGGCGTCGCCCTGGCGCCATTGCAGGAACTCGCGCAGGTCGCGCAGCATCTCGAACTGCTCGCGGGGCTTGCCGCCGACATCGGCCCCCTTCTCGGCGATGACGAACGGCACGGCATCCATGCGGAAGCCTGAGACGCCCAGCTGGATCCAGAAACCCATGATCTTGAGGATCTCGGCCAGCACCTCGGGATTGGCTGTGTTGAGATCCGGCTGGAAGTTGAAGAAGCGGTGGAAATACCACGCCTTGGCCTTCGCATCGTAGGTCCAGGTGGTCTCCTGCACGCCCGGGAAGACCATGCCCTCGTCGGCGCTCGCGGGGCGCTCTTTCGACCAGACGTACCAGTCGCGATAGGGCGAGTCCGGGTCGGAGCGGGCCGACTGGAACCATGGGTGCTGGTCCGAGGTGTGGTTGACCACGAGGTCGATCAGCACCCGCAGCCCCCGCTGCTTGGCGGCGTGGGTGAAGGCGACGAAGTCACCGAGCGAGCCGTAATCGGGGTCGACGCCGTAATAGTCGGCGATGTCGTAGCCGCCATCCTTCTTGGGCGACGGCTGGAAGGGCATCAGCCAGACCGCGGTGGCGCCCAGGCCCTGGATGTAGTCGAGCCGGCGCTCGAGCCCAGCGAAGTCGCCGATCCCGTCGCCGTTGGCATCCATGAAGGTGCCGACCGACAGGCAATAGATGATGGCGTTCTTGTACCACAGGTCGTTGATCATGGCCCCCCCGGCGTCGTCGCGCCTCACGAACGTGGGACCCCATCAAAGCGTTGCCGTGCGGCGTCTCCTTAAATCAGCCGCGTTGTGCACGCCCTGTTCAGGCGCGCTCCCGAAAGGTCCGCGCCCGCCCCGTCGCGTCCCCCGAACTCGGCCCGTATGAACGCCATCCTGATCAAGCTGTTCGCGACCGCCCTGACCCTGAGCCAGGTCACGACCCGGCCGGAGGCGGTCCGGACGCAGTTCGATCCAGCCACCGATGGGCCCGAGGTTGTGCGCCTGCTGCGCGACGGCTGCGCCCACATGCGCAAGGCCTTCGACATCGAGGACATCAACCTCGACGAGCTGATCACCACCGCGATGGAGGATCCGTCCACCGTCGCCGGGCCGGCCGCCCCGAAGATCCTGCACGGGCTCGACCTGAACGAGCTGAACACGAGCTACAAGCAGTTCTGCAAAGGCGAGAACCCGGCGAACTCGCCCTTCGACGCCAAGGCGGTGATCGAGTTCTACGACAACGCCACCATGGACCTGCCCAGCGCCGAGGCCCTGCGCGACAAGGCGCTGCCCGGCATAACCCGGATCCTCGACGGCGCCGGCAAGCCCTTCGCCGAGGCCTCCGAGCCGAACGGGCGCCGCATCGTCGTGCCGATCACGGCGGTTCCGACGCTGGTGCAGAAGGCCTTCATCGCCGCCGAGGACAAGCGCTTCGAGACCCATCACGGCATCGACGAGCGCGGCGTGATCCGCGCCTTCATCGCCAATCTCGCCTCCCCGGGACGGCCGGCGGGCGGCTCGACCATCACCCAGCAGGTGGTCAAGAACCTCTCGGTCGGCGACGACGTCACCTACGAGCGCAAGATCCGCGAGATGATCGTCGCGTCGCGGCTGGAGCGGATCCTCTCGAAGCCGCAGATTCTCGGGCTCTATCTCAACGGCATCTATCTCGGCCGCGGCGCCTACGGCATCGAGATGGCGGCGCAGAGCTATTTCGGGAAGCCGGTGGGGCAGCTCACCCTGCCGGAGGCCGCGCTCCTCGCCGGCATGCCCAAGGGGCCGAATTTCTACAGCCCCGACAAGTATCCGGACCGGGCGCGGGAGCGGCGCGCCTACGTGCTCGCCCGCCTCAAGGAAGAGGGCGCGATTACCGAGGCCGAGATGAGCGCGGCGATCAAGTCCGATCTCGGGCTGAAGCCGATCGAGACCGCGCGGCGCGATTCCGGCTTCTACGTGGTGGATTTCCTCAATCGGGAGGCCCGCACCTTCGCGGGGGTGGATTCCCTGACCTCCGGGTCGCTGACCGTCCGCTCGACGATCAATGCGGGCCTGCAGCGCTCCGTCGAGGAGGCTCTCCAGGACGGGCTCGCCAATTACGAGCGCTCCACGGGCCGTCAGGTCTTCGCGGGGCCCGAACTCAACCTCGCCGACAGCGTCCGCCGGATCCAGGCCGCGACTCCTGCACCGGAGGGGGCGACCCAGGCGGCGCCCGCGGTGACGGGAGCGCGAACGGATGCGCCCAAGGCGGATGCCAAGGCCGACGGCAAAGCGGACGCCAAGGCGCGTCGTGGCGAGAGGGTCGCGGCGGTCCCGCAGAAGAAGCCGGCCTGGCTTCTGGCGCTCGAGAGCGCCCGCCCGGTGCTCTACGACGTGCATTGGCCGATGGCGGTGGTGCTGGAGACCGGGCGCGGCGGCATGAAGGTCGGCCTCGCCGATGGCCGGACCGCCGTTCTCGACCCCGGCATCGCCCGGGGCAAGCTGCAGCTCTACGACGTGATCCGCGTGAAGGTTGGCTCGGGCAAGGGCGGCCTGCGCGCGCAGATCCGCGTCCGGCCCACGGTCCAGGGCGCGGCCCTGGTGATGGAGAACCAGACCGGCCGGATCCTCGCGATGGCCGGCGGCTTCTCCTACCCGCTGAGCCAGCTCAACCGCGTCACCCAGACGGTGCGCCAGCCCGGCTCGACCTTGAAGCCGCTGACCTATCTCGCCGCGCTCAATGCCGGCCTGCAGCCCAACACCCTGGTGATGGATTCCGCCGTCACCCTGCCGCCGATCGGCGGGACCGGCGATTCCTGGTCGCCGAAGAACTACGAGGGGGGCGGTTCGGGCCCCACCACCCTGCGGCGCGGCCTCGAATTCTCCAAGAACCTTGTCACCGCCCGTCTGCTCCAGGGTGGAATCGAGCCCAAGGCGCCGGCGAGCCTGAAACGGGTCTGCGACATCGCCCTGGAGGCACAGATCTACGCCGAGTGCGAGCCCTACTATCCCTTCGTCCTCGGCGCGCAGCCAGTGCGGATGCTGGACCTCGCGGGCTTCTACGCGGCAGTGGCCAACGAGGGCGCGCGTCCGGCCCCGTACGCGCTCGAATCCGTCGAGCGGGACGGCAAGCCGCTTTACACGCACCCCGCCAAGGAGCCGGCGCGGATCGCCTCTGCGGACCGGGTCGCCTTCTACCAGCTCAAGACCATGCTGCAGGGGGTGACCCAGCACGGCACCGCGGCGGCGCTGTCGAAGGTCTCGGCCTACGTCGCCGGCAAGACCGGCACCTCCGAGAACGAGAACGACGCGTGGTTCGCGGGCCTGACCAACGAGATCAGCGTGGTGGTCTGGGTCGGCTACGACAACGCCGACGGCACCCGCAAGACCCTCGGCCGCGGCCAGACCGGCGGCCATGTCTCGGTGCCGATCGCCTCGGCGATCCTGCAGGCGGCGTGGGCGAACGGGATCGCCAAGACGCCGCTGCGGGGCCCCTCCCCCGAGGCGCGCCCCTTCATCGCCGACCTGGCGGTCGATCCGCGCAGCGGCGTGCGGGTCGCGGGCGGCGGCTTTCTCGAGCATTTCCGCACAAGCGGCGACGGACGGATGGCGGACACGCAGTACCGCCTCGTTCCGCGGGAGACGCTGTACGCCATGCGGCCCGATGCCCAGGACGGCGATCTCGCCGGCGCCGACGACGGCGCGAACGTGGCGGGCGACTATTACGGCAACATGACGGGCGAGCGGCCGCGGGCCGACTTCCTGGACCCGTTCGGCGAGCGTCCGGCGCCGCGCAGCCGCCGTGCGCAGGGCGATGTGGATCTCTACGGGCAGGATCCGTACAAGCCCTGGCCCGGCCAGACGAACCGCTCGCCCTTCGGCGGGGATGACGACGCGCGCCGGCCGCGCCGCCGCGATCCGGACTACCTGTTCGGCGAAGATCCCGGTTACTGACTGCCCTCCCCGAGAGATGAGAATCCCGTTGCGTCAGCAGCTTCCTGCCGCCCTGGCGGCCGCCCTCACGGTCGCTCTCCCGGCCATCCCGGTCCGCGCTCAGACGCCCGCCGCCAACACGGCGCCGGCACCGGAGCGGGTCAAGGATGTGCCCTCGGTCACGGCCGTCGACCCCGCCGCGATCAAGCCGGGCCAGATCCTGTTCACCGATCACCGCGAGAATCCGTCGGCGCCGGAGAACGGCCTGATCCCGTATCTCGACTGGTTGAAGGTGCGGCCGGCCGAGGCGACGGCACTCGCCCCCTATCCCGGCTACAAGGAGCCGGATTACACCGTCACGGTGAACGGCGTGACGAAGCCCCGGCACGAGACGCTGAAGGTCTATGTGGCCGAGGGGCGCTTCGTCGTCCCGCGGCCGGCCGAGGCGATCGACCTCCAGGCCTTCGCCAATCTCGCCTTCGTCCAGAAGATGGATCCGGCGATCAAGCACCGCGCCATCTCTGCCGCCGACGTGACCCCCAACAAGGATCCGGCCGCCGCCTTCGCCAAGCGACCCGACCGGCCATGGTGCGAGGAGGCGGGCGCCTGCATCGAGTCGCGCTACGATCTCGAGGGCAAGCTGCCGCTCGGGGTGAAGCTCGCCAACAAGCTGGAGGAAGGGTCGGCCAAGAAGATCGCCGAGTTCGTCTCGTTCCAGAGCGAGTTGCGGGTCCTCGGGCCGGACCAGGGCGCCGCGCTCAAGGCCCTGACCAAGATCGACACGTCCGTCACCGGCGGGCTGGAGCAGACGATCTTCTGGGTCAACCAGATCCTGCGCTTCGGCAAGTTCCTCGCCGTGTTCCAGCCGATGCCGAACGACCCGACCAAGACGGTGGTCACCACCTACATGGCCCTTGCGATCAAGGGGGACGTCCTCGACCGCAAGGCCGAGTACGCCCGTGTGCCGGTCCTCAAGAACCTGCTGCCGGCGCAGGTGCTGATGGGCAATTCGAGCTTCAACACCGGCAACTCGATCAGCGCCGGCCTGCCGGTCTACGCCCGCAACCGGATCGCCGCCTTCGCGGACGCGCTCACCAAGCGCTGACGCGTCGCCACCGCGGGTGTCACATCCCGCGGTTGCCGATCGTCGGCAGCGTGGGCTGGGTGTAGGCGCGGTTCACGTCCCGGCGGCTCTGGGTGCCGTTCGTGTTGCCGGAGGCGCGGTAATTGTCGAGGCTGAAGGTCTCGGCCAGCCCGCTGCGCGAGTCCGGCCCGTCGCTGGTGCTGCAGGCGCACAGGCCACCGAGGGTGAGTGCGGAGAGGGCGAGAAGGGTCAAGCGCATCGCAAATCCTGAAGCCTGCCGGAGTCGAGCCTCCCTCCGGCATCTCCCGGACGAGGCCTCGACGAAACGTCTCGCGGCATGGTCAGCCCGGGAGCGCGCCCGTCAAGGTCGCGCGCAACGTGTAAATCCGTTCTGTGGCCTCCGATGCGCAGCGGCCACGGAAAATCCACCACACCCCCGGTTTGGGGCGGATACCGACGGGCAATCGTGTTGAGCGCGGCCCGCGCCCCCTGGCGAATCCGGACCGTTTCGGGCGAAAACCCTCGGCAATGAGCAACGTCTTGCCCTTCCGCCCGCGTCCCACCGTCACGCGCCTCGCCCGCTGCGAGGTTGTGACCGTGGCCGGCGATCTTCTCGCCCTCCTGGAGCAGCTCGAGGATGTGAGCGCCCGCGCCGCCGCGATGGGTCGCCCCGCGCTCGAGGTCGAGCGGACGGTCCAGCACCTGCTCGATGCCGTGAGCGCGGTCGAGCGCGCCCTCGACTGCATCGGCGAGGGCGAGCAATCCGCTCCGGGCTGATCGGCGCTTCACCCCCATCGCATCCGGATCGCGTCATCGCCCTCAGACGGGGGCGTCGAATACTGCGCCGTCGCGCAGTCGACCGGTGTTGCTAAGCAGATCGTAAATCATCCGGAACCCTCCAGTACGCCTTGCGGTTGAGGGTCGGATGCTCACGTCGGGCGTCGGTTCCGGAGGATGTCATGAGGCTTCGCACGAGCAGTTTGCTGGCCGTCATGACGTCCGGCGGCCTTCTCGCCGGGACGACGATGCACGCCCACGCGGCCGAACTGGGCTTCCTCGAGATGCTGTTCGGGGCTCGGCCGGCGGTTCAACAAGCTCAGCCCGCGCAGACCCAGGCTCCGGCCTTCGAGGGCCGTTCGTATGGCCGCCAAGCGAGCCCGCGGCTCGGCGCCGCCCGCCGTCGCTTTCAGACCCGCTACGCGGCGCTGCCGCTGAAGATCCGCGTCAAGGAGCGGGAGATCAGCGAGCGCCAGACCCCCATCGACATGAAGGGCGGCGCCACGGCGGCTCTGTTGAAGGACGAGACGCTGCGCCCCGGCGACATCGTGGTCCTGAATGCCGGCGCCCGGGTGTTCACCGGGAATCCCGACAAGCGTCACGCCATCCGGGATTTCGAACCGGTTCAGAACTCGCGCTTGGTCAGCAAGGGCACCCGCAAGGTCCTGGCCGGCCTGTTCACGCCGGTGGGCACCCTGCCCGCACAGGCCGCACGGCAGATGATGGCGCGGGCGAAACAGCCGGCCCCCGAGATCGCGACGCCGATCCCCGCGCAGAAGACCGCGATGCGGGTGATCAACCCGTGGCATGAGGCGCAGTGACTGGCGCGGCCGTCGCTCAGAAGAAGCGCTCCTTGATGACGATCGTGTCGCCCGGACGGACCGCGTAGGTCATCGGCACGATTCCCGAGACCAGCGTGCCGTTGGTGTCGCGGGTCAGAACGGCATAATCCCGCGCCGCCCGGGGGCCGAAGCCGGCGGCGATGGCCACCGCCGTCTCGACGGTCATGCCGTTGACGAACGGATACTGGCCCGAGGTGGTCACCTCCCCGAGAATGTAGAAGGGCCGGTAGGCGTCCACCTCCACGGTGACGTGCGGCTCGCGGACGAACCCGGCCGCCAGCTTGGCCTCGACCGCCTTGGCCGCCTGGGCGGTCGTCTGACCGCCGACCTGCACGGTGCCGATCAGCGGCATGGCGATGCGACCGGCACCATCCACCGCGTAAATGTTCGACAGGTTGTCCTGGCCGAAGACGATCACCCGAAGCTTGTCGCCCGCCGCCAGCGTGTAGCGGGCAGCGATCGACCCGGTGCCGGTCGCGTCGAGTTCGTCGGTGCGGAAGCTCGGCCGCAGGCAGCCGCCGAGTGCCAGAGTCGAGCCGAGTGCGAGAAGCAGAGCGCGCCGGTTCATCACCATCGCCGTCAAGGATGCAGTTGCCGGATCATCTAGGCCGTTAAGGTTAATGAAACTTGATCACCGCCGGACGGGCCGGCCGGCGCCGCCGGTCCGCGCGCGCCTTAACTCTTGAGCAACCTTAACATCCACTAATGGCGGCGGGCGGGCAGTAATGCCGGCCCGGTTTTCCGCCGCGTCCAGAGCGTCCGCATGTCCTCTATACGTCAACGCTCGACCAACGCCCTGCCCAGCCCGCAGCCGCGCGCCGAGGAGGGCCTCGGTCTCGCGCAGCTGCCGCGGATCCTGCGGCGCTCGATCGGATGGATCGTCGGACCGACCCTGGTGGTCGCCCTGGGGGCGAGCGTCTTCGTCAACGTGGTCAGCCCCCGCTACACCGGCGAGGCGAAGGTTCTCCTGGAGAGCCGCGACCCGGCCTTCGCCCGCACCGCGCAGGAACGCGCCGACCAGCTCGCACCCATCGACGAGCAGGCTGTGGCGAGCCAGGTGCAGGTGGTCATGTCCCGGGATCTCGCCCGCGAGGCGATCCGCCGGCTCAAGCTCGTGGGCAATGCCGAATTCGATCCCGGCGCCGGCAGCATCGGCCCGGTGCAGCGCGTGCTGATGATGCTCGGCATCGGCGCCAATCCTCTGGACCGCCCGGCCGAGGACCGCGTGCTCGATGCCTATTTCGATCACCTGCTGGTCTTTCCCGCCGGAAAGTCGCGCATCCTGACGATCGAGTTCCGCGCGAAGGATCCGAAGCTCGCGGCCGAAGCCGCCAACACCATCGCGAAGCTCTACATCGGATCGCTGGAGGCCGATAAGGTCGATACCGCCCGCTATGCCTCCACGTGGCTCGGCGGCAACATCGATGGGCTCCGCAAGCGCGTCGCCGAAGCCGAGGCGAAGGTCGAGGCGTTCCGCGTCAAGAACGGCCTCGTGGGCAGCGCCGGCGCCACCGGCCGGCCCCTCAACGCGCAGCAGCTCGGCGAATTGTCGAGCCAGCTCTCGGCGGCGCGGAGCCTGAAAGCCGATCTCGACGGCAAGGTGAAGGCCATCAAGGACCTGATCAAGGACGGGCGCGCCTTCGAGATCCCGGATGTCGCCAACAACGAGGTGATCCGGCGGATCGTCGAGAACCGGATCTCGGTGCGCGCCCAGCTCGCCCTCGAATCGCGCACGCTGCTGCCGGCCCATCCGCGGATCAAGGAACTCAACGCCCAGCTCGAGGATCTCGACGCGCAGATCAAGGCTTCCGCCGAGCGCATCGTGCGGACGATGGACAACGACGCCAAGATCGCCGGCGCACGGGTCGAGAGCCTCCGGAGCGCCGTGGACGGCCAGCAGGACGTCGTCGCCCAAGGAAACGCCAGCGAGATCCAGCTCCGCGCGCTGGAGCGCGAGGCCAAGGCGCAGCGTGAGCAGCTCGAATCCTATCTCGGCCGCTACCGCGAGGCGGCGGCGCGCGACGGCGAGGCGGCGACGCCGGCCGATGCCCGGATCGTATCCCGCGCGGTGACGCCCGAGGTGCCGTCCTTCCCGAAGAAGTTGCCGATCGTCGCGTTCGCGACGCTGCTGACCCTCATGCTCTCGGCCGGCGGCGTCATCGCCAGCGCGCTGCTCGCCGAATCCGGCCGCGCTGCCGGACAGCGCGACGGCGATCCGACGGACGATCGCCGCCGCCGCGAGCCGGTGATGGACCGGCCGACCTTCGCGTTTCCGGAGCCGATGCCGTCCGAGCGCTGGTCCCAGCCGTCGGAGGCCGCAGCCGCCTCCGCGACGACGGCACCCGTGGCGAAAGCGTCAGCCGGCACCGGCGAGACCTTCGACCTTGCGCCCCTCGTCGCGCGCATCGCCGCAGCGCCCCGCGACCCGGGGGCCCAGTCCGGCCGCCGGATCCTGATCGTCGAGACCGAGGACCGGCGCGGTCCGGCGACGCTCTCAGAGGCCCTGACCCGTGCCCTCGGCCGCGAGGGGAGCCTCGTCGCCGTGGATCTGAACGCGCCGAGCAGCGGGCCCCGGGGCTTGGGCTTCTCCGACCTCATCGCCGGCGAGGCTGCCTTCCTCGATGTGATTCAGGCCGGTCGCGCCGGCGGCCATCATCGGATCGCGGCCGGGCTCCACGATTCGACGGTCCTGTTCGACGCGCCGGACGCTCTGGTGTTGACCTTCGAAGCCATGGCGGAGGCCTACGAGTGCGTGCTCTTCCGGCTCGCCGCCGCGCCCGGCGCCGTCGACCTGCTCGAGCTCGTCGCGGGCTTCATGGACTGCGTGGTGATCGCGTCGAATGCCGATGCGGAGGATCCGGCGCTGGCCGATCTCTACGCCCTGGCCGAGGATGCGGGTGCGGGGCAGATCCTGGTCGCTCAGGACCGTCCGGCGAATGCGGATTTTCAGGATCCGGCGGCCGAGCTGCGCCTCACCGCCGCTTGAGACGGGTGCCGCCGGGCGCAGGTCCGGCCCAGGACGGCGACGGTCAGGGCCGGCGGCGCAAAGCCCGGAGCCGCTTGAGGACGGCGTAGAGACGCGGGTCTCGCTTGATGCGCCGCTTCGTGCGCGTCAGGCTTCCGCGCACGGCTCCGTAGGTCCGGCCGCGCAAGGTCACCGGTATGACCGTCTCGACGAGGTTGATCGTCTCGTCGCAGATGCTGGCCTTGTAGCGCGCCTCGCCGACGCCGAGGTCGAAGCCCTGCCGGCCCCGGTCCGTCTGATCGCGCACCAGATGTTGCAGCAACAGGTCTCCGGGGCTGTACCGGGCGATCTCCGGGTCGGCGTCGAATGCCGTCATCATGCCGCTGAAGCGCCGGTCGCTCACGGCGCCGCCGAACGTTGCCAGGACCCGGCCGCTCTCGACGAGGCAGAGGGCATGCACCTCCATCGCCGGCTCCGCGCCGGTCGACGCCGCCGCGAGGAAGGCGCGGATCGCGGGATCGGCATAGGGGTCGGAGATGCCCATGACGGCGAAGCGCGCCGATTTCTGCGCGTAGAAGGCGGCCAGCAGACGCTGCGCCTCCTCGGGCGTCCCGGCGCGGCGGTAGGCGATGGCGCCGTGCGCTTCGATGAGGCGCTTCTCCTTCGAGCGCAGTTTCTTGCGGGCGTCGGCGCTGAAGACCCGGCGCACGGTCGCCTCCGGGTCTGGCCCGAGCATGAGACCGTAGGCATCGCTGGCCTCGGGCTCGCCGGTCGCGGCGAGCGGATTCGCCGCCCCGTCCCACATCCTGGGTTGATGCTTGAGGGTGTAGGCGTCGATGCCGTTGGCCCGGCCCGCCTGGATCAGGGCCGTGACGATGCTGCTGGACGGGAGGGCTGCCGCATCGCGGGTGGCGAAGAGCGGCATATGATAGTTGGCGTGCGTGTCACCGACGGTGCGCGCGATGCGGAGGCCGTGTTCCCGCTGCAGCGTCAACGGCATGAGAAGGCGTGGACGCCCATCTGCGTTCCGCACGATCACGATGCGGGCATGCTCGACCTGCCCGGTCGCATGCAGATAGGCGCTGACCCAGTCGAACCGCTGATAGGGCGTCCCGAGGGCGGCCGGCTCGGTTTCGAGTCGGCGCCAGAGTGCCTCGGCGGCATTCAGATCCGGGATGATCTCCGCGATGAGCCCGTGGGCCAGGCGCGATTCGACCATGTCCGTTCCCGCCATCTGGACGCCGGTCGCCATGACCCGATCTCCCAGGGACCACCGACGATCCCGTGCCGCCCGAATACTGGGTTCCAGGGCCTGAATGGCCCGTCACCTCAACGCGGGATCCTTGGCCCGCGGCGCGGCACGGCGCGGCAAAAGGGATGCGTGGCTAACAGCACCTTTCTTCCGGTCGCCCCTCGGTGCGGCGGCTTTCGGATTTGTTTACCGCGTCGCGCCAAGGCTCCGTGGTACGGGCGCTGCGGCCCGATCGGTTCAGAATCATGCTGTCGTCGCGCGCCAAGCATCGGGTCTTCGCGTCCGGCTTTCGCGCGATACAGGCGCTCGGGGCGGATCGGTGGCTCGGCCCCGCCGCCCGCGGCCTCGGTGTGATCCTCACATTCCACCACGTCAGCCCCGCGCCGAGTCCCGCCTTCGCGCCGAATCGCCTGCTGGGCATCACGCCGGAATTCCTCGACCTGACCCTGCGGGAACTCGATGCCCGGGGCTTCGAGATCATCGGCCTGGATCACCTGCCGGAGCGCCTGGCCGAACCCGATTACGGGCCGCCCTTCGCGGTCCTGACATTCGATGACGGCTACCGGGACAACGTCGTGCATGCGCGTCCCGTGCTGGCCCGCCACGGCGCGCCATGGACGTTGTTCGTCACCAGCGGCTTCGCCGATCAGGCCGGCCGGCTCTGGTGGATCGAGCTGGAGCACGCGATCGCGCGCCTCGATCGCGTGCGGATCGACATCGGGTCCCGCAGCGTGGACTTGCCGGCCCGCAGCCCGCAGGAGAAGGCTCTAGCCTTCGAAGTCGTTTACCGAGACCTGCGCCGCGGCCGCGAGGCCGACCTTCTCGACCGGATCGCCGAGCTCTGCCGACAGGCCGGCTTCCCGCCTGGACGGATCGCCTCCGAACTGTGCCTGTCCTGGGCGGAGCTGCGCGACCTCGCGGCCGACCCGGCCGTCACCATCGGCGCGCATACGGTGAGCCACCCGATGCTGGCCAAGCACGACGCCGCCTTCGCCGCCCACGAGATCGCCGAGGGACGCGCACGGATCGAGGCGGAACTCGGACGGAGGGTCCGGCACCTGTCCTATCCGGTGGGAGACCCGACCTCCGCCGGACCGAGGGAATTCGCCCTGGCGCGGGAGATGGGCTTTGCGACGGCGGTGACCACGCGGCCCGGTCACCTGTTCGCCGAGCATGCCGCGCACCTTCAGGCCCTGCCCCGGGTCTCGGTGAACGGCTGCCACCAGACGGCTGCGGCGCTCGCCGGACTTCTCTCCGGTGTTCCGTTCCTGGCGTGGAATCGCGGGCGGCGCGTCAACGTCGCCTGAAGCGGCGTCGCGGTTCGAACCGGCCCCTGACGACGCCGGACGAGTTCATCGAGGCGGGTGCGGGGACCGGATCGCGGACGCGGTCAGCGGAATAGAGCGTCGAACAGGTTCTGCGGCTGATGCGGCGGCGGCGGAGCCGGTGCCGGACCCTCGTTCGACGGGAAGAACTTGCGCGAGGGCTTCTGGCGCGGCTGGACGGGCACGCCGCGCGGCGCCTCCACGTCCACCTGTCCGGCCGCATTGAGCTGCTGCGCGGTCTTCGTGGGGTCCTTACCCGGGCGCTTCGCCTTCTCGGGCTTGGCCGCGACGGCCGGGACGTCTTCCTGCTCCTTGGCTTCGGCGATCACATCGCTGCCGCCTTTGCAGTCGACCAGCCACACGTCGTAGATCGGATGCTCGATCGCGTGCAGTCCGGGGCTCGACGCGAACATCCAGCCGGTGAAGATGCGGCGGTACTTGTTGTCGAGGGTCACCTCGTCGACCTCGAGGAAGGCCGTGGTCTTGGCGCTCTCGGTGGGCGGACGCGTGTAGCAGACCCGCGGGGTGAGCTGCAGCGCGCCGAACTGCACGGTCTCGTCGACCGCCACCTCGAAGTTGACGATCCGGCCGGTAATCTTGTCGAGGCCGGAGAAGACCGCGGTCGGGTTCTTGATCTTGTCGGCGGCGGCAGGGCTGGCGCAGATGGAGAGCGCCAGGCTCGGGGCGAGCGCGCGGCGTGCGAAGGCGGTGATGCGGCTCAAGGCTCGGACCCCTAGACGAGGGTGGCCGGCCGCGCCAACGATTGCGCGGCGGACGATCGGGATTGGCCCGTCATGAACACCGGAACGGTGGCGGCAAAAGGGCGCCGAGTCCGCGGGAGACCGGGGATCTACTCGCCCGGCGACCAGGAGACGTAGTCGCCGGTGGCCGCCGGCCGCTGGCCCCAGGAGAGCTGCGAACCCGCCGGCCGGTACGCGTTGGCCGTGCCGGTCTGGTTCTCGATATGCGGCTTCTGCCAAGCCTTCGGCTCGTAGTTCTCCTCGCTCGGGGCGAGATCGACATTGTGGCAGAGCCAGCCACGCCAGCCGGGGGGGACCTTCGAGGCGTCGGCATAGCCGTTGTAGACGACCCAGCGGCGCTCCGAACCGACCGAGCGGTCGATCAGCGCGCCTTCCGCCTTGTAGTACTTGTTCCCGAACTCGTCCTCGCCGACGAAAATGCCGGTGCGGGCGGTCTGGAGCGCCAGGGAGACGGTCTGGCCGTTCCACCATGTAAAGACGCTCAGCAAAGTGTCCTTCAGCGCCATCGCCGGTCCCGAGATCGTGCCGCGCCGCGGGGGCGCTTCTCGGCGTCGTTATGGTGACCGCGCGCCCGCGAGTCCAGCCGCGAGACGGAAGTGTCGCTGCGCGGCAACGCTCAAGGCGGGCTTTCCGCTCCCCGTTTCGGCCGGGCGCCCACCGCTCTCTCGACGGTTGTGAATCTAAAATTTTCCCGATCCGATTCCGGAAAGCGGGAAGGACACTTATCCGGGCCCGGGACGATATCCACAGGCTTTTGCGAGCCGGCACAACATCTAGCGGGGAACAAGGCCGCCGAACACCACTTGTTGACGTGAGAGTGAAGGCGGCGGTATTCTCCCGGCATCGGTCGCGACCTTGGAGTGGCGCGTTGAGCAGGGGCGACCGTTCCTAGATTTCGTTCGCGACACCGGGTGACGACCCTTCGCCGGGCGTGTTCGGCCGCGAATCCCAATATCGGGCATAGACCCCGCGTCGCGCGGGGCCGGGGCCGTCGTGTCCCGTCGGAAGAGGTGTGTTTCATGCGGTTCGAGCGTCGCTACACAACGGCCGGACAATCGCCCTACGCCGGGATCCCCTTCCGCAAGGCCCTGAGCGAGATCCGCAATCCGGACGGGTCGGTTGTGTTCCGCCTCGACGGCATCGACGTGCCGGAGAGCTGGAGCCAGGTGGCGAGCGACGTCCTCGCGCAGAAGTATTTCCGCAAGGCGGGTGTGCCGGCCCGCCTCCGCAAGGTCGAGGAGAACGCGGTTCCCTCGTTCCTGTGGCGCTCGGTGCCCGACGAGGCGGCGCTGGCGGAACTGCCGGAGGACGAGCGCTTCGTTTCGGAATCCTCCGCCACGCAGGTCTTCGACCGGCTCGCCGGCTGCTGGACCTACTGGGGCTGGAAGGGCGGCTATTTCTCGTCGGAGGCGGACGCGTCCGCTTTCATGGACGAGCTGCGCTTCATGCTCGCCCGCCAGATGGTGGCGCCGAACTCGCCGCAATGGTTCAACACCGGCCTGCATTGGGCCTACGGCATCGATGGCCCGAGCCAGGGACACTATTACTGCGACCCGCAGACCGGCGCGCTGACCAAGTCGGCCACGGCCTACGAGCACCCGCAGCCGCATGCCTGCTTCATCCAGTCGGTCCAGGACGACCTCGTCAACGAGGGCGGCATCATGGACCTGTGGGTGCGTGAGGCGCGCCTGTTCAAGTACGGTTCGGGCACCGGCTCGAACTTCTCGCAGCTGCGCGCAGAGAACGAGAAGCTCGGTGGCGGCGGCAAGTCGTCGGGCCTGATGAGCTTCCTCAAGATCGGCGACCGGGCGGCCGGCGCGATCAAGTCGGGCGGCACCACCCGGCGCGCCGCCAAGATGGTGATCGTCGATATCGACCACCCGGATATCGAGGCTTTCATCGACTGGAAGGTGAAGGAGGAGCAGAAGGTCGCCGCCCTGGTGACCGGCTCGAAGGTCGTCTCCAAGCACCTGACCCTGGTGATGAAGGCCTGCACCCAGTGCGAGGCGGAAGGCGACGCCTGCTTCGACGCCGAGCGCAACCCGGCCCTCAAGCGCGAAATCAAGGCTGCCCGGCGGGCGTCCGTGCCGGATGCCTACATCAAGCGCGTGGTGCAGTTCGCCCGTCAGGGCTTCACCAAGATCGACTTCCCCGTCTACGACACCGACTGGGATTCCGAGGCCTACCTGACGGTTGCCGGCCAGAACTCCAACAACTCGGTCTCCCTGACCGACGGCTTCCTGCGCGCCGTCGAGGCGGACGCGGACTGGAACCTCACGGCCCGCACCACCGGCAAGGTCACCAAGACCCTGAAGGCGCGTGAGCTGTGGGAGCGGATCGGCGAGGCCGCCTGGGCGTCGGCGGATCCGGGCCTGCACTTCAACACCACGATGAACGACTGGCACACCTGCCCGGCGGGTGGGCGGATCCGGGCCTCGAACCCGTGCTCCGAGTACATGTTCCTCGACGACACCGCCTGCAATCTCGCCTCGGCGAACCTGCTGACGATGTACGACCGGGAGACCAAGCGCTTCGACGTGGAGGCGTTCGAGCACCTCAACCGCCTCTGGACGGTGGTGCTCGAAATCTCCGTGATGATGGCGCAGTTCCCATCCAAGGAGATCGCGGAACTCTCCTTCCGGTACCGGACGCTGGGTCTCGGCTACGCCAATATCGGCGGCCTGCTGATGACCATGGGCCTGCCCTACGATTCCGATGCGGGCCGGGCACTGGCCGGGGCGCTTACCGCGATCATGACCGGTGTCGCCTACGCCACCTCCGCCGAGATGGCTGCCGAACTCGGCACCTTCCAGGCCTATGACGAGAACGCCGACGCGATGCTGCGGGTGATCCGCAACCATCGCAGGGCCGCGCATGGCGAGACCGCAGGCTACGAGTTCCTGAATGTCGCGCCGGTCGCCCTCGACCATGCCAACATCCCGCAGGCCGACCTGGGCGACCATGCCCGCGCCGCCTGGGACCGGGCGCTGAAGCTCGGCGAGGAGCACGGCTACCGGAATGCGCAGGCCACCGTGATCGCGCCCACCGGCACGATCGGCCTCGTGATGGATTGCGACACCACGGGCATCGAGCCCGACTTCGCCCTGGTGAAGTTCAAGAAGCTCGCCGGTGGCGGCTACTTCAAGATCATCAACCAGGCCGCGCCGGACGCCCTGCGGGCGCTGGGCTACCGCGAATCCGAGATCGCCGAGATCGAGGCCTACGCGGTCGGCCACGGCTCCATGGGCCAGGCGCCGGGGATCAACCCGACGACGCTCCGCGCCAAGGGCTTTTCGGACGAGAAAATCGCCGCGGTGGAGAAGGGACTGAAGTCGGCCTTCGACATCAAGTTCGTGTTCAATCGCTGGACGCTCGGCGACGACTTCCTGATCCAGACTTTGAAGGTCCCGGCCGAGAAGCTCGCAGACGCGACCTTCGAGCTGCTGCCGTTCCTCGGCTTCTCCAAGAAGGAGATCGAGGCCGCTAACACCCATATCTGCGGGGCGATGACGCTGGAGGGCGCGCCCTTCCTCAAGCTGGAGCACTACGCGGTCTTCGACTGCGCCAACCCGTGCGGCCGGATCGGCAAGCGCTACCTCTCGGTGGAGAGCCACATCCGCATGATGGCGGCGGCCCAGCCCTTCATCTCGGGGGCGATCTCCAAGACCATCAACATGCCGAACGACGCCACGGTGGAGGATTGCAAGGCGGCCTACCTGCTGTCTTGGCGTCTCGCCCTCAAGGCGAACGCCCTCTACCGCGACGGCTCGAAGCTGTCGCAGCCGCTCAACTCGGCCCTCATCTCGGATGAGGACGACGAGGCGGATGAGGGCATCGAGGCGCTGATCCAGGCCCCGGCCGCCGCCAAGGCTGCCGCGGTGGCGGAGAAGATCGTCGAGCGGGTGATCGAGCGGGTGGAGCGCATCCGCTCCCGCGAGAAGCTGCCGGCCCGGCGCAAGGGGTACACCCAGAAGGCAGTCGTGGGCGGCCACAAGGTCTACCTGCGCACCGGCGAGTACGACGACGGGCGGCTGGGCGAGATCTTCATCGACATGCACAAGGAGGGCGCGACCTTCCGGAGCTTGATGAACAACTTCGCTATCGCGATCTCGCTCGGCCTCCAGTACGGCGTGCCGCTGGAGGAATACGTGGAGGCTTTCACCTTCACGCGGTTCGAGCCGGCGGGCTTCGTGCAGGGCAACGACGCGATCAAGAACGCGACCTCGCTCCTCGACTACGTGTTCCGCGAGCTGGCGGTCTCGTATCTCGGCCGCGCCGACCTCGCCCATGTCAGCCCCGCCGAGATCGGCGGCACGGTGATCGGCGGCGGCGAGAGCGGCGACACGACCCGCGAGGGCCCGAAGCCCGCCCCAGCCTCCTCGGTCGTCTCCCGCGGCCTCCTGCGCGGCTCGGCCGACCGGCTCACCCTGATCCAGGGCGGCCCGGCGGGCGGGACGGTCGGTGTGGGCGCGGCGAGCGCCGGTCAGTCGGCCCCGGCCGGCGGAACGGTCCACGCGATCCGCGGCAGCACCGCTCTGAAGGCGGAGCCGGTGGCACCCGGTCAGGCCGAGACCATCGCGGACGCCCTGCCCTTCACGAAGGTGGAGCGGACCGTCGCGGACCGCCGCGCCGAGGCGAAGATGAAAGGCTATGTCGGCGAGGCCTGCCCGGAATGCGCGAACTTCACGCTGGTCCGCAACGGCACCTGCCTGAAGTGCGACACCTGCGGTTCCACGACGGGGTGCTCGTAAAACCGACGTCTGTGATGTGTAGCCCATAAAATCGTCGTTTAGCCCATAACCCAGCGCGATGTAGCCCATAAGCTCCTTGCGCTGGGTAAGCGAGAATACACAGCGATTAGAACGCGATGGCCTCTCTAAGGCGAACACTTTCCTGCCATCTAGCCCATATCACTGTCGTACTGGTAAGATTTCGCTCGTATAGGCGTCGCATGTGCAGCCATTACAAATATGTCAGATTGGCTACTCTTCCCTCATCTTAGCTACGCTCACGGACCAATCGAACGATCTGCCTACGTAGAGCAGGCTACGGCAGTACACTTCCGCAGACGGGGCGGACCGCGCCCGGCCTGTATAAGACTTAACTGACGACGCGTGACCGCAGGCGACTCTTCCGGGTCGCCTGCCAAAAGGATTCGTCCAGCGAAAAGGATGAGACAGCCCGACGCGGTCGCGAAAGGCAAAACCGTGTTGCAACGACCGTGAGATACAACCGCGGTTCGAATGGTCCGGGATACAAATCCCGTCGGACCACCCTGTACTGGCCGGCGTTTCGGGCCGCTCGCTTTGGATCATGAAACCGAAGCTCTGCCGCTGCGGTGCTAGAATTCTTCTGCCCGCACTACCGGATCACAGCCGGCCCTCGCGCTATGGGGGGCAGGCTCTCGCAGGACGAGGGCTCGTATGAACGCCAGCATTGCTGACTCGCAGGAGCGACTGCGTGAGAAGTGGAAAGCCATCGTCGACGAGAATGGCTTGTCGGGACAGGATCCTCGGCAGATCGTGGCCGCGTGCCGCCAACTATCTCTTAGTGGTAACGCACGTCTGTGCGGTGTCCTGGTCCAGCATCTCGCCGCGCGAGCTGATCGGATCGTGCACGCTATGTACGGGTATCGCCAACGGAACGACAGCGATGACCCTGTGGCCGAGGTCGTCGAGGATCTGATCGATGACATTCTCGATCTGCAATCCGCGGACGGTGCCGGGTTCGAAAAGTCCTTCAAGGGCAAACTGCGGCACCGTCTTATCGACAAGATTCGCAGGCGTAACGTTCGGCAGAACATCAAACAGCCTGCTCCGTGCGATGCCAGCAATGAGCCGATCGAACCACCGGATGAATCGTCCCTGGGCCCGGAGGATCATGCCGTGATCGCAACCGTGCTCGGACAGCTTCCGGAGAAACACCGATTGGCCTACCAGCTTCATGAGGCTGGCTTCCCATACAGTTCGAAGACGGGAGCCAGCATCTCGTCGATGTTGAAGATCACGCCGAAGACGGCAGAGGATTGGGTCGATCGTGCTACGCAGCGGATCATGCAATTGCTGGGACAGCAGCCATGAGCGATCCAATCGAGCGACTGGAAGACGTGCTCATCCGCTTCCATGAAGCGGTTGATGCGATCACGCCCGGGATAATCGACGCCTGGATCTCTGATTATCCTCAGTATGCCGATGCCATTCGCGCTGAAGCGCTGGAAATCCTCAAGCTCCCCTATCATGGCGGAGCAACCGCAGCAGAGTATCAACCGCGAGACTATACCGCCAAGGTGCAGGCTGCTGTACGCCGTACGACCGAGCAGGATAGCAAGGCTGAGGTTCCGGATCTTCGGACGATGCTCGAACGACAAGACCTCGACGTTCGAACCTTCGCGGCCAGGCTTGGTATCGCGCGGTCGATCGTGTCGGATATCGGCACTGGTCAAATCGTCCCGTCAACGATCCCAGGGTGGTTCAAGCGCGCGGGAGCCGAATGTCTCGGATGCGCAGTCGAATGGTTCGAGGCCATCCTAGAGAACTCGCGACCACGCGCACTGACGGCGGCATTCAAAGCGTCCGAACCGCCGACGACGGGTCGGGCCCGAACATGGGACGAAGCGATTCGCGCGTCCAGCATGTCCGAGGATCGCAAGGCATTCTGGCTAACCGGTAGGGGGTAGGCGTGGACGCTTGGCGCGGCATCCGGGTCATTGCGCGACGCGTACACGCTGAAGCTGCCGCACGGGCCGTCGACGGAACAGGAGCAGCTCTCGTCGCAGCGGCTCTGCTGATCGCCGACCTTGAAGTTGACACGCTCGAACCCGGAACTGTGTACGGCCCAGAAGTCATTGGGGTCCTTGAGCGAGGTGACGGCTTCATTCGTCTTGCAGGGCATCTTGACGCCGGTCAAAGGACGATCGTCACCGCGCACGAGATTGGGCATTTTTATCTACATGACGAGCGTCAATCGCTCGTGCGCTCGACCGAGCCAGGCTTCGGCGGTCAGGCTTTTGAAATCGGCGCGGAACGGGTCGTCGCCTACTCGCCGCGCGAGCGGCGCGAGACACAGGCCGACGTGTTCGCACAGGAGTTCCTGCTGCCGGCCGACCTGCTGCGCCAGCGCTTGGTGCGCGACCGGCAGACGCCCTCGCAGATCTCGGGGGAGGTCGGGCTTCCTCTGCCGTTCGTGACGATGCAGGCGATCCGGGCATTGCTGCTGCCGCCGCTGCCCGCCCCCGACGCGGCGGAGGAACCGCCGCCGGCGATCCCGCTCGACCCGGACCAGCGGGCCGCCGCGGAATGGGACGAGCGGCCCCTCATCCTCGACGCCGGGCCGGGCACCGGCAAGACGCGCACGCTCGTGGGGCGGATCGAGTACCTTCTCGGCATCGGCGTTCAGCCGTGGGAGATCCTCGCGCTCACCTTCTCGAACAAAGCGGCAGCGGAGATGCGCGAGCGGGTCGAACGCCTCGACGCGGCCGCGGCCGCGCAGATGTGGATCGGCACCTTCCACGCGTTCGGCTTGGAGATCCTGCGCCTGTACGCGGCGCAGGCGGGGCTGCGCGCCGACTTCGACGTCCTCGACGAGGCGCAGGGGCTTGGCCTGCTCGAAGATATACTGCCGGACCTGAAGCTCCGGCATTTTCAAAATCTGTGGGACCCGACGCTCGAGCTGCGCCCGATCCTCCGGGCGATCTCGCGCGCGAAGGACGAGATGGTCGGCCCGGCCGCGTACCTTGCGGCGGCCGAGGCGGCGCTGGCCGCGGCCGAGACGCAGGAGGCCGTCGAGGCGGCTGAGAAGGCAGTCGAGGTCGGCGGCGTCTACACAGCGTACCAAGAGAGCCTCGATGCCAGGGGCGCGGTCGACTTCGGCGACCTCGTCGGCAAGGCGACCAGGGTCCTGGCCGACCATGCAGGGGCGAGGGCCACCGTGCGGGACCGCCACCGGTGGATCCTCGTGGACGAGTACCAGGACGTGAACGCGGCCGGCACCGCGCTGCTGGACCAGATCGCGGTCGACGGACGGCGGGTCTGGGCCGTGGCCGACCCACGGCAGTCGATCTACCGGTTCCGCGGCGCGGCCCCGGCCAACGCGGCCGGCTTCGCTTCCCGCTACCCGGACGGGCAGAGCCGTTCGCTCACCACGAACTACCGCTCGGGCGAGGCGGTGGTGAAGCTATTCGAACACTACGGGCGGGACATCGCCGCGGCCCCCAAGCCACCGGTCGAATGGCATCCCCACCGGGGGAAGGTGGGGTACGTCGACCATCTGCAGGCCGACGATCTGCGCTCAGAAGCCAATGCGGTACGCGACCAGATCGAACGGTTCAAGGCTGAGGGAATCCCCTACGACCGCCAGGCCATCCTCGCGCGGACCCACCTGTGCCTAGCCCGGTTCGGCCGGCTGCTCCAAGAATTCGACGTCCCGATCCTGTACCTCGGCGACCTGTTCGAGCGGCCGGAGATCCGGGACCTGCTCTCCGTCGTGTCGCTCGGGGCCGATGCGGACGCGGCCGGGCTAATCCGCGTGGCGCAGCTGCCAGAGTATGGCGCGACCCGAGCGGACGCGCTCGTAGCGATCCGGGAGGCGGACACGTCGCGCAAGGGTATCCTCGAGGTATGCGCGCGGGCCGAGGCGATCGAGGGGTTTACGGATGAGGGGCGCGCGGGCCTGATCCGGCTGGCCGGTCAGCTCACCGGGGTCAACCGGGGTACGACGGCGTGGCGTATGCTTGTGGGCTACCTGTTCGAGGACAGCGGCTATCTCCAGAGCTTCGTCGACGACCAGAGCGTCCGGTCACAGCAGTGCCTTGTCGCGATCTACCAACTGCTCAAGTTCGCCCGCGAGCACGCCGACGCCACCGGCGGGCGGGGCGGGCGGCGTGCGTTCCTGGAGCGGATCCGCCGCATCGAGCGCCTCGACGACGATCGCGCGTTCCGCGTCGTGCCGCCGGAGGCAGACGGAATCCCCGCGGTGCGCATGATGACCGTGCACGCGGCCAAGGGTTTGGAGTTCGAGGGCGTGCACCTGCCTCAAGTGGCCACGCGCTACGTGCCGGGCAAACGGCAAAGTGTGCGCTGCCCCGCCCCGCCCGGAATGGAGCATCTCGCGATCGGTCCGACTGACCACGATGCCGAAGAGGAGTGCCTCTTCTTCGTCGCCCTGTCGCGGGCGCGGAACGTCCTCTCGATTACCAGCGCCAAGCGCTATACGGCGAAGGCGACCTGCAACCCGTCGAAGTTCCTCAAGGGGCTCGGGCCGCGGCTGCCGAAGCCCCGGCCCGCGCCGACAGTCGCCCCGGGGACGCGGCCCATCGAGGTTGTGGCCGTCGTCCCCGTGGACGCCCACGACGGGCGCGACCTGCTGATCTGGACGAAGTGCCCGGCGCGCTACCGCTACGAGGTGCTGAATGACCTCGGCGACCGGAGCGCGGCCGGGGCCTACCTCGCGTTCCACCGGTGCGTGCGGGCGACCATCGACTGGATCTCCGCCCAGCAAGCCGCGGACGAGGCCGTGGATCCGGCCGCGGCTCGCCAGCGCCTCACCAAGGTCTGGGCCGAGCGCGGACCCGTCGACCACGGGTTCGAGCCGGTCTACCGCGCCGCCGCCGAGACCATGGTCGAGAACGCCGTCTCGCTGCTCGACGACGGTGGTCGGGCCGTAGACCGACAGTGGCACGCCGCCACCGCAGGCGGCACCATCGGCGTGCGCGCGGATCGTGTCGTGGAACGCCCAGATGGGAGCATCGTAGCGCAGGTCTACCGGACGGGACGCAAGTCGAAGAGCGAGGCGCAGAAAGCGATCTGGGAGCTCCTGGGTGAGGCACTCCGTCAGGCTCACCCCGACCGCACGGTCAGGCTGCAGGCGGTCTACCCGGCCACCCCCGAGGCGGTGGACATCGACGCGGACCAGGGCGGCGCGGGCCTCGCCGCGTACGCCGATGCCATCGCCGGGATTGAGGCCGGTCGCTTCCCACCGACCCCATCGGGGGACTGTCCCACCTGCCGGTTCTACTTCGTCTGCACCGCCGAAGATTCTTTTTAGTCCGACTACCGAATCGCCATCCCCCGCCGCGCTGGAGGGATCAGAAGGGCGGCCGCGGGGCCGCCCACGGGCGGCGAGAGTACGATGCACGGACATGGAGAGGACCGCATGGCGGTCCAGATCGGCGACGAGAACCTGAACTTCACCGAGGTCCACCTCACGGACCCGGTACCCACGGGGCGGCAGATCATCAAGGCGGCGGGCAAGCACCCCGTCGACGACTACGCCGCCCTCGCCCTGTTGCCGGATAACGCGCTGGAGCCGCTGCGGCTCGACGAGACCTTCGATCTGCGCCACCACGGTGTCGAGCGGTTCCTGGTGTGCCGCAGCGACACCCTCTACCGCTTCTTCATCGACGGGCAGGATCAGGAGTGGCCAGTCCGCCGGATCACGGGCGTCGTCCTGAAAAAGCTCGCCAGCGTCGATCCCGCCGCCTTCGATGTGTACCTCGTACTGCCCGGGGCCGACGACGTCCGCGTGGCCGATCACGAGATGTTCGACCTCGCGCGGGAGGGGGTCGAGCACTTTCAAACGGTTGAGCGGCGCGCTCCCGCTGCCCGCGACATCACACTCAAGGTGGTCGTCAACGGCACCGAGATCGCGCTTAAGGTCCGCCCGGACACTCTGCTCGCGCAGGTCCGCACGGAGGCGCTGCGGAAGTCCGAGAACGTCGGGCGGCCCGAGGACGAGTGGCAGCTGAAGGACGAGCAGGGCACCCCGTACGACCTGACGCAGACCGTCGCTGGCGTCGGGCTGCACGATTGTGACCTCGTGTGGTTGAGCCTCAAGGCGGGGGTCGCCGGGTGAGCGGCCCGCAGACCGTCGACCCCGTGGTCTCCCGGGCGAAGTTCGCGCGGGAGGTCACCGCCTATCGGGCCCTAGAGGGGACCTACCGCAAGCGCGGCCAGATCCTGCTCGACGCTGAGTTCCCCGAGGTGTGCGTGATGTTCGCGGCCCTTAAGCTGCGCCCGTCGCCCATCGTCGCCTGCGTGGTCGTCGATTTCACCGATTACGACGTCCAGCCGCTTTCGGTGCGCTTCGTCGACCCTTTCACACGCGCGCCGATCAAGGCGAGCGAGCTCAACATCAACATGCTGCGGCGGCCACCGATTCCGCCGGGGATGCCAAAGGAGATGTACCTCCAGCTCATCCAGATGGGGCAGATGCCGGCGACGGACTTGATGCAGTTCAACTCGCCCGACGACCCGCCATTCCTGTGCCTGCCTCGCGTCCGGGAATACCACGACAACCCCGCGCACACAGGTGACGCATGGCTTCTGCACCGCCGCTCTGGCGAAGGCTCCTTGGCCTTCATCCTCGACACGATCTGGAGCCACGGGGTCAACCCGATCGAGCACTACCAGCTGGTCGCGCGGATGCCGGCGATCGGGATGGGATTGAATCTCGAACGCGTCCCGGAGTGAGCGGGCTCGCGGCGGTGCGGGCGATCACGCTCCCTCGGGCGTGCGCGGACGCAGCCCAAGAGCACATGCGCTCGGTTGGCCGCGCCGGCCATGAAGGGCTGGCTCTTTGGGTCGGCCGCCAGGACGGAGACCGGTTCGCGGTCGAGCAGACTTGGGTCCCCTCCCAGCGCCACGTCCGCACCGACGACGGCGTATGCGTCTGCATCGGCCCGGACGAGCTCCACCGCATCAACGTCCGGCTCCACCGCGAGAAGCTCACGCTGCTGGGACAGGTCCACAGCCACCCCGGCCGGGCGTACCACTCGGACACCGATGACGCGTTCGCGATCGCCACCGCGATCGGCAACCTGTCGCTCGTGGTGCCCGACTACGCGGCCCGCCCGTTCGCGCTTGCCGACACCGCCGCCTACCGACTCGACGCCCGCGCCCGTTGGGCACGGGTCCCCGCGGGCGCGCTAACGCGCCTCATTACCATCACGGGTTGATCATGGCCCTCGCGAACTTTTTTGACCGCGCCGCCACCGCCGCTTCGCAGGTCCTGGCGGACTTCGGCACGGCCGCCTTTTCAGAGCGGCTTCGGGCGCAGGTCGTCGGCCTCGCTTTCGACAAGGAGGCCGCGCGCTCGCAGGAAGGTGCGGCGCTGCTCGACCTTACGGTCCGCCTGCTCGCCCGCCTGTACCCGACCCTCGTGATCCACGCCCTCGACGGCCACGCCGCCGAACGCGTCGCCGAGCTGTCCGGCCTCGCGAGAGCGATCAACCCCACCATCGATTTGGGGGGCGACATCAAGCAGGCGAGCGTCGCCGTCTGCGTCGGCCGCACCGCTTTGGCCATGCCGGGCCAGGCGCTGTTCGCCGGATCGGACGGCTGGATCGCACGGTTCTCCCCGACCGCCCCGGTCGGGTGCGGGCGGAGCGCCAACCCGTTCGGTGCGGGGGGCGCGGCCTGCGTCGCAGCCGCGAACGTATTCCGCGCCGTGTTTGCCGATCAGATCCGGGGCGGCGGACTCGATCGAGAGATCGCCCTCGACATGCGCGATTACCGCCCGGCCGCACCGGAGTCCGCGGGTGGCGAGGTCGGCCACGTCGACCTGGGCGAGGCACATCTCGTCGGCCTCGGGGCCATCGGCAACGGGGCTGTGTGGGCCCTCGCCCGTTTGCCCGCCCTGACTGGAACGCTGCACTTAGTCGACCACGAGGCCGTCGACCTGTCGAACCTGCAGCGCTACGCAATGGCGGCACAGGCTGACGTTGAACGCGCGAAGGTCGAAGTCGCCGCCAGCTTGCTGACTGGGACGGGGCTGCGCGTGGCACCTCACCGCGCGACGTGGTCCGAGTATCTCACCGCGCGGCACGACTGGCGGCTGGATCGGATTGCCGTCGCCCTGGACACGGCGCGCGACCGCGTCGCGGTCCAGAGTGCCCTCCCCCGATGGATCGTCAACGCCTGGACCCAGGAGGGCGACCTCGGCGTCTCACGGCACGGGTTCGCGGACGGCAAGCCCTGCCTCGCCTGCCTCTATCTCCCCGCCGACGCGGTGAAGGACGAGGACGATCGCATCGCTGAGGAACTGGGTATGCCCGAGGCGCAGCCGGAGGTGCGCCGAATGCTGCAGACCTTGGAACCAGTTACTGAGGTGTTCGTCGAGCGGATCGCCGCAGCGCTGGGCGTTCCACCTGAGCCCCTACGACCCTTCGTGGGGCAGCCATTGCGAAGCTTCTATCAACACGCCGTGTGCGGCGGCGTGGTGTTCCGGCTCACCGATGGCAGACGGCCGGTCGGAGCCACGGTACCGATGGCGTTCCAGTCGGCGCTCGCCGGAATCATGCTCGCTGCCGACCTCGTGAAGCATGCCCAGGGCGAACCTGATGCGCCAACGGTCGCCACGCGCATCAACTTGCTCAGACGCCTCGGTACACACCTTGCCGATCCACACGCGCCCGATGCCACCGGCCGCTGCATCTGCGGAGATGCTGACTTCAGGGCTGCTTATGAGGCCAAGTATTCATCTGCCCACCAATCAGCGGGGTGAGTCTACCAGTGGAGGTCATACGGGCGTTGCCGGACTGAACGAACCGGGCTCGGGGCTCCCGCGGAAACTTACGCACGTGTACGGACTGATCATGGACGACTGCACGGCGGGGAAAATTACATCGTATCAGTCGCAGTCCAGGCTCCGCGGCCTATTCTTGCCGTCGGGGGTGTTGATCTGCACCTCTTTCGCCGCGCGCGATCCGATGAGCCCCCCTTCGTATACATGACCGCCTTTGCCGGTTATGCCGCTCCGGCCGACGGTGCGGGCGGGGCCTGCCAGAGTTGATCCGCAAGGGCGGCGACCTCAAGAACGGTGTGCGCGCGCCGGTTGGGATCCCGCACCTTTCGATCGGCGTCATCGGCAGCGTCCAGCCGGAGCCACTGCGCGACTTCCTGACAAAATAGGACGACGGCCTCGCCCATCGCTTTCCCTGGATGTGGCGCGAGGCCCCGACGAGCTTCAAGATCCCGCGTCGGGCGGATGCGCATGACCTAATGGTCCGAGTACGACGTGTGCTCGCCCCTCCAATCATCGCCTCGGAGCGACGGCAGGAGCTGAAGGAGCCGACCCCCAGTGGCCGCCACACAAATCCGCTAAGCTGCTGAAGTGTTGGACCATTCGCGGCTTAAACTGAGGCGTTCATCCCCGTTCTCCACAACCTGAGGATAGGGCCTGGCGCTGGGTTGAAAGTCGCCGCAAACCAGAACAAAACATGAACTCGACGAACGACTGCCCTGGCCAGGACCAAACCCTCGCCCGGCTCTGAGGAGGCGTTCGCGTTCATTGAGGCAGCGCAACGACGATGGGTGCGATCTGCATGATCTGTGGCCGCCAACGCGTCATCATGGCGAACAAGCAGTTGTGCCTCGCCTGCGCGGTCGGTCTCACGCATCGATGCCCGGAGTGCAAAAAGATCGTTCCCGGTAGCGGCTACGGGCCCTGCTACCCATGCTCAAAAGCCCGCGCCAGGAGGGTAAGGATCGGGGAAGAAGCTCGAACGATCTCCCTTCCGTGGCTCGCGGAATTGTTCAGGGCCTACTGCACGAGCGATATCTTCCCGCTCGAGGCCAAAATTGCGGACGATCGGATCGCCCGCGCAGCCGCCGCCTGCCGTCGTATCACGCTTCACGTGACAGACCCTCCGGACCTCGCGATGGAGACGGTCTTCGCCGCGCTCGGAGAGGGAGCCCTTCGCCGCGTCGAACCCATGATTGCCTATTGGGCGACGATCGGGGCGCTCGCGTGGGACCAGGCGCAGCTTCGCACCCTGATCGAACTCGACCGCATCGCGGCCATCCTGACGACGCATGGCAAGGGCTTGAATGGGCCAGTGCTCCACCGTTATCGCGATCACCTCGCGATCCGGGACCGAAAACCGATCTCCCAGCGCATCGCGCTGACGGCCGCCGCTACTCTGTTTGTCAGGCGACACGGCAAACTGACCCCCTGACGCCATGAGGACCTGACCCCCTCGATGAGCGAGGAGGTCGAGATGATCAGGAACGAAGATCAGGCTCTTCAGCGGACAGACGATCCGCGGAGGGCCGAGATGAAGACGCCGGACGACGTATCGGCGATGGTGCGGCTGAAGGCGCTGGGCTGGGGTGCCAAGCGGATCGCGACCGAGCTCGGCTGTTCGAAGAACACGGTCAAGCACTGGCTCCGTCAGGGTGATTGGCGCCCCTCTAAAACGCCTTCACGATCGAAGCGGCTCGACGGCTTGACGGACTGGTTGGCCGAACGGTTCCGGCAGCATGCCGGCAACGCCGACGTCGTGCGCCAGGACCTCGCCAACGAGAAGGACATCCACGTCAGCCTGCGCACCGTGGAACGGGCTGTGGCGCCGTTGCGGCGGGACCTGGTGATCGCCGCGCGGGCGAGCGTGCGGTTCGAGACGCGGCCAGGCGAGCAGATGCAGATCGACTTCGGCGAGCGGCGGATCGAGATCGGCGGTGTGCCAACCCGGGTCTCGCTGTTCGTTGCGACGCTCGGTTACTCGCGTCGACTGCACGTGCGCGCCTTCGGCCACGAGCGGCAGGAGGACTGGTTCGCCGGATTGGAGAGCGCCTTCCAGGCCTTCGGCGGTGTGCCGCGTGAGGTGCTGCTCGACAATGCCCGCGCCCTGGTCCTGCACCATGACCCGATCAGCCGCGAGGTCATCCTGCATCCGCGGTTGCACGCCTTCTCCCGGCATTGGGGCTTCCGGGTGCGGGCCTGCGCCCCGTACCGGGCGCGCACGAAGGGCAAGGACGAGCGCGGCGTTGGCTACGTCAAAAGGAACGCTGTAGCCGGCCACCGCTTCGCGAGCTTTGCCGCCCTGGAGGCGCATCTCGATGCCTGGACGCGGGATGTGGCCGACCGGCGCGCGCACGGCACGACCGGTGAGGCGCCGGGCGCGCGGTTCGCCCGGGACGAGGCCCGGGCGCTGCAGCCCCTGGCGGGCGTGCCGCCGTTCTCCGCCGCACGCGATCTCGTGCGCCGGGTCGGGGCAGACTGCGCGGTCAGCGTCGACGGCAACGCCTACTCGGTGCCGTGGCGGCTGATCGGCGAGCGGGTTCGCGTCACCGTGAGCGGAGCGGTGGTGCGCGTCCACCACGGCGGACGTGAGGTCGCCGTGCACGCCGCGTTGAAGGGGCGCCACGGCCGTGTCGTCGACGATGCCCATCTGGCCGGGCTTGTGGGTAGCCGAGAGCGACCGGCTCACCGGCTCGACCCGTCGCCCATCATGCCGCCGGCGCTGTTGCGGCCGCTGGCCGAGTACGAGGCGGTCGCCGGGGGAGGCTTCTGATGGACCATGACCACCTCACCCTGCTGCTCGACCGCCTGAAGCTGACGGCCATGCGCGATCAGCTCGATAGCCTGATCGACGAGGCCGGCCGGGGCGAGCTGACGATCCGTGAGGCGCTGACCCTGTTCTGCGAGCGTGAGGTCGCTCGGCGTGACCAGCGCCGCATCGACATGGCCTTTGGTCTGGCTCGCTTCCCCTTCGTGCGGGACCTGACCGGCTTCGACTTCGGCGCCCAACCCTCGCTGGACAAGGCGCAGATCCGTGAACTCGCCACCGGCCGCTTCATCGCCAATGGCGAGGCGGTGCTGTTCCTCGGGCCGCCCGGCGTGGGCAAGACGCACTTGGCGGTGGCGATCGGGCGCGCGGCGATTGTGGCCGGCTATGGCGTGCTGTTCACCCCGGCCACGACGCTCGTGGCGCAGCTGGCCAAGGCGCATGCTGAGGGTCGGTTGGAGGAGCGGCTGACGCACTACGCCAAGCCGAAACTGCTGATCATCGACGAGCTCGGCTATCTGCCGTTCGAGCCGGATGCCGCGCATCTGTTCTTCCAGCTCGTCAGCCGCCGCTACGAGCGGGGCGCGATGCTGGTGACGTCGAACCGAGCGGTAGGCGAGTGGGGGAGCGTGTTCGGCGATGCGGTGGTGGCCACCGCGATCCTCGATCGGCTGCTGCACCACAGCCACGTCGTCACCATCCGCGGCGACAGCTACCGGCTTCGTGAGAAGCGTCGCAGCGGCCTCCTGCAAAAGGCGGCTGCGGTCCCCCAACCCACACCCGTCTAGGCGTGTGAAATTAGCATAGGGGTCAGATCCTCATGACGCGAAGAGGTCAGTTCCGGATGTCGCTTGATACTCTGTTGGCAGCACTCGGTGACGCTCCGATCGCTGACCTCAGCCAGCGCCACGTCGCCAACGCGTTGCGTGCGCGTCCCAGGGACCGGACGTCACTGCAAAGCTTTTTGAGCTTCCTCGCGTCAGAGGACGGTCCCAAACTGACGATCGCGAAACCGCGTCAGGATCCGGCCGCTCAGAGAAGACGGCTTCAGGCCGATATCCGCAAATGCCGGAAGCGCTTGCACAGGACACGCGATGTCGTCGAGGCGCGGGCCCTGATCGCGGTCCTCATCTCCCGGATCTTCACCCTCCCGCTTTCGCGGGTCCTCTCCCTCAAACGCTCCGAGGTGGCCGTCACTCCGAAGGCTGTCACGCTCTGGAAAGATGGTGAAGGGCTGACCCTCGATGAGCCACTCGCCAACGTGTTCCGTGAATGGATCTCTTTGGCTGGGTCCTGGCGTTCGCCCGGATACCCGTGGGTCTTTCCCAGTCGAGATGGGCTACGGCCTGCGTCTGAGGGGTCGATTGCCTACCATCTCAAGAAGCGACCTTCGGTGAGCGAAGCGGATCCCGGCCCGTCATAAGCGACCACTGTAGACCACTAGCCGATCCGGCTGACCGCCGGAGAAAACCCAGCCGCAGTGCGCCACTGATTTGGTGATCCGATCTTTCGGCTTATCGGCCAGCCGGGCTCGGAGTTTGGCCTCCAATCCGCTCGCGGTCGCGTCGGCCCCCACCGGGTCGGCCCATTCGAGGCTGTCGTAGTGCTCCGGCTTTAGAGGTCGCGCCGTGCTGCCCGGCCCACAATAGCCGTGCAGAGCGAAGGCCCGGTACCTTAAGGCGTGAAGCGCGTGCATTACCGGGAGCGACCCCGCTTGGCTGTCGGTTAGCTTCGCGATGAAGCTCGGCGCGTAGAAGATGTTGCGTAGGTCCGTGTAAGCGTCTGGATCGCTCGAACTCGCGTAGAGGTGGCAGCAGGTCAGGTCGCGTGTCGTGCCGCGCTTCAGACCCGTGCTCCACTCGAAGGCGGCCGCCGGGCTCGCATTGTCGTCGACCATGACGCCGTCAATGATCGAGCCCCGATCGGCCATTCGGCCTCGCACGGTACGGAAAATCGCCCGGTGCCCCGTCGCCGCTACAACGTCGGGATGGGCGAAGACCGACAGCGATGCGATTGCCTGATCGATCGATCCCCATGGAGACGCAGCGATCAGGAAATCCAGAACGGCCCTCCCGTCATACTCGAACTCCGCCAACGTCTTTCGCTGGCTCTCCGTGGCAACGGGAAACGGCGGTGAGAGCCATCCGGCCACGGGTTGGACAACTACACCCCCGAAGCGGGCTTCCCTCGCCCAGCAAGCGATCCCGTCGACAAAGATCGGGGTATCGCCATCGACGACTTCCTCGCCGTTCGCGACTTGGATCCCGGTCCCGATGAGGGACGTGTTGGCGATATCGACCGGTCGGCCGTCCCAATCGACGAGACGTGTCTCGCAGTCGCGGCAGATCGCGGCGGGGTAGGAGATTGAGCCTCGTCCCTCGCCGCGGCAGACCGGACACATCTCGCCGCCCGGACGCCATGTGACCATTGGGACCCCTCCGCTGGCCTGTCTGTGAACCACGTCGGGCGGCGGCGTCAAAGGCCTTCGATATTCGTCGGACGAGAGAGGCTAGCGTGATTGGGGGCCGGATCCCGTGACGACGTGGTTCGGCCCTGAGCCGTTCGGCGTTTGAGCCGTAGCGACCGTCGCGATGTAGCGCGCCCATCGGCACAGCCCCTGAGCGGCGATTGCTGAGTACGGCCATCGCCCGCCTCCCTCATGCAACCCGCATGAGACTTTCAGAGGCCAATTAGTCGTCATCGTGCTCACGTTCCGCCGTCCGGACCGAAATGGGTCCTTCAGCATGTGCGCAGCGCCGATCCGCTGAACTGCGGGGATCATCCGGGACGGAAGCTGAGCTTTAATAGGCGACCGTGACCCTGCGGTTCAACGACCACCGCAGAGCCCCACGATGTCGAACGACACGCCGTCCCCTGATGGAGAAGACCCCGGGACCGTCGGGCTGGCAGGCCTACAGATCAGCAAGGCCCTATTCGCCGAAATCATGGATGCGGGTCCCGACGATATGCCGATGGTGCACCTGTCGGCGATCGCCGAACTCGGATTGGCGGACGCCCGGCATCTCGCCCGTAGTCTCGGCGAGGGAGATCCTGCCTGGCTCGCAGCCCTCGGCGAACCGAACGAACAGGCTCAGCCGGACCCAGAACCCGAACCTGTCCGCCCCTTAGGGACGGACAAGGCTTGGAGTTGGGCCAATCCGGATCTCTCTTTGTTGCCAAACGAGAACGCGCCGGCGTTGCCGTTTCCGGTTGAGATATTCGGGGAATTCTGGGCCGACTGGTGCCGGACATCCGCCTCCGGTGTCGGTGCTAGTGTGAACTTCACTGCTGGAACTCTCCTCGCTGTCGTCGGCGGCATGCTCGCCAACGTCCGCTGGGCGCAAGGGACGCGGACGTGGAAGCATCCCGGTGTCCTCTGGGTAGCCCTGATCGGCCCCTCGGCCACCGCAAAGTCTCCGAGCATGGCCCCGGTGGTCGATCTCGTCCAAGAGATCCTCGATCTTAGACGAGCCGAAAACGATGCCTTGAGAGACCTGCGCGACCTCAAGGTGACCGTATCGCGCAGCATGTCGAAGCACTGGGAAACCTTGATCCATAATGTCGTGGGCCAAGCCTTCAGGACAAACACGCCGCTGCCGGAAGATCTCCCGATACGCCCAGCACTGGGCAAGCCACCGGCGGAGTTGGTTGCGCACAGCCTATTCTTCGACGACGTGACGCCTGAGGCCGTCCAAGCCCATGCGTCCGGGTTGCCACGCGGCTTCATGGTCAAGACCGATGAACTGAGCACATGGTTCGGGAGCTTTGCGCGTTACAACAACAAGAGCAGCCAGGGCGCGCGCGGCTTCTGGAACAAGGCGTTCGACGGGGCCAGTCTCAGCGTCGCCCGCAAAGCCGACGATCTGCGCCGGGGCGTCCGCGCCCAGACTGAGATCCCACGTCTATCGATCGGACTGCTGGGCGGGACCCATCCGAGCGAGATCAAAGATCTCCTATCGCGGGACGGTAAGCTGGGTGACGACGGAATGGCCCACCGAATCCTATGGATTTGGGGGGACGGGCTGACTGCGGACGAGACGCTGCATGACGGGGTGGCGAAGCTCCCCGACAACGCACGTGCTCTCACGGCCCTGCAAGCGATCGACGGTCTCCAACAGGACGAAAGCAACACGCCGTTCTACGTGCGGGCGACCCCTGACGCCGAGGCAGACCTCGTCGCTTTCAAAAGGCGGATGGCCCATGCCGGCAGCGCGACGACTGCGTGGCGCAGATCGTGCCTCAATAAGGCTCCCGGCCTCGCCCTGAGGATCAGCAACGTGCTGGCCCATCTCCGGTGGAGCGCCGACCCGGTGGGACCGCCGCCGGACACGATCGAGCGCGACGTCATGCGCGACGCGATCCGGTTCGTTGAGGACTATTGTCTCGCCAATGCCGAGCGACTTCGGCAGCACGTCGCCACAGCCGATGCCGAGGGCGACGCCCGCGGTTTGCTCGGACTGATACACGAACACGGCTGGACGAGATTTCACCTCACCGACATCAAGAGGCATGCCACGCAGCGCCTTGACGAGGCGCGCTACCGCAATGACGCCCTGGAGATTCTGATAGAAGCTGGCCTGATCAGGCCGGACTTCCGGCGCGAGGGAAACACCAAAGGGCGTATGCGGGAAGAGTACCTCGTCAATCCTCAAGCTCTGAGGCCGACCGCGGCGTAGATCTGCGCTTCGCCAGAACGGGTACGAGGTGAACGCGGGAGGAATGCAGAGGCCGAAGATCCGCGGTCCTCTCGAAAAAGCTATCTCACCGATCCGCCCGCAGATAGCGTCCGGAGGATCCAAAATTCCTTCCGCAGATAGGTTGGATAGGTCTAGAAGGTCGCCGCTCCAAAAAGCTAAAAGCCCTATCTGACCTATCTGCGGGATGGTTTCGCAGTTTCATTCCATCATGACGTTCCGTCGTACCCCATATCCTCCTAGCGCGTCCCGACGGCGACCTATCTCCGACCTTGCGAAGCGTCACCGGCGCAACGCGGTCCGGCTCAGCAGCCTAAGGAAAAGGTCCCCATGCAATCCGCATTCGCAGCCGTCCTGCTCATCTCCCTCACGGTATCGGCAGGCGCTGCCCCTGCGACAGAGCTTTGGTCGGCGACGAGCCGGACCGCGACCGCCATCACGGGCGATATCGCCCTGTCCCCGACGAAACTTGTGGCCGCCGGCAAGATCTTCCCGCTGGCCGTCGCCGCCGACGTCGAGGCTTTCGGGACGAGCGGGGGGCCGAAGCCCGCGCGCATCATGCGCGTGACCCGTGAGGTCAATCCTGTCCTGCTGCGCGGGAACACCTTGTGCTCGCCAGCGGCGCGCTGGATCGCACTCTACCGCAGCGACGGCGGCAAGGGGCTCACCCTCGCGGTGTTCTCTGGCCAAATGCAGCCGCAGGGTGAGGACGATCCCAGTCTCTGCGCCACGTATTACTACACGCGCTGAATGCGAGCTTGGATGTGCTTCGATCACCGGTCCGTGTTCGCCGCTGCGAACTGACGGCCCTTGTAATCGGCCGCCCAGCCCCTGATCTCCGGACTGCGCTTCAGGCAAGGCGCTCTACGGAGAAAATCATGCCGCACAACGAGACCATCGCCCTGTCGGGCACGATCACGCACGTCTTCGCACACCGGTTTACCCTGGAAGCAGAAGGCGCGACCCACCTAGCGGATCTCGGCCCCAAGGGCGCAGAAGCCTTCTCGCTCTCGCCGGGACTGCCCGTATCCCTGGAGGGCGAGCGTCGTCCCTCCGAGATCAAGGTCACCCGGATCGAGACCGCCGGTCGCGCTCCGGTGACGATTGAGCACAAGAAGCCGAACCACGCTCCGGGCCACAAGCCAGCGAACGGCCCGGCCGACGTGAACGTCGTCCTCGCCGCCGCACGAAAGTCCGGCTGGGAGACCCACGGCGATCCACGCCAGAAGCCCAAGCACTTCGAGGTCCTGGCGCTTCGGGACCAAAGCGGGTGGACCGAGCTCCACATCGACTTCGCGGGCACGATCTACAAGCAGAAGCCCGCTGACGCCGAAAAGTGGTCCCTTGCGGCCTAATCGAGACCGTGGGGCCGCCATTCGGCGGTCCCACACCTGTTTCGCGAGACACAACCGACAATTCTGACGATAGATCGCCTATGGCCGACCGTCAGCGCTTCGCAAAGCCGATATCGGCGGCCACCGCTTTGAGCCGGTCCGGCTCACGCTCCTTTCGCTCGCTGTAGCGATCAACCAGCATGTCGGCCCGCTCCCGGGTGAGCAGCGTGAACTTCATCAGTTCCTCGCAGACATCGACGACCCGGTCGTAGAGCGGCCCCGGCTTCATTCTGTCGGCGTCGTCGAACTCCTTGTAGGCCATCGGCACCGACGACTGGTTCGGGATGGTGATCATCCGCATCCAGCGACCGAGCAGCCGCAGACTGTTGACCGCGTTGAAGCTCTGCGAACCGCCGGACACCTGCATGACCGCGAGCGTGCGCCCCTGCGTCGGCCGCACCGAGCCCTCGCTCAAGGGCAACCAGTCGATCTGGCTCTTCATCACGCCGGTCAGATTTCCGTGCCGCTCCGGTGACACCCACACGTGGCCCTCGGACCAGATCGAGAGATCACGCAGTTCCTGAACCTTGGGATGGTCGGCCGTCGTGTCGTCCGGCAGTGGCAGGCCGTCGGCGTGGTAGATCCGGACCTCGCCTCCCATCGCTTCGAGCAGGCGCGCCGCCTCGTAGGCGAGCAGGCGGCTGAACGAGCGCTCGCGCAGAGAGCCGTAGAGGATCAGGAACCGCGGCGCATGCGTGAACGGCGTCGTCCGCTCGACGCTGTCGCGCGTCGGCACCATGAGATGCGCCTCGCTCAGGTTCGGCATCCCATCCGCAAAAGGTTGCTGAGGCTTGTTCACGCTCGATCTTTCTTGTACAATCAAATTGTCATTTGATGATTGCAGCAAGAATGGATGAACGGCAAGCCCTCGCCGCATTCGCGGCCCTGGCACAGGAGCATCGCCTGCGCCTCGTGCGGGCGCTCGTGACCGCCGGCCCGGCGGGACAAGCGTCGGGCGTCCTCGCGGAGGCCGTTGGCGTCTCTGCCGCGACCGTGTCTCACCATCTGAAAGAACTGAGCCACGCAGGCCTCGTCGCCTCGCGGCGTGAGGGCCGCTCGATCATCTACAGCGCCGCCTATCCGGCGCTGTCCGACCTGATCTCTTTCCTGATGCGCGATTGCTGCCAGGGCCACCCGGAGGTCTGTGCGCCCGTCGTCGCCGCCCTGTCCGCTTGTGATTGCACCACTGGAGACACCGCCCATGCCTGAGCGCGTCTACAACGTCCTGTTCCTGTGTACCGGCAACTCAGCTCGCTCGATCCTCGCCGAAGCCATGCTCAACAAGGACGGCCAGGGCCGCTTCCGCGCGTTCTCCGCGGGCAGCCAGCCGAAGGGAGAGCCCCATCCGCTGGCCCTTCAGACCCTTCGCGAGAGCGACTATCCGACCGATGGGCTGCGCTCGAAGTCGTGGGATGAATTCGCCGGGCCGAACGCGCCGGTGATGGATTTCGTGTTCACGGTCTGTGACAACGCCGCCGGCGAAGCCTGCCCGTACTGGCCGGGCCAGCCCGTGACCGCCCATTGGGGCATCGAGGACCCCGCTGCGGTGGAAGGGTCGGAGATCGCGCGCAAGCGCGCCTTCGTCACCGCCCAGCGGTACCTCAAGAACCGGATCGCGGCCTTCGTGGCCCTGCCGATCGGGAGCCTCGATCAGGTCGCGCTTTCGTCGAAGGTCCGGGAGATCGGTCAGCAAGAGGGCGCGACCTCGCCGCGCCCGGAGGTCGCGTGATGGACATCGTCATCTACCACAACCCGGAGTGCGGCACGTCTCGCAACACCCTGGCGATGATCCGCAATGCCGGGATCGAGCCTCACGTCATCGAGTACCTGAAGACCCCGCCGAGCCGAGCCATGGTGCGCCAACTCGCCGCGCGCGCCGGCATCGCCGTGCGCGACCTCTTGCGCGAGAAGGGTACGCCGTTCGCGGAGTTGAACCTTGGTGATCCGGCTCTGACCGACGAGCAATTGCTCGACGCGATCGCCGCCCATCCGATCCTCATGAACCGACCGGTGGTGGTCAGCCCGAAGGGCGTTCGCCTGTGCCGGCCGTCCGAGGCCGTGCTCGACCTGTTGCCGGTCCAGCAGGGTGAGTTCGTCAAGGAAGACGGCGAGCGCGTCGTCGATGAGCACGGTCGCCGCGTCGCCACCGCCTAACTCAACTCCCACCCAGATCGCGCGCGGGGTGGCCTGTCGCCAGGCCGCCTTGCCTCGCCGCGCGCGCAGTCCTCGCATACGTCAGGATTCCGCCGCGATGCTCGCGCTCGCCATCTTCCTCGTCACGCTCGTCTTCGTCATCTGGCAGCCCAAGGGCCTCGGCATCGGCTGGAGCGCGCTGGCTGGCGCGGCCGTGGCTCTGGCGACCGGCGTCATCCATCCCGGCGATATTCCGGTGGTCTGGCACATCGTCTGGGACGCGACGTTCACGTTCGTCGCGCTGATCATCATCTCGCTCCTGCTCGACGAGGCAGGCTTCTTCCACTGGGCGGCCTTGCACGTCGCACGCTGGGGCGGCGGGCGCGGCCGGCTCCTGTTCCCGCTGGTGATCCTGCTTGGCGCGGCCATCGCCGCCGTGTTCGCCAACGACGGCGCGGCCCTGCTGCTGACCCCGATCGTGCTCGCGATCTTGTTGCGCCTGAATTTTCCGCCCGCGGCGGCGCTGGCGTTCATCGTCGCCTGTGGATTCGTCGCGGACAGCACCAGCTTGCCGCTGGTGATCTCGAACCTCGTGAACATCGTCTCGGCCAACTACTTCAACGTCAGCTTCGGGCGCTATGCCGCCGTGATGGTGCCGGTCGATCTCGTCTCGCTCGCCGCCACCCTCGTCGTGCTCTGGGCCTATTTCCGGCGCGACGTGCCAAACTCGTACCCGGTGGAAGAGCTCGAGCCGCCGGCCGACGCGATCCGTGACCGGACCGTGTTCCGAGCGGCGTTTCCGCTGCTCGGCCTCTTGCTCGTCGCCTACTTCGTGACCGCGCCGCTCAACGTGCCTGTCTCCGTCGTCACCTGTGCCGGCGCGGCGGTACTGCTGTTTCTCGCCAAGCGCGGCGGCACCATCCCGATCCGCAAGGTGCTGACCGGCGCGCCCTGGCAGATCGTGCTGTTCAGCCTCGGCATGTACCTCGTGGTCTACGGCCTGCGGAACGCCGGCCTGACCGACGAACTCGCCAGAGGGCTCGTCTGGCTGGCCGGGTACGGCCCGTGGGTCGCGACGATCGGCACCGGTTTCGCCGCCGCCATCCTGTCGTCGGTGATGAACAACATGCCGAGCGTCCTGATTGGCGCGCTGTCGATCCAGCAGGCTCCGGATCTCGCGCCGCTGACCCGCGAACTCATGGTCTACGCCAACGTCATCGGCTGCGATCTCGGGCCGAAGTTCACGCCCATCGGCAGCCTCGCGACGCTTCTCTGGCTGCACGTTCTTGCGTCGAAGGGCCAGACGATCACCTGGGGCCAGTACATGAAGGTCGGCCTCGTGATCACGCCCCCGGTCCTGCTCGTGGCGCTGCTGGCGCTCGCGGCCTGGCTGCCGCTGCTCGGCGTTCGGTAGCCAGCACGATCGTATTTCCAGGCTTATCGAAATAGTCTCTTGACCCGGCATGGTCCGTCAGGCAGCTTATTTCCATGAACCTCGAACAAGCCGCCAAGCAGCTTGAGGCGCTGGGCAACCCAACCCGCCTTGCGATCTACCGGACGCTGGTCCGGGCGGGGCATGCGGGCCTGCCGGTCGGTCAGGTTCAGGAGCGCCTGGGCATCGCCGCCTCGACGCTCTCCCATCACCTGCACCGGCTGATCCTCACCGGTCTGGTGACGCAGGAGCGCCACGCCACCTCGCTCATCTGCCGGGCCGTCTATCCCGCGATGAACGATCTCGTCGGCTTCCTCGTGAACGAGTGCTGCGCCGACGCGGGCTGCGCCAGCACGAGCACCGCAGCCTGATTTTTTCGGTCCTTTAATTCGATATTTCTGGAATTAATGGAGGATGCGATGACGGATACGCTCTCGACGCTGCCGATCGCGGTGATCGGCGCAGGACCCGTGGGCCTCGCGGCTGCGGCGCATTGCCTGGAGCGCGGCCTCCCGGTGAAGGTCTACGAGGCCGGACAATCCGTCGCCGCGAACGTGCGCGACTGGGGCCACGTCCGACTGTTCTCGCCCTGGGAGTTCAACATCGACCCGGCAGCCCGGCGGATCCTGCTGGCGAGCGGGTGGTCGGAGCCGCCCCGGGAGGGCTATCCGACCGGGCACGATCTCGTGGAGGCCTACCTCGCACCCCTAGCTGCGACACCTCCGATGGCCGACGTCGTCGAGACCGGCGTTCGCGTCGACGCGATTGCTCGCCACGGCATCGACAAGGTGGTGTCGAAGGGCCGCGAGGCACGGTCTTTCGTTCTGGCGGTGACAGATCCTCTGGGCCGAGCCAGGCGCGACCGTGCCCGCGCGGTGATCGACACCTCCGGAACCTGGACGAGCCCGAACCCCGCTGGATCCAACGGCCTTCCCGTCCCGGGCGAAGCCGAGCTGGCGGATCGCATCGTCTACCGCATCCCCGATGTCCTGGGTCGGGACCGAAGCGTCTACGCCGGCAAGACGACGCTCGTCGTCGGGGCAGGCCATTCGGCGGCCAATGTCCTGCTGGACCTCGCACGGCTAGCCGAGGACGCCGAGGGCACCGTGATCCTGTGGGCGACCCGCGGCTCGGATCTGACGCGGCTCTACGGTGGCGGCGCAAACGACAAGCTCGCCGCGCGCGGCGCGCTCGGCAGCAATCTGCGCGGCCTGGTCGAGAGCGGCCGCGTCCGCCTCACCAAGGGATTTGCAGTCACGGGGGTGAGGGCCGACGGAGCAGGATTGTCGGTCGAAGGCGAGACATGCTGCGGCCCCCGGGTGCTTGGCCCGGTCGACACCCTGGTGGCCGCGACCGGCCAGCGACCCGATCTCGCGCTGACCCGTGACCTGCGCCTCGACCTCGATCCCTGGCTCGAGAGCGCCCGCGCGCTCGCGCCGCTCATCGATCCGAATGTGCACTCGTGCGGCACGGTCTATCCGCACGGCCATCGCGAACTCGCGCACCCCGAGCCGGGGTTCTACACGGCCGGCATCAAGAGCTACGGTCGCGCGCCGACGTTTCTGATGATGACCGGCTACGAGCAGGTGCGCTCGATCGTGGCGGCGCTCGACGGCGATCTCGCCGCCGCCGATGCCGTGCAGTTGAGCCTCCCGGAGACGGGTGTCTGTTCGACGTCGCGCTCGGGCGAGAGCTGCTGCGGAGAACCGGACCCGGATTCCGAAGCCACCCCCTGCTGCGGTCAGGCCGCATGAGTGGGGAACGCCGTTGGCCGGTGGTCTCGGCGCTCGGCGTGGTCGAGATTCTTGCCTGGGGATCCTCGTTCTACCTGCCGGCCGTGCTCGCGGGGCCGATCGCAGAGAGCACGGGGTGGCCATTGGCTTGGGTCGTCGGCGGCTTGGCGCTTGGGCTCCTCGTGGCGGCGATCGCTTCGCCGTATGTCGGGACGGCGATCCACCGCCACGGCGGTCGCCCCGTCCTGGCGCTCGCGGCGCTGTTTCTCGCGGCGGGTCTGACGACGCTGGCGTTGGCCCCTGCGCTGCCCGTGTACCTCGCCGGTTGGCTGCTCCTCGGGGCTGGGATGGGCTGCGGTCTGTACGACCCGGCCTTCGCCACGCTCGGTCGCCTCTACGGGTCGACCGCCAGACCGGCAATCACGAGCCTGACCCTCTGGGGCGGGTTTGCCAGCACCGTGTGCTGGCCGCTCTCGGCGTTCCTCGTCGCGCATGTCGGCTGGCGGGGAGCGTGTTTCGCCTACGCGGCCCTGCACCTCGTCGTCACGCTACCGCTGGTCCTGCTGCTCGTTCCGAAGCCGCCGCCGTTGCCGGCGACGACTGAGGATCGGAAGTCCGACGCGATCTCCCTGACGGCCCGCGAGCGACGCGTGTTCCTGCTTCTCGCCGGCGTGCTGATCCTCGGCGGCGCGATCATGGCGCTGGTCTCCGTCCATCTGATCACGCTGCTGCAGGCCCGCGGCGTCGCGCTGGCGTCCGCCGTCTCCTACGGTGCGCTGATCGGGCCAGCTCAGGTCGGAGCCCGGATCGTCGAGATCTCGTTCAAGGGCCGTCACCATCCGCTGTGGACGCTGACGGCCGCCTTCGTCTTGGTCGCGCTCGGCCTTACCCTGCTCGCCCTGGGGCTCCCGGGCGTCGGGCTGTGGCTGGTTCTCTACGGCGGCGGCAACGGCATCTACTCGATTGCGCGCGGTACCGTGCCGTTGGCCCTGTTCGGCCCGGCGCGCTACCCGCTCGTGGTCGGTCGCCTCGCCCGGCCCGGGCTCATCGCCCAGGCGCTTGCGCCGCCGGCCGGAGCGTACGTGTTGACCCACGCGAGCGCCGATGTCCTGTGGTGGATCCTGCCCGTCCTTGCGCTCGCCAATCTCGGCCTGATCACGGGGCTCTGGACGTTGCGGCGCTCTGCCGTTGCCGCTGCGACGTGATCACGGGGTACGACGGACCGACCGATTGCCACTATTGGCCCTATTGTCAGTCGGTTTTAGCGCAAGAAAGGCGAACCATTGCCCTTCGTCGTACCCAAGCGCGTAGCGGCCCGACAAATCCGACAATCGTGACACGAGGTCGGTTGCGAACGCCCCCAGTGCGGCTTAGCCGTCGCGACGGAGGTACCGCGTGACAGTGTCGTGGTTAGGCGTGCTCATCACCTTCCAGGTGACGTTCACGGAGTTGTTCATCGCCGCGAGCGTGATTGTAGCCGCCGCCTACCGATTCGGCTGGCGCAGCGTCGCACTCGGCTCCGTGCTCGGCGCTGTCGGGATCGGCCTGCTGGCTGCCGTCTTGCAGATCGCCTCCTATGCCATTGCCCTGCACTGGCTCGACTGGATCTCGGCCCTCCTGCTGCTCGGGTTCGGTGCCTACCTCGCCTACGAGTTCATCTCCGGTTTCCGGGGTGCGACCGAGCCTGTCGCGGTCGGCAATGCCTGGGCGCTGCCGCTCAATGTCGCCGGCACCCGCTATAGCCGGGATCAGAGTTTTGCGGTCCTGGGGCGCAACCGATCGTTCCTCCTGACGATGGCGGTCGGGTCGATCATCGGTACCTTCGTCGGGGGTCACCTCCTCGGTCTCGTACCCACGACAATCCTGCTGCCGATGCTCGCCGCGATCTTGCTGATCTCGGCCTTCAAGGTGTGGAACCACGCTTGATCCAACGCGGCTTGTGACGATCGCGAAATCATCGCCGATCGTGACAGGCCACAGCGCGACCGGCCTGCGAGGACCGTTCCGAAAGATCGAAAGACGCGATGGGCTGCCCGCCTATGGTGATCGCGAGACGGGACGTTCCTCGCGGGCACGCCGCCTCACCCTTCCAGATCAGCGGAGCGCGGCGCACCGTTGCAATCTTTCCCACACGGGTCGGTGAGCGTGCCGTCGTCGCCGGCCGATGTGCTTGACGGGGACGAACGCCGGTGTCATCGCGCCTCGGTGCCCGGATCCGCCGCAAGCGGCTCCGCGCATCTCACCTTCAGGATGCCTGAACCCCCATGCCAAGCGACAGTCATAGTCGATTGTCCGCGCCGTTCGCGCCGACCGCTTCCCGCTTGGACGCCTGACCCGGCGCACCTCCGGGATTGGCCGCACGGACGGCCGGACCACAAGAGGTGCCCCATGAACACGATCGTCTCGATCCGTGCGCGCGCCCGTGCCCGCGCTCTCCCGGTCAACGCCAAGCACGGCATCGCCGCGCTGGTGTCCGTCACCTCTGCGACGCCTCCGGCCACACCGGTCCGGAGCCCTACTCTGCGCGCCAGTTGGTCCCTCGACCCGATGAGCGGCCGACTGGAATGCCGCTGGGCTGCGGACGATGAGGAGCCCGGAACTCGCGTCTCATCACAGGGGGCGGTGACGGCTTGGTCTCAAGCCGCGTAGCTTCCGCCGGGCACTCTGGGCCTGCGTGAACCCGTATTTAATCGACGCCCGTGGCGACCGGTCTACATCGGACACTTGGCAATGGTGTCCGGTGTAGGCCCGTGAAGCGCGCGCTCCAAGTCTTGATGCTGACCTGTGCGGTCTTGACGACCGCGACGACGGCGAATGCCATGCCCGCAGCCGGTCAGAGCCGAGTGCTCACCGACGCCTCACTGGTCCAACCGCTGCAGGGATCATTCAAGCGATGCGGCGGCGCATGTCTCAAGAGCGGCCAACTCTCTTGTTTCTGCGCGCGTCAGCAGGACTGCTACCTCAGCTGCGCCAGCGCGCCGGCGGCCATGAAGTGCGCGCTGGAGTGAACCGCGCGGGGACCCGGCTACCGTCTCTATCGCACCTATTGTCAGACGCCTCCCAGGCTAGCCCCCGGGAAATGCCAGACCGGCGACTGTCGCACCCCGCCTGACAAATCCGACAATCCTGACAATAGGTCAGGCACGGGCCACCGCCACGAGGCCGGCAACGGCCAGCCCCAGGATGCCGAGCACCACAGGTGTCGGCACCTTCGACCGGGGCGGGATGAACCACGACGTGCGCTGGCGCGTGCCGCACAGCTTCCGCACGAACGGGGCCTCGCTCTGCTCGACCGCGACGGGCATCGCGAGAGCGCCGTGCTCACGCATCCAGAGATAGCGATGCCGCCCGTCGCGGAATGTCAGAGATCCGTCGGCAGCTTGACCGACCTCGGGCATCCACATCGGCTCGCCCGCCAGAAAGCGCCGACCCGCTTTGGCGTATTTGTGCGGCTGGTTGTCGGACGCATCACCTGGAGCCGCGATGTACTGGTCTGACAGCCACCACAGGCGGTCGAACGTTTCGATGTCGATCCAGACGATCACGTCTGGAACCGGCACATGCTGATAGCCGCGCTCCCAGGAATGGACCGTCCAGTTTACGGGTAGCTTGTCGTCACGCTGACGAGGCATCGGCTTCGGCCCTCGTGGTCACGGGTACGACGGTCTGGGGATCGTGGGCGAAGACCGTGTCCGTCAGCGCGCCAGGTTCCACCTTGTAGCGCCGCCCCCAGATTTCGAGATTCTGAGGCCGGTAGTTCTGATCCGCGCGCCAGCGCTCGAACACGGACGCATCGATCGTCTCGTTAACGATCTCGTCGCGTTCACCTTGCGAGACCTCCGGCGGCGCGCCGATCGGGCGGTAGAACGGCTGGGCCACATACCGATACAGGCCCTTGGCGAACTCGCCGTAGCTGTCGCGAGGGCGTACGTCCAACAAGCCCGGCTCCAGGACGACGTCGGACCGAAACGCCAGCCCATGGCGGGCTGCCTTTTCCATGATCCAACGGAGCGGAAGCTGGCTGAGGAGGTCATCCCGGTAGCCGCCGCCGACGTTGGCGTGAGCGCCGACGAACCACCGCTGTTCGACGTTGGCGACCGGACGGGGCGGTGCCATCTCGGTCAGCGGGACGCCGTCGCGAAACTTCTTCGTCCACAGCGTCGGCGCGAACGCGGCGCGGTGCTCGTCGATGGCGAGCGCGTGATAGCCATTCTCGATCGGCAGCCGCAGACCCGTATGCAGGAACGCGTAGCCCGACCGGCTCAAGCCCGGGATCTTCGCGAGACCGGGGATCGTCGTCGGCACACCGAGCGAACCGACCGTGTCCCAGACGCCGACCATCTTGACCGGCACCGGCATGGCGTAGGTGATCATCCAGCGCTCCTCGGGCGAGGCGTCGATCAGCGTGCCGTCCTTCGCCCGGGCCTTGAGCCACCGAACCGTGCGCTTCTCGTCCCCCCGGCGGTACCGGTCGAACAGCTGGCTGGTGCCGAGCGGTGCCCCCGGCTTCAACAGGCCGCACAGGGCGATGAACCCCGCGAGGCTGCGCGCCGTGTAGGCCCCACGGCTGAAGCCGAAGATGAAGATCTCGTCGCCCGGCTCGTAGGTCTCGACGAGCCATTCGTAGGCGCGGGCGACGTTGCGATCGATGCCGACGCCGAGAACGCCGCCCCGAACCTTTTCGCCCCAGCCTGTGCCGACGCCGCGGCTGTAATAGGCGACTTGCGGCACCCCATCGGTGCCGCGCTGGGCACACAGCGCCTTGAGCCGCCAGACATTGGTGTTGTCGTCGAGTGTATTCCACGTCCCGTCCAGGAACACGGCAATGCGCTTCCGCTCCGGCGGCTGCGCCGGTTCGATCTCATTCGACATCGGATTTTCAATATTCACCCTTGTATAACAAGGTTAACGCGCATCTGATCGAAGCGTTGCCTCAGATGTCACGCGCACGCGACCGGCAAATCTGACACCTGTGTCGTGTATCGCGGCGTACGCATCTCGAATTTCGTGTTCCATTCACGCTTGGTCGCCACACCGGCCCGGGCGGGCACGACGGAGCCCCGGCCCCAGCGGGCGTTGCAGGCGTCGAGCGCCGCCATCAGCGGGCCCGATCGCTCCCGGTCGAGCCGCCCGATCAACGCGCGAGGACTGTCGGCCAGGGGGACGAGATCGGTGGTGATCACCCCGGCCTTCGAGTAGCGCCACGGGATCGCCCCCTGCTCGCGCCAGGTCTTGGCGACGCCGTGGGCGGCCGCTTTGATCAGCGCGAGGCTGTCGTTCGTCGCCTCGGGCAGGGTCACGACGGTCGAGACCGCGCGCATTGGGTCGCCGCGGTCGTGCTCACTCGTATGGTAGAAGACCGTGACCTGATCGGTCCCGAGCCCGTCGCGGCGCAGCTTCTCGCCGAGCCGAGCCGCGTGAGCGGCCACCGCCTCGTCGAGCGTTTCACGGTCCGTCACCCGGCCGGAGAATGACCGGGTGACCGCGCAGCCCTTCCGGCGGGCTGGCACCAGTTCCAGCGGCAGGCAGGTGGTGCCGCGCAGCTCATGGATGATGCGCTCGCCCACAACGGTGAGCGCCTTGCGTACGGGCCGGGGATCGAGATCGCGAAGATCCGCGACGCTGTCGACGCCCATCGCCTCGAGCTTGGCGAGCGAAGCCCGACCGATCCCCCAAAGTTCGCCGACGTGGATCCGGCAGAGCCAGTGGTCGTACTGGACCGGATCGGTCAGATCGCAGACGCCGTTCAAGGCCGGCACCGTCTTGGCGATGTGGTTGGCGAGCTTCGCCAGCGTCTTCGTGGGCCCGAGGCCGACGCAGGTCGGAATGCCGGTTCAGGCGCGCACCGTCGCCCGGAGATCCTGGGCGAGCGCCAAGCGGTCGCGCTCGCGCACGTCCGAGAGATCCAGAAAGCTCTCGTCGATCGAGTAGATCTCCACGTCCCGCGCGAAGTCCCGGTAGACCGCGTTCGCCCGGGCCGACATGTCCCCGTAGAGCGTGTAGTTCGACGAGAATACGCGCACGCCCTGGGCTTGGCACATCTCCCGGATCTTGAACCATGGGTCGCCCATCTTGATGCCGAGCGCCTTGGCCTCGGCAGTCCGGGCGATGGCACAGCCGTCGTTGTTCGACAGCACGATTACCGGCACCCGCGCGAGCTTCGGATCGAACACGCGCTCGCAAGAGCAGTAGAAGCTGTTGCCATCGATGAGCGCGATCGCCCGGCTCATCGCTTGAGCGCCGCCTTCGCCGTGTGCCAGCGGATGGTGAACCGCACGACGCCCCAGATGACCCCATCCTGGAGGTTCTCGACCGCGAAGACCGGCAGGTCGCGGTTCTCGAAGGCAAGCCAGGCGCAGTTGCCGTCCTGGCGGTACCGCTTGAGGCTCATCTCGCCATCGATGGCCGCCACCACGACGCTGCCGTTGGCCGGCGTCAGGCTGCGGTCGACGCAGGCGAGGTCGCCGTCGAAGATCCCGGCTCCGCGCATGCTGTCGCCCGCGATCCGCCACAGGAAGGTCGCGGGCGGGTTCGGTGCGAGCCACCGCGGCAGTTCGAGTGCCCCCTCCAGAAAGTCGTCGGCGGGCGACGGAAAGCCCGCGCACAAGCTCTGGCCGATCAGCGGGATGCGCACCGCATCGGGGCCGCCTAGCGGCAGCGCGTCGACCCTTGTCAGTGTCACGCCTAACCTCGCTCGTTGTAGGAACAAACAAGGAACAAAGACGCGGACAGTTCCGTCGATGCAAGCGCTCGAGACGCTTGCCCATCAATCAGCAGAACCGCTGTGGATAATGGGGATGGACGCAACCGTTAATTGAACAGAACTCAGTCTGGCTTGAACCGCCTCACACGCGAAATCCGTGAATCGGGACTCGCGGTTAGCCGTTGGGTCGTCCGAAAACATGGTTAATTGGCCTGACCTAACTCGGTAGTTTCTACGCATTTTGTTCGTGTTTTGTTCCTTTTTTATGGATCCAGCGGCCAGACGATGGCTTGCCTTCCTAGGCTGACCGGTCTCGGTCCTATCACGGGAGCAAACCATGGATTATTTTCTGGGCGAGTTTCACGCCCACGCGCTGAAGGGCCACCCGGACTATCGTGTCCTTCGCCGGGTCGAAGGCCGGTCGCCCTACCCCAGGGACGTTCCCAGTAACGCTCAGACGGGAATCCTCATCCACGTCGATACGACGGGCCCCAATCCGGACGGCGACGAGATCATCGTCCTGGCGATGATACGCTTCGCCTTCACCGAGAAAGGCACGATCTTCGGACCTCTCGAAAGCTATCTCGGACTGAACCAGCCGAAAAAGCCGATCCCACCCTATGTCACGAGGGCGACGGGCATCACGGACGAGGCCGTGAAGGGGAAGCGGATCAATGCTCGCTTCGTCGGGGACTTCATCAAGACCGCGGAGCTGATCGTCTGTCACGACGCCGCGCGGGCGCGTCGGTTTTGCGAGCGACTGCAATCGGACTTCCAGCACCGGGCCTGGGCGTGCTCACGCGTCCAGATCAGGTGGAGCCACGAGGGTGTCGGCTGCACCGAGCTGCCCTTCATCGCGTATCGGCAGGGCTACTTCTTCGAAGGAGACGCGAGCCGGCGGTTGGAAGCCTTGCTCGAGATCTTGGAGATGCCCCTGCCACAGTCCGGTCAGGTCGCCATTGTCGCCCTGGCCGCCGCAGCACAGCGGGAGACCAGTCAGGTATGGGCGCTTGGTGCGTCGTATGAGGTGCGTGAAGACCTCCGCAAGCGTGGCTATCGCTGGCATGGCGGCCACGATGGTCGGTATCGCGCTTGGGTTCGCGAGGTCGATCCTACACAAGTCGAGGCCGAACGCCGCTTTCTGGACAGTCTCGACGTCCCCGATCTCTGCCCGATCGTGACGACGATCGACGCGACGCTGAGATTTTCGGATCGCATTTTTTAACCTCGAGAGGTCGTCTGCCCTGCTCTTCCTGTGACCAGGCGCGGTGAAAGTCAGGGCGCTCAACGATGGTTATGGTTACGGAATCGCTACCGAATCGCAGAGACGAGGTCCCAAACCGGGACAGCTTGCGATTCAACGAAGTTTATCGAGTCCTATCAGGGGCTTGTAAGATCAAGGGGTTAGCGCCGATCTGCGCAGTTTGGCAAAGGTCTGCCAGCGCGTTCCACTAGCGTGGCCGCAGTGGATCTGCCAGTTTTGCTGGAGGCGAGCGGCAGTCGTTCGCCAAATTTGAGAGGTTCGTGATGACCAGACCTGGATAAGGGTCGGATCACCAAGGGGGGTCTGGCTGGAACCAGACACCCCCAGCGGTGATGAACCGACCGCCGGCGCATAAGCCCTAGCAAGCCACGCCGGCCACCCACAGAGGGATGTTGTGTCCAAACTCGGCGATTCACGCCGAGAACGGCACGGCTTGGAAGGTCGCATGACGATTCCGAGCGCGCAAGAGGCACGGCCTTTGTAGGCCGGATAAGCCCCGCCCGGACACAGCATCCTCCGCGACATCGCGATCCCACGGTCGCCTTCGCAGACACGCTTCGGCGTGATCGGGGGCGGCTGTCCGCAGCACCGCGAGGACATTCATGCGGACCGGTTCAACCCCATCGAAAGAGACCCGCCTTAACCTGTCTGTCGGCGATGCCGTAGCACTTGATGGCATCGGCCATCCTGTCGTCGACGAGGACGTGAACGGCTACGTCCTCCAGGACATCGCGACGCTGCGCTCAAACTTTGTCGTACGTGACCAAGTCACAAAGCTAGTTCGCGCAGGACGTCTCAAACACGATGGGAACCAATCTGCTTCCGTCCAGGTCGCAATCGATCCTATATGGAATGATGTGGTCACACGCGAGACCGTCGAGGACGACGCGGCCTATACGCTTCGCCGCCGCCATAGACCCGGCCTGCCTTTCGACGAAGACCTGAAATTCGGCCCGCAGGGGGCGGCCCCACAATCTCCGCTACCAACCCCACAGTCGACGCTGTCAGACCAGCAAGGCACTCGCCCGAAATCCCCGTGGCAGAAGCTACCTGATTTGATCCGCGGCACGGAGGTTCGGAAGATCCGGCGGCGTGGGCACATCGGCTACACCGGCGATGTCCCGATGACCCGCCTTCGCGGGAAGGTTCTGTCGGCCGAAAGCCTGCTCGAGGCCGATTTTCTTGTCGTCACGGATGCGCAAGACGACGATATCGTCGAGATGGCTGCCCAGCCGTTAGCGCTCCCTATCAGCCTGAACGGCAAACCCGCCTCCTGGATCCCGGATTACAAAATCGTCCGTCGCACCGGCGTCCGCGAACTGGTCGAGGTCAAACCGCTCTCGAAGCTTCGTACGACCGATCCGACAAAACAGGCCAAAGTGACCGCTCGGCTCAATGCCTGTCGCTCGGCAGCCCGCGCTGCCGGCTACACGTTTCGGCTGGTCACGGAACAAGAAATCCGCATTCAGCCGCTTCTCTACAACGCGAAACTCATCCACCGCCATATGCATGGGTTCGGCGACCGCCGCTCCATTATGAGGGCGATTTTGACGCTGCCGAGCTTGAGCCCCGCTTCATCCGTGGCCGCGCTCGGATCGGCACTAGATGAACCGGCTTTGGCTCTCGCGCTCGCGATCCGCCTGGATCGTCTTGGACACATTCGCCTGGATCGCGCGGTGCAATTCTCGAAGGCAACGACTTTCGTAGTGCTGCCGCCAAGTCAGGGAGAGCAGCCTTGAACATCGACCTCGCACCGCCCCGGCTGTCTCCAGGATCACGGGTGCGCATCCATGGTCGCCCCTACATCGTCGGAGAGATGCAGGGAGCCGGTCGCGTCTTCGTCGCCGCCGACGACGGCACCGACATGCTGCTCAGCTATGGTCGACAGCTTGAAATGGTCCGTGGGGGTATCCTGCGTTCCGAGGCGAGCTATACGGCCCTCACTCCCGAGATCCTCATCAATCTCAAACGGGATTGGGGAACTTTCACGCCCCGTGAGCGCCAAGAGGCTCAACAACGACACGCCTATTGTCGCGCGATCCGTGATCTACCCGCCCCTTTCCGTGACCGATCCGAGGCGATCACCGCGGCCTTCGAGGCGATGGTGCTTCCCGAAGGTCACTCGGCCGACGATGTACCAACACCGCGGCTCGCTCGTTCCTGGTACCTGCTCTGGGTGACATCGGGTTTCGATATCCGTGCTTTGGTGTCGAACACATCGGCGCGGGGAAACCGCAGCAAGCGTTATGATTCATGGGTCGCCGAGGAAATCGATCGCGCCATCGATGAGGTATACGCCACCGAGCTGAAGGGCAGCATCCGCCAGGCCATGTTTCACGCGCGCGACCTCATCCGGGTCCGCGCAGCTGCCGAGGGCTTGCCACTCCCCACCCGAAGCAAACATGCAATTGGTCGCAAGGCTATCGAAAACGCAATCGCCAAGCGCGGATATTGGGAAACATTGAGCAAACGCGAGGGTCGCCAAGAGGCAGAACGACAAATGCGGCTTAAAGGAGCCGGACCTCAAGCAGAATATCCGCTTGCTGAGGTCGAAATCGATCATACACTACTCGACATTATCGTCAGATAAAACGGCGTTATTTTGGGTCGTCCCTGGCTTACTGTCTTGCCTGATCGGTATTCACGCATGATCACCGGTTTTACCATCGCTTTTACCCCACCGTCCTGGGTTTCGGTCATGGAAGCGCTGCGCCATGCTGTGCTTCACAAAGATGAAGAGCTTAAACGATGGGAGCAGTACGAGGGTGTTCCCTTCCTATTCGACTATGATTGTTATGGCACACCCGACGTCCTTTACGTCGATCGCGGTCCGGAGTTCTTGTCGAGTTCCATGGCAGCGACCGAAGCTGCCTTGAACATGAGGGTCATTCCACTGCCCAAGGCTAGTGGCGACAAGAATGGAAAAGTCGAAAGCAACTATCACGTAATGAACACATCACTATTGCACAAGCTCGACGGAACGACGAAGTCGAACGTTCAAAAGCGTGGTCGCTATAAGTCGAGCGAGAACGCGATATACTCACTAGACGACGTTCGCTATATGGTGATGCGCTGGGTTGTGGATCATCATAACCGCACCAAGCATACTGGGACCGGCGAGATCCCGGCTGAGCGCTGGCGCAAGGGTATGGACGAGGTCGGGCCTAAGCCGGCTCCTGACAAAGATATCATCGCTCCGCTTGTCGGCATGGTCATCCCCCGCAAGCTTCGCAACGATGGGGTCCGCTACAACAACCTGCGCTGGAATTCGAACGCGTTCAGCGCGCTACGCGACCGAATTGGACCGCCGTTCGACGTCGTCATCCGCATCGACCCTCTCGATTTAAGAACAGCGTATGTCCTCGATCAAGACGCCAATCCGCCGGCCTGGATTGAAGGACATCTCATGGCAGAGAGTAAAATCGAGCACTACACGCTTCGCCAATACGAGCACCTCAAAAAAGTCGTCGATGACGCTGCGGTCGTCGATGATGACTACGAGCTCAAACTAGCCCAGGGGACGCGGCACCTCTGGAACTTCGTCGAGGGTCGTCGAAATCAGGCTGGAGTTATCCCGAAGCCCGTCGCGGCATTCATCAAGGATCCGGATGTCGTCGTGCTCGACCGCTGGATTCTCAGCCAGTTCGGCATCGGTGACGCCGTCGAGACCCCCGCCGTTCTAAAAGGCCTATCTCTTAGCCATGCCATCGATACGATTGAGCGCGTCGCCGCCCTCGATCTCGTCGGGTATGCCGATCGCTGGGTTGAGATTCTTGATCTCGATAGGCCGACCGCGACCGCCCGCGCGCACGGTTTTCGCATCATCCAGACGGATCAGATTACGACGGCCCTGGACCGAGCCTTCGACGGCTTCCTCACAGCTGGCAACGCCAAGGCCCCTAGCCTATCGACCGCTTATGGTTGGTTCTGGCATTGGCTGAACTGGCGAGGCGGAGACAAGTTCTCGCCGGCGCTCGCTCAGATCGTGCTCGACAATGCTCTCGCCAAATTCCAAGTGCCGATCGACGCCTTTCCCAACCTGAAGCGCTCGGAGATCAGCACGACGTTGTCGGACGTCGCACGGAAGGCTCGAGTACGACGAGGGACGATCCGCAAAATCCTCGAGCACGAAGGCAGGATCCGGCCTGAAAAAAGGAAGGGCAGTCCAATCAGGATCGAGAGGGGCGCGCTCGACCGCATCGCTGCCGACCTGAATGCCTCAGTCCCCTTGGCGAGACTCCCAAAGCTGATCGGGACCGGGATGCGGATCGTAAAAACCCTGGTCCACGCCGACGTGATACCGTCCTGGATCCCGGGTGGAGCCAAAGGGACCAAGCACCGATACGTCTTCCGCACAAAAGACGTCGAAGATTGGCTCTCCAAGCTCGCCGCTGGCGCAAATCGGCGGCTCAGGACGTGCCCAGCCGGTTGCGTTGCTGTGGCTGACGCCCCGTTGAAGTGCAAAGTGCCGATCGAGAGGCTGGTTCAGGCACTCGCCGATCGAGACATAATTCCATGCGGGACGCTGATCGGCCAACGAGGCTTGTCCGCGTTGATCGTGACAATTAGCGATCTCGAGCCATTGATTACAAAGCAAGTCCGACGCGCACCCTACCGCAAACGCGGGCCATACAAGAAGAAATCACATTGAATGGCTAGCACGATAAATTAATAGGCTATGCAGGATGCAAAAGTTTGTCCAATAATCGCGTTTTTAGCATCAAATAGATGGCGTAAATTAAATCAAAGACCGTTGCAGTCTGTTTTTTGCTCAAAAAAGAGCGAGAAGGTAATTTCACAGAAATTTCGCCCATAAGCACGTGTTGCGGACTACGACAACTTTATGGGCTGCAAACCCCAGATTATGACAGCTTTATGGGCAAAGTCGCGCTTAGTTATAGGTGACACAGCGACTGAATTTGCTGCGGAATTTCATCCGAAATGTTGAGGATTTGGACTAAGCATCAACGTCCTTTGGTAGAGATTTGGGTGACGGCAACGTTTGCCTGTGGTTAACGACGACGGCAGCACTCAAACTCTGAACCGCTCGATCTCCTTCCGGGCCGCCTTCTCGGCGGCCTGGAACATTAATCAGAACAAAAAGTGAATATATGGCCTCTTGCGACCATCATAGGCCCGCCGAATACGGCTGTTTACGTGTGCGAGACGGCGCTGGATCCCTGAGTTATCGCGCTGGACCGAGAAGGCCGTACGTCGATCCGCTCGCCGAATCGTCAGGACCGAGCGGGCTTCGAAATTAACCGCTCGGGGCCATGATGGGGCGTCTCAGTGTCGGACGTCATCATGCGGTTGCGCACGCTCCTCGCCCTCACTTTCGCGGCCGGGGCGCTGCTCCTCACCTTCGCCGCCACGATCGTCGTCTCCCAATTCATCGCGGCGCGGGTGCAGATCCGCGCGGAGGCCCACACGGCTGACCTGGCGGAGCATCTGCGCCAGATCATCGACGCCAATATCAGCGAGCGGCTCGGCGACATGGCCGTGCTGTCCTCGGTCGCCCGGACGAACGCCACCACGCCGGAAGCGCGGCGTGCGTGGGTCGACGCCTTGCGCGAGAGCTTTCCCGCCTATGCCTGGATCGGCTTCGCGGACCGGACCGGTATCGTCCTCGCCAGCACCGACGGCATGCTGGAGGGCGAGAGCGTTGCGGCGCGTCCGTGGTTCCAGCGCGGCATCGAGGCCTTGGCCGTCATCGACGTCCACGAAGCGAAGCTGCTGGCCAAACGCTTGCCGTCGCTGCCCTACGGCGAGCCGCGGCGGTTCGTCGACGTGGCGATGCCCTTCCACGACCCTTCCGGCGCCGTCGTCGGCGTCGTCGGCGGCCATCTCAGTGTCAGTTGGATGCGTGAGATGAGCCGAGCGGCCATCGCGACCGCCCTGAAGCGTGAGCCGAGCGTCGAGGTGCTGATCCTCGCAGGGGACGGAACCGTGATCCTCGGTCCCGGCGATCAGGCCGGTCGACGGATCGATGTCGATCTGCCCGCGCTTCCAGCCCTGACGGCCGGTGCCGAGCTCGCGAGCGCCCGCGGGACATGGCCCGATGGGGGCGATTACTTCACCGGCGCGAGCCGCGCCCGACCCGTGGCTGACCGGCCGACGCTGCCCTGGACAGTCCTGGTCCGCCAGCCGGTCGAGGTCGCGAAAGCGATCTCCGATCCCATCGTCAATCAACTGGTACTCGGCGGCGCGGCTTTCACGCTTCTGTTCGCGCTGCTCGGCTGGTGGGCGGCCGAGCGCTTGGCCGAGCCGCTTCGCGCCTTGGCGGGCGCCGCTGGCGGCATCGGCCATTCCTCGACGAACGCGCAGCTACCCAAGCCGCACGGCTACCGGGAGATCGCCGAACTGACGGATGCCCTGACAAAATTGCTGGCCCGGCTCGGCGAGCGTGATCGCGCCCTGGCGCAGGCCAACACCGATCTGGAAGGCCGGGTCGCAGAGCGGACTGTAGAACTGGCCGAAGCGTGCCATCGCGCCGAGAGGGCGCAAGCGCGCGCCGAAGCCGGCGAGCGTGCCAAGGGCGACTTCCTGGCGACGATGAGCCATGAGGTCCGCACGCCCCTGAACGCTATCGTGGGCTTCGGTGACCTACTACGTGATGAAATCAACCTCACCCCGCACCAGATGCGCTGCATCGATCAGATGCGCATCGGTTGCGAAGTTCTGACGACGGTCGTCAACGACATCCTCGACTACGCACGCATCGAAGCCCATGGCGTCGTACTCGAAGCTGCCCCGTTCTCGCCGCGAGGGCTGGTGGAGGAGACCGTCGCCCTCGTCGCCGGCACCGCGGAGCGCCAGGGTCTCGACCTGCGGTTGGACGTCGGCGCAGGCGACGAGCATTTCCTCATCGGCGACAAGACCCGGTTGAGACAGGTGCTGCTCAATCTCGTCAACAACGCGGTCAAGTTCACGCCGCAGGGCTCTGTGACCGTCTCTTTGGAACAAGCGGCAACGCCGGATGGCATCGCTCTGCGCGTCGCCGTCTGCGATACGGGCATCGGCATTCCCGCCGAGGCGCAGGCGCGGCTCTTCACCCGCTTCGTGCAGGCCGACAGCAGCACCACGCGACGGTTCGGCGGTACAGGATTAGGGCTGGCCATATCGAAAGGGCTGATCGAAGCGATGGGCGGCGCCATCGGCCTTGAGAGCCGCGACGGTGTCGGCTCGACCTTCTGGTTCAGCCTCGTGCTTCCGCGTGTGCCGACTGGCGAGCGGTCGTCCGACCGACCGGTTGCCGCGGCTCTGCCCAGACCGGTCGAAGACGACACGTCGCGGCAGGCGCATCTGCTCCTCGTCGAGGACGGCGCGATCAACCGCGAGATCGCCCAGATAGTTCTGGAGGCCATGGGCTATCGCGTGTCCATCGCCTGCGACGGCTCGGAAGCCGTGAAACGGGTGCAGGAGCAGGCCTACGATCTCGTGCTGATGGATGTGGAGATGCCGGTCATGGACGGCATCACGGCGATGCGGCTCATACGGGGGCTCGAGGGTGTGGTGCGCGCCGTGCCAATCATCGCGATGACGGCGCATGTCCTGCCGGAGCAGGTTCGCGCGCTCCTTACAGCGGGCGCAAACGATCACGTCGGAAAGCCCTTCGACCGAACCCATCTCCGCGCGGTTATCGAACGCTGTCTCGTCGAGTCCGCCGAACGGTCCCGAGCTGCTTGAACGACCCCCGACAGGGTGCGAAGAGGCGGCGCGCCGGGAGCCGTTGCGCGACCAGGAGCGTTCTTCGTGGGAAAACGTTGAAGCAATAATCTGGATAGGCGCGACGCATCAGTATCATGGCAGAAGACAGTTCCGGCTCCGCCACACCGAGCGGCGTTCACGGGCGCATATCCACCGGCGTTCCCGGCCTCGACGAGGTCCTGTGCGGTGGCCTCACGCAGGATCGACTATACTTGCTCGAGGGCACACCGGGCACCGGCAAGACTACACTCTCACTCCAGTTCCTGCTCGACGGCGCCGCGCGCGGTGAGCGCGGCCTCTACGTCACACTATCCGAGAACAAAGATGAGCTGTGTGCAGCAGCCGCCTCGCACGGCTGGTCGCTCGACGGCATCGAGATCTACGAACTCGTCAACGAGTTCGGCCTCGATCCCGACAGCGAGCAGTCGATCCTGCACCCGTCGGAGATCGAGCTGGGCGAGACCGTCAGGGACGTCATTGCTCGCGTCGACGATTTGAAGCCGGCGCGGGTCGTCTTCGACAGCCTGTCCGAGCTGCGCCTGCTGGCCCAGAATCCGCTGCGCTATCGTCGTCAGATCCTGGCCCTCAAACAATATTTCGCCCGACGCAGCTGCACCGTTCTCATGCTCGACGACCGCACGTCGGAGCCGGGTGACCAGCAACTTCACAGCATCGCCCACGGGGTGATCTCGCTGGAGCAGGCACCGCGCGAGTTCGGCTCGGAGCGCCGTCGCCTGCGCATCGTCAAGATGCGCGGCATCAAGTTCCGCGGCGGCTATCATGACTTCGCCCTCGACACCGGCGGTCTCACGGTCTTTCCCCGCCTCGTCGCCGCCGAGCACCACGCGACGTTCGATCCGACCGCCGCCTCGACCGGGTCCGCCGAGCTCGATCTGCTGCTCGGCGGCGGCTTGGTGCCCGGTACCAACACCCTGCTGATCGGCCCATCGGGAGTCGGGAAGACCACGACGGCGCTCGGGTGCATGCTGGCCGCCTTGGAGCGGGGTGAGGCGGCGACCTACTTCCTGTTCGACGAGGGGCTCGCCACCCTGCTCGCCCGTTCCGCGATGCTCAACATGAACCTGTCCCCGCACATAGAGGCGGGCCGGCTGACGATCACCCAAATTGACCCGGCGGAACTCGCTCCGGGTGAGTTCGCCACCCATGTTCGGCATGCGGTGGAGAAGCGCCGCTCCAGGTTCGTCGTCATCGACAGTCTGAACGCCTACCTGCACGCGATGCCGGGCGAGGAATTCCTCATCCTGCAGATGCACGAGCTTCTGAACTACCTGAATCAGCAGGGCGTCACGACGCTGCTGGTTCTTGGACAGCACGGCATCATCGGTGATGTCCAGACCGACGTCGACCTCAGCTATCTCAGTGACGGCATCCTGCTGTTCCGGTTCTTCGAGGCGAAGGGAGAGGTCCGCACCGCCGTTTCTGTGGTGAAGAGCCGGGTGAATGCGCATGAGCGCACGATCCGTGAGTTGAAGCTCACGAGTCAGGGGCTGCGGGTCGGCTCGGCCCTGGACGACTTCCAAGGTGTGCTCACGGGGCTGCCCTCTTACCGAGGGAGAGTCGCGCTGTTGCCGGACGACGCTCCCCTCGGAAGCCAAGCGTGATGCCTCAGCCGCCGGATCACGAAGGGCGCGTCCTCGTCCTGGCGCCGCGCGGGCGTGACGCGGCGGTGATCGCGCAGGTGCTCGACCGCGTCGGCACGCCGACCGAGGTCTGTGCCGACGTGTCGGATTGCGTGACGGGCCTGAAGGCGGGGGCCGGAGCCGCTTTGGTCACCGAGGAGGTGCTCGCCGGGGCGGATACGGGAGCCTTATTCGCCTGGCTCGACGCGCAGCCCGCTTGGTCCGACTTCCCGTTCATCGTCCTGGCGACGCGGCAGACAGGCCGCCGGTCGGAATCCGCCGCCGGCATCCTCGCGCGGCTCGGAAACGTCGTCCTGCTGGAACGCCCGATCAATGCCGAGACCCTGATCAGTGCCGCCGAGTCGGCGCTGCGGGCGCGCCGGCGCCAGTATCAGGTGCGCAGCCTCCTGGCCGGTCGTGAGCGCACGCAGGAGCACCTGCGACTCCTCAACGAGGGTCTCGAACGGCGGGTTGCCGAGCGGACCCGCGAGGTCGAGGCCGCCCGGGAGACCCTGGCCTTCGCCCTCGAAGCAGCCGGCATGGGCTCGTGGGACCTCGATCTCGCGAACGGAACCTCCCGTCATTCCCCGCGCTTCGATGCCATCTTCGGGTATTCCGACCCGTGTCCATCGTGGACCCGAGGCACGTTTCTCGCCCATGTCGTCGAGGAGGACCGTCCCGCGGTCGAGCAGGCGTTCTCGGCCATCCCGGAGACCGGCCGGATCGACCTGGAATGCCGCATCACGCGCCAGGACGGCGCCGGGCGCTGGGTCGCGGCGAAAGGGCAGGTCAAATACGACGCGTCCGGCGTACCGACCCGCATCGCCGGGATCCTGGTGGATCGAACCGACCAGCGCATCACCGAGGACGCGCTGCGCCAGGCCCAGAAGATGGAAGCCATCGGTCAGCTGACCGGCGGCGTGGCCCACGACTTCAACAACCTCCTCACCGTCATCGTCGGCGGCCTCGACATGATGCTTCGCCGGCCCGAGCAGACCGACCGCGTGACGCGGCTGGCCGAGGCGGCGATGAGCGCAGCCCGGCGCGGCGAGCAGCTCACGCAGCAGCTCCTGGCCTTCTCCCGCCGGCAGATGCTGCGGCCACAGACGCTCAACCCGAACCGCCTGCTGCTCGACTTCAGACCGCTGGCCGAACGGGCGGCCACGGGTGCCGTCGAGCTGGTGTTCAACCTCGACCCGGCGCTCGATCCGATCCGCATCGATCCGGCACAATTCGAGGCGGCGGTGCTGAACCTGATCGTGAACGCACGCGACGCCATTGAGGGCCGCGACGGCCACGCCCGCATCGCGGTCGTGAGCCGCAACGTCCACCTTGGCACCGCGGCCGTCGCCGACCAGGGGGTGCCCCCGGGGCCCTACGTGGTCGTATCGGTCAGCGACACCGGCAGCGGCATTCCACCCGACGCGCTCCAGCGTGTATTCGAGCCGTTCTTCACCACCAAGGAGGTCGGCAAGGGAACGGGGCTCGGCCTGTCCCAGGTCTACGGCTTCACGCGCAGCGCCAAGGGCTTTGCCCAAATCGAGTCCGAGATCGGCTCGGGCACGACGGTCAACCTCTACTTTCCGCGTTCGACCGACCCGGCCGGCGATGAGACGGGCGCCGCTTCGGCGAGCTCGATCCCGTTGCGCCGCGCCGGCGAGGGCGAGACGGTTCTGTTGGTCGAGGACGACGAGCAGGTGCTCGGGATGGCTGTCGAGAGCCTGGAGGAGCTGCGCTACCGGGTCATCATCGCTCGAAACGCCGTCGAGGCTCTTGAGCACCTTCGCGGCGTGGAGCGGATCGACATTCTGTTTTCCGACGTCGTGATGCCGGGCGGGATGAACGGATCACAGCTGGCGGTCGAGGCGCAGAAACTTCGGCCAAGTGTCAAGGTCCTGCTCACATCAGGCTACGTCGCAAACCTCGACGAGGGTCAGGTCATCGGTCGAGGCGAGATGCCGGTCCTGAACAAGCCCTACCGCCGCGACGAGCTCGCCCGCTCGCTGCGCCTGGTCCTGGGGGGAGAGGGACGTTGACGCGACACCGAGAACCGTCTGGTTTGTGAGAGGCGTTGCACAATGAAGAGCGCCAGGGAGATACACTCTGCGCCGGGAGTATAGTCATCAGACTCCGGGCCTGTCATGTTCGAGGTTCGGCGCGCGCATTCGACCAATCTCGCCGCGTTCAAAGCTCTGCTGTATTCTAACAACCGACTTGCTCGGGCCGACACCATCGCGCGTGTTCGCTGCTCCGGCGGGATCTACGGCGTGGATTACAGGATCGTTCATCCCGGCGGGCAGATCCGCCGGTTGCGCTCGCGCGGGCGTGTGCAGGTAGACGAGGAGGGCCAACCGGTCCGGCACCGCGGCGTGGTCTTCGACATCGACGCGTACAAGCGCGCCGAAGAGGAGCAGAAGACGGTCGAGGCGCAAGTGCGGACGCGCGAGGCGCGCCTGTACGCCATCCCCGACACGATGACTGAAGGCATGATCGTCATCGACGAACGCGGCATCATCCCTTCGTTCAACCCTGCTGCCGAGCGCATCTTCGGCTACCGGTCGGCCGAGATCGTGGGTCGGAAGATCAGTCTGGTGCTGCCGGAGCCGGATCGCGACCGATCCTATGCGGCCTGTCGTCATGGTGACGGGGCACGAAGATCCGTCGCGCGCGGTCGAGGCGATGAAGCTCGGGGCCTGCGACTTCAGCGAGAAACCGTTCGACGAGAGAGCCTTTATACGACCTTTGCGCGCCACCCTGTAACGCGGCTGCGTGACCGAGACGGGGTCGAACACGCGGCGAGTGCACATCCGCCGGATCGCCGAGTGCGAGCGACACGTTCTGGACCACTTGGTCGGCGGGGACACCAGCCAGGAAATCGGTCGCGTGCTCGACTTCAGCCCGCGCCTGGTCGGGATTGATCGGGCGAAGCGCATCACCAAAACGCAGGCGGCCCACCGACAGGAGCTGGTGCGTTGGTGGATGCTGAGCGGTCTCCGGTGGGTTTGATCCTCCGCAATTCGACGGAACCGCGGAAGTGGCAGCGTCATTTCCCGCTCTATGGTGCCAGTCGAGTTGTTAGGCGAACGGACCCTGTCTTCCAGGATAGCGTCATGCCGATCTTCATCGTGGACGACGATGCCGCCATTTTGAGTTCAGCACGGTTCATGCTGGAGGGCGAAGGTTACACGGTCGCCACGTTCGAGTCGGGCAGCAAGCTGATCGCCGCATTTCCGCAGGCGAAACCGTGCTGCATCGTGATCGACTACGTGCTGCCGGACATGACGGGGCTGGATGCCTACGAACGCGTGCGGTCTTCGGGCGGGACCGCTCCGGTGATCATCATCACAGGCCATCCGAGCGCCGCGATCCGCGAGAAGGTGCGGCAAGCTGGCTTGCCGCTGGTCGAAAAGGCCTTCGTCGAGGACCTGCTCGGCGCCATCGAGGCGATAGGTCCGCTGCATTGACCATAGGCTCTTGGTCGGAGGCTGGACGGCAAGCAGAACGTCATTCTGGGGCAAGGGAAAACCAGATCTATTGGTGCCTGTTCGGATCAGGGACCGCAATGCGCGAGTGAATCCTTCCGGCACCTGATGGCCGAGCGCGGCATGGACTGCTTCATGAGCCGGTCGGGCGATGCGCGGGACCGCGCGACCATGGAAGGTCGTTTCTCGTCGCTGACGATCGCGCGCACGGCCCCGAGGACCGACTGCACGCGGGACGAGGCGCCCGCGGATGTGTTCGATGACATCAAGCGCTTCTATAGCCCGACAAGGCGGCTCTCGACCTTGGGCTGTCTCGAACCTGTCGAATTTCAGTACCATGCTCGATTTGCTTAAGATGGTATCTGTCGAACCGGCTACAGGCTAATTTACGGACGGCGCACAGGCTCGCCAAGTCATCGCGATTTGGTCAACGGACACACTCCATAGGCAGCCAAATCGGTCGGATTGCTTCTGATCCCGGCGCGATTCTGCGGCGTCCTCACCGTATTCCAGCTGAAAAACTCGGCCGCGCCGATCCCCAATCCGCTTGCCGGCTCCAGGGCCACTGAGGTTTCGCCGACGTCGTCCTTACAGGCGGAACGCGATGCGGGCGCTACTTGAAGTAATTATGCTTCCGCTCCGTGAACACCGACGCAGATATTTTGCATCGCTTTCCCATGTTGCCGCGTTCTATTAACAAGCGAACCGGTATTCCGGTACGATTTCTGACATGAAGGAGGCGCGAATGCTGCGCGGTGGAATGCTGTGGTTGCTGGGGATCCCGCTGCCAATTATCCTGCTGTTGTGGTTCTTCGGCGTGTTCCACTGAGCGCCGGTGGGCCAGCATCATGCCCTACACAGTCGAGATCACAACGCTCGCGCCGCAGGTCGACGGCGAGGAACGGCCAGCAAGGCTGTACCAGTTGCCCGACCCCTTCAGCACGCTGGCCGAAGCCAAGGAAGCCGCTGTCACCCACATAGCGGGGCTCGGGCTCGATCCTTCCTGTGTCCTCTACAACGTGTTCGACCGCGAGGGCTTCACGGTGGCATCCAATGCTGAACAGATGGCAGGGTCCGGGTGACGTCAAAGCCGCTGGCCAGCACCGCTATGCCGGTGAGGAGCTGGGCCTATCAGAAGTAAGCGTTTGGAGACGCGTCTTCCTGAGCAAAACCCGCTGGACGGCGCGTAAACGCCTTTTCGCTCATGGCCGACGACGCGTGCGCCGACGACGGGGTGCTGGAGACGGTGCAGCGGGCCTGGACGCGCCAGGATGACGTCACGCCAAGCTCGAACTTGGAGGCGCGGCTCTGCACCATCAGCCACAATCCGTTTCATGCGGCGTGCCGCGAGCGCAGGCGCGTGATCGGAAATGTGGACGGCTCCGTCACGACTCAGCGCGCCGCGCCCGCGGCCCACGAGCACCGCTCCGATCTGCCGACCGTCCGGTCGCCCATCGGTCAGCTGCCTGAGATGTGGCGCGGGGGTCTGCTGCTCGTGAGCGCGCGAGACTTAACCTATGAGGCGGCCGCCGAAGTGATGGGCTGTCAAACCGGTCCTGTGAAAAGCCGGGCGCGCCGCGCCCGGGCCTGGCGCGTTGCGAATCCTGCCGGCGAGGAGCACCTCAACTTGCGCGGGCATCCATGCTGACCTGTCCGGAGGCACCGAACCGGCCTGACACGGCCATGCCAGTGTGAGCGTATTCGTTTCTGTCAGATCTGCTCCGAAACTAGTTTTACACAGGACGAGGCTCGCGATTCGGCTTCATCCCGAGTTCCAAACGATTGAGCAACCCGCTGGGCTGAGCTCAATTGCCGTGCCACTTCGATGGTGGTCACTCGTAGTCGCTGACGATTCGGATGGCTGCCACGCTTAGCCATGCGCATCTACCCTGAGGTTGTTTCCGCATGACGCCGACTACGTCGCAGTTGGAGCCGAAGCTCCTCCTGAAGAGCCTCCGCGCCTTTCGGAAAGGTGACTTCTCGATCCGGCTGCCGCTGGATCTCACGGGCATCGATGGCGAGATCGCGGACGCGTTCAACGACATTCTCGAACTCAATCAGGGTCTCGCCCGGGAACTCGACCGGGTTGCGCGTGCCGTGGGCAAGGACGGGCGCATCGGCGAGCGTGGCAAGCTTCCGGCTGCGACCGGCGGATGGAACGACTGTGTCGACTCGGTCAACACGATGATCGGAGATCTCGTTCAACCGACCACCGAAGTGGCCCGCGTCATCGGGGCGGTCGCGAAAGGCGACCTCGGTCAGACCATGCAGATCGAGATCGAGGGCCGCCCGTTGAGGGGCGAGTTCCTCCGCATCGGCAAAGTGGTCAACACGATGGTCGACCAGCTGAACTCCTTCGCTTCGGAAGTGACGCGCGTGGCCCGGGAGGTTGGCTCGGAGGGCAAGCTTGGCGGACAGGCCAAGGTCAAGGGCGTCGGCGGAACCTGGAAGGACCTCACCGACAACGTGAACCTGATGGCGGCCAATCTGACAGGCCAAGTCCGCAATATCGCGGAGGTCACCACTGCCGTGGCCAATGGCGATCTGTCCAAGAAGATCACCGTCGATGTGAAGGGTGAGATCCTGGACCTGAAATCGACCATCAACACAATGGTCGATCAGCTCAATTCCTTCGCCTCGGAGGTCACGCGCGTTGCCAAGGAGGTGGGTTCGGAAGGCAAGCTTGGAGGCCAGGCTCAGGTCAAGGGCGTCGGTGGTGTCTGGAAGGACTTGACCGACAACGTCAACATGATGGCCGAGAATCTGACGGGCCAAGTGCGTAACATCGCCGAAGTCACGACCGCGGTCGCGCGTGGCGACCTCTCCAAGAAGATCACCGTCGACGTCAAAGGCGAGATCCTGGCGCTGAAGCTGACCATCAACACGATGGTGGACCAGCTCAACTCCTTCGCCTCCGAGGTAACACGTGTCGCCCGCGAGGTCGGCACGGAGGGCAAGCTCGGCGGTCAGGCCCAGGTGGAAGGCGTCGGTGGGACCTGGAAGGACCTCACCGACAACGTGAACATGATGGCGGCCAACCTCACCGGCCAGGTGCGCAACATCGCCGATGTCACGACTGCGGTGGCCAATGGCGACCTGTCCAAGAAGATCACCGTGGACGTGCGCGGTGAGATCCTGGAGCTGAAGAACACCATCAACACGATGGTGGATCAGCTTAATTCCTTCGCCTCGGAGGTGACCCGCGTCGCGCGCGAGGTCGGATCGGAGGGGAAGCTCGGCGGGCAGGCCCAAGTTCCTGGGGTCGCCGGCACCTGGGCCGATCTCACCGACAACGTGAACCTCATGGCCGCCAACCTCACCGGTCAGGTGCGCAACATCGCCGACGTGACCACCGCGGTGGCCAACGGCGACCTGTCGAAGAAGATCACCGTGGACGTGCGCGGCGAAATTCTGGAATTGAAGAACACCATCAACACGATGGTGGATCAGCTCAATTCCTTCGCCTCGGAGGTAACCCGCGTCGCCAAGGAGGTCGGCTCGGAAGGGAAGCTCGGCGGGCAGGCCCGCGTCGAAGGCGTGGCAGGAACCTGGGCCGATCTCACCGACAACGTCAACCTGATGGCCGCCAACCTGACCGGTCAGGTGCGCAACATCGCCGACGTGACCACCGCGGTGGCCAATGGCGACCTGTCCAAGAAGATCACCGTCGACGTGAAGGGCGAGATCCTGGAGCTGAAATCGACCATCAACACGATGGTGGACCAACTTAACTCCTTCGCCTCGGAGGTGACCCGCGTCGCCCGCGAAGTCGGCACGGAAGGCAAGCTCGGCGGGCAGGCGCAGGTCAAGGGCGTCGGCGGCGTGTGGAAAGGCCTGACCGACAACGTGAACATGATGGCGGCCAACCTGACGGGCCAAGTGCGCAACATCGCCGAGGTCACAACCGCGGTGGCCAACGGCGATCTCTCCAAGAAGATCACCGTGGCCGTCGAAGGCGAGATCCTGGAATTGAAGTCGACCATCAACACGATGGTGGATCAGCTCAACTCCTTCGCCTCGGAGGTGGTCCGCGTCGCCCGCGAGGTTGGCATCGAGGGCAAGCTCGGCGGACAGGCCCAGGTGCGCGGCGTCGGCGGGACCTGGAAGGATCTCACCGACAACGTCAACATGATGGCCGCGAACCTCACCGGTCAGGTGCGCAACATCGCCGATGTCACGACTGCGGTGGCCAACGGCGATCTGTCCAAGAAGATCACCGTCGACGTGAAGGGTGAGATCCTGGAGCTGAAATCGACCATCAACACGATGGTGGATCAGCTCAACTCCTTCGCCTCGGAGGTGACCCGCGTTGCCCGGGAGGTCGGCTCGGAGGGCAAGCTCGGCGGCCAGGCTCAGGTGCGCGGCGTCGGCGGAACCTGGAAGGACCTCACCGACAACGTCAACATGATGGCCGCCAACCTGACCGGTCAGGTCCGCGGCATCGCGGATGTCGTCACGGCGGTGGCCCAGGGCGACCTCAAGCGGAAACTCTCGGTCGATGCCAAGGGCGAGATCGCGGCCCTGGCCGACACCGTTAACGAGATGATCGAGACGCTCGCTACCTTTGCCGATCAGGTCACCAACGTGGCCCGCGAGGTGGGCGTCGAAGGCAAGCTCGGCGGTCAGGCCCGGGTGCCGGGTGCCGCCGGGCTGTGGCGCGATCTCACCGACAACGTGAACCAGCTCGCGGCGAACCTGACGACCCAGGTGCGCGCCATTGCCGAAGTGGCGACGGCGGTGACGAAGGGCGACCTCGCGCGCTCGATCTCGGTCGAGGCTTCCGGCGAAGTCGCCTCGTTGAAGGACAACATCAACGAGATGATCCGCAATCTGCGGGACACGACCCTCAAGAACGCCGAGCAGGACTGGCTGAAGACGAACCTCGCCAAGTTCACGCGCATGCTGCAGGGCGAGCGCGACCTCGCCACCGTCTCAAATCTGATCCTGTCCGAGATCGCGTCGCTCGTGAATGCCCAGCGCGGCGTGTTCTTCATGGTGGAGGACGATGGCGGAGAGCCGGTTCTGGATCTGATGGCGAGCTATGCCTTCACGGAGCGCAAGAACCTGTCGAACCGGTATCGCCTCCGTCAGGGTCTCGTGGGCCAATGCGCCTTCGAGAAAAAGCGCATCACCCTCACCAACGTGCCCGGCGACTACATCACCATCGGCTCGGCTCTCGGCGAGGCACCACCCCTCAACATCATCGTCCTGCCAGTCCTGTTCGAGCAGGAAGTTCGGGCAGTCATCGAGCTGGCGTCGTTCAACCGTTTCAGTGAGACCCATCAGTCCTTCCTTGACCAACTGACCGAATCCATCGGGATCGTGCTCAACACGATTGCCGCCAACATGCGGACCGAGGGTCTCCTCAAGCAGTCGCAGCTCCTGACCGGCGAATTGCAGAGCCGGCAAGAGGAGCTGAAGAAGACGAACGACCGCCTGGAACTTCAGGCGGCCTCCCTGCAGCAATCCGAGGATCTGCTGAAGAGCCAGCGCGAGCGCCTGCAGCAGACCAACGAGGAGCTGGAGGAGAAGGCGCGGCTGCTCGAAATCCAGAAGCGCGAGGTCGAGGGCAAGAACCGCGAGGTCTCCGTCGCCAAGACGGCGCTGGAGGAGAAGGCCGAGCAGCTGAGCCTGACCTCGCGCTACAAGTCGCAGTTCCTGGCCAACATGAGCCACGAGCTGCGCACGCCGCTCAACAGCCTGTTGATCCTCTCGAAGCTTCTCTCCGAGAACCGCGACGGGAACCTCACGGACAAGCAGCGGGAGTTCGCCAAGACGATCAACGCAGCCGGGACCGACCTCCTGTCGCTCATCAACGACATCCTCGATCTGTCCAAGATCGAGTCCGGGACGGTGTCGCTCGAAGTCGGCGATGTCGCGCTGCAAGATCTCGTCGAGAACCTCGAAAGGACCTTCCGCCAGCTGGCCGAGGACCGCCACCTCGCCTTCGTGATCGATGTCGAGCCCGGCTTGCCGCGGTCGGTACGCACGGATTCCAAGCGCCTGCAGCAGGTTCTCCGAAACCTTCTCTCCAACGCCTTCAAATTCACCGAGACGGGCAGCGTTTCGCTCAAGATCGGCTCGGCCGAGGGGTCGCCGCTGCGCGCCGGGAGCCAGTGGATGGCCCTCTCCGTAACCGATACCGGTATCGGCATCGCCGAGGATAAGCAGCGGATCATCTTCGAGGCGTTTCAGCAGGCCGACGGGACCACGAGCCGCAAGTATGGCGGCACCGGCCTCGGCCTCGCCATCAGCCGCGAGATCGCCCGCCTGCTGGGCGGCGAGATCGTGGTCGAGAGCCGCATCGGTTCGGGCAGCACCTTCACCCTGTTCCTGCCTTTCGAACCGCCCGTTCAGGCAGTCACGGGCCGCGCATGGGAGACGGCCGCGGGGACCGGACCTGCTGCGCTGACCGGCCGCCAGCCGAACGCCGCGATGGCCCTTTCGGCCGCCGCGGACGACCGCCATGCCATCCACCCGGGGGATCACATCGTGCTCATCGTCGAGGACGACGCGATGTTCGCCTCGGTGCTGCTGGAACTTGCGCGCGAACGCGGGTTCAAAGGCTTGATCGCGCAGGACGGTGCCGGCGCGCTGAGCCTCGCCCACCGCTTCAAGCCGCACGCCATCACCCTCGATATCGGCCTGCCCGACATGGACGGCTGGGCCCTGCTCGACCTCCTGAAGAACAACTCCCGCACCCGCCACATCCCGATCCACGTCATCTCCGTCAACGACGAGAAGAAGCGCGGCCTGCGCGCCGGCGCGTTCGGATTTTTGGAGAAGCCCGTGGAGCGCGAGGGCCTGCTGCGGGCCCTGGAGCTCTCGAAGGATTTCATCACGCGGCCCGTCCGCAACCTTCTGCTCGTCGAGGACGACGAGAACCAGCGCGCCAGCATCACGGCGCTCCTGAGCGAGGAGGACGTCAAGATTTTCGGGGTCGGCACGGCGTCGGCCGCACTGGAAGCCCTGACCGGCGGCCGGTTCGACTGTGCGATCATCGATCTCGGCTTGCCCGATATCGGTGGTTCCGAGCTGATCGAGCAGATCCGCGCCTCGCAGGACGGGGAGGAACTGCCGATCATCGTCTATACCGGTCGGGCGCTCACGCCCGCCGAAGAGCAGCAGCTGAGGCAGACCGCCTCGACGATCATCATCAAGGACACGCGCTCGTCCGAGCGACTCCTCGACGAGACCGCCCTGTTCCTGCATCGGGCCATCGCCAGCGCCCCGGCCGACGAGCAGGGTCTCGGCGATCGCAGTGACGGCGTGTCTCTCCAGGGCTGCCGGGTCATCCTGATCGACGACGACCTGCGTAACATCTTCTCGCTCACGAGCGCCCTGGAGCAGCACGGGCTTGAGGTTCTGTTCGCGGAAACGGGCATGACGGCATCGCGCTGCTCGAATCCCATCCGAACATCGACGCGATGTTGATCGACATCATGATGCCAGGAATGGACGGCTACGAGACGATGCGCGCGATCCGGGTCCAGGGCGCCTTCCGAAGCCTGCCGCTGATCGCCGTGACCGCGAAGGCCATGAAGGGCGACCGCGAGAAGTGCCTCGAGGCGGGCGCGTCGGATTACGTCTCGAAGCCGATCGACATGGACGAGCTGCTGGCCGTGCTGCGGGTGCAGTTGGCACGACGGGGCGAGATCGCCGACGGTGTAACGCCGCTGCGCGCGGGAGCGAGAGACTTCGAGCGGCAACCCCGATGAGCCGCCGACTGGATCCCCATCCGGCTGGTCCGGACGATACGGCGGGCCAGCTCGGCTTACCCACCGAGCTGGCCCCGGTCCGAGCCAAGATCCTGATCGTCGATGACGACCAGCGTAATCTGCTTGCCGCCTCCGAGATTCTAGCCGATCCCGAGACCGACTTGATTCTGGCGAACTCGCCGGAGGAAGCCCTACGCCGGGCCCTCCGGGAGGACTTCGCCCTCATTCTGCTCGACGTACAGATGCCGCGCATGGACGGCTACGAGGTGGCCGCCCTCATCCGCAGCCGTTCGCGCACATCCCGTGTCCCGATCCTGTTCCTCACGGCCCACAACAAGGACGACATCCACATCTTCCGCGGTTACTCCGCAGGCGCGGTCGACTATGTGTTCAAGCCGATCCAGCCTTTGGTGCTGAAGTCGAAGGTCGATGTCTTCGTCGATCTTTACCGCAAGACCGAAGAGATCAAGCGCAACGCGACCGCCGAGAAGCGTCTGCTCCTGGAGAACCTTCGCGTACGCGGTGAGAAACTGGAAGCCGAGCAGGCGCTGCGCAGGCGGGAAGAGCATCAGGCCGCTGTCCTGCGCGGCCTTCCCATCGCCCTCTACACCTCACCGATCGGCGTCGCCGACCGACGCCTCTACTTCACCAACGACAGCATCGCGCGCATCACCGGCTTCTCGCGCGAGACCTTCGCCACCTCCGGCCTCTGGAGCTCCCGCCTCGAAGCAGACGACCGTGAGCGGGTGTCGGCGGCGCTTTGCGCGGTCCTCGAGACCGGCGAGGTGGCTCTGGAATATCGCTGGCGCAACGCGGATGGCATGGAGCGGCACATCCTCGACCAGATCGCGGTGAACCGTGATGAGAGCGGCACGGCGGTCGAACTCTTCGGGATGTGGTTCGACGTGACGGAGCGCAAGGAACTTGAGCTCAATTTGCAGCACGCTTCGAAGCTTGAGGCGGTGGGCCGCCTAACCGGCGGGATCGCGCATGATTTCAACAACATGTTGAGCATCGTCATTGGCAATCTCGACTTGGTCAAGGGCGCGTTGCTGGGCAATGAGAAGGCGCACCGCCGCATCGAGAGCGCCATCGAGGGGGCCCATCGTTGTGCGGAACTCACCAGCCGGCTGCTGGCCTTCTCGCGACGCTCCCCTCTCCAGCCGAAGGCGCTGACCTTCGCGAACTTCATTCCTGGCCTGATCAAGCTTCTGGAGCGCACGCTCGGCGAGCGGATCACGATCTCCGCGGATCTGGAGGCGGGACTGCCGGAAGTCTGTGTCGATCACGCTCAGTTCGAGGCCGCTCTCATCAACCTCGCGGTGAATGCCCGGGACGCGATGCCGGATGGAGGGACCTTGGACATCCCCATCAGGCGCCGCGACCCCACTGGGCCGGAGGGGGTCGAGGACGTGCGTTTCGTAGAGATCACGGTCGCCGACTCGGGCACGGGGATGTCACCTGATGTTCTGGCGCGCGTCTTCGAACCCTTCTTCACGACGAAGGAGGTCGGCAAAGGCACGGGCCTCGGTCTGAGCATGGTCTATGGCTTCGTGCAGCAGAGCGGCGGGACCATCGTTGTCGACAGCACGCCGCATCAAGGCACCCGTTTCGTCGTCACGATGCCCGTGCTCGCCGGAGGGAGTCTCAACTCGGAAGAAGACTCTGCGGGTACGACGAAAATATCTCCGGATCCGATGAACGGTGCGGGTAGGGCCGTGCTTGTCGTCGAGGACGACGCCGATGTTCGTTCGGCCGTTGTCTCGACCCTCGAGGCCCTCGCGTTCGAGGTGCTCAGTGCGCATGATGCCAGCGAGGCTCTGCACGTTCTGCGGAGGGAGGCGAATATCTGCCTCGTTTTCAGCGACGTGAACATGCCCGGCGCGATGAACGGCATCGAGCTCGGACACATCATCCGGCAGCAATGGCCACACATGCAGATCCTGCTGGCCTCCGGCTACCTTCGGGAAGGTCAGGATGCGAACGGCTTCCCCTTGCTGCAGAAACCATTCCGAGCGGACGACTTGATTGACAACCTGCGGGAGCTGCTCGGCAACGCGCGGGGATGAAGTTGTCTCGATCGCGACCAAGGAAAACGACAGCGGAACGCGTGCCGATCGCAGAGAGGCGCGGCGATTTTGCCCGGCAGAGATCCCCGGGATCTGTGGAGATCCGCCGTTCCCGCATATCGGCACAGGGCTGCCGGCGTTCGGATTCCCGGTAAGACGGCCAGCGGTGCCCCAAGACGGTGCGTGCGAACGGCACCCGGGCGACGCCGGTTGTCGAGGGATGGACGCGCTGCCTGTCGATCAGCCGTCTGTCGCACGCACCGGGATGGACGGGTTCAGTCGGCCGAGCCGGCCGACTTCCGCGGCAACGTCCTGCAAGCTGGCGTCACCCTTGCGCAAGATCCGGTCGGCGGCGGACAGATTATGACGCTCTTCCTCCGAGACGTCGCGGGCACTCAGGACGACCACCGGAACTTCGTCGCCGCCCGGCATTGCCCGCAGGGCGCGCAGGAATGCGAAGCCGTCCATCACCGGCATGGTCAGGTCGAGGAGCACGAGCCCCGGGCGCGCCGCGCGCACGCTGGCCAGGGCCTCGGCCCCGTCGCCGGCCTCCCGAACCGCGAACCCCTGGCGCCCCAGCACGGTGCGGAGCCGGCGCCGCATCTCGGTGTCGTCATCGACCACCAGCACGTCGCCCGCGCCGGCGCCGATCCGGTCGAGCACCCCCTTCAGGCGGCTCCAGTCCACCGGCTTCGGAAGCGAACCGGCCGCCCCGAGCGCGGCCCCGAGTGCGGCATCGGCCACGAAGCTGACCATGATCACCGGGATGTCGCGGGTGGCCTCGTCGCGCTTCAGCGCGGCCAGCACGGCCCAGCCGTCCATCTCCGGCATCATCACGTCGAGCAGCACCGCGACGGGCTGCAACTGGCGTGCGAGTTCGAGACCCGACCGTCCGTCGACCGCAGCCTGGGCCGCAAAGCCCTGGCGGGCCAGGAAGCGGATCATCAGCTCGCGCTGGCTGGACTCGTCGTCGACGACCAGAACCAGACCGCGCGTGCCGTCCGCCGTGCCACCGTGAAGGGCCGGAGGATGCCCATCCGCGATCTCGGGCCCGGGCATCGTCGCCGGCAGTGTGAGGGTGAAGGTCGTGCCCCGACCTTCGGCGCTGTCCGCGGAGACGTCGCCGCCCATCAGATTGGCGAAGGCCTTGGTCAGGGCCAAGCCCAGTCCCGTGCCGCCGTACTTGCGCGTCGTCGATTCGTCGGCCTGCACGAACCTCTGGAACAGCCCGGCGAGCTGCTCGGGCGTCATGCCGATGCCGGTATCCGACACGGCGAAGGTCAGCCGGTCACCGTGGGGTCCGGGCTCGCGCCGGACCCGCAACGTCACGGTCCCGCCCTCGGTGAACTTGGCGGCGTTGCCGAGCAGATTGAACAGGCACTGGCGCAGTTTCACCGCGTCGGTCTGTGCATGGCCGAGGTCCGGAGCAAGGTCGAGGACGAGGCGGTTGCCCTTCTTGGCCACGAGACCCTCGACGGTCGCGGCGGCGTCTCGCACGAAGGCCTCGACGGCGACGTCCTCGGCCAGGACGTCCATCTTCTCGGCCTCGACCTTCGAGAGGTCGAGGACGTCGTTGATCAGCCCGAGAAGGTGCTGGGCGTTCGAGCGGATCTTTCCGAGATCGGCCTGGAACGTGTCCTGCCCGAGATCCTCCGCCTCCTCCTGAAGCATCTCGGCGTAGCCGATGACCGCCGAGAGCGGCGTGCGCAGCTCGTGGCTCATGTTGGCGAGGAACGCGCTCTTGGCGCGGTTGGCGGCTTCGGCCGCATCCCGGGCATCCCGCAAGGCGGCCTCGTGGGCGTGACGGGCGCTGACATCCGCGTGGACGCCGACCCATTCGCGGATCGCCCCGTCCGCATCCCGCACGGGCACGGCGCGCACCGCGTAGTGCCGCCAGCTGCCATCCGATGCGCGGACGCGGTGTTCCACGGCGTAGGCGCCGCCCGTCCGGGACGCCTCCTGCCAGATCCGGTTCGTCTCGGGGAAATCCTCCGGGTGGATCGCTTTCGCCCAGCCGCGACCGCGATACTCAGCGAAGGTATGGCCCGTGATCTGCTCCCAGCCCGGCTGCTCCTCGATGAAGTCACCGGCAGCGTTCGTCGTCCACATCACGCCATCGACGGCCCGAACCGCGGAGCGGAAGCGCGCTTCGCTGACGTGTAAACGCCGCTGGGTGCGCCGCTGGTCGAACGAACCCGCCATCATCGCCAGGAACAGGACGACGAAGGTGATACCGGCCACCGCCAGGGCGAGATCCTGCTGACCGGTGGACAGGATGGCCGCGTGGGCCGGGTGAGCACCCGCCTCCTCGGCTGTAAAGGTCGCGGCGGCCATGCCGGTGTAGTGCATGCCGGCGACCGCCAGCCCCATGACGCCGGCGGCCATGAGCCTCTGCCAGGGGCGGTTGCGCCGGAAGGTGAGCCACAGCGCGGCGGTCGATGCGGTGACGGCGATGGCGACCGACGCCGCGACGATGCGCGGGTCGTAGGCCAGGTTCCCCGGGACCCGCATCGCGGCCATGCCGGTATAGTGCATGGCCGCCACGCCCAGGCCCATCGCCGAGCCCGCGACGAGCAGCGGAGCGGTGGCGATGCCTTCCCGCGCCACCCAGGCAAAGGCCGCGGCCGTGCTGCCCACAGCGATCAACAGCGACAGGACGGTCGTGCCGAGGTCGTACCGCGCCGGCATGCCCATCTCGAAGGCAAGCATCCCGACGAAATGCATGGCCCAGATGCCACCGCCCATGGCGCACGCGGCGGCTGCGGCCCAGGCCCAGCGCGGACCGGAATCGGGCTGGCGGATGCGCGCTCCGAGGTCGAGCGCCGCATAGGATGCGAACACCGCGATCACGATGGAGAGCGCCACAAGGGCCGGGCTGTAGCCGGTATGGATCATACGAGGATCGATCAGGGAGAGGTCGGGCGTCGGGCGCCTGGGAGGGCGGACGAATCTGCGGGCGGCGACGGAGCGTGTCCACTCACCGATGCGTTTGGCTTCGGTATCCGCCCGCGCGGGACGCCGATAGCGTGGCATTGTCGCGCGACGACCGCGGTGAAGAGGTCGGCTCAGGCCTCCCGCGAGCCCGAATCCCATTCCGTGGATGAGAGATCGGAGTCGTCTCACGCATGGAGCTGGGCCCGCCCACGCTGGCGGACCGTGACGGGCACCCCTCATGCACCGACGCGGACAGGAGATTCACGCGGCGCGTGACGCGTGCGACTCCGGGCGACGGTCGTGCCCATATCGTCCCAGGACAGGATCGCCGATCAGCGCGCGTCCGGATCCCGTCAGCACCGTGGGCATGGCCGAGCGGAGTCGGGGACAGCCACGGGTCGATTTCGGCCAAGCCGTGTGGTCCCGTCGGCGACGGACCTGGTGCAACCGTCGCAGTCGGCGCACGCCATGCAGGATGCAGATGCGACCCATTCCCCGGATCTGCCGGAACCGGGACGCCAGGGTCAAAATGCGGACGCAGACGTTGCATCCGAGCGCCAGAAGCATCACACACGCACCAGATTTCCGGACCGTTCGGTGCGCCGCCCATGAGCGAGGCGCACCGAAGAGTCGGCAGTTCGGCGCCGTCCGTGATCGTCCAGACAACAGGAACTTGTGATGAAGACGCGCGCGGCTGTCGCGTGGGAGGCCAAGAAGCCTCTCACGATCGAGACCATCGACATCGAGGGGCCCAAGGCCGGCGAGGTTCTCGTCGAGCTGATGGCCACTGGGATCTGCCACACCGACGCCTACACGCTGTCGGGCCTCGATTCCGAGGGCAAGTTCCCGGCGATCCTCGGCCATGAGGGCGCGGGCATCGTCCGCGAGGTCGGCGCCGGCGTCACCACGCTGAAGCCCGGCGACCATGTCATCCCGCTCTACACGCCGGAATGCCGCAACTGTAAGTCCTGCCTGTCCCAGCGCACCAACCTGTGCACCGCGATCCGGGCGACCCAGGGCCAGGGCGTGATGCCGGACGGCACGAGCCGCTTCTCCTGCGTCTCCACCGGCGGCAGCCCGGGCGGTTCGAGCACCGTGTTCCACTACATGGGCTGCTCGACCTTCTCGAACTTCACGGTCCTGCCCGCCATCGCGCTGGCCAAGATTCGCGAAGACGCCCCCTTCGACAAGATCTGCTACATCGGCTGCGGCGTGACCACCGGGATCGGCGCAGTGATCTACACCGCCAAGGTCTGGCCGGGCGCCAACGTGGTGGTGTTCGGTCTCGGCGGCATCGGCCTCAACGTGCTCCAGGCCGCCCGGATGGTCGGTGCCGACAAGATCATCGGCGTCGACATCAACCCGGAGAAGCAGGCCATGGCCCGCAAATTCGGCATGACCGACTTCATCAATCCGAACGAGGTCGGCACCGACAAAGTGGTTCAGGCCATCGTCGATCTCACCGGCGGCGGCGCCGATTTCTCCTTCGACTGCACCGGCAACGTCCACGTGATGCGCCAGGCCCTCGAGTGCTGCCATCGCGGCTGGGGCGAGTCGATCGTCATCGGCGTGGCGGAAGCCGGCCGCGAGATCTCGACCCGTCCGTTCCAGCTCGTCACCGGCCGCGTCTGGAAGGGTTCGGCGTTCGGCGGCGCGCGCGGACGCACGGACGTGCCGAAGATCGTCGACTGGTACATGGAGGGTAAGATCAACATCGACGATCTGATCACCCACACCATGCCGCTGGAGGAGATCAACCACGGCTTCGACCTCATGCACGAGGGCAAGTCGATCCGCTCCGTGGTCGTCTACTAAGGAAGACAGATCCGGGGCTCCCCCGCCTGCGAGGTCGGGGAGCCCCACGCACGCCCCCGCATTCCCGGAGCCCCGGTGCCCGCGATCCGGCCCCCGAGCGGGGCTCTCGGCGCCCGAGCAGGAGATCACAGCTGATGGAAACCGTCTCGAAGGCCCGCGCCCACGGCGGCACGCAGGGCGTCTACAAGCACGACGCGCAGACCACCGGATGCCCGATGACCTTCGCGGTGTTCGTGCCGCCCCAGGCCGAGAAGGGACCAGTCCCGGTGCTGTGGTACCTGTCCGGGCTGACCTGCACGCACGCCAACGTCATGGACAAGGGTGAGTATCGCAAGGCGGCAGCCGATCATGGTGTGATCGTCGTGGCTCCGGATACCAGCCCGCGCGGTCCCGGGATCCCGGACGAAGAGGGCAACTGGCAGTTCGGCTCCGGTGCCGGTTTCTATCTGGACGCCACCGAGGCGCCCTATGCGAAGAACTACAAGATGTGGAGCTACGTGACTGAGGAGTTGCCGGCCCTGATCGCGCGGGAATTCCCCGCCGATCTGTCGCGCCAGGGTATCTTCGGCCATTCCATGGGCGGCCACGGAGCGCTCACCATCGCGCTGACCTACCCGGAGCGCTTTAAGTCCTGCTCCGCATTCGCGCCGATCGCACAGCCGTCCACGGCCGGCTGGTCGAAGCCTGCCTTCGAGAAGTACCTCGGGTCCGACCCGGCCGCCTGGCGCGCCCACGACGCCACCGCGCTGATCGAGGACGGCAAGCGCTTCCCCGAGATCCTGGTGGATCAGGGCACCGCCGACAGCTTCCTTCAGGACGGTCTGCGCCCCTGGCTGCTTGAGGAGGCCTGCAAGAAGGCCGGCATCGCGCTGACGCTGAACATGCGCGAGGGCTACGACCACTCCTACTTCTTCATCTCGACCTTCATGGCCGACCACATAGCCTGGGCTGCCGCGCGCCTGAAGTAAGTTTGTCAGCACCCTCGGCCCAGTCGGGAAGCGATGCTTCCCGACCTCGGGTGGAAGACGCCGTCCTGGGCGCCCGCGGAGGCTCGATCCCCCCGCTTTCGGGAAGCCCAGGCGGTTTTCCGCATGCCCGACATGGATCGGTTGGAGCTCGTCCGCTTGTGCAGCGCGCCCTCTGCAAGGCGGACGTTTGACTTCCGGCCAGACCAACGCACGCCGGATCGCCGAAGCCCGCAAGACCGGGCATCCGGGTTTGCGCTCCATTCGGCTGAACGGCGAGGGGCGGAAACGTCCCCCGAAGCCGGCACGGTTCCGGGGCGAGATCGATCCGCTTCACGTCCCTGACCGGAACCAGGCCGACCGACTGGCGCGACGTCTGTCAGGACAGGATCCCGGCGGCGCGCCCGGACATCTCGGGACCTCGTCGTTGCGAACCCAACGGTCGCCCTGATCAATCAGGTGTCCGGCCACCAAACCGGCAACGGCGGCGACACCGCCCTTCAGAAAGCGCCGCCGGGCGGGGATATCGGTGTCGTCGTCGGGCATGGCCGTGCGATCCGAAGTCGAAGGCGCTTGCGGCCGGGGCACGGTCATGCCGCTCCCCGGTCGGACGCGGCGTGCAGCGTGGAGAACGGGTCGGCGGGACGCGGCAGGCCGAGATTCTCCCGCAGGGTCGTCCCCTCGTATGCCTCCCGGAACAGGCCCCTTCGGCGCAGTTCGGGGATCACCAGGGAAACGAAATCGTCGAGGCCTCCGGGCAGGGTCGGCGGCATGATGTTGAAGCCATCCGCGCCATAAGCCTCGAAGCGCTCCTGCAGGGCGTCCGCGATCTGCGCCGGCGTGCCGACGATCGTCCAATGTCCACGGGCGCTGGCGGCCCGCAGGTACAATGCGCGGATCGTCAGCCCTTCGCGGCGGGCGAGACGGAGGAAGAGATCCTGACGGCTCTTGCCGCCGTCGGTCTCCGGAAGATCCGGCACGAGGGCATCGTCCGCGTAGGCGGAGAGATCGGCGCCGATGAGCTGCTGCAAGAGCGCGCGGCCGACCACCGGATGAATCAGCTCCTGCAGGGACGCGAATTTGTCCTGCGCCTCGGCCTCCGTCCGGCCCACGACGGGGAAGGCGCCCGGCATGATCTTGAGGTGGTCGGGGTTGCGGCCGTGGCGTGCCATCCGATGCTTCACGTCGCCGTAGAAATCCACCGCGTCCTCCAGGGTCTGCTGGGCGGTGAAGATCACTTCGGCGGTGCGGGCGGCGAGGGCTTTGCCCGCCTCCGAAGAGCCGGCCTGAACCACCACGGGATGCCCCTGCGGCGGCCGGGGGACGTTGAGCGGCCCCCTCACCGAGAAATGCGCGCCCGCGTGCGCGAGCAGGCCTAGCTTGTCCGGGTCGAAGAAGCGGCCGGTCTCGCGGTCGCGCACGAAGGCGTCGTCCGCGTAGGAATCCCAGAGGCCGCGGACGACGTCCACGAATTCCTCCGCTCGGGCGTAGCGGTTGGCGTGGGCGAGATGGCTCTCGCGGCTGAAGTTCCAAGCCTCGCGCGGATCGGCGGAGGTGACGAGGTTCCAGCCCGCCCGGCCGCCGCTCAGGTGATCGAGCGAGGCAAACTTCCGCGCGACATGGAACGGCTCGTTGTAGGTCGTGGAGGCGGTCGCCACGAGCCCGATGCGCTCGGTGACCGCCGACAGGTGGGACAGCAGCGTCAGGGGCTCGAACTGGCCGACATAGCGGATCGCCGTGCGGCTCAGGGCGTCGAGATCGTCCCCGCGAATGCTGACGCCGTCCGCGAGGAAGAGCAGATCGAACTTCGCGGCCTCCGCGGTCCGGGCGATCTGCCGGTAATGGGGGGCGTTGATCCCGGCATCGGGCTGGGACGACGGATGCCGCCACGCGGCGACGTGGTGGCCGCCGGGATACAGGAACGCGCCCAGGCGCATGCGGTCGCGGCGTGCCATACCCGTCGCCCCCTCACGCCGAGCCGACCCGGTATTGCCGGGGCGGCGCTTCCCCGGAAATCGCGAAGGCGCCGACGGAGCGGTCCCGGTAGATCCGCGGGTTGTGGGAGGCGATGGTGCGGGCGTTGCGCCAGTAGCGGTCGAGCCCGTTCCCGACCTTCACCGCCGAGGCGCCCAGCGCGTCGAACAGGCTCGTCGTCGCGCTCAAGATCAGGTCGGTCACCACGCTGACCGCTTGGTTGACCTCGACATCGGCGAGCGTCGCCTGACGCTCCACGTCCGGCGATCCGGCCCGGTGCGCGTCGTGGACCCTCTGGAGGGCCTCCGCGACCTTCAGGACGATCGCGCCCGCCGCATAGGCGTTGGCACGCACGCGCCCCACCACCGCCTGGATCTGCGGGTCGTCAGCCGTCCGCCCGGCATTGCCGTGGCTGTAGACGCGGGTCCGCGCGGCCACGAGCCGTGCCACGTCGTCAGCCGCCGCCCGGCCGATCCCGGCGAGCGTCGCGAGATGAACCAGCTGGAAGAACGCCATCGCATAGGGGAAACGGGCCGGATCAGGCTTGATCAGGTCGGGGGCGAGCACCACGCCTTCGAAGGTCGCGGTGCCGCTGGCTGTGAGCGACTGCCCGAACCCGTCCCAGTCGTCGACGATGGTCACCCCCGGCGCGCGCACCGGCACCGCCGCCGTCACCGGGCCGCCCGCCTCGTCATCCGCCGAGAGGTGGATGTAGTCCGCGAACAGCGAGCCGGTCGTGTAGAACTTCCGGCCGTCGACAACGCGGACACCGTCACGCTGGCGCACCACCGTGTCGAATGCGCCGACCTTGGCGGGGCCCGTCTCCGAGACGCCGCTGCCGATCGTCTCGCCCGCGCCGATCCGGCCGATCCAGGCCGCGCGCCATTCGGGCGAGGACGAGCAGAGCGCATCCTCGGTGAAGCCGAAATGCGCCCGCAGCGCATTGGTGACGTTGGAATCCGCGCTCGACAGCTCGATCAGCAGAGCGAACAGTTCCGACAGGCTGGCGCCATGACCGCCCTCGGACGGCGCCAGGCGCAGCGTGGTGAAGTTGGCCTCCCGCAGCCAGCCGATCTCGGCATGGGGCAGTCGGCGGGTCCGATCCCGCTCGACCGCCGTGGCGCGGATCTCGGCAAAGACCGGCCGAAACCGGTCCGCGAGGTCCTCGTAGCGCCCGCTCGGCCCCGCACCCCAGCCCGCTTCCGTCTGAGACATGAACACGACTTCCCGATTCCGGCCGACGGCCCGACAGCGATGCCCCTGGAATCGGTGAGTTGTTCCCGGATCTCAAGCCGAATGGTCTTGCACTATCCGTTTTTGGAAACTCGGTCTTGCAAGAAAGGCGCTTCGGAGATTTTCATTTTCTTCAACGTCCCAGAGAGAAAAGGCTGCCTCTTCGGGTCCATGATTCGTAGGTGATCCGACAAATATCGATCATCGGCGCCGAATTCCGAACTGTCGGGCGTCGACAGTGAAAGAATACTTTTCCGAGCGCCCGTCGAGGAACGGTCTGCCATGCTGCAACGGCAAATCGAAAACACGTTTCATTGATCCGGCGCCCCCGGGCGGCTTTCAATACGGGGCCGCCCTCTTCTTTCCCTGCCGCGTTGCGAGCCTTCGATGACCGACGAGACCCTCTGGCGGATCGCGCCCTCCCGCCGCTCGCTCCTGCGCACCGGACTCGGCGGCGCGGCCGCCGTCGCGCTCGGTGCCCCTGCCGTGCACGCGGCGCCGCGCGATGTGAAAATCAGCATGCAGCGCTCGTCGGTGCTGTTCACCGTGCTCAAGGTGAAGGGCACGCTGGCCGAGCGGCTCGCTCCGCTGGGCTTCACGCCGACCTGGCACCTGTTCACCAGCGTGATCGAGCCGATGAATGCCGGCGCGGTCGATATCCATGCCGACGTGGCCGATGCGGTGCCGATCTTCACCCAATCGGCCAAGGCGCCCCTCACCTTCTACGCCCGGGAGCGGGGGGCGCCTTCGGCCGAGGCGATCATCGTGCCGGACGAGTCGCCGATCCGCACCATCGCCGATCTGAAGGGCAAGACGGTCGGCGTCTCGCGCGGCTCGGGCAGCCATTACGTGCTCGCCGCCGCGCTGAAGCGCGACGGCCTCACGCTCGGCGATATCACGCCCGCCTATCTTCAGGCGCCGGAAGGGGCCGTGGCCTTCGAGCAGGGCCGCCTCGATGCATGGTCGATCTGGGATCCGTTCCTGGCCTTCGCGGCGGCGAAGCGCCCTGTGCGGGTCATCGCCGACGGCAGCGGGCTCACGAGCTATCACCGGTACTACCTCGTCAACGATAGCTTCGCCGCCGCGCAGCCGGAGGTGGTGGCGACCGTCTACCGCGCGCTCGCCGAGGCCGGAGCGTGGATGAAGGCGAACCCGGTGGAGGCCGTGGCGCTGCTGGCTCCGATCTGGGGCGACCTGCCACCCGCCGTCGTGGCCGCCGCCAACAGCCGCCGCACCTATGCCGTCGAGCCGGTGGAGCGGGCGCAGCTCGGCGAGCAGCAGGCCATCGCCGACGTGTTCTACGAGGCGAAACTCATCCCCCGCCGGATCGACGCCACCGCCGTGCCGATCTTCGCGATTCCTCCCGGCCGGGGCTGACGCCATGACGGGTTCACCCCGGTTCGGCATCTGGGCCGCCGTCCACGGCTCCCGCGCCGCCCACCATGATCCCGACGAGCCGGACGATGCCAGCTGGGAGCGCAACCGGGCCTTGGTGCTGGAGGCGGAGGCGCTGGGCTTCGACGCGGTGCTGGTCGCGCAGCACACGATGAACCCCTACGATCCGCAGCGCGATCAGCTGGAGGCCTGGACAGGAGCGGCGGCGCTGGCGGCCCTGACCCGGCGCATCGAGATCATCGCGGCGATCAAGCCCGGGCTTTACCACCCCGTGGTGCTCGCCAAGATGGCGCTGCAGATCGAGCATATCAGCGGCGGCCGCTTCGCCCTGAACCTCGTGAATGCCTGGAACAAGGCCGAGTTCGAGCGAGCCGGGCTGCCCTTCCCGGCCCATGACGAGCGCTACGCCTACGGCCGCGAGTGGATCGGCCTCGTGGACCGGCTGATGCGCGGCGAGCGCGTGACCCTCCAGGGCCAGCACTTCCAAGTGGAGGAGTACCAGCTCCGCCCGGCCGGGACCTTCCGGGCGCGGCCGAGGATCTATCTCGGCGGCGAATCCGAGCCCGCCCGGGCGCTCGCCGCCGACCATGCCGATGTCTGGTTCATCAACGGCCAGCCGCTCGCTGAGGTCGCGGCGCTGATCGAAGACGTCGCCCGCCGCCCTGCCCCCAATGGCCCCCTGCGCTACGGCCTCTCGGCCTTCGTGATCGCCCGCGAGACCGATGCGGAGGCGCAGGCCGAGCAGGACCGTCTCCTCGACCTCGCCCAGCGCGACGCGGCCCTGCGCGCCGACACCCGGGCCCGCACCGATGCCGCGAGCGTCATGTTCGCCAAGACCGATGCGGCCGCCTCCCGGCATGTCGGCACCAATGGCGGCACCGCCGCCGGGCTGGTGGGCAGCTACGAGACTGTGGCCCGCCGTCTCCGCGACTTCCACGCTGCCGGCATCGACCTGTTCATGCTGCAGTTCCAGCCCTTCGAGGCCGAAATGCGCCGCTTCGCCGAACAGATCCTGCCGCGCGTCCGCTGATCCGGAGACCCGTCACGGCTCGAGCTCGACAAGCCCCTGCCGGAACCGCTCCCCCTGCCGCCCGACGCCAACCACACGATGTTCCTCGGCACGCTCGCCCTCGCGCGCCGGGACCGGCTGACGGTCCGCCAACTCCTGCGGGCGCTGGGCGGCGGCGTTGGCCACCGCATCGTCGTGGGCACGCCGGAGGCGATCGCCGACGACATCGAGGCCTGGTTCCGCGCGGGCGCGGCGGACGGCTTCAATCTGATGCCTGACGTGCTGCCGGATGGTCTGGAGACTTTCGTGGACGCGGTCGTCCCGATCCTCCAACGGCGCGGCCTGTTCCGCCGCGACTATACCGGCGCGACCCTGCGCGACCATCTCGGCCTGCCACGGCCGGCGAGCCGCTTCGCCGCCACGGACGCCGCGGCTTCGGCATGATCAAGTGCAGCAGCATCAGGCTGAGAGAATTCCGCTCTCGATCTTCCCGACGACACGAGAAGCAAGACCTACCAACATGCGAAAGTTCGACAGTCGATACTCTTGATGCCACGGAGCGCAGAGCGATAAGAATATAAGCATTATCGTTCAAGAATTTTCTTCGAGAAGCGTGCGCCGTGCCCCAATACTCCCGTCGTCTTTTCCTGTCTGGCGCGCTGGCCCTGAGCATGGCGCCGGCGCGCGCCGCGACGGCTCCCCTGCGTGTCGTGGCCTCGTCCGTACCGCATGCGGAGATCCTCGAATTCGTCGCCGACAAGCTCGCCCCCGACCTGCCGCTCAAGACCATCGAGATCTCGGGCGATCTCCGCCCGAACGCCCTGCTGCGTGACGGCGACGCCGACGCCAATTTCTTCCAGCACGTGCCCTTCCTCCGTTCGGAGGAAGCCGCGATGGGGGTGCGCTTCGCCGTCGTCGCGGCGGTGCATATCGAGCCGCTGGGATTGTACAGCCGCCGGGCCAAGTCGCTCGCGGACGTGCCGGCCGGCGGGACCGTCGCCCTGTCGAACAGCGTGTCCAACACCAGCCGAGGCTTGTCGCTGCTTCAGGCCAACGGCCTGATCCGTCTGCGGGCGAAGGACGCGGGCGTGAACGCGACCTTGGACGACGTCCTCGAGAATCCGAAGAACTTCCGTTTCGTCGAGATCGCGCCTCCGCAATTGCCGCGCTCCCTCGATGACGTGGCGATCGCAGTGATCAACGGCAATTACGCGCTGGAAGCGGGGCTGGAGCCCGCACGGGACGCGCTGGCCCTCGAACGCGCCGAGGGCAATCCGTATGCGAACGTCCTCGTCACGACCGAGGGTTTGGCGAAGGATCCCCGCATCCAGCGTCTCGCAACGCTGCTGACCTCGGCCGAAGTCGCGGCGTTCATCCGCAGCCGCTACCGCGGCTCCGTGATCCCCGTCCGGAATTCATGACCGACCACGGTTGCGGGACGACGGAGGTTCGGTGCGGGCGCAGTCCGGCCTCTGCCTCGGGGCCGGCGTCCGCGCCCAGAATGCGCCCAGGGAATTCCGGATCGGCTACCAGAAGTTCGGCCTCATCGTCGCCGCCCGGCAGCAGCGTCTGATCGGAAAGCCGCTCCTATCGCGACTTCGCATCGCAGGTCGCGGCGTCCGTCGGAGACCCATCGGGGGACCGGCGCGGTCGCCCCGTGGACCGCGACGTCTTCGGTAAGCAGAGCCGTGCTGCATGCCGGTGACCACGACCCCGACGTCTCCGCGCCCACCGATCGACTCCGATGGGCGGAGGGCTCTCGGAGTGACCGCATTCGATGCGGTGCGCGTCGTTCGCAAGGACGTGCTCGGGTCGCAGGCGGCTCCTTCCATTGCCCAACCCATCGGGTTTTGATCTAAGCGCTGCAGGGTGGCCGCTCCGTGAGGAGCAGCGGATTTGCGAGCCCCGCGATCGTGCTGACGGGCGCCACGCAGGCCCGGCCTGCGGCGTGGCCGGGGCGACAGGTGTGCTGCCCGGCTCGCAGCTCTCCAGCGGGACCGGCCTGGGGTGGGTATACCGTTTGTCAGCCGAGTTCGGGCATGGATGGCGGCTTCCCATCGACCACACCAAACGGAAGGGCTGACGCCACGATGCGAACGATCGTTTATGCCGATGGCGGTTGCGACCCTAACCCCGGGCCAGGTGGTTGGGGGGTCGTCGTTGCGGCCCCGGACGGCACGGTCGAGCTGTGCGGCGGAGAACCCGGTACGACGACCAACAACCGCATGGAGCTGACGGCCGCGATCAAGGGTCTCGAGCATTTCCCGGCCGGAGCCGCGATCGAGATGCGGTGCGACAGCCAGTACGTCGTCAAATCCGTGACCGAGTGGATGCGCGGGTGGAAGGCGAAAGGCTGGCGCACGACGACGGGTGACGTGAAGAACGTCGACCTCATGAAGCGCCTCGACGAACTGAACGCGGCGCGCGACGTGAAATGGACCTGGGTTCGGGGGCATGCCGGCGACCGTCTCAATGAGCGCGCCGACGCTCTCGTCCACCGAGGCCGCCGCGAAGCGAAACTGGGCAAACTCGAATCGCGGACCCATGCTGCGCCCATACCTGCCGCGACCCCCGCATCGGCTTCGCCCAGCCAGGGTGCGGACCTGCGCGTCGATCTCGCGCTGGGTCTCCAGATCACGCGCGCCGCAAAGGCTGCGGGCGTCACGCCCGACGCTCTGGTCGACGATGCGATCCGCTTCTACCTCGAGATCGGGCCTCGCGAGGTCGCACGCCTGCGATCGAGCCGGGCCTAGTGGCCGAGGCCGATCCAATTCGCCTCGTGGATGTGTCCGCGGATGAGCGCGATCGCGCGGTCCTTGAACTCGCCGACATGACGCCGGCTGCGACGGGCCTGCGCGACATTCATCCCGCGACGCTGCCGAAGCTTTACCTCGACTCGCAGGGGCACGGGGATGGACGGCTACGGCGTGCAGGCGGCCGTCGAGACGGAGCGTCTGCTGTTCGCCGCCCACGCGCTCAAGCGCGGTGACCCGGTCGTCCTCGGCAATCGGCCCGCCCGCAAGGTCGGTGATCTTCGCGCGCCTATCGAGGCGGCCGGCGGACGGTTGCTCCACCGACCGGCCGACTCTTTCGGCTTCAATCCGATCGGACTCGTCTTCGCCCCGCTCACGGCCAGACCACGCGCCGAAGCAGCCCGCAGAATCAGCGCCTCCTGGGACACCATCACACGCCTGTTCCCAGGCGCTTCTCCACGGCCGAGTGCCGCAACTTTCCCGCGGCCGCAGGCTCCGACTCTGACGATCCGGTCAGATCCGATGAAGCGCTAGTCCGGCGCCGAACGCGGATGAAGCTCCCTGTATCGCGCGATGGCTGCCCGCGTGTTGAACAGCAGGCGATCCGGACCGAGTTCCTGATCCAGGCCAGCGCGCCGCACCATGTCGAGGACGCTCGGATTGAGGTCCACGAGCCAGACCGTCACGTCGGTCCGCCGTACGCCCTCCTGCAGCATCTGCAGCGCCGAATACTCGATGTCTGGCACACGGCTGAGGTCGAGGGCGACGATGCGTGGCGCACGGTCGGCGACCAGCGCCCGGATCCGATCGGCCACGTTCTGCGCGTTGGCGAAATAGAGGCGGCCTTCGGGACGCAGGATCAGAAGGCCCTCGAACGTCTCGTCGTCGGGGTGCTCCGGAGACAGGGGGCGCAGGACATCGGCCCCCCGCTTGCGGACAATGATCGAGACCCGCGGATGGGCGGTCTGGAGGGCAAGGCCGAGGAGCGAGAGCACGATCGCCACGACAATGCCCTGGAGTGTTCCAAAGACGAGCACGCCGAGTGCCGCCACAATCGCCCAGCGGAATTCCATGTGCCGTACGTTGTAGATGGCCCGGAACTCCTCCGGCTGAATGAGGCTGGCTGAGTAGACGATGACGATCGCCGCGAGGGTCGCCTGCGGCAGGAGACTGAGGATCGGAGCCAGGAACAGCATCGTGGCGAGAGCCGCCCCGGCCGTCACGAGCGAGGCCACTTGTGTCCTGCCGCCAGCGGCTCGGACGACACCGGTCTGAGACGTTCCGCCGCCGGCCGGCATGCCCCCGAGCAGGGCTCCCCCCAGGTTCGCCAAGCCCGTGGCGACCAGTTCGCGATTGGCATCCAGCGGCGGATCGCCGGGCCTCACGAACGCCCGTGCCGCGGCGATGCTCTCCGTGAAGCTCATCAGGGCGATGCCCATCGCGCCCGGCAGAAGTGCTTGAGCGAGCGCTGGGTCGGGCAAGCTCAAGGAGGGCAGGCCCTGCGGGATTGTCCCGACGGTCGACACGCCCGCGGCGCCAAGATCCAGCAGCCATGAGGCAATGAGGGCAGCCGCCACCGTGACCAGAGGGGCTGGCGCGTGCGGCTTGAGCCATTCCATCCCGACAAGCACGGTCAGCGTGGTCCCTGCGACGGCCAGGGTCGGTAGGGAGGTTGCGGGCAGGTGCTGAACGAGGCTCACCACGTCCGCAAGGAAGGACTGTTTCGCGACGTGCAGCCCGAGGAGCTTGGGAGCTTGGTCCAGCAGAATGACGGCTCCGATGCCGGCCTTGAAGCCCGTGAGCACCGGCAGCGAGATGAAGCTGGCGACGAAGCCCAGCTTCAGCAGTCTGGCCGCGAGGAGCAGAGTTCCGACAAGTGCCGTCAGCGTCGCCGTCGCGGTGACGAGCTTCGCCGGATCGCCGTCAGGGACCACGCTGCCGAGTTCTGCCGCGGTCAAGATGGCCAGTGTCGTCGTCGAGCTGACGCTGAGCACGCGGGACGAGCCCAGAAGACCGTAGATGAGCGCGGGAACGAAAGCCGTATAGAGGCCGACCGCTACCGGCAGTCCAGCCACGGTGGCGAAAGCCATCGCCTTGGGCAGGACGACGGCCGCAGCCGTAAGGCCTGCCACCACGTCGAGCCGAATCTCCCTTGGCGCGTCTTTCCGGACTGGATGTGGCGTCGAACCGAAGCCCTTCATCTGCGCTCCTCGCGTTCGGCGTGGGCACGAGGATCGATTCTACCAGTGCTTCGACGATTCCCGCACAAGACGCCGCGCAGCTTCAGCCGGATTCTTGTCTTGAGAACATTCCTCAATTGAGTAACGGATCGCGTTCGCTCCGCGAAGTCGGGCGTGGTGAAGACCGAGATTGTCGCGCTGGCAGCCGAGAGCAGCATCCGCCACGGCCCGCGTCGATGGTTCACCTCGGTCTCGACCAGGCCGATCCCCGTCTCGGCGAGGCGCTCGGTGTCGCGGTTGCCCACGTCTTGCGATCCTCGGTCGGACTGGCAGACGCGGCCGCCGCCGGATCGCGACCCGCGGTGCAGACCCTGCGCCGTCGGACGATGCCGGCCAGGCCCCTCCCCCGCATCTGTTGGGTTATCCGTCACCAATGGGACGTCCGTCGTCCCGCTCTCTGCTCTAATTGAGACGATCTTCGTGCTCTCAGAGATAGCTCAGAGCCGGCCATCTCCCGGATCGTTTCAGCCGTACCATCGAACGGCAGGCCACCCAAAGGGGAATGCTGACAGCGGCGGCGATGAGCCAGAGCGCCGCCGGTGAGCCAGCCTCGACCCGTCCTGAAGCCCCAACCAGACCGACCGTCGCGGCTCCATCATACAGGAGACGCAGGAGCGCAAGGTGGAGCAGGTAGAAGAACAGCGGCGCGCCGCCGAAGACGCGCAGCCAGCCGACGAGCCGCGCCGGAACCACCTCGAACAGCGTCAGCAGGCAGAGGCCCAGCCCGAGCGTCAGCAGCAGAAAATCGGCGGACGGCGGGTACTTGGTCAGATTGACGAAGGACAGCGCGGTGGCGAGGGGCGTGCGGCCGGGCTGCCACGGCACCGGTTCGCCGTAACCGTTGAGCGCGCGCAGGATGAGGAAGGCGACGAGGGCGGCCGCCCCGAGCCCGACGAGCCAGGCGCGACGGCGCGTTTCGTCGACCGCTCCCGTGAAAAGCGGCCCGAGCGCGTAGCCTGCCGCGATCACGCCGATCCACGGCAGGAGCGGGTACGACGTCCGGGCCACGCCGCCCCAGGGCAACGCGATCATCCCGCGCTGATGCAGGATGGACCAGAGCACGTAGCCCGGCTCGCCCGCTTGAAGCACGAGCCCGTCGAGCAGGTTGTGACCGAGCATGAGCGCCAGGGCTCCGGTCACGAGGAGAACCCGCGGCAGCCAGAGCAACGCGGCCAGCGCCACCATGCACAGGCCGATCACCCAGATCACCTGCAGATAAAGGATCGGCGGCCAGAAGCTGCCGGCCCAGGCGACATTGACGAGCGTCACTTCCAGCAGGATCAGGAGCAGCCCGCGCTTGAGCAGGAAGGCGGCGGTCGCTCGCGGACCGTGCTTCTGCCCATAGAGTCTGGCCGAAAGGCCGGTGAGCAGGATGAAGAGCGGAGCGCAGAGGTGCGAGGACGCCCGCGTCAGGAACAGGTCCGGCGGCGTCGCGGCGAGATCCATGGGGTCTCGGACCTGCGCATGAAGGTAGAAGAACTCCCGCACGTGGTCGACGAGCATCAGGAGCATCACCAGCCCGCGTAAGGCGTCGATCGAGAGGATGCGCGGCGGGCGCTTCACGTCCGTGGTCGTCACGACTGGTCCTCAAGACGGCAAAGCAGATTTGGGCGCGCGGCCGGGGTCCAGACGGTGTCTCCGCGGAGCATGCAGAAGCCGCGACGGCTCAATCCGCCGGCAAATCCCACCGGGGTGTACGGCCGCTCGCGCACGAGAGCCGCCAGTCGCCGCTTCGACGCGTGCCTGGACCAATGCGCGCGAAGCGACGCGGCTCGAAGTTCTGCATCGCCGGGCCGCGTCTCAAAATCCGGGCGGGCAGCCGACGTCGCGACAGCGCTCATACGGACCATATCGCGAAGCGGCGGAAGGCCAGCCCGGCCAGAGCCAATGCCACGCCCCACAGGGTGAGCGCACTGAGCGCGGCCTGCCATCGCGCTGCGTCTGCCGCGATCACAGTTGGAAAGCGTGGCACGGCATCGTAGGCATCGAAATCGAGGCGCGTCGGGCAGCCTGCGCAGACAGCCGCCGGCCGCACCTCCTGCGCCAGGATGCGCGGTTCGAAGAAGGCGCGCAGGCTCCGGCGGTACTCGGAGGCTGCGGCGAGAAAGGCGGCGTGGCGGGCGGCGTCGGTGCCCGCCGCCGTGGCGAGCGCGAGGGCGAGCGTCGTCGCCGGAGACAGAAGAGCCAGGCGTGCGCTCCAGGCCGCGGCGCCCTCGGCGCGGGCCTGCATCCCTGCGCGGTAGGGGGCGAGCGTCGTCTCGTAGAACGCATCCCGGGCCAGCCGCTTGATTTGCGGCGTCTCGCGCAAGTCGGGTCGGTCCGTGGTGCCGGGCAACCGCGCCGTCAGCCATGCGGCCGTGACTTTCGCCGCCTCGTCGCCCCGGTAGAAGGCATCCTGAACTTGGCGGCTGGCGTCGATGGCGGCGATCCGCGAGGGGGGCGGCGCCAGTTTGTCCACCGCGAGACCGAGGAGGGCCGGCAGGACAACGGTCACGCAGGCCCAGGTCAGCACGAGGATCGTCAGCGACGCCACAGCCCCGCGCCAGAGGCTGGCGGCGAGGGCACAGGCGGCGACCCAGAGCACGACATAGGCGCAGAGCGCGGTGGCCAAGAGGGCCAGGGTCGTGGCCCAGCCCGGAGGGAGGTCCCGCCATCCCGCCAGCGCCAGGGCCAACGCCGTCCCCCCGATCACGGCGGCGACGAGGATGAGCGCTGCCGCGCCGAACTTCGCGACCGCGACGATCCGGGGGTGTACGGGCTGGGCCGCGATGAGGCGGAGGATCCCGGCATCCTGCTCGGCGGCAAGGCGCGTTCCCGCGATGGCGATCACCGCCAGGGGAACGAGGTAGATGAGGACGAAGGCGAGGTCGAAGGGCCCGAGCCTCAGCGCGGCGGCGGATCCCAGTTCGTAGGCCGTGTCCTCGAAGACGGAGCTGAAGCCGAAGCTCGTCTTCATGACGGCGGGTTGGATCTCGCTCTGCCCCGCAGAGAGCACGGCCAGGGGTGTCGGCGGCTTCACGGCGTCGGCGGCGAGGAAGTAGTGCATGTAGCCGAAGGCATGGGTCGGATCCTGCCAGTAATTGACCGTCATCGCACGCGGCACGGCGTAGCGGGCGGCGGCCTCCTTAGCGTCTCGAAGGGAGCGCGCGGCATCGTCCGAGGCTTGCGCCATCGCGGCCCGTTCGCCCGCCACACGCTGGGCACCGGTATGGCCCCCGAGGCAGAGGGCCGCCAGGAGCGCGGCGAGGATCGCCCAGGTCAGCCGCTCGCGCAGGATCAGGTGCAGTTCGGTCCTCAGCAGTGGGAGAAAGCGCGATTGGCTCACGGGGCCAGCCTGCGGATCAGGGGGATGCTCCCGGCGCCGAGCAGCGCCAGCCACAGACCGAGCAGGAGGGCCGGGACCCGGATCTTGGCGAGGGACCGCGACAGCGGCAGGGGCGCAAAGGCAAAGGGCGGAATTGCGCGCCACAATTCCGGCCCCGCCAGCATCGCGCGCCCGTCGCGCTGTGGGTTGTCGCGGATCTCTGCATTCATGCGCTCCGAGATCGCCCGCCGGTAAGCCTCGGCAGACCAGACGAAATGGGCGTGCTGAACGAAATCGGTCCCCGCAAGGCCTTCCGACACACGCTGGAGGGCGACGCGCGGCGAGAGCAGGCCCGCCCAGCCGAACGCGGCATCCCGCGCCGCCAGGGCCGCGAAGAAGGCTCCGAGTTCCCGGTCGTAGATCGCGAAGGCATGGTGGTCGTTCTCCACCATCATGAGGCCACGCAGATCCACCGGGAGTTCCTGCGGATCGCTCACGCCGTAGCGGACGAGCGTCGCCTGCGCTCGCGCATCGCTGGCTTCGGCGGATTTATGGGGACGCAGGTCCCCGTCGATCCGCAGCCGGGTCTCGCGATAGGACGGGGCGGGCGAGAGCATCTCCATGCCTGCAGTCGCGAGCCGTGGCGCGACGAGGCACAGCGCGATCCAGACCGCGAGGGAGATCGTCAAGGCTCCTCGCGCCGTGCGGGCCAGCAACGAGGCGATCATCGCGATGAGCAGGAAGACGGCACCGTAGAGGGCCTGCACCGCGACCCAGACGAGGAGGCGCGGCCAAGCCTGCCAACCCGCGGTGCCGAGGCTCGCGATGGCCACGCCGCCGAGCGTGAGGAGGGGCAGGCAGACCAGGACCGTAAGGACGAGGGTCAGTGCGGTGAAGCGGGCGGCAAAGAGTGGGATGGGCGGCGCGCCGTTGCCGAGGGCGAGGCGCAGGGTACCGCGCTCGCGATCCGCCGCGAAGGCGGCAAAGCCGAGGAGAAGCGCCACCAGGGGAACGACGAGGCCGACGACATCGGAGACATCGGAGAGGCCGGCCCGGTCGAAGGGGCCGGCATCCTGCACGGCGCGGTAGACCGCATCGTTGAACAGGTGCGCCTCGATCCGCACCATCCGGCCCGTATAGGGCTCGGTGCCGGGATCGAGGATGGCGAGGGGCGACGACGGGCGAAACACCCACAGGCCGTAATGATCGGCGGAATGCGGGTTCTTGGCATCCTGCCCGAGCCAGCGGGCCCGCTCTGCGGCCGTAACCCGCGCGACCTCGGCACCGTAATCGCGGGCGGATTGCCAGGCGCCGAGGCCCGTGACCATCAGGAGCAGGACGAGCAGGCCGCCGATCCAGCGGACGCGCGCGTCCCGCCACAGCAGCGCCAACTCCGCGCGGACGCGCCTCACGTGACCGCCCCCGACAGGCGCGCGATGTAGAGGCGTTCCAGATCGGTGTGCGCGTAGCGCCTCGGATCGATCTCCTCGGCGACGCGCCCGCCTGCCAGCACGCCGACCCGGTCGGCCATCTCGCGCACGCGGTAGAGGTCGTGGGTCGCCATCAGCACCGCCGTGCCGCGCTCCGCCGCCGCCCGCACCGTCCCGGAGAAGGCCGCCGCCGCCGATGGGTCGAGGCCGGATGTCGGCTCGTCGAGCAGTAGCAGCCGGGTCTTTCGCGCGAGCGCGATGGCGATGCCGACCTTCTGGCGCATCCCCTTCGAATAGCCGGAGGCGGGCCGCGACCAGGCCTCGGGCGCCAGGCCGGCCGCCGCGAGATGCGTCTCGGCCTCCGCCCGATCGATCGCGAGACCGGCGAGGGTCGCGAAGTAACGGAGATTCTCCAATCCCGATTGCCCCGGATACAGGGCCACATGCTCCGGGATGTAGGCGGTGCGCGCCCGGGCAGCGATGGGATCCGTCCCTGCATCGATCCCGCAGACCCGGACCTCCCCCGCATCGGCCTTCAGGAAGCCGAGGATGAGGTTGATCGTGGTGGTCTTTCCGGCACCGTTGGGACCGAGCAGGGCATAGACCTCACCCGCGCGCAGGGTGAGGTCGAGACCGCTGAGGGCGGTCCTGCCTCCGAACTGCTTGACGACGCGGCCGAGCGCCAACACCGGCTCAACCGCCATCAGAACCGCACTGTCACGGAGCCCGTGATGCGACGAGGCGAGCCCGGATAGACGCGGAATACGTTCAGTGAACTCTCGTAGTAATCGGTGTCGAATATATTCTCGATGTTGAGCGCCACGCGGGCGTTCCCGAATTTGTAATAGGCCAGCGCATCGACCGCGATGAAGCCCGGCAGGGTGAAGCCGGACCCCGCCGCGTCGCCCGCCCGCTCGCCCACGCCGCGCACGCCGCCGCCGATCCCGAAGCCGCGCCACGCGCCCGCTGGCTCGTAGACCGCGAGCAGGCTGCCGGAGTGGCGGGGCACGTTGACCAGGGGGGCGCCGACCGGAAGGACGTTGTCCTTGGTGACCCGGGCATCGGCATAGACGTAGCCGGCCAGGAGCTTCAGTTCCGGCGTGATCTGTCCCTGGGCCGTCAGCTCGAAGCCCTGGCTGCGCACGGCGCCGGCCGCGAGGGAGAAGCCGGTATTCGCCGGGTCGGGCGTGAGCACGTTCTCCCGCTCCACACGGAAGGCGGCGGCGGTGAGGAGCAAATTGCCGCCGAACAATTCGGACTTGGCACCGACCTCGTAGCCGAGGCCGGTCTCGGGCGGCAGCGCCGTGCCGCGCGTGACGGCGGCGGCGTCGGTGCCGATATTCGGTCGGAAGCTCGTGCCGACATTGGTGTAGAAGGCGAGTTCCGGGATCGGCCGGTAGACGAGGCCCGCCCGGGGCGAGGCCGCGACCCGTGACTGGTCCACTTGGCTGCGCACCACGCGCTCGCGGAAGCTCTGCTCGAAGATGTCGAGCCGAAGGCCGATCAGCGCCCGCCATTCCGGGCTCAGGACGATCTCGTCCTGCGCATAGAGGCCGGTATTGGTGATGCGCTCGAGATTGTTGCGTGGGATGGTGATCGGCGGCAGCGCCTGTCCGTAGACCGGCGAATAGATGTCGAGGGCGAAGGGGCTCGTGCGGAAGTTCGAGCGCAGATAGACCGTCCGGCTGTCGGTGCTCTCCCGGTCCATGCCGAGGAGGAGCGTGTGGCCGATGCCGCCCGTGTCGAACCGCCCGATCAGGTCGGCCTGACCGACCGCCACGTCCCAGCGATAGTCGCGCACGTTGCGGTCGCGAAAGACGGTGCGGTTGTTGGCGGCGATTCCGCGGATTTCCGCCGATTCCCCTTCCAGATCGCCGGTGTTGAAGTAAGCGGCGAGCCGCATCTGCCAGTTCTCATCGAAGCGATGATCGACGCGGACCTGCAGCGAATTGTTGTTCTGGTAGGTGCTCTGACCGGGCTCGCCGAGGAACCGCGAGAGCGGCAGGAAGCCGAGCTGGCGGTTGAGCGCGATCACGCCGCGGTCGAAGACGATGCGGTTCTTCACGAACTCGGTCTCGACCGTGACGCGTGTGTCCGGCGTGACCTGCCAACTCACCACTGGAGCCACGAGCAGCCGGTCGCTGTCCACGAAGTCGCGGAAGCTGCCGGCCCCCTGTGCGGCGAGATTGAAGCGATAGAGGACCGTCCCGTCCGCGTTCAGGGCACCGCCGGCATCGATGGTACCGCGGGTCAGACCGAACGAATCGACCTGATTGCCGAACTCGACGAACCGTTCGGCGGTGGGTTGCTTGGTGATGAGGTTGACGAGCCCGCCGGGATCGCTGCGTCCCAACAGGGCCGCCCCCGGTCCCTTGAGCACCTCGATGCGTTCGATGTTCTGCGCGTCGGGCGGAGGCGGGGTCCCGCGATTGAGGGGGAAACCGTTCTTGTAGATCTCCGAGGTCGTCACACCACGGATGGCGTAACTGAAGATCGAAAGCCCCCCGAAATTGTTCTGCTGGGCGACGCCGGGCAGATAGTTGAACGCCCGGTCTACGCGGGTGGCGGCGAGGTCGGTGATCGTCTCCCGCGGCGCCACGGAGACGGCCACCGGCACGTCGATCTGCGGAGTGGCGGTGCGCGTGGCGCTGACGGCCGTGCCCGCTCCGTATCCCGGCGTCGGGCCGATCAGGCCGATGGTGCCGCGCCCGGAGGCCGTCGTGCGGCCGGCACCCTCCCCGACCTGCTCGACCGAGAGTTCCTCCAACGTCACGCTCTCCTGCGCCCGCACGTCCTCGATCGGAAGCCCGGCCGAGAGGACAGCGGCGAGCGCCAGCCGCCGACCGCGATGCGGAGTCCGCGGACGACGCGCTGATGGCGCTGAAAACCGCGCAGGCTCGCCGAGAGACGGACGTTCGGAGGTCGCCACCACACACTCGCTGTTGCCGGGTGGAGGCCACGGGGATACGGGCAGCGTCGCCCACGAGACGGCGACACCGCGCGCTCCGCCGGGGCACCCCGCCCGAGGGACGTCATCGTGCCGAAGGCAGGTCTCCTGGCTCACGGGTCAAAGCGCCCGCCGGACCTTCCCAGTGCAAGCACCAGTGGTCATCGGTAGCAGGCGCTCGCCGCTCACAGTTGCGGGGGCAGCTTCGGATTCGCTCCGAAAAGCGCACCGAATTCCCGTCTTAGCTCCGGGCCGGGACCCGAAGAACCTTGGCTGGACGATATTCGCCACCGGCGCGCATCCGGTCAACGGGCCTGACAAACTTTGTAACAGTGTTACGTTACGTGTGGCGCTATGGACACAGTCCGATCCCCGATGGAATGCACGGCTCTCACGTTGCGGTGATGGACCGGATTGGGCTCGGACGACGCGGGTCCGAATGAGATCGGCGGGCCGATGGCGGCTGGATATGCGCTATGCTGAACCGAACGGACGAGCGGTCATCGACGCCTTGTTTCATGCGCCGCTGGGCGCCGAGCGTCTCAGCTGAATGGAAATCCGATGGAACGCTCTTGGCATCGTGTTGCTGACTGCGGAACGCGCGGCCCGAGCTCATGACCCGGCATACGGTCCTTCGGTGACCCGCTCCATCTCAGGGCCGGCCTTGCCGTCCAGCCTTGGATCGCGGCATGCGTCATCGCCGTGGTCGCGGTGGCCCCGTGCCAAAACTTCTCGTTCGGCGCGAACCCGATACCCTGACAGGCTGGCTTTGCACCGGGCAGATGCTCTCGATCGGTTCGGTTCTAAGCCAGCCGGTCAAGTCAGTCATGCATTTGCGGTCGCTCGATCGCCCCTACATCTTCCGCTCGCGATGGATACGCTTCTTCTTCGGAAGTGCCTTGTGACGGCCGATGGTGACCCTGGCTTCCGACACCGTCGGTCCGGCCAGCGCCTTGCCCGGTGTGGGGCCAGCGGCCGTCGCGTCCGCGAACGTCGCGAAGGTCAACAGGGGTAAGGCGGCCAGCGCCGCGCGAAGAGCCCGGATCGTGTGCATTAGCGTTCACTCCTCTGTCTGTGGGCGCCGGGCCGTTTCCGGGGCCGGCCGGATGCGACGAGCGGTCTTCGGTGTGAAGGCGCTCCCCCGGAATCGAGCCGGTCCGACTGCGAAGTGCCGCGCCGATCATGCGCGTGAACCGGTTTGAAGAGGCTTGGGCAGAGACCCATTTAGTCTGACAAGATATCGTCGATCTGCGACGCGCAAGACTGATAAATGGAACACATGCCGCATTTATACCAAATAAATATAAGTTTTAAATCAATATAGGCGCCGTGATCTTGATCAAGTTCAGCAAGCTCTGTCATGCGCGACGGGGCGTTCCGGCTGCGTCAGACGCCTTCGAGCAGTCGGTCGAGGTCGAAGGACGGACGCCGGCCCAGATCCGGCCCATGATCGGTCAGGAACGTCGCGGCGCTCCGGCGTCCCTCATCCCGAAGCATCGTCAGGAATGCCCATTCCGCATTGAGCTTCGAGGACGAGCCCAGCTCGGCGACAACGTCGCTGGCGATGCGGTGCATGCGCATGGCCGCCCATCGTGCGCACTCGGAATTGTCCGTGGGCGCGACCTGCCGCAGCAAGGCCATCATCCGCAGTTCCTTGAGCAGGACCGCGTTGAAGGAGATCTCGTTGAGCCGGTTGAGGATCTCCCGGGCCGAGGTCGGCGCTTGCCTGCGCTCGACCGGATTGACCTGCACGATGATCGTATCGCGCGACTCGCATTCGCGGACCAGGGGGGTGATCGTCGGGTTTCCGGAATAGCCTCCATCCCAGTAGGAGGCACCGTCGATCCAAACCGCCTGGAACAGGGTCGGCAGGCATGCCGAGGCGAGGAGCACGTCGGCCGTGACCTCGGCGTTGCGGAACACCCGGCCCCGGCCCGTATGAACATCCGTCGCGGTGACGAAGAGCTTGATCCGGCTCCGTGCGATGCGCTCGAAATCCAGCCGCGAATCCAGGATCTGTCTGAGCGGATTGAAGTCGTGCGGATTGAGGTCATACGGGGAGAAGACCCGCGCCATCAGGTCCGCGGCCAGATACAGAGGCGCGGAATCGAGCGTCCAGCGGCCCAGTATCACGTCGAGCGGGCTACGCTGCAGCGGGCTGAACCGGGCCGCGCGCGAGACGGCGTCCCAGAAGGCCTGGAGTGCCGCGCGCGCACCGGAGGCGCCGTCCCGCTCGTAGCCGTCGATGAGGACGGCCGCGTTCATGGCACCGGCCGACGTCCCGGAAATGCCGTCGACGCTCAGCCAGGGCTCCTCGAGCAGGCGATCGAGGACCCCCCATGTGAAGGCGCCGTGCGCGCCGCCGCCCTGCAGGGCCAGATCGATCAGGACCGGATCCCGCCCCCGCCTGCCCGCCGTGATCGCCTCATCCGACATGGGACCGCATCCCTCATCCCGTGAGCACCTCTTCCGTCGCCCTGCGGCCATCCCGGACCGCGACCGGCTGCGGAGCAAGAGTGGCGGTCGCCGGCTACTCGGCGACCGCCTCGCCGGAATCGGCCCGATACGGGTCTGACTGCACGCGATTGGCGGCGCCGCGCACCTTGGTGCCGGGCAGGATCTCGAACCGAGGGTCGAACGTCACCATCGTGGCGGCCAGCCGGCTCAGGATGCCGGCGTCGCCCTCGACCTGCGCGGTCCCGTCGGCGATCTGCGCCTCCAGGGTCTTGGCGCCGATCATCGTCTGCTCGAGATCCGACCGGTTGATGGTCAGGGTGAGATCGGGCTTCTCGGCCTGGAACCCCGCGATGTTGGTCAGCGTCGCGTTTTCCAATTCGACGATGAACCGCTCGTTGTTGTCCGGCGTGATCAGGTTGATGGTGAAGCGCAACCCCTCCGCCTTGCGACTGTCCATGCGGATGCCGAGAAAGTTCAGGAAGAGCTCGGTCGGCATCGCCCGCACCACGTCGGGGCTGCTCGAACTGGCCGTCGCGCCTTCCGGGATGCCGGAGCGCAGCTCGTAGGCGCCAGCCAGGAAGCAGTTGCGCAGGCCGGGATTCTCCTGCTGGTAGCCGATCTGCTCGAAGATGTCGGCGAGGAGGTCCTTGGCGGCCTGGTTCTGCGGCTCGGCCTGGACGAGCTTGTTCACGATCTCCTGGGCCAGCAGATACTGGCCCGCGTCGTGCAGCCGCTTTCCCCGGGCGAGGATCGCCTCCGCACCGCCCATCATGTCGACGTAGAGGGGGGCACTCTCGGACGGGGCGAGCGGGATCAGCGTCGCCGGGTTGCAATCCCAGAATCCGAGATAGCGCTGGATCACGCCCCGGCTGTTGTGCTCCGGCGACCCGTGATAGCCGCGACAATGCCACGTCTGCTGCAGGCTCTGCGGCAGCGCGTAGACCTTGTGGATCTCGTTGATCGTCACGCCCTGGTTGGCGAGGTGGAGCACCTGATTGTTCATGTGGGCGTAGAGGTCGCGCTGCGCCCGCAGAACCGCCTGGATCCGCGCATTGCCCCAGCGGGGCCAGTGGTGGGAGGCGAACATCACCTCGGCCTCCCGGCCGAACCGGTACAGCGCCGCGTTGATGTATTTCGACCAGTTGAGCGGATCGCGCACCGGCGCGCCACGCAGGGTGTAGATGTTGTGCATTGATGCGATGACGTTCTCCGCCATCCAGAGCGCCTTCCGGTCCGGGATGTAGGTGTTCATCTCCCGCGGCGCTTCCGTATTCGGGGTATTCTGGAAGACCATCGGGATGCCGTCGACCTCGAAGGTCTCGATCGGCTTCTCCACGTAGCGCGTCGGGGCGATCAGACCTGTGGTGCCGGCCGAAACGCGCTGTCCCAGGCCCTGCCCGACATAGCCGTGCGGCGCCGCCGGCAGGAGCAGCCCGTACTGGTAGAACAGCCGCCGGTTCATGGCGTTGCCGGCGTAGACGTTCTCCGCCACGGTACGGACGAGGAAATCGGCCGGCGCGATCACCGGCACGGCGCCGGACCGCACGTCCTCCTCCTTGAGGATCCCGCGCACGCCGCCCCAATGATCGCCATGCGTATGCGAGTAGATCACGGCCGAGATCGGCCGCCCCTCGCCCACATGCGTCTGGAACAGCGCCCAGGCGGCGCGTGCGGTCTCCTGGCTGACGAGGGGGTCGAACACGATCCAACCCGTCCGTCCCCGCACGATGGTGAGGTCCGAGAGATCGAACCCCCGGACCTGATAGATGCCGGGGACGACCTCGTAGAGCCCGTAATTGTTGTTGAGACGCGAGATTCGCAGCAGAGATGGATGGATACTGTCGAATTCGTCCTGCTGCTCCAAGAACTGGAACTGCTGCATGTCCCAGGCCACGTGACCATCGTCGGCCCGGATGATCCCGTCGGCCATGGGGGCGATCAGCCCGCGCCGCTGCTCCTCGAAATCCGTGTCGTCCGCGAAAGGCAGGCGCGTGCGGGCCTGCCGGAGCACGGCGCGGGTGAACGACGACGGCGGTTTGCCTTTCGGGTGGAAGTGCTCCGGACCGGCGGATGCAGCCGGGGATTCCCCGTCGCCCGCGGCACGCGCTTCCGCCAGGAGGCATCCGGCTGCGGAGAAGGCGGCTCCGACAGCGGGAAGAGTCTTGATGAAGGCGCGGCGCGTCGACATCGGTCTGCTCCATCCCGGACGCGGTGGCTTGCCGTGGGACGACCGGGTCGCCGGGCGGCGGCGGCCGGATCCGGTCATCGGCGCACCGGTCAGCGCCAGGCGCAGACCCGGCGTCCGCGTCGCCACCAGCAGACCCTGCGGCGCCGCCGCCGCGGGACGACGACGACGGCCTGTGCTTTCTCGACAGGGCCGCCGCTCGGATCGTCGAGGGGCTCGATTCTCAGGGGCGCGGCGTAGACGGCACCCGGCACCATGAGCAGGCCCGCAGCCGCCAGGGCGGCGGACGACAGGTTGCCCAGCACGGCACGACGATGCATCGGTTCCATTGCCATCCTCCGGCTCGTGGTCTGATGTCCCTGGCTCCGCCACCCGATCCCATCGCGGCCGACGGAGATCGGCGTTCGCCTATGCGGCTCAACGGGTCGCCGACCCGCTTCCGGGCGATGCGAGCGCCGGCGCGACCGGCGGCGGGCCGAAGAGGCCGATCCACGCCCATGACAGTCCCGCGGCGATCAGGTCGCAGGACACGAAGAGGCCGATCGCCCACAGGCCCGAATAGGGCCATTGCGCGATGATGGCGGCGCCTAGGAGCATCGAGAGCAGGGCAAACAGGATCACCGTGGCGCGCGACAGCTGCGTCGTGTGGACGATGGCCCAGAGCGCGCGCGCCACGCCGGAGGCGATCAGGGTGAGCCCGAGGACGAGCGTGAGGGCGAGCGACGCTTCGAGGGGGCGGAAGACGGCCCAAAGACCGCCGACGAGGTAGAGCAGGCCCGCGAAGAACCGAACGACGCGGGATCGCCACGCTTCGACCTCCGACGGCTTGGCGAGCGCCTCGGCGATCTCGGCGATCCCGGCCGCGATCAGGAGGACGCCGTACCAGAGCGTGCTGACGATCGTGAGGCTGACCACCATGAAGAGGCCCACGATGCCGAGGATCAGCAGCAGGCTGCCGACCGCGAGAAGCCATCCGCGGGCACGCCCCGCTCCGGTCTGCAGCGTTCCAAAGGTGACCGTTCCGCCCATACGACACCTCCCGTCGGACCCGTGGATGAGGAGGCTGTCCCCATTCCGTCCGATCACTTCCGATTGAATCGCCCGTTCGGTCGGAACGGCGTTGATTCAAATCAAAGGCGCGGGTCCCCGTTCTCGACGGCCCGGGCGTCGATCGACGGCTCGGCATGGCCTGCGCAGCACGGGAGAGACTGGCGGATCGACCGAGGCGCCGCGCCGAAGAGACCGGTGCCGGCGACCAGACCCGAGATGCGGGATTGATCTAGCTCAAATCGGGGCCCCTCCCTTCGCGGCAGGATGCGGTCCGGCCCTGGATAATCCGATCCGCTCGGTCGGGCGGGCCACGGAAATGTCGCCTCGCCTGACCGCAGGAGGTTCCATGGATATCCGCAAGTGCGCGGCCGAGGCCATTGGCACGTTCTGGCTCACCTTCGCGGGCTGCGGGAGCGCCGTCATCGCGGCCGCGTTTCCGCAGGTCGGAATTGGCCTCCTCGGCGTCGCGCTCGCCTTCGGCCTGACTGTCGTCACCATGGCCTATGCCACCGGGCACATCTCGGGCTGCCACCTCAATCCGGCGGTGACCTGCGGACTCGCAGCCGGAGGCCGGTTTCCGGCCCACGACATCCCGGCCTACGTCATCGCCCAGGTCGTCGGCGGCCTCGTCGCCGCGGCTGTGCTCTACGCCATCGCCAGCGGCGCGCCGGCCTTCTCCGTCGAGAAGGGCTTCGCCGCCAACGGCTATGGCGCGCATTCGCCGGGGCAATACGCGCTGACCGCCTGCCTCCTGACCGAGGTCGTGCTCACCATGATGTTCGTCTTCGTCATCATGGGCGCGACGCACGGCAAGGCCCCGGTCGGCTTTGCGCCGCTGGCCATCGGGCTGTGCCTGACCCTCGTCCACCTCGTCGGCATCCCGGTCACGAACCTGTCGGTGAACCCGGCGCGCAGCACGGGACCGGCGGTCTTCGTCGGCGGATGGGCCCTGACCCAGCTCTGGCTTTTTTGGGTCGCCCCGATCTTCGGTGGGGTTCTCGGCGGGATTCTGTATCGCTGGCTGAGTGAGGAGCCCTCCGTCCAAGTGACCGGCATCTCTCCTCCGGCCCCGGCGGAGTGAGACGACGCACCGCTCGCCGGGGGATCAGTCAAGAACTTTGCTGAAAAACCATATTCACTGTCTCACTTCGCGATGTCGATCTTTGCGCGCGGCGCGTCATCGCGATGCGCCGAACGTGACTTGGCCGGACGACCCGGGATGTTCCTCCCTGCGCCGGCCTTCGCCAGTCGAATCGAAGGCCGGCGCGATCCTTGATCGGACACCGGGAACCGCGCCTCAGCGGCTCGCGATCTGTCACGCGACGGGACAGGCCCCCCGGTCCGAACACTTCGTGTCTTTCCGTCCGCCAGACGGATCGGTGCCGCGCGCGTTCGTCTCCGGGATCGAGGATCGATCTCGAATCCGCGCCGCGGTGCATCTCATCTTGTCCGCTCAGGCCATGGCTACGATGCGGTCCTCGACGGCGCGCACGCCCGGCACCGACCATGCGGCACGCTCGGCCGCATCGCGCTCCGCCCGGGCCGTCACGGCACCCTCCAGAATGACCCGGTCGCCCGAGACGGTGACCTTGATCGCGTCGGCTTCGAACAGCGCGCTTCGCCGAAACGCCTCCAGGATCTTGTCCTTGACCGCCCCAGGTGGAACGCGCGGTTCGATCGCGATCCGGTTGGTGACGCCAAGCACCCCTGAGAGCTGCCGCACGACGGCCTCGGCGGATCTCGACTGGTAGCGCCAGGGCACGGCGCCCGTCAGGGTGATCCAGCCGCCGCTCACCGTGACCTGGATGGCGTCCTTCGGGAGATGCACAGACCAGTCGATGATCGCCAGCGCCCGGGCGGCGATCTGGTCGTCGGCCACCTTCTTCGCGTCGGCGTAACGGACCGCGATCTCCTGCGCGATGGCGCGCACACCCCGGACGCGGCGCACGGCGCGCTCCGCCTCCACCTTCTCGGCGTAGCTGCCGACATGGCCAGTGAGCGTCACCACCCCTTCGGAGACGGCGACGCCGATATCCCCGGCGTCCAGGCTGGGGTCGAAGTCGAGTTCGTCGAGCACCGCCCGGCGCAAATCCTTGTCGGTCATGGCGTTCCTCCTGAGGCGGCGCGGGCCGCGCGGCTCCCGGTCAGGCGGCGCCGGCCGCCTGATCCATCAGAAGGCCCTCGCGTCGCGCTCGCTCGAGCACGAGCCGTGCGGCCACCCGGGCTCGGCCGGCGCGCAGCCTGCTGTCCGGATGGCCCTCGCGGAGCGCTTGGCGGGCACGGGCCCGGAACCAGTTGGCATTCGCGATCGCCGTGGCTCGGCGTTCGGGCTGATCGATTCCGCGGGCCTTTTTCAACGTTGCCATCGTCTTCAGCATTCCGGTTCGCGCGACACCGAGAGCCTGTCCATCGTGGCGCTGGCGGCGCTCTTCGTCTGTCGAAGCGGTGAAGCAGTCGACCGCGGCACACATTGATCAGGATCAACGCTGCCGCATCCGTCTCCGGCATCAAACTCTCAAGCCAGGAGGAGGATCGCGATGTCGCCATCGGATATTCGACTCGCTGTCGAAGCCCACAGAGAGGCACTCGACGCATTAACCGGATTCTTGTCCGAGTTTCCTATGATTCCGCGATATCTTGTCGAGAATCATATCGCTTTCGAAGTTGCCCACCGCATCCGATCGGGCGTCAGATCGCGCGATCGTCTGGTGCGTTACGGGATCGAGGCGGTTCTGACGGACAAGTACTGAGCGGCGGACCGGAGCCGCATCAGGGGTGGACCGTGTCGGCGATTCCAGACTTGCTCAGGCGCGCGGCGGTTCAGGCTCGCCGCGCAGGGCCGCCACCGTTCCGGCGAACCGGTCAAGGAGGACGGCGCGGCGCAGCTTCAGCGTGGGGGTCAGGAGGCCGTCCTCGACAGTCCAGGGCGTCCGCAGCAGACGCACCGCCCGGACCCTGGCAGCGCGGGGTCCGTCATGCAGCGCCGCGGCGATCCGATCGAGCGCGGCCCGTCGGGCGCGCGCGTCATCGAGGGCGTCCTCCGCCGCGGGATCGAGACCCAGATCCTGCGCAAGCTGCGTCCACATCGCCGCATCGACCACCGCCAGGACCGACAGCCGCGCTTCGCCCTCGCCCAGGACCATGGCCTGACGGAACAGGGGATCGCGCAAGATCGCGGCCTCCACGGCCTCCGGCGAGATCTTTTCGCCGGTCGACAGGACCATCATCTGCTTCAGCCGGCCGGTGATGCACAGATCGCCGTCCTGCAGCGTGCCGAGATCGCCCGTATACAGCCATCCGTCACGCAGGACCTCGCCCGTGAGGTTCGGACGGCGCCAGTACCCGAGCATCACGCCTGGCGAGCGCACGAGGATTTCCCCCGAGGCCGCGAGGCGGATCTCCATTCCGGGGAGTGCGGGGCCGACCCGGCCCGGGCGCGTGGCGCCGAGCCGGAATCCCGTGACCGCCGAGGCCGCCTCGGTCAGGCCGTATCCCTCGACCAGGGGCAGACCGAGGCTGAGGCAGAACCGGGCGGTATCCTCCGGAAGCACGGCGCCTCCAGAGACCGCGAGCCGCAAACGACCGCCGAACGCGCGGCGGATGGGGCGCCCCACCATGCTGCGCAGCAGGAGGCCGAGTACGGTCCGGGCAAGGCCGAGCCGCCGTCCGTCCCGCCGGGCCAAGAAGAGCGCCCAGCCTTGGGCCAGGGCTGCGCGCAGCAGCCAGCGCGTCGGCGGCGTCCGCTCCGCCCGTTCCGTCACGCTGTGGCGCAGACGTTCCAGCACGCTCGGGACCACCAGCAGGATGGTCGGGCGTGCGAACAGGAGGTCCTCCTGGAGATGCGCCACCGATCGTGCGAACACGACGGGCGCTCCGAGGATCAGCGGCAGATAGCACCCGACCACACGCTCGAAGATGTGGGCGAGGGGCAGATAGGACAGGAACACGTCCCGATCCGAGCCGGGGTTGCGGTCGAGAACAGCCTGCGCGACCGCCAGCAGATTGCGGTGCGAGAGCATCACGCCCTTCGGGCGACCGGTCGTCCCCGACGTGTAGACGATCGTCGCGAGGGCATCGGGGTCGCGCCCGGCAGGAGTCAGCACGGATCCACGCGCCCCTGCGAGCCAGAACCGCAGGCTCTGCAGGCGCGGATCGGAAGGTCGGGTTCCTCGCGGCTCCTCGAGCGCGATCACGCGCTGAACTCCGGTGCGCAGCTGGGCGCGATCCCCGAGGCTCTCCCATTGCGCCGCCGTGCGGACGACGACGATGCGGGCGCCGGAATCCGCCAGGATTTCGACGGCGTTGGCGGGAGCGTCATCGGGAAAGAGCGGCACCACCACGAGGCCGAGCGAGAGCGCCGCATGATCGAACGCCACCCACTCGATCCCGTTCGACAGCCAGAGCGCGACCCGTGCGCTCGGTTCGAGCGCCTCGCTGGCCAGGGCGGCCGTCCGTTCGGCGACCCGCTCGGCCATCTCGGCCCATGTGATCGCCGCGAAGCGTCCCTCGGCAGGATCGTGTGCCACGTAGGCCACCGCCGTCGGCCGGCGGGTTGCCTGGGCTCGCAGAAGGCTGGGGATCGTGCCCGTCGAGGCCTCCGCGGGCGGCTTTGCGCAGATCCGTGTCTCGGAGCGGCCCGACATGATCATTCCGGAGCCGGCTCGACGGGCGACGGCACCGCTTCCCGGGAGAGGTCCGGCTCGTTGCAGCGGGCGAGAATCGCCGCGCGCGCCCGATTGCGCAGGCGGATCGCGGCGTGGAAATCCTCGCCGTCCGGGGCGATCGGCGCTCCGATATGGACGTGGATCACGCTCCGCCGGGGGAACCACTGATCGGCCCGCAGCGCCGACCGCGTGCCCGTGATCGCGACCGGCACGATCGGGGCACCCGCGCGGCAGGCATCCAGAAACGCACCGGGGTGGAAGCCGAGGAGGCCCGGGGTCCGGGTAAAGGTGCCCTCCGGGAACGCGACCACCTGCTCGCCATCGCGGATGCGCCCGACGATCGCCGCCGCATCGGCGATACCCGCCGCGGTACCCCGGTGGACGAAGGCGGTTCCCAGCCGCCGCAGGAACGGCCCGGCGATGCGCTGACGGGCCAGCTCCTGCTTGGCGAGGAAGACCGGCGCCCCGGGCAGCACGGCCGCCAGCACGGCGCCGTCGAGATAGCTCGCATGGTTGGCGACGATGACGGCGCCGCGGCTGACGGGCTCGCCCGATACGGTCAACGGCGTCCGCGTGACCCGGAAGAAGACACGCAGGCCCGTCCGGAGGGCGCCGAAGCGCCAAGCGCGCTTCGGCAGGACGAGCACCAGCGGCCATAGGATGGCACCGATGACGACGAGGACGCCCCACCAGGAGGCCGCGTAGGCTGCCTCTGACCAGAGCCGCCCGATACGGCGCAGCCGCGCCGCGGCCCCCGCGACGACGAGCCGGACCAGCTGCGTCCGCAGGGCGGCTTCCGGCCGGCCGAGTTCGCCTGCCGCGTAGAGCGACCGCGTCGCCGCGCGACGGATCTTCCCGCTCGACGTCTTCGGCAATGTGCGGGGCGGACACAGGACGATCACGTCGGGCGGCTGCTCGATCACGCCCATCGCTTCCCGGGCCAGGGTGCGGCGCAGCTCCTCCAGGGCCGCGGCGTCGGTGAGGCGCGTCTCGGCGGCGAGGATCAGCCGCTCCGTCCCGGTTCTCGGGTCGGGGCTCGCGAAGGCCGCGACACAGCCCTTTCGGACGCCGTCGACCGCGCCCGCCACCTCTTCCAGCTCGTGCGGATGGATCTTCCGACCGGCCCGGATGATGATGTCCTTGGTACGCCCCGTCACGAAGACGTCGCCGCTCGCCAAATAGGCGAGGTCGCCGCTCTCGAGCCAAGCTCCGTCGAACAGGGCGCGCGTGATCTCCGGACGCCGGAAGTAGCCGGTCGTCGCGGAGGGACCGTTGAACTGCAGCCGCCCCTCCCGGCGCTCCGGCACCTCGCGCCCGGCCTCGTCCACGATCCGGATCTGATGGCCGCGCAACGGATGCCCGCAGGCGGCGAAGGCGACGGCCCCCGGAGCGCCAGGCTCGGCCGGCAGGGCCTCGCCGCTCCGCGACAGCGTTGCGCGGTCGATCCAGTCGATGCGCGGGCCCCGGCCGAGGGGCGGAAAGGTGAGGCCGACCGCGCATTCGGCGAGCCCGTAGACGGGTGTGACGGCCGACGGCCGGAGGCCGAAGGCCGCGAAGCGCTCAGTGAACCGGGCCAGCGTGTCCGGGCTGACCGGTTCGGCCCCGTTGGTCAGGACGCGCAGCGAGCTGAGATCGAGCCCCGCGAGATCCTCGTCCCGCAGGGTCTTGAGACACAGCTCGTAGGCGAAGTTCGGGGCGGCCGAGATCGTGCCGCGCTGGCGATGGATTGTCCTGAGCCAGCGCCCCGGATCGGCCAGGAAGGCCAGGGGTGAAAGGATCGCCGCCGGCGCACCGTAATAGAGGCTGCCCAGCCAGCAGCCGATCAATCCCATATCGTGGTAGAGAGGGAGCCAGCTCACGACGACGTCCGCCGACGAGGCCGCCACCGCTTCGCCCATGGCGCGGACATTGGCGAGCAGGTTGGCGTGGGTCAGCATCACGCCCTTCGGATCGCCTGTGCTGCCGGAGGTGTATTGGATCAGCGCAAGGTCCGCCCCCGTGGCCGGGACGGCCGCCGCCAGAGCGTCTTCCGTCACGAGATCCGCGGTGGTCGTCAGGACCCGCAAACTCTCGACGCCGTCGCGCAGCAGCCAGGCGAAGGGTTTGATCGCCGCATCGGTGATCAGGATCTGCGGCGCAGCGTTCGCCAGGATACCGACTTGACGCTGCAGGTGATCCTGGATCTGGGCGCGCCGGAACGGCGGGTAGAGCGGGACCGGGCCCCCACCCGCCAGGATCGTGCCGAGGAAGGCCGGGAAGAAGTCGGGCCCGGTGGGCAGCATGAGGGCGACCCGGTCGCCGAAGGCGAGATCGAGCTTCAGGAGGCCGGCCGCGACCTGACGCGAACGCCGGTCGAGCGCCGCGTAGGTCAGAACGGTCTCGGTCCCGTCCTCCTGTTGCAATCGAAGATGGGGGCGGTCCGGGTGATTGCGGACGTGGAAATCGAGCACGTCCGCCCACGTGGTGGCCCGGTGCGGCTCGGCCGCCGTCGGCAGCGCGGCTGGTGGCGGGGACGCCGCCGAGGGCTCGCGCGCGGCGCCCGCAGCCTGGATCGCGGCCAGCAACGCGGCCGGCGTCGCTGCCTCGCCGATCAGCCTCTCCGGCAGCGACACCCGGAAGCTGCGCGACAGCCTCAGGATCAGCTCCGCGCGCCCCAGGCTGTCGAGGCCGAACTCCCGTTCGAGGTCGCTGTCGAGGTCGACCGCGATCGTCGCGCCCCGCTCCGGGTGCAGTTCGAGCAGGAGCGACCGGACCATGTCCAGGACAGCGGCTCCGGTGGGCTGCGCGACCGGATCGAACCGCTCGCTCGGCAGGCGCGCGACGTTCTCCACGAAGGACTCCGGGATGCCGGCGAAATGACCGGGCTCCAACCCGCATCCGCAACTCAGATAAGCCGTGTCCCGCCGCGGCGGCTTGATCTTCATCAACACGGGAACGCCGCATCGGATGTGCCTATGCAGCGATCGACCGGGGAAAATGCTGTGTTCGAGTATGAACCGACGAGCTTGGCCTGCCGAGGCGGCGCGTCCTCGGATCGCGCACGCAGCGAGACCCTCGCCGGATGAGATTCCGTTGACACGCGTCAAACGCGCGGTCGGGGTGCGGGTCTATGATCCGCGCCGTCATCCGGTGACCGGAAGAAGGCGTCATGTTCCGCTCTGTCCTCGTCATCGCCGTCCTGGTCGGATCGACCGCGGCGCTCGCGCGGCCCGGAAGCGGCGCCCTGCCCTTCGCGCATGTCGAGGCGCGTCGGACATCGACTTGCGCGTGCGGCCCCGTGCGAAGATCGCCCCGCTTCAGGGACCGGGCGTCGGTCTACCGCGATCGCGCCGCCTTCCAAGGCGGCGTGCGAAGCCGGACCATGGCCGGCGGCCGATTCGACACGGGCGCCCATGTTCCGATGATGGGCGCGGCAGACGGGTTCCAGCGCTGGAGGCGCTACGACGATTGCATCTGGGGCTACGCCGGTCTCCTTCCGCCGGCGCATTGCACCGACTTTTACGCCTTCTGAACCCGGCCGCGATCCGATCCGCACTGCATTGGCCGGGATGCACGGTCGTGCATTCGTCGACCGGCCGTCACGGTTTCAGCGTCTTGAGGTAAGCCGTGAGGTCGGCGGCATCATCCGGTTCGAGCCGGAAGTCCGGCATCGCCGGATGCCGCCGCTCGACGCCCTCGATCAGGACGTCGGCGAGGTCGTCGACGGGAAAGCGCTCGGCCAACATCCTGAAGGTCGGGGCCGCCCGCATCGGGCTCGCGCCCCGGAGGCCGATGGCGTGGCAGCCTGCGCAATGCGCATGCGCAAACTTCCGCCCCTGCGGCGCCGAGGATTCCTCCGCCCCGATCGCTCCGGTGCAGAGCAGATCCAGGCCGAGGGCGACGCCGACGGAGAGCAGCCCCCGACGCATCAGTGACACATCAGGCTGCAGATGGGTGCGCGGTCGAGGACATCGCGCGTGACGCCGCCGAAGATCCATTCCCGCAAGCGGGAATGACCGTAGGCACCCATGACGACCAGGTCGGCGTCCTGCTCCAGGGCGAACCGCATGATCGCGTCGGCATCCGGGCCAGCGGCGTGGAGGTGGTGGGCGGTGGCGCTCACGCCGTGCCGGGCGAGGTGAACCGCCAGATCCTCGGCGTTGCCGACCCGCAGATCCTCGCCGCGGGTCGCCACGAGCACCTGATCCGCCGCGCGGAAGAAGGGCAGCGCCGCCGACATCGCCCGGCGCGCTTCGGGACCGTCCTTCCAGGCGAGGACGATGCGCGCGGCCTTCAGATGGATGATCCGCGGTGGCACGATGAGGACAGGCCGGCCGGCTTGCATCAGGACGGGCCCCGGCGACACGCCGAGCGGACCCGGGTCCGGGTCATCCGGCCCCTGCCGGCTCACGACGACGAGGTCGGCGGTGCTCGCCTGTTCGACGAGATGCGTCAGCGGATCGGCGAAGCCCGCGTGCCAGATCGTGCGCAGCTCGCTGCCGGCGCTGTGTTCGAACACGTCGCGCGCCCGTTGCAGGATTCCGCGGACCCGGGTCGCATTCTGCTCGACGTCGTCGGCCGCCTCGCAGAGGTCCCGCACCAGGATGGGAACAGGCACCGTCTGGGCGGCCGCACCCGTGAGGATCGCTTCGAAGCGCCGCGCCAATCCGGCGGCGAGGCTGACCCGGTCCGGAGCGTCCTCGCTGAGGTCGAGGGCGACGAGGATGTTCGCGTAGCCCATGGCGCCCCTTCCCGTGCCGAAAGCGAGACACGACGGGTGGCCCAGAAGGCGCGTGGTCGCCTTGATTCAGCGCAAGATGCTGGGTCGTCCGGGTCTTGAGATGGATCAAGGCTCTGCGGAAACCGCGACCGCATTGTGGGTGGGTATTCCGTTCCCGGTCGCAGGATATCCGCATGTCGTACGCCAGCCTCATGGTCGCGGTCGATGACGGGCTGCACGCCGCGCAACGCATACGACTCGCTGCGGATCTCGCGCATCGCCTGGGCACGCGCCTCGTCGGCGTGGCCGCATGCGTGCCGGATTATCCGCGGGGCTATGGCGAGACCGCCGTGCCCATGGGCTCGGCCATCGAGGACATCCGCCAAGCCGCCCTCACGAGACTCGCAGGCTTCGAACAGATCTTCCGGGAGGCCGCCTGCCGCAGCGACCGCGTCGAGTGGCGCTCGGATCTCGACCATCCCGTCCGCTTTCTGGAGCAGCAGGCGCGGGCCGCAGATCTCGTCGTCGTCGGTCGCTACGCGCAGAACGAGGGAGTGTCCCTCGGGGCTGCGGTCGACCTCGGGGACGTTCTGATGGAGCTGGGCCGTCCGGTTCTCGTCGTACCGCCCGGCGTCGAGCGAATGGAGGCGAAGCGCATCGTCGTCGGGTGGAAGAGCTCTCCGCAAACCCGCAGGGCCGTATGGGACGCGATGCCGTTGCTCAGGCGTGCGGAGACGGTCGAGGTGGTGCGGGTCAACGATGGCGAGGACGCGTCAGAGATCGAGGATGTCGCCCGGTACTTGGCCCTCCACGACGTGAAGGCGGTGCCGCGCCGAGTCGCGGCATCGGGCTGGACGGCGGCCGAGGAACTGCAGAGGGCAGCTGTCGAGGCCGATGCGGACCTGATCGTAACCGGGGCCTACGGCTACAGCCGTCTGCGAGAATGGTTCTTCGGCGGCGTGACCCGTGACCTCCTGGCCGACGCGTCGGTCTGCAGCCTGATGAGCCACTGACGGGAGGTGCGCCGATGGCGAACCCGGGCAACCCTGGCGATCCTGACACCGGCTTCCCGCCGCCATCTCCCGCGCGAACACCGGAGCCGCAGCAAACCCCGCTGCCGGAGCCCCTGGGCATCCCCGACTCGGAGCCGGACGACGTGCCGCCGGCCAACGAGCCGCTGGGCATCCCGGGTGGAATGCCGCCCGAGATCGTGCCCTGACTGCGGACTCGTGCCTGACCGGCCCCGGAAGCCGGCGATCCCGGCCGCCCACCGATCCGGGCGCGGCTCCGGTTGCGTCGGACAAGGCCGTGTCCTGAAGCTCTTCCCGTGCGGAGCGATCCAGGCGCAGCGGTGCCGCCCGCCGCTGCGCTTGCCCAGGACGAGGCGGCGACGGCCAGGCCGGGCGCTGTCGTCCGATCAGGCGGCGATGCGCGCGGCCTGATCGCTGGTCGCCTCCTCCGAATCCGGCTCGGCGCGACCCTGGCTGGCGCGGAAATGGTCGAGGAGGCTGTCACCGAGGCCGTCGAGCACCCGATCGGTCGCGGCCTGTGTGGCCGGGTCCAGTTCCTCGGTGCGGTACCAAGCCAGGATCTGCTCCGGCAACGCGTCGAGGATCGCCCCCACGGGATTGAGCGGCTCGGCCACAGCCGGCACGTTGGCAACGGCTGTGACGATGACGGTTTCGTCAGGACCGGCCTCGGCCACGAAGGCGGTCCGGCGCTGGCTTTCCAAGGCAGCACGCCACGCGGCGTCGGCGGCTTCGGTCTCCCGGCGGGCCGTTTCCCGGGCGAGCGCCTGTGCGGCAATGGTGCGGGCCGCCTCGCGGGCCTCGTCCCGGGCGGCCTCGGCCTCGTAGCGGGTCAGCAGGGTGATGACCGGATGCATGTGCGGATCCGAGAGATCGCCGCAGGCCTCGATGGCGCATTCGATGATCCGCCGCGACAGACCGGTTCCCCGGGCGGGGAGCGCCCGGCCGGCGAGGTCCTGCCAGGCGGAGAGCGCCGCCTGCAGCGCCGGCAGGAGCGGTTCGGGAAGGCCGGCTCTGGCATGCAGGTCCGCGAACTGGCGCGGGTCGCGCATGGCCCGGACGATCGCGGCATGATCCTGACCCGAGAGGTCGGCCAGGGCGGCCAGGGCGAAGTCGATCCGGCCGGAGAGCACGGCTCGGAGAACGAGCCCTGCCGTCAGCTGCCTAGTCGTGCGCAGATGGGTCACGAGGCGCGACACCGCAGCCGCACCCCGTCCTTCGCAGGCCTCGAGGGCCACGCGCTCGCCGGCCTCGCGGCTCATCCGGCCGCAACGCTCGGCGCTGAGCCAGCCCCGGTCCGTGACGAACCCGGAGAGAGCCTGTGCCACCGCGATCCCGAGGGCATGGCGCACCTCGGGCGGCAGGTCGGCCCGGGCAAGCAGCGCCTCGCGCAGGGACGCCTCGTCTCCCCGCCGCTCGATCATGCGCAGCAACCGGCCGGCCGTGATCTTCGCCGTCGGATTGGCCGCCAGAACGACCAGCGTGTCCGTCTCGCCGATCTCGGCCAGGGCGCCCGAGACCGCGTGCGACAGGTGGTGCCGGGCGGCGATCACCGCGCGGGTCGCCTCATCGCCGAGGGCCGCGGCATCCACGAGATCGGCATCGGTGAGGACCGGGGATCGGGCCAGGACCAGCCGCGCCACCTCCGGCACATCGCAGGAGAGGGCGACCACGAGGGGACGCGGGGCCCGTGCCGAGGCCGCGCAGGTCTCGGCGAGTGCCCGGCGTACCAGCGGCGATGGATCGTCCAAGAGCGCGAGCAGCGCCGTCTTGGCCTCCCAGGCCTCGTCGGCGTTGAGATCCCCGTACAGGTAGGCCCGCGCCAGAGACGCGGTCGCCTCGGCCCGGCCTCCGGCCGAAGCATTCTGCGTCCAGGCCAGGAAGTCGCGGATGATCATCGACCGCTCCGGGGGGCGAACAGGCTGGTCCTGTCGCCGGGCATGGGCACTGCGACCGCAAGTTCCGCGGGTCGGCGGGGCGGCAGCGGCGGATTGAGAAGAGGTGCGCCCGCGGGCGTCGCCGCCGGCTCGGGAAGTGCGCCCGTGACGGCAGGCTCCGCGTCGGCGACGCGCGACGGCGGCTCCGAATCGGAGCGCGGGAAGTAGGTCGGCGCCGGGTGCTGCGTCGGCGCGGCGGTGTTGCGGGACTGCCAGAGCCGCGCCGCGGCATCCGACGCCGCACCGCGCTGGTCCGTCTGGAACAGGCTGCGCAGATCCGAGCTCCCGCCGAACGCGGTCGCTGCACTGGCATAGGCCGACACGGCCTGCGGCGCGGCGGCGTTATCCTGGCGCAGGCCGGTCAGGTCGGTGGCGGCCGCGCCCTGTGCGGCCGCCGAGAGGCTGGCATACAGTTCGGCAGCGCTGCGCGGCCGTCCGGCGCGGTCGTAGAACAGAGCCCGGTTCGCGGCGGCCGCCTCCGGCAGGTCGAGTGCGGCGGCGCGCTCCGGGAAGGCGCGGGCCGTCGAGATCAGGGCCGCGGCACCCTTCGCGCCCAGCACATGCGCCGCATAGAGGTCGCCCGCGGTCGGCTCGCGGCCGAGGGCGCTCGTCAGGGCGTCCGCATTCTGCTGGGTCAGGGCGCCGGCCAGCGTGGCGGAGATCTTGGGATCGCGGCGCAGGTCGAGGATCGCCTGCCGCTGGCTCGCGTCGGGGACCGTATAGGTGCCGTCCGACTGTCGGGTGATGGCTTCGGCCTGGGCCTGCAGACCGAGCCGCGGCCCGGCATTCTTCATCACGCCGAGCCAGGTTTGCTCGATGAACTGGAACAGTCCGGTGGCGGAGGAGGTCCCCGCCTTGGCGGCGGGATCGAGGGCCGATTCACGCCGCGCCGTGGCGAGGAGATAGTCGAAGCCGACGCCGCTCGCCGTCGCTCCGTCACGGATCGCCTGGACGACCGGACCCGAGGCGGGCGCGGCCGGCAGGGACCGCGCCTGGGGCGGCGGGCTCTCCGGTGGGCTCGACGGCGTGGTGAACAGGAACATCCGGGCGCGCACGGGAGTGGGGACCGTCCGAACCTGCGCCCGCTATGGTAAACAAGTCCTCAATCGACGGTGCGCGGCCCGATCCTGTTTCAGGACCCGGTGAACTCCCCGGCGCCCTTCGGCCGGCGCATCTGGAATCGGGTGTCGGCCGTGACGTGGAAGTAGTCGAAGTATCCGCCACGCATGATCGGATGCATTGCCGCCGTATCGACCATGCCGTCGACCACGTAGCGTGGATCGATATAGATCGACACGACTTGGCCGATCACCAGGAAATTCTCGGCCTCGCCGCCCTCGAGGGGGACCAGCGGCACGGTCTGCAACCAGCGGCATTCCAACGCCGCCGGCGAGGCGGCCACCCGCGGTGGGCGAACCTTATGCGAGGGCGCGGTCTCCAGCTTGGCGAAGGCGAACTCGCTCGTTCCGCGCGGCAGCGGCGCCGAGGAATCGTTCATCCCGTCGCGCAGATCCCAGGTCGCGAGACTGCAGACGAATTCCTGCCCCTCCTCGGCGAAGGTCATCGCGTCCTTGCGGCCCGTGGAGGAGAACGCGACCATGTTGTCGGCCACGGCGTTGAAGAACGAGTAGGGCGCGAGGTTCACCGCGCCCGCACGGTTCATGGCGCTGATCCAGCCGATCGGCCGGGGCGCGACGATGGCCTTGAGCGGATTGTGCGGGAGGGCGCGCGCCTCCCGAGGCAGCGCGAGATCGTAATGCACGGCCGGTCCCTTCAGAGGTAGGTGACGATGTCGTCGAGCGCCGGCCGCGGCCGGTCGGAGGGCACCTCGCGCGCCCGGCCGATATGGACGAAGCCCGCCAGTTTCTCGGTCGGCGCCAAGCCCAGTGCGTCGAGGACGCGACGGTCGTAGGCGAACCATTCCGTCAGCCAGGAGGTCGCGAAACCGGCGGCATTCGCCGCGATCACGAGGTTCATGGTGGCGGCACCGGCGGAGAGCACCTGCTCCCATTCCGGGATCTTCACATGCGGCCCAGCTCGCGAGACCACCGCGACGACCACCGGCGCGTGGGTCAGGCGCGCCCGCTCCTGCGCGAGCCGCTCCGGCGAGGCGTCCGGATTGTCCGCCGCGAAGGTCGACGCAATGATCTCGCCCGCCCGCGACCGCGCCTCCCCACCGATCACGATGAAGCGCCAGGGCGCGAGCTTGCCGTGGTCGGGCACGCGGGAGGCCGCGGTCAGGATTGCCTCCAGCTGCGCGCGATCCGGGCCCGGCTCGTCCAGCAGCGGCGGCGGCACCGAACGTCGGGTCTTCAGCAGATCGAGGGTGGCGGTCATGCGCTCCGTCCCGGTATCGCGTCCCGTGGGGGATGTGGCATGCGCGGGCCTCCGGTGGAAGTGCGGCCTTGCCACCGCCATGGTCCGGAGGCACAGGCAGCCCCGGACGATCCGGCGTCCGAGCTGGGGCAAAGGGTTGAGAGAGGCCAACCGATGCGCATGAGGCTTGCCGCGACGGCGCTGGCGATTCTCGCTGCCGGCCTGCTGCCCGCATCCGCCCAGCAGGACCCGTTCCAGAACCGGCTCGGCGGCGCCCTCCCCTCGCCGTCGATCACCACGCCGAACCTGCCGCCATCCCTGCCGGCGGCCGAGCCGGAGGCGCAGCTGTCCCTGTCGGCGCTTCTGTCCGGGCCGGGCACACCCCTGCGCCAGGGGCTGGCATGGCGCATCTACGAGGACCGGGGCGACGGCACCCGCCCCGCGATCGTCGCCCGTTCCAACGAGGCGGAGCCGCATTTCAACCTCGCCCCGGGCACCTATGTGGCGACCGTGACCTACGGTTTCGCCAGCGCCTCGAAGCGGCTCGTGATGGGTGGCCAGCCGACCACCGATACGCTGCGGGTGGCCGCCGGCGCCCTGAAGCTTGCGGGCGCCGTGGGTGACCAGAAGATCCCGCCCGGCCAAGTGATGTTCTCGGTCTTCGTGCCGGTGGGGACCAATTCCGAGGGCCGCCTCGTCCGCTCCGGGATCAAGACCGGCGAATTGCTGCGCCTTCCCGAGGGCACGTATCACGTGGTCTCGACCTATGGTGAGTCGAACGCGATTCAGCGCGCAGACCTCCGGGTCGAGAACGGCAAGGTGACGGAAGCGACCCTCAACCACCGCGCCGCCACCGTCACGCTGAAACTCGTGGCCGCTCCCGGGGCCGAGGCCTTCGCGGGCACCGCCTTCTCGGTTCTCACCCCCGGCGGCGACACGATCCGCGAGGCCATCGGGGCGTTCCCGCAGGTGACCCTCGCCGAGGGCGATTACGTCCTGATCGCGCGCCATGACGGGCAGGTCTACACGCGGGAATTCAAGGTCGAGAGCGGCCTCGACCGCGACATCGAGGTCGTGGCCAAGTCGGGCTGAGAGCGCCGGATCGGCTTTCAGGCGAAGCGCCGGGCCAGGGCTACGCAGGCGGCCACGGCCAGAGCGGCGCCGATCATGGCGGGCTCGATCCGCTCGCCGAGGACCAGCGCGGCGACGCCGAGGCCCAGGAACGGCTGCAGCAACTGGAGCTGGCCGACCGCCGCGATGCCGCCGCGCGCCAGGGCCCGATACCAGAACACGAAGCCGATCAGCATGCTGAACAGCGCCACGTAGGCGAGGCCCGCCCAGGCCGGCAGCGGGATCGCCCCGGGCTCGGCCGGACAGAGGGCCAGGGCCAGCGGCACGCTCACCGGCAGAGACAGGACCGTGGCCCAGGCGATCACCTGCCATCCGCCGAGCCGGCGCGCCAGGACGCCGCCTTCGGCGTAGCCGAGCCCGCAGAGCACGATCGCCGCGAGCATGAAACCATCCCCGGGACCGGGCGGTCCATCGAGGCCGCGCGCGGCGAAGGCGACCGTGACGAGCGCACCGGTGAGCGAAAACAACCAGAAGACGGGCGATGGCCGTTCGCCCGAGCGCAGCGCACCGAACAGCGCGGTGACCAGGGGCAGCAGGCCGAGGAACACCGTTCCATGCGCGGCACCGACGGTCTGCAAGGCCAGGGCGGTAAGCAGCGGAAACCCGACCACGACCCCCGCGGCCACGATGGCGAGCGCCGGAACGTCGGCCCGGCGCGGGCGCGCTTGGCGCAGGGCCAGAAGGGCCGCCGCACCGGCGAGGCCGGCGAGCGCCGCCCGTGCCGCACTGAGGAACAGGGCGTCCATGCCGGTCAGGGCGAGCCGGGTCGCGACCAGCGAGGCGCTGAAGATGGTGATCCCGACGAGACCATCCATCCAGGCGCCCGGTGCCGACCTCCGCGCCCGATCGAGCGAGGCGTCTGCCATGCATGTCTCCCGCAAACCCACGTCGGCCTTCGCTTGCCGCGACGGGCACCGGTGGGCCAGGAACGATCCCGCCGCCGCCGGGCATTCTGTCCCGGTCACGCGTCAGTACAGTTGCGCAAGGGGTTCGACGGGCGACTCACGACCAGGTATCCGCGGACCGCGCGGGCACCTCGCGAGGGCTCCATGTTCCGCGCATTAACATTTCCGTGCGGGGGCGGAACGATGCGGCGTCATCGTCCATTTCCAGCCACCCATACCGGGACACTGGAGTTATTCATGCGCCGCCTCGTCCTTACAGCCCTCGCCGCCGCCACACTCGCCGGTCCCGCCTTCGCCGCCAACGAGGCGCCCGCGACGGTGGCGCCGAAATTCGAGGCTGTCCCGCAGGACGCCGTGCTCAGCTACAACCTGATCGGTCTCAACGTCACCGACGCGCAGAACAACACGGTGGGCGAGATCAAGGATCTGGCCATCAATCACGACAAGCTTGTCGGCTACATCGTCTCGGTGGGCGGCTTCCTCGGCATGGGCGAGCACTACGTGGCGGTTTCGCCGAGCTCGATCGCCATCGGCTACGACGCCGACGCGAAGAAGTGGAAGGCCGTCATCGGAGCCTCCAAGGATCAGCTCAAGGCTGCGCCGGAATTCAAGTACGACGGCAAGTTCAAGCGCTGAGATCCAGATCTCAGACGAGGCCGGGCAGAGCGCCCGGCCGACCATTCGGGTCTCGCGGTGGAACGATCGCGGGACCCGTCGTGGCGGCCGAGGCATAACGCAGCGCCGGGCCGCCATGACACGATCGACGACAGTGCTTCCTATCCCGACCGCACGAGGCGGAGTGACAGGCTATCGCGACGGTGCGACGGTGTCGCCCTGGGAGGGGCGATCAGGCGCTCGGTGAAGCGGTTCACCGGGGCTTTCAAGAGCCTGACGCGCCAAGCAGGCGACCAAAGCGTCGCGTTTGGCCTGACGAAGCACGATCCGGGCGGCGGCCCGTGCGTTGGCGGCGCGCAACTCGGCGCGCGGGCCTCCATCGCGAAGGGCCCGCCATGCCAGGGCACGGAACCATCGGACGTTGGCCAGAGCCGCGGCGCGCCGGCTGAGCGGCCCACCGACATCGAGCGGCTTCTCCAGTGTCACGGACGCCATGGGCTCAATCCTGAAGTGCGACTCGCCGCTTGTCCGAACAGAGACAAGAGATGGCGAGTTCCGAGGAGCTGGGCAATAGTCCAAACGGTCATAACTTTCGGCCGACGCGCGAAGACTGCGCATCCGTGATATTTTCCGGACCCGCACCGTCTCGGCTTCGACGGCCCGGGTAAGACACGGCCTTCTTTGACGCGGGCCGGTCGGGAACACCCCAGCGCGTTAAGGACTTCACGGAGCTGGGAGCCGGAGCGACGGCAATCCGGTCCGGTGGATGCCGCAAGAGGGCAGCGTGCCGACGATCTTCGATGCCCATACCTTCGCCCTTACCGCGCATGCCGGTCAGCTCGACAAGTGTGGCGAGCCCTGCATGCGGCACCTGGAGCGCGTTGCGAACGCGGCCCTGGCCCGAGCCGGTCACGCCCGACTCAGCGACGGACTCGACATTGACCCGATGCGAGTGATGCAGGCGGCGCTCCTGCACGATGTGCTGGAGGACACGTCACGCACGACGACAGATCTTCAGGCGGCCGGTTTCGAGGCGGATATTATCAGAACGGTCACGCTTCTCACGAAGCCCGCCAGCCGGATCGCCTATTCGGAACGGATTGCGGCCCTGATCGCATCGGGTGATCTCGCGGCACTGCTGATCAAGATGTCCGATACGGAGGACAATCTTCGTCCCTCTCGGATACCGCCCGATGCCGCCTTCCTGCGCGAGCGCTACGCCGACGCCTTCGCGCGTCTGAAGTCGGCTGCGGCGGTGGTGGGATACACAGGGCGCTGAGGCCGGGGGCAAACGGGTCGCGTTGTGATCCGCTTCCGACATCTCCGTGCCGCTGAACGGCGACGCCGCGATCCGCCGCCCAGAGTGGACGGAAAGCTGAAGGGTGAGGTCCCGGCTGCCGGGCTTGGCCTTCGCCGGTCGGGGTGCGCTTCCCGGCACCTGGGCTGCCGGCGGCACCGTCTGGCATCTGAGGGAGATCAAATCGGAACTGATGAATGTCCCCCGGATTGCATCGGTTGCGGGTGCTGCCCTCTGCTTTGGCCGCGGTGGACGTCGCCGACGCAACGCGGCGGGAGCACCGGTCCGAACGACGCAGGCTCCGGGCCAGCGCCTTCCGCAGGCACTAACGCCGAACGCTGTCGGCCCCATTCCATGCATTTGCAAGAAGGAGATTCCATGCCGTCGATCAGTCGTCTCTCGCTGGTAGGATTCATGCTGATCGGCCTCGCGGCCTGCGACGACAAACAGGCGCAGAACAATACACCGACGAAACCCGACGCCACGAAGATGGAACCGCAGACCGATCAATCCGCACCGAACCCGTCGAAGCGCTAGAACCGTTCCCGATCGCCTCGCGATCAGGAGCGGCTCAAAGCCTTCGTCCTAAGGCGCCTCTTGCGCCGAACCGGCGTTCATTGCGGCGGCGCGTACGCGCGCCGGCAGCCCGCGATCGTAACGGGGCCGATCGATGGACGGTCCGAGACATCTGCGGTCATGCCCGGTCCGATGTGGCCGCGGAGCCCTCCGAGCCGGAGGCGGTGGTTAAGGTAGGATCGCCGGAAGGCTCAGCCACGAACGGGGCGACTGCGCCGAAGCTCAGGGCGGCTTGGACGAGGATGTCATCGAGCGTATCGGCAGCCCAAAGCGCGCGGTCGAATACGGACCACAGGATCTGGCGCATCGGTCTCCTCCCGCCGCATCCCGGGACGACGCCGCTTACCGGCGTCGACCCGGGATGCGGCGCTCATTCGGTTCGCATCTGCATGCTCAGACGAAGTGCATCGGCAGGGCACGATCGAGGACTTCGACGTAGGTTCCGGCCAGGACCGCGATGGTTGCGAGGGCGGCGGCGGCGGCAAGGGTGAGACGCGCAGTGAGGGTCATTGGAAGTCTCCATCGGATCCGCGACTGTCTTCGCGGTGTGATCCCGATGTAAGCTCAAGCTTTGCGGGCCGAAGTGCTCCCGCACACCCGAAAACGGATCGCGTGACCGTCGCGCGGCTCAGGGGAGCGGCAGTCCCGTCGGGAGCGTCGCGGGGCCGGAACGATCGCCGACGGCATCGACGGCGCGGTTCAGAGGGCCGGCGTGGCGTTCCCGTCCGTCGGGATCGTCTCCCTCCTACACAAGCCTCCCCCTGCGACGGCGTCTGGGTGACCTTCTCAGGATGTCCGCCACCGCGACAGCGCCAGCCCCGACGAGGGCGCAAAGGACGAACGGATCGCCAGCCAGACCCACCATGCGCCTGATGGGCATGCCGAACGGCAGGTGGCTCTGATAAGCAGTCCGGGCGGAGACACGCGGCCGCGTCACCGACCCTCGCGCAGGTCGGACCGGCCCGAAGCGAACGGGATCCAAAACGCCATGGCAGGGATCGTCGAGATGCAGAACAGCCCCTGGGTCGGCCGCATCCCCGTCGCGGTCATGCAGGCCTGTCCGGCGATCTGGATCAACCCGGCGGTGGCCGACAGTGCGTCCGTCCTCCCGGATCTGGCGCTGGGCAGAACCGACGTCGACGGTGCGGTGGCACGCTGGCAGCGCTTCGCACCGTTGCTGACGCGCCTCTTCCCGCAGGAGGTGTCAGGCCGGATCGATTCGCCGCTGATCCCGCTGGCGGCCGGCTTGTCCGACACCATCCTGTGTGGAGCGGGGGGCCGTGTGCTGGTCAAGGCGGACCATGCATTGCCGGTGACGGGCTGCATCAAGGCACGCGGCGGCGTCTACGAGGTCCTGGCCTACGCCGAGGCGCTGGCCGCGCAGGCCGGACTTCTCGCCGAGAGCCGATCCTATGCGGCCTTCGCGGACCCGGAATTTCGCGACCTGTTTGGCCGTCACATCATCGCGGTCGGCAGCACCGGCAATCTCGGCTTCAGTGTCGGACTGATGGGACGGGCGCTCGGCTTCGCGGTGGAAGTTCACATGTCGCACGATGCCAAGGCCTGGAAGAAGGAACGCTTGCGGGAACTCGGCGCCCGCGTGGTCGAGCATCGCGGCGATTACGGTGCGGCGGTCGCGGCGGCGCGCAACGCTTATTCCGGACGCGGCGACGCGCATTTCGTCGACGACGAGGATTCGGTCGAGCTGTTCCTGGGCTATGCGGCCGCGGCCCTCGACCTGGAGCGGCAGCTCGCTGCAGCCGGGATCCCGGTTGGACCGGCCCATCCCCTGTTCGTCCATCTGCCCTGTGGCGTCGGAGGCGCGCCGGGTGGTGTCGCCTTCGGCCTGAAGCTGCTGTTCGGTGATTCCGTGCATCCGGTCTTCGTCGAGCCCGTGGCGTCGCCCTGCATGCTGGTTCAGCTCGCGGCGGGGCTCGAACGGCCGGTGAGCGTCTACGATGTCGGTCTCGACAATCGCACCGCCGCCGACGGGCTGGCGGTCGCCTCCGCGTCCATGCTGGTCGCTCGCACCCTCGAGAAGCTTGTCCGGGCCGTGGTCACGGTCCCCGACGATGCGTTGTATCGTTGGCTCAAGATCCTCTGGACGGAGGCGGGTATCCGCCTGGAGCCTTCCGCGGCGGCCGGCTTCGCGGCGGCGGGACGTTTTGCACAGATCATCCCGGCGGAGACGCGCGCCGCCGCAACCCACGTCATCTGGACGACCGGTGGTGCGCATCTCCCGGCCGAGGAGTTCGAGGCGGCGCTCGCCCGCGGCTGAGGGGCCTTCCCCGGGGCGGATGCCGACGTCGCGCGCCCCTTCGAACAGGGCTCGACGATCAGTGCCGGGTGGATACGCTCTCCGTCCCCGACCAGGGTGCCGCGAGGTAGACAGCGTCCGCCACTGGGACGCGGCCCGCCGCCTCGCCGCGCTCCCGAGACGCGACGATCATTCCATCAGATCGGTCAGGGCCCCGATCTCGTCGTCATTCTTCCAGACCGTCTCGCAACCGATCACCTTCTCGGTGGCGTCGATCGTCAGCTGGAATTCAGCGGGGACCCGCTCCGTGCCGACCAGCCGAAGGCGCACGCCCCAGCGGGACATGTCATGGACCACACAGGGTATCGTCGGGTGACCCGCGACCGCGATGCGTCCGTGCAAGTTGACTGATACGCGCCGGGCGCTTCGCTCTTTGATCATGACAGCTCGACCCCAAACAGGGTCAAGCTAGTGGCGAGGGCTCAAAAAGGTCTTCACGGATTCATTCGAATTGCCGGAATGGGCCTGCCATGACGGCTGCGGCCCGCCGCCGACCTCACGCACGCAGAAGTCTAAGGATAGGCGTGCCGGCGTGCGCGTTCGAAGGCATCCGCGCACGCCTTGTCGAAGAGCCTGCACGGCGCCGGCGCATCGCCGGGTTCCGCCAACATCGGCTGACCGCGGATGTCTCCGGCTGAATGCACTTGAGAATATCGCGACCGCGGATCGAAATAGGGATCCGACGTGTAGCTGCTCATGAACGCGCCCCCTGCCGCCATCTCGCTCTCCGCACGCGCGGACCCGACCAAGCGCAGCAGCGTCAAGGCCAGGATGAGGAGCCCCAGGTATCGTCCGACCACCGGCTTAACTCCTCGTCGAGCCTGACATCATCAGCACAGACGCCGATCGATCGGCGTCTTCATCCCGCCCCGGAGCGGCGGTGACGGGGGCCGCTCAGGTGTCCGAGAGATTCGCTCGCCGCCATGGCACGGGGTGAGCGCACAGGCCGCAACCCGGCCGAAACGAGGTTCTGCGGTTCGATCACGCGAGACATCGGAGCCACCCCGGCACCCCGGGTCGCGTGGCACGGGCAGCCCCGCGATACGCGGCAATGGCACCGGATCGGTCGGAGCGGCGCCAGAATGATCGTGCAGGATGTGCAAGAGACGCAATTAAATAAGTCTTCTGGCAGTAAAAATTCAATTTTTTTCCAAAATACCTTTTAATTTTCGACCGGCGCGCCGCCATCGGCGTCCGGTGCCGCAGCACATCGCCGGTATGGAGCCCGGCGATCCTTAAGAGAGCTCGGGCGTTTTTAATTTCTTGAAATCCGCTTTAGATTGTCGTGTCGAATTCATTCGAAGAGTGTTTCGGCGATAGCTATATCTCTTCCGCGCCGGGCATTCGCCCTGTGTTCTCTCTGAAAACGAGGCATGATCTGCTCGATGTTCCCGCGGCCCGGCCGCCCGGGACGCGAGCCGGATCGTGATGGAAGATCCGACAGGTCACATGGAACTCGTCCGGTTCGCCCTGAAGTTTCGCAAGAGCTTCTATGTTCTTGCCGTCCTGATGTTCCTCGCCGGCGTCGGCTCCATTGCCGTGGCCCCCAAGGACGTCCTGCCCGCCGTCGACATACCGGTTGTGGTCGTGGTGTGGACCTACAACGGCCTCGATGCCACCGACATGGTCCAGCGGATCACGAATTACAGCGAGTTTTCGCTGTCGAGTAACGTGAACAACATCAGGCGGATCGAATCGACCTCGATCCAGGGCACCGTGACCGAGCGGATCTACTTCGATTCGGCGGTCAGCATCGATCTGGCAATGACCCAGGTCGACTCGGCCATGAACGCGATCCGCTCGCGCATGCCGCCGGGCGTGCAGCCCCCGGTCATCATGCGCTTCTCCGCCTCCTCGGTGCCGGTCATCCAGATGGCGCTGTCGTCATCCAAGCTGCCGCTCACCAAGGTTTTCGACTACGCGCAGTACCGGACCCGCCGGCGGCTCGCCGAGGTGCCGGGCTCCACGCTGCCGTCGCCCTATGGCGGCGCACCGCGTCAGGTCATGGTCGACCTCGATCCCGCCAAGCTGCGCGCGATCGGCATGACGCCGCTCGATGTCCTGAACGCGGTCCTCAAGCAGAACCTCGTGGTGCCCTCCGGGCTCGCGAAGATCGGGACGCAGCAATACACCGTGCGCCTGAATTCGAGTCCGCAGCTGGTCGATCAGCTCAACCGCATTCCCATCAAAGTCGAGAACAACCAGCCGGTTCTGCTGCGCGATGTCGCCCATGTCCGGGACGGTTCGCCGCCGCAGATCAACATCGTCCGCGCGGATGGGCACCATTCGGTCCTGCTGCAGGTCCTCAAGAACGGCGCGGCCTCGACCCTGGACGTCGTGAACGCCGTCAAGGGCGCCCTGCCCGACATCCACGCGGCCGCGCCGAAGGGCATGACGATCACGCCGCTGTTTGATCAGTCGGTCTTTGTCTCGGACGCCATCTCCGACGTGGTGCGCGAAGCGGTGATCGCGGCCGGCCTCACAGGCCTCGCGATCCTGCTGTTCCTGGGGTCGTGGCGCTCGACCATCGTGGTGCTCGTCTCGATTCCCCTCTGCATCCTCACCTCTCTGTCGATCCTGGTCGCCCTGGGCCAGACCATCAACGTGATGACCCTGGGCGGCCTCGCCCTGGCGGTGGGTATCCTGGTGGACGATGCCACCGTGGCGATCGAGAACACCTACCGGATGTTCGAGGAGGGCTTCTCGTTCAGGCGCTCCGTGGTCGAGGGCGTCGCCGGCATCGCCAAGCCGGCCCTGATCTCGACGCTGGCCATCTGCTCGGCCTTCTCGGCGGTCTTCTTCCTCACCGATGCGCCCCGCTACCTCTTCGTCCCGCAGGCCGAGGCGGTGGTCTTCGCGATGCTGACCTCGTACCTGCTGTCTCGGACGCTGGTGGCGATCCTGATCGACGTCCTCGTCGCCCCGGAATACGCGCAGCATCACGGCGGGTCGGAGGCGGGGCCCGAAGAATCCGCGGCGCCCCGGCGCCGCTCGGTCCTCGGGCGCGTGCTCGGCTTCGCGGTGCGGCCGCTCGTCTGGGCGTTGCGGTATCCGGTGCGCGGCGCCCTCGCCTTCCGGGCGGCCTTCGAGCGGGGCTTCGCGCGGTTCCACGCCGGCTATGTTGGACTGCTCTCCGCCGTGATCAGCCACCCGGCCCGCGCCCTGGTCGGCGTGATGGCCGTCTTCGCGGTGACCGCGGCGATCTTTCCCTTCGTCGGGCAGGATTATTTCCCGCAGATCGAATCCAGCCAGATGACGCTGCACATCCGCACGCGGCCCGGCGAGCGGATCGAGCAGGCGGAAAAGACCTTCGCGCAGGTCGAGGACGTCGTCAGGCAGGTCGTCCCGAAGGACGAACTCGGACTCATCCTCGACAATATCGGCCTACCGGCATCGAACTACAATTTCGCGTTCATGGACGCCTCCTTCGTCGCCTACAACGACGGGCAGATGCTGATCAACTTGAAGGGCGAGCACAAGCCGATTTCCTTCTATGAAAAGCGCCTGCGCAAGGTTCTGCACGAGGCCTTCCCGGACGATATCTTCTACTTCCAGCCCTCCGACATCATCACGCAGATCCTCAACTTCGGAACCGTCGCCCAGATCGACGTTCAAGTGTCCGGACGTCACGACGACAAGGACTTGGCCGTGGCGCGGGATCTCGTCCGCCGCATCGCGGCGGTCCGAGGCGCGGTCGATGTCCACCTGCACCAGATCGTCGACGCGCCGCAGATGTACGTGAATGTCGACCGGAGGCTGGCGTCCGAAATGGGGGTCAGCGAACAATCCATCGCTCAGAATCTGAACGTCTCGCTCTCCGGCTCATTCCAGGTCAGCCCGAACTTCTGGGCCGATCCGAAGTCCGGGATGCCCTATCAGCTCTGGGTCCAGACGCCGGAATGGCGCAACGCCGATATTCATCAGCTGATGAATACGCCGGTCTCCGTCCATGCGAACGGGCAGGACAAGCCGGGCATTCCGATCCTGCTGTCGAACATCGCCACGATGCAGCGGCAGCCGGAGCAGACGGTCATCAACCACGTCAACCAGCAGCCGACCCTCGACATCCTCGCCAACGTCCAGAACGCCGATCTCGGCAGCGTGCGCACCGCCGTCGACCGGATCGTCGCCGACGAACAGGCTCAGCTCCCGGCGCCGGACAGGATCCTGGTCCGCGGCCAGATCGAGAGCATGGAGAGCGCGTTCTCGCGGATCGAGCTCGGGCTCGGCATCGCCCTGGTGGCGGTCTACCTGCTGCTCGTCCTGAACTACCAGGCCTGGGTCGATCCCTTCGTGGTCATCGCGGCGCTGCCGCTCGCCTTCTGCGGCATCGTGATGAGCCTGTTCATCACCAGCACGGCGTTCTCGATCCCGGCCCTGTTCGGGGCGATCATGTCGGTCGGCGTCGCGAGCGCGAACTCGATCCTGCTCGTCACCTTCGCCAAGGAGCATCGGGAAGCCACCGGCTGCTCGGCCCGCGAGGCCGCCCTCATGGCCGGGCATACCCGCCTGCGGCCTGTGCTGATGACAGCGTCCGCCATGTTCCTGGGCCTGATCCCCATGGCGATCGGCGCCGGCGAAGGCGCCGAGCAGAACGCCGCCCTCGCCCGCGCGGTGATGGGCGGGATCGGGATGGGAACCGTGTCGACGCTGCTGTTCGTCCCCCTCCTCTACACCCTGCTCCGGCGTCAGCCGATCAAGCCCCTCGAGGATTATTGATGACCGTTTTCGCCGACCCTCCCGAAGCCGGCGCCGAGCCTGCCGCGCGGGCGCACCAGCACGCGCTCGAGGTCGATCCGCTGCGGCGGGACGAGGCCGGGGAGACCCTGGCCCAGGCCGCGCCACCGCCGCCGCGCAAGCGGCCCTTCCTGGTGGCGTTCCTCGCCCTCGGCAGCGCCCTCGGGCTCGGCGCGTGGCACCATTGGGACGTCTATCAGGCGTCGCTGGAGACCCAGGCCGAGGCCGTGGACTTCGTGCCTACGGTCCGCACCGGCCCAGCGACCGTGGATGACGGGCCCATGCGGCTGACACTGCCGGGGCAGACCGAGGCGTTCGACCATGCCGATATCTTCGCCCGTGCCACCGGCTACATCGCCGAACGCAAGGTCGATATCGGCTCGCGGGTGAAGAAGGGCGATCTGCTCGTCCGCATCGCCGCACCGGACCTGGATCAGCAGGCCCGGCAGGCGGAAGCCCAGCTCGGTCAGTTCAAGGCCCAACTGGCGGTGGCGCAGGCGGACGTGGAGCAGGCCAAAGCCAACGTGACGCTCGCCAACGTCACCGACGCGCGCACCGCGACCCTGGCCGGTCAGGGCTGGGCGTCCAAGCAGAATGCCGACCAGACCCGCGCCGGCATGCTGACGGCCACGGCCTCCCTTGCCGCCGCGCAGGCGAAGGTGAAGGTCGCGGAGGCCAACATCACCGCGCAGCAGGCCACCGTCGAACGGCTCCGCACCCTGACGACCTTCGAGAACGTGGTCGCGCCCTTCGACGGCATCATCGTCGCCCGCAAGGTCGACGTCGGCGACCTCGTCCATGGCGATGCCGGCAGCGGGACGCCGCTCTTTTCGATCGACAGCATCGATGTCCTGCGCGTGACCGTGCAGGTGCCGCAATCGGCGGCGGTGGGCATCCATGATGGCGTGAAGGCGCGCGTTCAGGTTGCGCAGATCCCGGATCGCACCTTCGCGGGCACGGTGTCGCGCAGCTCGGTCGCCCTCCAATCCTCGGTCCGGACGCTCGACACCGAGGTGGACGTCGCCAATCCGGAGGGAACGTTGCGACCGGGCCTCTACGTCGCCGTGACCTTCGAGGTCCCGCGCATGCACCCGCGCGTGGTCATCCCGTCCGAGGCGCTCATCTTCGACGCAGGCGGAACGCAGGTCGCCGTGGTCGGCACGGACGACATTGTGCATCTCCGGCCGATCACGATCGCGCGGGATCTCGGCACCCGCCTCGAGCTGCGCAGCGGCCTTAGCAGCGGTGAAATGGTCGTCCTCAACCCGCCTGCCGACCTCCGGGAAGGCGGCCGGGTCAATCCGAAAGGCCCCACCGCTTCCCGGATCCCCACAGCCAAGCTCTCCGAGCAGGCGAGCGCGGAGTGAGGCGCATGGTTCAGATCCCGCGCTCCCCTGTAAGCTTTGCCGAACCGATGATGCAGAGCGATAGCCCCGAGCCGTCCCCATTTGACTCCGGAACCGAAGAGGATATTTCCGGCACCTCCTCCGAGCTGCGGGAGACCAAGCAGAGCCGACGAATACAAAATAAGAAGGAAAAACGGATGGCCAGCGTATTGGTGGTAGAGGACGACCGGCGGGTCGCGGCCGAGATCGGATCGGCACTCGCGGAATATGGATTTCAGGTTGACGAGGCCCCAAGCGGCAGTATCGGATTACGCAAGGCCCTCGACGGTAAATTTGACGTGATCGTTCTGGACCGGATGCTTCCGGAGATTGACGGCCTGTCGCTGCTGACCAAGCTGCGCGCCGCCAAGGTGTCGACGCCGGTCCTGATCCTCAGCGCCCTCTCGGCCGTCAACGAGCGCGTCGACGGCCTGCGCGCCGGCGGCGACGACTACCTCGCCAAGCCGTTCGAGTTCATCGAACTCACCGCCCGCGTCGACGCGCTGGCCCGCCGCAAGATGGCCGCCGAGGCGGTCAACGAACTCGTCGTCGGCGATCTCCGCCTCGATCTGATCGACCGCGTCCTCTACTGCGCCGAGCGCGAGATCGAACTCCTGCCCAAGGAATTCGCGATCATCGAGTTCCTCATGCAGAACGCCGGCACCCTCGTCAGCCGGAAAATGATCTTCGAATCCGTCTGGGGCTACAGCTTCAATCACCAGTCGAGCGTCATCGACGTCCATATCGGCAAGATCCGGAAGAAACTCGATCCCGACGGGCTCAACCCCCGCATCCATACCGTGCGCAACACAGGCTTCATCCTCCGTGCGCCTGCTTGAAGTCCGGCGCACGAGCGGCTTCCGGGTCGCCTGCCTGTTCTTCGCGACCTTCGGAACCGCGTCGCTCGCGCTGTCGGCCTTCCTGTACGTCGACACCCGCAGCTACGGCCGCAAGGCCGCGTTCGAATGGGTGGGATGGGAGTCGAAGCATCTTCTGGGGCTGTCCCCGCGCGCGCTGCGCGAACGGATCGACGCCTCCGAGGATTTCGCCGAAGGCGGCCGCCCGCTGGTGCTGTTCGGGCCCGATCAGACGCGCCGGGCCGGCGCACCGATCCCCTTCCCGGTCACGGCGCCGGTTGGCCGGCCGTTCATCCTGTCACAGCCGACGGATCACGGCACCCGCGCGCTGTTCAGCCAACTCACGGAGCTGCCGAGCGGCGAGTATGTCCTCGTCAGCCGGTCTGCCAAGGATCTGGAGACCCTGGAAAAGGCGCTGGTCGAGACCTTCGTCTGGGGCATGATCGCCACCATCGTCATCGGTCTGATCGGCGCCGTGGTCTTCGGGGCCGGCTCCCTGCGGCAGAACGATGCGATCACCAAGGCGGTGGAGCGCATCATGCGGGGCGATCTGAGCGAGCGACTGCCGACGCGCGGCGTCTCGGCCGACCTCGCGCACCTCACGCGTGTGGTCAACGACATGCTGGATCAGCTTCAGCGGCTGATGCTGGAGATCAAGGGTGTCAACGAGAACATCGCCCACGACCTGCGGACTCCGCTGACACGGGTGGTCGGCACGCTGGAACGGTCGCTGCGCAAGGCCGACAGCGTCGAGGCCTTCCGGGCCTGCAACGAGGACGTGCTTGCCGAGGTCAAGTCGATCGTCGTGCGCTTCTCGGCGCTGCTGCGGATTTCGGAGATGGAGGACCGACTGCGCCGATCGGGCTTCACCGAGGTCGATCTCGGGCGTTTGCTCGAGGACGCCGTCGAGTATTACGAGCCGCTGGCCGTGGAGCGCGGCATCCGGATGCGCTGGGAGCGGCCGGACGGGCCCTGCCTCGTGGAGGGTGATCGCAGCCTGATCTTCGAGGCGGCGAGCAACTTGATCGACAACGCCTTGAAGTTCACCCCGGCCGGCGGAGAGGTCGCGGTCACGCTGCTCCAGCATCCGGCGGGCATCCGCGTCGTCGATACCGGCTGCGGCATCCCGGCGGACGAACTCAGCGCGGTGCGGGCGCGGTACCGTCGCGGTGCCTTGAAGACCGACAAGAGCGGCTTCGGGATCGGCCTGAGCTTGGTCGATTCCATCGCGCGGCTCCACAGTGCCACCTTCGACATCGCCAGCGACGGCGCCGGCTGCTGCGTCACCTTCCGATGGGCCCGCACGGTCGCGAACACGCCGTCCATCGACCTTGTCCCCGCCCCCGCCCTCTAGCGCCGCCGCGCCCGGCCACTCCCGTCATGAGGAGCGCCGGGCGCGCGGAGCCTTCGATGCGGCGTCTCAGTAGGACGACCGCCCGTGTCGACGCTCGCGGGTGTTGTAGCGGCTCCACTGAGGATTGGCCGGGACCGTCCCGATCGAGGCGGGCCGCTGAACGGCCGCGCTGTAGCCGGTCGCGCCTTCCCACATGCCGCCGGCTTTGTCGTTGCCCTCGGAGGCGGACCAAGCGTCGAGACCGCTGCCGTTTGTCCGGATGATGAGGCTCGGATCGATCGACGGACCTCCATCCTGCGCGAACGCCGGAGCCGCGATCAGCATGGCGCCCATGGAACAGGCCAGGACAATGTTCTTCATGATAATCTCCCGTCTTTGTTCTGTCGCGAACCGGCGACGTGAGTAATACATGCAGCACAGACGGTTTAAATGCTATATTTTATTGCAGAATAATTCTTTCGCTCTTTGTTTCGGCTTCAATCTTGAAAGGATTTTTGAATTTTTGACCTTGGCGAAGGCGGAGTGCAGCGCGAACAGCGTTCGAGCCCGCCGCGTCGGGATCGCGGACGCGGCCCTCTGCATGGGGTTTGCTGGCATTTGGCTCGGTGAACGAAGCGACGGCTTTTCGGGCCGACAACGCCCGACGGTTGCGCAACACGCCTGTGCGGCTTGAGACGCTGTGCGGGGTGGCGCTCGAAGGCCTGCAAAATCCGGTCTTTGACCCGGGAGATGGCGCAGGAGATCGCTCACCTGGATGCCGGCCGGCGTCGAACATGAAAAAGCCGACCGGTTACCCGGTCGGCAGAGTCTTTTGGGTCTGAAGCTTTGGATCAGGTCGGGCCTGCCCTGGTACCCGGGCCCGCCGATCTGAAACCGTAGCATCTGCTCGACCGGAGGCGAAGCGAGCCGCCGAAGAGCTGTATTGGTTGTAGCTCATTCCTCGGCAGTATCAATTAAAAGAAGTTTTATTTGCCGAACAAAAGCGAAAATTTCCAAGCGTCTTCCGGTCAAACAGAAGCCCAGCCGAATGGCTGGGCTCGGGATTTCTTGTTGTGAGTGGTTGCGCGCGTCGCTGGTGCTCAGAAGTCCCGCTGCACGCGGAAGCGGAACTGGGCCGCGTCCTGAGAACTCACGTAGCGCAGCGCGTTCTTCGAGATGTCGGGCGTCACACCATTGTTGAGGGCGGTGCGGATGTACTCACCTTCGACCCCGATATCCAGGTCCTTCACCGGAGTCCAGATCAGGCTCGCGCCGGTGATGATCTGGTTGTTTCCTCTCAGGACAGGGCTTGTGGCGAAGGCCAGGGCATTGGAGGCACTGGCGCCGGCCGGTGCGAAGCCGAAGCCCAGGAGGCCGAGGGCATTGCGGCCCTTCGAATTGTAATCGATCTGAGCGTAGCTTCCGAAGAAGGCCGACCGCCAGGCCGGTGACCAGTAGTGGAGCATCGACGCGACGGCCGAAAATGACGTCGACAGCTCGAGACGGCCCGTGGTGGGGTTGAGGACCGCATCGGCGTAGTATTGGGCGAACGAGCCGCCACCCACGGGCGCTGCGCCGAGGGCATCGTACGGAGCCGTGTAGTTCGAGATGCCCGTATAGGCGATGGCACCCTGGCCGTAGGCGCCCTGAAGGTACAGCGTATCGCCCGTCGCGATGAACGGCAGATTGACCTTCAGGCCGCCCTGGACCGCCCATCCATAGGCGTTCGACGCGCGTCCCGTGGGCGATATGCCGAGACCGGTGGTGGCCGTGGTGATGCCCCCCACCGTGCTTCCGGCATCGCCCGCATTGATCTCGTGGACGGCGGCCGACACCTGGGCGGATCCCCAGGCCTGATCGATGCGTGCCACGCCGATGAAGTCGGGCATCCGGCTTTTCTGGGTCACATCGACGAAAGCCACGTTGCCGGGACCGACCACGATCGGTGCGAGGAAGGTCGCGGGCGTGAACGGGTTGAAGGCGTTGCTGTAGCCCGCGAACCCGCCGCCCGCCGTGAAGGCGCCGACAGCGGCCCCCGTGCCGAAGATCGGGAAGCGGCGATAGACCGGGTCTTCCATGGAGGCCGTCAGGGTGACGCCGTTCCCGAGCGTCGCCGAATAGGCGAGCAGGTTCGTGCTGAACGTGTCGGATCCGGCCGTTCCGCCGATCAGCTCGAAGTCGTGGGCATAGAAGTCGAAGAACGAGGAGGCGCGGCCCGCGGTCAGGCCGGCGAACTGAATGAACGCCTTGTCGGCGTTGATGTAGGTTTGCGTGCGCCCGAACGCGTCGGCGCCGAGTCCGGCGATCGCCAGGCTCTCGCGCTGCCGGGATCCGGAGGTCAGGAACGGGCCGCTGCGGTTGGCGACGTCGACCCGCAGGAAGGCTCTCAGGGTTCCGTAATCGGTCTGGGTCCGCGCATCGAGGTTGATCCGCATCAGGCCCAGATATCCGGTCAGGTCGCCGCCACCGCCGGTGCGGACTTTGCTGGTCTGATATAGGAAGTCATACCGCGCCCTGCCGGATATGCGGAGGCAGGTATCAGTGCCGGGAATATAGAAAAAGCCCGCTCCGTACGCGTTGCATACACGCACAAATTCGACTGGCGCTGACTTCAGGGTCGGCAAATCTGCGGCTTGTGCGCCTGCAATCGGAAGCATCAGAGCTGAAGAGCCCAGTAACAGCGCCTTGATTTTGGTCATGGTGTCCCCGCATCCGACGCCGTGGCTATGGAGGTGCCAGCGTCAACCCAATGATCCGCGTTCACGCGCGTGCGGGATGACCGGCACGATGCGACGTCGCAGTGTTTTGGAGATTTGGCCGGCCTATCGATCGGCAGCTTGACCGTATCTATCAAGTAATGATTTTACAAATAAATTAGAATTGTATTTTTCAACTACAATTCGGTTCCTTAAATTTGTTTTTGTATCTGAATCTTGAAACGACGACGAAGCGCGGGGCTTTGCGGTTGCGACGTTTCCGCGGCCAGGCAAGGTCCTACTCAGGGGGAAGCCGCGGACGGGATCGCCGATCGTCCGGGTGAGCGGCGGCGCCACGGCGCCTGTCCGTCGTCGCGATGTCACGCGCAACCATCGAAACGGATCGCCGTCCGCGCCCCGCGTTCCCGCCGGCGGCCCCATCGGTCCGGGGAGACCGAAAGCCTCTGCAATCATGCTCTCGAGGGAGGCGCTGACGCTCCTGAGCGTGCATTGATCGAATGCCGTGCCGATCTCGCTCGATGGCCGGCCCGCCCTACCAGCCGGACGGAGCAGGCCGGCAGGATGCGACATGGATCCGCCGGCCATTGCCCGCGGGCATCAGCGGACCCCGAATGGAAACGATGGCGCGGCCGATGCCATCGGTCGCCGAACCACGATGGCCGAACCGTTTCGCCACGGGGGATTCGGTCGATCGCTCAGGACGGCGCCGTTAAGCATATCCGCGAGGAATCTCGGATTTGAAAGCTCGGCCATATCGCCGGGTGTGGTCTATGATTTACAAAGTCCTAACGCAGGTCGGATAAATTGCACCGATTGAGCGGAGGATCGAATGTCGGAACCGCTGACCCTCGCGCCCCATCGGCCTCGTGGCGCCGCGGCAATGTCCGAACCGGGCGTGCGCCTCGACCGGCATCCCCGCTCCGATACCGGCACGATCCTCATCCATTGGATCGTCGCCGGCGCGATGGTTGCGAGCCTGCTCACGGGCTTGCGCATCTCGGCCGACGCTCCTGTGGCGCGCACCGCGAAATTCCTGGCCCCGTTTCTGCCGCAGGGCGAAGTCTGGACCGTGCACTTCGTGGCTGGTCTCACCCTGTTCTTCGCGATCACGGCCTATGTCGTCTACCTCGTGCGCGGACGTCTCACGGATCGCAATGGCCTGTCCCGGCTCCGCGCGATCCGCGTCAGCGGCCGGAGCAAGGCGGCGCGGAAGGCGCGGTGGGGTGGCGTCAACGTCGCCCTGCACTGGCTGATCTATGCCGTCACCCTCGTCCTGACCGGCACCGGCATCGCGCTCTATCTCGGCTATGGCGGCTGGGTCGTCTGGCTGCACGCCACCTGCGCCCTGGGCGCGCTGGCCTACATCGCCATCCACACCCTCGCGCATTTCATGTATGGCGGGCTGTGGCAGCTCCTGCGGCTCTTCCGCCCCGCGCCCCTGGCGGACGGGGCGACCCGCCGCCGTCGGCCCTTGCTGGCGGCCGCAATCGTCGGCCTGCCCGTGGTGGGTTTGCTGGCCTGGGCAGATCTGACGGGTCGCTCCACCCTCGTGGTCGACAAGGTTTCGGTCGGCCCCGACCTGTCGAAGCTCCTCGACGATCCCGTCTGGCGCACCGCCCGACCGGTTTCAGTCCGGACGATGCAGGGCGCCAATTTCGGCGGCACCGGCGAGACCACCGTGGAGATCCGCGCGGTGCGCGATGGGGCGAACGTCTACTTCGCTTTTCGGTGGTGGGACCCCTCCCGCTCGCTGAAGCGCGTCCCGATGATCAAGAAGGCCGACGGCTGGCATCTCCTCGACGCGGACGCCGCCAAGGCGGACGTGACCGGATACTACGAAGACAAGCTCGCCGTGATCTTCTCGCGCTCCGATGCCTTCGGCAGCGGCGGCTCGACCCATCTCGGTGCCCGCCCCCTGCCGGACGCCCCCGCGCCTCTGAACGGCCGCGGCTACCACTACACCACCGACGGCAGCTACATCGACATGTGGCAGTGGAAGGCGGCCCGGGGCGGCATGCTGGGCGTCGTCGAGGACATGCATATCGGGCCGCCCACCGAGCCGACCGCCGCGGAGCGGGCTGTGAAGGGCCGCTACCAGGCGGGCTATTGGGGCGATCCCGGCACAAGCACGTACCGCTACAATTTCCGCTTCGAGGGCCCCGGTGGCTACGAAGGCGCCGTCGAGCCGCTGCGGCTGCCCAAGGACTGGCGGGCCACCGTGGCCAGGCTCGGGACCATCGATCTGGGCCTCGATGCCAGTACCGCGCCGGGTTCGGCTTGGTGGATGGTCGAGAAGACCGAGACGGTTGCCTACTCGGCGGCCGGCGACGCAGAGATACCGGTCGGGACCGTCATGCCGGGTGTACTCATGACAGACGGCTATTCGGGCGATCGGGCCGGAATCTCGGCGGCGGCCGACTGGGCTGACGACCATTGGACCCTGGTGGCCTCGCGCAAGATCGCGACCGGCAGCAAGTACGACGTCGATTTCCTGCCCGGCAGCAAGTTCTTCCTCTACGTCTCGGCCTTCGATCACACGCAGACCCGCCACACGCGGCACATGCGGCCGGTCGAAGTCCTGCTGCGCTGACGCGGGATCGCAGCATGACCGATCGCGTCTCCCTCGTCGTCAATGGCCGGCCCATCAGCGCCGGCGCCGGACAGACCCTCCTCGACGCGGGTCTGGCATCCGGCCAAGCGATCCCGCACGATTGCGCCACCGGTCAGTGCGACACCTGCCGGGTCCGGATCCATTCCGGCTCGGTGGACGATGCCGGAACCCGCATCGGCGACACCGTCCTGGCGTGCCGGGCGCGCCTGACCGCGGACATCGCCATCGAGTTCGACGAGGTTCCCGACGTCGTGCGGCGGGCCGGCATCGTGGACAGCGTGGTCGAGCTCACTGCCGAGATCGTCGAGGTCACGGTCGCGTTGCGCAAGCGGCTGATCTATCTACCGGGACAGTACCTTCGCGTCTCCTTCGCCGGCCTGCCCGCCCGCGACTACAGCCCGACCCTGCGCGTGGACGGATCCGGCGAACTGAACGAATTGATCTTCCAGATCCGCCGGCAGCCCGACGGCGTGGTGTCGCCGCAGCTCGGCGGACGGATCGGACGGGGAACCGCCGTGAAGGTCGAGGGTCCGTTCGGAACCGCGTTTCACAGGTTGGGGCGCGGCCGTCTCGTCGTCGTTTCGTCCGGCGTCGGCTTTGCGCCCGCCTGGGCCGTCGCCCGAGCGAGCCGCCTGCGCGAGCCGGAGCGCGACCTGCTCGTCGTGGCCGGCACGCGCGAGCCGCAGAATCTCTACATGCGTCCGGCCCTGGAATGGCTGCGCGACCGGGGGGCGGTGACGATCTTGACGTGCAGCGGTCGCAACCCGCCCTCCGACGCCCGAGCCGGCAGGCCGACCCTCCATCTGCCGAGGCTCACACGGGAAGACACGGTTCTGGCCGCCGGCGCCCCCGAGATGGTCGCGGCGGTGCAGTTCCTGGCGGCCGCGACCGGTGCGACCTGCTACGCTGATCCGTTCTACGCCGCGACACACAAGCCGGACCGGAGCCCGCCGTCCGACACGAACTTCCTCCAGCGTTTTCTCCAGCGCGTGGCAGGTAATCGGACCGCGAAAACGGATCCGGTCGCCTAGCAGATCGTCAACCACATCTTCAAAGCAACCTAGTTGGTGACTCGAGGTTAAGCATTCGAGACGCATTCTGCGGCAATGGGCCCCATATTCGCGAACGTTCGAAGCGCTACCGCGCTCGCCATTCTCCTCCTCACCGCGTCGACCGGCGTCCGGGCGGAGGATCTGCCGATCGTGGGTACGGGCGACGGGATCGAGATGCTCCAGGCCGTCGCCGATTCCTACAATGCGGAGCATGGCCAAGCCCGCGTCTCGGTTCCCCCGAGCATTGGCTCCGGGGGGGCCGTGGCGAGCGTGGGCGGTGAGCGCCAGAAGCTCGGGCGGGTCGCGCGTCCGCTCACCGAGACGGAGAAGGCGCAGGGCCTCGTGGAGGTGCCGCTCATCCGAATTCCGTCGGCCATCTTCGTTCATCGCGGTGTCGGCGTGGCGACGTTGACGAGCGCGCAGGTGGCCGCGGTCTTCTCGGGCGGGATCGACAACTGGAGTGCCCTCGGCGGGCCCGATCTGAAGATCCGGGTGGTCCGCCGCGAGGAGACCGACAGCACGCTGTCGGTGCTCCGGGCGACCATGCCGGGCTGGCGTGATCTCGTCCTGACCAGCCGCTCGAAGACCGCGACCACCACGCAGGACGCGATCGCGACCGTTCGGGATACGCCCGGCGCCATCGGATTCGGCCCTTTCTCTCCGAATCTGGCAAGCGATTTCACGGTTCTGTCGATCGACGGCAGGGTGCCGCGTGACCCGGGCTATCCCAGCGCGGTGACCCTGGCGCTCATCTACAAGACCGCCACGAGAGACGCGGAGGCGTCGGCGTTCCTCGCCTTCGCAACGTCGGATCGCGCCGGGCAGCTGATGGCGGAGCGGGGCGGCGCCCCGCTCAAGCCGTGACGGGCACCGTCTTCTCGCGATCCCTGCGCGCACGCCTCGTCGGTGCGACGCTCTCGACGGCCGCGATCGCACTCGCGGCTCTCGTTTTCCTCGTGGTTCTCCGCTCCGAGCAGACGTTGCGGGAACAGGCGCAGGAAGTCACGACCTGGTCCGAAACCCAGCTCTCCGATCGCCTCCTGAGCGATGCCAAGCTCGCCGCGGCCCGGCTCGCGATGCAGCGCGAGGATGTCGAGCGCCGCTTCGCCACCATGGCGAAGCGCTGGGATGTGGTGAAGGCTGTGTTCTCCGGCAACACGGTGGCGGCGTCGGAGCTCATGCGGCCCGCCCTCGCCCTGGCGGATGTCGACGGGGCGATCGCCTTCGACGTCAACCTGCGCGCCCTCACCGCCGACCGCGTCGATGCGGATCTCCTCGCCGCCAATGCGGCCTTCGGGACGACGGCCGTCGCCACCGCGTTGCGCGCCGTGATCGCCGGGAACGACCGGGAGCACGCAAATGGGTTTGTGCTGACCCTGCGCTGGGACGAGGGCCTCGCGAAGGCGCTCGCCGCCGAAGAGTCCGGTGCGGTCGCCGATGTCTTCGGCCAGCCGCTGTTCGACGAGTTCGGCGACGTGATCGGCGGACTGGTCGGTTATCGCGTCCTGCGACCGCACGAGCCGACCCTGACCGCCTTCGCATCGCTGAGCGGACGCGACGTGCTGATCCTGTCGGGGCAAAGCCTCCTCTCCTCGGCCGGTGCCGACGTCGCCGACGCGCGGCTCGGCGACATCTCGGGCGCGGATCTGCACGCCGTCGTCGGGGCCGAGAAGGTCGCGCGCTGCCTTCCTCTGCCTCCGGATCTCCGTCTCTGCGTCGCGGCGCCGCTGCGTGAGTTGCAGCAGCTCACCGGAAAGGTCGTCGGCATCGGCGAGGAGAGTTCCCGCTCGCTCCTCAGGACGCTCAGCGTCGTCGCGGGCCTGACCCTATGCCTTGTCGCCCTGGTCCTGCTCATCCTGTCCAGCCGGATCACCCGTCCGCTGGTGCGCATCACGCAGACGGTGTCCGAGGTGGCGCGCGGGAACTGGCACGTCAGCGTGCCCGATATCGACCGCGCGGACGAGGTCGGCGACATCGCCCGCGCCGTCGTCGTGCTCGAACATTCCCTGTCGGAGCGGGATCAGCTGCGCGACGACGTCTTCCGGCAGAACACGATCCTGACGGAGCGCGAGCGGCAGCTGCAGGAGCAGAACGAGCGGTTCGATGCGGCCCTGAACAACATGTCCCAGGGCCTGTGCATGTTCGGCGCCCATGGTCGCCTCAAGGTGTTCAACGCGCAGTTCTGCCGGATCTACAATATCGCTCCGGATGCGCTCGAAGCCGAACCGACGCATGCGGATGTCCGCCAGCTGGCCGGTCTTGCGGATTGGTTGGGTCCGGAGAGCCGCCCGCACCGGCGGTCTCTGACCAGGACGCTCGCGGACGAGCGATGCGTCGAGATCACCGTCGAGCCCATGGCGGATGGCGGCTGGGTGGAAACGCATGAGGACGTCACCGCGAGCGTGACGGCCCAAGCCCGGATCGCCCATCTCGCGACCCACGACGCCCTGACGGGTCTCTCCAACCGGGCCCTGCTTGCGGATCGCTTGGCCGCGGCCTTGGCAGGCCATGCGCATGACGGCCGGGCGGTGACCGTGATCTGCCTCGACCTCGACGACTTCAAGGGGATCAACGACACCCTGGGCCACCCGGCAGGCGACGAATTGCTCCGGCAGGTCGGTCGACGGCTGACCGTGCTCTGCCCGCCCGGCGGCACCGTCGCGCGGCTCGGCGGTGACGAATTCGCCGTGGTCCTCTCGGAGGCGGATTTACCGGCCGGCGTTCTCGCGCTGGCGGACGAGGTCCTCACCCAGCTCAGGCGGCCGTTCATCCTCGCCGGACAGTTCGTGTCCGTCGATGCGAGTCTTGGGCTCGCGGTCTCCGCGGCGGACGATGCCGACGGCGACGATCTCCTGCGTCGCGCCGACGTCGCCCTCTATGCAGCCAAGGCCGACGGTGGCCGGCGCGTCCGCGTCTTCGAGCCGGAAATGGAGGAACGCCAGAATCAGCGACGCTGGCTCGAACGGGAGTTGCGGCTGGCGATCGGGACCGACCAGATCGCGCTGCATTATCAGCCGCTGTTCGATCTGGCGACGAACGCGGTGACCAGTTTCGAGGCTCTGGCCCGCTGGCATCACCCGGAGCGGGGCATGATCTCGCCTGGGGAGTTCATTCCGGTCGCCGAGGCGACCGGGCTGATCGACGCCCTCGGCGCTTACGTCCTGCAAAAGGCCTGCGCGGACGCGATGGGGTGGCCGGGCAAGCAGCGTGTCGCCGTCAACATCTCGCCGATCCAGTTCCGCGAAGGCAATCTCGACCGGTTCGTCGAGGAGGTTCTGCGCACGACCCGACTGCCGAGCCAGCGGCTCGAACTCGAGATCACCGAATCCGTGATCCTAAGCCAGGATCAGGCGAGCTTCGATATGCTGACCCGCCTGCGTCGCCTGGGCGTGCGGTTCTCGATGGACGATTTCGGGACCGGCTACTCGTCCCTGAGCTCGCTGAACACCTTCCGCTTCGACAAGATCAAGCTGGATCAGTCATTCGTGCGGAATCTCTTGGAGAAGGACGAGGCGGCTGCCATCGTCCACGTCGTTGCCGAACTCGGTCGCAGCCTGAAGATCACCACGACGGCCGAGGGCGTCGAGACGCCGGAACAGCTGGCCCGGCTGCGGGCGAGCGGATTCTCGGAGGTTCAGGGCTATCTGCTGAGCCGGCCGATCCCGGCGGCCGACGTACCCGACTTCATCAACACGCAGAACGCGTTGAACGCCGCGGCCTGAAGGCACCGAGTGCCCGACGGCCCGCAGCGCTCGGGCGGTTCGCGCGCGCAGCGGGCCGATATGGCCCGCTCCGGCTCAGTCCGTCACCCGTTCCACCCGCGACAGCAGACAGCCGGGCCGGGCGGTGTGGATGTTGACGAAGAGCGTCCGCGGGTCGTCGAGGGCGCGTCGAAGCGGCTCCGCAACATCGCCGCCTGGGCAGACCTGTCCGAGATCGTAGAGACAGAGGTGATCGGCGTCGTAGGCCCGAACGGAGACGAGCGGATTCGCACGAACGATGGGCGCGACCGCGTCGACCGTCTCCGTATACGGGCACTCCCTCTCGTGCAGGAAGATCGGACTCGGGGTCCAGTAGATGCCGAGCGGCTGCCGGAGATCGTAGGATCCCAGCAGCATGTTCTCACCGGCTTTTGCAAGTTTGAGACAATGTCGACAGGGAAATTGACCGCTCGCCGTCGCCATGATCCGCCGGATCGGGTTGCCCCGGTCATCGAAGCCCGTGCGACGGAAGCGGTCCGCCGTCGCCGTCTCGATCGGAACACATCGAAATCTGGTCATCTCTCTTCCTCCGCGACCTGCCGTAAGGCGCGTGGCAGAGGTGCCGCATCCCGCTTCTTGCTGTGCAATCAGGTCCGCCGATGCACGTCTGGCGAGGACGATTCGTGAAGGCCCGTGCGCGAGACGGCGACGCGCGCAGCCGCACGCGCTTCAGGCGGGGTCCGGATCGCCTGGACGCAGCGTGTGGCGATAGACTTCGACCGCGCCCTTGCCCTTGAGCGTCACCGCGCCGATCGGCCGGACGCTCCGCCGGTCGGGCAGGCGCAGAAACGCCGCGTGCGACAGATGCAGCGCGGTTCCCTCGCCGAGGCCCGACAGGCGCGCCGCGACGTTGACCGTGTCGCCCCAGAGATCGAACGTGAACTTCGTCCGGCCGACGATCCCACCGACCACCGGCCCGATATGGAGTCCACCGCGGATCCGCCAGCCGGGCTCTCCGGCCGCCGCGACCGCCACCATGTCGGCGGCGCATCGGATCGCGGCCGTGACCGGGTCGGCATGTTCCCGCAGCAGGTTCGCCGTTGCCATGAAGGCATCGCCGATGGTCTTGATGTTCTCGAGGCCCCGCGCCTGCGCAACGACCTCGAACGCTTCGGCCAGGCGCTGGATCTCCGCGACGACGACGTCCGGTGTCTGACCATGGCACCACGTCGTGAAACCCACGAGGTCGACGAACAGGACGGCGACGTCGCCGAACAGGCGCGGCTTGACCTGTCCGGTCTCCATCAGTTCCGACACGGCCGAGACCGGCAGGATGGCATGAAGCAGTTCGTCGGCCCGCTTGCGCTCACGCTCGATCGTTCGCAGGTGTGCAATCTCGCGGTCATGCGCCCGCTTCCGCTCCAGGCACGAGCGGATGCGAGCTTCCAGGATCACCGGCTCGAAGGGCTTCGGGAGGTAGTCGAAGGCGCCGAGTTCGATGCATCGGACGATGCTGCCGATCTCCATCAGCGCGGAGATCATCACCACCGGCGTGTGGCGCCATGCCTCGTGGGCCTTCATCCGTTCGAGCACGGCATAGCCGTCGAGAGCCGGCATCATCACGTCGAGGAGGACGAGGTCGAACGGCTCCTCGCTCAGCCGGTCGAGGGCGGCTCGTCCGTTGGCCGCACGGACGCTCGTGTGGCCCAGGATTTCCAGTTCCTGTTCCAGCAGGTCGAGGTTGAAGGGCTCATCGTCGACGATGAGGATGCGGGCTGGCTCCACAGGTTCTTCTCCCTCCGGCGCGAGACTGCGGCCGGATCGGCCGGGCTCAATCGAGCCAGTGCCGCAACTTGGCGAACAACAGGTCTTCGTCGACGGGCTTGGTCATGAAGTCGTCGCAGCCGGCCGCTCGCGCCCGATCCTCGTCGCCCGTCATCGCGTTGGCGGTGATCGCCACCACCGGGATGGCGGCGGTGGACGCGTTGGCCTTGATGCGGCGTGTCGCCTCCCAGCCGTCGACGAGCGGCAGCGACAGATCCATGAGGATGAGGTCGGGCCGGTGGGCGATCGCCATCTCGACCCCGGCGGCGCCGTCGACCGCGATGACAAGCTCGTACGTGTCCTCGAGCAATTGAGTCAGCAGATCACGATTGAGTTCGACATCCTCGACGATAAGTATTCGCTTCATGCGTTGATCCCCGAGGGAGCGGACCGGCGCGCAGGGCGTAGCCGACGGCTCATCGGTCACGGTCGGCCGCCTCGAGCTCCAGGACCGGCAGCACGCGCCGCACCTCGCGGACCAGGGCGGCGCGGTCGAGACCGCTCTTGTCGATCAGTCCGAGTACCCGCTCCCGCAGCATGTCGCGCTCGGCCGTATCCAGGGATGCGGCTGTCAGGACCACGACGGGGATCGTCCGGCCGACCGGATCGGCCTGGAGGGCGTCCAGGAAGGCGAGGCCGTCCATCCGCGGCATCAGCAGGTCGAGCAGGATGACGCTCGGGCGGGCCTGAGTGATACGCTCCAGGCCGGCCGCCCCGTCCGCTACCCAATCGACGGTGCATTGCTCCGCGTTGAGCAGCTGGCGCACGAGGTCGGGAACGTTGGGATCGTCGTCGATCACGAGGATGCGCTCATTGTCGGGGGCGATCCGCGCGAGGGCGCCGATCAGGGCTTCCCGCTCGAACGGCTTCACGATGTAGTCGGTCGCTCCGAGGCGGAAGCCCAGCTCCTTCTGGTCGACGATCGAGATCAGCACGACCGGGATGTCCCGCGTCAGCGGATCGGTCTTCAGCGCGTGCAGCACCTGCCAGCCGTCGGTGCCGGGCATCATGATGTCGAGGGTGATGGCGCGCGGTTGCAGCTCCCGCGCCTTGAGCAACCCGTCCTGGCCGCTCGACGCGCCGATGACCGTGTAGCCGGCATCGGCGAGGTTCTCCTGCAGCAGGTAGACGACGTTGGGATCGTCGTCGATCGCGAGCACGAGCTTGGCGCCCGACCGGGACACCGGCGTTACCGGGAGCGCCGGCCTCGGACTCGGCGGTCCCTCGGCGGCGCCGGCGATCCGCATCGGGATGCTGAGGGTGAAGGTCGACCCCGCCCCTTCCCGGCTCTCGACGCCGATCTTTCCGCCGAGCAGCCGGGCGAGCCGGTGGCTGATCGCCAGACCGAGGCCTGTGCCGCTGTGGGAGCGCGTGGCGCTGTTGTCGACCTGATGGAACTCCTCGAAGATCGCATTCAGCGCGTCGGCGGGAATGCCGATGCCGGTGTCGATCACGGCGAATTCGACACTCTCGCCAACCGGACGGACGCGCAGCGTCACCGATCCGGCCTCGGTGAACTTGATGGCGTTGCTGAGCAGGTTGATGAGGATCTGCCGCAGCTTCTCCTCGTCGGTCCGGAGGGTCGCGGGCGTATCCCGGACATCCCGAACGAGCTGCACGCCCTCGTTCTTGACGAGGGGCTCGACCGTCCTGAGGCAGAGGTCGAGGACCGGCTCCAGCGTGAAGTCGGACGGTTTCACCTCCATCCGTCCCGCTTCGACCTTGGCGAGATCGAGGATGCTGTTGATCAGCGAGAGAAGGTGCTCTGAACTCGCCAGGATCTTCTCGAGGTTCTCGAACTGCTTCACCGGCAGGGCGTCCTTCGCCCGGCGCATCACCAGCCGGGTGAAGCCGATGATCGCATTGAGCGGCGTGCGCAATTCGTGGCTCATATTGGCCAGGAAGCTGCTCTTGGCGCGGCTGGCTTCCTCGGCCGCCTCCTTGGCCTGCCGCAGACGTTCCTCGGCCTGCTTGCGCTCGATCACCCGACCCAGCTGCGCGCCGATATTGCTCATCACCCGCAGCAGCGACGCGTCCGGCGGCGATGCATCGCGGGCGAAGAATTCCAGCACCGCCACCACCTCGCGCCCGACCGTCACGGGAAAGCCGAAGCCCGCCCGGACCCCGTCCTGCGCGGCCGCCGGGGCGCGGGGATCTCCGGCCAGCGTCGGATCGCCGAGGGTCCATTCGGGAGCCCCGGAGAGCAAGACGCGACCGGCGAGGCCCGTTCCCGGACCGAGCGGCGTCCCGGCCGTCGCCGCGCGCAACTGGGCGAACCCTTCTGGCGTGTCGCAATGCCAGATCCCCGTCGGCAGGAGGGCCCGGCTTCCGTCATCGGCGCGGGTGTAGGCGTGGCCGAGGGGCCAGCCGGCATGGTGGGCGACGCGTTCCAGACAGAAGCGCAGGGCCTCCGCCACCGTCGGCGCCTCGTTGGCGGCTGCGGCCGCCGCCTGGAGCAGCTCGACGAAGGCGGTCTGCTTCTGAAGCGCCAGCTCGGCTTCCTTGCGCTCCGTGATGTCGCTCCACGACTCGACCACCTCGACGGGCCGACCGTTCGGATCGCGCAGGAGGCGCTGCTCGTCCCGGACCCAGCGATAGGTGCCGTTCGCGTGCAGGAACCGGTATTCGATGACGTTGTGACCCTGATCGAGCAGATGCGGGAATTCGCCGAGGACGCGCTCCCGGTCTTCGGGGTGCAGCCGCTCCAGCCAGAATTCCGGTCCGGCCAGATAATCGCCGGGCTCGTAGCCGAGGAGATCGCGTACATTCTCGCTGATGAAGGTCGGCGCGTTGCGGCCGCCCACCTCGAAACTGCAGATCATCGACGGTGACGCGGTCAGCAGGTAGGTCAGCCGGCCCTGCGTCGCCCGGAGCGCCTGCTCGGCACGCTTGATCTCGGTCACGTCGGTGTAGACGGCAACGACGCCGCCGTCGTTGATCTTGCGCTCGCTGACCTGAACCCAGCGGCCATCGACGCGCTGCTGGAGGAGCGGCCCGCGCGGTGCGCGATAACGGGCGATCCGCTCCGCCAGCCACGCCTCGACCGTCGTGCCGTCTGCGCGCACGATGCAGGTCTCGGCGACGGCTCGGGCGATGGCCACGAACGTCACGCCCGGGACGATGATCGCCGACAGGCCGGGATGGAAATCCTGGAAGTGCCGGTTGCAGAAGACGAGGCGGTCGTCCGAATCGAACAGCGCGAACCCCTCGGAGCTGCTCTCGATAGCCTCGATGAGCTTGTGCCTGGCGACGCCGTCCTCGGGCGATCCGGCTGTCCGGATCGCGGCCCCCAGCGCATCCGCAGACGTCTCGAACGGGGACCCGGCCGGCGTGTGAGACATGGCTCGGACCACCCTGACAACGACGCTTCGAGGGCGCCGCGGCTTGCCGCGTGAGGCCGGACACACGCGTTGTCCGAAGCCTGGCTATTCATTATTCGACACCGTTACATGGTCCAATTGTCGGATCAAGCGGCGTCAGAACTGCTGTCGCGTTGCGGTGAACGATGTGCCCACAGGTGTGGCAACTCGAAACAGACCGTCGATTTCAGCCGGTCCGTCACGGCCGCCGATCATCCGTGCCCGCCCCGGACGCATCGGTGCCATGTCTGGGCGAGGCGTCGCGTCGCGTCAGGTACAGTGTATCTTCCGTGAAAACGGAGGAAATAATGGCCTACAAGATCACTTTTCGTAAGGGAAAGCGCGAGAGCTTTACCAAGCTCTGGCCGTGCGACCTTGAGGCGGCGACGGCCTACGCGCTGGCGCAACTGCCCATCCAGCATCGGGAGAAGGGTGCGACGTCGGTGAGCGTGATCTGCGAGCGGACCGGCGACGTCGTGTTCAGTTCGACCGAGCAGCCCGAGACCGAACCGGCATAGGGCCGGTCGCGAGACGGACGATGCAGAGGTCGGCGTCCGCTTCGATGCGGATGTCCGGCCGCGGGCGCGGACGAGCCGCACCGGGAAGGGCCGAATCATGGCTTCAGACGCATCCCGGCCGCAGGGGCCGACGGTTACGTCTTCCGCATGCGCCGACCTGGAAGTCGGCCCGTACAGCTCGCCGCCCTGCTTCCTGCACGAACTCGATCCGAGCTTCCTCGGTCTTGCCACGGCGCCGGCGGCACAGCCGCAGACCACGGCCGCCGACGACGGGACGCCTGACCTCGCAGTCGCTCGCGATCCTGATGACATCCCTACGCCGGATGCTCTGCAGCCGTCTTGGATCCTCACGGCCGACGGGGACGTGATCGCGCCACCGGGCACATGCCCGGATGGAGCTCCCCCATGCAGATCCTCCGCCATATCCTCGCCGAATGTCGGGCCGACCGCGTCTTCGCGCTGATGATCGTCACGCTCGGCGCTTGGTCGGCCATCTCGGTCCTGCTGCTGGCTCTGAACATCCCCGAACCCTTCACCGCTCGATGAGCGCCTCGGTTACGGCGCTCGATTTGGACGACCGGCCCTCCGGAGCGCCGTCCTGTCCCGCACCCGGGCGGTCGCCGCAGATTGGCTTGGCCGCGCCCTGCGCCTGCCCCATCGTGCCCGTCGCCGGGCGCTGCCACGCTTGTGGGTTGATCTATGGCGGCATTCGCGGCGAGGCCGCGGGCGTGATCCGGCTGGATCGGGCGCTGTGGCGTGCGCTCTGCCCCGGCGCCGCGCGGCTGACGATGCCGACAGCCTGCGGCGCGTTGCGTGCGAGCTTCGTCGGACGCGCACGATCCTAACGCGACCCTTATAAGTTCCGCCCCGGTCCTCGCTCGAACCCTAACGCGGTTCGAGGCGACACTGATGGTCGGCCAAGGCCGGGTGCGGAACCTCCGCGGCCGGTCCGCCGAACCGGACCTGACCCCCATGCTCGACATCGTCTTCCTCGCCGGAGCGCTCGCCTTCTTCGCCGCCGCGGCCGGCTACGCGGCCGCCTGCGATCGGCTCTGAGAGAGTCCGCCATGACCCTCGATCTCGCCCTCGGCGCCTGCGTGACCGCCGGCCTCCTCGTCTACCTCACCTATGCCCTCGTCCGCCCCGAGCGGTTCTGAGCGGCCCTGACGGATCTCCCCCATGAACCTCAACGGCTGGATCCAGATCGCGCTCTACTGCGCGGTCGTTCTGGCGCTCGTGAAGCCCCTCGGATCGTACATGACCCGGGTCTTCACCGGAGAGCGCACCCTCCTCTCACCCGTGCTCGGCCCCGTCGAGCGCGGGCTCTACCGCATGTCCGGCATCGATGCCCGCCAGGAGCAGCACTGGCTGGCCTATACGGGCGCGGTCATCCTGTTCCACGTGCTGGGCTTCGCGGTGCTGTACGCGATCCTGCGGCTGCAGGCGGTGCTGCCGCTCAATCCGGCCGATCAGACCGCAGTGGCGCCGGATCTCGCGTTCAACACGTCGACCAGCTTCATCACCAACACCAACTGGCAGTCCTACGGCGGCGAGACCACGCTCTCGTACCTCTCCCAGATGCTGGGGCTGACGCACCAGAACTTCCTGTCGGCGGCGACCGGCATCGCGGTGGCGGTGGCGCTGATCCGCGGGTTCGCCCGCGCCTCGTCGGGCACGATCGGCTCGTTCTGGGTCGATGTGACCCGCGCCACCCTCTACGTGCTGCTGCCGATCTGCGTGCCCTACACGCTGTTCCTCGTCTGGCAGGGCATGCCGCAGACGCTCGGCGCCTACGTCGATGCCACGACCCTGGAGGGCGCGCACCAGACCCTCGCGCTCGGACCGGTGGCGAGCCAGGTGGCGATCAAGATGCTCGGGACCAATGGCGGCGGCTTCTTCAACGCCAACGCCGCGCACCCGTTCGAGAACCCCACCGCCCTGTCGAACTTCGTCCAGATGGTCTCGATCTTCGTGATCGGCGCCGCGCTGACCAACGTCTTCGGCCGCATGGTCGGCGACGAGCGCCAGGGCTGGGCGATCCTCGGCGCCATGGGGATCCTGTTCCTCGCGGGCGTCCTCGTCACCTACTGGGCCGAGGCCCACGGCAGCTCGGTGCTCAACAGCTTCGGGCTGACCGGCGGCAACATGGAGGGCAAGGAGACCCGCTTCGGCATCGCCGCCTCGGCGCTGTTCGCGGTGATCACTACGGCGGCCTCCTGCGGCGCCGTCAACGCCATGCACGACTCGTTCACGGCGCTCGGCGGCCTGATCCCGCTGCTCAACATGCAGCTCGGCGAGATCATCATCGGCGGCGTCGGCGCCGGCCTCTACGGCATGCTGATCTTCGTGATCGTAGCGATCTTCGTGGCGGGCCTGATGGTCGGCCGCACCCCCGAATACCTCGGCAAGAAGATCGAGGCGAAGGAGGTGAAGATGGCCATGCTCGGCATCCTCTGCCTGCCGCTGATGATGCTGGGCTTCACCGCCCTGGCGACGGTGGTGCCGGCGGGCCTCGCCGGCCCGGCCAATGCCGGCCCGCACGGCTTCTCGGAGATCCTCTACGCCTACACGTCGGCGGCGGCCAACAACGGCTCGGCCTTCGGCGGGCTGACGGCCAACACGCTGTTCTACAACAGCACCCTGGCCATAGGCATGCTGGTCGGCCGGTTCTTCGTGAAGATCCCGGTCCTGGCCATCGCGGGCTCGCTTGCCGCCAAGAAGACGGTCCCGGCCTCGGCGGGCACGTTCCCGACCCATGGCGGCCTGTTCGTCGGGCTGCTGGTCGGCGTGATCCTCATCATCGGCGGCCTGACCTTCTTCCCATCCCTGGCGTTGGGCCCCGTGGTCGAGCACCTCGCGGGCGCGGCCGGCCAGACCTTCGCGACGGGGGGCTGAGATGCCGCGCACCCTCCCCGCCCGGCGCGTCGCGCGCCACCACCTCGTGCTGCACCGGCAGCCCCACCGGCGCGATCGCGCCGGTGCCCCGCCCCTGCGGACGTCGGACCTCGTCCTGGCGCTCCTCGGCGTCGTCCTGCTCGGCGGCTTCGCCCTCCTGGCCGCCTACGCACTGACGGCCGGCAGGCTGGCCCTCTGATCCCAAAAGCGCCCGGCGCGCCGCGCCGGGCTCCCCACCCCTTCCGGACATCTTCCATGTCGCGTCAGACATCATCCCTGTTCAGTGCCGCCCTGATCGGGCCGGCCCTCATCGGCTCCGTCAGGAAGCTCGATCCCCGCGCCATGATCCGCAACCCGGTCATGTTCGTGGTCGAGGTCGTGGCGGCGCTCACCACGGTCCTGTTCGCCCGCGACCTCGTCACCGGCGGCAACGACCTGGCCTTCTCCGGCCAGATCATCCTCTGGCTGTGGTTCACCCTGATCTTCGCCAACTTCGCCGAGGCCCTCGCGGAGGGGCGCGGCAAGGCCCAGGCCGACAGCCTGCGGCGCACCCGCACCGAGATGACGGCCAAGCGCCTCAAGGGCGCGGGCCGGGCCTACGAGACGGTGCCGGGCACCGCCCTCAAGGTCGGCGACGTCGTCCTGGTCGAGGCCGGCGACCTGATCCCCTCCGACGGCGAGGTGATCGAGGGCGTGGCCTCCGTGAACGAGGCCGCCATCACGGGCGAATCCGCCCCTGTGATCCGCGAATCCGGCGGCGACCGCTCAGCGGTGACCGGCGGCACGCAGGTTCTCTCGGACGAGATCAAGGTCCGCATCACCGCGGCGGCCGGCTCGACCTTCGTCGACCGGATGATCGCCCTGGTGGAGGGCGCCTCGCGGCAGAAGACGCCGAACGAGATCGCCCTGAACATCCTGCTCGCCGGGCTCACCATCGTGTTCGTCTTCGCGGTGGCCTCGATCCCGAGCTTCGCGAGCTACGCGGGCGGTTCGATCCCCGTGATCGTCCTCGTCGCCCTGTTCGTCACGCTGATCCCCACGACGATCGGCGCGCTGCTCTCGGCGATCGGCATCGCCGGCATGGACCGGCTGGTGCGCTTCAACGTGCTCGCCATGTCGGGCCGCGCCGTCGAGGCCGCGGGCGACGTCGACACCCTGCTCCTCGACAAGACCGGCACGATCACGCTCGGCAACCGGCAGGCCACCGAGTTCCGCCCGGTCTCCGGCGTGAGCGCGCAGGAGCTCGCCGACGCGGCGCAGCTCGCCTCCCTGGCGGACGAGACGCCGGAGGGCCGCTCGATCGTCGTGCTGGCCAAGGAGAAGTACGGCATCCGCGCCCGCGACATGGCGGGTCTCAACGCCACCTTCGTGCCGTTCACCGCGCAGTCGCGCATGTCGGGCGTCGATCTGGAGAGCGCCTCGATCCGCAAGGGCGCGGTCGACGCCGTGATCGCGTCCCTGTCCGGCCAGCCCGTGGCGAGCCGGGGCTCGAACGCCGCCCTCGCCTTCCAGCCGGCTCCGGAGACGGGCGCCGTCAAGGAGATCCGCGCCATCGCGGAGGAGATCGCCAAGGCCGGCGGCACGCCCCTCGCGGTTGCGCAGGACGGGCGGCTGCTCGGCGTCGTCTACCTGAAGGACATTGTGAAGGGCGGCATTCGCGAGCGCTTCGCGGAGCTGCGCCAGATGGGCATCCGCACGGTGATGATCACCGGCGACAACCCGATGACTGCGGCCGCCATCGCGGCGGAGGCCGGCGTCGACGATTTCCTCGCCCAGGCCACCCCGGAGGACAAGCTCGCGCTGATCCGCAAGGAGCAGGCGGACGGCAAGCTCGTCGCCATGTGCGGCGACGGCACCAACGACGCCCCCGCCCTCGCCCAGGCCGATGTCGGCGTCGCGATGAACACCGGGACCGTGGCGGCCCGCGAGGCCGGCAACATGGTCGATCTCGACAGCGACCCGACCAAGCTCATCGAGATCGTCGGCATCGGCAAGCAATTGCTGATGACCCGCGGCGCGCTGACGACCTTCTCGATCGCCAACGACGTCGCCAAGTACTTCGCCATCATCCCGGCGATGTTCCTGGGTCTCTATCCGCAGCTTCAGGCCCTCAACATCATGGGCCTCGCCTCGCCGCAGAGCGCGATCCTGTCGGCGATCATCTTCAACGCGCTGATCATCGTGGCGCTGATCCCGCTGGCCCTGCGCGGCGTCACCTACCGGGCCGTCGGCGCGGCCGCTCTGCTGCGCCGGAACCTCCTGATCTACGGGCTCGGCGGCGTCCTCGTGCCCTTCGTCGGCATCAAGGCCATCGACCTCGCCGTCAGCGCCCTCCACCTCGTCTGAACCGGTCCATCGGAGACCCGCCATGCTGAAACAGCTTCGCCCCGCCCTGGTCCTGCTCACCGCGCTGACCGCGATCACCGGACTCGCCTACCCCCTCGCGATGACCGGCCTCGCCGGCGCCATCTTCCCCGCCAAGGCCGCCGGCAGCCTGATCGAGCGCGACGGCACCGTCATCGGCTCCAGCCTGATCGGCCAGGCCTTCACCGGCGCCGGCTACTTCCACGGCCGGCCCTCCGCGACGACGGCGCCGGACCCCGCCGACGCCTCCAAGACGGTGCCGGCGCCCTACAACGCGGCCAATTCCTCGGGCTCGAATCTCGGCCCGACCAGCGCGGCGCTGGCGGAGCGGGTGAAGACCGATGTCGACGCGCTGAAGGCCGAGAATCCGAGCGCCCCGGTGCCCGTCGATCTCGTGACGACAAGCGGCTCCGGCCTCGATCCGGACATCTCGCCCGAGGCCGCCTACTTCCAGGTTCCCCGCGTCGCAAAGGCGCGCAATATCCCAGAGGACAAGCTGCGCGACCTCGTGACCGCCCGAATCGAGGGCCGCAGCCTGGGCATCCTGGGTGAGCCGCGCGTCAACGTCCTAGCGCTGAACCTCGCCGTCGACGATCTCGCCCGGCGGTGATGGACACGTCCGATCCCCGCCCGCATCCTGAAGAGCCGCGTCAGCGGCCCCGACGGGGATGGCCGGGGATCGCGCATCCGGCCGGAGCACCGCGAGGCCACCGGCTGAGGGCGAGGACCGGATGGCCCGAGACAGACTGCTCCTGAGACGAGGTTCATGCCCGAGACCACCCGCGACCCGACCCGCCCCTCGCCCGACGCCCTGCTCGAAGCGGCGCGCCGGGAGGAGCGGACGCGCGGGCGCCTCAAGGTGTTTCTCGGGGCCGCCCCGGGGGTCGGCAAGACCTACGAGATGCTGACCATCGGCCGGGCCCGGCTGAAGGCTGGGATCGACGTCGTGATCGGCGTGGTCGAGACGCACGGCCGGGCCGAGACCGAGGCCCTGCTCGACGGCTTCGAGACGATCCCCCGCCGGTCGGTGCCGTATCACGGCACCGTCCTTCAGGAGATGGACCTCGACGCCCTCCTCGCCCGCCGGCCGGCGCTGGCGCTGGTCGACGAGCTGGCCCACACCAATGCCCCGGGCTCGCGCCACCCGAAACGGTACCAGGATGTCGAGGAGCTTCTCGATGCCGGCATCGACGTTCTGACGACGCTCAACATCCAGCACGTCGAGAGCCTCAACGACGTGGTCGCCTCGATCACCCGTATCCGGGTGCGCGAGACGGTGCCGGACGGCGTTCTCGACCGCGCCGACGACATCGAGGTTGTGGACCTCAACCCCGACGACCTCATCCAGCGCCTGAAGGACGGCAACGTCTATGTCCCAACCCACGCCGAGCGGGCCCTGAAGCACTACTTCTCCCGCGGCAACCTGACGGCGCTCCGCGAGCTGGCGCTGCGGCGCACCGCCGACCGGGTGGACGACGAGTTGCTCGGCCACATGCGGGCCAACGCCATCGCCGGCCCCTGGGCGGCGGGCGAGCGCGTGCTGGTCTGCGTGAACGAGGACCCCCGCTCCGCAGGCCTCGTGCGCTACGCCAAGCGCCTCGCCGACCGCCTGCATGCGCCCTGGACGGCGCTCTCGATCGAGGGGGCCCGCGCGGCGACCTTGAGCGAGGCCGAGCGCGACCGGATCGCCGAAGCGTTGCGGATCGCCGACCGGCTCGGCGGCGATGCCGTCACTCTCCCGGGCGGCCGCCGGATCGCCGACGACGTGCTCGACTACGCCCGGTCCGCCAACGTCAATCACATCGTGGTCGGCAAGGCGAACCGGTCATGGCTGTTCGAGCTGCTCAACGGCTCCGTGGTGCACGATCTCGTGCGGGGCAGCGGCGCCATCAGCGTGCACGTGGTCCCCGGCGAGGCCGTTCCGGATACGACGCAGCCGCGCCGCCCCGTCGCGGTCGCCCCGTCGCGGTCGGGCTTCGAGGCGCGGCCCTACGCGGTCGCGCTGTCGGCCGTCGCCGCGGGGCTCGGCGCCGCCATCCTCGCTGAGCCCTATGCCGGCGTCGAGAACGCCGACCTCTTCCTTCTGACCGCCATCGTCGCGGTGGCGGTGCGCTGGGGGCTCGGGCCGGCGCTCGCCGCGGTGGTGGCGGCCTCGCTCGCCTACAACTTCTTCTTCCTGCCGCCGGTCTACACGCTCACCATCGCCGACCCGACCAACGTCGCGGCCTTCCTGCTCTTCACCCTGGTGGCGGTGCTGGTCTCGAACCTCGCCTCCCGCGCCCGCCGCGTGGCGGTGGTCAGCCAGGGCCGCGCCCGGGCCACCGAGCGGCTGTTCGGCTTCTCGCGGAAGCTCGCCGCCTGCGGCACCCTGGACGACGTGCTCTGGGCCACCTGCGCCCAGGTCGCCGCGATGCTGAAGGTCCGCGTCGTCCTGCTGCTGCCCGACGGTCAGGCCGTTACGGTCCGGGCCGGCTACCCGCCCGAGGACATGCTGGACGAGGCCGATCTGGCGGCGGCGCAATGGGCCTTCGACAACGACCGGCCGGCGGGCCGCGGGGCCGACACGCTGCCGGGGGCCAAGCGGCTGTTTCTGCCGATGCGGACCGGGCGCGGCACGATCGGGGTGATCGGCCTCGATTCCGACGGCACCGGACCGATCCTGTCGCCGGAGGGCCGCCGCCTCCTCGACGCCCTGGCCGACATGGGCGCCCTCGCCATCGAGCGGGTCCGGCTCGTGGAGGATCTCGACCGGGCCGAGCGCGCCGCCGAGACCGACCGCCTGCGCCAGGCGCTGCTCACCTCGATCAGCCACGACCTGCGCACGCCCCTCGCGTCGGTGCTCGGCGCGGCCAGCACGCTGCGCGACCTCGAATCCGCGCTTCCGGCAGACGCGAAGGCGGAGCTGCTGGCGACGATCATCGAGGAATCGGAGCGGCTCAATCGCTTCATCGCCAACCTCCTCGACATGACCCGGCTGGAGGCGGGCGCGGTGGCACCGAACCTCTCGGCGCAGGACGTGGCCGAGACCGTCGACACGGCCCTGCGCCGCACCCAGAAGATCCTCGCCGCGCATCGCGTCGCCGTGGAGGTGGAGCCCGACCTGCCGGCCCTGGCGCTCGACCCCGTCCTGTTCGAACAGGTTCTGGTCAATCTCCTGGACAACGCCGCCAAATACGCGCCCGAGGGCTCGACCGTCACCCTGCAGGTCCGCCGCGCCGACGACCGGGTCCGGATCGCCGTGCTGGACGAAGGAGACGGCCTGCCCGAGGCGGATGTCGAGCGGGTGTTCGACAAGTTCTACCGCGTCCGGAAGGGCGATCGGGTCAGGGCCGGCACCGGGCTGGGGCTCGCCATTTCCCGGGGCTTCGTCGAGGCGATGGGCGGCACGGTCACGGCCGGAAATCGCCGGGACCGGAGCGGGGCCTGCTTCACCATCAGCCTTCCCGTGCCCGCCCGAACTGCGCCCAAGGACATCGCCGCATGAGCCCCACGGTCCTGGTGGTCGACGACGAGCCGCCGATCCGCAAGCTCCTGCGCATGGGCCTCGCCACGCAGGGCTACGCCGTCCTGGAGGCGCCCGACGCCCGGACTGCCCTGGCGCTGCTCGGGCGCGAGGGAGTGGACCTCGTGATCCTCGACCTCGGCCTGCCCGACATGCGCGGCCACGATCTGTTGCGGGCGGTCCGGGCGAGCCATCCCGATCTGCCCGTCGTCGTGCTGTCGAGCCGCGACGACGAGGGCGGCAAGGTCGAGGCGCTGGATCTCGGCGCCAACGATTATGTGACCAAGCCCTTCGGCATGGCGGAGCTGCTGGCCCGCCTGCGGGCCGCCATGCGCCACCAGCTCGCCGCGCGGGGCGAGCGGCCGATCTTCCGCGTCGACAATCTCTCGGTCGATCTCGTCCGCCGGATCGTGAAAGTCGACGAGGCCGAGGTGAAGCTGACCCCGCGGGAATACGACTTCCTGCGCGTCTTGGTGCTGCATGCCGGCAAGGTGCTGACCCACGCGCAGCTCATGCGCTCGGTCCCGTCCTCGTCCGATCCGCAATATCTGCGCGTCTACGTGCGCCAGCTTCGCCAGAAGCTGGAGGCCGATCCCGAACGGCCGCGCCTCCTGCTGACCGAGACCGGCGTCGGCTACCGCCTGCGCGCGCCTGACGACGAGCCGGTCCCGCATCCCCGCGCCGCCGACGGCGCCGCGACCCACTGATCTCGAGGATAGCCCGATGCGTCCCTGCGCCCGCGATTTCGCGCGATGACCGTGGACCAGATCCTCGTGCCGGCCGACGCCCTCGTCGGCCTGCGCATGGCCAGCAAAGGCGCGTTGCTCGAGGAGCTGGCACGCCGTGCGGCCGGCGCCCTCGGCCTGAGCGCGGGGGCGATTTATCCGGCGCTCGTCCGGCGCGAGACCCTCGGCTCGACCGGGATCGGAGACGGCATCGCCCTGCCGCATGCGCGCCTCGACGCGATAACGCGCCCGTATGGGATCCTCGCCCGGCTCCGTGAGCCGATCGATTTCGAGGCGGTCGACGACCGGCCGGTGGACCTCGTCTTCCTGTTGCTGCTCCCCACGGCCGCCGAGGGCGAGCCGCTTAACGCTCTGGCCTGCGTGGCACGGCGCCTGCGCGATCCCGAGGCCGCCGCGGCCATGCGTGCGGCGCGGGATGCGGCGGCTCTCTATGAGGCGGCGATGCCCCGGTAGCCGTGCGGCCCGGCCGTCAATGCGCCCCGCCCGTCTCGACGAACTTGAACAGGAACACCGCCGCGATCACCCAGACGATCGGCTTCACCTCCCGGGCCCGGCCGGCGAGCAGCTTCAGCGCCGCGTAGGTGATGAACCCGCAGGAGACGCCGGTGGCAATCGAGTAGGTGAAGGGCATCAGGAGGGCCGTCACGCAGGCCGGCACCACCTCCGTGAGATCGTCCCAGTCGAGCTCCACCAACTCCCGCAGCATCAGGCAGGCGACGTAGAACAGCGCCGGTGCCGTGGCGTAGGCCGGGACGGCACCGGCCAGAGGGGCGAAGAACAGGCAGGCGAGGAACAGAACCGCCACGGTGGCGGCCGTCAGCCCCGTGCGGCCGCCCTCCTCCACGCCGGAGGCGCTCTCCAGATAGGCCGTGGTGCTCGACGTGCCGAGAAGCGCGCCCGCGAAGACCGAGACGGAATCGGCCATCAAGGCCCGGTCGAGGCGGCGCATCCGCCCGTCTGTCAGGAGCCCGGCGCGGTTCGCCACGCCCATCAGCGTTCCGGTGGCGTCGAACAGCTCGACCAGGAACAGGACCAGGATCACGTTGAGCAGGCCCGCCGAGAGCGCCCCCGGAATGTCGAGGGCAAAGAGCGTCGGGGTGATGGAAGGCGGGAGGGCGACGACACCCTGGAAGGTGTTGCCGGCGAACACGAAGCTCAAAGCCGTCACCGTCAGGATGCTGGCGAGCAGCGCCGCCCGAACCTTCCGCGCGGACAGGACGGCCACCATCAGGAAGCCGACCACCGCCAGGATCGTCTCGGGCTTGTGCAGATCGCCAAGGGTGACGAGGGTCGCGGGGTTCGCCGCCACGAGGCCGGCATTCTTGAGCGCGATGATCGCCAGGAACAGGCCGATCCCCACCGTGATGGCGATGCGCATGGAGCGCGGGATCCCGTCGACGATGAGCGCGCGCAGCCCGGTCAGGGTGACGATCAGGAAACACAGCCCCGAGATGAATACCGCCCCGAGGGCGGCCTGCCAGCTGAAGCCGAGTTGCTGGACCACCACGTAGGTGAAGTAGGCGTTGAGACCCATCCCGGGCGCGAGGGCGATCGGGTAATTGGCGTAGAGCGCCATGATCAGCGAGCCGAGCGCCGCCACGAGGCAGGTCGCCACGAACACCGCGCCCCGCGGCATGCCGGCATCCGCCAGGATGCTCGGATTGATGAAGACGATGTAGGCCATCGTCAGGAAGGTGGTCAGCCCCGCCAGTACTTCCGTGCGCACGCTGGTGCCGTGCTCGGCGAGGCGGAAGGTGCGCTCCAGAAAGCCGGGTTTGGCCGCCGGCGTGGCATCCCGCGGTTGATCCATCACGAGAGCCCGGTCCTGCCGGCCGCCACGGCCCGGTAGATCCTGTCGGGGGCGAAGGGGGTCGTGGTCAGCCTCGCGCCGGTCGCGTCGCGGATCGCGTTGCCGAGCGCCGCCGCCACCGGGTTGAAGGGCGACTCGCTCATCGACTTGGCGCCGAGGGGGCCGATGCTGTCGTACGTGTCGGCGAACAGGACCTCGGTGTCCGGCACGTCGGCGCAGGCGGGGATGTGGTAGTCGCGGAACGTCTGCGTGATGAGGCTCCCGTCCGCACCGACGCGGACCTCTTCGTAGAGCGCTGCGCCGATCGCCTGCGCGACGCCGCCCTCGACCTGTCCGCGGCACTGCATCGGGTTGATGACCCGCCCGGCATCGGCGGCGTGAACGCTCCTCAGGATGCGCACCACCCCGCTCACGGGATCGACCGCGACCCGGAAGGCGTGGACGTTGAACGCCACCGAGCGCGGGCTGCCGTCGGCCCGGCCGGCCGCGTCGAGCGGTCCGATCGCCGCGAGCGTCACCGGCCCGGCCGGCGTATCGACGACATCCCCGGCCACGCGGCAGGCATCGGGGGACACACCCGCGATTTCCGCCGCCCGCGTGCGGATCCGGACCGCGAGCGCCTCCGCGGCGCGGAGCGTCGCCAGACCCGCCACAACGGTCCCCGTGCTGCCATAGGCGCCGGTATCGTGGCCGACGCCATCGGTGTCCGCGCCCGCGATGCGAACGCGCTCCGGCGCGACGCCGAGCGCCGAGGCCGCGATCTGCCGATGCACCGTGCTGGTGCCGTTGCCGAACTCCGCCGTCCCGACGCGCACGGTAAAGTGCCCGTCGGCGTCCAGGCCGACCCGCGCATCGGCATGGTGGCCGCGCGGGGGAATCGTGTCGATCATCGCCACCGCCATGCCTGTCCCGGAGCGCCAGCCGGCCTCCGGCTCCGGTCCCGGCTCGGCTTGCAGCGCCTCCTCGACCAGGGTCAGGCACTGGTCGAGGCCGTAGCTGCCGAACACCACGTCGTGGGGCTCCAGGCTGTTCGAGACCAGGGCGTCGCCCGGCTTGACGGCGTTGTGCCGCCGCAGCGCGAAGGGGTCGAGGCCGAGCCCGCGGGCCACCTCGTCCAGGGCGGATTCCAGGGCGAAGATGGTCTGGCTCAGCCCATAGCCCCGGAAGGCCCCCGCCGGCAGCGTATGGGTGTAGACGGCGCGGCCATCGACCCGCTTGTTCGGGCAGACATAGGCGGCCAGCACCTCGTTGCAGGCGTGATGGATCACGCCGCCGGCGTGGTTGCCGTAGGCGCCGGTGTCGGACAGGACGTCCAGGCTGAGCGCCGTCAGCGTGCCGTCGCGCCGGGCGCCGACCTTCACATCCACCCGCATCGGATGACGCGTCGTGGTTCCGACGAACTGTTCCCGGCGGGTCAGCTCCCAGCGGACCGGCCGGCCGGTGTGCAGGACCGCCAGGGCGACGAGATCCTCGGTGAGCATCTCCTGTTTGCCGCCGAAGCCGCCCCCGACCCGGGCGCAGACCACGCGCACCGCGTCCTTCTCCAGGCCGAACAGGTCGGCCAGCGCGTCCCGGGTCAGGAACGGCACCTGGGTGCTCGTGCGCAGCGTCAGGCGGCCGTCCTCGGCGCGCCATCCGATGCAGCCATGGGTCTCCATGGCGGCGTGCTGGACGCGCTGCGACCGGAACGTCCCGGCATAGACGAAGTCGGCTTCGGCCAAGCCGGCCTCCACGTCGCCGACCGCGCCGTGGACCTCGCCGGCGAGGTTGGGGTGGCGTCCGAGGGGCGGCGCATCATCGCCCGGGCCGTCGCGGGGATCGTGGACCCGGGGCGCGTCGGGCTCCAGGGCGCGGTCCGGATCGAGGAGCGCCGGGCGGACCTCGTAGGTGACCTGAAGGGCCCGGCAGCCGGCCTCGGCGGCCGCTTCAGACTCCGCCACCACGGCGGCGACGCGCTGGCCCACGAAGCGCAGGATCGGGTCGAGCACCCGCGTGTCGGACGCATCGTCCCGCGGATCCTCGTGGCGGCCGGTGGAGAACCGGCGCGTCGGTGCGTCCGCATGGGTCAGCACGGCCACGACCCCCGGGACGGCGCGTGCCGCCGCGGCGTCGATCGCCACGACCCGGGCATGGGCATGGGGCGAGCGCAGGACCTTGAGATGGAGCGTGTCGCCGAGCGGGGCGTCCAGGGTGAAACGGGCGCGACCGGACACCACAAGCGGCGCAGCCGGCGCCGGGCAGTTCCGCCCGACCGGATCTCCACAGCCGCCGCGCTCTACGGACCTTGCGCTGCCCGCGATGGCCTCGCGGATGGCGCGGTAGCCGGTACAGCGGCAGAGATTGCCCTTGAGGGCGGTGCCGAGATCCTGCTTCTGCCCCTGGTCGAGCCTCGCCGCCGTCATGATCATGCCCGGCGTGCAGAACCCGCACTGGAAGCCCTGGGCGTCCAGGAAGGCCTGCTGCGTCGGATGGAACTCGGCGGGCTCGGGATCGTCGGGATGGCAGGGACCCGCCAGGCCTTCGATCGTCGTCACGCTCCGGCCCTCGGCGCGGAATGCCGGGACGAGGCAGCTGTGGACCGGCTCGCCGTCGAGATGGATCGTGCAGGCGCCGCAATCGCCGGCGTCGCAGCCCTTCTTGACGCCGAACCAGCCCGCCTCGCGCAGATAGGTCCGCAGGCACTGTCCGGCCCGCGGCGAACCCTCGTGCATCGCGCCGTTGATCATAACCTTCATGACGCGGCTCCCGGCGACGGCGCCGCGTCGAGCGACGCGCGGATCTCCTCGGCGAAGTGCCGGGTCATGTGGCGGCGCCAGTCGGGCCGGCCGTGGACATCGTCGTGATAGAGGGCATCTGGAATCGCAGCGTCGAGGGCACGCGTCAGCGCATCCGGACTCGGCCACTCGTCGAAGGTCAGGCGGAGCGGACGCGTCACCGAGGCCGTGACGGTCAGCGCGAAGGCGCCGTCCGCGGCGCGCGTCCCGATGAGCAGCGCGCCGGAACGGCCGTTCGGGCTGAGGCTGACGCGGCGGAACGCCGTGCGGCGCGCAAGGGCAGCGGCCGGCATCGAGAGGCTGCGGAGGACTTCGCCCGGTCTCAGGGCATTGCGCTGCGGACCGAGGACGAAGTCGATCACCGGGACGTGGCGCTCGGTCCCGTCCGCGGACCAGATCGTGCAGGTCGCGTCCAGGGCGGTCGCGAGGGCGATCATCGGGCCGGCCGGGAGGGCGAGGCAGACATTGCCGCCGACCGTGGCCACGTTCCAGATCTTGAAGGAGCCGAGCAGCGCCCGACAGCACTGGCCGACCAGGGGCGCCGCGTTCCAGCCCGGCGGCAATTCCAGCCGGTCGAGTTGCGCGATGGTGCAGGTCGCAGCCAAAGTGAGGCCGCCTGCGTCGATCGTGTGCGGCGGCCAGTCGAGGGTCGCGAGGTCGATGAGGCGCCGCATCCCGACCTGCGGCTCAGAGAACAGCCACGTGCCGCCGCCCAGGCAGGCATCGCCGTCCTGCCAGACGGGCAACTCGATCCGGCTGCGCGGACGCAGGACGGTCTCGATTGTATTGAGGTCCATGCCCCCTCGCCGGTCCGGTGCCGGTTCGGTCCGGCCCTTCACTATGCCGGCCGATATGAGGCACCGGTCAAGCCGCGGCGGTGCCGGGGAACCTTGGCGCCCCCGCCCGCCTCGGCCTAGGATGAATCAGAATCGCGTGAGATGGCCGGCTGCGGCCCGCTCGGAGATCCCCATGGCCCTTACGGCATCGCGCTACGGCAAGGAGCGGGTTCGTGTGCTGCGTCTCGCCCGCGACGGCGAGCACCATACGCCGCGGGAGCTGACGCTGTCGGTCATGCTGACCGGCCGGTTCGAGGCCGCCTGGACCACGGGGGACAACCGCGCCGCCATCGCCACCGACAGCCTCAGGAACATCGTCAACGTCACGGCGGCGCAGAACCTGACTCTCGACGCGGAAGCCTTCGTCGCCGCGGTCGCGCAGGTCCTGCTCAAGACCTATCCGCAGATCGAGGCCGTCGGCATCGAGGCAGAGGAGATCCGCTGGCTGCGTCACGCGATTGCGGGCGCGCCGCACGGGCATACCTTCACGCGGGACGGGAACGGCACCGGCTTCGTGGCGCTCACCGCCAGCCGAGCCGGTTCGACGCTGCGCTCCGGCCTGCGGGGCTACACCTTCATGAAGACGACCCAATCGGGCTGGTCGGATTTCGTTGCGGACCGATACCGGACGCTGCCGGATACGACGGATCGCATCGCCGCCACCAGCATGGATGCGACCTGGACATGGGCGTCGCCCCCTCCCGATTGCAGCGAGGCCAATGCCCGCATCCTCCAGACGCTGCTCACGGTGTTCGGCACGACCTACAGCCGAGGCATTCAGGACAGCATGTACCGGATGGGTGAGGCCGCGCTCGACGCGGTTCCGGAACTCGCCGAGATCGGCTTCGTGATGCCCAACAAGCATTACCTGCCGATCGACCTCACGGCATTCGGCCTCGACAATGCTGGAACCGTCTTTCTGCCGACGGACGAGCCTGCCGGTCGCATCGAGGCGACGATCGGCCGGATCGCCTGACGTCCCTCGACGCGCGACGGGCCTGGAAACGGCGCCCGTCCGTCGGTGCTCCCCGGCGACAGCGGGACCGCCGCCTGCAGGGCGGATACCGGTTGCTCCGCGCCGGGGCAGAGCACGGCGCGTCAGTCCGCCGGAAAAGCTCACGCTGCGCACAACGCAGGATTGTCCAAGATCAAGCCCTGAAACGTAAGGGCACAATCTCTGGGCGATGACTCGGGGTTTACTGGACAGTCCGTTCTCGCCGGTCATCGCGTGTGATTCTGATGTAGGGCGGCGGGCCCTTAACGGCACTGAAACGGTACGCACCTATGAAAGATGTCGATTGGCTGGGGCGTCGGTGAGAACCCAAGGTCGTTTGGGACGACAAACGACGCCTGGACTAGATAAAAGCCAGCTTCGACCGTGCTGTTGCGCGCTTCTGCCGCACCGCGGTCGTTATATGTGGAGGATCAATGTTCGAGGGACTCAGGACTCGGAACGACCAAGCCGCAAAACTTGCAGCTCTGAGCCGATCCCTTGCCACGATTGAGTTCGCGCTCGACGGCACAATTCTGGACGCCAACGAGAACTTTCTCGCGGCCATGGGCTACACGCTCGCGGAAATCCAGGGCCGTCACCACAGCCTGTTCGTCGAACCGGCCGTGCGAGAGAGTGAGGACTATCGCCGTTTCTGGGAGAGCCTGCGGCACGGTACGTTCGAGAGCGCCGAGTACAAGCGCCTCGCCAAGGGTGGCCGCGAGGTCTGGATCCAGGCAACCTACAATCCGGTGCTCGACGCGGGCGGCAAGCCGGTGAAGATCGTCAAATTCGCCACCGACATCACGGCGCAGAAGCTGCGGACCCTCGATCTCGAAGGGCAGATCACCGCGCTGCATCGCTCGCAGGCCGTCATCGCCTTCTCCCTCGACGGCACCATCGTCACCGCCAATCCCAATTTTCTGAACGCGGTGGGTTACGAACTGGACGAGATCGTCGGACGCCATCACAGCCTGTTCGTGAGCGAGGCCGAGCGCACCAGCGAGGCTTACCGCCTGTTCTGGGCTGCGTTGGCGCGCGGCGAATTTCAATCCGGGGCCTTCAAACGCACCGGAAAGGGCGGTCGCGAAATCTGGATCCAGGCGACGTACAACCCCATCACCGACGTGGACGGCAAACCGATCCGCGTCGTCAAATTCGCCACCGACATCACTGCGCAAGTCCATGAACGGCAGCAACGCGCGGCCGCGCAGCGCGCGATCGGTGATGAACTCGACGCCATTGGCGGCGCCGTGGCGGACGTCACGCGCCAAGCCGACGAGGCGGTCACGCGCGTCGGCCGCGTGTCGAGCGACATCCAGTCGGTCGCCATCGGCGCGGAAAAGCTGTCCGCGTCAGTGGACGACATGAATCGGCAGGTGAATCACGCGGCGGATGTCGCGGGACAAGCCGTGGAACAGGCGCAGCGCACCGGTCAGATCGTGACGGGGCTGAGCGAAAACGCCACCCAGATCGGCGATGTCCTCGGCCTCATCTCCGGGATCGCTGCCCAGACCAATCTGTTGGCTTTGAACGCGACCATCGAGGCGGCGCGGGCCGGCGCGGCCGGACGCGGCTTCGCGGTGGTGGCCACGGAGGTGAAGACCCTCGCTGCCCAGACCGGCCGGGCGACGGACCAGATCCGACTCCAGATTGCCTCTACCCAGTCAGCAACCCGTGAGGCCGTCGACGCCATCGATGCGATCCAGGGAACGATCCATACGTTGAACACGGTATCGTCCACCCTCGCGGCTGCGGTGGAAGAACAATCCGTGGTCATGCGGGCGATGTCCGGCAGCATGCAGACCGCAGCGCAGGATGTGTCCGCGATCTCGGCGGGCATGAACACGATCGCGCAGGCCAGCGCCCGCGCAGACCGGGCGACGCGTCAGGTCCGGGAAGCTTCGCGCGCCTTCGGCTGAAGGTGGAAGGGCCGGACGTCGCGCGGGTCAAACACTTCCGCCGCTATCCGCACGCGCGTCGGCACTCGCGTATGCCGGATCGCCCATCCGTAGCCGGACGAGATTACTGGCTTATTCAATATCGTGCGCCGCAATGAGCTGTATTTGAAGCAATTTGGTCAAACGATTTTGCAGAACGAGACCTTCGGGCTCGCGCGCGGGTCCGACCAGCCGGACTTCGAGCGTCGACGGCAATGTCGCGGATGACGAGACAGCTCAACTGCACCGGCTGTCCGCACGGCAACCGGCGGTGCGGGCTGATCGGGTCTGAGCCCGTGTGCGTCTCGCGTCTGAAGAGCGTGCCATAGGGCAATGCCGGCGGCCGCCCAGAGGGTGGGCCATACGCTACGCGCCGGGCCTCGGCTGCACACTTGTCCCGGGCCGGCTTACCCGGCGGCAGGCCCTCGCCTACCCGTCACCGCAGTTCGTGAGCGGGAGACGGATGCGTGGTGGAGCGAACCTTGCGCAAGGCAGGTCGGCTGAAGCGGTTGTGGCCGGGGCGGGCGTCGCCCCTTCCGCCGGCGCCGCGCTTGCCGACCCCGGGCAACCTCCCTGAACCGCCTCCGCACCGCGGCTTTACGGCATCGGAATTGATCGCGATGGCGCGCCAAGCCCGGGCTGCGGACAATGAGGCGGATCCGGCGAAATCGGCGAGCGTTTCTTGACGTCACACACGGTCCGCCGGGAGATGGTCCATGGGATTGGTCGCCTTCATCGTCTTCGTGTGCCCGTGGATGGGCTTGGCCGGCCTGTTGTGGATGCGCGCCCAGCAGACCAAGCCGCTCTGACCTCGGTGCAGACGCAGTCTCGCCCGGCGTTGGCGGGGTAGACTGAGCGACGCATCTGCGGCGCTCGGCAGGCGGCGCGGCCGATCCGGCGTGCAAGCGATGTGCGGATGGGATCGGCGGCGTGCCGCAGCGCGACGCGCGGCGTGTGCCGCCCACAGGCAGATCAGATTTGCGACGCGCGACACTCAATCTGCGGAGATCGTCCGCCCGCAAATGAGACGGTCATCTAAAGAGTAATAGATGCTAATATCATTATATTTTCTTGATCTGCCCATATTTTGCGAGGCAAGTATGTTTTACTATAGTTTTTTTCAAATATAACAACTGTCTATATACGAGCGTTGATTTCGGAGAGATTATTGCATAGAAGATAGTGCAATGATCTTATCGGAAATCATTGGATGCATGTGCGTCTGTCATTTCTTGGGCTGCGGCGTGAATTAAGCGTTCGATCGATCGTTATCGCATTTGCCGTGACGATGTTCAGTGTTCCGATTGGTATCGGATTGGTCTCGGCAGTCCGGATCGGCATCGTCGAAGCAGCGAGTCGCACCCTGGCCGGTGAGATCAAGGCCACGACCCTGCTCGGCACCATCAAGCAACGGGGTCAGGATCTTCGGACGCTTGCGGTTCTGGCGCACGCTGCGCCGACTGAGGAGGCCCGTCGTGAAAGCTTCGTCAAGATCGACGCGGCGCATCGATCGCTCTCGGCCGCCTGGAGCGCGTATCTTTCGACCGTTACGGCGCCCGATGACCAAAAGCTGGCGCAAACTCTGCGCGTAGCTTGGCAGCACGTCCTCGCTGTCGGGGCCGAGGCGGCCGCCCTCGACCGGGCCGGGGAACGCGAACTGGCCGACCAGGTCCTGTCGACGGTGCTGGAGGCCGATGCGGCAGCGCTTCTGCAGGCGGTCGACGCGTTGCTCATGAACCGTCAAGGCAGGATCGCCGAAGAAGCCAAGACCGTCGATACAACCGGCCGGATGGCGTGGTGGGCGCTCGCCATGGCCGTGTCGGCCTCTGCACCGATCAGCCTCGGGCTGGCGTGGATCGTCCTGCGCCATGTCGTTCGACCGGTGTTGGCGATCACCGCCACCCTGCGGCGATGGGCGGAGAACGGGTCGACGGTTCCGATTTCCACCCTGATGCAGGACGTCGAACTCGGCGCGATGGCGGGGGCTCTCAGGGCCTGTGAGGACAGGATTCGGCACGCCGAACGCCGCGAAGAGGAGGCGGCCCGAGTGCAGGCGCACCGCGAACAGCAACGCCGTGAGGCGTTTCGCAACATGACGGAGCGGTTCGAAGCCGAGATCGGCGGGGTTGTCGAGACCGTGTCATCCGACTCGGCGGAGCTGCGCGCCACGGCCGAGAGACTGTGCGAGATGGTCACGTTGACGACGAGTCACGCGGCGACGATGGCCGCCGCAGCGGAACAGGCTCAGTCCGACGTCCGGCGGATTGCCGCCGCTGCCGGGGCGTTCAACTCTGCGGCCCACGAGGTCAATCGCCAAGCCGAGATCACGGCGTCCCTGGCGGGTGGCGCGGCGGTGGAGGCGGAACAGACCCTCTCGCGTGTTCAAGCCCTCAGCGGCGCCGCGGACCGGATCGGCGAAGTGGTCCGCATGATCACCAAGATTGCCGCCCAGACCCATCTCCTCGCCCTCAATGCCGCGATCGAAGCCGCGCGGGCCGGTGAGGCAGGGCGCGGATTCGCGGTTGTGGCCGCCGAAGTGAAGACCCTGGCGGGACAGACCAAAGAGGCCACCGAAGTCATCGGCCGGCACGTGGCCGAATTGCAGGGATCGACTGTCGAGGCGACGTCGGCGATCGCAGGCATCACCGCACGGGTCGCCGACATGAGCCGGGCGGCGGCTTCGATCGCCGTCGCCGTCGAGCAGCAGGGCGCTGCAGCGCGGGAGGCCGTCCAGATCGTCATACCCTGTACCGCCGACGCCGTGGAACCCGGCTTCGACATCACAGGAACAACCGATCCGGCCGCGGAGGCCGACACGGTCGCGGCCGGCATGTTGGCCGCGGCCCGCAGCTTGTCGCGGGACGCCGAACGTCTCGGCGGCGAGATCGCAGGCTTTCTCGACAATCTCCGCGCGGCCTGATGCGGGGCACGGAACGACAGGAACGGAGCGAGCGTGATGGGCCGGACAGATCGGGCGCAGATGCGCTCGCGCCTGCGACGAGCCGCCTGGGCCGGGGCTCTCGCCGTCATCGTCTGCGCGAAACCGGCGTCTGCCACCACGATCGCCGTTCTGATGACTCCGCCGGCGGCCCTCACCCGCCTTCTGCACGACAGCCTGAAGGAGCACGCGGTGGCGCGCGGGATAACGGTGCATTTCGACTATGCGCCGGAAGGCGCGGGCGCGCAGCAGATCGCGCAGGCCCGGCGCGTCATCGCCGAGAAGGTCGACGCGCTCGTGGTGAGCCCTGTCGACTCGTCGGCTTGGGCCGCGATCATCCGTCTGGCGCAAGAGGCGGATGTTCCGCTGGTCGCCGTCAACGGCGCACCCCGTTCGGCTTGGTTCGCCGGACGAGTCGCTTTCGTCCAGCCGGATGACCTCGTCGCCGGGCGGTTGCAGATGCGCAAGCTTGGGCAGATGCTCGACGGGAGGGGCCGCGTGGGGATTCTCGCGGGCTGCACGTCGCACCCCGGGTCGACGCTTCGCGCCGAGGGCGTGAAGGAGGTCCTGGCCGAATCCCCGGGCCTCCGGCTGGTCGCGGAGGCGGCGGTGGACTGCGACCGTTCGGCGGCCCGAGCCGCCGTAGCCGATTGGCTCGCCCGGAAGCCGGCCATCGATGCGATCGCGGCCGTCACCGACGAGATGGCGATCGGTGCTGCCGAAGCCGCGGAGGCGGCCGGAATATCGGCGGGCCAAATCCTGATCGGCGGCATGGATGCGACCGCCGCCGGGATGCAGGCCATGCAGGACAAACGGCTTGCCGTAACGATCCACCAGGATGCGAGCCTACAAGGCCGTCGTGCGATCGATGATGCCCTGGCTTTGATCCGGCATGAGCCGGTGCCGCAATTCGACTGGGTGCCGTCCGAACTCGTCACGGACCGGATGTCGACAACCCACTTCTCCCGCTAGAACCGGCGCGGACCTCTCCCGTCCGGTGCCGCGTGGCGTCCCGGCAGGCCGCGCCTGCGGAGCAAGGACGCGGCCCGCACGGTCATCCGCTCGGGTCGCGCGGATGATCCGGCTTCGTCTGGCGACGTGCGGATGACCGATCCCCGACGACGAAGCATCGCCGCAGGCCCGTCAATGCGCCATCAGGCAGCAGACATTGGTCGCGTGAAGGATGTGGCGTGTCGCGCCGCCGAAGATCCATTCCCGCAGGCGTGAGTGGCCGTACGCGCCCATGACGATCAGGTCAGCCTGCTGGTCGTGAGCAAAACGCAGGATCTCGTCGCCATCGCTCACCGTCGGAGACAACAGATGCGTGGCGACGGACGCGCCGTGGAGCGCGAGATGAGCGGCCACCTCGTCCGCGCCTTCCAGGCGGGCGCCTTCGCCCGCCGTGGCGACGAAGACCCGATCCGCCGAGCGCAGGAACGGCAGGGCCCCGGCTACCGCCCGTCGCGCCTCCGGCGAATCCTTCCAGGCCACGACGATGCGCCGGCCCGGCTCCCCTCTGACGCGCGGGGGAACGACGAGGACCGGCCGTCCGGCCTCCATCAGAACCGGCGCGATCGCCACGCCGAACGGCCCGGGGTCGATCTCGCTCTCGCCGGCCCGGCCGACGACGATCAGGTCGGCGGCACGGCCCTTGTCCACGAGATGAGCGGACGGCCGGTCGAGGCCGCCACACCAAGCGGTCCGCGGTGCCGCGCCTGCGCAGCGCGCGAAGATCGCCTGCGCCTGCTCAAGGTCCACGAGGACTTCGGCCTTGAGGCGCTCGTGCTGGGCCTGCGCGTCGCGGATGTCATGGGCAAACAGGGGGGCCGGCACCTCGGCGGCGGCCGCGCCGGTCAGCGTCGCATCGAAGCGGCGCGCCAAGGCCGCCGCCAGCCGCACGCGGTCGGGCGTCGATTCCGCGAAGTCCACGGAAACGAGGATGTTGGCATAGGACATGGCGGTCTCCGCGCGACCGACACACGGCCCCGACCAGAGCCGTATGGTCGGTGGGAGGGGCCGCAGCCTTGATCCAGCGCAATCGCCACCGCACCGGCTTGTCGGATTCGCGCGCTCCGGCCTTGAGCTGAATCAACGCGGCAGCGCTCAAGCTGCGGCACATCCGGCCCGTTCGTCCCCTGGGAGACCGTGATGTCCGCTCTCGAACTGCCGAGTGCAGTCGATCTCGCGCGAGCCCAATTCGCGCTCACCGTCGTCTGGCACTTCCTGTTCCCGGCCTTCACCATCGGACTTGCGAGCTATCTCGCGGTCCTCGAAGGGTTCTGGCTCAGGACCGGCGAGGCCGTCTATCTGGATACCTATCGGTACTGGCTCCGCGTCTTCGCGGTGGCCTTCGCGATGGGCGTCGTCTCCGGACTGGTCATGAGCTACCAGTTCGGCACCAACTGGTCGGTCTTCGCCGACCGGACGGCGCCGGTGCTCGGCCCCCTGCTCGGCTACGAGGTTCTGACGGCCTTCTTCCTGGAGGCGGGCTTCCTCGGCGTCATGCTGTTCGGCCTGGAGCGGGTCGGCAAGGGGCTGCACTTCCTGGCGACCTGCCTCGTCGCCTTCGGCACGCTGACCTCCGCATTCTGGATCCTATCGGCCAATTCCTGGATGCAGACGCCCACCGGCCACGCCATCGGGCCGGACGGGCGCTTCGAACCGGCCGACTGGCTGGCGATCATCTTCAACCCGTCCTTCCCCTACCGCTTCGCCCACACGGTCACGGGCGCCTATCTCACCACCGCGATGATCGTCGGGGCGGTGGGGGCGTGGCATCTGCTGCGCGACCGGAGCAATCGCCAGGCGCGGCTGATGTTCTCCATGGCCATGTGGATGGCCGCCGTGGTGGCTCCGGCCCAGCTGGTGATCGGCGACCTGCACGGCGGCAATTCCTACGCGCACCAGCCCGCCAAGGTCGCCGCCATGGAGGGACATTTCGAGACCGAGCGCCGCGCCCCCGCGATCCTGTTCGGCTGGCCCGACGCGAATGCGGGCGTGGTGCAGAATCGGATCGGCATCCCCGGTCTCGCCAGCCTCTATCTGACCCACGACCTCGACGGCGAGGTTCGCGGTCTCAGGGACATCCCGCGCGATCAGTGGCCGACCAACCTACCCCTGGTGTTCTGGTCGTTCCGGATCATGGTTGCGCTCGGCCTTCTGATGATCGCCCTGGGTCTAGCCGCGCTCTGGCTGCGCCGTCAGGGGCGGCTGTACGACACGCCGTGGCTTCACCGCTTCGCCGTCGCCATGGGGCCGTCCGGATTGATCGCCGTCACGGCCGGCTGGACGGTCACGGAGGCGGGCCGTCAACCCTTCACCGTCTACGGCGCGCTGCGCACCGTCGACAGCGTCTCCCCGGTGGCGGCCCCGGCGGTCGCGGCCTCCCTGGCGGCCTTCGCGGCGGTCTACCTCGCCGTCTTCGGCGCCGGCATCTGGTACCTCCTGCACCTGTTCAACCAGACGCCGCACGTCCATGAGCCCGGGCCGCCCCCGGGGCAGCCGATCCGCACCGCCGGCATCACGCCCGCACCCGCCCTGGTCTCCGGCACGCCCGGCGCCGGCCGTCCCCTCGCCCAGCCCGCGGAGTAGGCCCGATGTCCCTCGATCTCACCCTCATCTGGGCGTTGCTCATCGCCACGGCCGTGTTCCTCTACGTGGTGATGGACGGCTTCGACCTCGGGGTCGGCATCCTGTTCCCCGCAGTTCGCGGCAAGGCGGATCGGGATCTTATGGTCAACACCGTCGCCCCGGTCTGGGACGGCAACGAGACCTGGCTGATCCTCGGCGGCGGCGGCCTGTTTGCAGTGTTCCCCCTCGCCTACGCCACGATCCTGCCGGCGCTCTACATGCCGCTGATCCTGATGCTCCTGGCCTTGGTCTTCCGCGGTGTCGCCTTCGAGATGCGGTTCCGGGCCGCCACTCTCCGAAGCCAGCGCGCCTGGGATCGGTCCTTCTCGTGGGGCAGTTACGTGGCGACCTTCTGCCAGGGCATCTGCCTCGGTGCCCTGGTCCAGGGCATCCGGGTCGAGGGCCGCGCCTATGCGGGTGGCTGGTGGGACTGGCTGACCCCGTTCTCCGTGCTGACGGGCATCGCCCTAGTGGGCGGGTACGGCCTGCTCGGCGCCTGCTGGCTCATCTGGAAGACCGAGGGTGAACTCCAGCTCCGGGCCTATCGGCTGGCACGCCAACTCGGCTTCGTCACGCTGGCGGCCATTGCGATCGTCTCGGCCGCCATGCCGATCCTGAGCGACGCGTTCCGGGCCCGGTGGCTGTCCTGGCCGAATATCGCGCTGGCTGCCCCGGTTCCCGCCCTGGTCGCCGTCCTCGCCTGGCGCTTCTTCGTCGCCCTCGAGCGACGCGCCGAGGTGACGCCGTTCCTGTGCGCCCTGGGTCTGTTCCTGATGTCGTATATCGGGCTCGGGATCAGCCTGTGGCCGATGATCGTACCGCCGGCCATCTCGATCTGGGATGCGGCGACGCATCCCAGCAGCCAAGCTTTCCTGCTGGCCGGTGCTGTCGTGCTCGTGCCGATGATCCTGGTCTATACAGCCTACGTGTACTGGCTGTTCCGCGGCAAGGTCGCGGCGGGAGCACCGGGCTATCACTGAGGCCGGCGCAGGTCGCATCGCGACGGCACTGGTAGGATGGGCCGGCGCGTCTCGGACCGGCCCGCGCTCATTGGCCAAGCGAAGCCGATCGGGGCCTCGGCGGCTCCGTCGGCTCGGGCGCATCACGGCCCGGCATGGGCCCCTTTGATGAATCGCGCGACGTCGTCGGCGACCGGGAACCGGAGACTGAACGGAAAGCTGAGGGCATGAACGATCTGGCCATGGCCCAGGCCGGGATAGATCTTCATGGTCTCATCGCCGGCGAAGGCCCGCATGGCTCCGTCGAGCGCCAGGGTCCCGGCCGGGTTGACGTCGAGATCGGCCGCGCCCGCGGCCAGCAGCATCGCAGGATGCCTGTCCGAAGCATGATTGATCGGCTGCAGGGTGGGATCGCTGCCGACGAAGACCTCACGATCCAACGGCTCCATCAGCGCTGCGCTCGCATAGGGGCCCGCCAATCCGACGATGCCGGCGAGCTTCGCCGGGCTTGAGCCGGCCTGCTCCAGCCATGTTGGATCGAGACCCAGCATGGCGGCGGCCCACGCGCCGGAGGAATGGCCTACGACCACGACACGCCTTGGATCGCCGCCATATTCGGCCGCGTGGGCGATGGTCCAGGCGACCGCGGCGGCATTGTCCGCCAGGATGTCTGACAGTCCGACAGCCGGAACGTGGCGGTAGTCCGGGATCACGGCAACGAAGCCCCGCCGCGCGAAGGCGGCGCCGACATACGCGACCTTATCCTTGGACCCGGTCCGCCATCCCCCGCCATAGAGGAAGACAACGACCGGACGCGCTCCCCGCGCGGCCGACCGATAGATGTCGGCGCGGTGCTCGATCCCGTCCGCGTAGGCCACCCCCTTGGTCACATGCACCTCGAAGGGCGCAAGCACATTCAGAACTGCCAGGGTCAGACCGACGATCTTATCGCCCAGATAGCTCAGCATGGGATCGACTTCCGCGAACGTCGGAGGGGAGGGCGTGTGTCGGTCTGCGGGCCGGTCCCGGCAGGATGTAGTCTACGTCAGCTCGATCACGCCGAGGCGGTCGGTGACCTGGACCGGCACGCGCCTGTCCGCCGGAAGGTTCGCGACGGTGACCGATCCGTCGTCATCGAAGCGATGCAGCCTGACTTGCCGCGGCTGGCGCGACAGACGGATCTCGGCGGGACGCGCGGGCGCATCCGGAAGCGGGATCCGGTTGCGCCGATCCCAGCCGTCGAGGCCGAGCCAGATCGGAATGAGCGTCGCCCCGTCCTGTCGTGCGAACCGTGCGAAGACGAGATCGGGCACTGCAGCGGACAATGTGACGTCGCGATCGGCCGCAACGGCGGCGACCGTGCCGGCATTCGCTCCGAACAGTCGGACGAGGCTGCGAACCGCCCGGAAGGCGGGGGTCGGCCGGCCGTCGTGAGCGAGGAGGCCGAAATGGCTTTCGGGGTCGGCGTCGCCGCGATCGAAGCTGGCGATCAGCTCGTAGAGGTAGGTGCGGCGTACCCCCTGCAGATAGCTCCAGAGCAGCATCCGCGGAAGGTACCGGGCCCGGAGACCGGCCGAGATCGGCAGATGGGCGCCGCCGGTGGCAAGCGCCGTGTGGTAACCATTCTCGGTGGCCAACACCGGAGCATCGCCGAAGACCGGACGGGATGCCGCCATGAAGCGGGCGAGGCTGCCGGCGCCATCGGTTTCCGGGGGCTCCGCGCCGGGATAGGCGTGGATGTTCGCGAAATCGATCACGGCCGCAAGATTCTGCGCCGCTGCGACGTTGCCCTGGATGTAGCTCGGCCCGGCGACCCGGACGGTTCCGGCCCGGGCATCCGCCCGCACGGCGCGGAACAGGGCGGCTTGGTGCGCGGCCGACTGCCCCGCCAAACCGGGCCGCGTCGCCACCGGGGGCTCGTTGCCGCCCTCCGCCACGACAAGTCCCGCGCCAGCCCAGCCTGCGATCTCGGCGAAGCGCTCCGGCGCTACCCGCGGCCCCGGCGTGAGCCCGTCATAGAAGATCAGGCTGAAGCGGTAGCCCCGGCCGGCCAGATCCGCGATCCGTTCGAATTGTCCAGCCGGCTCGTCGCCGGTGAGCACGATATCGTCGCGCAGATGGCGGACGCCGAGATCGTCGAGGGCTTCGATGCAGGCCGCGAAGCGCTCGACATACGGGCTGCCGCGATGGCCGAGATGCACGTTCACGCCGATGGAATCGATCAGCGCCTCGCACCGATGCAGCGGCTCCGCCGCCGTGGCACGCCCTGCCGCGAAGGTACCTGCCGCGAAGGCGCCCGTCGCGAGGGATCCCGCTGCCAGGGCGAGCGCCGAACGGCGCGTGAGCCGTGTCATGTCCGGCCCGCCAGGGTGAGGACACGGCAGGGCTTTGCGGAAACCGCCGTGCCGGAGCGCGTCGCCTTCGACCGTTGCACCGCCTGCAGAAGGTCGTGCAGAGCCTCGGCGAGCCGGGCCTGGGCCTCACGGGATCCGAAATTGTGGTCCACGCCCGGAACGACCGTCACGGGCGCGCCGAGGCGGCGGTCCGCCTTCCCGGGCGAGCGTCCCAGGTGGCGGCGGAGCGCCGCAAGACCGGGATCGCCGGCGCTGTAGAGCAGTCGGATCTCTGCACCCCGGCGGCGAAGGGCCGCGATCCGCCGGGCGGGTGATCCGCCGGGCGGGCCGGGGCGTATGGCCCGGCGCATCCGGCGGAACGCGGCATCGATCCCGCGCCGGGCCAGCACCGCGGCGATCGCGCCGATCCGAATCTCGCCGCGGATCAGCCGGCGCCACGTCGCGCCCCGCTTGAGCAGGGCCGCGTAGGTGGAGGCGCTCCCGAAGGTTTGCCGGATGACCTGGTCAAGGTCCTCATCCGGATCCCAGTCGAAACAGTAGAGGTTGAGCAGGAGGGCCCCGTCCACCCGGCTGTCCCGGCAGAGGGCGTGCAAGGCCGCGTAGGCACCGCTGCAGCCGCCGACGAGCAGGATCGGGCCGCCCGTGCCGGCGATCTCGTCGACGGCCGAGATCACATCGGCGAATCCGTCCGCCGCGAAGAGCGGCTTGCGGCCGTCCGCTCGATCGGCGCTGTCGCCGATGCCCCGCTGATCGAACCGAAACGAGCCGATTCCGTCGGCGGCGAGACGCCGGGCGAGATCGGTGGTCTGGCGTCCCCATCCGGAATGCACGCTCATGCCGGTGGAGACGAACACGATCGTGGGTGCATTCGCGTCGGCCCGGTCCGGGCGGCACCGGATGCCGAACAGGCCCCGGGCGAACCGCACCGGCTCCTCCTCCCAGCCCGACCCGGTCAGATGCGGCGAAGCCAGGGCGCCGACGGCCGTTCCGCTGCGCGTCAGGCCGCTGTCTCCCGCGCCCGCGGTCGCGAAGGCGATGACGCGCGCGAAATCCGCCGCCGGGACATCGGAGAAGATCGGGTCGCCGACGAGTGCGGCGAGACCCGGGAACGGCCCTGTCGCGACCGTGGAGCCGAGGGTTTCGAGGTGGGCGGCCAGGGTCCTGGTCTTGGGTGCCAGGAGCAGCGCGCGCCGCGCCGGCGCCCGTTCGAGACGTTCGAGGTTGAGGGCGGCGAGCTCACCGAGGACAACCGATTCCATCCGGAAGCCACCGACGGTGAGGCTGTCGGCCTCCTGTGGTGGGACCGACCCGTCCGGCAGGCGCCCGATGGTCTGCGCCCGCAGCCGCATCTCGCGCAGATAGGCGCGCCCGGTCGTGACCGGTGCCAGCAGCACGAGGCCTTCCACGGCCTCGTGCTGGGCCGCCAGGGCCGCGAAGGTCGCGCCCAGACGCAGACCGATGAGGACGATCTCCGACACGCCCGCCGTTGCGCGCAGGAACTGGACGGCTCGCCGGATCGCCGCGACGCAGGCCAGGATCCCTCCGGCTTCGGGATCGGCCGAGTCGCCCTCCCCCGGGTAGTCGAAGCGCAAGGTCGGGCAGCCCGCCGCGGCGAGGCCTTCGGCCAGCGAACGCCAGGGTCTGTGCGCGGCCATCTGCTCGAAACCGCAGGTCCCGCAGAGGACGACGCCGCGCCGTCCGGCGGCCGGATGAAGCCACCCGAACAGACCATCGAACGTCACCGGCACCGCGGCGTCGGACTCGACCTCAGGCGTCATGACCGAATTCCACGATCTCGCTGCTGTTGATCGCCCGCACGCTCCCGCGCGGCAGCCGGGCGGCGTCCGCGAAGGCGACGATCCGGCTCGATCCCGGCGCGAGATGGAATCCGCTCTCGACCGGCCACACTCCGGAGGCTTGTACTTGGACGCTGCAGGCGAAGCGCTCAGTGCTGATCCGCAGACCCGGACCGTCCCCGGTCGCGACCGGTTCGGCCCGCAGGCCGACAGCCTCACGGAGGACTGGCCGCACGCCGGGGAAGTGGAAGCTCTCGGCGATCACGCGGCCGTCGGCATCGCTCAGCCGCGCATGCGCGAGATCGTGGATCCGTGGCCCGAACCGGTAGCTGTCCGTGGTGTCGAAGAATCGGCCGAGCACGGCGGAAGAGGAGAGCGTGAGGGCCGCCCGCGGGCCAACCGGAAGGACCCGCTCGGCCCGCGCTGCGATCCGTCCCCCGACATCGCACAGGGTCAGCGCCAGCGTCAGCTCCTGGGCCGCTGCCGTCTCGTTGAGGACGTGAACGTGAAGGCCGTCGAGGCCCTCGTCGGTGAGAAGGACCTGGACCGGACGGAAGGCGCGCTTCAGCGCATACCAGGCCGATTTCGGCCTCTGCGTCCAGTCGATGACGCCCCAGCCGGCGCCGGGTCCGAGGTCGCGCAGCATCAGGACGAGGCCGCCGGCCGTCGGCGAGCGCGGGCGGCGCCACTCCGCGAAGGTCGCCTCCATCACCTCGGCCACCGCAGCACGGCCGAGTTCGAGGTAGCGGTCCGGATCTTCGGCGCGCAGCGCCGCCGGATCGACGCCGTAGAGCAGGGCGACATAATGGTCGCGCACCGTCTCGAAGTCCCAGTCGGCCCCCCGGTCCCGGGGGATGCCGGCCGGCCAGAGCGGATCGGCCGGTCCGGTCGGTCCCGGCGTGCCGGGTTCGGGCGGATTGGCGAAGGCGAGGCATTCGCTGGCGAAGCCAGGTTCTGCCCGGCGGGCATCCTCCAAGGGCCGTCGATAGGCGCCGACGCCGAAATAGTGCGTGCAGCCCCCGCGCGGCGAGAAGGGCACGTCGCCGCCGGAGGGCGAGTTCGGCACGACGATGAGATCGGGTCGCAGATCCGCCGCGCGCGCCGGCAAAGTCGTCGCGCAGAAGGTGTCGGCCCAGACGGCCCGGGGCGCGCCGAGCATCGCCGCCTGCTGCCAGACCTCGCTGCCCCCGCACAGCACGCAGAGCGACGGCGCGGTCTGCGTCCGCTCGAGAAACCCCGTCAGCTCGCGGTCGAGTTGGGACGCGAAAGCCGGGTCCGCGTGCGGATAGTCGAAATTGGCGAGCATCAGGTCCTGCCAGACCAGAATGCCGAATTCGTCGCACAGATTGTAGAAGTCGGAATCCGGATAGAGCGTCGTGCCCGGGACGCGCAGCATGTTCATGCCGGCCTCACGGGCGCGCATGAGCAGCGTTCGGGTCCCGTCGGAGCCCAGCCCGACGAGATCCGGCGGCGTCCAGACGGCGCCCCGGCAGAAGACCGGCACGCCGTTCACTGCCAGCGACAGGCCGTCCTCGAACGGACGGGTGAGCGTCAGGCTTCGGAAGCCGACGCGGCCGAGGTCGAAGCGTGCGCCGTCGACGCGCACCTCGACCGGGTAGAGGTTCGGCACGCCGTGGGTGTGCGGCCACCAGGGCGCGATGCCGGGAAGCGCCAGCGCGCCTGCGAACAGGCCCGGCTCGACCTCGGTCAGACAGGTTTCACCCCCGCCGCACGCGAGGATGACCGAGTCGGTCCGCCCGTCGATTCGCAGGCGCACGGCCAGGTGGCCGATGTCGCCTTCGAGGGTCGAACGCACATCCGCGGCTGCCATGCGGGGTCGGACCGGTCCGACAGTCAGCGGTCGGAAGGGGCCGACGTGGTCGATCTCCGGGCACCAGCCCGGCATGAAGCCGAGGACGCTGGTTCGCAGATGGCGCAGCGATCCGGGCGTGATCATCCGGGGCCGCCAGCGCCCGCGCTTGGCCGGTCGGTCGAGTTCCTCCCGGAGCGCACGGAAGCAGAGCGCCAGCTCGGAGACGCCGCCGAGTTCGACATCGACGGTGTGCGCCTCGAACATGGAGCGTGTGCAGAGGATCGGCGCGCCGTCGAGCCAGACCTCGGCCAGGGTGGCGAGCCCTTCGAATCGAAGCCGAGCCGGGCCCGCCCCGGCGATGCGCGACCGGTACCAGACATCCCGATCGTGGATCGGCTCCGGCGCGGCCTCGCTCCAGCGCCCGGCGGCCCGCAGGGCGGCGGCGGCGGTGCCCGGTACGGTGGCGGGGATCCAGCCGGTCACGGCGTCGAGGTCACCGGGGCCCGCACAGGCGTCCGGCGGCGTGACGGCGAGCAGCCAGGGCCCGAATTGGACCTCCGGCGCACGCTCGTCGACGCAGCGGATGCGGGCCATCGCGGCTCTCAGCGGTCCAGCGCGCGGTCGAGGTCGGCGAAGACGCGGTCGTAGGTCGCCGCGAGGCGGTCGAGACGCAGTGCCAGTCCCTCGGCCGAGCGGCGGTGGAAGGCGCGGGCAAGCTGGAACTGGAAGGCCTTCGCCTCGCGGCTCACATCCGCGGCGGCCGCGGCCGCTGGCGCGAACCCACCGGCATCCCGCGCCTCGAGCCACGAGAGATGACTGGCGAGCATCTCGAAATTGGCGCCGAGCTGGCGCGTCGTATTGAAAGCGTAGGCGTGGAACACGCTGAGCGGCCGGCACACCAGATCCGCGGCCGTCGCCGCCAATGCGTCGCGGAACGCCAGGACGGGATTGCGGCGGGGCGCCCGGGCGCGATGCCGGACGAGCAGCGCGCGGGCGGCCCCCGGCAGGTCCGCGGAACTCAGGGGCGAGGCGACCGACTTCACGAACTCGGCGTAGGGCGGCAGCAGCGCCGGCGCGAAGATCCCGGCATAATCCGCCCCCGATAGCCGGAAGCGCCCGGCGTTGTGGAGGTAATCGAGTTCCTGGGTCACCGGGTCGAGGGCCAGGATGCCGATCGTGGTCTTGGCGTGGTCCCGGCCGTAGGTCGTCCCCTGGGTATCGGGCAGATAGATCGCGTCGACTTCGACCAGTACCGGGCGGCCGGCCTCCGCCTGACGCACGGCATGGGCCTCGAGGCCCCCGTAGACCGCGAGTTCCAGCACCTCCAGCCCGTAGAGCCGCTCGATGTCGCCGGGCGGCGGCTTGAAGAAGGTGAACTGGTCGCCCTCGAAATCCTGCCGCAGGGTGAAGCCCAGCATCGCCTCGGGCACGAGGCCGCGTCCATGCAGGAGCTCGATCCAGAGGTCGACGTAGCAGTTCGTCTCCGGCCAATCGCGGCCGGACCCGTGGAGCGGGTGCGGGACGTAGGGTCCCGCGGCTCCGAGACCCTCCGGCCGGCGCAGAGCGGCGGTCACCGCCTCAACCCCACAGCTCGGCGCGGACGGCCTCAGGCCAGGCGGCGAGATCGAGCCCGTGGTGGCGCAGCAGCGCCAGGGTGATCCGCTCCAGGCCGAAGCCGACGCAGGCCGTATGGGCGACCGCGCCATCCGCCTGATGCAGGTCCCAGGTGCTGCCGAAATGGTCCTGGTGATAGTTGAAGCTGAGACAGGCGGTCGGCTTGTCGACGCTGTTGACCGGGACGTTCAGTTCGAACTTGAGGCCCTGCGCCCGCTGGTTGTTGGCGAGCATCCGGCCGGCGCGTCCGAAAAACGGGTCGTTGGCCGCGTCGATGGCGAGCGGAAGACCGAGGTCGCGCATCATCGCCGTGCCGCGTTCGAGCCACGACTCGCGGAAGGCCAGAACCTGCTCGGGACTGCCCATGCGCACGTATTCGCGCATGCGGAAGAGCTGCATCCGGGTCGGCTCCAGCGAGGGCTCGCGCCGGAAGCAATAGGATTGCAGGTCGAAGAGGCGGCCCGCGGCGGGCAGCGCCCCCCGGGCGGCAGCCACCGGATAGACCGGGTAGCAGGCGGCGGGCGTCAGGACGACGTCGGTGGCCTCCTGCTGGCCGGTCCAGTCGGTCCCGGCCTCCAGACAGGCGAGGATCTCGGCATGGCCGCGGGCGTCGCCGCAGAAGCTGTGGACGGTGCCGGCGAGGTTCGGGAACCCCTTGAGGTACCCGCTGCGCTCGAAGGCCGACCGGCTCATCGCGGGCGGGAAGCGCAGCACCTCGGCCCCCTCGGCGGCGCCGAGACGCGTGATCATCCGGTCGAGGGCGTTGACGACGCTCTCGAAGCCGCCGCTGCGGCCGTAGAGGCCGTCGACGCCGGTCCGGACCAGCAGCCCGTGGTCGAACAGGCGGTCGAGGAACGTCGGACCGCCGGCCGGCTCGTCCTCGGGGAGGACGTCGCCGGCGGGAGAGGAGATCGATTCCATCACGCACTCATGAGCTGGCCGCTGCCCTTCTGCACGAGCAGGAGCTTGGCGGTGTTGGCGAGGATGCGATCGTTGCCGATCATCAGCGGTGCGGAGAGGACGTCGCGCAGCGGCCGTCCCAGGCTGAAGGGCGTGTCGTTCCTGTATCCGGCGAGACCGACGATCGCGAGCGCACCCCGCACGATCTCGACCGCCATGTCGGAGACGGTGACCTTGAGGTTGTTCAGCATCACGCAGAAGCCGACGGAGCCGATCGTGTCGGCGTCCCCGTGCGCATCCTCGAAGCGGCGCAGGGCCGACACGATGGTGCCGCGCATAGCCTGGTGGGCGTTGGAGACCTCGGCCAGCCTCAGGGCCGTGGGCGGGACCTGTCCGGGCCGCCGTCGGGCCTCGGCCTGCACGAAGGCGCGGGCGCGGTCCACCGCGTAGGTCGCGATCCCGTACCACACGCTGCTCCACAGCAGGTGCGACGAGGCCAGCATCGACTGGGCGGCGATCTCCGCGAACGGCTTCGGCAGGATCTGCTCGACCGGGACGTTCCGGGCCTCCAGGCGGAAGCCGTCGCTGCACGTCCCGCGCATCCCGAGGGTGTCCCAATCCCCCGTGCGCACCAAGGAGATCTGATCGGCCATCAGCGCGACGAGGACCTGATCGGACGTCGCCGCGTCCGGATGGCGCCGGGCCGTGGCGAGGATCAGGTCGGCCCGGGCGCCGTAGGAGATCACCGACGCGTCCTTGCCGAGGGCGAAGACCTCACCGGTGGTCTCCACGGCGCAGAGGCTGTTGCGCAGGTCGCCGCCGATGCCGGCTTCGGTGGTCGAGGAGGCGACCAGCAATTGCTCGCGGGCGATCCGCTCCATCAGGCGGCCGTGCCACGGGCTGTCGAGCCCGTGGGTCACGAGGCTCGACACCTTGATGTGGTGCATCGCGAACACCATCGCGGCGGCGCTGCAAGCCTGCCCGAGCGTGCTGCACAGCTCGGCGATCTGGACGAGACCCGCTCCCTCGCCGCCGAACTGCCCCGGGATCTGAAGACCGAGGAGGCGCTCGGCCTTCAGCGCCGCCACCGCCTCTTCGGGGAAGCGGCCTTCGCGATCGACGGCGTCGGCGTGACGCGCCGCCACCGCCGCCACCCGCTCGGCGCGCGCGGCAAACGTGCTCATGCGGCTTCCTGCTGGATCAGCGTGGAGACGGCCTCGCGAATCGCGCGGATGGACGAGAACGACTTGCGGTTCAGGAGTTCATCGGGGAACTCGATGTTGAAGCGCTCCTCCAGCGCCAACATCAGCTGCACCGAGCCGAACGAATCCAGCCCGCGATCGAACAGGCTGTCATCCTCGGAGAGCTGGTCGGCCTTACCGGCGAAGGCTTCGTTCGATCCTAGGATCTCACGGATATCCTGAGCGATGTTCAAGGCGGAACTCCCTATTCCAATCATAACGACGCTATTGAATGGATCGGCCCGCCGTCAAATTATCTATTGATTAATAGTAAATAGCCGTGCGCGTGTTGCGATACGGGGATGCGAGCGGCGTATCCAGGCAGCTCACGCGGCCCGAGCCCTATATTGGCCGCCGCTACCTTTACGATCACTTTCCGGCTCTTTATTTCGCGACCGACTCTCCCGCCAATTCGCGGATTCAGCAACTTACGCGCTTAAATGCGCGGCGTGACGTCAGTTCGGGATGAGGAGCCATTTAGGACGATTCGGGACTCGTCGTGACGTGGCGGGGCCATCGTGGCCATAAGGTTGCGGCTTCGCCTGTCCCGGGCGGAGCCCCAGGCATCAGCCGGCGCGCGATGATCGACAATCTTCAAATTCTGCGTGCCGTCGCGTCATACCTTGTCTTCCTCACGCATTACGGCCTGTATATCGGACCGGTTTTGCCGCGACCGGATCTCCTGGCCTTCGGCGCCTTCGGCGTGGACGTCTTCTTCGTCCTGTCCGGGTTCATCATGTTCGTGAGCACCAGCGGCCGCCGTGAGAGCCCCGGTGGGTTCCTGCTCCGCCGGGCGTCGCGCGTCGTCCCGGTCTACTGGCTCGTCACGATCGGCCTGGCGCTCATCGCGCTGACCGGCCTGAAGCCCATCGGGATCATGGAGGTCCGGCCGGACTACCTCATCCAGTCGTTGCTGTTCCTGCCGTTTTCCCGCGGAGGCTTCATCGAGCCTCTGAATTCCGTCGGCTGGACGCTCAACTACGAAATGTTTTTTTACGTGATCTTCGCGGGCCTGCTGCTGGTGCCGAAGCCCGCCGTCCGGGCGCTGGGCGCGGCCGCAATCTTCCTCGCGTTGATCCTGCTCGGACTTCTGCCCGTCCCGGGCCTGTACTGGGCCTACTACACGAAGCCGATCATCATCGAGTTCGCCGCCGGCATCGGCCTGGGCTACGCCTATCTGCGCCTCGGCATCCCGCCCGCGGGCTTCCCGGTCAGGCGCTTGGCCTGTGCCGCCCTGTCCGCGGCGGCGCTGCTCGTCCTCGGCGGCCAGATCGCCACCACGCTGCTCGACGCCAGCCCCGAATTGTCTGGCTTCGCCCGGCCGCTGGTCTGGGGCTCCGCGGCCGTCCTCGTCGTCGGCGCGATGCTGCTTCTGGAGCAGGGCGGCGTCGCGCTGAAATCGCGCTGGCTGCTCTCGCAAGGCAATGCCAGCTACTCCTTCTACCTGGTCCACAACCTGCTGCTTCACATCGCCGCCAAGCTCGCAGCGCTCCTCGTCGCCCCCGGATACGCGCGTGCCGCTCTCATCTTCGGCATCGCGTTTCCGGCCTCTGTGGCCGCGGGAGAGGTGCTGTTCCGATATGTCGAGACCCCTCTGATCGCCGGCCTGCGACACCGGCTCCATCGACGGACGCGTCCTGCCTCTCAGCCGACGCCGATCGCCTCGTAGCCTGCGCCACGCAGGATCTCCGCGGCGCAGGCCGCGACCGGCTTGCGCTGCCAGTGCATAAACCGAAGCCACGCGCTGACCGTGCAGAGAATGCCGATCATTAACGTTACTAATTCATAAAAATTAAGTTTACACTCGGTATTACGCATCTGAACAGGGCCTATTTCCAACTGTTGTCGAGGCGGTGACCCCTTTTTTAGGGCCGATGTCTCCATTACTCTTTCCAGTGCGCCTCTGCTCGCTGTCACAGGCGGGGGCGGCAAGACAGTATTGATTGGTCCCGCGTCTGGCGCGCCGACGAGGAAGCTGTGATGCGTGTCGCGATTGTTCACGACTGGTTGTATATCGTCGGTGGCGCCGAGCGTGTCCTCGAGCAGCTGCTGCGGATCTATCCCGACGCGGATGTCTTCGCGCTCTTCGATTTCCTGTCCGAAGAGGATCGGGAGCGGCTGGGCTACACGCAGGCGCGGACAAGTTTCATCCAGCGCATGCCCTTCGCGCGGACGCGGCACCGGAACTACCTGCCTCTGATGCCGCTCGCGATCGAACAGTTCGACCTCTCGGCCTACGATCTCGTCATCTCCAGCAGCTACGCGGTGGCCAAGGGCGTCCTGACCGGACCCGACCAGCTGCACGTCTCCTACATTCACTCGCCCATGCGCTACGCCTGGGACATGCAGCATACCTACCTGAGGGAGAGCGGCTGCGACGCCGGGATGAAGAGCCTGCTCGCCCGGCTCATCCTGCACCGGATGCGGGTCTGGGACTTCCGCACCGCGGCCGGACCCAACGCGATCGTGGCCAATTCCGCCTTCGTCGCCCGGCGCATCCACAAGGTCTACGGCCGCACCGCCGAGGTCATCCACCCGCCCATCAATCTGCCGAGCCAGCGCTACGACGGGCCGCGCGGCAACCACTTCCTCGTGGCCAGCCGGCTCGTGCCCTACAAGAACGTCGAGGCCGTGATCCGCGCCTTCGCCCTGCTTCCCGATCTCGAACTCGTGGTGGCGGGCACCGGGCCGGATGCGGCACGGCTGCGGGAGATCGCCGGGCCCAACGTGTCGTTCTCCGGCTTCGTCTCCGACGGGGAATTGCGGCGCCTCATGGCCACGGCCCGGGCCTTCATCTTCGCGGCCGAGGAGGATTTCGGGATCATCGTGGTCGAGGCCACGTCGGAGGGCACGCCGGTCCTCGCGCTGGGCCGCGGCGGCGCCCGCGAGACGGTTCAGGTCCGCGGCCCGCAGCGCACCGGGATGTTCTTCGACACGCCGGAGCCGCAGGCCATCGCCGATTGCGTGGGCCGGTTCCTGCAGCAGGAAAGCCTGTTCACCCGTGAGGCCTGCTGGGCGCAGGCCGAGATGTTCTCGGCCGAGCTGTTCCGGAGCCGCTTCGCGAGCTTCGTCGGTCAGCAGATGGCTCTCCATCAAGCCGCCTGCGAGACGCGCCCGCGGATCCTGCCGCGGCTCGAAGCCGTCGGCTGAGGACGCGCCGCATGTCCTTCCTGACTGTCGATCTGGCCGACCGGGCGCCGGTCCGCGCCCTCCCCCAGGAGCCGATGCGCGGCGGCCCGCTGGCCGCCGCCCTCTCCCGGATCTGGCATCGCCGCTACCTGTTCGCAGCGGTGTTCGTCGGGATCCTCGGCCTCGCCGTAACCGCCCTGCTGATGATTCAGCCCCAATACGTGGCGAGCGGCTCGGTGATCGTCGCCGAAGCGGAGCCCGGGGCGAACAACGCCTCCATGGCCTGGATCCAGAAGATCGGCGATCCGGCCGATATCGAGAGCCAGATCCTGGTGATCCGCTCGCCCCGGCTGCTGCGTCTCGCGATCGACGACGGCCTGATCGCGGCCGTCATGGCCGAGTGCCGCTCTGCGGCGACCCGCGGGCATCCCGACGAGATCAGCGCCAAGAAGGAAGCGGCCTGTACGAAGCTCACGACGGATCGCAACGCCCTCGTGGAGTATCTTCAGAAACGCTACACGGTCCTGAGTTCGGGCCGCTCGCGCATTATCACCATCGGTTACAAGTCGCCGCTGCCCGACACGGCGCAGACGATGGCCAACGGCCTGATCAACGCCTTCCTGGAGGATCAGCGCGAGACGCAGGCCTCGAGCCGGAAGGCGGCCGCCGACTGGCTGCATGCCGAGATCAGCCAGCTCGATGCATCGATTCGCGCGGACGAGACCCGGATCCAGACCTTCCGCCGTCGCAAGGGCCTGCTGAAGGGCTCGACGGCCCCGATCAGCGCCGAGCGACTGACCAGCATCAGCCAGCAGCTTGCCGCTGCGGAGGCGGCCAAGGCGGATGCCGCCGCGCGTCTCAGCGAGATCGAGAACAAGGGCGCTCGCGGCGCCGACAGTGCCCCGGCGGTGCTGGCCAGTCAGACCGTCGTATCCCTGAAGCAGCAACTCAGCGGCGTCAGTGCGCAGCTCGCCAACCAGAGCACGCTGCTCGGGGCGAGCCACCCGGTCATCCGGGCGCTCGAGACCGAGCAGGCGAGCCTGCGCACGCGGATCGAGCAGGAGGTCGGCAACGTGGCGAAGGGCTTGCGCAAGTCCTACGAGGCGTCGAACGCCCTCGCCAAGTCGCTGCGCGCCCAGCTCGAAACCGCCAAGACCGACGCCGCCGCCGCCATGGACGACGAGGCCTCGATCGAGGGCATGGTCCGCAACGCGGAGATCAAGCGCACCCGCTACGCCGATCTGGTGAAGCGGGCGGGCGAGCTGGAGACCGAGCGGCGCATCCTCACCGGCAGCACGCGGCTGGTCAGCCTCGCCGAGCTGCCGCAGGAGCCGTTCTCGCCGAAGGCCGTGCCGTTCCTGGCGGGCGGCTTCGTGCTCGCGGGCGTCCTCGCCGCCGCTGCCGCGCTGCTGCGCGACTACACCGACCGACGGGTGCGCAGCTCCGCGCAGCTCATGGCCGGCACCGGCGCCCCAGTCTTCGCGCAGCTGCCCAGCCTGGAGCCAGCCGGGCTGGTGGGACGCTTCTCCGAGCGTCAGCGGGCGCTCGACCTCCCGGAGGCCCTGGCGCGGGCGCGGGTCGATCCGGTGATGCAGAACGTCCTGCGCAACCTGCACGCCCATCTCGTCCTGGCAGGCTCCGGCAAGTCCCGCGTCATCCTAGTGACCTCGGCGAAGCCGCGCGAGGGCAAGTCGTTCACGGCCTTCGCGCTGGCCGGGATCGGCGCCGCCGGCGGGCGACGGGTCCTCGTCGTCGAGTGCGACCTGCGGCGCCCGAATTTCGAGGCGTCGCTCGGGCTCGGCCGCGGGCCGGGCCTCGGCGGCGTGCTCCGCGGCAAGATCGACCCGGCCGAGGCCGTGGTCCCGGCCGGGCGCTTCGACGTCATCCCGGCGGGGACGCCGACGGCCGACTCAACCGAGCTTCTGATGAGCGACCGGATGGCGGGCTTTCTCGACTGGAGCCGCCGCTACGACCTTGTCCTTCTCGATACGCCGCCCACCAGCCTCCTGATGGACGCGCCGACGCTCGCCCGCCACGTCGACGGGGTGCTCTGCTGCGCCCGCTACGGCCGCTCGCAGCTCTCCGACACCGTCGAGACCGTGGCGAACCTGCGCCGCGCCGGCGGACACGTGCTCGGAATCGCGATGACGATGGTCCGGCCGGGCACCCAACCGACCTACGATGTGATGCCGCTGCCCGATCCACGCACGGCCGCGGGCGCCCGATGACAGACGTCCTTCCCGCCGCGACGCTTCCGGAGCGTGGCTCCGTCGACCGGGTTTTGGCCGCCCGGTCCGGGATCGCCGCGCGTCCCAGCGTTCTGTTCGTCAGCCACACCGGCACGATGTCGGGAGCGGAACTGGTGCTCCGCGACGCCGTCCAGCCATGGGCGGGTTCGACCGCCTTCCTGTTCGAGGACGGCGCCCTCACCGACGCCCTGCGCGGGCAGGGTCTGGAGATCCGTCTTGCACGGCGTCGGACCTCCCTGGCGGCTCTCCGGCGGGATGCCTCGCCCCTGAGCGCCCTGCCGGTGCTGGGCCGGCTCGGCGCCCTGGCCCTGGAGATCGCGCGGGCGGCGCGCGCCTGCGACGTCGTCTACGCGAATTCGCAGAAGGCTTTCCTGCTGTCCGCCTTCGCCGCGCGCTGCGTCGGACGCCCCCTGGTCTGGCACCTGCACGACATCCTCGACAGCGCGCATTTCGGGCGTGCCCAGCGCATCGCCCAGGTGTGCCTCGCCAATCTCTGCGCGACCCGGGTGATCGTGCCGTCCGAAGCCGCAGCGCGGGCCTTCGTTCAGGGCGGGGGACGCCGATCCCTGATCCGTATCGTGCCGAACGGCCTCGACCTCGACCGCGACCCCCGGCCCGCCGCGGCGCTGCGCGCGGAACTCGGCCTGCCGGCGGGTCCGCTCGTGGGCGTGTTCAGCCGCATCGCGCCCTGGAAGGGACAGGACGTGCTGATCGAGGCGCTCGCACGCCTGCCCGGCTTCCACTGCATCGTGGTGGGGGCGCCGCTCTTCGGCGAGGATGCCTACGCGGCGCATCTGAGGGACCTTGTGGCCAAGTACCGGCTGTCGGACCGGATCACGTTCCTCGGCCAGCGCGACGACGTCCCCCGACTGATGCAGGCGGTCGACGTGGTCGTGCACCCCTCGGTCGATCCGGAACCGTTCGGCCGCACCCTCGTCGAGGCGATGCGCGTCGGCGTGCCGGTGGTCGCCACGGATGCGGGTGCCTCTGCGGAGATTCTCGACTGCGGGGCGGCCGGAACGCTGGTGCCGCCACGGCGACCGGACCGTTTGGCGGCCGCCCTGACGGAGCTGCTCGACAATCCCGACGCCTTCGCGACGCGAACCGATCTCGCCCGGGACCGGGCACTGTCCCGCTACGGAGCGGACCGGATGCAGCGCGCGCTCGCCGACATCATCCTCCAGGTCGCCGGCCGCGCCTGACGGGCCGGCAATCCCTCCCCTCTCCTCCGGAGACGTCAGAACCGCAATGCCGCGCGTCCTCGTCAACATGCCGAGCCAGCATGCCGGTCGGCCGTCGGGCGTCGCGCTCGTCGCCTTCCGGGTGATCGCCGGCCTGATCGCGCGCGGCACCTTCACGGTGGTGCTCCGCTCTCCCTGGCGCCGCGACCAGCTGCCGGCGGCGATCCGCGACCGCGTCGAGGTCGTGACGGTGCCGCGGCCGCGGATCATGCTGCTCGACGTCCTGCGCCAGAGCCTCGTGGTCCCGCGGCTGTGCCGGGCCCTGGACATCGACGTGGTGCTGAACGCCGACCCCTACGGTGCGGCCTTCGGCGGTCGCGCGCGGGTGAGCGTCGTGCACGATCTCTATTTCCGCACGCTCCCCGAGCGCATCCGCTCCCGCGAGGCCCTGACCACCGATCCGATCTTCCGGCTGGTGCTGGGCAACAGCGCACGGGTGATCACCGTGTCCGAGGCGACCCGGCGCGATCTGGAGCACCATTATCCCCGGCTTCGCGGACGGGCGCAGACCGTGCCCTCCGCGGCGATGCTGGATCCCACGCGCGACGGGCCCCGGGCCGGAATCCCGGCCAGGCCCTTCGTGCTGGCGGTCGGCAACGCCCTGTACAACAAGAACTTCGCGACCCTCGCCCGCGCCGTGGTCGGGCTCGGCCGGCCGGGGATCGGGATCGTGCACGTGGGCGAGGATCCCGACGAGGCGATCGCCGCCGCGCTCGGCGGCGCCCCGGTGCCGCTGACGCGTCTGTCGCGGATCGACGACGACCGGCTGGCGGGCCTCTACCGCGCGGCCTTGTGCCTGTGTGTCCCGTCCTTCGCCGAGGGGTTCTGCCTGCCCGTGCTGGAGGCGCAGGCCCTCGACTGCCCGGTTCTCTGCTCGGACCGCTCCGCGACGCCCGAGATCGCCGGAGCCGGTGCCCTGACCTTCGATCCCGCCGACGCTGCGGCGCTGACCATGGGCCTGCGCCGCCTGCTCGACGAGCCGGGGCTCCGGGCCACGCTGATCGCGCGCGGCCGCGACAATGTCCGTCGCTACGACTGGGCCGAAACCGCCCGCCGCTACGAGGGCCTGCTGCTCGACGCGCTCCGGGACGGCGCTCCGGCGCGCCCCGCTCGGGAGGTGCCGCATGCGCATCCTGCACCTTAGCTCGCTCTATCCGCCCGAGCAGGTCGGGGGCGCCGAACTGATGGTCGAGACACTCGCCCGGACCCAGGCGGGCCTCGGCCACGACGTTGCCGTCGTCTGCGCGGCACGGGCGCAGGGCGAGCCGGTCCTTCAGGACGGCGTCACCGTCTATCGGACCGGCCACGGAACGCCCTTCCACATCCTCGACTGGCCTGAACGCGGGCGGCTCGACCGCCTTCGCTACAAGCTCGCCGCGCAGTGGAACCGACCCACGCTCGACCGGATGGCGGCGGCGGTCCGGGATTTCGAACCCGATCTCGTGAACACGCACTCGATCTCCGAGCTGCCGCCGGCGCTCTGGCCGATGCTCCGGCAGCTCGGACTGCCGATCGTGCACACGCTCCACGACTTCACCAGTCTTTGCACAAACGGCGCGATGGTGCGGGACGGCCGGCCCTGTGACGGCCAGCATCTCAAATGCCGCCTCTACGGTAGGATCCACCGGCGCTGTCAACGCGCCGTGACGGCTCTCGCCGCCGTGGGCTCAGACATCCTCGAGCGTCATCTCGATGCCGGCTTCTTCACCGACGTGCCGCCGGCGCTGCGCCGGGTGATCTGGAATCCGATCCCGCCCGGCCTGCCGCCGGCACGGCGTCCGCGGGTTCCGGGGGCGCCGGTTCGGTTCGGCTATCTGGGTCGGATCGAGGCCGCCAAAGGCTTCGACACGCTCCTCGAAGCCTGCCGGAGCCTGCCGCGGGCAGGCTGGAGCCTCTCCGTTGCCGGCCGCGCCGTGGACGGGCTCGACCGCTACCGCGCCCGGGCCGAGGGCCTGCCCGCGACCTTCCTGGGTTACGCGGAGCGCGACGCCTTCCTGGATGGCATCGACTGCCTCGTCGTCCCCCCGATCTGGCCCGAACCCTTCGGCCGGACGGTGGCGGAAGCCTACGGGCGCGGCGTCCCGGTGATCGGAACCGCCAGCGGCGGCATCGGCGAGCAGGTCGGACCGGGGCCGTGGCTGGTGCCACCGGGCGATGCCCCGGCACTCGCCGCCGCGATGGCCCGGATCGTCGCGGAGCCCGCCCGCCTCGCAGAGGGGCTCGCCCGCGCCGCCCGCATCCGCGCCGGCACCGACCCGGTCGTCGTCGCGGCCGCCTATCTCGACCTCTACGCCGCGACCCGCGACGCGGCCCGCCCCGAACTGCCTCTCGAGCTTTCCGCGCGCGCGGAGCGCCCGCACCTCAGCGAGTGCCGTCCATGATGACCCCGACCCTGTCCTCGACCTATGCCCGGATCCTCACCGAGGAGCCGCGCCCCCAGGGCCAGGACCGGCCGAGCGATCAGGCCGCCGCACGCGCGGTGACCGGCCCCTTGCGGATCCTGCACCTCAGTGCCCTCTATCCGCCCTACATCGTGGGCGGCGCCGAGCGCTCGGTGGAGCACCTCGCCGAGGAACTGGTCGCCGCTGGCCACACGGTGGCGGCGGCCTGCATCGCCCGGGAGCCGGAGTCCAAGAGCGTGCGCGGCGGCGTCACCGTCTACCGCATGGCGCACCACAACGATTTCTGGCTGGAGGACTGGCCCAAGGCGACCCGGTTCGGCCGCGCCTGGGCCAAGCTCAAGCAGCAATGGAATTTCGCCGTCGCGGCCGAATTCGGCCGCGTCCTCGACGATTTCCGGCCCGACATCGTCAACACGCACTCGCTGCTCGACGTCTCGACCCTGGTCTGGCGCGAGGCGGCCAAGCGCGGGATCCCGATCGTCCACACGGTCTGCGAGTACGACCTGATCTGCGGCAACGCCGCCATGTTCCGGGACGGCAAGCCGTGCGACCGCTGGCATCTGGGATGCAAGGTCGTGAACGCCGCCAAGCAGATCACCAACCGGTCTGTGGACGCGGTCGTCTCCGTCGGCACCGAGATCCTCAAGGCCCATGTCGATCACGGCCTGTTCGCGCATCTCGCGCCCGAGCGGCGCCGGGTGATCTTCTATTCCTGCACGGTCCCGGAGGGGGATCCCGCGGCGCGGCGGCAGATCGACCGGACGGATCGGCCGATGACCTTCGGCTATCTCGGTCGGATCAACACCGAGAAGGGGGTCGGCACGATGATCGACGCCTTCCGTCGGATCGGCCCCGGCAACTGGCGCTGCCTCGTCGCCGGCCAGGCGATGGACGACTCCATCGCGCGTTTCACCGCGCAGGCCGAGGGCCTCCCCATCGAGTTCGTCGGATGGGCCAAGCCCGCCGACTTCCTCAGCGCCATCGACGTGCTCATCGTGCCCTCGTTCTGGGCCGAGCCTTCGCCGCGGACGATCTACGAGGCCTACACGATGGGCGTTCCGGTGATCGGCGCAGCCTCGGGCGGGATCCCCGAGCTGGTTGGTGAGGACAACGCCGAATGGCTGTTCACGCCGGGCGACGATGCCGATCTCGCGGCGCGGCTACGAAGCGTGATCGCCCGGGGGCGCAAAGACCTCCCGGACGAGCGCGCCTTCCAGCACGTGATCCGCGAGTCGACGTCCGAGCGCGTCGCCGAGAAGTATCTCGACCTCTATGCCGAACTCGTCGCCGAGCGCCGGGCAATCCGCCCGTGAGCGCCGCCGCGCCGGTGCTTTCGGAAGCCGCCGCTGCCGAAGAGGAGCCTGGGCTCGCCTCCGGCGCGGAGGTGACGCGCCGCTCGTTCGACGCCGCGCGCTGGGTGGCGGTCGCGTCCGTCGGCAACGTCGTCCTGAGCTTCGGGGTGTTCCTCGTGCTCGCCCGGCTGATCGGACCCGCTGAGTTCGGGATGGTGGCGATCGCCGCCGTCTTCATCGACATCCTGCAGATCGTCGCCCGCTGCGGCCTGCCCGACGCGGTCGTCCAGCGGGCAGACCTCGACGAGGACTTCGCCGCCACCGCCTTCTGGGTCATGCTCGCCACCGGCGCCCTCTGTGCCGTGGGGCTGGTCGCATTGTCCGGGCCGATCGCCTGGATCTTCGACCTTCCGGCGCTGCAACCGGTCCTGTGCGCGCTGTCCGCCTGTTTCGTCATCACGGCCGCGGGCGCGATCCACGAGGCGCGGCTCCAGCGGAGCTTCGGCTTCCGCAAGCTCGCCCTGCGGGCGCTGGGCGCCAACATCCTCGGTGGCGCCGTCGCCCTCGTGCTGGCCCTCGACGGCTACGGTGTCTGGAGCCTCGTGGTTCAGCGCCTCGTCGCCGCGACGGCGACCACGCTCCTCACCTGGGTCGCGGCCCGCTGGATTCCGCCGCTGCGGCTGCACTTTGCCTCCGTGCGCGAGCAGATCGCGTTCGGCTCGCGGCTGTTCTGCACCTACCTGCTGCTCGTTGCCTCGATCCGGAGCCAGGAGGTGATCGCCGCCTATTTCCTGTCCGCGGCCGATGTCGGCTACCTGCGCCTCGCGTGGCGCTGCATCGACCTCGTGAGCCAAGTGGCGGTCATCCCGCTGACCACGGTCGGATTGACCACCTACGCGCGCCTGCAGGATCGGCCGGGCGAGCTGGCGACGGCCTTCTATGGCTTCACCGAGGCCTCGTCCTTCCTGGCGGTGCCCGCCTTCTTCGGCATGGCGGCCGTGGCCCCGACCCTCATCCCCTTCCTGTTCGGCGATCAGTGGCACGACGCGGCGCCGGTGCTCCGGATGCTGGCGTTCCTGGCCCCCGAATTCGTCGCCACCTCGATGCTGTGGATGATCTTCACGGCGCTTGGGCGGAACGGCATGGCCCTGCGGCTCGCGGGCGCTCAGTTCGGCCTCGGCGCCGTCGCGGCCGTCGTGACCGCGCCCTTCGGCCTCGCCGCCCTCGTCGCCGGGCACGTGGTCCGGGCCTACCTGTTCTCGCCCGCGATCGTCGCCAGTGCCGGGCGCATCGTCCCGGTGACGAATGGGCGCCTCGTCCGGATCCTGACGCCGATCACGCTCTGTGCCGGCGCGATGGCCGGGCTCGTGCTGCTCGTCCAGAGCCCGCTCGACGCCGCCCTCGGGGATCGGGTCGGCCTCTTCGCGGCAATCGGCACCGGGATCGTGGCCTATCTGGGTCTCGCCTGGTTCCTCATGCGGGACACGCTCCGCACGGCGCTCGGCTTCTTTCTGCGTCGCGCCGCCTGATCTGCACCCTCCGCCAACCTTTCTGGACGACATTGTCCGCCGAAGGTCGCGGCCGGCGGAGACGGTTCATCGGCGGCGGGTGCGCGTTCAGACGGTGCGGGACCATGACGGGACAGGCGGTGCCCATCGGAACAGGTGCGCCGGCTGCGTCCCTGCTGGCGGATCGCGTCGCGGTGTTCCTGCTCGGCGCGGCTCTGAACTTCAACGTGCTGACCTCGACTTTCGGGCTGCCGTTTCAGCGCCTGTCCGATCTTCTCCCGTTTTTGCTCATTCCCTGGCTCGGGCTGCGCCGCGCCGTCATCGCGGAAGCTTTGTGTCAGGCAGCGCCGCTCGCCGGCATCCTGGCGCTCATCGCGGCCTCGCTGGTGCTGAAGGCGCACAAGCAGGCCGGCGACGTCTACCTGACCCTCGTCCTCCTGCTCTACGTGGTCCAGGCGTTCATCCTGCTGGTCATGTTCCGCGACCGGCGCGTCGAGGACGCGTTCTGCATCGGCCTGCTCGCCGGCCTGCTCGCCTCCCTCGCCGTGCTTCTGCTCGCCGCCTCGGGCCTGCAGCTCGAACGGTTCGGGCTCGCGGTCCCCACGGACGGGCTCGACGAGGAATTGAAGCTGTTCGTGCAGGACAAGCAGGGTGGACTCTGGGCCTCGGGAAACGAGACCGGCCATGTCTTCGCCCTGGGCGGGGCGGCGGCCCTGGTGCTCAGCCTGCGCTATCGCGTGAAGGCGATCTATCTCGCCTATTTCGCGGCCCTGCTGGCGAGCTTCCCCTTCACCAACAACCGCGCCGGCCTGTTCATGCCGCTGCTGTTCCTCGGCCTGCTGATGCGGCGGAACCTCAAGGCGCCCGCCGTGCTGGCCGTGTTCGGTGTGCTCGGTCTTCTGCTCGTGGCCTGGGCGGTGACGGGCGAGATCCCTCTGCCGGGAACCCTGTCCCAGGCGATCGAGCGGCGCTTTGCCGAGGATCGCAACGTCACGGGCAATTTTGACGAGCGGTTCCTGTCGGGCGTGACCGCGCTCCAGCTCGTCGTTGAATACCCGTTCGGCGTCGGCGAGGTCGCCAGGCGGGAGGAACTTCAGGCGCTGACCGGCCTCGTGACGCCGCATAACGGCTTCGTCTCGCTGGCGCTTCAGAGCGGCATCGCGGTGGCGCTGCTGCTCCTCTCCGGCCTGGGCCGGATCCTGCTGGCGCCCGCTGCCTTCGGGCCGTTCCTGACCTACAGCGCCCTGTTCCTCATCCCGTCGCTGATGTTCGAGGAACTGTCGGTCAACCAGTATTTCCTCTTCTTCATGAGCTTCATCCTGGCATCCCTCGCCCTGCCGCCCGACCGCGCGGCATCCGCGACCGGCCAGCGACCCTGAGGGCCGGCCGCGCCGCCGCGATCTGCGACGGCGCGGCGAATGCCATCACCGCATGACGAAGGGGTTCTCCGGCGCGTCGCGGCTGGTCGAGATCCAGACGCTCTTGGTCTCCAGGAACTCGCGGATCGACTCGATGCCGCTCTCGCGGCCGATGCCGGAGCGCTTCATGCCGCCGAACGGCATCATGTAGCTCACCGCCCGGTAGGTGTTCACCCAGACGGTGCCGGCCCGCAGCCCCTTCGACATCCGCATCGCGCGGCCGATATCCTGCGTCCAAACGCCGGCGGCGAGCCCGTAGATCACGTCGTTGCCGAGCCGGAGCGCCTCGGCCTCGTCCTCGAAGCCGATGATCGACAGAACCGGGCCGAACACCTCCTCCTGGGCGATACGCATGTCGTTGGTGACGCCGGTGAAAATCGTCGGCTCCACGAACTGGCCGCCGAGCACGCCGGGACCGGAGGCGGGATTGCCGCCGAAGACGCAGCGGGCCCCCTCGCTCTTGGCCAGCGCGATGTAGTCGAGCACCTTCGAGTATTGCGGCGGCGTGGTGATCGGCCCGATATTGGTGTCCGCCTGCATCGGGTCGCCGAGCTTGGCGGTTCGGGCGAGATCGATCAGTCGGTCGGTGAATTCCTGGCGGATGCTGTTCTGAACCAGCAGGCGCGAGCCGGCGATGCAGGTCTGCCCGGTGGCCGCGAAGATGCCCGAGATCGCGCCCGCGGCGGCGGCCTTCAGGTCGGCATCGGCGAAGACGATGTTGGGCGACTTGCCGCCGAGTTCCAGGGAGACGCGCTTGATCTGGCGCGCGGCCGCTTCGTAGACCTTCGCGCCGGTCACGTCAGAGCCCGTGAAGGTGATCTTGGCAACGTCCGGATGCTCGACGATCGCGCTGCCGGCCTCGCCGCCGAAGCCGGTGATGACGTTGAACATCCCGTCGGGCAGCCCCGCCTCCTTGGTGAGCCGGGCGAATTCCAGCGTGCTGGCTGAGGCGAACTCGGAGGGCTTCACCACGACCGCGCAGCCGGCCGCGAGCGCGGGCGCGCATTTCCAGGCCACGAACAGGAGCGGCGAGTTCCACGCCGTCAGCGCCCCGACCACGCCCACCGGCTCGTGCCGGGTGAACGCGAAGGTCTCGGGCTTGTCGATCGGCACCTGGGCGCCCTCGACCTTGTCGGACAGCCCCGCATAGTACCACCACCATTCCGGCTGGTAGCGGGTCTGGCCGTACATCTCGGCGAACAGCTTGCCGTTGTCGCGGACCTCGACCTCGGCGAGAGCCTTCGCTTCGCGCTCCACGAGGTCGCCGATCCGGCGCAGCACCTTGCCGCGCGCGGTGGCCGTCATGGTGGCCCAGGGGCCCTCCCACATGGCGCGCTTGGCGGCGGCCACCGCCCGGTCGACATCGGCCCGCCCGGCACGTGGGATCCGGGCCCAGGGCTCACCGCGATAGGGATCGATGGACTCGAACCACGAGCCCTCGACCGGATCGACGAATTGCCCGTCGATGTAGAGCTGGTAGGTCTTCACGGCGCGCTCCTCCGACTGCGGATGCGCGCCATATGGATCCGGGGCCCGCCTCCGGCGAGCCCGGCCGTCTCAGGCGTTGGCGCTGAGGCGCTTGATGTCGGCGTCGACCATCTCGGTGATCAGGGCCTCCAGGCTGGTCTCGGCCTCCCAGCCGAAGGTCGCCTTCGCCTTGGCGGGGTTGCCGAGCAACACCTCCACCTCCGCGGGCCGGAACAGGGCCGGGTCGATGACGAGGTGGTCGTCCATGGTCAGGCCGACATGCTTGAACGCGATCGCGCACATGTCCCGCACAGTCGTGGTCCGGCCGGTGGCGATCACGTAATCGTCCGGGCGGTCCTGCTGCAGCATCAGCCACATCGCCTGCACGTAGTCGCGGGCGTGGCCCCAGTCGCGCTTGGCGTCGATGTTGCCGAGCCGCAGCTCCTTCTGCGTGCCGAGCTTGATCCGCGCCACCGCGTCCGTGACCTTGCGGGTCACGAACTCGACCCCGCGCAGCGGGCTCTCGTGGTTGAACAGGATCCCGTTCGACGCGTGCAGCCCGAAGCTCTCCCGGTAGTTGATGGTCATCCAGTGGGCGTAGAGCTTGGCCACACCGTAGGGCGAGCGCGGGTAGAACGGCGTCGACTCGCTCTGCTTGGCCTCCTGGATCAGGCCGAACATCTCCGAGGTCGAGGCCTGGTAGTAGCGCGCCTGGGGGGCGACCGAGCGCAGGCATTCCAGCATGTGCGCGGCGCCGAGGCCGGTCACCTGCCCGGTGAGAAGCGGCTGCTGCCACGACGAGGTCACGAAGGACTGGGCGGCGAGGTTGTAGATCTCGTCGGGCTTGGCGGCCTGGACGATGCGCATCAGCGCCGAGAGGTCGAGCAGGTTGCCGTCGACCAGCTCGACATCGTCGAGGATGCCGAGCCACTTCAACCGGTGGTCGAACACGCCGGCATGACTGGAACGCCGCACGATGCCGGTGACGGCGTAGCCCTTCTGCAGCAGCAGCTGCGCCAGATAGGCGCCGTCCTGGCCCGTCACACCCGTGATCAGCGCTCGCTTGGCCGTCATGAACCCGTCCCGTCCCGAAGATGCCCGGCTGCTACGACCGCAACGGGCCGCGCGTCAAGGCGAGGTGTCGACATCAGTATTGTGCCAGGCGAGCGGGGCCGGACTGGCCCATCACCAGACTAGCGTCGCAGAGGCACGGCCAACCGCAATGGATGTGCGGCATATGTGCGGCGTGACTAAGGTCGCGCGAGCCAGTCCGTCACACCGCTGAGCGAGCGGAATTCCTCGACGGCGTGGACGCGTGCCGCCGGGAGGGCGGCCCGGGCCATCGTGGCGAGGGCATGCCCCGGCCCGAGTTCGAGCACGCGGTCCGCGCCGTACTCGCGGCACGCCTCAAGGCAGGCGGCCCAGTCGATCGTGCGCGAGATCTGAAGCGCCAGCTTCTCGCGACCGTCCGCGTCGCGAAACACCGTGCTCCCGTCCAGCCCGCTGACCAGGCGCGGCGCGCGGGCCGGCGGGCGGCGCGGCGACACCGCGGCGAGCGCTTCCCGGAAGGCCACCGTCGCGGCATCCAACAGGGGCGTATGCGACGGCGTGTGGACGGGCAGGACCACGGCCCGCTGCGCGCCCGAGCCGGTCGCATCCCGGCACAGCGCCGCCAGCGCCTCGCGCGAACCGCCGACGACGCCGCTGTCGGCCGCGTTGCGGATGGCGAGGTGGCAACCGTGGCGTGCCGCAAGATCCGCGAGCGCGTCGAGGCTCAGACCGCGGATCCCCGCCAGCCCGAACCCCGCGCCGGAAGCGGCATCCATGGCCTCCGCGCGTCGCGCAGCGAGAGCGAGCACGTCCGCGTGGTCGAGGCGTCCGGCGACGCCCCAGGCCGCGAGATCGCCGATGCTGTAGCCGGCCACGATCGAGCGGTCCGATGCCGCCCCGGCCAGCGCCCGCCACGCCGTCAGGGCGGCGACGCAGCACAGGATCTGACCAGTCCGATTCGCCTGCAGGTTGTCGCCGCCCGCGCGGGCCAGGTCGCGCGGATCGGTGCCGCCGAGAAGCAGTCTGGCGGAAGCGAACACGTCCTGCGCGGCCGGATGATCGGCCGTGAGGTCGAACATGGCCGGGTGCTGGCCGCCCTGGCCGGAGAGGAGGATCGCGAGGGTCATGCCGGGCCGGGGCCGCGCAGGCCCGCGACCCCCTGCAGGGCCAGACGGTCCAGGCTCTTGGCGAGCACCGAACCGTCCTCCGGCGCGTCGCGCAGTTCGCGCCAGTGCAGACCGGCGCCGTCCGGCAGGAGGATCTCCCCATCGATGCCCATCGGTGCCGTCCCAGCCACGGCGGCGATGCCGTCGAGAAGACCGACCGGCACCGGAAGTCGGCACGGCCAGAGCAGGTCGAGGTCGGAGGCGGCGCTCAGGTAGGTGAGGCCCGTGACAGCCTGCCAGAGGAGGCTGCCGAAGGGGCGCGGCACCAGGCCGTGCCGTCGGCCGAGCGCCGTGAGGGCGTCGACGGCCGGACCCCAGGACGCCGGGGCGTGGGCGGCGGCCTCGGCGAGGCTCACCGCCGGTACGGGCGACAGCGCGGATGCCGGCAGGGCGAGCCCGATCCGCCGCTTGCCGTCCGCGGGCGGCAGCGGCAGACCGAGCGGCACCGGGTCGCCGGTCTCCCCGGGAACACGGCGGCGGACGATCAAGGGCCGGCCCGCCGAGGCCCAGCCCTCCAGATGGGGGACGGCGCCGAGATCGGGCCGGTCCGCGCGCCACGCGTCCCAGGCCGCCGGATCGACGCGGACGAGGTCGTGGCGTCGGAAGGGCTCAGCCAAGGCGCGCCTGATCGGCGACGGCCGCCGCGACGGTGTGGGCGACCGGGCGGCCGCCCCGCTCGGCGCCCAGCCGGTCGCGGACGTCCTCCGCCTCCATCGTGTCGATCACCGCGCGGATCTGGCCGCCAAGGGGCCGGTCCGGGTCCAGAACGACGTGGACGGCACCGGCCGCCACCATGTTGTCGAGGCCGGGGGCGAAGACGGGGGTCGACTTGGCCATCTCCTCAAGGGTGTCGAGTGGCAGCTTGGTCACCCGGGCGACGGACGGCAGATCCATGACGCTGGGATTGGCCCCGGGCAGTGCCGCCAGGACCCGCGTCGCGAGGGCCGTGGCGATGAAGGCGCCGGCGGCCGAGTGGCCGTAGATCAGCCCGATCGTCGGATGGCCCGACCGATCCGCCAGGAGCAGCGCCTTGGCGAGATGGGCGAGGCATTCGTTGAGACCCAAAAGCTCGTCACGGCGGCTCATGCGCTGGCTGTCGGAATCCACCGCCACCAGGATCGGCGCGCGGTCGCCGGCGCGCACGGCATTGAGCACGGCGCGCGACAGGACGAGCGCCCCGTCGACGCCGAGGGGCGTGTCGCCGTCGACGCCCACCACGTGCATCGGGCCGTCCCCGAACGGACCGGTGCCGGTCACGAGGCCCTCGCGCACCGCGACCGCGTGACCCTGCGGGAAGAGGGAGGCGAGGATCTCAGCGAGCGTCATGGTCGGCCTCCGGGCTTCGTGCCACGGTCTCCGCGAAGGCGTCCGTATCCATTGCCGGCACGGATTCGGGATCGTTCACGCCCAGGCGGGCCCAGACATCCGTGGCGTCGCGGCAATCGCCGAACCGGTCGATCCGGGCTTCCAGGCGGGCCTGCTCGGCCTCGAGGGTGTCCAGGTCGAAGGCCGGCGCGCGGCCGACGAGATCGCGGGCGGCCTTGCGGAAGGCCGAGACGGTGTCGGCGCAGAAGGCGTCGGCACCCCCGATCAGGCGGCGGTGCTTGCCGCCCATGGTGCGCCAGACCAGCGCCCGGTCGCGGGAATCGAATTCCTCCGCGCCCTTGTTGGTCTCGATGACCTCGGGGCCGGACACCGAGATGCGGCCGCCCTCCGAGACCGCGAGCCGCGAGCAGGTGCCGGCGATCAGGCCGCCGCCGCCGTAGCAGCCGGCCCGGCCGCCGATCAGCCCGATCACCGGGATGCCTGCGGCGCGCACATCGACGATGGCCCGCATGGCCTCGGCGATGGCCGTCTCGCCGGCATTGGCCTCCTGCAGGCGGACGCCGCCGGTGTCGAACAGGATCAGCACCGCCTTCGGCTTCAGCGCCAGGGCCGCCCGGAGCAGGCCGACCAGCTTGCCCCCATGCACCTCGCCGAAGGCCCCGCCCATGAAGCGGCCCTCCTGGGCGGCGATCAGGACCGGTTCGCCGTCGAGGCGCGCGCGGCCGACCACGATGCCGTCGTCGAAAGCGCGCGGCAGGTCGAACAGCGGCAGGTGCGGGCTCATGCGCCGCTCCGTCGGCGGCAGGAATTCGTGGAAGCTTCCCGGATCGGTGAGCGCCAGCACCCGCTGGCGGGCGGTGGCCTCGTACCAGCTCAGGGCGTCCGGATCGATGCTCGCGGCGCGGTCGCCAGCCATGGTCAGGCCTCCATCAGCCGCGCGCCCTGGAGCAGGCGCAGCGACACGGTGTCGGGGCGGGCACCGCCGTCGTTGATGCTGATGCGCAGGCCCCCGGGCTGCGCCCGGGCGACGAAATCGGCCACCACCGCCTCCCAGACGTCGCCGTAGCCGGCGATCGGGGTCTCGACGGCCACCTCGCAGGCATCCGGCGGCAGGACGCGCTCCAGCAGGATCTCCAGGTTGCCGGACGCCACGACGCCGGTGATCGCGCTCGGCACCGAGCCGGGCAGCGGCTTCTTCGTGGTGTGGCGGAAGATCAGAGATTCCATGGCCGGCTCCTTGCCAGAGGACCCTTCATCGCGCGCCGCTCACCAGTTCCGGAACCGGGCCGGCGGCTCGTAGAGCCCGCCGGACCAATGCACGAGATCCTTGATCGACTTCGCGGCGAGCAGCGCCCGGTCGGCGTCCAGGGGCTCGATGCCGAGATCCTCGGGGCGACGGATGACACCCCGGGCGCGCAGCGCCTCCACCTTCGCCCGGTCCCGGCCGCGACCGACCTCGGTGTAGCCGGCGACGCCCCGGATCGCCTGCTCGCGCTCGTCCGCGTCCCGGCAGAGCAGGAGGTTCGCGATACCCTCCTCGGTGACGATGTGGGTCACGTCGTCGGCGTAGATCATGACCGGCGCCAGTTCGAGGCCGATTTTCTTCGCCAGTTCGAGGGCGTCGAGCTTCTCCACGAAGGTCGGGACCAGCTTGTCGCCGAAGGTCTCCACCAGCTGCACCACGAGCTTGCGCCCGCGCATCAGCGCCGGGTCGCCGACGATCTGGCCCTCACGGCCGGCCTTCATCCAGGCATCGGAGGGATGGCGCCGGCCATGCGGGTCTGAGCCCATGTTGGGGGCGCCCCCGAAACCCGCCACCCGGGACTGCGTGACGGTCGAGGAATGGCCCATCAGGTCGATCTGGAGCGTCGCCCCGATGAACATGTCGCAGGCGTAGAGACCGGCGGTCTGACAGAAGGCCCGGTTCGAGCGCAGACTTCCGTCCGCGCCGGTGAAGAAGATGTCGGGCCGCTCACGGATGTAGCGGTCCATCCCGACCTCGGAGCCGAAGCAGTGGACCTGCTTGACCCAGCCGGATTCGATCGCCGGGATGAGGGTCGGGTGCGGGTTGAGCGCCCAGTGGGTGGCGATCTTGCCTTTCAGGCCGAGTTTCTCGCCGTAGGTCGGCAGCAGCAGCTCGATCGCCGCGGTCCCGAAACCGATTCCGTGGTTCAGCCGGCGGATGCCGTACTCGGCGTAGATCCCCTTGATCGCCATCATGGCGATCAGGATCTGGGTCTCGGTCATCGCCGCCGGATCGCGGGTGAAGAGCGGCTCGACGTAGAACGGCGTGTCGGCCTCGACCACGAAGTCCACCCGGTCGCCCGGGATGTCGACCCGCGGGACCGTGTCGACGATCTCGTTGACCTGCGCGACCACGACTCCGTTCTTGAAGGCGGTCGCCTCCACGACGGTCGGGGTGTCCTCGGTGTTCGGCCCCGTATACAGGTTGCCGTTCCGGTCGGCCGAGACGCCGGCGATCAGCGCCACGTTGGGCGTCAGATCGACGAAGTAGCGGGCGAACAGCTCCAGGTAGGTGTGGACCGCGCCGAGCTCGATCTGGCCGCCGTAGAGCATCTTGGCGATGCGGGCGCCCTGCGGACCGGAATACGAGTAGTCGAGCCGCTTCGCGATCCCGGTCTCGAACACGTCGAGGTGCTCGGGCAGCACGATCCCCGACTGGACCATGTGCAGGTCGTGGATCTTGTCGGGATCGCAGGCGCTCAGGCCGCGGGCGAGGCAGTCGGCCTGCTTCTGATTATCGCCCTCGAGACAGACACGGTCGCCGGGCCGCAGGATCGACTCCAGCAGGTCGACCACGGCCCCGGCCGGCACGACCTTGCCGTCCGCGTGGGCGCGCCCCGCCGCGATGCGCGCGTCCCGCGCCCGCCTCTCACCGCGCCACTCGCCCATCCGCGTGCTCCAACCGGTGTACCGAACGATATCTAGCGGTTGTTTCGGTATTTTCAAACCCGACGCAATCACAGTTTCGTATACGGGATTGCGTGCGTGTGAACATATTGCATACTTCGCGCAACGGCCCCCGAGGCCGATCCGGGAAGGGAACGCGCCATGTTGCACGCGTCCACACGGCCGTCGGATGCGGCCGGAAGCGCCGCTCCAGTAAACGGGCAACGCCGATGATCGTCCTCGGTGTCGCCCTGCTCGCCGCCGCCACGCTGATCGGCGTGTATCTCGGCGACCTTCTCGGCCTCGCTCTCGGCGTCAAGGCCAATGTCGGCGGCGTCGGCATCGCCATGATCCTGCTCATCGCCGCGCGCCTGTGGCTGTCCCACCGGGGGCGCCTGACCAAAGGGGTCCAGTTCGGCGTCGAATTCTGGGCGGGGATGTACATCCCGATCGTGGTCGCCATGGCGGCCCAGCAGAACGTCGTGGCGGCCGTGAGCGGCGGTCCGATCGTGCTGATCGCGGCGACAGGCTCCCTGGTCCTGTGCTTCGGCGCCGTCGCCCTGCTCAGCCGGATCGGCCGGCGCGACCCCGACAGCGGCGCCGTGGAGCATGGCGGCTCCGTGATCGGCGGCGACGCCGAGCCCGAAGCGGTGGCGCCGGCCGCCGCGCCCGTCGCGCCCGGCGCCAGGAAGGGGTGAACGCTATGGGACACGACATCTGGCACGGCATCGAGCACGTCTTCGTCGAGCAGAGCCTCGTGGCCGCCTTCGCGGTGGTCGGCGCGCTGATCCTCGTCTCGAACTACGCCGCCAAGCGCCTCACCAAAGGCCGCGTCCACGGCTCCGCGATCGCGATCGTGCTGGGGCTGGCACTCGCCTATCTCGGCGGGCTCTACACGGGCGGGAAGAAGGGCCTCGCCGACATCCCGGCGCTTGCCGGGATCGGCCTGATGGGCGGGGCGATGCTGCGCGACTTCGCCATCGTCGCCACCGCGTTCGAGGTGGACGTGATCGAGGCGCGGCGTGCGGGCCTGCTGGGCGTCCTGGCCCTCGCCCTCGGGACGATCCTGCCGTTCATCGTCGGCACCCTGACCGCCGTGGCCTTCGGCTATCACGACGCGGTCTCGATCACGACGATCGGCGCTGGGGCGATCACCTACATCGTCGGGCCCGTCACCGGCGCGGCGATCGGCGCGGATTCCACCGTGATGGCGCTGTCCATCGCGACCGGGGTGACCAAGGCGGTCATGGTCATGGTCGGGACGCCCCTGGTGGCCCGGCTGATCGGCCTCGACAACCCGCGCTCCGCGATGGCGTATGGTGGCCTGATGGGCACGGTCAGCGGGGTCGCGGGCGGCCTCGCGGCGACCGATCCGAAGCTCGTCCCCTACGGCGCGCTGACGGCGACGTTCCACACCGGTATCGGCTGCCTCGTCGGCCCCTCGATCCTGTTCCTGACGGTGCGGGCCCTGGTCGGCTGAAGCGGCTTCGTTCCGGCGCGTCCGCTCGCGATGCGGATTCGCCCGTGCGGATTAGGGTATGGTTCCGCATCGTCTTCCCGAAGACTGGCAGGCGCCGCTCATGGGATGATTGAGGAACGGCGGATGCACGGCGACTTTCAGAAGATCGACAGCGGGCTGCTCTCGGACCGGATCCGCGACGCGCTCACCGACGCCATCGCGTCGGGGACGATCGCGGCCGGCACGGCCCTCGACGAGCAGAACCTGGCCGATCGCTACGGCGCGTCGCGCACGCCCGTCCGGGAGGCGCTGCGCCAGCTCGCGGCCTCAGGGCTCGTGGAGATCCGGCCCCGCCGGGGCGTCGTGGTGGTGCGCCTCACGCCGCAGCGGATCGCCGACATGTTCGAGACGACCGCCGAGATCGAGGCGATGTGCGCCCGGCTCGCCACCTACCGGATGACGCCGCTGGAGCGCGGGGAGCTCATGGAGCTTCACGAGGAATCCGCCAAGGCGGTCGAGGCGGGCGACGTCGACGCCTACGACCGGTTCAACCGCGCCTTCCACGAGGCGCTCTACACGGCGACCCACAACGGCTTCATGGCCGAGCAGGCCCTGGCGATCCGCGAACGGTTGGCCGCGTTCCGGCGGACGCAGCTCCGCCACGCCGACCGGATCCGCCGCTCGCGGGAGGAACACGGCGAGATCCTGGCGGCGATCGCCGAAGGGGACGGCGAGACGGCTGCCCGACGTATGCGCGCCCACATGCTCCGGGCGGCGGCGGCGCTGGGGCGCTACATCGCCGAGACGGAATGAGGTTTTCGACGGCGATGATTGGTCCGGCGCGGCAACCCAGCTCCGGACGGCCTCACGGTTGCGCGAAGACCAGTCCGACCACGAACCGAAAGGGCCTCGAACGGTCGATCAGCACCGGAAGCCGGTGACGGTCGTGTTCAAGGGGACCGGCGTCGTGCCCGCATCCACGTCAGTCCAGAGGGGGTGAGGCTTCCCGGCAATCCCGCCGCTGTCGGCGCCGCCGGGGTCGGATTGCGGTCCGCGAATGGCTCGCGCGCGGCGTCGGAATGCGAACCGGTTCGACAGTGCAGGCGTCCGGCTCCTTTTCGTTCACGTGGTGTCGTTCACGTGCGCGGACTCACCCCGCCGAGCGCGTCGGCGAGCTTTCCGATATGCTCGGCCGCCCGCCCGATTCCGACGGCCGCCCGCTCGGCATCCTCCGCTCGCCCGCGCTCGGCAGCCTCGGCAGCGGCGCGCAGCGCCGCGACGTCGGTCTCGAGGGTCGCGTACCGCATGCGCAGCTCCGCGAGCTCGTCGACGATGGTCAACGCCGCCATGACCTGAAGGCGCATGTCCCCGATCTCGCCGAAGCTCTTGCGCATCTCGCCGATGCGCCCATCGAGGGTGGCGGCGAGGCCGGTGAGATGCGCCTCCTCCCCCTCCCCGCAGGCCATGCGGTAAGAGCGGCCATCAATGGTCACGTTGATCTGCGGCAAAGGCGGCTCCGCTGTGCGCTCGACAGGCGTAGGCGTGGGGATCAGGCGCGCCCGAGCACATCCTGGACGGTCTCGATCGCCCGGTCGAGCCGATGCCCGACCTCCCCCGTGGTCGCCGAGACGGTGGCGAGACGGGCGCTCGCAGCGTCGAGAGCCGCGGCGAGGCGGGCCCGATCCTCGTCCATCAGCGCGAGTTCCGCATCCCGGTCGTCGGGCTGCGCGGCCACCTCAAGGCGGCGCTGGACGACGGCATCCAGGCGGTTGATGGCCGCCTCGAGGCGGCGGAGGGCGTCGTCGATGGAACGGAGCTCGGTCTCGTCGGCCATGGTTCTGTGTCTACCTCGACAGCAAGCTTTCCGTCGAATGCAGCCGAAATTCCAGGGGGAAATGGCCTTCGATCCCCGATCCGGGTGAACTCCGAATGGATCGTGCCGATCCCTGTTTATTGGACGGTGGATCGAAGGTCTTTGTCACGGCGACGCGTTTGACAGGTCGAGGCTCCATGCTAGACAGCCGCGCGATCCCGAGAGGGACCGCGCGAGACATGCCGGAGGGCCGGTCCGCGACAGTTCCGAGGCCTCAGCCGGCACCGTCCGATCCGACGGTCACGCGCGTGGAAGCCCGGCCTCTCCCGGTCCGGTTCATCGCAGGTTCAAACCCGCCCGCACAGATCCCGCCCGGCCCGGCCCGGACGGTATGGCGGGCCGCCGAGACCGCTCCGCGGACCATCCCCCAGGTCCGGCGCGCGGCGAGCCGCATCAGGAAGGAGTCACGCCGTGACGAAGGTTGCCATCAACGGGTTCGGACGCATCGGCCGCAACGTCCTGCGCGCGATCGCGGAGGCCGGCCGCAGCGACATCGAGGTCGTGGCGATCAACGATCTCGGCCCGGTGGAGACCAACGCCCACCTGCTCCGCTACGACTCCGTGCACGGCCGCTTCCCCGGCGAGGTCGCCGTGGACGGCGAGTTCCTGGTGGTGAACGGCAAGCGCATCAAGGTCACGGCCGTGCGCAACCCGGCCGAGCTGCCGCACCGCGACCTCGGCGTCGACATCGCGCTGGAATGCACCGGCATCTTCACCTCGAAGGACAAGGCGAAGGCCCATCTCGACGCCGGCGCCAAGCGCGTCCTCGTCTCGGCCCCGGCCGACGGCGCCGACCTGACGGTGGTCTACGGCGTCAACCACGACAAGCTCACGGGCGAGCACCACGTCGTGTCGAACGCCTCCTGCACCACCAACTGCCTGGCGCCGGTCGCCCAGGTGCTGGACGCGGCGGTCGGCATCGAGCGCGGCTTCATGACCACGATCCACTCCTATACCAACGACCAGCCCTCGCTGGACCAGATGCACAAGGATCTCTACCGGGCCCGCGCCGCGGCGCTCTCTATGATCCCGACCTCGACCGGCGCCGCGAAGGCCGTCGGCCTCGTGCTGCCGGAGCTGAAGGGCAAGCTCGACGGGACCGCGATCCGCGTGCCGACCCCGAACGTCTCGGCGGTGGACCTCGTCTTCACGGCCAAGCGCGCGACGACGGTCCAGGAGATCAACGACGCCATCAAGGCCGCCGCAGCCGGCCCGCTCAAGGGCGTGCTGGGCGTCACCGACCGGCCGAACGTCTCGATCGACTTCAACCACGATCCCCATTCCTCGACCTTCCACCTCGACCAGACCAAGGTGATGGACGGCGTGCTGGTGCGCATCCTGACCTGGTACGACAACGAGTGGGGCTTCTCGAACCGCATGGCCGACACCGCCGTGGCGATGGCCAAGCTCATCTGAGCCGGACTGCAGCGGTCGCCGCCTCCTGAGAGGTCGGCGGCCGCACCACTCTTCGGACGGCCTTTCTTCGAACCAGGGACTCTCCAGGGATGACCGACGCTTCGCAGGGCACGTCGAGCGGGCCGGCTGCCGTGCCGCCCGCCCCCAGGCCGGCTCCGCCGCCGCCCGCCACACCCGCCGCCGCACCGACCGCGGCCCCTGCCGCATCCGCGGTCCCGTCCCACCCGCTTCCGGCCAACCAGCTCTTCGATCAGCTCGCGCGGATCGAGGACAAGTGTTCGCGGATCGAGGACAAGTATGCCCGCTCCGAGGCACTGCTGTCCCGAGTCGAGGACAAAGTCGAGAATGCGGCGAACCGGATGAATGAATCGGCGCGCCAGTCCGACCTGGCGGCACTCCGGACGGAGATGCGCGGGCTCGCCGAGCGCACCCGGCGCCTGCCCGGGACCGGCGCCCTCGTCCTTACCGCCGTGATCACCGCCATCCTGACCGTGGTCCTGATGGTCGCCGTCCAGCGTCTGAATCTCGACCGCCTGCTGCCGCAGCGGGCCACCATCGGCACCACCGCGCAGTAATCGCCCTCGCCCCGCACAGGACCGCACCAGACCGCATGAGCGCCTTCCGCACCCTCGACGATGCCGGCTCCCTCAAGGGCAAGCGGGTCCTCATGCGCGTCGATCTGAACGTGCCCATGGAGAACGGACGGGTGACCGACGCGACCCGCATCGCGCGCGTCACGCCGACGATCCGCGAAGTCGCCGAGCAGGGCGCCAGGGTGATCCTGCTGGCTCATTTTGGCCGGCCGAAGGGCAAGCGCGAGCCGAAGGATTCGCTGGAGCCGGTGGTCCCGGCCCTCGGCGCGGCCCTCGGGCGCACCGTCGCCTTCGCGGCGGATTGCGTGGGCGACGCCGCCGCGCAGGCGGTGGCGGCCCTGAAGGACGGCGACGTCCTCCTCCTGGAGAACACCCGCTATCATCCCGGCGAGGAGAAGAACGACGCGGCTTTCGCGGACGCCCTGGCGGCGAACGGCGACGTCTACGTCAACGAGGCCTTCTCGGCAGCCCACCGCGCCCACGCCTCCACCGAGGGTCTGGCGCACCGGTTGCCGGCCTATGCCGGCCGCGAGATGCAGGCCGAGCTCGACGCGCTGACCAAGGGCCTCGAATCGCCCCAGCGCCCGGTGATCGCGCTGGTCGGCGGCGCCAAGGTCTCGTCCAAGATCGATCTCCTGGAGAACCTCGTCGCCAAGGTCGACATGCTGGTGATCGGCGGCGGCATGGCCAACACGTTCCTGCACGCGCAGGGCAAGGCGGTGGGCAAGTCCCTCTGTGAGAAGGATCTCGCCGAGACCGCCACGCGCATCCTGGCGGCGGCCGAGAAGGCCGGCTGCCGGATCATCCTGCCGGTCGACGCGGTCGCCGCGACCGAGTTCAAGGCGCAGGCTCCCCACGAGACCGTGCCGGTGGATTCCGTGCCGGACGCGAGCATGATCCTCGATGCCGGTCCGCGCTCGGTCGCCGAGATCAATGCCGCCATCGACGGGGCCAAGACCCTGGTGTGGAACGGCCCGCTGGGCGCCTTCGAGCTGGCCCCGTTCGACGCCGCCACCGTGGCCGCCGCCATGCATGCGGCCGCGCGGACGAAGGACGGCCAGCTCGTCTCGGTTGCGGGCGGCGGCGACACCGTGGCCGCGCTCAACCATGCCGGCGTGGCGCAGGACTTCACCTACGTCTCGACCGCCGGCGGCGCCTTCCTCGAATGGCTTGAGGGCAAGGCCCTCCCGGGCGTCGAGGCGCTGCGGGCGAAGGGCTGAGACGGCCACCTTGCTCTCCTCCCCCATTGGCCCGACCCTATCTATACTGCCGGGCTTGATCAGCCGGGGGGCCGGGGCGATGGGTGACGGTGGGGAGAACGCGAGCCTCAAGAATCTGAGGGGCATCCAGGCGAGCCTGGCGGATCTGCCGTCCGAGACGATGACGCGCTTCGACAGGCTCGAGGCGCGGATCGATCGTCTGAACGCGGCCGGGATGCGCATGACGATGCGGGCCACGGCGGTAAGGTTCGACGCGCGGGTCAGCGAGGTCGAGGACCGCGTCGCAGCCCAAGAAAGCCGGACCGACCGGGGATCATCCGCCGAAAGAATGGCCTGCGCCGCGTCGGAGATTGACCGAAAGCAAGGCACCCGGCAGAGCGAAACGATACAGCCCAGCTGAGGGCCTCACCGCGCCTCCGGTGATCGGGCGGACAACGAAACGGGAAACGGGAAGACACGCACGATGGCACGCATCACCCTCCGGCAGCTCCTCGATCACGCCGCTGAGTACGAGTACGGCGTGCCCGCCTTCAACCTGAACAACATGGAACAGGGGCTCGCCATCATGGCGGCCGCCGATGCCACCGACTCGCCGGTGATCCTTCAGGCGAGCCGTGGCGCCCGCGCCTACGCCAACGACGTGGTGCTGGCCAAGCTGATCGACGGCCTCGTCGAGATCTACCCGCACATCCCCGTCTGCATGCATCTCGACCACGGCAACAACGAAGCCACCTGTGCCACCGCGATCCAGTATGGCTTCACCTCGGTGATGATGGACGGCTCGCTGAAGGCCGACGGCAAGACCCCGGCCGACTACAACTACAACGTCGAGATCACCCGCAACGTCACCAAGATGGCCCACTGGGCCGGCGTCTCGGTCGAGGGTGAGCTGGGCGTGCTCGGCTCGCTGGAGAGCGGCCAGGGCGAGGCCGAGGACGGCCACGGCGCCGAGGGTACGCTCAGCCACGACCAGCTCCTGACCGACCCGGAGGAGGCGGTGAAGTTCGTCGAGGCCACCAAGGTGGACGCGCTGGCGGTGGCCATGGGCACGAGCCACGGCGCCTACAAGTTCACCCGCAAGCCCGACGGCGAGGTGCTGGCGATGAACGTGATCGAGGAGATCCATCGCCGCCTGCCGACGACCCACCTCGTCATGCACGGCTCCTCGTCGGTGCCGCAGGACCTGCAGGACATCATCAACCAGTACGGCGGCCAGATGAAGCCGACCTGGGGCGTTCCGGTCGAGGAGATCCAGCGCGGCATCAAGCACGGCGTGCGCAAGATCAACATCGACACCGACAACCGCATGGCGATGACCGGTCAGATCCGGAAGGTCCTCACCGAGAACCCCTCCGAATTCGACCCGCGCAAGTACCTGAAGCCCGCCATGGAGGCGATGACCAAGCTCTGCAAGCAGCGCTTCGAGGAGTTCAACACCGCCGGCAAGGGCTCGAAGATCCGGCCGATCTCGGTCGCCGAGATGGCCAAGCGCTACGCCAGCGGCGCCCTGGATCCGAAGATCGGCGCGCGGTAAGGCGCCGGTTGTCGCCCCCGATGAGCACCAATGCCCGCCTCGCCCTTCTCGGACCGCACGGTCTCGACGCCGAGGGACTCGAAGGCTTCGTGGCGGCCCTGAAGGCCGCCTGCGAAGCGGGCGATGTTGCCGCCGTGATCCTGCGGCTCGCCGCCACCGACGAGCGCGGGCTGACGGCCCGCGTGAAGGCGGTCGCTCCGGTGGCGCAGGAGCGGGGCGCGGCCCTGGTCGTGGCCTGTCCGGGTTTCACGGGTGATCTCGCCACGGTGGCGATCCGCGGCGGCGCCGATGGCATCCATGTCGACAAGCCGCGCGACCTGAAGGATCTGCGCGGCCGGCTGCGCGACGGGCGCATCCTCGGTGCTGGAGGCATCGAGACCAAGCATGGCGCCATGGAAGCCGGCGAGGCGGGTATCGACTATCTGATGTTCGGCGGGCTGTATCCGGACGGTGTCGCGCCGGAGGCGGAGACCGTCCGGGCCCGCGCCACCTGGTGGGCCGAAATCTTCGAGACGCCGTGCATCGCGGTCGCCGTCGCCGCCGACGAGATCGGGCCGCTCGGCGCGACAGGCGCGGAGTTCGTGGGATTGGAGAGCGGCCTCTGGCTGTCGGATCCGGCAGCCGTCGAGCGGGCCCAGCGCGTCCTTCGGGAGGCTGCCGCGTGAGGCGCCGCAACGCCCCTCATCTGTTGGCTTTCGTCGGAGCGGCAGTGCTCGCTCTGCCGACCTGGGCCGTCTCCGCTCCGGCCGACCCGCCCGCAACCGCGGCGCCCGGATCGATCGGGTCCACCGCGCAGACCGGCAAGAAGTCGATGCCGGAACTGCCGAGTCCCTATACGCCGAACTACACCCGGGGCGCCGTGCCGCCGCAGGGCGGTCAGCCGCCGGATCTCGCCTACGGCGCCTATCAGAAGGGCCAGTACGTCACGGCCTTCCGCGAGGCGACGAAGCGCATCGAGGCGAATCCGAAGGACGCCGCCGCCATGACGCTTCTCGGGGAGCTGTACAACCAGGGCCTCGGCGTGAAGCAGGACCCGGTGAAGGCCGCCGACTGGTATCGTCTGGCCGCCGCACAGAACGACCCGTCCGCCATGGCATCCCTCGGGCTCATGGCGCTCGACGGACGCGGTATGCCGAAGGATCCGAAGGCCGGGCGCCGATGGCTGGAACAGGCCACGTCCCAAGGCTCGCCGACCGCCGCCTACAATCTCGGCCTGATCCTGATCGGCACCGGGGCCACGGCCGACGAGGCGGCGGCCGCCGCGCAGTTCCGCAAGGCGGCCGATGCGGAGATCGGCCCCGCGCAGCACGATCTGGGCGTTCTGTACCTGCAGGGGCGCGGGGTGCCGAAGGATCCGTCCAAGGCGGCGGAGTTGTTCCGGCGCGGCGCCGACAATGGCGATCTCGCCAGTGAGGTCGAGTACGCGATCCTTCTGTTCAACGGCACCGGCGTCACCAAGGACGAGCGGGCGGCTGCCCGCTATTTCCTGCACGCGGCCTCGCGCGGCAACGCCATCGCGCAGAACCGCGTCGCGCGCCTCTACGCGGTCGGCCGTGGCGTCGCCAAGAATCCCGTGGAGGCTGCGGCCTGGAACCTTGCCGCTGCCGGACAGGGCCTGTCCGACGCGTGGCTGGATCAGACGCTGTCCGGCCTTTCCGCCGACGAGCGCTCGCGCGCCGAGCGCCTCGCCAATGAGCGGATCGAACAGCGCTGAGCGCTACCCCTCGGCCTTCGACCAGTCGACGCCGGCCTCGAGGTGCGGCAGCAGGACGACGCTCTCCTGCTCGTTGGGATCCGTCCGGGCGATCACGGCTGTGACGGGCTCCGTCTGGCTGCGGTTGTAAGGCAGGTGCGGCACGTCGGCGGCGATATAGACGAACTCGCCGGCCCCCGCGATCGCGTGATGCTCCAGCCGTTCGCCCCAGAAACAGCCTGACACGCCCGACAGCACGTAGATCGCCGTCTCGTGCGATTCGTGCTTGTGCGCATGGGCACGCTCCCCGGGCGGTATCTCCAGGAGCTGCATGTGCAGCGCCTTCGAGCCCACGGCTTCGGCGGAAACCGCCGGCCGGTAGATGTGCCCCTGCTTGCCGCGGAAGGGCGCACTCTCGCGCACCACCCGGAAACCCTGCTCCCCTTGTCCGGACACGGAACTCATGGACCTTCCTCCACTCTGAAGGCGGGATCGACCGGGATCTGCATGCCGTTCACCAGCGCGTTGGTCTGGTTGGCCATGCCGACCACCGCCAGGAACTCGCCGTGCTGCGCGTCCGTCAAGCCCTTGGCCCGCGCAGCGGCGGTGTGGGAATGGATGCAGTACGGACATCCATTGGCGATCGAGACCGCGATGTAGACCAACTCTTTGGTCAGGGGATCGAGTGTTCCCGGTCCCATGACGGTCTTCAGGACGGACCAGGTCCGTTCGAGCAGTGCCGGATCGTTGGCGAGGCCCCGCCAGAAATTGTTGATGAAGTCGGAGCCGCGGGTCGCCCGGATGTCGGCGAACACGGCGCCGATGCGCGGGTCGGTTGCGGCCTCGGCATCGGACCAGAGTTTGACGGTGGCCATCGTGCCCCCTCCCCGCGAAGCTCGTCCTCAGAGTTTGCAGGCCCCTTCGAGGGCCCGGTTCTCCGCGTCGGAGAACAGGCGCGAGCGAATATGGAAGCGCTTCTCGCGTCCATTCTCCAGCGAGAACATGCCGCCGCGCCCCGGCACGACATCGAGGAGCAGGTGGGTGTGCTTCCAGACCTCGAATTGCGACCGGCTGATGAAGAACTCGGCGCCGCCGACGGTGCCGAGTCGGACGTCCCCGTCGCTCACCAGGAAATCACCGACGGGGTAGCACATGGGCGAGGAGCCGTCGCAGCAGCCGCCGGACTGATGGAACATGACCGGGCCGTACTCGCTCCGCAGCTCGTCGATGAGAGCGAGAGCCGCCGGGGTGGCGGTCACCCGCAGGGGTGTCCCGTCGGCGCCGGCCTGCTCGGCGACGTTGGCGTCCAAGGTCTGATCCGAATTCATGCCATCCTCCCCAGTCGATGTTGAAATATGCGCGGTTGCCGGCGGGTTTCCACCGCAACGCGAGCGAATGCAGGTCCCGAAACGTCGCGATGCGCGTTGTGTCGACGGAGGGCGGCGGTTGCCGCCCGACGCCTCGGGAGCGCCCGTCATGTCAGTTCTCAGAAAAGCCGCCTGCGTCGTCCTTGCCCTGACCGGTCTCGCCGGTCCCGCTGCCGCCGAACCACTGTCGCTCCGCGTCCAGCCCCGCGAACAGCCGCTGTTCGTCCAGCATGCGTGGCGCGTCGCGGGGAATCCCAACGTCACGCCCGACAATCCCATGGGTGTCGTTGGCTGGGACGGTCCGCCGGACGACGTGCCCAGCGTCAGCGGCGATGCCGGCCCGATGGCGCCGGGCTCGATCGTCAACGCCCCCTTCGAAGGCTACGGCTACGGCCTCTACTGAGCGCGGCGTTGCGGGATCGAAAAAGCCCCGGCCGTGAGGCCGGGGCTGAAGTTGTCTCGGGGGGTTAACCCGGGAAGAAGCTCAGAAGAAACCGAGCTTCTTGGCCGAGTAGCTGACCAGCATGTTCTTGGTCTGCTGGTAGTGATCGAGCATCATCTTGTGGGTCTCACGGCCGATGCCGGACTGCTTGTAGCCGCCGAAGGCCGCGTGAGCCGGGTAGGCGTGGTAGCAGTTCGTCCAGACGCGGCCGGCCTGGATCGCCCGGCCGAAGCGATAGGCGCGGGTGCCGTCGCGGGTCCAGACGCCGGCGCCGAGGCCGTAGAGCGTGTCGTTGGCGATCGCGAGCGCCTCGGCATCGTCCTTGAAGGTCGTGACCGACAGTACCGGGCCGAAGATCTCCTCCTGGAAGATCCGCATCTTGTTGTGGCCGCGGAACACCGTCGGCTTCACGTAGAAGCCCTCGGCGAACTCGCCCTCCTTGACGTTGCGCTCGCCGCCGGTGAGCAGCTGGGCGCCCTCCTGCTTGCCGATGTCGATGTAGCTGAGGATCTTCTCCATCTGCTCGCCCGAGGCCTGGGCGCCGATCATCGTGGCCGGATCGAGGGGCGAGCCCTGCGTGATCGCCTCGACGCGCTTCACCGCCCGCTCCATGAAGCGGTCGTAGATCGACTCATGCACGAGCGCGCGGCTCGGGCAGGTGCAGACCTCGCCCTGGTTGAGGGCGAACATCGTGAAGCCTTCCAGCGCCTTGTCGAAGAAGTCGTCGTCCTCGTTCGCCACGTCGGCGAAGAAGATGTTCGGCGACTTGCCACCGAGTTCCAGCGTCACCGGGATCAGGTTCTGCGACGCATACTGCATGATGAGGCGGCCGGTGGTCGTCTCACCCGTGAAGGCGATCTTGGCGATCCGCGGCGAGGAGGCGAGCGGCTTGCCGGCCTCCAGGCCGAAGCCGTTGACGATGTTGAGCACGCCCGGCGGCAGCAGGTCGCCGATGATCTCGGCCAGCACCAGCACAGAGGCCGGGGTCTGCTCGGCGGGCTTCAAGACCACGCAATTGCCGGCGGCGAGCGCCGGGGCGAGCTTCCACACCGCCATCAGGATCGGGAAGTTCCACGGGATGATCTGGCCGACCACGCCCAGCGGCTCGTGGAAATGGTAGGCGACCGTGTCGTGATCGATCTCGGAGATCGAGCCTTCCTGCGCCCGCACGCAGCCGGCGAAGTAGCGGAAGTGGTCGATGGCCAGCGGGATGTCGGCGTGGGTCGTCTCGCGGATCGGCTTGCCGTTGTCCCAGGTCTCGGCGAGGGCGAGCAGATCGAGGTTCTCCTCCATCCGGTCGGCCATCTTGAGGAGGATGCGGGCGCGTTCGGCCGGCGCCGTGCGGCCCCAGGCCTCCTTGGCGGCGTGGGCGGCGTCGAGCGCTTTCTCGACGTCCTGCGCGTCGGAGCGGGCCACCTCGCACACCACCTTTCCGGTGATCGGGGAGGTGTTCTCGAAGTAGCGGCCGGCCGCGGGGGCGACCCACTGGCCGCCGATGAAGTTCTCGTAGCGGGCCGAGAACGGCGACTTGACCTTGGCGTCGCCGAGGAATTCCGGCTTGTTCATCGCTGTGTTCCCTCCATAGGCCCCGGCCTCGCGAACCGCGGCTCTTGGGCTTAAGCTGGCGCTCGGGCGACCGATCGTCGGGGCCGCATCCGCTTCCGCTCTGTTCGCAGCCAATGGCTTTTGGCCTGCCGAATCAAGGTGGACTTTTGGCCAGTGCGCGAGTGGGCCGATCCTACGCTCTTCCGGACCTCACCGCGAGCGGACAGATATCCTCGGCGTCGGAGTGGTCCGAATCGCCTTCGAAGGCCATTCCAACGTCCCGATGACCGTTCGAATCACCGCCGATCGAGGAAGACTCCGATGCGCCTGCTTACCTGAGCAAGGCGAGCGGAGCGGCCGCCGCCGCGAGCGGCAGCGCCGCCAGGGCCGCGTTGCGCAGCCAGGTCGGCCGATAGGCGATGAACGCCACCACGAATAAGGCGGACCCGGTCAGCGATCCGATCCACTGCACCGGGCCGAAATTCCAGCCGGCCGCCGCGATGGCCGCCGCGAACGAGAGGGCGAGCCCGCACCAGCCAGCCATCCGCAAGCTGGCGACGCGCCGGTCCGGGACGTTGATCCGGTAGGCCGCCCGGTGATGCCGGTCGAGGCTGAGGGCCAGGGCGGCGAAGCCCGAGAAACTCAGAAGAAGGCTGAGGATCAGTGCCGCCGCGGTCATGCTTCCGCCGCCCGGGACAGGCTGGGTTGGCCGTGCCGCGATTCCGCCGGCCGTCGCCGTGCCGCCAGCCGGGAGCCCGCGACGAGGGCCAGACCCACAGCCGCCATCGCCGCATCGAAGCCGAGGAACCGGTTCTGGCCCACGAGGACCGCATCGACCAACGGGATCGCCAGGAAGGCGCAGGCCGCTACCCCGAGGGCGATCGGCCACGCTCGCTGTCGCGGATACAGGGCTGCGGCGAGCGCCGCGGCGACCCAGGCGGCGAAGAATACGCGGACCTCCCAATCGGCCCGGGCCTCGAGCCCGTAGGGCAGCAGACGGTTGGCCAGAAAATAGGCCGCGAGTCCCACCGGCAGCCCCGCGATGGTGCCGAGGTTGAGGAATCGCACGAGCCGTAGACCGAATCGGTCGGGATCCGCGCCCTTGGGCGCCCGCGCCACGGTCCAGAGGACCAGCCCGCTCGCAACCGTGGCCGCGCCCATCACGCCGCAGAGGAAGAACACGAGACGCAACGGAGCGGCCGCGAAATGCGCCTCGTGCAGCCCCGCCATCACGGCGGCCGTTCGGGTCGCGGCGCCGGCTTCGCTGACCCGCGCGAGTTCCGCGCCGGTCCCGGCCGCATAGACGATCTGCGGATGGAGATGCGCGAGCCCATGCGGCTCCTCGAAATACGCCGTCGCGGTCGCATTGGCGTCCCCGGGAAGCGTCATCATCAGCATCTCGGGCGTCTCGCCGCCCGCCGCGCTGGCGCGCGCCACGATCTCGCCCAAGGGGAGCGGCACGCCCGGACGCCCGGCGGGGCCGGCTCCTGGCGCCGCCAATCCCGCCTCCGCATAGTACCGGAGCAGGTCGTCGCCGTAGACGGCCTTCACGCCCCAGGGCATGAGCATCGACGACAGGGTGACGAGGCCCGTGTAGACGATCATCAGGTGGAAGGGCAGCGCCAGAACGCCCATCACGTTGTGAGCGTCGAGCCAGCCGCGCTGGACGGACTTGTCCCGGCGGAAGGTGAAGAAGTCGGCGAAAATGCGCCGGTGCGTCACGATCCCGGAGATCAGCGCGATCAGCAGGATCATCGCGCAGCCCGAGACGATCCAGCGCCCCCAGATCGGCGGCAGGCTCAACTCGAAGTGAAAGCGGTAGAGGAAGTCGCCGCCCCGCGTGTCGCGGACGCGTGCGGGTTCGCCCGTCAACGGATCGAGCAGCGCCTGATGGTAGGGCCCATCCAGGTTCTGCCACCAGTAGACCTCGACGACCGAAGCCTCGGCGTTCGGCAGCTTGACCGACCAGCCGGCGGCGTCCGGCATGGTTTTGCGCAGGAACACACCGGCGCGCGTTGCCGCCGCCACCGGATCCGGCGCTTCCTCGGACAGCTCGGGCCGCATCCATCGCGAGATGTCGCTGCGGTAATAGCTGGCCGTCCCGGTGACGAAGATGGCGAACAGCACCCAGCCGACCACGAGGCCGGACCACGTGTGCAGCCACGCCATGGACTGGCGGAAGCTCCGCGCGCGGCTCACAGGGCGACCCCGTGCCTGAAGCCGCCGGCCAGCCACAAGGCCACGGTCAGCAGAAGCGCCGCAGCCCCCAGGACCAGGGTGGCACGCGCGATCGTCCGGGCGGCGAACACCCAGATCACGGCCGCCGCCATGATGCTGAAGCTCGCGAGGGTCGCGGCGGATACCGCTTCGGCCCTCGGGCCGGGGAGAATCAGTGCCAGCCAGGCGCACGCGAGTGCGGCAACGGCATAACCGCCGAACGCCGCCAGAAGCACCCGGCCGGCGACCGCCAAGCGATCGGCCAGCGTGGGCACGGCATGGGCACTCATCGCGCCCCCTCTCGCTTCCGTGAAGTCATATCGCGACCTAGCAGCGGCTGCGCCCGGCAGGCAACGCGTATGTTCCAGAACGATTCTAGTGTGAATTGAGGCGGTTAGGATGGCCCGGGTCGGGCCGAGAGATGAAAGTCCCGGCTTGCGCGGCAGCCCGTCTCAACGACCGGTCGTTCCGGGCGTTGCGGATCGGTCGGATCCGCGGATCGCGATGGCGGCATTCCGGGCACTCGGCGGCAGATCGGGGCCGGCCTCCGGCTTGGAGAGGGCCGACGATCCGGCGGTCACGGGGCGGCCTCCCTCAGGGCCGCGGTGCCCGGTGCCCCAGCCGTAGCCCGCGTTGATCCCGGCATAAAAGCCCGTGAAATCCTCAGCCCGGGCGCTGCCCGAAAGCAGGAGCAGAGCCGTCGGCAGCATCAAGCAGCGCATCGATCGTCCAGGAACGAGAAAGGCGACGGTCCCGGACAGGACCGCCGCCTCGTAGTCTTCTCAGGATCGCGGCGGCAAAGCGACCGCCGCGCGCCCTCAATCCTCGACGTTGATGCTCTGAGCCTCGCGGCCCTTCTGACCCTCGACCACGCCGAGCGTGACCTGCTGGCCTTCGGCGAGCGAATCGAGCCCGGCGCGGGACAGAGCGGAGCGGTGCACGAAGACGTCCTTACCGCCGTCGTTCACCGACACGAAGCCGAAGCCCTTGGCGGGATCGTACCACTTCACGGTGCCGCTCATCTCGACGGACGGGCCGCTGGCGAAGCGGCCACCACCGCCACCACCACCGAAACCGCCGCCGCCGCCGCCGTAACCACCACCGCCGCCGCGGTCGCGGTCGCGGTCACCGTAGCCGCCGCCAGCGCCACCACCGAACCCGCCGGTGCGCGGACGGAACTCGCGCCGGGGCGCAGGCGCCTCGGCCGTGGACGTGTCGACGCTGGTGACGCTGGTCACCTGCGGGCCCTTCTGACCCTGGGCCGTCGTGACCGTCAGCCGGGTGCCCGGCATCAGGTCATCGTGGCCTGCCGCCTCGACGGCGCGGATGTGGAGGAAGGCATCGCCCGAACCGTCGCCGAGTTCGACGAAGCCGAAGCCCTTCTCCTTGTTGAACCACTTGACCGTCGCATCGCGCTCCGGTCCGGACGCGACCGGTGCCGCGCCGCGCGCCGGACCACGGTCGAAACCGCCGCCGCCGAAACCGCCGCCGCCACCGCCGAAACCGCCGCCGCCGTATCCACCGCTCGGGGGTGCCTGATCAGGCCATCTCGGCTCGCCACCCTCGTCGAAGCCGCGCTTCTGCGGCCCCCTGAAATCACGACCACGTCCCATCGAAAGCTCGCAAAAACCGTCCGCCGCCCTTGTCTCGAATACCGCGTGCGCGCCATCCCAGACAGCCCACGCCCCGCACTATCATTACCCCAGGTCGCGGTAACCAAGAATAACGCCCCAGTCCTGACGCAATCGGGCCTTGACCGCAAGGACCTTCTTGGCTCAGACGCGCCCGTTTCGTTACTTTCTTGCGGCAAACAACGGAGTCCGCCCCCGATCCCGGGTCGGTCCTTACTCATTCGAGGGAAGGCGTTAGCGAAACGCAAAGGCTGTCCCGCCTAGACTCGGCGCCGCGCCCCGCAGAGCCCGCCGGCCATGATCGCGACCCCGACCTTCCCCGATCTCTCGGCCCTCGTCGTCGACGAGAGTCTCTACATCCGCCGAATCGTGCGCGACATGCTGATGCGCGTCGGTATCAAGCGGGTCCTGGAGGCGCCGGACGGGGCGGAGGCGCTGGGCGTGCTGGCCGAGAGCAAACCCGATATCAGCATCATCGACTGGGACCTGTCGATCCTGTCGGGCGAGGAGTTCATCCGGCTCGCGCGGACGCCGACCACCTCTCCCTGCCCCACGATCCCGATCATCCTGATGCTGGCCCAGCCGCGCCGGAACGTGGTCGACCGTGCGGTGGCGCTCGGCGTCAACGAGATCATCGCCAAGCCGTTCTCGCCGAAGACCCTGTGGTCGCGCCTGGACGAAGTGATCAACCGGCCCCGCCCCTATTCCCAGGTGAAGAGTCTCCTGCGCCCGATCCCGCGCCGGGCCAGCGCCATGAAGGCCGTCGCCTGATCGCGACCGCGATGGGGCGTTGCAGTTCCCCGCTGAGCCTGTAGGGTCACAGATCAACAAAGGCCGAGCGCGACGCTCAAGGCCGACCCGAAGGATCGACGGCCGCGCCGATGAGGGACGAGACCGCCGCGGCCGCGCCGTCCCGAATCCAGACCGGCGCGGTGCCGCTTCAGACGCCAGCCCCCTTGCCGGGCCGTGAGCGTCGGCGCGCCGCCTACGCGGCGCTCGACCTCGGCACCAACAATTGCCGCCTGCTGGTCGCGGAGCCGACCTTCAGCGGCTTCCGGGTGATCGATGCGTTCTCACGGATCGTCCGTCTCGGCGAAGGCCTCGGCACGTCGGACCGCCTCAGCGAGGCGGCCATCGAGCGGACCGTCGAGGCCCTGCGGATCTGCAGGTCCAAGATGCAGGCGCGCGGCGTGCAGCGGGCCAAGATCATCGCCACGGAGGCCTGCCGCCTCGCGGTGAACGGGGCCGCCTTCGTGGAGCGCGTCCGCCGCGGCGTCGGCCTCGACCTCGAGATCGTCGATCGGCAGACCGAGGCCTATCTCGCGGTCACCGGCTGCGCGGCGCTGGCGGATCCGCTGGCCGAATCGGTGATCATCTTCGACATCGGCGGCGGCTCGACCGAGATCGCGTGGCTGGACGGCGCGGCGGCCAATCCGTCGACCGATCCGACGCTCAGGATCCGCGCCTGGGATTCGCTGCCCGTGGGCGTGGTGACCCTGGCCGAGCGCCACGGCGGCGCCGAGGTCACCCGCCGCATGTTCGAGGGCATGGTCGAGGAGGTGGCCGAGAAGCTGTCCGCCTTCGCCCTCCGGGCCGCTGCCGCCGCGACCGCGCCCCATTTCCACCTTCTCGGCACGTCTGGCACCGTCACGACCATCGCGGCGATGCATCTGCGGCTCGCGCGCTACGAGCGCCGGCGGGTCGATGGATTGTGGATGACCGACGCCGCAGTCTCCACCGCCATCGACGACCTGCTCGACACGCGGCTGGAGCAGCGCGCCGACAACCCCTGCATCGGTCGCGACCGCGCCGATCTCGTGCTCGCGGGCTGCGCGATCCTCGAGGCGATCCGCCGGGCGTTCCCCTCGGAGCGCCTGCGCATCGCCGATCGCGGCCTGCGCGAAGGATTGCTGATGAACATGATGCGGGAGGACGGGGTCTGGAACCGGAAGGCTGTCCGATGAGGGCCCCACGATGAGCGACCGGCGCGGCGGCGCGAGCTCCGGCGGCGGGGTCCGGGGCGACCTGAAGCAGCGGGTGAAGACAGGGCGCGGACGGACCCTGTCGCAGAAGCGCTGGCTGGAGCGCCAGCTCAACGATCCCTATGTGGCGCGGGCCAAGCGCGAGGGCTATCGCTCGCGGGCGGCCTACAAGCTGCTGGAGATCGACGAGCGCTACAAGCTGCTCCGGCCCGGCCAGAAGATCGTCGACCTCGGCGCGGCTCCCGGGGGCTGGTCGCAGGTGGCCGCCCGGGTGGTCGGACCGTCGGGCCGGATCGTGGGCATCGATCTCCTGGAGATCGAGCCTATGGCCGGGGTCGAGTTCATCACCCTGGATTTCCTCGATCCCGAGGCGCCGGCGCGGCTGACCGGCATGCTCGGCGGCCCGGCCGACCTCGTGATGTCCGACATGGCCGCCAACGCCACCGGACACAAGAAGACCGACCATCTCCGCATCATCGGCCTCGCCGAGACGGCGGCAGAATTCGCCCGGGAGATCCTTGGGCCGGGCGGCGCCTACCTGGCCAAGGTGCTTCAGGGCGGGACCGAGGGCGCCCTGCTCACCGACCTGAAGCGCGACTTCGCCACGGTCCGCCACGTAAAGCCCGCCGCCAGCCGTGCCGATTCCAGCGAGCTCTACGTTCTCGCGACCGGCTATCGCGGCACCTCGGCGCACACCGCGCCCTCCGACGCGGAGTGAGCCGGCCGGCGGTGCTGATTGCCTGGGCCCTGTCGGTCGTCAATCCAGCGCCGCGGCCCCTGCGCAGGCTTGGCTATGTTCGGCAGAGCGGCCAGCTTCACGCGCGATAGCGCCGCTGCCGGGCGGTCTGGGCACCGCATCTCGCGCAGGCGCGGGGCACGATCGCGGCGGCGGCCGAGGGAACGGGGCATTGTCGACATGCGGTCGTGCTCGGCTCTGGCCTGCTCGACCACGTGCCGCCGGACGATCTCGCACGCCTGTTCGATCGGATCGGCCTCGTGGATGCCGTGCCTCCCTGGCCGGCCCGGCCCGCCGCCCGCCGATATCCGAACGTGGCGCTGGTGACCGCCGAGATCAGTGCCGGCCTCGCCGGGTCCTGGGCGGATCTCTGCACGGGCGCCGACCTCATCGTTTCGGCAAACCTGCTGTCGCAGCTTCCGACCGTCTCGATCAAGGCCCACGAGGCCCGGGGCCGCGCGGCCCCGCCCCTTCTCGGGGCACATCTGGTCGAGACCCACCTCAGAGTCCTGGACACCCTGGCAGGCCGGGTCGAGCGCGTCTGCCTGATCACCGACGCGGTGCAGCGCGCGGAGGATCGGTCGGGCCGCTTCACCGACAGCCTCGATATGCTGTTCGGGTCCGAGCTCCCGCCTACGGAAGCGGCTTGGGACTGGGAGCTCGAGCCGTTCGGCGCGAGCGGCCGGCGGCACCGTCTGATCCACCGGGTCCAGGCCTGCCCGGACTGGAAAACCGTGCCACGCTGAGCCCGTAACGACAGAGGCCGCTCCGGTTGCCCGGAACGGCCTCTCTTCAGTGCTTCCTGCAGCTTTGGCTTACTCGGTCGGCACGTCTGCCGGCGACGTGTTGGCGCTGCCCTCGTCCGCGGCGCTCTCGAAACGCGGGCGGCGACGGCGGCGGGGCTTGGCGGCCGGAGTTTCCTCGGCCGCAGCCTCCGGCTCGGGAGCAGGCGACGGTTCAGCCGGCGGGGCGGGACGCGCAGGGGCCATCAGGAATGCCGGCAGGCCGGTCGGCTCCTCGGCCTCCACGACAGGCGCAGGCTCGCGGCGGCGCTCACGGCGGGGCGCCGTCTCGCCCTGACGTCCGGCCTCGCCGCGGGGAGCCCGCTCGGGCCGCCCCTCAGGACGCGTTTCCTGCCGGGCTTCGGACCGCGGAGCCTCGCCGCGGCCGCTCTCGTAACGCCCCTGATCGCCGCGCGTGTCCTGCCGGGCGTCTTGCCGATCATTCTGCCGCGTATCTTGGCGCGTATCTTGGCGAGGATCCTGCCGGACGTCCTGGCGGTCCTGCCGGCCGTCGTGACGCTCCTGGCGATAATCCGGACGCCCGTAATCCTGACGGTCCTGCCGGTTCTCCTGCCGATAGTCCGGCCGTTGATAATCCTGGCGCTGATAGTCCTGACGCGGCTGGTCCTGACGCCGGTAATCCTGGCGCCCGCCGTTGTCGAACCGCCGTTGATCGCGGTTCTGGAACCGGTCACGGCCCTGCCGACCGTCCTGGTTTCCGTCCTGACGACCCTCGTAGGGCTGCGGCTGCTGGCCGGGATCGGCGTCTTCATAGCCGCTATAGCCGTGACCGTTCTGCGATCCGCCGTTGCCCTGGGCCTCGTCGTCGCCCTCTTCCATGTCGTCATCATAGGGACGACTGGCGTAACCGGCGGTATTAGCCGGGCGATTCTGTTCCTGGGCACCGGAAACGATGCGGAAATAGTGCTCCCCGTGCTGGAAGTAGTTTTCAGCAGCAACTGGATCGCCGGCCGCGAGAGCATCCCGCGCAAGTTGCGCGTACTTGTCGGCGATGTGCTGCGCCGTGCCGCGGATTTTGACGTCGGGACCGTTGGATTCGTACGAGCGCGTCAGCGGATTCGGACCCTTCGGCCGGTTCCGGCCGCGCATCCGTCGATTCTGGTTTGGTCTCATCGGTCTGTAATGACCCTCGTTCACGCAAACGACTGTCTACGGAGGCGCCCGGGCGGATCTCCTGGCGCAGTCCGGCCAAGCGCATCCGGCGGCGCCGCGCGTGCGACCGCTCTTCGGTCCGCGCGTCTGCCTGACCATCCCTCGAAGCGGGCGCCCGGTTAAAGCCGCCGATCCTCAGTTGATTGTCAGGTTCGATTGTGTCGCACCGCCGCGCTGGCACCGGCGCGTTCTGGTTCGACGGTTAAGGGGGATCAGCGAACCAATCGGCGACCCATGGTCACCACCGACCTTACAGCCGTCCGTCTTAACGGACGGTTCGCGATCTTCAAGCCGACTCTAGCGTTCCCCGGTTGATGCAACAAGCAATTTTTCGGTGACGCGATGCTCAACCCTGACTTAGGCATCCCTGTGGCCGGATAAAAGACCCTGTGGCCGGTCGAAACGCACGACGCGGTCGCGGCCGGCGAGGTCGCGGGTCAATCCCCGATCCGGGAAGCCCGCCGCGCATGCAAGGGCCCGCACCGCCGAGGCCTGATCGTAGCCGATCTCCAGGACGAGCCTGCCGCCCGGGGCGAGCAGCCCAGCCGCACCGTCGAGGATTCTCCGGTAGGCGTCGAGGCCGTCGACGCCGCCATCCAGGGCTGCCGCCGGATCGTGTATGCGGACTTCGCGGTCGAGGGTCGCGATCACGTCATGGGCGATGTAGGGCGGATTCGAGACGACGAGGTCGAAGGTCCCGCTCAGGGCCTCGCACCAATCGCCGACGACGAAGCGGGCCCGGTCGCCGACGCCGTTGGCGACGGCATTGTCCCGGGCGACGCGCAGGGCCCCGTCCGAGCGATCGAGCCCGACCCCGCTGGCCCGGGGCAGTTCCGAGAGAAGGGCAGTCAGGATGCAACCCGTTCCGGTGCCTAGGTCCAGGCAGCGCACCGGCGCGGTCCGGTCGGGCACCGCGGCCAGCGCGACCTCGACCAGGATTTCGGTGTCCGGGCGCGGCACCAGGGTGTCGGGACCGAGCCGGAAGGGCAGGCCCCAGAACTCCCAGGCGCCCAGGATACGGGCCACCGGCTCGCCGGCGAGGCGCCGGGCGAGCGCCGCGTCGAGGGCCGCGGCTTCGTCCGCGCTGACGCGGCGCTCGCCCTCGATCAGGAGGTCGCGCGTCTCCAGGCCGAGGATTCCGAGCAGGAGGAATCGGGCATCGCCTGCCGCCTCGACGACACCCGCGGCCTGCAGCCGTGCCGTGCAGGCTCGCAGCGCCTCGCGGCGCGATCTGTTCTGCATCGCGGCCGGCATCACGACATGGCTCAGGCCATACCCTCGGCGGCCAGCAGCTCGGCCTGATGCTCGGTGATCAGGGCGTCGACCACCTCGTCGAGGGCCGTCCCGGCCATCACCTCCTCGAGCTTGTAGAGGGTCAGGTTGATCCGGTGATCGGTCACCCTTCCTTGCGGGAAATTGTAGGTCCGGATCCGCTCGCTGCGGTCGCCGGAGCCGACCTGTGCCTTCCGGTCGGCCGCCCGGGCCGAATCCTTCGCGCTGCGCTCGGCGTCGTAGAGCCGTGCGCGCAGCAGTGCCATCGCACGGGCGCGGTTCTTGTGCTGCGACCGCTCCTCCTGGACGAACACCACGATGCCGGTCGGCAGGTGGGTGATGCGGATCGCCGATTCGGTCTTGTTGACGTGCTGGCCGCCCGCGCCCTGGGCCCGCATCGTGTCGATCTTCAGGTCCGCATCGTTGACGTGGATGTCGACCTCCTCGGCCTCCGGGAGTACCGCCACGGTGGCGGCGGAGGTGTGGATCCGCCCCTGCGTCTCGGTGTCGGGCACGCGCTGCACCCGGTGGGCGCCGCTCTCGTACTTGAGGCGGGCGAAGACGCCCCGGCCCTTCACCTCGGCCACGACCTCGCGGAAGCCGCCGACCGTGCCCTCGCTCTCGGAGATTACCTCGACCCGCCAGCCCTTCGACTCGGCGTATTTGGCGTACATCCGGAACAGGTCGCCAGCGAAGAGGGCCGCCTCGTCGCCGCCGGTCCCGGCGCGGACTTCCAGGATCGCGCTCTTCTCGTCGGCGGCGTCCTTCGGAAGGAGCAGCACCTGCAGGGCCCGGTGCGCGGCTTCGAGCGCCTCCTGCGCCTCCGGCTTCTCATCGGCGGCGAGGGCCCGCATCTCCGGATCCGTGCCCGGCTCGTCGATGAGGGCCTCGACGCCCGCGAGGTTGTCCAGGGCCGCGCGGTAGCCGCGGATCGCCGCCACGACGGGGTCGAGGTCGGACAGCTCGCGGGAGAGCTGGACCACGGTCTCCGGATCGATCTCGCCGGAGCCGAGCTGCGCGGTGACGATGTCGTGCCGCGCCAGGATGGCGTCGAGGCGCTCGGTGGGAAAGGGGATCATCGCCCGTGTTTCTGCAGGTCTGCGCGTGCCGTTCCGGGCTGGGCGCGGGTCTCGTCTCGGGGAGAAGAGACGCGTGGCTTGGAGGGACCGTGACCCGGCAGGACTTCCCCCAAATCCACGCCCCTTCCGTTCGAGAGCGGAAGCCGCGGCGCGTCGGCCGAAAGCGTCGTGGCGTTGCCGTACAACCCCGGCCGAATGTTCGGCAAGGGTCGCGGTTAAATAGGGATGCCGTGGGCGTGCGCGAAGGCCGTGAGCGCCGGGCGCAGGGAGTCGCCGTCATGCATCCGCGCCATCTCGGCGTCGATGAGTTCGGCGATGGCGCCCGCATCGAGGCTCAGCACCATGGCCTTGACCGGCCCGATCGCGGCCGGCGACATCGACAGCTGCCGGTAGCCGAGGCCGATCAGCGCCATGGCGTCGAGGGGGCGGCCGCCGATCTCGCCGCAGACCGTCACCGGGCAGGAGGCCGCGTTGGCCCGCTCGGCGATCAGCCGGAAGGCGCGGAGGGCCGCCACGCTCAACGGATCGAAGCGGTCGGCGACCCGGCGATTCTCCCGGTCCACAGCGAACAGAAACTGCATCAGGTCGTTCGAGCCGACCGACAGGAAGTCGGCCTCCCGGGCGATCTCGTCGATCTGGAACAGGAGCGAGGGCACCTCGATCATCGCGCCGAGGCGGCAATCGGTGGGAAGCCGGTAGCCGTGGCGCTTCAGGTAGGCCTTCTCCCGCTCGACGATGCCGCGGGCGCGCACGAACTCGTCCACCGTGGCGACCATCGGGAACATGATCTTGAGCGGGTCGCCGTCGGCGGCCTTCAGCAGGGCGCGCAGCTGCATGCGCAGCAAAGCCGGCCGGTCGAGGCCGATGCGGATCGCCCGCCAGCCGAGGGCGGGGTTCTCCTCCTCGAGCTTGGCCATGTAGGGCAGGATCTTGTCGCCGCCGATGTCGAGGGTGCGGACGGTGACGGACTTGCCTGCGGAAGCGGCGAAGACCTTGCGGTACAGCTCCTCCTGCTCGGCCGCCGACGGCATGCGCTGCGCCACCATGAACTGCAGCTCGGTGCGGAACAGGCCCACGCCCTCGGCGCCCGTCTCCTGCAGGTGGCTGAAATCGACCAGCAGGCCGGCATTGAGGTGCAGGCCGACGCGCACGCCGTCGCGGGTCTGGGCGGGCACGTCCCGCAGCGCCCGGTACTGCTCCTGCCGCCGGGCGCGCAGGCGCACCATCTCGGCATAGGCGGCCTCGACCTCGGGACCGGGCCGGACATGGATCTCGCCGGCCACGCCGTCGACGATGATGGCATCGCCCGCGTCGCACAGGGCGGTGGCATTCTCCACCTCGCCCACGGCCGGGATGCCCAGCGCCCGGGCGACGATCGCCACGTGGCTGGTCGGCCCCCCCTCCTCCAGGACGATGCCGCGCAGGGTCGAGGCCTCGTAGTCGAGGAGGGCCGCCGGCCCCATGGTGCGCGCCACCAGGATGGCGTTCTCCGGCAGCACCATGGTTCCGGCCGCTTCGGAGCCGATCAGGGTGCGCAGGACGCGGTTGGCGAGATCGTCGAGATCGTGCAGCCGCTCCCGCAGATACGGATCCGACTGGCGCATCATCCGCGCGCGGTTGTCCGACTGGACCCGCTCGACCGCGGCTTCTGCGGTCAGGCCCGACGCTACGGCCTCCCGCATGCGCCGGAGCCAGCCCTTGTCGTGGGCGAACATCCGGACGGTCTCGAGAACCTCGCGGCTCTCCGCGGTACCGATCCGGTCGCCGCGCTCCACCAGCGCGTCGATCGCCGAGCGGACCTCCTCGATGGCCGCGTCGAGGCGCGCGACCTCGCGGTCGACGTTCTCGGCGATCAGCGTCTTCACCACGACGCGGGGCTCGTGCAGCACCACGTAGCCGAGGCCGATGCCGTCGGCCAGCGCGATGCCCCGCGCCAGGACCGGGCGGCGGGCCGCGGTGCCGGCATCGGGGGCCAGCCCCTCCAGCTCGCCCGAGGCGATCATCTCCGAGAGCACCATGGCGGTGGTCTGGAGCGCCTCGATCTCCTCCTCGGAGTAGACGCGATAGGTCTTGTTCTGGACCGTCAGGACGCCGAGCGTGTTGCCCGCCCGCAGCAGCGGCACGCCCAGGAAGGCGTGATAGGCCTCCTCGCCGGTCTCCGGACGGTACGAAAAGGCCGGGTGGTTCTGCGCATCCGAAAGGGAAAGCGGCTCCGCCGTGCGGGCGATCAGGCCGACCAGGCCCTCGTCGGTCCGCATGCGGGTCTGGTGGACCGCTTCTCGGTTGAGGCCCTCGGTGGCGAACAGTTCGAGGGTGTTGTCATCGCGCAGCACATAGACCGAGCAGACCTCGGCCACGACATTGGCGGCGATCAGGACGACGATGCGATCCAGGCGCGCCTGGGGGCTGACCGGCTCCGCCATCGCTTCGCGGAGGCGGCGCAGCAGCAGGCGCGGGCCTCCGGGCGCAGCGGGCATCGGTTCGTCGTTCCAGCGTCGGTGAGTGGCCTTGGCGTCGACCACCCTGCAACCTTGGCGCCAAACCCGGGACGGCTGGCACCGGATGGACCGGACCGCTGGTCCCAGAGACGCTCTGAGATCGGCGGATCGGCCCGTGACTGTCTAGTTCACACCACGCGACCCGCTCGAACCCGCGTCGTCCCAGGCTCAGGCCTGGTCCAGGCCGTATAGCGAGTGAAGCGTGCGCACGGCAAGCTCCGTATAGGCGGCGTCGATCAGCACGGAGAACTTGATCTCCGAGGTGGTGATCGCGCGGATGTTGATCCCCTTCTCGGCAAGCGCCCTGAACGCCTTGGCGGCCACGCCCGCATGGCTGCGCATGCCGACGCCGATCGCCGATACCTTCACGACATCGGTGGCCCCCTCGATCTGGGCGTAGCCGATCTGCGTGCGGGCCTCGTCGAGGATGGCGCGCGAGCGCTGGTACTCGGAAGCCGGCACCGTGAAGGTCATGTCGGTGGTCGACTGGTCGCCCGACACGGTCTGGATGATCATGTCGACGTTGATGTTGGCGTCGGCCAGCGGCCCGAAGATCGCGGCGGCCACGCCGGGGCTGTCCTTGACACGGCGCAGGGTGATCTGCGCCTCGTCCCGGGAGAAGGCGATCCCGGTGATGATCTGCTGTTCCACGATGTCGTCCTCGTCGCAGATGAGGGTGCCCGGGCGCGCGGCGTCCGGCGGATCGAAGGAGGACCGGACCGTGGTCGGCACCCGGTGGACCATGGCAAGCTCCACCGAGCGGACCTGCAGCACCTTGGCGCCCAGCGAGGCCATCTCCAGCATTTCTTCGAAGGTCACCCGCTCCATGCGGCGGGCCTTCGGCACGATGCGCGGATCGGTGGTGTAGACGCCGTCCACGTCCGTGTAGATGTCGCAGCGCTCGGCCCCGATCGCGGCCGCGACCGCCACCGCCGAGGTGTCGGAGCCGCCACGGCCCAGCGTCGTCACGCGGCCGGTCTCGGCATGGACGCCCTGGAAGCCGGCGATCACCGCGACCTCGCCCTTTGCGAAACCCGCCTCGAGGTTCTTGGGATCGATCTCGGCAATCCGCGCCGAGCCATGGGCGTCCGAGGTCACGACCGGAATCTGCCAGCCCTGCCAGGAGCGGGCCTTGACCCCGTCCTTCTGGAGGGCGATCGCCAGGAGGCCCGCGGTGACGAGTTCGCCCGAGGCCACGACGGCGTCGTATTCCCGCGGGTCGTAGAGCGCGTTCGCGTCCTTGACCCAGTCGACCAGCTCGTTGGTCTTGCCTGACATGGCCGAGACGATCACGGCAACGTCGTAGCCGGCCGCCACCTCGCGGGCGACGTGGCGCGCCACGTTGCGGATGCGATCGACGTTGGCGACGGAGGTGCCGCCGAATTTCATCACCAGACGGGGCATGGTCTCTCGGTCGCGGGTTCCCGGTGGCGATTGGACGGACCGCTGCAGCCCGGTCCGGACGGTGCCCGGCGGGTACAAGCGGCTCGGTAGAGTGTCAACAACCAGCCAAGCATGGCGCCCGCGCGCCGCGGCGACTTCCGAGCGATCTCCATGCTAGAGCGCGGACACGACGCATCGCGGCGGATCCGGCCTACCCGGCCAGCCCGGATAGAGGGGCGGACCGGATCGGGGCGGCGCCGGCATGAGGACGGAACGCGCATGGACAGGGCAGCCACGGATCGGGCCACGGACGGGTTCGTCGACCGCGGTGAGGTTGCGCGCTTCGATGCGCTCGCCGCCACGTGGTGGGACGAGACCGGCCCGATGCGCGTCCTCCACCGGTTCAATCCGGTGCGGCTCGCCTATATCCGCGACGCCCTGTGCCGGCGGTTCGGACGCGATCCGCGCGCGCCCTTTCCGCTGGACGGGCTTTCGATCTGCGACGTCGGCTGCGGCGGCGGCGTCCTCTCGGAACCCCTCGCCCGGCTCGGCGCACGCGTGACCGGGCTCGATCCGGCCGAGCAGAACATCGCGGTGGCACGGGCCCATGCCGAGGCGGCGGGCGTGCCGGTCGATTATCGCGGCGCGACCATCGAAGCGGTGGTCGCCGGCGGCGAGCGTTTCGATGCCGTGCTGATCATGGAGGTGGTGGAGCACGTCTCCGACATGCAGGCCTTCGTGCGGACCGCCTGCGCGGGGGTGAAGCCCGGCGGACTGCTGTTCGGGGCCACCCTGAACCGGACTCTGCGCTCCTTCGCGCTGGCCATCGTCGGCGCCGAATATGTGCTCGGCTGGCTGCCGCGGGGCACGCATGACTGGCAGAAATTCGTGACGCCCGACGAACTCGCCCGCGCCATCCGGGCGGGAGGGCTCGCCGTCACCGACACGGTGGGGGTCGTCTACAATCCGCTCACCGATGGTTGGCGCACGAGCCGCGACACGGCCGTGAACTATATGGTCGCGGCCGAACGCTCTGCGTGAACGGGTTGCGTCCCCCGCCGTTGGAGACGGGACGGAGGGCGCGGCGATGCTTGAGAAAATCCCCGGGGCGGTCGGCGAAGCCCTGTCGGGCCTGAAAGCCGGCCGGGACAAGACGGCGGCCCATTCGGACTTCTCCGACATTCCCGACACCGTGACGCTGACCAGTCCGGCCTTCGCGGACGGAGCGGACATGCCGGCCCGCTTCACCGCGGACGGTGCGGGCGTGTCCCCGCCGCTCGCCTGGAGCGGCCTGCCCGCGGGCACCGCTGCCCTGGTGATCCTCGTCGAGGACGCCGGGAGCCCGACGCCGCGTCCGCTGGTCCACCTGATCGCCTGGGCGATCCCGCCCGAGCCGGCCGAATTGCCCGAAGGTGCCTTGGCGAGCCCCGGGCACCCGGGCTCCGGCCACGCGCTGGGCCAAAACAGCTTCCTGCGCGCGGAATGGCTGCCGCCGGATCCTCCGACGGGCCACGGGCCGCACGACTACGTCTTCCAGATCTTCGCGCTGCGGCAGTCTCTCGCCCTGGCCGAGGCGCCGGGCCGGGGCGCGCTGATCGATGCGATGCGTGGGCACGTCCTCGCAAAGGGCACGCTGACCGGCGTTTACTATCGTTCCTGATGGCGTCGCTACCCTCGAACACCATCCTGATCTGTCACTCCCATGCGTTGTGCCGTTTCGGCAGTCCCAGTATTGTGTCGACCAAATAAGTCGGCCGGGCGAAGCGTCCGGACGGACCTGGAGATCGAGTCTGTGGGCGTCGGTGTGCACACGAGGCGGCGAAGCGGCCGCATGGGGATGCGTGCTCTGGCCGAATCGGATGTCGGGACCTGGACCTGGCACATCGCCGACGACGTCCTCGAATGCGACGCCGCCGCCGCGACGGTCCTGGGCCTGCCGCGGCCGAAAGGTAGTCGGGGGACGCCCTTCGCGGCGTTCCTGGAGCATATCCATCCCGAGGACCGGCGACGGATCGCGTGCATCATCGCTGACCTTCGCCGCGAGGGCGGCCTGTATATCGCACAGTACCGGACCGTACCGGTACCCGGCGAAGTCCGCTGGGTGCTCGTGCGCGGCCGGTATATCCGGAACGCCGAGGGCGTCGTGGACGAGGCCCACGGGATCGTCATCGATGTGACCGCGTGCAGCCGTGAGGGCTTTCTCGACGAATCGGCGTTCTACGCGACGGATGCCGCCGCCGGCGGCATCGATCAGGTCGCCGAGATGGCGCTGGCCCTGTACACGGCTGCAGAGAATGGCCTCTCCCGGCCGGGTTTCGACCGTCTGAAACCGCTCCTCGACATGCTGCTGCACCAGATCGGCCGGCAGCTCGTGATCGCCCCGGCGGTGCCGGATCTCGACAGCGTCCATTGAGCAGGACCGGCAGCACGATGCCCGCTGCGCCTTGCCTTGTGGGGGCGACTCCTGATATGGCCGCGCCATCCCGCGATGCGTGAGCCGTGATCGCCGGACGCGACTGCGCGTCCTGCCTCAAGGCTACGTTCCCGATCCCTTACTGATGGACGGCCCTCCGGGCTCGAAAGACCGATGAAGATCCGCAACTCCCTCAAGTCCCTGCGTGGCCGCCACCGCGACAACCAGCTCGTGCGCCGCAAGGGGCGGGTCTACGTGATCAACAAGACCCAGAAGCGCTTCAAGGCCCGCCAGGGCTGAGACCGTTCCGACCGGCCGAGGCCGGACGGAGAACGGCACCGATCGAGGAAACGGCCGTGTCCACCGGGTGCGGCCGTTTCCGCGTGCGCGCGGCACCGCGGCACGTTGACGGACGTGACGACGGCGCACAGTCTGGCTGCATGATGCCGACCCGTTTCATCGCCGCCCTGGTCTGCCTGCCGGCCCTCGCGGCGACACTGCCGGCGGCCCAGGCAGCGCCGCAATCGACCCGGCCCGGCCGGCCGACCGCCGAAGCGAAGCCGGCACCGAAGCCGCCAAGCCTCGATGACCTGTTCGCGCGCCTGCGCGCCAGCGAGGATCCAGCGGAGGCCAAGGGCATCGCGCGCCTGATCGAGCGGCACATGGCCGGATCCGGCAGCCCGACCGTCGACCTGCTGACCGACCGCGCCCGCCAAGCCGTCACCGCCCACGACTTCCCCCTGGCGGCCGAGCTGATGGACCGCGTCACCGCCCTCGAACCGAATTGGTCAGAGGGCTGGAACCGCCGCGCGACGGTGTTCTGGCTCCTCACCGATAAGGACGATGCGCTGGCCGATCTGCAGCGGGCCCTGGTCCTGGAGCCGCGCCACTTCGAGGCCTGGGCCGCCATGGGCCGGATCTACGAATCCCTCGACGACAAGGCGCGTGCGCTGGCAGCGTTCCGGCGGGCGAAAGCGCTCTACCCGCAGATGGAGAAGGTCGGCGAGGCGATCAACCGCCTCACCCCGGAGGTCGACGGCCGCGACCTGTGACCCGGGTGATCGCCGTCCTCCTGACCCTCCTTGCCCTGCCCTTCGCCCTCGCCGGCCTCGTTCTGGCGATCGGGGCCCTGGCGGCGCTGGTGATAACGCTCCGGGTCGGCGCGGCCAACCCGCCCGCGGGTCCGTTCGTGACGATCACCGGCGGGCGGCTCGCGACCCTGCAGGACGGCCCGGCGAACGGGCCGCCCGTCGTCCTCCTGCACGGGGCCTCGGCCAACGCGTCGGATCCCATGGAGGGGATCGGCCGCCGCCTCGCCGCGCAGGGCTTCCGGGTGATCGCCTTCGACCGGCCGGGATTCGGATGGAGCGACCGGATTGCCGGCGGCGACGCCGCGGCACCCTCCGTGCAGGCCGGGATGATCGCGGAAGCGCTGAACCGCATGGGCGTCGGGCCGGCGGTGGTGTTCGGTCATTCCTGGGCTGGCGCCCTCGCTTTGGCCCTCGCCCTGGATCACCCGGAGCGGGTTTCCGCCCTCGCCCTCGCCGCGCCTGTGGCGATGCCCATGCCGGACCGGATGCCGGATCTGCCGTGGTACTGGCGGTTCGCCATAAAGCCCCCGGTGGCGTGGGTGCTCAGCCGGACGATCGGACCGCCGATCGCCCGGCGGTTCCTGCCCGAGGCGGCGCGCCGGGTCTTCAAGCCGCAGCCCGCGCAGGCGGATTATCCGGACTTGGCCAGATCCGACCTGGTTCTGCGACCGGAGACGCTGCTCGCCAACGTCCAGGATCTGCTCGGCCTGTCGCGAGCCCTCGCGGCGCAGAGCCCGCGCTACGGCAGGATCCACATCCCGACCCTGGTGATCTCCGGCGAGGCCGACCCGATCGTCCGCGCCGACGCGCAGGCGGTGCCGCTCGCGCGGGCGATCCCGGGGGCGCGGCTCGTGCTGCTGCCGGGCATCGGCCACATGCTCCAGTATGTCGCCGCCGAGCGGGTCACGGAGGAGATTATCCGGCTGGCCGCGGCGACCAGCGCGACCGGTTCGGAACCGGCCGTCGCGCATTGAACCGCGGGCCGATCAGGACACGTCCGTCCGCGTCGTCCCGGGGCAACGGTGGCAAGCCCGGTTTTGAGAATTTCTGTCCGCGCAAGATCCCGTCGCGTCGGCGGTCGGCATCCCGATCGCAATCGGGATGCCGGCAGTGCTGGAGGCCTGCCGCCTCACGCCTTCTCGGCGTGCTCGCGGGTGATGAAGGTCAGCCGCACGAGGTTGGTGGCGCCCGGCGTGCCGAACGGCAGGCCGGCGACGACGATCACCCGGTCGCCCACCGCGGCAAACTTCTCGCGGACGGCGAACTTGGCGGCGCGGAAGGACATGTCGTCCACGTCGCTGGCATCCTTGGTGACGATCGGGTGCGTGCCCCAGGCCAGGGCGAGGCGCCGCGCCGTCTCGCGCCGGGGTGTCAGCGCGATCACGGTAGCGTTCGGGCGCTCGCGCGACAGGCGGAGCGCCGTGGAGCCGGAATTGGTCCAGGCCATGATCGCGTCGAGGTTCAGGGCATCGACCATCTGGTGGGCCGCCGCCGCGATGGCATCGGCGGCCGTCTCGTCGGGGGTCGCGCTCTGCGCCCGGATGATCGACCAGTAGATCGCGTCCCGCTCCACCTGCTCGGCGATGCGGTTCATGGTCTCCACGGCCCCAATCGGGTGGGCCCCCGAGGCGCTCTCCGCAGAGAGCATCACGGCATCCGCCCCCTCGTAGACCGCCGTGGCGACGTCCGAGACCTCGGCGCGGGTCGGGACCGGAGCCGTGATCATCGATTCGAGCATCTGGGTGGCCACGACCACCGGCTTGCCGTAGCGCCGGGCGCCGCGGGTGATGCGCTTCTGCACCCCCGGGACCTGCTCCAGGGGCATCTCCACGCCGAGATCGCCGCGGGCGACCATCAGGCCGTCGGAGATCTCGATGATCTCGTCGAGGCGCGCCAGCGCCTGCGGCTTCTCGATCTTGGCCATCACCAGGGCGCGGCCGGCGCAAACCTTCTTCACCTCGGCCACATCCTCGGGCCGCTGGACGAACGAGACGGCGATCCAGTCGGCGCCCGCGTTCAGGCCGGCATCGAGGTCCGCCCGGTCCTTGTCGGTCATCGCCGGGACCGGGATCACCGTATGCGGCAGGGATACGCCCTTCCGGTTCGAGATCCGCCCGCCGACCTCGACGCGGGTCACGGCGCGGTTGTGCGAGGTCTCGACCACCGTTAGCCGGAGCTTGCCGTCATCGAGCAGGATGGCGTGGCCCGGCTCCAGCGCCTCGAGGATCTCGGGATGCGGCAGGTGGCAGCGGGCGGCATCACCCGGCGTCGGATCGCCGTCGAGCACGAAGGTGGCGCCGGCCTCGATCATCGCGGCCCCCTCCGCGAAGGTGCCGAGCCGCAGCTTCGGCCCCTGAAGGTCGACCAGGATGCCGATCGGCCGCTTGGCCTCCCGCTCGATGGTGCGGATCGCCTCCACCTTCTCGGGCAGCTTCTCGCGCGGCAGGTGGCTCATGTTGAGCCGGAACACGTCGACGCCCGCGCGGAACAGCCGCTCGATCATCTCCGGCGAATCGGAGGCCGGGCCCAGGGTGGCGACGATCTTCGTGCGGCGTGACCGTTTCAAGCGTATTCCTCCGGTTGTTCGTTGCCGTGCAGCATGAAGCGCCGCCGGTTCAAAGGTTTGGCCACGGGTGTGAGCATCCCGCGCCGGACAGCGTCAAGGCCGCCGCCTTCACGTTACGGTTTTGCCGGCGCCTCGGCCCGGTTGGGATCGGTGAGCTGGATGGTCCAGCTCTTCTGCTCGCCGGTATCGACTTCGAAGAAGCCGTTCCGGTCGTAGCCGCGGGCGAGACAATCCTCGATCCCGCGGATCGTGAATTCCGAATCACGGGTGCACATCAGCGAGCGGCCGCTCCACTCGCCGCCGCGCGTGTAGTCGACTGCGAACACGTAGTAGAACCGCGCCGCCAGCGCGCCCTTGAGAAGCGTCTCGCAGGCCTTCGGCGCCAGATCCCACCAGCCCTCCGTCACCCAGCCCTGCGGGTCGCGATAGCCCAGCGAGATCCCGACCTTGCTGGCGGTCTGGTTGCATAGGCGCAGGTCCGCCCGGGCGGGGCTCGCGCCGAGGAGCGCGAGGCCGAGGACCGTGACTGCCGGGAGGAGCTGAGCCGCCGAGACGCGCGACCTAGTTGACGAGGATGATGCGGCAGTCGTTGACATTGGTACAGGTCGGACCGGGGTTCACGAGGTCGCCGAGGGCCGCGAAGAACGCGGTGGAGTCGTTCTGCTCCAGCATCGCGGCCGGGTCGAGGCCGGCGGCCCGGGCCCGCTCCAGGGTCGTCGGATCGATGAGGCCGCCCGCCGGGTCGGTGGCGAGGCCCCGGCCGCCGTCGGTCCCGTCGGTATCGGCACTGATACCGAAGATGCCGGGCTCGCCGTCCAAGGCCACCGCCAGCGCCAGGGCGTATTCCTGGTTCGGGCCGCCATGGCCCTCACCGCGGATCGTGACGGTGAGCTCGCCGCCGGAGATCAGTGCCACGCGCCGGCCCTCGGCCTTGAGGCGCTTGGCCTCGGCCGCGTGCTCGGCAGCGACCTCGCGGGCCTCGCCTTCGAGATCGGCGCCGAGCAGGATCGGCTCGTAGCCGGCCGCGCGGGCGGCCTCGGCGGCGGCATTCAGGGCGTCGATCGGCCGGGCGATGATCCGGTACTCGGCGCGGGCGAAGGCGGGGTCGCCGGCCTTCGGCGTCTCGTTGTTCGGGTCGTTGAGGAGCCGCGAAGCCTCCTCGGGCAGCGGGATGCCGCGCTTCTCGCAGATGGCGCGGGCATCGGCCAGCGTGGACGGATCGGGCACCGTCGGGCCCGACGCGATCACCGCCGGATCGTCGAACGGCACGTCGGAGATCGCCAGCGTCAGGATGCGCCGGGCGTTGCGGGCCGCGAGGGCGAGGCGTCCGCCCTTGATCCGCGAGATGTGCTTGCGCACCGTGTTGATCTCGCCGATCGGCGCGCCGGAGCGGAGCATCGCCCGGGTGATCGCCTGCTTCTCGACGAGCGTCAGGTCGCCGGCCGGGGCGATCCAGTTGGCCGAGCCACCGCCCGACAGCAGGACCAGGACCTCGTCGTCCGGCCCCGCCTCGGTGGCGAGCCGCAGGGCCTCCCGGGTCGCCGAGATGCCGGCCTCGTCGGGCACCGGATGGCCCGCCTCGACCATGTGGATGCCCGGCGCGTCCTGGCCGTAGCCGTGGCGGGCCACTGCGAGGCCGACGATCCGGTCGTCGCCGAGTCCATGCTGCCGGCGGTAGAACCGGCTCGCCACGGCGCTCATGCTGCCGGCGGCCTTGCCGGCCGCCAGGATGATCAGACGGCCGGGGCTCGGCTCCGGCAGGTGGGGCGGCAGGCAGAGATCCGGATGGGCGGCGCGGATCGCGGCCGTGAGAATCGAGTCGAGGAGCGCGCGCTGATCCCGGATGGCCGCATCGGCGACGGGCGGAACGGTCTCGGTCATGGCGTCGAACGGGCTCCTCTCTTGTTTGTGTCGCACACTCCCCGCCCGTTTCTTCCCTGGGCGGCGGGCCCGTTTCTTGCCGTGAGCGCACGATCCTTGATAGGTGATCTGCCCGAGCGGCCGCGCGACGGCAAGCGCCATCCGCGCCCTCGCACAGATCTGAAGACCTCGGAGCCCCGTGACCCGTCCGGAGACAGAAACGGCCCTCCCGCCCGCGCATCCCTGCGAGATCATCCCCGGCGACCCCGCCTGCGGCCTCGTCATCGCCTGCGATCACGCCTCGAATTTCGTGCCGCCGGATATCGAGCTCGGTTTGCCGGAGTCGGAATACGCCCGGCACATCGCTTACGATATCGGCGCGGCGGCGGTGACGCGGAGCCTCGCGGCGCAGCTCGGGGTCCCGGCGATCCTCACGAACTTCTCGCGGCTGATCATCGACCCGAATCGTGGGCGCGCCGACCCGACGCTGGTGATGCGCCTGTCCGACGGCGCCGTGGTTCCTGGCAATGCCCGGATCGACGAGGCCGGCAAGCAGGCGCGGATCGCCCGGTTCTACGCCCCGTTCGACGCGGCCATCGACGACGCGATCGCCGCCGCCGCGGCGGCCGGCCGTCCGCCCGTGCTCCTGACCCTGCACAGCTTCACGCCCTACTGGCGCGGCATCGCGCGGCCCTGGCAGGTCGGCATCCTGTACGACGGGGACGAGCGCTTTGCCCGCCCCCTCATCCGCGCGCTGGAGGCGGATCCCGCCGGGCTGACCGTCGGCGACAACCAGCCCTATGGCGGCGGCCTGCCGGGCGACACGATCGACCGTCACGCCACCGCGCGGGGCCTCGCCAACGCCCTCGTGGAGATCCGCCAGGATCTGATTGCCGGCGCGGACGGACAGGCCGAGTGGGCCGCGCGCTTCGCCCGCATCCTTCGCCCGCTCCTCGCGGCTTGATCTCCGTCCGGCCGCTTCCGAAATCGGGAGCGGGCCGCCCGACCTGAAGAGAGTTGCTACCGATGAGCGCGATCGATCCCCGGACCCAGACGGAACTCGAAGCCGCGGTGTTCCGCCGCCTCGTCGCGCATCTGCGCAATCGGACGGATGTGCAGAACATCGACCTGATGAATCTGGCGGGCTTCTGCCGGAACTGCCTGTCGAACTGGCTCAAGGACGCCGCCGATGAGACAGGCGTGGCGCTGACCAAGGACGAGAGCCGCGAGGCCGTCTACGGGATGCCTTACGCCGAGTGGAAGGCGCGCTTCCAGACCGAGGCAACCCCGCAGCAGCAGGCGGGCTTCGCAGCGTCGCAGGCCAAGGAGCATTGAGGCGGCGGCCGGCAGGCAGTGAATCGGCTAAGCTTCCAGTAAGGCCGGCCCATTAACCACGGGTCCAGGGCGCAACCGCGCCGTGCATTCGGGAGAGCCCCATGAACGCCCATTCGATGCCCACCGCCGCGCAGCGGCCCGGCGGCGACGTCTCGTCGGCCGAGGGCGTAGCGGCCGACGAGCTGAAGCAGTTCATCGAGCGCCTGGAGCGCCTCGAGGAGGAAAAGGCCGGCATCATGGGCGACATCAAAGAGGTGTTCGCCGAGCTGAAGGGCCGGGGCTTCGACGCGAAGGCCGTCCGCACGATTCTCCGCATCCGCAAGCAGGATCACAGCGAGCGCCAGGAGCAGGAGGCGATCCTCGAGCTCTACATGCAGGCCCTCGGCATGGCGTAGTCGGACCAAGCGGCACCGCACGCCCACCCGTCCGCGCCATCCTCGGCCTGAGGGCCTGCAGCCCAGCAGAGGTCTCGACGGAGCAGACCAGGGAGCGCCGTGCTCCCTGGAACTCGCCTTCGAGGCCCGCGGACGCGGGCATCTCGGGACGAGGGGGGTTGGGTTGGACAGTGTTCCCTGCGCTCCGCCCCGCGGGCCGGACGGTGCGACGCTCAGTGCGCCTCCGCGGCGGCCGGGACGGCGGTACTGTCGAGGCCGAGGGTGCGGCCGGGATATCCGGCGGCATCGAAGTAGCGGATCTCGCCCACCGTCTGGTAGGCGAGCGCCGTCACGTGGCCGGCGGCGTCCGGCTCCGAGCGCAGCTCCGCCCGGGCGAAGGTCGGCGTGCTGCCATTGGCCAACGCCTCGGTCAGGACGCGGCCGACCAGCCGGCCCTTGCCGGGAATCGTGAGGCCCAGGAGCTGGGCGATGGTCTTGCCGAGGTCGGCATTGCTCGCCGGCACCGCGCTCGCGAGGCCCGCCCGGAAGCTCGGCCCTGCCGCGCCCATGACGTTCCGGGTATCGGCGCGGGAGAAGCTGCCGTGCATGCCCTGCCCCTGCTGCAGCCCGGTATCGGAGACCTCGACCCCGCAGGTGGTCGGATCGGCGCAGCCGGTCGAGAAGCTCCGGAAATTGACCACGATGGCCGGCATCGGCGTCAGCGCCGACCCATCGAGGGCGATCGCTGAGAGGGGCAGCGTTCCCGGGATCGGGCCGAGGGTCGCGCTGACGAACAGGCCGCTCACGTAGTCCTGACGCGCCAGGGCGTCGACCACGCGGCGCGCCAGCGCCCGGTCGCCGTTCGGCAGGTAAACGAGATCCGAGCCGCCATTGGCCGCGACCACCACCTCGGGCTTGGCCGGATCCGCGCCGATCAGGCCGTTGGCCCGGCTCGGAAAGGCGTCGGCGGCGAGCCTGATGCCTCTGGCATCCGGATCGAACAGGCCGAGCCCGAGCTCATGCGCGAGATCGATGGCGAGGAAGCCCGGCGGAAGCTGGCCCTTCGGCACGCCTTTATAGGCCTGCGACGCGGCGAAGCTGGTCCCGCTCTCCTTGGAGATGGTGGAGAAGCCGTGATCGGAGGTGACGATCACATCCGTGGTCTCCGCCATACCGAGCGCCTTCAGCGCGCCGAGCAGCGCGGCAAGGTTGGCATCCGCGTTGCGGATCGCCGCAAGGCTCGTCGGTCCGTTGATCCCCGGGACGAGCCGGCCGAGACTGTCGCCCTGATTGTGCTGCGTCCCGTCGGGATCGCGCGACCAGTAGACGAGCACGAAGGGTTTTCCGCGGGCTTTGAACAGCGGTAGGACCGCCTTCGTCGCCACATCGGTGAAGTAGCCCTGCTGCTCGACATTGGCGGCGAGCGTCCCGGGCGAATCGGCGGTTCCGGCCAGGCCGTTGGCGCCCCGCGTCGGCGCCTGCAGCGGAAGCCCGGCCGCATCCAGGCGCGTGCGCAGGTCGTCGCTCAGCGGGATGCCGCTCGGCCGGCCCGTGCTGTCGTCGACCAGGATGCTGTCCTGTCCGGAGCGCGCCGTGTGGTCGAAGACCAGGGAGGGGCCAAGCTTGCCGATGCTGGCCGTGGAGAGCCCCTGGGCGTGAGCCGCCCGCAGGATCGTCTCCTCGTTGAGGTAGTTGCCGGCGAAATGCGCGTCGACGTCGCCGAGGACGGGGTCGCTCTCCAGGAACGGCGTGAGGCTCTCGCCGGCCCCGGGGACCGGGAAGGCCGTGTAGATCGTGTTCCCGAACTGGCCGGTGTCGCCCAGCATGTGGCCGGTCGCCATCGCGGTGGCGTTCGGCATCGTGAATGTGGGGAACAGGGAGTGCGTGTTGGTGAACCGAACCCCGGCCTTCATCAGGCCGTCCATCGCCGGCGCGTTCACGGCGTTCACCATGCCGTCGCGGAGCCCGTCCGCTATGAACAGGACGACATTCCTGGGCTGCGGCTGAGCCTGAGCCGCGCCGATGATCGACAGACCGACGAGACCGGACAAAAAGAAACGCCGCATACCGAATCTCCACGTGATCCGGTCTGCGGCGTGAGCCTGAACGATGACGGGCGCGTGACAAATCCTAGGGACGTTGTCCCAAGGATTTCGGTGCTGGCTCCTCCTCCCGCCGGGAGGAGGACCGGCCTCAGGCCGCGCGCTTGGCCCGGTTCAGGAGCTTGCGGTTCACCAGAATCTCGGCGATCTGCACCGCGTTGAGGGCCGCGCCCTTGCGCAGGTTGTCCGAGACACACCAGAGGTTCAGGCCGTTCTCCACGGTCGCGTCCTCGCGGATGCGCGAGATGTAGGTCGCATCCTCGCCGGCCGCCTCGTGGGGCGTCATGTAGCCGCCGTTCTCGCGCTTATCGATCACCAGGACGCCGGGGGCGGCGCGCAGGATCTCGGTGGCCTTCTCGGCCGAGAGCGGCCGCTCGAACTCGATGTTGACCGCTTCCGCGTGCCCGATGAAGACCGGAACGCGGACGGCGGTCGCCGTCAGCTTGATCTTCGGGTCGAGCATCTTCTTGGTCTCGGCGACCATCTTCCACTCTTCCTTCGTGTAGCCATCCTCCATGAACACGTCGATGTGGGGGATGACGTTGAAGGCGATCCGCTTCGTGAACTTGCCGCCCTGCTTGATCTCGCCGGCGGTGAAGACGGCGCGGGTCTGGTTGAACAGCTCGTCCATCGCCTCCTTGCCGGCGCCGGAGACCGACTGGTAGGTCGAGACCACGACGCGCTTGATCGTCGCCGCCTCGTGGAGGGGCTTGAGCGCGACGACCAGCTGCGCGGTCGAGCAATTCGGGTTGGCGATGATGTTGCGCTTGGTGAAGCCCACCACCGCGTCGGCATTCACCTCGGGCACGATCAGCGGCACGTCGGCGTCGTAGCGGAAGGCCGACGAGTTATCGATGACCACGCAACCCTGCTGGCCGATGCGGGGCGACCATTCCTTCGACGCCTCGCCGCCGGCCGACATCAGGCAGATATCGGTGTCGGTGAAGTCGTAGGTGTCGAGCGTTTTGACCTTGAGCGTCTTGTCGCCGTAGGAGACTTCCTGCCCCTGGCTGCGGCGCGAGGCCAGCGCCACGACCTCGTCGGCGGGAAAGGCCCGCTCGGCCAGGATATCGAGCATCTCGCGGCCCACGTTGCCCGTGGCGCCGACGACGGCGACCTTGTAACCCATCTCTTGTCTCCGCGCGGAAAACCCCGACCGATCCGGGTGCCGCGCTCCTGCCAGCAAAATCGGCCGAAGGATCGTTCGTGCCGGACGCGCCCGCAGAACGGGCGCGGCCGCAGACCCCGTCCTCAGCGGAGGTGGGGGCGACGGCCGCGCCGAGCAAGGCGCGCATGTGCCCATGCTGTCAAGGCCGACGACCGCGCAACGCCTGATTCACCCTGCGCGGAAGAATCCGGTGACGGATCCGGGCCGGGAACGGGCATGCAGTCCTGCCGTGCGAGGCTGACCGCCCAATCCCGCGTCCCGCCTTCGGTACGGAGCACGATGCTGATCGGAACAGCGCCTCTCGTCGATCGAGTCGGACTCCGCCCGCCCGCGCCACGCGCAGGCTGGTCACCGGGATCCCTCGGCCTGCGTCTCGCGCTGGCATCGGCCGCGATCGCCCTGGTGTGCGTGTTCGCCCGGTTGCCCGGCCCCCTCCCCGGCATCCAGCGCGCGCCGGATCTCCAGACCGCCTTCGTGCCGTCCGTCCGGGCTTCGCCGGCGCAGCCGGCGATCGCGCCCGCCCGGTTCGGCCTCGCCGAGCCTGGGCCCGATCCGGTGCGGGTCGCCGCCCGGGTCGATCCGCGGACGGGCCTGCGCGAGGACACGCTGATGCGCGGCGATGTGGCTGCGATCGAGGCGCCTGCGCTGCGGATCGTCCTCACGCGCGGAACGCTCACCGGACCGCCGCCGTCGCTGTTCGTCCTGATGGCCCGGCGGGCCGCCAACGGCCCAGCCCTCGACCGCCCTGCCCTAGCGGTCGCGCGGACCGGAGCCCGCGGCCAGATCCGGACCCGGTTCGGCGCGGTCGAGACCCTGGAGATGACCTTCGCCGGACCGACGCAGCGGACCTGCACGGGTTTCGTCACCCGGGAGACGGGGTTTCAGCTCGATGGATGGCTCTGCGCCCCCCTCGGCCATCCTCCGGAACCGCAGGCCGTGGCCTGCCTGCTGGATGCGCTGAGCCTCGTCGATCTTGCCGATCCCGACACGACGGCGGCCTTCGCTGCCGTGCCCGACCCCGCGAGCGCCTGCCCGGCGACAGCCGGCGCGGAACCTTCGAGCCGGACCGGATCGTTAATCCGACGGCCGCAAAATAAAAAATGAGGCCACAGTGTGGCAAATCGCACAAGCTCAGCCATAAGGGCGGAACAACAGCCTCGCCCAAGCGTCTTCTTGTCAAAGGCGGCGAACTGTTAAGCTTCGGTCGCCATACTGATGGCACTCATACACAAGGTTGGCCATGCGCTCGCTCAAGATCGCCCTTCTCGGCGTTGTCGCCGCCACCGGCCTCGGCGTTCTGGCCTCCGCGCCGGCTGAGGCGCAGGATGGTTTCGTTTCCGGCCCGATCTACCGGGTCAGCCGCCCGCTCCCGATCCGGGTGCGCCCGCGCAGCTGGCTGGATGCCGGCAACGTGCCGCTCACCTCGAACGTCCCGGGTGCCGGCGGTTCGCGGAATCCGGCTCTGAACCCCTACCTGATCGCAGCGTCCAACCAGCTGACCCCGCCCTACGGCCCAACCGACCGCTTCGGCCGCGGGATCCTGCCGGACCCGATCACCAACGGACCGTTCATCGGCGCCCGTTCGAGCGCGATCCGCAACGTCGATCTCTCCTTCGTCGATCGCCTGGATCCGACCTCGCCGCTCTACGGCCGCCCCTACTGAGCGGCTCCCACAGACAGCCTGAACGTCGCGAAGCGCGGGTCCTCGGGCCCGCGTTTTTCGTTTGGCATCTATCCCGGCCACGCCTTCACCGGCGCCGGATATCCTGTATGCCAAGTGCCGCGGAAGCAGATCCGCTGCCGAGGCCGGGAACAGTGCCATGAAGCCGTTCGACTGGGTGACCGGGTATCCGTCCCTGCGCATGCCGATGTTCGGGCGCAACTGTGTCGCCACCTCGCACGCGTTGGCGGCACAGGCCGGCATCCAGATGCTCCAGGCCGGCGGGAACGCGGTCGACGCCGCGATCGCCACGGCGGCCGCCAAGACCGTGACCGAGCCGTGCAGCAACGGCCTCGGCTCCGACGCCTTCTGCATCCTGTGGGACGGGAAGGCGCTGCACGGCCTCAACGCCTCGGGCGGGGCTCCGGCCGCTTGGAGCCCGGACTACTTCCTGCGGAAATACGGTCCGGCGGAACGGACGCCGATGCGCGGCTGGGATTCGGTCACCGTACCGGGGGCGGTGGGCGCCTGGGTCGCGCTCAGCGAGCGCTTCGGCCGCCTCCCCTTCGCCGATCTGATGCAGCCGGCGATCCGCATCGCCGAGCGCGGCTATCTCGCGCCGGTCGTCGTGCAGCAGAAATGGGCGGCCGCCGCCGGGATCGAGGCGATCACCCGCCAGCCGGGCTTCGCGGAGTTCTTTCTGCCGCGCGGCCGAGCGCCGGATGTCGGCGAGCTGGTGACCTTTCCCGGCGCCGAGCGGACCCTGCGGCTGATCGGCGAGACCAAGGGCGAGGCCTTCTACCGGGGCGAGATCGCCGAGGCGATCGCCGCGCACGCGCGGGCCCATGGCGGCGCCATGACGGCCGCCGACCTCGCGGCGTACCGCCCCGAATGGGTGATGCCGACCGCCAAGGATTACCACGGCTACACGCTGCACGAGATCCCGCCGAACGGCCAGGGCATCGCGGCACAGATCGCGCTCGGCATCCTGGAGCAGTTCGACCTCGGCAGCCTGCCGGTGGACGGACCGGAGGCGCAGCACCTCCAGATCGAGGCGATGAAGCTCGCCTTCAGCGACACCTACCGGTACGTCGCCGACCCGCGCGGGATGGAGGTGACGCCCGAAGCCATGCTGGACCGCGCCTATCTGGCGGAGCGCGCTAAGCTGATCGACCGGAACCGCGCCCAGGTCTTCGGCCCCGGCAAGCCGCCCGCGGGCGGCACGATCTACCTCACCGCCGCGGATGAATCCGGGATGATGGTGAGCTTCATCCAGTCGAACTTCATGGGCTTCGGCTCGGGCGTGGTCGTTCCGGGCTGGGGGATCTCCCTGCAGAACCGCGGCTACGGCTTCGTGCTCGATCCTGCGAGCCCGAACGTGGTGGCGCCGGGCAAGCGCCCGTTCCACACCATCATCCCGGGCTTTCTCACCCGGGACGGCGCGCCGGTGATGAGCTTCGGCGTGATGGGCGGCAACATGCAGCCGCAGGGCCATGTCCAGACCCTGGTGCGGATGATCGACCACGGCCAGAACCCGCAGGCGGCCTGCGACGCGCCGCGGTGGCGGGTGAACGAGGGTCTCGACATCAACGTCGAGGCAGCGATGCCGCGGGCGACCCTGGACCGCCTGAAGGCCCTCGGCCACCGGCTCGAGGTGATCGAGGACAGCTACCAGGATTTCGGCGCCGGCCAGTTCATCTGGCGGATGGGCGATCCGGCGGTCGAAGGCTACGTGGCGGCGAGCGACCCGCGCCGCGACGGGCAGGCCGCCGTGTGGTGAGGCGCTACTTCACCTGCACGCTGTCCACGACCTGGCGGAACTTGGCGAGGACGCCGTCGCGCTGATCCTGCCGCACGACACCGAGGGCGCGGAGATAGCCATCCGGCGCGAACCGGATGGTCTGCATGACGACCACCGGCAGGTTGGTCGGCTGGTCGAGGGCGCGGGCCACGATCTCGTGCCAGTCGACGCCGTTCGAGCGGTAGCTCTGGGCCCGCTCGATGACGAAGTCCTTCATGGTCTGGTTCGAGGCCAGGGCGGCGCGGGCGAAGCCGTCCCGCTGCTCGGCCGAGGGCGGCTGCTGCACGGCCTGGGCGAGGACGAGGATCGGCTGCTCCAGATTCTGCATCTGGTCCTTGGGGCCGCTGGTCAGGAGGATCGAATTGCCGGCCATCACCCGCACCGGCCGGAAGCCCGCCATGTCGGCGATGCGGAAGGGCAGCGCGTCGACCTGCTGGGTCAGCGTCAGCGCAGGCCGGAGGGTGACGCCGGTCACCATCTTGCGCATCGAGGCCTCGGTCTCGGCGTCGGGCAGCGCCTGGGCGATGATCAGTCCGGTCACGCTCGGCGTACCGACCACGAGAATCCACTTCCGGATCGCCGGAGCGGACGAGGCCGGATCGGCGGGCTGCTCACCGGTGTAGAGCATGCCCTCGTTGTCGCCGATCTTGACCTCCTCGCGCTTCTCGACGGCGAAGCCCTGGCTCAACAGGTTGGCGTCGGTGAAGCCGCTGACGAGTTCCGCGAAGGCGTTCGCGGGCAGCTCGACGACCGACACGGTCGCGCCCCCCTCCTTCCGCTCGAAGCCCGAGAAGCGCCGCGACAGCGACATGTCGGCCGGCGGATCGAAGCCGAAGCGCGAGCCCGGCGGGTAGACAGGATCTCCGGCCCAGGCCGCGGAGCCAAGGCTTACCGCAAGCGCGGCAGCGCCGAGAACCCGTCCGAGACGCAGCGTCAGGTTGCGCATCCGCATCGAAAACCGGTTCTCCTCGTGGACCCAACTTGGGGTTAGTCCGCCCGCGATGGGTCTGCCCGGCGACCTGATCTGTCAAGCCGGCAATGCCGCGCGCCTGCGATCACGATGAAAGGAAACCGCCAACGCCGCCGTGACGGCGATCCCGACGGCGTAGGCGCAGAGATTCCACGGGGAGATGAGTGTGCCGAGGAGGAGCTGGCCCGGCAGGGTTGCCTGGAAGGCGTCGAGCGCCGGGGTATGAACGAGACGGCTCGCTTCGATGAGCCCGGCGCCGAAGAAGGCGGCGATCATGCAGGTGCGCAGACCCCAGCCGGCCGGTCGCAGGGCGGCCACCAGCAGGAACAGCATCGCTCCCCACAGGATGCCGCCGCCGTAGTGGTGAACCGCGAGCGGCAGGTTCCACGCCGGCACGCGCAGCAGCAGTCCCAGCCCGATCACGGCGGCCGCGAGGCCGAGATGGGTTGCCCGGGCCAGCGGCAGATCCATCCGCGCGGGCGCCGGCATCGCGGCCGGCCCGATCGCGATGCCGTTCACCCGGGCGACCAGGGTGTAGGAGACGATCATCAGCAGGAACCACGAGGAGAGCTTGGCCACAGGGACGAGGGACCAGTACTGCCGCTGGTTCGGGTAGAGCCACGTCCCGGAGAGCGTCCCCAGGTTCTCCGCGAACCAGATGAACAGCGCGACGAGCAGCAGGCCGAGCAGCAGCGGCATCGCGCGGTGCGTGCGCCAGACCTTGAAGTACACGGTCGCGGGGGCGAAGGCCGCGACCGCGATCCCGATGAGGCCGAAGCGCAGATCGACGCCGAGATGATCGGTGAGGAAGTTGACGTAGATCGCAATCGACAGGAGCGAAAGCAGGCGCAGGCTCGGATGCCGCGTGAACCGGAAGTCGAAGAGGCGCCAGACCCGGGCGAGATAGCTGCCGACGGCCGCGTACATGAAGCCCGTGAAGAGCGGGACGCCGCCGAGCCGGAAGAGGTTCGCCTCGGGATAGATCCAGCTTCCGATCGCGGTTTTGTGGACCTCCATGGCCGTGCCGATGACGTGGAAGACCAGGATTACCCGGGCTTCCGACCACGTCTCCATCCGCGTCCGCAGCAGAATGACCTGAAGCGTCACGGCGGCGAGGAATAGGGCGTCGTACCGGGCGATCGGCGCGTGGGACGGCCAGACGAGGCGCGTGCCGAGCATCAGCGCCAGAAGCAGTCCCCCGAACAGGCAGGCCCAGCCCTGTTTCAGCCCGAACCGAACGAACTCGTAGATCGCGGCCGCGGCGCGGCCCCGCGCCAGGACCGCCTCCTGAAGGCGGGCCTCGGCCGCGACGAAGCCGGCGATCGCCGGCCATTGCGCTGCCGCGCTGACCCGCTCGCCCGGCATCGCGGCCGGCCCGCATTCCGGCGATCGCTTTAGCGCCACGGCGGTGCCGGCGCCGTGACGCGCCGCAGGGTGAGGTTGCAGCGGCCGCCCGGCGGGAGGAAACCGGGATCGGCCGTCTCCGCGAGAAGGTCGCCGGCCGGGTAGAGCCGGTCGATGCCGTGGTAGATCAGGCGCGAGGGGCCGCCGATCATCAGCGCGTCGCCGGCCTGCAGGCGGATCGAGCGCGTCGGATCCGCGCGGCTCTGGCCGCCGTAGCGGAACAGTGCCGCCGCCCCGAGGGAGAGCGAGAGGACGGGCGCCGAGAAATCCGCCTCGTCGCGATCCTGATGGAGGCCCATGCGCGACCCCGGCGCGTAGAGGTTGATGAGACAGGCTTCCGGCGGCACCGGACAGTTCGCCAACACCGCCCAGGCCGCGAGGGCGGTCGGCGGCATCGCCGGCCATGGCCGCCCGGTCTCCGGATGGTCCGGCTGATAGCGGTAGCCCGCGACGTCCGAGACCCAGCCGAGGGGACCGGCATTCGACATCCGTACGGAGAACGGCTTGCCGGTGCGCGGCATCCGCGGCGTCACGGGCGGCGCCGTTTCGAGGATGGCGGCGATCTCGGCGGCGAGCCGGGCGCGGGCCGTCGCATCGAGGAAGCCGGGATGGTGGATCAGGCCGGGGGCGAGTTCCGTCGCCACTCAGCGGCCCGCGTCGACATCCTGCTCCAGCACGGTCTTCGAGGCGACCGTGGTGTCGGCGTTGAGGCGGTAGACCAGCGGGACCCCGGTCCGGATCTGGAGATCCGGCACCTGCTCCTCGTTCAGCCCATCGAGGACCATCGCCAGGGCGCGCAGCGAATTGCCATGGGCCGCCACCAGGACCCGCTGGCCGGCCATCACCCGCGGCAGGATCGCCGCGATGTAGTAGGGCAGCACCCGCGCGGCAGTGTCCTTCAGGCTCTCGCCGCCGGGCGGCCGCACGTCGTAGGACCGGCGCCAGGTATGGACCTGCGCGTCACCCCATCGGGCGCGGGCCGCGTCCTTGTTGAGGCCGGAGAGGTCGCCGTAATCCCGCTCGTTGAGGGCCCTCTGCCGAATGATCGGAACATCCGGGAGAGCCATCTCCTCCAGGATCAGCGAGCAGGTGCGCTGGGCCCGCAACAATTCGGAGGTGAAGGCCACATCGAAGCCGTAGCCGTCCCGCTTCAACCCGCGGCCGGCCGCCCGGGCCTCGGCGATGCCGCGCTCGGTCAGGTCCGGGTCGCGCCAGCCCGTGAACAGGTTCTGAAGGTTCCACTCGCTCTGGCCGTGCCGGACGAGGACGAGGAGCCGTTCCATGGATGCACCGCTCCCGGTCACAGGCCGAGGACGTCGGCCATCGTGTAGAGCCCCGGCGGCTTGGGATGCGCCCAGAGCGCGGCCTTGACGGCGCCCGTGGCGAACAGGCCGCGGTCGGCGGCGTGGTGGCTGATCGTCAGGCTCTCGCCGGTGCCGGCGAAGATCACGCTGTGGTCGCCGACGACGCTGCCGCCCCGCAGGGTGGCGAAGCCGATATCGCCGGGCCGGCGGGCGCCGGTATGCCCGTCCCGGGTGGAGACGCGGACCGTCTTCAGGTCGACGCCGCGGCCCTCGGCGGCGGCCTCGCCCAGCATCAGCGCCGTGCCGGACGGCGCATCCACCTTCATGCGGTGGTGCATCTCGGAAATCTCGATGTCGAACTCGTCGCCCAGCGCCTTCGCGACCCGGCGGACCAGCTCGGCCATCAGGTTGATGCCGAGCGACATGTTGCCCGATTGGACGATCCGGGCATGGTACGAGGCCGCCTTCAGCTTGGCGAAATCGTCCTCGGACAGGCCGGTCGTGCCGACGACGTGGACGATGCGGGCCTGGGCCGCCAGTTCGGCGAAGGCCACCGTGGCGGCGGGCGCGGTGAAATCGAGGACGCCGTCGGCGGCCGCGAAGGCCGCGAGCGCGTCATCGGTGACCGGCACGTCGAGGGGCTGGAGACCGGCGAGCAGGCCCGCATCCTGCCCAAGGGCCGGGGAGCCTTCGCGCTCGATCGCCGCCGAGAGCGTACAGCCCTCGGACTGCGCCACCGCGCGGATCAGCATCCGCCCCATGCGCCCGTCGGCGCCGACCACCACGAGCCGCATTCCGTTCCCCAACCCACCTTGCTGCGCGCAGGATCCGCACCGCGCCGACCCGTCCTGCGTCGGTGTCCGGGCTCCCCGTCTGCCGCAGGGGCGGCGGGAGCCCGGGCAACCTCACTCCTTCTCGGGGGCGATCTGCTCGAGGCCGCCGATATGCTTCTGCGCGTAGAGCGGCAGGCCGATCTGCTTGATCAGCTCCAGCTGCGTCTCGAGGAAGTCGATGTGCCCCTCCTCGTCCTCGGCCAGATCCTCGAACAGGCGCTTGGAGACCCGGTCGTTGATCGAATCGCAGTACTTCGCGGCCTCGAGATAGAGGCTGCGGGCCTCGTTCTCGGCGGCGAGATCGGAATCCAGGATCTCTTGGACGTTCTGGCCGATCCGCAGCGGGTCGAGCTCCTGCAGGTTCGGGAACCCGTCGAGGAACAGGATCCGGTCGATGAACCGGTCCGCGTGGTTCATCTCCTCGATCGATTCCTTGCGCCAGAATTTCGCCAGCTCGACGTAGCCCCAGTCATTGAGCATGCGGAAATGCAGCCAGTACTGGCTGACGGCCGTCAGCTCGCTGCGCAGGCCGCGATTCAGATACTCGATGACCTTGGTGTCGCCCTTCATGCCCCCGTACTCCTTACCGTGCTTTCAGGCGGGGGGTAGAAGCATCAGGCCGCGACTCCCTCATCCGCAGTTTGGAACTTCACCAAACTACACGCGCTTGCGCAAGTCGTCGTGCAGGCATGGCTGCTCTCCGCCGGCGCGCCTTGGCCCAGGGCACTCTGCATGATCGCCCGGATCGTGCGGGCGCAGCGCCCGCATTTCGGGCTGCAGCCGAGACAGGCATAGACCTGCGCGGGCGTGCGCGGGCAGCCCGGGCCGGGTGCGAGGCAGCCGCGGACCGCGCCGTCCGATATGACGTTACAAGAACAGACGATCATGCGCGCCGCAAATCCCGTCATCCCCGCGCCCGCAGCGGTCGTCGACGACCGTCTTGGGCACCTGCGCCAGTTTAGAAGAATTGAAAAGTAGCTGGCTTTTCAATGCCTTATCGGCTGCGGTCGACATGGCACCGCGGCCCGCGCGGGTCAAGGGCGTGCGATCTAAGTGCGCCCCAACGGTTCCGGGGCGCGTCAGCGCGCGAGTTCGCGCAGGCCGAGCCGGATGAGCACCTTGGCCTCGGCGCCCTCGCCCGCACCCTTGAGAGCCGCAGCGATGGCGGCGGCGGCCTGGACCTGCGGGTAGCCGAGATTGACCAGGGCGGAGACGGCATCCGCCACCGGCTGGGGGGCGGCGCCGTCGTCGACGGCTCCCGTGAGGGCAACGAGGGCGGGGTCGATCGGCGCGAAGGCCGGGGCCTTGTCCTTGAGCTCGGCGGCGAGCCGTGCCGCCAGACGCGGCCCGACCCCTGGAGCCCGGCTGATCGCGCCCTTGTCGCCGGTGGCGATGGCGCTGGCCAGCGCCTCGGGCTCCATCACCGAGAGCACGCCGAGCGCCACCCGCGCGCCGACGCCCTGCACGGTCTGAAGCAGGCGGAACCATTCCCGCTCGGCATCCGAGCGGAAGCCGTAAAGGCGGATCATGTCCTCGCGGACATGGGTTTCGATCGACAGCGAAGCGGGCTCGCCGACCTTGGGCATGCGCTGCAGGGTCCGCGCCGAACAATGCACGATATAGCCGACGCCCGACACGTCGAGGATCACGAAATCCTCGCCGAACGAGTCCACGACGCCCTTGAGCTTGCCGATCATGCCACGCCTGTCGCTGTCGCGGGATGCCTACAGAACCGCGGCGCCCTCCGCCAGACGTGCTTGAGCGCGCAGGGAGATCATGAAATCACGGGCGCCGCGCCGGCCGCGCTTGGCCGGTCACGGGGGGATGACCATGCGCGCGCCACTTCTTGCCCTGCTGGGCCTGCTGTGCTTCGGCCCGGCCCGGGGGGCGGACGATCCGTCAACGGCAGCCGTTCCGGTCGCGCCGAGCGCGGATCCGACGCAGGTCCGGCCCGGGAGCTACGTGCTCGATCCGGATCACGGCAAGATCACATGGTCCGTCTCGCATCTCGGCTACTCGACCTATTACGGCCAGTTCGCGGGTCTCAGCGGCACGCTCCAGCTCGATCCGAAGGCGCCGGAGAAGAGCCGCCTCGAGGTCACCGTGCCCCTGGGCGGCGTGATGACCGGGAGCGCGCGCCTGAACGAGCACCTCGCAGCCCCGGACTTCTTCGACACGGCCAAGTTCCCGAACGCCACTTTCACCGCCACGAAGGTCGAGCCCACCAGCCCGACCACGGCGCGGATCACCGGCGACCTGAACCTGCGCGGCACGGTCCGGCCCTTCGCGATCGACGCAACCTTCAATCAGGCCGGCATCCATCCGGTGGATCAGCGCTACACCGTGGGCTTCGACGGCCGGGCGGTCATCAAGCGCTCGGATTTCGGCATCAACGCCTATCTGCCGCAGCTCGGCGACGAGGTGAGCCTGCGCATCGAGGGCGAGTTCAAGGCCGCGCCCTGACGATCAGCCCGATCGGCCGACTCGGTCCGCGGAGCCGAAGGCGCTGCTTCGCAACCGGCAAGGTCCCCGCGCGGCGGAGCCCGGATCGCCATTCGCCGACGCCGGGAACCGACGGTGTTTCCGGATCCGGGCTCGCCTGCGGCGCTCCGGAACGACCATGCGGATGAACGGGCGGGCGGACCCACACGCCGAGGAGTTCGCTCATGTGCGGCGCCCCGCGGCAGCGCATAAGACCGGGTCGAGCCGCGCGGTCTGACCGGGCGGGTGACGCCTCGCCGCCGGGGGTGTAGTCAACCGCCGTCGCGGCGCCGCAGCGAAGGGATGCCCCCAGATGACGACGCTTCTCCTCAGCGTCACCCGGCCTCGTCCCGCGCATGACGGGCGTCTCACCGCGCAGGTCGGCGCCACCCTGGAGGTCTGTGCCGTGCGGCGTTCCGGTGTCTTCAGTCTTGCCCTGGCCCTGTGCTTCGCGGGAGCCGCCGCGGCGCAGGTCCCCGCGCCGGCCGCCCGCGCCCCTGCGCCCGCCGCGGCGGCTTCGCCCCTCGACAACTATGCGACGGCGGCGGCGACGACCATCATCGCCGAACAGGCCTGCCCGGGCGTGCAGGTCCGGGCCGGACAGCTCACGACGCTCCGTCTCGCGGCCCGGGTCAATGCCGGACAGGAAGCGATGCTGGAGGAGAAGCTGAAGCAGCGCGCCATGCAGGTGCGCCAGCAGCTCGCCGCCGACGGCCGCGAGGCTTGGTGCTCCGAGGCTTTGGCCGCCTTCGGCCCCGAGGGCAGTGTCGCGAAGGGCGTCCTGGCGACCGGCGCCCCGATCCGCTGACGGAGCCCCGGGAGTCCGGCGCGGATTGACACGGCGGCATCAGGCCCGTAGTGACCCCGCATGGCGCGCGGCCTCTGTTTGAGGTCCGCGCGTTTCGCGTTGTCCGGGCGGAAAGCCCGCGCAATGACTTCAAACAAGAAGCCGGTCCAGGGGCAGCCGCCCCGGAGGCCGTTCGAGAACACGAGAGAACGATGTTCGCAGTCATCAAGACGGGCGGTAAGCAGTACCGCGTCGCCGCCAACGACACCATCACCATCGCCTCCCTGGCGGGCGAGGCCGGCGAGGCCGTGACCTTCGGCGAGGTCCTCCTGTTCGCCGACGGCGCGGGCGCGACCCAGGTCGGCGCCCCGACCCTGTCTGGCATCAGCGTCACCGGCGAGATCGTGCGCCACGGCCGCGACAAGAAGGTCATCGCCTTCAAGAAGCGCCGCCGGCAGAACTCGCGCCGCAAGCGCGGTCACCGGCAGGACCACACGGTCGTGCGCATCACCGGCATTTCGGCCTGACGCACGCCAGACGCTGGGCGCGTGAGGATCCCTGAGGGTCCGATCCGCGACCGCATCCAAGCCCATCAGATTTCGGAGTTCATCCCATGGCACACAAGAAGGCAGGCGGCTCGTCCCGCAACGGTCGCGACTCGGAAGGCCGGCGCCTCGGCGTCAAGAAGTTCGGCGCGGAAGCCGTGATTCCGGGCAACATCATCGTGCGTCAGCGCGGCACCAAATGGCATCCCGGCGCCAATGTCGGCATGGGCAAGGACCATACGCTCTTCGCGCTGGTACCGGGCCATGTCCGCTTCGAGACGCGCCGCGGGCGCGCCTTCGTGGCCGTAACCCCGCTGGCCGAGGCCGCGGAATAAGAGGCGGGCGCCTTTAGAGGCGAAGCTGGCGTCCCGCCCGGTGTCCCACACCGGACCGGAGACGTCGTTGCCGAGCCCCTGACGGGCCGGTTCGGACGGAACACCCGGGGAGGATGGGACGCCATCCTCCCCTTCGTCGTCTTGAGGCGGTGTCCCGGAGCCGGGAACGCCGCCCTGCGAGGGCACGATGTTCCCCGATCTGACCCGTGATGACGTTTTCCGGATCGAGACGCGGCGGCTGTGGCTGCGCTGGCCGACCGCCAAGGACAGGGACGCGATCCTGAAGCTGGCCGGTGATCCGTCTGTCGCCGCGATGCTGGCGCGGGTGCCGCACCCGCTTCCGGCCCCGGTGGTGGATGCGTTCCTGCTGCAGGCGCGCGCGCAGAACACCGCCGGGTCGGCCCTCACGCTCGCCCTCGCGCCGCGGGCGGCGCCCGGCAGCCTCATCGGTGTGATCAGCATCGAGGGGCGGACCGAGGGGCCGCCGGAACTCGGCTACTGGCTCGGGCAGCCCTATTGGGGCAGCGGCCTGATGGCCGAGGCCGTGACGGCTCTGTGCCACGCCTTCTTCGCCTATACCGGCGGGACGGAACTGGCTGCGTCGGCGCGCACGGTCAACCCGGCGTCCCGGCACGTTCTGGAGACCTGCGGCTTCGTGCAGGCCGGCAGCGCGACTCGGCCCTTCCCGGCGCGCGGCGCGGATCTGCCGGTCGATCTCTTCAGCCTCGACCGGCGGCGCTGGCAGGACCCGCCGTCCGAGCCGGCGATGACGCGGGCCGCCTGAGGCGGCCTTTCGGCGCCGGGGCTGGCCGGCCGCCGTCGACAGGGTGATGGTGCGGGTCGCGAATCCGCACCCGACAAAGGATTCAGGTCGTGAAATTCCTCGACGAAGCCAAGGTCTATGTCCGCTCCGGTGACGGCGGTCCCGGCTGCGTCTCGTTCCGGCGGGAGAAGTTCATCGAGTTCGGCGGGCCGAACGGCGGCGACGGCGGCCGGGGCGGCGATGTCTGGGTGGAGTGCGTCGAGGGTCTCAACACCCTCATCGACTACCGCTACCAGCAGCACTTCAAGGCCAAGAAGGGCGAGCACGGCATGGGCTCGAACTGCCACGGCGCCAACGGCGCCGACACGGTCCTGAAGGTCCCGGCCGGCACACAGATCTTCGCCGAGGACGGCGAGACGCTGCTCGCCGACCTGACCGAGGTCGGCCAGAGGATCCGCCTCGCCAAGGGCGGCAATGGCGGCTTCGGCAACGCCTATTTCACGACGTCCACCAACCGCGCCCCGAAGCACGCCAATCCCGGCCTGGAAGGCCAGGAGATGTGGATCTGGCTCCGGCTCAAGCTGATCGCCGATGCCGGCCTCGTCGGCCTCCCGAATGCCGGCAAGTCGACCTTCCTGGCGAGCGTCACCGCCGCGAAGCCGAAGATCGCCGACTATCCGTTCACCACCCTGCATCCCGGCCTCGGCGTGGTGCGCTCGGACGGGCGCGAATTCGTGCTCGCCGACATCCCGGGCCTGATCGAGGGCGCGCATGAGGGCGTCGGCCTCGGCGACAAGTTCCTCGCCCATGTCGAGCGCTGCCGGGTGCTGCTGCACCTCGTCGACGGCACGAGCGAGCATGCCGGCAAGACCTACAAGCTGGTGCGCGGCGAGATCGAGGCCTACGGCAACGGCCTCGCGGAGAAGCCCGAGATCGTGGCGCTCTCGAAGGCCGACGCCCTCGACGCCGACACGCTCAAGAGCCAGGTGGCCAAGCTGAAGCGCGCCGCCGGCCGCGCGCCGCTGGTCCTGTCCTCGGCGAGCCGGAAGGGCGTCCCCGAGGCGCTGCGGGCGCTCCAGTCCGAGATCGATGCCAGCGCCGAGGCCGAACGGAAGCCGGTGGACGCCTGGCAGCCATAGCCGTCGACCGGTTGTCCCGAGGAGGCGGCGGCCGGGACCGACAGGACCGGGTCTGGGCCCTGTCGGTCCGGATCGAGCGTCGTCTCAGCCCTGCTTCAGCTTCGCGATCGTGTCGGCGGGGACGCCGGTGAAGTTGTTGGCGAGGAGGTAGTTCGGGCTCGCCTTGATCCAGGCATCGAGGTCGATCTCCTCGAACTTGCCGTTGTCCCAGGTCTGGACGATCTCGAGATCGTCGTCGCCGACGTTCTTGATCGCGTGGCCGAAGCCCATGGGGATGTAGGCGACATCGCCGGGCTTGAACTCCGCGACCTTGCCGCGGCCGCCCGAGCCGAACAGGGCCACCTGACCCTTGCCCTTCAGGTAATAGTGCCACTCGTTGGCGTTCACGTTCCAATGGAACTTGCGCATCTGGCCCGGCCGGATCGTCATCACGCCGCCCGACATCGACTTGGACACCGGCCACTCGTCCACGGTGGCGAGGCGGAACGTCCCACCGTCGAAGTCACGGACCGCGCGCGGATCCTTCAGGAGCCGGAACTTGTGGGTCGATTCCTTCGGCCAGGGCGCGTCGAGCGCCTGGGCGAGCGGGATCACCGGCCCGGCCTGGATGTAGGCCTCGCCCTTCGGGAACGCGTTCAGCGCGGCAGTCGGCAGGCCGAAATCGAGCGCCAGCATGTCCTTCGGCGACACGTCGACCCAATCGGTGATCGAGAACGTGCCGTGCTCCGAGAAGGCGCCGTTGTCGAACGACAGGATGAAGTGGCACGGCTTGTCGCCGATCGTCTGGATCGAGTGGCCGTGCCCCTTGGGGAAGAACCACAGGTCGCCCGGCTCGTAGTTGTTGATCTCGCTCGCCCCCGAGGGATCGAGCACCACGGTCTGGCAGCGGCCGTCGATGACGTAGGCCCACTCGGCCGCGATGGCGTGCCAGTGCAGCTCCCGCGACGCGCCGGGATCGAGGAACATGTGCACGCCCGCGATCCCCTTGCTGATGGGGAACTGGTGGACGGTCGCCTCCTTGGCCCAGCCGCCCGACGTGATCTTGGGGACGTTGCCGTCGAGCGAGAAGTGGAAGTCCGGCATGGCGCCGACATCCTTCGGGTCGTGGTAGGCGACCGGGGCGCCGGGGGGCAGCTGCTGAACGTCCCGCCCGAAGCCGCCGGCCCCGGGCGCCCCGTGATCGGTCGCCGCGGCGGCGGCCCCCTGGGTCAGGGCGACGAGACCGCCGGCCCCGAGGGCTGCGGTCCCGAGAAACGCGCGTCGATTCGCGTCCATCTTGTCTGTGTCCTGTGTGCTGAGGTCGAGCGCGCCGGGGCTCGGTGCGGTGCAGCGTCGAACCGGCCGCCGCGCTCACGCGCCGCAATATCGATCTTTGGCATGCCACATACTCACGACCACGTGAGGGATGAGGCCGCTCGCAGGAACGTGTGCCGCGGTCGTGCCGGCCCACGATCTGGACGCGCCGGCGGCCCGGACCGCCCGGGCGCCGCGAGCCATGTCGTCGGACGGCTGTTCAAGAGGCGGGTCTTGCTTCACACCCGGCGCAAACGCGCGTTTTCGCAAGAATCATGATCCCTGCCCTCGAAGAATTCCGCCGTGTGGTCATCAAGGTCGGCTCGGCCCTGCTTGTCGATCGCAGTGCCGGCCGCCTGCGCCACGCCTGGCTCGCTGCGCTGGCCGAGGACATCGCGGAGCTGCACGGGCGCGGCGTCGACGTGCTGGTGGTGTCCTCCGGCAGCATCGCCCTCGGCCGGACGGTGCTGGGCCTTCCGCCCGGCGCCCTGCGCCTGGAGGAGAGCCAGGGCGCGGCCTCCGTGGGGCAGATCACGCTGGCCCGCCACTGGGCCGAGGCTCTGGGCCATCACGGCATCGTGGCCGGCCAGATTCTCGTGACGCCCCAGGATACCGAGGAGCGCCGCCGCTACCTCAACGCCCGCGCCACCGTCCTGAAACTCCTGGAGATGCGCGCCGTCCCGGTCGTGAACGAGAACGACACGGTGGCGACGTCCGAGATCCGCTACGGCGACAACGACCGGCTGGCGGCCCGGGTCGCCACCATGATTGATGCCGACGTCCTGGTCCTGTTCTCGGATATCGACGGTCTCTACACCGCGCCGCCCAAGAACGATCCGGAGGCCCGCCACCTCGCCGTCGTCGAGCGCATCACCCCGGAGATCGAAGCCATGGCCGGCGGGCCGGCCTCCGAGCTGTCGCGGGGCGGCATGCGCACCAAGGTCGAGGCCGCCAAGATCGCGGCCTCGGGCGGCACCCACTTGGTCATCGCCGACGGGCGCGGGAAGAACCCGCTCAAGGCGATGATGGAGGGCGCGCGCTGCACATGGTTCCTCTCAGGCTCCACCCCGACGGCCGCCCGCAAGACCTGGATCGCGGGATCCCTGGAGCCGCGCGGCACCCTGACGATCGATTCCGGTGCCGAGCAGGCGCTGCGGAGCGGCGCCAGCCTCCTGCCCGTCGGCGTCCGATCGATCGAGGGCAGCTTCTCCCGCGGCGACGCCGTGTTGATCCGTGATCCGGCGGGACGGATCCTCGGCCGTGGCTTGGTGGCGTATGACAGCGCCGAGGCTGCGCTCATCATCGGTCACCCGAGCGCGCATATCCCGGACTTGCTCAATTATCCGGGCCGCGCCTGGATGGTGCATCGCGATGACTTGGCACTGTTCTAGAAAATGCCGATTTAAACTAATCTATTTACAATTTTCCGCTCCGATCATTGCGCCCAATCACGAGCCGGCACTCTTGTCGGACCGGTGTCGGGTGTGCAAATACGGCGCTTTCCATCGTCTGGCCGTCCCTGCGGCCGTCGCACATCGAGGACGCCAGCGTGCCCGTCCTGAACCTGAGATCGGACTTCGCCGAGGCCGATTCCCTGCCGGAGCAGATGGCGGCCATCGGCCGTCGGGCCCGCGCGGCGGCCCGGCGTATGGCGCTGGCCTCGGCGCGAACCAAGGACGGGGCGCTCAAATCGATCGCCGAGCGGATCCGGGCGAGCCGTGACGAAATCCTGAGCGAGAACGCGCGGGACGTGGCCGCCGCCCGGAGCGCGGGTCAGAGCGCCGCCCTGATCGACCGTCTCACCCTGGATCCCGGGCGGCTCGCCGGCATGGCGGATGCCGTCGAGAAGGTCGGCTCCCTGGCCGATCCGGTCGGACGTCAGCTGGCCGCCATCGAGCGGCCGAACGGCCTGCTGATCGAGCGCATCGCGGTGCCGCTCGGCGTCGTCGGGGTGATCTTCGAGGCGCGCCCGAATGTCACTGCGGACGCGGGTGCGCTCTGCCTCAAGGCCGGCAACGCCGCGATCCTCCGCGCCGGCTCGGACAGCCACCGCACGGCTATGGCGATCGCGCGGGCCATGAGCCGCGGGCTCGCCGATGCCGGCTTGCCGGAGGACGCCATCCAGCTGGTGCCGACCCGCGACCGCGCCGCCGTCGGGCTGATGCTCGCGGGCCTCGACGGTTGCGTCGACGTCATCGTCCCGCGGGGCGGACGTGGCCTCGTGGAACGCGTCCAGGCCGAGGCGCGCGTTCCGGTCTTCGCCCATCTCGACGGCATCAACCATGTCTACGTCGCCGCAGCGGCCGACCTCGACATGGCCCGCACCGTGCTGCTCAACAGCAAGATGCGCCGCACGAGCGTCTGCGGCGCCGCCGAGACCCTGCTGGTCGACCGCGCCTGTGCCGCGACCCATCTTGCGCCGCTCGTCCAAGCGCTGCTCGAGAGCGGCTGCGCGGTCCGCGGTGATGCCGAGACGCGCGCCGTCGATCCGCGGGTGACCGCCGCCTCCGAGGAGGATTGGCATACCGAGTATCTCGACGCGATCATCGCGGTGCGGGTCGTCAACGGGATCGAAGCGGCCATCGAGCACATCGAGACCTACGGCTCGCATCACACCGACGCGATCATCACCGACGACGATACGGCGGCGACCCGTTTCCTCGCCGAGGTCGATTCGGCCATCGTCACCCACAACGCTTCCACCCAATTTGCCGATGGCGGCGAGTTCGGCTTCGGGGCCGAAATCGGCATCGCCACGGGGCGGATGCACGCGCGTGGGCCGGTGGGTGTCGAGCAGCTGACCACATTCAAGTATCGCGTCCACGGCAACGGCCAGACGCGCCCGTGACCTGCGCTGAAGGTCCGGCGTGCGGCTGACCCTGCCGCCGAGCGCCCCCGGCATGCGGATCGGCCTCTATGGCGGGTCCTTCAATCCCGCCCATCTGGGCCACCGGCACGTGACCCTCGCGGCACTGCGTCGGCTCGGCCTGGATCGGGTCTGGTGGCTGGTGAGCCCGGGGAACCCGCTCAAGAGCCGGAGCGCCCTCCCCTCGGTGGAGGTACGGTCTGCCCAGGCCCACCGCATCGCCCGTCATCCGCGGATCGCCGTGACCGGCATCGAGGCGGCTCTGGGCGTCCGCTTCACGGTCCAGACCCTGCGCTTCCTCAAGCGCCGCTGCCCCGGCGTGAACTTCGTCTGGATCATGGGGGCGGATTCTCTCGGCACCTTTCATCGCTGGAAGGGTTTCGCCGAGATCGCCCGGCTCCTGCCGATCGTCGTCATCGACCGGCCGGGTTTCACCATGACACCGCTCAGCGCCCGGGCTGCGCGGCGCTTGGCCGACGCCCGGATTCCCGAGGAGGCGGCATCGACCCTCCCGCTGCGGCCGCCGCCGGCCTGGGTGTTCCTGCACGGACCGCGTTCGAGCCTGTCGTCCACGCAGATTCGCGCAAGTACGGGGCCAAGGACGTCACGACGGACGCAAGCGCGGTTGCAATCGACGACCGATACCGCCAATTTCATGTCATCCCGCACGGCATGACGCCGCCGTGTGGCAGAACGAGGAACCAGGACTCTGCCCGAGACCAGCCGCACGGAGATGATCCGCACCCCCGTCCAAGCCCCGGTGGAAGCCGGTCAGGCGCGCTCGGACGACCTGAAGGCCCTTGCGCTCGAATGCCTCGATGACATGAAAGCCGAGGAGACGATCGCAATCGATCTGGCCGGCAAGACGTCGCTCGCCGACACGATGATCATCACCTCTGGGCGCTCGCAGAGGCATGTCGGCTCGATCGCCGACAAGATCGTTCAGGAAATGAAGAACCGCGGCTTCGGTAACGCCCGGGTCGAGGGCCTCCCGGCCTGCGACTGGGTGTTGATCGATGCCGGCGACGTCCTGGTGCATATCTTCCGTCCCGAGGTCCGCGGCTTCTACAACCTCGAGAAGATGTGGGGAGCCGACCGCCCGGTTGGGATCGCGGCCGGCTGATCCGGACCGCGGCGGATGCGCCTGATTCTGGCCGCAGTCGGACGTCTGAAGGCCGGTCCTGAGCGCGAGCTGGCCTCACGATATCGCGACCGTGCCGCGCAACTCGGTCGCGGGCTCGGCTTCGCCACTTGCGACAGCATCGAGATCGCAGAATCCCGTGCCCGTCGCGCCCGCGACCGATGTGCCGAGGAGGCGGCGGCCCTGACGGGCCACATGCCGCCTGGCGGTGTACTGGTCGCCTATGACGAACGGGGTCGTGCCGATATCGGAAGCGAGGCGCTGGCCGAACGCGTCGCCGCTTGGCGCGATGCCGCGCGGCCGGCACTCGTGGTGGCGATCGGGGGGCCGGACGGTCTGGACGCCTCAATTCGGACGAAGGCGGAGTTGATCCTGTCTTTCGGGGCCGCCACCCTGCCCCATGGACTCGTGCGCGTGCTCGCTCTCGAACAGCTCTACCGCAGCCTCACCATCCTGTCGGGGCACCCCTACCATCGCGGTGAGGCGGGCTGACCCCCTATGGCCATCCCTGAGATGACGGCCGGGTCGAAGTCCGCGTCAAGACGCGCGCTGCAGACGCTGACCCTGGTCGCCCTCGTCTCGATCGGCTCGGCCGCGCGGTCGGAGACGCCTCCGGCCACCGACCCCGAAGCCATTCAGCGTGCCAATGAGGAACGTGAGCGCCGGGCCGAGAATCTGAAGCGCGTCCAGGATGCGATCGCGGCCAGTGCCGGCCAGCGTTCGCAGTTCGAGTCGGAGATCGCAGCCATCGGCTCCGACCGGGCGAAGCTCGACGCCGCCCTTCTCGATGCGGGCCGACAGGCGCAGGCGACGGAAGACCGCCTGAGCCGCCTGGAGGAGCGCCTGAAGGCGATGAGCGAGAGCGAGGCAGCGATCCGCCACTCGCTGCAGGGCCGACGCGGCATCGTCGCCGAGATCCTGGCGGCGCTCCAGCGCATGGGGCGCAGACCGCCGCCGGCCGTTCTGGTGAGCCCTGAAGACGTGCTCGCGGCGATCCGGACCTCGATGCTGCTTGGCGCGGTGGTGCCGGAACTGCGCGGCGAGGTCGACACCCTGGCGGCCGATCTCGCGGAAATGATCAGGCTGCGCGGATTGATCGCGCAGGACAAGGAAGGGTTGTCCAATGACCTTGCCGGCTGGGCGCGCGAACAGCAGCGCCTGCAGGCGCTGGTCGCCGCCCGCCGCGCCCGTCAGGCCGAGATCGAGAGCGGCCTCACGGCCGAGCGCCGCAGGGCCGCCGAACTCGGTGCCCAGGCCAAGAACCTGAAGGACCTTCTCGATCGTACGGAGGCAGAGGTCGCAGCGGCGAAGCGCTCCGCCGAGGAGGCCAAGGCAGCGGCCGAGCGAGAGGCGCGCATCACCCAGGAGCGCTTCGCCGCGGCCGGCTTCCGCGACCCCGCCCGATTGGCACCCAAAGTTCACTTCGCCGAGGCGCGGGGCGAAGTGCCGCGGCCGGTGAGCGGACGCGTCGCACGCGGCTTCAACCAGCCCGATGGCAATGGTGGCACCACCCGCGGCGTGTCGTTTACGACCCGTCCCAAGGCGTCCGTCTCGTCCCCGGCCGACGGGTGGGTGCAGTTCGCCGGGCCGTTTCGGTCCTACGGGCAACTCTTGATCATCAACGCTGGCGACGGCTACTATCTTTTGCTAGCGGGGATGGATCAGATCAGCGTCGAGGTCGGTCAGTTCGTGCTCGCGGGCGAGCCGGTCGGCACCATGGGCGAGAAGAGCGCAGGTCCCGGCGGGTCCGAGGGTGATCCCACCCTGTACGTCGAGTTCAAGAAGGACGGCGGCTCCATCGATCCGGAGCCGTGGTGGGCGAAGAGCCCGAACAATACGGTACTTGGCGAGAAGGTTCGCAGCTGATGCGCAAGACTTCCCTGATCATGCTCGGCGCCTTCCTCGGTGCCGGCACCTCCATGGTGGCCACCCAGACCGACTTCCTGTCGGGCCCGCGGGCGGTGGCTGCCTCGGCCGAGACCTATCGCCAGCTCAGCCTGTTCGGCGACGTTTTCGAGAAGGTCCGCACGGACTACGTCGAGAAGCCCGACGAATCGAAGATGATCGAGGCAGCCGTCAACGGCATGCTGACGTCGCTCGACCCGCATTCGAGCTACATGGACGCTAAGGCGTTCCGTGACATGCAGACCACGACGCGCGGCGAGTTCGGCGGTCTCGGCATCGAGGTCACGATGGAGGACGGCCTGATCAAGGTCGTCACGCCGATCGACGATACGCCGGCTGCCAAGGCAGGGCTGCTCGCCAACGACATCATCACGCAGATCGATGACGATCAGGTTCAGGGCCTCACCCTGAATCAGGCGGTCGACAAGATGCGCGGCCCGGTGAATTCGAGCGTCAAGCTCAAGATCACCCGCAAGGAATCGAAGGATCCGATCGACGTCACGCTCACCCGCGACGTCATCAAGATCAAGCCGGTACGCTCGAAGGTCGAAGGCGGCGACGTCGCCTATATCCGCCTGACCCAGTTCAACGAGCAGACCTTCGACGGCATGCGGGCTGCGATCGACAAGCTGTCGAGCGAGATCGGGGCCGACAAGATCAAGGGCTACATCGTCGACCTGCGCAACAACCCGGGCGGCCTGCTCGATCAGGCCGTGATGGTGTCCGACGCCTTCCTGGATCGCGGCGAGATCGTCTCCACCCGCGGCCGCAATCCGGACGAGACCCAGCGCTTCTCCGCCAAGGCGGGCGACCTGACCAAGGGCAAGCCGATCGTGGTGCTCGTCAACGGCGGCTCGGCCTCGGCCTCCGAGATCGTGGCCGGCGCCCTGCAGGATCACAAGCGCGCGACCATCATGGGCACGCGCTCCTTCGGCAAGGGATCGGTGCAGTCGATCATACCCCTCGGCGGTTCGGGCGCCCTGCGTCTGACCACGGCGCGCTACTACACGCCGTCGGGTCGCTCGATCCAGGCCAAGGGCATCGAGCCGGATGTCGAGGTCCTGCAGGAGGTCCCGGACGAGCTGAAGGGCAAGGACGAGACCAAGGGTGAGGCAGGGCTGAAGGGTCACCTGAAGCAGAAGGACACCGACGAGCGTGGTGGATCCTCCGCCTACGTTCCGCCGGATCCGGCCAAGGACAAGCAGCTGATCTCGGCGGTCGACTTCCTGCACGGCATCCAGAAGGGCGCCGCCAACGGCACGCCTTCGGCGCAGCAGCAGAAGCCCAGCCTGCCGAACTGACGGCGTTCGGAACGCCCTGACGACCCGATCCCGCCCGGCGCCGCGCCGGGCGGGATTTTCCGTTCCGGGACCGGACATTAGCGGAACGTTAACCATAACCGCCGGCAATGGACGGAAGGATTGGCGCATTGCCGATCGGCGCAGCAATCGTGATCCCGCATCGAGAGCCGCTTGACCGAGTCCACGGACGATATCCTCACGCGCCCCCTCGGGGTGCCTGAGGCGGTGCCGGCGCAGCCCACGAGCCGGCTCGGGCAGCTGATCGCGGCTGCCCGGCGGCCCCGTATCGCTGCTGCCGCGATCGCCGCCGGCTTTGCAGTGGCAGCCGGCCTTGTCCTCGCCCTCGGGGATCCCGACGGCGGCGAACCGCGCGTGCAGGTCGCGATCGCGATGCGCGAGCCCACGATGCGTCCGGCCACACAGGCGCCTCCCACCCTGCAGCCCCAGATCCTTGCGACTGCCCCCGGCACGGCCCCGCTTCAGCGCAGCGCCGAGGAGGTTGAGACCGCGTCCGGCGTGACGGTGGTGCGGCCGCCCGGCAGCGGTCCGAGCGATGCGGTGGTGATCCGCGTACCGCCGCCGAATGCACCGCGGCTCGTCCCGGCGCCTGATCCGCGGATCAGCGAGGCCGGACGCCACGGGCTGATGCCGAAGCTCGGCGAGGGGCGCATCCGCCCGCTCGACGTCTATGCCCGCTCCGAGGAACCCGGCACCGGTCCGCGCATCGCCATCGTGGTGACCGGGCTGGGCATCGGCCAAGCCACGACGGCCGTGGCCACCGCACGCTTGCCCGCCGCCGTCAGCCTCGCCTTCCTCCCCTATGGCGGCGAGGCTGAGCACGCGGCCGCACGTGCGCGGGATGCCGGCCACGAGATCTTCCTGCAGCTGCCGATGGAGCCGTTCGATTACCCTGACAGCGATCCGGGGCCCCAGACTCTGCTGACGGCCCTGAAGGGACCGGAGAATGCCGATCGTCTTGCCTGGGCGATGACGCGCTTCTCGGGCTATGTGGGCCTCGTGAATTTCATGGGCGCCAAGCTGATGGCCGATGCGGCCTTCGAGCCGGTGCTGCGCGAGATCGGCGCCCGTGGCCTGGGGTTCCTCGACGACGGAACGGCGCCCAAGGCCGCGACGATGCCCGCCAACAAGGGCAAGACACCGATCGCCCGCGCCGAGATCGTCCTCGACACCACACCGCGCGCCGACGCCATCGATGCGGCCCTGGCGCAGGCGGAAGCCCGGGCGCGTGCCAATGGCTTCGTCCTCGTCTCGGCGACCGGAACGGCACTGAGCGTCGACCGGATCGCCCGCTGGGCGAAGGACATCGACGCCCGCGGTCTGCGCTTGGTCCCGGCGAGCGTTGCGCTGCGCGGCGTCCGCGACAAGCGGGTCTCGACGGCAGATTGAGGACGCGCGTGATTATAGTCAGCGCAAGTAGATCCACCCCCACCGGGATCGGGAAAGACTTGGGCGGCGTTGCCGCAACGGCCACCCCTGACCTATGGTCGTCTCGATGGTAACGGATTCGGACCTGGGCACCGCCCTGCCCTACCGCCCCTGCGTGGGCATCGCGCTGATTGCGCCATCGGGCGGCGTGTTCGTCGGACGGCGCAAGAAGGGTGCGGGTTCTGAGCATGTGGCCGGCCCGCACATGTGGCAGATGCCTCAGGGCGGCATCGATCCCGGCGAGGATCCCGAGGCCGCCGCGCGCCGCGAACTCTATGAGGAGACGAACGTACCGCCGGAGGCCGTGAAGCTCCTCGCCGAGATCCCCGAATGGCTCGCCTATGATCTGCCACCGGCCGTGATGAAGCAGGCCTGGAAGGGTCGGTATCGTGGCCAGACGCAGAAATGGTTCGCCTACGGCTTCCTGGGCAGCGAGGACGTGATCGACGTGCTCAATCCCGGGGGCGGCGCCGACAAGCCGGAATTCGATGCGTGGCGCTGGGCGCAGTTCGCCGAACTTCCCGATCTGATCGTCCCCTTCAAGCGGCCGGTCTACGAGGGGGTCGTCGCGGCCTTCTCCGGTCTCGATCGATGGTCGGCGCAGCCTTGACCGCGCGGACGGGGCGCTGAGGCCATGCGCTGGCTCGCGATCCCGCTCGCCCTGGCCGTCGCGTGGCTTGCCTTCACCATGAGCCCGCTGTGGTCGCTCTACGACCTCGCGCAGGCGGTCCGCCGGCACGATGCCGCCTATGTCGAGGGCCATGTGAACTTCAGGACCCTGCGACTTTCGCTGGTCCGGCAGATCACCGCGGCAATGCGCACGGCATCCGAGACCGATCCTGACCTCGAGCCCCGCGACCGCCAGCGCCTCAACGACGCCGCCTACGGCCTGGCGCTTGCACTCTCCGAAACGATGGTGACGCCGGAAACGGTGATGGACCTTCTGGCCAATGGCTGGCCCGACAAGCTCGATGTCGAGCGGCCGGCCGGCGCTCATCCCGAGGGCTTGGCGATCCGCGGTCTCGGGCGGCTCGTGTCATACTATACGGCGTTGGAGATGCGGGGCTTTCGCGCCGTCGTGATCCCGATCCCGCCCGAGGGGTCCCGCACCGAGCGCACGCGCATCCGGCTGCGGCTGCGCGGGTTGAGCTGGCGCCTCGTGGATATCGAGATGGCCGATGTTCTGCGCGAGCAGATCGCCGCCAAGTTGAGCCGGGCTCTGGCCCGCGCCAAGATCGGCGCCAGCGCCGGCGAGGAGCGTTAGACGGCGGGCCCTCGACGCGTCCGGCCGCGTTCCGCTTCCGCCTATTCGGGTCGACGCGGAATTGCGCCTGACCCGTGCCGTACGGAGCGGGGCATGGCTACTTCGCCGTCGGGGTGCCGCCGGCAGCCTTGGGCTGGCGCGCCTCGTTCAGATCCTCGGCCTTCTCCTCATCGGTGTCGCCGCTCTGCTCGATGGTCTTGCTCGGGTTGGCGAGGAGCGACCGGACGATGCCGAGAAGCACCTCGCACTCGCCGGGAAACTTGTAGCTCTCGAGGACGATCGCGGCATCGCGCAGGGTGCGCAAGTCGCGCACCAGCTGGGCATTGGCATCCTCGCGCAGCTCGCTCTTCTTGGCGATCGCCTCCTCAATCTGCGCGCCTTTCACGTCGCAGGCGGCTCGGGCCGGCGATGCAGCGATCGCGGCGGCGAGGGCGAAGCCGATTGCGGGAAGGGAGCGCCACATGGCGGATGTCCTCGAAGGTCCAGTTCAGACGGCATGAAGGAGCGCGGCGCGCAGGACGTCCTGCGTCAGCGCCACGAGTTGGCTCGGACGATAGGGCTTCGGCACGAACACCGAGCCTGGAACGGCCTCACACGGCGGAAGGCAAGCCCGGCCGCCGGAGGTGTAGACGACCGGGAGGTCGGGAGACAGCTCGCGGGCACAACGCGCCAGCGACAGGCCGTTCGTATTGCGGGCGAGGTCGATATCCGTGAAGAGCAGGTCGACGCTCTCGCGAGCCAGGATGGCCTCGGCTTCCCAGGCATCCGCAGCGGTGAGCACCCGATACCCTTCCTCGAGCAGCGCCTCGGCGGCCAGTTCGCACACGGTCGGCTCATCCTCGACGATCAGGATCGTGGCGGCCCGGTCCGGGACGGGCATGGACGGGCAGACGAATGCGGCGGCGAACGGAACCATGACGCAACTCCCACTCACCCGGCGGGGGCTCGATGGCCCCGGGCCGGATCGTAAGGGCAACGGCCCCTTCCGACGCGGCGTTCACCGTGTTTGCATCGAATTGCTCGGGTTTGGTGAGCGGCGCGTTAACCGCGGCCCGGCGTCCCTCAACGAAGCCGTCCGAATGGTTAATGGTTCGTTACCGCGCCATGACGGGGAGGCCCGGTCGTGAGGCGTCCCTGGCAGCTCGGCTCCGGCCTGCTCCTCACGGGCCTCGCCGGTTATGTCGACGCCCTCGGCTTCGTGCGTCTCGGCGGCCTGTACATGTCGTTCATGAGCGGCAACACCACGCAGCTCGCGGTCCTGGGCGCCGGGGCCGAGCTGCATCGCATGATCCTGCCCGCGACCCTGATCGTCGCCTTCCTGGCGGGGTCGGTTCTGGGCAGCGGGCTGGCCATCCTGGTCCCGGCCCGGTGGACGACGCCCGCGGTGCTGGCCTACGAAACCCTGCTGATCCTCGCCGGTCTGGGGCTCGGTCTCGAGTCGCCCGAGCTGGGCCTCGCGGCCTTCTTCGTCGCCTTGGCGATGGGGTCGCAGAACGCCGTCCTGGCGCAGGTCACGGGCTTCCGAGCCGGGACCACCTTCGTGACCGGGGCGCTGTTCAGCCTCGGCCAGAAGATCGCGCAGGCCCTGACCCGCACCGGCGATCCGCTGGGGTGGATCGGCGATGCTCTGGTCTGGATGTCGCTGCTGTTCGGCGCCTTCCTCGGTGCCCACGCCTATCAGCAATTCGGCCTGTACGCGTTGGTCGCCCCGGCGGCCGTCTCGGGCGGCCTGGCGTTGATTACCGCCTTCATGGTCTTGCGCGCCGCGCCGCCGGCCGCAAATGTCCCCCCGACATGAGCAGCGCCATCAGCAATCCCTCCCTCACCAGTCACGTCGCCGCGCTGGAGCCCGGCGAACACGTGCTCGCGACGCATTTCCTCAAGGATGTGCCGGCTCTGGCGCTGAGCGACGGCACCGTCGTCCTGGCGAAGGACGACGGCCTGACCCGCCTCGCGGCCCATCCCGACGGCGGCATCCTCGTGGCTGCCGGTGGCGGCGGCCGCCTGCTCACGGGCGGCGACGACGGCCGCGTGGTGGCGATCCGCGCGGATGGGACGATGGAGCCGGTCGGACTCTCCAAGGGTGGGGCGTGGATCGATGCGCTCGCCGTCCATCCCGACGGCGCCGTGGCATGGTCGGCGGGCCGCACGGTCGTGGCCCGGGACGCGAAGGGTCGCGAGAAGACCTTCGAAGCGCCTTCCTCCGCCCGCGGCCTCGTATTTGCGCCCAAGGGGTATCGCCTCGGAGTCGCCCACTACAACGGCGTGAGCCTCTGGTACCCGAATCTGGAGACGCCCGCCGAGGTGATCGGCTGGAAGGGTTCGCATATCGACGTGACGTGGTCGCCGGATGGGCGGTTCGTGGTCTCCACCATGCAGGAGAACAGCCTGCACGGCTGGCGGCTTCAGCCGGATCGCGGCCACATGCGGATGTCGGGCTATCCCGGCAAGGTCCGCTCGATGTCCTGGTCGTTCGATGGCCATTGGCTCGCCACGAGCGGCGCCGAGGCGGCGATCATTTGGCCGTTCGACTCCAAGGAGGGACCGACCGGCAAGGCTCCGCGGGAATGCGGCGTCCGTCCGGCCCGCGTGTCCCGGGTGGCGTTCCACCCGAAGGCGCCGGTTCTGGCCATGGGCTACGAGGATGGCTGCATCCTGCTGGTCCGCTTCACCGACGCGGCCGAACTCCTGGTCCGTCCGGCCGTATCGGGCAGCGGCGTGACCGCGCTCGCCTGGGATGGCCGCGGCGCCCGATTGCTGTTCGGCTGTGCCGACGGCAAGGCGGGCTTGCTGACGCTGCCCGGCTGACGCTGCCGGGCTGAAGCCTGTCGCGGCTCCGGCTGGAACCGCGACCATCGGCATGTTCTTTGTCCGGGGTCGATTCCCGCACCAGAGGCCAGACATGTTTCGCGTGTTCCGCACCTTCGGCCTCGCGCTCGGCCTGCTGGGCGGCGGCGTCGCCGCGCAGGCGCCGGAATTCGCACAGCAATACGCCCAGCGGCTCGGCGGCGCCGCCGACGAGCTGCGTCGCCAGGTGGCCGTGCTCGAATCCGACGCGCAGGCATCCGGCACGACCCGCGACGGCGCGGTCGATCGGCTGCGCGCCAATCCGGATCAGCTGGTCGCCCGCCGCGGCGACGCTGCCCAGGCGGACATCGCGCGTCTCGCCCGCCTGAGCGCCCAGCAGCAGGCACTGGCCTCGGCGACGAGCCCCCTCGGGCGCGTCGTGGCGATGCTGCGCGATCCCGACCTGCCCGTGGCCGAGGCGGCCTATCGGGACTTCAGCCCGGCCATCCCCACCAGCGCCGACGGCCTCGCCGCGGGCCTGATCGGGTTCTTCGTCGCGTGGGGCGGCTGGCGCGTCGCCTCGGATGTGGGCCGGCGGGCGGTGCGTCGGCGCCCGCGGGAGACTGCAACCGTCGCTTGAGCGCGGTTCACGCGCCCGAGAGTGTGGCGCCACGTCTACAGCAGCTTGCGCGAGCCTTGCGTATCGAGCAGGGATCCGGCCGTCCCGGTCCGGAAGAAGGCGCATGATGCCGCGCGCGTCGACCTCCACCACCATCGATCCGGCGCTTGACGCCGCCGCCTTGCTGCGGCGCATCGGCTTCTTCGGTCTGTTCGTGGTTCTCCCGGTCCTGGCGCAGGTCGCCCGCCGCGCCTCGGTGATCCTCGCACCGATCGCCGTGATCCTGCTGATCATCGCGAGCGTCATCGACCGGCGCCAGCGTCCGGTGCGCCCGGCGACCTACCGCCTCCTGACCGCTCCGGCCTTCCTGGCCGGGATGCTGGTGATCCTGTGGTCGGCTCTCTCGCTGACGTGGACCCCGTTCCTCGGGCCGGCCCTGGAGCGTCTGGCCAATCTGGGCGCCACGATCGGCCTCGCCCTCCTCGGCTATCTCGCGCTCCCAGACCGGATGCGTTCGGCGAATCTCTACCTCCTGCCCCTCGGCGTCGTGGCAGGCGGGATCGTGGCGATCATGCTCGGGTTGTTCGGCGCCCACATGGCGCCGTCCGGTGTCGAGGATGACGGCGCGCTGGATCGCGGCCTCGTCCTGCTGATCCTTCTGCTCTGGCCCGCGCTCGCATGGCTGCGATCCCGTCGCCGAGACCGGGAGGCGCTCGGCCTCGCGCTGCTGGTCGCCCTCGCCCTGACGGTCCAGCCGGACGGGACCCAGATCGCCGCCCTGTCGGTCGGCGCCGTCGCCTTCGCGGTGACGAGCTACCGGCCGCGTTTGGGCGTGATGCTCACCGCCGTCCTCTCGGCGGCTCTCCTCGCGGCTGCGCCGCTTCTGCCCTTCCTGGCGCGGCCGGTGGGCGCCGCCCTCATGGGGCCGCTCGCACCCGCCGTGCTGTCGCTGAAGAGTTGGCAGAAGGTGGTGACCGCCGATCCGGTGCGGCTGATCACCGGGCACGGCTTCGAGACGGCCCTGCGCGGCCGCCTGGTCGGCCTCCTGCCGGCCAATGCTCCGACCACGGCGTTGTTCGAGTTCTGGTACGAGCTCGGGATCGTCGGTGCGCTGGCCGCCGCCTTCGCCCTGTACGCATCGATTCGGCGGGCTGGGCGGGACGGGCCGGCCCTGGTGCCGGGGGCGATGGGCTGCTTCGCGGCTGCCTTCACGGTGGCCTGCCTGAGCGTGGGGCTGACGGCGGTGTGGTGGCTGACGACCGTCGCCATCGCCATCGTGGTCTTCGTCGCTGTGGAGCGAGGTCAGTTCCGAACCAGCCGGCCGAAGGTGGCCAAGCTGCCCAGGATCCAGGCCCGCGAGGAGTAAGCGGTCAGGCGCGCAGGAAGCCGTGCAGGCGGATCCAGGCCAGGAACAGGCCGGGCCACGCCGCCACGGGGGTACCGGGCGCACCGAGGCCGAACCCGTGGCCGCCGCGCTCGAACAGGTGCAACTCGGCCGGAACCCGCGCCTTCCGCAGGGCCGAGAACATCAGCAGCGGATGGTCGGCCACGGCGATTGGATCGTCGATGGCCTGAACCAGGAAGGTCGGCGGCGTCTCGGGCCCGACCTGCAGGTCCACCGAGTAGGTCTTCATCTCGTCGGGGGTGACGTCGTCGCCGACCAGGATGCGGCGGGTCGCGGTCCGGTCGAACGGCTTGCGCATGGTGATGACCGGGTAGATCAGCCCGGCCAGCGCCGGCCGGATCGGCAGGGCATCGGCGGTGTCGATGCCCGCGTACAGGTCCCGGGCGCTGCCCACCGCGGTCTCGCCCATCAGGTGGCCGCCCGCCGAGAACCCGAGGACGCCGACCCTGCCGGGATCGATGCCGAACTCCGCGCCGCGCGCCCGGACGAGCCGCAGGGCGCGCTGGGCGTCCTGCCGCGGCGCGTCCGGTCCCGAACCCCAGCCCTCCGCCGGCAGTCGGTAGACGAGGAGGAAGACCGTGATCCCGGCGGCGTTCAGGACCCGTCCGACCGGCACGCCCTCGTTGCCGAGCGAGATGAACTCGTATCCGCCACCCGCGGCGACGATCATGGCGGCGCCATTCGGATTGGCCGGTCGCATGACCAGCAAACAGGGCCGCGACACCCGGGTGATGTCCCCGAACCGGCCCTCGACGTAGCGATAACCGTCCGCCTTCGGCCCGTCGCCGCCGCCGGGCGCTTCGCCGGGCCACAGATCGATCACCTGCAGATCCGCGCCGGGCAGGGAGCGCGGAAGCGCCCGGACCGCCTCGTGCGGCGCCGGCTGGGGCGCTGTCTCCCCGGGGACCTCCGCGCGGGCGGTGCGAAGGCCCAGGACGCTTCCGAGGCCCGCGAGCAGGAAACGGCGGTCGAGCCGCAAGGGCATCCCCTCTGATCAAGCCGCGCACGGGGCCGCCCGTCGGCGGTCCCGACTCCTTAAGGTGAGCGGGTCAAACGCCCCGGCAACCGCCTTAGGTTCCGTGGTGTCCGCGCGCGTCAGGCCTTGCGCGCGATGATCGCGACATAAAAACCGTCGGTCCCGGTCCGAAGCGGGCTCATCTGGATCCCGTGAGCGGTTCTCCGCACCGCCGCCCGGAGCGAATCCGGTCCTGCCGCCAGCACCTCCTCCGCCGGGACGACGTCGAAGCGACCGCGCCAGCGCGAGAGCAGACCGGACACGGCTGCGTCGTTCTCCGCCGACAGCAGCGAGCAGGTGATGTAGACGATCCGGCCGCCGGGCTTGACGAGCCGCGCCGCCCGGTCCAGGACCTGCGCCTGTTCGGCGGTGCGCAGCGCGAGGCTTCCCGGCCGCAGGCGCCATTTGGCGTCCGGATTCCGGCGCCACGTCCCGGATCCGGTGCAGGGCGCATCGACCACGACCCGATCGACTTTACCGTCGAGATCCTCCAGCACGTCGGCCCGTGCCTTGCCGCTCCGCGGGGTCCGCACCTCGGCCACCGCGCCGGACCGGCGCAGGCGTTCGTGGATCGGCGCGAGCCGGCGCGGATCGCCATCGGTGGCGATCAGTCGGGCCTCGTTCCGGGTCTCGGCCGCCAGGGCCAGGGTCTTGCCGCCACCGCCGGCGCATAGGTCGACGATGATCTCGCCGGCCCGGGGGGCGGCCAGGAGTGCGGCGAGCTGCGATCCTTCGTCCTGGATCTCGTACCAGCCGTCCAGGAACTCCGCCTCCACGTGGAGCGCCGGACCACGCCCATCGGCACCGATCGGAATGCGCAGACCCGCCGGCGCGTGGGGTGTCGGCGCGGCATCGAAGGCCGTCAGCGCCGGCAACACCGCGTCGCGGTCGCCGCGCAGGGCGTTCACCCGGATATCGAGGGGGGCCCGCCGCGCCAGCGCCTTCAGCTCCGGGACGAGCTCGTCGCCGAGCGTGGCCGCAAGATCCGGAAGCACGAAGGCCGGGGCGTCGCCCGCGACTTCGGGAGGAGCGTCGTGCAGCGTCCCACCGTCGAGGCGCGCGCGCTCGTCGTCGCTGAGGGGTGCGGGCGCGAAGCGCTCCCCCGTGAACAACGCCGCCACCGAAGCGGCGGCGAGGCCCTGCTGGAGTCGCAGCGTGCCGATCAGGATGGCGCGCGGCGTCTCCGCGCCCATGATCCAGGCCGCCGAAGCCCGGCGCCGCAGAGCATCGTAGACGAGGCTGGCGATGCCCGCACGGTCACCCGAACCGGCGAAACGATGGGCGAGGCCCCAGTCCTTGAGGGCGTCGGCGGCCGGCCGGCGACGCTCGGCGATATCGGTCAGGACTTCGATGGCGGCGGAGCAGCGAGCGGCGGGAGTCAGGGGTCGGATCCTCCGGAATGGGTCGGCGACGACGCGAAACGGCCACGCTTGGCCCACGATGCCGCCACGATACGGCCGAGCTTCCTGCACCTTCGGGGCGCAGATCGTGCCGCGGTTGGGCCGCCGTGCGGGCCGCCACGTGTCGTATGGCATCCGCCCGTCCCGGACCAGTGTGGTCCGCCGCCGGGCGCATACCGGGAGTACCTCAGCCCATGACGTCCATTGTACGCGTCGCCCTCGCGGCCCTGGTGACCGCCTCCCTCGCCGCCTGCGCGAGCGCCCCCGCCGCACAGCCGGACCTGACGCCGCCGCCGCGTCCGCGGGTCGATGCCAAGACGCAGCTGGAATACGGCACGCCGCCCGCGCCGCCCCCCGGCCGCTACTGAGACGTCAGCGCGGGGCGCGGCTCAGGCCGTTTCCCGCGCCCGCCGAGCCTCGTAGGCCTTGAGGCCGGTATAGACCGCGGTCAGGACCGGGAACGAAACCTCCGGCGCAAGCCGCTGGCCGCGGGCGATCAGGTCGCCGATCACGTGATCCGCCTCGATCCGACCCTTGCTCTCGATGTCGCGCAGCATCGAGGCCGTGAAGGTGGATCCGGCCGCCGTCAGCTGCGCCCGCGCCCGCTCGGCCACGATGGCGCGCGGCTCGAAGCCGCTCGCCGCGGCCACGATCGTGCATTCGGCATGGAGCGCTTCGATCAGGGCGGTCCCCTCGGGTGCCGCCACGATGTCGCCGACCGCGGCGCGCATCAGCGTGGTCGCTCCGGCGAGCGTCGCCAGGAACACCCATTTCTCCCACATCTCCTGCAGGATCACGTCGCTCAGGCGCGGCTGGAACTTCAGGCCGCGCATCATGGCGTCGACAGCCTCGATCCGCGCCGAGCGCGACCCGTCCCGCTCGCCGTAAGTGATGCTGCACAGTTCGCTCATGTGGCGGATCGCACCATCCGGCGCGACCGTCGCCGCGATGGCGCAGGAGCCGCCAAGCACGCGCTCGGCGCCGAACCGGGCGTCGAGCGCGTCGAGATGCGACATGCCGTTCAGCACGGGCAGGATCGCCGTGTCCGCCCCCACCGCCGGCGCCAGATCCGAGATGGCGCTGTCGAGGTCGTAGGCCTTGCAGGACAACAGGATCAGGTCGAACCGCCCGGCCTCGACCAGACGGTCGGCCGTCACGGTGGGCGGATCGGGCAGGTGCAGATCGCCGAGCGGGGAGCGGACGTTCAGGCCGTCCGCGGCGAGCTTCGCCGCCCGGGCCGGCCGGACCAGGAAGGTCACGTCGGCCCCCGCCTCGGCGAGGCGCGCTCCGTAATAGCCGCCGGTCGCGCCGGCCCCGACGATCAGCGTGCGCATCGGTCCCTCAGGTCCGCGACGGGTAGTTCGGGCTCTCGCGGGTGATCGTCACGTCGTGGACGTGGCTCTCGCGCAGGCCGGCATTGGTGATGCGGATGAACTGCGCCCGCTCCTGGAACTCGGGGATCGTGGCGCCGCCGACATAGCCCATGGCGGCGCGCAGGCCGCCGGCGAGCTGGTGCAGGACGTTGCCCACGGGGCCCTTGTAGGGGACCTGCCCCTCGATGCCCTCCGGCACGAGCTTGTGGGTGTCGTTCACCTCGGCCTGGAAGTAGCGATCGGCCGAGCCGCGGGCCATGGCGCCCACCGAGCCCATGCCCCGGTACGACTTGTACGAGCGGCCCTGGTAGAGGAACACCTCGCCCGGCGCCTCGTCGGTGCCGGCGAGCAGCGAGCCGAGCATCGCCACGGAGGCACCGGCCGCGATCGCCTTGGCGAGGTCGCCGGAATACTTGATGCCGCCGTCGGCGATAACCGGAATGCCGGCCTCGCTGGCGGCCTCGACGGCCTCCATCAGGGCGGTGAGCTGCGGCACGCCGACGCCCGCGACGATGCGGGTGGTGCAGATCGAGCCCGGCCCGATGCCGACCTTAATGGCGTCCGCGCCGGCATCGATCAACGCCTTGGCGCCGTCCCGCGTTGCCACGTTGCCGGCGATGACCTGCACGGCGTTCGAGAGCTGCTTCACCCGGGCGACGGCGTCGAGGACCTTGATCGAGTGGCCGTGGGCGGTGTCGACCACGATGACGTCGCAGCCGGCGTCGATCAGGCGCTCGGCCCGCTCGAAGCCGCTGTCACCGGTCGTCGTGGCGGCGGCGACCCGCAGGCGACCCTGCTCGTCCTTGACGGCGTGCGGGTAGGCGACCCGCTTCTCGATATCCTTGACGGTGATCAGGCCGATGCACCGGTAATGGTCGTCGACGACCAGCAGCTTCTCGATCCGGAACTGGTGGAGCAGGCGCTTGGCCTCGTCCTGGGTCACGCCCTCGCGGACCGTGATCAGGCGGTCGCGGGTCATGAGCTCGGCAACCGGCTGGGCCGAATTCGTCGCGAAGCGGACGTCGCGATTGGTGAGGATGCCGACGAGCTTGCCCCGCGAGCCGTTCGGGCCGCGCTCGACCACCGGAATGCCGGAGATCCGGTTGAGCTTCATCACCTCGAAGGCGTCGGCCAGCGTCTCGTCGGGATGGATGGTGATGGGATTCATCACCATGCCGGACTCGTACTTCTTGACGAGGCGGACCTGCTCGGCCTGCTCCGGCGGCTCCAGGTTGCGGTGGATGACGCCCATGCCGCCATTGGCCGCCATGGCGATGGCCATCGGGGCTTCCGTCACCGTGTCCATGGCCGAGGCCAGGATCGGCAGGTTCAGGGGGATCGTGCGGGTGAGCCGGGAGGCCACGTTCACTTCGGTGGGCATCACCGAGGAGGCGGCGGGCCGCAGGAGCACATCGTCGAAGGTGAGGCCCTCGATGATCGATGCGGTTTCTACTCGGGCCATGTGCCAACTTTCCTCGGACGGGGGCGCGCAGGGATCGCGCTGCGGGATCGGGTTGGCAAGTGCCAGTATCACGGGCTCCGCGACGGCGCCAATGCGCGCGCGACGCGTCGCAACCCAAAAACACGCAGGGCTCGCGGCTTATCCACGTCCGGTCGGGTCGCGAGGCGGTGCGCGCAGTCCCCGCGACGGTTGATCGCAACCGTCAGCCCACCTTCGTCTCGGATGAAGCCAAGCGAAAGAGTGCGGCGCCTTCGCGTGTGGCGCCGTCGTGGATTGCTTCGCCCGCGAAGACCGGGTTGGCGGCGTGCGCCCTAGCGCATGGCCGGCGTGGCCGGCCCCTTGTCGGTATATTCGGGCGGCAGGCCGATATAATCGCCGAGCATGCCGTCGATGCCGGGCGCGCGGCCGAAGGCCTCGCAATCGGGGTCCAGCGGCGCCTCACCGAGCGTCGTGACGCGGATCCGGTCCCAGGTCGGCAGCGTGTTGGGGGCCGTGAACGGGTCCTCGCCGGTCGCCAGCATGTAGCCGAAATCCTGGCCGAACTCGCCGGCGAGGTCGTAGGCGTCGCTGGCGCGGGAGAAGCGCGGCTGGCTGGTGAAGGAGTTCGCCGCTCCGCCCCAGACTATGGCGGCCCGCTGCTCGCGACGCCGGTCCAGAGCCTCGGCCTCGACGGTCAGGCTCCCGAGCCCGATCGGCACCCGCGGGATCGGCACGCGCCCGACCCCCTCCGCGAAGCTGAGACCCAGCTGCGAGGCCACGGTCACGCCCGCCGAGCCCGCGATGGTCGCGCCGGCGCCGAGGAGATCCGTCGGATCCACGCGGGTGACCTGCGCGCGCACGGTCAGATCCGCGTCGCGGCTGGTGACGATGTCGTACTTCAGCGACAGGTCATAGCAGAGCGCCCGGTCGGCGGCGTTCGCGATGAGCCGGCGCTCGGCCGCGGTCAGGGGCGCTGCACCGGAGACGTCAGCGTGAAACACCGTCGGGATGATGCGGACCGTGCGCGCTTTCGCCAGCGCGGGCCGGTCGACGTAGATCCGCGAGGCCGAGGCGACCTGATCGCTGGACTTCAGCCGGTCGTAGCGCGTCAGCGAGCCGCGATCGTTGAGCAGGACGGTGCCGCAGGCGGCGACCATCGAGAGAAGGGCGACGCCGGCGGCGATCCGCGCCACGGAGCGGACCTTGCTGGGGCTGGGCTGCATCGAAATCCTCGCGCGCCGGCCCCGGGCCGGCTGGAGCGGCCTCACGGACGCGTGATGGAAACTTAGCCATTGGCGCACCCGCAAAAAAGGTGGCTCCGCGCCGCGGCTCAACCTCTGTTGCACGATGGATACATTCGCGAAACACGAGGGTGCGAGGTGGCCGCGCTGCCGTGCAACCGCGGCGGCGCGACACGCGTCTGCTGTGTGATGCCTGCGACCGCTCAAAGACCGCTCTGGATCGTCCCGCTGACGGTCGCCACCGCCCTGTTCATGGAGAACACCGATTCCACGGTGATCGCCACGGCGCTCCCGAGCATCGCGGCGAGTCTCCATGAGGACCCGATCGCCCTCAAGCTCGCGCTGACCTCCTATCTGGTCAGCCTCGCGATCTTCATCCCGGTGAGCGGCTGGATGGCCGACCGCTACGGGTCGCGGACCGTGTTCCGCGCGGCCCTCGTGGTGTTCATGGCGGGCTCGCTGGCCTGTGCGGCCGCGAACGGGCTCGCGTGGTTCGTCGCCGCGCGGTTCCTCCAGGGGATGGGCGGCGCCATGATGGTGCCGGTCGGGCGGCTCGTGGTCCTGCGCAGCGTGCCGAAATCGCAGCTCGTCACCGCCCTCGCCTATCTCACCTTTCCGGCTCTCGTCGGCCCGGTACTGGGGCCGCCGGTCGGCGGCCTGATCACGACATGGTTCGACTGGCGGTGGATCTTCTTCATCAACCTGCCGATCGGCTGTGCCGGGATCGTGCTGGCGAGCCTGTACTTCGAGGACATCCGCGAGGCGGAACGGCCGCCCCTCGACCTGCTCGGCTTCGCCCTGCTCGGCACCGGGCTGGCGGCGCTGATGCTCGGGCTGGCCTCGCTGGGCCGACATCTGCTGCCGGCCACGATCTCCTGGGGCTGCCTCGCAGCGGGCGCGATCCTGCTGCCGCTCTACTGGGCGCATGCCAGGCGGATCGCCCACCCGATCGTGCGCCTCGACCTGATGCAGCGGCCGACCTTCCGCGTCGCCGTGCTCGGCGGCAGCCTGTTCCGGATCGGCACCGGCGCGATCCCGTTCCTGCTGCCGCTGATGCTGCAGGTCGGCTTCGGCCTCGATGCCCTGCAGTCCGGCCTGATCACCTTCGCGGCGGCAGCCGGCGCGATGTTCGTGAAGACCCTGGGTCCGCGGATCCTGCGCCGCACCGGATTCCGCGCGCTGATGGTCTGGAACGCCGTGCTGGCGTCGGCCTTTCTGGCGGTGAACGGGTTCTACACGGCGCAGACGCCGCACTGGATCATGGTGGGCCTGCTGTTCATCGGCGGCTGCGCGCGCTCGATCCAGTTCACCTGCATCAACGCCATCGCGTATGCCGACCTCGAATCGCGCGAGATGAGCGCGGCCACGAGCTTCGCCAGCGTCTGCCAGCAATTGTCGCTGAGTCTCGGCGTAACGCTCGGCGCGCTGGCCCTGGAAGGAACGGCCCATTGGCATGGCCGAACGCAGATCGCGGCCGCCGATTTCGGGCCGGCCTTCTTCGCCGTGGCGGTGATCTCGGCAGCCTCCGTTCTGGCGTTCCGCAATCTGTCGCACGATGCCGGCGCGGAGATCTCCGGGCGCAAGAGGGTCGCAGCGCCGCCGTCCGCGACCGCCGAGATGAGGCCCCGCCACGGCTGATCAGGCGGCAGCCCGGGCGGGCGGGCGCCCGGCCGCCCGCTTGCCTCCGCCCCGCGACGCGGCGGCCTTGCCGGACGCCTTCGCGGATGCGGGCTTCGGGCTCGGCGCCGGGGCGCGGTTTCCGGCACCCCAGCCCTGCCAGCTCAGGGCGCCCGGGCCGCTCAGGGCGTACATGAGGAATCCGCCCGCGAGACCGAGATCGGCGAGCATCAGCGTGCGCTCGGCGATCGCGGCGGGTCCGACGTAGTGCCAGAACGGATGGAGCACGAAGGCCGTCACGGCGGCGAAGACGGCGAGCGCCAGACCGGTCAGCCGCGGCAGCACGCCGAGGATGAGCGCCAGCGGGCCGAAGACCTGCACCACGACGGCGGCCGTGGCGACACCGTTCGGGAAGGGCATGCCGGCGCCGGCAAGCGTCAGCGCGAAGCCCGAGACGTTGAGCGCCCGCGCGATGCCGGTCGGCAGGAGCGCGGCGGCGAGCAGCAGACGCGCAGCGAGGAGGGTTCCGTCCTGGGCGCGGGCAAGCATGGGCGGGTCCGGTCGGCTGGGATCAGGCGTGGAGCTTGACGCCTTCCCGCTGAAGACCGCGTTAAGGCGTCCGGATCAGCCGCCGACGCCGCCGCGGAACAGCCGGCCGCGCTCCGTCCAGGCCACCACGAGCAACGACAATGCACCGAGGCTCGCATAGCCGACAGCCACCGGCATGACGCTGCCGTCGAAGGCCTGTCCGATCAGGAAGCCGCAGAAGGCGCCCAGGATCGTCGTGTAGAAGCCGAGGAACGACGAGGCCGTGCCGGCGATGGCCCCGAGCGGCTCGAGCGCGAGCGCGTTGAAGTTCGGCATCGCGAAGCTGATCAGGAACTGGTTGACCGCCAGGATCGACAGGAACAGCGCGAGCGGCGGATGCCCATGATAGGCGAGCCCGGCGGCGATCTGCACGAGCCCCACCAACGTGAAGGCGATGACGCCACTGTGCGACATCGCCCGCATCCCGAGCCGCCGGACGACGCGGGCGTTGATCAGCGTCGCGACGCCCATGGCGCCGGCCACGAGCCCGAAGGCCAGGGGAAAAAGCGGGCCGAGGTGATACAGGCCGGTGTCGAAAAGCTGCTGGGCCGAGCCGACGTAGCCCATGATGCACCCGGTCATCAGGCCGAGCGCGGTGGCATAACCGACGGCGACGCGGGTCTTCAGGGTCAGGCGGATCGCCTCCCAGGTGGCGGCGGGCGAGAGCGGCCGGCGGTATTCCGGGTGCAGCGTCTCGGGCATGCGCAGGGAGAACCAGACGGTCAGCCAGAAGGCCAGGACCAGCATCGAGACGAAGACATAGACCCAGGAGCCCAGCGCCAGCATCATGCCGCCGATCGCCGGCGCGATCATCGGGACGATCAGGAACACCATCATGGTGAACGACATCACGCTCGCCATCTCCCGGCCGGCGAAGCGGTCGCGCACGATCGCCACCGAGAGAACGCGCCCGCCGGCTGCACCGATGCCCTGGATGATCCGCGCGGCCAGCAGCCAGCCGAAGCTCGGCGCCATCATCGCGAGCCCGCAGCCGACCACGTAGACGGCGAGGCTTGCGAGCAGCACCGGGCGCCGGCCGAGGGCATCGGAGACCGGTCCGTAGACGATCTGCGCGAAGCCGAAGCCGATCATGTAGACGTAGACGAGGAGTTGCAGCCGGTTCGGATCCGGCACTCCGAACCGCGCCTCGATGGCCGGGAAGGCCGGCAACAGATTGTCGATCGAGATGGCCGTCACCGCCATCATCAGCGCGATGATGGCGACGAACTCGGCAAATCCCGGTCCGGACCAGGGGCGCGGGGTCCGGACCTCCTGGACCGGCGGCAGGGGCCGGATCGCGACTGTCAAAACGGGCTCTCGGGATGCGCTGGGAGGAGCCGATCAGGGCTCCTCCTTCGCGGCGCACTTATGACGACCGCGCTCACCCAGCGCAGTTCAGGCCGGCAGCGGATGCAGGGCCGGCGCGGCCGGCTTGCGGCCCACGAAGGTCGCCATGAGAGCGGCAACGAGGCAGAGCAGGCCGGCCGAGATGAAGGCGCCGAAATAGGTGCCGCTCTCGGTGCGGATCATCCCGCCGAGCCAGGCTGCGGAAGCCGCACCGATCTGGTGAGCTGCCGCGATCCAGCCGAACATCAGGGCCGCGTTATCTTCGCCGAACGACTTGCCGGCCAGCTGCACGGTGGGTGGCACGGTGGCGATCCAGTCGAGCCCGTAGAACACCGCGAAGAGGGACAGGCCGTAGAAGCTGAAGTCGAAGGAATAGGGCAGAAAGATCAGCGAGAGGCCGCGCAGGCCGTAATACCACGCGAGCAGCTTGCGCGAGTCGAACCGGTCGGTGAGCCAGCCCGAAGCCGTGGTGCCGATCAGGTCGCAGATCCCCATGAGGGCCAACAGGCCGGCAGCCGTCACTTCGGCGATGCCGTGATCGATACAGGCCGGGATCAGATGCGTGCCGACCAGGCCGTTGGTAGAGGCGCCGCAGATGAAGAACGTGCCGGCGAGCAGCCAGAAATCCCGGGAGCGCAGTCCGATCCGCAGGCCGCGCAGCGCCCGCAGGGCCGGATTCTCGGTGAGGACCGGCGTCGGCGTCACCACGGTCTCGCCGTAGCGGGGCAGGCCGAGATCGGCCGGGCGATCCCGCATCAGCAGGGCCACCAGCGGGATCAGGGCCAGGGTCGCGGCCGCGACCACCAGGGAGACCGAGCGCCAGCCCTGGCCGACCGCGAGGGAGGCGAGCATCGGCAGGAAGACGAGCTGCCCGGTGGCGCTGCTCGCCGTCAGCATGCCGAGCACGAGACCGCGCCGCTTGGCGAACCAGCGTCCCGCCACGGTGGCGCCGAGGACGTTGGCGACCATGCCGGAGCCCGACCCGACGACGATGCCCCACAGCAGCACCATCTGCCAGGGCGCGGTCATGAGGCTCGTTGCGGCGGTGCCGAGCGCCAGGATGAGGAGCGCGCCACAGATGCAGCGCCGCAGCCCGAACCGCTCGATGATGGCGACCGCGAAGGGCCCGATCATCCCGTACAGGAAGATGTTGAGCGCGATGCCGACGCCGATCGTCGCCGCGGTCCAGCCGAATTCCCGCTCCCACGGCACGATCAACACGCTCGGGGTGGCCCGGACTCCGGCGCCGACGAGCAGCACCAGGAAGGTCACCGCGGCGATGATCCAGGCATAATGCAGCGGCGGCTTGGCGTGCGTGTCGGCGATGACGGACATGAACGGCCTCTGGAAAGGGCGGATTGCGGCGGATCGGTCAGGAGACGGAGGTCAGGGCGTCGGCGAGGGCGGCCACGGCCGCTGGCTCGACCCGGGCGTTGATGCGCGCCTGGGCGTCGCGCCAGTACGGCGTCGCCGCCGCGATCGCCTCGCCGCCGGCCTCGGTCAGCACGACCACGCGCTCGCGGGCGTCGGCCGCGCCGGGCGCGATTCGCACGAGGCCGCGACGCTCCAGCGGATCGAGGTTGCGGCCCATCGTGGTCCGCTCCAGGGCCGCCTCCGCGGCAAGTCGCGTCACCGGCGTCGGTCCGAGCCTCTGCAGCAGGCGCAGGATCGCGAACTGCGTCACGCGCAAGCCCACCGGCCGCAACGCGGCGTCGTAGGTCGTGGTCACCGCCCGTGTCGCCCGCCGCAGGGCTGAGCAGGTGCAGAGCTCTTGAGGACCATCGCCGGAATGAATGTCGGCCATAATATGTGCATATACACCCTTCCCTTTGGCGGCAAGGCGCATCTGCGGTGAGCCTGACGGTTTGCGCCGATCGATACTGGCGGGCCGGCAAACCGGCGGGGGTGTCATCGACACGGCGGAAGACGCTGCTATCGGTTGGGCGAGTGACCCGGTTCGGGAGACGCGCGATGACACTCGAAACCGCCACGGCCTTGTCTTCCTCGGAGCAGAAGACGGCCCGAACGGGACTGATCGAGGCGGCCGCCGACATCGTGACCGAGCAGGGCGGACCGGGCGGCTTCGTGCGCGACCTATTCGGCCGCGTGACACCGGAGGATCTGGCGTCCTACGACGCGGGGACTCTCGCCGATCTCGCCGCGCGCGCCCGTGCCTTCCTGGCTGAGCCGCGCCGGCCCGGTGAACCGGCACGGTTGCGCCTCAGCGAGGGGGCCCTCGTCCGCGGTGGCCGGGCGCGCGAGATGACGATCCTCGAAGTCGTCAACGACAACCGGCCCTTCCTCCTCGACTCGACCCTCGCCGAACTGACCGAGCAGGGCCTGTCCCCGCACCTCGTCGCGCACCCGATTCTCGGCATCGAGCGGGATGGCGGCGGCGGTCTGATACGGGTCGTCGGCGAAACGACGGCCGATGCCCAGGGCAGCTTGGCGCGCGAGAGCTTCATCCACATCCACCTCGACCGGCTGGCGGCCGAGGCCGGCGAGCGGCTGCTGGACGCCCTCGCGGCGGTCTACCGGGACGTCGCTCTGGCGACCGACGATCACGACGCCATGCTGACGCGCGTTGCGGAACTCGCGACCGATCTCGGCCGCGCCCCGACGCCGATGCCCGAAAGCGAGACCGAGGAAGCACGCGCTTTTCTGGAGTGGCTGACAGAGGGCCAATTCCTGCTCCTCGGCATGCAGCAGCACGGTATCGATGGTGAGGGGCATCCCCTGGTCGAGGGGTCGAGCCTCGGCGTGCTGCGCGATCCCGGCGCCACGCCCCTGCGCCGGGGCCGGACCCCCGTGGACTACACCCCCGAGATTCTCGCCTTCCTGGAGGAGCCGCAGCCCCTCATCATCACGAAGGCGAGTGTGAAATCCCGCGTCCACCGCTCCGCCTTCCTGGACTATGTGGGCGTCAAGCTCTTCTCCGGGCTCGGGAAGCTGTCCGGTGAGGTGCGGATCGTCGGCCTGTTCACAGCGTCGGCCTATACCAGCCCCGCCCGCGAGGTTCCGGTCCTGCGCCGGAAGGTGGAGGCGGTGGTCCAGCGCGCCGGTCTCGACCCGACGAGCCATGCCGGGCGAAGCCTCCTCGCGGTACTGGAGAGCTATCCGCGCGACGATCTGTTCCAGATCGACATCGAGCGGCTCTACCGGTTCACCCTGGCCATCGCAGCCCTGGCCGACAGGCCGCGGGTGCGCGTGCTCTCGCGCCCGGACCGGTTCGGCCGCTTCGTGTCGCTCCTCGTCTACGTTCCGAAGGACCGCTACGATTCTGCGGTACGAGGCCGGATCGGCACCTACCTCGCCGAGGCCTATGGCGGCCGGCTGAGTGCCGCCCACCCGGACTATCCGGAGGGCTCCCTCGCCCGGATCCACTACATCATCGGCCTGTCCGACACGGGCAGCCCGGAGCAGGACCCAGCGGCCCTCGAAGCCGGCATCACCGCCCTGGTCCGGACCTGGGGCGACGCATTGCGCGAGGCGCTCGCGGAGGCTCACGGCGGCGACCAGGCGCGCATGCTGGCCGCCCGCTACGGCGACGCGTTCTCGGCCGCCTACCGGGACAATTTCCAGCCGGAGGTCGCAGTCGCCGACGTGGCGATCCTCGAGCGCCTCGGCGACAGCCAGCCGCGGGCCGTGCAGCTCGGCCGCCGACAGAGCGACTCGGCCGCGCAGGTCCGGCTGAAGGTCTTCTCGCGGGGCGCCGCCATCGCCTTGTCCGACCGGGTGCCCGGCCTGGAGAATCTCGGCTTCCGCGTCATCAACGAGCGCACCTATCGGGTCGTGCCGACAGGGGTCGAAGACGGCGCCCGAATCTGGCTGCACGACATGCTGATCGAGCGCGCCACCGGTGTCGCGATCGATCTCGACGCCCTGGAACGGCCTCTCGAGTCTGCGATGCTCGCCATCGCCGACGGAACCGCGGAATCCGATGGCTACAACCGCCTCGTCCTCGAAGCCGCCCTCCCCTGGCGGGAGGCCGCCCTCCTCCGGGCGCTCGGTCGCTACCTGCGTCAGCTGCGCATCCGGTACGGACAGGACTATCTCGCCGGTACGCTGAGCCGGCATGCCGGGATCACGCGGGACATCGTCGCCCTGTTCCGCGCCCGGTTCGATCCGGCACTCCTCGGCGACAGGGCCGCCAGAGAGGCCGAGATACGCGCCGGCATCGAGACCGCGCTCGGCGAGGTCACCAGCCTCGACGACGACCGGATCCTGCGCCGGTTTGTGAACCTCGTCGAGGCCGCGGTGCGGACCAACTTCTTCCAGAGCGGTGCCGACGGCCATCCCCGCGAGACGATCAGCTTCAAGTTCGCCTGCGCCCGGGTGACGGCGATGCCGCTGCCGAGGCCCCTCTTCGAGATTTTCGTCTACGCCCCCCGCGTCGAGGGCGTGCACCTGCGCTTCGGCTATGTCGCCCGCGGCGGCCTACGCTGGTCTGACCGGCCGGAAGATTTCCGCACAGAAATCCTCGGGCTGGTGAAAGCTCAGCAGGTGAAGAACGCCGTGATCGTGCCGGTGGGCGCCAAGGGCGGCTTCTTCCCGAAGCGCCTGCCCCCGGCGTCAGACCGCGCCGCCTGGATGCAGGAGGGCACCGAGAGCTACCGGATCTTCATCCGGACCCTTCTGGAACTCACCGACAACATCGTCGACAACGCCATCGTGCCGCCGCCGGACACGGTGCGGCACGATCCCGATGACGCCTATCTCGTGGTCGCCGCCGACAAGGGCACCGCCACGTTTTCGGACATCGCCAACGCGCTTTCCCTCGAGAAGGGTCACTGGCTGGGTGACGCCTTCGCGTCCGGCGGCAGCCAGGGCTACGACCACAAGGGCATGGGCATCACCGCCCGCGGCGCCTGGGAGGCCGTGCGCCGGCATTTCCGCGAGATCGACGTGGACGTGCAGACCGATCCGATCGCCACGGTCGGCGTCGGCGACATGTCGGGGGACGTGTTCGGCAACGGCATGCTGCTCTCGAAAAGCATCCGCCTCATCGCCGCCTTCGACCACCGCGACATCTTTCTCGATCCGGACCCGGATGCGGCCACGAGCTTCGTCGAGCGGCGGCGGCTGTTCGATCTGGGGCGGTCCTCCTGGGCGGATTACGACAAGAGCCTGATCTCGGAGGGAGGCGGCGTGTTCTCGCGCAGCCTGAAGACGGTCCCGCTCTCCGCGGCGGTCCGGGCCGCCCTCGGTTTCGACCGCGCCGAGGCGACGCCGACCGAACTGATGCAGGCGATCCTGAAGGCGCCGGCCGACCTCCTGTGGTTCGGCGGTATCGGAACCTATGTTCGCGCGACCACCGAGACCGACGAGGATGCCGGCGATCGCGCCAACGACGCCGTCCGGATCACCGGGGCGGAGCTGCGCGCGAAGGTCGTCGGCGAAGGTGCCAATCTCGGCCTGACGCAGCGCGGACGAATCGAGGCGGCGCGCGCGGGCGTCCGGCTGAACACCGACGCCATCGACAACTCCGCCGGCGTGAACACCTCGGATGTCGAGGTGAACATCAAGATCGCCCTCATGACGCCGGAGCGGGACGGCCGGCTGAGCTACGAGGCGCGCAACGCCCTGCTCGCCGATATGACCGACGAGGTCGGACGTCTGGTCCTCCGCAACAACGAGTTGCAGACCCTCGCCCTGTCGCTCGCCCAGCGCGGCGGACTCGGCGAGACCGGCTTCGCCATGCGGACCATGCAGGCGCTGGAGGCGGAAGGCCGCCTCGACCGGACGGTGGAGTTTCTTCCCGACGACGCCACGCTCACCGAACGCATGCGCCGGAACGAGGGCCTGACCCGGCCGGAATACGCGGTGCTGCTCGCCTACGCGAAGCTGTCTCTGCACGACGCCATCCTCGACAGCACCGTGCCGAACGATCCCTATTTCGACCGGGAGCTGCAGCGCTACTTCCCGAAGGCCCTGCGCGAGCGCTTCCCGGACGCCGTGAAGGCACACCGCTTGCGCCGCGAGATCATCGCCACGGCGCTCGCCAACATCATCGTCAACCGCGGCGGGCCCTCGCTGGTGACACGGCTCGTGGACGGCACCGGCGCCGACGCCGCGATCATCGCCAAGGCCTACGCGATGACCCGGGACGCCTTCGGGCTGATGGAGCTGAACCTTGCCATCGACGGTCTGGCGGGCCGCGTTTCGGGGCGGGAGCAGCTCGATCTCTATGCGGAGGTGCAGGATCTGCTGCTGAACCGGATCGTCTGGTTCATCCGCAACCTCGATCTGAGCGGAGGGCTCGCCCCCATGGTCGCCCGCTACCGGGACGGCATTGCCGCCGTCGAGGCGGCGCTGCCCGAGGTGCTCGGGGATGAGGCCCGCGCAGCCATCGACGCCCGCGAGGCGGAACTGACGGGGCACGGCATGGCCCCGGCCCAGGCCCGGCGGCTGGCCTCGCTCACCGCGCTCGGATCCGCACCCGATGTCGTCCGCGTCGCAGAGGCGAGTGGCCGACCGGTCGCTGAGGTGGCCGCGACCCATTTCGCCCTGGAGCATGCCTTCCGGCTCGACGATCTGGCGGCCGCAGCGCGGACTGTGCCGGTGGCCGACACGTTCGACCGCGTCGCGCTGGAGCGCGCGGTCGCCGGCATCGCCGCCGCCCATCGCAAACTCACCGCCGAGGTGGTGGCGGATCTGGGCGCGGGCCCCGACGCGGTGGAGGCTTGGGTGAAGGCGCGCGGCGCTCCGCTGGCCCGGATCCGCGACGCGGTGGACGCGATCGGTGCGTCCGGCCTCACCGTCTCCAAGGCGACCGTGGCCGCCAGCCTGCTGGGCGACCTCGTTCGGGCCGACTGATTGTTCAGGCCCCGGGCGCGGAAGCCGACGCAACTTCGTGGCGACGGCGGCTGACCGCGGTGAGGACCAGGCCGAGCCCGGCGAGGGACATCGCCGCGGCGATCAACGGAAGCTCGCGGTAGCTCGCGCCGAGGGTCAGAGCGGTACCACCGATCCAGGCGCCGACGGCATTGCCGAGGTTGAATGCGCCCTGGTTGAGCGTGGAGGCGAGGTTCGGCGCATCGGTCGCGGCTTCGACAACCCAGATCTGCAGCGGCGAAACCAGCGCGAAGACGAGTCCTGACCAGAGGACCATCACGGGAACGGTCAGAACGGGATCGTGCGCGACGGCCGCCAGGGCCAGCAAGGCGGCCACGATGCCGAGGAAGCTGCCGATGATCGTCGCCATCGGACTCCGATCGGCAAGATGACCGCCGGCGAGGTTGCCGATGGTCAGGCCCAGTCCGGCCGAAAACAGCACACCCGTCACGCCACGCGGAGAGAAACCGGACACCCCGGTCAGGAACGGTGTGATGTAGGTGAATACGGTGAAGAAGCTCACGGACGACAGGGTCGAGATCAGCATCGGCCGCAAGACCGGCCAGCGGCCGAGCGCCCTGAACTCGCTGGCGAGACGGCCACGCGTTCCCGGAAGGCCGGTGGGCACACAGAGCTGGATCGCGAGGCCGGCCGCGAGGCCGATCGCCACCACCGCCCAGAAGGTCGACCGCCATCCCGCGACCTGGCCGAGGGCGGTCCCCAGGGGCACACCCAGCACGTTGGCAAGCGTCAGGCCCGCGAACATCAGCGAAACCGCCTGCGTGCGCCTCTCTCGCGGCACGAGGTCCCGCGCCACCACCGCGCCGATTCCGAAGAACGCGCCGTGGGCGAAGGCGGTCAGGATGCGCGCCGTCATCAGCAAGGCGTAGCTCGGTGCCAACGCGCAGCCGAGATTTCCTGCCAGGAAGACGGCCATCAGCGCGAGAAGCGCGGTCTTGCGCGGCAGGCCCGCGGTGGCGATCGCCACGATCGGCGCCCCCACGACCACGCCCATGGCATAGCCCGACACCAGATAGCCGGCCTGCGGGATGGTGACACCGAAGCTCTGCGCCACCTCCGGAAGCAGGCCCATGATGACGAACTCGGTGGTGCCGATCCCAAACGAGGCGACGGCAAGGGCGAGGATCGGCAGAGGCAGCACGGCAAAGTCCTTCGGCACGGGCAAGATCCGATGGTGCAGAGCAGCATCGCAGCGCGTCGGCGATTGGATAGCGCCGTTGACGCGGCGCACACTTGCGCGACGCGCAGAGAGCCCGCCGGTGCGGATCGGCCTGGCCGGAGCGGAGGAGCAGGGAGTTCCCGGTGGATGGGGGCGCGGGAACACGGGTCGCTGCGGCTGGGATGCCGCACCTGCGGCTCACCCGCGCCGCGAGCTTCCGGATGGCCGGAGCCGCCTTCGATCAGGTCGAGACAGCGCCAGCCTGGCGCCGCGCTTGGCCTAGGCGTCCGTCGGAACGTGAAGTGGAGATTGCCTCGTCCGGCGCCCCGGCGCCTGTCTTGCGAGGCCAGAAGTCGCGGCGTGACCGGAGACCACCCCCGAGTGCGGCCGCGGCAATCGATCGGTGGGATCGGCTTAAAGACGATGGAGGCCAAGTAGGCCTGAACCGAGGCAGTGTCGAAGCAACGACACCGCCTCGTTGAGCCGAGGTCATTACAACACTGTCTTCGCAGACGTCAGCATCGCAAGTCAGGTAGGTAGACGGGTCCTGGCCGCGGGGGCCGCCCGAGCTGCGGGACGCGTCCAACGTGACTGAGCGATCCGGGCCACGAGATCCATCGTGCCTGAGCCTAAGTGGCACCGGCGGACATCGAGAGTCGAAGTCGCCGGCCCAGCGGAGCCACGCCAGCGCAGAAGGCAAGACTCCACCCAGCCAATCGAGCGAGGTAATCTGTGCGGCAAGCCGCTCAGTAGTCTTGTGTCATCGCCCGACACATTGATCGCAATGGATCGTTTCCGTCGATTCGGCCGACTACTCCGCCACGACCTTTTTCCGCCCGCGCGGCTTGGAAGCAGGCGCGACCACGGCTTCCGGTGTCGGCGCCGGCGCTGGCGCTGGCGCCCCGACGTTCTTGCGGCGCTGCTGCCCGAGGCCCAGAGCCCGAGCCAGCTCGGAGCGTTGGGCGGAGTAGCTTGCAGCGGTCATGGGATAGTCCCGCGGCAAGCCCCACTTCTCACGGTAGGCCTCGGGCGTCAGACCTCGCAACGTAAGGTGACGGCGAAGCGTCTTGTACGGCTTCCCGTCCTCGAAGCTGATGATATGATCCGCCGTGACCGACTTGCGGATCTGGGACGGGCTCATCTTTTCAACGGGCGAATTCGCGGCACGACTTTGAGTTGTCAAACCACTCAATGCCGCATGGATGCCGCCAATCAACCCGGGAAGCTCCGAAGCCGGCACGGAATTGTTCGACACATAAGCCGCCACGATATCTACCGTGAGATCGACCGACGGGCTGTGCTCGTTAGCTGCGCTGTCACTCACGATAAACTCCATGAGTACAAATCACCAAGTCGATCAATCCAGGTCGGATGCGATCGAATTCATCATAACGATAGCAGAGTATACAAAAAATCTCAATCATAATTGCGGAGGCGCGGAGAGATCGAAACCGCTCGGCGTCGATGCCAGGGGGATGCCAGGGGATGTCAGGGCGATGCCGTCGTTGACCGGGCATTAACCATGCCGTCGCTAGGGTTCGTTAACCATGCCGGCGACCCGTTTCTGGGCGGCATGATCGATGACCTTCGGACTTCGGTGCCGGAGATGTGGGCGGAGACCGGGATCAGGTGCGGACGGCGGCTGACCGGCGGAAACGGCAGAACTCGCGGCTGGCCGTCGCGGCGCTGAGCTTAACGCTCGCGACGCCGGCGCTGGCTCAACGCTTCGACGCGACGAGTCCCGTCACGGGTCAGCCCGACAATCCCGGCATCGGGCAGGAGGCGGCGCCGAACGGCCTGCCAGCCCTCAAGCGGAGCATCCCTGACGGCCTGACCCGCGATTCAGGACGCAGCTCGCTCGGCGGGGACACGACGGGCGGCGAGCAAACCGGAGGCGACAGCCTTCGGTCCCCGCTGTCGCCTCCGATACCGCGACAGACGCTGGGCCAGCCCGGCCAGTCTCAGCTCGACACTCGGATCACGACGGGCGGCCGGCGGACCGGCGGAAGCTCGACGGCTCCGGCCAACATCGCCCCTTCGACACTCCTGCGCACCCGAGCCGCTCCCCCCCGGCGGATCGGGTCCGCGACCCGGCGCGTCACCCAGAGCGTGACGCAGGTTCCGCCCCCGGCGCTGCGGTTGTCGCCGGTGGTTCAGCAACCGGTGGTCGGCGTACCGAATCCGTCGACGGTGACGCCGATCCGGCCCCTGTTCCCTCTGCAGGCCATCGGACCGACACTCGGCCTCCTGACGCCGGGCTTCATCCTCGGCACCGACTTGGCGCGCGCGATCCCCACCGATCCAGCCTTCGCGCCCATCGGCTATCAGGTCGGCACCTTCACGGTGCTCCCGACCTTCGCACAGAGCATCGGCTACGACTCGAATCCGGACCAGACCAGCCGGCAGATCGCAAAGGGCTCGGTCGCCCTGCGCACAGACGCCACGGTCGACTTCCGCAGCAACTGGTCCTCGAGTTCCCTACAGGGTTCGCTCAGGGGTTCTTACCTCGAAACGCCGCAGAACGAGGCCGCGAGCCGCCCCGCAGCGGACGGCACCGTGCGCCTGCGAATCGACGCCAACCGGGATCTGCGCATCGACGCGGAGGGGCGCTTCCTGGTCGACACGCAACGCACGTCGAGCGCCAACCTGCAGGCCCCCGCGGCGACGAGCCGGCCGCTTCTGGCTGTTTACGGCGGGTCGCTGGGCGCCACGGAGACGTTCAACCGTCTGTCGGTGACTCTGCGCGGGTCGATCGACCGGTCGGAATTCGACAATGCCCGCTTGGCCAATGGGACGACCATCAATCAGTCCGACCGGAACTTGAATCAGTACAGTCTCCAATTGCGCACGGCCTACGAGGTCAACCCTGATTTCAGCCCATTCATCGACCTCCTCGGCGACACCCGCGTCTACGATCGGCGGTTCGACCTGACGGGTGTGCGCCGGGATTCGGACGGCATCGCGCTCGCCCTCGGCACGAGCATCGGGCTCGCGCGCTCCGTGACGGGTGAGATCTCGGCCGGCATTCAGCATCGGACCTACGTCGACCCGACCCTCCGGGACCTCAATGCGCCGTTGCTCAACGCAGCCCTGGTCTGGGCGGCAAGCCCGCTCACCACCGTCCGGCTCACCGCCGCGACGGGCGTCACCGAGACGACGATCCCGGGCTCCAGCGGCGTGCTGACCGAGGTCGCAACGCTGGAAGTGCAGCACGATCTCCTGCGCAACCTGTCGATCGTCCTGGGCGGATCCTACCTCCGCAACGATTATCAGAACAGCACCATCCGCGAGAACGGCTTCTCGGCAACCGCGCGCGTCGATTACCACTTCACGCGCTGGCTGACGCTGCGAGGCACTTATCTCTACCAGAAATTCGACAGCACCGTCGCCGGATCGAGCTTCCAAGAGAACACGTTCCTGCTCGGATTGCGCGTGAACCCATGAGGCGCCGCTCGCATCGCGGTCGTTAGGGCCGGCGTCATCGTCTCGTCTCCGCCGCGCCGTCCGAGGCCGTCGAGACCAGCGCGGCTGATCCGCCGTTCAACCGCGGCGCTGGGCGAAGAAATCCCGGAGCAGGGCCGCGGCTTCACGCTCGCGGAAGCCGCCATAGACTTCCGGCGCGTGATGGCAGGTGGGCTGATCGAAGACGCGCGGGCCGTGCTCGACCCCCCCGCCCTTCGGGTCCGACGCGCCGTAATAGAGCCGCCGTATCCGCGCGATGGATATGGCCCCCGCACACATCGGGCACGGTTCCAGCGTGACATAGAGATCGCAGCCGGTGAGGCGTTCCTCACCGAGGACCGCACAGGCTGCCCGGATCGCCAGGATTTCCGCGTGCGCGGTCGGGTCGTTGAGCCGCCGCGGTTGATTGTGCGCGACCGCGAGGACGATCCCGTCCCGGACCACCGCGGCGCCGACGGGGACTTCCCCGGCCTCGGCGGCGGCGCGGGCGGCGGCGAAAGCGTGATCCAGTGCGGTCAGCGCTCCGGACGATGGGCGGTCCGGACGATGGATCGGATCGGAAGCTACCATGCACTCAAGCCCGGGCCTGCACGGAGGCGCGGCGGCGTCCCGGCCTGATCCCCGTCAATGTTAAGGGCTGGAACATTCGACCGACCGTGACCGTTTCTTGAACCATTGCGGCACCGCCGCAGGTCGAACAAGAGGACAACGCCATGAGCAGCACCACCGACAAGATCAAGGGCGTCGCCAACGAGGCTCTTGGGAAGGCCAAGCAGGGCATCGGCGACGTGACCAACAACGACAAGCTCAAGGCTGAGGGCGCGGCTCAGGAACTCAAGGGCAAGGCGCAGGGTACGGTTGGCGACGCGAAGAGCGCGGTGAAGTCGGCCACCGACAAGCTCTGAACGTCAAGCACAACCGGAACGGAACCCGCCTCGCGCGGGTTCCAGTCTTGAACTGAACCGGACTAAGCGAGGATGCCATGATCGGCTGGGCTGTCACATTTCTCGTCGTCGCTCTCGTGGCGGCGCTCCTCGGCTTCGGCGGCATCGCCGGAACGGCCATGGAAGCTGCCAAGATCGTCTTCTTCGTGGCGATCGCCCTGTTCCTGATCTCCGCCGTGTTCGGCGTGATGCGCGGTCGCTCACCCCGGATCTGACGGCACACACGCGCATCGATCTTCGAGGCGGTCCCGATGGGCCGCCTTCGTCGTTTCAGCCTCGGCTCAACCGCACGTGCCGTCTCGCCTGTAGAGTGTGGCTCTGATAAGCGGCAGGCATGACCGATCTGCCGAACGACGATAAGCCCGAGGCGGGCGCTGCCCGCCCGGCCCCCGAGTCAAACCAGGGCCAGGGCTGGACCCCGCCGACCGATGCGGGCAGTGCCGCGGACGCCCCTGACGCTCCGAGGAAGCCGACAGCCAAGGCGAAGGCGGGTGCCAAGACTGCGCAGCCGCTGCCGCCGACCCCGACCGAGGACGAAGGCGCTATCGAGACGCCGCCCGGCGAGCGTATCGCCAAGGCTATGGCACGGGCCGGCATCGCCTCACGGCGGGATGCTGAAGCGATGATTCTCGCCGGTCGCGTCAGCGTCAACGGCGAGACGCTGACCTCCCCCGCCCGCAACGTCACCGAGAACGACCGCATCCTGATCGACGGCGAACCGATGCCGTCGCGCGAGCGGAGCCGCCTGTGGATCTTCCACAAGCCTCGGGGGGTGGTGACCACGGCCCGCGATCCCGAGGGTCGCCAGACCGTCTTCGAGGCGCTGCCCGAAGAACTGCCGCGGGTCGTCGCGGTGGGACGCCTCGACATCAACACCGAGGGTCTCCTGCTCCTGACCAACGACGGCGGCTTGGCCAAGGTGATCGCGCATCCCGACACGGGCTGGCTGCGCCGGTACCGGGTCCGTGCGCACGGCGACACCGATCAGGCGCAGCTCGACAGGCTGGCCAAGGGCGTGACCATCGATGGCATGGAATACGGCCCGGTGGAGGCCACCCTCGACCGCGTCCAGGGCGACAACGTCTGGCTGACGCTCGGCCTTCGCGAAGGCAAGAACCGCGAGGTCAAGCGTATCCTTGAGCATCTCGGCCTCTCGGTGAACCGGCTGATCCGGCTGTCCTTCGGCCCGTTCCAGCTGGGCGATCTGGAGGTCGGGCTGGTGGAAGAGGTGCGCACGCGCGTGCTGAAGGACCAGCTCGGCAAGAGCCTCGCCGAACAGGCGGGCGTGGATTTCGACAGCCCGGTCCGGGAACCGATCGCGCCCTTCGGCGAATCGCGACAGTCCGACCGGGAAGCTCGGGCTGCACAACAAGCTCCATCCCGGCGCAATGCTGCGCGTCCGGCACCGACGCCTCGGGTCTCGACGGGCGGTACCGGACCCGGACCCCGCAACTCCGCGTGGCGCGACGAGGACGCGACGAAGCCGCGGGGGACGCGCATCCCCCGCCGCGGTGCGGACCCTCGTGCGGCGCAGGCCGCCGCGGCCGAGCGGGGTCGCGAACGTGTCGGCTCGATCCGCACCGGCGAGCGCCGCGTCGTCGTCGAGCGCCTGACGGCGACGCCTGCGGAGCCAGCGCCCGTCGAGAAGCCGCGGCGCCGCTTTGCCGACAAGGCCGGACAGGAACGGCCGGAGCGCAATGCCGGCCCACGCGGCGAACGCGGCACCGGCGAGTGGAAGCGCCGGGAGACAGGGCGAGACGACCGGCCGCGCGGGGATGCGCGCTTCGAGGATCGCCGCGACGGCAAGGCTGGCGATCGGCGCGAACGCGCATTCGACGCCAAGCCGGCCGACGGAGCGGCCCGAAAGGCCGGTTCGTTCCCGCCCCGGAAACCCGCCGCCGGTGGCGGCAAACCGGCCTTCGGAGGCCCGAAGCCGGGAGGCGCACGTCCCGGTGGATCCCGTCCCGGTGGATCCCGTCCCGGCGGCAAGCCGGGCGGCTTCTCTGGCGGCGCGCCCGGCAAGGGCGGCGGGCGACCGGGTGGTCGTCCCGGTGCCCCGCGCGGCGGAGCCAAGCCCGGCGGTGGCCGACCGCCACGCGGGACGCGATGAGGATCGTCGGTGGCGCTTGGCGGGGCCGCAGGCTCGCCACGCCGCGCACCGAAGCGATCCGGCCGACTTCGGATCGACTCCGGGAATCGCTGTTCAACGTGCTGACCCATGCCTACGAGCAGGCTGTCGAGGGCGCTCAGGTTCTCGACCTGTTTGCCGGGACGGGCGCTCTCGGATTCGAGGCCCTGTCGCGGGGTGCCGCCTACGCGTTGCTCGTCGATGAGGGCGCCGAAGCCCGCGCGGTGATCCGCACCAATATCGAGGCGCTCGGGGCCGAAGGCGTGACGCGCCTGTTCCGTCGGGATGCGACCCGGCTGGGACCTGCCGCCTCGGCGGGCCCATTCTCGCTCGTCTTCTGCGATCCACCCTACGGCAAAGATCTGGCGCCGCGCGCCCTCGAGAGCGCTGCCGCGGGCGGATGGCTCGCCCCTGGGGCTCTTGTCGTGGTCGAGGAGGCCGCAGCCGTCCAGCTGGTCTGGCCCGCAGGCTTCGAATCGGTGGAACGACGCGTCTACGGCGACACGGCGGTGGCGATCGCTCGATTTGGCGCCTGAGCCCCTCTAGGGAGCTTCGACCATTTCCTCTGCGGAAACCGTCAGCTCAGCGCCGAAATGGATAGCCAGCCAGACGGTGGGAGACGCGGTCCAGTGGACCCGGTGCCGACGGTGCGGAGCGATCATCACGGCATCGCCAGCGACGAGGCGACGCGGGGCCGACTCGTCGGCGAACAGGAGGTCGGCCGCGCCCGTCAGGACGGCGACCCACTCGGCGTGCGGCTGATCGTAGTAGAAGCCCGGCGGACTCGCTTGCCCGGTCGAGACGATGCGCTCCACCCGGAGACCCGGGCTGGCCACCAAGACCGACACGACCTCATCGGCTGCGCCGAGCGGCAGATCGGCCAGCAGATTGGTCACGGTCGTCGGTCGTTCGGCCATGATTCATCCCCGGCAGATCTCACGCGGCGCTGGGCTGGAGCGCCGCGCCGGCCCGATCTCACGCGTTGCGCGTTGCGGTGGGAGACTGAGGCGCCGCTTCGTCCGCCGATCGCAGCTGGCCGATCCGCGCGGCGGATTTCACCAGCGAGAGCACGTCGCGGCGCATCTGATCGTCGGCGATCTGATTGTAGGCCCGCAGGATCTCGACGGCGCCGGCCACCCGAAGCAGCGCCGGGCCATTCTCCGTCGAAGCCTCGGGCTCGGGCTCGAAGAAGCTTGAGACCGGAACGCCGAGTCGCTCGGCGATTGCCTGCAGACGGCCGGCTCCGACCCGGTTCTTGCCGGTCTCGTACTTCTGGACCTGCTGGAAGCTGACACCCAATGCACTGGCCAGGGCCGACTGGCTCAATCCGTTAGCGGCCCGAAGGAACGCGATGCGGCTGCCGACCCCGTGATCAATGGCTGTCGTCTGCTTCGGCTTGGGGGTTGGGTTCGCCATCGTTGGTAGTCCGGATGTTCTTAAATGTTGGCAGGCTTGCTCGCCCGGATCCGGGGCGCCAATCACAACTCACAGGTGCAACATTGCGCCGCGAAGATCCAGACGTGACATCTGTTAGTGCCACAGGTCAGCCGCGCGTGCAACGAATGGTTACGCTTTCAAAATCTTGAGCCCGGAAGACTCCCGGGCGGGCCTCTCAGTGACCACGACATGAACAACTAAACGATCATCCGCGATCATACAAAAGTGATCGAAATCGACTAGAGCCCCGCATTCGAAAACTGCAGCGCGCTATTGGGTTGCCTGCTCCACGTTCGCCCGGGAATGCCGATCCACGGAGACACGGCGCGACACACAGAGGTTCGACCCGGGAATCGCAGCCGTTCGGCGGCGATGCGGTCACGCCGCAGGACCGAGCCAGTCGGTGACGATTCGCAACTGCTCGTCGTCCAGCAATGCAGGCGCGTGGCCGCACTGGGGGATCTCGACGCGCCGTGTCGGAGGTCCCCTGCGGGTCATCTCGTCGGCGGTCGAAGCGAGGAGCAAGTCCGAATGCTCTCCGCGCAGGAGCAGGACGGGACAGGTTATGACGTCCCAGTCGCGCCACATGCTGACACTGTAAACCCGGCCGGGTCGGAACGCGTCGCCGATCCCGGGATCGTAATGGGGCCGCCAGCCGCCGTTCGGCACTTGGTGAAAGCTGTACTTGGCGATGTGGCGCCATTGCTCGTCGGTGAGCGGTCCGAATGCGCCCAGCACCGTGCGCAGGCGCGACTCGCCCGAGGCCAGGTTATGGTGAAGCCGGGGCGCGTCGCGCAGGCGCGAGCCGATCTCGCGGATGGGCGCCCAGGGTAGAAACGGGCCGATATCGTTGATCACCATCCGGCGGATCGGAGAGCGTGCGGCGGCGGCCAGGACCATTCCGGTGAGGCCGCCGAGGGAGGTGCCGACCCAGTCGATCTTCCCTTGAACCCGAAGATGCGCGATGAGCGCCGCCATGTCGGCGGCGTATTGCGGCAGGCCGTAGAGTTCCGGATCCTTCAACCAGCCGCTGAGACCGCGCCCGGGCAGGTCGGGACAGACGACCCGGTAGCCCAGCTTCGCCAGCCGATAGCCGAGCGCGTCGAAGTCGCGACCCTGGCGGCTCAGGCCGTGCACGCAGATCACCACGTGCGGGCTGTCCGCTTCGCCCCATTCCACGTAAGCGATGCGATGGAAGTCGTGCGGCGCATAGGCTTGGAAATGGCCTGTCCGGAACGGCACATCGGCGCGACTCAGATCGTCGAGCCGCGGATTCGTCTCGGGTCCGGAAGCCGGCGCCGCGCCGGCGGCGGTCACGGAGTCTCCGTGCGCGCGGCGGCCTCGCGGGCGAGGCGGCTGGCCGTCTGATGGAGGTCGACCATCTGGTCGGTGAGCCGACGCGCCTGCTCCTGCAGGAACGCGATGTTCAGCGCCACGACCTCGCGGGCATCGGCTGCCGCGGCAAGGCGGTCCGCGAAATCGAGGCCCGCACGGACATTCGTGTCCGAGGCCACGAGCATCCGGTGGCTGATCTCCCGCATCGCCGCCATGGTATGGACGGCGTTGTCCTCAACGGCATTGTAGAGCCGCGCGCCGGCATCGTCCCATTGCTCGCGCAACGTGCGGGCACCGGCCGCATGACGATCGGCGAGATTGTGCGCGGTCTCGCGGCTCGAGCCCATGACCGCGCGCCAGCCCTCGAAACTCTGTGCCGCCGACGCCTCGAAGGCGTTCAGCGCCATCTCGCCGGCCTCGGCGAAGCGCTCATACGCCTCGCGCGCCCGGGCGACACTGCTCTCGGCCATGGCGCGGCCGGTCTCTTTGGAGACCACCGGCAGGTTGTCGTTCCCCACTGTCGTCTCCCGCAGATCGGACGATCGCATCCGGCCTCGGCCGCGCACGGCCAAGGATAGGGCATCCGACAGGGTTGTCTTCCCGTCAATCGCGCCCGGTAACAGAATCCGCGCGCGGCCCACGCTGTCACGGCAATCGCAATTGACAGGTGTGACGGCCGCGAAATCATCGTCGCACGGAGCGCACGCCACGCTCACCGCCCGATCAGAAGGCAGCAAGTGTCGATGATGGAGACCGGACCGATCCCCGCCGAGGCTCGCGAGGCCGGCCGCCACCCGTTCGAGGTCGGGCTCGGCCGCCGGCCAGCCAACTACGTCGCGCTGACCCCGGTGAGCCTGCTGGCGCGCGCCGCCGCCGCATGCGGGGCACGGATTGCGGTCATCGACGGGAGCCGCCGCTTCACCTATGCGGACCTGTACGGGCGCTGCCGCCGCCTCGCCGCGGGCCTCGCCGGTCGGGGCATCGGATCGCTCGACACCGTCGCGATCCTGGCACCGAACGTGTCCGAGATGATCGAGGCGCATTTCGCCGTCCCGATGCTCGGCGCGGTCCTCAATCCGCTGAACACCCGTCTGGACCCGGCGACGATCGCGTTCTCGCTCCGGCACGGCGGAGCCCGGGCGCTCATCGTCGAGGCCGAGTACGCCGCGCTGGCCGCGCGGGCGCTCGCCGATTTCGCCGAGCCCGTCCTGGTGGTGGCGATCGGCGAGACCGGCATCGACGGGGCTGTGCCCTACGATTCCCTGCTCGCCGAAGGCGATCCGGACTATGCCTGGGTCGGTCCAGAGGACGAATGGCAGTCGCTCTGCCTGCTCTACACGTCGGGAACGACCGGAGATCCGAAAGGCGCCGTCTACAGCCATCGCGGTGGCTATCTCCAGGCTCTCGGCAACGCCGTGACCTTCGGGCTGACCGACGCGAGCGTGTATCTCTGGACGCTGCCGATGTTCCATTGCAGCGGCTGGTCGTATCCCTGGGCCAGCGTTGCCGCTTGCGCCACGCAGGTCTGCCTCCGGAAGGTCGAGCCGGCGTCCATCTTCCGGCTGATCGCCGAGCACCGGGTGACGCATCTGTGCGGCGCACCGATCGTCCTGTCCATGATCGCCCACGCGCCGGCCCACGACCGCGTGCCGTTCCCGCAAACGGTGCGCTGCGCGGTCGGCGGCGCGGCGCCCTCCTCGACGATCATCCGCACCATGGAGGATCTGGGCTTCCAGGTGACGCATCTCTACGGGGCCACCGAGAGCTACGGGCCCGCGACGGTCTGCCTGGCACAGCCGGATTGGGCCGACCTTCCCGAAACCGAACGATACGCCCGCATGGCCCGTCAAGGCGTGCCGCTGGCGACCCTGGAGGCCGTAAGTGTCGCCGACCCGGCAACCGACGCGCCGGTGCCGCGCGACGGCGTATCGGTCGGCGAGATCCGGCTGCGTGGCAACACGGTGATGAAAGGCTATCTCGGCAACCCGGACGCGACGGAGCAGGCGCTCGCAGGCGGCTGGTACCGGACCGGCGACCTCGCGGTCTGGCACCCGGACGGGTCGGTGGAGATCAAGGACCGGGCGAAGGACATCATCATTTCGGGCGGCGAGAACATCTCCAGCCTGGAAGTGGAGGAGGTGCTGATGCGCCACCCCGCGGTGATGCTCGCGGCCGTCGTGGCCAAGCCGGACCCGACCTGGGGCGAGAGCCCCTGCGCCTTTCTGGAGCTGAAGCCCGGCGCGACGGAACCCGCCGACCAGGAGTTGATCGCCTTCTGTCGCGAGCGGATGGCGCGCTTCAAGGTGCCGAAAACCGTCGTGTTCGGGCCGTTGCCGAAGACGTCGACGGGCAAGATCCAGAAGTTCGTCCTGCGCGAGCAGGCGCGGGCTCTCTGAGCCACGCCCGTCCGGCGCGTCGGAACGGGTCACGTCACCATGCAGCCCCTAGAGGCCGGAGACGAGGTGGCCCCCGTCGACCGCCACGACACTGCCGGTCATGTAGGCGCCGGCATCCGAGGCGAGCAGCAGCAGCGGCCCATCGAGTTCCGCCGCCTCGCCCAACCGACGCTGCGGAACGCGCTTGATCAGCGCCTTGCCGGCGTCGGATTCGAAGAAGGCGTCGTTCAGCTCGGTCTTGATGTAGCCCGGAGCGAGCGCGTTCACCCGAATCCCGTGGCGCGCCCATTCGAGTGCCAGACTCTTGGTGAGCTGCACCACGGCGGCCTTGGAGGCGGCGTAGGGCGCCAGTCCACCGGTCACCCGCAGCCCGAGGATCGAGGCGATGTTGACGATGCTGCCGCCCGCGCCGTGTCGGACCATGCGACGCCCGGTTGCCTGAGCCACGAGCCAAACCCCCTTGAGGTTCGTGTCGAGCACGGCGTCCCAGTCGGCCTCGTCGAGATCGAGGGCCGGTTTCGTCGCCGTCACACCGGCATTGTTCACCAGGACCGCCACGGGTCCGAACCGCGATTCAGCGGCATCGAGCGCCCGCTCGACGCTCGCGGCGTCGGTGACGTCCATGACGACGGCATGGGCCTCTCCGCCTTCGGACGCGACGCGGGTGACGGTTTCGGCGAGGGCATCGGCCCGGCGGGCCCCCAGCGACAGGCGGGCCCCGGCGCGGGCGAGAGTTCCGGCGAAGTGACGGCCGAGGCCGCTTGAGGCGCCGGTGATGAGGACGTGACGGCCGGCGAGATCGAATGGGCCCGTCATCTCAGCGCACCGACGCGACGGCCGGAGCCGCGCTCCGCTTGCGTTCGGCGTCGCGGCACGGGCCGGTGATGAGGATATCGGTCATGGCTCTGCGCTTCCCCTGCATGCACCGGCGATCCGCGGCCGCCGGCTCCCCGGTCTTCGCGCCGAGGCATCGACCGTTCTTTTGGACCGCCCCTGCCCGGTAGGCCAGCCGGACCGGCGAAGCCGTCACCTCATCGGCGGCCAAACAGCCGCTCGATATCGGCGAGCTTCAGCTCGATCGAGGTGGGACGTCCATGGTTGCACTGCCCGGAATTGGGCGTGGCTTCCATCTCGCGCAGGAGGGCGTTCATCTCCTCCGGTCGCAGCCGCCGCCCGGCGCGGATCGAGCCGTGACAGCTCATGCGCGACAGGACCGCGTCGAGGCGCCGGCCGAGCGGGCCACCCTCCGCAGCCGGGACGCCGCCCTCCTCGTCGCCGCTGGCCTCCAGGGCGTCGAGGATGTCGGTGACGAGGTCGCGAGTCGAAGCGCCGAGCAGCGCGGCCGGCACCTCGCGCACGAGCACCGCCCCCGGCCCGAAGGCCTCGATGGCGAGACCCAGCCGCTCGAGGTCCGGCGCCGCGGCGACCAGCCGGTCCGCCTCCTCGGGGCTCATCTCGACCACGTCGGGGATCAGCAAGCCCTGGCGGGCGATGCCGCCCGTTTCCCGCTCGGCCTTCATCCGCTCGTAGACGAGCCGCTCGTGCGCGGCGTGCTGATCGACGATGACGAGGCCGTCGCGGGTCTGGGCGAGGATGTAGGTTTCGTGGATCTGTGCCCGGGCCGCGCCGAGGGGATGATCCAGCGTCTCCGTCGCATCGTCGGCGACGCGGATATCGGCCTGGGGCGGCGCCGACACCGGGGCCGGATCCGGGCCCGCGAACACGGCCTGCGCAGCTTCGCCGAAGCCCGCCGGCGCGGCCGGCACAGGCTGCGGCGCCCGCCACGCGGTCTGCGGACGGTAGCCTGACGGTGCCGCGACCGACGGCGTGCCCACCGGAAACAGGCCCGGTCGCGTCGGTCGGAACAGGCTCGAGGCGGCAGCGCCGCTATGGGTCGCGAGCGGCGGACCGGCGGGGCGCAGGGCGTCGAGAGTCCGCGCGGCGCCGGTGGTGGCCGAACGGGCGCCGCCGCGGCGCAGGGCGTCGTGGATCGCGCTCACGATCAGCGCCCGCACGAGGCCCGGCTCACGGAAGCGCACCTCGGTCTTCGCCGGGTGGACGTTGACGTCGACGCGGTCCGGGTCGCACGCGATGGAAAGGCCGAGCACCGGATGGCGGTCGGAGGCCAGGGTGTCGGCGTAGGCGCCGCGGATCGCGCCCAGCAGGAGCCGGTCGCGCACGGGGCGCCCGTTGACGGCAAGGTGGATATGGGTCGCCGCGCCGCGATGATAGGTCGGCAGGCCGACATGGCCGGTCACGGCAAAACCTTCCCGGGCCAGGGAGACCGGCAGCGCATTGGCGAAAAAGTCCGGCCCCAGAATAGCGGCGAGCCGACGCAGCTCCGCCTCGGGTCCGGTCTCCGCGGGTAGGACCAGGGGCTGCCCGGCATCGGCGCGAAGGGTGAAGCGGATCCCGGGCTGCGTCGCGGCGAGCCGGCGCAGCGTTTCGGCGACGGCGGTGTTCTCCGCCCGGTCCGATTTCAGGAACTTGAGCCGTGCCGGTGTCGCGGCGAACAACTCGGTCACTTCGATCCGGGTCCCACGCTGCGCCGGTGCCGGACGGACCTGACCCTTCAGCCCCGCCTCGACCGTCAGGCTGGCCCCGGCCTCGGCATCCGGGGTCCGGGTGACGATGGCGAGCCGCGACACCGCGCCGATCGACGGCAGCGCTTCGCCGCGGAACCCGAGGGTGGCGATCGCCGTGAGGTCGCCGCCTGGAAGCTTTGAGGTGGCGTGCCGCTCCACCGCGAGGTCAAGATCGTCCGGCGTCATGCCACGGCCGTCATCGACGACCCGGATCAGCCGCCGTCCCCCGGCCTCGATGGTGACCTCGATGGCACGGGCCCCGGCATCGATGGCATTCTCGACCAGCTCCTTCACGGCCGAGGCCGGGCGCTCAACCACCTCGCCGGCCGCGATGCGATCGACGAGCACGGGGTCGAGGCGACGGACGGACGGCGCGTTCAGGGCGGTGGACATCGCCACGGAGAATAGTCCCTGCGCCGCGGTGATCCAATCACGCTGCGCAGTGCGGACTGGGAATCACGCGCGGCGCAGTGATCCGCCCAGAGAAATCCGGCCGGCGCCGCTGCGCGTCCCCTGGCTTGTCGCCACCTGGGGCCGGCGCGACAGGTCGAACAATGCATTGCCGACGACGCCTGCCGTCCGCCGCAGGGTGGCACCGTCGCAGGTCGACGCAACGCGAACGCCGATCGCATGGGTGTGACTGCGGCCGTAGAGCCAGACCGCGAGCCGCGCCCGGGTCGCCTCCGGGATGCCCTCGAGGAGAAAGACCGCGCCCTCAGGATCGGCCTTGATCAGGCGACCGACGACGTCCGGTGCCACCGGGCACTCGAGGGCGGGATCGTCGATGCTGAGCGTCCGGTCCTGAGTCATAGCGCCCCCTGGCAGCGTCAAGCCGTCAGCGTGGGCGGTCTTGGTTAACGAATGCTCACCGCGCGACGTCGGAAACGCAGACCGCCTGCGAAGCCGCTCATCTTCGGCTCGCCGTGATGCAGCCCGACGCCATGCGCCCGCATCTTCGGAACGCTAGTCAGTCCGTCTCCGGTGACGGTGCGGGCGCTACAACGGCCGGCGGACAACCCGGGCGATCAGCCCGATGATGCCCTCCCGGAACAGCAGCACGCAGAGCACGAACACACAGCCCTGGATGATCGTCACCCAGGCCCCGAACTGCGCGAGGTAGGTCTCCATGGTGACGATCACCAAGGCCCCCACGATCGGTCCGAAGACCGTGCCCATGCCGCCCACGAGCGTCATCAGCACGACCTCGCCGGACATCGACCAGTGCACGTCGGTGAGCGAGGCGAGCTGGAAGACGATCGCCTTGGTGGAGCCCGCGAGTCCGGCAAGGGTCGCGGAGAGGACGAAGACCGCGAGCTTGTACTGGCTCGCCCTGTAGCCGAGGGAGATCGCCCTGGGTTCGTTGTCGCGGATCGCCTTCAGCACCTGCCCGAAGGGCGAGTGGATGATCCGGTAGATCAGCAGCATCCCCGCCATGAAGATTACGGCGACGACGGCGTACATCGCCCGGTCGTCCGCGAGGCTGATCGCGCCGAACAGGTTGCCGCGGGGCACCGCCTGGATGCCGTCCTCGCCGCCGGTGAACTTCGCCTGCAGGGAGAAGAAGAACACCATCTGGGCGAGCGCCAGGGTGATCATCGAGAAGTAGATGCCCTGCCGGCGGATCGCCAAGGCGCCGAAGATCAGACCCAGCAGGGCCGCCGTCACCGTGCCGCTGAGGATCGCCAGTTCCGGCGTGAAGCCGAGCTGCTTGGCCGTGTAGGCGCAGAGGTAGCTCGCCATGCCGAAATAGGCGGCATGACCGAAGGATAGCAGGCCGCCGTAGCCGAGCAGCAGGTTGAAGGCGAGCGCGAACAGCGCGAAGCACAGCACCTTCATCAGATAGACGGGGTACAGGACGAGCGGCGCTACGATCAGCAGCAGCGCGATGCCGATGAAGATCAGGCGATGGAGCGCCTTGTCGTCCCGGCTCGTCGGGAGCGCGGCGGCGATCGGGGCGGCCTCGAGGGCGGCGGTGTCGGCCATGGGTGTCGAGCCTCAGTTCGCGGTCAGGCCGTGCGCCCGAACAGGCCGGCGGGTTTGACGAGCAGCACCAGCACCATGATCACGAAGATCACGGTGGCCGACGCCTCCGGATAGAACACCTTGGTCAGCCCCTCGACGAGGCCCAGGGCGAAGCCCGTGATCACCGACCCGATGATCGAGCCCATGCCGCCGATCACCACCACGGCGAAGACCACGATGATGATGTCGGCGCCCATGTTGGGGTTCACCGAGTAGATCGGCGCGGCGAGCACCCCGGCGAAGCCTGCGAGCGCGACGCCGAACCCGTAGGTCAGCGTCAGGAACAGCGGCACGTTCACCCCGAAGGCCTGGACGAGCGTCGGATTCTCGGTGGCGGCCCGGAGATACGCGCCGAGCTTGGTCTTCTCGATGACGAGCCAGGTGGCGATGCAGACGGTCAGCGACGCGACCACCACCCAGGCCCGGTAGTTCGGCAGGAACATGAAGGGCAGCCGCTGGCCGCCGGAGAGCTCCGCCGGGATCGCGTAGGGCAGCCCCGAGACGCCGTACTGGTTGCGGAACAGGCCCTGGATGATCAGCGCCAAGCCAAAGGTCAGCAGAAGTCCGTAGAGGTGGTCGAGCTTGTAGAGCCGGGCGATGAGCACCCGCTCCAGCACGATGCCGAAGGCGCCCACCACGAGGGGCGCGAGACCCAGCGCCCACCAGTAGCCCAGGCCCACATAGGTGAGCAGCATCCAGGCCACGAACGCGCCCATCATGTAGAGCGCGCCGTGGGCGAAGTTGATGATGTTCAGGAGCCCGAAGATGATGGCGAGCCCCAGCGACAGGATCGCGTAGAACGAGCCGTTGATCAGGCCGAGCAGCAATTGCCCGAACAGGGCCTGCGTCGGCACTCCGAAGATCGTGGTCATGGCCGTTCTCCGCGCCCCGATCCCACCGTCAACCCTTCACGAGGGGGCAATTGCCCTCGTTGAGCGGCCGGAAGACCTGATCGCCCGGGATCGTCTCGAGCTTCTTGTAAAGATCCCACTCGCCCTTCGACTCGGCGGGCTTCTTGACCTCGAACAGGTACATGTCGTGGATCTTGCGGCCGTCCGCGCGGATCACGCCCTTGCCGAACAGCGGATCGTCTGTCGGCATCGCCTTCATCTTGGCGACCGTGGCGGCGCCGTCGGTGGTGGATTTCAGCTCGGCCACCGCCTTCAGGTAATGGAGCACGTCCGAGTAGACGCCGGCATGGTTGGCGGTGGGCTTCGAGCCACCCTTCATCTGCTTGGCGAAGCGGTCCGAGAAGGCCCGGGTCTGGTCGTTCAGGTCCCAGTAGAACGGCTCGGTGAGCACGAGACCCTGGGCGACCTTGGTGCCCAGCGAATGCACGTCGGAGGAGAAGACCAGAAGGCCGGCCAGCGCCTGCCCGCCCTCGGTGATGCCGAACTCGCCCGCCTGCTTGATCGCGTTGATCGTGTCGGTTCCGGCATTGGCCAGGCCGATGACCTTGGCGCCCGAGCCCTGCGCCTGAAGCAGGAAGGACGAGAAGTCCGAGGTCGGGAACGGCGTCTTCACCGAGCCGACGACCTTGCCGCCGTTCTTGGTGATCACCGCGCTGGTGTCGCGCTGAAGCGTCTGTCCGAAGACGTAATCGGCGGTCAGGAAGAACCACGTATTGCCGCCGCGCTTCACCATGGCGCCGCCGGTGCCGTTGGCCAGCGCCACCGTGTCGTAGACCCAATGGATGGTGTTCGGCGTGCATTGCGGGCCGGTGAGGTCGGCGGTGCCGGCGCCGGTGTCGATGAAGACCTTGTTCTTCTCCTTGGTGACCTGGCTGATGGCCAGCGCCACCGAGGAGGTCACCCCGTCGGTGATCATGTCGACGTTGTCGCGGTCATACCATTGCCGGGCGATGGCCGCCCCGACATCCGGCTTGTTCTGGTGATCGGCCGAGACGATCTCGACCTTCAGGCCGTGAGCGTCCGGCTTGAAGTCTTCGACGGCGAGCTTCGCGGCCACGACTGAGCCCTCGCCGCTGATATCGGAATAGGCGCCCGATCGATCGCCCAGGATGCCGATCTTCACGTTCGTCTGCGCAGCAGCGGTGCCCATCATCAGGGCGCCGGCAAGGGCGGCGAGGGTCGCGGGCCGGGCGATACGTCCGAACATTTTCGTTTCCATCCTTGTAACGGCGCAGCGGATCTCCGCCAGCCGAGTATCGGGGCGCCGATTGTTGGCGCTTCTACGGTTTTTGCGAACGGGCTTCAGACGCCGAGATAGGCGTGGAGCTTGTCGATATTGGCGTCAAGCTCGGCATTGGGGATCATATCGACCACCCGCCCCTGCTCGATCACGAAATGCCGGTCCGCCAGGGTCTGGGCGAAGCGGAAGTTCTGCTCCACCAGAACGATGGTGTAGCCTTTCGCCTTCAATTGCTGGATGGTCCGGCCGATCTGCTGGACGATGACCGGCGCCAGTCCCTCCGTCGGTTCGTCGAGGAGGATCAGCTTGGCACCGGTGCGCAGGATGCGTCCGATCGCCAGCATCTGCTGCTCGCCGCCGGAGAGCTTGGTGCCCTGGCTGCCGGCGCGCTCCTTCAGGTTCGGGAAGAGCTGATGGATCTCGTCCACCGACATGCCCCCCGGCTTCACCCGCGGCGGCAGCATCAGGTTCTCGTGGACCGTGAGGCTCGCGAAGATGCCCCGCTCCTCCGGGACGTAGCCGATTCCGAGGCGGGCGATGTTCCGGGACGCCATGCGGATGGTCTCGACACCGTCGTAGACGATCGAGCCGGCGCGCTTGCCGAGGATGCCGATGATGGCCCTCAGCGTCGTGGTCTTTCCGGCGCCGTTACGCCCGAGCAGCGTGATGACTTCACCGGTCCGGACATCGATGTCGATCCCGTGGAGCACGTGGCTCTCGCCGTACCAGCCTTCCAATCCGCGGACAGTGAGGAGCGCGCCGGTCGCGGCCGCCGGAGGTGTCTTGAGAGCCGCCTCACGCATGTCCCGCCCCGATATACGCTTCGACCACACGCGGATCCTTCGAGACCGTGGCGTAGTCCCCCTCGGCCAGCACCTGGCCGCGGGCCAGCACGGTGATCCGGTCCGAGAGGGAAGCGACCACCGACAGGTTGTGCTCGACCATCAGGATCGTCCGGTCCTTCGACACGCGCCGAATGAGCGCGGCGGTCCGGTCCACGTCCTCGTGGCCCATGCCGGCCATCGGCTCGTCGAGGAGCAGCATCTCGGGATCGAGAGCGAGCGTGGTTGCGATCTCCAGCGCGCGCTTGCGGCCATAGGACAGCTCGACCGCCAGCACGTCGGCGAACTCCGAGAGTCCGACCGCGTCGACCAGTTCGAGCGCCTCGCCGTTCAGCGCACGCAGGACCCGCTCGGGCCGCCAGAAATCGAAGGAATCGCCGCGCCGCCGCCGCTGCAGGGCGATGCGGACATTCTCCATCACGGTGAGATGCGGGAAGACCGCCGAAATCTGGAACGAGCGGACGAGCCCCAGCCGGGCGACATCCGCCGCCTTGAGGCCGGTGATGTCGCGATCCTTGTAGCGGATCGTCCCCGAAGTCGGGATCAGGAACTTGGTGAGCAGATTGAAGCAGGTGGTCTTGCCGGCGCCGTTCGGCCCGATGAGCGCGTGAATCGTGCCGCGCTCCACCTGCAACGCCACGCCGTTGACGGCCCGGAATCCACGGAATTCCATCGTCAGGCCATCGGTCGCCAGGATTACATCCCGTGCCAAGCGTGTCCCTCCCGGGTTTGATTTCTTGCCGCCATATCGCCGATCCGTGACGGTACAGTCCATCGCAATCGCCGGGGACCACGCGACAATCCCCCGTCAGTGATATCTGTCGCCGACCGTGTCGCGACGGTCGCTCGACCGAACTTGACCACGCGCCGCCCTACGATTAACTCAGACAAATTACGGTGGCGCTATTCTGGGGAGACACGGCATGGACGGTCGCGCGGCCTACATCGCCGTCGACTGGGGCACCACGAACCGTCGGGCCTTCGCCGTGTCGGGCTCGGGAGCGGTGCTCGACAGCCTGCAGGACGGACGCGGGATCCTCTCCCTGGCGCCCGGCGACTACCCCGCGGAGATCGCGGATCTGCGCGCGCGGCTGGGGCCTCACCCGGTCATCGCGGTCGGCATGGTCGGATCCAACCGGGGCTGGCTGTCGGCGCCCTACATCGCCGCGCCGGCAACCCTCGCGGCCCTGGCGAAAGCCTGCGTCGAACCCGCGCCCGACGTGCAGATCGTCCCCGGCGTAGCCCTGCGGGACGGACAGCGTCCCGATGTGATGCGGGGAGAGGAGGTTCAGGTCTTCGGTGCGATCGAAGCGGATTCAGCGCCGCCGACGGCCTTATTCTGTCAGCCGGGCACACACAACAAGTGGATCGAGACCGTCGATGGTGCGATCACGGATTTTACCACCGTGATGACCGGAGAAATCTTCGCCCTGCTTCGCGCACAGGGCATCCTGGCGGGGATGCTCGACGGTGAGGTCGGGAACGGAGCCGCCTTCCGCGCGGGCGTCGGACGGGGCCTCGCCTCCAGAAACCTCGCCGCGACCCTGTTCGAGGTCCGCTCGGGACTGCTGCTCGACCGCCTCGCCCCCGATGACGCGGCCTCCTACGCCAGCGGCATCCTGATCGGCGCCGATGTCGGCACCCGGGACGACCTCCAGGGCCGTCCGGTCCATCTGCTCGGCGGCGGTCCCCTGGCCGCGCTGTACGCCGCCGCCATCGCGCAAGCGGGCGGGACTGCGGTGATCGTGCCGGACGGTTCCACCACGTCCGGTATCCACGCCATCTGGAGTCTGCGGACATGACCATCCACGACCGGTTCGAGGCGGCCTTCGCGGGCTGCCCGCTCGTGGCGATTTTACGGGGACTCACGCCGGACGAGGCGCCGGCGATCGGGGAGGCCCTGGTCGGGGCCGGGTTCACCCTCATCGAGGTGCCGCTCAACTCGCCGGACCCGCTGCGGAGCATCGCGGTGCTCGCTGAGCGCCTCGCCGGACGGGCGCTCGTCGGCGCCGGCACCGTTCTCAGCCGATCGCAGGTCGCCGACGTCGCGGCCGCCGGCGGAGGCCTCGTGGTGTCGCCGAACGCCGATCCGACGGTCATCGGCGCGACCATCGCGGCCGGTCTCGTTTCCCTCCCGGGCTATCAGACACCCACGGAGGCCTTCGCGGCCCTGGCGGCCGGCGCCACCGCGCTCAAGCTGTTCCCGGCGGACGTCGCGACGCCTCTGGCGCTCAAGGCGCATCGCGCGGTTCTGCCGCCGGTCACCCGAGTCCTGGCCGTCGGCGGAATCCTGCCCGAGACGATCGCGGGCTGGCGACAGGCGGGAGCCGATGGTTTCGGCCTCGGCTCCAATCTCTACCGCCCCGGCAAGGGGGCGGACGACGTGGCGCGCGATGCTGCGGCCTACGTGGCGGCATTGCAGCGATCTGCCTGAAGACACGTACGGGGTCCCGACGGCTTGGACCGGCGCCGAGGCTCGCCTATCAGCCTCTCGCGTCGGATAGGTCGGGAGCGGTAGATGATCGGTGACACTGCGGTATCGCCCGGTGGCGGCGGTTTCGACGGACTGGAGACACCGTGCCTCCTCCTGGACGCCGACATCCTGCAGGCGAATGTCGACAGGATGCGCAGGCATCTCGACGGGCTGGGCGTCACCCTGCGCCCGCATCTCAAGACGGCCAAATCCCTCGAGGTCGCGCGCCGGGCGATGGCCGGTCCCGCTGGGCCCGCGACGGTCTCGACGCTCAGGGAGGCCGAGTATTTCGCCGAAGGCGGCGTGCGCGACGTGATCTACGCCGTCGGCATCGCACCGCAGAAGCTCGACCGGGTCGGAGCCATCCGACAGCGCTGGGGGGCGGATCTGGCGATCGTCCTGGATTCGGCAGCCCAGGCCGAGGCTGTGGCGGCCTGGAGCCGGCGCAGCGGCGATGCCCTGCCGGTGCTGATCGAGGTGGATGCCGATGGACATCGCTCCGGGGTCGGGCCGCGGGATGCCGAAACGCTCGTCGCCATCGGCCGCGCGGTCGCGGACGGCGCGAGCCTACGCGGCGTGCTGCTCCATGCCGGCGACAGCTATGGGCTGAGCGATCCCGCCGCCCTTCGTCGGGCGGCCGAGGCCGAGCGCGTGGCCGCCGTCGCGGCGGCCGAGATCCTGCGCGGCGCCGGCCTCCCCTGCCCTGTCGTGAGCGTCGGATCGACGCCCACCGCCCGGTATGCGGAGACCCTCGCGGGCGTCACGGAGGTGCGCGCCGGCGTGTTCATGATCGGCGACTTGTTCCAGGCGGGCGTCGGCTCCTGCACGATCGACGACATCGCCCTCACCGTTCTCGCGACGGTGATCGGGCATCAGCGGGACAAGGGCTGGATCATCACCGACGCGGGATGGATGGCACTCTCGCGTGATCGTGGCACCGCGCGGCAGGCGGTCGATCAGGGTTACGGCTTGGCCTGCGACATCGCCGGGCGCCCCTATCCGGACCTGATCGTGCGGGACGCCAACCAGGAGCACGGGATCGTCGCGGTGCGGAAGGGCGCTGCCGCCGGGCTTCCCGACCTTCCGGTCGGCGCGCGCCTGCGGATTCTCCCGAACCATGCCTGCGCCACGGGTGCTCAGCACGACAGCTATCACGTCGTCGCCGATGGCCGCCTCTCCGGAGAGATCTGGCCGCGCATCAACGGCTGGTGAGGCGCGGCGCCGCGCCTAGCGGCGATTTGCGATGTTCCCTTTCGACCGGTCGGAACGGTCGACGACCGTCCGGCAGGCGGAACTCAACGCCACCCGATTCTCCCGCAGGCAGAGGGTGATAGCGCCCGCATTGGGAATCTGAGAGGCGCAGAGGCGCATCACGTCCGGCGTGCAGGCGGCCCGCTCGGCCCCCGTTTCCGCGAACGCCGAAGCCGTGCCGATGAGGACGACGAACAGTGCGAGGGGGGCGGACTTCATCGCGGTGGGTTCTCCTGAACGGGTCGGGTCGGCGTGCGGCCAAGCCTCGGCATCGGGCGAGAACGTCGACGCCGACCGAGATATCCCGTCACGCTTGTTTCAATCTGACGCAGGGGTGCCGCTCAAGACTACGCAGAGCGCCGGCTCAAGGACGCTCCTGCCGCGTAATCGTTCCGGTGGTGGCCGGCTCGATCAGTGCGGCGCCGACGACCGGTTGCGTTTTCCGCCGGTCGACCTTGTCCGCCGAGACGAGGGCGGCGGCGATCAGGGCCGACACCGCCAGCGTCGCCTTCACCACGTCCCAGACCCGCGCGAGCATGGCCGAACCCTTCCGATGTCACCGAATGCAAGCGGCGGATCCGCGTCGATCATCCGCGCACTCCGGATCCTCGACGGTGGCCGTTCCCAAAACCTTTCCTGCTCGACCGAGACCTGCAGATCGACGGTACCGTGATGCAATCAGGTCTCACTCCGATGTCGGCCGAGCGGCCGCCTCGGCGGCCAGGGCTTCGAAGACCAGCGCGTGGCGCCGCGCGAGGGCCTCGACATCGTGGGTGTATCCGCCGCCGATCACCGCAGCGAGCGCGATCCCGCGCGCGCGAGCCTCGGCCACGACGAAGCGGTCGCGGGCGAGAAGGCCATCATCGGTGAGGCAGAGTCGGCCGAGGCGGTCGTCGCGATGCGGATCGACGCCGGCATTATAGAAGACGAGGTCCGGCGCGAATGCGTCGAGCAGCGGCGGCAGACGGGCACGCAGAACAGCGAGGTAGCCGGCGTCGTCGAGCCTGTCCGGCAAGCCGATATCGAGGTCGCCGGCGATCTTCTGGGCTGGATAATTGTTTTCGCAATGGATCGAGAAGGTGAAGAGCTCCGGGCTTCGGGCGAGACAATCGGCGGTGCCGTCGCCCTGATGCACGTCGAGATCGACCACGAGGACGCGCCGGACCAGCCCCTCGGCCTGGAGCGTCCGCGCCGCTACGGCGACGTCGTTCAGCACGCAGAAGCCAGCACCCTGCTGGCGCCGCGCATGATGGCTGCCGCCAGCGGCGCTGCCCGCCAGACCTTCCGCCAGGGCGAGGCGCGCGGCCAGAAGGGTGCCGCCCACCGATGCGCGCGAGCGCCGGACGAGGGCCGCATCGACCGGTAGCCCGATGGCCCGCTCGATTTCAGGACCGACATCGCAGGCCAGCACCGCATCCACATAGGCGGCATCGTGAGCGCGGATCAGGATGTCCGCCCCGGCCGGCTCCGGCGTGACGAAACCGAGCGGAGCCAGCCCCTTCGCGATCAGCGTCTCCGCGAGCAGGCCGTACTTGCGCATCGGAAACCGATGGCCGACCGGGAGGGACGCCTCATAGGTCGGGTGGAAGGCGATCGGGGGAGTCACGCAGGGTGCCCGAGATCGTTCAGGATAGCGTCGGCGAGCGCCAGCCCGCTGTCGTAGGCCGCCTCGATCCGGGCCCCCAGGCACCAATCCCCGGCCGCCCCGAGTCGGCATGCCGGATCGTACAGGCAGGGCACCTGCAGGGCGTTCTCGACCTGCGCGTAGCGCCAGCGATGGGCTTCCATGTGGGACGGTCGAAGTTCGGAGCCGAGGCAGTCCCGGGTGGCGCGGACAAGTTCGGCGACGATCGTCTCACGCGGCGCTTCGAGATGCCGGCGCGACCAATCCGGGGTCGCGTGGACCGTGAGCCGGATCCCGGGGGGCCGCCCGGGCTTCGACGAATCGCACGCGATCAGGCCGATCGGACCGGCCCCCGGCTCGGTCAGGTCCTCCGGCGGGGACGTGTCCGCCGCGATCATGAAGGACCAGCAGGGTGCATATGAAGCGCGGGCGATGTCCGGGAGGGTGACGCCGGATGCCGCGAGCAGCGTCATGACCTGCGGCGCCGGGACGGTGATCGCCACCGCGTCGAACGGCCCGTGAACGGCGCCCCGGACGCGTCCTCCAGCCGCCAGTGTGCCCCATCCCGGTGAAGACGCAGGATGGTCGTGGCGCTCTGAACCGGAAGACCCGACAGCAGGTCGCGCACGGGCTCGACCATGCTCGGCACGCCGACAGACCGTTCGGAACCGGCCCAGGGCGCAACGATGCCGCTTCGCGCCCATCGATCGATCTGACCCGCGAAGGCGGTACCGCGCGCGCGCATGAACTGAGCGCCATGGTCGAACTGGAGATCACCGACGCGCCGGGTTGCCATCCGACCGCCGACGCCGCGTCCCTTGTCGAACACCCGCACCCGCAGGCCCGCCTCGGCAAGGTGGCGTGCCGCAGCTGCGCCGGCCATGCCCGCGCCGAGAACCGCGACGATCCCACGCTCGTTCAAGTCCCTACTCCGCTCCGCAGGACGGCCAAGCCGGCCGCGTTGCAGCACAGATAGGGGGCAGCGATCAGGAGATCAGGGCGACCGAACTTCGCGCGTCGATGGGATTCGCGCGGACAACGGGTCGCCCCTCATGGAGCCGCCGGACGGGACAGGCCGCACGATCGCCGGATGGCCATGGTGCGGGTAGAGGGAATCGAACCCCCACGCCTTGCGGCTGGCGATTTTGAGTCGCCCGCGTCTACCAGTTCCGCCATACCCGCGTACGGAGGGCTCTTCGCATAGGTCGGCGGGTCCGGCCAAGTGTTGTTTTTGCGGTGGGCGCCGATCTGGCCAAGGCGGGACGCCTATGCTCAAAGGGCGACCGATCGCTCACTTCGGGACCTTGCATGCTCCGCCGGCTGTACGCGTGGATCCTGGCCCTCAGCGACAGGCCGTCCGCGCCCTATGCGCTCGGCGCTGTGGCCTTCGCCGAAAGCTCCTTCTTCCCGGTTCCGCCGGACGCGATGCTGGTGCCCATGGCGGTCGCCCGACCGGACCGGGTCTGGCTCTACGCCACGATCACCACCGTCGCCTCGGTCATCGGCGGACTCGTGGGCTACGCGATCGGGGCCCTCCTGTTCGATTCCCTCGGGGAATGGCTCATCCGTCTCTACGGATTGCAGAACTCGGCCGCGACCTTCCAGGATTCCTACGCGCGCTACGGCCACTGGGTGATCCTGCTGAAGGGACTCACGCCGATCCCCTACAAGCTCGTGACGATCACCTCGGGCTTCGCCCATTACAGCCTGTTCTGGTTCACGGTTCTGTCGATCGTGACCCGTGGCGCCCGCTTCTTCATCCTGGCCGGATTGCTTGGACGCTACGGCGTCCAGATTCGGGCCGTGCTCGACCGGCACCTCAACGCGGTTGCGGCGATCTCCGTCGCCGTCATCGTCCTCGGCTTCCTGCTCTTCAAGGTGATCCTGTAGCGATGAATACGGCGGCCGCCCTGCGCCTCAAGACCGCTGGCCTCTGGCTGGCAATCGCTTCCGCCCTCACCGTCGGAGCCGCGCTCGTTCTGCAGTACGGATACGGCTACGCGCCGTGCAAGCTCTGCCTGACAGAGCGGCTGCCCTATTACGCCGCGATCCCCCTCGGCCTTCTGGCCCTGTTCCTGCCGGAGCGCCTGGCACGGATCGCCCTCGGGCTCGCCGCCCTCGGCCTCCTCTACGGCGCCGGCATCGGGGTCTACCACGCCGGCGCGGAATGGGGCTTCTGGCCGGGGCCGGCCGATTGCGGGGGCGGCACCGGGACGAATCCGGGCCAAGTCGGCGACTTCCTCAACGCGCTCCAGACCACGAAGGTCGTCGATTGCTCGGTGGCGGCGCTCCGGCTGTTCGGGATCTCGCTCGCCGGCTGGAGTGCCCTTGTCTCGGCTGTGCTGGCGTCGTTCGCGGGGACCGCCGCCCTGCGGCCCTGAGGCTCGGGGCGGGTCTGGTATCCGCTTAGTTCCGGTCGTCCGGCAGGACCGGGATCGCCGCCACCTCAATGCCCTCGTCGATCAGCGCGCGCGCCTCCGCGGGGGTCGCCTCGCCATAGATCGAACGGCCCTCGGTCTCCCCGTAATGGATCCTGCGCGCCTCTTCGGGAAAGCGCGCGCCGACGTGCTCGGCATTGGCCACCACGTGCTCCCGGAGCGCGCGCAGCATCGCCCGCAACTGACGCTCCGGCTCGGCGACCATGGTCACCGGCGCTTCCGCCTCCGCCTTCGCGGGCAGCGCGGGTGCACGCGCCCGATCCGTGCGGGCGACGCTCGGCACCATCAGGGCCTTGCTGACCTTGGCGCTGTCACAGACCGGGCACGTCACGAGCCCGCGTTCGACCTGCGTGTCGTAGGAGTCGGAGGACGGGAACCAGCTCTCGAAGCCGTGTCCGGCCTCGCAGACGAGACTGTAGCGGATCATTCTGTCGCTTGCTGTGCTGCCTGATGCGCCGCTTGAGCCTGGGAAGAGACGCGCTCGATGGTGAAGGGCCGGCCGTGCTGCAACGAAGGGATGCGGGCCCGGGCCTCGGCGACCTGCGCGAGGTCGATCTCCGCCAGAATGATCCCGGGTTCGACCCCGCCGGCATCGGCCAGCACCCGGCCCCAGGGATCGACGATCAGCGAATGGCCGTAGGTTTCCCGCCCGTCCTCGTGCAGGCCGCCCTGCGCCGCCGAGATCACGAAGGCGCCGGTCTCGATGGCGCGGGCCCGCTGCAGGACGTGCCAATGGGCCTCCCCGGTCTGACGGGTGAAGCAGGCGGGTGCCGTCAGCACGTCCGCGCCCGCTTCGGCGAGGGCGCGGTACAGGGCGGGAAAACGGATGTCGTAGCAGATCGTCAGGCCGAGGGTGGCCCACGGCGTCTCGGCGAGGACCGCGCAGGCACCTCCGGAATACGTGGCGGATTCCCGCCACCGCTCGCCGCTCGGCAGGTCGACATCGAAGAGGTGCAGCTTGTCGTAGGACGCCAGGATCGCGCCATCGGCGCCGATCAGGTAGGCCCGGTTGGCGATCTTGTCGCCGGACCGGACTGCGATCGAGCCGATCTGAACGACCGTGCCGGTCTGGCGCGCGGTCTCGCGGAGGGCCGCCAGGGTCTGGTCCTGGTCCTCGGCGGTGACGTGGGCGAACAGGCGCTCGCGGCTCCGCTCCACCAGGGATGTCATCTCGGGAGTCTGCACGTAGGCCGCGCCCCGGGACGCCGCTTCGCGCACACCCGCCACGGCCGCGTCGCGGTTGGCCGCGGGATCGCGCCCCGACCGCATCTGCACGCAGGCGGCCGTGAAGCGCGCCTCAGGCATCGGCCGTGTCCTTGAGCAGCGGGTCGAGCTTGCCAGCCCGGTCGAGGGCGTACAGGTCGTCGCAGCCGCCGACATGCGTGGCACCGATGAAGATCTGAGGCACGCTCGTACGGCCGCCCGCGCGCTCGACCATCGCGGTTCGAGCCCCCTGCGCGCGCTCGACGTCGATCTCCTGGAAGGCCACGCCCTTTTCCTTCAGCAGGCTTTTGGCCGCCGAGCAGTAGGGACACCAGCCCGTGGTGTAGATTGTGACCGGCTGCATCGCGAACGTCGTCCCGACCGTGAACTCCCGCCATATAGGAGTGCGGGACGCGACTTGCCTATGCCCGTGTCGCCACAGGCAAACTCGGTCGCGCCGTGCCGGTGGCTCCGCGGCCGGCTCAGGCAGCCAGCAGTTTTTCGACCTCGTTCACGAGATCGCGCAGGTGGAAGGGCTTCGACAGGACCTTCGCATCCTTCGGAGCCTTGGAATCCGGGTTCAGGGCCACGGCTGCGAAGCCGGTGATGAACATCACCTTGATATCGGGATCGAGCTCGGTGGCCCGGCGAGCCAGTTCGATACCGTCCATCTCGGGCATCACGATATCGGTCAGCAGCAGCTCGAACGGCTCCTCGCGCAGCCGGTTGTAGGCCGAGAGGCCGTTGTCGAAGGACAGGACATCATAGCCCGCATTCTGCAGCGCCTTGGCCAGAAACCGGCGCATGTCGTTGTCGTCTTCCGCCAGCAGGATTTTCATCGGCCGGATCCGAGCCTTCGAGTCGAGAAGTTGATCCCATAAAGGGAGGCGATGGTAAACAAGGTGTTAGGATGGAGCGCGCAGCGGGAGCCGCGTGTCTCACGGGCGACTGCCCCAGTCGCCGGCACGGAGTGGACAGGCGGTCGATCGCGCACCACAGTGAGCACCTGCCGTCCTCGTTCAACCGCCGGGGTGTCCACCAACCGATGACTGCATCCGAACCGGTACAGCCAGACGCCTTCGGATTTGCCCCGGCCTTTGCGGTCGACGAGCCCGCGGCGCACACCCTGCCCTTCGTCTTCAATACCGGTCATTCTGGAGCCGTCTACCCCCCAGACTTCATCGCAGCCTCGCGGCTCGACGCCCTGGCGCTGCGTCGCTCCGAGGACGCCTATGTCGAGCGCCTGTTCGCGCCCGTCGTCGAACTGGGCGCGCCGCTGCTGCGGGCCAACTTCCCCCGCGCCTTCCTCGACGTGAACCGCGAGCCGTACGAGCTCGACCCCCGCATGTTCGACGGGCGCCTGCCGCCCTTCGCCAACACCCGGTCGATGCGCGTGGCCGGCGGCCTCGGGACGGTCCCGCGCGTCGTCGCAGACGGTCAGGAAATCTACGCCCGGCGACTGCCCGTGGCCGAGGCGACCGCCCGGATCGAGGGCCTGTACAAGCCCTATCACCGCGCGTTGCGCAGCCTCATCCAGCGCACGGCGCGCGCGCATGGTTGCTGCATGCTCATCGACTGCCACTCGATGCCCTCATCGAGCCTGGGCCGCGACCCGGAGATGAAGGCCGACGTGGTGCTGGGTGACCGGTATGGCACGGCTTGCGCGCCCGCGCTGATCGACGGGTTCGAGGCCGCGTTCCGGGCTCGGGGTTTTCGCGTGGTGCGCAACAAGCCCTACGCGGGCGGGTTCATCACGGAGCATTATGGCGAGCCGAACCTGGATCGCCACGCGCTCCAGATTGAGGTCAACCGCGGCCTCTACATGAACGAGGTCAGCCTCGCGACGACGCCGGGCTTTCCGGCCCTGGTCGGAGCCTTGCGCGCCGTGATCGTCGAGGTCTCGCGAGATCTCGCGGAGGTCGTTCCGCGCCAAATCGCCGCGGAATAGCGATCGCGCCGGGACGTTCGGCGGAGACGGATGCGGGAGGACCAGACAGAAAAAAGGCCACTCCCGAAGGAGCGGCCCGAAGTCTAGGGAGGAAACGCCCAAGAAGGGCAGCAGGACCGCGACGCCATCGCGATCCCGCAACGCACAAATTAAAGTGCGCCGCACAAGAAGCAAGGGCAAATCGTCGGATCCCGCTGCTCTGCGCGCATACCTGAACCGCGTGCGACGGACGCAAGACGCCCACGCTGCCTCCGGGTGAGCGATCGGCCCCGATCACCGCGTTCGCCGGTCGGGGCCTGGATCTGTGCGGTTCGGCAGCCGCGGAAATAGCGCGCCTTAGCCCTGACGCTTCAGGAGCTTCTCGATTTCAGCCTTCAGCGGCCCCGCGAGGTCGTCCCGATCGAGGGCGTAGGCGAGATTGGCCGTGAGGAAGCCGAGCTTCGAGCCGGTGTCGTAGGTCCGGCCCTCGTAGCGCATGCCGTAGAACGCCTGCGTCTCCATCAGATCGATCATGGCATCGGTAAGCTGGATTTCGCCGCCAGCGCCCTTCTTGCCATGCTCGAGAATACCGAAGATCTCGGGCTGTAGGATGTATCGGCCGGAAATGATGAAGTTCGAGGGCGCCGTGCCCTGCTTGGGCTTCTCGACCATGCCGGTGATCTGGAACGACTGACCGTAGGTCTCGCCGACGCTCACGATCCCGTACTGATGCGTTTCCTCCGGCTTCACCTCCTCGACGGCGATGATGTTGCCACCGTGGCGCTCATAGGCGGACAGCATCTGCTTCATGCAGCCGCGGCTGAGCATGTCGGGGAGCAGGACCGCGAAGGGCTCGTCGCCGACGATCTCCCGGGCGCACCACACCGCATGGCCCAGGCCCAGCGGGGCCTGCTGCCGGGTGAAACTCGTCTGGCCCGCCTTCGGCAGGTCCTTCTTCAGTTCCTCATAGGCGGCCGTCTTCCCCCGCTCCTGGAGCGTGTGGTCGAGTTCGAACGCCATGTCGAAATGATCCTCGATCACGGCCTTGCCGCGACCGGTCACGAAGATGAAGTGCTCGATCCCCGCCTCACGGGCCTCGTCGACGACATGCTGCACGACCGGCCGGTCCACGACCGTGAGCATTTCCTTCGGGACCGCCTTCGTGGCTGGCAGGAAGCGCGTGCCAAGGCCCGCGACGGGCAGGACGGCCTTGCGGATCGGTTTCATCAAACGGTAACCCCGGAACAGGATGGAGCGACGTGGTCGGCGGTGCCGTCAGTGAGATAGCTTAACGCGAGCCGTCGCAAGGGTTCTACGTCGATAGTATGAAGCAGCGGAGCGTAAATTTCCCGTCTGCAATCGCGTAATCAGGCTCGGCGGGACGGCGTCAGGGTGGGGGGTCATGGCGGTTCTGGTTACGGGCGGTGCCGGCTACATCGGCAGCCACATGGTGCTGGCGCTGCTCGATGCGGGCCATGAGGAGGTGATCGTCCTGGACGATCTATCCACCGGCTTCGACTGGGCGGTTCCGGAGGGCGTCAAGCTCGTGGTCGGAGACGTGGCCGACCAAGCCCTTGTCACGCAGACGATCCTTCAGCATCGGATCGATGCCCTCGCCCACTTCGCCGCCAAGATCGTCGTGCCCGACTCGGTGGCCGATCCGCTGGGTTACTACCTGTCCAACACGGTCAAGACGCGATCGCTGGTCGAGGCCTCCGTGCGGGCCGGCGTCCGGCACGTCATTTTCTCCTCGACCGCAGCCGTCTACGGGGAGCCCGAGGTCGTGCCGGTTCCCGAGGACCTGCCACTGAAGCCGATCAATCCCTACGGCCGCTCGAAGCTGATGAGCGAATGGATGATCGCCGATGCCGCGGCCGCGCACGGCTTCTCGTACGTGATTCTGCGCTATTTCAATGTGGCCGGCGCGGATCCTGAGGGTCGGTCCGGCCAGTCGACGCCGAATGCCACCCACCTCATCAAGGTCGCCACGCAGGCGGCGCGAGGACAGCGCGCGCGGCTCGACGTCTTCGGGACCGATTACCCGACCCCCGACGGGTCCTGCCTGCGCGACTACATCCAAGTCTCGGACCTCGCCGAAGCGCATCGTCTGGCCCTCGACCACCTCCGGTCGGGCGGCGACAGCCTGACGCTGAATTGCGGCTATGGCCGCGGTTACTCCGTGCTCGAGGTCATCGAGGTCGTGAAGCGTCTATCGGGCCGCGACTTTGAAGTCAGGCTCTGCCCGCGTCGTGCGGGAGATCCGGCCCGGATCGTGGCCGAGGGCGCGCTGATCCGCGAGCGTTTGGGCTGGCAGCCCCGGCATGACGATCTGGACGCCATCGTCGCTCAGGCCCTGGCCTGGGAGGAGCGCCTGGAAACGCGCAACCGGATCTGACTGAATGATGTCCCGCAGAGGGCTGCTCGCCGCGGCGGCCTGTCTCGCCGCGGGAGAGGTCCGCGCCGAAGATACCTTCCAGGCCTTCGTGGCAGCGCTCCGACCGGATGCGGCGGCGCGGGGCGTCTCCGCGCAGACCTTCGACGCGGCATTCCGCGGTATCACCGGCCCGGACCCCGGCATCCTGGCGCATACGCGCCGCCAGAGCGAATTCGTCCGGCCCGTCTGGGACTACCTCGTCGGCGCCGTCTCCCCCGGACGCATCGCGCGCGGACGCGCCCGTGCCGCGGCCGTCGCAACGACCCTCCAGGCCATCGAAACCCGCTTCGGCGTACCGGGGCCGATGGTCACGGCGTTCTGGGGCGTGGAATCGGATTTCGGGGCCAGCGCGGGCAGCGTTCCCACCATCCGGGCACTGGCGACTCTGGCTGCGGCGCGCCACCGCGGCACGATGTTTCGCGACGAACTCCTCGCCGCCCTCACGATCCTGCAGCGCGGCGACATCACGCCCGACCGGATGAGCGGCAGCTGGGCCGGGGCCATGGGACAGGTCCAGTTCCTGCCCTCCACCCATCTGGCACATGCGGTCGATTTCGACGGGGACGGGCGGCGCGACATCTGGGCCAGCGCGGCGGATTCGCTCGCCTCGATCGCGGCCTACCTCAAGGATCTCGGCTGGGATCCGACCCTGTCCTGGGGCTACGAGGTGCGCCTGCCGAAGGATTTCGACCTGAGCCGATACAGCGGCGAGCTCGGCTCGTTCGCCGAACGCGGCGTTACCCGCACGGACGGGAAACCTCTGCCCGGCCGCGGCCGGGCCAGCCTATTCCTGCCCGGGGGCCTCGGCGCCCCGGTCTTCCTGATCACCGACAATTTCGAGGTGATCCGAGGCTATAACACCTCGGATTCCTACGCTCTGGCCGTGGGCCACCTCGCGGACCGTCTCGGCGGCGGACCGCCGCTGGCGGCTCCCTGGCCGGCCGCAGGGGCGCGCCTCGACGGGCTGGGCCTTCGGGCCCTGCAGACCGGTCTGGCGGCCGCCGGCTTCTACGACGGTCCGACGGATGGCCGCGCCGGCCCGAAGCTGCGTGAGGCGGTGCGCCGCTATCAGATCAGCGTCGGATTGCCGGCTGACGGCTATGCCACGCCGGCCCTGCTCAGCCGGGTCACGGGACAGCCGGCCTCGCCGCGACGCTGATCCTCGCGAGAGGTTTAGACCCGCCGTCAGCTTCCACCTATACTGGGCGCGTTCCGAACGGGTTGGGTTCGGCGTACAGCGTACGGGATGCGCATGGTAGTCGCTCGTCGGCGTCACTCGGAACGCCCGTTGCTCCTCGGCCTCGCGGCCCTGCTGGGGCTCGCCGGTCTGTCCGTCCTCGGCGGGGGACCGGCCCGCGCGCAATGGGGCGACAGCTATCAGCAGCCCGGCGGCGGCACCTATTACGAGGCTCCACCGCGGCGTCGGCCACGGGATGCGTATTACCGTGATGACGGCACATACGGGCGCCAACCGCGATACGCGCCGCAGCAGGAGGCGCCGCGCCAGTTCTACTGGCCCTGGGAGGACAGGCCGCAGCCGGTGGCGCCACAGCCGGAGCGCACCTACCGGGCGCCACGCTCGCGTCCCCCCTATGCGACCGGGGAGGCACAACGACCGGCTCCCGCGGTGAAGCGGCGGGTCCGCCCGGCGCGGGCGCCGACGCCGCCGAAGCCGGCCGTCGCCAAGACCGAGCCGAACGTCCAGATCGCCGTATTCGGCGATTCCCTGGCCGACCACCTCGCGAAGGGCCTCGACGACGTCTTCGAGGACAATGCCGACGTCGCCGTGATCGACCGTGCCAAAGGCGACAGCGGCCTCGTACGCAAGGACGTGGTCGACTGGCCAAAAGTTGCCCACGATTATCTCCAGAGCAACGCGAAAGTGCGCTACGCCTTCGTGATGATGGGCGCCAACGATCGGCAGCCGATCCGCGACGGGGACGAGACGGTCGATCCGCTGACGGATCGCTGGCGTGCCCTCTATCGCGCACGGGTCGAAGCGCTGGTGAAGGTGTTCGTCGATCGCAAGATCCCGCTGATCTGGGTCGGATTGCCGCCGATGCAGAGCGAATCGCTGAGCCGCGATCTCGCGTCGCTGAACGAGATCGTGCGCGACAGCGTGACCAAGGCCGGCGGCACCTATGTCGATATCTGGCCGGGCTTCGTCGACGATCGGGACCGGTACGCGGCGTCGGGACCGGATCCGGAAGGACAGATCGCCAAGCTGCGCACCGCGGACGGTGTCCACTTCACCAAAGCGGGCGACCGCAAGCTCGCGCATTTCGCCGATGTCGAGCTGAAGCGCCTCATGGGCACCGTGCCGGGATCGGCCGAGCCTTCGCCCACCGCAACCGTTGCGCCGACGGCGCCGTCCTCGACCTCGGGGCCCAGCCTCGACGGGCCCGCGCCGGCGACCGACACCGCGGCGATCGATCGCCAGATCACCGCCATGCTGCCGAGCCTGCCGGAACCCCCCGGTGTGCCGGCGCTTCCGGTCAAGCCCGCGGCCGGCCCGGTGGTCCCGCTGAGCCGCATGGAGGTCTCGCCCGGCGGCGCCCTCCTGAACGGACGGCCGCGCGAGCCGGACAACCTCGGCACCGTGGAGCGGACGCTTCTGCGCGGAAACGCCCCCATGCCGCAGCCCGGCCGCGCCGACGATTTCCGCTGGCCGCCCGGCTGAGCCGGGCGCGCCTCTCTCTCGGTCGGCCTCAGCGCGGCAGGACGCTCGTGCCCATCAGGGTCTCGTCGATGGCGCGCGCCGCCTGACGTCCCTCGCGAATAGCCCAGACCACCAGGGACTGGCCGCGGCGCATGTCGCCCGCCGCCCAGATCTTCGCATCCGAGGTCTGGTAGTCGTCCTCGTTGGCCTCGACGTTGCCGCGCTTGCTCACGCCGATTCCGGATTGCTCCAGGAGGCCCTTCTGGACCGAGCCGGCGAAGCCGATCGCCATGAAGACGAGGTCGGCGGGCAGGACGAACTCGGTGCCGGGAATCGGCTGACGCTTGGCGTCGACCCGGGCGCAGACCACACCGGTGAGCTGGCCCTTCTTGTTACCCTGGAGCCGGAGCGTCGCGGCCTGGAACTCGCGCTCCGCCCCCTCAGCCTGGCTGGACGAGGTCCGCATCTTCGTCGGCCAGTACGGCCAGACGGTCAGCTTGTCCTCCCGCTCGGGGGGACGGGGGCGGATGTCGAGCTGCGTCACCGACAGGGCACCCTGGCGGAACGCCGTACCGACGCAATCGGAGGCGGTGTCGCCGCCGCCGATGACGACCACGTTCTTGCCGCCCGCCAGGATCGGCAGCTCGCCGTTGCCGCGCATCGGCTCGCTGCTGACCCGGCGGTTCGACTGGACGAGGTAGGGCATCGCGTAGTGAACGCCCTCCAGCTCCTGTCCCGGGAGCTGCGGGTTGCGGGGATCCTCGGCGCCGCCGCAGAACATCACGGCGTCGAACTCGGCCTTGAGCTCGTCCACCGACTTCGTCACGCCGATGTTCTGGTTGTAGTGGAAGACGACGCCCTCGGCCTCCATCTGGCGCACGCGCCGGTCGATGTGCCGCTTCTCCATCTTGAAGTCGGGGATGCCGTAGCGCAGCAGGCCGCCGGCCTTCGGCTCGCGCTCGAAGACATGGACGTCGTGACCGACACGGGCGAGCTGCTGCGCCGCCGCCATGCCCGCGGGACCGGAGCCGACGATGGCGACGCGCTTGCCGGTGCGGGTCTCCGCGGGCTCGGGCTTGACCCAGCCCATGTTCCAGGCCCGGTCGGCGATCGCCTGCTCGATCGTCTTGATGGCGACGGGCTGGTTCTCGAGATTCAGCGTGCAGGCTTCCTCGCACGGCGCGGGGCAGATGCGGCCGGTGAACTCGGGGAAGTTGTTGGTGGAATGGAGGTTGCGCGCAGCCTCCTCCCAATCCGACTGGAAGACGAGGTCGTTCCAGTCCGGGATCTGGTTGTGGACCGGGCAGCCCGTCGGGCCGTGACAGAACGGGATGCCGCAATCCATGCAGCGGGCCGCCTGTTTGGTCAGGTCGTGCTCGTCGAGCGGCAGCGTGAATTCGCGGAAATGCCGGACCCGGTCGGCGGCGAGCTGGTACTTCTGCTCCTGCCGGTCGAACTCGAGGAAACCTGTGATCTTGCCCATTGGTCAGCCCCTGGGCCGGCCAGTCCGTGACTGCGCTGCCCGCGTCGTCTCACTTCATGCGTGCGTGACCGGGCGGCGAACCGCCCGGTTCGGGTGTCCGCCTATTCCGCGGCCACCGGCATCCGCGCCATCTCCATCTCGCGCAGCGCCCGGCGGTACTCCACCGGCATGACCTTCACGAACTTGGTGCGGTAGCCGCTCCAATCGTCGAGGATCGCCTTGGCGCGGGGGCTGCCCGTGTACTTGAGATGGTTGGTGATGAGCTGCGTCAGCCGCTCCTCGTCGTGCCCGGACATGTCGGCCAGGATGTCGACCCGCCCCTTGGTCTCCAGATCGCCGTCCTGGTGGAAGCGACGCATCAGGTCGTCCTCCTCCTCGACCGGCTCCAGATCGACCATCGACAGGTTGCAGCGCGCCGAGAACGAGCCGTCCTCGTCGAGCACGTAGGCGATGCCGCCCGACATGCCGGCCGCGAAGTTGCGCCCGGTCTCGCCGATCGACACGACCACGCCGCCGGTCATGTACTCGCAGCCATGGTCGCCCATGCCCTCGACCACCGTGATGGCGCCCGAGTTCCGCACGGCGAAGCGCTCGCCGGCAGAGCCGCGGATGTAGCACTCGCCCGCGATCGCCCCGTACAGTACGGTGTTGCCGACCATGATGGTCCGATCCTGCGGCGACTTCAGCGCGTCGCTCGGCCGGATGATCAGCTTGCCGCCCGACAGGCCCTTGCCGACATAGTCGTTGCCGTGGCCCGTCAGCTCGAGGGTCACGCCGGCCGCCACCCAGGCGCCGAAGCTCTGGCCGGCGGTGCCGGCGAGCTTCACCACGATGGTGTCGTCGGGCAGGCCCTCGTGCCCATGCGCCTTGGCGACCATGCCGGACAGCATCGCTCCGGTCGCCCGATCCGAATTCCGGATCGTGTCGGTCAGGACCACGGGCTCGCCGGTCTCGATGGCGCGCTGGGCACCCGCGATCAGGCGACGGTCGAGGACCGTGTCGATCGGGTGATGCTGCACCTCCACGTGGCGGATCGCCGTGCCCTCGGCCACCTTCGGCCGATGGAACAGCTTGGTGAAGTCGAGCCCGCGCGCCTTCCAGTGGGCGATGGCGTCGACCTTGTCGAGCAGGTCCGAGCGTCCGACCGCTTCCTCCAGCTTGGTGAAGCCCAGCGACGCCAGGATCTCGCGCACCTCCTCGGCCACGAAGAAGAAGTAGTTCACCACGTGCTCGGGCGTGCCCTTGAAGCGCTTGCGCAGCACCGGATCCTGCGTGGCAACGCCCACTGGACAGGTGTTCAGATGGCACTTGCGCATCATGATGCAGCCGGCGGCGATCAGCGGCGCCGTCGAGAAGCCCATCTGGTCGGCGCCGAGCAGGGCCGCGATGATCACGTCGCGCCCGGTGCGGATACCGCCGTCGGCCTGGAGGGCGACGCGCCCGCGCAGGCCATTGAGCACCAGCGTCTGCTGGGTCTCGGCCAGCCCGGTCTCCCACGGCCCGCCCGCATGCTTGAGCGAGGTCAGCGGCGCGGCACCGGTGCCGCCGTCGAAGCCCGAGATCGTGATGTGGTCGGCCCGCGCCTTGGCGACGCCGGCCGCGACCGTGCCGACACCGACCTCGGAAACGAGCTTCACCGACACGTCCGCCGACGGATTCACGTTCTTCAGGTCGAAGATCAGTTGGGCCAGATCCTCGATCGAGTAGATGTCGTGGTGGGGTGGCGGCGAGATCAGGCCGACGCCCGGCGTGGCGTAGCGGACCTTGGCGATCTTGGCGTCGACCTTGTGGCCGGGCAGCTGGCCGCCCTCGCCGGGCTTGGCACCCTGCGCGACCTTGATCTGCATCATGTCGGAATTGACGAGGTATTCCGTCGTGACGCCGAAACGGCCGGACGCAACCTGCTTGATCGAGGACCGGCGCGAGCGCCCGTCCGGCAGCGGCTTGAACCGCTCGACCTCCTCGCCGCCCTCGCCGGAGTTCGAGCGGCCGCCGAAGGAGTTCAGCGCGATGGCGAGCGTCTCGTGCGCCTCCTTGGAGATGGAGCCGTACGACATGGCGCCGGTGGCGAAGCGCTTGACGATCTCGGAGGCCGGCTCGACCGACTCCAGCGGGACCGGCTGACGGCCGATCTCCGGCGCCGACTTGATCCGGAACAGGCCGCGCAGCGTCTTGAGCTGGTGCTCCTGGCGGTTCACGAGATCGGCATATTCCCGGTAGCGCTCGGGCACGTTGAGGCGCACCGCGTGCTGCAGCGTGGCCACCGTGTCCGGCGTCCAGGTGTGGGTCTCGCCGCGCAGGCGGTAGGCGTACTCGCCGCCGACATCGAGGGCGTTCCGGTAGACCGGCGCGTCCCCGAAGGCGTCGCGGTGACGGCGCACCGTCTCCTCGGCGATCTCGGCCATGCCGACGCCCTCGATGGTCGTCGCCGTGCCGAAGAAGTCGCGGCCCACGAAGGTCGAGTTCAGGCCGACCGCGTCGAAGATCTGGGCGCCGCAATAGGACTGGTAGGTCGAGATGCCCATCTTGGACATCACCTTCAGCAGGCCCTTATCGATCGCCTTGATGTAGCGGTAGATGATCTCGTCGTCGGTGAGATCCGGGGGGAACTCATCCTTCATCTCAAGCAGCGTCTCGAAGGCGAGATACGGGTTGATCGCCTCGGCGCCGTAGCCCGCCAGGCAGGCGAAGTGATGCACTTCGCGCGGCTCGCCCGATTCGACCACAAGGCCGACCGAGGTCCGCAGCCCCTTGCGGATCAGGTAATTGTGGACGGAGGCCGTGGCGAGAAGCGCCGGAATCGGGATCCGGTCCGGCCCGACCGCCCGGTCGGTGAGAACGATGATGTTGTAGCCGCCGCGCACCGCAGCCTCGGCCCGGTCGCAGAGGCGGTCCAGCGCCCCGTCCATGGCCTGCGCGCCCGACTCGGCCGGGTAGGTCATGTCGAGCGTCTTGGTGTCGAACCGGTCCTCGAAATGGCCGATCGAGCGGATCTTCTCCAGGTCACCGTTCGTCAGGATCGGCTGGCGGACCTCCAGGCGCTTGCGCCGGGAGGCGCCTTCCATGTCGAGCAGGTTCGGCCGCGGCCCGATGAACGACACGAGGCTCATCACGGCCTCCTCGCGGATCGGGTCGATCGGCGGGTTCGTGACCTGCGCGAAGTTCTGCTTGAAGTAGGTATAGAGCAGCTTCGACTTCTCGGAGAGCGCCGACAGCGGCGTATCCGTGCCCATCGAGCCGACCGCCTCCTGGCCGGTGACGGCCATGGGCTGCATCAGCAGCTTGAGGTCTTCCTGGGTGTAGCCGAAGGCCTGCTGGCGATCGAGCAGGCTGACGTCGCCGCGCGACTCGCGCGGCTGCACCGGGCGCAGATCCTCCAGGACGATCTGGGTGTTCTTGACCCAATCGGCATAGGGGTGCGCGGCGGCGAGCTCGCCCTTGATCTCCTCGTCCGAGACGATGCGCCCCTTCTGCAGGTCGATCAGCAGCATGCGGCCCGGCTGGAGGCGCCAGGATTGCACGATCTTCTCGTCCGGGATCGGCAGGGTGCCCATCTCGGAGGCGAGCACCACGAGGCCGTCATCGGTGACGATGTAGCGGGCCGGGCGCAGACCGTTCCGGTCGAGGGTCGCGCCGATCTGGCGGCCGTCCGTGAAGGCCACGGCGGCGGGGCCGTCCCACGGCTCCATCAGCGCGGCATGATACTCGTAGAAAGCGCGCCGCTCCTCGGTCATCAGCGGATTGCCGGCCCAGGCCTCCGGGATGAGCATCATCATCGCGTGGGCGAGCGGGTATCCGCCCTGCACGAGGAACTCGAGGGCGTTGTCGAAGCAGGCGGTATCCGACTGCCCTTCGTACGAGATCGGCCACAGCTTCGAGATGTCGTTGCCGAACAGGTCGGAATCGACGCTCGCCTGACGGGCGGCCATCCAGTTGACGTTGCCCCGCAGCGTGTTGATCTCGCCGTTATGGGCGACCATCCGGTACGGGTGCGACAGCCGCCAGGTCGGGAACGTATTGGTGGCGAAACGCTGGTGGACGAGGGCGATCGCCGAGACGAAGCGCTTGTCCTTCAGGTCGAGGAAGTAGCCGCCGAGCTGCGTGACCAGCACCATGCCCTTGTAGACGATGGTCCGGGACGACACGGAGACCGGGTAGAACTCCTTCACCCGCGGGTCTTCGAGGGCGTAGACCTTGTTGGAGATCACCTTGCGGGCGACATAGACCCGGCGCTCGAACGCGTCCTGGTCGGAGACCGAGGCCGGCCGGCCGATGAAGACCTGACGGTGATGCGGCTCGGTCGCCTTCACGGCCTCTCCGAGATCCTCCGGATCGACCGGCACGTCGCGCCAGCCGAGCAGCGGCAGGCCCTCGGCGGCGAGCGCCGATTCGACGATCTCCTGAATGATCGCCCGCGGCTCGTCCGCCTTCGGCATGAAGAACTGGCCGATCGCGTACGAACCCGCCGGCGGCAGCTCGAATCCGAGCCGCGAGCATTCATCGGCGAAGAAGCCGTGCGGAATCTGCGTGAGGATGCCGCAGCCGTCGCCCATCTTGGGATCGGCGCCCACCGCACCGCGATGGTCGAGGTTCTCCAGGATCTTCAGACCCTGCGCGACGATCGCGTGGGTCCGGCGGTCGTGCATGTCGGCGATGAAGCCGACGCCGCAGGCATCGCGCTCGTTCGCGGGATCGTAGGAACCCTCGGCTTTCGGAAGGGCGGGATCGCGCACGATGAGCGGCGTCGCGCCGCCGCGCGGGGCGGCAGCCTGGGCCGTGGACGCAGCAAACTCTTCGGCAGCCCTGCGTTGTGACATGCTTCGTCTCGTCCTTCCCTCGAACCCGTCCGCAGCCAAGAACCCGCGAGCATGTTTCATGCCCGCAAGCCGTCGGCGCCCGGCGCTTCGGCCTCTTGCCGCAGGCCATCCGGCCGGTCCGGGTGGACACGTCCGTCGGCTTGCGTTCATCGAGGACCCAGACCGCTCAGGGAGCGGTGCGCTGGCGCGCCCGTATCCGTCAGCCGAAGAACTCGCCCGCGCGCGAGACGGCGACGGCCGGGGTGCACGGCCGATGGGACAGTTGTGCTGTCCTAAGTCGCAAAACTGCCAGATTGAAATGTTTTCAGCAAGAGACTGCTGGCGGCTGCGGCGTCGCCGCTCTGGATGAGGGGGCGGACCCGGCTCCCGGCCTCCGCAATCTCGCCCGAATCGCGGGTTCTACCGGGCAGGCCGAGCACAAGCGGCATGCGGGGCAACGACCTCGCCGGCATGGTCGAGGTCCGGGTCCACCGGCCCGGACCATGCCGGAACCGGACACTCTGCCGGGTCTCCAAACCGAGAACGCACAAGAGTGACGATGAAGAGCAGAGTTGCACGCCTCCGACGACCGACGATCCTGACGCTGGGCGCGGTCGTCCTATCGGCCGCGACCTGCCTGGGTGCATCCAGCGGCGCCCACGCGCAATTCGCTTTCGAGGATGAGGTCCTCCCCCCGCGCGTCGTGGCTTGGCGCCTCGCAGACCGCGGCTTCAGCGGCCTGAGCCGCCCGCGCTTCGACGGGCGGGTCTACGTCGTCGAGGCCGTCGGCCCCGCCGGCGTGCCGGTGCGGCTCTTCGTCGATCCGATGACAGGGGCGATCGTGGGCCGCCAGCGGACGGGCGCGCCGGAAACCTACGCGCGGCTTGAGCGGCCCACACCCGGATTCGGCTGGACCGAGGACGAGGCCCTCCCCCGTCGCGCGATCCGCCCGGCCCCGCCCGCCGAGGACCCGATGGCGCGACCGCAGCGCCGACCGGGTGGCGAAGCCTTCCGACCGGACGTCAATCCCGACGGGCTCAACCCCGACGGCGTCGTCCGCAGCGCTCCGTCCAGAAAGGTCGCACGGGCGACGCCCGCGCGCACGCCGGAGCTGAAGACGCCCCACCGCACCTCACCCGAGGCGCCGGCCCCCAAGATCGCTCCCGCCGACACGGCCAAGAGCGATCCGAATCCGCCCTCGGCGCCCGAGACCAAGGCGGCATCGATCGAGAAATCCCCCTCGCCGGCCCCGACGACGCCTGCTGCAGCACCCTCGAAGCCGGCCGGAGCCCCCGTCGCGGACGCGGCCAAGCCGGCCGTGAAGGACTGGAAGGACCCGCCGTCGGACAAGAAGCCGGTGCGGGTGATCGGCGGCGCCACCATCGTCCCGGGCCCGTCCGAATAGGCGCGCAGGCTCCGGCCTCGGCGTCACCCGCCGGTGCTCAGCCGCCGGCGGTCAGCCTCTCTGCGCCCGTGAAGACCGTGACGGTATCGGCTCGCGCGATGGCGCAGAGCGTCAGGCCATAGGATCGGGCACGTTCGAGGGCCAGCGACGTGGGTGCCGAGATGGCGACGATCACAGCCGCGCCGAGCCGTGCGGCCTTTTCAACCATCTCGAACGAGCAGCGGCTGGTGATGACGAGAAAGCCCTCGTCCGCGGGCGTGCCCGCCCGCATCAGGGCGCCGATCAGCTTGTCGAGGGCGTTGTGGCGGCCGACATCCTCACGGACCGCCGCGAGGCTGCCGTCGCGGCGAGCCCAGGCCGCCGCGTGAACGGCGCGCGTCTCCGCGCCGAGCACCTGCGCCCGATCCAGCTCGGAGAGCGCTCGGGCAATGGCCGGTAGAGCGATCCGGACTTCGGACGCGGCCCGCCCCCCGGCCCGCGGCAGTTGCGCTAGATCCTCGATGCCACAGACGCCGCAACCGGTCCGGCCGCTGATGGCGCGCTTGCGCGCCAAGTGCTCGCGAAGCCGACCGGGCGCCAGATCGACGTGAAGGCGCAGGCCGTCCTCGGCCATCTCGACCCGGGTCGCGCGGATCTCGTCAACGCTGTCCACGATCCCTTCCGTGAGGCTGAACCCGTAGGCGAAATCCTCCAGATCGGCGGGCGTCGCCATCATCACCGCGTGCGGCACGCTGCCGTAGACGAGGTTGACCGGCGCCTCCGCTGCGAGCGCCCGCATGTCCGGCTTCGGCGCCGAGCCGTCATAGGCCATCACCTGCATGGACACCGGCACCGCGCAGGGCGGCAGACCGGACGTTCGACTTCCGGTTTCCGTCGACATCTCGAACTCCGATGGGGTGATACGAACGGCCGGCGATGGCTCATCCCCCGCGCCATGCGACCGTGAATGATTTCGCCGTTCCCTAGTGCGCCGACGCCACGAGACACCGCCAACTGGCTGGAAAGCGCGCGATGCGACGCTTGTGCGGTTGCACCTCGCCGGCCCTTGTGGTCTGAAGCCCCGGTCGGATAATGCCGGGTGACACAACCGGTACTCCGTCACGTCGGTACAATCCCGCACGCAGTCAAGACGGGACGGTTCGGCGGCAGCCAGATAGTTCAAGGGAGCCACGAGAGGCAGATGCGGACGGTGCGGACGATCAACCGGTCACTCTGGAGCCTCGCCGCTCTCGGCGCCCTGCTCTTCCCGATATCAGGCGCGCAGGCTGCGGGCTTCGGTCAGCCCGTGCCGTGGGAGATGGACCGGCAGATTCCGGTCACCGACAACGCGCGCGACATCCTGAACTTCGAAATCGGCCTGCACTGGCTGTCCCTCGGGATTTCCGTCTTCGTCCTGGGGCTGATCCTCTGGTGCATCTACCGCTTCAGCGAGAAGCGGAACCCGACGCCGTCGCGCACCACGCACAACACCGCCATCGAGATCGCCTGGACGATCGTGCCGGTGCTGATCCTGGTCGCCGTCGCAATCCCGTCCTTCCGCCTGCTGCGCACGCAGCTCTCGGATCCGAAGGCCGACATGATCGTCAAGGTCATCGGCCACGCGTGGTACTGGTCCTACGAGTACCCGCAGACCGAGGCCGGCGGCGGCTTCACCTTCGACGCCAACATCGACGAGGACAAGCAGCCGCGCCTGCTCCAGACCGACAACGAGATGGTCGTTCCGGTCAACAAGATCGTGAAGATCCAGGTCACCGCTGCCGACGTGCTGCATTCCTGGGCCATGCCGGCCTTCGGCTTCAAGATCGACGCCGTTCCCGGCCGCCTGAACCAGATGTGGTTCAAGGCCGACAAGGAAGGCACCTTCCACGGTCAGTGCTCGGAGCTGTGCGGCCAGCGCCATGCCTACATGCCGATCGTGGTCCGCGTGGTCAGCGAGCAGGCCTATGCCGAATGGCTGAAGGAGGCGAAGACCAAGTACGCCCGCATCGACAACGGCACGAGCTTCGCCGAGGCCCGCTGAGCCCCGGCTGACCGAACCGAACCCATCAGATTCACAAGGCATTCGAATCCATGGCTACAGCCGCAGCCCATGCCGGGGCCCACGAGGTCCACGACCACAAGCCATCGTTCTTCGCCCGCTGGTTCCTGTCGACGAACCACAAGGACATCGGCACCCTCTACCTGCTGTTCGCCTTCTGCGCCGGCATGATCGGCGCGTTCCTCTCCTTCGGCATCCGGATGGAGATGGAGGCGCCCGGCCTGCAGTATTTCTCGAATCCCGCGACCTACAACGTGTTCGTCACGGGACACGGCCTCATCATGGTGTTCTTCATGGTGATGCCGGCGCTGATCGGTGGCTTCGGCAACTGGTTCGTGCCCCTCATGATCGGCGCGCCCGACATGGCGTTCCCGCGCATGAACAACATCTCGTTCTGGCTCACGGTGGCGGGCTTCTGCTCCCTGCTGTGCTCGCTGTTCGTCGAGGGCGCGCCCGGCGCGTCCGGCGCCGGCACCGGCTGGACCGTCTACCCGCCACTCTCGACCGCCGGCCATCCCGGCCCGGCCGTGGACTTCGCGATCTTCGCCCTGCACCTCTCCGGCGCCGGCTCGATCCTCGGCGCGATCAACTTCATCACCACGATCCTGAACATGCGTGCCCCGGGCATGACGCTGCACAAGATGCCGCTCTTCGCCTGGGCCGAGCTGGTGACCGCCTTCCTGCTGCTGCTCTCGCTGCCGGTTCTGGCGGGCGCCATCACGATGCTGCTCACTGACCGCAACTTCGGCACGACCTTCTTCGACCCGGCCGGCGGCGGTGACCCGATCCTGTACCAGCACCTGTTCTGGTTCTTCGGTCACCCCGAAGTGTACATCATGATCCTGCCGGCCTTCGGCATCGTCTCGCACATCATCGCCACGTTCTCGCGCAAGCCCGTCTTCGGCTACCTCGCGATGGCCTACGCCATGGTGGCGATCGGCGTGGTCGGCTTCGTCGTGTGGGCGCACCACATGTACACGGTCGGCCTGTCGCTGCAGACGCAGTCCTACTTCGTGTTCGCCACCATGGTGATCGCGGTCCCGACCGGCGTGAAGATCTTCTCGTGGATCGCAACCATGTGGGGCGGCTCCATCCGCTTCACCGCCGCGATGCACTGGGCGGTGGGCTTCATCTTCCTCTTCACCGTCGGCGGCGTCACCGGCGTCGTGCTCGCCAACTCGGCGGTCGATAAGTACCTGCACGACACCTACTACGTGGTCGCGCACTTCCACTACGTGCTGTCCCTGGGTGCCGTGTTCATCATCTTCGCCGGTGTCTACTACTGGTTCCCGAAGATGACCGGCCACATCATCCCCGAGTGGGCCGGCAAGCTGCACTTCTGGCTGGCCTTCATCGGCGCGAACGTCCTGTTCTTCCCGATGCACTTCCTCGGCCTCGCCGGCATGCCGCGTCGCTACGCCGACTATCCGGATGCCTTCGCCCAGTGGCACAAGGTGTCGACCTACGGCGGCCACATCTTCGGCCTCGGCATGTTCGTGTTCGTGATCGGCGTGGTCCTGGCCTTCCGCTCCAAGGAGCGGGCCGCGGACAACCCGTGGGGCGAAGGCGCCACCACCCTCGAGTGGACGCTCTCCTCCCCGCCGCCCTTCCACCAGTTCGAGACGCTGCCCCGCATCGTCGACGAGCCGGGCGCGCACTGATAGAGATCTCGCGAGGGCCGCATCTGCGGCCCTCGCCCTTCCCCGGAGGCCGGTCGGCCGACCTCCCGGCAAGGGCGAGCGTTGAGGGCGATCCGCACGGGCCGAGGACGACGTCCTGGGCCCCGCTCACGCCGACTCTTGGAACACGTCGAATTCGAGAACCGACTCGGCCGTGACGCGCGCGGCCGGGCGCCGACACAGCAGCGGCAGACGCGATGACGAGCCTGACGAACACGATCGGACCGGAGGTCCCCGCCCCGGCCCTCACGAGCGCCGGCGGCGACGTTCCGGACTATTTCGCCCTGCTGAAGCCGCGGGTGATGGTCCTCGTCATCTTCACCGCCCTGGTCGGCATGGTGGTCTCCCACGGGCACGTGCAGCCGGCGATCGGCGCGATCTCGCTGCTCGCCATCGCGGTCGGCGCCGGTGCCTCCGGCTGCCTCAACATGTGGTGGGACGCGGATATCGACGCCGTGATGAGCCGCACGGCGACGCGGCCGATCCCTGCGGGCAAGATCACGTCGGAGGAGGCCCTCGGCTTCGGCCTGTTCCTCTCGGTCGCGTCCGTCCTGGTGCTGGGCCTCACCGCCAACTGGCTGGCCGCGGCGCTCCTGGCCTTCACCATCGTGTTCTACGCGGTGGTCTATTCCATGTGGCTGAAGCGGGCGACGGCGCAGAACATCGTCATCGGCGGTGCCGCGGGCGCCCTGCCGCCGGTCATCGGTCAGGCGGTGGTGACCGGCTCGGTGGGCATCGAGTCCCTGATCCTGTTCGCCATCATCTTCATCTGGACCCCGCCCCACTTCTGGGCGCTCGCCCTGATCAAGGCCGACGAGTACGCCCGCGCCGGCATCCCGATGATGCCGAACGTCGCCGGACCGGCCTCCACCCGCCGCCAGATCGTGTGGTACTCGCTGCTCCTCGCGCCCCTCGGCCTCGTGCCGGTCGCGCTCGGCTTCGGCGGCCTCGTCTACGCGGTGGTCGGCCTCGTGGGCGGCCTCGGTATGGTTGCCTTCAGCATCCGGGTTCTCCGGAACCGCGAGGGCGATGCCGAGAAGCGTGCCGCCATGGGCATGTTCGGCTTCTCGATCCTCTACCTGTTCGCGCTGTTCTCGGCGCTCCTGGCCGAGCAGAGCTTCGGCCTGTTCCGCCCGGTCCTGGGCTGAGCGCCATGGCGGATCCCGAGATCCAGTACCGGCCACTCACTCCCGAGGAGGAGGCGCGCCGCCGCAAGCGCTCCGTGGCCATCGCGCTGGCCCTCGGCGCCTGGGTTTTGCTGTTCTTCGTGCTGACGATCGTCAAGCTCGGACCGCAGATCCTGAGCCGGCCGCTCTGAGGAGTTCGCGATGACAGCTGCCCCTTCCGGACCGGGTCGCGGCGCCAAGCGTACCGCCATCGCCTGCGCCGGTCTCGCCGTCGGCATGGTCGGCCTCGCCTTCGCGTCGGTCCCTCTCTACAACGCGTTCTGCAAGGCGACCGGCTACGACGGAACGCCCCGCCAGGGGCCGGCGCTCGCCGCCTCCGCGGCACGCACCGACGACAGCATGGTCGTGCATTTCGACACCAACGTCGCGCCGGGGCTGTCCTGGAAGTTCGTCCCGGAAGTGAGCCGCGTCGAAGCGAAGCTCGGCGAGACGAAGACCGTCTTCTTCCGGGTGCAGAACGTCGGCAGCGCACCGTCGGCGGGTGTGGCCACCTTCAACGTCCAGCCCGGCCTGATGGGCGGCTATTTCGTCAAGATCGCCTGTTTCTGCTTCAACGAGCAGACGCTTCAGCCCGGCGAGACACTGGACGTGCCCGTGGTGTTCTATGTCGATCCGGCCGTCCGGGACGATTCGAACACAGCGCATCTCTCGGAGATGACGCTGTCCTACACGTACTTCGCCTCCAAGAACGGCCAGCCGGTCAAGGCGACGGTGGCGAAGTCCGGTTCTTCGGAGACGAAGGGCGATTTCTGATCGCGGACCCGTGACAAGACGGGGCTGCACCGACTAAACGTTCGGGCAAGCTTGGGTGTGGTGTCGGCCGCGCCCGGCCAAGAGCAAGCAACGAACAGCGTAAGGCCGGATGCCGGGAACGGCGCGGGGCACGAGGGTGAGGAGCGACGGGACGATGGCCGAGGCGCACGCCAAGAATCACGACTATCACATCCTGAGTCCGAGCCCGTGGCCGTTGATCGGGGCTTTTTCAGGCTTCCTGATGGCGTTCGGCGCCGTGTTCTGGATGAAGAGCCTCCAGATCGGCACCCTGAGCCCAGGCCCCTACATCTTCGGGGCCGGCACGATCGGCGTCCTCTACACGATGTTCTCGTGGTGGCGGGACGTCGCCCACGAGGCCAATTCCGGCGATCACACCCGCGTCGTCCAGCTGCACCACCGCTACGGGATGATGATGTTCATCGCCTCCGAGGTGATGTTCTTCGTCGCGTGGTTCTGGGCCTACTTCGAGGCCGCGCTCTACACCGCCGATCCCATCCAGGTCTCGCGTGTGGAGTTTACCGGCGGCGTCTGGCCGCCGAAGGGTATCGAGGCCTTCGATCCCTGGCATCTGCCGCTCCTCAACACGCTGATCCTGCTGACCTCCGGCACCACGGTGACCTGGGCCCACCACGCGCTGATCGAGGGCGACCGCAAGGGCCTGAAATACGGCCTGTGGCTGACGATCATCCTCGGCGTTCTGTTCACCGCCTGCCAGGCCTACGAGTACAGCCACGCCGAATTCGGCTTCTCGGGAAGCATCTACGCATCGACATTCTTCATGGCGACGGGCTTCCATGGCGCCCACGTCATCATCGGCACGATCTTCCTCGCGGTCTGCCTGTTCCGCGTCTATGCGGGCCAGTTCACCCCGCGCCAGCATCTCGGCTTCGAGTTCGCCGCATGGTACTGGCACTTCGTCGACGTCGTATGGCTGTTCCTGTTCGCCGCCATCTACGTGTGGGGCTCGGGCGTCTTCCACGGCGGCGGCGCTCACTGAGAGCGAAGCATCCCGCCGATGCATGGCGGACCTGCGAAGGGCGGCTCAGGCCGCCCTTTTGCATTTCCGACGCTTCGTGATCCCCATATCGGATAGGACGGCCCGGGCGCGGGACGACCGGGGTCCGCGCGGAGCTGTTCTGGAGTATGCCCGTGGACAACCGAACCTATTCGCCGCCGCCCCCGATCCCCACCGGCCTGCGCGGCCGGTGCCCGCGTTGCGGCGAGGGACATCTGTTCAAGGGGTTTCTCACCCTGCGTCCCTCCTGCGAGGCCTGCGGCCTCGACTACACGCATTTCGACTCGGCGGATGGGCCGGCCTTCTTCGTGATGTCGATCGTCGGCCTCATCGTCGTGGGCCTCGCCCTGTGGCTGGAGATCACCTACGAGCCGCCGATCTGGGTTCACGCCACGGTGGCACTGACACTCTCCGTCGGTCTCAGCCTGATCCTGGTTCGACCGCTCAAGGGCCTTCTGGTCGCCCTTCAGTTCAGCAATCGGGCCGAGGAAGGGCGCTTCGAGCCGTGACCGCTGCCGAAACGAAGCGGGCCGCCTGGCGCGATCTCGTCGCGCCGGGAATGGCGTCCTTGATCGCTCTGGCCATCCTGCTCGGCCTCGGGACATGGCAGCTCGAACGCAAGGCCTGGAAGGAAGACCTGATCGCGCGGATCGTTCGGCAAAGCCGGGCCGAGCCCGTGGCGCCCCCGGCGCCGGAGGCCTGGACTCCGGAGCGTGACGAGTTTCGGCATGTCCGGGTCTCCGGGCGCTTCCTCAACGACCGGGAGACCCTCGTCCACGGCCTGGCAGCCGGCGAGACGCCGGGACGCGCCCTGCAAGGCTTCTACGTTCTCACGCCCCTGCGCCGCGACGACGACAGCATCGTGTTGATCAACCGGGGCTTCGTGCCCACGGAACTGAAGGCGCAGGGTGATCGCCGGGATGGCCTGATCGAGGGGCCGACGACGGTCACTGGAATCCTCCGTTCCAGCGAGGCCCGGGGGATGTTCGTGCCGGAGCCCGACCCGGCCCGTGGCGAGTGGTTCAATCGGGATATCGCCGGCATCGCCGCGGCCCGCGGCCTCCGCACGGTGGCGCCCTACCTGATCGAGGCCGATGCCGTCCCGGGACAGACGACCTGGCCGCGGGGCGGTCAGCTGCGCGTCGACCTCCCCAACAACCATCTGCAATACGCGTTCACGTGGTTCGGCCTCGCCGCCTGTCTGATCGGCGTCTTCTCGGTCTTTGCGTGGCGCCGCCTGCACGATTCGGCCGAGCCCCGGGCGGCCTAGGACAAAATCGAACTCTTTGGCTCCCGACGAGGAAAAGTCTCGCCGGGTCCGGCTGAAAAACAGCAACCCGTTCCTTTGACCGCGCGCCGTCGCTCCAGAATACTTTCTGTGTTCTAGATCGATCGGCCGCGCAGTGCATAGTGTATTCAGTTCGCGGCGATCTTCCATAGACGATACGGCGCGTGGCCGCCGTGCAACTGAGGTAGCGCCGAATGACAAGCCATTTCGCCGATGACCCGCGGCGCGAGCCGATCCGGTTCGCCTACTGGGTGCCCAACGTTTCCGGTGGGCTCGTGATCAGCAAGATCCCGCAGCGGACGAGCTGGGATGCGGAGTACAATCGAAAGCTGGCCCAGATCGCCGAGGCGGCGGGGTTCGAGTACGGGCTGACGCAGATCCGGTTCACCGCCGGCTACGGGGCTGAGTACCAGCACGAATCGGTGGCCTTCAGCCACGCTCTGCTTGCCGCGACGACCAAGCTCAAGGTCATCGCCGCCCTTCTGCCCGGACCGTGGCATCCGACCCTCGCCGCCAAGCAGATCGCCACGATCTCGCAGCTCACCGAGGGGCGCATCGCGGTGAACATCGTGTCGGGCTGGTTCTCGGGAGAGTTCCGGGCCATCGGCGAGCCCTGGCTCGATCATGACGAGCGTTACCGCCGGTCCGAGGAATTCATCCGGAGCCTGCGCGGGATCTGGACGCAGGACAACTTCACCTTCCGCGGCGATTTCTATCGCTACAGCGACTACACGTTGAAGCCGAAGCCCGCCCAACCGCTGCCTGAGATCTTCCAGGGCGGTTCGTCGCGGGCGGCGCGCGACATGGCGGCCCGCGTCTCCGACTGGTACTTCACCAATGGCGGCACGCCGGAGACGATCCGCGCCCAGGTGGACGACATCCGCGCCAAGTCCGCCAAGACCGGCAACCCTCCCCGGATCGGCGTGAACGCCTTCGTGATCGCCCGCGACACGGAGGAGGAGGCCCGCGCCGTCCTTCAGGAGATCATCGACAATGCCGACCCCGAGGCCGTGAAGGCTTTCGGCCACGAGGTGAAGAATGCCGGCAAGGCCTCGCCCGAAGGCGAAGGCAACTGGGCGAAGTCGAGCTTCGAGGATCTCGTTCAGTACAACGACGGCTTCAAGACCAATCTGATCGGCACGCCCGACCAGATCGCCCAGCGGATCCTGGCGCTGAAGGATGCCGGTGCGGACCTCGCCCTGCTGGCCTTCCTGCACTTCCAGGAAGACGTCGCGTATTTCGGCGCGCACGTGATCCCCCGGGTCCGCGCCCTCGAGGCCGCCCGGAACCGGCATGCCGAGGCAGCCTGAGCGTCGCACGCCGATCCGTATCCTGCCTGACTGGAGTGAGCCATGAACATCGCCGTCGATGCGCGCACGCTCGCGCCGGAGCGCCGTCAGGGAGCTCCCGGCCCTGCGCGACCGCCCTCCCCCGCCCATGTGATCCGTGACGATGCCGAGGCGCTGGCCGTCGCCCAGCGGCTGGCTGCCGCGTTCCGGGGCGGCGCCTCGGAGCGGGACCGCCACGCCGCACGACCGCTGGCGGAACTCGACGCCTTCTCTCAGAGCGGCCTCTGGTCGATCAACGTGCCGCGGGCGTATGGCGGCCCGGAGGTCTCGTACCGGACACTGGCCCAGGTGATCGCCATCCTTGCGGCTGCCGATCCATCGATCGCGCAGATCGCCCAGAACCATCTCGGCATCCTGGCGGCCATCCGGACCGTGTCGGACGAGGCGCAGAAGCACCTGCTCTTCTCGGAGGTGTTGCGCGGAACGCGGTTCGGCAACGCCTTCTCGGAACGCGGCACCAAGCGGGCGGCCGATTTCGACACACGCTTCACCGATGACGGCGACCACGTCGTCGTGCGGGGCCAGAAATTCTACGCCACGGGCGCCCTTCTCGCGCATCTCGTGCCGATCGTGGCGCTCGATGGAGACGGGCGTGCTTGGTACGCCATCGCCGAGCGGGACGCGCCCGGCCTGACGGTAATCGACGACTGGTCGAGCTTCGGCCAGCGCGGTACGGCCAGCGGAACCGTGCTGATCGAGGACGTGCGGGTACCGAAGACCCATCTCGTCCCCGCCTGGAAGGGCTACGAGGCGCCCACCGCCGACGGCGCGGTGTTCCAGATTATCCAGGCGGCCGTCGATGCCGGGATCGGCCGCGAGGCCCTGGACGACACGATTCGCTTCGTTCGCGACAAGGCCCGCCCCTGGATCGATAGCGGGCTGGAACGGGCCTCGGACGATCCCTACACGATCCACGCGATCGGCGATCTGACCATCCGGCAGCACGCCGCCGAAGCGCTGCTCGACCGGGCCGGGCTCGTCCTCGACACGGCCGTAGCGCGACCGGATGCCGAGGCGGTCGCCGCGGCACAGATCGCCGTGGCCGAGGCAAAGGTGCTCACCACCGAGGTGGCCTTGGCGGCGTCAAACAAGCTCTTCGAATTGTCGGGCACCCGCTCGACCCTGGCGGCGGAGAACCTCGACCGGCACTGGCGGAACGCCCGCACACACACGCTGCACGATCCGGTCCGCTGGAAATACGCGATCGTGGGCAACCACGCCCTGAACGGCGTGAACCCGCCGCTCCACGCCTGGAGCTGACGGTCCTACAGCACGGGCAATCCCCGGGCCTTGGCCTCCTCGCCGGGCTCGACATGGATGGTCACCACGGCGCCGGGAATCGTCGTCTCCAAGGCGGACTCCAGCCGGTCGCAGATCGCGTGGGAATCCTCGACGGTCATGGCCCCGGGGACGACGAGGTGGAAATCGATGAAGGTGGCCTGACCGGCGGAGCGTGTGCGCACGTCGTGCGCCTCCAGCGCGCCCTCACCGTGCTGCGAGATGAGCGACCGGATCTGGCTCACCATCTCGGCCGGGGCGGCCCGATCCATCAGGCCGTCCACCGATTCCCGGACCATGCGGAAGCCGGACCAGAGGATGTTGAGCGCCACGAGCCCGGCCACGACGGGGTCGAGGACCGGGTACCCGGTCAGGATGACGGCGCCGACGCCGGCAAGGACACCGCAGGACGTGACAACGTCGGCGAAGACGTGACGCGCATCGGCGATCAGAGCCGGCGAACGCCAGCGCTTGCCCCACCGCATGAGTGCCACCGCCCAGGCGGCGTTGATGATTCCGGCCCCGAAGTTGATCGCGAGGCCGATCAGGGGCGCGTCGAGGGGCTCCGGAGCGAGCAGCCCGGAATAGGATTCGCGCAGGATCAGCAGCGCAGCCACCACGATCAGCGCGCCCTCGATCACCGCGGAAAAGAACTCGGCCTTGTGGTGTCCGTAGGGATGGTCCTCGTCGGCCGGACGCGCGGCGACCCGCAGGGCCACGAAGGCGCCCACGGCCGCGACCACGTTGATGATGCTCTCCAGCGCGTCGGAGTACAGGGCGAGGCTGCCCGTGAGCCACGCGGCGTAGAATTTCAGCGCCGTGACGGCGAGGCCGATGCCCGCGCTGAAGAGGGCGGCTTTCTGGGTGCGGTCCATGGATTGCGCCGTTGGGGTGACGCCGCGCCCATACGGCACCCGCCGCGGCCAAGGCCACGGCAAAGGTTCGAGACCGTCGAAAACGTGTTAGCCGCGGCTATGTCTCCGACGGGGTCTCGCGGCCCCGGGCAACTTCGCGCCGTCGGCTCAGCTCCGCCTTGGCGTGGGCGGCCTCGGCCTTGCGGAGATAGCGCCGACGCTGCCAGGCGAAGCGCGTCGCGGCGGCCAGGGTCTCCAACCGAGCGGCCTCACGCTCCCAATAGCCGAGGAGCTGGCCGTCCAGGGTGATGGACCGGCGGGGCGCGCGGGGGGGCACGCGGGTCGTCACGCGGGGCGATCCCGCGACGCCGACGGCTCGCCCGTCTCGGCGACGACCAGCGCGTCCGGATCGCCGCGGAAGCTGCCGGCACCGGTATCCGGAACGGGGACGCCGGGGCTGCCGAAAGGCTGGCTCGGATAGGCCGATTCGAACTTCGCGCGGGCGGCTTCGGGATCCTCGGCCTTCAGCACGATCTCGGCTGTGCCGGGCAGCGGCCAGCGGGGGTCGGCGTCATCACGGGGGCGAACGGCGTACCAGGGCATGGATCGAGGACCTCGCGTCTCGGTGACGCGGAAACGGGCGCACTCCCCGGCGGTTCCGCGGTTGAAACCGCGTGCCGTTCGGTGCAGGCAGCCGGCGATGCGCGTAGACCTCTTCGATTTCGACCTGCCGGAAACCAGCATCGCCCTGCGCCCGGCCGAGCCGCGCGATGCCGGGCGATTGCTCGTGGTGCATCCCGGCCTGCCGCCGGCCGACCGGACCGTGCGCGACCTTCCCGGCGCCCTCAGGGCGGGCGATGCCCTGGTCTTCAACGACACGAAGGTGATCCCCGCGCGGCTGAACGGTGTCCGCACGCGTCCCGGCGCCCCGGGCCAGCGCACGGAGGTGTTGCTTCACCTGCGCGAAGCCCCGGATCGCTGGCGCGCCTTCGCCCGGCCGGCGAAACGACTCGCTCCGGGCGATGCACTGCGCTTCGGCGCACTGGGCGCCAACGTCATCGAGAAGGCCGAGGCCGGCGAGATCGTCCTGGCCTTCGACCGGTCCGGGCCCGAGCTCGACGCCGCCATCGCCGCCGAGGGCGCCCTGCCGCTGCCGCCCTACATCGCGGGCAAGCGCGCCACGGATACCCGGGACACCACCGACTACCAGACGGTCTACGCCCGGTATCCGGGAGCGGTCGCGGCGCCGACGGCGGGCCTGCACTTCTCCGAGGCGCTGCTGTCCGATCTCGATGCCGCCGGTCTACGGCGCCACCACGTCACGCTGCATGTCGGCGCCGGGACCTTCCTGCCGGTCAAGGCCGAGGATACCGACGCACACCGCATGCATGCAGAGATCGGCATCCTCGACGCAGCCACGGCCGACGCCCTGAACGCGGCGCGGGCCGCGGGGGGTCGGATTGTCGCGGTGGGCACCACGGCGCTGCGCCTTCTGGAGAGCGCCGCCGGCCCGGACGGGACGCTCGCGCCCTTCTCGGGGCCGACCGAGATCTTCATCACGCCGGGCTATCGGTTCCGCGCGGTCGACGCGCTCGTGACCAACTTCCACTTGCCGCGCTCGACGCTGTTCATGCTGGTCTCGGCCTTCTCCGGACTGGAGACGATGCGTGCGGCCTACGCGCACGCGATCGAGGCGGGATACCGGTTCTACTCCTACGGCGACGCCAGCCTGCTCTTCCCGGGCCCGCGCGCGGACATCCCATGACCGACAGCGTTCCCTTCGGATTCAACCTGCTGGCGCAGGACGACACCGCCCGAACCGGCGTCATCACGACGCCGCGCGGCACGATCCGCACACCGGCCTTCATGCCGGTGGGCACCGCCGCGACCGTCAAGGCGATGTATCCCGATCAGGTCCGCGACCTCGGCGCCGACGTGGTGCTGGGCAACACCTATCACCTGATGCTGCGGCCCGGCCCGGAGCGCATGGCCCGGCTCGGCGGCCTGCACCGCTTCATGAACTGGGATCGGCCGATCCTGACGGATTCCGGCGGCTTCCAGGTGATGTCCCTCTCCGCCCTGCGGAAGATCGACGAGCAGGGCGTGACCTTCCGCTCGCATATCGACGGCACCGCCCACCACATGAGCCCGGAGCGCTCCATCGAGATCCAGGGTCTGCTCGGCTCGGACATCCAGATGCAGCTCGACGAATGCGTGCGCCTGCCGGCCGACCATGCGGCCATCGAGAAGGCCATGCATCTGTCCCTGCGCTGGGCCGAGCGCTGCCGCGTCGCGTTCGGCGAGCAGCCCGGGCGGGCCATGTTCGGCATCGTCCAGGGCGGCGACGTGCCGGCCCTGCGCGTCGAGAGCGCGCGCGCGCTGACGGATCTCGATCTCAAGGGCTACGCGGTGGGCGGCCTCGCCGTGGGCGAGCCCCAGGAGGTCATGTTCGCCATGATCGAGACCGTGGAGCCGCATCTGCCGGCGGCGAAGCCCCGGTACCTGATGGGCGTCGGTACGCCGGACGACATCCTGGGCGCGGTCGCCCGCGGCATCGACATGTTCGACTGCGTGATGCCGACCCGCGCCGGCCGGCACGGCCTTGCCTATACGCGCCACGGACGGGTCAACCTGCGCAATGCCCGCCACGCCGAGGACACCGCGCCGCTCGACGAGGCTTCGACCTGTCCGGCGGCCCGGGATTACTCCCGCGCCTATCTGCATCACCTCGTTCGGTCGAACGAGATCCTCGGGATGATGCTCCTGACCTGGAACAACCTCGCCTATTACCAGGACCTGATGGCCGGCGCCCGCGCGGCGATCCGGGACGGCCGCTACGCGGATTACTGCACCAGCACCCGCGCGGGTTGGGCTCGGTCCGAGCGCGCCGCCGCCTGACCGCATATCTCAGGGATGTGCCAGCACGCGGTAGACTCCGTCCGGATCGTCTTGGCCCGTCGCGACGGCGGCCTTCAGATCCGAGACGAGGCGCGCCGCCACGGGCAAACGGTAATGGAGCGCGTCCCAGTAATTCGCGTCCTCGGTCGTGAGCGGCGAGATCCGGCGGAAATCCACCACGACGGCGCCGCGGCGTTTCCCGATCATCGCGGTGCGCGCCTTGCAAGCCGCCTCGCGCCGGCCCGCTGCCGAGTCCGGCGCTCGCTGCGCCGCCGCATGGACCGGCATGAACGCCACGATCTTCAGCGCCTCCCCCGGCACGCGGCCGAGCAGATCGTCGAGATGGGCGAGGGCCGGCATCGGGGCGCCCGGTGCGTCCGCGGCGGATGACTCGACGGCCCCCGCTCGGATATGCGCCCGCGCGCGGTCAAGGTCGTAGCGCGCCTCCGATGGCGTGAACACCGCATAGCCGTCGCCGCGGATCCTCGCCCGTGCCAGCCCGAGATCTGCGAACCCGGCTCCGACGGCCGTCGTGACCGAGCGCAAGCTCATCTGCCGCAACACGTCCCCCGGCGCTCCGTCCGCGTAGAGCCAGTCCGGAAAGGCGTTCGCGGTTCGGGCCGGCGGATCGGCGGCGCACCACGTGGCGTCGAGGCCGAACAGGACCGCGCGGATCGGCCTGCGTGCCAGGAACAATCCGGCGAGGCGGGTCTGCTCATCGGGCGTGGCGGCATTCATAGCCAGATTGGCGAACCGCACGCCGAAGGCCGCGTCCAGCGCGACCGGGTCGAGCAGACGTGCGGTCGAGGTCCCGAAGACCGCCGCGTCGAACGGACCGCCGCGGGCGATCTGCGGGTAGGAGAGCCGCTGATTGGTGTCCATGATCGGTCCCGGCGGACGACCGGGCGCGGCCCGCAATCCGTAGGGGTCGATTGCGGCCACGAGGCCGATCGCCGCCAGGCCCATGATTGCGGCGGCCACGACGAAGGTGCGGGCGAAGCCGCTCCATGCTGAAGGGTGGTCGATCGGGCGGTGAGACGGCGCGTCCATCGGCGGGCTCCATACGCCATTCCGCCGCCCGCGTCGCAGCCGGCGACACCGGGCGACGGCGCATCCCCGTGGGTTTGCTCGACCAGGGACACGGGCATGCGCGGAGCCATCACGCCGTCTCCACCGCGACTGACCGCTTCGTCGCGGCACCCAGACCCGTCTCAGATCGAAAAACCTTCGATTCACCATCCTGGACGGAGGCGAAGGCCAAATCCTGATCGAGGCCGTTGGAGGCGCATGGTCTCCTCCGCGCCGCCTGAGAAAGACCCCCTCGCGACGGCGGCGGAAGCGGTCGCCGATCTTCCGACGAATGTCTTCGTTACGCGGTGGCAGCAAATCACGGGTGAGCCGCCCGCGATTCTCTTGAACTCGTATTCCGAGATGATCGCGCTCTTGGTGGCGAGCGTGCCCATGGCGCCGTTTCCACGTCACGGGCCTGAGCCCGACGAGGCGGGTCTCGACCCCGGTGCGGGCCGAGATCAAAAAGAGCCATGACGATCAAGCCGTCGGCGGCCTGTAACTGGGTCCAGCGCCATATCTGGCGGCAGCACGCGCGCGACGCCCTGACGCCGTTTGAGGTCCCGTGCGATAGGCAGGAGTGATACGCGCTCCGTCCGGGTTCCTCTGCTGCTACCCGCCCGGCGTGCTTTGGATCGGCCATCGAATCCGCGCACCCAGGACATCAATCTGATCGCGGCACAGGAACTTGTACTCTGGGGCGCCCTGCGGCCAAACGCTGGGATCGCTGGCTATGCCGAGGCCATTGACGATGAACGAATGCAGCGCGCGGCCGGACAGATTGTCATCGAACTCTATATAGAATTTGTCGCTAAGCCCATTTATCTTTAACAGCTCTTTTAGAGCCGCGACCGCGCTGATTATTGCTTCTGCGCCGTTTGTCATGGCTTCCTCCGAAAGCGGAGGTACCACAACCTACGGTAAGCGTCTGTGGCAGTATCGCTACAACCTACGGCGCCCTGTCAGCGCGCCGTCGATCTCCGCGGGGTGCGCACGCCCAGCCTCAGTGATGAACCATGCTGAGATTTTATGGCCCGGGCCCTGGGCGGGTTGTGACACCACCAGCCCCAGCTTGAGCAGGACCGGCATCGCCGACGGATAAGCCTCGTGCCGCAGCCCTTGCGGGTAGAACAGGCAAGCACGGCGAGCGGCGAGCTGTCGGCCGCGGAGAGTTCTGAGGGCATCCGCAGAGAGGGCTTCTGTCGGGATAGCTGTCGGGGCAGCCATTCCGGTCTCTGCTAAGTATTGGTCGGAGTGGCAGGATTTGAACCTGCGACCCCCACGTCCCGAACGTGGTGCGCTACCAGACTGCGCTACACTCCGAAGGCCGTCCCGCGTCTCCGCCAAGGCCGGCGAGCGGGTGTATAGCCGCGCCTTTCCCCCACCGCAAGCGCGGTGTTGCGCCTTTTCAGCCGAGATGTTCGGGCCAATCGTCGGAGAGCCGGTGGCTCGTGATCGCCACCGCGGCCGAGCGCACCGCAACCGTGGCGAGATGGTCCGCGCCGCAATCGAGATCCGCGAGACTCCACGGGCCGTCCAGAGTCCAGGATCCGTCGCCGACCGCCCGGAGGAGACGCGGGGCCTCAGGCGGAACGGTGACGCTGAACCGGTCGAGGGGCAGAGACAGGCCGCTGCCGAGCGCCTTCACCACGGCTTCCTTGCGGGTCCACAGACCGAAGAAGGCACGCTCGACCGTGCTCCGGGATGCTCGGGACAGGGCTGACACCTCGTCGGCGGCGAAATGCGCCCGCGCGATCCGCAGCGCGTCCACGATCGGCCGGACGGCCTCGACATCGACACCGATGGGCATGTCGCGCGCGATGCCGATCACCGCCCGCGCTCCGGAATGCGACAGGTTGAACTGCCAGGCGCCCCGCGTCGCCCCCGCGAGCTCCGGCTTGCCGCCGGGGCCGGCCGTGATCTCCACTTCGGCCGGCGGGAGACCGAGCACGTCGGCGAGCACCGTTCGGAGCGCCGCGTGGCTGGCGACGAAGCGCGCCCGATCCGCCGGCCGCAGGAACCGGTCCGCGCGCAGGCGCTCCGCGCCGTCGAGTACGGCGTCGCAGCGATGGAGCCGGTCCGGAGAAAGCCCGAGATCGACGATCCAGACCCGAGCCGCGCTCACGCGACGCCTCGCGGGGGCGGAGAGCTGGCGCTAGCGTCGGCAGGGCGAAACGGCACGGGCGGGCATCCGGTGAAGGCGGTATGAGCAGCATCGGAAACAAGCCCGCCTCCCGCAAGGAGCGGCGTGCGCAATGACCCCGATTGCCGCGGGTTTCGGCAGCGCCCCCTCGGACAAGCCGAGCCTGCGCCGGCGAAGGGTCCGCTACGGGGTGTTCTTCGCCACCTATCTCTACCAGGGCCTCATCGCGGGCTTCTCGCTCACCGCCCTCGCCAACCATCTGGCGGCGCAGGGCGTTTCGTCGGCCGAGATCGGCGTTCACTTCGCCCTGGCGGGACTGCCCTGGACGTTGCAGCCCCTGCTCTGGGGACCCTGGGTGGACCGGGCCGGCGACACGCGGATGGGCCGGCGTCGGCCCTTCGCGGTCGCAGCGCTCGTCGGATGCCTCGCGAGTCTCGCGCTCCTCCTCGTCGTCGAACGCAACGCCATCGGTGCCTTGGGACTGGTCTTCCTCGTTCACAGCGTGTTCGCGTCGCTGCTCGACACCGCCTGCGACCGGATGATCATGGACCATGTCCCGGCGCACGAGCTCGGCCGGGTCAGCGCCTGCACGCGCGCGGGCTTCGTGGCGGGAACCAGCCTCAGCGCCGGGCTCTTCGGCTGGATGCTGGCTGCCTGGGGATTCGCCGCGAGCAGCCGCTGGCTGCTCGTCGCCGCGATCCTCGCCAGCTTGCCGATGCTGCTGATCCGCGAGGCGCCGACCGATGCGTTCCTGTCCCTTGAGCGTCGCGGATCGGCACCGCGCCGCGTCCCGATCCGGCGTTTCCTGCGCCGGACCGTCGTCGCGCTCCAGCGGCCGCGTGCCCTGCGTCTGCTCGCTTTGTGCTTCGGCCTGGACGCCGCCCTCGGACTGTTCGAGCTGCCCTTCTCGATCGATCTGCTCCAGCGTCAGGGCTGGGATGCCGCCGGTCTGTCGCGCCTTCAGGCGATCCTGACCCTGGCGAGCGGCACGGCCGGCGCCGTCGCGGTGGGTCTCTGGTCGGATCGGGCGGGGGCAGCAGCGCCCTTGCGCATGCTGCTCGTGGGAAGCGCCGTCACCTTCGCGCTCGCCGGCAGCCTGATCGGCGCCGGCCTCATCGGGGCGGCGGGACCGGTGATCCTGGCGCTCACCAGCGTGCTGCCCGGCTTGCTGATCGTCGCCCTGATGCCGGCCCTGCTCGAGGCGAGCCGGGGCCGACCGGGCGCGGCCACGCAGTTCGAAGTCTACATGGCCGCCATGAATCTGGGCTCGGTCGCCGGCACCGCCGTCGCGGGCTGGCTGGCGCCGATGCTGCCGCTGCACGGGGTCGCCGTCCTCGTCGCCGCAACATTCCTGGCGGCGTTCCGGATGGCGGGAGACGGCGGCCTGCTCAAGTCCCATGCTTGAGGGAACAGGGGACTGCGCGCCACGGCCGACTCCCCGTTGGCCGCCGATGCGTTAGAAACCCGCCATGGCCGTTACGAAATCCGATCCGCTCGATCTCGACCTCACCGCCGAGGATGCGCGCGCCGAGTACGCGCGGCTGTCGGACGCGCTCCTGGAGGCCGACCGGCTGTACTACCAGGAGGACGCGCCCGAGATCTCGGACGCCGAGTACGACCGGCTGCGCCGCCGCCTCGAGGAGATCGAGGCGCGCTTTCCGGATCTCGCCGGCACCGGCGCGGCCAGCACGTCGGTCGGCGCAAAGCCCTCGGAAAAGTTCGCCAAGGTGCGGCACGCCGTACCCATGCTCTCGCTGGGAAATGCCTTCGACGATGGGGAGGTGGCCGAGTTCGTCGCGCGCGTGCGCCGCTTCCTGGGCTGGCCCGACGAGACACCCCTCGCCTTCACGGCCGAGCCCAAGATCGACGGCCTGTCCCTGTCGCTGCGCTACGTGAACGGGCGGCTCGACACTGCGGCCACCCGCGGCGACGGCGAGGTCGGGGAGAATGTCACGGCCAATGCCCGCACGGTGCAGGACATCCCGGCAGTGCTCGCGGGGTCCGGCTGGCCGGAGATCTGCGAGGTGCGCGGGGAGGTCTACCTGTCCCACGCCGATTTCGCCGCCATCAACGCCCGGCAGGAAGCGGCCGGCAAGCCGCTCTTCGCCAACCCGCGCAACGCCGCGGCCGGGAGCCTGCGCCAGCTCGATCCCGCGATCACCGCGTCCCGTCCGCTCCGGTTCTTCGCCTATGCCTGGGGCGAGCTGTCGGCGCCCATCGCGGAGACGCAATCCGGCAGCCTCCAGCGCTTCGCGGACTGGGGCCTGCCGGTGAATCCCCGCACCGAGACCTTCACGGACACGGAGGCGATGCTCGGCCATTACCGCCGCATCGAGGCGGACCGGGCCGGGCTCGGCTACGACATCGACGGCGTCGTCTACAAGGTCGACGACCTCGGCTTGCAGAAGCGTCTCGGCTTCGTCTCGCGCTCGCCGCGCTGGGCCCTCGCCCACAAATTCGCCGCGCAGGAAGCCACGACGGTGATGGAGGACATCGTCATCAATGTCGGCCGCACCGGCTCCCTGAACCCGCTGGCGAAGCTGCGCCCCGTGACGGTCGGCGGCGTCGTCGTCTCCAACGCCACCCTCCACAACGAGGGCTACGTGAGGGGCGTCGGGGCGGACGGCGAGTTTATCCGTGAGCCTATCGCGGAGGGGATCGGCGCCGACGGTCAGCCGATCCTCGTGCCCCGCGACATCCGCGTCGGCGACACCGTGACGGTGGTGCGGGCCGGGGACGTGATCCCCAAGGTCATGGATGTCGACCTCACCAAGCGTCCGGCCGGGTCGCAGCCCTATGCGTTCCCCGAGACCTGTCCGGCCTGCGGCAGCCGCGCCGTCCGCGCCATCAATCCGCGCACCGGCCGCCCCGACGCGGTGCGCCGCTGCACCGGCGGCCTGATCTGCCCGGCGCAGGGCGTCGAGCGGATGAAGCACTTCGTGTCGCGCAACGGCTTCGACATCGAGGGGTTCGGCGAGACCTATATCGAGGTCCTGTTCGAGGCCGGGCTCGTGCGCCAGCCCGCCGACCTGTTCCGCCTCGATTTCGAGGAACTCAAGGCCGCCATCGTGGCGCGACGCGAGGCGCTCTCGGCCGAGCGGCGCGCGGACTCGGCAACGGCCGAGCCACCCAAGAAAGCCGCCAAGAAGAAGGGCGAGGACGACGACAAGGCGATCAAGAACCTGCTCGCCGCCGTCGAGGCACGCCGGGCCGTGCCGATGAATCGCCTGCTCTTCGCCCTCGGCATTCCGCAGATCGGCGAGGCGACCGCCAAGGCGCTGGCCAAGCGTTTCACCGACATGCCGACGCTCATCGCGGCGATCCAGGAGGCCTCGGCGTCGCAGCCCGGACCGGACTGGGTCGAACTCACCGCCGTCCCGCGCGTCGGAGGCACCACCCGCGACCGGCTGCTCGATCTCGGCTTCCCGGAGGACGACGCCGCGCCGGCCAAGGAGCGGGCGCGCCTGAGCGCCGTCCAGCGCGAGAACCTCCTTGCCCATTACGGCGACGTCGACGCGGTGCGTGCGGCGATCGCGCGCGCGGCGGCGCAGCGTCCCGGGGATGCCTACCGGGTCTTCGCCGATGACGGGGAGATCGGCCCGGTGGCGACCGATGCCCTGCTCCTGTTCTTCTCCGAGCCGCACAACGCCGACGCCGTCGCGGCTCTGCTCGACGCGGTCGCGGTCGAGCCGATGGAGCGGCCCGCCTCGGCCTCCGCCTTCGCGGGGAAGACCGTGGTCTTCACCGGCAGCCTGGAGAAGATGACCCGCAACGAGGCCAAGGCGGTGGCCGAGCGCCTCGGCGCCAAGGTGTCCGGCTCGGTCTCGGCCAAGACCGACCTCGTCGTGGCCGGCCCGGGAGCCGGCTCGAAGCTGAAGGACGCCCAGAAGCACGGCGTCCAGGTCGTGTCGGAGGATGACTGGCTGGCGATGGTGGCGCAGGGTTGAAGCCCGGATCCGGGCAGCCTAGACCTCGCGGGGAACACCCCGAGAACTCCCACCCGGCATGGTTGACCCTGGATGACGGTCCTGGCCCTCGACTTCGAGACGGCCAACGAGCGGCGTGACAGCGCCTGCGCGGTGGGCCTCGCCTGGATCGCGCAGGGTCGGGTCGTCCGCCGGGAGAGCCATCTGATCCGGCCCCCCGAGATGCGCTTCGCGCCGGGCAACATCCGGGTTCACGGGATCCTGCCGGCCGACGTCGCCGACAAGCCGGATTTCGCCACCGTGATGGCGCCCTATCTCGGCGATCTCGGGCGCGGGCTGATCCTGGCGCACAATGCGAGCTTCGATATTGGCGTCCTGCGGGCCGGCCTGACGCGGGCGGGCCTGGCGGTTCCCGATCTCGCGTATCTCTGCACGGTCCAGGTGGCGCGCCGGGTCTTCCCGGCGCCGGAGGGATGCGGGCTCGGCAAAGTGGCGCGGCGCCTCGGCATCCGCTTCGAGCATCACGATGCCGGCGAGGACGCCTATGCCTGCGCGGAGATCGCCCTGGCTGCGATGCGCGAGCGGGCGGTCGCGGACGTGCATGCCCTCGCGGCCGCGCTCGGCCTGCCGGTCACGCGGGCGGTCGGCGGCCCGGCAGGACCGCGTCGCGGCCCGGGGACGATCAGCGGCCGGGCCCTGGCGGCCTTCCCCGACGAGCCGGCAGCTTTGCGATTCGCCATGCGGGGCTCGACCGGCAACCGCTACCATGTCAGCCTGGAGGAGCGGCCGGGCGGCCCGGAGCTGCGCTGCACCTGCACCGCCGGCCGCTACGGCATGCGCTGCCGCCACGTGAAGGCGCTGGAGGTCGGCGACGTCACCGACCTGCTCTCTGACAATGCCGCCGACGTCGTCCTCCTCGCCCGGATGCTCGGCGCGAAGACGCGGGTCGCGGGCGCGGCCTGATTCCGCTCAGGCCGCGTCGAGGCAGGTGCGGAAGGCCGCCACGGCGCGGTCGATATCGGCCGCCGCGATGTGGCGGTGCGTGACGAGCCGAAGCCGCTGCCCGCCGAGGGGGCGCGTGCGAATCCCGAGCGCGTCGAGATCCGTGATCCAGCGCGCGCTATCCCGCCCGGTCCGGCCGAGGTCGACCTGCACGATGTTGGTCTGCGGCATGGTCGCCGAGAGGCGCGGCCGCAGGGCGTTCAGCCCCTCGCTCAGCTGCCGGGCTCGGTCGTGATCCTCGGCGAGGCGCGCACCCATGACGGTGATCGCCTCGAGGCCGGCCGCGGCCATGATCCCCACCTGCCGCTGCGTCCCGCCGATCATCTTCCGCAGGCGCCGCGCCGCCGCGATGACCGGCCCGTCGCCGGCCAGCACGGCGCCGACCGGGGCGCTCAGGCCCTTGGACAGGCACAGCGACACCGTGTCGACATGCGCGGCGAGATCCGCCGGCGCGACGCCGAGATGCGTCGCCGCATTGAACAGGCGCGCCCCATCGAGATGGACCGGGATGCCGCGCGCCCGGGCGAGATTTGCGACCGCCGCCATATGGGCCGGCGGCAGCACGGTGCCCCCGGCGGCGTTGTGGGAGGTCTCCAGCGCGATCATGGCCGTCCGGAGCGGGCTGGCATTCGGGCTGAGGGCGTCCTCCAGCCGGTCGAGGTCCATGGCGCCGTCCGTGCCGGCGACCCCGTACAGGAAGGCACCGGTCAGGGTCGCGGCGCCGCGCTCGGTGTTGAGCATGTGGGCCTGGGCTTCGAGCAGGATCTGCTCGCTGCGCTGGACCTGGGCAAGGATCGCCAGCAGATTGCCCATCGTGCAGCTCGGCACGAACAGGCCGGCCGCCTTGCCGAGCATGGCGGCGGCGGTCTCCTCCAGCGCGCGGGCGGTCGGGTCGGCATCGAGCCCGTCATCGCCCAGCGGTGCCGTCCGCATCCGCGCGTACATCGCCTCGGTCGGCCGCGTGACGGTGTCGCTTCGCAGGTCGACGACGGACGGCGCGTCCGCCGTATGGGTCAGATCGTCTCGCATCTTGGACTCGCCGGCCACCCTATCGGTACGCGGCCTCGTCGCCGGAATCGGTCGGGTGAGCCAGGGCCCGCTTGAGCACGTCGCTCATCGGCAACTCCAGGTTTATACCCTTCGGCGGGATCGGCTGCTCGAAATACCTGCCGTAGAGGCGGGCAACGGTGCCGTCCTGAATCAGCTCGATCACCGCCTTGTCGACGGCCGCCTTGAAGGCCGGGTCGTCCTTCGGCTCCAGGATCCCGTAGGGCGCGAATTCTAGGCCCTTGGTGCCGATCTTGTAATCTGCGGGCCGCTTGGCGCCGGCCACCGTGGCGTGGGCCAGGGCGTCGTCGTTGATGGCGCCCGCCGCGCGGCCGGTCTCGAGGAGCAGGAACACCTCCGCGGTGTCCTTGGCCGGCATCACCTGGATGTCGAGCTTGTCGCGGACGTTGATCCGGGTGGCGACGCGCTGGGTCTCGCCGCCGGCCTGCGCCGAGATGGCCTTGCCGCGGAACGAGGCGATGTCGTCCACATCCACCGGCGTATCCTTCTTGGCCACCAGCACCACCTGCGCCACGAAGGTGGTCGGCGCGAAGGAGACCAGCTTGTGCCGCTCGGGCAGGTTGCTGGCGGTGCCGCATTCCAGGTCGATCGTGCCGTTGTTGATCAGCGGGATCCGGGTCGCCGACATCACCGGCACGTGGCGCACCTCGAGCTTCGGCAGGCCGAGGGCGGCCTTGAGCTTCTGCGCGACGTGCTCGCATATCTCCAGCGAATAGCCCACCGGCTTGGCGTTCTGGTCGAGGAAGCCGAAGGGCGGCGACGCGTCCGGGAAGCCGAGGCTGATCTGTCCGGTCGTGCGGATCTTGTCGAGGCGCCCCTCCGCGGCCGACGGCGCGGCGAGCCCGGCCCAGCACAGAGTGGCCAATAGAAGCGGCAGCGTCCTCGACACGATCCGAACCCCGTCGCTATGTCTGAACCGGTTCAGCGCCGGGCCGTCCGCCAGGGAGTCGGCCCGAAGCTTTGCCGTGCGATCCTAGGAGCGGCCGCGCGCGGGCGTCCAATGCCGATTCACCTGCCGAGCATACGGATCTGATATGGCCGAGCGGCGCATGACCTTCCGGCACATCGAGGCCTTCCGGGCCGTTGTGGCCACCGGGTCCATGACCGAGGCGAGCCGCCGGCTCCACACCTCGCAGCCGCAGGTGAGCCGGCTGATCGCCCAGCTGGAGGCGATCACGGGCCTGCCCCTGTTCGATCGGAGCGGGAGTCGGGTCGTACCGTCCCTCGACGGCACGCGGTTTCACGCTGAGGTCGAGCGCGCCTTCGTGGGGCTGACCAGCCTCGAATCCGCGGCCGCACGGATCCGCGCCTTCGGGGCGGAGCGGCTGCGGGTGGCCGCGATGCCGCGGCTGGCGGGCGGGCTCCTGGCGCGGGCGGTCGTGCGCTTCCGCGCCGCGCATCCGGACGTGATCGTGGCGATCCATTCCGGCGACGACGAGACCGTGAATCACTGGCTCGCCACCGGCTTCTGCGACGCCGCGCTGACGATGCTGTACGGCGACGCCCCGGACGCGCATCGCGAACATGTCGAGACGCGTGCCTGCGTCGCCGTCCTGCCGCAGGACCATCCCCTTGCCGCGCAGGCTCTTCTAACCCCTGCGGATTTTTTCGGCGTACCCTTCGTCGCCTCCTCGCTCGGGAGCGCCCTGCGCAACCGGACCGAGGCGATCTTCGCGGCAGCCGGGATCACCCTGACCATCACCGCCGAGGCCGGCCTCGGTGCATCGATCTGCACCCTCGTCTCGGCCGGGCTCGGGGTCAGCGTGATGAACCCGCTGGCCGCCTACGAGGAGGCGAAGATCTCGCCGATCGCGATCCGTCCCTTCGCCCCCGCCCTCCCGGTGCATTTCGCCCTGCTGTTCCCGCCCGACCATGCCCGTGGACGGCTGATGCGGGCTTTCGGCGCCTGCGCGCGGGCGGTGCTGCTGGAAGAACTCGCTCAGCTGCCGGACGCCGCGATCGGGCGTCCGGCACCTCCGTCTCAGGCGGCGCGCTTCTCGGCGCCCGCGTAGAAGGTGCCGCCGCGCGCGGCCATCGCTGTCAGGTTATCGGGTGCCCGGAACCGGGGGCCGTGCTTGGCCTCGAGCGTCCGCGCGAGGTCGACGAAGGCCGCCGCACCCATGAAGTCGATGTACGACAAGGCCCCTCCGGTGAACGGCGCGAAGCCGAACCCGAGGATCGAGCCGACATCGGCCTCGCGCGGGTCGGTGACCACGCCCTCGCCGACGGTGCGGGCGGCCTCCAGCGCCTGCACCACCAGAAGCCGCTGCTTCAGCTCGGTGAAGTCGACGGCGTCCGGGTCGAGGCGGTTCGGCTGCAGGTCCTTCAGGCCGGGCCAGAGACGCTTGGGCGCGCCTTCGGGGTAGTCGTAGAAGCCCTTGCGGTTCTTGCGACCGAGCCGGCCCTGCTTCTCGACCATCTCCGACAGGATCGCCTTCTGCGCCGGGTCCACGGCGCCCTGCCCCACCTGCGCCTCGGTGGCCTTGGCGATCTTGAGCACGAGGTCGAGGGCGACCTCGTCGTTGAGCGACAGCGGCCCGACCGGCATGCCCGCCTGGCGGCCGGCGCTCTCGATCATGGCCGGCGGAACGCCCTCGGCGAGCATTTTGTGCCCTTCGAGGATGTAGGCGCCGACGCAGCGGTTGGCGAAGAAGCCGCGGGCATCGTTCACGACGATCGGGGTCTTCTTGATCAGGCGCACGTAATCGAGGGCCGCGGCGAGCGCCGCATCCCCGGTCGCCTCGCCCTTGATGATCTCGACGAGCATCATCTTCTCCACGGGGGAGAAGAAGTGGATGCCGACGAATTGCGCCGGCCGCTGCGAGGTCCTGGCCAGCCCGGTGATCGGCAGGGTCGAGGTGTTGGAGGCGAAGATCGCGTCGGGGCGGATCACCGCCTCGACCTTCTGGATCACCTCGGCCTTCACCTGAGGATCCTCGAACACCGCCTCGATCACGAGGTCGCAATCGGCGAGCGCGCCGTAATCGGCCGTGGCCTGGATGCGGCCGAGAAGCGCGTCGCGATCGGCGGTCTTGGCGCGGCCCTTGTTGATCTGGCCGGTGATGAGGGTGTGGGCGTAAGCCTTGCCCTTCTCGGCGGCCTCGACCGACTGGTCGACGAGCACCACCTCGAGGCCCGCCTGCGCGGTGACGTAGGCCACGCCCGCGCCCATGAAGCCGGCCCCGATCACGCCGACCCGGCGCAGGTTGGCGGCCGGCACGTCCTTCGGTCGCCGCGCGCCCTTGTTCAGCTCGCCCATGGAGATGAACAGCGTGCGGATCATCGCCGCCGCCTCGGTGGAGCGCAGGATGTGGGCGAAGTATCGGCTCTCGACCCGCAGGGCGAGGTCCATCGGCAGCTGCAGGCCCTCGTAGACGGAGGCCAGGATCGCCTTGGCGGCCGGGTAATTGTCGTGGGTCTCGCGGCGGTAGATGGCGTTGGCCGGCGGCCAGATCATCATGCCGGCGGGGGAGTAGACCTTTCCGGACGGGGCCTTGAACTTCGCCACATCCCAGGGCGCCACCGCCGAGCCGCCCTCACGGATCCAGGCCTTGGCGCGCTCGACGATCTCGGCCTGGGGCGCCACCGCGTGGATCAGCCCCATGCCCTTGGCCATGGGCGCGCGGATCTGCTCGCCCTTGAACAGCATCTGGAGGGCGTCGCCGGTCTGCATCAGGCGGGCGACGCGCTGCGTGCCGCCGCCGCCCGGGAACAGGCCGACCTTGATCTCCGGCAGGCCGACCCGGGTCTTCCCGTCGTCGGAGGCGATCCGGTGGTGGCAGGACAAAGCCAGCTCGAAGGCGCCGCCGAGGCACAGGCCCTGGATCGCCGCCGCGAAGGGCTTCCCGCAGGTCTCCAGCCGCCGGAACAGCAGCGACAGGCGCCGGGACGCTTCGAAGAAGTGGCGCATCGCCACCTCTTCGCCCTGCTCGGCCTTGAGCTGCTCGTAGGCCCGACCGAGTCCCTGGAGCATGGTGAGGTCGGCACCGCCGGAAAAATTGTCCTTGCCGGTGGCGATGACGCAGCCCTTCAGGGCCGGATCGGAGGCAACCCGCTCGATGATCTGCTCGAGCTGGTCCATTACCCCCTCGGTGATCACGTTCATCGAGCGGCCGGGCATATCCCAGGTCGCCAGGGCGATGCCGTCGGCATCGGTCTCGAAGCGGAAATCGGTCAGCGTCACGGTGCCGTCCTCCCTGGGTTGCGCCAATGATCCACCGGCGAGCTTGCATTAAGGTTGTGTTGAGCGCCGACGCTCATGGTGGCGGCGTCGGCGAGAAGAACCGAAAGCTGCACATGACGAAGGACTCCGGCTGCCGCGCCTGTCGCGCCGGCACCACGCTCGACTTCGATTTCACGATGGCGTTCCAGCCGATCCTCGATCTCGCAGACGACTCCGTCTGGGCCTACGAGGCGCTGGTGCGCGGCCCGAACGGGGAATCCGCCTATACGATCCTCGACCAGGTGACCGACGAAACGCGATACCAGTTCGATCAGGCCGCCCGCGTCAAGGCGATCGAGCTCGCCGGGGCGCTGTTTCCCCGCGACAGCACCACGCGTCTCTCGATCAACTTCATGCCGAACGCGGTCTATGAGCCGAATGCCTGCATCCGCGCCTCGCTGGAGGCCGCGCGACGCATCGATTTCGCCCATCAACGCATCATGTTCGAGTTCACCGAGCAGGAACGCTTCCGGGACATCGGGCACGTGAAGGACATCGTCGCCGCCTATCGGAAGCAGGGATTTCTGACGGCCCTCGACGATTTCGGCGCCGGCTTCGCGGGGCTGAGCCTGCTCGCCAACTTCCGTCCCGATCTGATCAAGATCGACATGGACGTTCTGCGCGGCCTCGACGGCGACGCCGGACGGTACGCCATCGTGTCGGGTGTGGTCGGCATCGCCCGCGCCCTCGGCGTGACGGTGCTCGCCGAGGGCGTCGAGACCGCTGCCGAACTCTCCGCCCTGCGCAGTATCGGGATCACGCTCGTGCAAGGCTACCACTTCGCCAAGCCCCTTCTGAAAGCGCTCCCCCCGGTCGCGGGCTTCGCGCCCGTGACAGCCGCGCGCGCCGCCTGAGATCGGCCTCACGCGCGCGGCCTCCCATCGGCTATTTCGGAGCCGGAGCGGGCGCCGCGGCCGGCGGCACGGGCGGCATCGGCGCCGCGCCGGGCTTGGGTGTGTTGTCGGTCGCCGCGGCCACCGCCAGCATATTCAGCAGCTTGGTGACGGAGTTCTGCGAGATCGCGGTCACCGAGGAGTTCGGATCGGCGTTCATTGTCTGGAACTTGAGGTATGTCGGGTCCGAGTAGATCTCATCGAGATGCTTCAGTTCGGTGAGGCTGAATTTCTCGGCGTAGTCCTTCGACAGCCCCTCGACCATGAGGGCGCGCTGCTTGTCGAACTCGGTCAGGAGTTCCTTGCGCACGGCCTCGGCGCGCGCCTCCGGCATTGCCGCCACGGTCTTCTCGAGGGCGACGTTGAACCCGGTCTGAAGGTTCTTGATCAGGGTCTTGTTGACGAGGGTGGTGGCCGCGGCCACGCGGTCCGCCGCATCATCGGCGCGCGCAGCCACCGGCAGGCTCAGGGTGACGCCCAGACAGAGCGTCGCAAACAGGCGGTTCAAGGGCTTGTCTCCCGTTGTTTTATCGTCCGGCCCAGAGACGGGCCGAGCGTCGACCGCGCCTCTAGCAGCGTTACCGGACTTTGGGGAGCGGCGGCACGCCGCTCCCGTGCACGCGATGGCTCACACCCGCTCGATGATGGTGGCGGTTCCCATGCCGGCGCCGATGCACAGGGTGATCAGCGCCCGCTCCTTGCCGGTCCGCTCCAGCTCGTCGAGGGCCGTGCCGAGGATCATCGCTCCGGTGGCGCCCAGAGGGTGGCCGAGGGCGATGGCGCCGCCGTTCACGTTGACGGCCTCCGGATCGAGGTCGAAGGCTTGGCAGAAGCGCAGGACCACCGCCGCGAAAGCCTCGTTGACCTCGAACAGGTCGATATCCGACAGGCTCAGGCCAGTCTTCGCCAGGATCTTGCGGGTGACGTCCACCGGCCCGGTGAGCATCAGGGCCGGGTCCGAGCCGATATTGGCGAAGGCCCGGATCCGGCCGCGCGGGCGCAGGCCCGCGGCCTCGCCGGCCGCCCGGGAGCCGATCAGCACGGCGGCCGCACCGTCGACGATGCCGGAGGAATTGCCGGCATGATGGACGTGATCCACGCTCTCCACGTCCGGATGCGCGTCCGTCGCCACGGCGTCGAAGCCGCCCATCTGGCCCATCTGCACGAACGACGCCTTCAGGGCGGCCAGCGACTGCATGTCGGTGCCCGGGCGCATATGTTCGTCGCGGTCGAGCAGGGTGATGCCGTTCACATCGCGGACCGGAACGACGGACCGGTCGAACAGGCCGTCTTCCCAGGACTTCGCCGCGCGCGCCTGCGAGCGGACCGCGTAGGCGTCGCACGCGTCGCGGGTGAAGCCGTACTTGGTGGCGATCAGGTCGGCCGAGATTCCCTGCGGCATGAAATAGGACTTGATGGCGATCGCCGGATCCACCGGCCAGGCGCCACCCGAGGCGCCGATGCCGATGCGGCTCATCGATTCCACGCCGCCGCCCACCGCCATCTCGTGCTGACCGCTCATGACCTGTGCGGCGGCGAAGTTCACCGCGTCGAGGCCCGAGGCGCAGAAACGGTTGATCTGCACACCCGGAACATGCGCGCCGTAATCGGCCACCAGGGCCGCGGCCCGGGCGATGTCGCCGCCCGCCTCCCCGACCGGATCGACGCAGCCCAGGATCACGTCGTCGACGAGGGCCGTGTCGAGCCCGTTGCGGACCTTGAGGGCGCGCAGCGCCGTCTCGGCCAGCCGGAGCGCGGTCACTTCGTGGAGGGCGCCGTCCGCCTTGCCGCGACCGCGCGGCGTGCGAACGTGGTCGTAGATGAAGGCGTCCGTCATCAGCACTCCCCGGGGCGTTGATTGTCGCCGGTCGACGACGCGGCCTTACAGGGCCATCTCCATTCGCGCCAGTCTGCCACGGGGCGCGCGCCCCCGGCCAGTCCTGGAGGGAGGGACCGGCAGAGGGCGCGTGGCATCGGGGTCTAATGGGGCGCTGCTGGTCCGGACGCCTTCCCGATCAGGCCACGGGGGACGGTCCCGCGGCCGATCCGGAGCGAATCTGCTCGGTCGAGAGCAGGTTCGTCCGGGACGTCATGCAGGTTCGACTAGTCCTGAAGCATCCGCTTCAGGAGCTCGACTTCATCGCCGAGCACCGCGTCTTCGCCGATCTGCTTCTCGATCTTGCGCACGGCGTGCAGCACCGTGGTGTGGTCGCGGCCACCGAAGCGGCGGCCGATCTCCGGCAGGGAGCGCAGGGTCAGGACCTTCGACAGATACATGGCGATCTGACGCGGCTTCACCACCGCGGCGGTGCGCCGCTCCGACAGGATGTCGGACCGTGAGACGTTGTAGCGCGAGGCGACCAGCTTCTGGATGTCCTCGATCTTGATGCGCTTCGGCTCGCGATTCTTCACGAGGTCGCGGATCGCGCTCTCGGCGGTCTCCATCGTCACGGCGGTGCCGGTGAGCGTCGCGTGGGCCAGCAGGCGGTTCACCGCACCTTCGAGGTCGCGGCCGTTGGCGGTGATCGCCCGGGCCACGTAGGTTGCCACCTGGGGCGAGACGTCGAAGCCCGGATGTGCGGCCCGGACCGCGGAAAGCCGCGCCGACAGGATCGAGACCCGCAGGGCTTCGTCGAGGGCGGTGATCTCGACGACGAGGCCGCCGCCCAGGCGCGAGCGCACGCGCTCGTCCAGAGCCTCAAGCTCGGTTGGCGGCCGGTCGGACGCGACCACGACCTGGCGGCCGGCATCGATGAGCGCGTTGATCGTGTGGCCGAACTCGGCCTGGATCGACTTGCCCTGGATGAACTGGACGTCGTCGAGGATCAGAAGGTCGATGCCCCGCAGGCGCTCCTTATAGGCGAGCGCCGACTGGGTCTTCAGGGCATTTACGAAGCCGTACATGAACCGGTCGGCGGTCAGGTAGATCACCCGGCGGCCGGCCTCGCGGGCGGCGTGGCCGATGCCGTGCAGCAGGTGCGTCTTGCCCAGCCCGACGCCGGCATGGAGATAGAGCGGATTGTAGAGGGCGCCCTCCCCCTGGTGGTTGGCGACCCGCTCGGCGGCGGCATGTGCCAGGGCATTGGAGCGCCCGATCACGAAGCTCGCGAAGGTCAGCCGCGCGTCGAGGGGCGTGCCGCTGAGGTCGCCTCCGGCGTCGGCATTGCGCGCCTCGGCTGCGGGCGCAACGGCGGCGATCGGGATCGGCGCGCTCGTGGCGTGAAGGCGGGCGAGCGGACCGCTGGCCGGGCCCGGCTTGGCGACGCCGGCGGCGACAGGACGGGCCGGGGCCCCGGTGCCGCGGACGCCGACCTCGATCCGCGCGATCTCCTCGACCTCGGCCTTGAACGTGTTCAGGACGCGGTCGAGGTAGTGCGATTCGATCCAGCTCTTGAGGAAGCGGGTCGGTACGGTCAGCCGGGCCGTCCCGCCGGCGACGGCCTCCAGCTCAAGGCGGGCGAACCAGCTCGCGAACACATCCTCGCCGAGTTCGGCCCGCAGCCGACGCTTCACCCGGGCCCAGGCAGACCCGTAATCCACAGTGCCGCCGCCGCTGCGGCCCCCGTCGTCGTCACTCGCCACCGTTCCGTCGACACGCATCACTGGCTCTCCCGACGCGGCCCGCGGAAGTCCGCAGTCCGCGCGTACGCACGATTTACGCCCTCAGCGTCCCGCAAGAACCGGCGGGACAGAGTCCCCTGGACGGAGTCAACCCCACCGCGAGGAACTTTTGCCGATTGGGAGAGCCTATCAACAATTACCTACGGTTCCTTTAACAGTGGGACTTGTGGGGACGGCGCGGATTCCCATTCGGAAGTGTTCCCGGCACGGCTGAACACGGGCGCTAGAGTCTTGGCGAATCAGATTGAGTCGCTTGAGTCCCGAAATCGTCGTGTTTTGCTTGCCCGGTGTCAGTTTCTGTTAAGCTACACGCCGTTTCCGGACTCTGCAATCGCGTTGATTCTTGGATAGGGTTAACGGTTTCGGCGGGTGCACGCAGCCGGCATCGAGCCATCGCGCCCGGACAGCGCGCACGAAAAAGCCCGGCGCGAAGGCCGGGCTTGAAACCGTCTCGGTGGTGCGTGGGCGTTAGGCGGCCAGCGCCTTCACGCGGGCGGCGAGGCGCGAGACCTTCCGCGAGGCGTTGTTCTTGTGAACGATGCCGTGCTGGGCGGCGCGCATCATCTCAGGCTCGGCGGCGCGGAGGGCGGCGAGCGCGTCCTGCTGGTTGCCGGTGGCGATGGCCTCCTCGACCTTGCGGACGAAGGTCCGCATGCGCGAGCGGCGCGAGCGGTTGATCGCCGTGCGCTTGGCGATCTTGCGGGTCATCTTCTTGGCCGAAGCGGTGTTGGCCATGTAAGTCCTCGTGTTTCTCGTCGGGCGATGCCGACGGGCCGGCTTGGCCGGAAATCGGTCGTCGCGTCAGGTTGTCTGGCGATGGCCGAGACGCAGCGCGCGCGAAAGCGCGGCCTCTCGGCGAAGCGGCTTCTATAGTGAGGGGGGCGCCGCGCGTCAACGCGCCCGGAGCCAAATCCGGTCACCGGCTTCGTCCACTGCCGAGGACCCGGACAGCATTCGACCGGCCCGACCGAAGACATCGGAACGAAGAAGCCGGCACTGCTGGCGCAACGATGAGTGCTGGCCGCGTTGCGCAAGAGAGCTTCGGCTATTCCGGCCAACGCAGCGCCGCCGCCGCCGCCAGCGTTCCGACCACGGCAGCGATCAACGTCAGCGCCCCGAGCACGGCCAGCGGCACGAGGAACGGCACCGTCCCCCCGCTCGCCGCCTGCGCGGCCGAGACGCCGAAGATCAGCGTCGGGATCATCAGCGGCAGAACCAGCACGGCGAGGATCAGTCCGCCCCGCCGGATCGAGGCCGTGAGCGCGGCGCCCACCGCGCCGATGAAGCTGAGAGCCGGCGTGCCGGCGAGCAGCGTCAGCGCGGAAGCGCCCATGGCGGTACCGTCGAGGGCCACCAGCAGGCCGAACAGCGGCGCGGCGAGCGCGAGCGGCAGGCCGGTGGTCAGCCAATGGGCCGTCACCTTGGCGAGCACCACCAGTTCGAGGGGCACCGGCGCGGCGGTCATCAGGTCGAGGGAACCGTCCTCCTCGTCGGCCTGGAACAGGCGGTCGAGGCCGATCAGGGTCGACAGCACCGCGGCCAGCCACAGGATCGCGGGACCGATCCGCGACAGCAGGTTCAGGTCCGGCCCGAGCGCGAAGGGGACCAGGGCGACGATCATCAGGAAGAAGACCAGCGACAGGGCACCGGAGCCGCCGACCCGGCCGGCGAGGCGCAGGTCGCGGGCGATGAGGGCGAGGACCGCGCGGATCATGCCCAATCCTCGGGGACGTCGGCCACAGGCGCCGCGGCGGAAGCCTCGATGCGCAGTTCCGCCGCGCCGGCGAGGCCGAGGGATTGGTGGGTGGCGGCGATCACGAGGCCACCCCCGGCCCGATGTCCTTCCATCAGTTCGGCGAGCACCGCCTGCGAGGCCGTATCGAGGGCTGCGGTGGGCTCGTCCAGGAGCCAGAGCGGCCGGGCGCAGACGAGGAGCCGCGCCAGGGCCACACGCCGCCGCTGTCCCGCGGAGAGATAGGCCACCGGCAGATCGTGGGCGTGACCGAGGCCGAGCCGCTCCAGCGCGTCGCGCGGGTCCAGGCGCGGCGCACCCAGGAGCCGTTGCGCGAACAGGAGGTTCTCGCCCGCCGTGAGGGCACTCTTCAATCCGTCGCGATGGCCGACGGCATGCAGGCATTCGGGCAGGCTCGCTTCCCCGACCTCGGCGACGGCGATCCGCCCGGCATCGGCCCGCAACCGGCCCGACAGGATGGCGAGCAGGCTCGATTTGCCCGCGCCGTTCCGCCCGGTGATCGCCAGGGCATCGCCGGGTCCGAGGGCGAAGGACAGGTTGGAGAAGATGCGGCGGCCGGAGCGGCGGCAGGCCAGATTGTCCACGCTGAGCCGCACCCGATACCCCGCCCTCGTCCCGCTGCCGCGCAGCCGCTCCGCGAACCGCCGACTCCATGCCCGATTGCGCCGCGGAACGGAACCGCACGGCCCAGCTGAGCTTTCGTTCTGCAACGGAGGATTGCCCATGGCCGAGGCGAGAAACCCGAGCGAGTCCGAGGTGGCTGCGACGCCCGATGCGGTGGCCGGCCGCGCCAAGGTCGAGGCGCGCATGGCGCAATGCACCCCCGAGGAGCAGGCGGCGTTCTGGGAGGCGGTCGGCCGATGCTTCGGCGGCGGCAAGCCCCCGGAGATGAAGTCGGCCTCCGGCTGATCAGGCCCCCTTTCGGGTCAGGGCCCGCAGGGCACCGCGAAACGTCCGCACATCCTGCTCGGTCAGGCTCATGCGATGGAGCATGTCGCGCATGTTGCGGGCGATGATCTCCTTCTTCTCCGGCGGATAGAAACCCGCCGCGTCGAGCGCGGCCTCGAGGCTTCCGAACAGCGCGACCAGCGCCTCGCGGGTCGCCGGCGGCGAGAGGAGCTCGCCCGAGAAGGGCAGCCGGGCCCGGCCGCTCGCCTGCCGCCACGCGTAGCCGACAAGCAGCACCGCCTGCGCGAGGTTGAGCGACGGAAAATCCGGAGAGACCGGGAAGGTGATGATCGCGTCGGCGAGCGACACCTCGTCGTTGGTGAGCCCGACCCGCTCGCGGCCGAACATCACCGCGGTGCGCTGCCCTTCCCGCGCCACGAGTTCGCCCATGGCCTCCTCGGGGGCGAAGACCCGCTTCATCTGCCCGCGCTCCCGCGCCGTGGTCGCCAGCACGTACCGGCAATCGGCGATGGCTTCGGCGACGCTGCCGAAGATCGTCGCCCGGTCCAGGACATGCGTCGCACCGGAGGCCGCCTCGCGCACCCCCTTCTTGGGCCAGCCGTTCTTCGGATTGACGAGCCGCAGCTCCGACAAGCCGAAATTCGCCATGGCGCGCGCCGTCATGCCGATATTCTCGGCGAGCTGCGGCTCCACCAGGATCACGGCCGGGGCGATCCCCGGCAGGAGTTCGGTGACCTTCCTCGGGGCGTCGCCCGGCACGTCTCGGCTCGTCATGCGGGCCGTCTGACACGGGCAGCCCCGCGCCGTCGAGGGTCGGGTGACGAAGCTGGCCGGATGACAGTGCGCGCCTTCCGTCGCCGGGTGGCCCGCGCTATGTCGCGGGGCGATTCCGGCCTGGGGCGCCCCACAGGGCACTCGGGTCGACGACCGCACGGCCCTTGCATGCCGTGCGCGGAGACAACGCGGGAAGGCATCGGTCCATGGCGAAGATCAAGGTAGCGAACCCCGTCGTCGAGCTCGACGGCGACGAGATGACCCGGATCATCTGGGCCGAGATCAAGAACAAGCTGATCCACCCCTATCTCGATGTCGATCTCGAATACTACGACCTCGGCGTCGAGCACCGCGACGCCACCAACGACAAGGTCACGGTCGACGCCGCCGAGGCGATCAAGCGCCACGGCGTCGGCGTGAAATGCGCCACCATCACGCCGGACGAGGCCCGCGTGAAGGAGTTCAACCTCAAGGAGATGTGGCGGTCGCCCAACGGCACGATCCGCAACATCCTGGGCGGCGTGATCTTCCGCGAGCCGATCATCTGCAAGAACGTGCCGCGCCTCGTCCCCGGCTGGACCCAGCCCTTCGTGATCGGCCGCCACGCCTACGGCGACCAGTACCGTGCCACCGACTTCAAGGTGCCCGGCAAGGGCCGCCTGACCATCAAGTTCGAGGGCGATGACGGCACGGTCATCGAGAAGGAGGTGTTCAAGTTCCCCGACGCCGGCGTCGCCATGTCGATGTACAACCTCGACCAGTCGATCATCGACTTCGCCCGCGCTTCGATGAACTACGGCCTGGCGCGCAAGTACCCCGTCTACCTCTCGACCAAGAACACCATTCTCAAGGTCTATGACGGCCGGTTCAAGGACCTGTTCCAGAAGGTCTACGAGGAGGAGTTCGAGGCAAAGTTCAAGGCGCTCGGCCTCACCTACGAGCACCGCCTGATCGACGACATGGTCGCCTCGTGCCTCAAGTGGTCGGGCGGCTACGTCTGGGCCTGCAAGAACTACGACGGCGACGTGCAGTCCGATACGGCCGCGCAGGGCTTCGGCTCCCTCGGCCTGATGACCTCCGTGCTGATGACGCCGGACGGCCAGACCGTGGAGGCCGAGGCTGCCCACGGCACCGTCACCCGCCACTATCGCGAGCACCAGAAGGGCCGCGAGACCTCGACCAACTCGATCGCGTCGATCTTCGCCTGGACCCGCGGCCTGTCGCACCGGGCCAAGCTCGACGGCAACGACGATCTCGCCAAGTTCTCCGCGACCCTGGAGAAGGTCTGCGTCGACACGGTCGAGGCGGGTCACATGACCAAGGACCTCGCGCTCCTAGTCGGCCCCGATCAGAAGTGGCTCTCGACCACGGGCTTCCTCGACAAGGTCGACCAGAACCTGAAGACGGCGATGGGCGCCTGAACTCCGGACGAAGGGCGGCGGGCGTCCTCCGGGACGCCCGCCGTTTCGTATGGGCGGTCCGCCGGCGACCGCTTCACGCCCCGCCTGCGCGCTCATGCGGGCTGGTCTCGGCCAGGGCCCGGGCGACCTCGAGAAGCAGGAGGTCGATGGCGGCCCGCATCAGCGGGTCTCCGACCGTGTCGACGAGTTCGCGCACCCGCAGGCACTGTGCGGCGAGCGCGTCCAGGGCCACATCCTTGCTGTCGAACATCATCCTCAAGCCACCAGGTAAGCGGGTTCGGAAACCAGGACCGAGTTGCTGTCGCCGCGGACCGCGCGCAGCTTGGCGAGGGTTCGGGCATCGAACCGGGCGGTGGCCGCCATGATCTCCTCGCCGGCGATCTGAACCGGCAGGCCAAGGGGCTGCGGGCGGAAATGCAGCTGGATCACGTGGATCATGTAGAGGGTCGGCATCTGCAGCAGCAGGCTGTTGACCCCGTGGGCGAGCCCCCATTCGACGATGCCGGTGAGCAGCGCGATCGAGACCGGGTTGACCACACGGCCCTTCGCGCGGTGCGAGCGCGCCACGCCCTGGCGGGTCCATTCCCAGATCTGCGGGCCGACCGGCCGCTCGACCTCGCAGAGCTGAGGCAGGACATCGGACAGAAGATGCGGGCGCGTCGTCGGCAGCAGCCGGCTGTAGCCAATGACGGCGTCGCCCTCCATGGCGAGGAAGTGGACCGCATGCGGCGTGTCGAACTGGTCGATCTCCCGGCCATCCGGGCGGGCGAGTTCGGTCCAGCCTTTCTCTGCCACGAAGATGTCGTGGCGCAGGCGCCAGGCCTGCTCCATCGCATCGGCGTAGCGATGCGCGTTGGCGGGGGTGACGATATGGATCACGAAGTAACCTCACGTTGGATTGACGTGGGTTTTCTTCGTTTCGCGAAGACCTGGGTACTACGAGAAACCGTAGGGTTTGCGTGCGTGAGCGCCCACCGGTCCAAGACCTTGCCGGGCCCGAGCGGGTCGCGCTCGCGCGCGCTCCGGAGCCGGCCGTGTCGGCCCTACGTGATCAGGCCGGCACGCAGCGCCTGCGCCACGGTGTGGGCGCGGTTGACGGTATCGAGCTTCGCCCGCGCCGAGCGCAGATGGTAGTCGACCCCGGCTGCCGTGATGCCCATGACCATACCGATCTCGACATCGGTCTTGCCCTCGGCCGCCCATTGGAGGGTCTCGCGCTCCCGCGGCGAGAGACGCGCCGGCGCCTGCGCGGAGGGGCGGCTGTTCATCAGCAGGAGCTGGCCGACCGCGTAGGTCGCCACCAGATTGACCGCGACGCGCTCGGCCGGATCGATCTCGATCCGCTCCCCGGACACGCTGATCCCGCCCGGCTCGCCATCGAGGGTCACGAACGGGATCGTGATGCCGGCGCGGATACCGAACTCGCCGGCCTCGTTCATGATGCGGCTCGCCATCGGCGTGTCCGGCGGCACGGTGCTCCAGTCGAAGGGCGTCGCGCTGGTGCAGAGCCGCCGGACCGTGGGATCATGGAGCGCGTAGCCCCGCGTCACGTACCGGCGTGCCCACCCCTCCGGCATGGTGCTCGTGAGGACGAATCCGGCATGCCGCCGCGTCGGCAGGCCGGGCGTCGGAACGATCCCGGCCATCACGTACGACACCCCGTAGCGGGTGAAGGCGTCGACCAGCAATCGCGCGATCTCGTCGGGCGCCGCAGCCCGCTCCAGATCGCGCAACACGCTGAAGGTCCTGTCCAGGTGCTTCGAATGCGGCATGCCCGATCTCAACGTTAATGCACGCATTGCGACAAATGATACATCGAGCGCAACCTGAGGATGGCATCGCCGACGCTGAAAGGCTAGGGTGGCGGCGGAAAGCTCTGCCGTTTGAATCGGTCCAGCGCGCAGAACGCGAGTTTCAACGGGATGACAGACGACGTGACCCCGCCGACGACGCGCTGGCTTCTGGAACGGATCGCAGTCACGCTGAACGTCTGCCCGACCTATTTCCTGCAGAACGATCGGCTCGCAGGGATAGAGCAGGATCAGATTGACGAGCAATCCGCCGAGGCTGCCGCCTTGTTCCGGACAATCAAGTCACCGGCACGCCGTGACGCGGTCCTGAAGCTCCTGCGCGAGATGACACGCGAGACCTGACGGCGCACGGCGCTCGTCTCCCGGTCTCCGCGCCGGCCTCATGCCGCCACGAGGAGCGCGGCCCCGGCAACCCCCGAAAGGACGAGGCGCATCCGGCCGAGCCAGAGCGGAACGAGGCCGCGGCGGGGCAGATCCTGATCGATCAGCCCCCAGGCGAGCACCAGGGCGCCGAGGATGCGCAGATCCCAGGGTGCAGGCGCCGCCATTGCCGCCCAGGCCACCAGGGACGGCACGATGGCCACGAGATAGTCGCCGTTGCCGGCATTGCGCGCCGCGGCCGCGCCCCAGCGGATCCCGCCCAGGAACGAGGCGATCACCGCACCGTAGGCCGACAGGATGGTGCGCGGCGACAGGCCGATGCTGCTCAGGCCGCCATCGGTACCGGAGACCGCGAGGGCCGCAAATCCCAAGAAGGGAATGAGGCCGGCAATGCCGAGGACGATGGCGCTCAGCGGGACAGAGTTCCGGTGCGCCATCCATCCTCCGGGCATCGGCAAGGGTTGGCGACCCGCGCGATCCGACCGCGGTCGATGCCGCCCCGCCGGAGCGTTCCCGCATCGCGGCACGGCGGTCAAGGTCGGCGCGGCTGCGGCGCCGGCTTCAGGAAAGCCGTCAGCCCCGGCGGGGCGAGGCCGTGGACGGCACCGCGCTGGGCAAAGGCGCCCCGAGCAGCGACATCGGCGGGCTGGCGGGGGCCTTCGACGCCGGCGGCTCGTTCACCGCCGCGTCAATCTTTCGCGGCTTGAAGTTGGCCGCGAGGCTCTTCGCGCTGGCGAGATCGGCGGGGCTCAGCTTGTTGGCCACATCGTCGCGCTTCTTGCCGGCATCGTCGTCGCCCTGGCTCGCCGCGGCCGAGAACCACGCGTAGGATTGGATCAGGTCCTGCGTCAGGCCGAGGCCGCGGGCATAGAGAACGCCGAGATTGTACTGGCTGTCGCGGACGCCGAATTCGGCTCCCTGGCGGAACCACGAGGCCGCGGATGCGAAGTCCGGCTTCCCGTTGGCGACCGGGTTCTCCGCATAGAGCACCGCAAGATTGTGCATGGAGCGGGCATGACCCTGCTCGGCGGCACGGCCGTACCAGAGCTTCGCCTTGTCGAGATCGCGGACGACGCCGGACCCCTTCTCGTAATGGCCGGCGAGCTTGTACTGGGCGGGGGCGTAGCCGGCCGAGGCCAACTTCTCGTAGAGCTTTGCCGCGACCGACAGATCGCGCGGCATGCCGCGGCCGTCGGCCTCCCGGGTGGCGAGGTCCCAGATGGCCGTGCCGTCGCCCTCGAGGGCGGCGAGCTTCACCTTGGCCAGCGCCGGCGGCAGGTTCCCGAGGTCGGCCTGCAGGGCGTTCATGCCGGAGACCTGCGGCACCGCCGGCTTGGCGGTGGAGTGCGTCTCCGCGGGAGCGGGATTCGGCAGCGACTGGGTCGTGGTCGGATCGGCCACGGCCGGCTTCGCGTCCGGCGTCTCCTTGGCGGCGTCCGGAGCCTTCTTCTGAACGTCGGCGGCATCCCCGCGTGACGGCGCGATCTGGCTCGCCGGGGCGGGCGTTTGCGGCTCATCCGCGCTGCGCATGGTGATCGCCTGGAGCGCGCCCAGCGCCAGCACGATGGCGGCGAGCCCGAGCAGGAGCGGGCGGCGGCGGCGATCGATCTCGGCGCGCAGCCGCGCGAGCCGCCCCGTCGTCGCGCTGGGCAGCAGCGCGGCCCGCTCGCCCCGGGTCTCCCGGCGCTCCACGGGCGCTTCCGCGACCAGCTCCGCTTGCGCGGCCTGGGCGGCCCGCCGCGCCGCGGCGATGAAGCTGGTCTTGATGTCGGTCTCGGAGGTGGCGTCGGCCGCGATCCGCGCGGCGGCCGCGTCGCCGATCCGCTCCTGCATCGGCCGGCGGGCCGACGGCTCTCTAGGCGAGCGCGGCTCGCGCGGCGGACGGCCGCTGCCGGGCTCGAGCAAGTCGTCGGCGAGGCGGGAAGCCTCGATGCCGTCCCGCCGGGGCTTCGCGCGCGCCTCGACGGGCGCGAGGGTCGCCTCCGCGCTCGTCGACGACATCAGGCGCTCGTCGAGGGACGGGACCCGCGGCGGGACGGACTCGGCCGGGCCGAGCCGGACGAGAAGGCGCTCAAGGGCCGATTGGACGCCATCGAGGGTGGCGCCGAGCCGCTGATCGGACGCGACCTGCCGGGCCTGCATATCGGCCAAGCTGGCGCGGAGGAGGCCGATCTCCCCGGACTCGGCCGTGCCGATACCGGAACCCTGGAGGGTCTGAGCCACGGCATTGCGCGCGGCGCGCTCCACCACGGCCTCGGTCGGGGCGGAGTCCCGGAGCGCCGTCACCTGCCGGAGGAGGTCGCCCATGGTGCGCTCGAGGCCGGCCAGCGCCGGATCGACGCTCAGCGGCGCGTCGAGGCGCCCCGCCAGAGAGACGACCTGCCGCTCCAGGGCGTCGAGCCCTTCGTGCTCGGCCCGGGCGCCGACCTGATCGACCTTGTCGGCGAGGCTGCGCAGCATGGCGTGGATCGACGCCAGCCCGTCCGGACGGGCGGCGGTCTCACCGGTCCGCTCGGACCAATCGTCCCGGGCGCAGAGGAGGTCGACCTTCTCCGCAAGCGCCTGGATCTGCTCCGCCAGCGCGGCCGGCGCGGCGATCTTCACGTCGCTGCGGATCTCCTCCAGGATCGGGCGCAGGTCCGGACCGGCGCTCAGGCTTTGCAACTGCGCAATCTGCGCGCTCAGCGCCTGAAGGCTCTGCGCGAGACCCTGTATCCGCTCCGGACCCGCCAGGGCACCGATCTGCCGGCGAATCTCCTCAAGCTCGGCAAACAGGCCGGCGAGGGTTCGACCATCCGGATCGGCCGCGCCGGTCGCCGCCGCGGAATCGAGGCGCTCGGCCAGGCGGCGGACATCCTCCGCGACGCGGCTGTGGACGTTCTCGGCCACCTCTTCGGCGAGGCGCTCGACCTGCGCCCGGACCTGCTCGATCGGCACCGCGATGGCGGTGAGATCGGTTCCTGCCTGGGCCCGCTCGATGCCGCTGGCCAGGGTGATGACAGCCTGCTCCAGGGCGCCGATATCCCGGCTCGTCGCCAGCTGGTTGATCGCCTCGCGCAGGCGTGTGGTCTCCTCCTGAAGCTCGATCAGGGCGGTCGACGGGGCGACACCTTCCTCGATCCGGGCTTCCAGCCGGCGCGCGAGGTCCATGCGCATGCTGGCGACGACGCCGCCATCGGTCGCGGACATCGCGGCCCCCGGCCCGGCGGTCTCGGCGAGCTCGCGCTGCCGTTGCCGGATGTCCTGGACCGCATTGCGGATGTCCGCGGCGGCGGGGCGCGCGCGACGGCCGGGCTGGCGCGTGGTGGCGACCTGCTCGCCGAGCTGGGACATGCGCCGCTCGATATCGCCGAGCCGTTCGGTCACCTGCTGGACGGGGGCCGCCTTGAGGGCCCGCTCGATGCGGGCTTCGATCTCCGCGAGGCGCCGCGCCTCCGCTTCCTGGGCGGCACGCCGCTCATGGTCGAGGGCCCGGTCGAGCCCGTCCAGGCGATCCATCAAGGCGGCGATGCCCTGGCCGTAGGCGTCGGCGCGGGGCTCCGGGTTCTCGCCGTCCGGAGCGGCCGGGGCGGATCGATCCGGCGCCGCATCGGGCCGGACGGCACCGGAACCGACCTGCTCGGCGCGGTGGCGGCGCCGGTGCCGCCGGTTTCCCGGAGCGGCCGATTGCTGCTGCGGCACCACCGAGGCGATCCAGGTCTCGAGCGGCACGCCCGCCCGCGCCGCCACGTCGCGCGCCGCGTCGAGCACCTCGGGATCGAAACTGTCGAGCTGCGGCATCGCGTTGCGGGTCATCGGTGGCCTGTCGTCGGCAGCGGTCGGCGTCCGTTTCCTCTGCGCAGGGCGGACCGGAATTCGGTATCCACGAACACACGCGTCGGATCGTTCGAGGCGACCATTAACTTTCTTGGTAAACACGAGGTTAAGGTTCACCGGGCCCCGGTAATCGTCGCGAGCGACCGGCGGCGTGGGACGGGTGCGCCGGTCCGGCGGCGACGGGGTCGAGCCGTTGCTCCGGAGGCGGCGGGGCGGTTACATGCGGCCAAGGCAGCGGGCCGTGTCGAGGGGCCTGCACCAGACGGGGGAAGCCAGAGATGCCGCAGTATCGCGCTCCGGTTGAGGACACGCTGTTCCTGCTCACCGATGTGCTCGGCTTTCATGCCCGTGACAACCTTGCGGGCTTCGCCGATGCCTCACCCGATGTGATCGAGGCCGTCCTGCGCGAGGGCGCGAAGCTCGCCGAGGAGGTCCTGGCCCCGATCAACCGGACAGGCGATCTGGAGGGCTGTCGCCGGGACGCCGACGGCACGGTCCGTACGCCGACGGGCTTCAAGGCCGCTTACGACACCTATGCGAGCGGCGGCTGGATGGGACTTTCGGTGCCCGAAGCCTATGGCGGCCAGGGCCTGCCGCACACGCTGAACACCGCGATCCAGGAATTCGCCTCGGGCGCGAACCTCGCCTTCGGCATGTATCCCGGTCTGACGCAGGGCGCGATGGCGGCGCTGCTGGTCCACGGCACGGAGGAGCAGAAGGCGCTGTACCTGCCCAGGATGGTCGAAGGGGCCTGGACCGGCACCATGAACCTGACCGAGCCGCATTGCGGCACGGATCTCGGGCTGCTCAAGACCAAGGCCGTGCCGAACGGCGACGGCGCCTACAGCATCACCGGCACCAAGATCTTCATCTCGGCCGGCGAGCACGACCTCGCAGAGAACATCGTCCACCTCGTCCTCGCCCGGATCGAGGGGGCCCCCGCCGGCACCAAGGGCATCTCGCTCTTCGTGGTGCCGAAGGTTCTGGTGAACGCCGACGGCACCCTCGGCGCGCGCAACGGCGTGTCTTGCGGCTCCCTCGAGCACAAGATGGGCATCCACGGCAACGCCACCTGCGTGATGAACTACGACGGCGCGACCGGCTGGCTCGTGGGCCAGGAGAACCGCGGCCTCAACGCCATGTTCGTGATGATGAACGAGGCGCGGCTCGCCGTGGGCGTCCAGGGGCTCGGGCAGTCCGAGGTCGCCTACCAGAACGCCGCCGCCTACGCGAAGGATCGCCTCCAGGGCCGGGCGCTGACCGGCGCGAAGGCGCCCGACAAAGCCGCCGACCCGATCATCGTCCATCCGGACGTGCGCCGCACGCTGATGCAGATCCGCGCGTTCAATGAAGCGGCCCGCGCACTCATGCTCTGGACGGCGCTCCAGGCCGACATCCTGCACCGTTCCGAGGATGCCCGGGAGCGGCAGGCGGCCGACGATTATCTCGGCCTCATGACGCCGGTGGTGAAGGGCGTGTTCACCGATCGCGGCTTCGCCAATGCGGTCGAGGCCCAGCAGCTGCTCGGCGGCCACGGCTACATCGAGGAATGGGGCATGTCGCAGTTCGTGCGCGATGCCCGCATCGCCATGATCTACGAGGGCGCCAACGGCATCCAGGCGATGGACCTGATCGGCCGCAAGCTGCCGAAGGATGGCGGCCGGGCGATGATGACCTTCCTGGGCGAGGTCCAGACCTTCCTGAAGGACCACGGCGAGGATCCCGCGATGGCGCCGTTCACCCAGCCGCTCCAGGCCGGGCTAAACGATCTCCAGGGCGCGGTGATGTGGCTGATGCAGAACGCCTTCGCCAAGCCCGACAATGCCGGGGCCGGCGCAACCGACTTCATGCACCTCTTCGGCCTCGTGGCCCTGGGCTACATGTGGGCGCGGATCGCCAAGGCCGCCCAGGCCAAGCATGCCGAGGCGCCCTCCCCGCGCTGGGAGTCGAAGCTGACGAGCGGCCGATTCTACATGGAGCGGATGCTGCCGGAGACTGCCCTGCGCCTGGCCCGCATCAAGGCCGGTGCGGACAGCACGATGGCGCTGGCGGCGGACGCGTTCTGAGCGTCCCACGGGCCGTCGCGCCGGAGCGCGGCGGCCGGCACCGTGGCGTCCCCGCCTTTGCGAGCGTCGCGGAGCAAACCAGCCGTGCGACGCTGACCCAGTGCCCGCTGCCCTCGGTCGCCGCGCCGCGCGCGCGACGACGGCGGAGCCGGCTCGTGGCGCGGGACCGTGTCAGCCCTCGAGCGCGGCGTCGAGATCGTCGATCAGGTCCGCCGGATCTTCCAAGCCGATCGACAGGCGCACCACTTCCGGCCCCGCCCCGGCGGCGGTCTTCTGCGCGTCGGTGAGCTGGCGGTGCGTGGTCGAGGCCGGATGGATGATCAGCGACCGGGTGTCGCCGATATTGGCGAGGTGCGAGAACAGCTGGAGGTTCGAGACCAGCTTCACGCCCGCCTCGTAGCCGCCCTTCAGACCGAAGGTGAACACGGCACCGGCGCCCTTCGGCGTGTAGCGCTTGGCCAGCACATGGTAACGATCGGTCTCCAGCCCCGGGTAGCTCACCCAGGACACGGCCTCGTGCTTGGACAAATGGGTGGCCACCGTCAGCGCGTTGTCGGAATGGCGCTGCATGCGCAGCGGCAGGGTCTCGATGCCGTTGAGGATCAGGAAGGCGTTGAACGGCGAGAGCGCCGGACCGAGGTCGCGCAGGCCCAGCACCCGGCAGGCGATGGCGAAGCCGAAATTGCCGAAGGTCTCGGCCAGCACCATGCCGGAATATTCCGGCCGCGGCTGGCTCATCATCGGGTAGCGCGCGTCGCCCGCCCATTGGAACGAGCCGCCGTCGACGATCAGGCCGCCGATCGAATTGCCGTGGCCGCCGAGGAACTTCGTCGCCGAATGGACGACGATGTCGGCGCCGTGCTCGAAGGGCCGGATCAGGTACGGCGTCGCCATGGTGTTGTCGACGACGAGCGGGATGTTGTGCTTCTTGGCGATCTGCGACAGCGCCGCGATGTCGGTGATGACGCCGCCGGGATTGGCGATGGATTCGCAGAAGATCGCCTTGGTGCGCGGCGTGATCGCCGCCTCGAAGGAGGCGGGATCGTCGTTGTCGGCCCAGGCCACCGACCAACCGAAGTTCTTGTACGAGTGATTGAACTGGTTGATCGACCCGCCGTAGAGCTTGTTCGAGGCCACGAACTCGTCGCCCGGCTGCATCAGGGCGTGCATGGTCAGGAACTCGGCCGCGTGGCCGGAGGCGACCGCCAGGGCGGCGGTCCCGCCTTCGAGGGCCGCGATGCGCTCCTCCAGCACGGCGTTCGTCGGGTTGGTGATCCGCGTGTAGATGTTGCCGAAGGCCTGGAGCCCGAACAGCGACGCGGCGTGATCGACATCGTCGAACACGAAGCTGGTGGTCTGGTAGATCGGCGTGGCGCGCGCGCCCGTGGCGGCGTCGGGGGCGGCGCCCGCATGGATCGCCAGCGTGTTGAAGCCGGGCAGGCGGTCGGACATCGTCGGGTCTCCTCAGAGCACCCGAGCCTGTACGCCCGCCCGGGAGTTCGGCGCAAGGCTCCGCGAGGGCTGACGCGCCGGAGTCGGTTAGGCCTCCGGCCTGGGGCCGATGTCCATATGGGGCTGGCCCGCATCGACCAGGGCCCGATCCACGGCTTCGATGGCCAGCAGCGTCCGGGTCAGATCCTCCGCCATAGAGATCGGCGCCACGTCGAGACCGCCCAGGCGCCGGGCGATGGCATTCCGCTGACGCGCCAGCGCGGCGCGGGCCCGGTTCAGCTCCTCGATCTCTTCGATGGTCATCCGCGCATCCTCTCCTCGACTCAGCGACACCGTCATCAACTCCCCGGCGTCCAGTCGATATTCGGTCGCTGGGCCAGCATGCGCTCGAAGTAGTTGGCGACGGCCTGCGCCCCGTCGGTGTGCATCATTGCCACGGGATGCGCGAGATAGGCGCGGGCGAGATCGAGGGGAATGCGTCCGCCCTGGAGCGCGTTCAGCACCTCGTCGATGAAGGCGTCATTGGCCTCGTTGAAATCGCTGGACAGCTTCTTGCGGTCATTGATGGCCTTGATCGGCATGCAGACTTCCTGTTGCTCGGTGCCGGTGTAGCATCCGGTCGACGGGTTCGGCCCGGATCGCGGCGCGATATGGTCTGACGCGGCAAGACGGCGCAAATCGCGTGCGGGCCCGCACGGTTCAGTAACCCTCCGCGATCGTCGCATGGAGCGGATTGCTGCGCTGCGGCGTTACTGCTCTATGTCGATCGAAACAATGCACTCCCATACGGTCGAAATCGTCCCGTGCAGGGACGATCCCCGGTGCTTCCGATGGATCATCCGCAGCCACGGCGGCACGGTCGTCGAAAAGTCGCCCTACGCCTTCGTAACGCGGAACGGAGCCCGCATTTCCGGCGAGTGCTGGATGCGTGAGCATTTCGGCGACGGGCAGGCCGCCTAGCTGCGCGCCCGACATCCGCGATCGACCGCACCGTCCGATTCTGCACTCTCGGTGAGGTGGCCCGCTTTCAGGCTGCGTCCAATACCCGGAATCCCTGAGACACCGAGATCGCGAAGGGTGGCGGCCGCCCGTATCCCGAGCCGATGCACAGGACGCACGCAACCTGGGCGATAATACTGAGACAAAAAGCATCGGTTAAGCATTACGCTTTTGCGCGAATTCCTTTGTCAGAACTTTAATGACCACCCTGCAGTATCGTGTCGATTCTGTTTCAGAGCAGGGCGCGGATGATGCTGAGCGGCGACGGGACGTTCCGGGACGACGAGTCCGCGTCGCAGATGGGGTCTGTGACTTCCATCGAGGGGTCGAAAGTTCATCTTGAGCTCGGGCTCCGGAACGGGCGACCGAGCGTGCGGGTCACGGTCGGCAATCTGGTCCGGATCCGTGCGGGCGGGGCCATCCTCGTGGGCATCGTCACGACGTTGGCCTCGGCCCACGAGCGCGGGCGAGAACCCGGGGCCTTTGCGAGCCTCGACCTGCTCGGCCAGATCATCGAGACGAACGGGGTGCCTGGATTCTGCCGGGGCGTGACCTGCTACCCGGCGATCGGCGACACGGTCGAGCTGCTGTCCCCCTCCGAACTGCGAATCGTCCACCAAGTGTCTGTGGCCAACACGGCGGCCGTCGGGGCGCTCTACCAAGACCCCGAAACCCCCGCCTGCATCAAACTCGACGACCTTCTCTCCAAGCACTTCGCCGTTCTCGGCGCCACGGGGGTCGGCAAGTCGAGCGGCGTGACCATCATCTTGGACGAGGTGATGCGCGCCAAGCCGGCAGTGCGCATCTTCCTGCTGGACGTACACAATGAATACGCCGCCAGCTTCGGCGACCGCGCGAGCGTGATCAATCCGCGGACGCTCAAGCTGCCGTTCTGGCTGTTCAACCTCGAAGAGATCGCCGACGTGATCTACGGCGGGCGTCCAGCCGTGGACGAGGAGATCGAGATCCTCGCCGAAGTCATCCCGCTCGCGAAGAGCAAGTACGCCCAGTACAAGGAGGCGAGCGACCGGCAGATCGTGAAGCGGACACTGGGCAAGGCCGGCGGCTACACGATCGACACGCCCGTGCCCTACGTGCTCCAGGACCTGATTGCCCTCATTGACGAGCGGATGGGCCGGCTGGAGAATCGCGTCTCCCGGATGCACTATCACCGTCTGATCACGCGGATCGAGGCGATCCGGAACGATCCGCGGCACGGCTTCATGTTCGACAACGCCAATGTCGGCGGCGACATGATGGGCGAGATCCTGGCGCACCTGTTCCGCCTCGATCCGGATGGGCGGCCGATGACGATCATGCAGCTCGCCGGCCTGCCGAGCGAGGTGGTGGACGCCGTCGTCTGCGTCCTGTCCCGGCTGGCGTTCGAGTTCGGCATCTGGAGCGAGGGCGCGATCCCGCTGCTGTTCGTGTGCGAGGAGGCGCATCGCTTCGCCTCGGCCGATCGCTCCGTCGGCTTCACGCCGACCCGCCGCGCCCTGTCGCGGATCGCCCGCGAGGGCCGGAAACATGGCGTCCATCTCGGCTTGGTCACGCAGCGTCCGGCTGAACTCGACGCGACCATCATGTCGCAATGCAGCACCCTGTTCGCCATGCGGATGACGAACGCGCGCGATCAGGCCTTCCTGGCCGCAGCGGTATCGGACGCCAGCAACCTGCTAACCTTCATCCCGTCGCTCGGGACGGGCGAGGTCATTGCCTTCGGTGAAGGCGTTCCGATCCCCGTCCGGATGACATTCCGGCGCCTCCCGTCGATCCGCCAGCCGCGCAACGACACGAGCGGCGCCGCGGCGGGGGACGGCGCGGCAGTCGCCGGCGCCGGCTTCATCGGTGCCGTCGTGGAGCGGTGGCGGGGCGCGACCATGAACAAGGTCGGCGGCCAAGACCACGATCCGATCGGCGCCGTGCGTCTCGGACGCGAGACGGGTCCGGAGGGGGCTCAGGGCGCAGCGCTCGATCACGTGCATCGTCGGCTGCTCCGCCGTCCCCTCGACGCCGGCGACACCGTCTCGCAGGCCGGACCACACGCTGCCACGCCGCTCTGGCAGCAGGGCGGAGTATGAGCGCCCCGACTTCCCCGACGCCTCAGACCCTGCTCGAAGCCGTGATCCAGACGCTCCCCGTGGGCGTCGTGGTCTTCGACGAGCAGGGAGGGTGCACCCTGGCCAATGCCGCCGCGCGCGCTCTCGGCGACAGCGCCGTCCACGCGCTCGCCGCCGCGGCGGGCTCGTCTCGGGAGGCCGCGCATGTCGAGGCCATCGGCGATCGTGTCGTCGAGGTGCGCACCCACCCGGTCACGGAGGATCACGGCAGCTTCACGCTCACCACGGTCACCGATGTCACGCGTCATCACAGGATTCAGCGGGAGCTGATCACCAAGGCCTTCATCGACGCCCTGACCGGGCTTCCCAACCGGACGATGTTCGAGCAAAGCATCGGCGAGGTCCTGGCCGGTTCACGACCCGGGGACCGTTTTGCCCTGGCCTTTATCGATCTCGATAACTTCAAGCACATCAACGACTATTACAGTCACGCCGCGGGCGACGCCCTGCTGCGCAAGATGTCCGACCGGATCCGCGCGACGTTGCGCCCGAGCGACCTGCTGGCCCGCATCGGCGGCGACGAGTTCGTGCTCTTGCTCGATCCCGTCCTCGATCCGGACGACGCGCTGGCAGCCGTGCGCGCCATCTCGGAGCGGCTCAAGCAGCCGTTCTTCATCGACGGGCACGAGATCTTCGCCTCCGCCTCCATCGGCGTGAGCCTGTTCCCGGACCACGGCGACACCTATGAGGTCCTCGCCCGGCAGGCCGACAACGCCATGTACCGGGTAAAGGGCGAGTTGAAGGGCGGCGTCAGCCTGTTCGACGACGCGATGAGCCAGGCGGCGACGGCCCGGATGGCTGTGGAGCAGCGGCTCCGGCTGGCGATCCGCGACCGCTGCTTCTGCTGCGCCTTTCAGCCGAAGGTCGACATGCGCACCCATGCCGTCACCGGCGTCGAGGTGCTTCTGCGCTGGCGGGACGAACTCGGCATGATCCAGGCGCCGGGCGATTTCATCGCCCTCGCCATCGAGCTCGGCCTGATCAACGAGATCACGCTCCAAGTCCTGGCCGAGACCGTTCGGTCGATGCCCGATATCGATGAGGTGTTTGGCCCGGACGTCACCGTGAGCCTCAACATCGCCGCGAAGCAGGCCTGCGATGTGCCCTTCATGACCGCCTTCTGTGCCTCCCTCGGCGAGACCGGGCTCGCGGAGCGCTTCGTCTTGGAACTGACCGAGGAGGCCTTCTTCACGGCAGGCCGCTTCCAGCGCGACGTGCTCCCGCGGATCCGGGCGATCGGAGCGCGGGTCTCGATCGACGATTTCGGCGTCGGCTACTCGTCGCTGTCGGCCTTGGCGGACATCACCGCTGACGAGTTGAAAATCGATCGCTCCTTCATCACCGACATCGACAAGCGACCGCGCAGCCAGATCGTCCTGAAGGCGATCGAGTCGCTCGGCGCGGCGCTCGGCATGTCGGTGGTGGCCGAAGGCGTCGAGACCTACGAGGAGGTCGCCTACCTTCTCGGGGCGACGCAGATCCGCTGCGCGCAGGGCTATTACTTCGCTCGCCCGCTCCTGCTCGATCAGATCGGTCAGGTGGAGCCGCGCCTGTCCGGATCACGCCATCCTTCGCCGCGCAGCCGCGCCTCGGAGTTGCGGATGCCCAGTCTGCTGCGGCGGGCGTAAAAGGCCACAGGCCGCGGAGGCCATCCTCTCACGGTGGCAGAACGCTGCCGGGACAGACTGGAATGACCCGGCTCCGTCGCGAGACGGATTCCGGCGCGGCTTGAGGGGCATGATCGCCCCGCGTTCACGCCGACGGCCGGAATCTTCATCCGGCGGATCGTCACCTGGCCAGCGGCGATTCCGATCGCCTCTCCCCGGCTACCCCCACGGACCGCGTCGGCAGGGCCGTCGCTGAAGCAGGCTGAGGCGGCCTGTGCGCCAGGTTCCGGCGCGCATGCCTCGGCGCCGGCCGAGCCAGGGCCTTTTGTCCTCTGGAGGCATCCGAACGGCCCACGCTGCCGCACGCGGTCCCCAAGAGAGCGGCCCAGACACCGGGCGCAGATCCGAATGACCGCTGCCGATCGGGGCGGCCCCGGGGGGATCGCCAACGGCTTGACCCGACCGCCGTCATTCCCAGTTTGGCCACCTTCCGGTGCTCTACCTCCGAGCCAAAGACCATCAGGCCGCTGTGCCGTACGAGCAGTCCCGTGATCCGATTCGAGAACGTCACGAAAATCTACCGCGCCAACGGCGCGCCGCGAATCGTCCTGGACCGGGCATCCTTCACCCTCAAGCAAGGTATCTGTTACGGCATCCTCGGCATCAACGGTGCCGGCAAGTCGACGACGATGCGGATCCTGGCGGGCACCGAGGAACCGACCAAAGGCAAGGTCTATAGAGGCCGGCGTGTGTCGTGGCCGCTCGGCTTCGCGGGCGGATTCCATCCCAAGATGACCGGCCGCGACAACGTCATGTTCGTAGCCCGGATCTACGGCGAGGATCCGCGGAAGGTGCTTGATTTCGTGGAGGATTTCTCGGAACTCGGGAGCTATCTGGAGCAGCCGATCTACACCTACTCATCGGGCATGGGCGCACGGCTCGCCTTCGGCATGAGTATGGCAATCCCGTTCGAGACCTACCTGATCGACGAGCTCACCTCGGTCGGCGACGCGCGCTTCTCCAAGCGGTGTGACGAAGTCTTCTCCGCCCGTCGCAAGAATGCCGACATCATCATGATTTCCCACTCGATGGAGCAGCTCCGCGAGTGGTGCACCCAAGGCATCGTGCTGCTGAACGGGCGGGCAATCGTCTACGAGGACATCAACGACGCGATTGAGGTCTACAGACGACTCAATGCCTGAGTTTCAGCGCAGACTATGATCGGCCGGCGCATAGATTTTTGAATTCAACGGGCTCGGTGCTCGAAATCCGTTATCCGAGATCATTTTGCTGCTGACACAATGCAGCAGCACTAAGCCATCCGATCTGGGCTAGCACACAGGGGCCAAGAGGCCGATCATCGAACGGCTTTCTGCAGCTTGCCGGCGCGACTCGTCTGGACGTGGCCGAAATCTTAGCCCTGCGCTGACGCATCGCCCTTTGTCGCCAGATCGACGCGCACGGTGCCGCCCTCAAAACAGGCGCCTTGAACGGAGACGATCGCATTCCATTCGGAAGCGGCCTTATCGTACGCCCGCGATCCCGGTCTGAGCCTTGGCCCGATGACGCTACCGCCCCTCGCGGGGAATGCGTTGGCCGCCACAACCGAAACCCGCTGGCGGAAGGGGTGGGATTCGAACCCACGGTAGAGTTGCCCCCACGGCGGTTTTCAAGACCGCTGCCTTAAACCACTCGGCCACCCTTCCTGACGGGTCTGCGGTGTTACGGTTACGGCCGTGGCAGAGGCTGCGTCAACAGGAGAACAACCGGTTGACCTTCCGAAGCATTCCGCCTATTTCACCGCCCACGCCCGGCGCCGCTCGATACGGAACGGGTTTCGCCCAGCCCCATCCGGTAGGGATGCGCTCGGCTGAAGGCTTTGGGGGATAGTTTAACGGTAGAACGGTGGACTCTGACTCCTCTAGTCCTGGTTCGAATCCAGGTCCCCCAGCCACCTGTCACCGCTCCGTAGTTTACGCTTTAGACTGAGATTGGACTGGCCCGTTGGCCGGACCGACCGGACGCATGACATCGCGTTTGCGCGGCCCGGTGATGGTCTCAAGCTGCGCTGTTTCTCGCCTCGGGAACACGCATCGCCAATCGAGCGTGGCCAATCGCAGGCGCAGTCGGGTCTCCCCGGCAAACGCCCCTTCTGAGCAGCCAACAGGCACCGTATCCGTGACGGCGCTCTCAGGCACACTCATCAAATGGTCAGATCGCCGGTCCCGGCCGCGCAAAAGCCCTGCGCTCTGAGGAGCGGAAGCCCGTTAGAACAAGCAATGCCGACCAAGCTCGGCCTGACACCGCGGGGCCCGTCGGCCGCAGCCCTGCGGCCGTGAGACCTATGCCAACCTGTGACGGTGCCCTGCATCTACCCCGCACCTCTCCTGTCGGCGCAGGGCGACCCCGTTGCGTTGAGCGGTGGCCCCGGCCGGGAAGATGATCGTCGGCGCTTGGCCTCCGCTTCACGGATTCGGTGGTGCCCACCTGCGAGCGACCAACCAGCAGCGCATCGAGGGTCCCCCGCAAAACCGCGCGTACTCCCTGACCGCGTTTGCCGTCAGGCGGCCGGGGCCGTGAGCTTGGACCGCACGCCGAGGACTTGGTGCAGGATGCGCCCGAGTTGCTCGGCCGAATAGGGTTTGTGCAGCAACGCGAATCCGTGGTCGCTTTCCTGGGCGAGCACGTGGCTGTACCCCGACGTGAGGACCACCGGCAGATCCGGCCACCGCTGCTGCAGCTCACGCGCCAGCGCGACGCCGCCCATGCCCGGCATGACCACGTCGGAGAAGATCAGATCGAACCCGTCACCGTCGCGACCCAGCCGGTCCAACGCTTCCTCGGCATTGCCGGCCCATGCCGTCCGGTAGCCCAGATCCTCCAGGATCTGGGTCGCGAACTGGCCGACTCCGATATTGTCCTCGACGACCAGGATGCGTTGACCCGAGCCCAGCGGGGCCAGCCCCATTTCCTGGATGCGCTCACCGGACGACAGATCGGACGCAGCCACCTCGGGTAGATAGAGCGTGAATGTGGTGCCCCGGCCGACGACGCTCCGGACATCCACGTCGCCGCCCGACTGCTTGGCGAAACCGAAGACTTGGCTCAACCCGAGACCCGTGCCTCGACCAACCTCCTTCGTGGTGAAGAAGGGCTCGAAGATCCGCTCGATCCGGTCCGGCAAAATGCCGGTCCCCGTGTCGGTCAGGGAGACCGCCACGAACGGCTTCTCGCACCCTGCATGGCCGCGAACAGCCGGCAGCGCCGCCCCCCCGGTGACCCGGAGGATGAGCGTGCCTTCACCGTCCATGGCATCGCGGGCGTTGACGGCCATGTTGACCAGGGCCGTTTCGAACTGGCTCACATCCGCCCGCACATGGCAGGCGGTGTCCGGCACCTCGATCAGAACCTGCACGCGTGCGCCGGTCAGCGTGTCGAGCATGTCGGCGATCGCACTCACCCGCTGCCCGGCGCTGAACACCTCCGGCTTCAGCGCTTGACGGCGCGCGAAGGCGAGAAGTTGGCCGGTCAGCTTGGCGGCCCGGTCGACCGTCTCGGAGACCGCGTCGAGGTAGCGGCGCTTGCGGACCTCCGGCAGATCGGGCCGACGCAAAAAATCGACGGATGAGCGGATGATGGTGAGAAGGTTGTTGAAGTCGTGCGCCACTCCGCCCGTAAGCTGGCCGACCGCCTCCAGCTTCTGGGATTGGCGCAGGGCTTCCTGGGCCAGGACCAGCTCGGCCTGATCGCGTAACCGCTTTGTCACGTCCATGACGAACTGATAGCAGCCCGTGCGCTCGCCATCCGCACCGCGCAGGGTGCGGAAACTGATCTCATAGGCGGGGCGGACGCGTCCGGGATCGCCGAACTCCTGGACGAGGGTAATCTCCTCGCCGGCCAGCCCGCGTCCCCAACCCGCTTTGACCTGCGCCTGGTGTTCAGGCTGATCGGCCAGAAGGTCGAGCATGTTGTCGCCGACCTTCGGCCGTACGCCATAGATGCGCTCGAACTCGTCCGCATTCGCCTTGTTGATGGCCAGGATGTTGTAGTTGAGATCCGACGCCATCACCATGATGTCGGTTCTTTCGACGATCGTGGCCAATAGATTGCGCTCGGCCGTGCGCTCCGAGACCTGAAGTTCGAGCGTCTCGTTGAGAAGCTGTAGGCGGCGCTCGCTTTCGGCCAGCCGTTGCTCCGCCTCCCGGCGATGGCTGAGATCCGCCGTGACGACCAGCAGGTTCTTGAACCTGCCCTGCCCATCGTCGAGACGTCTGACGCTGCTGCTCGCCCAGATGGACGTGCCGTCGGGACGACGATAGAGCTTGTCGAGGGCGGAACTGTGCCCGGTCTCGAACGCCTGCGCGATCGTCGCCAAACTCTGCGGGATATAGGCTGGATCGGTCACATCCGCGACGCCGACCGAGAGAACCTCGTCTGCGGACCGTCCGAGAATGCGGCACATCTCTGTGTTGACCCGAAGATAGCGGCCGCTCGCATCCACTTCGGACAGGCCGACGGACGCAGCCGAGAAGATCGCCGCCAGACGCTCCTCGCTCTCGCGCAGCGCCACTTCGGCACGGGCCCGCTCGGTGGCAGCCTTGACGCGCTCGCCGACCTCCCGGATCAGGTTGCCTTCCGCTGGCGTCCAGGCGCGCGGGGTCGCGCTCTGCACCGCGAGCAGGCCGACCCATTCGTCACCCCGAAACAGAACGACATCGACGAAGGCGCCGACCTGGCGTGACCGTAAGCCCGCCCGGGCTTCGACAGTGAACCGGGGATCCGAGGGCACGTCGTCGACCGCGACGACCACGCCGTCGCGGTAGGCTGCCAGCAGGTCCGGGCCAAACGCCGCCAGCGAGTGCTCGCCGATGATCGAGCCGACGCCGTGGACGTACTCGCGTTCGACCGTCATCAGGCTGCCGGCGATCTCGGCGTAGAATACGCGGCTCGCACCGACCCGCTCGCCCAGACGCCGGGCGGCCACTTCGACGATGTCGGTGGGCGTGTTCAGCGGCCGAAGCGCGTCGCTCAGATCCAGCAGGAACGATTGTCGCTCCTCGTTCTCGCGGAGCGTCGCATCCGCCTCCTGCCGCTCCCCCTCGACGAACCGTTGATCCGCGATCTCAGTGCAGGTGCCGTACAGGCCATCCACGCGCCCGGCCGGATCGCGGATGGGCACGTAGGACAACGAGAACCGGCCCCCGTCGGGCGACCTCACGACGTGTTCGAACGCGGCCGTGTCAACGGAGCGACCGGAGCAGGCCTCGTCCACGAAGGATCCAAGCTCGGCGCCGAGGTCGTGCCAGACCTGGAGATAGTCGCGACCGAGCGCAGACGGATGCGCGGCGCCGAGAAGCCCGACAAAGGAATCGTTGTAGAGGAGCCTGCGCTCGGGCCCCCAGATGACGAAGGTCGGCTGCCTCGAACCGAGCATGACGCCTGTCAGCGTCGTCAAGGATGGCGGCCAGGTCGCGGGATGGCCGAGCGGTGAGGCGTCCCAGTCGTGCGCGCGCATGAGCGCGCCCATCGCGCCACCGCCCATCAGGCAGGCTGGGATGCACATCGTCACGTTCGAACTTCTGTGCATCACGGCGTGGCGCTGCTTCACGGGGCCTCAGGGATTGACCGAGCGGACTGCTTCCGCGGTTGAGCCCGAACGATCGCGCGTATGCGCCGCCATGACGGCGCGCCGAACGACCCTTCAGTTGCCGCCCTGAGAGAAGGCAGGCCCGTTCACCGTGTTGGCCGTGACACGCGACAGGCTCGTGCATCCAACACCCTAGAGCGGTCTCATGGCGAGCCGAGGTTGTCAAAGCCATGGACGGCTGACCGGCGGCGCAATCGCCAACCTTTGAGAGTCGTCGCGCACCGGAGATCTGGCGATGCCGTTCGGCGTGGTGCGCCCGCTCCATCTCCCGATCCTGCCGCCCCCGCCAGGTCGCGGGCGCCAGCGAAGATCGTCCTTCCCGATGCGCCAGCGGAACGCCGCCATGCGTGACCAAGCCGCTCCGACCGGCGCTTCCACAATCCTGGGGATCAGCCGAGCTTCAGACCTCTGCGCGAGGACGCGGATGCCGGTTCGGCACGAGGTTCCCGGCGGCATCGGGATGACCCTTCTCATCCCTGCTGGCCACGCCCGCCTGGTCAGCGGCGGCCTCGGAGGCCTCATCGGCTGGGTCGAACCAGGCCGCGCTGTCTCGCCTCAGCGCGCCCGGCGCCGCGGCTCGGGGTCGTGACAATGCATCTTCGGCGGTGCCGTCGCACAATCGATGGAACAGGTCTGATCGCGCCGGCAGATCCATTGCAAGGCCCCCGTCTTCATACAGGAGCCGGAGCAATGACGGTGCGGGCCATCCATCGGTTCGACGAAGGTGGCCGGCGCGTCCGGCGACCCCGCACTTGGCTGCACGGAGCCGGCAAAGGCGAATGCCGGAAGGATCAGGAGGGCCGACATGCGACGTCTCATCAGACCGCCCTCCCCGATCGGCAGCCACCCTCGGCTGCCGGAGCCCCACGACAGGGCGACACAGGAGGTTACCGGCGTTCGGACATCGCGAATGCAGGGATGATCAATGACAAGTCATTTAATCCGGCTCCGCGCGAGCGGAGCCACGATGCATCTCCTGGCCGGCAATGCTTGATTCGTGCTCGCGTCGGCCGGCGCGAGCCGGAACGGCGGGACCCTCCGGCGGTACATGCGTCCGATTCAACACAGCGAGGCGTGGCCGGGCTGCTGGAGCACGGATGTCGTCGTTGGGCAGGCTCCGCATAGCCCTGTGCAGGACACGCCGGCCTTCACGAGGGCGACGCTCGCAGGACGCGACGGTCCAGATTGACGGCATCGCGCCCCGCCCGAAGCGTCAGCCCCCGGAGCGGATCGGTCTCCGCGACCGGGGGTCTCGCGGCGGCCTCAGTGGCTGCCGCCGAGATAGGCCGCCCGGACGGCCGGATCGTTGCGCATCTGCTGCGCCGGGCCCTGGAAGCGGATCCGACCGTTCTCGAGCACATAGGCGTGGTCGGCGACGCCGAGCGCCGCCATGGCGAACTGCTCGACGAGCAACATGGTGACCTGCTCGGCCTTGAGCAGGCGGATGATCCGGAACACCTCCTCCACGAGCTTGGGCGCGAGGCCCATGGAGGGTTCGTCCAAGAGGAGGATCTCGGGCCGCAGCATCAGGGCCCGGCCCATCGCGAGCATCTGCTGCTCGCCGCCCGAGAGGGTGCCGGCGAGCTGCGTGCGCCGCTCCTTCAGACGGGGGAACATCTCGAAGGCGCGCTCGCGGTCGGCCGCGACGTCGCCCTTCGGCCGCGCCCCCGTCAACCGGGGAAACGCGCCCAGGGTCAGGTTGTCCTCCACCGAGAGCGTCGGGAAGACGCGGCGCCCCTCCGGCGAGTGCGCGAGGCCGAACCGGGCGACGTCGTGGCTTTCGAGGCCGCCGATCTCGCGCCCGTTGAGGCGGATCGAACCCGCCCGCGGGCGGATCATGCCCGACAGGGCGCGCATCGTGGTGGTCTTGCCGGCGCCGTTCGAGCCGATCAGCGCCACGACCTGCCCCTTCGGGACCGCGAAATCGAGGCCGTGCAGCACCTCGACCTGGCCGTAGCCGGCCGACAGACCCGTGACCTCAAGCATGGGTCAACTCCTCGTCGGCGACCGGGCTGCCGAGATATGCCTCGATCACCTTCGGGTCCGCCTGGACCTCGCGGGCGCTGCCCTCGGCAATCTTGTGGCCGAAATCGAGGACGCTGACGCGGTCGCACAGGCCCATGACCACGTCCATGTGGTGTTCGATGAGGATCACCGTGATGCCGGCGTCTCGGATCTTGCGGATGATCGCCGTCAGCTCGGCGATGTCGGGGGCGGTGAGGCCGGCGGCGGGCTCGTCGAGGAGGAGCAGGACAGGATCGAGGGCGAGCGCGCGACCGATCTCGAGGAGGCGCTGCTTGCCGTAGGGCAGGTTGCGGGCCTCCACCTGCGCCAGGGCGCCCAGGCCGACGAAGTCGAGGATCGCCATGGCGCGGGCGCGCTGCTCGCGCTCTTCCCGACGGCGGCGCGGCGTGCCGAGGATCGCGTCGAAGAGGGTGCCGCGGAACCTGTGATGGAGCCCGACCAGCACGTTCTCCAGCGCCGTCATCTCCCGGAAGAGCTGCACGTTCTGGAAGGTGCGCGCCACGCCGGCCGCCGCGATCTCGGAGGGCGTGCGCCCGTCGAGGCGCTTCGAGCCCTGGCCGCGGGCCAGGGTCACGCTGCCGCCGGTCGGCCGGTAGATACCGGTCAGCACGTTCATCATCGTGCTCTTGCCGGAACCGTTCGGTCCGATCAGGCCGTGGATCGTGCCGGGCCGGACCGTGAGGTCGACGCCGGCGAGGGCCTTGAGGCCGCCGAACTGCATCAGGGCCTGCTCGACGGTGAGCAGCGGGTCGGCACCCCGGCCGCCGCTCTGGACGCTGAGCGCCGCCCCCTCGGCGTAAAGGCTCTTGCCCTCGGCGGTGTGGGCCGGCCGGAGCGCCGGGATCTTCTCTCGGACGAAGCCGACGATCCCGTCCGGCAGGTAGTACACCACGAACAGGATCATCAGACCGAAGACCGTCAGGCGGAAGTCGGTCACGGATTCGAGCGCCAGGGTCGCCGGGAAGAAGGCGAGGCAGAGCCCGACCGGCACCAGCAGGGCGAAGCGGTCCTCCCGGCGCCGGAGGAAAGCGAGGACGCCCACGATCAAGGCGGCAAGGGCGATGAGCCCCGCCATGATCCGCACCAGCTCGATATCGGCCAGCACGTTGGGCATCATCACGACGATCGCGGCCCCGATGATCGGCCCCGCCCGGGATTTGCGCCCGCCCATCGTGACGGCAAGCAGGAACAGCACGGTCAGCTCGAAGCCGTAGGAGTTGGGAGCCACGTAGCGCTCCGACCACGCGAACAGCGCACCGGCGAGACCGGCAAGGGCTGCCGAGATCACGAAGGCATAGACCTTGTAGCGGTAGACGCTGACGCCCATGCAGTCGCAGGCGATCGGCGAGTCCCGCAGCGCCTCGAAGGCGCGGCCGTAGGGAGAGCGCACCACCCGGTTGACGACCAGGATTGTGGCCAGCAGCGCGACGCAGACGAGGTAGTAGAATTCGAGCTTGCGCCCGGCTGCACCCCACGGGGCCTGGAGGCCGAGGAGCGAGAAGTCGAGGACGCGGGCCGGCGGCAGGGTGATGCCGAGGGGGCCGTTGGTCAGGGGCGTCAGCTCGTTGATGAAGATCTGAATGATGGTGCCGAAGGCCAGCGTCACCATGGCGAGGTAGGGACCGGTGACCCGCAGCGCCGGGACGGCGAGCAGCACGCCGAAGGCCGAGGTCACGCCGATCCCGGCCAGGATGCCCCACCACACGCCGAGCTTGAAGTGCAGGAACAGCACCGCGGCCGCGTAGGCGCCGACCCCGAACAGGCCGGCATGCCCGAGACTGACTTGTCCGGTATAGCCGACCACGATGTCGAGCCCGAGAATCAGGATCGCGTAGATGGCGATCACCACCACGAGGTGGATGTAATACGAACTCGTCACCACGTGCGGGAAGGCGGCGAGACAGACCACCAGCAGCACGGCGCCGAGGGCGCCCACGTGGCGGGACAGGCTCGGCGCGGCGGTCGGGACGGGCGCGTCGGCGGGGGCGAGGGTCTGCGCCATGGCTCAGGCTGCCGGGAGAGATGCGCGGGCGGTCACGGTCAGACCTTCTTGATGACCGCCTTGCCGAACAGGCCGACGGGGCGAATGGAGAGGACGACGAGGAGCAGGATCAGGCCCGGCACATCCTTGTAGCCGGTCGAGATGTAGAAGCCGGTCAGCGTCTCCGCGACACCGAGGATCAGGCCGCCGACGATGACGCCGAGGCCGGATTCGAGGCCGCCGATGATCGCCACCGCGAAGGCCTTCAGCGCCAGCACGGAGCCCATCGTGGCCCCGGTCAGCGTCACGGGCGCCACGAGCACGCCCGCGAAGGCCGCCGTCATGGCGCTGATCGAATAGGACAGGGTGATCACCTTCTGGGTGTTGATGCCCATCAGGCCGGCGGCGTCGATGTCGTTGGAGGTGGCGACGACCGCCTTCCCCCAGATCGACTTGCGATTGAAGATCTCGACCGCGAGCATCATCAGCAGCGCCCCCGCGACGATCAGTAGTTCCATCGGCAGGATGCGGACGCCGCCCACTTCGAGGGCAGTCTCGGGGAGTGGCGAGGGAAATTTCAGGTCGTCGCGGCCCCAGACGTTCTCGGCGACGTTCTTGAAGATGATGCCGAGGGCGATGGTGGCCATGATCCATCCGTATTCGGACTTGATCTTCACGGCCGGGCGCACGCCCAGGCGCTCGACCACGGCCCCGAGGGCGAAGCCGAAGACGAGGACCAGGGGGATCATCAGCCAGTAGCCGACGAAGGGCACCAGGGTCAGGCCGAACAGGGCCCCGAGCGCCAGCGCCTCGCCCTGGCCGAAATTGAGCGTCTTCGAGGTCGCGAAGGTGAGCTGATAGCCGAACGCGATGGCGGCGTAGATCATACCGACCGCGACGCCTGAGGCGATGAGCTGAAGCAGGATGGCCATGGATGCGTTGTCACCGGAGGGTCGTCCGGCCGCGCGGCGCGCGCCGCGGGACCGATATGCGACGTGCCAGCAGGCTGGAGTGCCGCCGGACTCTGGGGCACCCGCGCCCGGGTGGGCGCGGGCGTCGGGACCTCAGTTCGAGGACTTCTCCTTGACGCGGACGACACCGGCGTTCTTGGCGTCCTCATCCTTGGCGTAGACGATCTTGCCGTCCTGCACCTTCCCGAACACGACCATGTTGCGCGAGATGGCGTTGTGGTCCTTGGCGGTGAAGGGCTTGTCGTAAGTGGTGACGACGCCCTCGACCTTCTCGTTCAGGTTCTCAAGGGCGGTGCGGATCTTCGCGCCGTCGGTGCTGCCCGCCTGCTTGATCGCCGCGGCGAGGAGGTAGATCGAATCGTAGCCCTGGGCGCCGGCCACGGGGGTCGGGATCTTCGTGACGCCGTAGGTCTTGTAGTAGTTCTCAAGGAAAGCCTTGCGCTTCGGCAGCGTCTGGTCCTCGATGAACGTCTGGGGCATGACCACGCCGTTGCCGTTCGCGCCGGCGATGTCGATGAAGCTCTGCATCGAGGACGGCCAGCTGGTGATCATCGGCACCTTCCAGCCGAGCTTGGCCATGCCGTTGGCGATCTGGGCCAGCTCCGGCCCGATCCCGTAGGCGAGGATCACCTCGGCGCCGGCCTGCTGCGCCTTGAGCAGCTGGGCCGTCATATCGACGTCCTTGATGTTGAACTTCTCGACCGCGACCGGCTTCACGCCCTTCGTGCCGAGATACTTCTCGATATCCTCACGGCCGAGCTGGCCGTAATTGGTCGAGTCTGCGAGGATCGCGATCTTCTTATGGCCCTGCGCGAGGGCCTCATCGACCATCAGGCCCGCCTGCAGCACGTCGTAGGCCGAGTTCCGGAAGACGTAGTTCGAGTCGTAATCCGGCTCTTTGAACTGATTGGTGATGATCGTCCCGGTGGCAACGTTGTTGAACACCGGGATTTCGGCTTCTTGGTAAAAGCGTTGGGCCGCGAGCGCGACGCCGGTGTTGATGAACCCGACCGTCGCGACCACCTTCTCCTTATTGATCAGCTCTTGCGCGACTTGCGCACCGACCTCGTTCTTGGCCTCGTCGTCGCGCTCGACGAGTTGGATCGGCCGACCGAGGACACCGCCGGCCTTGTTGATTTCGGCAGCGGCGAGCTTGGCGCCGTCGCGCATTGAGACGCCCATCGAAGACGATCCCCCGGTATAGGGACCGCTCAGCCCGATCTTGATCGGATCCGCAGCCCATGCGGGGGCCGACAACATCGATAAGAACAGCACCGCAGCTGCTGCGCGACCTGCGAAGACCATCGTTCCCTCTCCAAGCTCCCGCTCGCGCGGCATGCCCTTCACCGTGGCACTCTGCCGACGACGTCTCATTGAGTCAGGTCGGGCCGTCAAGCTGATGCTCTGATGAATCCAGAACGAATAATAAAGATTGTACCGATCTCTCCGCAGGATGAGCAACACAGGAGAAGAATCCAGCCCTGCCGACCGGGCGAGCGGATTAAAGGGCGACCGGACTCGTAGTGCGCCGACATCCGGCACGGCGCGCTCTGCGGCGTCCGCAGGGCCTCGAGCCCAACGCCGTCAGGGCGGATGCGGCGCGGTCTCATCGGGGCGCGCCCCTCCCGGTCGTCGCCGATGCACAGGGCGTCCAGCGCCGTATGGGACCCGCGCATTGACGCGCCGCAGTCCGGCCGCATAGATCGCCCCATGCGCCGGCGGCAGCCTCGAACGGGTAGAGGGCGCGCGATCATTGGCTTGGTCGCGCTCTACGCGCTGCTGCTTCAAGCCTTTCTGGGGCTCGCCACACCGAGCCGCGCCCTGGACGGTCCGGGCGAGGTGCTCTGCGCCGGGCATTCGTCGGGCGAGCCGGCGAGCAAGAGTGTGCATGTCCATGCGTGCTGCACGGTCGTGCAGGCCGGGACGCTGACGCTGCCCCCCATCGATCCGGAGGCGGCGGCCTGGCCCTCCGCGCCGACCTCGCTGTGTGCGTGGCGCCCGGAAGCCGAGATCCCGACGACGGGACCTCCGGCCTATAACGGAACCGCGCGAGGTCCGCCCGCGGCCTGACGATCCCGATCCCGATCGCTCAGGCCCGGACCTCTCCTCATGTCGATTGTTCTGCACGGCAGCGCCCCCGCGTACGGGGCGACTGCTACTGGACGACTGTCCAGCGACGCCTTCTACCGGGCCGTCTGGCGCTGGCACTTCTACGCGGGCCTTCTGTGCCTGCCCTTCCTGATCAGCTTGTCGGCGACCGGCGCGCTCTACCTGTTCAAGGATGAGATCAACGGCAGCCTGTTCGCGTACCGGACCAAGGTCGCCCCCCAGGCGATGGCGCCGCTCGGCCCGGATCGCCTGATCTTCAATGCGCTGCAGACGGTGCCGGACGGCGCGCCCGTCACCTACGTCGATCCCGCCGCCCCGGACGCCGCCGCGCGCGTAACGGTCGCGGTGGGCGATCGCCGCATCCAAGTCTACCTGAACCCCTACACCGGTGACGTGCTCGACCGCGTCGACTCCGATCGCGAGTTCATGGCGGTGGTTCGGGGGCTGCACAGCCTCGCCCTGCTCGGCCCGCTGGCGAATGCCGTGATCGAGATCGTCGCGGGCTTCGCGGTCATCCTGGTGGTGACGGGCACGTATCTCTGGTGGCCCCGCGGTCGGAGCAGCGGCGTCGTCACCGTTCGCGCCACGCCCCGCCGGCGCGTGTGGTGGCGCGATCTCCACGCCGTCACCGGATTCGTGGCCGGCGGCGGTCTGCTCTTCCTCGCGCTCACCGGGTTGCCCTGGTCGATCTGGTGGGGGCAGCAGCTCCGCGCATGGTCGAATGCCGCCGGCCTCGGCCAACCGGCCGCGCTCTGGGCGAACCGGCCGGTCTCCACGATACCCCTGCGCGACAGGCTCGAGGATGCGGGCTGGACCCTGCAGGACGCGCCCATACCGCGCTCTACACCGCCTGCCGCAGCGGGCGCGGGCATTGGAATCGACGAGGCCGTCGCGAGTCTCGGACGCATGGGGATGCCCCACGGCTTCGAGCTGGCGCTGCCCGTCGGCGCCGACGGGGTCTACGCCGCCGCCATCTACCCGCGCGACGTCACCCGGCAGCGGGTGATCACCCTCGATCAGTATTCCGGGCGGCCGCTGGTCGACGTCCGCTTCGCCGATCTCGGCCCGGTCGGCCGGGCGATCCAATACGGCATCGGGATCCACAAAGGTGAGCATTGGGGCCGCGCGAACCAGTTCGCGATGCTGGCCTTCTGCCTCGCCACCATCCTGCTCGCCGTGACGGCCGGAACGATGTGGTGGAAGCGGCGCCCGGCCGGCAGCCTCGGGGTGCCGCCGTGGCCGCCTAACCGGCGGGTGCGGGTCACCGTGACCCTGATGATCCTCGGGCTCGGGATCCTCTTCCCGCTGACCGGCCTCGCGATCGCCGGGATGCTCGGTCTCGATCTCGGCGTGGATCGGCTCCGAAGGCGCGGGATGAGCTGATCCGGAGCGGACGGGCGCCATGCCCGTGCGGACCCGTTCTCGTCTGACGCGCCGGCGCCCGGGCCTTCTGGGTGCGGGGCTGATCGTGTGCGCGCTCTGGATCCAGGCGCTGGCACCGGCCGTGGCCATCCGGATGGCGCAGGCGCCGTGGGGGCTGCCCGGCCAGATCCTGTGCGGGCATGGGCCGGATCAGGCGACGGAAGTCGCCATCGGTCCGCATGCGCCGGCACTGACGGGCTGCGGCCTCTGCGGGCTGTGTCGGGCCGGCGCCGTCCCGCCGCTTCTTCCGACGGTGGTCGGCCTCGCCCGTCGCCTGCGCTGGCATGCGGTGACGTGGCCGATCCCGCCCCCAAAGCCCATCGTCTCGGTCCACCGCATCCCCGGCCAACCGCGAGGGCCGCCCCGTTTCGCCTGATCGCCTGCCCATGCCCGCGGCCCCGCCGCTTGCCCCACCGATCAGACGAGTCCTCCGATGCCCCCCGACCAGACCGCCTTGCGCGGCCGCGCCCTCGCGCTTCTGCTTGCCGGTACCCCCCTCCCCGCCCTCGGCCAGACCGCGGTCATGCTGGACGAACTCTCCGTGGAGGGCGAAGCGGCGCCGTCTGCGGGCCGGACCACGGCTCCGCCTTTCGGCGTGGCCGCGCCCCCCGGCGCGGCCCCCTCGGTCATCGAGCATCCGGTGGGCGAGATCGTCACTGGCATCGGCCGGGACGGCACCATCGCGAACCGGCCGGCGACCAGCATCGGATCGGTCCTGGTGAACAGCCCGGGCGTCACGGTCCGGCAGGGCAATGGCGGCCGGGACGTGGTGATCTCGATCCGCGGCAACAACGCCCGCTCCACCGGCGTCATCAAGAACACCGTCGTTCTGGAGGACGGCTTCATTTTGACCCAACCGGACGGGGCGTCGCGCTTCGACCTCACGGACCCGCGGGCCTACAGCCGGATCGACGTGTTCCGCGGGCCGCAATCGCCCCTCTTCGGCAACTACGCCACCGGGGGCGCGCTCGCGTTCCGGACGCGGACCGGGCGGGAGATCGACGGCTACGAGATCGGGGTGGATGCCGGCAGCTTCGGCTACCTCAGCAATTACTTTACCGTCGGAGGCGTCAGCGGTCCGTTCGAGATCAGCCTGTTCGCGAGCGACGTCCGCGCCAACGGCTATCAGGACCATGCGAGCTATGACACGCAGACCATCAATCTGCTCGCGAGCTACACTCCGACCCCGGACAACCGCTTCACCCTCAAGGTGATCAACAACACCCTCGACGCCAACCTTCCCGCCCGCTCGTCCCTGGCCCAGTACCGGATCAACCCGTACCAGCGCGGCTGCGCCGCCGCCGCAAGCGCGGCGGCCGGCTGCACCACCTTCAACCTGTTCCGGAACGGAGCCTTCGGCGCGACCGTGCCGGTGACGGCGGATGAAGGCGGCTTCGGGCGCAACGACCGCCGGACCATCGTGGCGGCCCGCTGGGAGCACGACATCGACGCCTTCACCACGTGGCGCACGCAGCTCGGCTTCGACGAGCGCAACTTCGATCAGCCCTTCTACCAGACATCGTCGCGGGGCTCGTATCCGTCCTGGAATTTCCTGACGGACCTGACCCGGCGGGGGGATCTGTTCGGTCTGCCGGCGACCGGCTATGTCGCGCTGGCCTACAACACGATCGACAACCACATCACGACGTTCAACCGGGCGCCCTATGACGGCCCGCGCCTGGGGGCGCTGATCGGCGATCAGACGGCGGTGCAGTCGAATCTCGGCGGCCGGGCGCGGCTCGAACTCGCCCTGTCGGACCAATGGACCGGCGTTCTCGGCCTCAGCGCCGAGAGCACGTCCATCACCGGCCGCAACCTGGCCTACAGCTACGCGGCGAGCGGCGCGACGCGGACAGTGGCGGACGCGAACCGCTCCTTTCTCAACGTCGCCCCGGAACTGGCGCTGGTCTACCGGCCGGATCCGGCCTGGGCGCTGCGCGGCCGGGTCGCCACCGGCTATACGACGCCGGCCGCGAGCAACCTGTTCATCACCCCCGCCGGACTTCCGGGCAACAACACCCAGCTCCAGACGCAGGAGAACCTGGGCTTCGATCTCGGCGCAGAGTGGAGTCCGGTGACGGATCTCCGCTTCAGCGTCACCGGCTTCTACGAGTTCTTCCGCAACGAGCTGGTTACGCAATCGCCGGGGGCGGGCCTCCTCGCCTACACGTTCAACGCGCCCGCCTCGGAGCATCGGGGGATCGAGGTCGGCGCCGACTGGGCCTTCGCGCCCGGCTGGCGCGGAACCCTGGCCTACACGTTCGACGACCAGATCTACACCCGCTACACCGAGCAGCTCAGCGCGGGCAGCCTGACCCGTCGGTTCGACCGGGCGGGGAACCGGATCCCCGGCGTTCCGGCCCACCAGCTGCTGGCCCGCCTGGGCTACGACGTGCCGAGCGGGCCGCTCGCCGGTCTCGGAGCCTTCGTGGAGACGGTGGTTCAGGGCGACTTCTACCTCGACAATGCCAATTCGCTGAAGGCGCCGGGCTATGCGATCGTCAACGCCAACCTGCACTACGCCACGGACCTGACCGGCGGATACGCCAAGCGGCTCAGCGTGTATCTCGAAGTACGCAACCTGTTCGATACGACCTACGTGGCCTCCGCGCAGAATCTCGCCAATGGGATCAGCGCCACGACCGGCCTCCAGAACGGGGCGGCGGTGCTGGCGACGACGACCGGCTCGATCTTCGCGGGGGCTCCACGGAACATCGTCGGCGGGATGCGGCTGGCATTTTGAGCGTTGCCGGCGGGCCGGCGCGTGGTGTCAATGCCGAGCTTGCACTATGCTCCGGCGATCGATCGCGGGGGCCGGGCCGATGCGCGCGGTCCGGGCCGCGCGGCGCGGGCCGTGGGCGGAGACTTGGCGCGATGGTCGGATGAGGCGGCGCACCGTAATCGCTGGATTGGCGCTGGCCGGATGGCCACGCATCGCCGGAGCGCAGACGCAGGCCCACGTGGCGGCGCTCTGGCCGTTCACGGAAAGCGATGACGAAGGTCGCGCGCTCGCGGAGGCGTTCAATGCCGCCCTGCGCGACCAGGGGCATCCGGATCAGCCCGTCGATCACCGCTGGGGCGGTGCCGACCCCGAGCGGACGCGGATCCTGGCGACCGAACTCGTCGCCGCAAGGCCGCCGGTCATCTTCGCTTATCTGAATGCGCAACTCTCGGCCGTCGCGACGGCGACCCGAACGATTCCGATCGTGTTCGTCGGCGCCTCCGATCCGGTCGGGTTCGGGTATGTGGAGAGCCTCCAACGCCCGGGGGGCAACATCACGGGCTTCACCCTCTACGAGGCGCCCCTGGGTGGAAAATGGGTAGCGGCCCTCAAGGAAGCCGTGCCGAGCATCCGACGCGTCACGCTCCTGTCGAATCCGAGCACCGAGATCCGGGGCAAGAACCTCTACGCCGAGCCGTTCCGCAGCACCGCGGCCGCGCTGGGAATCGAACCCAGGGTCGTAAAGGTCGAGAAGACTGCCGACATCGATCCTGTCATCGCAGATCTCGCGCGACAGGGGCACGGGGGGCTGATCGTCGCGCCCGGGACATTCAGCGAGGCCAACGGCGATCGCATCGTCGCGCTGACGACGCGCAACACGATCCCGACGGTCTTCGCCATCCGGCGCTTCGCCTATCGCGGCGGCCTGATGTCGTACGGTCCCGATCCGACCGAGGCGGTCCGTCGGGCGGCGGCCTATGTCGGTCGCATTCTCCGCGGCGAGAACCCGGCAACCCTGCCCGTCCAGGCGCCCACGAAGTTCGACTTCATCGTGAACCTCAAATCCGCGCGCAGCATGGGCGTGGACATCTCGTCGGCGCTCCTCGCCCAAGCCGATGAGATCGTCGAGTGACGGCGCTTCCCCCACCGACCGGAGATACGGTCCCGCGGTGGCTCCGCGTGCCGCTGTCGGTCAAGTTCGCGGTGGCCTTCGTGGGCCTCGTCAGCTTGGTCCTGCTCATCAACGGGGCCGTCGACCTGACCTTAAACTATCAGGACGCCAAGCGGACGGCGATCGAGACGCAGCGCACCAAGGCGCGGGCGGCCGCCGAACGCGTCGATGCCTTCCTGTCCGGAATCGAGAGCCAGATCGGCTGGACGACCCGCGCCGAGTGGCGGCGGATCCCCCCCGAGCAGCAGCGTTACGACTTCATTCGCCTGCTGCGCCAGGCGCCGGCGATCACGGAGGTCGCCTATCTCGATCCGGCCGGAAAGGAACAGCTGCGGGTGTCGCGGCTCGAACCCGACGCCGTAGGCAGCGGCAAGGATTTCTCGACCTCTCCGCGGTTCACCCAGGCCCTCGCCCAGAAGACCTGGTTCGGCCCGGTCTATTTCCGGCGCGGTTCCGAGCCTTACATGACGGTCTCGGTCGCCCATGCCGGCCGCGACCCGGGCGTGACCGTCGCGGAAGTCAATCTGAAGCTGATCTGGGATGTGGTCAGCGCGATCAACGTCGGCGAGCACGGCTACGCCTTCGTGACGACCGCGACCGGACGCCTGATCGCGCACCCGGATCTGAGTCTGGTCCTGCGTGACACCGACCTGTCCGGTCTGTCGGAAGTCGCGGCGGCGCTGCCCGGATCCCGGATGGCGGGACAGGATTACGAGATCACCACCGGCCTCGACGGCGGCTGGGTGCTGGCGGCCCATGCCACCATCCCGCGGGTCGACTGGATCGTGTTCGTGCAGGAATCGCTGCGCGACGCGATGGGGCCGGCTCTGGAATCCGTCATCCAGACCACCTCCCTGATGGGCCTCGGCGTGCTGCTGGCGGCCGTGGCGGGGACCTTCCTGGCGCGGCGCATGGTCGTTCCCATCCGACAGCTGGAGGATGGCGCAGAACGCTTCGGATCCGGAGACCTCTCGGAACGCATCGTGATCCGCACCGGCGACGAGATCGAGACCCTTGCGCACCGGTTCAACACGATGGCGGGCCGCGTCCAGGAATCCTACGAGACCCTGGAAGCCAAGGTCGAGGAGCGGACCCGCGACCTCAATCAATCACTCGATGACCTTCAGAGAGCCCAGAGCCGTCTCGTGCAATCGGAGAAGCTCGCGTCCCTGGGCCAGCTCACCGCCGGCATCGCTCACGAGATCAAGAATCCGCTGAACTTCGTCAACAACTTCGCATCGCTCTCGAACGAGCTGGTGGACGAGTTGCGGGACGTGCTCGAACCCGCCTCGCTCGATCCGAGCACGCGGGAGGAGGTCGAGGAGATCACCGGCCTTCTCAAGGGCAATCTCGAGAAGGTCGTCCAGCACGGCAAGCGTGCCGATTCGATCGTCAAGAATATGCTGCTGCACTCGCGCACCGGGTCCGGGGAGCATCGCCCGGTGGACGTCAACGCTCTGGTCGAGGAGAGCCTGAATCTTGCCTATCACGGAGCCCGTGCGGCGAAACCCAGCTTCAACGTGACCCTCGTGCGCGATTACGATCCGGCCGCCGGCACGGCCGACCTCTTTCCCCAGGAGATCACCCGGGTCCTCCTCAACCTGATGTCGAACGGATTCTACGCCACCGAGAAGAAGGCCGACGGCGCGGAGCCGGGCTACGAACCGACGCTGTCGATCGCCACCCGGGATCGGGGCGACAGCATCGAGATCCGCGTGCGCGACAACGGCACCGGTATCCCCGACAGCGTCAAGGCCAAGATGTTCGATCCGTTCTTCACCACGAAGCCGGCCGGCGAGGGAACGGGGCTCGGGCTCTCGTTGAGCCACGACATCCTCGTCAAGCAACACGGCGGGACGGTGGACGTCGCCACGGAGCCAGGCGCCTTCACCGAGTTCACCATCACCCTGCCGCGCCAGAGCGTCACGACGACCGCGCCCGCTGCGCCTCCACAGCCGGCGACCGAGACCGAGAGCCAGCCATGAACGTCCTGATCCTCGTCGTCGATGACGAACCCGACGTGACCGACCTGTTTCGGCAGCAGTTCCGCCGCGAGCTGCGCGCCGGACGGTTCGCGATGGGCTTCGCGCATTCGGCGGCGGAGGCCCTGGACCGGATCAACGGGTCCAACGATCCGAGCCTGATTCTGATGCTCTCCGACATCAACATGCCCGGGATGACCGGCCTCGAATTGCTGCCGCGGGTGCGCGCCGCCCGGCCCGACGTGCCGGTGATCATGATCACGGCCTACGGCGATGCCGAGACGCGCGAGAAGGTCATCGCCGCCGGCGCGGTGGGCCTGATCACCAAGCCGATCGATTTCCCCGTCCTGAAGGCCGAGATCGACCGCCGCCTCTCCGCGCTCTCGGGGGCCGAATGACCCCCGGCATGCCGAGCGCCAAGATCCTCGTCGTCGATGACGAGCCGGATCTCGAGGCGCTGATCACCCAGAAGTTCCGCCGCCAGATCCGCCAGGGCCTCGTCACGTTCCTGTTCGCCCATGACGGACAGGAGGCCCTGGACCGCCTCTCGGACAACCGCGACGTCGATCTGGTCGTGTCCGACATCAACATGCCGCGCATGGACGGGCTGACGCTGCTCGCCAAGCTGCAGGACCTTGCCGAGCGCCCCTCGACCATCATCGTCTCGGCCTATGGCGACATGGCGAACATCCGCACGGCGATGAACCGGGGTGCCTTCGACTTCCTGACGAAGCCGATCGACTTCGTGGATCTCGAGACGACGATCGAGCGGACGCTGAGGCATGTCGAGGCTCTGCGCGAGGGCCGGCGGCGGCAATCGCTGGCCGAGCGGGCGCATGCCTCTCTGGCCCGGTACTTCTCGCCCAACCTCGCCGAGCGGCTCGCGGGGGATGCATCGGGCCTGGAACTCGGCGGCCACCGGCGCGACGTGGCCTCCCTGTTCACCGACATCGCCGGCTTCACCAGCCTGGTGGAGAGTCTCGACCCGGCGCAGCTCGCCGAGATCCTCAACGGCTACTTCGCCGAGATGACCGACGTGGTCTTCGCCCACGAGGGGACGGTGGCCAAGATCGTCGGCGACGCTCTGCACGTGCTGTTCGGGGCGCCGGGGGACCAACCGGACCACGCGGCCCGGGCGGTGGATTGCGCGCTGGCCCTCGATCAGGTGGCCGAGGTGTTCCGCGCGCGCTGGCGGGAGCGGGGGATCGAGATCGGCGTGACGCGGATCGGCGTCCATGCCGGGCCGGCGATCGTGGGCAATTTCGGCGGCGGCCGATACTTCGACTACACGGCCTACGGCGACACCATCAACACGGCGGCACGCCTGGAGAACGCCAACAAGGCGTTCGGAACGCGGATCTGCGTCAGCGAGGCCGTGGTGATCCGGGCCGGGCAGTTCCGCGGCCGGCCCCTCGGCGACCTCCTCCTGCGCGGCAAGCAGACGGCTCTGCGCGCCTACGAACCCCTGACGGAGGCGGTCTACGGCGACGCGCTGCTCGCCCAGTATCAGGACGCCTACGCGAAGCTCGATGCCGGGGAGGCCGGCGCCCTCGCGGCCTTCGCGGCCCTGGTCGGGCTGCGTCCCGACGACGGGGTCGCGGCCTTCCACCTGAAGCGCCTCCTGAACGGCGGCAGCGGCAGCCGGGTCGAGGTCCGCTGAGTTCCGCGCCCCGCCGGGATCCCCATCGGTACCCGCGATAGCCCCGCCTTAAGGCAGCGCCTATTACCATCCCCAGGCGCGCGATCGGACCCCCTCCCGATCGGCGCGGCTCGGAACGGGTGAAGGCGGGAGACCGGAGCATGAGACGGCGCGACGTCATCGCGGGCCTCGGCGGCGCGGCCGCGTGGCCGGCCCTCGCCGCCGGGCCGGCGAAGGGTCAGCGTCGCCTGGGGATCCTGCTGGTCTACGGCGAAGCGCATCCCGACAGTCCCGTCATCGTCGACACGCTCAAGGAGAGCCTCAATCGGGCCGGCTGGATCTGGGGCCAGAACCTCGCCGTCGACCTGCAGTACGGCAACGGCGAAGCCGAGCGGATGCGCGGTCAAGCCGAGGAGATTCTGGCGCGCAAGCCCGACGTGGTGCTCGCGCAGGGCGTCGTCGGCGCGACGGCGCTCCAGCGGGCGACCACGACGGTTCCGGTCGTCTTCATGATGCTGCAGGATCCGGTCGGCGGCGGCTTCGTATCCAACCTGTCGCGGCCCGGCGGCAACCTGACCGGCTTCACCAATTTCGACTTCATTCTCGTCGGCAAGTGGCTGCAACTCCTGAAGGAACTCAGTCCCGGCGTCACGCGGGCCCTCGCCTTGCTCAACCCGGATTACCGGGCGCGCCTCGCAGGCTACACGGCCGAGATGGCCCGGATCGGCCCCGAACTCGGGATCGACGCCCGGATCGCCGGCGTGCACGACGCCGCCGAGATCGAGGCGGCGATCACCGGCTTCGCCGCTCAGCCGAAGGGCGGCCTCATCGCGCTGCCGGACGCGGTGACCGGCGTGTACAGCCAGCGGATCGTCGACCTGGCGGCCGCCTACCGTCTCCCGGCCGTCTACGCCTATGCGGCGCCGGTCCGCCTCGGTGGCCTCGCCGCCTACACGACCAGCGTCGAGCAGGATGTGCAGCGGGCGGCGGGCTACCTCGACCGGATCCTGCGCGGCGCGGTGGTCGGCGACCTGCCGGTGCAGGCGAGCGAGCGCTTCATCACCCTGCTCAACCTGAAGACGGCCGCCACCCTGGGTCTGACCATCTCGCCCTCGCTGATGGCGAAGGTGGACGAGTTGGTCGAGTAGCGGCTGCCGGAATCGTCGGCGGAGGTCGTCGCGGCGTCGCCGCGACGACCTCCGCGAAGCGGATCAGCTGAAGGCCGGCAGTCGTCCGTCGGGCGAGTAGCGATCGATGGCCGAGGGCAGGTCGCGCGAGAGGCGCTCCAACAGTTCGCTCTTGCTCAGGCCCGTACGCTGCTCCAGGGCCGCCAACGTGTCCGGCCCGATGGCGCGCTCCAGATCCGCGGCCGGGATGTCGCGGTTCGGGCCGTGATTGATCCAGGACTGCGCCGTCTCGGCATGGCCGCCTTTGGTGAAATGATCGACCAGCTCGGTCAGGCCGCCGGCGATGAGGCCGCCGACGCCTCCCGCGCTGGCGCCGCCGAGGAGGCGATCCAGGTTCGCCGGGATCGTCGACCCCGTCGCGGGCGGGACCTGCGGTGCCGGCGACCGCGCCGGATCCTTGGCGTGGCCGCCGAGCCACTCGGCGATCCGGTCGCGGTTCTGGTAGCCGGCCACCGCCAGCAGTCCCAGCAGGGCGGTCATCGAGGGATATCCCTTACTCATGGCGTCGTCCTTCCTTGGTGCGGGCCGAAGCCCGGGTGGTACGGCGGTGGGCCGCCGCATCGGGTCATGCCGGCGTCTGGGCCGCGTCTGCCGCGACGGCTCTGCCGGCCAGGCCCAAGCCGTCATCCGCGCTCCGGCCAGCCGTGATGGCGCGCTTCACCGTCGAACGGGCCGCGTCGATGGCGATGGTCGCCGCCGACATCGTCCGGGCCTCGGTCGGGCGCTCCAGGGCATGCTTGGCGATGTCGCCCGCGAGATCGTCGATCTCCCGGGCCAGAATCTCGAGACGTCCGGAATCCGGTGTCTCCTGCGCCTCCTGACGGATCTGCAGCAGGCGGTCGGTGGCCTCCTCGACGCGCTCGCGGCGCAGGCGCGACAGGCGCTGGCCGATCCACGCGAGCGCGGAGCCGATGCCGCCGCCCAGGAAGGCGAGCAGGTAGATCCAGGTCTCGTAGCGCTCGATGAAGCTCTGCTGCTCGCGCTCGTAATAATCGACGGCGCCGGGATGGATGGGCAGCCTCGCGCTGGTCGCGCCGACGGTGCCGTCATAGGCGGGGGCCTGAACGTAGTCGGCGGCCGGCGTGACGTTCGCCATCGCGCTGCGCAGCTCGAACAGGTGCTGCGTGACGTCGGCCGCCACGGAGCGTGCGAGGCTCGACCGCGCCATCAGCCGGTACGAAGCGCCGACCGTGTGAACGTCGTCGGCCGGCACCTTGGGGCTGCCGCCGAAGGTCTCGGCCGGCATGGTGACCACCTGCAGACGCGGCAGCCGGGCGACGATCGCCTCTGCATTCTCGACATCCACGAAGGAGATCTTGCGGTTGCGGCTGGCCGCCTGGACGAGGCCGACGATCCGCTGGGCCGTCGGTGCGGTCGGCGCGATGACCGAGATCACTGCGTCGACCCGCTTGCGGGCGAAGGCCGCGCCCAGGTCGCTCTCGGCCATCTCGACCAGGGCGACGTGGCGCGGCGGCAGACCGCCTTCCGGCTCGGTGGTGACCAGCGTCAAACCATAGTGATCCAGCATGGCGCGGATGAGCGCCTCGTCGGCGTCCCGATGGGCCAGGATCGCGAGGCGCTTGCGATCGAGATCGGGGAAGCGGTCGATCCCGGCGGCTTCCGGCGAGGCGATGATCATCGCCTGGTCGCGAAGGATCGCCAACGTCAGGCCGTTGTCGGGGAGTTCGACGTCCGGGCGTACGATCGCCAGATCGACCCGCCCGTCACGCAGCGCCTCGGCACTGTCGCGCACGTCGTCGAAGGGTATGATCTTGAGGCGAATCTCCTTGTGGCGCTTGGCCAGGGCATCCGCGTAGGCCTGGATCAGCGCCGGCTCCGTCCCGTCCTTGGGAGCGACCGCGATGGTCAGGACGGTGGCGCGCGACACCCAGTAGGCCACGCCGGCGCCGACGCTCAGCAGGATGGCGAGCACCAGGAAGACGAATTCCTGACGCAGGAAGAGGCTGGCGAAGTGCCGCATCGGCTCTGCTCCCGCGCATTGAGCGGTTCGGCCCGGCACCGTACCGGACATGGGCCGAGGGGCGGCGCCGGTGGCCCGGCGCCGCGGGATGAGGATCAGTGCTTGCCGGTGATCTTGTCGGCGAGGGTCTTGGCGCCGTCCTTGACGTCGCCGACGGTCTTCTGGGCCTCGCCCTTCAGCTCCTGCGCCTTGCCCTCGGCCACCAGCTTGTCGTTGCCCGTGGCCTTGCCGGCCGCCTGCTTGACGTTGCCGACCGCCTCGTTGGCCAGACCCTTGATCTTGTCGGTGGTGCTGCTCATCGCGTGTGCTCCGTGCGGTTGGAGGGGGGCAGGGATCCCGGCCGGGCGCGTTCCGCCCGCCGGGGATGGGCGGCGCCCGCATGGAGGCGCGGGCGCCGAAGGCGGTCAGACGCGCCGGGTCTCGTAGGCGCCGAGCAGGGTCGCGGGCTTCGGCGCGCCCAGGCGGCCGCCGAGGAAGGCCGCCAGGGCCCCCAGGATCAGCGCCAGCGCCGCGTAGAAGGCGCCCTGCGTGGCCGCCGACTTGGCCGTCACGGCCGCGGCCTCGGCCTTCTGCTTGGCGGTGGCCACCGCCTGGTCGTACTGCGTCTCGTAGTCCTGGATCTGCTGGCGGGCCTGATCGACCGGGATGTTCTGCGCCTTGGCCAGGGCGTCGGCCGCGCGGGCCTCGGCCTGCTGCTTCTGCGACGCGTCACCCGTGAACAGCGCCTTGATCGCCGCCACCGCCGCGTCGCGGGCCGCCTGCGGGTCCTGGCCGGCGGTCTGCTGGCGGACCTTCTGCTCGATGCCGTCCAGCGGGTTCGAGATCTTCGCCAGCGACGGCGCCGCCGCTTGGGCCGCCGTCTGCACGGTGCCGCCCACGAGGTTGCCCGCGCCGCCGAGCGCCCCCGAGACGGTGCTCAGCGTGCCGCCGACCAGGCCGCTGGCGGCCGAGGTCAGCAGGTAGAGCACGACCAGCGTCGTCACCGCCCAGGAGACGAGACCGTGCAGGGCGGCCGCGCCCGGCAGGGGCTTGCCCGAGAGCCGGCCGGCGATCAGGCCGCCGGCCAGCGAGGCGACGATGCCCGAGGCCACGAACCAGATGCCGGCGCCCATCGAGACGGTGGAGGCCGACGGGTTGTCGGCCGCCGTCGTGCCCACCGAGGCCAGGCCCACCCCGACGCCGACGAGGTTCACGATCACCTGGGTGACCAGGGCGGTGACGGCGCCGGCGAAGATCGCCCCCCAGGACACTTGGTTGAGCAGGACGGCGCGCGTGTCGGCGTGCGCGTCCGGCGCGAGGGGCGTTGCTACGGTCTGGATGGTGGTCACGCTGTCACTCCGGTGGTGGTGGTCGTCGTGGGTCGTCGCGAGGGGGGATCGCGACGGGGTATCGCCGGGGGGCGTCGCCAGGGGGCGTCGCGGTGGGGCGGCGCCGGCGAGGGGGCTCAGTCGCGGGCGCCTCATCCTGCGCGGAAGAACTCTGGCCGCGCGGAAGATGAGGGCGGACATCGCCCGATCAATGGTCCGTCCATACCGGTACGGCGGTATTCATCCGTCAGGCCTGCTCAGCGGAAAGCCGTTCTCGCGCCCCCACACCACCGCCTCGCTGCGCTTGTGGATGCCGATCTTGCGGTACAAGGCGGCGCCGTGATTGCGCACCGTGTTGCGCGACAGGCCGAGCTTGCGCGCGATCGCGTCGTCGCCGAGCCCCGAGCAGATCAGGTTGAGGATCTGGCGCTCGCGCACCGTCAGGTTCGGCGCCGCCCCCTCGGCGGCCTCCCGGCCGGGGCGGCGCAGGGTCGCGAGCTTCTCGATCAGCCCGCGGCTGAACCACGACGTGTCGGCCATCACGGTCTCGATCGCGTCGAACAGCTCCCGCTCGGTGTGCTTGCGCTCGGTGATGTCCTGCAGGACCAGCAGGGCGAACTCGGCATCGTTGATGGTCACGCGCTCGGCCGAGACCAGGCAGTCCAGGTTCGTCCCGCTCTCGTGGCGCAGGCACACCTCGACCCCGAGGACGTAGCCGTGCCGGTCGAGGGCGGCCTCGACCTGCAGGCGCTGCTTGTCGGCGACCCACAGCCCGGCCTCGTCGAGGCTACGCCCGACGATCCGGTCCTCGCCGTGGCCGAAGACCCGGCTGAACGCCTCGTTGATGCCGGTGACCTGGAACGTGTCCGCCCGCACCAGCACGGTCGGCACCGGCGTCATCCGGAACGCCTTGGCGAAGCGCTCCTCGCTCTGGCGCAGGGCCGTCTCGGCCTTCCGGCGCAGTTCGAGGTCGGCGAAGGTGAACAGCATGCACGGCTCGTCGCCCATCGCGATCGGCTGGCCGGCGACGATCACGAAGCGGCTGCCGCCGTCGGGCAGGTCGAGGCAGGCCTCCATCTGGGGGATCGTGCCGCCGGACTCGAGGCGCCCGACCGCGAGGTCGCGGTTGCGGGCGCCGGCCAGGACGTCGACCTCGTAGACGCTGCGGCCGATCACGGCGTCGCGGGTGAAGCCGGTCATCTCCAGGAAGCCGGTGTTCACCTTGACGTGGCGCAGGTCGGACAGGCGGGTGATCACCGCCGGGGCCGGGTTGGCGTTGAAGGTCCGCTCGAACCGCTCCTCGGCCTCGAACTGGTCGGAGACGTCCTTGAGGATCAGCGCGAGGCAGCTCGGCTTGCCGTCGCGGTCCGTGGCCACGAGGCTGCGCAGCGAGTGGACGAAATCCATCTCGGGCTTGTCGGCCCGGCGCACCTCGACCACGACATCGTGGAAGCGCTCGCCGGCGACGACGCGCTCGATCGGATACTGGTTGGGCGCGACGTTGTTGCGGTAGCGCAGGCAGAACCGGTCCCGGTACGCGTCCACGGTCGGCCCGAGCTCGTCGAGGCTCTCGGCGCCGTGCATCGCCAGGGCGGCGGCGTTGGCGTACGCGATGGTCTGGTCGGGCTCGACCAGGATCACGCCCTCGCTCAGGCCGGCGATGATCTGCCGGAGTTCGTGCCTGTCGACGCCCGCCGTCACCGCTCTCGCACCCCATGCCGCGCTCGCCGCCCCTCCGGCAGCCGGGCACAAACGGGTTGCGCACAAGCAGGTTCCACTGCGCTCGCGTTTTACACTGGTATACCTGCATCATTGACGCTGTCGTTATCGACCAGAGATAAGTCCGCGCCCTTCCGCCGGACGTGTCGTCCGCTGCGACAATGTTTCCATCCCATCGACACGAGAGCTTCCCGTGCAGCCCGCCGACGAAAAGCGGGATCCGGCCGACGCGTCCGATCCCGTCATCTCGTATGTCCATGCGCAGCTCGGTCATCGGCTGCGGCAATACTACTCAGAGGTCGTGGCGGTTGATGTCGGCTCGCGGCTCGCCGCCGTGCTGGATCGATTGTCCGCGGCCCTCGATGCAGCCGAAGCCGGCGGGCAGGTTCCCGATGCATTCAAGGACGACCTGATCGCGCTGGTGCCGCGTCTCCGGCGGTACGCCTTGTCGCTGACCTTCGATGGAGCCGAAGCGGATGATCTCGTACAGTTCACGCTGCTCAAGGCCTGGGAGCATCGCGAGCGATACGAGCCCGGCACCCGATTGGTCGCTTGGTTATTCACGATCCTGCGCAACGGCTTCATCAACGGGCGGCGCAAGAGGCGCCTCGAGATCGCGGATCCTGACGGCCTCCACGCTGCCACCGTTTCCGAACCGGCCGCGCAGGATCACGCCCTCGGACTGAAGGAGGTTCAGGCCGCCATCGACCGCCTCGAGCCGGCCTATCGCGAAGCGCTCCTCCTCGTCGCCATCGACGGCCTCCCCTACGAGGCCGCCGCCGCGGTGATCGGGTGCCCCGCAGGCACGGTGAAGAGCCGGGTCAGCCGCGCGCGCGACAGACTCCTGCGGGATCTCGGAGAAGCGTGATCGGGGCGCGCTGCCCTTGCCCAGCGACGTGTCGGACCTCGCTCATTCTTCCGGAGCCGGAAACTTGGGCCGCGAGAAAGGTCAACGTTCCAGAACAGCCGTGCCGCATGCAATGCCGCATGCAATGACGTCCCTCGACGGTCGCGCGGACGCCTGTCCGCGAGGCGTGGCGATCATTTGAGGAGTGCAACAAGCGACAGGAGGCCGCCCGACGATCCGCCGACAGGGGACCGACTGGCCCGGGCGGCGCGCTGCGCAATGGCCGGCGCGGCGGCATAAGGTTGAGCCTGCGTAGGGAATGCGGGGCCAAACTCCGCCACCGTCGTTTCGGAACGTCCCCGATATTCCCGCCAATCGCAGACGGAAGACCCGGCGGTGATCGCGGATGCGAGCGCCGTGCGCAATCCGACACCGGCCATCGCGGCGTCAATCCATCTTTTGATGAGGACGCGGGGGTTTGGTTTTGCTGGTAAGGCGCCGTTGTCGCTGACCGCATCCACCGGACATTCCGTCTTCCGCCCGAGGAACCTCGATGCATGCGATCGGTACGAGGCCCGAACACGCCATCCCCATGGACCAGATCGCTCCCGTCGCGTCCTCTCGCACCCGCAAGAAGCCTCATCCGGCTCTCGTCGTCGCGTCGATGGCTCTGGCTGTCGGGCTCTGGTTCGTCATCTACGCGGTATCCGGCCGCCTCATCTGGTTCTGGTAACGGAGCCGCCGCGGAGCCGGACGTCCATGGTCGCCCGCCCATTCGGAACAGGCAGCGATAACCGGATCGCCTTCTCCAGCGCCGCAAATTCCGTGATGCCGTTTGAAGACGCGGCGCGGCTGGCTCGGATCGGCCAGTCAATCGGATACCTCGAACGACGCCTTCCTTGAACGGCGGCCTGGTGAGCCCCTTGCTGGGTCAGCCCGGGTTCCTCGATCCGTATGATCGCGATCATCGCTTTTCCGAGGCAGTTGATCCATTTCTGATGCGGGCGTCTCTGACTGAGTTCGAGGCCTTCCGACCAAAGCTGGCGCGCGCGACATCGGCCGACGGATCGTAGGGCGGCTGGCGTTGGCCTGAAGGGGGGGGCGGAGGGAACTCTTGGCTCCTCACGACGCCCAACAACGGACACGCCGAGTCCAACAAAGCTGCCACCGTCCTCCTGTTACCCGATGAATCGATCCGCCATGCAGGTCTTCGCGGTATCCGAAAGGCTGCTGAAGCCTGTGGCGCCCACATGATCCATATGAGCCTAACGCAAAGCTTTGAAAGCCGATCTATAATCCAGAATGACCGGGCGACAGAGGTGCGGCACTGTATTATCTGAAACAGCGCCGCCATGCATCCGGCACCTCCTGGAATCCTCCAATACGACCGCCAAGACATTATGGTCGCCACGAAACCCATCACCGCACGCAATCGATATTCATACGACTACAAAGTCATTGATTTTACGCCTAAAACGGTTTTGCGACCACGGGAATGGGATTAATCGGCTCTATACTGCGGAGTTAAATCGCATGACAGTCCGCAATACGTTCTAGCGATGCGTCGAGATATGTTACGCGGCCTCTCGTCCTCGTCCTTCCTGTCGCCTTCCCCACACCGGACACCTAGGGCGATCCTTGTGCGAGGGTTGTGTCAGGGGGGTCCGGTCTCGCGACTGGGACACGCCTCGCATCTCTCGGCGCGTGCCGTCAGTTCAACCTATTCATGAGCGAAAACCGGCCGCTCGGCCCCGCGCGAGTCTGCTCACGAGGCGGAAGAGCGTCCGATCAAAGCCTCGGTCTCCTCAGCCGCGTCCTGGACGAGCAGCAGGAGCCGACGGCGTTCTTCGGGATCTCGGATACGCCTGTAGGCGTACAGCAGCGCCTCGCACTGCTGATCGAGCTTAGCGCCATCCGTGGCGCTGTAAGTTCGCGCATTGGCCGCGTCGGGAGCGTAAAGGACGTCGGGTTGAACCTGAAGCGCCCCCGCGATGCGGGTCACGAGACGCCTTGCGTCATCGCCGGCCGAGGCTGCGGAGCGGCTGTCGCTGCGATTATCCCAGGAACCATCCGACCCGGCCTTCGCTTGAAGCGGCATCTTCTGTCCCATCGCTCGCTCCGCGCTGGCGCGAAAAACGCCAGTTCGGCTGCTTCTTACCACAATCCGTGCCGTATCCGGCACCAATTACACGCTCCGGTTGATATTGTTCTCGATATCGCTTGAAGCCAGTGTGAGTGCTTTTATACATTCGCAACTGAAGGTTGGTCCCGCAGCAATCGTGAGCGTCTCGGTGCCGAAGCTCAAGCTCGTTGACATCCAGACTCGCCCCACTGCATTGCAGCAGGCGTTGGACGCCGTCGAGGTGGCCGGCACCTGGGACTGGGACATCGTCTCGGACTCGGTGCGTGCAGACACGTTCGTGGCATTGATGTTCAACGTCGATCCGGACGCCGCAGCCACAGGCGTTCCGCTATCGGCGTTTGTGGACGGCATGCATCCGGATGATCAGGAGCATGTCCACGCCTTGATCCGCCGCAGCATCGACGAAGACACCCCTTTCGTTGCCGAGTACAGGGTGCTTTCGGCTGATGGTGTTACGCGATGGGTTCTCGACCGTGGCTATACCGTTCGCGACGCATCGGGGCGTCCGATCCGGGGACGGGGCATCATCATCGATCTGACGCGGTCGCGCACCGGCACGAGAGCGGCGACGGGCGGTGAGTTGCACCCACTCTGCATGCCACCCTTAGAACGAGCAGCCGAACTCCTTTTGGCCGCGCAGCAGTCTCTCGCGCAGTTGCAGGATCCGAATCTGAAAGCACGCGCGGATGCGCTGCTGTTGGAGGTCGGGCGCAAGCTCGCTCAGCAGGAGCTTCAGGCTCGGCGCCGGCACATGAATTAAGTGCGCGTCTGATGGCTTGCTTGGGTCAGGATACTTGAACCCACAAGCGGTGAGCCGACAGCAACGCGGCCCGGGATGGGATCGCAGGGGGTGGTTACGCCGGGGCGCCGGACTCGGACGCACGGGCGTCCCGAACCGGCAGCACACACGCACACCTGCCTCCGTCGGGTGAGCCTTGAAGCGACCAATGGCCCGCTCGCACGTTGTCCGGGTCAACCGCCGTATCCCGGATTGCCCCATGCTCGCCCGATCCGCACTGCTCTTCATCGTCATGACGACGGGCGCGCAAGCCGCCGCCTTCGACGACCTGAAAGGCTACCTGGCATCCTGCCTGCGGTTCGAGATGAGCGGCGCCGGCGCGCACCGCGGCGGTCCCCTCGCGTCGAAGGTGAGGGATGCGTTGGATCGATGCTCCGACGATGTCGCGCGCTTCGAACGAGCGGATGGGCGTCGTCTGCGTGGCGATGGTGGGATCAGCCCGTCGACCAAGGAGGTGATCCGGAGCGTCGTGGGTGGCGGTGGCGGCAGTATCCGCACCGTCCGGTACTGAGGGAACGGGTCTCGGTGAGAAGACTGCCGACGCGCGTGAGAGGCCCGCGCCGGTGAACCGGGCGGGTCTTCCCAGACCCGAAGCTCAGGTGGCGAGAACGAGCGGATCCCTGATCAGAGCTATCACGATACAGCGCAATAAAATGCCCGGTGCGGCCAGGACTGCGGGGCTGAAATGGCGAAGGGTAACCGGGCCGGGACAATCGCACGCCCCCGATCATCGGTCGGATCGACCAGCGATCTGGTCGCAGGACAAAAGGAAGCGGGATTGGCCGCCGCTGGCGCGACGTTGATCCAGATAGACTCAACACAGCGAGCGTGGCGACCATGAACCAGACGGTCACAGCGATTGCATCGGCAATCCTCGCCGGCGCCCTCTTGGCGGCACCCACCGGTGCCCGGGCACAGGCCGGCGGCAGTTTCGCCAACCAAGGCTTCGGCAGCCACAACTTCGGGGCCGCAGCCGCCGGTGGCGGCGGCTTCAGCAATCAGGGCTTCGGCAATCACAACTTCGGAGCTGCAGCGGGTGGCGGCGGCTTCGCCAATCGGGGCGTCGGCAATCACAATTTCGGAGCTGCAGCGGGCGGCGGCGGCTTCGTCAACCAGGGCTTCGGCAATCACAATTTCGGAGCCGCGGCGGCCGGTGGTGGTGGGTTTGCCAACCGGGGCTTCGGCAACCCTCATCTCGGCAGGCCAGGCGTCGGCCACGGGTTCCCCAATCGCGGGCTCGCCCATGACCTCGGCGCCCACCGCGGTTACGGCCTGCATCGGCATTACGGCGTGAACCGAGGCTTCTACGGAAGTCCCTACGGATACGGCTACGGACGACGCGGATATGGTCTCGGCGGGCTCGGCCTTGGAGTGGCCGTGGGAGGCCTCTACGGCGGATACGGTTATCCGGGATACGGCTACGGCTATGACGTCGGATATGGCGGCGGCTACGCTCCGGTCACCTATGGCTACGACGACGTCGATTCGGATCGCACCATCGGTGATGACCGCTACTGCGCGCGTCGTTTCCGGTCCTACGATCCGCAGACCGGGACCTATCTCGGCCGGGATGGACGGCGCCATCGCTGCCGCTGATCAGGGGAGCACGCGCGAGGAACGGAACCGTCTGTGCCGTGCAGACAGGGGACGGTTCCGTTTTCGAGCTTTCATTCGGGGATGACGGGTCGGACGAGCACGTCCGGATCAAGCTCAAGCTGCGACCGAGCGAAAGCCCTGCACAGCCATTCACCGCGGGGTCCAAGGTGGTCTGGCACGGGAGTGTTCACCCGGAAGCGTTTGCACCGCCCAGCCGCATGCGCAGCGCCGCCTGTGGACCCGAACGCTTACGCTCGCACTGGGACGAATGGCCGAAGCCGCTGGCTAATGCGGCCACGCGCTTGCTGATGCCGCAGGCCACCGGCAGGGAGCCAGCGATCGCGCGGCGAGCGGCGGGCCTTCACCCCTCCCGCTTGCGCACGTCCTGCAGGATAGAGCGATCGCGCATCAGGTCGGCGACCTGCCGCCCGACCCGCCAAATTCTCGGCATATCCCTGACGACGAACTGCGTCTTTGAGCGATGGAACGTCGGCACGGCCACAAGGCCTGCGACAGGCGACCGCGGCTAACGCGCCGAGCGCGGCTGCACGCACGAGGCGTAGCAAGCACGGATTGCTGACATCGCGTGGAAAGGCTTCGAGGCGGGACAGCGCGGCCCGCTGGAGTTGCGGGCTCGGGCACCCACCATGGGGTGAAATGCTGCCAACATTTATGAAAAATGCGCCGGTGGCGCTCCCAAGGGGAATCGAACCCCTGTTTTCGCCGTGAGAGGGCGACGTCCTAGACCGCTAGACGATGGGAGCTTTCCGGCGGCGCGGGGGTGCTATAGCCACGACCCGGCGGCGGAGCAAGAGCCTTCGTCAGGAAATCCGCCTCGGCGGGTCAGATCGGGCGCGGACAAGGATCGTGGTGGACAACGGAGACGTCGAAAAAGCCGGGATCGTGGCCGAGGGAGGCGTGCGGCTCGATCGAGCGCTGGTCACGCTGTTCCCGGATCTGTCCCGGGCCCGATTGCAGGACCTGATCCGCGCAGGCCATGTGAAGCGGGACGGTCTCCCGGCGCGCGATCCGGCCGCCAAAGTTGCCGCCGGCGCGTCCATCATCCTCACCGTGCCGCCTCCGGCACCGGCCGAGCCGGTGGCCGAAGCCGCAGACCTGCCGATCGTCTACGAGGATGACGATCTGATCGTCATCGACAAGCCGGCCGGCCTGGTGGTCCACCCGGCGCCGGGCCACGAGAGCGGGACGCTGGTCAACGCCCTCATCGCCCATTGCGGGGCCAGCCTGTCCGGGATCGGCGGAGTGCGCCGCCCCGGCATCGTCCATCGCCTCGACAAGGACACGAGCGGCCTGATCGTCGTCGCCAAGAACGACGCGGCGCATCAGGGCCTCACCGCGCAATTCGCCGATCACGGCCGGACCGGGCCGCTGGAACGCGCCTACGCCGCATTGGTCTGGGGCCTGCCCCAGCCGCGGGCGGGGACGATCCGGGCCAGCCTTGCCCGGTCCCGGTTCCATCGGGAGAAGATCGCCGTCGTCTCCGACGACAGCGGCCGCCATGCGGTCACGCATTATGCCGTCGCCGAGTCCTATCGCGAGGCTACCCTCGTGCGGTGTCGCCTGGAGACGGGTCGCACGCATCAGATCCGCGTGCATCTCGCCCATCGCGGACATCCCCTGCTCGGGGACACGGTCTACGGAGGTGCCTTCCGCACCAAGGCGGCCCGCCTGAGTCTGGAGGCGCGTGCCGCTCTAACGGCCCTGGGACGGCAGGCGCTCCACGCGGAACTGCTCGGCTTCAGTCACCCGCGCACGGGTGAGACGCTGCGCTTCGAGAGTGCGCTGCCGACCGACATGACTGCCCTGATCCTGGCACTCCGGGCCGACGCAGGCGACCCGGCGCGCCTGTAACCGCCCCTTGCGGCGTGCGAAAGAACACCCCGTACCGCGTCACATCGTGACATGGTACGATCAAAATCGCCGGTGGCGCGTTGTTGGCGACGTGGGTGTCATCGACCGTGACCGGCTCCCCGGCGACCCGCATGAGATGGGTGGCCGGCAGGGTCGGCTCAAGAGCGGCCCGAGTGGACGGCACTGTTGTCCGTCGCGTCCGCCCGGCAGGGGGACACAGGTTCAGGAGAAAGCCATGGCCGGTACGCTTCCCGTGCTCGCCAACGAAGGTGGCCTTTCGCGCTACCTCGACGAGATTCGCAAGTTTCCGATGCTGGAGCCGTCGGAGGAATTCACCCTCGCCAAGGCCTGGCGTGATGCCGGTGACCGCGAAGCGGCGCATCGCCTGGTGACGTCGCACCTGCGCCTCGTCGCCAAGATCGCCATGGGCTATCGCGGCTACGGCCTGCCGATCGGCGAGGTCGTGTCGGAAGGCAATGTCGGCCTGATGCAGGCGGTCAAGCGCTTCGATCCCGACAAGGGGTTCCGTCTCGCCACCTATGCCATGTGGTGGATCAAGGCAGCGATCCAAGAATACATCCTGCGGTCGTGGTCTCTGGTGAAGATGGGCACGACGGCCAACCAGAAGAAGCTGTTCTTCAACCTCCGCAAGGCGAAGGGACGGATCTCCGCCCTCGATGAGGGCGATCTGAAACCCGACCAGGTGTCGCAGATCGCCACGCGCCTCGGCGTGCCCGAGCAGGACGTGATCGACATGAACCGGCGTCTGTCCGGTGACACGTCGCTCAACGCGCCCCTGCGCGAGGAGGGCGAAGGTGAGTGGCAGGACTGGCTCGTGGACAACAGTCCGAGCCAGGAGACCGTGCTCGCGCGCGAACAGGAGGGCCAGAACCGCCTTTCCGCGCTGAAGGACGCCCTCGGTGTCCTCAACGCCCGCGAGCGGCGCATCTTCGAGGCGCGACGTCTCGCCGAGGATCCGATCACGCTGGAAGATCTTTCGGGCGAGTTCGGCGTCTCCCGCGAACGCGTTCGTCAGATCGAGGTGCGGGCCTTCGAAAAGGTGCAGGAAGCGGTCAAGCGCAACATTGCCAGTCGCGAGCTGCCGCGGACCGGCATTGAAGCCCGCTGACAGCAGGTCCCCGGCGTAACTGAGCGCCGGGAACGATCCCGTTCATCACTGCCAGGCGTCGAAGGCGCTCTGCATGACCTGGGCGCCGGCGGTCCCTTTCTCGAAGGTCAGCACCGCCCGGCGACCGGAGGTGTAGCGCAGCGCGATGTCGAACCAGTTCCGATGCAGGAGCAGGTCGGTGTTGCGCTCCACGTCGTTCTGCAGCGACGACAGGCCGATCAGGAACAGGTTGTCGCGGACACGGACCGGCAGGCCCGAGACTGGCGAACCGCGGGCGCTCTGCTCATCCTTCGCTTGCAGCAATCCGACATCCTGGACCGTCCGCGCGGTGCCGCTGCTGCCGGTCTGGCTGAACGCAAGGCTCACCGTGTGGGAGGCCGGCAACGTCGTGTCGAGGTTGCGCTGGATGGTCATCACCAGCGTCAGCCCAGCCTCCGGAACGGTCACGGTCGCGACGACGGCGTTCTGAACCGGCTGCCCCTGCTCCCCGTTCACCGTCTCCAGGCGCCACGTCACCCGCCCCTGCGTGACGGTCGGCTGGCTGCTTTCTGCGCCGGCCCCTTCCTCGACGAGTTCAGCCCTCTGGGCGACCGAGACGCCCGCCTCGGCGGGTGGCGCGTTGGTCCGAGACGGGGCAGCACCGTCCGCGCGCGCAGGCGCCTTCGACACCGGCGCTGCATCGCCACCGACCCGATCGCCGAACTTGGACTCGGCCTCGGACTGCTGAGAATCCGCAATCTCCGCACCGCTGGATGGCAGATTCTGTGGGCGGTCGCGCAACAGGAAGGCCGCGACGGCGATCAAGCCGATCACGACCGCAAGGACGCTTCCGACAAAGACGTTGCGCAGCACGCGGGAGCGCCCGGCTCGGAGCGGCACCACCTCGATCCGCGGGCGCTGACGGCCCGATCCGACGTCTGCGGTGGCCTCGCCGGCGTCCTGCTCCTCGACCGAGGATCGAGCCGAAGCCGCCGCCTCAGGGGGTAGCCCTTCGGGCGCAGCAGCGGCGGAGGCGCCCGGGCGCCTCGAGGTGATCGGGATCGGTGCCTCGCGCGGTCCGGACTCGGATGCGGGATCGCTATCCCGACCCGGAACTGCGAACGGCGCCTTGGCGGCAGGAAGCACCGGATCGGGCTTCGACGCGACGCTCGGCTCAGGGGGAGACGGTTCGGGGATCTCCGGCTCCGGCTGCACCGCCGGCGCGACCGCGATGGGCTCGGAGACGACCGGTGCAGGCGCCTGTCCCGGAGAGGCCTGAACCGCATCGTTGGCCGGCGCCGGCAGACCGCCGTGGTCGACCTCGAGCCGTTCGATCGCGGCGTCGAGGGCGCGCCGCTCGAGATCGATGTCCGCCTCGGAGAGCGGCGGGTCGAGGGAGCGCAACTGGCTGATGAGCGCGTTGCGCGCACGGTCGTAGACCGCCTTGCGCAGAGCGGGCGTTCGATCCGGTAGCGCATCGAGCGCGCGCGCCAGAAGCGGATAGTAATCGGCCATAATACCCTGGTCCGCCCCTTCGGCCGCCGTCCGGCAACGCCGGTCGAAGGCCGGGGACCGATGGCCGCTCCCGCCGGACAGGTCCGGTCGCGGCCGTCGGCCGGTTTGTCGTATTCCGCCGCACGGATCGGTGCCCGCACGCCGGTTGCGCCGCATACGGCGGATCATTCGCGAGAATGAAGGCCCGACCGCCAGCCCGTTCTAGATCAAGCCTGCGCGGACTGGATACAGGCAGCGCAGCCGGAATCACGCGTCGTCAACGGGATAGCGCGCGACGCGTCAGTCCTCGAACGGGTTGTGCATGAGGATCGTGTCGTCCCGCTCGGGGGAGGTGGACAGCAGGGCGACCGGCGCCCCGATCAACTCCTCGATCCGGCGGACATACTTGATCGCCTGCGCCGGCAGGTCCGCCCAGGATCGTGCGCCTGCGGTCGTCTCCGACCAGCCCGGGATCACCTCATAGACCGGTTCGACCCGCGCCTGAGCGGCTTGGCTCGCCGGCAGATGGTCGATCGGCTGCCCGTCCAGCATGTAGCCCGTGCAGACGCGGATCTCCTCGAAGCCGTCGAGGATGTCGAGCTTGGTCAGCGCGATCCCGTGAATGCCGGAGGTCCGGACCGTCTGGCGCACCAGCACGGCGTCGAACCAGCCGCAGCGGCGCTTGCGCCCGGTGTTGACGCCGAACTCGCGGCCGCGGCTGCCGATGGTCTCGCCGATCTCGTCGAACAGCTCGGTTGGGAACGGCCCCTCGCCGACCCGGGTCGTGTAGGCCTTGGCGATGCCCAGCACGTAGCCGATCGCACCCGGGCCGAGGCCCGAGCCCGTCGCCGCCTGCGCGGCCACGATGTTGGAGGACGTGACGAACGGATAGGTGCCGTGATCGACGTCGAGTAGCGCGCCCTGCGCGCCCTCGAACAGGATGCGCTTGCCGGCCCGCCGCTCCTCGTCGAGCAGCGCCCAGACGGTGTCGGCGAAAGGCAGGATCTTCGGCGCAATGGCCTTCAGCTCCGACAGCAGCGCCTCGGCATTGACCTCGTCGATCCCGAGGCCGCGCCGCAGGGCGTTGTGATGGGTCAGCACGCGCTCGATCTTGGCCGGCAAGGCGTCGGGATCGGCAAGATCGACGACCCGGATCGCCCGGCGCCCGACCTTGTCCTCGTAGGCCGGCCCGATACCACGCTTGGTGGTGCCGATCTTCAAGCCGGCATTGGCGGTCTCGCGGAAATGATCCAGCTCCCGGTGGAGCGGCAGGATCAGCGTGGCGTTGTCGGCGATCCGCAGGGACGCGGGGGAGACCTCCACACCCTGGGCCTTGATCCGGTCGATCTCGTCCACGAGATGCCAGGGATCGACCACGACGCCGTTGCCGATGACCGAGAGCTTGCCGCCGCGGACCACGCCCGACGGCAGCAGCGCCAGCTTGTAGGTGACGCCGTCGATGACGAGCGTATGGCCGGCATTATGCCCGCCCTGAAACCGGACGACGATGTCGGCCTGCTCGGAGAGCCAGTCGACGATCTTGCCCTTGCCTTCGTCGCCCCACTGGGCGCCCACAACGACGACGTTGGCCATGCCTGCCTGCTTACCCGCGACGGAAACCGGGACGGCGCCGCCCACGGGTGCAGGCGGCGCACGTCGTGTGCCGTTTCCGCGATCCAGCCAGCGAAATCAAGCAAGACACCGCACGGGCGACCCGTTCTGCGGTCCGGCGATAGGCCCGGCGCGGCTACTTGGCCTCGGTTCCGGGCGTCCGGCCCGGGAGTTCGTGCGGCTTGATGACCGGCATGGTCCCGGACTGATCGGGCTTCACCACGGTCCCGGTCGTCCCGGAATCCGGTGGCTTGATGACCCCGTCGTTCTTTTGAAGCTTGTCGCTGAGCGACTGATCCTGCGGCGGCGCATCCGCGTTCGGGCGCACGCGCTCGGGCGGCGTCGGAGATGGGCTGGTGGTCTGAGCATAGGCGGGCACCGCCGCCAGGGTCGCCGCGAAGGCGGCGATCAGGGTCTTCTTCGGCATGAGAGCCTCCCCGGTTCGGGATACGAATTCGGGGAGGAACAGTCGGAGACGGAATCCGTTCCTGCGGGCCTGGAAGGCCGGAGGGTCCACCTGCGGACGGTATCCGGCCAACCGATGGGCTTCAGCCCCGACGCGCGGCCTCGATGTACAGGTCCCGCAGGCGCCGGGTCAGCGGCCCCGGACGCCCCTCGCCGATGGCGCGGCCGTCGATCTCGATGACCGGCATCACGAAGGCCGATGCGCTGGTGTAGAAGGCCTCCTGTGCCGCGTAGGCCTCCTCGACCGGAATCAGCCGCTCCTCGATCCGCAGATCCGCCTCCTGGGCGAGGCGCAGGACCGACGCCCGGGTGATGCCCGGCAGGAGCGCCGTGGAGAGCGGCCGGGTGACGAGCACGCGGTCGCGGCTGACGATGAACGCGGTCGAGGACGACCCTTCGGTCACCGCGCCATCCTCGACCATCCACGCCTCGGCGACGCCGGCCTCGGCCGCCTGCTGCTTGGCGAGCACCTGCGCCAGCAGGGCCACCGATTTGATGTCCCGCCGCTTCCAGCGCAGATCCTCGACGGTGATCACCCGGGCGCCGCTCTCGACAAGCGGGTTGGCGAGCACGGTCTTGGCCTGCGTGAACATCATCACGGTAGGCTCGGTGCCGGCCTTCGGGAAGGCGAAGTCGCGCTCGGCCACGCCCCGGGTCACCTGCATGTAGACCAGCCCCTCGGTGACGCCGTTGCGGGCGACGAGTTCGGTCTGCAGGCGCTCCCAGCTTGCCGCATCGTGCGGGTTGCGGATGCCGATCTCACCGAGGGAGCGGTCGAGGCGGGCGAGATGCGCGGCGTTATCGACGAGCTTGCCGTCGATGATCGCCGAGACCTCGTAGATGCCGTCCGCGAACAGGAAGCCGCGATCCATGATCGGCACGCGCGCCTCCTCGTAGGGGAGGAACTGGCCGTTGAGATAGACGATGCGGGGAGCGGTCACGGAGAGCTGTCCTGTGTTCGTCGCGGGCCCAAGCAGGATCGTGCGGGATGCTCAGCGGTCGCCGAACACCCGCCCGAAAATCGTGTCCACGTGCTTGAAGTGGTAGTCGAGATCGAAGCACGCCTCGATCTGTTCGGGCGCGAGCGCTGCGGCGACCTCCGGGTCCGCCTTGAGCAGGGCCAGGAAATCGCCCTCGCCGCGCCAGACCGGCATCGCGTTGCGCTGGACCAGCCGGTAGGAATCCTCGCGGGACACGCCGGCCTGGGTGAGCGCGAGAAGCACGCGCTGCGAGTGGATCAGGCCGCCGAGCCGGTCGAGGTTCTTCTGCATGTTGGCCGGGTAAACCAGCAGCTTCTCCATGACCCCGGTCATGCGGGCCAGAGCGAAGTCGAGGGTCACGGTGGCGTCGGGGCCGATCATCCGCTCGACGGAGGAGTGCGAGATGTCGCGCTCATGCCAGAGGGCGACGTTCTCCAGCGCCGGGGTGACGTAGCCGCGCACCATCCGGGCGAGGCCTGTGATGTTCTCGGTGAGGACCGGGTTGCGCTTGTGCGGCATGGCCGAGGAGCCCTTCTGCCCCTCGGAGAAGAACTCTTCCGCCTCCAGAACCTCGGTGCGCTGCAGGTGCCGGATCTCGATCGCCAGGCGCTCCAGGGACGAGGCGACGACGCCGAGGGTGGCAAAGAACATCGCGTGCCGGTCGCGCGGGATCACCTGGGTGGAGACCGGCTCGGCGGTCAGGCCCATCTTCTCGGCAACGTACTGCTCCACCCGCGGGTCGATATTGGCGAAGGTGCCGACCGCCCCGGAGATGGCGCAGGTGGCAACCTCCTCGCGGGCCGCGACGAGGCGGCGGCGGTTGCGCTCGAACTCGGCATAGGCCTGGGCCAGCTTCAGCCCGAAGGTGACCGGCTCGGCATGGATGCCGTGCGATCGGCCGATGGTGGGGGTCAGCTTGTGCTCGAAGGCCCGGGTCTTGAGGGCGGCGAGGAGCGAATCGACGTCGGCGATCAGGATGTCGGCGGCGCGCACCAACTGGACGTTGAGGCAGGTGTCGAGCACGTCCGACGAGGTCATGCCCTGGTGGACGAAGCGCGCCTCCGGACCGACGATCTCGGCGAGATGGGTGAGGAAGGCGATGACATCGTGCTTCGTCACCGCCTCGATCGCGTCGATGCGGGCGACGTCGAAGACCGCGTCCTTACCCTTGGCCCAGATCGTCTCGGCCGCCTCCTTCGGGACGACGCCGATCTCGGCGAGCGCCGTGGTGGCGTGGGCCTCGATCTCGAACCAGATCCGGAAGCGGCTCTCGGGCGACCAGATCGCCGTCATCGCGGGGCGGCTGTAGCGGGGGATCATGGGGGCCTCGGCACGGTCCGTATTGCGTGCGAGGCCGGTAGCATGCGCCGGCCCGGCCGCTCAATGCGCATCGGCCATGACGGGACGGCAACGGATGTGGACCGTCGGCAACAGCGGGATCAGTCGATCCGCACCCAGCCCTGGCCCATCAGGCGCTCCTGCGGGCGGAAACGGGACTTGTAGTCCATCTTCCGCGACCCCTCGACCCAATAGCCGAGATAGAGATACGGCAGGCCGAGCCGTTGGGCCCGGCGGATATGGTCGAGGATCATGAAGGTCCCGGGGGAGCGCGCGGCTTCGGCGGGATCGTAGAACGAGTACACCATCGACAGCCCGTCGGAGAGGACGTCCGTCAGGCAGAAGGCGAGCGGCGGCCCGGAGCCGCGGCCGGTGACCGCCGTGTCCGGCCCGTGCCGCCGGTACGACACCAGATGGGTGTCGACGTGGCTGTCCTCGACCATCATGGCGTAGTCGAGCACGGTCATGTCGACCATGCCGCCGTCGCCGTGGCGGGCGTCGAGGTAGCGGCGGAACAGGGCATACTGCTCCGAGGCGGGCCGGTTCGGCTCCGGCGTGCCGATCCAGTCGGCGCTCCGCGCCAGGATGCGTCTCTGGCTGGCGCTCGGCACGAATTCATCGACCACGACACGCACCGAGATGCAGGCGCGGCAGGTCTCGCAGGCGGGACGGTAGGCGATCGTCTGCGAGCGACGGAAGCCGCCCTGAGTCAGGATCTCGTTGAGGTCGCGGGCGCGCCGCCCGACCAAGTGGGTGAAGACCTTCCGCTCCTCCTGTCCCGGCAGGTACGGGCACGGCGAGGGGGCCGTGAGGTAGAATTGCGGTGTGTCGCGCGGATGGCTGGTCACGCTTCTCACAGGCCCTGCGCCGGGTTCGTCCTCTCGGCGCCGGCATGTCAATGTACAGGCGACCGGCCGAGGCTCAATGGCCCGACCGGTCGCACCGTCAGATTTTCATCGCCGGGTTCGACGCTCAGCGGGCGTGGACGACGGCGAGGCCGAGCAGCAGGTCGTGACCGAGACGCCGGTCCGACCGCACCAGGCCGAACGCGATGTCGACGCACCAGAGCAGGAAGGTCGAGATCGCCACGTAAAACAAAAGCGCGTGGACCGCGGCCGTGATCACGTCGACCCGCGCGCCGCTCTCGGGTGCGATGGTGCGCAGGCCCATCAACCGCTGGCCGATCGTGCTCTGCTTCGACCCGCCCACCGTGATCGCGCTATAGATGATGCCGCTCGCCGGCAGCACCGCGAACAGGGTCCAGCCGAGGCCGAACGTGACCACGCCGATCACGGTGATCAGCAAAGTCAGCAGGGCCGTGAAGCCGAAGATGAACAGGATATCGAGGAGATAGGCGACCGTCCGGCCGCCGAGACTCGCCCGCACGAACGGAACCGGCAGCGACGCCGCATAGCCGGGTGCCGTGTCGAAGCGCTGCGCGTATCCGGGTTGGGGGTTCTGCATGATGTCGCGTCCTGCCAGCGAGGCTGCGGGCGAGAAGGTGGGTGCGCGCCGCTCAGGCCGCAAGAGGATGCGTTTGCCCGGCCTCGGCTTCGCGCTGCTGCAGGACTGCCTTACCGTCCGGCCGGGTCGCCGGCCGCGGCGTCCGGCGTGTCGAGATAGAATCGCCTCAGCATGTAGAGCGCGGGCCCCGACAGGGTCGTCCCCTCGGTGGCGAGGGCCACGAGGGTCGTCCCGGCATCGAACCGGCAGGTCAGCCAGTGCGGCCGGGTCCCGTCGGAATAATCGACCCGCACCGAATTCGCCGTCGGTCCCGGCGCCGCTCGCAAGAGCCGGATCCCAGGTTGCGGCGCCACGGCCGGCAACGCCCGCCGGCAGGTGGCGACGCGATCCCGGCGCAGGGTGTCCTGACAGGCGGCGAGCCCGCCGAGAAAGCCGGCGACGACCGCGGCCCCGAGGAGCCAGCGGTGCCCGCGTGTCACGGATGGCTGCGCAGGCGCTCCGCGACCCGCGGCGCATGGTAGGTGAGGACGCCGTCGGCTCCGGCCCGTTTGAAGGCGAGGAGCGCCTCGACCATCGCGCGGTCGCCGTCGAGCCAGCCGTTCCGGGCGGCCGCCTCGATCATCGCGTACTCGCCGGACACCTGGTAGGCGAAGGTCGGGACCTGGAACTCGTCGCGGACCCGGCGGATGATGTCGAGATAGGGCAGGCCCGGCTTGACCATCACCGAATCGGCGCCCTCTTCGAGGTCGAGGCGGACCTCGCGCAGGGCCTCGGACGAGTTGCCCGGATCCATCTGATAGGTGCGCTTGTCGCCCACGAGGGCGGCCTTGGTGCCGATCGCGTCGCGGAACGGCCCGTAGAACGCACTGGCATACTTGGCCGCGTAGGCCATGATCTGCACGTCGAGGAACCCCGCCTTGTCGAGGCCGGCGCGGATCGCGCCCACGCGCCCGTCCATCATGTCGGAGGGGGCGATGATGTCGGTGCCGGCCTCGGCCTGGATCAGGCTCTGTTCGACGAGGACCGCGACGGTCTCGTCGTTGAGGACCGCGCCGTCCTTCATCAGGCCGTCATGGCCGTGGCTGGTGTAGGGATCGAGCGCCACGTCGGTCATGATCCCGACCTCGGGCACGGCCCGCTTCACGGCCCGCACCGCCCGGCAGACGAGATTGTTGGCGTTGAGCGCCTCCGAACCGGTCGGGTCGCGCAGCGCCACATCCGTGTAGGGGAAGAACGAGATGGCCGGAATGCCGAGGCGCGCCGCGCGCTCCGCGTCGCGGACGACCTCGTCCACCGAGAGCCGCTCGACGCCGGGCATGGAGGCGATCGGCTCGCGCCGGCCCTCGCCCTCGATCACGAACATCGGCCAGATCAAATCGTCGACCGTCAGGGTATGCTCGCGGACCAGCCGGCGCGACCATTCCGATTTTCGGTTGCGGCGCGGGCGCTGGGTGATCTTGAGACCCTCCACGCGGGCGCCCTCGCGGGCGGCCTCCACGGCGAGAGGGCGCGGCTCTGGCAGGGTGTCTGACATGCGGCTTCGCTACCGTTCGCGCGGACCACGCCGCGGATCGCGCGGCGCCCCTGCGCCGGAGGCGTTCGACTACCACACCGGACCTGTGCGGCGAAACCCGACCGTTGACGCAGGACGGCGGAACGGCTTCAACCCGGCGCGTTGCGTTCCCGAAGACCAGGATCCTGTTCCCTATCCATGAGCCGGCCCATCATCTCCGCGAGTCACCGATAGTGCCCGGCTATTTTCCGATCCGGCGCAGGACGCCCCGGCCCGGGGGGATCCCCAGCGACCGGATCGAGCGCGTCCAGGGGCCGGCACCCGGCACGTGGGATACGGTGCTGATCTGGTTCATGCGGCTCACGGCCCTCGTCTGGCTGCTCAAGAGCGTCTTCGCCTGGGCGACCATCCTCGACATCGTGCCGGGTGTCCGCCCCTTCGAGGCCGAGCCCTTCGGCCGCCAATCCGCCATCGTCTACTTCGCGGTGATCGATGCCGCCGCGGCGATCGGCCTGTGGCTGACGAGCGCCTGGGGCGGCGTCATCTGGCTGCTCGCCGTCACGTCGGCGATGACGCTGGCGGTTCTGACACCGCAACTCTTGCCGTTATCGGTGCCGCTGCTCGTATTCGGGGGCTGCGTCGTGACGTTGTACTTCCTGCTGTCCTGGCTGGCGGCGCAGGAAGCACGGTGAACGAACCGTTCTTATCTTCATTCAGTTTGTCTTTACCGCGAAGAGTAAATCGCGAATTCATCCTGTCGCTTAAATCGCCTTTCATTCCCGAGCCCTAGCTTAGCCATCATCAACGGCGCCGCATCGAACGGGTGCCGGATCATCGGATGGCGAGGCAGAGATGAAGACCCAGAACGCCCGAGTCGCGCAGATCGAAGCTCCCGAGGAAGGCTTGGGCGCGAAGGGCTCCTACCTGGAGGCGCTCCACCTCGTGGAACGGCTGCACCGCCGCCTGCTCGACGTGATCAAGGACGAGTTCGAGCGCCGCGGCCGCGAGGACGTCAACAGCGTCCAGGCGCTGCTACTGTACAACATCGGCGACAAGGAACTGACCGCGAGCGAGCTGCGGACCAAGGGGTACTATCTCGGCTCCAACGTCTCCTACAACGTGAAGAAGCTGGTCGAGGCGGGCTACCTCCACCATGCCCGCTCGAAGACGGACCGGCGCTCCGTGCGGATCAGCCTGACCGACAAGGGCCGTCAGGTCCACGAGATCATCCAGGGGCTGTACGACAAGCATGCCCGGACGATCACGCCGATCGGTGGGATCTCCGAGGACGATTTCGCCCGCCTGAATCAGGCGCTCGGCCGCCTGGAGCGCTTCTGGACCGACCAGATCCGCTACCGCCTCTGAGGCTCAGAGGTTGAGGAGCCCGGCAACCCCGGCGATCACCGCATAGGCGAAGCCGGCATTGATGGCGACGCCGAACACGCCGATGACGAGGCCGCCCAGCACGACGAGACCGTCGCGCTCGACGAGGCCGAGCCCGACCAGGCAGACGGCGAGACCGAGCGGGATCTGCCCGACGATGGGCGCGGCCACGATCAGCGCCAGCGCCAGGGCCAGCAGGACGATCCCCATGCCGCGCATGCCGAGCGCGGTCTCGAAGACGCTGACGCGGGGGCGCGACCAGCGCTCCAGGCGGCGCAGGATCGGCACCGCGCGGGTCACAGCGCGCCGGACATCCGTCAAGGCGATGGAGCGGCCCAGCAGCATCCGCGGCAGCCACGGTGCCGACATGCCGGCGGCGATCTGGATCGCCACGAGCAGCAGGAGCAGGCCGCAAATCAGTGGGATCGGCGGCGGCATCGGCAGGCAATTCGGCAGCCCCAGCAGGACCACGAGCAGCGCGAAGGCGCGATCCCGTAGGACCGCGACGATGTCGCCCACGGTGAGGCGCTCGCCCTCCTGGCTCGCCAGCACGGTGAGGACGTCCGACGTTCGTGCACCGGAGGTCAAGGATCTGCCAACCTTCGCTAACCCGCGGGGGCTCTAGCCGAGAACATCTGGCACGCCAAGCACGGCGGATTCGCGACAGCGCGATGGCGGCCGGCAGGTGGCCGCGCACCGCGCCGCGCCCGGCAGCCCGGCCAAGCATTCCCAAAGTCACAGCGCACGCCGGCGGACATGCGGCACGCTTTTGCCGGGCTTCCGGATCATGGCGCCAACAAATCCGGGGATGCCATCGCGCCAATCGATGCAACACGGTTAATTTTATCCTAATCTGATCCTTCCAGGCCGGAGGATCGACCGTGCAAAGCTATCGCACAGCCCCAAAGATCCACACGCGAAGGCCAACGGCTCTGATTGTTCTGGCAGGCATCGTGGGTTTTGCTTCAACGGCACACGCCAGCGAGATCGACACGCTGCTGTTCGGCAGCCTCGACGCGGGCGGCGACACGTTCCTGACCCTCGGCGCGAAGGTCGGCCTTACTTCTCTCGCGCAGGAGGGTTTCGTCGCGCTGGCGACCGTCGGCGGCGGACGGCGCGCGGAAAGCGGCGCGGACGGTCCCCGCGCACGGTACACCGTCGCCGCTGCCGCACTCGCCGGGCATCAGTGGTTTTTCGACTGGGGGGTGGTTGCGGCCTATGCCGGCCTCGAGACCACGAGCGAGATGCTGATCGCAGGGCCGACACGCGACGCCCTGCCGACCCGCTTCGGCCTGCGCCTGCACGGCGAGGTCTGGGCACGTCCGACCGCTGCGACGCTGCTTCAGGCGACCGCCGTCGCGGGCTCGGCCCGGGACAGTCTCTGGGCGCGCCTCGCCTGGGGCTATCGGCTCTGGGAGACCTATCTCGGCCCCGAGGCGGCGCTCTACACCGACGCGACCGGCTACGCGAAGTGGAGCCTCGGCCTGCACGGGACCGACTTCGCCCTCGGCCGGTACAGCCTCCGCGCGTCGGTGGGCCTTCAGACCGAGTCGCGCCGGGCCCGGGCTTGTCCCTACGTGACGCTGTCGGTCTGGTCGCCCCTCTGATCGGCGCTCGGCCGGGCCTCGAGGGCATCGAGGAAGGCGGCCGCGTCGCGGCGGATCTCGGCGCGGCGCTTGTCGCCGAATCCGCGCAGGGTCCGGTACGGCATCGCCAAGCGCTGATTGCCAGCCAGCCGCTCCTCGTTCTCGATCAGGAAGTTCCAGTAGAGATAGTTGAACGGACAGGCCTCGGGCCCGGACTTGACCTTCACGTCGTAGGCGCAAGACGCGCAGTAATCGGACATCCGGTCGATATAGGCGCCCGAGGCCGCATAGGGCTTGGAGCCCATCACGCCGCCATCGGCCCACAGAACCATGCCGTGAACGTTGGGCAACTCGACCCATTCGTAGGCGTCGGCGAAGACGATCAGGTACCATTCCTCCACCTGCGCCGGGTCGAGGCCGGCGATGAGGGCGAAGTTGCCGGTCACCATCAGGCGCTGGATGTGGTGGGCGTAGGCGTGGGCGCGCGTCTCGGTGACCACCTGCGCGACGCAGTTCAGCGCCGTTTCCCCCGACCAGTAGAACCACGGCAGGTCGCGGCGCGCGCCGAGGGCATTGGTGTCCCGGTAGGCGGGCATCCGCGCCCAGTAGAGGCCGCGCACGTATTCCCGCCAGCCGAGGATCTGCCGGATGAAGCCCTCGACGCAGTGGAGCGGCGCCGCACCGTCGCGGTAGGCGCGCTCGGCCGCCCAGCAGACCTCCTCGGCGGTGAGCAGGCCGGCGTTGAGGGCGGGCGACAGGAGGGCGTGGTACAGGAACGGCGCGCCGGTCTTCATTGCGTCCTGATAGTCGCCGAAGGTCGGAAGGGCCTCGGCCAGGAAGTGCCGGAGCGCCGCGAGGGCGTCGGCCCGGGTCACCGGCCAGGAGAAGCCGGAGAGATCGCCGAAATGGTCGCCGAATTCCGCCTCGACGAGGGCGATGGCCTCGCGCGTCACGGAATCGGGCTGGAAGCCGATCCGGTCCGGCGGACGATGCCCCTTGGGCAGGCGCTTGCGGTTCTCGGGATCGTAATTCCAGCGGCCGCCGGCGGGCTCGCCGCCATCCATCAGAAGGCCGGTCCGACGCCGCATGCCCCGGTAGAAGGTCTCCATCCGCAGGTGATGCCGGCCGTCTGCCCATTTCGCGAAATCCTCACGCGGACACAGGAAGCGGTTGTCGGCGCGGATCTCGAGCGGCATCGGCAGGCTCTCGCGCCAATCCTGCATCATTTCCCAGACGCGCCACTCGCCCGGTTCGGTGACGACGATCCGCTCCGGCCGGTGCCGCGCGACGGCGCGCTCCAGTTCGCCGGTGAAGCTACCGGTATTGCCCGCCTCGGTGAGGCGCACGTAGTCGACGGTGATCCCCTCCGCCTCCAATTCGGCCGCGAAGTGGCGCATGGCGGCGAACAGGAAGGCGATCTTCTGCTTGTGGTGGCGGACATAGGTCGCCTCGTCCCGGACCTCGACCATCAGCACCACGTCGCATTCGGGGTCGAGGTCGACGAGGCTCGAGACCCGGCGCGTCAGCTGATCGCCGAGGACGAAGCGCAGCGTGCCGCGCGGTGCGGCGGCGCCGCGGCGTTTTCCGGCCATCGTCTCAGCCCTTGGTTCGGAGGGCGGAGCGGCCGCCATCCACGCCGATGACTTGGCCGGTGATCCAGGCCGCCTCCTCGGAGACCAGGAAGGCGGCCAGGGCGCCGACATCCTCCGGACGCCCGAGCCGTTGGAGGGCATGCATGGCCGCAATCCCCTGCGCGAGGGTCTCGTTGCCGGTGATCCCCGCAGCGAGCGGCGTGCGCGTCAGCGAGGGCGCCACGACGTTGATACGGATCTGGGGCGCGAGTTCGGCCGCCAGGGACAGCGCCAAGCCCTCGACGGCGCCTTTCGCCATGGCGACGGAGGCATGCGCGGCAAAACCCTGCGCCACCGCCACCGTCGAGAACAGGACGATCCCGGCCCCCGCCGCGCCGGCACCGGCCTTCAGCGCGCCCGCGGCGGCCTGCACCGCCGAGAAGGCGCCGAGCGCATTGATCGCGAAGTCGCCCTCGACATCCGCCCGCGTCAACCGATTCAGCGGTCGCAGATTGATGGTGCCGACCGCGTAGACCAGCCCCGCGAGGTCCGGGCCCGCCGCCTCGGTCACGGCGGACGCGAAGTCCGGATCGGTGACGTCGCCCGCGGTGATGCGCGTCTCGCCCAGATCCTCGGCGACCTTAGACAGGCGATCCGCGTCCCGGGCAGCGAGATGCAGGGCGTAGCCTCGGGCGCGGAGGGCACGCGCCGTAGCGAGACCAATGCCTCCGGTTCCGCCGTAGATGATCACCCGACGCACGCCGAACCCCTTGCTACCCGCATTGGCCCGATCAAGGTAAGGCGAGGGACGCTCCCGGGCAGACGGCGGATCCGCGCCCTCCACGTGCACAAGGTCGCAGGCGGCAAGGATGAAGTTCGCGTTCGCCGGCATCGACTTCCTCGGCGGAGTCTTCGAGGGACTGCTGGATGCCGGCTGGACGCCGGTGAAGCTGTTCACCCGCCCCTGTGACGGGATCTACGACCACAACGAAGTCATCGTCGCCCGCGCCCGGGCGCTGCGGCTGCCGATCCAGCTGTCGCGGATCCGCGAACGGGATATCGAGGCGCTCCAGGCCGAGCACGGCCGGGATTGGACGCTCGTGGTCGCGGGATATCCCTGGCTCATCAAGGGCTGGAAGGGCCGCGCCGCCTACGGCCTCAACATCCACCCCTCCCCGCTTCCGACGGGCCGCGGCCCCTACCCGCTGTTCCGCGCCGTCCTCGACCGCTACGAGAGCTGGGGCGTCACCGCCCATGTCCTTGCCGACGGCTTCGACACCGGCGACATCCTCGCGCAGGATATTTTCGGCTTGAGTTCGCACGAGAGCCACGAGACCCTGCTGGCCAAGTGCCAGATGGCGGCCCGCCGTCTCGCCGCGGGCCCGCTCGGCCGTGAACTGCCCGCACGATGGCGGAGATCCGAGCCGCAGGGCGACGGCTCCTACTGGCCCCGTGCCACCGATTTCGACCGGACGCTCGATTTCCGGCAGGATGTCGCGACGGTCCTGCGCCGGGTGCGGGCCTTCGGCACGGTCGAGACGATCGCGCGGCTGGGAGATGCCCGGGTGTTCGTGGCGGAGGCCCAGGGCTGGCCGGAACGCCACGCGCACACGCCCGGGACGGTGGTGCACCGCCACCGCCGCCACGTCGTGGTCGCGGCCCTCGACGGCTACGTTCAGCTGACCCGCTGGTCGCCGGTGCCCCTCGCGGAAGCCGGGCAGGTCGGCCGCTGACCGACGCCGACCGGGAACCGAAGCGCGAACCCTGATGTTTCCGGCGGCCCAGGACATTACGGAGTCCGACATGTCGACACGCGCCAGCCTCGCCGCAGCCCTCGGGTTTGCCGCGCTGTTCACCGGCTCCGCCTTCGCGCAGGCGGTGATCGTGACCCCCGACGAGTTCGGCCCCGACGACGACGTGGTGGTGCGCGACTACATCGTGCGCCGACCGGTGGGGCCCGGGCCGATCGTCGGATCGATCCCGCTGCGTCCCGGCAGCATCGTGCCGCCCGACGTGCGTCTGGCCCCGTTCACCGAGGCCCCGAATCCGCGCCTGCGGCGCTTCGGCTACTTCGTGGCGCCGGGCGACAAGATCGTGGTCGTCGACCCCGAGACACGTGCGGTGGTGCGAATCCTCGATCGCTGACGCTCCGCGGCGCGCGGCTCACCAGTCGCTGAGCGCCGCGCGCTTCCAGCGATCGGGCGCGACGCAGCGGTACTCGTAGGCCTCGTCCCAGGCGTGGTCCCCCGGGATGCAGGGTGCGCGGCTGCTCGCGGGCGGCCGCGGCTGTGTCTCGCGGAAAGAGGCGGCCTCGATCTGCCCGGTGTCGCTGACGCGCAGGACCGGTCCGGCTCCCGTGCCGTAGACCAGATCGCGCCCGTCGAAGCCGAGGCTGCGGGAGAAGCCGCCGTCGCGGTTGCCGTCGAGCCCGATCGCCTGTCCGGCCGCGAGCAGCATCGGCACGCCGGTAAACCGCGCCGCGGCAGCGTCGATCCCGATGCCGTAGGTCCCCTCCCCCTGGAACGAGATCGCCCGGTCGGTGATGGATCCGGTGAGATTGCCCATGAGGATGCCGTAGCCGGTATGGGCCCCCGGCACGCCGCCGGTGGAGATCTGCAGACCGACCCGCTGGCGGTTCCGATCCGTCGTCGGCGATTGCGCCGAGACGTCGATCTCGGCGCCGATGCATGAGGCCACGGGGTCGGCCTCGTCGGTCATGTCGACGCAATTGAAGTTGGCGGCCCAGGACGGCCCCACCGGCCCCAACCCGTTCGGTTCCTTGAAGATCGTGCCATTGACGGCGACGTTCTGTGCCCCGGTGCTGGCGAGGGCGCGATTGTGCAGTTCGCCCGTGATCGTCCATTCGTAGCCGGCATTGTGCGGGCCGGTGGAGCCGAGCGCCCAGATCGCCTTGTAGGTGTGGGTGGCCTCACCCGACCCTTCGGGCACGTGCCGGTCGACCCGAAGGGTCGAGACCGGATCGAAGGCCTGCGGCCGGTTCCAGAGGAAGACGTGGCCGCCGTCCAGCCCCGGCACGCCGGTTCCCTGGACGCTCCGGGAGAAGGTCGGCAGCCAAGACTGATCGGGGACAGGCGCGGCTGACGGCGGCCGTCCGGGTGCCTCGGCGGCGCCGGAAAGCGGCAGACCGGCCGCGATGCTGGCCAGCAGGACCAAGCCAGGGCGGATGCGCATGATCGTCTCCGATATCCGTACGGCACGGCCGCGCCCGGGACCGGACGGGCGGCCGCCCCTCGGTGCGAGATAGGCTCTGCCAAGCGTCGCGGCGACATCAGCCCCGATCGACCGGGCGAGTTGCGGATTCGGTGCCTGGATCCCGATGTGATCTGATGCAGGCCGGATTTCGCCACCGGTTCGGACCCATGAAAGCCCTTCGTCTCCTGCGAATCTGGCTCCTGTTATCGATCCCGCTGGGCCTCCTGGTCGGCAGGTTCATCAAGGTCGGCAAGGGACCGCCATCGCCCGGAAAGGGCCCGCGGTGATTATGCGAACTCCCACCGATAGACGCGCCACGTCTTGTCCTTCTGCCGGACGATCGGGGACCATCAATCATCTATTAGTAAATACCGCGCATTTTTACTGATATCGCGCCCATCAACGGATCCAGGCAGGAACCTCGGCCGTGTCCCGCACCGCACGCCCTTACAGCGCCCTGGCGGAGCGACGGGCGACCGAGCGGAAGCCCACCGCCCTGCTGGCCTTTGCTCAGCAACGGGACGGCGCGCGTTATCCGTGTCAGGTCAGAAACATCTCCGATCGCGGCGCGATGTTGGAGTTCCTCGGCCAGCAGGCGGCGCTGCTCGAGAACTCGTTCGATCTGGTGTTGACGAGTTCAGAAACGCGGCATGCGGTTCGCCTGATCTGGCGGACGGAGCAGACGGTCGGCGTGGCGTTCAGTCCGGATTCCGATTGAGGCACGCGCCGTCCCGGCTCAAGTCGCCAAGGTCGCCATGAGCATCAGTCCGAATGCCGGGAGCGTCAGCGCCAGGATGGCCAGGGCGTCGAGCGGTGCCGGCCGGCTCGCGGCGAGCCAGCGATGCTCGGCGAACTTCTCGGCTGCGAAGCCGAACAGAACCAAGCCGCAACCGATGAACGTGACAAGCGCGGACATGACCCGGCCCCTTTGCGGAACGCCGCACGGAAGCGTGCGCCTGCCCGGCAGTACCCGCCGCGGAGGCGTAAAGTTTCACCGCAGGTCCGCCGATCGCGAAAATCACCACCCGGGCGCCTACGGGTCCCTGCACTCCGGACACGACCGCAGGGCGGCGCCGCGCCGGCATCTCCACCGTAGACCCGTGCCGAGCGCGTGCCCTCAGGGTCAGGGGGTTGCAATCCCGCGCAGATCCGTCGAGGCGGAAGCAAGCGGCATCGTTGAGGATTGTCGCAGGCAGCGGGGGGACTTCGACCTGTGAAGGCGAGCGGCAGCGGCGTGGCTGTGGGACATGAGGGCTGGTTGTACTGGGTCGGGCGCGCCGGCGAGGTGGAGGCCTTCTACGGCGACACCGCGACCTCGCGACGGATCCTCAGACGCTGGACCCGGCTGATCGGGCACCGGGCACGCCGCCTGGACGCCCTCGGAATCCGCCACGTGCATACCGTCGTCCCCGACAAGCTGGCGATCTATCCCGACCTGCTCGGCCGCCCCTTTCCGGGGCTCGACGACCCGCCGGGCGTCCGCCTCGCCCGATCGGTCGCCGCCGACAGCGGAGCTCCGATGGCAAATCTGCAGACGCCACTCGTGGCCGCGCGGGACGGCGAGCCGGTCTACCTGCGGACGGACACGCACTGGACCTATCGCGGCTATCTCATCGCCTATCGCGCCTTCTGCGAAGCCCTGAACGCACCGGTGGCGGACCATGTCTTTGCCGGCACCAGCACCCGCGAGACCTTCACCTTCGATCTCGGCGAGAAGCTCGTCCCTCCGGTCGACGAAGCGTATGTGGCTTACGATTTCCCGCGCCATGCCGAACGGATCGACGCGAACGCGCTGGTCGAGGTTCGCGAGTCCGGACGCGCCGTGCGACCGCGCGGTCTGTTCGTCGGGTCGCGGGTCGTGCTGCAGAACAAAACGGCCCCTGATCCGCGGCGCGTAATCCTGTTCGGCGATTCCTACATCTATAGCCCGGGGGCGCGTCTCACCGCCATGCTGGCCGAGACCTTCCACGAGGTGCACGCGATCTGGTCCGCGAATATCGACTGGCGCTATGTCGAGGCGGTTCGGCCGGATGTCGTGATCTTCGAGATCGCGGAGCGTTTCCTGCGGCAGGTCCCCAACGACAGGATCCACATCGATCGCTTCGCAGAGGCCCGAGCGCGCCGTGCCGTCCGCCCGACCCTCCGCGAACAGATCCGGCGCTGGCTGCGGTGAGACGATCACGCGGACGCCATCGTCGGTTTTGGCTGCCCCATACGATGGCGCCAACCCCGAGGTCTCGCATCATCGACTCGGCGCACCCGGCCGGTTCATCGATGCGGCGGTGAAAAACGGCGAGAGCCCCGTCGCGGGGGCGACGGGGCTCTGCGTCAAAATCCGTGGCTCGGCTCAGTAGCCGGAGCCGTAGTAACCCGGACCCCGGCTCAGAGCGCCCGCCGCAACGGCTCCGGCGGCCGCACCGGCGATGCCGAGACCGACCGCAGCCCCGGTCGAGATCCCGCGATGACGACGGTAGCCGTAATCCCGGCGCGGGCCGTATCCGCGATGATATCCGTGGCCGTATCCGTAGCCGTGATGCCGCCCGTAGCCATAGCCCTGCGCGTCCGCGCTGGTGGCGCCGAGAGCTCCGATGGAGAGGCTCAGGGCGGAGATGAGTGCGAGCTTTCGCATCGATGAATCCTTCACGGTTACGTTGGGGCCCCAACCCAATACGCCGCAAAGAGGTTCCACCGTAGGTTCTGCGAGCGTCAGCGCAATCGGCAACGCACCGTCAATCTGAAAGGGAATGCCCGTCAACGACCGCGGGCGGTTCGCCGTTGCCGATCAGCCGCGTCCGATGGGGATCACCGAGGGTGTGGTGAGCGCGCTGGGACTCGAACCCAGGACCTACAGATTAAAAGTCCGTTGCTCTACCAGCTGAGCTACGCGCTCGCGTCCCGGGCCGATCGCGGTGGCCCGTCGGGGACGGCGCGTCCGCAATAGGTGAGCGGGCCCGGGGGGTCAACATAAGGGACGTGGACAATCCTCAATCCGCCCTCAATCCGCGTCGCCGCGGCTCTGCTCCACGATGCCCCGGGCCTCGGCGAAGGCCGCGTCGGCATCGAGTTCCGTGGTGTCGAGCCGGATCGCGTCGTCGGCCATGCGCAGGGGTGCGGCGCTGCGAGATGCATCCCGGGCGTCGCGGGCTTCGATGTCGGCGAGGATCGTCGCGAAGGTCGCCGACTCACCGCGGCCGACCAGTTCCCGGTGGCGGCGGCGGGCGCGCTCCTCCGAGGACGCCGTGATGAACAGCTTCACCGAGGCCCCGGGGCAGACCACCGTGCCGATGTCGCGCCCGTCGAGCACCGCCCCCTGCGGATCGGCGGCAAAGCGGCGCTGCCAGGCGAGCAGGCCGGCCCGGACTTCCGGCACGGACGAGACGCGCGAGGCCGCCTCGCCCATGGCCCGGTCGCGCAGCCGCGGGTCGTCGAGCTTGCCGGCATCGAGGGCCTGGGCCGCCTGCGCCGCGGCCGCGGCATCCTCCAGCGACAGGCCTGCATCGAGCAGGGCCATAGCCACGGCCCTGTAGAGGAGCCCGGTGTCGAGATGCGGCAGGCCGTAATGATCGGCCAGACGCTTGGCGAGCGTGCCCTTGCCGGATGCGGCCGGTCCGTCGATCGCGATGACGAGCGGCATGCCGGTCACGCCTCGATCCGGCCGCCGAGGGCCTGCATGGTCGGAAGGAAGCTCGGGAAGCTCGTGGCGATCATCGCGCCGTCATCCACCGTGACCGGGTTCCGTGCGGCGAGCCCCAAGACGAGGAACGCCATGGCGATGCGGTGGTCGAGATGCGTCGCGACCGTTCCGCCGCCCGGCGCGGCGGCGCCGTCGCCCTCCACCACGAGGTCGTCGCCCTCCACCGCGTGGCGGACGCCGTTGGCGGCCAGCCCCGCCGCCACGGCGGCGAGGCGGTCCGATTCCTTGACCCGCAGCTCGTGCAGGCCGTTCATCCGGGTCCGGCCCTCGGCGAAGCTCGCCGCCACCGCCAGCACCGGGTACTCGTCGATCATCGCGGGCGCCCGCTCGGCCGGGACGTCGACGCCGGTCAGGCGGCTCGCGCGCACGCGCAGGTCGGCCACGGTCTCGCCGCCCTCCTCCCGCTCCGCCACGCGCTCGATCTGCGCGCCCATCTCCAGGAGCGTCGTAATCAGCCCGATGCGCAGCGGGTTCATCATCACGCCTTCGATGACCACGTCGGAGCCGGGGACGATCAGCGCCGCCACCAGGGGGAAGGCCGCCGAAGACGGATCGGCCGGCACCACGACATCGGTGCCGCGCAGGGTCGGCTGGCCGGTCAGCGCGACCTTGCGGCCGTGGCCGCCGGGACCATGCGGCTCGACGACGACCGTGGCGCCGAACAGGCGCAGCATCCGCTCGGTGTGGTCGCGGGTCGCGGCCGCCTCGATCACGGTGGTGACGCCGGGCGCGTTGAGGCCGGCAAGCAGCACCGCCGACTTGATCTGCGCCGAGGCCGCCGGGGTCTCGTAGGTGATCGGGATCGCCTCCTTGGGGCCCCGCAGGGTCAGGGGCACGCGGCCGCCCTCGGCTTCGGCCAGGACCTGGGTGCCCATCCGGGTGAGCGGGTCGAGGATGCGGCGCATCGGCCGCGAACGCAGGGAGGCGTCGCCGTCGAAGGTCGCGGTCACCGGCTGCCCACCGACCACGCCCATCATGAGGCGGGAGCCGGTGCCGGCATTGCCGAAATCGAGGACGTCGGCGGGATCGCCGAGGCCCCCGATGCCGACGCCCCGGACCCGCCAGCGTCCGGCCCCGAGGCGCTCGACGCCCGCGCCGAGCGCCTTCGCGGCGGCGGCGGTCCGCAGGACGTCATCGCCCTCCAGCAGCCCTTCGACCCGCGTCTCGCCCTGGCTGAGCAAGCCGAGGATCATCGCCCGATGCGAGATCGACTTGTCGCCGGGCGGCCGAAGGCGTCCGCGCAGCGGGGTGCCCGGCGCGGCGGTGAGGGGCTGTGGAGTCGAATCGTGCGACACGGGACGTCCGTTCGGGCTCTGACGAGTGGGCCTGGATCCGGCGCGTCGCGCGGCTCAGCCGCGGCGCTGCAATCGGACGGTGAAATCGCCGGGCGGTTAACACGGGTACCGGCCGGCGTCATCAATCCGATGTCTTCGTCGATCCTCCGGGCGATCCTCCTGCCGATCCTCCCGCCGATCCTCCGTAGGACGCGGCCCGGAACGCCCTGCTCGGGCTCGATTGACAGGGGCCGCCACCGCGACTAACGGGGCCCCTCCCCCGAGACAGAACTGACGACGAGGTGTCCGCCCGTGGCCCGACCGGAACTTGGCTTGAAGCGCCAGTGCATGAGCTGCGGCGCGAAGTTCTACGACCTCGCCCGAGATCCCGCCGTCTGCCCGAAATGCGGCGCGGTCTATCAGGCGGTGGCCACCTCGAGCCGTGCAGCGCCTCCGGCGCTGTCGCGGAGCGCGGCCAGCAACGACGATGAGGACGAGACGGACGAGAAGGGTCCGGAGCTGGTTTCCCTCGACGAGGTTGAAGCCGCCGAGGACGATGCGGATCCGACGCCCGAGGACGATTCGGTCGAGGACGGGGATACCGCCGACGACGACACCTTCCTGGAGGAAGAGGACGCCGGCGACGACGATGTCTCCGACCTGATCGACGGCGATATCGAGAACGACGAAGAGGGCTGAGGCGGTCGTCGCCTCCCCGATGAAAAACCCCCGGCGGCAGCGAAAAAGGGGGTTGAGTCCGCGGTGCGAGCCGCCTATAGAACCGGCCTCGCCGGACGCGATTTAGACCGGCGAGACCCCGCGGGACCCAACCCGCGGCGGATGCTAAAAGTGGGGCCTTAGCTCAGCTGGGAGAGCGCTTCCATGGCATGGAAGAGGTCATCGGTTCGATCCCGTTAGGCTCCACCATCCCACTCTCGCGTGACGCGGCCCTCCACGGGACGCGAAATGCAGTGAAAATTATGGGGCCTTAGCTCAGCTGGGAGAGCGCTTCCATGGCATGGAAGAGGTCATCGGTTCGATCCCGTTAGGCTCCACCATTCATCTCGCGCGCGACGCGGCCCATCGCGGCCTGCGTACCTGAGAACGAGACTTTCCAGATTTCGCCGTCGCGAGCGGACCCCGCTGCCACTGATGCACCGTGGGCGGCCGCGTCCGGTCAGCGGGTCAGGTGCCCGAGCGGCAGCGCGGTCGCGTACTTGACCTGCCCCAGGGCGAAGCTCGATCGGATGTTGGCCACCCCGGGGATCCGCGTGAGGTGGTCCAGGACGAGCTTCTGGTACTGGCCGAGATCCTCGACTACGACCCGCAGCATGTAGTCGGCCTCGCCGCTCATCAGATAGCACTCCATCACCTCGGGGCGGTTGCGCACCGCCTCGTCGAAGGCCTGGAGCGCGGCCTGGGTCTGTTTCTCGAGCGACACGTGGACGAACACGTTGACCGCGAGCCCGAGGCTCAGCGGGTCGACCACCGCCACGCAGCCGCGGATCACCCCCGCCTCCTTCAGGTCGTTGACGCGGCGCCAGCACGGCGACGTCGACAGGCCCACCCGCTCGGCGAGATCCGCGATGCTGATCTCGCTGTCCTGCTGCAGACATTCGAGAATGCGCAGGCTCGCGGCGTCGAGGGGGGCCGGTCGTGCGGGCATCGGTTCGGTCTCCAATCTGGCCGCCGCGAAGCGCAGCTTCCGACGACGACGGGCGAGGCGCTCCGGCCTCGCGACAGAGGCATATTTTGCCGCCTATCGCCCAAATCGCGGAATATCAATCCGGATACCGCGCGATGGAAGCAAATCTTCGGCATGTCCCGCCGTCCCGATCCCCGTATGATCGGGGGAATAAGGGAGGCCGCGTCGATGAACGCCATACCGCCGAAAGCCACGATCGCGCGGTCCGCCGAGGTCGATCACGACCCGGCCGAGACCCAGGACTGGCTCGCCGCGCTGGAATCCGTCTTCCGCACCGAGGGTGCGGCCCGGGCGCGGTTCATCCTCGACCGCCTGGAGCGGCGCTCGAAGGAGATCGGCATCCTCGACGAGGCCCTGCCCTACTCGCCCTACCGGAACACGGTTTCGCTGGAGAAGCAGCCGCGCTACCCCGGCGATCTCGACATCGAGGAGCGCCTGACCTCGATCATGCGCTGGAACGCGCTCGCCATGGTGGTGCGCGCCAACATGGCCTACGGCGAGCTCGGCGGCCACGTGGCCAGCTACGCCTCGGCGGCGGAGCTGTTCGAGGTCGGCTTCAACCACTTCTTCAAGGGCGGGACGGACGGCGACCTCGTCTATTTCCAGCCGCACTCGGCCCCCGGCGTCTACGCCCGGGCCTTCCTCGAAGGGCGGCTCTCCGAGGAGCAGCTGAAGCACTACCGCCAGGAGATCGCCGGCGACGGTCTGTGCTCCTATCCGCATCCCTGGCTGATGCCGGATTTCTGGCAGGTTCCCACCGGCTCGATGGGCATCGGGCCGATCCACGCGGTCTATCAGGCGCGGTTCATGCGCTACCTCGCCGACCGGGGCCTGGCCGACACGTCCGGCCGCCACGTCTGGGGCGTGTTCGGCGACGGTGAGATGGACGAGCCCGAGTCGATCGGCGGCCTCGCACTGGCGGCGCGCGAGAATCTCGACAACCTGACCTTCGTCATCAACTGCAACCTGCAGCGGCTCGACGGCCCGGTGCGCGGCAACGGCCAGATCATCCAGGAGCTGGAGAGCCTGTTCCGCGGCGCGGGCTGGAACGTCATCAAGGTGCTGTGGGGTTCGGAGTGGGACGGGATCTTCGCCCGCGACACCAACCACGCCCTGCTGCGGCGCTTCGCCGACACGGTGGACGGCAAGTACCAGACGCTGGGCGCCAAGGACGGCGCCTACAACCTCGCCCACTTCTTCGGCGAGGATCCGGAGGTCCGCGAGCTCGTCGCCCACATGTCGGACGCCGATGTCGACCGGCTGAAGCGCGGCGGCCACGACTTCCGCAAGCTCTACGCGGCCTTCGCCGCCGCCAAGGCCACCAAGGGCCGGCCGACGGTGATCCTGGCCAAGACCAAGAAGGGCTACGGCATGGGCGGCGCGGGCGAGTCGCGCATGACCGCCCACCAGGCCAAGAAGCTCGACGTGGACGCGCTGCGCGCCTTCCGCGACCGGTTCGCCCTGCCGCTGTCGGATGCCCAGGTGGAGGGTCTGGCCTTCTACAAGCCGGCCGAGGACGGCGCCGAGATGCGCTACCTGCGCGAGCGCCGCGAGACGCTCGGCGGCGTCCTGCCGGCCCGCCGCCGCACGGCGCCGACCGTCTCGGTGCCGGCCCTCTCGACCTACGCGGGCTTCGCGCTCGAAGCGGGCGGCAAGGAGATGTCGACCACCACGGCGGTGGTGCGCCTGTTCGGCAACCTCCTGAAGCACAAGGATCTCGGGCCGCGCATCGTCCCGATCGTCGCCGACGAGGCCCGGACCTTCGGCATGGCCAACCTGTTCCGGCAGGTCGGGATCTACGCGCCGCAAGGCCAGCTCTACGAGCCGGAGGATGCCGGCTCGATGCTCTACTACCGCGAGGCCCGGGACGGTCAGCTCCTGGAGGAAGGCATCACCGAGGCCGGGGCGATCTCGTCCTGGACGGCGGCGGCCACGGCCTACAGCGTCCACGGCCTGTCGATGCTGCCGTTCTACATCTACTACTCGATGTTCGGCTTCCAGCGGGTCGGCGACCTGATCTGGGCGGCGGCCGACCAACGGGCCCGCGGCTTCCTGATCGGCGCCACGGCGGGCCGGACCACGCTGGGCGGCGAGGGCCTTCAGCACCAGGACGGGTCGAGCCACATGCAGGCGGCCGCGATCCCGAACTGTCGGGCCTACGATCCGGCCTTCGCGTACGAGATGGCGGTGATCGTCGACCGGGGCGCCCGGGCGATGATGGAGGAGGGTGAGGACGCCTTCTACTACCTCACCGCGATGAACGAGAACTACGCCCAGCCCTCCATGCCGCAGGGGGCGGAGGCCGGGATCCTGAAGGGCATGTACCGGCTGTCGGGGCCGGAGGCCGGGCAAGGGACGGGCGCCGCCGCCGTGCGGCTCCTCGGCTCCGGGGCGATCCTGCCGGAGGTGATCGCGGCGGCGGAGCTGCTTGCGCAGGATTTCGGCGTCGCCGCCGAGGTGTTCAGCGTGACGAGCTTCAGCGAGCTGGCCCGCGACGCCCGCGAGGCCGAGCGGCAGGCGATGCTCAACCCGGAAGCCGAGGCGCCGGTCAGCCACGTGGCGGCGCTGCTGCCGGGCACGGCGCCCATCGTCGCGGCGAGCGACTACGTCCGGGCCTACCCGCAGCTGATCGCCTCCTATGTCGGCGCGCGCTTCGTCGCCCTCGGCACAGACGGGTTCGGGAGGAGCGACACCCGCAACGCGCTCCGCCGGTTCTTCGAGGTCGACCGGCAGCACGTGGTCATCGCGGCGCTGCACGCCCTGGCGGAAGCCGGGACGGTGCCCCGCGCCACGGTGGCGGACGCGATCCGCCGCTACGGCATCGCGGCGGACGCGCCCGCACCCTGGACGATCTGAGGCCAACCGGCGAACCCACCCGCGACCTATTCCTTAAGTGCGCGCGCAGCGCGCCTCGAAGGAGCTCTCCAGCCGGCCGTGCGATCCCTGGAGCCCTCCTTCGAGGCCTCCGCTGCGCTCCGGCGCCTCAGGATGAGGGCGTGGCTGGGAGATCCGGCGCGTCGACGACATCGCGCCTCTCTTCCCCTGCCCGCACGCGGACAGGCCGTCACAGCCTTCCAGCAACCGGAATTCCACCCGCATGAGCGCCGCGCTGCAGATCGCCCTTCCGGATATCGGCGACTACCGGGACGTGCCGGTCATCGAGCTTCTGGTGAAGCCCGGCGACCGCCTCGCGGTGGACGACCTGATCCTCAGCATCGAGTCCGACAAGGCCACCATGGAGGTTCCCTCCCCGGTCGCCGGCATCGTCCGCGAGTGGCTGGTCTCCGTGGGGTCGAAGGTGTCGGAAGGAACCCCGATCCTGACGGTGGAGCCCGCGGAGGGCAGCGGGGCCGCACCGGTGCCGGACGCCCCCCCCGCTGCCGCGGCCGCGTCGTCCCCCCAGCGGAGCGCGGTTCCCCTTTCCCGTTCGGAAGCGGGACAGGATGAGGGATCAGGGTTGTCCGGAGACGGCGCACCCCTCACCCCAACCCTCTCCCGGACGGGAGAGGGAGCCGGTCGCGCTTCGCCGGAGCCGATACAGGCCGAACCGATCCAGGCGACCCGCAGCGCTGTGCATGCCAGCCCGTCCGTCCGCCAGCTCGCCCGCGAGCTCGGCGTGGAGCTGGACCGCGTCGCCGCCACCGGGCCCAAAGGGCGGATCCTGCGCGAGGACGTACACGCCTTCGTCAAGGCGGCGCTCGGCGCGTCGGTCCCGGCGCCCGCCGCCGCGTCCGGCATCGGCGCCGGCCTGCCGCCCTGGCCGGACGTGGACTTCGCCAAATACGGCCCGGTCCGGCGCGAACCGCTGTCGCGCATCCAGAGTCTCTCGGGGGCCAATCTCAGCCGCAACTGGCTCACGATCCCGCACGTGACCAATTTCGACCGGGCCGACGTCACCGAGATCGAGTCGTTCCGGGTCGGCCTGAACACGGAGACCCGCACGCCGCCCGCGAAGGTCACCATGGTGGCCTTCCTGATCAAGGCGGCGGCCTCGGCGCTGCGCGCCTACCCGCGCTTCAATTCCTCCCTGGCGGGCGGCGAGCTGGTCCTGAAGGACTACGTCCATGTCGGCTTCGCGGTGGACACGCCGAAGGGCCTGATGGTGCCGGTGGTGCGCGACTGCGACCGCAAGGGCCTGATCGAGATCGCCACCGAGATGGCCGCGATGGCCGAGAAGGCCCGGGCAGGAACCCTCCCGGGCTCGGACATGCAGGGCGGCTGCTTCTCGGTCTCGTCGCTCGGCGGCATCGGCGGCGACGGCTTCACGCCGATCATCAATGCCCCCGAGGTCGCGATCCTGGGCGCGGCGCGCTCGCGCACCGAGGCGGTGTGGGACGGCAAAGCCTTCCAGCCGCGCCTGATCCTCCCCTTGAGCCTCTCCTGGGACCACCGCGTCGTGGACGGCGTCGCCGCCGCCCGCTTCCTCGGCCATGTGGCGTCGGTCCTCTCGGACCTCCGCCGCGCCCTCCTGTGACCGCCACCGCCATGCCCGAGACCCTCGACATCCGCGTCCCCGATCTCGGGGATTACGCCGACGTGCCCGTCATCGAGATCCCGGTGGCGCCCGGCCAGCCGGTCGCAAAGGACCAGACCCTGCTGGTGGTCGAATCCGACAAGGCGACGCTGGACATCCCCTCCCCGGCAGCGGGCCGCCTCGTGGAGATGCTGGTCGGCCTCGGCGACGCGGTCTCGGCCGGCACCCTCGTCGCCCGCCTTACGGTGGAGGCGCCCGAGGTGCGCACCGAGCCGGCACCTGCGCCGGCCCCCGCCGCGCCGCCACCGAAGCCGCAGGCGGAGGCGGGCTGCGACCTCCTGGTGATCGGCGGCGGACCGGGCGGCTACTCGGCCGCCTTCCGGGCCGCCGATCTCGGGCAGCGGGTGATCCTGGTGGAGCGTGACGCGACCCTCGGCGGCGTCTGCCTCAACGTGGGCTGCATTCCCTCGAAGGCGCTGCTCCACGTGGCTGCAGTGACCGAGGAGGCCGTCCGGCTGGCCGCGCACGGGATCAGCTTCGGCGCTCCGACGGTCGACCTGGAAAAGCTCCGGAGCTTCAAGGCCGGCACCGTCCGGCGCCTCACGGACGGCCTCGCCCAGATGGCGCGCCAGCGCAAGGTCGAGGTGATCCGCGGGACCGCACGCTTCACGGGCCCGAGCGCGGTCTCGGTGGCGCTGCATGGTGGCGACACGCGCGACGTCACCTTCGCCAGCGCCATCGTGGCCGCGGGCTCGTCGCCGGTGGCCCTGGCGATGCTGCCGGACGATCCCCGCATCGTGGATTCCACGGGGGCGCTGGAGCTGCCCTTTGTGCCGCGCCGGTTGCTGGTGATCGGCGGTGGCATCATCGGGCTGGAGATGGCGACCGTCTACAGCGCACTGGGCGCCCGGGTCGACGTGGTCGAACGCCTGCCGAACCTGCTGGAGGGCGTCGACCGGGATCTCGTGGCGGTCTGGATGAAGCGGAACGCGCACCGCTTCGACCGGATCCGCACGGGTACGGAGGTGATGGCGGCAGAGGCGACACCGGAGGGCATCGCCGTATCGATTGCTGGCGAGGCCGAGCCGCAGACCTACGACCTCGTGCTCCAGGCCGCGGGGCGTCGTCCGAACGGCGCGAACCTGGGCCTCGACGCCGCCGGCGTGGTGCTGGATGGCGGCTTCGTGCCCGTGGACGCGCAGATGCGGACCAACGTGCCGCATATTCTCGCCATCGGTGATCTCAACGGGCAGCCAATGCTCGCCCACAAGGCCGTCCACCAGGGGCACGTGGCCGCCGAGGTGGCCGCCGGCCACAGGGCCGGCTTCGATGCCGCCGTGATCCCCTCGGTGGCCTACACCGATCCCGAGATCGCCTGGGTGGGCCTGACGGAAACGGCGGCCAAGGCCTCGGGGCGGGCCGTGGAGGTCGCCCGCTTCCCCTGGGCGGCCTCGGGCCGGGCCATCGCCAACGGCGCCGATTACGGTCTGACGAAGCTGCTGTTCGATGCGCAGACCAAGCGCGTTGTCGGCGGCGCCATCGTCGGCCCGAGCGCGGGCGACATGATCGGCGAGGTCGCGCTGGGAATCGAGATGGGCGCCGATGCCACCGACATCGCCCGGACCATCCATCCCCATCCGACCCTCGGCGAGACGATCGGCCTCGCGGCCGAAGCCGGCCTCGGGCTCTGCACCGACCTGCCGCCGGTCGGGCGCCGGTAGGATCATCTTCGCCAGGGGACGGGTCCGCCAGGCGGCGGGCAGCTCGACGGATGGACGCGTCTTGTATAGATCTTGGCCCGCGTCGCCGACTCGGCCAGGAAACAGCCCAGTCAGCACGTTCTGCCGGGCCTCGACGCCGCGGCGATCGGCGAAGACCTGGTATTTCGACTGGGAGGACATGGCTCGAGATGCTGTGGCACACCGGAAAGTCTTTCCGCCATGCCCTCTGTATTTCGCCATACTTGGCACGGGATCGATCGACGCGCGACGGCCGTCGAACCCGGCAGCCCGCATTCCGCCGGTGGGCGCTGCGCGTGGCTCTGGCGGCGCTTGTCCCGATGACCGGGTCACCAAGCTCTGCGCGCGATGGGGCGTCCGTGTCCGGTCCTGCCGCCGCGCCGGCGCCGGCTGAAAGCCCGCAGGCGCTCATCGCCTCGCTGCGGAGCCGCATTCTCGCGGCTCACAGCGCGACCTTCGCCCTCGAAAGCTGGTGTGCCGACCACAAGCTTGCGGGGGATCCTCACCTCGTCGCCGAGCGGATACCGGTGGCGGACAAGCCTCTGACGGCGGTGCAGCGGGCGCGGCTGGCGATCGGGCCGGACGAGCCCGTGCGCTATCGCCGGGTCCGCCTCGCCTGCGGCGACCGCGTCCTGTCGGAAGCGGACAATTGGTATGTGCCCGCACGCCTCACGCCGGAGATGAACGCGACGCTGGACAGCACGCGGACGCCCTTCGGCCGGGTCGTGCGTCCCCTCGCCCCGGTTCGCGACACCGTCGCGGTTCGCGCGCCGGACCAGCGCACGGATCCGGGCCCCGACGATCCGCTCTTCGAGATCGATGCCGTGCTCTCGACTGCCGCCGGCGAGCCGTTCTGCGAGGTGGTCGAGACTTATCTGGGCAGTGCGCTGCCCCGAGCATCGCGCTAAGTACCCATCCGCATTCTGGACAGGAGAGGACCAGGGATGGGTTCGAGGCTTCGTCGCTCGATTCTGACACTGCTCGCGATGGGCACGGCGTGCGGTCCGGTTCTGGCGGCCGACCCGGCTGGCTTCTGGCTCACGGAGACCGGCAGCTCCCGCGTTCGGATCACGCCCTGCGGGAGCGGCTTCTGCGGGACGATCGTCAGCGCACCGGGGAAGGGACTCGACGCGAAGAACCCGGATCCGGCCTTGCGCGGTCGCAGCGTCGTGGGCGTTCAGATCCTCGACGCGCGTCAACCCCAAGGCGGCGGCTACTCGGGTTCCCTCTACAATCCGAACGACGGCAAGACCTATTCCGGTTCGCTGAAGCTCACGGGCCCGGATACGCTCGAAGTCTCCGGTTGCGTGATGAGCGTATTCTGCAAGCAGCAGACCTGGACGCGCGTCAAATAACCGAGGCCCCCGCAGGCCGGCGCCGGCGCTGCAACGATGCAGGATCGGGTCTGCGCCGCTGAGGTCGCGTGGGTCAGAAACCGAAACGGGGGCTTCGTGACCCAGCCCCTCCTCGCCCGCCTCGTTGGCCTGCCCGCCCTCGCGCCGGACCCAGTCCAGGCACAGTCGCGCCCGCGCCTCGGGCGTTGTGAGTAAGCAGAGCGACGCTACCGGTAACGCCGCGACCGGGACCTACTGCCCGACCAATCGTCTGGGCGACAGGATGGCGACCGATCTGGCCGCAGCGGGCAACGCCAATCCCCCGTCGCGGGCGACACCGCAGGGCGGCGGCGTCGGCGGAAACACGTAAGCCGCCGAGGGCGGGACCCCGACCATCCCGCCGCTCGCCTCCACGGCCGCACCGGAGACGGCGCGGTTCCTTGCGGGCGCGTCTCAGGCCGCTTCGGTGAGAGCCTGCGCGATGGCGTCAAGGGCGGCCTCGGCTCCGGCTCCGTTCGGCCCGCCGGCCTGCGCCATGTCGCGCCGGCCTCCGCCTCCCTTGCCGCCGAGCGCGCCCGCTCCAGCCCGCACGAGCCCGACGGCATCGTAGCGACCGGTCAGGTCGTCGGTGACGCCAACGACCAGACCCGCCTTGCCGTCCGGCGCGACGCCGACCACCGCCACGATGCCGGAGCCCAGACGCTTCTTCTCCTCATCGACGATCGGCTTGAGGTCGCGCATGTCGAGCCCTTCCACCACCGAGCGGCGGAAGGCCACGCCGCCGATCTCAGTTTGCTGAGCGCCCGAGCCCGGACCACCCTCGCCGCCCATGGCGAGCTTCCGGCGGGTCTCGGCCAGTTCACGCTCCAGGCGCCGCCGATCCTCCATCAATGACGTCAGACGATCGGGCGCCTCGGAGACTGGAGCCTTGAGAATGCCGGCCAGCGCCGCCAGGGTCCGGGCCTCCTCGGCCCGATGATGACGCGCCGCGTCGGCCGTAAGAGCCTCGATCCGGCGCACGCCGGCCCCCACCGCGCTCTCGCCCACGATGGTGATCGCTCCGATGTCGCCGGTGCGCCCGGCGTGGGTGCCGCCGCATAGTTCGACCGAGAAGGTCTTCGGCCGGCCCTGCGCGGCCTCCTCGTCGATCGGCAGCCCCATCGAGACCACCCGCACCTCGTCGCCGTACTTCTCGCCGAACAGCGCCCTGGCGCCCGACGCGATGGCGTCGTCCACGGCCATCAGCTTGGTCACGACCGGCGCGTTCTGCAGCAGCACGGCGTTGGCGATGTCCTCCACCCGGGCGAGTTCATCCGCCTCGATGGGCTTCGGGTGGCTGATGTCGAAACGCAGACGATCGGGGCTCACGAGCGAGCCCTTCTGCGCGACGTGATCACCCAGCACCTGCCGCAGAGCCTCATGCAGCAGATGGGTGGCCGAGTGGTTGGCCCGGATCGCCTTGCGGCGGACATGGTCGACCTTGAGCTCTACCGGCTGGTCGAGGCCCAAGCTTCCCTCCTCCACGGTCACGTAGTGGACGAACAGGTCGCCGAGCTTCTTCTGGGTGTCGGTCACCCGCGCCCGCACGCCCGGCGCCAGGATCAGGCCGGTATCGCCGACCTGGCCGCCCGATTCCCCGTAGAACGGCGTCTGGTTGACGAGGATGAGGCCGGTCTGGCCGGCGTCAAGGCTCTGCACCTCGGCGCCGTCGCGCAGCAGCGCCGTGACGATGCCCTCGGCCGTCTCGGTCTCATAGCCCAGGAACTCGGTGGCACCGACGCGCTCGCGCAAGCCGAACCACACCGTCTCGGTGGCCGCCTCGCCCGAGCCCTTCCAGGCCTCGCGGGCCGCCTGCTTCTGACGCTGCATCGCCGCCGAGAAGGCGTCGGTATCGACGCCGATGCCACGGGCCTTCAGGGCGTCCTGCGTCAGGTCGAGGGGGAAGCCGTAGGTATCGTAAAGGGTGAACGCGGTCTCGCCGGAGAGCTTGTCGCCCTGCTTGAGATCGCGGCTCTCGGCGTCGAGGATCGTCAGGCCCCGCTCGAGGGTGCGGCGGAAGCGGGTCTCCTCCAGCTTCAGGGTCTCGGCGATCAGGCTCTCGGCCCGCATCAACTCCGGATAGGCCTGGCCCATCTCGCGCACCAGCGTCGGGACGAGGCGGAACATGGTGGGCTCGCGGGCGCCCAGGATCTCGGCGTGGCGCATGGCGCGGCGCATGATCCGCCGCAGCACGTAGCCGCGCCCTTCGTTACCGGGCAGCACGCCGTCGGCCACCAGGAAGGAGGCCGCCCGCAGATGGTCGGCGATCACCCGGTAGGATGCGAGCGTTGCCGGCTCCGGCGCCCGCGACACGGCGTGGGCCACGGCGTCGATGAGGGCGCGGAACAGGTCGGTGTCGTAGTTCGAGTGGACGCCCTGGAGGATCGCCGCCATGCGCTCCAGGCCCATGCCGGTGTCGATCGACGGCCGCGGCAGCGGGTTGCGGACGCCCGGCTCCAGCTGCTCGTACTGCATGAACACGAGGTTCCAGAACTCCAGGAACCGGTCGCCGTCCTCGTCCGGAGAGCCGGGCGGCCCGCCCTGCAGCGCCGGACCCTGGTCGATGAAGATCTCCGAGCAGGGACCGCAGGGGCCGGTATCGCCCATCTGCCAGAAATTGTCGGAGGTCCCGATCCGGATGATCTTCTCGTCCGGGAAGCCGGCGATCTTCTTCCACAGGCCGGCGGCCTCGTCGTCGTCGGCGTAGACGGTGACGAGGAGCCTGTCGGATTTGAGGCCGAATTCCTTCGTGATCAGGGTCCAGGCCAGCTCGATCGCCCGGTCCTTGAAATAGTCGCCAAACGAGAAGTTGCCGAGCATCTCGAAGAAGGTGTGGTGACGTGCCGTGTACCCGACATTGTCGAGGTCGTTGTGCTTGCCGCCGGCCCGCACGCATTTCTGCGCCGTCGTCGCCCGGTCGTAGGCGCGCTTCTCCATCCCCGTGAAGACGTTCTTGAACTGCACCATGCCGGCGTTCGTGAACATGAGCGTCGGATCGTTCTTCGGCACGAGGCTCGAGGAGGGCACGACCTCGTGTCCCGCCTTGGCGAAGTAGTCGAGGAAGGTCGACCGGATCTCGTTGACGCCGCTCATCGGGGCTGACTCTGGCAGGACGGACGGGAAAGGGCGGCCGCGCGTCATCCGCCCGGCGCCCGCATGGCGCCCTCTTAAGGAGGGATGCCGCGCGAGTCACGGGCGGCCTGCCCCGAAATCTCCCCGGGACGCCGCAACTCGGCCACAAGCACGGCCGTGTTGTCGCCACATCTGTCAAGCGATGGTGAGTCCGTAGCGCCACAACGGCGTGTGGAGAGTCGGGATAACGATGCAGGGCCGCACGGTCGGATCGCCGAGGACCATCACCGGCAAGCAGAGCCATTTCGGCTCGAACCGCGCCGACGTGATCGCCGCACAGCCCATGCTGGGCCGTGCCCATGGCAGCCGCCCCGCGCTGTTCCGCTCGCTGCTCACCGTGTCGATGATCGCCGGCGGCCTCAGCGCCGCGCTGATCGGATCGGGCGTGGATCTCGCCAAGGTCGGCCTGTCGCCGGCCGTGTCCACGGCGGAAGCCGCTACCGAACTCCCGATGCCGCGCCCGCGCATCCACACAGTCGCCCTGAATACCGAGCTCGACCAGACGCCGCTCCGCGCCGCCTCCAGTTTCGCCCCCGTGCACGATCTCGACACCGATCTCGGCTCCAACACGGTCGACCGCGTGTCGTACGACTTCCTTCTCTCCGAGAGCGCCGCCGGCGACCCCAACGACATTCTCGAATTCGGCCCGATGAAGATCCGGCGCCACTTGGTGCAGACGATCGTGCGGGCGGCCCAGGCCGTTCAGACCGATCCGGTGCTGCTGATGGCAGTTGCCGACAAGGAGTCGAGCTTCGTCACGGCCGTTCAGGCCAAGACTTCCTCGGCGACGGGCCTCTTTCAGTTCATTGAGCGGACCTGGCTCGGTGTGGTCCGCGACTTCGGGCCCAAATACGGGCTGGAGAAGGAGGCCGCGTCGATCACGTCCGACGCCAACGACCGGCCGGTGATCGCCGATCAGGCGGAACGCGCCCGTGTGCTGGAGCTGCGCCGCGACCCGTACCTGTCGGCCCTGATGGCCGGCGAGATGCTGAAGCGCGACGCCGCCCGCATCGCCCTGCGCATCGGCCGCGAGTTGACCCTCGGCGAGGTCTACCTCGCCCACTTCCTCGGGCCGGACGATGCCGGGGAGTTCCTCGCCAACGTCGTGAACAAGCCGGCCGCCGCCGCGGCGGCCCTGCTTCCGGGCCCGGCCCGGGCCAACCGCTCGATCTTCTTCGCCGCCGGGCGCTTCGTCGGGCGCGGACGTCACCGCAAGCCGATGAGCCTGTCGGTGGCACAGGTCCACGAGAAGTTCGAGGCGATGATGAGCACCCGCGGCACGCGCTATCAGAACGTCCGCGAAGTGTCCGGGATCATGGCTTACGCCGACGCCGACCTGGGCCTCGCCACGCCGTAACGGGCGGCGGGTGCGATGCGGGATTCCCAACGTCGCGCGCAACCAGGGGCGGATTGCCGACTTTCCTCCTCAAGCGCCGCCTCCTTGAGCGGCACGACGTTCGACTTCGGGGGAAGTCCTTGAAAAAGCACGGAACGAGCGCGCCCCTGCCGCTCAATGACACGCTGTCGCCAGGTATTCCTCTCGACCAGATCGGTCAGACACTGGCGTCGTTCTACGATGATCTGGTGTCCGAGGGCATGCCGGAGCACCTCGCCGCGCTGGTGCGCCGCGTCCGGCAGACCGAGGACGACAGGGTCGCCGCAGCCGGGCCGGTCGCCGTGGCGGCCGAGACCGATCCGCGGCGCGTCGCCCTCGTCGTCGAGGACGATCCCGCGATTCGGGCCTTGGCCGAGACCCTGCTCGAAGAGACGGAACTCGACGTGGTCGGCTGCGACAGCGCCGAGGCTGCGCTGTCGGTCCTTCAGGCACGCGGCGGCGACGTCGCCCTGGTCTTCGCCGATGTCCGGCTGGCCGGCCATATGGACGGCCTCCAGCTCGCCCGCGCGGTGGCGACCTTGTGGCCGCGGGCCCGGCTGGTGATCACCTCCGGGCACGGCCTGCCGCGGCCGGAGATGCCGCCCGAGGCCGTGTTCATCGCCAAGCCCTGGCGCCCCCTGGACGTGCTGGTCGAAGCCGAGCGCGCCACTTCCGATCCGGCCCCTCCGGTCGTTTGAGAGCCGGCGGCCTCCCCCGAGCCCGTTCATCGTCGCTCTCGAACCATCCGGCAGAGCCCGGACGCGTCACCCGCGCCTGACGGCAGGGCCGGAAGTCCGGACGGATCGTGAGCCCGGATCTGCGCGGGCCGTCGGACCCGTATCGTCGCTGCACGATGCGGACCGGGAAGGCCCGGCCCTTGCATGACCGCCGGTCGTGTCGGCACGAGCCGGGAGACTGTGACGTTGCCGATCCTGTCTGTCCGCCACCGCACGACTTACCGGTATCGACGGCCGGTCGCCTTCGGTGAGCACCGGATCATGTTCCGGCCGCGCGACAGCTACGATCAGCGGTTGATCGCGGCGACCCTCGACATCACGCCCGAACCGGCCTCCCAGCGCTGGCTGTTCGACGTGTTCGGAAATTGTGTGGCCGTCACGACCTTCGACATCCGCGCCGAAGTCCTGACCTTCGATTGCGGCATCACCCTCGACCACACGCCGGAACACGCGCCGGTGTTCCCGCTCGCACCGCACGCGACGCACTATCCGTTCGGCTACGGTGCCGAGGACATGCCGGATCTCGCCCGCTCGATCGAGCGGCAATGGCCCGACCCGCGCCACGAGGTCGATGCCTGGGCGCGAAGCTTCCTGCCGCCTCAGGGACGCATCCCCACGCAGGAATTGCTGGCCGCCATGACGCGCAGCGTACGCGCGAACTTCACCTATCTGGCCCGTGCCGAGAAGGGCGTGCAGGATCCGCTGACGACGCTGCGCACGAAGCTCGGATCCTGCCGGGACTTCGCCGTGCTGATGATGGAGGGCGTGCGCGCGCTGGGCATGGCCGCCCGTTTCGTCTCCGGATATCTCTACAATCCCCGGAACGACCGCGCCCGCCACGTCGGCGGCGGCTCCACCCATGCGTGGCTGCAGGTCTACCTGCCGGGCGCGGGCTGGGTCGAGTTCGACCCGACCAACGGCATCGTCGGCAACCGCGACCTGATCCGCGTGGCGGTGGCCCGCGACCCCGCTCAGGCCGTTCCGCTGCACGGCTCCTTCTTCGGCCTCAGCAGCGACGATCTCGGCATGCGCGTCGATGTCAACGTGGTGGAATTGCCCGCCGACGGGACGACGGCCCACAGCCTGCAAGGGCTGCCGACGCCCCTCGCGCGTTGAGCACGGGTGAGCATCCGGATCCGGGACAGGCATGCGCGGCGAGTGCGCGCGGAAGGCGACAGAGCAAGGTGGCCGCGATGAAGATCAGGACGGGTTTCGAGATTGCGTTCACGCTGTCGCAGCCAACACCGATGATTTTGATGCTCAGCGTCCATCCTTCACGGATGCAGGACGTGACGACCCCGAATGGAATCGGCTTCGATCCGCCGCTCCAGGCTCGCGAATACCGCGACGCCTTCGACAACATCTGCCACCGGATCGTCGCGCCGCCCGGACAGCTGACGATCTCGACGGACCTCACCGTTCACGATACGGGGCTGCCCGATCCGGTCGTGCCGGAGGCCCGCCAGATCCCGGTCCAAGATCTGCCCGACGATGTCCTGATCTTCCTGCTGGGCTCGCGCTATTGCGACACCGACAGGCTCTCGCAGACGGCGTGGTCGCTGTTCGGCACCACGCCGGAGGGCTGGGCACGCGTCCAGGCCATCGTCGATTACACGCACGAGCGGATCCGCTTCGACTACCAACGCGCCGATGCCACGAGGAGTGCGCATGACGCCTTCATGCAGCGCGAGGGTGTCTGCCGGGACTTCGCGCATCTGGCGATCGCCCTGTGCCGGTGCATGAACATCCCGGCGCGCTATGCCACCGGCTATCTGGGCGACATCGGCGTGCCGAAGGATCCGGCGCCGATGGACTTCTCCGCGTGGTTCGAGGTCTACCTCCACGGGCCCGACGGGCCGCGCTGGTACACGTTCGACGCCCGCCACAACCGGCCCCGGATCGGCCGCATCGTCATGGCCCGCGGCCGCGACGCCACCGACTGCGCGATCTCGACCAATTTCGGCTACGCCCACCTCGCACGGTTCGACATACACACCGACGAGGTGACCTGAGCAAGCCGCGGGCCCTGGCACGAGCCGCGGCGCACCGCACGGTCGAGCGGCCCTGCGTATTCCGCCCAACAGCAAATTCATGGCGGATGTGTGGAACTGCCTGCCTATGCTCACGCTTGTAAAGGCAAAGGTTATCGCACAGGCAGGCCACTCATGAAGACCTCGGTCACCGCACTCGGCGCGCTCCTCGGCGTGGCTGTTCTTGCCGCAACGCCAGCCCTCGCCGCTTCGTCGTACGATCCCTTCGGTACGGACGGCTCCGACGAGTACTACTCGGATCAGGGACAGTACGGTTACCAGGGCACTTACGCCCCGGGCTATGGTCAGGGCGTGCAGGCGGCGCCGCAGGCGCAGGTCCAGCCGATCCCCCGTGAGGTCGTGGCGTTCAACGCGCCCTACGCGCCCGGCACCATCGTGGTCTCCACCGCCGAGCGCCGCCTGTACTTCGTTCTGGGCGATGGTCAGGCGATCCGCTACGGCGTCGGCGTCGGTCGCCCGGGCTTCAGCTGGAGCGGCACCAACAAGATCACCGCCAAGCGCGAGTGGCCGTCGTGGACGCCCCCGAAGGCCATGATCGCCCGCCGTCCCGACCTGCCGCGCTACATGGCCGGCGGCATCGAGAACCCGCTCGGCGCCCGTGCCATGTATATCGGCAGCACCGAGTATCGCATCCACGGCTCCAACGAGCCGGACACGATCGGTCAGGCGGTGTCGTCGGGCTGCATCCGGATGACCAATGACGACGTCACCGATCTCTACGAGCGTGTGAAGGTCGGCGCCAAGGTCGTCGTTCTGAACTAAGTTCGATCCGGCGGGACCATCCTCGCCGGACCCCGACCCCACGAGACCGGCCGCGCCACCCATCCGTGTGCGCGGCCCGTTCCGTTACGGGACGACGCGCCCGACAGCGGTCTGCGGCGGGCTGAACGAGGCGATCGGCATGTCGCAGAAGCAGCGCACGCCGAGGGGCCGCGGGCCGGGCAGAGGACACGAGAACGGCTTCGGTCCGGTGATGCCCTGCTGGACCGCATCGCAGTTGTAACCGACGGGGGCGCGCTGCGCCCGGCGGGGGACAGGCCGGTATTCGCCGTCGTAACCCGGATCGTCGTAATATTGGGCCCGCGCCGCGCCGGCCGGCAACGCGGCCGCGAGCGCCAGCGCGGCGATCGCGAGCCGGAACGGACCACGCAGGCCGGATCGGCCCGAAACAGTAAGGCGCATCCCTGATTCCTTCGCTCGGCGCGGACTCAACGCGTCCGCCCGGCGGCTCTCGGCGGCAATACCGGCGAAAACGAGACGACCCGCCCCCGGAGCCCGGGAACGGGTCGCAGCCCCGTTGATCGGTGCAGGCCTCAGTGCGTCGCGCGCTCGGCGGCGTCCTGGGCGTCCTGGGCCGTCTGCTTGGCGGCGTCCTGGCCCTGCTCCATGGCCTTGCGGGCCTCGTCGGCCCCCTGCTGCATCGCCGACTTGGCACGCTCGGCGCCCTGCTGCATCGCGCTCTGCGCGAGACCGCTGAACTCCTTGGCCTGCGCCTGGATGGCGGCGAACTGGCTGCGCACGAACTCAGCCTGGTGCTGCATGGCCTCCTGAACGTCCTTGGCGCGAACCAGCTTCTGGGCGAGATCGAAGGCCGCGTTCACGTTCTGCTCGGCATACTCGAAGCCGCGCGAGGAGACGTCCAGCGCGTTGGATCGGGCCATTTCGGCCGAACCCTGCACGGTATCGGCCGTGCGGCGGGCCGCGCCGATGAAGCTGTCGAAGGCCTTGCGGGCCTGCTCGACGCTCTTCTCAGCAAAGTCACGCATCTCGGCCGGGACTTCGTAATTCGGGGGGTTGCTCATTCTACGTCTCCTCTCTTGATTGCTCTGTGGATGGCGCTTTGTGCGGTGCACAATATCTGATTCGCCGCCTTATGCCACCCACGCCCATGGCGTTAAGGTTGCCATGACGTAAACGTGTGACGGTTGCGCCCAGAGTCCAGCGTCGCGGCGCAAGGGAGTTTACAATAGGGCTACGGTCACGGGCGTTTCTCGGGCAAAGCGAGCCCATGGAACGTGACGGATCGCGTTTGGGTTCGAGGTCGCGGGCTTTGGAGACGACAGTGACACCGATGGCCGGTGCAGCCCAGCCCGGGCTGGCGACTGCCTTCGCGGCCTGGGCGCGCGTGCCGGCCCTGGCCGCCACGCTCGGCGCTCGGGACACCGTGCATTTCGTGGTCGACCCGTCGGCGGGGCAGATCCTGTACGCGTCCGATGCGGCGGCGCCCTTGGCCGACACCCTGACCGGCTCCGCGCTCGTCGGTTTGATCCGTCAGATTGTTGCCGCGACCGCAGGGGACGCCGCGCCCCGCCTCGCGCGCCTGCGCCTGGATGTCCGCCGCATCGCCCCCCCGGCACTGTGCTGGCTGGCGCGTGGAACTCAGGCGGACGGTCGTCCCGCCATCCTCGTGGTACCGACCACGCCCGTGACCGCCGCCCGCGCCCGGCCGGTCCGCCCCGTCGCGCCCCCGGCGAGCGCAAGCGCGCCGCCGGCGCATCCGCAGGCGACGCCATCCTCGATGGGGCGGGACAACCGCTTCTTGTGGCGCATCGATGCCGCGGGTGTCCTGACCACCCTCACCGGGCCGGAGGCCCTCGCGGGCCTCGTGGGGCAGCGGTGGCAGGACATGGCGGCGACAGGCCTCCTGTCCGAAGCCGACTCGGTGCTGACGGCCCTGCGCGACCGGCGAACCTTCCGCGGCGAATCGGCGGTGCTCGATGCCGGCACCGGGCCGTTCCGGGTCGATCTCTCCGGCGCCCCTCTGGGGCGGGGCGATGCGGCGTTCTCCGGCTTCGGCGGGTTCGGCCTGATCCGGAGCGCGCCGAACGTGATTAAGGTCGCCGAGCCCGCGGCGTCGACGCCGGAATCTTCGGTTTCGGCACCCGCGTCGCCTATCCCCGCGCCCGTCGAAGTCGAAAGGCCGGTCGCGCCTGCGCCGGATCTCATCGCGACACCGCTCTCGACTGATGAGCATGCCGCCTTCCGGGAAATCGCCCGGGCGCTGGGCGCACGCTATGCCGGCGATGAGGTCGATCCTGAATCAGGGGCGCCGAAGGCCGAGAGCGGCGCGGTGATGCCGTTCCCCGCGCCGCAGACCAATCCGGTGGAACTGCCCGTGGTCTCCGAGGAGGCCAGCACGGAAACCGACGGGGCCAGTGTCGAGCAGCCCGTCGATGTGGCCGCTCCTCCGCAGGCCGACCTTCTCGCGGGTCTGCCGCTGCCGACGCTGATCCACCACAACGGCACCATCGTCGCCGCCAATCGCGGCTTTCTGGATCTGACAGGCCATCCCGACCTGCCGAGCCTCGCCCGCACCGGGCTCTCCGGACTTCTCCCGGGTCTGCCGCCTTCGGACGCGCTTGGCGATGCGCTTGGCAACACGCTTGGCGACGCGGCACGCCGGACCACGGTGAAGTCGGTCGAGGGCCATACGCGTCCGGTGGAACTTCTGAGCGGCGCCTTCAGCTGGGCAGGCGCCGCTGCGACGTGCCTGATCGCACGCCCGGTCGATGAGGCTGATGTCGCTGATGCGCTCACCGCCGAGCGCCTCGCCCGCGCCGCCCAGACGGAACGGACGGCCCGTGCCGAGGCGGCCCTAGACGCACTGGAGATCGGGGTCGTCACCGTCGACGGGGCCGGCCGCATCGTCGCGTTGAACCACGCCGCGGCCGGCCTGTTCGGATGCGATCCGCGCGAGGTCGTCGGCGGCAGTTTCGTCAGCCTGTTCGACCGTCAGAGCGTCCTGACGATCGCCGATGCCCTGCGCGGGGCGGCCCCGGAGCGGCGCTCCATTGTCCTGGCCGGCAAGCCGATGTCGCTCGCCGTCGCGGGGCCTCTTGGACGACGGGTGGTCACGCTCGACCATGCCGGTCGCGCGGCGCCCGGAGAGGCGGGCGCAGCCAGTCGCCCGGAAACCGTGCCGGGCGGCGGAGAGGCCTTGAGCCGGCTTGACGGCGCCGTGCGCGGCCCCGTCACCGGGATGATCGATCTGGCAAACGCGATGCTGAAGGAGCCCTTCGGGCCCCTCGGCGACACGCGCTACTGGGACTGCCTGGCGGAGATCAAAGCGTCGGGCGAGACGATCCTGGAACGGGTCGGCAAGCTTCTGGATCTTGCCGCAGTCGAGGCCGGTTCGCTGCGCCTCGAACCCCGCGCTCTCGACCTCAACGACGTCGTGGCGGGTTGCGTCGCCCGCCTTCAGGGCGAGGCAGCGCGGGGCCGGGTCGTCATGCGGACGAGCTTCTCCACCGATCTCGGCGACTTGGAAGCCGACGAGCGCTCGGTCAGCCGCGCGGCCAGCCTCGTCATCGAGAACGCGATCCGACGCTCCGCCGCCGGAAGCCAGATCATCGTTTCTACCGGGTCGGCAGAACGGGCGGCCGTTGCCCTGCGGGTGCGCGGTACCGGCGCCGGGCCTGCTCCGCGGGTGGAAGACCCGAAGGAATCCGTCGAGGACGGGCTGGCACTGCCGCGTGCCCTGGTGGAGGCCAACGGCGGCCGCCTCCAGCTCTCCGCACGCCCGGAAGACGGCACGCTCGTGGAAATCATCATGCCGACGCGACGGATGGCGAACGGATAGGTCCCTGGCCGATCGAGGGCCGACGCGTCCCCGAAAGCGCGCCCCTGTACCGGCCATCGTCCGGGGGCGGAAACAGAGGACGGCGGGTGATCGTTCGCCAGGCTCCCCGCGCTTGACAGCGCAGCATCGAAGCCTCAATCAGCTCTTACATTGTGCCCAATTTATTTACGGGACTTGATCTGAGCGCGCGCGAAACCGCGATCATATCTTCATCGTAAATTGTAGGCTACATTACTTTGGAAGTCCTGGCTGCGCGGCCGCCACCGCGATACGATCGGGCACCAATCAGGGATGGAACGCCATGCAAGGCAAGGTCATCGAGGTGAAGGACGCGTGGCGTGAGGGCGCTCACGTCGACGATTCCAAGTATCAAGAGATGTATGCGGCGTCCGTCGCCGATCCGAATGCGTTCTGGGCCGAGCACGGCAAGCGCATCGACTGGATGACGCCGTTCTCCACCGTGAAAAACACCAGCTTCGAGCCCGGCAAGGTCTCGATCAAGTGGTTCGAAGACGGCAAGACCAACGTCGCCCATAACTGCATCGACCGTCATCTGGAGACCCGCGGCGACCAGACCGCGATCATCTGGGAAGGCGACAATCCCGACGAGTCGAAGCACATCACTTACCGGGAGCTGCACGCGCAGGTCTGCCGGATGGCCAACGTCCTGCGTAACCGCGGCGTCGGCAAGGGCGATCGGGTCACGCTCTACATGCCGATGATCCCGGAGGCCGCCTACGCGATGCTCGCCTGCGCGCGGCTCGGGGCGATCCACGCCATCGTGTTCGGCGGCTTCTCCCCCGACTCGCTGGCGTCGCGCATCCAGGGGTGCGGCTCCAAGCTGGTGATCACCGCCGACGAGGGCCTGCGCGGCGGCCGCAAGGTGCCGCTGAAGGCCAATGTCGACGAAGCGATCAAGCGGCTCGACGCGGATCTCGTCGACCACGTGATCGTCGTGCGCCGCACAGGCGGCAGCGTCGCCATGGAGGCGGGCCGGGACGTCTATTACGACGAGGCCGCCGAGCAGGTGACCGACGAGTGCCCCGCCGTGGCGGTGGAGGCCGAGCATCCGCTCTTCATCCTGTATACCTCCGGCTCGACCGGTCAGCCGAAGGGCGTGGTGCACACCACGGGCGGCTACCTCGTCTACGCGTCGATGACGCATGAATACGTCTTCGATTACCGCGAGGGCGACGTGTACTGGTGCACCGCCGATGTCGGCTGGGTCACCGGCCACAGCTACATCGTGTACGGGCCGCTCGCCAACGGCGCGACGACGCTGATGTTCGAGGGCATCCCGACCTATCCGTCGACGTCCCGCTTCTGGGAAGTGATCGACAAGCACAAGGTGAACATCTTCTACACGGCGCCCACCGCCATCCGCTCGCTGATGGGCGGCGGCGAGGGGCCGGTGAAGAAGACCTCGCGGGCTTCGCTGCGCGTGCTCGGCTCCGTCGGCGAGCCGATCAACCCGGAAGCCTGGGAATGGTACTACAACGTCGTCGGCGACAAGCGCTGTTCGATCGTCGACACGTGGTGGCAGACCGAGACCGGCGGCATCTTGATCACCCCGCTGCCGGGCGCCACCGCACTCAAGCCCGGCTCGGCAACCCGGCCGTTCTTCGGCGTGACGCCCGAGATGGTCGATGCCGAGGGCAAGGTTCTGGAAGGGGCCTGCGAGGGCAATCTCTGCATCGCCGATTCCTGGCCGGGCCAGATGCGCACGGTCTACGGCGACCACGAGCGGTTCGAGCAGACCTACTTCTCGACCTATCCGGGCAAGTACTTCACCGGCGACGGCGCCCGGCGCGATGCGGATGGCTATTACTGGATCACCGGACGCGTTGACGACGTCATCAACGTCTCTGGCCATCGCATGGGCACCGCAGAGGTCGAATCCTCGCTGGTCGCCCACCCGAAGGTCGCCGAGGCGGCGGTCGTGGGCTACCCGCACAACGTGAAGGGCCAGGGCATCTACGCCTACGTGACCCTCAACGACGGCGAGGAGGGCGACGACGCCCTGCGCAAGGAGCTCGTGACCTGGGTCCGCAAGGATATCGGGCCGATCGCCTCTCCGGACCTGATCCAGTTCGCGCCGGGCCTGCCCAAGACCCGCTCGGGCAAGATCATGCGCCGGATCCTGCGCAAGATTGCCGAGGACGATTTCAGCTCGCTCGGAGACACCTCGACTCTGGCCGAGCCGGCCGTGGTCGACGACCTGATCGAGAACCGGCAGAACCGGGCCTGATCGCATCCGCGCCGCGGCCATAGCGGCGCGGGTTCGGACCGGGACGGGTGCCGGGGCGGCGCCCGTCTCCAACAAGAACCACGAACTTCAACGCGATGAACCGGGGGGCCAGAGTGCCCTCGCGGGAGGAAAAGCCATGAGCGGCACGACACTCGGCCTTCGAGGGCGCACGGCGCCCCCGGGAACACGCGCACTCGGAACGGAGGTCGATCCGCAGGTCGAGCGGATTGTCCGGACACCCGAATTCCAGCAACTCGTCCATGAGCGCACCCGCTTCGCCTGGACGCTGACCATCCTGATGCTGGTGGTCTATTTCGGCTTCATCGGGCTCATCGCCTTCGACAAGTCGCTGCTCGCCGTGAAGGTTGGCGGCACCGCCTCCCTCGGACTGTTCGCGGGCGTCTTCGTGATCCTGTTCGCTTTCGCGCTGACCGGCGTCTACGTGGCCCGGGCCAACACGCGTTTCGACGCGCTGAGCGCCGCCCTCAAGCGGAGCGTCGCCCGATGAACCGGCTCCTCCTCGGCCTGACGCTCGGCACGATCGCCGCCAGCGCGGCCTATGCCGCCGGCCCGGATCTCGGGGCCGTGCAGCAATCGGTCACGAACTGGCCGGCCATCCTGATGTTCCTGTTCTTCGTGCTGCTGACGCTCGGGATCACCTACAAGGCCGCGAAGGGCACGAAGTCCGCCGCCGACTTCTACGCGGCGGGCGGCGGCATCTCGGCGGGGACCAACTCCCTGGCGATTGCCGGCGATTACATGTCGGCCGCCTCGTTCCTCGGCATCTCCGGCCTCGTCTACACCTCGGGCTTCGACGGGCTGATCTATTCCACGGGCTTCCTGGTCGGCTGGCCGATCGTGCTGTTCCTGATCGCGGAGCGCCTGCGCAACCTCGGCAAGTTCACCTTCGCGGACGTGGCGAGCTTCCGCCTCGACCAGACGTCGATCCGCATCATCTCGGCGGTGGGCACCCTCGTGGTGGTGGCGTTCTACCTGATCGCCCAGATGGTCGGCGCCGGGAAGCTGATCCAGCTCCTGTTCGGCCTGCCCTATCTCTACGCGGTGATCATCGTCGGCGTCCTGATGATCGTCTACGTCGCCTTCGGCGGCATGAAGGCGACCACCTGGGTGCAGGTGATCAAGGCCTGCCTGCTCCTCGGCGGCGCGACCTTCATGGCGGGCGCAGTGCTGTTGAAATACGGCTTCAACCCCGAGATGCTGTTCGCGAACGCCGTGCAGGTTCACCCGAAGGGCGACGCCATCATGGCGCCGGGCGGACTCGTGTCGAACCCGGTGGAGGCGATCTCCCTCGGCGTCGGCCTGATGTTCGGCACCGCCGGCCTGCCGCACATCCTGATGCGGTTCTTCACGGTCTCGGACGCGCAGGCCGCGCGCAAGTCGGTGTTCTACGCCACCGGCCTGATCGGCTACTTCTACATTCTCACCTTCATCATCGGCTTCGGCGGCATCGCCCTGCTGATGTCCGATCCGGTCTACTTCAAGCTCGGCGCGGCCGGGACCTTCGACAAGCTGAAGGACATGATCGGCGGCACCAACATGGTGGCGGTGAACCTCGCCAACGCCGTGGGCGGCCCGTACTTCCTCGGCTTCATCTCCGCCGTGGCCTTCGCGACCATCCTGGCCGTGGTGGCGGGCCTGACGCTCGCCGGCGCCTCGGCGATCAGCCACGACCTCTACGCCCAGGTGATCGCCCGCGGGCGCACCACCGAGAAGCACGAGGTCAACCTGTCGAAGATCTCGGCGGTGGTGATCGGCATCGTGGCGATCTACCTCGGCTACGTGTTCGAGAACCAGAACGTCGCCTTCATGGTGGGCCTGGCCTTCGCGGTGGCGGCGAGCTGCAACTTCCCGGTGCTGGCCATGTCGATCCTGTGGCGCGGCACCACCACCTGGGGTGCGCTGGCCGGCGGCCTCGTCGGCCTGCTCGCCGCGGTGATCATGGTGGTGCTGTCGAAAGCCGTGTGGGTGACGACGCTGGGCAACCCGGCCCCGCTCTTCCCCTACGACAACCCGGCTTTGTTCTCGATGCCGTTGGCCTTCGCGACGATCTGGGTCGTGTCGCTCATGGACAAGTCCCGCCGGGCCCAGCGCGAGCGGGCCGCCTTCGAGGCGCAGTATGTGCGCTCCGAGACGGGCATTGGGGCGTCCGGCGCCCACGCGCACTGACCTCAACCAGACGCGTCGGACAGGCGGAGGGCGCGGCGCGAGCCGCGCCCTTCGTCGTTCCGGTGACAACTCGGTGCGCACCTGTGTTGATGAGGCTCTTCACAATCGCTTTACCGGTTGACCCGCAACGCCCTTGAGATAACGCATAGGTGATCTGCGCTTTGCGCAGGGCCGCCCGGGAGCGGGCCGGGAAAGGGCGATCCCATCGTCGGGCCGCCCATATGCGTTTGGGAGGACGTGTCTTATGGCTGTGGCAACCGCGATCCCGCGGGCCGGAGACGCCGCGAGGCCGATGACTTCGGCCGAGAAGCGGGTGATCTTCGCGTCCTCGCTCGGTACTGTGTTCGAGTGGTACGATTTCTATCTGTACGGCTCTCTGGCGGCGATCATCGGCGCGCAGTTCTTTTCTGCCTATCCGCCCGCCACGCGCGACATCTTCGCGTTGCTCGCCTTCGCGGCCGGCTTCATCGTCCGTCCGTTCGGCGCCCTGGTCTTCGGCCGCATCGGTGATCTCGTCGGACGCAAATACACGTTCCTGATCACGATCCTGATCATGGGCCTGTCGACCTTCATCGTCGGCATCCTGCCCAACGCGGCCACCATCGGCATCGCGGCTCCGATCATCCTGATCGTCCTGCGCCTCGCCCAGGGCCTCGCCCTCGGCGGCGAGTATGGCGGCGCCGCCACCTACGTCGCCGAGCACGCCCCTAACGGCCGGCGCGGGTTCTATACGAGCTGGATCCAGACGACCGCGACCCTGGGCCTGTTCCTGTCGCTCCTCGTGATCCTCGCGACCCGGACCTTCACCGGCGAGGCCGCCTTCGCCGAGTGGGGCTGGCGCATCCCGTTCCTGGTCTCGGTGCTGCTGCTCGGCATCTCGGTCTGGATCCGCCTCCAGCTGTCGGAATCTCCGGCCTTTCAGCGGATGAAGGACGAGGGCAAGACCTCGAAGGCACCGCTCACCGAGGCCTTCGGCCAATGGCGCAATGCGAAGTTCGCGATCATCGCCCTGTTCGGCCTCGTCGCCGGTCAGGGTGTGGTCTGGTACACGGGCCAGTTCTACGCGCTGTTCTTCCTGCAATCGATTCTCAAGGTCGACGGCTATACCGCCAACCTGCTGATCGCGTGGTCGCTGCTCCTCGGCACCGGCTTCTTCGTGGTCTTCGGCTGGCTGTCCGACAAGATCGGCCGCAAGGTCATCATCCTGGCGGGCTGCGCCATCGCGGCGGCGACGTTCTTCCCGATCTTCAAGGGCATCACCTCCACGGCCAACCCGAAGCTCGAGGCGGCGATCGAGAACGTGAAGGTGACGGTGACGGCCGATCCGGCCGCCTGCGGAAACCTGTTCAACCCGGTCGGAACCCGGGTGTTCACCGCGCCCTGTGACCTCGCCCGCGACTTCCTGTCGAAGTCGTCGGTGCGCTACACCACTGCTGCCGGGGCGGCCGGACAGCCCACGACCATCCGGGTCAACGATACGGAGATCCCCTATCCGCAGGGGGGCAACGTCGAGGCCAACAAGGCCACGACCGCGGCACTCCAGGCCGCGGGCTACCCGAAGGCGGGTGATCCTGAGATCGTCAAGATGTCGAATCCGTTCGACATCTTCCGGCCGCAGGTCGCGCAGGTGATTGGCCTGCTGTTCATCCTCGTGCTCTTCGTCACGATGGTCTACGGCCCGATCGCCGCCATGCTGGTGGAGTTGTTCCCGACCCGGATCCGGTACACCTCGATGTCGCTGCCCTACCATATCGGCAACGGCTGGTTCGGCGGCCTGCTGCCGGCGACCGCCTTCGCCATGGTGGCCCAGACCGGCGATATCTATTTCGGCCTCTGGTACCCGATCGTCATCGCGGTCGCGACCGTGATCATCGGCATCCTCTTCGTGCCGGAGACCAAGGATCGCGACATCTTCGCGGATACCTGAGCGGCGCAAACCGGCCAAACGAACCACGCGTCGACGACGCCCAGGCAGTTCCCACTGCCTGGGCGTTTCCATTTCCACAGAGCTGTCCGCGCCCCTTCGGGCAGAGGGCCGCCGGGCACAGACCCGTGCCGGGTCGTGGCCGCAAGGTGGGCCGGGCCTTCTCGCCTTGTGTCGAACCCGCAACGCGTCGGCGGAATCGCGATCCGTGCGGTCTGTCACGGATTGCGTTGCGGCGGATCCTATACAGAGGTCTCAAGTATCGACGGCAGACGGAACCACCACCGTCGAAACGGCGGGCCGACACGGAATGTCCTGATTTCTGACCATCACGTTGGAAGCAGTCAATGACTGCAACTTTCAGTCCGTTTCTCGGCCAATGCCGGTCGTCCAACAAACCTGCCGGCCGCCGGAAACTGTCCGAAATTTAATCTTTCGCCGATCGCCCCGGCGGAACCTTAGCGGCACAAGGCCGTATAAGGTTCCCCTACGATCCAGGGCCCCTGGGATTTCCATCGTGAACGATGTCGTGCCACATTTGCGCCGTCAGCCTCATCGGAAGCTGCATCTTCTACTTCTAATTATCTGGATGGCCGTGGCTCTGGGCTTGTGGGCGCTGATCAACACCCTCGCCGGGCGGCTGGTTTGGTGGTGGTGACGCTGGTTACAGCCCGCGATTGTTCTCGGGATAGTCGGTGAGATAGGCGCCGAGCAGATATCCCGCCTGATGGGCCGTCAGGTATCCCAGCATAATCAGAACGTGCAGCAGGTCGAGGCCGTAAACGGACATGAAAATGGTCATCGCAGCGAACATGACCACCGATGAGGTCATGGCGATGATCATCACCGAATAGGAGCGGCCGATCAGCGCTCCCACGAGAAACAACAGCGCTGCGACCACCATCTCGTCACCCAACCCGGATTCGTTCCAGGAAGTTCTTCTCACGAGCTTCCGGCGCACATCTGGGCAATGATGGCGTGCAGCCGAGAAAATATCAACCCGCTCCGCAGATGCCACCCATATTCGCAAAGGTGGGGGTATTTGTTCGGCAATAATGCTCAAAAAATAGCATTCGGCGTTACGGGACATCCATTGCTGAGCTTCGGCCCAGGCCACGCTTGTTCACGGCAATGCTGAGAGACATCGCAGCCCGAACAAAAATCGCCGCGACCGCCCCAATCCGTGCGGATCGTTAACGGAAGCGCGGCGGCGCCGCGCGACGGACAGGCCTTTCGGCGATGCTGGGGCACGGAGGCACGGGAGCGTCACGTCGTGACCCTCCCGACTCCGCCCGATCAATGCCGGAAGTGACGGTGGCCGGTGAGGACCATGGCCAGGCCGGCCGCATCGGCGGCCGCGATGACGTCCGCATCGCGCATCGAACCGCCGGGCTGGATCACCGCCGTCGCGCCCGCTTCGGCAGCCGCCATCAGCCCGTCCGCGAACGGGAAGAACGCGTCCGACGCCACCACCGAGCCGACCGCCAGGCTCTGGGACAGCCCGAGGCGCTTCGCACCCTCGGCGGCCTTCCAGGCGGCGATGCGCGAGGAATCGACCCGGGACATCTGACCCGCGCCGATTCCCACCGTCGCGCCGGCCTTGGCGTACACGATGGCGTTCGACTTCACGTGCTTGGCCACCCGATAGGCAAACCGGAGATCGGCCAGTTCGGCCTCGCTCGGCGCCCGCTTGGTGACGACCTTGAGCGGCATGTCGTCGACGACCACCGCATCCCGGCTCTGGACCAGCAGACCGCCGGCGAGCGTCCGCACGGTCTCGCCGGGGGCCCGCGGGTCAGGCAGTCCGCCGGCCAGAAGCAGGCGCAGGTTCTTCTTGCCCGCGACGATGGCCGCGGCCTCGGGCGTGGCATCCGGGGCGATGATCACCTCGGTGAAAATCTCGACGATCCTGCTGGCCGCCTTGGCGTCGAGCGTCCGGTTGAGAGCGACGATGCCGCCGAAGGCCGAGGTCGGGTCACAGCTCAGAGCCCGCTCGTAGGCTTCGAGCAGGCTGGTGCCTTCCGCGACGCCGCACGGATTGGCATGCTTGATGATCGCCACGGCGGCGGTCCGGGCCGGATCGAACTCGGCCACGCACTCGTAGGCGGCGTCCGTGTCGTTGAAGTTGTTGTAGGACAGCTCCTTGCCCTGGAGCTGCCGGGCGGTGGCCACACCCGAGCGGACCTTGCCGGGCGCGCGGTAGAAGGCGGCCGCCTGATGAGGGTTCTCGCCGTAGCGCAGCGCCTGACCGAGGGTGCCGCCGAAGGCGCGGAACTGGGCCGGCGCATCCGTGCCGAAGCGGCCGGCCATCCAGTTGGCGATGGCGGCATCGTAGGCCGCGGTGCGGGCAAAGGCCTTCTGCGCCAGGCTCCGGCGCATTTCCGCGCCCAGGGCGCCGTCATGCGCCTCCAGTGCGGCCAGCACGCCGGCATAATCCGACACGTCGGTGACCACGGCCACATCCGCGTGGTTCTTGGCCGCTGCGCGGATCATGGCCGGGCCGCCGACATCGATGTTCTCGATGCAGTCGGCATCCGACCGGTCGGCCGCGATGGTGGCCTCGAACGGGTACAGGTTGACCACCAGCAGATCGATGGCGCCGATCCCATGGGCGGCGAGCGCGGCCTGATGCTCCGGGTTGTCGCGGATGGCGAGCAATCCACCGTGAACCGCCGGGTGCAGCGTCTTCACCCGGCCGTCCATCATCTCCGGAAAGCCCGTGAGATCGGCCACCTCGGTGACAGGCAGGCCGGCCTCCTGCAGGGCACGATGCGTGCCCCCGGTTGAGACCAGCGCGATGCCGCGGGCGTGGAGCGCCCGGGCAAAGTCGACGAGGCCGGTCTTGTCCGAGACCGAGAGGAGCGCGCGGGAGACCCGCACCTGATCGTGCGCCATAGCTTCGTGCCGAAAGTTCGAGATTTTCCGGCGCGGTAGCATGGAAACGGTGAGCCCGGCCAGCCGGCTCCCTCAGGGTGCCACCCCGCGCAGCGGTGCGGACGCCTGACGCTCGAAGCTCCAGCGGACCTCCACGTCCTCGGAGACGCGCAGGTGCAGCACGATCTGGTCGGTGCGGCGCGGCCCCGTCAGGCCCGAGAAGTAGACGCTCTCCTCGATGGCGATCTCGGCGTTCTCGGCGCGGAACACCCAGACCTCGCCGAGCGCCGAGGCGAGTTCAAGCCCGTCCGGGATGCCGCGCACCGCGATGCCGGGATGGAGATGGAAGCGGATCGCCACATCCTGCGGGCGCAACCGCCGCCCCCGGCTTTGCGCCTTGCCCTGGCGCAGGAAGGCGTCGCGGCCCTCCAGCCGCACCGACGCGTGGAACAGCTGCCAGCGGCGCTCGTGCACGATACCGAAATCGGGCGCGTAGCCGTTGTGCCGGGCCGCGAGGACGACGCTGTCGGCCTCCTCGGCGCGCTCGGCGGCCACCGCCGAGGGCCCGCTCAGCACCACGGGCCCGCGCCGGCGAATCAGCCAATCGGCCAGGAGCCGTTCGCCCCACCACCCGGTACGGGTGAGGAACCGGCACGACGAGCTGTGGGCGACCGAGGCCGTGGAGTGGGCCGGCGTCGAACGGGCGAGGAGGCGCAGATCCGCCCCGCTGGCCGGCAGGCCGCAATTGACCACGATGCGCTGGGGGCCGCTCGACATCTCGAAGGCGAGGCAGCCGGCACCGGCATTCACCGAGTAGGGCAGCGGCGGGCACGCGCCGACATCGGCCACGATCACGACCCTGCCGCCTTCCAGGCGCTCGTAGCCCGAGTTCGGCGCGTGCATCAGCGGCCGGGCGAGCGCGCCGTCGTAGACCAGCAGGGTCGCGAGGTGATCCGCATCCGTGGCGCCCATGCCGTTGAAGTGGCTCAGCGAGGCGTCCGGGTGGCGCAGGAGTCGCAGCAGCGGCAACATCCGGTCGACGGCCCGCAACAGCGCCATCGGCGGCTCGACGCTGCGGCTGAGGTAGCTCTGGCGCAGGGGCAGGAGGTCGAGGAGCAGATCCATGGCGAAGCGCGGGTCGCGGGACCGGTGGCCACCATCGGTCAGGATCTGGCGGTCGAGCTCCCGTGTCAGAATCCGGGTCGCTCGACGCAGGATCGGCTGAATGCCGTCGCAGCACAGGCCGGCGTAACAGAGCGCCACGGCGGCGTTCAGGCGCCATTGCGGTGGCACGCCCCGCCGCAGATCGCGCTCGAGTTGCTGCGCGTTGCGTCCGATCGCCTTGAGGAAGTTCTGGTAAAAGCCGTGATCGGCCCCCTCCAGCACGAGGGGCGACTGGCACAGGAACGAGATCAACCGGCGGGCCGCCACCGGCGTCTGCCGGGCGAGCGCCGCGTCCCCCCGGCCCGCGATGAAATCGGCCACGAAGGCGCGGGCATTGGCCCTGGCGAGGGCGGTGTCGGCGGCGCGCAGGTGGCGCAGCCAGCCGAAGCCGTAGAGTTCATCAGCCCATTCCGGCGACGGCGCCGCGTAGTCGAAGGGTGAGCCGCCGCTCGCCGCGAGCGACCGGCCCGCGAAGACGAACAGCCCGGCATAGATGTCGTCCGCAAAGGTCGCGTCCGAGGTCCGCAGGTCCTGCGGGGCGATCACCAGTCCGGTCACCCGCATCCGGGCGAGGATGTCGGGCGGTGCTGTGACGCTGGCTCCGGCCGCGCGGCCCGCGCGTGCAGCCTCGCGCGCGACGAGCCGATAGAAGCGCCAGCGGTCAGGCCCCCAAGCCACGCGATCTCCGAGCTGCGCGTTTTCACAAGGCCCCAAGGCCTTGAGCCCTCGCGTACGAGGATCGGCTGGCACCCGTTTCGTAAGGCTAGTGGGGGCCTCTTAACCGGCGGTTTACGCTATGTCATGCCCGACGCCGTGAAGGCGACAGAGGACGGCACCGCCAGTCGTGGCGGCTCGTGATCCGGGCAGGATCGGCGCAGCCGCAGAGCACGTCGTCGGGATGGAAGGTCGATCCCGTCCTGTCGGAGCCGGCATCCGGCCATGACACGGGCCAGCCCTCGGCGGAGCGGCTGCAGCGCAGTCGATCCCGCGCCGGTCGGATCGGGTCACTTCGGCATGAGCGCGGCGTCGAACGCCGCCAGGTTCGACCGCATCAGGTCGAGATAGGTCGCTGCCGGACCGTCCGCCCCGGAGAGCGCGTCGGAATACACCTTCCCGCCGATGCGGGCGCCGCTCTCGCGGGCGATCTGCTCCATCTGGCGCGGGTCGCTGATGTTCTCCAGAAACACCGCGGGTACGCGCTCGCGGCGAATCTGGCGGATGATCGACGCCACGTCCCGCGGGCTCGCCTCGCTGTCGGTGGAGACGCCCTGCGGCGCGATGAAGCGCAAGCCGTAGGCCGCCGCAAAATAGCCGAAGGCATCGTGGGTCGTGATGATCTGCCGCCGCTCCGGCGGGATTTGGAGGATCGCTGCCCGGACGTCCCGCTCCAGGGCATCGAGCTTGGCGAGGTAGCCGGCCGCGGCCTCCTGATAGGCGGCGGCATGGGCCGGATCGACCTTCACGAGGCCGTCCCGGATGTTCGCCACGTAGATCCGAACGTTGGCGATGCTCTGCCAGGCATGCGGATCGAAGGCGTGCTCACCGTGTCCGTGACCGCCCTCCCCGTGGACATGCTCGTCCTGCGCCGGGATCGGCGACACGCCCGTCGAGACGGTCACCACTGGGGCGCGCGTGCCGGAGGCGCGGATCAGCCGGTCGAGCCAGCCCTCCAGCCCGAGGCCGTTGACGAACACGATATCGGCCTCGGCGAGCTTGCGCGCGTCGGCTGGCGACGGGCTGAAGCCGTGAACGTCGGAATCGGGTCCGACCAGGGTGGTCACCGTCACGGACGCACCGCCGATCTGCCGGACGAGGTCGCCCAGGATCGAGAAGCTCGCAACCGCCCGGATCGGGACGGTCTGCGTGGTGGCCACCGCCGGCACCCCAAGTCCGAGCCAGACGGACAGGACCGCGAGCGCCGCGATCCGGAATGTTGTTGCCACGCCCCGCACCGTTCCACCTTCCCGCGCCTTCGGTCGCACCTGCCACTAATGTAACATTGTTACATACACAAGCGGGATACATGCCCGGTCCCCAATGCGCGGCGTCGGACGCGTCGCGCCCCGTGGGTTCCGACGCTGTCCGGAGCGTCAAGATGGAGGATTCCATGTCCCGCCGTTTGAGAGCGAGCATCCTGGTAACAGGGGCCCTCGGCCTGGGTGTCGCCAGCGCGGCCGTTGCGCACGACCATGGACCCGACGGCTTCCGCGGTCACGGGCGCTGGAGTGCGCTCACGCCCGAGGATCGGGCGGCCTTCACGGATGCCCGCATCGCCGCCCTGCATGCCGGCCTGAAGCTCAACCCCGACCAGGAGAAGCTGTGGCCGCCCGTGGAAGCTGCAATCCGTGACATGGCCAAGATGCGCCAGCAGCGCCGCGAGGCGATGCGCGACCGCCCCAAGTTCAGCGACGATGCCCCAGCGGCCCTTCGGGCGATGGCAGATGCCGCGACGGCACGCGGAGAGGCCCTGCGCAAGCTGGCCGACGCGTCCCAGCCGCTCTACGCCAGCCTCGATCAAGACCAGAAGCGGCGCGCAACGATCCTCGCCCGGCCTATGGGCGGGCATGGTCACGGCGGCTGGCATCGCGGCCGGGAGGGCAACCGGGAGGGCGGCCGCGGCCCGGACGGCGACGACCGCTGAGTCAAAGGCCTTGATCCGCGGCGATGGCGGCGGCACACCGCTGCCGCCGCGCATCCTGCCCGAGGCCGGCGCTGATCCGACCTGGTAGGTTTCATGGCGCGCCTCCGCGGCGACACGGCTCCCCTCCTCGCGCGCCTCTGGCGCACCTGGCTGTACTCGCACCGGGCCACCCTTGCCGTGGTGCTGGTGCTGATCGCGCTGGTGGGCGCCTCGACCGGCCTCTACCCGGCGCTGATCAAGGCCGCCTTCGACGCCTTCGACCGCAAGGATGCGGCGGCCATCGCCTACGGGCCGCTGGTGGTGATCGTCGTCACCGCCACGCGCGGCTTCGCGCTCTATGGCCAGACCGTTCTGACGAACAGGGTGGTCACCCGGGTCGAGGCCGACATGCAGGCGGCGCTCTACGGGCACCTGATCGAGTCCGATCTCGCCCAGCTCGGCCGCGAGAGCCCGGCGGCGCTGACCCAGCGCTTCACCACCGATTTCGCCTTCATCAAGGAAGCGCTGACCCGCATCTCGACGGTGCTCCTGCGCGACATCGCCATGCTGATCGGCCTCGTGGGGGCGCTGATCTGGATGGATCCGGTGCTGACTCTGGTGGCCGGCGTCACGGTGCCGTTCGTGGCCGGACCGATCGGGCGGATCGGGAAGAAGCTCAGGCGGGTCTCGACCTCGACGCAGGAGCAGATGGGCGCCACCGCCAGCCTCATTTCCGAAAGCCTCCAGGGGGTCCGGGTCGCCAAGACCTACGCCATGGAGGCCTACCTCAAGGGCCGCGCCGCGCAGGCCCTCGACGAGGTGCGCCGCCTCAAGATGAAAGCCGCCAATGCCCGCGGGCGTCTCGACCCGCTCCTGGAGATCGGGGGCGGCATCGCGGTGGCGGGGGTGCTCGTACTGGTCGGGCAGCGGGTGCTGGCGGGGGAGAAGACGGTGGGCGACTTCACCGGCTACGTGGCGGCGCTGCTGCTCGCCGCGCAGCCGGCCCGGGCGCTGGGGAACCTCAACGCCATCCTGCAGGAGGCGGCCGCCGCCCTCAGGCGCTACTTCGACGTGATGGACGAGGCGCCCGAGATACGCGAGGCGCCCGACGCGCGGCCGCTCACCGTGTCCGCCGGGACGATCCGCTTCGACGGCGTGCGGTTCCGCTACCGGCCGGATGCGCCGGCCCTGGAGGGGATCGATCTGACGGTCCCGGCGGGCTCGGTCACGGCCCTGGTCGGACGCTCAGGCTCCGGGAAATCCTCGCTGCTCAACCTCGTCCCGCGGCTCTACGACGTGACCGAAGGCCGCGTGACCATCGACGGACAGGACGTCCGCGCGGTGACCCTCGCGTCCCTGCGCGCGGCGGTGGCGGTGGTGTCGCAGGAGGTGGTCCTGTTCGACGACACGATCGCGCGGAATATCGGCTTCGGCCGGCCCGGGGCGTCGCCTGCGGAGATCCAGGCGGCCGCCCGCGCCGCCGCGGCCCACGACTTCGTCGCGGCCCTCCCGGAGGGCTACGACTTCCGTGTCGGGCCCGGCGGCGGCCGACTGTCCGGCGGCGAGCGGCAGCGGGTGGCGCTGGCGCGCGCCTTCCTGAAGGACGCGCCGATCCTGCTCCTCGACGAGGCGACCTCCGCCCTCGATTCCGAATCGGAGCGTCTGGTCCAGGAGGCGCTGACCCGGCTGATGCGGGGCCGCACCACCCTGGTGATCGCCCATCGCCTCTCGACGGTGCGCGACGCCGATCAGATCGCCGTGATGGAATCGGGCCGCGTGATCGAGACCGGACGGCACGACGCCCTGCTCGCGGCCGGCGGCGCCTATGCACGCTTGCACCGGCTCCAGCTGTCGGAGCCCGCGACCGCCGAATAACGCGCATGTGCGGTGACACCGTCATGCGCCGGCTCCGTAGATTCGCGCGCCGGAGCGCGCCATAAGGGCCTCAGTCGATAAGGACCAGACCGTGAGCGACCTAACGTTCGAGATCCAAAGTCATCCCGCCCCGCGGACCGCCGAGGAGCGGGCCGCGCTGATGGCGAATCCTGGCTTCGGCAAGGTGTTCACCGACCACATGGTGGTGGCGCGCTACACGGCCGGTCGCGGCTGGCACGATGCGCGGATCCAGGCCCGCGAGGCGATTCCCCTCGATCCCGCCTCCGCGGTGCTGCACTACGCGCAGGAGATCTTCGAGGGCCTCAAGGCCTACCGCACTGCCGATGGCGGCGCCGCCCTGTTCCGGCCCGACGCCAATGCGCGTCGCTTCCGGCACTCGGCCGAGCGCCTGGCGATCCCACCGTTTCCGGAGGATGCCTTCGTCGACGCGGTGCGCAAGCTCGTCGAGATCGACCGCGCCTGGATCCCCGACACGCCCGACGGTAGCCTCTATCTCCGGCCATTCATGATCGCCACCGAGGCGTTCCTGGGCGTCCGGCCGGCCTCCGAATACCTGTTCATCACCATCGCGTCGGCGGTGGGCTCGTACTTCAAGGACCCGAACAGCACCGTCACGGTCTGGGTTTCGGAGCATTACACGCGGGCCGCCCCGGGCGGCACCGGCGCGGCCAAGTGCGGGGGCAACTACGCGGCGAGCCTCGCCCCGCAATCCGAGGCCGCGGCCCAGGGCTGCGAGCAGGTCGTCTTCCTCGACGCGGTTGAGCGCCGCTACATCGAGGAACTCGGCGGCATGAACGTGTTCTTCGTCTTCGAGGACGGCACGCTGGTGACGCCGCCGCTCTCGGACAGCATCCTGCACGGCATCACCCGCGACTCGGTCATAACCCTGGCGCGGGAAGCCGGCCTGACCGTGAAGGAAGAGCCCTACACGATCGACGCGTGGCGCACCGACGTGCGGGAGGGCCGCCTGACCGAGGCCTTCGCCTGCGGGACCGCCGCGGTGATCACGCCGATCGGCACCGTGAAGGGCCGCGAGGAGAGCTTCACAATCGGCAACGGCAAGGCCGGGCCCGTGGCCCAGCGGCTGCGGAGCCTTCTGGTGGACATCCAGCGGGGCAACACCAATGACGCCCATGGCTGGTTCCAGAAGATCTTTTAAGGCGTCTCGCCAGTTCGAACTCATGCCACGGGGGTCGCGCAGGCTTGGCTCGCACCCTCGGCGCGGCACCCGCACGTGCAACCCATCCCCGCATCGTGTGATGGCGCAGCGCAACGGAGGCCTCGCAGGAGGCCTCCGGACGGCCGCGCGATCCCTGGACCGCGCCTGCGAGGCTGCTGCCCAGCATTTCAGGATAAGAGGGATCGATCGGACAGGCCGCGTCATGCCACGGCGGTTGCGCCCGTGACCGTCGCGGCGGGGCAGGCTCCCGATGCGGCCACCATCGGCCCGTGGAACCCCGGCGTCCGATCCGATCTGCCGTCCGCCTTCCTGCCGCTGGTGACCGTCTACCGGTCCGAGCACGTCGAGACGCCGCTGCGCGACGCCCTGGATCTGAGCGACCTCTGCGGGCTGCCGGCCCGCCAGCTCAGCCGGTTCCGGGCCCGCCGCCTCGTCGTCCACGAGGTGCTGATCCGCGTGATGTCGGACCTGTCCGTGCCGGTCGGTGCGGTCTATGCCGATCTCGGCGTGAACTTTCGGGCCATCGTGTCCACGATCCTGCGCGAAGGCATCGAGCCCCGCCTCAGTGAGATCGAAGCAGCCCTCGCCCAGATCCGCGCCGAGGCCGACGCGCTACTCGATCGTGAGGTCGCCGCCATCCTCGACGAGGCGCCGGCCCCGCCGCCGCCCGAGCCGCGCTGGCTCGATAGGCTCCTCGGACGCCGCCCCCCGGCGGTCGTGGCCCCGCGCGAGGATCTCGCGACCCGGTCCCTGCGCCATCTCGAGACTTGGCAGCGGCGCGCCGCCGAATCCGGCGACGGCCTGGAGATCGCCGCCTGCGAAGCCCTGCGCAGCGTGGTGTCCGGCCTCATCGCGCGGCAGAACACCTTGATCCGCGACGGATCCCTCATGCGGACCATCGCCGGTACGCTGGTCTCGAACGGCTACGGCAGCCGCCGCATCGGCGAGCTGATCGAGCCCTGGATCGCCGCAGTGGTGGAGGCGCATGGCTATCGCCGGCTGGCGCCGCAGGACTACCCGGTGGTGATGAACGTGAAAGGGGCCTCGGCCTCCGGCAAGAGCACGATCCGTCCCTACCAGCTCGGCCTCGCCAGACGTCTCGGCATGGCGTGGTCGGACTTCGCGGTGATCACACCCGACGTCTGGCGCAAGTACCTCCTCGACTACGACAGCCTGGGCGAGGCCTCCCGCTATGCCGGGACGCTGACGGGCTACGAGGTCGAGATCATCGACATGAAGCTCGACCGCTACGTCACCCGCAAGGCGGCCGAGCGGCGGATCTCGAACCTGCTCATCGACCGGTTTCGGTTCGACAGCTTTCAGGCCGAGGCCGGCTCTGACGGCGGCGGGCAATTGCTCACCCGGTTCGGCGACCGGGTCTACATGCAGTTCATGGTCACGCCCCCGGCCGACACCGTCGAGCGGGCATGGCAGCGGGGTGAGATGTTCGGCCGCTACAAGGCGGTGGAGGACCTGCTGGCGCACAACGTCGAGGCCTATACCGGCATGCCGCGCCTGTTCTTCAACTGGGCGCTCTCGCGCGACAAGCAGGTGGTCTGCGAGTTCCTCGACAACAGCGTGCCGCTGGGCGAGCGCCCGCGCACCATCGCGTTCTGGGCCGACGGGATCCTCAACATCCTCGACGTGAAAGGGCTGATCGACATCGATCGGTTTCGGAAGGTCGACATCTTCGCCCGCGGTCCCGAGGCGGTGTTCAACGGCGCCGACCTTTCGGCATCCGCCAACACCACCTTCCTGCGCGAATGCCTGCGCCGGATGGCGATCGTCCGCTTCGTTCAGGCCGAGACCGGCCGTGCCTTCCTGCGCCTCGATCGCGGACGGATCACCGCGCTGGATCCGGCCACCCTGGCGGCGGTGAAGGCGGGTCCGGACTGGGAGGCGGCCTGCGCGGTCATCGGCTTCCCGGCCGATCCGACCGCGATTCCCACGCTCGATGAAACGCTGCACCCAACCGACGCGCCGACGCTCGGTGCCTGGGGCCCAATTCCTCCGCCGGGGGAAACGGAATAATATCGCCGCCCTGACAGTTCATCCCGTCCGTCTCAGGCTGGTATATTGCATACCTAGAACGGATGTGCATGATCGTCGGTGCACGAGAGACGCCGCCACAGCAAGGCCGCGCCGCCCAAGAGAGAGGCTCAGGGATGGAACGCCAGGATTCGCCGTCGGCGAAATGGTGGCAGCTCGCCTTCGGCGTGATCTGCATGGCCATGATCGCCAACCTCCAATACGGTTGGACGTTGTTCGTGGACCCGATCGACCAGCGCTACCACTGGGGACGCGCGGCGATCCAGCTCGCCTTCACGCTGTTCGTCGCCACCGAGACCTGGCTGGTCCCGGTCGAGGCGTGGTTCGTCGACCGCTACGGCCCGAAGATCGTGGTCGCGTTCGGCGGCGTGATGATCGCCCTCGCCTGGACGATCAACGCCTACGCCGACAGCCTGGCGATGCTCTATCTCGGCGCCGTCATCGCCGGTATCGGTGCGGGCTCGGTCTACGGCACCTGCGTGGGCAACGCGCTCAAGTGGTTCCCGCATCGCCGCGGCCTCGCCGCCGGTGCCACCGCGGCCGGCTTCGGCGCGGGTGCCGCCATCACGGTGGTGCCGATCGCCCGCATGATCGCGTCGAGCGGTTACCAAGACGCCTTCCTGTATTTCGGCATCGGTCAGGGCGCCGTGGTCCTCGCGCTCGCCTTCCTGCTGCGCAAGCCGTCGACCAACTCGCCGGTCCAGCGCAAGAGCACCCGCCTGCCGCAGACCAAGGTCGACCGCAGCCCCCGCGAGGCGGTGCGCACCCCGGTCTTCTGGGTGATGTACGCCATGTTCGTGATGGTCGCCTCCGGCGGCCTGATGGCGGCGGCGCAGATCGCCCCGATCGCCCACGACTTCCAGGTGGCGGGCGTGCCGGTGAGCCTGTTCGGCCTCCAGATGGCGGCGCTGACGCTTGCGATCTCGCTCGACCGGATCTTCGACGGGTTCGGGCGGCCGTTCTTCGGCTACGTCTCCGACAACATCGGCCGCGAGAACACGATGTTCATCGCCTTCTCGACGGCGGCGCTGGCGGTGATCGTGCTGCTGACCTACGGTCACATCCCGATGGTCTTCGTGCTGGCCACCGCGGTGTATTTCGGGGTGTTCGGCGAGATCTACTCGCTGTTCCCGGCAACCTGCGGCGACACGTTCGGCTCCAAGTACGCCGCCAGCAATGCCGGCCTGCTCTACACCGCCAAGGGCACCGCGGCGTTCCTCGTGCCCTTCGCCAGCCTACTGTCGGCGGCCTACGGCTGGTCGGCGGTGTTCACGCTGATCATCGTGCTCAACGTGACGGCGGCGGCGATGGCGATGTTCATCCTGCGCCCGATGCGGGCCCGCTACCTCGCCGCGGAGGAGCATCCCGCGGCGCTCGGCGCCCATCCGATCCGGGCGGCCTGAGCGGCCCCCGCCCCACGACGTCGCCCGAGCGACGCCCAGCCTTCACGGATCTCCCGCCCTCCCCTCCTCCGGGAGCGTGGGGGATCCCCCGCCAGCCGGCGCCCAGAGCCGCCCGTACCGATACCGATCCTCCGGGAGAAACCGTGATGACCGCACTCGCCAAGATCGTCCACACCGCCCCCGAGGTCGAGGCAGAGCCCGAGCTGACCGACGGCTTCCACCTCGTCATCGACGCGCTCAAGCTCAACGGCATCGAGACGATCTACGGTGTCCCGGGCATCCCGATCACCGATCTCGGCCGCATGGCCCAGGCCGAGGGGATGCGGGTGATCTCGTTCCGCCACGAGCAGCACGCCGGCAACGCCGCGGCGATCGCGGGCTTCCTTACCCAGAAGCCGGGCATCTGCCTCACGGTCTCGGCCCCGGGCTTCCTGAACGGCCTGACCGCCCTCGCCAACGCCACCACCAACTGCTTCCCGATGATCCTGATCTCGGGTTCCTCCGAGCGCGAGATCGTCGACCTGCAGCAGGGCGACTACGAGGAGATGGACCAGCTCGCCATCGCCAAGCCCCTGTGCAAGGCGGCCTTCCGGGTTCTGCATGCGGCCGATATCGGCATCGGCGTCGCCCGCGCCATCCGCGCCGCCTGCTCGGGCCGGCCGGGCGGCGTCTACCTGGACCTGCCCGCCAAGCTGTTCTCCCAGGTGATGGACGCCGAGGCCGGCCAGAAGTCGCTGGTCAAGGTGATCGATCCGGCCCCGGCCCAGCACCCCGCCCCCGAGGCGATCGCCCGGGCGCTCGACGTCCTGAAATCCGCCAAGCGGCCGCTGATCGTGCTCGGCAAGGGCGCCGCCTACGCCCAGGCCGACGCGGCGATCCGCAGCCTCGTGGAGACCAGCGGCATCCCCTACGTGCCGATGAGCATGGCCAAGGGCCTCCTGCCCGACACCCACCCGCTCTCGGCCGGCGCGGCGCGCTCGACGGCGCTGAAGGACTCGGACGTGGTGCTGCTGATCGGCGCCCGGCTGAACTGGCTGCTGTCGCACGGCAAGGGCAAGAGCTGGGGCGAGCCCGGTTCGACCAAGTTCATCCAGATCGACATCGAACCCCGCGAGATGGATTCGAACGTCGAGATCGTCGCGCCGGTGGTCGGCGACATCGCGTCCTGCGTGCAGGCGCTGCTCGACGGCATGGGCCAGGGCTGGCAGCAGCCTCCCTCCGACTGGATCGAGACGCTCAGGACCAAGCGCGAGGCGAACGTCGCCAAGATGGCGCCGAAGCTCATGAGCAACGCCTCGCCGATGAACTTCCACGCGGCGCTCGGTGCGCTCCGCACCATCGTCAAGGAGCGGCCGGACGCGATCCTGGTCAACGAGGGCGCCAACACCCTCGACCTCGCCCGGGGCATCATCGACATGTACCAGCCGCGCAAGCGCCTGGATGTCGGCACCTGGGGCATCATGGGCATCGGCATGGGCTTCGCGGTCGCGGCGGCCGTCGAGACCGGCAAGCCGGTCCTGTGCGTCGAAGGCGACAGCGCCTTCGGCTTCTCCGGCATGGAGGTCGAGACCATCTGCCGGTACGGGCTGCCGGTCTGCATCGTCGTGTTCAACAACAACGGCATCTACCGCGGCACCGACACGGATCCGACCGGCCGCGATCCCGCCACGACGGTGTTCGTGCCGGATTCCCGCTACGACAAGATGATGGAAGCCTTCGGTGGCGTCGGCTACCACGTCACCACGCCGGACGAGCTGACCCGCGCGGTCAACGAGGCGATGAACTCGGGCCGCCCGGCCCTGGTCAACGCCGTCATCGACCCGGCGGCCGGCAGCGAGAGCGGCAACATCGGCAGCCTCAACCCGCAGAGCGGCATCAAGAAGAAGAAGTGAGGGCGGCGGGCCCCTGAAGCCCGCAACCGGGATGTCTGCACGCCGGCCGGATCGCTCAGCGGTCCGGCCGTTCATGACTGCGCGGCACGCTTCGAGGCCGAGCCGCGGGTCCCCTCTCCCGTGCGGGAGAGGGACAGGGTGAGGGAACAGGTCCGTCCGGAAAGGGCGCGACCGGGACGCGCCTCAATGGCGTGCTCGTCCTGGGAGTCCTCGCCCCTCACCCCGGCCCACTCCCGCACGGGAGAGGGAGTCTGGCGCCGCTGGCAAGCCACACAACGCGAATCCAACACCGATCCGACGAGTTCCTGCGATGATCGATCCCGACCTCGCCGGCCGCCTGCACTTTCGCCACCGACTGCCCGGCCGCGAACCCCTTCCGCCGGGCAGGCATGACCTCGGCCTCTTCGCCGAGCGCGACGCGGTGCTGGTGGTTCCCGAGGGCCTCGATCCGCGCCGGCCCTGCCCGCTCGTGGTTCTGTTCCACGGCGGCGGCGGCAGTGCCGAGCGCATCCTGCCGATGCTGGAGGCGCATGCCCGCGCCGCGCGCTTCCTGCTCCTCGTGCCGCAATCCCTCTTCCCGACCTGGGACATCGTCATCGCCGGCCACGGGCCGGACCGCGAGAGGGTCGCGGCGGCACTGGCGCACGTGGCGGACCGGTTCCTGCTCGATCCGGGGCGGCTCTGCTTCGCCGGCCATTCCGACGGTGGAAGCTACACCCTCTCGCTGGGGCTCGCGAACGGCGATGTGGCGAGCCACCTGATCGTCTCGGCGGCCGGGTTCCTGTCGGTCCATCTGCAGGTCGGCGCACCGCGCATCTTCCTGTCGCACGGGACGCAGGATGAGCAGATCCCGATCGACCGGAGCGCCCGGATCCACGTGCCGACGCTGCGCGAGGCCGGATATCCGGTCACCTATGTCGAGTATGACGGGCCGCACGCCCATCAGCCGGCCGTGGTGGCCCAGGCAGTGGACTTCTTCTTGAGCGATCCGCCCGACGGCGTGTGAGCGTCAGGCCAGAGCGGTACGGGCCGAGGCGCGGGCGCAGATCGGCGCCTCGGGCGCGTCGGCTTCGGACAACAGCGCCGGGATGAGGTCCGTCTGCGAGACGATCCCGACCAGACGGCCGTCGGCGTCGACCACCGGCAGGTGGTGCAGCCCCGCCTCCGACATCCGCGGCACCAGCACGGCGATGGGTGTGTCGGGACCGACGGGCTCGACCGCGCTCATGATGTCGGCGGCGCAGCCATGGGGTGCGCGGCCCCGCTCGGCCGTGAGCCGCAGGCGGCGGCCGAGGCCGAGGCGCGGCCCGGACCGGTCCCAGGCGGCCTTGTCGAGAAGATCCGTCTGCGTGACGATGCCGAGGACGCGTGCCCCCTCGTCGGTCACCGGAAGCGCCTTGATCCGGTGCCTGCGCAGCAGCCGCAACGCCTCAGCCAGCGGCGCGTCCGGCGCCACCGCGATCACGTCGCGCGACATGATCGCCGCGCAGGTGATCGGACTCGAGAGGCGGCCGTAGACCCGCATCTGCACGCGCCGCAGGATCTGCTCCAGGTCGCTGCGGTCGACGTCGAGGAGCTGGTCGAAATCCTCCAGCGCGGCGTCGAGGTCCGAGGCCCGGAAGCCCACCCGGGCGCCGGAGGGCGGATCGGCCGTTCTGGGACCCGCCGGGCGCAGATGCGGGTAGGTGCGCCCCGTCAGGTTGTTGAACAGCAGGGCGGTCGTCAGCAGCAGCAGCGAATTGGCCGCGACCGGCCAGAGCACGAAGCCGTAGCCCAGCTCGCGGATCGCCGGGCCGCCGAGAACGGCCGTTAGCGCTACGGCTCCGCTCGGCGGGTGCAGGCAGCGCAGGGCCATCATCAGGGCGATCGCAACCCCGATGGCGCAGGATGCCGCCACGAACGGATCGGCGATCCACGCCCCCGCCGTGACGCCCACGAGTGCCGCCACGATGTTGCCGCCGAGGATCGACCACGGCTGCGCCAGGGGGCTCGCGGGCACGGCGAAGAGCAGCACCGCCGAGGCGCCCATCGGGGCGATCAGGACAGGCAGCGCCTCGGAGCCCAGGGCGGCGCGGCAGACGAGGCCGGTCGCCAGGATGCCCGCCAGGGCACCGGCGGCGGAGCGCAGGCGCTCACGCTTGCTGATCGGGGTCAGCTCCGGCAGGAAACGGCTCAGGAATGCGCGCATCGGATCCGGGGCTCGCACATGAAAAGGACGGCGCTGGGGGAGCGCCGTCCTGTCTCAGGAACGCTGAGGTCGGGCGCTGTCTATCAGACCGCGCGAGCCTCGTGCATCGCCCGGATCTGCTCCGGCGAGTAACCGAGGTCTGCGAGCACCTCATCGGTGTGCTCGCCGAGCAGCGGCGACGCCTTCACCTCGACCTTCATGTCGGAGAACTTGATCGGGCTCCCGACGGTCAGGTACTTGCCGAGCTTCGGGTGCGCCACCTCGACGACGGTGCCGCTCTCGCGCAGGGACTTGTCCTCGGCGATCTCCTTCATCGACAGCACCGGCGCGCAGGGGATGTCGTAGGTGCGCAGGATGTCCACCGCCTCGAACTTGGTCTTGTCGGCGAGCCACTCCTCGATCGTCTTGAAGATGTCGAAGATCTTGTCCTGGCGCGCCCGGGCGGTGTTGTAGCCCGGATCGGTGATCCACTCCTCCTTGCCGAGCGCCTTGCAGATCGGCGCCCAGGCATGACCTTGGATCGTGAAGTAGATGTAGGCGTTCGGGTCGGTCTCCCAGCCCTTGCACTTCAGCACCCAGCCCGGCTGGCCGCCGCCGCCGGCGTTGCCGCCCCGCGGCACCACATCGGAGAACTCGCCGTGGGGGTACTGCGGGTACTCCTCGAGGTAGCCGAGGGCGTCGAGGCGCTGCTGGTCGCGCAGCTTCACGCGGCAGAGGTTGATCACCGAGTCCTGCATCGACACGGCGACCTTCTGGCCCTTGCCGGTCTTGTTCTTCTGGTGAAGCGCCGTGAGGATGCCGATGGCGAGGTGCATGCCGGTGTTGGAGTCACCCAGCGCGGCGGCGCTGACGGTGGGCGGACCGTCCCAGAAGCCCGTGGTCGAGGCGGCACCGCCCGCGCACTGGGCGACGTTCTCGTAGACCTTCAGGTCCTCATAGTGGTGGCCGTCCGAGAAGCCCTTCACCGAGGCGAGGATCATGCCCGGGTTCAGCTCCTGGATACGGGCCCAGGAAAAGCCCATCCGGTCGAGGGCGCCGGGGCCGAAATTCTCGACCATGACGTCGGAGTCTTGGATGAGCTTCTCAAGGACTTCCTTGCCGGCCTGGGTCTTGGTGTCGAGGGTGAGCGAGCGCTTGTTGGAATTCAGCATCGTGAAGTAGAGCGCGTCCGCGTCCTCGACGTGGCGCAGCTGCGTCCGGGTCACGTCGCCGGCGCCGGGGCGCTCGACCTTGATCACGTCGGCGCCGAACCAGGCGAGCAGCTGCGTGCAGGCCGGGCCGGCCTGGACGTGCGTGAAGTCGATGATCTTGATGCCTTCCAGCGGCTTGCTCATGGGGCGTTCTCCCTGTGCGGTTTGGTGATCGGGACCTTCGGATCGTCCGGCGGGCTCATGGCGCCCGGCGGGCCGGATCCGAGGAAGCTTCGAGTTCGGCCACGCGTTGGCGCAGGCGCTTCTCTTCGGCCCAGCGCTCGGTCTCGTCGCGGATCACGGCGACGATCCCGGTCACCCGGTCGGAGGCGTCCCGCACCATCCCCACCGTGAAGGCGATGGAGAGCTGGCGGCCGTCCTTGTGGAGCGCCGGCACCCTCAGGGTCTCCGCCCCGTAGCGGGTGACGCCGGTGCGCATGGTCTTGGCATAGCCGTCCCAGTGGCGGCGCCGGTGCCGCTCGGGGGTGATCAGATCGAGACTCTGCCCCAGCGCCTCGGCGGCGCTGAAGCCGAAGATGCGCTCGGCGGCGGCGTTCCAGACGGTGATGGCGCCGTCCGGATCGGACACCACCACGGCGTCTCCGATAGCCCTGACGAAGTCGGCGAGATCGGAACCGTTACGCTCCGCCTGCGCCAAGCCCGTCACCGGCGACATCCGGCCAACGGGCCAGGGATGAGGCGGATTGCAGAAGTCTGAAGCTGCGTCATCCGCGGCCACCCTCCCTGAACGTCGCCCGAAAGAGCGGCGTTAAAATTCCAGTCCGGTCTTGCTAAGGAACCGTGACCAGCCCTTTCTTTGGTATTTGGTATGCCAAATGGGGAATTCCGTCAACGCCCGCGGTGACAGGTGGAACTTTTCTTCAACTCGATACCGCGAGACGCGGCCCCTGACGGAGTGCCGGCGGGCGGTCTCGACACGGGCCGAGCAGCCCGGCATTTCGCCCTGGGCCTTCCGAACGCGATCGCTTTCGACACGCCGATGATCGCCGCTCAGGATTTCGGGCTCCGGGCTCGACGATCAGGTATGTCTACGGGTATCGACAGTATTTCCTGAATGAGTGCGCCGCGTCTCACTCTGGTCGCCTCGATTACGACTTTAATCTCGGACCGCAACGATTGATGGATCGTCACGCCGAATGATTTCCGTATCGGCTTTTATCGGAAGCTGATCATAAGTGACGGGATCTCCGCCGACGCGTCATAGATCCGGCGCCTTAGCGCAGGTTTTCCGTAGCGAGATCGGCTTAAGCGCGGCTTCGTGTGACTCCGACAGAACGCGGGCACCACCATGGCCACGCATTCCGCGAGGACGACCGGGCGGCTGGATCCGGCAGACTGCCTCCGGCCCAACAGCGATGTGGTCATCGATGGCACGCGCGGATTCCATCGGACCAGGCCGCGCCGCGACGCGCGCGGCGGCGACGCCGAGGCATCCATAACGACATGCTTTTGCCGTCTCCCCGTGCGACAGACGATCGGCGTGCGGATTGCGGCGCGGTCATGATCCCGGTGACGGGTCGACCTTCTAGGCCGGGAGGGCCGGGAATCAGACCATGAATATGGAGATCCGGAAGGCAGAGGGACAGCCGGTTACGTCTGCCGACCGTCAACAGGCGGTCACTGAGTCGCTTCGGCAGATCGCGCGCATGTCGCGCTTCGCCGATCGCAAGAAGGGGATCCGATCCTATCAGGTCCAGACCAAGAACGACCCCTGGATCCCGGCCCTGTTCGTGATCTGTTTCATCCTGCCGGCCTTGGCCGGTGCCGTCTATTACGGCTTGATCGCGTCGAATCGCTACGTCACCGAAGCACGCTTCGCGATCCGACCGGCTCTCGGCTCGTCCGACAAGACATCCTCCGAAACCGGGGGAACCGCTTCCGGCACGTCGAACCAGATGGTGGCGCAGGATACACAGATCACGCGCGAGTTCATCCTCAGCCGGCCGATGCTGGAGATCCTCGAAGGGCAGTTACCGCTGCGCCAGTGGTTCAGCAGCGATTCGATCGATTACTTTTCACGGTTCGATCCCGAAAAGCCGATCGAGAAGTTCGTCCGCTATTGGAAGCGGCGCGTCGGCGTCGAGGTCGAAGGCGGCTCCGGGATCATGTCCGTCACGGTCGAGGCCTTCGATCCGGACGAATCGCTTGCCATTGCCAAGGCCGTCATGAAGGAGGCCGAGCGCAAGGTGAACGACCTCAGCGTCAAGTCGCGCGAGGACGCCGTGGCGGAGAGCGCGCGCGAACTCCGTCTTGCCGAAGAGCGCATGACCAAGATCCGCCTCGCCATGCGCGACCTGCGCAACCGCGAAGGTGTGCTGGACGCCCAGAAGACGAATGACATCAATATCAAGATGATCGCGGAGCTGCGGGCATCCCGCATCAACCTCGCGGTCCAGCTCGCGATCGGCCAGCGCGACCTCGGTCCCGATTCGCGCCGGATCATGGATCTCAAGCAGCAGATCAAGGATATCGACGACAACATCGCCCGGATCGAGCGGCAATCCGCCAGCCAGGATCCCGATCAGAAGCGGCTGCTGTCCGACGCGTTGACGCGGTTCGAGATCCTGGAGAACGACCGGAAGAATGCCGAGAAATATTACCAGCAAGTGCTGACCGCCTACGAGCGCGCCCGCATCATCTCGGCCCGGCAGATCGAGTTCTTCAGCCCGATCGTCGAGCCCGTGAAAGCGGAATCGTCGACCGAACCGCGGCGGCTCCTGATGATCGGCCTGATCATGGCGGGCGCCGGAATCCTGTTCGGAGCCTCGATGTTCGCTCGTAAGATGATGACCTGACCTACGCCCGCCCCGCGGAGTTGCCCGGAGCGGATACGTATCCTCGCCTCAGCGGGTGGACCGGGCGGCCGGGCCGATCGTACCGCCGGTCCAGCCCTGTGCCCGCCAATCCTCGGCGCGCTCGTCGATGTCGATCGAACCGGCTTGATCCAGAATGGCGAGGACGCGTTCGCCCCGCGACTCGTCGGCCCGAACGGTGACCAGAGTGCCGCCCCGTCGCACGCCTTCCGCATAGGTCTCGGCTTCGTCGGCGCTGAGACCCGCCGCCGTCAGGCCGCCGATCAGGCCTCCGGCCGCGGCGCCGACCCCGGCGCCCGTGACGGCGGCCACGAGCCAGCCCGCCGCGACCACCGGTCCGAGCCCGGGGATGGCCAGCAACCCGAGGCCGGCGAGCAGCCCCGCGCCACCGCCCAACACCGTCCCGACCGTCGCCCCGGTGCCCGCCGACTCCGCCGCGTCCGACGGGTGGGGCACGGCGGAACCGGGCGCGTGCGGTTCAGCGGGTGAGTCGGGGCGGTTCGCGACAATGCTGATCTCGGCATGGGGGATGCCGGCAGCTTCCAGCCGGTCCACCGCGTCTGCAGCGGCCTCGTATCGGTCGAACAGGGCGGTCAAGATGCGGACGGCCATCGGATCCTCCCGGACATACCCGGGTCGGAGCCCGGAGACGTGGCGACATCGCGGAAAGCCCGCAAAGGGCTCGGACGGGTTCTCATCAAGCGCTTGCGGCAGCCCCGGTTCCCGGCACCGCCCGCCACATCTTAACGCCGCGCTAACCATCCACCCGGCAGATCTTGCCGAGTGCTCCCCGGCCCGTCCGAGGGGAACGGCGACGGATGGAATCGATGGCAGAAGCGGCGAGCGCGCCGGCACAGGCGGGCGTCACGACGGTCCTCGGCCAGCTCACATTGCCGACGCGCGGCGACCTCCACGCGCTGTCCAAGCGGTCGGACCTGCTGTTCGCCACAGGCGTGCTGGGGATCCTGGCGGTCCTCATCTTCCCGCTGCCGGCGGTCCTGCTCGACCTGCTCCTGGCGGTGTCGATCATCATGTCGGTGCTGATCATGATGACCGGCCTGTCCATCGACAACCCGCTGGAATTTACCGTTTTCCCGACGTTGCTGCTCATCGCCACGATGCTGCGGCTCGCCCTGAATCTCGCCTCGACCCGCCTGATCCTCGGGCACGGACACGAGGGCACCGCCGCCGCGGGTCACGTCATCGAGGCGTTCGGCCATTTCGTCATGGGCGGCAACTTCGTGATCGGGATCATCGTGTTCGCGATCCTAATCATCGTGAACTTCGTGGTGATCACGAAGGGCTCGGGCCGCATCGCCGAGGTCGCGGCCCGCTTCACCCTCGACGCGATGCCCGGAAAGCAGATGGCCATCGACGCCGATCTCTCGGCCGGCCTCATCGACGAGAAGGCCGCGAAGGCCCGGCGGGCGGCGCTGGAAGAGGAATCGTCGTTCTTCGGCGCCATGGACGGTGCCTCGAAATTCGTGCGCGGCGACGCCGTGGCGGCCCTGCTGATCACCTTCATCAACGTCGTCGGCGGCATCATCATCGGGGTGGCGCAGCAGGGCATGAGCTTCGGCGACGCCGCCAAGAGCTACACGCTGCTGACCATCGGCGACGGTCTCGCGAGTCAGGTCCCGGCCCTGATCGTCTCGACGGCGGCGGGCCTGCTGGTCTCCAAGGCCGGTGTGCGGGGCGCGGCTGACAAGGCCCTCGGCAAGCAGCTCGCCCATTACCCCAAGGCGCTGGGCATGTCGGCGGCCGTGATGCTGCTGATCGCGCTCCTGCCCGGCATGCCGATGCTGCCCTTCGTGCTGCTCGGCGGCGGCGCCGGCTACGCCGCGTGGCGCATCAACAAGACCGCCAAGCTGGCCCCGCCCCTCGACGCCCAGGGCGTACCGATGGATGCGGCCGCGGTGGCGGCCGCGGCCGCCCCCAAGGAGGAGACGGTCACCGACCTCCTGAAGCTCGACGACCTCAAGCTGGAGATGGGCTACGCGCTCCTGGCGCTCGTCAACGGCGAAGGTCAGGACCGGCTCACCGACCAGATCAAGGCCCTGCGCCGCCAGCTCGCGGCGGAACTGGGCTTCGTGATGCCGTCGGTGCGCATCCTCGACAACGTCCAGCTCGACGCCAACGCCTACGTGGTGCGGGTGAAGGAGATCGAGGCCGGCACCGGCCGGATCTTCCCCGGTCAGTTCATGGCGATGGATCCGATGGGCGGCCAGGTCCAGCTGCCGGGCCAACACATGCTGGAGCCGACCTTCGGCCTGCCGGCCACCTGGATCGACGCGGCCCTGCGCGACCAAGCCCAATTGAAGGGCTACACCGTGGTGGATGCCGCAACCGTGGTGTCGACCCATCTCACCGAGGTCATCAAGGCCCACGTCTCCGAGCTCCTCAACCACGTCGAGGTCTCGAAGCTGCTGCGCGAGCTGTCCAAGGAGCACGCCGACCTGCTGAAGGAGATCGTCCCCTCGCAGATCTCGACCACCGGCATCCAGCGCGTGCTGCAGTTCCTGCTCGCCGAACGGGTCTCGATCCGCGATCTCGGCGCGATCGTGGAGGCGATCGCCGAAGTGGCGGGCGGGGTGAAGAACCCCCGGGACGTGGTCGAGCACGTCCGCGCCAGGCTCGGCCGGCAGATCTGCGCGCAGTACCAGGACCAGAACGGGATGCTGCCGATCATCACCCTCTCGCCGGCCTGGGAGCAGGCGTTCATGGAATCGATCGTGGGCGAGCGCGACGAGCGCTACCTCGCGATGCAGCCCTCGAAGCTCAGCGAGTTCGTCAATGCGGTGCGCGACCGCTTCGAGATGGCGGCGCGCCAGGGCGAGATGCCGGTCCTCGTGACCTCGGCGCAGACGCGGCCGTTCGTCCGCTCGATCATCGAGCGCTTCCGCCGGGAGACACCGGTGATGAGCCAGGCCGAGATCCATCCGCGGGCGCGTCTGCGGACGGTGAATTCGATCTGAGCGCAGACGCTCCCTCGCGACCGGACGGATCGCGGCCCCTGGATGTCGGCGTCGGGCTCCGGAACGCCCGGCGGCTCATCGCCTCAGGCCGAACGCGGGAGCCCGTTGCACCCCGCGCGGAGACCGGCCTCAGAAGGGTGAGGCCCGCACGACAGGGCTTCGTGCGCTGACTTCCCAGACCGGACGCGAGCCGCGACGGCGCCCCCTGAAGGAATTCTCAAGGGCGGGTCAGATCGCCTTCTGCTTGAGCTCCCGCTCCATCTCATGGGCGTCGAGGCCAGGAGCGGTGACCGGCGGTTCCGGCACGACGGTCGCCTTCGGTCCGTTCGCTGGGGTGCCGATCGCCGCGGCCAGACGCGAGCGTTCGAATGCGATCACCACGATCACCGAGATCAGCGCCGGAAGCCAGAAATAGAAGACGCGGAACACCAGCAGCGCGGCGACGACGGCGTTCTTACGCGCCTCGTCGGTCTCCGCGATATTCATGGCGGTGAGGAAGACGATCTCGAAGACGCCGAGGCCACCGGGCGCGTGCGAGGCGAGCGCCACCGAGAAGGAGGCCAGGAAGATCGCCAGGACGGGGATGAAGCCCGGATTGACCGCGTCCGGCAGGGCAAAATAGATGATCCCGGCCGCCCCCAGAAGCTCCAGCGGTGCAGCCGCGAGCTGGCGCAGCATGATCCCCGGGCGCGGGTATTCGAGCTTGAATTTCCGCAGGCTGATCGGCGGCAGCCGCAGAAGCGAACCGGCGACGTAGAGGGCGACGAAAGCCAGCATCCCGATGCCGACGGCGACGGCCGTACTCGGATTGGTCAGGATCGCCGGGAGCTTGTCCTGCAGGCGGGCCAGCAGATGCGGATCGTAAACCAGCGTGAAGCCGCCGAGCAGCACCGTCCCGAGGAAGAACGTGAAGGAGCAGAGCGCCACCAGCACGGCGACCTGCGCCGCCGACAGGCCCTTGGCTGTGTAGGCGCGATAGCGGACCAGGGCGCCGGAGAAGACCGAGGCGCCGATATTGTGCGAGAGGGCGTAGGTCGTGAAGGAGCAGAGCGAGACGAACAGCCACGAGATGTGGCGCACGCCCAGATGCAGGAGCGCGATCCGGTCGTACCAGGCGAGCGCCGCATAGGCGACCAGGGTCGAGAAGGCCGCCAGCAGGATCCGGTGCGGCGGGATCGCGAGCACCGCGGCCCAGATCGCCGAGAGCGAGGTGGTCTTCAATTCCTGATAGAGGAAGTAGCCCGATACCACGACGGCCGCGAGGCCAATCATGGGCCAGATAAACTCGCTGATCTTCTTCATGAACACCGACGCCCTGGGGAGAGCCCCTGATGCGCCGGCACGCGACGCGCTGCAAGCGGCATGTCACCGCCGCGATCCCCCTTGTCAGGTGATCGTGACGGTTTCGTGCCGCGGGAGCCTGCCGATCGGTCCGTCGGCCGGGCTCAGCCCCGGGCGCGGTTCAGGCCGATCCCGTCCATGGCGGCTTGGTCCCGAGCCGATTCGGCCGCGCGCTCGGCGGTCCGCTCGCGGTCGTTCAGGATCTCGACCTTCTTCAGTTCCTCGAAAGCCTCGCCCAGCTCGGCCTTCGCCTCGGCGAGCTGACCCTCGAGAGCCTGGGCGGACTGAATCATGTTGTCCCGGCGCGTCGCCGCCGCGCGGGCATAGGTCGGGTAGGCGAAGTGACCGACATCGGTGATTCCGGCCCGGGCCTCCTCGACGGCGACCTCGCGATCGAGCTCCACCGCCATGCGCTGGAAGTCGGCCATCATCATCTCGATCTGGGTCACGCGCCGGCGCTTCTCATCGACCTGGAAGCGGCGCAGGCGGATCAGCGTGTCACGCGATTTCATTAGGACGCTCACTCCACGCAACGCTTGAGGCCGCGCCCGGGATCACGCCCGGACAGTGCCCATGTGCGAGCCTGCCCACGGCAGCCTCGCCCGGATCCCCCACCTGCACCATGTGGTTCGCCGAAGCGTCGCCGCCCCGAGGCATGGTGCCTAGGCCCCGCCGATGATCTCGGTGAGCCGTGCGTAACCATCGCCGATGGACGTTGCTTCTTCCTTACCCTGCCCCAGAAAAGCCTCAAGATACGGCATGAGCGCCACGGCCTCGTCGACCTCCTGGGAGGAGCCGGCCCGGTAGGCGCCGAGGCGGATCAACTCCTCCATATCGGCATAGGTGGACAGCACCCGCCGCGCCCGCCGGACCACCGGCAGATAGGCCGGATCGCACGAGCGCGGCATGGTCCGCGAGACCGAGCGCAACACGTTGATCGCCGGATAGCGCCCGCGCTCCGCGATGGCGCGCTCCATGACGATGTGACCGTCGAGGATGCCGCGCACCGCGTCGGCCACGGGCTCGTTGTGGTCGTCGCCCTCGACCAGGACGGTGAACAGGGCCGAGATCGTCCCCTGCCCCACGCCGGGGCCGGCCCGCTCGAGCAGGCGCGGCAGCTCCGAGAAGACGGTCGGCGTATAGCCCTTGGCGGTCGGCGGCTCGCCGGCGGCAAGGCCGATGTCGCGCTGGGCCATGGCGAATCGTGTGATCGAGTCGATCATGCACAGGACCTTGGCGCCACGGTCGCGGAAATACTCGGCCACCGATAGGGTCATGTAAGCCGCGTTCCGGCGCATCAGCGCCGGCTCGTCGGATGTCGCCACCACCACGATCGAGCGGGCGAGGCCGGCGGCTCCGAGGTCGTCCTGAAGAAATTCCTGGACCTCGCGGCCGCGCTCGCCCACGAGGCCGATCACCGCCACGTCGGCGGCGGTGTAGCGGGCCAGCATCGACAGCAGCACCGACTTGCCGACGCCGGACCCGGCGAAGATGCCCATCCGCTGGCCGGCGCACATCGTCAGGAAGGTGTTGATGCACCGGACGCCGAGATCCAGCGGCCCGCCCACCCGCGTGCGGGCGTGGGCGGGCGGCGGGTCCGCGCGCAGGGGATAGACGTCGGGCCCGTGCGCCAGGGGGCCGAGCCCGTCGACCGGCCGCCCGAGGGCGTCGATCACCCGGCCGAGCCATGCGTCGGACGGCCGGATCGCGCCGGCCGATTCGTCGCGGACGTAGGCGGGGCAGCCGCGCCGCACGCCCTCGAGCGAGCCGAACGGCATGGCGAGCGCCCGGTCGCCCTGGAAGCCGATGACCTCGCAGGGCACCAGCCCGTGGCCGTTGGCGCCCTCGACATCGACCCGTCCCCCGAGCCGCATCGCCGCCACCGGCCCGGCGACCTCGACCAGCAGGCCGCGGATCGCCACGACCCGGCCGAACGTCTCCAGCACCTCGATCCGCTCCAGGGCGGCCTGCGCCGACGCGAGGGAAGCTACGGATCTTGCCGGATCCTGTGTCATCGGCCTGGCTCTCAACGCTTCGTTTACCGGCCTCCTTAACACTGCGGGTCACGGGCTCGTAGCGGCTCGATCCGGGTGGCGGCTTCGGCCGCGCCCGACGAAGTCGTACCGGTGTGTCCCATGGACAACAGCGGGGATCGGATCGTTGCGGAGGAAGTACTTACGCCGAAGGGGGCGAGCGGCCTGGACGCGGGCGGATCGGAATCGGGGTCGGGGCGAGACCGGGGAAACGCTGTTTCTCCTGTCAAGCTCGCGGAACTTCGAACGAGACGCTTGCGGGCAGGAATCAGGTTTTGTTAACGATTAATCCATAGCGTTCCACGTCAAGAGCGACGGAGCGCCCGTCCACAGGCCGGTGGCGGGCGAACGATAGGGACGTGTCTGCGCGCTGATGCGGCCGGCGGGGCTGGGGACCGACGATGCGGGTACTTTTGATCGAGGACGACAGCGCGACCGCGCAGAGCATCGAGCTGATGCTCAAGTCCGAGAATTTCAACACCTACACCACCGACCTCGGGGAAGAAGGTGTCGATCTCGGTAAGCTCTACGACTACGACATCATCCTCCTCGATCTGAACCTGCCCGACATGTCGGGTTACGAGGTGCTGCGCTCGCTGCGCGTAGCGAAGGTGAAGACGCCGATCCTGATCCTCTCCGGCATGGCCGGCATCGAGGACAAGGTGAAGGGTCTGGGCTTCGGCGCCGACGACTACCTCACCAAGCCATTCCACAAGGACGAGCTGGTGGCGCGCATCCACGCCATCGTGCGCCGCTCGAAGGGCCACGCCCAGTCGGTCATCACCACCGGCGACCTGATCGTGAACCTCGATCAGAAGACCGTCGAGGTCGGCGGCGCCCGGGTGCATCTGACCGGCAAGGAGTACCAGATGCTGGAACTCCTTTCTCTGCGGAAGGGCACGACGCTCACCAAGGAGATGTTCCTCAACCATCTCTACGGCGGCATGGACGAGCCCGAGCTCAAGATCATCGACGTGTTCATCTGCAAGCTGCGCAAGAAGCTCGCCAATGCCAGCCAGGGCAAGAACTACATCGAGACCGTCTGGGGCCGCGGCTACGTGCTGCGCGAGCCGATGGACGGCGAGGAGCGCATGGCGGTCTGATCCGCCCGGCGCATCGTCTTCCGAAAAACCCCGTGCGGCCAGGCCGCGCGGGGTTTTCGCGGTTCGAAGGGGCCCCTCCGCGACGGCATCGCCGACGCAGCGCAGGGACATCGGGCCCCGCTCGACCGTGGCGGACGTGGCGCAGGCCGGAGCTTCCGGCTCGCGATGGACGCTACGCTCACCGCATCCCGGTCGCGGAGAAGACCTGTGCGGCCGGCGCGATCACCACGTAGCCGCCGCAGGGCGCGGCCCGGCTGATTACCGCACTGGCCACGCCCCAGATGTAGGTGCCGCGACGATCCTGCGCGACGACCGGACCACCGGAATCACCGAAGCAGACCCGGGCGCCGTTGGCCCGGGCGATGGTGAGCCCGGTATTGCTGGCCGCGATCGGCGTCAGCGTGGCGGTGCGCAGGCGTCCGACGGTGCGGCCGGACAGGCCGGCGCCGGCGATCCGCAGGCTCTTCGGGACCCGCCCGGGATCCGCCGCCAGCGGCACGGGCCGCCGGTCGCGCACCGGCTCGGTCAGGCGGAGCACCGCGAGATCGAGGGAGAGGTCGGAGAGGCTGACGCCCGACGCCTCGTTCGGCAGCATCTCCCCCGGATCGGGACTGTAGCGGGCGGCGACCCGCGCCCCGTAGACCGGCCGCGCCGGCTCGCTGCCGCGGAAGAAGACCACCAGCGCGCCGAGCGGATCGCCGTTCACGCAATGGGCCGCCGTCAGCACGAGATCCGGGGCGATGAGCACTCCGCTACAGCGGGTCAGGCGCAGCGCCTCCTCGGGCTGGGTGATCGTGCCGATCGCGACGGTGGCCTGCGCCAGGGCATCCCGCCCCGCGGCCGCCCCGCCGTCGATGGCGAAAGCCGGCCCCGACAGCCCCAATCCGAATGCCAGGGCCGATGCGGCGGCGGCGCAGCGCGCCCCGATGGTCGCGAAGATGGTCACGTGCTGCTCTTCCCCGGCGCGAGCCCCCGGACCACAGATGCCGCGCACGCCGCATCGCGCAAGCGGGCGCGAGGACGCGGCCGCCGTGACATCCGTGACGTCGGCGGCCGGCTCAGCAATCAGCGCGCCACCGTCCAGGTGGTGGTGCCGTCCTTGTTGTCCTTCACGGCGACGCCCATCGCGGCGAGGGCATCGCGCGCCCGGTCGGAGGCGGCCCAGTCCTTCGCGGCCCGCGCGGCGCGGCGCTCGGCGATCAGCGCCTCGACCGCCGCGACGTCCACGCCGGACGCCGCAACCTGCGCCTGCTCGCGGTCGCTGCGGGTGCTGGCGAGGAAACCGAGGAGGTTCGCACCGGCGCGCAACGCGCCGGGCTGCGTCTCCGCGCTGCTCGCAAGCCGGTGCAGCTCATTGATCGCCGCCGGCGTGTTGAGGTCGTCGCAGAGGGCCTCGACCACCCCGGCGGGGACGTCGGACGCGGCGGGCGCATCGCCGGCGGCGTTGTACCAGCGGTCGAGCACGCGGCTCGATTCCTCCAGGCCGCGCAAGGTCCAGTCGATCGGCTGCCGGTACTGGGTCTTGAGCATGGTGAGGCGCAAGACCTCGCTCGGCCAGTCGTTCAGCACGTCGCGGATGGTGATGAAGTTGCCGAGCGACTTCGACATCTTCTCCCCCTCCACCTGGAGGAAGCCGTTGTGCAGCCAGACGTTGGCCATGACCGGCGTGCCGAAGCAGCAGCGCGACTGCGCCACCTCGTTCTCGTGATGGGGGAAGATCAGGTCGATGCCGCCCGCGTGGATGTCGAAGGTCCGGCCGAGATGCTTGGCCGACATGGCCGAGCACTCGATGTGCCAGCCTGGCCGCCCCGCCGCCGCGATCCCCGCGGGCGACGGCCAGGACGGCTCGCCGGGCTTGGCGGGCTTCCACAGGACGAAATCGAGGGGCGAGCGCTTGTAGGGGGCGACCTCGACCCGGGCGCCCGCCTCCATCTCGTCGAGGGGCCGCTTCGACAGGCCGCCGTAATCCGGCATCGACGGGACGTCGAACAGCACGTGGTCCTCCGCCACGTAGGCGTGGCCGGCCCGGACCAGCGCCTCGATCATCGTCACCATCTCGGCGATGTGATCGGTGGCGCGGGGCTCAACGAAGCGGGGCCGCTCGCCCGGCACGTTGACGTCCTCCGGCATGAGCACGCCGAGATCGCGCACGTCGCGGTGGAACTGCGCCAGCGTCCCGTCGGTGAGTTCGCGGATGCTGATGCCGCGCTCGGCCGCCCGGGCGTTGATCTTGTCGTCCACGTCGGTGACGTTGCGCGCGTAGGTGACGTGCCCCGGCCCGTAGAGGTGGCGCAGCAGCCGGAACAACAGGTCGAAGACGATGATCGGCCGGGCATTGCCGATATGGGCGGCGTCGTAGACGGTCGGGCCGCAGGCGTAGAGGCGGACATGCTGCGGATCGATCGGCGCAAAGGCTTCCTTGGCGCCGGTCAGCGTGTTGTAGAGCCGCAACATCGGCGCCATGAAACCCATCCCCATTCCGGCGCCGCGGCCTGAACCCGGCGCCGCGCCGGCGCCGGAAAACCGGCCCTGCCGTCAACGACCTGCGGGCCCCGCGCGGCGAAGAACGGCCGAAACGTGGCGGATCCGGAAGGCCCGCCACGGCACCCTGTTGCATCGCGGCGACGGCGCGGCCCGCGCGATGGGGCTAACCCAAAAGCGTGAGGAATTCGAGATGGCCTGCGCGCCCTGCACGTAAGGCTTCCTTAACCGCGCCGTCGGACCGTCCGGGGCACGATCCTCACGCCACAGATCCTGTGCCCAAGGACAATTCATGCGACGCTCGGCCGCCGGTTCCCTCGCCCTCGTCACCGTTCTTGCCTGCGCAGGCCTGACGCATGTCGCGCTGGCCGGCACCGACGGCGAGACGCCTGCGAAGGCGCCCGCGCGTGTCGAGAAGACCTTCCTGATCCCGTCGAGCGACGGCTACGGCGTCGGCGAATGCCTGACCACGCCGGGCAGCGCCTGCGGCCAAGTCGTCGCCAACGCGTGGTGCGAGGCGCAGGGCTACGCGGCCGCCAATTCCTACGGCGTGGCCGCCGCCGACGAATATACCGGCGCGATCAGCCAGCCGGTCCCGGCGCCGTCCGAGCGCCCGATCCGGATCACCTGCCAGGACTGAGCCGGCCAGGACTGAGCCGGCCACGGCCGGCCCAGTCGGCAGGGCGCTCCGCTCACTTCATGAAGTCGGCGCATTTCTGCGCCGGTTCGGTGCCCCAGGGCGCCAGCGGCACGGCCGAGGTCGAGTTCTTGGGCGAGCCCTGGATGACCTTGTCCGAATAGACCATGTAGATCAGCGTATTGCGCTTCGCGTCGCAGCCGCGGACGATCTGCATCGACTTGAAGATCAGCGACCGACGCTCGCTGAACACGACTTCACCCTGGCTGAGCTTGCCCTTGAAGGCGATCGGCCCGGTCTGGCGGCAGGCCAGCGAGATGTCCGAGACGTCCTCGGCGAGGCCCAGCGTGCCCTTGATCCCGCCCTTCTCGGGCTGGGTGTACCAGCAGGCTACCCCCGAGACCGCCGGATCGTCCACGCCGTAGACCACGAGCTTGTCGTTGGGGGTCAGCGGCCGCCAGACCGTCGACTTGTCGAAAATGCGATCCGGCTCCTGCGCCGAGGCCGGACCGGCTGCGGCCAAGCCCACGGCCAACAGCCCGACATAGGTGAGACTCCGAAACAACATCACTGGCCAATTCCCCCTCTCGCTTGCCGGCCGGATGTAGGAGGGGTGTCGCGGTCTTGCGAGGGGGCGTAGAATGGCTCCGCTTCGGTTCCGAAGCGCGGATGCGCGCGGGCCTGGATTCTCCGGATCGCCGCGCACCCGATCAACGCGATGCAGCCTATGCCTCACCGCCCGATCGTCCGTACGTTCGGCCGCCTCGTCCTGAGCGCGGCCATAGCCCTCGGACTGTCCTATCCCCTCGCCACCGCCGCGCGCGCGCAGGACGCGGCTCCCAGCCCGCCGCCGACCGAGGCACGGCCGGCGCCGCAACTGCCGTCGCCCCAGTGCCGGCGGTACCGGGCGGAGCTGGCCTCGCTCCAGACCGGCGCCAGCACGACGCGCGCCCTGAACGACGAGATCGGGCGGCTCGAGGCCTATTTCCGCGGCCTCAACTGCGAGGGCGGCAAGTTCCTGTTCTTCGACACGCGACCGCCGCAATGCGGGGCGGTGGAGCAGCGGATCCGCGCCCTCAAGGCCACCTATGGCGGCGCCGTGATCGACGACAGCGGCGCCCGGAAGCGTGAGCTCCAGGGGCTCGTGGCCTCCACCTGCCCGCCGCGCGAGACCTATGCCGGCTCCGGCGAGGCCTATGCCCGGGGCGGCCCGCAGACGGTCTGCGTGCGCACCTGCGACGGCGGTTTCTTCCCCCTAAAGAACCTGCCCGAGGGACGCGGCGGTGCCGACGAGATGTGCCAGGCCCTGTGCCCGGGGACCGAGGCGCAGGCCTATTCGATGCCGTATGGCGACGATGCCCTGAAGCACGCCGCCACGGTGAAAGGCAGCCGCGCCTATGCGAGCCTCGCCAACGCCTTCAAGTTTCGCAAGGAATTCGTTCCGAACTGCTCGTGCAAGCCGGAGGGCAAGAGCTGGGCCCAGTCCCTGGTGAAGGCCGAGAGCATGCTGGTCCGGCACAAGGGCGACATCTTCGTCACGCCGATGCAGGCCGAGGCGCTGTCCCGGCCGAAGGTGCGCCTCACCCTGGTGGGACGGGCCGACCGGACCGCGGCCGAACTCGCCGCCGATGTGGCCGGTCGCGCCGGGGTCGACACGAAGGCTGGCCTGACACCGGAGGAACCCGGAAAGGCCGAGCCGGCGGCGGCGAAACCCGATCACGTTGCCGTGCGCATCATCGCGCCGGACGTCGTCGCTGTCCCCAAGCGCCTCACGCCCTGAGACTTCCCCCGCCCGCGCGTGGGGGAACCAAATGCCGCGTTCCGGGTTCGGGTCGGCCTGAACCGACATGGGACCGCGATGCGTCTGCTCCGCCTGATCCTCCTCACCGGCACGGTGCTGCCGGCCCTCACGCTCATGCAGCCCGCCGGAGCCGAGCCGGGCCGGTTCCACCTCGCACAAGGTGGACCGGAGGAGCGCGGCCCCCGCGGCGGCGAGCCGCCACACGGCGGACCGCGCCCGGAGCGGCCGCCGCAGGAGCGGCCCGGCCCGCAGCCGGGTCCGCCGGCTGGACGTGAACGCCCCGAGCCCCGACCGGAGCCCCGGCCGGAGCGCGCCGCGCCGCCGCCGCGCGAGCGGCCGGAACCGCCGGCCCAGCGTGCACCGCAGGCTGAGCAGCCTCAGCGGGAGCGCGGGCCTGAGCGCCGTCCCGAGCCGCCGGCATCGCGCCCTCCGGCACAGGACCGGCAGCAGAAGCGCCAGGATCGGCAGCAGGAGCGCCAGGATCGGCAGCAGGAGCGCCAGGATCGGCAGCAGGAGCGCCAAGAGCGGCAGCAGGAGCGCCAAGAGCGGCAGCAGGAGCAGCGCCAGCCGGATCAGCGCCAGCAGGAGCGCCGGGAGCAGCAGCCGGATCGTCCGGATCGCGGGCCTCAGGACCGCGCAGCGCCCGGGCGGCCCGGCCCGGAGCGGCAACAGGCGCCGGATCGGGACCAGGGTCCTGCTCCTCAGCCGAAGCCGGAGCGGCCGCCGGCACCGCCGCAGCAGCCTCAGGCACCGGACCGGGATCGCGCGGCCCCGGAGACGCCCCCGAACCGTCCCGCACAGCGCGACGCCACACCCGACCGTGGGCCTCCCGGCCAGCGACCGGCCGGTCAAGGCGGCCCCGATGCGCGCCCGCAGGCGCCCAATGCGACGCCGGACGGGCCCGGCAGACCGTCCCAGCGTCTGGATGCCCAGCCCGAGAACCGTCCGCAGCCGAATGCCGGCCCAGGCGCAGAGCCCGGCCGGCCGGGCTCGCTCAACACGGCTCCGGGGGTCCCGGGGCGGCCGTTCCAGCCTCAGGGAGGCCAACCCGAAGGGCGCGGGCAGCCCCAGCCGAACGGCGCGCCCGGCACCGAGCCGGGGCGACCGCTCCCGCCCAACATGGCCCCGGGCGTCCCGGGCCGCCCGTTCGTGCCGCCGGGACAGGGCGCGGCGCCAGGACAGGCTCCGCTTCCCGGAGGCGTGCCGCCGGGACAGCCGCCGGTGGGTGGCCCCGGCCGGCCGGCCGATCCCGGCCCCGGTGCCTTCAACCGGCCGGGCCAGCCGGGCTACGTCCCCGGCGGCTTCCGGCAGAACGATACGGTGCGCGACTTCGAGCAGGTCCGCAGCGACCGCCGCGAATTCGTCGAGGATGGCCGGACCTACTACCGGGAGCCGGGCCGCATCATCGTGCGGGATCGCGACAGCTACCTGATCCGCCACGACGAGAACGAGCGCTTCCGCGACCTCGACCCACGCGGCTACCGGTTCGAGCGTCGGGGCGCCGAATTCTACAGCTACGTCGCGTGGTCCGGCGGCGGGCAGATCGTCACCGTCACCGACGATGACGGCCGGCTGCTGCGCCGCTACAGCCGCTACCCCGACGGCCGGGAGGTCGTCCTGATCGACAACAGCTATTCCGGCCCGCTGCGCCCGATCTACGAGGACGTGGTGGCGCTGCCGCCGCCCGACATCCGAATCCCGCGGGACCGCTACATCGTGGACTACGCCCAGGCCGACGAGGCGGAGGTCTACGAGGCGCTGACGGCACCGCCGGTTGTCCCTGTCGAACGCCGCTACACCCTCGATCAGATCCGCTACAGCCCGGACCTCCGCGCCCGTCTGCGCTCGGTCGACATCAACACGATCACCTTCGATACCGGCTCGTTCACCGTGACGCCGGATCAGGCAGCCAAGCTGTCGGTGATCGCCGCAGCCATGAACCGCGCGATCCAGGCCAATCCCCGGGAGGTCTTCCTGATCGAGGGCTTCACCGACGCGGTCGGCTCCGACATCGACAATCTCTCGCTGTCGGATCGGCGTGCCCAATCGGTGGCGAGCGTGCTCACGGAGCAATTCCGGGTGCCGCCGGGCAATCTCACCACCCAGGGCTACGGCGAGCAGTATCTCAAGGTGAACACGCAGGGCCCATCGCGGGAGAACCGCCGGGTCGTGGTCCAGCGGATCACGCCGCTGCTGCAGCAGGGTCCGGATCAGGGACAGGCAGCGCCTCCGCCTCCGCCGGCGCAGCCGCCGCGCTGAATCGGTCGCCGCGCAGATTTGCCCTGCGCGGCGCTTTACGGTCCGGGGCGCTGCCCTGCCTCGGGGCAGGTGGCAGAGGTGGACGGGAGGCGACCCGGTCGGACGGAACGGCGTGGTGCTGATCCTGGGCAGCCTGTACGGTCGCCTCTGATCGTCGCCTTGCGGCTGTGCCACCGCCCGCCGCGCGCGATCCGAACCAGGAGATCCGCCCATGAGCGCGCGCAGCCACGCCCGACATGTCGTCGACCAGTTCGGCGCGCAGGCCTCCGCCTACGTGACCAGCGCCGTCCACGCGGCGGGCGCCGACCTCGACCGGATCGGCGTTCTGCTGCGCGCGCGGCCGGGTGCCCAGGTCCTCGACCTCGGCTGCGGCGGCGGCCATGTCGCCTTCACGGCCGCCGCCGCCGGCGCCGCCGTCACGGCCTACGATCTTTCGGCCGAGATGCTGGCAGCGGTCTCCGCCGAGGCGTCCCGGCGGGGTCTCGACCGGATCGAAACCCGGCAGGGCGGCGCCGAGACCCTGCCCTTCCCGGACGCGATCTTCGACGCGGTGCTGACCCGCTACAGCGCCCACCACTGGCGCGACGTCCCGGCGGCGCTGGCCGAGGCGCGGCGGGTGCTGCGGCCGGACGGACTGCTCGTCGTCAGCGATATCGTCGCTCCGGAGGATCCGCTGCTCGACACGCACCTGCAGGCCGTGGAGCTGCTGCGCGACCCCTCGCACGTGCGCGACTACCGGGTTTCGGAATGGCGCGCCCTTTTGGAAGCGGCCGGGTTCGAGCCCGGCGCCGTGATGGCGAGCCGGCCGCGCATGGACTTCGCCAGCTGGATCGCCCGGATGCGCACGCCGGAGATCCATGTCGCGGCGATCCGCGCCCTCCAGGCTGCGGCGCCCGCCGAAGTCACCGCCCATTTCGGCATCGAGGCCGATGGCAGTTTCCTGCTCGACGCCGCACTGATCGAGGCGACCCCGAGGCTTGGCCGTTGAACGGTCGCGGACACATCCCCATGTTGCAGGACCGCGCCACCAGAGGAAGCCGTCCCCGCCCAGCGGGTTCCCGGCTCAATGATCCGGTCTGATCGAGCTCCTCGTCGTCGTCCTGCTGATCGCGCTCAACGGCGTCTTCTCGCTGTCGGAGCTGGCCCTGGTCTCGGCTCGCAAGAGCCGGCTGCGCGCCTTGGCCGAGGAGCGCCGTGCCGGCGCGAAGGCCGCCCTCGCGCTGGCCGAGGAGCCGGGGCGGTTCCTGTCCACCGTTCAGATCGGCATCACGCTGATCGGCATCCTCTCCGGCGTGGTCTCGGGCGCGGCTCTGGGCGACCGCCTCGCCCTGATTCTGATCGATCTGGGCTTGGGCAAGGGCTGGGCCGACACATTGGGCTACACCCTGGTGATCGGCGTGATCACCTACCTGTCGGTGATCATCGGCGAACTGGTCCCCAAGCACCTCGCCTTGCGCAACCCCGAACGGATCGCCTGCATGGTGGCGCCCGGCATGCGGGTGGTCTCGCGCGCGGCTCTGCCGGCCGTGTGGCTCCTCGACGCTTCGACGCGGGCGGTGTTCCGGCTGATCGGCCAGGAGACAGAAAGCGCCAGCGCGGTGACCGAGGAGGAGATCCGTAGTCTCGTGGCCGAGGCCGAGACCGCGGGCGTCATCGAGGGCGACGAGCGGGCGATGATCTCCGGGGTCCTGCGCCTCGGCGACCGTCTGGTGCGCGGCGTCATGACTCCGCGCACCGACGTGACCTGGATCGATCTCACCGATGATCCGGAGACCGTCCGGGCACGCATTTTCGCCAGCCCCTATGCCCGTCTGCCCGTCGCCGATGGCGGCCCCGACGCGATGATCGGCGTGCTTCAGCTGCGCGACCTGATCGGCCCCTTGTCGCGGGGGGAGCCCCTCGACCTGCGCGCGCAGGTCCGCGCGGCGCCGGTGCTTCCGGACACGCTCGATGCCCTCGACGCCCTGGATACGCTGCGCCGGGCCTCGGTGCCCATGGCCCTGGTGCACGACGAGTATGGGCATTTCGACGGGCTCGTGACCCCGGCCGACATCCTCGATGCCATCGCCGGGGCGTTCCTGTCGGAGGATACGGAGCCGGACGCGGTACCCCGCCCGGACGGATCCTGGCTGATCGCGGGTTCGATGCCGGTCGATGAACTGACCGACCGGCTGGGCCTGCGTCTCCCGCCCTCGCGCGACTATGCGACGGTCGCCGGCCTGGTCATCGCGGTGCTCCAGCACCTACCGGAGACGGGCGAGACCTGCGACATCGCCGGCTGGCGGTTCGAGGTCGTGGATCTCGACGGCCGGCGCGTCGACAAGTTGCTCGCGAGCCGTCTCGCCGAAACCGAGGCGTCGTAGCTCAAGCGGTCTCGCCGGACAGACGCCGCGCCGCGCGTGCCCGTCCGATCAGCGGCAGCAGACCCGCGAGGTCCGGGCCGTGCTCCAGCCCGGTCAGCGCGAGGCGGAGCGGCATGAACAGGCCCCTCCCCTTCGCGCCGGTCCGGCTGCGGATCTCCGTCGTCCACGCTTTCCAGGTCTCCGGGCCGTATGGCTCCGGGGGCAGGGTCTCGCGAGCGGCCGAGATCACGGCCGGCTCGGTGAGGACAGGCTCGACCGGGCCGGCGACGACGCGCCACCAATCGGCCGCCTCGGGGACACGGCCGAGATTGGCCCGGACCGCCAGCCAGAAGGCTTCGGCCCGATCCGCCGGAATCCCGAGATCGGCGAGGCGCGCGGCCGCCTCCGCGTACGGCATGGCATGGATCAGTCGGGCGTTGAGGCCGTCGAGTTCCGCCGGATCGAACCGGGCGGGCGCCCGCGAGATCTCGCCGAGGTCGACGAGGCGCGCGAGGGTGTCGAGATCCGGGACAGCCCGCACGGATTCGGCCGAGCCGGTGAGCACGGCCAGCGAGCGGACCGCCGCGGGCTCGTAGCCGGCCTCGCGCAGGCCCCGCAGCGACAGGTGGCCGAGGCGCTTCGACAGCCCCTCCCCGTCGGCGGTCGTCAGCAGGTTGTGGTGGCCGAAGACCGGGACGGTAGCGCCCAGGGCCTCGAAGATCTGCACCTGCACGCCGGTGTTGGTGACGTGATCCTCGCCGCGGATGACGTGGGTGACGCCCAGATCGGCGTCGTCCACCACCGACGGCAGCGTGTAGAGATAGCTGCCATCGGCGCGGATCAGGACCGGGTCCGACAGGGACGCGCAGTCGACATGGGCCGGACCGCGGACGAGATCGTCCCAGGTGACGGTCCGCGCCTCCAGGAGGAAGCGCCAATGCGGGCGGCGGCCCTCGGCCTCGAACGCCGCGCGCTCCTCGGCGGTGAGCCGCAGAGCCGCCCGGTCGTAGATCGGCGGCTGGCCGCGTCCGAGCTGGCGTTTGCGGCGGCGCTCCAGCTCCTCCGGCGTCTCGTAGCAGGGATAGAGCCGGCCCGCTGCGCGGAGGCGGTCGGCGGCGGCGTCATGCTGCGCCTTGCGGGCGCTCTGCTTCGCGAACAGATCGGGCACGATGCCGAGCCACGCGAGATCCTCGGCGATCGCCGCGGCGAAGGCTTCCGTGGAGCGCTCCGCGTCGGTGTCGTCGAGCCGCAGCAGGAAGCGCCCCCCGGTCCGGCGGGCGTACAGGGCGTTGAGCAGGGCCGGCCGGGCGTTGCCGATATGGAGGTAGCCGGTCGGTGACGGTGCGAAGCGGACGAGAGTCATGGACCGCTCTGTAGCCGATCTCTGCGGGAATGTGCGCGGGACTTCATGACGGCCCCGGACCGATGCACCGCTCTGCGGAGTCCCGCTACCCAGGAGGCGGAAAACCCGTCAGAAGGGCGCGCGTGGTGCGGTGCGGGATATGAGCGGCATGGCGACGGACGGGACGGCCGACATCGTGGTGGTCGGCGGCGGGATGGTCGGCCTCGCCAGCGCCATCGCGCTGAAGGATCGCGGCCTCGACGTGGTCCTGTGCGATCCCGGCGAGGCCCGAGCCCGGACCTCCTACGGCAATGCCGGCGTGGTCAGCCGCGGCTCGATCCTGCCGATGTCGAGCCCCGCCCTTTGGGGCAAGCTTCCGGCCTACCTGCGCAACGCCGATTGCGGCCTGCGCCTGCACTACGCGCATCTCCCGCGGATCATCCCCTACACGGCGCATTTCCTGGCGGCCGCCCGCGCATCCCGGTGGCGCCGCGCGGCAGCGGCGCTGCTCCCCCTGACGACCGCCGCCTATCCGGCCCATGAGCGGCTGGCCGCCCGGGCGGGGACCGGCGACCGGCTCCAGCGGACCGGCTGGATCAAGGCCTATCGCACGGAAGCGGCCTTCGCGGCCGCGGCCTTGGAGCGGGAGATCCTGGCGAGCCACGGCGTCGCCTTCGAGATCCTCGATACGGCGGCCCTGCGCGCCCTCGAGCCGGCCCTGGTGCGGCCCTACGCGCGGGGGATGCTGCTGACCGAGACCGGCTCGGTGCGCGAGCCCGGCCGTCTCATCGAGGCCTGCGAAGCCCTGTTCGACGCTCTCGGCGGTCGCCGCCTGCGCAGCCACGTCGCCCGCTTGGCGCCTGAGGCGGGCGAGTGGCGCATCGATCACGACAGCGGCACGGTGCAGGCCCGCCAGGTCGTCCTGGCGGCCGGCGCCGCCTCGGGGGCGATCGCCCGATCCCTCGGCTATCGCTTCGCGGTGGCGGCCGAGCGCGGCTACCATCGTCACTACGCCCTGCATCCGGACAGCCCGCCGCTGACCCGGCCAGTCCTCGACACGGGGGCCGGCTCCATCCTGTCGCCGATGGGCGACCACCGGGTGCGGGTCCTGTCCGGCGTAGAACTCAACGCCCGCCGCGCCGCACCCGATCACACCCAGATCGAGGCGGCATCCCGGGAAGCGGCCGGAACGCTCCGGCTCGGCGGGCCCCTGGACAACGCGCCGTGGCTCGGCTCCCGCCCATCGACGCCCGACGGGATGCCGGTCATCGGCCGGGCCCCGCGTCACACCGGCCTGCTCTTCGCCTTCGGCCACGGCCATATCGGGCTGTCCACCGGGCCGATCACCGGCGAGATCGTCGCCGATCTCGCCACCGGCCGCACGCCCGCGGTGCCGGTGGCTGCCTTCGCGCCGGAGCGGCTTCTGCGCTGGCCGCGCCTGCTCTGACGGCGCTCCCGCTCTCAGCGCCAGTCGTAGGGGTTGTAGGGCTCGAGCGCAGCCTGAACCTTCCGCAGGACGTCCGGCTGCCGCTGGAGATCGGCCTCCCGGGCCAAAGCCCGGAGGAACGCCTGCGGGCCATGCTCCAGATCCCGCGCCAAGCCGTTGTAGCGGTCGGCGGGCTCGACATGGGGGGGATTCACCGCGACGCGGTACGCGAGGCCGCAATTCGGCGGGTCGATCCCGAGCCGATAGCAGATCCGCACCCGGGCGAAGGGCACGTCAGGGCGATAATCGACCCGGTACCCGCCGAACCGGAAGGCACCTCCGGTCACGCGCTCGGCATAGGCCAGCGTCCGCGCCACCGTGGTGAAGCCGGCGGTGCGCCGGTCACGCACGAGGTCGATCGCCGCGCGCTCCGTCGGGACGAAGGGCTGTGCACAGGCGGTACCGGACACCAGCGCGGCCAGGAGAGCGGGAACGACGAATCTCATGGCTTCTTCATGCAGACCGCGACGGGCTCGGCATCCTTGGCCGCCTTGGCGGTCATGTCGAGGCAGCCGACGGTGGATATACCGTCCGTCTGTGTCACGGACGGCAAAACCGCCATGCCCCGGCAATAGGCACCGATCAATTCCTCGTCACGACGACAGGCCACATCCAGGCGCACTTGGCTGCTCATCGACGGCCCCGGCGGACCGGGCGGCCCGGCCGGACCCGTCTCGCCCGTGGGACCGCGTGCCCCGGTCGCTCCGTTCAGGCCCGCAGGCCCCGCTGGCCCCGGAGGCCCCCGGTCACCCGTCGCACCGGGAGGTCCTGCCGGCCCCGGCTTCGGCGCGTCACAGGCGCCGAGCGCGAGCGCCATCGCGCCGAGCAGGAGCGCGATCGGTGGGCCTCTCATGCGGGTCTCCGGTGGGGCTTGCGCAGAGGGAACTTGGTGCGCAACCCAATCGGGTCAACGGCGCCTCATCGATCGCCCGCATCGATACAACCAAAAGTAGTAGTCCCTGGATAAACCAGCTCTCGCCGATCGAATTAAGAGTTTTGCAAAATCTTGGCCTCACATCGACTTGTATGGCCATGTCTGACTGATCTGCTTGCTCATGAACGCCCGAAGACACTTCAGCGCGCGGAGCAAAGCGACGTCAGGTTGTCTGCTGAAGAGCCTGGGGCGTGACGCCAGCGGCGCGGCCGCGGTGGAATTCGCCCTCGTGGCGCTGCCCTTTCTCGCGCTGTGCGGCGCGGTCATCCAGATCGCCTTCCAGATCTGGGCGACGCAGAACTTCGATCGCGCCCTGCAGAACGCGGTCCGGACGATCTTCACCGGCCAGTTCCAGCTCGACACGGCGGGTCAGACCGATCCGGCGATCCTGCTCGCGGCCCTGAAGACCCGGATGTGCGGTCCGGCCAGCACGCCCGTCGCCACGGTCTTCAATTGCCAGAACGTCAAGATCGACGTCGCGACGGCGAGCAGCTTCGCGAACGCCACCGCTGCCAAGCCGATCGATACCGCGACGGGTACGTGGAACACCAGCTTCGGCAGCAACTACAAATGCGCTTCGCCGGGGACGATCGTGATCGTCACCGCGGCGGTGCCGTTCCCGACCTTCTTCAACCTGATGGGTCTGAACACGCGGCAATTCACCAGCGGCTCCGCAGCGGGATCGAGCCTTCTGACCTCTACCGCGGTGTTCCGGACCGAGCCCTACCAGATCGTCGGAGGGAGCCCATGCCCGTCGTCTCCGTCCTAGCCCGCAAGGCAGCGCGGCTGCGGCGCGACGGGCGTGGCGGCGCGATGGTCGAATTCGCCGTCATCCTGCCGCTCCTGCTCGCGATCTGGGCCGGCATGACCGAGGTGGCGCACGCCATCGACGAGTGGCGCAAGCTCACGCAGCTCGCCCGCACCGTGGCGGATCTGACGGCGCAGGGCGACACGCAGAACCCGATCAGCCCCACCTTGATGAACGACATCATCGCCTCCGCCACGGCGGTGATGCGCCCGTTCGATACGTCGAAGGTCGCGATTGTGGTCAGCGCCATGGGCGTCGACCTGAAGAATCCGAGCCCGGTTCCGCTGGTCTGCTCCAGCGTCGCCAACGCCAACGCCACCGCGCGCAGCCCCGGATCCGCGGCCGACCTCACCGTCCCGGACGGCTACCTGACGCCGGGGATGCGCTACGTCCAGGCGGAAGTCACCATCAGCTACGCGCCGATGATCGGCAGCACCCTGGTCAAGCTCGCCAAGGGCGTCAGCGGCACGATCACATTCAAGAGCAGTGCGCCTTGGCCGACCCGCGGCGGAAAGGCCTACGGCGCCAACACGTACACCGAGGTCGTCCTTCCGGACACCAAACACGCGAATTGCGATGGCACAGTGGTCAATCGTGCGTCCTGACAGCGCCCCCAAGCCGCGGCGACCCCGGTTCTTCCACGATCGCGGCGGCAACGTCGCGCTGCTGTTCGCGTTCCTCAGCGTGCCGATGCTGATGCTCGGCGGCGCGGCGATCGATTACGGGTTCGCCACACGGCTGGAGACGAAGCTGCAGGCCGCGACCGATGCCACCGCCCTGCTCCTCTGCCAGACGCCGCTCGCCACGCCGCAGGCCGACCTCAACACCCTCGCCGTGACGACCATGACCGGCGCCATGGGGACCGCGAACCTCGTGGTCGATCCTCTGGCCATCACCAACAACCCCCGCAAGATCACCCTGACCACGCACAAGCTGTCGACAACCTTCTTCGGCGCGCTCACCGGCACCAAGCGGATCAATCCGGGCGCCGTGGCGCAATGCGCCACCCCGCTTCCGAAGACCTTCGAGATCGCCCTGGTGCTGGACAATACCGGTTCGATGGCGGAATCGAGCGGCGGCCAGTCGAAGCTCAAGGCCGTGCAGTCGGCTGCGGCGAACTTCGTGGACTACGTCTACACCAGCGCGGCCTTCTCCAGCGCGACCAAGATCGCGATCGTGCCCTTCGCCGGCGCCGTGGCGGTCGATCCGACGGCCTACCGCTACGCCTCCTGGATCGATCTGAACGGCATATCGAGCTACCACTGGACCAATATTGTCCAGTCACCCCCCGCGCCGTTCAAGAGCCGCTTCGACGTCTTCGCCAAACTGCAGGCCGTCAACCGCGCCTGGGGCTGGGCCGGGTGCCTCGAAACGCTGTCGTACCCGCTTAACGTGCAGGACGGCGCGCCAACCGCCTCGAACAAGGATTCCTACTACGTGCCCCTCCTGGCACCGGACGAGCCGGGGGATGCCAGTGCGCAGGTCGCTCCCTTCCCCGTCGGCAGCCAGAATCCGACGGCCTACAGCTACAACAGCTACCTCGACGACCGCACCGGCGGCAGCTGCCAGAACAGCAATTCCTACACGACGGCGCTCGGACAGGCGTGCAAGTACGTCAACCCGACGGACGCCATGTCCGCCTCTCCCCTCGGCATCCCGAACGGCCCGAATTTCGGCTGCACGACTCAGCCGCTTCAACGGCTGACCAACAACACATCGACCCTGAAGACCCTCATCAACAACATGGCGCCGCTGGGATCGACCAATATCCATGAAGGGTTCATGTGGGGCTGGCGCACGCTCTCGCCCAACAGCGTCTTCGCCGACGGACAGCCCTACGCGTCGAGCGCGAACAGCTCGAACGCGTCGACGATCAACAAGGTCATCATCCTGATGACGGACGGCACCAACAGCTGGAGCGCCAATCCGTACGCGCCCACCGGATCGCTCTATTTTGCGGCCGCCTACTTCAAGAACGCCAACGGCACGACACCCAATCCGCGCATGCCGCCGAAATACCAGAACATCGCGGATGCGAACACGGCCCGCTCCGCCCTCGACGCCCTGACGGCGGAGGCGTGCAGCAACGCCAAGGCGGTGAACATCTCGATCTACACGATCGGATTCAGCATTCCGTCCGACCCGATCGACGCAGCGGGTCAGACCCTGCTGAAGAACTGCGCCTCGTCGGCCGACCAATACTTCCTCGCCAACACGTCGGACGACCTGATCAAGGCCTTCCAGACGATCCAGGCGAGCATCGGCGCGCTGCGCCTGACGCAGTAGACCACGCGATCGGAGAAAGCGGCGCCCCGGCGTTGAGCCGGACCGCGCTCAGTCGTCGCGGTAGACCCGCTCGCGGCGCTCGTGACGCTCCTGGGCCTCGAGCGACAGGGTGGCGATCGGCCGCGCGTCGAGCCGGCGCAGGGAGATCGGCTCGCCGGTCTCCTCGCAGAAGCCGTAGGACCCGTCCTCGATCCGGGCGAGAGCCGCGTCGATCTTGCCGGTGAGCTTCCGCTGCCGGTCCCGCGCCCGGAGCTCGATCGCCCGGTCCGTCTCGGACGAGGCGCGGTCGGCGAGGTCGGGATGATTCTCGTTCTCGCTCTGGAGCGCCACCAGCGTATCCTGCGCCTCGCGCAGGATGTCGTTCTTCCAGCTCAGCAGCTTGCGCCGAAAGTATTCGCGCTGCCGGTCATTCATGAAGGGCTCGTCGTCGGACGGGACGTAGCCGTCCTCCAGCTGCACCTTCGCCATGCGTCACCCTCGCTGGATGGTAAACCGCCCACCAGGGGATGGCCGGTGTGCGGCGATAACGTGAGGTGCCGTATAGTCGAGGTGCCTCAGCGCTACAACGCACACAGATGCAGGGGTTGTAACCGGCTGTCACTGCATCGCCGCGTGCGGCAAACAGGCCACGGTACAGATCTTTTACGCTGTCATCGGGTCCGCAGCCGTACGATCGCGGCGGCGATTTCAGCGGTGAGGCTTCGGGCGAGCGGCAGCCTGTAATGGGTCTGATCGAAGAACTGGTCCGGATCCGCCGCCGCGGACCGGCCGTCGCGCCAGTCGACCACCGTGCTCATGGCGTGCTGCGCGAGCACCGCGCGCACTTCGGCCCGGCAGGCGGCCTCGGCCCGCGCCCGAGGGCTGCCGGGCGGCGGCTCGGCCCGCGCGTAGACCGGGGGAAAGACCACCACGACCGGCGTCGCCGCCGGGATACGGGCCAGCTCGGTGCGCAGCCGCGCTGCGATCGGGAACGGGCCGCCATGATGCGGTTCCGGCTCGGGTCCGACCGGCTTTTCCAGGGCCGCCTTCTTGGCCGGATCGACGCCGAAGCCCTGGCTCAGGTAGTTGCGCTCGTAATCCCACCAGCCGTCGGCCGCGGCGGTCTTGTGGCGCGGATTCAGGAGCCAGCCGAGGCGGTTGACCGTCTCCTGCGCGGCCGAGAAGCGGATGAGCCCCCTCAGATAGGCGGGCCAGTCGCCCACGAGCCAGTAGGGGAATCCATGCTCGCTCGGAAAGGCGGGGTCGTCCGCGCACCAGAATGCGTCGGCCGAGAGCACGATCGCGTCGGGCCTCGCATGGTGCTTCAGATACCAGCCGAGCAGGGCGAACTGCTCGGAGGGACCGGTGGCCGGCACCGAGAGCTGCAGGAACGGAATGCCGGTGAGCCGCGTCAGGGCTGCCGGCTCGATCAGCTGGATATGCGAATTGCCGATCACCACGCCTGAATAGGCCGGATCGCGCCCGCGCATGGCCGAGGCGGTGCGGGGTCCCTGCGGCCGCACGGCGCCCCGGGACAGCAGCGTCGAGCGTCCGGTATCGTAGGGGTCGACCAGGATCGCGAGGGCCAGATAGCCTGCGAACAGGCCGACCATCGACAGGGCCAGGGTGCGGGCGAAGGCACGCCAGTCCCGGTCGGTGGTGGGGGGAGCGGGCGCCATCCTCAAAACTGGAAGTAGATGAACTCGTAGTTCGCATCGTCGCCGATCTTCAGCAGGACGAGCACGAACAGCAGCGCGAAGCCGCAGGCGAGGAGCCGCCGCGGCGGCAGGCGGTGCACCGCAGTCCAGGCGGTGGGCCCGACCGTGGCCACCAGGGCGGCGATGGCGATGGTGCGCCACTTGAAGCCCGAGCCTCTGGGCGCCAGCCCGAACAGGCCCTTGAAGATCACGAGGGCCGCCTCAAAGCTCGTCGCCCGGAACAGCACCCAGGTGAGCACGACGAACAGGCTGGTGAGCGCCCAGCCGAGGGGCGCGGGGATCGCGATCCGGGCGCGGCGCGCCAGCACCCCGGCCCCGAGGCCGATCCCGTGGAGCGCCCCCCAGGCGAGGAAGGTCAGGCCCGCCCCGTGCCAGAGGCCGCCCAGCGTCATGGTGGCGGCGAGCGCCCCGACCTGCCGCGGCAGCCCGCGGCGGTTCCCGCCCATCGGCACGTAGAGGTAGTCGCGCAGGAAGCGCGACAGGGTCATGTGCCAACGCCGCCAGAAGTCGCGCAGGGAGGTGGCGCGGTAGGGCGCGTCGAAATTCTGGGGCAGGACGAGGCCGAACAGCAGCGCGATGCCCAGCGCCATGTCGGTGTAGCCGGAGAAGTCGAAATAGATCTGGAAGGTGAAGCCCAGCGTCGCCTGCCACGCCTCCACCACCGTGACGGCCTTGCCGGCGGCGGCGGCCTGAAAGACCGGATTCACGTATTCCGCGAGCGGATCGCCGAGGAACACCTTCTTGGCCAGCCCCACCGTGAGCAGCATCAGCCCGCGGGCGAAGCGCTCGGCGGCGTCGGGCCGCGCGTAGGGCGCCTCGTCGAACTGGTGCATGATCTCGCTCCAGCGCACGAGCGGGCCGGCGAGAACCTGCGGGAAGAAGGCGATGTAGAGGGCGTATTTCACGAGCCCGAAGCTCGGCGCCCGGCCGGCCCGCAGGTCGGCGAGATACATGATGTGGTGGAAGGTGAAGAACGAGATGCCGAGCGGCAGGGCGAGGCCGAGCCGCTGCGCCTCCAGGCCGGGGATCAGGTTGGCGAGATCGGCCGCGAAATCGAGGTACTTGAACACCCCCAGGAGGGCGAGGTTGGCGGCGATGGCGACCGGGATCAGCCATCGGCCGGGCCTGTGCCGATAGAGACGGGCCACGCACCAGTTCGCCAGGATCGAGCCGGCGAGCAGCGGCACGAACCGGACATCCCACCAGCCGTAGAACACGAAGGACAGGCCGACGAGGAGCGGCAGCCGCCACCCGGGCGCGGCGCGCGCCACCAGCCCGTGCAGGATCAGCGCGGCCGGCAGGAAGGCGAGGAGGAAGACGAAGGAGTTGAACAGCATCGGGCGAGGCGGCGCGGAGGAGCCCGGATGGGCCGCCGTTGTCTCCGAGCGGAAGGGACTGCCTTGTCGGGGATCGGGGCCGGCCCGTCAATCGCAGCCGCGCGATCGCGGCCATTCAGCAGCGCGGCGCCGCAGCGACCCCGTCTCAGGTACAAGCGTCCCGGTTGATGCAGCCCTCTAGGTCATCCGGGCGACGCCGAGTGCCTGAGGGCCGGGCGACGTCACCCGGGTGCGGCTTCACGCTCCGCGACGGGCCGCCTCGATGGTCAGGCCCAGCCCCACCGAACCGAACGTGTCCCCCTCCACCACCCGGGCGGCGGGCAGCGCGGCCGTGAGCGCGGCGCGCAGATGCGGCAGGCCGGTGGACCCGCCGGTCAGGAACAGGGCGTCGACCCGGTCGGCCGGCAATTCCGCCTGCGCGAGGCAGCGCGCGATCCGGGCCGCCACGGCCCGCGCGAGGTCACCGGTCTGGGCCGACAGGGTCGCGCGATCCACCGGCACGGAGAGGCCGCGCTCCAGAAGGCCGAGATCGAGCACCGTCGCATCCTGCTCGGAGGCCGCGATCTTGGCGCCTTCCACCGCCCCGGCCAGGGCGTGTCCGCGCTCCCCCTCCACCGCCTCGCGCAGCCGCGCGAGCAGGTCGGGCCGGGCGCCGTCGCGGATCACCTCGTCGATCTCCCGCAGGGTCTTCTGATTGTAGAGACGGTTGATCGCCGACCACGTGGCGAGGTCGTGGTAATAGGCGTTCGGCACCGCGAGATCGCCCCGGCGCATCGGGCTTCCGAGGCCAAGGAGCGGCATCACCGTGCCGAGGCTGAGCTGACGGTCGAAATCGGTGCCGCCGATCCGCACGCCGTCATTGGCCAGGATGTCGCCGGCCCGGTCCGGCCGGCCCCGACGCTCCGGCGCGAGGCGCACGATGGAGAAATCCGAGGTGCCGCCGCCGATATCGGCGACCAGCGCGATCTCCTCGGACCGGACCTGCCGCTCGTAGTCGAGGGCGGCCGCGATCGGCTCGTACTGGAACGAGACCTCCCGGAAGCCGACGTCGCGGGCAATGTCCCGCAGCGTGTCTTCGGCCCGGCGGTCCGCCTCCGGATCGCCATCGACGAAGTGGACCGGGCGGCCATGGACCACGCTGTCGAGGCTCTGGCCGCAGGCGGCCTCGGCGCGCTCCTTCACGGCCGTGAGATAGCGGGCGATGACGTCGCGCAGGCGCAGCCGCTGGCGGCCGACCGGTGTGGCCTCATCCATGAGCGGGGTGCCGAGGACGGATTTCAGGCCGCGCATCATCCGGCCGGACCGGCCCTCGACATAGGCCGCCGTCGCGGCCCGGCCGATGATGGGCTCCCGGCCGAGTTCGAAGAAGATCGCGCTGGGGATCGTCCGGTGCGCGCCTTCCAGGGGCAGCAGCGTCGGTCCGTCCGGGCCGTTATGCCCGAGGGTGGTGTTCGACGTGCCGAAGTCGAGGCCGCAGGCCGCCATCGTGTCGTAGATCCGGGTTCGTTCTGGGAGGCCGGTGGCCGTACAGGGCCGCGGCGTCCGGGTCCAGGCCGGGCGCGGCACGGCTGGTATGGCGGGAAGCGTGGACAGCGCGACGGCGGCGCACCCGGATCCGTCGGGCCGTGCTATGAGGCCTTATGCGTTCCGACATCGATCTCGGCCTGACCGGCGAGCGCCCCGCGCTCCTCGACCTCACCGAACTGCTCGCCACGCGGCTTCTGGTCCAGGGCAATTCGGGGTCCGGCAAATCGCATTTGCTGCGGCGGCTGCTGGAGCAGAGCGCCGGCCTCGTGCAGCAGGCGATCATCGACCCCGAAGGCGATTTCGCCAGCCTCGCCGACCGCTACGGTCACGTGGTGGTCGAGGCGGACGGCGACGACGTCGCCCTGCAGCGCATCGCTGCCCGGGTGCGGACCCACCGGGTCTCGGTGGTGCTGTCGTTGGAAAATCTCGACGCCGACGGGCAGATGCGGGCCGCTGCGGCCTTCCTGGGCGGCCTGTTCGATGCCGACCGCGACCATTGGTACCCGATGCTGGTGGCCGTCGACGAGGCGCAGCTCTTCGCCCCAGCGGCGGCCGGCGAGGTCTCGGACGAGGCCCGGCGCCTCTCGCTCGGCGCGATGACCAACCTCATGTGCCGCGGCCGCAAGCGCGGCCTCGCCGGCATCATCGCGACGCAGCGCCTCGCCAAGCTCGCCAAGAACGTGGCGGCCGAGGCCTCGAACTTCCTGATGGGCCGGACCTTCCTCGACATCGACATGGCCCGCGCCGCCGACCTGCTCGGCCTGGAGCGCCGGCAGGCCGAGACGTTCCGCGATCTACCGCGCGGGCATTTCGTGGCCCTCGGCCCGGCCCTGTCGCGGCGCCCGCTGACCATCGCGGTCGGACCGACCCAGACCGTGAGCCGGAGCTCCTCGCCGGTCCTCGTCCCCCTGCCCGACGCCCTGGAAGACGCCCGCGCGCTGATCCTCACGGCAAGCCCGGAGGAGATCGTGGCGCCGTTGGCCCCGCGCCCGAAGCCGCGCCCCACCCCGGCGCCGGACGTGCTCGTCCAGCTCGCCAATTACCGGCCGCCGGTGCCCGCCGAGGAGCCGGAAGAGGAGCCCATGGACCCGGAGGCTCGCGAGGCGGCCCTCGCCGAGGTTCTGGCCTCCGTGCTGGCGGATGCCGACGCCGCCGCCTGCACGCCCGCGACGCTCTATCAGGACTTCACCGTCCGCTGCCGCATCCGCCGACTGCGGGGCGACACGATGGGCCTGCCCGAGTTCAAGCGGCGACTCGCCGTGGCGCGGGCCGAGGCCGGGGGCGCGGTGGCGGACAATTCCGGCTGGGAGCAGGCCCAGGCGATCGCGGCGAGCCTGCCGGACGATCTCGCCGGCCTGTTCCTGGTGGTCGCCCGGGCCGCCATCGAGGGTGCCCCCTGCCCGACCGACACCATGCTGGCCGAGGCCTACGGCACCAGTTCGGGCGGCCGGGCGCGGCGGATGCTGGCCTATCTCGAGGAGCGCGGCGCCATCGTCACCCGCAAGGACCTGCGCGGTGCGCCGATCATCGCGGTGCCGGATCTCGGCGTCGAGACCGGACCGGGCGAGCCGCAGATGCTGCCGGCGGGACCGAAGCGGCGGGTGGTTTAGCCGGGCCGGGCTCGCGTCCGACGCAAAAGCTATCGCGCGCGCCGCGACGGGGCGAAACGGCGCGCGGTGCCGCCGGACGGTGTGCCTCTGCTCGCGCCGACCGTCGCGGACGCCCGGTCAGACGCCCCGGGCCATCTCCAGCTTGGCGAGTTCCACCGCGGCCCGCAGCTCGATCTCGGCCATCAGGCCGTCCAGCCGCGGATCTCCCGACAGGCCCGCACGCTCGTTCAGCCGGCCGGCGATGGCGCGCAGCTCCTGCGGTGCGACGCGGCCACCGAGAAGCGCCGCCTTCAGTCGGTCGAGACCATCGAGAAGGTCGTGGCCGCGCTGGGCCGAGCGCCGCCGCCGCTCCTGGGGTGTATCGGCCTCGGACTGGAGAAGCAGGACCGCGTCCAGCCCGGCCAGCGTCGCGGCGGCTGCCGGCGCACCGGCCCCCGTCCCGGGAGCCGGGGCCGCACCGAGGCTGAAGCCGGCGCCCCCCTCGGGCTTCCGGGGAGCCGCGACGCCGCCGGCACTCTGGATCGGCTGGCGAGTCTCGACACGCATGATCCGGTTCGCGTTGCTCCAAGCGCCCCCGCGCAGGACCCGAAACTCGGCCCCTAGGGTTAAGCGCGGGTAAACGAGGCGGCAGAAGCTGCCGGGTCGGCAGGTTCGGTCCCGGTGCGCCGGAACGCGCCGCCGGGGACCCGGAGCGAAAAATACCATTCCTTCAAAGCCTTGCCGCACCGCCTCGACTGGCACGGCCCTGGCAGGATGGCGGCAGGTCCGTTCTTGGTCGAAAATCCGGCATGCGCCCGCGTCACGCGTTCTGTCCCCTCCGGTTTCTGCTCGGTGTCGTCGCGGGCGCCCTGCTGCTCGCCGCCCTGCCCGGGCCGGCGCTGGCCCTGTCGCGCGTCAAGGACCTCGCCTCCATCGAGGGCGTCCGCCAGAACCAGCTCGTCGGCTACGGGATCGTGGTCGGCCTCAACGGCACCGGCGACACGCTCAACAACATCCCGTTCACCAAGCAGTCGCTGCAGGCGATGCTGGAGCGCCTCGGCGTCAACACCCGCGGCGCCACGATGCGGACGCAGAACCTCGCCGCCGTGATGGTGACGGCGAGCCTGCCGCCCTTCGCCGCGCAGGGCACGCGGATCGACGTGACGGTCTCGTCTCTGGGCGACGCCAAGTCCCTCCAGGGCGGCACCCTGCTGGTGACGCCGCTCCTCGGCGCCGACGGCGAGGTCTACGCCCTGGCGCAGGGATCGGTGGCGATCGCGGGATTCTCGGCCGAGGGCGATGCCGCCAAGATCACCCGGGGGGTGCCGACGAATGGCAGGATCTCCAACGGCGCCAATATCGAGCGCGAGATCGCCTTCAAGCTGAACGACGCACGCGCGCTGCGGCTCTCCCTGCGCAATCCCGACTTCACGACCTCGAAGCGGATCGCCGCCGCGATCAACGATTTCATGGGCGCCGACACCGCCGAGCCCACCGACCCGGCAACCGTCACGATCCAGATCCCGACCCGCTACAACGGCAACATGATCCGGCTGATCACCGAGGTGGAGCAGCTGAAGGTCGAGCCGGACCAGACCGCCCGGGTCGTCGTCGACGAGCGCTCCGGCATCATCGTCATGGGCCGGGACGTGCGCGTCTCCACGGTGGCGATCGCGCAGGGCAACCTCACCGTGACCATCACGGAACAGCCGCAGGTGAGCCAGCCGGCGCCGCTGTCCAACGGCCGCACCGTGGTGGTGCCGCGCACCGGCGTGAAGGTCGATACCGGCGACGGCAACAAGCTCGCCCTGGTCAAGGAGGGTGTCAGCCTGCGCGAGCTGGTCGATGGCCTCAACGCGCTGGGTGTCGGCCCGCGGGATCTGATCTCGATCCTGCAGGCGATCAAGGCCGCCGGCGCGCTTCAGGCCGACATCGAGCTGATGTGATCAACCGGACCTGGAGGGTCGAACCATGCTGCAACTCGCCAGTCTCGCGGCCAATGCCGCCGGCATCGGGACCTCGGTCGCCGGGAGCGCCGTCGATGGGGTCATCAAGTCGGCCAGCAAGGCCAAGGCTTGGAAGACCGCCACCGAGTTCGAATCGATGTTTTTGGAGAACAGCCTGGATCGGCTGACCCAATCGGACGGGACCGAGGGACCGTTGGGCGAGAACGGCACCGGCGGCGGTGTCTACCGCTCGATGCTGACCAAGGAATACGCGACCCAGATCGTGAAGAGCGGCGGCGTCGGCATCGCCGATTCGATTTTCCGTGAGATCATGAAGATGCAGGGTGCGGCGAGCGAGGGAGCGACCAATGCAAAGGGCTGAACCGCTGCGCGTCGCGGACCGGGTCACCGCCGAGGCCCTGGTGGCCGGCGTGCTCGGCAACATGGCCGCCCTGGAGGCCGTGCTCGCCGAGGAGGCTGCCTTCGTCCGGGAGGGCCGCCTGCAGGAGGGCGTCGCCGCGGCCGAGCCGAAGGCCGCGCTGGCCGCCGCCTACATGCAGGGCCTCGAGGTCGCGAAGGCGAACGCCGTCGCGCTGAAGCGCTTCCATCCCGACGGGGTCGAGGCCCTGCGCACGGCCCATCGCCGTTTCACCGCGGCCGTGGAGGCCAACCAGACGGTGCTCGCCAGCGCCAAGACCGTATCGGAAGGGCTGATCAAGACCCTGGCGGAGGAGATCGGCCGGGCTCAGCTGCCGTCCGGCTACGGCCGGCAGATTCCGGCCCCCTCCCCGTACGGCCGCGGTGTGCGCAGCGGACCGCTGGTCCTCTCGCGCAACCTCTGAGCCGCGCCTCAACGGCGGCCGGTGCCGATCCGAAGGTAGGTCCGCACCTCGCCGAGATCCGTGTCCGCGCGGTTGTCGATCGCGAGGCGGCCGGCGACGGCCGGCGCCGCCGCCACGCCATGCCCCGCGCCCAGATCCGCTCCCGCCGTGACGCGGCCCGAGATGCGGATGCAGCCGCCGCTCCCCGGCAGGCGCACGAAGCCCGGCCCCTTGGAGGGGCACGGCTCAGGTCCGGGCGTCTTGGGCAGGTCCCGGAGATCGAGGGCGGCGGCCGTCCCGGCGCCGGACAGGCCCGCCGCGATGAGAGCCGCCATAACCGCCAGCATGCGGAGCCGGCCGCGCATCTCAGGCGGCCTGGCGCGCGAGATTCCGGTGAAGCTGGTCGATGTACTGCTCGACCTCGCCGATGAACGGATCGAGATCCGGCTCGTGGATGCGCAGACGGGCGAGGTCGCGCAACAGGATGTCGAGGGCGATGGCGCGCTCGCCGGGATGGGCATAGCCCGCAAGATACGCCTCGACGGCCTGTTCCACCATCCCGATCGCGCCGATCCGCGGCGCGATCCCGAGGCGAAGGACGAGTTCGATGGGTCCGGGCAGCGACATGCCGACCTCTCCTCGATCGAATCACGGCGCGTGGGCGCGTCCGCACGCCGCGGTTCAATCCCGGAAAACGGCAGGACTATGGTCGCTCGGGCCGAGACGGATCTTTCGGATACCGGCCGCGCTCGGTCGGGGACCAATCTCCGTGAACGATCAGCTGATGTAGTTCACCAGTGACAGCTTGGAGAGCGTCGAGGTGACCTGATAGCTGGCCTGGAGCCGGTTCTGCACGTCGAGCAGCTTGGTGATCACCTCCTCGGGGGAGGCCTGCTCGATTCCGTCCAGGGTGTTCTGGACGGTGTTCTGGGTGGCCTTGTTGGTCGTACTGGCGTTCGAGAGGCGCGCCGACGCGATGGTCAGTTGCGTGACCGTGTCCTGGACGCTGGGGGTCTGGCTGGCGGAAGCCAGCAGCCCGCCGGCCTTGGTCGCGACGGCCTGATAGGTGTTGTAGGTGCTGGCATCGTTCGTGGTCGGCAGGGCGTAGGCCATGGTCGCCAAGCCCGCCAGCACGTTCTGGATCTCGGGCGTGTTGGCCCGCGCTCCCGTGCCGACGGTGCCGGTCGCGCTGACCTGGACCGACTGGGTATCGATCGCAGAGGTCGGCTCCGGCGGCGTCTTGGACGTGTCGTAGGTGTTCTCGCCCTGGTACCAGAGCACCGTCGTGTTCGGGTCGGGGCTTGCATATCCGACCGGGTTGGTTCCGGAATAGACGACCCGCTGGGGGATCACGCCGTTTCCGCCCGGCCCCCCGTTCACGGACCCGCTGAAGAACTGCGTCGCCGCGTCGGCTGTGGCCTTCACCGCGAGCGTGCTGCTCGCCGCGCCCGTCAGCGCCTTCGTGAGGGTATCGGAGAGGTTCTTCATCGTTTCGGCGGAGTTGGCGCCGATCGCGAAGGTGGAGTTCGAGCCCGCAACCACGCTGGTCGCTGCGGTCAGCGTGATGGTCGTGGACGTCCCCTCGGGTGTCACCAGCGAGAAGCTGATGCTGTCGCCGGGGGCCGGCTGAGCGCTCGCGCTCGTCAGATTGACGGTCAGGGTCGCCGGGACCGTGCTCGAGACGGAGGCGGTCAGAGCCCCCGTGGCCGTCGCGGTGCTGCCGAGGGTGAAGCCGAAATTGCCGCGCGTCCCGGGGTTCGATTCCTCCGTGACCTGGATCGGGATCGCCGTCGACGCGCTCTGCGTCAGCCGGCCGTTCCCCTGGGTGCCCAGCTGTGCGCTGACCCGCTCGTTGATGACATCCGTGAGGCCGTCGAGCGTTTGGCCGGTCGAGTCGGTCGATCCGTTGAGGATCGTGTTCGCATCGAGCACCGGCTGGGTCTCGGTGTTGGTCCCGCCGAACAGGTAATTGCCCGCCGCCGACTGATTGAGCGTGTCGAGCACCGTCTGGAGGTTGGCCAGCGCCGTCGCGCGGCCGGACACGGAGTTCGCCGCCACGCTCTGCAGGCCGTTCTGCAAGGTCGACGCGGTGCTCGTCCCGATACTCGCCACCTGTGTCAGGCTCGTCACCGCCAGGTTGGTCCGGGTCTGGGCCGCGGTGATGCCGCTGGCATAGCCGTTGAGGGCGCTCAAGGTGGCCTGAGCCGCCAGCGCTGTGGAGCGACCGGAGCCGAGCCCGCCATAGGTCTGCGAGACCTGACCGCTGGAGAGCTGGTTCGACAGGTCGTTGAGCTGGTTCTTCAGCGTCAGGAGCTGCGAGGCGTTGCGATTCGTGATGTACGAGCCGGCCGCGAAGGGGGTGATCGTCGTCATGATCAGATCTGCAGCAGCTGGTTGAGCATGTCGCGGGCCGCCGTCAGCACCCGGGCGTTGGCGCCGTAGGCGGTCTGCAAAGCGATCAGATTCGACATCTCCTGGTCGATATTGACGCCCGCCCCGGCGGAGAACCGGCTTTGGGCGGTGGAGAGCGCCGTCTGCTGGGTGTCGTCGATCGCCGACGCGTTCGCGGAGGCCGCCCCCTGGGTCGAGACGATGTCCTGCGCGAAGCCGATCACGGTGGCATTGTAGGGCGCCGAGACACCGCCGATGCCACTGGACGACGAGAAGGTCTGCTGGGTGGAGGTCAGCGCCGAGAACAGCTTCTGGGCGCGTGACCCGGAGGCGCTGGGATCGGTGGCGCTCGTCTGGGTGAGCGCCGCCGTGTTTCCGGACAGGGCGGCATTGACCGTGATGCGCTGGGCGAATCCGGTGAGCTGCGAGCCATTGTCGAGCGAGCCGGTGTAGAGCTTGTTGGGCGTACCGTCGACGAACAGGGCGAGCGACGGGTTGCCCGAGGTCAGGTCACTGACCGACGACATCGGGGTGATGTTGGCCGTCGCCGACGTCACCGTGTCGGAACTCCCGGCCGCCGGCCCGATCACCAGAGCGGCGCCGGTGCCCGAAGCCGCAACTTTAGCGGAGAGACCGAGATTCCCGAGGGCCGTGTTGATCGCGCCGGCGTAGTCCGATCCGCTGCTCGGAATCTTGAACGTCTGGACGAGGGCCGTGGAATCCTTGGTCTGGCTCGCGGGGACTGACGTGGCGTCATCGTTGGACGCGACCAGGATGACGTTGCGCACCGTGCCGTTCACCGTCACCGGGAAGGTCAGGGTGTTGCCCGGCTGGATGCCGGTCAGGTCGATGGACGTCTGCGTGCCGTTGGACGTGCCGGTGACGGTCTTGTCGCTGAGCGCGCTGGCCAGGCCGGCCGCGAGGTCGTCAAGCTGACGTTGCGCCTGCGGCAGGGTCTGGTCGCGCAGTTCGATCCCGGCGGCCAAGCTCCCGGAGCGCAGCACGCCGGGGGCGCCGAGATCGATCTTGCCGCCGCCCGGCAGCGTGGCCGTGATGGTGCCGACCGTGCGCTGCGTCGGATCGGTGGAATAGGCGGAATTGGCGTCGAGGATCCCGCGTCCGTCGAAGCTGAGCGTCGCCGCGTTTCCGTGATCCACCAGTGTGACCCCCGACCGGGTCATCACCGAGACCGTTCCGTCCCTCTGATCGGACGTCTGGACATCCATGTAACTGGACAGGCTGTTGATCGCTTGGTCGCGCTGGTCCTGAAGGGCGGTCAGCGTGGTGCTGTCGGTGTTGTTCTGGATCTTGCCGTTCAGGGTCGCGATGTTGGCGAGCAGCGTGCTGGCGGCGCTCGTATCGCTGCCCAGTTGCGATTCGATGCCGGTACGCAGGTTCTGAACCGTGCCGGCGGAACTATTGATCAGGCTCGCGAGCGCGGAGGCGTTGCCCAGCACCGTCGTGCGGGCGGCCGCCGAGGTCGGATTCGCCGCGAGTTCCTGAAGCGACTGCGTGAAGGTGTTCAGCGTGCCGTCGAGGGAGGTCGAACTGCCCGGCGTCCCGTAGAGGGCATCGAGCTTGGTGGCGATGCCGGCCTTGGTGCTGGTGTAGGCAGCCCCCGATGTCTCCAGCCGCAGCTGGTTCAGGGCCGCAGCGTCGAAGCTGCGGGTGATCGTCCCGACGGCGACACCCGAATTGTTGGTGCCGGTGGCGACCGTCGAGACCGTCCGCTTGACGTAGCCCGCAGTCCCCGCATTGGCGACGTTCTGCGAGACGATGTTGATGGCCGCCTGCGTGGCGGCCAAACCCGCGGTCGCGGTCGAAATCGCGTTCAGCGACATATCACGGCCTCCGCGTCGCGAGCCCCGGCCTCAATCAGCGAATCACGTTCAGCAGGTCAGACATCATCGTCTGCGCCGTCGACATGACCCGCGTGTTCGCAGAGTACGCCTGCTGGGTTACGATCATCTTAGAAAATTCGCTGGCAATGTCGGTATTGGATTGCTCGATGCTGGCACCATTGATCGTGCTGCCGTTGAGACCGGTGAGCGGCGGCCCGGAATCGGCCGTCTGCAGATAATTCCCCTTCCCGTCGGCCTTCAGCCCGTCGGGATCGGCGAATTGCGAGATGCCCACGGTCGCGACGGGAATCACCGAACCGTTCGAGAATGTGCCGTTGATCTTGCCGTCCTCACCCACGGCGACGCTCATCAGGGTGCCGGCACTGTTGCCGCTCTGGCTTAGCGCCTTGGTGGTCACGGCACCGCTGGCATCCGCGTATTGGGTCAGGCCGCCGCTGATATCCAGGCTGAGCGACGAGAAGGTATAGTCGCCGATCTGCACGCCGGTCAGCGGTACCGGCGTGGTGGAGGCCGGGCTCGTGAGCTTACCGGTTGAGTCGAACGTGAAGGCCGGCCCGGTCTGCGTCCAAGACGGCGTGTCGGTGGTGCTGCTGTTGTAGTACAAGTCCCACGACGAGGGCGAGGTGCCGGCCGTCGTCGTCTGAACCCAGCGCATGCTGATCGTCACCGGTGCCCCGGTCGTGGTGTAGCCCGTGATCGAGGGACCGGCGATGCTGTTGGGTGGCTGAGCCGAGGCGCTCACCGTGGGCGTGGCCGGCAGGTTGGCCGAATACGTGATCGTCTTCGTCTCTTGCGCCGGAAGAGTCAGGTTGCCGATGTTGACGGGGCCCGTGCTGGTGACCTGACCGGTCGTGGGATCGAGGTTGGTCCCGGTCAGGTACCCACCCGCGCCGTTGACCAGATAACCGTCCTTGTCCTGCGAGAAGTCGCCGCGACGCGTGTAGACATTCGCGCCGCTGAAGGTTGGCGAATTGTTCGCGTCACCGGTCTTCTGCACCACGGTGAAGAAACCGGTGCCGCTGATCGACATGTTGGTCGGTACGCTGGACGAGACCACGTTGCCGGCAATCGTGTTCGTCAGCTGCGACTGGGCCAGGACGGATCCGGCGACCTCGCGTTTCGGCGTCGTCTCGGCCATCAGATCGACGAAGCTGGTGTCGATGCGCTTGTAGCCGGTCGTCTGCGAGTTCGCGATGTTCCCGGAGATGTTGCTGATGGCATAGGACTGCGCCTGGAGACCGGAGACCGAGGTCTGCAGGGCGGAAAAAAGATCCATGGCGAACGATCCCAATACGCGCCGCTCTGGCCCGCAGGCTCGATGCGCCGCAACCGGCATGCCAGGGCTAAGTCTTTGATATTTCGGAGCCGCGGCGTTCCGAACCCGGCAGGGTTCGCCGGGCGCGGCGGCGGTCCCGGCAGATCCTGCCGGGTGGGATCCACGCCCGGTCAGACGCGATCGGGTCGCGTTTACGCGGTGTTATTCCACACGCGCGAAGATACGGCCGGGCCAGGGCCACGCGCGGTGCGTCCTGACCGGAAGCACTGAACGGATACGGATTTCGGATCTCGGGATCATGCGGGCGAAACGGACGAGCCTCGTCCACATCATCTACTTCTCACGCCTGAACCTGTCGTCCGAACCGGCGAAGAGGTCCGAGCAGATCAATGAAATCGGCCGGACCGCCCAGAAGAAGAACGAGTTTGCGGTGATCACAAGCTTCCTGGTCATCGAGGGAAATTTCGCCTGCCAGGTGATCGAAGGCGAGCGCTCGTCGGTGCACGAGACCTTCGACCGGGTGAGCGCGGACAGCCGCCACCGGGATGTCCAGATCAGCGAGTGGCGCGAAATCGCCAAGCGCGAGTTCGTCCACTCGTTCAAGAGCGCGCAGCGTACCGCCGGCAACGACACGCTGTTTGCGAAGGCCAACCTTCTGCCGATGCTCCAGCGCGGCACGCCGAAGGCATCCGCGATCCACGGGCTTTGCCTGTCGCTCCAATCCGACGCGATGTCCCGGCAGGGCATCGACCATCTTTTCATCTGAGCCGCGCCGATGTCCGAGAGCGATACGCCCCCGATCCTCATCGTCGACGATCAGGAGAAGCTTCTCCGGCTGATCGTGATGCTGATGACACGCATCGGCTTCCCGGATGTCGAGGGCGTCACCAGCGCGACGGAGGCCCTGGAGCGGATGCGGCAGCGCCGCTACGCTCTGGTGATCTCCGACCTCGATATGGAGCCGATGGACGGGCTCAGCCTGCTGCGCGAGATCCGGGCCGACGACGCGCTGATGAACACGCCCTTCATGCTCACCGAATCGTCCTTCGACTTCGAGGACATCAACCTCGCCCACCAGGCGGGCGCGGACGCCTTCATCCTCAAGCCCTTCGACATGGCGGTGTTGAAGTCGAAGCTGAAGCAGGTGCTCAACCGCAAGCCGCGCAAACGCGAAATGCCGATCGCCTCGGAGTCGAGTCTGAGCGTCGAATTCCCGATGCTCGGCAAGTTCTGACGCGGCCCTGGCGTCGCGGGGGCGGCACAGCGGTCCGGGCAGCGCCGCCGCGATGAGCGTGGCGCCGCCGGATTGTCACGCCGCGCGCGACGACGCGCGGCGCCCGCCGTCGGAGCGGGGCTCCGGACCGGCTCACACCGCCCGCTTCTGATAGTCCTTCACATCGGTGAAGCGCACCGCCGGGTAGCGCTCCTCTTCGTAGCGGAGCGAGAACGCCGTGGTCGCCATGAAGACCGGGGCCCCGTCGAGGTCCTTGGCCATGGCCGAGCCGTGCGAATCGACGAACTTGTCGAGTTCCGCCTCCGAGTCGGACGACACCCAGCGGCAGACCGAGAACCGCGAGGTCTCGTAATCCACCGGCAGGCCGTACTCGGCCTGGAGCCGTTCCTTGAGCACGTCGAGCTGGAGCGCCCCGACCACGCCGACGATCGCCTGGCTGCCGTCCTGCGGCACGAAGACCTGAACGACGCCTTCCTCGCCCATCTGCTGCAGCGCCTCGCGGAGCTTCTTGGCCTTCATGGCGTCGGTGAGCTTGATCCGGCGCAGGATCTCGGGGGCGAAGCTCGGCACGCCGCGGAACACGAGGTCCTCGCCCTCGGTGAGCGTGTCGCCGATCCGCAGCGTGCCGTGGTTCGGGATGCCGACCACGTCGCCGGCATAGGCCTCGTCGGCGATGGCTCGGTCCTGGGCGAAGAAGAATTGCGGCGCCGAGAGCGAGATCGGCTTGCCGGTGCGCACCAGCCGGGCCTTCATGCCCCGGTTGAGCTTGCCCGAGCAGACCCGCATGAAGGCGATCCGGTCCCGGTGGTTCGGGTCCATGTTCGCCTGGATCTTGAACACGAAGCCGGTCATGCGCGGCTCCGTGGGCTCGACGAGGCGCTTGTCGGCATCCTGGCCGCGGGGCGGCGGGGCCACCTTGGCGAGACCGTCGATGAGGTCGCGCACGCCGAAATTGCGCAGCGCCGAGCCGAAGAACACCGGCGTCAGGTGTCCCTCGCGGAACGCGTCGAGGTCGAAGGGCTTCAGGCCGCCCTCGGCCAGCTCCACCTCCTCGCGCCACGCGTCCGCCGCTCCGTCCTCAGTGAGCAGCTCGTCGAACAGCGGGTCGTCCGGGCCGGACACCGCCACCATCCCGGCATCCTCGGCGGCGTCGAGCCGGCGCACGCGGTTGCCGCCGAGTTCGTAAGTTCCCGAGAAGTTGCGGCCGGTGCCGATCGGCCACGTCACCGGGGCGACGTCCAGCGCCAGCGTCTTCTCGATCTCGTCGAGCAGCTCGAACGGGTCCCGGGCCTCGCGGTCGAGCTTGTTGATGAAGGTGACGATCGGGATGTCGCGGAGGCGGCAGACCTCGAACAGCTTGCGGGTGCGCGCCTCGATCCCCTTCGCCGCATCGATCACCATGACGGCCGAATCGACCGCCGTGAGCGTCCGGTAGGTGTCCTCCGAGAAGTCCTCGTGGCCGGGCGTATCGAGGAGGTTGAAGACGCAATCGCCGTACTCGAAGGTCATCACCGAGGTGACCACCGAGATGCCGCGCTCCTTCTCGATCCCCATCCAGTCGGACCGGGTCGAGACCCGGTTGCGCTTGGCCTTCACCTCGCCGGCGAGCTGGATCGCGCCCCCGAACAGGAGCAGCTTCTCGGTGAGCGTGGTCTTGCCCGCGTCCGGGTGGGAGATGATCGCGAAGGTGCGCCGCCGCGACACCGGATCGGCCGGCCTCGCCTCGGTCTTGGTCTGCATCAGCATGGAGCGAACGCTCTGGATCGGCGGAACGTGGTGGTGCGCGGCGCGGCATTCGCGCGGTCTCGGGATCGTGTAGCGGCAAGCCCCGATATTGGCAAAGACGCCGGCATGATGGGGCTGCCTTTCAGGCACGGTACAGGGACACGACACCACGCTGCCCCGACCGATCCACGCACCGCGAGGCTGCGATGTCGCGCGCCGCAACACGCTGTTGTCTGGTTGCTGGTCTGTTGGTGGCCTGGGCGGGCCCGGGGCCCCGTGCGGCCGACGCGTTGCCGCAGGCCGCCGCGGCCGATGCCGCCTTCCTGGATGCCCTGACCTGGGGCGCCACCCCGTCTGCCTTCGCGCAGCTCACCGCGGAGGGGCGGGCACGGTGGCTGCAGGCCCAGCTCCATCCGCCGGCCGAATCGCGCCTGCCGCCCGCCGCCCAGGCGCAGGTCGACGCGCTGACCCCGCCGGGCAGCCTGTTCGAACGGGCCCAGGCGCTGGATGCGCAGGCCAAGGCGTTCAAGGACATCCAGGACCCCGACGCCAAGAAGGCCGCCCAGCAGGCCTTCCAGGCCGCGCTGAACATGGCCGCGCGGAACGCCGCCTCCGTCTGGGTCCTGCGGGCGCTCTACAGCCCCGATCAGCTGCGCGAGCGGCTGACGTGGTTCTGGTTTAACCGGTTCAACGTGCATCAGGGCAAGTCCACCCTGCGCGCCGCGGTGGGCGACTACCTCGACACCGCGATCCGTCCGCACGTGCTCGGGCGCTTCCGCGACCTGCTGATGGCGAGCCTGCGCCACCCGGCGATGCTGCGCTACCTCGACAACGACGCCAACGCGGCCGGCCGGCCGAACGAGAACTACGCCCGCGAGATCATGGAGCTGCACACGATGGGTGTCGGCTCCGGCTACACGCAGGGCGATGTCGAGGCGCTGGCCCGGATCCTGAGTGGTGTCGGCATCGACATGAAGGCCGAGACCCCGAAGCTGCGCCCCGAGCATGCCGCCGATTTCCGCCGGGACGGCCTGTTCGCGTTCAACCCGAACCGGCACGATTACGGCGACAAGGTCTTCCTCGGGACCCGCATCCAGGGCCGCGGCTGGCCGGAGATCGAGGAGGCGGTGGATCTGATCGCCCGCCATCCCGCCACCGCCACCAACGTCTCCCGGGCGCTCGCCACCTACTTCCTGGGTCAGCCGCCCGACGACGCCCTGGTGGCGCGGCTCGCCGCCGTCTTCACTCGCAGCGACGGCGACATCGCCGCGGTGATGGAGGCGCTGGTGCGCGAGCCGGCCTTCACGGCCGAGCGCGGCGGCGCCTTCAAGGACCCGGTGCGCTACGTCTTCTCCGCCCTGCGCATGGCCTACGACACAAGGGTGATCCGCAACGCCGGCCCGGTGCTCGGCTGGCTGAACCGCCTCGGCGAGGGCCTGTTCAACCGGTCGACGCCGGACGGCTACCCCCTCGATGCCGCCGCCTGGAGCGGCCCCGGGCAGCTCGCGACGCGGTTCGAGATCGCCCGGCAGATCGGGTCGGGCTCGGCCGGCCTGTTCAAGCCGACGCTGCCCGATCAGGCCGAGGAGCCGGCCTTCCCGGTGCTCGCCAACGGACTCTACTTCTCGACGCTGTCCGGCACCCTGTCGGCGGCGACGCGGGCGGCGCTCGCCCAGGCGGTGTCGCCGCAGGACTGGAACACCCTCTACCTCGCCTCGCCGGAGTTCATGCGATGAACCGTCGCGACCTGATCCGCGCCGCCGCGGCTTTCGGCCTGTCCACGGTGGCCGGCCGCGTCTGGGCGGCCCCCAAGACCGATGCGCGCCTCCTCGTGGTGTTCCTGCGCGGCGCCTACGATGCCGCCAACGTGGTGATCCCCACCGGCAGCGATTTCTACTACCGGTCGCGGCCGAACCTCGCGATCGCCAAGCCGGACGCCGCCGACCCGAAGGCCGCCCTGGCGCTCGACGCCGACTGGAGCCTGCACCCGGCGTTGCGCGAGACGCTCCTGCCGCTCTACGCCAAGGGTCAGGCCGCCTTCGTGCCCTTCGCCGGCACCGACGACCTGACCCGGAGCCATTTCGAGACCCAGGACACGATCGAGATGGGCCAGACGGTCGGGTCCGGCCGCGACTACAATTCCGGCTTCATGGCCCGGCTGGCCGCGGAGCTGACCCGGGTCCGGCCGATCGCTTTCACGGATCAGATGCCGCTGATCTTCCGGGGCGGCGAGACGGTGCCCAACATCGCCATCAACGGCGTCGGCAAGCCCGGCATCGACGACCGGCAGGCGCGCCTCATCGCCGCCATGTACAGCGACACCAAGCTGGCCGCCGCCGTGACCGAGGGGTTCCGGGTGCGCGACGCGGTCTACCAGACGATTTCCGACCATGCCGGTCAGGCCGACCGCGGAGCGGTCTCGCCCAAGGGCTTCGAGCTGTCGGCGCGGCGGATCGGCCGCCTGATGCGCGAGAACTTCAATCTCGGCTTCGTGGATGTCGGCGGCTGGGACACGCACGTGAACCAGGGTGCCGGCACCGGCTACCTCGCCGACCGGCTCGGCGAGCTGGGGCGGGGCCTGTCCGGCTTCGTCGAGGAGATCGGGCCCGGTTGGTCCGACACGGTGGTGGTCGTGCTGTCGGAGTTCGGGCGCACCTTCCGGGAGAACGGCAGCCGCGGCACCGACCATGGCCATGGCAGCGTCTACTGGATCCTGGGCGGCGGCGTCCGGGGTGGGCGAATCGCCGGACCGCAGGTGCGGGCCGACGAGGCGCACCTGTTCCAGAACCGGGACTATCCGGTGCTCACCGATTATCGGGGGCTGCTCGGCGGGCTGTTCCAGCGCCTCTACGGGCTCGATCAGGCGAGTCTGCGCCGGATCTTCCCGAGCGCGGAGCCGGCGGATCTCGCGCTGCTGTAGGGGGCAAGCAGAAGACTGAGGCGTCGCACCCGGCCCACTTGAGACTGGGTATTCGGGGCCGCCGTCATCGCGAGCGCAGCGAAGCGACCCAGGGCTGCACGACATCGGCAGGCGTCGCGCGAGACGGGGTTGCTTCGCTGCGCTCGCGAGGACGACCGTGCGCGGGCCGCGCCAGCGTCTTGATGCTCCTCAGGAAAACCCGACACCAGCGTGCGAAACACCGTCGGTGGGGCGGCTCCGCACTCCCATGTCCACCCCGTCAGGCCGCCGCGGCGGCCAGCGTGCGCAGGTCCCGGACCAGCTCGTCCACCCGCTCGGGGCGGGCATCCCAGGCGAACATGAAGCGCGCCCCGCCGCCGATGAAGGTGTAGAACCGCCAGCCCCGGGCGCGCAGGCCCTCCATGGTGGCGGCCGGCATCGTCAGGAAGACGGCGTTCGCCTCCACGGGAAACAGCGCCCGCACCCCCGGCAGCCCGGCGACGGAGTCGGCGAAGTGCCGGGCGCAGGCATTGCCGTGGGCCGCATTCCTCAGCCACGCGCCGCTCTCCAGCATGCCGACCCAGGGGGCGGCGAGGAAGCGCATCTTCGACGCGAGCTGGCCGGCCTGCTTGCACCGGTAGCCGAAATCCTCGGCGAGCTTGCGGTCGAAGAACACCACCGCCTCGCCGGCATGCATGCCGTTCTTGGTCCCGCCGAAGCACAGGACATCGACACCCGACCGCCACGTCATGTCGGCCGGGCTGCAGCCCAGACTCGCGCAGGCATTGGCGAAGCGAGACCCATCCATGTGCAGGGCGAGCCCCAGCTCGCGGCAGGTCGCCGACAGCGCCCGCAGCTCGGCGAGGCTGTAGACCTGTCCCGTCTCGGTGGGCTGCGTGATCGTCACCACCCGTGGCCGCGGAAAGTGGATGTCGCTGCGGTTCTGGGCGAGCCCGCGGATCGCCTCCGGCGTGAGCTTGCCGCCCTCGGTTCGGACGGTGAGCAGTTTGGAGCCGTTGGAGAAGAATTCCGGCGCGCCGCACTCGTCGGTCTCCACATGGGCCGAATCGGCGCAGATCACGCTGTGGTAGGATTGGCACAGCGCGGCCAGGGCCAAGGCGTTGGCGGCGGTGCCGTTGAAGGCGAAGAACACCTCGCATTCGGTCTCGAACAGGTCCCGGAACGCGTCCGCCGCCCTGGCCGTCCAGGCATCCTCGCCATAGGCCGGGGCGTGGCCGCGATTGGCCGCCTCCATGGCTCCCCAGGCTTCCGGGCAGATGCCGGAATAGTTGTCGCTGGCGAATTGCTGCGAGTCGTCGTGTCTCATCCGCGCAACCTAGCACGACGCAGACGCAGATGGATCGCGCGGGCAGGTTGGAACTGGTGCGCGCTTGGTGTAATAGCCCCGTCAAGGCGTGAGCTCCACGCCGATTCGGAAACCGACGTTCCCGTCCCCCTCGGGTTCATCCCGGGCGAGGGACGTTGCCGGTTTCCAGATCGGCGGCGGGCCGCGTGAACCCAGAACTTCAGGTCCAGAGGATCAAGTCCGTTGCAGGTACTCGTTCGCGACAACAACGTCGATCAAGCGCTCCGCGTCCTCAAGAAGAAGATGCAGCGCGAGGGCATCTTCCGCGAGATGAAGCAGCGCAAGGCTTATGAGAAGCCGTCCGTGCGCAAGGCCCGCGAGAAGGCGGAGGCCGTGCGCCGCGCCCGCAAGCAGGCTCGCAAGACCGCTATCCGCGAGGGCCTGATCGCCGCGCCGAAGCCGAAGCCCCGTTTCCCCGCCGGCAGCCGTCGTCCCGGCTTCCCGTCGCCGTCCGCTGCGCCGGCTCAGGGCGGCAACGCCTCGGGTCAGACCCCGGTCAGCCCGGCTCCCGCCGCCTGAGCGACGTCACATCGGTTGTGAAAGAGCCCGGCCCGCGCGAGCGGCCGGGCTCTTTCTTTGCGGCGCGCAGCGGCCGGGCGAGACAGCGGGCCAGCGAAAACGTCGGACGGGCACGTTCCGGCGATGCCGCCGTCCTTGCGTGCGCCACGAGAACCGGGGCTGCGCCACGTCAGGAGACGTCACGCAGCCCCGGGTCGCGTCGCTGAACGCGCGAAGACGTGAAGGGATCGCGTCGGCGCGCCGGGCTCAGGCAGCCTTGGCGGCCATGGTCGCGTGCTCGGCCTGGACCAGCACGTCGAGGGCCCGCCACGGCTTCTGCATGTAGACCGCCTGGTCGGGGAGCCGCGCATCCCGGCCCGCGCCGGAGGTCACGACCACGCGCACGTCCGGCCAGCGCCGCTTGACGGCTTGGGCCAGGGTCACCCCGTCCATCGCACCGGGCAACCGCACGTCGGCGAAGAGCAACGCCACCGTCACGTCGGGGCGCTCCAGCACGGACAGGGCCGCCTCCGCGCTTTCGCAGGCAATGACTCCGAGGTCGGTTTCTTCAAGCACCGCGGTGGCGAGATCGCGCACGGCCGCATCGTCCTCCACGACGAGAGCCACGGGGGCGGATCCGTCGGGCACTGCGCAATCCATAAAAGTCTCCTGCTGTTGGTGCCTTGCCCCGCTTCGGGCGACCGCCTCCTGGGCGGCGTTCTGATTCCCCGATTTGGCCATGCTGACCCTTCATGAGACGGCTCACAAGAGTCGCGTCGCCGCGCCGGCGAATGCCTGCCCTGCGATCAAGCGGCACCGATTTCATGCGGAACGCACGAAAATGGCGCAGTTTCCGACCGGTTAAGAAACTGTTCACCGGAGTGGACCGACTGTTAACGTCCTGCGGCGGAACGTCTCCACCCTCCGAGGGGCGTTGCGCGGGATCGTACGTGGACCTGAGCTGAAGGATCATCGTCCGTCATGTGCCGTTTCCTCGCCTATAGCGGTGAGCCGGTTTTCCTCTCCGACCTCGTCTGCGCGCCGACCCACTCGCTGGTGCATCAGTCCCTGCACGCCGACGAGGGGAAGACCGAAACCAACGGCGACGGCTTCGGCATCGGCTGGTACGCCGAGCGGCCCGAGCCGGGGGTCTATCGCGACATTTCCCCGGCCTGGTCGGACGAAAATCTGGTGAACCTGTGTGGGCAGGTGCGGGCGCGCACCTTCTTCGCGCATGTGCGTGCGTCGACCGGGACCGCCACGGCCCGGGCGAACTGCCACCCGTTCGTCTACGGCCGGCACCTGTTCATGCATAACGGTCAGATCGGCGGCTACCACCGGATCAAGCGGCGGCTCGAAGCGCTGATCCCGGATACCTATTACGACCACCGTCGGGGCAGCACGGATTCGGAGGCGATTTTCCTGCTGGCACTCGCCAACGGCCTCGAGGAGGATCCCGTCGGCGCGATGGCGCGGACGCTCAAGACCGTGCGCGAGCTGATGGAAGCCGCCAGCGTCAGCGAGCCGCTGCGCTTCACCGCGCTGCTTACGGATGGCGAGACGCTCACCGCCTACCGCTGGGCCTGCGATGGCCGGCCGCCGAGCCTGTATTTCCGCGAGGGGCCGGGGGGCATCGTGGTGGTGTCGGAGCCGATCGATGGCTGTCGCGAGGGATGGCAGGTGGTCCCGAAAGGCGCGACCCTCCGCGCCCGCCACGGGACCGCGACCCTTGTCCAGGCACCGGAGCCCGCCCGCGCCGCCGCCTGAATACAGACGGTTCCAGCTATGCCGCCGCGGGGATTGCCCAGGCGCGCCACATCGGCACAGTCCGCCTGCGGCCGATGGTGCGGCCGAGCGGGAATCGACCGATGTATCCGGATACCGAGCTTCACATCGCCGGGCGCTGGCGCGCGGGTGCCGAACGGGAGACCCTGGGAGTCCTGAACCCGGCTTCGGGTGAGACGATCGGCCGATGCGCCGTCGCCACCACGGCGGATCTCGACGAGGCCCTGGCGGCCGCGTCCCGCGCTTTCCCGGCCTGGCGCAGCGTCGCGCCCTTCGAGCGCGCCAAGGTGATGCGGAAAGCCGCCGACCTCCTGCGCGCGCGGGTCGACGAGATCGCCCGGACCATGACCCTGGAGCAGGGCAAGCCGCTGGCCGAGTCGCGGGTCGAGACCCTGGCGGCGGCCGACATCATCGATTGGTTCGCCGAGGAGGGTAAGCGCGCCTACGGCCGCGTCATCCCGGCCCGCGCCGACGGCGTGCTGCAGGTGGCGGTGCGCGAGCCGGTCGGACCGGTGGCCTGCTTCACCCCCTGGAACTTCCCGATCAACCAGGCGGTGCGCAAGATCTCGGCGGCGCTCTGCACCGGCTGCACGGTGATCCTGAAGGGTCCCGAGGACACGCCAGCGAGCTGCGCCGCCCTGGTCCGCGCCTTCCTGGATGCCGGCATCCCGGGGGACGCGCTCTCGCTGGTCTACGGCGACCCCGAGACGATCTCGGCCTACCTGATCCCGCATCCGGTGATCCGGAAGATTTCGTTCACCGGCTCGACCGTGGTCGGCAAGAAGCTCGCGGCACTCGCGGGCGAACACATGAAGCGCGCTACGATGGAACTCGGCGGCCACGCCCCCGCGATCGTGTTCGGCGACGCCGACGTGGAGAAGGCGGTCGCCGTCCTGGCCCCCTCGAAGTTCCGCAACGCCGGCCAGGTGTGCGTCTCGCCGACCCGCTTCCTCGTGCACGATTCGGTCTTCGACCGCTTCGTCGAGGGCTTCACCAATTTCGCCAAGGCCGTGAAGGTCGGCGACGGGCTCGATCCCGAGACCAAGATGGGACCGCTGGTCCACGGGCGGCGCCTCGACGCCGTCACGGCGCTGGCGGCGGACGCCGAGTCGAGCGGCGCGACGCTGCGCGCCGGCGGCAAGCGCATCGGCAACCAGGGTAACTTCTTCGAGCCGACGGTGTTTACCGAGGTGCCGCTGACCGCCCGGATCATGAACGAGGAGCCCTTCGGGCCCCTGGCGATGATCAACCGGTTCTCCGACGACGGCGAGGCGCTCGCCGAGGCCAACCGTCTGCCCTACGGGCTCGCGGCCTACGCCTATACCCGCTCCGCCGAGCGGGCGGCGCGGGTGTCGAACGCGGTCGAGAGCGGCATGATCTCGATCAACCACCACGGCCTCGCCTTGCCGGAGACGCCGTTCGGCGGCGTCAAGGATTCGGGCTACGGCAGCGAGGGCGGCCCGGAGGCGCTCGACGCCTACCTGGTCACCAAGTTCGTCACGCAGGCGAACTTCTGACGCGCGGGCCGGCGCGTCGCACCCCGGCGCGCCGGCTCCCTCCGTCAGTAATGGGGCGGCGGCGGCTCCAGCCCCCGCGGCGCCGCCCGGGCGGCCGCCTCCTCGACCTGCTCCCGCAGCATGTCCAGCTGCCGCACCAACCGGTCGATGACGCGCCATTGCTCGGTCACGGTGCGGTTCAGGTCCTCGATCGTCGCGTCCTGCTCGGTCAAACGGATCTCCAGGCGATCGATCCGGGTGTCCTCGTCCATGTCCGACCTCCAGTCAGTGCCGTGCCGACAGTCGCCTCGACCGACTTGGATCGGCCCGTCGACGTTCGCCCCGTCCTAGCGCAGACCGCGAGCCGCGCCATCCGGCTGAGTACCTCAGCGCACGATGGCCCGAAATCCGATCGAATGAGCCATTTGCGGCATTTCTCGATCCGAATACACATGAATAACGACCGAAACAAATAAAATTACCAAATGATCCGCCATCTTTAAGGCGCCGACAAGCCGATTGACCAATGTGAAACAGATTTGCAATACTCTAAGCTGGGCTTTAACACAGACGAAACGGCGCGCCTGCGATCAAATGAATCGCTGTGAGATCAATATAATTCATAAATAAAAACAGACAGGGACGTTTTCAAATGGCGATATTTGGTTTTCGCGACAACGCCCTGCTCGCGGCCATCGATCGGACGATGGCCCGCGTGGAATTCGATCTCGACGGCATGGTCACCGATGCCAACGCGATCTTCCTCGCGCTCGTCGATTACACCCTCGAAGAGGTTCGGGGCCGGCATCACAGCCTGTTCGTGCCGGAATCCGAGCGGTCGGGTTCGGACTATGCCGCCTTCTGGGACGGGCTGCGCGCCGGCCGGCACGAGACCCGCGCCTTCCCCCGCCTGACCAAGTCCGGCCGGATTGTCTGGATCCAGGGGTCTTACAATCCGATCCTCGATCGACGCGGCAAGCCGATCAAGGTGGTCAAGCTCGCCACCGACATCACCGCGGAGCGCGCCCGCAACGCGCTCTACGCCGGCCAGATCGCGGCCCTCGACCGCTCGCAGGCGACGATCAGCTTTGCCCTCGACGGCACGATCGTGGACGCCAACGCGAACTTCCTCGCCACCCTGGGCTACACCCTCGAGGAAATCCGCGGGCGGCATCACCGGATGTTCCTGCCGCCGGCCGAGGCGGCGAGCGCGGATTATGCCGCGTTCTGGACCGCCCTCGGCAACGGCGAGTATCAGGCCGGCGAGTTCCGGCGGATCGGAAAGGGCGGCCGCACGGTCTGGATCTTCGGTGCCTACAACCCGATCCTCGACACCGACGGCAAGCCCTGCGCGGTAGTCAAGTTCGCCACCGACGTGACCCGGCAGGTCGAGGATCGGCAGCGCCGGGCCGAGAGCCAGCGCGCCATCGATGCCGATATCGCGGCGATCCGCGAGTCCATGAGCCGGGTCGTCCGGCAGGCCGACGACACAGCGGAGGTGTCGAGCCAGACCACCCAGAATGTCGAAGCGGTCGCGGCCGGTTCGGAGGAATTCGCCGCTTCCATCGAGGAATTGAGCCGTCACGCGCTGCAGGCGAAATCGTCCGTCGACCTGGTCGTCTCCCGCGCCGAGGAGGCGGCCGCGATCGTCGTGGGCCTCACCGGCGCCGCCGACCGGATCGGAGCGGCGGTGAGCCTGATCCGTTCCATCGCCGACCAGACGAATCTGCTGGCGCTGAATGCCACCATCGAGGCGGCCCGGGCCGGGGCGGCCGGCAGGGGCTTCGCCGTGGTGGCCGCCGAGGTGAAGGCCCTCGCCGGGCAGACCGCAAAGGCGACCGGAGAGATCGGCACCCAGATCGCCGCCGTGCAGGCCGAGACCGCGCGGGCGGTCGCGGCGATCGACGGGATCGGTGGGACGATCGAACAGCTGAGTGCGCTCTCGCTGAGCGTGTCGTCAGCCGTGACCGAACAGGCGACGGTGACCCGCGACATGACCGAGAACATGCAGGCCGCCGCGCAGAGCGTCGCGGCCGTTCACGCCGCCATGGCGGAGATCGCGGCCTCGGCGGCCGTCGTCAACACGTCGGTGCGGAAGGTCTCCGAGGCGGCCCGCGCCCTGGCGTGAGCGACCCGGCCGCGCGTCAGGCGGCGCGGACCGCGACCGATTCCGCCACGGCGACCCGGTCGCGCCCCCCCTCCTTGGCGGCGTAGAGCGCCGCATCGGCCCGCTGCATCAGCGCATCGAACGCGACCCCGGGCCGGGCCTGCGCGATCCCGATGCTGACGCTGACGCTGAGGCCCGGCAATTCGGGGACGTGAAGCTGCGCGAAGGTCCGGCGCAGTTCCTCGGCCCGACCGAGGGCCTCGGCGGGCGAGACGTCCGGCAGCAGGCAGGCGAATTCCTCGCCGCCCAGGCGGCCCAGCAGCGCCTCCCTGGGCAAGAGCGACGTCGCCATGGCGCAGAAGCCCATCAGGACCGCATCGCCGACCCCATGACCGTAACGGTCGTTCACCGCCTTGAACCGGTCGAGGTCGAACAGCAGCAGGGCGACGTCGGGATACTCGGCCATCGCCCGCTCGGCGGCCCTGGTGAAGGACCGGCGGTTACGCACCCCGGTGAGGGCGTCCGTGGACGCGGCGATACGCTGCTCGCGCTCGGCCCGCTCCTTGACCAGCGCCATGAAGGTGAAGGCCGAGGCGATGGAGAACATCAGAGTGACGAAGCACAGGATCGCCACCCAGGGAGAGGCGAGCGGGCTCAGGCCCGGCTGCGGCGGCGCCATGACGGTCGCGGGGATCCGCAGGACGTAGAAGGCGCTGTGCAGGCCGAGAATGGTCGCAGCCGCGATCCGGGAGGCGAGCTGCTCGGCGCGACCGCGCCAGATCTCCGCGGTCGCAGCGCCGCAATAGAGGGCCGCCACGGCCGAGGCGTAGAGGATGCGGGCCTCGATCGCGGCATAGAAGGCCGGGATCAGACACAGGACGCACCATCCGAGGGCACCCGCCATCGCGACGCCCGTCCGTGGCTCGCGATGCTCGAAGGTACGGACTCCGCTCCAGATGAGGCCGTAGGCAGCCAGCACCACCGCGTTGGCCAAGCCCACCGAGATCAGGTCGGGGATCTGATTGCGCAACGCGAGGCCGGCCGACCCGGCCGCCCCGACGAGGTGCGCCATGCCCCAGAGGGCGAGCGTCCGGGATCCGGGAGCCTGCCGCCATGAGGCCATGAACAACACGCCGACCAGAAAGGTCGTCGCCGCGCTGACGACCAGCAGAGTCGCGGGATCGAGTTGCACGGACGACTGTCGATCCTCGGCTCGAACGATGGCGCCGTCCCATCCCGGCATTGCTGGGGGAACGGCTCGGCATCTCAATCTATACTAATATCGCAGGCTAGACATTACAATAAGTTAGCTTGGCGGCATCACTCGCTCGTAGACGAGCTAGTACACCGCCAAGATCCGTTGACCGGGGCCACGGTCAGGCGCGGTGGATCACCGGCACCGCGGGCGCCCCCTCCCACTCGGTGTTGGCGGGGATCGACTCGCCCTTCATGACGATGGTGAGCGGACGCAGGCGGGCGAAATCGCCGACCTTCGTATCGTACAGCACGGTCGAGAACGCGCCCACCGAGACGCCCCGGCCGACGACGACGCGGCCGATCTTCATGATCCGGTCCTCGTACAGGTGCGTCTGCAGCGCCGAGACCCGGTTGATGGTGGCGTAGTCGCCGATGGTGACGCAGTCGAACTCGGTGATGTCGGTGGTGAGCATGCACACCCCCTTGCCGACCTTCACCCCGAACAGCCGCAGCACCCAGGGCAGGAAGGGCGTGCCCTGGAGATGCTCGAGCAGCACCTTGCCGGCGAGTCCCCAATAGGCCACGGCGATCGCCTCGGTGCGCATCGCCCACCACGACCACATCGGCTGCATGCCGGGCTTGTAGACGCCCATCAGCAGCCATTTCATCGCGATGACGGCGGACGACTGGATCAGCGCGATGGCGACGCTCGCCGCGACGAAGCTGAAGGCCAGTCCCCACCAGTCCTGCTCCAGGATGGCCGGGTAGAAGTACCAGTCGATCACCGTGATCGCGAGGGTGATATAGAGCATCGGCGAGAACGAGGTCGCGAAGGCCTCGAACACGCCGCGCCGGATCTTCGGCCAGGCGCCGGGCTCGTAGGTCTGGGCGGTCGAGCCGAGATCGACCTTCTGGCGGGCCGGCAGCCGGATCGGCGGGGAGCCGAACCACGTCTCGCCGGGGCTCATGGCGGCGTTCTCGGGCGGCTTCGACTTGATCCCGATGAGCACGTCGTCGGGGATGACGGCGCCCGGCGGCACCACGGCATCGTTGCCGACGAAGACCCGCGCCCCGGTGCGGGTCGGCTCCAGGTGCATCCAGCCGCGCCGGATCTCCTCCTCGCCATACACCACCTCGTCGGCGACGAAGTTCTTCGCGCCGACCTCGGCGAGATCGTAGCGGCCCGCGAGGTTGGTCGAGATCTCGGCGCCGTGGCCCATATTGGCGCCCATCAGCCGGTACCAGGCCCGCATGTAGACGGTCGCGAACAGCGACGAGAGCGTCTCCAGGGTCACCTCGACGGCGAGCGCCAGCGACCATTTCCGCAGGTAGAACAGGGAATGGACCGAGTAGGTGCCCGAGCGCGTCCGCGGCAGCACGATCCAGCGGATGCCGGCGATCAGCAGCACCGTGCCGGCGGTCATCAGCATGGCCGTGGGCCAGGTGAGGATCGGCAGGTACCAGTGGTAGTCGACGTCGGTGATGTCGGAGAACGAATCCGAGATCTGGTCGAAGATGAAGAAGGCCGGGAAGATCGGCAGCAGGCCGACCGCGGGGATCGCGCCGAGCAGGACGACATAGGCCGCCATGAAGGCGCTGCGGCGCGCGAAGGAGGCCTCGGCGGGCGCGGGCAGGTCCGAGGGGTCCGCCATCCCGACCTTGCGGCCGGGTGAACCGTCCCAGCGCTCGGCCGCCCCGACCCGCGAGCCCACGGGGATCGTGGTCAGGTCGGCGATCTCCGCCTGCGGCCCGATCACCGTGTCGTGGCTGATGACGCAGGAGGTTCCCACCGCCGCATCCGCGCCGATCTCGACCCGGCCGATGACAAGCTCGTTGCCGACGATCTCGGCGTTGGCGATGACGAGGCGACCGCCGAGCGACGCGCCGTCTCCGATGGTCAGGAGGTCGGGCGCGCCGATCTCGATGTCGGAGATCAGGGTGTCACGCCCGATCCGGGCGCCCATCAGCCGCAGGTAGATGGCGATGGCCGGCGAACCCTGGAGCCACTTCACGTGGACCAGCGGGGCCAGCCGCTGCGCGAGCCACCAGCGGTAATAGTAGGCGCCCCAGAGCGGATAGCGGCCCGGCTTGGTCCGGCCGAGGATGAGCCACTTGCCGGCCACCGCGGCCACTGCGGTCACGCCGTTGATCGCCACGTAGACGAGGAGCAGCACCCCGAGTTCGGCGAAGAAGCTGAGACCGCCGCCGGTGAGCAGCAGGTAGGTCACGAACATGCCGAGCCATTGCGCAGTGGCCAGGGCGATGACGAAGGGCAGCGCGACGAGTTGCGCGAGGCCGCACAGCGCCCGGCGCAGCAGCGGCGGCGGTTCGAAGCTCAGGTCACGGGTCGCGGCCCCGGCGCCCATCCCGCCCGTGCGGGCGATCAGCGCGTCCGCCATGGCCCGCATCGTGCGCAGGGCATAGACGTCCGGCAGGGTGATGCCGGCGAGCGGCGGGTTCTCGCGCACCGCCGAGACGAAGCGGGCGGCGAGCAGGGAATGCCCGCCGAGATCGGCGAAGAAATCGCCCTCGAGGGCGATCGGCTGGTTGCCGAAGACCTGCTTGGCAGCCGCGACGAGGGCCGCCTCGGTCTCGTTGGCGGGGGGCTCCTGCTCGCCGTCGGCGGCCACCACCGTCAGCGGGGCGATCTTCAGCGCCTTGCGGTCGACCTTGCCGGAGGTCAGCCGCGGGAGCGTCTCGGCCACCTCGAAATGGCCGGGCACCATGTAGGGCGGCATCTGCCCGGCAAGCGTCCGGCGCAGGGCCGCGGCGTCGATGGCGCGGCCGCGCTCCGGGATCAGGAAGGCGACGAGGCGGTCGACGCCGTCGTCCTGCCGGAGCACGACGGCGGCCTGGTTGATGTCGGGCACCGCCCGGATCCGGGACTCGATCTCGCCCAGCTCCACGCGGAAGCCGCGGATCTTCACCTGATCGTCGATCCGGCCGTGGAACACGATCCGGCCCTCGGCATCGAGGGAGACCGCGTCGCCCGAGCGGTAGAGCACCGGATCGGTCCCGTCGGACGCGAAGGGGTTGGCGATGAACTTCTCCGCCGTCAGCTCCGGACGGGCGAGGTAGCCCCGCGCCACGCCGGGGCCGCCGATCAGCAGCTCGCCCTGCTGGTCGCGGCCGAGCAGGGCGAGGTCCTCGCCGGCGACATAGACGGAATAGTTCGGGATCGGGCCGCCGATGGTCACCGGCTCGCCGGGCCGCATCTCGGCGGCGGTCGCCACCACGGTGGCCTCCGTGGGCCCGTAGGTGTTGAACAGCTGGCGCCCGCCCGTCGCCCAGCGGGCGATCAGCGGCTCGGGCAATGCCTCGCCGCCGAGCAGGACGAGGCGGACCCGCGGCAGGTCGCCGGAGATCATCGCCAGCAGCGTCGGCACGGTGTCGAGCACCGTGATCCCCTCCGCCTCCAGGATGCCCGGCAGCGATTCCAGGTCGCCCATCATGGCCGGGCTCGCCACGAACAGGGTCGCACCCACGAGGTACGGGACCCAGATCTCCTCCATCGAGAGATCGAAGGCCACCGAGGCCCCCTGGAACACCACGTCGTCGGCGCGCATCCCGTAGAGGGCGTTCCCCGACCGGAGGAAGTGGCAGATGTTGGCGTGGCTGATGACGATGCCCTTGGGCACGCCGGTCGAGCCCGAGGTGTAGATCAGGTAGGCGGGATGCTCGGGCGTCAGTCCGGCGGCGCGCGGGTCCGGCTCGGGCGCATCGGCGGGCGTCCCCGCGTCGAGATCGGCGGGCGTCAGGGCGGGCGTCCCGTCGGGCGCCGCGGCCGCCAGCGCCGGCGAGACCAGCAGCGCCTTCGCGCTCGCATCGGTAAGGCATACGCCGACCCGGTCGGCCGGCGCCTCGGCGTCGAAGGGCAGCCACGCCGCCCCCGACATCGTGATGCCGATCTGCGTCACGAGGAGGTCCGGGCCGCGGGCCATCCACAGGCCGACGACGTCGCCGGGGCCGATGCCGCGATGGGCGAGGCCGGCGGCGATCCGGCCGGCCCGGGCGGCGACCTCCGCGTAGGTCAGGTGCGGGTGGACGCCGCCGGCCGCCACGCGGGCGCCGTCGACGAGGCAGGGATGGTCGGGCCGGGTCTCGGCGGCGTGCAGGAAGATCTCGGCCAGGACCTCGTCGCGGATCAGGTCGGGCCGGTGGTCGCCGCGCAGGATCGCCGCGTCCCCGGGACGGTCGCGCTCCCCGGCCACCGGGCCGGGCCGGGTCTTTTCGGCGACGTCGCTCATCCGCTGCTCCGCTGGCCGGCCGCTCGAGCCGGCGCCTGTCCTGGCCGCCGCCCTATAGCCTGCCGATCATGCCGTTATCGAGGCGGCCTTGCACTGCGCAGGCGCACGGGATCAAGCCCAGCGCCAGCCACCGGGCTCGAGGATCAGGACCTCGCCCTGCCGGATTCCGAGGCGGGGCGCGGCGTAGATGTCGAGATGACCGAGGGCGACGAGGGCCGCCCGTGCCACGCCGCCATGGGCGACGACCACCGTATCCCGCTCCAGGGCCGCGATCATCGGGCCGACGCGCTCGACCAGGGCGGCGTAGCTCTCGGCGCCGAGGCCGGGCGGACGGTAATGCCAGCGGTCCCGGTCGCGGCCGGCCGCCCCCGCCGGGTCGCGGCGGCGGATCTCCGCCCAGGTGGAGCCCTCCCAGCTGCCGAAACCGATCTCGCGCAGGCGCGGATCGGTCCGGTACGCCGCCGGCGGCAGGCCGAGGGCCGTCCGGAGGATCTCCATGGTGCGCCGGGTGCGCTTGAGCGGGCTCGCGACGAAATCGGCCTCCGCCAGCGTCGCCCCCGCCGCCGCGGCGAGGCGTTCCGCGACGGCCGCCGCCTGCGCCTCGCCCTGGGCGTTGAGGTCCGTGTCGCGCCCGCCCTGGAGGCGTCCCTCGGCGTTCCAGGCGGTCTGGCCGTGCCGGATGAAGTAGATCGTACCCAACCGTCTCAACCCCGTCCTGCGCAGGAATCCGGAACGGCCTGGATCGCCGGCCGTTCTCGCCGTCGGTCGGCAATATCCGGATACAGGTCCTGCCCCATGTCCAAGAAGCACGGCAAGCATCATCGCGGCCACAAACGTCCCGATGACATGACAGGTGAGGCAGACCTGCATGGATCGCCCCGGCCGCCCCGCCCGTCGACGGCCCGCTGGGCGGGTTCCGCGGACACGATCGCCGGGACCGTCCCGGCCGCCCTGGACGGCCACCGCCAGATCCCCATCCTCGCCGCCCCGGGCATCGTCACGGTGGAGCCGGGCGCGGCCTTCGACCTCTCCGCGGTGGAGGCCGACGCCGATGGCGGGCTGGACAAGGCCTGGGCGAAGGAGGCCCTGGCCGGGGAGCGGGCGCGCATCGTCGCCCTCCAGGAGCGCCTCTATGCCGAACGCGCCCGCAGCCTGCTGCTGGTGTTCCAGGCGATCGATACCGGCGGCAAGGACGGGACGATCCGCTCGGTCCTGCAGGGCGTGAACCCGCAGGGCTGCACCGTGGCCTCGTTCAAGGTGCCCTCGAGCGAGGAACTCGATCACGACTTCTTGTGGCGCTACCACGCCCGCGTGCCGGGACGCGGCATGATCGGGGTGTTCAACCGCAGCCACTACGAGGACGTGCTGGTGGTGCGGGTGAAGGGCCTCGTTCCGGATGCGGTGTGGCAGAGCCGCTACGGCCGCATCAACGACTTCGAGCGCCTGCTCACCGAGTCCGGCACAACCGTGATCAAGTTCTTCCTGCACATCTCCCGGGCCGAGCAGAAGAAGCGCCTGGAGGCCCGGATCGCCGATCCGGAGAAGCGCTGGAAATTCGATCCCGCCGATCTGGTCGAGCGGAAGTCCTGGGACGCCTACCAGCAGGCCTTCGCGGACGCCCTCGGCCGCTGCTCGACGCCCCATGCGCCCTGGCTGGTGGTGCCGGCCAACCACAAGTGGTTCCGCAACTACGTGATTGCCCGGACCGTGGCCGATACACTGGAGGCCATGGATCCGCGATTCCCGGAGGCCTCGAAGGGCATCGCGGATCTCACGGTGCCCGACTGACGGGGGGAGGCCCGAGATGCTGGTGGTTCGGGAAATCGCGGTCTCGGGCTACCGCTCGCTGCGGCGGATCAGCTTCCCGGTCGATCGGCTGTCGGTCTTCGTCGGGGGCAACGGCACGGGCAAGACCAACCTGTACCGCTCGCTCGAGCTCCTACAGGCGGCGGCCCGGGGTACGCTCACCCGCGATCTCGCCGCGGAGGGCGGGATGGACTCGGCCCTGTGGGCGGGTCGCCGTCGGCAGGGCGAGGCCGCGCGGATCTGCCTGTCGGCCACCCTGCGCCACGACGGCACCGGCCAGGACTTCCAATACACGGTGGAGGTCGGGCTGGTGCAGCAGGCCGGCGACTCGATTTTCGGCGCGGCCTTTCGGAAGGAGCCGCAGGTGAAGGCCGAGCGCCTGACGGTCCGCACCCGCGGCCGCACGGCCGTACTCCTCGATCGCGACGGGCGCAGCGGCTTCGTCCGCGACGAGGCGGGCGCCAAACGCTCCCTCGGCGGGGATCTGCTGGCGACCGAGACCGCGCTGGGCAGCCTCCTCGACGCCACAGGGCTTCCCGAGATCGCCCTGGTCCGCCTCGCCTTGGCGGGATGGCGCTTCCACCACGATTTCCGGACGGATGCCGATTCGCCCCTACGCCGGCCCTGCCTCGCGGTGACGACGCCGACGCTGGCCTCGGACGGCTCGGACCTCGCCGCCGTCTTCGCCACCCTGGCGCATATCCGGCAGGACACCGCCGAGATCGACGAGGCCGTCGACGCCGCCTTCCCGGGTGCGGGGCTCGTCATCCCCGAGCCGGGCCGTCACGCCAGCTTCGGCCTGCGCTTTCCCGACTTCCCCGTCCGGATCTTCGATCCGCCGGAACTGTCGGACGGCACCCTGCGCTACCTCGCCCTCGCGGGCGCCCTGCTCGGATACCGCTTGCCGCCGTTCATCGCCCTGAACGAGCCCGAGACCAGCCTGCATCCCGATCTCATGGATCCGCTGGCGCGGCTGATCGCGCGGGCCGCAGAACGCACCCAGGTCTGGCTCGCGACCCATTCGGAGCGGCTGGCGGCGGGGATCGCGGAGCACGGGCGCGTCCGGCCGCGCACCGTCATCAAGCGCGACGGCGAGACCTGGATCGACGGGCTCAAGCTCTCGGGGGACTTCGCCGACGCGGATGAGGATTGACCCCGATCCGATCGGACCGCGCGAAGAGCCGTCTGGCCGCGCGCGGCGCGTGCGGTGACGGAGCGCGCCTCAATCCTTGTCGAGGGTGAGGTCCGGGGCCTCGGGATTCTTCATGCCGACGACGTGGTAGCCGGCATCCACGTGGAGGATCTCGCCGGTCATGCCCGCCGCCATGTCGGAGACGAGGTAGGACGCGGTCTCGCCGACCTCCCCGATCGTCACGGTCCGGCGCAGGGGCGCGTTGTACTCGTTCCACTTCAGGATGTAGCGGAAATCGCCGATCCCGGAGGCGGCGAGGGTCTTGATCGGGCCCGCCGAGATCGCGTTGACCCGGATGTTCTTCGGGCCGAGATCGGCCGCGAGGTAGCGCACCGACGCCTCCAGGGCCGCCTTGGCCACGCCCATCACGTTGTAATGCGGCATCCACTTCTCGGCGCCGTAATAGGTCAGCGTCACGAGGGAGCCGCCCGGGCGCATGATCTTCTCGGCACGCTGGGCCACGGCGGTGAACGAGTAGCACGAGACCAGGAGCGACTTGGTGAAGTTGTCCTCGGAGGTCTCGATATAGCGGCCGGTCAGCTCGTCCTTGTCGGAGAAGGCGACGCAGTGGACGACGAAATCGATGCCGTCGGGGAAGACCTTCGCGGCTTCCGCGAAGACCGCGTCGATCGTGGCCGCCTCGGTGACGTCGCAATGCCCGATGACGTGGGCGTCGAGCTCCTTGGCGAGGGGCTCGACCCGCTTGCGCAGGGCATCGCCCTGATAGGTGAAGGCGAGTTCGGCGCCGTGGGCGCGGGCGCTGCGGGCGATGCCCCAGGCGATCGAGCGGTTGTTGGCGACCCCGAGGACGATGCCCCGCTTGCCCGCCAGAAGGCCCTGCCCGTGTTCCGCCATGATCGATCCCGAAGCCGCGCGACCCCTTTCGGGGCCGGGGGGCCTCCTTAGCGGAGGCGGCCCGGCGACGGAAGTCCGGGGCGACACCGAGCGCCGTCAAGCCGGCCTCGGTGTCCGGTTCGCGAGGCCGTCAGGCCGCCTTGGCGGCCCGCCGGCTGCGGGCGAAGTCCGCCAGGGCCGCATCCTCGCCCTCCGGCAGGACGATCGCCGTGGTGGCGAACAGGTCCCCGGGGGTGCCGTCCTTCTTCGGCAGGCCCTTGCCGCGCAGGCGGAAGGTGCGGCCGGAACTCGTCATCGCCGGGATCTTCATCTCGACGACGCCGGTGAGCGTCGGCACGCGGATCGTGCCGCCGAGCACGGCATCCTCCAGGGGAACGTCGACGGTGGTGCGCAGGTCGGCCCCCTCGACGGTGAAGCGCGGATGCGGGCGGATCCGGATCGTCAGCAGGGCGTCGCCCGGCTCACCCCGGAGGCCGCCGCTCTGGCCGAGACCGCGCAGCCGGATGGTCTGGCCGTCGATCACACCACGGGGGATCATCACGTCGACCTCCCGGCCGGTGGGCAAGGCGAGGCGCAGCTTCTCCTCGCTGGCGACCTGCTCCAGGGTCACCGATAGCTCTGCGGCGACGTCTTCGCCCTTGGCGGGCTGGCGCTGACCGCCCGGTCCGGCCCCGCCGGCGCGGAAGGCCTCGCCGAAGATGTGCGAGAAGATGTCCTCGCCCATCCCGCCGCCGCCCATGCCGCCGCCGCGCTGGGCGCGGGCCATGTGCTCGAAGTCGAAATTGCCCCCGCGGCCGCCGCCGAACCCCTCGAAGCCGGTCGCGCGCGGCTTACCCTCGGCATCGATCTCGCCGCGGTCGAACTGCTTGCGCTTCTCGGCGTCGCCCAGGATCTCATAGGCCGAGTTCGCCTCGGCGAAACGGTCCTTGGCCTTCACGTCGTTCTTGTTGCGGTCGGGGTGGAAGTCCTTGGCGAGCTTGCGATAGGCCTTCTTGATCTCGGCCTCGCTCGCCCCCTTGGCCACGCCCAGCACGTCGTAGGGATTGCGCATGGATCTCTTGGCTGTGCGGTTGGCTGTGCGATATCGCTTCGCCAGCCGGATGTGGGATGGATGTTGCATCCCTGCAACGGTCCTGTCGGCGAAAGTCTGCGGGTTCGTGCCGAACGTCAAGCGGCCGATCTCGCCGCGGCTGCGGGCCGGCCCTATCGTCGGAGGCAGCGCCGACCGGCGCCTCCGGCGGGATCGGGCCGGAGGCCGATCGCGCCGGAATCACCCGAGGCCGGAGAGCCGATGCACTACGCCTGCGACCACCTCCACCTGCGCAGCCGCGACGCCGTCGCGGCCGCATCCTTCTACATCGCGACGTTCGGAGCCCGCGAGGTCAAGCGCGTCGGCACGGATCCGGTGCAGCGTGTCGTGCTCGACCTCGGCGGCCTCGCCGTCTTCATCGAGCAGGCCCCGGCCGAGATCGCGCCCGCGGCGACCACGCCCTGCCTCGGGATCGAGCATGTCGGATTGCGCGTCGCCGACATCGCGGCGGCGATGGCCGATCTCACCGCCCGGGGCGTGACGGTGCGGACCGGCATCACCGAGCGCGGGCCCGGCCTGCGGATCGCCTTCGTGGAGGGACCGGACGGCGCGCTGATCGAGATCCTCGAGCGGACATCCGTCTGATGCCATCGAGCCCCGGTCGCCGGGCATCCCTGGCCGCGGCGCTGATCCTGCTGCTGGTGGCATCCGGGGCGGCCGCGGCGCGTCCGTTCACGGATGCGGCCGGCCGCACGGTCGAACTTCCCGAAAGGATCGGGCGGGTGCTCGCCGCGGGGCCGCTGGCCGCCGTGCTGCTCTACACCCTGGCGCCGGACCTGATGGCCGGCTGGGTGACCGCACCGCATCCCGAGGCGCTGCCCCTCCTCGAGCCCCGGACCCCAACGCTGCCGGCCTATGGCCGCCTGACCGGTCGGGGCGGCACGGCCAATGTCGAGGCGGTCCTGGCCGCCAAGCCCGACCTGATCGTCGATTCGGGGAGTCTCGGGCCGACCTACGCGTCCCTCGCCGACCGGATCCAGGCGCAGACCGGGATTCCCTACATCCTGCTCGACGGCAGCTTCGCGAAGAGTCCGGAAGCCTACCGGCAGCTCGGCGCCGCGCTCGGCCGTCAATCCGCGGCGGATGCCCTGGCGGCCGAGGCCAAGGCTCTCGCCGACAGGGTGGACCGCGCCGTGGCGACGCTCCCCGAGGACCGGCGGCCCCGGGTCTATTACGCGCGCGGCCCGCGCGGCCTGGAGACGGGCTTCGCCGGATCGATCAACACCGAGCTGGTGGAGGCCGCGGGCGGCCGCAACGTCGCGCAGGACGGCGGCGGTCGCCTCGGCAACGTCTCGCCCGAGCAGGTCCTCGCCTGGAACCCGGACGTGATCGTCACCCTCGACCCGGCCTTCGCGGCCGGGCTGCGCACCGACCCGCTGTGGCGGACCATCAGGGCCGTCCAGACGGGGCGGATCTACGTGGCGCCGCTTCAGCCGTTCCCGTGGTTCGACGCGCCTCCGGGGGTCAACCGCCTGATCGGCCTGCGCTGGCTGGCGGCCCGGCTCCACCCGGACCTGTTCCCGGAACCGATGCCCGACGTGGTGCGCGCCTTCTACCGGGATTTCTACCACGTCGATCTCGACGGCGATCAGGTCGCCGCCCTCCTCGGACCGAGGCCCCCGGGCGCGGAACCGGACGCGCCGAAATGAGCGACATCCCGGCTGCGGCCGAGGCGATCGGGCTTCGCACCCGCAGCCGCCTGCGGATTTCCGCGGCGCTTTTCTCCGGGTTGGCTCTGGTGGCGCTGGCCGTGCTCGCCTTGGCGGTCGGCCAATATCCGGTCGCGCCCGCGGACCTTGCCGCAATCCTCGGGCACCATCTGCTCGGCCTGCCCCTGCGCGCGCCGGCCGCGGCGGAGACCGTGGTGATGCAGGTGCGGCTGCCCCGGGTGGTCGCCGCTCTGGTGGTCGGCGCAGCATTGTCGGCGGCCGGGGCGACCTACCAGGGCCTGTTCCGCAACCCGCTGGTTTCCCCCGACATCCTCGGCGTGTCGGCCGGCGCAGGGCTCGGCGCCGTGCTCGGGATCTATCTCGGCCTGCCCGTGGCGCCGATCCAGCTCCTGGCCTTCCTGGGCGGGCTCGGCGCCGTCGCCGCGGTCTACGGCGTCGGCCTCGCCGTGCGGCGGCACGATCCGGTCCTGACCCTGGTCCTGGCGGGGGTGGCGGTGGGCGCGGTGCTCGGGGCGGGCATCTCGCTCCTGAAGGTGCTGGCCGACCCCTACAACCAGCTGCCGGCGATCACCTTCTGGCTGCTGGGGAGCCTGTCCTCGGTCACCCTGGGCGACGTCGCCGCCACCCTGCCGATGATGCTGATCGGCCTCGTGCCCCTCGTCCTGCTGCGCTGGCGCATGAACCTGATGAGCCTCGGCGACGCGGAGGCGCGGACCCTCGGCGTGGAGACGCGGGTGCTGCGCCCGGTCCTGATCGCCGGCGCGACCCTGATCACGGCGGCGGCCGTCGCGATGACCGGGGTCATCGGCTGGATCGGGCTGATCGTGCCGCACATCGCCCGGCTGCTGGTCGGGCCGGATTACCGCCGGCTGCTGCCGGCCTCGCTGGCGCTCGGAGCGGGCTACCTCGTGCTGGTCGACCTGATCGCGCGGAATATGGGAACCGTCGAGGTGCCGCTGGGCATCCTGACGGCCCTGGTCGGGGCCCCGTTCTTCCTCTGGCTGCTGGCGTCCGGGCGCCGGGGCTTCGCGTGATGCTGCTCCACGTGCGGGACCTCGCCTTCGGCTACGGCGGCCGCATCGTCGGAAGCGGCGTGTCGTTCGACCTCGCCGCGGGCGAGGTGCTGTGTCTCATCGGGCCGAACGGCGGCGGCAAGACCACCCTGTTCAAGACGCTGCTCGGGCTGCTGCCCGCCCGGGGCGGTCGCATCGTCCTCGGCGGCACCGACCTGTCCCGGCTGTCGCGCAGCGCCATCGCCCGCATGGTCGCCGCCGTCCCCCAGGCGCATGCGGCCTTCTTCCCGTTCACCGTCCGGGAGGTCGTCGTGATGGGCCGGGCGAGCCGGATCGGCCCGTTCGCCGCGCCCGGCCCGTCCGACGCGGCGGCGGCCGAAAAGGCCCTCGACGCCCTGGGGATCGGGCACTTGGCCGACACGGTCTACACCGAGATCAGCGGCGGCGAGCGGCAGCTCGCCCTGATCGCCCGGGCGCTGAGCGGGGAGCCGCGGCTGCTAATCATGGACGAGCCGACCGCGAGCCTCGATTTCGGCAATCAGGCCCGCGTCCTCGGGCAGATCCGCCGCCTCGCCCAGGCCGGCATCGCCGTGCTGTTCTCGACGCACGATCCCGGCCACGCCCTGCTCTGCGCCGACCGCCTCGTCGCCCTGCACGGGGGCCGCCTCGTCGCCGACGGGCCGTCCGCCGCCACGGTCACCCCGGCGCTCCTGCGTCTGATCTACGGGATCGACGTGGTGGTGGCGCCGGTCCCGGGCCTCGCAGCGCCGGTCTGCGTGCCCGTCGTCGACTGACCGCGCTCCGGCCCCTCAGGCCGTTCGCGACACCGGCCCGGCATCCGCGTCCGGTGCGGCCCGGCGCGGACCATCGGGCCCGTACACCGCGCCGAGCACCGCCTCGCAATGGAGCCGGACGCGGGCGTGGCAGGCGCAGGCGGCGGCCGAGACCGCCCGGCGATCGACGATCGTGATGCGCCCGCGCTCCGCCCGGAGGAGTCCCTGCTCCTGCAGCATCCGCAGGATCCGGGTGAGGTAGGTCCGCTGGACGCCGAGCATCGCGGCCATCAGCTCGTGGGTGACCGGAAGGGTGTCGCCGCCGGTCCGGTCCTGCAACGACAGCAGCCAGCGGAGGCAGCGCTGCTCGATCGGGTGCACGGCGTTGCAGGCCCCGATCAGGAGCAGCTGAGCCAGGAAACAATCGGCATAGCGGGCGAACAGATCGCGGAACGTGGCGGATCGGCGCTCGGCCTCCCGCAGCCGGTCCGCGTCGAGGCGCAGCACCCGCCCGCCCACCTGCACCAGCCCGCTGACGGCGTTCGGCAGCCGGGCCTGGCCGATGATCCCGCCGACCGCCCCGTCGTGACCGACGCTCGCGGTCTCCGCCATCCGGCCGTCGTGGGTGGCGACGACCAGCGCGACAACGGTCTGGTCACAGGGGAAGATCACAGGGCTCGCGCCGGAGTCAGCCGTGAGGATCGTGTCCCCCCTGGCGACGGTCACCGGTTCCAGATCGCGTTCGATCAGCGCGCGGTCCGAACCCGAAAGCGCGTCGAGGAGCAGGTTGCCGGTGGAGGCGGCAGGTTCGATCGGCATGGGGCGGCGAGATGCGGCAGAGAGGGTCCCGTCGGGACCCTCACGGATATGCGCCCGTCAGCGTGCGGACTCGCCAGCCATAGCCCGCAGGCTGCGCCCTCGAACTAACTTAGGTTTCGTTGCACCCGTTCATCTACTTGTCCGTGCATAGACCCTGCTCCGAGAGTCTCCTGTGCTCGCGCGGATCGCAGTCGGTGGCCAGGAACGAGGCCCAGTCGGACGGGGTCCCGTAGAAGGCGTTGCGATCGACGTCACCCCGCACGCCCGGGACCCGACCCGTCGAAGTGAACTGCCACAGCATCCACTTACGGTTGACGAACCGCTGCTCCGGCTCGGCCGCGGTGGAGCGCAGCCAGTGCGGATAGTCCGGGAGTTCGCCCTCCAGCACGTCCTTGTGGAAGGTGATGTCGGTGTAGATGATCGGGCGCTTGCCGGTGTAGCGCTCCATCTCCTCCAGCATCTCGGTGACCATCGCCAGGGCCTGCGCCTTGGGCAGCTTCTTCGGGCAGGTCTGCGAGTGGCCGTTCCACTCGACGTCGAGGACCGGCGGCAGTGCGGTGGGGTCGTTCGGAACGTTCCGCTTGAACCAGTCCATCTGCTCCCTGGCGGAGCGGCACCAGAACACGAAGTGGTACGCGCCCCGCGGCACGCCGGCCCGCGCCGCGCCGTCCCAGTTGGTCCGGAAGCGCTCGTCGACGTGGTCGCCGCCCTCGGTGGCCTTGATGAAGGCGAACTGCGTTCCGGCGGCCCGGACCGAGGCCCAGTCGACGTTGCCCTGCCACTTCGAGATGTCGATGCCCTGGATCGGGTGGAGCTTGGCCTTGGCCACGCCCGGATGGGGCTTGGCGTCACCCTTCGTCGGATAGAAGTCGTTGTTGGAGGCACAGGCCGCGAGGCCGGCCAGGATGGCGGCGGCGGCGAAGCGCCCGGCGAGGCGCCGGGCCGGCTTCAGACGGTCGGTCAGACTCCGAGCGACTTCCCCGAACGGCGACCGCGAAAGTTTTGAAATCCGCGACATCAGTGTTTAGCCCGCCACCGAAGAAGCGCCACAGACAGGCGTATTCGATGGCCCCGGCGCGGTTAACGGAGCTTTGCGATCATTGCGGCGGAATTCCGGGACGCGTTGCCTGCCCGCGACATACGGCGCCCATCCCCGGTTGGTTCACAGGGGGAGATCCGGCTAAGTCGCGGTCCCGCAACGCGAGTCCGGACACGGCGCCGTGAGTAAGCAACTCTTTACCATAGGCTACGAAGGCCTCGATTCGGAGCGCCTCGTCGGGGTCCTGCGCTCGGCGGGGGTCGCAACGCTGGCGGATGTCCGGGCGGTGGCGAACTCACGCAAGCGCGGCTTCTCGAAGGGTGCGCTGGGCACATCCCTGCGCGAGGCCGGCCTGGGCTACGCGCATCTGCGCAGCCTCGGGACACCGAAATCCGGCCGGCAGGCGGCCCGGGCCGGGGACGCGGCGCTGATGCGCCGGATCTACTGCGAGGAGGTGCTGGACACGGCCGCAGGCCTCGCGGCCCTCGACGAGCTCGCCGCGCTGGCCGAGGGGGCCCCGATCTGCCTGCTGTGCTTCGAGCGCGATCCGGCCGGCTGCCATCGGCGCGTGCTGGCCGAGCGCCTCGCACCGCGCGGCTTCGTGGTCAGCGACCTCTTCGGCTGAGCCGGTCTCAGCGGCCCGACAGGGAAGGCGCGCGCATGCCCAGCGCGCCCGCGAGACGCCGGACGGGGCCGAGGGCGGCCGTCAGACCCAGCGGCGCGGCCTTGCGCGGCGCACGCGGCCGGCGACGGTCGGCATCCGCGACCGGCTCGACCGGCAGGTACAGCGCGTCGAAGAAGGACATCTCCAGGAGCGTGGCGCCGTCGTCGTCGGTGATCACCATCGCCGCCTCCATCAGCCGCGGGTCGCCGCCGTGCTGGCGCATCAGCCCCTGCACGATCGTGCGCGCGGTGGACCGGGCGGCCTCGACATCCTCGACCCACTGGGCCGCCGAGGCCGGGAGCGAGGCGTTGCCGAGGCGGATGGTGAAGTGGGCGCGGACCATGAAGCGCTCCTGGGAGGGGACCGGCGGGGACACCGCCGGCAACGGGTGTCAGGCGGCCTGGGCGTCGTCGACGGCTTCGGCGACGGGTTCGGACTTCTCAGCCGCGGATTTCGGATCGAAGGCGTCCGCGAGCAGGACAAGGCGCCGCGCCATGTCCCGCACCTCGTTGAGCGCGATCGACTTCTGGCCTTCCTTCACCGCGCGGGTGATGTCGCTGACCTGCGTGGTGGCGATCCGCTTCAGTTCGTCGGCGAGCTGCTGGCTGGTCATCATCGCATCCGGACTCGGCTTGTCAGGCTGAGCCGGGACCGTGAGGGAACGGGGCTTACCAAGGCGTTTCGCCGGGCTGCGCAGCCTGTGGACAAGAGCGGGATGCGGCCTTCGGCTCACCCCTCCAGATGGCGGGCGGCGATGATCGAGGCCGCCGTGCGGTTCTCCACGCCCAGCTTGGCGTAGATGCCCTCGAGGTGCTTGGTCACGGTCCGGTGGCTGAGCCCGAGGATCTCGCCGATGTCGCGGCTCGACTTGCCGCGGGACAGCCAGAGCAGAACCTCCGCCTCGCGGCCGGTGACCGGGAGGCGCGCCCGGAGCCGCTCGACCCCCGCCGAGAGCGCGTCCCGCGACAGGCGGAGCAGGATCTCGTCCGGCGTGCGGCCGATGAAGCTCAGAGCGTAGGCGAGGCCGTCGCGATCGGTCAGCGTCAGGGGCTGCGCGGCGCCGGCGAGGCATCCGCGCAGCCAGTCGCGCGCCTTGGCGGGCAGTTCGACGGCGTCGGAGCGATCGGCGCCGAGCCCGGCCAGCAGCCGGCCGGCCTGAGGCGTCGACCACAGCACATGCCCGTCCTCCGAGACGGCGAACAGGGTCCGCCCGGCCGTGTCGAGGGCAGCCCGGGCGCTCTGAGCGGCGCGGGCGCTGGCGAGGTGCACGCGGATCCGGGCCAGGATCTCGTCCGGCGCGATGGGCTTCGTGACGTAGTCGATGCCGCCGGCGGAGAGGCCCTTCACGATGTGCTCGGTCTCGCTCAAGCCGGTCATGAAGATCACCGGCACGCCGGCGAGATGCGGCTTGGCCTTGAGCCGCCGGCAGGTCTCGAAGCCGTCGAGCCCCGGCATCACCGCGTCGAGCAGGATCACGTCGGGCGTGATCTCGTCCACGAGGGCCAGGGCGAGGTCGCCGCCGACCGCGACCAGCACGGTGGCCCCGGAGCGCTCGATCGCCTCGGTGAGGAAGCTCAGCGTGTCGGGCGAATCATCGATCACCAGGACGATGTCCCGGTTCGGCTGGAGCTTCGGCGCCTCAGCCATGACGGGCGAGCTCCTGCAGGACCGAGAGATAGCGGCGCAGGTCGTACCCTTCGACCAGCCCGCGCATCCGGGCGACGAAAGCGGGCGGCACGGTCGCGTCCTCCTCCATCTGGATCAGCTTGGCCTCGATGGCCCGGATATGCCCGATCCGGCCGAGGCGCAGGAGCTCGCCGATATGCTCGGGCCCGGGCCCCGGCCCGTCCGCGAAGGCCGGAACAGGCTCTGGCTGCGTCGGCGCGGGGCTCTCGGTCCATTCGAGGTGGAGGAGCTTGCCGATCCGCTCCATCACGTCGCGCAGGTCGAAGGGCTTGGCGAAGATGGCGTCGTGGGGCGCGTCGTCGCCGCGAACCGGGCTGATCTCGTGGACATTGGCGGACATCATGGCGATGGGGCCGGTATGTCCGGCCTGCCGCAGGGCCGCGGCCGCCGCCCAGCCGGTCATCCCGGGCATCGCAATGTCGAGCAGGATCAGGTCGACCCCGCCCCGCGCGACGATGGCCAGGCACTCCGGCCCCGAGCCGGCCTCCAGGACGGAGATGCCCTGCGGCTCCAGGATCGCCCGCATCAGCGCGCGGTGGGCGCTGTCGTCGTCGGCGACCAGGACGGTGCGTCGCGCGCCCGCATAGACCCGCTCCGGGGCCGCCGCCGGCGCGGGCGGGACAATCGGTGCCGGCTGGGCCACGGAGGCCAGCATCAGCCGCAGACGCGCCTGCGTGCCGCCGCCCGGTGCCGCCGTCACGGTAATCTCGCCGCCCAGCAATTGGGCCAGCAGGTTGGCGATGGTGAGCCCGAGCCCGGTTCCCGGCGTGCTGCGGGCGGCCGGCGTCGAGCCGCGCTCGAACGGCTCGAAGATCCGCGCGAGATCCGCCTCCGGGATGCCGGGACCGGTGTCGCGGATCGTGAAGATCGCGATCTGGCTCCGGTAGCTCAGGTCCAGCGAGACGGTGCCGGTTTCCGTGAACTTGATGGCGTTCGACAAAAGGTTGAGCAGCACTTGGCGCAGCCGCTTCTCGTCGGTGGCGACCACGGCCGGCAGGATCTCCGGCCGCGAAAAGCGGAACTCCAGCCCCGCCTCGCGCGCCTGGAGCCGAACCATGTCGACCAGCTGGTCGAGAAAATCGGCGAGGCGCACCTCGTCGCGGTGAATCTGAAGGCGTCCGGCCTCCATGCGCGAGATGTCGAGGAGGCCGTCGATCAGCCCGGACAGGTGCTGGGCGCTGCGGCGGATCACCCGGAGACCGTTGAGGCGGTGCGCCGGGATCGCCGGATCCGATTCCAGGAGCTGCGCGTAGCCGAGCACCGTGGAGAGCGGCGTGCGCAGCTCGTGGCTGATCCCGACCACGTAGCGGCTTTTGGCCTGGTTGGCGGCCTCGGCCCGCTCCTTGGCCTCCTGCAGCTTGGCGTCGGTGATCTTATGGGCGGCGATCTCCGCCTGGTAGAGTGCGGTCTGGCGCATCGTCTCGGCCTGGGCGACGCGCCGGCTCTCCTGGGCGAGCACGAACAGCCACGCCACCACGCCGAGGATCACCACCAGGGTGAAGAACACGCTGGTCAGCGCCGTGCGCAGGAACTCGCGATTCTCCGGGTGGGCAATCGTCGCGCCCGCATGCACGATGCCGAGGATCAGGCCGATCACCGCGCAGAGCGTCAGCATCACCGCGAGGTAGCGGCCGAGCGGCGCGCCGATCCAGGCTGCGGTCCGGCCCGGCAGGATCCGGGCGGCTACGGCTTGCGCCTGCACCTCCAGCCTTCCGTGCGGCTTGCACAGGTCGCCGCAGCGGGCGTCGAGCGAGCAGCAGAGCGAGCAGATCGGCGCGTCGTAGGCCGGGCAATGGGCCATGTCCTCGCCCTCGAAGGGCAACTCGCAGACCCGGCAGGTGACCTCGGCGGTGCCCCAATCCTGCTTGGGCGTCCGGGCGAGATACCAGCGCCCCCCCGTCGCCCAGGCGATCGCCGGCGCGGCGCCGAAGGCGACGGCGAGGGTGAGCAGCGGCGCGAAGGGCTGCAGGATCGGGCCGAGCCAGCCGAGATAGGCCGCGCCGCCAGCCGTCAGCGCCAGCGCCATGGCGCCGGTCCCCACCGGGTTCACGGCGTAGAGATGGGCGCGCTTGAACTCGATCCCCGGAGGCGAGAGGCCCAGCGGCTTGTTGACCGCGAGGTCCGCGGCGAGCGCCCCGACCCAGGCCGAGACCACGGCTCCGTAGAGCGGCAGCGTGCTCTCGATGGTCTTGTCGATACCGAGCTCCATCAGGAGCACCGCGATGGCGACGTTGAACACGAGCCAGACCACCCGTCCCGGATGGCTGTGGGTCAGCCGGGAGAAGAAGTTCGACCACGCGATCGAGCCGGCATAGGCGTTGGTGAGGTTGATCTTGAGCTGCGAGACGATGACGAACAGCCCGGTGAGCAGCAGTGCTGCCCGGCTGCCCTCCCCCGTCAGATAGCCGAAGGCCACCGCATACATCCGGGTCGGCTCGGCAGCGTGCTCGGGCGGGACGCCGTGCCCCAGGGCCAGGACCGCGAGGGCGGCGCCGAGCAGGATCTTCAGCATGCCGGGCAGGATCCAGCCCGCGCCGCCCGCCAGGACCGCCAGCCACCAGCGGCGGTCGCGCGGACCTGCCGGCTCCGGCACGAAGCGGAGGAAGTCGACCTGCTCGCCGACCTGCGCCAGCAGCGCCAGCAGGACGCCCGTGGCGAGCCCGAATCGGGCGAGATCGAAGCCGGCGCCGCCGCCGTCGAGGCCCGGGAAGACGGTGAGCGCGCGCAGCGGCCCCGCGCCCTGTGCCGCCACGAAGATCAGCGGGAGCAGGCTCAGCCCGATCCAGATCGGCTGCGTCCAGATCTGGAACCGGCTGATCAGACGGATCCCGTAGACGACGAGCGGGATCACCGCCCCGGCGCAGAGCAGGTAGCCGACGCCCAGCGGCAGCCCGAAGCAGAGCTGCAGCGCCAGCGCCATGATCGCCGCCTCGATGGCGAAGAACAGGAACGTGAAGCTCGCGTAGATCAGCGACGTGACGGTCGAGCCGAGATAGCCGAACCCGGCGCCGCGGGTGAGGAGATCCATGTCGACGCCGTGACGGGCGGCGTAGACCGTGATCGGTGCCGCCGTGGCGAAGATGATCAGGCCGACGACCAGGACGGCCGCCACCGTGTTGGGGAGCCCGGCCGTCAGCGCCAGCGTCCCGCCGATCGCCTCGAGCGCCAGGAACGATATCGACCCGAGCGCGGTCTGCGCCACTTCCAGACTGGACCAGCGCCGCGCCTTCTTGGCGGTGAAGCGGAGGGCGTAATCCTCCAGGGTCTCGTCGGCGACGAAGCGGTTGTAGTCCCGGCGGATCGGGATGATGCGCTGCGGCCCGCTCATGGTGCCGGAGACCCGACGACCCGGCCGCCGCCCATGGCCGGCGCGGCGCATGCGACGCCAACGGGCGCGGGCGCGCGCGAAACATCGAGCACCCGAACGGTGCTCACGCTCTTCGCGCTCCCCGTCACCCCAACCTCAAAGTATTCCGCAACGATGGTGCACCGCATGCAAAAGTACGGCCATACGCAAAATCGCGTATAGGCCGCACCGCAACCCAGGACCTAGCCTGCGCTCGTCGATCCGCGGCCGCCTCTCAAGGCCCCGGACGCGAACAGGGTCAGGCACATGGCAGACGACACCGAGACCGGCGCCGATCACGGCTTGCGCTCCCCGCTGCGGCGCAGGCTGCTCATGGGACTGGCCGGCGCTCCGGCGCTGGCGCTGATGCCGCGGAATGCCTGGGCGGCGCCGCCGACCGCAGCGGTGAACACCACCGGCCTCGCGGTGACCGACACCGAGGTGACGGTCGGCATCCTGCACTCGATCACCGGCACGATGGCGATCTCCGAGACCGGCGCCCAGGAAGCGGAAAAACTCGCGATCCAGCAGATCAACGACGCCGGCGGCGTGCTCGGCCGCAAGATCAAGATCATCCAGGAGGACGGCGCCTCCGACTGGCCGACCTTCGCCGAGAAGGCCAAGAAGCTCCTCGTCAACGACCATTGCGCCGCCGTGATGGGCTGCTGGACCTCGGCCTCGCGCAAGGCGGTGCTGCCGGTCTTCGAGCAGTATAACGGCCTTCTCTACTACCCGACCTTCTACGAGGGCCTGGAGCAGTCGAAGAACGTCTTCTACACCGGCCAGGAGGCCACGCAGCAGATCCTCGCCGGCCTCGACTGGGTGCACAAGGAGAAGGGCGGCGACAGCTTCTACTTCATCGGCTCCGATTACATCTGGCCGCGCACGTCGAACAAGATCGCCCGCAAGCACGTCGAGAACGTCCTCAAGGGCAAGGTCGTCGGCGAGGAGTACTTCCCCCTCGGCCACACGCAGTTCAATTCGGTCATCAACAAGATCAAGCTTACCAAGCCGAAGGTGATCTTCGCCGACGTGGTCGGCGGCTCGAACGTGGCGTTCTACAAGCAGCTCAAGGCGGCGGGCATCGACCTGTCGAAGCAGGTGCTGATGACGATCTCAGTCACCGAGGACGAGATCGACGGCATCGGCGGCGAGAACATCGCCGGGGCCTATGCCTGCATGAAGTACTTTCAGTCGATCGACAACGAGAACAACAAGGCGTTCGTCGCCGCCTTCAAGAAGATGTGGGGCGAGAAGACCGTCATCGGCGACGTGACGCAGGCGGCCTATCTCGGCCCGTTCCTGTGGAAGATGGCCTGCGAGAAGGCCGGCTCCTTCGACGTCGACAAGGTGGTGGCGGCCTCGCCGGGCATCGAGTTCAAGGGCGCGCCGGAAGGCTACGTCAAGATCGACGAGAACCATCACCTCTGGTCGAAGACGCGGGTCGGCAAGGCCAAGACCGATGGCCAGTTCGAGATCGTCTACACCAGTCCCGAGCTGATCAAGCCCGATCCGTTCCCGAAGGGCTACCAATAGCCCCAGGCCCGCACACAGTCCGCGCCGCCGCTCACCGGATGGAACGCGGGTCCCCTCTCCCGTGTGGGAGAGGGACAGGGTGAGGGACGAGGTCCTTCCGGAGAAGGCACATCCCTCACCCCAACCCTCTCCCGAACGGGAGAGGGAGTCCGTCGCGGACTTCAGAACCGGCACCGAACAATCCGCTCGGAGGACGCTCGCCCTCCGCCCCGATCTGCAGCGGAAGACCAAGACATGCTCGGCGACTATTCCCTCGGCGACCTCGGCGCGATCTTCACCATGCAGGGCTTCGCCGGCCTGATCCTGTTCTCCGTCTACCTCCTGATGGCGCTGGGGCTCGCGATCATTTTCGGCCAGATGGGCGTGATCAACATGGCCCACGGGGAGTTCATGATCCTCGGCGCCTACGTCACCTATCTCTGCTCGACCTTCTGCCAGACCTATCTGCCGGCGCTGTTCCCGATCTACTTCTTCATCGCCATGGGCCTGGCGTTCCTCGCCTCCGGGGCTTTGGGCATGCTGGTGGAATGGGGCCTGATCCGGTTCCTCTACAAGCGTCCCCTCGACACGCTCCTCGCCACATGGGGCCTCTCGCTGATCCTCCAGCAGGCCTACCGGTCGATCTTCGGTGCCCGCGAGGTCGGCGTCGAGCTGCCGTCCTGGCTGATCGGCTCGGTGCAGGTCACCGACACGATCGAGATCCCGATCAATGGCCTGTTCGTCATGGCCGTGACCATCCTGATCACCGTCTGCGTCGCGCTGCTGATCTTCCGCTCGCGCTTCGGCCAGCAGGTCCGCGCCGTGATGTCGAACCGCGCCATGGCGGGGGCGGTCGGCATCGATACCGAGAAGGTCGACCGCTACACGTTCGGCCTCGGCTGCGGCATCGCGGGCATCGCCGGCTCGGCCTTCACGATGATCGGCTCCACCGGGCCGACCTCGGGCCAGCTCTACATCGTCGACACCTTCCTGATCGTCGTGTTCGGCGGCGCCGCGAGCCTGCTCGGCACCATCGCGTCGGCCTTCTCGATCTCCCAGACGCAGTCGACCCTGGAGTTCTTCCTCTCCGGCTCGATGGCCAAGGTGATCACCCTGCTCGCGGTGGTCGGCATCCTGATGCTGAGGCCCCAGGGCCTCTTCACCCTCAAGGTCCGGCGCTGAGGATGTTTTCCCGATGACGAACCCGGTCCAGACCCTCACCAAATCCGTCACCGTCAACGACAACCCGTTCATGAAGCCGGTGGAGTGGCTGAGCCTCTTCCTCCTGGCCGGGGTGATCCTGGTCGTCCTGCCGCTGATGCTCGACGGCTTCCGCCTCAACCTCGTCGGCAAGTACCTCACCTACGCGTTCGTGGCCCTCGGGCTGGTGATCTGCTGGGGCTATGCGGGGATCCTGTCCCTCGGCCAGGGCGTGTTCTTCGGCCTCGGCGGCTACGGCATGGCGATGTACTTGAAGCTGGAGGCTTCGAGCATCGAGAACACCAAGATCCAGTCCACGCCCGGCATTCCGGACTTCATGGACTGGAACCAGATCACGGCGCTCCCCTGGTTCTGGCAGCCGTTCAAGAGCCTGCCGCTCACCATCGTGCTGGCGGTCGCCGTGCCGGTCCTGTTCGCGATGCTGATCTCCTTCGCGATGTTCAAGCGCCGGGTCGGCGGCACCTATTTCGCCATCATCACCCAGGCCATCGCGGCGATCCTGACGATCCTGATCGTCGGCCAGCAGGGCTATACCGGCGGCATCAACGGCATCACCGATCTGCGCACCCTCCACGGCTGGGACATCCGCACCGACTCGGCGAAATTCATCCTGTACTTCGTCAATGGCGGCCTGCTGATCGCCTGCATCCTGGCGGCGCAATACGTGAAGAAGTCGAAACTCGGCCGCATCCTCGTCGCCATGCGCGACAAGGAGGACCGGGTCCGCTTCTCCGGCTACTCGGTGGCGGGGTTCAAGGTCTTCGCCTTCTGCTTCGCCGCCGGACTGGCGGCGATCGGCGGGGCGATGTTCACCCTGCAGGTCGGGTTCATGTCGCCCTCCTTCGTGGGCATCGTCCCCTCCATCGAGATGGTGATCTACGCCGCGGTCGGCGGGCGCCTGTCCCTGTTCGGCGCCGTCTGGGGCACGCTGCTGGTCAACTGGGCCAAGACCAGCTTCTCCGAGAGCTTCCCGGACCTCTGGCTGTTCGGCCTCGGCGCCCTGTTCATCGCGGTGGTGCTGGCCTTCCCGAACGGCCTCGCGGGGATCTGGCGCGAGCATATCGAGCCGCGCCTCACCCGCCGCGCCAAGAGCCTGCAGGCGCCCGAACCCGCCATCGTCCCGCCCCACGGCGCCCCGGCCGAGTGAGCACGCCATGAACGCCGCGATCCTCCCCTCCCCCGTGGTCGGCGCCGGGGCGGCCCCGCCCGACTACCTCCTCGCCGTCGAGGCGCTCACCGTCTCGTTCGACGGGTTCAAGGCGGTGAACGACGTGTCGTTCTACGTCGATCCCGACGAGATCCGGGTGATCATCGGCCCGAACGGGGCCGGCAAGACCACGGTGCTCGACCTGATCTGCGGGCGCACCAAGGCCAGCGCCGGCTCGATCAAGTACAAGGGCCAGGAACTCACCAAGCTCTCCGAGAGCGCGATCGTGCAGGCCGGCGTCGGCCGCAAGTTCCAGACGCCGTCGATCTACGACGACCTGACGGTGTTCGAGAACCTCGAGATTTCGTTCCCCCGCGGCCGCTCGGTGTTCGGCGCCCTCACGTTCAAGCGGGACGCGGAGGTCCGCGACCGCATCCACGCCATCGCCGAGACGATCTTCCTGAAGGACCAGCTCAAGGAGCGGGCCGAATTCCTGAGCCACGGCCAGAAGCAGTGGCTGGAGATCGGCATGCTGCTGATCCAGGACCCGGAGCTGCTGATGCTCGACGAGCCGGTGGCCGGGATGAGCGTCGGCGAGCGGATCAAGACCGCCGAGCTGCTCAACCAGATCATCAAGGGCCGCTCGGTGCTGGTGATCGAGCACGACATGAAGTTCGTCGAGGACATCGCCCACCGGGTGACCGTCCTGCACCAGGGCAAGGTGCTCTCCGAAGGGTCGATGGACCGGGTCAAGAACGACCCGAAGGTCATCGAAGTGTATTTGGGACATTGACGATGGCGTCGCTCCAGACCGCGCACTCGGCCCCCGTCCAGGCGCCCCCGCTCGCCACGATCCCATCCGCCACGCCGGCGCTCGCCGTCGAGGACCTGCACGCCGCCTACGGCCAGAGCGAGGTCCTGCACGGGCTCACCTTCTCGGTGGCCCCGGGCGAGATCGTCGCCGTGATGGGCCGCAACGGCATGGGCAAGACCACGCTGATGAAGACCCTGATGGGCCTCGTTCCCGTCAAGGCCGGGTCGATCCGGGTCGAGGGGGCGGATGTCGGTGCCCTCAAGAGCCATGCCCGGGTCGCCAAGGGCCTCGCCTACGTGCCGCAGGGCCGGATGATCTTCTCGACCATGACGGTCCAGGAGAACATCGAGACCGGGCTCACGGTCACCGGCACCCGCAAGGTGCCGCAGGACCTCTACGACATGTTCCCGGTGCTCCTGGAGATGAAGGGAAGGCGCGGCGGCAACCTGTCGGGCGGGCAGCAGCAGCAGCTCGCCATCGCCCGGGCGCTCGCGAGCCGCCCGAAGGTCCTGCTTCTGGACGAGCCCACCGAGGGCATCCAGCCCTCGATCATCCGGGAGATGGGCCGGACCCTGAAGAAGATCCGCGACGCGCGCGGCCTGTCCATCGTCGTGTCCGAGCAGGTCCTGAGCTTCGCCCTGGACGTGGCCGACCGGGTGATCGTGCTGGAGAACGGCGCCATCGTCCACGAGGCCACGCGCGACGGCATCGACGAGGCCGCCGTCGCCCGGTTCCTGTCGGTCTGAGGAGCGCGGAATGGCCGATTACGAGATCTTTGAACTCGGCGACTTCGTCCTTCAGTGCGGCAAGACGCTGCGCGCGGCCAAGCTCGCCTACAAGACCTTCGGGACCCTGAGCCCCGCCAAGGACAACGCCATCGTCTACCCGACCTGGTACTCGGGCCAGCACACCGAGAACGAATGGCTGATCGGCCCCGGCAAGGCGCTCGACCCGGACAAGTACTTCATCATCATCCCGAACATGTTCGGCAACGGGCTCTCGTCCTCGCCGAGCAACACGCCCGCGCCCTGGAACGGGCCGCGCTTCCCCAACGTCACCGCCTACGACAACGTCCGCGCCCAGCACCGCCTCGTCACCGAGCATTTCGGCATCGAGAAGTTGGTTCTGGTCACCGGCTGGTCGATGGGCGCGCTCCAGACCTACCACTGGGCGTCGATGTACCCCGACATGGTGCCGAAGATCCTGCCGTTTCAGGGCTCGGCCAAGTGCTCGCGGCACAACTACGTCTTCCTGGAGGGCGCCAAGGCGGCGCTCCAGGCCGACGCCGCCTGGGCGGAGGGCTGGTACACGAGCCCGCCGACGCGGGGGCTGCGCGCCTTCGGCCGGGTCTATGCCGGCTGGGGCCTGTCGCAGACCTTCTACCGGCTCGAGGCCGACATCACCCACATGGGCTACGCCTCGCTGGAGGACTTCCTGATCGGGTTCTGGGAAGGCCTGTTCTACGAACGCGACGCCAACAACCTGCTCGCCATGCTGTGGACGTGGCAGCACGGCGACATCAGCGCCAACGACACCTTCAAGGGCGACTTCAAGGCGGCGCTCGGCGCCATCCGCGCCAAGGCGATCCTGATGCCCGCCTCCACGGATCTGTATTTTCCGCCCGAGGACAACGCCATCGAGGCGGCTGCCATGCCGAACGCGGAGCTGCGCGTGATCGACACGTGGTGGGGCCATTTCGCGGGCGGGCCCGGCACCAGCCCGGACGACATCAAGGTCCTCGACGACGCGCTGAACGAGCTGCTCGCGAGCGGGTGAGATTCGCGCACCGGCGCGCGGATGGGGTCCGCCCCAAGGTTCTAGGGAGCTGGAGACAGAACATGCCCGAGACGCTGATCAAGGTCGATCTCACGCAATCGGCCTACGACAACGACATGGTGCACAACCGCTGGCACCCGGACATCCCGATGGTCGCCTATGTGAAGCCGGGCGCCGACTTCATCGTCGAGACCTACGACTGGACTGGCGGCTTCATCAAGAACAACGATTCCGCCGACGACGTGCGCGACATCGACCTGTCGATCGTCCACTTCCTCTCGGGTCCGATCGGCGTCGAGGGCGCCGAGCCCGGCGACCTGCTGGTGGTCGATCTCCTCGACATCGGCGCAAAGCCCGAGAGCCAGTGGGGCTTCAACGGCTTCTTCTCGAAGAAGAACGGTGGCGGCTTCCTCACCGAGCACTTCCCGCAGGCCCAGAAGTCGATCTGGGACTTCGAGGGCATGTTCACCAAGTCCCGCCACGTGCCGGGCGTGCGCTTCCCGGGCCTGATCCATCCCGGCCTGATCGGCTGCCTGCCCGATCCGAAGATGCTGGAGACCTGGAACACCCGCGAGAAGGCGCTCTACGACACCGATCCGGAGCGCGTGCCGGCGCTGGCCACCCTCCCCTTCGGGCCGACGGCCCATATGGGCCGCCTGAAGGGCGACGCGAAAGACGCCGCAGCGGCCACCGGCGCCCGCACCGTCCCGCCCCGCGAGCACGGCGGCAATTGCGACATCAAGGACCTGTCGCGCGGCTCGAAGATCTACTTCCCGGTCTACGTTCCCGGCGCCGGCCTCTCGATGGGCGACCTCCACTTCAGCCAGGGCGACGGCGAGATCACCTTCTGCGGCGCCATCGAGATGGCCGGCTGGGTCCATCTCAAGGTCGAGCTGATCAAGGACGGCATGGCGAAGTACGGGATCAAGAACCCGATCTTCAAGCCGTCGCCGATCACGCCGAAATACGACGATCACCTGATCTTCGAGGGCATCTCGGTCGACGAGAGCGGCGGCCAGCATTACCTCGACGTCCACATCGCCTACCGGCAGGCCTGCCTGAACGCGATCGAGTACCTCAAGAAGTTCGGCTATTCGGGCGCGCAGGCCTACTCGATCCTCGGCACGGCGCCGGTCCAGGGGCACATCTCGGGCGTGGTCGACATCCCGAACGCGTGCGCGACGCTCTGGATACCGACCAAGATCTTCGAGTTCGACATCAACCCGGGCGCCGACGGACCGACCCAGTTCCTCGACGGCTCGATCCAGATGCCGCTCTCGCCGGATCTGTGATCAGGCCGTCTGCTGCGTGTCGCGCCCGCTTTCATCGGACGCGACCTGCCCCCTCTCCCGTGCGGTAGAGGGTTGGGGTGAGGGACCCGGTCTTTCCGGAGAGGTCGCATCCCTCAACCCTGTCCCTCTCCCGCACGGGAGAGGGAACCCGCGTTTCGCCCGACAGCGGTCTGATCCGGCAGCCTTTCTGAAAGCGTCGCCATGCCCGTCTATGATTACGCTTGCGAGGCCTGCGGGCCCTTCACGGTGATGCGGCCGATGGCCGAGTTCCGCGATCCGCATGCCTGCCCGGACTGCGGCAGCTCGAGCCAGCGCGCCTTTCTCACCGCGCCGCGCATCGCCGGCATGGATGCGGGGCTGCGGGCCGCCCACGCCACCAACGAGCGCAGCCGCCACGCGCCCCGTCGCTCCGGGAGCCACGGGGCCGGCTGCGGCTGCTGCACCCCCAAGAAGGCGACCGCGGCCCCGGCCGCCGCCAAGAGCTTCCCGAAGGCGCGGCCCTGGATGATCAGCCACTAAGTCGGACGCGCATGGCCCTCCCCCCTCTGCGGGGAAGGGTGGCCCTCGCGTCAGCGAGGGTCGGGAGAGGGGAGCGCCGCATCCGGATTTGTCGCGACGGACGCGCGATCCTGCCGCGTCGCGCTGCCCCTCTCCCCCCTGCTGCGCAGGGTACCCTCCCCCGCAGAGGGGGGAGGGTCACGGCGCGCCTCGGCGCAACAATCCTCAGGAGGACATCACGCCATGATGCACGGAGACATCTCGTCCAGCCAGGACAGCGTCGGCGTCGCCGTCGTGAACTACAAGATGCCGCGCCTGCACACCCGCGCGGAGGTGCTGGAGAACGCCAAGGCGATCGGCAAGATGATCGTCGGCATGAAGAGCGGCCTGCCCGGCCTCGACCTCGTGATCTTCCCCGAATACTCGACCCACGGCATCATGTACGACGCCGCCGAGATGTATGAGACCGCCTCCACAGTCCCAGGCGCCGAGACCGAGGTGTTCGCCGCCGCCTGCCGGGAGGCCAAGGTCTGGGGCGTGTTCTCCCTCACCGGCGAGCGCCACGAGGAGCACCCCAACAAGGCGCCCTACAACACCCTGATCCTGATGAACGACCAGGGCGAGATCGTGCAGAAGTACCGCAAGATCATGCCCTGGACGCCGATCGAGGGCTGGTATCCGGGCGACCGCACCTACGTTTCGGACGGGCCGAAGGGGCTGAAGATCAGCCTGATCATCTGCGACGACGGCAACTACCCGGAGATCTGGCGCGATTGCGCCATGCGGGGCGCCGAGCTGATCATCCGCTGCCAGGGCTACATGTACCCGGCGAAAGAGCAGCAGGTCGTCATCTCGAAGGCGATGGCCTTCGCCAACAACACCTACGTGGCGGTGGCCAATGCCGCCGGGTTCGACGGCGTCTACACCTATTTCGGCCACTCGGCGATCATCGGCTTCGACGGCCGAACGCTCGGCGAGTGCGGCGAGGAGGAGATGGGCATCCAGTACGCGGCCCTGTCGAAGTTCCTGATCCGGGATTTCCGCGCCCACGGCCAGTCGGAGAACCACCTCTTCAAGCTGCTGCACCGCGGCTACACGGGCATGATCAACTCGAAGGAGAACCGGCACGGGATGTCGGAATGCCCCTACGACTTCTACCGGCGCTGGATCGAGGATCCCGACGGAACCCGCGACGCGGTGCGGGCCATTACCCGTCAGAGCGTCGGCACGGAGGAATGCCCGATCGCGGGCATCCCCTTCGTGGGCAAGGGCGAGGGTCCCCCCGACCCGGCACGCTGAACGCCGGTCATTCGACCAGGAGAACCATGGACACGACGCCCCTCGGCCCCACCGCTTTCCGGGCCCCCGCCGTCCTGCTGTCGGGCGCGGTGGACTACGACATGTACCGCGACTTCCGCCGCCAGCTCGGGGCGGCGGCCGACCGCGAGATCGTCGTCGTCGAGCTGACGACGCTCGGCGGCGATCCGGAGGTGGCCCGGATGATGGGCGAGGACATCCGCTTCAACAGCGCCATGGACCCGGATCGGCGGTTCGTCTTCCTCGGCAAGGCGGCGATCTACTCGGCCGGCACCACCTTCATGAGCTTCTTCGCCCGGCCGAACCGATACCTGACCTGCGGCACGCGGCTGATGATCCACGAGCGCAAGATGAACAAGCAGCTCCAGATCGAGGGGCCGCTCACCACCTGCATCGCCTCCGTGACGGCGACGCTCAATGAGATCCAGTGCTCGATCGCGATCCAGAACGAGGGGTTTTCGAACCTGATCCAGGGCTCGGACGTGACCCTCGACGAGGTGCTCGAGAAGGCACCGTCGAACTGGTACCTCGAGGCCGAGGAGGCCAAGCGGCGGGGCCTGATCGAGGCGGTCATCTGAACCGCGCGGGATGCGCTGCGCCCGGCCATGCGGCGGGGCGGCGAGGGCTCCCCGATGCAGTGACCCGGACCACTGGTGGCACCGCCCGGATCAGGGCGTCGCGGCCGGCTCGGTCAGACGATCGACCGACAGCAGATAGGCGATCAGCGCCCGCTGCTCCTCGGGCGAGACGCCCGAACCGGCATCCGCCCAGAAGGCGTGCCCCTTGCCGGTGACGCGGGCGATCCGCGCCGTATCCGAGGCCGCGTTGGCGGCGATCACCTTGGCCCGGAGATCCCGGTCCACCAGGGCGCGCAGGCTGTTGGCGGGATCGGGGGCGACGCCCCTGTACAGCGTGCCCGGGACGCCCAGCTGGCCCTCGGCATCGGGCCCGACCGCCACGCCGGAATCGTGCAGGTACGGCGCCGTCCAGGCGAGGCCCACGAGGTTCGGCACCTTGTAGCCCCCCTCCGTGCCCCCCTGCCCCCAGGCGAGTTGCACCTGCGCCAGCGCGTCGCCCGCGAGCGGCACCGGGACGATCACCGGATCGGCCGGGACCGGGAACGGCGTGTCGGTGGCGAACATCGTCGGCGGCGACAGGCGCGCCTCCATCTTGGCGCCCGCCCGGGCCCGGGTCGGCTCGGTGCCGATCTCGGCCTCCGGGACGATCCGGTGGTTGGTGAGCGCCGGCCCGGCATGGCAGGTCCCGCAGCCGGCCTTCTCGAACACCGCGCGCCCGGCGCGCACCGTTTCGGGATCCTGTCCGGCGGCGGGCGGGTGCAGCAGGTTCTGGAACGCCGACATGGCGTTGTTGGCGTGGTTGACCGGCTCCCCGGGCACCGAGGTGAACAGACCGTTGTCGGTGACGTAATTGGTCGCCGGATAGGTCGGCAGGACCGCGTAGCTGTTCAGGCCCGGCGAGGCCGGGGTCGGATCGACGCTGCGCAGCACCTCGGACGGGCTCCGGCCACCCTCCGGCTTGAAGCGGAACGCCTCCGTGGCCGCGCCGCGCAGCACGATGCCGAGATACGTCTCGGGATCCATGCCGAACAGCCAGGGCGCGGCGGCGGCGAGCTGGGTCGTGTCGGAATTGGCCGCGTGGACGTTGTTGTTCAGCGAGGACAGGCCCGCGAAGGGCCCGATCGCCTCGCGCCCGCTCCAGCTGTAGGGCTCGCCGTGGGCGGAGAAGCTCGACGGGATCGAGGTCGGGTTGGTGACCCGGTCGGCGGAGGAGTCGAAGCTGCCCGGCGGCCAGCTCGCCACCTGCACCTTCGTGGCCGCCTCGACGGAAGCGGCGTCCGGCAGCGCCGGCCCCGTCCCGGTCGCGCCGGTATGCTGCGGGTCGGCGGAAGGCCGGGCATCGGCCTCCGGCACGCTGGCGTGCATGAAGTAGGCCGACGAGTTCTTCGCGAGCGCCATCAGCAGCCCGGCATTGAGGTCGGTATTGGGCGCGCCCTCCACGACCTTGCCGGTGCCGGGATCGACCGCCGCGTGGCACAGGGCGCAGGTGATGCCCATGCGCAGGTGGCCGCGGTCGGAGAAGGTCTTGATCCCGATGATGAAGGCCCCGCCCCTCGGCACGTCGAGCCCGGTCGGGACCAGCTCGCCGGCCCGGTAGACGCGGTCGCCGATGCGCACGTCCTTGGCCATGGCGACCTGGAGGTTTGTGGTTCCCTGACCGCCGAGCTTCGCCACCGCCAGGGCGACCGCGGTTGGTGTGAGCCCGCCGTCGAGCATGCCCATGACGTCGGTGAGGAAGACCTCGTTGCCGAACGTCTCCTGGTAGAAGGCCTGCCGCCCGCGCTCGACCATGGCAGGATCGATGGCGACCGCGCCGTTCCCCGGCGCGAGGTCCTTCCGTCCGGCCTCGGTCCCGTTGAGCCGGTCCGCCTCCGCGCGCGAGATGCGCCGTCCCAGCACGTCGAAGGCGGTCTGGATCGGGTAGCGGTCCGGGTTGAGCAGGTCCGCCCGGTCGGGCATCGGCGCGTAGCTGAAGCGGCCCACGCTCAGCGTGACACCCGCCGCGACGGTCACGAGTCCGGCGGTGATCAAGATGCGGCGCGGCCAACCCATGAAATCCGAGCGTCCTTCCAGACCCCCGCCCGCGGAGATGCGGATCCGGACGGCCGGGCCATCAACCCCCGGATAATGCCAGGGTTCATCCCGTCGGCCGGGACGGGGTGTCGCGTCCCGGCCGGCGCCGGATCCTCAGATCTGGACCTGCCCGCCATCGGCGAAGAGCTCGACACCGTTGACGAAGCTCGCCGCGTCGGAGGCGAGGAACAGCACCGCCTGGGCGATCTCCTCGGGCCGGCCGACGCGCCCGGCCGGGATCTGGCCGGCGAGGTAATCCTTGGTGGCCGCCGCCTGATCGCCGCCGCCGAACAGCGCGTCGAGGCCCGCAGTCTCGGTGACGCCGGGGCTGATCGTATTCACCCGGATGCGCCGGTCCTTGAGATCGAGGATCCAGTTCCGGGCGAAGTTGCGCACCGCCGCCTTGGTGGCCGAGTAGACGCTGAAGGCCGGCGTGCCCGCGCTGCCCGTTGTCGATCCGGTGAGCACGATCGCCGCCCCGTCCCGCAGCAGCGGCAGCGCCTTCTGGACGGTGAAGAGCACGCCCTTCACGTTGGTGTCGAAGATGCTCTGGTAGTGCTCCTCGGTGATCGCCCCCAGCGGCGCGAAGGTACCGCCGCCGGCATTGGCGAAGACCACGTCGATCTGCGCGTGCTTCTGCTGGACGGCATCATAGAGGCGGTCGATGTCGGCGAGGTTCGCCATGTCGCCGCGTACGCCGGTGATCCGGCCGCCGATCTGCTTCACCGCGGCGTCGAGGGCCTCCTGGCGGCGGCCGGTGATGAACACCGCGGCCCCCTCGTCCACGAAGGCCTGGGCGGCGGCGAGCCCGATGCCGCTGGTCCCGCCCGTTACAACCACAACCTTGTCCTGAAACCTGCCGGCCATCGTCGTTCTCCATCGTTCGGCTTCGTGTGCACCGCTGGTTGGAGAGATGCCGACGGAACGAAGATGCCGGTAGTCGGCAGATATGGCACTCAGCGTTCTGCTGGAGGAACGATGAGCCGCGCCGACCTGAACGACTACGTCTACTTCGCCGAGGTGGTGGCGCATGGCGGCTTCGCCGCGGCGGGCCGGGCGCTGCACCAGCCCAAATCGAAGCTCAGCCGCCGGGTCGCGGCCCTGGAGACGCGCCTGGGCGTCCGCCTGATCGAGCGGTCGAGCCGACGCTTCCGCGTGACCGAGGTCGGCCAGGGCTTCTACGAGCGCTGCAGGGCGATGATGCTGGAGGCCGAACGGGCCGAGGCTCTGGTCGCGGAGGCGCAGACCGAGCCGCACGGGCGGATCCGCATGAGCTGCCCGACGGGCCTCATCGATATTGTCGGCGCGATCGTGCGCGTGTTCCTCTCCCGGCATCCGAAGGTCAGGCTGCAGCTGGTGGCGACCGACCGGCCCGTCGACCTGATCGAGGAGCGGATCGATGTGGCCCTGCGGGTCCGGCGGGATCTGACCAGCGACGCGTCGCTGACCATGCGCTCGCTCGGGCTCTCGCGCTGGATCCTGGTGGCCGCACCGGAGGTCGCGCGCGGCCTGGGCCCCGATATCGCCAGCCTCGGCGCGGCCCCGACCCTCGGGACCCGCGACGATCCGGGCGAGGCGGATTGGCGGCTGGAGCGGGCGGATGGCCGGGTTTTCACCCTGCGTCACGAGCCGCGCCTGACCTGCGGCGACTTCGCCGCGCTCTGCGACGCGGCGGCCGCCGGCCTCGGGGTCGCGTTCCTGCCCGACCATGCCTGCACCGACGCCATCGGGGCGGGCCGGCTTGTTCCCGTCTATCCGGAGTGGCAGGGGCAGCCTGGGATCGTGCACCTCGTCTTCACGACCCGGCGCGGGCTGCCGCCGGCCGTGCGGGTGCTGATCGACCACCTCGCGGCGACATTCCCGACGCTGTGAGGCCACGCGTCGTCCCCACGCATCCGAAGGGCAAAGGTCACGCGGCGCGCCCGTCCACCTGCGCCGTCATTCCGGGCGCCGCAGGCGGGCTCGGACCGGGAGAGGCACGCCGGAGGCGGGCGATCCGGAGCCGCCGCCGGAGCCGGATCCTGGCGCCTCGGCGTGTCAGGATCTTGGGCACCGCTGCGCGGTCCCGGGACGACGGGACGAAGCGGCCGCGACGCGCGGCCTAATAACCCCGTGTCGCGTCGACCCCGTCCGGCACCTGACCGGTCCGGCGATAGGCCCGCAGGTTCTCCGCCACCGTGGCCGCGGCCGAGTCCATGTCGGTGGGCCCCGAGATGTGCGGCAGCACCGTCACCCCGGGATGTGACCACAGCGGGGAGTCCGCCGGCAGGGGCTCCACCCCGAAGACGTCGAGCACCGCATGCGCGAGGTGGCCGGTTTCCAGGGCGGCGATCAGATCCTCGGTGACGACGATCGGCCCGCGGGCGAAATTGATCAGCGCGGCGCCCGGCTTCAGGGCCGCGAGGCGTCGGGCATCCACCAGGCCCCGCGTCTCCGGCGTCAGCGGCACGAGGCAGACGAGGATGTCGCACCGGCCGAGCATCGCCGGGAGGCTGTCGGTGCCGTGAAACGTCTCGAGGCCCGGCACGGCCTTCGGGCCGCGGCTCCAGCCGACGACACGGAAGCCCGCGCCGGTGAGCCGCTCCGCCGCCGCGGTGCCGAGCGCCCCGAGGCCGAGCAGTCCCACCGTGGTGTCGGACGGCTTGCGGTAGGCGTGCGGGCGCCAGACCCGATCCCGCTGCTGGCGGGCGTAGGCCGGCATGTCGCGCTGGAGATAATAGGTCCAGGCCAGCACGGCCTCGGCCATGGTGCGGGCCATTTCCCGGTCGACCAGGCGGACGATCGGCAGCGGCCGGTCGAAGGCGCCGACGAGCTTCTCGACCCCGGCCCAGAGGCTCTGCACCCAGACGAGTCCCGGCAGCGCCGCCACCTCGGCCGGATCGGGATTGGCCACGACGGCGACCCGCGCCGCCGCCCGAGCCGCATCATCCATCGTCCGGAACGGGATCAGCCGCTCCTCCGGCATGGCCGCCGACAGGATCCGCAGATACTCCGCCTCCTGGGCCGGCCCCTTGCACCCGACCAGGGCGATTGCCTCCGCCATCCGCGCCTCCGCACCGTCCCGACGAACCCGTCCACATGCGGACGAAGCAGGCGCTGTGCCTGACGGGATCCGGATCGTCGAGATGGAGTGGGCGAGAGATCGATTGCAGGCGCGGTCAGCGCGCCTCGACCAGCGCCGGGTAGACGAGGCGGACGTTCCGGCGATCTTCGGGGATCGCGGTCTCGGGCCGCCTGCGGACGCTGCCGGTCACCGTCACCACGGACTCCGTCGGCCGCAGCCGCCAGCGCTCGGCCGCCTGCAGGGCGACGCGCGGCTTGGGCCGTTCGAGATGCCGGTCCGCCCCCTCGGTGGGGACGGTGGCGAGCCCCGCGAGGGTCAGGACGGTCAGCAGGACGAGCCGAGCCCGGGGGCGGCGGGAAAGGGCAGGACGGGAGGACATGGGAAGGGCACCGCGTGGACCTCCCTGTTCTGCGCCGCGCATGTGAAGACGAAATCGAACCGAATCGATTTCCAACCCGTTCCCAACACCTGCCTACAGTCGCGGTAAATGCGCACTGTCCAGGCACAGTAAACGCTTGAGACGGGAGGACACGCGGACATGGCGAGCAAGGTCGAGGGGGGATCCGGGACGCCGGAGCGTGCGGAGATCGGCCGCGTGATCGATACGGACATCTCGGCGCGTCTGGACCGGCTGCCCTGGGGCCGCTTCCACGTGCTCGTCATCGTGGCCCTGGGCATCACCTGGGTGCTGGACGGGCTCGAGGTCACCCTCGCCGGCTCCCTGGTGGGCGCCCTGCGCCAGCCGCCGATGTCCTTCTCCGAGTTCGACGTCGGGCTGGCCGCCTCCTGCTACCTCGTGGGCGCCGTGACCGGTGCCATCGGCTTCGGCTGGCTCACGGACCGGATCGGCCGCAAGAAGCTGTTCTTCATCACGCTGGCCCTCTACCTCGTCGCCACGGCGGCCACCGGCCTGTCGTGGAACATCTGGAGCTTCTGCTTCTTCCGCTTCCTCACGGGGGCCGGGATCGGCGGCGAGTACACGGCGATCAACTCGACCATCCAGGAGCTTGTCCCGGCCCGGGTCCGCGGCTGGACCAACCTCGTCATCAACGGCTCGTTCTGGATCGGCGCGGCGCTGGGCTCGTTCATGTCGATCGTGCTCCTGAAGCCCGAGGTGATCGACCCGGCCTGGGGCTGGCGCGTCGCCTTCTTCACCGGCGGCGCCATCGGCCTCGTGATCCTGCTCCTGCGCACCTGGATCCCCGAGAGCCCCCGCTGGCTCGCGACCCACGGCTACGCGGCGGAAGCCGACCGGGTCGTCACCGGCATCGAGAAGCGCTTCACCGACGAGGGCGTGACCCTGCCGCCGGTGGACGAAAGCAAGCGCATGAAGGTCCGCACCCGCGACCACACCCCCCTTTCGGAGGTGTTCAAAGCTTTGTTCGTGACGAGCCGCAAGGAGACCATGGTCGGCCTCGCGCTGATGATCGCCCAGGCCTTCTTCTACAACGCCCTGTTCTTCACCTACGCGCTGGTGCTGGAACGCTTCTACCAGGTGCCCGGCAACCATGTCGGCTGGTACCTGCTGCCCTTCGCGCTCGGCTCCTTCCTGGGCCCGCTGCTGCTCGGGCGGCTGTTCGACACGATCGGACGGCGCAAGATGATCGCCTTCACCTACGGCATCTCGGCGCTGCTGCTGGCCGGCGTCGGCCTGCTGTTCCGCCTCGACGTGCTCGGGCCGGTCGGCCAGACCGGGGCCTGGATGGTGGTGTTCTTCTTCGCCTCGGCGGCGGCGAGCTCGGCCTATCTCACGGTCTCCGAGACCTTCCCGCTGGAGATCCGGGCGCTCGCCATCGCGGCCTTCTACGCGGTCGGCACCGGCATCGGCGGCGTGTCGGGGCCGCTCCTGTTCGGCAGCCTGGTGGAGACCGGCTCGCGGGACTGGGTCCTGTTCGGCTACGGCCTCGGCGCGGTGCTGATGCTCATCGCGGCAATCGTCGGCGGGATCTGGGGCACGGCCGCGGAGGGCAAGTCCCTGGAGGAGGTCTCGAAGCCGCTGGCGGCGGCCTGAGCGCCGGCCCTCACGGGCCGCCGCCGCCGCGACCGGGGCGCTGCCGTCCGGGCGGCGCCCCGTCCATTGACGGGGCGCCGTCGCCGGTCACCTCGCCCCGTTGGCGGCGACGGCGCCTGTCCGTCACGCCTCCTTGCGCCAGACCTGCCCGTGGTAGACGAACTTTGCGCCCTCGTTCGCCAGGGCCGCCAGACCCCGGAAGGCCGGATCGTGTACGGTGATCACGCTGGTCGGGATCTGGCGCATCATGGCGGCAAAGGGTGCCTTCTTCTCGAAGGCGGCGCGGAAGCCGCTTTCCGCGAGCACCTTGAGGATCCGGGGCGCGATGCCGCCGCCGATATAGACGCCGCTGGTCGCCAGGAAGGTCAGCGCGAGATCCCCGCAGACTCGGCCGAGCACCCGGCCGAAAAGCTCGAGCGTCTCGGCGGCATGCGGATCGGTGGCGTTGAGCCCCGCCTCGGTGACGGCGGCCGGCTCGATCTTCCCGTGCGGCTGCCCGGTCCGGACATGGGCCACCGCCGCGTACAGCCGCGACAGCCCCGGACCTGACAGCACCGTCTCCACGGTGATGCGGTCCTCGACCCGCTCCAAGACGCGCCAGACCTTCTCCTCGAACGCGTCGACCGGGCCGAGATCGGTGTGGCCGGCCTCGGTGGACACGATGGCGAGATGCGCCGCGTAGGGCACCAGCGCCGCCGCGCCGAAGCCCGTTCCGGGGCCCAGCACAACCCGCGCGCCGCCGGGCACGGGCGGACAGGGCCCCACAGGCGTGAGGTCGTGGGGCTCGATATCGGCGGCTCCGGCCGCCACCGGGACATAGTCGTTGACCACCACCGCGGCGGAGAGATCGAAATCCGCCGCGATGCGCTGGCCGGCGATCTTCCAATGCGCGTTCGTCAGCTGGATCTCCGGCCCGTCGACCCGGCCGGCGATCGCCAGGATGGCCGAGCGCGGCGAAGGCCCGCCCCCTTTCGCCAGCGACGCCCTGATGGCGCTCGACGGATCGGGATGGTCGGCGGTGGCCTCGTGGGAAAGCAGGCGGGGCTGTTGGCCGGCCGTCTCGATCAGGCCGAACCGCGCGTTCGTGCCGCCGATGTCGCCGACCAGAACCGGAAACTCGAACATCGCAACAAGCCCCTGCTACCTGTCCCGCCGCCGACGGGATCCGCACCCGACGCGGCTTCGGCGCTACATCGGCCCCGCGCCCCGGCGCGGGCAAGTCCCATTCGGCATCGGCCGCCTCTCAATGCGGCGCGATCGTGGTGTCACGCGGCCGGCCGATGACGCCAAGATGCGTATCGCCAAATCCGCTCGCGTATTTGAGACCATAGCCCAGCGCACGATCGAGGCCGATATGGGCGAGCCAGATCAGGGCTAATCCCACGAGATCAGGATGGCCGAGGCCAGCCGCCAGACACAGGCCGACCAGCGGCAGGGCCAGGAAGTGAGCAAGGTTGTAGAGCACGGCACCGGCCACCGGGCCGGCCGCGTAGCCCAGCATGCTCACGTCGGGGACGAACAGCAGCGCGGCGAAGATCCACCACGATTGCCCGAGCCAGTCATAGGCCGACACGGCGCCGGCCAGGATGCAGGCGCCCTCGAGCCGCAGCAGCATCCGCGGCCAGCCGTCGACGGAACGGTTCGACATCGCGGCTCCCCATGATCGGCGCGCAGGACGACGGCCCGGGCCGCGGGCCGTCTGGCGAGACGGCTCAAGCCCGCGGAAGCGCGTCGGGATCGATCGCCCCCCCGGCGGCCCAGTCGCGCAGCAGCGCGCGGACGGCGGCGGGGTCGGGCAGGCGGCGGCGGGCGACGGTCTCGCCCTCGCCCACGCGTACCGCGATGCCGCCATCCTCGTTGATCGACGCGAAGGCAATCTCGTCGGTGCGGTCGTCCCCGAAGAAGACGGGTGTCCGGCCGGCATAGGGCGCCTCCGCCATGAAGGCGCGGATCGCGTGCGCCTTCGTCGCCTGCGCCGGGACGATCTCGCCGACCGCCTTGCCGAGTTGCAGGCGGTACGCGAGGCCGAGCGCGTCCGCCGCGTCCTTCACGAGCGTTTCGGCCCGAGCGGCATCGTCGGGATCCGCGAGGCGCCAATGCACCGCCACCGACGCGCCCTTGTCTTCGATCAGGACCCGCGCCAGCGCCGCGGTCTCGGCCTGGAGACGCGCGACCTGCCGGCGCAGATCCGGGTGATCCTCCATCTGGCCCCCCGTGATCGCACCGCCGACCCGGCGCTCGACGCCGTGAAGGCCGGCCGCGTCCAGGCGGGACGGCGTCAGAAAGCCGTCGATCACCGTCACCGGCCGGCCGGTCACAATCGCCAGCGCCCCGTCGAGGCGCGCCCGGAGCCGCTCCAGATCCTCCACCAGCCCCGGCTCGACCTGCACGGCGTCCGGCCGCGGCGCGATCTCGGTGAGCGTGCCGTCGAAGTCGAGGAAGAGGGCGATGTCCATCGCGGGCGATCCCGGGCTCGAGTGTCGGCGACGGGCTAGCACGGGCGAGGCCGACGACAAACGCCGGCCGCGCCGCCCTATCTGTATCCCCACAGGCACGTCACGAGGTTTCCCATGAGAGGATCGCCCTTCCGGCCCGTTCCGGATCCGGTGAGGCCCGGCGAGGAGAGCGTCTGGGACTATCCGCGGCCGCCGCGGCTGGAGCCCGTCCGGGAGCGACTGCGCGTGGTGCTGGGCGGCGATACGATCGCCGAGACCGTCTCCGGCTTCCGGGTGCTCGAGACCTCGCACCCGCCGACCTACTACCTGCCGCCCGCCGACATCGCGGAGGGAACGCTCGTGAATCCGCGGCGCGGCGGGATCTGCGAGTGGAAGGGCCAGGCGGTACTGTTCGACGTGCGGGGCGGCGACCGTCTCGTCCCCGGGGCCGCCTGGGCCTACCCGGATCCAACCCCGGATTTCCGCGCGATCGCCGGCTATGTCGCGTTCTACGCCGGCCCGATGGATGCCTGCTTCGTCGGCGCGGCCCAGGCGACGCCGCAGCCCGGAACCTTCTACGGCGGCTGGATCACGCCCGGCATCGTCGGACCGTTCAAGGGCGGTCCCGGAACGATGGGCTGGTGATTTTCCAGCCCTCCCCTTCTACCTTCCGGAACGCCACGACGAGGAGACCGCATGAGCGCGCTGACCGAGACCGATCCGACCGGCGCCGGGTTCAGCCCGGAAGGTCTCGCCCGGATCGCGCCATGGATGGACCGCCTCGTCGACGAGGGCCGGCTCGCCGGCCTGTCGGTCACCGTGGCGCGGCGCGGCCGTGTCGCCTTCGCGCGCGCCTGCGGGCAGGCCGACCTCGCCCGGGCGACGCCCTTCACCCTCGATACGGTGACGCGGATCTACTCGATGACCAAGCCGCTCACCTCGGTGGCGGTGATGCAGCTCTACGAGCAGGGCCTGTTCCAGCTCGACGATCCGGTCTCCCGGGTCCTGCCCGAATTCGCCGAGATGCGGGTTGCCGTTGGCGGCAACCGGGCGAAGCTGGAGACCGAGCCGGCCCGCCGGGCGATCACCGTGCGGGACCTGCTGACTCACACGGCCGGGCTGACCTACGGCTTCATGGAGGCGACCCTCGTCGATGCGCAGTATCGCGAGCACGGCGTCGACTACCTCGCGCGCGAGGGCACGCTCGCCGAGATGACAGCCCGGGTGGCGAAGCTGCCGCTCCTCGCCCAGCCGGGCAGCGCCTGGAACTACAGCGTCGCCACCGACGTGCTCGGCCAGTTCGTGGCCGCCCTGAGCGGTCGTCCGTTCGCCGACTATCTCCGTGAGGCGGTGATCGGGCCGCTGGGCATGATCGATACCGATTTCTTCGTCCGGCCGGAGCTGATGCCGCGCTTCTGCGCCACCTATGCGTATGACCGCGCAAGGCAGCTGCGCCTGTTCGACGATTCCGTAGAGACGGCCTTCGCGAAGCCGCCCGCCATCGCGTCGGGCGGCGGCGGCCTCGTCTCCACGGCCGCCGATTACCAGCGCTTCTGCCGGATGATCCTCAACCGCGGCACCCTCGACGGCACGCGCCTCCTGGGCCGCAAGACCGTGGAGTTGATGCTGTCGAACCACCTGCCGGGCGATCTGGCCGCGATGGGCACGCCGCGCTTCGCCGAGACTTCATACACCGGCATCGGCTTCGGTCTGGGCTTCTCGGTGATGCTCGATCCGGCCCGCGCCCAGATCCTCGGCACGCCCGGCGAGGTCGCCTGGGGCGGCCTCGCCTCGACGGCGTTCTGGATCGATCCCGCCGAGGATCTGTCGGTGGTGCTCATGACGCAGCTCGTGCCGTCTTCGGCTCTGCCGATCCGGCGCGAACTGCGCGTCCTGACCTACGCGGCCCTGGCCGATTGAAGGCCGGTGCCCCTCACTCCGCGGGGGGCGCCTCGGTGGCGGCGGGCTTCTGGGCCGGTTTGGCACCGGCCTTGGCGGTCGGCTTGGGGGCGGCGCTGGCGTACTCCGGATCGGTGCGCGGACCGTTCGGACCATTGGTCGGGCCCGGGAGCTGTCCGGGCGCGAGATCGGTGACCTTGGTCCAGGTCTGCGACTTGCACAGGAACGCGATCAGGCAGCCGCGCACCGTCAACTCGCCGGGCGTGTCGGTCCAGATGGTGACGTCGTAGGATTTGCCGTCCTCGGAATTGTAGATCTTGCCCTCGAAATGGGCGTCCGCGTTCGGCTTCAGGCCCAGGATCAGCTGGTGACCGAGCGACGGCCGCGCCTGCTTCTTGGGATCGGGGTTCTTGAAGTCGATCCGCGGCTCGCCCTTGTCGTTGAGCGGAACCTTCAGCCAAACCACGTAGCCACAGAGCCGGTCGCCCGCGGTCCCGCACTTCTCGAGACGCACGCGCGCCCGGCCGTCCTCGGTCAGGTAGGTGCCGCTGGGATCAGTGGGCGTCTTGGCCTGGGCCGTGCTCGCCAATGCCGAGAGCGCCAGGATTGCGAGCGGCGCAACCCGGCGACCGATCGATGTAAACCGCATACCTGAACTCCCATCCCTCGCGAGTCGTGATGGAGCCTTGACCGCCCGCCCTCGCGTAAACCGCTTTCGCGCGCGGAAAGACCGCTCTCTCCGCGCCATCGCGCCCGCGCCGAGCCGAGAACCGGACGACGTGCGCATCATGCCCGCCCTGTCCCGCGCGAAGTTGTCCGCATCATGACAACCCAACCGCAGTGTTGGGGCGTAATCGGCCCTGGGAAACGGGGTCTCGCGGTCAGATCCGCGTCGGCGGCAGGCTTCGGTCGGGTCAGAGCGCGCCCTGCATGAGCATCACGGCGCGCCAGCGCCCAGGCTTGCGGCCGCCACGCCAGCAAGGATGCGACAGGCGTGAAGCCGAGGCTTTCATGCAATGCAATCGAGGCGGGAGAGCCGCTGTCGGCGATGATGGGGACCAGAGTTCGGCGGTCGATCTGCTCGCTACCCGCGACCGGGGTCGCAAGCGGGCGGCGCCCGCCGCGGCCCGACCGGGCCCCGTGGATCAAATCCTCGCGGGTCGAGCGCAGGCGACGCGCCGGCGCTAGGGACCGGCATCGGCATAGCCCGCAACCGTGTCGGCTCAATCGGCCACGACGCGGGGATAGCCGCCTCCGCGCAGGACGTCGTAGCGGCGCCTCTATTCCGAGAGCGTCGGCGGCTCCGTCTCGACGCTGGCCGTGCTCGCAGTGACGGCGTCACCGTAGATCGCGGCGATGGCAGAACGATCGGCCCCGGTGGTCGAACGTATCACGTCTGTCACGGCGGCCCGTTAAGCGAAGCCGCCAAGCGCCGGCAATGGCACGGAGCTATCTCGGGGGGCACGGCCACCGCAGGCGGGCAACCGTGACGCTGCGGCGGGATGGTCGCCTGGCGACTGATCCCGCAGGCTCGGAGAGCCGGTGGATTACTCGGCGGCGGACATCTCGGCAGTGAAGTGGCCGCACCAGTCCTTGGAGGCGACGACCGGCCAGAGGCCCTTCGACTCCGGGGCGGGCTGGCTGACCGGCGGATTGAAGCGGCAGAGGCCTTCGTCACCCTTTGCCTGGGCGCCGTTGAGCTTGTGATCGTCGAAGAAGCGGCAGCTCTCGCAAGCGGCGTTCGCGGTACCGGCCATCGGGTCTCTCCATCGGCTGACTGGGGGGTGGTGGAACCGTTTCGTGATCGTTCCCCCGACAGTTCTTAATTAGAATAGCTCGAAAGAACGGTCAACGGGCAGGCTTGCGCGGAGCTTGCGTCGGGCCACGCAAGCTGGTGGTGGCCGAAGGCGAACGGGGCAGCCGCTGCGACGAACGGCTGAGCGGCGGTGTTTCGAGATTCCGGCTGTACCCGCGGAGGTTGCAGCCAGGATCTGGTCTGGCCCCGAGGACGCCCGCGCAGCCGGCATCGACTCGGTGCGACCGGGTGAGGTTCAAGAATGCGAAGAGGCCGGATTCTCAGGGAGAATCCGGCCTCGGCAATAGACACTTGTCGAATCAGCGTCGTCGCTACGCGATCCCGTCGCCTACGACGGCATCGCGTGCAGACAGGCTAGCCCTGCTTGGCCTTCTTGTTGGCGTTGTGGTGACCGATGGCGCAGCCAGCGGCAGCGCCCATCTTGCCGTGGCCCGCCATATGTCCGGCAACGCCACCGACCACGGCACCCTTGAGGCAGCCCTTTGCCTCGGCCGGCGCGCCGGTGAGCAGGGCCGCGATGGCCAGGGCAGAAGCGAAGGCGATCCGGTTCGTCATCGACATGTCTCCTTGCAGTCGACCGGAAACGGCTGCGCGGTCCGACCCGTTCCATTGGGGGCCGGGACCGGGACGCGCCTGTTCCGGTTCACCGCGATGGGCGCGGTCAGCGCGCGAGACTCGCCACCAGTCGCACGAGGTCGGACTGGCGTGTCGCGCCGGTCTTGGCGAAAATCGCCTTCAGCTGCGAGCGGGCGGTTGCCGCAGTGATCGCAAACCGCGCTGCGCTCTCCGCGAGCGAGGTGCCAGTCGACAAGGCCAGGGCGAGACGTGCCTCCGCGGGAGTCAGCCGATAGACCGCCTGGAGAATGGTGGAGGTCGGCACCGTCATGGTCCCGGGAACGCTGCAGAGGAGGAGCGTGCTCGCTCCCCCGAACAGGCCGCGGGTCGGTCCGACCAACGGCACGACGTGGATCACGATGGGCGGCGCGTCCTGTCGCGGCACCACCACGGAGGAGATGGGCGGGCGGCCGAAGGGCCGCGCCAGGGCTTCCAGCTGCCGGGTTGCCTCTGGATTGTCCGCAGTGAGGCGACCGCCCGTGAGCTTCAGGTCGCGACCGAGGAGCGCGCCGAAGGCGTCGTTCCAGCGGAGCGCGCGCCCCTCGAAATCGAGGATCAGGGCGGGCCGGTCGATCAGCTCGAAGGCCTGCGTCAGCCCCGCCAGGCGGGCCTGCTCCACCATCGACGTCAGCAGAGCCGCGCGCTGCAGAAGCGGCGACAGGGTGGCGAGGCGCCGTTGCTCGTGTGCCTCGTACGGCCCCTGCTCCACCGTCCGCTGCAGGGACAGGCACCAGAGACGGCCCTTCACTGCGAAGCCGATGCCGGCGAACCAGCGCAGTCCGCGGGAGGCGAGCAGATCCTGGTAGAAGGGCAGGCGTGCGACTTCCTCAGGGGTGGTGAAGTCCTGATCGACCGCGATCCCGCGCGTCCGCATGAACGGAATTCCGCGCAGGCGGTGGTCGTCGCGGTGCCAGCCTTCGTCGAAGTAGCGGCGCGATGCGTCGGCGAGCGAGGCGGTGCAGAGCGATTCAAGGCTTCTTCGATCGGACCGGAGGAGCAGGGCTCCCTCGCTGCCGGACGCCCGTACGGTGCGCTCGGCCAGATCAGGCCAGCGCGCAGGATCGACGACCGCCTCCTCGAGATCTTCCCGGAACCCTGTCTCAAGGTCGTCGCGCAGGCGAGCGAAGAGATCCGGCCTCACGCCCGCCATGCGGCACGCCCTCCTCGCAACGAACAATGCCGTCCGGCACCGCGCCGCAGAGTTTCGACCCGCAGCTCGGACCGGCTTTCACCAGCGAACTATAAATCACGTCGTTAAATCCGAGCAAGCGTCCGGATGTATACAGCTTTCGATCGAGAGTACGGAAGTCTGAGGTGTCGGGATCTCGACGGGACCGACTCGTCCAGCAGCTCGAACGCCGGGCCTCTTCAACTCGCGCTCTCTCGAAGGTCGCGCCCGCAGGCGAGCCCGACGTCCCACACGGGCGGGAATCCGCCTCCGCAGTTTGCCACGGCTTGCGATTTACAACCTCTGATAGAATTGGGAAAAGCCGGGTTCAAGCCTCGTTAACCAAGCTTTGCGATTGTATCGCGGTGCGCGGCTCGATCATGGGTTGTCTTCGAGCGAGCGCAGTCGAGCAGGATGCGGCTGAGGTCGATGGCGTTTTCCCTGTCTGGATTCCGCGGCGCGCCGTCCCGGCACGCCCGTCGCCCGGCCGGCGTCCTGGGGGTCGCCGTTGCGCTGCTCGGCTGCGCCCCGCTGCTCGCGGGCTGCATGTCGAGCCGTCCGCAGAGCGCGACGCGCGCGGGAACCGACGTTACCCAAACCGGCACCATCTCGGAGGGCCTGCCGCCCGCGTTGGTCGCCGCGGCGCAGGAGGAGGTCGGACGCACCATGCGCCTCGGGCTGGCGAACTACCGGCTCAATGTCGGCGACAATGTCGAAGTCTCGTTCCTGATCGATTCCAGCGTCGTCCAGCCGACCTACCGGCTGAATCCGAACGACGAGTTCGACGTCGATTTCCGCACCCATCCGGAGTACAATCGGACCGTGATCGTCCGGCCGGACGGCCGGATCTCGCTGCCCGGCAAGAACGGCATCAAGGTCGCGGGGCTGTCGCCGGAAGCCGCGGCCGCGCTGATCAAAAGCACCTACGACGACGTGCTGATCGACCCCGTCGTCACGGTGATGCTGCGCCGGTTCCGCACCGTGACGGACGATTTCCGCGACCTCACCCAGCGGGCCGATATGGGCCGCGTGAAGGTCCTGGCGATCGAGCCGGACGGCAAGATCAACCTGCCGATGGTGCCAGCCGTCCAGGCGGCGGGCCGGACCGTGCACGAGGTCGCCGGCAGCCTGAACGCCGCCTACAAGCACCAGCTCGCCTCGGTCACGACCAGCGTGCGGCTCGCGAGCCTCGTCCCGGCCAACACCATGGTGTTCGGCGAGGTGCGCGCCCCGGGCCCGGTCAGCCTTCAGGGGCCGCGGACCCTGGCACAGGTCCTGGGCTCGGCCGGCGGCGTCCTGCCGACGGCCGCCGGCGAGGCCGTGCGCATCATCCGCTTCGACGCGGAGGCGGCCGGCAGCGTCCGCATCGTCGATATCAGCCAGCCGGGGCTCGCGGACTCGATCGTCGTGCCGCCCAACGCCACCGTCTACGTGCCGCCGTCGCTGCTCGCGAAGACCGCCCGCGCGGTGGATCTCGTGGTGCGCCAGATCCTGCTCTTCAACGGGACCGGCTTCGGCGTGAACTACATCACCGGGCCGTCCGCCAGCACCTCCAACACCGCCACCGTGAGGTCCGGCACGTGAGCCAGACCGACCTGACCGCCGCCGACGCGGGCGAAGGCCCGGCCTTCGACCTCCGCGACGCCCTCGCGGCCCTGTTCCGGCACATCCGGCCGGCCCTGCTGATCCTGGTCGCGGCCATCGTCGGCGCCGGGATCTACCTCCTGCTGACCCCGGCCGAATACACGGCGGACGCCAAGCTGATCATCCGTCTCGGACGCGAGAAGGCGGGCGCCCCGCTCCAGGGCGGCGCCAACCAGAACTACATGTTCTCCGAGCGCGCGCAGAACGTGAACAACGAGATCGAGATCCTGCGCGACCCCAGCATCGTGCGCGACGAGTTCGCGGCGCTGAAGCAGATGACGCCCACCGGCGATCCGGGCCCGCCCCCCGCGGACTGGATCGACTGGTTCATCTACCAGGGGCGCCAGGTCCTGCGCAGCGCCAAGGCGGTCAAGACCTGGATCGTCGAGACGGTGCGGGTGCCCTTCGAGGCGGTGGGCCTGCTGCGACACCTCACGCCGGACGAGAAGCTCTACGAGGCCTATCTCGCGGCCTTCAAGGTGGCGTTCGTCAAGGAGACGGACGTGATCGTGACCGGCTTCACCTGGACGGATCCGCACTTCGCCGCGCAGGCGCTCAACCGGCTGCTCGACGCCTACAAGCGCCGGCACGTGGAGGTCTACGCCGACGAGACACCGGCCTCGTTCTACCAGAGCAAGCTGGAACGCGCCCGGGCCGACCTCGCCGCCATCGACGCGCAGCTCGCGACCTACCTCAAGGGCAACAACACCGCGAGCTTCGAGATCGAGCAGCAGAACGACCTCGGCACGCTGGCCGATCTCGCCAAGCAGAAATCGGCGGCGCAGATCGAGCGCGAGGTGGTCGAGACCCGTCTCAAGCGCACCCGCGAGGCCGGACCCGACCGCTGGCAGCCGACGCCCTCCGACGCCGACCCGACGGTGACCGCTTTCGACCAGCGCTGGGCGGACCTGAAGACGAAGCGTGCCGAACTCGCGGTCCGGTTCCGGCCGACCGCGCCCGAATACGTGAGCCTCGACCGCGATCTCGCCGCCCTGGCGCGGCAGAAGTATCAGTCGCTCCTCGCCGCCGACACGGCGAAGCTCGCCGTGCTGGCCGAGAAGATCCAGAGCATCACGGCGATTGAGCAGACGCGCCGCAAGGCCGCCATCGGCCAGAGCGACGCGGCGCTGGCCTATGGCCGGCTGACCCAGCAGAAGGGCCTGCTCACCGACGAGATCTCCGAGACGCAGAAGCGGATCGATGCGCTGAAGACCGGCACCGGCCTCGACGCGCAGGCCGTCACCTCCTCGGCCCTGGTGGCGCGCGCCGTGCCGCCGCGGCTGCCCTCCGGCCCGAACCGGCCGCTGATCCTCGGCCTCGCGGCCGTTCTCGGTCTGCTCGCCGCGCTGGCCTACGTCGCCCTCGCGGAGATCCTGGCCCAGACCTACCGCAGCGCGTCGGAGGTCGCCCGCTCGCTGCGGGTGCCCGTGCTGGCCGCGGTACCGCTGCAGACAGGAACCGCCGGATGATCGCCGCCGCAGCCGCCCCCCGCATCGATCCGGCGATCCTCGAACCGGCGCTCGTCCAGCTCACCCGGAACGAGGCGCGCGTGCGCCGGGTCGGTATCACCGCGGTCCAGACCGGCGAGGGCGTGAGCACGCTCGCCCGCGAACTCGCCGGCGCCTACGCCCGGCGCGGCCGCAGCGCCGTGCTGATCGAAGCCAACTGGTCCCGCCCGTCCCTCGCCGAGGCTTACGGACTGATCGGACGGCCGGGCTTCGCCGACATCGTCGCCGGGTCGGTAGCGCCGAGCCGCGGCGTCCACGCGGTCGCCGACGGCCTCAGCGTCGTGCCCGCGGGAACCCCGGCGGCGATCCGGAAGGCGACCTTGGACGACGGTCGCGTCGAGGATTTCCTGGCGCTGGTCGACGAGCGCTTCGATCTCGCCCTCGTGGATTGCGAGCCGATCACCGAGATCGGCGACGCCGCGGCGCTCTCACCCTTCGTGGACGGCTTCATCGTGGTGATCGGCGCCGAGCGCACCCGCCGAGCCGTGGCCCAGCAGGCCCTGGCCGACCTGAGGGCCGCCGGGGGTGCCCCGCTGGGCGTGGTCCTCAATCGCACCCGCAGACCGATCCCGAAATGGCTCTACCGGTGGCTCGGGTGAGCGCGGCGCACACTCGCACGCTGCGGGCCCTGCCCATCGCGGGAATCGGGTTCGCTGCGGCGGCTGGCGCGGTCGCACTGAGCGCGGCGCCCCTGAAGTTCGCCGTCGTCGGGTTGGCGGCGGCATTCGGCGGCGTCGGCGCCCTGATCGTCGGGCGGCTCTATCGCCTGACGCCGGTCCTCCTCGTGGCCCTCGCGGTCGGGCTGACGGTCAAGCTCGACGTGAGCTTCTTCCAGCATTTCGAGGCCGTCGGGCAGTACCTGCCGAGCATCGGCGGCGGGGCCGGCCTGACGGTGAGCGTCGCCCTTCTCGTGGCCGTGGCGCTGATCACCGCCAAGCTCACGGGCCTCTGGGAGAATGCGCCCGGCCTGCGGCTCGACCGCCCCCTGGTCCTGACGCAGGTCGGCTTCCTGATCGCGGGCCTGCTGTCGCTCACCAACGCCACCGACCCGGCCTATCTCTGGTTCGACACGTGGCGCTTCGTCGGCCTGCTCCTGGTCTCGGTCGCGGTCTCGAACCTGTCGGAATCCGACATCCGGACCCTGGCGCTGGCGATCTGCGCCCTCTGCCTCGTCCAGACCGCGGTGGCGGGGCTGCAATACGTCTCGGGCTCGGAACTCGGCCTCTCGGTGCTGGGCGAGGAACAGATCGTCGAGGAGAACATCAACTTCTCGGCGCAACGCCGCGCCGGTGGCCTGAAGGTCCACCCGAACATCCTGGGCTATTATTACGAGTTCGTCTGGCCCCTCGCCCTGGCGCTGGCCCTCTCCCGCGGCCCGCTGATCCTCCGCCTCGTCGGGGCAGCGGGCGCCGCGTCGGCACTGGTCGGGGTGGTACTGACCCTGTCGCGCGCATCCTGGCTCACCTTCCCGGTCTCCGCCGCGCTCCTGATCCTGCTGGTTTATCGGGACCGTCTGTTCTCCCGGGCGAGTCTGATCGTCTTCGGTCTTCTGGCAATCGTCGGCAGCGTCGCGGCCCTCTATGCCGGTCCGCTGATCTGGGAGCGGCTCACCGCCGACGATGGCGGCTCGGCCGCCCAGCGCGGCCCGCTGAACGCGGCGGCCCTCGCCCTCTTCGAGCTGTTTCCGGTCTTCGGCGTCGGCCTGAACAACTTCGGCAATCAGTTCGCGGTCCTCGACAAGACCGGCCTGTCCCGGCTCGCCGGGCTCTTCGACCGGTCGAACCACGTGGTGCACAACCTGCACATCCTGATCCTCACCGAGGTCGGGATCGTCGGCTACGCGGCCTTCGCGCTGGTCTTCGGGATCGGGATCTTCCGGGGGTTCCGCGCGGCCCGCCGCGCGCCGGTGGGCGATCCCCTCGCGGCGATCGCGGCGGCCTGCGCGGTGGGCCTGATCGCGCACCTGCTGCACGGCCTGGTCGATCCGGGCTTCCGCCTGAATCTCGGCATCGCCGAGTTGCTCTACACCGGCCTCGGACTGATCGCCGGGGTGCGTGCCGCCCAGCGGCAAAGGGCCGTTCAGGCGCGCCGGCCGGTCGGGCCGCCAGAATCGACAGGCGCGACACGCGCCCTCCCCGTCCAACGGAGAGGAATCGCGTCCCCCCTCGCCAGCGCCCCGGGAGCGCCCGCGTCCAGGACCGGCCATACCCCCTTCACACGTGGAGACCGATCATGAGCGCCGTCAGCCTCAGCGTCCTGATCGTCACCTACAACGCCGGTCGGGACATCGCGACTTGCCTGGAACTGCTGGCCTTGAGCCGGATCGACCGCCCCTACGAGGTGATCCTCGTCGACAACGCCTCGACCGACGGCACGCCGGAGCGCGTCGCGAAGGCTTTCCCCTGGGTTCGGGTGATCGCCGAGCGCACCAACCACGGCTTCGCGGGTGGCAACGCCGTCGCCCTGGAGCACGCGCGCGGCGAGGCGATCCTGCTCCTCAACCCCGACGCGTTCCTGCGCGACCCGGAGGCCCTGACCGGTCTTCTGGCCCATCTCGACGCGCATCCGGACGTCGGCGCCGTCGGCCCGCGGCTGACCTTTCCGGACGGGACGCATCAGGTCGGCGATGCCGGCTACGAGCCGCGCCCGCTCTCGATCCTGGTGCACGCCGCCGGCCTGTCGGGCCGCCTCGGCCGGCGTGGCCTCTATCTCGCCAGCCGGCAGGCCCGCGGCACCGGAGCCCTCGACGTGGACTGGATCTGCGGCGCCTGCCTGCTCCTGCGCCGGTCGGCGATCGCCGCCATCGGCGGTCTGCACAGCCCGATGTTCCTCTACGGCGAGGACGTGGATTGGGGATGCCGCCTGCGCGATGCCGGCTGGCGCGTCGCCTACCTTCCGGGGATTGCCGTTCTCCATCTCCAAGGGGGCTCGGGAGGCACCCGCTCACCCCGCTGGCTCGACGGGCTGGCGACCATCTACAGCCTGCGCAACGCCGGCCGGCGCCTCTCGTCCCCGGCCTTCTTCTCGGCCCCGCTGCGGCTCGGCTTCACCCTGCGCGCCCTGGCCTACGGATTCGCGGCCCGGCTGCGCGGGCAGCCGGACCTCGCCCGAAAGGCCGAGGACATGCGCAGATTTGCCAGCCATCTGCGCAGTCTTCGCCTCTGACCGGACCGTCTCTCACGGTCGCTTACGAATGAACACCATGTGGTAGCCCTTGAACGGGCCCGGCGTGAGCCGGAACAGTAGCTCCCAGAACTTGCCCAGGACGATGTTCTCGCCATGATAGAACGGCTGCCCGTCGAAACTGTAGGTGAAGTGCTCGAACCGATCAGTTGGGAAAAGCCGCTTCCGCGCCGCCTCCGTGTTCATCGTGTAGAGCGGCACGAACGAGTCGATCTCGACCCGCCGCGGCTCGACGAGGCGCAGCACCCGGGCGTGCAGCCGCTTCGGGATGAGCCGTGCCCCGATCCCGACATAGCCCCAGCGGTTGGGCGTCCAGGCGCAGAGCCAGCCGCCCGGGGCGAGAACCCGGCCGAGTTCCGCCGCGGTGGGCTCGGGATGCTCGATGTGTTCGAGGACCGAGAAGGCCGAGATCAGGTCGAAGCTCCCGTCCGGGAATGGCAGCATCCCGTCGTGACCGATCAGCCGGACCTCGTCGGCCGACTTGTTGCCGAGAACCGCCTCGTCGACGTCGCAGGCGACCACGTGGGCGCAGCGCCCGCGGAAGTCGCCGAGGTGCCGGCGCAATGGGACCGGATCATCGCTCCACTTGCCGCGTCCCGCGCCGAACTCCATCACCCGCATGTCCGGGCGGAGCAGCGCGTTGACGCGCACGATGTACTCCATCCGGTGGTCGTGCCGGGAGTAGCCTCCGGCTCCCATCTCCCGGAACAGACGCTGTTCGACCGTGACCATGCCTCAGACTCCTCTGAACGTGTCGCGCCCACGGCGCATGTGAAGGCGGGGGAGCCGGGCGGGCGCCCGGCGGTGGCGATCCTCGGCACACGCGGGGTGCCGGCGGCGCATGGGGGGTTCGAGACCCTGGCGGAGCGGCTCGCGCTCGAACTCGTGGCCCGGGGCTGGCGGGTCGAGGTCTACTGCCAGGTGCGCGAGCCGGCCCCGCCGACGGTGTGGCGTGGGATCCTGCTGATCCCGGTCGCGGTCCGGGGCGACGGTGCCGTCTCGACGATCGTGTTCGACCTGAAATGCACCCTGCGGGCGGCCTTCCGGCCGGCCCTGCCCCTCGTGCTCGGCTACAACACCGCGGCGTTCTCGCTGCTCTACCGGCTGACGGCCAAGCGCAGCGTCATGAACATGGACGGCATCGAGTGGAAGCGCGACCGCTGGTCGAAGCCCGCCAAGGCCTGGTTCTGGCTGAACGAGCGCCTCGGCAGCCTGTTCTCGACACACCTCGTGGCGGACCACCCGGAGATCGCCAAGCACCTCGCCCGCGGGACCTCGGCCGCCCGGATCACCACCATCGCGTATGGCGCCGACCCGGTTCTGGAAGCCTCGACCGAGCCGCTGGCGAAGTTCGGCCTGCGCCCCCGCGATTACGGACTGCTGATCGCCCGGGTGGTGCCGGAGAACCTCGTGCTCCAGGTCGTCCGGGCCTGGAGCGAGGTGCGCCCGGGCCTGCCGCTGCTCGTGCTGGGCAAGCTCGCGGAGTCCGACCCGTATCACCGCGCCGTCCGGGCGGCGGGCGGACCGGACGTGATCTTCGCCGGCGCGATCTACGAGGCCGAGCGCGTGGCCGCGCTCCGCTTTCACGCCCGCTTCCACATCCACGGCCACACGGTGGGCGGGACGAACCCCTCGCTGGTCGAAGCCCTGGGGGCGGGCTCGCCGATCCTCGCCCACGACAATCCGTTCAACCGGTGGGTGGCAGGGCCGCAGGCGCTCTATTTCGGCGACGAGACCGAGTTGCGGCGGGGCATCCTGAGCCTGGTGCGGGCCGGGCCGGGCCGCCTCGACGTCATGGGCGCCGCCTCCCGTCGCCGGCACGCCGAGGCCTTCACGTGGCGCGTCATCTTCGACGCCTACGAGCGCGTCCTGCGCCGCCAGATCGCGCCCGCACGAGCCGGCCGCGGCGCGCTGCGGGCGGTCCGCGGGGAGCACGGGCGCGCGTGACAGGCGCCACATCCCTGTGCGGCCGGGTCTAGCGCCCATGAATCGTCCCCTGGGGTCGCCGCGGACCGCGAACCTGCCGCTGGGCGATCATCGTCACGGTGCCCGCCGGCACATCCCGAAGACTGCAGACCGCGATGCCGACCGTCGCGCCCGCGCCGATGGCGACCGATCCCTGGATGGCGGCGTGCGCGCCGACGATCGCGCCGTCCCCGAGATCAGGCCCGTCGGCGGGAAACGGCTGGTCCGGAAGGACCCAGTCCCGCGGTCCGACCAATGTCCCGGGCAGCAGCGTCAGGTCGGCCCCGGCCGTCGCGCAGAAGGCGACCCGCGCCGGATGCGGCACGAACAGGCCCGGCCCCACGCGCGAGCCCGGATGCAGGCTGGCCCCCGTGAGACGCAGCGACAGGTCCGCCACGAGGGCGGCCGAGCGGCGCCAGCCCCTGCCGTGCAGCAGATGCGCGGTTCGATGCAGGATCGCCACCTGCATGGCCGGAAGCAGGAGGTGCATCAGGCGCCGGAGCCGGGCGGTCGGCTTCCCCCCCGTGGTCTGGTGCAGGATGCGGGCGAAGTCGGCCGCCAGGAGGTGCCGCATCCCCGACAGGGTGCCATGGTCCGACATCGCGTTCCTCATGGCGCGACGTTCCGGCCGGGGAGCGGGCGCCAGGGTTGCGGCATGACTTCCTCGTCGGCCTCGACGGACTTCAGGGTGATGGTCCGCGGCCCGATCCGGGCGCGGTCCCCGACATGCACGGCGCCGAGGACGATGGCGCCCGCCTCCAGCATCACGTCGTCGCCCAGCACCGGAAGGCCCGGGCCGCCGCCGATATCCTGGTCCGGCTCCTTCAGCAGGCCGCCGATGGAGGCCTGGATGCCGAAGGCGGCGTCGCGGCCCACGGCGCCGGCGATCACGGTCCCATAGGGCTGCGGCAGGAACAGGCCGCCGGCGATCCGGCTGGAGGGCGGGATGTCGGCGCCGGTCCACCAGCCGTTCACGAGCCACAGCAGCCACGCCGCCATCCGCCAGCCGCGCTCATGGGCATAGCGGGACAGGCGGTAGAGCCAGATCGCGTGGTAGCCCCGGCGAAAGGCCGCCGGCCCACAACCGCGGCGGCGCCAATGATCCCGATCGGCGGCCAGGGCGGCCCGCACCTCCCCCCATCGGAGGCGCCGTCCCGGCTCCGCTTCTGATCGGCGCGAGAGACACAGGTCCGACCCAGCGGCTGTCTCGGACATACGCAGTCCTCCGGTTTTGCCAACGCGATAACTCTGCAACCATAAATTGAGACACCGGTTGCAAGCCATACGCAGCCTGCCACGATGCAATCGTAGGTCGCAGTTTTCAGTCAGACGTCACCGAGAGATGATCCGCTTGGTAAACCGATTGTCGGGGCGCGGACGGGCCGGCGGGCTCCGTTATGGTGCGAATCTGCTCGGGCAGGCTGCCGGTCGCGGCGTCTACCTTGCGGCAGGCCTCGCAGCCTTCGTGATGGTCGGGCACATGGCCGGGCCGGCGGCCCTCGGTCGCTACGGCCTCGCCCTGGCGATCCTGGCGGTGGCGCTGATCGCGGCGGATTTCGGCACGACCCTGACCTTCGGGGCGCGCCTCGGTGCGATCGAACCCGAGATGCGGGCGGCCGAGTTCGGCCGAATGCTGTCGGCGCGGCTCGTCCTCGGTCTCGGGACCGGCGCGGCGCTGCTCTGCATTCTGCCGATGCTGCCGGACGCCATCCAGCCCGCGCTGGCGCTGGCCGCCCTGCTGATGCCCCTCGCGGCCGCCCGCTTCCTCGACGCCCTGTTCCAGGTCTGCGGGCGGCCCGGCTGGTCCGTCTGGCCGGCGCTCGCCAACGCCGTCATCCTGATCGGCGGGACCGCGCTCGCGCTCCGGTTGCAGCTTCCGGAGGCGGCCCTGAGCCTTGCGGCGGTCGGCGCCGGCATCGCCTACGGCGCCGTGGGACTGGCGCTCGCGCTGCGCCTCGTGCCCGCCCGCCTCGCTCCCCTGCCGCAGGCCCTGGCGACCATCCGGGCCGCGGCGGGCGTGGGCGTCGCGAATGCCCTCGGTTCGCTCAACGGCCGGATCAGCCTCATGATGCTGGCCGCCTTCGCGGGCGCGGCCGAGCTCGGCCAGTTCACGGCCGGCTTCCGGTTCTTCGAGCTCGGGGCCGCGGTGGCGATCACCCTGTGTGCGCCGCTCGTGCCGGTCTTCGGACGGGCCGTCGGCCCCCTGGTGGACGGACGGCCGCGGACCGGGACGGCAGCGCTGCGGACCCGGGTTCGCACCGCGCTGGTCCCGATCCTGGCCGCCTCCTGCGCGGGAGCGGTGGCGGCCTGCGCCCTCGCGGAGCCGCTCGTGCGCCTCGCCTTCGGGCCGGACTTCCCCGGCGCCGTCCCGGTGCTGCGCATCGCCACCGGGATGAGCGTCCTGCTGATCGCGGCCACGATCCTGTTCGCGGGCCTCGTGCCGCTGGGGCGGACCGGCTTCGCGGTGCGCGGGAGCGCGGCGGCCTGCGCCACCAACCTCATCGCCTGCACGCTGCTGATCCCCTGGAACTCCCTGCTCGGCGCGGCCCTCGCGGCGCTGCTCGCGGAGGCCGCGATGCTCCTCGTGCTGGCCCATGCCTTCTGGCGGCAGGCCGGACCGCCCCTGGCGCTGGCGGACATCCCGATCCTGGCTGCGCCGGGCCTCCTCACCGCCCTCGCCTGGGCGGCCGGCCCCGCCGCGCTGGCGCCCGGGACGGTCCCCGCCGTCGCGGCCGTCTCGGCCGCCCTGGTCGGGTGGCTGTGCCTGCGCCGCCCCCCGACCGATCCCCTCCCCCTCCCGCTTCCGGAAGCCTCGTCATGAGCGATGATCCCGTGCTCTCGGTCATCATCCCGACCTACAACCGCGCCGACACGCTGCGCCTGTGCCTCTGGGCCTTCGATCGGCAGGAGACGGACGCGCCCTTCGAGATCGTGGTCTGCGACGACGGCTCGACGGACGGCACCGGAGCGGTCATCGACCGCGCCGTCGCCGCGGCCCGGATCCCGGTGGTCCATCTGCGCCAGGAGAATGCCGGCGCCAACGCCGCCCGCAACCGCGCCATTGCGGCGGCCCGGGGCGAGCGCCTCCTGATCGTCAACGACGACACCATCCCGGTGCCGGGCCTCGTCGAGGCGCACCGACGCGCCCATGCGCGGCGGGGGGGACGGAGGACCTCGATCCTCGGGCGCATGACCATCGACCCGGCCCTGCCGTTCTCGCCGTTCTCGGCGCTTCACCACGACGCCTCCTACGATGCGCTCGCGGGCCGCGACGAGGTCGGCTGGGACGCGTTCCTGACCTGCAACGTCAGCGTCGACCGGGGCTTCCTGGAGGAGGCCGGGGGCTTCGACCCGAAGCTGTTCTGGCACGAGGATATCGAGCTCGGCGAGCGGCTAGCCCGGCGCGGCATGCGCCTGTTCTACGCCCCCGAGGCGCTCGGCTATCACCATCACCTCCTGGACGAGGCGGCCTATCTGCGCATCGCAGAGCGCGAGGGCGCAGCCCTGGTGCTGTGGTACCGCAAGCGCCCGGACCTCGTCGCGGATCTCGGCCGGCTCGGCCTGGTCGGGCCGCCGCCGCTCGGCGCGGCGGCACGCCACCGGGTTGCCGACCTCGCGATGCCGCAGGCCCTGCTGCCCGGCTGGGAGATGGCGGCCCGCGCGCTGACGCGGATCAGCCCGGAGGCCGGCCGCAGCGTGTGGCGCCGGCTGTTCCAGCGGCGCAAGCGGCTCGCCATCGCCCGGGCGCTCGCGGCATGAGACAGCCCCGCACGATCCTCGGCAGCGCCCTCGCGGCGCTGGTCCTGCCGGTCCTGGCCGCCTGCGGCCCGGCCGGCGCGCAGGTGCAGCAGAACATCCTGGTCGATCCCGCCGGCGGCACGAAGCCCGGCTACACCACGGTGGCGCGCCTCGCCGACGTGTCCTTCGCCACCCTCGGCCCCGGCTCGACCGTGCTGGTCCGCGGGGGCAGCTATGGCGACGTCGTCTTCATCGGATCCCGCGGGACCGAGGCCGCGCCGGTCACGGTGGCGGCCGAAACCGGCACGCAACCGCGCCTGTCCAACTCGGTGGTGTTCGAGAACGCCGCCTACGTGACGGTCACCGGCCTGACCGTGCAGGGCGCGGTGAATTCCGGCTTCATCATCCGCCGGGGGTCGAGCCACGTGACGGTCGCGGGCTCGACCGTGTCCCGGTCCGGCCTCGGCATCTGGATCGGCGACGGCGCGGGCGCCGGGCACCGGATCACCGGCAACACCCTCTCCGACAACCAGACCCACGGCGTCGCCGTCGACGTCATCAACGCGCCCCCCGAGGACCCGAGCTACATCCTCGACAACACCGTGACCGGCAACGGCATCCACGGGATGGAGATCAACGGCTCCGGCTACGTGGTGGAGGGCAACCGGGTCTCGGGCAACGGCGTCGGGATGTCGGGCACCTCTGGCATCCACGTCTACGCCAAGGACGCCGCCCAGGACGCGGGCGACCGCAACACCATCCGGTACAACATCGTCACCGGCCAGAAGGAGACCACCGGCCAGGACGGCAACGGCATCCAGATCGACCAGTGGTGCGACGAGAACATCGTCGCGTTCAACGTCGCGGCCGACAATGACGGCGCCGGGATCAACCTGTTCGACGCCAGCTCCAACACGGTGGTGAACAATACGACCACCGGCAACATGCGCGATTCCGGCGGCAAGCACGTCTATCGCGGCGAGATCGTACTCGCCTCCGACTATACCAAGCAGGTCGACCGCACGTCGAACAACCGGGTGCTCAACAACATCGCCTACGCGACCCGGCCGAACGTGGCCGCGATCGTGGTCGAGGCGACCACCACCGACAACAACAACGCGATCGGCCCGAACTTCCTCGGCAGCGCCGTCGGCGCCCCGCTCTACCGCTGGGGCAATCAGGCCACCGGCGACGGGACGAGCCTGCCGCTCAACGGCCAGGGGCCCGACCTCACCGGCACGCCCGCCTTCCGCGATCCTGCAAGCCCGATGACCGGCGGCCTCGCCCTGACCGCCGCCCCCGCCCGCGTCGGCATCCCGCTCGGCGCCACCCGCGACATCGCCGGCCGGGCCTACGCCCCCGGGGAGGCCCCGACCTTCGGCGCCTACAGGAGCCCTTGATATGCTTCGCATCGGCGTCGACGCGCATGTGCTCACCGGCAAGCCGCAGGGCAGCCGGACCTGGCTCGTGAACATCATCGGCCGGGCCGCCGCCCAGCACCCCGACGCCACCTACGTGGTCTATTCGGGCGATCCGGAGGCCTGCGCCCGCATCGTCTCGGGGGACAACATCGAGCACCGGCGGCTGCCGCGGGTCCCCGCGACCGTGCGGCTGACCCTGGTCTGGCCGTGGCTGTTCCTGCGGGATCGCCTGGACACGCTGCTCACCACCTACATCGCCCCGCCGCTGGTGCCGGGCGACCGGCAGGTGGTGGTGGTCCACGACATCCTGTTCGAGACCCATCCCGAATTCTTTCCCTGGTCGATGCGCTGGCGGAACAAGATCCTGACTCGGCTCTCGGCCCGGCGCGCCAAGCTGGTTCTGACCATCTCCGACTACAGCCGCGACTCCATCGCCAAGGTCTACGGCATCGAACGCCACCGCATCGCCGAGGTGCGCTGCGGCTCGACCCCGCCGCAGGCGGTCTCGGAGCGGACCCCGCTTGCGGACGGGCGGCCGTACCTGCTCATGGTCGGCCGGCTGGAGCCGAGGAAGAATCTCGGTCTCGTCCTCGATGCCTTCGCGCGGCTGCCGGAGGGCGCGGCGCGGCTCATCGTGGTGGGCAAGGGTGACGGCGAGCGGCCCGAGACCCTGGACCGCCTCGCCCGGACGCCGGACGCGGTGCACATCGCCGGCATCGACGACCGGGGGCTCTCCGACCTCTACGCCCGGGCCGCCGCCCTGGTCTTCCCGAGCCGCGGCGAGGGCTGGGGCATCCCGGTCCTCGACAGCCTCGCCCGGGGGACGCCGGTCATCGCCTCGAGCCTGACGGCCATCCCGGAGGCCGGCGGCAGCGCGGCGAGCTACTTCGACCCCGACGCCCCCGACCGGGTGGATCGGCTCGCCGAGCTGATGGGCGCGGCGATCGAGGGGCGGCTGCCCTTCGACGCGACCGCCGCCCGGGCCCATGCCGCGCGCCACGACTGGGACGGACCGGCCGCCACCTTCGTGGACCTGATGCGCGGCAGCTTCACGGCCCGCACGCATCTCCGGGACCTGATCCTGGCTGCCCCGAACCTGCGGGGGTGACGCCAGCGGAGACCGTCCGCCTGCTCATCGCGCGGCCCTCAATTGACCGACCACCGGACCCTCCGGCGCCTCGTCGGCGATGGGATCCCTGATCAGCGTCCAGTAGCCGAGCGCCGCCACCAGGGCGATCACCGCCCCGGTGATGAAGGCCATCGAGAAATGGCCCGTGCCGCCGACGATGAAGCCCGTCACGGTCGGCGCCAGGGCGCCGCCGATATAGCCGCCGAAATTCTGCATCGCGCCGAGCGACGCCGTGCAGCTGGCCGGCGCCGCCACAGAGGCCATCGCCCAGGCCGACGACGAACTCACGTAGACGAGGAAAAGCGAGGCCGAGATGCAGGCGATGGCGAGGGTGTCGCTCGGCGTCAGGGCCGCCACGACCGTGCAGGCGGCGGTCGCCACCAGGGATCCGACCATCGGGATCTTGCGGCTGCGGATCGGGTCGACGCCCCGGCGGACCAGCATGTCGACCACGCGGCCGCCCAGGATCCCGCCCAGCACGCCGAAGGCGAAGGGGATCGAGCCGACGAGGCCAGTCTTCTGCAGGGTGAAGTGCCGCTCGATCTCGAGGTAGCTCGGCAGCCACGCGGTGTAGAGCCACGTCATGTAGATGCAGCCGAAATAGCCGACGATCATCCCCCAGCTGGTTCGGAACCCGAAGAGCCGGCGCCACGCGCTCCAGGTGACCGGGCGGCTGGCATTCGGGGCATCGCCCTCTTCCAGGAAGGCGCGCTCCCCCGGCGTCAGGTCGGTCTCGCGCGGGTTGCGGAAGACCACGTAGACGATCGCGGCGAGCACGAGGCCGACCGCCCCCATGATCACGAACATCGCCCGCCAGCCGAAGCTCACCATGAGGAAGGTCAGCAGCGGCAGGGCCAGGAAGGTCCCGAGCGAGGAGGCGCAGTTCCAGATCCCCGTGGCGGTACCGCGCTGGCGGATGTTGAACCAGTCGCGGGAGACCCGGGCGCAGGTCGGGAAATGCGGCGCCTCGCCGATGCCGAGCACGATCCGCGCGCTCACGAACTGCCAGAACGACGTCACCGCGCCGCCGAGCATCTGGCCGAACGACCAGCAGGTCAGGCCGAGCGTCAGCGTCAGGCGCGGTCCGAACCGGTCGGCGAGCACACCGGCCGGCAGCTGTGCGAAGGCGTAGGCCCAGAGGAAGGCCGAGAGCAGCAAGCCCATCTCGGGGATCGAGAGGCCGAGATCCTCCCGGATCAGCGGGTTGGCCACCGCCAGGGTGGCGCGGTCGACGTAGTTGACGACGCCCGCCGTCACGAGAAGGGCAAGCGAGATCGTCTGGATGCGGCGCACGCGCGGCGTTGCGGCCAAGGCCATCGTATCCTCCCGGAATGGCGGGCCCGTTGAGGGTCTCCGTGGCCGGCCGGTCCTGTGCGACTCGTGGCGGCCCGGCACCATTCTGCACCGAACGCGGCCGGACGGAAGGTCCGCTACCCCTCGCCTCGCGGCGCCGGGCGTCGTAGACCGGCCGCTCCGTCATCCTTCGAGTCCGGACCGTTGCGCCTGATCCAGATCACCCACCACGACCTCGACGGCTACGGCGCCTCCACGGTCGCCGCCGCCTGCGCCACGGTCGAGCGCGTCGTCCACGTGCCCCGCTACAGCGATGTCGGCCCGGTCTTCGAGGACGAGATCAAGCGTCTCGGCCGCGCGGCGGAGCGCGAGATCCTGCTGATGACGGATCTCGGCCTGGAGGAGCAGACCATCGCGGGCCTGAGGAAGTTCGCCGCGATGAACCGGCGCCGGGAGGACGGGCAGAAGCACCGCCTCGTGGTCCTCGACCACCACGCCTCGTCCCTCGACCAGATGCGCCGGCTGGGCCTGGAGGCGACCGCCGATGCAGCGCGCCCGGCGCTCCACCGGATCGATCTGGGCGATCCCGAGATCGCCGTGCTGATCGAGGACGACATCTGCGCCACGCGGATGACCTTCGAACACCGGGCCCTGTTCGCCACGCACGAACCCGCGACCGACCTGTCGAGCCTGCTCTCCGCGGTCGATGCCGTCGACCTCTGGCGCAAGGAGAGCCCGGCCTTCCGCGGCGGGCTCGCCCTGGACGAGTTGTTCTGGGAAGTCGTGTCGAGCTACGTGCCGGTCGGTCATCCCTGGCACGACCGGTTCGTGTCCGACATACTGCTCGCGGCCGCCGCGTCCCTGCGGGACGGCGCCAACCCGGCCGAACTCGAGCGGCGCGCCTCGGAGATCCGCACCGGCGTGGTCGACGCCCTGCTGCGCGAGGCGCCCGACGACGATCCGACGCTGACCACGCGCATGCGCCTCGCCCGGGCGCTCGCCCGCTCGGACGCCCTGTTCCGCCCGCTGAAGGACGGCACCCTCCTATCCTTCGCCCTCGATTCGGGCACCTTCCAGCGGGTCTCCGACCTGATCATGGATGCGGGCCGCGCCAAGCGCGTCGTCAACGTCCAGCGGATGGGCACGCTGTCGTTCCGCTCCAACGACGGCACGGCGCTCGACGGCGCCCGGCTGTTCCGCGGCGGCGGCCACCGCGACGCGGCGGGCGGCCGGCTCCAGAGCGGCTCGGCCTTCTCGATGGCGGACGCCATCGCGCAGGTGGAGCCGGTGCTGAACCCGGAGAAGCCCGCGGGTTCCGACAGCCCGTTCGCGGCGCTCAAGAACTGGAAGGGGTGAGGCGCGGCCGCCTCCGCCCCGTCTTCGCTCCCCTGTTAATGGCGAAGTCCGGCCTAAAGCCTGAAATCCTCGCCGAGATACAGGCGCCGCGCATCGGGGTTCGCCACGATCTCCTCCGGCGTGCCCTCGGTGAGGATGCGGCCGGAATGGGCGATGTAGGCCCGGTCGATCAGGCCCAGCGTCTCGCGGACGTTGTGGTCGGTGATCAGCACGCCGATGCCGCGCTGCTTCAGGTGCTTCACCAGATCCTGGATGTCGCCCACCGCGATCGGGTCGATGCCCGCGAAGGGCTCGTCCAACAGCATGAAGGTCGGCGAGGAGGCGAGCGCCCGGGCGATCTCGCAGCGTCGCCGCTCGCCGCCCGAGAGCGCGATCGAGGGCGACTTGCGCAGGCGCGCGATGTCGAACTCCTCCAGCAGGGAATCGAGCTTGCGGGCGCGCGCCTTGCGGTCGGGCTCGGCCACCTCCAGCACCGCGCGGATGTTGTCCTCGACGGTGAGCCCGCGGAAGATCGAGGCCTCCTGCGGCAGATAGCCGATCCCGAGCCGCGCCCGCTGGTACATGGGCAGGTGCGTGATCGGCAGGCCGTCCAGGGTGATGTGGCCGCGATCGGCCGCCACCAGCCCGGTGATCATGTAGAAGATCGTGGTCTTGCCGGCGCCGTTCGGGCCCAGCAGTCCCACGGCCTCGCCGGTGCGGACGGTGAGCCCGGCCTCGTGGACCACCGTGCGGGCGCCGTAGCTCTTACGCAGGCCGCTCACGCTGAGGATGCCGAGGCCGCCCGCCTCGGCCGCGGACCAGCCCTCGGCCTCGGCCGCGTCCGGCTGCCGCGCGCGCCGGCCGAACAGGCGGCCGAGCCAGCTCGTTCGGCCCGCCGGGTCCTGCGGGCCAGCCTGGAACGCCACGGCGCCGCTCAATCGACCTGCGCCTTCGGCCTGGGCGGCGGCTGCGTGCAGCCCTTCGCCTTGCCGTCCTTGGCGTCGGACTTCTCGCCGGGCACGAACAGGGCCGAGACGCGGCCGCCCGCCACCGGGTCCATGTTCGCGCGCCCGGTGTTCATGTCGTAGACGAGCCGCTGGCCGCGGGTGACGTTCTGGCACTGGCTCAGGACGACATTGCCGGTCAGCACGATCCGCTTGGCGTCCTGATCGAACACCGCATGGTCGCCGGTGGCGACCTGATCCTTCTGCACCACCGTCACCGGACCGGCGCAATCGACCTTCTGGATCCCGTTCTCGGCGGGATTCCGGGGCGCCGCTTCGGCCCCCTCCTCCTTCGCCTCGCCCTTAGCAGCCTTGCCGGGCGCGTCCTTGCCGCGCTTGTAGGTGACCGTCATGGTCGAGCACCGGATGGTGCTGTCGCCCTGCACGGCCACGACGTTGCCGGCGAAGATCGCCTTGTTCTCCCGGTCGAACACGTCGAGCCGGTCGGCGTCGATCTTGATCGGGTCCTTGCCTCCGCCCCCGATATTCCCGAAGGGCGAATCTTTCCGCGCGGACTTCTCGGCGAAAGCCGGGCCGGCGAGAACCAGCCCCGCCGCCAGGGCGGCCCAGACGAGGCGGGCGGCGCTCATCGCGCACCGTCCGCGGCTTGGGCGTCCGACGTCAGGATGCGGGCCTGCGGCTTCTCGGCCTGATCCTCGTTGAGGATCACCACCTGGACCTTGCCCACGAAGGAGATCCGCTTACCGTTCTCGACGACGTCGAGGGTGTCGGCCTTCACGGTGGCCCGCGGGCTCGAAACGGTGACAGGCTCCTGCGAGCTGATGGCGCCGGTCTTGAACGCCACGGCGGCCGAGCGCAGGCGCACCTCCTCGCCCTTGTCGGTCCAGATCCGGATGTCGTCCTTCAGATCGAGCGCCTCGCGGGCGGTGTCGAACAGGCCCGACACCGCCGAGAGCCGGGCGATGCCGCCCTGATCGTCGGTGGCGATGTGGCCGCGCATCTGCTGCAGCTCGATCTGGCTCGGCTTGCGGACGTCCTGCAGGGCGGCGTCCGCCGTCACCTCGTAGCCGCGCGTTCCCTGGCGGAAGCCCGAGAGCCGCGGATTCTCCATGCGGACCTTCGAGCCCGCCAGCGTCACCGGACCGACCGAGACGCCCGGCAGCTGGGCCGCGAAAGGATTGAACAGGTACGCCAGCAGCAGCGCCACCGAGCCCCCGGCGACCACCGGAATCATGCGGCGCATGGTGCGCACGCGTCCGCTGTGGCGATACGCCCGGGCATGGGCCCGGGTCCGCGCCGCCGCGACCGCCTGTCCGTTGCCGGCTTCAGCCTCGACCGGGTTCATGCAGCGTCCGTGAGGCGCGCCTGACGCGCGCGAGAGGGTTCGGCTCAGACGCCTGCGGCCCCCACCGCGCCCGCGCCATCGGCCGGGCAATGATCCCGACCGGTGGCGAAGTTATGGCTCGACCGTTTCCGAATGATCAACCGAACCGACAATCGTCCGGCGCGGATGTGTGTGGAGACACACGCCGCGCGCGGCTTTCCGCCTGCGCCCGGCGCGTGTCTCCGTAGTCCTACGCGCTGCGCGCCGCCGCCAGGGCCGCCGCCACGGTCCGGGCGAAGGCCGCCGGGTCGCGGGGGCTGTCGCCATCCTGGATGCGGGCGAGGTCGAGGAGCGTGCCGGCCGCCTGCGGCACCTCCGATTCGGGTGCCGCGGCCAGCGCCCGAATCAGCGGATGGCGCGGGTTGATCTCCAGGACCGGCTGCCCGGCCCCGGCCCGCCCTGCCCGCCGCATGAGCCGCTGCATCTGCAGGTCTGGGCCTCCGGTCCCGGCGGACAGGACCACCGCCGAGTCGACCAGCCGGTCGGTGGTGCGCACGTCCGAGACCTCGCTGCCCAGCGCGGTCTTCACGGCGGCCACGAACGCATCGATGCCCTCGGGCGCCTCCGGCTGCCCGCCCTCGAGGGCGAACTTCGACAGGTCGAGCCCACCCTTGGTGATCGAGCGGAGCGGCTTCTCCGCGAAGCTGCCGAGCTGGTCGGGCCAGAAGGCGTCGACGTGATCGGAAAGCAGCAGCACCTCGAGGCCGCGCGCCTTGAAGCCCTCGAGCTGGGGCGACGACTTCAGCGCCTCGGCATCGTCGGCGACGAGGTAGTAGATCGCCTCCTGGCCATCCTTCATGCGGGATACGTAATCCGGCAGGGAGGTCCAGCCCTCCACCGCCGAGGAGCGGAAGCGCAGGAGCGGGGCGATCTCACCCCGGCGCTCGAAATCCTCGTAGATGCCCTCCTTAAGGACGGGGCCGAAATTCTCCCAGAAGGCCTTGTAGCCCTCGGCGTCCTTGGCGCGGGTTGCGAGTTCGGACACGACGCGGCCGGTCACGGCGCGGCGGATCCGCGCCAGGGCCGGGGTCGATTGCAGCATCTCGCGGGACACGTTGAGGGGCAGGTCTTCGGTATCGACCACGCCCTGGACGAAGCGCAGCCAGGGCGGCAGCAGTTCGGCCTCGTCGGTGATGAACATCCGCCGCACGTGGAGCCGGACCTTGCTCTGCCGCTCGTTCTCGAGCGCATGGAAGGGCTTCGAACCGGGGATGAACAGCAGCGCGGCGAATTCGAGTTGCCCCTCGGCGCGCCAGTGGAGCGTCGCCCAGGGCTTGTCGAAGTTCATGCCGATGGAGTGGTAGAACGCCTCGTACTGCTCCTCGGTGACCTCGGACTTCGCCTTGCGCCAGAGCGCGGTGCCCTGATTGGCCGATTCGTCCTTGCCGTCGCGCACGACCGCGATCGGCACGGTGATGAAGTCGGCCCATTTCCGCACGAGATGGTCGAGCCGGTAATGCTCCAGGTACTCGTCGGCGTCGCCCTTGAGATGGAGCACGATGTCGGTGCCGGGTTCCGCCCGGGTGGCAGGCTCCAGGGTGTAGTTGCCCTGGCCTTCGGAGGCCCAGGTCCAGGCCTCGTCGCTGCCGGCGCGACGCGACGTGACCGTCACCCGGTCGGCGACCATGAAGGCCGAGTAGAAGCCGACGCCGAACTGGCCGATCAGGCTCGGCCGGTCCTCGGCCTTGGCGGATTCCAGCGTCTGCGAGAACGCCCGCGTGCCGGAGCGCGCGATGGTGCCGAGGTTGGTGGCGAGATCCTCCTTGGTCATGCCGATGCCGGCATCCGACACGGTCAGGGTCCGCGCCTCCTTGTCGGGGGCGATGCGGACCTTGGCGTCCGCCGGCAGGGCGCTCGCCGCCGAGGTCAGGGCCTCGAACCGCCGCCGGTCCATGGCGTCGGCGGCGTTGGCCACGAGTTCGCGCAGGAAGATCTCGCGGTCGGAATAGAGCGCGTGCACGACGAGGTCGAGGAGCCGGCCTACCTCCGCCCCGAACTCGTGCCGCTCAATCGTCTCGCTCACGGGTCATGCCTCCGCTGTGGGAAAATCGCGGTGGCGATATGCTGGCGAACGCGGCCGTTTTCAATGCGCCGCGCGGGCTCGGCATCGCCGTCATGGCGGTCCGTCGCCTGTGGAGGCCCTGCCCTTCGGGCGTGCCGCGGCGCGGCCCTGTTCAGGGCCCCGGTTCAAATCTCGATCTCGGTTCCCACCTCGACGATCTGCCGGGTCGGCAGGCCGAAATGGGCGCCGGTGCGCTCGGCATTGCGCTTCATGAAGCTGAACATCGCCTCCCGCCAGGGCGCCATGCCGGGATGGGTCGGCGACGGGATGACCACCTCGTGGCCCACGAAGTAGGTGATGTCCTCGAGGTATTCCGGAGGCAGGAGGCCGCTCGCCACGGCGCATCGCAGCCCCTCGGGGATCGAGGCGGTCTGCATGAAGCCGTACCGCAGGACGACCCGTTCCATGCCGGGCGTGAACTTCGAGATCGCCTTGCGGATGCCCTGCGCAACCAGCGTCACCTGCGCCCGCTCGGCGGCGCAAATGACCGGCTCCTCCTCGTAGACGACGGTGATCAGGAGGATCCGCTCGTGGAGGCACCGGCTGCGCTCCAGCAGACGGCCGAGGGCCATCGGGATGCCATCGGTGGCGGCGGTCAGGAAGGCCGCGGTGCCCGGGAGCGTCACCGGCGGGTGCGAGGTCAGTCGGGCGAGAAAGGTCGCCTCGGACATCCGCATGGTCTGGCGGACGGATTCGAGAACGCGGTTGCCCGTCATCCATGTCAGCATCAGGAAGGCGACCGCGGCGGCCAGCAGCAGCGGAAACCAGCCGCCCTCGAAGAGCTTCACGCTGTTGGCGGCGAAGAACACGGCGTCGAGGGTAAGGAAGGCGCCGTTGACCGCGAAGACCAGGATCGGATTGTAGCCCCAACGCAGCGCGATGAGCGCGGCGAGCAGCGTGGTGATGCCCATCAGGGCCGAGACCGCGATGCCGTAGGCCCCGGCCAGGGCGTCGGAGGAGCCGAACACCACCACCGCGGTGAGGGTCGCTGCGGCCAGGAGCCAGTTCACCGCCGGCACGTAGATCTGGCCACGCTCGTCCCGGTCTGTGTGGACGACCCGCATCATCGGCATGAAGCCGAGCTGGATCGATTGCTGGGTCAACGAATAGACGCCCGAGATCACCGCCTGCGAGGCGATGACGGTCGCCATCGTGGCCAGGGCGACCAGCGGATAATGGGCCCAGTCGGGGGCAAGCCGATAGAACGGATTCTCGATCGCACCGGGATCGGCGATGATCAGGGCGCCCTGCCCGCAATAGTGGATCAACAGCGCCGGCAGCACGAGACCGAACCACGCGAAGCGGATCGCGGGGGCGCCGAAATGGCCGAGATCGGCATACATCGCCTCGCCGCCGGTCACCGCCAGGAAGGCCGCGCCCAGCATCAGGAAGCTGACATGCCAGCCGGCATGGACCAGGAAGTTCACCGCCCGCAACGGGTTGGCCGCCGCCAGGATTTCCGGCGTGCGCAGGATGCTGGGGATCGCGAGCAGGACGAGGACGACGAACCAGACGAGCATCACGGGCCCGAACACGCGGCCGATGGCGGCCACGCCCTTGTGCTGGACCAGGAACAGCCCGACCAGGATGACGAGCGTGATCGGCACCACGTACGGGCCGAGCGCCGGCGCATCGACCTTCACGCCCTCGATCGCCGAGAGGACCGAGATCGCCGGGGTGATCGCGCCGTCGCCGTAGAGCAGCGCCGCCCCCACCAGACCGACCACCAGAAGCAGCGCCTTCCCCGTGCCCGGCCGGGCCTGCCGGGCGCCGAGCAGCGCCAGCATGGCGACGATGCCGCCCTCGCCGCGGTTGTCGGCGCGCAGGATCAGCACCGCGTATTTCAGCGACACGATCAGGATCAGCGACCACAGGATCAGCGACACCGCCCCCGTGGCCGCCGCCGGCACCGCGGCCCCGCCGGCGGTCGCCGCCTTCACGGCTTCCTTGAACGCGTAGAGCGGGCTCGTGCCGATGTCGCCGTACACGACGCCCAGCGCGCCCAGCATCAGCGCGGCGCCGGGCCCATGTCGGACGGCACCGGGTTTGCGCGCCACCGGCGCCGCCGGAAGATCGACCGCCGGGGCAGCCGCGGAGGGCAGGGCTTGGCTCACGGTCACGTCCGGTCGATGGCGTCGCGGTTGGGCGAAACCTTAGCGAGTCGGTCGCGCGGCGATAGACTTCGGGTGTCTCAGCCGCGCTGATGACGAAGACTTGTCACCCGAACGTGATGATCGTCGAGCCCTGCCCGACGGCGGATCCCCGCGGCGACCCGGAGGTCGCCCATTCAGGCCGCGTCGAGACCCAGGTCGATGATCGCCGCCGAGTGGGTGATCCAGCCGCAGGAGATCAGGTCGACGCCCGAGGCCGCGACCGCCCCCACCGTCTCGCGGGTGATCCGGCCCGACGCCTCGGAGAGCGCGCGTCCGTCGATCATCGCCACCGCGCGGGTGAGCTGGTCGGGCCCCATATTGTCGAGGAGCACCGCGTCGACCCCGACCGAAAGGGCCTCCTCCAGTTGCTCCAGGCTGTCGACCTCGCACTCGATCTTCACGAGATGGCCGGCCCGGGCGCGGGCGCGCTCGATGGCCGGCACGATGCCGCCCGCCACCGCCACGTGGTTGTCCTTGATCAGCACGGCATCGTCGAGGCCGAAGCGGTGGTTCGAACCACCGCCCGCGCGCACGGCGTGCTTCTCCAGGGCGCGCAGGCCCGGCGTGGTCTTGCGGGTGCAGACGATCGAGGCCTTGCCGTGCGGGCGGGCCGCCTCGACGAGGCCGTGGGTGGCCGTGGCGACGCCCGACATCCGGCAGAGCAGGTTCAGGGCGACGCGCTCGGCGGTGAGGATGGCGCGGGCCGGCCCCTCGAGGTGCAGAACCACGTCGCCCGGGGCGACGCGGGCCCCGTCGCCGCGCTCGACCGTGACGGTGACGGCCGGATCGACCAGCGCGAACGCGATGGCGGCGGCATCGGTGCCGGAGATCACGCCGTCCTGGCGGGAGGCGATCACGCCGCGCATCCGCTCGCCGGGGGGCACGATGGCGTCGGTGGTGATGTCGCCGGCCCGGCCGAGATCCTCCAGCAGGGCGGCGCGCACCACCGGCTCCACCAGGAGCCGCGGCAGGGGCAGGATCGCGTCGGAGAAGACCGATCGGGTCATGGCGTCAGGGCCTCCTCGGCGACCGTCCGGCCGCTCTGCGCCGCCCGGAGATCGGCCAGCGTGGTCTCGGTATGGGTCGCGGCTGCGAGATGCGGATGATCGCTGCGCCAATGGGCGCCGCGGCTCTCCTGGCGGTCCAGCGCGCCGCGGGCGATCAGCAGCGCCACCAGCGCGGCGTCGCAGGATTCTGCCTCCGGCGTCAGGGCGGCGACCGCCCCCCCGAGGCCGGCGGCGTCGCGCACGACCCCGACCTGGCGCTCCATCAGGCCACGGATCGCCGTCAGGTCACCGGAGGTGCGGGCGGTCACGGCCTGGGGCACGATGGCCGCCGGCGGCGGCGCATCGAGCCCGTCGGCGATGAAGCAGGCATAGGCGAGCCCTTCCAGTAGGGAGTTGCTGGCGAGGCGGTTGGCGCCGTGCAGGCCCGTGGAGGAGACCTCGCCGCAGGCATAGAGGCCCGGCACCGATGTGGCGCCGTGCGCGTCCACCTTCACGCCGCCCATATGGTAGTGCGCCGCCGGGCGGACCGGGATCGGCTGCACGGCTGGGTCGATGCCGGCGGCGGCGCAGAGTCCCGCCACCGTCGGGAAGCGCGTCGGCATCGCGGCGCCGAGCGCCCCGCGGGCGTCGAGATAGACCGTGCGGCCGCGCTGCAGCGCCTGGAAGATGCCGCGGGCGACGACGTCGCGGGGGGCGAGATCGCCGCCGGCGATACCGGCCATGACGGGTGCGCCGGTCTCGTCGATGAGTCGGGCGCCCTCCCCGCGCAGGGCCTCGGTGGCGAGCGGCATCGGGTCGGCGCCGGCCGCGATGGCGGTCGGGTGGAACTGCACGAACTCCATATCGCGCATGACGGCACCGGCCCGGGCGGCGAGCGCCAGACCGCGGCCGACGGCGCCGGGCGGGTTCGTGGTCGCCGCGTAGAGGGCGCCGACGCCGCCGGTGGCCAGCACCACGGCGCGGGCCGGGATGCGGAACAGGGCACCATCGCGCTCGGCGACGATGCCGGCCACGGCCCCGCGCGCGTCCCGGAGCAGGTCGCAGGCCCGCGCCGTGACGATCTCGACGGACGGTGCAGCGAGAACGGCCCGCACCAGCCCTTCGAGCACGCGCGCCCCGGTCGCGTCGCCGCCGGAGCGGACGATGCGGCGGCGGCCATGCGCGGCCTCAAGCCCGAGCGCGAGCGCGGCATCGTCGGTCCGGTCGAACGGGACGCCGATCCGCACCAGCCAATCGATCAGGCCCGGCCCTTCCTGAGCCACGCGGAGCGCGACGTCGGACTCGGTCAGCCCGGCGCCGGCCGCTTCCGTATCGGCGGCGTGCAGTTCCGCCGCGTCATCGGCGCCGACCGCGGCGGCGATGCCGCCCTGCGCCCAGCCGGTGGCGGTGCCGAGGCCCAGGGCCGACGCGGTGACCAGCGTCACCGGCCGGGGCGCGAGACGCAGCGCGACGCTGAGCCCCGCGACGCCGCCGCCGACCACGACGACGCGGTCGGCGGTGCTGGGCGAGACGGCGTTCATCGTGTGCGCACCTGGAGCATGCGCTCCACGGCCGCCCGGGCCCGGTCGGCCAAAGCCGGATCGACCGTGACCTCGTGGGTCATCGTCTCCAGCGCGCGGCGGATGTTCGCCAAGCTCATCCGCTTCATGTGCGGGCACATGTTGCAGGGCTTGATGAACTCGATATCCGGGTTCTGCGCCGCGATGTTGTCGGCCATCGAGCACTCGGTGACGAGCACCACCTGCTTCGGCCGCTTCTCCACGACGAAGTCCATCATCATCGCGGTGGAGCCGGAGAAGTCGGACTCGGCCACCACGTCGGGCGGGCATTCCGGATGCGCGATCACCGTCACGCCGGGATAGCTGTCGCGGACCTCGCGGATGTCGGCCGGGGTGAAGCGCTCGTGCACCTCGCAGTGGCCGGCCCAGGTCAGGATCTCGACCTCGGGAATCTCGGCCTGGACGTTCTGCGCCAGGAACTCGTCCGGGATCATCAGCACGCGGGGCGCGTTCAGCGACTTCACCACCGCGACGGCGTTGCCGGAGGTGCAGCACAAATCCGACTCGGCCTTCACGGCCGCCGAGGTGTTCACGTAGGTCACGATCGGCACGCCCGGATACTTCGCCCGCAGGCCGCGCACGTCCGCGGCCGTGATCGAATCGGCCAGCGAGCAGCCCGCGCCCATGTCGGGGATCAGCACGGTCTTGGCCGGGTTCAGGAGCTTGGCGGTCTCGGCCATGAAGTGGACGCCCGCCAGCACGATCACGTCCGCGTCGACATTCACCGCCTCGCGGGCGAGCGCGAGACTGTCGCCGACGATGTCGGCCACCGTGTGGAAGATCTCGGGCGCCTGATAATTGTGCGCCAGGATCACGGCGTTGCGCTCCCGCTTCAGGCGCAGGATCGCCTCGATGTCGGGGGCGAGCGCCGGCCACTCGATCGCCGGAACGTGCCGGCTGACGCGGGCGTAGAGATCCGGAAGCGGCAGGCCCGGGATGGGCGTGCGGGAGACGGGTGCAACGGTCGCCGCCATGGCGTCCTCCATTATGCTCAGTTTGAGCATTGTGCCGTCTAACTTATGGGCGCCGGACGCGCCTGTCCAGATATGCTAGCTGTGAGCATAAATCTTTTGCGGCGCGATGTTACGCTGCGCCGCCGAAGGAATGCCGGTCAGCAGAAGGACGCCGGGTCGGGGCCGATGCGGCCGTCGGGGCGGTCGAGGGCCGCGATCTCCTCCATCTCGCCGGCACCGAGTTCGAAATCGAACAGCGCGATATTCTCGAGGATGCGCTCAGGCCGGGCGGTCTTCGGGATCGCCACGCAGCCGATCTGCACCTGCCAGCGCAGCACCACCTGGGCGGGCGTCTTCCCATGGGCCTTCGCAATCGCGAGGATGACCGGGTCGTTCAGCTCCCTGCCCTGGCCGAGGGGGCTCCAGGACTCGGTCACGATGCTGTGACGCGCGTCGTCCGCGCGCGGCGCCTTGCGCTGGAAATGCGGGTGCAGCTCGATCTGGTTCACGGCAGGCGCCACGCCGGTCTCGCCGATCAACGTGGCGATGTGCTCGGCTGTGAAGTTCGAGACGCCGATCGACTTGGCCCGCCCCTCCTCGCGGAGCTGGATCAGCGTTTTCCAGGTCTCGACGAAGAGGCGCCGCTGCGGACACGGCCAATGGATCAGGTAGAGATCGACATACGGGAGGCCGAGCCGCTGCAGGCTCTCGTCGAAGGCACGCCGCGCCTCGTCGCGTCCCTGGCGGTCGTTCCAGAGCTTGGTGGTGAGGAAGAGCTCCGCGCGCGGCACCTGCGCATCGCGGATGCCACGTCCGACGCCCGCCTCGTTGCCGTAGGCGGCGGCGGTGTCGATCAGGCGGTAGCCGGCCCGAAGCGCCCGGCCGACGAGGTCCGGCGCCTGAGCGTCGGAGAGTTGCCAGCAGCCGTAGCCGATCTGCGGGATGCGACGCCCGTCGTTCAGGGCCAAAGTCGGGACGGCCATGGGGTGAGCCTCCGGAAACGCTTTCCGATCTACCCAAACGCCGGCGGTGCGACGCGTTCCGATGATCGCGTCCTTTGCAAGCGGAGCGCGGCGGCCCGGAGGCGCCACGCCCGGCCCTGCCGCGCGGCCGTGGGCCGATTCTCTACCCCCACGTCGCGGATCGGATAGGGCGGCCCATGGACCAGCGGACCACCTCGGCCCGCGGTGAACGGGCGCAGTCTGGACTGGATCTAATCGGCACGACCGCACGTTGGCGCACCGGATTCCAGGTTGCGCCGCGCCGTCGAGCGCGGCGCACGGACGGGATGGCAGCATGACAGACGCGACTTCGAAGAAGCCGTTCGCCCTGACGCGGCGCGCCGTGGTGGAAGGCTGCGCGGCGGCCGGGGCGCTCGGCGCCCTCGGCTTCCGACCGGCCCCCGCAGCGGCGGCGCCGGGAGACCCCGCTCCGCAGACGATGCCGGTACGGCTCACCATCAATGGGCAGCCGCACGATCTCGTCCTCGACACGCGCACCACGCTCCTCGATGCGCTGCGCGAGCATCTGGCTCTCACCGGCACCAAGAAGGGCTGCGACCACGGCCAGTGCGGCGCCTGTACGGTGCTGGTGGACGGGCGTCGGATCAATGCGTGCCTGACGCTCGCGGCGATGCACGAGGGCGATCAGGTCACCACGATCGAGGGCCTCGCGGACGGCGAGAAGCTTCACCCGATGCAGGCCGCCTTCCTGGAACATGACGGCTTCCAATGCGGCTACTGCACGCCGGGCCAGATCTGCTCCTCGGTCGGCATGCTGAACGAGGCCAAGGCCGGTTGGCCGAGCCACGTCACCGAGGATCTCGCCTCGACCCCGACGCTCAGTGACGCCGAGATCCGCGAGCGGATGAGCGGCAACATCTGCCGCTGCAGCGCCTACCCGAACATCGTCGCGGCGATCCGCGACACCGCCGCCAGCAACCTCTGAGGGGGCGGACATGAAGGCTTTCACCTACGAGCGTCCCGCCACGGTTCAGGACGCGGCCAAGCTCGCGGCCGAGCGGCCGAACGCCAAGTTCATCGCGGGCGGCACAAACCTGCTCGACCTCATGAAGCTGCAGATCGAGACGCCGGCCACGCTGATCGACGTGAACCGGCTGCCCCTCGACAAGGTTGAGGCCACGCAGGAGGGCGGCCTGCGTATCGGTGCGCTGGTGCGCAACTCCGACCTCGCCGCGGAGCCGCGGGTCCGGAAGGACTACGCCGTCCTGGCGAAGGCTCTGCTGGCCGGCGCCTCGGGGCAGCTGCGCAACAAGGCGACCACCGCCGGCAATCTGCTCCAGCGGACCCGCTGCTACTATTTCTACGACACGGCCATGCCCTGCAATAAGCGCGAGCCGGGTTCGGGCTGCGCGGCGATCGGCGGGTTCAACCGGATCATGGCGGTGGTGGGCGCCAGCGACTCCTGCATCGCCACCAACCCGTCCGACATGGCTGTCGCCATGCGGGCCCTCGACGCCACCGTCGAGACGATGGATCCGGCGGGTCAGACCCGAAGGATCCCGATCGCCGACTTCCACAAGCTCCCCGGCGACACCCCGCAGATCGAGACCGACCTGCGCAAGGGCGAGATCATCACGGCCGTGACCCTGCCGAAGCCGGTGGCCGGCATGCATATCTACCGCAAGGTCCGCGACCGGGCGTCCTACGCTTTCGCAACCGTCTCGGTGGCGGCGGTGATCGCGGGCGCCGAGGGCGGCAAGCCGAGCGCTGCGCGGCTCGCCTTCGGCGGCCTGGCGCACAAGCCCTGGCGGGTGGCCGAGGCCGAAGAAGCCCTGGTCCGGACCGGCTCAGCGGATGAGGCCGCCGACGCGGTGCTGAAGGGTGCCCGCGGCTACGGCAGCAACGACTTCAAGATTCCGCTGACCCGGCGGACCCTGCGCGCCGTGGTGGCGCAGGCGACCCGCGCTTAAGCCCCCCGATCAAGGACCGTCCCCATGGAGATGAACCAGCCGATCGGCCGGACGCCCCTCGACGACCGCGCCGACGGGCTCGTCGGGAAGCCGCTCGACCGCGTCGAAGGGAAGCTCAAGGTCACGGGCCACGCCCCCTACGCGTACGAGACCCAGGCGCTGAAGAACCCCGCCTACGGCTTCATCGTGCCGGCGACGATCGCGGCCGGCACCATCACGTCGATCGACGCCGAGACCGCCCGCCGGGCGCCCGGCACGATCCTGGTCATGACCCACGAGAACGTCCCCGAGCAGGGCGAGAAGAAGGAGCAGGTCTGGCCGCAACTCCAGGGGACGAAGGTCACGTTCTATGGGCAGCCCGTCGCCTTCGTGGTGGCGGAGACCTTCGAGCAGGCCCGCGCCGCCGCGATGCTGGTGAAGGTCCACTACGACGCGGCCAAGCCCAAGGGGCTGCTCAAGGACAACCTGGCGGCGGCCTACGAGCCGAAGCCCGTCAATTCGCCGCCGGATTCAAAGCTCGGCGACTTCGACGCCGCCTTCGCGGCCGCGCCGGTGAAGCTCGACGTGGAATACGTCACGCCCAACCAGATCCACGCGCAGATGGAGCCGCACGCCACGATCGCGTCGTGGGAGGGCGACGGCGTGGTGCTCTACACCGCCAACCAGATGCTGAACCGCGGTCAGAAGGCGCTCGGCTCGGTGCTCAAGCTGCCGCCCGAAAAGGTGCGGATCGTGAGCCCCTATATCGGCGGCGGCTTCGGCTCGAAGCTCCAGGCTCAGCCGGAGGCGACGCTCGCCGTGTTGGCCTCGAAGCTGATCCAGCGCCCCGTGAAGGTCGCGCTCACGCGGCAGCAGGAGTTCCACGTCGGGACCCACCGGACCGACACGATCCAGCGGATCAGGCTCGGTGCCGATCAGGACGGGCGGCTCTCGGCGATCAGCCATGAATCCTGGTCCGACACGGCCGAGGGCGACGGGTTCTTCGAGACGTCGGCCAACGTCACCCGGTCGCTCTACGCGGCACAGAACCGGATCACGCGCCATCGGCTCGTGAACCTCAACATGCCCATCGCCTCGTCGATGCGCGCCCCTGGCGAGGCCGTGGGCCAGCTCGCCTTCGAGTGCGCCATGGATGAGCTGGCCGAGCATCTGAAGGTCGATCCGATCGAGCTGCGGGTGCGCAACGAGCCGGCCGAGGATCCCGAGAAGAAAGTCCCGTTCTCCACCCGCCAGCTCGTGCCCTGCATGCGCGAGGGGGCGCGCCTGTTCGGCTGGGACAAGCGGCAGGCGGCGGGCAGCCGCCGCGACGGCAACTGGCTCGTGGGCATGGGCATGTCGGCCGCCGCCCGCCTCAACCCGCTGATGCCCTCCGCCGCCAAGGTCCGTGTCGGGCCGGACGGCGTGCTGGTGGTGCGCATGGCCATGACCGATCCCGGGACCGGCACCTATACGATCCTCACCCAGATCGCCGGCGAGATGCTGGGCCTGCCGCCCGAGCGGGTCCGCGTCGAGATGGGCGACACCGACTTTCCCTTCGCCTCGGGTTCCGGCGGCTCGTTCGGCGCTGCGTCGGCGGGCTCTGCCCTCTACGTCGCCTGCGACAACCTCCGGCAGGCCCTGCTCAAGGCCGGCGACCTGAACCCGGACGGGGCGGTGTTCCGCGACGGCGCGGTGACCTCGGGCAACCGGACGGAGTCGCTGACCGATCTCGCCCGGTCGGGCATGGAGGCCGCCGGTGAGATCAAGCCCGGCGAGATGAAGCAGAAGTTCTCGCAATACTCCTACGGTGCGCACTTCGCCGAGGTCGGGGTCGATGTCGATACCGGTGAGATCCGGTTGCGGCGGATGCTCGGCGTCTTCACCGGGGGGCGCATCCTCAACGCCAAGACGGCGCGCAGTCAGGCGATCGGCGGCATGACCTTCGGGGTCGGGGCGGCTCTGATGGAAGATGCGGTGGTCGATCCGCGCTACAGCTACTTCGTCAACCACGACATGGCCGAGTACCATGTGCCGGTCCACGCCGACCTCCCGGCGATCGACGCGGTGTTCCTGCCCGAACTCGACGACAAGGCGAACCCGCTGAAGAGCAAGGGGCTCGGCGAGCTCGGCATCTGCGGCGCCGGCGCCTCGCTCGCCAACGCGATCTACAACGCCACCGGGATCCGCGTGCGGGACTATCCGCTCACCCTCGACAAGATGCTCAAGGGCTTCGAAGAGCAGGAGGGCCAGGCGCAGCGGCGGACCTGACCGGAGGCAAAGGCCTGGGCGGTCGCGGTTGACGGCCGCCCGCGCAGGCGGGACACCCGGCCGAAAGCCCGAATACGGGGAGCGCCCGGTGCCCGACAGCCTTGCCAACGACCGTCATCCGCCCGCGCGGTTCAACGCCGCGCGGTACTGCCTGGCCGAGAATGCGCGCCTGCGCCCCGACAAGACGGCGCTCGTGATGGTCGGGGACGGCACCGCGGAGCGGCTGAGTTTCGGCGACGTCGAGCGGGCGGTGCGCGGCATCGCGGCGGGCCTGCTGGATCTCGGCCTGGAACCCGGCGACCGGGTGATGATCCGCATGGGCAACGAGGCCGACTACGTCCTCGTCTATTTCGGGGCCCTGGCGGCGGGCCTCGTCGCCCTGCCCTCCTCGCCGCAGCTCACCGCGGGCGAGGCGGCGTTCCTCATGGAGAATTCCGGCGCCGCCGCGGTGGTGATCGGAGGCGGTTGCACGGTCGCGCCCGAGGCCCTGGGCGGACGCCTCCTGCTCGACGCCGCCGCCATCGCGCGGATGAAGGCGGGGCCGCCCCTGCCGGCCTACGCCGACACCGCCGCGGACGACCCGGCGATGCTGATCTACACCTCCGGCACGACGAGCCGGCCGAAGGGCGTGCTCCACGCCCACCGCGCCACCTACGGCCGCCGGCCGATGCGCGACCACTGGCTCGGCCTCACCGAATCCGACGTGATGCTGCATGCCGGCACCATGAACTGGACCTACACGCTGGGCGTCGGCTTGAGCGATCCCTGGTCGGTGGGCGCGACGGCGGTGCTCTACAACGGTCCACGCGATCCCGCCGTCTGGCCGCGCCTGATCGCCCGGTACGGCGCGACCCTGTTCGCCGCCGTCCCGACGCTCTACCGCCAGATCCTCAAATACGGCGACCTCGGCGCCCAGGACCTGTCGAGCCTGCGCCACGGCTGCACGGCGGGCGAGCCCCTCTCGGTGGAGTTGCTCGATGCCTGGCGGCAGGCCACCGGCAAGCCCCTCTACGAGGCGCTCGGGATGAGCGAGATCTCGACCTACATCTCCAGCGGCCCGACGATTCCCGTGCGTCCCGGCTCGCCGGGCAAGCCGCAGCCCGGTCGGCGGGTGGCGATCCTGCCCGTCGAGGGCGAGCCGGTCCCGCTGCCGGCCGGCGAGAGCGGGCTCCTCGCCGTCCATCGGACCGAGCCGGCGCTGATGCTCGGCTACTGGAACCGCCCCGAGGAAGAGGCCGAGGTGATGCGGGGCGACTGGTTCGTCGGCGGCGATCTCGCCCGGTTCGATGCGGACGGCTACCTCTGGTTCGAAGGCCGCAACAACGACCTGATGAAGGCGATGGGCTACCGGGTCTCGCCCAACGAGGTCGAGGCGGTGCTGTCCGACCACCCGTCCGTGGCGGAGGTCGGCGTGGCCGAACTGCCTGTGCGGGCAGACGTCTCGGTCATCTGCGGTTTCGTGGTGCTCCAGCCGGACGCCGAGCCCGACGCGGAGGGCCTGCTGGCCTGGTGCGCCGAGCGGCTCGCCGCCTACAAGCGGCCGCGGGAAATCCGCTTCCTCGACGCCCTGCCGCGCACGCCCAACGGCAAGGTCCAGCGCAAGCGGCTCGCCGCGACTGCGGCCGGTTGACCGGCGCCGCCGCCCGCTGGTTCGCCCCGGCGTTTCGAGGGCGCCGCAACAGGCCCCCTCTCCCGTCCGGGAGAGGGTCGGGGGGAGGGATCGGGTCTTGCCGAGGCTTGCCGGACCGGACGCCCCCTACAGCAGCGTCCCGCGCAGGATCAGCAGGGCCACCGAGAAATAGATGACGAGCCCGGTGACATCGACCAGCGTCGCCACGAACGGCGCCGAGGCGGTGGCCGGATCGAAGCCGATCCGCTGCAACAGGAAGGGCAGCATCGAGCCGGCGAGCGATCCGAAGGTCACGATCCCGACGAGCGCCGCGCCCACCGTTGCGGCCACCAGCGGCCAGTGCTCGCCGTAATCGTAGAGGCCGAACTTCTGCCACGCGACGATGCGGATGACCGCGATCACCCCGAGAATCGCCCCGAGCACGATCCCGGTGGGCAGTTCCCGCAGGGCCACCCGCCACCAGTCCCGCAGCCGGATCTGGTGCAGGGCCAGCGCCCGGATCAGCAGCGAGGTCGCCTGAGATCCGGAATTGCCCCCCGAACTCATGATCAGCGGGATGAACAGCGTCAGGACGATCGCCTTCTCCAGTTCCCCCTCGAAGCCCTGCATGGCCGAGGCGGTGAGCATCTCCGACAGGAACAGCGCGCACAGCCAGCCGGCGCGCTTCCGGATCATCGTGAAGAAGCCGATATCCATGTAGGGCTCGGGCAGCGCCTCCATGCCGCCGAAGCGCTGCACGTCCTGCGTCTGCTTCTCGATCATCGCGTCGATCATGTCGTCGACCGTGACGATGCCGATCACGTGCCCGACCGCGTCGACCACCGGCAGCGCGAGAAGATCGTATTTCGAGATCAGTCGGGCCGCCTCCTCGCGGCTGGCCGTCGGCGAGACGGCGAGGGGCCGGCGTCCCGGCGCGACGCTGAGGACGTTGTCGCTCGGATCGCCCGAGATCAGCCGCCGCAGGGGCACCGCCTTGGTCAGCGCGCGGGTGCGCGGGTCGAGCACGAAGATCGCGTAGATCGTCTCGCGGGTCTTCTCCACATGGCGGATGTGCTCCAGGGTCTGGCCCACCGTCCAGGTGCCCGGCACGGTGACGAACTCCGTGGTCATCAGAGAGCCCACGGTCTCCTCGCCGTAGGCCGAGAGCCGGTCCACGGCGCCGCGGGTCTCGGCGTCGAGGCGCGCGCGCAGGTCGGAGCGGCCGGGCTCCTCGATCTCGCGGAACACGTCCGTGACCCGGTCGGCCGACATGCCCGACAGGTAGCCGGCCACCCGGTCCCGGGGCAGCATCTCGATGATGTCGGCGGCGCAGTCGAGTTCCGGCTGGTCCAGCACCTCGATCGCCCGCTCCGTCGGCAGACCGAGCAGGATGGCGGCGGCAACCTCCGGAGCCTCGTCGTTCAGCGCTTCGACGATGTCGGGCGCCCGTTCGTCCGAAAGACGTGCGGCCAAGACGGAGGGATCGACTCGCGTGTCGAAGGGCGCGATCTCGTTCATGGCCTCGCCTCGTGGGTTACGAGGCGACGCGTCGCCGGTCATCCTAGATCAGGGCCGTGGCCGGCCGCCGCGTCGATCGCCCCGCGGCCAGGCCTCTCAGCGGCTCAGGCGGGATGACGACACGGGGCCGGGCACGGCAGGCACGATCGGTCGGGCACGTCGCTTCGCTGGTCGCTGCTGGAAAGGGAACGCGGCACCGTCGAAGACGCCGTCGCGCGGGTGCGTCGTGCGCCCGAGCAAGAGGCCCGTCAAGCCGAAACAGCGCCCATCCGCAGCCGATGCCGAACGACGCTCCGTCGGGTGGCCGCGCGGCCACGGACGGGTGGGCCCCGCCGGCCAGCAACCCAGCCTATGAGAAATATAAGTGTTGTGCTCACTTGTATTGCGTCCAAGATATTGCCTATATGGATCTCACCAACAGCGAGGAGAAACGCCATGGCCTGGTCCGCCCCGATCGTGTCCGAGATCTGCGTCGGCATGGAAGTCACCAGCTACGAGTCGGCTGAGATCGATACGTTCAACTAAGTCGCTCACGGTTCGGAGCGCCCGACGCTCCGGCCTTTGCGGCTTCTTCATCCATCGCATCAATTCACTTGGAGGAAATCATGGCTTGGTCCGCCCCCGTCGTGTCTGAGATCTGCGTCGGCATGGAAGTCACCAGCTACGAGTCGGCTGAGATCGACACGTTCAACTGAGACGTCGACATCACGTTCTGGGGCGCCGCTTCATCCGAAGCGGCGCTTTTCTTTTGTGCGCGCATGACATGCTGCGCCTCGGCTTGACCTGCCACACCAAACTGTGCCGCTGAACCGCCACCGGGCCATGTGAGCCTGCAGAGCGAGCGAGGACGGGTTTGGCGGACACTGCGTATTCGGCCGATCAAGCGATCCCACCCTGCCCGATCACCGGTGCCCCCGCCCTGCGCTGCGTCGAGCGCCTGGACGCCGCCTTCCTGACGCTGCTCTGGCACTATTCCGGCCGCGTCGATGTCGGGCCGCTGCTGCGCCCCGCCGGGACGTTCCGGCTCTGGGAATCACCGACCGGGCTGATCTTCTTCGATCCGCCGGTGGCTGGCGATGCGGCCTTCTACCGGGCGTTCTACGGCCGGATCGCCGCGCACGATAAGCTCGCCGGGCCGGAGACGGAGCGCCTGGAGTTCCGCCAGGCCGCCACGCATGTGCCGTCGGGTGCCCGGGTGCTCGACGTGGGCTGCGGCCACGGCGGTTTCCGCGCCTACGTGCCGGAGGCCACCTATACCGGCCTCGACCCGAATTTTTCCGCCGAGGACCCGACCGGGACGATCCTCGCCGAGACCGTGGAGGCGCACGCGGCGCGCCTCGGTCCGGTCTACGACGTGGCCTGCGCCTTCCAGGTCATCGAGCATGTGGCGGACCCGCTGGGATTCGCCCGGGCGCTGGCGGCCTGCGTCAAGCCGGGCGGCCTGATTCTGATCGGGACGCCGCTCTGGCCCTCGCCCAACACCACGATCCCGAACTTCGTCATCAACGCGCCGCCCCACCATCTGACGTGGTGGACGCCCGCCGCTCTCGAGGCACTGGCCGGAACCTTGGGCTGCACCGCCGAGGGGGTCCATGCCATCGGCATGGACCGGCACGATTCGCTGATTCACTGGATGGCCAAGGTCAGCCCCGTCCGCTGCCGCGACCGCTTCTTCCGGCGGACGTGGTCCTGGGCGCTGGCGCTCGCCTTCGCCTACGGCGTCGGGTCGGTCCTCGACCGCTGCCTGCCGGTGCCGAAACGGACGCGCCCGAACGCGCTGCTGCTCGTGGCGCGGACGGGCACCTGATCCCTCACGCCACGAACAGCCCCGCGATCGCCGCGCTCGTGAGATTCGACAGCGTCCCCGCCAGGATCGCCCGCAGGCCGTACCGGGCGACCTCGGCGCGGCGCTCCGGGACGAGGCTGGAGAAGCTCGCGAGCTGGATCGCGATCGAGGCGAAGTTGGCGAAGCCGCACAGGGCGAAGCAGACGATCGCCTGCGCGCGCGGCTCGAGGGTGCCGGCCTTCAGGACCGGCGACAGGTTGGCGTAGGCCAGGAACTCGTTGAAGGCGAGCTTCTGGCCGATCGCCCCGCCCACCAGGGTCGCCTGCTCCCAGGGCACGCCGAGGAGCCAGGCCAGCGGGGCGAGGGCCCAGCCGAGCACGCCCTCGAACGAGGCGGCGGGATAACCGACCCATCCGCCCAGCATGCCGAAGAGGCCGTCCGCCAGGGCGATCAGCCCGACGAAGGCGATCAGCATGGCCCCTACCGAGACCGCCACCGCGAGCCCCTTCTGGGTCCCGTCGGCCGCCGCCTCGATGATGTTGGCCGCCCGCGTCTCGCCGAACTCGACCCGGGTGGTGGTGATCCGGGTCGACTCCGTCGATGGCATCAGGATCTTGGCGTAGACGAGCCCCCCCGGGATCGCCATCACCGAGGCTGCGAGCAGGTAGGTCATGGGCACGCCGAGGGCCGCGTAGCCCGCCAGGATCGATCCTGCCGTGGACGCGGCGCCGCTCGACATGACGGCGAACAACTCGGCCCCGGTGAGCAGGGCGAGGAACGGGCGCAGCGCGACAGCGATCTCGCTCTGGCCGATGGCGATGGTGATCACCGCCGAGAACGACTCGATGGGGGACGTGCCCAGAATGCGCCGGAGCGCCGCGCCGAGGAGGCGAGCCAGCGCCTGCATCACGCCGAGATGGTAGAGCACGCCGATGAGCGCGGAGACATAGAGGATCTGCGGCAGGACCCGCAGCGCCAGGATGAAGCCCGAGCCGCCGAACAGCTCGAACATCCTCGGCTCGACGAGACCGCCGAACAGGAAGGCGGTGCCGCGATCGCCGTAGGACAGCACGGTCACGACCGCGTCGGCGACAGCCCGCAGCGCGGCCTGCCCGGCGGGAAGAAACAGCACCAGAGCACCGAGCCCCACCTGCAGGGCCAGCCCGGCGAGCACCACGCGGAGACGGATCGCCCGCCGATTGGTCGAGAACAGGATGGCGACGGCGAGCAGCACCAGAAGGCTGAGGCCGGCATGGATCAGGCGGTCGAGCATCGTGTCCTTCGGCTCCGAGCTTGGCCGGAGCGTATGGAAGGTTCAGGCCAGACGCCGTCAATCCGGGCTGTCCGGTGCGAGATAGGGGGCGAACAGGTCGCGGAGCTGCGCGAAGCCCCAGTCCAGATCGGCCTCCGTCAGGGTGGTGCCCCCCTGGAGGCGATGGTTCATCCAGTGGCTGGACACGATCCAGGCATTGTCGATGAGCCGCCCGAGGGCCTCCGGCGCGATCCGCAGCCGTCCCGCCCGCACGGCCGCCTCGAAGACACCGCGGGCCAGCGCCTGGGTCTCGGCCCGCAGGGCATGGATCCGCGGGCGCAGTGCCGGGGCGATGTCCACCATGGCGATCCCGTCGCGGTAGATGCAGCGGTAGCGCCAGATCAGGTCGAACCACGCCCGCTGGTAGCCGAGCAGCGCTTCCGGAGCGGCGGGGTCGGCGGGCATGCGGCCGGCCACCGCCAGGGCCTCAGCCTCGAAGGCGGCGAACACGGCTTCGACCAAGCCGCTCTTGCGCGGAAAGTGATACTGCAGATTGCCCTCGCGGATCCCCGCCGCGGCCGCGATCTCCGCCGTCGTGACACGGCCGAGGCCGCGGGCGTTGAACAGCGCGAGGCTGACTGCGAGGATTCGCGTGCGCGTATCCGGGATCGGCACGGCAGGACCGGCCTCCGGGCTGGCCTCCACATCGAAGTCGAACCTGCGGCCCTCGCCCCGCGGCATGATCCCATCCTCGTCTAGGGTGTTCACCCTAGACAATCAGGCCGGCCGGGCCTATCCCCCTGAAGACCGATCCAGGTCGACGGTACGGGGAGGCGCGGTTTGGCACAGCGGTTCCAACTCGCGGGCGCGGTGGCCCTGATCACCGGCGCGGCGAGCGGCATCGGTGCGGCCCTGGCCGAAGGCCTCGCCGCGAAGGGCTGCAATCTTCTCCTCGTGGACCGGGACGCGACCGGGCTGGCGGCCACTGCCGGCAAGATCCGCGGCGTCTCGGTCGAGACCCGCGTCCTCGATCTCACGAATGCCGAAGGGATCCGCGCGCTGCCGGACTGGGTCGCAGAACGGTCCGGGCATCTCGACATTCTGATCAACAATGCCGGCGTCGCCCTCGGCGGCCGGTTCGACGAGACGCATCTCGACGATTTCGAGTGGCTGCTCGACATCAACCTGCGCGCCGTCGTGCGGTTGTGCCACGCCTTCCTGCCGATGCTGCGTGCCCGGCCGGCGGCGCAGATCGTCAACCTGTCGAGCCTGTTCGGGCTGATCGCGCCGCCGGGTCAGGTCGCCTACAGCACCAGCAAGTTCGGCGTGCGCGGCTTCTCGGAGGCCCTGCGGCACGAATATGCCGGCACCGGACTCGGGGTGACGGTGGTCCATCCGGGCGGTGTCGCCACCGCCATCTCGCGCAACGCCCGCGGCCGGCGACCGCCGACCGATCCGGAGGCGGCGAAGCGCGCGTCCGTGGAGGACGAGAAGGCGCGAGAGGCGTTCGGCAAGCTTCTGACCCTGGCGCCCGCCGACGCGGCCGCCGCGATCATCCGCGGCATCGAGGCCCGGGCGCCCCGGATCGTCGTCGGCAAGGACGCCAAGAATGCCGCGCTGATCCAGCGGCTGATGCCGGTGGGCTACTGGAAGACGATCGTGCGTCTGTCCGGAGGGGCGCTCTGAGATGGCGAGCCTGCGTGCGTATCTCGGGGCCTACATGGTCCGAAGCCGGGTCCGGGGGCCGCTGGCACGGGCGCGGGACGTGGCCGCGTTCCGCCGCATCTTCGAGGCGCCGGCCTTCCCCGACCCCAAGGGCGTGACCTACGAGCCGGGCATCGTCGGCGGGGTCAAAGGCGAGTGGATCCGGCCGAAGGCGGGTCCCGGCCGGCGGATGCTCTACATCCATGGCGGCGGCTTCATCGCCTGCTCGCCCCGGACGCACCGTCCCGTCACGGGCGCCCTGGCGAACCGGGGCTTCACGATCTTCGCCCCCGATTACCGCCTCGCCCCCGAGCATCCGTTCCCCGCGGCGGTCGACGACGTGACGGCGGTCTGGGCGGCGTTCAGCGCCGAGGGCGCCGCCTGCGTGGCGGGGGAATCGGCCGGCGGAAACCTCGCCCTCGTGCTGATGGGCGAAGCCCGCGCCAGGGGTCTGCCGATGCCCTGGGCGGCGGCCCTCTTTTCCCCGGCCACGGATTTCGTCTCCGAGGACGGGTCACGGGTTTCCAATGCATGGCGCGATGCCATGTTCGACCCGCAGGCCCTCGCGGCGATCCGGCCGATGTATCTGGGCGGCGCCGATCCGGCCGATCCGCGAATCTCGCCGATCTACGGCGACCCGACCGGCTTCCCGCCGCTGCTGTTCCATGTCGGCGCGCGCGAGGTCCTGCGCGACGATTCCGTCCGCATGGCCGAGCGGGCCCGCGCGGCCGGCGTCGAGACCGAACTCAAGCTCTTCCCGGTCGTGTCCCACGCCTGGCAATTCGCCGCCGGCATGCTGCCGGAGGCGCGGGCCTCCCTCGACGAGGCCGCGGCCTTCCTGAAGGCGCACGCGCCCCACGCCCCCTCCGGGAGCCCTCTGCGATGACCGAGACCGCGTCCGAGACCCTGGCCGTCCTGATCGTCGGCGCGGGCTTCTCGGGGCTCGCGATGGCGATCCGGTGCCGGCAGGCGGGCATCGGCCCGCTGCGGGTGATCGAGAAGGCCGACGGCATCGGCGGCACGTGGCACGACAACACCTATCCGGGGGCGGCCTGCGATATCCCCTCGCACCTCTACTCCCTGTCCTTCGCCCCGAAGGCCGACTGGAGCCGGATGTATGCGCCGCAGCCGGAGATCCTGGCCTACCTGAAGGACACCGCCGAGCGGAACGGGCTGATGCCCCTGATCCAGCTGGGCACGACCTTCACCGGGGCCACGTGGGACGCGGCGCGCGCTCTGTGGCACGTGGAGACCGACCGGGGGCCGATCACGGCGCGCGCGATCGTCTCCGGGATGGGCGGGCTGCATCATCCCGCCTATCCCGACATCCCGGGTCGCGAGGCGTTCGCCGGGCCCGCCTTCCACACGGCGGCCTGGGACCATGCCGTGGCGCTCGAGGGCAAGCGCGTCGGGGTGATCGGCACGGGGGCCAGCGCGATCCAGGTGGTGCCGGAGCTCGCCGCCATCGCGTCCCACCTCACCCTGTTCCAGCGCACGCCGCCCTGGATCATGCCGAAGAACGACCACGCGATCGCGGAGGGCACCAAGAGCCGCTACCGGCGCGTGCCGTTCAGCCGGCGGCTCGAACGGGCGCGGCTGTTCTGGCTGCACGAGGTGCGTGCGCTCCTCGGCTTCACCAAGGTCTCGAAGCTCACCGGTCAGGCCGAGGCTCTGGCCCGGCGCCATCTCGCCAAGGCGGTCCCCGACAAGACCCTGAGGGCGAAGCTGACGCCGAGCTACCGGCTCGGCTGCAAGCGGGTGCTGATTTCCGACGACTATTACCCCGCGCTCCAGCGCCCGAACGTCACCCTGGAGACGGACGGCATCGCCCGGATCACCGAGACCGGCGTGACCACCGAGGCCGGACGGCACCACGACCTCGACGTGATCGTCTACGCCACGGGCTTCGACGTGACCGCGACCTTTGCGCGGATGAAGCTCGTCGGCCGCGGCGGCCGGTCTCTGACCGAGGCCTGGGCCGACGGCATGGGCGCCTACCAGGGCATCACGGTCGCGGGGTTTCCCAACTACTTTATGCTGCTCGGGCCCAACACCGGGCTCGGCCACAACTCGGTCGTCTCGATGATCGAGATCCAGGTGCAGCACGTCCTCGACTGTCTCAAAGCCCTGCGTCGCGGGACGAAGACCGTCGAGGTCCGGCCGGAGGCCCAGGCCCGGTTCGTCGACCGGATCCACAGCCGCATGGCCGACAGCATCTGGCAGGCCGGGGGCTGCCGCAGCTGGTACCTCGACGCGAGCGGGCGCAACAACACCCTCTGGCCCGACTCGGTCATGGCATATCGCCGGAGCGCCCGCAGGGCCCGGCTGGGGGATTACAGGCTCGGCTGATCGCGGCCTGCGCGCCCCGTCACGAATCCACCCGCTCCGCCCGCGAGGACGGAGGCGGGGGTGATCCGGCGCGCGGTGTCAGAACGCGAAACCGGCTTCCGCCGCGAAGGCCTCGAGACCGGGCAGCGACGCGTCGAACAGCGGCCGGGCCCCGAACGCGTCGCCGGCACGCACGAAGAGCGTGACCTTGGCGTTGCGGTGCGGGCCGAACACGCAGACCAGGCGGCCGTCATCCTTGAGCTGGTTCAGCAGCGCCTGCGGCCGGACCTCGACGCGGCCGTTGATCAGGATGACGTCGAAGGGCCCCTGCTTGGGCGCGCCGGCGGCGATCGGGCCTTCGATCACCTGTGCGGAGGCGCCGAGCCGGGTGCGCGCCGCCTCGGCGAGGTCGGGCACCGATTCCAGCGCCGTGACCTGCGCGCCGAGCTGCGCCATGACCGCCGCCGCGTAGCCGGTGCCGGTGGCGACGTCGAGGGCGGCGACGCCCGGCCGGATCCGCAGGGCCTGGATCATCCGGGCCACGACCATCGGGGCCGGCATGCAGCGGGTCTCGCCGCCGGCCTCACCGAGGCTCAGGGTCTGGTCGATATACGCGAAGGGCTCGCGGCCCTTCGGCACGAAGTCCTCGCGGGGCACGGTGTCGAACGCATCGAGCACCGTGTTGTCGTTCACGTCGAAGGTCCGCAACTGGCAGTCGACCATCATCCGCCGCGCCTGCGCGTAATCGATCATCGATACGTGTCCTCGAACCGGATCGGAACGCCGCGTCGGCCGGGCTCCGGCGGACGGCCGGCAGCCCCGGCCAAGCCTAAGCTTCCCGGACGGGGGGCGTTTTCGGAGATCATTGCCCAAAACGCAAGGTGAGCCGACACGGCAGCCGACGTCGGTCGCGGAGGACACGGCAGCGCGCGTAATCCCGGGCCGCGTTACGGCGGCCGCGGAGTGTCGCCTCGGCGCCCCCAATCCCGGTCGCGCTCTCCAGCCGACCGTTGAATAAAGAGTGCAGAGCGAGCGGGCGGTCCGTGAGACCGTCCCCACCGGGAGACACCATGACGCCGATCCGCCAGCCGATCCTGATCCGCAGCCTCACCGCGGCCCTCGCCGGCCTGAGTTTCGGCCTGATGGACCACGGCCGCGCCGCGGCACAGGAGACGGCCGCCACCGCGGCCCCGCCGCCCAGCGTCCAGGTCGACCGCGGTTCGGCGCTGTACGGCCGCCCCGAGGGCGGCGCCGCAGCCAAGCTCGCGCCGGTGGCGGGGCCGCCGTTGGCGGCCGCAGCCGCCAAGCTGCCGCTCGACAAGCTGAAGGTGCCGGAGGGCTTCAAGATCGAGGTCTATGCCAGCGGCCTCGCCAATGCCCGTGAGATGACCCAGGCGCCGGACGGCACGCTGTACGTGGGCACCCGGACGGTGGGGAAGGTCTACGCGGTGCTTCCGAAGGCGGATGGGGACGGCAAGCGCGAGGTGAAGACCATCGCGTCGGGCCTGCATCGGCCGAACGGCGTCGCCTACCACGACGGCGCGCTGTACGTCGCCGAGCTCTCGAAGATCTGGCGCTACGACGACATCGCGAACCACCTCGACGGCGCGGCGAAGCCGACCCTGGTCTATGACGAGCTGCCGAAGGACGAGGCCCATGGCTGGAAGTTCATCGCCATCGGCCCGGACAACAAGCTCTACGTGCCGGTCGGTGCCCCGGGCAACATCGTGATGCCGCCGGACACCCACGCGCAGATCCGGCGCATGGACCTCGACGGCAAGAACGCCGAGGTGATCGCCCGCGGCGTGCGCAACACCGTCGGGTTCGACTGGAACCCAAAGACCAAGCAGCTCTGGTTCACCGACAACGGCCGCGACTGGGTCTCGGAGGACATCCCGAACGACGAGCTGAACGTGCTCACGGAGCCGGGCAAGCAGCATTTCGGCTATCCGTACTGCCACCAGGGCACGTTCACGGATCCGGAATACGGCTGGGGTCATTCCTGCTCGGAATTCACCGCGCCGGCGGCGCTCCTCGGCCCGCACACGGCTTCCCTCGGCCTGCGGTTCTACACCGGCACGCAGTTCCCGGAGGCCTACCGGGACGCGATATTCGTCGCCCGGCACGGCTCGTGGAACCGCACCGCCAAGCTCGGCGGCGACGTGGTCGTGGCCAAGCCCGGACCGGACGGCAAGACCGCAGCAACGGAGCCGTTCCTGACCGGCTTCCTCCAGGACAACAAGTATGTCGGCCGCCCGGTGGACGTTCTGGTCGCCAAGGACGGATCGCTGCTCGTGTCCGACGACTACAACGGCGCGATCTACCGCGTCAGCTACGGCCGGTGATGCGCCGCCACCTCCGGTCGATCCGCGGGCTGGCCCCTGCCCTCGGCGGGCTGCTCTTGACGGGTGCGGCGCTCGCCGCCCCGGACGCGGCGCTGCAGGAGCGCCTCGCCCCCTGTATCGGCTGCCACGGTGCGGGCATGTCTGCGACGGAGGGCGTGCCCTCGCTCGGGGGGCAGCTTCCGGACTACGTGGTGACGCAGCTCTTCCAGTTCCGGGAGAAGCAGCGGGAGGCGCCGCCGATGAACGAGGTGGCTGCCGGATTCTCCGACGACGACCTGCGCAGCTACGCCGACGCGGTGGCGACGCTGCCGCCGCCCGCCTGGTCCGGTCCGCCGGCCGATGCGGCTCTGACGGCACGGGCCCAGGCGCTGGTCGCCAAGCACCAGTGCAATTCCTGCCACGGACCGGATCTCGCGGGTCGGGACGCGATCCCGCGGATCCGGGCACAGCGCGAGGACTATCTCGCCAAGGCGCTCGCCGGCTACAAGTCGAACGCCCGGCCCGGCTACGATCCCGCCATGAACGAGGTGGCGCAGGGCCTGAGCGAGGCCGACATCAAGGATCTGGCGGCCTACGTGTCGCGGCTCTGAGGGCGGGCTCGGGCGCTTCCCCGCCTCCTCTCATCCTGAGGTGAGCGCGAAGCGGGCCTCCAAGGCGTAATCCAGGGATCGCGCGGCCGGCTGAAGCCCCAATCCGAGGCTTGCGCCGCGCTCCGGCCCCTCAGGATGACGGGGGCTTATGGGACCGCTCTTCCGGTCCCGTCACCGCACGACCCGCAGTGCGTCGCCCTTCGCCAGCGCCCCGCCGGCGATCACCTCCGCGTAGACGCCGAGGTCGCGGTGGCCGAGGCGGGCGTCGAGCGTCCAGGGGATGTCGCAGTCGCGGATGCCGCTGGTCGGCTCGACGTTTGTCGCCGCGCACCGCACCGTCCGTTTGGTGATCTTGAGCCGCAGCCCGCTCGGCGCTTCGACCACCTGCCCAACCATCTCCAGTTCGGCGAAGGGGTCGAGCCCCTCGACGAGCAGGTTGCCGCGGAAGCGCAGCGGGTCCACGGGCACGCCAAGATAATCCTCCACCGCCGCCACGCTCGCACGGTTGATGAGCGACACGTAGCCGGTTGGGGAATCCGTGAACCGGTATTGCGGCGGGGCGGCGAGCACCTTCGGTTCGCCCCGCAGGCTCCCGGGAATGAACCGCCGCATCAGATCCGCAAGCCCCTCTCGGCCGGCCTCGGTGTCGAGGTTGAAGGCCTGCGGCTCGCCATGGCCCTCGACGGTGAGAGTCGCCGTAGCATCCTCGTAGCGGGTGCGCAGGCGGGCGAGCGCCTCGTCACGCATGAGCATCAGGTACTTCGTCTTCGGCTGATGGCGGGGCGCCACCGCGTTGAAGCCCGAGGGCCCGTTCTCGATGGCGTAGAGCCGGTCGCCCGGGAAGAAGCCGCTGGTCTCGAGGTCCGCCCGCTCGACGGGTTCGGGACTCAAGCCCTTCACCGGATAGCGGTAGAGAGCGCTGACATGAATCAATGCGGTCATGCGCGAAGCGTGGCCCTGAAATGATCCGTCACGCAAGAGCCTCATCGCCCCTTGTGGTGCCCAATTGCAACACCACATCGGGATCACCGGCGGCCGCCAATGGCGCCGGGGCCCACGCGCGGCGGATAGCCGGAGGGCGACGTTTCGGTGGCGCCGCGCCTCTCATCGGGCGGCGGATGCCGGTACGGGAGGGTTGTGCATGAACTTCGAAAAGTACACCGAGCGCGCCCGCGGCTTCGTGCAGGCGGCTCAGAACCTCGCGATGCGCGAGGGACATCCCCAGCTTCAGCCGGGTCACCTGCTCAAGGTGCTGCTCGACGATCCGGAAGGCCTCTGCGCCGGTCTGATCGACCGCGCGGGCGGGCAGTCGCGGGTGGCGCTGGCTCAGACCGAGCAGTGGCTCGCCAAGCAGCCGAAGGTCTCCGGCAACGCGGCCGCCCCGCAGGCGACGCGCGAGCTGATGCGCCTGTTCGACACCGCCGAGAAGGCCGCCGAGAAGGCGGGCGATTCCTACGTCACGGTGGAGCGGCTGCTCCTCGCCCTGGCGGTGGAGAAGGATTCCGAGGCCGGCCGCGCGCTCCAGGCGGCGGGTGTGACCCCCGCCTCGCTGAATGCGGCGATCAACGCCCTGCGCAAGGGCCGCACCGCCGACAACGCCTCGGCCGAGAACGCCTACGACGCCCTGAAGAAGTATGCCCGCGACCTCACCGAGGCCGCCCGGGACGGCAAGCTCGACCCGGTGATCGGCCGCGACGAGGAGATCCGGCGGACCATCCAGGTCCTGTCCCGGCGCACAAAGAACAATCCGGTGCTGATCGGTGAGCCCGGCGTCGGCAAGACCGCCATCGTCGAGGGTCTGGCCCTGCGCATCGTCGACGGCGACGTGCCGGAGAGTCTCCGGGACAAGAGCCTGCTCGCCCTCGACATGGGCGCGCTGATCGCGGGCGCGAAGTATCGGGGCGAGTTCGAGGAGCGGCTGAAGGGCGTGCTCTCCGAGGTCACCGCGGCAGAGGGCAGCATCATCCTGTTCATCGACGAGATGCACACGCTGGTCGGCGCCGGGAAGGCGGACGGGGCGATGGACGCCTCGAACCTGCTGAAGCCGGCGCTCGCCCGCGGCGAGCTGCACTGCGTCGGCGCGACCACGCTCGACGAGTACCGCAAGCACGTCGAGAAGGACGCGGCGCTCGCCCGGCGATTCCAGCCGGTCTTCGTGTCAGAGCCGACCGTGGAGGACACGGTCTCGATCCTGCGCGGCCTGAAGGAGAAGTACGAGCAGCACCACGGCGTGCGCATCCAGGATTCGGCCCTGGTGGCGGCGGCGACGCTCTCGAACCGCTACATCACCGACCGGTTCCTGCCCGACAAGGCCATCGACCTCATGGACGAGGCCGGCTCGCGCCTGCGCATGCAGGTCGATTCGAAGCCCGAGGAGCTCGACAACATCGACCGGGAGATCGTCCGGCTGAAGATCGAGGCCGAGGCGCTCAAGAAGGAGACCGATTCCGCCTCCCGCGACCGGCTGGTCCGGCTGGAGAAGGAACTCGGCGACCTGGAGGAGCGCTCGGCGGCGATCACCGCCCGCTGGAAGGCCGAGAAGGACAAGCTCGGCACCGCGGCCACCTTGAAAAAGAAGCTCGACGAGGCCCGCAACGAGCTCGCCGCGGCGCAGCGCCAGGGTCAGTATCAGCGCGCGGGCGAGCTCGCCTACGGGGTCATCCCGGGCCTGGAGAAGCAGCTCGCCGAGATCGAGGCCAAGGCCGATGCCAAGTCGGAGAACGGCCGCGACGCGATGATGGAGGAGGCCGTCACCCCCGCCCACATCGCCGGGGTCGTCTCCCGCTGGACCGGCGTGCCGGTGGACAAGATGCTGGAGGGCGAGCGCGAGAAGCTGCTGGCCATGGAGGAGGCGCTCGCCAAGCGCGTCGTCGGCCAGCGCGAGGCGGTGGAGGCGGTCTCGACCGCGGTCCGGCGCGCCCGCGCCGGGCTTCAGGATCCGAACCGGCCGATCGGCTCGTTCATGTTCCTCGGCCCCACGGGCGTCGGCAAGACCGAGCTGACCAAGGCGCTCGCCGGCTTCCTCTTCGACGACGATACGGCGCTCGTGCGCATCGACATGTCTGAGTACATGGAGAAGCACGCGGTCGCCCGGCTGATCGGCGCGCCTCCCGGTTATGTCGGCTACGAGGAGGGCGGTGCGCTGACCGAGGCCGTGCGGCGCCGGCCCTATCAGGTCGTGCTGTTCGACGAGGTCGAGAAGGCGCATCCGGACGTGTTCAACGTCCTGCTGCAGGTTCTCGACGACGGGCGGCTCACCGACGGCCAGGGGCGGACGGTCGACTTCCGCAACACGCTGCTGATCATGACCTCGAATCTCGGGTCCGAGTATCTGGTGAACCAGCCTGCGGGCGAGGACACCGACGCGGTCCGCGACGAGGTGATGGGCGTGGTGCGGGGCCACTTCCGGCCGGAATTCCTGAACCGGGTCGACGAGATCATCCTGTTCCACCGCCTTGCGCGGTCGGAGATGGGGGCGATCGTCGAGATCCAGCTCGGGCGGCTGCAGAAGTTGCTGGACGAGCGCAAGATCACCCTGGAGGTCGACGAGGAGGCCAAGACCTGGCTCGCCGACAAGGGCTACGATCCGGCCTACGGGGCGCGGCCGCTCAAGCGGGTGATCCAGAAGAATGTCCAGGATCCGCTGGCCGAGCTGGTGCTCTCGGGCAAGATCCATGACGGCGAGAAAGTGCCGGTTCGCCTGGGCGCGCTGGGCCTGATGATCGGCGACGTCACGGTCGGAGCCGAGCGGCGGCCGGTCAACGCGACGCTGAACTGATCCTGAGACAGACGATCGGGTGGCGCGCCCACACAGGGTGCGCCGCCTTTTCCGTCTCGGCTTCGTTCCACCGGCCCTCGCGACGCGATCGCGATCCCGAGTGACGACGCGTGCCGTATCGGCCGCCAGCGTCACGATGAGCTAGTTGCCTGGACAGCGTGGACGGGCCTGGGGATCCTGGCGGCATGCGTCGCGCCCACGCCGCCCTGATTCTCGCCGAACCCCGCGTCGCTGCGGCGGACCATCACCCGCCGCCCGTCGCGGCTGCCCTCGCCAGGGCCAAGGCCTCCTGCGGATCCGAGGCGGCAACGCACGAGCCCGATGTCATCACGCGGCGGGCCGTCAACGGCAGCGCTATGGCCGACGTCGTCCTGCGTTTGAGTGCCGTTCCGTGCGGTGATGACGCCGCATCGGACGGCGGCACCGCAGGCTGCGAGATGCGGGTCTCCGCATCGAAGAAGGACGAGTTCGTCGAGGCCGTCGATCCGATCGCCTTCTGGAGCGGGAGCACAGACAGCCGGATACGCTAGCGTGCAGCCGCGGGCCGCAGCATGTCGACGAGGCACTGCGCATTCGTTCAGCGGCATCCGTGCCGCATGGGGGCGTGCTCCGGTCCGGACAGCAGGCGAGCTCCGACCGCGATCGGTTTGCGGCCGCGGGCGTCACGCAGCCTTTGCCGGACGGCGCACGGTCGGCCAGAGTGGCATCGTGCTCGGCGGAGTGCCCCCTGACGGGAGACAGGCGAATTGATCCCATCGCATCTGATCTTAGCCGGAGCCCTGTTGGCCATGATCGCAGCCGCGCCGCCCCTGATGGCAGCCCCCGACGGCATCCGCGCCGTCACCCTTTCGAGCGGCGGCCTTGCCGAAGTGACCCTGGTTCATGCGGTCGACGGCGATACGACGATCGGGCTCAACGTCAGGCCCGAGCAGATCGACGACATCCTCAAGAGCCTCGTCGTGCGTGATCCGCTCGGCACCGTCGGTGCCCTGCGTCTGGACGGGGTGGATCAGGTCGACGAGACGCTGCGGACGATGCCGTTCACCGCGGACGATCTGACCGCGCCGGCGCGCCTCGTGGGGAAGCTGCAGGGCATTCCTGTCAAGATCCAGAGCGCCGGGCGCACGCTCGAAGGCCGGGTGCTCGGCGTATCCGAGCGCAATGCCGGAACCGAGGCGGGCGAGGTCGCGATCCTGACCGTGCTGACCGGGTCGGGCACGCTCGAATCCGTGCCGATCGAGGACGGCGCGACCGTGACGATCCAGGATCCGGTCATGGCGGCCAGGATCGCCGCGGCCGTCGACGCGGCCGGCAAGGCCAAGGTCGGCGATGCCCACCGGGTCGAGATCGATGTCGCGGGACGCGGCCGGCGCGAGGTCCGGTTGACCTACGTCGTCGCCGCGCCCGTCTGGAAGACGAGCTATCGCATCGTCGACGGCGGCGAAGGCCGGGCGAATCTGCAGGCCTGGGCGGTCCTCGAGAATGCCCTCGGCGCGGACTGGAAGGGCGTCGACGTCACCCTGTCGTCCGGATCGCCGGTGGCGCTCCTCCAGCGCCTGCACCGGCGCTACTGGCGCACGAGACCGGAGGCGCCGGTGATGGTCGACGATGTCGGCATGCCCGATCTCGACCAGGGCACGGTCGCCCCGAAGACGCTGTCCCGTCTGCGTGCCCCCGCGGCGCCCGCTGCCGCTGTGCCCCTTCCGGCTCCGATGGCGCGCCTCGACGTGCGCCTGGACGCTGCGGAATCCGGCTACGAGGCGGCGGCCGCGACGGCGAGTGCCGGGGCCAGCGAGGGAGATGTGTCGGCCAACTTCACGCTGCCGCATCCGGTCGATCTCCGCGCCGGCGGCACGCTGTCCGTGCCGTTCATCGATACCGAGATCGAGGCCGAGCGGATCGCCCTCTGGAAACCGGGTCAGGGGATCCATCCGATCGCGGCCCTCAGGATCCGCAACGGCACCGCCGCGATGCTGCCCGCCGGTCTCATCACCCTCTACGACCGCAAGGCCGGCTACCTCGGGGATGCGCGCCTGCCCGCGACCCCCGTCGGCGAGCAGCGGCTGGCCAGCTTCGCCGTCGACCGGAAGGTCGCCGTCCAGGCGGAGACGAAGCCGAGCGAGGCCTTGACCAAGATCACGGTGGTCGACGGCGTGGCGCGCGCGACGATGATTGCCCGGGAGGTCACGACCTACACGATCAAGGGTGCGCCGGACGCCGCCCGGGCCGTGATCATCGAGCATCCCCGACGGGACGGCTGGACCTTCACGTCCTCCGCCCGTGACAGCGAAACCCCAACGGCCTATCGCCTCAAGGTCGCGGTTCCCGCCGGCGGGTCGGCGGAGACCCAGGCCGTGTTCGAACGCGTTCAGATCGATGCCTACGATCTCGTCGATGCCGATGAGGCGCTGCTGGTCCGGTGGGCCTCCCTCGCCGCCGAACCGGACCTCGGCGGCAAGCTTAGGACCCTGTCGCAGGTCCGCGCGGAGGTTGCCGCGGCGACGCGCACCGTCGAGGAGATCGGCGAGCGCGCGGCGAAGGTGCAGGCCGAGCAGGAGCGCATCCGCAGCAATCTCGGCGCCGTCCCCAAGGACAGCGAACTGGCGCGGCGCTATCTCACCCGTATGGGCGCCCAGGAAGACGAACTGGCGAAGCTGGCCGCCGACCGGGCCGGGGCCGAGAGCGAGCTGAAGGCCGCACAGGCGCGGATCCGGACGCTGATCGCGGCGCTCTGACCGCCCGTCCCGGATCCGTTCGCGGTCCGGGCCCGAAGTCCCGTCCGCGAAGGGCGTCCCGCGATCCGGGCGCCCGCCTCCGGGATGATGTCCTAGGCCCGGCCGATCGCCGCGGCCAGATCGGCCGCCTGATCGCGATCCCGACACACCAGCCAGAGATCGTTGTGAGCGGACAGCTCAGCGTCGAACAGGTCGACGAAGGCGGCCGGCGGATCCCCGAGGTCCGGCCAGTGGAACAGGCGGAAGCCCAGCGCCTCGAACAGGGGCAGGATCGGGCCCAGGTCCCACAAGCGGTTGTTGCTCAGGGTCGCGTCGAGGCGTCCCGTGGCCAGGAGCGCGGCATCCGAGATCGCGCCGCCCTCGCTCCAGGGGAACCAGCCGCAGCCGTAATCCAGGGTGTAGCGCTGCGCCGTGACCGACAGCCAGCCGACATGGCCGGTCCGGCGCTCCGGCCGGTGGAGCGGGCGCAACGCCGCAATCATGCGGCCGCCGCGGGTCGGCGCCCAGAAGGCCCGGCCCTCACTGGCCGCGAGCAGGATGCCCTCCGTCGCCTCCGCCGGGATGCTCCGGGCCGGCGCTGAACGGTCTTCGTTCCAGGCCGGCAGGCTCATCACGCAGCTCCGGGGCCAGCCCGTGCGGCAGGCCGCAACCATCACGCCCCAGCCCGACAGGCCGCCCGCGAAGGGTCGGGTGCCGTCGATCGGATCGCCCACGAAGGTCCAGGCATCCCGGGCGAGCAGCGCCCGGGCCGCCGCCTGTCCCAGATCCTCGGCGGTCTCCTCCTCGATCAAATCGGGGCCGAACCGCGCGTGCATCAGCTGGCTGACGGCGAGGTCGGCCTCGGTCAGGGCCTGGCCGAGATCCGGGCCCTTGTTGGTCATGTCCAGGCCCGTCGCCCGCATGGTTAAGGCCAGGGGCGCGGCCTCCTCGACGAAGGCCAGCATCTGCGCGAGGACATCGGATTCGGACGTGTCGGACGAGGTCATGCGGCAAACAAGTCGGGGCTTCGGAGCATCAGGGCCTGGACCAGGACCAGCGTCTTGAGATCGGGCAGGCGACCGGCGCGGGCCTGATCGCCCAGCGTGGCGAGGGGCACTTCGAGGGCGAGAACCTGCTCGCCCTCTTCGTGGAGGCCGCCGCCGGATCCGACCCGGTCGGAGGCGCTGTAGGGCGCAAGGTAGAGCCAAAGCCGCTCCGAAGAGATGCTCGGCATGCTGTAGGCATGCGCCACCGGCTCGAGATCCCGGAGGCGGACGCCCGCCTCCTCCATCGCCTCGCGGATCGCGGTCTCCTCCGGCGCGGCGCCGTCGAGGCCGCCCGCGGGCGCCTCGTCGAGATCGGCCGGCTCGCCCCAGAAGGCCGGACCGACCCGCGCCTGCCGCACGAGCAGCGCCACGCGCCGAACGGGATCGTAGGGCAGCACGCAGGCCGCCTCGCCGTGATCCTCCAGCGCCCGCCGAACGGTGCTCCCGTCCGGCAGCGTCAGCGTGGCGATGCCGAAGGTGTTCCAGCCGCGGTGGATCACCTCCAGCGGCAGGGCAGGCGCGGCCTCGGTCATGTCCCGGTCAGCGCTTCGTGCTGGAAGCGGTCTGGCCGAACATCACCTTCTTGGCGTCCTCGCTCATGGTCTTGCCGTAGTCGGGATTGACCTCCGGGGCGCGGGCATAGGCCGCCTGCGTGGCCGGCCGCTCGGCGATCGCCGTGAACCAGCGCTTCAGGTTCGGGTGGTCATCGAGGTTCTGACCCTGCTTCTCGTAGGGCACGATCCAGGGGTAGCAGGCCATGTCGGCGATGGAATAATCAGGGCCGGCGACGAAGGCGCGATCGGCCAGGCGCCGGTCGAGGACGCCATAGAGCCGGTTGGTCTCGTTGACGTAGCGCTTGATCGCGTAGTCGATCTTCTCCGGCGCATATTGCGAGAAGTGGTGGTTCTGGCCGAGCATCGGGCCGAGGCCACCCATCTGCCAGAACAGCCATTGCAGCACCTCTGCCCGGCCGCGCAGATCCCCCGGGATGAAGCGCCCGGTCTTCTCGGCGAGGTAGAGCAGGATCGCTCCCGATTCGAACAGCGAGACCGGCGCGCCGCCGCCGGCCGGCTCATCGTCGACGATCGCCGGCATCCGGTTGTTGGGCGCGATCTTGAGAAAATCCGGATTAAACTGCTCGCCCTTACCAATATTTACCGGGTGAATGCGGTAGGCAAGCCCCGCCTCTTCGAGAAACATCGTGATCTTATGGCCGTTCGGCGTCGGCCAGTAGTGGAGTTCGATCATCGGCTGGTGTCCCGTTATGCCCCGGCGGACGGGAAGTGGGTCGGCGCGGCGCTCCGGTCAAGCACGCAACCGGCGGCGCGGGCGAGCCGCGGTATCCCGGCCTGGCCTCATCCGCCGGCGCAGCCCTGGACCTCGACGTAGAGGGCATAGAGCGACTGGCTCGCCGCCATGAACAGGCGGTTGCGGTGCCGGCCGCCGAAACAGAGGTTGGCACAGCGCTCCGGCAGCCGGATGCGCCCGATCGGCCGGCCGTCGGGATTGAACACCATGACGCCGTCCAGGGCGTCGTCACCCATGCCCCAGCCGCACCAGAGATTGCCGTCGACGTCGCAGCGCAGCCCGTCCGGCGTGCCCGGCCCGGCATCGATCAGCACGCGCCGGCCCGAAAGGGCACGGCCGCCGGCCACGTCGTAGGCGACGATCCGCCGGGTCGGCCGCCCGCGCGATTCCACGAGGTAGAGCACGCGGCCATCGGGGGAGAAGCACAGGCCGTTGGGGCCGGCGAGGTCGGTGGCCACCGTCTCCAGCACGCCGGTAACCGGGTCGAGCCGATACACGTTCTGCGGCAGTTCGGCCTCCGCGCGGGCGCCCTCGTAGAACCCCGCGATGCCGAAGGGCGGATCGGTGAACCAGACCGCACCGTCGGCGGCCGTTACGACGTCGTTGGGGGAGTTGAGCCGCCGGCCCTCGAACGCGTCCGCGAGCACGGTGATCGCGCCGTCATGCTCGGTCCGGGTGACCCGACGGTTCCCGTGCTCGCAGGTGACGAGCCGCCCTTGACGGTCGCGGGTGTTGCCGTTGGCGAAGCCGGACGGCTTCCGGTAGAGGCCGACCGCGCCGCTCTCCTCATCCCAGCGCAGGATGCGGTCGTTGGGGATGTCGCTCCACAGCAGGTAGCGACCGTCGCCGAACCAGACCGGGCCCTCGCACCAGCGGAAGCCGGTGGCGAGGCGCTCCACCGCCGTGTTGAACACCCGGTAACGGGCGAAGGCGTCGTCGAGGATCTCGACCGCCGGATCGGGATAGCGCGGGCTCGGTGTCCACACGGGAAGGTCCATGTCGCTCGCGGCGATCGTCGCGGTTTCGGCGCCCGCCGGCAAGGGTCATCAAGGGCCAACAACCGCCCCCGCATGGCCGAAGGCCCGACGGTGGCGACGAGGGCCGGTGTTCCCGGCGCGGCGATCCTTAACGCCCCATCCTCCACCCCCCAGTGATGGTGGACGCTGGTTCGTCAGCAGGGAGGCCCGGCCCTCGTCCCGAATCGGACGCTATCGCCCCGTGAATTGTCTGACAAGTCGGCCGGGCGCTGCGGGCGCGCCGGAAGCACGCAGGCGGGGGAATGGGCCACCGGCGTGCCGCGCCTTGCGGGGGACCGGCGGAACCGCTACGGCATTGAGGCCGTGTGGCAGTCGGGGTGTAGCGCAGTCTGGTAGCGCACCTGGTTTGGGACCAGGGGGTCGTAGGTTCGAATCCTATCGCCCCGACCATTCGATCAGGAGCTTGTCGAGTCCGATGCCGAGCGCCCGCATCTTCCGTCCGTCTCGGGATGCCACGCAGTCTGGCCTCGCCCGGACCAAGCAGTGGGTTCTGGAATTCGACCAGACCAGCCCGCGCGAGATCGATCCGCTGATGGGGTGGAACGGCTCCTCCGACATGCTTCAGCAGGTCCGCCTGGAATTCGACACCGAGGCGGAGGCCGTCGCCTACGCGAAGCGCGAGGGCATCGCCTTCCGCGTCGAGCAGCCGGCCAAAGTGGTCCAGCGCAAGGGCCTGTCCTATTCCGACAATTTCAAATTCAACCGCACGGCGCCGTGGACGCATTGAGTCCGGCGAGTTCGGATCAGGCTGTCCGGCGCGCTTTCCAGGCCGGGTAGGGCGAATCGCCCGGCGGACGGATCTGGCTGATCCGCATCGGCTGCGCATCGAGGGGCTGGCAGAGTTCGGCGTAGATCGTCGCGCTGCCGGCACCGTAGGTCTCGGCCTCCTCGGCCGAGAAGGCGAAATAGCCTTCCTTGAAGCCGGCAAGCCGCATCGCCGCGTGGCACATGGGGCACGGGCGGCCGCTCGCGTACATCACACAGTCGCCGAGATCGCGCCGGCCGAGCAGGCGGCTGGCTTCGCGCAGCGCAACCATCTCGGCATGGGCGCTCGGATCGTTGGTGGCGTGCACGGTGTTGGCCGCGCGGACCAGCACGGTGCCGTCCTGCACGATCACCGCGCCGTAAGGGGCGCCGCCGGCCTCGACATTGGCCTCGGCGAGGGCGACCGCCTCGCGGATATGATCTTCGTGCATCCCCATGGACGATCCCCTCTGCGCTGGCGCGGCAACGCCGGGCGCGGCGGGAAGTTCAGCGACCGGGGCCTCAGAACGCGTAGCGCACGGTGCAGTAGGGCATGGTCTCGGCCAGCAGGGCCTTGAACCGGACGAGCCACCGGCCCTTCCAGCCGGCCCGGTAGCGCAGGTTCGTGCCCCCGCCCTCGGAAACCTTCGCCTCCTGAATGTCCGGCCGCCAGAGCAGGTCCTCGGCCTTCGGGTGCCAGCCGAGATTGACCGCATGCAGATCCGCATTGTGGGTCAGCATGATGATCTCGCACTTGAGCTGCGCCTTGGCGGCGTCGGACAGGGTCGCGTCGATCTCGGCAAACAGGGCCCGCCAGTCCGCCTCCCAGTCCTCGTAAAGGATCACGGGCGAGAAATTGACGTGGACTTCGTAGCCGGCGGCCACGAAGTCGTCGATGGCGGCGATCCGCTCCGGGATCGGGGCGGTGCGCACGTCCACGATCCGGGCGATCCGCGCCGGCATGAGCGAGAAGCGGATGCGCGTCTTGCCTTGCGGATCGTAGGCCAGGAGATCGCGGTTCACGGCCTTGGTGGCGAAGGAGGCCTTGGCGTTGGGCAGGGTGCGGAACAGCGCGATCAGGGCGCGCACGCCGCCACTGACCGCCGCATCAACCGAGAGGTCGCCGTTCTCGCCGATGTCGTAGACCCAGTATTCCGGATCGATCGGATCCGGCGCCGGCAGGCGTCCCTGACGGCCGGCGTGCCGGGCGATCGCCGCGCAGGCCTGCTCGACGTTCACGAACAGCGAGATCGGGTTGGAGAAGCCCTTGCGGCGCGGCACGTAGCAATAGGCGCAGGCCATGGCGCAGCCGTTGGAGGTCGAGGGCGCGATGAAATGGGCGCTGCGGCCGTTGGGACGCATCGCGAGACCCTTCTTCACGCCGAGGACCAGGGTCGAGCGCTTGATCCGCACCCAATCCTCCACCGATCCCGCATTGCCGTGGAGTTCGGGGATGTTCCAGTGCGACGGCACGACGATGCGCTCGGCGTCCGGGAAACGGGCCAGGATCTCCCCGCCGAGCGGAAAGTCGCGGACGGCAGGCTCGTGGTAGATCGTCCGGATATCGAGCAGGTCGCGGGTGAGGGCCATGGACGATCCGGGGCCCGGGAGCGGCCCGGGTGTCGATATGGTGCTTTCGGGCGCGGCCGGAATGCCCCGCGTGCCGGCGCTTCTGCGCATCCGCAGCGCGAAAAGATCGAGATCGCTTGCGGTGGTCGATGATCGTTCAACGATATCTAACGATTCGCTGTCATGAGTCGCTCAGCTTTGAGTGGACATATGATGATCGCTTGGGACCAGGAGAGATCCGGGCCAGGCTCACCCGGCTCCGGTGAATCTCTCGACCCTGCGGATCCGAGGTGGGACGCGCTAGTCCGGCGGGACCAGCTCGAGGCCATGCGCGGGACCGTGCTGGCGGCCATCCCCGTCAACATGCTGCTCGGGCTGGCGAGCATCCTGGTCGCCTATCAGAGCGGGCACGGCGCCCTGGGGGCCGCCTGGTTTGCGGCATCGACCTGCGTCAATCTCCTGCGGATCGTGCTGTGTCGGATCCCCTGCCTCGGCCTCGCGCTGACCGCCGACATGACGCCGAGCCTGGCCGCGACCGCCGCGCGCTCCGTCGACCGGCACCTGCGCGTCTGCACGCTCGCGGCGTTTCTCTCCGGCCTGGTCTGGGCTTGCCAGCCGCTCCTGTCCGCCGGCTACACCTCGCCCGAGACCCTGTTCTATCTCACGATCACCTGCGGCGTGACCGCCGGGGCGGTGACGCACGGGATTGCCTATGCGCGCATTCCGATCGCCTTCATCGCTCTGCCGCTGCTGTCGGTCTCCGTCTGCCTGACCTATGCGGGTGACTTCGACCGGAACTGCCTTGCGGCCTGCGTCGCCCTCTATCTCATGGCGCTGACGCACACCGCGTTCCGGAGCCAGGCCGTGTTCCGCCAGGCGAGCCGGCTCAAGAACGAGGCCCATGCCCTCGCCCGGTCGCGGGCCGAAGCGCATGCCAGCGCCAGCGCCCTCGTCGACGAGATGCGGTGGCGCGCCACGCACGACGACCTCACCGGCCTGCTGAACCGCGCGGGATTCCTCCAGGCGGCGGAAAGCCGGCTCTACAGCGGGACGCTCAGCCTGCTGCTGCTCGACCTCGACGGCTTCAAGTTCGTCAACGACGTCTACGGACACAAGGCGGGCGACCGGGTGCTCGTCGAAGTGGCGCGCCGGCTGAGGGATGCGCTGCCGGAGAACGGCCTTGCGGCCCGGCTCGGCGGCGATGAATTCGCCGTGCTTTACGATCCCGCCACCTCCGGTCTGGCCCACGACGTCATGGCGGCCAACTTCATCACGGCCGTGGCACACCCGTTCGACGGTTTCGACGCGGGCCGGCTCGGGGTCAGCATCGGCGTCCATGCCGGTCCGGAGCCCAGTCTGACCGAGATGCTGAGCTGCGCCGACGAGGCCCTCTACGCCGCGAAGGCCGGAGGCCGGAATCGCTTCCGGGTGTTCGATGCGGGCCTGCGCGAGGGCCTGCAGATGCGGCGCGACCTGGAGCGCGACCTGTCGCAGGCCCTGGTCGAGAACGCGCCCAGGGTCTGGTTTCAGCCGATCTACGCCGCGGATGGCCACACGCTGGTCGGGCTGGAGGCGCTGATCCGCTGGGAGCATCCGCGGCTCGGCTGGATCGCCCCGCCGGACCTGATCGCCGCCGCCGCGATGGCGGGCCTGACCGAATCGCTGCTCCGCTACATCCTTGAGCAGGTCTGCGCGATGCTGGAAATCCTGCGCAGCCGTGGCCTCGATGGGGTCCGCGTGGCGATGAACGTCTCGCCCCGGGAGATGGCGCAGGTTCCGGTGGACGAGATCATCATCGAGCGCCTGGGCCTGCTCGACCTGCCGCCCACCATGCTCGAGATCGAGATCACCGAGGAGACCGCCCTCGACATCGGCGCGGTTCAGGGGAAGCTGCAGGCCCTGTCGCGCGCCGGCATCCGGATCACCCTGGACGATTTCGGCATCGGCTACTCGTCGCTCTCCTCCCTGCGGCAGCTCAAGGCGGATCGGATCAAGATCGACCGGAGTTTCGTGACCGGGCTCGGCACATGCGACGACAAGCGCGGGCTCGTCCTCGCCGTCCTGGGCCTCGGGCGCCTGCTCGGTCTCGACGTCGTGGCGGAGGGCGTGGAATCGGTCGACGACCTGCACATCCTCCAGGCGATGGGTTGCCCGTTCCTGCAGGGCTATTATCTCGGCCGTCCGATGCCGGTGGAGGCCATGGAAGACACGCTGCTCGTCACGCGCATCGCGGCGGCCTGAAACCCGCAGTCGCCGCGGAGCTTCCGAACCGGATCAGAAGCGCTTCGCGCCCGCCGGCCGGCGGCGCAGGAACCGGCGCGTCGCCGCGCGCCACAGGCGGTCGGGAACTCCGTAGAGCCAGACCAGCCCGGCGACCACGGCGACCGCCAGCAGGAACAGCCACGCCAGACATTCGAGGACGGGACCCGGTGCCGGCCCGGACTCCGCCCGGTCATACCAGAGGGGATCGGTGTCCCAGGGCGGATCGTTCTCGTCCACGATGAAACCCTCCACCACGGCGCCGCCCCGCTGACCCGGATGTTCGCACGGTGATGGCCGACGGATCGCCGGCCGCCCCGGCTTACAGGGCCTTTGGATCCGTTCCGCGCACCGACCCGAACGACCGGCACCGAACCGGCCCGGTGAGTGGACGCTACTGCCGGGGTTCGATTCCATCGAATACTCAATTCGGACGACACCCCGCGCCGGAACATCCTGTTCTGACCGGATCAACCCGTACGCTGTCGTCCCGCCCGCGTGACACGTCCCCTCGGTGGCCGGAATGGTCGCGGATCCTGCGAGATGCGACGACCGTGCGGCGGTCGATGGCGGCCGTGGATGGCGGCTCTCTCGGCCGCCTGTCTTGCGCGCCCGCGAGCCGGTCCCGAACCGGGCGGTGAACGCGACGCCCGACATCCGTCTCCCGCCACAAATCGGGTGCCCGAAACCCGGCTCCCCTCCCGGGTGGCAAAGCTGGCCCCGTCTCGGGCGGCGCGCGGACGTTGCTGATCCACAGCCATTTATATTTGCAGCGATACGGTATTCGGGACGGCACTTACCGTAACAGCCCAGCACGCGGGGTAACGGAGACCGGATGTGTCACCTTAATGCCCCAACGCCGGACTTTCCGCCGCCATCCCTAAGCCGGGGCGAGCCAAAGCGCCCGGTTTGCGCTAAGCGTGACGGTGGGGCGGGCTTGATCGGAGACGAGCGAAACGCCGTACCTTGGCCGTTTTCGTCTCGGACATCCGAACCGAAAGAGACCGCAAGGGCTTGTTCATCGTGACACGACGTCCACAAGCGAGTTGCTCGACATTCCGTTTGGTCGGGATGGTCTCCGGGCTCGCGATTCTGGCAGCGATGCCGGCGTCTGCCGAGACACTCGAAAGCGCGCTCGCGAAAGCCTATCAGGGCAATCCAAGCCTCAACGCCAGCCGCGCCGGCGTGCGCGCGACCGACGAGAGCGTCGCGATCGCGCAGTCGGGCTATCGCCCCCAGGTCAATCTCGGGGCGCAGATCGGCGTCCAGTACCTTCAGACCCGCAGCTCCAGCACCGCCGCGGCCGCGGCAGGCTCGGCCAGCACCGGCACGTCGGCGACCGGCACAGCCGGTCTCGGGGGCACCACGGGCGGCGTTACGGGCGGCACCGGGATCGGCGTCGGAACGAGCACGACGGGTGTCGGCACGACCGACATCGGGGCGGGCTCGTCCGGCGTGGCCGGCACGTCGGCGACCAGCGGAGCCGGGGCGACATCGAGCACGGCTGAGATCGCCTCGGCCCAGACCATCACCTCCAAGCGGACTGTCCGGACCACCTACCTGCCGAGCACCGCGAGCCTGACGGTCTCGCAGACGCTGTTCAACGGCTTCCAGACGGACAACCTGACCCGCCGCGCCGAGTCGACCGTGTACAGCCAGCGCGAGACGCTGCGCTACACGGAGCTGACCGTGCTCTACAACGCCGTTCAGTCGTACATGAACGTGCTCAGCAACACGGCGACGCTGGAACTCAACCGGAACAACGTCGAGGTCTTGGAGGAGCAGCTGCGCCAGACGCGCGACCGCTTCAACGTCGGCGAGGTGACGCGGACCGATGTCGCCCAGGCCGAGGCCCGTCTCGCGGGTGCCCGCTCGCAGGTGAGCGCGGCGGAATCGGCCCTGCGGACGAGCATCGGCATCTACCGGCAGAATATCGGTGTCGAGCCGCGCCAGCTTGCGCCCGGCCGGCCGCTGGACCGGTTCGTTCCGCACAGCCTGGACGCCGCCATCGCCATCGGCCTCCGCGAGCATCCGCAGATCGTGTCGGCGATCCACGCGGTCGACGCGGCCGAATCGCAGGTGAAGGTGCTGGAAGGTCAGCTGGCGCCGCAGGTCAGCCTGCAGGGCTCCCTCAGTCAGGTCTACGACCAGACCGGCCCGAACCAGAGCTTCTTCGTCGGATTCGTGGGCGGCCGGCTGAACATCCCGATCTACGAGGGCGGCCAGACCTACGCGCAGATCCGGCAGGCGAAGGAGACCGTCGGCCAGACGCGCATCCAGGTGGATCAGGTCCGCGATCAGGTCCGCGCCCAGATCGTCGATTTCTGGGGTCGCCTGGAAGCCGCCAAGGCCCAGGTCATCGCCGCCCAGGCCCAGGTCCAGGCCAACGAGGTGGCGCTGAACGGCGTGCGCGAGGAGGCCCGCGTCGGCCAGCGCACCACCCTCGACGTGCTGAATGCGCAGCAGGAATTGCTGAACTCCCGCGTGAACCTCATCGTCGCCCAACGCGACCGCGTGATCTTCTCCTACGGCGTGGTCCAGGCGATCGGGCAACTCACCGCGCGGTTCACGGCACTGCCGGTCGAATATTACAGCGCCAAGGTCCACTTCGATCAGGTCAAGGATCTGTGGTTCGGTCTGCGCACGCCGGACGGTCGCTGAGGGCTTTTCCACGGGGAGTGTGTTGCGGGCACGCTTGCCGCCACGAAACGGCATGGAATACTGATTGAACAACGATCCGATCGGGTCGCGTTCCAGTCTCCCATGCCCGAGTGCGCCTGCCGATGAGTGCAGCAAGCCCAAAGATCCCGGACACGAAATTCCAGGACAAGGCTGCCGATAAGGCGCACGAGCCTTCGATGGAAGAGATCCTCGCGTCGATCCGCAGGATCATCGCCGACGATCAGGCCGCCAAGCCCGCCGAGACGACGGTCGCGCCGGAGCCCGATGACGTGCTCGACCTCGCTGAGGTCGCCGAGCCGGTGACGCGCCCGCGCGTGGTCGAGCCGGAGCCGGAGCCGGAACCTGCTCCGGACCTGCTCGATTTCGACGCGATCGACTTCGAGGACCCGGTCGCCGCGGCACCGGAGCCCGATCCGATCCCGGAACCGCCGGCACCGCCGCGGCCGCAGCCCGTGCTCCAGGCCGTGCGCGCGCCGGAGCCGGAGCCGGAGCGGGAGGCCCTGGTCTCCCCGGCGACCGACGCCAGCGTCAGCGGCGCGTTCAACCTGCTGGCCCATACCGTGCTGACGCAGAACGCCCGGACCCTGGAGGATCTCGTCAAGGAGATGCTCCGGCCGATGCTGAAATCCTGGCTCGACGACAACCTGCCGGCCGTGGTCGAGCGCCTCGTGCGCGCCGAGATCGAGCGGGTCTCGCGCGGCCGCTGAGCCGGCGGCCTGGGTACGGTGGCCGCGAGCCGCCGTCCGCGTGTTGACGGGAGCGGCGTGACGGTCGAAAGCGGGGCCAACCCCGTTTGGACAAGCGCCGGCCCGTACCCGCGATGATGGACAAGACCTTCGAGCCCACCTCCGTCGAGGCGCGGATTTCCGCCGCCTGGGCCGAGGCGGACGCCTTCCGCGCCGGCCGGCCCGAGCGCGCCGGGGCTCCGCCGTACTGCATCGTGATCCCGCCGCCGAACGTGACGGGCTCGCTGCATATGGGCCACGCCCTCAACAACACCCTGCAGGACATCCTCTGCCGCTTCGAGCGCATGCGCGGCAAGGACGTGCTCTGGCAGCCGGGGACGGACCATGCCGGCATCGCCACCCAGATGGTGGTCGAGCGGCGGATGATGGAGCATCAGGAGCCCGGCCGCCGCGAGATCGGCCGCGCGGCCTTCGTCGAGAAGGTCTGGGCCTGGAAGGCGGAATCCGGCGGCGCGATCGTCAACCAGCTGAAGCGGCTGGGCGCCTCCTGCGACTGGTCCCGCGAGCGCTTCACCATGGACGAGGGCCTGAGCCGGGCCGTCCTTAAGACCTTCGTCGACCTGCACCGGCAGGGCCTGATCTACCGCGACAAGCGGCTGGTGAACTGGGACCCGAAGTTCCAGACCGCGATCTCGGACCTGGAGGTCCAGCAGATCGAGACGAAGGGCCATCTCTGGCACTTCGACTATCCGGTCGTCGACGAGACCGGAACCGAGACCGGGGCGGTCATCACGGTGGCGACCACCCGTCCCGAGACGATGCTGGGCGATACCGGCGTCGCGGTCCATCCCGAGGACGAGCGGTATACGGCGCTGGTCGGCAAGCGCGTGCGCCTGCCGCTGGTCGGGCGGCTGATCCCGATCGTCGCCGACACCTACTCCGACCCGGAAAAGGGGACGGGCGCGGTCAAGATCACCCCCGCCCACGACTTCAACGATTTCGATGTCGGCCGCCGCCAGGGACTCGGCGTGATCAACATCCTCGACCCCGAGGGGCGGATGCTGCTCGAGGGCAATGCGGCCTTTTTCGACGGGACCTCGCCCGAGCCGGAGGCCCTGGCGCTCCACGGCCTCGACCGGGCGCAGGCGCGCAAGGCGGTGGTCGCGCTGATGGAGGCGCGCGGGCTCCTGCGCGCGACCGAGCCGAACACCCACGCGGTCCCGCACGGCGACCGGTCCGGCGTGGTCATCGAGCCCTACCTGACCGACCAGTGGTACGTGAACGTCAAGCCGCTCGCGGAGCGCGCCCTCCAGGCGGTGCGCGACGGGCAGACCAAGTTCGTGCCCGAGAACTACGAGAAGATCTTCTTCCAGTGGCTCACCAACATCGAGCCCTGGTGCATCTCCCGCCAGCTCTGGTGGGGCCACCAGATTCCGGTCTGGTACGACGCGGAGGGCGGCATCTTCGTCGCCGAGAGCGAGGCGGAGGCGCTGGAAGCGGCCGAGGCGAAGCACGGCCGCTCCGTGGCGCTGACCCGCGACGAGGATGTCCTCGACACGTGGTTCTCCTCGGCCCTCTGGCCGTTCTCGACCCTCGGCTGGCCGGATTCGACCCCGGAACTCGGCCGCTTCTACCCGACCAACACCCTGGTGACCGGCAAGGACATCCTGTTCTTCTGGGTCGCCCGGATGATGATGATGGGCCTGCACCTCACCGACCGGGCCCCCTTCGACACGGTCTACCTGCACACGCTGGTGCGGGACGCGTCGGGGGCGAAGATGTCGAAGTCGAAGGGCAACGTCGTCGATCCGCTGGAGCTGATCGATCAGGTCGGCGCCGACGCCCTGCGCTTCACCCTCTGTGCGCTGGCCGTCCAGGGCCGCGACATCAAGCTGTCCACCGACCGGGTCCAGGGCTACCGCAACTTCGCGACCAAGCTCTGGAACGCCGCCCGCTTCGCCGAGCTCAACGGCTGCCGCCTGGACCCGGCCTTCGATCCGCGCTCCGCCACCGGCGCGATCAACCGCTGGGCGCTCACCGAGGCCGCGCGCGCAGTCGACGAGGTCACGGGTGCCCTCGAGGCCTTCCGCTTCAACGACGCCGCGGCGGCCGCCTATCGCTTCGTCTGGAACATCTTCTGCGACTGGTATCTCGAACTCGCCAAGCCCGTGCTCCAGGGCGAGGGCGTCGACCCCGCGATCCGGGCCGAGACACAGGCGAGCGTGGCGTTCCTGATCGATCAGGTCGCCAAGCTGCTGCACCCGTTCATGCCCTTCCTCACGGAGGAGCTGTGGGCGATCAAGGGGGCCGAGCTGCCGGAGCGGGGCCTCCTGACCCTGGCCTCCTGGCCGGACCTCGGCGGCCTCGCCGATGCGGCCGCGGAGGCCGAGGTCGGGTTCGTGGTCGATCTCGTCAGCCAGATCCGCTCGGCGCGGTCCGAGACCAATGTCCCGGCCGCCGCGCAGATCCCGCTGGTGATGGTCGGCGCGGCCCCGGAGGTCCGGGCGCGGGTGGAGGCATGGCGGGACACGCTGCTGCGCCTCGCGCGCCTGTCGGACATCACCTTCGCGGAGGCGCCGCCGAAGAACTCGGTTCAGCTGCTGGTGCGCGGGAGCGTCGCCGCACTGCCCCTGGAAGGCGTCGTCGATCTCGCCGCCGAGGTCGCCCGCCTGAAGAAGGAGCAGGGCAAGGCGCAGGGCGAGATCAAGAAGATCGACGCCAAGCTCGGCAATGCCGACTTCGTGGCCCGGGCGCCCGAGGAGATCATCGAGGAGAACCGGGAGCGGCGCGACAGCGAGGCGGCGCGGCTCGTGAAGATCGAGGAGGCTCTGGTCCGGCTCAGCGGGGACTGAGCGCCCGTCCCGGGCCGCTGAGGCCCGGGCTCGGCGCCCTGCGCCGGCGGGACCGGCAGCGCGCCGTCACCCGGACGGCCCTGCGTCAGCGGCGGGTGCCGAGGGTGCCGGTGAAGGCCCGCGGCCCGGCCCAGTTGGCGGCCGACGCGTCGTTCGGGCTCCAGAACCCGTCCTGCGACGCGGCCCGCGGATGCGTGGAATAGTCCGGCGGAACATAGCCGCCGGCCTGGTTCCAGTAGCCGGGCCGCAGGTGGGTCGCCGACTTGGCGGTGCGATCGTCGCCAGGGCGGCGCGTATCGACGCCGTATGTCCTCTTGGACCCGCCGCGCGGCGCGTGATCTGCCACGGCGGGCTTCGCGTCAAAGTAGTCACGGTAATCCGCGTACGAGTCGGCCGCCAGCGCGCCGACAGTCGGCCCGAAGAACATGGCGGCGGCCAACAGCGTCTTCATTGCAATCCCCTCTGCCTGAACACTGGGATCGAGCAACGCCGAAACTTATGCCGGCCTGCCGAACTCAGCGGGATTTAAGGCCGACCCTCGGAAATCGCGGTGTCGGACAGCACAAGCCTGGGCCTGTCCCGTGCCGCATCGAGGCGTCGCACTCTTCCGATCGCAGGCCACCGCCGGGATCGCGATGGGGCTCCGCGACCGCTTGGCCACCTGTCCAAACGGTAATCTGACCGCCACGCCCGGGTCAGGCGGCGCTCTCTAGACAGATCCCATCGACGGCCGCGACCGCAGGCGTCGTCCCGATCATTTTCGAGAGGTTGAGCCCCCCATGACCGAGACCCGTCCCACTGGCCGCACCTCGCGCCGCGCCCTCGCCTCCGTGGCGGCGGCCGCGCTGATCGCCGGCGGTGCCATCGGCAGTGGCTATCTGCCGAGCGCGACTCCGGCCTACGCGCAGGCCCTTCCGAAATCCCCGATCGAGGCCCCCGAGCATCCGCCGGGCTCGTTTGCCGGCATCGTCAACAAGGTGAAGCCGGGCGTCGTCTCGGTGAAGGTCAAGCTCGACGACTCCGCGAGCAGCGACGACGATGACGGCCCGAGCCAGGGCCGCAACCTTCAGAATGTGCCGCCGCAGCTGCGCGAGTTCTTCAAGCGCTTCGGCCAGAACGGCCCCGGCGGGATGCAGCCCCAGCGCCAGGGTCCGCGCGGCGCGGTCGGCTCCGGCTTCATCATCTCGGCCGACGGCTACGTGGTCACCAACAACCACGTCGTCGATCACGCCAAGACCGTGCAGGTGACCCTGGACGACGGCCGCACCCTCGACGCGAAGGTCATCGGCAAGGATCCCAAGACCGACGTCGCTCTGCTGAAGATCACCGAGGGCTCGAACTTCCCCTACGTGCAGTTCGGCAAATCCGCGCCTCAGGTCGGCGACTGGGTTGTGGCGATCGGTAACCCCTTCGGCCTCGGCGGCACCGTGACCGCCGGCATCGTCTCGGCCCGCGGCCGCGACATCGGCGCCGGTCCGTACGACGACTTCCTGCAGATCGACGCGCCCATCAACAAGGGCAACTCAGGCGGCCCGACCTTCAACGTCAACGGCGAGGTCGTCGGCGTCAACACCGCCATCGCGTCCCCGTCGGGCGGCAGCGTCGGCCTCGCCTTCGCGATCCCGGCCGAGACCGTTCAGGCGGTGGTCGATCAGCTCCGGACCGACGGGAAAGTCGCCCGCGGCTACCTGGGCGTCCAGATCCAGCCCGTGACGCAGGACATCGCCGAGGGCCTGGGCCTCGACAAGGCCAAGGGCGCGCTCGTCGACCATGCCGAGAACGGCACCCCCGCGGCCAAGGCCGGGCTGAAGGCCGGTGACGTGATCGAGAAGGTCAACGGCGACACGGTGGACAGCGCCCGCGAGCTGTCGCGCAGGATCGCCGGCATGAAGCCCGGCGCCAAGGTCGAGCTGAGCTACCTGCGCGGCGGCAAGTCCGACACCGCCACGGTGACGCTGGGCACGATGCCGACCGACGGCACGAAGATGGCGAGCCGTGACGAGGATTCGAGCAACGGCCAGCCGCGGCTCGGCCTGCAGCTCGCTCCGGCCGGCGATGTCGGCCTGTCGGATCAGGGTGTCGCGGTGGTGCAGGTCGATCCCGACGGGCCGGCTGCCGCCAAGGGTATCGAGGCGGGTGACGTGATCCTCGATGTCGGCGGCCAGAGCGTGTCCCGTCCGTCGGATGTGGCGACGCAGATCCGGGCGGCCGAGTCGAGCGGACGCAAGGCCGTGCTGATGCGGGTGAAGAGCGGCAAGGGCCAGACCCGGTTCGTGGCGGTCTCGCTCAACAAGAAGGACGGCTGAGGCCGGCTCCTCCCGGCGCGGGGCCCCTCCCCCGCGCCGCCGCGTGGTGACCTCCGAATGGCGCCGGCCGAACAGGCCGGCGCCTTTTGTCGTCCCTCACGATGGTCCTGGCGCGCACTGGGAAGCGAGAAACCGGCCTGCTTCGCGTCCGCTGGCAGAAACGGGCTCTGACGTCTCAGCGCTCCGCAGCCGGTATTCCCAGCCCCGGTCCGAGCCGGGCGCGACAGCGTCCGAGCGACGCGAAGGCCGCATTGGAGTCACGGGCCAACCGCATCAGGTCCCCCAGCCGTGCCCGGCCGCGGGCGAAGGCGAAGAACACCGCCGCAATGTCGGGTTCGCCGTCCGCCGTGAGCGCCTGTGCGGCGAAGGCGGGCAGCGCCTGACCGGCCGGATCGCAGATCACGCGCAGCGCCGCGAAGGGCACGCCGTGCCGGCCCGCGAAGGACGCAGCCACGTGCGATTCCATGTCGACGGCGGCCGCGCCGGAGGTGGCCCGCAGATCGGTCTTGCCCTCGACGGAGAGCACGGCCGTATCGACACCGGTCAGATCGGCGGCGATCACCCGCGCGCCGGAACCGGACAGGAGATTGAGGAGCGCCGCCGAGAGGTCGAGATCGGCGGCACGCCGCCCGTCTTCGCTCACCACGCCGGTACCGACGACGACGTCACCCGGCTTGAGGGAGGGATCGAGGCCCCCCGCGATGCCGAAGCTCACAACCGCCCGGCAGCCGGCGGAGACGCGCGCGTCGAGGAGGTGACGCAGGCGATGCGGGTTGCCGCCGGCCCCCACCGCCTCGACCCCCTCCCCCGCCGCCATGCGGCGCTCGCGGGCGAGGCCGGTGACGGCCAGGACGGGTGCGGTGGGATCGATCATGGCCCGCTGGTGGACCAGTCCGGCCAGGTCCGCAAGCCGGCGCGGACGTCGCGGCGGCGTCTGGGCCGGCTCCGGCGCGGAACGCGGTTCGCCCGGTCCCGCGGGGTCGCTGTCTGAGGAGGCCACGTCTGGAATACCGGGCTCGCAGATCGGTCGTCGGAACGGTCGAACGCGCTGCGATCCGGCGAGGCGCGGCCGGCCCTGCGGGCCGGCCGCAGGCCGTCACATGCCGAACTGGACGCGCCGGCTGTTGCCGCGCTTGAGGTTGCGGAAGCGCGCCATCGCCCAGAGCGGGAAGAACTTCGGGTAACCATGATACCGCAGGTAGAACACCCGCGGGAAGCCCGTGGCCGTGTAGCGCTCTTCCTTCCAGAACCCGTCCGCGCCCTGCGTGCGGGTGAGGAAGTTGATGCCCCGGGTGACGGCCGGATCGTCGACCGCGCCGGCCGCCATCAGGGCGAGCAGCGCCCAGGCGGTCTGCGAGGCGGTGGACGAACCGGGCTCGAAGGCCGGGTCGATCTTGTACGAGGAAGCGTCCTCACCCCAGCCGCCATCCGGGTTCTGGATCCGGATCAGCCAGTTCACCGCCCGCTGGATGCGGGGATCGGCGGGATCGACACCCGCGGCGTTGAGGGCGCAGAGCACCGACCACGTGCCGTAGATGAAGTTCATGCCCCAGCGGCCGTACCAGGATCCGTCCTCTTCCTGGTCGTTCAGGAGGTAGTTCACGCCGCGGTCTAGGGCGCGGGAGGTCTCCCGGGTCTCGCCGAGCTGGGCCAGCATGCCGACCACGCGGGCGGTCACATCCGCGGTCGGCGGATCGAGCAGCGCGCCGTGATCCGAGAACGGAATGTGGTTGAGGTACATGTGGTTGTTGTCGGCGTCGAACGCCGCCCAGCCGCCGTCCTCCGACTGCAGCCCCTCCACCCATTCGCGGGCGCGGGCGATGGAGACCTTGTAGTCCGGCATGCCGGCGACCAGACCGTGCTGGCGCATGGCCCGGTCCATCGCCATCACCACCACGGCGGTGTCGTCGAGGTCGGGATAATGGGCGTTGGCGTACTGGAATGCCCAGCCGCCCGGCCGGACCTTCGGCTTGCGCGCCGCCCAGTCCCCGACGATGTCGAGCACCTGCCGGGGCTTCAGCCAGTCGAGCCCGGCGCGGGCCTGGGCCTCGGCCTCGGGGCCGCCGGCTTCCAGGAGCGCGTGACTCGCCAGCGCCGTATCCCAGACCGGCGAGACGCAGGGCTGGACATAGGCCTCGTCGGCCTTCTCGACGACGAGCTTCTCGATGGCGTCGCAAGCGACGCGGACCTGCGGGTGATCGGGCCGGTAGCCCATCACCTCGTACATCAGCACCGAATTGACCATGGCGGGGAAGATGGCGCCCAGGCCGTCCTCGCCGTTCAGGCGCTCGCTCACCCAGGCACGGGCCATTTCCATGGCCCGCTGGCGGCTCTTGCGCGGCAGGTGGTTCTCGACCCGCTGCAACACCCGGTCGATGAAGCCGAAGATCGGGGTCCAGGGCCAGGTGGCATGGGGCGAACCCGGCCACGAGCGGACGCTCTCCGGCGGCGTGATGAACAGCTCCTGCACGCTGATGCCCCGCGGGTTGCGGGCCCGGGGCTTGGTCGCCTGGAGCACGAACAGCGGCACCACGGTGGTGCGAGCCCAGTAGCTGATCTTGTCGAGGTGGAAGGGGAACCACTTCGGCAGGAACATCACCTCGACCGGCATCACCGGCACGGCGCGCCACGGCACCTCGCCGTAGAGCGCCAGCATGAAGCGGGTGAAGACATTGGCGTTGGCCGCGCCGCCGCGGGACAGGATGCCCTCGCGCGCCCGGCGCATGTGCGGCGCCTCGATGTCGTCGCCGATCATCTTCAGGGCGAAATACGCCTTGACCGTGCAGCTCATGTCGAACGGCCCCTCGTGGACGAGGGCCCAGCCGCCGTGACGGCCCTGGGTGCGCCGCAGGTAGGTGCCGATCTTGGCCTCGAGGTCGCCAGGGACCTGCGTGCCGCGGAAGTGGTGGAACAGGATGTACTCGGACGGGATGGTGGCATCCGCCTCGAGTTCGAAGCAGATATGCCCGTCGTCATGCGCCAGGTCGGTCAGCGCGCGCGTCGCCTGTGCCACGCCGCGCTCGACGTCCTCGAGCGCGATCCCCTGCGTCTTGGAGCGCTGCAGCGCCTCGACTTTGCTTACGGCCTCTCTCATAGTCCTCGCCTCGAACGACCGCCTCGCGGCGGACGCCATGCCTCAAGCTGCGCCGCGCGCTGGGGTTCCAGAGCGCACGACCGATGCCGCGCGCAAGGAACGCGCGGCCGTCTGGCCCGAACGGATCGCTCCCTCGATCGTCGATGGCAGGCCGGTCGCAGTCCAATCGCCTGCCAGGACGAGATTCTCGTAGGCGGTTTCGGCCCCCGAGCGCCGCGCGGCTTCTGCCGGCGTCGCCGCGAAGGTCGCACGCTTCTCCTTTACGATCTGCCAGCTGGGCAGATCCGGTGCAAGGTTGCACAACTGTGCGATCTCGGCCCAAATCTGCCGCGCGAGGTCTTCGCGGGGCACATCGAGAAGCCGGTCGGCACCGCTGATCGTGACCGAATACCGGTCCGGATAGGCGAAAAGCCACTCCGTGAGACTGTTGACGACGCCGAGGACGAGGGGGCTGCCGGGCTTCGGAGCGAGCGCGAAATGCGCGTTCACGATGGAGCGGAATTCCGTCGGGGCGAGGAGACCGGGCAACACTTCCCGGGCCACCCACGGGGGCAGCGCCAGCACGACGCCGTCCTCCGGGCCGAGGCTCTCGGCGCCATCCGCGAACACGAGCTGCCCGACGCGACCGTCCACGGTCTCGAGCCCGCGCAGGCGCCGGCCCAGGCGGATCTCGGAGCCGCGCGCGGTGAGATAGCGAATCGCCGGGTCGACGAAGGCGTAGGACAGGCCTTCCACGGCGACGAGGGGTCGGCAGGCCTTCCCGCCGGCGCCCAGGGTCTCGCGGAGGATCCGGGCCGCCAGCCCGACATCGCTGTCGCGGGGCTCGGTGTTGAGGGCGGCGAGCAGCACCGGATGCCAGAGGCGCCGGTAGAGCGGGCCCTCGCAGGCCATGTGCGCACCGATGGTCCCGCCCGCGCCCTCCGCCTTGCCGGAGGCCGCCCGCAGGATGCCGAGGGGCGCCAGATAGTCCCGCGCCCGGGTGCCGGGAACGCGGCGCGCCGGGCTCATCACCCACCAGGGCAGCCGCCCGGCGTTGGGCCGCAGGCGCCAGCGCTCGCCCGTCTTCAGATCGGCGAAATCGAACTCCGCCGTGTCCGGACCCGTCAGCGCATCGGCCGGGGCACCGACGGTCCTGAGGAAGCCCAGGGCATCGGCATTGCCGGACAGCAGCAGGTGGTTGCCGTTGTCGATGGTCAGGCCGAGTGCCGGATCGTAGTACGAGCGGCAGCGGCCACCCGCCTGCTTGGCGGCCTCATGCAGGACCACCCGGACACCGGATTCCGCGAGGGCGACGGCGGCGGAGAGGCCGGCCAGGCCGGCGCCGACGACGTGGACGGTGCCCATCAGATCAGGCCGTGCCGGAGGACGACGCCCAGCAGCGCGAGCTTGCCGGGCTTCACCCGCGCCCGGGGCATCGCCCAGCCGCGGTCGACGACCGCCTTGAGATAGAGATGATAGGCCGCCGCCATCAGCCGGGCGGCCTTGGTGGCCTTGCGGGGGCTGCGGCGGATGATCTCCCAGGTCGCCTCGTAATGCTCCTCAGCCTCGCGGGCGAGGGAGATGCAGACCTCGCCGATGCGCGGGTGGCTGATCGCCTGGACCGGCGTCGGATCTGTGAGGCCGATCGCCTGGAGCTTCTCGCGCGGCAGGTAGAGCCGGCCGCGCTCCGCATCCTCGTCGATGTCGCGGAGGATGTTGGTGAGCTGGAGCGCCCGGCCCTGGTGCCACGCCAGCCGGATGCCGTCCGCCTCCGGCATGCCGAAGATCCGCACCGACAGCCGGCCGACCGCGCTTGCGACCCGGTCGCAGTAGAGGTCGAGGGTTTCGGCGTCGGGGGCGACGATGTCCTCGACGGCGTCCATGGCCATGCCGTCGATGACCGCCTGGAAATCCTCGCGCTTCAGGCCGAAGCGGCGCACGGGCTCCACGAGGTCGCGCACGCGCGGCGCGGGCCGGCCGGCGTAGAGCGCGTCGATATCGGCCCGCCAGCGGTCGAGCTCGGCCTGCCGCACGGCGCGGCTGCCGCCGTCATCGGCGACGTCGTCGACGGCGCGGCAGAAGGCGTAGACGGCATACATCGCCTCCCGCCGCTCCTTCGGCAGCAGGCGCATCGCCGTATAGAAGGAGGAGCCGGCGGCGGGCAGCGCCGGGGCGGCGCTCTCTGGGTTCTGGGCGGGCGTGGCGGTGGCGGTCACGAGCGGATTCCTTGAGCCGCGGCCCGGATCGTGCGCCCGCGGAAGGGCCGGCGTGCCAGGGTGGCGGCGACGCCACCCAGGGCCGTCAGGGCGAAGGCGGCCTTGCCGTGATGGACCTTCTCCGAGAGCGGGTCGCGCTCCAGCAGGCCCCGGCTCAGCACCACGGCGAGGCGGTGGATGGCGGCGATCTCCAGCGACAGGCGCAGGTCGTCGATCAGATCCGGCAGGACCGCGCCCTCGTCGAGGAGGTCGAGGCATCTCTGCGCCAGGTCGCGGATCACCGCCCGGAGTTGCGGCGGCGCCTTGGCCTCGCCGAGCATCGCCACCGTGGCGCCGTGCCGATCCAGGCAATCCTGCGGGAGGTAGACCCGGTCCAGGGCGGCGTAGTCCTTGCCGCAATCCTGAAGGTGGTTGATCACCTGAAGGGCCGCGCAGATGGCGTCGGAGGCCCCGTAGACCCGGGCCGGATCCTCGCCGTGCACGTCGAGGACGAAGCGCCCCACCGGCATGGCCGAATAGCGGCAGTAGTGGATCAGCTCATCCCAATCCGCGTATCGGCTCTTGCGGGCGTCCATGCGGAACGCGTCGAGGAGCTCCAGGGCGTGGCGGGGCGGCAGGCCGCGGGCGGCGAGCTCGCGCTTGAGCGGCTCGGCCTCCGGATCGGACGGACCGGCGCCGGTCAGCGAATCGGCCAGGCTGTCGAGGAGCGCGATCTTGCGCTCCGGCGACAGCTCCGCGTGATCGGCCACGTCGTCGCCGGCGCGGACGAAATTGTAGAAGGCCAGGATCGCGCCGCGATGGCGGGGGTGGATCAGGTGCGAGGCGACGGGGAAGTTCTCGTCGCGGTGCCCCTTGCCGGAACGGGTCGCGGTGGCGGATTCGAGGGTGCTCATGCGAGGTACCCCGCCTCACGGAACCACGTGATCGCGTCCGACAGGCCCTCGCGGTAGGGCCGGGCCGTGTAGCCGAGTTCGGCGCGCGCCTTCCGATCCGAGAAGAACATCCGGTACCGCGACATGCGGATGCCGTCGATCGTCGCGAAGGGCTGGTTTCCGGTGACCCGGGCGGCGAGCTGGGCGAAGAACGCGACGGGATAGACCACGGCCCGCGGCAGGTTCACGGTCGGCGGCTTGCGCCCGACCATGCCGGCGATGTCGGCGAGCATCTGCGACAGGAACACGTCCTCGCCGCCGAGGATGTAGCGCTCGCCCACCCGCCCCTTGCGGAGCGCCAGGAGATGGCCGTGGGCCACGTCGTCCACGTGAGCGAGGTTGAGCCCGGTATCCACGAAGGCCGGCATCTTGCCCAGCGCCGCCTCCTGGATGATCCGCCCGGTGGGCGTCGGCTTGACGTCGCGGGGGCCGATCGGCGTCGACGGGTTGACGATCACCGCCGGCAGGCCGTCCCGGGCGACCATCTCCTCGACCACCCGCTCGGCCACGACCTTGCTGCGCTTGTAGGCGCCGATGGCGGTCTCGGGCGTCAGCGGCATGGTTTCGTCGGAGGGCGTGACGCCGTCGGCCGGCGGCCGGATCGTCGCGACGCTCGATGTGTACACGACCCGCTCAACCCCGGCCTCCAGCGCCGCGCGCATCATCAGGCGCGTGCCGTCGCGGTTGGTGCGGACGATCTCTTCCATGTCCGGCGCCCACAGCCGGTAATCGGCGGCGGCGTGGATCAGGTAGCGCTGGCCGCGCATCGCCGCCGCCACGGCCGCCGGGTCGCGCATGTCGCCCTCGGCGATCTCCACGTCGGTCCAGGTGAGGTTGCGGCGCGGGCTCGACGCGCGCACGAGGATGCGCACCGGGAAGCCGGCCCGGCGAAAGACGTCGACCAGGGCTGAGCCGAGGAAGCCGCTCGCGCCGGTGATCAGCACGGGACCGACCTCGGAGGGGCCGGAAGATGGGGCCTCTGCCATCACGGATCTGGAGAATTACCGAACAACCAGCGCGGCCGGGGATCCCCAGCTGCGCCGCGCTTGTGTCATCGAACCGCCCGAGCGGCAAGCCGCGGTGCCCGTCGACGGATCCGGAGACCGATCGTGGCCGCCCCGCCGTCCGCTCGCAGAATCAGGCCCGGACGGCGCTGCCCCCGCGCGGCCTCCGGCACGAGCCTTGCCAAGAGCCCGGCAGCGTGGCGCGCCAGCTCCGAAGCCCGCTTCGGCGCCGCACCGGGATGCCTGAAGCGCGCGGCGAACTTGCCAGAGCGGCAAAAACCGACTATGCGCCGCCCCTCGCGTTCGCTCCGGCCGGGGGCTGAACGGACAATGCTGCTTGCGGCATAGGGATCTTGTCGGATCCCGTCGTCCGGTGTCTCCGCCTTCGATCAACCGCTCGGGCCTGCAAATCGGCTCGAAGGGCTTGGCGCCGAGCGTCTCGCGAGATGAACCGGCCCGACTCAGCCGCCCTCCGGCGGCCGGGCTCCTTTTGACGATGAAAGGCCCGATATGCCTCTCTACGAGCATGTGCTCTTGGCCCGCCAGGACGTGACGTCCCAGCAGGTCGAGACGATGATCGACACCTACAAGGGTGTGATCGAGCAGAACGGTGGCCGTCTCGAGAAGATCGAGATGTGGGGCGTGAAGTCCCTCGCCTACCGGATCAAGAAGAACCGCAAGGCGCATTTCGCGCTCCTCAACATCGACGCCCCGCCGGCCGCCATCGCCGAGATGGAGCGCCAGATGCAGATCTCCGAGGACGTGCTGCGCTTCATGACCATCCGGGTCGAGGAGCTCGATTCCGAGCCGTCCGCCATGATGCAGAAGCGCGACCGCGACGACCGCAAGGATCGCGAGCGCGGCCGTCGTCGGGATGACGAGGGCTTCGGTGGTGGCGGCTTCGGCGGCGACCGGGGTGACCGCGGCGATCGCGGTGACCGCGGCGAGCGCAGCTTCGGCGGGGAGGGCTAACCCATGGCTTTCGGTGCTGGTGCAGGCGGCGGACGCCGTCCCTTCTTCCGTCGTCGCAAGACCTGCCCGTTCTCCGGCGCGAACGCGCCGAAGATCGACTACAAGGACGTCAAGCTCCTCTCCCGCTACGTGTCGGAGCGCGGCAAGATCGTCCCGTCGCGGATCACCGCGGTCTCGGCCAAGAAGCAGCGCGAGCTCGCCCAGGCGATCAAGCGTGCCCGCTTCCTCGGCCTGCTGCCCTACGTGATCAAGTAGGTCACCGAACCGACCGGCCCGGCTCTCGCCCGGGCCGGTCCTCACAGAGGGCGGCGCGCGCCGCCCGATCGTTGGGGCGTATCCGTGCCTCTAACCCTGCCGCACCGGCAGCGGGACAGCGGAATTCATGGCACAGCATATCGGCATCGGTATCGGCGCGGGCCTCGTCTCGGCACTCCTGTTCGGGGTGCTTCTGAAGGCGACCCCCCTCGCGATCCTGCTCTACCTCGTGGCACCGCTGCCGATCCTGATCGTCGGCCTCGGCTGGAGCCATAAGGCCGCCCTCGTGGCGGCGGCCACCGGCAGCCTCGTGCTGATCCTCGTGATCGCCCCGTTCATGGGGCTCGCCTTCGCGGCCTACATCGCCCTCCCCGCCTGGTGGCTCGCCTACCTCACGCTCCTCGGGCGCGAGACGCAAGCCGGCCTTGAATGGTACCCGACCGGCCGCCTGCTCGGCTGGATCGCCGCCACGGCCGCCCTCGCCTTCATCGCCATCGCGGTCCTGTCCTCGCCGAATCACGCGGCCTTCGATGCGCAGCTGCGCGGGCTCGCCCAGACGCTGGTGCAGACGCGCATGCCTGCAACCCGCAGCCCTGCCGAAACCCGACGCGCCGGTGCGCCGTCGACCGGCTCCGACGCCGCCGGCCAAGACGCCGCCGGCCAAGGCACGGCCGGACAGGACGCGGGCGGACAGGACGCGGCGGCCGCGCCCGAGCCGGCGCCGCAGACCGGTGACGATCAGGCCGACGTGACGCGGACTGAGGTCGCGGATGCCCTCGCCCGGGTGGTACCGGCCTTGGCGGCGAACGGTCTCGCGCTACTGCTGGCCTTCTATCTCTGGGCCTCGGCCCGGATCGTGAAGATCTCGGGCCGCCTGCCGCGGCCCTGGCCGGACATCCCCTCCACCACGATGCCGCGCTCGACGCTCGCGGCGCTCGCGGCCGCCGTCGCGATGTGCTTCGCCCCCGGCTATGTCGGCGTCTTCGGCGTCGCGCTGGTCGGAGCCTTCAGCGCGGCCTTCGCCCTTCAGGGACTCGCCGCCTTCCACGACCGTTCCCGCGGCCGGCCCGGACGCGGGCTGATGCTGTTCGGCATGTATCTGATCCTGTTCGTGACCCAGGGTATCGCCCTGGTCGCCCTCACCCTGTTCGGCCTCGCCGATACAGCCCTCGACCGCCGGCGTCCCAAGGACAGCCCGGCGCCGTGAGACCCCGGCCTCAGCGGCCGACCACCTGAAGGAGAAAGACCATGGAAGTGATCCTGCTCGAGCGCGTGGCCAAGCTTGGCCAGATGGGCGAGACCGTGAATGTCCGCCCGGGCTTCGCCCGCAACTTCCTGCTCGCCCGCGGCAAGGCTCTGCGCGCGACGGAAGCCAACAAGAAGCATTTCGAGGCCCAGCGCGCCCAGCTCGAGGCCCGCAACCTCGACCGCAAGAAGGACGCCGAGGCCGTCGCCGAGAAGCTGAACGGCCAGAGCTTCGTCCTGATCCGCCAGTCGGGCGAGACCGGCGTGCTCTACGGCTCCGTCTCGACCCGCGACCTCGCCGAGGTCGTCTCGAAGGAGGGCTTCACGGTCGACCGCGGCCAGTTCACCCTGAACCAGCCGATCAAGACCCTGGGTCTCCATAAGGTCCCGGTGGTGCTGCACCCCGAGGTCGAGGTCGAGATCACCGTCAACGTCGCCCGCAGCCCCGAGGAGGCCGAGCGTCAGGCCCGCGGCGAGTCGGTCACCGAGCGCGAGGCGTTCAACCTCGACGACCTGGGTCTCGAGGTCGGCATGGCGCTGGCCGATGCCGGCGAGGGTGCCGACGACCGCGGCTGATTTCTTCCGCAGATAATCCGACCGGCTTCGGGGCCGGTCGGGCGTGCGGGACATGGCGGGCCGGGTATCGGACCGGGCCACGCCCTAGGCCGGGCGCCGGGCGCCGGACGCGCCGCGTTCGGGCTCGGCTGGGAACCGTCCCCAGCCCTGTATACCGGTGAACACTGGGGACGATTGCCCCCGAGACTTGACACGTTCCAGTTTTGTTCCAGCATGGACGCCCGCCGCTCGCGAGAGTCGGCGGGCGTCCGCTTTTCCGCGCCCCGGCCCGGGAGAACCGGCCGTCGGCTAAGCTTCGGTAACCATACCGAGGCCAAGGTCGTGCGGTGTGATCCTGGCGCGCCCGCCGCGGCGCCTGATACGGAGTCGTCCGCCGATGGCCCTGCCCAATGCGCTCACGGCCAAGCTCGAAACGGTCCAGGCCGAGTACCGCGTCGCCCCGCACAACATCGACGCGGAGCAGGCGCTGCTGGGCGCTATCCTGGTGAACAACGACGCCTATTACCGGGTGTCGGACTTCCTGCTGGCCGAGCACTTCATGGAGGATGCCCACCAGCAGATCTTCACGGTGGCGGCATCCCTGATCAAGGCGGGCAAGCTCGCCACGCCCATCACCATGAAGACCTATCTGGGCGACGCCGATTTCGGCGGCCAGACGGTGATGCAATACCTCGCCCGGCTCGCCGCCGACGCCACCACGGTGATCAATGCCGGCGAGTACGGCCGCACGATCTACGACCTCGCCATCCGCCGCCGGCTGATCACCATCGGCGAGGATCTGGTGAACGGCGCCTACGAGGCGCCCGTGGAGCAGGCGCCGCGCGACCAAATCGAGGAAACCGAGCGGCGGCTCTACGAACTGGCCGAGGCCGGACGCTACGACGGCGGCTTCCAGAAGTTCTCCGACGCGCTGACCGCTGCGGTCGACATGGCCGCCAAGGCCTATCAGCGCGAGGGCAAGCTCTCCGGCATCGCCACGGGCCTCAGCGATCTCGACGCCAAGATGGGCGGCCTCCAGCCCTCCGACCTGATCATTCTTGCGGGCCGCCCGGCCATGGGCAAGACCTCGCTGGTGACCAACATCGCCTTCAACATCGCCAAGGCCTATCGCGGCGAGAAGCAGGCGGACGGCACGACCAAGACCGTGAATGGCGGGATCGTCGGGTTCTTCTCCCTCGAAATGTCGGCCGAGCAGCTCGCCACCCGTATCATCGCCGAGCAGTCGGGCGTCCCTTCCTATAAGATCCGCCGCGGCGACATCCGGCCGGAAGATTTCTACAAGATCACCGATGCCGCCCGCGACATGCAGACGATCCCGTTCTACATCGACCAGAGCGGCGGCATCTCGATCGCCCAGCTCGCCGCCCGGGCCCGGCGCCTGAAGCGCCAGAAGGGGCTGGATCTGCTGATCGTCGATTATCTCCAGCTGTTGTCGGGCTCCGGCAAGCGCAGCGACAACCGCGTGCAGGAGATGACCGAGATCACCACGGGCATGAAGGCGCTCGCCAAGGAACTGGCGGTGCCGATCATCGGCCTGTCGCAGCTCTCGCGTCAGGTGGAGAACCGCGACGACAAGCGCCCGCAGCTCGCCGACCTGCGCGAATCGGGCTCGATCGAGCAGGACGCCGACGTGGTGATGTTCGTGTTCCGTGAGGAATACTACGTCGGCAACAAGAAGCCCCGCGAAGGGACCGAAGAGTTCTTCGCCTGGGAGGCCGAGATGCAGCGCGTCCACGGCAAGGCCGAGGTCATCCTCGGCAAGCAGCGTCACGGCCCGACCGGCACGGTGGAGCTGCAATTCGACGCCAACATCACCCGGTTCTCGAACCTCGCGCAGACGGATCGGATCCCCGAGCAGATGTGACGGCGCGGGCCGCTGGCGGGTCCGGCCTCGGGACGGCACGTCGGCCGTCCCGATCGCCGACATCCGCGCGCGAACCATCGCCAAGCCCGGCCGTTGTGGGACAACAAGTGTCCCGCCGCGGCAGGAGCGACGATGAGCGAGCAGACCCCTCCGAAGATGCCGTACTGGCACGTCTACACCGATGCGGAGGGGGTGAGCCGCCAGGAGCTGTTCCATCTCGAGCGGTTCAAGTTCGAGGGGATCAACCCCGAGACCGCGCCGCAGTGGAACGACAAGATGGATCCGGCCCCGTCGGTCGTGACCTTCACGGTCCTGCCGGTCGGGTGGGTGGGCGAGTGGCACGAGAATCCGCGGCCGCAATGGATCGCCATCCTCTCGGGGCGCTGGTTCGTCGAGACCATGGACGGCCACCGGGTCGAGATGGGCCCGGGCGAGCTGATGATGGGCGAGGACCAGAACACGAAGGCGCGGGACGGCAAGAAGGGCCACCTGTCCGGCACGGTGGGCGACGAGCCCTGCACCATGATCGTGACCGGCCTGCAGGTCGAGCCGACCGTCAATCAGCCCGGCCGCTTCAAGTAGGCCCGGTCTGATGGAGGGCTTCGACCTCACGCAGCCGCGCTTCAAGGCCTACATCCTGCCGAACGCGCCGCTGGAGAAGCTCGCCGAGGGGTTCCGCTGGACGGAGGGTCCGGTCTGGTTCGGCGACCGCGACGAGCTGCTGTTCTCGGATCTCCCGAACAACCGGGTGATGCGCTGGTCCGACTCTGCCGGCCTGAGCGTCTACCGGGCGGCGAGCGACTTCGAGAACGGCCATGCCCGCGATCGCCAGGGACGGATGCTGTCCTGCTCGCATCGCGGCCGGCGCATCCACCGCTCCGAACTCGACGGAAGCATCACCAGCCTCGTGGAGCGCTACCGGGGGCGGCGGCTGAACTCGCCCAACGACATCGTCTGCAAGTCGGACGGGACGATCTGGTTCTCGGATCCGCCCTACGGCATCCAGACCGACTACGAAGGCGGCAAGCAGGATTCCGAGCTGCCCGCCGCAGTCTACCGGTTCGACCCGCGCGACGGCTCGCTGCGGGTGGTGGCCGACGATTTCCAGGGGCCGAACGGGCTGTGCTTCTCGCACGACGAGCGCAGGCTCTACATCGTCGAGACTGGCCTCCAGTTCGACACCGACCCGCTCCAGCACGTCCGCGTGTTCGACGTCGGCGAAGACGGCGGCCTGTCCGGGGGCGCCGTCTTCTGCACGATCGCACCGGGCAATGCCGATGGGATCCGCTGCGACGAGCATGGCAATCTCTGGTCGAGCGCCGGGGACGGGGTCCACTGCATCGACCCGGGCGGCGAGCTGGTCGGCAAGATCCGCGTGCCCGCGACGGTCGCCAACCTGACCTTCGGCGGCCGCAACAACAGCCGCCTCTTCCTCTGCGCCTCGCAGGCGCTCTACGCGATCTACGTGAACGTGCGGGGGGCTCCTCTCCTGTGAGCGGGGTGCGGGCGCTCATCGGGTTCGGCCGCACCGTCGCGGACCTCGCCGTCACGGAAGCCTTCTATCGGGACGGGCTCGGCTTCGCGCGGATCGCGCCGCCGGAACCCCTGCCCCCCGCGCAGGCGGAAGCGATGGGACTCGGGGACAGGCGCGCGACGCAGCTGCGCATGCGGCTCGGCGCGCAGACCGTCACCTTCCTCACGGTGGATCCGCCCGGTGCGCCCTACCCGGCCGATCCGGCGGCGACCGACCCGTTCTTCCAGCATCTCGCGATCCCGGTCCGCGACATGGCGGCCGCGATGGCGCAGCTCGCGCCGCTATCCCCGCTTCCCATCAGCCGCGGCGGTCCCCAGCGCCTGCCGGAATCCACGGGGGGCGTGACCGCCTACAAGTTCCGTGACCCCGACGGGCACCCGCTGGAGCTGATCGTCTTTCCCGGCGGCCCCCCGGCCGACCGCTGGCGCGAGGCGCCGGGGCTGTTTCTGGGGATCGATCACTCGGCGATCACCGTCACCGATCTTGGGGCGACCCTGGCCTTCCTGACCGGCCCCCTCGGTCTCACGCTGGCGGAACGCGGCCTGAATCAGGGCCCGGAACAGGCACGCCTCGATGGCCTGGACGATCCGCAGGTCGATGTGCTGGCGCTGGAACCGCCGGAGCCGGCGCCGCACGTGGAACTGCTGCATTATCGCGTGCCCGCCACCGAACGGCGGCTCGTCTTCGGGCCCGCCGACCGGGCCGCGACCCGCTATGTTTTTGGAGCGACTGATTTAGATCGCCTGTTCGCGACGGACCGTCCGGAAAGCCCGCGCTTGCGAATCTCCGCCGATCGCACGGCGGCCTACTGTAGCGGGCCGGGCGGCCACGGTTTCCTGTTCCTCCGGAATTGAGGACGCAGCGCCGACTTGCTCGCCATCGTGGAGCAGGTAGGCTCTATTCGTAGATTCCGTGAGCGAGCGCCATCATGCGCATCAGCGTCGAGGCTGCCGGAGGCCGCCTTCCGCAACTTATCGAAGCCGCCGCACAGGGCGAGGACGTGATCCTTTCCCAGGCAGACCGGCCCGTAGCCCGCATCGTTCCCATTACGACGTCTTCGTTCCGCGTCGGCATTCTGCCTCCGCTTGCCCTGGGGCGAGGACCGGATTGGCTCGAACCGATCCCTGAGGACGAGATCGCGCTCTGGGAAGGCGATCTTTGACCGCCGTTCTCCTCGATACGCATACTTGGGCATGGAGCCTGACCGACGATCCGAGGCTATCGGCCCGCGCGCGGGCGGCGATCACCGGCGCGGGATCGGTTGAAGTCAGTCCCATCTCGTTCTTCGAGATCGCGCAGAAGGTGCGTCTCGGAAAATGGCCCCAGATGGCCGCGTATGTCGATCAGCTCGTCGCTCTCCTCGATCAGCAAGGCGGCCGGGTCGCCGACTTGCTGCCCGCCATCTGCCTCACCGGTGGCACGATGGACTGGCACCATCGTGATCCGTTCGACCGCCTCCTCGCCGCCACCGCACTCCACTACGCGTATCCGCTGATCTCCGCAGACACCGTCTTCGACGGTATCGTGGAGCGGATCTGGTGATCCTCCGCCGGGCTTGACGCGTCGCCCCTCCGGCGTCCAATCCGGCCGCCCCGGAGGTGAGACTGATGCCGTTCCTCGCCCTGCCCTTTCCGGCCATCGATCCTGTGGCGCTCGCGATCGGGCCGATCACGATCAAATGGTACGCCCTCGCCTACATCGCCGGCCTGATCGGCGGGTGGTACTACGCGCGCCGCCTCGTCATGGCCGACAGCCTCTGGGGCGTGGTGAAGCGCCCGCAGGTCGTCGACATCGACGACCTCGTCGTCTGGGTGGCGCTCGGCGTCGTGCTCGGCGGCCGGATCGGCTACGTGCTGTTCTACAATCTCCCAATGTACATCGCCGATCCGATGGAGATCCTGGCGATCCGCAACGGCGGCATGTCGTTCCACGGCGGCTTCATCGGGGCGATCCTGGCCTTCCTGCTGTTCGCGCGCGGCAAGGGCCTTAACGGCTACACGCTCCTCGATATCGGCGCGGTGGTCGTGCCGATCGGCCTGTTCTTCGGCCGGATCGCCAATTTCGTGAACGGCGAACTCTGGGGCCGCGTGGCGCCGGACTTCCCCTACGCCATCGTGTTCCCCAGCGGCGGGCCCGTGCCCCGCCATCCGAGCCAGCTCTACGAGGCCGCCACAGAAGGTCTGCTGCTGTTCATCGTGATGGCGGTGAGCGTCCGCCGGTTCGGCTTCCGCAAGCCCGGCCTCCTCGGCGGCATCTTCGTCCTCGGCTACGCCCTGGCGCGGACCTTCTGCGAGTTCTTCCGCGAGCCGGACCGCCAGCTCGGCTTCCTGTTCGGCGACCATTTCGGTCCGATGGGCGGCGGCGTGACCATGGGCATGCTGCTGTGCGTGCCGATGATGGTCGTCGGCCTCACCTACATCGTGCTGGCCGGGACCGGCCGGACGCGTCCGCGCCATCCGGTGGCGACACCCGCCGCCGAGGCGGACCGCAAGGCGGCCGTCGAGGCGTGAGCCCCCTCGGAGCCGAGATCGCGGCGCTGATCCGCCAGAACGGGCCGATCGGCGTCGATCGCTACATGGCCCTGTGCCTCGGCCATCCGGTCCACGGCTACTACCGCACCCGCGACCCTCTGGGCGCCCGGGGCGACTTCACCACCGCGCCCGAGATCAGCCAGATGTTCGGCGAGCTGATCGGTGCCTGGAGCGCCTATGTCCACGAGCTGATGGAACGACCCGATCCCCTGGTTCTGGTGGAGCTGGGGCCCGGCCGCGGCACGCTGATGGCGGACGCGCTGCGGGCGTTGCGGGCGGCGCGCCCGGGAATGCGCGTGGCGCCGCAACTGGTGGAGACCAGCCCGGTCCTGCGGGCCGCGCAGGAACGCCTCCTTGCCGGGACCGGCGCGGCGTGGCACGCCGACATCGAGTCGCTGCCTCCGGGTCCCGCGATCATCCTGGCGAACGAGTTCTTCGACTGCCTGCCGGTGCGCCAGTTCGAGCGCCGGCCGACGGGCTGGCACGAGCGGCAGGTCGGCCTCGATCCGCAGGGCGGCCTCGCCTTCGGGCTGTCGCCGGAGCCGACCCCCGGCCTCGACGCGGACGGCCCGGACGGGGCGCTCATGAGCGTGCCGACGGCCGGGCTCGCGCTGATGCGCAGCTTGGCGCGGCGTCTGTGCACCCAGGGGGGCACCCTGCTGGCCATCGATTACGGCCATGTCCGACCGGGCTTCGGCGACACCCTCCAGGCCCTGTCGGGGCATCGCTTCGCCGATCCACTGGCCGCGCCCGGCGAGGCGGATCTGACGCATCATGTCGATTTCGCCGCCCACGCGAAGGCGGCGCAGGCCGAGGGCGCGGCGATCCAAGGGCCGGTGGACCAGGGCGACTTCCTGGCCGCCCTCGGCCTCGGCGCCCGTGCCGAACGTCTGAAGGCCCGGGCCAATGCGGCGCAATCCGCCGCGATCGACGCGGCAATCACCCGCCTCACGGATCCGAGCCGGGGCGGGATGGGCAGCCTGTTCAAGGTGATGGCGGTGAGCGGCCCGGCCCTCGGACCGCTCCCGGGATTTCCGGCGGCCTGAGCCGCCGGGCCGATCCTCGGCCCCGCAGGGGGCCGGATTCGGTCAGCCGAAGGAGCCGAAGCCGGAATCCGTCTGGGTGGACGGCCGCGGTGTCGGCGGTGCAGGCGGGTTGAGGTCGGTCGGGTCGAAGGCGGCGGGCTCTCCCGTGACGGGGTGGGCGGGCGCGCTCGGGATCCGGGGCTCTTCAGCCTCGGGCGTCTCGGGCAGGACGTCGGTCTCGATCCCTCGTGACATTGCGATCCTTCTCAAGGCGGAGCCGGATCGGCTCCATACTGCAATGCAGCAAGAATCTGACGGTTGAACGACATCGTCAAGGGTCCGCCCTTGCGCTATCGGGGCGCGATACGAGCAACCGCGAGGCCGACCGTGACCGCAGGCATGATCATCGAGGCGCCGGAACTCTCCGCGCATGCGGGCGTGCGCCACGCCTTCTTCACCCGCGTCGGCGGGGTTTCGGACGGCCTCTACGCGTCGCTCAACGGTGGGCTCGGCTCCCAGGACGTGCCGAAGCGCGTCGCCGAGAACCGGGCGCGGATGTGCGGCCGGCTCGGCCTGCCGCCGGATCGGCTCGTCAGCCTGTACCAGGTCCACTCGGCCGATGTCGTCACCGTCGAAGCGCCCTTCGCGGCGGCGGAGCGGCCCAAGGCCGACGCCATGGTGACGCGGGTGCCGGGCCTGGCGCTCGGTATCGCCACGGCGGATTGCGGGCCGATCCTGTTCGCGGATCCCGAGAACGGGGTCGTCGGCGCCGCCCATGCCGGCTGGAAGGGCGCCCTCACCGGCGTGATCGGCGCGACGGTGGCGGCGATGGAGGCGCTCGGCGCGCGGCGGCAGCGGATCGTCGCCGTGCTGGGCCCGACGATCGGGCAGGCTTCCTACGAGGTCGGCCCGGACTTCATCACCCGGTTCCGGTCCGACGCCCCCGGCATGGAGCGCTTCCTCGCGGCCGGCACGCGGCCCGGACACGCGCAGTTCGACCTGCCGGGCTTCATCCTGGCCCGGCTCGCCGAGGCCGAGGTCGGGGAAGCCAGCGCGCTCAACCTCTGCACCTACGCGGATCCGGAGCGGTTCTACAGCTATCGGCGGACCACGCATCGCGGCGAGGCCGATTACGGCCGCCTCATCTCCGCCGTGACGCTCGTCCCCTGACGGCGCGGTCCGCCATCGGACACCAGGGGTGCGACACTTTGTCGATGCACGGGTGAGAAAAAAGCGTAGCCGTGAATGAACCTTGGCCATTCGCCCGCGTTGGGGGGTCAAGGTGCCGGGGATAAACGGCGGGTTGCCATAAGGGGCCGCGAATGCGGTCGGCGACACCGCGGAGCGCAAAGCAGCCCTGGAACCGCTGGAACGCAGCCAGATCCGGTTACGCCCCCGTCCGGCCACGGTCGGGGCGGACCACCAGTGAGGACCAGATCATGAAATCCCTGCTCCGTGTGACCACGGCCCTCGCGGGCGTCGCCTTCGCCGGCTCGGCCTTCGCCGCCGACCTGCCGCGCCGCGCCGCCCCGCCGCCGATCTTCACCCCCGTCCCGGTCTTCACCTGGACCGGCGCCTATTTCGGTATCAACGCCGGCTACGCCTTCGACGCCAGCGACCGCAACACCGGTTCCAGCTTCGGCGTGCCCTTCCCCTACGCCGCCCCCGGCACCGTCGCCACCTTCCGCAACCGCAGCCAGGACGGCTTCTCCGGCGGTGGCCAGGTCGGCTACAACTACCAGTTCACGCCCGGCTCCGGCATCGTCATCGGCGTCGAGGCCGACGCCCAGTACCTCGACTTCGGCCGCAGCCGGAACAACGCCTTCATCTCCGGTGCGCTGGCCCCCGGCTACTACGTCACCGACCCGCGCGGCCTCTCCAGCCTCGACTTCTTCGGCACCGTCCGCGGTCGCCTCGGCTACGCCTTCGACCGCACCCTGATCTACGGCACCGGCGGCTTCGCCTACGGCTCGGGCAGCGCCGACCGCTCCTTCGGCGGCTATGCCGGCAACGACAGCTTCCGCACCGGCTGGGCCGCCGGCGGCGGCATCGAGTATGCCCTGCCCACCGACTCCTTCCTGAACTTCTTCCGCTCGTCGGCCGTGACGCTCAAGGTCGAAGGCCTGTACGTCAACCTCGACCGCGGCACCCGCAACCAGGGCGCGCTCGTCGTCAACGCCGCCAACAACTTCCCCGTCGTCTACAGCGGCGTCGGCCGCCGCTCCGACGAGTTCGCCGTCGTCCGCGCCGGTCTGAACTACAAGTTCGGCACCTTCTAGGATTGCGCGACGGCGCGGCTACGGCCGCGTTCGGGATCCGTCTTTGGGAAGCCCGGCCGAAAGGTCGGGCTTCTCGTTTTTCGCAGTCGGCGGATGAAGTTTTCGCAATCCCCCTGACAAAGCGTCGCCGCGCACCCATGTCGTGTCTGCCATGCGGCGCGTTCGGGCCCGCGGGTGAGATTCGAGGAGGACGACTCCATGAACAGCGAAGAACGCGACGTCATTTCGGGCATCTTCCAGCGGCTGGAGCAGGCGCAGACCCAGCCCCGCGACGCGGAGGCGGAGCGCTTCATCGCCGACAAGATCCGCGCCCAGCCCTACGCGCCCTACGCGATGGCGCAGCTGATCTACGTCCAGGAAGAGGCGATCAAGAGCCTGAACCAGCAGCTGGAGCAGGCGCGCAGCCAGGCGGCCTCTGCGCAGCCCTCGGGCGGCGGCGGCTTCCTGTCGAGCATCTTCGGCGGCGGCAGCCAGCGCCAGGAGCCGCAGCCCGGCTACGCACAGCAGCGTCCCGCCGGACAACCCTGGGGCAATCAGGGCGGCGCGCCCCCGCAGGGCTATCCCCAGCAAGGCTACCCGCAGCAGGGGGGCTATCCCCAGCAGGGCGGCTATCCCCAGCAGGGCGGCCCGTGGGGCGGTCAGCCGCAGGCGCCGGCCCGCGGCGGCGGCTTCATGGCGACGGCGCTCCCCATGGCGGCGGGCGCGGCCGGTGGCATGCTCCTGGGCAGCGCCCTGTCGAACGCCTTCGCGGGCGGCCATTCGAGCCTCGGCAGCGCTGCGGCCGCCGGCCTGGGCGGCGGTGCCGGCGAGACCGTGGTCAACAACTACTACGGCGACGGTGGCAACCAGGATCTCGGAGCCGCCCTGGACAACAGCGGCGGCGACCTGGGTAGCTTCCAGGACGCGAACTACAGCGATCCGGGTGGCGATTTCGGCGGCGACCTGGGCGGCGGCGACGACAGCGACTGGACCTGATCGTCCAGCCCCGGCGTCAGCCCCCCAAAGAAAGAGGCCCGGTCGCGTCAGGCGCGGCCGGGCCTTTCCGTATCCGAAGGGTCAGCCTGCGTGATGCCGACGACGTCAGGCGCTCACAGGACTTCGACGCGCGTTCCCACCGGCACGCGGTCGTAGAGGTCGACGACGTCGTCGTTCATCATCCGGATGCAGCCCGACGAGACCGACTGACCGATCGTGTTGGGCTCATTGGTGCCGTGGATCCGGTAGAGCGAGGAGCCGAGATACAGGGCCCGCGCCCCGAGGGGATTCTCCGGCCCGCCGGCCATGTGGCGTGGCAGGTCGGGCCGGCGGGCGAGCATCTCTGCCGGCGGTGTCCAGTCCGGCCACTCCGCCTTGCGGCTGACGGTCTTGAGACCGCTCCAGGCGAAGCCGGGACGGCCGACGCCGATCCCGTAGCGGAGGGCGCGCTGGCCGGCCTGCACGAGGTAGAGATGCTTGCCGGCGGTGTCGATGACGATCGTCCCGGGCTTCTGCGGCCCCGCGAACGGGACCTCCTGGCGCTGGAATTCCGGCGCGACCGCGCGGGCGATCCGGCCGGGATCCGCCTGGGACGCTCCGTAGGCGGCCGCGGGCGGCGCGCTGTAGGGCTGAGCCGCACCGTAAGCCTGTCCGTAGGATTGTCCGTATGCCTGAGCGGCCTCCGGTTCGGCCGGCACCAGCTCCCCGGAATAGGCCGCGACCCGCTGGGACGTCGCCGCCCGCTGCGGGGCCGCGGAGCGCTGCGGCCAGCCGCGGCCGCCGCCCCCGGCGCTTCCGGTGACGAGGTACTCGATCAGGCCGCCGCCGTAGCCGCCCTCGGCGTAGCGCGCCTGTTGCGCGCGCGCAGGCCCGCACAGCACGAAAGCGGCCGTGGCCGCCGCCATTCCCAATCGGACCGAACCCCGCATCGTTGCATGCTCCCGAGCCGGCGCCCAAGCGCCCGGCCCGCGAACGATCCCGCGGCATTTTACCGAATCAGGTGAAGGAACGTGGTGAATCGCGCCGAGGCCGCGGTCTCTCCCCGGCCCGTCGGCGGCAGCGTGAATCGCCGGTTAACCGTTCATCGCAGCCCGCCGCGCCTTCGGGAAGGAGCCCGGAACGCTCGGAAAAAGCTTGGCAGTCACAGTCCGCTAACCGATGTGGTAGAGAGTTGCGTCGACGGAACCCGAACGCCCACGCCCGGACGATGACCCAGAAGCGCTATCGCATCGAAGACAGCCTCGGGATTCCCGCGGCCCCCCAGCCTGGTCCGGGCTCGATCGCCTCGAACGAGCGACTCGAAGAAATCTTCAGCGCCATCCAGGACTTGCGCCGCGTCACGCAGATGAGCGCCAGCGAGACGATCGAGTCGTGCCGGCGCGAGCTGCACGAAGCGCTCGCGATGCGCACGGAACTCGACGTGATGAAGGAGGCGATCACCCGCACCAAGTCGGAGCTGGCGACGCTGCATCGGACGGAGAATACCGGCAAGGGCATGCGCCGGGCGGCCGACGAACTCGACGCCGTGGTCGATTCGACGGAGCGCGCCACGACGCAGCTCCTCGGGGCGATCGAGGAGATCGAGAGCCACGCCGGCATGCTCAACGCCGCGACGCTGCCGCCTGGGCTGAAGCAGCACGTCGACGTGATCCTCGAGCGCGTGATCACCGCCTACGAGGCCTGCAACTTCCAGGACCTGACCGGCCAGCGGATCACCAAGATCGTCGGCGTGATGAAGTTCATCGAGGAGCATCTCGACCGGCTGATCGCCACGTGGTCGGAACTCGACAGCTTCAAGGAGCTCATCACCGTCATGCCGGTGCCGACCTCCCTGGACGACGAGAGCTCGCTCCTGAACGGTCCGAAGCTCGACCACGATCCCGGCCACGTCGACCAGAGCGACATCGACTCGCTGTTCGACTGATCCCCGGTCCGGGCGCGCGATTTTTGTCGCCGCCCCGGTCCCGCTGGCGCTCAGGAACGCTTAGATCTGCGGTATGAGCCGCAGAGCCCTCTCAGACCTGCCCCCGGACACTTTCGACGACGGCCGCGACGCCGAGCGGGACGAAACCGCCGACGGGCCGGAAGCCGGCCTCCCCGACACGGAGGCGCCGGAAATCGATTTCGACTTCGAGCCGGGTGCCGTCCAGGCCGGCACCGAGGTGATCCGCCGGTTCTGGTCGACCCTGCCGTCCTCGCCCGGCGTCTACCGGATGTTCGATCATCGCGGCGACGTCCTCTATGTCGGCAAGGCCAAGAACCTGAAGGCGCGGGTCGGCTCCTATGCGCGGGGTCAGGCGCATTCGAACCGCATCGCCCGGATGATCTCGCAGACGGCGGCGATGGAGTTCGTCACCACCGCCACCGAGACCGAGGCGCTGCTCCTCGAAGCCAACCTGATCAAGCAGCTGAAGCCCCGCTTCAACGTGCTGATGCGGGACGACAAGTCGTTCCCCTACATTCTGGTCACCGACGACGGCCCCGCCCCGCAGATCGTCAAGCACCGGGGCGCCCGGCGCCGGAAGGGCAATTATTACGGGCCCTTCGCCAGCGTCTGGGCGGTGAACCGGACGGTGAACGCCTTGCAGCGCGCCTTTCTCCTGCGCACCTGCACGGACAGCTACTACGAGAACCGCACCCGTCCCTGCCTGCTCTTCCAGATCAAGCGCTGCTCCGGTCCCTGCACCGGCGAGATCGCCACGGAGGATTACGCCGCCATGGCGGATTCCGCCCGGGCGTTCCTGGCGGGCAAGTCGAACGCCGTGAAGGACCGGATGCGCACCGAGATGCAGGAAGCCTCGGAAGCGATGGAGTTCGAACGCGCCGCCCGCTTCCGGGACCGGATCGCCGCGCTGTCGGCGATCCAGGGCGTGCAGGGGGTCAACACCCAGGGCGTGGAGGAAGCGGACGTGTTCGCCCTCGACGAGCAGGCCGGCCAGTTCTGCATCGAGGTGTTCTTCTTCCGGAACTTCCAGAACTGGGGCAACCGCGCCTATTTCCCCAAGGCCGACCGGTCGATGACCCCCGACGAGGTGCTCGGGTCGTTCATCGGCCAGTTCTACGACGACAAGCCGGCGCCCCGGACGGTGCTGACGAGCCATGCGGTCGAGGATGCCGAGCTGGTGGCGGCGGCCCTGTCGAGCCGGGTGGAGTACCGCGTCGAGATCCACAAGCCGAGCCGCGGCGAGCGGAAGAACCTCGTCGACTACGCGCAGCGCAACGCCAAGGAAGCCTTGGCGCGGCGCCTCGCCGACACGGCCTCCCAGGGCAAGCTGCTCGCGGCGCTCGGCCAGGCCTTCGGGCTCGACGGCGCGCCCCGCCGGATCGAGGTCTACGACAACTCGCACATCATGGGGACGAACGCGGTCGGCGGCATGATCGTCGCCGGCCCGACGGGCTTCATGAAGACACATTACCGCACGTTCAACATCAAGTCCGAGGAGCTCACTCCGGGCGACGATTACGGCATGATGCGCGAAGTCCTGCAGCGGCGCTTCAAGCGGCTGGTGAAGGAGTCACCGCGCACCGAACGCGAAGCCGCGGCCGCGGCCGTCGAGGGCGGCGTCCAGGAGCCGGTGCCGGCCGAGGAGAGCGAGGCGTTCCCGGCCTGGCCGGACCTCGTGCTGATCGACGGCGGCAAGGGCCAGCTCGACGCCGCACGGACGGCCCTGGAGGAGGTCGGCGTCTCGGGTGTGCCGCTGATCGGCGTCGCCAAGGGCCGCGACCGGGATGCCGGGCGCGAGACGTTTTTCGTGCCCGGCCGGCCGCCCTTCAAGCTTCCGCCGCGCGACCCGACGCTCTACTTCGTGCAACGGCTCCGGGACGAGGCGCACCGCTTCGCCATCGGCAGCCACCGGGCCAAGCGGAAGCGCGAGATGGTGAAGAACCCCCTGGACGAGATCGCCGGCATCGGGCCCAGCCGCAAGCGCGCGCTGCTCCATCACTTCGGGACCGTGAAGGCCATCGAGCGTGCGGCCTTCGAGGATCTGGCCAAGACACCGGGCGTGAACGCCGCCACCGCGCGGGCGGTCTACGACTTCTTCCATGCCGGCGCCTGAGAACCCGACCGCGATGGCCGAGACCGAAACCAGGACGTTGACGCCCGGGCCCCGCTCTGATTTCACCCCTGCGATGAACGCCGTCCTTCCCCGACGACGGTCGCCGGCCTGGACGCTCGCGAATTGCCTGACCTACGGGCGCCTCGTTGCCGTGCCGGTGATGGTCGCTCTGCTGTTCTGGCCCGAATCCCACACCGCCCGGTGGACGGCGCTGGGCGTTTTCGTCGCGGCCGCGATCACCGACTATTTGGACGGGTACGTCGCACGCACCTACCATCAGAGCTCGGCGCTCGGCCGGATGCTCGATCCGATCGCCGACAAGCTTCTCGTCTCGGCGTGCCTGCTGATGCTGACGGCGGACCACACGATCGTCGGCTCGAATATCTGGGCGGCCATCGTGATCCTGTGCCGCGAGGTGCTGGTCTCCGGCCTGCGCGAGTACCTGGCCGAGTTGAAGGTCGGGGTGCCCGTCAGCAAGATCGCGAAATGGAAGACCACCGTGCAGCTCGTGGCTCTCGGCTTCCTGGTCGCCGGCCCGGCGGGCGAGACCCTGCTGCCGGGCACTGAGCCGATCGGCCTGACGCTGCTGTGGCTGGCCGCCGCCCTCACGCTCTGGACCGGCTGGGACTACATGCGGGCCGGGATCAAGCACGTCATCGACGATCCGCGCTGACGGATCGGCCTGCGGGACGTGCGGTCCCTGCCCTGTCTTCGCTACGGTGATGCGATGAAGCTCGTCTATTTCGCCTGGGTCCGCGAGCGGATCGGCCGCCCCGAGGAGGAGCTGGCACCGCCGGCGGAGGTCGCCACCGTCGCCGACCTCGTCGGGTGGCTCCGGGGCCGGGGCGAGGAATATGCCTACGCCTTCGAGGATCCGGGCGTCGTCCGGGCCGCGATCGATCGGGTCCACGCCAAGCCGGACGCGCCGATCGCGGGCGCCCGCGAGATCGCCTTCTTCCCGCCGATGACGGGCGGCTGACGTCCGGCCACGCCGCGCACGTAGTCCACCGGGGTTGTCTTGGTCCCGGTTCCGCAGTCATTGGCGCCGTCGCTCCGGCTCTGCTTCGAACCGAACGGCGCGCGGGCCGAGCCAAGTTTTTTTACGGGTTCGGTCCGCCTTCGAGACCGACGGCTCTGCGGAACGCTCAAGCTGTGACCGCCGTTACCCGGTACCGAAACCGGTATTGGAGTTTCAGCATGCGCAAGACCTTGCTCGCGACCGCCGCCCTGTTGAGCCTCGGCGCCGCCGCACAGGCCCAGACCACCGTCATCGAGCGCGACCGGCCGGCCGTCGTCGTCGACCGCCCGGCGACCGAGTCGAAATCCGTGACCGTCCACGACCATGGCGACGGCTGCGTCACCAAGACGGTGCGCAAGGAGAACGACATGGGCGACTCCAAGACCGTCAAGAAGGAGACGTGCGACTGAGGCACGGAAGCGGGCCGGGCCGGAGCGCGGACCCGCGCCCCCTGTCCGGCCGGTCTCATGTCCGGCCGGTTTTCTGCCCGGCTCCCGGTCAGCGCCACCCCGCGTCGATGACGTAGGGGTGGCCTGTGCACATCCGGGCATCGTCCGAGGCGAGGAACAGGACCAGCGCGGCGACGTCGGCCGGCTGGATCCGGCCGTCGAGGCATTGCGCGGCGACGATGTCCGCCTCGCCCTCCGGCGTGTACCATCTCTCCTGCCGCGGCGTCTGGACGTTGCCGGGGATGATCGACACCACCCGGATCCCATCGCGGCCGAGGTCGCGGGCCAGGGCGCGGGTCATCCCCTCGATGGCCGCCTTAGCGGTCTGGTAGAGCGGCATCTCCTTCAGCCCGAGATGCCAGCTGATCGATCCGAAATTGAGGATCACGCCGCCGCCCGCACGCCGCATCGCCGGCACCGCCGCCTGGGCGGCGAAGAACAGGTGGCGCAGGTTCACCGCCATCCGGTCGTCCCAATAGGCGGGCGTCACCTCGGCGAGGCTGTGGCGGTCGTCGTTGCCGGCATTGTTGATCAGGACATCCAAGCCGCCCAGAACCGTATCCGCCTCGGCGACCAGCGCGCGGACCGCATCGACATCCGTCAGGTCGCAGCGCCGGTAGAGCGGGGCGTGCGCGGCGCCGGGCGTCAGACGCGCCACCATTGCGTTCGCCGCATCATCCGCGATGTCGCAGAACAGGACGCGGGCCCCCTGGCCGACGAAGGCCTCGACCAGACCCGCGCCGATTCCCGAGGCTCCGCCCGTGACCAGGACGCGCTTGCCGCCGAGGCTCGGATACCGTGCGCGCCGATCCGTCTGCGCCGTCATCGGACCTCCCCGACACTTCTCACCCGGTCGTCATTTGTGGGAGTTTATCACGGCACCCGCGTGGTGCAACGGCTGCGCTCGATGCGGGAATTCTCGAAACGTTAACGGTTCGCGAATGAGATCGCCGGGTCTTCTAAAAAGGAACGCCCGATGCCCCTGCGTCTGGAACTCAAGCCCTTCGAACGGCTGATCATCAACGGTGCCCTGCTGCGCAACGGCGACCGGCGCTCGACCTTCCTGATCGAGACGCAGTGCAAGTTCCTGCGCGAGAGCGAGATCATCACGGAGACCGAGGCCGACACGGCCTGCAAGCGCCTCCACCTGACCCTGACGGTCATCTACCTCGCCGACGATCCGACGCAGGGGATCGACCTGTTCTTCCGGCAGGCGACGGATCTGCTCGGGCTCGCGCCGGCGGCGGCCCCTCACATCGCGGGGATCGCCCAGGCCGTCGAGACCGGCGCGTATTATCGGGCGCTCAAGCTGAGCCGCAAACTCGTCGAGTGGGAAGCCGCCGGCGCGGTGTCCCAGCCGGACCTGCCGGAAACGTCGGCGGCTTCCTGACGGCTCTCGGGCCTCAGCCGGGATTGCCCTGCAGGCCGGCGGCGATGTGGTTGTTGATCGACACGAGCGTCGCGATCTTCTCGGGCGTCGGCGCGATCATCGTGTCGATGCAGCTCTGGAGCACGAACACGCCCAGGCGGCCGACGCCCTGCTTGACGTCCGAAGGGAGCGGGTTCAGGTCCGACGTGGCCTCGGAGGTCAGCAGCGTCCAGACGCGCTGGTTGAACGACAGGGCGTCGTTGAGGCGCCCGGCATCGCCCTCGGAGAGCCCCTGGCTCGCACCGATCAGCTTCTGCGCCGCTTTCAGCAGAACCGCGGATTCGGCTTCGCGCGGCGAGAGGGCGCTGTGGGATGTCTTGGCGTAGGCGTTGGCGGCGTAATTCATCGGCGGTCCAGCCCCGTCGTCAGGCCTGCCTTGGCGGCAAGCTGGCGCGTAGCTGTCGCAGACCAGGAGTTAAAAGCGCGTGAGCGCCAGATCCGCCATGATGCCGCCGGGTTGCTTATCGACGACGCTGTGTGGCCCAAAGGAATCGGGCCCCGGATCCCAGGCCCGATGTTGAATTTCGTTCTCGGAACTGTTGCCGGCGGCCTGATCGCCTGCGTGCTGACCATCGCGGCGGCGCGGCAGCCCGAGGTTCAGACGCGCCTGGGTCTGATACCCGTGCCGGCTCACACGACCCTCGCGGCCGTCACGAAGCCGGCCGAACCCGATTGCGGGCGGCGGACGGAGCCGGCACCGAAGGTCGGCTCCCAGGACATGTTGTTCAACCGTCAGCGATTCTGGTCGGTCGCGCCCTGATCAGAACGCACCGATCAGCATGAGCAGCATCGTCGTCGCGACGGTGGTGCTGACGAAGCCGCACAGGGCGGCCGCGAAGGACGGGCCGGTGCGGACGACGGCGGGTTCGATGTCGTTCGAAAGCGTGGCGGGGGTCATGGGCGCAGAACCTTTTCGGCGACCGGCGTCGCGCGTGACGGGGTGATGCTGCAGGAACGGGACGTCCGAGGTGCGGATGCGCACCCGATCAATCGCAGCGGTTAATTTTCTTGGCGATCCGCAGGCCCCGCAGTTCGCTGCGGAGATCGATCGCCACGACGCCCTCGCCGCATCGCTCGAAGGCGTCGCGGGCATCGTCGTAGCGGTCGCCCACTTCATCGAGCGTGTCGCAGACGCGGTCATGATCGCCCAGACGGGCCTCCTGACGCGCCTGGAAGCGCAGGGCATTCGCCTCGTCGACCTTGCGCTGGGCTTCGATGCAGGCCGGCACAGCCGACGCCGCGGAAGTCATCACGAGGCCTGCCACGAGGCTGGCGAGGCAACGGGTCAGAGTGACCGACATGGCACTCACTTCAACACTCACACACGGTTTGGGATGGCCGCTCCGAAGGCGGACCGGCCGGGTTTCTCGGAGCGGCACGAGTCCACTCCCTTTCTGTCCGCTGAAACGGTGAAGCTGACGTGAAAGTTCCGCCCCGACTCACCGCCCCCGACGCCGGCGGGACGCGAGGATTGCGGAGAGCGGCACGGGTGCCGGCCCCATCGGGTCGACGCCCACATCGTACTGCTTCGGCATTGGCTTGAGCTTGCCGTGGCTGTGCCCGTGGAGATTGAGGGCCCCGCGGCTCATGCCGTTCCACGTGCGGAACGCGTAGTGGCAGAGCACGACCATGCGGCCTTCGACCTCGATTTCCGCGTAGTGCCGAACCGACGTCCAGCCGGGCGCACCAAGAGTATCGGGCCCGTCGTTGTTGCCGACGATCAGGTGCTTCTCGCCGCTCAGCCCGGCGAGGATCTCGCGAATCCGGTCTCCGCTCGGCCCGAGGGCGAAGTCGCCGAGGTGCCAGACCGTGTCGCCGGGCGAGACCGCGGCGTTCCAGGCCGCGACCAGCCCGGCATCGTGGGCCTCAAGATCCGGATAGGGCCGGTGGTCGAAGCGCAGTGCCCGCGGGTCGCCGAAATGCGTGTCGCCCGTGAAGAAGATGGTCACCGGTCTGCTCCGCCTCGCCCGGGAACGCCACCGGACTGCCGCCGAAATCGGCTGGCCGCCGCCTGGTTCCCGCGCGCCCGCGGCCGCCTGGCGCGTTGACCGCCCGCGCGGCACGGAGGAGACCTCCGCAGGGCGAGCGGGATCGGGAGCGCGAGGGCATGCTGGGAACGGTCGGATTCGCCTTCCTGGCCGGGCTTCTGTCGGTGCTCTCGCCCTGCGTGTTGCCGCTGATCCCGATCGTGCTCGGCACCGCGGCCGCGGAGCATCGCCTCGGCCCGGTGGCGCTGGCCGGCGGGCTGGCGATCGCCTTCACGGCGATCGGTCTGTTCGTCGCGACGATCGGCTTCACCATCGGCCTGGACGGCGACGCGTTCCGGCGCGCCGGCGCGGTTCTCCTTCTTCTGCTGGGCGTGGTGCTGATGCTGCCGCGGCTCCAGGCCCGGGTCGCGACGGCGGCCGGCCCGGTCGGCGCCTGGGCGGAGGAACGCTTCGGCGGCTTCGGCTCCGGCGGATTGTCCGGCCAGTTCGCCGTGGGCCTGCTGCTCGGCGCCGCCTGGAGCCCCTGCGTGGGACCGACCCTGGGCGCGGCCTCGCTGATGGCGGCGCGGGGCGAGCATCTCGGGAGCGTCGCCCTGACGATGCTGGCTTTCGGGATCGGGGCCGCGGCCCCGCTGATGCTCCTCGGCTTCGTCTCCCGCGAGGCGCTGCTGCGCTGGCGCGGCGGCCTCGCCGCGGCCGGCCGGGCCGCGAAGGCCGCGCTGGGCGCCGTGATGGTGGTCCTCGGCCTGCTGGTGCTGACGGGACTCGACAAGCAGGTCGAAGCTGCGGCCGTCGCGGCTTCGCCGGACTGGCTCAATGCGCTGACGACGCGCTACTGAGTCGCCATGGTCCCAGGACGTCCGGAACGGAGATCAGCGATGACCGATGCCCCCCGCCTGACCAGTCTTGCCCATGGCGGCGGCTGCGGCTGCAAGCTCGACCCCGCCACCCTGCGCCAGCTCCTCGCCCAGCAGCCGGCGGCCGGGCCGTTCGAGCGGCTCCTCGTCGGCAACGAGACGGCGGACGATGCGGCCGTATGGGAGCTGGAGGACGGCACCTGCATCATCGCCACCACGGATTTCTTCACACCGATGGTGGACGACCCCGTCGATTTCGGCCGGATCGCCGCGACGAACGCCATCTCGGACGTCTACGCCATGGGCGGCCGGCCGCTCTTCGCGCTCGCGATCCTCGGGATGCCCCTGGGCAAGATCGACCCGGAGGTGGTCGCGCGGATCCTGCGCGGCGGCGCAGAGCAATGCGCCGAGGCCGGCATCCCGGTGGCGGGCGGCCACTCGATCGATGCCCCCGAGCCGATCTACGGCCTCGCGGTGATCGGCACCTGCCGCCGGGAGGCGGTGCGACGCAACGCCGACGCGATGGCGGGAGATGCCGTCCTGCTCACCAAGGCCCTCGGGGTCGGGGTCTACTCCGCGGCGATCAAGCGGGAGACCCTGGACGACGCCGGCTACCGCGACTTCATCGCCACCACCACGCTGCTCAACCGGATCGGACCCGACCTAGCCGCCGAGCCCGCCGTCCACGCTCTCACCGACGTGACCGGCTTCGGCATCCTGGGCCACGGGCTGGAGATCGCCCGCGGCGCCGGTCTCACGCTGACCCTCGAGGCCGACGCCCTCCCCCTGCTGCCGCAGGCGGAGGCGCTGGCGCGCGCCGGCGCCGTCACCGGTGCCTCGCACCGGAACTGGTCGGCGTTCGGCGAGGCGGTCGACCTGCCGGAGGGTTTTCCGGACTGGCGGCGCCACATCCTCACCGATCCGCAGACCTCGGGCGGGTTGCTGGTGACCTGCTCGGCCGACCGGGCCGACGCGCTCCTCGCGCGCATCCGATCGGCGGGCTACCCGGCGGCCGCCCGCATCGGCCGGATCGAGGCCGGTCCGGCGCGGATCCGGGTGATGGGCTGAGACGCCGCCGGCCCCGAGAGGCAATCTTCAACCTTCCCGTCCACTCTGTCGCCCCGCACGAGACCCGAGCCGCCGCCAGAGCCGCCGTCACCGAGGCCGCAGACATGTCACCGCCTCCCCACGGCGTCGCCGGCTGGCCGTACGGGCGCAGCCCCCCCGGACCCGCCCGTCCGCGGTCGCTGCCCGACGGGCGCCCCTGGCCGCGGATCCGGATCATCACGGTGGCCCACGCGGATGCCGCCCTGGCCGGGACCGTCGCGTCGGTCCTGCGCCAGGACTATCCGGAGTTCCGACACGACGTGCTGGCGCCCAGGACCGGACGCGCGGCCGTGGAGCGGATCCTGACCGATCCCGGTCCGGATCATCTGCTCTGGCTCGCTGCCGGCGACCTGCTCGCCCCGGGTGCGCTGATCGCTCTGGCGCTGGAGGCCTCGCTCGCCGAGGTCGACGCGGTCGCGGGGTTGCGCGTCCTGTTCGACCACGCCGTCCGGGGCCTCGACGGGCCCGATCGCGCGGCGGAAGCCGGTGGCCGCAGGTCTGCGAGGGGCGGGATCCTCTGGCGGCGCGACGGGCTGGCGGACCATGCGGACCTCGACCCGGACGGCATGCTGAACGAAGGGTCCGCCTGGTCGACGACATCCGAGAACCGGCGCAACCTGATCGGTCGTCCCGCCCTGCTCCACAGGCTGCTTTCGGACCTTCCTCCGCCCGCCAGCGGTCTGTCGATCGTGTCGCTCACCGGGACGGGCACCCAGGGCGGGGCCGGCGTGGCCCAGCGCCGGCTCGCCGAGGCACTGACTCTCGCCGGTCACCGGATCGCGGAGGTCACCCTGAGCGGCCGTCCCGAGGCCGCCGAGTGGCGCGACGTCTTCCCCCCGGCCGAGGCCGCGATCGCGGCGACCGCACCGGATCTCGTCCTGGCCGGCAACCTGCACGGCGCCACCCGCAGCCTCGACGTCGTCGGCCGTCTGGCCCGGCGGGGACCGGTCGGCCTCGTGCTGCACGACCTCTTCCCCCTCACGGGCCGGTGCGCCCATCCGCGCGCGTGCGGCCGCGCCGCGATCGGCTGCGATGCGGCCTGCCCCACCCCCGACGAGTATCCGCAACTGGCCCCCGGCCGGATCGCCGGCATTCACGAACGCAAACGCGCGGTGCTCGCCGGCGCCCCGGTCGGGCCCGAAGTGCGATCCCCGGCCCGATCTCCGGCTCCCTGGCTTCTCGCCAATTCCGACTGGACGCTGGCGCGGGCCCGCGAACTCGCGCCGCCCGGCACCGTGGTCGAGCCGATCCGCCTCGCCTTCCCGACCGCCGTCTTCCGGCCCGGCGATCGCGCCGGCCTGCGCGGCCGGCTCGGCCTGCCCCCCGATGACGTGCTGATCCTCGTATCCTCGGTCATCGTCGACGGGCCCGACAAGGGCTTTGCCGATCTCCGGGCGGCGCTTCAGGCCGTGGCGAAACCGGGCGTCGGCGTCGTGGCGATCGGCCGCCTCGACGATCCGGCCCGGCTCGGGATCGCGAACCTGTTCGCGCCCGGCCTCATCGCGGACGAGGCGATGCTGGCGGCGTGGTACGGCGCCTGCGACCTCCACGTCACCGCGAGCCGCCACGAGACTCTCGGACAGACGCCCATCGAGGCCGGCCTGTGCGGGGTCCCGACCCTGGCCTACCGCACCGCCGGGCTGACCTCAGCGGTGATCGACGGCGTCTCGGGCCGCCTCGTGCCGATGCGGCCCGGCGCCCTTGCCGACGCCCTGGCCGCCCTGGTCGATGACCGGGCGACCCGCACCCGCCTCGGCGCCTTCGCGCGGATCGCCCTGGAGAGCCGCTACAGCCCGGCCGCGGCGGCGCTGTCGCTGGAGGCGGTCTTCCGGCGGCTGGGCCTGGGGGACGGCGCGGCCCATCCGCGCTTCGCCCCGGCGATGCTCGGGCATTTCCCCTTCGCGGCCGATCTGCGGACGGGCGCGACCGGCACGGTCCCGGCGGTCTCGCCTCCGCTCGTGCGCCGGCTGCGGCGGGCCAAGCAGATGGTGTTCGGGCGCCGGATGCCGCTCTTCGTGCGGCGGTGCCTGTACTTGGCCGGCACGCTGCGGCGCAGGGTGCCATGACGGACCACAAGGCGAAATCCGGCATGGCGCAGCGGCGGATCTACCTCGACCAGACCCATCTGCGGGCCCATGTCACGGGGATCGAGCGGGTCACCCTCGACCTGTTCGCCCCGGAGAAGCTCGCCCCGCACACTGTGCGGCCGGTGACCGCCGGCTCCCTGCCCGGCATGATCGCCGCGCAGCAGATCGGCCTCCCCGCGCGGGCGCTCACGGACAGGGACGCCCTGTTCCTGTTCCCGGGTTTCCCGCCCGGGCCGCTCTGCGCCGTCGCGGCGGCGCGGTGCCTGCTCTACGTCCACGACACCTTCCTGCTCACGAGGAAGGCGGATCTGAGCCTGCGCAGCCGGATCTACATGAGCCCGAGCTTCGCCCTCGCCCTGCGCTGGTGCCCGAACCTGTTCGTCAACAGCCGCACCACCGGCGCGGCCGTGCGCGCCCTCTGCGCGGAGCATGCCCGCGTCGCCCTGCTGCGACCCGCCGTCCGCGACGCCTTCGGCCTGGCCGACCTGCCGGGGCCGGCGGCCTACGAGCCCGGCGCAACGCTGCGGCTCCTCGCCATCGGGACCATCGAACCGCGCAAGAACTATCCGGCGACCCTCGCCCTGACGGCGGCATTGATCCGCGCCGGCATCCCGGCGGAACTCCATCTCGTTGGCCGGGTCGGATGGGGGCGGCACGCCTTCCTGGAGGCACCACCGCCGTTCCTGCACCGGCACGGATACCTCGCCGACGCGGAGCTGCGGGCCCTCGTGGGGTCGTGCCACCTGCTGGTCTCGACCTCCAAGGCGGAGGGGCTGGGGTTGCCGCTCCTGGAAGTCCAGCATGGCGGCCTGCCGGTCGTGGCGCCGGACGACCCGGTGTTCCGTGAGGTGCTGGGGACGTCCGGCCTGCTGATCCGGCCGGAGGATCCGGACGGCGCCGCTCGGACCATCGCCGCCTGGCTCCGGGATGGCGGTCTGACCCGCGCGGCGGCGGCAAGCCGGGCCAACGTGGCGTGCTGGAACGCCACCGCGGCCGAGGACGGGCTGCGCTTCCAACGCTTCCTGTCGGGCGACCCGACAGCCTACGCACCGTTGGAGTCAATTGTCGCATGCGACCGCAGCGCCTGAGGCGGCCTGCGTAGTCCCCAACAAATCGGAGACTTTTCACGTTCGATTGTCGTGACAGTTAGGATTACGTCTGTATGCGATATCTGCGGGCTTCCTGAAGCAGGAACCGCAACGGGGCGATACTACTGGTCCGGTATGCTGATTGCTGGACTCCCGACGAAGACGGCGCCTCGGGCGAGCACCTGTTCCAGACCGGCACGAAGCTGGTCAGAAAAGGAACAGGCGACGAGGTTGGCGGCGGGCGGTTGTCTCCGTCCCGACAGGTCAGGGAGCGAGGCGTATGTTCGACTTCTCGACACGGATGAGCGGTGAGCAGCCCGTCCGAATGGTGCTGCCGCAGGTGACCCCGCAGACGGACGGTCGCGTGATCCTCCGGCGCCTGTGGCGCGGCAGCGGCTTCATCGTGCTGGGCGGCCTGTTCATGGTCGCCGTGGCGGTGGCGCTGCTCGGCCTGATCCCGCCGCGCTACACGTCCAGCATCCAGGTTCTCGTGGATCCGAGCGATCTGCGCGTCGTCGAGAACGACGTGAACGCGCGCCAGCCCCAGGCCGACAGCGGCGTCTCGATCGCCGAGAGCCAAGTGCGGGTCATCCAGTCCGACAGCGTCCTGCGCCGGGTGATCGCCAAGCTCCACCTTGATCAGGACGACGAGTTCGTCCTGCCGGACGGCAACAACCCGACCCTCACCTGGGTGAAGGGCGCTCTGGGCATGCTTCCGCCGGCGGCGAGTCGCGACCCGGTCATCACCGCTCTCGACACGCTTCAGAACCGGCTCACCGTCCGGCGGGCCGAGCGGACCTTCGTGATCGATGTCGCGGTGCAGTCCCGCGATCCCGAGAAGGCCGCGCGCATCGCCAACGCCGTCGGGGACGCCTACTTCGCCGAAGAAGCGGCGGCCCGCACCGAGACCGCGCGCCGCGCGTCCAGCGCCCTGGCCGGACGGCTCGCCAGCCTGAAGCGGGATGTCGAGCAGGCGGAGGGCGCGGTGGTGCGCTACCGTGAGGATCACAAGCTCGTGGCGGCCAGCGGCCGCCTGCTCACCGACCAGCAGCTCGGCGACCTCAATCAGCAGCTCGTCACCGCCTCGATCAAGACCGCCGAGGCCAAGTCGCGCCTCGACCAAGCGCGCCGGATGCGCTCGTCGGATCCCAGCACCGCTTTGCCGGAGATGCTGCAATCCCTGGAGATGCAGGCTCTGCGGCAGCAATACGCCACGCTGTCCCGCAACACCGCGGAGCTCGCCACCCGCCTCGGCGAACGCCACCCGGCCATGGCCGAGCAATACGCCCAGCAGCGCGACCTGCAGCGCCTGATCCAGCGCGAGAAGGAGCGGATCATCGAGACGACCCAGAAGGATTACGACCGCGCCGCCGCGAGCGAGGCGGCGATCCGGACGAATCTCGACCGGGTGAAGACCGAGACGGCGAGCAGCGACCGGGCCTATGTCGGCCTGCGCGAACTGGAGCGGACTCTCGAGGCCCGCCGCGGCATCTACGAGGCCTACCTGAAGCGCGCCCGCGAGGCGAGCGAGCAGGAGCGGCTCAACACCACCAACGTCCGCATCATCTCGGCCGCGACACCCGCGCGCCAGCGGACCTTCCCGCCGTCGCCCAAGATCGTCCTGCCGGTGGCCCTGATCCTCGGCCTGCTGCTCGGCGGCGGCATCGCCCTGCTCCTCGGCGCCGACAGCGACCGTCGCCGCACCCTGCGCGCCGCCACTCGGCCGGCGGCCAGCTTCCGGGCCGCCGATGCGTGACATCGGAGAAATGAGCCTCTACCTCGGCGCCATGGATCCGGTCCGCGGGGAAGCACACACGGTGAGCGGCCCCGCCTGCGCGGCGTCCGGGTCGCCGCAGGCGGAGGCGACCGTCGAACTCTTCGGATACCAGTTTCACACCGGACCCGTCGCGGCCCTCGTGGCCGCCGTCGCGGCCCGGCGAGACGGCCGGCCCCGGATGATCGTCACGGCGAATGTCGATCATGTCGTCCAGCTCAGCGAGAATGCCCCCTTTCGCGAGGCCTACGCGCGTGCGGCGGCCAGGACCCTCGACGGGATGCCGCTGGTCTGGCTGGCCCGGAGGGCCTGTCGCCGGCCCGTGCACCGGATCACCGGGCACGATCTCCTCGGCTGCGTCCTCGCCGATCCGCCGGCCTTCGCGCAGCAGGTCTTCTTCGTCTCCGCCCGCAAGGATGCGGCGGACGCCCTGGCCCTTCGCCTGCAGACGGCGGGCCTTCCGGCCGGCGCCGTAGCCAGCGCGGTCCCGCCCTTCGGCTTCGAGCACGATGCGGCCTACAGCCGCGCGCTGGCGGAGCGGATCCGCGCCCACGGTACGACACTGCTGGTGATGGGTGTGGGCGCGCCCAAATCCGAGATCTGGGTGGATCGGCACGGCCAGACGCTCGGTGAACCGGTGGTGTTCTGCGTCGGCGACGCCCTGAACGTCGCGGCCGGGTTCCTGCCGCGCGCGCCGCAGCTGATGCAGCGCCTCGGCCTCGAATGGATCTACCGGTTCCTGCAGGCGCCGCGGCGGCTGTTCCGCCGCTACTTCATCAAGTCCTGGCGCTTCATCGGCCTCGCGATGCGGGAGCAGATGGGACGGCGCGCCGGCTGATCTCAGCGCGTCGCCTCGAAGAGGTCCGGCCGCCGCAATTGGAGCGCGAACAGCAGCGTCAGCGATTTCATGTCGGTGATCGTGCCGCGGCGGCCCATGGCGGCCAGCTCCGGCAGCGGGATCTCATGCACCGCCACGGCCTCGCCCTCCGCGGCGAGGCCGCCGCCGCTTCCGGTCCGGTCGGCCTCGCCGTAGGCGGCGAGGAACAGGTCCATCCGCTCCGTGGAGATGCCCGGCATCGACCAAGCGCTGGCGACGAAGTCGAGCGCCCCCAGGCGCAACCCCGTCTCCTCCAGGGCCTCGCGCCGTGCCTCATCCTCCGAGGCGCCCTCGTCGAGGAGGCCGGCCGGCACCTCGATATGGCTCGGCGGCCCCCCCGAGTAGAGGACCGGCGCCCGGAACTGCGAGACCAGCGTGGCGACCCGCCGCTCCGGATCGTAAGGCAGCACCGCGACCGCCCGGCCGTGATCCTCCATCTCCCGCGTGAGGCGGGTTCCGTCCTCCTGCATCACCTCGGCCACGAGGTAGCGCGCCCAACCGTCGTGCACGAGGCGCACGCCCCCGATCCGCGGTGCCATACCGATCCTGCCTTGCCCCTGGAAGGCTCACGGATCGTTCAGGAATGCGGCGGCCTTGCGGACACGGTGATGCGGAAGCGCAGGCGTTCCGCGCGCCGCTCGACAGCGTCGAGGCGCGCGCCCTCCTCCCGCACGAGATTCGGGATGTCGAGGGCAGCCAGCGGATCCGTGCACGTCACCACCAGCGTGCGGCCGGCAGGAAGGCTTCGCAGGGCCTTGCGCGTGCGCAGGACCGGGAGGGGGCATTTCAGCCCGCTGAGGTCGAGATCGACGCAATCCGGATCTTCGTCCCGCACGCCGCAAGCTCCCGAACCGGCGCAGCGACCGGCATAGCGACCGGCATAGCGACCGGCACCCGGCGCGTCATAGGCATCGCCGGCCCGCGAAGCCAGCGGATCCGCTCACCATTCGTAATAACCGAAGGCAGGCCCGTAATAGCTGTCTGGTGCAGACCAGAGATAGCGCGGACCGGAATAGCCGTAGTCGAAGCCGTGGCTCGGCACCGGCGCGTAGGCATAGCCGTAACCGAAGGGTGCGGGATAACCGTACTCGCCATAGTAGCTGTATTGCGGACGCCCGCGGGCCGCCACGGTTCCGGCGCTGCGTCCGCCCGCCCCGTAATGCCAGCGGCCGGGGCCCGGCGCCGGGCCTGGAGCCTCGAACCGTGCCAGATCGGCCGCCTGACCTGCGCCCCCGCTCGCCGACAAGGAAGCCATCGCCAGAAGGATGACGGCGGTGACACGGGTCATGGTACGGTCCTCCAGCGGCAGAACGCCCTGCTGGAACGTTCCAATAGCACGCTCGGGCCGTGATTCGCCCCCGGTACGTCGGTCGATCAGGGAGGCGTCAGAAGACGCATTCGGCGAAGGCCGGCCGCACGCAGGCGCCCCAGCGGCCCTCGTAATCGGCGAGCAGATCCTCTGCCCGCGTCCGGCCGGCCGCGACGATGGCCTCGAGAGGCTGCAGGTAGATGGTCTCGTCCCGCCCCTCGGCGTCGCGGCGGCCCCGTGCCCGCAGACCCGACCGGGCGATCGCCAGGGCCTCGGCGGCGACCGCGCCGAGGGTGGTGTTGGCCACCGGAGTCGCGAGCCCGAGGCGCGGTGCGGTGGCCCGCGCAGCCTCGCGATTGGCCGGGCTCCACCCCTTCACGAGGTCGAGGGCCGCGTCGAGGGCCGCCTCGTCGTAGAGGAGGCCCGCCCAGAAAGCGGCCTGGGCGGCGATCATGCCGGAATCGCCGACATCGGCGCCGCGCATTTCCAGGAAACGCTTCAGCCGGACCTCGGGGAAGGCGGTGGAGGCGTGATTGGCCCAGTCCGAGACCGTCGCGAACTCGCCGGGCAGCTGCGGCAGCTTGCCGGCCATCAGGTCACGGAACGAGGCGCCCGACACGTCGTGGTAGGTGTCGCCCCGCTTGACGAAGTACATCGGCATGTCGAGCAGCCAGTCGACATAGGCCTCGTAGCCGAACCCGGCATCGAAGGCGAAGGGCAGCATCCCCGTCCGATCGGCATCGGTGTCGCGCCAGATCTCGGACCGGCGCGACAGGAAGCCGTTCGGCCGGCCGTCTGTGAAGGGAGAGTTGGCGAAGAGCGCGGTGGCCACCGGCTGCAGCGCCAGGGATGCGCGCATCTTGCGCACCATGTCGCCCTCGGAGGCGAAATCCAGGTTCACCTGCACCGTGGCGGTGCGCAGCATCATGTCGAGGCCGAGCGATCCGACCTTCGGCATGTAACCGGCCATGATCCGGTATCGGCTCTTGGGCATGACCGGGGTCTCGTCCCGGCGCCATTTCGGACTCATGCCCAGCGTCAGGAAACCGATTCCCAGAGGATCGGCCACCCGCTTCGTGGCGGCGAGATGCGTGGCGAGTTCCGCGGCGGTGGCGTGCACATCGGGCAGCGCGGCGCCGGACAGCTCGAACTGGCCACCGGGCTCGATCGAGATCGCACCGCCCGCCTCCGCCGACAGGCCGATGATGTTGCCGAGATCGACAATCGGCTCCCAGCCCGTCTCGCCGGCAAGGCCCTCCAGTAGGGCCCGGATGCCGCGATCCCCGTCATAGGGGACGGGCGCCCGGCTCTCCCGGTAGAACGGGATCTTCTCGTGCTCGGTGCCGATCGCGAAGCGGGCGCGCGGCTTCTCGCCCGCCGCGAACCATTCGATCAGTTCGGCGCGCGTGGTGAGCGGCGTGGTGTCGTTGCTGTCGCGCGCCATGCGCTGCCTGCCCGTGCGTCTGATTTATGCGTTGGAACGGGCGCGCCGAACTGCTTCGGCGGATCCACCCGGTATCGACCCGCTCTCGCGAGCGGGCTCCGGGCGGACACCCGCCCCCGACCCCGATGAGCCCGCGGCGCAGGCGGCGTCCGTTCCGGGACATAATCGAGCCGCCGGGAACCCACAACGCGGCGGCCTCGGCCGGCGCGCCGCTTCACGTCCGATCCGGGGAAACAATCGTCCGGGCTGACGCCTTCATGTGCGCGGGCACACATGGATCGGGCCGGCCCGCCTTCAGCGCGCGTCGCCGAGGACCGCCTGCACCAGGGCCAGCACGGCGACCGCGGCCGTGTCGGCCCGCAGGATGCGCGGTCCCAGGGAGAGCGCGACGGTGTTCGGCCGCGCCCGGATCAGCGCACGCTCCTCCTCCGAGAAGCCGCCCTCCGGACCGACCAGCACGGCGAGCGGTGGGGGATCCTGCGGATCGCCGGCCGCCCGCAGCGCCTGCACGGGATCGCGCACCGGCGCGTCCTCGTCGCAGAACACCAGGAGCCGCTCGGCGGCGAGCCCCGCCAGGGCCGGGGCGAGACGCTCGGGGTCGGGACAATCGGGAATCGTCAGGATGCCGCATTGCTCGGCCGCCTCGACGGCATTGGCCCGCAACCGGTCCATGTTGATTCGGTCGCCCTGCGTGTACCGGGTGATGACCGGGCGGATCGTCCCGGCGCCCATCTCGACCGCCTTCTGCGCGAGGTAGTCCAGGCGCGCGCTCTTCAGCGGGGCAAAGAGATAATGCAGGTCGGCCGGCTTCGTCTGGGCGCGCGTCAGTGCGGCGACGTGGAGGTCGGCGCCCTTGCGCCCGGTCTGGACCAGATGCGCGCGCCACTCGCCGTCGCGTCCATTGAAGACCAGGACTGGATCATCCGGCCCCCGGCGCAGCACGTTGAGCAGGTAGTTGGCCTGGGCGCGATCGAGGGGGAGAATCACGCCCGCGGCGAGATCGGCCGCGACGTGAAGGCGCGGGGCGGTGAAGTCATAGGCCGGCATGGCGGCGTGGTCGCGCGGGGCGGCGAGCCTGTCAACGCGGGGGGCGCGCCCGAAAGTGTTGCCGAATGGTTACGAGCCCCGGTTTTCGGCAGCCAGTCCACCGGTGCATGGCGCAGCCGGTTTGCCGCTCGATTGACGCCACAATCCTATGGCGAACCCAGGGGAACGGAAGAAAGCCGGCCGCTCGCGGATTCGGCAGGGGCGTCGAGGGAGTCTCGGAATGGCGAAGGGGAGTCTGAAGCTGGGGGCGGCGGTGCTGGTCGGCACCGTCGTGTTCGGTACCGCCGCGTTCGCGCAGAGCGCGGCACCGGAATGCGGCGCCATCCAGAAGACCCTGGCCGAGCGCAAGGCACTGGTCGGCCGCGCCAATGCGGCGTCGCAATCCAAGAAGAAGATGACCCCGCAAGAGGCCTGCGCCCTGTTCGGGAAGCTCCAGGCCAACGGCACCGAGGGCATCAAGTGGATCGCCGCCAACAAGGAATGGTGCTCGATCCCGGATTCCTTCGCGGAAGGCTTCAAGGCCGACCACGTGAAGGTCAGCGGCATCCGCACCAAGATCTGCAGCGTCGCCGCTCAGGCGACCAAGATGGAGGCGCAGGCCCGCGCCCAGGCCCAGGCCCAGGCCGGCGGCGGTGGCGGCGGCCTGCTCGGCGGACCGGGCTTGACCGGCAGCTTCAAGCTGCCGCAGGGCGCTCTGTAAGATCGTCTGAGAGGATCACGGATCCGGCGCGGGTCCCCCCTCTGCAGCGATGGGGGACGCACGTGTGGCACGACCGGAGATCCGACCGATGAACGGGACGGCGCTTGACGACGGGCGGCCAGCCGATGCCGTCTCCGGTCACTGGGTCGACCGGCTGGCGCCCCGTTCCTGGCGTCCATACCTGCGCCTCGCCCGGATCGATCGGCCGATCGGCTGGTGGCTCCTCCTCCTGCCCTGCTGGTGGTCGGCCGCCCTGGCGGCGATCGCCGCGGATCAGGCCTTTCCCGATCCCTGGCACTGCCTCCTGTTCCTGATCGGCGCGGTGGCGATGCGCGGGGCGGGCTCGACCTACAACGACATCGCCGACCGAGACCTCGACGCGCAGGTCGAGCGCACGCGCCTGCGCCCCCTGCCCTCCGGTCAGGTCCGTCCGCGCCATGCTGCCCTTTTCTTGGTTATCCAGGCCCTGATCGGGCTGGCCGTCCTGCTGCAGTTCAACGCCGAGGCGGTGATCATCGGCCTCTGCTCGCTGCTGCCGGTGGCGATCTACCCGTTCATGAAACGGGTCATGCCGATGCCGCAGGCAGTTCTGGGCCTGGCCTTCGCCTGGGGAGCGCTGATGGGCTGGGCCGCCGTGTTCGCCCGCCTCGATCCGCCGGCGCTGCTGCTTTACGCGGGCGCTCTGTGCTGGATCGTCGGATACGACACGATCTACGCGGTGCAGGATATCGAGGACGACGAGATCGCGGGGATCCGCTCGTCGGCGCGCCTGTTCGGCCGGCATGTGCGTCTCGCCGTCGGGCTCTGCTACGCGCTGGCGGCTGCCTTGGTGATGCTGGCGGCGCGCGGGGCCGGTGCGGGATTCGTCGGGTATCTGGGCGTCGCGGCCTTCGCCGGGCACCTGGCCTGGCAGGTCCTGTCGCTGCGGGAACGCGATGGGCGCGGGGCTCTGGCGCTGTTCCGGTCGAACCGGGATGCCGGTCTGCTTCTGTTCGTCGGCCTCACCGCCGACCTCGTGCTGCGCAATCTCGTCTAAGAGCGGTCGGCGCCCTCAGGTGCGGGCGATGATCTCGTTCTCGCCGCGGAAGATCTGCGGACGCGCCGGCAGCCGGCCGGTCTTGCGGCGGGCCAGGAACCGCGGGCGGCGGCGGCCGAGGCCGGCATGACGGCGGCGGATCCGGACCTGGCCGAGAATCAGCCGGCCGATCTGCTGCGAGACCGGGACCAGGAGGCCGTCCTCGCGGACGATCATCCGCGTCAGTCCGGCCCGCGCCGCGATGTCGCGCCACACGGCGACGACGTCGTCCTCCTCGAAGCTGCCGAGACGCTGGAGCACGTCGCCTTCGGCATCCACCAGGATCAGGCTGAACCGGTCGGCCCCGGTGATCTCCGCATCCTCGGTGGCATAGGCGAGCGCGATCCCGACGGCGCGGCGCGCACCCGCGGCGCGACCGATCACCGGAAGCGGCGAAGCGACGAAACGTAGCGCGGTGTCGGCACCGTGCATCGGGTGTCCTGCGTGGCTTTTGTCCGTGGCCGGGGAAGTGTTCATCAGTTCGAGTCCCTGGAGCAAGTGGCGGTCCCTGTCGGGCCGTCCGTTATGCCAAGCAAAATCGCACCCGAACTCCTCTGCACCGCTTAAGAGCCGTCGTTAAGCGAATCTGGACAGCGCTGTCATTTGCGGAATGCTCAATGCTTCCTTGAATGCTCAACATTTCCTTGCCCAGACCGGTCGTTATCGAACGATCAACCAGCATCCTTGTGGCGCTGCGGGAGGCGCCGTACAACGAGGCGACCGGGCGCGCGATCCTCCGTGCCGGGTCTTCTCAGCCCGAGCGGGTGAGCCCAGGCGGGCCCGGACGTCCGCGTCACCGGACGGACGGGACAGCAAGGCCCTCGCGGGCCGCACGGATTCCACGCGGAGCGCGATGCCCGACTCTCTCACCGACGATGCCGTATCCGCCCTCATGCCGGAGCTGCGCGCCGTGATGCGCGAGGCGGCCGACATCGCGCGGCCGTTCTTCAGGCTCGGCGGTCAGACTTCGGCCCGCATCTGGTCCAAGGCCGGCGGCTCGCCGGTGACCGAGGCGGACGTCGCGGTGGATGCCTTCCTGAAGGTGCGCCTGAGCGCCCTCGTGCCGCGCGCCGCGTGGCTGTCGGAGGAGACGGCCGACGACCCGGCCCGCCTCGGCCACGACCTCGTCTGGATCGTCGATCCGATCGACGGGACGCGGGCCTTCCTGTCGGGCCATCCGGATTGGTCGATCGCGGTTGCGCTCCTGTCGGGCGGCGAACCGCTGATCGGGTTCGTGCACGCGCCGGTGGGCAACGCCGATTACGAGGCGGTGCGCGGTCGCGGCGCGACGCGGAACGGCGAACCGATCCGCGTCGATGCACGGCAGCACCTGACGGGCGCCCGCATCACCGGCCCGAAGCCGATGCTCGACCGTCTGACCCGCGGCGCCGGTACGGAACCGGATTTCGAGGTGATCGCGCGGATCCCCTCCCTCGCGCTGCGGCTCGCCCGCGTGGCGGACGGAACGGTCGATATCGGGATGATTTCCGGCCATGCCCGCGATTGGGACCTTGCCGCCGCCGACCTCGTCCTGCGCGAGGCAGGAGGCGTGGTCTGCGATTTCGGGGGGGCGGCAACGCTCTACAACCGCCCCGACCCGGTGCACGGCGAGCTGCTCGCGGCACCGGTCGGCCTGCGCGACCCCGTCCTGTCCGCCTGGGACGTCTGAGGACGAGGCCCTGCGCAGACCGGCGGTCCGGCCTCTCAGGCCGCCGCCGCCTCGCGAAGCTTCACCGCGCCGGGCGCGAGCCCGAGGCGCTCGGCGAGATGCCAATGCAGCTCGCGCGGGGAATGGTAATTGTAGGATCGGTCGATCAGGTCGCTGACATCGACCCCGGTCTGCTCCGCGGTCTTGGCCCGGGCCAGCTTGCCCACCCGGAAGGTCGGCGCATCGGTCACGGGGGAACGGACGCCGCGGCGCCGTGTAAACTCGAACAACATCTGTGTCTTTTCTTCTCTGGACCGAACGTTGGCTCCGTCCGGCGTCGTTTCTGGGATATTGCCTCCGACGCGACCCGGACCGGGCGATCTTGCCCGGAATGGCAGCGTCGGAAGGGGGAACCGCTTCGGGCGGCCGCTTCGCGCGTCATGCGCGCCTTTCACCTGTACCGGCTGGCGCAAGGAAAGCCGCGTGAGGCGCCTTCAAATCCTGCGACGGTCAGGCCGCCTGCAGGTTGCCGGCGGCGTCCTTGCCGCTGCGCTTGTCCGTGAGGATCTCGTAAGTGATCCGCTGGCCTTCGATCAGGTTGCGCATCCCGGCGCGCTCGACTGCCGAGATGTGGACGAACACGTCCTTGCCGCCATCGTCGGGCTGGATGAAACCGTAGCCCTTGGTCTCATTGAACCACTTTACAGTGCCGGTATTCACGTAGTGTACCTCGTTCGTCCATAGGCCATCCGCGCGGCACGAGGGCCGCGTGATGCACCACGGTCTTTCTGGATTTGGCCAGTGCGGCGGGGCGCGAGTCGCTGAACCTTGAGCAGCGTCAGCCTCGGTGGAAAAGCCCCCCGAGGACGTATTTAAGCGCAGGCTGCGGCCGCAACAAGGCATGAGCGGCGTATCATCTGCGTCGCAGGCCGGGATCGGGAGGCGGCCGAGAGGCCCCGCCCCCCTGTGATTCCGGGCGTTCACGATGCATATACGGAATGCGCTCAAGCAGTTAAGGCGCGTGGCTCTGGACGATACATGGCAGGCATCTCGGTCTCGCTGGACGGTGCGAACATCCAGCTGTCCTTCCAGAAGGACGATCAGGCGACGGCAGTGGTGATGGATGCCCGCGCCGCCCGGGCGCTGGTGCGCGCCGTCGGGCAACTTCTGACGGCGATCGACGACACGGACGAGCCCGACATGGCCGACGAGATGGGCGACGAAGAGGTCGCCATGCTCGACGTGACGTCGTCCGCGATCGAGATCGGCACCGATGACGAAGGCCAGGCCGTGGTCGCCCTCCAGGCCGGCGCGCTACCGCCCTTTCAGCTTCGCCTCACGGACGAAGAGGCCCGCCACGTGGTGACGAGCCTCTCCGAAATCCTCAGCGCGCCGCGCGACGTGCGAACCTCGCACGGCGGTCACTGACAGCATTTCACATGCGGGTGCCGGGATCGGTCGGCGTGCCCGGGAAGACGTCGGGTTCGGAGCCCGGGCCGCCGGGCTCTCCGATCCCCGGATCGTTCACCGGATAAGGCGTGCGCGGACCGGTCGGACCGATATCGGGCTCCTCATCGGGCGCCGGCGGGGGTGGCGGCAGGTCGCCGGGCGTGGGCTCGGGAAGACCGGGATTGGCCATGACGCGACTCCTGGCGGTTGGGGTGGTGACCAACGGGTCGCCCTCGCGGGAGTTCCGTTGACCGCACCGACATCCGGTTTCGGACGCGGCCGGGCGGCCGGGCGGCCGAGGGCCGCAGGAACAGGGCGAACGACCCTCCGTTAGCCGGGCAGATCCCCAAAGAGGACACCCGCCATGCCCGACATCCGCCAAGCCAAGATCCTGATCCTCGCCACCGACGGCTTCGAGGAGAGCGAATTGACCGTCCCGCAGGCCAAGCTGGCCCAGGCCGGCGCCGCCGTGACCGTCGCCGCCCCGCAATCGCGCCAGAGCAAGGGTACGATCCGCGGCTGGGACAAGACCGACTGGGGCAAGGAGGTCGCGGTCGATACCGATCTGGAGCAGGTCGATCCCGCATCCTATGACGCCCTGGTCCTGCCGGGTGGTCAGATCAACCCGGACAAGCTCCGGCTGGAGCCCCGGGCGCTCGACGTGATCAGGAGCTTCCTCACATCCGGCAAGGTCGTAGCCGCGATCTGCCACGCCCCGTGGCTGCTGATCGAGACCGGCGCGGCCAAGGGCCGCGATCTGACCTCGTTCAGCTCGATCCGGACCGACGTGATCAATGCCGGCGGCCGCTGGCACGACAAGGAAGTCGTGACCGATCACGGCATCGTCACGAGCCGCAACCCGGGCGACCTCGACGCCTTCTGCGCGAAGGTCATCGAGGAGATCCAGGAGGGCGGCCACGGCGCCCGCCAGCTGGCGGCGTGAGCCGCGCGGGCGCCGCCGAGCACGCGGCGCCCGGATTCAGCCGCGGCTGCGCTCGCCGGTGACTTCCAGCACCGTGCAGCCGCGGATCGGGCGGCCGTACTCGTCCGTCCCCTCCACGATCACCCGGTGGGCCCCAGGGGCGAGATCGTCCGGAAGCCGCGCCGTCCAGATATGGGTCGAGGGCGTCGCCTTCACCCAGCTCTTCTTGGTCTCCGGGTAGCGCTCGTAGAGCTCGGTGACGAACGGGTCGAGGCGGCGGGTGCGCGCCATCGGCCGGGCCGGCGCCTCGCCGACCCGGAACGCGAGGTGCGTACGCGGGCCGCCGTCGAACACGTTCACCACCAGGGTCGTGTCGGGGAGCGCGTCCTGCGGCACCGGCGGCCGGAGGCCCTGCACGGGCCGGGTCCAGCGCACCACCTCCGGCGCGCCGGCCCGCAACTCGCTTTCGAACAGGATCCGCATGGTCTCGTCCGGCTGACCCTGCGCCGCGACGTAGCGCGACGTGTAGTCGGCGCCGCGGATCGACAGGACGTGGAACCCGTTCGGCGTGCCGTCGCGGCTGTCGGCGGAGGGGATGCCGGTGCGGGCGTCGGGACCGCTCCACCACGAGCCCGAGACGGCGGTCAGCACGTGATGGTGGTGCCCGTCGGCGAGGTAATGGTGCTCGGTCGTGTGGGTATGGCCGGCGAGGCTCAGAACCTTGCGGCCGGCGAGCAGCTCGAGGAGCGCGGCGCGGTCGGTGGTGGTGTTGCGCGGATCGTCCGGCGCGGTGTCGGTGTGCAGCGGGATGTGCATGGCCAGCACGATCAGGTCGTCCCGGGGGATCTCGGCCAGGAGGTTGCGCAGGAAGGTGAGGCTGCGTTCGCCGATCCGGCCTCGATAGGTGTTGGCGCCCACCGGCACGGGCGGCCCGAGCCACTCGACGTTGTCGAGCATCACGAACCAGGCCCGGCCGTGCCGGAACGCGTAGGTCGGCGCGCCGAACACCCGCTTCCACGTCTCGCGGCTGTAGCGCGCGTCCGGCGCCTGCATGTTGAGGTCGTGATTGCCCGGCAGATTGTACCAGGGCAGACCGATCCGCCCGACGATGCGGTTGGACCGCCCGTAGAGCGACAGGTCGTCGAACAGCACGTCGCCGGTGGTCAGGCCGAAGGCCGCCGGGATCGCCATGGCGCGGGCGACCGCCGTGTCCCGCACATGGTCGAGTTCGAACCGGCTCTCGGGCTGGGGATCGGTGAACAGCACGACGTCGAAGTCCGTCGTCTCGTCCACGCGGGTCAGGGTGAAGTCGATCGAGGCCGGGAGCGGCCCGGTGGGCGCGAGCCCGCGATAGCGCAGGCCCAGCTCGGCGGGCGTGCCCCCGGGCTGGTGGATGTAGGAATGGCGCGGCACGTTGTCGGCGTCGCGCGGCAGGGCGTAGCCCGGCGGCTTGATCACGAAGACCGCCCCGTCGCCCGACATCGGCAGGCGGTAGCGGCCCTGATCGTCCGTGCGCACGACCTCGCGACCGTTGGACACCAGCACACCCGGCAACGGAGCCGGGTCCCCGCCGGCCGCATCGCGCGCGGAGACGATCCCGGTGGCCTCGGCGGTCTCCTGCGCGCCGGCCCGGCCCGCGACGAGGCCCAGGGCGGCGGCGCCCGCCATGGTGCTCCGGCGGGTCAGGCCTCCGGGTTGAGTATCGCGCGACATGGATGGCTCCTGCACGGCTTCGCGGCGCGTCGTCTCGCGGGAGGCCGGCAACCGGCTCCGGGACGCAGCCTCCGCGGCCAAGCAGACGCGTTTGACTTCCGGATGACAGAAGCGGCCCCGAACGCACGAGGCCCGCGCCTCGGCGGAGGTGCGGGCCTCGGATCGGGTTCGATGGGCGGGCGCCGCCGGAGGCGGCCGGCGCCCGCGGAACGATTACTCTTCGTCGCCGGGCTCGAAGGTCTGCGGCATCGGCTCGGCGCTGGCGACCGGGGTCGGTGCGCCGATGGTCGAGGGGACGTTCACGCCGTCGCGCTTGTAGATGTCGTCGCGGAACTGGACGATGCCGTCCGGGGTCGACCAGGCGGTGATGTAGGTCCAGTAGACCGGCACCGGCTGGGCGATGTTGGCGTCGACGCGCTTGCCGCTCTCGATCGCCTCCTCGACCTTCTGGCGGTCCCAGCCGGGCGTGTCCTTCAGCAGCCACGTGATGTACTCGCGCACGTTCTGCACGCGCACGCAGCCCGAGGAGATGAAGCGGAAGTCGTCGCCGAACACGCCCTTGGTGTTCGTGTCGTGCATGAACACGCCGTAGGGGTTCGGGATGTTGATGCGGACGATGCCCATCGAGTTGAAGTCGGCGCCCGAATCCTGCCGGTAGGTGTAGCGGGTGCCCTCATCCGAGAACCAGTTCACCGACTTCGGCGAGATCTCGGAGCCGTTCGACAGGATCCGGATCTTGTTGTCCGTGAGGTAGTTCGGATCCTTCTGCATCTTCGGGATCAGGTCCTTCTTCACGATGGAAGCCGGGACCGTCCAGGTCGGGTTGAAATTGATCTGCGTCGCCTTGGTGTTCATGATCGGCGACTGGCGGTCGATCTTACCGACGCCTGCGGCGTGGAGCGTCACGACCTGACCGTTCTCGACCGTCTCGACGAGCGCGGCCGGGATGTTGGTGATCACGAAGCGCCGGCCGAGATCGCCCGAGTAGGAGCGCAGGCGCACGACGTTGATCTCGAGCTGGCGGAGGCGCACCTCGGCCGGGACGTTCATGGCCTGCTGGGTGGCCATCGTCATCGCGCCGGTCTGGCTGAGGCCGTGACGGGCCTGGAACCGCTTCACGCCCGCGGCGACGTACGAATCGTACACGCCCGAGCCACCGGCGGCCGGATCGAGGTCGCCGGTGACGATCAGGCGCTGGCGGATGGCCGCCACGGCCGGGCCGCGCGATCCGACCCGCAGATGGTCGGCGCCGGAAACCTGACGCCAGCCGCCGCGGGCGACGATGTCCTTGTAGCGCTCCACCATCTGCTCGGTGGACGTCACGGTCTGCGGCGAGAGGATCGGAACCGTCTCGCGCTGCACCTGCATGCCGGCGGGTGAAGCGTAGTCCTGCGCCCATTCGGCCTGGGCATAGTTGCCCTGATCGCGGGCTTGGGCGGCGCCGAAGCCCAGCGCGCCGAAAGCGGCGACGCTCAGGATTGCGGTGAACCGGTTTTGTGCCTTCTTGCGCATCGGTCGCTGGCTCTGGTCCGGGGTTCGTCAGATCGTGACGGGAGCGGATTGTCTCGTGCGCCACGGTGTCGGGATGGCGTTAAGACTCCCTATCGAAGGGGCCGGAATGTGGCATCGCCGTGCGCCAGCGCACGCAGCGTCCCGGTGCGGCACCCTGGCAACAGCCTAAGTCGGCCCGGTGTGGCAGGGATGCCATAGCGGTCCGGTTCGGACGGTGCGCGGGAGCAGCATGGATTCGGGCGAGGCCCTTTCGGATCGACGTGTCGGGCCGGCCCTGCGGGCCGTGATCGCCGTGCTGGCGCTCTACGCCCTGCTGCTCCAGGCCTTCCTCGGCGGCCTGATGCCGTGGCCGGCGACGACCGACGGCCTCTGCGCGCAGCATTCCGACGCGGCGGCCATACCGGGAGCGCCCGTTCCCCACCGCCATGGCGATTGCTGCACGGCGGCCCAGGCCACCGGGCCGGCGCTTCCGCCGCGACCGGCCGTGACCGCCCTCCGGTGGGCCGCGGCCGCGGATCTTCATCCGGCCTGGCCCCTCACCGGCAGCATCGGTGCCCGCGCCCCGCCCGGGACAATTGCCTCCCCCCGGGGGCCGCCGACCGCCTGAGCGATCACCACCTCTCGGATCCCTCAGGACGGATAAATTCCCATGAAGACCCTTGTCTCGGCCGCCCTCGGCCTCGGGCTGCTCGCCTCCGCGGCGCAGGCTCACGCAGTGCTGGAACGCAAGCAGGCCGCCCCCGGCGCCGCGTATCGCGGCGTCGTCCAGATCATGCACGGCTGCAACGGCAAGCCGACCACCCGCGTGAGCGTCAGCATTCCGGAGGGCCTCGTCGGCGCCAAGCCGATGCCGAAGCCCGGCTGGACCCTCGCCACGACGCGCGGCCCCTACGCCAAGACCTACGCGACCCATCACGGCACGGCCTCTGAGGGCGTGACGGCGATCACCTGGAGCGGCGGCTCCCTGCCGGACGATCAGGTCGACGAGTTCACGTTCCTGGCGCAGGTGGCCGGCACGTTCGAGCCCGGCGCGACCGTCTACGTCCCGGTCCAGCAGGATTGCTCGGAGGGCGGCTATTCCTGGTCGGAGATCCCCAAGGCCGGCCAGGACGCCCATGACCTGAAGGCCGCGGCACCGTCCTTCCGGATCGTCCAGGTGGCTCAGGCCGGCGGCGCACCGGCCGCGGCGACGCCCGCCACCGGCTCGACCGTGAAGGCCGGGGACCTGACGATCGAGACGCCGTGGCTGCGCGCCACGCCGAACGGCGCCAAGGTCGCGGGCGGGTATGTGCGCATCACCAATACCGGGAGCACGCCCGACACGCTCACGGGTGCGACGGTGCCCTTTGCCAAGAGCAGCGACATCCACTCCATGTCGATGGAGGGCGGCGTCATGAAGATGGCACCGGTCTCGGACGGCCTGACGATCAAGCCCGGCGAGACCGTGGAGCTCAAGCCCGGCGGCTACCACCTGATGTTCGAGGGTCTCACCGGCGCGCCGAAGGCCGGCGAGACCGTCGCGGGGACGCTCACCTTCCAGCGGGCGGGCGCCGTGCCGGTGACCTTCACGGTGGCCCCGATCGGCGCGGGCGCGCCGGGCGGCCAGCATCAGCACCAGCACTAGCCGCCCGACAGGGAGCATCGGCCGCCGGGCGACCGACGTGAGAAGGGAGAACCCACGAGGCCGGGCCACCACGGCGCCCGGCCCGCGCGGCCGCGCGGATCGTCGGGACGTTCCCGCACGGTCGGTCCGTGCATGCGCTCGGGTCGTGGCGTTCCTCGCCCTCTATGCCCTGGCGCTGCAGGGCATCCTCGGCGGCATCGCCTCGGCCAATGCGGGACCGGACCATATCCTGTGCCTCGCCGATGGCGGCCAGGCAGATCGGGCACCGGCCGGCAAGCAGCTGCCGGCTCATCACCACGGGGATTGCTGCGTCGCCTGTCACGCGGGGGGGCCAGCGACCCTCCCCGCGCCCTCGACCGTGACGGCCGTCCCCTTCGCCCGTCCGGTCGCGGCCGCCGGCCCGCGGCCGCAGCGCGTCGCTTTCCCGCGGGCGCCGCCACGTCCCGGTCTCGGAGCCCGCGCCCCACCCGTCGTCTGACCGATCGCCGCCCGCCCCCGATCATCAGACACGGATTCTGCCCCATGCCCCGCCTGTCCCGGGCCGGCCGATGCGCCGCGCTCCTGCTCTCCGCCTGCGCGACGCCGGCCGCAGCGCAACCTCAGTCATCGGCCGCCTCGGTCACCCTGTCCGAACTCAGCGTCGTCGGCGCCGCCGCGACGGACGCGCCGTCGGGCGAGACCCGCGGCTCGCTCTCGGTGCCGAGCGTCGACCGCCAGCGGGCCGCCCTCGCGGGAACCGTCGGGTCCGTAGCCTTCGTCGACGCCGCGACGCTCCAGGACCGCTACGCCAACACGCTTCGCGACGTGCTCAAGGACGTGCCGGGCGTCTACGTGCAGGAGCGCTACGGGCAGGAGCTGCGCCTGTCGGTCCGCGGCTCCGGCATCGCCCGCGCCTTTCACCTGCGCGGCATCGAGCTGCTGCAGGACGGGATCCCGCTCAACCTCGCGGACGGGAGCGGCGACTTCTATCAGGTCGATCCGCTCGCCCTGCGCTCGGTGGAGGTCTACAAGGGTGGCAACGCCCTCACCTTCGGGGCAACGACACTGGGCGGCGCCGTCAACGTCGTGACGCCCACGGCCTACACGGCGCTGGCGCCCAACATCCTGCGGGTCGATGGCGGCAGCTTCGGCACGATCCGCGAACAGGCCCAGATGTCCCGCATCGACGGGCCGCTCGACGTGCTGGTCAACGCGACGCTGACCAATTCCGACGGGTTCCGTGCCCACGAGGCGCAGGCCACAAAGAACTTCAACGTCAATATCGGCTACCGGATCGCCCCCGACATCGAGACCCGCTTCTATCTCGGCACCTATCTCACCGACCAGAAGCTCCCGGGCACCCTGACCCTCGGCCAGAGCCTCACGACGCCGACGCTGGCCAATCCCGCCGCCATCACGGGCAACCAGTCCCGCAAAGTCGAGACGAAGCGCATCGCGAACCGCACCTCGTTCCTCCTCGACGTGGGCAAGCTCGACGTCGACACCTGGGCGATCCACAAGAGCCTGTACCATCCGATCTTCCAGGCGATCGACCAGGATGGCTGGACCTACGGGATCAGCCCGCACTGGGCCGGGACCTTCGATCTCGGCGGCTTCCGCGACGACGTCGTCCTCGGGCTGCGCGCCTTCGCGGGCCAGAACTCCGCGCTGCAATTCGTCAATGTCCGCGGACAGCGGGGGGCGCAGACGCTGAATTCCCTCCAAAGCGCGTCGAGCGTCGAGGCCTATGGCGAGAACCGCTTCTGGTTCCTGCCGGACGTGGCGCTGATGACCGGCGCGAAGGCGTTCTCGTCGAACCGGACCTTCAGCGACAAGGGCGGCCTGCCGGGCAACCCGAGGCCGCGCTTCGCCGATGTGACCTACGAGGGGCTCAACCCGAAGGTCGGCCTGCTGTGGCAGCCGCGGCCCGACATCCAGGTCTTCGGCGACGTCGTCCGGTCCCGGGACGTGCCGGATTTCTCCGATCTCGTTCAGCAGAACCTCCTGAGCACCACCTTCGTACCCCTGCGGGCGCAGCGCGCCTGGACCTACGAGGCCGGCGCCCGCGGGCGCTTCGGCCGCCTCGCCTTCGACGTGACGCTCTATCGGTCGGACCTGCGCGACGAGCTGATCAACTTCGCGACCAATCCCGGCCTCAACATTCCGGCCGCCACCTTCAACACGCCCCGCTCCGTCCACCAGGGCGTCGAGGCGGCCGTCACCCTGGACCTCGTCCGCGATCTCGCCGGGACCGGCGACGGGGTCAGCCTGACCCAGATCTGGACCCACAACGACTTCCGGTTCGTCGGCGACCCGGTCTTCGGCAACAACCGCATCGCCGGGATCCCGGCGGACGTGCTGCGGACGGTCCTGAGCTACCGGCACCCGAGCGGCTTCCACGTCGCGCCGTCGCTCGACTGGGTCCCGCAGGGCGCCTTCGCGGATCACGCCAACACCCTGCGGGTGCCGGGCTACGCCCTGCTCGGCGTCGAGGCCGGCATCGATTTCGCCGACGGCGTCGCCCTGTTCGTGGATGCCCGCAATCTCACGAATGCCCGCTACGTCTCGGACATCGCCGTGGTCGCCAACGCCGCCGCGACGGCCGGCGGAGCGGGCGCGCTGGCGGCGTTCTATCCCGGCAGCGGCCGCAGCGTCTTCGGAGGGATCCGGGCCGCGTTCTGAGGCGTTCTCCGCCGCCGGACCCGAACCCCTTCTCCAGGCACCGGACGGCGGGTTAAGGTTAAAAAAACATGAACCCTGCTGTTCGGGCCAATCGGCGCTAGGATTGCGGTGTCGTCCGAAAGCCAAGGACGGAGCGTCCCGGATCGGAACGAGCCGGGCCGTCGGACGGCACAGGAGAGGCAGATGAACGGCTTCGATGTCACGTTTCGGGACGATCAGGACTGGATCGATTTCGGCAGGTCCTACGTCAACTCGGACGCCTTCAAGGCGCTGTTCCGCGACGGAATGACCCTGGTCGAGGAGACCGCCGCCTATCTCGACGGCGAAGGCCGCGACGAGTCGCGTCTGGTCTCCCGCGACGCGACCCTCAGCTACGCGGCCGAGAGCATGCGCCTGACCACGCTGCTGATGCAGATCGCCTCGTGGCTCTTGGTGCAGCGCGCGGTCGCTGAAGGCGAGATGACCCCGGCGGAGGCCCTTCAGGAGAAGCACCGCGTCAAGCTCGGCACGGCGGAGCCGCCGAAGCAGCAGGATTTCAACCTGCTGCCGATGCGCCTCCAGCAGCTGATCGTGCGCGCCCGGCGCCTGCACAGCCGCATCCTGCACCTCGACGCGCTGATCGCCGAGGACCGGCCGACCCCGGTCCCCGTCGAGAGCCCGGTGGCCCAGCAGCAGGGCCTGCTGCGGATGGCGTTCCGGATGGCCGAGGGCTGATCGCCTGAAGCCTCAGCCCGCGAATCGGAAGGTGTTCCGGCCCTGCGCCTTCGCACGGTACAGGGCGCGGTCCGCGCTGTTGTAGAGGCTCAGCGGATCGTGGCCGTCGGCGGGCGCCAGGGCGATCCCGACGCTGAGGCTCACTGAGAGGGTATGCCCCTCGAGCTCGATCGGCTGCTCCACGGTGCCGATCAGGCGCTCGGCGAGGGCGGAAGCGCTCTCGGGCTGCTCGGCCTGGGTCTGGATGATCACGAACTCGTCGCCCCCGATCCGCGCCAGCATGTCTTCCGTGCGGATGACGGCCTGAAGTCGGGCTGCGACGATCCGGAGCAGCGCGTCGCCGACCGAGTGGCCGTGGGTGTCGTTCACGGCCTTGAAGCGGTCGATGTCCAGGCAGAACAGCGCGAAGGTGGCGCCGTGCCGGCGGACACGGGCAATCTCCGCGTCCAGACGGTCATGGAACAGCGTTCGATTGGCGAGCCCGGTCAGGGGATCGTGGCACGCCATGTGGGCGATCTTCGCCTCGGCCTCCTTACGGGCGGTGATGTCCAGGCTGAGACCGACGACCGCGGTGACGGCACCGGCCGCGTCGGTCTCCACCTGCCCGAGGCCGGTGATCCAGCGCACCCGGCCATCCGGCAGAAGAACGCGGAAGTCCGTGACGACTTTCGTTCGCCCGGCAATGGCCGCCCCGAGATCCCGCAAGGTCCGCTCGGCATCGTCGGGATGGATACGCGGTCGCCAGTCGCGCTCGACGTCGATCTCGATGGGCTGGTCGCCGAAGCCGTGGTGACGCGCCATCTGCTCCGAGAGCTGGGCGCGCCCCGTCCGGACACAGTAGCGCCAGGTTCCGGCATCGGCGGCCTGCAGGGCGAGATCGAGAAGCAGCGTCTTCTCGGCGAGCTGCTCGTTGGCCATGCGCAGGCTGGTCTCACGCTGGAGCTCGACCATGAGCTGCCGCGTGGATTGCGCCAACGCCGCGTTGGCGTCCGAGGCCCGCCGCATCCTCTCGATGAGGATCAGGTTGATGCCCACGACGATCCCGAACAGGATCAGGGCGATGGCGGCCGACGATGCGCCCGTGGCTGGAAGGTTCGACGGCAGCACGGCGTACCACACGGCCACGCCCGATAGGATCGTGCAGACGAGTGCCGGACCGAGACCGCAGAAATAGGCGGTGAGGATGACCGCGGGATAGAAGGTGATGAACGGAAGGCCGGGCGGAAGCGCCGCACGCGCAGCCAGCGCGCAGAGCACCGCGGCAATCGCGATGGCGTAGCCGTAACGTGCCGCCCGCGGCTCGCGGCGCTCGATCGAGAGAGTCCGGTCGACGTTTGCGCGGTCGACATGCTCTATCGACGGAGCCCCACTCATCGTTGCAACCGTTCCCTGACGCAGAAACCCCGCCCGCGACGGCAGCCGCGCTGCCTCTGGTCAGATCGCGCTCGATCTCCCTATGTTTTTCTCCGCAAAAAATCAATAATTCTTAAGTCTAAGTCCAAAAACAACTTGCGCGAGAAGTCTCCACTCCGAACTGAAGACCATCCGCCGGACAGGACCATGCGCCCCGCTGTGCGAGGACGTGCGCTGGGCAGCGCGCACGAAAACGGGCGGCCCCGAAACGAGACCGCCCGCCTGATTGCGCGATTCGCGTGAGCGAGGTGTTCGGGACTCAGCGCTTGCCGAGATTGCCGAAGCGCGAGTTGAAGCGCGACACCCGGCCGCCGCGATCGAGCATCTTCTGCTCACCGCCGGTCCAGGCCGGATGGGTCAGCGGATCGATGTCGAGATTGAGGGTGTCGCCCTCCTTCCCGTAGGTCGAACGGGTCTGGTACTCGGTACCGTCCGTCATCACGACCTTGATGAAGTGGTAATCGGGGTGCTCGGTCCCCTTGGCCTTTGCGGCCGCGTCCTTCGCCATGACCTTGGTCCCTGTCTGGCACGCCGGCGGGAAGCGCAGGAGGCGCCGCCCGGCCCGGAATGCGGAAGATATCACCGGTTGCACCGAACCATGGGTTCGTGGCAACGGCACGTCCAAGCCGACCGTGGTGGCGGCCCGCGGCCATTGAACACACGCAATCGGATGAGCGGCGGCCTATACCGCAGCCGCTCCCCGGTCACAAGCGCCGCGGACCGGGACAAAGAAAACACGTGAGGCGTGATGGCCCGTAAGACCAAGGCGGCCGCGGATGGCCGACCCAAAGCCCCGCTGAGCGCCCTCCGGCCGCTCATCCCCTTCGCCCTGCGCTACCGCGTGCGGATCGCCGCGGGCCTGATCGCCCTCGTCTGCGCCTCCGCCTCGACGCTGGTCGTGCCGATCGCCATGCGTCGGGTCATCGACCACGGGTTCACCGCCGACGGTTCGGGGGTGATCGACGCCTATTTCCTGGCTCTGCTCGGCGTCGTCGCGGCCTTCGCGCTGTCGAGCGCGGCCCGCGTCTACACGGTGGTGTCCCTGGGCGAGCGAGTGGTCGCGGATCTCCGCAGCGCGGTCTTCGCCCGGCTGACCCTGCTCGACCCCGCCTTCTTCGACCGGTCGCAATCCGGCGAGATCGTCTCCCGGCTCACCGCGGACGCGACGCAGATCAAGTCGGCCTTCGGGGTCTCGGTCTCGATCCTGCTGCGCAACCTGTTCCTGTTCGTGGGCGCCACGGCCATGATGGTCGTGACGAGCCCGCGCCTGTCCGTGATGGTGCTGGCCGCAATCCCCATCATCGTCTTCCCGCTGATCGTCTCGGGCCGCGGCGTGCGGCGGCGATCCCGTGCGGCCCAGGACCGCCTCGCCGATGCCTCCGCGTACGCGGCCGAGGCCGTCGGGGCGGTGCGCACCATGCAGGCCTTCGGCCGCTCGGCCGCGACGGCGGCCCGGTTCGCCGCAGCCTCCGAGGAGGCCTACCTGGCCGCCCGCGCCTCGATCCGCGCCCGGGCCCTGCTCACGGGGGTCGCGATCTTCCTGATCTCGGCCTCGGTTGTCGGGGTGATGTGGTACGGCGCCCAGGGCGTCCTCAATCACACGATGACGGGCGGCGAACTCTCGCAATTCGTGCTCTACGCCGTGTTCGGCGCGGGCGCCCTCGGCCAGCTCTCCGAGGTCTACGGCGACCTCGCCATGTCGGCCGGGGCGGCCGAGCGGCTCACCGAGATCCTCGCTGCCGAACCCGCAATTCGCGCGCCGTCGCCCGTCATGCCGCTTCCCGAGCCCGCGCGGGGCTCGGTGTCGTTCGAGGAAGTGCGCTTCGCCTATCCGACCCGACCGGAACATGCCGCCCTGGGCGGGTTGAGCTTCACGGCCGCACCCGGCGAGCGCATCGCCATCGTGGGCCCGTCCGGCGCCGGCAAATCGACGGTGTTCCAGCTGCTGCTGCGCTTCTACGATCCGCAGAGCGGCCGGATCCTGGTGGATGGCACGGACATCGCCCGGGTCGACCCCGAGCGCCTGCGTTCCCGCATCGCCCTGGTCCCGCAGGACCCGGTGGTGTTCTCCGGGACCGTCACCGAGAATATCCGTTACGGCCGACCGGAGGCCGGCGAGGCGGAGGTCCGGCGCGCGGCCGAACTCGCCAACGCGCACGGTTTCGTCACGGCACTGCCGCAGGGCTACGCCACCCAGGTCGGCGAGCGCGGCGTGACCCTCTCCGGCGGTCAGAGGCAGCGCATCGCCATCGCGCGGGCAATCCTCAAGGACGCGCCGATCCTCCTCCTCGACGAGGCGACATCGGCGCTGGATGCCGAGTCCGAACGCGCGGTCCAGGCCGCCCTCGCCACGCTGATGCAGGGCCGCACCACGCTGGTGATCGCCCACCGACTCGCGACGATCCGCGCCGCGGACCGCATCCTGGTCCTCGACGACGGCCGAATCGTCGAGACCGGAACCCATGAGAGCCTTCTGGCGCAGGGTGCGCTCTACGCCCAGCTCGCGAACCTGCAATTCACCGATGCGCTGGACGAAACGGCACGGGGCAAGGAGCCCCGCAGCCGCGGCGAGCGCCTGCCGGTCGCGGACTAGCCGGAGCGGGTCTGGACATCGCCGCGACGGCCGGCGCCGCTCACTGGGCGGAGGCCTGCGCGACGCGGCGATGACGATGCCCAGCCCCGCCCTGCGCCCGCTCCGCCGCGGCCTGGATCAGGCCGACCTGCGCGACGATCGTATCCGTCGCCCGTGCCATCTGACCGGCCAGATCTTTGACGTCCGCGGCGGCGACCGCGAAGCCCTTCCCCTCCCCGCCGTCACGGACCGCCTCGATTGCGGCCCGGAGTGCCATGAGGCTCGTCTGACCGGCGATGCTCGCGAGGAGGCCGGTCGCCTGGTCGGCCACAGCCTCACCCGCGTCCGACGCGCCGGCAACCCTCGCGCTCGCCTGCATTTGCATCAGCCCGTCCTCGAAGACCCGCACGGCCGCCGCGATCGCGCCGGCCTCGTCATGCGGCTCCTGGTCACCCAGACACTCCATCGTATCGCGGCCCACCGGAGGGCGTCGAGCGGCGTGCCCGTCCGTGGCCGGACCGGGCAGATCGCTGACGTCGCGCCGAGCGGCGTTCGGGAACAGGTTGAGCTTCGACATCGATGACACTCCCCGGATCGCCGGCACCCTGGAGCATCAAAGATAACGAGAGGTTAAATCGATGGGCCGTCAAGACGGCCGCGAATGAACCGCAAATACAGGAGGCAAAACACGCCCCGATGATAACATGTAAAAATCATACAGATTGAATTGACCACAAATTTTGCGTCTTTATAGACTTCTTCGACAGGGAAGACTGAACGATCCCGACGTCGCCGGGGGAGCCGGCTCAGATCCTGAGGCCGGATGCGCCTGAGGCCACCGGGTGGGCCGCGCAGCCCTACCGCTCGGTGAGCTTCATCTCGATCCGGCGATTGCGGGCGTAGGCCTCCTCGGTCGCCCCGGCCTCGAGAGGCTGGAATTCGCCGAAGGCACCCGCCAGGAGATGCTGCGGCGGGATCCCCTTGCCGGCGAGGTACTGGACCACCGCGATGGCGCGCGCCGCCGAGAGCGACCAGTTCGACGGGAATTGCGACGTGCTGATCGGGCGCGCATCGGTGTGTCCATCCACCCGCAGGACCCAGGGCAGATCCGCCGGGATCTGCCTGGCGAGATCCGAGATGGCCCCGGCGATGCGGTCGAGCTCCGGCCCGGCCTCAGGCTTGAGGGTCGCGGAGCCGCCCGGAAACAGCACCTCGGATTGCAGCACGAACCGGTCGCCGACCACGCGGATGTCGGGCCGGTTACCGAGGATCTGGCGCAGGCGGCCGAAGAAGTCGGACCGGTAGCGGGCCAGTTCCTGAACTTTCTGTGCGAGGGCGACGTTCAGCCGGCTGCCGAGTTCGGCGATCCGCGCCTGGGATTCCCGGTCGCGGCTCTCGGAGGCCGAGAGGGCGTCCTCCAGGGCGGCGAGCTGCCGGCGCATGGCGCTGATCTGCTCGTTCAGCAGGTCGATCTGAGACAGCGCCCGCTTGGTCGCCCCGCGTTCGGCCTCCAGCTGCTTGTCGAGCGTACCCGCGGCGCCCTGGCTGACGGTCGCGGCCTCGGCCTGCACCTTGGCCCGGTCGCGCTCGGCCTCGACGCCGGCGAGGGTCGTGCGGAGGTTCCGCGCCTCCTCCTCCTGATTCCGGCGGTTCGTCCGCTCCAAGGCGAGCAGATCGGTGAGGTCGGAGATCTGGCGGTTGAGCTTGGCGAGCGTCTCGTCCCGGCCGGTCAGCTCCTGCGACAGGAAGAACTGCCCCACCACGAACACCGTGAGCAGGAAGACCACCGAGAGGAGCAGCGTCGCCAGCGCGTCGACGTAGCCGGGCCAGACATTGAGCGTGCGCCGGGTCCGCGTCGCCGTGGAGGCCACTAGACGCGCTCCCGGCCCAGCCGGTCGAGCACCTGCTTCAGCTCGCGCTCGCGGCTGGCCTGCGCCTCCACCCAGTCGCGGATCATCTGCTGCTCGGCGCGCATGTGCTGGACGAGACCTTGGATGCCCTCGGCGAGATTGGTCATCGCCTGCGTCGCTGCGCGGCTCCCGCCGCCCTCGGCCACCAGAGCCGTCAGGCGGTCGACGGCGTCCTTCAATTCCTGCGTGCCCGCGGCAGGCCGCACCGCCGCGACGGTCGCCACGGCCTCGGGCGCGGTCGCGCCGGACATCAGCCAGTCCTGCAATTCGTTGTGGAACCGGGCATGGGCCTGCCCCGCCTGCAGTTCCAGGAAGCCGGTGATCAGAGACGAGGCCAAGCCGAACAGCGAGGCCGAGAAGGCCAGGCCGATGCCTGAGAGCGGCACCGCAAGACCGGATTTCAGTTCGTCGAACATCACGCCGGCATCGCCGCCACCGCGCATACCCTTGATGACGCCGCCCACCGCCGACAGCGTATCGATGAGTCCCCAGAAGGTCCCGAGCAGGCCGAGCAGGATCAGGATGCCGGCGATGTAGCGCAGGATGTCGCGGCCCTCGTCGAGGCGCACCGCGATCGTGTCCAGATAGCCGGTGGTGCCCGGCAGGGTGGCGCCTCCAGCCCGCGCGGCGATCATCGGCGCCATCGGCGCCAGCAGGGCCGGCGGCCGTTTCACCGGCCCGCCGTTGGCGACGGCGTTGACGTAGGCGGTCTCGCGGAACAGCCGCACAACCTGACCGAAGGCGATCAGGACCGCGATCAGCAACACCCCGAGGATGAGACCGTTGAGTCCGGGATTGGCCAGGAAGGCCGGGGTGATCTGCCTGAACAGGATGAAGGCCAGGAAGCCCACCAGGATCAAGAAGATGACCATGCGCCCGAGATAGATCCCGGGTTGTGCCAGCGGCCCCTTGTTAACGTCGCCGGTTTCTCGGGCGGCCATCCGTCGCTCTAACCTGATCTCATTACGCGGCAGCCGGATGCCGGCGCCGATCGCGGGCACTGTGGGGGTAGGCCCGCACGCGATCAAGTCTCGCGAAGGTCAGCGGGAAGCTATGCCCACCCCCTTCGGGACCGGCGACGCACAAAAGGCTTAAGACCGCCGCTTCGTCCTAAGCCGAACCGGCATCTGCGGCACCAGACGGGACGCTAATCCCAGAATTGCGGCCAGCTCTCCTCCAGATTCGGCCCGAGGCGGAGGGCTGCGACCCGCGTGGCGAGGCCGCGCGCATCCGTCTCCACCGCGATGCCGCTCAGGGTGCCCTCACCGACCGCCACCTCCCATCGGGAGCCCGGCGTCTTCTGGATCATGCGCCGGATCGGCTCGTCCTTCTGCATGCCGATCACCGAATCGTAATCGCCGCACATGCCGGCATCCGACATGTAGGCCGTGCCACCCGGCAGGATCCGGTGGTCCGCGGTGGGCGTGTGCGTGTGCGTCCCGACGACGAGGCTCGCCCGCCCGTCGAGGTAGTGACCGAAGGCCTGCTTCTCGCTCGTCGCCTCGGCGTGGACGTCGACGATCACGGCGTCGGCCGCCGCGCCGAGGGGGCAGGCGGTGATTTCCCGCTCCACGGCCGTGAACGGATCGTCCATCGGGTCGAGGAAGACGCGGCCCATCACATTGACGACGAGGACGCGGGCGCCTCCCTGCGTCTCCACGACGGTCGCGCCGCGGCCCGGCGTACCCGGGGGATAGTTCGCCGGCCGCACCAGGCGTGGCTGGCGGGCGATGAAGACCATCGCCTCGCGCTGGTCGAAACTGTGATTGCCCAGCGTCACCGCATCGGCACCGGCCTGGATCAGTTCGTCGCAGATTGCCTCGGAGATGCCGAAGCCGCCGGCCGCGTTCTCGCCGTTCACCACCACGCAGTCGAGGCGCCACCGCTCACGCAGACGCGGCAGGCGCTCGCACACGACGGTGCGGCCCGAGCGCCCGACGACGTCGCCGAGAAAGAGCAGGCGCATGGGTCAGGCGGTCCTGTCGCAGCGGATCACGCCGGACTCGGTGATCACGAACTGGAGGGGTCGGTCGTGCGGCTCGGCCGGCACCCGCTCCACTTCCTGGGCGGCGAAGCCGATGCCGACGGTCAGGACCGGACGGGTCCGGGAGAGGCGCGCGATCGCGCCGTCGTAGTAGCCGCGGCCGTATCCGATACGCTGACCGGTCCGGTCGAAGGCGGCGAGCGGGACGATCAGCGCGTCGGGCTCCACCGGCGGAAGCGAAGGATCGGGCTCGCTGAGACCGAATCGGCCGGCGATCAAGTCGTCGCCGACGCGCCATTCGCGGAACACCAGGCCGTCCGGCGTGACGTGCGGCAGGGCAACGGCCTGGGCGCGGGCGCGCAGGCCCTCGACGGCGGGGCGGGGATCGACTTCGCTGCGGATCGGCCAGAAGGCACCCACCAGACGGGCCTGGGCAAGCTCGGGCAGCGCGAGCAGCGCGCGTCCGATCGCCGCCGAGGCGGCCTGCCGAGCCGCGGGATCGAGGGCGTCGCGGGCTGCGAGCGCCGCGCGGCGGAGTTCCGCCTTTCGGGCGACGTCCGGAGCTTCGGCGCTGGCCTGGGGAGGGGTCGGGTGCGGAGCCACGTGAGCCGTTGGAGGATCGATCCCGGGAAACCTACAGCGTAGGTGGGCGCCGTGTTGGCCAAGTCCAGGGACGAGGCCAGGGACAGCTCCCGAGGGAGTCGATAAGGCCCCGGGGATAGTGCTCCTGACGAACTCTGCAGCCCCGCTGTCATCATGTAGCGGTCCTGACCCGATCCCGCCAGGGCCGGGCGTACCAAAAACCGCAGGTCGTCGCTTCAGGCCGTCGCTTCAGGCCGGCGCCGCTCCGCCATCTTTCGCGCTGGCCGCTCGGGCCCGGGCTACGGCGAGAATCTCGATGCGGCCCTCCTCGTCGGCGACCGACTGCCACAGGCGGATCAGCTCGATGAGATCGGCCCGTGGGCGCGATGCCGGAGTCCCGAAGAAGGCCGCGACCGGCACCCCGGTCACGGCCGCGATCTGACGCAGATGGGCACTGACATCGCGCCGCCCACCGGCCCGGTCCTCGAAGCTGGCTGTCTGCATAAGAGCGCACCCAAAATTGGATCGCAGGCCGCGAAGTTAGACAATGCTACGACGCCATGTGATCAATACAATTTATCCGATGGGATAATAGAGCACGCCAAAGAGGTTATCCACGCCGATGGCGCTCCGTATCGGTGAAAGCCGCATCACGGGGGCCGCCGTCTTTGCGTGGCTGGCGAGCCGGCTAGGTCGGCCTGCCGACAGACCTCCGCGATGCGGCGACGTGTGCGAGCCGCGCGCCACCGACATGCTGTAGCAACAATCGGAACGACGCAGTCATCCGGGACCGCGCCGCGTGCCGATTGTTTACCATGCCCCCAGTCATCCGCGCGATTGAGGCGCTGATCGGGGTCCCGATACATTGTCCGCAGACTGCGCGACTCTTGCAGTAGAGAAGGCGCCCGCGAGGGACCGACCAGGATTGAGACGACGGTGACCGATCGTGGCACAGATCGACCATAACATCGCTGTCGCGACGTGGCTCGCCCCCGTGCAGCCGGCTCATCCCGAGCGTCCGGGCCCGAACCGTCCGGACACGACGGCCGAGCTGGGCGACCTGTGGCGGATCCTGTGGCGGCGCAAGTGGCTGGTCTTCGGAACGGCGCTGCTGCTCGGACTCACCGTGCTGGCCTATGCCCTGATCACGCCGTCGCTCTACACGGCCACGGGACAGATCCTGATCGATCCCCGGGACCGTCAGGTCGTCACCAACGACGTCAATCCCGCCGCATTGTCGCCGGATGGTGGCATCGCGCAGGTCGAGAGCCAGGTGAAGGTGATCGAGTCGGACGCCGTCCTGGGGCGGGCGGTCGATCAGGCCGGCCTCGAGCGGGTGCCGGGCTTCGGCGTTCCGCAGGAGAGCGGCATCGCCCGTGCGTTGGCGTCCCTTCGCGAGATGCTGACCGGGCCGAGACCGGAACGCCGCGTCGATGCGCGCGGCCGCGCCCTCGACCAGCTGCGACGCCGGCTCGCGGTCAAGCGCGCCGACAAGGTGTTCGTGATCGATCTGGTCGTCACTACGACCGATCCCGATCTCTCGGCGCGGATCGTCAATGCCATCGCGGGCGCCTACCTGACGGACCAGACCGAGGCCCGCTCGGACGCCGCCAAGCGCGCCGCGGGCGATCTGCGCGGGCGCCTCGACGAGCTGCGGAACGCCGTGAACACCGCCGACAAGAAACTGGAGGATTACAAGGCGCGCAACGGCCTCATCGCCTCCAGCGGCCGGCTGGTGAACGAGCAGCAACTCACCGACCTGAATGCACGGCTTGTCGCGGCACGGGCTCGGACCGCCGAGGCCAAGGCGCGCCTTCAGGGGATCCGCGACGCGCGCGGGCAGGCGATCGGGTCCGGAGCGATGCCGGAAGCCGTCCAGTCCTCAGTGATCGACCGGCTCCGCGGCCAGTACGCGGAACTCGCGGCCAAGGAGGCGGACCTGCGCACCAATCTCGGCGAGCGCCACCCGTTCATCGCCGCCGTGCGCACGCAGATGCAGGACGTCCGCCGGCTGATCGACGCCGAGCTGAACCGGATCGCGGGCGCCGCCGAGACCGAGTCCCAGCGGGCCCAAGCCAACGAACGGACCCTCGCGGCGGAGCTGGAGCGCCTGCAGCGGCAATCGGCGGTCAACGCCCAGTCGTCGGTGCAGCAGCGCGAGCTGGAGCGGGAGGTCGACGCGGCGCGCTCGGTCTACAACGCCTTCCTGGTCCGCGCCCGGGAGATCAAGGAGCAGACCAGCATCGACAGCTCGAACGCGCGGATCATCACCGCGGCGCGGCCGCCGCAGGATCCGAGCTGGCCACCGCGCCTGATCCTGGTCGCCGCCGCCCTCGCCGGCGGCCTCGGCCTCGGCGCCGGTCTCGCGCTGACGCGGGAATACCTCGCGCCGACCGTGCTCTCGTCCCGGCAGTTGGAGCGCCTGTCGAACGCCCCGGTCGTCGCGGTGCTGCCCGGCCTGCGGCCGGGCGGCGCGAGCGCGAGCGCGGCGAGCATGACGCTCGATCACCTCGCCGCGACCTCAAGCAGCCGCGGCCGCTCCCTGGCGCTGCTCGTGACTTCGGGCGAATCCGACGATGCGGAGCGCCGGGCCGTGATCGCGCTGCTCGCCGCCGTGGCGGTCGGGCGCGGCGACCGGGTTTTGCGGATCGATGCCGATCTGCGATCCGACGGCTCCGGCACTGGCGGCCTGCTCGACGTGCTGCGCGGCGAGCAGAGCCTCAACGCCGTGACGCAGACCGACCCGGCCTCCGGTGCCCGCCGGATCGGACTCGGCGATACGGTGAAGCCCCTGCGCGACGCCCTGACACCCGCCAACATCGAGCGCTTCATTGCAGGCGTGAAAGGACGCTTCGACCTCGTGATCGTGGATGGCGGCGTGCTGACCGAGAATCTGCGGCTCGGCCCTCTGGCCGCCGCCGCGGACCGGCTGCTGCTGGTCGCCTGCAACGGTGCGACGCGCCAGCGCGATCTGATCGACCTCGTCGACACGTCGGAGGCCCTCGGCCGACCGGTCTCCGGCTCCCTGCTCCTCACCCGGCGCACCGCGTGAGGACCCTCCGGCAGACCGCCGTCGCGCGCCGCCGCGCCGCGGTGGCGCGTCCGGGTCCGGTTCTGCGGGTCCTTCTGCGGGTGGAAGCGGCGGCGCTGTCGCTCTGGGCCCTCCTCCTCGTCGGGGTCTCCGGCGGCCTTCTGTGGGTGCTGGGGCTCAACTACGAGGGGATCACCGGCTCGGCCGCCTCCAAGATCCACCCGGCCACCTATCTGGCGGTGATCCTGATCGGCTGGACGCTGGTGCGGGCGGGCAATCCCGTGATCCCGGTGGCAGGCGCGCTGAACCGACGGCCGGCCAGCGTGCTCCTGGCCGCCTGCGGCGTGGCGCTCCTCGCGCTGATCGCGGCCCGGGGCGGCGCGGGCCTTGCCGGCTCGATCGATACCTTCGTGCTCGCCGGCCTCATCCCGATCCTGCTGATGGACCGCGACGCCGCCACGCTCGGCCGGCTGGAGACCGTCTTCCACGGGGTCATGCTCGCCAACGCCCTGCTCGGCCTGTTCGAACTGGCGAGCGGCCAGCGATTCTTCCCCTATCGGTTCGACGGCGTCGCGTTCGAATCCGACACCCGCTCGGCGGCGTTGCAGGGGCATCCGCTGGCCAACGCGACCTTGACGGCCTGCTACATCCTGGCGCTCGCCAAGGGTGGTGGCCGGCTGGCGCCGATGGCCCGCGCCGCGATGATCGGCCTCCAGCTGGTCGCCCTCGTCACGTTCGGCGGTCGCTCGGCCACCGTCACGACACTGGTTCTCGGGAGCGGCGTGGGCCTCGTGGCCCTGAACCGCACCCTGCGCACCGGCCGCGTTCCGCTGGCGGCGGCGGCCGGTGCCTGCTTCGCCCTCACCCTGCTGCCGGTTCTGGTCGCTATCCTGGCCGCTGCCGGCTTCTTCGACACCCTCCTGGACCGGTTCGTCTCGGACGGCGGCAGCGCCAAGGCCCGGGTCGACATGCTCTCGGTCTTCGACGCGATCCCGTTCCGGCAGCTTCTGCTCGGCCCCGACTTCCTGCAGGTGAACACCCTGCGCCGGATCTACGGGCTGGAATGGGGCATCGAGAATTCGATCATCTCGGCCGTGCTCTATCACGGCATCCTGGTGACGGCGGTGCTGGTGATCGCGGTGGGGCTCTACCTGGCGGAGGTCGCGCGGGACTGTCGGCGCGGGGTCTGGCTGCCGATCCTGGCCTTCGTGATCCTGGTCAACACCTTCGAGGGCCTGGCCGGCAAGACAACCCTGCTCGCCAAGTTCGCCCTGATGCTCATCGTGCTGTTCCCGCCCCTCCCCGCCCGGGGGCGCGCCTGATCGTGAGCGGAGGGCAGCCGGATCGGCGGCCGTATCAGGACCGGCTCCGGAGCCCGAGCGCTGCGACGAGGGCGGGATCGGCGACGTGCGCGTCGTCCATGAAGCCGAGGCCGTCGAAGAGATTCCAGAACGACCAGGCGAACCCATTCGTCTCGGCCGCCATCCGGACGTCGCGGATATAGGCGGCCCGGTCCGGAGCCCGGGACGCCGTGAACCGGGCATCGGTGCGCAGGGCCCCGAACTCGCCCATCAGAACGTGTCCCGGGGCGATGCCGTAGAGGTCCGCCCAAGTCGACACCGGCGCCATCGCGTCGGCGATATAGGCGGGGCCGGGCGCGGCCTCGAAATAGTCGCGCAGCTTCGCTTCAATCACCGCCAGATCGCGCGCCTTTTCGGCCTGCGTCACCGTGCGGTCCGCGTCCATGCGCGCCTCGATCGCCGCCAGCGTCTCCCGCAGCGTGCCGCGCGTCCCGGGCCAGGGAACCGCCGTGAGCCAGCGATAGAACGGCTCCTCGGTAAGCCACGTCGCCCCCTGATGGGAGAACAGGTACGGCTCGTAGAAGTGGAACGTGAAGAGCAGCGGCGAAAACCGCGCGAGGGTGCCCGGATCGAGCGCGGTCAGGCCGGCGACGAGACTGCCGCAGGATCCCGTCGCCACCAGGGTCAGCGCCGGTGCCGCCGCCCGGGCCGCCTCGAGGAGCCTGTCCTGGACTCGATTCCAGGCGAGCGCGCCGCAGGCCTGCGGCGGCTCGTTCACCGGTTCCAGGGCCACTTGGCCGGCATCCTTCCGGGCACACAGGCGCGCGAGGGCGCCGACGAGGTCGCGATAGGCGGAGAACAGCGGCGCCCGGTCCGAACCGTAGAACGCGTCGGGCGTGTAATGGTGAGTCGCGGCATTGGCCTGGACATTGACCACGACGCGCAGCCCGGCCGCCAGGATCGCATCGATGGCGGCAGAGAGCGCATCGAACAGTTCGGTGCGCCGGGTGCCCGTGAAGGCCACGAAGGGTCCGGGATCGAGGGGCAGTCGCACGAAGTCGAAGCCGAGATCGGCGAGCTGCCCCAGGTCGCGGGGCGTGGGTATCGGCCGGCCGGCCTGGAAGGGCGGCCAGGCATAGTCGGTCCGCGGAGGCGGGTATTCGGTGGTCAGCGAGAACCACGGCCACAGGGCGATGCCCCGACGCAACGCGATCGGCGCAGGCGTCGCTCGGACGGGTCGCGCCCCCGCCGCTGCGAGGGCACCGACGAGCAGCGAGCGCCGGCTTGGGCCTACCATTCCGGACCGGCTGCGGCGCCGACGAGAACGGCGCCGGGTTCGGCGGCCGAGACGTCCGGCGCCGGCGGGTAGCCGCCGACCCGGCGCAGCGTGTCCTCATAGGAGGCCAGCACGTCGTCCCAGCGGAACCGCTCGGCGCGCCGCCGTGCGGCCTTGCGGGCCGCCGCGACCGCGGCCTCGTCGGCGAGGACATGCGCGATCGCTGCGGCGCAGCTGTCCCGATCCGAGAAGTAGAACTGATCGTCGCCGGCCGTGCCCCGGTTGAACGGATTGTCGTGGGCGATCACGGCGTTGCCTGCCCACAGCGCCTCGACCAGCGACGGGTTGGTGCCGCCCACGGTGTGACCGTGGAGATAGGCCCGCGCATGAACCCGAAGGGCCTGAACCTGCTCGGGCTCATAGATGGCGCCGGGGAACAGCACCTCGGGCGAGGCGGCATCCTCCACGGCGCGATGGTACGGGTTGCCGACATTCAGCGTGCCGAGGACGACCAGCCGCATGCCCCGGGCGCGGCGTGAGAACGCCTCGACGAGCGTCAGGATGTTGTTGTCCGGCTCGATGCGAGCGATCGAAACGAGGTAGCGATCGGGCTCGAGCCCGAGGGGCGGCGGTCCGGTTTCGGCCGGAGGGTCGCCGCCATACGGAATGGTCGTGATGGCCGCGCGCGGCCGGCGTCGGGCGAGATGGTCGGCGATCCCGGGATGGTCGGCCACCAACCGCTGCGAGGACCACGCGGCGATCCACTCGCTGACATAGAAGAAGGCGCGGACGGGCAGCGACCATTTCGGACGGCGCCACTCGATGCCGTCCATGTTCGTCACGATCCGTCCGCCGCGCGCCCGCAGGTAGGGCAGGAACACCGCACCGTTGTACCCGAGCACCAGGCACACGCCGCCGCGTGTCGCCGCATCGTGCGTGCAGATGGCGTCGAAGGCGAGAGTCGCGGCAGGGCCGCTCAGGCCGGTCTCCACGGTGATCAGTTCGACGCCGTTCCAGAGGCGAGTCGAAATGCGCTCCCGCACCGTGTCGACGTCTCGCTGACAGTACACCCCGACCTGCCATCCGCGACCGGCCAAGAACAGCGCCAGACGTTCGGCAAAAGTCTCGAAGCCGCCATGCGCAGCCGGAATTCCGCGCGTGCCAAGAATAAGTAGTTTCGGTGCGCGGTCAGCCATGGACCTTCCTTCCCAATTAAGGGCCCCTATTGTAAAGCCCGAGGATACAGTCACGGCGCCCTGCTATTACAACCGCTAGTTGCTGTAAAAATTCAGAAATAGACTTATGGTTGATAGCCCAGGATTCAAGTCGGGTCGCGTCAGCGACGACGATCGCGCCCTCGCAGCCGCCATGCGCGCGGAGGGCGACGCCACGTCGCGTCTGCGGATCACCTGCGTCCATCAGGGCTTCGAGTTGTACGGCTCGGATCGCTGCTTCATCGAGACCGTCCGGACCATCCGGGCCGCCCATCCCACCGCGCGGATCGACGTGGTGCTCCCGCGGCGCGGGCCGATCGTCGCCGGGCTGGAGCCGTTCGCCAACGACATCGTCATCGCACCGCTCTGGATCCTGCGGCGCAAGAATCTGGCGCGCCTCGCAACTCTGGGTCTGTTGACGCTGCCCATCGCCATAATCCGTGCGTTGCGTCGCATCCGCGCGAGCGACCTCGTCTACATCAACACCACCGTGGTGGCCGACTATCTGTTGGCCGCCCGGCTCGCGCCCGGCCGGAGCATCGTGCACGTCCACGAGATCCCCGAAGGCGTTGTGCTGAAGGTCCTGCGTGGTCTGATCCGCTGGAGCGGCGCCAACGTGGTGTTCAACTCGCGGGCCACCGAGCGAACCTACGCCCTGCCCCACGGGACCACAGCCCGCGTCGTCTATAACGGCATCGCCGGTCCGGCGGAGCCGAACCGGCCTGCGTATGACGGGTCTCGGCCGCTTCGGGTGCTGATGCTCGGCCGGATCAGCCGGATCAAGGGACAGGACGTCCTCGTGGAGGCCCTCGCCTCGCTGCCCGAACCCGTGCGCCAGCGGATCCAGGTGCGCATCGTCGGCAGCGCCTTCGAGGATGACGCCCGCGAGCAGGCCCTGGTGAAGCGGATCGCCGAGGCGGGTCTCGCCGATCAGGTCACCCTCGCGCCGTTCGTCGCCGATCCCGCAGCGCTCTACCGCTGGGCCGACGTGGTCACGATGCCGTCGCAGCGACCGGAATCCCTCGGCCGCGTGGCGATCGAGGCGATGTCCTACGGCGTTCCGCCCCTCGTCACCGCCATCGGCGGCCTTCCGGAGGTGGTGGAGGCCGGGAAGACCGGCTGGATCGTTCCGTCGGGCGGCCCGGAGCCGATCGCCGCCGTGCTGGCGGATCTGGTCGCGGACCCGGCGCGCTGGCGCGATTTCGGCCGTGCGGCGCGGGCACGCTACGAGAGCCTGTTCTCCGAAGCCTCGGCGGCCGAGGGTATCGAGGCGATCGTCCGGACGACGCTGCGCCGCCCGCGGGCGACGGATGCCGCGCGCGCCGCGGACGTTCCGGCCCGCCCGGCAGCTTAGAGCCGGCGTCCTCGCATTCGCCTCGGTTCCGATCCGGCGACGGAGCCGGTCGCGGGACCGGGCTCGCCCTCAGCGATCGGGGCCGAGCGCCGCAGCCGCGCGGGGCGAACCGTACGGCAACTGACGGTCGTCCACCGCTTCGCGGATCCGCCCCGAGGCCTCGAAGGCCCGCTGGACACGCCGGGGATTCGGCGCGCAGTGCGGCAGTCACCCTGTGGACGATCGGCGGCGCAAGGATGCAATGCGACCGCGCCTGATCGATGAGCGTGCAGCGCGGACAACCCTGCCTGGGCAGGACGAGGAGCGACATGGCAGCCAAGCTCGCAGTTCAGGAGACTGCGGATGCCCTGGACTGGGACAGACGGATCTGGGCTTGCCCGGGCGCCAACATCTATTGCGGCAGTCCCTGGGGCGCCTACAAGGCGCGGCGCGGATTGGCGGTGCGGCGCGCGGTGGTGACCGGCGACGGTGCGGATCTCGCCTTCATCCAGTGGCAGACCCGTCGCAAGGGGCCGGCGCGGTTCATCCACGTCCAAGGCGGCCCCTTGCTGACCCAGGCTGGGACACACCGCGCGGAGGCGGTGTTCGCGGCGTTCATCGATCACCTCGCCCTCGGTCGGCTCGACATCCTCGCCATCGACTACGAGCAGTTCGAGACACGGGATGCGACGCTGGCTCTCCTGATGCACGGCTTCACCCCGGTGATCGGCGCGCACGATCACACTCTCGAACTCGACCTGACGCAGGATCTCGACGCCATCCAGGCCGGTATGGAGCAGCGCTGGCGCAAGGCCCTGCGCAAGGCGGAGCGCAACACCGAGGTCACGACTCATTTCCTGACAGACCGAGCCGAGCGCCTGTCGGCCTTCGACGATTTCACCGCGATGTTCGCGGCCCTGCGGGAGCGCAAGGGTTTCGCCACGACGCTGCAGCCGAAGGCCTACCGGGACATCGCGGCTGAGGACGAGCACCTGCTCTTCCTCGACGTCCGCGAGAAGGGAGAGCGCATCCTCGTGCGCATCGCGCATCTGTCGGACACGCGCTGCACGGATTTCTACACGGCCTCGAACGCGCGGGCCCGGGCGACGGGCGCCGCCACCCTCGCCGTCTGGCGCTTCGTGGAACGAGCGAAGGCGGAAGGCTGCCGCGTCTTCGATTTCGGCGGCATCGATCCGGCTGTGAACCGTCCCGTCTTCGACTTCAAGCGCGGCCTGTGCACCCACGTCGTCCAGCACAATCCGCTCTGGATCTACAGCAAGACGCCCGCGCTGCGGAAACTGGCGCCCGTCCTGCTCTCCCTCCGCTGAGCGCCGCCACGCCCTTCACAGGACGCCGACGGGCCGCGCCGGCCTCGGATGCCGGGCCAGTGTCCGAAAGGCCGAGACCGACCAGACCAGCGTGGCCACCTCGGAGGACAGCAGGCCGACGAGCGCCGTGGCGGGAGGCATCTTCAGCAGCAGCACCGGCACCATCACGGCCATGCCGAGGGCGGCGCTCGCCACCGCACCCGCCGTGATGGTCCGGAACGCCGCGGAGGCCTCCAGATAGGCCCGCGGGATCGCGTAGAGCAGCGACACGGTCACCACCGCCCAGACGCCGAGCCCGATCCAGCCCATCGGCTGGTCGGCGAACCGCCCCTTGAACAGGATGTCCTCGATCAGCGGCAGGGCGGCCGCCATCAGCGCACCATAGGCGAGACAGGCGCTGCCGAGCAGGATCCCGTTGCGGATGACGAGCCGGCGTGCGGCGTCGACCTGCCCGGCCGCGAGCAGCCGGCTGATCTCCGGCAGGATCATGTTCAGCAGCGCGCTCGCCGGGATGCGCAGCGGCGCATAGAGCACGATCGTGGCGGCGATCGGCGCGTAGGCGGCAGGCCCGGCCAGGAGCGCCAGCAGCAGGGTCAGCCCCTGGCCCTGCACGGTCAGGCTGGTGACGCCGGCCAGAGACCAAGCGAGGGTCCGCCAGATCGCCCGGTAGCGCGCCCGTGCCCGCGCGTGGAGGGAGAAGCGGATCCGCTCGCGGAGTGCCCCGTACGCCACGGCGATCGCGATCGCGTGGGCGAGTGCGATCGCCGCGAAGGCCCGATCCAGGAGCGCCGTGCCCTCGCCGTTCAGCCAGTGGGCGACCAGGAGACCGCCGCAGACCGCGTAGACCAGATCGCTCAGGCCGGCGATCCGGGGACGGCCGCGGGCGAGAAGCACGATCCGCAGATAGCTGCGGAAGGCGTAGAGGCCCACGAAGGCTCCCGCCGCGAGCGCGCCGAGGCCGATCACCGGGATCAGCACCAAGCCGACGCCGGTCGCCATGACGCCCGAGACGAGCACCGCCCCCGAGCCGAACATCACGTCGTAGCCGAGCGCCGCGGGCCGCCCCAGGCTCCGGGCGACGTGGATCGTCGCCGGGACCGCGACCAGGGCCCGGATATAGGTGATGCCGACCGCACCGACCGCGAAGACGATGGCGAACAAGCCGTAATCGTGCGCGCCGAGTTCGCGCACCAGCAGGATGTTCAGGAGGAAGTGGAACAGGCTCTGGATCAGTTCGCCTGACAGGATCACGGCGAACCGCCCGGAGAGGACGGCGCGCGTCGGTCCGGGCAGGCGGCGACGGCCGGGACCCGGGATCCGGAGCCAATCACCGGGACGCGGCATCGAATCGGGCATGTGGGTGTGGACAGTCTCCGTGTGGGCGCGCCGACGGTGTTCCGGCACCGTCATCGAGAGCCGGCCGGTGGCGCAGCATCCGCATTCCTCCGGCTCTATGCCTGCGTCGAAGGATCCGCGTCCGATCGGTCTCAGATGACGCCCTGGCACGCGGCGCGCAGTGCGGCAATGCAGCGCGTGAGATCGTCGTCGTTCGCCCAGACATGCGGGCTGATGCGCAGGGCGCCGGAGCGCTCGCTGACGAAGACCTTGTCCTGGTGCAGGCGCCCGACGAGATCGGTCGGCATCCCCGCAGGCGGCCGCAATCCCAGGATGTGCGGTGCCCGCAAGGCCGCCGGCATCGGCGTCAGGCCGAACGCGGCGACCCCGTCCGCCAAGCGGTCTGTCAGCCCGCGTAGGCGGGCGGCGATGGCCGGCACGCGCCATTCGGCGATAAGCTCCAACCCGGCTACGGCCATGGACAACGCCACCGGATCGTAGAGTTCGCCCCGGTCGTAGCGGCGTGCGCCGACGGCCGGCGGCCGGTTCCCGACATTCTCCTCGATGGCCGCCCCGTCCTGCCGGTGCGGCGCCGCGTACAGGAAGGCGAGGCCATAGGGACCGAGGGTCCATTTGTAGGTGGGGAAGGCCAGGAAATCGGGGCGCCACCGGGCGACGCTCACAGGAACGGCGCCCACGGCCTGCGTCGCGTCGATCACCAGGGCCGCGCCCGCCGCATGGACCAGGGGGGCGAGACGGTCGAGGTCGATCAGGCTGCCATCGGTCCAGTGCAGCGGGGTCAGGGTGGCGAGGGCGAGCGGCGCGGCGCCCGGCCGCGTGATCGCGGCCGCGACGGCTTCGGTCCAGTCCCCGTCCGAAGGGCGCGGGATCTCCTCAACCACGAGGCCCTGTCGCTCGGCCAGGCGGTCGAAGGCGAATCGCAGGGACGGAAACTCGTCGGCCACGCGCAGCAGGCGCCCGCCCGGTCTCAAAGTCAGGTTGTGCGCGGCCACCGCCATGGCATGGCTGACCGCGCCGACGATCGCGATATCGTCCGCGCCGGCCCCGATCAGCCGGGCGGCCGCTGCGCGCGCCCGCTCGGCCCAAGCCGGGACCACCGCGCGGGGATGGTCCCAGGGTCGGCTCTTGACCAGAATTCCCGCTTCGCCCGCCTCGCGCACGCCCCGCGGAAGCGGCGACCACGCCGCCGCGTCGAGATAGCAGATGTCGGCAGGCATCTCGAACAGGTGGCGCTGGCAGGGAAGCGCGACAGAGACGGATTCGGGAAACGCCATGATGCGCGGGAGCCTAGAGGATCTGACCTGTCGGGACCAAGGCCCGGGCTTGATCGCGCGGCGCCGATGCCGCAAGGCGACTCGTCCCAGCCCGCGAGGCCGCCTGTGCCGACCCGCCCGCCCCCGTCTGAGCCCGCAGCGCCATGGGCCGCCTGAGCCCCGACTGCTTCGACGCCGCACCCGCGCCGATGCGGGTCGCCGACGCGGTGGCGCTGATCCGGGCGCGGCTTCCGGTCCTGTCCGGAATCGAGACGGTTCCGCTCGCGGGTGCGGATGGCCGGGTCCTCGCGGAGAACCTGATCGCGCCGCTCGATCTGCCCCCCTTCGACAACGCCGCGGTGGACGGCTACGCCCTGCGGGCCGGCGATCTCGCGGTCGAGGGCGAAACGCGCCTGCCCATCGGCGGACGCGTGCCGGCCGGCCATCCGGCCGCCGATCCGGATCCGGGCGCGGTGGTTCGGATCTTCACCGGGGCGCCGATGCCTCCGGGGACCGACACCGTCGCCATGCAGGAGGACGTGCGGATCGAGGGCGGCACCGTTGTCCTGCCCGAGGGCCTGCTGCCGGGCTCCAACCGGCGGCGGGCCGGCGAGGACGTCGCCCGCGGCAGCATCGTGATCCGCGCCGGGACCCGCCTCGGGCCGCAGCACATCGCGCTCGCCGCCGCCTGCGGCATGCCCGCGCTGCCCCTGCGGAAGCCCCTGACGGTCGCGTTGTTCTCCACCGGTGACGAGCTGACGCCGCCCGGCCAGCCGCTGTCGCCGGCCGGCATTTTCGACGCCAACCGGCCGATGCTCGCCGCGCTCCTGAAACGGCTCGGCGCCAACCCGGTCGATCTCGGCATCCTGCGCGACGAGCCGGGGCCTCTGCGGGCGCGCATCGCGGGCGCCGCCGCGTCCCACGACCTGATCCTGACATCGGGGGGCGTCTCGGTCGGCGAGGAGGATCACGTCCGCGCCGCGGTCGAGGCTTCGGGCGCGCTGACCTTCTGGCGGCTGGCGATCAAGCCCGGTCGCCCGGTGGCACTCGGAACCGTGGCCGGCACGCCCTTCATCGGCCTGCCGGGCAATCCGGCCGCTGCCTACGTGACCGCCCTTGCGGTGCTGCGTCCCCTGGTCCTGCATCTCTCCGGGGCACACGACACGGCGCCCGAGATGGCGGTCCGCAGCGGCTTCGCCCGCGAGAAGCGTCCCGGGCGGCGCGAATATCTGCGCGTCTGCCTGCGCGCCGGCCCGGACGGACTGCCTGAGGCCGTGCAGGCGCCCGGCGGAGCTCTGTCGGGCCTTGCGGGAAGCGACGGGCTGGTCGAACTCGCCGAGGATCTGACCGCGATCCGCGTGGGCGACGCCCTGCCCTATCGGCCGCACGGGGCGTTCGGCGGAGACACCCGCTGAGCTGTTGTTCTGGTCCGCGAGGCTGTAGAGCCTCGGGACAAACCGCCACGACCCGACCGAGACCCCGTGACCCTTCTCGCCGATCGCGCCCCCGCCAAGGTCAACCTGACGCTCCACGTCCTCGGCCGCCGCGTCGGCGACGGTTACCACGTGCTTGAGAGCCTCGTCGCCTTCGCGGGGACTGCCGACCGCCTGACGCTGGATCCCGCTGCCCCGCTGGGCCTGACCGTCAGCGGGCCCACCGCCGGCCCGGCCGGTCCCACGGACGACAACCTCGTCCTCCGGGCCGCCCGGGGGCTCGCCACGCGGGTGCCGGGGCTGCGCGTGGGCGCCTTCCATCTGGTGAAGCGCCTGCCGGTCGCGGCGGGGATCGGCGGCGGCTCCTCCGACGCCGCCGCGGCGCTGCGGCTGCTGGCGCGCCTCAACGGGCTGTCCCTCGACCACGAGGCCGTCGGCGCGGTGGCGCGCGAGACCGGCGCCGACGTGCCGGTCTGCCTCGTCCCGCGGGCCCGGATGATGCGCGGGGCCGGCGAGGAGATCGGCCCGGCCCTCGGCCTCGCGCCGCTGCCCGCGGTGCTGATCAATCCCGGCGTTCCGGTGCCCACCGCACCGGTCTTCAAGGCGCTGGGCCTCGCCGCCGGCCAGGATCTCCCGGGCGCGCCGCATCCGACGATCCCGCAAGACATGACGACCGGCGCGCTGCTGGAAGCCCTGGCCGGGGCCCGCAACGATCTGGAGGCGCCGGCCCTGACCGTGGCGCCGGTGATCGGCGACGCGCTCAAGGCCCTCCGCGGCCAGGGCTGCCGCCTCGCGCGGATGTCGGGCTCGGGTGCGACCGTGTTCGCGCTGTTCGCCGACCGTCGCGCGGCCGTGCGGGCCGCCGCAGCCCTGCGCACCGCCCACCCTGCATGGTGGGTCGCACCGACCTTCCTGCGCTGAGCCAACCCGCGGCAGGCGTTCAGGCCGGCTTCGCTGCGTAGACCGTCACGACCCCGTTCCCCTCCGGCACCATCACGCGCCAGCGGCTTGCCCGCGGCAGGTCGCCGGGATCCATCGCGCTGACCCGGCCGCTCCCGACATCGAAGGCGGCCAGCCGGCCGTCCCTGTCGCAGCCGCACAGATACGCGCGGCCGCCACCGAGATGGAGCGCAGCCGGAGCGAGGGCGGCGTGGCCGAAGGCGATGTCCGCGAGGGCACCGCTGGGCGCCAGGAAAGCGCCCCGCAGCGCCAACACGTCGGTGTCGGGGGCGATCTCAGAGACGATCCGCAGGTGGCCGTCGGCCTCGTGACGCCGGTTCAGCAGCAGGGCCTCCCGCCGTCCGTCACGCAGGACGACGAGGGCGAGATCAGGCCCGTCCGGGCCGGCGATCAGGTAGCAGCTGCCCGGCCCGAGCTGGTCGAGGCGGGTGGTCCGGCCAGGAAGGCGCGGCTCCATGGTCATGCCTCCATCCGTGCGCGCCGCTCACCCCGCCCCTTCCGGTAGAACGCGCGGCGCTCGGCTTCGGCCCGCACCACGGTGGCGCGCACCTGAAGCAGGTCCTTGCGGGTCAGGAGCCCGACGAGGCTGCCGGTCTGCGGATCGGTGACCGGCAGGCGGCCCTGCCCGGCCGACAGCATCACGTCGAGGGCGTGCGAGACCACGTCGCCCGGATGGACGACGGCCAGATCGGCGTCGGAGACGCGCTCGCCGAGGGTGCCCGCCTCCGTCTCACCCTCGCGCTCTTCGAGGGTCCAGCGCAGGGCGTCGTTGCGGGAAACGAGGCCCACCGGCCGGCCCGCGCCGTCGACCACCGGGTAGGCGTGGTGGAGGCCGGTCTCGATGGCGGCGAGGGCCTCGGCCAGGGGCAGGTCCGCGTCCAGGGTCTCGACGGTGCGGGTCATCACCGCCTCGACCCGGGCCAGATCGTAGGGATCGATCCCGTATTCCCGGGTGACGTGCTGCCCGCGCCGGGCGATCTTCTCGGTCAGGATCGAGCGCTTGAGGAGGAGCACGGTCACCGCGTAGGCCGCCATGGTGGCGGCGAGCAGCGGCGCCAGGGCGGCGACGTCGCCGGTCACCTCGACGGCAAAGACGACGCCCGTGAGCGGCGCCGGCAGCGTGCCGCCGAGCATCGCCGCCATGCCGAGCAGCGCCCAGAAGCCGTGGGCGCCGGGCAGGAGCAGGCCGATCAGCCAGCCGACGGCGCCGCCAAGGATCAGCAGCGGCGCGAGCACGCCTCCGGACGTGCCCGACGACAGGGCGGCGAGCCAGATCACCGCCTTCACCACCAGGATCAGCACCACGGCGCTCGCCAGCATGTGGCCGGAGAGCAGGTCGTGGATCACGTCGTAGCCGACGCCGAGCGCCCGGGGCTCCGCGAGGCCGCCCAGGCCGACCACGACGGCGCCGAGGGCGGGCCACCACATCCAGTGGAGGGGAAGCCGCCCGAACCCATCCTCCAGCGCGTAGAGCGCCCGGGTCAGCGCGCCGGAGATCAGGCCGCAGGCGACGCCGAGCAGCGCGCAGGCGGGAAGCCCCCACCAGGGCAGGGCCGGATTGTCGGCGAAGGGAAACAGCGGGCCGGCGCCGAACAGGGCCGGCCGCCAGCAGGCCGCCGTGACCGCCCCGACGGTCACCGGGACGAGGCTCCGCGGCCGCCACTCGAACAGCAGGACTTCGACGGCGAGCAGCACGGCCGCCACGGGCGTCCCGAAGATGGCGGTCATGCCCGCCGCCGCGCCCGCCACCAGCAGGGTCTTCCGCTCGGCGGCGCTGAGGTGGAAGAACTGCGCGAAGAGCGAGCCGACCGCGCCGCCGGTCACGATGATCGGCCCCTCGGCGCCGAACGGGCCGCCGGTGCCGATCGCCACCGCCGAGGAGAGCGGCTTGAGCACGGCCACCTTGGGCGACATTCGGCTCCCGCCGATCAGGATCGCCTCCATCGCCTCCGGGATCCCGTGGCCGCGAATCTTCTCCGAGCCGTAGCGCGCCATGGCGCCGACGATCAGCGCCCCGATCACCGGGATCGCCACCATCCAGGGCCCCGGCGTCGCGCCGGCCAGGGAGGTCAGAGCGGTATCGAAGCGGCCATACCACGCGAGATTGGTCACAAGGCCGATGAGCGTGAGCAGGATCCAGGCGGTGCCGCTCGCGGCCGTGCCGGTGACGACAGCCATGCCGGCCAGCGTCAGGACCCGCCGATCAGCACTGAAATCCCGCAGCGCACGGCGCAACGGCCTCGCACCCCCGCGCTCCCCTTCCGTCCCGCCGATCATCCAGGCCTCCTTTCCTCACGACCGCATTTATGTCGTGATCCGATATAATCCACAACGGCACGGTCGTGGCGAGGCTGCACAAGCCTGTCGATCCGGGGCATCGTCGGCGGATCACAGGCCCCATCACGGAGGCGATCATGAACACCGACGCGTCCGGGACGGAGGCGCTGTCGCGGGAGCAATATGCGGCGCTCGCGGATTTCCGGTTCCGGCTCCGCCGCTTCCTGGCGTTCAGCGAGGCCGCGGCGGCCCGGGCGGGGCTGCCGCCACAGCAGCATCAGGCCCTGCTGACCCTGGCAGGCCATATCGGACGCGCGCCCGCCACGGTCGGCCTTCTGGCCGAGCAGCTGCTGATCGCCCCGCACAGCGCGGCCGAACTGGTGTCCCGCATGGTGGAGGCCGGTCTGCTGACCAAGACACGCGCCGTGGAGGACCGGCGGCGGAGCGCGTTGTCGCTCACCCCCCGTGCCGAGGGTCTCCTGCAAAGCTTGACGGCCGCGCATCTGGACGAGCTGCGCAACCTCGCCCCCGCCCTCACCGACGCCCTCGGACCCGCGACGCGCTGACGCGACCGGCGGCCGATGGGTCGTTCAATCGCAGGGGACCGGCATCACCGACCCGCCTGCGGGGACGGAGCGCGAGGGATACCTTCGCGGCGGGCCGCGGTCCGATCAGCCCGGGGCGACGCGCTGCCGATCCGATGGTGGGGCGGTCTGGCTGTCGATGCGGGAGCCGCGAGGCCCCGCCTCAGCGCGCCCGCGCCACGCAGAACTCGACGGCGCCGAGGAGCGCCGCCTTGACGGGCCCGTCGGGGAAGATGTCGAGGGCGGCCCGGGCCTCTGCGCCGTAATGGTGGGCGCGGGCGACGGTCTCCTCCAGGGCGCCGTGGCGCTGCAGGAGGTCGAGGGCCGTTTCCAGATCGTCGGCGCCGATCTCGCCCTGCTGCAGGGTGCGGCGCCAGAAGCCGCGCTCGCCCTCGCTGGCGCGGCGGTAGGCGAGCACGATCGGCAGGGTGATCTTGCCCTCGCGGAAATCGTCGCCGACGTTCTTGCCGAGCTCCGCCGAGGTGCCGCCGTAATCGAGCACGTCGTCGATCAGCTGGAAGGCGATGCCGAGATTCATCCCGTAGGACCGGGCGGCCGCCTGCTCGGCCTCGGGCCGTCCGGCGAGCACCGGCCCAACCTCGCAGGCGGCGGCGAACAGCTCGGCGGTCTTGCCGCGGATCACCGCAAGGTAGGCGGCCTCGTCGGTCTCCAGGTTCTTGGCGTTGGTGAGCTGCATCACCTCGCCCTCGGCGATCACCGTGGCGGCGGCCGAGAGGATGTCGAGCGCCCGCAGGGAGCCGACCTCCACCATCATCCGGAAGGCCTGGCCGAGCAGGAAGTCGCCGACCAGCACGGAGGCCTCGTTGCCCCACTTGATCCGGGCGGCGACGCGGCCGCGGCGCATGTCGCTCTCGTCGACCACGTCGTCGTGGAGGAGCGTCGCGGTGTGCATGAACTCGACGCTGGCGGCGAGCTTCACGTCGCCGTCGGTCGCGCCCGCGTAGCCGCAGAGCTGGGCGCAGGCGAGCGTCAGGATCGGGCGCAGGCGCTTGCCGCCGGAGGCGATCAGGTGGTTGGCGACCTCGGGGATCATCGCCACGTCCGATCCCGTCCGCGACAGGATCGTGGTGTTGACCCGCGCCATGCCGTCGGCCACCAGCGCGACGAGGTCGTTGAGCCCCGCCTCCGCCTCGGGCTTCGGATTCTCGATGGAGAGGGCCATACCCAAGATCCGTGACCTCCAGACCGGTCGCCCCTCAGGGGGCGGGCGATCCCTTCGCACGCGCCCCGCGGCGCCGCAACATCGTCGCCGTCCGGATATGGGGTGCCGCCAGCGCGGGGCTCACGCGACGAAACCGCCGATCCGAGCCCGCTTCGGAGCGAACGCGCGATGATCGAGCTGATCCGGGCCAACGATGTCGTGCTGATCGGGTTCGCCCGATCGGTCCTCGAGGCAGCCGAGATCCCGGTCCTCGTCGCCGACAGCCACATGAGCCTGATGGAGGGATCGATCGGGGTCTTCGGCCAGCGCCTTCTCGTCCCGCGCGACCATGAGGCCCAGGCCCGCCGCCTGCTCACGGATGCCGGCATCGCCCACGAGCTGCGCCAGCCGTGACGGAAGAGGCCGACACCGGCGCCGATTCCTTCCTCGGCGGCCTCCTGCGCCTGCACCAGCCGCCGCGGGGGGCGCATCGCGCCGGGACCGACGCGGTGCTGCTCGCCCGGCTGCTCGCGCCGCAGGCCGGGGAGCGGGTCTGCGATGTCGGCGCCGGGACCGGTGCCGTCGGTCTCGCCTGCGCGGCCCTGTCGCCGGGCCTCCGGCCGACGCTGGTCGAGCGCGACCCGGTGCTCGCCGGGCAGGCCCGCGCCAACGCGGCCCTCAACGGCATCGACGCGCAGGTTCTGGTGGCCGACGTCCTGGCATCCGCGGCGGAACGCCGCGCCGCCGGCCTGGTGCCGGACAGTTTCGACGTCGTGCTCACCAACCCGCCGTTCTTCGCACCCGGCAGCCACCGTGCCTCGCCACATCCGGGCCGCGCCGCCGCCCACACCTTCGCGGGCGGGGATCTCGAGACCTGGATCCGGACCTGCACGGCGATCCTGCGGCCCGGCGGCCGCCTCGGCCTGATCCACCGGGCGGACGCCCTTCCCGCCTGCCTCGACGCCCTCAAGGGCCGCTACGGCGGGCTGGCGATCCGCCCGGTCCATCCCCGCGGCGACGCGCCCGCGATCCGTGTGCTGATCGCCGCGGTCCGCGGCAGCCGCGCCGCCGCGAGCCTGCGCCCGCCCCTCGTGCTGCACGGTTCCGACGGCACCTTCACGGCCGAGGCCGAGGCGCTCCATCGCGGCGCACCCTGGCCATCGCTCTGAGCCGTCAGCTTACGCCGCCAGCGCGGCGGGCTCGGCATCACGGATGCCGAGGAACCGCTCGACCTCCGGAAGATCCGGGAAGGCGAGGAATTCCGGACGCAGCGGCTCGGGCAGGCCCTCGAAGTTGAGGCCCGGGAACGTGTCGGGATGCGGGTAGAGCTGCCAGGCCGCGCCGGGCTCGACCGGGGGGAACAGGATCGCGACCTTCTCGGCGCCGAGGCGCACGATCCGCGTCGGGCTGTAGGACAGCGTCTCGATGCTCCAGCCGTGGTGGGAATCCCGGCGGGCCTTCATGGTGCGGCGGCTCGTCGCGCGATGCATGGCGGTCTCCTTCGGTGGGGTGGAAGCGGGATCAGGCGGCGCTGCGGCGTCCGGCGCGCTTCGGCCAGCCGAGCGCCACGAGGCGGGCCTTGGCGTAGTCGCGCACCTCGTCGCGGGTGCCGGGCGGCATCGTCGCCAGGACGGCCTGGGTGGCGCCGTCCAGCATCAGGTCGGTGACCGCGTTGATCGTCGCGGCCTCGTCGATGCGGCGCTTGAGGTCGCCCTCCGCCTCGGTGACCTCGTCGAAGGCGGGCGCCTCCTCGAAATCCTCGTCGACGGCGCGGACCGGGATCTGGTGAGCGCGGAACTCATCGGCCTCCTCCTCCGAGTAGACGAGACCGTGCAGCTCGATGAGCTTGAGGATGACGCGGTCCTTCCCGCGCTTCTCGGCCATGGCGTAGACGTAGGCCGCCTGCTTGCCGGAGACGCGGTAGTTCACGTTGACCAGCGCCTCGCCCATCGACCACTCGACCCGCTCGGTCCCGGGCTTCGCGCCGGGCAGGCGGCCGGTCACCAGGATCACGGCCTCGTCGCGTTCGGCCCGGATGACGGTCGGCGGCTCGAACACGATGCCGGCCTGGGCGGCGATGCGCTCCAGGGTCTTGTGGTAGATGACGGCGGTCCCCTGAACGCGCCAGACATTGCCCCCGAAGGGCTCGCCGTAGCGGACGAGGATGTCGGCGATCTGCTTGTCGGCGGTTCGCATGAGGCGCTCGTTCCGTCAGGAGGGAGGCAGGTCGTCCACAGCTTTTCTCGGGGACGCTCTTTCGTTCTCTTTTTGTTCACGTCTATATGCGCAATCTGCCCGCGATGCGCAAGGCTCGGACGCCAAAACCTGCGGTTGCGGACATGCGTCATCGTCCCCGCGCGCCGGGGGCATGGCCCGGGACGCCTCGAACAGGCGCGGTCAGGAAGCTCGATATAGCGATACTTTTCAGACCGGCGAACGCTGGGAGGTTTAGACGCGCGTGGGCGTAGCGCGGGTCCCCTCACCCGCACGGGAGAGGGGGCGCGTCGCGGATGTCCCAAGAAGACGGTTGGGTGTCGACGCGATCGTCCAGGAGCGCGTCGGCTCCGACGCCCCGTCAGCGTTAGCACCGTCTGCGACCACATTCCGGCGACCCCACCGCCTGCGCCGCCGTCCCGCATTGTTGCTGCACCGCACCCTAGGCTAGACCGCTTCCACGATGTCCGAGACAGCTGCCGCGATGACGCCTTCCCTCTGGACCCGCCTGTCGAATCCCAGCCATTTCATGCGCTGGTCAGGCGCGCTGGTGCCGTGGCTCACGGCCCTGTCGCTCGCCGTCCTGGCCCTGGGGCTGTACCAGACCTTCTTCGTGGTGCCGCCCGACTACCAGCAGGGCGAGACCGTGCGGATCATGTACATCCACGTCCCGGCGGCGTGGCTCGGCGTGTTCTTCTACGGGGCCATGAGCGTGTCGGCGATCGGCACCCTGGTCTGGCGCCACCCGTTGGCCGACGTCGCCCAGCGGGCGGCGGCGCCGATCGGCGCGGCCTTCACGCTGATCTGCCTCGTGACCGGCTCCCTGTGGGGCAAGCCCATGTGGGGCACCTACTGGGTCTGGGACGCCCGCCTGACCTCCATGCTCATTCTGCTGCTGATCTATTGCGGCATCATCGCCCTGTGGCGCACGCTGGAGGATCCGAACCGTGCCGCACGCGCGGTGGCGATCCTGACCCTGGTCGGGGCCGTGAACCTGCCGATCATCAAGTTCTCGGTGAACTGGTGGTCGACCCTCCACCAGCCGGCCTCGATCCTGCGCATGGGCGGCTCGACCATCGATCCCTCGATGCTCTACCCGCTGCTGGTCATGATCGGCGCCGCGACCCTGGGGGGGACCACCCTGCATCTCTACACGATGCGCACCGAGATCATGCGTCGCCGGGTGCGGACGTTGACGATCCGCGAGGCCGAGCGCCTCGACCGCGCCCAGCCGCACATCACTCCGACACCGGCCGCGATGCCGGTCGGCCAACCGGTATAGGGGGCCGCAATGGATCTCGGGTCTCACGGCGGCTTCATCCTGCTCGCCTACGCCTTCACCGCCTTCGTGATGGTCGCCCTGGTCGGCAACGCCCTGCGCGATCGCCGGACGCAGCTGCGTGCCCTGAAGGGCTTCGGCGAGGATCGGCGATGACCGCGCCCCTCGACGAGGCGACCGGGCGGCCGCCGCCGGTCCGCCGCTCGCTGCTGCTGATCGTGCCGGCCCTCGCCTTCGCGGCGCTCGCCGCCGTGCTGTTCCTGCGCCTGCGCTCCGGCGCCGATCCGGCGGCCCTGCCCTCCGCGATGATCGGCAAGCCGGTGCCGCAGTTCGATCTGCCCGCCGTGCCGGGGCTGACCGCCGGGGGCGCGCCCGTGCCCGGCCTGTCGAGCGCGGATCTGAAGGGCCAGATCACGGTGCTCAACGTCTTCGCCTCCTGGTGCGCGCCCTGCCAGGTGGAGCACCCGATGCTGATGCGCCTGGCGAAGGAGCCCGGCATCCGGCTCGTGGGCATCGACTACAAGGAGCCGAGCCCCGAGGCTGGCCAGCGCTTCCTGGCCCGGCACGGGGTCCCGTTCAGCGCGGTGGGGGCCGATGCCGGAGGGCGGGCGGCGATCGATTTCGGCGTCTACGGCGTGCCCGAAACCTTCATCATCGGGCCGGACGGCATCATCCGCGACAAGCTCGTCGGCATCCTCACGCCTGAGAATTTCGCGAGCGTGCTGACGCGGATCCGCGCCGCCGGCAAGGTCGCGGCGGCGCAGTAGACCCTAGATTTCGGGCTGCGGGGTCTTGCGCTCGTAGCGGGTCAGCAGCGGCGTCTGCGCCAGGGCGAACAGCACGGTGATCGGCATGATGCCGAACACCTTGAAGTTCACCCAGAAATCCTCCGTCTGCGTCCGCCACACCAGCTCGTTGAGCGCCGCCAGCACGAAGAAGAACACGCCCCAGCGGAAGGTGAGCTTGCGCCAGCCCTCCTCGGTGAGGCTGAACATCGAATCGAGCACCACCGAGAGCAGCGAGCGCCCGAACAGGAGGCCGCCGAGCAGAACGGTGCCGAACAGGGCGTTCACGATGGTCGGCTTGACCATGATGAAGGTCTTGTCCTGCAGCGCCAGGGTCAGGCCGCCGAACACCACCACCACCACGCCGGACACGAGCGGCATGATCGGCAGGCGGCGCACCATGACGTAGTGGATCGCCAGCGCCAACACGGTCGCCGCGATGAACACGCCCGTGGCCACGAACAGCTTCTGGTCCGGGGCGACGCCGAACTTCTCGGAATACGCGTTGCCAAGGAAGAACAGCACCAGCGGGCCGAGTTCCAGCGCCAGCTTCACGAGCGGCGGCAGGTGGCGGTGCGGGGGGACGGATTCGATCTGCATACGCTCGGTCGGCTCGGCTGCGGCGCTCACGGTGGGCCGGGAGCGTCGAACGGGATTTGCGGGGTGTGTGGTACGCCGAGCGCGCGATGTCCATGACATCGCGCACCAAAGGTCGGCGGGCGCCCGCGTCCTAATCCTTCTCCAGCCCGGCGATGGCCCGGGCGAAGTCGCGGGCCGCGAAGGGCTCCAGGTCCTCGACGCCCTCGCCGACGCCGATGAAGTGGACCGGCAGGCCGAACTTCGCCGCCAGCGCCACCAGGATGCCGCCCCGGGCGGTGCCGTCGAGCTTGGTCATCACCAGGCCCGAGACTGGCGCGGCCTGCGAGAACAGCTCCACCTGGCTGAGGGCGTTCTGGCCCACCGTGGCGTCGAGCACGAGGATCGTGGCGTGGGGCGCCTCCGGATCCTGCTTGCGCAGCACGCGGACGATCTTCTCTAGCTCCGCCATCAGGCCGGTCTTGTTCTGGAGCCGGCCGGCGGTGTCGATCAGCAGCACGTCGGTCCCGGCGGCCGAGGCCTGCTTGAGGGCGTCGAAGGCGAGGCCCGCGGCATCTGCCCCCTGCGCGCCGCTCACCACCGGCGTGCCGGTGCGCGCGCCCCAGACCTTGAGCTGGTCGATCGCCGCCGCCCGGAACGTGTCGCCCGCCGCCAGCATCACGGTGCGCCCCTCCGCCCGCAGCTTCGAGGCGAGCTTGCCGAGGGTCGTGGTCTTGCCGGCGCCGTTCACGCCGACGGTGAGGATCACGAAGGGCTTCCGGCTCGCGTCGATGGCGAGCGGCACCGCCACGGGCTCCAGCGCCCGCTCGACCTCCGCCGCGAGGATCGCCCGCACCTCGTCCGGCGAGATGCCCTTCTCGTAGCGGCCCTTGCCGACGGCCTCCGAGACCCGCATCGCGGTCTCGAGGCCGAAATCGGCCTGGATCAGCGCGTCCTCCAGGTCCTCCAGGGTGGTGGCGTCGAGCTTGCGCTTGGTGAACAGGCCGGTCACGCGCTCGGAGAGCGCCGACGAGGTCCGCTTCATCCCCGAGGTGAGCCGGCTCCACCAGCCCTTGGCCTCCGGCTCGCGGTCCGGCCCGGCGCCCGCGTCGTGGGCCAGGGCCGCGGCGCTGTCGACCGGCTGGATGTCGGGCATCGGCGCGACCACCGGCTCCCGGTTCACGTCACCGGTATCGACCGGGTCGGCCCCGTGCGCGGGGTCGTCGCCGGCGGTGCCGGCCGGCGGACGCTCGGGCTCGCCCGCGACGGGCAGCAGATCGGCGCCCTCGACCACGTCCGGGACCGGCTCCCCGGTCTCCTCGGGCGGCAGCGGAACATGCGCGACGTCCTCCGCGGCGGTGGCGAAGTCCGGCTCACCCTCGGAGGGCGAGGCCGCCTCCGCGGGCAGCTCGGCCTCGGGCTTGTCTTCCGGCTTGTCCTCGGGCTTGTCCTCGGGCGCGGGCTGGCCTTTGCGCCCGAACAGGCGTCCGAACCAGCCGGGCTTCTCCTCGCTCGCCATGAAATCGCGTCCTCGCCCCACCTTGCCCCGCCGACACCGACCCTCTAGCCGATCCGGATGTCCAACGCCTTCGACATAGGCGCGCGCCTCCTCTACCGCGATGCCCTGCTGCTCGTCATCGACAAGCCGGCGGGTTTACCGGTCCATCCGGGTCCCCGCGGTGGCGAGACGCTCACCGATCACCTCGACGCCCTGCGTTTCGGCCTGCCGCGCCGCCCGGAGGCCGCGCACCGGCTCGACCGCGACACCTCCGGCTGCCTCGCGCTCGGCCGCCACGCCAAGGCGCTGGCGCGGCTCGGCAAGCTGTTCTCCGGCAGCGGCGTCGACAAGACCTACTGGGCGATCGTGGAGGGCGGCCCCGCCGAGGAGGCCGGCCGCATCGACCTGCCGCTGGCCCGCCGCTCGGACGATCCGCGCTCCTGGTGGATGAAGGCCGACCCGGCGGGCGATCCGTCGCTGACGCACTGGCGGGTGCTCGGCCGCGCCGGGGGGCGGACATGGCTGGAGTTGAAGCCGGTGACCGGCCGCACCCACCAGCTCCGGGTCCATTGCGCCGCCTCCGGCTGGCCGATCCTGGGCGACGCGATCTACGGCGGGGCGCCCCGCGGCAGCGCGCTGCACCTGCACGCGCGGACCCTGTCGATCCCGCTCTATCCGAAGCGCGACGCCATCACGGTGACGGCCCCACCGCCGCCGCACATCGCCGAGGCCGTGGCGCCGCTCGCGGCTCAGGCCGCGATCAGCCGCGCCCCGTCGTGAGACGCGATCGCGACGCTGTGGAACGTGCCGGGGGCAGGCGCGTCTGACAGGCGCACGGCGGTGAAATCCGCGCTCCGCCCGGTGCCGCCGCGCTCCGCCAGCACGGTCAGCCGCCGTCCGACCTGTGCGTCGAGGTGCTGCCACAAGGCGTCGGCACCGGCTGCGCGCAGCCGCGCCGCCCGCGCGCGGATCGCGTCCGCCTCCACCGGCGGCATCCGCGCGGCGGGCGTCCCCGGGCGCGGGGAATACGGGAAGACGTGCAGGTGCGTCAGGCCGCATTCCGCCACGAGGTCGAGGGAGCGGGCGAACTGCGCCTCCGTCTCGGTCGGAAACCCCGCGATCAGGTCGGCGCCGAACACCATGTCGGGCCGCAGCCGCCGCACGGTCTCGCAGAAGCGGATCGCGTCGGCGCGCAGGTGCCGGCGCTTCATGCGCTTGAGGATCAGGTCGTCGCCGGCCTGCAGCGACAGGTGCAGGTGCGGCATCAGCCGCTCCTCCTCGGCGATCGCCGCGAGCAGGGCGTCGTCGGCCTCCACGGAATCGATGGAGGAGAGGCGCAGGCGCGGGAGGTCGGGCACCGCCCGGAGGATCGACCGCACCAGACCGCCGAGGGACGGCCCGGCGAGATCCCGTCCATAGGCGGTGAGATCCACGCCGGTCAGCACCACTTCCCGCCCGCCCCGGGCCACGAGGGTCTCCACCTGCGCGACCACATCGGGCACCGGCACCGAGCGGGAGACGCCGCGTCCGAACGGGATCACGCAGAAGGTGCAGCGGTGGTCGCAGCCGTTCTGCACGGGCACGAAGGCGCGGGTATGCCCGGCCATGGCCTCGATCCGCGTCGGCTCGGCCATCCGCGCCGCCATGACGGCCCCCGGTCCGGTCGCGGCCGCCGACCAGCCCTCCGGCCGCAGCTTCTCGGCGTTGCCGACGAGGCGCGCGACCTCCGGCATGGCCGCGTAGGCCTCCGTCTCCACCTCGGCGCCGCAGCCTGTGACGACGATCTCGGCGCCGGGCCGTTCGCGGGCGATGCGCCGGATCGCCTTGCGGGCCTGCCGCCCGGCCTCGGCGGTGACCGCGCAGGTGTTGACCACCACCCGGTCGCGGCCGTCCGCGGCCGCATGGGCCCGCAGAGCCTCGGACTCGACGGTGTTGAGGCGGCAGCCGAAGGTGAGGGTCTCGACCGCCATCAGGCCGCGCTGTCGAACAGCTCCGGCGCCAGGGTCCCCTCGGCGACGAGCGCGACCGGGCCGGTCATCAGGACATGGTCGTCGGCGCGCCACTCGATGAACAGCTCGCCGCCGGGCAGCGCGACCTGGGCCTGCCGGCCGATCATCTTGAGGCGCGAGGCGGCCACCACGGTGGCGCAGGCGGCGGTGCCGCAGGCGAGCGTCAGCCCGGCGCCGCGCTCCCAGACGCGGAGCTTGATCGTCTCGCGGCCCGTCACCTGCGCCACGGAGATGTTGGCGCGCTCCGGGAAGAGCGGGTGGTTCTCCAGCATCGGACCGATCCGCGCGAGGTCGAAGGAATCCGGATCCTGCTCCACGAAGAACACCGCGTGCGGGTTGCCCATGTTCACCGCGCCCGGCGAGTGCAGGATCGGATCGTCGATCGGGCCGATCTGCAACTCGATCCGGCGCGTGTCCGGGAAGGGCTCCGACAGGGGAATCTCGTCCCAGGCGAGACGCGGCCGGCCCATATCGACCGTGAAGGCCCGCTCCGAGACGCGGCGCACGCCGAGCACGCCCGCTTCGGTCTCCAGGGTGAGCCGCCCGCCCTCGGCCGGCCGGGCCATGGCCGGATCGTCGAGCATCGCGTAGGCGACGCAGCGCGTGCCGTTTCCGCAGGCGCCCGATTCCGAACCGTCGGTGTTGTAGATCCGCAGGAACGCGTCCGTGCCCGGGCTCACGGGATCGTGTAGCACCATCAGCTGATCGAAGGCCGAGCCGGGATCCTGCGCGATCGCCCGCGCCTCCTCGGGCCGCACCGTCACGGTGGAGCCGCGCAGGTCCAGCACCACGATCGCGTTGCCGGCGCCGTGCATCTTCAGGAAGCGTCTGTGGGCGAGTGCGCTCATGCGGTCCCGCAGGTCGAGGAGGGGCCGGCTATATCGCAAAAGCGACCGCCCGGCGCGAGGGGTGCAGCAGCGTGGCAGATGCGCCGCACCCGCGGCTCTCGTCCGCGGTGCCCTCGCGGGCCGTCACGTTCGCCACTAGGTTACGCGGCGGGAGCCTGCGCGATCATCCGCGGGCCTCGACCGGAGCGCCCCACGTGATCCGCCTTCGTCCGCTCGTCGCCCTCTCGGCCGCCCTCGTGCTCGCGTCCGGCGGCCCGATCGCCGCGCAGCAGCAGCCTGCGCCGCCGCCCTCCACGGCACCCGCGCCGGCCCAGACGAACCCGCTGCCGACGACGACGGCGCCGAACCCGGTGGCCGATCCGGACAAGAGCGCGGCCCCGGCCCCCCAGCAATCGGTGGCGCCCCCGCCCGCGGGCCAGTCCGCGGTGGGAACGCCCGCGCGTCCGACGCTCATCGAGAAGGCCGGCGAGCCCGGCGACGTCGACGAGGTCACCCTGCCGTCGAAGCCCGCCGCGATCCTGTCGGGCAAGACCAAATGGGAGGAGGCCGTGCCGAACCTGAAGCAGGCCTTCGCGCGGATCGAGGCCGACCTCGCCAAGCTGGGCGTCGCGCCGGCCGGCCGGCCGCTGGCGGTCTTCACCCGGACCGACGATGACGGCTTCGAGTTCGAGGCGATGATCCCGGTGGCGGCCGCGCCGAACCCGGTGCCGGCGGAGACCGACGGGCTGCGCTTCGGCACGACGCCCTCCGGCAAGGCGTTGCGCTTCGCCCACAAGGGTTCCTACGAGTCGATCGACAGCACCTACGAGACCCTGACCGCCTATCTCGATGCCAAGGACATCGTGGTGCAGGACCGGTTCGTCGAGGAATACGCCACCGACCTCAAGGACGGTACCGACGACAACCTCGACGTGAACATCTACGCGCTGGTGAAGTAGGGGCCGGCAGATCGGCCGACGTCGCGGACCGATCCCGCGCCGGAGAACCGGCCGCAACCGCCGCCTCGCGCCCCCCTCTGCGGGGAAGGGAGGAGTGCACGGCACCCGATCGCCCGTTCCTGACGCGCATGCGCGGAGATCGGACAGATCGCCGCTGCCCCGCCCCGGCAGGAACAGGGGCGTCGGCTCGCGGATTCGCCCGACATGCCCGCCACCGACCTCAGAACCGGGACCGTCCCGCCTCCGCGCCGCAAGGCGGCCCCCAACGCCATGGATCCCGCCCTCGCCGAGAAGGCTCTGGCGATCCACGCGCGCCTCTGCCCGGTCTACGGCTGCCCGATCCCGTACTTCCACAGCCTGGATCCGGTCAGCGAACTCGTCTCCTCGCTCCTGTTGCACCGGACGCGCAACGCCGAATCCGGCCGGGCCTTCAAGGCCCTGCGGGCACGCTTCCCGGACTGGGAGGCGGTGATCGACGCGGACGTGCCGGAGATCGAGGCCGCCATCGCGGGGGTGACATGGCCGGAGCTGAAGGCGCCGCGCATCCGCGACGTGATCCGGGCCCTGCGCGACCGGTGCGGAACCCTCGACCTCGCCTTCCTGGCCGACATGGAAGTCGAGGCGGCGCGGGCGTGGCTGCAGGCCATCCCCGGGATCGGGCCGAAGACCAGTGCCGCGGTCCTGTCGTTCTCCACCCTGCGGATGCCGGCGCTGCCGGTGGACAGCCACCATCACCGGGTCGCCCAGCGCCTCGGGCTGATCGGCCCGCGGGTCGATGTCGGCCCGGCGCACGCGATCCTGCGGGGGCAATTGCCCGCGGCGTGGAGCGCGCAGGATCTCTACGACAATCACGAGATCCTGATGCTGCACGGCCAGCAGGTCTGCCACCATCACCGGCCCGCCTGCGGGCGCTGCGTCCTGACCGACCTCTGCCCCAGCGCGAAGCGCCCCGTGCGGGAGCCGTGAGCGCGTCCTTGACCATTCCGGCCTACGGGTGCGAGTAACCCCGCGCCCGGACGGCGCGGAGCCCCGGTCTATCTTTGCTCAGGATCGGCGCCGATGGCCGCGTTCACCGAATTGGTCTTCTCGGGCGTCCAGCCCACCGGCAACCTGCATCTCGGCAACTATCTCGGAGCGGTGAAGCGCTTCGTGGAGATGCAGGACCGCGACGCGCAGTGCCTGTACTGCGTGGTCGACCTGCACGCGATCACCGTCTGGCAGGATCCGGAGGCCCTGCGCGGCCAGATCCGCGAGGTCACGGCCGCCTTCCTCGCCGCCGGAATCGATCCGAAGCGCTCGATCGTATTCAACCAGAGCCAGGTGCCCCAGCACGCCGAGCTCGCCTGGGTGTTCAACTGCGTCGCCCGCCTCGGCTGGCTGAACCGCATGACCCAGTTCAAGGAGAAGGCCGGCAAGGACCGGGAGAACGCCTCGATCGGCCTGTACGACTACCCGGTGCTGATGGCCGCCGACATCCTGGCCTACCGGGCGACGCACGTGCCCGTGGGCGAGGACCAGAAGCAGCATCTGGAGCTGACCCGCGACATCGCGCAGAAGTTCAACACCGACTTCGCCGGCTCGATCGCGGCGCACGGCCACGGCGACGCGTTCTTCCCGATCACGGAACCGCTGATCGGCGGCCCGGCCGCCCGGGTCATGTCGTTGCGCGACGGCACCAAGAAGATGTCGAAGTCGGACCCGTCCGACAACGCCCGGATCAATCTCACGGACGATGCGGACGCCATCGCCCAGAAGATCCGCCGGGCGAAGACCGATCCGGAGCCCCTCCCCTCCGAGGTCGCGGGCCTGAAGGAGCGGCCCGAGGCCGACAACCTCGTGGGGATCTACGCGGCGCTGGCCGGCATCAGCCGCGAGGACGTGCTGCGCGACTTCGGCGGGGCGCAGTTCTCGACCTTCAAGCCGGCGCTCGCCGACCTCGCCGTGACGAGCCTCGCGCCGATCGCCGGGGAGATGCGGCGGCTCACCGCCGATCCCGGCCATATCGACGCCGTGCTGGCCGACGGCTCCGCCCGGGCGGAGACGATCGCGGCGCAGACCCTCGACGCGGTCAAGGACATCGTCGGCTTCGTGCGGCGGGGACCCAGCCTCCAGGCGGTGCGGTGACAATCCGGGCGCTGGTCTTCGACGTCTTCGGGACGCTCGTCGACTGGCGCTCCGGCGTCGCCCGCGAGGCGGCGCGGCTGCTGGCGCCCGTCGCGCCGAGCCTCGATGCCGGCGCCTTCGCGGATGCATGGCGGGCCCGCTACGACCCGTCGATGGAGACGGTGCGCTCCGGCGCCCGGCCCTATGTCGACCTCGACACGCTCCAGGCCGAGTCCCTGCCCGACGTGCTGGCGCAGTTCGGCATCGCGGGCGTGCCCGAGACCGTGCAGCGGGAGCTGGTCCAGGCGTGGCACCGGCTCGACGCCTGGCCCGAGGTGCCGGACGCGCTGCGGCGGCTGCGGGAGAAGCACCTCCTGGCACCGAACTCCAACGGGCCTGTCCGGTTGATGGCCGACCTCGCCCGCCGCAACGGGCTGATCTTCGACGCGGTGCTCGGCGCCGGCTATTCCCGCGACTACAAGCCGAAGCCGGCGCTCTACCGCGACGCTGTGGCGGCCTTCGGGTTCGCGCCGGCGGAAACGATGATGGTGGCGGCGCACTCGAACGACCTCGCGGCGGCGGCGCGCCACGGTCTGTCCACCGCCCACATCGCCCGCCCGCACGAGCACGGCCCGGCCGGCGGCGAGACCGCGCCGACGGTGCCGGTCACCCACGCGGCGCGGGACCTGGCGGACCTCGCCGACCAGCTCGGCTGCTGAGGCGTCGCACGGAGGTTGAGATGGCCGATTGGAACCCCGCCCTCTACACCCGCTTCGAGGACGAGCGGACGCGGCCGGCGGCCGAGCTCCTCGCCCGCGTGCCCCTCGACGCGCCACGGCTCGCCTGCGATCTCGGCTGCGGGCCCGGCAATTCCACCGCGCTGATCGCGGCGCGATTTCCCGATGCTGAGGTGCTCGGCCTCGACAGTTCCCCGGCGATGCTGGAGAGCGCCCGTGGCCGCCTGCCCGACCTCACCTTCGCGCAGGCCGATGCCGCGACCTGGGTCCCGGAGCGCGCCCCGGACCTGATCTTCGCCAACGCCGTCCTGCAATGGCTGCCGGACCACGCGACCCTGCTGCCGCGGCTGTTCGGTCTCCTCGCCCCGGGCGGGGTGCTCGCCGTGCAGATGCCCGACAATCTCGCCGAGCCCACCCACCGGCTGATGCGCGAAGTCGCGGCGGCCGGACCCTGGGCGGCAACGATCGGCGACCCGGCCGTGGCCGGCCGCCTCGGCCGCATGCTGGAGCCCGCGGCCTACTACGACCTGCTGGCGCCCCTGGCCGCCGAGGTCGATGTCTGGCGCACCGCCTATCACCACCGGATGGCGGATGCCGCCGCCATCGTGGACTGGGTGAGCGCCACGGGGCTCCGGCCCTTCCTCGACCCGCTGGAGCCCGGGGAGAAGGCCGGCTTTCTGGCGGCCTATACCGGCGCGATCGACGCCGCCTACACGCCGCGCAGCGACGGGCAGCGCCTGCTGGCCTTCCCGCGGGTGTTCATCGTCGCCCGAAAAGCCCCGTAGCGCGCAGGCCGGCCCGGTGGTCCTCAGGCCGCGCGCACCGTTCCGAGGAAGCGGCTGACCTCCGTCCGGAGGTGCTCGGATTGCTGCGACAGGTTCGCGGACGAGTCCAGCACCTGGCCCGCGGCCGAGCCGGTCATGTCGGCGGCTTCGGCCACGCGGGCGATGTTCGTCGTCACCTCGCCCGTGCCGGCGGCGGCCTGGGTCACGTTGCGGACGATCTCCTGGGTCGCCGTACCCTGCTGCTCGACCGCGGCGGCGATCGTCGTGGCCACGCCGCTGATCTCGTCGACGCGCGTCGTGATGCTGCCGATCGCAGAGGCCGCCTGCGCGGTCGAGGCCTGCACGCGGGCGATCTGGCCCGCGATCTCCTCGGTGGCCCGCGCGGTCTGTTCGGCCAGCGCCTTCACCTCGGCGGCCACGACCGCGAAGCCCCGTCCGGCCTCGCCGGCACGGGCCGCCTCGATGGTGGCGTTGAGGGCCAGCAGGTTGGTCTGGCCCGCGATGCCGCTGATCAGCGCCACCACGTCCCCGATCTTCATCACGGCCGCACTCAGGTCCTCGACCAGGCGCACCGTCCGCCCGGCCTCGTCGGCCGCGGCCCGCGCGAGTTGCGCGGAGCCCTGGACCTGACGCCCGATCTCCTGCACGGAGCTGCCGAGCTCCTCGGCCGCCGAGGCCGCGGCCCGGACGTTGGCGGCCGCCTCCTCGGCCCCGGCCGCGACGGTGGTCGACTGGCCGGCGGTCTCCGACGCCGTGGCGGCCAGCGCCCGGGCCGTGGCCTGCAGCTCGGTAGCCGCGTTCGTGACCGTCTCGACGATGCCGCCGACCGCCTGCTCGAACGTGTTCGCCAGATCCGCCGTCACCCGCTTGCGGTCCCGGTCGGCGGCGGCCTGGGCAGAAGCCCGCGCCTGCGTGTCGGCCTCCGCCTGCGCCCGGAGGCCGTCGCGCAGCTTCAGGACGGCCCGCCCGACCAGCCCGACCTCGTCGCGGCGCCGAGCCTCGGGCACGTCCGCCCCGTAATCGCCCGCGGCCATGTCGCCGATGGTCCTGCCGAGGGCGCGGACCGGCTTTCCGACGAGGCGATGCAGCGCGCCGAAGACGACCGCGCAGCCGATCAGCACGCAGAGGACCGAGATGCCGATGAGCCTGGCGCGCGCCTGATCGGCGGCGGCCGTGAGCGTCGCCACCGGCACCGCGACCACGATGGCCCAGCGGTCGGGCGTCTCGCCCGCCTGGATATGCTGCGCCATGTACCGCCACGGCGCCCCATCCGGACCCGGCGCATCGGTCACCACCACGGCGCCTGCCGCGATCGCCTGCCTGGCCGCGTCGGCTGCCGACGCGTCGAAGCCGTGCATCGGCTTCCCGGCCGCCGCGCCGGTCGGATGCGCGACGGTCGTTCCGCTCGCCGAGACCACGGCCAGGTAGCCGGTCCCGAACGGCTTCACCGCGCCGAAGGCGGCATTCAGGGATCCGAGGTCGATGTCGACACCGGCGGTGCCGCGATACGTGCCGTCCACGCTGATCGGCGCGCCGAAGGACATCATGACGACGTCCTTCCCGGCCACCGGGTAGATGTAGGGTTCGATGGCCACCAAGCGGTTCAGCTTCTTCGGCTGAAGGTAATAGGCGCCGTCCGGCTCGGCCTCGTAGCCGGTGAGAACCTCCCGCTTGATCGTGCCGCTGCCGCGATTCCAGTAGGGCATGAAGCGGCCGCTCGCGTCCGAGGAGGCCGTGCCGGCGAACGTGCGGTCGCGCCCGTCCAGGGCATCCGGCTCCCAGCCCGTCCAGGTCGCGATCAGGCTGGGGTTGGCGCGCAGAAGCTCGCGCAGCATCGCATCGTAGACCTCACGGTCCTGAATGCCGCGGGCGCGCAGGGCCGAGGCGGAGACCGCGATGCTCTCGGCGGTCTTGGCCGCGACCGCGAGGCGAAACCGGACCTCGCGCGCCTCGTTCGACAGAGTCTCCGAATGCATCTTGGCCGCCTGCTCCTCGAAGGAAGCGTTGATTCGACGGGCAAGAAAAGTCATCCCTCCCGCGAAAACCGCAGCGATCAGGACGCTACAGATAACGGCGACACGCAGGGGCAGCGAAAGCATGTTCTCTACGATCCGCGCAAGGATGTGACCGACCAGATTTGCAGGAAATCTAGCGGCCACCCCCGCACATCGTCAAGAAATTTTGAACTCGGCCGCGATCAGTCGCAATTATATTGCTACACCAATATGAAGCGCCGCGGATATCAACTTGGTATCAACTTGTGCGCCGAAGATTGAATTCCCGGCATATCGAGTGCCGGCCGGCCGCCCCATTTCGCGGGGCGGCCGGCAAAAGGTCGTCAGGCCTCGCCGCGGGCGACCAGCGCCTCGTACTCCGAGACCTCCAGCTTGCCCTCCCGGGCGACCCGCGCCTTGTCTTCGTCGCTGATCACGTCGCCCGCGAGGTCCAGACGCTTCCAGGCGGCGAGCGGCGTCTCGCGGCCGGGCCGCGGCACGTACTTGTTCTGCTCGAGCTTCTGGTACTTGTGGATGTAGCGCGGGCAGTTGATCCAGATCTTCGTCACCGCGACCTTCACCAAGTATTTGGCCTCGGTGTACTCGGCCATCAGGGCGTCGTCGCGCAGCAGCGTGGCGTGGCCCTGCACGCGGATGCGGTGGGGCGTCTCGAAATCGATGAACAGCAAGCCGACCTTGGCCTGCCCCGCGATGTTGCCCATCGAGTAGAACATGCCGTTGCCGTCGAAGCCCGGGAACACCAGCGTGTTGGCGTCGAGCACCTTCACGAAGCCCGTGGGGCCGCCCTTGTAGGAGACGGTCGGCATGCCGTCCGGGTCGACGGTCGAAAGGAAGAACATGTCGCGGGAGCCGATAAAGGCGGCCTCGTCCGGCTGGATGCTCTCGTGGACCCAGTCCTCGTCGAGGCGCACCGCGAGCTTGGTGGTGCCGAACTCCTCCTGCAGCGCCCGGTGCGCGTCGGAATAGAGCGATGCCATGCGTGTCCTCTCCGCTAGCCGGTCCTCGTACACGCGGGACCGCTGGCGGGCTTATGGCCGGGACTCCCCAGGTCGGGCAACCCGGAACGCGAAGGGCCGGCCACGCCTTCGCGCGACCGGCCCCCGGCGTGACGACCGGGCGAAGCCCGGCCGCGTGATGCGAACAGATCAGTTGCGGGTCTTGTCGACCAGCGCCTTCTCGGAGATCCACGGCATCATGCCGCGGAGCTTGGCGCCGACCTCCTCGATCGGGTGGGCGGCGAGCTTGGCGCGGGTGGCCTTGAACGAGGTCTGGTTGACCTTGTTCTCCAGCATCCAGTTGCGGGTGAAGGTGCCCGACTGGATGTCGTTCAGCACGCGCTTCATCTCGGCCTTGGTCTCGGGCGTGACGATGCGCGGGCCGGTGACGTACTCGCCGTACTCGGCCGTGTTGGAGATCGAGTAGTTCATGTTGGCGATGCCGCCCTCGTAGATGAGGTCGACGATCAGCTTCACCTCGTGGAGGCACTCGAAATAGGCCATCTCGGGGGCGTAACCTGCCTCGACCAGGGTCTCGAAGCCGGCCTTGATCAGCTCGACGAGGCCGCCGCAGAGCACGGCCTGCTCGCCGAACAGGTCGGTCTCGCACTCCTCCTTGAAGGTCGTCTCGATGATGCCGGCGCGGCCGCCGCCATTCGCGGAGGCGTAGGACAGGCCGAGATCGTGGGCGTTGCCGCTGGCGTCCTGCGCGATGGCGATCAGGGTCGGCACGCCGCCGCCGCGGAGGTACTCGGAGCGCACGGTGTGGCCGGGGCCCTTCGGGGCGACCATCAGGACGTCGAGGTCCTTGCGCGGCTCGATCAGGTTGAAGTGGACGTTGAGGCCGTGGGCGAACAGGAGGGCGGCGCCCTGCTTCATGTTGCCCTCGAGGGACTCGCGGTAGATGTCGCCCTGCAGCTCGTCGGGGGTGAGCATCATCACCACGTCGGCCCACTTGGCGGCCTCGGCGACCGACAGGACCTTGAAGCCCTCGTGCTCGGCCTTCTTGGCGGTGGCGGAGCCCTCGCGCAGGGCGATGACGATGTCCTTCACGCCGGAATCGCGCAGGTTGAGCGCGTGGGCGTGGCCCTGGCTGCCGTAGCCGACGATGGCGACCTTCTTGCCCTTGATCAGGTTCAGGTCGGCGTCGCGATCGTAATACACCCGCATGTCTGTCTCCTCTTAAACGTGGCGGTTCGGGTCGGGTTTGGCCTGGCCGTAGAGGGCCAGAAACTGCTCGACGGCGCGGCCCGCATCGCGCCGGATCTCGGCCCCGTCGAAATCGAGGGTCTCGCCGAGCAGAAGTCGAATCTGGATATCCCGGCCGACGAGGCCGAAGAAGGTGCGGAAGGTGGCCTCGCTGTCGGCGAAGGCGAGTAGCCCGGCGGCGCGCCCGGCCTCCAGCACGGGCTTCACCCGCTCGCCGATGGCGAAGCGGCCGTTGGCCAGCACGATGCCGCCGAGATTGCTCTTGCGCGAGCCGGCATGCGCGATGGCGATGCGGTTCAACGCGACCGAGGTGGGGCCGGTGATGACCTCCAGCCACGTCACGGCGAAATCCTGCAGGCGCTCCCGCAGGGTCGCCCCGTCGAGGATCTGCGCGGCGTCGTGCCCGGCATGGACCCGGGAGGCCTGCCAGCGCACCGTCGCGGTCAGCAACCCGTCCCGGTCGCCGAACCACTTGTAGAGCGTCTCCTTCGAGCAGCTCGCCCGGCGCGCGACGGCGTCCATGGTGAGCTGCTCGCCGTCCTCGACCATGAGGCCGAGCACGACGTCCAGCACCGCCTGCTGGCGTGCCGACGGCGCTTCCCGCTCTGCTATGGTGCTGGCCTGCATCATCTCGAATGGCGTACCGTACCGTACGGTACGCGCTCTAGGCCGATTCGATGGCCGCGGCAAGGGGGTTGCCGCGACCGAATGGGATTAGCGCGGGAGCGGCAACCCCTCGCGGGCAAAGACGGCCTGCACGGCCGGGCGCTCGGCGACGCGGCGGGCATGGGCGGTCCAGGCCGGGAAGCGGCCGGCCATGTCAAACCGCAGCACCGGGCCGTTCGCCCAGAACCAGAAGACCATCAGGTAGGCGTCGACGACGCTGAAGCGGTCGCCCACCGCCCAGCCGCCGTGCGAGAGGCGCACCTCGGTCATGGTGGCGAGATCCGCGTAGGTGTTGGCCGCCTTGCTCTTGATGCCGTCGAACGCGCTCTCATCCTCGGTGTAGCGTTCCGGACGGCGGACATGCGCGTAGGTCACGTGGTGGTTGCAGGCGAGCCAGCCGAGCCACTCGTCCGCGGCGGCCTGCTCCCGCAGGTCGGCGGGCCACAGAGCCGTCTCCGGCACCTGACGGGCCACGTGGCGCATGATGGCCGCACATTCGGTGAGCACCCAGCCGTCCTCGGTCAGCGCCGGCACGCGGCCGCGATCGTTGATCGCGAGGTATTCCGGCCGGCGCTGGTCGCCGGCGGCGAGGTCGAGCTTGATGCCCTCGTAGGGCAGCCCGGATTCCTCCAGGACGATGTGGGCGGCGAGCGAGCAGGCGCCGGGGGCGTAGTAGAGGGTGCGGGCGGTCAAGTTCATTCCTTCGACAGATGCGACGCGGACGGGGAATTCGCCCCAATCCCAATCAACGCATGGAGCTTGATGCGGATGGCGAGCAGAACTTCATCCGTTACCATCCCAACATGGCGAAAACCGCGCTTGGCCCGGTCAAGACATCGGATCTGATCGGTCAGGACAGCGCCGGAGACCGCGAGGCCGGGTGGCAGAATGACCTTGGTTGGCCACGGCTTCACATTGCCGGTTATGGGGCAGACGATCGCGGTTGCGTTCAGCCTGTGAAAGTCCTTGTTCGATACGACGACGGCCGGCCGGACGCCATCCTGCTCGCGGCCGAGGCTCGGCCTGAGATCAACCCAGACGAGGGCACCGGCTTCGAGCGGCTCAGCGTCAATCGTCACGGACGATCTCTGCTCCGACATCCGGTCCCCAGTCGACCAGTTCCGGTCGATGCGAGGGACCGAGGCGCTCCATTTCGGCAATCATCTCGGCGAGTGTCATGACGGGCTCCCCGTTGACGACGCGGCGCGTCACGGGCGAACGCGGCTTGCTCACCTCGACGGTCGTTCCTTCACGGACGCCGAGTTCTTCGGCCTCCCCCGCTGTCAGTTTCACGGCGAAGTCATCGCCCCAGCGGACGACCTTGGCTTCCATCGCTATGCCTCCCTTGAGGTGGCGGCAGCATAGCAGATGTCATCGGCCGCGGAGGAGCATGCACGCAGAGGCAATCGTCTGCCCTGCAGAGCGTCCGAGTCGGGACGCTCTCGGCAATCCTACAGCGGCTCAGCCCCGCGCCCCATCGCGGAGATGCCGGTCCGGCAGATCTCCACCAGCCCGATGACGCTCATCAGGCGCACGAACCGGTCGATCTCCTCGGTGGCCCCGGTCAATTCGAACACGAAGGAGTTGAGCGTAGCGTCCAGCGTCTTGGCGCCGAAGGCGGCGGCGAGCCGCAGGGCCTCGCTGCGGTGCTCGCCCTCGCCCTTCACCTTCACGAGGCAGATCTCGCGCTCGAGGGCGTTGCCCTGGAGCGTCAGGTCCACCACCCGGTGGACCGGCACCAGCCGGTCGAGCTGCGCCTTGATCTGCTCGATCACGGCGTTGGTGCCCGTCGTGACGATGGTGATGCGGGAGATGTGGCGCGCCTCCTCGGTCTCGGAGACGGTCAGGCTCTCGATGTTGTAGCCGCGGCCGGAGAACAGGCCCGAAATGCGCGCGAGCACGCCGGGCTCGTTGTCGACGATCACCGCCAGCGTGTGCCGGTTCACCGGCTCGACGCGGACGGCATCGGGGTAGTGGGTGTTCATCGCATTCATCGCCGGCCTCGTCCTCGTCGTCCCGTCCGTGCTCACCAGCGGCGACCCCGGAGGGCCGCCGCCAAACCCATCACACCAGCATCTTGCCTTCCTCGGAGATCACGTCGCCGAGTTCGACGCCGGTCTCACCGAGGTAGTCGGACAGGAGCATCTCGTTGTGCGCCTTGCCCGACGGGATCATCGGGAAGCAATTCTCGGTCTTGTCGACGATGCAGTCGAAGATCACCGGGCCGTCATAGGCGAGCATCTCCGCGATGGCGCCGTCGAGGTCGCCCGGCTTCTCGCAGCGCATGCCCTTGGCGCCGTAGGCCTCCGCGAGCTTCACGAAGTCCGGCAGGCTCTCCGAGTAGCTCTGCGAGTAGCGCGAGCCGTGCAGCAGCTCCTGCCACTGCCGGACCATGCCCATGTACTCGTTGTTCAGGATGAACACCTTGATCGGCAGGCGGTACTGCACCGCCGTCGACATCTCCTGCATGTTCATCAGGATCGAGGCCTCGCCGGCGATGTCGATCACCAGCCCGTTCGGATGCGCGAGCTGCGTGCCGATCGCCGCCGGCAGGCCGTAGCCCATCGTGCCAAGGCCGCCGGAGGTCATCCAGCGGTTCGGCTCGTCGTACTTGAAGTACTGGGCCGCCCACATCTGGTGCTGGCCGACCTCGGTGGTGATGTAGGTCTCGCGGTCCTTGCAGGCCTCGTAGAGGCGCTGGACAGCGTATTGCGGCTTGATGATCGTGCCCGACGGCCAGTAGGCGAGGCAGTCCCGCGCCTTCCAGGCACTGATCTTCTGGAACCACGGATCGAGGTTGGACTTGTCGGGCCGCGACGGCAGGGCGCGCCACGCCTCCAGCATGTCGGCGAGCACCGAGGCGCAGTCGCCGACGATCCCGACATCGACCTTGACAACCTTGTTGATCGAGGAGGCGTCGACGTCGATGTGGATCTTCTTGGAGAAGGGGGAGAACGCGTCGAGCCGGCCGGTGATCCGGTCGTCGAACCGGGCGCCGACGCAGATCATCACGTCGCACTCGTGCATCGCGAGGTTGGCCTCGTAGGTCCCGTGCATGCCGAGCATGCCCAGGAACTTCTCGTCCGTGCCCGGATAGGCGCCGAGCCCCATCAGGGTCGAGGTGATCGGGAAGCCGGTCTCGCGGACGAGCTCGCGCAGCAGGCGCGACGCCTCCGGGCCGGAATTGATCACGCCGCCGCCGGTGTAGAAGACCGGCCGGCGCGCGGTCGCCATCAGCTCGACGGCCGCGCGGATCCGGTCGGCGTCGCCCTTCACGGCCGGGCGGTAGGTCTTGTGGCTCGCGATCTCCGGGCGCTCGTAGAGGCCGGACGCGAACTGAATGTCCTTGGGCAGGTCGACCACGACCGGGCCGGGACGGCCGTTGGCCGCGACGTAGAACGCCTCGTGCAGGATGCGCGGCAGGTCGTCGATCGATTTGACCAGGTAATTGTGCTTCGTGCAGTGGCGCGTGATGCCGACCGTGTCGCATTCCTGGAAGGCATCGGTGCCGATCAGGTGCGTCGGGACCTGCCCGGTGATGCAGACCAGCGGGATCGAATCCAGCATCGCGTCGGTCAGCCCGGTGACGATGTTGGTCGCACCGGGGCCCGAGGTGACCAGCACGCAGCCGACCTTGCCGGAGGAGCGGGCATAGCCCTCGGCGGCGTGGACGGCGCCCTGCTCGTGGCGGACGAGGATGTGCTTGACGGCGTTCTGGTGGAAGAGCGCGTCGTAGATCGGAAGTACGGCGCCGCCCGGATACCCGAACAGCGTGTCGACACCCTGATCCTGGAAGGCCCGGATGACCATCTCGGCCCCGGTCATGACCTCGCCGCCCATGCTCGTCTCCTCGCGCTCTCCGGAGCCACCGCGATCCCGTGATCGCCGCCCTGCCCCGTCCTCTCTCCCGGCACCCTCGTCATGCGGGGCGGTCTCCGCCTCGCCCGAAGGTGCCTATCGCCTCGGATCTCCGTCCGTCCCAGTCCTGTCCCGCCCGGACGCGGGCAACAAAAAAGGGCCCCGAGGGACCCTGCATGCGCCACCGCCCGGATCGCGGCCCTAGCTCAGGGCCGCCCCGTCGGTGACGCTACCGCTACAATAAGGACCGTGGTCATCGGAAATCCGAACCTGCCCCGCGGCGCCCGCATGATCCGGAACTGGCTCATGGTCGGCGCGCGAAGTGTCGGGCCTCATAGCGGAGCGCGCGCGGCGGGTCAACGCGTCCGCGCGTGCAAGTGAGCCGGTTCGGAGGTGAAGCCGCTCCCTCACTGCAGGGGCGGCGGGAAGCGGCGGACCCAGTTGCTCGCCGCGTCGTAGGCGGCCCCGAGTTGCAGGCAGGCGAGTTCGCCGTGGTTCGGTCCGACGATCTGGATGCCGGTGGGCAGTCCGGCGGCTCCGAACCCGGCCGGCACGTCGAGCGCGGGCAGGCCCGACATCGTCGCCGGGATCGTGATCTGCATCCAGCGGTGATAGGTGTCCATCGCCTGTCCGCCCACCGTCTCGGGCCAGCGCAGGGCCTTGTCGAACGGGAAGACCTGCGCGCTCGGCATCACGAGGTAATCGTAGCCCTCCATGAAGCGGCGCAGGGTCTCGTACCAGCGGGTGCGCCCCTCCAGGGCCGCGATGATCCGGTCGGCGCCGAGCGCCAGCCCCCGCTCGACCTCCCAGACCGCCTCCGGCTTGAGCAGGGCCCGGTGGCGGGGCTCGTCGTAGAACGGGCGGAGATTTGCCGCGACGGTGAAGGCGCGCAGCACCAGCCAATCCTCCCAGAGCCGCTCCATGTCGTAGCGCGGCATCGCCTCCTCGACGGTGCAGCCGATCTCCGCGAACGTCGCCAGGGCGGCGCGTCCGACGTCGAGCACGCCGGGATCGAAGGGGATCTGGCCGCCGCAATCGCCGAGCCACGCGATCCGCGTCCCGCGGAAGTCGCGGGCGAGCGGGCTCGCGAAGGCGGAGGGGTCCTGCCGGATGGCGTTCGGGCAGCGGGGGTCGTAGCCCGCCAGAACCGAGAGCATCAGTCCGATATCGCCGGGCGTTCGCCCGATCGCCCCGAGCACGCCGAGCCCGGGGCTGAACACGTCCTTGGCCTCGGCGGGGATCCGTCCCCAGGCCGGGCGCAGGCCGTAGCAATTGTTGAAGGCCGGCGGGTTGCGGAGCGAACCGGCATGGTCGCTGCCGTCGGCCACCGGCTGCATCCGCAGCGCCACCGCCACGGCCGCGCCGCCGCTCGACCCGCCCCCGGTCTTCGCCGGATCGTAGGCGTTGCCGGTGGCGCCGTAGACCGGGTTGAAGCTGTGCGAGCCGAGGCCGAATTCGGGGATGTTGGTCTTGCCGATGAAGATCGCCCCGGCGGCGCGCAGGCGCGTCACCATGATCGAGTCCGTCTCGGCGATCCGGTCGGCGAAGATCGGCGACCCTTGGGTGAACGGCAGGCCGCGGACCGGGTCGAGATCCTTCACGGCCAGCGGGAAGCCGTGCAGCGGCCCGACGGGCTCGCCCCGCGCCAGGACGGCGTCCGCACCTTCGGCCTCGCGCAAGAGCGCCGCGTCGTCCTGCAGGCCCACGATTGCGTTGACCTGCGGGTTGAGCCGGTGGATCCGCTCCAGATAGGCGCGCATCACCTCCGCGCAGGAGACCACCCGGCCGCGGATGGCGGCGGCGAGGTCCACGGCGCCCATCGCCGTGATGCCGTCCTGTCGCGCGTCCTGCATCGTACACCGCCTCCAGCTTGGTCGGGATGAGTACGGAGATGACGGCCGCCGAGCAGAGCGTTGGCAAGCCCTCGGCCGCCCATGTAGCTTACAGGTCGTCGCCGAGGAGCGCGAACGACATGCCGCCCGCTTTCAAAGCCGGATCCGCAGCCGCGAAGGCCCGCAACGACCGTGCACGTCTGCGCGCTCAAGGCCTGAGACCCATGCAGATCTGGGTGCCGGACGTGAGCGCGCCCGCGTTCAGAGCGGAGGCGCATCGCCAGTCGCACGCGATCGCCGAGAGCGAGCGCGATGCGGAGGATCAGGCCTTCATCGACGCCGTGTCCGATCAGGGCGATGAATGAGGCGCGGTGCGATCTGGACGGTAGCCGGCGGAAAAACCTACGCGGGGAAGCCACGCCCGGCCGTGATCGTTCAGGATGACAGCTTCGACGCGACCGACTCGATCACCATCTGCGCCTTCACGTCGAACGAGACGGACGCGCCTCTTTTCCGGATCCCCGTCCTTCCAACCGGACGCAACGGATTGCGTGCACCGTCACGGCTCATGGTCGACAAGATCACGACCGTTCCGAAAATCAAGATGGGCGACCGCATCGGACGGCTCGACGACGAGGATCTGCTGCGGCTCGACCGAGCGATACTCGTCTTCCTCGGCTTGGCGGGGTCTTCGTCTCAAGCCGAACGGCCTGAGACCGGCATCCGTCGCGATTAGCTGGATACCACCGACCAGGGCAGCGTCTCGGCACCCCGGAACACCACCACCGCGGTGTCGTCCACGGTCACGGCCTCGGCGACGCGGCCGGGCCGGCGCTCCAGGGTGACGGTCCCGGCATTCGGCTCCAGACCGTGGAAGCGGGCGCCGTTGAGGGAGGCGAAGGCCTCGAACTTATCGAGCGCCCCCTCCTCGTCGAAGACCTGCACGTAGGTCTGGAGCGCGCTCGGCCCGCAGAACACGCCCGCGCAGCCGCAAGCCGCCTCCTTGGCGCCGCGGACGTGGGGGGCGGTGTCGGTGCCGAGATAGAAGCAGGCCTCGCCGGAGGTCGCGGCCCGGCGCAGGGCCAGCCGGTGCCGCTCGCGCTTGGCCACCGGCAGGCAGTACAGGTGCGGGCGCAGCCCGCCCTGGAAGATGTGCGTCCGGTTGATCACGAGGTGGTGCGGCGTGATCGTGGCCGCGCACCGGCTCCGGTGCTCCCGGACCACGTCGAGGATCTCCGCCGTGGTGGCGTGCTCCACGGTGACCTTCAGCCCCTGGTGCCGGCCGAGCAGCGGGACCAGGCTGCCTTCCATGAACGCGGCCTCGCGGTCGAAGATGTCGATCTCCGGGTCGGTGGCCTCGCCGTGGATCAGCAGCGGCATGCCGATCCGCTCCATCCGCTCCAGCACCGGCGCGATCCCCAGGAGGTCGGTGACGCCCGCATGGGAGTTCGTGGTCGCGCCCGCCGGATAGAGCTTGGCGGCGACCCAGACCTTCTCCCGGAAGCCGCGCTCGATCTCGTCCGGATCGGTGTCGTCCCGCAGGTAGCAGGTCATGAGCGGGGTGAAGTCCATGCCGGCGGGAAGGGCCGCCAGGATCCGCGCGCGATAGGCCTCCGCGGCGGCGACCGTGGTCACCGGCGGCACGAGGTTCGGCATGATGATGCCCCGGGCGAACTGCGCCGCCGTGTAGGGCAGCACCGCCTTCAGCATCGCGCCGTCGCGCAGGTGGATGTGCCAGTCGTCCGGCCGGCGGATCGTGATCCGGTCGACCGGCTTCGCGTCCTGGCGCTCGGCGGGGAACAGGTCTGCGACGCCCATCGCGAAAACCCCTCAGGCCTGGCCGAAGGCGGAGATGCCGCCATGGGCGGCCGACCACTCGGCCGGCGCGTTGAGGAAGCGCTCGACCTCGTCGAGCGTCTTCGGGTCGAAGGTGCCCATCTCCTTGGCCACCGCCAGAACGTCCCACCACGTGGTGAGGTAGTGGAGCTTGATGCCGATCTCCTCCATCAGCGCGGCGCTGCCGGGGAAGATGTCGTAGTAGAACAGCACGAAGCAGTGATCGACCTGGGCGCCGGACTCGCGCAGGGCCTTGCAGAAGTTGACCTTGCTGCGTCCGTCGGTGGCCAGATCCTCGACCAGCAGCGTCCGGGCGCCGTCGACGATCTCGCCCTCGATCTGCGCGTTGCGGCCGAAGCCCTTGGGCTTCTTGCGGATATACTGCATGGGCAGCATCATCCGGTCGGCGATCCAGGCCGCGAAGGGGATGCCGGCGGTCTCGCCGCCCGCGATGTGGGTGAGCTTCTCGTAGCCGATCTCGCGCACGATCGTGGCGGTGGCGAAGTCCATCAGCGTCGAGCGCAGGCGCGGGAACGAGATGATCTTCCGGCTGTCGGTGTAAACCGGGCTCGCCCAGCCGGAGGTGAACTTGAACGGCTCGTCCTTGTAGAAGAGGACGGCACCGATCTCGAGGAACATCTTGGCCGCCTCGCGGGCGATGACGGTCCGGTCGAGGGGCAGGAAGGGGCTGGTCATGCGGCGTGCGCGCTCCGCTTGAGGCGCTCTCCGGGGCCATGAGGACCGGTCCGGCCGGGGAGCGCGCGTGAAACTAGGGCCTGACCGCCCTCCTCCGCCCTGTCTCCGCCAGCGTCAACCCTGATCGCGGCGCTATCCGCGCCTCATGCAGGCTTGCCGGCCCGCAGATGCGCGAGGTGGCGGATGGCGAGCGCGTAGCCGTGCTTCCCGAACCCCGCCAGCACCGCCGTGGCGGCGAGCGAGATGTAGGAGTGGTGGCGGAAGGCCTCGCGCCGGTGGACGTTCGAGATGTGGCACTCGATCACCGGCACCTCGCAGGTGTTGAGCGCGTCGAGGAGCGCCACGGAGGTATGGGTGTAGGCGCCAGCGTTGATGACGATGCCGGCCGAGCCGACCCGGAAATCGTGGATCGCGTCGATCATCACGTGCTCGGCGTTGCTCTGGCGGAAATCGACCGTGAGCCCGAAGCCGGCGGCGGTCTCGCGGCACAGGGCCTCGACGTCGGCCAGGGTCTCGCGGCCGTAGATCTCGGGCTGGCGCTTGCCGAGCAGGTTCAGGTTCGGCCCGTTCAGGACCAGGATCGTGTCGTTCATCATGTGCCTCGCGGCCGGAAGAGGTGCGGCAAGCGCCGGCGAGACACAAGTCCGTCGGGACACGAGTCCGGGCTGTCATCCGGCCCGAGATGTCCCGCATACGGATCTGCCGCCCGCGCCGGGCGGTTCAGATCCGGCTTGCGCGGCGCTATCCGGATTTCCGAATTCCAAAAGGCAGGGAGGACAGGCGGATGGCAGGATCCCGGAGCGAAGCGCCCGTTGTGATCGCGGTGGCGATCACCGGCTCCGTGCCGCGCAAGACCGACAACCCGGCCGTTCCGGTCACCGTCTCCGAGCAGGTCGAGTCGACGCATCAGGCCTTCGAGGCGGGCGCCACGCTCTGCCACATCCACGTGCGCAACGACGACGAGTCGCCCTCCTCCGACCCGGACAAGTTCGCCGCCGTGCAGGCGGGGCTGCGCGAGCACTGCCCGGGGATGATCGTGCAGTTCTCCACGGGGGGGCGCGGGCGCGACCCGGCCGCCCGCGGCCTCTCGCTCAAGCACCGGCCCGACATGGCGTCCCTGTCCACCGGCTCGGTGAACTTCCCGACGATCGTCTACGAGAATTCCGCGAGCCTCGTGACCGACCTCGCTGGCCAGATGAAGCAGTATGGCGTCCGGCCCGAGATCGAGATCTTCGACCTCTCGCACCTGCACGGCGCCAAGCGCCTCGTGGAGGCGGGCCTGATCGACGCGCGCCCGCACGTGCAGTTCGTCATGGGCGTCCAGAACGCGATGCCGGCCGAGGAGCACCTCCTCGACATCCTGCTCGCCGAGACGCGGCGGATCCTGCCGGAGGCGACGTGGACGGCGGCCGGGATCGGCCGCAACCAGGCGATCGTGATGGACTGGGCGCTCGCCCGCGGCGCCGACGCGGTCCGCACCGGCCTGGAGGACAACATCCGGGTGACGAAGGATCGTCTGGCGGCCAGCAACGCCGAACTGGTCGGCCTCGCCGCCGAGGCGGTGGCCCGGCACGGCCGGCGGGTCGCGACGCCCGTCGAGGCCCGCGCCGCGCTGGGGCTCGGCTGATCGGGCGACGCCTCGGTCCCGCGACGAGTGCCCCCGGCTGGAGCGACGCGACCGTCGCAAGCCCCTCGTTTCGAGGGGGTGCCGGGCTTCCGAGCGGCACCGCGACGGAGGATCGTCCCTTCGCGGCGGCCGTTCATCGCCGGCCGCGCCCCACCTTCTCACGGGCATCGCAGCGTGCTAACGATCCGCCCGCGCGGGTGTAGCTCAATGGTAGAGCAGCAGCCTTCCAAGCTGAATACGAGGGTTCGATTCCCTTCACCCGCTCCATTCCAAAATCCGAAATCGCATCACGCGCTTAAGCGTAACCGGCCGGCCCTCCCCGGGCGTCGCGCGGCCGCCACCTGCGCCGTGCAAGCTGCGTTCCCGGCCCCGCCGCGCCGCGGGCAGCCGGATGCGGGGCGGAGGCGTCGGCGGCTCGAGGCCAGGATCGCGGGCCGCCAGGAGCCCCGCCGGCCAGGCCCTCCCGGAGGACCGACGACCGCGGTGCGCGCCGGCTGTTTCTTGATGGACCCGGCGTTGTAAGACGGGCGCCGACGATCCGGACGGATGACGATGCCGTCCCCCCGTACGGCCGACATGACGACGTCTGACCCTCCCAACGATCCGGGTTCCCGCGGCGACGACCCCTTCGACGCGGAGGGACTTCGGCTGACGCTCGACGAAGCGGGCATCTGCGGCTGGGCCCTCGACGTCCGGACCGGGCGCGTCACGATCTTGCCGTCCTGCATCCGTCTGTTCGGGGTGCCGCCGGACCGCCTGACCACCTTCGACGCGATGCAGGCCTTCGTGCATCCGGACGACCGCGCAGCCAGGGCGGACGCCATCGGGCGCGCGCTGGCGGAGGGCGGACGCTACGAGGTCGATTATCGGGCGGTGCATCCCGATGGGCGCGTCCACTGGCTGCGTTCGCGCGGCCGCGTGCAGATCGGCGCCGACGGTCGGCCGTGCCGCCACCGCGGCGTGGTCTTCAGCATTCACGAACAGAAGCAGGCCGACGAAGACCTGCGGGCGCGCGAGGCGCATCTGCGCTCGATCCTCGACACGGTCCCCGACGCCATGATCGTCATCGACGAGCAGGCGCAGATCAAATCGTTCAGCGCGGCGGCCGTGCGGCAGTTCGGCTACGGGCCGGACGAGATGGTCGGCCGGAACGTCAGCCTGCTGATGCCGGAACCCTATCGGAGCCAGCACGACGCCTACATGGCGCACTACCGTTCGACCGGAGAACGCCGCATCATCGGCATCGGCCGCGTCGTGGTCGGCCAGCGCAAGGACGGCTCGACCTTCCCGATGGAATTGGCGGTCGGCGAGATGCGTTCGGGCGGCGTGCGCTACTTCACCGGCTTCATCCGCGACCTCACCGAACGGAACCAGACGGAGATGCGTCTGCAGGAGTTGCAGTCCGAGCTGGTGCACATGTCGCGCTTCACCGCCCTGGGCGAGATGGCATCGACGCTGGCGCACGAGATCAACCAGCCGCTGACGGCGATCGCGAGCTACCTCAAGGGCTGCCGCCGCCTCCTCGGGCGCATGGAAGGCCCGGAGGCGGCCCGGCTCTCCGACGCGGTGAACCAAGCGGCCGATCAGGCCCTGAGAGCCGGACAGGTGATCCGGCACCTGCGGGACTTCGTGTCGCGCGGCGAGAACGAGCGGCATATCGAAAGCCTGCCCAAGCTGGTCGAGGAGGCGAGCGCCCTCGCCCTCGTCGGCGCCAAGGAGAAGGGCGTGCGCGTCCGCTTCGATCTCGATCCGGATGCGCCGCTCGTGCTGGCCGACCGGATCCAAGTGCAGCAGGTCCTGCTCAACCTCATCCGCAACGCGATCGAGGCCATGCAGGACGTGACCCGGCGCGAACTCGTCGTCGGGACGCGGGCGCGTCCGGCCGAAGGCCTGGTCGAGATACGGGTGTCGGATACCGGGACCGGCATCGCGCCCGAGATCGCCGAGCAGCTGTTCCAGCCCTTCGTGACGACGAAGGCGAACGGCATGGGCGTCGGCCTGTCGATCTGTCGAACCATCGTCGAGGCCCATGGGGGCAAGATCCAGGCCTGCCCGGGTCCGGACGGCGGAACGACCTTCCGCTTCACCCTGCGCACGCTCGACCGCGAGGAGATGGCTCATGTCGACTGACGCGCCTGTCCACATCGTGGATGACGATCTCGCGGTGCGCCAATCCCTCGCCTTCCTGCTGGGGACCGACGGACTGGCCGTCCAGGTGCATGACTCGGCGACCGCCTTCCTCGCCGCGGGGACCGACCGTGTCGGATGCATCGTCACGGACGTGCGCATGCCCGACATCGACGGCGTCGAACTGCTGCACCGCCTCCGGCAGAGAGGCCGGATGCCGCCCGTGATCGTCATGACAGGCCATGCGGACGTCGCGCTCGCGGTCGAAGCGATGAAGGCCGGCGCGGTGGACTTCATCGAGAAGCCCTTCGACGACGACGTTCTTCTCGCCAGCATCCGATCGGCCTTGGCGCGGGCGGATCGCGCCCGGACGCGCGACGCCGAGGGGGACGCGGTGCGGGCGCGCTTGGCCGCACTCAGCGAGCGCGAGCGCCAGGTCCTGGAAGGACTGGTCGCCGGCAAGGCCAACAAGGTCATCGGGCTCGATCTCGGCATCAGCCCGCGGACCGTCGAGATCTACCGGGCCAACGTCATGTCCAAGATGCAGGCGGGCAGCCTGTCCGAGCTGGTGCGCATGGCACTGATCGCAGAAAGCCTGGAGGGCGACTGAAGACCGACGCGCGTTGCGTCCCGTCGAGATGCCGATTCCGGGATGCCTCAGGGGACGGGCTTCGACGCAGGGGCTCGCTCTTCGAAGGCATCCCCAATGCCCTCTCGGCGCCCGCCCACAGCTGGTCGTAGGGCTGCAGGCCCGCCTCCGCGCCGACATCGGGTGGATCGGCGCACGGCAGTCACTTCCGACCCCAAGGCGCTTGCCGGCTCCGGCGGTTCGCGTTCGCCGCGGGTCGGCGGTGCGCGGTCGATGCCGGATCGGGATCGGGGTTGGGCCAAATCTGCAGTTGATATGCATCAAGGCCGGAATGCGCCCCGGTTCTCACGATGCCGAGGTCGAGTGGAAGCGCAGCTTGCCATGCGCGGAGAAGCGAACACCGATCCCGGAACGGGTGACAGCAGCAAGGAGGCACCGCGCATCCGCACCATGTTCCAGCACACGCTCGAGCACGAAGTGCCGGCGGGGACGATCCTTTTCGCGCAAGGCGAGGTCCCGACCTTCCAGATCGTCGTCCTGTCGGGATCGGTTCAGCTCTTCGGACGATCCCGCGATGGCCGCGAGGTGCTCATCGAAGTCGTGAGGGCGCCGGACCTGTTGATCCCTGCCGCCGTCGTGACCGCATCGCCGTATCTGATGCAGGGGCGGGCTCCGGAGCCGACCCGCTTCCTGCTCATTCCGGCCGATGCGTTCCGCGACGCGGTGGAACGCAACCCGCATCTGGCGAAGGCGGTTCTGGAAACGCTCGCCGAGCAGTTCCGTCGGATGGTGCGGCAGACCAAGAATCTGAAGCTGCGCTCCGCGGCCGAGCGCGTCGGATGCCATATCCTCGTCCTATCCGAACGGCAGGGCACGCCGGACCGCGCGATCCTGCCCTACGAGAAGCACATGATCGCGTCCGAACTCGGGATGACGCGCGAGTCCTTCTCCCGCGCCCTCAAAGCCCTCACCAAGATCGGCATCGGCGTTGCGGGCCAGGAGATCGTCATCCGCGACCGCGCGCGACTGACCGCCGTCGCCAAGCCCGACCCCATGATCGATCTGCCTGCCTTCGACGACACCGGTCGCCGGACCCTGGCCCTGATCGAGCGGTTGAAGGGATAGGGACGGCAGGGCGGCCCGCGGCGTCCGACGGCGGACGCCCGTTCCGTCGGCACCGGGCGGTCCGGCGCCCGCACGCGCGATCACGGGAGGCGGCAGCGCCGTTCGCGGCGCCGCCGACACCCGGCTGTGGCGCCACGATCAGGCGACGCGCCGCACCTCGTCCTCCAGCAATTCGTCCGCCGGCCCGAAGAATTCGAAGCGGACCCGCTCGGCCGGGACGCCGTGGCGCCGCAGGCCGTTCACGAGCGCGGCCAGAAACGGCTTGGGACCACAGAGGTAGTAGACCGCTTCGGCCTGCGGCGTGTTCGCGACGAGCCAATCCGCCGTGATGAGACCCGCCTCGTCGTAATGTTCGCCACGCCGGTCCTGCGCGTCCGGCTGGGCGTAGAAGGTCCGGACGCGGATATGCGCGCGCCCCGAGGCTGCGGCGGCCGTTGCGTCCCGCAGCGCATGGACACGGCCGTTGAGGGCTCCGTGGGCATACCAAGTCGGGCGCTCGGGCATCTCATCCGCGATGGCGGCCAGCATGCTCACCATCGGCGTCAGTCCGACGCCGCCGCTGACCAGGACCACGGGGCCGTTCGTCGACCGGTCGAGGGAGAAGTCGCCCGCCGGCGGTGCCACGCGCAGGATCGTGCCGATGCCGGCCGCGTCGTGCAGCCAGTTCGAGACGACACCGGCCGGCGCACCGGGCGCGTTCTCGCGCTTGACGGTGATGCGGTAGACGCGGTCGTTCGGGGCACACGAGACTGAGTAATTGCGTTTCAGAACGCCCTGGCCTGGCAGGTCGAAGAGGAAGCCGAGGTACTGACCGGGCTGGTGGCGCAGCACGGGCCCCCCATCGACCGGCGCCAGCACGAAGGAGCGGATCGTCTCGCTCTCCTGGGTCACGCTCTCGATCTGGAACGCGCGCCAGCCGGTCCAGCCTCCAGGCTTTGCGGCGTGGTCGCGGTAGATGGCCGCCTCGCGCCCGATCAGGATCTCCGCCAGGAGCCAGTACGCGTCTCCCCAGGCCGCGCAGATCTCGGACGTCGCCGCATCGCCCAGAATGTCGCCGATCGCGCCGAGCAGCGCATCCGCGACGTGCGGATAGTGCTCGGGGAGGATGTTGAGCGCGACATGCTTCTGCGCGATGCGCTCCACCGCCCCGCCGAGAACGCTCAGATTGTCGATGTTGCGGGCATAGGCCAGCACGGCTTGCGCGAGGGCCTTCGGCTGCGAGCCCGCTGCCCCATGGTGCGACTGGTTGAAGAGGTCGCGCATCTCGGCGTTCTCGAACAGGCGCTCGTACATGCGCCGCGTGATGTCCAGGCCTCGCGCCTCCAGGGCGGGAATCGTGGCTTTGATAAGGGCGACGGTGGAGGGACTCAGCGGGGCAGGCATGGCGGTCCTCAAGATGCATATTACATGCACCTTATGACGGCCCATTTTTAAAGGTGCAATCGTCATGCACCTTAAGGGCTGTTACGGAGTTGACATGCGGCTGACCCGCTTCACCGATTACGGCCTGCGCACTCTGATCTATCTCGGCTCGCTGGGCCCCCGGCAGGGCTCCATAGCCGGCGTCGCGGCGGCCTACGGGATCTCCGAGCATCACTTGGTGAAGGTGGTGCATCAGCTGGGCCGGCTGGGATTGATCCGGACGACGCGTGGCCGGGGCGGCGGCTTGCTTCTGGGCCGGCCTGCGGACCAGATCCGCGTCGGAGACGTCGTGCGGGCCATGGAGGAGGATCTGGCGCTGGTCCCCTGCTTCGCCGGTGCGGCCTGTGCGATCACGCCCGCCTGCCGCCTCAAGGGTGTCTTGAACGAAGCGCTCGCCGCGTTCCTCGCGGTCCTCGACCGACATACCCTCGCCGACCTGCTGGAGCCGAATGCCGGGCAGGATCTCGCAGCCCTCCTGGGCATCGATCCCATGCCGTCGATCGACGAGCCCGCCTCGCGCATGCCTCGACGCCCCGTCGACCCGGTGCGTTGATCGATGGTTGCTCAGCCTCGACGCCGCGATGTGATCACCAACGCCATCGCAAGGCCGGACGCCCGCAGCATCGGAGCATGGGCGAGCGTCGGCGCGCTTCGGACGCGGGCTCGGAGCCCCACCGGATGCCGACTCGCCTCGGTGATCGCGGCGCAGTCGTCGCGATCGAAGCGGCAGGTCTTCACCTCTGCCGTCGCGGCTCCGGAGCCCAGGGCAGGACCGCACCGGCGATAGGACCTCGCCCGGACGCAGGCTATAGTGCTTTTATACGATTTGATCTCTCGAACGCTTTGGGGCTGCCTGCGCGACGCCGATGGATAATTCGGCATTCAACCATCGATATCGAAAGGTCGCGATGATGAAGAATGTGCCAGAGATCCGCGAATTGACGGATGAAGAGATCGATTGTGTCGCCGGCGGCGTGAGCGACGACGCACTGTACGGGGCAGCGATCGGCCTCGCCGTGGCCAGCGTCGGCGCGCTGATCGCGGTGCCGACCATGGGAACGAGCACGACGCTCTGCGTGTGGGGGGCCTCCCTCGCCTCGTCGGCGCTCGCCTACAACATCGCGGCCCAGTAGCGCGGCCTGAACCCGGCGGCCCGCCGGGTCCGGAGAGGGTCTGCTCACGGAGCGGCCCTCTCCAAGGACGGAGGCTTCGACGGGCACCCGAACCGGCGCAGGGTCTTCGGCCGGCCGGCCGGCGCCTGCGCGAGCGCGAGGGGGCCGATCCGGCGGGGGACGCCTCCTGTCCGCAGCCGGCGCAACGCGCGGTCGGCCGAATGCGTCGGCTGCTGTGTCGACCGGCCCATCACGGCCAGGGGCGCCGGCCCATCCGCATCGCGCCCGGCCCCGTCAGGCGACACCCGTGAAGAAGGTGGCGTAGCCGTCCTCGTGCACGCGGGCGAGATAGGCGCGGTACGGTGCGAAGCCCGGCTCCTCGGGTCCGATGCGCCCGTAGCCGAATGCGCCGGCCTGCTCCGGAAGCAGCGCCAGGGGCGCCGCGGCAGGGGTCAGCTGGGTGCCGCGCCCCGCATGGAGCGTCGTCAGGACCCCGTACATCTCGCCCTGGATGTTCGGGCGGCACAGGACCGCCAGGCGGTGCTGCCCGTGCCAGTTGGTCACCAGATAGATCATGCCCGACTGGCTCGGCACGGCGACGCTGCCGGATTGCGCGAAGGGGGCGTCGAGCCGCTCGGCCTCGCGGAACACGAGGCGGGCCGATTCCGCGTCCCACGCGATCTCGGTACGGTAGGCGAAGATCGAGCCGGCCGTCCCGAAGGAGGGCCGCAGGGTGAGATAGCGCCCCTCGATCCAGGCCACGCTCTCCCGGGAATAGGAGCCGAGTTCGTCGGGCGCGTGACGGGCCGTCTCCGGAGCCGGTCGCCCCGGTTCCTGGCGGAGGGATTGGCCCAGGGCCTCCTCCAGCCGGATCGTCGTCGCCAGGGTGAAGGGCCGGCGGCCGGCGAGCGCCTTCTCCAGGGTCGAAATGCTGATCCGGGCCTCTTCGGCCAGCGTCTGCCGGGAGATGCGCCGGCGGGCCAGCGCCTCGCGCACGGTCTGGGCAATGGCGCGGCTCTGCGCCTCGGACAGTTCGATCTCGCTCACAGGCACGGCTCGCGCGGGCTTGATCCGCACAGATCCGCACGAAACCGCACAATTGCGCAAGCGCGGCCAAGCTGGCCATCCACGGCTGCCCGTCAGGAACGCCCCGCCTCCGACGCCATCTCCGTCTCGACGATCAGCCGGAGCGGTCCGGCCCGCAGCGCCTCCAGGGGCCAGCAGGTGACGAGGTCGAGATGCCGGCCGGCCGCCTGCGGATCGATGCCCGAGGCGTCCCACCGCGCCACCCGCGTGCCGGTGACGCGGAAATGCCGGGTCCGGCCGTCGCGGCCCGTCACCGTGACGGGATCGCCGGGCCCGAGGCGCCCCAGCACCGCGAACTGCGTGTCGCGGTGGGCGGCGAAGATTGCGGTGCCGGGCGCTCCGGCCTCCGGCGTACCGTCCAGATGGCCCGGGCCGAAGGCCAGAGCCTGGCCGCTCCCGCCCCGCAGCACCACGAAGCTGCGGCCCGCGACCGTGAGCCGGGCGACCGGCTCGGTGTCGGCCCAGGGCCAGGGCTTGGCGGGGTGCCCCTCGGCCAGCGTGCGGGCGAAGGCGCGCTCCAGCAGCACCTGCGCCAGGGCGGCCTTGGCGGGGATCCAGGCGGCCTGCGCCGCCAGTCCGAGCCCCCCGAGGGTGAGGAGGGCCGCGAGGGCCCTCCCCAGTCCGGATACCGGAGAGCGGCTCATCGCGCGTCCCCGATCCGCCGGGCGCCGCGCCGCTGCAGGCCAGCGCCCAGCAGGAGGCCCAGGAGGGCGAGGAGCAGGCCCAGGCCGAGCTGCGCCAGGATCCCGGCCCCGGTCTGCGGGAGGTCGACGCCCGCCTCGCCGGCATGGATCGGCACGATCCGGGCGGCCTTGTCGTCGGCGGGCGCTTCGCCGCTCCGGTCCGTGCCGAACACCTTGGCGAAGTCCCAGCCCGCCGGCAGGTTCAGCGGCAGGTCGGCGGCGACGAGGGGCGTGCCCGGCGCCCGGCGGGGCGTGGCGTCGATGGCCACGAGGCTGGTCAGCCGCGTCGTCAGGCCGTGCTCCAGGGCCAGCGCCAGGATGGTGGCGTCGGCCGCCTCCGCGCCGAGGCGTCCGGTGATCCGCGCGGTCTCGGTCTCGCCGATCCGGGAGCGCGCCCAGACCTTGGAGATGCCGGCGCCCGTGCCGGCCGCGGCGAGGGGCAGGGTCCGGGTCCAAGTCCGGCCGCCCACCCGGCCCGAGACGGTCACGGTCCCGTGGGCGATCCCCTCGGCCGCCTCCGGCAGCTGCGCGGCGAAGACCAGCGGCTCGCCGCGATACAGGTCGGGCAGCGCGCCCGGCGTGACGGCGACGCCCGGGACCGAGAAGGTCGCGGTCAGGTCGGTGACGGCGGGGGATTCCAGCTTCTCGTAGAGCGCGCGGGTCCGTTCGCCGACCAGGGCGAGGTCGCGGATCTCCGTGAAGCTGCCGCGGCCGATCTCGGCGGCGTGGCGCATCAGGTGGCCGTTGGGCGCCGAGCCGATGCCGACCATGAACAGGCGCGTGCGCCCGAGATTGGCGTGGATCGCCGCGAAGATCCGCTCCTCGTCGCCGACGGCCCCGTCGGTGAGGAACACGACCTGGCGCACGCGCCCGTCCTCCGGATGGGGATCGGCCAGGGCCGCCTTGAGCGGCGCCAGCATCTCGGTGCCGCCGCGGGCCTCCAGGGCGGCGACGAAGCGCTCGGCTTCCGCCAGGGCCGCCCGCGTCGCCGGGACCGGCTCGGGATGCAGCGCGTCCCAGGTGTCGTCGAAGCGGATGACGTTGAAGCGGTCCTGCGGCGTCAGACGCGCGAGGCCGGCCAGCAGCCCGGCCTTGGCCTGCCGCATCGAGGCGCCGGACATCGAGCCGGAATTGTCGATCACGAAGGTGACGTCGCGCGCCGGCCGGGTGGCCGCGTCGGGCTCGAGCGCCGGCGGGTTCACGGCGGCCAGCAGGTAGGTCCGGCCGGCCACGGTCTCGCGGAACAGGCCGAGGCCGGGCACCCGGCTCGGAGCGGGCTCCCAGGTCAGCTCGAGGTCGCGGTCGGCCGGCACGACGCCGTCGGCCAGCGTGACGGTGCGCGCCTCCGAGCCGGTCTCGGTCACGCGGATCGCGTGGGTGGCGCTGCGGACGGCGCCGACGGCGAAGCCCGCCTGGAGCCGCACGGTGACGGCGACCGGGTTGGTCGGCGGGGACAGGGCCGGGTCGAGCACCGGCGGGCTGATCCGGGCGCGATCCGGAACCGGGTCGCGGGCCGCCTCGGCCACGCCGTCGAGGGAGACCGCGTCCACCGCGGCGGGGGCGGGAGTGTAGCGGGGCGCCACCACCAGCGGCAGGCGCAGCGTCCGCGTCTCGCCGGACACGGGGATCGTCTGCTGATAGGTAATCTGGACCACCACCGTCTCGCCGGGGCCGATATTGGCGACCGCGTTGGTGAAGATGTTGGGCCGCTCCTGCGCGGTCAGGGCCGCCGACTGCCCGGCCGCCTTCGCGGCCTCGTAGGCGCGCTTGGCCGCCGCCCGCTCGCGGATGTCGGCCACGATCACGCGGTTGCCGACGACGAGCTTCATCCGGTCGACGGCCGCGTCCTCCGGCAGGGGGTACACGTAGGTGCCCTCGACCCACTCCGCCGTGGTGTTGCGGAAGGCCTGGGTGACCGTGGCCCGGGCGGTCGGGCCGCTGACATCGACGCTGATGTCGGTGGCAAGCTGGACGGCCTCGGCCGGCGCGGCGCCGGCCGGCCCGCGCAGCATCAGGCCGCCCCGCGCCGGCCCCGGCGCCGCGTGGGCCGAGGCGAGCATGATGAGGAGCGCCAGCAGCGCGAGGAAGAGCGGTGACAACGCGGCGTTGCGGGGGGGCTCGACCGCGGGTCGTGGAGCGAAGAACGGCATCGGGGAAACCTCCTGCGCCGGCGGATCGGGGCCGGCTCGCCGCTGAAGCTCCCGCGCCCGCCCCTCGGCCGCCACGAGAAGCTTCGCCCTTTTCCAGGCTCGGCCCGCACCCGCCGGCCGCGCCGCGGCGGATCTGTGCGGAGCCGGTGCGGAGCTGTGCGCCCGGCGGCGCGTCCTGACGGATCCGCCACCGCCTTGACATATGCGCAACCCGCGTCTTAGTTATGCTCAACCTGAGCAGAAATCGAGCGATGACCGAACCCGAGTTCCTGGCAGGCTACGATCCTGCGGCCTACGAGCGGCCCGCCCTGGCGGTGGATCTCGTCCTGCTGGGGATCCGGGCGGGGCGGCTCGCCGCTCTCCTGCTGCGGCGGAGCCAGCAGCCGCAGGCGGGCCTCTGGGCCCTGCCGGGCGGGTTCGTGGGCATCGCCGAAACCCTCGACGCCGCCGCGGAGCGCGTCCTGCGCGACAAGGCCGGGATCGGGCGGGCGCGGCTCGAACAGCTCTACACCTTCGGTGCCGTGGACCGGGATCCGCGGATGCGTATCGTCTCGGTCGCCTACCTGGCGCTGCTGCCGGAGGCGGCCTTCGCCGAGGCCCTGGCGGGCAGCGCCGCGCTGACGGCGGCGACGCTGGTCGTGCCCTGGGCGGGCGAGGCCGGCGGCCCGGTCTCGGCCGTCACGGAGGACGGCGCCCCCCTCGCCCTCGCCCTCGCCTTCGACCACGCCGACATCCTGGCGCTCGCCGTGAAGCGGCTGCGCGGCAAGCTCGACTACACGGATGTCGGCTTCGCGCTGCTCCCGGAGCACTTCACCCTCCGCCAGCTCCAGGACGTGCACGCGGCGATCCGCGGCGCGCCCCTCAACAAATCCGCCTTCCGCCGCCGCATGCGCGACCGGGGCTGGATCGCGCCGACGGGCGCCCGCGAGGCCGGGACGGCGTTCCGCCCCGCCGAACTCTTCCGCTTCGACAGGTCGGGTCAGTTTTGAGGAGACCATCATGGCCACGGTCCGCAACATCGGTGTGATCGCCCAGCTCCGGAGCGAGGCGAGCAGCCACATCATCCGCTTCCGCAACGGCCGGGTCCGGCAGAGCGGGCGGGGGCTGGTCTTCTGGTTCCGGCCCGAGACCGCCAGCATCAGCGAGGTGCCGGTGGACGACCGCGAGATGACCCTGTTCGTCCGCGGCCGCAGCCGGGACTTCCAGACCGTCGTGGTCCAGGGGACGATCGGCTGGCACGTCGTCGATCCCGAGCTGCTGGCGAGCCGGGTCGACTTCTCGATCGACCTCCGCACCGGGCGCCTGCAGGGCGAGCCGATCGAGCGGATCGAGGCGCGCCTCGGCGGCATCGCCGGCCAGGCGGTGCTGCAATATCTCGGGGCGAGCCCGATCGGCGCCCTCCTCGACGCGGGGCCGGAGCCGCTGCGCGCCGTTCTGGAACGGGTGCTCTTCGCCGCCCCGGCGCTGGCCGAGATCGGCATCGCGGCCGTGGCGGTGCGGCTCACCAACCTCGCGCCGACGAGCGAGCTGGAGCGCGCCCTGCAGACGCCGACCTTCGAGGCCCTGCAGCAGAAGGCCGACGAGGCGACCTTCGCCCGGCGCGCGCTCGCGGTCGAGAAGGAGCGCGCCATCGCGGAGAACGAGCTCGCGACGAAGACCGAGCTGGCCCGGCGCGAGACCGTGCTGATCGCACAAGAAGCCGAGAACGCCCGCGACCGCGCCGCGGGCGTCGCGGAGGCCCGCGGCCTGGAGGCCGCCGCGGAGGCCGAGCGGATCCGGCTCGTCGAGGGGGCCCGGGCCGAGGCGGAGCAGCGCCGCGCCGCAATCTACCGGGACATGCCGCCCGCCGTCCTGCTCGGTCTGGCGGCCCGGGAACTCGCCGGCAAGCTGGAGACCATCGAGCACGTCAACGTCACGCCCGACCTGCTGGCGGCCGTTCTCGGGGAGTTCCGCGGCGCGCTGCCCGCGCGGCTCGCGCCGCGCTGAGGAGGCCCGCCATGCCGGCCATCACCCCCCGGGTCGTCTTCGTGATCCGCGACACGGATTACGAGCTGCTCATCGCCCGGCACGCGACCCGCGGCCAGGTCCGGTTCTTCCTGGAGAGCCGGGGCCAGACGCTCGCGGAGGTCGAGGCGCGCCACGCCCAGTTCCAGGCCGTGCTCGCCGAGGCGCGGTCCGCCGTGCCCCTGGACTGGCGGCAGGCCCTGGTGCGGCGCCCCGACCTCGACCGCTTCCTCTTCGCCCCCGAGGACGTGGTCGTGGCCGTGGGACAGGACGGGCTCGTGGCCAACGTCGCCAAATACCTCGACGGGCAGCCGGTGGTCGGCGTCAACCCGGCGCCCGACCTCTACGACGGCGTGCTGGCCCGGGCCCGGGTCGAGGCCCTGCGTGGCCTGCTGCCCGCCAGCGCGGCCGGCGCCGCACCCCTGCAGCGGCGCACCATGGTGCAGGCGACCTTCGACGGCGGCGAGCGGCTGCTCGCCCTGAACGAGATCTTCGTCGGCCACCGCAGCCACCAATCGGCGCGCTACCGCATCGACGACGGGGCGCGGGCGGAGGACCACTCGTCGAGCGGGCTGATCGTGGCCTCGGGCACCGGCCTGACCGGCTGGGCGCGCTCGATCAGCGAGGCGACGCACCTCACCGTTGAGGTGGGCATCGAGGAGGCGGCCTTCGGCTACTGGGTCCGCGAGCCGTTCCCGAGCGTCGCCACCGGCACCGACCTGCGCGGCGGCAAGTTCGCCGGATCGCCCCTCACCGTCGTGTCGCGGATGAACGAGGGCGGCGTGGTGTTCTCGGACGGGATCGAGCAGGATTTCGTCGCCTTCGACTGGGGGCGGCGGGTGAGCCTCGCGCCGGCCGACCGCACCTTCAACCTCGTGGCCGCGTAGGGCGGCGCCGACCGGGAGCCCGATGATCGCCATCCGGACCGACCGCCTCATCCTGCGGCGCTTCAGGCCGGACGACGCCGCCGACCTGTTCGCCTACCTGCACCGGCCGCGGGCACGCTGCTTCCTGAGCAGCCGCCTCGATACGCCGGCGGACGCGGAGGCGGAAGCCGGGCGGCGCGCCAGCGACGACGAGCACGTGGCCGTGTGCCTGACCGCGTCCGGCCGGCTGATCGGCGACCTGTTCTGCCTCCCCGAACCGCCCGACACCTTCTCGGTCGGCTGGAACTTCAACGCCGCGTATGGCGGCGCGGGCTACGCCCATGAGGCCGCGGCCGCTCTGTTCGGGCACCTGTTCTCCGAGCGGCAGGCGCGGCGCCTCTACGCCTATGTCGAGGAGGACAACGCCGCCTCGCACCGCCTGTGCGCGACGCTGGGAATGCGCCTCGAGGGCCTGTTCCGCGAGTTCGTCACCTTCGTGGACGACGATCAGGGCAACCCGATCTTCGAGAACTCGATGCAGTACGCCATCCTGCGCCGGGAATGGGCAGAGCGCTCCGCGCGCGGCTGAGGCCGGTCCGGCACTGTCCAAAGACCCCGGCTGAATACGCCGGCGGCATTCAGCTGCTTTCGCGGGCGTCGGACCGGTCGAAGCGCGGCGCGAAGACGGTGTCCGTCATCACGAGCGCAGCGAAGTGACCCAGGGCAGCGCGACGTTCGGAGGCCTGGCGCTGCTGGATTGCTTCGCTCCGCTCGCAATGACGGCGGTGCAGTTCTTCGACAGCGCCGACGGGCAAGGCGCGCCGCCAATACGGTCGGCCCCTGCATCTGGCACGCTTCTTGGTTCGTCTTCACCAGCGCAGCGTCGCCCCGGCGGCGGCTAGAGGTTGGCGTGCCGTCGATGTGGTGAGGTGCCGGGCGACCGGATCTCCGCGACTGCCTTGAGCCTGTCCCGAGCTCCGATCCCTCCGTTTCAGCACCGGCACGCGCCGTCCGGCGGATCGCACGATCCGCCCTCTGAGGAGAGTCGATATGTGCGACCGTCACGGCGATTATCGCGTCCCGGATTTCACGCGGTTCAAGCCCAGCCGCAGGCGTTTTCTCGGAGGGACGGCCGCCGCGCTGACCCTGGCGGTGGGTCCGGGCCTGACCGGCCCGGCCGCGGCGGCCACCGGCATCCGCGCGACCCACGGCACCGGCTTCTGCAACCTGAACTTCTTCCTCGCCGAGGCGATGCAGCTCGCCAAGGATGACGGCCTGACCATCGACTTCGTCAACACGCCGACCTTCTCGGATCAGGTCACCTTCCTCGGCATGGGCCAGGTCGATGCCGGCGTGATGCCCTATACGAGCTTCATGGCGCTCTACGACGCGGGCGCCCCCGTGAAGATCGTGGCCGGCGGCGGCATCGAGGGCTGCGTGCTGGTCGCCCAGCCCGGCCTCGACAGCCCGGAGAAGCTCAAGGGCAAGACGCTCGGCACCTTCCAGCTCGATACGCTGGAGGTGCTGCCCTACGACTGGCTGAAGAAGAACGGCGTCGCCTTCAAGGACATCACGGTCCGCTACATGGGCTCGACCCCGGAGGCCGTGGAGGCGTTCCGCGCCGGGGCGCTGGACATCATCTCGACCATCGAGCCCTACGGCACCGCGCTCCTCACCGACGTGAAGGGCGCCGTGAAGCTCTCCGACGGCACCGACATCTACGGCAAGGGCTACACCGACTGCGTGCTGGCGGTCCGCAATGAGCTGATCGCCAAGAACCCGGCCGCCGTGAAGGCGCTGATCAAGGGCATGATGAAGGCCCAGGCCCTGGCCGAGGGCGATCCCCAGGCCGCCCTGAACAAGCTCGTCGGCTCCTACTACAAGACCTCGATGAGCAACGCCCAGCTCGCCATGGGCCGGCAGCCCTCGGTGGTGGACGCCCGCAACCAGACGCAGTTCATCCTCGACCGGACCGATTCCGTGGCCGAGATGGGCTACATCAAGAAGAAGCCCGGCCGCGACGCGATCGACTGGACCCTGCTGGAGCAGGTCATCGCCGAGAACCCGGACCTCTACGGCAAGCTCAAGCTGAAGTCGGCCTGAGCGGATGGCCGTCGATCTCGCCCGCGCCGCCGTCCCGCACATCCGGCCGCGCGTGCCCTTCGGTCAGCGCCTCGCGCTGCCCGACGGGCTCGTCCCCCTGCTCCGCCGGATCGGCTGGATGCTGGTCTCCGTCGGCTGCTTCGCCGGCCTGTGGGAGCTGCTCTGGGCGCTCGGCATCGCCGATGCCAAGCTGCTGCCGCCGCCGCACATCTTCCTCGGCAACCTCGCCGAGCAGGCCCGGTTCTTCAACACCGCCCAGCGCTGGCAGATCGGCACCGGCATGAATGCCGGTCCGAGCCCCGCCATGGCGGTGCTGATCACCGTGCTCGCCTCCACGGGCCGGGTGCTGGCGGGCCTGTTCCTGGCCGCCACCCTGTCGATCCTGGTCGGGGTGGCGATCCGCTACGTCGTGCTGTTTGAGCGCCTGACCCTGCCGACCATCACGCTCCTGGCGCCGGTCTCGCCGATCGCGTGGCTGCCGGTGGCGATCTTCATGTTCGGGATCGGCAACGCCCCGGCGATCTTCATGGTGTTCATCGCCCTGTTCTTCACGATGGTGCTCTCGACCATCCAGCAGATCGACGGGGTCAACCGGAACTACATCAACGTCGCCCGGACGATGGGGGCGACGAAGCGCCAGATCTACGCGCGGGTGATCGTGCCGGCGATCCTGCCGGGGCTGCTGGCGGTGCTGCGCCTCAACCTGTTCGGCGCCTGGATGGTGGTGCTCGTCGCCGAGGCGACCGGCGTCGGCTACGGGCTCGGCCAGGTGATCATGCTGGCGCGCAACACCTTCAACCCATCGCTGGTGTTCTTCACCATCACGCTGATCGGTCTGCTCGGCTTCGCCTTCGACCTGCTGTTCCGGGTGGTCCAGCGGCGGCTGCTGTACTGGCTGCCGCGCGACACGGGGGCCGCCCTTGGCCTCTGATCTCAGCTCCGACGCCGCCGTCTCCTGCCGCGGCGTCGCCAAGGTCTGGGCGCATGGCACCGCCCGCGCCCACGAGGCCCTGCGCGACATCGACCTCACCGTGCGGCCCGGCGAGTTCGTGGTGTTCCTCGGCCCCTCGGGCTGCGGGAAGAGCACGCTGCTCTACCTCATCGCCGGGCTGGAGGCCGCCTCCGGCGGCGCGCTCCTGGCCTTCGGCGCGCCGGTCACCGGACCGTCGCCGGAGCGCAGCCTGATCTTCCAGGAGACCTCGCTGCTGCCCTGGCTCAGCGTCTGGCAGAACGTCAGCTTCGGCCTGTCGCTGAAGGGCGTGCCGGAGGCCGAGCGCCGCAGCGTCGCCCGGGCCGCTCTCCAGCGGGTCGGCCTCGCCGAGGCCTTCGACAAGCGGCCGGATGAATTGTCGGGCGGCATGCGCCAGCGCGTGGCGGTGGCGCGCGCGCTCGCCATGCGCCCGAAGGTCCTGCTGATGGACGAGCCCTTCGCGGCCCTCGACGTCCAGACCCGCCAGAAGATGCAGGACTTCCTGCTCGACGTCTGGCGCGACAGCGGCGCCTCGGTGCTGTTCGTGACCCACCACATCGACGAGGCGGTGGCGCTCGCCGACCGGGTGGTGGTGTTCACGGCCCGGCCCGGGCGGATCAAGACCATCGTCCGCAACGACCTGCCCCGCCCGCGCGACCCGTTCTCCCCCGAGGCCGAGGCGATGCGGCGGCACCTCACCGAGCTTCTGCGCGACGAGGTCGACCGGGCCTTCGCCGAGCAGGAAGCGCTCGTCTGACCTCCTCCCCAACACGGACACGACCATGGCCACATCGCTGATCCGCAGCCGGCGGATGATCACCCGCACCCTCGATCACGACCGCTGGGAGGAGATCGCCGACGGCGCGGTCCTGCAGAAGGACGGCGTGATCGAGGCGGTCGGCACCTACGCGGACCTGCATGCCCGCTACCCCGACGCCCCCGTGATCGGCTCCGGCCGCGAGATCCTGCTGCCGGGCTTCGTCAACGGCCACCACCATGTCGGCCTCACGCCGGTGCAGCTCGGCTCCCCCGACATGCCGCTGGAACTGTGGTTCGTCACCCGGATGGTGGCGCGCAACCTGAACCTCTACCTCGACACCCTGTACTCGGCCTTCGAGATGGTCGGCTCCGGGATCACCACGGTCCAGCACATCCACGGCTGGATGCCCGGCAGCCTGGAGGAGGTCGAGGCGCGCTCCAACGAGGTGCTGCGCGCCTATCGCGACATCGGCATGCGGGTTTCGTACTGCTTCGCGGTCCGCGACCAGAACCGCCTCGTCTATCAGGCCGACATGGATTTCGTGGCGAGCCTACCGGCGCCGCTGCAGGACCCGATGAAGCGCTGGTTCGAGCGCTTCCAGATGTCCCTGGAAGACAACTTCTCCCTGTTCCGCAGCCTGCATGCCGGACAGGCCGGGGCGTCGCGGTCCAAGATCCAGCTCGCGCCCGCCAACCTCCACTGGTGCTCCGACGCGGCCCTCGAAGGGCTCGCCGGCCTGTCCGAATCCTACGACGTGCCGATGCACATGCACCTCGTCGAGACCGCCTACCAGAAGGCCTACGCGGAGAAGCGCGGCGGCGGGACCGCCGTCGAGTATCTCGATCGGTTCGGCATGCTCGGTCCGCGCCTGACCCTCGGCCACGGCGTCTGGCTGAACGAATCCGACATCGAGCGGGTCGCGGCGACCGGCACCTGCATCTGCCACAACTGCTCGTCGAACTTCCGGCTGCGCTCCGGCGTGGCGGCGCTCAACCGGTTCGAGGCCAAGGGGATCAACACGGCGATCGGCCTCGATGAGGCCGGCATCAACGACGACCGCGACATGCTGCAGGAGATGCGCCTCGTGCTCCGCGCCCACCGGGTGCCCGGCATGGACGAGGCCGACGTGCCGAGCATGGCGCAGGTGCTGCGCATGGCGACCGTCGGCGGCGCCCGCACCACGCCCTATGGCGATAGCCTGGGCACGATCGAGGTCGGCAAGGGCGCCGACCTCGTCCTGATCGACTGGGACCAGATCGCCTACCCGTATCTCGACCCGGAGACGCCGCTCCTCGACGCCGTGATCCAGCGGGCCAAGACCGGCGGCGTCACCACGGTGCTGTGCGAGGGCGAGGTGCTCTACGCCGACGGGCGCTTCACCCGGGTCGACAAGGATGCCGCCCTGAAGGCGCTCCACGACGACCTGTCGCGGGCGCTGTCGGACGACGAGGTCGAGCGGCGCCAGCTCTCGAAGGCGCTGCTGCCCCACGCGCGGCGCTTCTACGCCGATTACATCGACCCGTCGCGGCACGAGCCGTTCTACCGCCCGAGCTCGCGCGTCTGACGGCGCGGGCCCGGGCCGGGCTTCAGCGGACCAGGCAGGGCTTCTTGTTGTCGAAGCTCCAGCCTGGGATCAGGAACTGCATGGCGGCCGCGTCGTCGCGGGCGCCGAGGCCGTGGTCGCGGTAGAGGGCGTGCGCCTCCTCCACCGCCGCCATGTCGAGCTCGATGCCGAGGCCCGGCCGCTCCGGCACCCGCACGAGGCCGCCGCGGATCGCCAGCGGCTCCTTGGTCAGGCGCTCGCCGTCCTGCCAGATCCAGTGGGTGTCGATCGCCGTGACGTTGCCCGGGGCCGCCGCGGCCACGTGAGTGAACATGGCGAGCGACACGTCGAAATGGTTGTTCGAGTGCGAGCCCCAGGTCAGGCCGTGGTCGCGGCACAGCTGGGCCACCCGGACCGAGCCGGCGAGCGTCCAGAAATGCGGGTCGGCGAGCGGGATGTCGACGGCGCCGAGCTGGATCGCGTGGTTCATCTGCCGCCAGTCGGTGGCGATCATGTTGGTGGCGGTGGGCAGGCCGGTGGCGCGGCGGAACTCGGCCATGATCTCGCGGCCCGAGAACCCGCCCTCGGCGCCGCAGGGATCCTCCGCGTAGGCCAGCACGTGGCCCTGGCCCTTGCAGAGGCGGATCGCCTCGTCGAGGGACCACGCGCCGTTCGGGTCCAGCGTCACCCGAGCCTTGGGGAAGCGCGCGTGGATCGCGGTGACGGCGGCGATCTCCTCCTCGCCCCGCAGCACGCCGCCCTTCAGCTTGAAATCGTTGAAGCCGTACTGGTCGTAGGCGGCCTCGGCGAGCCGGGCGACGGCCTCCGGTGTCAGCGCCTCCTCGTCGCGCAGGCGGAACCAGCCGTCGCGGGCGGTCGGTGCGCGATAATCGAGATCGGTGCGGGTGCGGTCGCCGACGTAGAACAGGTAGCCCAGCATCTCGACGGCGTCGCGCTGCTGGCCCTCGCCCAGGAGGGCGGCCACCGGCACGTCGAGGTACTGGCCGAGCAGGTCGAGGAAGGCGGATTCGACCGCCGTCACCGCGTGGATGGTGATGCGCAGGTCGAAGGTCTGCAGCCCGCGCCCGCCGGAATCGCGATCCGCGAAGCGCGTCCGCATGGCGTTCAGCACCGCGTTCCAGGCGCCGAGCGGCTGCCCGACCACGAGGTCCCGGGCATCCTCCAGGGTCTTGCGGATGCCCTCGCCGCCGGGGACTTCGCCGAGGCCGGTGGCGCCGGTGGAGTCCGTGAGGATCACGAGGTTGCGGGTGAAATACGGGCCGTGCGCGCCCGAGAGGTTGAGGAGCATGCTGTCGTGGCCGGCGACCGGCACGACCTTCATCTCGGTCACGGTGGGCGTGTTGCGCGCGGCATGACGGCTGTCGTTCGGCATGGCGTCCTCCTCGAAGATCCCCGGCCGGCCTGAGCCGGGCGCGGGGCGGGTTCGGAACGGGGCCGGTCCGGCCCGCGGGTCAGTGGGCCTTCAGCTCGACGCGGCGGATCTCGCCGACCACCACGAGGTAACAGAAGCAGGCGACGAGGGCGTTCAGGCCCACGAAGACCAGGGCGCCGTTGAACGAGCCCGTGCTCTGGACGATGTAGCCGATGGCGATCGGCGTGGTGATGCCGGCGGTGTTGCCGAAGGTGTTGAACAGGCCGCCCGAAAGGCCGCCGCTCTCCCGCGGGGAGGTGTCGGCGACGACCGCCCAGCCGAGCGCGCCGATGCCTTTGCCGAAGAAGGCGAGCGCCATCAGCCCGACCACGAGGGCATCCGCCTGGACGTAGTTGCAGCCGATGATGCTCATCGACAGCAGCATGCCGCCGACGATCGGGATCTTGCGGGCCGCCGTCAGGGAAAAGCCGCGGCGCAGAAGCAGGTCGGAGATCACGCCCCCGAGGATGCCGCCGATGAAGCCGCAGAGCGCCGGCAGCACCGCGGCGAAGCCGGCCTGGAGGATCGACAGGCCGCGCTCCTTGACGAGGTAGACCGGGAACCACGTCAGGAAGAAGTAGGTCAGCACGGTGATGCAGTACTGGCCGATATAGATGCCGAGCAGCATGCGGTTGGCGAGCAGCTGGCGCAGCGTCCGGCCGGCATCGCCCTGCCCGGTCCGGCTCTGCCCGTCCATGTCGAGCAGCGCGCCGCCGGCCTCGATGTAGTCCCGCTCCGCCTGATTCATGGACGGGTGGTTCTTCGGGCTGTCGACGACGCGCAGCCACACCACCGCGAAGGCGAGGCCGAGCAGGCCCATGCTGGTGAAGACGTGGTGCCAGCCGAAATTGTGGACGATCCACGCCATCAGCGGCGTGAACAGCACCGTGGCGAAGTACTGCGCCGAGTTGAAGAACGCCGAGGCCATGCCGCGCTCCCGGGTCGGGAACCACGCGGCGACGATCCGGGCATTGGCGGGGAAGACCGGCGCCTCGGTGAGGCCGACGGCGAGCCGTAGGGCGAACAGCAGCACCACGGCGGTGAGGCCGGAGAAGAAGCCGACGGCTCCCTGGACCAGGGTGAAGCCGGACCAGAGGGCGACGGCGGCGGCGTAGACCCATTTGACGCTGTAGCGGTCGAGGAGCCAGCCGCCCGGAATCTGGGCCAGAACGTAGGACCACGCGAAGGCCGAAAAGACGTAGCCCATCTGGACCGGGGACAGGCCGAGTTCCTTGGCCATGTCGGGTCCGGCGATCGAGATGGTCGCGCGGTCGGCGTAGTTGATCGTGGTGGCGGCGAACAGCATCGCGACGATCAGCAGGCGGACGCGGGTGCGGCGACCCGCATCGGCGGCGTCGAGCAGGGTGCTCGCCGCGCCGCTCGAACTGGCACTCATGAACGTTCTCCCTGGCTCGTCGCCGCCCGGTTGATCCAGGAGGCGGGTCGTTGCCGCCGTTGGCTCGGCGGGTCTGTCGTTGGTCGTCTCGTGGGGGCTCAGCGGCGGTCGCCGATCAGCGCCGTCAGCTCGGCGCGCTCCGCCGCGTCCAATTCGGTCAGCGGCGGCCGGACCGGGCCGGCGTGGCGGCCGACGGCGCTCATCCCCGCCTTGACGATCGAGACCGCGTAGCCGCGCTTGCGGTTGCGGATCGCGATGTAGGGGAGGACGAAGTCGCGCAGCTCCCGGTAGACGGCGTCGCGGTCCCGGCGGCGCACGCTGTCGTAGAAGGACAGCGCCCATTCGGGCAGGAAGTTGAAGATCGCCGAGGAGTAGGTGGTGACGCCCATCTCCAGATACGGCAGCGCGAAGGTCTCGGCGGTGGGCAGGCCGCCGACATAGGTCAGGCGGTCGCCCAAAGCGGCGTAGATCCGGGTCATCAGCTCGACATCGCCGACGCCGTCCTTGAAGCCGACGAGGTTCGGGCAGCGCTCGCACAGGCTGGCGAGCGTCTGCTCGTTGAGCTGGGCGTTGGCGCGGTTGTAGACGATGATCCCGAGAGAGGTCGCGCGGCAGACCGCCTCGATATGGGCGGCGAGACCGGCCTGCTCGGAGCCGACGAGGTAGGGCGGCAGCAGCAGGATCCCGTCCGCGCCGGCGGCCTCGGCGGCCCGGGCCATCTCGACCGCCAGGGCGGTGCCCTGGCCGGCGGGGGCGATGACCGGCGTGCGGCCGCGGGTCTCCGCGACGGCGGCGCGCAGGACCCGGTCGATCTCGGCGGGCGTCAGCGAGAAGAACTCGCCGGTGCCGCCGGCCGCGAACAAGCCCGAGACCTTGTAGTCGGCCAGCCGCCCGAGATTGTCCCGATAGGCGGTCTCGTCGAAGCCGAGATCGTCGCGGAAATGCGTGACCGGGAAGGACAGCAGGCCGGAGCCCAACACGCGCGCCATCTCGGCCGGGGTCATCCGCGCCATCGATTCCTCTCCCTGATGCGCACCGTTCGGTGTCGCGTCCGGGGTTAGGCGCAGGCTTTCGATGCGTCCAACGTTGATTTTGGCTGGATTATCCCGGATCCTGCATCAATGTTCGATCTCGGCCACGCCCGCAGCTTCATCGCCGTCGCCGAGGAGATGCATTTCGGCCGGGCCGCGGCACGGCTGAACCTGACCCAGTCGCCCCTGTCGCGGCAGATCCAGATGCTGGAGCAGACGCTGGGCGTGACGCTGCTCGAGCGGACCACCCGGGCGGTGCGCCTGACCCCGGCGGGCCGGACCTTCCTGGCGGAGGCCCACCGGGTGCTGGCGGCGGCCGAGAACGCCGCGCGCATCACGCAGCGTGCCGACCGGGGCGAGAGCGGGGTGCTGCGCCTCAGCTTCACCGCCGCCTCGGCCTACCGGACGCTGCCCCAGGTCGTCGCCCATGTCCGCCGAACCCTGCCCGAGGTCGACCTCGTGCTGGAGGAGATGGTCTCGGACGAGCAGATCCTGGCTTTGGGCGAGAACCGCACCGATCTCGCGATCCTGCGGCCAAGTCCGGTCCTGCAGGATCCGAAATCCGCGATCGCGACGGCGCCGCTCGCACGGGAACGGCTGCTGCTCGCGGTCCCGCGCGGACACCGCCTGGCGACCGCCCGCACCCCGACCCTGCGGGATCTCGACGGCGAGGCCTTCGTGACGTGGTCGCCCCGGGGTGGCCGCTACTTCATCGACCTCCTCGACAGGCTGTTCGAGGCCGGGGGCGTGCAGCCGCGGATCGTGCAGCGGGTGAATCAGGTCCACGCGATGCTGGCGCTCGTCGGCGCGGGCATCGGCGTCGCGCTGGTGCCGGGCAGTGCCCGGGGCAACAGCATGGCCGATATCCGGCTCCGGCCGATCGCCCTGCCCGCCACGACCGGGCCGGAGCTGTGGCTCGCGTGGCGCACCGACAATGCCAATCCGTGCCTGCCTTCCGTGCGCGCCGCCGCGCTCGAAACCGGCGAGGCGTGACGGCCGGCTCGGCAGCGCCCTGGAAAGTCGATGCGGCCGGCGATAGCCTGCCGGCCCGCCCCGCGTCCGGTCGCAGAACCGTGCGGGGCCGCTTCCCCCGGATCAGGCAGGCACCATGAAAGTTTCGGCCGACCTCTGCATCGTGCCGATGGGCGTCGGCCCGTCGGTCTCGCCCTACGTCCGGGCGATCAAGGACATCATCGAGGCGAGCGGGCTCACCGCCACGATGCATCCCAACGGCACGAACATCGAGGGTGAGCTGTCGGAGATTTGCGCGCTGGCCGAGCGATGCGAGGCGAAGCTCGCAGAACTCGGCGTCCAGCGGACCTTCTTCACGCTGATCTTCTCGACGCGCCGCGACAAGGACCAGTCGATGGCAGACAAGCTCGCGGCGGTCTCCTGACCGCGAGGTCGGGCACGGACGCAGAGCCGCGGCCGATCAGGTCGGCAGGGTGACGACAGCCGAGCCCGCGCCGAGCGAGGCGCGAATCCCCTCTCCCGTGCGGGAGGAGGACAGGATGAGGGGCGAGAGCTTTCCGGAAAGACCTGATCCCTCACCCCAACCCTCTCCCGCACGGGAGAGGGGGCGCGTCGCGGCTGTCTCGGCCAAAGATGCCTTCTCCAGACCGTCGCAGCGCGATTGCGAGCGGCCCTAGCCGTGGCAGGCGCAGCCGGCGTGCTCGCAGCCGGCGTGATTCTTGTGGCCGTCCGCGCAGTCGTCGCAGCAATAGGCCTTGCCGTCCCGCGACACGGCCTTGGAGACCGGAATCACGCAGACGCAATCCTGGCACGCACACTTCACCATCTCGACGTCGACGCTGGCCATGGTTTCCTCCTCCGGCGGTCGGTCCGCACGTCGACGTTAGATCCGCGCCATCGGCAAGGAAAGCCGTCCAAGAACGCGGTGACGCGCCCGTGATCCCATTCGCCCCCTCGTGCGTTCCCTTCGTCCGGTGATCGATGCGCCGGATGGGAGGACGGCATGGCCGATCAGAAGACCGACGACGTCCGGATCGAGCCCTATGACGGCCCGGCGGGCGGCTGGGGCTCGGCCCGCTCCCTCGTCGAGATCCTGACCCGTGAGGGCGTGCCGATCACCGGCTCGGCGATGCTGCTGAAGCAGAACAAGCCGGACGGCTACATGTGCACGTCCTGCGCCTGGGCGAAGCCCGCCAAGCCCCTCGCCTTCGAGTATTGCGAGAACGGCGCCAAGGCGACTGCCTGGGAGCAGACGCGGCGGCGGGCGACCCCGGACTTCTTCGCCGAACACACGGTGACCGAACTCCTCGGCTGGAGCGACTACGCCCTCGAAGAGCAGGGACGCCTCACCCATCCGATGCGGTACGATCCGGAGACGGACCGCTACCGGCCCGTCGCCTGGGCGGAGGCCCTCGCGGAGATCGGCCGGGAGCTGAAGGACCTGCGCGCGCAGGACCCGAAATCGGTGGTGTTCTACGCCTCGGGACGGGCCTCCCTCGAGACCAGCTACATGTGGGCGCTGCTCGCCCGGCTCTACGGCAACAACAACCTGCCGGATTCCTCCAACATGTGCCACGAGCCGACCTCGGTGGCGCTGCCGCAATCGATCGGCGCCCCGGTGGGCACGGTGCTGCTGGAGGACTTCGAGACCACCGATCTGATCTTCTTCTTCGGCCAGAATGTCGGGTCGAATTCGCCGCGGATGCTGCACCCGCTCCAGGAGGCGCGGCGCCGGGGCGCGCAGATCATCACCTTCAACCCCCTCCGGGAACGCGGGCTGGAGCGCTTCACCGACCCGCAATCGCCGGTGGAGATGCTGACGCGCTCCTCCACCAAGATTTCGACGCAGTATCACCAAGTGAAAGCCGGCGGGGATCTCGCGGCGCTCACCGGCCTGTGCAAGGCGCTGCTCGCCCTCGACCGGGCGGCGGACGCCGCCGGCCGGCCGGGGGTCCTCGATCGCGCCTTCATCACCGAGCACACCCACGGCTTCGAGGCCTTCGTCCGCTTCTGCGACGGGCAGGATTGGGCCGCCCTGGAGCGGCGCTCCGGCCTGACCCGGACGGCGCTGGAGGCGGCCGCCGGCGTCTACGCCCGCGCGAAGGCGGTGATCGGCATCTACGGGATGGGCCTGACCCAGCACCGCAAGGGCACCGAGACCGTCCGGATGCTCGTCAACCTGCTGCTTCTGCGCGGCAATATCGGAAAGCCCGGCGCCGGGATCTGCCCGGTGCGGGGCCACTCGAACGTGCAGGGCCAGCGCACCGTCGGCATCACCGAGAAGCCCGAACTGGCACCGCTCGACCGGCTGAAGGAACTCTACGACTTCGAGCCGCCGCGGGAGAAGGGGCTCAACACGGTGGAGACCTGCGAGGGTCTCCTCGATGGACGCGTGAAGGCGTTCATTGGGCTTGGCGGCAACTTCCTGCGGGCGATCCCCGATACCGGCCGGATGGAGCCGGCCTGGCGCCGGCAACGGCTCACGGTGCAGGTCTCGACCAAGCTCAACCGCTCCCACCTCGTGAACGGCGCCGTCGCCTACATCCTGCCGTGCCTCGGCCGGATCGAGATCGACCGGCAGGCGAGCGGCCCGCAGGCCGTGTCGATCGAGAGCTCCACCGCGCAGTTCCATGGCTCGCGGGGGGTGGCCGATCCGGTCGGTCCGCATGTGCGCGCCGAACCCTGGATCGTGGCGGAGATCGCCAAGGCGACCCTGCCGCCGAATCCCCGCATCGACTGGGATGCCTGGGTCGCCGACTACGCGCGGGTGCGCGACGCGATCGAAGCGACCTACCCGAGCGTGTTCCACGACCTGAACGGTCGGATGTTCCAGCCCGGCGGCCTGCTGAAACCGCTGGGCGCCCGCGACCGCAAGTGGGAGACCGAGACCGGGAAGGCGAATTTCGCGGTCCCCGAGGGCCTCGAGGCCGATCCGGACCTTCCCGCTCGCGGCCCGGACGTGCTCGACCTGATCACCCTGCGGTCGAACGATCAGTTCAACACCACGGTCTACGGCTACGACGACCGTTTCCGCGGGGTGAAGGGCACCCGCGACGTGCTGTTCATGAACCGGCGGGACATCGCCCGGCTGGGGCTGAGGGACGGCCTCACCGTCGCCGTGGAGACCGAGGCCGAGGACCAAGTGCCGCGGCGCGTCGGCGGCCTGCGCGTGGTGGCCTACGACATCCCGGAGGGCAACTGCGCCGGGTATTATCCGGAGCTGAACGTGCTGCTGCCGCTCTGGCACCATGACGAGCAGTCCAAGACGCCGGCCGCCAAGGCGATCGCCGTGCGGGTGGCGGCCGCGACCCAGGGCCCGTGAGCGGCGTGTCTGGCGTCCGGTCGCGCGTTCCGGCAAGGAACGACCATGGACCAAGCGACCCCACCCGATGCACGACCGGACACTCCGGTGGAGTCGCGGCTGCGCGCCCTCCTCGACCGGATCGCCGGCGGGGCGCCCCTGCATGAGCCGGGCGCGGACCTGTCGCAGCTGAGCGCCGGGCCGGACGCGCTCGCCGCACAGCCGGACGCCGGCATCGGCACGGACGTCGAGTCCGGCGGACTGGCGCTGGCCGGTGCGGACCTGTCCCGGGCCCGCATGGAGCAGGCCGACCTCTCCGGCGCCAACCTGCGCCGGGCACGCCTCGCCGGCGCCGTCGGACGCTCGACGCGCTTCACCGGCGCGATCCTGGAGGAGGCCGACCTGTCCGAGGCCGACCTCTCGGGGGCGGACTTCACCGGCATCGTCGCTGGTCAGGTGAAGTTCGCCGGGGCGATGCTGGAGGATGCCCGCTTCGGGCACGCCGCGATGCGCTTCGCCGACCTGTCCGGCGCCCTCCTGGACGGGACCGATTTCGCCGAGGCCGACCTCTGGGGTGCGGATTTCTCCGGGGCGGATGCGGACGACACGGTCTTCCGCGGGGCGCGGCTCGACGAGGCCAAGCTCACCGACGCCAATCTGACCCATGCGGATTTCGCCGAGGCGAGCCTGACCAAGGCGTCGCTCGCCGGCTCGCGGCTGCGGGGGGCGCATTTCACCGGGGCGAAGCTCGACGGTGCCGATCTTTCGGGCGCGGATCTCTCGGACACCGACCTCGTACGGCTGAACCTCGGCACCTGCCGCCTGCGGCATGCCCACTTCGCCGGCGCCTGGCTCAACGGAACGCGGATGAGCGTGGAGCAGCTCGGCGGGGCAGTGGGCGAGGAAGTGGCCGGCGCCTACGAGGCCGCCCAGGCGAGCTACCTCGCGCTGGAGCAGAACTGGAAGAGCATCGGAAGCCACGACGCGGCGAGCTGGGCCTACAAGCGCGGCCGGCGGATGGGCCGCTTCCATGCCGGCCAGCAGGCCCGCGCCGCCTGGGGCGCCCGGGACGGGGCCGGCTTCCTGCGGCACGGCTATCGCTGGACCGCGGACCGCTTCGTCGAGTGGCTGTGCGATTACGGCGAGAGCCTGTCGCGCATCGCCCGGGCCTTCGCCCTGCTGATCGTGGTGTTCGCGGGCCTCTTCGGGCTCACCGGCGGCCTGTTCATCCTGGAGGGGCCGGAGGCGGGGCCGACCTACAATCCCCTCGACCTCCTGAGCTACAGCGCGCTCAACATGATGACCGCCAACCCGCCGGAGATCGGCCTCAAGCCCACCGGCCGCGTCACCAACCTGCTGGTCGGCATCGAGGGCGGCGTCGGCATCATCCTGATGGGGCTCTACGGCTTCGTCCTGGGCAACCGCCTGCGGCGGTGAGGCCGATCGCTCCGGCGCGGCGCAAGCGGCTCATCGCGGCTCATCGCGGCTTCGAGGGCACCTCAGTCGCTCACGCTGAGCCGCTCGATGACGAGGCTGAGATCCTTGCGGAGGGCGCGGATCTCCGGCTCGCTGAGTTCGAGCTGGCACATCACGCTCTCGCGGACGGACACCGCGTCGGCGCGCAAAGCGGCGCCTTCGGGCGTCAGGGCGATCTCGACCTCGCGCTCGTCGGACTGGCGGCGGGTCCGGAGCAGGAAGCCCGCGCCCTCCAGGCGCTTCAGCACCGGTGTCAGCGTGCCGGAATCCAGACGCAGGCGCCGGCCGATCTCCGACACGGTGACGCCGTCCTGCTCCCACAGCACCAGCAGGACCAGATATTGCGGGTATGTCAGTCCGAGCCGCTCGAGCAGGGGCCGGTACGACTTGGTCATTCGATGCGCGGCAGCATAGAGCGCGTAGCAAAGCTGGTTATCGAGAAGCAGCGGATCCGTCTCCGGCTCCGCCTCAGCCGTATCGGCAATATACGCCATATCGTTCGCCCATCGCGGTCCACGCACCGCCACTCTCGACCGCGACCGCAGGTCCGTCATTATACCATAACACGGGATGCCGGCGCGCAAGATCCAGACGTGTGATCCGTTCTCTCAACAACCCTATGTGGTTCGTCGCCCGTCTTCGGCGCGCGTCAGCGCCGCTAGGGCGGCGAGGAAGCCGGCCTCGTCCTCCAGGGTCCGGAGGTCGAGGCGGACGGCCTCGTCGCTGATGCGGCCGATCACCGGCACCGGAAGCCGGCGCAGATCCTCGGCGAGCCGCCGGCACCGCCCGCCGCCGCCCCGTCCCCCCGGGGCGTTCGGCGTCAGGACCAGGGCGGCGCTGGGAAGCGTCTCCACCGGCAGGGCGCCGGATCCGATCTGGCTGATGCAGTCGGCGACCGAGACCGTGGCACGGCCGGCGAGCCGCTCCGCCACCGCGGGGGCGAGGCGCGCGGCCTGTGCGGCGATCGCGTCCCGCTCGCGGGTGAGGAGCCGCAGGGTCGGCAGCTCCGCACGCAGCCGCTCGGGATGCAGATAGAGCCGCAGCACGGCTTCGAGGGCCGCGTAGGTCATCTTGTCGACGCGCAGGGCGCGCTTCAGGGGATTCTTGCGCACACGGGCGATCAGGTCCTTCCGGCCGGCGACGATGCCGCACTGGACCGCGCCGAGCAGCTTGTCGCCGCTGAAGGTCACGACATCCGCCCGCTCCAGGGCGGCCCGGACCGTGGGCTCGGGGGGCAGGCCGTAGGCCGCGAGGTCGACGAGGCTGCCGCTGCCGAGGTCGTCCGCCAGCGGGACGCCCCGCTCCCGGCAGAGGGCGTGGAGGGCGACGGGATCCGCCGCCGCGGTGAAGCCCGCGATGGCGTAGTTGCTCGGATGCACCTTCATCACGAGGCCGGTGCGGGGCCCGAGGGCCTCCGCGTAGTCGCGCAGGTGGGTGCGGTTGGTGGTGCCGACCTCGCGCAGGCGGCAGCCGGCCCGCACCATCACGTCCGGCACCCGGAACGAGCCGCCGATCTCCACGAGCTCGCCGCGGGAGACCACCACCTCCTTGCGCATGGCGAGCGCGTTCAGCACCAGCAGGACCGCCGCCGCGTTGTTGTTGACGACCACCGCGGCCTCGGCGCCGGTCAGGCGGCAGATCAGCGCCTCGACATGGTCGTCGCGCTCGCCGCGGGCGCCGGTCGCCAGATCGAATTCGAGGTTGCTCGCCTGCACCATCACGGCGGCCACCGCCTCCGCGGCCGAGCGGGGCAGCAGGGCGCGACCGAGATTGGTGTGGAGCACCGTCCCGGTCAGGTTGAAGACCGGCCGCAGGGACGGGCGGCGCTCGGCGGCGAGCCGCGCGGACGCTTCGGCCCGGATCGCCGCCGCGTCCGGGACGGGGCGGCCCCCGGCCCGGATCCCGGCCAGAACCGTCCGGATGGCATCCGTGAAGGCCGTCCGTCCGTAGGTCTCGAGTTCCGCGGGCGACGCGGCGCCGACGAGGCGCTCCACCGAGGGGATCCGGCGCGGGGACGGCACCGGATCGTCGGCCGGGGGGGTGGGGACAGGCGCATTCATGTCAGCTCAGAGATAACCATCCCCCGGCACGGAGCCAGTCCGTTCCGGCGCGGATAATGCGCGCAGGTTGTTCAGTCTCCGCCCCGACGGTAAGGGCAGATCTGGAAATCGGCGGCCGAGAGTCCATCGCACCCGCGCGGGGCGGGCTCGGCCGCGCCCCCGCCGAGCCCTCTCGGGAGACGCCGCCATGTCCCGATCTTCGATCCAGATCCACCCGATGATCCTGTGCGGGGGGACGGGGACGCGGCTGTGGCCGGCGTCGCGGGAGAGCATGCCCAAGCAGTTCGCCCGGCTGGTGGATGCCGAGCGCTCGACCTTCCAGGCGACGCTGGCGCGGGTGTCGGACACGTCCGTCTTCGCCAAGCCCACGGTCATCGCCTCGGCCGAGGCCCGCTTCATCGTCGCCGAGCAGCGCGACCAGCTGGGTCTTGCCGCCGACATCCTGCTGGAGCCGCAGGGCCGCGACTCGGCCGCCGCCGTGGCGGTGGCCGCGCTGCACGCCGCCGCCGCCGACCCGCAGGCCGTGGTGCTGATCCTGGCCGCCGACCACGTCGTGCCCGACACGGAGGCCTTCGTCGACGCGGTGCGGCGCGCGGCCGCCGGCGCCCAGGCCGGCTACACCATGACGCTCGGCATCGAGCCGGACAGGCCCGCCACCGATTACGGCTACATCCGCCGGGGCGAGCCGATCGCCGAGGCGCCCGGCGCGGCCCGGGTCGCCCGCTTCGTCGAGAAGCCCGACCGGGCCGGCGCCGAGGCGCTGATCACGGACGGCGCCCTGTGGAACTCGGGCTACTTCCTGTTCCGCGCCGACCTGATGCTGGCCGAGCTGGAGGCGTTCGTCCCCGAGGTGCTGGCGGCCGCGCGCGCGGCGCTGGAGGCGGCGGTGACCGACCTCGACTTCGTGCGCCTCGATGCGGCGGCCTTCGCCCGGGCGCCCAAGATCTCGATCGACTACGCGGTGATGGAGCGGACCGCCCGGGCCGGGGTGCTGCCGGTGTCGTTCTCGTGGTCGGATGTCGGCACCTGGGACGCGGTCTGGCAGGTGCTGGACCACGACGCGGAAGGCAACGCCGTGCGCGGCCGGGTGTCGCTGATCGGCACGAAGAACAGCCTCGTGCACAGCCAGGGCGAGGGCCTGACCGCGGTGGTGGGCCTGGAGGACGTGGTGGTGGTCTCCACCCCCGACGCGGTGCTGGTGGCCTCCAAGGCGCATTCGGGCCAGGTGAAGGATCTGGTCAACGCCCTGCGGGCCTCGGGCGCGCCGGAGGCGGACGCGCATCTGCGGATGTACCGGCCCTGGGGCTGGTACCAGCGCATCGACATCGGCGAGCGCTTCCAGGTGAAGCGGATCCAGGTGGTGCCGGGCGGGCGCCTGTCGCTGCAGAAGCACTACCACCGGGCGGAGCACTGGGTCGTGGTGCGCGGCACCGCCGAGGTGACGATCGACGACCGGGTGGTGCTGGTCCACGAGAACGAGGCGGTCTACCTGCCGATCGGCTCGATGCACCGGCTGGCCAATCCGGGGAAGATCCCGCTGGAGCTGATCGAGGTCCAGGTCGGCTCTTACACCGGCGAGGACGACATCATCCGCGTCGAGGACATCTACGGACGCTGAGCGCGCAGGACCCGACGTCCCTGCGACCCGATCGCCCGCAGGCGCGCTCGGAACATGCGGCCTCCCCGATCGATAGCACAGCGTGTGGCCGTTTCCGTGCGGCCGCGCCGCGCAGCATCGGGGATACCGCATGACGCATAAGCCGCTCCGCGCGCCGGTGATCGTGATCACCGGCGCCTCGTCGGGCATCGGCCTCGCCACGGCCCGTATGGCGGCCGAACGCGGCGCCCGGGTGGTGCTGGCGGCGCGCAGCGGCGACGCTCTGGCGCGCATCCGGGCCGAGATCGAGGGCGTCGGCGGCAAGGCGATCGACGTCGTGGCCGATGTCGGCCGGCGGGCCGACGTGCAGGCGGTCGCCGACCGGGCCGTGGCGACCTTCGGCGGTTTCGACACCTGGGTGAACGTCGCGGGCGGCTCGATCTACGGCCGGCTGCGCGAGGTCAGCGACGCCGACCATGAGCGCCTGATCCAGACCAACTTCTGGGGCACCGTCTACGGGTCCCTGGTGGCGACCGAGCACCTGCGGCAGCACGGTGGCGCCCTCATCAACGTCGGCAGCATCGCCTCGGATCTCGCCTTCCCGTACCAGGGCATGTACGCGGCCTCGAAACACGCCGTGAAGGGCTTCACCGATGCCCTGCGCATGGAGCTGATGGACGAGAAGGCGCCGGTCTCGGTGACGCTGATCAAGCCGGCCTCGATCGACACGCCCCTGCCCCAGCGGGCGCGCAACTACATGGACCGCGAACCGAGCCTGCCGCCTCCGATCTACCCGCCGGAGGAGGTCGCCAACGCCATCCTGCACGCGGCCGTGCACCCGCAGCGCGACATCATCGTGGGCGGGGCCGGCAAGGCCTTCGTGGCCGGCAAGGAATTCGCACCCGGGGCCTACGACCACCTCAGCTCGGCGATCATCGCCCTGCAGAAGCGGACGGACGCGCCGCGCAATCCGGATGGCGCCCTGCATGCGCCGGTGGCGGCCGGCGAGACGCGGGGCGACCCGCCCGTCCCGGTCATGCGGACCAGCGCCTATACCCGTGCGAGCCTGCACCCCCTCGCCGCCGCGGTCGGTCTCCTCGGCGTCGGCGCGGTCACGGCCTTCGCGGTGCTCGGCCCATCGTCCGGGCGCCGGCGGCGCCTGTAAGTGGCCGCTGCCACGGAAGCTCTGCCCGGCGCCGCTCGGCCGGCGCAGGGAGCCGGGGCCGATCCCCGGATCGTGCCGCGCCGGATCGTCGCTTTGGCGCAGGACCGGACGATCGCCTACGCGGAGACCGGCACCGGACCGGATCTCGTGGCGATCCACGGCACGTTGATGTGCCTGGAGGACGTCTGGCTCGGCCCCGTGCCGGCACTGGCCGAGCATTTCCGCGTGGTCGCCGTCGACCGACCGGGCCACGGCTTCAGCCGACGCCCGCGGGGCGCCGCCGCCGACATCTGGGATCAGGCCGCGAGCATCCGGGAAGCCGTGCAGCGCCTCGGCCTGCGGCGGCCGGTGATCGTGGGTCACTCGTTCGGCGGGGCCGTCGCCCTGGCGTACGGGATGCTCCATCCTGAGGAGATCGCCGGCGTCGTGGCCCTGGCGCCGATCTGCTTCCCGGAGCCGCGGCTGGAGCAGGTGCTGTTCGGGCCGCGGGCGCTGCCGTTCGGCGGCGACGCTCTGTCGGCCCTCCTGGCCGCGAGCAGCGACCGGATGCTCCTGCCGCTCCTGTGGAACGCGATGTTCTTTCCCGAGGCGATGCCGCCGCGCTTCGCCCGGGACTTCGCGTTCGATCTCGCGGGTCGCCCGGGGCAGATCACCGCCGAGGGGGAGGATGCCGGCTGGCTCTGGCCGGCGCTGACCCGCAGCGTCCTCGGCTACCCGTCGCTGCACCGGCCCGTCCGCATCCTGGGCGGCAGCGCCGACCTGGTGGTGAACACCACCCTGCACGGACAGCGGGCGGCCGGGATGATCCCCGGCGCGCGGTTCGAACGTCTGCCGGACGCCGGCCACATGCTCCATCATTTCCAGGCCGCTGCGGTCGTGCGCGCGGCCTGCGCGGTGCAAGCCTGCGCCTGACGCGTCCGGCGGCCCCGCGCGTGGCGAGGGTGCCTGAAGATGCTGCCCCGTGCAGATCCCGATCAGTCCACCGGACATGGCCCGATCACGGCCCGATCACGGCCCGCGACGGGAATGTTCCGATCCAACGACGCGCCGCTCACCTCGATCCAGCCCGTTATCGCTGCCCGTCGCTGCCCGTCGCCGCTTTGACCGCCCGGCTTCCCGCGCAATAAATCTCAGCCGACCCGGAACTTTTCGCCTTCGCATGCGTCGGGCACGCGGATGCGGTGCCGCCAGTCCCGGCGCGCGCCCGAAACCTCTTGCGCACACAAGTCGAAAATCGCGACACCAAGGAAAAAAACGCGCGATTAGGATTTTCTTTATCCGATACGCCGAAGATTGAGCACGTAATTTCAGCTCAATCACCTCGGATACTGGCGATCCAAATGCCCCGCCTGACAATCGGCCGCAAACTGATTTTGTCGTCCGCCGTAACGGCCTTGTTCGCCGCTGGCGTGATCTACAACCAATGGAACAGCGACCGTCGGATCGCGGAAGCGACCGACGCCGTCGCCCGGGAGCAGACGATCCTGACCGGGATCTCGCAGGCGCAGGTCGCCCTGAACCGGATCCAGCTGAGCTTCAAGGCCGTCGATCTGGCCCGGACCGCTCCCGAGGCCGACGCGGCCGTCACCCGGGCGGCCAAGGAAGCCGAGCAGGCGTCACGCGGCCTCGAGCGCCCGATCGCCATCGCGTTGAAGCCGCAGATCCTGCGTGACAGCGGGACGGCGTTGCAGGATCTGGCCGGCGCCGTGAGGACCTATGCCGACGCCGGACGGACGGACCTGCGCGGCGGCGCGGTCGATCCGGACGCGGCGAACGCGGCACGACGGTCGATCACGGAGCAGATCGCCCGGGCCGAGGGCATGATCGATCAGGCCGTGGCCAACGCGCGCGGCTTCACCGACAAGGCCATGGAGACCACGACCGAGCAGGTCAGCGCCGCGACGCGCTTCGGCCTCTTGGCGGGTGCGGCCATGCTGCTGAGCCTGCTCACGGCCGCGATCCTGCTGATGCTCAACATCCAGCGCCCGATCACCCGCTTGGTGGCGGTGCTGGAGCGCATGGCCGCCGGCGAGATCGACGCGGAGATCCCCGAAAGCCAGCGGGGCGACGAGATCGGCGCGCTCGGCCGCGCCGTCGACAACATCAAGACCATGGTCGCCCGCAAAGCCGCCGAGGAAGCGGAACTCCGGCAGATCGCCGATGCGGCCGCCGCGGCGGAGCGCCGGCGCACGATGGTCGAACTGGCCGACAGCTTCGAGCGGGCGGTCGGCGGCATCGTCAGCATGGTCTCTTCGTCCTCCACGGAGTTGCAGTCCACGGCGGAGCAGATGACCGCCAATGCGAGCCAGACGGCCGCGCAATCAACCACGGTCGCCGCGGCGGCCGAGGAAGCGGCGGCCAATGTCGGGACCGTGGCGGCAGCCGCCGAGGAATTGGGGACCTCCGTGCAGGAGATCGGCCGGCAGGTGGCCGGCTCGGCCGGGCTCGCCCAGGCTGCGGTGGCGGAGGCGGACCAGACCACGCGCCTCGTGCAGGAACTCAGCCAGGCCGCCGAGCAGATCGGCGCGATGGTGGGAATGATCTCGAACATCGCCGGCCAGACCAACCTGTTGGCCCTCAATGCGACGATCGAGGCCGCCCGGGCGGGAGAGTCGGGCCGCGGCTTCGCCGTGGTGGCGGCCGAGGTGAAGGAGCTGGCCAATCAGACGGCACGGGCCACCGAGGAGATCGGCCGGCGGATCGGGCAGGTGCAGGGCGTGACCGACCAGGCCGTTTCGGCCATCGGTGGGATCACGGGGCGGATCCGCGAGATCAACGACGTGGCCTCCAGCATCGCGGCGGCCGTCGAGCAGCAGAGCGCCGCCACACAGGAGATCGTGCGCAACGTGGCGCAGGCTTCGAGCGGAACGGCCGAAGTGACCGGCAACATTGCGGGTGTGGCCCGCGCCTCCGAAGACACGGGCGCAGCCGCCGCGCACGTCCTCACCTCGGCGTCCGAGCTGTCGCAGCAATCCGAACATCTGTCGGCCGAGGTGCGACGCTTCCTGACCACCGTCCGGGCGGCCTGAGCCCGCCCGGCAGGCCTCCTCGCGATGCCCGATCGGGTCGCGCCTGGCGGTGCGACCCGATCGGCCGAGGCGTAGGCCGGCCTCGAGGTCGCGCTTCACACGACGTGCGCCGATCGGCCCTCGATACGCCAGACCGCCACATGGCTCTCAAACAATTGCAATCGTTGACGTTCGGAGGCGCTGCCGCTCAGCCCACAGATCGATGCTCCACCCCGGGCCATGTGGCGCGCGGACAGATGCGCAGGATCGAAAGGTGCGCATTGGCCCTCGGTCCTGCCGCAGAAGACACCGTCGAAACCGACGCGCCGCCGGACCGCGCGTGATCCCCTCCGGGACCTCGTAACGAGGCCGGCTCGCCCCCTGGCGCGCTTTGCCGGCTCGGTGGCATGGCGGTGCCGTCAGAACGGTCCCCGTGCAGGACGTGCGACCGGTGAAACGGCCAGCTCCGCGAAAGAGGGAGGTTTCTGGTGGGCGGTGAGGGACTCGAACCCCCGACCCTCTCCGTGTAAAGGAGACGCTCTACCAACTGAGCTAACCGCCCGGCCGGCGACCGTTACGGCATGGCGCCGGTGCGGTGCAAGGGGCTCCGTTTCGGATCGGCGTCAGGGATCGACGAGCCGCGCCGCCAGTGCCGGCGCTAAGCCAACGCTCTCCACGGGCTCTGGCCTGAACCGGACCGTCCCGGTCGAACCCGCTGCCAGAACCGCACGGGTTCCTGCCTCGACCGAGCAGATCAGCGGAACGGGAACCTGCGCCGCGATCCGCCGCGCCAGTCCCGCGAGGCCGGCACCCCCGAGAATGACGCGCTCGGCGCCGGACGCCGCGCAGGCGCGGCAGGCATCGGCCAGGGTCGCCAGGGCGGCGTCCGGATCACGGGCGATGGCGCCACCACTCGGAGCCACCGTGTGGAGCGCCGCTAGAGCATCGGACAGGCCGAGGGCCGCCACGAATTCCCGCAGCATCGGCTCCCAGGCCGCGCCCCCGGTGACGATGCCGAACCGGCCCGCCGCGGCGGCCTCGCGACAGGCGGCTTCCGCCATGCCGATGACCGGCACAGGCGACAGCTCCCGCAAGGCGAGAAGACCCGGATCGCCGAAGCAGGCCAGATACACCGCGTCGCACTCAGCCCCATGCTCCGCGAGGGCGTCGAGCGCCGCATGGCCGGCGATGGATGCGGCAGCCCGGCTCGCGATGTAACGCGCCCCGAAGCGGCCTGTGACGGCGCGCAGTTCCGCTTGGTCACCGAGTTGCGCACGGACATGGGCGGCGACGAGGTCGGTGACGTGCGCGCTGGTGTTCGGGTTGATCAGCAGGACGCGCATCCAAGCCTCCGCGCATGAAAAAGCCCCCGGGGCGCGAAGCTCCGGGGGCTCGTCTCATTCGGACGTCTTCGTCAGTGGGCCACGAAGGCGGCGCCGTCTTCCTCGGTCCGGGCAGGCTTGGCCACCGGCAGCGGCTCTTCCCACTCGATCGCCTCGGGCTGACGGACCAGCGCCTTCTCCAGCACCTGATCCATCCGCGAGACCGGGACGATCTCCAGCCCGTTCTTCACGCTGTCGGGCACCTCGGCGATGTCCTTGGCGTTCTCCTCGGGGATCAGCACCGTCTTGATGCCGCCGCGCAGCGCGGCGAGCAGCTTCTCCTTCAGGCCGCCGATCGGCAGGACCCGACCGCGGAGCGTCACCTCGCCGGTCATCGCGACGTCGCGGCGGACCGGGATCCCGGTCAGCGTCGAGATGATCGCGGTGGCCATGGCGATGCCGGCCGACGGACCGTCCTTCGGGGTCGCCCCCTCCGGAACGTGGACGTGGATGTCGCGACGCTCGAAGAGCGGCGGCTCGATCCCGAAGTCGATCGCCCGGGAGCGGACGTAGCTCGCCGCCGCCGAGATCGACTCCTTCATCACATCCTTCAGGTTGCCGGTGACCGTCATCTTGCCCTTGCCGGGCATCATGACGCCCTCGATCGTCAGCAACTCGCCGCCGACCTCGGTCCAGGCCAGACCCGTGACCACACCCACCTGATCGTCCGCGTCGATCTCGCCGTAGCGGAACTTCGGCGGGCCGAGGAAGACCGGAAGGGTCTCCGTCGTCACCGCGACCGACTTGGTCTTGGTGATCAGGATCTCCTTTACCGCCTTGCGGATCAGGTTGGACAGCTCGCGCTCCAGGTTCCGGACGCCGGCCTCCCGCGTGTAGCGGCGGACCAGCATCATCAGCCCGTCATCGTCGATCGACCACTCGTGCGTCCCCAGCCCGTGCTTCTTCAGGGCGTTCGGGATCAGGTGCTTGCGCGCGATCTCGACCTTCTCCTCCTCGGTGTATCCGGCGATGCGGATCACCTCCATCCGGTCCATGAGCGGGCCCGGGATGTTGAGGGTGTTGGCCGTGGTCACGAACATCACGTTCGAGAGGTCGTAATCCACCTCCAAGTAGTGGTCGTTGAAGGTGCTGTTCTGCTCAGGGTCGAGCACCTCGAGGAGCGCCGCCGACGGATCGCCGCGGAAATCCATGCCCATCTTGTCGATCTCGTCGAGCAGGATGAGCGGGTTCGAGGTCTTGGCCTTGCGCATCGACTGCACGATCTTGCCGGGCATCGAGCCGATATAGGTCCGGCGGTGACCGCGGATCTCGGCCTCGTCACGGACGCCGCCGAGCGACATGCGCACGAACTCACGACCCGTCGCCTTGGCGATGGACTTGCCGAGCGAAGTCTTGCCGACGCCGGGGGGACCGACGAGGCACAGGATCGGACCGGTGAGCTTGTTCGCCCGCTGCTGCACGGCGAGGTACTCGACGATCCGCTCCTTGACCTTGTCGAGGCCGAAATGGTCCTCGTCGAGGAGCGCCTGGGCGCCGAGCAGATCCTTCTTGATCTTCGAGCGCTTGCCCCACGGGATGCCGAGCATCCAGTCGAGGTAGTTGCGCACGACGGTCGCCTCGGCCGACAACGGCGACATCTGGCGCAGCTTCTTCAGCTCCGCCGTCGCCTTGTCGCGGGCCTCCTTGGAGAGCTTGGTCTTCTCGATCTTCTCTTCCAGCTCGGCCAGCTCGTCGCGGCCATCCTCGGAGTCGCCCAGCTCCTTCTGGATCGCCTTCATCTGCTCGTTCAGGTAGTACTCGCGCTGGGTCTTCTCCATCTGCCGCTTGACGCGGGTCCGGATGCGCTTCTCCACCTGCAGCACGGAGATCTCGCTCTCCATGAGCGACAGCACGCGCTCAAGGCGCTGCGCCACCGTGGGGGTCTCCAGGATGCCCTGCTTGTCGGAAATCTTGACGAGCAGATGCGAGCCGATCGTGTCGGCGAGCTTGGACGGCTCGTCGATCTGGGTCACGGCGGAGACGACCTCGGGCGAGATCTTCTTATTCAACTTGACGTAGTTCTCGAACTCCGAGAGCACCGAGCGCGCGAGCGCCTCGGCCTCGACGCGGTCGCCGAGTTCGTCGTGCAGGGCCTCGGCGGTGGCCTCGTAGTACTCGTCCGAGCGGGTGAAGCCCGTGACCTTGGCGCGGCCGACGCCTTCAACCAGCACCTTCACGGTGCCGTCGGGCAGCTTCAGGAGCTGGAGGACGGAGGCAAGGGTGCCGATCTTGTAGATCGCATCGGTGGCCGGATCGTCGTCGCCCGCGTTAATCTGGGTGGCGAGCAGGATGTGGCGGTCGGTGCGGACCGCCTCCTCAAGGGCGCGGATCGACTTCTCGCGCCCCACGAACAGGGGCACGATCATGTGCGGGAAGACGACGATGTCGCGCAGGGGGAGGACGGCGTAGGTGCCCGTCGTGCCCGGAACCACCGGCTGGCGCGATTTCGACTGTGACATGCTGACTTCCTCTCAGGGACGCCCGGGTTCGGCACCTCCAAGCATGGAGCGCGCCTACAGCCAGGGGCCGACCGGGCCGCGAGGGTCGGAATTTCGAAAACTTTGCGGCTGGTGACGCGGACCGGACCTCGAAGGAGCGTGCGGCCACCGCGCTGAGCCTGAGGTGGCTGCGGGGCGCAGCGTTTTCAAGATGTTCCCCGCAGCGCGCCCGGCCGGAGCCGGGCGCTTAACGCAACCCTACCAAGCGCTTACGCGCTGACGCTGGCGGGCGCTTCCTTGTTGCGGTCGCCGTGGATGTAGAGGGGACGCGACTTGCCCTCGACCACCTCCGGACCGATCACGACCTGCTCCACGGACTCGAGGCCCGGCAGGTCGTACATCGTGTCGAGCAGGATCGTCTCCAGGATGGAGCGCAGGCCGCGGGCGCCGGTCTTGCGCTCGATCGCCTTGCGGGCGACGAGCGACAGCGCGTCGTCCTGGAACGTCAGATCAACGTTCTCCATCTCGAAGAGCCGCTGGTACTGCTTGACCAGGGCGTTCTTCGGCTCCTGCAGGATCTTCTTCAGCGCGGCCTCGTCGAGATCCTCAAGCGTCGCCAGGACCGGCAGGCGGCCGACGAACTCGGGGATGAGGCCGAACTTCAGGAGGTCCTCCGGCTCGACCGAGCGGAAGATCTCGCCGGTGCGGCGGTCGTCCGGGGCCTGCACGGTCGCGCCGAAGCCGATCGAGGTGCCCTTGCCGCGCTGGGAGATGATCCGCTCCAGCCCCGCGAAGGCGCCGCCGCAGATGAACAGGATGTTGGTCGTGTCGACCTGCAGGAATTCCTGCTGCGGGTGCTTCCGGCCGCCCTGGGGCGGAACGGAGGCGACCGTGCCCTCCATGATCTTCAGGAGCGCCTGCTGCACGCCCTCGCCCGACACGTCGCGGGTGATCGACGGGTTGTCGGACTTGCGGGAGATCTTGTCGATCTCGTCGATGTAGACGATGCCGCGCTGCGCCCGCTCGACGTTGTAGTCCGAGGCCTGGAGCAGCTTGAGGATGATGTTCTCGACGTCCTCACCGACGTAGCCGGCCTCGGTGAGGGTCGTGGCATCCGCCATGGTGAACGGCACGTCGAGGATGCGGGCGAGAGTCTGCGCGAGCAGCGTCTTGCCCGAGCCGGTCGGCCCGATCAGCATGATGTTGGACTTGGCCAGCTCGACATCGTTGTGCTTCGTCGCGTGCGCGAGCCGCTTGTAGTGGTTGTGCACGGCGACCGAGAGGACTTTCTTGGCGAAGTCCTGGCCGATGACGTAGTCGTCGAGGACGCGGCGGATCTCCTTCGGGGTCGGCACCCCGTCACGGCTCTTCACCAGCGAGGATTTCGACTCCTCGCGGATGATGTCCATGCACAGCTCGACGCACTCGTCGCAGATGAACACGGTCGGGCCAGCGATCAGCTTGCGGACCTCGTGCTGGCTCTTGCCGCAGAACGAGCAATACAGCGTGCTCTTCGAGTCGTTGCCGCCAGTCTTGCTCATATCGGTCTCCGATTCCTCGCGTCCGCAGCCGGCAAGGGGGCGGACGCGCATCGTTTGAATGTAGGGGGCCCGTTTAAAGAAACAGTGTGCTGCGCGCCTTTGACCGAAGGGCCCGATCTCGGATGCAAACACGCTGCCGCGGCGGGATCAAGGCCGCGCCGCGGCGGTCAGGCGTCGCGGATCCGATCAGGCGGCTGCCGGCTCGGGGCGCTTCTCAATCACCTCGTCGATGAGCCCGAACTCCTTGGCCGCGTCCGCGGTCATGAAATTGTCGCGCTCAAGGGCGGTGTGGATCGTGTCGTAGTCGCGACCCGTGTGCTTCACGTAGATCTCGTTCAGGCGCCGCTTCAGCGCCTCGATCTCGCGGGCATGGATCAGGATGTCGGTCGCCTGACCCTGGAAGCCGCCCGACGGCTGGTGGACCATGATCCGGGCGTTCGGCAGGGCGAAGCGATGGCCGGGCTCGCCGGCGGTGAGCAGCAGCGATCCCATGGAGGCGGCCTGGCCGACGCACAGCGTCGTCACCGGGCAGCGGATGAACTGCATCGTGTCGTAGATCGACAGGCCCGAGGTGACCACGCCGCCGGGGGAGTTGATGTAGAAGGAAATTTCCTTCTTCGGGTTCTCCGCCTCGAGGAACAGCAGCTGCGCCACGATCAGCGACGCGCCGTAATCCTCCACGGGGCCGGTGAGGAAGATGATGCGCTCGCGCAGCAGGCGGGAGTAGATGTCGAAGGCGCGCTCGCCGCGGCTCGATTGCTCGACGACCATCGGCACGAGCGCATTGTTGTAGACGTCGATCGGATCTCTCATCTCGTCCTGCCCAGGAGTGAGGCCCGGGGCTGCCGCGAATCAGGGCAGCCCCGGGCATGTCAGCGAACACCGGCGATGCTTAACCATCGCCTAACCCTTGCCCGCCGTCGCTCGGACAGGGCGGGACTCAGTCGGCCTTTGCCTCGGTCTTGGCCTCGGCCTTGTCTGCCGGCTTCTCGCCGGTCGTGTCGTCGTCATCTTCGTCTGCGAAAAGCGCCTCTTTCGAGACAGGCTCCTCGACGAGTTTGACCTGCCCGAGGACGTGGTCAACGACCTTCTCCTCGAACAGGGGCGCGCGGAGTTCCGCGAGCGCCTGCGCATTCTTCCGGTAGAAGTCCCAGACCTGCTGCTCCTGGCCCGGGAACTGCCGGACCCGGGCGATGAGGGCCTGGTTCACCTCCTCGTCCGAGACCTTGATATCGGCGCTCTCGCCGACCTGCGCAAGCACGAGACCGAGACGGACGCGCCGTTCCGCGATCTTCCGGTACTCGGCCTGGGCCTTCTCCTCGGTGGTGTCCTCATCCTCGAAGGTCTTGCCGCGCGTCTTGAGGTCCTGCTCGACCTGGGCCCACACCGCGGCGAATTCCTGCGCCACCAGGGACGGAGGCAGCTCGAAGGCGTACTTGCCGTCCAGGGCGTCGAGGAGGTCCTTCTTGAGGCGGCGGCGCGTGGCGGCCTCGAAGTCGCGGCCGATCGCCTCCGACACGGCCTCGCGGAGCTTCTCCAGCGACTCCATGCCCATGGACTTAGCGAACTCGTCGTCCACCTTGGCCTCGCCCGGCGCCTGGATCTTCGTGACCGTCACGTCGAACTCGGCGTCCTTGCCGGCGAGGTGCTCGGCCCCGTAGGATTCGGGGAAGGTGACCTTCACGAGCGGCTTGTCGCCGACCTTGGCGCCGACGAGCTGGTCCTCGAAGCCCGGGATGAACGAGCCGGAGCCGAGCTCCAGATCGATGCCCTCGCCCTTGCCGCCCTGGAACTCCTCGCCGTCGATGCGGCCGACGAAGTCGATGGTGACGCGGTCGCCGCTCTGGGCCTCCGCGCCCTCGTCGCGCTCGGCGAACGGGCGGCCCTGGCCGGCCATGCGCTCCAGGGCCTCGTCCACCTCCGCGTCGGAAGGCTTGGCGACGCGCTTGGTCAGGCTGACGTCGGAGAGGTCGGCGAGTTCGAAGCTCGGCATCACCTCGAGGGCGACCTTGAAGGCGAGGTCACCCTTGGCGTCGAGCGCCTTCTCGACCTCGGCCTGATCGCTCGGGAACTCGACCTGCGGCTCCAGGGCGAGCTTGAGGCCGTTGTCGGCGACGATCTGGCGATTGGCCTCGTTGACGGCGTTCTGCACCACCTCGGCCATCACGGAGCGGCCGTAGACCTTGCGCAGATGCGCGACCGGCACCTTGCCGGGACGGAAGCCCTTGAGCTGCACCTTGTCCTTCATGCCGGACAGCTCGTTGGTCAGGCGCTCCTCGAGTTCCTGGGCGGCCAGCAGAACCTGAAACTCGCGCTTCAGCCCCTGGGCGTTGATCTCGGTCACCTGCATCGTCGTCGTCGCTCTTCAAAGAAACCTGGGTTCGCCGGGCGGGCCGGCGTCGTGCTCGCGCGGACCGGGATGCCGAGATGTCGGGTACGGGACGGAGGGTCCCGAGGGGACCGCTACCGCAGCAGACGTCCTGGTGCGGGCGGAGGGGCTCGAACCCCCACGTCTTGCGACACTGGAACCTAAATCCAGCGCGTCTACCAGTTCCGCCACGCCCGCGCGCGCCGACATCCGGCGCATCGCCGGCCGCCGGAAGCGCGCCCTATAGCATGGGCCGGCCGGCCCGCAGCAAAAAACTTACCCCTGTGGCGCGGGAGCCGACACGCCGCTATGGAGCGAACCCGTCGCGAGCCGCAGCCGAGATCCCATGCCGCCATCCCGCCCCGTGCCGCCGACCGATTCGCGCGCCGGCTCGCCGTCGCGCCGGAGCCTCCTCGCCACCGCCGCCGCCTTCGGGCTGGTGCCGGACGCGGCGCGGGCCCAGGCGCCGAGCCCGCCCCCCGGCAACGGGGCGGCGTCTCCGGCGCAACCGGAACCGGCCGCCCTGCCGGCGGCCCCCGGCCGGGCTCGATTCCGGCCGGAGCCCGCGCCCGAAACGCCGGTCTGGTGCTTCGACGGCAAGGCCCTGCCGCCCGTCGTCCGGGTCAAGCTCGGCCAGCCGGTGCGGCTGAAGGTCGAGAACCGGACCGACAAGCCGCTCGCGTTGCACTGGCACGGGGTGCGCAACGTCAACGCCATGGACGGCGTCGGCGGGGTGACCCAGGCGCCGATCCCGCCGGGCGGCGACTTCCTCTACGCGTTCACGCCGCCGGATGCCGGCTCCTACCTGATCCGGCCGTTGGTCGTCGGGGGGGCGAGCGAACCGTCGGGGCGCGGGCTCGCGGGCATGCTGGTCGTCGAGGAGGCGAATCCGCCCGCCGTCGATGCCGATGTCAGCGTCGTCCTGCAGGATTGGCGGCTCGAGGATGACGGCACGCTCATGCCCTTCGGGCAGGTTCCGCTCGCGGCCGCACACGGGCGCCTCGGCAACCTCGTCACGGTCAACGGCAAGCCGGTGCCGGGCATCTTCGAGGTTCGCCCCGGGGCCCGGGTCCGCCTGCGCCTCGGCAATGCCTGCAACGCCCGGGCGACGCGCATCAAGTTCGAAGGCGTCAAGGTCTATGTGGCGGCGGTCGACGGGCAGCCCACCGACACGTTCGAGCCGCTCCGGGCCACCCTGCCCTTCCCGCCGGGAACCCGCTACGACCTGCTCGTCGACCTGCCGGAGGAGGAAGGCGCCACCTGCGCGATCCACGCGCTGATCGGCAAGGGCCTCATCCTGGCCAGCGTCACCACGAAGGGCGCCAAGATCACCGAGAAGCGGCCGCCGATCGGGCCGATCGGCGAGAACAAGCGCCTGCCGGCCGAGGTCAAGCTCCAGAACGCCCTGCGCCGCGACGTCGTGATCACCGGCGGCGCCTTCGTGCCGAAGGACAAGGGAGGCGCCAAGGACGGTCCGGCGCCCGACGCCGTCTATACGGGCGATCCGCAGAAGATCTGGTCGGTGAACGGTGTGAGCGGCACCACGGGCCTCCAGCCGATCTTCTCGGTGAAGCGCGGCCAGGTCGTGGTGCTGGCCCTGCGCAACGATACCGCCTTTCCCCAGGCCCTGCACCTGCACGGCCATTGCTTCCGGCTGCTCCACCCCCTCGACGATGGCTGGGAGCCCTACTGGCTGGACACGTTCCAGCTCCTGGAGGGCAGGACCGCACGGATCGGCTTCCTGGCCGACAATCCGGGGCGCTGGCTGATCAGCGCCACGGTGCTGGAGCGGTTCGACACCGGCCTGTGGACCGTCTTCGAAGTCACCTGAGCGCGGATTCGACGAGGTCCCGGAGCACCGCCGGCATCAGCTCCGGGATGTCCTCGGCGATCAGGCCGGGACCGTGGCGCAGGCCGGCATCGCCGTGGAGCCACACCCCGGCGGCGGCGGCCTCGAAGGGGTCCATGCCCTGGGCCATCAGGCCGGCGATCAGGCCACCCAGCACATCCCCGGAGCCCGCAGTGCCGAGATAGGGGCTGCCGTGGTCGTTGATCGCCGCGCGGCCGTCCGGGGCGGCGACGACGGTATCGGCGCCCTTGAGGACCACGACGGCGCCGGTGAGTTCCGCCGCCGCGCGGGTCCGCGCGACCTTGTCGGCGGCGCCTGCCGCCGCCGTACCGTCGAAGAGCCGCGCGAACTCGCCGGCATGGGGGGTCAGGACGGCCCGGGCATCGCCATCCGCCAAATGGGCGGCGAGAAGGCGCGCCTGCCCGGCGAAGCTCGTCAGCGCGTCGGCATCGAGAACGAGGCCGCGCCCGGCCGCCGCCGCCACGGCGACGCGTTCCCGGGTGGGCTCGCCGGTCCCGAGTCCCGGACCGGCCAGAACCACATTCAGCCGCTCGTCGGTGAGCAGGTCGTCGAGGTCATCGGCACTCTCGCAAGGCCGCAGCATGATCGCCGTGAGATGCGCGGCGTGCTCGGCGAGCGCCGCGGGCGGCGACGCGACGGTCACGAGCCCGGCGCCGACCCGCAGGGCACCGCGGGCGGCCAGCCGGGCGGCCCCGGTCTTCGTGGCCGGCCCGGACAGCACGAGGGCGTGGCCGCGGGTGTATTTGTGGCTCAATCCGCTGAGCCGCGGGAAGGCTCCGGCCCACAGGTCGGGCCCGTTCCGATGGAGCGGCGGGCCGACGGCCAGACCGGCCGCGAGCGCCTCCGGTCCGGTCCCGATATCCGCGAGGCTGAGTTGCCCGCAGAGGCTGCGCCCGGGTTGGAGCAGGTGTCCGGGCTTGAACGCCACGAAGGTCACGGTCTCCACCGCCCGGATCGCGACACCGCGCACCGCACCGGTATCGCCGTCGATCCCGCTCGGCACGTCGACCGCGAGCACCGGGACCCCGGCGGCGTTCACCGCCTCGACGAGCGCGCGGGCGGCGCCGTCGAGATCGCGCGACAGACCGGCCCCGAACAGGGCGTCGATCACGAGGTCGCAGGACGGCAGCGGGTTGCCGTCGGCCTGACGCACCGGTCCCGTCCAGGCCTCGGCGGCCAGGGCGGCGTCCCCTTTCAGCGCCGCACGCTCACCAAGAAGGACGAGGTCGACGCCGTAGCCGGCCTCCGCCAGCAGGCGCGCGGCCACGAAGCCGTCGCCTCCGTTATTGCCGGGTCCGCACAGGACGACCGTCTTTCCGCCCGCCGGCAGGCGAGCCCGAGCGCGGGCGGCGACCGCGGCGCCGGCAGCCTCCATCAGCCGGAGGCCCGGCACGCCGCCGTCGATGGCTGCCGCATCGACCCGCCTCATCGCCGCGACCGTCAACAACCGCATGTCCGCCCTCCCCTCTGCCCGTGCACCGATCAGCCCTGACTAAAAACGCGCCAAAAACCGGAGAAGCGCCTGAAGGATGTGCGTGGATCGCACATGAAATAGGCACTATGGTTGGGCACGCCGCGAAAACGGCATGGCGGAGGCGTCACGAGGATGTTAGAAATGCCCGGCACCGCAGCGCAGGCCCGAGCGGCATGAAGAAGATCGAAGCGATCATCAAGCCTTTCAAGCTCGACGAAGTGAAGGAGGCGCTCCAGGAGGTCGGTCTCCAGGGCATCACCGTCATCGAGGCGAAGGGTTTCGGCCGTCAGAAGGGCCATACGGAGCTCTACCGGGGCGCCGAATACGTGGTCGACTTCCTGCCCAAGGTGAAGCTGGAGATCGTTCTGTCCGACGCCCTTGTGGAGGGCGCCGTCGAGGCGATCCGCAAGTCGGCCCAGACCGGCCGCATCGGCGACGGCAAGATCTTCGTCTCGACCATCGAGGAAGCGATCCGCATCCGCACCGGCGAGACCGGAACGGACGCGATCTGACGCGGGCCGTCCCGCTCCCGCAACGCTTCTCTGCCTAAGATTTCGCACTGCGCGAATGTCCGGCATCGGCGCGCTCCGCACTGGAGCGCCGCCTTCCACACCCCACATCATCGGGAACGGCTGGCCTGATCGGCCGCTTGAACCCGATGCAGGAGGATGTGCGATGGCCGCGACGGACCCGCGCGAGAGCGCCAAGATCTACGATCTGTCCGCGTTCCGGCGCTCGCGCCTGACCGCGCGGGCCGCTCCGGACGCGAAACCCGCACCCGTGCCGAGCCTCGGCGGCGGCGCGTGGTACCACGAGGCGGCGATCCGCGACGACGAGCGCCCGCGCCGATCCTGAGACCCGAAACTCGGGCGTTCCGCCCGTCCACGCACCCCGCGATACCCATACGTTACAGGGCCGCCGAGCGGAGCTCGCTATCCTGGAGCGCTGGCACGGGTCACGGACCGGCCCACCCGATCCGGAAACGGCGAAGCCGGACCCGAGGGCCCGGCTTCGTTCGTTCTGTGAGAAGCTCTGACGCTTCCCCCGCGTCTTACGCGGCTGCAGCGGCCTCGGCCGGCACGGAAGCGATCGTCTTCAGCACCTGCGAGGCGATCTGGTAGGGGTCGCCCTGGGAGTTCGGACGGCGATCCTCGAGGTAGCCCTTGTAGCCGTTGTTCACGAAGGAATGCGGCACGCGGATCGAGGCGCCGCGATCGGCCACGCCGTACGAGAACTCGTGGATCGAGGCGGTCTCGTGCTTGCCGGTCAGGCGCATGTGGTTGTCCGGACCGTAGACGGCGATGTGCTCCTCGCGGGCGTTCTTGAACGCCTCCATGAGCTTCTCGAAATACGCCTTACCGCCGTGCTCGCGCATGAACGCGGTCGAGAAGTTGCAGTGCATGCCCGACCCGTTCCAGTCGGTGTCGCCGAGCGGCTTGCAATGGTACTCGACGTCGATGCCGTACTTCTCGCAGAGGCGCTGCAGGAGGTAGCGGGCCATCCACATCTCGTCGGCGGCCTTCTTGGAGCCCTTGCCGAAGATCTGGAACTCCCACTGGCCCTTGGCCACCTCGGCGTTGATGCCCTCGTGGTTGATGCCGGCATCGAGGCAGAGGTCGAGGTGCTCCTCGACGATCTTGCGGGCGACGTCGCCGACGTTCGAGTAGCCGACGCCGGTGTAGTACGGGCCCTGCGGCGCCGGGTAGCCGGAGGCCGGGAAGCCGAGCGGGCGGCCGTCCTTGTACAGGAAGTACTCCTGCTCGAAGCCGAACCAGGCGCCGGCATCGTCCAGGATGGTGGCGCGCTTGTTGGATTCGTGCGGGGTCACGCCGTCCGGCATCATCACTTCGCACATCACCAGCACGCCGTTCTTGCGGGCCGGGTCGGGGAAGTGGCGCACGGGCTTCAGCATGCAGTCGGAGCTGCCGCCCTCGGCCTGCTTGGTGGACGAGCCGTCGAAGCCCCACATCGGGAGCTGCTCGAGGGTCGGGAAGCTGTCGAATTCCTTGATCTGCGTCTTACCGCGGAGGTTCGGGGTCGGCGTGTACCCGTCGAGCCATATGTACTCGAGCTTATATTTGGTCATTCCGGTTCTCTCGTCCGTATCGATGCGCGACCTGGGCAACCCGGGAAGACGCGAACGGCTTGCCGCCTCGTCGACGGCTGCGGCCGCCTTCGCATGGATCGTGCCAGCAGGGCCATTGCCGGAGAACAACGGTGCCCTAGAAACGGTATGGCGCGATCACGGTTTCGAGATCGGACGCAATCGCGGACCGATCGTTCTATCCGGCCGCCGATTCCGGGGCCCGGCGGGTGGCAAGGCACGCCCGCGCCGGATATCAAGCCCCGCTTGCCGGCGCACGCGACCGCGTGCGGGTGCGCCCCGAGAGACGATTCAGAGATCCCTGGAGGATGCCCACGATGACCACTGCGGCCGAGGTGCTGAAGACGATCCGGGACAACGACGTGCGCTACGTGGACTTCCGGTTCACCGACCCGCGCGGCAAGTGGCAGCACGTCACGTTCGACGTGTCGCTCATCGACGAGGAGATCTTCGACGAGGGCACCATGTTCGACGGCTCCTCGATCGCCGGCTGGAAGGCGATCAACGAGTCCGACATGCTGCTGATGCCGGATCCGGTGACCGCCACCCTGGATCCGTTCTTCTCGGCCGCGACCATGTCGATCGTGTGCGACGTGCTGGAGCCGGCCACCGGCGAGCCCTACGGCCGCGACCCGCGCGGCACCGCCAAGCGCGCCGAGGCCTACCTGCAGCAGACCGGCATCGGCGACACGATCTATGTCGGCCCCGAGGCCGAGTTCTTCGTGTTCGACGACGTGAAGTTCGGCGCCGACCCCTACCGCACCGGCTTCGAGCTCGACTCCACCGAGCTGCCGACCAACGGCTTCACCGATTACGAGGGCGGCAACCTCGGCCACCGGGTGCAGACCAAGGGCGGCTACTTCCCCGTCCCGCCGCAGGATTCGGCGCAGGACATGCGCGGCGAGATGCTCGCGGCCATGCAGTCCATGGGCGTGAAGGTCGAGAAGCACCACCACGAGGTGGCCTCGGCCCAGCACGAGCTCGGCATGAAGTTCGACACGCTGACCCTGCTCGCCGACCACATGCAGATTTACAAGTACTGCATCCACAACGTCGCGCAGAGCTACGGCAAGTCGGCGACGTTCATGCCCAAGCCCGTCTACGGCGACAACGGCTCGGGCATGCACGTCCACCAGTCGATCTGGAAGGACGGCAAGCCGGTCTTCGCCGGCGACAAGTATGCCGGCCTCTCCCAGGAGTGCCTCTGGTACATCGGCGGCATCATCAAGCACGCCAAGGCGCTGAACGCCTTCACCAACCCGTCGACCAACTCGTACAAGCGCCTGGTGCCGGGCTACGAGGCGCCGGTGCTGCTGGCCTACTCGGCGCGCAACCGCTCGGCCTCCTGCCGCATCCCGTGGACCAAGAGCCCGAAGGCCAAGCGCGTGGAGGTCCGCTTCCCCGACCCGATGGCGAACCCCTACCTCGCCTTCTCGGCGCTGCTGATGGCCGGCCTCGACGGCATCCGCAACAAGATCGACCCGGGTCCGGCCATGGACAAGGATCTCTACGAGCTGCCGCCGCGGGAGCTGAAGAAGATCCCGACCGTGTGCGGCTCGCTCCGCGAGGCGCTCGCCAACCTCGACAAGGACCGGGCCTTCCTCAAGGAGGGCGGCGTGTTCTCGGACGACCAGATCGACTCGTTCATCGAGCTGAAGATGACCGAGGTGCTGCGCTACGAGATGACCCCGCACCCGATCGAGTTCGTGCAGTACTACTCGCTGTAAGGTGAGTGCGGGCCGGGCACGATGCCCGGCCCGGATCTCTCCCAGGCCGGGGCCTCTCGCGGGGCCCCGGCCTTTTTCTTGGGGACGTTCCGGAGTTACCCATCCCCACCTGATTTTGCGGCGCCCGTCAGCACGAAGGCCGGGTCGGGACCTGCGCGGCCCCGGGAATGCCCTGGCCGCCGGCCGCCCAGGCGCTAGCGGTCACACGGAGCCCGCCCGATGCTTACCCTCGACCACCTCGTCGTCGTCGCGCCCGATCTCGCGGAAGGCGTGGCGCATGTCCGGGATTGCCTCGGCCTGACGATGCCGGAAGGCGGGCGCCACCGCGAGATGGGCACCCGCAACCATCTGATGCGTCTCGGCGACGCCACGTTCCTGGAGGTGATCGCTGTCGATCCCGAGGCGCCGGTCCCGCCGCGGGCGCGCTGGTTCGGCCTCGGCGATGCCGCACGGGTGCGGGCCGACTGGGATTCGGGCCGGCGGCTGCGCGGCTTCGTCGCCCGCACGGACGATCTCGACGGCGTTCTCGCCGCCCATGGCGCGCTCCTCGGCGCCGCGGCGACGATGACCCGCGGCGACCTGTCCTGGCGCTTCGCGGTGCCCCCGGGCGGGGTGTGGCCGGCGGACGGGGCAGCGCCGTGCGTCATGGATTGGGGGCAAAGCGGGAATCCGGCGGGGCGGATGCCGGATCTCGGCGCTGGTCTGGAGGCGCTCATCCTGACGCATCCGGATCCCGACGCCGTCACGGAGCTGCACGCCGCGCTCGGCCTCGCCGATCCGCCGCGGGTCGTGGCGGGCCCCGGCCCGCGCTGGACCGCCCGGATCACGACGCCGTCCGGCCCGCGGACGCTGACCTGAGCACGACGGACCCTCCTCGCCGGCCTGATCGGGTGGGTGACCGGCGAGGAGGGACTGGCCGGGACCCGGAAGCCCTGGCAACCACAACTTACCAGCGACACATCGCGGTGCGGTGACAGGAAAGTCTCACTCCGCACAGGAAGTGTGCAGAATCCTCCGCCTCCTCAAGTATGCGCGAAGATGTCGGTCTCGGGCCAGCCGTCGAGATCGAGGCGGGCCCGGGTCGGCAGGAAAGCGAAACAGGCGGCCGCGAGATCGCTGCGCCCTTCCCGGGCCAGCATCGCGTCGAGCCGGTCGCGGGCCGCGTGAAGGTGGAGCACGTCCGACGCCGCGTAATCGAGCTGGGCCTGCGACAGATTCTCGGCGCCCCAATCCGAGGATTGCTGCTGCTTCGACAGGTCGACGCCGACGAGTTCGCGGACCACGTCCTTCAGGCCGTGGCGATCCGTATAGGTCCGGGCGAGCTTCGAGGCGATCTTGGTGCAGTAGACCGGCGTTGGCATCACCCCGAGCGCCCGATACAGGACCGCCACGTCGAACCGCGCGAAGTGGAAGATCTTGAGGATTTCCGGATCGGCCAGGACGCGCTTGAGCATCACCGGCTCCGGACCGTCTTGCGGGATCTGGACCACGTCGGCCGTCCCGTCGCCGGTGGAGAGCTGCACCACGCAGAGACGATCCCGATGCGGGTTGAGCCCGAGCGTCTCTGTGTCGATGGCCACCGCCCGGCCCGCATCGTAATCGGCGGGCAGGTCGCCGCGGTGGAGACGTACGGTGGGGCTCGGCATCTTTTTCGGACCTTACGGGTTTTTCGGCCGGTAGCATCGGCGTCCAGTGCCGGCAAGCGGCCGGCCGGACGCCGGCCCGGCGGATGGAGAGGCGGATCATGACGGCAGCCGAGGTGATCGCGACGCTGGGGCTGAAACCCCATCCCGAGGGCGGCCATTACCGCGAGACCTTTCGCGATCCCCGCACGGTGGAGGGGCGCTCGGTCGGCACGGCAATCTACTTTCTGCTGGATCTCGGCGAGGTCTCGGCGTGGCACCGGGTCGACGCCACCGAGATCTGGCACTGGCATGCCGGCGCGCCGCTCGTGATCACCACGAGCCCCAACGGGCACGACGCCACGGCCCAGCATCTCGGCCCGGATCTCGCCGCGGGGCAGCGCCCGCAATGCGTCGTGCCGACCGGCCACTGGCAGACCGCCACCAGCCTGGGCGCCTGGACGCTCGTCGGTTGCACGGTCTCGCCGGGCTTCGACTTCGCCGGCTTCGAGATGGCGCCGCCGGACTGGCGGCCGACGCCGCGGCGCTAGCCTCGCTTCGGCGCCGTCCGCGACGTCCGCGACGTCCGCACCGCCGTGAGCGCCCCCGCCACGATGAGCAGGCAGGCGACCGCCAGGGCGGGGCTCGGGCTGGCATAGCCCGCCGCCACCAGGATCAGCGTCGAGAGGACCGGCGCCGCGTAGGCCGTGACACCGAGGAGCCGGACGTCGCCGCGCTTGCAGCCGATATCCCAGAGATAGAAGGCCGCCCCCACGGGCCCGAGACCCAGCAGGAGCACGGCGCCCCATTGCACCGCATCGGCCGGCCAGACCGTCGCCTCGAAGGCCAGATGGCACGCGAGGCTGAGCGCCGCCGTGGCGAGGCAGAACCCTGCGACCGCGTCGGTCGGCACCTGCCCGACCCGGGCCGAGAGCACCGAGTATCCGGCCCAGACGAAGGCCGCCGCCAGGGAGGCCGCGTAGCCCGGCAGCGCGCCCGCAGCGAAGGTGAGATCGGCCCGTCCGGCGAACAGGGCCGCGACGCCGGCGAGACCGAGGATCGCCCCGATGAGATGGCCCGGGCGCAACCCGCCCGAGCCCGGCAGGCGGGCCGAGAACAGGACGATCAGCAGCGGCCAGAGATAGTTGATCAGCCCGGCCTCGGCCGGCGGCGCGAGGCGCAGGGCGCTGAAGTAAAGGGCGTGGTAGCCGAACAGGCCTCCGACCCCGAGCAGCCAGACCGGCCAGGGCTGGATCAGGGCGCGGGCGCGGCTCGGCCGGACGATCCAGGTCGCGCAGCCGCACAGGCCGCCGATCAGGAAGGTCATGGCGGCGAGCTGGAACGGCGGCACCGTCCCGGAGGCGGCCGTGAACAGGGCGAGCAGCGACCACAGCAGGATCGCACCGAAGCCCGCGACAGTGGCGGTTGCGCTCTGCGTGCGCAGGGTCGAGATCGATGCAGGCGCGGTCATGGCGTGCCGCTATCACGCCGCTTCCGAGTCGGCGAGACCGGGGTCACGCCGCTGTCACCGTGGCCCTCTACCGGCGACCTGAAACGGGAGGTTCGCGATGCGTGCGTTCATGATCGGGCTGGGGCTGCTCCTGGGGGCGGGACCCGGCCTCGCCGGCGAGGCCGCCCAGCTCGGGCCGCGGCCCTTCTACCTCGTCGACCAGTTGAAGCCCGGCCCGCTCAAGGACACGCTCGCCGCCTGCGGAATCGACCGGACCTACACGCCCAGGACCTTCTCGATCTCGCATCGCGGCGCGCCGCTGATGTTTCCGGAGCATACACGGGAGGGGGTGCTCGCCGCCGACCGGATGGGCGCCGGGATCATCGAGTGCGACGTGGCCTTCACCAAGGACCGCCAGCTCGTCTGCCGTCACAGCCAGTGCGATCTGCACACGACCACCGACATCCTGGCCCGGCCCGAACTCGCGGCGAAATGCACGCAGGGCTTCACGCCGGCCGATCCGGCCACCGGCCGCAAGGCCTCGGCCAAGTGCTGCACCAGCGACCTGACGCTGGACGAGTTCAAGTCGCTGAACGGGAAGATGGACGCCGCCGATCCGGACGCCACCAGCGTGACGGCCTACATGAACGCGACCCCGCGCTGGCGTACCGATCTCTACGCCGGCACCGGCACGCTGATGTCCCACAAGGAGTACATCGCGCTGGTGAAGGGGCTGGGGCGGAAGTTCACCCCCGAATTGAAGGCCCCCCAGGTGCCGATGCCGTTCGACGGCACCTACACCCAGGACATGTACGCCCAGCAGCTGATCGACGAGTACCGGCAGGCCGGCATCCCGGCCTCCGACGTCTATCCGCAGAGCTTCCAGCTGCGGGACATCCTGTACTGGCTGGAGAAGGATCCGGATTTCGGCCGCCAGGCGATCTTCCTCGACGACCGCGACGAGACCGCGAAGGGTTTCGACCCGGAGAAGCCCGCCACGTGGCAGCCCGGCATGACCGAACTCGCGCAGAAGGGCGTGAAGATCCTGGCGCCGCCGCTCTGGATGCTGGTGCGGCCGGGGCCTGACGGGACGATCGAGCCCTCGACCTACGCCCGGGAGGCGAAGAAGGCCGGCCTGGGCCTGATCGCGTGGTCCCTGGAGCGCTCGGGCCCCCTGAAGGGCGGCGGCGGGTACTATTATCAATCGATCAAGCCGGTGGTGACCGGCGACGGCGACATCCTGCGGCTGCTCGATGTCCTGCACGGGCAGGTGGGCGTGCTGGGCGTCTTCTCCGACTGGCCTGCGACCACGACCTTCTACGCCAACTGCGTCGGCGCGCCCTAAGGAGTGCGGCTCAGTCGGCCCACAGGGCTACGAGGGAGAAGACGCCGGCCATCATGAAGTTGACGATGAGGAAGCCGGTGATGATCAGGGCGAGCGTCATGAGTGTTGTCTCGGGGTGAGCGATCCGGAGAACCGGCAGCAGCCCCTTGGGGCGCTGCCGGGGATGGGCGTCTCAGAGCGGGGAGAGCAGCAGGACGAGATGACCCAGATGGCCGAAATCGAGCGGCTTCCAGCCGAACCATCGCTGAAGCGGCATGTAGATCACGCACTGCACCCCGGCACTTCCGAGCATCGCCAAGACGAACCATCCCCAGTCCTGCGTGACCATCCCGATCGTGGCCGCGAACATCGCCGTCGTGGCGAAGATGAACGTGCTGGCGTTCCCCGGCCGCGGCGTGATGACGTCCGACATCGTCGATCTCCCTGATAGCGGTCAGCGGGCGCGGCAGTTCGGGCCGTACCAAGTCATGGTCCGGCGATCCATGCCGCCATCGGACGAGGCGCCGCAGATGGGGAAGCGGGGGTCGCCGCTCCGCTGCAGGCTAGCGATCTTGTAGAGATCCTGCCGGGCCTCGCGGCGGCGGTTCTGCTCGGCGAGCTGCGCCTGCCAATACAGGTTGCTGTTGGCCTGGGCGACGGCGCGCTGCTGATGGAGGCCCATCATGCACTCGGCAAAGCCGTCGGTGTCGGGCTCGAAGCCGAAGGCGTAGCACTGGTTCTGATCCATCGCGTGGCGCTCCTGCGGCGTGACGCAGGCGGCCAAGCCCAGGGCGCAGGCCGCGGCGAGACCGAGCTTCGCGACGGTGGGCAGCGTGCGGTTGAGGCTGCCCTCGCTCTGGCCGGCACGCGAAGCCGTATCGCGCAAAGAACTGTCCTGGCCGCCACCGATAAAATGAACGCCGAATTTACCGTGAAACCAGTTGTTCATGACGCCCGGGACCTCGATTTCTGTCGGCAGGACCATCCGCGAGCCGATGAAAGAAGGTCTATACGAGGCAGGTCGAATTGTTCGTGTCGCAGAACACGCGGGCGCCGGGGCCGATCGCTGCCCGCAATGCCCGTTATCCCGAAGCCGCGCGGAGACCGCGCAGGCCAGGTAGGACTTTCGTCAGGCTTGCCGGGTCAGATCGTCCGCGTCGCCGATCTGCGGGATCCGCGCGGCGTCTGGCACTCGGGCGATCAGCGGGCGCCGCCGGACTCTGGCCGCGGCGACGGTCTGCACGGGCGAAGCGCGCCCCGATGGGGAACGGGCGGCGCGCCGGCTGCGCGGCGCACTCGATGAGGCGCAGCCCGAGGCGGCCGTCATCGAAGCGATCGGACGCGAGAGGGACCGGCCGCGGGGGCCTCGGCCCTGCGTCGGGCGCGCCGGATCAATCCGGCGCGCCCGCTGGCGATCAGACGAAGTGCTGGCCGCCGTTGATGGTCAGCGTCGAACCGTTCACGAAGCCGGCCTCGTCGCTGGCGAGGTACTCGACCGCGTGCGCGATCTCGCTGGCTTCGCCCAGGCGACCCGTGGGAATCGTGGAGATGATCTTGTTGCGGATCTCCTCCGGCACCGCCATCACCATCTCGGTGGCGATGTAGCCCGGCGCGATCACGTTCACCGTGATGCCCTTGGACGCGCTCTCCTGCGCCAGGGCCTTGGCGAAGCCGATCACGCCGGCCTTGGCGGCCGAGTAGTTGGTCTGGCCGGCCTGGCCCTTCTGGCCGTTGATCGACGAGATGATGATGATGCGGCCGAAGTTGCGGCTGCGCATGCCCTCGATCAGCGGACGCGTGCAGGTGAACATCGAGTCGAGGTTGGTCTTGATGACCGCCTGCCACTTGTCGAAGGTCATCTTGTGGAAGGCACCGTCCCGCGTGATGCCGGCGTTATTCACCAGCACCTCGATCGGCCCCAGCTCGGCCTCGACGGCCTTGATGCCGGCCTCGCAGCTCGCGAGATCGCCCACGTCGAACTTGAAGACCGGGATGCCGGTCTCGGCCTTGAAGGCGTTGGCCGCCTCGTCGTTGCCGCCGTAATTGGCCGCGACCCGATAGCCCTTGTCCTTGAGCCGCTTCGAGATCGCCGCGCCGATACCGCGAGTGCCGCCCGTGACCAGGGCGACGCGTCCTTGAGCCATTGTTTCCTCCTGTGCGCATCCCGTGATGCCGCGTGCGGATGGCGTCCGCACGCGAATTTTTGTGATCTCGGCCTTAAGTCTAAGTTGTCCAGCGGGGCTGACGCCCCGCTGCGCTCAGGTCCGCTCGATGCACATCGCGACGCCCATGCCGCCGCCGATGCAGAGGGTGGCGAGGCCCTTCTTGGCGTCGCGGCGCTTCATCTCGTGCAGCAGCGTGACGAGGACGCGGGCGCCGGACGCGCCGATCGGGTGGCCGATGGCGATGGCGCCGCCGTTGACGTTCACCTTCGCGTCGTCCCAGCCCATATCCTTGTTCACCGCCAGCGCCTGAGCCGCGAAGGCCTCGTTGGCCTCGATCAGGTCGAGGTCGGAGGGCTTCCAGCCGGCCTTCTCCAGGGCCTTGCGGGAAGCCGGGATCGGGCCGGTGCCCATCACCTTGGGATCGACGCCCGCGGTCGCCCAGGACTTGATCTTGGCGAGCGGGGTCAGGCCGCGGCGCTCGGCCTCCGAGGCCGACATCAGCACGAGGGCGGCGGCGCCGTCGTTGAGGCCCGAGGCGTTGGCGGCCGTCACGGTGCCGTCCTTGGCGAAGGCCGGCTTCAGCTTGGCCATGGCCTCGATGGTGGCGCCGTCGCGGATGTACTCGTCGGTGTCGACGACGGTGTCGCCCTTCTTGCCCGGCACGGTGACGGGGACGATCTCGTCCTTGAAGCGGCCCTCCTTGCGGGCGGCCTCGGCCTTGTTCTGCGAGCGGGTCGCGAACTGGTCCTGCTGCTCGCGGGTGAGCTGGAAGGCCTGGGCGACGTTCTCGGCGGTCTGACCCATGTGGTAGCCGTTGAAGGCGTCCCAGAGCCCGTCCTTGATCATCGTGTCGACGAGCTTGACGTCGCCCATCTTCTGGCCGCCGCGCAGGTACTGCGCGTGGGGCGAGAGCGACATCGATTCCTGGCCGCCGGCGACGATGACCTTGGCGTCGCCGTTGGCGATCTGCTGCATGCCGATCGCGACCGTGCGCAGGCCCGAGCCGCAGACCTGGTTGAGGCCCCAGGCGGTGGCCTTCTCGGGAATGCCGGCCTTGATGGCCGCCTGACGGGCGGGATTCTGGCCGGCGCCCGCGGTGAGGACCTGGCCAAAGATCACCTCATCCACATCGTCGGGCGAGACCTTGGCCCGCTCGAGGGCGGCCTTGATGGCGGTCGCACCGAGCTCATGGGCCGGCACCGCCCCGAAGGCGCCGCCGAACGAGCCGACCGGCGTGCGCGCGGCCCCGACGATGACGATCTCTTCGCTGCCTGCCATGTGAACGTTCTCCTCTCGCGAGCCGGCGCGCCTTCCACGTTTTGGGGCGCGCTCTGTGCCGGCCCTGGGATGAAGGGCTTGAGATGGGCGAAGTCAAGGTTGTCTATCAAAGCGCCAAAACGTGCCGATGACGCGTCCGCGAAACTGAAATGGCGCTCCGGCCCCACACCCTCTGCATTATTCTGCGTTGAAGAGGTGCAGTTTGCTGTTTTCTGCGCCCGGGGAAGGCTTTAAGGATCGTGCTGCGGGCGCGAAGACAGCCCCGCCAGACTGCACCGCGCGTCTGCAACGCCCCCCGGTCCCGAGTCCAGAAAGGCCGTTCCCGATGGCGGATACCGTCAAGGCCACCCAGACCGTCATCAAGAAGTACGCCAACCGGCGCCTCTATCACACAGGTACCTCGACCTACGTGACGCTGGAGGACCTCGCCACGATGGTCCAGAACGGCGAGGATTTCGTCGTGTACGACGCGCGCACCGGCGACGACATCACCCGCTCGGTCCTCACGCAGATCATCTTCGAGCAGGAGAACAAGGCCGGTGCCGAGAACCTGCTCCCGGTGGCCTTTCTGCGCCAGCTGATCCGCTTCTACGGCGACAGCATGCGCACAATGGTGCCGAGCTTCCTCGAATTCTCGATGGCGAATTTTGCCAAGGATCAGGACGGGCTCCGCGAGAAATTCGCTCAGAGCTTCGGTCCGTCGGCGTTCCAGAACGCGATCGAGCAGCAGGTGCGCACCAACATGAACTTCTTCGGCGACGCCATGAAGATGTTCACAGGCTTCGGACCGCCCGCCCCCGGGACGCAGCCCCCGGCGCCGACACAGCCCACGCCCTATGCCGGGGGCGAACTGGACGATCTCAAGCGCCAGATGCTGGAGATGCAGCAGCGGCTCGAAGCGCTGGCGAAAAAGTAAATTCCCGTCGGCGCGACCGAACAAAGGGTTGACGATTAGTAAACACCGGCCCCACCTTTGCGACATCGGCACGGAAACGTGCGAAAGGTGTGCGCATGGTGCGTATCGGAACAGTCAGCCGTCTCGGCCCGACACAGGTCCGCTCCACCCGGCGCAAGCCGGTGTCGGAGCCGGACGCGGCTCCGGAGCCGGCCGAGACCGCAGCCCAGGCGCTGGTGGTGATCGATGGGGGGCGGTCCGAGGGGGAACCGGAGGGTCGGCCGGCGGATCGCGCGGGCCAAGGAAGACCCCGCGCCGGCTTTGTCGCCCAGCTGCTCACGGCCGACGATCCGACGCTGCTGCCGTCACGCCTGACACGGACCCAGATGGCCGCCGCGCGCTACGCGGAGGCCGCGCGGCGCCTCGCCTGAGGCGCCGCCTTCGCGAGGCTCAGGCCTCGGCGGACTTCACCTTGAGAACCTGACGGCCGCGATACATGCCGGTCTTCAGGTCGATGTGGTGCGGACGGCGCAGCTCGCCCGAATCCTTGTCCTCGACATAGGTCGGCGCCTTCAGGGCGTCGGCCGAGCGGCGCATGCCGCGGCGGGAGGGGGAAGTCTTTCGCTTCGGAACGGCCATGGCAGGATCCTTCGTGACGCCGCGGACAAAGCGGCGCGCGGGCGGCTCCTCAATCGAGGATCGCCACGCACACCGCGGGATACGGATGAGGGCGGGCTTATAACTCCGGCGCCGGCCCGTGGCTAGGGGTGCCGGACCACAACCGTTAAGCGCGGGCGTTAAGCGCGGGTTCAAGCAGGCCGTCGCAGATCTGCCACGACGGCACCGCGCAGCGGGCCGCGTCCTTCGGGAGAACGCCATGGCTTCCTCCACCAAGACCCTCGCCCTTCTCGCCCTCCTGTCGAGCCTCGTGGCGGCCCCCGCCCTGGCGCAGGCGCCCCAGACGCCGACGACCGCAGCGCCGACGGCCCCCGCGAAGCCCATGGCACCGAGCGCACCGGTGGCCGGATCGCCCAACGCCGCAAAGGGCGCTCTCATCGACCTCAACAGCGCCAGCAGCGAGGAACTCGACGCCCTGCCGGGTATCGGCGCGGCGCGCGCGGCCGCGATCATCAAGGGGCGGCCGTATCGCGGGAAGGACGATCTCGTCTCCAAGAAGATCATCCCGAAGACCGTCTACGACGGCATCAAGGACAAGGTCATCGCCAAGCAGAAGTAGCCGCTACTCGGCGATCGCCCCCTGAGGCATGGAGAAGCCGGGGGGCGTCTTCGGGGCCGCGGCGGCCTTCGGCGCCGCGTGCCGGGGCGCCTTCTTGCGGGCTTCGGCCTTCGGCTCCTTCGGCGCCTTGACGGCGGGCGGCGTCTCGCAGGCGCGGAAGGTGAGCTGCGCCAGCGGCGTGCCCTCCTCGGTGACGATCGCGATCGGATCGGGGAAGGTCGGCAGCGTCGACTGCCAGCGAATCGGGCCGCCGAGCATCGCCTCGATCCCCGCCGGGGCGCCGCCGCGCCGCAGCGTCGTGAAGTCAGGCCCGTAGGCGGTGGCGACCTTCCCGGCAATCACGACCTGCAGCACCTCGTTCAGTTCGGGCGTCAGCGGCCTGAGCGGGTTCGTCGTGCGGATCTGCCCGGACCGCGTGATCACCATCTTGAAGCCCTTGCCGCTCTCGAACCGGGCCGCCTGGGTCCCACAGGGCTGCTCGAGGGTCGGGCCGGCCGCCGGCGTCGGGCTCGTCGCCTGAGGGGCACTCGGCTCCGGGGCGGGAGCCGGCGCAGCGGGCGCGGTCTGTGTCGGAACGTCCGGCGCAGGCGGCTTTCCGCCCGGCGCGGCCGAAACGGACTGCGCCATCGTCAGGTAGAGGGGGCCGGCCAGCAGCAGACCGGTCGCCCCGCGCAGGCTCACCGTCATCGGCTGCCTCCGGACGGATCGCGGTGGAGCGCCTCGCTGCGCTGCGTCCTGTCGAGGGCGCGGATCGGTTCCAATTCCATCGCTTCCAGATCGAGCACTCGCGGATCGAGCACCTGTGCGCTGCGGTCGATCGGGCTCCTGCGGGGACCGACCGAGCCGATGAGCAGATCCTCGTCCTCAAGATCGAGGTCGGAGCCCATGCGCAGGGGCTCGCGCCGGCCGCGAGCCACCATCGCGGCGACGGCGACGACGGCGATGGCGAAAACCAGGATGGCCAGGATGATGAACAGGCGCTCCATAAGGAGGCAAGCTCTAACCTGCGGTTCAGGCCGCCGCCACCCCGTCGCGTGTCCGATCGCGTCCCCGATCGCGTGCGGAACGCTCCTTGCGTGCGCCGCCGGACCGGGTAGATGCGGGCAGACCGGAGCCGGGACCGACCGATGCAGCACGAGCCGAGCCGCGAGCCCGAGGAACTGGAGGCGCACCTCCTCGGACTGATTGAGGCGGCCCGGGAACAGGCCCGCGAGGACCCGTTCCGCAATCCCGTCCTGGCGGTAACCCTGGCGATCACCCGGCGGTTCGACAGGAACGAGATCTCGGCAGGCGACCTGGACGGCCTGTTCGTGCGCCTGCGCGCCGAAGCCCTGGCGGCCCGGGCGGAGCGGCTGCGGGCCTATGTCGGGCTCGATGCCAGCCCCGAGGATCCGCAGGCGGGGATTCCCGCCCGTCTCGTGGCGGCAATCCCCGACCGGTCGGACAGCGTCGAGGCCTTCGCGGCCCTCATCCACCGCACCGCCTTCGCGGTGGTGTTCACCGCCCATCCCACCTTCGGCATGCCCCGGGCGGTCGCCGGCCTCCTCGCCGAGGCCGCGAGCCTGCCCGACGCTGCGGCCCGCGCCGGGCTGATCGAACGGGCGGCGACTTTGTCCACGCGGCCGGACGCGCCGATCACCCTCGACGTCGAGTTCGAGCAGGCCTGCGCGGCGGCCAATAACGGGCGGCTCGCCCTCGACGCCTTCAACGGCGCCCTGCTCGACGCCGCCCGCGCCCGCTGGCCCGACCGCTGGACCGAACTGACGCCCCGCCCCTTCGCCATCGCCAGCTGGGTCGGCTGCGACACGGACGGGCGGACCGACATCGGATGGTGGGACACCCTCCGCTACCGGCTGATCTCGAAGCGGATGCAGTTCGACCGGGTGATGCGCGATCTGCCCGCGAGTCCCGCGTGCCGGGAGGTCCGTGCCCTCGCCGAGAACGCGCTGGCAGCGGTGAACCGCCAGCTCACCGTGGCGCCGCGCCTCGGCGACCAGCCGTCCCTCGAGGCGGTGCACCGCTTCGCCCTGGCCCTCATCATCGAGCGCGAGCGCGCCCAGACCGACGCGGGCGCCCTCGTCGCCGCGCTGACCAAGGCCCTCGAGGCTGCCGACGACGGGGCCGACAGACGGCGGATCGCGGTCCTGCGCGCGGGCGTCGCGACGCACGGCCTGTCGAACGCCCTGCCGCATTTCCGGCTGAACGCCAGCCAGATCCACAATGCGGTACGCCGGGTGATCGACCTCGAAGGCGAGCCCACCGACGCGGCCCGGCGCCGGTCGCACCTCGCGACGATCCACACCCTGCTGAACGATGTCCGGCCGGTCGCCGTCGATTTCGGGGCGCTCGCGGCCGAGCGGGCCTCGGCCGCCCGGCTGATGATGACGATCGCCCAGATCCTCAAGCACGTCGACGGCACCCATCCGGTGCGCTTCCTCATCGCCGAGACCGAGACCGGCTACACCCTGCTGGCCGCCCTCTGGCTGGCGCGGCACTACGGCATCGCCGACAAGCTGGAGATCACGCCGCTGTTCGAGACGGCAAGCGCCCTCGAACAGGGCATTCGGGTGCTCGACGACGCCCTGCGCAACCCCCACTGGCGCCAGTATCTGAAGCGCATCGGCCGGCTGACCGTGCAGTTCGGCTATTCCGATTCGGGCCGCTATGTCGGCCAGCTTGCGGCGACCTTCTGGATCGAGCGACTGCGGCTGCGCATCACCGAGATGCTGGTCCAGAACGGCCTGTCCGACGTCGAGCTCGCGATCTTCGACACGCACGGCGAATCGATCGGGCGCGGCGCCCATCCGACCTCCCTGCGCGACCGCCTCGCCTACCTCGCCCCCGAGGATGCGCGGGACCGGGCCCGCAAGGCCGGCATCCGGGTCCGGCTCGAATCGAGCTTCCAGGGCACCGACGGCTACCTGCTGTACGGCACCGAGGCGCTGGCCCGCGCCAGCGTCGCCCGCATCGCCGAGCACGTCTACGCGCTCGACGTGACGGAGGAGGATTCGTTCTCGGACTACGCCCTGAACGACCATCCCAAGGCGGCCGACGCCAAGGTCGATCCGATCTACGCCGAGCCGGATTTCGCCCTCGAATTCTTCACCGCGGCCCGCCAGGACATGGAGGCGCTGGTCGACGATCCGGGCTACGCCGCCCTGCTCGGCACCTTCGGCCCGAGCCTGATCGACCGGACCGGCTCACGTCCGGTGGCACGCCAGACCGACAATGGCGGCCCGGCGCGGATCACCCATCCGCGCCAGATGCGGGCGATCCCCAACAACGCGATCCTGCACCAGCTCGGCTTCCTGGCGAATTCCCTGCACGGGATCGGCCGGGCCGCCCAGCGCGGCCCGGACCTGTTCCGCGACATGCGCCGCGATTCGGTGCGCTTCTCCCGGGCCTTCCGGCTGGTGCAGCACGCCGCCTCGGTGGGCGACCTCGACGTGCTGCGCGCCTATATCGACACCCTCGATCCGGCCGTGTGGCTGGAGCGGGCGCGGCGCACGCAGAAGGATTTCCGCAGGGACGAGCTGGTCGTGATCTCCGGGGCCCTGGAGCGCCTCGATCTCGCCCCCGCGCTCCGGAACCTGTTCGGACGCCTGACCCGCGACTGGCTCGCCCTGCGCGCGGCCGCCCCGGACCTTCCCGCCATGTCGGCGCGGCTGACCCTGCTCCACGCCCTGCGGCTCGCGCTGATCCACCGGATCTGGTTCCTGGCGGTGCACATCCCGGGTTTCCGGCCCCAGGCGGGCATCTCACGCGAGCAGCTGCTGGAGCGCTTCCTGCGGCTGGACATCGACGGCTGCCTGAAGCTCCTCGACGCGATCTTCCCGATCACGCCGGATCCGACGCTCGGCCTGAACTTCGGCGAGCCGGCCGGCCCGCGGGACGTCGGCACCTACGAGGCGGAGCACGCCAACCTGTTCCAGCCGATCCGCCGGATGTTCGACCAGGTCCGCGAGATCTCCGGGATGATCCAGCACGAGGTCGGCGCGTTCGGATGACCGCGACGCCGTCCCGCAGGCCGAGGCCGGACGCGCGATCTGGCCCGACCTCGGCGCCGGCCTATATCGTCGACCATGGAACAGGTCGTCGTCTGGTTCGATGGAGGCTGCCCCCTCTGCCGGCGCGAGATCGCGCTGATGCGCCGGCTGGACCGGCGCGGCGCGATCACCTTCGTCGACGTGACAGAGGATGCGGACACCTGCCCGGCCTCGCGGGCGGACATGCTGGCGCGCTTCCATGCCCGCGAGGGCGAGTCCGTCTTCACCGGCGCCGCGGCCTTCGCGGCGATGTGGCGTGCGATCCCGGTTCTGCGCCCGCTCGGGCTCCTCGCGCGGTCGGGCCGCGTCCTGCAGGTCCTTGAGCGTCTCTACGGCGTGTTCCTGAGGGTCAGGCCCCGGCTGCAGCACCTCGCCCGGCGATTCGAACGGCCCCGGGCCTCAGCCTGAGGCGGGGATCCGCGGAGACGCGCTCACGCGGCCTCCACCTGCAGGATCGTCCCGCGAATGGCCGTCACCCGAACCCGTGCCCCGGCCGGCAGATCGGGTCCCTCGACCCGCCAGAGCGTATCGTCGAAGCGGATGCGGCCAGCCCCCTGCACGATCGGATCGTCGAGCATGCCGGCGCGCCCGATGAGGCCCCTGTCGGCGCGGTTCAGCGCGGGAGCCGGCGGTCCGGCACCCCGCCGCTGCAGGCGCGCCGCGACGGCGACCAAGCCGACGGCCAGCACCGCGAACAGCAGGGTCTGACCCTGCCAGGGCAGGGGCAGCGCGGCGGCGGCCACGCCCGTCGCGACGGCGGCGAGGCCGAGCCAGATCAGGAAGACGCCGGGCAGCAGGATCTCGGCCCCCGCCAGGGCCAGCCCGGCGATCACCCAGCTCCAGGCGGGCCCGAGAGCCGCGACGGCGTCGGCGACGGAGGCGGGCATCGCCGGCGTCAGGTCCGCGGCGGGGCGACGTTGGGCGGCGTTCCCGCGCGCCTGGGCGCCGAGGGACCATCGCCGAACACGGTGCGGGTGAGTTCACCGATCCCGCCCAGGGTGCCGGCCAGAGCCGCCGCCTCGATCGGCACCACGACCACCCGCTGGTTCGGCGCGGTGGCGATCGCCCGTACGGCCTCGACGTATTTCTCGGCCACGAGGAAATTCGCCGCCGCGATGTCGCCCTCCGCGATCGCCCGGCTGACCATGCCGGTCGCCGCCGCCTCGGCCTCGGCGGAGCGCTCACGGGCCTCCGCGTCGCGGAAGGCGGCCTCGCGCCGACCCTCCGCCTCCAGGATCGCCGATTGCTTGCGTCCCTCGGCCCGGAGGATCTCGGCGGCGCGCTGCCCCTCCGCCTCCAGGATCGAGGCGCGCTTCTCGCGCTCGGCCTTCATCTGGCGGGCCATGGCCCCGGCGAGATCGGCCGGAAGCACGATATCCTTGATCTCGATCCGGTTGATCTTGACGCCCCAGGGCGAGGCCGCCGCATCCATCACCCGGAGCAGGCGTTCGTTGATCTCGTCACGGTGGGCGAGGAGCTGGTCGAGATCCATCGCGCCGACCACGGTGCGAATGTTGGTCATCGTCAGGGTGGTGGCGGCGAGGTCGAGGTTCGACACCTCGTAGGAGGCGCGCGCCGCGTCGAGCACTTGGTAGAACACCACCGCGTCGATGGTGACGCCGGCATTGTCGCGGGTGAAGGCCTGCTGGCTCGGCACGTCGATCACCTGCTCCATGACGTTCACCCGCCGGCCGATCCGCTCGACGAAGGGGGTGATCAGTCCGAGGCCGGCATCGAGGCTGCGGGCGTAGCGGCCGAAACGCTCCACCGTGTAGACGTAGCCCTGGGGGACGATCTTCACGCCCGCGGCCAGGGTGATGACCGCCAGCGCCGCCACGCCCACCGCGAAGACGCTCAGCCCGAACGGCAGCCCCATCGACACCCTCTCCGTCCCGGCCGCGCGTCCGGCGCGCGAGACGCAGCCTAGCAGGCCGAGGCGCGCCTCGCGACCGCGGTCCCGGACAGCCGAGAAACGGGGCCGCCGCGGCCCGGCGTGAACGGGCCCCCATTCATTTCGATCATCTTTGGTTCAGGCCGCGGCGCTTAGGAAGTCGGCAAGCGTCGCGTTCGTCGTCGCTCCAGACCCTCCAACGCAACGCTTGTTGAAGAAACATTCGGCATGATCCCCGCCACCCTCGCCGCGGAAAGAAGTCCTTTCGCGCCGCTGCGGGCGGCAGAAATCCCCACCCAACCGGATCCGGTGCGCGCGTGAAGATCGCTGTCCTCGCACATCTGAAATACCCGATCGGCCAGCCCTATGCCGGCGGCTTGGAGATGCACACGCATCTCCTCACCGTCGCGCTGAAGCGGCACGGGCACGACGTCACGCTGTTCGCCAGCCGGGGCTCGGACCCGGCGCTCGATCCCGTGATGCTCTGCGATCCCACCGGGGACGCCCTCTTGGACCCGGACCGCGAGGAGGCGATCGACCGGGCGGAGCACGAGGCCTACCGGCGCATGATGGAGATGGTTGCGGCCGGGGGCTTCGATCTGGTCCACAACAATTCCCTGCACGCGCTGCCGCTGCGCGAGAGCACCCGGATCGGCCTCCCCTGGGTGACAGTGCTGCACACGCCGCCCTTCGAGTCCCTGGTCGCCGGCATCGTCGATGCCGATCCCGACATGGCCTTCCTCGCGGTCTCGCCGTCGCTGGCGCAGGAATGGGCGCATCTCGTCCCGAACGCGCAGGTGGTCGACAACGGCGTCGATCTGTCGACCTTCGTGTTCTCGGAAGAAGCCGACGTTCCGGCCTTCGCCTTCTGGTCGGGCCGAATCGTGCCCGAGAAGGGTCTGCACCTCGCCATCGACGCCGCCCGCGCCGCCGGGCTGCCGCTGACCTTCGCCGGCCCGAAGCTCAATCCCGGCTACTGGGCCGCCGAGATCGCCCCACGCATGGGGCCGGACCTGACGCATCTCGGCCATCTCGCGCACCGGGATCTGGCCCATCATCTCGGCCGGGCGCGGGTCGCGATCGTCTCGCCCCGCTGGGAGGAGCCCTTCGGCCTCGTCGTGGCGGAGGCGCTCGCCTGCGGCACCCCCGTGGCCGCCTTCCGCCGCGGTGCCATGCCCGACATCCTGGACGCGTCCTGCGGCCGCCTCGCCCGTCCGGACGATCCGCAGGATCTCGCGGTGGCCATCCGGGAGGCCGCCGGCCTGTCGCGCCGGGCCTGCCGCGACCGGGCCGAGGCGCTCTACGACGCCACCGCCATGACAGGACGCTACCTAGAAGCGTACGATGCGGTGATCGCGCGCTGCGCCGAGCGGGCGCGGCCCGCCCTGCGCGTCGCCGGAGGACGCGGCTGAGCGGCGCAGATACGCGAGCCGTGCCGCATTTCCGCACCCGAGCCCGGAGCCCGGCGGCTCGACGCCCCGCCCCCGACCTCCGCGGCGCATGACGGTGCCACGGGAGACCTGACATGACCACGGACGCCGACCATCCGGCCCCCCTGCCCTGCGTCGTCTGCATTCCCGCCCGGAACGAGGCCGAGCGCCTGCCCCGCCTGCTCGCCTCCCTGGCCGCGCAGGAGGGCGTCTCGGCACGGGCGCCCCTCAGGGTTGTGGTTCTCACCAACAACTGCAGGGACGGGACCGTCCAGGCGGTGCGGGATGTCGAAGCCTCGGGCATTCTCGCAACCCTCGCCCTCCGCCTGACCGACGTCGAGCTGACCGGCGCTGAGGCCCATGTCGGCACGGCCCGGCGCATGGCGCTGGAGGCCGGGGCCGACTGGCTGGAGGCCGACGGACAGCCGGACGGAATCCTCCTCACCACCGACGCGGATGCCCGCCTGCCCGCCGACTGGGTGACGGCGAACCTGCGCGCGTTGGAGGCCGCGGACGTCGTCGGCGGCCGGCTCGTGATCGACGAGGACGGCACCGCCGATCCCGACCTCGTGGCCCTGCACGCACGCATCGAGCGCTACTGGTCCGGTGTCCGCCGCCTGGAGGATCTCCTGGACCCGCCGCCGCACGATCCCGCCCCCCGCCACGGCGACCATACCGGGGCGAGCCTCGCCGTTCCGGCCGTCCTGTACCGGGCGGTCGGGGGACTGCCGGCGCTGCCCTGCGGCGAGGACAATGCCCTCGTCGGGCTCCTGCGCGCCAACGGGGCGCGCCTGCGCCACTGCCCGGAGGTGCATGTGCTGGTCTCGTCCCGCCATCAGGGGCGGGTCTCGGGGGGCATGGCCACCGAGATGCTGCGCCGCGCCCGTGTCCTTCACGGAGAGGCCTACCTGCTGCCGGAGGCCGCCCATTGGCAGGCGCTGATCCTGCGCCGGGCGGCGCTGCGCCGGGCCTTCCATCTGGACCCCGAGGCCCGCGTCGCAGCCTGCGGGCGGCTCGGGCTCGCCCCGGAGGATCTCGACTCCGTCGGCGCCTGCCCCAACGACATCGCCTTCGTGGAGCGGGCCGACCGCATCCTCGAATCCCGCAGCGCGCCGGCGCGGGAATGTGCCCTGGATCAAGCGGTCGCGGATCTCGACGCCCTCGCCCTTTCCCTGAAGGCCGCCGCGTGACCCGCGGCATCGGCTGGTACGTCCACCACCAGGGCGCCGGCCATCTCCAGCGCGCCTGGGCCGTCGCGGGGGCCCTGCCTCGACCCTGCACGATCCTCGGTACGCTCGCCGGCTTCGACACCGCCGGCCTCGACGTCGTCGATCTGCCCGATGATCGCCCCCTCGGCGCCGCGGCCTTCGACGGCCGGGACGGCGAGGCCGAGCGGCCGCAGGCGCTCCACTACGCCCCTCTGAACCATCCCGGCATCCGCGCCCGGATGGCACGCATCGCCGCCTGGGCGGAGCGAACGGACCCGGCCCTGCTCGTGGTCGACGTCTCGGTGGAGGTCGCGCTCCTGGCGCGCCTGCTGTCGGTGCCGACCCTGGTGGTGCGGCTTGCCGGAACGCGGACCGACCGGCCACACCTCGAAGCCTTCCGCAGCGCCACGCGACTGCTGGCGCCCTTCCCCGCCGCGCTCGACGGGTCGTCCGTCCCGGACTGGGTCCGGGCCAAGACGCTGTATGCGGGCTTCCTCGGCGCTCCGGCCCAAGGGCTCACCGAGGGCAGCCGGGACATCGTGGTGGTGTTCGGCCGCGGCGGCACGGGGGGCAGCCTCGCGGATCTCGCCGCGGCGGCGCGGGCGGTGCCCGACCGGCCCTGGCACGTCCTCGGGCCGGTCTCGGGCAGCGGCGAGACGCCGGACAACCTGCACCTGCACGGCTGGGTCCCCGACGTCGAGGCGCGGGTGGCGCAGGCGGCGCTGCTGGTAGGGGGCGGCGGCGACGGTGTGGTCGCGCTCGCCGCCGCGCAAGCGAAGCGCTTCCTCTGCCTGCCCGAGGAGCGGGCCTACGGCGAGCAGACCGAGAAGGCGGAGGCGCTGGCGCGGCTCGGCGCCGCGATCGTCCATCCGGGCTGGCCCCCGGCCTCGGCCTGGCCGGGCCTGATCCGGGACGGCCTCGCCCTCGACCCGGCGGTGATCGGCGCCCTGCACGATCCGGATGCGGTCCGGGGCTGCGCAGCGGCGATCGAGGCGTTGGTCCGGCACCTCTGAATGATCGGCCCGCGACGGTCCGGGGCGGGCGTCCTTGCGGACGCAGCGAGGCGGGAGAGCGAACTCCGTCTTCAAACGCACCGCCGCCGAAGCGAAGCTCGCTCCGGCGGACGTGTTTCAGGTTGGGCTCAGGAGATCAGATCGAGCTTCGCGGCCTCGATCCCGTCGGCGCGGATCGCGTCCGGCAGCGAAGAGAAGTCACGATATCCCGCCTCGCGTGCCATCGCGTCGAGGGCCGTCTGCTCGTCATCGGCCGCCCCGGTCCAGAGCACGGCGCCGCTCTTTGTCTGCCTAATCTGGAAAATGCTCATCGATCCCTCCCCGGTCGCGAAAAGACCTTCACGGTATTAACGTCGCCGTTCGTCGCCGGTTGCAGGGGGACCGAACGCAACAGCCGCGGTTCGTCGGCGCCAATCCCCTGCGGCGCGAGGCCCGGCGACGGCATCGCGCAATGGCGCTATTCTCATCCGCATCCAGGATGACTCGCCATGAAAACGCCGACCTGCCCGGCGAGGGAGAGACAAGATCAATCGAGCGCCGATTGTGAGGCCCCCGTCGTGAAGTATGTCCGTTGGCGCGCGTCCCGCCTCAGTCTCCTGTGCGGGCTCGCGATCCTCGCCGCGGCGCCGGCCCGGGCCGTCGAGACTGCCGCCGTTCCCGACGCGGCCGCCATCGCCCCGGCGGTGACCGTCGTGCCGGCCGAGAGCCGCGAGATCGTCGAGCGGGCCGTCGTCACCGGCACGCTGGTCCCCCGGGACGAGATCCTCGTATCCCCCGAAGTCGAGGGCCTGCGCATCACCGACCTGCTCGTCGAGGAGGGCGACCGCGTCACCAAGGGGCAGGTCCTCGCCAAGCTGTCGCTGGAGATGATCGCCACGCAGGAGGCCTCCAACGCCGCGGCGATCGCCCGGGCCGAGGCGGCCATCGTCCAGGCCCGGAGCCAGATCGTCCAGGCGGAGGCCGCCAACGTCGAGGCGCGGCAGTCCCTGGAACGCGCCCAGGCGCTGGCCAAGACCGGCAACGCCACCGCGGCCGTGCTGGAGCAGCGCGTCTCGGCGGCCCAGGGGGCGGAAGGGCGCCTCGCCGCCGCCAAGGGCGGTCTGCAATCCGCCCAGGCCGACCTCGCCACCGCCCGCGCCGCGGGCTCCGAGATCGCCCTGCGGCGGGCCCGCACCGATATCCGCGCCCCCGAGGCCGGAATCATCAACCGCCGCACCGCCCGGATCGGGGCCACCGCCACCGCGGCGGCCGAGCCGCTGTTCCGGCTGATCGCCCGGGGCGAGATCGAGCTGGAGGGCGAGGTGCCCGAGACGTCCCTGGCGCGCCTCCAGGTCGGCAATCCGGCGAGCCTCGACCTCGACGACGGCCGCCGCCTCGCCGGCACGGTGCGCCGGGTCTATCCGGAGGTCGACCGGGCGACGCGGCTCGGCAAGGTGCGCATCCGCCTCGGCGACGATCCGGCCCTGCGCATCGGCGCCTTCGCCCGCGGCAACGTGGAGATCGCGCGCCGTACGGGCATCGCCGTGCCGGTCTCCAGCCTGCTCTACGCCGCCGACGGCCGCGCCAGCGTCCTCGTGGTGAAGGACGGGCGCGTCGAGGCGCGACCCGTGACCACGGGCCTCTCCGCCGAGGGCTTCACGGAGATCCGTTCGGGCGTCGCCGCCGGCGAGAGCGTCGTGGCCCGCGCCGGCAGCTTCCTGCGCGACGGCGACCGGGTACGCCCCGTGCCGGCTGCCGCCAGCAGCACGCCGATCGCCGACGCGGCCCCGCGGTAGGACGAGTCGAAGGATCCGGCCATGCGCCTCAACGTCTCCGCCTGGGCGATCCGCAAGCCCCTGCCCTCGGTGGTCCTGTTCCTGGTCCTGATGATCCTCGGGCTCGTGAGCTTCCGCTCGCTGCCGATCACCCGCTTTCCCAACATCGACATCCCGATCGTCTCGGTGACGATCACCCAATCGGGGGCGGCCCCGTCCGAATTGCAGACCCAGGTGACCAAGTGGGTCGAGGATTCGGTCGCCGGCGTGAAGGGCGTCAAGCACATCCTCTCGACGATCACCGAGGGCACCTCCACCACCACGATCGAGTTCCGCCTTGAGGTAAACCAGGATCGGGCGACCAACGACGTCAAGGACGCCATCGCCAAGATCCGGCAGAACCTGCCGCGCACCATCGACGAACCGATCGTCTCCCGCGTCGAGATCGCCGGCCTGCCGATCATGGTCTACGGCGCCTCCGCGCCCGCCATGACCCCCGAGGACCTGTCGTGGTTCGTGGACGACGTGGTCGCCCGCGGCCTGCAGAGCGTGAAGGGCGTCGGCGGCGTTGAGCGCCTGGGCGGCGTCGCCCGGGAGATCCGCGTCACCCTGAAGCCCGACCGGCTGCTGGCGCTGGGCATAACCGCCGCGGACGTGAACCGGCAGCTGCGTCTGACCTCGGCCGACATGGCCGGCGGCCGGGCCGAGGTCGGCGGCCAGGAGCAGTCGATCCGGGCGCTCGCCGCCTCGGCGAGCCTCGAGACGCTGGCCAAGACCTCCATCGTCGTGCCGGGCAACCGCAAGGTCCGCCTCGACGAGCTGGCGACCCTGTCCGACACCGCCGAGGAACCCCGCACCTTCGCGCGCTTCAACGGCGAGCCGGTGGTCGCCTTCGCGATCTCTCGGGCGAGCGGCGCCAGCGACGCCGACGTCTCGGTGGGCGTCGCCAAGAAGATCGCGGCGCTCCATGCGGCGAACCCGAACGTGCGGTTCGACCTGATCGACACCAGCGTCGTCAACACGATCGGCAACTACCACTCGGCCATGATGGGCCTGATCGAGGGCGCAGCTCTCGCGGTCGTGGTGGTGCTGCTGTTCCTGCGGGACTGGCGGGCGACGCTGATCGCCGCCGTGGCGCTGCCGCTCTCGGTGCTGCCGACCTTCTGGGTGATGAGCGCACTCGGCTTCTCGCTCAACGCCGTGAGCCTGCTGGCGATCACCCTGGTCACCGGCATCCTGGTGGACGACGCGATCGTGGAGATCGAGAACATCGTCCGGCACATGCGGATGGGGAAGTCGCCCTACCGCGCGTCTCTCGAGGCCGCCGACGAGATCGGGCTCGCGGTCATCGCCATCACGGCGACGATCATCGCGATCTTCTCGCCGGTCTCCTTCATGGGCGGCATCGCCGGCCAGTATTTCAAGCAGTTCGGCCTGACCATCGCGGCGGCGGTGTTCATGTCGCTGCTCGTGGCGCGGCTGATCACGCCGCTGCTCGCCGCCTACTTCCTGCGCGACCACGGGCCGGACCACGAGCGGGACGGCTTCGTGATGCGCGGCTACACCCGCCTCGTCGCCTGGTCGGTCCGGCACAAGTTCATCACGCTGGTGCTCGGCATCGCGTGCTTCGCCGCCTCGATCGCCTCCACGGGCCTGCTGCCCGCGGGCTTCCTGCCGGCGGAGGACCAGGCCCGCACCCTGTTCGTGGTCGAGCTGCCGCCGGGCGCCCGGCTCCCGGACACGGTCCGAGTCACCGACCGCATCGAGGAGAAGATCCGCGCGCTGCCCGAGGTGAAGAGCGTGTTCGTGGACGGCGGCCGCCAGCTGCCGGCCAAGAAGGAGGTGCGGCTCGCGAGCCTGACCATCAACCTCACCCCGAAGAACGCCCGCCACAAGACCCAGAAGCAGGTCGACGCCGAGGTCGCGGCGATCCTGCGGGAGGAGCCCGACCTGCGGTTCTGGGCCCTGCGCGAGGGCGGCCAGCGCGATCTCGCGCTGATCATCGCCGGCCCCGACAAGGCCGTGGTGGCGGAGGTCGCCGCCAAGCTCCAGCGCGAGGCCCAGCGGGTCCCCCACCTCGTCAACGTCATGTCGACGGCGCCGCTCGACCGGACCGAGGTGCGGATCCGGCCGAAGCCCGCGGTGGCGGCCGACCTCGGCGTCAGCACGGACACCATCGCCGAGACGGTGCGGGTCGGCACGATCGGCGACATCGGCATGAACCTCGCCAAGTTCAACGCCACCGACCGGCAGGTGCCGATCCGCGTGCAGCTGCCCGAGCGCCTGCGCGGCCGGCTCTCCGATCTCGAGACCCTGAAGGTGCCGGTCAAGGGCGGGGCCGCCGTGCCGCTCGCCACCGTCGCCGATATCAGCCTCGGCCAGGGCCCGACCGGCATCGACCGCTACGACCGCGCCGTGCGCGTCGCCCTCGAGGGCGACATGCAGGGCACCGATGCGCTCGCCGAGCTGATCACCCAGGTGATGAACCTGCCGACGGCCAAGAACCTGCCGCCGGGGGTGACGATCAGCCAGACTGGCGACGCAGAAGTCATGGGCGAGGTGTTCGAGGGCTTCGCGCTCGCCATGGGCGCCGGCCTGATGATGGTCTTCGGCGTGCTGATCCTGCTGTTCGGCAACTTCCTGCAGCCGCTGACCATCCTGTTCTCGCTGCCGCTCTCCATCGGCGGCGCGATCCTGGCCCTGCTGATCTGCCACATGCCGATCTCGATGCCGGTGGTGATCGGCATCCTGATGCTGATGGGCGTCGTGACCAAGAACGCCATCATGCTGGTGGATTTCGCCGTGGAGCAGATCCGCGCCGGCGTCGACCGGAACGTCGCCATCGTGGATGCGGGCCGCAAACGCGCCCGACCGATCGTGATGACCACCATCGCCATGGCGGCCGGCATGGTGCCGTCGGCGATGGCCTACGGGATCGGCGGCGAGTTCCGCTCGCCCATGGCGGTGGCGGTGATCGGCGGCCTGATCGTCTCGACGGTGCTGTCCCTGGTCTTCGTGCCGGCGATCTTCGTCCTGATGGACGACCTGTCGCGCCTGCTGAAGCGCCTGTTCGGCCGCTTCGTGGGCGAGCGCGACGACCCGGAGGATGCCACGACCTTCGACCCGGCCCATCCGGCCAACGACGGGCATCCGCTGCCGCCGCGGATCGCCGCGGAATAGGCCCCCCGCGGCGCGGTGCATTGCGTCCCGCGCCGCGATGGGCTGTGACTCCCCCCATCGAATCAACGGAGACGCGCTAAACGATGTCGGGTGGTCACGGGGCGATCGAAGGGTCGAATAAGCGCGTGGCGCTGCTGATCTCGGTGCTGGCGCTGTTCCTCGCCTTCAGCGAGACCCTGGGCAAGGCGTCCCAGACGGAGTCGATCGGGGCCAATGTCGAGGCCGCAAACCAATGGGCCTATTTTCAGGCCCGCACCATCCGCTCCACGGTGCTGAAGACCGCCGACGAGGCCCTGGCCCTGCTTCCGCCGGGACCGAACCAGGACGCGATCGCCGCCAAGCGCGCCGAGTGGGCCAAGACCCTGACGCGCTGGGAATCAGAGCCCGCCACCGGCGAGGGGCGCAAGGAGCTGACCGCCAAGGCCCGCGCTTCGGAGGGCCGGCGCGACCTCGCGCTGCTGCGTTACCACCATTACGAACTGGCCTCGGCGGCCTTCCAGATCGGCATCGTGCTGGCATCGGCCGAGGTCATCACCGGCATCACCCTCTTGGTCTTCGCCGGCGGTTTCCTGGGTCTCGCCGGAGCCGCACTCCTCGGCTTCGGCTATCTCGCGCCGCATGCCCTGCCGTTCTTCCACTGAGGAATCGCTCCGCGAGTCAGCGACGTAACGCCACCCTCGCGTCCGATTGATCGGCCGCGCCCGTCCATGGGCTGGACGCGCGCGCCGGAAGCTGATCGTTTCGGCACATTCCAGGGGGGAATGATGTCAGCTCATTCGGAAGACCAGGGCCGCCTGACGCGGCTCGCCAGCGCGATCTTCCTGCACACCGAGCACGCGATCTACGCGGCGCTCGGTCTCCTGCTCGCCCTCACCGCCATTGTCGCGCTGGTCGATGCCGCGGGGCTCACCTGGGAGGCCATGCGGGCGCTCGGCGGCGCCCAGCAGATCCTGGAGGTGATCGACCGGCTGCTGTTCCTGCTCATGCTGATCGAGATCCTGCACACGGTGCGGGTCTCGATGCGGTCGGGCACCCTGACCTGCGAGCCGTTCCTGATCGTCGGGCTGATCGCCTCGATCCGGCGCGTCCTGGTGATCACGCTGCAATCCTCCGAGATCATGCACGCCAAGGACTGGTCGCCCGAGAAGCAGGCGCTGTTCCAGGCATCGATGATCGAACTCGGCGTGCTGGCGGGGCTGATCCTCACGATGGTCTTCGCGATCTTCCTGCTCCACCGCGCCCGCGACGACGGGCGGCCGGCCGGCGAGGAGAAGCCCGCCGGCGAATCCTGACGCGGCTCACCCGCTCCGGGTCGCTTCGCTCCGTCCGCGATGACGGAGCGAAGACCGCATGCGCGCTCAGTTCATCCGCAGGATCGCCGCGTTGAGGAGCGTCGCGAAGCCCACCCAGGCGGCGTAGGGCACGAGGAGCCACGCGGCGATCCGGTCGAACCGCCAGGACAGCCGGATGGTCCAGAGCACCGTCACGAGCAGCATCGCGACGACAATGAGCCCCGCGCCGATCGCGTGGGCGGTGAAGAAGACGGGCGTCCAGGCGGCGTTGAGCACCAGTTGCACCAGGAAGGCCGCCAGGGCGAGCCACCAGCCCGTGCGGCTCGGTCCGGTGCGCGGCATGGTGCCGAGCAGCCGCCAGAGTGCGATCGCGATCATCATATAGAGGATCGTCCACGCGACCGGGAACACCCAATTCGGCGGGTTGAAGACCGGCTTGTTCAGGCCGGCATACCATCCCGGGATCTCGGCCTGGGTCGCCATCGAGCCGACCACCGCGGTGGCCGCTACCGGCAGGATCGCGGCGGCGAGCCGTAGCCAGCGCGACAGAGGCGCCCCCTGGGGGACGTGTATGGCGGCCGTCATGATCGTTCGTCTCCACCGGGCAGGGCTTGCGGGCGTGGCTTGGGGCGCGGGTTGCGGGCGTGGCTTGCCGGGGCCGACGCGCCGTGGCACGCGGCCGTCTCCATCCGCCGAGAATCGCCAGATGTCACTGCCTAACGCGCCGCAGGCTCCGTCGGATAGCCGCAGCGACGCTGCGCCGGAATTCACGCCCCGAACCCTCGCAGCCCAGGCCATGGGCCGGATCGAGCCCGGGACGCGGGCGGTGGTCATGCCGCTGCACGTCTCGACCACCTTCATCCGCGATCCCGACAACGGCTACAGCTCCGGCTACAGCTACGCGCGGCCCGACAACGCCACGGTGCGCGAGGCCGAATCCATCCTGGCGATGCTGGAGGGTGCGGAGGCCGGCGCGCTGCTGTTCGGCTCCGGAATGGCGGCGGCGACCGCGGTGTTCGGCGCCCTGGAGCCCGGCGACCACGTGGTCGCCGGCACGGTCATGTACTGGGCGCTGAAGCGCTGGCTGCGCGAGGAGGCGCCCCGGCGCGGCCTGACGCTCACCTTCGTGGACACGGCCGATCTGGATGCCCTGCGCGCCGCGGTCGCGCCCGGCCGGACCCGGCTCGTCTGGATCGAGACCCCCGGCAACCCGCTCTGGACGGTCACCGACATCGCCGCCGCCGCCGAGATCGCCCACGCGGCGGGGGCACGGCTCGCCGTCGATTCTACGGCCGCCTCGCCGGTGCACACGCGTCCCCTGGAACGCGGTGCCGACATCGTGATGCACTCGGCCACGAAGATCCTGAACGGCCATTCGGACGTCGTGGCGGGCGTGCTGGCGGGCGCGCGGGCCGACGCGTTCTGGGATCGGATCCGGGGGATCCGGGCCGGCAGCGGCGGTATCCTCGGGCCCTTCGAGGCCTACCTGCTGATGCGCTCGCTGCGGACCCTGCACCTGCGGGCCGCGGCACAATCGGCGGGTGCCCTGCGGCTCGCCGAGCGCCTGAGCGGGAACCCGCTCGTGACCCACGTCCTCTATCCGGGACTGCCGGACGATCCCGGGCACGCGATCGCCCGCCGTCAGATGCGGGACGGGTTCGGCTTCATGCTGTCGATCCGGGTGGCCGGCGGCGAGGCCGGCGCCATCGCCACGGCGGCGCGGGTGCAGCTCTGGAAGCGGGCGACCTCCCTCGGCGGCGTCGAGAGCCTCATCGAACACCGCGCCTCGGTGGAGGGCCCGGGCAGCCCCTGCCCGCCGGATCTCCTGCGCCTGTCCACGGGCATCGAGGACACGGAGGAACTGTACGGCGATCTCGACCAGGCTCTGCGCAGCGCCCACGGGGGCTGATTGTCGAGGGTGGTTGGTGCCGAACGGGTTCCTGGCGCGTTGTGCCGGCAGTTCCGACGGCGCACGCCGCCACAGATCGCGAGTCCGACGACATGACGACCCGTTTCCGCGCGATGGTCCCCGGCACCCTCGCGCTGCTCACCCTGGCGCTCGCCCCGCTCCCGGCGCGGGCCGACGCCGTCCCGACTCTCGATGTCGAGCGGACCTGCCAGTCGGCGCAGGTCACCAACACGTCCATCAGCGACAAGGCGAATTACGACGGCTGCCTCCGCTCCGAGCGCGAAGCCCGGAAGGAGGCCGAGCGGCACTGGAGCAGTTATACCCCCGCCGCCAAGCGTCAGTGCGAGGATCAGTTCAAGGCAGGCGGCTATCCGTCCTACGTCGAGATGGTGACCTGCCTGGAACTCGCCTCCGGCACCGTGCCGACGCAGAGCGACGCGGGCGGCCGCGCGGTGGGCGGTCCGGGCTCGCCGCGGGACGTGAAGGTGCAGCGCGAAGGCGCCGCCAACCTCACCAAGGAGCCGCCCGCGAGCCAGCGCACGGATCCCATGAAGGTGCTGGAGAACAAATAGGCCCGCGCGCCGGAGACCGTCCCGGCCGCGGCGGGCGCCGACGAGCCATTCTCCCGGCGCCGAGGCATAGGACCGAGGCGGCGTGCTAAGGGCGGTCATCCCCGCCTTCCCGCACGCCGCCCGGATCCGTGAACGCCCTCGCCATCATCGCCCCGATCTTCGGGATCGTCCTGATCGGCTGGGCGGCAGCCCTCGCGGGCCTTCTCTCCGACAAGGTGAGCGACGGTCTGTCGGAATACGTCTTCGCCGTCGCCGTCCCGGCCCTGATCATCGCCACGCTGACCAAGCCCGGCATGAGCGGGACCGTCACGTGGTCCTACTGGGTCGCGTATTTCGGCGGCGCCGCGATCTCGTGGTTCGTGGGCACGCTGATCGCCCGGCGGCGCGCCGGGATCGAGCGGCGGGGCGCCATCCTGCACGGCTTCGCGGCGAGCCAGTCGAACACGGTGTTCGTCGGCGTGCCGATGATCCTCCAGGCCTATGGCGAGGAGGGCGCCTTCCCGCTGTTCATGCTGCTCGCCGTCCACCTGCCGCTGATGATGGGCAGCGCCACCTTCCTGATCGAATCCGATTCCGGCCTGCCGGTCCTGGCGCGGATCCGGGGGCTCGCCCTGGTGCTGCTGCGCAACCCGATCTTCGTGGCGCTCCTGATCGGCATGGCGATGAAGGGGCTCGGTCTCGCGCCGGTGGGCATCGCCCGATCGCTCATCGACGCCTTCGCGGGCACCGCCTCCACCTGTGCGCTGGTGGCGCTCGGAGCCGGCCTGAAGCGCTACCGGGTGCTGTTCGACCTCAAGGGCGCCCTGGTCATCGCTCTCCTGAAGAACCTCCTGCACCCGCTGGCGGTCTGGATCCTGGCCTTCCACGTCTTCGCGATGCCGGCCGCCTATGCGGGCGTCGCGACCCTGTTCGCCGCCATGCCGGTGGGGATCAACGCCTACCTGCTGGCGGCGCGCTACAAGACCGAGACCGGGATGGTGGCGGCCTCCGTGCTGGTCTCGACCCTGCTGGCGCCGCTCACCACCCTGGCGTGGCTGATGCTCCTCGGCCGGGCGTGACGGCGGCGCCCCGGCGTCACCGCGCGCGTTGGACGGGGCGTTATCCGGGTCTAGGGTAGGCGCAAGCGCGGGTCCGCGAGGCCCGGCGCATCCCTGCAGGCGAGGAATTTCGATGAACGCTCCGATGCGCCCTCCGGGCAGCGCCTCCCCGTCGGCCCCGGCCTCGCCCCGCTTCGTCTGGGACGATCCCTTCCTGCTGGAGGATCAGCTCACCGAGGATGAGCGGGCGATCCGCGATGTCGCCCAGAGCTTCGCGCAGGAGCAGCTCCTGCCCGGGATCGTCGAGGCCTACGCGAACGAGACGACCGATCCGGGCCTGTTCCGCAAGATGGGCGAACTGGGTCTCCTCGGCGTCACCCTGCCGGAGGAGTATGGCTGCGCCGGCGCGTCCTACGTCGCCTACGGGCTGGTGGCGCGCGCCGTCGAGGCGGTGGATTCCGGCTACCGCTCCATGATGAGCGTGCAATCCTCCCTCGTGATGTACCCGATCCACGCCTACGGCTCGGAGGAGCAGCGCCAGAAGTTCCTGCCGAAGCTCGCCTCGGGGGAATGGATCGGCTGCTTCGGCCTCACGGAGCCCGATGCCGGCTCGGATCCGGCCGGCATGAAGACCAAGGCCGAGAAGATCGACGGCGGCTACCGGCTCACCGGCGCCAAGATGTGGATCTCGAACGCGCCCTTCGCGGACGTGTTCGTTGTCTGGGCGAAGTCCGACGCGCACGAGGGCGCGATCCGCGGTTTCGTCCTCGAGAAGGGCATGAAGGGCCTCTCGGCTCCGACGCTCAAGGGCAAGCTGTCCCTGCGGGCTTCCACCACCGGCGAGATCGTCATGGAGGGCGTCGAGGTCGGCGAGGACGCGCTGCTGCCGAACGTCTCGGGGCTGAAGGGGCCGTTCGGCTGCCTCAACCGGGCGCGCTACGGCATCTCCTGGGGCGCGATGGGCGCCGCCGAGGATTGCTGGCACCGCGCCCGCACCTACACGCTGGAGCGCAAGCAGTTCGGTCGCCCCCTGGCGCAGACCCAGCTCGTCCAGAAGAAGCTCGCCGACATGCAGACCGAGATCGCGCTGGGCCTCCAGGCCTCGCTGCGGGTCGGGCGGCTGATGGACGAGGGCAAGATGGCGCCGGAGATGATCTCGCTGGTCAAGCGCAACAATTGCGGCAAGGCGCTGGACATCGCCCGCACCGCTCGGGACATGCACGGCGGCAACGGCATCATGGGCGAGTACCACGTGATGCGCCATGCCCAGAACCTCGAGACGGTGAACACCTACGAGGGCACCCACGACGTCCACGCCCTGATCCTGGGCCGGGCGCAGACGGGGCTGCAGGCGTTCTTCTGAGCCCCGGGGGACGCGCCTGCCAGCCGATACCGCTTCTGAGGTGCAGCGGAACCGCCTCGAAAGCGGAGCCCAGGGATCGCGGCGCCGTGCGGACTCCGCCTTCGAGGCATTAGCAGCGCTCCGGCGTCTCAGGATGCGGGCGCGGGCGGGATGAGTTCGGCCCGATGGGACGGCGTCACTCCCCGCCCTCCTCCCCGCCCAGCGACCATTCCAGCACCCGGGCGAGGTGATCGTAGGCACCGTACTTGCTGGCGTATTGCGGATAGGGGCGCGCCGTATAGGCGGCCTCGCCGGTCATGAACCGGGCGACCAGACCCCGCAGCCGCTCGGCGTGCTCGGCCACGATCGCCGCGACGGCGCGCTCCTCGCCTCTCGGCGGCTTCACCGGCACCGGCACGAAGGGCTTACGCCCGCCCGAGGCGTGGACGTAGAACAGGTCCGGCGTCACCGGCACGGCCGGCAGATCCGCGAAGGCGCCGTGCATGAGCATCGCGGCCTCCAGGGTGAGCTGCGGCGAGAAGCCGGAGAAGATCTGCTTGGCAGAGGGCGGCGTGCCGGTCTTGTAGTCGACGATGCAGGCGGTGCCGTCCGGGCGCAGCTCGATCCGGTCGGCCCGGGCGCGCAGCGTGAAGGTCTCCCGGCCCATCGGGATCACCCAGCGCCCGGAAACCTCGGGGTGGATCCGGCTCAGCCCGGGCCGGCGCTGCGTCTCCCAGTCGAGATAGGCCGCGGCCATGCGCTCGTAGCGCGGCCACCACTCGGCGTAGAGGTTCGGGTACTCCGCCTCGATCTCCGCGAAGGCGTTCACCGCAAGGTTCAGGAGGCGCTCTGCCGGATCCGGGGGCAGATCCTGCGGATGCCGGCGGGCGAACTCGGCGAAAACCTCGTGCACCAGGGAGCCGCGGGTCGCGACGCTCGGCGCCGCCGCCAGCGGATCGAGAGGGTCGAGCCCGAGCACGTGGCGGGCGAAGATGCTGTAGGGATCGCGCACCAGCGTCTCGATCTCGGTGACGCTGAGGGAGCGCGGAAACAGCGCCGGGTCCGGCTTGGGCGCGGGGCGCTTCAGCCGCGGCTCCGGCGGGGCGGCGTCGAGCCGGGCCGCGAGGCCGTTGAACCGGCGCCCGGCGTCCAGGACCGTCTCCCAGGTTGCGTCGCCCGAGAGCGCGCGCAGGCGCTGGATCAGCCGCGAGGGCACGGTCGGCGCGCCTTCGCGCTTCAGGGCCCGGGTGATCACCGCGTCCCGGCAGCCCAGCGCCTGCACGAAATCGTGGGCCATCTGCCCGATCCGCCGCTCGGGCGGGTTGAGGCCGACCCGCTCGCGCATCGGCCGGTTGAGGAACGAATCGGTCAGCGTGCGCACCGGCCAGACGCCCTCGTCGAGCCCGCCGAGCACCACCCGGTCGACAGAGAGCAGGCGCGCCTCCAGCAGGCCGAGGATGCGCAGTCGCGGATGCGGCGCCTCGCCCGAGCAGGCGACGGTGCGTTCCCGGGCAAGCGACGTGAAGAAGGTGGCGTAATCGTCGAACCGACCCGGCATCAGGTCGGGCTCGGCCATCTCCAGATCGTCGAACAGGGCGTCGAGGCAGGACAGGGATCCGTCCGGCTCCTCCTCGGGGGCGTCCTCCGGCCCGGCGATCAGCCGGTCGCAGGCCTCCCGATGGCGTGCAGCCGTCGCCACGAGGTCGCACGCCCCCGTCCCGTCCGGGCCCGGGAAATCCCGGAACACCAGATCCAGCCGGTCGAGCAGGTCCGCGGCCAAGTCCCAGTCGATATCCTTCAGGCGGCGTTTGGCCCGGGGTCGGCGCTCGGGCGGTCCGGCGCGCTCGGCGGCGAGGGCATGGCGCAGGCCGTCGAAACCCGGGGCCGGAACCGGGCCACGCAGCAGCCCAATCTCCAGGGCCGCGGCACCCCGGACCACCTCCGCGCGTGGCAGACCAAGATGGACCATCGGGTGCGAGAGCAGCGCGATCAGCCGGGCCGGGATCGTGTCCGCCTGGCTGCGGGCGAGATCGGCGGCGAGTTCCGCGGCGAGCCGGGCGAGCCGCCCGGCCGGGCTTCCGGCCAGGGACAGGCCGGCGGAATCCTCGGCGACGATGCCCCAGCGCAGGAGTTCGACGGCGACCCGGCCGGCGAGCCCCCGGTCGGGCGTGATGAGGGCCACGGTGGCGCCGGGGGTCTGGAGGGTCTCGCGCAGCGCCAACGCCGCGACCAGCGCCTCCTCGCGCTCGTCGGCGGCCTCGGCCAGCGCCAGTCCTTCGAGGCCGCGCCGGGCGACGGTGTCGCGCTCGGCCGGGTCGAGGGCGGCCCAGGCGTCGGTCGTGTCGGCCGGCCGCAGAGCCTGCGACAGCAGCGCGGCCCGCGCAGCCTGGCCGGCATCGGGCGCGCCGAGGGCGACGATCTCCGCGCGGTCCAGGTTGAGGTTCTCAGGCCCGAGCAGCCGGTGCAGCACCGCCTGCGGGTGGCCGTGCGCGATGACGCGGGAAAAGCCCTCGCCGGTGTCGATGCCGTCCCAGCCGGCCGCGTCGAGGTCGAGGTCGAGCCCGGGCAGCACCACCGCGCCCCGCGGCAGCTTCGCTACGGCGGCGATGAGGCGGGCGGTGGCGGGGACCGAGCCGAGCGAGCCGGCGACGATCACGGGGTCCGGCGTCGCATTGCGCGACAGACGCCGCTCCTCGGCCAGCACGAGGCCGCGGGCGCGGGCGACGGGATCGGCGAGGCCCCGCTCGGACAGAAGCTTCGGCCAGTTCTCGGCGGCGATCTTCACGAAGTCCAGGGTCAGGCCGAAGTAGCGGGAATATTCGGCCTCGACGGCGGCGCCGATCTCCGACCAGGGCAGGCCCTCGACGGTGAGGGCGTCCATCAGCCGTTCGAGATCACCGGCGAGGCCGACCGCGTCGGCCGGGGAGGACGGCACGAGGAACGGCACCTCGGCGTCCAGCGGCAGCAGGGTCCGGTCGACGGTCTTGGCCCAGGCCTGGACGAGGCGGGCGAGGATCAGCCGGCGCTCCAGCGGAGGCATCGGCGCGCTCAGGGGATCGGCGTTGGCCTCCAGCAGCGGCTCGGCGGCGAGGTCGAGTTCCGCCTCGTCGGCCTCCCCGAGGGGAATCATCCGCGGCAGCAGGGTGGCCCGACCGGGCGCGTCCCGGCCAAGCCTCTCGGCCAGGATCGCGCCGAGCGCCCGGGCGGCGCGGCGGGTCGGCAGGTAGATCGTGACGGCGGCGAGCGCCAGCGGATCGTCCGCGACCGGCCCGACGAGCCGGCCGGAAAGCAGCGCCTCGGCGAGCGTCGGAAGAAACGGGACGCCGCGGGAGATGGTGAAGACGGCGTGTCGGGCGGGCATGGGCGGGCTTCTACGCCCGCCGAGGCGGCTCGGACAGGGGGCGCGGGGTCGAGATGCGGGGATCGGACGGGTCTCCCACGCGCCCTTCCCCTCTGCGGGCGACCGGATTCACACCTCAGTCTGGCAGCGCGGGCACCGGAGGACGCGCGGGTCCCCTCCCCCACGCGGGAAAGGGGGGCGCGTCGGGCCCGGTCCGGGCCGATGGGCAAGCACCCTAGCCCCTACGGAAGACGGAGCCGGTCGCGCTCGGCCGAGGGTTCTCAGCCCCGCGCCCCCGCGGCGGCGCCGTAGCCGGCGCGGCGGCCGAACACGACGCCGGAGGTCAGCCCCGAGCCGCCGGGATAGCCGTTGAAGAACACGCCGCCCACCATCTCGCCGCAGGCGTAGAGGCCAGGGATCGCACGGCCGTCCTCGCGCTTCACGCCGCCATCGTCGCCGACCTCGACGCCGCCATAGGTGAAGGTGATGCCGCCGGTGACCGGGTAGGCCTTGAACGGCCCGGTCTCGATCGTCTGGGCCCAGTTCGACTTCGGCAGGGCGAGACCCTTCGTGCCGCGCCCGTCCTTGACGGTCGGGTCGAACGGCACGGTCCCGTCCACGGCGGCGTTGAAATCCGCGATGGTCCTCTTCGCGGCCGCGCGGTCGATGCCGTCGAGCCTGTCGAGGAGCCCGTCCAGGGTATCCGCCTCGACGAAATGCGCGTCGTGGAACCGGTACTCGCTGTAGAGCAGGTGATCGACCTTGGCGTCGAAGATCTGCCAGGCCACGTGGCCGGGCTGCTCCATGATCGCGCGGCCGAACTGGGCATAGGTGTAGTTGCGGAAATCCTTGCCCTCGTCGACGAACCGCTCGCCGTTCGCGTTGAGCATCAGCCCCAGGAAGTAGCAGATCTTCCGGTAGTGCTTGCGCTCGCCGTGCGGCAGGTCGAGGTTGCCGTAATCGGGCGTGTGCAGGTCCATCGGCGTGGCGTGGCAGCCGCCGTAGAAGCCGTGGGCCTTCGCGCCGAGGTCCAGGGCCATCTGGAGCCCGTCGCCCTGGTTGTGCGGCGTGCCGCGCACCCGGGCCTTGTCCCAGCCCTCGCCGATGAAGCGCGTCCGCAGGGCGGCGTTCGACTCGAAGCCGCCGCAGGCGAGCACCACGGCCTTGGCGCGGAAGGCTCCCTGCGGCGTCTCCACGCCGACGACGCGTCCGTCCTCGACGGTCAGCCCGGTGGCCGGGCAGCCGTAGCGGATCGTACCGCCGGCCTCGGTGAAGGCCTCGAGCTCGGTCCGGGCGAGGCCGAAGCCCTCGTCGTGGGTGGCGAGCGTCAGGCCGCCCCAGAATACGAAGCGCCCCTCCTTCTCGAAGGATTGCCGAGAGTAGATCGGCTCGAACTTCACGCCCTGCGTCGCCAGCCAGCGCAGGGCCGCGCCGCTCTCGTCGATCAGGATGCGCTGCTCGCGCGACAGCGGCCGCCCGTCGTTGAAGCCGAGCAGGTCCTTCTCGAACGTCTGCGCCGTATAGGCGCCGAAATCGGTGCGCGGCAGGCGCGGATCCTCGGGGTCGGCCAGCAGTGGGATCAGGTCGTCGTTGCCCGCGTAGACGAAGCGCATGGCGCCTGCCGTGTAGGCGGTGTTGCCGCCGGCGAGATCCTGCTCCGCCTTCTCGATCATCAGCACCGAGGCGCCGCGCTCCAGGGCGGCGAGCCCGGCGCTCATGGCGGCGTTTCCCGACCCGACCACCACCACGTCCCACTGCGCGTCGCCCGGGCGCTGCATGCCAACCTCCTCTTCGCCGTTCGGCCTCGCGTTATTGTATACGAGTGCATGCAATATGCCGCAAGCGTTTCGGCGGCGTCGGTTTCGGGCTATGGCCAAGCCGAGGAGAGCCGGGAATGAAGGCGAGCGAATCGGAGCGCTCCAGCGGCGCCGGCGCCTATGAGCGGCTGCTGCGGGCGATCGAGGAGGGCGAACTCGCGCCCGGCAGCCGCCTGCGCGAGGCGGAGCTGGCCGAGCGGTTTCAGATCAGCCGCACGCCGGTGCGCGAGGCGCTGGGCCGGCTGGAGGCGCAGGGCCTCGTCGCCCACGAACCGCACCGGGGCGCCAGCGTGGCGCAGCTCGATTACGGGCAGGTGAGCGAACTCTACGATCTGCGCGAGGTGCTGGAGGGGACGGCCGCCCGCCTCGCGGCGATCCATGCGAGCGCGGTCGAGACCGAGATCCTGGAGGAGATGGTCGCCCGGGACCGGACGCTGCTGGGGGACGCGCCGGCGCTCGCGCGGACCAACCGTCTGTTCCACCGGCAGATCCACGGAGCGGCGCGCAACCGCTTCCTGCAGAGCACGCTGGAGACGATGCGCCTGTCCCTGGTGCTGCTGCCGGGCGCCACCACGCTGGCGGCCCCCGACCGCGCCGCGGAGTCGCTCACGGAACATGCCGCCATCGTGGCGGCGATCCGGGCGCACGATGCAGACGGCGCAGAAGCGGCGGCCCGGGCGCATATCCGGGCCGCGTTCAAGGCCCGGATCCGGATCTGGCAGGAGAGCTGAGCGGCGATCGCCCTCAGGCGTGGGCGGGCACGCGCCCCAGTCCCGGCCGGCCCCGGAACAGCGCGAGCGTCGCGACGATGCCGCAGGCGGCCGCCGCCATGAGCCAGTAGCTCGGCGCCGCCCGGTCGCCGGTCTTCTCGATCAGGAAGGTGGAGACCATCGGCGTGGCCGTGCCGAACAGCGCGGTGGCGAGGCTGTAGGCCAGCGAGAAGCCGCTGGCGCGGACATGGGCCGGCACCACCTCGGAGAGGGAGACCACCATCGCGCCGTTGTAGACGCCGAAGAAGAACGAGAACCACAGCTCGACGGCGAGCATCTTGCCGAAGGTCGGATCGGCCACGAGCCAGTGCAGCGCCGGGTAGGTCGTCAGCAGCGACAGGGTCGAGATCGTCAGCAGCACCGGCTTGCGCCCGATCGCGTCCGACAGGGCTCCGCCCACGGGCAGCCAGATGAAGTTGGTGATCGCCACGAACAGCGTCACGATCAGGCTGTCGGTCTCGGTGAGCTTGAGGACGTTCCTGCCGAAGGTCGGGGTGTAGACGGTGATCATGTAGAAGGTCACCGTGGTCATCGTGGTCAGCATCATGCCGAGCAGCACGATCCGCCAGTTGGCGGCCACCGTGGTGAGGATCTCGCGGGTGGTCGGGTGGCGGGTCCGCTTGGCGAATTCCTGCGTCTCCTGGAGCGAGCGCCGGATGAAGAAGATGAACGGCACGATCAGGCAGCCGATCAGGAACGGGATGCGCCAGCCGAAATCGCCGATCTGCTGCTTGGTCAGGAAGGCGTTCAGCCCGTAGCCGATCAAGGCGGCGAACATGATCGCCACCTGCTGGCTCGCCGACTGGAACGAGGTGTAGAAGCCGCGCCGCCCGGGCGTGGCGATCTCGAACAGGTAGATCGAGACGCCGCCGATCTCGACGCCCGCCGAGAAGCCCTGGAGCAGGCGCCCGGCGAGCACGATCAGCGGGGCCGCGACGCCGATCGTGTCGTAGCTCGGGCAGAAGGCGATGAGCACCGTGCCGCTCGCCATGATCGCGAGCGTGATGATCAGGCCCTTCCGGCGGCCGATCCGGTCGATATAGGCGCCCAGCACGATCGCCCCGAGCGGCCGCATCAGCGCCCCGAGCCAGAACGTGCCGAAGGTCAGGAGCAGCTCGGTGGTCTCGTTGCCCGCCGGGAAGAACGCCCGCGCGATATAGGTGGCGTAGAAGCCGAACAGGAAGAAGTCGAACATCTCCAGGAAGTTGCCGCTGGTCGAGCGGAGGATCGCTCCGATCCTGGACTTGAGGGTGGCCTCGACGGCCCCGGGATCACCGGCCATGACGACGTCCTTTCCGGGTGCCCGTCAGGCACCGATCCACTTCATGGCGATGATGGTGCCGGTCACGGTCAGCGCGCCGCCGATCCGGGTGGCGATCTGCGCGAAGGGCATCAGCGCCATGCGGTTGGCCGCCGTGAGGATCGCCACGTCGCCGGTGCCGCCCTGGCCGCTGTGGCAGGCATTCACGATCGCGGTCTCGATCGGGTACATCCCGAGCCAGCGCCCGACGACGAAGCCCACGGTCATCAGCGTCGCCACGGTCGACACGATGGTGATCAGGTTCACCAGCGTGAAGGCGGCCATCAACTCGTGCCAGGGCGTCATCGCCACGCCGATGGCGAAGAGCAGCGGGTAGGTCATCGAGACCTGCACGAACTTGTAGACCACGAAGCCGCCCGCCTGGAGATGGGGCGACACCGCGCTGGCGAGCTTGGCGAACACGGCCAGGAACAGCATCGCCACGGGGGCCGGCAGGCCGACGAGGTGGTGGGCCATGACGCCGAGCAGGTAGAGGGTGATCGCCGTGAGCCCGGCCGCGCCGATCGTGGCGGGGTCGATCTGCCCGCGTGCGGCCTCGGACTTGGCCTGCGCATCGCTGGATTTCATCTCGTCCGAATCGGGCTGGAGTCGCCCCTCGCCGGTGAGGTGCGGGTAGCGCTTGCCGACGGAATTGAGCGTGCCCGACAGGATGATCGCCGTGAGCGAGCCCAGCATCACCGGCGGCAGAACCTGGGCGAAGACGACGCCCTGCTGCACGCCCAGGATCGCCGCGTAGCCGATGGAGAGCGGGATCGCCCCCTCGCCGACACCGCCGGCCATGATCGGCACGACGATGAAGAAGAACGTCTTGTACGGGCCGAGGCCGAGGAGCGTGCCGACCAGCGTGCCGACCAGGGCCGCCGCCACCGAGCCGAGGGCGAGCGGCGCGAAGATCTTGAGGAAGCCCTTGATCAGGACCTCGCGGTCCATCCCGAGGATGGAGCCGACGATGATCGTTGCGATGTAGATGTAGAGGAAGTTGGTGAACTTGGTGAAATCGGTGATCGCCTTCACCATCTGCGGCGGCACCAGGGCGTAGTAGACGAGCGCCGAGGGGATGAAGGTCGCGAAGATCGCGCCGGCCCCGATGTTCTTCAGGATCGGGATCCGCTTGCCGATCTCCGCGCAGGTGAAGCCGCCCATCACCAGCACGGCGATCATGGTCGGCCCGTCAGGCTTGATCTCGCCCTCTTGCACCAGAACGGTGAGTAGGATCGCCAGCACGACGAAGATCGGGAGCGGTATGATGCCGATCTTGAGGTCGATGAGGCGCCACCACACGTCCGGCCAGAACCGGGTCGCGCCCCCGTCTCGGGTACGGCCTTTCGACGGTGATGGGATCGGACTCGTCGAAGCGGTGCTGGTCATGGCGTCCCCCCCGGATATCTCGCCGCCTGCGGGCCGTTTCGCCTTTCGCCGCGCCGTCGCGGCCGCGTGATGGGACGCGGTCCGTCGAGTCCCGCACGGTCGGCGGAGATAAAGTGACATTCGGCGTATCAGCGTCGAGAATGGGCGGCAACGCGACCCGCGGAACAAAGGGCGCCACCTGTCCCGTAAGCCGGGATTAAAGACCACTCTCCATCGTTGGGCGCATGACAATGGCCCGGCTGGGTGCCGGGCCTCGAAGTCGGCGGGCACGGCGGCAGGCGACGGGACCACGCGCCGCCACCGGCTTTGCCGATCAGAAGTCGCGCTGGACGCGGAAGCGGACCTGCGAGACCGAATCCTGCGTCACGGTGCGCGGGACGAAGGTGCCGGCGTTGATGCCGGCGACGTTGGCGTAGGCGGTGGGGCTCTTGTCCAAGTCGATCACGCGGCCGCTTTTCACGCCGACCTGGGTGTAGAAACCCTCGACGCCGATATCGAGATCGCGGACCGGTGACCAGATGAGGCTGGCGCCCGCCACGACCTGGTAGGTGTCGCGCAGGGCCTCGCTGAGCGCGTAGAACCGTGTCCCCGGCAACCCGACGGCGCTGGCGCCGAACCTGTTGGCGCCTCTCGGATTCGCCAGTCCGAAGATCGCGCCCTGCCCCAGCCGGGCGCTCCGATCGAAATCCTGCTCGCCGTACGATCCGAAAAAGGCCGAGCGCCATTCCGGCGTCCAGTAATGCAGAAACGACGCGACCGCCGAGAAGGCCCGCGACTCCCGCAGCTGGCCGGTGAACGGGTCGATCGTCGCATCCGAAAAATACTGATTGAATTTCTGTCCGTGATATCCGGCGCTGGCTTGCGTATAGCTCCCGGCGAAGGCCGAATATCCGGCATAGATCTGCGCGCCATTGCTGTAGGCACTTTGCAGATAGAGGGCGTCACCCAGCGCGATGAACGGGGTGTTGATCTTCAGGCCGCCCTGGACCGCCCAGCCATACGCGGTGCTGGTGTGCGGGATGCTGAGGTTGGAGCCGGTGCCGATACCCGCGCCGTTCTGCACGTTGCCGACGTTCAGCTCGTGGACGGCGGCCGAGACCTGAGCCGAGCCCCAGGCCTGGTCGAGGCGCAGGGCGCCGACGATGTCGGGCACGCGCGAGCGCTCAATCGCGTCGACGAAGCTGTACCGCGAGGGTAGACCGTCGGTGTAGCCGATGAACACCGGCGCGGGTGCGCTGGTTTGCGCGAAGTTCGCGAGCGTCGCATTGTTCTGGAGACCCGCCGGATTGTTGGTCGGCGAGAAGATCGGGCTGCGACGGTAGACCGGATCTTCCGCCGAGACCGTGGCGGACAGGCCGTTGCCGAACGCCGCCGTGTAGGCGAGCAGGTTCGTCGAGGCGACGTCGGAGCCAGCGGTGGCACCGTAGATCTCGAAATCGTGGGCGTAGAAGTCGAAGAACGAGGATGCACGCCCGGCGGTCAGCCCTGCGAACTGGATGAACGCCTTGTCGGCATTCACGTGCTGCTGGTCGCGGCCGAACTGGTCGATGCCCAAGCCCGGAAAAGCGTTGCCGATGCGCTGCTGGGTCCCGGACGTGATGTAGCCCGTCCGCGCGATGGCATCGAGGCGCGCGAAGGCGCGGAGCGTGCCGTAGGCGGTCTGGGTGCGGGCATCGAGGTTGATGCGCATCTGGCCCTGAAATCCGGCCGTGTCGCCGAGGTTCGTGCCGAACTGCCGCCCGTAGCTGGTTCTGTAGCCGCCCTCGAAACGGGCGCGCCCCGAGAGCCGCAGGCAGGTGTCGGTGCCGGGGATGAAGAAGAAGCCGGGGCCGTATGCGCCGCAGACGCGGACATACGCGACGGGCACCGCCGTCCTGGCCGGCAGGTCGGCGGCCTCTGCGACACCCACCGTCGTGATCGCCGCCACGGCCCCGAGCAATACCGATTCCAAATAGTTCATTGAGACCCCCCGATCCCTCAATATTTACGACACAACGAAAGAGTAATTATCTCCCCCTTGGGAAACACAGAGTCCGATCCGGGTCTCCGTTCACTGATTTCATCCCAAGCTGAGCAGATACGTCGACAATACTGTGCGCATGATCATTTCCGAGCAACAAAAAATCTCACACCGCAGAGACGCTTATGTTTTTGTTGTAGATCAGCAACATTTCTTGTTTCAATACAGAAGATGTATTGGATTTTTGCTTTGTTCATTCCGCAAAATAATTGAGTTTCTTCTTCCCGATGGAGGCAATATCATCGATCAAAGACACCGCAGAGGCGCGCGAAATCCCTCCGTCCGAGGCGGCTGCAAACGCCAGTTCCGGACGTTCCGCGTCGCCGGAGCAGCCGCGACGGACCGGGCCGAAGGCCGCTACGGACCCGCAGCGCGGCGTGATTCCGGGGCGCCGATTCGGCGTGCGAGCGGCCCTCATCCGGGCCGTCGATCAGGATTGAGAAGGGATCGCAGGCCCTGACCCGGCCCAGGGCACGGCCGGTTCATCCCGACACAGGGTCCCGGCTTCGCTCGCGGACGGGGCGGCGAGAGAGTGGATCGTGCGCCGATGGCGCGGCTCTCTCGACCCGGAATCCGCGGTCCCGCGAATTGCCGACGCAGCCGGCCCCATGCTCCGCGTCGGCGTCGGCGTCGGGCGGCGTGCGGCCCGGCCCCGAGCAGGCGGCGGGACGGCCCGACGCCTCGGTTCGACGCATAGCGGAAGGGGGAAGCGAGATGGCGCCCGCGTGCGCCGGGCGGGGCGCCGGAGGGCGGCCGAATTGCTTCGGCGCCGTTCTCGACAGGCGCGATTGTGGAGCTCGATCAGGCCGCGTGGCGACGCGCCGCTTCGCGCGTCCAAAAGGGCGACCACAACGAAAAAGGCCCGGCCGAAGCCGAGCCTTGAGGTTCCTGAAGCACGGGGACCGGTGCCGAGACCGAAGCCCCGGCGCCGGTAAAGCGGCTTAGAAGTCGCGCTGGACGCGGAAGCGGAAGGTGGAGACGCTGTCCGCCGTCGTCGTCCGCGGCACGAAGGTGCCGTTGTTGATGCCGGCGACGTTGGCGTAAGCGGTCGGGCTCTTGTCGCGGTCGATCACGCGGCCGTTCTTGACGCCGATCTGGGTGTAGAAGCCCTCGACACCGATATCGAGGTCCTTCACCGGCGACCAGATGATGCTGCCGCCCGCCACGAACTGGTAGGTGTCGCGCAGCGCCTCGCTGAGCTGGAAGAACCGGGTGCCCGGCACGCCGACGCCGTTCACGCCGAACGAGTTGCCACCGGTGTTGTTCGCCAGCGCGAAGGCCGCGCCCTGGGCGAGACGAGCGCCGCTGCCGTAGCTCATCTCACCGTACGACCCGAAGAAGGCCGAGCGCCACTCCGGCGACCAGTAGTGGAGGTACGAGGCCGTCGCGGTGAAGCTCGTCGACTGCTCCAGCTGACCCGTGAACGGGTTGAGCGTCGCGTCGTTCATGTACTGCGCGAACTTCTGGCCCTGGATGGTGGCTGGGTTCTGCGAGTAGCAGCCGCTGAAGGCGCAGTAGCCGGTGTACATCTGGGCACCGGAGCCGTAGGCGCCCTGCAGGTAGAGGGCGTCGCCCGGCGCGATGAACGGCGTGTTGATCTTCAGGCCGCCCTGCACCGCCCAGCCGTACGAGTTGCTGGCGTGCGGGATGCTGATGTTCGAGCCGGTGCCGGTGCCGGCGCCGTTCGCCACGTTGCCGACGTTCAGCTCGTGGACGGCGGCCGAGACCTGAGCCGAGCCCCAGGCCTGGTCGAGGCGCAGGGCGCCGACGAAGTCGGGCATGCGCGAGCGCTGGATCACGTCGACGAAGCTGTACCGGGTCGGCACGCCGTTGGTGTAGCCGATGAACACCTCGGCCGGGGAGGACGTCTGTGCGAAGTTCGCGAGGTTGCCGTTGACCGTCACGCCAGCCGGATTGATGGTCTGCGAGAAGATCACGCTGCGGCGGAAGACCGGATCTTCGGCCGAGATCGTGGCGGACAGGCCGTTGCCGAACGTCGCCGTGTAGGCGAGCAGGTTGGTCGAGGCGATGTCGGAGCCGAGCGTGGCGCCGGCGAACTCGAAGTCGTGGGCGTAGAAGTCGAAGAACGACGAGGCGCGACCGGCGGTCATGCCGGCGAACTGGATGAAGGCCTTGTCGACGTTCACGAACTGCTGGGCGCGGCCGAACTGGTCGATGCCGAGGCCCGGGAAGGCCTGGCCGATGCGCTGCTGGGTGCCGGAGGTGCCGACGCCGGAGTAGCCGGTGCGGGAGCCGGCATCGAGGCGGACGAAGGCGCGCAGCGTGCCGTAGGCGGTCTGGGTGCGGGCATCCATGTTGATGCGCAAGCGGCCCTGGTAGCCCGACGTGTCGCCGTTGCTGCCCTGGCGCGAGTAGCTGGTCATGTAGCCGCCCTCGAACCGGGCGCGGCCCGAGATGCGCAGGCAGGTGTCGGTGCCGGGAATGTAGAAGAAGCTGGCGCCGTAGGCGCCGCAGACGCGGACGTACTCGATCGGAACCGCCTTCTTGACCGGGAGGTCGGCGGCATGAGCTGCGCCTACCGCCGCGAACGCAGCAGCAGACCCGAGCAATGAGCTCTTCAAGAGCTTCATAGACATCTCCAAAGCTTCGAGACCCAATGATGCGGACGTGCCCGGTTGTCCGGGTCTAGCCGCACGTTCTGTAGGTTTGGCCCGCGTCTTAGGTGGCAGGCTCCTGCGGGCTCTCGCTTGGCGATGCCCCCGTGCACGATCACCATGTGCGAACGGGTTTCGGCGAGCAACGAGGATTCGTGAGCGCCTTGGCAGTTCCAGAGTGATGTTGCGGTCCCGCAACATTCCCCGGGTGATTTAGTCGGCAACGGGTCGCGCAATGTGCACGAATGCTGTCCTGACAGGCCGATGTGCCGCGTCGACAGGCAGGACGCCGCCCGGCTCGGATCCCGGGCCGGGCGGCGCGTCAGCGTCTCGCGATTCGCCGGCGACGGGGCGCCGGCAGATTTTTCTCACATGGGCGGCGTCAGGCCGTCCTTGCCGACGGCGACCCGCCGGGCGGTGACGCGGCCGTCATCCCCGCGCGCAACGATCACGAAGACCTTGGCGCCGGGTGCGACGGCCGACGCGGTGGCAGGCTCGAAGCTGACGACCGGCGCCTGCGGCGGCACGAGGATCTGCAAGGACTGGCCCTGGCCGTAATCGACCGTGAGGGTCCGCTCCGCGCTGCCGCTGCTCGCCTTGACCGTCCCGTTGGTCATCGCGCTCTTCACGCGGGGCGCGTCCGGCGCGGTCGCATGCACGTCCGCCTTCACGGTGCCGTTCGTCATGGCGCTCTTCACCGGCGCCCCGGCCGCCGTGCGGTCGGGAATCATGTCCCAGTCGTAATGCCCCTCGCCGGTGCCGCGCATCGCCTCGGGGAACAGGACGACCTCGAGGGCCACCGGGGGCTCGCCCTTGGTGGCCGTGCCGATGAAGACGCCGTCCTTGATCGCGTCCAGGCTGGACGGGACGACCCAGGAAACCTTCGCGTCGGGGGCGAGCGCCACGGATTCCGACGCGCCGTCCAGGGTCTTCACGGTGAAGCCATCGCCGGAGACCGCTTCGACGGTGCCGCGCAGGCGCTCGATCTTCGGGGCCGCCTGCGCGCCGGTGACGACGGCCAACAGGCTCGCCAGGACGAGCGTCGGTAACTTTGTCATGTCGGGTCCTTTTCCTGCCGCCGGGATCGATGCGACCGGCGGGACGTGGGGCGGCTTGGGGCGAGGTCAGCCCCGGGGGGCCTGTGACATCGCACCCCGGATATCGCGCCCGGGCCCGGGGCGGTTACGTATCCTCGACCTGCCCGAGCCGCCCCAGGAACGGGGCGGCCGCCGCCTCCGCGGCCGCCTCCACGGCCCGGTACCGGCGGACCACATCGGTTCCGAAGTCCGAGAGACGGGCGCCGCCTCCGGCCCGCCCGCCGGTCTGCGCCTCGACCACGGGCCGGCCGAAACCGGTGTTCATCGCCTCGACCAGCATCCACGCCCGCCGGTACGACATCCCGAGCGCGCGGCCGGCCGCCGCGATGGAACCGTGCTCGGCGATCATCTCCAGAAGCCGCACCTTGCCGGGACCGAGGCGGTGCCCCGGCCCGAGATCGATGCGAATGCTCAGGCGCGGCCCTTCGCCTGCGGCGGAGGCTCGCCCCGGGACCCTATCGGCCGCCGCACTCAGGCGGGCAGCACCAGAAGGGCGAGACCGGCCGCGGCAAGGCCGGCGCCGAGGGTCGGCGCCGCCCGCGTCGCCCCGATCCGGGCCGCCGCGACACCGAGGCCGATCCCGGCCGCGTGCAGGAGCGCGGTGGCCGCCAGGAAGCCGAGTCCGAAGGTCAGGCCTGTGGCGGTCTCCGGCATCTCGGTCCCGTGGGCGTAGCCGTGGAACACCGCGAAGACGCCGACCAAGCCGGCCAGGAGGGCGACCGGCGCGCGCAGGCCGATGATGGCGGCAAGGCCGAACACGACGATGGAGAGCGCGATCCCGACCTCGACATGGGGCAGCGCGAAACCAACCATGCCCAGGCCGGCCCCCACGCTCATCAGCGCCAGGAAGGACAGGGGCAGCGCCCAGAGTGCGCGTCCGCCGCGCAGGCTGGCGAGGAGGCCGACCGCCACCATCGCGAGCACATGGTCGGCGCCCATCAACGGGTGGAGGAAGCCTGCCTCCGCGCCCGTCGCGGCTCCGTGGCCCGGATGGGCGAGCGCCGCCTGGGGCAGCAGGATGAGCGCGGCCGGCAGGAGCGCCAGGGACGCGGCGGGTCGGGAGGAGAGCAGACGCTTCATCGGAAATCCTTCGCTGGATCTGCGAAGATGTAGCGCCGTTCCACCGCTGCTGCGAGGGGCCGGCGGCCATCGCCGCGGGGCGCCTCCCCGGATCAGGCCGCCCCGGGTCGGCGCGTCAGAACGACATCGCCTCGTGGACCGCAGCCGGCTCGAACGGCTCCGTGAAGGCGACCCCGACGCCGTGCGCGAAGTGGCGCATCACCGTCGCAGCCTTGTGCCCCACCTGGATGGTCGCGCCGATCTCGAGTTCGTGGTCGACGAGCAGCGCCACCCCGGAGGCTGAAACGTTGAGCACATGCCCCAGGAAGGCCTGGCCGGAGGCCGTGGTGACCTGGACGATCTTCTGCTTCGGCACGATCCGCTTGTGGGCTCGGATCGGCTCCGGCTGCAGGTCCTGGGCGCGCGCCAGCGTCACGAACTGTCGGGCGAGGTCGGCGAGGATCGCGCGGCCACCCCGGACGCAGGCGACGAATTCCTGACCGGCCACTTGGGCGATGCGCGCTTCCAGAGTCCCGACATGGCGGATGCTGCAGGTCAGATCCTCGCCGATCGCCAACAGCGAGGAGGAGCGGAAGCGGATCCCCTCCGTCGAGACGTCGGCGGTCACGGCGTAGAAGTCGCGACGGCGCTGGTTCCAGCACAACGCAGGCAACATGACGACGTGCCGCCGGACCATCACACCTGCATCATCAATAGGAATACACAGGCTGTCTTTTGCGGCCCAAAATTTTTCCGGGTTGTTCAGGCGATCTATAAAATTGGATTTATCTCGGGCCCTGTACAATCCCTCTCGAGCCGGACCTTCGCATCGCGGACGCGGTCGGCGCCGGGCCTGCGGGGGGCGCCGATCGGATGCGGCGCCGGCCCGATCCGGGAGGCCCGGGCCAGATTGCCACGGAAAACCGAATACAAGATGCAGATTGGCCGCATGGCATGGATGCTGCCTGGGATTGTGCATGCCAGGAGGCTGCGCGACAGTGTCGCCCGTCTCCCGGATCGGCTGCGGCCGATCCGTGCCGCCCTCTCCGCCTGCATCCGGACTGGTCTCATGTTGCGTCTCGCCGCCTGCCTCCTTGCCGGTTTTACCCTCGCCGGGCCCGCCGCCGCGCAGACCCTGCGCTACGGCATGATGGAGGATCCGGACGCTCTCGACCCGACGCTCGCCCGCACCTTTGCGAGCCGGATGGTCTTCGCCGCCCTGTGTGACAAGCTCGTGGATATCGGCCCGGACCTGAAGCCGGTGCCGCAGCTCGCCACCTCCTGGGAGCTGTCGCCGGACGAGAAGGCGCTGACCCTGCACCTGCGTCCGGGCGTGCTGTTCCACGACGGCGAGAAGCTCGACGCGGCCGCGGCCAAGTACTCCATCGAGCGGCATAGGACGATGCCGGGCTCGCAGCGCCGCTCGGAGATCGCGCCGATCGACTCGGTGGACGTGGTCGACGACCTCACCGTCCGCATCAACCTGAAGCAGCCCTTCGCGCCGCTGCTCGCGCAGTTCACCGACCGGGCCGGCATGATGGTCTCGCCGAAGGCCGCCGAGCGGCTGGGTGACAAGTTCGCCTCCGCGCCGGTTTGCGCCGGGCCGTACAAGTTCGTCGAGCGGGTGCCGCAGGACCGGATCGTGGTCGAACGCTTCCCCGACTACTGGAACAAGGACGCGATCCACATCCAGCGGATCGAGTTCCGGCCGATCCCAGACGCCACGGTCCGGCTCACCAATCTGCGGGCCGGGCAACTCGACCTGCTGGAGCGGCTCGCCCCCACCGACGTTGCGCAGGTGAAGCGCGACGCCAAGCTGAAGCTCGAGTCCACCACCGAACTCGGTTTCCAGGAGATCCTGTTCAATCCCAACAAGGCCGGCTCGCCGGTGGCCGACCCGAAGGTTCGCGCCGCCTTCGAGGCCGCCATCGACCGCAACGCCATCAATCAGGTCGTCTACAACGGCGAGTTCCTGGCCGGGAATCAGTGGGTCAACCCGAAGAACCCGAACTACGTCGCCGAATACCCGATCCCGAAGCGGGACGTGGCCAAGGCCAAGGCCCTGCTCGCCGAGGCCGGCAAGCCGAACCCGCAGATCACGCTCACCGTCTACGCCAACAGCGAGTCGCCCCAGGTGGGCCAAGTGATCCAGGCGATGACCAAGGAAGCCGGGTTCGACGTGAAGATCCAGGCCGTGGACTTCACCACGGCGCTCGATGCCGCCGACAAGGGCAATTACGAGGCGCAGCTCTATTCCTGGAGCGGCCGGTCCGACCCGGACGGGAACACCTACAGCTTCCTCGCCTGCAAGGCGGCGCTGAACTATCCCAAATACTGCAGCCCGGAGGCCGACGCGGCCCTCCAGGCCGAACGCGGCACCATCGATCCGGCCAAGCGCAAGGCCGCTTGGAAGGCCCTGGCCGATCAGGTGCTGAAGGACCGGCCCGGCATCTACATTCTGCACCGCAAGCTGCTCTGGGCCTACAGCCAGAAGATCACCGGCTTCGTACCCTACCCGGACGGGCTCGTGCGCTTCACCGGCCTGAAGCTCAACTGACGCTGCGCGCCTGATGCTTCGCTTCCTGGCGCGCCGCCTCGCCCTGGCGGTCCCGACCCTGATCCTGGCCTCGATGATCATCTTCGCCCTGCAGCAATTGCTGCCGGGGGACGTCGCCACCGCGCTGACCGGCGAGGAGCGCGACCCGCAGGTGATCGCCTTCATCCGCGAGAAGTACCACCTCGATGAGCCCCTGCCGGTACGCTACGCCTACTGGGCCGGCGGCGTGCTGCGGGGCGATCTCGGCGAGTCGATCCGCCTGCAGAAGCCGGTCTCCGAGCTGATCGTCGAGAAGCTGCCGGTCACCCTCGAACTCGCCTGTCTCGCCATGCTGGTGGCGCTGGCCATCGGCGTACCGATGGGTGTGCTCTCGGCGGTGAAGCGCGGGCAGGCCGCCGACACGATCGCCAACGGGATCGCCCTGTGGGGCCTCTCGGTGCCGAATTTCTGGCTCGGGATCCTGCTGATCCTGCTGTTCTCGGTGGAACTCGGCTGGCTGCCGGCCTCGGGCTACGTCTCGCCGTTCGAGAGCCTATCGGACAACCTCGCCGCCATGGTGATGCCGGCCTTCGTGCTCGGCAACGCCATCGCGGCGGTGATGATGCGCCACACCCGCGCGGCGATGCTGGGCGTGCTCGGCTCCGACTACGTCCGCACGGCCCGGGCCAAGGGCGTCTCGCCGCTTCGCGTCACCCTTCGGCACGCGCTGCCGAACGCCGCGATCCCGATCATCACCCTGGGGGCGCTGGAATTCGGCCAGCTCCTGTCGGGGGCGGTGCTCACCGAGCAGGTCTTCTCCGTGCCGGGCTTCGGGAAGCTGATGGTCGATGCCGTGTTCAACCGGGATTTCGCCACCGTGCAGGGCGTCGTGATCTGCACGGCCGCCACCTACATCGCCCTGAACCTCGCCGCCGACCTGCTCTCGGCCGCCGTGAACCCGAAGCTGAGGCGGGCATGAGCGCAATGATTGCCCGCGCCTCGCTCTCGCAGTCTTCAGAGCTGCGACTTCGGGAGTTACAATTGAGTGCACAGAGTGAAGCGCGGGTCCCCTCTCCCGAGCGGGAGAGGTCTGCTTTCGCAGAAAGCCGGGTGAGGGAGGAGAACTCTCCGGAAAGACCTGATCCCTCACCCCAACCCTCTCCCGCACGGGAGAGGGAGCGCGTCGCATCTCGCACTGGCCGGCCTGAAACCATCATGGGCTGCGCTGAAAAGCAGTGTGCGCGGATCGTACGCATCGCTGCCAACCCCGCGAGCCCCCGATGAGCACCGGCACCCCCATCGCCGAAGCCACCGGCCTCGCGGCCCCCGCGGGCACGCCGGCCCTCATCCAGGAACCCGGCACCCTCGCGGCCTTCTGGCGGCGCCTGCGGGCGCGCCCGAGCGCCGTCGCGGGCCTCGTCATCGTCGGGCTGCTGATCCTCATGGCGGTCTTCGCCCCCTGGATCGCCCCCTACGATCCCACCGCCACCGACTGGGGCAACGTCCGCGGCGCGCCGAGCCTCGCGCACCCGTTCGGCGGCGACGAGGTCGGCCGCGACGTCCTCTCGCGGATCATCTTCGGCGCCCGCGCCTCCCTCGGCGCCGGCCTCGTGTCGGTGGCGCTGGCGGTGTCCCTCGGCCTGCCGCTGGGACTGCTCGCCGGCTACGCGGGCGGCTGGATCGACGGGGCGATCTCGCGCCTTACCGACGCGCTCCTGGCAATTCCCTTCCTGATCCTGGCGATCGCGCTCGCGGCCTTCCTGGGCCCCAGCCTCGTCAACGCGATGATCGCCATCGGCCTCTCGGCGACCTCGACCTTCATCCGGCTGACCCGGGCGCAGGTGCGCGCCGTGGCGGCGGAGGAGTTCGTGGAGGCGGCCCGCGCCATGGGCAACCCGCCCTGGCGGATCGCCCGGGTCCACATCCTGCCCAACATCGTCCCGGCGATCCTCGTCCAGGCGACCCTCACCATCGCGGCCGCGATCATCGCGGAGGCGAGCCTGTCCTTCCTCGGTCTCGGCCAGCAGCCGCCCGAGCCGTCCTGGGGCGCGATGCTCAACACCGCCAAGAACTTCATGGACGAGGCGCCCTGGATGGCGATCTGGCCCGGCCTGTCGATCTTCCTCGCCGTCCTCGCCTTCAACCTGTTCGGCGACGGCCTGCGGGACGCCCTCGATCCGAGGCAGCGCACATGACAGCGCCCATGACCAAGCCTCTCCTCGACGTCCGCGATCTCGCGGTCGCCTTCGACACCGACGGCGGCGCGGTCCACGCCGTCAACGGCGTCTCCTACACCCTGCACGAGGGCGAGACGCTGGGGATCGTCGGCGAGTCGGGTTCCGGCAAGAGCGTGCACGTGCTCGCCATGCTGGGCCTGATCCCGCGCCCGCCCGGCCGCATCACCGGCGGGCAGGTGCTGTTCGAGGGGCGCGATCTCCTCGCCCTGAAGGAGCGGGACCTCCGCAAGATCCGCGGCGGCGCGATCGGCTTCGTGTTCCAGGACCCGATGAGTTCGCTCAACCCCGGCATGACCGTGGCGGCGCAGATCATCGAGCCCCTGCGCATCCATCTGGGCCTCGACGCCCGCGCCGCCCGCGTCCGGGCGAAGGAACTGCTCGACCTCGTCCGCATCCCGAACGCGGGAGCGCGCCTCGACCAGTACCCGCACGAGTTCTCCGGCGGCCAGCGCCAGCGGGTGATGATCGCCATCGGCCTGAGCTGTCGCCCGAAGCTGCTGATCGCCGACGAGGCGACCACCGCCCTCGACGTCACCGTCCAGGCCGAGATCGTGGGCCTGGTGCAGGAGCTGAAGCGTGAGCTCGACATGGCGATCATCTGGATCACCCACGACCTCGGCGTGGTGGCCGGCATCAGCGACACCGTGCAGGTGATGTATGCCGGCCGGATCCTGGAGCGCGGCCCGGTGGACGACATCTTTTCGGATCCCCGCAACGCCTACACGCTGGGGCTTCTGCGCTCCCTGCCGGACCTCTCCGGCGGCCGGGCCGGGCGCCGTCGCCTGCACCAGATCGAGGGGGCGCCCCCGGACATGCGCCACCTGCCGCCGGGCGATCCCTTCGCGCCGCGCAACGCCTACGCGACGCCCCGGTGCCGGGCCGAGATGCCGCCCCTGGCGCAGGCGCCCGGCGCCGCCCCCGGCCACCTCGTCGCCGCCTGGTACGACCTGCCGCAGCTTCTGAGCCGGGAGGCCGCGCGATGAGCCCGCAGGACTATCCGGTCGTCTCGGTGCGGGACCTGTCCAAGCACTATCCCCTGCGCTCGTGGTGGGGCGGCAAGGCCTCGGTGTTCCGCGCCGTCGAGGGGGTGAGCTTCGACATCCGTCCCGGCGAGACCCTGGGGCTCGTCGGCGAATCCGGCTCCGGGAAGTCCACGATCGGCCGGGCCGTGACGATGCTCAACCCGCCGACATCCGGCACGATCGCCTTCGAGGGCACCGACCTCGCCAAGCTCTCGGCGGGGGCGATGCGCAGAATGCGCGCCCGGATGCAGACCGTGTTCCAGGACCCCTACGCGGCCCTCAACCCGCGCATGACCGCCGGAGACTATGTCGCCGAAGCCTTCAAGCTGCACCGGCGGGACATGCGGAGCCCGGAGCGGCGCGAGGCCGTCGCGGCGCTGTTCCAGCGGGTCGGGCTCGATCCGCGGTTCATGGGGCGCTACCCGCACCAGTTCTCGGGCGGCCAGCGCCAGCGCATCTGCATCGCCCGGGCGATCGCCCTGAAGCCCAGCTTCATCGTCGCCGACGAGCCGATCGCGGCGCTCGACGTCTCGATCCAGGCGCAGGTGGTGAATCTGCTCCAGGACCTGCAGGACGAGATGGGGCTGTCCTACCTGTTCATCTCCCACGACCTGCGGATGGTCCGCTACCTCTGCCACCGGGTCGCGGTGCTCTGGCGCGGGCGGATCGTCGAGATGGCCGAGGCCGACGCCCTCTACGAGGATCCGCGCCATCCCTACACACGCCGCCTGCTCGCGGCCGTGCCGGTGCCGCACCCGGCCGAGGAGCGCGCCCGCCTCGCCGCGCGGGACCTCGCCGGCCACGACCAGCCGCCGGATGGGCCGCTCATTGAAGTGGCGCCGGGGCATTGGGTGGCGATGCCCGAGGGTCAGGGCGCGTGACAAGCCCACTTTCTCTTTCCCACCCTCCTCCCTCATCCTGAGGTGCGAGCGCAGCGAGCCTCGAAGGAGGGCTCCAGCGAGCCGCACGATCCCTGGAGCCCTCCTTCGAGGCCTCCGCTTCGCTCCGGCACCTCAGGCCGATTTTTGGATCAAGCAGCGTCGTCTCGTCGAGACGATCCATACAGCAGGACATCCCGTGAGAGACTTCTCCGCCCCCGGCCGCTCCCCGGTCTACGCCGCCAACGCCGCCGTCGCGACCTCGCACCCGCTCTCGACTCTCGCCGCCATCGAGGTGCTGCGCGCGGGCGGCAACGCCGTGGATGCCGGCATCGCGGCGGTCGCCGTGCAATGCGTGGTCGACCCGCTGATGACCGGCATCGGCGGCGACTGCTTCGCCCTCTACGCCCCCGCCGGCGCCACCAAGCCCCTCGCCCTGGACGGTTCGGGCCGCGCCCCGGCGGCCGCCACGCCCGACTGGTACGCCGAGCACGGCGTCGCCATCACGCCGACCTCGCCGCACGCCGTCACGGTGCCGGGTGCCATCGCAGCCTGGGACCTGCTCGTCCGCGAGCACGGCACCCGCTCGCTGGGTGAGCTCCTCCAGCCGGCGATCCGCTACGCGGAGGACGGGTTCGTGATCCAGCAACGGGTCGGCTGGGACTGGCAGCGGGGCGCGGAGCGCGTCGCCGCCGATCCGCACGCCGCCGAGACCTACCTGCCCGGCGGGCAGGTGCCGGCCATCGGCAGCGTCCTGCGCCTGCCGAAGCTCGCGGCGACGCTCCGGCGCATCGCCCAGGAGGGCGCGCGCGGCTTCTACACGGGGCCGGTGGCCGAAGACATGGTGAGCCGGCTCAACGCGCTCGGCGGCCTGCACACCCTGGACGACTTCGCCGCTGCCCGGCCCGACATGGTGACACCCGTCTCAACCCGCTACCGGGGCTACGACGTCTACGAGTGCCCGCCCGCAGGCCAAGGCCTGGCGGCGCTGATGATGCTCAACGTGCTCACGCATTACGACGTCGGCGCCATCTCGGACCTCGACCGGCTGCATCTCTTCGCCGAGACCTGCAAGCAGGGCTATCATCACCGCGACGTCCTGTTCGGCGACGCCGCCCTCGCCCAGGTGCCGATCGAGCACCTCCTCTCCGACGCCTGGAAGGCCGCCGCCCACGGGGCGATCGACATGGGCCGGGCCCGCGAGCCGGAGATCTATCCCGAGATCAGGCAGGAGATCGCCGAGGGCCGCGCCCACAAGGACACGGTCTATCTTTGCGTGGTCGATCGGGACGGCAACGCCCTGTCGCTGATCAACTCGATCTTCCAGGGCTTCGGCTCCGGCATCCTGGCCCCCGAGAGCGGCGTGCTGCTGCACAACCGCGGCCTGTCGTTCCGCACGGAGGGCGGCCACCCGAACAGCGTCGGGCCCGGCAAGCGGCCGATGCACACGATCATCCCCGGCATGCTGATGAAGGACGGGCAGGCGGTCGCGCCGTTCGGCGTCATGGGCGGCCACTATCAGGCCATGGGCCATGTCGAGCTGCTCTCCGGGCTCATCGACCGGGGCCTCGACGTGCAGGAGGCGCTCGATGCCCCGCGCAGCTTCGCCTATGGCGGGACCCTGGAGGTCGAGGGCGGGATCTCCGACGCGGTGATGGCAGGGCTGATCGAGCGCGGCCACCCGGCGATCCGCGCGCCGCTGCCGCTCGGCGGCGGCCAGATCATCTGGATCGACCGCAAGGCCGGCACGCTGGCGGCCGGCTCGGACCCGCGCAAGGACGGGGCGGCGCTGGGGTATTGAGGGGCTTGGCCGGTGGGATGCTCAAGGCCTTCCCACCCACCGCCCTCATCCTGAGGTGCCCGCGTCAGCGGGCCTCGAAGGAGGGCTCCCGCAATCGCAACGGTATCCGGAGGCCTCCTTCGAGGCCTCCGCTACGCTCCGGCACCTCAGGATGAGGTGATCGGATTGGACGCCCCGGGGACCGGAACGACAATCGTTCGGATCCCCGGAGGTTCGGATCAGTCGATATCCTCGACCGCCTCGCCACCGCCGTAGACCCGCTGGGCGAGCGAGGCCTCCATGAACGGGTCGAGATCGCCGTCGAGCACCTCGTCCGGATCGGTGGACTGGGTGCCGGTGCGCAGGTCCTTCACCAGCTGGTACGGCTGCAGCACGTAGGACCGGATCTGGTGACCCCAGCCGATATCGGTCTTGGACGCGGCCTCGGCGTTGGCCTTCTCTTCGCGCTTCTTCAGCTCCGCCTCGTAGAGGCGGGCGCGCAGCATGTTCCAGGCGGTCGCCCGGTTCTTGTGCTGCGAGCGCTCCTGCTGGCACGCCACCACGATCCCGGTGGGGTTGTGGGTGATGCGCACCGCCGAGTCGGTGGTGTTCACGTGCTGGCCACCGGCGCCCGACGACCGGTAGGTGTCGATCCGGCAGTCGGATTCCTTGATCTCGATCTCGATCCGGTCGTCGATCACCGGATAGACCCAGACGCTGGCGAAGCTGGTGTGCCGCCGGGCGCTGGAATCGTAGGGCGAGATCCGCACCAGACGGTGCACGCCGGACTCGGTCTTGAGCCAGCCATAGGCGTTGTGGCCCTTGATCAGGAGCGTGGCGCCCTTGATCCCGGCCTCTTCGCCGTCGGTCATCTCGACGACCTCGACCTTGTACTTCCGACGCTCGGCCCAGCGGGCATACATGCGCTGAAGCATGTTGGCCCAGTCCTGGCTCTCAGTGCCGCCGGCCCCGGCATGGACCTCGAGATAGGTGTCGAATCCGTCGGCCTCGCCGGACAGCAGGGTCTCGACCTGCCGGCTCGCGGCCTCCTTCTCGACGGCCAGGATCGCCGCCTCGCCCTCGCGGATCGAGGATTCGTCACCCTCCATCTCGCCGAGCTCGATCAGCGTGGCGCCGTCCTCGAGGTCGCGCTCCAGCTTCTTGATCGCCGTGACGGCCTCGTCGAGCTGCTGGCGCTCGCGCATGACCTTCTGGGCGGCCTCGGCATCGTTCCAGAGGTCGGGGTTCTCGGAAGCCGCGTTCAGCTCCGCGAGGCGTTTATCGACTGTATCCCAGTCAAAGATGCCTCCTCAGCAGCCCTATAGACTGCTTGGCGGCATCCGAGGCTTGCTCGATCTCGGCGCGCATCTGGTTTTTCGGGAATGGGGTTTGGGGAAAGAATGGAGGCTCGTCGGGTCGGGGTGATAGCCCCCGGGACCCGGCCTGTAAACGCTTCCGCGTCGCGTCGCATGCCGCCCGTGCGGCGCCCGACCGCAGGGAAGGAGGCGAGCCGGCAAGCCTCGGGCGCGTTGTCGGGCACGAACGACAGGGCCCAGGAGGCAGCGGATGGCGGACGACGATCACGCGGCGACGTGGGCGGACTTCAACGAGGCCGTCAACATGACGCCCGCGGCGCTGAAGAAGCACCTCGACAGCGAGGCCAGCAAGGAGGTCGGCCAGAAGAAGGGCGGCGGCGAGTCCACCGGCCACGCGATGGGCCGGCGCATCCTGGCGATCAAGGATACGAAGAAGGCGGACCTGACGGACGACGATTACGCCGCCATGCGCAAGGTGGTGGGCTACGTCCACCGCCATCTCAAGCAGGGCGGAGAGGCCCGGAAGGACCCCGACTCACCGTGGCGGTTGTCGCTGATGAATTGGGGCCACGATCCGCACAAGGATTGAGGCTCCGGAACGCCCGGCGGCTCAGTAGCGCGGCGGCACGATGTAGGACGGAGCGATCACGTACTCCTTCGGCCGCTTGCGCGCGCCGAACCGGCCCTCGGTGATCTGGTCGTTGTAATAGTCGAAGCCCGTATAGCCGAAACCGCCGCCGTTCATCACCTCGGCGACCGGGACCGCGGGCTGCGCGAGATCGGGACGGCCCGGCGGCACCACCACCTGGCAGCACCCCTCGGTCTCGAGAACGGTGGGCCCGTTCGGCGCGGTGAACACGAAGGCGCGGGGCTGGTACGGCGCGGGCGGATAAGCGGCGTCGGAGGCCGAGGCGCCCTGCCCCGCCAGGAGGGCGAGCAGTCCGGCGGCGATCAGGGTCTTGGTGCTCACGCGATGCTCCGTCAGGGGGCCGGCCGGTCCGGCATCTGGCCTACAGTCTAGCTGATCGCGGGCGGCTTGTCCGGCCCATCCGAATCGACCGGTTACCGAAATGCCGGCGCGGATCAGCCGCGGGCGCGCAGGACCACCTGCGGGCTTGCCGGCACGGGCCGGCAATCCGTCGTGAAGGCGTTGACCGGCAACGGCTTCGAGTCGCACGCATACACGTCCGCCGGGCCGGGCGCGGGGATCGGATCCCGGGCGATGATCGGGTTCGGCGCACAGGCCGAGGCCGCGGCGGCGAGCAGCAGGGCGGCGATCAGGTTCAGGCGGCGCATGCGACACTCGGGACGCGGGAGGACCCCCGCACCTGACCCTGGCCATCGCGATCCGTCCTGACAAGCGCCGGCGCGGGGCGTCGGCGCCTTTGGCGGAGCCTGTCGCCCCGCGGCAACAATCCGCGCGGGGTCGGCTAGCCGGCCCGGACCATCGGCACGACGTTGTGCAGGGTCTTGTCGGTGCCGTCGAAGAACCGGCGGATGTTGCGCGCGGCCTGCCGGATGCGCTGCTCGTTCTCGACCAGCGCGATGCGGACATACTCGTCGCCGAATTCGCCGAATCCGATGCCGGGCGCCACCGCGACATCCGACTTCTCCAGCAGCAGCTTGGAGAATTCGAGGCTGCCCATCTCCCGGTAGCGCTCCGGGATCGGAACCCACGCGAACATCGAGGAGGCGGGCGACGGGATGGTCCAGCCGGCCTTGCCGAAGGATTCCACCAGCGCGTCGCGGCGCTTCCTGTAGATGCTGCGCATCTCGTGGATGCAGTCGTCCGGCCCGTTGAGGGCGGCGGTCGCGGCGACCTGGATCGGCGTGAAGGCGCCGTAATCGAGGTAGGACTTCACCCGGGTGAGCGCCGCGAGCAGGCGCTCGTTGCCCACCGCGAAGCCCATGCGCCAGCCGGCCATCGAGTAGGTCTTCGACAGCGAGGTGAACTCCACCGTGCAGTCGATGGCGCCGGGCACCTGCAGGACCGAGGGCGGCGGGTTGTCGTCGAAATAGACCTCCGCGTAGGCGAGGTCCGACAGCAGGATCAGCTCGTGCTGCTTCGCGAAGGCCACGAGATCCCGGTAGAAGTCGAGGCTCGCCACGTAGGCGGTCGGGTTCGACGGGTAGCAGACGACCAGGGCGACCGGCTTCGGGATCGAGTGGCGCATGGCCCGCTCGAGGGCCGGGAACATCGCCGGGGTCGGCTCGGCCGGCACGGAGCGGATGACGCCGCCGGCCATCAGGAAGCCGAAGGCGTGGATCGGGTAGCTCGGGTTTGGCACCAGCACGACGTCGCCCGGGGCGGTGATCGCCTGAGCCATGTTGGCGAAGCCCTCCTTGGAGCCCAGCGTCGCCACCACCTGCGTGTCGGGGTTGAGGGTCACGCCAAACCGGCGCTGGTAGTAACCGGCCTGGGCCTTGCGCAGGCCCGCGATGCCCTTCGAGGCCGAGTAGCGGTCGGTGCGGGGCCGCCCGGCCGTCTCGCACAGCTTGGCGATCACGTGCTTGGGGGCGTCGAGGTCGGGATTGCCCATCCCGAGATCGATGATGTCGGCGCCCTGCGCGCGGGCGGCGGCCTTGATCCGGTTGACCTGCTCGAAGACGTAGGGCGGCAGTCGCTTGATGCGGTGGAAGTCGGTCATGGGCGTGTCCATCGGCGCGTCCCGAATCTGGCGTCTTTCGTCTGGGCCGGTCGCGCGAACCCCATGCTCTAGCAGAGTTGCGGGCCGCCGCCGACCCACAAATCGGTGCTCAAATCGGTGCTATTGCGGCGGCGCCGGGGCCGGCTTGATGGTGGCCGCGGCGCCCTGCCCGGCACTCGCCGCCGCCCGGCCGCGGACCTCGTTGCGGCCGCGGGCGCTCTCCAGCTCCGCCTCCAGGGCCTTCTGGCCGGTGACCGACTTGGCCCGGACCGGGCGCTTCGGGGCGTCGACGCCCACCGGCATGAAGTCGGGCTGCGCCTTGCTGCGGGATTCCGCGACGAAATCCGGCGCGGCGACGGTCCGCGGCCCGTAGCCTGCATCGGAGGCCAGCGAGCGGACGACGTCGCCCGAGCAGGCCCCGAGCAGGCTGACCAGCAGCCCGAGGCCGGCCGTGCGGATCAGCGGCACGCTGCGGGACATGCGGGCGACAGGGTTCAAAATGGCACGATCCATCGTCACATGGGTTTGAAAAGAACGGCCGGATGTTTCGGCGACGTCCGCAACCGGGGTGGCGAAAGCTCTGGCTCGCTCCTTATTTTGTCGGAAACGAGGCCCGCGCGATCGGGTCGACAGACGAAACACAGGGAGGCACGTTTGACGAGTCCGCAGGCGCCGGATCGGACCGCCCCTCCGAAGTCGGTCTCGAACGGCGCGATGCCGGACGGCATGGCCGCTCCGATGCCGGATTTCGAGGCGCTGTCCCGCAATGCCGGACAGTTCGTCGAGGCGATGGGGCGCAATATCGCCCGCGCCCTCGGGCCCGAGGGACAGGGAGGCGCCCCCGGAAGCGAGATGAACGAGGCCGCCAAGGTCCTCGGGCAGGTAGCCGAGACCTGGCTCGCCGACCCGAAGCGGAGCGCCGAGGCCCAGGCCCGCCTGTCGCAGGCCTTCCTGTCGCTCTGGGGCTCGACCTACATGCGCCTGCAGGGCCAGCCCGCCGACCCGGTGGTTCTTCCGGAGCCCCGGGACGCGCGCTTCGCCCATGCCGAGTGGTCGACCAACCCGTATTTCGACTTCATCAAGCAGGCCTACCTGCTCGCCGCCCGCTGGGCCGAAAGCCTCGTGGACGAGGCCGAGGGGCTCGATGCGCACACGCGCCACAAGGCGCAATTCTACCTGCGCCAGCTCACCAGCATGCTCTCGCCGTCGAACTTCCTGCCGACCAACCCGGAGCTGATCCGCCATACCCTCCAGGAGAACGGCGCCAACCTCGTCCGCGGCCTGAAGATGTACGAGGAGGATCTACAGGCGGGCGGCGGACATCTGCGCGTGCGCCAGACCGACCCGAGCGGGTTCGAGGTCGGGCGCAACATGGCGGTCACCCCCGGCGAGGTGGTGTTCCGCAACGATCTGATCGAGCTGATTCAGTACGCGCCCGCCAGCGAGACCGTGCTGCGGCGCCCGTTCCTGATGGTTCCGCCCTGGATCAACAAGTTCTACATCCTCGACCTCAATCCCCAGAAGAGCTTCCTGAAGTGGATGGTCGACCAGGGCCTGACGGTCTTCTGCATCTCGTGGGTGAATCCGGATTCCCGGCATGCCGACAAGGACTTCGAGTCCTACATGCGCGAGGGGATCGAGGCGGCCATCGACGCGATCGGGGTCGCCACCGGGGAGACCGAGGTCACGGCGGCCGGCTACTGCGTCGGCGGGACGCTGCTCGCCGTGACGCTGGCCATGCAGGCCGCCACCGGAAACCGGCGGATCAAGAGCGCGACGCTGCTCACCACGCAGGTCGACTTCACCCATGCCGGCGACCTGAAGGTCTTCGCCGACGAGGAGCAGATCCGGCAGGTCGAGGCCCGGATGGCCGAGCAGGGCTACCTGGAGGGCGCCCGGATGGCGAACGCCTTCAACATGCTCCGGCCGAACGACCTGATCTGGCCCTACATCGTCAACAACTACATCAAGGGCAAATCGCCCTCGGCTTTCGACCTGCTGTACTGGAATTCCGACGCCACGCGGATGCCAGCGGCCAATCATTCCTTCTATCTGCGCAACTGCTACCTCGACAACACGCTGGCGCAGGGACGGATGGTGCTCGGCAACGTCCGCCTCGACCTCAAGAAGGTGCAGGTCCCGATCTTCAACCTCGCAACCCGGGAGGATCACATCGCGCCGGCCCTCTCGGTCTTCGAGGGCTCGAAGGTGTTCGGCGGCAAGGTCGATTTCGTGCTGGCGGGATCGGGCCATATCGCCGGCGTGATCAACCCCCCGTCCAAGCCGAAATACGGCTACTGGACCGGCGGCCCGGTCAAGGGGACGCTGGAGGACTGGATCAGCGCCGCGGTCGAGACCAAGGGTTCGTGGTGGCCGTACTGGTTCCAGTGGATCGAGGCGCAGGCGCCGGAGCGGGTGCCGGCCCGGAAACCCGGCGGGGATGCGCTCCAATCCCTCGGCCCGGCGCCGGGGACCTACGTGCGCATGCGGGCCTGAGGCGCGCCATCCGCGGCGAACCGGAGCGGGGCACCGCCCGTCGCGGATCGCCCGGGGGAGCCGGGCGCCCCGCGCAGGCGCATCACCATTTCCGCACGAGGGGCGCGGGAGCGGGGGCGGGCGGCGCGCCGAACACGTAGCGGAAGCCCACCGAGACGATGTCGGCGCTGGAATCCACCACCCCCGCGAAGGCGATGTTGCCGACGTTGTAGTCGCGGCCGAGGCCCGCCAGGATCCGCGACCGGTCCAGGAAGAAGTGCGAATAGGCGAGGTTCAGCGTCAGCTGCCGGCTCCAGCGGTAGCTGGCGCCCACCGAGGCGATGTAGCGGTCCCCGTCCGGCAGCCGCACCGAACGGTTGCGGAAGTCGATCGGCGATGTCTCGTAGGCGAAGCCCGTGCGCAGCGTCAGGTTCGGCGAGGCGTCGTACTCGGCGCCGATCGCGTAGGTGAACCCGTCCTTGTAGTTGAGCGGCAGGGTGGTCACCGGCAGGCCGAGGGTCTTCGACACGATCCCGATGGTCCCGAGCCTCGACCAGTTGTCCCACTCGAAGCCGAGGTTCACCCGCGCCACCGGCGAGACCGCCTGGGTCAGGCCGACGCTCAGCTTGTCGGGGGTGTTCAGCCTCGCCCGGACCTGGCCGGCGAGCGGGGCCAGGGCGAGCAGCGGCACGCCGATCGAGCCGTCGATGTCGTGGTGCACCGAGGAGCGGTAGCCGATGCCCAGCACGGTCCCGTCGCGGGGCGTCAGCGTGGCGCCCGCGGTGAAGCCCACCCCCCAGGATTCCCCCTTGAGGAACGAGCTCGGATAGGCGGTCGGCAGAAGGCCCGGGACCGGCAGCGCCTGCCGCAGGGTCAGGCGGAAATACTCGATGTTCGGCCCGGCCGCGATCGACAGCCATTCGTTGACCTTGACGCCGATCACCGGGTTGATCGCCAGGGAGAAGATCCGCGACGAGCGTCCGTAGACCTCCCCGGCCCAGACCTGGTTGGGCTTGGTCACGAGCCCGAAGGGCGCGCCGGTCGAGAGGCCGAGCCACAGGCGGTCGTTCAGCTGGTACGAGGTCGCGCCCGCCGGCACGAGGGCGCCCTGACCGATCTCGCCCGAGCCGCCCAGCCGCGCGAAGCCCGGATTGGTGCCCGGCGCCGGGCGGATCTCCGAAGACAGGCCGATATAGGTGAAGTTCTGCTCCGCGACGAAGCCCGGGTTCATCGTGATGGTCGCGGGGTTCCAGAACATCGACGACACGCCGCCCGATCCCGAGGCCGCACCCGCAAACGCCAGCCCCTGCGCCTGCGTGCTCTGCTCCCGCAGACCGAACGCCCCAGCCTGGACCTGCCCGGCACCGAGGATCATTGCCGTCGCCGCCAGCATTGCAGCGCGCACCGTCCCGCCCATCTCGTCCCCCAAGCGTTGTCGTTCTGGCGGGCGCCGAGGATTCTTCGAGCTTCAACAGGTGGCACCCTTTCGGGCATGGTGCCGGTTGCGGGGACTGAACCGCAATGACCAAGACGGCCTCCGGAGGTGAAAAGAAGATCCGTAGAGACATTGGGATGCATTGTCTCATTGGGTCCGACGTCTGACGAAGACCTGTTTTCGATAATTACGCACCCAACTTTTCCTCTTGCGCTGAGCCCTGAACAATAGATCCACTATCATCAGACCATGAACTTTTTTGCAGGCCTGTTGCTTGGCTGCGACACCCGGCGGGGCGCTGCGTGCGGACCGCCGGCCTTGCACCCGGGTCGAGGCCCGGCCATGGTCCCGGCGTCCGGCGCAGACCGGCACAGGGAAGGATGAGGAGTGCGGCCATGAAGCTCTTCCGGCACGGCCCGAGCGGCGACGAGAAGCCCGGCCTCGTGGATGCGAAAGGCGGCCTGCGCGACCTGTCGGGCATCGTGCGGGACATCGCCGGGCCGGCGCTGTCGCCCGATTCGCTGGCGCGCCTGCGCGCCCTCGATCCCGAGACCCTGCCGAAGCTGCCGCCGGACGTGCGCCTCGGCCCCTGCGTGGGCGGCACCCGCAACGTCGTGGCCATCGGCCTGAACTTCGCCGACCACGCCGCCGAGACCGGCTCGCCGATCCCGGCCGAGCCGATCATCTTCAACAAGGCGCCGTCCAGCCTGTGCGGGCCGAACGACACGGTGATCATCCCCAAGGGGTCGCACAGCACCGACTGGGAGGTCGAACTCGCCGTGGTGATCGGGCGGCGCGCCAGCTACGTCCACGCCAACGAGGCGCTGAGCTACGTGGCGGGGGCCTGCATCTGCAACGACGTCTCCGAGCGCGAATGGCAGATGAACCGCGGTCCGACCTGGACCAAGGGCAAGAGCGCACCGACCTTCGGGCCGCTGGGCCCCTGGCTGGTGACGCTGGACGAGATTCCCGACCTGAAGAACCTCGCCATGAGCCTCGACGTGAACGGCGAGCGCCGTCAGACCGGCTCCACCGCCACGATGATCTTCGACGTTCCCCAGCTCGTCGCCTACACGTCGCACTTCATGCTGCTGGAGCCGGGCGACGTGATCACCACCGGCACCCCGCCGGGCGTCGGGCTCGGCATGAAGCCGCCGCGCTACCTCAAGGCCGGGGACGAGATGGTCCTGCGGATCGACCGGCTCGGCGAGCAGCGTCAGCAGGTCATCGCCTTCGACGACTGGACCGCCAAGGTCTCCGCCGGCGAGCCGACGGACTGACTGGCCGCGCCGCCGCCCGCATCCGGGCGGCGGCGCCGGTTCCAGGAACAGACACCGGTATCGGTGATCGTCCCGCGCTTCGGCCGGACAAGACTGCGACATCGGATCGTCCGCAGGCCCGCGCGCAGGGTCGGAGCCCGAGCCGCCGACGCGCAAGGCAATCGAGATCCGGGCCGACACCGTCAAGCAGGCGGTGCGGGACGAGCCCGACCGGATCCGGCGGATCGCGGCGCAGCCCAATCGCCTCGCGCGCCTGGTCGGGGCCGGCGGCCGGATCCTTGGGGCCTCCGATCAGACTGGATCGCTGACCGGGCGGGCGTCCTGCCGGCCGGACGGTCTCACGAGCGGCGTCGAGCGGGACCGGCACGGGCACGGCCCTCCCCCGGATACCGGGCCGCGAGACGTCGCGCGGCCTCGGTTGGCACGGCCTCAAAGTCCAGACCGATCCGTCCGCGGGGAGTTCGGGCGCCCGGCCCGCTTGATTTCTGTCCGCCGATCCGGCTCAAACACCGGATGAGCGCGACTTCCCTTCCCGGTTCCCCGCAGCCCGACCTCGGCGACATCCGCCACGACTGGAGCGTCGCGGAGATCCGCGCGATCCACGACCTGCCGCTGATGGACCTCGTGTTCCGGGCGGCGCAGGTCCACCGCCGGCACAATGACCCGGCCGACATCCAGCGCGCGTCGCTCCTGTCCATCAAGACCGGCGGCTGCCCGGAGGATTGCGCCTATTGCCCGCAATCGGCCCACCACAAGGGCGCAGGCGTCGCCCGCGAGCGGCTGATGCCGGTGGAGACCGTGCTGGCCGAGGCCGCCGCCGCCAAGGCCGCGGGGGCCCAGCGCTTCTGCATGGGCGCCGCGTGGCGCCAGCCCAAGGACGGGCCCGAGTTCGACGCGGTTCTCGCCATGGTGCGCGGCGTGCGCGGCCTCGGCATGGAAGCCTGCGTGACGCTCGGCATGCTCACGCCCTCCCAGGCCGGACGGCTCGCCGAGGCCGGGCTGACCTCCTACAACCACAACCTCGACACCGGCCCGGATTTCTACGAGGACATCATCTCCACCCGGACCTACGACGAGCGCCTGCAGACCCTCGCGAATGTCCGCGAGGCCGGGATCGGCGTGTGCTGCGGCGGCATCGTCGGGATGGGCGAGGGCGTCACCGACCGCGCCGCGATGCTTCAGGTGCTGTCCAACCACGCCCCCCATCCCGAGAGCGTGCCGATCAACGCCCTGGTGGTGGTGCCCGGTACTCCGCTGGAGGACCAGCCGGCGGTCGATCCGTTCGATCTCGTGCGCATGTGCGCCACGGCGCGGATCGTGATGCCGCGATCCCGGGTCCGTCTCAGCGCCGGCCGCAAGAGCCTCACCCGTGAGGCGCAGGTGCTGTGCTTCCTGGCGGGCGCCAACTCGATCTTCTACGGCGAGCGGCTGCTGACCACCGCCAATAACGGGCAGGACGACGACGCGGCCCTGCTGGCCGATCTCGGCATCCGGGTCGGCGAGCCGGTCCGGGCCGCGGCGGAATAGGCCCACGGACGCCTTTCCGCTCGCGCCTTGCCGCTTGGACCTTGCCGCTGGGACCTTGCCGCGCGCGCTGATGGGGTGGTGACGGCCGCCCCCCACGGCCGATCGCGTCAGCCCTCCGGCAGCACGATCCGGAAGCGCGCGCCGCTCAGCCCCTCGGCCTCGGAGGCATCGAGGGTGAGCGTGCCGCCGTTGATCCCGATCAGCTCGGCGGCGATCGGCAGGCCGAGCCCCGTGCCGCCGGAGCGCATGGAGCCCTGGAACGGCGCGAACAGGTTCTCCCGGGCGCGCGCCGGCAGGCCGGGGCCGTTGTCGGCGACCAGGATCGTGATCCGGCCCGGCGCCCCGCGGGAGGCCACGACGCGGACCGCAGCCTCCGGCACGGCGGCCCCGTCGAGCGCCTGCACGGCGTTGCGGACGAGGTTGGCCAGCGCCCGCGCCAGTTGCTCCGGGTCGGCCTGCACGCTCAGGTCGGCCGCCGCGACCTCCACGGAGACCGGATGCGCCGCCAGCGCGGCGAGATCCGGAAGCTCCGCGAAGATGGGCGCCAGCGGCGTGCTGGCCAGGAGCGGCGTCCGCTCGGAGACGCGCCCGTAAGCGAGCGTCGCCTCGCAGAAGCGGATCGCCCGGGCCAGCGTCCCCACGAGGCGCGGGGCCACACGCTGAACGGTCGGATCCTCGGTACCCTCCAGGCGATCGCCGAGTAGCTGCGCGCCGGTCAGCAGGTTGCGCAGCTCGTGGCTGATCTTGCTGACGGCGAGCCCGAGTTCGGCGAGCCGCCGCTTCTGGCGGAGCTGGTCGGCGAGGCTGCGCTGCATCCGCCCGAGCGCCCGCTCGGCCTGGCCGATCTCGTCGCTGCGGCGGGACGGGGCGATGATCCGCCCCGCATCCTCCGGATCGTCCGCGAAGACCGTGATGCTGGTAGCGAGCCGCCGGACCGGCCGCACGATGAGCACCTGCAGCACCACGAAGACGAGGCCCGCCGCGGCGGCCGCGATGATCAGCGAGGAGACCAGCAGGCGCAGGGCATAGTCGATCATGGCGGTGCGCAGCGGCGCCTCGTCGAGGAGGATCTCGACCCGGTCGAAGCCGATCCCCCCCTCCCCGATCACGCGGATCGGCTCGCGGACCGGCGCCACCAGGGTGCGCCACGCCCCCCGGATCGCCGACAGCGCTGTGACGTCGCGCAGATCGACGATGTCGGCGACCTGCTCGGGCATGGGCTCGATGGCGAGCAGGCGCTGGGCGCCACCGCCGCGAACCGCGATCGCCCGGGCATTCACCCCGGCCAGGAGCCGGCTCTCCAGCGCCTCGGAGACCGGCTCCCCGGTCCGGCCGTCGAGGACCAGGGCGGCGACCTGCGCGGCCGCCAGGCGGTCCGACATCCACTCGACCCGGTAATTGGCCACCGCCGGCACATAGGTCAGCACCTCGGCCACCACCACGAACGCGACGGTGACGAGGAACAGCCGCCCCGACAGGCCGAGGCGGGCCGTGCGCCGCTCCGGCAGATCGCGGCTCGGGGCGGACGCCGGCATCGCCGGTGCCGCGGCCTCATCGGACTCGACGGACACGCCGGTCACGCTCCGCGCGGGCATCGCGGATTCGGATCGGCGGAGGGCGGATTGAGAAAGCTCGAGCCGGGTCCGGCCTTCGCGGGATACATGTTCGCAAGCCACAGATTCGCAGGCGGCAATACAGGCTCTCGGCAGTGAGCACTATACGATATCCACCCGCAGGCGGTTGCATGTGCCCTCAGACACGGAAAAACACAGCCGGCGGAGGATTGCGTATCCCGGGCGTCGCTCTCAGCCGCGTCTGGCGCGCCGGCTCAGCAGCACGCTGACCAGGGCGAAGACGGCCAGCATCGCGAGGCCCGCCACCATCTTGGGCGTGACGAGGGCCCGCAGGGTCAGGGCGTCGTCGCAGCCGCCCGCCCCCGCCGCCAGGCAGGCCGCCTTGGCGGCTTCGTGGGCGGCGACGACGTCCTCGATGCCCGCTCCCGTGGTGGCGTACACGACGGCGCCGGGCAGCAGCCCCAGGAAGGTCGCGAGGACGAAGACCCGCATCTTCACCCCGAAGGCGGCGGGGGCGAGGTTGGTCACCCAGAACGGGAACAGGGGGAGGAGGCGCAGGACCGCGATATAGCCGAAGGCATCGCGCCGGAAGCCTTCGGCCAGCCCGGCGAGGCGCGTGCCGCCGATCCGCCGGAGCAGGTCGGCCCCCGGCCCCCGGCCGATGGCGAACACGAGGGCGGCGCCCGTGGTGGCCGCGCAGACCGCGGTGAGCGCGCCCGGCACGATGCCGAACAGGAAGCCGCAGACCATCGTCAGGATCAGCGTGGCCGGCACCGACACGACCACGGCCCCGACATAGAGGCAGTAGGCCGCGACCAAGGCGCGGAGATAGCCGGCCTCGACGAAGCCGCGCAGCCAGATCCGCGAGGCGAGGAGTCGGTCGAGGCTCAGGAGCTGGGCGGCGCCGGAGACCACGACGATCGCCGACACCGTCAGGAGCAGCACCAGCGGGAGCCAGCGCCGCAGCCGCTTCCAGCGTCCGTCACGCCGCTCTTCGCCGACGGGCGCGTTCCCGGTCTCGATCACCCGGGCTTGCGCATCCGCAGGATCTTGAAGAACCCGCCCGGGAAGGTCGGCTTCAATCCCAGGACCTCGACGCCGTTGCGCCGGGCCCAGGCCTCGATCCGCGTCGCCTTGAAGTCCGACGACCAGCCGATCTTGGTGCAGAGCGGGGCCACGATCTCCTCGACCCGGGCGACCGGGCCGTCGCTCTGGCCGAAATGGTTGGCGAGCACGATGCCGCCGCCCGGCCGCACCACCCGCAGGAACTCGGACATCGCGGCCTCGGGATCCGGCACCAGGGTGATCAGGAACTGCGCCACCACCGCGTCGAAGCTCGCATCGGCATAGCCCAGGTGGCAGACATCCATCACCTGCAGCCCCTTCACGTGGGACAGGTTCCGGCGCCGGACCTTGGCACGGGCGCGCTTGAGCATGTCCTCGGAGAGGTCGACGCCGCAGACGAAGCTCGATGTCGGATAGTAGCCCAGCGCCAGCCCGGTTCCGACGCCGGCCTCCAGGATCCGCGGCCCGTGCTCGGCCGCCGCCTCGACGGCGGCGCGGGCCGCGGGCTCGGTGAGCTTGTCGTAGACCACGTCATAGACGGGGGCCCAGCGGGCATAGGCCTTGCGCATCAGGGCCGTGCTCGGCCCGGCCATCTGCGGCTCGCTCAGCATCGTTCGAAGGTTCCAGAGGTTGAGATCAGGCGGCCTCGCGGGGCCGGGCCGACAACGCGTCGACACGCCGGATGGTGCCGCCGCCCAGGACCCGGGCCCGGGGCCCGTCATCCGCGTAGATCGCGCAGGCCTGGCCCGGCGACACGCCGTCCTCGGGCTCGGTGAGAACGATCTCGGCCGTGCCGTCCGGCCCGACCGTGAGTGTCGCCGGGCGCGGCGGCCGGGTCGAGCGCACGCGCACCGCCACCGGCAGGTCGCGCACGGCCTCGGCCGGGCCCTCGCCGAGCCAGTTCAGGTCCGAGAGGCGGATCCGGGTCGTGGCCAGGGCTGTGCGCGGTCCGACCACCACCCGGGCCGCATCCGGCTCCAGGCGCACCACGTAGAGCGGTTCCGGCCCGGACAGGCCGAGGCCCTTCCGCTGCCCCACCGTGTAGTGGACGATGCCGTCGTGCCGGCCGAGGACGTGGCCGGCGAGGTCGACGATCTCGCCAGGCCGCGCCGCATCGGGGCGCAGGCGGGCGATCACGTCGCTGTAGCGGCCCTGCGGCACGAAGCAGATGTCCTGGCTGTCCGGCTTCTCGGCGAGCGACAGGCCGAGATCCTTCGCGAGCGCGCGGGTCTCGGTCTTCTCCATCTCGCCCAGGGGAAAGCGCAGGAATGCCAGCTGCTCCGTCGTGGTGGCGTAGAGGAAGTAGCTCTGGTCCCGGGCCGGATCGAGGGCGCGGTGGAGCGCCCGGCCGCCGCCCGACAGCGCCCGGCTCGCCACGTAATGGCCGGTGGCCAGCGCGTCGGCGTTCAGGTCCCGGGCGAGGCCCAGCAGATCGCGGAACTTCACCGTGCGGTTGCACTCGACGCAGGGGATCGGCGTCTCGCCCGCGAGGTAGCTCTCGGCGAACTTTTCGATGACCGCGTCGCGGAAGCGGTCCTCGTAGTCGAGGACGTAATGCGGGATGCCGAGATGCTCCGCCGCAGCCCGTGCATCGTTGATGTCCTGGCCGGCGCAGCAGGCGCCCTTGCGGTGGCTCGCCGCGCCGTGGTCGTAGAGTTGGAGCGTCACGCCGACCACGTCGAAGCCCTGCCGCTTCAGCAGTCCAGCGACCACGGAGGAATCGACGCCGCCCGACATGGCGACGACGACGCGCGTCTCGTGGGGGGCTTTGGGAAGATCGAGGGCGTTCATCGCGAGGGTCCGCAGCCGCCGGCCCGGAAGCTTCCTGGCTGCACGGGCCGTCTATAGCGGGACTTCGCCCGGCTTTCCAGGGCGGCCAGCGCCGACACCCGGCAGATCCTGCCGATCGGGCGGCAGGTTCGATCAGGGCCGCGCCGCGCGCAGCGGAAGAGCACTATATTTTTCAGTATCTTAGCGGGCCACCCCGGTGGCGCGCGGCTTGCTGCGGGCGGCCCAGAGGAGTCCGGTATGGCGAGCGGTGCGGCGGATCGTTTGGATGTCACCACCTGGATTCCGTCCGCGCGGAGTGCGTCTGCCCCGCGGTCAGGCTGGGAGGCGGCGGGCGTGGCCGCCCGGGCCGGGGATTCGACGCAGGATCGCTTCGGCGCCGCCCTGACCGCCGCCCAGGCCCGCGACGACGCGGCGGAGACGCGCGCCCGCACGGCCGACCTGCGCGACCTCGCCGCGTCGGCCCGCACCCGACAGGCCGATCAGCGCGATCAGGCCCAGGCCGCCCGGGCGGCCGGCGACCGTGCGCAGGATTCGGCACGGCAGGCCGAGGCCCGCGCCGCGGACCGGACGGCCGACCGCGCCCGACAGGCGGAGGCGGCGGCTCCGGCGGGGCGTACCGGCAAGGCCGACGCACCGCGTGCCGCCGCAGACGCACGCCCGGAAGCGCGGATGCCGGCCGCGGCGCGCGACGCACAGACGGGCCAGGCGAAACCCGCCGCACGACAGGGCTCCGAGGCTGCCACGACCTCATCGGATCGCGCCTCCGCCACAGGCGACACGGCGGCTCCCGAGGCGGCGCAGGCCGAGACGACGGTGCAGGCTGAGACTGCGGCGCCGCAGACGGCCGAGCCCGCCGCCCCGCCCGCCGGTTCGGACCCTGCCGCCTCGCTGCTGGCCCTCATCGCCGCGCTAACCGAGGGCGGCGCGGCGACCGGAACGGTCAAGACCGAGGCGCCCGCGGGCACCGGCGCGGCGACCGCGCAGGACGGCGGGACAGCGCTCCTCGGAACGGGCGCGGCCGTGAGCGCTCCCGGCAGCGGCGGGCCGGTCGGCAGCCCCGCGGGTGATGCCGTATCGGGCATCGCCGGCACCCCCTCCGGGGCGAAGGCGGCAGGCGCCGGCAACGAGCCGGGCTCGGTGGGGAAGAGCACCGTCCCGGTGGAGGGCCCGGCGGCCGGCGGCTCCGCGGTCGCGACATCGGACAAGGACGGCCAGGATTTCCTGACTGCCCTGGCCGATATGGGACAGGGCGCAGGTCCGCTCTCAGGCACGCCCCCGGCCCCGCAGGGCGGCCAGACGCCGCCGGTCCCGTCGAGCCCGGCCGTCGGCACGACGAAGGCCGCAGAGGGCACCGCTGCGCCGAACCAGACCGCCGCGCCGGTCCAGACCGATCCGCCCATCCCCATCGGCCAGGTGCCGATGACCATCGGCCTGCGCTCCCTGCGCGGATCGAACGAGTTCCAGATCCGGCTCGATCCGGCCGAACTCGGGCGCATCGACGTCAAGCTGGAGATCGACAAGGCGCATGGCCGGGTCATGACCCACCTCGTGGTCGACCGGCCCGAGACCCTGGCCCTGCTCCAGCGCGACGCCGGCCAGCTGCAACAGGCGCTGTCCCAGGCGGGATTCGACCCCTCGGGCGGCGGAATCAACCTGTCGCTGCGGGGCGACGGAAGCGCCCAGGGCGGCAGCGGCGGCCAGCAGGGGGATTCCCCCCGCAGCAACGGGGCGAACTGGTCCCAGGATCAGGCCGAGGCCTCCCAGGACATCGCCCCGATCCGCCTTCTGCGCGGCTACGGCGGCGTCGACATGAGAATCTAGGCGGCGCGCGCAAGCGCCCGCATCGCGAACCGACACAGACACAGCGCGCATCCAGGCCCGCGCCAGGGCGCAGCACCGGAGAGATCAGCATGACGAGCGGCATATCCAGCCTCACCAGCACGACGGCGACGAAGAGCGCGTCGTCGAGCAGCAGCAGCGGCAACTCCACCGAGATCGCCAGCAACTTCACGCAGTTCCTGACTCTGCTGACCACGCAGCTCAAGAATCAGAACCCCCTCGATCCGATGGACACCAATCAGTTCACCCAGCAGCTGGTCCAGTTCGCCGGCGTCGAGCAGCAGCTCAAATCGAACGACCGCCTCGACAGCATCCTGAGCGCGTCGCAATCGGCGAGTTCGGCCTCGGCCACGAGCTACATCGGCAAGACCGTGACGGCGGATGGAAGCGCGTCGCAGCTGTCCAAGGGCTCGGCCTCCTGGACACTGACGCCCGCCCGAGCCGCCTCCAAGGCGGTGATCTCGATCCTCGATTCCCAGAACAACGTCGTGGCCACGCAGAGCACGACGCTGACCGCCGGAAGCCAGGCCTACACGTGGAACGGCAAGACCTCCGCGGGCCTGACCGCGCCGGATGGGAACTATTCGATCAAGGTCTCGGCCACCGACGCCACCGGCGCCACCGTGGCGGTCGACACGAGCCTCACCGGCACCGTCGACGAGGTCGATCTCAGCGGGACGACACCGGTGCTGATCATCGGCTCCCAGAAAGTGCCGCTGTCCAGCGTGCAGACCATCGGGTTGTCCACAAGTGGCACTTAACGAATCACATCCGAGTGACTCGCTTCAACATCTCTTAAGCGGGCGCAAGTACCTTCAATGCTCGACAGGTCAGTCGAGTGTAGAGCGTATCATGACCGAACCGAGCCGCCCGAGAGTGAAGTACGTGATCGGGCCCGACGGCAGCCCCCTGACGATCGCGGATCTTCCGCCCCCGAGCACCCGTCGCTGGGTGATCCGGCGCAAGGCCGAGGTCGTGGCCGCGGTGCGCGGCGGCCTTCTCAGCCTGGAGGAGGCGTGCAAGCGCTACACGCTGACCACCGAGGAATTCCTCAGCTGGCAGTTCTCCATCGACCAGCACGGTCTCGCCGGCCTGCGGACGACGCGGATCCAGCATTACCGCCACTGATTATCCGACGCCTCTGTCGGGCGCCATCGTTCCGGGATGCTGCAGACGCCCCCGGAACCCCAACACGACCGAGGGTGCCGAAACCCGGCGCGTCGGCGGCTCTGGATGACGGGCTCCGCTTCGCAATCCTGGACTGACGCGATGGCCTCACTCCCGCAGCGACCACGTCGACGGCGCCGGTGGGGTGGATCGCCCGAATCCGAGAACCCACGAAGCCGCGTCCGGATTCCGGGCGCGGCTTCGTGCTGTTCCGGCGCCCGCCTTTGGGCCTCGGTTGCGCGGCATTAACGCCTCGCTAACCACGACCTGGGCAATTTCTGCCGAGCGGGCCGCCGGGGTCCGCCAGCGTTAGAGTGCAGCGAATCCTCCCGTGAAGCCGGTCCTCGATCTCGTCACGAAGTTCGGACCGGCCCGAATCGCCGCCATGGCGGCGGTGACGCTGACTCTCATCGGCTTCTTCGCGTTCATCATCCTGCGGGTCTCGCGCCCCGATATGGGCGTGCTGTTCTCCGACCTGTCGATGCAGGATTCGGCCTCCGTGGTCCGCGAGCTGGACAGCCGCGGAATCCGCTACGAGACCCGGGGCGATGCCGGGCAGACGATCCTGGCTCCCCGCCCCGACCTCGCCAAGCTGCGCATGGATCTGGCCGGCAAGGGGCTGCCGACCCAGGCCGGGGTCGGCTACGAGATCTTCGACAAGGGCGATGCGTTCTCGTCCACCAACTTCGTGCAGAACGTGAATCACCTGCGCGCCCTGGAGGGCGAGCTGGCCCGCTCGATCCGGGCGATCGGCCGGGTCCAGGCGGCCCGGGTCCACCTCGTCCTGCCGGAGCGCCGCCTGTTCGAGCGCGACCGGGAGAGCCCGAGCGCCGCCATCGTGCTGAAGCTGATGGGCGACCTCGACGCCGGGCAGGTTCGGGCGATCCGCCATCTCGTGGCCTCCGCGGTCGAAGGCCTCAAGCCCGACCGGGTCTCGATCGTCGACGAGCGCGGCCGGCTGCTGGCGGACGGCGCCCGGGACGCGGGGACCGACGTCGCCAGCGGCTTCGAGGACCGGCAGGCCGCCCTCGAACGGCGCCTGCGCGGCCAGATCGAGGACGTGGTCGCCGGGATCGTCGGCACCGGCCGGGCCCGCGTCCAGGTCAACGCCGAACTCGACCTCAACCGGATCGAAAGCCGCTCCGAGACCTTCGATCCCGAGAGCCGCGTCGTGCGCTCCGCCCAGACCCGCACCGAATCGGCGGTCACCGGCAATGCCGAGGGGCAGGTCAGCGTCGGCAACGAGCTGCCCGGCGCCAATGGCGGCGACAAGGCGCCCACGCCGAAGGACGCGACGAACAAGAACGAGGAGACCACGAACTACGAGATCTCCCGCGTGACGAAGACCGAGATCGCCGAGGGCGGACGGATCAAGCGCCTGTCGGTCGCCGTCGTCCTCGACGGGGTGTACGCCACCGCGCCCGACGGAAAGCAGACCTACAGCCCGCGCACGCCCGCCGAGATCGAGCGGATCACCGCCCTGGTCCGCGGCGCGGTCGGCTTCGACAAGGCCCGCGGCGACCAGATCGAGGTGGTGAACCTGCGCTTCGCGGAGGCGCCGAGCGTGCCGCAATTCACCGAGCCCACGCTCATCCAGTCGTTGCTCGCCCCCACCAAGGAGGACGTGCTGCGGATGGCCGAACTCGCCGTCCTGGCGCTGCTCACCCTCATCGTCCTCCTCACGGTGGTCCGCCCCCTGGTGCGCCAGGTGCTCGCGCCGGTGCCGGAGGCGCCGGCTCTGGCCGCGGCCGGCATGGGCTTTCCCGGCGACGCCGTGGTTGCGGGTCCGAGCGGGACCGTGACGGTCATCGACCGCGACAATCCGACCGCACGGCTGATGGAGTTCGCCAAGATCAACGGCCAGGTCCAGGCCGAGACGGTCCAGCGCGTGGTCGACATGGTCCGGGCGAGCCCGTCCGAGACCGTCGAGGTGCTGCGCACCTGGATCCAGGAAGAGTGAAGCGTAGGGCGTCGAGGGCAACACGATGGCGGCAGGTGCGGGACAGGGTTTGGCGAACACGCTGGCGACGGCGGGCGGCGATTCGTTCGCGGCGATGCCCGGTCCGCAGCGCGCCGCCGCGCTCCTGCTGATGCTCGGTGAGGAGGAAGGCGCGCCGATCTGGCAGGCGCTCGAAGAGGAGGAGATCAAGAAGGTCAGCGCCGCGATGGTCCAGCTCGGCACGCTGGAGGCGACGACCGTCGAGAAGCTGATCATCGAGTTCGTGACGAAGCTCGGCAACAGCGGCGGCATCTCGTCGAATTTCGAGCGGACCGAGGCGCTGCTCCTCAAGATCTTCCCGAGCGACCAGGTCTCGCTGATCATGGCGGAGATCAAGGGCGCGTCGGGCAAGCGCGTCTGGGCCTCGATCGCCCAGGTCGACCCGGAGATCCTCGCCTCGTTCCTGCGCAACGAGTACCCGCAGACCGTGGCGGTGGTGCTGTCGCGGGTGCGGGCCGACTACGCCGCCAAGGTGCTCACCATCCTGCCCGAGGATTTCGCCATCGACTGCCTCAACCGGATGCTGCGCATGGAGACGGTGCAGAAGGAGGCGCTGCGCCACATCGAGGAGACCCTGCGGGTCGAGTTCGTCTCCACCATCGCCCAGACCCAGCGCCGCGACGCCCACGAGATGATGGCCGACGTGTTCAACGCCTTCGACCGGCAGACGGAAGGCCGCTTCCTCGCCGCCCTGGACCAGGCCAACCGCGGCTCGGCCAAGCGCATCCGCGAGCTGATGTTCACCTTCGAGGACCTGCTGAAGCTCGATCCCGGCAGCGTCCAGACGCTGATGCGCTCGGTCGACAACGACACCCTGTGCCGCGCCCTGAAGGGCGGCAACGAGAGGACTCGGGCCTTCTTCATGCAGCAGATGTCGACCCGGGCTGCCAAGAACCTCACCGACGAGATGGCCGCCCTCGGGCCGGTCCGGCTCAAGGAGGTCGACGAGGCCCAGGCGAAGATGACCGAGATCGCCAAGGACCTCGCCGAAAAGGGCGAGATCATGATCGCCAAGAATAGCGCCGAGGAGGAGCTGATCTATTGAGCGCCCAATCCGCCCGGAGCGCCAAGCCGTTCCTGTTCGAGACCGATTTCCGCAGCGCCCGCCCGAGCGCCGAGGCCCAGCGCGCCGCCGAGGCCGCGCTCCGCGCCGAGGCCGAGGCGCATGCCCGCGGCCTGCAGGAGGGACGCGCCCAGGCCGAGGCGCAGGTCCAGGGGCGGCTCGCCGACGCCATGACCCGCCTGGCGCTCGCCGCCGCGGGCCTGATCGCCCAGGCCGACGCCCGCGACACCGAGCGCGAGGCGCAAGCGGTCGAGGTGGCCATGCTGATCGCCCGCAAGGTGGCGGGCGACGCCCTCGATGCCGCCCCGCTCGCCGGCATCGGCGAGGCGGCCCGGACGGCGCTCCAGCATCTGCGCGGCGTGCCGCACTTGGTGGTGCGGGTGCACGACAGCCTCGTCGAGGAGGTCGAGACCCTGGTGAAGCGCCTCGCCCGCGAGCGCGGCTACGAGGGCCGCCTCGTCGTCCTCGGCGACCCCGACATGGCGGCGGGCGACGCCCGCATCGAGTGGGCGGACGGCGGCATCGTCCGCGAGCGCGCCCGCATCGAGGCGGCGGTGCTGGACGCCCTCGGCCTGCCGACGAGCCTGTGAGGAGATCCTGATGTCCGACGATTTCAGCCTGCCCCAGCTCGGCGAGCACGACACCGACTACGCGGCGGGCTCGATCCGCGACGCGCCCACCACCCCGAAGACCGCCGCCGACCTGGAGCAGCTCTTCGACGTGCCCGTCATGGTCTCGGCGGTCCTGGGCTCGGCCCGGATGCCGATCGGCGACCTGCTGCGGCTGGCGCCCGGGGCGGTTCTCGAACTCGACCGGAAGGTCGGCGAGGCGATCGACGTGTTCGTCAACAACCGGCTGGTCGCCCGCGGCGAGGTCGTCCTCGTGGAGGATCGGCTCGGTGTGACGATGACCGAGATCGTCAAGGGTGAATGACCCGGGCGACCGAGAATGTGGCCCGGGCGCCGGCGACGGCCGCAGGCCAGTTCGGCGCTTAACCCGCGCCAGGATGTTTGAGAGGGACGAACCATGCGGCTCCTGATGATCGGGCGGCTCAATGGCGAGCTGATCACCGCCTCGAAGATTTGCATGCAGCGCGGCGCGTCGGTGACGCAGGCCGATGCCGTGCCGCAGGGCCTCAACGTCCTGCGCGCCCGGGGCGCCGACCTGATCATGATCGATGTCGGGCTGCCGATCCGCGAGCTCGTCACCGCCCTGGAGGCGGAGCGGATCCGCACGCCCGTGGTCGCCTGCGGCGTGTCGGCGGACGCGTCGGCCGCCGTGGCGGCGATCCGGGCCGGCGCCAAGGAGTACATCCCCCTCCCCCCCGACCCGGAGATGATCGCCGCGGTGCTGGAGGCGGTCGCCACGGATCGCGCGGCCTTCGTCTGGCGCGACCCGTCCATGGAGCGGGTGGTCAAGCTCGCCGAGCAGGTCGCGCGCTCCGAAGCCTCGGTGCTGATCACCGGCGAGAGCGGCACCGGCAAGGAGGTGCTGGCCCGCCACGTCCACCAGAAGTCCAACCGGGCGGGCAAGCCCTTCGTGTCGGTGAACTGCGCGGCGATCCCCGAGGCGCTGCTCGAATCCGAGCTGTTCGGCCACGAGAAGGGGGCGTTCACGGGGGCGGTCGCCCGACGGATCGGCCGGTTCGAGGAGGCCAATGGCGGCACGCTGCTCCTCGACGAGATCTCCGAGATGGACGTGCGCCTGCAGGCGAAGCTGCTGCGGGCCCTCCAGGAGCGGGTGATCGACAGGGTCGGCGGCACGGCGCCGGTGCGGGTCGACATCCGCGTGCTCGCCACCTCGAACCGCAACCTCGCCGAGGAAGTCCGGAAGGGCACGTTCCGCGAGGATCTGCTCTACCGGCTCAACGTCGTCGCCCTGCGGCTGCCGCCCCTGCGGGAGCGCCCGGCCGACATCATCGAACTCGCCACCCACTTCGCCCGGAAATACGCCGCGGTGAACGGGATGCCGGTCCGCCCGCTCTCTCCGGAAGCCCGGACCCTGGTGCTGAAGAACCCGTGGCGCGGCAACGTCCGCGAGCTGGAGAATACCCTTCACCGGGCGGTGCTGCTCGCCTCGGGCGACACGATCGGCCCGGAGGCGATTCTCTCGCCCGACGGCGAGACTTTCGCGGCCGAGGGACCGGCCGCGCGCGCCGCGCAGGTCGCCGAGGCCGCCACCCGCGGGCTGGTGGGGCGGACCGTGGCGCAGGTCGAGTGCGACCTGATCCTCGACACCCTGGATCATTGCCTCGGCAACCGGACTCACGCCGCCCGGATCCTCGGCATCTCCATCCGGACCCTGCGCAACAAGCTCAACGAATACGTCTCGGCAGGGCTCGAAGTGGCCGAGCCCGGGAGCGTCCGGACGAGTGTCGCCTGCGGCTGACGCGCCAGGGGTCGCGGGACCGATCCCCGCTCAGGCGCGCTGCCGCTCGGCGGAAATCCGGCCCGGAATCGATGCGGATGGCGGTGTCTCGACGCGGTGGTGAACGGTCCTAGCGCCGCCCGCTCTGCGCCGCCTTGTGGGCCTCGGTCTGGGCCGCGAAGGCCGCGTCGAGCTTGCGCAGCGACTCGTAGCGGGCCACGTCGCCCTCCACGTCGCGGATCGTCTCCTCGACCAGGTGGCGCTGGAGGGCCACCCGCGGATCGTCGGCGGGCAGCGCCTCCCGCTCCTGCAACCGGAGCACGGCCTGCCGCACCACCGTGTAGACCGCCTCGCGCTCCTCACGGGTCATCGACGGCTGGATCGCCTTCGCGACGAGATCGGAGAAATCCGACATGGCGTGTTAGCGTTCGCTCATTCTGGGACGCCCGAAAGGCCGGGCCGCCTCCCTCTACAGACCGCGCCGCCCCGGATCCAGATCCGGGAGCCGCGACCGCGGCTACATCCTCTGGTCGCGGATGCCTGCGAGCAGGAGCGCGGACGAACTCCAGATCACCAGGAAGCAGAAGAACGCCACCAGCAGGGTATGGCCCCGCTCGGGATAGAGGCTGTCGGTGGGAAGGACCGGAGGCACGAAGGTGGCCAGGAAGATGTGCTGCTTGCTGGCAGAGACGCGGGCCCGGTCGAGGAGGGTGTGGGCTGATTCCTCGAGCTTCTCGGCGATGGTCCGTTCGACCAGCAGGCCCTCGTACTGGAGCAGCGCCTCGGTCAGGTTCTGCCCGCCCGCGCCGGCGGTGGCGCTCGTCATCTCGTCTTGGAGCGTCTTCATCTGCTGGTCGATGGCCGCGATGTTGGCCACCAGCGTCTGGATCGAGCGCGACCGCTCGTCCAGATTGGAGCCGCGCAGGACCTGCAGGTCGTTCTCGGCCTTCAGCTTGTCCTTCCGCAGGGACGTCAGGGCCGTCAGCGTTCCCTCCGCTGACTTGATCGGATCGATCACGCCCCACTGATTGCGGAAGGCCTGCAGCGCGAGATGCGCCTTGCGCAGACGGTCCTGCGCGACCTTGGCGTCCGCCTCGGCCTGGGCGACCATGTCGGACTGCGCCCGCTTCGAGATGTCGTTGATCAGAGCCTCAGAGCGCAACACCACCGCGCGGGCGATGGTCAGGGCGTCCTCGGGTGTGAAGGCGAGCACGGACAGCCGGATCACGCCTGAGATCGAGTCGATATGCGCCTCGACGTGCTTGCGCCAGTATTTGGTGAGATCCTCAATCGGATCGGTCGGATCGAAGCGCGCCCAGAAATCCGCCTCGGACCGCGAAAACATCTTGGAAATGCCGATGCTCTTCTCGAGAGCCTCGACCAGGGTCTGACTGTTGATGTAGTCGCGGACGATGAAGCTGTCCTGGCTGTTATGCTTCTGGATCAGGTTCGTGTACTGGCCGAGCGAGATGTTCTCCATCGGCTCAACATTGCCGCGGACCGCGAACTGGGCCTCCGCGACGTACTGGTTGGACGCGAAGGCGAACAGGTAGAGGCCGACCACCAGGGTGGGCAAAAGCACGAAGAAGCCGATCCGGCGGATGATCCGTGCGCAGTAGCTCGACGTGTCCTCCTGCCGCGGGCGCAGACCGGGCAGACGGGTCCAGTCCAGGCGCTCACGGACCGAGGCGACGAGCGCTCGTGCGGTGCGCTTCTCCGGCACCGGCCGGATCGTCTCCGCGCTCCGCCGCAACTCGGTCATCGTCGGTGCGGCGAACGTCACGATCTCGCCTTCGCGCGTGTCGTCCTTGACGTCGTCGAAGCTCATCCGCTCTTTGTTCCTGGGTCTGCGCCGGTTCCGCTGCCGCGGCGCCGGCCGAGGGGCGGCCCGTGCGCGATAACCGGAATCCCGTTCTTTTAGGCCCTTTTTATGGCACCCGGCTTGGCCGCTCCGCCCGTCGCTGCACCGCGGCGACAGGCGCCGTAGCCCGCACCGGGTATCGCGTCCTACAGTCTCTGGATGATGACAGAACCCCATGTCCCGGGCGTGGATGGCCGCCCGACCGGCCGTTCGGCCAAGACCAAGCTCACCGAGATCGTCGTCGTCTGTTCCAAATGCGCCAAGCGGCAGGGTCTGCGCGGCCGAGACCTCCGTGCCCTGCTGAAAAAGGCCGGAAAGCAGACCGTCCAGGACGGGGGAGCCGGCCGCCGGAGGAAGCTCTGTGTCGTGGAATCGGGCTGCCTCGGCCCCTGCCCCAAGCGCGCGGTGGCGGTCGCCACCGGCGCGAGCCTGGCTGCGGGCCGCGTTTTCCTGCTCGATCCCGCCGCCGGCCCGGCCGAAGCGCGTGCCGCCGTACTCGATCCCGTCCTGCCCCGCCGTGCAATCCCCGAATTCGGCCCCAATACCGCTCTAGCGGCGATACCATCCGACGAATCGCCGCCGGTCCGCTGACCGGCACAACCTGGAGCGCGCTCTTGCCCGCCTCTCGACGCGAGGCCCCCGCACCGTGACCGGCAACCACGTTTCCCGGAAGCGGCGGGCAGCCCACGCCGTGCTGCGTCGCCTCCCCTTGATCGGTACCCTGATCGGCCTCGGTCTCGCCGTCTGGCTCGTGGCGACCAACGATCTGGCCGCCGTGGCCACGGCCTTCGGGCGGATCGGCTTCGCGGGCTTCGCCGGCGTCACGCTGGTGCGGATCCTCGTGATCCTCCTCTGCGGCCTCGCCTGGGCGCGCATCCTCGACGGGCTGCCGCCCCCGGCCGGCCCGGCCTGTCTGATCCTGCGCTTCGTCCGCGAAGGCATCAACGTTCTGCTGCCCGTCGCCTCGGTGGGCGGAGACGTTCTCGGGGCACGCCTCCTCACCTTCTGGGGTGTTGCCGGGTCCCTGGCGGCGGCCTCGGTCCTGGCCGACCTGCTTTTCCAGGTCGGAACCCTCGCTTTGTTCGCCAGTCTCGGCGCGGGCCTCCTGAGCCGGGTCCAGGGCGCCGAAGCGGCTGCGCTCGCCAGCTGGACGCTGCGGACGCTGGCGGTGGCCGGTCTGGTGGTCGCGGCGTTCTTCGCCCTCCAGCGGATCGGCATCGTGCGGGTGATCGAGGATCGGCTCACCGCCCTCGGCCGGCGCTTCGTGCGCGAGACCGAGGCGCGCCCCGAGCCGCCCCGGCGGATCCAGGGGGCTCTGGACACGATCTGGGCGCCGAGCCGACGGAGTCACCTGGCCCAATCCTTCGTCCTGCACGCGCTGGCTTGGCTGCTCGGCACGGCAGAGGTCGCCGTCGTCCTCGCCTGCATCGGCGTGGATCATGTCGGCTTGGCCGACATCCTGGTGATCGAGGCGCTCAGCCAGGCGATCAAGGCCGCAGCCTTTCCGGTCCCGAGCGGCCTCGGTGTGCAGGAGGGCGGGCTCGTCCTGGTCTGCGGTCTGTTCGGCATCGATGCCGGCACCGCCCTCGCCCTTTCGCTCGCCCGCCGGGTGCCCGACGTGGTGCTCGGCCTGCCGGCGCTCCTCGTCTGGCAGAACCTCGAAGCGCGCCGGGCCGGGGTGCGTCCGGCCACACCCAGCTGCGACAATCCGTGACCCAGAATCGTCCCGTGCCGCCTCGCCCGGCGGCCCTTGTCCCGAAGCCGCGCCTGCGGCTGCTCGCCCTGGCCGGACTCGCCGGCGGTCTGCTCGCCGCCGGCCCCGCCCTCGCGCAGAGCGTCACCCTCGATCTGGGCGCCGGCGGCACCACCGAGCGCGCCCTGCAGCTCGTGGCGCTGATCACCGTCCTGGCGGTGGCCCCGTCGGTGCTGGTCATGGCCACGGCCTTCACCCGCATTGTCGTGGTGCTGTCGATCCTGCGGTCGGCGCTGGGCACCCAGACGGCGCCACCGACCGCGGTGCTGGTCAGCCTAGCGCTGTTCCTGACCGCCTTCGTGATGGCCCCCACGGGCCGCGCGGCCTACAGCGCCGGCATCGAGCCGCTGGTCGCCGGCCGGATCACGCAGGCGCAGGCGTTCGAGCGCGCCTCGGCGCCGTTCAAGACCTTCATGCTGCGCAATGTGCGCGAGAAGGACCTGAAGCTGTTCCTCGACCTCGCCAAGGTGCCGGCCCCGAAGGGCCCGGAGGATGTCGGCCTGGAAATCGTGACCCCGGCCTTCATGATCTCGGAACTGCGCCGTGCCTTCGAGATCGGCTTCCTGCTGTTCATCCCGTTCCTGATCATCGACCTCGTGGTCGCGTCGGTCCTGATGGCCGTCGGCATGATGATGGTCCCACCGGCGACGGTCGCCCTGCCGTTCAAGCTGATCTTCTTCGTGCTGGTCGACGGCTGGACCCTGGTCGCCGGCTCGCTGGTCCAGAGCTACGGCGGATGACGGCAGCCGCGACCGGCCGTCGACGATCCGGGCAAATCCGGACGGCCTCCGCGGCGACACCGCAGGATCGCGCGATGGCGGGGATCGGTGCGCGGAGTCGCCTGACGGGCCGCGCGGCATCGGCCTAGACGCGGCCGGCCTGCGGCCTCTGCCGGGCGATCCCGGTCGACGTGCCGGCGCCCTGCAGGCCGCACAGGATCTCGCGCCGCTCGGCCTTCCGTTCGGGCGTGCAGACGCGACCGTCGTCGGTCGTCAGGAAGGCGTCCGGATCGATCCCGACGGGCCGGCTCACCCGGGCGGCGCGCCGGGCGATCCGGCGCTGCTCTGCTGGCCGCCCGCCCCGCCTGCCTGCGGAGCTTCCTGGGACGCCTCGCCGCTCGCGCCGGGTGCGTCCGGCCCGCCGCGCGCGGGTGTGGCGGCGTCCGGGTAGCGCTTGCGATACTCGGCCAGGAACGCCGACAGGGTCTGGGCCTTCGTGGCGCGCGCGGCGATGTCCCGGAAGCCCGGCGCCCGGGTCGGGTCCATGCCGGTCAGGAGCGCGAAGGTGCGGGCGTCCGGGCTCGCCGCCATGGCCTCCGAGAACTTCGCCTTGAGCCGCTCCAGGCCGATGGCCTCGTGCGCGAGATCGTAGGCGATCGCGGCGCGGATCACGTCGGCGCGCGCCTGATCGTCCAGCGGCTGGCCGGACTGCCACGAATCGCCGAGCAGCGCCTCATGGGCCTCGCCGGCCTCGCGCCAGCGGCGTGCGCCCCAGTAGATGTCGGCGCGCAGCCGGTCGATATCCGGGCCGCTCTCGCCGTCGATCGTCTCCAGGGCGAGGTCGGTCCGGGTCAGGTCCGACAGGGCACGGGCGCGGATCAGGCCGCGGGCGCGCCTGAGCTCGCCCGGGAGCTCGGGCAGCTCGGTGGCGTCGAGGGCCTTGAGCGCCTCCATCGGCTTGTCGTCCATCAGCCGCACCGTCGCGAGCCGCGTCGCCACGGCGGACCGCGCCGGGCCGGTGAGGCGGTTGTCGATCTGGTACTTCAGGAGGTCGGCGGCGGAATCGAGGAGGTCGAGGCCCACGAGGCGGTCGGCCAGCCGGCGCACCACCGCGTCGCCGCGCCGCCCGATCGGGCTCAGCTCCCGGAAGTCGAAGAAGAGCGCCACGGCCTCGATCCCGGAGAGCTTGTCGCCCTTGTCGGTGAGGTACAGGTTCTCGAAGGCCATCTGCGCCTCCCGCGTCAGGGCCTCCGTGGTGGGGGCGTTGGGCGCGGAGGCATTGGCCCGGCGCACCACCGTGAAGGCGTCCCGCCACCGGCCCGCGTCGAGGTAGAGGCGGGCGAGGCCGGCCGTGATGCCGTCCTCGACGGGGCCGCCGTGCCAGGTCAGGGCGAGCCGCTCCAGCCGCTCGGTGGCGGCATCGAGGGCCAGCTTGCCGGAAGCCCGAGCCAGGAGCGCCCCCCTGAGGGCGGCCTCGCCCGAGACCGGCCGCACGGCTGAATCCTCCAGGCGGGCATAGGCGTCGAGGGCCGCCTCGGTCTGGCCGGTCGCCTCGGCCACGCGGGCGCGGACCAGGGCCAAGCGGTCCCGGATCCAGGGCGCCAGATGACGCTCTGCCTCGGCCCGGGCGGCGGCGGTCTCGGCATCGCCGTTCTCGATCGCCGATTCCGCCGCGCTCGCCCGGATCAGCTGCGCCACATCCGTGGGATAGCCACTGGCCAGCGGCAGCACCTTGAGGAAGCCGGCTTCCGCCGCCTTCCAGTCGCCCGCACCCGCTGCCGCCATCGCCCGCCACAGGGCGGCCTCGCGATCATCGGCCAGGGGCGGCACGCTGAGGGCCTTCAGCGCCTCCGCGTTCCGGCCGATCCGCACCAGGGCCATGCCCCGCAGGATGGCCGTCTCGCGCTGGGAGGCCAGGAGCGGATCGTCGGCGGCCGCGATCTCGAGGACCGTGAGGCCCTCGTAGTCGAGGCCGTTGGCCAGATCCGCACGCGCCAAAGCGAGGCGGGCCGGACCGCGCTCGGATGGCGTCGCAGCGACGGCCGCGTCGAAGAGGCCGCGCAGGGTCTCGCGGACGTTGCCCATCCGGGCACGCTCCCAGGGCTCCTTCGCGATCGCAAGCGCACCCGCATCCGCGAGCACCGCTTCCGGCTTGCGGGCCGCCATGGAGGCGGCGAGACCGCCCTCACGGCCGATCGAGACGCTCTCGAGCTCGGGCCGCACGGCGAGATCGTCGGCGCCGGCCAGCACCGCGAGACCGTGCCGGCTCGGCAGGATCTCGAAATCGACGAAGCGGCGGCTCTTCGGGTTGCCGACCGGGCGCTGCGCGGCCGAGGTGACCACCGCGATCCGCTCGTTGTCGAGGGTGAGCCACGTCGCCGAACCGGGATGCGGCAGCGCCAGGGTGACGGCCATGCGGCCGGACGGATCGGGTTTGCGGACGGGATCGATCGTGTCGCTCGGACTCAGCGTCTCGCCCGCCGAGAGTTCCCAGGCGACTCCGCTGGCGGTGGTGACGGCGCTGAGATCGACGAGGCGTCCGGGCGGGACGGGAAACCGCATCACCGTGAGCGGGCCGCTCCGGGCGGGCGGCCCCATTGGCGCGAGCCCCTGGCTCGCCGGCGGCAGGGTCACCGGCTCGGCGGTCTCGAAGGCCAGGGTCGCGACGCCGCCGCGCTCGAACAGGACGGCCGGCGGCAGGGTTTGGAACGGGAAGACCAGGCCGCCGCCGGCACGGCGCTTCGGCGGTGCCTCGGGAGGCCGGGGCGGAGCGGCCGGCGCCGCCTGGCGCGGCGGGACCGGGACCGGGATCGGCGGCGACGCTGTCGCAGCGGCTGGCCCCGGCACGTCGACGGCGGCCGTCGCCGGCTCCGGCGGCTTGCGCCGGACCACGTCCACGATGATGGCGCCGTCCTCGCGCTCGGTGCCGATCGTGAACCCGTCCTCGGGGGTGACGAGCAGGCTCGCCGAACTCGCGTCGATCTCCGTGGCCAGCTTGGCGATGCCCGGCCTCGGACGGCCGCGGGTCTCGCCCGTGTCGATGGTCCAGGCCCCAACCACCCGCACCCGCGTCGCCGGCCCCTCGGCGGTCACCGTTGAGACGGCCTCGGCGGGCAGGCGCAGCGACAGCCGCGTCAAGGTCGGAAGCCGCGCCAGTTCGAGCGACAGCGGCCGGCGCACGGGTTCCGGGATGCGCGCCCTGAGCGCCTCCTCGGCGGCACGGGCCCGGCGGGCGAGTTCGGCGATCACCTCCGGCGGGAGCGGCGGCGGCAGGCCGGACCAGCCCTCCGGCAGCAGGTCCACGAACACTCGCTCGCCGGCCGTCTGGACGTTGACCTGGTAAGGCCGCTGCAGGGCGAGCCGGAGGCCCGTCCCGTCAGGATCGCGGCGGACGCTGGCGACGAAAGCCGGCATGTCGTCGGCGAGGTGCTCGGGCCCGGCCGCGATCCGCTCGCCGTAGCCGACGAGCAGCACGCCGCCGGCGAGCTTGGTCTTGATCGCGACCGGCTTGTCGAAGGTGAACACGATCCGGCCGTAACCGCCGGCACCGTTGCCGCTCTCGCTGCCCTTCGCGCCGATCAGCCGTGCGGCCAGGACCGGGTCGATCGCCGCCAGAAGGGCAAGCAGCGCCAGCGACGCCGTCGTCAGCAGCCGCACGCCACGTCCTCGACCGACCCGGGGTCGCCCGCCCACCGATCCCATCGCCTCGCCGATCCGAACCCGGCGCGCGGCACTGGACGCGCCGCGGCGCGCGGCGCCACATCTCGGCGGGATCCTGCCGCGCTGCGGCTAACGCTGGCTTAACCGTAACCGGAAAAGGCGACGGGCCTCAGCCGCTGAGGGCGACGGCCCGGTCGAAGGCCTGGGGGAAACCCACCAGCGGCACCGAGACGGTGGCCGGTTCGGTGCCCCCCGCCTTCTGACCGGTCACGGTGAGCGCCTTGGCGGTGCGCATCCCGTCGAGGGCCAGCGTCGGGAAGCTGATCGCCACGATGCAGCCCTCGGCGCTGCAGGTCGTGTAGGGCGCGCCCTTGCCCAGGGTCTGCTCGTCGAGCTTGAAGGTCACGCCCGGCTCGATGGCGAGTCCGAAGGGCATCAGCACGATCCCCTCGGAGCGGCCGTTCGCCGGCGTCTGCAGCTCGATGCCGAACTTGCGCCGGCCGGTCTGCGAATCACCCTGCGCCTGGGCCACGATGCAGGTGACCTTCTCGTTCGGACGCGTGCAGGTCATCGTCCAGTCGCCGTAGCTCTCGCTGACGGTGCTGGCTCCGGTGGGCCACGCGGCGTGGGCCGGCGCCGCCGCAGGCGTGGCGGCCGCCTCGGACTTCGCCGCCTCGGCGGGCTTGGCGGCCTCCGCGGGCTTGGCCGCCTTGTGGGGGACGGGCTTCGGCCGGGGCTTGGGACGGGCCTTGGCGGGTGCCTCGGCGGCCGGCGCGGCCTCGGGCTCGGCATCCTGTGCGCGCGCCGCCAGGATCGGGACCGCCGTGAGCAAGGTCGCGATCAGGCTGAGACGCAGATGCGCACGAAATGTCGGCATGGAATCACGATCCCCCGAAGCCATTGGACGGCAGAGCCGCCTAATGCCCTAGCCGGGGCGACGCAATCGTCCGGAGCATCGTCAGTGGGTCGGGGGCCGCCCTCAGAGCGGATTCGGGCCGCCGACGGCGCGGGCCAGGGCGCAGCGGCGCGCGAAGGCGGTCTCCGCTCCGTTGCGCAGGCCACGGGCGACCACAAAGACGAGGGTGAGGAAGCCGGGATCACGGTCGGCGGTCTCGACGGCCGGGCCGGGGATCCGGGAGGTTATGAGCGCGAGCATGACGGACTCGGAGTGCGAGGGCCCGGGCGTTTCCACGCTCCCCAGTTCCTGCGGTCCTCTCGGTGACCTTGCTGCACTGCAATATGAGCCCTGCACGCGGAGCCTGCCATCCGTTCCAGGGCGGGGGGCGCATGCGTCGAGGTCATGGTTTCGACCCGGCGCGTGCAAGATGCCGTTAACGAAGGCGCGGATCCGCGCGGTTGACCGGCGACGGGCGAGCGGCCATTGAGCGCGCTTCCGGCGACTCGGCCCCTGGACCGCACCGGCACCGCTCCGGCGGCGCGGGCCTGTCGCTGCACTGTCACACGCGCGCCATAACCCGCCCGCGAGCCAGATGAGCGGACGCGCCCGGCATCCGCCAACGAGGATATCCCGCATGACCGATCAGCCGACCCGTCACCCGATCCACGGCCGGATCACCGGCCCCATCGTGATGATCGGCTTCGGCTCGATCGGCCGGGGCACCCTGCCGCTCATCGAGCGCCATTTCGAGTATGATCGGGCCCGCTTCACGGTGATCGACCCGGTCGACACGCATCGCGCCCTCGCCGAGAAGCACGGCCTGCGCTTCGAGAAGGTGGCGCTGACGCCGGAGAACTACCGCGACGTGCTCACCCCGCTCCTCACCGAAGGCGGCGGCCAGGGCTTCTGCGTGAACCTGTCGGTCGACACCTCCTCGCGGGCGATCATGGAGCTGTGCCGCGAACTCGGCGCCCTCTACATCGACACCGTGGCCGAGCCCTGGCCGGGCTTCTACTTCGACAAGACCAAGAGCCAGGGCGACCGCACCAATTACGCCCTGCGCGAGAACATCCTCGATGCCCGCGAGCAGAAGCCGGGCGGCACCACGGCGGTCTCCTGCTGCGGCGCCAATCCCGGCATGGTCTCGTGGTTCGTCAAGCAGGCGCTCCTGAATATCGCCCAGGATACCGGCCTGGAGCGGCCGGAGCCCAAGACCAAGGCCGAGTGGGCCGCCCTGATGAAGGATCTGGGCGTGAAGGGCGTCCACATCGCCGAGCGGGACACGCAGCGCGCCAAGAATCCGAAGCCGCGCGGCGTCTTCGTCAACACGTGGTCGGTCGAGGGCTTCGTCTCCGAGGGCAACCAGCCGGCCGAGCTCGGCTGGGGCACGCACGAGACCTGGAAGCCCGACAACGCCCGCGAGCAGGAGAAGGGCTCGCGCTGCGCGATCTATCTGCTGCAGCCGGGGGCCGACACGCGGGTGCGCACCTGGGTCCCGACCGCCGGCTCGCAGTTCGGCTTCCTCGTGACCCACAACGAGGCGATCTCGATCGCCGACTACTACACGGTGCGCGAGGGCGATAAGCCGGTCTTCCGGCCCACCTGCCACTACGCCTACCACCCGGCCGACGACGCCGTGCTGTCGCTCCACGAGATGTTCGGCAAGGCGGCCAAGGTGCAGGAGCAGCAGCACATCCTCGACGAGACCGAGATCGTCGACGGCATCGACGAGCTCGGCGTGCTCGTCTACGGCCACAAGAAGAACGCCTACTGGTACGGCTCGCAGCTCTCCATCGAGGAGACCCGCCGGGTCGCACCGTACCAGAACGCCACCGGCCTGCAGGTGACCTCGGCGGTACTGGCCGGCATGGTCTGGGCCCTGGAGAACCCGGAGGCCGGCATCGTCGAGGCCGACGAGATGGATTTCCGCCGCTGCCTGGAGGTCCAGACCCCGTATCTCGGTCCGGTCGTGGGCGTGTACACGGACTGGACGCCGCTCACCGACCGCCCGGGCCTGTTCCCGGAGGACATCGACACCAGCGATCCCTGGCAGTTCCGCAACGTACTGGTGCACGGCTGAAGGCTCTGCCGCGCCCCGTCAGCCGGGGCGCGGATCCGCCGCCTGCGCCCGGGATGACGCCAGCCCGGACAGCGTCAGCCGGCTTGGCTACTCGGCCTGCCGCCGCGTCACCAGGGTGCGGCCCGGCTCGACCTCGTTCTTGTCCTGGTACAGCGGCACGATCGCCCGCAGCCAGCCGCGGACCTCGCGGCCGCCGTAATTGCGCTCGACCACGTCGTGGGTGAGGTAGGCCTGGAGGTTCACGGGTCCGAAATTGTAGCCGACGAGACCGCCCACCGCGATCTGCCCCTGCGGGCGGTAGCTCGCCACCCCGGTGGGAAGGTCCGTCGACCCGAACGCCACCGCGCCGACCTGCCACGCGCCGAACTTCTTCGTCATGGTCAGGTCGAGGTTCAGGTAGTCCGGGTACAGGGTGCCGCTGGGCGAGCGCGGGTCGAGGAAGACGCCGTAGAGCAGGTTCGCCGTGAGGTTCCAGCCCTGGCCGGTGTAGCTGACCGCGAAGCGGTGGGTCAGCGAGGCGGACTGGGTCAGGAAGCGCGTCTGGATCGGCAGGTAGCCGCCGAACAGGTAGCTGACACCCACATCCCCGCCGAGATCCCAGGCGAGCTGCGCGGCGAGCAATTGCTGGCCGACGCCGCTCTGGTAGGGCGCCCCCTGGCTGCTCGCGGCCGCGATCGGCTGGGTGAAGAAGAATTGCAGGCGCGCGCCCGCGACGTCCCAGGGCGTCGCCCACGCGAAGGTCGGCAGGTTGACGTTGGTTGCGGAATCCCGCGGGCGGGTGCCGCGCACGCCGAAGCTCGACAGGTTCACGAAATACAGGCCGACGGGAAGCTGATCGCCCACCGGCAGACCGACCGTCTGCCCCGGCTGCGCAGCGGAGGCCGCCCGGGCGCCCGTCGCCGTCGACGCGACGGAGATGGGAGCGGTGACGGCAAGAACCACCGCCGCGAACCCGCGTGACGTCAGGCTAAATCCGACCATGAGAACCCCGAACCTGAGCCCCGGGATGCGGGGCCGATCAGGGTTGGACGGGCGCTCGCTCCGACAACATCCCGCCGTTACGGCCAAGCCGTGCGCAACGGCACAGCCTCGACGGTCCGATCTCTTGGGACGGGACTAAATCACCGGTTCTCGACTTCCACGACGAAATCGCAGCGGTAGGTCGCGCCCTCCACCGGGTTCGAGACCCAGCGGCAGCGCCCGACCGCGAGGTCGTGGCCCGCGTGGAAATGCCCGGAGATCCACAGCGCCGGTCGCGCGGGATCGGAAAGGGCGTCGAGGGCCGTGCTGGCATAGAAGGCCGGCACCCACCAGGGAACGCCGGCCACGTCCCGGAACCGGTCCGCGGCCAACGGGCTCGCCGGGTGATGGGTCACCACGACGGTCGGACCGTCGTGCGGGATCCGCAGCGCCGCGTGCAGGGCGGCCCGCTCGATCCGGTGCTCCGCCATCGCGTCCGCGGGCTGCCAGGGACTGCCGTCGGCCTTGCGGATCGCGCCGAGATATTCCCGCGAGCCCGTCACAGGATCGGTCATGCGGGCGGCCGCGTAGGCCACCGGATCGGCGGGCCGGTCCGGGGCATCCGGGGCGAGCCAGCGCCCGGCGAGGTCCCAGTCGCTCCACAGGGTGGTGCCGACGAAGCGGACGCCGTCGATGACGCAGCTCTGCGCGCGCTGGAGCAGATGGATCCGGGCACCCAGCTCGTTGAGCCGGGCGACCTCACCTTCCAGGGCGGCGAGCAGCTCCGGTGCGGTGCGCCGGTCCCCGGTCGGGGCATAGCGCTCGTGGTTGCCCGGCACCAGCACGATCGGCCGCCCCTGGGCGAGATGCAGCAGGGCCGCGAGCCCCCGTTCGGGATGCCCTTCGTGGAGGTCGCCGGGGCAGGCGAGCAGGTCGAACGGCTCTGCGGGCGGCGCGATCAGGTCGAGGCGGCGTCGCTCCAGGTGCAGATCCGAGATGGGGAAGATGCGCATGATGGTCGCTGCTGAGGGGCCGCTATCGTGCGGCTCTGCGCTCGGCCGCGGCCGCCTTGAGGATGTCGGCGGCCGAGTCGGCGTTGAGGATCGCGATCCCGGCCGCCACGACGAGGTCGGGCCAGGGGGATGGGTGGAGGGCCGTCACGAGGCCGGCGGCGATGATCGCCAGATTGGCGTAGGCGTCGTTGCGTGCCGAGAGATAGGCCGCCCGGGTCAGGCTGCCCGAGCCGGAGCGATGCCGGGCGAGCATCAGCGCGCAGGTGAGGTTGACGGCCAGTGCCCCGAGCCCCGCGAGGGTCAGGGGCAGAGCGGCGGGGGCGGTGAAATCGGCGATCTTGCCGTAGGCCGCCCAGGCGCCCGCCAGCGCCGGCAGCAGCAGGATGCCCGCCATGGCGGTCCCGAGGCGGGCGCGGTTGCGCGCGCTCCAGCCGAGGCCCGCGTAGATCAGCAGGTTGATCGCGGCGTCCTCGAGGAAATCGAGGCTGTCGGCGATCAGCGCCACCGAGCCGATGGCGAGCGCCACCGCGATCTCGATGCCGAAATAGCCGAGGTTGAGCGCCGCCACGCGGGCGACGACCGGGCGCAGGGCGGGCCGCGCGGGCGGGGGCACATCATCGGCGATCACGGGACGCCTCTTCGCCGACGCGCACGGCTCTGTCGAGCGGCTGTTGAGAAAACCCTGTCGGCGGCTCAAGAAAGTTCGAGGCCCTTCAGCCTTTGTCCGGGTGGATTCGGCGCCGGGATCGTGCGACGCCGTTGCCGGAGCCGGCCGCACGAGACGAATGACCGGCCCGAACCGGAGGTCTGCCGCGTCATGCTGCCCGAACTGCGCGTGCTCTATTTCGAGGATCTCGAAGTCGGACTGTCGGAGACTCTGTCGAAGACCATCGCCTCGTCGGATGTGGTGGGTTTCGCCGAGATCACCGGCGACCGCAATCCGATCCACCTGTCCGAGCACTTCGCCGCGCGCACGCCCTTCGGCACCCGCATCGCCCACGGCCTGTACACGGCCGGGCTGATCTCGGCGGTGCTGGGCACGCGCCTGCCCGGACCGGGCGCCGTCTACATCTCCCAGACCCTGAACTTCCGCGCCCCGGTGCGGATCGGCGACGTCGTCGACGTCACCGTGACGGTGGCCGAACTCATGCCCGAGCGGCGGCGGGCGCGCCTCGCCTGCCGGTGCTCCGTCGGGGGCGAGACCGTCCTCGACGGCGAGGCGCTGGTGAAGGTGCCGACCAAGGCCGAGGCCGACCCGCTGGCGAACCGCACCGAGCGCGCCCAGGGCTGAGGTGACCCCGGACCCGGAAGACCTCGGCGACCCGGACGATCGCCGCCTGGAGCCCTATACCCGGATGCGCGAGCGCGACCTCGTCGGCCGCGCCGGGCGCTTCATCGTCGAGGGCGAGGTGACGCTGCGGCTGCTGCTCGGCCGCCGCAGCCGGTTCCGCGCGGAATCGATCCTGATCGCCCCGGAGCGCTGGCCAAGCCTCGTCGCCGACGTCGCCGCCTGCCCGGAGCCGCCTCCGGTCTATTGCGCCAGCAAGGTGGTGATGAGCGCGGTCACCGGCTTCCCGATCCACCGGGGGGTCCTGGCCATCGGCCTGCGCGGCGCGGAACCCGCGGCGACCGCCCTCGTGCCGCCGCCGCCCGCCCCCGCGCTGGTGGTCGGCCTTGCCGGCCTGACCAATCACGACAATGTCGGCGCCGCCTTCCGCAACGCGGCCGCCTTCGGGGCCGACGCGGTGATCCTCGACGGGGAGAGCTGCGATCCGCTCTATCGCAAGAGCATCCGGGTTTCGGCCGGGGCCGCGCTGATCCAGCCCTTCGGGCGGCTCCCGGCGGGGCAGGACTGGCTGCGGCTGGCCGACGCCCTCGACCTCCAGCCGTTGGCCTTCAGCCCGGGGGCGACCGAGTCCCTGGATGCCCTCACCGTGCCGGCGCGGGCGCTCCTGATCCTCGGCACCGAGGGGCCGGGCCTCGACGCGGCGACTCTGGCCCAGGCGCGGCCGCTCCGCATCCCCATGGCCGCCGGATTCGATTCGCTCAACGTCGCCACGGCGGCGGGCATCGCCCTGTTCACCATCGCCCGCGGCCAGGGGCGCCTCGGTCCGACGTGAGCGCGCGGCGCCGGCGGGTCGGGGCCCGGAATCCGATCTCGGCATCGCCGCCCTGGCCGGGCGCCCGATGCAGGGGGCGGTCGGCAGCGGGACCTTCGGGCGGAGGCCGGCCCCGGCATGGATGGTGTCGACGCCTGGGCCGGTGCTGAGGCGCAGGATGTCCGCCGACCGGCGGCTCCCGGATGATGGCCGCGTCTCGGCCCGCGCAGGTCCGCGGCCTGCGGGCCGGCCCGCCCTCGGGCGCCTCGGTGGCCGGGACAACGGCGGCCTTGCGCAAATCTTGCGAATGGGTGTCCCTGGTATGATCGTATACAGCGTTCTGCGCGCGACAAACGGCTGCAATTGCCGCGCGATGATGCCAAGCTAGCTTGGCCACATGGGTGTCGGGATTCTGTGAGGAGTCGGGGACGTTGCTTCAGTCTGGGGATGGGTTGCGAGCGCTGACCGGGCGCCGGGTGGCCGTGGTCGGGGCCGGGCCAGGTGGGCTTGCCTCTGCCCTGCTCCTGGCGCGGGCCGGGATCCATGTCACCATCTTCGAGAAGGATTCCCAAGTCGGCGGCCGGACGAAAACCGTTGAGGCGCCCGGCGGATACCGCTTCGATATCGGACCGACGTTCTTCCTCTATCCGCAGATTCTAGCGGACATTTTCGCGAGCTGCGGGGAGCGGCTGGAAGACCACGTCAAGCTCGAGCGGCTCGACCCGCAGTACCACCTCGTTTTCGAGGGGCAGGACGGCATTTCGGGGACGATCAGCGCCACGGGCGATGTCGGGCGCCTGGAGCAGGAGATCGCCCGCCTCGCGCCGGACGACGCCAAGAACGTCAAAGCCTTCTTCGCCGAGAACCGCACCAAGCTGAACTATTTCAAGCCGGTCCTTGAACAGGCCTTCCACACGTTGCGCAGCATGGCGAGCCCGGCGATGCTGGCTGCCCTGCCCTACCTGCATCCGGGCCGGAGCGTCGACCGCGACCTCAAGCGCCACTTCGCCGACCCGCGGGTGCGCCTCGCCTTCTCGTTCCAGACCAAATACCTCGGGATGTCGCCGTTCCGGTGCCCGAGCCTGTTCACCATCCTGTCGTTCCTCGAATACGAGCACGGGGTCTACCACCCCGTGGGCGGTTGCGGCGCCGTCTCGGAGGCCATGGCGGGCTTGGCCGGCCGCATGGGCGTCGATCTCCGGCTGAACAGCACGGTCGAGCGGGTGCTGTTCGACGGCAAGCGCGCCTGCGGCCTGGTGGCGGACGGCGAAACCTTCAACGCCGACGCAGTGATGATCAACGGCGACTTCGCCAAGGTCGTCCGCGCCCTCGTCCCGGAGCGGCACCGGCCGCGCTGGCGCGACGCCAAGATCCAGAAGGCCCGGCTCTCCTGCTCGACCTTCATGCTGTATCTCGGCCTCGAGGGGAAAATGCCCGACAGCCTCGGGCATCACACGATCCTCCTGGCCGATGGCTACGAGAAGAACATCCGCGAGATCACCGAGGGCACGCTGCCGATGCAGCCCTCCCTGTACGTGCAGCACGCGGGCTACACGGACGGCGGCATGGCGCCCCCCGGGCATACGGCCCTCTACGTTCTGGTTCCGGTGCCGAACCTCAAGGCGGGGATCGACTGGTCGACGCTGCGGGAGACCTACCGCGCGCTGATCCTGGAGCGTCTGAAGCTCCTCGGGATCGACGATCTCGAATCCCGCATCCGCTACGAGCGGATCATCGATCCGACCCAGTGGGAGGAGGATTTCGCCGTCCATGAGGGCGCCACCTTCAACCTCGCCCACGACCTGATGCAGATGCTGTATTTCCGCCCGCACAACCGCTTCGGACCGGGGCTGTACATCGTCGGCGGCGGCACGCATCCGGGCTCCGGCCTGCCGGTAATCTACGAGGGTGCCCGCATCTCGGCGCGGTTGCTGATCGAGGAACTGGCCGGCGCCCGCGCCGCCGCCACGGCGGGCATTCCCGATACGGCGCCCTTGGCGACCTCCGGCGAGGCCTCGTGAGCGCGGCGACGGATCGGAGGAGACACGGCCGCGGGCCGACAGGCCGCGTGACGATCGCCCTGTCGGCTTGGCTCTGCGCCGCAGCCCTGCCCGTCTCGGCCGCCGCCGTTCAGGTCGAGGTCGACGGGATCGAGCCGGGCGGCGGTCAGGTGCGCGTGGCGCTCTGTCAGGGCGGTCTTTCGGAGACGTCGTGCCTGCGGGGCGACGACTCGCCGGCGACGGCCGACCGGGCGCTGTTCACCTTCCGGGACGTTCCGCCGGGGACCTACGCGGTTGCGGCCTATCAGGACGCCAACGGCAACGGACGCCTCGACCGGACCGGCCTCGGCCTGCCGCTGGAGCCCTACGGCTTCTCGGGCGCCGTCGGGCGCCGGGCGCGGCCCGATTTCGCCGAGGCGGCCTTCGCCCTGCGGGAACCGGGCGCCGCCCTGCGGGTGCGCCTTGGCCGTGCCCTTCCGAGACGGTGAGACGATGGAGGGCCCCCTCGTCAGCCTCGTGGACGTCGGCCTCGACCTCCGCGGGCGACGGGTCCTGGACCGGGTCGATCTTGAGCTCGGGGCCGGCGAGACCCTCGCGCTGCTCGGGCCGAACGGGGCCGGCAAGTCCTCGCTGATGCGTCTCGTCGCGGGGCGGTTGTGTCCGAGCGCGGGATCGGTGCGCGTGGCCGAGGCGGACCCCTATCGCGCGGGACGCGCACGCCGCGCCATCGGCTGGGTGCCGCAGGAGATCGCCCTCTATCCCCGGCTGACCGTCTCGGAGAATCTCGGCGTCTTCGGGCAGCTCGCGGGGGTTGCCCGACGCGACCGGAAGGCCGCCGTGGAGGCCGCCCTGACCATGGCCGACATCGCCGACGTGGCCCGACGCCCGGTGGGCGTCCTGTCGGGGGGATATCGGCGCCGGGTCAACATCGCGGCGAGCCTGATGAACCGGCCCCGGCTGGTTCTCCTCGACGAGCCGACCAGCGGCGTCGACCTCGCCGCCCGGGCCGCGATCCACGCGGTGCTCGACCGCCTGAAGGCCGCCGGCACCGCGATCCTGATCGCCACGCACGACTTCGCCGAAGCGGAGCGCCTCGCCTCCCGGGTTGCGTTCCTGGCCCAGGGTCGGGTCGTGCGCGCCGGCCGGCTCGCCGATCTGCTCGCGCAATTGCGCACGGGCGCCCCCGAGCGGGAGCTGAGCCTCGCCGTCCCGGCGACGGGACCGGCCGAGGGTGTGCTACGCCGGGCCGGGTTCGCGCCCGCCGAGGCGGGAGGCCTCGTCTGGCGGTCCGTCGAGCGCTCCGGCCTCGACGGCGCGGCCCTGCTCGGCGCGCTGCGCGCCCAGGGCGTTCCCGTGGCCGAGATCCGGGTTCGGGCGCCACGGCTGGAGACGCTCTACCTCGACGCCCTCCGGCCGCGGGAGCTGACGGATCCCGCGGCCACGCCGCTCCGGGTCGGTGCAGCCGGATGATCGCCGCCGCCTTCCGCGTGATGCTCCTGACCCTCCTGCGCGACCGGGCCGCGCTGGTGATGGCCTTCGTGCTGCCGACGGTGATCTTCTCAATCTTCGCGGCCATCTTCTCCGGGGCGATCGGCGACCGGATCCGCATTCATCTCGGACTGGCCGATCTGGCCCACACCGCCGCCACCGAGCGCCTCGCCGACGCCCTCGCGGCCGATCCCTCGCTGCGCGTGACGCGCCTGCCCGCCACCGACATTGCCGCCGTGGCGCAGGCGGTTCGTGCGGGCGAGGTCGACGTGGCGCTGGTCCTGCGCGGCGACCTGATCGCCGCGCCTGCGGAAGCCGCATCCGGGTCTGTCGATCAACCGGTGGTGCTGGTGGAGAACCCCGCCAAGGCGTTGGCGACGCCGATTGCCCTGGGCCAGCTCCAGCGGGTCCTGAACGAGGCGCTGCCCGACGTGGTCCTGTCGCGGATCGTTGCCGACGTCGAGCGCACGGGCAAGATCGGCCCCGACGAGCGCCGCTTCCTCGACGAGGCCTTCGCGGAGCAGCGGGCCAAGAAGGAGCCGTTCAGCTTCGCCGCCCTGGTGGAGCGGCGCAGCACCGCCGCTGGCAGCGCCAATGCGCGGGTGAGCTACTATGCCGGTGCGATCACAGCGGTGTTCCTGCTCTTCGCCGCGATGCAGGGCGCGATGTCCCTGGTCGAGGAGCGCGAGACGGGCCTCGCCGAACGGCTGATGGCCGGTCCGGGCGGCCTGCCGGTGGTCGTGCTCGGCAAGTTCGCCTTCCTGACGCTGCAGGGTCTCGTCCAGGCCGGGCTGATCTTCCTGGCCGCCGCGCTGCTCTACGGAGTCGAGATCGGGCCGCACTGGCCGGCCTTCCTGGCCACCTGCCTGCTCGTCTCGGCGATGGCCGCCGGCCTCGCGCTCGCTGCCTGCGCGCTGGCTGGCTCGCGCCAGCAGGCGCACCTCGCCTCGACCTTCGGAGTGCTGCTGCTCTCGGCGGTGGGAGGCTCCATGGTTCCGCGTTTCCTGATGCCGCCCTGGCTGCAGCAGGCCGGCTGGCTCACCCCCAATGCCTGGGCGATCGAGGCGTATCAGAGCGCGCTCGGCGAAGGGTTCTCCGCCGCAGCGCCGTCGCTCGCGGTGCTGGGCGCGCTGACGCTCTGCGGGCTCGGCCTCGCCCTCACCCTGGCGGCGCGGCGGACCGTGTAGGGCAGCCATCGGGCGCGCGGATCGGACCCGCGTTACTCGACGTAGACGCCCGCACCGATGACCGCGTCCGAACCGGCGACGTGCGTCGCGCAGACGTAGCTCCATTTCACGGTCGGGACGGACTGACCGGGCTTCGGGAACATGTAATCGACCCAGCCGGAACCGAAGCGGTCCACAACCTCGATGAAGTCCCTGTGGAACTGCTTCCGGTCGGCGTCGCGCTCGTCGAGAAGATCATGCCCCTCGCGGTTCGGATGCGCGGCATTGAACAGCACGATCCCCTTCATGTCGATGACGAACAGATAGACGTCCCCGTAGCGCCAGACGCTACCTTTCCGTCTGAACTCTCCGAATGCCCCGGCGCCGCGGTCTTCCAACGCCTCGGCCGCCCGGTTCACCAGGGCCTCGATCTCGGCCGCCTGATGGACGGGCGGAGTCGAGCGTGTCCGGAATGCGGGAAGCGTCAGGCCGATCACGAGCAACACCGGCCATATCAGCAGGGCTCTCCACATGTGGTCGCCTCACCGATTGAATCTGAGACGTCCCAGGCGATCCCGAGACGATCACGGCGCGCTGCGCCACGGCGATCCGCCCAAGGCGGCAGGCACGCCGAACTGCAGGTGCGGCCGCAGCACCGTCTCCAGCCCCGCCTGCCCGGAGAGGGGATGGCTGCGGGAGTCCGGCCGAACGGATATCGGAGGGTCCGCGCTCGACCCGTCAGGATCTTGCCGGGAGCCCTCCGAGGTCATCGGATAATCCCGCCCCGTGCGCGTTGCCGAGGCGCGGACTTCGCCGACATGGCCGTGCCCCCTGAGAGCACAGCCGGTCCGCCTTCCGGAAACCGGCCGGCCCACGGCATCGGGCAGCGTCGCGAAGGCGAGGCAATTGCCGTTCAGCTCGATCATCGAATGACGGTCGTCGATCGCGGCACGCCTCGGCACGACCGTCCTGCGAGACCCCGCGCAGGCGCCCGCCTGCGCCGCGCGACGGACGGCCTCCGTGTCTTGGACGAGGAGACCCCACCCCTCTCGGACACAGAGTTCGACCCCTGTGAAATCCGGCATTTCGCCCTCCAGCATAGCCCGATTTCAGTAATGATCCGACCTAATATAAATCGTATGCGGGATAATGCGCATCATTCATTTGGATGCGCCAACGAATAAATAATATTCGACAGCCCGAGGGATGGGCGGGAGCTCCGTCCCTTGGCCCGACCCTTGGCCCGTGCCGAGACCCGCGCCAAGACCCGTGCGCTCGGCATCCGTCACACCGTGGTCGTTGCCCTGTGCGTCCGGCCGGGGGCGCTTCGACCCGGTCGCCTGCGACGGGCTCCGGGAGCCGCTCCGGGCTGCGGCATGCTCGGCCCGCGACGATCCGCGCCGTTTCCCCGCGGCTCCGCGAGGGCACATGCAGCTTCCCCGCCGCACGGCCCCGCTCAACGGAACTCCCATGCTCCGCCTGCTCATCGCCGACGGCAACGACCGCGCGGCCCGGGACCGGCACGTCGCGGCCACCGGCCGAACCTCGGCCGAGTCCTACGCGGCCGTGGTCCGGGATCTTCGGCCGGAGATCAGCTGCCATCTCGTCAGCCCCGCCGATGCCGACGCCACCCTCCCGGCGACCCTCGCGGATGTCGACGGCGTGATCTTCACCGGCTCGACGCTCAGAGTTTCCGAGGGCACGCCCGAGGTGAGGCGGCAGCTCGTGCTGATGCGGGCCGCCCTGGACGCGGGGCTGGCGATCTTCGGATCGTGCTGGGGCGTGCAGGTCGCCGCCACGGTGGCGGGCGGGCGGGCCGCCGAGAACCCGCGCGGGCCGGAATACGGCTTCGCCCGCTCCATTACCCCGACCGAGGAGGGCCGGACCCATCCGCTCCTCGCCGGCCGGCCCGCCACGTGGGACGCCCCCGCGATTCACGCGGATGCGGTGCTCCAACCGCCGCCGGGCGCCCGCGTGCTTGCCGGGAACCGGATCCTCGGCATCCAGGCGATCGAGATCCGCCAGGGGGACGGATGGTTCTGGGGGACGCAGTATCATCCCGAACTCGACCTGGACGAAGTCGCCGCGATGCTCCGCCTGTGCGACACGGCCATCGTCGCGGCGGGCCTCGCGGAGGATCCGGAGACGGTGGCGGCCTATGCCGACGAGATCGCAGGCCTTCAGACAGGCGAGCCCACAGCCGTGCGCCGGCTCGCATGGCGCCACGGATTGGGGCCGGAAGTGCTGGAGGCGGATCGCCGCCGCCGCGAGATCGGCAACTTTCTGACCCGGCTGTCCACAGGTGAGGATTGACCGAATGCGGCCGCGACCGGGTGGCGCGTTGACCCGCACGACCCCGGGGCTAGCTTCGCTGTCGCGGGTCACGTTCGTGGAAGGCCCGGGGAGCGACCCATCAGGATGAGCCAGGATTCAACGGTGGCCGTTATTGGCAGCGGACTCGGCGGTCTGGCGGCCGCGTGTGTCGCTTCCGCGCGGGGACACCGCGTGACGGTCTACGACAAGAACGGCTGGCTCGGCGGAAAGGCGGCGGTGCTCCATGAGGGCGGCTTCCGCTTCGACATGGGCCCGACCATCCTGACCGTGCCGCGGGTGCTGGAACGGATCTTCGCGGAAGCCGGCCGCTCGGTCCACGACTACATGGATCTGCGCCGCCTCGACCCGCAATGGCGGTGCTTCTTCGATGACGGCACCCAGATCGACCTGATGCAGGACGTCGAGCGGATGGCCGGCGACATGGAGCGCTTCGCGCCCGGCACCGGCGAGGGCTACAAGAAGTTCCTCTCGATCTCGGAACACCTGCACGGCGTCTCGGAAAAGTTCTTCTTCTGGAAGCCGGTCGAAGACCTGTTCGACACGATCAACATCCGCGCCAACATGAACCCGGGCACGCTGCGCGACGTGCTCTCCCTGCGCATGCACGCCTCCGTCGCCTCGACGATCCGCGGCAAGGTCAAGGACGCCCGGCTCGCGCAGATGCTCGACCACTTCGTGCAATATGTCGGCTCCTCGCCCTACGGCGCGCCGGCGGTGCTCTGCGCCATCGCGCACATGCAGACCGCCGACGGCGTCTGGTACCCGATGGGCGGCACCCGCGCCGTGGCGGAGGGGCTGGCGAAGCTCGCCCAGGAACTCGGCGCCACCTGCAAGACCGACACCGAGGTGACCGGAATCGAGACCGCGAACGGCGCCGTCCGGGGCGTGCGGACCGCCCACGGCGTCACGCCCTTCGACGCGGTGATCTCCAACATGGATTCGGTCCGCACCTACCGCGAACTCGTCGGCGGCGAAGCGGCCAAGGTCTACGCCAAGAAGAACCCCGAGCCGGCCTGCTCGGGCGTGGTGCTCTATCTCGGCCTGAACAAGCGCTACGAGCACCTGAACCACCATGACTTCGTCTTCTCCCGGGATCCGGAAGAGGAGTTCGACTACATCTACAACAAGGGCGAGCCGGCCCCCGACCCGACCGCCTATCTGGCGGCGCCCTCCTCCACCGATCCGAGCGTGGCGCCGGAGGGTGGCGAGGCGCTCTACGTCCTCGTGCATACGCCGTATCTGCGCCCGCACCACGACTGGCGTCCGGACGGACCGCTGTTCCAGAATTACCGCCGGACGATCCTCGACAAGCTCAAGCGCACCGGCGGCATGCCGGACCTGGAGGAGCGCATCGTCGTCGAGCGCCACCTGACGCCGCAGGACATCCACGAGCGTTACAAGGTGCTGAACGGCGCGATCTACGGTCTCGCCTCCCACGGGCGGGTGATGGGCGCATTCAAGCCTGGAAACCGTTCGCGGCAGGTGCGCGGCCTCTACCTCGCGGGGGGCGCCGCCCATCCGGGGCCCGGCATGCCGATGGTGATGATGTCGGGCTGGATCGCCGCCGACGCGCACGACCAGGACGCCCGCGGCGCCCTGCGCGCCTCGGCGTGACGGCGACGCCGCCACCTCCCGCCTCCGTCCCGGGGGGCGAGAGAGGTACGCGCGGCGCCCCCTTGCCCCCGATCTCGCCCGGAATCCGCGCCTTCATGGTGGCGTGGTTCGAGCGCTATATGCACCGCCACCTCGACGCCGTGCGGCTGCCCCTCTGGAGCACACCGCCGGCGACGAGCCATCCGGGCGCGATCGTGGTCTATTGCAACCACCCGGCGTGGTGGGACGCCGCGCTGATCGTCGTGCTGGCCGGCCGCCTCTATCCGGAGCGATGGAGCCGCGCCCCGTTCGACGCCGCGATGCTGGCGCGCTACCGGATCTTCGAGCGGATCGGCGCCTTCGGGGTCGACCTGGAGAGCCCGCGCGGGGCGGCGCAGTTCCTCACGGCCGCCCGGTCGATCCTGGCGTCCTCCGACGGCATGCTCTGGATCACCGCACAGGGCCGTTTCGCGGATGCCCGCGCACGGCCGCTGGCCCTGAGGCCCGGCGTGGCACGGCTCGCCGAGATCGCCCCCGACGCCCTGTTCGTTCCCCTCGCCGTGGAATACACCTTCTGGGACGAGCGCGGCGCCGGCGCCTTCGTGGCCTTCGGTCCCGGGATCGGCGGATCCGAACTCGCCGCGCTTCCGCGAGACCAGCGGCTCGCGCGCCTGGAATCCGACCTGACCGCGACCCTCGACCGTCTGAGCGCCGATGTGATCAGCCGGGAACCCGGACGCTTCCGCACCCTGGTCTCCGGCCGAAAGGGCGTCGGCGGCCTCTACGATCTGTGGCGACGCGTGGCGGCCCGGCTCTCCGGGCGACGCTTCGATCCGGCGCATCGCGCCGCGGGCGGCCAGGATCGCGCCGGATGACCCCTTCCGCTCGCGCCCGGCCCCGTACGATCCCAGGTCGAGACCCGACACCAGCGCGGCGCGGACGATGACCGATTCGATCCTCACGGCCCTGGCCCTGCTCTGCCTGGTCACCGCCCTCCTGCCGGCCGTGCTGGCGGCGGTGAATCTCGCGGCTCTGCGCCGGCCCATGCCGGAGACCGGGACGGGCCTGGTCTCGATCCTGATCCCGGCACGCAACGAGGCCGGCAACATCGACGCCACCGTGCGGGCGGCGCTCGCCAGCACATCGGTTCCGGTGGAGGTGATCGTCGGTGACGATCATTCCACGGACGCGACCGCGGAGATCGTGCGCGCCGTCGGCGATCCGCGTCTGCGCCTCGTCTCGGTGCCGGCCCTTCCCGAAGGCTGGACGGGCAAGAACCACGCCTGCAGCCATATGGCCGGCCTCGCCCGCGGCGACCACCTGCTGTTCCTGGACGCCGACGTGCGCCTCGAGGCCGAGGCCGCGGCTGCCGTGGCGGCCCAGGCCCGCCGCACCGGCGCGGCGCTCGTCAGCGGCGTACCCCGGCAGCGCACGGACACGCTCGGCGAGATGCTGACCGTCCCGATGATCGACTTCCTGCTCCTCGGCTTCCTGCCGGTGCCGCTGATGCGTCGCCTGCCGGACCCGTCGCTCGGCGCGGCCTGCGGTCAGCTGATCTTGGTCGATCGTGCGGCCTACACGGCCGTCGGCGGACACGCTGCGATCCGCAGGTCCCTCCATGACGGCGTCCGCCTGGCCCGCCTCTTCCGTGCCGCGGGCTACCGGACGGATCTCGTGGCCGCCGCCGCGCTGGCAACATGCCGGATGTACGATGGCTTCACCCAAGCCTGGGCCGGCTTCTCCAAGAACGCCCACGAGGGCATGGCCACGCCCCGCGCCCTTCCGGTCTGGACGCTCCTGCTCGGCTGCGGCCAGGTCCTGCCGCCGCTCCTCATCCTGGCCGGCCTGCTCGGGCTGGTGCCCGCCTCCGCCCTGGCCCTGGCCGCCCTGGCCTTGGCCCTGTCGCTGGCGACCCGGACGGCCGTCACGGTGGCGGTCCGGGCACCCTGGGCGACGATCCCGCTCCACCCGGCGGCGGTCGCGGTGGCCCTGGCGATCCAGTGGAACGTGCTCCTGCGCCGCGAGCGAGCCGGCGCGGCCACTTGGAAGGGGCGCAGCTATCCCGTGAGCGGCGGCTGACCCGCGCAGGCCGACGGAAGGCCACCGCCGGCCCGGATCACGCGTTCAGGGCTGGCACGGGTTGGTGTTGCGGGCCTTTCCGGAAGACGGCTTCAGCGAGACGATGAGCTGAACGTTCGGCACATCGCCGACCTGCCGGGTCAGGTGCCCGACATGGCCCTCCTCCCCCTGCGGCGTCGATCCCATGTCGGCGTTGAACTCCACCTCGCCGGGTCCCTGCTCGAGCACGCTCCCGTCGGTGGCCTCCACCGACCAGCGGCCCGACAGGGTGATCACCCATTGCGGCCCCGGCGCCGTGTGCCACGTGCCGACATAGCCGACGGGCAGGACCGCATACTTGATCGACGCCACCTCCCCCGGCGGAAAGCCGACGTATTGCGGCGCTGCTGGAGGCGCGTAGCTCTTGAAGATGAAATTCTTCAGGTCACAGTATTGGACATGGCTGTGACCCTTGTCGTCGGCATAGAGAACCCCGTACCGCAAGGCGGGCGGATCGGCTGAGGCGAGACCGGCCGGACCGGACGGCGCCGCCTCGATGGTCATCAACGGTTCCTTCTTCGGATCGCCGGCCGCCTGAACATTCAGGGCGCCCATGACCGACATCAGCAGAGCCGCAGCGGCGCGGTCTGCCATCCTGAACCATCCCATGGTTTCCCCTCGGCTTTGTCTCGGGCGCGACGCGCGCCGCAGCCCATTAAAATCGGCCGCCAGATTTTCTCAATCTTTTTCCCGTGCAACGACCTTCCGATGCTTTTCTTTATCCGAAACATCGATCTTTAATCTCGAACCTTTGCATGCAAACTTAGATCTGTTCACGACGCCGAGAAGCAAGTCAAAGGAAATACCCGGATGCACGCGCTCCATGCGGCGTCCGACGGCGCAGGGGTCTTGTCCACAGACGCCCGACAGCGAGGCCGGCAACCTGACGGGTTCGGCTCCGATCCGCGGCCGCAGATCGGGGCGAAGATCGCTCATCGCCCACAGACCGCCAGATGCAGGATCCGGTCGGAGGCTCAGATGGATCCGACGGCTTCGGATGCCGGGCTCCCCATCGCGGGATACGCCTCGTCGTGGCTCGCAGCGCACGACCGCGCGCGCCCGGCTTGCAGCGCAGCGGCAGCCGTCCTGTTCGCCGGAGCGACGGCGGCTCTTGTCACCTTCGCCGGCAACAGCCTGCTCGGTGCCGGCATGGTCCATCGCCGCAACGCGGCGCCGAACCGCCCGGTCGTCCTGGCGCCGGTGCGTTCGTCCGGATCGGTGCCAAAGCGGTGTTCGCCCGGGTGCGGTGATCGCACAACGGTTTGTCGTGCCGCGGGCTCGGCCTATTGGATCAGGCCGACTGGGGCTCTGCTCCGGCCGAGCCGTCCGGCTGCGTTTCCGCCAGGATCCAGGCGGTGGTGTCGGCGTCCGCGCCGGCGACCGGCAGATGCAGGATGATCGGCGTGTCGTAGGGATGTCGCGCCTTCAGGGCGGCCGTCAGTGCGTCGGCGAGACCCTCGCGGCTCTTGAGAAGGGCCGCGACCTCCGCGCCGCGCTCGACGGCGCCCTTCCAGCTGTAGACGGATTGCATGCCCGGCATCACGTTGATGCAGGCGATGAGACGCTCGCGGACCAGGGCCTCGCCGATATTCAGCGCAGAGGCGAGGTCGGGAAAGGTGGTGTAGACGAGGAGCGGACGCTCCATGCTATGCCTCCGATTGCGCATGTGCCGTCAGAGTGAGGCCCATGCCAAGCCAGGACGTCAACCGGGCGGTTCGCTCATCAGACTGGAGCCGTGACGTGAACCCTGAGGCGATTTTGACGCGCCTGCGCGGCTGCGCCTGAGCCATGGCGCTCTTCCAGAAGATCGCCTTCGTGGCGAGTCCGACCGGCCATGCCCGCGAGGCCGCCGCCGCCCTGATGCGTCGCTACGATCACGTCCCGCCCGAGGAGGCGGACGTCGTGGTGGCGCTCGGCGGTGACGGCCTGATGCTGCAGGTGCTCCACCGCTTCATGGACAACCCGAAGCCGATCTACGGGATGAACCGCGGCACGGTCGGCTTCCTGATGAACGAGTTTCGCGACGACGACCTTCTGGAGCATCTGGAGACGGCGCATCGCAGCGTCATCCACCCACTGGTGATGGACGTCCTCGACACCGAAGGCCGCTCTCACCGGGCGCGGGCGATCAACGAGGTCTATCTGCTGCGCCAGACCCACCAGACCGCCAAGCTGAAGATCGCCGTCGACGGCAACGTCCGGCTCGACCTGCTGATCGCCGACGGCGTACTCGTCGCCACTGCGGCGGGCTCGACCGCCTACAACCTGTCGGTCGGCGGCCCGATCCTGCCTCTGGACGCCAAGCTGCTGGCACTGACGCCGATCTCGGCCTTCCGCCCCCGGCGCTGGCGCGGCGCGCTCCTGCCGGATTACGCCCGCATCCGGATCGACGTGCTCGACGCGCCCCACCGCCCGGTGGCGGCGGTCGCTGACCACACCGAGTTCCGCCGCGTCTGCACCGTGGAGACATCCCTCGACCGCGCCACCGAACTCGTGCTGCTCCACGATCCCGGCCACAGCCTCGACGAGCGCATCCTGCGAGAGCAATTCGGGTGAGCCTGGACATCAGACCCGCGCGAGCGACCGATCACGCGGCGATCACCCGCATCATCGTGCCGACCATCCGGGCGGGAGAGACCTATGCGCTCGACCGCGACCTCGGCGAGGCCGAAGCCCTCGCCTACTGGACCGGACCGGACCGCGAGACCTTCGTGGCGGAGGAAGCGGGGACCGTGGTCGGCACGTATTACCTGCGCGCCAATCAGGCGGGCGGAGGCGCCCACGTCGCCAATTGCGGATTCATGACGGGGGAGGCCGCGATCGGCCGCGGAATCGCCCGCGCCCTGTGCGCGCATGCCCTCGATCGGGCGCGGACGCGCGGTTTCACGGCGATGCAGTTCAACTTCGTGGTCAGCACCAACGTCCGGGCCGTCCGGCTATGGGAAAGCTTCGGCTTCGCCGTGGTCGGACGGCTGCCGGGCGCCTTTCGACACCCGGACCTCGGGCCGGTCGATGCGCTGGTGATGTTCCGGACGCTCTGAGGTGCGCCCGGATCAGGGCTGCGCAGCCGCGACGAGGTCGCCTTCGCGGATCGCCCGCTCGCCGGCCTTCGTGCGGATCCGGTAGCTCGGCTCGCCGGTCTGATCCTGCGGCATGAGCCGCAGGACCTCGAACACCTCGACCTCGCCCGCTTCGCCGGGGGTCCCGAGCCGGGGCCGGCAGACACGCTGGCCGATCTTGAACTTGTGGGACATGCCGGGCTCCTGGAGGGTGTTGCCGCTGCCGCGCCTCAGCGCTTCTTCTGCGCTTTCGCCTTGCGGGCGAGATAGCGAGCGTCGCGCTGGGCCTTCTGTTCGGCCTGGAGAGCCTTGGCGCGCTCCTGCGCGGCCAGCTGCTCGGCGTGCTTGCGCTCGATTTCCGCGAGACGCTCGGCCTCGGCCAGGGCAGCGGCGCGCTCGAGCTCGGCCTGACGCTGGGCGGCGCGTTCGGCCGCACGGGCCTCGCGGGCATCGACCACGGCGCGGCGGGCGGATTGGCGGGCCAGGACCGTGGGATCATCGGCAGACGGGCGCGCCCGGAACCGGGCCAGCATCTCGGACCGCGCCTTCGCAGCGGTCTCCAGACGATCGACGACACCCTGATTCTTCAAAAAGCTCACAGACACTCCTGGATCGGGCACGGCGAAGGCCGTCGCCCACGAGAGAAAGGCAAGGAAAGAGAATGCAGATACGAAGAAGCCGCTCCAAGGGAGCGGCTTCGACAGAAACGCCTAGGACGGCGATCAGGCCGTCTGGAGCTGACCGGCGGACTGCTTGCCGCTGCGACGGTCGGTCTCCAGCTCGTAGGAAACCTTCTGGCCTTCGTTCAGGCTGCGCAGGCCGGCGCGCTCGACGGCCGAGATGTGAACGAACACGTCCTTGCCGCCGTCATCCGGCTGGATGAAGCCGTAGCCCTTGGTCTCGTTGAACCACTTGACGGTTCCGGTGCTCATGGAAGTCCTTGATCTTCGCAGGCATAGTGAGGAATGGCACCCGCTCATGCGAGAAGGCGCCGGCATCGACCGATAGCGATAGGAAAGTCAGAACCGCCCTGCGAAGGCGTAACGGTCCAAGATATCCGGACACGTGCCGATACGGCTTAAATAAACCGCCGGCGGTTTTTTGGCAAGCGCAGGGAAATATTTCACCCGGCAACAGGCCCGCCGATGCGGGAAATTCTCAGCGGAAAATGCGGTTGAGCAACGCCAGAACGGCCGCGAGAACAACGAGATAAGGGAGTTCAATGCGGCGTGGGCGCATGAAGTCTGTGGTTACGGCCGCACGAACTAGCGCCGTCGGCACGCAGGCACCGGACGGGCTTGCTCAGGCCGGAACGAGGCGCAGAACACCCTCGCCGCGCCGATGGCCGACGGCGGTCACGGCGACCTCGCGGGCGCTGCCGCCGGCGACGAGGGCGGCCCCGAGCGCCGTTCCGAAGGGTGCCGCCACTTCGAGCCCGTGCCCGATCACGTCCCCGAGGGCGCGCAGCCGCGCGCCGGGCGCGAGACGGGCCAGCGCAGCGTGCTCTTCCGCGGTGATCGGCGCGACTCCGGTGGCACCGGACAGGACGTGATCGGGGCCCGAGAGGCCGGCCTGTCGCCAGAGAGCCTCGAGGCTGTCGGCGACGCTGCCAGGCGTGCGCCGGGTCCGGTCGCTCGCCACCGTCTCAAGCCGGGCCAGGGCACGGGCACCGCGGGCGGCCGCATGCGCAGCCGATTCCAGCATCAAGAACGCTGCGCAGCTACCGAGGATGAAGCCGCCCGCCTCGCCGCGCGCGAAGACCGGGCGGTAGGCGTCGCGGGCGAGGTAGCCGCCCATCTCGTGGATGACCAGAACGTCCGGCCGCTCGGCGCTGTAGGAGCCGCCGACCAGGATCGCATCGATCTGGCCCGAAGCCACCCGCGCCTGGGCGATCCGCAGGGCGTCGACCCCGGCGGACTCCTCGCCCATGAAGGTGCGCGAGGCGCCCGTCACCCCGTGCACGATGGCGATGTTGCCGGCGAGCAGGTTCGAGAGCTGAGCGAGGAACAGCGTCGGCCGGAGGTCGTTCTGCAGCCGCTCGTTCAGGTAGGCGCCCGGATCGGCGGCGTCCCGCAGGCCCGTGAGGATCGCCCCGTCCGCCGCGTAATCGCGCTCGCCGCCGCCCGCCGCCACGACGAGATGGAGCGCCTGCTTGAAGGCGGCCTCATCCTTCACGCCCGCGGCGTCGAGGGCGAGGCCGGCGGCGTAGACGCCGAGCCGCTGCCAGGCCTCCATCTGCCGCTGGTCGCTGCGCTTGGGAATCTGGCCGTCCCAGGCGATCGCCGGCGCCGGATGCACCGGGTAGGGCGCAAAGGTCTCGCTATCCGTGCGCGGAGCCGCCTCCCCGGCGAGGGCGGCCAAGTGGGCGTCGACGCCTTCACCCGCGCAGGAGACGAGGCCGAGGCCGGTGACGACGACGGGGCGGCTCATGGCTGACTCAGGGCTCGCGTTCGGCCGGCGCCGAATCGGGAAACAGGCCGATCGTCCGCGCCCGCTCGCGCATCGGCGCGTCGAGGCCGTCCGGGAACGGCATGGTGCGGAAGCGCAGCTCCGCGTCGCACAGCGCCTTGCCGTCGTGGCTGATCGCCGCCTTGGTGACCGCGTAGCCCGAGCCGTCATGCTCCAGGTGCGCCGTGACGAGGAGGTCCGCCCCGGGGCCCACGAAGGACCGGAAGCGGGCCTTGTCGACGCCGGTTAGGAACGGCATCCGGGCGAAGTCGAGATGGGCAAGCACAAGGTAGCCGGAGGCCTGCGCCATCGTCTCGGTGAGGAGGACGCCCGGCACCAGGGGATGGCCGGGGAAGTGCCCTTCGAAGACCGGGCTGGCCATGGGCACCCGGGCGAGCGCCTCGATGCGGCCGGCGGCCCGATCGAGGAGCCGCACGGAGTCGATCATCTCGAAATATTCGAGGCGCATGATGGGTCGGATCGGCCTGCGTTCAGACCTTGGCGGCCTTCTCGGCCACGAGGCCGTCGATGCGCGCGCAGAGGTTCTTGAGGACAAAGTACTCCTCGGCCGGGACCTTGCCCTCGTTGACCTCCTGGGTCCAGCGCTCGAGCGGCAGCTTGATCCCGAAGGCCTTGTCCACCGCGAAGGCGATGTCGAGGAAGGCGAGGCTGTCGATGCCGAGGTCGTCGATGGCGTGGCTCTCGGGCGTGATCTTGTCCCGCGGGATGTCGGCGGTCTCGGCTATGATGTCGGCCACGCGCTCGAAGGTGGCGCTGCCGTGGGCGGGCTCGTCGGACATGTCTTCTCGCGGGCTGTTCGAATTCCGGATCGGTCGTGCGGGAGCCCCCTCGCCGCCCGGGCGGCCCGGCGGAAACGCCCCGTGCGGCCACCCTACGCGTATACGGGCCCTCGTACGTGGCCCCGTCGAATGGCGGCGACCTCTACACGAGGGTGTCAGGGGCGGCAACCGCGGCGCTTCCCCGGCGTTTCAGCGCCTGTCCACAAGCGTGCGCCGCCGGGTGCGCGGACGCGCATGTGCGCCGATCGCGCCGACCCTAGCTTGACGGCGAGAGGACCGCGCGTCCTCAGGAGAACAGACGGATGCCACCGATCACCAAGCCCGCCGCTCCGCCGGCGCGGATCGAGACGCCACCCCTCCCGCCACAGGAGCGGGCGCGCTCCCAGGGTGCGGCTCGCGTCCTGCTCGTGCTGACCCTGTCGGCCCTGGGTCTCTGGATCCTGCACGAGTTCCTGCCTGCGCTGGCCTGGGCGGTGGTGCTGGCGATCGCCCTGTGGCCAGTCTACACGCGGCTGGAGCACCGCTTCCCGCCGGGGAAGCACAACATCCTGCTGCCCACGCTGATGACGGCGGCGGTGGCGCTGGTCTTCCTGGCGCCGCTGGCGATCCTCGGCGTCCAGGCCGCCCGCGAGGCCCACGACGTGGCCGAGTTCGTCCGCAATGCCGAGGCGAACGGCATCCCGGCGCCGGAGTTCCTCCAGCACCTGCCCTACGGCGCCGCGCAGGCGACTGCGTGGTGGAACGACAATCTCGGCCACGCGCAGGCGGGCTCGGACCTGCTGCGCCGGTTCGAGAACAATTCCGTGCTCGGGGCGTCGCGCAATGTCGGCCGCGAGGTGGTGCACCGGATCGTGCTGTTCGGCTTCAGCCTCGTGGCCCTGTTCTTCCTGTTCCGCGACTGGCGGACGGTGCGGGACCAGTCGCTGACCGCCTGCCACCGGCTGTTCGGCCCGCGCGGCGAGCGCGTCGCCCGCCAGATGGTGGCCTCCGTGCACGGCACCGTCGACGGGCTCGTGCTGGTCGGGCTCGGCGAGGGCTTCGTGCTGGGGATCGTGTACCACTTCGCGGGGGTGCCCCACCCCGTGCTGCTCGGCGCCTTCACGGCGGTCGCGGCGATGATTCCGTTCGGAGCCGCCGTGGCCATCGCCATCGCGGCGCTTCTTCTGGTGGCGGCGGGTTCGGTGACGGCGGCTTTGGTGGTGGCTGCGGCGGGTTTCGTCGTGACCTTCGTCGCCGACCATTTCATCCGGCCGGCCCTGATCGGCGGCACGACGAAACTGCCCTTCCTGTGGGTACTCCTCGGCATCCTCGGCGGCGTCGAGACCTTCGGGCTGCTCGGCCTGTTCGTCGGCCCGGCGGTGATGGCCGCCCTGGTCCTGCTGTGGCGGGAATTCACCGAGGGGCAGGACGCGACGGCCTGAGCCGCCGGACCCGCTAGTCGGCCGCGCTCGCCCCGGCCGTGGCCTCGACCCGGCGCCGATCCTGGCGCCAATCGGCCGGCTTCTCGAAGGTGCCGGCCCAGATGCCGCGGCGGGTCGCCCAGGCGTGCCCCTCGTGGCGGACATAGGTGGGCGTCACGTGGCGGCTGGCCAGCGCCAGGCCCTGGCCGACCATCCAGGCGGACAGATCCTCGCCATGGACATGGCAGATCCCGGTGACACGCCCGGCGACGGCTCCCTCCCGCCGCTCGCAGGTGACGACGCCGCCGTCGATCCGCGCGCGCAGGGCCTGCGCGGCCTCGCGGCCGCAGCGATATTCCAGGCCCTTGGCGCTCTCGCAGCTCTGCGCGGTCTCGGGGGCGTCGATGCCGTACAGGTGGATGCGCGTCCCCTGCACCTCGATCGTGTCGCCGTCGATCACGGTCGCCGGACCGCTGATCGTCCCGGCCGCGGCCGCAGGGCCGCACAGGAGGAACAGGGCAAGCATCGGTCTGATCATCACGGAACTGTCCACGCGGGAGGCAAGGCGTCGAAGAAAAGCGGTGTGAGGGCCGTCACGCTGCACGACCAATGTGGCGAATTTGTCGGGCGACCGGAGGATCGGCGCTTCCCCGGCGCCGACTTTCTCCCGTCGTGGTTGCGAAAGCGTTCCGACCCTGCGCGCCGGCTGCGCCACGGAACGGCGCCCCGGAGCCGTCGTTGTATCGCATGAGCTTTCTCAAGACCCTGCTCGCCGGCGTGGCCCTGAGCGCGGCCCTTCTCACCTGGATCGGCCTCGCGATCGGGCCGGAAGGACCGGCCGCCCGTACGAGCCCGGGGCTGACCACGGCCGCGGTCCTGGCGAGCGACGGCATGGTACGGGACGGCGCCCCGCGTGACCCGGCGCTGGATCGTGAGGGTCTCGGCCGTCTCGCGCGCCATGCCTCCGAAGAGGCGCGCGACGCCGCTTCTTTGAGGCCGGCCGGCTGACCGCCGCCTTTGCGCAGCGCAGCCGACGTCGGGGAAGCCAGACCGATCAGGTCCGATATTGGCCGTTGCGCTTGACGAGAACGCGGGTTCCCACCGGCACGCGCTCGTAGAGGTCCGCGATGTCTTCGTTCAGCATCCGGACGCAGCCCGACGACATCTGCTCACCGATGCTCCAGGGCTCGTTGGTGCCGTGGATCCTGAACAGGATGTCGCGGTTGCCCTGGTACAGGTAGAGCGCGCGGGCACCGAGCGGGTTGTCGACGCCGCCCTTACGGGTTCGTGGCAAGTCGGGATGGAGCGAGACCATCGTGGCCGTCGGGCTCCAATCCGGCCAGACACCCTTGCGCCCGACCCGGGCCTCGCCCTTCCAGGAGAAGCCCGCTTTGCCGACGCCGACGCCGTACTGCATCGCCGTGCCATCGGCCTGAACAAGGACAAGCTGGCGCTTGTCGATGTCGACGACGATGGTGCCGGGTTGCTCGGGGCCGTTGTAGCTGACCTGCTGCCGGCGATATTTGGGGTCGAGCCGCTGGGTATCGACGAGGGGAATGTCGAAGGGCTTGTCGGGCTTTGCGCCGATGTACCAAGCGGATTCGTCGTCCTGCGCGACCTGGACCGGACGGGTCTGACAGGCCGCCAGCGGCGCGATCGCCACCACGGCGAGGAGGATCCGCGAGAGGGCGATCCGGCGCAGGCGGCTCCAGGCCGATGGAAGCGTGGCGATCATAGGTCCTGTCGTGCGGGATACGGTCGTCGCGCCATGCCTACCGCCTCAGCGCCCGTGACGATGTAGCTTTTCCGCCGCAGCGGATCGCGCGCGGGCGGCTCGCGCGGCCACGGTTGCGCCCTAATTCAGAATCGCGGCAACGCTCTATTGCGGCCGGCGCGGAGGTGAAGGATGCCCGAGACCCAAACTCTTCCGACCGAGGCGACGACCGCACCCGAGGTCCCGCTCAGCCCGGCGATACACCTCGACCACTGTGTGATCCACGTCAGCGACTGGGCCCGATCCAATGCCTTCTACCGGGATGTGGTGGGCGCCGAGATCATCGAGCGCGGCCCAGGCTTCGCCTACCGGTTCGGCGGCGTCCAGCTCAACTGCCATGGCCCTGGCGTCGAGGCGGTGCCCGTGGCGGCCAAACCCGTCCAGCCCGGCAACAGCGATCTGTGCTTCCGCTGGTCGGGTCCGATCGAGGCGGCGATCACGCATCTCGAGGCAGCCGGCATCGCTGTGGAACTCGGGCCGGTGGAGCGGCACGGCGCCGCGGGTCCCGGCCAGAGCGTCTATTTCCGGGATCCGGACGGGTCGCTCCTGGAATTCATCACTTACGCAGCGTGATCAGCCGCGGCTCTCGGCCAGCGCCTGATTGGTCTGCTCCAGCCGCAAGGCCAGGACGCGCATCAGGGCGATGCTGATCTGGGGAAACTGTGCCAGCAGTTCCAGGAAGACGCCCCGGTCGATGCGCAGGGCGGTCACCGCGGATTGCGCCGTCACGGTGGCGGACCGGGGCTGCTCGGCCAGGATGCCCATCTCGCCGACCAGGGCATCCTGGCCGAGCAACGCCAGCCGCACCGGGCCGGCGGGGCCATCGATGCTGACCTCCGCGGTGCCCGAGAGGATCACGTAGGCTGCATCCGCCACATCGCCGCGGGCGAAGAAGCGTTGCCCCGGCTCGAAATGCACCCGCTCGCTGGTGAAGGCCAGAAGCTTCAGGCGCGACGGTTCCACCTCGCGGAACAGCGGCACCTGCTTCAGGGAGGAAACCTCGGTGTCGAGGGTCATTCGGGGGCTCCGCGACGGGTCTCACGCCCAGGACGGCGGGGCCGGACGGGCCCGTATATCCATGCGGTTCGTCAGGCACTTGTCCAGCCCTGCACTGGACGCAACTTGGCGGTGTGGTCTCGGCGCCCTGCTGGCACTCGGCCTCATCCTGGGGTCGAAGCCGGCCGCAGCCCGGCTGGTCCAGGCCGATCTCGCCCGTGTCGCGGTCACGCCGCCCCCGGGGGCCCGCGTCCCGCTCGACCTTGCGGTCACCGATGCGCGCACCGGGCAGCCCACCACCCTGGGCAAGGCCCTCGACGGTCGGGCCGCCCTGCTGCTGCCGGTCGATTACACCTGCGGCAATGTATGCGACCCGATGGTGTCGATGTCGGTGGAGGCCCTCGCGGCGACAGGACTCGCGCGGGACGATTACGGGCTCGTCCTGGTCGGGATCGACCTGCGCGACGATCCCGCGGCCGCGCGCCGCATGCTCGCGGATACGCTGGGAGACCGGGATGCATCGGCCCGCCCCCGGGCGCTGATCGCCTCGGACACGGCCCTCGCGCGCCTCACCGGCGCCCTGGGCTATCAGGCCGTCTATGATGCCGGCACCGACAGCTTCGCCCATCCGGCGGCGGCCATTCTTCTCGCCGCCGACGGCCGGGTGGCACGGGTGCTGTCGCCCCTCGCCCTAACCGGGCGGGATCTCCGCCTCGCCCTGACCGAGGCCGGCGAAGGCCGGGTCGGCAGCCTCGCCGACCGGCTCACGCTGCTCTGCTACGGCTACGATGCCGCACGGGGTCTCTATACGCCGCTCATCCAGCGGATCCTGACGGGGGCCGGGATCGTCACCATCCTGGCGATCGCCCTCCTGATCGCCGCCCTGACCCGCCTCACGCATCGGCGGCAGGCTTGAGGGCGGCTTCGGCCCGGATCAGCGCTCGGTCGAGAGGCCCTGGCGCCCGGGAGCGGGCGCTTCGCGCTTGAGGCTGGCATTCAGATGGGGCGAGTCGGTGGGCTCCTCACGGGTGGTCGGCGTAGCGGAATCTTCCGGGGCCGGCATCGGCGGCATCGGCGGCGTGTTCGGCCGCTCCGTCGCCGTGCCCGGGGCAGGATCCTTGACCATGTTGCGGTTCGTCATGCGCGATACCCCATCTCATTCTGCGGTCGCACTGTCGCACCGCCTCCCGGACCAAGTCGCCGTGGCTCCGGTCATGCCGACACGGCCGCGGATGTCGACCAAGGTCGAACGTCGACCAACGCCCGACACAAGTCCGGGTTGCTGCCAAGCTTAGCTGGCGGAAGCTTGAGCAGGTCTCGGGATAGGAACCTTGGTTATTGCTGAAGGTTGTTGCGGGGTGAAGCGAAGCCTGAGGAGGAACTGATGGCATCCGGAAATTCGACCTCGAAGCGGGGCTTTGCCTCGATGAACCTCGAGCGGCAGCGCGAGATCGCCAGCAAGGGCGGCCGCAGCGTGCCGGCAGAGAAGCGGTCCTTTTCGCAGGATCGCGAACTGGCCTCGTCCGCCGGTCGCAAGGGCGGTCAGTCCACGGGGACAGGCCGGGCCGAGTGAGGCATCGGCTCACGCGTATCGCGTAGCGGCGCCGCGTCTTCGGACCGGCGCCGTTTTCGTTTCGGCAATGCCAACACGGCACACCAACGCAAAAGGCCCCGCCATGGTGACGGGGCCTTTTGCGTTACGGGATCCGGGGGGCAACGATCAGGAAATGCAACGCCCGGGGGTCATGCGGCGCGCCTCGGGCCCGACCAGGGAGCTCAGCGCCGTCTCGCAGCCTTCGCGGACCATACGCCGGGGCGGCTGACGCAGGATCGGCTTGATCTCCAGATCCTGGGCTTCCCCTGCCACCGGGGCAATCCGACCGTCGGCCTTCTGAACGCCCGCGACCCGCGTCGGGCTGAGCGCGATGGAGACCGGCCGCATCCCCGGCAGCGGAATCTGCGCCGTCTGGGCGGTGGGCACCGGGGGCACCCAACGATCCGCCGTGTCGCGCACGACCGGCTGGACGAGGACGGTGAGAAGAGCGGCAGGAGCACTCACGCCCAGGAGGAAACCAGACCGCAGCATTGCCCCGACCTCATGCGAGAGCTTGACAGGATGTTCGTATAACGCGCCCTGCAATCGCAGGTTCCTAGACTGTGACGCGCCTACGTATCCTGAGTATTCGATGACAGCCCGGCCGTTGGTGCGGCGGCGCACGCCCGCAATCCACACCATCCACATGTGGCCAAAAGGCCACCGCATCAGAAAAAGTGCGTTTGCTGGAACCTCCCGGTCCGGCATCCGTTTTCTCTGCACCCGGCCACCTGGTCCTCCCCGCATTCCCCTTGTGCATCGGCCGGATCCTTCGCGACGGGCTGGAGACTTCTCCGGCCCGTTTTTTTGCGCCTGCATCCGGGATGTCCGGGCCTCCGGCACGGACAACAAAAAACCCCGGCGCAAGCCGGGGTTTTCGTCGTCATCGAGGCTCGGAGGCGGCCTGGGACCGGTTCAGCCCGGCGAGAACCGCCGAGCCCGGCTCAGGCCGTCCTCTCAGGCCGTCTTGGCTTCGCGCCGACGGGCCGTCTGCTGGAAGAACAGCGCCTGGCTGATCACCGCCGAGACATTCGCCGGCTGGAAGGGCTTCGCGATGAGGAAGGCGGGCTCGGGACGCTCGCCGGTGAGGAACCGCTCCGGATAGGCCGTGATGAAGATCACCGGGACCTCGAAGGTCTTCAGGAGATCGTTCACGGCATCAAGACCCGAGGAGCCGTCGGCGAGCTGGATGTCCGCCAGGATCAGGCCGGGACGCTTACCCTCGCCGGCGATCTTGATCGCCTCGGTGCGGGTGCGGGCGACGCCGATGACATTGTGACCCAGACCCTCCACGAGGGCCTCGAGATCCATCGCGATCAGCGGCTCGTCCTCGATGATGAGGATCTCGGTCGCCATGTCGGCGGCCAGCTCGCGGCCGGCCTCGTCCACGAGGTCACGGACCTCGGAGACGTCGACGCCCAGGATGATGGCCGCATCTTCCTCGGAGAAGCCTTCGAGGCAGGAGAGCAGGAACGCCTGCCGCGGCAGCGGCGTGATCTGGCCGAGACGGACCTCCGCCGGCAGATCGTGCTGAACCTGCTCGCTGCGGCCGTTCACCGAGAGCGAATTCCAGATCCGCGTAAAGACACGGAACAGATCGGCCTTGATGTTGGTGCTCCGGCCGAGCGTGTCCGGTTCGTTGACGAGGGTCTCCAGGGTGGCGGCGACATACGCGTCGCCCGCCACTTGGCTACCCGTGAGCGCCCGCGCGTAGCGGCGCAGGTACGGCAGGTGCTGTACCACGAGTTGCGATGTCGACATTCGATCCCCTGTGCCTCGCCGTGTTGCCCGGCCGCGAACGCCTCGGTCCTTTACCGAAGTCCTGCCGGGGCCGGCTTGTGTCCTGCGCAGCCTACCGCCCAACGCGGAGGCCCGCACTCCGTTCCACCCCCCGGCGGAACCGATCCCGGCGGGCAGGCGTTGCCGCCGCAGCCATGGCGTATGTCGAGCCGCAGCACAATGCGGCCGAGCCGACTTCGGCAACAAGGGGCCTATTGATGGTGGACCAGGGAAAGGAGGGAGGTCTTCGCGCGCGCTATTCGCATGCCGAGACTGTCTCGAATCGCTCGTCGGAGGGCCAGGACGGCGCCGTCGATCAGCAACCTTTCGACACCCCTGACCAGACCACCGGCCACCGGACCAAGAACGGCCTGAGCGACCAGACCCGCAATCGTATCGCGACGCAGCTGCGCGCGATGTACGACACGGTCACGCAGCAACCGGTGCCCGACCGCTTTGCCGAACTGATCGCGAAGCTGGACAGCGCCGACCGCAAAGCCTGACGGTCGGGAGCCCTCGACCCCGGATCCAGCGGACGCCTATCCCGATACCCCCGCCTCGGCCAGACGGAACCGTCTCGAGCCCAGTATGCGGACCGACACGACGAAAAAAGCCGCCGCACGGGGCGGCGGCTTTTCATCGCGCCGTGCGCCGGCCCGGGATCGGGGCCGGCGTCTCCGGTCGTTCCTCAAAGTGTCGGCGAGCGGCCCCGCATCAGTCCCACGACCGCCGAGATCGCAAAGAGGACGATGGCCACGAAGAATACCAGCTTGGCAGCTTCCATCGCGGTGCCGGCGATGCCGCCGAAGCCAAGCAGAGCGGCCACGAGGGCGACGACGAGAAAAGTTACGGCCCAACCGAGCATCGTTCAGATCCTTCGAAAGTCTCAACGCGGGCGGGCCGCGTCGTTCTGAACACGAAAACGCCAAGGTTTCGCTCCGGTTCCGCCCCGATCGCGAAGTCCCCTGGGGAGCGGGGGTGCGTGCGCTGTCCGCGTCAAGGGGTGACGGAACGAGACAGGGGCGCTAGCGTTCGAAGAGAGGTCTCCAGGCTCGATCCGGGATTTGCGATGCTGCAATCTGCCAAGAGTGCCGTTCGATCGAAGGCCGCCGCGCTGGCGGTGCGCCTCGCCGATCTCGTCGATAGAACCGGCGATGCCTTGCGCGCGGCAGCGCTCGGTCTCCTGCCGGCACCGGCGCCCGTACCGGTCCGCGTGCGCGCCCGGCAGACCCGCCGCCAGGGCTGACGTCCTTCGTCGCGGTCTGGCCCGTAAGCGTCACGCCCAGACCGACGGCCGCCTCCAGGGGGCGAGGCCGGTGCAGGGGCGGTCATCCGGTCTCAGAGCGCGTCTGCGACATCGGAACCTGCCGGATGCGCGGGGAATGCCCGGACCGTCGGATCGCGGTCTCCGGGCCGATTGCCACGCGGCGTCGAACCGTCCAAGGAAGCGCCGTGTCGATCGCATGGGATCGCGATGGCGGACGCCGACGAGAACAGCCTGACCTTTGATCGTTCGATGCCCCCAGCCGGGCGGCTGGAGCCGGTCGCCCCGTTGATCCGCCGCCGGGTCGCGCCGAACGGCGGCCCCTTCACGGCGAGCGGCACCTGCACCTACGTGGTGGGCCAGGATCGCGTCGCGGTGCTCGATCCGGGCCCGGATGATCCGGTGCATATCGAGGCGCTGCTTCAGGACCTCGCTGGGGAGCGTGTGGAGGCCATCGTGGTCACCCACACCCATCGTGATCATTCTCCGGGCGCGCGGCTCCTCGCTGCCCGCACCGGCGCGCCAATCGTCGGATGCGGGCCACACAGGGCCGCACGCGCGCTCTCGGAGGCGGAAGCGCCGATGCTCGATGCCAGCGCCGACCGGGCTCACACTCCCGAGCGGATCATGGCGGAGGGCGATTCCGTGTCCGGTCGAGGCTGGACCCTCGTGGCCGTCGAGACCCCCGGCCACACGATGAACCATCTCGCCTTCGCGCTGCCGGAAGCGCAGGCGCTGTTCTCGGGAGACCACGTCATGGCGTGGTCGACCACGATCGTGGCCCCGCCGGACGGCGCGATGCGGGCCTACATGGACTCCCTCGACAAGCTGCGCGGGCGCGACGAGACCGTGTACTGGCCGGGCCATGGCGGACCCGTATGCGAGCCCGCCCGGTTCCTGCGCGGGCTGGCCGGGCACCGCCGCCAGCGCGAAGCGGCGATCCGCGCGCGGCTGGCGGCCGGGGACAGGCGGATCGCCGACATCGTCGCGGCGATCTACCAGGGGCTCGATCCCCGTCTCCGCGGCGCCGCGGCGCTGTCGGTCTTCGCCCATCTGGAGGATCTTGTCGGACGCGGCCGCGCGACCTGCGACGGCGCCCCCCGGCTGGACGGCACCTACGCGCCGGCCTGAGGGACGCGACGGGTCACTTCACCGCGAGGGCGAGGTTGGCGACGTCGTCGAGATAGGCCCGGATCCGGTCCGCGTTGCTGCCGAAATCGCGGCCGCTGAGGCGCGAGGCCGAGCGCACGTCGATCCGCGCCCCGTCCGCGCGGGGGCGGATGCGCACGGTGACGTCGCCGGGCAGGTTGAGGATCAGACCGCGGGCCACGGCCTCGATCCGACCGTTCCCGGTGCGTCCCCCCGGCCGGATCGCCTCGACGATCTGCCAGTGCCGCTTCAGCGCCGCCTGCCGGGCGAGTTCGAAGGCCTCGTCGGCGCCGATATCGAGGGTCAGGGGCGCGATCTGCGGATAGGCGCCGCGCTGGCGCTCGCGGATCGCGGGGCCGGGATCCGCCGGGTAGCGGCCGCCGCGAGCCGCGAAGGCCGCCCGCGAGCGCGAGAAGGCGGGTGGGTTGTCGATGTCGGTGGTGATGTCGGACAGCGCCGGCAGCCGCAGGCTGCGCAAGCCCAGGAAAGCGGGATAGCCGAGGACCGCTAGCGCGAGGATCAGCCCTGCGAGGGCGGCTCCGAGACCGCGAGCCCCCTCGCGCCAGACCCGCACGAAGGCGAAGACCGCAGCCGCCGCGGCGAGCACCGCGACCCCGAACCCGGCCACCAGGGCCGCGAGCGCCGCGTCGGTGTCGGCACGCGGGTCCCGGACCAAGATCAGGGCGATGCCGGTGGCGATGACGGAGAACACGGCGAGCCGCCGAGCCAGAGGCCCTGCGCGGGTGACGGGTTCCTCGATGAGCAGGCGGCGCATAGGGATCATGACGGCGATCGGGATCCGATCTTAGAGCTTGGCCGGGGCCGGCGCCAACGCGCGACCGTCACGGCGCGAAGGCACGGACACTGCCGGGCAGGCCGAGGGTGGCGGGCAATTTGAGAGGATCGGGCAGCATCGCATCCCCGATCCGGCCGGCCGGATCGGACGGCTCGCTGTGGGCGGCCGTCTGAGCCGTCAGGGCTTTCCAGGGGCCCGTCACCGCGAACAGGATCCCGCGGGCGGAATCGCCGGGCGGCCGCAGGACGAGATCGCCCCTGGCGTCGAGTCGCCGTTCCGGCAGCGACACCTGGCCGTGAAGGGTGGCGCCGACACTCGGCCCCAGAAGACCCGACTCGGCGATCTCGCCGACACCGTCGACGAAGCGCAGCGTCACTACGGCCCGCTCGAACGCGGTCCGGCCGTTCCGGCGCGCCAGAGCTCCGGACGCCACGGCACCGTTGCGGTGGACGACGTCGGCGAGATCGAGGCCCGCGATGGCGCCCCCATCCATGGCGAGCGTGGCCCGTCCGCCGAGATGCGCCAGGAGGCCGACCGTGTCACGCGCCCTGGATTCGAGGGCAAAATGCCCCTGGACGGGCCCGACCACCCAGCGGGCCGCGCCGATCTCGCCGAGGAGCGCACCGAGATCGACGCGGTCGAGGCTCCCCTGGGTGCGCAGCTCCGTCGCGGCCGGATCGGTCCCGCTCGTCAGGTTCACGCGCCCCTTGAACGTGCCGTCCTGGATCCGGGCCCGGTTCACCGCGACCTCAAGGGCGGTATCCCGCACCAGGATGCTCGCCGCCAGATCCTGCACCCGAACGGCGCCGGCGCGGCCCTCCGCCGCCGACAGGCGGAGGTCGAGGTCGCCCTGCGTGAGCGGCGCCAGGGCGACGGATACCGGGGCGGGATCGAGGAGCCGGGTCAGATCCTCGACGAGCGGCGTGAAGTCGAGGGTCTCGGCCGCCAGGGTCGCCTGCACCGAGAGGCGCGGCGCCTTGCCGGGTCCGAAGGCGACGGCGCCGGCGCCTTCCAGCACGTTCTGACCGAGGCCGATGCGCAGGCTCGGCCACGAGATGGACCGCTCCGCCGTCTCGAACCGGCCGTCGATCGAGAAGGCGCCGGCGAGCGGCGCCAGCGGCACATCACGGCCGATCCAGGCCAGGCTCTCCGGCAGGGATCGCGTCTCGAACCGGACCTGCCCGGACAGGACGGGCAGCGCGTTCCCCTCCGCGGGCGGCGCCACCGTTCCGTCCGCCGCGAGGCTGCCGTCCGGCCACGTGACCTCCGCGGTGAACGGGCTGCGGCGGCGCTGGGCCAGCTCGGCCGGACGCAGGTGGGTCAGGGTGATCCGGGTCGGCACGCCCCGCCACGTGAAGCTGGCGCGGCCCTCGGCGGTCTTGCCCCAGAGCGGCCACGCGATGTCCAGGTCGATGTCCCGGGCCGTGTCGCCGGCGGCGAGGCGCGCGTCGCGCACGACGATGCGGCGTGGCCGGGCCGTCTCGCCGGACCGGGCCTGCTCGGCGAGGCGCGCGAGGGGGGCGTCCCAGCCGGCGGGGTCATCCGACAGCCGCGCGCCCTCCAGGCGAAGCCCGCTCACGGCCGCGCGCCCGCCGAGGAGGCTCAGCGGGTCGAGGTCGAGGGTCAGGCGGCCCGCATCCGCCAGGACCGGGCCGTCGGAACCGGCGGCGAGCCGGACGCGGTCGAGGGTCAGGCGCGGCCAAGGCAGCACCGCGACGCTCGCGGGGCCCTGCAGCGTCAGGCCCAGGCCGTAGGCGTCGAAGGCGCGGCGCGCGTAGGCCGTGACCCGGCCGTCCTCCAGGGGCCAATCGCGCAGGCCGAGGCCGGCCGCGATCAGGCTCCCGAGAGCGAGGACGAAGATCGGGCGGCGCAGCGACATCATGCTCCGAAGGGGCGGCGGCTGTAACCGGAAGCCGGGCGCCGCGCCGGCCCCTCGGGCTGCCGCGGCCCGGCAGGGTCTGCACGTCGAGTGGGCAATTTAGCGTCCTTGGCCGGCTTTGTCTGCCGCGCCCGCGCAGGGCCGCCCTGCCCTCCCCAACGCAGTGCCGGTTACGGATCGCCCGCGTCCGCGCGGACCGGTGCGGCGCACCACTGGATTTCACGCGCGGAATCGGGGAGAGCAGGCGCGAGGACACGCACTTCCCAAGGTTTCGGCCGGTCGGGTCCGGCGGGAAAAGGACGGTTCGATGAAGAAGGTCTACACGGATGCCGCCGCGGCCCTGGCCGGCCTCCTGCACGACGACATGATGGTGATGTGCGGCGGCTTCGGCCTCTGCGGCATCCCGGACGAGCTGATCGAGGCAGTGCGCCTCTCGGGCGTCAAGGGTCTCACCGTCGTCTCGAACAATGCCGGCATCGACGGGGTCGGCCTCGGCAAGCTTCTGGACACCCGTCAGGTCCGGAAGATGATCTCGTCCTACGTGGGCGAGAACAAGGAATTCGCCCGCCAATATCTCGGTGGCGAGTTGGAGATCGAGTTCAACCCGCAGGGCACGCTCGCCGAGCGGATCCGCGCCGGCGGCGCCGGCATCCCGGCCTTCTTCACCAAGACCGGCGTCGGCACCAAGGTCGCCGAGGGCAAGGAGGTCCGCGAGTTCGATGGCGAGCACTACGTCATGGAGCGCGGCCTGTTCGCCGACCTCGCCCTGGTCCACGCCCATACGGGCGACACCGAGGGGAACCTGCGCTACCGGATGACCGCGCGCAACTTTAACCCGATGATGGCCACCGCCGCCAAGATGACGGTGGCGCAGGTCGAGCATCTCGTGAAGCCGGGCGAGATCGATCCGGACACGATCCACACGCCCGGCATCTTCGTGAAGCGCATCGTCGACGTGGGCGTGCGCGACAAGCGCATCGAGCAGCGCACGACGCGCAAGCGCAACGATGCGACCCCGGCCGCCGCGGCCGGCGGCGGCACGCACTGACCGGACGGGAAGGGAGCGAGAACGATGGCCTGGACCCGCGAGCAGATGGCGGCGCGCGCAGCCAAGGAGCTGGAGGACGGCTTCTACGTGAACCTCGGCATCGGCATCCCGACGCTGGTGTCGAACTACATCCCCGAGGGCATGTCGGTACAGCTCCAGTCGGAGAACGGCATGCTGGGCATGGGTCCCTTCCCCTACGAGGGTGAGGAGGATCCGGACCTGATCAACGCCGGCAAGCAGACGATCACCGCGCTTCCGACGACGAGCTACTTCTCCTCGGCGGATTCCTTCGGGATGATCCGCGGCGGGCACATCAACCTGTCGATCCTCGGCGCCATGCAGGTGGCCGGCAATGGCGACCTCGCCAACTGGATGATCCCCGGCAAGATGGTGAAGGGGATGGGCGGCGCCATGGACCTCGTGGCCGGGGTGAAGCGCGTGGTCGTGGTGATGGAGCACGTCGCCAAGAACAAGGACGGCACCGAGAGCCCGAAGCTGCTCAAGGCCTGCGACCTGCCGCTCACCGGAACCCAGGTGGTCGATCTGGTGATCACCGATCTCGGCGTGTTCGCCATCGACAAGAAGGGCGACGGCGGCATGACGCTGATCGAACTCGCCGACGGCGTCACCGAGGACGAGATCCGCAAGAAGACCGAGGCCGACTTCACGGTCGCCCTCAAGAACTGACATCCGCAGGCCCGGCGACCGACGTCGCCGGGTCCAACGGGGCGATGGCCGCCCAGATTGGGCGGCCATCGCATGACGGCGCAGGCGCCCTTCAGACGCGCCCGATGTCGGCGCACCTCGTCAGCGCCAGCCCCCCTTCACGCATCGGCACAGGCCAGACGCGAAACGCCCCCCTCTCCCGGTCGGAAGAGGGGGGCGTTTCGCGTGATCCTTTGCCGCTCCGCTCCGGCCGGGTCAGAGCCCGAAGCCTCGGACCAGTGCCGATCGGTCAGCCCGCGTCGCTGGCGCCCGCGCCCGCGAGCTGCGGATCCCGGGTCGCGGGCCGCACCGGGCTGTCGGCCGCCGGCTCCTCGCCCTGCAACGCCCGCCGCACGTAGCTGTCGACCCGGTCGCCCTGCTCCGGGAGGGCAGCCTCGAGATGCGCGATCATCTTGGGCGTCCAGAACGCCTTGATGTGCTTCTGGACCCCGGCGACCGCCTCCTCCTCCGGGTAGGACCGGAAGAAGGTGGCGATCTGGTTGGCCATGCGGACGAGCTTGTCCGCCTGCGTCACGGCACTCATCGGATACTCTTACTCCGCCGCGTCGAGCGCAGTGCCCTGGGAATTGGCAATCCGGGTCAGGGAGAAGTCCTCCTCGTAGAACTTCGCCTGCCAGTCGGACGGCCGGTTGGTCCGCCGGACCTGCACCGCCGTCACCTTGTACTCGGGGCAGTTGGTCGCCCAGTCCGAGTAGTCGGTGGTGATGACGTTGGCGCCGGTCTTGGCGTGGTGGAAGGTCGTGTAGACCACGCCCGGCTGCATCCGCTCGGAGATCTTGGCCTTGAGGGCGATGTCGCCCGAGCGGCTCTCCAGGGCGACGAGATCGCCGTCGACGATGCCGCGCAGCTCCGCGTCGAACGGGTGGATCTCCAGCACGTCCTCCTCGTGCCAGCGCGAGTTCTCGGTGCGCCGGGTCTGCGCGCCGACATTGTACTGGGACAGGATCCGGCCCGTGGTGAGGATCAGCGGGAACTTCGCCCCCGTCCGCTCCTCGGTGGCCACGAACTCGGTGATCATGAACCGACCCTTGCCGCGGACGAACCGGTCCACGTGCATCATCGGCGTCCCGAGCGGCGCCTTCTCGTTGCAGGGCCACTGCACCGAGCCGAGCTCGTCGAGCTTGGCGTAGGACACGCCGGTGAAGCTCGGGGTGAGCGAGGCGATCTCGTCCATGATCTCGGACGGGTGGCTGTACTCCATCTTGTAGCCCAGCGCGTTGGAGAGCAGCACGGTGCCCTCCCAGTCGCCGTAGCCGCCCATCGGGGCCATCACCTTGCGGACCCGCGAGATGCGGCGCTCGGCGTTGGTGAAGGTGCCGTCCTTCTCCAGGAACGAGGCGCCCGGCAGGAAGACGTGGGCGTATTTGGCGGTCTCGTTCAGGAACAGATCCTGGACGACGATGCACTCCATCGCCATCAGGCCCGAGGTGACGTGGTGCGTGTCCGGGTCGGACTGCGCGATGTCCTCGCCCTGGATGTACATGCCCTTGAACGAGCCCTCGACGGCCTCGTCCAGCATGTTGGTGATGCGCAGGCCCGGCGCGTTGTCGAGCTTGGCGCCCCAGAGGGCCTCGAAGCTCTCGCGGGTGGCGTCATCCGAGACGTGGCGGTAGCCGGTGAGCTCGTGCGGGAACGAGCCCATGTCGCAGGAGCCCTGCACGTTGTTCTGGCCGCGCAGCGGGTTCACGCCGGCGCCGAGCTTGCCGATGTTGCCGGTGGCCATGGCGATGTTGGCCATGCCCATCACCATGGTCGAGCCCTGGCTGTGCTCGGTGACGCCCAGACCGTAGTAGATGCCGGCCGCGCCGCCCTTGGCGTAGAGCCGGGCCGCCCCGCGGACTTCCGCCGGGTCGAGACCGGTGAAGGGCTGCTGGCTCTCCGGAGAGTGCCGCTCATCGGCGATGAACCGGGCCCAGGACTCGAACTCGGCGAGGTCGCAACGCTCGCGGACATAGGCCTCGTCGATCAGCCCCTCGGTGACGATCACGTGCGCCAGCGAGTTGATGAAGGCGACGTTGGAGCCGGGCTTCAACGGCAGGTGATAGTCGGCCTTGATGTGGGGCGACTTCACGAGGTCGATCTTGCGCGGATCCGCGACGATCAGCTTGGCGCCCTGGCGCAGGCGCTTCTTCATCCGCGAGCCGAAGACCGGATGGCCGTCGGTGGGGTTGGCGCCGATCACCAGGATCACGTCGGAATGCTCCACCGACTTGAAGTCCTGTGTGCCGGCCGAGGTGCCGAGCGTCGACATCAGGCCGTAGCCGGTCGGCGAGTGGCAGACGCGGGCGCAGGTATCGACGTTGTTGTTGCCGAAGGCGGCGCGCACGAGCTTCTGGACGAGGTAGGCCTCCTCGTTGGTGCAGCGCGACGAGGTGATGCCGCCGACCGAATCCTTGCCGTACTTGGCCTGGATCCGCTTGAACTCGGAGGCCGCCCGGTCGATGGCCTCCTCCCAGGAGACCTCGCGCCACGGATCCGTGATCTTCTCGCGGATCATCGGCTTGGTGATGCGGTCCTTGTGGGTGGCGTAGCCGTAGGCGAAGCGGCCCTTCACGCAGCTATGGCCCTCATTGGCCTTGCCGCCCTTGTAGGGGACCATGCGGACGACGCGCTCGCCCTGCATCTCGGCCTTGAACGAGCAGCCGACGCCGCAATAGGCGCAGGTCGTCACCTCCGCGTGCTCGGGCTGGCCGTACTCGTGGATCGACTTCTCCTGAAGGGTCGCGGTCGGGCAGGCCTGCACGCAGGCGCCGCAGGAGACGCATTCCGACTCGAAGAAGTTGGTCGGGCCGGCTGCCACGCGGCTGTCGAAGCCACGGCCCGCGATGGTCAGCGCGAAGGTGCCCTGCACCTCTTCGCAGGCTCGCACGCAGCGGTTGCAGACGATGCACTTCGACGGGTCGTAGGTGAAGTACGGGTTCGACTCGTCCTTCGGCAGATACTTCTCGGCGCTCGGCTTGACGTGGTTGTCGCCGTCATAGCCATAGCGGACGTCCCGCAGGCCGACGACGCCGGCCTGCGTCTGCAGCTCGCAATCGCCGTTGGCCGCGCAGGTCAGGCAGTCCAGCGGGTGATCGGAGATGTAGAGCTCCATCACGCCCTTGCGGAGCTTGGCGAGCTTCTCGTTCTGCGTGTGGACGACCATGCCGTTCTCGGCCGGGGTCGTGCAGGAGGCCGGGGTGCCGCGCCGGCCCTCGATCTCCACGAGGCAGAGGCGGCAGGAGCCGAACGGCTCCAGGCTATCGGTGGCGCAGAGCTTCGGGATCTGCGTCCCGGCATGCATCGCCGCTGCCATCACCGAGGTGCCCGCCGGCACCGTCACAGACATGCCGTCGATCGTCAGCGTGACAGTCTGCTCCGCCACGCGGATCGGCGTGCCGTAGTCGATCTCCTTGATCAGGCCCATCGACGCCTCCTTACTCGGCCGCGGCCGGCAGATCGCCGGCGCGCCTGAAATCCTCGGGGAAATGGGTGATCGCGCTCATGACGGGCATCGGGGTGAGCCCGCCCATGGCGCAGAGCGACCCGTCGGTCATGACCTCGCAGAGGTCCTCGACCAGCTTGAGATTCGCATCCGGCCGGATGCCGGCGATGACCTTGTCCATGGTCTCGACGCCGCGGGTGGCGCCGATGCGGCAGGGGGTGCACTTGCCGCAGGACTCGGTGGCGCAGAACTCGAAGGCGAAGCGGGCCTGGGCGGCCATGTCGACGGTGTCGTCGAACACCACGATCCCGCCGTGGCCGACGAGACCCTTCTTGGCCGCCATCGCCTCGTAGTCGAGGGGCGTGTCGAGGAGATGGTCGGGGAAGTAGGCCCCGAGCGGCCCGCCGACCTGCACGGCCCGGACCGGCCGACCCGAACGGGTGCCGCCGCCGAAATCCTCGATCACCTGCCGGAGTGTGATGCCGAAGGCCATCTCGATCAGGCCGCCGTGCTTGATGTTGCCGGCGAGCTGGATCGGCAGGGTGCCGAGCGAGCGGCCCATGCCGTAATCGGCGTAGGCCTTGGCGCCGTTCTCCAGGATCCACGGCACGGCCGTGAAGGTCATGACGTTGTTGACCAGCGTCGGCTTGCCGAGGAAGCCCTTCAGCGCCGGGATCGGCGGCTTGGCGCGGACGATGCCGCGCTTGCCCTCAAGGCTCTCCAGCAGCGAGGTCTCCTCGCCGCAGATATAGGCGCCGGCGCCGAGGCGCACTTCCAGATGGAAGGTCTTGCCCGAGCCCAGGATGTTCTCGCCGAGCACGCCGGCGGTCACGCCGTTGGCGATGGCCTCCTTCAGGGTGGCAAACGCCTGCGGGTACTCGGAGCGCAGGTAGATGTAACCGCGGGTGGCACCAGTCGCGACGGCCGCGATGGTCATGCCCTCGATGAGGTTGAAGGGATCGCCCTCCATCATCATCCGGTCGGCGAAGGTGCCGGAATCGCCCTCGTCGGCGTTGCAGACCACATACTTCTGGTCCGCCTTGGCGAGCATCACGGTGTTCCACTTGATGCCGGCCGGGAAGCCGGCACCACCCCGGCCGCGCAGGCCGGAATCGCGCACCGCCGCGACGATGCCCTCGGCATCGAGCTTCAGCGCGGCCTCGAGGCCGCGATAGCCGCCATGGGCCCGGTAATCGTCCACGGAGACCGGATCGATCACGCCGCAGCGGTGGAAGGTCAGCCGCTGCTGCCGGGCGAGGTAGGGGATTTTTTCAGGATCACCGAGGCGCAGGGGATGGTCACCGCCGGTGGCGAGGCCGGCATCCAGAAGGGCGTCGATATCCGCCAGCTTGACCGGGCCGTAGGCGACGCGCCCCTCGGGCGTGCCGACCTCGACCATCGGCTCCAGCCAGAACAGGCCGCGGGAACCGGTGCGCACGATGGTGACGTCGAGACCGCGGCGCTCGGCGCCGGCGAAGAGGGCGCGGGCGACCTTGTTGGCGCCGAGGCCGAGGGCGACGGCATCGCGGGGAATGTAGAGGGTCACGCTCACTGGCGCACCTCCGTCAGTGCAGCTTCGAGGGCGTCGGCGGTCAGGTGCGCGACGGGCTCACCGTCCACCAGCGCGGCGGGACCGTTGGCGCAGAGGCCGAGGCAGTAGACCGGCTCCACCGTGGCGCTGCCGTCGGCGGTGGTCTCGTGCCAGCCGCAGCCGAGGCGGCCGAGGATCTCGCGATGGAGCTTGTCGGAGCCCATGGCCTGGCAGGCCTCGGCCCGGCACAGCTTCACCTCGTGGCGGCCGGCGGGGTGGGCGCGGAAATCGTGGTAGAAGGTGATGCAGCCGTGCACCTCGGCGCGCGACAGGTTCAGCGCGTCCGCGATCAGCGGCACGGCGCCGGAATCCACGTAGCCGAACGTCTCCTGCAGCGCGTGCAGGATCGGCAGCGTGGCCCCTTCGAGATGGGTGTGTTCGGCGATGATCCCGGATGCGCGCTCCGCGCTCCAGGGCTCGTGACGCGCCATGGTTTCCAGCCCAGTCTGTTCCTGTTCTAATGCGAAGAGGAACAGAAATGCCGGTTGGCTTCAATCGCGCAGTCCGGTCGCTCGACAAAGGACGTTTGTCGAGCTGTAACCCGGCCGACCGCGCCTCGGCCGATTCCGGCTAATTCTTTGTCGGAAATTCATTTTTTGAATCAGAGCGGTGACGGACCACATCTGCGTGCGGCGCAACATGAATTTGTGCCCTGCAATAAATTGCATCCACACGGTGAATCTGCTCGATCGTCCGCCTCTGCCTTTCCGAGCGGCGCGAGCCATGCACCTCCGCGACGCTGGCCCGTGTCCCGGCACCCTGGATCGTTGGGTGCGTGAGTCGCCTTCGTCCGGCGGCGACAGGGAGCGACCGAGGGAGGGCATCCGGGTTGCCTGCGCGCCCCGCTCGCAGGGACGACCTGCGCAGGCCGGAGGCCACGCAGGCGGCTCGTCAGAACTCCATCTCCAGTTCCTCGATCTCGTCCGGCTCGTCGGCAGCGGCTTCCGCCCATTCCACCATCAGCGGCCAGTGCAGGATCGTGTCGCGGTAGGCGGCGGCGCGGGGCGGCAGGGCGACGTCGTAGGTGCGGAAGCGGGTGCAGACCGGGGCATACATGGCGTCCGCCAGGCACGGTCGCGCTCCGAACAGGTACGGCCCCTCGTAGCGATCCAGGCAATCGTCGAAGATCGTCACGATACGCTCGATGTCGGCCTTCGCGCCGTTGAACACCCGGAAGTCAGGGTGGAAGGCACGCAGGTTCATCGGCAGGGCCGAGCGGAGATTGACGAAGCCGGAATGCATCTCGCCGGAGATGGACCGGCAATGGGCGCGCTCCGCCGCGTTGCCGGGAAGGAAACCGGCCGCGGGAAAAGTCTCGGCCAGATATTCGGCGATGGCCAGGGTGTCCCAGACGACCACGTCGCCGTGGCGCAGGCGCGGCACCAGGAACGACGGCGACAGGTGCAGCAGCTCCGCCCGGCTGGTGGCATCCGTGCCGGACAGGACCTCGGTCTGGAAGTCGAGACCGGCCATCCGGCAGATCAGCCAGCCCCGCAGCGACCACGAGGAATAATTGCGGCTCGAGATGGTGAGCGTAGCGGCCGTCATCGTCCTGCCCCGGGGCGCGTCGCCGATCATGCGGTCTGCGAAGCCCGATCCAAGACTCGTGCCGAATGGGGCGGGCGAATCGCTACCGCCCCCAATTCTAATCGCGTCGCAGCAGCGCCGCGACCTCCGCCTGCTCGGCGGCCGACAGAGTCCGGACCGGTGCGGGCGGCCGGCGGCGGGCGAGGCGCCACAGGCCGAAGCCGCCCAGCAGCACCGCCAGAACCGGGGTCAGCCAGAGCAGCAGGGTGTGCAGCGCGAAGACCGGGCGCAGCAGCACGAACTCGCCATAGCGCGCCACGACGTAGTCGAGCACCGCCTTGTCGCTGTCCCCCTTCTGCAGCCGCTCGCGCACGATCAGGCGCAGGTCCTTGGCGAGCGGCGCGTCGGAATCGTCGATCGACTGGTTCTGGCAGACGAGACAGCGCAGCTCGGCCGAGATCTCCCGGGCGCGGTGCTCCAGGGTGGGATCCTTCAGCACCTCGTCGGGCTGGACCGCGTGGGCGGGAAGCGACGCCAGCAGGGCCAGCGCCGCCAGGGCCGGTCGGAGGGAGCGGCGCGCCATCATTCGGCCGGCACCGCGACGGGGAGCGGCCGCGCCTTCGCCTTGGCGGGGACGCCCACGCGCATCCGCCGGTCCGTCAGCGACAGGCCGCCGCCGACCGCCATCACCACCGCCCCGAGCCAGATCAGCAGGACCAGCGGCTTGTAGTAGAGGCGCAGGCCGACGCCACCGTCCTGGCCGATCTCGCCGAGGCTCGCATAGACCTGGCTGGCGCCGATCGTCAGCAGCCCGGACTCCGTCACCGCCATCTTGCGGCTCGGGTAGAAGCGCTTGCCGGTCTCGACCTGGCCGACCTCGTCGCCGGCCCGGGTGCGGATCGTCAGGTAGGCGGCGGCCTCCTCGTAGTTCGGTCCCTTGCGCGGCGCGACCCGGTCCAGGGTGGCCGTGTAGGGCCCCGTCGCCAGGGTCTGGCCGGGCTTGAGGGTCGCCAAGCCCTCGGTGGCCCAGCCCTGTGCGGCGATGCCCAGCACCACCACGCCGACCCCGGCATGGGCGATGGCGGTGCCCCAGGCCGAGCGCGGCAGGCCGACGGCGCGGCGCCCGATCTGGCCGAGCGAGCGGGCCCGGCTCGCCCCGTAGCCCCGGGCGCGGGTGACGATCTCCAGAACGGAGCCGATCAGCAGATAGGCGCCGAGGCCGATCCCCACCGGCGCCAGGACCGGGCCGCCCCAGGTGAGGGCCAGGACCACGAAGCCGACGACCAGGGCCACCGCCAGCGCGGCGAAGAGGCGCTGGGCGGCGGCGAGCACGTCGCCGCGCTTCCAGGCCAGTGCCTGCCCCACGGGCACGATCAGCAGCAGCGGGATCGCGAGCGGCACGAAGGTGGAATTGAAGAAGGGCGGCCCGACCGTGATCTTCTCGCCGGTCAGCATCTCCAGCACCAGCGGGTAGAGGGTGCCGACCAGCACGGTGGCGCAGGCCGCCACCAGGAAGAGGTTGTTGAGGACGAGCGAGCCCTCGCGGGAGATCGGCGCGAACAGACCGCCCTGCCGGAGCAGCGGCGCGCGCCACGCGAACAGCGTCAGCGAGCCGCCGATGAACAGCACCAGGATCGCCAGGATGAAGACGCCGCGGGTCGGGTCGGTGGCGAAGGAATGCACCGAGGTGATGACCCCGGAGCGGACCAGGAAGGTGCCGATCAGCGAGAGCGAGAAGGTCAGGATGGCGAGCAGCACCGTCCAGACCTTCAGGGCGTCGCGCTTCTCCATCACCACCGTGGAGTGGAGCAGCGCCGTGCCGGCGATCCACGGCATCAGCGAGGCGTTCTCGACCGGATCCCAGAACCACCAGCCGCCCCAGCCGAGTTCGTAATAGGCCCAATAGGAGCCCATCGCGATTCCGAGGGTCAGGAAGCACCACGCGGTCAGCGTCCAGGGCCGCACCGCCCGCGCCCAGACGGCGTCGATCCGCCCGTCGATCAGCGCGGCCACCGCGAAGGCGAAGCTGATCGAGAAGCCGACATAGCCGACATAGAGGAGCGGCGGATGGATCGCGAGGCCGGGATCCTGCAGCAGCGGGTTGAGGTCGTTGCCCTCGAGCGGCGCCGGGATCACGCGGGTGAACGGGTTCGAGGTCGTGATGATGAACAGCACGAACACGAAGGTGATCAGCCCCTGCACGCCCAGGGTGTTGGCCCGCAGCCGCGGCGGCACCGCGTTCTTGGCGGCGGCCACGCAGGCGCCGAACAGCGTGAGGATCAGCACCCAGAGGAGCATCGAGCCCTCGTGGTTCCCCCAGACGCCGGAGAGCTTGTAGATCAGCGGCTTCTGCGTGTGCGAATTCTCGACGACGTTCTGGACCGAGAAATCGGAGGTGACGTGCGCCCAGGTGAGCGCCGCGAAGGCGAACAACACGCAGGCGAAGGCGCCGAGCGCCGCCTGCGAAGCGGTCTGGCGCAGGGCCGGATCGCCCGAACGTGCCGCCCAGATCGGCATCACCATCTGGACGAGGGAGATCGCCAGCGCGAGCGCGAGGGCGAAGTGACCGGTCTCGACGATCATGCGGATTCCCTCACCGCTCGCTGCGGGGGCCGAGGGTGCTGTCCGCCGCCGCCGTAGCGGGTTTCGGCGCCGGGGCCGCCTTGTTCGGCCCCCCCTCCTGCCAGCGCCCCTGCGCCTTCAGCGCGTCGGCCACCTCGCGGGGCATGTAGGATTCGTCGTGCTTGGCGAGCACCGTGTCGGCGCGGAACTCGCCGCCGGGCTCCAGGACCCCCTCGGCGACCACGCCCTGCCCTTCCCGGAACAGGTCCGGCAACAGCCCCTTGTAGTGGACCGCGACGGTGGCGTTCGTGTCGGTGACGGCGAAGTCGACCGTCTGGTCCGGGCCGCGCCTGAGCGAGCCGTCCTTCACCAGACCGCCGAGCCGCAGGCGCGTACCCGGGGCGATGGCCTGCTGGGCGATGTCGGTGGGCGAGCGGAAGAACACGATCGAGCCGCTCATGGCGTACAGGATCAGCCCCACGGCGAGCGCCAGCACGCTGCCGCAGGCGGCGATCAGGATCAGGCGGCGTTTCTTACGCGTCACGATACTTCCACCCCGCGGTCCGGCGCGCGGAGACCCGCCCCGACCGGAACCGTTCTCATTCTAGTCTTGAGGGTGTCGGCTCCAGGCGCCCGCGGGTCAAGGGCGGGCATCAGGACCGATTGTCGTACGGGCCCCGTCCCGCGCAGGCGGCCTCACGATTTCGCGGTGTCGCGGATCGGGCTTGTCAGGGATTCGGCTTGGCGGCGAGGTCCAGCTCCCGGGCGAGTCCGTCGAGCCGCGCCACCGCGTCGCTGTTGGCGGCCAGCGCCATCCGGGCGCGGTCGAGGGCCTTCACGGCCTGGTCGCGCTCGCCAAGCGCGCTGTAGGAGCGCACGAGGCGCATCCACTCGTCCGGCGTGCCGCCCCGCGCGGCGAGGCGCCGGTCGAGCCCCTCGACCATGCTGCGAATCGCCGCCTGCTGCTCCGCCTGCGGCATGGCGCGCACCGCCGCCATCGCGGCCTCCTTCTCGGCCTGCGCGGTCGGGCCGGCCTCACCCGACCCGGCGGGCCCGGGCGCCGCGCCCTCCGCGCCGAGTCCCACGGCGCGGGCGCCCTGCTCCACCTGGGCGAGCCCCTGCGGGTCACCCGCGAGGGCGGTCCGGGCCCGGGCCAGGGCGGCGGCCGCCTGATCGGGCTCGCCGAGGACCACCCGCGACCGGACGAGCCTCAGCCATTCGTCGGAGGTGCCGCCGCCGGCCTTGAGGCGGGCATCGAGACCGTCGACCATGCCGCGGATCGCCGTCTGCTGCTCGGCCGGGATCTTCGGGGCGGCCTGGGGCGTCGTCGGGGGCGGCGGCGGCTCGCCCTTGAGGCGGGCGAGGCTCTGCTTGACGATTCCGAGCCAGGGGGCGGTCGGCGGGCTGCTGGCCTCGAGTTCGGTGAGCTGGCGGATTGCCTCACCGGTATCGCCGGCCTGCTCGGCCGCCCGGGCCAGATAGAAGCGCGGCTTCGGTGCGTTCGGCTCCTTGGCCTGGGCCTTCTCGAACAGGGCCTTGGCCTCGGGCGAGACGGTGCCGTCGCCGGCCGCCGTGAGGGCCTCGGCCTGATCGGCGAGGGTGTCGGCGGTCTCGCCCTTCAGGCGCGCGATGTTGGCGTAGGCGCGGGCGGCATCGTCGAAGCGGCCGGTGCGCATGTAGACCGGGGCGAGCACCGCCCAGCCGCGGGCGTCGTTCGGGTCCCGGGCGAGGCGCGCCTCGATCTGCCCCACCGCCTTCATGAGTTCGTCGGCCCCGCCGCGGGTGGCCTGCCGGTCGGCTTCCGTCTGGGCGGGCAGTTCGGGCGAGCCGTAGAGGCCGTAGGCGATCAGCGCCACGAGGGGAATTGTGGAGAGCGCGAAGGCCGAGGCCGCCCGCCGCCGGCGCAGGCGCGGCTCGGCCGGGCGCGCGGCCTCGACGAGGCCGGCATCCTCGGCCTCGCGCTGCGCCTCGCGGCTTGCCCGGAGCAGGCGGCGGGCCGCCTCGGCCTTGGCGGTCTCGGCCTCGTCCGGAGCGATCAGGCCGCGTTCGAGGTCGCGGTCGATCTCGGCGATCTGATCCTCGTAGAACGCGGTCTCGGTGGCGAGCCCGCTCCCGCCCGCCTCGCCGGTCGGCACGGCGGCGCGCCGCGACATCGGCCAGAGCAGGCCGAGAACGGTCGCCGCGGTCATGGCCGCCAGAATGAACCAGATCGCCGTCATGGACCTTTCCGCCAACGAGCCGGACCGGCCCGCCCCTCCCCACGCCCTGTGGAGCCGGCAGCGTGATGCCACGACGCCTCCCGACGGCGGCACGGTGTCACGCAACTCTCCCACGATGACAAGGGCCTGGGCTGGGCCATGAGGCCGCGTCGGCCTCACACCGCCCCCTCGCGGAACTCGCGGACGGCCTCAGTGGGTCGCGGTACCGACGGGCAGGTCGCCCGGCACCTCCAGCACCGCCCGCAGGCCGCCGAGCGCTCCCTCCTCCAGGGTGAACCGCCCCCGGTACAGGGCGGCGAGGTCGGCCACGATCGACAGGCCGAGGCCGGATCCGGGCTTCGATTCGTCGAGGCGCCGCCCCCGGCCGAGCACGGCCTGGCGGGCCTCCGGCGGCAGGCCGGGGCCGTCATCCTCGATGGCGACGACGAGGTGGGGATAATCGTCCTTGTCGACCGCCTCGGCCCGGATCGCCACCCGGCCGTGGGCCCATTTCGACGCGTTGTCGACGAGGTTGCCGACCATCTCCTCGAAGTCCTGGCGCTCGCCGCGGAAGCGCAGGCCGGGAGGCACGTGGACGTCGTAGGCGATATCCTTGTCCCGGTAGATTTTCCCGAAGGTGCGCACGAGGCCGGCCAGCGCCGGCTCCACCTCGGTCGAGGTGCCGAGCGTGCCGGCGAGTGCCGCGGCCCGCGCCCGGTCCAGATGGTAATTGACCTGATCGCGCATCACCGCGGCCTGCTCGCGGATCTTGTGCGTCAGCTCCTCGGGGGCATCGGAGGCGCCGACCTCGTTGACGATGATCGAGAGCGGCGTCTTCAGGGCGTGGGCGAGGTTGCCGACCTGGGTGCGGGCGCGCTCCAGGATCTCCCGGTTGGTCTCGATCAGGAGGTTCACCTCGCCGGTGAGCGGCGCGATGTCGCGGGGATAGGTGCCGGTGATGCGGTCGGCCTCGCCCCGGCGCACGGCGCCCAGCGCCGCACGCATCTTCTTGAGCGGCGCGAGGCCGAACCGGATCTGCAGCAGGGTTGTGATCGCCAGCGACAGGCCCAGCAGGCCGAAGGTGATGGTCAGCGAATTGCGGAACCGGTCGACGTCGTTGACGATTTCGTCGGCGGGACCCGCGACCCGGACCGTGTAGCGGCCCTCCTCGCCGAGATCGACGTCGCGCTCCATGATGCGCAGGAGGCGCCCGTCCTGCCCCTTGCCGTAGCCCTGGCGGATCTGGCCGACGCCGGCCTTGCCGTCCGAATCGGTGGCCGCCGGCAGCGGCACGCCGACCAGCGAGCGGGAGGTGCGCACGTCGCGCGGCTTCGCGTCGGGCTTGCCGACCTGCCAGTACCAGCCGGACAGGGGCAGGTCGAAGCGCGGATCGCCCAGCGAGAAGGTCCGGCTCTCGGGATCGTTGGGCGAGACGAGATCGGTGGCGAGGTTGTTGGCGAAGACGAGGAGCCGGCTGTCGAAGGAGCGCTCGGTGTTCTCGCGGTAGAGGGTCGTGAGGATCCAGGCCGCGATCAGCAGGATCGCGGAGCTCGACAGGAACGCCGACACGGCGAGCCGCACCGCGATGGAGCGGCGGCGCAGGGAGAAGAGGCCGATGAGGTCGATCATGGATGCGTCGGTCGCTCAGACGGGCGGCGGCGCATCGTCGAACACGGCGCCCCGCATCAGCGGGCGCGCCGTGCGGACGAACGCGCCGCGCGCGACCCGCCAGCCGTCGCCAACCACGACCTGCAAGAAAGTGTCGTCGATGTCGGCATCCGGCCGCGCGGAGCGCTCCACCACACAGATCTTCGACACCGACGAGACGCCCCCGCCCATGCCGTTGGGCTGCTGCCCGAACGGGTCGGGACTGTCCATGGCGGAGAGGAAGACCGGCTCCCGGGCGGCGCGATCCTTCGGCACGTCCCGGCGGTGCAGCATCAGCGCCTTGCTGGTGCCGCCGCGCATGAAGACGGCCGGCAGCGTGCCGGAACGTGCGGTTGCGCTCACATCCGCGCCGGCGGCTGGTTGGGATCCACGAGATAGCCGAGGCCGCGCACGGTCTGGATCAGGTCCACCGCGAGCTTCTTGCGCAGGCGGCCCACGAACACCTCGATCGTGTTCGAGTCACGGTCGAAATCCTGATCGTAGAGGTGCTCGGTGAGTTCGGCCCGGGACACGACCCGGCCGGTATGGTGCATCAGGTAGGAGAGCAGCCGGTACTCGTGGCTCGTCAGCTTCACCTGGGCGCCGTCGACGAAGACCTTGCCGGAGCGTGTGTCGAGGGTGACCGGCCCGCAGGCGATCTGGCTGGTGGCGTGTCCGGCGGCGCGGCGCAGCAGCGCCCGGACGCGGGCCATCAGTTCCTCCATGTGGAAGGGCTTGGTGACGTAGTCGTCGGCACCGGCATCGAAACCGTCGACCTTGTCGGACCAGCGGTCCCGGGCGGTGAGGATGATCACCGGCGTCTTCACGCCGGCCCGGCGCCACTTCTGGAGCACCGTGACGCCGTCGGCCTTGGGCAGGCCCATGTCGAGGATGATGGCGTCGTAGGGCTCGCTCTCGCCGAGATAGCCACCCTCCTCGCCGTCATAGGCCTTGTCGGCCACGTAGCCGGCCTCCTCCAGCGCGGCCACGACCTGCCGGTTGATGTCCTTGTCATCCTCGACGACGAGCAGTCGCACGGCTTACTCCCCTCCGACACGGTTGCGGCGCCCGCTCAATACTGTCCCGCCACGGTGCCGGTGCGCGCATCCACGATCACGTGCACGAAATGCCCGTCCCGGCGCAAGGCGGTGAGCATATAGACGAGGCCGCCCTCGTGACGGCAGAGGCTCGCCCGCTGGATCTCGGCCCGGGGGATCACCGTGCGGGCCGCGCGGATCGCCGCCACGGGCGGGATCACCCGCCGCTCGCCGACCTCCTCGCGCAGGTCGGCGGGGGACAGGCAGCTCTCGATGCGCAGCGGCGCCTGGCTGGAGACGGCGCCCGTCTGGGGGGCCGGCCCGTCATCCGCCATGGAGCCGAACCCGCCCGCGGCGAGGGCCGCGGCGGTCAGGCTGATGGCGACGAGGGCGATGGCGTAGCGCATTGGCGAACGATGTGCGCCCAGGGCACTGAATGCGTCCTGAATACGTAGCCGTGCGTCAACCCCGGCGGTTGTCGGCGTCGGTCCGGACATTCCCTTCGCGGTTGATCTGGCGGCGGACGGCATCGTGCCGACATGACGGCCGAGGCGGCGCCCGGTTCCACGCCGCGGGCCGCTTCGCACAGGCGCGTCGACCGCCGTCATGGCGACGGAGCGGGGGCGGGCCCGCAGGCCAGGGCGGCGCGGGCCGGCGGGTTGACCCCGCCGGGTCCCGCCGGCGCGGCCAGCGCGCCGCCGCCGGACCCGAGCGTCCAGGCGCGCCGGCCGACCGCGCCGCCCTCGTGGACGGCGACCGTCACCGCCGTAGCGGCGGCCAGGGCGAGCCAGGCCCGGTCGAGAACCCTGTCCCAGCGCAGACGCATCTCACGCTCCCGTCAGCAGCTTCCAGAGGGCCCACAGGGCCGGGACATGCGCGGCGAGCCACGCGACCTGATCGGAGAACCAGTGCGCGGCCGCCGCCGCGGCGACGAATGCGAACACCGTCGCGTGCTTCAGCCGCCGCAGGTAGCGGCGCAGCGCCCGGCGCTCGACATGCGCATCGACCAGCTCGTCGAGGGCGGCGAGCCGCGGCTCGGTCTGACGCGCAAACCACGCGTGCCAGAAGGGCGGGAAGCGGATCGTCCGGGGCCGGCCGCCCAGCGCGACGCCGGGACCGGCCCCGTCCTCGGGGGGCTCGACCGCCCGTCCCGAGGCCCTGCGGGTCGTGGTGCGGGCGGTGTTCATGGCGTCGATCCCTGTTCCACGGGCTCCCGGGGCGTCGGCCTCAGCCGGGGCGCTTGTCCGGCTCGCGCAGTTGGGTCAGCGCCGGGGCGAGGACGTTGGCGGCGCTCGCCTGCGGATCGAGGGGCAGCGCCCGGAAGATCCGCGCGGCGACGCCCTCGGGCCCGCCCGCCTTCCGGACGACGTGCGCGGGGGCGGTCGCGAGCACGTGACGGGCGCCAGCGGCCACCACTGCGGCGCCGACATCGACGCCGACGGTCCGGCCCCGGGCGGCCCCGGCCACGGCATTCTGCCCGAACTCGGCCCCGGCGCGGATCGCGGCCTCGATCCGATCGCGGGTGAGCACCGAGGCGGCCCAGGGCGCGACCCGGGCGATGCCGGCGGTGACGGCGGCGGCGGCGAGGGGCACGAGGGCGGCGGTCACCGGCTGGAGCAGGCCGACCAGCCAGTCGCCCCACGGGATCGCCAGGTCGGTGGCGGAACGGGCGGCGGCCGGCTCGGCGAGCGCGGCAAGCGACAGGCTCGTGCAGGCCAGGGCGAGGCCCGCCCGGATACGGTGCATCATCGTCGATCTCCGTGGCTATGCGCGCGGCGGACCCGGCCGGCTCGGGATCGGGTGCGACGGGGCCGGTCAGGCCTGTCCGGGCCGCCGGTCCGGTGCCGGAGCGGCGGGGCCGTCGCGAAGGGCGGCGAGCGCCCGGCGGGCCCAGGCGAGGCGGCGCGCGGGGGCGACGACGCCCGGCCGCTCGTAGCGCCGCCAGACCGTCTCGGTGGCGGCCGCGAGGGTCGTCGTGGTTCGCAGGGCGGCGAGGGCCGGCGCCTCGGTGGTGCGCAGTTCGGCGCAGAGATAGCCGTAGCCCGCTTCGGGATCGGCGGGATCGAGGCCCCGCGCCCGGCACCAGGCCTCCAGGGCGACGCGCCGGGGGCCGGTCCACTGGGCGAGCCCCCATCCGCCGCGGGAGCCGGGCACCGCGGGGGCGATCTCCTGGAGGTGGCGGAACCCGCCGGTCTCGTGGCCGAGATTGCCCAGGAGCCCGGCGGCCTGGACGTCACTCAGGCCGAGATCGCGCATCAGCCGCGGCCCGAGGCGGCGGCATGCGGCGGCGAAGGAATCCCGCGCATTCGGGAGGGGGCTCGACATGGGCGTGCTCCGGACGGTGGCGTGCCCGACCCCACCGGGCTAAGGCGGCGGCGCCCGATCCCGGGCGCGGCGCCGATGGGGGACGTGTGGGACGCGGACAGGACCGGCCGCTCGTGTTCATCGGCGATTCGATCACCGCCGCCTGGGGCGTCGTGCGGGCCGAGACCTTCGCGCGACACGGCTTCGTGGCCCGGGGGGTGCCGGGCGAGACGAGCGCACAGATCCGGGCGCGCTTCCTCCGGGACACCGCGGATGCGCGCGGCGTCCACCTGCTATGCGGGATCAACGACATCGCGGAGATCGGCGGCCCGGTCCCGGACCGGGCGATCGCCCAGAACATCATCGCCATGGGGCGGATGGCCTTCGCGGCCGGTCTGCCGCTCACCATCGGCACCGTGATGCCGAGCGACTTCTGGGGCTGGCGCCCCGAGTTGCGCCCGGTGGCGCGGATCCGCACCCTGAACGGATGGCTGCGCAGCTATTGCGCGGCGGGCACCGCCCGCCTCGTCGATTACGGGCCGGCGCTCGCCACGGCGGAGGGGGCGCTCCGGCGGGATCTCACCGACGACGGCATCCACCTCAACGGGGCGGGGTACGCGGCCGTGGAGCCGGTCATGCTGCGGGCCCTCGGCGCAGTCCCGGACTGACAGCGGACGCGGCCGCGACGGACCCGCAGGGTCAGGCGCTCACGCACCCAGCGCGAGCCAGTAGGTCGGCACCGACCCGGCGCCCGCCACCGAACCGGCCGTCGCGCGACGGGTGCGGAGCGTGAACCCGGCGACTGCCACGTCGCTGACCTGCGCGACGTAGAGCGCGGCGCCGGCGACCGGCTGCGCCCAGACCCCGAGGCAGCTCCCCGGGAAGGCGGTGCCGAACGCCACCGCGACGTCCGCGTCGGCGGCGGTGACGAGCCCCCATTGCACGATCAGGCCGCCCGGGAGCCGGACCGACCCGGTCGCGCCGAGCACCTGCGCGCCGGTCGCGAGCGGCGTCCCGTCGGCGCGCTGGTAGTGGTGCACGCGCCAGCGGCCCGCCGCGTCCGAGGTGGCGATGCAGGTGTCGTCGGGGGCCGTGACGAGATCGGCCCGGGTCGGCAGCGCCAGCGCCTCAGGATCGTGGACCAGGGTCGCGGCCCCCGAGAAGCGCACGAACCGCTCCCGGTCGGCCGCGGCGCCGAAGCTCGCGATCCGTGCCGCGCCGGTGACGAGGACCCGCCGCGTGCCCGCACCGCCGAGGTCGGTGGTGGGGGCGGCCGCGAGCGCCGTCTCGGCCGAGGCGAAGTCGATCCCGCCGGTCCGGGCCGAGGCAGTGAGCGCCGTGGCGAAGGCGGACCCGTCGGGCGAGACCTTCAGGCTGAAGTCGTCGCTCCCGAGGGTGCCCAGCATCGCCCGCGCCGCGTAGCCGGTCTCGAAGACCAGAGCGGCGTCGCGGGCGGCGGCCTTGCGGTTGACGAACACCCGCATGTCGCCGCTGCCCGGCGTGGCGTCGTCCCAGGTCAGAAGCGCGGCATCGGCCTTGACGGCGAGGCGGTTGGTGGCGTCCGCCCCCGTGTTGATCCCGAGGCGGCTGACGCTCTGGATCGCCGTCAGCGTCCGGCTCAAGCTCGTCCAGGCTGCGCCGTCGAAGACGTAGAGGTCGGCCTCGTCGATCAGCCAGGCGAGCCAGCCGGCCCGCGGCACCGCGCCGGTCCAGACGCCGTCGCCGTAGCGCACCACCTGGCCGGCGAGCCCCGCCCAGGCGCCCCCGGGCTCGGCGGCGACCACGAGGTAGCGGTCGCCCTCCGCGGGGCTCGGCGGCGGCGCGGTGAGGTCCTTGTCCAGGCAGGCCAGCTGGACGAGGGCGTCGAGAAGGCCGAGCGCTTCGTTGTGGGTGACGTGCTTCTGCGCCTGGCTGGCGGCGATCAGCGGCAGGCCGAGATGGGGCGTGGCGTCGGACATGAGGCAACTCCCGGGCGGTCAGGCCGTGCGGACGGGGATGCGGGCGCGACAGGCAGGGCCGGGGCCGGCGACCTGCCCGATCTGCGCCACGGCGACGTCGAGATGCGCCTGGGCCCCGCCGAAATCGGCCGCCTCGTCCGCGTAGATGCAGTGCTGGGCCTCGGCCCGGAGCGTGCGCATGGCCGTGCCGGCGGCCGAGAACAGCGTCACCGCGTAGGCCTCCGGCTCGTCGAGCGGGATCTCGGCCGGCTCCCAGGCGTCGCCGTCGCGGCGGGCCCGGCGGATCCAGGAGAGCCGCACGCCATCCGCGCCGCGCCGCGCCCGCAGGTGGACCGGCCGCAGCGGCGTGAGCGCCGCGAGGCCGGCCGTGGCTGTGAACTCGGTGAAGGCCGGATCGGCCGGATCGCTGTCCGCCGGCCCGATCCGGTAGCGGAAGGCGCGGCCGACCTCGTCCAGCCGGTCGATCAGGGGCGTCACGGCGCCGTCGTCGAGGCGCACGATCAGGCTCCCCGCCGGGCTGACGCGCCCCGCCGCCGCCTCGCTTCCGGCGAGCCCGCGCAGGAAGCCGGACAGCCGGTAGGTGTCGGGCCCGGTCAGCAGCGCGTTCGCCGCGCAGAGCAGCTCCACGGCGCCATCCGCGCCGAGCAGGGCGAACAGGTTGCCCCCGGCGCGCATCGCGCCCTCCCCGATCGACGCGAGGGCCGCGCCGCGCCGCAGGGCGACGTCGAGATGCACGCCTCGCTGGATCCGCCAGAGCGGGCCGGCCGGCAGCGCCGACAGGGTGCGCCCGAGGCAGGCCGGGTAGTCGACGACGCGGTGCAGGGCGAGCGGTCCGTCGCCCGCCGCGCGCCAGATCGCGATCGCGCCGGGCCAGGGTTCGGCCGCCACCGCGGCGTATTGCAGGACGGTCGGGCTGCCGCGGTCGACCGGCAGGTCGAGGGCCAGGGCGAGCGGCGGTCCCGGGAAGGCGGGCGGCGCCACCGCCGCCTGGGCCATCTGGCGAGGCAGCCCGCGCCCGGGTCCCACCCGGGGCGGCACGCCGCTCGCCTCGATCCGGCGGCCCGTGGGCGCGTCGTCGATCCGGTCGATCCGGCGCAGGACCGTGCCGCCCGGCACCGCGCAGGGCACCGCCAGGAGGTCGCCGGGCTCCAGCTCGACCCGGCGCGGGCTCACGGTGAACACCGCGCTGTCGCGGGCCGCGATCAGCCGGTCGAGCAGCGCCTCCGCGAGCCCGTCGCCGGTCTCGCGGCGGGTGACGATCGCCGACTCGATCCGGGTCTCGCGCCGCCGCAGGCCGGCGGGCCGCACGGCCGCCGCCGTGGCGCGTCGGTAATCCGGGCTCTCGGATTCGGTGATCCCCAGCTCCACGGAGCGCGGCAGGGCGCTCTCCTCGGCCCGGACCTGGTGCAGGACCGGCCGGTCCTCGGACAGCCGGACGAGGTCGGCCTCGGCCAGGGCCACGGGCCGGTCGCGGCGGGGACCGCGCAGGCGCAGGGTCCCGGCCACCGCCGAGACGTCGAGGCCGTAGACCTGCGCCAGCGTCTCCAAAGCACCGCGTGCCGTGAGCGGCCGGTCGATCACGTAGCCGTCGAGATAGGCGGCGGCCTCCACGGAGACCGGCGCGTCGAAGCCGAAATCCGCGAGGATCCTCAGGACCAGCAGGTCGAGGTCGCAGCCTTCGATCCGGCCGGTGATCCAGTGGCCCACCCGCCAGTTGGCGTTGTCGGCCCAGACGCCCCGCACCGTCGGGAAGGCCGGGAAGGGCCGCGCGTCCCAGGCCCAGACGAAAATCCCGTCGGGATCGACCATGCGGCCGCCATAGACCGGCGAGACCGGGTTGTCGGCCTCCCGGAAGCCCGGCACGGCCGGGTCGAACCGGGCGATCACGGCCTCCAGACCGCGGAGCTGGATCAGCTCGTCCCGCAGGGCCCGGGATTCCGGCGGGAAGGCGCTCTCGGAGGATTTCGGGTCCGGGAAGACGTTGGGGCCGTTGGTGCCCTTGTCCACCGCCGGCACGCCGATCTCGGTGAGCCAGATCGGCTTGCCGGCCGGCACCCAGGCGGTGCTGCGGGTCTCGACGCCGCCGTCGCGCTCCACGTGCGGGCTCGACCACCACGCGACGAGATCCTTGGCCCGGTAGAGCCACGGCTTGCCGGCGACGCCGTCGGTGATCGGCCGGCGCGTCTGGGCGGCCCGGTCGTCCGCGTCGGCGTAGTACCAGTCGAAGGCCTCGCCGGACGCGCCGCGCGCCTTGAGATACGCCCGGTCGGCGATGTCGCCCGTCACCGCGAGGTCGGCGTGGTCCGGGTCGTCGCGCCAATCGGAGATGGGCGGGTACCAGTCGATCCCCACGGCGCCGATGTTCGGATCGGCGAACAGCGCGTCCAGGGGGAAGCGCACCGTGGCGCCGCCGTCGCGGACATGGGCGCCGTACTCAGTCCAGTCGGCGCCGTAGACCAGGGTGACCGCTGGGCCGAGGCGTTCGCGGAGCGCGGCGGCGAGGTCGCGCAGGGCGTCCACGGCCGGGTAGCCGGCGGCGCCGCGCACCCGGGTGAGGCCGACGAGCTCGCTGCCGATCACGAAGGCCGCGAGCGGCACCCCGGAGGCCGCCCAGCCGGCCGCGAGGCCGGCGTAGTGGAGCAGAGCGGCACGGTACCCGCCCGCGAAGAAGGCCGCGACTTGCGCGTCGGCCGCGGCGGTCCCGTCCGGACTTCCCGGACGGCCCGGGGCCGGATCGCAGGTGATGCGGCCGCGCCAGGGATAGGCGGGCTGCGCGGCGCCGGGGACGTGCGGGTCGGGCAGCGCGTTGCCGGCCGGCACGTCCATCATGACGAACGGATAGAGCGACACCGCGAGCCCCCGGCGCGCCAGCTCGGCCACCAGCCGGGTCAGGCCCGCATCCGCGGGGGTGCCGCCATAGGCCGGGCTGCCGTCCGGCAGGGTCGAGACCACCTCGGCCCGGTCGCGGGTGATCCCGGCAACGCTCCAATCCTCCGGCAGGGCGCGCTTGTGTGCGGCCTCGACCTTCGGCACGACCCGGCAGGATCCCGCCCGCAGGTCGGTGCCGAACCACGTCGCCACCACGGCGACCCGGCGCAGGTTCGGGCAGAGCGCCTGGAGGGCGTCGAGGGAGGCGACGACGTCGGTGCCGCGCTGGAGCTGGTGCCGGTTGGCGGCCTCGGTCCGGCCTAGCCCGAGATCGACGGTGACCCGGTCCGGATCGAGGCCGAACTCGCTGGCGCCGGGGATCAGGTCGACGGCCCGCACCCGGCCGAACAGGCCGTTGACCGGGCGGATCACCTCGAAGGCGAATTGCGGGACGCGGTTGCCGAAGGCGGCGAGCGGCAGGTTCTCGAACACCACATAGGCGAGGCCGCGATAGGCCGGCGCGTTCTCAGCCCCCTCCTTGGCGACGATGAGCGGGTCGGGCTCCTGGCCGGGGCCGCCGGTATGGACCCGAAGGTTCAGGCCGACCTGGTCGATCTCCTTGCCGTCCGCCCAGATCCGGCGGACGAAGGCGATCTCGCCCTCGCACAGACCGACCGCGAGGTTGGCAAAGTAGGTGTAGCGGGTCGTGACGGTCCTCTGGCCGCCCGTCAGGCCGCCCATGGCCTTGGCGGGCGCGGCGGCGCGCTGCACCGCGGTGTTGGCGACCTCCCGCGGACGGGTCGCCCAGATCAGGGTGCCGCCGATCCGCGCCCGGCCGTAGACCCGCGGGATCGGATCGCCCTCGGTGGAGGTGAGCCCGGCCACGTCGGCGAGCCGCGGCCCTTCGACGAAGCGCGTAGATCGCCCGGACCCCGACAGGGCGCCGCCCAGCGCCGCGCCCGCGACCGAGCCGAGCGCCCGACCGATCATGCCGCCGATCGGACCGCCGAGGGCGGTGCCCACGGCCGCGCCGGCCGAGGACAGGATCAGCGTCGCCATGACGGAGCTCCGAGATCGACCTGTTCGCAATCGATCCGCCGGTCTCGATGCGCACCGCGGCCGGGCCGCAGGTCGGACTCGGCGACGCCGCGGCGGCCCGACGGGACGTCCGGAAACCGGAACACCCCCGTCATGTGCCGACGCCACCAGCCGGTGAGCGCCACCTCGGCGACCACCGCGCCGTCGTGGGCATGGATCATGGCGCCGTCGCCGGTGGCGATGGCGCAGTGGCGCGCCGGCAGGTGGCGGCGGAAGGCGAAGAGCAGGACGTCGCCCGCCCGCGGCGCCAGATCCGCCAGGGGTCCCGGCACCGGCACGAGGTGGCGGGCGGCCGCTTCGGTGAGGGGGTCGGTCCCGGGCGCGGCCGATTCCGCCCAGGTTCCCGAATAGGGGGGCGGCCCCTCCGGCTCGTCGCCGTAGAGCCCGCGCCAGACCCCGCGCAGCAAGCCCAGACAGTCGCACCCTACGCCCCGGAGCGAGGCCTGATGCCGGTAGGGCGTGCCCAGCCACAGGCGCGCCTCGCCGAGCGCCGCAACACCGATATCCCGCCGCATCGCGCTCATCGGAACAGGCTCCCGCCGTCGAGGACGTGGTCGGAGCCCGGCACCGCGCGCATCACCGCGTCGTTGCCGGGCATGTGCGGGAAGCCCTGGAAATTGACCGCGTTGGCGAAGCGGTCGCGGCACGTGGCGAGGCGCTTGTCGCACCCGGCCGTGAGGCTGAAGCCGTCGCCGACGGCGACCGGCCGGGGCGGCACGGTCCAGAGCTCGATCAGGGATCCGAGCTGGAGGCGCAGATCCGCCGCGAGCCCGGCATTGGCCCCCGCGGTCCAGGTGAGCCGCCCGCCGGTGAACAGGCCGTCCGCGAAGGCGCCGACGAGCGTCGCCGCGAGCGTGGCCGGCTCCGGCACGCCGGTCACCCGGCCGGTGGTCGTCCACGCGGCGCGGTCCACCCGGCAGCGCGCATCACCGAGATCGGCACCGCAGGTCGCCCGGTAGGTGCGGCCTCGCTCGGCGCCGAGCCGGTGGGCGAGGCCGCGCAGCTCCGCCACGAAGGCGTCCCCGTCGCGGCGCACCTCGCCGATGGTGGCGACGTCGATGAGAAGCCGCGTCTCGGGGTTGGTCCAGTCCACCAGCCAGGTCTCCACCGCGGCGCCGTCGTAGAGGCCGCCGGCGATGTCCGCCTCGGTGAGGCCGAGGCTGCTGAGCGCCCCGGCCACGTCGCCGCCCGAGACCGCGAAGCCGAGTTCGGCGCTGGCCTCGGCCGCCTCCAGCCCGGTGCGGGCGGCGTGGACGAGGCCCGCGACGGTCAGGTCGCGGTCGTGGTCGGTGAAGCCGAGGGCGAGCCCGTCGCGCCGCCGGAGGGACCAGCAGCGGCACAGGGTGGTCACGCCGCCCGCGAGATGGGCCGCGAAGGCCTCCGGGATGTCGCGCATGGCCTCACGCCTCCTCAGGGCACGATCTCGACGAGCGGCACCTTCGGGATCTCCCCGGCCGTGAAGGCGGCGAGGTCGATGGTCAGCGCGTCGGTGTCGAAGCGGACCGGAACGTCGAAGGCGAAGCCCGCCGTCACCGCGGCGCCCGGGGGCGGGACTTGGCCGGAGGCGAAGGTGACGAGACCGGTGGTCGGATCGCAGGCAAAGGCGCCGGGTTCGATCTCCCGGCCCGAGACCGCCACCCGGACGCTGCCCGCCACCGGCTTGGCGATCCGGCGGCGATAGGTCGCGAGACCGGCGCCGTAGGTCTTCACCAGGGGGAAGGTGGTCGCGGTGCCGTCACCCGTGCCGAGAGGCTGGTCGAGGGGCCCGATCGGCCGGCCGGGCGGCCCGGAGCGGCCGTCGACCCGGTCGCGGAACCGGAAGCCGTAGAGCCGCCCGCGCCGCTCCTCGAAGAAGGCGAGCACAACATGCAGCGCGTCGAGGCCGCGCATGCCGAACCCGGCATCGTAGCGGCGGCGGGAATCGGCCCAGCGGCCGTTCCGGTGCTCCCGGCCCGAGGCCAGGGTCACGATCTCGGTGAGCCGCTGCGGGCCGCCGCTCGCGCGCAGGGACACGTCGAGGGGGAACAGCACCTCGTGGAAGTCGTCGGCCATGGCGAACTCGGCGGTTGGAGCGGGGCGTCGGCGGCGGGATCCCTCACGTCGCCCGCTGGCCGCGCGCCACCGCCCGGGCGAGGCTCGCGGTCACCTGGGCCTCGGAGCGGCGGAAGGCTCCCGGGTCGGGAGTCGCGATGTTGACGGTCACGGAAACCGGCCGGGCCTGAGCGCCACCCGCGGCGACGCCGAGCCGCCCGTCCGGACCGCGGCCCAGGGGCAGGATCGCCTCGGGGCCGGCCTCGCCCATGAGGCCGGCGCCCCCCGCCATGGGGAAGTAGGTCGGTGCGGCCACGACACCGCCGGCGGCGAAGGGCTGGACGCGGCCGCCCCGGAACACGCCGCCCCGGGCGAAGCCGGTCTCCGAGCCCGAGCCCAGCATCGCGCCGATGAGGCCCGTGACGCCCGATTGGATCGGCCCGGCCGCCGCCCGCGCCGCCACGCCGGCCAGGCGCGCCCCGATCGTGCCGAGCACCCCGTCGAGGCTGCGACCGGAGGCGGCCCCGCGGGTCAGGGCCGTGTCGAGGCTGCGGCCGAAAGTCTGCGCCAGGCGGTCGAGGGTCTCGAGCTGCCTGATCCGGTCGTCGGTCTGCGTGTCGGTCTCGGCCATCGAAGCGCCTCATGTCGGATCGGGATAGGCGGCGAGCAGCCGCGCGAAGGCGGCGCGGGTCAGGGGCTCCGGCCCGCCGCGCCGGCCGAGCGCGGCGGCGAATTCGCGCGGGGTCGCCGACCAGAAATCGCGGGGCCGCCAGCCCAGAGCGCCGAGGCCGAGGGCCAGGGCGTCGTCCCAGGGGAAGCGGCCCGGAGCCGGACGCGGCGGCAGATCCGCATCCGGCTCTAGGGAGGGTTTGCCGGGCCCGGCGCCTCCCCGAAGGCGGCCGCCAGGACGTCCCCCAGGGCGGCCGAGACGGCATCGAGCCCCCCCGCCAGGGGCAGCCGCGCCACCGCCGCGTCGTCGAGATCGTGGCCGCCGCCCCGCAGGGCGACGCCCAGAAGGGCGATCAGGTCGCGGGCCGAGACGCGCCCGCCCGCGAAGCGCGCGGCGAGGCCCGCAAGATCGCCGGCCTGGAGCGCGGTCTCCAGCTCGGCCAGCGCCCCGAGGGTGAGGCAGAGGGTGTAGCGCTGCCCGCCGAGGTCGAGCGGCACCTCGCCGCGGATCCGGTTGGCCATGGGATTCAGGCCGCCGCGAAGGCGAGTGCGCCGCCGGATTCGAGGCTCATGTCGAAGGTCACCTCGCCGGCATGGTCGCCCCGGTATTCGAGGCTCGCGATCTGGAACGGTCCCTCCAGGGTCCCGAAGGCCGGGATCACGATCTGGAACACCTCGACCGCGCCCTCGAAGAACAGCAGCCGCAGGCGCGCATCCGACGCCTGGTCGCGGAACACGCCGGAGCCGGCGATCGCGGCCCGGCGCACCCCGGCGCCGGCCAGCAATTCGCGCCAGCGCCCGGCGGAATCGGCGTTGGTGACGTCGACGGTCTCGGCGTTGAGGGTGATTTGGCGGCTGCGCAGGCCCGCCACCGCCGTGAAGCCGCCCGCGCCGTCGCCGGCCCGGATCAGCAGGTCCTTGCCCTTCTGCGCGCCCATCGGCCTTCTCCTCACAGGGTCTCGGTGACGGCCTCGACCGTCAGGCTCGCGCGGGCCTCGCCGGTCCGGGCGTCGCGGTGGGCGCGGACGGCCCGCACCCGCAGGGTGACGAGCCGGCAGCCCGCAAGGGGGAGGACGGGCGGCGTCGCGGCGTCCTGCAGCAGGGCCGCCATCCGCGCCGCGGCGTCGAGGGCGGTGCGCACCGAGCCGGCCTGAGCGATCACCACGATCGCGTGGCTGTGCCGGTGGCGCTCGGCGCCGTCGACGGAATCGTCCGTGATCTCGGCGTCGCCGAACAGAGCGTAGACCGGGAGCGTGCCCCGCGGCGGCTCGTCGTAGAGCCGGACCCGGCCGCCCAGCAGGGCCGCAAGGGCGGCATCGGCGGCGAAGCGGGCGATCAGGCCGGCGCGGAGCGCCAGGAGCGGGCCCGGATCGCTCACGACCGGCCCTCCCGGGGCAGTTCCTCGACGTGGCAGATCAGGTCGCGGCCCCGCGCATCCGGCTCGGTGACGGCGCGGATCGCGAAGCGGCGGGGGCCGGCGGCGAGCCGCATGGTCGGGTCGAGCTCGGCCCGGCTCCGCAGGGTGACGCGGTAGGCGGGCAGCGTGTCGGTGCGGCCGCCGGCCGGGCGATCGGCCATCCCCGCCGGGGCTAGGGCCCCCCACAGGACTGGGCCGGCCACGTAGCGGCGCAGCACGCCCCCGAAGCCGTCCGGCTCTTCCAGGGGCCGTTCGAGCACGAAGCGGCGGCGCCGCGCGCCGAGGGGCGGGTGTTGGGACGAGGACGCCATCGGGGAAACTCCGGGAGCGAGCGTCACAGCCGTGTCAGAGCCGCATCCGCCGGAACGGCGCGGCGAGTTCGGCCGCGTCGGTACGGGCGGCATCGGGCTCGTCGCCGCGATGCTCGTAGCGGGCGGCGGCGAGACGCAGGATCGCGAGGCGCAGAGGCTCGGGGAGCGGCGGCCCGTCGCCGCCGTATCCCGCCGCGACCTCGATCAGGATCATGCGGCCGGCGGGATCCGGCACGGCGGGATCGATGCGCAGGGACGGCGCCTCGCCCGGATCGGGGCCGAGGCGCACGAGCCCCGCGGCGAGGTCGGTGACGCCCCCCGAAGCCTGCGCGAAGCCGGCGCGGAGGAGCGCGACCAGGGGGCTCAGGGGCAGCGGCACCTGCCCGTCCGGCGGCCATGCGGACAGGGCGATCCGGTAGCGGCCCGGGATCAGGATCCGGCGGGTCTCGATCTCCAGGCTCGCGCGCGCCGCACTGATCAGGGCCTGGAGCAGCCCGTCCTCGTCGGCGCCCGCATCGGACTCGAACCGCAGGTAGGCGCGCAGGTCGGGCACGCCCACCGGCTCGACGGCGGCGGCCTCGATGCGTAACGGGATCATCGCGCGTCTCTCTGCAGGTGGTCCGATGCCGATCTCGAAGCGCCGCCCGGTGCGCCACCCGGCGGGGGGGAGCCTTGCGGCGGCCTTCGCGGCGGCCCTGGCGCCGATCCTGGCGTTCGCCGCCCTCCCGGCGCTGGCGGTGGTCGGCGGCACCGAGGCCCCGGCCGGCGGGGCCGTGATGGTCCTGTCGTCGAAGGGCGGCGTCTGCACCGGCGTGGTGCTCGCCCCCGACACGGTGCTGACCGCCGGCCACTGCCTCGCCGACGCAAGGGAGCACCGCGTCCATTTCCGCGACGCCGCCGGCGAACCGGTCCTCGTCGACGTCGCCGCGCAGGCGCTGCATCCGGGCTACGCGCCCGGCGCGGCCGCGGCCCGGCGGCGCTCCATCGACCTCGCGCTGCTGCGCACCGCGACGCCGCTGCCGACCCGCTTCGCGCCCGTGACCCTGAGCGCCGCCCCGGCCCGGGCGGGCGAGATCCTGACCCTGTCGGGCTACGGCGCGGCCAAGCCCGGCGATCCGCGCTCCACCGGCACCTATCGCAGCGTCGGGCTGCCGGTGATCGAGCCCTACGGGCCGAGCCGGGTCCTGGTCTGGCTGAAGGGCACGGGCGGCGGCGCCTGCCAGGGGGATTCCGGCGGCCCGATCGCGGGACCGGACGGGGCCGTCCTGGCGCTGTCGGCCTGGATCGGCGGCGCCTGCGGCGGCCTGACCCAGGGCATCCTGACGGGGCCGCAGCGCGGCTGGATCGATCGCGTGCTCGGTGGCTGGAACCGGACCGCGCGCTGGACGGAGTAACGTCACGGCGACGTGTGCGCAGGGAACCTCAGCTTGGCCGGGCACTTGCCTTGCTCTAGGCTCACCGCGCGCCGCCTCCCGCATCCGGCGCCCCCACCCGCGCAGAGCGCGCGCCCGGAGATCCCGATGTCCCCTCGCCCGATCCGGACGGCCGGCCCCCGCGAGCGCAGCCTGCGCGGCGGCCTGAGGGGCGGCTTGTGGGGCGGCCTGCTCGGCGTGTCGTTGCTCGGCGCCCTGACGGGCCTGCTCCCCACGCCCGCCGCCGCGGTGATCAACGGCGCGACGACGCGGGATCCGAACGGCGCGCGCAGCTTCGTGGTGCGCATCGAGAGCACCGAGGGCGAGATCTGCTCGGGGACACTGATCGCCCCGGACCTCGTGCTCAGCGCCGCCCACTGCGTCATGCGCCCCGCCGGATACACGGTGATCAGCGTCGACCGGAGCTTCCGGCAGCACCGGACCCCGGTGATCGCCGCCTCCATGCACCCGGACTTCGTGCCCGGGACGACCCCCGAGGATCAGCCCGGCGTCGATCTGGCGCTGCTCAAGCTCGAGCAGCCGCTCGGCAACGACTACGTGCCCCTCGATCCCCGGGGCGCCGGCTCGATCAGCAACGGCGAGCCGGTGGACATCGCGGGCTTCGGCGTGGTGGCGGAGAACCGGCGGAACTCGGCGCGGGTCCTGCGTCTCGCCCATCTCGTGTCGATCGGCTCCCTGCAGGTCGCCAACCGGGTGACCGTCGTGACCGACCGGCGGCGCATGGCCGAGACCTCGGGCGCCGGTGCCTGCCTGGGCGATTCCGGCGGCCCGATCCTGACCGGAGGCCCCGGCGGCTACCGGATCGTCGGCGTGGTGAGCTGGTCGAGCGGGGCCCTGCAGCAGGGCACGCGCCGCACCGCCTGCGGCGGCTTCACCGCCGTGACGCCGGTGGCCGAGCATGCCGGCTGGATCGCCTCGCGCTCGGCGGAACTGCAGCGGATCCAGGTCGGCGAGGCGGCCTCCCGCGGCAACCGGTCGGACTGGATGGCGCGCCCCGGCCGCAACCGCTAGGCGCGCCCTGCGGCGAAACAGTCCCGCCGCCGCGGATCCGTCGCGGCTGCGGGAACCTGAGGCCGCACCGGCACTTTCGCATCCGAACCTTTTCGACTGACGGAGCGAAAGCATGGCCGAGAGCGGCACCAGCACCACACCCCGGACCCACAAGACCCGCAACGACACCGACTCGAACGCCAAGAAGGTCTCGATCGACGCCCTGAACGCACGGCTCGCGGACGGCATCGACCTCGCCCTGGCGATCAAGCAGGCGCACTGGAACCTGAAGGGCCCGCAGTTCATCGGCATCCACGAGATGCTCGACGGGTTCCGCACCGAGCTGGACGACCTCAACGACAAGGTCGCCGAGCGCGCGGTGCAGCTCGGCGCCACGGCCTTCGGATCGGCCCAGGTGGTCGCCGAGCGCACGAAGCTGCCGCCCTACCCGACCGGCATCTACGCCATCGCCGACCACGTCGCGGCGCTGATCGACAGCTATGCCGGCTACGCCAACGCCGTGCGCGAGAACATCGACGAGACCGACGAAGCGGGCGATCCCGGCACGGCCGACCTGTTCACCGAGATCTCCCGGGCGGTCGACAAGCACCTCTGGTTCCTGGAGGCCCACGTCCAAGAGCCGACCGGCGCCCTGCGCGACGGCAATCCGGGCCGCTGAAGGCGCGCGGTCCTTCTGAAGGCGCTGGCCCGAGGGATCACACGTCCCCGTCCGAGACCGGCGCCGTCCCGGACGCGTGCAATCCCCCCTCCCCCTGTGGGGAGGGGCCAAGGGTGAGGGCGGCTCTGGACCGAGCGGTCCGGTGACGTCCGAACGCCCCCCGTCCCGGTTCTCCCTGACGGCGGAGGAGCGCGCATCGCGGATGAACCGGCGCGGCGATCCGAAAGCGCCGAGGGGAGCGACGCGGCATCCCCTCAGGAGAATTTCAACAGCTTGATCGCGTCGAAATCCTGCACCCCACCGCCGACGCGCTTGGTGGTGTAGAACAGCACGTAGGGCTTGGCCGAGTACGGGTCGCGCAGCACCCGCATCCCGGTGCGGTCGACCACGAGGTAGCCCCGGCGGAAATCGCCGAAGGCCACCGACAGGCTGTCCTTGGCGAGATCCGGCATCGCCTCGGCCTCGGTGACCGGGAAGCCGATCAGCGTGGCGGACCGGCCGGCGGCGAGCGGCGGCTGCCAGAGGTAGTTGCCCTCCGCATCCTTGAACTTGCGGATCGCACTCTGGGTGCGCCGGTTCATGACGAAGCCGGCATTCTGCCGGTAGGCCGCCCGCAGCCCGTAGACCAGATCGAACAGCACGTCCGCCGGGCTGGCGGACGGGAAGGCCCCGGCCGCCCCCGTGGCGATCGTGCCGAGCTTGCCCGGCACCCAGGCGGCATTGGCGACCGTGTCGTAGCTGAGGAAGCCCCGCGGGCGGCTCGCGCCGTTGCCGGACACGAAGGCGACGCCCTCCTGCTCGGCGAAGGCGGTCTCCACCTCGGCCGAGAGCCACGCGTCGAGATCCACCACGGCATCGTCGAGAAGCGTCTGGGTGGCGGCGGGCATCGCGTAGAGTTCCATAGCGGGGAACGCGATCTCCGACAGGGCCGGCGCGGCGGTCTCCGGTCGTGGCGCGGTCTCGGCGGCCCAGCCGGTCACCGGCGCGCCCACCGAGACCGCTCGCTTGTACTGGGATCCCGAGATCTGCTGCACGCTGGCGATCGACCGGATCGGCGAGACCTGGCCGAGGCGCGTCAGCACGGTGCGCTCGATCGTGTCGGGGACGAGGTAGCCGCCGTCCGGCCCGGAGCCGGCCGACAGGGCCTTGGCCTCCAGGCGCTTCAGGCCGCCGCTCTCGCCGGCCCGGACGTAGAGATCGAAGGCGGCCTTGTGCTCGTGCGCGGCCCCCGCCTCGCGGACGTCCGGCTGCCCGAGGGGCGGCCGGGCCCGCTCCAGGGCGATCCGGTCGAGGCGGGTGCGGGCGGCATCGAGGGCCGCGTCGATCCGGGCGAGCTTCTCCTCCGTGAGCACGTCTGCGCCGAGGCGGCCCTCGATCTGGTCGATCCGGGCGTCGTTCGTCTCCTTGAAGGCCGCGAAGGCGGCGGCGAGCTCGTCGAGGGCCGAGCGGACCGGGCCGCCCTCGGGTTGCGCGGCCTTGTTCTCCAGAAGAGGCAGGCCGCTCTTCGTCGCGAAGGCGGAATCGGTGTTCAGGGTCTGGGCGTCCATCGTGAGCCTCGTCGGCGGGGTGAAAGTCAGGACCGCGCGGCCAGCCGAGGCCGGGCGGCGGGTCTGGCGGTGCGGAGCGGTGCGATCAGGCCGGCGAGGCCGCGGATCGCGTCGGCCTCCGGATCCGGCTCGGGGCTGGGGCTCGCCCTCGCCCCCGGCTGCAGCGGGAAGGTCACGAGCGAGATCTCCCAGAGTTCGACCTGCTGGAGCCGGCGCTCGCCGCCGGCGCCCTTCCGGGCGCGCAGCGTGCGGAAGCCGATCGACAGCCCGTCGAGGCCGCCGCCGCGCATCAGGGCGTCGACCTCCCGGGCGCGCTGCACCGCGAGGTTGAGCTGGCCTTCCGCGAACAGGCCGCGGCCATCCTCGCGCAGGGCGAGCCACCGGCCGATCGGCTCGGCGGGGTCGTGCTGGAACAGGAGCCGCACCCCCGCGGCCCCACGCCGGGCGAGGCTCACCGCGAAGGCGCCGGGCACCACCACGTCGCGGCCGAGATCGGGCACGCCGAAGAGGCTGGCATAGCCGGAGAAATGCCCGTCCATGGGGGGATCCTCGCGTGAAGCGGGTCGTGAGGGGACGTTCGGAACTGCCACGGGCCCTCCCTCCCCCGCGCCGGGAGGAGGGAGACCTGCGCCTCACCGGGAACCCGGCTCCTGCGGCATCGCTGGCGGGTAGCCCACCGCCTCGCGCTTCTCAGCCACCGACAGGAAATCGGCGGCCTCGACCCGGCGCCACAGGGATTCCCGCTCCACCGCCAGCGCCTCGATCCGATCGAGGTCCGGCTCCAGGTCGACGGGGCCGAAGGCGGGCTCCAGCCAGCCGGCCAGCGCCTGCGCGGTGCGGGTGGCGAGGGGGATCAGGGTCTGGCGGTAGAGGGCGCGGTTGGCCTCGGCGTAGTTGGCGTGGGTGTTGTCGCCGGGCAGCCCCAGCAGCAGCGGCGGGACGCCGAAGGCCAGGGCAATCTCCCGGGCCGCCGCGTTCTTGGCCGCGACGAAATCCATGTCCCGCGGCGACAGCGCCAGGGGCTTCCAGTCCAGGCCGCCCTCCAGCAGCAGGGGACGGCCGGCATTGGCGGCCCCCTGGTAATTCGCCTCCAGCTCCGCCTTCAGCCGGTCGAATTGCGGTTCGGACAGCGACGCCCCTCCGAAGACCAGGGCCCCGGACGGCCGGGCGGCATTGTCGAGGAGCGCCTTGTTCCAGGCGCTCGCGGCGTTGTGGATGTCGAGGGCCGCGGCGGCGGCCGCGATCGGGGCGAGGCCGCCGGTCTCGTCGTCCGGGTGGAACAGCGCCAGCGCCAGGATCGGCGCCACGGCGGCCCCGGGTTCGGGCAGATCGAACCGGCGGCTGCGTCCGCCCGCCGTGTAGAGATAGGCCGTCGGCCAGCCGTCCGGGCCCGGCAGCATCCGCATGCGCCCGGGCCGGAGAGCCTGGAGCGCCGCGATCCGCCCGTCGAGGCTCACCGCCTCGAGATAGGCCGTGCCGCCGAGCAGGAGGTCGGCATAGACGGTTTCAAGCAGGTGCGTGCCGCTCTCCCGGGGGTTCGGCCGCGCCAGCAGCGCCAGGAGGGCGCCCGCCCGCTCGGCCCCGGGGCCGGTGGCGATCAGCGGCAGGCTCGCGGCGCTCTCGGCGACGAGCCGCACCGCCCGGTGGACCACCGGGTTGGCCTGGTAGCCGGCCCGGGCGAGGGCCGCCGGATCGCGGGGCGTCCAGCTGGCCCGGCCCTCGGCATAGAGGGCGAAGGCCGGGGCCGCGGCGGCCTTGGTGGCGAGCGCCGGGCCGCCGCTGGCGCGGCGCGCCACCCGCGCCAGCCGTTCGAGGAGGGTCGACATGCCGGTCCGTTCCTGAGCTATGGTCACGCGATGCAGCCCCGGTTCCCCACACGGCCCCAGGCGCGGTTCCGGGCGCGCTTCCGCGCCGCCCGTTTCGGCGGCCTCGTCGCGGCGCTCCTCGCCGTGCCCGCCCGGGCCGGGGATGCGCCCGGGCCCGCGCCCCTCTGGCCGGAACCCGATGGAACCCTGATCCTGGCGCGCCCCTTCGGCCGGTCCGAGATCAGCCTGCGCCTGTCCCGGCGGGTCGCCGGAGCGGTGGACACCCTGACCTGGGACGGCGTCACGTTCCTGGCCGATACCGAACCGGGCGATGCCCTGCAGGCGCGGGCGGAGGTCGGGTCCGGAGGCGGCTGCCGCCAGGCGAGCGAGGCGGGCACCCCGCAGGACCCCACCGGCGAACCCGCCGCCCGCCGTCTCCGCGCCCTGCGCGCCGGGCGGAGCTGGGCCGAGACCGAGACCCGCATGGCCTGGGACGGGCCGTCGGATCCCGCCGACGAGCCCCCGTCAGACTGCCCGACGGGCGCCGCGGCCGCGGCATTGCCCGCCCCGATCCTGCACAAGCGGATTGCCCTCGGCCTGCCCGGCCTCGGCAACGCCGTGGAGGTGCAGGCCCGCTTCGACCTGGCCGAGGCCGCGGCGGCGCTCCGGCTCGAACCCCTCGCCGCCGCCGTGCCGGCGGAATTCTCGTCGGCCTGGCGCTTCGACCCGGCCAGCGGCGGGATCGCGCCCCTCGATCCCGAACCGGGGGAGCGGCCGGACCCCGTGATCCTGGCGACGCCGGAGGGCTCGCACGCCCTGGCGGTCTGGGCGCCGGGCCCGCCGGAGCAGGAGCCCGACGCGCCGCGACCCGGCTTCGCGGTCGACGCCGAGGCCGGAGCGAACCGCCTGAGCTGCCGGTTCCGGGTGGCGCACGCCGCCGCCGGCGCGCATGCTTTCGCCTGCTATGCCCTGGTCGGCTCCCTGGCCGACGTCCGGGCCGCCCTGCGGACCCTGACCGCGCCTCCGTGACGGCGCCCCCCGTGCTGGACCGTCCGGATTGCAGGACCCGCCGAGGGCCCGGGGTCCTGGATGCCGGGCGCGCCTGCGGCGCCCCCAGCTGACGGCAAGGATCGTGCCCCCAGGATGCGCGGCCCGATCCACCCGCCGCCGTCGCACAAGCGGAAAGAATTGTGGTGGGGATTCCCAGCACGGGACGGCACGCCGTGGCAGGACAGCTACAGCTTTGGCGCACGACATTGTGTATACAGGATGCAGTTCGTTCCAGAGACCACGAACCACCTCCGGCGCGCTTCTCACGGAAGCGCGCCGAATTGTTTTCTAGACGCCGCGGTCAAAGCCGCCGGATCCGCGGCTCGGCCTGCGGCCCGAGCATCAGATGCGTCAGCGCCCAGACGAGGGCGTCGAGCCGGTCGGGCGAGGCCCCGCCGGACAGGCCGTCCGGCCCGAAATCGCACAGTTCGTCCTCCAGCGCCGGGAACGCCCCGACATGGTGGACCAGTCCGCGGGCGTAGAGCAGCGAGACCGGCTCGGCGCGGAGATACTTGCCGCGCGTGGCGTGCACCCGCGTGACCGGCACCGCGGGGTCGCACTGGCCGAGCACGGCGGCGGCCATCTCGCCACCCTGGTTGACCTCGACCACGAGGGCGTCGGCCTGGAGCCGGTGATAGAGCGCCAGCGCCGTACCCGCCCAGGCCTGCGGGGTGGCGCGGGCGAGGCTCGCATCGGCCAGGACGTAGGCGTGCCCCCCCGCGCGCCCGGCCGCCACGATCCCGCAGGCATCCGAGCGCGCCCCGGAGGCGGCCGGGGGATCCACCGCTACGACGATCCGGCCGAGATCGGGCGCGGCGGCGACCCGGCCCGCCTCCAGCGCGGCGCGGTTCCACAGGGCGTCGTCCCGGTCGGCGATGAGCTCGCCGTCGAGTTCCTGACGGCCGAGCCGGGTGCCGGCGTAGCGCCCGACCACTTGGTCGAGGAAGTCCGGCGCGAGATGCGCGGCGTTGTCATGCGTCCGGGCCCGGCTCACCACCGTGCGCGGATCGGCGAGCAGGCGGCGGATCAGCGGCACCGGCCGGGGGGTCGTCGTCACGCAGTTGCGCGGCCGGGCGCCGAGGCGCAGGCCGAATTGCAGCATGTCGAAGGCGGCGTCCGGCCGGCGCCATTTGGCGGCCTCGTCGCACCACGCGGCGCCGAATTGCGGACCGCGCAGGGCGTCCGGCTCCTCAGCCGAGAAGGCCAGCGCGACCGCACCGTTGCTCCACTCGACGCGGCGGCGGCTCGGCGACCAGACCGGGCGGGCGCGCCCCCGCGCCGGCAGGCCGAGGAGTCCCGAGGGACCGTCGACCATCACGTCGCGCACGTCGAGATGGGTCTCGCCCACGAGCGCGATCCGTCCGACCGGGTCCTCGGTGAAGGCCGGATCGCCCCGGGCGAGGGCGTCGACCCACTCGGCCCCGGTGCGGGTCTTGCCGCTGCCGCGGCCGCCGATCACCGCCCAGGTGGTCCAGGGCTCGGGCGGCGGCAGCTGATCGGGCCGGGCCTGATGCAGCCAGTCGCCGGCCAGGGCCCGGAGCAGGTCCTGAGGCAGGGTCCCGAGGAAGTCAGGCAGCCGTCCGGCCGCCGATAAAGCCAGCATAGCGTCGCGCGATCTCCGCGCGCAGGGCGGGCAGGTCGGGTTCGCTCCCATCGCCCCCCTCCTCCCCCGCGCTCCGCGCCCTGTCCGCATCCACCGTGTCGAGGAGCCGCTTGAGCCCGCCGAGGTCGCGCAGGATCCGGGCGGAGTCGCGCGCGGCCGGCCCCACCCCGCTCAGCGTCGCGTCGAAGGCGGCGATCTGCCGGAGGATGTGGGCGCGCAGATGCGTCCGCAGGGTCGCCGGATCGGTCGCCGGGTCGCCGCGCCGGATCAAAGTCGGCGGCAGATCCGCCCCGAAGGCCGAGGCCAGCATCGCGGCATCGAGCCGGCCGAGTCCCAGGATCTCGGTGACGTCGCCGGGATCGGCGCCCGGGGTGCAGAGCAGGCGGATCAGCGCCGCCCGACGCGCCGCCGGCCACCGCGCCGTCAGGAGCCTGGGCCGATGCTTCCGCGGTCTCAGCCAGCCGGCCCGGACGTTCCAGGTGCGGACCGTGCTCGGATGGACACCGAGGCGGGCGCTGATCGCGTCGAACGGCAGATCGGTCTCTCGGAGAAGCTTCAGGGCCTCGGCGCGGCTATCCGCCCGGCTGGGAGGAGGTGGCCACATCGGCGTCTCTCCGCACACGTCTCGACCGTGCCGTGTTGATACACGGGCAGCGCGACGGTGTCAAGCGCAAATTCCTATTCTTGGCCCAGGATAGGATTTAAGGCAGAGATCGCCCTGGGCTTCAGCCTTCCCACCGGGCGACGCCGCCGTGGCGGGAGCAGGTGCCGCGATGGGTATGGCTGAAGCTCCACGTCCCGTCCCGGCACTTGGCGGTGGCGCCGGCCGGTTTGGCGCCGTCGAGGCTCTTGGCCGGTTGATGGACCTCGGATCCGTCCCGGCTCCGGTAATGGCCGTGCCGGTCGAGGTTCCGGTCGTCCGGTTCGGAGAAGGGCCGCGCGGTCGCACTGCCCGCCATGGCGAGGAGGAGGCAGCCACCGAGGGCGCACCAGCGGGCAGCGCCCCGGCGGAAGGCTCTGGGCCGCAGCGTGATCCGCCACCGGCTGGCGTCGCCACCGGCGCCTCTCCGGCGGAGGATGGGAACGGTCGCGATCGGGCCAGGCAGCACGGCGCCCTCAAGGTTGTGTCAAACACCATCAGACACAACCAGAGCATCGCGTCACGAACTATCTAAAGTTATCTCATCGTCACTCACAGGTTGTCGCTCCCGCATGATGGCCGGTCTGTCCGACCGGCTCGCCGGCGCGTGCGGTCCGGCCGTGCGCCCCGGTCCGGGCGCGCAGGGCGGCGGGGCGCGGAACGGGCTCGAAAGGTATCGCGGCTATCGTCGCCGAAAGTGCGCTGTTGAAGGCGGTGGAAGACCGGAACGGCCGTCCGGTCGACACGTTGACCGGCGCCATCCGCACGCAGGCATCGCCTTTTACGCAGTTCGTCAAAGTGAATCGGGTACAGAATGGTCGGTGAGCCACCAGGGTCCGGCGCGGCACAACCGCCGGATAACGGCCCCTCGGGGGATCCTGGTCGGGGTCCGGCACAGGGGACCGCGGAAGCCGCTGCCCTGAGCGACAGCTTCAAGCGATTCGCCGACGTCGTGCCCCTGATGATGTGGCGCTCGGACGAGGCCGGTCACGCGATCCACCACAACGAGTGCTGGCTGGAATTCACCGGACGCCCCCTCGAGGCTGAACTCGGGCTCGGCTGGCGCAGCGGACTGCATCCCGAGGATTTCGACCGGCATGCCCGGATCGTCGCCGAGGCCTTCGAGGCGCGGGCTCCGTTCACCGTCGAGTTCCGGCTGCGGCGGCACGACGGCGAGTACCGCTGGCTGCTCGACACGGCCCGCCCCCTCATGGAGGATGGCCGGTTCCAGGGCTATCTCGGCTCCTGCTTCGACATCACCGACCGCAAGCACGCGGAGGAGCATATCGAGCACGCGCTGGCCGAGAAGGAGGCGCTGCTGGCCGAGGTCTACCACCGGGTCCGCAACAACCTCCAAGTGATGGTCAGCCTGATCGGCCTCTACGGCCGGGCGGCGCCGGATGCCTGCCGGGGCAGCTTCGAGGCCCTGGGCCAGCGGGTCCGGGCGATCGCGCTGGTGCAGCAACATCTCCATGAGGCGCCGCACATCGCGTCGATCGACCTCAAGGACTACCTCCACCGCCTCGCCTCCGGGCTCGGGCAGCTCCGGCGGGCCGGGCGGATCAGCGTCCATGTCGGCGGCTCGGGGAACGGCCTCGTGGAGCCGCGTACCGCCAACGCCCTCGGGATGATCGTCGCCGAGATCGTCGCCGAGTGCCTGGACGCCACGGCCGAGCACGTCGCCTGCTCCATCGCCATCGACATCGAGTCCGGCCTCCCGGCGCGCCTGTCGATCGTCTCCGGGGTGAGCGAGATGGCCGATTCCGGCCGGTCGAACGTCCCGAAGCTCGGCCCCCGCCTCATCGCCGCCTACGCGGCACAGGCCGAGATCAGCGTGTCGGGCGATGCCAGCCCGGGCGATCCCCTGTGGCTGACCCTGCCGCCGACCCGCCCCGCCGCGCAATGAGCGACCGCGTCGCCGGGCCCCGTCGCCATGACGGCGCGGTCGGCCTATAGCGGCGTGGACCCTACCGGACCCGGCCGAGCATGCTTCCTCCGATCAACACCATCATCGAGAATTTCGAGATCGTCGAAGACGACGACATGCGGCTTGAGTATCTGATCGAGCTGGGCCGCGCCCTGCCGCCGATGCCCGAGTCGGAGCGGACCGAGGCGAACCGCGTCCATGGCTGCGAGAGCCAGGTCTGGATCGACACGAAGGCGGAGCCGTCCGACGGCACGCCGCGCCTCGTCCTCCACGGCTTCAGCGATTCGTTCATCGTCCGCGGCTTCGTGGCGCTGATGGTGGCGCTCTACACCGGCAAGACGCCCCGGGAGGCCGCCGAGACCGACGGCCTCGACCTGTTCCGGCAGCTCCGCTTCGGCGCCCACGTGACCTCGAAGCGCTCCAACGGCGTGCGGGCGATGGCGGAACGCATCCACCGCGACGCGGTCCGGCTCGCCGCCGGGGCCTGAGGGGCCTCACCCCCGCCAGAGGCGCAGGCGGCCCCGATCGGGCCCCGTCGCCTCCCGCTCCAGCCCGTAATGCTCGGCCAGCCGCCCCAGGGCGATGCGGGCCACGACCTTGGCCGAGCGGGCCGGCCAGCGCCGCTCGGCCTCGATCCGCTCCAGGCCCTTGAGGAAACCGCAGAGGTCGATCAGCAGGCCCGACAGGTCGCTCCCGACCGCATCGAGGGCCCCGCGCACACGTTGCCGGGCCGCGATCACGTGGTCGGCCGCGCTGGCCGGGTCGCGGGGACCGCCGCCATCGACCCGGGGGGCCCCGAAATCCGAGCCCATGCGCGGCAGCAACGCGGCGGCGGTCATGTCCCGCCGCAGCCGCTCTCCGGCCTCGAACGCCGCCGCGTCGATGAGCGGCGTGCCGTCCCGGTCGCGGCGGCGCACCATCCAGGCCAGGGGGTTCTCGGCAGCGTTGCGGAGGGTCGGCCCCGCACCACCCCCCTCCACGACGGCGAGGTCGTGGTGCTGGGCCGCGAAGGCCAGATCGCCCGGCATGGCCTGCCGGCGCAGGCGCGCCCGCCCGGCCTCCGTGATCGTCAGCCGCGTGCCGGCCTCGTTCCACGTCGCCAGATCGGCCGCGGCCAGAGCCCGGCCGGCCGCGGCCGCGAAGCGCCCGCCCCCCACCGAGACACCGCCGCCGCCGCGCCGGATCACCAGCGCATCCTCAACCAGGGGATCGGGCCGCGCATCGGCGCCCGCCTCGCCCAGTCGCGCCAGAAGGCGGCACGCATCCGCCGGCAGATCCCCAGGTCCGGCGCCGCGCGGTCGCGCCTTCACCGAAGCCACGCGGCCACCCTTGAGAGGTTTGTTCATGTTTTGTTCCGTATGGTTCACCACGGACGCGCCGAAGCCGCACCATATCAGGAAAAATCAGAATTTCAAGGTTTTTTTACCTACAACTCTCAGCTATCGCGCCGCGGTCTTTCGCGCGGCACGGGTCGGTGCCCGATGGAGGATCTCGGCGATCTCGTCCTCGGACTTGTCCCGGACCTCGTAGCCCATCGCCTCGAACCGCTCGATGAGCGCGGCGCTCTCGGCGGCGGAGCGGGCCGCCCAGACGGCGAGGAGGTCGTTCACCCGGTCCAGATCCGCCTCGGGGTGATCGTCCTGCGCATCCGGCGACGGATTGGGGATCGCGACCATGGCGGCACCTCGGGATCGAACCGGCGACCGTGTTCGACGACACGGCCCGTCATGCAACGCCCGAGGTCGGGCGTGGCTCCCGCGGTCCCGCAACCGAAAGCCGGGTCGCCCGGGCCGACGACGGTCCGCCCGGGGCAGCAACCGGATGGCCGGCGGACGGCGCTATTCGGTCTGAGCGCGGTCATCCCGGTCGGCGTTCGCCAATGGGGCGACGGCTGTGAAGACGACGCCCTCGGCGCGGTAGTCGATATCGACCCGCCCACCGATCTCCGTGGCCAAAACGCGCTTGATCAGCTGGGTTCCGAAGCTCGTCTGCCGCGGGGGCACGACCGGGGGACCTCCGCGCTCCTGCCAGCGAATATGGAGGAGCGGAGGCTCCTTCCCGCCCTGAACGCTCCACGCCACGTCGACCACACCCGCGGCGACAGACAACGCGCCGTACTTGGTCGAGTTGGTCGCCAGCTCATGGAGTGCCAGGGCGTAGGCGACGACAACCTGTGGGGGCAGGCGCAGATCCGGTCCCGAGAGCTGAAAGCGGTCGCCGTCTTCGACCCCGAAGGGAGCGAGCGAACGCATGATGAGGCCCTGCATCGAGACGCTGCCGAAATCCTCCGTGATCAGAAGGGTATTGGCGGCCGACATCGCCTGGATGCGCGCCGTCAGCGTCGCGGCGGCGTCCTGCAGCGAGTTGGCGCGCCGCATGGTCTGCGAGACGACGGCTTGCAGCGAGGCCAGCGTATTCTGCATGCGATGGTGGAGTTCGCGGGTCAGCAGCGCGCGATGGCTCTGAACCGCCCGACGGTCCGTGATGTCCTGCGATGTTCCCGTGATCAGGATCGGCGTCCCGTCGGCCCGGTAATGCGCCTTCCCCCGAATCTGGACCCATCGCTCCTGACCGGCGGGCGTCGTCAGGCGATACTCGGCGTCGAGAAGCGACCGGTTCGCGATCGCCTGCTCGATCGCGTCCTGCTGGACCGCACGATCGTCCGGGTGGATGGAGGCGCGCAGTTCTTCGAGACTCAGCGGCTCGTCGGGCTGGCGTCCGCAGATCGCCTTGCAGCTGTCGGACGCTGTCAGATGCCCCGTGTCGAGGTTGATGCTCCAGCTTCCAAGCTGCCCCGCCTCGAGGGCAAAGCGCAGGCGCTCCTCGCTCGCCTGCAACTCGACATTGCGCCGCGCGACCTCCGCCTCCAGATCGAGGCGGTCGCGCTGGAGGCGAACCAGACGTTCACGCTCCAGGGTGACATCGAACTGGGACGCAAAGAAGTAGGTGAGCTGACCGTCTTCCCCGAACACGGGAGAGACGAGGAGGCGGTTCCAGAATGTCGAGCCGTCCTTCTTATAGTTCAGGAGGTCGAGTTCGATCGGCGTCCTGCTGTCGATCGCGCTCCTCAAGCGCGCGACGTCCGCCCGGTCGGTCGCAGGTCCCTGCAGGAAGCGGCAGTTCCGCCCGATGATGGCGTCGCGTCCATAGCCCGTCAGCCGCGTGAAGGCCGCGTTGGCGAAGACGATCGGGTTGTCGTCTTGTCGCGGGTCGGTGATGAGCATCGGCATGCGCGTGGCGCGAACGGCCGACGAGAAAGGGTCTGGTCCGGCGCCCGCCCGCGTCAGCTCGCGAATGATGCGGGCTTCTTCCTCATAGTCCGGCACCTGGGCACGTCCTGAACACATCAGACCTCAAGCGCTGCCGTATAACGCGTCGGCGCCTGCGCATGAAGAGCGTCGAAGACCGCTGAAGCGCCCATCCACCTGAACCGGATTGCTCGGGACCAGGGCGAGGCGCGCTGCTCCCGGGAAGGCATGACAGCCTTCCCTAGGCCCCATGGGTGGGGAACGGAGCGATCGCTCGGGGTGGGTTTCCCCCGGTCCGCCTTCGGGCAAGAATTCAGGGCCGCGGACGTCGTCGCCGCGCCTGTTTCCGGCCCGAAGCAGAATCTCGCGATCCCCGCTCCGTGCCGTCCCGATTTGGCGGTCTGCGATGATGGAACGGGGTGAGAGAATTGTTCCGGATGGTCTCGCGGGACATCCAAATCAGACCGGTGGCGGTGGGCAGCCGCGACCATACCCATGATGAACCGGCATCAGGCGCGGGGCCGGGATCACCGCGCGCCGGATCGAACAGCGGTCGGGTGACGTTCCTTACCGCCTACCCGGTCCAAACAGGAGGAACGCTCATGCGTATTGGCTATCTGCTGCCGCTCGTCGGCCTGCTCGCGCTCACGGCCTGCAAAGACGAGAAGAAGGCCGAGACACCCCCGCCTCCTCCGCCGCCTGCCAGCACCGCACCGGCAAACCCGGCGCCTCCGGCGACGACGACCAACCCGGCCCCAGCCAACAAGCCGTAGCCAACGAGCCTCAAGGGCGGCGGGCCCTGGCACGCATCCCAGCGCCACAGGACCCGCCGATCGCGACCGGGGCTGATGTCACCGCCCCGGTCGCGAGGCTCATACCCGAACCGAACCCCCTGGATCGACAGCCAGGGGGGGGCCTGCCCGTCCGCCCCCACGCAGCCTTGTGCGGAAGCGGACGAGGCCACCCATCCGCTCACGACCCGCCGCAGCGCCCGCGCGACGCGCCCGCATGCCGGCCTCGAATCGTGCGGCACGCCGATGCGGAGGCGAGTGTCGCCGTTCAAAACATCCCGTTGGGGTTGGCTGAGGCCTCTGGCAGGATCTGCAGCACGTCCCAGTGCTCTACGATCCGGCCGTTCTCATCGAGACGGAAAAGGTCCACGGCCGCGTAATCGTGGTCGCCCGGCCAGTGCTGATGGCAATGCAGCACGACCATATCGCCCTCGGCGATTGCCCGCTTCACCGACACCCGCTTCCCCGGCCACTCACGCGCCATGCGCTCGAAATAGGCGATGAAGCCGTCTTTGCCCGTGGCCACATGCGGGTTGTGCTGGATGTAAGCGTCGCCGGCATACCGCTCGATTGCTTCACGTGGACGGCACTCATTGAACATCAGCTCGTAGAACGCGATCACGTTTGCCTTATTTCGCATGAGATCTGCCATGCGGCCTCCCTCTACAACGACAAGGCCAATCCGCCGCCCCCGACAGCCAGTTGGATCGAGGGCGTCTTGATCGTGGACGTCTGCGACCGGTGATTGGGAGCATGTCGGCATAGGGCAGGCAAGTGCCCGCGCCCCCTTACAAGCCGCTCTCGCAGACAGACCGACGGATCGCCGCGCTATGGACGCTCTGGCCATCTCCCGTAAGCCGGACAGGAATCGTGCGCCGAATGCCCCCTCGGGGCCGGGAGCGATCCGATTACCGTAAGCAGCGCGCCGGGCGACCATCCTCACGAACCGCCAGCCCGCGCGCGGATGGCCTTCGGTCGGATCAAAGGCCGCCGACCGCGCAGGCCGCCCCGGGCTTGTCGTGCGGGCCGATCCGCTCGACCCGGCTTGCCGTCGCCGCGTTCATGCCGACCACAGGGAGCGCGATGCCGTGGCGACGGAACGTCCGCACCACCCGGTCGAGGGCGTCGAAGGCCGACATATGCCCCAGGAGAGCCGCCTGGAGGTCGCGCCTGACCGCAGGATACCGTTTGGGCGAACGATCACAGCCGCCTTACCGGCCTCCCCCTGCCGCGGGACGGTTGAGACGGCGGGGCGTGCCAGGGCGTCTGAGGTGGACCGGCATCGGCGTGGCAGACGGGCGTCGATCCCCGCGGCCCCTCCCCCACTAAGCGGCGCGGACCTCGTCCAGGAATTTGCGGACGGCTCGGCTCAGCCCATCGGACCGGACGGCGAGGGTGCGCGCGGCACCGAGAACCTGCGTCGCGGCCGATCCTGTTTCGCCGGCGCCCTCGCGCACCGATCCGATGTGATCCGTGACCTGCCGGGTCCCGTGTGCGGCCTCCTGGACGTTCCGCGCGATCTCGCGCGTGGCCGCGCCCTGTTCCTCGATCGCCGAGGCGATGTGGGTGGCGATGCCGGACATGTCGTCGATCGTGCGGCTCACGCCCTGGACCGCCTCGACCGCGCCGCGCGTGGCGGACTGGATCGCACCGATCCGGGCGCTGATCTCTTGCGTCGCCCGGGCTGTCTGCTCGGCCAGTGTCTTGACCTCCGCGGCCACCACGGCGAAGCCGCGCCCGGCCTCCCCCGCGCGGGCCGCCTCGATGGTGGCGTTGAGGGCGAGCAGATTGGTCTGGCTCGCCACGCCCGAGATCAGGCCCGCCGCAACGCCGATCCGGTCGGCGCTGTCGGACAGCTCCTGAATGATGGTGCCCGTCTCCTGGGCGCGCGCGATGGCCGCGCCGGCGATCGCGACCGAATGCGTCACCTGTCCGCTGATCTCCTGGACGGAGGCCGCCATCTCGTCGGTCGCGCTCGCAACCTGCTGCACGTTGCCGGACGTTTGTTCGGCTGCAACCGCGACGCTGACTGCGAGCGTATTGGTCTGCGCTGCGATCTCCGTCATCGATGCGGCGGTCGCCTCCATCTCGGTTGCAGCCGCGGTCAGCTCGCCCGTGAGCGCACCCGCCTCCCGCTCGAAATCACGCGTGATGCGGTCGAGGAGTTCGGCCCGGCGCATCTTGGCGGCATCGGCCTCGGCCTGCAGCGCGGCCAGCCGCCGAGCCTCGATCCCGGCCTCCTTGAACACCTGCACGGCGTCGGCGATCTGGCCGATCTCGTTCGCCTCGCCCTGGTGCGGGATCGCGACGGCGAGATCCCCAGCCGCCAACTGCCGCATCGGTTCCAGCACGGCCCGGACACGGGCGGCGATGCTCCGCACGATCAGGGTTCCGAGGATGGTGGCGACCACGAGCGCCAAGGCGCCGATGGCGAGCATGAGCCGCTTGGCCTTGGACGCGGTCGCAACCCCCTGCGCCACGGCGTTCTCGCCCTTGGCATTGTTGAGGGCTACGATCTCTTCGAGAGCCTGGGAGGCCGCCTTGATGTGCGGGCGGACGCCGACGAGGCTCTCGCGCAGCGCCAAGTCCTTATGCCCGGTCCGCGAGTATTCCAGCACGGCGGGGATCGCCGCGAGATAGCTCTGCCATTCACGGCGGAACCCGTCGAAGAGTTCACGCTCGCGCGCGTCGCCGATCAGCGGCGCGAAGTTGCGCATCGCCGCGGCCGTGGCCTCTGTCTTCTTTGACAGGGCGGCCTCCTCGGCCTGCATGCGGGCAGCGTCGGTGTAGAGGATGTGGTTGACGACGCTGACGCGCACATCGATGACGTCGCCGCGCAGTTCGCCGGCATATCGGACGCTCGGCAACGTGTTGGTGCCGAGGTGGGCTTGGTCATCGGCGAGGGTGCCGACCGCGTGGAGACCCAGGCCGTCGACGAGAAGCAGACAGCCGATGAGCAGGCCCAGGACGCCGACAAGGCGGTGCTTGATCGAAAGTCTGGAGAACCAAATTCTCATGGCCCGAGCGCAGCCCCGACATCTACACCGATGAAAATAGCGATCGATCTTAAATTTTCCCTTAAAATATCAAAATGCGAATGAAGATATCAAATATCAATACTAAATTCTACGACACGATAATCGCGTGTCATCTTCCTGATCGAGACCGACATTTGGCGTAATCGAGGCCGTATCATGCGGTCGAAAGTGCCGGAGGCAGGAAGTCAGCGCCGGATGGATTTCCATCGTCCGCATCTAGCCGAACACGATCCGAAGGTATCAGTCGGCTCTGAGCCGGCCCGTCATCCCTTCCCGAGCCGTCCGTGAGGTCCTGGCTCGGTTCGGGGCGCTTCGCTTGCCCCGTGAGACGGGACGCAGCCCCACACGACAGCCACCCGTCTCGGCTGGTCGGCGGGCAGGCCTCGGTTCGACAACCGCCCCACCCATCCCGGCGTCGCGACGGCCAGCCCGCCACCCCGAGCCGGCTGTCGCGATGCCCGGCGCGGGTGGCGCCTACGGGACCGGCGCAGGAATCCGCATCGTCGCACCCGCCCGACAGCGGCGTAGCACGTTCTTTTGCGCCCGTGGCCGTTTGAAGAGCAGTCTTTTATCCCGCCCGCCGACATGCAAAATTTAAATCTTAATGACGCGGCCCATATTGCAATACTTTCCCTAATGTAAGAAGCGGAAGGCCGATCAAATCGGACTTACTGCGAAACGATCTCACTCAGAGACCAGTCGATTGTGATCGCACACGCACGATAGCCTTGCCGGAGGGCCACGCCATGACCCGTCAACCCGCGTCTCCCTCCGACAGAGCCTCGGCTGCCGGAGCGCATCGTGGGCCGACCCACGGTCTCGTCGTAACCCTGGAGGCGAAGAACGGGCAGCAGGAGCAGGTCGCGCAGACGCTCCACGCCGCCTTCACGACCGCCATCCGCGAGGGCGGCACCGTGACATGGTACGCCTACCGCATCTCGGAGACGCGCTTCGGCATCTTCGACACGTTCTTCGACGAGGACGCGCGCAAGTCCCATCTGGATGGGGAGGTCGGCCGCTTGCTGAGCCGCATCGGCGAGGAAATCCTCGTCGGCCCGCCAGACTTTCGGGCCATCTCGATCCTCGCGTCCAAGATCTAGCGTCGCAAGGCCCGCCTCAAACACGCGCGCGGCTTCCGTCCGCGACACCGCCCTCCTTCCGGCCGATGGATAGAGTTATGCTGATCGATCAGCGACCGACGCGACCGCACATCTTCCTCAGTGCCTTCGACATGCACTGCGTCGTCCATCAGAACCCGGGCATGTGGCGGTATCCGGGAGACCAGACGCACAATTACAAGGATATCGAATACTGGATCGAGCTGGCCCGCGTGCTGGAGCAGGGCGGGTTCGATGCGCTCTTCATCGCCGACGTGCTCGGCTTCTACGATGTCTATGGCGGCAACCGCGATGCGGCGCTGCGTACGGCCGCGCAGGCGCCGGTCGGCGATCCGCTCATGACCATCGCGGCCATGTCGGCAGCCACGACCCATCTGAGCTTCGGGGCCACCGTCTCGCTGACCTACGAGCTGCCCTACAAGTTCGCGAAGACGATGACCACCTTGGATCATCTGACGAAAGGTCGTGTCGCCTGGAATATCGTGACGTCTTACCAGCAGAGTGCGGCCGTCAATCTCGGACTCGACACGCAAATCGCCCATGACGAGCGCTACAACATGGCCGATGAGTTCATGGAAGTCTGCTACAAATTGTGGGAGGGCTCCTGGGAGGACGACGCGGTGCGGCGCGATGTCGAGACCGGCCTCTACACCGACCCCTCCAAGGTTCACGACATTCGGCACGCCGGTAAATACTATAAGGTCCCGGGCGCACATCTGTGCGAGCCCTCCCCGCAGCGCACGCCCTTCCTGTTCCAGGCCGGCGCCTCCGCCCGGGGACGGAAGTTCGCCGCGCGCCACGCCGAGGCGGTCTTCCTCATCGGCACCAATCCCAAGGACACCCGCACCGTCGTCGATCAGTATCGGATGCTGGCGGCGGAACAGGGCCGCGATCCGCGCAGCCTGAAGATCATCATCATGCTGACGCCGATCGTGGCGGAGACCGATGCAGCCGCCCAGGAGAAGCTCGCGTTGATCAAGTCGCGCGCGCAGGTCGATGCGGCCCTGGCGCTCTGGGGCGGCTGGACCGGCATCGACCTCTCCGGCGCGGATCCGGACAAGCCCCTCGATCAGTTCCAGGGGGACGGCATCCGGGCCTTCAGCGATATGCTGACGCGCGTGGACAGCGAACTCGTCTGGACGCCGCGGCGGCTCGCCGAATGGCTCTGCGTGGGCGGGATGAGCGCGAGCTGTGTCGGGTCCCCCAGGACGATCGTCGATCATCTGGAAGAATGGCTCGACGTCGCCGACGTCGATGGATTCAACATCGCCCGGGTGACGAATTACGGCACGTTCGAAGATTTTCGGGATCTGATCACCCCGGAGCTTCGCCGCCGCGGCCTGATCCCGGAGGATCGACCCGCCCGTCCTCAGACAGCCCGGGAGCGGGTCTATGGTCAGAGCCGCCTGCGCGACGATCATCCCGGCGCGGCCTTCAAGGTTGGCGCGGCCCAGGCGTCGGCTCGGCGCAGCGCGGGCCCGGTTACGCTGCGCACCTCACCCCGCAACGTCGGCCTTCTGGTCACGCTCAAGGCAAAGCCGGAGACGAAGGAGCAGCTGGAAACGTGGCTGCATGACATGCAGCAATTCGCCGAGGATGAGGCGGGTACGATAACCTGGTACGCCTTCCAGATCGACGACCTGACCTACGGCATCTACGACACGTTCCTCAGTCATGAGGGACGGGAGGATCACATCCACGGTCAGATCGTCAAATCATTGCGAACGCTGCAGCACGAGATGCTGGAGAGCCCGCCCGACATCCGGCCCCTCGATCTCCTGTCCGTGAAGAGCTTCGCGCCGGGCCACTGAGAATCGGTCCGCGTTCGGCAATCCCGCCGGCGCAGCAGACGTCGCGCGCCCCCCGGCCGACGAACCTCGCGCCTGTCCGGGACCGCCTGAGTGAAAGGCATCGGACGGCGGCAAGGCACGTGAGCCGGGCCGCCCCTCTCCGTAAGCCTTGGTTGTTGACGGCCCGTCATCGCAACGCCTAATACGTATAGCATAGGCTATAATGATGGGTCATGGCTATGCGGCAGACGTCCGCCCGACATCGGTCGCCCGTGTCAGGCCCCCTCCTGTGCGGGCTCGCGGTGATGCTCGGGCAGCTCACGGCACCGGCGCTTGCGCAGACCCTTCCCACCGCCGCCGAGAACCTGACGCCCGGTGACCTCGACAGCGAGCATCTGTTCGGGTTCACGGAAGGCAGCGACCTCGGCGTACCCGGGGAAGTCGAGCTGGAATGGGAGACGAGCGGGCGCCTGGGCAAGCGCCTGGGCCGTTTCCTGGCCGTCGACAGCGGGCTCGCTCTGAAGGTCCCACTCACCCGCGACTTCCGCCTGGCGCCGGGGATCACCTTCAACGCCTACGATATCGGCGTGCCCGGCGACCCGACCCGGACCACGGGCGGGTTCAACGGCGGCTTCCTCGAAACCCGTCTGCGTCTGCTGGACCGCCGCACCGCGCCCTTCGGCCTGACCCTCAACCTCGTGCCGGGATACGGGACCGTAGACGGGGGATCAGGCGCACCGGCCAGCAGCTTCGGCACCGAGGTCGGGCTTTTGGCCGACCGCGAGGTCATCCCTGACATGCTGATCGCTGCGGTCAACGTCGGCTTCGCATTCTCATCGGTCCGGATGAACGCGACGGACGCGCGCGTGGCTGGGTCAGGCGTCGAGGTCGCCGGCGCCTTGGCCTACCGCGTGCAACCGGGTTACTTCCTCGGCGGCGAGGTCCGTTATGCCTGGACCTATGATGGCCTGACGCTGGACCGGCTCGCGGGTCAGGCCGCGTATCTCGGGCCTACGGCCTATGTGACCCTGTCGCCGCATGCCTGGGCCTCATTCACCTGGAGCTTCCAGATCGCCGGGCAGTCGGCGGGTGAGCCCGGTCCGCTCGATTTGTCCAGCTTCGACCGTCATCAGATGCGACTGCGTGTCGGTTACAGCTTTTGATCGCAGCCAGGGCAAACGCGCCGCGAGGCTCCACCCGCGCCTTCACGGACAAAGGTGACGCCGTTCACCCTTGTTGTGCCGCGTGATGCCGCCCGCGCACCCCGCCGGGTTCGTCGCACGGCCGACGAACAGCTCCTTTCGAGAGATCGGAGATCTATCGGACGTCCGACTCGGGCCGGGAGGGCAATAGCCGCTTTGGGTGGATCTCAGCTGCTCCGCTTTCGAACGGCAACGCATCGACGCGGACCTCGCCTTGCCACCCGCTGACGCCCCACCCCGGCCTCTCGGCGCGTCCGGTCATAGGATACGCGACCCAAGTCACGGGATAAGGCCGCTCTCCCGGTAAGCCGCGATGACATCGGTGTAGTGGGCGACTTCGTCCCGGCCGTGCGCGATCATCTGCGCGCCCGATACCGCCGCGAAGATGGCCTTCGCCCGCCGCCGGATCTCCTCCGGGGCATCCCCCTCCCCCGGGGCCAGCACCCGCGCGATCCAGCGCTCGTTCATCTCGCCCCACCGGACGACTTCGGTCCGGACCTCGGCAGGGAGGTCGTTCCGTTCCGCCGCCAGCATCCCGGCCAAGCACATGCGGTTGCCGTTCAGCAACGTGTCCCGGAACACGTCGGTGTACCGCCGCATCACGGTCGTGCGGTCCGTGGCGTCGTTCAGGACCTCGTCGAGGTAGCGCTCGTAGCGATCGATGTAGCGCCTCACGATCGCCTCGACCAACGCCCCCTTCGTCGGAAAGTAGTAGTGGATGCTGGCGCTCTTGATCCCGACCGTTTTGGCGAGATCACGGAAGCTGAGTCCGCTGTATCCGAGATCCTGCACGGTCAGCCGCGCGGCCTCCATGATCCGGTCCCGCATCGTGTCGCCACTCATCTCGGCCCCCTGCTACCTGACGCCAGATAGGCTTTGACAGGCCATGCGTGAAGCTCCTATTCCGACCGTACCTACCTGACGCACGGTAGGTGCCCGTGGAGGACGCTACGATGACGGACAAGCCCCGCCTCTTCACCTCGCCCTCGGCCTTCCCCAACCCCCAGCGCGTGCGCCTCTTTCTGCACGAGAAGGGCATCGCCGATCAGTTCGATGAGGTCATCTACGACATGGCCCCCGGTGGAGAGCAGCGGGGCTGGCAACACCTCAAGATGAATCCCTGGGGCGAGACGCCGACCCTACGCCTCGCCGACGGCGAGATCCTGTCCGAGACGACCGCCATCGTGCGCTACCTCGACCAAGCCTTCCCCGGCCGCCGCATCCTGGGCGAAACCCCGATGGCGCAGGGCCTGGACGCGATGTGGGACAGCCGCATCTGGGTCCACATCCTCTATCGCATCACCACGATGTTCCACGTCCTGCACCGTGGGCTGGGTCCGAAGCTCGAACTGACGCACAATCCGGCCTGGGGTGAGCACTGCCGCAAGGAGGCGCTGGCTCACGCGGGGCTCGTGGACCGGCACCTGTCGGACGGCCGCGCCTGGATGTTGGGCGGGGATGCGCCGACCTTCTCGGACATCACGCTGGCGACGGCGGTGGCTTTCTCGAAATTCCCCGTCTGCGCCACGCCGCTGGACGAGCGGTTCGAGCACCTCGATGCCTTCTGGCGGCGATGGCAGGAGCGCCCGGCGTTTCGAGCGGCCTACGCCGATCGCAGCAGCGGCGTGCCGGAGCTGGACGACCGTCAGTAATCCCGGCGCGTGATACGGCGGTGATGGGGACCGGCCCGATCGCGAATGTTTCGGCGATCGGGGCCGATCTACCCTCTCAAGGGAACGGCGAAGCGTCCGCTCCGGACGTGATGTCTGCAATTCCGGCTGTGGAACGGCACCTGGCGACCGCTCTCCACCGCGAGCCGAAGTTGACGGATGCGGGTCTGCTTTCGGGCGCGGCCGACGGCTGTCCCGGCGGCCGGCATGGGTCGGAGGCGGATGCCCCCTTCGGCGCGACGCGCCAGGGGCCGCGCCCCGTTCCAAGCCGAAGCTGCCGGCTGACCGACAAGGGACCGCGCCCCGGAAGCGGCGACGGCGTTCCGCACGGCCGAAAGGGGGCGAAAGCGGACCGGCCGGTGCGGATGGATATGCGACGGGCTGCTTCTCAGCTGCCACCGTATCGAGGCGGAATTCGTAATCCCGCCTGGCGTAATTGCCAGATCCCGCACCTGTCGATCTGCGAGGCGACAGGAACAATCATCCGCCCGAACAGATGCCATCTTGCGCACCCCGCGCAAACGGAGCTGCTCGCATGTTCATGAAGCTCGACCGCCTTCAGGCTGAACTGCCCCAGCCGAAGAAGCCCGATCCCAACGCCGCTGCCGCCCTGCAGGAGCTGCTCGGCGGAAAATACGGCGAGATGTCGACGCTCGGAAACTACATGTTCCAAAGCTTCAACTTCCGCAACAAGTCGAAGCTGCGCCCTTTCTACAGCCTGGTATCGAGCATCTTCGCGGAGGAACTCGGGCATGTCGAGCTGGTCTCAACCGGCATCGCCATGCTGAACAACGGTCCGGGTGACGACACCGAGGAGGTCGACGTCTCCAAGGCCCCCTTCCACGACATGCAGGACATCCGGCTTGCCGGCAGCTTCCTGTCGAACGGCGGCGGCGCGACACCTGTCAACTCGAACGCCCAGTCGTGGAACGTCGACATGGTCACGACCACGGGCAACATCATCATCGACCTGCTGCACAACTTCCACTTGGAGTGCGGCGCCCGCCTGCACAAGCTGCGCGTCTACGAGACTCTGACGGACCCGACCGGTCGCGAGGTCTGCGGCTATCTCCTGGTGCGCGGCTCGGTCCACGCCCACGCCTACGCGCTGGCGCTCAAGAAGCTCACCGGCGTCGAGATCGAGAAGATGCTGCCCACGCCGAACATCGTCCTCGACAAGATACCGGAATGCCAGAAATACCTGCAGGAGGGCTCGCACCGGCGCCTCTACCGGTTCAGCCCCGACGACTACAAGGAAGCGGCGGGCGTGTGGTCGAACGACGAGGTGGCGCTGCCCGGCGATCCGCCCGGCAACCTGGAAGTGGTGGACGGTCTGCCCGAGGGTGGCAAGATCCCCGAGCTCGACGGCAATTACGGGGCATTCGCGCCCAACTACGCGCCCCAGGAGATCTTCGAGATCGCGAGCAAGCTCTACAAGAAGAGCCGCTGAACGGACGACGGTGGATGGAGATCGCCCCGCGGATGCGACGCCGCGGGGCGCGGAGGCTCTCTCGGCGGCTCTCTGCCGCTCGGACGGCCGAGCCGATGGCGTTCAGGCCCCGGGCGCGGTGCGCCCGGCCCGGATGCCCCTGGACGACGGGGTGACGCAGATCCCGGGATCACCGCGCCGTTCTGCCCCGCAACACAGCCCTCGCCCTGCCGCCCTGCGCCCCGGGTGCCTTGCATCCCGGCGCCGGGCGGGACACATCCCGTCACCCGAACGTGACGGGACCCGACGGGAGAGACAATGACGGAGATCGGCCACGGCTTGCTCGCTCACCGGTCCGGCGCGCCGGTCGCCGAGGTCCGGCCGCGACGCTTCAGCGTCCACGGGCAGGAGATCACCGACGATTACGCCTGGCTGAAGGCCGAGAACTGGCAGACGGTCCTCAAGGACCCGTCGGCGCTGCCCGACGACATCGCCGCCTACCTGAAGGCCGAGAACGCCTTCGCCGAACAGGCGCTCGCCGGGAGCACGGATCTGCGGCGGCAGCTGGTCGCCGAGATGCGCGGGCGCATCCAGGAGGACGAGAGCGGCGTCCCGGAGCCGGACGGGCCCTTCGCCTACTACACCCGCCATCGCGCAGGCGGCCAGCACCCGCTGATCTGCCGGCGGCCGGCCACGTCGCCCGACGTGCCCGAAACGGGGCCGGACCCGGACGAGACGATCCTCATCGACGGCGACCGCGAGGGCGAGGGCCTGCCGTTCTTCGAGATCGCCGCCGCGGTGCATTCCGACGACCACGAACGACTCGCCTGGAGCGCCGACACCAAGGGCTCGGAACTCTACACGATCCGGGTGCGCGACATCGCCACCGGCCTCGATCTCGACGACCGGGTCGACGCGACCTCCGGCGAGGCGGTCTGGGCCGCGGACGGGGCAAGCTTCTGGTACGTGGCGGTGGACGCCAACCACCGGCCCGCGAAGGTCATGCGGCACCGCATCGGCACGGGGCAGAGCGAGGACGAGACCGTCTACACGGAAGCCGATGCCGGCTACTTCGTCCATATCGGCAAGACCCAGTCCGGCGCCTTCCTCGACGTGACGGTGAGCGACCATGAGACCTCCGAGGTCCGGCTCCTCGACCGGCACGCGGAGGACGCCCCCTTGCGCCTCGTCGAGCCGCGCACGCCGCTGCTGATCTACGGGGTCGAGCATCGCGGCGACCGGCTGTTCATCCGCACCAACGCGGACGGCGCCGAGGACTTCAAGATCGTCACCGCGCCGCTGGACGATCCGGGCCGCGCCCGCTGGACCGACCTCGTGCCGCACCGGGCCGGGGTGATGATCCGCCACCTGCACCTGCTCACCGGCCACCTGATCCGTCTGGAGATCGAGAACGCCAAGCCGCGGATCGTCGTGCGCGACTTGGCCGACGGCGCCGAGCACACGGTGGCCTTCGAGGAGGAAGCCTATTCCCTCGGCCTGCGCGCCGGCCTCGCCTTCGACACGGCCACGATCCGCTTCGTCTACGCGTCGATGACGACCCCGTCGGAGACCTGGGACTACGACTGCGCGGCCCGCACGCGGGTCCTGCGCAAGCGTCAGGCGGTGCCGAGCGGCCACGATCCGGCCGCCTACGTGACCCGGCGGCTCTTCGCCACCGCGCCCGACGGCGCGCAGGTGCCGATCTCGCTGCTGCACCGGAGGGATCTCGTCCTCGACGGCAGCGCGCCGCTGCTGCTCTACGGCTACGGCTCCTACGGCACGCTGATGCCGGCGGCGTTCCGCACGAACCTGCTGAGCCTCGTCGACCGCGGCTTCGTCTACGCGATCGCCCATATCCGCGGCGGCACCGAGAAGGGCTGGCGCTGGTACCTCGACGGCAAGCGCGAGAAGAAGCCCAACACCTTCACAGACTTCATCGCCTGCGCCCGGGCCCTGATCGCGGCGCGCTACACCGCCGAGAAGCGCATCGTCGCCCATGGCGGATCGGCGGGCGGGATGCTGATGGGGGCGGTGGCCAACCTCGCGCCGGAGCTGTTCGCCGGGATCGTCGCCGACGTCCCCTTCGTCGACGTGCTCAACACCATGCTCGACGCGGAGCTGCCCCTGACCCCGCCGGAATGGCCCGAATGGGGCAACCCGGGGGAGAGCGAGGCCGCCTTCCGGACAATCCTGTCGTACTCGCCCTACGACAACGTCGCCGCCAAGGACTATCCGGCGATCCTGGCGCTCGGCGGGCTCACCGACCCGCGCGTCACCTACTGGGAGCCGGCCAAGTGGGTCGCGCGGCTGCGCGCCACCATGACGGGCGGCGGGCCGGTGCTCCTGCGGATCAACATGGAGGCCGGCCATGGCGGCGCCGCCGGCCGGTTCGACCGGCTGGAGGAGGTGGCGCTGATCTACGCCTTCGCGCTCATGGCGGTGGGGAAGGCTTGAGCGCCGTCGACCGTGCGGGCGCATGGCCCGTGACGGCGATGACGGGGCCATGACGGGACCATGACGGGGCGCGGCGCCTGAGGCGTTCAGAGGGGCCGGTCCCACGGAGATGGGAGCTGCCTCAGGATGCGGCCGGCCTCATGGTCGGACCTCGGCGGGAGCCGGCGGTTGGGCGATCCCCTCGTCCGGATTGCGGGCCCGCTTCGCCGCCTCCTCGGCGGCCTTCTCCGCGGCGGCTTTCTCCGCAGCCACTTTCTCGGCGGCAGCCTTCTCGGCCGCGGCCTTGAGAGCCGCCGCGCGGGCCCGGTCCATCTCGATCCGGGCGCGGCGGCGCTGCCGCTCCACCTGGTCGGCCTCGGTCAGCTCGATCGTCTCCAGTTCGCGCTGCAGCACGAAGGCGGCGAGGCCGTTCGACAGGGTGCCGACGTCCAGCACGCGCTCCGGCGCGCCGAGGGGCCCGGTCAGGCCGAACTGGACCGCGGGCGGGCCGGCATTCCAGCCCCGGGGGACCGGGCCGCCCACGAGCGTGCCGCGGACGTCGAGGCGGCTGGCGCGCAGGTCGTAGCCGACGGTGCCGGCCCAGCGGGCCGGGCCGAGATCGAGGTCGAACGGCCCGGCCCGCAGGACGCCGCCCACGATGGTGGCGGCGGCCCGGGCGGATCCCCGCGCCTGCCCGCCGCCCCGGGCGAGTTCCTCGGTGACCAGGGCCTGGAGCCGCCCCTCGCGGAGCGGGTCGTCCATCTCGGCCGCCCGGGCCAGCACCCGGCCGAGGGCCGCGGGATCGGTCGCGGGCAGGCTCAGATCGGTCAGGGTGAGCGCGCCGCTGCCCGAGAGGCTGTCGGCGAGGCCCGGCAGGGTCTCGGCCGTGGCGGCGAACCGCAGATCGGCGCTCAGGCGGCCGCCGATCGGGCTGCCGGCCAGCGTCGGGAGCGCCGCACCGTCGAGGCTGCCCGAGCCGGAGACCGCGGCGCCGGCCCCGAGACGGGCGATCGTCATCGAACCCACGAGCCGTCCCCCGGCGAGCTTGCCGGACAGGTCCCGCAGGATCAGGTTCCCGTCGGTGAGGCCCAGGGCGGCCGTCGCCTCCGTGGCGACGAGGCCGCGCCCGAGATCCAGGCTGGCGACGCGGGCGTCGAGGGACAGGGCCGGATGGGCCGTCGGCGGCCCGAACGTGCCGTTCGCCCCCGGCGGGATCACCAGGGCGGCGGCGAGCTGCGGCACGGACAGGCGGTCGAGGGCGAGGCGGCCGTGCAGGGCGCCGCCCGCCGCCCGCAGCAGCGTCCCGTTCACCCCCGAACCCGCGACCGTGCCGGCGATGGCGGCGGCGGCCTCGCCCTGCTGCCGCGACAGCGTGACGGTGAGATCGGCCGGCCACGCGCCGGGGGCCAGGGTCGCGGCGCCGGCGAGCGTCAGGAACGGCGCCAGATCGGCCGTGTCGGCCCGGACTTCGCCGCCCGTGGGCACGAAGTCGGGACCGACCAGGATCGGGCGGCCGGTGGAGAGCCGGAGGCCCGCGACCGTGCCGTTCGCCGTCAGGGCGAGGGCCTGCCCGTCCGGCCGCTCGGCCGTCACGTGCAGTTCGGCGGGCTGCTGGAGGCCAACGATGTCGGTGCGGCCGAACCACGCCCCCGCCCGGGGCGCGGTGAGCGTGGCGGTGCCGCCCTCGATCCGCGTGCCGCGGCTCGCCAGGGTCAGGTCGAGGGTGCCGCCGCCGGCGCTGCCCCGCGCCTGGGTCCGCAAAGCCGCGGCCGCGCCGCCCGCCCGGTCGAGGGTGACGGCGAGGTCGAGGGGCGCGTCCCGCAGGACGGCGGGCAGCAGGCGGATCTCGCCCACCCAGACCCGCTCGAGCAGGCCGAGCAGCGGCGCCGCCGCCGGGGCCTTCAGCCGTCCGGAGACGCGGCCGGTCCCGTCCGCACCGATCTGGCCGGACAGCCGGGCGCTGGCGCCGGCGAGATCGGTGACGTCGAGGCTGTCGACCGTGAGGCCGGCGCCGTCGGACTGGATCCGCGCCGCGATCGTCCCGGTGCCGGAGCCCGTGGCGCCGAACCGGACATCCTTCGCTTCCAGGGTCAGGGCGAGGTCGGTGTCGCGCAGGGTCCCGAGCGTCGTCCCGAGGGGCGGCAGGCCGGCGATGTCGAGGCCGCTGGCGCGGATCTGGGCCTCGAAGCGGCCGCGCTCGGTGCCCTCGGCGGCGGTGTAGCGGGCGTTGCCGGTGATCCGCGCCGGTCCGAGGCCGAGGCGCAGGTTGCGCAGGGACAGGCCGGTGGCGGCGGCCGACAGGTCGGCGGCGGCCTCGACCGTGCGCCCGTCGAGGAGCGCGACGAGGGGCCCCTCGGCGCCGAGGCGGCGCAGATAGCGGCCCAGCGCCTCCGAATCGGGGGCGGTGAGCGCTACCGGGCCGGTGAAGCGCAACGGGGCCGTCTCGACCTGCCCGCTCGCCGCGACGGTGGCGTCGGCCGGGCCCGTCACCGACAGGCGGCGCAGCAGCAGGCCGCCGGCCCGTTCCAGGGTGCCGGTGAGGGCGAGGTTCGACCAATCCTCGCCGCCGAGCACGGCGCTGCCCACCGTGAGGTCGAGATCGAGCATGGCCGGCAGGCTGCCGGCCGAGCGCGGCAGGCCGCGGCCGATCAGGTTCTGGCCCTCCGCCGAGGTCAGGAAGGCGTCGAGGTCGAGGCGGCGGGCCTCGAGGGTCAGGCCGCCGCGCCACTGGCGCAGATCGAGCCGGCCGGTGCCGCCGAACCGCAGGCTCCGGCCCCCGGGATCGATGGCGAGGTCGACGCCCTCGAACCGCACCTGCGTGCCCCGGGCCTTGAAGGTGCCGGCCAGCGAGAAGGGCAGGTAGGCGCCCGCGGCCTGGGTCGGCGGCCCGACGACGAGGCGCGCCGAGCCCTCGGCCTCGACCAGGGAGCCGCCGGCTTCGCTCGGCGCGAGGCCGAAGCGTGCATCCGCCTCGAAGCGCGGAGCCGCGTCGCCGCCGCCGGAGATCTTGGCGGCGAGGCGCCCGTCGGGTCCCGGCGTGCCACTCACCGCCCGGAACGGGATGCCGCCGCTCGTCCCCTCGACCCGCCAGGGGCCGACCAGGGCCGGCGCCTGCAGGTGCAGGTCCTGGACGTAGAGCTGGTCGGTCCGCCCGGTGGCGGGCACCTGCGTGGTGACCAGGAACTGCTGGATCTGCAGGTTCTCGATCGCGAGGTCGCGGTCGCGCAGGGCGCCACCGAAATCGGCCGGCAGCTTCAGGGCGTCGGGGCCGGCGACCGGGAGCTTGATCTCGGCCCGGCCGATCCGGGTCTCGGTGAAGCGGAACTCGCCCTTCAGGAGCGGCGCGAGGGCGATCTCGGCCTTGACGAACCGGGCGTCCAGGCTCGGCCGGTCCGGATCGGCGCCGAGATGCAGGCGGTCCACGCGCAGCCGCGGCGAGGGCAGCAGCCGGACCTCGATCCGGCCGTCGGTCCGGACCGGGACGCCGAGGGACCGGGCGAGCGCCCGGTCGACGAGCGCGCGATGGGCCTGCCAGTCGACGAAGGGCGGAACGGCGAGCGCCGCCACGAGAACCAGGATGACGGCGCACGCCAGCGCGGTCAGAAGATCACGCAATGGTCCTGTTCCGCACCATCTCTCCGCGAGGCCGCGCCATCACCGTGCCGCCATGCCCCGCGTGCCCCCGCGAGTCAGTTGTCACGGCCATAGCACGATAAGCCCCCGGGAGCGCCAGCGGCGATGCCACGGTCCGGAGCGGTGCGCGCGGCTGTCCGCGGCACCCCGGGCGAGGGGTTCCGGACCGGGCGCGGGTCCCCTCTCCCGTGCGGGAGAGGGACAGGGTGAGGGATGCGACTTCTCCGGAAGGACCTGGTCCCTCACCCCAACCCTCTCCCGCACGGGAGAGGGGGCTTGTCGCGCTCCGCCGCCGCTGTCGGCCCCCGATCACACAGGTGCCGATCCGCAGCCACCGGGGAGACGGCGGCGCCCCGTAGCCGGCCGCGGGCCCCGAAGGGCGCGGATCGTCCCAGCGCGGACAGCCGCGCTTCATGGCTCCGCGCCCCTCGGCGGCGCGAACGGCCTCGACGCCGTTCGCGATTTGGTCCAGGGATGCGGGATGCAGAACCGCCCGCAAGCGCAGCCCGCCGGGGACGGCGCGCCCGCCACGTCCATCACCGCCCGCGCCATGGGCGCCCTCCGCCGCGACGCCGCCGGCTATCTCGAGGGGCTCAATCCCGAGCAGCGCCGCGCCGTCGAGACCACGGAGGGCCCGATCCTCGTGCTGGCCGGCGCCGGCACCGGCAAGACCCGGGTGCTGACCACCCGCATCGCCCACCTGATCGCCACCGGGCGGGCGCGCCCCTTCGACATCCTGGCGGTTACCTTCACCAACAAGGCCGCCCGGGAGATGAAGCACCGGATCGGCACGCTGATCGGCCCCGCCGGCGAGGGCATGCCCTGGCTCGGCACCTTCCACGCCATCGGCACCAAGATCCTGCGCCGCCACGCCGAGCTGGTCGGGCTCAAATCCGACTTCACCATCCTCGGCACCGACGACCAGCTCCGGCTGATGAAGCAGGTGATCGCCGACCAGAACGTCGACGAGAAGCGCTGGCCGGCCCGGGCCCTGTCCCACGCCATCGACGGCTGGAAGAACCGCGGCCTCGGCCCCGAGCAGGTGCCCCCGGGCGAGGCTGCCTCGTTCGCCTTCGGAAAGGGCGGCGCGCTCTACACCGCCTACCAGGCCCGGCTCGCGACGCTGAACGCCGTCGATTTCGGCGATCTCCTGCTGCTCTGCCTCAAGCTCTGGCGGGAGAACCCCGACGTCCTGGCCAATTACCAGGACCGGTTCCGCTACATCCTGGTGGACGAGTACCAGGACACCAACGTCGCGCAGTACCTGTGGCTGCGCCTGCTGGCGCAACAGCGCAAGAACATCGCCTGCGTGGGCGACGACGACCAGTCGATCTACGGCTGGCGCGGCGCCGAGGTCGACAACATCCTGCGCTTCGAGCACGATTTCCCCGGCGCGGTGGTGGTGCGGCTGGAGCGCAACTACCGCTCCACCGGCCATATCCTCGCCGCCGCCTCGGGGCTGATCGCCAAGAACGAGAGCCGCCTCGGCAAGACCCTGCGCACCGATGACGAGCCGGGCGAGCGCGTCACCGTCACGGGCGCCTGGGATTCCGAGGAGGAGGCGCGGATGCTCGCCGAATCGATCGAATCCCTCCAGGTGAAGCAGCATCCCCTGTCGGAGATCGCCGTGCTGGTGCGGATTTCCGCGCAGATGCGCGAGATCGAGGATCGGTTCGTCCAGCTCGGCCTGCCCTATCGGGTCATCGGCGGCCCGCGCTTCTACGAGCGCGCCGAGATCCGCGACGCCCTGGCGTATCTGCGCGCCACCGTGAACGTCAGCGACGACCTCGCCTTCGAGCGGATCGTGAACACGCCCAAGCGCGGCCTGGGCGACGCCACCCTGCAGCAGCTCCACACCTACGGCCGCGCCAACCGGCTGCCCCTGCGGATCGCCGCCGAGCGCCTGTGCGAGACCGACGAGCTGAAGCCCCGGGTCCGCTCGACCCTGCGGGCGCTCACCGAGAGCTTCGCACGGTGGGCGCGGCTGGTGGAGGCGCAGCCGCACAGCGAGGTCGCGCAGACGATCCTCGAGGAATCCGGCTACACCGAGATGTGGCAGAAGGACCGCTCGGCCGACGCCGCCGGCCGGCTGGAGAACCTGAAGGAATTCGTCCGCTCCATGGAGGAATTCCCCGACCTCGCGGCCTTCCTGGAGCACGTCTCCCTGGTGATGGAGGCCTCCGAGGCCGAGGGCGCCGAGCGGGTCTCGCTGATGACGCTCCACGCCGCCAAGGGGCTCGAATTCGACACCGTGTTCCTCCCCGGCTGGGAGGACGGCCTGTTCCCGAACCAGCGGGCGCTGGACGAGAGCGGCCGCGCCGGCCTGGAGGAGGAGCGGCGCCTCGCCCATGTGGGCCTGACCCGGGCGCGCAAGCGGGCGAAGCTGTCCTTCGCGGTCAACCGGCGCATCCACGGGCTCTGGTCGTCGACCATCCCGTCGCGGTTCATCGACGAGTTGCCCGAGACCGCCGTCGACGTGGTCGAGGCCCCCGCCCACTTCTCGGCCGGCGCCTCGCGGTTCGACCGCAACCCGGCGCCGTTCGGATCGAGCTACGGCACGCCGGGCTGGCAGCGGGCGCAGGCCAACACCGCGCCGGGTGGCCGGTCCGGGTCCGGCGGCGGCTTCCGGTCCGCGGGCCCGGGCGGCCGCTCCGGCGGCCAGTCCGGCGGACCCCGCCAGATCGAGGGCGAGCTGATCGCCAAGTCGACGGGCGCGCCCTCGGCCTTCCAGGCCGGCCAGCGGGTCTTCCACACCAAGTTCGGGCCCGGAACGGTCGCGGGCGTCGATGGCAACAAGCTCACCGTTGACTTCGACAAGGCCGGCCAGAAAATGGTGCTCGACAGCTTCATCCAGGCCGGGTGAGGCCCGTCCCGCCGACCAAGCCCGGACGTTTCAGGGCGGCAGGGTCGGCCGGCTTCGCCCCTGCGGGCGGGGAGGATCGTGATCGTGCCGGATGCCGCGTCATCGCGTCTCCCCCGTCCCGAACCTGATGCATCCGCGCTAGCCGCGCGGCTTTTTCGAAGCCCCCTTGCCCACCGTCACCCCTTGGTCACACCCGGCGCGCATTCGTCGGATGCGAATCGCACTGGTGCGCCAGTTGCATCGTGTATTCGGCCGCGCACGGATCGTCGTGACGCTCTCCACAGGCGGACGAGCGCGGGGCGGAACCTTCGGCCTGGGGCCGGTATTAAGTTTCGCAAACGAATAGAACCGGGAGCACGCAGGTAAACGGCAGTTCAGATACAGATCCAGGTTGGCTAGTCCCGTTGGAGTGTACATCCATGAAGAGACGCCGCGCACGACTTGAACTGGTTGAAGACCGCACGTCCCGCATTCACCGCACACGCTTCGACGAAGAACGCAACCTCGCCCCCATCCAGCCGCTTACCGAACGCCAGGCCGAGTATCTCGACGCCCTCGCCCGCTCCCCGCAGGTCATCGTCCTGGGGCCGGCCGGCACCGGAAAGACCTTCATCGCCGGCACCCGCGCGGCCGACCAGCTCCGCCAGCGCCGGATCGCCAAGGTCGTCATCACCCGCCCGAACGTGCCCTCGGGCCGGTCCCTCGGCTACTTCCCCGGCACGCTGGAAGAGAAGATCGCCCCCTGGGTCGCCCCGCTGACCGAGGCCATGAAGGAGCGCATGGGCGCCGCCGCCTTCGAGATCGCCCTCAAGACCGGCGACATCGAGATCGTCCCCTTCGAGGTGATGCGCGGGCGGACCTTTAAGAACTGCCTCGTGATCCTCGACGAGGCCCAGAACACCACGATCAACGAGATCAAGATGTTCCTGACCCGGATCGGCGACGATTGTCAGGTCATCATCAACGGCGATGTGTCGCAGACCGACCTGCGCGAGACCTCCGGCCTGCGCACCGTCATGCACATGGTCAAGAGCCGGATGATGCCGATCCCGGTGGTGGAGTTCACCCGCAACGACATCGTGCGCTCGGGAATCTGTGCCGAATGGGTGAAGGCCTTCGAGGAAACGAATCTCTGACTTGGCAGTTGATGGCGGCGGGTCCTCGCAGACCCGCCGTGCCGCCCCGCGGCACGAGACGACTCTCCGCACCTCCCGTCCGGGAGGAGGAACCGGGCACCCGACCCGGCCACCAGAAAATTGGAGTCTCCTCGTGAGGAAACTGACCTTCGCCTTTGCCGTGCTGGCCTCCCTGGGCGGCGCCGCTCTCGTCCAGCCGGCCTCGGCGGCTCCGGCGATGCCCGGCGCCGTCACGGCGCCCGACGCCGTGACCCATGTCCGCATGACCCCGATGGAGCACCGCATGATGCACCGCCGGATGCATCACCGCATGATGCACCGCCGGATGGAGCGCCGCATGATGCATCACCGCATGCATCGCCGCATGATGCGCCACATGTGATCAGCCGGCGAAGCGGGGGCCTCGCGCCTCCGCCTCGCCGTCCCGGACCGACCGGGCGTTGCTCCCCATCGCGAAGATTCCTATCTCGTCCTCTCGAATCGCGCCGTCAGGCGGCCGCCGCGGCAGCCGGCCGATCCGGGAGACCTCGATGCCCCCCTCCAATCGACTGTTCGACGACCTCGCCCGCCTGATGACCGACGCGGCCGGCGCCGCGCAGGGCGTCCGCCGCGAGGCGGAGACCGTGGCCCGGGCGCAGCTCGAACGCGTCATCCGCGACCTCGACATCGCCTCGCGCGAGGAGCTCGACGTGCTCCGCGACCTCGTGACTCAGCTGCAGGCGCAGAACGAGGCCCTGTCGGCCCGCATTGCGGCCCTGGAGGCGAAATCCGGTGCCGCCGGAGCGGGCGCCGCGGGCCTGAGCGAGGCCGTCTGAGTCTCCGCGGCAACGCCCCCGGCTTTTACACAGGAAGCCGCGGCGACGATCCGGTTTCCTGTTCACCGATTGTGACCTGCACTTTGTGTCGCGAGTCACGGCCGGTCTATAGTCGGGCATAGGGTGATTCGGGGGCTGCAGGGCGATGTCCGCAGAGCTTCGACAGTCGATCGCATCACCACCGGCCTAGATCTGCCGATCGTTCCAGTTCTCGGAGTGTTCTCACGCTCCGGTTTCGCGTCACCGTCACGTCGGGCCGGATCTCGTCCGGGCCGTCCTTTTGGATCGTCATGCCGCTTCTCAACGTCGACTTCCACGACCCGGACCGGAACGAGCATCCGCTCGACGTCGTCGAGCGGCTGGCCTCCCTGCGCGATTGGATCTTCGACCGGGCCGAGACCGACGAGATGTCGGTCACGAGCCCCGGCCGGTGGACCGACTACAACGTGGCCTTCACCTGGATCGAGGATGTCGAGGCGCTTCACGTCGCCTGCGCCTTCGACCTCAAGGTGCAGGAGCGGCAGCGCACCGAGGTGATGCGCCTGATCGCGATGATCAATGAACAACTGTGGGTCGGCCATTTCGACCTTTGGACCACCGACAATGTCGTGATGTTCCGGCACGCCCTGCTGCTGACGGGGGGCGCGGTGCCGACCCACCCGCAATGCGCCACCATGATGAAGACCGCGGTGGACGCCTGCGAACGCTACTTCCAGGCGTTCCAGTTCGTGCTCTGGGCCGGCAAGAGCGCCCGCGAAGCGCTGGACGCTGTCCTGTTCGAGACCGAAGGCGAGGCGTGACCGGCCCGATGCCGATGCCCGCCTCGCTGGTCCTGGCCGGGGCCGGCAAGATGGGCGGCGCGATGCTGGCGGGCTGGCTGGATGCTGGCCTCGACCCGCGCCGGACAACGATCATCGACCCTGTGCCGTCCGGCGCGATCGTGGACCTCTGCACCGAACGGGGCATCGCCCTGAACCCCCCGGCCCCCGAGCCCGGCGCCGTTCTGGTCCTCGGCATCAAGCCGCAGGGTCTGGAGACGGCCGCCCCGGGGCTCGACCGGCTGATCGGCCGCGACACGCTCCTCGTCTCGATCCTGGCGGGCAAGACCATCGCGGATCTCCGCGCCCGCCTGCCGCGGGCGCGGGCCGTCGTCCGGGCCATGCCGAACCTGCCGGCGAGCATCGGCCGGGGCGCCACCGGCGCCTGCGCGAATCCCGAGGTGACGCCCGCGCAGCGCGCGGCCGCCGAGGCGCTGTTCGCGGCGAACGGCACGGTGGCGTGGCTCACCGACGAGGCGCAGATCGACGCCGTGACGGCGGTCTCGGGCTCCGGGCCGGCCTACGTATTCCTGCTCGCCGAGACCCTGGCGGATGCCGGCATCGCGGCCGGCCTGGATCCCGACGTGGCCCGCAACCTCGCCCGGGCGACGGTGGCGGGGGCCGGTGCGCTCCTCGACGCGGACCCGGCCGAGGCGGCGGACTTGCGCCGCAACGTCACCTCCCCCGGCGGCACCACGGCGGCGGCCCTCGACGTGCTCATGCGGCCGGACGGCCTCGGCGCGCTGATGCGGGAGGCCGTGGCGGCGGCCCGCAGACGGGCGGAGGACCTCGCCGGCTGACACGGCGCGGCGTCCGTGCGGCATGGCCGCGCGACGGCCCTGCCCTTCGCCGCCGGCTCGCCTACATGAGGCGTCACGACCGACAGACCGGGCGACCGATCCATGACCGAGAGCAGAGCCACCTCCAAGCGTCCCCGCAAGGGCGCGACGTCCCCCAAGGCGAGCAGCGCCCCCGAGAGCGTCGCCCCCGCGGCCTCCGCTCAGGATGGCGCGGCGCGGAGCGCCGGTGCGGCGCCGGAGGACAGCCCGCCGAAGCTGCCGCCCCGGGAGGCCGCCGTCGAGGCTCTGATGCGGCTCGCCGCCGAGCAGCCCTGGAACGACATCGAGGTGAGCGACATCGCCCGGGAGGCGGGTCTGACGCTCGCCGAACTGCGCGACCTGTTCCCGTCGAAGGGCGCCGTGCTCGGCGGCCTGACCCGCATCATCGACCGCAAGGTCCTGGAGGGCGATCTCGCCGGCCTCGAGGAGGAGCCCACCCGCGAGCGGCTGTTCGACGTTCTGATGCGCCGCATCGATGCGATGGAGCCCTACAAGCCCGCCCTGCGCCGGATCGCCTACGCGCTGCGCGGCGATCCGCTGTCGATGCTGGCGCTGAACGGCGTGATGCTGAACTCGCACCGTTACATGCTGGCGGCGGCCGGGATCGACACCGAAGGCCCCCTCGGACAGCTCAAGCTGCAGGGCGTGGTCATCGCTTTCGCCCGCGTGACCCAGGTCTGGCTCGACGACGACGACCCGGCCCTGGCCCGGACGATGGCGAAGCTCGACAAGGAAATCCGCAACGGCGAGCGCGTCATGGAACGCGCCGAGGATGTCCGTCGGTTGACGGCGCCGCTGCGCGCCCTCGGCCGCTCCTTCCTCGATCGACGCCCCCGCGAGCGGCGGACGCGCGACGGCGACGAGACGGACACCGCCGCCATCTAGGCCGCCCTGGCCTTCACGCCGCCTGAATGTCGTCGAGGAAGCTGTCGATCTCGCGCTTGACCGTCAATGACTGGGTGGCAAGCTCGGACGCAGCGCTCTGGACCTGCGCGGCTGCGCTGCCGGTCTCGCGGGCGGCGGCCAGCACGCGCGCGACGTTGGCCGAGACATTCTCCGTGCCCCGCGCCGCTTCACCGGCATTGCGCGAGATCTCGCTCGTGGCGGCCGTCTGCTGCACCACCGTCGCGGCGATGGCGCCGCTGATCTCGTTCACGGCGGCGATGGTGCGGCCGATCTGGGCCATCGCCTCCGCGGCCTGCCCCGAGGCCGCCTGGATCGCGGCGATCTGGCCGCCGATCTCCTCGGTGGCCCGCGCCGTCTGCGAAGCGAGCTCCTTCACTTCGGAGGCCACGACGGCGAAGCCGCGCCCCGCCTCGCCGGCCCGCGCCGCCTCGATGGTGGCGTTGAGGGCCAGCAGGTTGGTCTGGTTCGCGATGCCGGAGATCATGATCACGGCGGCGCCGATCTGCTCGGCGGCGGCGCGCAGGCTCGCCATCGCGGCGTTGGTCGCCTCGGCCTCGTGGGCGGCGTGACCGGCCACCTCGTTGGAGCGCACGACCTGCCGCTCGATCTCCTGAAGCGAGGAGACCATCTCCTCGGCGGCCGCCGCGACGGTCTGGACATTGGCCGAGGTCTGCGCGGCGGCCGAGCTCGACGTCACCGCCTGACTGTTGGTGTTGTCGGCCACCCGGGTCATCGCCTGCGCGGTCGCGTCGAGTTCGCTGGTCGCCGCCGTGACGATGGCGAGCGAGGCGGCGATCTTCGCCTGGAAGGCTTGGACGCGCTGCTCGACCCGCTCGGCCCGGCGCAGGCGAGCCTCCCGTTCGGCGGCCTGCGCCGCCTCGAGTTCCGCTCGGGCGACCGCGTTCTGCCGGAAGATGTCGACGGCCTTGGCCATCGCGCCCATCTCGTCGGCCGCGTCGCGGTACGGCACCACGACCTGAAGGTCGCCGCCGGCCAGCCGCGTCATCGCCTCCGTCATGCCGGCGATCGGCCGGATGATGCTGCGGGCCAGCATGAAGGCCAGGACGCCCCCGAGGAGCAGGGCCGCGCCGACGAGGCCGATCAGGATGTAGCGGGCCCGTGACGCGGCCGACGCGGTCTCCCGGGAAATCCTCTCGCCGGCGGCCACGATCCGGTCGCGCAGCGCGATGCCGAGCCGTTCGATCGCGTCGGTGTGGGGCTTGATCCCGGTTTCGAACGTCGCCTTTGCCGAAGCCACCGCCTGATCGTACGCACGGAAGCCGGTCGCGGCGGCGACCAGCGCGTCGCGAACGGCCCTGACCTGCTGCGCGAAGACCGCGCCGCCCTGCGTGTCCTTGAACGCATCCAGGGCCGCCAGAGCCTGCTCGACCCGCTGCTCGAAGGTGCTGCGGTCCTGCGGATCCAGGCCGATCACGAAGCGGGCCGATGCGATGCGGGACCGCAGGACGGCATTCTCGATGTGCTCGATCCGCGCCAGCATTGCCTCGCCGCCTCGGGCGCGCACGTCCGCGAGCAGGTTTCCGAGAAGAACGGTGAGTGTATTGCCGGTCTCGTAGAGTTTCGCCCTGGCTTCACGCAGGGTCGCGCCCGAGGCCGCGAGGCGCTCCAGCTTCGGCTTCATCGCGCGGGCGGCCTCCCGCACGTCGTCGTACAGCTTCCGCCCGCCGTCGGTCATGGCCAGCGAGAAGTACTTGTCGCAGGTCTGCTCGATCGCCCGCCGGGCCTGCTCCATCGCGACGATCAGATCGGGATCCGGCTGGATCCGGTACCGTTCGGCGGTTCCGATGAGGCGCGCGGCGTGACCGTCGATCATCAGGACCGATTGCGCCCCCCGCTCCACCCGCTCCTGAAGCGCGTGGTCTTCGCTGATCACACCCTGCTGGTAGATCGCGAATGCACCGATGATACCCGTGATCATGACGAGCATCGCAAATCCCGCGTAGAGGCGAGAGTGTATCCCAGTTCTCACAGGCGCATCTTCCACAGAACAGGCCAAGTTCTCGGTCGAACGATAGACGCCTCAATCATGACAACATCGTGTCACGTGATCAAGTTCAACTTGTACTATAGATATTTGGCGGCAATGTCTCGAGATATATTTGATATTCAGGCCAGGCAAGTCAGCCGCAGACGCAGGGCGGCACGCGCAAACGGCAATCGGGGCGTTCTCGTCGCGATGGACCAGTGCTGACAACGCGTCCTGGGCCGACCGAAAGATTCGCCTTGCGCGTGTCCGCTGCTCAGCCGCGCTAAAACTGCGCGCCGATCCCTCTTTCACCGGATCACGCGGCCACTGCATTTGGATTGCCGTGCGGCCCGGCCTGCGTTGCTGACATCGAGCGGGCCGTCCCGATTGCAACAGTCCCGAACCGGCACGGAGGCGCGGCGACGTCGTGAGTCGCGTCGGCCGCGATTCGCTCGACGCCTCGCGAGGCCCCTCAGGCCGTCGCGCCGGACCTCAGGCCGCGCGGTTCGCCAGCGCCTCGCGCATCATCGTGGCGACCATGCCGTTCTGAAGCTGGTCGCGCGGGACGCGCAGCGCGTCGGGCACGCGGGCCGACGCCTCCGGCTCCATCGCGTCCACCGGGTCGCTGGCGAGGATGATGCGCAGGGCCGGGCGCAGGGCCCGCGCCTCGACGGCGAGCTGCGCGCAGCACAATCCCCCCTGGAGCGCGGTATCCACCACGATCACATCCACGGGGAGGCCGAGGGCCAGCACCGTCATGGCATCGACGCCGCGATCGCAGGCGGTGACCTGATAACCCAGCATCCGGACTTGCGCGGAGACCTCGTCGCGCCAGCGCTTGTGGCAGCCGACCACCAGAACCTGGATTCGATAGCAGCTCCCCTGGGGAAGGCTGCCCGAGGCAGTCTCGACGTCGGCTGGGGGCATTCCGCACTCGACCTCGCGCTGACTTTGCGATGCAGCATGCTAGGCTGGGATGCAATCCACACGCAAGCCCGACGCCGTGATACCGCCGTATTCGGCGCCGTCGGTGCACAAAACCGAAGCAGCTCGAAGCGTGGCCATAGGCTGAGCACACGGTTGACGCCGCAGGGGTCGCGCGGGCAACACCGGGCCGCCGCGGAACCTGAGCCGCGCGTGCCGGAGCCTGAGCCGATGTCATCCGCGAAAGCCCCTCCCGTCTCCCCGCTGGCGCCCACCGCGATGCCCGAGCTGCCCCCCCTGCCGGGCGTGCGCATCGCCACCGCTCAGGCGGGGATCCGCTACAGCGGCCGAACCGACGTGCTCTACGTCGCGCTGGAATCCGGCACCCGGGCCGCGGGGGTGTTCACCCGGTCGAAATGTCCCTCGGCGCCGGTGGATTGGTGTCGCGACGCCCTGGCCGACGGATCCGCGCGGGCGCTGGTGGTCAATTCGGGCAACGCCAACGCCTTCACGGGCCGGCTCGGACGCGATGCGGTGGCGCGCACCGTCGAGATCGCCGCGCAGGCGGCGGGCTGCCGCACGGGGGAGGTGTACGTGGCGTCGACCGGCGTGATCGGCGAGCCGCTTCCGGCGGAGCGGTTCGAGGGCGTGCTCGCGGAGTGCGCGGCCCGGGCCGAGGATGGACCGGCCGCCTGGAATGCGGCGGCCCGCGCGATCATGACCACCGACACCTTCCCGAAGCTCGCCACCCGCACGGCCGAGATCGCCGGCGTGCGCGTGAACATCAACGGGATCGCCAAGGGCGCCGGCATGATCGCCCCCGACATGGCGACGATGCTGTCCTTCGTCTTCACCGACGCGGCCCTGCCGCAGGACGTGCTGCAGGCGCTCCTCTCGGCAGGCACGAAGACGAGCTTCAACTGCGTGACGGTGGACGGCGACACGTCCACCTCCGACACACTGATGCTGTTCGCCACCGCCAAGGCCGGCCATCCGGCGATCACGGATCCCGCCGACCCGCGTCTCGCCGGCTTCCGGGAGGCGCTCGACGGCCTGCTGATCGAGCTGGCCCAGCTCGTCGCCAAGGATGGTGAGGGCGCGCGCAAGTTCGTCACCGTGCGGGTCACCGGTGCCGAGAGCGACGCCTCCGCGCACCGCATCGCGATGTCGATCGCCAACTCGCCGCTGGTGAAGACCGCGGTGGCCGGCGAGGATGCCAATTGGGGCCGCGTCGTGATGGCCGTGGGCAAGGCCGGCGAGCCCGCCGACCGCGACCGGCTCGCGATCTGGTTCGGCGACGTCCGGGTGGCCGTCCAGGGCGCCCGCGACCCCGATTACAGCGAAGCGGCTGCCAGCGCCGTGATGTGCGAACCGGAGATCGAGATCCGGGTCGATCTCGGCCTGGGCGACGGCAATGCCCGCGTCTGGACCTGCGACCTGACCAAGGCCTATGTCGAGATCAACGGGGATTACCGCTCGTGAGGGCCATCCTGTCCGGCGCCCTGCTGGTCACGGTCCTGGCGGCCCCGGTTCAGGCCGACGACGCGGCGTGCAAGCGGCATATCAGCGTCGTCGGACGCGCGGCGGAGACGCGGGCACCGGACTTCGCCGAGGTGACCGTCGGCATTGAGGCGCGCGCCGCGACCGCGGCAGCCGCCCTCGACGCGGCCTCGAAGGCGGTGTCCGGCGTCTCGGCGCAGGCCCGTGCCCTCGGGGTCCCGCCGGCCGATATCGGGACGGCCGCCGTCACCCTGCAGACGGCGACCCGCACCGTCGCCCGGCCCGGAGGCGCCGTGACCGAGGAGCCCGACGGCTACCGCGCCAGCAACCTCGTCACGGTCCGCCTCGCCGATATGGACCGCCTCGGCGACCTTCTCCGGCAAGCATTGGACTCCGGGGCGAACCGCATCGACGGCGTGAGCTTCGGACTGCGCGACCCGGACAAGAGCGAAGCAGCCCTTCAGGTCGCGGCGACCCGGGACGCCCGGAGCCGGGCCGAGGCGCTCGCCGAGGCGGTCGGGGCCAAGCTCGGCGCGCTCTGCACGCTGACCACCACGGTCGGGACACCGTACCGCCCGGCGCTGGAGATGGCCCGCGCGGCACCGATGGCCGCCAAAGGGCGACGGGTGCCGATCGAGGCGGGCACGATACAGATGTCCTCCGAGGTCTCGGCCGCTTTCGCGGTGGCGCAATGAGCGGGCTCGAAGGCGGCGCGCTGCGCCTGCTCCTGGTAGTCGCCGTGGCCCTCGTCGACGTCGACGGCCGGGTGCTGGTGAGCGAGCGTCCGGCGGGCAAGCAGCTCGCCGGCCTGTGGGAGTTCCCCGGCGGCAAGGTCGAGCCCGGCGAGCGCCCCGAGCAGACCCTGATCCGGGAGCTCGCCGAGGAACTCGGCATCCGGGTCGAGGAGCCCTGCCTCGCGCCGCTGACCTTCGCCAGCCATGCCTATCCGGACTTCCACCTTTTGATGCCGCTCTACGTCTGCCGGCGCTGGACCGGCACGCCGCGCCCGATGGAGGGACAGGCGCTCAAATGGGTGCGGCCGAAGGCGCTGCGCGATCTCGCCATGCCGCCCGCCGACGCGCCGCTGATCCCGTTCCTGGTCGACCTGCTGGGAAGCTGAACGCCTGACCGTCCGGGTCGCTCGGTCCCGGTCCGCTCCGTCATCGCGAGCGCAGCGATCCAGGGTAGCGAGAGGCCAACCCGCGTCCCACGGCCTGAATGGCCGCCCTCCGCTCGAAGACGGCGGAGCCTCGGCGGGTTCGTTCTTCGGGCGCGGGCCCGCGCCCGGCCCTCACAAGGCCAGGATACCCTCGACGACCTCCTGCACGGCGAGCGCCTCCGCGAAGGTGGCGAGGGGGTGGGGTTCGCCGCGGGCCATCCGGACGACGCCCTCAAGCTGTCGCCGGAGGGTGATCGGCCGCAGCCGCTCGTTGGGGATCGCGTCCGGCTCCGGCTCGAAGCGCCCGTCGGCGCCCCGACGCTCAGCGATGGCCCAGTCGCGCAGCCGGACGGCGCCCGCATCGCCCTCCAGCGTCCACGTGTTGTGGTCGTCGGCCTCGACGCCCCCGACCCGGCCGGTCAGGGTGACGGGAATCCCACCCGCGGTGAGCGTCACGTCGATCGCGCGCTCGGACCGGCCCGGCTCCGGGAAGGCGATCCGTCCGGCGAGACCCTGGAGCGGGCCGAGCTGGCGGCGGGCCAGGAACAGGAAATGCGAGACCACCTCGCGGGTGAAGCCGCCCTCCGCCCGGGCGTCGAGCCAGTGCGCGGCGTCGGCCTGCCAGGGGCGCGGCCAGCGAGCGAATTCCACCGCGATGGTGAGCGCCCGGGGCGTGCCGACCGCGCCCGCCTCGATCCAGCGCTCGATCGTCGCCACGCCCGGCGACGAGGCGAACGGGAAATTGACCGCGCCGGCACCCGTGGTGTCCGCCACGAAGGCGCGGGCATCGGCCAGATCGATGGCGAGCGGCTTCTCGCAGAAGACGCTCCGGCCGGCGGCCAGGGCGGCACGGGCATAGTCGAGATGCGAGGCAGGCGGCGAGGCGACGTAGACGCAGTCGCTCGCCGCCACGACCGCGGCGGCGTCGGCCACGCGCGGCACCGCCGGGAAGGCCGCGCCGATCCGGGCCAGGGCCTCCGGAGCCGGATCCCAGATCGCCGCGACCCGCACGGGCGAATCCGCCGCCCCGTGGATCGCGCCGAGCAGGCGCTCGCCCATGATGCCCGCGCCGATGATCCCGAGGGCGAGGGGTGCGTCGGAAGTCGGCATGCGAGGATCCACGCGGAGGTTCGGGTCTGACGGACCGCGGCGTGCGGCCCGTCGCAGGCTTTAGGAGCCCGGACCCGCGCGGGAAAGGCCGCCGGTCTCCTCAACCTTGGATGAAGGCGAGCAGGTCTGCGCTGAGCCGGTCCTTGTGGGTGGCGGCCAGCCCGTGCGGGGCGCCCGGATACTCCTTCAGCACGGCGTTCGGCACGAGCTTGACGGCGGCGCGCGCCGCGGCGTCGATCGGCACGATCTGGTCGTCGTCGCCGTGCACGAACAGGGTCGGCACGTCGATGCGCTTCAGGTCCGCGGTGAAGTCGGTCTCCGAGAAGGCCGCCACGCAGGCGTGCACGTTCCGCAGGCCGGCCATCATGCCCTGCATCCAGAACGTGTCCCGCAGGCCATCGCTGACAGCGGCGCCCGGTCGGTTGGCGCCGTAGAAGGGGCCGCTCAGGTCCTTGAAGAACTGGGACCGGTCGCGGAGGACCGAGTCGCGGATGCCGTCGAACACCTCCCTGGGCTGGCCGCCCGGATTCGCGGGGGTCCGGACCATCTGGGGCGTCACGGCCCCGACCAGCACCGCCTTGGCGATGCGCGCCGTGCCGTGCCGCCCGATGGTGCGGGCGACCGCGCCGCCACCGGTGGAGTGGCCGACCAGCACCGAGTCGCGCAGGTCGAGATGGGCGATCAGCCCGGCGAGATCGTCCGCATAGGTGTCCATGTCGTTGCCGGACCAGGGCTGCTCGGAGCGACCGTGCCCCCGGCGGTCATGGGCGATGACCCGGAACCCGTGCTGCCCGAGGAACAGCATCTGGTCCTCCCAGGCGTCGCCGTTGAGCGGCCAGCCGTGGCTGAAGACCACCGGCTGCCCAGTGCCCCAATCCTTGAAGTAGATCTGCGTACCGTCCTGCGTGGTGAAGTAGGGCATGGTGGTCTCCCGATAGTCGCAACAGTCGAAGGACGGGTCAGGCCCGGCCCTGCCGCGCGTCGAGGCTGAACGGACCGGCCCCGAAGGCCGCGACCTGGAGCAAGCCGCCGGACATGGCGAGGTTCTTCAGGAAGTGGAACATCTGGTTCTGGTCGCCGAGGGCCGCGTGGAAGGTCACCGCGTTGGCGACCGCGAAGAGCGCGAGGATCAGGGCGACGAGCCGGGTGCGGTAGCCGGCGATGAGCAGCAGCCCGCCGACGACCTCCACGCTTGTCGCCGCCGCGTAGGCGAGCGGCGGCAGCGGCAGATGGGCGGCCTCGATGGTGGCGAGCGTCGCGGCGGGGGCGGCGAGCTTGCCGGCGCCGCTCACGAGAAAGATCGCGCTCATCAGGACCCGGCCGGCCACCGGCAGCAGGGCGGTCGCGCCGGGAGAGGAAATCGGGGACATCGTCAATCGCTCCATCCTGTCGTCAGTTGCGGAATCAGGCCGCTTCGGGGCCTGGGAGGCTGCGAAGCCATGCGAGGGCCTGACTGACATCGGCCTGCGACAGGCCGTGGCCGGCCGGCAGGATCCTATGCTCCACGCGCGCCCCGGAGGCGGAAAGCTGCTGCGCGAGGCGCCTTGCATTCTCGACGGGTACGATCGGGTCCATCGCCCCGGAGAGGATCAGGACCGGCCGGCCCGCGAGGTCCGCGGCCGGGGGCTCGGCGAACGGCGCCATCGGGCGGATCAGCACGGCACCCGTCAGGGTCTCCGGCCGGAGCATCAGCAGCGAGGCGGCGATGTTGGCGCCGTTCGAGAATCCCAAAGCCAGGGGAGCCCCGAGGCCGTACCGTGCCCGGGACGCCGCCACGAAGGCGGCGAGGTCGCCGGTGCGCCGACGGAGATCCGCCTCGTCGAAGACCCCTTCGGCCAGGCGCCGGAAGAAGCGCGGCATGCCGTTCTCGCTGACGCCGCCGCGCGGCGCGAGCAGCGCGGCCTCCGGCGCGACCATGCGGCCGAGGGGCAGGAGGTCGTTCTCGTCGCCGCCGGTCCCGTGCAGGAGCAGCAGGGGACGTGCGGTGTCGGGACCGGGCTCGAAGCGGTGGATGAAGCCGGTGGTATCCTGGGTCATGATGGCCTCACGGCTGATGGGGCGCGGTCCCGCCCCGCACGGATGCGGGGCGGGCATGATGGTGTCGCGGCTCAGGCGACCTTGGGCAGGACGGCCTCGATCTCGGCCCGGTGCGGCTCCAGGCCGGCGGGGAGCTTGAGCGCCTGGCCGAGGGCCTCGATCGGCTCGTCCACCGCGAAGCCGGGCGCGTCCGTGGCGATCTCGAACAGCACGCCGCCGGGCTCGCGGAAGTAGACCGAGCGGAAGTACTGCCGGTCGCTCTGCTCCGTGACGTGCAGGCCCCGCGCCGCGAGCGCCTGCCCCATCGCAGCCTGCGCGGCGTCGTCCGCCGCCCGGAATGCGATGTGGTGGACCGAACCCGCCCCCGGCCGTCCGGGCAGGAAGCCGCCCACCGCCCGCAGGGTGACGAGCCCGCCGAGTTCGGCGCTGCCCGCGAAGCGGATCAGGCTGCCCTCGCGGCCGACCTCCTGCAGGCCGAGCACCTCCGTGAGGATCGCGGCCGTGGGCTCGGCCCTGTCGAGGAGCAGCGTCACCCCGTGGAGGCCGCGGATCGCGTGCTCGGCCGGTACCTCGCTCGACGCCCAGCCCTCCGCATCGCCGACATCGACGCCCACCAGGGCGAGCATCATGCCGTCCGGATCGCGGAATCGCAGGGTCGGCGCGCCGAAGACCTGAACGAGCGGTTCGTGGGCGACGCCCTTCTCGATGAAGCGATGGGTCCACCAGCCGATGGAGGCGCGGGGAACCCGGAAGGCGGTCTCCTGGGTCTCGCCGATCCCGACGCGGCCCGGCGCGGCGTGCTCGATGGGGAAGAAGGTCAGGATCGTGCCCGGGCGCCCGGCCGCATCGCCGTAATACAGGTGATAGGTGCCCGGATCGTCGAAGTTGACGGTCTTCTTCACCAGACGCAGCCCGAGGACGCGGGTGTGGAAGTCGAGGTTGCGGAGGGCCGGGCCGGAGAAGGCCGTGACATGATGGAGGCCGGTCTGAACCATGGCGATGTCTCCCGACAGGCCACCGCGGAGGGCGGCGTGTTTCGATGACGGGAATGTGCCCCTTGCCATGTCTCGCGAAAATAGAAACGATGGAAACCTATCGTTTCTGGAATTGACCGATGCGATTGCCTGATTTCGAGGCCTGGGCGGTGTTCGCCAAGGTGGTGGAGACCGGCTCCTTCGGTCGGGCTGCCACGGAGCTCGGCCTGTCGAAGGCCACGGTCTCGAAGGCTGTGAGCCGGCTCGAGGTCCGGATCGGTGCCCGTCTGTTCAACCGCACGTCCCGGAAACTCGCCCTCACGGCGGCTGGGCAAGGCGCCAAGGACAGCGCCGCACGCATCCTGGCCGAAGGTGAGGCCGCCGAGGCCCTCGCGACGGCGAGCGCCACAGAGCCGCGGGGCCTCGTGCGCCTCGCCGCGCCGATGACCTTCGGGGTGATGCACGTGGCGCCGATTCTGCCGGCCTTCCTGCAGCAATACCCATCCGTTTCGGTCGACCTGCACCTGTCCGACGCGGTCGTCGACTTGGTCGGGGGCGGATTCGATGCCGGGCTGCGCATCGCCGCCCTGCCCGACTCATCGCTGCGGGCGCGCCGGCTCTGCGGGATCCGCCGCTCGCTGGTGGCCACGCCCGCCTATCTCGACCGGCACGGCAGGCCCGAACATCCGGACGATCTCGTCCATCACACCTGCCTCGGCTACGCCTACCTGCCGACGCCCGATCGCTGGCGATTCGTGGACGGAGCCGGGACCGAGGCCGTCGTGGTGCCCGCGGGCCAGCTTCGGGCGAACAATGCCGAGGCCCTGACACCGGCGCTTCGGGCCGGTCTCGGCCTCGCCCTGCAACCGGACTTCATGATCTGGGAGGACCTCGAGGCCGGGCGCCTCGAACGGGTCCTGCCCGCTTGGTCGCCGCCCCCGATCGCGCTGCATCTCGTCATGCCCCCCGGCGATCCGAGGCCCGCGCGGGTGACGGCGCTGATCGCATACCTGGGGCAGACCCTCGCCCAGTCGCCTTGGGCCGATCCGCACCACCGGCGCGATCCGCCAGAACGATAGGCCGCGCGACGGGGCCGTACCCCACCCGGTTTCGGTCCTGGTTTTCGCAATCTGGATCAGTGCCGTCCACGTCTGCGTGCGTTATCGGCGATCAGCAGGCGAGTCGCATGATGTCCCTGCCGGCGGAATGACCTCGCGGGCGGGGGCCGAGACGTACAACCAAACCGCAGGGGCCCGCAAATTTGCAACCTCAAGTTCGCTCAGGACAATCTGGCATTGGACATGCGAGCGTTTCCGCGGCATGACGGTGTCCTGCATAAATGTATACATTCGGCGAGGCGTTGATGTCCCCTGCGGTCCCCGGCCGACCCGCGCCAGATCGGCTGCGGCACAAGACCGTGTCCGCGGCCGTCGCGGACTCGTTGCGTCAGCAAATCCTGAACGGAGACCTGCCGCCCGGGGTGCAGCTTCGCCAGGATGCCCTGGCTGAGGAATTCGGGATCAGCCGGATCCCGATCCGCGAAGCTTTGCTCCAGCTGGAAGCCAGTAATCTCGTGAAGATCATGCCGCATCGGGGTGCGGTCGTGACGGGTCTGTCGCTGCAAGAGGTCGAGGACATCTTCCAGCTGCGCGTCCAGCTGGAGCCGCAATTGCTGCTGCTATCGGCCCCTCATCTGTCGCACGACGAGATCCGGGATCTCGACGCGCTCGCGCAGGAGTACGGCGCGGCGCTGGAGACGGGCGAGGTCCTCCGATGGGGCGACCTGAACAGCCGTTTCCATCTCGACCTGCTCCGCCACGCCAATCGCCCGCGGTCGCTGACGATCGTGGCCGGACTGCTGCAGGATTGCGAACGGCCGACGCGGCTGCAGATCTCGACCTCCAACGACGCGACCCGCGCCCTCAGCGAACATGCCCAGATCCTCGACCTGTGCGAGGCGCGCAGGTTTCAGGAGGCCGCGGCCTGCCTGCGCGGCCATATCGAGCATGTCGGCACTTCCCTCATCGCCCTCTACCGGCGTGCTCTCGCCAGGGCCTGATCGGACCTGACAAAGCCGTGCGCCCCGACGCATCCGGCCGACTCAGTCCGGCTTGGACGCCCGACCGCCGATCCGCCCCGGCAGACGGGTCAGGCGATCCTTCATCTCGAGCACCTTCTGGACCTTTGCGCCGAGGGTGAGGAGCTGGACGAGGCGCTCTGTTTCGAGGCGGCGCACGTCGGCGTACCAGCCCGCGAACAGCTCGAAGAGGTCATGCATCTCCTTGAGACGCTCCTGGGCGTGCCGCTCCTCCTCGGTGGCGGCGTCCTGCATCAGGAGCTCGCGCAGGAGGGTCAGCGTCGGATCGACTTCCCGCTTCTTGCGCTCCTCGACCAGCGTCCGAACGATCTGCCAGATGTCCTCGGGCGTCGTGAAGTAGTCGCGTCGGTCGCCCGGCCGGTGCTGGAGGCGCACGAGATTCCAGGCCTGCAGTTCCTTCAGGCCCATGCTGACGTTGGAGCGCGACACGCCGAGCCGTTCCACGATCTCGTCGGCGTTGAACGGCCGCTCGGCCACGAACAGCAGGGCGTAGATCTGCCCCACGGTCCGGTTGATGCCCCAGCGCGAGCCCATCTCGCCGAAGTGCAGCACGAAGGTCTGGACGAGGGGAGGCAGCTGCACGGCGAGGGTCCGACGCGGGGAAGGTACGGGGTCGCCCCCGGCTTATCAGGACTTGAGCCAGAACCGGAGGAGCGTCGCCACGAAGGCGAGGCCGACGACGCTCGAGGCCCAGAGCACCGCGAACCAAGCGAGGCGCTTCCAGAGGGGTTGTGCCGATGCGGGTGCCATCAGTGATATCCGTGCGCGTCGACCTTGCCGCGGAAAACCCAGTACGCGTACGCGGTGTAGGATAGGATGATCGGGATCAAAACCGAGGCGCCGGCGAGGAGAAAGATCTGGCTCGCCTCGGGAGCGGCCGCCTGCCAGATCGTGATCCGGCCCGGCACGATGTCGGGGAAGATGCTGATGCCCAGCCCCAGGAAGGTCAGGGCGAACAGGCCCAGGGCAATCAGGAAGGGCGCCCGCTCGGCGCCGCTGCGCAGGGCCCGCCACAGGGCGTACGCGGCGAGCGCCACGAGCAGCGGCACCTGCGCGGTGACGAGCACGTTCGGCATCGCCAGCCAGCGCTCGGCGTAGCGGCCCTGGAGGAACGGCGTCACGGCACTGACGAGGGCGATGGCCGCGACCGTCGCCACGGTGAGGCCCAGGGCATAGCGCCGGGCCTGCGCCTGGAGCTGGCCCTCGGTGCGCATCACCAGCCACGTCGCCCCGAGCAGTGCGTAGGCGACGACCACGCTCGCGCCGACGAGGATGCTGAAGGGCGTGAGCCAGTCCCACCAGCCGCCGGCATAGGCCCGCCCCTCGACGGTGATGCCCTGCAAGAGGGCGCCCAGCGTGATGCCCTGGGCCAGGGCCGCCACCAGCGAGCCGCCCGCGAAGGCCACGTCCCAGGCGGCGCGGTGGCGGGGATCGCGCCAGCGGAACTCGAAGGCGACGCCGCGGAAGATCAGGCCGAGCAGCATCGCGATGATCGGCGCGTAGAGCGCCGGCAGGATCACCGCGTAGGCCAGGGGGAAGACGGCGAACAGGCCGCCGCCCCCCAGCACGAGCCAGGTCTCGTTGCCGTCCCAGACCGGGGCGACCGAGTTCATCGCGGTGTCCCGCTCCGCGCCGGGCCGCAGGAGGGGGAACAGGAGGCCGATGCCGAGATCGAAGCCGTCCATGACGATGTAGGCGAAGACCGCGAAGGCGATCACGAACGCCCAGACCACCGTGAGGTCGAAGCTGTAGGCCATGGGTTCCTCACTCGGCCGGCTGGAGATGGCGGTCGGGATCGATCGCCGGGGCGGGGGTGAGGCCCGCCGTCCGGATCGGCACGCCGGGCTCGATGCCGCGCTCGCCGGCATGCGGGGGCTTGGCCATCAGGCGGAGGATGTAGGCGGTGCCCATGGCAAAGACCGCGAAGTAGATCACCACAAAGGCGGTGAGCGAGGCCGCCACCGCGGGCGCGTGGAGCGGCGAGGCGGACTGCGCCGTGCGCAGCAGGCCGTAGACCGTGTAGGGCTGGCGCCCGACCTCGGTGGTGATCCAGCCGGCCAGCACCGCCACGAAGCCGGCCGGGCCCATCGCCACCGCGAAGCGGTGCAGCGGCGGCCACGCGTAGAGCGTCCCGCGCCAGCGGGCGAGGAGGCTCAGGGCGCCGAGCAGCAGCATCAGCATCCCGAGGCCGACCATGATGCGGAACGACCAGAACACGATCGGCACCGGCGGCCATTCCGCCCGCGGCAGGCTGTCGAGCCCCTTCAGGGGCGCGTTCGGATCGTGCTTCAGCACCAGCGAGGACAGCTTCGGGATCTCGACCGCGTAGCGGACGGTGCCGGTCTCCTGGTCGGGCAGGCCGAACAGGATCAGCGGCGCGCCGTCCGGGTGGCTCTGGTAGTGCCCCTCCATGGCCATGACCTTGGCGGGCTGGTGCTCCAGCGTGTTCAGGCCGTGCGCGTCGCCGGCGAGGATCTGGACCGGCGCCACCAGCGCGGCCATCCACATCGCCATCGAGAACATCGTCCGGGCAGCCGGATTGGACCGGTCGCGCAGGAGGTGCCACGCGCCGACCGCGCCGACCACCAGGGCGGTGGTGAGATAGGCGGCCAGCACCATGTGGACGAGGCGGAACGGGAAGGACGGGTTGAACACGATCGCCCACCAGTCGAGCGGCACGAACTGGCCGTCCGCGTTCGTGCCGTAGCCCGCCGGGGTCTGCATCCAGGAATTCACCGACAGGATCCAGAAGGCCGAGAAGAAGGTCCCGAACGCCACCATCAGCGTCGCGGCGAAGTGCAGCCGCGGCCCGACCTTCGTCATGCCGAAGAGCATCACGCCGAGGAAGCCCGCCTCCAGGAAGAAGGCCGACAGCACCTCGTAGGCCATCATCGGGCCCAGCACCGGGCCGGTCTTGTCCGAGAAGACCGACCAGTTCGTGCCGAACTGGTAGGACATCACCAGCCCCGACACGACGCCCATGGCGAAGGCGATCGCGAAGATCTTAATCCAGTACTTGAACAGGTCCATGAAGACCTGACGCCCGGTGGCGAGCCAAAGCCCTTCCAGCACGGCGAGGAAGCTCGCGAGGCCGATCGAAAAGGCCGGGAACACGATGTGGAAGGCCACCGTGAACCCGAACTGCATGCGGGCGAGGATCAGGGGATCGAGATTGGCGAGCACGTCGGGCCTCCGGCACTGAGCGCGACTCGGCATATAGCAATTTCAGAAATGTCTGAAAAGTCAGAATGCAGAACGGCCGCGCGTCGGGGCGGCCGCGCGCGTCGGCCTCCGGGGCTGATCCGGGCGACGCGCGGGTCTGGACGTCCGCGCTTGAACGCGGCAGGGTCGCGGCCTTCCCCACAGGTCGGGATCCTGCAGGCGCTCCGGTGCATGCCGCGCCACGGCACGCCGCGTCCCGACGCAAGCAGAGCACGCGCCGCCATGGCCGATATCCCCGCATCCGCCGCGCCCGTCGATCTCGCCTCCGCCCTCTCGGCGCGCATCCGCGGCATCGGGACGAGCCAGATCGGGCTGGTGGCGGATCGCGGGCGGGACGACCCGGAGGTCGTGAAGCTCTGGATCGGCGAGGGCGATCTGCCGACCCCGCCCTTCATCGTCGAGGCGGCCCACAAGGCGATGCTCGCCGGGCACACCCGCTACACGACCTCGCTGGGGCTGCCGGCGCTGCGCGCGGCGCTCGGCGCCTATCACGCCCGCCATTGGGACGTGGAGATCCCGCCCGACCGGTTCGCCGTCACGGCGGGCGGCATGAACGCGATCATGCAGGCCGCCCAGGTGCTGCTGGAGCCGGGCGACGAGATGATCATCCCGTCCCCGGCCTGGCCGAATCTCGGCGAGGCGGTCCGCATCGCCGGCGGCATCCCGGTGACGGTCCCGTACCGCAGGCTGCCGGACGGACGCTTCGCGCTGCCGCTCGCCGATATCGAGGCGGCGCTCACCCCGCGCACCCGGGTGATCATGGTGAATTCACCCTCCAATCCAACCGGCTGGACCATGCCGCTGCCGGAGATGAAGGCCCTGCGCGACCTCGCCCGGGAGCGCGGCCTCTGGATCCTCTCGGACGAGGTCTACGCGCATTTCACCTACGGCAACCGGATCGCGCCGTCCTTCCTGCAGATCTGCTCGGAGGACGACCGGCTGATCGTCACCAACACCTTCTCGAAGAACTGGGCCATGACCGGCTGGCGCGCCGGCTGGGTGATCTATCCCCGTGGCCTCGCGCCCACCTTCGCCAAGCTCGGACAGTACAGCACCACCTCGATCCCGACCTTCGTCCAGCACGCCTGCATCGCGGCCCTCGAGGAGGGCGACGGCTTCATCCGCACCATGGTCGACCGCTGCGCCGAGGCCCGGGCGATCCTGATGGAGGGCTTGTCCCGTCTCCCGGGCGTCACGGTCGCACCGCCTGACGGGGCCTTCTACCTCATGGCCCGGATGGGCGGCGACGAGCCCAGCCTCGACCTGGCGCTGCGCCTGCTGCGGGAGGCCAAGGTCGGGGTGGCGCCGGGGACCGCCTTCGGGCCGGAGGGCGAAGGTCTGGTCCGGATCTGCTTCGCCATCAGCCCGGCCCTGGCGCGAGAGGCGGTACGGCGGCTCTCGGGCGCACTCGGGACCCGCGACCCGGCCGCGTCGGCGCATTGAGCCGGGCGGGTTAGGCGGCCCCGCTCGCCTTGCACGCGCGGCGACGAAGCAGGGCGGTGAAGCAGAGACGGTGAAGGCCTACGGGTCGTCCTTGCTCAGGGAGTCGTCTGTCCGAGGCCGCTGCGCCGCGTCAGCGCCCCCAGCGCAGGACCAGCGCATCGTTTCGGCGGGCCAGTTCGATCAGCCCGGCGCGCGTGTCGGGGTGCAGCGGCTGGATTGGCAGCCGCGCGGTCTCGTGGGCGATCACCCCGCCCTCGGCCATCAGCGCCTTGCAGGCCAGCAGGCCGCATTGCCGGTTCTCGTAGTTGATCAGCGGCAGCCAGCGCGCGTAGGCGTCCATGGCCTCGTCCCGGCGGCCCGCCGCGTAGGCGTCGGTGATTTGCCGGATCCCGTCCGGATAGGCCCCGCCGGTCATCGCTCCGGTGGCGCCGGCATCGAGGTCGGCCATCAGGGTGATCGCCTCCTCGCCGTCCCAGGGGCCCACCACCGCTTCGCCGCCCAGCGCGATCAACTCGCGGAGCTTGGCTGCAGCCTGCGCGGTCTCGATCTTGAAATAGGCGACGTTGGCGATCTCCCGGGCCATGCGCGCCAGGAACGCGGCCGAGAGCGGCGTCCCCGAAACCGGAGCGTCCTGGATCATGATCGGGATCGAGATCGCGTCCGAGACCGCGCGGAAGAACTCGTAGATGCCGAGGTCCGGCACGCGGATCGTGGCCCCGTGATAGGGCGGCATGATCATCACCATGGCGGCCCCGGCCTCCTGCGCCAGCCGCGAGCGCTCGGCACAGACCTGCGTGGCGAAATGGGTCGTGGTGACGATCACGGGCACGCGGCCGGCCACGTGCTCCAGCACGGCGTGCATGACGATCTCCCGCTCCGCGTCGGTGAGGACGAACTGCTCGGAGAAGTTGGCGAGGATGCACAAGCCCTGGCTGCCGGCGTCGATCATGAAGTCGATCGCCCGGCGCTGCCCGTCGAGGTCGAGGGCGCCCGCGGCGTCGAAGACCGTCGGGGCGACCGGGAAGACGCCCCGGTAGGATTGGGCAGGCGAGGTCATGCGCGCTCCTTCCATCGAGAAGGCCGCGTTCCCCGGCGCGTGAATCGGTCCGGATTCGAGACCCGCTTCCTCCTAGCACGGAGCCGGCCTGTCCGCGGCCGCATCATATCCCCGGGACGATGCCCCTGTCGGTAGGCGTCCCGGGTTCCCCTTGATATGGGAAGCGCGGCCTTCATGAGCGTGGCGCCATGCGGCGGCATTTCCTGACGGTCCATCAAGTCCCGGCCACGCGCTGGCTGCCCGAAACCTTTTCTGCGTCCCGCGTCGACAGCTGAGAGCGACCTCGGCGACAGCGGCAGGACCTTCTATCGCGCTGGAGCCAACCACGATGCGCTTTGTCTCGACCCGCCTGGCCCTGGTCCTCGCCGCTGCGGCATGCCTCCTCGGAATGCCCGCGCAGGCGGACGACCTCGACGCGATCCGTGCGGCCAAGACCCTGCGCATCGGGACGGAGGGCACCTACGCGCCGTTCACGTTCCACGACGCCTCCGGGGCGCTCGTCGGCTTCGACGTGGAGATCGGCCGCAAGGTCGCCGAGAAGCTCGGCGTCACGCCGCAATTCCTCGAAGGCAAATGGGACGGCCTGATCGCCGGCCTCGACGGCAAGCGCTACGACGTGGTGATCAACCAAGTCGGCATCACCAAGGAGCGTCAGGCGAAGTTCGACTTCTCCGAGCCCTATATCCGGGCGCGGGCCGTGCTGATCACCCGCGCGGACCGGGCGGACATCACGTCCTTCGCCGACCTGAAGGGCAAGAAGGCCGCGCAGAGCCTGAGCAGCAACTTCGCGCGCCTTGCCGAGCAGTCCGGTGCCGAGCTCGTCGGCACGGACGGATTTGATCAGTCGGTTCAGCTCGTGGCTACCGGCCGCGCCGACGCGACCGTCAACGACAGCCTGTCGTTCCTCGACTTCCACAAGCAGAAGCCGAATGCGCCCGTGAAGATCGTCGCCGAGCAGACGGACGCGGACGCATCCGGGATCATCATGCGCAAGGACAACCCCGCGCTGAAGGCTGCCATCGACAAGGCGCTGGAGTCGATCAAGGCCGACGGCAGCTACGCGGCGATCGCCCAGAAGTACTTCGGCGCCGACGTCTCGAAGTAGCCGTCCGGAAGGGGCCCGTCGCGGCGCCCCTGCGGGTCGCCTGCAGGCCCCTGCAAGCCTGAAGGCTGCGAGGATCCGGGCGCGCTTCTGAAGGCAGAGCGCATCGGGATCCCTCCCCGAGGGGACGCGGGGATCCGCACATATCCTTCGGCGAAGGCCATGCCCCGAGGCCGAACCTGCGAAACCCGTAACCCTGTCCGACCGAAAGGAAACGTCGCCCCGTGCCGCACTGGCTCGACCTCATGCTCCAGTCGCTGGGGCCGCTGCTCGCGGCAGGCCTCCGCTTCACGGTCCCGCTGACCCTGATCGCCTTCATGCTGGGGCTCGGCCTGGGGCTCGGAACCGCGCTCGTGCGCCTGTTCGCCCCACGCCCGCTGGCGGCACTGGCTTGGTTCTACGTGTGGATCTTCCGGGGCACGCCGCTCCTCGTGCAGCTCTTCGTGATCTTCTACGGGCTGCCGAGCACCGGCATCCTGATCGACGCCTTCCCTGCGGCCGTGATCGGGTTCACGCTCAATGTCGGCGCCTACACGTCCGAGATCATCCGCGCCGCCATCGCCTCCATTCCGAGGGGACAATGGGAGGCGGCCTACGCCACCGGCATGACGCCCGCTCAAGCCCTGCGGCGCACGATCCTGCCTCAGGCAGCGCGGGTGGCGGTGCCGTCGCTCGCCAACTCCTTCATCGCGCTGGTCAAGGACACCTCGCTCGCAGCCGCGATCACCGTGCCGGAACTGTTCCAGGCCGCCCAGCGCATCGTAGCCGTCACCTACGAGCCGCTGATCCTCTACATCGAAGTGGCGCTCATCTACCTCGTCCTATCCACGTTCCTGTCCTGGATCCAGACGCTCTTGGAGCGGCGGCTCGGGCGATACGGCGGATATCTGGAGGCGCGCGCATGATCGCCCTGTCGGCCATCGAGAAGAGTTTTGGCGGCAACGCGGTCCTGCGGGGCATCGATCTCGCAGTGCCCGAGGGCCGCGTCACGGCGCTGATCGGCCCGTCCGGCTCGGGCAAGTCGACGCTCCTGCGCTGCGTCAACCTGCTGGAGATGCCGCGGTCCGGTACGCTCGACCTCGGCGATATCCGACTCACCTTCCGACCGGACCGGCCGCCGACCCGGCGGGAGATGCTCGCGGTGCGCCGCCAGACCGGCATGGTGTTCCAGAATTTCCAGCTCTTTCCCCATCGCACCGTCCTCGAGAACGTCACGGAGGGGCTCGTCACCGTCGCCAAGTGGCCGCAGGCCAGGGCGCGGGCGCGGGCGCTGGAGTTGCTGGAGCGCGTCGGCCTCGCCCACAAGGCGGGGGACTGGCCTGCCAACCTGTCAGGCGGCCAGCAGCAGCGGGTCGCCATCGCCCGGGCGCTCGCCCCCTCCCCGCGCCTGCTCCTCTGCGACGAGCCGACCTCGGCCCTCGACCCGGAACTCGCAGCCGAGGTGGTGGATGTGCTGGCCAGCCTCGCGGGGGAGGGCATGACCATGCTGATGGCAACCCACGACCTGCGCCTCGCGCGGCGCGTCGCCGACACGGTGGTGTTCCTGGAGGGCGGCACGATCGTCGAGCGGGGACCGGCGCCGGACCTGTTCGCCCACCCGAAGGATCCGCGCACCCGCCGCTTCATCCGGACCCTGCTCGGTGAAGCCGCGGAGGAGGCGTAAAGGGCGATCCGGCCCGGATCAGATCGTCCAGCCGCCGTCGATCATGACGGCTTGGCCGGTCGTGTAGGTCGCGCCCGCCAGGTAAACGGCGAGGTCGGCGATCTCCTCGGCGGTACCCAGCCGCCCGATCGGCTGCCGCGCGATGAAGACCGCGCGGGTCTGCGCGTAGTCGCCCTGCGCGCGGATGCGCTCTTGGAGCGACGGGCTCTCCACCGTGCCGGGGCAGATCGCGTTGCAGCGGATGTTGTGGCCGACATAGTCGGCCGCCACCGCCTTGGTCAGGCCGATCACCGCCGCCTTCGTCAACCCGTAGGCGAAGCGGTTGGGCACGCCCTTCACCGAGGAGGCAACCGACGCCATGTTGACGATGGCGCCGTCGCGGCGCTCCAGCATCCCGGGCAGAACCGCGCGGATCGTACGGATCATCGCCTTGACGTTGAGATCGAGGGCGACGTCGAGGTCGTCGTCGCGCATCTCCAGGATGGTGCCGGCGTGCACGATGCCGGCGCAGTTGAACAGGACGTCGACCACGCCGATCCGCGCGACCAGGGTGCTGACGGCGCCCGCATCGAGAACGTCGAGGATCGCGGTGCTGAGACCGTCGGCGCGCAGCCCGGCGAGGGCATCCGCGTTGATGTCGGTGGCGTGGACCCGAGCCCCGGCTTGGGCGAAGGCGAGCGCGCTCGCCCGCCCGATCCCCTGCCCCGCCGCCGTAATCAGGACCGTCTTCCCGGACAGATCTGCCATTGCTCGCTCCCAGCAGGCTGCACTTCGCCGCGTCGGCTCCCGGACCGGGATACGCCGGCCAGATCCGGGCATCCGGGCTGAGTGCCCCCCAGCGTTGTAGGTTCGGGATGGGCGGGGCTCCAGGCCCGATCGCCCCGTCCATCCGACCCGACGCCGCCGCCCGGAGCGACGCAATCAACCGACCGCGCGGGATGACCGGCACGGCGGCGGATCTCTGGATGCCCGTCCGGCGTTCTCACGACGAAACTTTTTCGTGGAGGATCGCCGTGGGGCTTGCCGCCTTCGTCTTCTTCGTCGTGCCCTGGATGGCCGTGGCGATCTGGCTCTCGCTGCGTCCGTCCGGCGCCCGCCTGGGCGCCCCGGCTGCTCCCTGGCGTCCGCTGACGGATTATCCGCCGCCGACGCGGGACCAGCAGGACAGCGCAGAGACGCAGAGCCTGGATTCGGGTGCGGCGCATGACGGCAAGCACGCACCGATCCAGGCCGTGTAGGGCCCGCTGAGGCGGCGGATGGTGGAGGTGGAGATTTCCACCTCCCGGCCAACAAGCGCCACATCATCCCATCCGCCGCGACCGCCCTGCGCCTCGATCCGTTCGGACCCTGGGCTGCACCAAGGGGGGGCAGCGGCGACGCGCGTCTGGATCGGTCCGGACGGTCCGGCACTCGGACGGGCCTGCCATGCGCCGACACGATCCTCAGGATCGTGAGCGCACTTCGACGCGCCGTCCTGGCTCCTGTGAGGAGGTCGGGCGCGCCGGCCGCGGCGGGGGCGTGGTCCGCCGGCCTGCGGCGATCCATCCCGGAAATCCGTTGCGCTTCCGCGGTTGCACAGGTTCGTGGGCGCGACGTTGCGCGGCCGAGGGAGAGACCGGGACTTGCCCGAAGCCACCTATCCGCCCCTCGACGTCCTCAAGCCGGTGGCCGATGGCGTCTGGATCGTCGACAGCGGGCCGCTCCGCGTCCTCGGCATCCCCCTCCCGGTCCGCATGACCGTCGTCCGCCTAGGCGACGGCGGACTCTGGCTGCACTCACCGACACGGTTCGATCCGCACCTGTACCGCGAGATCGCCGCATTGGGGCCGATCCGGCATCTGGTCGCCCCTAACATCGCCCACTGGACCTTCCTGAAGGCGTGGCAGGCGCATTGCCCGGAGGCGCTGACCTGGGCGGCTCCGAACCTGGGCCAGCGTCGCCCGGTCCGCCGCGCCGGCCTCCGCATCGACCGGGTTCTCGGGGACGACGCCCCCTCCGATTGGGCGGCCGATTTGCGCCAGATCGTCGTGCCGGGCGGCTTCGGGTTCCGGGAGGTCGCGTTCTTCCACGGGGCGAGCCGGACGCTGATCCTGACCGATCTCGTCCTCAACCTGGAACCGGAGAAGATGCCGGCGCTCCTGCGTCCGTTCCTGCGCCTCGCCCGCATGACGCGACCGCACGGCCAGCCGCCCCCCTACCTGCGCCTCGTGATCAAACTCCGCCGGCACGACGCCGCGAGAGCAGCGAGCGACCTTCTCACCTTGGCTCCCGAGCGGGTCATCTTCGCACACGGCCTCTGGTTCGCCGGGGACGGCGCAGCGCGCCTCAGACACGCGCTCCGCTGGCTCGCGAAAGGCCTCTGAGGGCGGGCGGTATCGGGATCACGCCGCAGCGATCAGCCGTCGCATGATCCAGGCCCGGGCGGCCGCGAGATCCGCGAAGAGCGGCGGACAAGCCGGTGCGAGCGGGCCGAATCCGGCCTCCAGGAACCATTTTCCGGTGTCCTCGCCGTGCTGCGCCGAGAGGCGGACCAACACCGCGACCAGAAATCCGTCGGCGAAGACGAGCTGGCTCTCGGTATCGTCGCTGCTGGTCGCGACCTGCACGGCCTGCAGGCTCAGGATCATTCGGCCATCGACTTCAAGGCGAAGACTTCGGCCGGATCAGTCCATCGCACGTTGGCGACGGGCGCAGATCTCCGTACCGATCCCTCTGGTCAATCGACCCTTCGCGCCGAAGTTCCGACGTCGATAGGGTCCGGCCGGCAGCCGCCCCCCGCGATGGCGCAGTCGGGGATCGCCCGCCCCGCGCAGCAGGCGTGCAGATGGATGACGGCCCGCGCGCCGATTCGGTCCGGGCTCGACCCGGCGGACGCCTTCGCGCGGGGCACCGACGATGCGTGGACCGGAAGAAGGGCGGCCGTTCAGGGCTCTTCCGGCGGGTCAGCCGCGACGGTGACGGCCCCCTCGATCGAGCGGGCGAGTTCGGTCAGCACCTCCTCCACCATCGGCGGCCAGGGTGCCTTCTCCTCGTCCATGAGGCGGGCAGCGCCGACCAGGGCGGCGATCTGCGCCTCATAGACGGGACGGCCGACGAGCTGCGCGTAGCGCACCCGCGCCGCAAGCGCCGTGGCGAGGCGCTGGACCTCCGCGATCTTCACGCTCGGCGCGCCGCTGCCGTCGCTCATCCGTCCATCCCTCCGGATCCTCGCCGATCCTCATAGGCCATGGGCGGGATACAGTCAGGACCGGCTACCAAGCCTGGAGGATCCAGCCGCAGGCGAGGGCGACGACGACGCCGGCCAGCAACGCCAGGGCGATGTCCCACAGCGGAGCGGTGAACGCTCCCGGCTCCGAGACGAAGCGTGTCAGACTCTCGGGCAGGACCGGTGCCGGCGGCCCGCGCCGCCAGCGCAGGCCAGTGCGGATGCGGCGCATGCGCAGATCCCCCGACCCTCTCAGGCGGTCTCGGCCAGGCGGCCGGCGGCGGCCTGCGCCTTCCGCGCCCCGCCCTTGGTGCGGACGAATTCGCCGAGCGGCTTGCAGGCCGGAAGGCCGATCACCTCCGCGGGCCGCATCCCGGCCGGCGGCACCGGATCGCACCGGGTCAGGGTGCCGGCGGCCTCCGCGGTCCCGGCGGATCCGCCATCCGCGCTCGGCAGGTCGACGCGATGCCCGATCAGGTACGCTTCGAGGTCGATCAGGCGGTGGCGCAGGCGCCAGATGTCGTTCTCGACGCCGTTGATCTGGACCAGCAGGTCGGAGACGGTGCCCTGGCGCGCCGCGATGGCCGACAGCACGGCGGCCCGCTCGTTCAGCAGAACGGCTTTGACGGTCGGGTTCATGACGCACGCCTCCGAATGTTACTGCGCCACGATCCGTCAATTCCGCCTGCAAAATACCTCTCAAAATTGATTAGCCATTACGCCCGAAGGTTAAGCGCGGAATTCGACGGCATCGCCGCGAAACGACGCCTCCGAATGCACCACATGCCGGCGCGGGCGCGTCGCGGGCGCGGGAACTTCATGAACGGACAGGCGTCGGTTTCTCGCAGACCGACGCACGCAGTTCCGGGAGCTTCACATGCGCAGATCCGCAACCCTCGCCATGGCCGCCACCCTGAGCCTGGCTTCAGCCACCGCCTGGGCCGATCCCGTCGGCAGGACGGGAACCGGGGGCGGCCCCGATACGACCGCCAAGGCGCCCCACACCGCCGCGACCGGCCAGACGGTGCCCAACCCCGGCGCTCTCGGCCCGAGCGAGACCGGCAGCATCGAGCGGCGGGATGCCATCGAGGAGCGCAACGACGCGATCACGCGCGGAATCTGCATCGGCTGCAGCCGCTGAGACCGCAGGCCGTCCGGCCCCATCGCGCCCGGCCAAGCGGGCCATCTGCAGGGCGCCCCCAAGGGTATGACGAACCGTCATGGCCGGGGCGCCCTGTTCCGGGCGGGGGTTGAAGCCGCGGCCGCCGCAGCCCAAATCATCGGCCCTCACCCACCATGAACAGGAGTCGAAGCGTGGCGAACGAGTCTGTCGAACAGGCGACAGAGAAGACCTATTTCGGGCTGACCCTCGCGCAGCATGCGGAGCGGATCCGAAAGCTCGCGACCGAGCGCGGCCTCACCGGCGATGTCTTCGACCGCGTGACCGCGAAGGCCGTCGCGATGATCCCGACCGTCAAGGTGAACGACGCCGCCCAGCGGTGAGCCCGGACGGGCCGGATCAGCCTTCGGCCCGCAGGCCCTTGATGATGCGCCGGGCGATGGTCCGCACGGCCTCATCGTCCCGCGCCTCGCCCTCGACCGGATCCCACAGGTGGGCGAGGCTGCCCTCAAGCTCGTCCAGCAATTCCGGATGACGCTGCGCCAGAAACCGGACCGTCCCGAACAGCAGATGCTCGGTCGCCATCTCGCGACGACGGGCCTCGGCGACGGCATCGGGATGTGGCTTGGGATTCTGCGCGCTCATGGATGCCCAACGATCGGTGGCGGCGGCGGTTCGTCCCGCAAGGCGTGGTGCGACGCCGCGGAGCGGGCTTCAGCGAACGCGATATCCGCGACGGTTCGTGAGCGTCGCGGACACGCAGCGCACAAGATCGTGCCGGCCAGATCGTGCCGGCCCGGTGCGACTGGATCGGACGCGAGAAACGCGGCACGGGGCGCCCTCAGCGCCGCAGCGCCCCGAACCAGGTGACAAGGGGCTCCGCGAACGCGGCCCAGGTCCGCGACCACACCGTGCCGGTGCGTGCGTCCGCCGGGCGGGCGCCGGCCATCAGGGATGCCACCAGGGCATCCTCGCGGGACTTGCACTCGTCGAGGGCGTTGCGCTCGTCCCCGGCGCGGCTCTGACCCGTCGGCTGATGCCCGGAGGCGTCTCGAAGGCAGCGGTGCCACGCGCGCTCCAGCTCGGCCGGATCGGACGCTCCGGCGACCGGACCCGCGACGGCAGGACCGGTGGTCAGGAGGAGCATCGCGGACAAGCTGAGCACCGGCATGCGCATGATCGCTTTATGACCGATTCGCGCCCAGCTCGGATAGAACGTAGCAGCAACAGTGGCCGTGACTCGGGACGGCGGCCGATCAGCCGTGCCGGCCGGGCTTGGCCATCCGGCAGCTGTGATCCATCAGGTACTCGGCGCTGGCCTCCGGCTCCCGATAGGCCAGGAGGATCATCCCGCCCTGCGGATCCCCGGGATCCGCCTCCACCGCCGCGAAGCTCGCGTCGTGCAGATGCCCCTGCCAGCCCGGCACCCGGGCCAGCGCCGCGAACGGGTTGAACTCCGCCACCGCGTCCGGGGGAATCCGCAGCGCGACGTAACGCGCCTCCGCCAGCGGCACGGGGAACGGGGCCCAGGTCTCGCCGACGGCGCCGCCATGGGCCTTCAGGGCCGCCATGACGCTCCGGTGCATGCAGTCGAGATGGATGTGAAGCTGGTCCTGGCTGCGGCCGCCGACGGAATTCACCTCCAGACCCACCGCCGCGACCGGCAGCCGGCCCGGCAGCGCATCCGACACAAAGTGCCGGGCCGCGAGCGCCGCGCGCCAATAGGCGGCGCCCCGCGGTCCCTGGAGCACGGGCGCCTCGATGCCCGAGATGCTGTCGGTGGGCATCACCACCGTGTGGGTAGGCTGTCCCGGCGCGCGCAGCACCGCCGTCCCCGGGCGCGTACCATCGCCGAGGTCGACGGAGAGGCAGGGAAAGCTCCGGCCCGCCGCCTTCTTGGCGAGCACGCAGCCCTGCAGCGCCACCCAGAGCACGTCCCGCACCGGGTTCGCCGCGATGGCGGCCGGCACCGTGGCGAAGGCGAACAGGATCGCGGCGACCAGACGACGAAGCATGAGCAGATGTTCCGGTCCCCGGCCGCCGTTATGCTACAGGCGGCAGCGCGCCATCACTGTACGCGGGCGCCGTCGGCGCGAGGTTACGATTCCGCGATGCTGAGAGGGAAGGTGCCGTGGCTCGGCCTGATCCGGATCGCGGCCTGGATCCTGGTGGCCCTGATCGCCGCCGTCACGCTGGTGCCGATCGGGCTCCGCCCCGTCGTCACGGCCGAACCCAGCATCGAGCGCTTCGCCGCCTACGCGCTCGCCGGGCTGCTGATGGCCATGGGCTACCCGCGGCACGGGCGCTGGATCCTCGTCGGCAGCATCCTCCTCGCCGGCGGCCTGGAGTTTGGGCAGACCCTTACCGGGACCCGCCACGGCCGGTTCGACGATTTCCTCGTGAAAGCCGTCGCGGCCTTGGCCGGCGCGGTGGCGGGCCGCCTGCTCGCGGTCCTGGGCCGCGGGCGCCCGGACGACGCGACCTGCCGATAAATCCGGCCCGGCCGGACCGTCGCCGCGGACGCGGACGTTTGCACATGTCCCAATGCATGTCGCCGATGCATGTCTGCGCCGCCAGCCCGGCATCCTGCGGTCGGTCTCCGGCGGAAACCGCCGAGCTTGACCCACGTTGGCTCAGGGGGCTCTCACGCGAGGTGCGGCATGTTCGGCGCAGCCAAGCTCACGGGACGGTTCTGGTTTCGCAAGACGTGGACGGGCAAGCTGGTCCTGCTCGTCGAGGAAGAGAAGCCCCGGTGGCTCAGCCGGACCGGCCTCACCAAGCGCCGCTGGCGCGACGCGCGCCTTCTCGACCTGGCTGAAGCCCCGATGCACGCGCTGATGACGCTCGAGCGCGGTTATCGCGGAGATCCCGCATCCGGTCCGGCGCGGATTCTGCAATCGGTGGTCCCACCCGGGACGCGCGGCGCGATCGCCACGCCGATCGGGACCGCCGTCAACGCGTGAGCGCCGCAGGGGCGCGGGCCGAGCATGGAGGGGCAGGGCTCGGCCCGCCTGCCGTTCGGCTTCTTACCCCCAAAGCCGGAGCGACCCTGCCACTGATCACGGCAGGATTAACACTTCCTGAAGCCGCCCGCCCGGGCCCGCGCCGCAGGCCCCCGTGCGGACGATCCGAGGGAAGCCGCGCTGCCAGCTCCGACCGGAATGATCCAGCGGCAGAATCGCTACTGATCTATGTTGGTATTCGCCCAGACATTCGGTAGATAACAGCCATAATAGGTTATCTTCGCTCATATATGGACTTGACTGTCGAGAGGCGGATCAACGTTCATGCATCACTCCAACGTGAGAGGCGTTCATGGAAGATAGCAATCCCGCACCGCATCAGGATCCAGTCGATTTCGTGGAGCTGACGGCCGACATTGTTTCCGCTTACGTCGCCAACAATTCCGTCCCGGTCCCCGATCTGCCGTCGCTGCTGTCCGGCGTTCATGCCGCACTCGCCGGCCTGAGCCAGACGACGGTCTCGGCCGAGCCGGAATTCAAGAAGGCGACGCCTGCGCAGATCAAGAAATCGATCACCCCCGACGCCCTGATCAGCTTCATCGACGGCAAGCCGTACAAGACGCTGAAGCGGCATCTCACCGGCAACGGCATGACGATCGAGCAGTATCGGCAGCGCTACGGTCTGCCGCCGGACTATCCGACGACCGCATCCACCTACTCGGCGATGCGGGCCGAGTTCGCCCGCAATGCCGGCCTGGGCCACAAGCGCCGGAGCCCGGCCGCGAAGCGGGGCGAGCCTGCGGCGTCCGCCGCGGCGCCGGATGCGGACGGCACGAAGGTGGCCAAGGGCCGCAAGACCCGGAAGGCTGACGCGGAGGCGTGAGCCCTGAGGTTGCGGGCCCTGACGTGCGATCCCGGGGCCCGGACTCGGAATGACGGGATCGGGCACAGCCGGGGCGGCCGCATCCACCCGTCAAGACCGCGGCGCGGAGTGCCGGAACGACGCCTGCGGCCATCCGTTGGCCCAGCGGAATGCCCGGCTGAACGCCACGGAGCCCAACGTGAACCGACCGATCCCCGCCCTTCTCCTCGCCGCCGCGACCGTGGCCGCCCTCCCGGCCGCAGCTTGGGCGCAGGATCGGCCCGGAACCGGACCGGCGCCCCGGACCGAGACCGCACCGAAGCCGGCGGCCGATACGAAGGATCCCGGCCGGACGGCGACGGAAGCCGTAACCCATCCGTCGGCCGTTCCGCCGACGGAGGGTCAGGTCGGCACCGGCAAGCCCCCGGCCACCGGGACCCCTCCGACGACGAGCCGCTAGCGTCCCGTCACAGCCCCGGCGCCCCCAGCCGAACTTGCGCAGCCGCACGGGCCTGTCCCCGCCGGGGCGCGACTTCGAGGGATATCGGTCCGGCGGGACAGACGCGGCGTGGGCCCGCCGCCGTGGCCGTCGCGCCCAGCGGATCGGGCCGCCATCACAGGCCGCGCCTGCCGGTGGGGCCAGAGCAGCGGGTGCACGGAACCGGGCCCGTCTGCCGCGAGCGCTGCGGCACGCATCGGTGGAAACGACCCGGCCGGCCGGCGGTGACGCGATCGACGAGCTCCTTCAGGCTTCCGCTTGTCCCCCGCGCCCACCGTCCATAGATCCCGACGATGACGGCACTCCCCTTCGACAACAGCTACGCCCGCCTGCCGGAGCGCTTCTACGCGCGCCAACCGCCGACGCCCGTGGCGGCCCCGCGTCTCGTCCGGCTGAACCGGGCGCTCGCCGCGGAGCTCGGCCTCGATCCGGACTGGCTTGCCGGCCCGGACGGCGTGGCGGCGCTTGCGGGAAACGCCGTCCCGGAGGGCGCCGATCCGATCGCGGCGGCCTATGCCGGACATCAGTTCGGCCAGTTCGTGCCGCAGCTCGGCGACGGCCGCGCGGTCCTCCTGGGCGAAGTGCTCGACCGGACTGGGCAGCGCCGCGATATCCAGCTGAAGGGCGCGGGCCCGACACCGTTCTCCCGGCGGGGCGACGGGCGGGCAGCGCTTGGTCCGGTGCTGCGCGAGTATCTCGTCAGCGAGGCCATGGCGGCGCTCGGCATCCCGACCACCCGGGCGCTCGCCGCCGTGACGACCGGCGAGCCGGTGGTGCGCGAGACGCTCCTGCCGGGCGCGGTCCTCACCCGCGTGGCCGCGAGTCACATCCGGGTCGGGACGTTCCAGTTCTTCGCGGTCCGGGGCGATGTCGAGGGCCTGCGGGCGCTCGCCGACCACGTCGTGGCCCGGCACTATCCCGAGGCCGCTTCGGCCGCGAACCCCTACCGCGCGCTGCTGGAGGGCGTCATCGCCGCCCAGGCCGAACTCGTCGCCCGCTGGCTGCATGTGGGCTTCGTCCACGGGGTCATGAACACCGACAACATGTCGATCGCCGGCGAGACGATCGATTACGGACCCTGCGCCTTCCTCGACGCCTACGATCCCGGGACCGTCTTCAGCTCCATCGACCGCAACGGCCGCTACGCCTACGGCCAGCAGCCGCGCATCGCGCTGTGGAACCTGACGCGGCTGGCCGAGACCCTGCTGCCGCTGCTCGCGGAGGACGAGGCGGGCTCGGTCGCCGAGGCCGAGGCGGCGCTGGCCTCCTATGCGGCGCGCTTCGAGACGGCCTATCACGGCGGCCTCGCCCGCAAGCTCGGCCTCGCCGAGACCCGGGACGGCGACGCCGCTTTGGCGGGCGACCTCCTCAAGCGCATGGCCGAGAATCGGGCCGACTTCACCTTGACGTTCCGCACGCTCTGCGCCGCCGCGGAGCGGCCGGAGGCCGACGCGGGCGTGCGCGACCTGTTCGTCGATCCAACGGCCTACGATGCCTGGGCGAAGGACTGGCGCGGGCGGCTCGCGCAGGAGGCCCGCGACCCGGCCGAGACCGCCGCCGCGATGCGCCGGGTCAATCCGGCCTTCATCCCGCGCAACCACCGGGTCGAGGCGATGATCGAGGCAGCCGTGGAACGGGGGGATTTCGCCCCGTTCGAGACGCTGCTGACCGTGCTGTCCCGCCCCTACGTGGATCAGCCGGATCAGGCCGCCTTCGCCATGGCGCCCGAGGACGGTGGCGTCGGCTACCGCACCTTCTGCGGCACCTGAGGCGGCGCGCCGGCGGTCACTGCCGCGGCCAGGTGAAGATCTCGCGCACCCCGCCCTCGTGCCGAAACCAGTGGACGCGGGTGGCGGGGTTGAAACCGTGATCCCGGTACGACGTGGCGATCACGGAAACGAGAGTCTCCGCCGCCGACCGGTCGTGAATGTCGTAAGCTAGAAGTTTGGGAGCACCGCCAGGTTCGCGGGCGAGATCGCGGACCAGAATCGAATACGACATACTCCCCTCCTTTCGACGCAAACGATCTACTCAACATTATATCTCTTAGGCTAGGATTGTTCGCGTCAGCATCGTGTAAAGGTTAACCATTATTAACCGGAGTGCGTTGATTTGATACGGTCGAGATCGGAGGCGCCGGGCGCGGAGGTCATCCCTGTCGTCACGAGCCTCGCGAGGGGACCGAGAGCGGCGCGGGAGCGATGAGCGGCGCGTGGCCGGATCCCTCAGCTCCGCGTGCAAAGGCGGCGAAGCCATCCCCATGAAACGGAAGTCGAATCGCGTCGCGACCGTGGCCGCCGGCCTGTCGCCCGGGCTCAACGGGATCATCGCCAGCCCCAGCCGGATATCGCGCGCGGCAGGCCCCCGCCGAGACCAGACGACGCGAACGGGGGATCCGAAGGCCAAGGTGAGGCGGATCCTCGCGTGGTTCGTCGCACCGGCCCTGGCGCTGCTGGTCGCCCAATGTGGCCCGACGCCCGGCGCGCCGGCGGCCGGGATCGTCGTGGCCTCCAAGATCGACACGGAGGGCGGGGTGCTCGGCAACATCATCCTGCAGGCCCTGCAGGCCCGGGGCCTCCCGACGGTCGACAAGATCCAGCTCGGCGCCACCGCGATCGTGCGCCAGGCCCTGATCGAGGGTCAGATCGACATCTATCCGGAATACACCGGCAACGCGGCATTCTTCTTCGGGAAGGCGGATCTCCCGGTCTGGAAGGATCCCGAGGCGGCCTACCGGACGGCCCGGGACCTGGATCGCGCGGCCAACGACCTCGTCTGGCTGACACCCGCCTCGGCCAACAACACCTGGGCGATCGCGGTGCGCCAGGAGATCGCGCAGGCCGCGGGCCTGAAGACCCTGAGCGACTTCGGCCGCTACGTAGCGGGCGGCGGCGCGATCAAGCTCGCCGCCGCGTCGGAATTCGTGACCGCCCCGGGCGCCCTGCCGGCCTTCGGCAGGACCTACGGCTTCACCCTCAAGCCGGAGCAGCTCGTCATCCTGGCCGGCGGCGACACGGCCGCCACGATCGCCGCGGCGGCGCGGGGCACGTCCGGCACGAACGCCGCCATGGTGTTCGGCACCGATGGCGCCCTCGCGGTCGCGCGCCTCGTGACGATGGACGACGACAAGGGCGTCCAGCCAGTCTATCAGCCGGCGCCGGTGGTCCGCGGGGCGGTCCTCATGGCCCATCCCGAGATCGCCACGGTGCTGGATCCGATCTTCCGCAGGCTCGACCTGGCGACGCTCCGGGATCTCAACGGCCGCGTCCAGATCGGCGGCGAACCCGCCTCCGCGGTCGCGGCGGACTTCCTCCGGCAGAACGGATTCGTGCGCTGACACGCGTCGACAAGCCGAGACTCTGCCGGCATGGGTTCTCGGCGGGTCGCGGGGACTCGTCGCGAGGCCGGCCACTTTTGCGCGGGCCCGCGCGCGCCGGCGCCGTCGGAGCTTGAGGATGGGGGGACATTCCGCGACGGGGCTGCTCCGCCCGGGCGTCGATCCGCTGGGCTCGGCCTTCGCGGCCCTGCTGGGACTGAGCCTGCTCGCCCTGCCGCTGATGACGACCCGGCCGAACCGGATCGCGGCCGGCACCGGGCTGACGGCCTGGTCCGCCCTCCCGTCGGATGCGGTGCTCCTCCTCGGAGGCGTCGTCGCCCTCGGCCTGCCGCTGCTGGCGCTCCGCGCGGCGCCGCCCCTGCGCCTCGCCGCCGCCGCCGCGATCCTCCTGCTCCTCGGCCTGTCGGCCGGCTGGGCGGCCGATCACCTGACCCTGCCGGGCGACCGGTACGGCCGGGTCTCGCCGGATGCAGGCTGGTGGCTCGCCTTCGCGACGGCGGCCCTCGCCGTCGGCGACGGGCTGGCGCGGCTGCGGCCGGGACCGATCCTGCGGATCGCCCTGCTGGCCCTGCTGGTCGCCGCGACGGGACTCGCCCTGCGGACCGGGTTCTGGAACAACCTCTCGGTGCTGCGGGAATATGCCAGCCGCTCCGACACGTTCGGCCGGGAGTTGCGGACCCACGCCGCCCTCGCCCTCACCTCGGTGGCGGCCGCCGCCGCTCTGGGGATCCCGGCGGCCATCCTGGCGCGCCCGGTTCCTGCGCTGCGGACGGGCCTGCTCGCGACCCTCAACGTCGTGCAGACCATCCCGTCCATGGCGCTGTTCGGGATGCTGATCGCGCCCCTGGCCTGGATCGGCCGGGCGGTCCCGGGCGCGGCCGCCCTCGGCATTGCGGGAATCGGCGCCGCGCCGGCCTTCGTGGCGCTGTTCGCCTACGCGCTCCTGCCCGTGGCCGCCGCGACTGTCGCGGGCCTCGATGCCGTGCCCTGGCCGGTGCGCGACGCCGCCCGGGGCGTCGGCATGACCGCGCGGCAACGGCTGCTCCAGGTGGAGCTGCCCCTCGCCCTCCCGGCGATCCTGACCGGAATCCGGATCGTCCTCGTCCAGAACATCGGGCTTGCGGTGATCGCAGGGCTCGTGGGCGGCGGCGGCCTCGGCGTGTTCGTCTTCCAGGGCATCAGCCAGAATGCGGGCGACCTCGTCCTGCTCGGCGCGCTGCCGACCGTCGCCATGGCGACCGGCGCCGCGGTGCTGCTCGACGCGGTCGTCGATCTGAGCCGGGGCCGGGCGGCGGAGCGGGTTCCATGATCGACCTCGCCCAGGTGAGCCGCGTCTTCGAAGGACGCACGGTCGTGGCGGACGTGACCCTCCGGGTCGAGGCCGGGACGATCCTGACGGTGGTCGGCACCTCGGGATCGGGCAAGACCACCCTGCTGCGGATGATCAACCGCCTGATCGAGCCGAGCGCCGGCACGATCCGGATCGCAGGCCGCGACATCCGGGACGTGCCCCCGCATCTCCTGCGGCGCGGGATCGGCTACGCCATCCAGGGACACGGGCTGTTCCCCCACCGCACGGTCGCGGAGAACATCGCGGTGGTGCCGAAGCTGCTCGACTGGGACCGGAGGCGGATCGCCGCCCGGGTCGACGAACTCCTCAGCCTGTTCAACCTCGATCCGGCGGCCTACCGGGATCGCCTGCCGGCGGCGCTCTCCGGCGGCGAACAGCAGCGGATCGGCGTGGCCCGGGCGCTCGCCGCCGAGCCGCCGATCCTGCTCATGGACGAGCCCTTCGGCGCCCTCGATCCGATCATCCGCGGTCGGGCGCAGGAGGATCTGCGGACGATCCAGCAGCGCTACAACACCACGATCGTGCTGGTGACCCACGACATGGACGAGGCCCTGCACCTCGGCCACCGGATCGCCGTGATGGATGCCGGGCGCCTCGTGCAGGAGGCGCCGCCCGCAGACCTTCTCGGCGCACCCGCCACCGCCTTCGTCGGCACCCTCCTCGGCAGCGGCGACCGGGCCTTCCAGCTCATGGCCCTGCGCGTGGTGGACGATCTGGTGGAGCCCGGCCCGGCGCCGGGCCCGCCCATCCCGGCCGGGACCTCGGTGCGGGCCGCCCTCGCGGAGAGCCTGTGGTCCCGGCGCCCGGCCCTGCCGGTCAGCCGCGACGGCGTCATCCTGGGACGGGTGACGCGGGCGGCCCTCGAGGCGCAGGGCGGCCGGCCGTGAGCCGGGCCCCGCCTCTTGCCTGGGCCGCGCTCCTCGCCCTCCTCGGCGTGTTCCTGGTCGCTCCGGGCCGATTCGCGCCCCTGTTTCAGCCGTTCGCCCCCGGCGACACGCCGCCGATCTACGCGCAGACGCCGCTGCTGACCCTCGCCGTCAACCACCTCGTGCTGGTCGCCGCCGCGACCCTGACGGCCGCCGCGATCGCCCTCGGCCTCGCAGTCGCGGCCACGCGGCCGGCCGGGCGCGACGTGCTGCCGTTCGCCCGGTCGGTGGCCCGGATCGGGCAGACCTTTCCTCCGGTGGCGGTCCTGGCCCTGGCGGTGCCGATCTTCGGGTTCGGCGCCGTCCCGACCCTGATCGCCCTGGTGCTCTACGGGCTCCTGCCGATCTTCGAGACCGCGCTCACCGGGCTCGACGGGCTCGATCCCGCGCTGATGGAGGCCGCGCGCGGCATGGGCATGACCGACCGGCAGCGGCTCCTCCGCGTCGAACTGCCCCTGGCGCTGCCGATGATCCTGTCGGGGATCCGCCTCGCTGCCGTCATCGGCCTCGCGACGGCGACCATCGGCTCGACGGTGGCGGCCAGCACCCTCGGCGAAGTGATCATCTCCGGCCTCCTCACCGGCAACACCGCCTACGTGCTGCAGGGCGGCCTCGTGGTGTCGGCGCTGGCCCTCCTGATCGATGCCGGCTTCCGCCATGTCGAGCGCGGGGCGGCACGCCGGGCTGGATTTCGTTCCTAGACGCGACTAAAACGCCAGCGGGGCCGTACGCGCGGCCCTGGGGCGTGGAACCCCCTGTCTGATGGTTGGTGCCGACCAGAACGGCACCCGCATCCTTGGCCATACGGTCGGGGAGCCTGCGACGCATGTCCAGGCGTTCCGGCGCTAAAGGTCGTAGGGACCGTTCAGACACGGTTTTCCAACTCCCCGACTCGGGATGGTCGAAGGCTCGTTCGCGGGGGCGCACCGCGGATCAGAGCCCGCCGGGGGGATGGACCATGGGCTCCAGCGATCCCGAAACGCGCGGACGTCAGCTCGCCCGGCTGCGCGCGGCCTACGAGGGCCGTCCGGGGCGGCCGGACCGCGCCGGCAGTGGCGCGCGGCACTCGCGGGCGCTCTTGGGACGGATCCTCGTGGTGCTCGGCGGCCTGCCGGACGGGACCGGCTTGCCGGTGATCGGTCCGGGCGGGGACGGACGCGCCCGCTCGTAGCATCGGCCCGCCCACGCGCCGGAATCGCGCGGCATGACCGGCCCCAGACGCACGGCGGGCCAGGCGCATATGGACCGCCAGCCGGCCCGGCAGCGATGGCGACGCGCAGATCGAGCGACAAAAACTGTCAAACTCCAAACATATTGAATATTTAAACCCGCTATAACAATATTAACTCGACGCACACGATTCGTTCGGCCGTCGTCCAATTGCGCGATCGATGCCGACCGGTCTTGAAAGCGTCGGACTGGGAGGTCGCCATGACACGAAGGACCATCCACACAGCATTCGCCCCAGGACTCTCCGCTGTCGCGCTCGTCCTGATGCTGCCCGCTGCCATAACGGCCCGCGCCGAGGACATGCCGCGACAGGGCGATTTCAGAATCACTTACACATCGACAAATATCTCTGCGCCGAAACCTGTCGCCATCGGCGACAACCGAACGGCTTCGGCGACGATCAACATGATGACCGCCGTAAACGAATCGGGCGGGCGGCTCCTGCACAACATGGCCGGACGCTGCACCTCCGCCCCGCTGATCGACACCGCCGCCAAGACCCTCGAGAATCACGGCTATTGCGACTACGTCGACGCCGACGGCGACCACGTCTTCGAGAAGTGGGACTATCCGGTCCAGCCCCTGGGCGCGGTCAACGAGGGCACGGGCGAGTGGATCGGCGGAACCGGTAAGTACGCCGGCATCTCCGGGACCATGAAGATCCGCTCCCGACGGCTGAACTCCCTCACGGACGGCGCCATCCAGGTGGTCGGCGAGAAGCTCGGCAGCTACAGCTTCACCAACGCGGTGGCCAGCGCGAAGCGGGACTGACAGGTTCGGGGCGACGGGACAGGCGGGCCGACTTGGCGGTAAGACGCCGTTCATGACGCCCGCCGACCGAGACCGGTTCGAAAAATGCCTCGCCCTCGCCGCCCAGGGCGCCACGATGGGCGAGCGCGCGGCCGCCCGGGCCGCCGCCGAGCGCATCGCCCGGGGCGCGGGCCTCACCTTCGCCGAGGCGGCCGAAGGGCTCCGGCGGACGGGACAGGAATCCGCCCACCGGGCGACCCGTCCGCCACCGCCCCGGCGGTCCTATCCCTGGGCGCAACCCAAGGCGCCGGTGACGCCCATCACGGTCGAGGAACTGCTCCACCAGAAGGCCGAGACGGAGGCGTGGCAGAAGCGGTCGGCGGCCGCCGCCGACCGCCGCCGGAAGCGGGAGCGCGCCGACCAGGACGCCTACGTGGCGGAGCAGCGCGCCCGGCAGGCGGAGCGCGACCGGGACTGGGCCCGCACCCGCACGGATCCTCCGGCCGCGCCGGGGGACGAGGCCTGAGCGTCCCTCGGCCGGCGGAGAGCCGTCTCAGCGGCGGGGCTGCGGACGCGCGCTCCGGTGCGCCCGCACCCGGCGATGGCGCGGGGCGACCCGCGGCGTGGCCTGCGGCGCCGCTGCGGCGGCCGGGGGACCGGGCGCGACGCCGTCATGGGCCGCGACGATCCGGCGGGCCTCCTCGACGCTCATGTCGCAGGCGCTCGTCATGCCCTGCAGGGCGCCCAGGGCGCGGTTGTATTCGGGAAGGTTGGTGCATCCGGGAACGCCCCACGCCCAGGCGGGAGCCGGCACTATCCCCACCGCCGCCAGCACGAGGGCGACAAGACCGTTCCTGATCGACACGGATGCTCCTCCGCTCCCCGAGACCTGGATTCCGGCCCCCGGCGGGGAAACGCGGTCACACCGGTGGCGGGTTCACCGCCGCCGGGTCAGGCCCCGCCGCACATGTGCTGGGAGTCGGGCAGAGTCCAGGAATCCAGCGTGCGCAGGTTGGTCGTCGTATACATCTTGCCGCGATCGTCGCCCTTGGGGCAGCCGGTCGGCAGGGCGACGAGGCAGGTCATCACCCGATCGCCAACCCGCGACCGCGCGATCGCGTCGATATAGGCGTAGGAGACGCCGTAGACGCCGTTCTTGAGATCGACGCTCGTCCCCTCGTCGATCCCGTCGCCCTTCGGCTTCACGAGCTTGTCGCTGAACCGCGTCCCGATCCGCGAGATCGTGGTCGCCACGCAGGTGCCGACCCGTGTCGGCATCTGCGCCGCGGCGGTGCCGGGGGCGAGCCCGAGACCGACGACGAGCGCGCCCGCCAGAACCGCACCCGCCCGGCCCCCCATCAGGCGGCTTCGAGCAGGAAATTGGCCCGCCGGAACATCAGCTCGCGCCGGTAGAGGTAGACGCCGCCCCGCCGCATCGCCGCATGCGCCGCGTCCGCATCGAACCCGTACGGCTTGTCCCGCGCGGTATCGATGCAGCCCACATACATCCAGTGCACACCGTCGATGATCGCCGGGATCGGCTGGTCTTGTCGGACGGCGCAGAACTGCTCACCGTCCGTGGCCGCCACGAAAATGTAGAAGGTCTTCCGCGCGCACATCCGAACCTCCAGAGGTCTCGGGGGTGTAACCGCAAGGCAACGGTCAAGGGATAAACTGATTCCGCTACAATAGTCAAGCTTCTGCCACATTTTCGTCACGCCCGAGACAGAACCGGCGCAGCCTCACACCCACCACCCCTCGAAGATCGGCCGCGCCCGAGAGCCCGCCCCGTCCGGCGCGCCTCCCATCGCGAACGAGGCATGACCCGGCAAGGTCCGGCGCCGGCCTGGATCCATCGACGGCTCGGCCCCGTCGGACCGTCGCATCGGCCGCGCTCCTTCGCCCGGTTTCAGGCAGCCGCACATTCCCTGCGCCCGACGGTGGACCACGCCGGCGTGAAGGCCGGAAACCTCAGACAACAGCGCAGACCGATAAGCCTTCGGATCCGGGTCTCTAAGATCTCAATAAAATTTTGTATGCATAATAAGAGGGTTACCGGACATGCGAACAAGTATTGACAGGCCATAATGTACGAGTAGTCATAAGGACCGAGCGAGGTTGCCGGGACCAGAGATGCGATCGATCGCGTTGCCGAAAGACCAAGACCATCTCGAATCGACGATCAGCGAGGTCGCGGTGCGCGTCGTCACGGCCTACCTGTCGAACAACGCAATTCCTCACACCAGCCTGCCGCCGCTTCTGGCCACCGTGCACGGCGCCCTGTTCGCACTGACAGACCGGCCGAAGGCCGCCGAGATCCCCTACGAGCAGCCGACCCCCGCGCAGATCCATCGGTCGGTCCGCCCGGACGGCATCGTCAGCTTCATCGATGGCCGATCTTACAAGACCTTGAAGCGGCATCTCACGGCGCATGGGCTGACGCCGGCCTCGTATCGCGCACGCTACGGGCTGCCGGAGGACTACCCGATGACCGCGCCCGGCTATGCCGAGCGACGTTCGGAAATCGCCAAGGCGATCCGGCTCGGCCGCAACGCGGCCTGACCGGCGCGATCCCCGGCGCCGCTCCCGGCTGCCGCGCGGCACCCCGACCGCGCCCGCGCCACCATGGCCGGGCGGGCTCCCGCCGGGAGCCTCACCGGGCTCGGCGGACAGGCGCCGGGCTCGCCCGTGAACCGATCGTCCGCGTGGACGTAGATACCCCGGACCTATGACGCGCGCCGGCGATGCTGGAACCGTCCGCTGGGACGGCGCGATCAGGCGAGGGGAATACGGGCATGAAGGGTCTGTCGGGCTGCGTCGTCATCCTGTCCCTGCTCGGCGGGGGAGCGGCCTCCGCACAGACCGTCCTGGCGCCATCCGGCGACTCGGCCGTGACGCAGCCCGGTGGGACGGCCGGTCGCTCCGCACGACGCAACATCCGGGAGGCCTACCGCAACGGCGACGTGATCGGCCATCGGCCCGGCCCGGTCGCTCCCGTATCGCAGCGCGATCGATCTAAGCACACGCAACCGCGCTTCTAGCCGGCGGCCGCGGCCCCATCAGCGCGGCGCGCGCCCGGGCCGGCTTCGCTCCGTCGGCGGAACGAGCGGGAGGCAGGGCCGTCCGCGGCAGCCGGCCGGCCTGCGCGGCGCCGGATCTCGTGTGACCCGCGACAGCAGCGCATCGTGCGTTTGTGAGCGCCGCCACGTTTCCCGGTTCGAGGCGCGCAGCTATGGCGGTGCGGCACCGGTTGCGCCCACGCTCCGGTCGGGAGAGGACACACGCCCTTGATGGACGCCCGCCTGCAGGCCGCGACGCCCTCCGATAGCGCCGCGCCCGCGGCCGGATCGGTGGCGGTCGTCACGCGGCGGCTCGATTCCCTCCCGATCACGCGGCTCCACGTGGCGGCGCTCGCTGTCTGCACGCTGGGCCTGTTCACCGACATCGCCGAGGTCGCCTTGAGCAACGCCTTGGCGGCCATCTTCCTCGCACCGCCCCACAACATGCCACGGGGCAGCCTCTCGCTGCTCCTCGCCTCCGTCTTCGCCGGTGGGGCGGTGGGCGCCCCCTTCTTCGGGATCCTCGGTGATCGCTTCGGCCGCAGGCGCGCCCTTCAGGCCTCCCTGGCGCTGATGGCCGCCGGATCTCTGGCGGCCGCCGCGAGCCAGGGGCTCACGGCGCTGACGCTCGCCCGCACGGTCTCGGGTTTCGCGGTCGGCGGGTTTCCGCCCCTCGTCGCGACCTACCTCGCCGAGGTGACGCCGGCGCGCCACCGCGGCGCGACACTGATGGTCTGTGCCGGGATCGGGCTCCTCGGCGGCTTGGCCGTCCTCCTCCTGGTGCAGGCGCTCGCACCGGGGGCTCCCCTCGGCGTCGAACCGTGGCGCTGGGCCCTGATCCTCGGGGGCGCCCTGGCGGCCCTGGGCAGCATCCTGTTCGCGGGGCTGCCGGAATCGCCGCGATGGCTGGCCTCGGTCGGGCGACCCGTCGAGGCCGACGGGGCCTGCCGCCGGTTCGAGCGCGCGGCCGGCCGGGCGCCGGTCGTCGGAGCAGCCGACCTCGCCCCAGCGCCGGCGATACACGGGCCGGCGATACACGGGCCGGCGGGCTTTCGCGCCCTGTTCACCGGGACGCGCCAGACGCGCCAGACGGCCCTGTTCGTGGGCCTCTTCACGCTCGCCCCCCTGGCGACGATCGCCTTCCCGCTGCTCAGCGCCGTCGTGATGGTGGAGAAGGGCTTCCGGGTCGATCAATCCCTCGCCTTCGCCGCGCTGTCGATGCTCGGCCCGCCGCTGGGCACCCTCCTGACCGCGCTGGTGATCGACCGGCTCGAGCGGCGCGCCTGCCTGACGGCCCTGGCGGCCGCGATGGCGGCCCTGGGCACGGCCTTCGCGGCGAGCGGCACGTTCCTGACGCTGGTTCTCGTCGGCATCGCCTTCAACACCGCCGCGGCGACCTACGGCAGCGTCCTCGCCGTCTACGCCACGGAACTCCTCCCGACGCCGCTGCGGGCCTCGGCCATGACCTGCGCCTGGGCCGGCGGCCGGGTCGCCGCCGCCCTGGCGCCGCTCATCCTCCTGCCGGTCCTTTCGGCCTACGGACCGCACGCGATGTTCGCGGTGATCACGATCGTCCTCGGGGCCAGCGCCGCGCTGCTGCTTGCCGGACCGCGCGGCCTGTCCGGCCGGGCCGTTGCATAGGCCGCGCGGGGACGCCCCGCATCGTCAGGCCCGATCGGCGTCGGTTGCCAATCCGGCAAGATTCACACGATAGAGTTGCACAGGCGCTGGGACAGCGCCGCCGGGCCGGACGGGAGTGTCACACGTGTTGAGCCCGGTGCTCGTCCCAAGCCTCGTCGAGACGACCAATCACGTCGAGCCCAAGCAGGCCTTCGAATTCTGGCGCTGCACGGCCCTGGCCGCTTTCGGCGACATCGGCCGGCGGCATCCCCGGGAGCGCTTCGCGGCCAAACGCCTGACCGTAGCGTCGGCCGGCTGGTCGCTGACCCATACGGTCAGCAGCCCGGTGGAGTTGGAGTTCCGGTCCCGGCACGTCGACCGGAATGCCCGCGCGATGGTGGTGATCGGCCTCGGGCTCGACGGCGTCGGCTATCACGAGCAGCACGGCCGCGGCGCCCAACTGAACCCCGGTGATATCAGCTTCCTGTCGCGGAACCGGCCCTTCGTGGCCGGCACCCAGAGCGCCTACGGCGAGATCCGGCTCGCCGTGCCGCGCGAGGTCTTCGAAGCCTGGGTCGGCGATGCGGACGCCTTCGCGGGCCGCAGCCTCAACCCGCACCCGGCCGGGGTGGCGTTCCGGACGCGCCTGTGCACCGTGGCCGCCTCCATCGCCTGGATGTCCGAGGGCGAGGCACAGACCGCGATCGAGGGCGTGCTGCACCTTCTCGGCCACCTCGTCGACGGCACGGCCCGGCGCACGAAGCCCGCGGAGGTTTCGCAGGCGGCGGTGGTCTCGCTCGCCCGCGCCCATATCGCGCGCCGGATGCACGATCCCGACCTGACCCCGCAGGACATCCAGAGGGCGCTGGGCCTGTCCCGGACGAGCCTGTACCGCGCCTTCGCGGAGACCGGCGGCATCGCGACGGCGATCCGCGACGCGCGCCTCGACCTCGCGCGCCGACGGTTGGAAGCTGCCCGCGACGGCAAGGTGCGGATCGCCTCGATCGCCTATGCGTGCGGGTTCACCGACGTGCCGACCTTCAACCGCGGGTTCCGCAAGCGCTTCGGCCTGGCACCGGGCGACCTCCGGCCCGCGCGGCCTCAGGCGGACCGCATCAGCCCGCGGCAGCCAGATCCGCCGCGCCCCTGACCTGGGCGGGGAAATCGAACACCGCGTCCGCATGGGCGATCGTCGCCGGGCGATGGGCTACGATGACCCGCGTCATGCGCAGGTCCCGCAGAGCCTCGGCGATCACCGCCTCGGTGGCCTCGTCGAGATGGCTCGTAGCCTCGTCGAGGAACAGGATCTCGGGCCGCCGGTAGAGGGCGCGCGCCAGCACGATGCGCTGCTTCTGGCCCCCCGACAGGGTCGAGCCCATGTCGCCGACGAGGCTCTCGAAGCCCATCGGCATGCGGCGGATATCGTCCAGGATCGCGGCCCGGGCCGCACATTCGGCGATCCAGCCGGCATCCGGATGCTCGTCGAAGGCAGCGATGTTCTCGGCGATGGAGCCCGCAAACAGGCCGTCGTTCTGCATCACGCCGGCGATCCGGCGGCGGTAGGATCCGGCGGCGGTGCGGATGTCCTGGCCGTCGGCGGCGACGATCCCCTCGGTCGGGGGCGTCAGCCCCATCATCACCTTCATGAGCGAGGTCTTGCCGCATCCCGAGGGACCGGTGATCGCGAAGCAGGCGCCGGCCCGGACCGACAGCGAGACCCCGCGGAAGATCCAGGGCTCGTCCGCGCCGTAGCGCAGCGCCAGGCTTACGCCGGCGAGCGCCCCGGCCTTCAGGGCGACGACCGGCGCCGCGGGCGGCGCGGCGGCAGCGAGATCCTGCTCCTCGGGCTCGCACAGCACGATGTCGGCGAGCCGGTCGGTCTGCACGTCGAGCATGCGCAGCTTGAACCACGCGTCGATCAGGCTGCCGATCCGCGTGGCGAACTGGTCGCGATAGGCCAGGAACGCCACCAGCATGCCGAGCGACAGCGACCCGCCGATCACGGCGCGGGCGCCCAGCACCAGCAGGATCAGGCGGTCGAGGCCGAACAGGAACTCGTTCGCGCGGCCGAACACGAGGTCGAGGCGCTGCAGCCGCAGCCGGGCGTTCAAGGCCGTGACGAAGTGGTTCATCCAGGCGCCGCCGCGCCGCTCGCGCAGGTCGAGAAGCTTGACGCTCGCCATGCCGCGGACCGTCTCGATGAAGTGCGTCTGCTGGCGGGCCTCGGCCACGAGGGCCTCCTCGCTGCCCTCGCGATAGGCGCCGTAGGCGAAGACCCGGAGGATCGCGTTGAGCGCCGTCGAGGCCAGAACCACCGCGACCAGCCAGCCGCCATAGACCATCAGCATGGCCAGCATCCCGACCGCCATGAGGCCGTCGAGGACGGCCTGGACGAGGTCGGTCGTCAGGCCCTTCTGGATGGTGGCCAGGGAGCCGAACCGGGAGATCACGTCGCCGACATGGCGCTTCTCGAAATAGTCGAGGGGCAGCCGCGACAGGTGGTCGAACAGGCCGGCCGACCATTGGTAGTTCAGCCGGGTCCCGGCCAGCATGATCGCCCAGGTCCGGGCGATGCTGAGGCCGAGCTGGAGCAGCAGCAGCAATCCGAGGCCGATCGCCACCACGAGGAGCAGGTCGTGGTCGGCATTCACGATCACCTCGTCGATCACGACCTGCGAGGCGATGGGCATCAGCAGGGCGACGAGTTCGATCCCCAGGGAGAGGGCCAGCACCTGGGCCAGGGCGGCGCGGATGCCGGCCATGTTGCGGAACAGGTCGCGCAGCCGCAGGCCCGGGTTGGCCCGCTCGCGCTTGAAGCCCGGGTTCGGCACCGCCTCCAGGGCGACACCGGTGAATTCCCGCGAGGCCTCCGCGAGGCTGATCCGGCGCCGGCCGCGGCCCGGATCGTTGATGACGAGGCCGCCGCGCTCGACACGGGTCAGCACCACGAAGTGGTTGAGGCCCCAGTGCAGGATGCAGGGGAGCCGGAGCCGGGGCAGATCCGTGAGTTCGACCCGCAGGGCGCGGGCGGTCAGGCCCTGGGCGCCGCAGAGGTCGATCAGGTTGCGCAGGGTCATGCCCTTGAGCGACAGGGGATGGCGCCGCCGCAGCGTGGCGAGGTCAAGCTGGCGGCCGTGATAGGCCAGGACCATGGCGAGGCAGGCCATGCCGCATTCGGCAGCCTCGGCCTGGAGGACGACCGGCACCCGGCGGCGAAGCCCGAAGTCCAGCCGGGCGGCACGGGATGGCGCCGTCACGGGGCCGCCTTCCGGACCGGCAGGGCGTCGAGGCCGCCGCGCGTGACGAGGGCGAGGCTTTCCCGAACATGCGCGACGGGATCGAGCAGCCAGCGGTAGAGCGACCGCTTCTCCAGGGCGATATCGGCCTCGACCCGCATGCCCGCCTCGAGGCTGCGCCGCTCGCCATAGGCCAGCACGGTGTCGGAATCGGGCCGGACGACGATGCGGTACAGGTCGGTCCCCTCCCCCCGGGCGGAGGCGCGGCGCGCGAAATCCGGGGCGTCGTCGCTGCCCAGCGGCGCCCGCGTGACCTCGGTGACGACGCCGCGATGCAAGCCGAAGCGCTGGAACGGGAAGGCGGCGTAGCGCAGCATCACCGGCGCGCCGGCCTCGGCGAAGCCGATGGCCGACGAATCGACGAACAGGTTGGCCTGGAGGCGCCCCGCGCTCGGCAGCAGGGTCAGGAGCGTCGCCCCGGCCGCCACGGTCTGGCCGACCTGCGCGCGGATCGACGTCAGGGTCCCGGCCTCCGGTGCCCGGACCTCGATGGCGCGGCGCGCCTCGCTCTCGGCCTTCTGCTGCGCCAGCTGGGCGGCGGTCCGGTCGAGGTCGGCGAGGTCGCGGGCCAGCCGGTCGTCGTAGGCGGCGAGCTGGGATTTCGTGTCGGCGAGCTTGCCGTCGACCTGGAGGCGGCTCTGCTGGAACTGCGCGAGCTGCGCGCTCGCCTGCATGTAGAGGTAGTTCTGGCTCTGGAGATCGGCGGCGCGGGCGAAGCCGCGCGCCACGGCGTCGGCGAGTTCCTCGACCCGCGACCGGAGCGGCGGCACCAGCTTCTCCTGCAGGTCGATCTGCTTGGCGAGCTGGGCGGATTGCTCGCTCAGATTCGCCACCTGCTCCCGGAGGGCCTGGCGCTCCGTCCCGGCCAGATCGGCCCGGGCGGCCCGCTGCCGCTCCACGCTATGCCGCTGGCGCTCCAGCTCGGCGATCACCCGTTCCTGCGTAGGCCCGCTCGCCGACACGGCGTCGAGGTCGATCGTGTACAGGAGCTGCCCGCGGGCGACCTTGTCGCCCTCCCGCACCCCCGTCGAGCCGACGCGGCCGGCGACCGGGCTGGCGAGACTGATCAGACCGATATCGGGCGCGAGCAGGCCGACGGCGTGGATGCGGCGGGTATAGGTGCCCTGCCAGGCATAGAGGCCGACGGCCGCCACCATGGCCACGCAGGACAGGGCCACGATGCGGATCGGCAAGGGCTGGATGATCTGCGCCTCGCCCAGCCACGCATTGCGTCGTGCCTCTATAACTTCCAGTCGAAAGAGCGGACTTGGCACCCGGCTAAAGCAACCTTCCCAGAACGAGACCACATCTTCGAGGATAGCGCGCCTCGACGTCATCCGGCTTGTTCGGTCGCATCGTACGAGTGCTGTGTCAACACTGCACGGGAATGCGAATTTTGTATTCCCGATGCCGCGTCAGATCGTCGCAGTTTTCTGTAAAACTTCAACGATATCAACTGCTTGAATGGAATGAGGGTCCGGTTTGTTTTGCGCCGCAAAACAAGGTCAATTTTTGCGCGCTCTCGTGCTGCAGCGCAAAGATCGCGTCTTCGCGATGCTGTCGAGAGGCACGGGGCCCCAGCGAAGACGGCGCTCGATGCGAAAGCGCCTGGAGCGCGCCCTGGGAAAGGCAAGCCCGGTCAGTTTTTGCGCATTCGCCGAATTCGAGAGAACTCGATACGTATCGGGAACCAGATACCGATTGACACGAAGCACATCTCTGTAATCCTAAAGGCAGGCGCCGACGTCCAAGGCGCCTCGACGCTGCGATCAGACAATAGATCGAGCAGAATAAACTTCTTCTTGAATCTCAATCAGGAGAACGATCATGCAGGACAGCATCGATACCGTCCGCGAGCTGAGCGCCACCGAGCTTGACCAGGTGGGCGGCGGCCTCGGGGTCGGCCTCACCGTCGGCCTGGGGGTCGACGCAAGCCAGGAACTCGGTGCGGTCTCGGGGGTCGTCGGCCAAGCGGGCAGCCTCGTGAGCGGCTTGGTGGGCAGCGTGCTCGGCGCGGTTGGCGGCCTCGTAGGCGGCGTGACCGGCGCCCTTCGCTGACGGAGGAGAATCGGGAGGGCGGCCGCGAGGCCGCCCTCCTCAGGCGCCCGAGGGCGACGAAGCCGGAACCGACTGGCCCGCATGGACAGCACGCCCGAGACCATCACGTACGCCACCAGCGGCAGTTCCGGACATCTCTCCGGCCGTCCCGAACTGACCTGCTGCGCGCCGGGCGACCGCGGTCTCCCGGAGATCACCTTCATCGATTTCCGCTTCGCCACCGGGGGCTGGAGCACGCATGCGGTCTCCGGTCTCGAAGTCGCGGCCAGCACGCAGCCCGCGGGGGCGCATCACGAGGTCGATTACGAGATCGCGGCGCGGTTGAGCGACCGCGAGGGCCTGCTGGTCCGGCGCCCCGGTCTGCACGGCACGACCCGGTGGGTCGGCCCGTATACCGGCCGGGTCCTGTCCTTCTCGGCGGCGGCCGTCGAGCGCCTCGCGGAAGCGCCCATCGGAAAGATCGCGTTTGCGACCGACGGGCGCGACCTCCGCGCCTGCCGGAGCACCTGTCACATCCTCAGCGCGCTGAGCTGCGCGCATCGGGACGATCCTTCGCCAGACCCGCTTTTGATCGAGAGCCTCCATCTGGCGGTCCTGCGCTCGGTCATCGCGGTCCGCACGGAGGGCCGGTCGGCCGGACCCGATCTGTCGGCATCGCAGGCCGGGCGCGCCTGCGCGTATATCCGGGAGCACCTGGACCGAGAGATCACCGTGTCGGCCCTGGCCGGTATCGTCGGGCTCAGCGAGGGCTACTTCATCCGGGCCTTCCGCCAGAGCACCGGGGTGACGCCGTACCAGTACATCATGCGCGAGCGCGTCGGCCGGGCCGAGGCCCTGATCCGCTCCGGCGCGGGGTCCATGGCGGAGGTCGCCGCGCGGTCGGGCTTCACGAGCGCCGGCGCCATGAGCCGGACGTTCCGGAAGCTGGTCGGGCGCTCGCCGACCGGGCGCACGGCCGGCCGGCGCGCCTGAGCGCCTAGCCGGCGGCCCGCCCCGTCGCCCCGCGAAACAGGTCCTCCATCTCGCGCCGGACGCGGATCGCCTCCTGGTCGGCCTCGTACGCGACGTCGCTCCAGCGCACGGCCCGGCCGGCGGGCACGTCGGTCTTGAGGACCATGTTGTGGGCGAGCCCGATCGGCAGGGCGTCCTGCGCCAGGGACTCCGCCGCCGGCATCAGCTTGCCGTAGACGGTGAACCCGCCCTCGCCGTCGAGCCGCTCGCCCGCCCGCAGGGCGCGCTTGGCGGTGGCGGCGACGTCGCCGCGCCAGTCGCCGGTGGCACCCGTGGCCTCGCCGCGGACCGCGATGGAGGCCACCGAGATCCCGAGCTCCAGCCCGATCAGGTGATAGGGCTTGTAGGTGGCGGCGAACCGGCCGCTGGCGTCGGTCTTGAGGCCATACTGGGCGAAGCAGTCGCGCACGTAGGGGCTCGGCGCCTCGAACACCGCGTAGACGCCCCAGCGCAGGTCCCGGAACACCGGCCGCCCGTCCCGCTCGACGGACGAGACCACCTCGACGGTGCCGCGCTCGGTGAGGAGGCCGCCATCCGCCACGGGCTTCAGGATGCTCGGCAGGTCGTCGACGCCGCAGGGCGGGAAGGCGAGGCCGTCGCGCGGGGGGGTGAGCCCGCAGGCATTGGCCACCGCGGCCATCTCCAGGGCCGACTTGGTGCCGTCGAGGAAGGAGTTGAACATCTGCGGGTTGAAGTCGCCGCCCGCGACCTGGCTCTCGCTGAAGCCGTAATGGCCCCAGACCGTGTCGGGCGTGGAGGCGTGGTAGGCCGGCAGGTACTTGGTGCCCTTGCCGGCGCAGATCACCTCCAGCCCGATCGTGCGCGCCCAGTCGACCAGCTCGGCGATGAGCGCCGGCTGGTCGCCCGAGGCCATGGAGTAGATCACCCCGGCCTCGGCCGCCTTGCGCGCCAGCAGCGGCCCGGCCAGCACGTCGGCCTCGACGTTGACCATCACGATGTGCTTGGCCGCCGCGAAGGCCCGCAGCGCGTGGCGGATTCCGGCGGCCGGGCTGCCGGTGGCGTCGATGACGATGTCCACGAACGGGCTCGCGATCATCGCGTCGGCATCCTCGGTGACGAGGGTCGTGCCGGCCCGGGCGGCCTCCTCCAGCCCGCGCGCCGCGAACCGGGCCTCCTCCCAGCCGACCCGCCGCAGCGACGCGCGCGCCCGGTCGGGCGACAGATCGGCCACGGCGATCAGGTGGATCCCGGGCGTGCGTGGCGCCTGCGAGAGGTACATCGCGCCGAACTTGCCGGCCCCGATCAGGCCGACCCGGACGGGCCGGCCCTCGTCGGCGCGCCGCTGCAGCTTGGCGAAGAGGGACATGGGGCGTTCTCCCTGGGGGCGCACGGTCGGGCTCGGGTCCCGCCGCGTTTGCCGCGTTGTTTGGACCCGCACCTAGCGCGGCTCGCGATCCCGTTGAGACCCGCCGCATGACAAGACTGACATAACCGTTGCGACCGAGGGGACGCGCGCCGGACCCTGCGCCGCCCGTGTCTCCGGGTTCCGGGCTCGCCTCCGGCGCCCCGGACCGACGGCGTGAGGCGCCCGCCTGTCGCCGAAGCGATCCGGCCGACGACGATCACCGCGCCCATGTCTTTCCGCGCCAACATCTTTCCGCGTCAGGCCGGAACCGCCCGGCTCTCCACCTCCACGTCGAGCAGCCAGCGGCGGAAAGCCCGGATCTTCTCCAAGGCCCCGTCGCGCTCGCGGTAGCAGATGAAGTGCAGGTCCCGGGACAGGCTCTCGAACCGCCCGGCGCCGAGGCGCACCAACTGCCCGGCGGTGAGTTCGTCCCGGGCGAACCGCAGGGTCTCCAGCGCCACGCCGAGCCCCTGGACGGCCGCCGAGATCACCAGCGAACCCCGGTCGAAGGCCGCGCCCGACGCGCCGGTCGGGACGGGCAGGCCGTTATGGGCGAACCAGTCCGGCCAGCGGATGGGGCTGAAGGACGAGTCCAGCCGGGTGAAGGCCCCGGCCGACCCCGCGGCCCGGGCAACCTCCGGCGTGCACAGGGCGGCGATCTCCTCCGGCCCCAGGGACTCGACGGTCAGGCCGGGCCCGCGCGGCGGCCGGCCGTAGGCGATCAGGATGTCGATCTCCTCGTGCCGGGCGAGATCCAACGGGTCGGCGCTGGTGGAAAGGCGGATGGCGATGCCGGGATGCGTCTCCACGAAGGCGGGGAGCCGGGGCCCCAGCCACTTCGCCGCGAAGCTCGGCGTGCAGTGGACGGCCAGCGACGAGGGGGGCGGCGGGCTCAGCTCGGCACAGACCGCCTCGATGGCGTCGAAGGCGCTGGAGAGCCCCGCGAGCAGGCGCTGGCCGTCGGCGGTGAGCGTCGCCTGACGATTCGCCCGCCGGAACAGGGCCCGTCCGAACCAGCGCTCCAGGGCGCGGATCTGGTGACTCACCGCCGAGGGCGTGAGGTGCAGCTCCTCGCTCGCCCGCGCGAAGCTGCCGAGGCGCGCGGCCGCCTCGAAGGCCCGCAGGGCGGGGAAGCTCGGGATCCGGCGCATGGGACAATCCGTGAATTGAATTCACGAAAAGCGTGAAAAATCGTCGTTTGTCAACGATTGGACGCAGCACGATAGTGCCGGCCGCGCCGCGCAGACGGTGGCGAAACGATAAAGTCTAGGGAGACATCGGAATGGCACAGGGGGTCATGACCCTCGTCGAGCCCAGTATCGACGAGACGACGCGGGTCTACCGCAAGGTTACGTGGCGCCTCGTGCCGTTCCTGTTCGCCTGCTACGTCGCGGCCTATCTCGACCGCGTCAATGTCGGTTTCGCCAAGCTGCAGATGCTGAGCGACCTGCAGTTCAGCGAGACCGTCTACGGCCTCGGCGCCGGGATCTTCTTTCTCGGCTACTTCCTGTTCGAGGTGCCGAGCAACATGATCCTCCACAAGGTCGGCGCCCGGATCTGGATCGCCCGGGTCATGCTGAGCTGGGCCGTCATCTCGGCGGCCATGATGTTCGTGACCTCGCCGACCTGGTTCTACGTCCTGCGCTTCCTGCTGGGCCTCGCCGAGGCGGGCCTGTTCCCGGGCGTGATCCTCTACCTGACCTACTGGTACCCGTCCGAGCGCCGCGGCGGCATCATCGCCCTGTTCATGACCGGCATCCCGATCGCCGGCCTGATCGGCGGACCGGTCTCCGGCTGGATCATGAACGCGTTTGCCGGCACGGGTGGCCTCGCGGGCTGGCAGTGGCTGTTCCTGATCGAGGCGCTTCCGTCCGTCGTGCTGGGCTTCTGCGTCCTCGCCTATCTCGACGACGGCATCCAGAAGGCCAAGTGGCTGAGCGCCGACGAGAAGGCGCTGCTCGCCCACAACGTCGCCGCCGACGGCGCCTCCGTGACCGCGCACCGGTTCCGGGACGGCTTCACCAGCGGCTGGGTCTGGCTGCTCTGCGGGATCTACTTCTTCTTCATCATGGGCCTCTACGGCGTCGGCTTCTGGCTGCCGACCCTGATCAAGGGCGCGGGCGTCTCCGACCCGCTGCAGATCGGCCTCCTGACCATGCTGCCCTACGGCGCCGCCGCCGTGGCGATGATTACGGTCGGGCGCCTGTCCGACGCGGCCCGGGAGCGGCGCTGGCACATCACGGTGCCGGGCCTCGTCGGGGTGGCGGGCTGGCTGGTCAGCATCCGGTTCAGCACGGACCTCGTGATCGCCGAGGCGGCGCTCACCGTGGCGACGATCGGCGTGCTGGTGACGCTCGCCCAGTTCTGGTGCCTGCCGACCGCCATCCTGGCGGGGGCGGCCGCCGCCACCGGCATCGCGGTGATCAACTCGGTCGGCAACCTCGCGGGTTTCGTGAGCCCCTACCTGATCGGCTGGATCATCGACACCACCAAGTCCACGAGCCTCGGCGTCTACACCCTCGCCGCGTGCCTCGCCCTGGGCAGCCTCCTGGCGCTGACGGTGCCCAAGCGCCTCGTCAACCGCTGACGCCCTCCCCTCACCCGACGAAAGGATACGCCATGCTCGACGATCATTCCCACGACGCGCCCGTCGCCCTCGACCTGCCGGACGACGATGCCGGCCGCAAGCGGACCTCGATCTACCAGCCGGAGCAGGCCGGCCTGATCTTCCCGGAGATCCCGGAATTCGCCAACCACGCCGAGGCGCGCGAGTACCGCAAGAAGCACCTCGTGGCCGCCTGCCGCGCCTTCGCGATGCACGGCTTCGACTACGGCTTCGCCGGGCACCTGACGATCCGCGACCCGGAGCGTCCGGAGCTCTACTGGACCAACCCGATGTGCGTGCACTTCTCGCAGGTGCGGATGTCGAACCTGATCCTGGCCGACCACAAGGGCCGGGTGGTCGAGGGGCGCCACGCCATCAACCGGGCGGGCTTCGTCCTCCACGCCGCCGTGCACGACGAGTACCCCGAGGTCATGGCGATGTGCCACGCGCACACCACATACGGCACCGCGTGGTGCGCCACCGGTCGGCCCCTCGACATGATCAGCCAGGACGCGGCGGCCTTCTACAACAGCCACGCGGTGATCGGCGCCTCGGCCGGCGCCGTGGCGGTGGAGAAGGAGAGCGGCCTCTCGGTCGCCCAGCAGATCGGCCGCAACCGCGGCGTGTTGCACCAGAACCACGGCCTGCTGACCTGCTCGCACCACAGCATCGACGACGCGGCCTTCTGGTTCATCGCCCTGGAGCGGGCCTGCAAGCAGCAGCTCCTCGTCGAGGCCTCCGGCATCAAGCCGCAGCTCCTCTCGGAGAAGACCGCCCGCTACAGCCGCGAGCATGTCGGCAGCGACTATATCGGCTGGCTGCACTTCCAGACGCTGTACAACCACATCGCCGAGACCCAGCCCGACATGTTCGCCTGAGGCCCGGCGGGCGCCGCCCCCGCGCGGACGGCGCCGCGACGCGCATCGGGGCCGGCCGCGAGGCCGGCCCTTCCGCTATGGGCCGGTATGGGCCGGCGCCCGGGCGGCGCCATCCGGATGGAGCGGGGAGCCGGTCCGTCCTGCCCATCAGCGGTACAAGATTGATTCATCCGTCGGCGGCCGCCACCCTGCACAGGTCATGTGAGGGCCGCGACCATGCGCAAGCGACACGCCGACGAGGACGCCCTGCGGTCGATCTTCGCGGAGGCGCTGGCAGCCCTGGCGCTGCCGCCCGATGCCGGAGACCGGCTGACGGTCACCGGCACGGAGAGCCTGCCGTCCTGCTTCCCCGTCACGGAGCTGGCGACGACGGCGATCGGTGCCGCCGGCCTCGCCGTCTCCGAACTTCTGGGCCTGTTCGGAGATGCGCCCGCCGTGACGGTGGACCGGCATCTCGCCTCGGCGTGGTTCGGCCCGTCGGTGCGGCCGCGCGGATGGACGATGCCGGCCGCCTGGGACCCGATCGCCGGCGACTACCGGGCGGCGGACGGCTGGATCCGGCTGCACACCAACGCGCCCCACCATCGCGCCGCCGCCCTCTCGGTGCTCGACTGTCCGGGCGACCGGCAGGCGGTTGCGGCCGCCGTGGCCCGGGAGACGGCCGAGACCCTGGAATCGGCGATCCTGCGCGCGGGGGGCTGCGCCGCGGCGATGCGCAGCCTGGAGGCGTGGCAGCGACTGGACCAGGGCCGGGCGGTCCGGGCCGAGCCCCTCGTGGCGGTCACGGAGGCGCCCGGCCACGACTCCGGACGGTGGCGCCCGGACCCGGCCCGTCCCCTCGCGGGGATCCGGGTCCTCGACCTGACCCGCATCCTGGCGGGGCCTGTGGCCACGCGCTTCCTGGCCGGGCTGGGCGCCGACGTCCTGCGAATCGACCCGCCCGGCTGGGACGAGCCGTCCCTGGCGCCCGACGTCACCCTGGGCAAGGTCTGCACCCGGCTCGACCTCCATCGGGCAGCCGACCGACAGCGGTTCGAGGGGCTGCTCTCGGAGGCGGACATCCTCGTGCATGGATACCGCCCGGATGCCCTGGAGCGGCTCGGCTACGGGGAGAAGCATCGCCGGGCGCTCAGTCCGAACCTGATCGACGTCACGCTCTGCGCCTATGGCTGGACCGGGCCCTGGGCCGGTCGGCGCGGCTTCGACAGCCTCGTCCAGATGTCGGCCGGCATCGCGTCGGCCGGACAGCGCTGGAAACAGGCCGACCGGCCGGTGCCGCTGCCCGTCCAGGCGCTCGACCACACCACCGGCTATCTGATGGCGGCGGCGTCCATACGGGGCCTGATCGCCCGGTTGCGGGAGGGGCGCGCCGCCACCGCGAGGCTCTCCCTGGCCCGCACGGCGTTTCTGCTCACCGACCATGTCGGCGGCGCACCGGGGCCCGCCTTCAGCGGAGATCAGGACCGGGACTTCTTACCAAAGATCGAACACACGGCGTGGGGACCCGCCCTCAGGCTGTACGCGCCCGCGCGGATCGACGGCGTTCCCCTGCGATGGGATAGGCCCGCCCGAGATCTCGGATCTACGGAGGCTGCACTGGTTTCCAATTTCGATAGCGCGCAATTTTCCAGCCCGAACAGCAGCCGCGCTATAAATTGATCAATCCATCTAATATTTTTGCACCGGCGACATTACGCGACCCTTGACATCGATCCGCGTCGTCTGGCAATCGGCACGTACGATATGCATGACACTATGTTAATATATACAACAATTTGCAAAAATGAAACGATAAATTCCTAAAAACCTCGATTTGGCAACAGTCCATCAAGCAAAAGGGAATATTAATACGATTTACCTCAAAGCACATCCGTTTCGCCGACCCAGACTTGCTCTGTGCCATACGGTTCGACACCGAGAAGGATGACGATGCCCGCGTCTGCCCCGGACCATCCTGTCCTGCGCGAAATCCCGATCGGCATCTCCGCCACGGGGACACGCCGCGAGACGGATTCGATGGGGGCGATCGACGTTCCGGCGGACCGCTACTGGGGGGCGCAGACGCAGCGCTCGCTCCAGCATTTCTCGATCGGCAACGATCGCATGCCCAAGCGGGTCTATCACGCCTACGGCTACGTCAAGAAGGCCGCGGCCCTGGTCAACGCCGCGGCCGGACGCCTGGAGGACTGGCGGGCGCAGGCCATCGTCCGGGCCGCCGACGAGACGATCGCGGGAAAGCTCGACGCGCATTATCCGCTCTACGTCTGGCAGACCGGCTCCGGCACCCAGTCCAACATGAACGTCAACGAGGTGCTGTCGAACCGCGCGATCCAGCTCCTCGGCGGTGAACTCGGCTCCAAGAGCCCGGTCCACCCGAACGACCACGTCAACATGGGCCAGTCGTCGAACGACACCTTCCCGACCGCGATGCACATCGCGACGGTGCTGGAACTCGACGAGGTGCTCCTCCCGCAGGCGCACGCCCTTGCCGACGCGATCGACGCGAAGGCGCAGGCCTGGATGGATGTGGTCAAGACCGGCCGGACTCATCTTCAGGATGCGACGCCGTTGACGGTCGGCCAGGAATGGTCGGGCTACGTGGAGCAGATGCGCGACGCGCTGGCCCTAGTCGCGGCGTCGCGGGCCGGGCTCTACAAGCTCGCGGCCGGCGGCACCGCGGTCGGCACCGGCCTCAACGCCCCGGAGGGCTTCAGCGCGGAGATCGCCGGCCAGATCGCCGCGCTGACCGGCAAGCCGTTCGTCACGGCGCCCAACAAGTTCGCCGCCCAAGGCTCCCTCGACGCCATGGTCGCCGCCATGGCGGCGGTGCGCGGGCTCGCGGTCGCGCTGATGAAGATCGCCAACGACATGCGCTGGCTCGCCTCGGGGCCGCGCTGCGGTCTCGGCGAATTGCTGCTGCCCGCCAACGAGCCGGGCTCCTCGATCATGCCCGGCAAGGTCAACCCGACCCAGTGCGAGGCCATGGTGATGGTCTGCATCCAAGTGATCGGCGAGGACAACGCCGTCGCCTTCGCGGGCGCGCAGGGCAATTTCGAGCTGAACGCGATGCGCCCGATCATCATCAACAACACGCTGCACGCGATCCGCGTGCTGGGCGATGCCTGCGAGAAATTCCGGACCTACTCGGTCGCGGGCACGGAGCTCAACCGGAAGCGGATCGACGAGACCGTGAACCAGTCGCTGATGCTGGTCACGGCCCTGTCGCCGGTGATCGGCTATGACCTCGCCTCCAAAATCGCCCACCGCGCCAACGACGAGGGTACGACGCTGCGCGAGGCCGCCCTGGCCGAGGGCGTTCCGGCCGAGCGCTTCGACGCGGTGTGCGATCCCAAGACCATGACCGGCCACGGGCTGGCCGGCGCCTGAACCCGCCGGGACCATCCGTCGGGGCCCCTCAGCTGAGCGAGACACCATGAGCACGAAGGTCGCCGATCTGTTCGTCCGGGCGCTGGCGCAAGCCGGCGTGAAGCGCATCTACGGCGTCGTCGGCGACAGCCTCAACGGGCTGACCGAGGCCCTGCGCCAGGACGGCTCGATCGCCTGGATCCACACGCGCCACGAGGAGAGCGCCGCCTTCGCGGCCGGCGCCGAGGCGCACCTGACCGGCGACCTCGCGGTCTGCGCCGGCTCCTGCGGGCCGGGCAACCTCCACCTGATCAACGGCCTGTTCGACGCGCACCGCTCCCGCGTGCCGGTGCTGGCCATCGCGGCCCAGATCCCCTCGGCGGAGATCGGCCGGGGCTACTTCCAGGAGACGCACCCGCAGAACCTGTTCCAGGAATGCAGCCACTACTGCGAGCTGGTCTCCTCGCCGGCCCAGCTGCCCGGCGTGATCGAGACCGCGATCCGCGTCGCCGTCGCCGAGCGCGGGGTCGCCGTGGTGGTGATCCCCGGCGATGTCGGCCTCATGGCCATGCCGGGGAACGCGCCCGCACTCTCCGCCGCCCTGGTGCCGCCCCCGCCCGTGGTGCGCCCGCGCGACGCCGACCTCGATGCGCTGGCCGGGATGCTTAACGATGCCGGCCGCGTGACCCTGTTCTGCGGCCGCGGCTGCGCCGGCGCCCACGCGGAGCTGCTGCAGCTCGCCGAGGCGCTGAAGGCGCCGGTGGTCCACGCGCTGGGCGGCAAGGAATACGTCGAGTGGGACAATCCCTACGACGTCGGCATGACCGGGCTGATCGGCTTCTCCTCGGGCTACCGGGCGATGCTCGACTGCGACACCCTGCTTCTGCTCGGCACCGGCTTCCCCTACCGCCAGTTCTACCCGGAGGACGCCAAGATCGCGCAGGTCGACCTGCGGGCCGGGAGCCTGGGGCGCCACTGCCGGATCGATCTCGGCCTGATCGGCGACGTCGGCGCGACGATCACGGCGCTGCTGCCGAAGCTGCAGGCGAAGACCGACCGGGCGCATCTCGACGACAGCCTCGCCCATTACCGCAAGGCCCGCGCCGGGCTCGACGCCCTGGCGGTGGGCAAGCCCGGCGGCAAGATCCACCCGCAATACGTCGCCCGGACGCTCAGCGAGGCGGCCTCCGAGGACGCGGTCTTCACCTTCGACGTCGGCACGCCGACGATCTGGGCGGCCCGCTACCTCGCCATGAACGGCAAGCGCCGGCTGATCGGATCGCTGAACCACGGCTCCATGGCCAACGCCCTGCCGCAGGCGATCGGCGCGCAGGCGGCCTATCCCGGGCGGCAGATCATCTCGTTCTCCGGCGACGGCGGCTTCGCCATGCTGATGGGCGACCTGCTGACCCTCAACCAGCACAAGCTGCCGGTGAAGATCGTGGTGCTGAACAACGGCACCCTGGGCTTCGTCGAGATGGAGATGAAGGCCGCGGGCTTCCTCGAGACCGGCGTCGAACTGGTGAACCCGGACTTCGCCGCCATGGCGCGCGGGGCCGGCATCTTCGCCCGGCGCGTCGAGGATCCGGCCGAACTGCCGGACGCGATGCGCGCGCTGCTCGACCACGACGGTCCGGCCCTCCTCGACGTCGTCTCGGCCCGCCAGGAACTGTCGATGCCGCCGAAGGTCGGCCTCGAGCAGGTGACGGGCTTCGGGATGTGGCTCGCCAAGGCGGTGATCGACGGGCGCGGGACCGAGATCGTCGACCTCGCCAAGACCAACCTCTGGCGCTGACGCGCCGATCCCAAGCTGGAGGTCAGCCCGATGATCCGCTGCGTTCGCATCTGGACCGGTGACGACGGCAATTCCCACTTCGCGGAGGGCGTCATCGACCTGCCCCACGGCGAGCGCGGCGACCTCCTCAGCGGCACGACCGACGTGGTCTCGATCTCCTTCCGGGAGACGCAGTCCGGCGGCACCTACGCGTGGCACACGGCCCCGACCCGCCAGTTCGTCATCACCCTGCGCGGCACCCTCGACTTCCAGACGAAGGCCGGGGCGCATTTCACGATCCGCCCCGGCGACATCCTCATCGCCGAGGACACGGCCGGCTCCGGCCATTCCTGGCGCCTCGTCGACGACGAGCCCTGGTGCCGGGCCTACGTGATCCTCGCCCCCGGCGCCGAGGCCCGGCTGCCCTTCGTCCCGAACGCCCAGTGAGTTCCCCCGAACCGGTGCCAGGAGTTCCGCGATGGCCGGCCTAAGCGACGACGACACTCCCGACGTGGTGCTGATCGGCGCCGGGATCATGAGCGCGACCTTCGGCACCGTCCTGAAGGAGCTGGAGCCGTCGCTGCGGATCGCGATGTTCGAGACGCTCCACGACTGCGCGCAGGAGAGCTCGGAGGGCTGGAACAATGCCGGCACCGGCCACGCGGCCAACTGCGAGTTGAACTACACGCCCCAGCGCCCCGACGGCAGCGTCGACATCGCCAAGGCCCTGGAGGTCAACACCGAGTTCGACATCTCGCGCCAGCTCTGGGCGCATCTCGTGCGGAAGGGCGCGATCCCCGATCCCCGCGCCTTCATCCATCCCTGCCCGCACATGAGCTTCGTCTGGGGGGCCGAGAACGTCGCGTTCCTCAAGGCGCGCTACGCCGCGATGTCGGCGCATCATTGCTATCACGGCATGGAATACAGCGAGGACCCGCAGGTCATCGCCGGCTGGGCGCCGCTGATCATCGAGGGCCGCGCCCCCGGCGAGCCCATCGCCGCCACCCGGATCGTCACAGGGACGGATGTCGATTACGGCGCCCTCACGCACCTGCTGGTCAAGCAGCTCGCGGCGCAGCCCGGCTTTTCCGTGCACTACAACCGGAAGGTCGTCGCCCTCGACCGGGTCGACGACGGCCGCTGGGCCGTCACCGTCGAGGACACCTACGACGGCACGCGCCAGACCGTGACGGCGAAGTTCGTGTTCATCGGCGCGGGCGGCGGCTCGCTGCCGCTGCTGCAGGCCTCGAAGATCCCGGAGGGGCGCGGCTACGGCGGCTTCCCGGTCTCCGGCATCTGGCTGCGCTGCGACGTCGACGCGGTCAGCGCGCGCCACCACGCCAAGGTCTACGGAAAGGCGGCCTCCGGCTCGCCGCCGATGTCGGTGCCCCACCTCGACACCCGCATCATCGGCGGCAAGCGCTCGCTGCTGTTCGGACCCTATGCGGGCTTCTCGTCGCGCTTCCTCAAGCACGGCGCGCTCACGGACCTGTTCACCGCGCTGACCCCGCACAACATCGTGCCGCTGCTCGACGTCGCCAAGGACAACGTCGCGCTGACCGAGTACCTCGTGGGCCAAGTGCTCCAGAGTTCCGACCACCAGTTCGCGACACTGAAGCAGTTCTTCCCCAAGGCGCTGAAGCAGGACTGGACGTCGGCGGTCGCCGGCCAGCGGGTGCAGACGATCAAGCCGACCGGCCAGTCGAACCCGCTGGAGGAGGGCTACCTCGAGTTCGGCACCGAGCTCGTGGCCGCCGCCGACCACTCGATCTGCGCGCTGCTCGGCGCCTCGCCGGGCGCCTCGACGGCGGCCTTCATCGCGGTCGAGGTGCTGGAGAAGTGCTTCGCCGACCGGCTGACGCCGGAGGGCTGGCTGCCCCGCCTCAAGGCCGTGATCCCGACCTACGGCATCGACCTCAAGCAGGATGCCGAGGCCTGCCGGCGCAGCCGGGCCGAGACGGCGCCGATCCTGAGGATCGACACCGTCTGACACTTCCGCGAGGCGCGGTTCCCCGCGCCCCGCCGGTGGACATCAGAGGGTGCGACGCGCCCGAGCGGGGGCGGCGGACCGGCGAGCTTCGGCTGGAGAGAGGAACGATGGACATCTCCGCCCTGATGCTGTCGCGCATCCAGTTCGCCTTCACGGTCTCGTTCCACATCATCTTCCCGGCCTTCACGGTCGGGCTGGCGGCCTGGCTCGCCTTCCTCCAGGCGCGGGCGATGATCTCGGGCGAGCCGGTCTACGACCGCCTGTTCGACTTCTGGCTCAAGATCTTCGCGGTCGCCTTCGGGCTCGGGGTCGTCTCCGGCATCGTCATGGCGTTCCAGTTCGGCACCAACTGGAGCGAGCTCGCCCGCCGCACCGGGCCGATCCAGGGGCCGCTTCTCGGCTACGAGAGCTTCACGGCCTTCGCGCTGGAGGCCTCGTTCTTCGGCGTGCTGATGTTCGGCCGGCGGCGGGTGCCGCGCTGGTTCTACCTGTTCGCCTGCCTGATGGTCTGCCTCGGCACCAGCCTGTCGTCGTTCTGGATCCTCGTGAACAACTCGTGGATGCAGTATCCGACCGGCTTCGCCCTGCGGCCGGACGGCGTGTTCGTGCCGACCGACTGGTGGGCAATCCTCTTCAACGGAGTCGTCTGGGTCCGCTTCCCCCACATGGTCCTGGCCGCCTACGTCACCACCAGCTTCTGCGTCGCGGCGACGGGCGCGTGGTCCATGCTGCGGGGCCGGGACCGCGTCGAGGCCCGCGCCATGGTCCGGATGGGGCTCGGCCTCGCCGCGGTCCTCGTGCCGCTGCAGCTGTTCTTCGGCCACCTCACCGGCGACTACGTCGTCCGGCACCAGCCCTCGAAGATCGCCGCCATCGAGGGCCACTGGGAGAGCCGGGCGCCGGCCGGCGAGATCCTGTTCGCGTGGCCCGACGAGGCGCAGGAGACAAACCACTTCGTCATCGCCCTGCCCGCCCCCGCCGGCAGCCTGATCGACGACGGCACCCTCACCGGCAAGGTGATCGGCATCAAGGACATCCCCAAGGCCGACCGGCCGCCGGTGCTGATCCCGTTCTTCGCCTTCCGCATCATGGTCGGCTGCGGGCTGCTGATGCTGGCGCTCGCCTGGGGCGGGATGGCCTTCTACGCCACCGGGCGGCTGGAGCGGGCGCGCTGGCTGCAATGGGCGATCTTCCTGTCGTTCCCCCTGGGCTTCGTCGCGACGCTGACCGGATGGTTCACCGCCGAGGTCGGGCGCCAGCCCTGGACGGTCTACGGCCAGCTCCGCACTGCCGATGCGGCGACGCCGTTCCTGACATCCCCGCAGGTGGCGACCTCCCTCGCCGTGTTCGGCGCGGTCTACGCGCTGATCTTCGCGGCCGGCACCGTCTACATCTACCGCATGCTCAGGGCCGGCATCCTGCCGACGCCCGCGCATGCGGGGAGCGCCGCCAACCCCAAGCGGCCGCTCGCCGTGCCGGGCGACAGTCCCGGCACACCCGGCGCCACGCCGACCGGCACACCGGCGGAGTAAGCGGCCATGATCGAATTCTGGGCCGCCGCCCTCGCCCTCACCCTGATGCTCTACGTGCTGCTCGACGGGTTCGACCTCGGCGTCGGCATGCTGTTCGGGATCGCCCCGGACGAGGCGGCGCGCCGCCACATGATGCAGGCGATCGCCCCGGTCTGGGACGGCAACGAGACCTGGCTGGTTCTGGCCGCGACGATCCTGTTCGGGGCCTTCCCCGCGGTCTACGCGCTGCTGCTCTCGGCCTTCTACCTGCCGCTCCTCCTGATGCTCGCGGCCCTGATCCTGCGCGGCGTCGCCTTCGAGTTCCGCTACAAGTCCCGGCGGCTGCGGCGGGTCTGGGACGCGGGCTTCGTCGGCGGCTCCTTTTGCGCGGCCTTCGTGCAGGGCGTGACGGTCGGGGCGCTGGTGCAGGAACTGCCGGTCCGGGACGGGCTCTATGTCGGCGGGGCGTTCGGGTGGCTCACGCCCTTCTCGCTGCTCTGCGGGCTCGGCCTGTGCCTCGGCTACGCGCTGCTCGGCGCCGCGTGGCTGTGCGGCAAGACCGAGTCCGACGTGCGCGACCTCGGCTTCCGGCTGCTGCCGCGGCTCCTGCTCGGGGTGCTGGCCTTCCTAGGCGCGGCCTTCGTGTACGCGCTGGCGATCAACCTGCGGGTGCTGCACCGCTGGATCGAGCGGCCCGAGATGCTGGTCCTGCCCCTCGTGGGGGCCGCGGCCTGCGCGGGGCTCCTCTACGCGGCGCGGCGCCGGAACGACGCCCTGCCGTTCCCGCTGGTGGCGCTGATCTTCGCCGCCGCCTTCGCGACGCTCGCCGCCTCGTTCCTGCCCTACATGGTGCCGTTCAGCGTGACGGTGACCGAGGCGGCGGCGCCGGAGGCGAGCCTGTCCTTCATGTTCTGGGGCGCGGGGATCGTGGTCCTGCCGATCACCCTGATCTACACCCTGGTCGTCTATCGGGTGTTCAAGGGGAAGGTCGACGTCGCCGAGCATTATGAGTGAGCCCGCGACCGGGCTCCCCGACCCGCCCCGGCCGCTGAGGCCGCGCCGTGGCCGGTGAGGTCGCGCTCTCCGAGGACGCGCCGGGCCTCCTGCAGCGCCTCGCCGCGTGGTGGCCGCGGGAGGCGGCCGAGGCCGTGCGCATCGCGCTCACCGCCATCGCGGCGATCTGGCTCGCCATGTGGCTCGAACTGGCGCTGCCGCACTGGGCCGGCTGGACGGTCATCTCGGTGACGCTCGCCACCCGCGCGGCCTCCCTGCGCAAGAGCCTGTGGCGGGCCGGCAGCACGCTTGTCGGCGTCACCGTCGCGATGGTGCTGGTGGCCAATTTCGCCCAGGCGACCCTGGCCTTCGACCTCGCGCTGGCCCTGTGGATGGGCCTGCTCACCGCGGCCTCCAGCGTCGAGAGCGGCCAGCGCGCCTACGGCTTCGCCTCCATGGGCTTCACGGTGCCGATCATCGCCCTGGCCGACGTGCAGAGCCCCGAGACGGTGTTCCAGATCGGCGTCGACCGCTGCTCGACGATCCTGCTCGGGATCGGCTGCGCCTACGCGTCGAACGTGTTCGTGGCGCCGGGCGTCCCCGCCGTCAGCCGCACCCTGGCGGGGCGGCTCGAGGCGGCCGCGCAGGCTTGCGACGCCTGGATGGCCGCCCTGCGGCGGGGCGAGCGGCCGGGCCCGATGCCGATCGCCGCCGTGATGACGCTCGGCGAGGAAGTCAGCGACACGTTCACCGAGCAGCCCTCCCTCCGTTCCGGCGGCCGGGGGATCCGCAACGCCGCCCCCCGGCTGCGGCGCGTGCTCGCCGCGGGCCTGCTGCGGGCCCTGCTGCCGGACCGGCCGGGATCGCGCTCGACCGACCTGATCGGGGCCGGCGGGGCGATCGCCGTCCGGCAGATCGGGCGCGTCCGGGTCTCGGCGCGGCTCCTGCGGGCCGGGGGCCGGGTGGGGCGGCGGCGCGTGCCGTTCCGCCCGCACCTGCTCCTGTGGAACGACCTGGACTGGGACGGCTGGCACGCCTTCGACAACGGCCTGCGCACCGCCGCCGCCGTCCTGCTCGTCAACGGCTTCTGGTACGCCACAGGCTGGTCGCACGGGGCCGGCGCCGCGACCTGGGCGAGCCTCGTCTGCGTCCTGCTCGCCGCCCATGCCGACCCGCGGGCGGAATCCCGCGCCTTCCTGATCGGCGCGCTGCTCGCCGCCGTGGTCGGGCTGACCCTGCGCTACACCCTGCTGACCACCACCGGGAGCTTCGCGCTCCTGGCCGCCGTGCTCCTGCCGGTGGCGATGCTGGCGGTGGTCGGCCGGGCCGACAAGCGCGCGATCTACGGCATCGGCTTCGGCTTCTTCGTCTTCGGCGTCCTCGATCCCAAGAACCCGATGACCTACGACCTCGCCGACTCGCTCAACACCGTGCTGGCCGAGCTGCTCGGGATGGCGGTGGCGGCGGTCGCGTTCGCCGCCCTGCCGCCGCCGGTGAGCCCCGCGACGCTGCGGCTGCGGGCCCGCCGCCGGCTGGTCCGGTCGGTGCGCGGCGCGGCCCTCGACCCGGCGCTCCTGCTGCCGCCCCGCGATCGCTATCTCGCCCGGGGCTTCGGCCGGCTCGCCCTCATCGGCGCGGATGAGGCGATGGCCCGGGGCGGCGAGCGCCTGCTCGTCATCGGGCTCCTGCTGCTCGCCCTGCGGGAGACGGACGACCGGGAGGGCCGCCGGGTCGGCCGGGCGGTCTGGGCCCGGCTCGCCGCGTCCCGTCCGGCAGAGGCGGATGCGGTGCCGGATCCCTTGCGCGAGCTCGCCGGCCGGGCGACCCTGCCGCTCCAGGCGGAGCGCATCGGGGCGCTGGCCGCCCTCGTGTCGGATCTCGACCGCGCGGGCTGGCCGAACCTCGATCCGGGGGTGCGGGCGTGATCGGATTGCGGGCGGTCGACGTGCTGGGGCTCTACGTCGAGCCCGCGGTGATCTGCCTGCTCGCCGCCCTGGTAATCACCTGGGGCCTGCGCTGGATCCTGGACTGGATCGGCATCAACCACCTTGTCTGGAACCGCGCCCTGTTCGACTTCAGCCTCCTGACCGCCGTGACGGCTCTGCTGATCCTGTCCCTGCGCGTCCAGGGTCCGTGACATGGCCACGACCCCGCGACCGTCCCTGCGCGACTGGCAGCCGCCGCCCGCCTACAACGTCGCCGCCACCCTGCTGGCGCTGGCGGCGGCCGTGGGCCTCGCCTACCTCGCCTTCCTCTACTACGCCTACACGCCCTGGACCCGGGACGGGCGCGTGCGCGTCTACACCGTGCAGGTGGCTCCCGAGGTCTCCGGGACGGTGGTGGCGGTCCGCGTCCGGGACAACCAGTTCGTCCGCAAGGGCGACGTGCTGTTCACGATCGATCCCGGCACGTTCAGGAACGCCGTGACCCAGGCGGAGGGCGCCCTCGCCAGCGCCCGGGCACAGGCCGGCTACCTCGCGGGGATCGCGCAGCGCACCGCCGAACTCGACGATCTCGCCACCACCCCGCAGCAGAAGCAGACGACCAGCGGCCAGGCGCAGGCCGCCCAGGCCAACGTGGTCCAGGCGGAGGGCGCGCTGGCGCAGGCGCGGCTCAACCTGGAGCGCACGACCCTGCGGGCCACCGTGAACGGCTGGGTCACCAACCTGCTGCTGCAGGAGGGCGGGTTCGCCGCCACGGGGCAGCCGGCGCTGACGCTGGTCAACGGCGACAGCTTCTGGATCGAAGGCTACTTCGAGGAGACCCAGTTGCCGCGCATCGGCGAGGGTGACGCCGCGCGGGTGTCGCTGATGGCGTGGCCGGACCGTCCGATCCGGGGCCGGGTGACCGGCCTCGGCCGCGGCATCAGCGTCGCCGACGCCGCCCCGGGCGTTCAGGGGCTACCGACGGTCAACCCGATCTTCACCTGGGTCCGGCTGGCGCAAAGGGTGCCGATCCGGATCGACCTCGACGACGTGCCGTGCCCGATCGTGCTGGCGGCGGGGATGACGGCGAATGTCGCGATCCTGCCCGAGAAGGCCGGATCCCCGAACGCCCTGCCGCCCGACCGGCGCACCGGCGCGGCCGCCGGCCAGCGCTGCGAGGGGGCGCCGGTCGTCGAGTCGCGGCGCTGACGCGCACGGCCCTCGTCGTGGCATGCCCGCCGCCGGGAAAGCCGGGGCGGCGACCGCGTTAGACCGGCAGGCGCGCCGACATGCGGCGCCCGCGATCGCGATGAGGATCCGATGGACTACAGGCAGTTCGGACGCTCCGGCCTTACCGTGCCGGTGCTCAGCTTCGGCACCGGCACCTTCGGCGGCACGAACGAATTCTTCCAGCGCTGGGGCCAGACGGACGTCGCGGAGGCGACCCGCATGGTCGATCTCTGCCTCGATTCCGGGGTCAACTTCTTCGACACGGCCGACATCTACTCGGGCGGCGCCTCCGAGGAGATCCTGGGTCAGGCCCTCAAGGGCAAGCGCGACCGGGCGCTGATCTCCACCAAGGCGACCTTCCGGTTCAACGACGACCTGAACCAGGTGGGCTCCTCGCGCTACCATCTGGTCCGCGCCTGCGAGGCCAGCCTGAAGCGGCTCGGCACCGACCATATCGACGTCTACTTCATGCACGGGTTCGATGCGCTCACCCCCGTGGACGAGACCCTGCGGGCGCTGGACGACCTCACCCGCGCGGGCAAGATCGGCTACATCGGCGCCTCGAATTTTTCCGGCTGGCAGCTCATGAAGGCGCTCGCGACCTCGGAGCGCCACGGCCTCGCCCGCTACGTCGCCTACCAGGGCTACTATTCGCTGATCGGCCGGCACTACGAGTGGGAGTTGATGCCCCTCGGGATCGACCAGGGTGTCGGCCTGATGGTCTGGAGCCCGCTCGGCTGGGGCCGCCTCACCGGCAAGATTCGCCGCGGACAGGCCAACCAGAGCGGCCGCATCGCCGCCGGTGGCGCCGAGGGTGGGCCGCCTGTCTCCGACGAATACCTGTTCGGCGTGGTCGACGCCCTCGACGCCGTGGCGGCCGAGACCGGCAAGACGGTGGCGCAGGTGGCGCTCAACTGGCTGCTGACCCGGCCGACCGTGTGCAACATCGTGGTCGGCGCCCGCACCGAGGAACAGCTGAAGCAGAATCTCGGCGCCCTCGGCTGGACCCTGACCGCCGAGCAGGTCGCCCGCCTCGACGCGGCGAGCCACGAGACGCCGATCTATCCGTACTGGCACCAGAAGGGCTTTGACGAGCGCAACCCGAAGCCGACGGTCTGGTAGCCCGCGGCGCGCGGCCGGGACCCTGAGGGCGGAAATCGGAAACGATGCGTTTCGATCGTTTCTGTTTCAACTCGTGCGGTCCCGGTCCAGGATGCCTGCGGATGGCGGGCCGATCCCGAACGATGTCGGCTCCGCCATCCGGGGCGCCGCGCAGCAGCCGATGGCGCTCCTCCCTCCCCCGCGCGAAGGAGCAAGGCGATGAGCTGGCACAGTGCCGAGGATCCGATCCCGGGCGACCATTTCAGCTGCGACGCGATCCGGACCCTGATCGTGCCCCGCTCGCGCGATCTCGGCTCCTTCGCGGTGCGGCGGGCGCTGCCCTCCACCGAGTGCCGGATGGTCGGCCCCTTCATCTTCTTCGATCAGATGGGCCCCTCCGAGTTCCTGCTCGGGCAGGGCATGGACGTGCGGCCGCATCCGCATATCGGCCTCTCCACCGTCACCTACCTGTTCGACGGCGAGATCATGCACCGCGACAGCCTCGGCACGGAGTTGCCGATCCGGCCGGGCGAGCTGAACTGGATGACCGCAGGCCGCGGAATCACCCATTCGGAGCGCACGGCCCCGACGCTGCGGCAGACTGGCTCCCGGCTGTTCGGCATCCAGAGCTGGGTCGCCCTCACCGACCGGGACGAGGAGAACGCCCCCGCCTTCGAGCATTACGACGCCGCCGCGCTGCCGGTCCTCACCGGCGAAGGCAAGACCGTCCGGCTGATCGCGGGCGAGGCCTTCGGCGCACGTTCGCCGGTGCGCACCTCGAGCCCGATGGTCTACGCCGACGTGGCGCTCGAGGCCGGGGCCGTCCTGCCCCTCGATCCGACCTACGACGAGCGGGCGATCTACACGGTGGCGGGCGCCATCGAGATCGCCGGCGACGGCTTCGGGCCCGGCCAGCTGCTGGTGTTCCGGCCCGGCGACCGCATCAGCGTGCGCGCCCTGGAGGGGGCCCGGTTCATGGTGCTGGGCGGCGAGCCGATGGATGGTCCACGCCACTTGTGGTGGAACTTCGTCTCCTCCCGCCCCGAGCGGATCGCGCAGGCCAAGGAGGATTGGCGCCAGGGCCGGTTCGACACGGTGCCGAACGACGCCGAATTCATCCCCCTGCCGGAGGATCCGCAGCCCGTCCGCTACCCCTGAGCCGACAGCCCGATCCGGCGGTCCGGCGTGCAGCGACAGGCGATCATGGCCGCTCGAACGCAACCCTAGCGCGAGTGTTAAGGAGTTGTTAACCATTTTCCATCGGTGTGGGACGGACACCGATGCCTCATCGGAGGCTTGCGCTGCACCCTGCCGGCAGGACGCGTGATGGAACAGACGAAGCACCCCAAGGCCGAGACGCTGACCCCGATCGAAGCCGCCGCGTGCGACATCCGCGAGCCGACGACCCGGATCCGGACCGGCAACCTGGTCCTTCTCGCCGCGGACGAGCGCGCCACCGCGCAGGGCCGGAACCCGAACCCGTCGCCGGTGGAGCGGTGGCCAGACCTGCTGGAGCGGGTGCAGGGCGCGGCCCGGTACATCCGGGACGTCGAAGACCGGGCGCAGGAGCAGGAGACGCACGTCCAGGATCTCCTGCGGCAGGTGCGGGCCGACATGGATGCGGCCCGCGCCCAGGTGCAGGCGGCCGAGCGGGAGACCCACGAGGTCCATGCGCAGGCGATCAAACTGATCCAGGCCGCCGAGGACCGGGCCGCGGCCGCCGAAGAGCGGGCTGCAGCGGCGGAACTCATGCTCCAACGCATCGCCGAGACGATCGACGCGGAGTTCGTGACGCAGGCGGGCCCACAGGACGCCCGGACCCGGGCCTCCGCCACCCGGGCGGCCTCGTGACCCGCGCGGGCCCGGCCGGATCGCGGCGGCGATGAACGCGGCCTTCTGGGCAGAGCTCGACGCACGCATCGCGCGCGCGGAGCCGGCCCCGTCGACCGCCGACGGCAATCCGGCGGTCGCCGGGCCGCTCCCGGTGGCGGCCTCCGGAGCGGGTCCCGAGACGCCGTCCGAGCCACCGTCCGAGCCACCGTCGCGGCCGGATGCGGACTGGAGCCAGGTTCTGGACACGCTGTCGGCCGCGAGCATCGCGGCCCAGGAGCAGGATCAGCGCCTGCGCCAGCGATCCGCCACCTGCGAGACCCTGTCTGCGGAGTTGCAGGCGGCCCGGCAGGAAATCGAGGCGCTGCGGGCGCATCTGCAGGAGGTGCAGACCCAGGCGGCACTGCGCGTCCGCGAGGTCGAGGCGCTGGCCGACGGGCGGGTCCGGGACGCCGACGAGCGCGCCGAGGCCGCGATCGTGCGGGCGGAGTCGGCCGAGGACTGGCTCAAGCGTATCGAACAGGCCAGCCGGGATCTGCTGCCGGACGGCCGGCATGCGGCCGCCTGAAGCGCGGGACGCCGGGCCTTTCGGAAACGCCGGTCTCCCGGTGGGTCATCGGCCCCGGGAAGACGGCCCGTTGCCCGGTCAGGAGAACCTCCTCGTCGGAATCCGAGGTGGGTCGGCCTCAGCCCGTCGGGATCCGCCGGCTCAGGCGGCCCGGTCGCGGGGCACGCCCTGGGCGATCGCACGCGCCAGCGCGGCCCGGCGTTCGGCATATTCCCGCGCGACCATCGGATAGTCGCCCGGCAGGCCGAAGCGGGCGCGATAGCTCTGTGGGTCCAGCCCATGCGCCGTCAGATGGCGCTTGAGGGTCTTGTAGACGCGCCCGTCGATGAAGCTCATGATGCCGTCGGGCTGGACCGAGCCGCGGACCTGCGCCGCGCTCGGCTTGTCGAGCCGCACCTGCAGATCCGGGGCCGCCGTCACCGGCCCGCTCCCGGGATACGCCAGCGCGCTGATCGCGCTGTGGCACTGCGCGATCAGGGCCGGCAATTCGGTGACGGGGACCCGGTTATTCGACACGTAGGCAACGACGAGCCCAGCAACCAGCTCGATATTGGATTGGGGGCTCATCGGAGTCGATGGGGACACGGGGCGGCCTCCTGAATGGGATGAAAACCTTCATAGGTTGGTCCGTCCCATTGCGCTTGCCTGGAAGCGTGCTACCGTTTTCCTGAGCGCGCACGCGGGCGCCCGAATACAAGAAGTTGCAATGAGGACTTTGTTCTCGACGGCGGATTACGCGCCAGAAGACAGTTTCCGCTTCTGGCGTGAGACGATCTTCGATCGCATTGTGCCTGTCGAACTTACGCCCACCGCCGCTCACGGATTCGCCGGCTCCCTGGAGGCCGCCGAGGTCGGACCTCTGCTCATCACGCGGGTGACGCAGAGTGCCGTCACGACCGTCGCGACCCCGGACACGATCCGGCGGCACGGCAAATACGAGACGCTGAACGTCGCGATCACCCTGAAGGGCCGCGTGTTCAGCGCGCAGGACGATCGCACCGCGATCCAAAATCCCGGCGACATCGTCGTGATGGATCGGCGACCGGCCGTCATGGGTTCGGATGGCGACACGCAGACGCTGTTCATCGAGATGCCGCGCGCGTGCCTGGAACGGGCGCTCGGCTCGACGCGCCGCTTCACGGCCCTGACGATCGGGGCCGACCAAGTCGGCACGTCGATGGTCACGACCTTCTTCCAGGAGCTCGCCCGCACCGCCGGTCAGATGACCCCGGACATGGCGAACCGCATGGCCTCGATCGGCGTCGACCTGGTGGTCGCCAGCATCGCGGAGCGCCTCGCCCACGAGCCCCCGAGGAACATCCAGGGGATCCTCATCTTTCAGCGCGCCTTGGCCCACATCGAGGCCAATCTGGGCGACGTGAATCTCGACCCCGCCCAGCTCGCGGCGGCGGTCGGCGTGTCGCTGCGCCACCTGCAGACGCTGTTCCGCGAGCAGGACCGCAACATCGCAGACTGGATCTGGCGGCGGCGTCTGGAGAGCGCCGCACAGCGGCTCACGGATCCCGGCTTCAGCCACCTGTCCGTGGGCGAGCTGGCCTATAGCTGCGGCTTCAGTACCCAGAGCCACTTCAGCCGACGCTTCAAGGAGAGCTACGGACTCTCACCGAGCGATTACCGGAGGGCGCCCGGGATCGCGGGCTGACGGCCGGCTATTGGGGACGGGCCCCCGCGGAGTTCGCCCGGATCCATCCCGGCGCGAGGATGTCGCCGTCCTCCGTGATGATCCACGGGCTGGCATCCTCGGCGTCGATCGCCGCGACCGCGGCGGCCAGGGCGGCCCGCAGCGTCGGGAAGCTGCGCGAGTCGGCGACCCGGGCGGGCGCGTAGCCCGGCCAGAGAGTCAGTTCGGCGGGTCTGTCGAGGTCGGTCGGCATCATGGCATAGGCGGGTCTGGAGGGGCACGCCGCCGATGCCGCGGACGTGCAGGGGAAGCGAGCGGAGCGCGGGAGGCCTCCGGGGCCGCCCGCGGAGCGGAACGCGACGCGCGTTCAGGCGGCTTTCGGCTTCGGCCGGGGAACACGCACCTCGACGGTTTGTCCGGTCAGCGGATTCAAGATCAGCATGGCAGCACGTCTCCGGTGGAACTGCCCGTAGAACGCCGGCCGATCGCATCCGGATCGGGGCGGTCGGTGCAAGTTTGCCGATTGGGTAAACCAATCGTTCACCGTGGCGGCGGGCCGTCCATCCGCCCCGTGATCGCCCCAGGATAGATCCGGGTCGCCGCGCCGATGGAAGGCCGCGCGCATACCGCTTTAGGAGGAGGTCCGACCCGGGCGCAGATCGGGCGCAGATCGCGCGCAAGCGGGCCGACCGGGCGCCGCCGCGACGCGACCGCGCCGGCGGTGCGACGGGCCCCGACATCCCGAGCGCGGCAGTCACGGGCCGAACGGCCCGGTTCGATCAGACCCGTTCGGGCTCCGCCAGCAGGATGGCGGCGCGGATCGCCGCCCGGCGCAGTCCGGTATCGGCCCAGGGCTGATCGATCAGCGTCCGGGCGAAGGGATGCGAGGCCACCGCCGCCGCAGGGTCGATGCGGAAGCCGTCCCCGAACGCCACAGAGCCGGGCGTGGGATCGGCCAGATACGCGTCCACGACGGCCGAGACGTCGTCATCGACGATGTCGAGGGTCGTGAACAGGTCGAGGGTCATCGGGCGCTTCGCCATGGCGGCGCTATAGCGGCGTCTGCACGACAGGATCACGACTCCCGCCCCGGGCCGCGGCGCCCCGTTCAGTACGCGTCCGGCACGTACATCTCGGCGGGGACCGGACCGCGCACGTAATCCGCATGCCGCAGGCGGGCCGGCAGGTGGACCGGCGGGTGCTCCACGCTGCCGTACGGGATCTGGCCGAGCAGATGGCTGATGCAGTTCAGGCGGGCCCGGCGCTTGTCCACCGCCTCGACCACCCGCCAGGGCGCCTCGGGGATGTGGGTGCGCGCCAGCATGTCCTCCTTCGCCCGCGTGTAATCCTCCCAGCGCCGACGCGACTCGACGTCCATCGGCGACAGCTTCCACTGCTTGAGCGGATCGCGGATCCGCATCTGGAAGCGGAATTCCTGTTCCGCGTCGGTGATCGAGAACCAGTATTTGAGGAGGACGATGCCGGAGCGCACCAGCATCCGCTCGAACTCGGGCACCGAGCGGAAGAACTCCTCGACCTCCGCCTCGGTGCAGAAGCCCATCACCCGCTCGACCCCGGCGCGGTTGTACCAGGACCGGTCGAACAGCACGATCTCCCCGCCGGCCGGCAGGTGAGAGACGTAGCGCTGGAAGTACCATTGCGTCCGCTCGCGCTCGCTCGGGGCCGGCAGGGCGGCCACGCGGCAGACGCGGGGGTTGAGGCGCTGGGTGATCCGCTTGATCACGCCGCCCTTGCCGGCCGAATCGCGGCCCTCGAAGAGGACGACGACACGCAGCTTCCGATCCTGCACCCAGTCCTGGAGGCGGACCAGTTCGTGCTGCAGGCGCAGCAGTTCGCGGAAATAGACCTTGCGGTCCAGGCGCTCGGGCTGTGCGCCGTCGGCGGCGAGCCGATCGAGGCGCTCCTCCTCGAGCCCGAGTTCCACCTCCTCATCGTAGCTGTCGGCAAGGTCGCGCCGGATCGCCTCCAGGGCGGCATCCAGGGCAGCACTGTCGTCGAGCCTCATCGCGGGTCCCCCTGCGTGTCGGACGGCCGAGCTAGAGCAGCCTTCCGTGACAGGCCTGAGAAGCGATCGGTCCGCGGGCGGACGATCCGGTATCGCACCCGTGATCGTTCCGTCATACGCTTCGGCCACGGAGCACCGCGACCGGAGACGCGTCATGGCTGGAGAAGCGACGAAGCCCCCGCCGGGGCGGGCGCCGGACGATCTGGATCCGGCGCGGGCCGAAGGCGAGAAGGTCGGCGCCCGGATCGACGCGGCGTTCGAGAAGCTCGCCAGGAAGATGCGCGCCCGCGCCGACAAGGCCCATGGCAAGCTCGATGCGGCGACGCCGGCCGAGAAGCGCGCGGTCCTGCTCCGCCGCTACGAACTCTACGCGGATGCGGCGGCCTATCTCGAAGAACGGCTGGTGCAACGCGGGGAGCGGTCCACGTGATCTGCACCGACCCGGCCCGGCGCGTCGCCGCCGGCCGCAGCTGACGGCGAGGCCCGACCATGTTCGACGCGACCAAGATGCTCGCCGATGCCCTCGGCGAGCACCTCGCCGTCACCTACCAGCGGACCTTCGGCAGCCGGGAGCCGCGCTATGCCGAGATCATCGAGGCCTCGGCGCGCCTGACGATCGAGCGGATCGTCGGGAGCGATGCCCTCTACCATGACGGCGATCATACGGCCCTCGTCACCCTGGTCGCCCAGGACATCCTGCGCGGCCGCTTCCTGCACGAGGGTGTCACGCCGGAGGACTGGCTGCACATGATCCTGGCCGCCCTCTACCACGACATCGGTTACGTGCGCGGCGTCTGCGCGGGCGACCGGGCCCAGGCCTTCGTCATCGACGCGCGGGGCGGGACCGTGTGCCTGCCCCGCGGGGCCTCCGATGCGGCGCTGGCGCCGTATCACGTCGAGCGCTCGAAACTCGCTGTCCAGGAGCGCTTCGGCACGCACGATCTCGTCGATGCGGGCCGGGTCATCCGGGCGATCGAGCTGACCCGCTTCCCGGTGCCGGAAGACGACGCGCATCGCGAGACCGGGACCGAGGCGGGCCTGTTGCGGGCGGCCGACCTGATCGGGCAGCTCGGCGACCCGCTTTATCCGCGCAAGTTGAATGCGCTGTTTCACGAATTCGCCGAGATCGGCGTCAACGCGGAACTCGGCTACGACAGCCCGGCCGACCTTGCCGAGCGCTATCCGTCCTTCTTCTGGGGCAAGATCGAGCCCGTGATCGGGGATGCGATCCGCTTCCTCGACCTCACGGTCGAGGGCCGGGGCTGGGTCGCCAACCTCTACGCCCATGTCTTCGCCATCGAACACGACCGCCGCCGCATGGGCCCGCATCCCGGATCGGGGCCCGTCTGAGGCCGGCGGGGCGTCCGGCGGGAAGACGCGGTGGGCCGGCCGGGCGAGGCCGCTGTCGCACTCGACGCGGCCGCCGGGGCGCGGCGTCCGGCCTATCGCCGCGGGCGCCGGTCGCTCACGGATGCCTGTGGATCGGATCGACCCAGTAGACGGTCTCGGGCGTCTCGGCGGCCTCGACATCGGGCAGGTTGACCACCACCGCCTCGTTGTCGGAGCGCACCAGCACGCAATGCAGGGGCTCGTCGGTCGAGGCGTTGATCTCCTGGTGCGGCACGAAGGGCGGCACGAAGATGAAGTCGCCGGGGCCGGCCTCGGCCACGTATTCGAGCTTGTCGCCCCAGCGCATCCGGGCCCGGCCGGAGACCACGTAGATCACGCTCTCCAGCTCGCCGTGATGGTGCACGCCGGTCTTGGCGTCGGGCTGGATCGCCACCGTGCCGGCCCAGATCTTCTGGGCGCCGACCCGGGCGGCGTTGACGGCCGCCTGCCGGAACATGCCGGGCGTCTGCGCGGTGTTGGCATCGAGCCGGTCGCCCGGGATGACCCGCACGCCGTCGTGCTTCCACCGCTCCGGGGCGCCCGGCTCGTGGGCCTCGTCGTGCGCATGCGGGTGCGTGTGATCGTCGCCGCTGTCGTGCATGTCGAATCCTCCCGCGCCATCATGGCATGGCGGCGCGGGATCGCCGAGGAGGCCGGTCGCGGGATCGACGGGCGGCCGGACGGTTCCCCGCAGCCTCAGCCCCCCGCCACCGACGGGGCCGGGCCGACGGCCGGCGGCCGCGACGGGTGCCGGCCGATCCAGAAGACCAGGGCACAGCCGATGCCCGTGAGGGCGCAGAGCGGCAGCAGGGCGACGGGGAAGCTGCCGGTCTGCTCGCGCAGCACCCCGATCAGCGAGGTGATCGCTCCGGTCCCCAGATGCGCCAGCGTGTTGATCGCCGCGATGCCGGCGGCCGTCTGGGCTGGCGGCAGCGTCTCGGTCGCCAGGGCGAAGAACGGGCCCTTGATCGCGTAATTGCCGAGCAGGACCAGCGAGAGCAGGACCAGGGTGATCCAGAGGGAGCCCGTCAGCAGGGTCAGGGCGAAGCTCAGCGAGGTCAGTGCCAGCGGCAGGGCCGTGCTCCAGATGCGCTCGCCGCTGCGGTCCGCCCGCAGGCCCCAGACGATCATGAACACCGAGGCGATGCCGAAGGGGATCATGTTCAGAAGGCCGGTCTCCAGGTTGCTGAGGCCGAACCCCTTGAGGATCTGCGGCATCCACAGCGACAGCGTGTTGCTGGTGGCCGAGCTGCCCGCGTAGATCACGGCGAGGAGCCAGACCTGACGGCTGGCGAGCACCGCCCACACCGCCGCGAGGCCGTGGGCGTGGTGGGATGAACCCGCCTCCGCGGCGCGGCGCTCGGTCTCCAGCCGATCCGCCAGCCATCGGCGCTCCGCCGGGCTCAGGAAGGCCGCCTCGGCCGGCCGGCTCGGCAGCAGCGCCAGGGCGGCGATGCCGAGGAGGACGGCCGGGATCGCCTCCATGATCAGCAGCCACTGCCAGCCGCGCAGGGACGCGGCCCCGTCGAGGGTGAGCAGCGCCGCCGAGAGCGGCGAGCCGAAGAAGCTGGAGAGCGGGATCGCGACCATGAACATCGCCACGATCCGCGCCCGGTAGGCCTTGGGGAACCAGTAGGTCAGGTACAGGATCACGCCGGGAAAGAAGCCGGCCTCGGCCGCGCCGAGCAGGAAGCGGGCGGTGGCGAAGCTCGCCGGACCGGTGACGAAGGCCGAACCGATGCCGACGAGCCCCCAGGTGATCATGATCCGCGCGATCCAGATCCGGGCGCCGACCCGCTCCATGGCGAGGTTGCTCGGCACCTCGAACAGCACGTAGGCCACGAAGAACAGGCCGCCGCCCAGGCCGAAGGCCGCGGCGGAAAGGCCGAGGTCGCGGTTCATGGTCAGCGCCGCGAATCCGACATTCACCCGGTCGACGTAGGCGATGAAGTAGCAGAGCACAAGGAAGGGGATCAGGCGCAGGCCGACCTTCCGCATCGTTCGGCTCTCGAAGGCGGCCGCGTCCGCCCCGTGAGGCATGGTCGGTGTTGCCATGGTCCTGTCCTCGTTGAAATCCGGGCTGGCGCGCGCCGGGCGGCTCAGTGGTCGAAGCGGAAAAGGGCGGCGGGCGTCTCGCCCAGGATGATCCGGCGCTCGGCCGGGTCGGGTACCCAGGCGTCGAGGTCGCGCCGCGCCTCGGCGGGGCTGGCCTGGGTCTCGAACTGCGTGTGCGGCCAGTCGCTGCCCCAGAGCAGGCGCCGCGCACCGAAGGCACCGCGCAGGCGCTCGGCCGCCTGCAGCGCCGTCTGCCGGCCGGCCGCGCCGCTGCCGATGCGGTAGGCGCCCGAGAGCTTGACCCAGACGCGGCCGCCGCGGCCGAAGCCGAGGAGGTCGGCGAAGCCCGGATCGGCGATGCCGAGGGCGGGGTCGATCCGGCCGAAATGATCGACCACCACCGGGACGCCCGCTTCGATCAGCGGCGGCAGCAGATGCGCGAGACGCCGCGCCTCGGCCTGGACCTCGATCTGCCAGCCGAGATCCGCCACGCGGGCGAGGTGGGCCCGCCAGACCGGACTGCCGAACTCCGGGTCCGGCCGGCCGATCAGGTTGAGGCGCAGACCGACGACGCCCTGGTCGGCGAGATCGCGCAGGGTGGCCGTCTCCGCCGCGGGGTCCAGCACCGCGATGCCGCGCAGCCGCTCCGGGGCGGATCGCAGGGCCGAGACCATGTAGCTGTTGTCGGTGCCGAGGAAGCTCGGCTGGATCAGCACGCCGCGCGCCATGCCGTTCCGGTCCAGCATGGCGCGATAATCGGCGATGCTCGCGTGGTAGGCCGGGGCGTAGCGCCGGTCCCCGACCAGGGTGAGAGTCCGGGTGAAGACGTGGGCGTGGGTATCCACCGCCGCCACGCCGTCGCGCGCGTCGGGGCCCGTCTCGGCCGCCCGGCCGCGGACGGGGAATGCGAGCGCGACGCCGCCCGCGAACAGGGTACGGCAGAACAGGCGCCGGTTCATCGGATCATCTCACGGTCTGGGGGAGCAGCGCGCCGCCGGACTGCCGATCCGGCAGGAGCGCGACGGCGAGGAGGACGAGCCCGTAGGCGCCGATGGCCGACAGGCCGATCGCCGTCCCAAGGCCGCAGATCTCGCTGAGCAGGCCGACGCCGAGGGGCAGCACCCCGGAGGCGAGACGGCCGGCATTGTAGCAGAAGCCCATCCCGGTCCCGCGCAGGCCGTCCGGGAAGAGCTCGCTGAACAGAGCGGCGAGACTCGCGGGGATCCCGGCCGTGCAGAAACCGAGCGGGGCGCCGAGAAGGAGCAGCCCCGTGCCGCCGACCGGCACCAGCAGGTAGAGGACGACCAGGGCCATGCAGCCGGCGGCGAACAACGCCACCGTCCGCCGGCGACCGAGCCGGTCCACGAGGCCGCCCGCCACGAGGCAGCCCAGGCCGAAGGCCGCGATGATGATCGCGAGGTAGAGCCCGGTGCCCGCCACAGAGGCGCCGCGCTCGACGCTCAGATACGTGGGCAGCCACGTGAACAGGGCGTGGAAGCCCCCGTGCGCCCCCAGCCCGAGCAGCGTCCCGATCACCGTGATCCGGCGCAGGCCGGGCGAGAAGATCAGGAGCGGCCCGATGGCCGGCCGGATCGGTCCGGCGGCCGGTCGGACCGGCTCCGGGACCGAGCGGCGGAGGTAGAGGACGAGGAGCGCGGGCGCGAGGCCGCAGGCGAACAGAGCCCGCCAGGCGGTCTCCTGATCCAGGACGGAGAAGGCCGCGGTGGACAGGAGCACGGCCGCGCCCCAGCCGAGCGCCCAGCCGCCCTGGACGGCGCCCAGCGCCTTGCCGCGATGCTCGGGCCGAATGGCATCCGCCATCAGGACCGCGCCAGCCGCCCATTCGGCGCCGAAGCCGATCCCCTGCAGCGCCTTCACGATCAAGAGCTGGCCGAAGCTCTGCGCGAAGGCCGCCAGGAAGGTCGCGACCGCGAACCACAGCACCGTGATCTGGAGGGCCCGGACGCGGCCGATCCGATCCGCCATGAGGCCGCCGAGCCAGCCGCCGATCGCCGCCGTGACCAGCGTGACCGCGCCGATCAGGCCGGCCTCCGGGCGGCTGAGCCCGAAGCTCGCGACCAGGGCGGGGATGGCGAGGCTGAACATCTGCACGTCCAGGGCGTCGAGCGACCACCCGCCCAGACAGGCCCAGAAGGTGCGACGCTCGGCCGGACCGACCTCACGGTACCAGCGGAACACGGGCTTTCCTCCGCCCTCTAAAGAGGACTAGTCATTTATATGACTTAATGAGCATGGGCCCGACGGCCCGTCAAGGCGGCGGCCTTTCACCGGATGTCGATGTGGTACCGGAAGTCCCTGGCGGCGCCGCGCGTCACGCGCCACTCGATCGGGCGGGCATCGAAGCCGAAGGCGAGGCGCGCGATCACGACGACGGGCTCGCCCTCCGCGATCCCGAGGCGCTCGGCGTCGGTCGCATCGGCGATGCCGACCGTCAGGGTCTCCTCCGCCCGGGCGACGATCTCGCCGCACAGGCGCTCGTAGGCGGGGTAGAGCAGATCGCCGATCTCCGTCAGCGGAGCCTCGAGGAGCGGTGCGAAGCGCGCGGCCGGCAGCCAGATCTCCTCGGACAGGATCGGTCGGCCCTGCAGGAGCCGCGTCCGGATCAGGCGGATCGCCTCGCCGCCTGCGTCGGGGCCGAGGGCTTCACGCACGGCCGCGGGCGCCGGCCGGGCCTCGCGCAGCAGGATCCGCCCTTCCGGCACGGCCTGGCTCCCATCCGGCCCCAGATGCCGGAAGAACCGGAACAAGGATCGGTCGAAGCGCGGCCGGCGGACGAAGGTGCCGCGGCCCTGCTGGCGCTCCACCAAGCCGTCGGCGACCAGGACATCGATCGCCTTGCGCACGGTGCCGATGGCGACGCGATGGGTCGCCGCGAGTTCCGCCTCCGTGGGAATCGGTTCGCCCGACCGCCAGACGTTGCGCGCGATCTGGAAGGCGATCGCGTCGCGCAGTCGCTGATAGAGCGGCAGACGGAGATCGGGCTGCGGCGCGGGCGTGAAGGTCATGTGTATGACTGTATGATCCTCGCGCATCGCCGCCAATGGGGCCGAGGGCAGCGGCGGTGCACAGCGTCGCAGGGCGGGACCCAGGCGCAGCGTCGCGGGTTTGAGCCCGGATGTCTGAAGGCGGGCTCAGCGAGGAGCGGATGATCGAACGTCGCACGGCTCAAGAGAGCCGCCAGGGCCGGCGGGGCAGGCCGGTTCTCGTCGTGCTCGCCGTGAGTGTGGCGCTGATGATCGCCGCATGGGCCGGTCTGCTGATCTGGCAGGGCGCGGCATCGCCGCCCGATTACGCCAGCCAGAGCCAGGCCGCGGCCCGAAAGGTCGTGACCGGTTCCGAGACGGGCTCCGGCGGGGCCGCCCCGGCAGCCAGCGCGCGTCCGGCGCCCTGACGAGGAGCGGCTTCACGCCAGAGGGTGCGCCAAGTGGTGCGCTGAGACGCCGAGACACAGATTCGCGAGGATCAGCGACCCCCGGGCGGGTATCCGTGTCGACGTGGAATCCCCGCGCGCCCTCGGCGCCTGCGGCGGCGTGTCGGATCACGGCAATGTCATCGGCACTATTGCGAGGCCGCCTGCCCCGGTCCTTGGAAGGACTTCGCTGCTCCGAACTTGATCCCGGGAGCGACTGCCTCATTTCGTCACCAGCCTCGAGCGCGACGGGGATTCCCCGGCGGTTCGAACTGCCTGCACCGCCCCGCCGCCTTCGATGCCCGAGCCTCGGGCGGCCGGCGGCTCAATGCCTAGGGGACCACTGATGAGCGAGACGATCGACAAGACGGACACGACGACGTTCCCGATGGCGGGCAAGTGTCCGTTCGGCGGCGACCGGATCGGCGGCGCCCACGGCAACCGTCCGACGCTGGAGAACTGGTATCCCCATCGCCTGCGGGTGGAAGTGCTCCACCAGAACGGACTGGCGGCCGATCCCCTCGGGCCGGATTTCGACTACGCGGCTGAGTTCGCCAAGATCGACTTCGAGGCGCTCAAGCGCGACATCAAGCAGTTCCTGACCTCCTCGGTGGACTGGTGGCCCTCCGACTACGGCAATTACGGCCCGCAGATGATCCGTATGGCCTGGCACTCGGCCGGCACCTACCGGATCGCCGACGGGCGCGGCGGCGCCGGCACCGGCATGCAGCGCTTCGCGCCGATCTCCAGCTGGTGGGACAACGGCAACACCGACAAGTCGCGCCGCCTCCTGCAGCCGATCAAGCACAAGTACGGCAACGCCCTGTCCTGGGCCGACCTGATGGTCCTGACCGGCAATTGCGCCCTGGAGATCATGGGCCTGCCGACCTACGGGTTCGGCGGCGGGCGGCTCGACGCCTGGGAGGCGGACAACGCCACCTACTGGGGCCCCGAGGTGGTCGAGATGGGCTCGGTCTCGAGCTTCGACGACATGGTGAACCGCGACAAGCGCTGGCGCGGCAAGAACGGCGACGCCGACTACGACCTGGAGAACCCGCTCGCCGCCTCCCACCAGGCGCTCATCTACGTGAACCCCGAGGGACCCTACGCCAACGGCGATCCGCAGGGGTCGGCCAACGACATCCGGGTGACCTTCACCCGCATGGCGATGAACGACGAGGAGACCGTGGCGCTGATCGCGGGCGGCCACGCCTTCGGCAAGAGCCACGGCATGACCCCCGCCAAGGAGATCGGTCCGCCCCCCGAGATGGCGCCGATGGAGGCGATGGGCCTCGGCTGGCACAATCCGAAGGGGTCCGGCTCCGGCAAGGACACGATGACCAACGGCATCGAGGGCAGCTGGACGCCCGATCCGACCAAGTGGGACAACGCCTATCTGGAGAACCTCTTCAAGTTCGAGTGGGAACAGACCAAGAGCCCGGCCGGGGCGCTCCAGTGGACGCCGAAGGACCCCAACGCGCCGAAGACGCCGGACGCCCATGTCGCGGGTCAGATGCACCCGCTGATGATGATGACGTCGGACATCGCCCTCAAGGTCGATCCCGAGTACCGCAAGGTCTGCGAGAAGTTCCTCAACGACTTCGACGCCTTCACCCAGGCCTTCTCCAAGGCGTGGTACAAGCTCACGCACCGCGACATGGGTCCGAAGCACCGCTATCTCGGCCCGGAGGTGGTGATCGAGGACGGGCTCCTGTGGCAGGATCCGCTGCCGGAGCGCGACTACGACCTCGTCGGCGAGGCCGAGATCGCCGTGCTGAAGCAGGCGATCGCCGGGACCGGCCTGTCGGTGTCCGATCTGGCCTTCACGGCCTTCTCGGCGGCCTCGACCTATCGGGACAGCGACAAGCGCGGCGGTGCCAATGGCGGCCGACTCGCCCTCGCCCCGCAGAAGGATTGGGCCGTCAACCGCCGGGCCGCGCCGGTGATCGAGGCCCTGCGCAACGTGATGTCGACCTTCAACGGCGGGCGCAGCGACGGGAAGAAGATCTCCCTCGCGGACCTGATCGTGCTCGGCGGCTGCGTCGCCGTGGAGAAGGCGGCCCGCGATGCCGGAGTCGAGACGCCGGTGCCGTTCACGCCGGGCCGGGTGGACACGACCCAGGCGCTCACGGACCTCGAGATGTTTGAGTGGCTGAAGCCGGTGGTGGACGGGTTCCGCAACTACGTCGATGACGGCTTCGGGCAGATGACCCGCAGCGTCTCGCCGGAGGAGATGTTCCTCGACAAGGCCAACCTGCTGACGCTGACGGCCCCGGAATGGACCGTCCTGACCGGCGGCCTGCGGGCGCTCAACGCCAACCACGACGGGTCGAACCGGGGCGTCCTGACCGATCGGATCGGGGTGCTGACGACCGACTTCTTCCGCAACCTGACCGACGTCGATCTGGTCTGGGAGAAGGCGGATGCGGACGGGATGACCTTCGCGCTCAAGGACCGTGCGAGCGGCCAGACGAAGTTCGAGGCGACCCGCAGCGACCTCGTCTTCGGGTCGAACGCACAGCTCCGGTCGATCGCCGACGCCTACGCGGGCAGCGACGGCCAGCGGCGCTTCGTGGCGGACTTCGTCAAGGCCTGGGACAAGGTCATGATGCTCGACCGCTTCGACGTGAAGGGTCACAAGCGCTACGCGCCGATGGCGGCCTGACACCCGCCCTCAAGATACGCCCGCGCGGCCTGCGCGGGCGTTATTCCGGAGCATGCGCCGCGGACGGACCGACGATGTCCGCGGCCGCGCCTTCCGTCCCGCAGACTCAGGTCCCGAGGCTGTGTGTGGCCAGTGCAGCCCAGTAGGCCGCGCCGACCGGCAGGGCCTCGTCGTTGAAATCGTAGCCCGGATTGTGGAGCGGCAGGCTCGGCCGCGTCCCGTCGGTGCCGATCCAGGCATAGGCGCCCGGGCAGGCTTCGAGCATGTAGGCGAAATCCTCCGACGCCATGGAGGGGCCGACATCGCCACGGCGCGCGGTGATGTCCGGGACGGTCCCGGCGGCCGCGAGGGCGGTGCCGACGGCATCGGCGGTGTTGACCGTGGCCGGGTATCCGAACCGGTACGCCACCTCCGCGCGGGCGCCGTGCGTGCCGGCGGTCCCGCCGGCGATGGCCTCGATGAGTTCCGCGACGCGCTTGCGCACCGCCTCGTCCAGGCAGCGGACCGTGCCGCGGATGACGGCGTGGTCGGGAATGACGTTGTAGGCGTCGCCGCCATGGATCTGCGTGACGCTGAGCACGACCGGCTCCGTGGGGGCGATGCGGCGGCTGACGATGGTCTGCAGGGCGAGGACGATCTCGGAGACGACCACGAGCGTGTCGGTGCCGCGCTCCGGCATGGCCGCATGGGTGCCGAATCCGGTGACCGCGATCTCGAACGTGTCGAGGGAGGCCATGATGGCGCCGACCCGGGTCGCGAAGGTCCCGAGGGGCAGGCCCGGCCAATTGTGCAGCCCGTAGACGGAGTCGCAGGGGAACAGCCGGAACAGGCCGTCCTCGACCATCGCGCGCCCGCCGCCCTCGCACTCCTCCGCAGGCTGGAAGATGAAGTGGACCGTCCCGGTCAGGTCGGTGCGGGCCGCGAGATGCCGCGCCGCGCCGAGCAGCATCGCCACGTGGCCGTCATGGCCGCAGGCATGCATCACGCCGGGCGTCCGGGAGGCGTAGGCGACGCCTGTCGCCTCCTGGATCGGCAGGGCGTCCATGTCGGCCCGCAGGCCGATGGTCGGGCCGTCGCCCCGGCTCAGGGTCCCGACCACGCCCGTGCGCCCGAGCCCGGTCTTCACGGACAGGCCGCAGGCGGCCAGTTCCCGGGCGACGAGATCCGCCGTGCGGACCTCCTGGTAGGCCAGTTCGGGATGGGTGTGCAGGTCGCGCCGCCACGCGACCATCCGCTCCACGGTCTCTGCCTCGATCCCCATGTGGTCTCTCACCCATGCCAGAGGCCGCCGGAGCGCCTCGTTCCCCCTGCCTCACTCTACGCCGGACGGCGCGGCGGTTCACCCCAGCGGCGGATGCATGAAGAACTGCGCGATCAGGGCCGCACCGAGGAACGTCCCGGCATTGGCCATGAACGAGACCACCACGATCCGCCAGCCGAGGCGGCGGAAGGCGGGCACGTCCTTGGCGACGGAGAGGCCCGCGAAGGTCAGGATCGGCGTGGCCAGGGCCAGGAAGTTGATCTTGCCGGTCAGGGCGGCGATCTCGGCGGCGTAGGGCGTGCCGGGATAGGTCAGGGCCATGCCGATGATCGAGACCCACAGGACCGCCGGCAGGCGCCGGCCGAGGAGCAGGTAGACGATCCAGCCGGCCAGCACGGTGCCGATGATGATCGCCATCCCGCCGACGACCTTCGCGTCCGGGACGACGCCGTAGGTCAGCCAGTTGCCGATGAGCCCGTAGGCACCGATCAGGATCCAGGCCAGGACGGTCTCGGCGAGGCCGATCCGCACCTCCTGATGGACCGGTGCCTCCGCCTGCGGGTCGACCGCCGCCGGGCGGGCGGCATCCGGCCGGTTGCGGCCGAGGATCGGCTCCAGCTTGCCGTAGGCCCAGATCGTGAAGGGCAACGACAGGAACAGGGTGAAGTACGTGCCGATCGTCGTGGTGACGAGGTTGCTGGCCGCCGCGAAGGTCGCGACATCCTTGGCGACCTCGGGGGTCTGCTGAGCGGCGATCGCCCCCGAGGCGGCGGCCATCATGCTGCCGGAGCCGACGCCGGCGCCCATCGCCAGGGCCAGCGGGTTGAAGACGCCCAGGCTGGCGATCAGCCCGGCCAGCAGGGCGATGAACACCGCGCCGAACACCGTGCCGGTCAGGTACTCCGCCAGCACGCCGCGGCCCTCCGGAGAATCCATGCCGTAGCGCTCGCCGATGATGGCGAGGCTCGGCTCGCGGCCGACCGAGAAGGTCGCGCCGATCGCCTCGCGCTTGATGCCGAGGAGGAGCGCCACCGGCAGGCCGAACACCATCGTCCCGAAGAAATGGCCGAATTCCTGGAAGGCGAGCGCCCAGCCCGAGGCCAGGATCTTCGGCAGCGAGCCCCCGACCAGCAGGCCGAGCTTGGCGATGAAGATTAGCAGCGCCGGCTGGAGATAGGCCCCGGCCGCGTTCTGCAGGGCGCCCGTCAGCCGCAGGGGCGCCGGGAGGCGCGGGCTCATCAGCCCCAGGGCCCCGCCGAGGAGCAGGGCCCAGAGCAGCGGCAGCAGGACGATCTTGCCGGCTCCCACCGGGATGCTGACGTTGCCGATCGCCTCGGCGATGATGACGATGACCAGGGCGAGCAGGAACAGCGTCAGCTTCCCGCCGCCGGAAACGGGCGGCGCGTCCGGCCGCGTGTTCGTCGCAAACAGTTCGCCCGCCATCGTCATCCTCCCCGCCCCTCCGGGGCTGCCCATCGCCCTGCCTGCCGGACTTGGCCGCCGGTCGTGTCGGTTGATCCCGTCCGTCGCCCCCCGCGCCCGGCGCCTAGCCCACGTAGCCGAAGGTCACCGCCGGCTGGGCCGCGGTCTCGACCCAGACGCTCTTGGTCTGCGTGTAGGCCATCAGCGCCTCGCGGCCCGAGGAGCGGCCGAAGCCCGAGCGGCCGAAGCCGCCGAAAGGCGAGGCCACGTTGATGGTCTTGTAGCCGTTGACCCACACCGTTCCGGCCCGCAAAGCCGCCGCGACCCGGTGGCCGCGGCCGCCGTCGCCGGTCCAGACCGCGCCCGCGAGGCCGTAGGGCGTGCCGTTGGCCAGCGCCACCGCCTCGTCCTCGCCGTCGAACGGCAGGACCGTGAGGACCGGGCCGAACACCTCCTCCCGGGCGATCGCCGCGTCCGGCGCGACGCCGTCCACGATGGTCGGGCCGAAATAGAAGCCGCCCGTGTCCCGCAGGGACGCGGGGCAGGCCCCGCCGGCCGCGATGGTTGCGCCGGCGCTCGCCGCGGCCTCGACCATGCCGGCGATCTTGTCGCGCTGGCGCCGGTTGTTGATCGGCCCGATCTGCGTCGCCGGGTCGGTCGGCGCCCCCACCGGGATACGCGCGGCGGCGTGGGACAGGCGCTCCACGAAGGACGCGTGGATCGAACGGTGCACGAGGAGGCGGGAGCCCGCCACGCAGCTCTGGCCGGCGCCGCCGAAGATCGCGGCCTGCGCGCCGATCAGCGCCCGGTCGAGGTCGGCGTCGGCGAACACGATGTTGGCCGACTTGCCGCCGAGCTCCAGCACGCTCGGCACGATGGCGCGGGCCGCCGCGGCGGCAATCTGCGCGCCGGCCTCGGCCGAGCCGACGAACACGACGAGGCGGGTGTCGGGATGGGCCACCGCGGCGGCCCCCGTGGTCGGACCGGCGCCGGCCAGCACCGAGACGAGGCCGCGGGGCATCCCCTCGGCGCGGTCGCAGAGCAGGCCCAGCGCCAGCGAGGTCAGCGGTGTCAGCTCGGAGGGCTTCAGCACCACGGCGTTGCCGGCGCAGAGGGCCGGGGCGATCTGCCAGCCGGCGGTGAAGATCGGCGCGTTCCAGGGGGTGATCTGCACCACGGTGCCGAAGGGCTCGTGGCGGGTGTAGTTCAGGTGCGAACTCGGCACCGGGATGACGTCGCCGTGGAGCTTGTCGCACCAGCCGGCATAATACTCGAACATCTCGGCGACCTTGGCGACCTCGCCGCGCGTGTCGCGGATCGGCTTGCCGGCCGAGAGGGTCTCCAACTCGGCCAGCGCCCCGGCGTGCTGCCGGACCAGGGCGGCGACCGCCCACAGGGCCCGGCCGCGGGCGGCGGCGCTCATCCCCCACCACGCGCGCTGGGCGTCGCGGGCCGCCGCCATGGCGGCCTCGACCACCGACGGCCCGGCATCGGCGAAGGTCGCGAGCACGCCGCCGTCCGCGGGGTTGACGAGGTCGAGGGCGGCGCCGGTCCCGGCGAGGACCTCGCCGGCCACGACGCTGCCGATGCGGCCGCCCGGCAGGAAGTCGGTCAGGAGGGCGGCGACCCGGTCGGCGGCGGGCGAGTGCGACGTGCCGGACATCAGTGGGCTCCCTTGGGATCGCGGTAATCAGCCATGCGGGTGAAGTCGGCCGTGTCGGGGATGGCGTCCTGCGTGGCCTGCCAGATCCGCTTCACCTCGGCGGAGAGCGGCAGGTCGATCCCGCATTCGGCGGCGAGTTCCAGGGCGAGGCGCACGTCCTTGCGCATCAGGCCGGCCGAGAAGCCGCTGTCGAAGGTGCCGGACTGGACCCAGCGCGGGACCATGACCTCGCTGATCGCGCTGCGGCCGGTGGCGGTGTTGACGACCTTGACCGCCTCGTCGGCCGAGAGGCCCGCGGCCTCCGACAGGCGCAGGGCCTCGCCGGTGGTCACGAGATGGGCGGCCACCAGCAGGTTGTTGACGAGCTTGACGATGTTGCCGGCGCCCGAGGGCCCGACATGGGGGGCGCGGGCCGACATGGCCTCCAAGACCGGCCGGGCCAGGGCGTAATCCGCCTCCGCCCCGCCGACCATCATGGTCAGGGTCCCCTCGGCGGCGCCGGACGGGCCGCCGCTCACCGGCGCGTCGAGGAGCGCGTGGCCGGCCGCGGCGAGGCGCTCGGCCAGGCGCCGAGTGGTGCCGGGATCCGAGGTCGAGGTGTCGACCACGACCACCTTGCGGTCGGTCCGGGACAGGAGGCCGCCCTCCGCGGTGACCACCGCCTCCACGTCCCGCGCCAGCGGCAGCGAGAAGACCAGGGCGTCGGCCGCTTGCAGGACCTCGTTGAGGGTGTTGAGTGTCGTCACGCCGGCGGCCTCCGCGGCCGGGCGCCGGACCGGGCTGAGGTCGTAGCCCAGGACCGTGAAGCCCTTGCGGGCCAGGGTCGCGGCCATGCCCAGACCCATATTGCCGAGCCCGACGACCCCTACCGTTGCGATGGTCATGCCGATCCGTCCTCACGATGCGGCACTATCGTTCCGGCAATCGAGCGTTGCGACAACAACCGATTTCTGCACGATGCGTGCGGAAATTCAGCACGGTCCCGGTCAGGCCGGCGGCGGCCGGAACGCCACCATGTGGTCGGCCAGCCAGCCCAGCAGCCGGGCCGCCCCCTCGGGCAGCCGTCGCCCGGCCCGGATGACCAAGTGGGCGCTCGCCTCGGACAGGATGGCGTCGCGCAACGGCACCGCGTCCAGAAGGTCGGCGCGCAATTCGGCCGCGACCACGAAGCGGGGCAGGAAGGCCACCCCCATGGCCGCCATGACGAAGCGGCGGTGCAGCTCGAAGGACGCCGTCTCCAGCCGCGGCACCAGCCGGAACCCGCCATCCGCTTCGACGCGGCCGAGGAGCTGGCGCACCCCGTGGTCGGGCGGCAGCAGGGCGGCCGGCTCGGTGGCGAAGCTGCGCAGGGGAACCGGCGCCGACCCATTGGCGAGGGGGTGACCCTTCGGCAGGACGGCGAGCAAGGGCTGCCGGGCGGAGACGACGCCGCGGACATCCGGATGCGCGGGCGGATTGTAGACGAGGCCGATATCCGCCTCACCCCGCGCGATCGCCGCGAGGATGCCGTCGGTGGTGCCGATCTCGACCTGATAGGCGATGCCCGGATGGTCCTGCGCGAAGCCCGCGAGGGCGTTGTCGAGGAGGTCGATCAGGAAGCCGGCGCCGCAGCGCAGGCTGATCGTCCCCCGCTGCACCCCGCGCAGGCGCTTGAGCTGGTCCTCGAGGAGCGCCGCCTCGTCGGCCTGCCGCTGCGCGTGCTCGGCGACCAGACGGCCGGCCTCGGTGGGGACCACGCCCCGGGGCAGGCGTTCGAGCAGCGTCTCGCCGACCTGCGCCTCCAGCTCGATGATCTGCCGACTGACGGCCGAGGCGGCGACGTTCAGGCCCTCGGCGGCGGCCCGGACCGAGCCCGCGCGCACGACGGCGAGGAGATAGCGCAGGGCGCGGTCGTTCACGGCGGCGGGCCGCCGGCGGCCGCACCGTGCCGGTCGATCGCGACGGTCCCCCGCGCCACGACGAGCACGGGCGCCTGGCGCTCGACGATCACCTGGGGCACGCTGCCGGCGCGGAAGGCGATCAGGTCGGCCCGGGCGCCCGGCGCCACCACGCCCGGGCCCAGTTCCAGAACCCGCGCCGGGACGGTTGTGACGGGGTCGAGCAGCGCAGCGAGCTCTCCGTCGGTGCGGAGATCGAACCGGTAGGCGGCGAGTTGGGCGCGGTCGACCATGCCGGTGACCGTGGCGGGATTCCAGCAGTCGCGGACATTGTCGGTGCCGAAGCAGACCGGGACGCCGAGGTCCCGCAGCCGCGGGATCGGCGGGCATCGGCGCCCGCCCGGCACGCTGCTGAGGATCGCGACGCCGGCCCGGTTCAGGCCTTCCGCGATCCGGCCGAGTTGGAGATCGTCGGCTTCCGCGAGGGCGAAGGCGTGGCTTATCGTGACCCGCCCGCCGAGGCCGGCCGCCGCCGTGCGGGCCGCGATCGCCGCGATCGTGTCGAGGCCGGCTTCGCCGCCGTCGTGAAGGTGGATGTCGATACCCCTTCCGTGACGCTCGGCCAGGGCGAAGACGATGTCCAGGTGACCGTCGCGATCGCCGTCGATGCCGACGGGATCGAGGCCGCCGACGAGATCGGCGCCCATCCGCAGGGCCTCGTCCAGGTCATCCGCGACCGGCGGGCATCCCAGGATCCCGCTCTGCGGGAAGGCGACGATCTGGATCTGCATCCGGTCGGACCAGCGCGCCCGCAGGTCGAGGATCTGGGCGAGGTGGTCGAGCCGCGTGACGTCGTCGATGTCGACATGGGTCCGCAGGCTCGTCGTGCCGCCGCGGAGCATGCGTTCGAGGAGGGCCTCGGCGCCCTGCGCGGCGAGCGGCACCCGCGTGGTCCGGCGGAAGGCCTTCTCGTCCGCGATGATCGCGCGGACGGATCCCTGCGCCCGGTGGGGGCGCCACGCGAGGCCGAGCAGGCACTTGTCGAGGTGGACGTGCCCGTCCGCCAAGCCCGGCAGCACCAGGGCGCCGCCGAGGTCGATCGTGCGTGCAGCGGGGGGCAGCGGCGCGCCGGGATCGTGCAGGATGGCCACGCGGCCGTCCCGGATGTCGATGGTCGCCCGGCGGCCTTCGGCGAGCGTGACATCGCGCAGGCGCAGGTCGCAGGGGGCTACCGTGTCAGAACCGGGACTCGACGTCATGCCGGGGCTCCTCTCGCATCCTGATCCGCGGCGGCCATCAGAGGGGCCGGCCCGCCGCCACGACGGTCCGGATGGCGAAGCTCGATTGCAGCCGGGCCACGCCGGGGAGACGCGACAGGACATCCTTGTGCAGCCGCTCGTAATCGGCCGCGTCGACCACCTTGAGCTTGACCAGGTAATCGGCCGTCCCGGTCATCAGATAGCAATCCTGCACCTCGGGACAGCGCCGGACGGCCGCCTCGAAGCGGTTGAGGTAATCCTCGGTCTGGCGGTCCAGGGTGAACTGCGTGAGCACCACGAGGCCCGGCGCGTCGGCGCCGCCGCCGATCAGCGCGGTGTAGCCCCGGATGATCCCGGATTCCTCCAGCAGGCGCACGCGGCGGTGGCAGGCGGAGGCGGACAGGCCGATTGCGGCGGCGAGGTCGGCATTGCTGATCCGGCCGTCGACGCGCAGGGCCTGGATGATGCGGCGGTCGATCTCGTCCACGGCGGGTTACGAAGGATCTTCGAAATTGCCGTAGAAAATTGCACGGGCAGCCGATCGTCGCAAGACGCTTCGACACATCGCACGCCTGTTCGACGATCCTCCGTATAGCTTGGCGGCAGCGCATCAGGGAGCCGCCCCGGGGGTCGCCATGAGCAGGATCGATCGCGATCACCGGCCCGATGCCGGTCCCGCAGGCACCGCGGCCGCGCTCCTGACGATCGACCTCGGGGCCATCGCCGACAATTACCGTGCCCTCGCGTTGCATGCCGGGCCGGCCGTCTGCGCGGCGGTGGTCAAGGCGGACGCCTACGGGCTCGGCGCCGAGCGGGTGGCGCCGGTCCTGGCCGCCGCCGGCTGTCGGCATTTCTTCGTGGCGCAGGTCGGCGAGGGCGTCGCCCTCCGGGCGATCCTCGGCCCCGGCCCCGTGATCGCCGTGCTCAACGGCGCCTCCCCGGGCAGCGAGGCGGCCTGCGCGGCCCACGACCTCGTCCCCGTCCTCAACGACCGGTCGCAGCGCGACGGCTGGCAGGGTCTCGCCCGGCGCCTGGACCGGCGCCTGCCCGCGATCCTCCAGATCGATTCCGGCATGGCCCGGTTCGGCTTCGCGCCGGACGAAGCCTGCGCGCTCCTCGACGCGCCGGACGCGCTCGCAGGCCTCGACCTGCGGCTGGTGATGAGCCACCTCGCCTGTGCGGGCGAGCCGGACAGCCCCGTCAACGCGGCGCAGCGCGCCGTCTTCGAGGTCGTCCGGCGGCGCCTGCCGGCCGTGCCCGCGAGCCTCGCGGCCTCCTCCGGGATCTTCCTCGGGCCGGACTTCCGGTTCGACCTGGTGCGCCCCGGCGCCGCCCTCTACGGGATCGCCCCGCAGGCGGACGCCCCGAATCCGATGCGGCCGGTGATCGGTCTGCGGGCGCGGGTGATGCAGACGCGCAGCGTCCCGGCTGGGACCCCCGTCGGCTACGGGCACGCGGCGAAGGTCGGCCGGGACAGCCGCCTCGCCACCGTGGCGATCGGCTACGCGGACGGGTTCTTCCGCAGCACGGCGGGCGGCGCGGCCTGGTTCGGCGGCACGCGCCTGCCCGTGGTCGGGCGGGTCTCGATGGACAGCCTCGTCCTGGACGTCACCGACCTGGCCCCCGGCACGATCGGGCCGGGGGCGCTCGTCGACATCATCGGGCCGGAGCGCGACGTCGACGCCGTCGCCGCGGCGGCCGGCACGATCGGCTACGAGGTCCTGACCAACCTCGGCCACCGCTTCCACCGCGTCTATCTCGGAGCCTAGGGCCCGCCATGAACGTCCTCATCCTCGGCGGCGGCGTCGTCGGCGTCACCTCGGCCTATTACCTCGCCCGGGCCGGCCATCAGGTCACCGTTCTGGAGCGCCAGCCCGGTGCCGGCCTGGAGACCAGCTTCGCCAATGCCGGCCAGGTCTCGCCGGGCTACGCGGCGCCCTGGGCGGCCCCCGGGATCCCCGTGAAGGCGCTCAAGTGGCTGATGATGCGGCACCGCCCCCTGGTGCTCTGGCCGCGCCTGGAGCCCCGCCTCTACGGCTGGCTCACGCGGATGCTCGCCAACTGCACCGAGGAGGCCTACCGGCGGAACAAGGGCCGCATGGTCCGGCTCGCCGAGTACAGCCGCGACGTGCTGCGGGACCTGCGCACCGAGACGGGCATCGCCTACGACCACCGGGAGAAGGGCACGCTGCAGCTCTTCCGGACGCAGAAGCAGCTCGACCATGTCGGCGACGACACCCGCGTCCTCGACGCCTACGGCGTGCCCTACACGGTGCTGGATCCGGCGGGCTGCATCGCCGCGGAGCCCGCGCTCGCGGCGGTGCCGGACGTGTTCGTCGGCGGCCTGCGGCTGCCGGGCGACGAGACCGGCGACGCGCACCTGTTCACGCAGCGCCTCGCCGCGATCTGCGAGGGCCTCGGCGTCACCTTCCGCTACGGGACGGCGATCGCGCGCCTGCACCATGCCGGCGACCGGGTGACGGCGGTGGAGACCGCTGGCGGTGAGCTCCTGCGGGCGGAGGCCTACGTGGCGGCGCTGGGCAGCTACACGCCGGCCCTGCTGCGCCCCCTCGGGATCGCCCTGCCGGTCTACCCGGTGAAGGGCTATTCCCTGACCCTGCCCATCACCGATGCGGCCGCCGCCCCGGTCTCGACGGTGATGGACGAGACCTACAAGGTGGCGATCACCCGGCTCGGCGACCGCATCCGCGTCGGCGGCACCGCCGAACTCGCCGGTTTCAGCAGCGCCCTGCGCCTGCCGCGCCGCGAGACCCTCGCGCGCTCGGTGCAGGACCTGTTCCCCGCGGGCGGCGACCTCTCCCGGGCCGCGTTCTGGACCGGCCTGCGGCCGATGACGCCGGACGGCACGCCGATCGTCGGGGGCACGCGGGTCGCGAACCTGTTCACCAACACCGGCCACGGCACCCTCGGCTGGACGATGGCCTGCGGCTCGGGCCGCCTGCTCGCCGACCTCGTGTCCGGCCGGGCCCCGGAGATCGCGAGCGACGATCTGGCGCTCGACCGCTACGCCGCGTGAGCCGGCCGGGCTTTCCGCGCCGCGTGGTGACGGAGGTGCCGGCACGCGGCGCCCTGGGGACGTGGCGCACGGGCACAGCCTGGCCCCGTCCTGCGCCGGGCCGGCCCCGACCCTGCCGGCGCCGAAGCGGCCGCCGCGAGAGGTCGCCGCGAGAGGTCGCGAAGCCCTGCCACGGGCCTGCCCAATGATTCGGCACTCTTCGCGACACGACCGCAAGTTGATTACATCGCGTTCATGAAGCGCCGATGTCCGACATCACCGGACGACTTCACAACGGCCTGAGCAACCCTTCGCATCCCGTCGAGTTTAGGATCTGAACCAACGATCCGGGTGCGCAGATGAGTTTCATCGTCGTACAGGGCAGGGAAGATCAAGAGCAGGCGGATGCCGTGCTCAGAGGCGTCGCCGACGGGCTGGCCAGCCTGTTTCCCGTGCCCGATCATCCGCCCGGTGTTCAGGACCTGCTGGATGCCCGGACACAGGAGGCCGGCATCCGCGCAGGCAGCATCGCAACGTCGAGCGGGCGGAGTACGAAGCGCGCGAAAGCGGGTGCGCGCCGCGGCGGGGATATGGGGCCGCCTCCGGCCCGCTCCGTGAAGACGGCTCCCGCCGGGGCGCTGCGCGGATCGCCTCCGCAACACAGCCGCACGCGGGCGCGCCGGGCGAGATCCGAGGCGAAGTCCGAGCGTCGCGACCAGTCCTGAGCCCGAGGCCGGCGGTCACACCGGCCTCAGCGCGGCCCCGCCACGGTCAGGCCGAACCGCCGGATCTCCCCGGGCATCTGCTCGAGCGGCAGGACCTTGGCGGCCGCGCCGCGATCGATCGCCTCCTTGGGCATCCCGAACACCACGCAACTCGCCTCGTCCTGCGCCACGGTCTGCGCCCCGGCCCGGCGCATCTCCAGCAGGCCGTTGGCGCCGTCGTCGCCCATGCCGGTCATCAGGATGCCCAACGCGTTCGCGGCCGCCGCCCGGGCGGCCGACCGGAACAGCACATCGACGGACGGGCGATGGCGCGCGACGAGCGGACCGTCCTTCACCGACACCGCGTAGCTGCCGCCTCGGCGCTCGACCATGAGGTGCCGCCCGCCCGGGGCGATCAGGGCCCGGCCCCGCAGCACCGGATCGCCGTCCTCCGCCTCCTTGACGGTGATCGCGCAGAGCCCGTTCAGGCGCTTGGCGAAGGCCGCCGTGAAGTGCTCCGGCATGTGCTGCACGATGACGAGGCCGGGGGACTCGGCGGGCAGCACCTCGAGCACGTCGCGCAGGGCTTCCGTCCCGCCCGTCGACGCGCCGATGCAGACGATCCGATCGGTCTCGACAACGACGCGTCCGGGCACGGGCGGCGGCAGGACGACATCGGCCGAGAGCTTCGCTTCGACGAGCTGTCGCGGCGGCCGGCTGCCGCGCAGCTTGGCCCGGGCGGCCGCGCGCACCGCGTCGCAGACCCGCACCGTGGATTCGAGCAGGAACTGGCGGGTGTCGACCCGCGGCTTCGGCAGTACGTCGACGGCGCCCGCCTCCAGCACCTCGAACAGGATCCGGGAACCCGCCTCGGTCAGGGTCGAGCAGACGATCACCGGGAGCGGCTTCTGCGCCATGATCTTGCGCAGGAAGGTCAGGCCGTCCATGCGCGGCATCTCGAGATCGAGGATGATGACGTCCGGGATCTCCTCCTGGATCCGGCGGGCGGCGATGAACGGATCGGCCGCGGTACCCAGGACCGCGATGTCGGGCGCCGTCTCCAGGATGCCGCACAGGGTCTGGCGGACGGAGGCCGAGTCGTCGACGATGAGGACGCGGATCGGTCTCGACGCATTCACCGGCCGGAATCCCTCAGCTTGCTGAAGACGGTCGAGGACATCTGGTCGAGGCCCGCCACGCCGACGCCCGCCATCGATTCGGAATGGCCGACGATCAGGTATCCGCCGGGGCGCAGGTGCCCGGCCAGGCGTGCGACCACGGCCTTCTGGGTCGGCTTGTCGAAGTAGATCAGCACATTGCGGCAGAAGACGAGGTCGACGTCCCGGTCGATCGGGTAGCTTTCGTCCATCAGGTTGAGCCGCTGGAACCGCACCCGGGCGCGCAGCTCGGGCACGATCCGCCCCTCGCGCCGGGCCGGATCGCGCGCGACCATCACGTAGCGCCGCCGCAGGTCCGGCGGCACCGCCTCCAGCATCTCCTCCGGGTAGATCGCCGTCCGGGCGCGGTCGAGCACCTCCGAGGAGATGTCGGTCCCGAGGATGGCGTAGCGGAACCGGTCGGCGGCCATGTCCTGCAGGACCATCGCCAGCGTATAGGCCTCCGCCCCGGTCGAAGCCGCCGCGCTCCAGACCTTGAGCAGCGGCCGGTCGCCCCGCGCCGCCAGCCGCGGGACGATCGTCGTGCGCAGCAGATCGAAATGCGCGGGCTCGCGGAAGAAGTCGGTCTTGTTCGTCGTCACGCAGTCGACGAGGTGCGGGAACTCGTCCGCGAGATGGCCCGCCTCGAACAGGTGGCGGCCATAGGCCTCGAGGGTCGGAAGATCGAGGGCGCGCATGCGCTTGCGCAGCCGGCCCTCGACCATGGTGCGCTTGGCCGGCGGCAGCTGGATGCCGGCATGGTGCTGGACGAGGTCGGCAACCGAGCGGAAATGCCGGTCGCTCAGGTGACCCGGATCGGTCTCCATGGTCCCGGGTCCGCTCAGGCGGCCTGGGGCGACGCGGCGAGCGCGGGCCCGTCGCCGTCCATGAGCGCGACGAGGTCGAACACCACCACGAACGCCTCGCCCCGGCGGCCGATCCCGGCGATGTAGCGCGCGTTCCAGCGGCCGCCGACCTCGGGGGCCGCCTCCATCTCGGTCCCGTCGAGTTCCGTCACCTCGATCACCCGGTCGGCCACGAACCCGACCCGCAGCGCCCGGCCCGGCATCGGCACGTTGAGCAGGATGATCCGGGTCGCCGGCGTGCGCGCCACGGGCGGCAGGCCGAGCTTGGTGCGCAGGTCCACCACCGGGTAGCTCTGCCCGCGCACGTCGATCATGCCGAGCAGGAAGGCCGGCGCCTGCGGCAGGGCCGCCGGGACCCGATAGTCCAGGATCTCGTGGACGTGCTCGACGTCGATCCCGAAGATCTCGGCGCCGAGACCGAGGGTCAGGTACTGCCACACACTGGACATGCAGGGTCTCCGGATGGACTGCGACGTGCGCCGACGGCGGGATCCGCGCGGGGACGAGCGCCGCGCGGATCCGGGCCTCGCCCGACAGGTCGGGCGACCTGTCGGATGACCTGTCGGGCGAGGTGTCAGGCGACGCGGGTGAAGGCGGCGTCCTGCGCGTCGCCCTCGCCCATGTCGAGGGCGAAGCCCCCGGCCGCGGCCGGGTTGCGCCCCACCGCCCGCTTCGGGCTCGGCGAGCGGATCGCCGCCGAGGGCGCGCCCATCCGCGTCGCGGTCGCGCGCAGCCGCGTCACCGCCTGATCGACACCGGCCAGAGGCCCGACCGGTGCGGCCGCCTCGGTGATGCGGAAGTAGGCGATCGTCGCCTGCAGCTTCTCGGCCTGGGTGGCCAGTTCCTCGGAGGTGGCCGAGACCTGCTCGGAGGCGCTGGCGTTCTGCTGGGTCACCTTGTCGAGCTGCTGGATCGCCTGATTGATCTGGCCCGAGCCGACATCCTGCTCGCGGCAGGCGGCGGTGATCTCCTCCACCAGGCTGGCGGTCTTCTTGATGTCGGGCACGAGCTTGCCGAGCATGTCGCCGGCCTGCTGGGCGGCCTTGACGGTGTCGGACGACAGCGTGCCGATCTCGGCCGCGGCCGCCTGGCTGCGCTCGGCGAGCTTGCGCACCTCGCTGGCCACCACCGCGAAGCCGCGGCCGTGCTCGCCGGCCCGGGCCGCCTCGACGGCGGCGTTGAGGGCCAGCAGGTCGGTCTGGCGGGCGATCTCCTGCACGATGGTGATCTTCTGCGCGATGGTCTGCATGGCCTCGACGGCGCGGCCGACGGCGACCCCGCTGGCCTCCGCGTCCTGGGCCGATTGCCGGGCGATCGTCTCGGTCTGGCTGGCGTTCTCGGCGTTCTGCTTCACGTTGGCGGCCATCTCCTCCATCGAGGCCGAGGCCTCCTCGGTCGAGGCCGCCTGCTCGGTCGAGCCCTGCGACAGCTGCTCGGCCGAGGCCGACAGCTCCTGGGACCCCGCCGACACGTTGCTCGCCGCCGCGCTCGCCTCGGCCACGACGGCGCGCAGCTTCGTCAGCATGGTCTGCAGGGCGATGCCCATCGTGTCCTTGTCGGAGAGCGGCCGGGCCTCGACCCTGAGGTCGCCCTGGGCGATGGCGTTGGCGAGCGCGGCCGTCGCGTTCAGGTTCTCGGTCATGCGGCCCATGGCCCCCACCAGGTCGCCGAGCTCGTCGTTGGAGGTGACCTTCGCGGTCTGGCTCAGGTCGCCCATTGCCACCGCGTCGGCGAGGGTCACGGCGCGGCCGAGGCCACGGGAGATCGAGAAGGCGAGCCAGGTGGCGATGCCGAGGCCGAGGAGGAGCGCCGCCGCAACGGTGGCGAGCAGGATCGTCTGGCCCTCGCTCGCATCGGCCTTGGCCCTGCCGACTGCGTCGATCATGCGGCGGTTCTGGAATTCGGCCAGCGCGTCGAAGGCCCGGTTCGCCGCGAGGCTCAGCGTCGCGTATTCGCCGGAGGCGAGGTCGGCGGCCTTGACGGCGGCCCCCGTCTCGATGGTCGCCAGCGCCTTCTGGAACGAGGCCGACCAGGCGGCGTATTTCTGGCGCACCCCCTCGGTCGAGATGCCCTGCGCGGCGCTCGCGCGCAGGAGGTCGTCCATGGCGTGCGCGACCTCATCCCGCACCTGCTTGGCCGCGTTCACCCGCTGCTCCAGCACCTCGAGGGTCGTCGCACCGGTCGCCGATTGAAGCTGTCCCCAGGCCCGCTCCATGCGGATCTGGAAGGCGGCCGCAGACTTGGCCAAGTCGTCACCCGATGTCTCGCCCGAGCGGCCCTTGGCCAAGGTGTCGAGTTCCGAACGGAGCGCCGCCGTCGCCGGCCGACCCGTCGTGTTGATCTCGGCCCAGGTCCTGACGCCGGAATTCTGCTTCGTCAGATCGATGATCTTCCCGGCCAGGGCGCGCTGCTTCTCGTACTTGTCGGACAGGTCATCCAGCAGCCGCTTGCCCTCATCCGCGACGATGTAGCCCTTCGCCTTGGCCAAGCCCGCCACGGCGTCGTTGCGGTTGTCCGCAGCGCGCTTGCTGAACTCCGTCATCTGGGCGTCATCGGTGCTGATCACCGCCGCCCGCACGTTGCTGACGCCATTGATCGCGTGGCCCTTCGCGTCCAGCACGAGGGCCTGCAGCTCGGCGCGGCTGATGACGAACTTCATCGACTCCTCGGAAGACATCAACTTCTGATAGCCGACGCCGCCGGCCGCGGCGGTCAGGAGCAGGACGGCGCCGAAACCGCCTGCGAGCTTGGCCTTGATCGAGAAACGCATCGTACTCACCCCACGCACGCAACACTTGGACAGGACAGCCACAAGACTTCAGTTGAGGATCTGCTCGAGTTCGGGGACGATGATGAATTCATCCCTCGCCTTGACGATCGACCGGATGTATTCAGGGCGCCACGTCGTGCCGACCGGCGGCACCGCCTGGCAGCTCGCTGGATCGATCTCCGTCACCGCGAACACCTTGTCGGCCACCAGCGCGACCACCACCGGATCGCCCCCCACCGCAACCTCCAGCACTAGGAAGCGCGTGTCCGGGCTGTCCGCCGCCGCCGGCATCCCGAACCGCTCGCGGATGTCGGCCAGGGGGATGACGTTGCCGCGCACGTTCACGATCCGGTCGATATGCGGCCGCGCCCCCGCCACCCGCGTCGCCGGGATCGGATCGATGATCTCGCGCACCATCCCGGCATCCAGCGCGAAGCTCTCCGTTCCGATCCGGAACATCACCACCTGCTGGCCGCCCCGCGACCCCGCCTGCGGTCCGGTTCTGAGAGAACCGCTCGTCACGCCGCCGCTCATCACGCCACCTCCTGATACGCGCGCGCGCCCTCGGCGCCGCCGCCGCTCACCAGCCGGCCGACATCGATGATCAGCGCCGCCGTGCCGTCGCCCAGGATCGTCGCCCCCGAGAACGTCGCCACGTCCGCGTGCAGCTTCGACAGCGACTTGATCACCGTCTGGTGGTTGCCGATGATCTGGTCCGCCACCAGCCCGACCCGGGCCTCGCCCGCCGCGACGATGATCACCTTCTGGTGCAGCTCCGGCTCGCCCGCGGCCCCGAACAGGCTGCGCAGCCGCAGGAACGGCACCAGCGCGCCCCGGATGTTCAGGAAGTCCCGCCCGCGCCCGCCGCGCTCGCCGGCGGGCAGCTCGACGCATTCCTCCACCGCCGCCAGGGGGATGACGTAGCGCCCCTCCCCCACCCGGATCAGCAATCCCTCGATGATCGCCAGCGTCAGCGGCAGGCGCAGGGCGACCGTCGTGCCGCCCCCCGGCTCGGTCGCGATGTCGATCGTGCCGCGCAGGCTCTCGATCGTCTTCTTGACGACGTCCATGCCGACCCCGCGCCCCGACAGGGCCGAGATCTCCTGGGCGGTCGAGAAGCCCGGCGCGAACAGGAACTGGTAGACCTGCTGGTCGGTGAGCACCGCGCCGGGCGCGCACAGGCCCTTCTCCTCGGCCTTGGCGCGGATGCGTGCCGCGTCGAGCCCGGCGCCGTCGTCGCGCACGCTCACCAGCACCTGGGCGCCGACATGCTCGGCGGTCAGCGTGATACGCCCGGTCGCGGCCTTGGCGGCGGCGGCCCGGCGCCCGGGCGCCTCGATGCCGTGGTCGATGGCGTTGCGGATCAGGTGGACGAGCGGGTCGGCCAGCCGCTCGATCACGGTCTTGTCGAGTTCGGTGTCCTCGCCGCCGGTGACGAACTCCACCGGCTTGCCGAGATCGCGCGAGAGATCGTGGATCAGGCGGCGGAAACGGCCGAACAGCGCGCCGATGGCGACCATGCGGATGCTCATCGTGGTGTCGCGCAGCCGCGCCGACAGGCGCTCGATCTCCTCCGCGATGCCCTTGAGGCCGGGATCGGCGCTCAGGCCGGCGAGCTGGCTCAGCCGGGCCTGGGCGATGACCAGTTCGCCGACCCGGTCCATCAGCTCGTCGAGCCGCTCCGCCTCGACCCGCACGCTGCTGGCCGGCCGCTCCTCGGCCCGCCGCGCCGGGCTCCGCTCAGCGGTCGGGGCCGCGGGCGCGATCGCCGGCGGCGCGACGGGTGGGGCTTCGACGGAGGCGATGGCGGCGAGACCCGCCGCCGGAGCCGTGACGGTCGGCGGCGCAAACGGCCCGGGCGCGGCCTCGCCCGGTTCGGGTGCGGCGTCCGGCTGCGCCGGCGAGATCGGGACCAGGGTCAGGGTCATCTCGTCCCGCACGAACAGGAAGACATCCTCGATCGCCTCGCGGGTCACGGCCGCGCGCAGCGTGACGTCCCAGCCGATGGCGAGGCTCTCGGGATCGAGGCCCGGCAGTTCGGGCAGCGCGTCGAGGCGCGGCACGATCGTGCAGGCGCCGAGGTCGCGCAGTTCGTCGAGGAGCGCCAGGGGATTGGTACCGTTGCGCAGCACGTCGGGCGCGAAGGCGATGCCGATCTGCCAGCCGCCCTCCACCATCGGGATGGGATCGGCGACCGGCTCCGGATGGGGGGCCAACGGCGCGGCGGCGGGGCGGCCGGTGGTGCCGAGGAGCTGCTCGAGTTCGGCCAGGATGGCCTCGCCGATGATGGGCGCGCTGGCCTCGGGCTCCTCGATGAGGCCGCGGATATAGTCCTTGGCCGAGAGGGAGACGTTGACGAGGTCGTGGCCGACCGGAACCTCGCCGCGACGGACGCGGTCGAAGGCGGTCTCGAAGTCGTGGGTGAAGGCGGCGACCTGCTCGAAGCCGAACATGGCGCCCGAGCCCTTGATGGTGTGCAGGGCGCGGAAGGCGGTGTCGATCAGGGCGCGGTCCTCGGGCCTGTCGCCGAGGTCGAGCAGGGTCGTCTCCAGGCAGGCCAGAAGCTCGGCGGCTTCGGCCCGGAAGACGTCGGCGGGATCGAGAGCAGTCATGGGACGGTCGGACCCGCTCACGCTAGACACAGATGCAGAATGAACCGCCCGGCTTCGAGCGAACGCGAAGACTTCGACTTTGTCACCGGGCGAATGTCTTTGAACTCAAGCGTTCGGCTGGATTGCCGAGTCGCGCCGCACCCTCACGGCGACGCGAAACGACGATCATCCGCCGCTCGATTTCGCCGGTTGTATATAATCCGACTAAAAATTTTCGGTTAACGCCGAGGTTTAGATGTCTGACGGACAGTATATCCGCCCATCGCCCAGAGTATTTGATTATCGGACACTGAGATCGCGTGAGCCGTGGATCACAGGATCGCCGTATCCGGCATCCTGCGCCGGTCGGTCCGGCACGGGCTCTCGTCGTGCATCCCATGCGGATGGGGGCCGCGGCCCTGCTGGGTGCGGCCGGTGGAGAGACGGGGATGAGACGTGGGGCCGATCGCGGCAGATCCGGCGCCGAAGCCCCGGCCGCGGCGCAACCGCCGACCGGGCCGGACCGGACCGGATTGCCCGCGGACCGCGCCTGGCGGCGCGCTCGGGTTCAGAACAGGTCGATGCCGTCCAGATCGTCGGCGGCCGGGCGCTGCGCGACCGGGGCGACCCCGAGCAGTCGCTCCGTCAGGCGCGCCCGGACCTCGCCGAGGGTGCAGCGCGCGATCGCCGCCTCGATCCAGGCCGGGTCGGCGCTGGAATCCGGCACCGCGCCGTCGCCCGCGCTCGCTCCGGAGAGACGGCCGAGTTCCGCACCGGCCGCGCGCAGCAGGCCTTCGACGTTCTCGATGCGCTGCTTGGCCCGGTCCTGGAACTGCATCGCCACGATCGCCGCCGACACGTCCTCGGTGATGGCCTGCGTCGTCTCGGCGGTCTGGCGCAGGACGCCGGCGACCTGGGCGTTCTGCTCGACGAGGGCCCGCATCACCATGCGGACGCGCAGCTCGGCGGTGCGGCTCTCCTCGGACATGTCGATCGCCGCGATGTCGCCCAGCAGGGCGTGGCTGCTGCGCAGGTCGGCCGCCATGGTGCCAATCTGCTGCTTGATCACGTCCGACAGGGCGTTGATGGTCGTGGCGAGGCCGCGCACCTCGTCGGCGACCACCGCGAAGGCCGCGCCGCTGCTGCCGGCCCGGGCGGCCTCGATCTTGGCGTTCAGGGCAAGCAGGTTGGTCTGGCGGTTGATCTTCTCGATCTCCGCCACGCTGCCCTCGACCGACGACAGGCCGTCGAGCGCCCCCGCCAGCCCCTGCGCGAGGGTCGTCCCGCGGGAGGACATCAGCGTGATCCGCGCGATCAGCGCGGCGAGCGTCTCGCCGAGGCCGGCGGCGACATCTCCGAGGTCCAGGGTCTTGTCGTCGATCCGTACGGTCTGAACCGAGGCGACGAGGCCGCGCACGATCTCCGACTGCTCGCAGGTCGAGGCCGCGATGTTCTGAAAGCGGTTGGACAGGCCGTGGACATTCGCCTCTACATCCGCGGAGACGATCCCGAGCTCGGCGATGAGGGCGTCCAGGAGCCCCCGCTGCTGCGCCGAGAGGCCGAGCCAGGCCTGGAGCAGATCGGCCGACCGCGTGGCGGCCGCCGGGTCGGCCGGGATCTCGATCTGCGGCGCCGGCGACGTATCGGCGGCAGGGGATGCCATCGTCTCGGGACGATCCGGCGGCGCGAGCGCGGAGCCGGACACCGCGCCGGGCACTGCGCCGGATCCGCGCCGTCCGTCGGCCCGCCGGAAGCGGGCCGGGACCTGCCTGAGAATGTCGTGGGCAGCTTGGAAGGACATCAGATGTCGGATCTCTCGGCGTCGACCGTCGCGCGCCGGTCAAGCCGCAAACCGATGGACGGCGTCGGCCCGACGGTAAGGATCGCCGTTAAAGAAAGCGTTATCACCGGCAATGAAGCGCAAGAGCGAGACAACAGATTTCTGTATTGACGCTTGAATTCCGTTCCATGCTGAATCGAATTTCAGCTGTGCAGCGTCCGGCGGCGGCGGCAACAGCGGTGGATTGGTCTGCCGTCGGTCAGAAAGAATTTACCCGCCGCGGTGTTGTCTCCGCCGGAGAGGCGCAGCGGCGCCCAATCCTGTCGTCGAGGGCCTGAACCCGCATGTCCGAGGCTTCCGTCCTCACGCTCGAATCCGACTGCACCATCCGGACGGTCCGGTCGCTGCAGGGCGTTTTGGCGACGGCCCTCGCCGGCGCGACGCGCGTCACCCTGGACTGCGCGGCGGTCGAGCGCGCGGACATCACCTTCGTCCAGATCGTGCTCGCGGCGGACAAGGCGGCACAGCGTCAAGCCACGGAGATCGCGCTGGCCAATGTGCCGCCAGCGGTCAGCGGCGCGTTCCAGCGCGCTGCGATCGCCCTCCCCGGCCAGGCACTCCGCTAGGCCCACGCTTCAAGCACAAGAACGGAATCCTTGTCATGGCCACTGTCCTCGCCGTCGACGACTCGCCCAGCATCCGGCAGATGATCAAGGTCGTCCTCGGCCCGGCCGGCCACACGGTGATCGAGGCCGGCGATGGCGCCGAAGGCTTGGCGAAAGCCAAGAGCGCCAGCCTCAACCTCGTCATCACGGATCTCAACATGCCGGTGATGAACGGGCTGGAGATGATCAAGCAATTGCGGACGTTGCCCGCCTGCACGGGCGTTCCGATCCTCTTCCTGAGCACGGAATCGGACGAGGGCATCAAGCAGCAGGCGAAGGCGGCCGGGGCGACCGGCTGGATCACCAAGCCGTTCAAGCCCGAGCAGCTGCTGGCCGTCGTGTCCAAGCTGGTGCGCACCTGAGGGCGCGGGGCCGGTCCCGGCGGCGCGGCCTTCCGGGACGCCGGCCCCGAGACGTCGGCGCCATCCCCCGCACCGCGAGCGGGGACGCGCGTCGCCGTCACTTCAGGTGGTAGGCGACCCCCGCGATCAGCGCCTTTTCCTCGGTGTTGATGGTGCGCCGCGGGTCGGCGCCGAACTTGTTGCGCCAATACTGGAACCCGGCGAAGACCTCGACCCGGTTGGGGGTCCCGGCGAGCAACTGCCCGACATCCAGGACAAGGTTCGTCTGTGAGGCGAACTCCAATTGCGTGTCGTTCTGGTTGATCGTGCCGTAGCGCCCCTTGGGCAGGATGATCGTGTTGAAGCCGGCCAGGGACAGCGGCAGCCCGGTGAACGGCAGCGGGATCGTGTAGGTGATCTCGAATTCCGGGGTCAACTTGAACTCGACACTGCGGAAGTGCGAGTAATCGAAGCCCGGCACGGCGCCATTCCCGGGGATGCCCGGCGTGGGCCCGTTCCCCGCAAAGCCGTTGCGGGAGAAGTCCTTGTAGCCCTGGACCTTCAGGTTCACGAACCCGGCCGGCACGTCGAAGGCGAAGCTGAGGCCGAAGGTGCCGGCCCGCTTCTCAGCGTCGAAATACGTGTCCTTGGTGTTGATGTCGGCCCCGAACGACAGGCCGACATCCTTGACGAAGCCCGGAATCGCGAAGGTCTCGGTATCGAAGATTTTGTTGAGGCTCAGGACGCCGCGATAGATCAGGTAGATTTCGGTCGCGCCGTAATCCTTGAACGGGCGCCGCTTGTCGCCCGCAGGATCCTGGGAGCCGGATGTGAGGATGTCGAGGGAGATGAGGTTGGTGCCGTAAGCCCATGAGTCGGCGTGAAACACGTTGACGACGTTCTTCGGCACCTCGCGCGGGGCGAACCCACCCTGCGCCGTGCCGTCGGGACGCCGCACGAAGAGCCCGGGCTCCGCCGACGGGCCCTGGAAGCGGTAGCTGACCACCGTGTCGGAGAAGCCGAGGTACGAGGGCGGCGGCGCCGCCATCACGGTGGCGGCCGCCACGGAAACCCCGGCCTCCTGGCGCTCCGCGCGGGCCGGAGCCCGCGCCCCGGGAACGCGCGTGCCGCCTGCCGCCCCGGCGACCTCCGGAGCCGGGGACGTGGCCGAATCCGGCGAAGGCTCGGCCCGGGCCAGCCCGACCGGCCCGGATCCGCAGGCCAGGATCAGCAGACCCGCCGCGGAGAACGGCCTCATCCGGGATAGCAACCGGAGCCCGGTCAAGACAGCTTCCAGAAGGCAAGGATCATGATCGCGTAGGCGGCGATCAGCAGCGCGGCGCCCTGAAGGTTGGCCCGGGCCCGCCGCCCCGGAGCCGGCGACAGCCACCAGCCCAGCCGCCGAGCCGTCCAGGGCACCATCTGCGCGGTGAGGAGCACGCTGAACACGTTGCCGATGAACAGGGCGACCGGGAAATCCAGCTTCAGCATCCCGGAGAGGATCGGCGTGCCGACCAGGACCCCCCACAGGAACACGGTGGGGTAGAGCGTCAGCACGACGATCATGTTCATCTTCCACGCCGCGGGCGCCGGGCCTCCGGCCGGGGCGACGGTGCGGAACCATTGCTCGAAGCCGCTCTGCACCGTCCGCGTGTGGAATTCCGCGGTCAGCGGCGCCGCTTCGGCGACGAGGGCCCGCCGCTCGGGCGAGTCCATCCAGGTTTGCAGGTTCGCCTCGCCGTCGAAGCGCAGGATCGCGACGTAATCCTCCTGCACCCCCGGCACGGCCGGCTCGAACCGGTAGCCCTGCATGCCGGGCGCCTTCGACTGGGCGGCGGCGATCTTCTGCTCCCACTTGAGGTAGGCGGCCTCCAGGCCGGGCTTCACGCGGGTGCTGATCACCGCGCTGACCGGCGACGTGCGGGCTGCACTGGCATCGTCCTTGACGATATGGACGTCGTCGCGGCCCACGAGCATGGGCGTGGCGCCCTCGATCCGGGCCTGCCGCTCGGGCGAGGCCAGCCACGCCCGCGCCTGCTCCAGGCCGCTGAAGCGCTGCAGGATGACCCAATCCACCTGCAGCGGCGGCCGCGGCGGGATGAGCTGCTGCTCGATGAAGCCCGGAAAGGTCGCCACGACGGCATGGGTGTCGGACTGCCATCGGGCGAAGGCGTCGGCGCTCTCCGGCCGAATGGTCGTCTGCGTCACGATGGTGACGGACGTCGAGGCACCGCTCATGAACCGACGCACTTCCGTTGCACGACGCCCTGCCCTCGCCCGCTCGTGCGAAGCGGGGTGCAGCCCTCGGCGCTAAACCGAGCCACACCGCCGGGCGGATCGAAGCATCGGTTCGGGGACCATCACACCGCGACCACGGCAGACTTGAAGAAGCCCGCCGCCCCACGAAAGACGAGGAGGAACAGCCGAAGATTGGTCTCGCATCGCATAGCCGCCGTTCCGCCGGCGGCGTCGCTCTGCATGCCCCCATCAACAAGCCGACACCAGTTAAAGTCAAGGCCTTGGCAGAAAAGGCCAATGTAAATATTGTAAATATAATACAATACAGGTATAGATCGTTCTTTGAACCAAAACATCGAAAGGATAGTTATATCTCGGGGACGCAGCCAGAATCGCCGGACTTTTTCCAGCGCGCCGGCGCCTCGCGTGCCGCAGGTCTGGGACGGAGCGACAACAAAAAGGCGGCGCGCTGGCCAAACGGACGAGGCGGAGGCGGAAATATTTTTTCTTGTTCCTGCGTCTCAGACCGAGCGCCATTCGACTTCGCAAACTCCACGGCGCGACTGCAACGCCTCGGATCTGCTGCAGGAACCGCGACCCCGGCGAATCTGATCGTCTATGCTTCAGATATTTATTGCATTCGTGAATATTTACAATTCAATTGCGGCGGATGTCTTGACGGCGTTGACGCGTCTCCCGGTGCCATGTCTAGTCAGATCGTCGTCGGATCATGACCATCCGGTATTGGCGAACGGACATGCGCTTCACGGGACGCACGGCCTTGGCGGGACGACCTGATCTGCGAGAACCATCGCGGCGGATGCGGGCGCGGCTCGATCCCGCCCCCCCTCGCAACCTGCGCGGTTTCATCGACCCACGAGACCATCTGTCCCGAACCGAAGGCGATGCCGGTCTCCGAGGCAGGATTCTTGATCATACGGCACCAAGTTCAAATCCGTTGATCGACGCCCATCCCCCCGGACATCGACAAGAACATCGCCGCAGATCATAGTCGCACTTGGCCTGAAAACATGACGATGCAGAGGATTCGATGACCGAAAAACACGAACAGTTCATGGCCCGCGCGATCGCGCTGTCGGAGAAGACGTCGCTGGTCGACAGTGCCGGCGGCGTGTTCGGCTGCGTGATCGTCCAAGACGGCGAGATCATCGCGGAGGGCGCCAATCGCGTCGTCGCCGAGAACGATCCGACGTGGCACGGGGAGATCGAGGCCATCCGCAAGGCCTGCAAGTCGCAGGGTACCTTCAAGCTGCGGGACGCGACGCTCTATACCAGCGCCGAGCCCTGCCCGATGTGCATGGCGGCCGCGTATTGGGCCGGGATCAAAAATGTCTACTATGCGGCTCAGGTCGAGGACGCGCTCGAATACGGCGGCTTCGACGACAGCATGATCTACGCCGAACTCAAGAAGGATGTCGGGGAGCGCTCGATCCCGACCCAACAGATCATGCGCGAAGAAGCCGTGGAGGTGTGGAAGAAATACGCCCAGAAGGCGGACCGCGTCCCCTATTGAGGGTCGGGCCGGGCGACCGACCGCAACCTTGAACCCGCTCGGGCAGATCGGTCCGGGCGGGTTCCTTGCTCGTGCAGGGCTTGGCCATGAATGCTCAGGATCTGAGGACGCTCTGCAAGGGTCCCGTCATCGACGCGGGCGATGCGCAGTTCCGGGACGCCCTTCATGGGAATCTGTGGAACCGGCTGATCCCGGACCGGGCGCCGCGCATGATCGTGAAGGTGGCCGACGAGGACGACATCATCGCCACCGTAAAGTTCGCCCGCGCGCATGGCCTCAAGGTGGTCGTCCGCGGCGGCGGCCACAATTGGTGCCAGCCGACGCTGCGCAACGGCGGCATCCTGATCGACCTTGAACGCCTCAACAGGATCCTCTCGATCGATGTCGAGCATCGCAGGGCGGTCATCCAGCCCATCCTCAGCAATCGCGAGATCCAGACGGCGCTCAACGCCCACGGGCTCGCCTTTCCGACCGGCCATTGTCCGCAGGTCAAGGCCAGCGGCTACTTCCTCGGTGGCGGCATGGCCTGGAACCCCACGGTCTGGGGATACGGCACCGAGAGCCTGGAGGCGATCGAACTCGTCACGGCCGAGGGCACGCTGATCTGGGCGAGCGAGTCCGAGAACGCGGATTTCTTCTGGGCCGCACGCGGCGCAGGCTCGGGTTTCTTCGGCATCGTCACGAAATACTTTCTGAAACTTCACCCGCTGCCGAGGGCGATACATGGCAGTCAGTCCTTCTATCGGCTCGCGGATGCCCCGGCTGTCGGCACCTGGCTGGGGCAAGCCGCACCGGCGATCTCGCCCAGCGTCGAGCTGACCCTGTTCCTCGTCCAGGCCCCGCCCGCGCTGGCGGACAGGGCGGCCGGCAGCAACGGCTGGGTCTGCATGGTCACCGCGACCGCCTTCGAGGACGATCCGGAAGTGGCCCGGCGCGCCTTGCAGCCGCTGGACGATGCGCCGGTCGAGCCGCTGTCGCGTTCCCGGGTCACGCCCCTCGATTTCGAGCAGCTCTTCGATGCCTCCGGCGCGCTTTTCCCGGAGGGCGTGCGATCCAGAGTCGAAGCCACCTATTCCGACCACTGCCCCGGCGCGGTGATGGCGGCCATCCTGCCGGCCTGGCAGCGGGCCCCCTCGGCGATCTCGGTGTTCCTGACGACGATCTTCTGCGGGCCCCATGTTCCGGGGCCGCAACGGGACATGGCGCGCTCGATCACCTCCAAGATCTATGGCGGCCCCTGGACGATGTGGCACGATGCGGATGCCGACGCCGTCAATGCCGAATGGCATCGGGCGGTGACCGCCGTCTTGAAACCGTTCAACGTCGGGTACTACATCGGCGAGACCAACACGGTCGAACAGCCCGAGATCGTCGCCCAGGCCTTCACGCCCGAGAAGTGGCGGAGGCTGTGCGACCTGCGCGACAGGTACGATCCGGACCGCGTCTTCTTCGATTATTTCGACGGCCTCACCGCCGAACCGAGGCGAGAGATCGGATAGGATCGGACGTCGCGACGGTCGACCCGACGACGCAGGCCGGCCGCGCGATCGGACGAAGCTCTAGGCGTCGACCTTCGTCAGGAAGTCGAAGTCGCAGCCGTGCGGGGCCTGCGTGACGGTGCGGCGGTAGAGGGCCTTGTAGCCCCGGGCCGGGGCCGGCGGCGGCCGGTGGTCAGCGAGCCTGCGGGCGATCTCGTCGGCCTCGACCAGCAGGTCGACCCGCCTGTCCCGGATCGACAGGCGGATCCGGTCGCCGTCGCGCACCGCCGCCAGCGGTCCGCCCACCGCCGCCTCGGGCGCCACGTGCAGGACGATCGAGCCGAACGCCGTACCGGACATCCGGGCGTCGGAGATCCGCACCATGTCCGTCACCCCCGCCCGGGCGAGCTTCTTCGGGATCGGCAGGTACCCGGCCTCCGGCATGCCGGCGGCGTGGGGACCGGCGTTCTGCAGCACGAGGATATCGCCCGGCTCGACGTCGAGGTCGGGATCGTCGATGCGGGCGGAGAGATCCTCCAGGCCGGTGAACACCACCGCCCGGCCCTCGGATTCGAACAGCGCCGGGGTCGCGGCCGCGCGCTTGAAGATCGCTCCGTCCGGGGCGAGGCTGCCCGACAGGGCGACCAACCCGCCCACGGCCGAGACCGGCTCGGCGAAGGGGCGGATCACTGTGCGGTCGACCCAGCCGGCGGGCTCGTCCAGGCGCTCGGCGAGGGTGCGGCCCTCCACATCGACGGTGTCAAGGTGCAGGAGCGGCCGCAGCTCGCGCAACAGCGCCCCCATGCCGCCGGCGGCGTGGAAATCCTCCATGTACCCCTGACCCACGGGCTTCAGATCGACCAGAACCGGTGTCTCGTCCGAGATCTGGTTGAAGCGCTCGGGGGAGACCCGGATGCCGAGCCGCCCGGCGATCGCCGTGAGATGCACGATGGCGTTGGTCGAGCCCGAGACCGCCATCAGCACCCGGATCGCGTTCTCGACCGACTTCTCGGTGATGACCTGGGAGGGCCGGATCTTCGTCCCGATGAGACGCACGGCGGCCCGGCCGGTCTCCTCGGCGGCCACCAGCCGGTCGGAATGCACCGCGGGGATCGCCGCGGTGCCGGGCAGCGACAGGCCCAGCGCCTCGGCGATGCACGCCATGGTCGAGGCCGTGCCCATCACCGCGCAGGTGCCCTGCGTGACCGAGAGCCGTCCCTCGACTTCGGCGATCTCCTCCGCATCGACGGTGCCGGCCCGGTACTTGGCCCAGAAGCCCCGGCAATCCGTGCAGGCGCCGAGCCTCTGCCCGCGGTGGCGCCCGGTGGACATCGGCCCGGTGACGAGCTGGATCGCCGGCAGGTCGGCGGAAGCCGCCCCCATGAGCTGGGCCGGCACGGTCTTGTCGCAGCCGCCGATCAGCACGACCGCGTCCATGGGCTGGGCCCCGATCATCTCCTCGGTGTCCATGGCCATCAGGTTGCGATACATCATGCTGGTCGGGTTGAGGAAAACCTCGCCGAGCGACACGGTGGGGAAGGGCCGCGGCAGGGCGCCGGCCGCCAGCACGCCGCGGGAGACCGCCTCCACCAGCTCGGGCATGCCCCGGTGGCAGTTGTTGAAGCCCGACGGCGTCATCGCGATGCCGACCACCGGCTTGTTCAGGAGTCCGACCGAGATGCCCATGGAGCGGGCGAAGGACCGGCGCAGGTAGCGCGCGAAGTCGCGATCGCCGTAATTGGTCAAGCCGCGATCGAGGCCGTGCGGTTCGTCGGTCATCGTCGGATCCTGTTTCGAAGGCGCGGATGTCTGCGGTGTCGTCCCGGGCCTCGGGCACCCTGTCGGTCATGCCCTTCGCGACCGGAGACCGTGCCGGCCGTCGGAGCCTTCGCGCAGCCGATCCGGCCGGTCGCGGCCCGGCATCCGGAGGTGCGCGCCGAAGCCTTCGGCAGGTGGACCGGGACCGCTCGTCCGGACCGGGCCCGGCGGGAGGCTACCGCATGGCGTTTGCCCTGGGTAGCCGGAAGACCCGCTTCGGGCGCTGCCCGGCGCGGGCCGCCGACCCAACGCCCCGCGCGGCCGGAACCGGTGGCGTGTTCCGCCCGGTAGACACCCCGATCCGCGGCGCCGCGCGCGCGCTCAGGCAGACCGTCACCGTGTCCCAGTCGAACCGCGCGGGACGAGACAGCCGCTGAGGACCACGCGCCGGACCGGCTGATCCGGCCTCTCGATCCGCTCGAACAACAGGCGCATCGCCTGGGTGCCGATCTCGGCGACCGGTTGCTCGATCACGGTGAGGCCCGGTTCGGCGAGTTCGGTCCACGGCTCGTTGTCGAAGCCGGCGAGCGCGAGATCCCGCGGGAGCGCGAGATTCAGGGCACGGGCCGCCCGCACGGCCCCCATCAGGATGAGCCCGTTCGAGACCACGAGCGCCTCCGGCCTGTCGGGCTCCTGGAACCAGCGCGTGGCCTCCGCCATCGCCGCGGCCGCGTTCGGGGGCACGCTGCGGATCTGCGGCGCCAAGCCGTGCCGCCCCATCGCCTCCAGATAGCCGGCACGGCGCTCCTGCGCGGTCGAACTCGTCGAGCCAAACAGGCCGCCGATCCGCCCGTAGCCCTGGGCCGCCAGATGATCGACGAGGGTCGCGCAGGCCGCCACGTTGTCGAGGACGACGCTGTCGTAGGCCCCCGGCGGTCCGGCCCGGTCGATCAGCACCACCGGGAAATCGAACCGGCGCGCGCCGAGCCCCCCGGGGTCGGCGGGATCGACGCCATGGCGCCGGACCACGCGGGAACCCTGGGCTACGCCCTCGGGCAGATCGGCGCCAAGGCGGCCTTCGCGCTGATCGTCCCGGCGCTCGCCGGCTACATCGCCTACTCGATCGCCGACCGGCCCGGGATCGCCCCCGGCATGATCGGCGGCATGCTGGCGGCCAATCTCCAGGCCGGCTTCCTCGGCGGCATCGCGGCCGGGTTCATCGCCGGCTACACCGCCCGCTTCCTCAACACGCATATCCGGCTGCCCAGGAACCTCGAGGGCCTGAAGCCGGTCCTGATCCTGCCGCTCCTCGCCACCACGATCACCAACCTCCTGATGATCTACGTGGTCGGCGTGCCGGTCGCGGCGGTGCGGTCGGCGCTCACGACCTGGCTCAAGGGCATGCAGGGGGCGAGCGCCCTGGTGCTCGGGCTCGTCCTCAGCGGCATGATGGCGGTCGACATGGGCGGCCCGATCAACAAGGCCGCCTACGCCTCGGCGGCGGCCCTGCTCTCCTCCGGCGTCGACGCGCCCATGGCGGCGGCGATGCTTGGCGAGATGACCCCGCCGCTGGGCCTCGCCTTGGCGACCCGCCTGTTCCCGGCCCGCTTCACGCAAGCCGAGCGCGAGGCCGGCGGCGCCGCCGCCGTGCTGGGGGCGGCCTTCATCACCGAGGGGGCGATCCCCTTCGCGGCGGCCGACCCCCTCCGGGTGATCCCGTCTCTGGTCGCGGGGTCCGCGGTGGCGAGCGCCCTGGCGCTCACCCTCGGCGTGACCCTGAAGGTGCCGCATGGCGGCCTGTTCGTCCTGCCGATCCCGAACGCCGTCACGAACCTGCCGGGCGCCGTCCTGGCGCTCGCCGCCGGCACCCTGGTCACCGCGCTCACGGTGGGCCTCATCAAGAAGCGCCCAGGCTGAGGCCCCGATCCGGAGCCCGGCGCACGACCGGGCCCGGACACCACAGAGCGTCACGGGGGGATCCGTCATGAACGGTTTGGCGATGCGCGCCGCGCTCGCGCTCGCGCTCGCGTTGGGCTTGGCGCTGCCGCAGCCCGGATGGAGCCAGGAGGCGGGGGCCGGCCGCGCCGTGCCGGCCAAGGCCGTCGGCCCGGTGGTGCGGCGCCGGGCCAGCCGCCCGCCGCCGCGATCGAACGGCCCGGGCTCCGACGGGGCCGACAGCGCGGCCGGCGCCGCCGACACGCTCGGGCAGACTGCGACGCCGCCGACCCTGCCGCCCGGCACGGTGGATCTCGGCAACGGCCTCAGTCTCCTGGCCAATTACACCGGGCAAGGGGCGATCAACCCGGTCGGCGGCCTCCGGTAGGGCGCGGCTTATGTCGGCCAGCTCGTCCTCGGCATCGACGGCGACCTGCAGCGCCTCGCCGGGATCGAGGGCGGCGCATTCCACGTGGCGGTGACGAACCGGCACGGACGCAGCCTGTCGAACGATGTCATCGGCAACAACACCAGCGTGCAGGAGATCTACGGCGGCGGCCAGACCACCCGGCTGACGCTGCTCTCCTACCAGCAGAAGCTGTTCGACAATCGTCTCGACGTCGAGGCCGGCCGCTTGGTCGCCAATATCAGCTTCCTGAATTCGCCGCTCTATTGCAACTTCCAGTCTAATTCAGCCTGCGGCAACCCGACCTTCGTGTTCAAGACCTCGAACTTCACCTTCTGGCCGGTCTCCAGCTGGGGAGCGCATGCCAGGGCGTGGCTCACCGACACGACGTTTTTCCATGTCGGCGCCTACGAGGTGAACCCGCGGCATCAGCAGCCGGGCGACAACGGCCTCGACTTCTCGCTCGAGGGCGCGACGGGCGCCATCGTGCCGTTCGAACTCGGCTACACGACCACCTTCGCCAACGACGTGCTGCCCCGCAATTACGGGATCGGCGGCCGGTACGATGCCTCGGATTACGCGGATCCGGTGCGCGACGTGACCGGGCGGCCCGCGGTGCTCACCGGCCTGCCGGCGATGACCCGGTTCGGCCGCTCGGGTGTCTACGCCCGGTTCGACCAGATGGTGTGGCGGCCGGATCCGAAGGCGATCCAGGGCCTGACGCTGTTCGGCGTCGCGATGGCCGGCACCTCGGGCCGGCTCGTCGAGGACCACTTCCTGGAGATCGGCGCCCTGCAGACCGGCACCTTCGCGGGCCGGCCGTTCGACACGGTCGGCTTCGTCATCAACACGCAGGCCTTCAGCCGGCTCGCCCTGTCCAACATCGCCCTGGCGCAGGGCACGCTCGGCCTGTTCCGCAAGATCCCGACGCAGCAGGTGATGATGGAGCTGAACTACGGCATCCAGGTCAATCCGGCGATCCGGCTGACGCCGAACCTGCAATACATCGTCGGTCCGGACCAGACCCGGTTCCCATTCTACCGCAAGACCATCCCCGACGCCTTCGTGGTCGGCGCCAAGCTGTCGATCGATCTGTTCACCCTGGCGGGGCTCGCGCGCGGTCCCAGCAGCCGGTGACCGCCGGCCGGGTGTCCCGGTCGGCCCAGCATCGCGCAGGCCGGCGGCGTCTGGGCCCGGCAGGTTCTCCGGCGCGCGCATGTCGATCCCGCGGGCCGCGATGTCGGTGTTTCCAGGCGGGATAGGGCTGCATCACGCCCGTCGGCTTGTCCGTCGCCTTGTCCGTCGCCTTGCCCGTCGTCCCGCCGGTGAGCGCGATGGCCTGCGGGCCGAGGCGCGGCTGCGGGTGGAGGCGCGGCGCCGGGCCGGCATCGCCCCGCGCGAGGCCGCCCGCCGTTCCCGGTCCGTCACCCGGATCTCGGCCGCGTTGTTCTCCGGAGAGGGCGGGAGCCAGGCCTTCCCCGCCGCCGTGCACCACGCCGCGCCGTGCGCGACATGGCCGGAGCCGCAGATACCGACGCACGATTGCGAAAACGCCGATCGACCACCTGTGCCCGGACAAAACCCTTCATGAATACTGCATTTTAGTTGCATATTCAAAACATGTCACAGATTTTTTGACAATATTGATCCAGCGCAATGCCGCCGGGAGGGCAAGATTTTGAATTGAGCCCGAATTGGAGAAATGGGATTTGTGCAATGACCAGTCGCCTCGCTCTCGTGTGCGAAGACTCTTGTGACAGTCTCGAATTCTTCCACCCATCGGATGCGGATCTTTCCCCCTCCGTCGAAACCGTTCATGGCGGCGTCGCGAGCGCGACCCGTGCCGCTCTCCGGGAACTCGGCGCCGATCCCGTCCACATCCTGCGCGAGGCCGGTTGCGATCGCTGGGCGTCCGGAGACGATGCCAGCCCGATCTCGAACGCCGCGCTCGGCCGCGTGCTCCAGTTGGGGGCGAACCGCACGCGGTGCGGCCATCTCGGCCTGCTGGTGGGGCAGCGCATTGCCCTCGCCAAGCTCGGGCCCAGCAACATCCTGATCCGGAACGCGGCGACCATCGGCGACGCCCTCCATGTGCTGGAGACCCGGCCCTGGGCCTGGACCTGCGGCTCGGCGGTCCGACTCTTCGTCGAGGCCGACTTGGCGCTGCTTCATTACTTTCCCTACGAGACTGGCGCGACGGCAGTGGGCCTGCAGGCGGAGGGGGCGCTCGCCACCGTCGTCAATATCGTGCGCGCCCTGTGCGGCGCCCGCTGGTCCCCGTCGGAGCTTCTGCTGCCGCGGGCACCGCCGGAGCAGACCGATCCCTATTGGCACTTCTTCCGCGCGCCCGTCAGGTTCGATCAGGAATGGGCGGCCCTCGCCTTTCCGGCGCGCCTTCTGGAGCAACCGGTCCCGGGCGCAGATCGGACGGCACACCGGATCGCCGAAGGCCGCATCCGACAGGTCGGGGCGGCAGCTCCGCTCCCGATGTCGGACCGGTTGCGGCGGCTGCTCCGCGCGGAGTTCATCCAGGATCCGTGGTCCGGCCAAGCCGTCGCGCGCCATCTGGCGGTGCATCGGCGCACCCTCAGCCGCCGCCTGAGGGCCGAAGGCACGAGCTTCCGGTCGGTGGCCACCCAGATCCGGTTCGAGACGGCGCAGCAGCTCCTGGCCGATACCAACATGACGCTGGCGCAGATCTCGGCCTGTCTGGGCTTTTCCGAAGCCGCCGCCTTCACGCACGCGTTCAGACGCTGGTCCGGTACGACGCCGAGCATCTGGAGGCGTGGGAGCCGGCCTCCGGATGCGGCAGCCGATCCGGGGCCGCCCGATCCCGTACCCCTTCCTGAATGGACGGAACGGACCGGCCTTTCAGGCCGCCCTTGGGCGCCAAGGCCGCGATCGCCGGACGACCGCTTTCCCATGGACGGCAGACAGCATTGGTCAATCGAGCACAAGAATCCGGATTGCATGGCATCACCCGGCGAATTCAGGAGATCCCGATGAAAGCGACACGGACCATCTCGCTCGCAGCCCTCACCCTGGCTGCCATGCTGGGCCTGCCTCCCATCGGCTCGGGCGGACTCGGCATTGCGGCCGCGCAGGCCGCCGGCGGCTGTGGGCCCGGATTTCATCGGGGCCCCTACGGCGCCTGCCGACTGAACGTCTCCGGCGCACCGGGCTACTACGGGCCCCGGGGTGGCGGCGTGTACGGATACCGCGGCGGCGCCCGCTACGGATACCGGGGCGGTGCCGTCTATCGGGGTGCGCGGGTGTATCGGGGGGGCCGCGTATACGGGGGCCGCGCCGTTTACGGACGGCGCGTCGGCGGGTTCCGGGGCGGCTTCCGCCGCTGACCGCGCCGGCCAGACTTAACCGCGCCGGCCGGACTTGGCTGCCCCGCAGCCTTGTCCGGCCGACGCAACCGGAGGTCGTGCCCTAATAGGCGCGGTAGACGGCCCGATGGACGCGAGCCGGAGGAACGTCGTAGCGCACGGAGGCCGGAATCCGCACGGCCACCGGGGCATTCGGGTCGAACGGCAAGATCGCGGCCCCGGCTGCGATGAAGCCCGCCAGGGCGCGGATATCGTCCGGCTGCCGCAGATCGCGCGCGATGCGGTCCGTCTCCCATTGAAGCCGCAGATTGCAGGCCCGTGACGGCAATCCGCCGACGGGGGTGCAGGCGTCATGATGCGCACAGGCGGCATCGAGCGCATCGACGGGCGGCAACGGGGCATTGCTGCCGAGGCCACAATAGTTGCCGTGAATGAGCGCCGCAGGCTGCTGCAAGCCGGACGGCTGCGCCAGGGCGGGTGCGCTCAGGCAGGCGGCGAGAAGGAGCGGGGCGACGATTCGAAAGGTCATGGCTTGGGCCGAACCCATTCTGGGGCCACTCTGCCGGGGCGGGCCGCCGGCTCGGGCCGGATGATCGGGGGTTGGGGGTCGGGGTCTGCCGGCCTCGACCCTCTCGCGGCAGGATCAATACGGGCGGCAGACGCCCGCATAGGCATCGTAATAGGCGTAGGGTCCGCAGCGGCCGTAGGTGGCACCGTATCCGGTGGCGGCGGCAGCGCCCACGGCAGCCGCGCCCAGGCCGTAGCCGTAGGGACGGACGCCGTAGCGGCCATATCCGTATCCGTATCGGCCAACCCCGCCGTATCGGCCGACCGCGCCGTAACGGCCGACCGCGCCGTAGCGGCCGACCGCGCCGTAACGGCCGCGATAGCCCACCCCCCCGCGATAGCCGCCGACCCGGACGCCCTGGACGCCGCCCGCGCGGAAACCACCGCCGCGGAAGCCCCCCCGGCCGCCGTAGAAGCCACGCGCTTCGGCCACCATGCCGCTCATGATCAGGGCGGCACAGGCCACCGACGCAATCTGCAGAGTTCTCATGGATGGTCTCCGTTCAGGAGAACGACCTGCCGAGGGGCGCCGGACACGAAGCCCTGCGGCCCCTCGGACGCGTCTCGGCCGTACCGTAACGCCGAGCTGCCGACGCCGCTTGATCCGCGGGGACTCGCGTGCCGGTGAACCGGCGCAGCCGCGTTGCGCCGCTCGGATCGCAGCGTTCCATCCTGAACGTCGCTTCCGTCCGGCGCCCAGGCGGCCCGAAGCCGTTGTCAATCGCGCCGGCGGCCGGTGTCTTCCCCGATCAAGCATGGGATCGCCGCGACTGCATAATAAGCCCTCCGCTTCGGTGCGGTGAGGCGAGGCAGGGAACTGACCTTGCGTGCCCGGTCAGGGCGCGACCGATCGGGCTTCACGGCGGTCGGCGCGTTCCGCACATCCCGGCGATCGGAAGAACGCTGCCTCCGGTCCGCTCAAGGACGCGCGAAGCGGTCTCGGCATTCGAGAGATGCCTCGGTTGATCACGATGCAGCGTGAGGAGATGACCATGCCGATCAAGTCACCGAAGGAGCTTTTCGTGCGCATGTTGAGCGACGCGCGGCATCACGCGGAGCGCGCGACGAAGATTTACGAGGAGCTGGGCCAAGCCACGCAGGATCCGGCCATCCAAGAGGCGCTCCAGTCACGCGCCTTCATCCAAGAGAAGACGGTCAAGTCGCTCGATCGCTGCTTTCAGCTGATCGGCGAGAAACCGATTGCCTCCAACGGTCGACTTCAAGAAGTCTTCCTCGAAGACTTCCGGCGCGAGCTGGCCGAGATCCAGGCCCCGGCCGCCAAGGCCCTGTTCATCCTGATCAAGGCCAATCACCTGATGCATCTGCGCATCGCCGAGTATGTCGCCCTCGTCGCCATGGCCGATGTGAGCGGTCACTTCGGGGTCGGCGTCCTGCTGGAGAGCTGCCTGGCGGACAAGATGGCCTTCACCGAGCGGACCCGTCGCCTGATCCGGCGGACGATCGAGAGCAAGCACGCCGTCAAGCTCGCGGCCTGACCCGCGGCCTGTCAGACCCCGGACCGGGCAGCCCGGTCCGGGGCTTCGGGTGCGCATGCGGAACCGGCCCATGGTCCACGCGCCCGGCGCGCAGACCATGGGCGCACGGGAGCCGCGGAGAACGAGCCATGCCCCCTGCCACGTCTCGAGAGGCGTTGGCGGCTGCCCCTGCCCCGCGGGAGCTGCCGGGTGCCGACGGGCGCGCAAAGTCCCGATCCCTGGGACGTCGGGCCGCCGCCGAAGCGAAGCGCTACCTGGCCTTCGCGATCTACCTGATCGTCGTTTTCGGCACCCTGATTCTGTTCAGCATCAACATCTACGCACGGGTCGATCAGGATATACCGCACTATCCGAGCTATCACTTCTACGCACTCGGGCTGATCAACGCCCTGGTCCTGGCCAAATTCATGCTGATCGCCGAGGCGGCGAAGCTCGGATCCCTCCGTCTCGGCCGGCGCATCACGCGCGGCCCCCTCGTCTACGGGATCCTGTACCGCTCCCTTCTGTTCACCGCCGTCCTGGTGGCGGCCTACGGACTCGAAGAGGTGCTGGTGGGGGCCTGGCACGGGAAGGCGCCGGGCACCGTTCTTCCGGAGATGGCCGGCGGCCCGCGGGGCGTGCTCACTTTCGCCTGGGTGATGTTCGTGGCGCTGCTCCCGTATTTCGCCTACCGGGAGATCGGCCGCGTGCTGGGCGGCGGTCGCCTGCGCGTCCTGCTCCTCCGCACGCCGGCGGCGCGCTAGAGCGCCTTCACGGCTTCGGTCGCTCGATCGCCGGCCGCAGCCGGCCCGAGCCACCGCCCGGGCCCGGGCCCGCCGTCAATGGGCGACCACGAGCGTCGGTGCGGACGGGAGCGCCGTCTCGGGGCCAAGGCTTGCGCGCCGGCGGTCGAGGGCGTCGCGCGCATGGGCCAGGGCCGTCGCGAAGGCCGACAGGCAGTCGGTGCTGACGGCCCCGGTGGTGCAGCCCAGCATCGCCGAGACGATCGCCCGGAATTCGCCCTCCAGGGCGGCGAGCTCCGTACGGTCGGCGCCGGGCGCCGCGTCGGCGATCTCGACCAGGCGCCGGACCGGGCGCCACTCCGCCTCCGATCGGCGCCGGGCCCAGCCCGCCGAGGCGGCGGCGAGGAGCGATCCGGCGAGGCTGATCACCACGCCGCCGAGATAGAGATATTGCTGGGCTTGGTCGAAGAAGCTCTGGTCCCCGTTGCTGAGATAGGACGCGACCCCCGGATGGACGGGCAGGATCGGGCTCTTGTCGTCCGGATCGGGCGCCTCGATCTGAACGGCGAGCGGCGTCACGGCCGTGAGCTTGGCCTTTGTGGTCAGGATCGACCGGGCGATGGCGGCCGCGACGACGTTGGGCATCAGCTCCGAGGCGGCGAACCGATAGGTAACCGCCAGCGTCGTGACCGACTCGCTGGGCGTGGCGGGACGCGCCCGGAACGCCCCCACGGGCACGTCGATCGCCTCGAAGCCGGGGAACCGCTTACCGATCGCCTCCGCCTCGTCGAGCGCGAGGATGCCCGGCGTGCCCTTCGTGGCGCGCGCGACGGCGGCGACCCCATCGACGATCTCGCCCGGCGCCATGGGACCGACCGCCAGGATGGCCGCCACCTTCTTCTGCCGGACGGCCTGGGCCAGGGCGTCGATCGGAAGAATGGCCCTGCCGACATCCTTGGCGGGGATGTTGAAGTAGCTCAGCACCATGTCGAGGACACGCGTGTTGGTGTCTTGCAGCGGCCCGGCCACGAGGCCGACGGTCTTGCCCGCCAGGTTGGCGACCGAGGTGACAGGGCTGTGCGGGGGCACGATCAAGGCGACCACGTCCCGGCGCAGGATGACGATGGTCTGTGCGTTGGCGGGTGCCCCCGCGTCGCTGCGCACGATGGCGAGATCGGTCCGGCGCTCCTCCAGAGCCTTGGCGCTCCCCGCGAGGTCGTCGACCCGCACGAGGTCGAGATTGACGCGGGGATGCTGCACCCGGGAGACGGACACGAAGGCCGTGATGAACCGCTCGGCCGTGCTGCCGGGGGGGCCGAGCGTGATGCGCAGGTTGGCGTGCGGCGACCAGACATGCGCAACCGCGAACGCGCCGGCGGCCACGAGCAGGATCGCGACGGCCACGAGCGCCCGGCTCCACCGCCGGGGCGGCTTGGCGCGGTGCCGCGGGCTTTCCGATCCCGTCCGGTCGGGATCGACAGCGACAGGCTTGGCATCCTGCATCGTGACCTCACACCGGGACTTCGGACCGGGATTTCGGACCGGGGGCGTGTCGCGGGGATGCACCGCCCGGAACCGTTCAGCACGCCTCGCAGGCGCCCTCCTCCCCCGGGAGCCTGCGGTCGTTGCGGCGATCCTGCGGGTCTCGATGCCGCCTCTGCGTGCCCGGTTCGACGCCCGGCGGAGGATCGCTCACATCGAGGGGAGGCGTGGTGATCGCCTCGCGTTCGAGGCGGTTGAGCTGCGCCTCGCTGGGGATGGCGATGCCACCTTGCGCGAGGCGGATCTGCGCTTCCCCGCGGGTGGCCGCACCCGCGACTCCGCTGGGAAGGGCGAGCATCAGGAGGGCGGCCCCGGCCCGTGAAAACGGTGAAAACGCCATGGCGACCTCCTCGGCAGCCGCTGAACGGACGATACTCCGCTCACATAGCCCGTCTCGGCGGGCGCTCCTTGACCGAACCGGACAGGGACTGCGCTCACCGCGCGACGCGCGCCGTATTCGGCGATGTGTCCTGGGAGGCGACCCACGAAGTCCCGCGCACGCCGAACGCCCGACCTGATGGGGAGATCGAGCTGGCGGCTTGCGCGAAGCGGCCATTTCCCGCCGCGGTGTTCGGGGCGGGCCTCATGGCCGATGCGCGGCCCTCCGGGCGTGGCGAGGGCCGCCTCTCCGGATCTCAGGCCGAGGCGCGGATCGGACGAGCGGCGACCGTGACGAATGTCACCGGAGCCGCCCGGCGCAGGCGCCCGATCTGAGCCGGCGCAAGCCGTTCGACGATGTGCGGCAGAGCATCACCCCGGCCACCACGCACCGCGACACGGCCGGATCCACAGAGCACTTCAGGGGGACGACTGGCGGAGAAGGGGGACGCTCCGCACTTCCGGCCAAGTTCCTCGACACTCCGCCAAATCCGCTCCGGACACGCAGCGGAGGGTATAATGGAATGTGCATTGCGTTGGCGCGGAGCCCTGCAACTGCTCGGTTCCACCCTAGAGCGCGATCCGAGCGAGTTGAGTCGTCTGGGGTTTTGGCACGGACGGAGATGTGATTCGATGCACGGCTTTCTGATCAGGAGAGCCGGATGCCCTGTCCGCCGATCTGCGTGAACGCGTCGTGACGGCCATCGAAGCGGGAGCCTCGCGCCGTGATCTAGCCTGACCGTCTGGCGGGAGCCCCTCGGCCAAGCCTCGGGTCAAATCTCAATCCAGGCCGACCGCGAGTTTTTCAACGAAATCGGTCGTGAGCGGGCGGAACGGTGACGTCCGCTTCATCGCGAGGCCGGTGTTTCGGTTGCGACCCGACGCGGTCATGTCGCGACACGCGTTGCTGTCCTGTTAGCAGACACCCCCGCTGCCGTGTTGCGGATCAGTGACACTGAATTGGCTGACTTTGGCGACGGCCTCGCAATTGCGCTACGCAGCTTTCAGCTGGCGGAGGTCGAACTCGGCGTGAACGCCTCCGGGCTTCGCCATCCGTTCCTCGCGATAGGGTCGCCTCGGCGTTCCTGGTCAATCGAATGAGTCACCTCATGGCGCATAGATCCGGCACCGGGCTCTCGCGTGGTAAAATTGAATTTTTCCGCGATACTTACGCCACCTTATTCTTGGAATGCTCGACTTTAAATAGGGCATCGACTTCCTGGGCAGGGCGCGGAGGACTGAACAGAAAGCCCTGCATCTCGTGAGCCCCCTCGGAGAGGACAGCGTTACGCTGGATGTCCGTCTCGATACCCTCCACAAGGGTCGTCATATTGAGGCTCTGGCCGAGACCGATAATAGCCCGAATGATCGCGGCCGCCTCGGGCTTCTCGCCGATCTCGCGCACGAAGGACCGATCAATCTTGATCTTATCAAAGGGGAACCGACGCAGGTAGCTGATACTGGAATAGCCGGTGCCGAAGTCGTCCATGGCGATGCGGATACCAAAACTGCGCAAGACGTGCAGCGTCTCAAGGTTCGCATCGGTTTCTTCCAGAAGTACGCTCTCGGTGATTTCCAGTTCGAGCCGACTCGGATCGAGGCCGCTTTCTGATAGAATCGAGAACACCATCGTCGCGAAGTTGCGCTGGCGCAGCTGATGGGCCGATACGTTGACCGCGACCCCGACGTGAGCGGGCCATCGCTTGGCATCCTCGCACGCCCGCCGCAACACCCACTCGCCCAACGGTACGATCAAGCCAGTTTCTTCTGCGATGGGAATGAACACCGCAGGGCTCACGAGGCCCCGCTCGGCGTGCCGCCACCGAACCAGGGCTTCAACGCCAGTCACGTCGTTGCTGCTGAGTTTGACGAGCGGCTGGTAGTGCACCTCAAAGCGCTCATTGGTCAGCGCCTCGCGCAGTTCCCGCTCCAAGTTGAGGCGGGCTCGTGCGCTTTCGTCCATCTGGGGTTCGAAGACCCGAAACGTCCCCCGCCCGTCCGATTTTGCTTGGTAGAGCGCCAGATCGGCGTTCTGCAGAAGCTGAGTGACGTCACGATCCATCTCGCCGGACAACACAATTCCGGCACTCATACCGATCTCAACCCGCAATCCGTCGAGCTCGTAGGGCGCGCTGACTGACGCGATCAGTCGCCGCGCCAGCGCTTCCGCCGCCTTCAGGTCCTTGACCCGGTGCAGGACGACGAACTCGTCTCCCCCCATCCGCGCGACGGTAGTTCCTTCACGAACTTCTCGCTGAAGCCGCTGAGCGACACACCGTAGAAGTTGGTCGCCCACCGCGTGGCCGAACCCATCGTTGACGAGCTTGAACCGATCAAGGTCGAGACACAGCACAGCGAGGGAACGACCCGGCATAGGCTGCCCCAGCATTCCGTTGCCAAACTCATGCAAGGCCATGCGGTTGGGCAAATCGGTCAGGGCGTCGTGCCGCGCCATGTAGGTGATACGGTCTTCGTTGCGGCGGCGCTCAGTCACATCCTCGAAAGTTGCGACCCACCCGCCGCCGCTCATCGCCCTGTGAGTCGCTGAGACCGTTCGCCCATCCGCGAGCTCCCGCAGGATTGACGTAGCCTGCCCCTCGATAAGCGAGGTCCGAGTGCCTTCACTCAGAGCATCGACCGTGGTGCCAGCTGCGTAACGTCCGAGGTCAACCAAGATCTCGATGATCTGTCGCTGGCTCATTCCGACATGCAACTGGTCAGCCTCAAGTCCGAAGATCTCCAGATATCGCTTGTTCCAGACCAACAAACGTCGGTCCGCATCGAACATGCACAAGCCTTGGTTCATATTCTCCAAGGCTGCATCGAAGCGTCGATTTTGTTCAATCAGTTGCTCGTGCGGCACAGAGGACTGACTAAGCCACGGCACGAAGGCAGCTGTGGCATTGGAATACCAACACCAAATGCCACAAGAGGTTGGTAATTCCCAAGCATCGAGAGCAGACATGGAATGCGGTCAGCGTGTTGAATTTGGCATACGATAAGATAGATATCTTAATTTATTAGCTGCCTACTCGATGGGCATATGCGCTTACAATCATCAACTTAGCGAACCAAAGACAGGCGCTCACTACAGCTTGTCCGATTGTATCACGGGCCGGCCTCTGCACGATGCGCACCGGCAAGCGCTGCAGTGTCGGGAGCGGGACCCATCCGGTCGTCTGCTTTTGCCGTGCTCAGTAAAGGAAGCGGAAGAGCCGAAATTCACCCCGAGCCGCTATTCCGGAAGCGACCCAAGCCGGCCGTGCAGGCCGTTGTTAGGTTTTTCCGAAAGCGGTCCTTTGCAGGAACCCATCGACCTTGGCTCGCGGTATGGCGCGAACCGAGACATAGCGGCTGGAATAGGGCCGTGACTTAGAGCGCACTCAAACTCCTAGCCTCAGATGCGTCGTGGCGAGAACGGTGCTCATGAAGATTGGCGAACTGGCGAAGCGTTCGGGACTGTCCGCTCACACCATCCGCTACTACGAGCGGATCGGACTGCTTCCCTATGCCGACCGGGACCAATCGAGCCAACGTGACTACGACGCATCGATCCTGATTTGGATCGCGTTCCTCGGCCGTCTCAAGACGACCGGAATGCCGATCCGGGAGATGCTGCGCTACGCAGCCTTGCGGGAGAGCGGCGTCGTCACCGAGGCTGAGCGCCGGGACATGCTGGAGCAGCACCGCGAGCGCGTCCGCGCCCACGTGGCTGACCTGCAAGCCTGCCTCCTCGTCCTCGACACCAAGATCACCGGCTACGCCGATCCGGACGAGAGGACACAGGCCTATGACGAAATTCCCCCACAGCGGCAGCGAAAGCCGGCTCGAACGCGGACGACGGGCACTCGCTGAGATCGACGGCGAGGCCGGAGAGAAGGTCGTCGCCTCGCTCGCCGACATTGCCCCCGACTTCGCGACCTACCTGCTCGAGTTCCCCTTCGGCGACATCTACAGCCGCCCCGGCCTCGACCTGCGCGCCCGCGAGATCGCCACCATCGCGGCTCTGACAGCGATGGGCAACGCGGCCCCGCAGCTCAAGGTCCACATCGAGGCGGGCCTTAATGTTGGTCTCTCGCGCGAAGAAATTACCGAGATCATTATGCAGATGGCCGTCTACGCAGGCTTTCCTGCGGCACTCAATGGCCTGTTCGCTGCCAAGGAGGTGTTCGCGAAATGATGCGCCGACCGATGTGATTGCGGCGGGTCGAACGCAAACGTCATAACGAGGTCCGCTTCGAAGCGTTTGTCGCCCGAAAGCGGACCAGCGGAAAATCACCGAGAGCCGCCATTCCTATAACGACCCAGATCGGACGTCATGGACATGTCCCGGGCTTCTTGAAATCCGTCAGTCGCCGGCCGCCACACAAAGTCGGCTCAGGGGGATTGCGGGCCTAGACGCATGCCGAGCTTGCTCGTGTCGTTCTTCGAGAGCGAGCAAGCGTGATCTACACTGTGATACCGCGTCCGGCCCCTCAGTCGAGCCGACCCTGTCGGCAGAAACAGATCTCACGGTTGCGCGATACCCGTAGCCGTTTAGGCAGGTGGTAACCCTTGCTGGATGGTATGCCATCGGACGCCTCGTAGCGTTCCACTATCCGCCGGATCATCGATGCGTATCTCGATCAAGGCCGCGCTTGCCGGCCTTTTTGCTTTACTGGCAGTCATTATAGCCGGCGAGAGTGCCCTCACGCTGCTCAAGCTCAGCGCGATCCGTCACAGCGCGACCGAAGTCGCAGGCAACTGGCTGCCCTCCGTTCAAACGCTCGGCGAGCTGAACTCAGCCGTCGATAAGGCTCGCGTGCGCCAGTACCGGCTCGTAGCCGCGACGCGTGACACACAGCAACTCGCCGAGCATCGTAAGCAGTACTTGGCGGCAATCGAAGCCGCTGAACAGGTCAGCAAACGCTATGAAGCGCTTATCTCCTCGCCCCAGGAGCGCGCTCTCCACGATCGGTTCGTGCAAGAGTGGACCGAGTTCGGAGCCATCGGCAAGCATGCGGTCGAGCTGATGGATGCAGGCCGCCAGCCGGAGGCGCTAACCGAGATTACGCAGCCTGAGATCGTGAGGCTCTACTCAGGCCTGTCTCAGATCATCACACAAGCTGTGGCCCTCAATCGAAAGGGTGCTCAAGACGAGGCGGACACGACCGTGTCCAACGTCGACGAAACAGCACGCGTGACCTACGTCGCGATGGTCGTCGCCCTTGTCCTTGCGCTTGCAGCGACGCTGTTCAGCCTCCTCCGCGTCGCGCACCCGATCACCCGCATGACGGCCACGATGGGCACGCTCGCGGCCGGCGATACCTCTGTCACGGTTCCCGGAGCCGACCGACGCGACGAGCTTGGCGCGATGGCCGCCGCCGTACAGGTGTTCAAGGACAACCTGATCCGCACCCGGCAGCTTGAAGCAGAGACTGCCCAGGCCCGTTTGGCTGCCGAGGAACAACGCAAGGCCGGCATGCGGCAGATGGCCGACAGCTTTGAGGCCGCCGTCGGCGACATCATCGGCCTGGTTTCGTCCTCAGCGACCGAGCTGCAGGCGACCGCGCAGACCATGACCGCCACGGCGACGGAAACGGCGAGCCAGTCGACCACGGTGGCCGCGGCCGCCGAGGAAGCCGCCTCGAACGTCAACACCGTCGCTGCGGCCGCTGAGGAACTCGGTTCGTCCGTTCAGGAGATCGGTCGGCAGGTGGCCGGCTCGGCGGGTCTCGCGCGGACCGCTGTTACCGAGGCCGGTCAGACCGGCGGACTTGTTCAGGAGCTGAGCGCCGCGGTGTCGCGCATCGGCGATGTGGTCACAATGATCTCCTCGATCGCTGGGCAGACGAACCTTCTGGCTCTGAACGCGACGATCGAGGCGGCGCGCGCCGGCGCGGCAGGGCGCGGCTTCGCGGTCGTGGCGTCTGAGGTGAAGGCGCTCGCTGAGCAGACCGCCAAGGCGACGGGTGAGATATCGGGTCAGATCGCTCAGATCCAGGCCTCGACCGGTCAAGCTGTCACGTCGATCACCGGGATCACCGAACGGATCCGCGAGATCAGCGGCGTTGCGACCTCGATCGCCGCAGCCGTCGAGGAACAGGGTGCGGCGACTCAGGAGATCGTCAGGAATGTCTCTCAGGCGGCGCAGGGCACCGGTGAGGTGACAAGCAACATCGCGGGTGTTGCCGGTGCGGCCGAGGAGACGGGCGCGGCGGCGAGCCAGGTCCTCGGCGCGGCCTCGGAGTTGTCGCGCCAGTCAGAGCACCTCAGTGCTGAAGTTGCGCGCTTCCTAGCCACCGTGAGGGCGGCATAGAGCCTAGCGAGGCCGTGCTTTTCAGGAGCACGGCCTCAACCATGCTGTCCGCTTCGCCACATCCCCTTACGAAAGCGGATCGGCTTAAAGCCGCCCGCTCAGCTCGAAGGTTTCGGCTGCAGGAGCTAGGGCGATCAGCGCCGTGGCGGTGATCGGACCCATACCTGGGATGGTCATCAGTCTGCGCGCCATCTCGTCCTCGCGAGCACGCTCGGCGATCTCGCGGTCGAGACTCGCAGGCCTGGATCTCCTCGCCCGAGACGTAGCCCCGGTCCGCGCCCATTACGAAGCGTCCATCCCGCCCTACCACCCTGGCGGACACTCTTAACAACCCAGGCTTTTCCCCGCAGCCATTGTCGAGACCAGCCGTAAATGTCGGTTTGTGAAAGGCGTACGCAAATCGCCCGGACGTTCAGGGCGGCAACAACGTAATGAGAAAAAGGCCACTCCCGAAGGAGCGGCCCAAGTCAGGGAGGAAACGCCCACAAATGGGCTGCACGGTGTTGAGACGTGCGCCGCAGCAACTTTTATGCACTGCGGCGGTTCCGGAATGAAGCAGGCGGGTGACGGTCGACTGAGCGACGGCGCGCGTCCATGATCCGTTCTGGTCGACCGAACAGGTATCCCTGCAGCTCGTCGCATCCCTCAGCGACAAGGAAATCGCGCTCCTCGACGGTTTCAACCCCCTCGGCGAGCACCGTGATGCCCAAAGCGTGACCCAGGGCGATGGCGGCGCGCATGACGGCGACGCCCTGGCTGCCATTCGACAGGTTCCGAACGAAGGTCTGGTCGATCTTGATCTTGTCGAACGGGAAACAACGCATGTAGTTCAACGAAGAGTAGCCCGTACCGAAATCGTCCATGATGATGGACACGCCCATCCGATGCAAAGCCTTCAGGATCTCCAGGTTCGTCAGGTCGTCCCGAAGGAGCACGCTTTCGGTGATCTCGAGCTCCAGCAGCTTCGCCGGCAGATCCGAACGTGCGAGTGCGCGTTCCACCACGGCGACGAGTTCCTTCTCTCGGAACTGCACGGCCGAGAGATTCACGGCCACGCGCAGGCCGGGCAGCCAACCGGCGGCGTCCTCGCAGGCGCGCTGTAGGACCCACGAGCCGATCTCGCGGATGAGGCCGGTCTCCTCGCAGATCGGAATGAACTCGGCGGGCGGGACGAGGCCGCGCGTGGGATGGCGCCAGCGCAGCAGCGCCTCGTACCCGGTCACCGCGCGGCTCGCCGCTCCGACGATGGGTTGGTAGTGCAGCTCGAACTGACCCTTCTCCAGAGCACAGCCGAGATCCTCCTCCAGCCGCCGCCGTTCACGGTTCTCGCATTCCATCTGCGGTTGGTAGAGGCACCATGTGCGCCTGCCGGAGGCCTTGGCCCGGTAAAGGGCGATGTCGGCGTTGCGCAGTAGCGTTTCGGGCGAGCCGTCCGCCACGTCCGCCCGCGCCACTCCGATGCTCGTCCCGATCGAGAGGTGGACGCCCTCGATAACGAACGGGGTTCCGAGAGCGGAGACGATGCGTTCGGCCAGTCGAACGGCATCCGCCTCTTCGTCCTGCCCGAATCGCACGACGGCGAACTCGTCCCCGCCGAGGCGCGCCAGGACGTCGGGGGCGGCGATCAGAGCCGAGAGCCGCGCCGCGACCGCCCGAAGCAGCGCATCGCCGAGGGGATGGCCGTGAACGTCGTTGACCTGTTTAAAGCCGTCCAGGTCGAGCAGGAGCAATGCCCCCCCGCCGCCATCCATCGGCGTGCGCCCGCGTTCGGCCAGCAGCCGACCGGTGGCTTCCTGCAACAGGACGCGGTTCGGCAACCCGGTCAGCGCGTCGTGATGCGCCATATGGGCGATCATGGCCTGGGCGCGGTGCCGTTCCGTGATGTCCTCGAAGGTGCAGACGATGCCGCCACTCGGCACGGTTGCGGTCGTCACGCCGACGATGCGGCCGTCGGTCAGATCGCAGACCAGTGCCGCCGGGCGGCTCTCCCTCACACTGGCGGCGAGGATATCCGACAGTCGTTCTCCCTCGGCCTTCGACATGGAGGCGATGATCTGACGGAGCAGGACATCGAGAGGGCTACCCGCTTCGCGTAGGAGCGGAGGGATGTCGAACAGCTCGGTCATGCGGGCGTTCAGGACGACGAGCCTGCTCTCGTGGTCGAGCAGCAGCACCCCCTGGCTCATGCTATCCAATGCGGTCCCGAACCGGGCGTATTCGTCCCGCAGGCGGCGGTCCGCCGATGCCCTTTCCTCGGCGGCAGCCTGCGCCGCGCTGGACGAGGCGAGGCGCTCTTGGGCGCGAAGCTGCGCCTTGGCGATCCTGACGATGAAAAACACGCCGCCGACGAGCAGCGCCACCGTCGCGGTCAAGGGCAGGGTCTGCGCCCGCCATGGGGTCAGCGTCGCCGAGATGGTGCGGCTCGTGCCCATGATGATCGGATAATGCTCCATGAGCTGGGCCGCGACGATCCGATCCTGCCCGTCGATCGGTGTCGTCATGCGTTCCACGCCGGAGGTTGGACGTTCCGCCCCTTGGACCCGCATCCATTTGAGCGGCGGGACCTTGCGTCCGATCGCGCCGGGCGGACGCGGATGGCGTGCCAGCATGGTCAGATCCGTGTGGACGAACGAGATGACGTCGGCCTCGTCGGGGGAGACCCTGGCATAGAGCCGCTCGAAGTAGCGGAGGTCTACGGCTCCAATCATGTAGCCGACGGATTGGCCATCGATGTCCGCGATGCGGTGGGCGACGATCAGATCCAGGCCCGAACCGTCCGGCCGGGCCGTGCCGGCGACGATGATCGTCCGTTCGGAGGGATCACGGCCGAGATCTTCGAGGAAAGAAGGACGGGACGATTCTTTATCTGCGGGCCGGTCGATCGAGGAGTTGATCGTCCTGCCCTGGAGGTCGATGATTGATATCTCCTTGACCTGGGGTAGGGCCGAGACGCTGGCACGGAGCTTGTCGTGCATGGCCGTGCTCGAGCCAAGCGACGCGAACGAGCGGTCGGCCGACGATCGAGCGCTGGCAAGCTCCCTCGCCACGTCCAGCTGAATGACCTCCATCGCCTGCATCGACCTGTCGGCCTGCTCGGAAAGCAGGGTCGTGAGGCTGACAAGGCTTCGCTCGGTGCTGCGGATCTCCAGGTCGCAGAGCTTTTGCGCCACGAGGATCCCGGCCCCGGTGAGGACCACGGCAAGGACGATGCCTGCAGTCGTAAGCGACGTTGCGGACAAGGTTGGATGTCGTGCCAATCGGATCGCCCGGCGCGCTCTGGAGGATCCTCGCAACGTCCAAGTGGAAGGCATGTCCGCTTAGCGTCCGTCTGGGCAGTTGTTTGACACAAGCTCGACGAAGCGCCTTGCCATCCGTGCGGCTTCACCGTGGCATCCCGAAGTTGAGGCGGTGTGAACAGCGTCGACCCTCGACCAGACTGAGAATTCCGAGCCCGTAGAGCGCCGCGAACAGGCAAGCGACCGCCGGCGCGCTGCTGTCGCGACCGCTCGTGACGCGAGTGCAGCCCCAACAATGCCGGTGGTGAGCTTCCGGCGTCGCACGCCCGGAGCATCGATGCCGTAGTCCGGTTTTCCGGATGCGGCGGAGGCGGGCTGGAGGGCAAGGTCGAGGCTTTATGCTGCGGGCAGAACATTGCCCGTAATGACCATCGAGGCGTGTCGACCAGCGTCCGCTTTTTCATCGGTGCGTCTGGAAGCAGATGGGGTGGATGGCGCCCGCTCCGACTGACGGCACCTGAGTGCCACGATGTGGTCGCTGTCGACGCAGCAGCCACGCGGCTGCAGGAGCCATCCCCCTGGAGATTACCACCGTCGTGGTGACCGGGCCGGCCGATCAGATCGGCGCCGTGCAGATTCCGCTCACCCGGCTCGAGAAGGCGCTGCTGGCCTGGCATCGGGACAGTGACCTGTCGCGGCGCCTGGCGACGATCCCCGGTCTCGGCATCGTCTCGGCGACGGCGCTGGCCGCTTCGGTGAGTAGGCCCGAGCGCTTCCGCAATGGTCGACGGTTCGCCCCCTCGCTGGGCCCGACACCGCTGCAGAACTCCAGCGGCGGCAAGGAGCGCCTGGGCCGGATCTCGCGCATGGGCGACCGCGACCTGCGCCGTCTGCTCGTGATCGGCCTGACCCCTCTGGTCCGGCGCGCGAAGGCGATGCCGACCTCGGTCGACCCGCGGCTGCCGGCGCTGCTCCAGCGCAAGCCGGTCCGCGTTGTGACTGTTGCGGCGGCCAATCGCACCGCACGGGTCGCCTGGGCGATCATGACCCGCGGCGGTAGCGACCGCACACCGGCGGCCATTGCCGCCTGACGGCACGGCGAGGAGACTTTTCCAGGTTGCGCGGACGATGAGACTTGATGGCGAACCGGTCAGACCGGGAGGCGGGACACCCCGGAATACGTCGTCGGCGTCATGGCCCGCAAAGCAGAGTGGGACCCAGCGCGCGGATACCATCAGGGCCAGCGGTCAACATCAATGCCTGCATCGACAGGCCGGACACAAGACTGCACCCGACCAACGCGTCCGAAGCCCAACTCGTCACTTGCAATGCGGGCGCCTTCCACACAGGACGCTCCACCTTCGATTGTCGAAGAGCGTGTCAGCCCGCGAGTTTGCCTGCGATCCCATGAGGTCCGATTCCGCCATGATGTGGATGCTGTCCTGTCCTGCGATCGTCTGCTCGGCCAGGGTTGCCAGCATTCGTGGCGACGCCCGCCACTTCCGCGGCTCAAGCGAACGAGCTACGCTTCGATCGGCTCAGGGCGCGGCATGTTCGATTGGAATGACCTAACCTTCTTCCTGGAACTCGCCCTCACGGTCGGGGGAAGCGGGTTTTCGGCTTCATCTGCGCCGTGGCGTTCGCGACGATGCTTGCGGTCGTCGCAGGACTGACGCTGTCCGGGGTGGCGACGGTCTGCCACGACCTCTGAGTCAACGTCGTTCGCCAGGGGCATTCCTCCGAGTCCGAGCAGCTCACGGTCGCGCGGATCGCGACGGTCGCCATCGCCGCCCTGGCGGTGTTCCTGGGCATCGTCTTCGAGGGTCAGAACGTCGCGTTCATGGCCGGGCTCGCCTTCGCCGTCGCGGCCTCCGCGAACTTTCCCGCGCTGCTTCTGTCCATCACCTGGAAGCGGTTCATGACCCCGGCGGCGGTCGCCAGCATCGGCGTCGGGACGTTCTCCGCCCTCCTGATGATAGGGCTGTCACCCACCGTTCAGGTGGACATGCTCGGGAAGAACCTCGCCGACGCCTCGCGAGCCTGGTGGTTCGTCCCGATGAAGAACCCGGCCATCATCAGTATGCCGCTGTCCTTCATCGTGGCGGTCGCCGTCTCGCTCCTCACTCGAGAGGACGGCGTCGCGAGCACCTTCCGCGAGATGCGCCACCGGATCATGTTCGGGAAGGCGCGGGAAGCCTATCCGGAACGCTGACTTCTGGTCTCCGACGCAATGGGATGGGGTGTCGATTGACGCCCTGTCCCCGCGTTCAAGCTCCGGCGGACGGTCTGTCGGTATCAAGAGGCCTGAGAGGGACGGAGAGCGTTCTCGTCGCTGAAGGCCGGCGTGCGTGCGAGACCCTCCGACGGGACACCATGCTTGGTAGGACCGCACCGTGGCCCGGTTCACTGCCGCGGCGTCGTGATCGTTGTGTGGATTGTCTGCTGTCACGATGCCCCGCCTGCACCTCGTCCCGTCGCTTCCGCCGATGCCGCGCTTCCGATTTTTGACCGATCTGTGAGATTGATTGGCATCGACCTTGCGAATCTCCTGTCCGCCCGCTTCCGGTCACCGGACCCGAAGCGCGACGTCGAGAGGAGTTCGGGGGATGAGTGCGATGGACCGTCGAAAGGTGCTGAAACTGGCGATGGCGTCCGCAGCCGGTACCGTCGCGATGCCGTTCGTCGCGCGGAAGAGCCTCGCCGCCGAACCGATCAAGCTCGGCAGCCTGCTCGACGGATCGGGCGCGCTGGGCCTCGAAGGCAAGCGGATGATCGAGACCACCGAGTACGCGGTCGAGCAACTCAACAAGGCCGGCGGGCTGCTGGGGCGGCCGATCCAGCTCATCGCCTACGACACGCAATCGTCGATGCAGCTCTACACCCAGTATGCCCAGCAGCTCGCGCTCAAGGACAAGGTCGACGTCATCCAGGGCGGAATCACCTCGGCTTCACGCGAGGCGATCCGGCCCATCTTCGACCGCGCGAGGACTCTCTACTTCTACAACACCCAGTACGAGGGCGGCGTCTGCGACCGCAACGTGTTCTGCACCGGGTCGACCCCCGCGCAGACCGTCAACCACATCGTCGATTATGCCCTCAAGACCTGGGGCAAGAAGGCCTACATTATCGCGGCGGACTACAATTACGGACACATCACCGCGAGCTGGATGACGAAGTTTATGAAGGACGGCGGCGGCTCGGTGCTGGGCACCGACTTCTTCCCCCTCGACGTCACCAACTTCTCGTCCGCGATCAGCCGCATCCAGCAGGCGCAGCCCGATCTCGTCCTCTCGGCACTGGTCGGCGCCAACCATTCGGGCTTCTATCGCCAATGGGACGCGGCGGGCATGAAGTCCAAGATTCCGGTCGGGTCGAGCGTGTTCGGGCTCGGCGACGAACTGACGACGATGGATCCCTCCACGACGAACGGGATCATCACCTGCTACGGCTGGTACAACGACCTCGACACACCCGCGAGCAAGGCCTTCGTCGCCGGCATGCAGGCGAAGTTCGGCGCCGACGTCACGGATCTCAGCGAGCTCGACACCGCCACCTACGAAGGCATCCTGTTCTGGGCCGAAGCGGTGAAGAAGGCCGGCTCGATCGAGCGCGACAAGGTCATCGCCGCCCTGGAGAGCGGCCTGTCGATCGAGTCCCCGACCGGAAAGGTCACGATGGACGGCGCCACCCACCACACCATCCGCAACACCTATCTGGCCCGCCCGAAGGACCGGAAGTGGGAGATCCTCGCCACCTTCCCGAACTCGTTCCCGGCCGATACCGGCGGCGCCTGCGATCTGATCAAGAATCCGCGCACCAACAAGCAGTTCACACCGGATTTGAAGGGCTGAGGGCGATGGATCTCGCCGGACTGCTCGCCTTCAACGTCATCACCGGCATCGCCACCCTGGTCCTGATCACCCTCGGCCTCGGGGTGATCTACGGGATGATGCGCATCATCAATCTCGCCCACGGCGAATTCATGATGCTCGGCGCCTACACGGCGGTCATGGCGAGCGGCGCCGGGGTCAACATCTGGATCGCGATGCTCGTCTTGCCGCCCCTCGTGGTCGGCGTGATCGGGCTGATCCTGGAGCGCACCGTCATCCGCTTCCTCTACGGGCGGATGATGGACACGATGCTCGCCACCTGGGGTATCAGCCTGGGCTTGATCGGGCTGATCACCACGCTCTACGGCAACGTGGTGCGCGGGGTCTCGACGCCGGTCGGCAGCTTCGACATCGGGCGCTACGGGGCGAGCCTCTACAGCCTCGTCATCGTGGCGACGGCACTGGCCGCGCTGGGAGCGATGTTCCTGGTGCTGCGCTTCACCAAGTTCGGCCTGATCCTGCGCGCGACCATGCAGAACCCGCGCATGGCCGCGGCGCTAGGGGTGCAGCCGAACCGCATCTACATGGCGACCTTCGCCCTCGGCGCCGCCCTGGCGGGCCTTGCCGGCGGGGTCCTTGCCCCGATCTCGGGCGTCTCCCCGGCCATGGGCGCGGCCTACATCGCCCGCGCCTTCATCACGGTTCTCGGCGGCGGCCCCGCCATCGTCACCGGCACCGGCCTCGCTTCCAGCCTGTTCGGCGTCATCAACGAACTCGTCTCGTTCAAGACGACGCCGGTCATCGGCGACGTCGCCCTCCTCGTCGCGGCGATCCTGCTGATCCGCGTCCTCCCGCAAGGCATCACCGGCCGCTACCTGAGGCGCAGCCTATGACCTCCGCAGCCCCCGCCCGCCGGCTCTCTGCCGCGGGATTCCTGGCGACCCTGGCCCTCGGCCTCGCCATCCTGTTCGGGGCGCCGCACGCCCTCGATACGTTCGGCCTCGTTCAATGCACCGGCTTCGCGGCGCTCGCGATGTTCGGCCTCTCGCAGGGCTTCGTCTGGGGCTTCGCGGGGGTGATGTGCTTCGGGCAGGCCGCCTTCCTGGGGCTCGGCGGCTACGCCTACGCGGTCGCGGTCCTCAACATGGGCGACAGCAGCGTGCCGGTGCTGCTGTCGATCCTGGTGCCGATGCTGTTTGCCGGCCTGCTCGGCTACTTCATGTTCTACGGCCGGATCAGCGACGCCTATATCGGCGTCATCACGCTCACCGTGTCGGTGATCCTGTTCCAGCTGGTCAACGCCACCTCGGGCAGCCAGTACCGGATCGGCGTGGCGGAACTCGGCGGCTTCAACGGCATCCCGGCGATCCCCGCTCTCAATGCGCCCGGCCATCCCGACGAGCCCCTGGACATCGAGGGGATCTGGTACGCCGCGATGGGCGCGCTGATCCTCGTCTACGCCCTGCTGCGGGGGATCCTGGCGAGCCGCCTCGGCCGCGTGGTGGTGGCGATCCGCGAGAACGAGACGCGGGCGCAGCTGATCGGCTACGACCCGCGCCTCTACAAGCTCATCGCCTTCATGATCGCCGCGGGGGTCGCGGGCCTCGCCGGCTGCCTCTACGCCAACTGGGGCGGCTTCATCAGCCCGACGGTCTTCGCCCTGCCGATGTCGGCGCAGGTGATCATCTACGTGCTGGTCGGCGGTCTCGGCACCCTGATCGGGCCGATGCTCGGCGCGGTGCTGATCCAGGCGCTGATCATCGCCGCCGGCAGCCAGAGCGCGGTGGATTCCAACCTCGGCCTCGGTCTCGTCCTGGTCGGCTTCGTTCTGCTGGTGCCCCAGGGCCTCGTCCCGGTCGCCCGCAGCCTCGGCCTGCGCCTGCTGGAGCGGCGGCCGCGCACGGTCGCCAAGGCGCAGGACGGGTTCGCCACGGGGAGCGCACGATGAACGCCCCGAGCCCGCTCACGGGCCATCACGGCGCGCCGCTGCGCCCCCTCGTCGAGGCTCGCGGCGTGACCATGCGGTTCGGCGGCGTGACCGCGGTCGCCGATGTCGATTTCACCCTCGGGGAGGTCGAGCTGCGCTGCCTGATCGGCCCCAACGGCGCCGGCAAGAGCACCTTCTTCAAGATCCTGACCGGTCAGCTCAAACCCACCGAGGGCCGGATCCGCCTGCGCGACACCGACATCACCGGGGCCGAGCCCCACGCCATCGCGCGGCTCGGCGTCGGCATCAAGACGCAGGTGCCCAACGTGTTCAACGGCCTCTCGGTCCACGAGAACGTCTTCGTGGCGGCCGGGCGGCGCAAGTCCATCGCCCGTACCCGCCGCATCGTCGACGAGACGCTGACGCGCCTCAACCTCACGGGCATCGCCGGGCGGATCGTCGGCCAGCTCGCCCACGGCCAGCGGCAATGGGTCGAGATCGCTACCGTGCTGGCCCAGGAGCCCGAGCTGATCCTCCTGGACGAGCCCGCCGCCGGCATGACCCACGAGGAGGTCCACCGCACGGCGGAGCTGATCCGCGAGATCAACCGCACCCACGCCCTCATCGTGGTGGAGCACGACATGCCGTTCATCCGGATGATCGCCAAGACCGTGACGGTGTTCAACCAGGGCCGGATCCTCATGGAGGATACGGTGGACGCTGTGCTGGCCGATGCCCGCGTCCGCGACGTCTATCTCGGCAAGCAGGCCGCCTGACATGACCGCCTCAGCCAGCCCGCCGCTCCTCTCCGTCGAGGGCCTGCATTCCGGCTACGGCCGCATCCCGATCCTCGGCGGCGTCACCCTCGCGGTACGCCCGGGGGAATTCGTCGGCATCCTCGGCCACAACGGCATGGGCAAGACCACGCTGCTGCGCACCCTGATGGGCTACCTGCCGGCCACCGCCGGGCAGGTCCGGTTCGAGGGGGCCGACATCACCCGGCGCAGCCCGACAGCCCGGGCCCGGATGGGCCTCGGCTACGTCCCCCAGGGCCGGGAGATCTTTCCGGCGCTCAGCGTGCGCGAGAATCTGCGCATGGGCTGCCTCTTGTCGAAGCGCGGCGAGGACGAGACCATCGCCGACATCCTCGCCACCTTCCCCCGGCTGAAGGCCTATCTCGACCGGCCCGGGGGCGCCCTGTCGGGCGGCGAGCAGCAATTGCTGGCGCTCGCCCGCTGCCTCTGCGGCGGGCCGACCATCCTGCTGCTGGACGAGCCGACGGAGGGCATCCAGCCCTCGATCATCGAGGAGATCATCGAGATCCTCCTGCGGATCGGGCGCGAGCGCGGGATCGCGCTGCTCCTCGTCGAGCAGAACCTGACCTGCATCACCGGCCTCTCGGAGCGCATCCTGATCCTTCAGAAGGGCGTCATCACCCGCGAGGTCCCGCCCGAGGTCGCACGCGACCGATCGCTGATCGACGAGTTCGTCGGCATGGCCTGAGCCGCCGACGCCCCGCCTGTCCGTCCCAAGCCCGGAGTTTCCGATGGATGCCGCCCCGACCGACGCGCCCGATCTTGCCGGGATGCTGTCCGAGATGACCGTCGCCGACGCCCAGGCCGCCTTCGCGCGCGGCGTGACGGCCGAGGCCCTGACCCAAGCCTTCCTGGCCCGGATCGAGACCTACAACCCGCGCTACAACGCGGTGATCTTCCTCAACCCGCACGCCGTCGAGGAGGCGCGGGCGATCGACCGCCGCCGGGCCGCCGGCGAGGCCCTCGGGCCGCTGGCCGGGGTGCCGGTCGTGATCAAGGACACGATGGACGTCGCCGGCCTGCCAACCACGGCCGGCTGGCACTTCCTCTGCGCCAAGGCCGGGGGCGTCGACCTGATGCCCGCCACCGACGCGCCCGTGGTGGCACGGATGCGCGCGGCCGGCTGCGTCATCCTCGGCAAGACCAACGTGCCCGTGCTGAGCGCCACGGGCAGCCACGCCAACGACAGCTGGGCCGGCCCGACGCTCAACGCCATGGCGCCCGACCTCCTGCCCGGCGGATCGAGCGCCGGCACTGCGACCGCCGTCGCCGCCAGCCTCGCGGTGTTGGGGCTCGCCGAGGAGACCGGCGGCTCGATCCAGAACCCGGCCTCGGCGCAGGGTCTCGTCGGCATCAAGCCGACCTTCGCCCTGGTGCCCAATACCGGGGTGGTCCCGCTCGCCGGCAGCACGCGCGACGTGGTCGGGCCGATCGCCCGCTGCGTGCGCGACGCGGCGCTGACCCTCGATGCCTTGGCCGGCTACACCGCGGCCGATCCGAAGACCGTGGCCGGGATCGGCCGCCGTCCGAAGGGCGGCTACGCTGCCAAGCTGTCCGAGACGGCCCTGCGGGGCAAACGCCTCGGGCTCTACGGGCCGGGCTGGCGCGACCGGGCCCTCTCCGCGGAGACGATCCAGCTCTACGCCCGGGCCCAGGATGAGATTGCCGCACGGGGCGCCACCCTGGCGGCCGATCCCTTCGCGGGCAGCGGCTTCGCGGACCTCGGCCAGCCCGTCGCCGGCCTCGATCACTACGACGCCCGGGGCATCGAGAGCGTGCTCTACGACCTCCACCACTATCTGCAACGGCTCGGTCCGCAGGCCGCCTACCGGACCCTCGCCGAATTCGATGCCGCCACGAAGGCGGAAGATCCCCTGGCCCCGGGCGGCGTCCTCGACTGGATGAATCAGGTGCCGGCCTTCGCGGCCTGTCGCGCGGATCCCCTCGCCCCGCCGGATCTCTCGGATTTCCTGGCGGCGCGCGAGCGCTACCTCGACATCTTCACCGCGGTCATGGCGGAGCAGGGTCTCGACGCCCTGGTCTTCCCGCAAACCCGCGACGCGGTGCCGGCCCTGCACGGGTCGGAGACGATCCACGAGACCACCGTGTGCGAGATCAACATCGCCGGGCTGCCGGGCGTGGTCGTGCCGGCCGGCCGCTACGCCTCGGGCTCGCCCTTCTGCCTGATCTTCGTCGGGCCGCTCTGGAGCGAGGCCGACCTCCTCGGGCTCGCCTACGATTACGAGCAGGCGACCCGCCACCGCGCGGCCCCCGACCTCCGGGCTTGAAGGGATAGCGCCCCGCCGCGAAGGCGGCGGGGGCTACCCGGCCGGCAGAGCCGGCGTCGGATCGGCGGGATCCCCCCGGCGCAGCGCGACGCCGCTGGTGCCCTGGGCCAGCATCGCCCGCAGCAGCGCCTCCATCTGCCCGGCGGCCGCCTCGACCGAAAGGCCGCCCTCCCGGATGTTCGAGATGCAGTTGCGCCGGGAATCGGGCAGCCCCGGCTCCGGGCCGAACGTCACGTAGCAGCCGAGGCTGTCCGAGGCCGACAGGCCCGGCCGCTCCCCGATCAGCACCACGACGCAGCGCGCCCCCAGCCGCGCCCCGATGGGATCGCCGATCGCCACCCGCCCCTGGCTCGCGACGACCACCGGGGCGAGGCTCCAGCCCGCCCGGCGCACCCGCGCCGCGAGCGCCGCGGCGGCGGGGACCGCGTTCAGCGCGACCGCCGTCGCCGAGAGCCCGTCCGCGATCACGATGGCGACGTCGAAGCCCGGCCCGTGACCGTCGAGCACCGTGGCGGATTCCGGAGCGAGGCTGCGGCCCCGGTCCGGCCGGCGCAGGTACTCCGTCCGGTCGGACACGGCGGAGCGGACCTCCACCGATTCCAGGCCCTGGGCCCGCAGCGCTGCGCGGATCGCGGCCGCGTCGAGGGGCGTCCAGACCGCCTCGCGGGCGCGGGCATGGTCGAGGCCGAAGGCGAGCGCCGCGCCGGTGGGAAGGCCGGCGCCGTGCGCGCCCAGGGCGATGCGGGCCTGGGTCAGCCCGCGCAGATCGCGCAGCGTCGGGGTGCCCGCGTGGGCCGGCTTGGCCGGCTCGCTCACGCGGCCCGCCCGGGCAGGAGCCGGGTGGCCGCGGCGAGGGCCGGGGGCAACTCACCCGTGGCGCTGGTGAGCCGGCCCTGCGCGTCCGTGATGCGCACGTCGCGCAGCCACGCCTCGAATTCCGGGGCCGGCGGACGGCCCAGGGTCTCGCGGGCGAAGACCGCGTCGTGGTGGGACAGCGACTGGTAGTTCAGCATCACGTCGTCCGCCCCCGGCACGGTGATGACGAAGTTGACGCCGGCCGCGCAGAGCAGGGTCAGGAGCGCGTCCATGTCCTCGCCGTCGGCATCGGCATGGTTGGTGTAGCAGACGTCCACGCCCATCGGCAGGCCGAGCAGCTTGCCGCAGAAGTGGTCCTCCAGCCCGGCCCGGATGATCTGCTTGCCGTTGTACAGGTATTCGGGGCCGATGAAGCCCACGACCGTGTTGACGAGGAGCGGGTCGAACTCGCGCGCCACCGCGTAGGCGCGCGCCTCCATGGTCTGCTGGTCGACGCCCCAATGGGCGTCGGCCGAGAGGGCCGAGCCCTGGCCGGTCTCGAAATACATGACCTGACCGCCCGCCGGGCAGCGGCCCAGCGCCCGCGCCGCCTCCGAGGCCTCGCGCAGGACGGCGAGGTCGACGCCGAAGCCGGCATTGGCCTTCTGCGAGCCGGCCACCGACTGGAACACGAGGTCGACGGGCGCGCCTTTCGCCATGGCCTCGATCGCCACGGTGACGTGGCCGAGGCAGCAATGCTGGGTCGGCACGTCGAGGCGCAGCCGCAGGGTCTCCAGAAGCTCGACGATGCGGATGTAGTCCGGCAGGGAATCGGTGGCCGGGTTCACCCCGATGACCGCGTCGCCCGAGCCCATCAGCAGGCCGTCGAGGGCCGAGATCAGGATGCCCTCGGACGAATCGGTCGGATGGTTCGGCTGGTTGCGGGTGGCGAGGCGTCCGGGCAGGCCGATCGTGGAGCGGAAGCGCGTCACGACCGGCCGCTTGGCGGCCACCGCGACGAGGTCCTGCAGCCGGCAGATCTTGGAGACCGCCGCGACCATCTCGGGGGTGAGGCCGGGCGCGAGGGCGGCGAGCGCCCGCGCGTCGGCGGCGGGGGAGAGCAGCCACTCGCGGAAGGCGCCGACCGTGAGGCACGAGACCGGCGCGAAGGCCGCCGCGTCGTGCCGGCGGGCGATCAGGTCGGAGACCTCGTCCTCCTCCGAGGGGATCAGCTCCTCGGCCAGGAAGGTCTTCAGCGGCAGGTCCGCCAGCGCGATCTGCGCGGCCAGGCGCTCGACCGGCCCGTCGGCGCAGAGGCCGGCGAGCTGGTCGCCCGACCGCTCCGGCGTCGCCTTGGCGAGCAGGCGGCGCAGGTCGGGGAAGGTGAAGCGTGTGCCTTCGATCGTCGTCGCGTAGGCCATGGCGGGCGCTCCCGGCGCGCTGTCGGACGTCAGGGAACCCGATCCTGCAGGATGTCGAGGGCGGCCTCGTGCAGGTCGGGCGTGGCGGCGGCGAGCACCCGCCCGTCCGAGTCGAGGGTCAGCGCGGAGCCCGCCCAGTCGGTGATCACGCCGCCGGCCGCCTCGATCACCGGGACGAGGGCGAGGTAATCGTAGGGCTGGAGACCGGTCTCCGCGACCAGATCGCAATGGCCGGAGGCCAGCAGACCGTAGGCGTAGCAGTCGCCGCAGAACCGCCGGATGCCGACGCGGTCGACGAGGCGCCGGTAGCGCGCCGCGTCCGAACCGGAAAAGCCGTCGGGCGTGGTCGTGAAGAACCGCGCCGCGGCGAGGGACCGGCAGGTGCTGGCCCGGGTCGGCGCCCCGTTGAACGTGGCCGCGCCCGGCATGCCCGCCCAGCGCTCGCCGAGGGCCGGCATGTCGATGACGCCGACCAACGGCCGGCCGCCGTCGAGGAGGGCGATCAGGGTTCCGAACAGCGGCAGTCCGGTCACGAAGCTCTTGGTGCCGTCGATCGGGTCGATGACCCAGACCGGGCCCTGGCCCGGCGTCACACCCATCTCCTCGCCGACGATGCCGTGCTCCGGGAAGCGCGCCGCGATGCGCTCGCGCAGGAGCGCCTCGATCGCCCGGTCCGCCAGGGTCACGGGGCTCGCATCCGCCTTTGCGACGATGTCGAGTTCCGTGCGGAAGTGGCGCATCGCCACCGGGCGGGCCGCGTCGGCGAGCCCGGTCGCGAAGGCCAGAATCTCGCCTGCGGAGGGAAGCGCTTCCGGCATGGTTAGAGCGCCTTCAGGAAAGCCGGCCACCGCGTGTCGTTCATGATCGAGCGGGCGCGCATGTGTTTCCAGATGCCGTACTTGTAGAAATCGAAGTCGAGGTCCGAGATGCGGTTCTGCACCATCGCCCAGGTCGACCATTTCACGTCGGCCAGAGCTTTATGCACCATCAGCCGAGCGAAGAGCTGGTCGCTGTACCGACCGAAATACATCTCGATCACCGTGCGATCGACGTCCTCGGAGAAGAACATTTCTCCGCTCCAGATCGCGAGGTCGTAGAGGCGATCGTTGTTGGAGGCGTATTCGAAGTCGATCAGCAGGATCGAACCGTCCTCGCCGATCAGGAAGTTGCCGGGCATCGGATCGTTGAAGCAGGGCACGAGGTCGATGCCGGAGGCCTCCAGGGCAGCCCGTGCGAGGCGCGTCTGACGGGTGAGCCAAGCCTGATCGGGCGGCAGCAGCGCGCCGAGGTCGACGGCCTGACGGTCGTGCTCGTCGATCATGTCGAACACCGTCTTGGTGAGCGGCAGCAGAGGCGCGTCGTGGAAGCGACGATAGAGGGCAATCGCCTCGCTGCGCACGGCCGCGTCGGCGAAGTCGCGGTTGGTGGAGGGCCGGCGGCCCTCCACGAACTCCGCGATCTCCACGTCTTCCGCGTCGAGATAGTCGAAGGTGCGCGGGCCGAGGCCGATCGCCTCCGCCTGCCGGCTCGCGGCGCGGGCGGCGGCCCGATCGATGAACATCTCGGTGCCCCGCCCGGGCATCTTCACGAAATAGGGGTGCGCCTCGCCCGCGACCTCGACGCGCCAGTTCGTGTTGCTGATGCCGCCCAGGACCGGCCGATAGTGCATCGGCCGCCCCTGCCACGGGGCAACCCGGTGAAGGGTCGCCTCGAAGGCTCGCTCGGCCTCGGTGCGTCCGCCTCCGAAAGGGATCATGCCGCGCTCCTCACAGCGTCCTCAGGGTTTCCTCGAAGTCCGGGCGGCTGACCCGCGTGCGGCAGCGCAGAAGTCGCCAGCTCGCATATTTCCGGAACTCCAGGCTGCGCCGGGGCGAGACACGGTCCATCGCGAGCGCCCGCAGACCCCAGTACAGATCATCGGCGGCGGCGTAGGCGCGGCAGCGGCTGAACACGTCCGCCCGGCAGGTCCCCTCAGCGATTTCGATGCCAAGTCGCATCTCGCTCTCGAACGGACAGGCCTCGTTGAGGAAGGCGCCGAGCTGATGATGCGGGTCGGTATCGCAGGCCATGTCGAAGTCGACGAGGCGCAGCGCGCCGTCCGGCGCGAACAGCAGGTTGGAGGCGTGCGGGTCGGCGTGAGCCGGACGGCACCCGGTCCCGGCGGCGGCGAGCGCCGCCTCGATGGCGTCGCCCCAGTCGAACAGGAACCACGCATCCGGCGGCAGGTCCGCCGGCAGGGTCACGCCCTCGGCGCCGAGGGCCGCGCGCAGGGTCCGGATGCCGTCGAAGACGCTCCACCGGCGGCCGAACGGCGCGCCGGCGCCGATGCGGTCGAAGGCCCCGATCACCGCCGTCATGGCATCGGGCTGGCGCAGGCGGTCGAGGGAGGCCGGGCGCCATTCGGGGCCGAGGCGGCGGAACAGGATCGCCCCCTGTGCCTGCGCCAGATGCAGCGGCTCGGGGCCGAGCCCCAGCGCGGCGATCCGCGTCGCGGCCTCGAACGCGGCGGCGGGGTCGATGAGAGCGGCCGCGGCCGGCTCGGTGACCTTGAGGAAGTAGTCCGGGTCCGCATCCGGCGCCGGCGCCACCAGGAAGGTGGCCGACTCGACGCCGTGGTACGACGGCGACGCCGCGCCCGGGCACGCCACGCCGTAGCGGACCGGCCGGTTCGCCAGGAGAGGGATCGCCGCGAGGGCCTCCTCGGCCAGCCGCTCGTGAGCGCCGTCGGGCGCGCCCGGCGCCTTCACCGGACCTCTCCCCCAGTGCCGAGGGCCGCGAGACCCTCCGTGGCCAGCAGCAACAGCATGTCGGCCAGGACCTGGGTGCCGAAGGCCTGATCCTCCGGGGTGGCGAACTCGGTCGGATGGTGCATCACCCCGTCCCGGCAGGGCACCGCCAGCACGATCGCCGGGCAGACCGCCGCCAGGCTGATCGCGTCGTGGCCGCCGATCGTGTCGAGGGGCCGGGGCGGCGCGTCATTGCGGGCGCCGGCCCGCTCCGCGAGCCGGACGAGGCCGGGATGCATGGCGCCCGCGGGCCGCAGATCGATGGCGCGGACCTCCGATTCGACGCCGGCCCGCGCCGCCGCCGCGGCGATGAACGTCCTGAGCCGTGCTTCTGCCTCCTCCAGGATCGCCGGCGCGCCGGAGCGCAGCTCGATGAACAGCACCGCCTCGCTCGGGACGGTGTTGGGCGAGTTCGGGAAGACCTCCAGCCGCCCGACCGAGGTGTGCAGGTCGAGCCCGTAATCGGCCACCATGTCCTTCAGGTCGGCGATCAGGTAGGCGGCCGCCAGCAGGGCGTCCCGGCGCTCGGCCATCGGGGTCGGGCCGGTATGGGCCTGCCGACCGAGGAAGGCGAGGCGGTACTTGGTGGCCCCCCAGTAGCGGGTGAAGGCGCCGAACCGCTTCCCCTCGCGCTCCAGCACGGGGCCGCCCTCGATGTGGAGCTCGATGAACGCGTCCGGCACCGGGACCGTGTCGGTTCCCACATAGCCGATCGCCGCCAGGGCCTCGTCGACCGCGATCCCGGCGCCGTCGCGCCGCTCCAGGGCCCAGGCCAGCTCGGCCTGGCCGGCGAACACGCTGCTGCCGAGGAGGCTCGGCTGGAAGCGGGCGCCCTCCTCGTTGGTCCAGTTGGCGACGACGAAGTTGCAGGCCGACCTCAGCCCGCGCTCCGCGAGGGACGCACGCACGGCACGGATCGCCTCGCAGGCCGCGACGACGCCGAGAGCACCGTCGAAGCGGCCGCCATTGGGCTGGCTGTCGAGGTGGGAGCCGACCATGATCGTCGGCGCGTTGCCCCCGGCGAGGTCGACGCGGCCGAACTGGTTGCCGATCCGGTCGACCTGCGGCGTGAACCCGTTCTCCCGGAACCAGCCGCCGAGCCAGTCGCGGGCGGCGCCGTCCTGGGCCGAGAGCGCGAGGCGCGTCATCGACCCGTCGCCGCCGCCACCGAAGCGCGATACGGCGTCCATCATCCCGTGGAGGCGAGCGGCATCGATCCGCACGGAGGACGGCGACGGTGTCTCAGGCATGGAGCACATCCACGTTCAGGTGTCGGAAGGCGTCGGCGAAGTCGCTCGCCAGGGGCGCGTTGGTGACGAGCGTGTCGACGTCGCCGAGACCGAGGGTCCGGATCGTGCCGAGCCGCCCGAATTTCGAGCTGTCGGCCAGGATCACCGAGCGCCGGGTCTGCTCGACGGCGGCGCGGCGCAGGACCGCTTCCTCCTGGCCGAGATCCATGAAGCCGTGCTCGCGATGCACGGTCACGATGCCCATGACGGCGAGGTCGTAGACGTGCTCGCGCACGGCCGCGACGGTGCGGTGGCCGAACAGCCCGCGGTAATGCGGCTTCATCTCGCCGCCGAGCACGGTCACCTGCGATTGCGGATCGTCGGCGAACAGGGTGGCGATGCCGATGGAATTGGTATGGATGGTGATCCGCCGGCCGACCAACTGCCGGGCGAAGGCCAGGGTCGTGGTGCCGGTATCGATGAAGACGGTCATGCCGTCCTCCACCAGCGCCAGGGCGGCTGTCGCGATGCGCGCCTTCTCGCGCATGCCGACGCGCGCCCGCTCGTCGAAGGGCTGATCGTCCTTCTTCTGGTCGATGACGGCGCCGCCGTAGACCCGGCGGGCATGCCCGCGCATCTCAAGGTCCCGCAGGTCGCGCCGGACCGTCTCGGTGCTGATTCCGAGGCGGCTCGCCAACTCGTTGACCGATACGCGACCGTCGCGCTGCAACTCCGTCAGGATCAGTTGCAGGCGCGGCTCGGTTATACTCATCGGCGTCCGTCTCCCCAGGGTTGTAATCCCTCGTGACGGGACGCAACCTAGGAACGGGTTGGCATGGTCCTCGACGGGCCGCAATTCATCGGACTGCGTCATCTGTTAACCTGCCGCGTCGGCGTGGACCGGCCGCGCGCCGGGAGCCGTGACGCGGTGGCAGGCGGCGAGCGCGCCCGCGCCGCGCGTCACGAGGTGCGGCCCCTCGGCCGCGCAGGGCGCGAAGGCGCGGGGACAGCGCGAGCGGAAGGCGCAGCCGGCCGGAAGGTCGATCGGGCTCGGCGGCTCGCCGTCGAGGAGGCACTCCTCGGGGCGGTAGCGGCGCTCCTCCAGGGTCGGCATCGCCGACAGCAGGGCCTTCGTGTAGGGGTGCCCCGGATCGAAGAACAGGCGCTCGTTGTCGGCGAGTTCCACGACCTCCCCCAGGTACATGACGGCGATGCGGTTGCAGGCTTTGCGCACCATCGCGAGGTCGTGGCTGATGAAGATGTAGGTGAGGCCGTGTGCCCGCTGGAGCTTCTCGAACAGGGCGAGCAGCCGGAACTGCTCGGTCTGGTCGAGCGACGAGAGCGTCTCGTCCATCAGAAGTATCTCGGGCTCGAGCACCATCGCGCGGGCGACGTTGATGCGCTGGCGCTGGCCCGCGGACAGGCCCACGGGCAGCGCGTCGTAGAGCGCGGGGCTGAGGCCGACATCGTTCATGACCGCGCGGACGCGCTCGCGGATACGGCCGGCATCCCGCCATCCGTGGGTGCGCAGGGGCGCCTCAAGCATCGCGCCGATGCCGGTGCGGGGTGGCAGCGAGTTGAACGGGTCCTGCAGCACGAGCTGGAGCTTGCGGCGGAACCCGAGGAGTGCCGGTCCCGCGAGCGGCGCGATGTCCTGCCCGTCGCACAGGATCCGGCCGCCGCTGGGGCGCTCCAGGCGGCTGAGCAGGCGCATCAACGTCGACTTGCCGCAGCCGCTCTCACCGACCACCGCGAAGCTGTCGCCCTTGTGGATGTCGAAGGTCACGTTGCGCACGGCGCGGAGCGCGCTCGTCCCCGCGAAGGTCCCCCGCTCCCGCACCCGGTAGGTCTGCGACACGTCCTCCAGGCGGATGACCGGGCTCGATTCGGACCGGTCGCACGCAGGCTCGCCGGTGCGTGGCAACGCGGGGGAGCGGGTCCAGATGGTCGGGATCTGGGCGACCAGGTCGCGGGTGTAGGCGTGCCGCGGCCGGGCGATCAGGGCCTCGGTCGGCTGCTCCTCGACGAGGCGGCCGGAATCGATGACGAGCGTGCGCGACGCGGCTTCCCGGGCAACCGGGAGCGACGAGGAGACGAACAGGATCGCCGTGTGGAAGCGCTCCGTGAGCTCGCGCATCAGGCGGATGACCTGCGCGGCCACGGTCACGTCGAGGGGCTGGGTGACGTTGTCGGCGACGAGGAGCGCCGGATCCGAGATCATCGCGTCCACCAGCAGCGCGCGCTGCATCATGCCGCCGGAGAACTGCGACGGGTAGTCGTGGAAGCGCCGGGCGGCGGAGGGTATCCGGACCGCGTCGAGCAGCGCGACGACCCGGCGGCGCGCCTCCGCCGCCGCGACGGCGGGATTCACGGCCCGCATCTTCTCGGCGATCTGGTGGCCGACGGGCAGCGTGGGGTCGAGAGCGCCCATCGGGTTGGCGCCGACATAGGCGATCTCCCGGCGCAGGGGCCGCATCGCGCGCGGGGCGAGACCGAGAATGTCCTGCCCGCGGAAGCGCACCGTTCCGCGCGCGGTGAGCGGCGGCTCGAGGCCGTTGACCAGGGCCTTCGCCAGGACCGTCTTCCCCGCGCCGGTGGCGCCGACGACGCCGACGATTTCCCGCGGCGCGACGTCGAACGCGATGGCGTCGAGGATCCGCCGCCCGCCGATGGGCCCGGCGAGGTCGACGCTCAGGTCGCGGACGGACAGGACCGGCGGCATGTCCATCAGGCGCCTCCGTGGATCGCGTTGCGCGCGCGCTCGCACGCCGCGCCGATCAGGTTGAGGCCGATGAGCGTCAGGCCGAGGAACACGCCCGGCATGGTGGCGATCCACCACGCGTTCAGCAGATACTTCCGGCCATCCGCGATGATGTTCCCGAAGGTCGGCGTCGGCGGCTGCACGCCCAGACCGAGGAAGCCCAGCGTCGATTCGAAGATCATCATCCGGGCGATGTCGAGCACCGACGTGAACAGGATCGGCGGCACGAGGAGCGGCGTCAGCAGCGTCAGCACGATCCGGGCATGGGTGGCCCCCGAGACCTGCGCGGCCCGGACGTACTCGCGACCGCGCTCGGCCATGGCGACGGAGCGCATCACGCGGGCGTAGACGGGCCAGTTCGACAGCCCGAGCACGAGGATGATGGCGGGGATCGTCGGCCGGGACACGCCGAGCACGGCGATCGCCAGGATGATCATGGGGATCGAGAGCTGCGCGTCGGTGATGCGCATGAGCACCGCGTCGGTCCGGCCGCCGAAATAGCCCGAGACCATCCCGAGCGCACAGCCGATGACGAGGGTCAGCGCGGTCGAGGCGACGCCGATCAGGAAGGAGTAGCGCAAGCCGATCAGGCAGCGGACGAGCATGTCGCGGCCGATCTGGTCCGTGCCGAGCGGATGTATCCAGCTCCAGTGCGGACCGGCGAAGAGCGGCGGCAGCAGGCGGGCGCGGACATCCATCTTGCCGGGATCGAGGCCGCTGAGCTCGGGATAGAGGACGGTGGCCAGGACCAGGACACCGAGCAGACCGAGGCCGATGCGGAACCCGGTCGCCCGGGCCGCCCGTCCGAGGATGCGGCGCCCGATCGAGCGGGAGCGTCCTGTATCGACCGGGACGGACCCGAGGGTGAGGCTCGACTCGACGCCCATCAGTAGGCGAGCCTCGGATCGATGATCGTGGCGGCCAGATCGACGAGGATGTTGATCACGACGAAGATCGCGCTGGTGACGATGGCGATGCCCTGGATCAGCGGGAAGTCGCGCTGGAGCACGGCGTTGATGGTGAGCAGGCCGAGTCCGGGATAGTCGAGGATGTATTCGACGATAATCACGCCGCCGAGCAGGCTGGAGAACTGGACGCCGAGGAGATTGAGCAGCGGTACGGCGGCGTTGCGCAGGACATGCGCCCCGACGATCCGCGTCTCCGTGAGACCGCGGATGCGGCCGACCGCGATATAGGCCTCGCCCATCTGGGCGGCCACGGCGCCCGAGAGGGTGCGGATCAGCACCGGCGACAGTTCCACCGCCAGCACGATGGCCGGGAGGATCGTGTAGGAGAAGCCCCCGTAGCCGACCGCCGGGAGCCAGCCGAGCTTCACCGAGAACAGCAGCGCGAGCACGATCGCGAGCCAGAAGTTCGGCAGCGAGATGAAGATCGACGAGACCGCGAACGCGAACCTGTCCGCGAGGCCGCCCGGTCTCAGCCCCGCGGCGATGCCGACGAGCGACGAGAAGGCCAGGGCGAAAGCCAGGGCCAGGGCAGCGAGCTGCAGGGTCATCGGCAGGGCCTCGCCGATGAGGGCGGCAACAGGCGCGCGCTCGGCCCGGGTCGCGTCGTCGAAATTCGCGCCGCCCGTGGCCGCGCCGTTGGCAGGCCGCACGAAGCTGTGGCCGAGGTCGCCGCGCACCACCTGCCCGGCGTAGCGGCCGAACTGGACCAGGATCGGATCGCGCAGGCCCATCCGGTTGGCGATCTGCTCCACGAGGGAATCCGGCGCCATCCCGCCGACCATCAGGCGCACCGGGTCACCCGGAACGACGCGCAGGAGCGTGAAGATCAGGAGCGAGACCAGGGTGATGATGATCGCCCCCTGCGCGAGGCGCCGGGCGAGGAAGCTGAGCACGAACATCGGGCGATGGGGCTACGGGTGACGCGCCGCCGGAGGCGGCGGGGATGGGGTGCAGATCAGGCCGTGCGTGCGGCGTCGATCGAGCCGTCGGGATAGATGAAGAGGCCCTTCAGGTCGGCCTGCATCGCGTGGATCATCGCCGAGGTGAAAAGCGAGAGGGCCGGCGCCTTGGCGGCCAGGAGCGGCATGGTCTCGGTCTGCAGGATCGTCTTGCGCGCCTCCAGGGTCGGCGCGTTCCGCTCCTTGTCGAGGCTCGCGTCGACCTCCGGATCCTCCAGACCCGTGATGCGGTGCGACGACGCGTGGAAATGCGTGCGCAGCACCAAGTCGGGCTCGGGCGATCCGGTCGACCAGCCGCAATCGATCATGTGGCCCGGCCCGCCGCCGGGGCGATGATAGAGGCGCTCGTTCCAGGCCGCGGGTTCCAGCACGGTGAGGGTGACCGGAAAGCCCTGTTCGTTCAGCATCGCGGTGATGATCTCACCGTATTCCTTGGTCTTCGGGTAGAAACCGACCGAGGTGATGTATTCCAGCGGCGGCAAGCCCTTCCCTTTCGGGAAGCCGGCCTGCGCCAGCAGCGCCTGCGCCTTGTCGGGGTCGTAGGCGGGATAGTTCTTCAGGTCGACATAGCCGAACTTCACCGGCGAGACGAAGTTCGACGAGGCGTGGCCCGCGGAGCCGAGGACATCGAGGATCACGCTCCGGTCGATCGCGTGGCAGGCGGCGAGGCGCAGGCGGACGTCGTTGAACGGCGGCTTGGAGCAACGGAACCACAGATACTTGTTCTCGACCGAGACGATCCGGCTGACGGCGATCTTCGGGTTGCCCTTGACGGTCTCGACCTGCTCGGGCTCCAGGCGCTCGACGATGGAAGCTTGCCCGTTCATCAGGGAGAGCATCCGGGTGGTCGAATCCGCCGTGAAGGTGAAGTCGATGCCGGGAATCGCCGGCTTCCCCTTGAAGTAGCCCTCGTGGGCCTTGAGCACCGTGGTGTTGCCGCGCTGCTCGACGAAGCGGAACGGGCCTGTGCCGTTGAGGCGCTTGGCGAGGACGCCGCCGGGGCCCTCGGCCACGTCCTTCGCCGACATGATCGGCAGGAACGAGGCCAGGAAGACGAAGAGGTGCGCCGGGTAGCCGCCCTTCGTCGTGTCGACGATCACCGTACGGTCGTCGGGCGTCGTGATCGTGAGCGTGTCGGTCGGTCCGGGATACCATTGCGCCGGTCGATCGGGCTGCGCGCCGTACTCGAAGGTCGCCTTCACGTCCTCGGCCTTGAAGGGCTTCCCGTCGTGGAATGTGACCCCGTCGCGCAGGGTGATCTGCAGGCGGTGCGGGTCGAGAAGCTTGATGTCGGTCGCCAGTTCGTAGACCACCTTGCCCGGATCATCGAGCGTCATCGGTGTGCGGGTGAGGAATCCCATCACGAAACCCTCGATGTTCTTCTGCGAGAGCGTCGTGTGGGCCGTCGGGTCCCAGTTCCCGGTGATGTTCTCCGCCGACAGGAAGACCAGAGGCCGTGCGCTCTGGGCGAAGGCCGAGGCGATCAGGAAGTCGGGGTTGATCTGCGCGCACGCGGCGATCGTACCGAGCCGCTGAAGGAACCGCCTGCGATCCATCCCGTCGCCCTCCACCTTCGAACCGACGACACACATCGGTCAAAAACCACACAGCAAGCCATGTGCCAGTGTCGTGCATTGCCGGAGTACGGCGGACTCGCGATCGTCGCCGCGCGTAGACGCGACGGTGCGTGACGTGTGAGCACCGCGCTCACAGAGTAAACACGCTGCCGATTATCGGTCCGTTGGCACCGAAAATGCCCATGCGATGAGCAAAAGCGCCCTCGACTTCATGTATCGAGCCGATCCGAGACGCAAACTCGCGAAGATACAACGCAAAGTAGACGGTCTTCCGGCGTCTTTAGCAAAAGTAGCGGGATTAAATCGCAGTTCCACCACGACGGGTCGATCCGCCCTCCCACGCTCAACTGTGGCCGAAAAATCTCGACTCGGTCAGACTACACAAAAACCATGCACGCCCCATTGACGATGCAGAATCTCTCATGACACGTTGAGGCAGCGATGAGCTCGGACCCGCAAGAGTAGCGGTGTCCTTCGGCGAGACCGGATTCGGCTGACGACCGAACCGTGATCGGCCCGTCATCGAGAAGGCGCGCAGAACGCCGAACCAGTCACACCACCGGCACCGAATGGGTCCCGACGGCTCCCGGCCGCTCGGCCTGCCGCCCCGCGGCCGGTCCGCGCCCGGGCATGCGCCGGCCGGACCCCCGAACGGAGATCACGATGATCGGGGACATTTCGCGCTTCGCCTCACCATCCGGGACCGGCGCGGTCCTGGGTCTGCTCGTGCTCGGATCGAGCCTGACCGCACTTCCGGCCGCGGCTCAGACCGCGACGCCGGTGGAGACATTGAGCGACCAGACGCAGGCGCGGACGAACCCGGATATCGCAGCAAAGGCGACGTCGCCAATCCGCGTCGGTCCGCTCGCGCCTTGGGCGACCGAGATGGCGGCGGCCGGCTTCACCTTCGACATCAACATGTACGACTTCTACCAAGCCAACCCGTCCGCGGGTCTGCGCACGGGGCAGCAATCGAACTCCGCCTATTTCGTCCTGTCGATGACGGCGGACATGCAGAAGCTTGCCGGCATCGCGGGCGGCAGCATCAATTTCACCGAGACGCTCTTCGGGCTGGTGCGCAACCTCAACATGGCCGGCGACATCGGCGATACCACGATCGGGTATCAGCCGCCCTACAATCCGAACGACAACCGCCTGTCGCTCCTGACCTATCAGCAGAAGCTGTTGGACGACCGCCTCGTCATCGAGGTCGGCCGCACCCATCCGGGCCGCTATTACGCCCTGCCGCCCTGCAACTCGATCAACTCCTGCTTCCAGGACATCCTGTATTTCAATGCAGGCTGGACCTCGCCGCTCTACTCGGTCTGGGGGGCGAACTTCGCCTACAAGACATCGCCGACCACGTACATCCAGGCCGGCGCCTTCAGCGTGAATCCCGGAACCAACGTGCTCTCGGGCTACGATTGGGGCTATGAGCGCCTGTCGGGCGCCCTCGCCATGTTCGAGATCGGCCGCGTGACCGATTACACGCAGGAAGCCTATCCCGGACGCGCCTCGTTGACGGGTTTCTACAACTCGGCCGATCATGACGACAACTTCAAGACCGTCTTCGGCACGTCCAAAGGCCTCAATCCCGGCACGCCGGTCCTCCAGAAATCCGGGACGTCAGGGATTGTGCTGACCGGCACGCAGACCCTCTGGCGGGCCGATGGCGGACGCGAGGTCAATCCCCACCCGACCGCGATCTCGGTCTATACCGGGACCGGATATGCCTTCGATCCGACGATCCCGATCCGCTTCAACAGCTTCGTCGGATTGCTCCTGCAGGCGCCGGACCAGGGCCGTCCCCTCGACACCTACGGCATCAAGATCAACTGGCAGCGCCTCAACGAGAACTACACGCGCTTCCTCGCCGACGCGAATTTCATCTCGGGCGGGTCGGGCGCTCCCTTCTCCCGAGACAAGTTCGTATTCGAGCTCAATGCCCATTTCGCCATGCCGGGCGGCGTGATCCTTGAGCCGGTGGTCCAGTACCTCGTGAACGGCAATTCCTATTTCAATCCCTACACGGCGCGCCGCCCCAAGGACGGCTTCTACGGCGGCTTCACCCTGTCGGTCCCACTCGGCACGCTGCTCGGCTTGGCTCCAGGCTGAGGCTTGCCAATTCTGGCCGAGCGACGGGCTCGGCCAGCCCCTCTTTGGAGACGGCGTGACAGCCTTGCCTGCCGCGCCGCACCGAGTCCGGCCGCAGGCGAACATTGCTAAGGCGGCCGTCACACAGCGCCAAGCGCAGACGGAATGTCATCTGCCGCCGCATCAGGGAAAGGACGATGGAGGGGCAGTTGGTCGAGGCAAGCAGCATCGAATCGAGGAATTAGCCCCGTCGCTGAGGCTGATGAGCCGGCGCGTTGGCAAGGATGTGCTGCTTGATCACGGATTCGTCAGATGTTTCACAACGATCAGTCGAGACTTCTCATCCAAGAACGTCCTCATACTTGGATGACTGCGAGGCCTCGCGCGCACCTCGGTTCAATCTGGGCACCCGACAAAGAACACCTGTTCTGCACGGGCTTCTTCAGCAACGTGTCTGCTCACCCGCTCCAGCAAAATCGTCTTCTGAAAACTTTCAACGGAAACAAGGCGCAAGCCGGAATCTGCCTTTGGCGGATGCGGCCATCCCATCGCAGCAAACACTCACATCGGTGCGTTTGCTCAGAAAGACGTCGTACTGCGAGAGATTATAGGGTCCATCAAGGTCGGAAGATGAACCGTCGGGCCCGGTCGGACTGAGGATTGGTGAAGAAATCCGTTGGCGCCGCAATCTCTCGGATGCGGCCCCCGTCCATGAAGACGATTGTGTCGGCGATTTCGCGCGCGAAGCTCATCTCATGGGTTACGATCACCATGGTCAGCCCCTCCCGCGCAAGCTCGCGGATGACGCTCAGCACCTCTCCGACCATCTCGGGGTCGAGGGCGCTGGTGGGCTCATCGAAGAGGATGACCTTGGGCCTCATGGCGAGCGCGCGACTGATCGCGACGCGCTGCTTTTGACCGCCGGACAGCGTGTGCGGGTAGACGTCGGCCTTCTCGGTGAGGCCGACACGGGCCAGGATCGCGCGGCCCTCCTCCTCGGCCTCTCGCTTGGGACGGCCGAGGACGTGGACCGGCGCCTCGGTCACGTTGCCGAGCACGGTCAGATGCGGCCAGAGGGCGAAGTGCTGGAACACCATGGCGATGCTGGTTCGCGTGGACGCCAGCTCGCGCCGTGCCATCGGCCTCGTGGCCCTGCCATCCCCGCTCCGCCCGATGGGCTTGCCGTCGATGTGAACGGAGCCCGCGCTCGGCTCCTCAAGCCAGTTGAGGCAGCGCAGAAAGGTCGACTTGCCCGAGCCGCTCGGCCCCAGGATGCAGGTCGTCGTGCCGGGCGCGAGGTCGAGGTCGATGTCACGCAGGACTTCGAACCCATCGAAATCCTTGCACAAACCCCGGACCGAGATCGCGGCGTCAGTCTCAGCCATAGCGTCCCTTCCTCACCCGCTCCATGCGGCGCACGCCCGCCTCGACCACGAACGACATGAGCAGGTAGAGACCGACCGCGGCGGCGAACGGCGCGAAGGGCGTGAAATGGTTCGCACTGACGAAATTCGCCGCGAAGGTCAGTTCCTGCACCGTGATGATCATGAGGAGCGCGCTGTCCCGGATGGTCGTGATCACTTGGTTCCCGATCACCGGGGCAGCGGTGATGGCGACCTGGGGCAGGATGATGCGTCGGTAGATCAGGCTGCGGGACAGGCCGAAGGCGTGCGCCGCCTCGATGTTGTCCGGAGCGACGGCGCGGAAGGCCGCCCGAAAGATCTCCGCGAGGTAGGCCGTCGTGTAGACCGTGAGCGACATCAGTCCGGCCCACCAGGGATCGAGTCTGAGGCCGAGTTCGGGGAGGCCGTAATAGACGACGTAGGCGAGCAGCAGGAACGGCACGCACCGCAGGAGATCGACGGCCTCGGCGAACAGGCGGCGCAGCGGATCCGGCGCCTCCGTGAGCACGACGGCGCCGAGGATGCCGATCGGGATACTGAGCAGGAGGCACCCCAGTACGAGCGACAGGGTGTTGGCCGCCCCCCAGAGGAAGACGTCCCGGCTCTCCCAGACGACCAGAAGTCCGTTCACGGGCGCGCCAATCCGAAGCGCCGGGCGATCCTGCGCTCGACGACGCGCTGGCCGCGCACGAGCGTCGCGATCAGCGCGGTGTAGATGAGCGTCGCGACGAGGAAGGGAGGCAGCGGCTCGTAGGTCTCTGCGCCGATCCGGCCGGCTGCGCGGGTGATCTCGACCACCCCGATAACGGCCACGGCTGGGGTGCACTTCAGGAGGATCGTGACCTCGCTGACCAGGGGCCCGAGATTGGCCCGCCAGATTTGCGGGAAGACGATGCGGATGAAGGTGGCTCGCTCCGACATGCCGAAGGCGGCAGCCGCCTCACGTTGATCCCGGGGAAACGTCACGAGTGCCGAGCGCCAGATCTCGCTGCTGAACGCCGCCGTATTCAGCGTGAGCGCGACGATGGCGGCCGGAACCGGTTCGAGCTCCAATCCGGCCGCCGGCAGGACGAAGTAGACGAATAGGACGAGCGTTACGAACGGCGTCGCCCGGACGAGGCTGACGAAAGCGGCGAGAAGAGCCGGGACCCCGGGAATGCGGCCTTCACGCAGGAGCGCGAGGAGGAGGCCCAGAGGCAGGCTCAGCAGTATGCTGACCGCTGCCAGCGCGGCGGTAACCACCGCGCCGTCGAGGATGGTGCGTATCGCTGGCCACGTCATGGCCGTCACTCTCCGCGTCCGGGTCTGTCGCCCCGCGCTCCCAGGCTACTTGGTCGGTGCGGACGGCATGTCCTTGAAGGCCCGGCCGAGCCACTTCTCCTGCAGAGCGTAGAGCTCTCCGCTTGCGCGCACCTTCGCCATGAACTGGTCGAGGTAGGCCAGGAGGCCGTCGTTCCCCTTGGCGACGGCCCAGGCCGCATAGGTTGGCGCGCCGACCGCCTCGCCCATCCTGAAGCGTTTCGGCTGGTCCTTCGTCAGGCTGACGAGGTTGACGACGCCATTGATCACGTAGTCGAGCCGGCCATTGGCGAGGTCCTGATATGCCTCCGGCAGCGAAGTGTACTGCACCACCTTGCCGAGCTTTCCGCCTGTCTTCGCCAGCGTGGGTTCGAGATCGGCCAGGGCCGCGTAGGACGCGCCGCCGGATTGCACGCCGACCGTCTTGCCGGCCAAGTCGGGGACACCCTTGATCCGGGTCTCGTCCGCGCGGACGACGTAGTATTGCGTCGCTTCGGCGATCGGCATCGTGAAGCTCAGGCTCTGGATCCGATCGGGGGTGATGACGGCCGCCGTCAGGGCCACGTCGTATTTCCCGGTCGCGACCCCGGCCAGAAGCCCCGTCCAGGGTATGATCTGCTGGTCGATCTTGAAAGGCGCCTCCTTGCGCAGCAGCGCGAGGAGGTCTTGGTCGAGGCCCATCGGCTTGCCGTTCTCGACGTACTCGAACGGTTTGTAGCTGTCCTCGGTCGCGACGACCATGGACCCCTTGGCCTTGATGTCGTCGAGGCTCGCGGCAGAGGATTGGGATGCCCCGAAGCTCAAGCTCAGCGCCGCCGCGGCGGCGATGGCGAGGATCTTGTCCCGAACGGAAGCCATGGCTCAGTCCTTTTGCTCGCTCGACGAAAGGGATGGCGCGGCGCCCCGACGGGCGATCAGGTCGATCTCGACCAAGGCATCGTAGGCGAGCCCCGTCGTGCCTACGCAGGTTCGCGCCGGCAGGCGGTCGTGCGGGAAGAAGGATTTGTACGTCGCGTTGAACGCCGCGTAGTCGCGCTTGAACTCCGTCAGGAAGGCCCGCGCGACGACCACGTGCTCCAATCCCAGGCCGAGCCCGGCCAGGATCGTTGTGAGGTTGGCCATGACGTTGCGGGTCTGCGCCTCGATGCCGTCCGGCAGGAGGCCGGGGTTGGACGGCGTGTCTGGCATCTGCCCCGTGACGAAGACGAAGCCGTCGACCTCGACCGCGTGACTGAAGGGAGCGACCGGCTGCGGCCCGTCGGAGACCATGTGGAAGAGCATGGCCGACGGGTCTGATTCTGGCTTCGGCACCGCGATCTCCGTTCCGCAGGCTTGCCCCGCGTGATGTCCCAGACCCAGGGTCGGGACCGTATTGTCATGATCAAGTTAGGCGACATTGTCGGACCTGGCGCGCGGATATGAGCGGCATCGCGCTTGAATTTCGGTCGTGGCTGCGGTCCGACCGAGACAATGTGTGGGACAATCGGTGCAGGTATGAGTCGACCCGGATGGATCGATGCCGTCGAGCGGACGGCCGGGGCTCGCTATTCGGCCATCGTCGGCGCGGTCGAGATCGCGCTGCGGGCCGGCGTCTTGCGACCGGGCGATCGGCTGCCGCCGCAGCGCGACTTGGCCGCATGGCTGTCGCTCAACATCGGGACGGTCAGCCGGGCCTATGCCGAGATGCAGCGGCTGGGCCTTGTCAGAGGCGAGGTCGGCCGCGGCACCTTCCTCAACCCAGTGCAGGATCCGGACGGACCGCCATCCCTTCGGGAGCCGGTCCCACGCCAGACCTTCGTCGACCTGTCCCACAACTTCCCGGCGCATGCGATGCATCACCCTGCGCTGGCGCTGATCCGCCCCGAACTCGACGGCGCCGTCGATCTCGGGGGCCTGCTCGCGAGCCAAGTCGACGTCGGTCTTCTCAGGCATCGGACCATTGCAGCACGATGGCTCGGTCGCTTCGGGATTGAAGCCCGGGCCGACGAGGTGCTGGTCACCTGCGGCGGCCAGCACGGCCTGCTGCTCTCCCTGATGGCGCTGACGCATCCGGGCGATGCCGTCCTGGCCGAGGAGCTGAGCTTCTACGGCCTGAAATCCGCGGCCGGCATGCTGGGTCGCTCGCTGGTTGGGGTCCGCATGGATCGCGAAGGCATCGTGCCCGAATACCTCGACGTGGTCTGCCGCCGGACCCGAGCGAAAGTCCTCGTCTGCACGCCGACGCTGCACAACCCGACCACCGCCACGATGTCGGACGAACGGCGGCGGGAGGTAGCCGAAATCTGTGCGCGCCACGACGTCCTGATCGTCGAGGATGATGTCTACGGCTTCCTGCCCGACCCAATCCTGAGACCGCTGGCTGCATCAGCGCCGGACCGGGTCGTGCACATCTCAAGCTTGTCGAAGCTTGCGGGCCCGGGATTGCGCATCGGCTTCCTGCGGGTGCCCCGGCAGCTGGTCTCTGCTTTCGGTATCGCGCTGCGTGCGACCACGCTGATGGCATCGCCGTTCAACGCGGAATGGGCGACGCGCCTTCTGGAGTCGCGGCGGATCGATCAAGTCGTCGCCGCGATGCGTGCGGAAACGCAAGCGCGGCAGGCACTCGTGGCTGGTCTCCTGCCTCGGCAAGCCATCCTCACCCAACCGAACGCGTACTATTTCTGTCTGAAGTTGGGGAACGGCTGGTCGGCGGAAGCCTATACGCAGGCCGCGGAGGAAGCCGGGGTCGGGGTTACGCCGATCAGCCTGTTCGAGGTGTCGTCGTTGTACCAAAGCGATACCGTCCGGGTCTGCGTCAACGCAGCGCCCGATCGCGAAACGCTTCGAGAGGCACTGGAGAAATTGGCGGGCCTGCTTGAGGCGGGTGCACCGCCTACGGTTCGATTCAGGGGCGCGGTGTGAGACGGGGCTCCACCGCTTTGGTCCCCTGACGACGCGTCACGGGGCGTCGACATCACGCCGGAGCGATCGCGCGCCCTTCGAATTCCTGCGAATCTCCGCCAACCAGCACGCCGCCGACGCGGTGCTCCGGCCCGCCCTGACCTGTGAATCTGTCTGGCTCGACGTCTGCTTCGGGGGCGTTGTCCATCGGTTTTGACCGTCCGGGTTGGGCGCATTGCTCCCGGGCTGGTTTCGAAGCCCCTCGCCATTGAAGCCGAGGGGCCGGAACACGCAAATCTCAGGTCTTTCAGCTGGGTGTGGACCGAACCAAGGCGTTGCAGAGTTTGTCGTTTTGTGATTCCGGGCGGCCGTTTTGCGGCCTGGAGGTGGCGATGGCGGACCTGTTCTGGCTCGTCCGACGAGCAGTGGGCGGCGATCGAACCGTTCATGCCCAAAGATCAGCCCGGACCCGAGCGGAAGGACGACCGGCAGATCATTTCGGGCATCCTGCACGTGCTGACATCGGGCTCTCGCTGGCGCGATTGCCCGGTCGCCTACGGCCCGCGTACCACGGTCTACGCCCGCTTCAACCGCCGATCGCGGCGCGGCTTCTGGAAATCCACGCTCGCCGCGCTGGCCAAGGCCGAATGGTCAGGCGATGCAGCCGCCCTCGACAGCAGCCTCCAACCGCCTCAAAGACTTGCGCCGCATTGCCACCCGCTACGACAAACTCGCCCGCAACTACGCCTCGGCCCTCGCTCTGGCCGCCGTCATCGCCTTCCGGTGCTGATCAAGTCCACACCCTAGAGCGTCACTTGCCTCCGCCGCTCCCGGTCGAACCGACGCGTGAGGGCTGTGCTTCATTGCCGGCGGCGGCCGAGTCCGTTGCGATGCCATCTTCCGCTCGGCCGGACGGCGAGTAGGTGAACGCATCCTCATCGCCGGTGGAGCCCGGCTGACGCGTGATCACGCCTGGCGCGCCAGGCGGGACGACGACGGTTGTGCTGGTCGGCGTCTCGATCACCGCCTGTGCGACGGCAGGGGTCGCGAGGATTGCAGCGAAGACTGCACACAGAACGATCTTTTTCACAGAATGCACCGTAGAGAAACGTGGGGCATTATCCCCTGGGTGGTGTCAAACACGGATTGGCCACTATCGATCCGGCCTGATCGGTCGCACCTTGAACGCAGTGTGCCAATGCACACGGCATGACCGTACATTGAACACAATATCGCGATCGATGTTGCCGATTCATTTCCGCATAAAATTCGTCAGATCCGCGCGTTAAATCTCTCATATATCCATGCCTCTTCCAAAGAGTATTTGCACCTTGCCCAGGCCCTTTCGGAGGGCATCGGGCGGCGATGGATGTCGGCTCTGCCGCATTGCCGCATTGTCGCATCGTCGGACACAAAAAACCCGGCACAAAGGCCGGGTGAGTAAGGTCCCTTTGCACGGGGACATCAAGACCGGGAAGCTTTGGAGATAACCGGTCTCGATCTGGAATTAGAAATCGCGTTGGACGCGGAAACGAACCTGAGAGATCGAGTCTTTCGTCGCGGTGGCAACAGCGAAGGTTCCGTTGTTGATGCCGGAGATGTTGGAGTAGGCCGTCGGGCTCTTGTCCAAATCGATAGCGCGGCCGCTCTTCAGTCCGATTTGCGTGTAGAACGCCTCGACGCCGATATCGAGGTCTTTGACCGGCGACCAGATGATGCTGCCACCAGCGACGAACTGGTAGGTGTCGCGCAGCGCTTGGCTCAGCTGGTAGAACCGAGTGCCTGGCACACCGACGGCGTTGGAGCCGAAGGCATTCGTACCGTTGGGGTTTTCTAGGCTGAAGATGGCACCTTGCGCAAGGCGGGCCCCATTCGAGAAGCTCTGCTCGCCATACGAGCCGAAGAAGGCCGAGCGCCATTCCGGCGTCCAGTAGTGCAGATACGAGATCGTGGTCGTGAAACTCGTTGACGTCTCAAGCTGACCGGTGAATGGATTGAGTGTAGCGTCGGCAAAATACTGATTGAATTTCTGGCCCTGAATGGTCTGCGTGCTCTGCGTGTAGCAGCCGGTATAGGCGCAGTACCCGGTGTACATCTGCGCGCCATTTCCATAGGCGCCCTGCAAGTAGAGGGAGTCGCCCGGCGCGATGAAGGGCGTGTTGATCTTCAAGCCGCCCTGTACGGCCCATCCGTACACACTGTTGGTGTGTGGGATGCTCACGTTTGAGCCCGTGCCCGTACCGGCGCCGTTGGCCACGTCGCCGACGTTCAACTCGTGCGCCGCAGCTGAGAGCTGGGCCGTGCCCCAGGCTTGATCGACGCGCAGGACGCCGACGAAGTCGGGCATCCGCTCGCGCTGGATCACATCGACCTGACTATAGCGGGTTGGAATACCGTTAGTATAGCCGATGAACACCGGAGCTGGCGAATTGCTTTGTGCGAAATTCGCAACGCTGGCGTTGACCGTGACACCAGCTGGGTTGTTCGTCGGCGAGAAGATCGGGGTTCGACGGAACACAGGGTCTTCTATGGACAGGGTCGCCGACAAACCATTGCCGAAGGTCGCCGTGTAGGCCAGCAGATTTGTAGAGAACACGTCGGATCCGAGAGTGGCGCCGGCGAACTCGAAATCGTGGGCGTAGAAATCGAAGAATGAGGAGGCGCGACCAGCGGTGAGCCCCGCGAACTGAATGAATGCCTTGTCGACATTCACATACTGCTGATCGCGGCCGAACTGATCGATGCCGAGACCGGGAAAGGCTTGACCGATGCGCTGCTGGGTCCCTGAAGTGCCGACACCGGAGTAGCCCGTCCGGGCGCCGGCATCGAGGCGCACGAAGGCTCGCAGGGTCCCATAAGCGGTTTGCGTGCGGGCATCGAGATTGATGCGCAGGCGCCCCTGGTATCCCGAGGTGTCACCACTGTTGGTGCCGCTTTGGCGGGTGTAGCTGGGCTGGTAGCCACCTTCGAACCGCGCACGGCCTCCGATACGGAGGCAAGTGTCAGTCCCAGGAATGTAAAAGAAGCCGGCGCCATAGGCGCCACAGACGCGGACGTACTCGACGGGGACAGCCTTATTGACCGGCAGGTCTGCGGCATGGGCTGCCCCCCGCCGCTATGAATGCTGCAGCAGACGCAAGCAGCGCGCTTTTCAAGACACTCATCGATATCCTCAAAGCTTCGAGACCCGTGGTGCGGCAGCGCCCGTTTTCCGGATCTCGCCGCGAAGTGCATCGCCGCCTGCATCTGAAGGCAGGCTTGTACGGGGCGTTGGACTGCGATGCCCCGATGCAGGATCAGCATGCGCGGGTCGGCACGGTTGAGCAATGAGGCTTAATCCAGCTCAAGAACAGCGCGAAGAAAATGTGGTCATTTTACAACAAAATACCCCTGTTTATCAGAAACAATCGAGCAATTTGGATGCAAATCGCGTTTCTATTTGTTTCCGTATCTCTGCACTGCCCCATAAATGATTCCAAAAATGACCATCGGTGGCAATTTAACTCGCATTCAGGATCAAATAGACGTGAATTTATGCCATGAACTGCCATTTTTGTTTCGATGCTGGCGATAAATTTCAACTGCTACACATTCTCGTTAGGCAAGGGATCGCAGGCTCTCCGTGACCGGGGAACACATCGTCGCTGAGCCCGTCGTCCCGCATCAGCCAGGCCACGCGTCGCCGGCCTGCCGCCATGCCCTGTTCGTGCAGCTCGTGCGTCACACGGGGCTGCCATAGGTCTCGTGCGAGAGCGCGAAGGTGGAGCGAACAGGGGTGAGCAGCACGAGATCCTCGCGCTGCCGCCTCGCAGCCGGGCGGCTCTTCCAGGCGAAGAAGCCGTTCGGGCAAGCATTCAAGGCGACGCCGACACCAGGCCGCTCGGGCCTGATCTCACAGAATCGGCCCGGCGCCCGCATGGGTGAGATCGGCAGCCGGGACAGAGACCCGGGACAGGTCTAGCGCCGGTGTCGGACCCGCCGGGAAGGTGCTTTCCCAGCCGCCCCCCAGCGCCTTCGACAGAGCCACAAAGTCAGTCGACATCGCCGCCGTCGCCTGGACGAGGTTGGTCTCGGCCTGCAGCACGGTCTGAGAGGCCTGGAGGACGGTGGTGAAGATCTCGACGCCCTGCGTGTACCGCGCCCGGGACAGCGCCAGCGCCTGCCGCGCATCGGCCACCTGCCGCGCCAGCCGCGCCCGGCGGCCCTCGTCGCCCCTGAGCGCAGCCAACGCGTTGACGACGTCGTGCCAGCCCTGGAGCACCGCCTTCTGGTAGGCGATCGCCGCCTCCTGCTGGCGGGCCCGCTGGAGGACGAGGTTCGACTTGAGCCGACCGCCCTCGAAGAGCGGGATGGAGATCGACGGCCCCACATTCATGTATTGCAGGGACGAGCCCCGGAAGATCTTGCCCGGATCGACCGCGTTGACGACCGGGCTCGCCGACAGCGTCACGGAGGGGAAGAACTGCGCCTCGGCGACGCCGATCTCGGCGACCGCCGCGTGCAGGTTGGCCTCGGCCCGCCGGATGTCGGGGCGGCGCAGCACGAGACTCGACGGTACCCCCACGGGGATTCGCGGCGGCACCGGCGGGATCGCGCGGCCGGTCACCAGCTCCTGCGACAGGGAGAGCGGCGGCTCGCCGAGCAGCAGCGCGATGGCATTGATCTGCTGGATCTCCTGCTGCTGGAGCTGCGGCAGCTGCGCCTTGATCGCTTCGACCTGCTGGGCGGCGTTCGCCGTGTCGAGGCCCGTGACGAGACCCCGCTGCTGGCGGATGCGCACCACTTCGAGGATCTGCTCGTTGACCTTGATGTTGGCGAGGTCGATCCGGATCTGTTCCTGCGTCCCGCGCAGCTGCACGTAGTCGCGTGCGAGTTCCGCCTGGCTCGAGACCAGCGCGTCGCGCCGCTGCTCGGCGGCCGCGTCCGCCTGCGCCTGGGCGGATTCCACCGACCGGCGGACCTTGCCCCACAGGTCGAGTTCCCAGGAGGCGTCGAAGCCCAGCGTGTAGCTCTCGAAGCCGTTGGTCAGCGGCGCCGTCAGGTCGCTGCTGGAGGCGCTGGAGCCGCTGCCACCCGTGACGCCGCCGAGGGAGTTGGACAGGAGGCCGATCGTGCCGTTCTTGCTGAATTGCTGCCGGTAGACACTGCCCTGGCCGTTGAGGGTTGGCAGGCCGGCGGCGGCCGCGGTGCCGAGCTGGGCCCGGCTCTGGAACAGGCGCGCTGTGGCGGTCTGCACGTCGAGGTTCTGCGCCGCGACGCGGTCCTCGAGCTGCGCCAGGATCGGATCGCGGAAGGCGAGCCACCACGTCACCGCCGGCTCCACCGCGCTGGTGTGGGCGAGAAGCGGCAGCGGGGTCCGGGCCGGCTGGCCGGTGTCGAGGTAGTCGCTCGATTCCGCGAGCGGCGCCGCGGGGGGCAGGAAGTTCGGTCCGACTGTGCAGGCCGTCAGCCCGGATAGGGCGAGGGCCGCGCCGCCGCGCAGCCACGGGCGGGGCCGGGAGGAGATGCGGGAGGAGATGCGGGAGGTCATGTCAGTGTCCTCCCCCGCCGCCCTGCGCGGTCTTGGCCGAGATCAGGAAGCAGAGCGGCACGACCATCAGGGCGATGACGGCCGTGTACTGGAAGATGTTGCTGTAGGCCAAGACCTGCGCCTGCTTCATGTAGGTCTGGTAGGTGTGGGCGACCGCCTGCTGATGCACGACGGAGGCTGCGCGGCCGAGTGAGCGGAGGGTGTGCTCACTCTCCTGGATCAGCGTGTTGTAGCCGGAGCGCAGCGGCGTCATGAACCCCGACAGGTGCGCTTGGTCGGCCTGCGTGCGCTCGGTGATGGCTGCGGTCGAGAGCGAGATCCCCAGCGACCCGAACACGTTCCGGAACATCGAGAACAGGGCCGCGCCGTCGCTGCGGTATTTCTGCGGCAGGGTCAGGTAGGCGATGGTCGAGATCGGCACGAACAGGAAGCCGAGCGCCGCGGTTTGGAGGGAGCGCATCAGCACCAGGGTCCTGAAGTCGATGTCGGGGGCGAGCCGGCTGGAATAGAACAGGGCTGCGCCCATGAAGGCGAAGCCGAACATGACGATGAAGCGCGTCTGGACGACCTTCATGAGCTGCCCGACGATGGGGATCAGGATGATCACCACGATCCCGCCTGGCGACAGGATCAGGCCGGATTTCAGCGCGGTGTAACCCAGCACGTTCTGGGCGAATTGCGGGATCACCACGGCGCTGGCGTAGAGGGCGAAGCCCATGGCGCCGATGAGCACGCAGCCCATGGCGAAGTTCTTGTCCTTGAACACGTCGAGGTCGATGATCGGCTTCTTCGCCGTCAGCAGCCAGCAGATCGCCCCGAACACGCCGAGGAAGCCGATCGTCGCCATGATCCGTATGAACGGCGAGCCGAGCCAGCCGTCGTCCTCGCCGCGGTCGAACACGATTTGCAGGCAGCCGATGCCGATCACGATGAGGGACAGGCCGATATAGTCGATGCCGCGCTTGGTCTTGCGCTTCTCCTGCTCGGAGGGCGGGTCCTGCACCAGGATGCTGTTGGCGATCACCGCCAGGATCCCGACGGGGACGTTGACGAAGAAGATCCAGCGCCAGTCCAGGTGCTCGATCAGGTAGCCGCCGAGCGTCGGCCCGAGCACGGGCGCCACCACGGTCGCCACGGCGGTCACCCCGAAGGCCGCCCCGCGCTTGGCGGGCGGGAACGTGTCGAGAATGATCGCCTGCTGGCTCGGCTGCAGGCCGCCGCCGAAGAAGCCCTGCATCAAGCGGAACACGATGATCTGGCCCAGGCTCTGCGAGATGCCGCACAGGAAGGACGACACCGTGAACATCGCGATGCAGATCAGGAAGTAGCGCTTGCGCCCGATCGTGTCGGAGAGCCAGCCGGCGATGGTCAGGACGATGCCGTTGGCGACGAGATAGGCGGTGAGCGTGTAGGTCGCCTCGTCGCTCGAGGCGGCGAGCGACCCAGCGATGTAGGGCAGCGCCACGTTGACGATCGTGGTGTCGAGGATCTCCATGAAGGCGGCGAGCGTCACCGTGATGGCGATCAGCCAGGGGTTGTAGGCGGGTTTCCAGCCTTGATTCGGATCGCCGCTCATTTCAGCAGCACCGTCGGCTCGACGCTGACGCCGAGGGGCAGGGGCTCGTCCTTCTTCAGCCCGGAATCGATCACGATCTTCACCGGCACGCGCTGGACGATCTTGATGAAGTTGCCGGTGGCGTTCTCGGCCGGGAAGGCTGAGAACTTCGAGCCCGAGCCGCGCTGGACCGAGTCCACATGGCCATGCAAGTCGAGGTCGGGATAGGCGTCCACCGTGATGGTGACCTGCTGGCCGGGCCGCATGCCGTCCAGCTCGGTCTCCTTGAAGTTGGCCGTGATCCAGACGTCGGTGGTGACGAGCGACATCACCTGCTGGCCCGCCGTCAGGTAGTCGCCGGCATTGACGTTGCGCCGGGTGACCCAGCCGTCCTGGGGCGCGCGCACGACAGTCCACTCGACGTTGAGGACGGCTTGGTCCAGCTGGCCCTTGGCCTGCTCGGCCTGACCCTGGAGCTGGTCGACCTGCTGCTCGGACTGGCCGATATTCTGCTGGACCGGCATCGCCTGGATGACCCGGGCCTCGGCCTGCTCGACCTGCGCCTTCGCCTGCTGGTAGTTCGCGGCGGTCGTATCCACATCCTGCTGGGTGGTGGCCAGCTTCGGCAGGCTCTTCTGCCGGTCGTAATTCGCCTGCTGCAGGGCGAGGTTGGCCTTGGCCGAGGCGAGGTTCGCCTGCGCCAGCGCCAGCGCGGCCGGGAAGTTCTTCTTGGCGATCTCGACGCCGAGTTTCTGATTGGCGATCTGCGCTTTGCTCGCGTCGAGCTGACCCTGGGCCTGCTCCTGTCGGTAGACGTATTGCCGGGCATCGATGCGGAACAGCGGGTCGCCCTTGTGGACGAACTGGTTGTCGGTGACATCGAGGGAGATCACCTGCCCGGCGACCTGGGGCGCGATGCTGACGATGTTGCCGTCGGTATAGGCATCGTCGGTCGAGGCCTTGCCGCGGGTCGACAGCCAGAAATAGAGGCCGCCAACCACCATCAGAAGGACCACGACCGCGCCGATGCCGATCACGAGCGGTCGGCGCTTGCTGCGCCGTTCAGCATCCTGATCCCGGCCGCCCTGTTCCGCATTGCCGGTCCGCCCATCGCGGCCCGATCCGTCCTGCCCGTCCGATCCTTTGCCGCGGGGGTGCTCTTCATTCTGCTGACGCCCGCGGCGATCGTCATCGGCCGATCGATCCGCGTCCCGACGCCCGCGATCTCCTACGGATTCGCCTCCGTCATCGTTCTGATCGTCATCGGGATAATTGTCCTGCGCTTCGTCCCGGGCGCGGTCGGAGCTGCGGCGGCGGCTCGTCTCGAACGCCATGGACCTTGCACCGTCCCACCGTTCCTCGCGGTCGGATGCGCGTGCCGCGCGGCGCCCGCGATCATCGGCTTCGGAGCCGAGATCGATATAGTCGCGGCGGTCGCGCGGGCGGCCACCGGAGCGCGATCGACGGTCAGTATCATCGTCGGCCATGAATCGGATTCGCAACCCTATCGACCGCGCAGCCGAAGGAACACTCGATCACGCGGCCCACTTGCCTTAGACGCGGTCAACATAACCGAACCCGGCGGTTCGGATGTGCGAGGGTGGACGGAGCGATGTCAAGCGCCGCAGAGGTCGATCAGAAGGCCGCGCGTGGGCCAATCCCGCGCGGGGCGCGGCGCCGCGCGGAGATTGCCCAGGCTGCCGAGAAGGTATTCCTCGAGCACGGTTTCGCTGAGACGACGATGCAGATGGTCGCTCTCGCGGCTGGGTCGTCCAAAGAAACGCTCTATCGGCATTTCGGCAGCAAGGAAGATCTGTTCATCGAAGTGGTGGACAACCGGAACAACGAAGTCCGACAAGTTCTCGACTCAACTCTGGAGAGCGATGGGCCCATTCCAATCGTCTTGCAATCGGTCGGCATCGCACTTTTGGAATGCATGTGCAGCCCCATGGTGGTCGCGCTGGCTCGCATGATCGTGAACGAGACTCACAGGCATCCGGCGCTCGGGGAGGCCTTCTACGCGATGGCGCCGGGCCGTACCCTGCAGAAGCTCACGGGCTACTTGGCCGAGGCCCGGACCCGCGGGGAATTCACCGGCGACGATCCGGCGCGGGCGGCGGAGATCTTCACCGGCAGCATCATGGGCAAATTCGTTCCGCTGATGCTGTTCACCCCGCACACCTTCGCCATCGATCCCGATCAGATCAAGGACCATGTCGCCGAGGCGGTCTCTGTGTTCGCGAAAACTTATGTCGCAAAGGATCGCTAGCGGAGAGATTGTTTTTTGAACCAAAAAATCCAAGATTATTTGAAATCAACAAAACTATAAAACATTTCATCTAACATTATATTCAAGTATTTTCCAGACCGACTAGAGATTTTTCGGAATGCGCTGAGTCGGACGGCTGGGGTTCACACCGGGCATTTGGGCTGATTCATTGCGCGCTCCCTGTGAGGAGCACGGCATGGGCCGACCCGACAGCCAGGATCTGCGTGAGCGGGTGGTTGACGCGGCAGGCGCGACCTCGCGCCGGCAAGCGGCCAAGCACTTCGGGGCGGGTGCTGCGACCGCGATCCGCTTTATGACGGCACTGGCCACGACCCGGACGGTGGCGGCCCGTCCGCAAGGTCGGGCACGCCGCTGCAAGCTCGATCCGCACGAGGCGTTCCTGCGGGCCCTGATCGCCGAGCGGGATGACGTCACCCTAAAGGAGATGCAGGCCCGCTTGAAGGATGAGCACGACCGAACGGTTGGGCTGCGCACGCCGTGGAGTTTCCTGACGCGCGCGGCCTGACGTACACAAAAAGACAGCCCACGCCACGGAGCACGACCGTCCGGACGTGAAGGCCGCCCGCGAGGCGTGGTTCGAGGGCCAGCCCGATCTCGACTTCGCCCGCCTCGTGTTCCTCGACGAGACTTGGCCCTCGACCGACATGGCCCGCACCTGCGGCCCCCCCCCCGCGGCAAACGGCTTCGCTCGAGCGTGCCGCACGGTCACTGGAAGACCACGACCTTCGTGGCGGGCCTGCGCCTGTCGGGCCTCGCGGCGCCGTTCGTGCTGGACGGTTCGATCAACCGCGACGCCTTCCAGACTTCCGTCGAGCGCGTGCTCGTGCCCGAACTCGCTCCCGGCGACACCGTCGTGATGGACAACCTCGGCAGCCACACAGGGCCGGCCGGCGCGCGGCTGCTCTTCCTCCCGCCCGGCTCGCCCGACTTCAACCCGATCGAGATGGCCTTCTCAAAGCTCAAGGCGCTGCTGCGCAAGGCCGCCGAGCGCACTGTCGAGGGATTGTGGGCAGCCATCGGTCGGCTCATCGATACGATCACGCCCGATGAGTGTGCCACCTTCTGCGCCGCCGCAGGATATGAGCCAGATCAAATCGAAAACGCTCTAGCGAAATCCATCGCCCACCGGAACACACGCATTGGATGCGAGAGGGCATCCTCCTGCCTCATGTCCCAGCAGTCGATGCGGCTCAGCCTGTACAGGAGCGCGGCGGGTTCCAGGCCTGCCACGATCGGATCGCGAGGCATCGAATTGCCAGGGCGAACAGTCCTTATTTATCGATGACGCACGCGCGTCAGCGATAAATTATGATGAGATCGTAGCCGGAAACGCGCCCAAAAACGAAAATCTATGGCGTGCGTCACGGGACGACTGGCGGAGAGGGGGACCGCCCTACTCAATTATCCAGGACGGTCCAAGAAGGATCAACATCGACTGATTTGCTATAGCCTACCAAGTGGATAGGGGGGTTCGCCGCCGGTGCGCTGGTCCGACACAATCCCGCAAGATCCACTTGCAGCCAACAGACGATGTGGGTCAAAATGTGGGGTAGGTAAGTTAGGCGGACCCTGCGATGGGCGGAACTGGACGACATCCTGAGAAGGCTTTGACTAGCGTGCAGGTTCGCGCGCTGAAGGCCCCCGGCCGTTACGCCGATGGTCACGGCCTCTACCTCATCGTCGACCCCTCAGGCGCCAAGCGCTGGCTCCTGCGCATCGTGGTGCAGGGCCGGCGACGCGATATCGGCCTCGGGGGGGCCGGCCTCGTCAGCCTCGCTGAGGCTCGCGAGAAGGCTCTGACCTACCGCAAGACTGCCCGCGACGGCGGTGACCCCATGGCCGAGCGGAAGAAGGCGCGAGCGACGATTCCGACCTTCGCCGAGGCCGCAGAACTGGTCCACGCGGAACACGAGGCGACATGGCGCAATTCGAAACACGCGGCGCAGTGGATCACGACTTTGCACACTTATGCCAATCCGCATTTCGGCACCAAGCGCATCGACCAAATCGAGACTCCCGATGTGCTGCGTGCGCTTTCGCCGATCTGGCTGACGAAGGGGGAAACCGCACGGCGCGTACGTCAGCGGATCGGAACAGTACTCGATTGGGCGAAGGCGGCCGGTCACCGCAGCGGTGACAACCCGGTCGGCGGTGTTGCAAAGGGCTTGCCGAAGCAAAGCGAACGCGCGGAACACCATGCCGCCCTGCCTTACGCCGACGTGCCAGCCTTCGTCGCGCGGCTGCGGGGGATAAGCGGTCAGGGTGAGATCGGGCGATTGGCCTTCGAGTTCCTAATCTTGACAGCGGCGCGCACAGGCGAGGTTCTGGGGGCGCGGTGGGCTGAGATCGATGAGGCGAGAGCGCTGTGGATCGTGCCTGCGGCGCGGATGAAGGCCGGGCGGGAGCATCGCGTCCCGCTGAGTGGACGGGCCTGCGACGTGCTGGCTCGGGCTCGGGCATTGGGGAGCGGCACCGCGCTGGTGTTCCCAGGACGCAGGAGCGATCAGCCATTGTCGAACATGGTGTTCTTGATGGCGTTGCGACGGATGGGGTCGTCAATCACGGCCCACGGGTTCCGGTCGTCGTTTCGGGACTGGGCGGCCGAGGCGACGAGCCTACCGCGGGAGGTGGCCGAGATGGCACTGGCCCACACGGTCGAGAACCGTGTTGAGGCCGCCTACCGGCGGGGCGACCTACTGGAAAAGCGGCGCGATCTCATGGAAGAGTGGGCGCGTTTCACCGCTAGCACGCAGCCGCTTTGAATTTGGACCACAGTAGAATGCATAGGCCGCGCAAAGCCCGGAAGCGTCCAATAGACCGACGTAAGCGAACGAGCGGTCGTCTGACGCCTGAGGAGAAAGCGCGGTACCTTCACCTAATTTCAGAAGACTTTCTCGCCGAAATGACGGCGACTGAGATAGCCAGAAAATACGGCATATCAACCGCATCGGTCTACCGGTGGCAAAGGCAAAGTGACGACATCCAACAAGCGATGAACTCTGCCGCGCCCAACAGCCAAATTCGGATCGCCGACATTTTGCTGCAACTATGCAGCGATAAAGAAAGGGAGCCGGCAGCGACCCACGAGGCGCTGTTTCAGTTTCTCTCCTGGATTCGGTGGCCGTCGGAGCCCGGGTTTCATGTCCCCGCAATGGTCAACTGCATAACATCATATGCTGTCCAAAAATTCGGTAGTAAACGGATAGACGATCTTGATCCAGGACATAAAGGCATACTCAATAAATACCTAACTATAGATCTTGTCAGGCGTCTAAGTTCCCCACAAGCTGCATTCAACCCAGATTTTGAGATTGTGACCAATACGAAATCGCGCTATGATGATCGTCAGTTTTACGCACAAATTATTAATTATTTGATCTACGACGAGCCGTCTAAAACAGACAAGCGCCGCCGACGCACGCTCGAGAGTCTGAAAATCCTCGTCGAGGAAGGAGCGTTTGGGCCAGACTGGTCGATGTCGCGCCGCACCTTCGAGCATCAATGGCGCAGCAGAGCTTGCACTTTCCCCTTCCTCTATGTCGAGCAGTACCACTCCCCGTTTGACTGGTCTCTGAACCCGCAAGATGATGATTTTGCTGAAAGTATCGACGAGATCGTTTCAAACCTCACCTTCTTTCCAGTCTATCTGGGTCGAGTGAGTTGGGTGATGCAGCAGTTGCATAGGGTGCTTGACCCGCGGGCAACGCGACTGATCGGGTTTCCCAAATTGCCGGGACAAGCGGTGGCAATTCCCACGGTGGCTCCCAAACTACCCGATAGCCTACGAGCGAAAATAAACGGGTTCATTTTGTGACTAACTCGTTGCTAAGGCTAATTATTTTTCTCGTGAGAGGTAATTTCTAACGTCAGCCGCCGAGCGGGCGATCATCATACACCGGTCAGCACAAGCGGTGTTGGCATTCGTTCGGTGGAGATAGTGAATGTCAAGCTCGAGTAATAATCAGACCAACACTCCGAATATGGTACTTGAGGCGACTTGCTTGCGTCTCAGTCAGATCATTCACCCACATGGCCCTTTGCCAATCAGCAAATCCTCTTGGTGGGCTGGGGTTCGATCGGGCCGTTACCCACAGCCCGTGAAACTTGGGCCTCGTATCACCGCGTGGAGGTACGAGGACATTCGCAGCCTCATTCAGGCGGAGGTTGCGTGATGAATGCCGGCAGCAGAAGGGCAAAGGTGCGGGGTAGCTCGGAAATCGCTTCCCGCAAAGCAGGTTCGACAACCCCACCATTGGCCTCCGGTCTCGATGGCCTCAGGAATATTTCCCTTCCAAATCAGCGGGACATTTCCACGAAGTGTACCGACCGAGCGACCTTGCTCAGAAAGGGTGGAGTCGAACGAAAAATCGAGCGTATCAAATCACTCTTCGATGAAGCAGAAGGCAGCTATCGAGACCGAATCGACAAGCAAATCATCGATTGCTTCGAACTAGCAAATCTTCTCTGGAGCATAAGAAAAAACTGTGCCGACCTTCTAGACGGCGAATTTATGCGCCGGATTAAGCGTCGTCCGAGCAAGAGTGAAGCGTTACGCTTCGTTCTATCCAAGGTACGTACAGATGCGAAAGAAGGGAGCTTGTACTACCGGGCAACTGAGCCCCTATTCTCGGAAGGAGTTACGTTGCCCGAGCTGTCGAAAACCGTCACCGATGCGGGAGGATACAGAGCGCTCGCAGCTCAGCACGTGAAGTCTCCTCGCAGGCGGAAGCAGCCCAATAACCAGGCCGCATCCGATGCGAGCGACGCATCAAGCGATGATAATGGCGAAGATCAGTCGAAAGATGAAGATGAGACCGAACACATAACAAGGGATGACCAGCAAAAATATCCGGTCGTCAAAACACTGAAAGGGACAGAGGTACTTCACTGTAAGTTCGACGGAAGTGGCCGAGACATGACAAGGCTCGAAACTGGCAACTGGTTTGGCGTTTGTGGTCGCGTCCTCGGTGTGGTCGACGGTCGACCAATCCTCGAATTTTTTGCCTACACCCTTTTCGAGTGACCGGGGGGCGCTTGAGCGCCCCCTACCCTGTTCAAAGCGTAATAATCTGAGAAAAGGCCGGGCGGCCGGGAAAGAATACCCGCAGTTGAAGTTTCCCATCCGACCCTTTTCGCACCGTGCGAAAAACGTAGACGCGACTCAACTAATCGCTTGCGCCTTCGACGAGGCCCGGAAAGGCCCCCTGTGGGGCGACTGAGCCTCCTCGCTGATCAGCACGCATCGAGCTCTGAGTCGATCCCGATGCCCTATCGCATCTCGCCCGAAGTCCGCGGGAGAATGACGAAGCCATCGAGGCCGATTGCGGCGCGGCGCTGAACGGTCTTGTAGCCGTAGTCAGCGACGTAGGAGGTCCGGTTTTCGATGCGGGTGAGGTGAAGCTGAAGCAGCGGGTGCTCGCCGTGGATGTAGAGGTGGAGGTTCTCGTCGAAGTGATCGTGGATGCTTCCTACTAGGCGCCGTTCCGGGTGGAAGAGGGCGACCCCGTGGAAGTGAAGGCCGTCGTTGACCCGCACCTCGCTGAGGAGGTGTTTCTCGCGCTTAGCGACGGGGTAGTCCGGTGCGGCGACGATGATCGGCAGCTTGCCATAGTTCCGGGGGGCGTTTGGCCGGCGAAAAAGGCGGGTGAGTAGCGTGGCGTACACCCGCTCCAGTTCCCACTCCATGACCCGCAGTTTGGCTGCTTCAGATCCAGGGATATGCTTGAACATCAGGGTGATGAGGTGGCCCTCCCATCCCGCATCCATCTTCTCCTCAAAGTATCTTCCCCAGGCTTCAATATATGATTTGCGGGTGGTGTAGCTGTTCGTATCAGGCATCGGCATTGCGGCTGTTCCTTGTTGCAATCAGGCAATAGGTCCCATATACACAGCATGTCTGCAGTGCATTGGCTGGTCTGATGAAGTAGGGGCGGCGCGGCGGGCGCTTCCACGCGTTGCTTTGGCCTACATTATCAATTGGCTTTTACGAGTTTTGAGCCGGACGCTCTTCGCCTCACGAGTGTGGCGCCAGAGATTTCGGCGAAGCCGCGCTGGCAGGTCAAAGCTGCAACTCGCCCGGTCGCAGCAGTCCGACGGTGCCGGCGATCGACAACAGCAGCCCTCATCCCACCCACTTTCGGGCAGCTGGCGAACGGCGGTTCGTGAGTTCAGGCAGGAAGGCTTCGCCCAGCGCATTCCTTAGATCGTCAGGACGATCTCTCCGAAGTGCTTGTCCTGCTTCATGCACGCGAGCGTGGCTGGCGCCTCGGCGAGCGGATACCTGCTATCGATCGGCAGGCAAGAGTTGTGCGGCCACGCCGGCCAGGAGGGATGTCGGTCCAGGTTCACGGAGCATCCCTGCCGCGGCGCCGCTCGGCATCATAGCGCAGCTGACCCAATTCGATGCCGATTTGACGAATAGGAATATAGTCTGATAATAAGCTATTGGGCTGCCGTTTTGTGGCCTTCATCGAGGGCCGCCATGAGGCACCCACCACCCACGCTGGTACCGAACCACCGAGCGCGACCGTTCGGCCTTCTGCACCAGCATCAGCGATCCGCAACCATCCCAAGGGGGTCTCATTCCGAGGCCCCCTTCGCTTTTCTGGAGCCTGTTATGATCGCAGACACCGCAAGGAAAACCAAAGGTGCCATCATCCCCGCCGAGAGCCCGCTCGCTAAGCCGATGCCGGCCCTCGTCGTGTTCGGCGTCGACAAGAGCGGAAAGCCTCACGCCGCTTGGTTCGGAGTCACCGACGTGAGACTCGCGACGAAGGCCGCCGATACCATCGGGTTTCGCACCTTCGTTCTGTGCGATGAAGCTCAGCGTGCAGCCACCGCCGATCTACCCCAGGGCCGGGTGTTCGGGTCGGGGCGCGCTTTCGTGCCGTTCGTCGCTCGGGAGGTGTACGAGCGCCTGCAGGCACTCGCCGACGAGCCGAAGTGTTTGACCTCATCCAGCATCAGAGTGGTCGCCCAAGGCCCGGCAGAGCCCGCTGATGACGACGCGGGCTGCCCTGGCGGCTCTGGTCCCGTGGATCCCCGCTACCCACGCAGCTGGGCAGGCATCGCGAACGGCAGCCTCGTGCTGATCACCGAGGGTGAGGACGATGGCTGGTACGAGGCCGTGGTCGTCGCCTCGAAGCCGGGCGGCGAGTTCACGCTGCAATGGCGTGACTGGCCCGACCTGCCGCTGTTGGTTCGCCGACGCGATGAGATGGCACTCCTACACCCGAACGCTGCCGCGGCAGCTGCAGCCTAACCGTGGACAAGGCCGGCCGGCGATTTGGCGTACGATTCGCTGGCCGATGAGCTCGTAAGCGCAGCGATACACCATGTCCGAAATGCGCTGATTTTGTTGAAAAACTTGGAGGCGGCACCTGAAGCGTTTTCCAAGGTAGCGCGCGAGAAAAGGTTGGTCTCTCGCAACGTCTCGACCCGCACCCGCGGTGCGTTCAGGGCAATGCAGTAGTGAAATTTTCTCTATCCGGCGTTCTGCGCTGAGCTGATTTGACCGGATCCCGAGTTTCTCAACAAAACTCATCCATTACCACCGTTCAGCTGAACTCGACGCCATCCCGGAAACTTTCGCTCCGGCAGAAGACGACTCGGGTCTTGATCGCGCTGGAAGCCTGGGCGGGACGCGCCTTCTCGGCGACCGTGGACCAGTCAATGCATCCTGATAGCGATGTTCCGATCGGCGGATGCTTACAGAAGCACGTCACCCGCATCGGAGGGCGGGGCGCGTCTGGGCGCTGCCGTTCCTCACGCGCTGGTGCCGTTAGAGCGCGCCTGTCGCGAACGGGGTCGGCGGCACCAGCCTCTGCTCGACGTCGGACGCCAACTCGCTTTCTAAGCGCGCCGCTGGCTGCGCGCACGCGACCTCATAGTGGTGGGCGACAGCAGCTTCTCGGCCTTGCTGTTCCTCGACGCAATGCGCCGCGCTCGCATCACGGTGATCACCTGCCTGCGGCTCGACGCAGCGCTCTACGATCCCGCCCTACCGCGGCCGCCCGGCACGATCGGGCGCCCGCGGACCAAAGGCGCGCGACTGCCAATACTCGCCGCGATCCTCGCGGCCGAGGACACGCGCTGGCACGCGGTCGTGGTGCCCGGCTGGTACGGGGCAGGCGAGCGCACGATCGAGATCACCTCGGACACCGCGGTGTGGCGGCACGGTGGCTTGCCCGTCGTACCGATCCGTTGGGTGCTCATCCGCGATCCCGAGGCGCGCTTCCCGCCCCAGGCCCTGCTCTGCACGGATCCGACGCGCGAGCCCGCGCAGATCGTAGGGTGGTTCGTGCGGCGCTGGACCATCGAGGTCACTTTGCAGGAAGCGCGTGCCCGTCACGGGGTCGAGACGCGGCGGAAGTGGTCCGACACGGCAATCGTCCGCGCCACGCCTTGCCTGCTCGCCCTGTTCTCGATCGTCACGCTGCGGGCTGCACGGCTCCCAGCCCGCCAACGGCAACGGATCGCGGCCGCCGCGTAGTACCCCAAACCTCGCCCGACCTTCGCCGATGCTCTGGCCGCCGTGTGCTATGCGATCTGGCGCGAGCGGACTTTGGTAACATCATCGCGCCGAGGCGCCCGAACAAAACCCCGCTTCCGTTTGCCAGCGCCCTGGGCCTATGCCCTCTGCCACGCCGCATGAGTCGAGCTTAGTATGCGTGCTTGAACTTTACGGCTGGGCCGTCAAGCGTCGGGAGCAGACGAGCTGACCCACCGCGTAGCCACGCAACTCGATCTTCGCCCCTGGAGGCGCGGAAGTGGTGCTTCGAACAGAGTCGCCGACGACGTCTAGGGACGCCTGCGGACGGCCGTTGACGAATACGTCTACGTACTCCACGCCCATCGTGACCAGGTCGAGCTGGATTTTGCCATCTACCCGGCTTTGGGTGACACGGAACCGGTAGGCACGCTTCCCTGCCAAGAGGCGAGCGGCGTGCGCAATGAGGTCGACGTTATCGTTCAGCACGTCGGTCCGAGTGACGTCGTGACGTTCATCCGGAGGCACGCCAAGGTCCTCGAGCTCGGTGCCAGCCTCCGGACCGACCCGGAGAGTCCGGCGAACGGCCACCCGGAAATTGGCCCCCTTCGGAAGGACGCCGAGAGGCGAAGGAAGTCCTGCATTCACGAAGAACTGGTTGATGATGTCTACTGTCCAAACGTTGGCACCGCCAGCTCCGGTGTTGCCGTCCACACCCAGTATCGTGCCCACCTGATGGTCGCGGAAGCCGGCCGTGAATATGTCGGTTGTGCTGTAGCAGCGCGCGTCGGTTATAAGGACGGTGGGCCCGTAGTATCCCTGGCCGATGTCGTTGCATCGCTCCGGCGCAGTGATGGGAAAAGCCGTGGAGAAGGCCGCTCCCGTTTCCAGAGCGCGCTGAAGCGACGGCGCCCAATCCTTGAATGCTTTGACGGATTTGCAAAGCTCGAGGCAAGAGGGTGTGTAGATGAACTGGAAGCGTGACGGCTCGACTGTCTTTGGCGTAAGCAGCTGGAGGAGCCTTTCGCCAGCCCAAATCAGGCCGCCTCCATTTCCCCTTACGTCTATGATCAGACCGTCGTCGGGCATCTCCGGCAGTTCGATGAGTCGACGAAACTCGTTCACAAACGGCTCATCGGCGCCGACGTTGAACGTGAAGATGCGAACGTAGCTGTACTTCCGACCGTCCACCTCGACGACCCGCGCCGAAAAGACGTCGGGCATGGTCGACTCGGTGCCCGTCAGTGCCGCCGCGCTTTGGAGAGTTCCGCCTGACGCGGCGATCACGGCCTGGGCCGAGTTGATGTTCCTCTTGGCGGCTACGATCTCTTGGGCAAAGAGCATCTTGTTAACACGCTGGAAGGTGTCGCCTTCAAGATCCAGGCCGAATGCCGCCGCGGCCTCGACGGACATCTCCGGCGTCCCGGCCTGTATCTCAGCGGGCAAGTCGCTGATCGTCCAATCGATCCGTGTTTCGAGACTTTGCCCGCCGAGGCTTTTGTACCCCACCGTCACCCACTCCTCGTCAGGTGGGGGGGCTATGTTCATGGCTCGCTTCGTCAATCCCGCTACGCCACGCGCATGCCGAGCCTCGGGATTGCTGCCCGCATGGTAAGATGCAGCGATGTCGACGGCACGTTCAATGGGGATACCATTCCAATGTTCGATCTCGACGCCCGATACGAAGTTCGGATGGCTGAAGCCACTTGTGGTCTTCGAGACGATGTAAGTACGGCGGCCATTCTCGATGCAGGCTTCCACCCTGAAGGGTAGGAACGCAACTATCCTCGCAAAGTGCGAAGGAAGTATGTAATTGGTGTGGAGATCCCGAAGCGACGTAAAAATGTCGGTCATTTCGTGATGAAATGCCAGCTCGCTGGCGACTTGGGAAAGATGCCGCCGCAGCAATCTCAGTCGCTGAAGCGGATCCACTGCGTGCATCGCCCTCTTCAAAGGAAGATGAACGTAGAAGCTCTCGAGAAGGGTGATCGCTTCGTCGACGATTGCCTCCATATCGCTTTTGGAGAGCTTGTCGATCGTCGACAGGAATTCACTGATGCCCTTTCCAGTGGAAAGGGCAGCCTTGACGCTGTCATCGGCGGCCGCCACCAGGTCCTGAAGTCGGCCACCGCCATCATACTTCGGCTCCCGTGGCACCTGTGGCATATTTGTTCTCCCGCCAGCTACAGCTTCCTCAAGATCTCGTATTCGACTTGTACGTAGAACCCTCGATCGCCTGCAACCCAACAATGGCGCTCGCCGTCGTCCACGATCAACACGAACTTTGTGGCTGTTTCGAGCACGCCGCCGAATGGCTTAGCTGATCCGATCTCGTCGCCATAATTAAACTGCAGAGACCTGATCAGCTCATGCGTGAATTGATTGTGTGGAGTCGCGATAACGTTCTTGGCAGATATCAAGGACGTTCCGGGGAGTACCTGCGCTTCGGATCTCTCAACGTCCTCATCCATCCTTCGCAGTCCTACCGCGGCAGAATGTGCCGCTACACCAGGCTGTCGTCCGGCAGGAGCTGCGGGATATTCGTGATGACGATGCCTCGGCTCTCGTCGGGCTCGTCCGTCAGCACGCCTGCCTCGGCAAGTTCGAGATGGCCTGGGAGCACATAGGGGTCCGCCGTGGAGCGGTCGATGGTGTACCCGAGGTCGCTCAGGCTCTCGAGGGTCATGAGGCTGAGGGGATTGCCAGCCTGGCTTACGAAGCCCGTCATGAGTTCGGTGCCGAATACAGTTTCCCGCCAATGGCCCCCTGCAGTTCCTGGCCCGCCTGTGTTCTCGACTGGGACCGGCAACGGATTTGCAGCCCCGCGAAGCTGGCCGTAGGCGCGCATGGCGTTCTGACCAAGGAACACAGGATTCGGCGTGCCAATGCCCTGTATGACATCCTTCCGCGCCCATATCGTGCCGATCCCAATGACGTGGCCCATCTCGTGAGCGATCACGTCATCCAGCGTTCCCTTCGTCTCCATCTCGGCTAGGTCGGCGGTATCGAAGGTCATCTCGCCCTTCGCGGGGAGGAAGGCCGCCGCGCCAGCGCCAGCAGGACGTAAGCGCGTGGGTCCTGCTTGCCCGAGGACCCGTCCCGGACCGTCAATGGGAGCGCCCTGGGCGAGGATGAGTAGGTCATCGATAGTCTCCCCATCGACGACGACACTCGGAAGGTCGCCGGTTATCGCCCGTGTCCACCGGTCCGCAGCACCCTTGAACGCGCTCTTCTGACGGTCAGTCAGGCCACCTAGGAACCGAACCACGATAGTGTAGGCGCTGGGTGCGGGCCCGGCTCCAGTGGCGATGGCCGCCTCGGTGCCACCCCTAGCGACGTAGGTCTCGACCTCTGCCATGCCTCCCTCCCACTCTCCCGTGCGGGTCACCGGCTGCGGTCTTAATCGCACGAGGAACCTCAGCTCAGCACGTTTCATAGCAAAAATCAAGTTCTGCTCACAGTTATGGCAGCTTTCTTAACTGAATTGATCGTCGCATGCGCTGAGGCTCGGCCTCCGATCCAAAAGAATTTATATCTCCTAGCGTTTTTCACCCGTAAAAATAGGTCTATATTTTTTCATATAAAATTTTATGACATCCCAACCAAAGAAAGCCAAGGCGTCGCATCCTATTTTGACGCGCCACTACGCCAACATAAATCGTTGATATGGAATCGTCCCATGCGTGAAGGCCGACTAATATCTTGGAACGGCGCTGACTTGCTTCAACATCGCCTACAACAGCCGCCGTCAGCGCGTCCTGAAAGGCCACTCACCCGACAGGGGCCTGAGCGAGCAGCTGAAGGCGAAGCCTGAGCTCGCCAAGCCGGCCACCAAACCGCCGGACCCGGGTGCGCGACCGAAAGCCTTTGAAGTAGCCGCACGCGCTAAGAAGGTCTCGCATCCAGACATCTTGATTCGCTCCCGATCATGTTGCAACGGCTGGGAAGGACGGCGCCCTCGGTCTCGGCAGCCGCGCCAAGCCCCCGCTCCCGTGCGGGAGAGGGCTGGGGTGAGGGACGGGAAGGACCAGGTTAAGGCGCGCCCTCGGGGCCCGATCCCTCACCCAGCACTCTGCGAGAGCAGATTTCTGCCACACGGGGGAGTGGACCCGCGCCTCGTTCGGTACGGGCTCGGCGATCACCCCCGACCCGATCCGATCGGGAATTGCTCTAGGGTGTGAACCGAACCAAGCCATTGCACTGTTTGGCAGTTTATGATTCCAGGCGGCCGCTTGCGGCCTGGAGGTGACGATGGCGAACCTGTTCTGGCTCTCAGACGAGCAGTGGGCAGTGATCGAGCCGTTCATGCGCAGGGACCAACCCAGACCCGAGCAGAAGGACGACCGGCAGATTATCTCGGGCATCCTGCATGTCCTGACGTCGGTCCGTGCGCTGGCGCGATTGCCCGGCCGCGTACGGCCCGCGCACCACGGTCTACAACCGCTTCAATCGCTGGTCGCGGCGCGGCTTCTGGAAGGTGAGGCTGACCGCGCTGGCCACGGCTGAATGGGCTGGCGATGCGGCGGCTCTCGACAGCAGCTACGTCCGGGCTCACCGGTCTGCCCATGGCGGGAAAGGCGGGCAAGGGCGCAGGCCATCGGCCCATCGCGCGGTGGTCAAACGACCAAGATCCACGCACTCACCGATATCCTCCGCCGGTCCGGCGTCCTCCTGCTGACGCCGGGCAACGCCAGCGACGTAACGGCCGCCCCAGCGGTGCTGGCCGAGGTGCCCGCCGGATCCACCGCCTGAGTGCCGACAAGGGCTACGACGCCGATTGGCTGCGCACCGACCTGCGCCGGAACGGCATCACGCCCGTCATCCCGGGCAAACGCGGCCGCAAACGCCGGATCCGCCATAACAGGTCTCGCTATCGGGAGCGCAGGCGCATTGAGGCGATGTTTAACCGCCTCAAAGACTTCCGTCGCATTGCCACGCGCTACGACAAGCTCGCCCGCAACTACGCCTCAGCCATCGCTCTGGTCGCCGTCCTCGCGTTCTAGTGCTGATCGAGTCCAGACCCTAGCACTAATCTGGCAGTCTCGCCGGAGCGTTCGCGGCATGCTAACTTTCTAGGAGGAGTACGATTGAGCGGTGTCGTTTCGACAACTTAAGGCTGTCTTTGGCGATGGACAATATTTCGCTTCAGAGGCCATTTTATGCCAAGAAAGATTTTTGCCAGAGTGGCTGTAAGGGACCGATAAATGTCAGCCGCAACTCGTTCAGATCGTATTTGTGCTGCTCTAAGATTCGCTGCTGTGATGATTGCATGTAGCCCTAGCAGCGTCTATGCTGGGCAGCGCACCATCGAGCTAAACGAGAATCCGACTTTATTAAACACTAAAAAGGGAGTTCTGAGTATCACAATACGTCGAGACCAGAAGTGCAATGATGCAGTTTGCTTTTTCGATCTTTTTTTCAATGATATATATCTTATTACCACCAAATTCATCAGATCGTCGCCCGTAATATATGACGAACAAGGTAATAGTACTGTCGTGCTTCGTGCCAGAACAGAAAACTTCAGTGGCGTAGTGACAATCTTTCTAGGCAATCCGGACCATCCCGACGACTGCGGCACGGAGGAGCATCAGGGCGAGTTAGCGAACAGAAAAGGATTTTTGGTAGGGGGAAAGCAATCGTATGAATTAGTCAAGGGATTCGGATGCCTGTCAGCCTCAACCAACGTGCAAACGAGGTGATCCAATGGCGATTATATTAAAATCCCATCCATCCGTCCCAAACAGCGAACAGCAAAGATTGAATAGTATTATTAATCTGGTAAACAGTTCTGAACTATACGGCTCGAAAAGTCGCATTGTTGATCTTACGTTTGACGAACCAAATGCCCTGCCGCTTGCTCTCAGAAAGAACCCAGATCTCTCAGGCTTTACCTCAGCTAGTCGGCATGTCTACCTTAACCCTCTTTTCGCCGGGGATCGCCCGCTTGAGGATCGCTTCCTTCATGAACTGGTGCACGTACTTGAGCCTGGGATTGCTGCAGGACGAGCTATCGGGACTCACCCGCTAGCCTTCTACGAACGTGAGAGACGGCTATATAACGCCATCGGACGCCCATTCGACATCCATGACTCATTTTACGAGACGGATTCTCAAGTCTATGCAAGGCTGATCAACCCAAGGCCAGCGCTCGCCTCCGCTCAGGCCGCAGGCAGAGCGCAACCATTCTCAATTGAGACGGAGGCGGCTGCGAACAAACGTCCTCCTATCTGCCTGCATGACAGCTCGACTGGGAGTTACCCTCAACAGGTACGTACGTTGTTGTTACTCGGAATGATCTCGCTAGGAGCCGCTGCCGTGCTTTGGATCTACAACGAACAGCGGCTTGCAGGCAGGTAATAGGGGCATGTTCAATTCGAGCATCTCACGCGAGCTCAGATCGAGGGCAAGCCGGCCATCGAGGTTTTGTTTGCCAGCTTCGATATCACCCTGCGCGAGGCCGCGTTCTTGCCTGTGGGTGGCCAGATCAGCGATACTTCGACTTCCGTCTGCCCCAAGCTGGTGATCAGTACGGCGTTTGCAGCGCCTATTGTGCCGATCATGAGGCAGCTGTCGCAGGGTCTGCACCTCTATAGCGATCCTGGGACCGCGAAGACCACGGCCTTCATTGTCGCCGGGCTACATACAGGATCGCGGCGGAGAAGGATGTCATCAAGCTCGCCAGCTCCGACGTCGGGCTTGATGACCTGGACGTCGGACACAACGGCGTCCTAGTGCAGTGACGCGGACAGAGGATTCATGCTGACGGCGAGACGTGTGAGTCTGGGCGATGGCTCAGACGTTATGCGCGCCTCATGATGCGACCGACGCGGCACGGCTGGTTGCGATCGCCAGAGACCGCTCCCGTCGGCTGAAGCACATCCAGCGCGCCCGCATCGTCCTGCTTTCGGCCGAGCGTATGAGTGCCCAGGACGTCGCCCGGCGGGCGGGCGTTAGCCGCCCGGCCGTATGGCGCTGGCAGCGGCGCTACGCCGAGGCGGGTGTCGAAGGTCTGCTGCGCGACAAGACAAGTCGGCCCGGCACGCCGCCCCATTCGACCGAGACGGTAGCCGATTCACACCCCACAGTGCGCCCGTCCCGACCTAGCCTTGAGCAAACATCATAAAAAACCAAGGTCGACGACTATACCCATCGCAGTATAACGACCTTGTTTGCCGCGCCGACCCATCTCGACAGCGCAGTCTTCGAAGGCCAAATCCAATTTGCTTATGGATGAAAGTGCGCTCTTGTGAGGTCAAAATCTTTATTTGGACTTAGATAAAATTTATGACCATCGTCAGACTCAAAATTCAGATTGAAATCTGATTTACTTGAATTACAGTCACGCTTCCAAAGCACGGTATCGTCGCCTTCCTTAATCCAAGACAAAACTTTGGCCTTCCCCTCAACCGAGTAGACAACCAATTTCTGAATTTTCCCCGCGTAAGATGACATTCCACACAAAGATATGACAGCCGCGTCGTCGCCAATACGGCCATGGAAAATGCTCGTTCCCGTCTCGTCACGCACGCGAACAACGTCGCGATAAAGGGTTAACGCCGTTGGGGCATCAAGTATCCCGCCCGAATAACTGGCATCTATTACTCGGCCATCAATTTTCGCCGATGTCATCAGGCGCGTTTTAATCTCTGCTGGACTCAGTCGTTCAGCTGCCAGCAATGAAGCAACAAAGCTGACAAGAGGTGCGGCAAGGGATGTCCCTGCCAGAACAGCAGCTACCGGCCACTTTGTCGTTCCATTGTCTTTACCCTCATAAACGGGGACGCCACAAGATGGGGCGAGCAGATCGACACGCGATGAATGCCTGTTACTAGACTTCCACAACTCACCAGAGGGCTCATGGCCACCAACAGTTATGACATACGCACCATTAGCATTCCCCCGGTCGCCTCCATACTTTGCAGGCCAGCTTTCCTCCCAGCCTCCGCTATTTCCAGCGGCAGCCACAACTACAAAGCCCGACCCGTATTTAGATAATTGTGTGTCGATCTGCGGATTGCTTCCAATTTCGAAGCTATAATTTACGACCTTAGCACCAATGTCGTAAGCATATTTAAATGCATTCCCCAGCGCTTCAGGAGCGCTAAAAGTTGCCGGTACTCCATTCCTCATAGTGGACGCGGTAGCTACAGAGCCAATCTTTTGAATATGGCTAATACCAGTCGCTCGGGATCCAAGTGCAGCAGATACGACAGCCGCACCGTGCCACCGCATGTCTCGACCCCCAACATAGTAGGGACCCGAGGTGCCGCCGCCCGTCCTCAGAGTTGCCAAATTTACGCCTTCACTAGTAAAATCTGGCTCGTCTTTACCGCCAAATTGCGTCAATTTCGCACGCATTGATTGCACAACCGGAAACGAGGTCGCCGGGTATCCGGGGTTAATTCCCCTAAAATCAAATCCAGTATCAAGAACCAAGACCGTACTTTTATCCACCGACAAATCTAGGCCGGTCCGAAACGCCTCGTTATCATTTAAGCTCGCTGCCAACATCGAATATGGCAAAGGCCACTGTTCGAGATCCGTCGTAGATAGGCAGTCTGCTTTATCCCCAGTCAATGGAAGTGGAAGTTTTGCCTCAAATCCTCGCCTCGCCACTGATGAGACATCAACTTCATCATAGGCAGTTGCGGCTTTTAATTGCGAGAGGGCGGCGTCAAGGGCGAGACCCGGCCGAAGCTGAATTGTTTTTGAAAGTGGGATTTGTGTCGGAATCTTTACCGACTGCCCGGCAAGAATTTTGTTTGGGTCAACAATCGGAACGCTCCCTTCTGATGACGATAGGACTATTTCGTTGGCGGTTTTCGCGCTTATCTGAGAAAGAACCTTTATTTCTTTCGCTACCGGAATAGAAATTTTAGACCCAAAAATCGATAAAGTCACGCTATTATTGATATGCTGTCGACGAGACGCGCTGAGTTTCGCATCAATCGGACTCGAAGGCAGGACCGCGGGAGGAAGATATTTGCCAAGCGTATCGCCTCTCTGGAAATTTTTCAGCTCGGCCGCGGGGCGAGTTGCACAGGCAGGCAAGATCACGTTCTTGCCAGCCGGTAATAATTCGCTGATATTACTATAATCTAACTTCGGATTATTGTCTTTAACGAGTCGGAAATAAACAGGATCAACGGGCCCGCATTTTACGCCCACAATCTTACTGATAGTATCCTCAGGGCCGGTGATCACTTTTTCGGACTCACCAATACTAGCTATGGCCAAAACAGTATTTGGAGTAGCGTCAGCCGGAAGCGTTATCTGTATAAATTCTCTATCCGACGCCAATGCAGCCGCCGCGCATGCTAGAAACAACACGCCGAAAAACATACCGCATTTGATATGGCTGTGCCGAATTTTCATAGCGATTTTAAGGGTGACAGGCGCCGGGAATTTCATCGTATCCGCACACAGAAACCGCGTGCTTTGACTTCCAAGATTGAATAAATTTAGAAATTTCAGTATCAGCAATATCTGTGACATTTGATCCGGAGAAATCTATTTCCCTTGTAGAATTAACGCCAATGACGACGCGGGTCAGAGGTGAGGGGGATTGTGGTCCTTCTGCATAAGCGGCACCTCCACTATCTCCCTCGCAAACGACCGCACCACCGCCGCCCGAAAGATGAATTTTATTGGAGCCTCTGTTCACGACTTGAGTTGTGCCGCTATACAAATAAGGCGCTGTTTCTCCGCTTGGCTCGGTGCACCCATATCCAAGCAGCCTAACCACAGCTCCTTTCTGAGGTATCGAGGATTTTGTATTTATTTTCTCGTATCGGGCACCTCCAAGCGAAATATCGGTCGGAGATATACAAAGAGCTATGTCATTATCATGATAGGGCGCCCCGCTGTAAGAATTGTGATGCTCGCATCTGACTGTTACATTCCCGAAATCTGATTTTACCACCATTGAGGCGTCGTTATCAACACAATGCGCCGCCGTGAGGACAACGCGAGGGCCAATTATTGTGGCCGTGCATTGGAATGTACCTTTTGATGTAGTTGTTCTTGATATACGGGTAGCTGGCCATAACGATCCAGGAACTGGATAGCCATTCAGAACTTTCGGAATACTTTCAGGAATAGTTACTGGAGGAATGTTGAATGATGGCTCGTCTGCCATAGCGATCTTTGGATGAACGAACAAAGCGGAGGAGAAGGCTGCTAACAGTCGGAGTTTCATTCCCACCACCTCCATGTCAGATCGAATCGGAGCTAGATTATAAAGATAGCACCACGCCGCGACAAAGCATCTGCATTTTTCGAGATCCTTCGCAAAATTTAGGTTTTCGCCGCGGATTCAGCTCGAAATGAACAATCTGGCGAACGGAAGTTTGGAACGGGGTTCGAAAGATGTTAGTGTCCGTCCTCAGACGGGTGATTCGCCCCTAGTGAAGTGGCCCGCTCTGATGTATGGCTTTCGGGCCAGTGCAGTTGACCCGGTTTGTAGTCCACGACCTATGCGATTTTTCGGGCTGTGACAGCTTTGTTGGCGAAGTCTCGGGGCGTCAAGCCGCCCAGGGCCGTATGGGGTCGATCCTCGTTGTAGTGGTACCTCCAGTCCTCGATGCGTTCACGGGCATCGGCTAGCGATAGGAACCACGAAGCGTTCGGGCACTCTGCCCGTAGGCGGCCGTTGAACGACTCGATGTAGGCGTTGTCGGTCGGCTTACCCGGTCGGGAGAAGTCGATCTCAACCCCGTTCAGATAAGCCCATTGGTCGAGCATGCGCCCGGCGAATTCCGGCCCATTGTCAACCCGTAGGCTCTTTGGACGACCGCGGAGCTTCACCAGTCCGTCCAGGGCCTCGGTCACCTGGAAGGCGCGGAAATTGGCTCGCGGTGTGAGCGAGAGCGCCTCTCGCGTATGGCAATCGACGACCGTCAGGATCCGGAATGGACTCGCGTCGAACACGCGATCGGACATGAAGTCCATGGCCCAGACCTCGTTTGCACCGCCGATCGCGGGCCGCCCTTGTCGGTAGCGCCAGGCCCGTTTGCGTTTGGGCAGCTTGGGCCGGATCGACAGCCCTTCGTCCCGGTAGATCCGGTAGGTGCGCTTGTGGTTCACCTCCCAGCCCCCCCGTCGCAACAGGATGTGCAGCCGCCGGTAGCCGTAGCGCACCCGTGCGGCAGCGAGCTCCTTCAGCCGCATGCGGAGTGCCACCTGAGGGTCGGCGCGCTTGCGGTAACGCTGAGACGAGCGGCCGAAACCGGTGTCCTGACAGGCCCGACGCTCGCTGATGCCGTAGGTCACCTGCAGGTGACCGGCGACCTCGCGGCGAGCGGCGGGCCTCACCACCTTCGCTTGAGTACATCCGGCAGCATGGAGCGGTCCAGCGTCAGGTCGGCGACCAGCCACTTGAGCTTGCTGTTCTCGTCCTCCAGCTGCTTCAGCCGCCGGATCTCCGGCACGCCCATGCCGACGAACTGCTTCTTCCAGCAGTAGAACGTCGGCTCGGACACGCCCATCTTCCGGCAGACCTCATCCACCGAGGCGCCGTTCTCCGCCTGCCGCAGAGCAAAGGCGATCTGTTCGTTCGTGAAGCGCTTGCGTGGCATGGCATCCACCCTCCTTCAGGGTTCAGGATGTGACGTCCCCCCATCGCTTTGGTCCGGCGTGAGTGCGAGTTTTCCGGTTTCGTGAGCCCCTGAGGGGAGGAGCAGAGCCGTGAAGAAGAGCAGGTACACCGAAGAGCAGATCGCCTTCGCGCTGAAGCAGGCCGAGACCGGGACACCGGTCTCGGAGGTGCTGCGCCGGATGGGCATCTCCGAGCAGACATTCTACCGCTGGAAGAAGCTCTACGGCGGCTTGGGGACGGGCGAGTTGCGGCGGCTGAAGCAGCTCGAGGACGAGAACCGCAAGCTCAAGCAGCTCGTGGCCGATCTGAGCCTCGACAAGCACATCCTGCAGGACGTGCTCGCAAAAAAGCTCTGACGCCTGCTCGGCGACGCGAGCTCGTGCACCAGGTTCAGGAGGCGCACGGGGTGAGCGAGCGGCGCGGCTGTGTCGCGCTCGGCGTCGGTCGGTCGGGCGTCCGCTACCGCTCGACCAAACCCGATCAGGCACCGCTACGGATGCGCATCTGCGATCTGGCCAAGAGCCGGGTGCGCTACGGGTACTTCCGGATCTACATCCTGCTGCGCCGGGAAGGTTGGCGGGTGAATCACAAGAGGGTCCACCGCCTCTACCGGGACGAGGGGCTGAGCCTGCGGCTCAAGCGGCCGCGCCGGAACGTCAGCGCGGCACACCGTGAGCGTCAGCCTGCTGCGCTCCGGCCGAACGAACGCTGGTCGATGGACTTCGTCTCCGACGCGCTGTTCGACGGCCGCCGGCTGCGGGCCCTGACGGTCGTCGATGCGTTCACGCGCGAGGCTCTGGCGATCGAGGTCGACCAGGGCATCAAAGGCGAGCAGGTCGTGGCTGTCCTCGGCCGCTTGGCGCTGCTGCGCGGAGCACCGGGCGCGATTCAGGTCGATAACGGGCCTGAGTTCGTCTCGAAAGCCCTCGACCGCTGGGCCTACGAGAACGGCGTCACGTTGGACTTCTCGCGCCCCGGCAAGCCGACCGACAACGCGCTGGTCGAGTCGTTCAACGGCCGGCTGCGCGACGAGTGCCTGAACGCGAACTGGTTCTTGTCGTTGGCCGACGCGAGGAGCAAGATCGAGACGTGGCGGCGGCACTACAACGAGAGCCGTCCTCACACCGCCCTGGGGTGGCGAACGCCCCAGGAATTCGCCCTGGCGGCGGCCCTGCAGGCCGCCGAATGAGATCCGGAAGCTCACCTTGCGGCCGGACCAAAATCCGGGGGACCCTCAGATGCCCGAAAAACTTGCGCTCGACGCGGACCAAGTTGCTGGGTCAGGCTCAGGTCGGGATATGTTCATGAGACGGGCCAGAAAATCGGTGCTATCGAAAGCGTAGCAGAGGCCTCAGCCCGCAGTGGATGACGACGATGGTCCACGACACGCACTTCGCCGAGTTCACCCGGATTGCGCAACCGAACTCGGGCTGGACGGGAGCCATTTCGGCGCGATGGGCCTTAGCGCTGCCTAGTTATGACGGCGGCCCATTACCCGTCGGTCGGCTCACCCGCCAGGAGTTGCGTGCTTTCTGCAGCGACACGGCGAACAGCGCGGAAGCTTGCTTTGTCGCCTGCATGGCTTGGGGCGGTATGAACCGGTCTCACGGTCGCGACGCGTGGAGCGAGCGCGCGAAGTGGGTGCCGATCGTCGAGCGGATGCGGGCAGGCGGATTATGCCGGGCCGAGGCGTACCGGCGATTTCACAATGCTGCCGTGATGGGCCTCGGCCCGGCATATTACACGAAGCTGATCTTCTTCACGCGCCCGGAGCTTGACGGGTTCATCCTCGACCAGTGGACCGGCAAGTCGGTGTCGCTGCTATTCACCGCGCCGATCGTCACCATCACCGCCGCAGGGTGGGTCAGGCGGGCGAACGACGCACTCGTCTACCAGCGGTATTGCGAAGCGGTCGAGCATCTCGCGGCGGAGGTCGGGGTCACCGGCGAAGTTGCTGAGGAGATGATGTTCTCACGCGGTGGCAAGTTGAAGCACGCGTGGCGGCAATACGTGCGGACAAACTGGGCGGCTTGACAAGAAATTCGAAGCCGCCATAACCGCAGTGAGCCCTTCTCACGCAGCCTGGGATGGCTGGCGACCCCAAAATTCGCCTTAGCGGGGCCCAGCAGGCCGCTAAACAAGATCAAGAGGATCACCTTCCAGCCAGTTTAGAATCCGTCTTTAGATCACGCGCTCCAATACACGCGCTAAATTTCGCGACCGAAAGTTAAGCATCCGAAATCTATGGTGCCGCCGAATCTCTTTAATCACTTTAAATTTCGGTGGCTTAGCCAAGCTTACGCCATTCATGAAGCTCCTGGCCATCTCAGACATTCACGGCAAAGTCGGGTCCGTCATGCGGCTCCGGGAGCTCACCGACAACAGTTTCGACGCCATAATCCTGGCAGGTGACATCGGCAAGGATCTCGACACGACTACACAGGTGTTCGACATCCTAACCAGCTTCGACTGCCCGATCCTGTACGTTTACGGCAACTGGGATCATAGTCTTACCTACGATCACGATTTCGGTTTGCGCGCCCACCATCTCCACAACGCTCCGTTCACGCTGGATGGCTGGTCATTCACGGGATTCAGCGGTGTCGATGCGAACTGGGGTCACAACCCTGTGGCGGCTTCGATCACCGCGGACCTCGATGCTCACTACGATGCTGGGTTCGCGGAGATTGACGGGCGCATAGAGGCGCTGGAGCGTGAAGAACGCGAGATGCTGGCCGCGTGTGTGGCGCTACCGCCGTTGCCGAACAAGGCGCACCTGAGACCGGTGTGGCCGTTGCGTCGGTGGTTGAGCAATCTGCGGGAGAAGCGAAAGCAGCTCGAACCCGCGATGAGGGCGAAGTACCAGGAAGGCTACAGAGAGATTGCGCGGGCCAACCGTCGGGAACTCGTAGCCCGGATGGTCGGTCATCCACCGGAGCGCACCATCGTGGTGACCCATGGTCGGCTTACCAAGACGGCCCAGGATATGCCGGTCGTTCCGCTCTTCCTGTTCGGGCACAGCCACGGATTCACGGACACCCGAACGGGTAGGTCTCGCTTCATCAACGTGAGCGCGTTGGACCATGTCGTCCCGGTGATGCCAAAGCACGCCACCAAGCGGATCTGGAATGAGACTCGTGCGGCCGATATCGGCGCCTACACGATCATCGAGATCGACGATCAGATCGTGGTGGTATCGTACCCGCTGCGCTCGATGCCACTGGGTTGGGAGCGAGTTTCGGGTTCGACCATTGGATTAGGCTTTAAACCGCTCAACCAGGGCGAAGCGCTGTTGAGCCCAAAAAGATGATACAGGGGCCGCGAGTCTCGCATATATATTCGTAAACTGACGGGAGAGTGATTCGCCGGACATCGAGTTTCGGCGGCTGCTCGACATGAGTAGAGGATCGGCAGACGTAGTTTGACCAAGTTTTCGATGACTATTGTAGTAACAGTCCCGAGATCATCCAAGATCGCGGCGACAGTGCTCGACCTCAGAAAGTCTACGCCTTTGCGGGTTCGTCGATGATCAAGCTCGGCCGTATCATCCCCGTCGACGTTCGAACAATCTGGACGAACGAGGCCAGCCATTTCACTCCCTGGCTCGCCGACGCCGAAAACCTAAACCTGCTCGGTGAGGCCCTTCACCTGGGAGAGCTCACCCTTCAAACGACCGAGCGCAGCGTCGGGGATTTCTCGGCCGACATCGTTGCGGTTGACGAGGGTGGCGTAGAGGTGCTGATCGAGAACCAGCTCGAACCTTCCGACCACCGCCATTTGGGCCAAGTGCTCACTTACCTTGCTGGCCTGGGTAGTGATGGAGCAACCGTTGTCTGGATCACAACGCGTTTTCGGGAGGAGCACCGAGCGGCTATCGATTGGCTTAATCGTCAAACTGGTGACGGCTTCGATTTTTTTGGCGTAGAGATCGAGGCAATCCGCATTGTCGACAGCCTACCAGCGCCGCGTTTCAACGTGGTGGCTATGCCGAATGATTGGACCAAACAGGCTCGGCAAGCCGTCCGTCGAGCGACATCCGACGCGCCGAGCGAGGTTGGCTTGCTCTACCAGGAGTACTGGCTCGGGCTGCGGCAGGAGTTCGAACAATCTGGTGGGACAGGACGGTTCCCGAAGGCTTGGCCGAGACATTGGCTGCCGTTCGCGATCGGGCGATCGGGATTCCAGCTCTCGGCAGGCTTATTCCGCGCCGAACGGCAGATCCGCTTTGAGCTTTACATGCACCAAAACGATATGCCGCCGAAGCTGGCCTATCGTCAGTTGGAAGGGGCGAGTGCTGAGATTGAGGCGGCCTATGGCCGCCCGCTGGAATGGCAAGAATTGCCAGAGAGTCGTGCCTCGCGTCTCGCCGTATACCTCAAGGAAGCGGACGTGTCTGACCGTGCAGACTGGAAGCGTCAGCACCGCTGGATCATTGATCAGCTTAAGCTGTTTCGGCACGTGTTCGCGGGCCGCATTAGGTCGCTGAACCTGGGTACCTCCTCAAGCTTAGCGGGGGAGGACGGAGCCAGTCCAAATGATGCAGTTCGCTCGCCCGACTTCCCCATTGGCGTAACGGAGAATGGGTGAAGCTGACCCATTGCCGACACTCAGTATGTCTGCTTCCGGGCTTCGTGCTTATCCGCTACCCGAGATAACCAGCGACGAGACTGTACTGCTGGCTGAGACCATCGGGCGCCGCCTCCCCAGATGGCATTCGGCAAACGTCACAAGCCCAAGCCGAAACGTCTGGGGGCAGCATTCGTCACAAGAAGGCTAGACGCTCCAGCGTCATGTTCTCGGCTATCGAGTCATCAGGAACGAGGACGTAGCTCCAAGGCTTGCCGCCGTGACGAACAGCGTACGCGCTCGCGTGTGCGCACCAGGTCTGCGCGACGTCGCGCTTTGTCATTACTTCAGGATCGGCAAGCTGATTGGAAGCCTTCGACTCCAGCATAAAGATCCGGTCTGCCACCTCGACCACGAAGTCGGGAACGTACTCGGGATGATCAGCGCCCCGGCGATAATAGATCTGGAACTGACCCTTCGCCGGTTTGAACCATTTCTCGCTGTCGCGGTCGAGTACGATTGCGAGCTTGCGTTCGGCGTTCGACTGGAACTTCAACGCCGGATAGAGGCATCGTCGGAAACCCCCGAACACGTACCGAGCGATGTTATTCAGGTCCGGCGGAGGTGCGCGGAAGTCGAGTGGCTCTTCGTCTGCGGCGGCGGTAAATGCGCTGTCGCGAAGCATCGTCCAACCCCGCTTGACGACGACTTCGTATCCCTCGTCGACGGCCTCCTCGTAATGGCCCTGCATCTGCCCGTGGATTAGGTTCGCCAGGAGTTCGTCGTTAGCACTCAGCACTTCAGCAACCTCCTCCTCCGGCAGATAGGTCCGCAGGTGCGCGACGAACTGCCCAGCGAGGTCGTAGAGCAGGTCGGCATGCTGGTCGTAGGCGATGTCCGGCTTGTCGATCAGCCGGCGCACGAGGTAATCTTCGAGCTGCTTCTCGTGCACCCGCGACTCGCTGCCGGGCAGGAGCGTCTCCGCCCGTCCGGTTCGTAGTTCTTGGAGCCACAGGGTCGTCCCACCGGGCTGCGGGCGGATGTTGGCAAGGTCTAGCGTGAACGGCCGGTAGCCGGATCTGACCTCGCCGCGCGGGGTCACCAAAATGCGTGGAATGTTGATCGTGCCCTGCACGACGAGCTCGGCCGTGCGTGCGACGACCGAGGCCACGTCCGGGTGTTCGCGGATGCCCCCGAGCTCAACCTGAGCGGGGCGGTATTGGCGCTCGACCTCGACGACGACGACTGCCTGGATGTCCGGCCTAAGGAGAGAGGCCGAGGTGGGAGCTCGGTCTGGCTGCGCTTCAAGTCGTCTGAACTCTGCCCAAGCGATCCGGGCTACGCGCCCCTCCTCAGCGTTGAACACGGCTTGGCCGCGCTCGCCGAAGCCGTCGCCACCAAGTGACGAAGGTATGACGTCAGTGGCCAGCCCGAGCTGGTCGGCGAGCCTGGGCCGGGACACGATAGTGGTCGTGCGACCGGAAAGAATGACATCGTCCAGCACCAACGAGCGCATACGGATGGGTGAATCCGGCCGGCTTGCCGAGTCCACGATCTCCTGGAAGCGGTCGTGAGCGACGATGTTCAACCGGTCCACCGCTGCGACGCCCGTCCGCGCCCCGTAGGGCAGGCGCAGGCCGCGCCCAATCGACTGCTCAATCAGCGTCCGAGCGTTAGCGGCGCGGAGCGGCACTATCGTGTAGAGATTCGTGACGTCCCAACCCTCTTTCAGCATGTTGACGTGGATCACGATCTCCGTCGGCTCCTCCGCCCGCTCTACGTTGAGCAGCGCCTGGACCGTCGCGTCCTCTTTTACGGAAGAATCGACCTGGATGACCCGCCCCGCGTAGCGTCCACTGAACAGTTCGCCTTCGATGTTTGCCTTGAGCTCGGCCGCGTGGGTTATGTCGCGCGCGATCACGAGCAGGAAGGGCTTGACCCGCGCCAGCCCCGATTGCCTCGCGTAGGTCTCAAGTTCGACTTTCACACTTTCGTGCAGCCGGATACCGTCCTCGAGCTTAAGACGCTGGATCGCCTCTGCACTCATGCCGGCCGGGTTGAAATCGCGTCGTGTCACGACGACCGGCTCCTTGACGAAGCCGTCGGCCATCGCACGCCCGAGCGGGTAATCGAGGATCACGTTTTTGAACGGGACTGGCCCCTTCGGGGTCTCGACGAAAGGCGTGGCGGTTAGCTCTAAGCCAACCACCGGCTTCAGCTCGTTCAGCGCGCGCCAGCCGGCCGAGGCGCGGTAGCGGTGGCTCTCGTCCATGATGAGCACGAGGTCGGGCTGGCCGGCCAGATAGTCAAAGTAGCTCTCGCCCAGCGTCTCCCGAAAGGAGCGCATCCGGAGCTGGCGCCCGCCGCGCACCTCCGAATTCAGCTTTGAGATATTGAATATGTTGATCTTGCAGCGACGGAGGGAGTCGAGCAGCGCGCCCCGGCTCTCGAAATTCTCGCCTGTCACGATCTCGGGCTCGTCCGTCACGAACTCGCTGATGCCCCTGAAAACGTACTTCGGCGTGTTCGGGGTAAAATCCGTGATAAGCTTCTGATAGATCGTGAGGTTCGGCGCCAGCACGAAGAAGTTCTGGATCCCGTGCGCCAGGTGTAGGTAGGCAATGAAGGCGCCAATCAACCTTGTTTTGCCCACACCGGTCGCGAGCGCGAAGCAGATACTTAGGAACTCGCGCTCGAAATCAGTCACGCTCGGGTACTCGGCCCGGATCGCAGCCAGCCCCGCCGCCCGATCGGCGCCGCGCCGCGGCGGGACGAGTTCGCAGACCCGGTCGAGGATCTCCAGTGACTGTCGCTGGGGCGCCCGTAGGCTCAGCCGCCCGGCGATCACGCCGACGTGGCGGTTCACTTCGTAGGCTCCGCGAACAGCGTCGCCTGCGCGGGCGCGTCTTGTCCTTTGGGCTCAGCCTCAGGCAGCGCCGCGACGGCAAGGCTGTAATCGTCCCGGCCCCATTCGCAGCGGTCGCGGACGTGGTCGGGAATCTTTCTAACCGTGAGGTTCGGCAGGCCCCGGGCATCGCCCCGGTAAGCCGCGCAGAGCACGAGAAGGGTGCGGTCGGGCCCGACCTCCTCCGAGAGGTCGCGGAGCTGCTCGTGAGTCAGCGTTTGGGTGGTGACGTACAGGAAGTCGCGCTCCGTCGAGCGACCCTGCATCCAGTACTCTGTCTCAGCTGGCGCGTAGGTGAAACCCTCGATCTTACAGAGCGCCTCTGCCAGCATGGCCGCGTTGTAGCACTTGGAGATCACCTCCCGACCCCACTTGTCGCGTTCCAGAAGCGACGGCGCCAAGCGGAAGAAGCGGAAGCCGCCGCCACCCTTCCATTGGGCCACTTCCGTGACCCCGCCCGGATCAGTCCCATCGACCACCTTGCACAACCGCGGAACGATGTGAGTCTGGGCATGCTCGCCCAGCTCCACCATAATCCACCGCCGCCCCATCTTGTGTGCCACGGCCCCCGTCGTGCCGGAGCCGGCGAAAGAGTCGAGGACGAGGTCCCCGGGGTTAGTGGCAAGGTCGAGCACTCGTTTCAGAAGCGCTTCTGGTTTTGGTGTGTCGAAAGACACGTCACCGGGGAATAGTGCCCGCAGCTCATTCTTTGATGTTCGATTGCTGCCAACGTCATTTTTTGACCAGAGCGTCCGCGGTACTAGGTCACCTACCTCGTTGAGGTAGCGTTTGATGCTTGGACGTGCGCTTCGGTTCGGTCCCCACCAGACACGGCCATCCTGATCTAGCTCTCTCAACCTTTCTTCGGAAACACGCCAATATCTCCCCGGAGGTGGAGAGAAGGTACGCCCTGTAGGTCCAACCATTTTGTACAAACCTTTCGAGTAAGGCTTGTTCGCGTACGGGTCGCCGGGCAGCCACGGTCCACGCGGATCGTCGTCGGGATTTGCATAAATTGCATTGGCCTCTTCGGTACGTGCAAGCCTCCGCGGAACCCATTCTGGTCCCTTTGCGTAAACGAGCACGTGGTCATGGTCGGTCGAGAATTGGCGAGCAGAGTTCCGAGGCGAGTCTGATTTCTCCCAGACCACATTTGTGACGAAGCAATCGCGCCCAAACACCTCATCAGCCATGACCTTGAAGTAATGCGCCTCGTTGTCGTCAAGTGTCACCCAGAGTGAGCCGTCCGGGGAAAGGAGACGGCGGATAAGCTCTAGGCGATCACGCATCATGGAGAGCCAGAGAGAGTGCTCCATTCCATCGTCGTAGTGTGCGAAGGCCGAGCCCGTATTGTAAGGAGGGTCGATGAAGACGCACTTCACCTGACCGGCGAACTCCGCCTCCAGCGCCTTCAGCGCCAGGAGGTTGTCACCCTGAATTAGCCGGTTGTCGAATACCTCCCGCTCGCCTCGGTGGTCCGCGTGGTGGGACAACTCCGGTTCTTCTAAAAGGATGCGAGGCTCCAGCCGTGGCCGCTTCTCCTTCCCGACCCAGGTCAGCTCTAACTTCTGCTTCTTCGTCACGTCAGGCCCCCGATTTGTGGAGCCTTGCTGGCGAGGTAATCGTACAGCTTCACCGGATAGAGCTCTCCCGGAACGGCGATGGAGACGTGTGGGAGCGCGGGGTCGCTGTGCAAGTTGTAATGATTAATCATCGCCTCACGAAGTACCGGGAGAGCTTCTCCGACATTACGGACAATGGCGAGCGGCCCCTTGTCCGCCTGCTGAAGTCGAGCGGATACCGCATTCCAGAGCGCCTGGCGTGCTTCATCGAATGGCTGAGACAAAGCCCCAGACAGTCTCGCAGGGTCAACGGCTGTTGCACCCGCGAGGGTGGATTCGATCCGCTTGCCGAGAACGAATCCAATCGCATAGTCGCCGTGCTTATAGGTCAGACGTTCGTAGCCCGTCCCAGCTGCGGCTTTTTCCTGGATGCGCATTTGCGCCTGCACGTACCGAAAGAAGCGTACGGCATTCAGCAAACGAAAGGCTGTCAATGACGGCGTGAAGAGCGACTTATAACTCGGACCCTCGACGAGCAGCAGCTGTCCCGGTTCTTTCTTCAAATAGACCACGAAACGCGGATCACGGGTGACGACGGCTAAAGCCTGCGCCGCCTCCTCAATTCGAACGCGGTTATAATCGGCCGCATCGCCGAGCGCCTCCGGCTTATATGCGTAGTGGACGCCTAAAAGGGCCAGCTCACGTCGTAGCCGCTCCTGCTCATCATCCAATGCAGCAAAATTCTGGCTGTAGACGGGATTCTGATGATTCCGTGCGCGCGTCACTCGTTTGCTGAAGTCATGATCCAGATCGGCCTGAATTACTGTGATCGGAACGTACGCATCCGCAATTGACGCGTTAGGTTGATCCTCTACAAAGCCTGCGGCAGACGCGACAGTCTGTGCCCCGTTGATGATCGATAGACCGGTCAGGTCCAATCGCTTGCCTCGGTGCGCATTGTTATTTTTAGGATCGATCCTCTCTGCCAGGATAGTCACACCATTATTAAGGTGCTCAAACTCTCTCGGGCGGTCTGCCAACGTCTGCCGGATCGCGGCATTAACATCAGTCTTGTGTCCAAGATGCTGGCGAATGTTTTTTGTATATAAAGCTTTTCCAAACTGCTTGTGCAGTGTCACTAGCCGATCGAGTGCGACGAAGCCGATGTACGTCTTGCGGCCCTCGTCGCGGTAACTGCTCGCTTTCAGGTGGACCGTTCCGTCCACGCGGGCATCGGCGCCGCTGTCGTGCAGATATATCGCAACCCTGTCCGCACCAAGCTCGGAGTAGTCCGAGCACAGGCGCTCTTCGTCGTTCTTTTCCTCAGCAATAAGTTGTTTAAGGGCGCCGTCGGCATGTGCACTCATGCCTGCACCGACATGGACGATGACCAGCTCGATTCGCGAGCAGTTTTCAACGGCATCTTCTATGGCTGTTTGTCGCCTCAGGACATGCTCATTGAATCCGGCAAAATCCTGGCGGATCAACTTCCGCACGCCCTGGCAAAACGCGTTGGCCTCCGTCTGCGTAAACTGTGAACCCGACTTTAATTTAGCCTGCACGAGATAAAGTGTTGTTGTCGATGCATGATAATGCATCGCGTCGATTCCATAGTCATCGTAGTCGTCAACAACGGATGCAGATGCCTCATCCGGGCTTACCTCGCATAGTGCGCTGATCACGAGAGCGGCGAGAGCCCTGGATCGGTTCTTGACCGTGTCGTCCGCGCCGCCCTTCGGCTGCAAAAGCGGGGCCAGATGCGGAACGAAGGTTGCGTCAAGCTTGGCGTTCAGCAAGGCAGTCTGCTGTGAGGACAGGCTCAACTCACTCTCCGACCCAGAATCCACGCTGAAGCGCCACCACTTCGGGTTGGCCCTCCCCTCCCTCCCTAGCCTGGACTGCATGAGAACCGCAACGCGCGGGAAGCCTCAACACACAGTGGGTGCCGCGAAGGCGTTCAACTGCGCCACCGACGGGACTTCGAGCCTGGTGACCCGGTCTGTGAGCATCAGCGGTCCGCCAGCGCTGTGGGGTAACTACCCACGCCCGTGCCAGCGGCGTTTGGGCGGGGACGGTGTTGAGGATTGTTACGAAGCGTCCGGCGCCGGTCAGGCGTGCAGTGTCGAGGACGGTGCGGATGGCGGCTTCTCCTTCGGCGGCCCACATGGCGCGGTAGCCGTTGGTGACCTTCCGCTGCACGATAGCCGGACGCAGGAGCCGCTCGAAGCCGTTGTTGGTCGGCTCGACCTAGCCTGGATAGGCGTGGAAGACCAGGAGCTGATCGCGGGCGAGTCTGATTTTGGCCTGCAGGTCGCCGGTCAGGTCACAGCGGCTCGGCGACGGCACTCGCCGCCTCGGTGAGCGAGCCCGAGCGCTTCCGCTCCGGTCGGCAGTTTGCGGCCTCTTTGGGACTGACACCGCTGCAGAACTGCAGCGGCGGCAAGGAGCGCCTGGGCCGGATCTCACGCATGGGCGACCGCTACCTGCGCCGGCTGCTCGTGGTCGGCATGACCTCTCTGATCCGGCGTGCGAAGGCGACGCCGACCTCGGTCGACCCGCGGCTGCCGGCGCTGCTGCAGCGCAAGCCGGTGCGCGTGGTGACCGTTGCGGCAGCTAATCGCACGGCGCGGGGCGCCTGGGCGATCATGACTCACGGCGGCAGCTACCGCGCACCGGCGGCCAGGGCTGCCTGACAGCACGGAGAAGACGACTTTCCAAGTTGCGAGGACGATAAGAGTTGATGGCGAACCGGTCAGACCGGGAGCCGGGACACCCCGCCCGATGTCCAGGGCGTCACAGCCCGCAAAGCAGAGTGGGACCCCGCTCGCGGATACCATCAGGGCCAGCGGTCAACATGAACGACCGCATCGTCAGGCCGGACACAAGACTGCACCCGACCAACGCGTCAGAAGCTCAATTCGCCACTTGCAATGCGGGAGCCATCCACACAGGACATGCGGATGGATCAATCGCTCAGCGACCGAAGGCGACGAGGTCAGCGTCGCCACGTTGAAGGATCGACTCGGCGCCGGCGCGGTCGAAGCTGCCAGCAGCAATGATGGTGTCCTTGTAGATGCGACGCAGGAAGGCTGAGGCGACCGGCTCCTGACCCTCACCGATCGTCTCGACGCCTTATACGCGCGGCTAGATGACATGCAGGCCGCCACGCCTCTCAACGATGCGTAGCAGGAGTGTTTTTTGCGACCTTTCCTTCCGATGTTCGCCAAGCCGGCACTGTCTCTTTCGAAAGGCCGGACTCTAAGTCCGAGTATAGAAAGATCTCAGTGGTATGTCAGCCTCACTCTAGCCGCCTGCCAGTTCCACGGCGTCGAAGCCGCAAGCGTTCGCCGAGGACGCCTAATGGGCAGTAGCTGTCGGCAGGTGCGAAAGGCGCGGCAGCGAGCGGCTGCGCAACTACCAGGGCGAGCGGATGTGGATGCCGGTCCGATCGCCGAGCCACCGGCCGGCCTTTTCGGCTTCGCGGGCTATGTTGCCGGGAGCCTCCTTGATGGTGTCGATCGGCTTCTCCCGCAGCTTGTTGATCTGGTCGACTGTCTGTTGTCCGACCCGGATGCCCGCCTTCACCGAGTCGTCGAGGAATTTCACGATATCATTGTGCGGACCGATCTCCGCATTATCGACCAAAAGAGCGAGTTCCTGCTCCGGCGCGCACGGCGACTCTTTCGATTGCTCATGCAGCGCGTCTGCAAGGGCGCTCCGATCGCTATCGAGGGGCCCGCCTGGCTGCGCATCGGAGCCGCTAATCGACAAACGAGCCCGGATCCTGAGTCCGTCATTTTCCATGACCACTGATGTGGGCGACCACCGGATCTCGACTGCCGGCTGCGGCAAACGCAGATCCTCCCGCTTTCCTGTCGCATTTGGCTGCGGCGCACCTAACGCGTAAACCCGCGACAGGCCGTCGATTAGTGGAACAGGTGCTTGACGACCGCCGCCGACGTTCCTTTTCATGCGCACGCCGATCCTGCCGACCTTGACCCAGCCGACATTCAACAGCGCGGCCTGACTGTAAATGTCCGCCGCAATTCGCACGCATGACAACTTCGGTTGCATGATGATGGCCGCTCCCTTCGGCGTTTCCTGTCTGCTGACAGCGATCTGCGACGAGAGAGTACCGCTGGTTGATCCTTCAATCGTCGTATCTCCTCCTACCCCGCCTCCGATTTTTCCGGTCGAGAGGTGATAATGGACTGCCGCTCGCACTGCAGCCTGAAGGCCGACACTCACGGTCAGACCCTTATCTGGAGACCAGCTCGGTTGGGCGAAATTCGCGCTGAGCGTGCCTGAGACAAACTCGGCGTGCTGTGGCGTGACCTTGACGCCAACGTTGCCGAGGAAGTCATCCTTTAGAACATTTCCCTCGGCGATCACGCCGTTGGCGCCCGTTGTGCTGATTGGGATATCGAACTGACGACCCGAAATCGTCCTCGCGGCATCCAGCAAAGGACGGACCGGCAACCGTACCTCGACGTCATCTCCCGCGGCGTTGAACGCGTCGAGACTAGCCTCCAGTTGATCGCGCTTCAGGTCTATCGCGCTGCGTGCGGCCGCCCGGTCGACCGGCAGTGGGTCTGGATTCCTGAAGGTTACCTTGGCGCCTCCGAGCAACCAAACGCCTGACGCCGTCACGAGTGGATAGGGCGCCTCGAACGAACCGTTAACGTCGGGGCCACCCAATTTAGCGTGGAGTTGATATCCGCCCTGAACGGGAAAGGCGAGGTGCTGGTCGACCGCCAAGTGTACCGGCAGCTTGAAGTCTGTTTTCAGCGGCGGCAGCGGAATCGCAAGCTGTTGGGCGAAGCGCTCGATAACGGTATGCGAGAGGACCTCCGAGGCAAGCTTGCCCGCCGTAACGTCGAAAAGATGCAGACCGGTAACCGGGGCAAGGCGCGCTGGGACAATTTTCAGCACAGCCGACGTGTCATCGGTGCCGATCGTCGGAAGAAACTCGGCGTCGACCGCAAACCGCACCGCCGCGTCACTCCACCACGTTGAACCTCCAGCGGGTCGGAACCTCACGGTTATTTCCAAGTGTGGACGAAGGCGCGATGCTTCGGTTTCGACGTTGAGGCTATCAAGGCGTGCGACGAAGGTGCCTGCTGGAAGCGCGCCGTCCCTGTCCGCCATTTGAGAGCTAAATTCCGTTCCCACAAGGAGGCCGGCTGCATCTCGAAGCGAGCCCGCCGGCAAGAACAGCCGCGTATCCCACGCCGCGGGCTGCGCCCCTGCCTGAAGAATGTCCTGTGTGTAACCGATCGCTTTCGCCTCCTCGTCCAGAGCCGCGTACTCCGCGACGCTGCGCAAGGACGAACGCCATGAAGCGATCGCTACACATGACAAGATAAGCAGAAACGCCAACAGGCTAGCCAAAGGACGCAGGCGCATGCCATCCTCCCTTCACGATGACGCGGTGTACGTTGTTACGACCGTGAGGTCGCGCACCAGTCCTTGGTTACAGTACCATCTTCTAAACGGGCCGTACAAATTAACGACCTGGATCGCGCCCGCGCTAGGGACTTTAAGGCTGAAGGTTGCGTCCAGAGAAAACGGCTGCGTGCCAAGGGTAGTTTTTATGCGATTTCCGGGCCAAGTATGCGGGACTGAGACTTTCATTTTGACATCAAATCCTATATTCCTAATTTCCAAATCAACTCGACTGCTGAGAGCGGGATTTGGTGCGCACCCCCAGATAACGGCAGAGCTATCAGTATGAAATAATTCTTCACCATTTGCAAAAGTGAGAGTCGTATTCGACAAAATGACAACGGGATTGTCGATGCCTTTTGATGCGCAATTGCCGCTCGGTAGTTTGATCGTCGCGACAATGGTAGGAACTTTGCGTTGCAAATCACCCAGTTCGGCGACCGCGTGGACGCGGAGGACTGGAGCAATTGTGTTACTCCTGTCTGCGCCAAAATGCATTTTCCGGGAATGGTTACGGATACGCCCGAGGCCGATTGGTTAGCGCTGAAATTGGGTACGAAAAATTCTGCGATCTATAATGCTGACGAAAAAAAAGATTTGGAACAAGCCTAAAGCCGCGGCAAAAAAAATCGAGACAAAACGTGCGTCGAGCATTTGACCATCTATCGCTGTTTATTTAATAACATTTGTTGCAAGTGATGATCGTGGTTGTTAAATTAGGGTCTGAACGTGGCCGCTGAACCCCCTTCACCGTCGAACGATGTCGAGGCATACCAGCGCTGTTTGCAGGAAGCAGATGCCCGTCTCGGAATATCCCGCTCTGCCTATTCCAGTGTTTGGTGGTTGTTCGCTCTTTGGAACGCATGCGCCGTTTTTAACGTGTGGTCCAGAACGCAGCAATGGGGCTTCGCTCTTCCGCTGGCGCCTGATTTTGAAAAATCCTCTACTGCGTACGCTGTAGCGTCAATTGGGAGCATCGGTGGAGCGATACTCCTATGTCTGCTGCTTCTCACATTAAATTATCACATTCAACAATGGGGGCGTTGTTCTAGCAAATGGACCGACAAGGTTCCACAAATTAGCTTTATCGCAGCTAGGCAAGGGCAGTTGATACCTCTGCTTCAGGCCGCAGGGCTTATTGTAGCGATCGTATTTCCTTTAGCGGGGCAATTGCATTTTGCTGATAAATTTCTTGCTGGTACGTCCGAGGTTATGACGGGCGGTCAACACGCTAGCGGATGGAAAGAGCATTTGCTAAAATATATTTCGCTCTCATCGGCATGTCGTGATTACAAATATGACGGCCAGAATAGTCTGGCGTATTGTGAATTCTATGAACCTTGGATTATTGTACTGTCGGCGTTATTGAGTTGGTGCCTTGCCGGGCGTTGTCTTTATTTTCTGATGAAGAAATGAATAATTTTGCACCTGACTGGTATTGTAGCAGGGCTTTGGTGAATCGGCTGAGGGGCAGCTCTCACTCAGTGCGCGGCATGAGCCTTGATCGGCGGGTAGCTTCCCGGCGTGTCACACGGCAGACATCGAAAGGGTCCGCTTGGGGTCGACACCGCACGGACTGTCACCGGAAACTGAATGTCTGCTACGGGGCGGTCAGCTGATGTCCGCTCATGTCACATTCCAGCCGCCGTGCAGACCAATACCGCTCGGTCGTCGGCCCGGTCAGCGAGGAGGCGAAGCTTTGCTTGAAGCAAGCCTCTCCAGGCCCTTCAAGCGCCGTCGCAGTCCCGCGATCTCAGCCCCTAGCAGGCCAGTGATGGCATAGCGGCGCTGTGCCTTTCGAGATCCGTCCGGCCGCCGCGTCGTAATCGTCACCTCGTGGATCAGCGTCCGTTGCCGTGCTTCGGCCTCCTCTCGACGAGCAGCAGCGATGGCGGTTGTCGCCCGGGGGACGGATGCCCGTCTCGCCACTGCGTTCTGCCGCGCCCAGGTATGCAGCCCTTCGCCCAGCGTAGCCGCCAACACCTGAACCCGACTCGGCAGCACCTTGGCGGCTTCGAGGTGCTGAATCGCTCGCACGTCCCGGCTGATGAGCTTGCGCGCCGCTAAGCGCTCAGCGGGCGTCTCGCCGCCGTAAGAGACGAACCGCTCGACGATGATGTGCAGGTCGTGGGTGGCGCGCGAGCGTTTGCGCCCGCTCAGCGTTTCAAGCTCGGCCATGATCGCCAAGCGCAGCGGGCTGGTGCCGATTCGGATGTAGGTCGCATAGGCCAGAGCTATGGCCTCAAGGTGCTGCGCGTCCGACGCCTTACGGATGTTCAGGCCGGTACGCTGCAGCCAACCTGCGCTGTCGAGCGGCTGAGACCCGGCACCCTTGACCTGATTCAGGAAGCGTTCGGCGTCGGCAGCCAAGGCGTCCCGGTTACCCACCTCCGCGCCAGTTCGACCTGCTTCGACGATCTTGGTTGCGAGATTAGCCGCATTTTGCTCATCAGGCGCTTTCGTCGGCTCGTTGCGACGCGGCGGCTGGTTTAAACGAGAGTGGGGTTGTGGTCGGTTAAACCGAAATGTCGGAACCGTGTCGTTGAACATGGCCTGAATCCATCCCGAGCAAACGGCCGCGCTTTGAATCAGCGCGACACTTCGTCGATATAAATTGGCAGCGCGCCGAACCGACTCACGAACTTGCTTGGTAAAATTTCGTATTCGAATGCGGTCCTGTGGTCACATCAAGGTCAATACGTGCTGAGATGCTCGTCACATTGACCCGATTTGACCTGAATGTGACTGAGGGCTTAAGACAAAATGTTGCGTCACGTCAGGGTATGCCACGAAGTGACAAGGTGGACCATGCTGTCATGCACTCGAAATTTGTGAACAAGAGGCATAACCCGAATGCTCCTAGTTTTAACTAAATTTGAGATGATGTAGATAGTCTTCGACCTTTTGCGCCATAAATCACGGATGAGCAATGTCGGAATTAATGGATTTCGTTAAGGAATTTACCGGCGAGGGAGGGTCGCTACCCTTGGTGCATACAACCGATAAATTCACGTTGCAACTCATCAAACAGTCACGGCAACTGAAAACTGACGATGACAAGGTCTATGAAGGCGAAAAACTGTTATATCTTTTTTATGGTCGTCCATCTTTCCGCCCCAACGCAGATGTTAAGCATACGTCCGCATCGTTTTTTGCGCCAGTTTGTCTGATCTTTGACCGCGATTTGCTATCCGATGCATACAGAATAATGCCATTCGATTCTGGCGCGCACGCCTCGGGATTGCTTCAGGAAACGATACACAGAAGAATGGAAAGAAAAAACTTTGAGCTTGAGGTACACCCAGACTCCCCAATGAAATTGATCAGGTGCTTCTATGGCGACGAGATGTCTTATCTTGAAAATACACCCCAACCTTCATCGCCAAAGATTGATCAAATACAAAACGAGCAAAAACATTACGTCGAGGCGTACTACCATCTAGTTCATCATAGATCAAATTCGGCCCAGGACGAACGCGTCAATGCCATCGAAATTCAATTTAATAAGGATGTTGATATTAACGGCAATCTGCGAGCCGTGATATTACCATCGCGCTTCTTCTCTAAAGAATTGGTTGCTGAGATCGAGGGAGAGTTTGGTGCAACTGCTATCCTCTATGATATGCCAGCAACTTACAAGCCTATCGAATTAATGAACACTATCTATGAAAAGGTACGAAATTTTGTTTTATCGAGCCGCAATGAGAAGCAGCCATGAGCGATGTTGGAGACAAAGCCATTCTTGCCCGCCTCATCGGCTATCTCGATGCTGACATGGATCCGCCTACATTTATAGTTCCTGTGTTCCGCGACTTAGACGATGACGCTGTGTTATTGCAGATCCCGAGCACGGATTTCAGGATTGAGTCATTTGAACAGTTACCGATTAATTGCAGCTTTAAGAAATTTGATGGCTCGACCAGAGCTCTTAGAAAAATTGGGGACGAGGCATTATATGGCTTCATTACAACTGATGGTGAAAAAATTGTAAGTGAAAGGGCGGCTTTCGAGACTTTGCTTCAGCAGCTTCTTGGAAGCGGCGCATTCGAAAGCGTTCCTGCCTTTGGGCTTAGTGTTGCAAAGATATTGAAGGATACATTTCAAGGTGAAAGATTGCTACATCGAATTTTCGATGAGCTTCCGGACAATACTGTCAAGTCAAAAAAATATTTCTTGGAAAATGATGTCGTAAGGGAGGCGTTATATAAGCGCATCCCAGTGGATCGACATCACATCGTGAGTCGTACTTCAATTAGTATTATAGGAAATAAAATCAACGTGACGCTTCCGCTTTCTGCTGCGGAGAGCGACAAACGGGAACTCGGACAACAAGTTGCAACCATTTTCCGCGATTTTACGAAAAGCAATTCAGTTGATCTAAGTTTTGAGGAGCCAACTTTCGAACTTGAGCGCTTGAATCTTGATGCAATTAATATTAGATCTGGAAGGTTTAGGTACAATACTGATATTTTTGACATGTCAGGCTGCGCAAAAAAGATTAATTTCCGAGAGTCTGTCGCCATCGTGCCACAAGCAGCTATAACTTATTACAATACGCCACTGAGCAAGACTGCTAGCGCGAATGCTCTAGTTTCGCATAATCTTCCGAAGAATTTTGTTTCAGAAACGACTGCGCGGAAGATTGTCGAATGCACCCCCGTATCTGTAATAAGCGCAATACTTTTTCGGCTTTGGTTGTTCGCCAACACGAAGTCAGCATTGTCATCCGATAGTTTTAAGATTCATATCTGCTGCTGGAGACCGAAAAGTGAGTTTTGGCAAAATTTTTTGATGTCCGAAAGGGGAAGTGATTTTTTTAATATTAAGTATGTCAGATCAGGGCGGCCCGTCCTTCCTATGTCAATGGTGTTGTTCCTTGTAAAATCAGGCGCTATGTCCAATGATGAGGCATTAGAAAATTTTGAGTTCTCTAGATCGGGCCACTTCAAACCATGGATGATCGACTGGAAAGCTCGATCTTCTTGGATAAACTTCTGCGATTATGATCATAAAATAGAGAAGTCGGCGCTAGCTTTGCAACTACTTGAGCGAAATAAAGGCATCTATTACTGAAGCGTCTGGCAGAAGGATCACAGGTTAAGTAGTCTCGCATGTAGGCTTGATGCGATGCATAAGACTGATCGATGCGCAATGGGAGTAGATCGCCGCGCTGCTACCGACGCAGAAGTCACGCACAGGCCGGCTTGCCCAACTCGACGGCGATGTGCTTGGTCATTCAGAACTCGACCGCCTTTCGTTCCGACCGAGCGAGCCGGTCCTTGTTGATGAAGCAACGCTTGTACTTGAGGCCGGCCATGGGGGATCCTGTTAGGTTGGTGCCCTGCGGTCTGGGAGGAACCTCGCGACGCACCTGATTGAACCGCGCAAAAGATGCGGGGAACCGCAGTAACACCCCGATTTATCTTGTATCTCAGGCCCTCGCTGAGAGTGGCCGATGAGGCAGCGGCTCAGTCGTGTGACCTACCTGGAGGCGACAGGGCGGAGGCTTTGCTTTCGATTAAATCCGGTGGCCCGCGTCATCTATCGAGCGGTGTAGGAAATCGAGGATCAGGTCGGTGGCAGCCTGCGCCTGCTCCTGTTGCGCCCAATGGCCAGCACTCTCCACGAAATGGCAGCCGTGAAACTGGGCGCAAGTCCGCGCGCCCCTCTGCTCCAGCGCACCGGGTGACTGAAGCGGACCCCAGTCGCTGCGTCCAGCTACGAAAATCGCTGGCACTTCGATTTGTCGTCCCGCAAAGCGACCAAGGTCGCGAGCGAGACTTCCATCCATGCGGCAGCGATAGCTCTGCAGCGGCCCCTGGAAGCCAGTCCGCGCGTACTCAGTCGCGTAGACGGCGAGTTCCCGGTCGGTGAGCCACGCGCAGCCGGCACCGCCCTCCTGCGCTTCGGGCGCCACCGTCGCGGGCATGCTTCGGCCGAGGTTCAAAATGTAGTAGGTTGGCATCTCGGCGAGCGCCTCGGCCGTCCAGCCGGCCAGCGAATGCGGCGTGTTGCCCGGCCAGTCGGCGCTCTTGTGATGGAAGTAGGCGCGCAGGAACGCGGCAACCTGCGTCGGGCTGCCGTCCATGTCGGGCGCCGCAGCCGGGGAGGCGAAGTAGTGGTGGTAGTGCTCGCGCGGGCGCGGCAGATCGGCCAGTGCGGCGTGGATCGAATCCTGCGCGGGCAGCCGCAGGCTGTCCGCTAGGGTGTCGAGGTTGGGCGCCCCCGCGAACGGTGCGCTCATCAGGACGATCGACCCGAACACGTCGGGCCGGGCCAGGGTGCAGTAGCCCGCCACCCACGAACCGAAGTCGTGCCCGATTACCGCCGCAACCCGCTCGCGTCCCAGCGCGGCGAGCAAGCAGAGCAAGTCGAGGAGCAGGTTGTGCATGCGGAAAGGCGCGAGGTCGGCTTCGTAGGCGACTGGCCCCGCCGCAGTGCGCCCATAGCCGCGCAGATCCGGGGCGACGACGTGGTAGCCGGCCCTGGCGAGGGCGGGCATCACCTTGCGCCAGGAATAGGCCAGCTCCGGGAAGCCATGCAGCAGCAGGAGGCAGGGTCGGCTCGGATCCTCGTGCCCGGCCTCCAGCAGATGCATTCACAGGCCGTTAACGCCCTCGACGAAGCGCGCGCGGATGCCCACGGGGAGAACGGCAGAGTCGAGCGGCGGCAGGTTCGGTGCGTTCATTTCCAACCCTACTGCACGCCGTCTGCCCCTATCGAGGCGGGACGTCAGCCCTTGCGCGCGCGAGGCCATTGTCCGTCAACGGCCGAAATAAGCCAGCACAAGCCGATTCAAAATGTGGGTTGTAAAGTGGGGTCGCGGCCTTGGTAAGGTCGATTTTTTTAATCAAAACAATGGTTTATAGCATTTAAGTGGCGGAGAGGGGGGGATTCGAACCCCCGATGCCCTTGCAGGCATGCCGCATTTCGAGTGCGGTGCATTCAACCGCTCTGCCACCTCTCCGCAAGGTGCCTCGATGAGACCGGGGGTGCCTAGCACGCGCGGCGCAGCTTCACAAGCGAGACGTCGCCCGCCTGCGCCGGATCAGACCACCACCGTGATCGCCTGCGCGGCGCGGGTCAGGCCGGTGTAGAGCCAGCGCGCCCGGTGCTCGCGGAACGCGTAGGATTCGTCGAACAACGTCACCCGGTCCCATTGCGATCCCTGGGCCTTGTGCACCGTCAGCGCGTAGCCGTAGGTGAATTCGTCCGTCTCGCGCCGCAGGAACAGCGGGATCTCCTCGTCCGAGCCGGTGATCATCGCCCGCAGCACCTTGATGTCGGTGGGCTTCCGGCGCAGGGCCGGGTCGTCCTCCGGCACCACGTCGAGCCGGATCAGATCCGGCCGCGGCGGTGCGCGCAGCGCCTGGACCGTCCAGGTCGAGCCGTTGAGCAGGCCCTTCACCCGATCGTTGCGCAGGCAGACCAGCTTCTCGCCGATCGCCGGCATCGGATCCGTGTGGCCGGCGAGTTCCCGGAGCCGGGCATTGTAGAGGCGGCGCGTCTTGTTGAGGCCGACCAGCACCTGGTCGCATTCGAGCACCTCGGCCGGATCCAGGGTGCGGCGCGATACGACCCGGCTCTGCCCATAGCTGCCGAGTTCCAGCCGGCCGCCCTCGCGGATCGTCATCGCCATCCGGACGATCGGGTCATCCTTGGCCTGCCGATGCACCTCGGTGAGCATCACGTCGGGCTCCGCCTCGGTGAAGAAGCCGCCGCCGCGCACCGGCGGCAGCTGCGCCGGATCGCCCAGGACCAGCACCGGCCGCTCGAAGGACAGAAGATCGTTGCCGAGATCGGAATCCACCATCGAGCACTCGTCGATGATGATCAGATCCGCCTTGGCGGCCGGCCCCGAGCGGTTCAGCGTGAAGGTCGGCCCGCCCTCCTCCGCCTCCTTGGTGCGGTAGATCAGCGAGTGGATCGTAGCGGCGTCGTAGCAGCCCTTCTGGCGCATCACCGAGGCCGCCTTGCCGGTGAAGGCCCCGTAGACCACCGTGCCGTCGACATCCTCGGCGATCCGGCGGGCGAGCGTGGTCTTGCCGGTGCCGGCATAGCCGAAGAGCCGGAACACCTGGGATCCCCCGTCCCGCCGCCACGCGGCGATCGCCTTCAGCGCCGCGTCCTGCTGCGGGGCGTAGGCGGCCGGCAGCCCCGCACTCACGGCCAGCGCACGGTCGGCGGCATCGAGGAGAGGATCGAGGCGACGTTGCCGCCGGTCTTCAGGCCGAAGATCGTGCCCCGGTCGTAGAGCAGGTTGAACTCGACGTAGCGGCCGCGCCGCACCTGCTGCTCGTGGCGGTCCGCCTCGGTCCAGGGCGTGGTGACGTTGTCGCGCACGATCTTCGGATAGGCCTCCAGGAAGGCCTGTCCGACGTCGCGGGTATAGGAGAGGTCGGCCTGCGGATCGCCGCTCCAGAGATAATCGTAGAAGATCCCGCCGATGCCGCGCGGCTCGTTCCGATGCTTGAGGTGGAAATACTCGTCGCACCACGCCTTGTAGCGGGCGTGATCGATGCCGTGCGCCGTGCAGGCCCGCGCCAGGCAGGCGTGGAAATGGCGGCTGTCCGGATCGTCTTGATTGCGGCGCCGGTCGAGCACCGGCGTCAGATCGGCCCCGCCGCCGAACCACGCCCGCGTCGTCGCGACGAACCGGGTGTTCATGTGAACCGTCGGCACGTGCGGATTCCACGGATGGGCGATCAGCGAGATGCCGGTGGCGAAGAAGCGCGGATCCTCGGCGGCGCCGGGCATCTGGGCCCGGAATTCCGGCGCGAACTCGCCATGCACCGTCGAGATGTGCACCCCCGCCTTCTCGAAGACGCGGCCGCGCAGCATCGCCATGACGCCGCCGCCGCCGGGCCGGCCGGTATGGTCGGTCCGGTTCCACGGGGTCTTCTCGAAGGTTCCGGGGCCCTCGGGCGCATCGGGATGGAACGGGCCCGTCGCCTCCGCCTCGATGGCCTCCAAGGCCGCGAGGATGCGATCGCGCAGCGTCTCGAACCACGCCGCGGCCTCGGACTTCATGGCCGCCACGTCGGCCTCTGAGGGAGGCGCAGCCAGGGCTGCGCGCGCGTCATCCGGCATCGTCATGACACAGGCTTTTCCACCGTGCCGGGCGCACGTCAATGCGGGCGCGGCCTGCCGTGACCGCGCAGGCGTCCGGAGCCGAACCCGCCGCGGCGGCGCGGGCGGCCTACGCCGGGCCCGGCCGCTCGCCGACGGGCTTGAGCAGCCCCGTGGCCGTCGCCACCAGATCCCCCGCCGCATCCCGGATCTCGGCCTCGCAGAAGATCACCGACCGCCCCGCCCGGGTCACCCGCCCCTCGGCGATCAGGACACCGCGCCCGGGGGCGAGGAAGCGGGTCTGCATGTCGAGGGTCACCACGGGGCGCCCCGCCTGCAGCCGGGCCGCCGTCCCGAGGGCGACGTCGAGCAACGTGCAGAGCGCGCCGCCATGGGCGATGCCGAGATTGTTGGCGTGCTCCGGCTGCAGGGCTAGGCGCAGGCGCGTCCGGCCGGCGCGCACGTCGAGGGCCTCGATGCCGCAATGATCCACGAACGGGATGGTGGCGCCGAAGACGGTGCCCGGTTCCGATTGCTGGTCCACGTCGATCGCCCCGGATCCCGTCTCACCCGGACGTTTATGGCCCAGATGCGCCCGAGGCCAGGACCGGCCCCGCGCAGATCACGTGACAGTCCGGCCGAAACGTTCATCCCGCGTCGACGCGCTGACGGGACATCGCGGCGGGCCGCCGCGTGAAGTTCCGGGCGTCTCATCAGACCCGAAACGGATCTTCGCAGAGGAAGCCCGCCGCTAGATCGCGACAGAAGGCATAATCGGCGCCCGTCCGCAGGCCGCGGCCACATCCAACCTCGCCTCCGGCATGTCGGTTTGCTCGACCAACGATTTCAGCTCGACCCACGGCTTCAACAATATGCGTGTTCATGACCGGGGCATTGTGTAGGGAAATGCTCGACGACGACTTGATTTTGCTGCACAGACGTTAGAACCGTCTCACCACGGTCGGATAGAGGGAATCATCGATGGACGACACCGCCACTGAGCAGCAGCAGACCTTTATCGAGCAGGCGTCGGACATCGTCTCGGCGTATGTCTCGAACAATTCGGTGCCCATCAGCGAGTTGCCCGGTCTGCTCGCCGGCGTTCACGCCGCGCTGACGAAGCTTTCGGCCCCCGCGGCGACCGTGACCGAGACGGCCGACAAGCCGACGCCGGCCCAGATCCGCAAGTCGGTGACGCCGGACGCGCTGATCTCGTTCATCGACGGCAAGCCGTACAAGACGCTGAAGCGCCATCTGTCGCGCAACGGCCTGACGATCGAGCAGTATCGCGAGCGCTTCGGCCTGCCGCGCGACTACCCGTCGACGGCCGCGAGCTACTCGGCCCAGCGTTCGGAACTCGCCCGCAGCCTCGGCCTCGGCCAGCAGCGCCGCAAGTCCGCTGCGCCGGCGCCGGCGCCGGCGCCGGCGCCGGAGCCCGTCGCGGAGGTGGCCGAGAAGCCCAAGCGCGCGAGCCGCCCCCGCAAGGCCAAAGAAACGGCCTGAGTCCGGCCCCTCGGCCGGGCCCCTGGATCCCGGCCGGCCCGCAGCCCGCGTGCCGGCCGGATCACGCGAAGTCGGCGAGATCGTCGGCCACGTCGCCCGCGGCGACGTCCGTCTCGGCCTTGTGCCGCTCGACCGCCTCGGCCTCTTCGGCCGTCCCGGGTCGCGGCACCGGCCGCTCGGTCTCCGGATGCGCCTTGCCGGCCGTCTCATCGGGGGATTGATCCGTCACCCGACCCGCCATGCTGCGCGCTCCCCGAACTTGAACGGGTAAGCAAAGCGCCAAAGCCCGTGCGTGTTCCGCCCCGCGAACACTCCCGCGAACACTGCGGGTGACCCCGCCGAAGCCCGGTCCGGCGCTCGTTCGCCTTCCTGAAGACGCTTCCCAGATCCCGTCGAAGGACGAGGCCGAGGGCCGCGACGGCACCGGCCTCGACGCGGCCCGTGCGGGCTGCGGGACGGATCGCGATGCGCCGCGTTGCACGTCCGGGCCGGCCGATCAGGAGCGGAATTTGGGCACTCGCTACGGGCTGGAGATCCGCGCTGCCGCGAGTTCCGACGCCGCCGGGCTCGCGGCCCTGTTGGGTGATGCGGGGATCGCGGTCGGCGCCGCGGACCTCGCGACCCGGCTCGACGCCCTGCAACAGGACGGCGGCACCGCCCTCGTCGCCGTGGAATGGGGACCGCCGAGCGGCCTCATCACCGTGTCCCCCGTCCGGACCCTCGAGGCGCCGCGGCCCTTCGGCCTGATCACCAGCCTCGCGGTCGCGATCGAATCCCGCCGCCGGGGCATCGGCCGGGTGCTGCTGAAGGCGGCCGGCCGGGCGGCGCGACAGGCGGGCTGCGACCGGCTGCTCCTGGCCGCGGCGCCGGACCAGGAGGCCCTGCGCGCCTTCTGCAGGGCGGCCGGCTTCACCGATGCGGGGCAAATGCTCGCGCGGCCGCTGCTGAAGCGCGGCGCCGGAGAGGCCTGAAAGCCGCGACATCCTGGCCGCAGCCGACCGGGCCCATCGGGCGTTGTGACCGGAGACTGGAGTCCCCCCGATGACGCTGCGATCCGAGACCCCGCCGCCCCCTGCGAACCTGCCCTGCGATCCGCCACCGGATTCCGACGCGCCGACCGCCGCGCAGCTCAAGGGTGACATCGACAGCGGCCGCACCGCCGACAAGACCCCGCACATGGATATCGGCGCGGCCCCGCTCGGGACCTGCGAGGAGGCCGGCGGGACGCCGCCGACGCCCCAGGAGGTCCGGATCGCCCGGCAGAACGAGCGGGCCCCCTCGGAGCGGGCGGCGAAGGGCTACGTGCACCAGCGGCAGCCCTGGGTCCTGCCGCTCTATGTCGGCATCATCGTCGCGGCGGCCGTGGGGCTCGGCCTCGTTCTCTGGCTGACGCGCTGAGGCCGAAGCGGGGCCGGGCGCGGGCCACCATGATGCAGGACGGCACGGTCGCGGCGGAGGCGGTTTAAAGGTCGATTCACGTCGATGCGGTTAGCGTGACCTTACTGCAGTCTTGCGTAACCGATCCTCCATGCCCCCATCCGTCGATGCTCCGCCGGACCTGTCCGGGCTCCTCGAACTCTCACGCATCGAGAATCTCGATCTCAAGCCGGTGATCCTCCGGGTTCAGACCGACCTGTTCGTCCGGGCGGCGGCCCGGGACAGGACCGAGATCGAGATCTTCGAATCGCTCGCCTGCGGCCTGATCCCCACGGTGGATGAGGAGACCGCCCGGGTGGTGGCCCGCAAGCTGGCCCCCTGCCCCGAGACGCCGCCGGCGGTGCTGGAGGCGCTCGCGCTGCGCGGCGGCGAGGCCCGCGACGCGGTGGTGGAACTGGCCCCGACCCTGAGCCATCGCCTGATCGAGGCGGCCCTGGCCGAGGGATCGGATATCGCCGCCCGCATCGCCGCCCGGGCCGGGTTGAGCCGCGAGGCGGTGGACGAGCTCTCCCGCGAGGGCCGCCCCGAGATCGACCGCGCGCTGGCCGCCAATCTCGGCCACACCCTGCGGGGGGCAGCCCTGGCGCGGCTCGTGAACCGCGGCCGCGGCGCCCCCGACCTCGCCCGGCTTCTCCTGGTCCGGCCCGACGTCTCGACCGCCGACCTCGTGCCCCTGTACCTGCACGCCGATCCGATCCGCCGCACGGTGATCGGCCGGGCCGTCGAGGCGACCGCCGCCCTGCGCCCCTGCCCGCCGGCGCCCCGCGGCCTCGGCGAGACCCTGACCGGCCTGTCCGCCGCCCGCGACGTGCCGGCCTTCATGGCGGCCCTGGCCGACGGCCTCGGCCTGCCGCGCGATTTCCTGACCGTGGTCGCCGACGCCAGCGCCCGCTACGACCTCCTGACCCTGGGTCTGCGGGCTGCCGGCCTGCACGAGGAGGAGGCGGTCTACATCTTCCTGACCCTCAACCAAGGTGTCGCGCGCTCGGCCGAGCGGGTGGCCGACCTCGTCCGGCTGTTCCGCACCGTGAGCCGGCCGGCCTCCCGGGACCTGATCGCCGCGATCCTCGACCGGCCCCTCGCCGAACGCGGGCGCGGCGAGGCCCATCAGCCGCTGCACGGCCCGGAGGCGAAGCTGCGCCAGGGCGCAGAGCGCGTCGCCGCGCAGCGCCCCTCCCTGCCGGTGCGCGCTCGGGCGGCGGGCGGCGGGGAGCCGGCCTGACGGGCCGGACGTCAGCGGGGATCCACGGGCGGATCGCGCTGCGGATCGGCGCCCCGCCAAGCGGGCTGCCGATCGGTCTCCTCGAGGGTGTCGGTTGAGGCCGTCGGCTCCGCGGCGCGGCGGCTCAGTTCCGCCATCAGGCCGCGGGCCAGGACGGCGCGCACCGCCCGCTCGCGGGTCTCGGCTGGCACCGCGTCGAGGGCCGCCGGCAGCGCCGCCTGGGCGCTGGGCACCGCGTCGGCGAGCCGTCTCGCCTCGGCGGCCGGATCCGTCCCGGCTCGCAGCAGGGCAAAGTAGGAGAGCACGCCGATCACCAGCGCGGCGCGCAGCAGGACGGTCATGAGACGATTCCTCCGCTCGAGATCAAGCGGAAGCATTCGACCGATTTCCTCAACCGGGCCTCAACCGACCCGAGCTTTTCCGCGCGATGGTGAATGAAGCTTGTCCGCAATCGGCTGGTTACCTCGCGGAAAGCATCCCGATCAATCGGACAAGTCCCGCAACACTCGTTTAAGCCGGCTCTGCGACCGTCCGGAAGTCGTTGGAAGTCGAACCGGAGGCGCGACGGATGCGGGAACGCATTCTGCGCGGCGCGTGCCAACCTTGACCATTAAGACTGTCCTGACGTCGTTGATCGACGACCGGCTCGCGGGTCTCGTCCACGAATCCGTGGCCGACAATGCGCCGGCCCGTGCGCGCCACCAGCGCTTCCTGGTGTCGCGGCTGGCGACCGGCGCCGTCATGATGGTCGGTCTGCCGCCCTATCTGCTCTGGCGCGGGGTGCCGTCCGGCTTCGAGGTCCTGGCGATCGCGAGCCTGCTGCTGCCGGTCTTCGCCGCCGTCCTGCTCGCCCGCACCGGGTCCCTCTGGATCGCCCACGCGGTTTCCTCGGCGGGCCTGACCGGCCTCGTCGTCGCCCTGGCGGGCGTCACCGGCGGCGCCACCTCGCCCGCCGCGGTCTGGCTGGTGGCGATCCCCCTCGAGGCGCTGGTCTCAGGCTCGCTCCGCGCGACGATCGCGGCCTCCGTCATGGCGGTTCTCGGCGTGCTGACCGTGGTGGCCCTCGGCGCCTGGGCCGGCGCCCTGCCGGTCATGGACATCTCGGCAGGGATCGCGCTCCCGGCCTTCGCGATCACCGCGATCGGCCATGTCGCCGCCCAGGCTCTGGAGCACATGCGCAACGAAGGCGTCTGGCGCGAGCGGCTGCGCGACAACGAGGCCCGCGACCGGCTGCTCCTCTCGGCGATCGACGATCTCGTGACCTGGCACGACCGCAACGGCCGCGTGCTGGAAGCCTCGGTCTCGGCCACGCGGCTGCTCGGCAGCGACCCGGCCCGGCTGCGCGGCCATGGGCTGCTGGAGCGGGTCCATGTCGCCGACCGGCCGGCCTTCCTCAAGGCGGTGAGCGACGTGGCGGCGACCGGGCGGCCCGCGACCCTGCCCCTGCGCCTGCACGTCGAGGCCGAGGCCGGCCGGCCCGACGGCGCGAGCCTGATCCACGCCGAGATGCGCGCCCACCGGATCGAGCACGGGCCGCACGAGGCCGCCATGGCGGTGGTGGCGGTCACCCGCGACATGACCGAGCACCACCGGCATGCCGTGGAGCTGGAGCGCGCCCGCGCCGAGGCCGAACGCGCCGACGCGATCAAGGGCCGGTTCCTGGCCAACGTGACCCACGAGCTGCGCACGCCGCTCAATGCGATCATCGGCTTCTCCGAGGTCCTGGCGGGCCAAGGCGCCGTCAGCCTCGGCCCGGACCAGGCGCGGGAATATGCCGGCATTATCGGCGCCTCCGGCCACCATCTGCTCGGCGTGGTCAACACGCTCCTCGACATGAGCCGGATCCAGAGCGGCAACTTCGACTGCGCCCCCGAATGCTTCGACATCGCGGGCCTGCTTCGGGCCTGCTGCGACCTGATGCGCCTGAAGGCCGACGCCGCCGGCATCGTCCTCACCGTCGCCCCGTCGGGCCCGGTGGAAATCACCGCCGATCCCGCCGCCTGCCGGCAGGTCCTGATCAATCTCATCTCGAACGCGGTGAAGTTCACCCCGCGCGGCGGCCGGGTCGACCTGTCCCTGCGCCGCGGCGCGGGCAGCCTGGACATCGTCGTGGCCGATACCGGCGTCGGCATCGGTACGGACGACCTGCCCAAGCTCGGGACCCCGTTCTTCCAGGCGGGCAGCGGCGGCTACAAGCGCCAGCACGAGGGGACCGGCCTCGGACTCTCGGTGGTGCAGGGCCTGGTCGGCTTGCACGGCGGCGCCCTGCTGATCGAGAGCGCCCCGCAGGCCGGGACCGTCGTGACCGTAACCCTGCCCCTCGTCTGCCCGGCTCCGGCGGCCGACCATGGGCCGGCCCCGATCCGCACCGCCGTGCGGGGCGCCCCGGTGTCGCGCCGCGTGGTGCGCCTGCCGCTCGGCCTGTTCGACGCGGAGCCGAGCGCCGCCTCGGTCCCGGCCGACCCGGTCCTGCGCCGCACCGCCTGATCGGCAGATCCCCCGGAAGGAGACATGATGTCAGGCTACCGCGAGATCACCGTACCGGGCGAACCCAGCCGTGCACGCCGTCCCGCGCCGCGCCGCGCCGCCGTCCAGGGCGACTGGCGTGCCGTCCTCGTCGGCGCGCTGAAGGCGACGGGCGCCACCTGCCGGACCAGCCCCGGCACCGTTCTCGGCAGCCTCGCGGCCCTCTGCGCGGCGGGCTTCGTCTGCGTCAACGCCCTCGGCTACCAGACCGGGCGCCATCCGGCGCCGATCCTGCCCAAGCTCGCCCAGAAGGCGCCTGCCGCGCGCGAGGCGGCCCCGGCCGCCAAGGAGCCCGTCCGGGAGGCGGCCCGGGATCCGGTGCGCGTCATCGATCCCGAACGCGTCGCCGCGCCGGCGCCCGCCAAGCCGGCGGCCCGGGACGCGATCGGCGAGCTGATCCGATCCGATGAGACCACCGCCTCGGTTACCCCGAAGGCGTCGCCGGTCCGCCCGGCCGCGAAGCCGGCTCCGAAGGAGACGAAGGACGCCGCCAAGACCGCCAAGCCCGAGAAGGACGGTGATCCGGTGATGCGGGCCCAGAAGGCGCTGTCGAAGCTCGGCTACGCGGTGAAGCCCGACGGCGCGATGGGACCGGGCACGCGGGCGGCGATCGAGAAGTTCGAGCGCAGCGCCAAGCTGCCGGTCACCGGCGAGGCGACGGGCCGGACCCTGCGCGAGCTGATGGCCCGGGCCGGCCACGGTTAGCGAGACAGGGCGGCACCCCCGCCGCGCTTGCGGCGCGGGTGCCGATCGGCGTGAGAGCGCGGAGGCGGGCCCTCAGTATTGCGTGCCGGTGAACCGGCAGATCGTCTTGCAGCGTGGACCGCCATTGGCCTGCCAGGACTTCGCGTGTCCGATCGATCCGGTCATGTCCTGCGTGGGATTACCCCCGGGTCGATGCACGACGATGTTGCAGCGATCCTGCGGCGTCCGCTGGTAGCGCGGGCAGGATGCGGAATCGCGGTTGCCCAGTAAATCCATGAGCGTCTCCGGACGGGCGTGGGCCGACGGCACAACACCGCACAGGCCGGCGACGATCAGCGCCGCAAGCGAGGTCATTCTACACATCGGAGTGCTCCTTAAATCATCGTGAGATGCAAATTCGGGCGCCCTTTGCTCAGATAATCAGCAAACAATACTATAGATGTGCGTTGTCGCACATCGATCAATTCTATTTTAATCCCGATAAATACTCGATTTTCTGAAGGAATATTCCGCCGCCTGAACCGTTATGGAGATGCCGGGCCGTGCACCGGCGGTTGCCCGGACCGGCGCTTTCGCGCATGGCGGAGGACGCGCCACCCGGCGCTCGCAGGGTTCCGGATCCGGCTGATCCGCCGGGACACAGGCCCTGCGGCGAACGGATCCTCACAGGGCTACAGACGCATGCGCCTGCGCTCCGATTTCTGGGTTTCGGCCCATCTGCGGCGGCTGGATGTCGCCGGCATCCCGGCCGTGCTGCGGCGGCGCGGGTCCGCGGAGGCGGGTGCGATCTTCGTGAAGGTCGACCGGCTCGACGGCAGCGCCGACCTCTACGGACCGGCGCCGCAGGCCCTGTTCGAGGCCGAGGAGAGCGGCGACCGCCGTTTCGCCGGGATCGTCACCGGCGGGAGCCCGCTCGACGTGGAGGAGCGCCTGACAAAGGAGATCCGGTTCGATTCCGATCTCTGGATCATCGAGATCGACGACCGCCAGGGGCGGCATTTCCTGGACTTGGCGGAGTGATGGAGGGCCGCGACCGGCCGGGCTGCGCCTGACGGAGGGCCGTCCCACACATCGCCAGCGTCCTGAGGTGCTGCGCAGCGGCCTCGAAGGAGCCCTCCGGGGATCGCGCGGCTGGCTGTAACCCTCCTTCGAGGCCTCCGCTGCGCTCCGGCCCCTCAGGATGAGGGGAGGGCCGGAAGGACCGAAGGCCAGAACGCCGTGTCCCGTGACGCGACGCGCTCCGGGGGAGCGGCTCCAGCGGCCGCTCGCCGTCGTTGCGAGCGCAGCGAAGCAATCCAGCGACGCCACGGCCGCCGATGTCGCGCGACCTGAATCGCTTCGCTGCGCCCGTGATACCGGGGCGGAGCGAAGCGACGGCGCCCGTCAGCCCTCGATGATGCGCTCGTCGAGCTTGCGGTCGACGGTCTCGACGGTGCGGTCGATCTCGGCGTTCGGATCACCGAGCTGGTGCGAGATCAGCTTCACCAGCAGGTCGACGCGCTCGATGTAGGGCGCACCGTTGGCCACCGCGCGCGCCGCCGAGGACGGCTTCAGCAGGCTCTCGGCCGCCTTGGCGTATTTCTCGAACGGCACCTGATCGGCCGGATCGGCGCCGAGCTTCCGGGCGATCCCGTCGACATGGTCGTAGATCGCCCGCGAGCGCGCGAGGTCGCCGTGGACGGCGTCGTGGATCGATTGCGGCGCGCCCGGGGTGATGCACCGGTAATTGCCGGTGAGCAGCATCGACCACTTGGCCAGCGGCACGAACAGCGAGTCGAACACCTTCAGCTTCACCGGCACGTCGTGCCCGTCGAGGCGCACGGCGTCGATGTCGGCCTCCAGCTCGCGGAGAAGCGTGTTGTGCGCCTCGTCGGCGAAGGTCGCGGCCTTGAAGTTGGTCGGCAGGCCGACATGGAGGACGTTGGCCTCCTCCTCCGGCGGCCGGAAGGCCTGCGGGTCGGGGGAGCAGAGCGACACCAGCCCCGGCTCGAACCGGTCCCAGACGCCGGCATTGGTGTAGGCATCCTCAAGATCCATGGCGGCGAGCGCCGGGATCCGCTTGAGGTAGGGCAGCGGCGGCATGTTCATGATCGACAGGCACGGCAGCTTCGCCGCCGCGATCTTGATCATCAGGACGCGGATCGTGTGGTTGTTGTACTGCGGCTCCTGCATGGCGAGGCCGACGAGGTCGTAGCGCGACACGTCGACGTCTTCCGGCGGCATGGCGTCGACCTTGCCGGGCAGGTCGCGCGAGTGGATCGCGCGGTGCTCCTTCTCGTCGCGGAGCTTGATGCGGACCTCGGTGCCCTCGCGGTTGATCAGGTCGGCGGTCTTCCTGCGGCAGACCAGGGTCACGTTGTGACCGGCCATCAGGAGCTTGGTCCCCAGGAGCGAGCCGTAGGAGGCCCCCAGGATCAGGATGTTTCTGGCCACGTCGTTCCTCCCCAGCATTGAAGACTGCTGTTGTGTTGTCTGGCTGCGGGGAACAGCGCGTCCACGCCACGGCCCCATCGCACCGCCGATGGATGGCAGCCGGGCGGGCGGAACGCAAGCCTTCTGGTATACCTAATCCCAAACCCATTGTGACGCCCCGCCGGTGACAGGCGAGGCGAATCCTATCCCCACAGCTCCGGCGTGGGCGGGTGCATCAGGCTGCCGTCGTAGCGGAGCGGCGGGTCGCGGTCGCGGGCGAGCAGCAGCGGCCCGTCGAGATCGACGAAGTCGGCCCCCTCGGCGAGGAGCGCCGCCGGCGCCATGCCCAGCGAGGTGCCGAGCATGCAGCCGACCATGATCGCGAGCCCCCTCCCCTTCGCCTCGCGGGCGAGCAGCACCGCCTCGGTCAGGCCGCCGGTCTTGTCGAGCTTGATGTTGATCGCGTCGTAGCGCCCGGCGAGCGCGTCGAGGCCGGCGCGGTCGTGCAGGCTCTCGTCGGCGCAGACCGGCACCGGATGCGCGATCTCGGCGAGCAGGGCATCGGCGTCGGCCGGCAGCGGCTGCTCGATCAGCGCGACGCCGGCCTTCAGGCAGGCGGCGAGGTTAGCCTCGATGGTCTCGGGCCGCCACGCCTCGTTGGCGTCGACGATCAGCCGGGAATCGGGCGCGCCGGCCCGGACGGCGGCGATGCGCTCCGGATCCCCTACCCCGCCGAGCTTGACCTTGAGCAAAGGCCGGTGGGCCGCCTTGCGGGCGGCCTCTTCCATGCTCTCCGGCGTGCCGAGGCTCAGCGTGTAGGCGGTGATGACCGGCTGCGGCGCCGGCAGACCGGCGATCGCCCAGGCGGGGCGGCCCTGGAGCTTCGCCTCGAGGTCGAACAGCGCGCAGTCCAGGGCGTTGCGCGCCGCCCCCGCTTCCATGCGGGTCATCAGCGCATCGCGCCCGATCCCGGCCGCGATCGCCTCCGCCTGCCCTTCGATCAGCGCGCTGACGCTCTCGACGCTCTCGCCATAGCGCGGATAGGGCACGCACTCGCCGCGCCCGACCGTGTCGCCGTCCGTGAGCGTCGCCACCACGACGGCGATCTCGGTGCGGCTGCCGCGGGAGATCGTGAAGGCGCCGGCGATCGGGAAGCGCTCGACGGCGAGGCTCAGGCGACGGACCATGTCAGATCTCCGGGAACTCGGCGACGATCCGGTCGACCAGCCCGTCGACGCCGAAGCGCACCGGGTCGGTGGCGGGCAGGTCGTGCTCGGACGCGAGCGTCTCGAGGAGCGCCCGCGCCTCGCCCTCGGCAAGCGCCTGGGTGTTGACCGCGATGCCCACCGGCCTGATTGCCGGGTTGGTCAGGCTGCCGAGCTGGACGGTCAGGTCGATCACCTGGCGGATGGTGGGGAGCGGGTGCTTCACGCCGCGCATCGTGGTGCGGGTCGGCTCGTGGCAGACCACGAAGGCGTCGGCCTGGGCGCCGTGCAGCAGGCCGAGGCTCACCCCCGCGAAGGACGGGTGGTAGAGCGAGCCCTGGCCCTCGATCAGGTCCCAATGGTTGGAGGCCGCCTCCGGCGAGATCGTCTCGACGGCGCCGGAGATGAAGTCGGCCACCACGGCGTCGATGGCGACGCCCCGGCCGGAGATGAACACGCCGGTCTGGCCGGTGGCGCAGAAATCGGCGTCGAGGCCGCGCTCGCGCATGCCGCGCTCCAGGGCGAGCACGGTATACTTCTTGCCGACGGAGCAGTCGGTGCCGACGGTGAGCAGGCGCCGGCCCGACCGCTTGGTGCCCTTGCCGGTGGGGAAGCGCTCGTCGGTGTGGCGGACGTCGTGGAGCTGGCGGTTACGCCGCGCGGCGGCCTCCGCGATGGCCGGAATCGTACCGAGCTTGACGTGCAGGCCGCTCGCCACGTCGAGCCCGGCCTCGATCGCCGCGACGATCTCCTTGACCCAGTGATCCGGCAGCACGCCGCCGGCATTGACGACGCCGATCACAAGGGTCCGGCAGCCCTTCGCCAGGGCCTCCGGCAGGGTCATGTCGGGGATGCCGAGATCGGCGGCGCAGCCCGGCAGGCGCATCTGGCCGACGCACCATTCGGGGCGCCAGTCCTTGATGCCGTAGGCGGTCTTGGCCGCCAGCGTGTCGGGCACGTCGCCCAGGAACATCAGGTAGGGCGTGGCGATCTGCATCGGTCGAGCAACCTTCTCCGGGAGGCCGGCGGACCGTCTATGCGGGATCGCGGGCGCCGGGCGCAATGCACGAGACCGGCCAAGCGGGTGGACGCGGCCGCCGTCGCGGGCATGACCGGGTTGCGTCATCCTGAAGGGACGCTCCTCCGACCCTCTCCGCAACCCGAGGTGCCGCAGCGCAGGGAGGCCGCGAAGGAGGCCTCCAGGGCTCGCGCGGCTGGCTCGAGGGCTCCTTCGAGGCCCGCTCACGTGGGCACCCTGGGATGAAATCGCGTTGGGGAAAGCCGATCTCACCCCTGCGGCGTCTGGTGTCCCCGTTCAGGCGGCGCGTCGTCGCGCCACCCCCGCCTCGTTGGCCACCGCGCCCACCGGCGACAGCACGCCGGTCGCCCGGACCATCCCCTCGACGCCCGCCAGAGCGCCCGCGCGCAGCTCGAGACCGAGGAAGCGCTCGCGCTCGAACGGCCCCGGCAGGGTCAGGCCCTCCGCGAGCGCCCGGTCGAAGCCGAAGCGGGCATAGTAGGGCGCATCGCCGACCAGCAGCACGGCGCCGTGGCCGAGGGCCTCCGCCCGGCCGAGGGCCGCCTGCATCATCACCGAGCCGAGCCCCTGCCCCTGGATCGCCGGATCGACGGCGAGCGGGCCGAGCAGCAGCGCCGGGCGGGCGAGCCCGGCCTCGACGTGCCACAGCCGCAGGGTGCCGACGAGGCGGCCGCCCCGAATCGCCGCGAAGGCGAGTCCGCGGGCCGGCCGACGGCCTTCGCGCAGGCGCTCCGAGGTCTTGGCATGGCGGTTGCCGGGAAAGCACGCGTCGAGCAGGCGCTCGCGCGCCGGGACGTCGTGGACATGCTCCGCGCGGATCTCGATCATGGCTGTGCCCTCCCCGGGCCGGCAAGCGGGAGAAGCGGTGGGTTCCGACGGACGGCCGAAGGCGATCCGTCGATGCGACAGCGGGAGATCGCTCCCGGCAGCGACAGGCTGCCGGGAGGTTCTGCAGCAGGTCAGATGACGATCTGCTGAAGGGGCGGGAAGCCGTTGAAGGCCACCGCCGCGTAGGTGGTGGTGTAGGCGCCCGCACCCTCGATCAGCACCTTGTCGCCGATCGAGAGCGAGACCGGCAGCGGATAGAGCTGCCGCTCGTAGAGCACGTCCACCGAGTCGCAGGTCGGCCCGGCGATGACGCAGGGCTCGGTCGCGTCGCCGTCCCGGGCGGTGCGGATCGGGTAGCGGATCGCCTCGTCCATGGTCTCGGCCAGCCCGCCGAACTTGCCGATGTCGAGGTAGACCCACCGGACCTCGTCGGCGTCCGCGGATTTCTTCGACACGAGCACGACCTCGGCCTCGATCAGGCCGGCATTGCCGACCATGCCGCGGCCCGGCTCGATGATCGTCTCGGGGATCTGGTTGCCGAAATGCTTGGTCAGGCCCCGGAAGATCGCCTCGCCGTAGCTCTCCACGCCCGGCACCGCCTTGAGGTACTTGGTCGGGAAGCCGCCGCCGAGATTGACCATCGACAGGCCGATCCCGCGCTCTGCGCACTCGCGGAAGATCGCCGCCGCGGAACCGAGCGCCCCATCCCAGGCCTCGGTGTTGCCCTGCTGCGAGCCGACATGGAACGAGATGCCGTAGGCCTCCAGCCCCTGGCGATGGGCGTGCTCCAGCACGTCCGCGGCCATCTCGGGCACGCAGCCGAACTTGCGCGAGAGCGGCCAGTCGGCGCCCGCGCCGTCGCACAGGATGCGGCAGAACACCCGGATCTCGCCGGTCGGCACGTCCGTGGCCACGGCGGCCCGGGCGATCTTCTCGACCTCGGCCTGGCAGTCGACCGCGAACAGGCGGATGCCGAGCTTCAGGGCGCGGCCGATGCAGCGCTCCTTCTTGATCGTGTTGCCGAAGGAGATCCGGTCGGCGGTGGCGCCGGCGGCCAGCACCATCTCCATCTCGGCGACGGAGGCGGTGTCGAAGCACGAGCCCATCTCGGCGAGCAGGCGCAGCACCTCGGGGGCCGGGTTCGCCTTCACGGCGTAGAACACGCGGGTGTCCGGCAGGGAGCGCGCGAAGGCGGTGTAGTTGTCACGCACGACGTCGAGATCGAGGACCATCACGGGGCCCTCGTCCTGACCGAGGTCGCGGCGCACGCGCAGGAAGTCACGGATGCGGTCGGTCATAGTCGTCTCCCGGCACGGGTTCGCGAGCGCCCTACGCGGGGCGCGCTGTCGAAGATGACGGCCAGGACTGGCCGTCGGCGTCAGGGGGCGATGCGTCGCGCGGACCCACGCGCTTTGGAGACGCGTGCGTCAGTGCGGGCGCAGAGCACCCGGAAGCTGCCGTGGATTGGAAGGGATGACCCCCACCGCACGCCGGGCAAAGAGAAACAAGCCTCTTCGGTGCCGGCCTGTGGAGGGCCGACGAGACCAAAAAAGCCCGTTCGTCGTTGCTTTAAGCTGCGTCCCCCGTGGAGAGCGGGGTTCGCCGGTTTCGCCTCCGGCTGCCGGTTGTTGTCGGGGTCCGGTGTTGCCACCTGGATGCCGGCCGTAGGGATCCACCCTTGCGACCATCGATCCTTTAAGACCCCTGGCGGCTGTCCGGCAGTTGACCGGATGCCCACCAACCGACACGCGGCCACAGGCACGTGCGAAATTGGGCACGGCGCATATACGGAGACAGGCCCGGCCCGGCAAGGGGAAGATGCCCCGGACCGCCCGCTTTTCCGCCCGGAATCCACACCCCGTGCGGCCCGTTGCAAAAACGACGCAGCCCGACCGGGCCGAAGGCGCCGTGCGGGCTTCCCAAGCGGGGCGGAAGCGGGCATCTGACCGGAGCGGGCAGAACACGCAGGTAAGCAAGCGATGGCCGGGCCGACCAGATCCACCGCGACGGCGCGGGCGTGAGCGCCCCCCTGCGCAACCCGGTCGGCGACGGGCTCCCCGAGCCGACGATCCGGACCGCCACGCTCGCCGATCTCGACGCCCTGGTCGCCCTGGAGCACGCCGCCTTCGCCACAGACCGGGCGGAGCGCCGGGCGATCCGCCACGCGATCCTGTCGCCCACCATGGACGTGCTGGCGGCGCTGATCGACGCGCCGGATGCGGACCCGACGCCGGTCCTCGTCGGCGCCGCGGTGCTGGAGCGGCGGCGCAGCAGCCGGATCGCCCGGCTGGCGTCGATCGCGGTGGCGCCGAATCGCGGCGGCCTCGGCCTCGGCGGCCGACTCCTCGACGCGGCGGAGGCGCAGGCCCGCAGCCAGGGCTGCGACCGGCTCCGGCTGGAGGTGCGCGCCGACAACGGCGCCGGCATCCGCCTCTACGAGCGCCGGGGCTATACCCGCTTCGCCGTGCGGCCGGACTATTACGAGGACGGGATGGAAGCCTGGCGCTACGAGCGCGGGCTGTAGGCGTCGCGCAGGGCTGCCGCCGATACGCGGGCCGCCTGCGGGCCGGCAGCCATCACGTTGACATCCGGATGCGATCGAAGCCGTCCCCTCCCGCGGCCCTGTTCGTCATCACGAGGGGACGCGGCGGCCCGACGGGCAGGACACCGAGCAGGACGCCGAGCAGGCGAGCGCCGCCCGAGACTGCTTCGCCGCACGCTCCTGCAGGGCGCCGGCAGGCCGGCCGCGCTCGGCCTCGGGCCGTTCGCGGATGCGACCGCAGGGCGCCAGATCCGCCTCGCGCCGTTCCACCGCGGGGAGCAGCCCCGCCGCGCCGCCCAGGCCACGCTGATTTCAGCGCTCATAAATTCGGCACAACCCCCGTAAATTGACTCGCCTCTCAATCAAATTCGCGTTCTATTATAAAATCTGAATGAAAATATCATTATAAAATCGCAAGTATACAACACATCATCAGACGATTGCCTGAAGAAACCTAACGTTTTAAGACAAAGCATCGCAGACCTTGAGACTTTACCCATGACTCGCTGGCTGGGGCGCTTCTCGATCCGGACGTTGTTGTCCCTGGTGATCGTCATCATGGCCTGCATGGCGCTGGTCAATGCCGTCAGGACCCTCGTCGACGAGCGGGCGCAGGCGATGGGTGCGGTCAGGGCGGTGACCTTAACGCAGGCGAGCCAGGGACTCCTCCGGACCATCCTGCCGCTGCGGCTGGAGCGCGGATCGACCCTCGCCCTCGGGGGTGAGGCGCCCGCGGACGCGAAGACCCTGTCGACCATCGCGGGCAGCCGGCAGGCGCTGATCGAGAATTACCGCCAGGCTCAGCGCAGCCTGAGCGATCTGGCCGAGCCGACGGTCAGCGCGACGCTCGATCGCCTGAACGCGGCCCAGGAGGCGATGGCGGCCCTGCGCCCCCGCATCGACGCGGCCCTCAGGCTGCCGAAGGCCCGTCGTGAGCCGGCGCTGCGGGACGCCGCGATGGCCGCCTTCCAGGACCTGCTCGAGGCCCTGACGGCCACGCTGAAGGCGGTCGACGCGGCCATTCCCCGGTCCGATCCCGTCCTGGAGCGCTATCTCGCCCTCAAACAGGCGGCCTGGGACACGCGCGTCGCCAGCGGCAACGTCGCGGTGCGGGTGCAGACCTCCCTGATCGCCGGAACGTCGTGGTCCCTGCCCGAGACCGTCGCGGCGGCTGAGGAGCGGACCGAACTTCTGTCCGCGTGGCGGCGCACGACCGAGGCCGCGACCGACGTCTCGGAGACGGTGCGGGCCGCGTTCGTGCGGGCGAAGGCCGACAATTTCGAGGGCGACACCAAGGCCATCGCGCAGGCGGTCTTCGACGCGCTCAGCACGCACACGCCCCCGCGCCACACCTTCGCGGAGCTGCGCGACCGCAACACCGAGAACCAGCGCTCCCTCGTGGCCCTCTGCGACGCGGCCCTCGACGCGATGGTGGCGCGCGCCGAGACTCTCGCCGACGCGGCCCGGACCGACGTCGTGCACAGCGTCGCGGCGCTGCTGGCGGTGATCCTGCTGGTGGCCCTCGGCCTGTGGACCCTGTTCGGCGGCGTGCTGCGCCCGCTCCGGGCGCTGACGGCGACGATGCAGGCGCTGGCGGACGGGGACGCCTCCGCCACGGTCCCGGCGCGCGCCTACCGCAACGAGATCGGCGCGATGGCGCGGGCCGTCCAGGTGTTCAAGGACAACCTGATCCGCAGCCGCCAGCTCGAAGCCGAGGCCGCCGAGGCGCGGCTGGCGGCGGAGGCGCGGCGCCGGTCCGACCTGCGGGCGATGGCCGAGCGCTTCGAGCAGACGGTCGGCGGCATCATCGCTCAGGTCTCGGACTCGGCCACCGCCCTGCAGGGTACGGCCCAGACCATGACGGCCACCGCGACCCAGACCGCGAGCCAGTCCAGCACCGTGGCGGCCGCCGCCGAGGAGGCTGCCGCCAACGTCAACACGGTGGCGGCGGCGGCCGAGGAACTCGGGGCCTCCGTGGAGGAGATCGGCCGGCAGGTCGAGGGATCGACCAAGCTCGCCCAAGGGGCCGTCTCGGAGGCGGGACAGACGGGCACGCTGGTCCGGGACCTGAGCGGCGCGGTCGCGCGGATCGGCGACGTGATCGGGCTGATCGCGGCGATCGCCGGCCAGACCAATCTGCTGGCGCTCAACGCGACGATCGAGGCCGCCCGCGCCAGCGAGGCCGGCCGGGGCTTCGCGGTCGTCGCCAGCGAGGTGAAGGCGCTGGCGGCGCAGACCGCGCGGGCGACCGAGGAGATCGCCGGCCAGATCGCCGGCATCCAGGGCGTGACCGGCCGGGCCGTCACGGCGATCGGCGCGATCACGGGGCGGATCGAGGAGATCAGCGGCGTGGCGAACGCGATCGCCGCGGCGGTGGAGGAGCAGGGATCGGCCACCCGGGAGATCGTCCGGAATGTCGGGCAGGCGGCCGTCGGCACCGGTGCGGTGACCAGCACCATCCTGGGCGTCGCCGGGGCCGCCGAGGAGACCGGCCGGGCCGCCGACGCGGTGCTGGCGGCGGCGTCCGCGCTGTCGCGCCAATCCGCGACGCTCACGGCCGAAGTCACGCGCTTCCTCGACACCGTCCGGGCCGCCTGACCGGACGGTGTCGGAGGCCCCGCGGGTCTCCGCCCCGATCTCGCCCGGTTAGGGGAGTCTTACGGCTCGCGCGCTACAGCGCGGGAACGGGCGGGGCGACCCCGCCGCGCATGAGACGCCGTCCATGGCCGTGATCGCCGCCTTCGTCATCAATGCGGGGCTCAACTTCGTCCTCGGCCTGCTGATCGCCAAGCTGCTGGGGCCGGCCGATTTCGGCCGGTTCGCCCTCGCGACCACCGGCGCCATCGTGCTGAACACGGTGCTGTTCGAGTGGCTGCGCCTCTCGGCGACGCGGTTCTACTCGGGACGGGTGCGGGTCGACGAGCCGTGGATCCGCCACGGGCTCGACCGAGCCTATCTGCGCATCGGCCTGCTGCTTCTGGCCGCCGCCGCCCTGTGCGGGGCCTTCGGCTTCGCCGGCGGCGCCGACGGACGCGAGGCGGTCCTGTGCGGAACCGGCCTCGCGGCGCTCGGCATCGGCGTGTTCGACTACCACGCGGCCCTCGCCCGGGCCCGGTTCGACGGCAAGCTCTATCTCGGCCTCGTCGCGGTGAAGAACGTCCTGTCCTTCGCCCTGATGGCGGCGGCGGCGTGGTGGCTGCCCCAGCCGGCCTGGGTGCTGGCGGCGGCGGGGCTCAGCCAGCTCCTCGCGGTGCTCCTGCTGCGCCACCCGCTGCGCGACCCGCACACGCCCTTCGAACGGCCGCGCCTGTCGGCGACCTGGAGGGTCTTCGCCCGCTACGGCCTGCCGCTCATCGCCGCCAACACCGCCTATCAGTGCCTCGCCTTCGTGAACCGGGGCGCCATCGCCAGCCATGCCGGCTTCGCCGAGGCCGGCTACTTCGCACTGGCCGCCGACGTCACCGCGCGCGCGATGACGACGCTCGGCACCGCCCTCGACCTGCTCCTGTTCCAGCTCGCCGTGCAGGCGGAGGAGCAGAGCGGCCGCGCCGCCGCCGAGGCGCAGGTCGCCGCCAATGCCGGCACGGTGTTCGCCCTGCTGGCACCCTGCGCGGTCGGTTTCTGGGCGGTGCTGCCGGCCCTCCAGGGACTGGTCGTGCCGGACGCCTATCGCGGGCCGTTCGAGACCTACAGCACCGTGCTGATGCCGGGCCTCTTCTGCCTGTCGATGATGTTCTACGCCCTCAACCCGGTCTTCCAGATCCGCCGCCGGACCCTGCCGGTGGTCGCCGCCGCCCTGGTCGGCCTCGCGGTGAACGGCGCCGGCCTTCTGATCCTGCCGGACCGGATGGGCGGGATCGGCGTCGCCCTGGCGCAGACCGCCGGGCTCGCCGCCGCGGGATTGTGGCTCGGCTGGCGCGCCCTCACCGGCGCCGAGCGGATCGTGCTGCCCTGGGGGGAGATCGGCGTCGCGGCCCTCGCCTGCGCGGCGATGGGCCTCGCGCTCGCCCCCTTCCGGCACCTGCCGCCCGCCACCGCGCTGGCGGTCCTGGTCCCGGCCGGGACGGCCCTCTACGGGGCGCTGGTCTGGATCTTCGACATCGCCGGCCTGCGCCGTCAGGTCCTGGCGCGTCTGCGTCCCGCGCGGACCCTGGCGGCGGAGCAGGGTTCCAGGCCCCAGGCAGGCGCCTTCGCGGCAGCCCCGCACAGGAAACCCGCCCGCTGAAACCCCGCGACTCCACCTCCGCTTGAATCCGCCGCCGGATCCGGCGACACCCGTCCTGGAATGGATACAAACAGGACCGGGACGGAAACGATGGGCGTGTACGAGCCCGGCACCGAGGCGGAGGCCGGGGAGATCGTGCGGGCGGCCGCCGGGCGCGGCGAGCGCCTGCGGCTCGCGGGCGGCGGCACCGCCGCGGGGCTCGGTCGGCCCGCGCAGGACAGCGCGACGCTTTCCGCGAAGGCGCTGACCGGCGTCACGCTCTACGAACCCGCCGAGATGGTGGTGGCGGCCCGGGCGGGCACGCCGCTGGCCGAGGTCGAGGCGCTGCTCGCCTCCCGGGGCCAGATGCTGCCCTTCGAGCCGATGGACCTGCGCGGCCTCTACGGCAGCTCCGGCGCGCCGACCCTCGGCGCGGTGGCGGCGATCAACAATGCCGGCCCGCGCCGCATCAATGCCGGGGCGGCCCGGGACAGCCTGATCGGCGTGCGCTTCGTCAACGGGCGGGGCGAGGCGATCAAGTCGGGCGGGCGGGTGATGAAGAACGTCACCGGGCTCGACCTCGTGAAGCTGATGGCCGGCGCCCACGGCACGCTGGGCCTGCTCACCGAGGTCACCTTCAAGGTGCTGCCGGCCTGCGAGCGCGTGGCGACCCTCGTCTTCTCCGGGCTGGACGATGCCCGGGCGGTGACGGCCCTTTCGGAGGCCCTCGGCTCGCCCTTCGAACTCACCGGCGCCGCGCATCTGCCGGCGGGGATCGGAGCCCCGGAGGCGCGGACCCTGATGCGCCTCGAAGGCTTTTCCGACTCCATCGACTACCGCACGGGCGAGCTGCGCCGCCTGCTCAAGCGCTACGGCCAGCCCGAGATCGTGGACGGCGAGGCCGGCGCCGCCCTCTGGCGGTCCGTGCGGGACGCCGCGCCGCTCGCCGAGCCGCGGGAGGCCGCCCTCTGGCGGATCTCCACCGCGCCGACCCACGGGCCGGCCCTGGCGGCGGCGGTGGCGGCGGAGCGCGCCGCGCGTTGGTTCTTCGACTGGGGCGGCGGCCTGATCTGGCTCGCCACCGGTGCCGAGGGCGATGCCGGCGCCGATGCGGTGCGCCGGGCCGTGAAGACCCAGGGCGGCCACGCCACGCTGGTCCGCGCCCCCGACGCCGTGCGCGCCGCCGTGCCGGTGTTCCAGCCGCTGGCCGAGCCGCTGATGCGGCTCACCGCCGGCATCAAGGCGGCGCACGATCCCGCCGGGGTGCTCAACCCCGGCCGGATGTACGCGCAGGTTTGAGGTTCATCCCCTCCCCCCGCGGGGAGGGGCCAGGAACGGGGTGGCTGAGGACCGGGCGCAACGGTGCCTCCTGCGCCCCCCATGCGGGATCCGCGATCCCGGAACTCCGCCCCGCAAGGGGGGCGGAGAGCAGGCAGGAAGAGACCGTGCAGACCAATTTTGCCCCCGCCCAGCTCGCCGATCCCGCCATGGCGGCCTCGGAGAAGATCCTGCGGACCTGCGTGCATTGCGGCTTCTGCACGGCGACCTGCCCGACTTACCTGCTGCTCGGCGACGAGCTCGATTCGCCGCGCGGCCGCATCTACCTGATCAAGGACATGCTGGAGGGCGGCAAACCGGCCTCGCAGGAGGTGGTCAAGCATATCGACCGCTGCCTCTCCTGCCTGTCGTGCATGACCACTTGCCCGTCCGGGGTGCACTACATGCACCTCGTCGACCATGCCCGGGCCCATATCGAGAAGACCTACGCGCGGCCGGCCGGCGACCGGTTCCTGCGGACGCTGCTCGCCCAGGTCCTGCCGTACCCGAACCGGTTCCGCCTCGCCCTCGCCGCCGCCAAGCTCGGAAGCCCGGTCCGCGGGCTGGTGGCGCGGCTGCCGCGGGTCGGCAACCGCCTCGCCGCCATGCTCGACCTGGCGCCCGCCGGGATGCCGCCCCGCGAGCCGACCAACCGGCCGGGCCGGTTCCCGCCGACGGGCGGCCCGGCGACCAAGCGCGTCGCCCTGCTGCGCGGCTGCGCCCAGAGCGTGTTGCGGCCGGACTTCAACGCGGCGGCGATCCGGCTGCTCAACCGGCACGGGATCGAGGTGGTGCACGCCAACGAGGGCTGCTGCGGGGCGCTGACCCACCACATGGGCAAGGAGGATTCCGCCCACGCCCATGCCAAGCAGACGATCGACGCCTGGGACGCCGAGATCGCCAAGGGCCTCGACGCGATCTTGGTCACCGCGTCCGGATGCGGCACGACCATCAAGGATTACGGCTTCATGTTCCGCGACGACCCCGCCTATGCCGAGAAGGCGCGGCGCGTGTCGTCCTTGGCCAAGGACGTCACCGAGTATCTGGCGTTGCTCGACCTCGCTCCGGTGGCCGAGAACGACCTCGTGGTGGCCTACCACTCCGCCTGCTCGATGCAGCACGGCCAGGGCATCCGGCTGGAGCCGAAGACGCTGCTCAAGCGGGCGGGCTTCACCGTGAAGGACGTGCCCGAGGGCCATATCTGCTGCGGCTCGGCGGGGACCTACAACATCCTGCAGCCGGAGCTGGCTGCGAAGCTGCGCGCCCGCAAGGTCGCCAACATCGAGCGCGTGCGCCCCGACGTGATCGCCACCGGCAACATCGGCTGCGCCACGCAGATCGGGAAGGGCACCGGCATCCCGATCGTCCACACGGTCGAGCTGCTCGACTGGGCGACCGGCGGCCCGAAGCCCGCCGCGCTCGCCGGGGTGGCACCGCGGATCGCGGCGGCGGAATAGGATCCTCCCGGCCGGATCGCCGCCCCGGCATCGCGCGCACGCACCGGGCCCCGGGGATGCGCCACGACGCAGGACCGCGCACGCAGGGACGGCGGCGGCGCCCTCGCGCGCCATGACAGCCCCGTGACATCTATTCACGCTTGACCCTTGCCAAATCCGCACAGCGGTCTGTAATGATGAGGACCCCTCTCCGGTCCCGCCGGTCGCCGCAACGGCCCGCGGACGTGACCGAATTCCTTGCGAAAACGGTCGCGGTGTCGCGGCGGGCCGTTTCGGTCCGTCTGACGGCGACGGGTGTCGCCCGTGATCGGGCAGGTGTCACACGACGCGGCGGAGCTTCTCCGCCGCACCCCAGAATTCACGGCCGATCCCCATCGGCCGAGATTGTTTCGCGAGGTCGGGACCACGATGGACGGACGCACGGCCCAGCATAGAGCTGCGCGTGCCCCGGAGGCGCAAGAGGCGCGTCGCACCGGTCCGTCCCTCCTCCCGGCCTGTTTCAACCCCAGGCGCCCAGGGCGCCGAACGGCGGTTGACGGCAATTTCCCCTCGAACCCATCCGCCTCGGCGACGAGGCCGGCACCCCACCCGACAGGTTTGACGTCGGGCGAGGCGCCGCCGGGACCACGGGCACGGAGAACGACGTCGGCCGCCATGCCGAGAGTCCGACATGGCCAACAAAATGCTGATCGACGCGATGCACCCGGAGGAGACCCGGGTCGTCACGGTCCACGGGTCTAGGGTCGAGGAGTTCGATTTCGAAGCCGCCAACCGGCGTCAGCTGCGCGGCAACATCTATCTCGCCAAGGTGACCCGGGTGGAGCCGTCGCTCCAGGCGGCGTTCGTGGAGTATGGCGGCAACCGCCACGGCTTCCTGGCCTTCAACGAGATCCACCCCGACTACTACCAGATCCCGCTCGCCGACCGGCAGGCGCTCCTCGAGGAGGACGCCCGCGACGCCGAGGAGCACCGCGAGCGCGAGGAGCGCCGCCGCCGGTCGCCGCGCCGCTCCCGCGGCCGCCGCGCCGAGGCCCGCGCCCGCGGCGCCGACGAGACCGTGAGCGCCGAGGACGGGCACGAGGCGTCCCAGACCGAGGATCAGGCCGAGATCCGGACGGAAGCCGGTTTCGATCCGGCCGCCGAGCCCGATACGCTCGCCGAGCATCCCGAGGCCGTGCGGGAGGCCCTCGCCTCCGAGACCGCCGCCGGCGACATCCCCGTGGCGCAGGACGAGCCGGCGCAGGCCGCCGAGGCCGCCCCTGCCGAGGCGCCGTTCGACGCTGCCCCCGCCGAGGCCGCCCCTGCCGAGGCGCAGGCGGCGCACGACATGGCCGGGCCGGTCGCTGACGACGCCGCCGCCGAGCAGGACGCCCCGGTCGAGGCCGAGGCCCGCATCGCCGTGGCGGGGGCGCTGACCGTCGCCGAAGCGCCGGCCGAGTCCCTCGCGGAGGAGACCGCCGAGCCGGCGGACGCCGATGAGGCGGATGACGCGTCCGACGAGGACGACGAGGAATCCGACGACGAGGATGAGGACGAGGACGAGTCGGAGGACGACGAGGACGAGTCCGACGAGGATGAGGACGAGTCGGACGAGGATTCCGACGATCCCGACGCCGAGCCCAAGATCGCCCAGGTCGGCGGCAACGGCGACGCCCTGGCCGAGATCCCCGAGCGGCCCCGCCACTACCGCCGCCAGTACAAGATCCAGGAGGTGATCAAGCGCCGCCAGATCATCCTGGTTCAGGTGGTCAAGGAGGAGCGCGGCACGAAGGGCGCGGCGCTCACCACCTACCTGTCGCTCGCCGGCCGCTACTCGGTGCTGATGCCCAATACCGGTCGCGGCGGCGGCATCTCCCGGAAGATCACCTCGGCGGCCGACCGCAAGCGCCTTAAGGAGGTCGTGCAGGATCTGGAGGTGCCCGAAGGGATGGGCGTCATCCTGCGCACCGCCGGCGCCTCGCGCTCCAAGCCCGAGATCGCCCGCGACTTCGAGTACCTGATGCGGCTGTGGGAGTCGGTCCGCGAGCTGACGCTGACCTCGATGGCGCCCGCGCTGGTCTACGAGGAAGGCTCGCTGATCAAGCGCGCCATCCGCGACCTGTACAACAAGGATCTGGACGAGGTTCTGGTCGCCGGCGAGGACGCCTACCGCGAGGCCAAGGACTTCATGCGGATGCTGATGCCCGGCCAGTCCAAGGTCGTGAAGCCCTACCGCGACCCGACGCCGATCTTCGCCCGCTTCGGCGTCGAGCAGCAGCTCGACGCGATGTTCTCCAGCCACGTCTCGCTGAAGTCCGGCGGCTATCTGGTGATCAACCCGACCGAGGCCCTGGTCTCGATCGACGTGAACTCGGGCCGCGCCACCCGCGAGCACGATATCGAGGACACCGCCCTCAAGACGAACCTGGAGGCCGCCGAGGAGGTTGCCCGCCAGCTGCGCCTGCGCGATCTCGCGGGCCTGATCGTCATCGACTTCATCGACATGGAGGAGAAGCGCAACAACCGCGCCGTCGAGAAGAAGCTGAACGAGTGCCTGAAGAACGACCGCGCCCGCATCCAGGTCGGCCGGATCTCGCCCTTCGGCCTCATGGAGATGAGCCGCCAGCGCATCCGCACGGGCGTGCTCGAATCCTCCTCGATCCCCTGCGCCCATTGCGGCGGCTCGGGCTTCGTGCGCGCCACCGCCTCGGTGGCCCTGCACATCCTGCGCTCCATCGAGGAGGCGCTGCTCAAGTCGGCGAGCCACAACCTCGTGCTGCGGACCCGCACCGAGGTCGCCCTCTACATCCTCAACCAGAAGCGCGGGCACCTGCGCGAGCTGGAGATGCGCTTCGGCGTGACCATCACGATCGCGGCCGACGAGCGGCTGGCCGCCACCGCGGCCTTCCAGCTCGACCGCGGCGAGCCGGCTCAGCGCGCCGAGGGTCCGGTGACGGGCGTGCGCGCCCAGGCGATCTCGCCCACCACGGAGTTCGAGGACGAGGACGAGGAGGCCGACGAGGTCGAGGCCGAGGTCGAGGCGGATGCCGAGGGCGAGGCCGAGGAGGGCCACGCCGAGACGCGCGAGGAGTCGACGCGCGAGGAGGGTGAAGGCCGCCGCCGGCGCCGCCGCCGCCGCCGCCGGGGCGGGCGTCAGGACGGTCGCGCCGAGGAGGATCGCGGCGACGATGATCGCCAGGAGGGCGAGCGCTCGGACGAGGACGGTCGGGACGAGGACTGGGACGGCGAGGAGCCGGCCGCAGCCGAGGCGCCGGCCGAGGCCGTCGCAGCCGAGGCCGGGGAGACCGACGAGGCCGTGGCCGGCCCCGACGAGGCGGCCCGCGCCGAGGACGAGGGCGGACGCCGCCGCCGCCGCGGACGCCGCGGCGGTCGCGGACGGAGCGAGGGCCGCACGCGGGACGCCGCCGAGACGGAGGATGTTCCCGAGGCGGTGGGCGAGACGGTGGCCCTGTCGGCGGAAGAGCCGGTGAGCGCTCAGGCGGTGGCGGAGGCGGTCGAGGCCGCCCCGGCGGCCGGCCGCACCGAGACCGCCGTGGATCTGCCGGTGGCGGAAGCCGAAGCCCCTGCGCCGGCCGACCGGGAGCCCGCCGCTGCGCCGGACGCCGCGACCGCTGGCCCGGCGGAGGTCCCCGCGGAGCCCGTGGCGGTGGTTCTGACGCCGCCCGCCGATCCGGACCGTCCCAAGCGCGCGGGCTGGTGGTCGCGCACCAAGGCCGCTCTGACGGGCGAATGAAGCATTGCGCCTCCAGATAGATCCATATCTGGAGGCGCAACCTCTGGCAGCGCCGCCGATTGCACTTCCGCAGAGTGCTATATCGGCGGCGGGCAGATCCGGTTATCCTTCACCATTGATTGAAGGTTCTGTGCGAGGGTCCGCTTCGATTCGGATATCGGAGTGTCCCGCATGTTCAGTTTGCGTCGGCAGCGTCACGTTTCTGACGCGGTCGCAACCCCGGTCATAACGCCTGCGCCGTCCACAATTCCGGCGGCGGCGCTGATCGTGGAACCTCTGCGTCCCGAACCCGAATCGACCGTCGATCGCGAGTGGCTGTCGCTCCTGGCGCGCCTGTCTGCCTCCGCCTCCGACGCCGGGACCTCCATCGGCTGGATGACCCACGACGCCTCCGGCACCGCCGAGCAGGCCCGTCTGATCGCGGCAGCGAGCGAGGAACTCGCCGCGACGACGGGGGAGATCGCCGCCCGCTCCTCCTCGGCGGCCGAGACTGCCGAGACGGCCCGGGCCGGTATCGTCACCTGCGTGGGCGACCTTCACCGCGCCACCGAAGGCATGCGCGGGATCGAAGAGGGGACTGAAGAGATCGGCAGCCGGCTCGACAGCTTCTCGACCGCCGCCCTGCGGATCGAGGAGATGGCCGGCACCATCGCGGCGATCTCGGCCCAGACCAATCTGCTGGCGCTCAACGCCACCATCGAGGCGGCACGGGCCGGCGAGGCCGGCCGCGGCTTCGCGGTGGTCGCCGCGGAGGTCAAGACGCTGTCGGCGCAGACCGCCAAGGCGACCGACGAGATCCGGGCGCGGGTCAGCGGCCTGCGCGAGGAGATGGCGGCGATGCAGGCCGCGGTGACCCGCAGCCGCAACGCCGTCGAGGCCGGCGCCTCCGCGATGATGCGGGCCAATGCCCGCGTCGAGGCCGAGAGTGGCGCCGTGGCGAATGTGGCGGCGCAGATGCGCGAGGCCTCGGAGATCCTCGGCCAGCAGATGCAGGCCACCGGCGACATCGCCCAGAATGTCGGCCGCATCGCGGAAGGCACCGACAAGGCGCGCCGGGAGATCGGTGACGCCCTGGCGCAGTTGAGTCGGATCGAGGATCTGGGGCGCACCCTGCTCGATCGCCAGATCGGGACCAGCGCGGATCAGCAAGTGATCCGCCTTTCGGCGGATTGCGCGGCCTGGCGCCGCGCGATCGCGGCGACCCTGGTCGGGATGCGCTCGACCGACACGCCGCCGGAGGGGATCCCCGCCGATTCGACGCGCGCCGCCGCCATCGAGCGGCCGCTGGCGCAGGCCCGCGAACAGGCAGCCGCCCTGATCCGCCACGTGCGCAGCCAGGCCTGGGATCAGGCGACCACGGCCTTCGTCGCCTTCGAGGCGGCCGTGAAGGAGGCCCGGTCGGCGATCGAGGCCTGAGACCCGGGCCGGTTCCGGGACCGCCGCGTCGCGGGTCGTCTTACGGCGTGATCAGGCGGTCCAGGCGCATCCGGGTAATCTGGGCGACCTCCTCCAGCGCGGTCGCTTCCTCGACCGCCGGATCCCGGCCGAGCCGAGCCTCGAAGATGGACCGGATCTCGGCCCGTCCCCGGCCTCGCACGGCGATGATGAACGGGAAGCCGAAGCGCGCCCGGTAGGCGGCATTCAGGCGGTCGAAGACTTGCGCGTCGGCCTCGCCCATGCGGTCGAGGCCCGCACTCCCCTGCTCGCTCGCGGAATCCGCGGTGAGGCTGCGGGCGCGGGCCTCGGGCCCGGCGAGTTCCGGATGGCCGTTCAGGAAGGCGCGGCGGGTTTCGGCGGGGGCGGCACGCACCGCCGCCATCATCGCCGCGTGCAGATCCGCGATGTCGGCGAAGGGCCGCCGGGCCCAGGCGGCCCGAGCCACCCAGGGCGCATGCTCGAAGACGCTGCCGAGGAGCGCCTCGAAGGCCGGCGCATCCATGTCGTTCAGGGCGGCGAGACCGGTCACGCGACCAGTCCCGTCTTCGCACCGGGCCGGGCTCGGGCAGCGGGGACGGAGGGCTTCAACGGGGGCTCCTGTCGCACGGGTGAGCGGACGGCCCGTTGCGGTGGAGACCGGGCCTTCGGGGCCGAAAGTTTCTCATGGCGCGCGACCGCGCAAGGCCCAGCGCAGATCGCGCCCTGCGCGTTGCGCGGCCATGCGGGCGATCCCCCGCGACCTTGTGGTGGCCCTCCACCAATCTCGCACAGGCCGTCCCCGCCGACCAGATGCCGCGGCCCGGGCGGCCTCATCCCGGGGGCTGTCATCCCGCGCCGCCTGGTCGATGGCGGATGATGCCCCGGTCTCGCTAGACCGCCGCTCAGGCCGGCGGCGAACCGGATGCCGGATGGTTCGGCCGATCCGCGCTCTTCCGGCGCTCCCGCTCCTTGCGCAATTCCCGCTCGGCCAGCAGCCAGAACTCGATCTCGAAACCCTCCGGCCGGTGGTTGCGCTCCCAGAGTTCGTAGGCCCGCTCGCGGATCTGCTCGAACGTGAGGGCATCGGGCGACCTGGCCGGAGGCTGGGTTACAGCGTCGTCGGATCCGGACGAGGGCCCGGGCTCGACCGACGGCGTCACCGCCGCCGGAAGCTCCGGAGGCGGTCGGAAATCGGGGGGCACGTCCACGATGCCACCGCGCTCAGGAGGCCGGCTTGTCGAGATAGGCGGCCACGCTCGTGATCCGGCTTCCAACCATGGTCACAGCCTTGCGCAGCCGCTCCTCGCTGACGCCGAAGCGCTGTGCCCACTCCTCGCGGATGGCGCGGTCATAGATGTCGATATGCGTCTTGCCTCTGAATTCGGTGGACATTCTGTGCCCGCTCCGGTTCGCCGTGAGCCGCGGACATGCCGGGCTCTCCGCAAGGACAACCGGGGTCGAAGCCTTCGGTTGCGGCCGGTCGCACGGCGAGCGCCGCCGGCTCGCGGACCGTATCCCGTACCGGGTGGACAAGGCCCTGTGACGGGCCGGAGCGGCCAGACGCCGGAGCGGGCGGGCTGTTCGGCGCCTGGGCATCGACCCCGTCGCCTGCTGCTTCAGCTGAAACAGGCCGGGATCGCGACCTTCACCGCGCGTCCGCTCCACGCCCCTCCGCCACCGACTCACAGGCGAAGGGTGACGGCGGCGCCTCGACGCCGCGCCAGCGGCCATAGGTCCAGGGGCGGTACCACGCTGCCCTCGCGGGCAGCTGCTCCGGCACGAGATCGATCCCGTGGGTTCCGAACGGGCCGCAGCGGCAGATCCGGGCGACGCCCATCCAGCCGCCGGGCCAGACCCCGTGCCGGGCGATGGCCGTGTCGGTGTATTCGGAGCAGCTCGGCCAATGACGGCATTGGCGGCCGATCAGACCCGACAGTGTGAGCTGATACAGGCGGATCGCCCAATGGGCGGCGCGCCGGACCATGCCCTCAGGCGGCCCGTCGCTTGGCGGCGATCTGATCGAGGGCGTCCACCACCGCGTCGAAGGTCAGGAGCGTCGAGGCATGGCGCGCCTTGAACGCCCGCACCGGCTCCAGCACCGCGAGGTCCGCCCAGGCGCCGTCGGGCGCAGGCCCGTTCTCCTTGAGCATCGCCCGCATGGTCTCGCGGACGCCGCGCAGCTCCTCCGCCGTGGTGCCGACCACGTGCCGGCCCATCAGCGACGAGGAGGCCTGCCCCAGGGCGCAGGCCCTCACCTCGTGGGCGAAATCCGTCACCCGGCCGTCCTCGCCGAGGACGAGGTCGACCGTCACGGTCGAGCCGCACAGGCGGGAATGGGCGGTGGCGCTGGCATCCGGGTTCTCCAGCCGACCGAGCCGGGGGATATCGGCGGCGAGTTCCAGGATACGGCGGTTGTAGATATCGTCGAGCATCGGGTCCTCAACCGGAGGCGTCAATCCCATCGGGACTCTGCCGCGTGCATCGCGCATTGCGCGTTGCCCCGCGAACGATGATATAGGCGCCGTACGGTCGCTTCGCGAGGAGGCGGGCCGTCGACCAGGGTCGCGCCCACGGCCACGGTGGTGCTCACGGCTTTAGACCATCCCGGGGCGCCGGCTTGAAACCTTTTCGAGCCCGGGAACTTCCCTCGAACGCCCGACCCGATCCGACGATGTACGCAAAGCCCGACAGCACCCCGATGAAGTCCCGCATCGCGCGGGCCGGAGATGCCATGGATGCCGCGCTCAAATCCTTGTCCTACCAGGGCGATGGCCAGGGTTTCGGCCGGAACGGGAGTGATGGGCAAGGGCTGAACGGCATGCGCAATGACAATCGGCCGGTGGATGACGGGCGTCCCATCGAGGTCGCGCCCGAGCCGGCTTCCGCCACCCGCGTCCCGGACGGGATCGAGACCGGCCGCCCGAGCCGCGCCGAGGCCGAGGCCGCCGTGCGCACGCTCCTGCGCTGGGCCGGCGACGATCCGACCCGCGAGGGCCTGCTCGACACGCCGGCCCGGGTCACCAAGGCCTACGAGCAGCTGTTCGGCGGCTATGGGGTCGATGCCGAGAAGCTCCTCGAACGCGTCTTCGAGGAGGTCGAGGGCTACTCGGACATCGTGCTGGTGCGCGACATCCCGTTCCACTCCCATTGCGAGCACCACATGGTGCCGTTCATGGGCCTCGCCCACATCGCCTACTACCCGACCCGGGGCGTGGTCGGCCTGTCGAAGCTCGCCCGCGTGGTCGACACCTTCGCCCGCCGCCTGCAGACCCAGGAGACGATGACCGCCCAGATCGCCGACGTGATCGAGAGCATCCTCAAGCCCCGCGGCGTCGCCGTGATGGTGGAGGCCGAGCATCTCTGCATGGCGATGCGCGGCGTCCAGAAGGCCGGCGTCTCGACCATCACCAGCCAGTTCCGCGGCGTCTTCAAGGACAATGCCAACGAGCAGGTCCGCTTCCTGACCCTGGTGCGCGGCGGCGCCAAGTAGCCTCAGGCGACGACCTGCCCATGACTGCCCGCGACATCGCTTTCGCTCCCCCCGGCACCCGCGCCGAGGTCGAGGAAGGTACGGCCCTCACGCCCCGATTCGACCGCGACGGGCTCGTCGCCTGCATCGCGGTGGACGCGCAAGACGGGCGGGTGCTGATGCTCGCCCACATGAACGCCGAATCGCTGGCGCGCACGCTCGAGACCGGCGAGGCTTGGTACTGGTCGCGCTCGCGGGGCGAACTCTGGCACAAGGGGGCGACCAGCGGTCAGATCCAGCGCGTGGTCGAGATGCGGGTCGATTGCGATCAGGACGCCCTGCTGATCCGCGTCGAGGTCGGGGGCGACGGCGGCTGCTGCCACACCGGCCGGCGGGACTGCTTCTACCGCAGCGTCGTCCGTGAGGCGGACGGCCGGATCGTCCTGAAGGCCGCCGGGCGATGAACCACCCTCTTGCCACACGGTGGCAAGACGAATCCGCCGATCCCCATTTCCTTCCCGGAACCGTCGAGCCGGTCCGGCCGTCGCCGAGTGCCGGACCGCGGGTCGGGCTCGCGCTCGGCGGGGGCTCGGCCCGGGGCTGGGCGCATATCGGGGTGATCCGTGCCCTCGAGGAAGCCGGCATCCATCCGACCGTTGTGGCGGGCTGCTCCATCGGCGCGGTGGTCGGCGCCTGCTACGCGGCCGGGCGCCTCGACCGGCTCGAAGCCTTCGCCCGGGCGCTGACCCGGCGCCGCGTCGTCGGGCTCATCGATCCCCGTCTGCCGGGCTCCGGCCTGATCGCCGGCAACCGCCTGCGTCAGCGCCTCGCGGCGGATCTCGGCGCGCGCCGCATCGAGACGCTGCCCATCCGCTTCGGCTGCGTCGCCACCGAGTACGGCACCGGCGACGAGATCAGCCTCACCGAGGGCCCGGCGGTGGATGCGGTGCGCGCCTCCTACGCGATTCCCGGCCTGTTCCCACCGGTGGCCCACGCGGGCCGCGTGCTGATGGACGGGACTCTGGTCAACCCGGTGCCGGTGGCGTTGGCCCGGGCGCTGGGTGCCGACCTGGTCATCTGCGTGAACCTCAACGGCGATACCGGCGGTCCGGTGGTGCGCGAGGCGCCGCATCCGCCCCCGCGCCGGGGCCTTCTGCAGGTGGTGCGCGGACGCCTGCCGGGTTTCGACCGTCCCGAGCCCGAGCTCGCCGTACCGGGCATCGCCCGGGTGGTGCTCGACGCCTTCAACACCACCCAGGATCGGATCTCGCGGGCGCGGCTGGAACGCGACCCGCCGGACGTCGCCATCGGCCCGGATCTCGGCGCCTTCGGGCTGTTCGATTTCCACCGCGCCGCGGAGGGCATTGCTCTGGGGCACCGCGCCGCCCGGGCCGCCCTGCCCCGGATCCGCACTATGCTTGAAGGTGCCGCGGCTCGGGCGTGAGGCTGTCGGGACCCGATCCAGCCCGCCTGCGTGCCCGCCCGTCATCCGGCTGTCGCGACCGCCTGCGATGGGCGCCCTGCATACTGGAGGGCTTCCAATGTATACGAGTCGCCGTCAGATCCTGCTGTCCGGGGGCGCGAGCCTCGTCGGGCTGGCCTCCGGCCTCGGGCGCCCCAGCCTGAGCCGTGCCGCCGACCGGCCGGTCCTCACACACGGCCTGCAATCGGGCGATGTCGGCACCGACTCGGCGGTCGTCTGGGCGCGCTCCGACCGGCCCGCCCGGGCGATCGTCGAATGGGCGACCACCGAGAGCTTTTCCGACATCCGCGGCGGCGTCTTCGCCGACGCGCTGCCCGAGACCGATGGCACCGTGAAGGTGGCCCTGACCGGGCTGCCGGCCGGCCAGGACGTGTTCTACCGGGTCCGCCTCCAGGACATCGCCTCTCCGACGATCGTCGGACCGGCTCAGATCGGCCGGTTCCGTACCGCGCCGGCGGACAGGCGCACGGTGTCGTTCTGCTGGTCGGGCGACACGGCGGGCCAGGGCTGGGGCATCGACGAGGCCCGCGGCGGCATGACGATCTACTCGGCCATCCTGAAGAACCGGCCGGACTTCTTCATCCATTCCGGCGACACGATCTACGCCGACGGGCCGATCCAGTCCGAGGTGAAGCTCCCCGACGGCAGCCTGTGGCGCAACCGGGTCACCGAGGAGGTGGCCAAGCCCGCCGAGACGCTCGCGGAGTTCCGGGGCCGGCACAAGTACAACCTCACCGACCGGAACGTGCTGTCGATGAACGCCGCCGTGCCGATCCTGGCGCAGTGGGACGACCACGAGGTCACCAACAACTGGTGGCCGGGCGAACCCCTCACCCGGGCCGAGCACCTCAAGAAGAAATACTCCGACCCGAACGTCCTGGCCCTGCAGCTGCGGGCGGCCAAGGCGTTTCACGAGTACATGCCGATGCGCTTCGAGCCGGCGGAACCCGGCCGGGTCTACCGCAAGATCGCCTACGGTCCGCTGGTCGACGTGTTCATGCTCGACATGCGCTCCTACCGGGGGCCGAACGGCGAGAACAAGCAGACGGAGTACGGCCCCGAATCCCACTTCCTCGGGCCGCAGCAACTCGCGTGGCTGAAGCAGGCGCTGCTCGACTCCCGCGCGACCTGGAAGGTGATCGCCGCCGACATGCCCCTCGGCCTCGTGGTGACCTACGACGTCGACCGGAATTTCGGCTCGGAGGCGGTGGCGCAGGGCGACGGGCCGCCCCTGGGGCGCGAACTGGAGATCGCCGACCTCCTGCGCTTCATCAAGAGCGCGGGGATCCGCAACACGGTCTGGCTCACGGCCGACGTGCACTACACGGCCGCCCACTACTACGACCCCAACAAGGCGCAGTTCCAGGATTTCGACCCGTTCTGGGAGTTCGTCTCCGGCCCGCTGCACGCGGGCACCTTCGGGCCGAACGCCCTGGACAACACGTTCGGGCCGCAGCTGCGCTTCGTGAAGGCGCCCGACAAGGGTCAGGTGAACCTGTCGCCGGCCGCCGGCTACCAGTTCTTCGGCCACGTGGCGGTGGACGGTCGGACCGAGCAGATGACTGTGACCCTCAAGGACGCGGCCGACACCGACCTCTGGCACGTCACCCTCGATCCCATGAAGGCGTGAAACGGACCGCGGGCGATCATGGGCTTGAGCTGTCGGCCCGCTCGTCCGTCGACGCGGAGGCGCGCAGGTCCCCTCTCCCGTGCGGGAGAGGGCGCGCGTCGCGCTCCGGCACCGCCGGCCTGCTCTGAACCGGTGAAGCCCGGGGGCGGAGGGCGCGAGAGACGTGAGGCTTCGCGCCCCTACGCCATCGTGATGTAGTCGCGCAGGGCCTGCTGCTCGGCCTCGACGGAGGCGATCTTGCGCGCCACCACGTCGCCGATCGAGACGAGGCCGATCAGCCGCCCGTCCTCGCAGACCGGCACGTGGCGGAAGCGCCCGTCGGTCATCAGCGCCATGACCTCCTCGATCGTGGTGCTCCGACCGCAAGTCGTGACCGCGGTGGTCATATGGGCCGAGACCGGCGCGTCGAAGGCCGAGCCTCCGTGCCGGGCCAGCGCACGCATGATGTCCCGCTCGGAGATGATGCCCGCCACCGTCCCGTCGGCATGGGCGGCCACCAGGGCACCGATCCGCTTGTCGGCGAGGATCTGGATCACGTCCTCCAGTGTCTTGTCGGGGCTCACGGTGACGACGGAGCTTCCCTTCTCGGCGAGGATGCGTGCGACGGTCATGGCTCTCTCCCTTGTGACGCGTCCGGTACGCCGTCAGCCCGCGGCGCCCTGATTGCGTTCTCGGCCGGGTTGGGCCCGGCGCGTTCACATTGTGGCGAGTGTGTGACCGATCCGGCCGGATGGCAAGGTGCTCAGTGCCGCCGCGGCTCCCGAGGATCGACGAGAGGGAACAGGAAGAAGCCCGCGATGAAGCCGCCGAGATGCGCGTCCCAGGCGATGGCGGCGTTCTCGCCGACCAGCGGCATGCTGACGAGGCCGAAGAGCAGGTTGGTCAGGAGCCAGATCACCAGGAACGACACGGCCGTCCGGTTGCGCAGCAATTCGGGGATCGTCTCGGCGGGCCGGGCCGGCGGCACCTGCCAGGCCGGCGCGCCGTAGCCGGAGACCGGCGGCTGGAACACGAAGCGGGCGGCGGCCGCCATCAGGGCCGAGATCCCCGCCGAGGCGCCGACCAGCGGCCCGGCGCCCAGGGGATCGATCAGGATGTGGAACAGGCCCCCGGCCGCGGTGCCGGCAAGGGCGAGGACGCACCAGCGCAGGGCGCCGCAGCGGCGCGCCACCGGGGCGCCGAAGGCCGCGAGCCAGACGCTGTTGAAGATCACGTGCATCCACGAGCCGTGCAGCAGCGCGTAGGTGACGAGCGTCCAGGGCTGGAGGGCGTGCTCGCCCACGATGTAGCGGGCGAAGGCCTCGCGGGCCGCCTCCAGGCTGGGATCGCCCGTATCGGCGGCCGCGCGGATCACCTCGGTGGCCTGGCCGGGATCGAACCAGAGGGTCCAGCGCGCCGGGATCAGCGCCAGGTCGAGGACGAGGCGGATGTCCCAGGTGTCCGGCAGCAGGAACTCGCGCACCGCCTGGATCGCCAGAAGAAGCCCGATCGCGAGGGTGACAACCCCCGGCATGTTGAACACGGGCACGCGGCTCTGCCGCGGAAAGTCGGGGGAGGCATCCATCGCGGCACCATGTCGGGGCGCGGCGCGACTGGGCAAGCCCCGGCGACGTATTGAAGCTCGCAAAGACGCAGAGGATACCAGTCCATCACACGGCGCCCATCTGTCTTCGCACCGGTTCCGCCCCGGATGACGGCTGAGCGCCGCGCGGGGTGCGACGATTGTGTCGCCGGCCCTGACGCGCTAACCCCCGGGCCGCGCGTCGCCGGTCGGTCCAGCGATGCGCGGACGCACCGGGCCGGCACGGCCCATGCGCCCAGACGCGGTGAGCGCCCGGATCGGCCCGTCACACCCGCGCGGATGTGCCAGAGTGATCCGGGGATGAACCACAGGCGTTGAGAATCGGGACACCGATGAAACATCCCACCAGCCGCATGCTCCACGCCTACTGGGAGCGCCTGCGCGGAGAGCGGGCTGCTCCGGAGCGCGCCGAGATCGAGCCGGGCGAGATCCGGCACCTTCTCGCCGACAGCCTGATCTTGGAACTCGACATGCTCGCCCGTTCCGCGACGATCCGGCTCGCAGGGACGCGGGTCTGCGCCCTGTATGGCCGTGAGCTGAAGGGTGAGCCCTTCGCCCGGCTCTGGGGTTCCCGGGCGCCGGATCCCTGGCGGATCGTCGAGATCGTCGCCAGCGACACGCTCGGCGTCGTGGCGGGCCTGCGCGGCACGAATGCGGCCGGCGAGGCGGCGGACCTCGAACTCCTGCTCCTGCCCCTGCGCCACCGCGGCCGGACCCAGGTCCGCGCCCTCGGCACCCTGAGCCTCGACGGTGCGCCGCACTGGCTCGGCCTGCGCCCGCTGATGGAAGCCGAGACAACCTCCCTGCGCATCCTGCCCAGCCGCCGTCCCGAGGCGGGGCCGCCCGCCCGCACCGCCGTGCGCACGAGCGCCACCTATCCCGGACCGGTGCGCCACGGTCACCTCCTCGTCCACGCCGGCGGGCGTGCCTGAGGATTGTATTCATTCGAAGATTCACTGGGATGACGCTCGCTGCCACGAGCGGATCCGCGCGGGAATCCGAGAACACCGTCACGGCGAAAGTCGATCGCGCCCGTCGAGGCAACGTCCGATAGTGAATGCTTCTACAGGGCCGAAACACGCAGAAGCAGGAAAAAAGGGTTTCGTAACAGTCCGAGCTTAGTCTGTACCGGCCTTTATCTCGGCGTAGGACCTATCTCGGAATGATCGCGGTCGCGGCCACCGCCGGAACAGATCGACGCGGGGCGCCCCCCGAGCCGGCGCGCGGTGCGGCCGACCAGCGCCGGCACCAGCGCGTGCGGGTCGCCGTGCTCGGCCGCTACATGCTGGCCGATCGTCGGGAGTACCCCTGCCAGACGGTGGACATGTCGCCGGGCGGCGTGCGGCTGACCTGCGCGGTGCAGGGCGAAGTCGGCGAACGCGTGGTGCTCTACCTGGAGCATATCGGCCGGATCGAAGGCGTGATCGCCCGCCCCTGCGCGGACGGCTTTGCGGTCCAGCTCAACGCCACGCCGCGCAAGCGGGACAAGCTCGCCTCTCAGCTCACCTGGCTGGCCAACCGGGAGATGCTGGGGCTGCCGGAGGGGCGCTCGCACGAGCGTCTCGTCCCGACCAACACGGCCGTGATCCTGCGCGTCGAGAGCGGCCGCGAGATCAGGGCACGCCTCATCGACATCTCGATGTCGGGCGTGGCGATCTCCTGCCCGGTGCCGCTGCCCCTTGGCGCCGCCGTCACGGTGGGCAGCACGCCGGGGCGGCTGGTCCGCTATTTCGAGGGCGGCTTCGGCGTGCAGTTCCTGCTGCCCCTCTCCCCCGACCGCTTCCATGCCGGGATGACGCTGTAGCGCGTCCCCGGCCGGACCACCCCGCGCTCAGATCTTCCTGGCGAGCTGCGCAGCGACCTCGTCGGCCGGCCGGGTCAGGTCGAGGGCGCCGAGGAAGTGGTTCTGCGCGTCCATGATGTACACCAGGGCGGTATGCTCCATCGTGTAGTCGCCGTCCTTGGCCGGCACCTTGCGGGCATAGGCCCGGTACGCCTTCTCGGTGGCGGTGACCTGCTCGGGGGTCCCGGTGAGGCCGGTGATGCGCGGATCGAAACTCGACAGGTAGGTCTTCAGGCTCGCCGGATCGTCCCGCTCGGGATCCACCGTGATGAAGGCGACCCGCATCGCCTGGCCCTTCGGCCCGAGGGCGGCCAGCACGGCGGAGATCTGCTGCAGGGTGGTCGGGCAGACATCCGGGCAGTGGGTGAAGCCGAAGAACACGAGATGGGTGGCCCCGGCGAAATCGCGCTCGGTCACGGTGCGTCCGTCCTGGTTCACGAGGGTGAACGGGCCGCCGACGCCGGGTACGCCCACCGGCGCCTTGTCGGGCAGGAACGCAAACACCGCCGCCCCGGTGAGGCCCACGAGGCCGAGGCAGAAGGCGAGAAGCGGGACGAGGGCGCGGCGCATGGGACGGGTTCCGACCTCCGGGGGAGGCCGGCACAGCACACAACGGCGCACGGAGGCAAGCCGGCGCGGTGCCGCCGGCCGCCCGGCCCCGCGCCGTCGGCGCGGTCAGGGCTTCTGCGCCGGCTCCCCCGCGGGGCTCGCCGGAGCGGCGCCCTTCGGCGGCTCCTTGCCGAGATAGACGTATTCCGGCGCCGCCCGGAGCTGGTCCTTGGTCGTGTCGATCCGTGCCTGAAGGGTCTTGCCGTCGGTGCGGTCGAGCTTGAGCACGGACGGGTCGACCGCGACGTATTTCGAGCCGATCCCCAGGAAGCCGCCGACCCCGATGATCCAGGCCTTCACGGCGCCCTTCTGGTCGAGGACGAAATCGGCGATCTGCCCGATCGTCTCGTTGGCGCCGTTGACGACGCTGGAGCCGATCAGCTTGCTGGCGACCATGTCGTCGGGGGTCTGAGCCACGAAGGTCGGGCGCAGGTTGTCGGCCATGGTGGCGGGTGCGCCGGGAACCGGGGTCGCGGCGCTGCCGCCGTCCGGCTTGGTGCCGTCGGTCTGCGCCGAGGCGGTGGCGAGGCCGGCCAGCAGGAGGGCCGAGGCGAGGAGCGGGGTGCGCATCGGAGCAGGTCTTTCAGACGGAGGCCGAACATGGGGTGGCGCCGCCTCAAGGTTCTGGCGGGGCTTAAGTTCCGCCCGGTCTCGGCATCGGCGGGGGCCGCCGCAGCGGTTTGCCGGCTGTGCGTCGTCGGCGCGGGTCTTTGACGGCGCGGGCCCCACCCCGCACAAGGCGGGTGTCATGCTCCGTCTCGCCCTCTACCAGCCCGACATTCCCCAGAACACCGGCACGATGCTGCGCATGGCCGCCTGCCTGGGGCTCGCGGTGGAGATCGTGGAACCCGCGGGCTTCGATGTCTCCGACCGGCACCTGCGCCGCTCCGGGCTCGACTACCTCGACCACGTGGCGATCACGCGGCACCGCTCCTTCGCGGCCTTCGCGGCGTGGCGGGCCGAGGCCGGGATCCGGCTCGTCCTCGCAACCACGGCGGGCGCCCTGCCCTACACGGACTTCGCCTTCCGCCCGGACGATTGCGTGATGATGGGACGCGAATCCGCCGGCGTACCGGAGGCGGTGCACGCGGCGGCCGATGCCCGGATCGTGGTGCCGATCCGGCCCGGCCTGCGCTCGCTCAACGTCGCGGTTGCGGCCGCGATGATCGCCGGCGAGGCCCTGCGGCAGGTGGGCGGGCCATCGCGGGCGGGCGTCTAGAATCTGAACACGGCCGGATTGGCCGCGCGAACGGCTGCGTTCGACCCGATACCGTCACTCAGCGGACTGTGACGCCATCCCATAGGCGGACCGTGCGGGCTGCGCGGGGCCGTCGGCAGAGTGATCCGCCCCCCGTGAAGGGGCAGTCCTTTTGGCGCTGCAGCTTGCCGCGCTCCGGGGGATCGCCTTGAGCGGCCCTCACCGACATCCCACCGGATCGCTGTGCCGTTGCCGATCAGGCCCGTCCCGCAGGCATCGGTCGGACGAGGGGGCGCCTGCGCCAGGTTCCGCCGCTTGCAGGCCACCAGGAGCCGGCCGTCTCGCCGACATGACTTGCGGATGTAGAGATGGCCCCCTCGGCGGCGCGGCGGTTCGCCGTGCGCCGGTCGATGCTGCGAAACGGGGCGGCGAAGTCGGGCGGGCCTCGGCCGCGCGCCCGACCGGCGGCCGCGGCCCAGATCTGGCCTCTGGAGTTCGAGCGAAATCAGAATTTCGGAACTGGCAGGATAGGTGAATGTTCTGATAGACGCTGAATAATGTAGTTTCAGGCCGACGCGGCGACTCGCCTGCACGGCCGTGAGGTTCATCCATGTCCGGATTTGCACTGCGGACGATTGTGTTCGCCGCCGCCGCCGCGGGGAGCATCACCGCCGCTGCGGCGCAGGGCGCGCCGGTGCCGAACGTGAACGACTGCACCTTCATCCGCGACCCGACGGCCCTCCGGGACTGCATCGAACTCTATGAGGGGCAGCGCCTCGCGCCCGGCCCGCGACCGGCTGCGTTTCAGCGGGCGCCGGTGATCGACCGGTCCCTGCTTGAGGCGGCAGGCCCAATCCCGGCGGCGGGGGCATCACGGCGCGGGAAGCGGCGCAGGCTTCGGCAGAGCCGCCAGCCGACCACGCCCGCCCAGGCGGTCCGGATCGAGCAGCTCGCGCCCCCTCAGTAGACCGCCTGGACGAGGCAGGTGCGGCCTTCGCCGTTCAGGACCGCGCAGAGGGCCTGCTCGGAGCGCGGCTGCGGGCTCCGTGCCGACGGGCGCTGGGACCTCGTCCTGGCGGAGCGCGCCGTCGACGGCACGGGCCCGTCGCGCAAGACCGGCTCGGTCCCCAGCAGGGACGCAGGACGCAGGAGCGGGTCGGCGCGGCCGGCCCAGGCAGTGCCGAGACTGCGCGGGGCGAGGAAGGCCAGCGCCGTCCCCGGCAGGGACCGGCCGCTCTGCAGGGCCCACTCCTCCAGGGGGCGGCCCGTGATGCGGATCACGTAGTCGCGCGTCTCGGCGGGCATGCCCGAACGGCCGTCGAGCCATCCGCGCACGCGCTGAGGGCCGGCATTGTACGCGGCGGCCGCCAAACCGAGATTGCCGAAGCGCGCGCGGTGCTCGCGCAGGAGTTCGGCGGATTTCGGAATCGCCTCCACGGGATCGAACGGGTTTCGCAGGCCGCGCTCGGCGGCGGTCCCGGGCATGAACTGGGCGATTCCCTGTGCGCCGACCGGACTGACCGCATAGGGATTGAGGCCGCTCTCCTGACGCAGAAGGCGCAGGAAGAAGTCGGGCGGCAGGTCGTTGGCCGCGGCCGCGGTCGCGATCAGCCGGTCCAGGTCGCCATCACCCCGCGAGAACAGCAGTGACGCGGCATCGATCGGCTGGAACGCGCCCCGATCCAGGACCAGAAGGTCGGCCATGGCCGGACTGATCGCCGGACTGATCGCCGGCCACCGGACCAAGCTGGCCACCGGCCCAATCGGCGGCGGCGCACTTTGCGCGAAGGGTGTGAGGTCGGCCGCATCCGGCGCCATCGGGGCACGCGCGGTGCTCGATGCCCGGGGCGCGATGATCGGGGTCAGGGCGGCGGCCAGAACGAGACAGAGGGCGAGCGGCCCCCGCACGCCCCTGCGGCGGTGGCCGAACCGGAGCGGGCGTGCGACGGGCTCCAGCATGGCGGTTCAGGACTTGACCACCACCGGCCCCACCGGCGCCACCGGCGCCTCTGCGGCCGGAACCTCGAGCGGCGTCGGCTTGTCGCGGGCGAGGTACGCGTCGACCAAGCGCGTCCCGAGCACCGGGTCCCGGAAGCGCCAGAGCTTCTTGCGCGTGCCTTCCATGATCGTCGCGTAGACGGCGAGGTCGATCGCCTCGCGGACGGCCATCTGGGTCGGCTCGTTGCGGGTCACGCCCGCCTCGACCTGCAGCAGCTTGGCCACCGCCACGTAGCGGTACGCGTTGGCGTTGAGGGCGACCGAGTAGATCGTCTTCGTCACCGTGACGCTGTTGAGCACCTCGCCGCTCTGCACGGAGACGATGCGCATCGCCACCGTCACCTCGTCGCGCCGGTATTTGGTGTCGCCGCCGATGCCCAGAAGGTTGGCGCCGGCGCCGCCCGTGACGGTGTTGGCATCGTAGCCGATGATGCCGCCCTCCACGATCAGGCCGGCGAACCGGATCGGCGGCAGCGGCTTGGCCTCCACGCCCTCGAATTCCTGGCGCGTGGCCCGGATGAGCTGCCGCTCCTGCAGCAGATTGGCGAGACCGGTGCGCTCCACCACCGAGAACCACTGGCCGCGGCCGGCGCGCCGCAGGGCGTCGACCACGAAGGCGCCCCCGCCCTGCGTGACCGCGCGGGAATATTCCGCGATGTTGTCGTTCGGCTTGTTCTGACCGGTGAGGTCCGGGAAGCTGTAGATCGCGATGTCGACCCGGCGGGTCGGCGGCGGCAGCGTCTCCAGATTGAGGTCGGTGGGCGACGGCGGCGTCACCACCGGGGCCTGGGCAAGCAGCTCCCGCTCCCAGGGGGCGCAGGCGGCGAGGCCCGCACACAGGATGACGGCGCCGACCAGGCTGTTCAGAAGGCTACGCACGGGCAACGCCGTCTCCGTTCCGGTCCGCATGCCGGTCCGCCGCGTCCGCTCGCGCGGCACAGGTCGGCGAAGCCGGCCGCCAAGGATGATCGGTTTCCATCGTCCTGCGCCCGGCTTCAGGGCGCGCCCGAGAGCGGCGTCGTGGCGATCGCGCTGCCGCCGGCAGCCGCCGTCGCCGGGACGACGATGGTGGTGGTCGACTGGCCGTCGAAGATCTGGAGCTGGATGTTGGTCCCCAGACGCTGGAACGTGACCTGGGATCCGCCGAAGCTGTAGCTGCCACTCTGCTGGGCGTTCTCGCCGAAGAGGGCCTGGGTGATCTGGTTCGCCAGCGAGCTGTAGATCTGCGTCTGCAACTGCTGGGCGAAGATTTGACCGGGGGTCTTGGTGTTGGCGTTGCTCTGGGCCGCCGAGAACAGCTGCTGGTCGCGCTGGGCGGACCGTTGCGCGTCGTTCTGGGCGGCGGCCTCGGCCTGCAGCCAGGCGCCGTTCAGGGGGCTTCCCCCGAAGGACGGGTTGATCGGCTGGTAGACGAGGCTGCTGGCCTGCGCCTCTGCGCCCGCAAGGAGAGCCGTGCCGCAGACGAGCGGCCCGAGGAGACGGGACAAGCGCATGGGGTTACCTCCGGGTGACCGAGACGTTGGCGCCGTTGCCGACTTGCGTGATGCTGATCGGCAGGGCGTTGTTGCCCTGCTGCTGCGCCGAGATGGCGTTGTTGTCGCCGCGGACCGTGATCGTCGCGGCCGCGCCGCTGCCGTCCTGCCGGGTACCGACGGTGTTGGAATCGCCGAAGACCGAGACTGTCGACTGATTGTAGGAGCCTGTCTGCTGCTGCGTCACCGTATTGCGCGCGCCGATGATGCTCTGGACCGCGACATTCCCGTAGCCCGACATGTCGATCGTGGAGATGTTGCCTGTTCCGACCTGAAGGGCCTGGGCTTGATTGGCTGCCGGCTGGGGCGGGAGGCTCGGGCTGAGCAGCAGGATGCCGGACTGGTTGCCCAGGATGTAGTCGCTCTCCTGGATCGCCCGCCCCGGAGCACCGGCCGCGGCGCGTTGGGCTAGGGCTTGGATCTGTTCGATCGCGACGCGATCCTGGGCCGCCGCCGAGCCGGCCATGAGCGGGAGGACGAAGAGCAGCACTTGACCTGCGGTCCGGCTGCGGCGCGTGCGGCGCATCATCTGTCCCCCCTGCTTGTTTGGCCCACCTTAAATCAGTGCTATTCGATAACGTACAGCAAAATATCTTATCCACACGGCTTCTAAGCCGGCGTGTGGTGACTATGGCACAATGAATTCTGATAAGAATCGACCCGCTGCCGCCGTTGGCAGCCCATGTCAATGAATCGACGGATAATTTCCCGATAACGAAAAAGTGGTATGTCAACCGACTGACATCGGCGATTATCGATCAGCCGATCAAAGATCGTATATGCTGATATGACCGCAGTTGATCTTGCGCCCGTCGATCAGCACGGACGCGTCGATCCGGAGCTGGCCGTTCGGCAGGACGCTGACGGTCAGATTGCCGACATCCCGGGTTTCGCCGGGGGCGAGGTCGAAGCCACCGCCCTGCTGCATCGTCGCGGTGCCTGCCGGATCCGATTTCCGCACGACCAGGCTGTACCGCCCTGCGGTGCCGCGGGGCGCCTCGACGCGAAGAGCCAGACGCGTCGTTTCGGCCGAGCGGCTCTCGACCACGCGACAGAGGACGGGCGGATCGACGGTGAGGCTGGGCATGATCGAGACTGCGCCTGCGATCGAAGACGCTGGGATGGCGAGAGAAGGGACGCTCCCGCAGGAGCGCCCCTTCCAGGACACGTCAGACTGGGGATGGGCCTCAGCCCGATCCATTAGTGCTGGCGGATCGTCACGCTGTTGAAGCCGCCGATCTGCGCGAAAGCAGCATTGGCCGAGTTCGCCGACTGCGTGATGGATCCATAATTGCCGAAGCCGTTCTGATAGCCGAAGGCGCCGACAGACGATCCGGTCTGCGTGATCGACGCCTCGTTGCCTCGGCCGATCTGGAGCAGGGCGGCGTAGTTGGTGTTGCCGTTCTGGCTGATGTTGCCTACGTTATAGTCGCCGGACTGGACGATCGCGGCATAGGCGTTGTCAGCTCTGTAGTCTTGCGTGATGCGGGCCCTGTTGTTGTCGCCGTTGAACTGGAAAATGCCCGCGTAGGTGTTCTTCGATCCGGCCTCGGCGGTGATCCACGCCTTGTTCTTGTCGCCGTTCTGCTGGAACTGCGCCACGCCGTTGGTCCCGAGCTGATTCGAGTCGACGGAGTTGGCGATGCCTTGCTGGAACGAGCCGTTGGCGACGCCGATCGTCGGATTGCCGTAGCGATTGCCGGCGATCGTGCTCACGGTGTTGTTCGAGCCGCCCTGCGTGACCTTCAGTTCGTTGAACGCACCGTTCTGCAGAATGGTCTGGGCGCCGTTCGAGACGCCGTTCAGGTTGCTCTCCGACAGATTCGGGACTGACAGGTCGACATTGGTCGAGAGCTTGCCGGCCTTATTGTTCGTTCCGGTCTGATCGACAGTCGCGGAGTTCGATAGACCGCGCTGGATGACGAAGGCTTCGTTCGCGGTAGTTCCAGCGCCCATGACGGGGGTCTGGGACTGCGCCGAGGCGCCTGTCGCAAAGGCCGTCAGACCGGCGACCGCCACGGACGCCAGAACAACTGACTTGAACATAGATACACTCCCATTTTTATTTATGTGTCCTCTCGAACACAATCTATGCCATCGCAGTCGCTCTATCGTTACAGCGATTTAACGGCTTGTTAAGCGTATCCATAAGCCGATGATGGGTGTCAAGCGTGAGTTAGGCAAAAATCTACAATCTTTACAATTTTCTGGATTCATTTTTCAGATAAAAATGCCGTGAATTCAGTATGGATGGCGCGTCGAAAGACGAACATTCTCAACTGTTTAAAGTGGCCCTGCCGCGATCGCTGACTTAGAATCCATTCCACGGGATAGGCAGTCTTCGTTAGTGCCATCACAGGTCGGTATAGGCGTGTTAAATTGGTCAAATCAGTTATGGCTGAAAGTGGTATGTTGCTGGCCAAGCAAGAATGCTCCGAAAGGTGATGTGGGACGGGTCTCACAGGGCCATGCCGCCGTCGCCGCTTAGGATCCGTCGACTGTGCTTGAGCCGAAAGGTTTTCGCGGACGACGAAGAGATCGAATTCACCGCAAGACGAAAAATCGTCTGCGATACGCGTTGGGTGGGAGGCTACGATGAGGCAGCGCGGCCGATCGCTGATGCAGGTCCTGCTCGCCACCGCGACCCTGGGGTCTGTCGGCGCCAACTCGGCCGAGGCTCAGCCCGCGGCCCCGGCCCCGCCGGCAGCCTCACCACAGACACCGCCCGCGCAGCAGCCAGCCTCCGCCAGGGCCGCGTCGACGCAACCGGCGCCCGCCCCCGCGGGCTGCGACGCCACCTGCGTGCGCGCCAACAACGAGGTCGCATCCCAGATCTGCGCGCCGCGGATCGAGGCGCAGGCGCCGACGGATTTCGAGTGGGTCTCGCGGCCCTTCGCCAAGATCTTCCAGCAGGCGGAGGCGCCCGAGGGCGCCGCCACGGTGGTGCGCTATCGGGGGGATTCGATCCGCTTCCTCAGCCCCGCGAAGGAATGGGTGCGGGTGACCTACGAGTGCGGGTTCGATGCGGCCAACCGCTCGGTCGCGTATGTGCGGGTGCGGCTCGGCCGGCTCGACCAGGCGGACGCGCCCGCACAGCCGCCGCAGCAGGTCCGGGCCAATGCTTCGTCCTCGCAGCCGATGGCGCCCCAGGCGCAGCAGCAGGCTGGCCGCGTCGGGGCGCCGGTCCCACGCAGGCTGCTTCCGTCGGAGCCGAGCGAGGTCGAGATCCGGCAGGTCAACCCGCGGATCCGGCAGGCGCAGCCATGATCCCGACCCGGTCCCGGCAAGCCAGGTCCCGGCAAGCCAAGGCCGTCCTGGCCCTGCTGGCCGGCCTCGGTGCGGCCCCCGCCGCCGCGCAGCCGAGCCCGCTCTCGGTGAACGATTGCACCTTGCTGCCGGACCCGGGCGCCCTGCGGCGCTGCCTCGATCAGGCGGAGGGACGCGTGGTGGCGCCCCTGCCGCCGGTCGCGGGGCCGGCTACGTCCGAGCGCCCCGAACAGGTGGTGCAGGCCGCGCGCGGCGCACCGGTCGCCAAGCCCGGTGCCCTGCCGCCGACGGACTTCCTCGGCAACAGGCGGGAGCCCGCACCGCGGGCCCATCCGTCGGGACGGACGGTCATCGATCTCCAGTGACGCCTGCACGGCATCGATCCGGCGTCGATCCGGCCGTCACGGCCGCCGGAACGCGGCCTCGAGCGCGTCCGAGACGCTCGACAGGGTCGCGGCGCGGGCGGCGGCGTCGGAGCCGATATGCGGGTCGTGCTGCACGCACGGGGCGGTATAGGTGAACGGCGTGGCGTTCGGGCCCTCCACGAGGGCGCCGCCCTCCGCCTCGCGGATCGCGCAGGCCCGGACCGTCTGCGCGCCCTTGGCGACCACGGGGTGGGCCGGCCCGTTCGGGTTGTCGAAGACGTGCTGCGCGCCGGGATAGACGGTCAGGCCGACATCTGCGCCGGCCGCCTTCAGTCGCTCGGCGTAGGCGGCGCAGGTCGCGGCCGGATTGTAATCGTCGCCGCTGCCCCCGAACATCCGGATCGGCCGGTCCACCAGGGCGGTGTCGTCCCGGAATCGGATCGCGCAGTCGGGATAGACCGGCAGGTAGAGGGCGGGGGTGACGCCGGAGCGGTTCCAGGCCGCGTCGAAGCGCTTGAGGCTGGCATACAGCGCAGCCTGGCCGCCGCGCGAGAAGCCCATCACGGCGATGCGCGACGGATCGACCCGCGGATGCTGGGCCAGCACGCCCAGCGCCCGGTAGATGTCGAGGATCAGGTTCGTGCGCGCGAGGAGACTCTGATCGGTGTTGACGCTGGTCAGGCCCCGGCCGGTGAAGCCGTCGATGGCGAAGGTCGAGATCCCCCGCGCCGCCAGCGCCCGCTGCCAGAACTCGATGTTGCCGCCGAGGCCCCCGGAGCCGTGCATCAGGATCACGGTCGGCAACCGCTCCGACCCCGGCTTGGCGATGCGCAGGAGCCCGGCGACCGTGACGGGCTTCGCACCCTCGGACGTGCCGGCTAGGAACGGCCGGTCGGTCAGCGTCAGGCTCTCGAAGGGATGCATCTCCACGCGGGCGGCATAGCTGCCGAGATCGGCGACGCCGTCCTGCGCCGGCTCGGCGGAGGCCGCACGCGGGCTGCAGGCCAGGAGGCCGGCCGTCAGGAACAGGATTGATCGCCGCATCGAAACGCTCCACAGCCGCGCGATACCGTATCAGCGGCGCGGCGGCCCTGTCGCGGCGCGCCAGGACGGAACCGGTTTCCCTTCGGCGCCCGGTGTCACGCCCTGGGGCTCCGGCGGTGGGCACCTGGATGCCGACGGAAACGGGACGCTTCGGAGCCGCCGCAGGCCCCTGTCACCGGGCCGTGTCCTTCAACTTCTGTTCCACGGACTGCCTTGCATCGCCCGGAAGCCGCCGCCTACAAGTTTGCCGACTTAAGGCTCGGCCGCGATCGAGCGAGGACATGACGGCGCCGGCCCGAGGCACGGCTCCGCAGGGAGGATACCGCGTGACATTCGCCCGATACGGCGCAGCCCTGGCGCTGCTCTGCGGCTTCGGTTCCCTGTCGCCCGTCAGGGCCGACGCGTGTCCCAACCGCGGCCAGCTCGACGATGCCTATTGCGACGCCGACAAGGATCTCGTCGCCGACGTCCCGGCCAAGACCCGTGACCCGAGCGTCATCGTCTTCGCCTACACGCCGGTGGAGGATCCCGCGGTCTACGAGAACTCGTTCAAGCCGTTCACGACCTACCTCAGCCAGTGCACAGGCAAGCGGGTCGTCTACTATCCGGTCCAGTCGAACTCCGCCGAGATCGAGGCGATGCGCTCCGGCCGGCTCACGGTGGCGGGCTTCTCGACCGGGCCCCTCGGCTTCGCCGTCAACATGGCCGGCGCGGTCCCGTTCGCCGCCAAGGGCACCGAGAAGGGGTCTGAGGGCTACAACCTGATCGTCGTGGTGAAGGCGAGCAGCCCGTACAAGACGCTGGCCGACCTGAAGGGCAAGCGCGTGGCCCACACGGCGCCGTCGTCGAATTCCGGCAACCTCGCCCCCAAGGCCCTCTTCCCCGAGCAGGGGCTGAAGCCCGGCGAGGATTACAAGCTGATCTATTCGGGCGGGCACGACAAGTCGGCTTTGGGCGTCGGCACCGGCGACTACGACGCCGCCCCGGTGGCCTCGGACGTGTTCTACCGGATGGTCGCCCGCGGCACGATCAAGGGCGACGATTACCGGGTGATCTACACGAGCGAGAAGTTCCCGACCTCGGGCTTCGCCTATGCCCACGATCTCAAGCCGGACCTCGCCGAGAAGCTGAAGCAGTGCTTCTACGATTTCCGCTTCCCGCCCGACATGGTGAAGGATTTCGAGGGCGACGACCGGTTCGCGCCGATCACCTACCTCAAGGACTGGGCGATCGTCCGCAAGGTCGCGGAGGAATCGGGCACGCCGTACAACAAGGTCGCCTACGAGCGTGAGGCCGCCCGCGAGGCCGAGGCCGCCCGCAAGAAGGCCGCGGACGCGCCCAAGCCGTGATGCAGGCTGTGACGGCGGGAAGCGCGATGCGCGCGGTCAAGGACGGACCCGACGGCGATCCCCGGGCGGAGGATCCCCGAGCCCTGGTGATCCGCGGGCTGACCAAGGAATACCGGCCCGGCCAGCCGGTCCTGAAGGGCATCGACCTCGTGGTGCCCGGCACCGGGCTCACGGCGATCATCGGGCCGTCCGGCACCGGTAAGAGCACCCTGATCCGCTGCATCAACCGGCTGGTCCAGCCGACCGCGGGGGAGATCCTGTTCCGCGGCGAGGACCTCGCCCGGCTCTCCGGCCCCGCCCTGCGCCGGGCGCGCCGCCGGATCGGGATGGTGTTCCAGGAGTACAACCTGGTCGAGCGCCTCTCGGTGATGGAGAACCTGCTCTGCGGCCGCCTCGGCTACGTGCCGGCGTGGCGCGCGTGGCTGCGCCGCTTCCCCGAGGCGGACATCGCCCGCGCCTTCGACCTCCTCGACGCGGTCGGCCTGTCGGGCTTCGCCACGCGCCGGGCCGACGCCCTGTCGGGCGGCCAGCGCCAGCGCGTCGGCATCGCCCGGGCGATCATGCAGGAGCCCGAGATCGTGCTCGCCGACGAGCCGACCTCGTCCCTCGATCCGAAGAGCTCCGTGGAGATCATGGAGATCCTGTCCCGGCTCGCGGCCGAGCGCGGCGTGCCGGTGGTGGTCAACATCCACAACGTGGCGCTCGCCCAGCGCTTCGCGGCGCGGATCGTCGGCATGTCGGGCGGGCACGTGGTCTATGACGGGCCGCCCGACCGGCTGAGCGAGGCCGACCTGCGCGGCATCTACGGCGGCGAGAACTGGCTCGAATGATTCCGACCGCCCGACCGGCCTCCTCCGACGCCGCCGGCCGCGTCGCGTTCCGGCCCAACTGGACCGCCCGCGCCGGCTGGGCGCTCCTCGCCCTCTACGCGGTCTACGCGGCGACCCAGCTCGGCTTCTCCCCCGAGCGCTTCGCCGGCGGCCTCGCCCACGGGCAGCAGTTCCTGGCCCGGATGTTCCCGCCGAACTTCTCCCGCTGGGAGCTGATCCAGTCGGGCATCCTCGAGAGCCTGCAGATCGCCGTGATCGCGACGGTGATCGGCATCGCGGTCGCCCTGCCGATCGGCTTCCTGGCGGCCCGCAACCTGATGCCGCCCTGGGTGACGTGGCCGACCCGCATCCTGATCGCGCTCTGCCGGTCGTTCCACCCGATCATCGTGGCGATCCTGTTCGTGAAGGCGATCGGCTTCGGGGCGCTCGCCGGCGTCATGGCGCTGATCGTCGCCTCGGTGGGCTTCATCGCCAAGCTGTTCGCCGAGGCGATCGAGGAGATCTCCCTGAAGCAGGTCGAGGCGGTGCGGGCGACCGGTGCCGGCTTCCTGTCGACCCTGATCATGGGCGTGCAGCCGCAGGTTCTGCCGCGCTTCATCGGCTTCGCCACCTACCAGCTGGATTCCAACCTGCGGAACTCCACCATGGTGGGCATCGTCGGCGGCGGCGGCATCGGCGCGACGCTGTTCACCGCCTACCAGCGCTTCGACTTCGACGTCGTGCTGGCGATCCTGATCGTCATCGTCGCCCTGATCATGGTGGCCGAGATCGTCTCCGGCTGGGCCCGCAAGGTGTTCCAGTGAGCGTCGCCCTCGCCCCCGCTTCCGCCGGCCCGCGCCACTGGCAGCGCTTCCCCCTGTGGAAGCGGCTGGCGCGGCTCGCCTTCACGCTCTGCGCGGTGGCGGCCTTCGTGGCGAGCCTGCGCACCATCGAGGTGATCCCGGAATTCCTCTACGACGCCCCCGAGCAGCTGGCCGACCTGTTCGGCCGGATGTGGCCGATGGATGCCGGCTATGTCGGGCCGACCCTGCGGGCGCTGGTGGAGACGCTCCACATCGCGACCCTCGGCACCCTGATCGCCATCGCGATCGCGGTGCCGATCGGGCTGATGGCGGCCCGCAACGTCACGCCCAACCGCGCGCTGAACCTGTTCGCGAAGTTCGTGTTCGTGACCTCGCGCTCGGTGAATTCCCTAGTCTGGGCGCTGCTGTTCGTGGCGGTGTTCGGCCCCGGCCCCCTGGCCGGGACCCTGGCGATCGCGCTCCGCTCCGTCGGCTTCACCGGCAAGCTGTTCGCCGAGGCGCTGGAGGAGGCCAATCGCGGCTCGATCGAGGCCCTGCAGGCCGCGGGCGCCGGCCGGCTCTCGACGCTGCTGCTCGGCTACTGGCCGCAGGTGAAGCCGGCCTTCTGGTCGATCGCGCTGTTCCGGTGGGACATCAACATCCGCGAATCCGCCGTGCTCGGGCTGGTCGGCGCGGGCGGCATCGGCGTCGCGCTCGATACCGCCCTGAACCTGCTCTACTGGGATCAGGTCGCCGTGGTGCTCGCCGCGATCTTCGGCGTCGTCATCCTGGCCGAGATCGTCGTGACGGCGCTCCGCGCCCGGACGCTCTGAGGGGGCCTCACCGCCCCAGCGACATGCCGAGCGGCGGCGCGACCTCCGGCGGCAGCGGCGAGACGTAGCCGGCGGCGCCGACCCGGCGGGCGAGGTCCGCCTTCGCGGCGTCGCGCAGAGCCGCGTCGGTCACCGCCCGGGCGCCGGTGGCGGCCATCGCCTTGGCGACCTGCACCATCGCCTTGTGGGCCGCCGGGGTCTTGCCCTGCGCCACCACCTGCCAGGTGTGGAACGGCGTGCCGATCGCCACCGTGGGTGCGTGGGCCTGGACGGTGGGCACCACCCAGCTCACGTCGCCGACATCCGTGGAGCCGACCGCCGGGTTGCGCGGCGCGTCGAGGGGCACGAGGAAATCGGCGAGCGGTGCCTCGTTGCGCGGCATGCCGATGGCGCGGAACACGGCGTCGATGTCGCCGTCGGTCAGCGTCGACCGGATCTTGCCCGCGAAGTCCCGGTCGGCCTCGTCGAAATGCGGCGGCCCGAGCTCCTCCATCACGCCGTGGAGCGCTTGCTCCAGCGGCGTGTTGCCCAGGAGGTTCGACACCGCGCTGACGATTCGCACCTCGAGGGCGGTCTCGGTCATCAGGGCGGCGCCCTCGGCGATCTTCTTCACCCGCTCGACCAGCGCCAGCATGCCCGGCAGGTCGCGCGCCCGGATCGAGTAGCGCACCGTGGCGCCGGCCTGGACGACGTTGGGGGCGATGCCGCCGGCGTCGAGATAGGCGTAGTGGACCCGCGCGTCGGACGGCATGTGCTCCCGCATGTAGTTCACGCCGACGCTCATCAGCTCGACGGCGTCGAGCGCCGAGCGCCCGAGATGCGGGGAAGCCGCCGCGTGGGCGGTGCGCCCGGTGAAGACGAAGTCCGCCCGGGTGTTGGCGAGCGCCACCGGCGGCGCCACCTCCCAGAAGCTGCCCGGATGCCAGGAGATCGCGATGTCGGCATCCGCGAAGGCGCCGGCGCGGACCATGAAGGCCTTGGCGGCGCCGCCCTCCTCGGCGGGACAGCCGTAGTAGCGCACGCGGCCGGGTGTGCCGGTCTCGGCGAGCCAGTCCTTTACGGCGGTAGCGGCCAGCAGGGCCGCCGAGCCAAGGAGGTTGTGGCCGCAGCCGTGGCCGTGGCCGCCCGCCTCCACCGGCCGGTGCTCGGCGACGCCCGCCTCCTGCGACAGGCCCGGCAGGGCGTCGTACTCGCCGAGGAAGGCGATGACCGGCCCGCCTTCACCGGCCTCGCCCATCACCGCGGTGGGGATGCCGGCGACCTGCTCGGTTACGCGGAAGCCCTGGTGGCGCAGCTCGGCGACGTGCTCGGCGCAGGAGCGCGCTTCCGTGTAGCAGACCTCCGGCATGCCCCAGACCCGGTCGGACAGGGCGATCAGCCGCTCCGTCTGCGCGTCGACGTGGCGCCACACGGTGTTGCGGTTGTCCATCGTGTCGTCTCCCGGAAGGTCGCGCGTCGCGTTCGCGCCATCATAACGGGCTCCGCGCCGTCATCGCGAGCGCAGCGAAGCGACCCAGGGCTGCGCACGATTAGGGGACGTGGCGCTGCTGGATTGCTTCGCTGCGCTCGCAAAGACGGCCGCGTCGCGCTGCTCGGCTCGGTGCGGCAGGAGAGGGACTGGCATGCAGGGCCGGGGCCATGCTGTGCACGAAGCGAACTTTCCTCAACACGTTTCAGTTGAACCGTCACTGGCCCGCCCCTTGCCAAGGCCGCCACCGGAATGTTGCTGTGCCGCGCGGCGGTCAACGGGAATGCGTACATGGACGAGCGGGATCTGCGCGGCCTCATCGGGCAGGTGAAGGGCGGCCGCCTGTCGCGGCGCGCCTTCGTGCAGCGGATGGTGGCTTTCGGCCTCACAGCGCCCATGGCAGGGCTGATGCTGGCCGGGAACGGGGTCGCGATGGCGGCCGATATCCGGGCCGGCTACAAGCCGACCAAGGCCGGCGGCGGCGGCGTCCTGAAGCTGCTCTGGTGGCAGGCGCCGACCCTGATCAACCCGCATTTCGCCATCGGGACCAAGGACCAGGACGCCTCGCGGATCTTCTACGAGCCGCTCGCCGCCTGGGACGCGGACGGCAACCTCGTGCCGGTGCTGGCCGCCTCGATCCCGTCCAAGGAGAACGGGGCGCTCGCCGCCGACGGCCGCTCGGTGGTGTGGACGCTCAAGCCCGGCGTGACGTGGCACGACGGCAAGCCGCTCACCGCCGACGACCTCGTCTTCACCTGGGACTACGCCCGCGACCCCGCCACCGCGGCGGTGACGGCCGGCTCCTACAAGGATTGCAAGGTCGAGAAGGTCGACGACCTCAGCGTCCGGGTCCTGTTCGACAAGCCGACGCCCTACTGGTGCGACGCCTTCGTGGGCATCGTCGGGATGGTGCTGCCGAAGCACCTGTTCGGGCCCTATAGCGGCGCCAAGTCCCGGGACGCGCCGCAGAACCTCGCCCCCGTGGGCACCGGCCCGTACCGGTTCGTGGAGTTCCGGCCCGGCGACATCGTCCGCGGGGAGCGCAACCCGGACTATCACCTGCCGAACCGGCCGTACTTCGACACGATCGAGATGAAGGGCGGCGGCGACGCGGTCTCGGCCGCCCGGGCCGTGCTCCAGACCGGCGAGTACGACTACGCCTGGAACATGCTGATCGAGGACGAGGTGCTGAAGCGCCTGGAGACCGGCGGCAAGGGCCGGGTCGACGTGGTCTACGGCGGCAAGCTCGAGTTCCTGCTCCTCAACGCCACCGACCCGAACGTCGAGGTCGACGGCGAGCGCGCCTCGGTCACCACCAAGCACCCCGCCTTCTCCGACCCCAAGGTGTGTCAGGCGATGAACCTGCTGGTCGACCGCAAGTCGATCCAGACCTACATCTACGGCCGCACCGGCAAGCCCACCGCCAACACGGTCAACGGGCCGGAGCGCTTCGTCTCCAAGAACACGAGCTTCGCCTTCGACCCGGCCAAGGCCAACGCGCTCCTCGACGAGGCCGGCTGGAAGAAGGGCTCCGACGGCATCCGCGCCAAGGACGGCAAGAAGCTCAAGCTACTCTTCCAGACCTCGATCAACGCGCCGCGTCAGAAGACCCAGGCGATCATCAAGCAGGCGGCCGCCAAGGCCGGGATCGAGATCGAGCTGAAATCGGTGACCGGCTCGGTGTTCTTCTCCTCCGACCCGGCCAACCCCGACACCTGCACGCATTTCTACGCCGACATGGAGATGTACGCCTACAGCATGACCCAGGCCGATCCGGCGATCTGGCTGCTCATGTACGCCTCCTGGGAGGTGGCCCAGAAGGCCAACAAGTGGCAGGGCCGCAACGTCGTGCGCTGGCGCAACGCCGCCTACGACAAGGCCTACAACGCCGCCCAGAGCGAGCTCGACCCGGTCAAGCGCGCGGCGCTGCTGATCACCTGCAACGACCTCGCGGTCTCCGAGAACGTGCTGCCGCTGATCCACCGCGCCGAGGTCTCGGCGGTGGGCGCGACGCTCACGGCCCCCCGCAGCGGTTGGGACAACGACCTGTCGTTCCTGCCCGACTGGTACAGGGAGGCCTGAGCGGGAGCGCGGGCCATGGGCGCCTACATCCTGCGACGGCTCCTGATCGCGATCCCGAGCCTGCTCGGCATCAGCCTGATCCTGTTCACCGTCCTGGCGCTCGCGCCGGGCGACCCGTTCGGCGAACTCGCCAGCAACCCGAACGTGCCCCCGGAGGTGCGGGCGGCCCTGCGGGTCAAGTTCGGCCTCGATGACCCGATCCTCACCCGCTACCTGCACTGGCTCACCGCCATGCTGCAGGGCGATTGGGGCTTCTCCTTCGCCAGCCGGGTGAATGTCGACACCCTGATCCTGCAGCGGCTGCCGACGACCCTGTTCATCGTCGGCTCCTCGCAGGTTCTGGCGCTGCTGATCGCGGTCCCGGTGGGCCTCTACGCGGCGCGCCGGCCCTACTCGCTCGCCGACCAGATCGCCAACACGCTGGCCTTCGTGGGCTTCTCGCTGCCGACCTTCTTCACCGGCCTGCTGTTCATCCTGCTGTTCTCGATCAAGCTCGGCTGGCTGCCCTTCGTCTACCAGGCCGACCTGCCGGGCTCCGGCCTGCCCTGGGTCTGGGCGAATGTCCGGCAGGCGATCATGCCGGTGGCGGTGCTGGGCTTCTTTCAGGCCGCCTCCTACACCCGCTACGTGCGCGCCTCGGCGCTGGACGTCGCCCGCCTCGACTACGTCACCACGGCCCGCGCCAAGGGCCTGTCGGAGGGCACGGTGACCCGCCGGCACATCGCCCGCAACGCCCTGATCCCGGTGGTGACGCTCGTCGCCCTCCAGATCCCGGCGGTGTTCGGCGGCGCCATCGTCACCGAGCAGATCTTCCGGATACCCGGCATCGGCTCGCTGCTGATCGACGCGATGCTGGCCAACGACACGCCGGTGGTGATGGCGGTGACCTTCGTGTTCGCCGGCCTCGTCATCCTGTTCAACCTCGTCGCGGACCTGCTCTATGGCTGGCTCGACCCTCGCATCGCCCTCCGATGAGGCGGTGCCCGTCGCCCGCGCGCCGGCCTCGCCGGCGCGGGAGACGTGGCGGCGCTTCCGGCGGCACCGGCTGGCGCTCGCCAGCGTCGGCGTGCTGGCGCTCCTCGTCGCCGGCGTGGTGTTCGGCGGCCTACTCTGGCCGGTCGCCATCGACGATATCGACTTCGCGGCCCAGCTCCAGGGTCCGTCCTGGGACCACCCGTTCGGCACCGACGATCTCGGCCAGGATCTCCTCGCCCGGATGATCTACGGCGGCCGGATCTCGCTCGCCGTGGGCTTCGCCGCCATGGCGGTGGCGAGCCTGATCGGCGTGCTGGTGGGCGCGCTCGCCGGCATGTCGCGCCGCCTCCTCGACCCGGTGCTGATGTGGCTGACCGACCTGTTCCTGTCGCTGCCGCAGCTGCCGCTGCTGCTCCTGGTGATCTACCTGTTCCGCGACAGCCTGAAGGCCGTGTTCGGCAGCCAGGGCGGCGTGTTCCTGATGATCGTCGCGGTGATCGGGGGCCTGCGCTGGATGCCGGTCGCCCGGCTGGTGCGGGCGCAGTTCCTGAGCTTGCGCGAGAAGGAGTTCGTGGAGGCGGCCCGCTCACAGGGGGCGACCACCGGGCACCTCGTGCGCCGCCACATCCTGCCGAACGCCCTGGGGCCGGTGATCGTGGCGGCCTCCATCGAGGTCTCGTCGGCGATCATCGCGGAATCGACGCTCTCCTTCCTGGGGCTCGGCTTCCCGCCCGACATCCCGACCTGGGGGCGGCTGCTGTTCGACGCCAAGGACCATCTCGACGTCGCCCCGCACTGGGCGCTGTTCCCGGGGGGCGCGATCTTCCTGACGGTGCTGTCGATCAACTTCATCGGCGACGGTTTGCGCGACGCCCTCGACCCGCGCCGGGTGCTCTAGGGCATGCGGCGGGGCTTCGAGGGCTGCCGGCTTGCCGTGACCGCGCCTGCCCCCGCAGAGGGGCGGACAGACCGGAAGGCCCTTTCCGGCACTGGGGCTTCAGGATCGGGCGCGGGTCCCCTCTCCCGGGCGGGAGAGGGACAGGGTGAGGGATCAGGTCTTTCAGGATGGGGCGCGCCCTGTCGGAGCGTCGACGGTGTGCTCGGTCCTGAACCTTCTCATCCCTCACCCCAACCCTCTCCCGCACGGGAGAGGGGGCCCGTCGCGCTCCGTCATCAGCGTCGGTGCGCATCGGAGAGGCGGGAACATCGTCGCGTCGGAGGACGCGGGGACGGTGTGGAGTCGCCCCGTCGAACCCCGCTGGATCAGGAGTGAAGCCCGTGACGGATCCGATCCTCTCGGTCTCCGACCTCACCGTGTCCTTCCGCTCGGAGGGCCGCTGGCACGCGGTGGTGCACGGCGTCTCCTTCGATGTCGGGCCCCGCGAGACCGTGGCGCTGGTGGGCGAGTCCGGCTCCGGCAAGAGCGTCAGCGCCCTGTCGATCCTGCGCCTCCTGCCGCGGGACGCGAGCCGCATCGGCGGCAGCGTGCGCTTCGCGGGACGCGAGCTGCTCACGGCCCCCGAGGCCGAGATGCGGCGGGTGCGCGGCGATTCCATCGCCATGATCTTCCAGGAGCCGATGACCTCCCTGAACCCGGTGCTCACCATCGGCTTCCAGATCGCCGAGGCGCTGATCCGGCACCGGGGCCTGTCGCGCTCCGCCGCCGAGGCGGAGGCGCTCCGGCTCCTCGACAAGGTCCGGATCCCGGCCGCCCGGTCGCGCCTGCACGAGTACCCGCACCGCTTCTCCGGCGGCATGCGCCAGCGGGTGATGATCGCCATGGCGCTCGCCTGCCGGCCGAAGCTCCTCATCGCCGACGAGCCGACCACGGCGCTGGACGTCACGATCCAGGCCCAGATCCTCGACCTCATCAAGAGCCTGCAGGACGAGGAGGGCATGTCGGTCCTGTTCATCACCCACGACATGGGCGTGGTCGCCGAGATCGCCGACCGCACCGTGGTGATGTACCGGGGCCGCGCCGTGGAGGCCGGCCCGACCGCACGGATCTTCGACGCCCCCGCCGAGCCCTACACGCGTGCGCTGCTGGCCGCGGTCCCGCGGCTGGGGACCATGGCGGGCCGCGCCCGCCCGATGCGCTTCCCGGTGGTCGACCGGGCGACCGGCCTGGCGGCGCCGACGCCCGAGACCCCCGACACCGTCAGGGCCGCCGGGCGCCCGGTGCTGGAGGTGCGCGACCTGACCGCCCGGTTCGACATCCGCTCCGGCCTCCTCGGCCGCGTGACCGGCCGCGTCCACGCGGTGGAGCGGGTCTCGTTCAGCCTCGCGGCCGGGGAGACCCTGGCGCTGGTCGGCGAATCCGGCTGCGGCAAGTCCACCACCGGCCGCGCGATCCTGCGCCTCGTCGAGCCGCTGTCGGGCTCGGTCCTGCTCGACGGCGAGGACATCACCGGCCTCGACCCGAAGACCCTGCGCACCCGCCGCCAGCGCATGCAGATGATCTTCCAGGACCCGTTCGCGAGCCTCGACCCGCGCCTGAGCGTCGGTGCGGCGGTGGCGGAGCCGCTGCTGATCAACCGCCTCGCCGCGCCCCGCGAGGCAAGGCTTCGGGCCGAGGACCTGCTGGCCCGGGTCGGACTCGCGCCCGAGACGGCCGGGCGCTTCCCGCACGAATTCTCCGGCGGCCAGCGCCAGCGCATCTGCATCGCCCGGGCGCTCGCCCTGAACCCCCGGCTGATCGTCGCCGACGAGGCGGTCTCTGCGCTCGACGTCTCGGTGAAGGCGCAGGTCGTGAACCTGATGCTCGACCTCCAGGCCGAGTTCGGCCTCGCCTACCTGTTCATCTCGCACGACATGGCGGTGGTGGAGCGGGTGAGCCACCGGGTGGCGGTGATGTATCTCGGCGAGATCGTGGAGATCGGACCGCGCGCCGCGATCTTCGGCGACCCGCAGCACCCCTACACGAAGAAGCTGCTCGCCGCCGTGCCGGTCCCGGATCCGGCCCGGCGGGGCGCGCGGCACGCCCTGCCGGACGACGAGATCCGCAGCCCGATCCGCGCGCCCGACTACGTGGCGCCGGAGCGGCTCTACCGGGAGGTCGCGCCTGGCCACAGCGTCCAGGATTGGGGGGGCGACTGGGACGCGGGCCCGCGTCAGGGCGCGGCGGCCTGACGCCGCTCAGCTCCGGCGATCCGACGCAGCGCCTCGCCCGCCTCACCGCTGCGGCGATCGCGCGGCCGGACTGGGCGCGCAGCGTGGCGGCCCATGCCGGCCCGCTCTGGGCGCGAGCCCCGATGGCACCCGGTCGTCGCGGTCGACAGCGCTCCGGCCGATATCGCTCGGGTCGAGGGTCTCGACGGAGCCGAACCGGTCCAGCGCCGCATCGGTGGATCCGAAAATCGGAATCGCCCGGTTTCTACAGGAGATTTTTGAAGTATTACGACACCACCGCAGCGGGGTGGCGCCCGCAATCGATTGCCGCTAAGCTGTTCCTCTATCCAAGTAAGTCTTTCATTTGAAGATTTACAAACAACAGCTCTGGAGCGATCGGTCCATGTTGCGTGCCGAAGGAGAGGGGCAGCGCGGCTTTCCGGCTGGGACCCGCGCGGGGCCCGGCGCGACGCAGCCCGTTCCGCTGCCGGAGCCGGCGGCCGAGATCGGCTCGGCGCGTCTCCTGCAGGGGCGCCGGGAGATCGTCATCCGCCACGGCGGCCACGCCTATCGCCTGCGCGTGACCGCGAGCGACAAGCTGATCCTGACCAAATGAACGCCCCCGCCCCGATATCGCGCCGCACCCTCCTGGCCGCCGCCGCGGCCGGTGCGCTCGCCCCGCGCGCCGCCGCCGCGCAGGCGGCCACCCGCATCGCCGCACTGGGCGGTGCCGTCACCGAGATCCTCTACCGCCTCGGCGCCGGCGGCCGGATCGTCGCGGTCGACACGACCAGCCTCTACCCGCCCGAGGCGCTGCGCGAGAAGCCGAATGTCGGCTACCTGCGGGCGCTCTCGGCCGAGGGCCTGCTGGCGCAGCAGCCCGACCTGATCATCGCCGCCGAGGGGGCGGGCCCGCCCGCGGTCCTGGCGCAGCTGCGCGAGGCCGGGCTGCGTGTGGAGACCGTGACGGAGCCGCCGAGCCCCGAGGGCGTGCTGGACAAGATCGAGACGGTCGGGCGCCTCGCCGGGCTGGAGCGCGCGGCCGAGGCCCTCGAGGCCGAGGTCCGCGCCCGTTTCGCCGACCTCGCGGCCCGGCGCGCCCGGATCGCCCGGCCGGCCCGGGCCCTCGTCGTCCTCTCGGTCCAGGGCGGCCGGACCGTCGTCGGCGGTGCCGGCTCCTCGGCGGACGGCATCCTGACCCTGGCGGGCATCGCCAACGCGGCCACGGGCCTGGAGGGCTTCAAGCCGATGACCGACGAGGCCATCGTGGCCGCCGCTCCCGACGCGGTGGTGATGATGCAGAATGGCCCGGAGCCGCCGAAGCCCGAGGGTATCTTCGCCCCCGGCACGGCCCTCGCCCAGACCCCCGCGGGCGCCCAAGGCCGGCTGGTGGCCATGGACGGGCTCTACCTCCTCGGCTTCGGTCCGCGCACGCCGCAGGCCGCCATGGACCTGATGCGGGCGCTCTACCCGGACCTGCCGCGTGACTGAGCCGCGCGGCGGCGGGCGGCGCGCGTGAGCCGGCGGTCCACGGCGCCCTGGGTGCTGGGGATCCTGGCGGCCCTGGTGGTGGCCGCCGCCCTGCTCTCCGTGAGCCTCGGGGCGATCCGCATCCCGGTGGAGCGGGTCCTGGCGGTCCTGCTGGGGGACGGCAGCGATCCGGCCCGCGCCCGGGACGCCCTCGTGATCCTCTCCATCCGCCTGCCCCGCACTCTGCTGGGGCTGATGGTCGGGGCGGGGCTGGCGGTCTCCGGCGCGCTGATGCAGGGGCTGTTCCGCAATCCCCTGGCCGACCCGGCGCTAGTCGGGGTCTCGTCGGGGGCGGGGCTCGCCGCCGCGCTCATCATCGTCCTCGGCGACCGCATCCTCGCCCATCTCGGGCTGCCTGGGCCGCTGCCCTACGCGGTCCTGCCGGCCGGGGCCTTCCTCGGGGGCCTGGGCGCGACCCTCATTCTGTACGTCCTCGCCACGCGGTCCGGGCGCACCGCCGTGGCGACGATGCTGCTCGCCGGGATCGCCCTCGGCGCGCTGACCGGCGCGCTGACCGGCCTGCTGACCTTCGTCAGCGACGACCGGCAATTGCGCGATCTCGCCTTCTGGTCCCTCGGCAGCCTCGGGGGCGCCACCTGGGCCAAGGTCGCGGCCTCGGCGCCGCTGATCCTGCCGGTGCTGGCCGCGGTCCCGTTCCTCGGCCGCGGCCTGAACGCCCTGGTCCTCGGCGAGGCCGAGGCGTTCCATCTCGGCGTCCCGGTGGAGCGGCTGAAGCGCGCCTGCATCGTGCTGGTGGCGGTCGCGGTCGGCGCCAGCGTGGCGGCGGCCGGGGTGATCGGCTTCGTCGGCCTCGTGGTGCCGCACGCCCTGCGGCTGCTGATCGGCCCGGGGCACCGGCTGCTGCTCCCGGCCTCGGCGCTCCTCGGCGGCGCCTTCCTGATCCTCGCCGACGTGGTGGCGCGCCTCGTCGCCGCGCCCGCCGAACTGCCCATCGGGATCGTCACGGCGCTGGTCGGGGCGCCGGTCTTCCTGTGGCTGCTCCTCGACCGGGTGCGGGCGGACGATGTCTGATCCGGCCCTGCTCACGGCGCGCGACCTGACCGTCACGGTGGCGGGGCGCGACCTCGTGCGCGACGTCTCCCTGGGGGTGGAAGGCGGCACCCTCCAGGTGATCGTCGGCCCGAACGGGGCCGGCAAGTCCACCCTCCTCCGCCTGCTCAGCGGCGCCCTGCGCCCGACCCGGGGCACCGTCGCCTATGCCGGCGCGGCAATTGAGACGATCCCGCCCTGGCGGCTCGCAGCGATGCGGGCCGTGCTGCCGCAGGCGGCGCGCCTCGCCTTCCCGTTCACGGCGGCCGAGGTGGTCCGGATCGGCCTCGACGGCATCGGCCGGGGCCTCGGCGCCCGCGACCGCGCCGCGATCCTGGCCCGGGCCCTCGAACAGGCCGACGCGGTCCATCTCGCCGGGCGCGCCTATCCGACCCTGTCGGGCGGGGAGCAGGCGCGGGTGCAATTCGCCCGCGTGCTCTGCCAGCTGGAGGCCGGCCGCACGGTCGCGGAGCGGCAGGTGCTGTTCCTCGACGAGCCGACCGCGAGTCTCGACCTCCGCCACCAGGGCGCGCTTCTCGACGCCGCGGCCGGGCTGGCAGCGGCCGGCATCGCCGTGGTGGCGATCCTGCACGACCTCAACCTCGCCGCGGCCTATGCCGACCGGCTTCTGGTTCTGGACGGGGGCCGGCTGGTCGCGCGCGGGCGACCGGCCGAGGTCCTGACGGACGAGCTGATCGCGCGGGTCTTCGGCGTCCGCTGGCCGGTCGGCCGGGTGCCCGAGGGCGACCAGCCCTTCCTCCTGCCGCATCGGGATGTGGCCGGCCGGACACCGACCTGACCGGATTTCGTGGATCCTCGACGTCGTCCGGCCGGCGCCAGGACGGCCTTCTCGGCATGCCGGCCCGACATCCCAGAAAAATCTGTTGCGCATCGCCATCGCGATCGGCGAGAAAAGCTTCAGCAAGCCAGCCATCCGCCAGCCAGCTCTTGGAAACGACTGTGCGGGGGCGATCGTCATCATGGCTTATGCTTTCCACCGGGCGCTCGTCGCCCTCGGCGTTGCGCTGGCGACTCTGCCGGGCGCCCGGGCGGAGGAGTCCGGCCCGGCCGCGCGCCTCGAGCCCGAGATCGGCCTCGATACGCTGTCGGTCACCGCGACGAAGACCGCCGTTCCGGCCGTCGACGCCCTGGCGGGCACGAGCGTCGTCCCGCGCGCGGCCCTCGACCGGCTCCAGCCCGGACGCCTGTCCGAGGTGCTGCGCGACGTGCCCGGCGTGACCACCCAGGAGAACCGGACCGATCCCGCGCAGGCGATCAACATCCGCGGCCTGCAGGATTTCGGCCGGGTCAACGTCCTGGTCGACGGCGCGCGGCAGGACTTCCAGGTCTCGGGCCACGGCGCCAACGGCGTGTTCTACCTGGATCCCGAACTCGTCGGCGGCGTCGACATCACCCGCGGGCCCACGGCGACGATCTACGGCTCGGGCGCCATCGGGGGCGTCGCGGCGTTCCGCACCCGGTCGATCGACGACATCCTGGCCCCCGACGAGACCGCCGGCTTCGTGCAGAAGCAGGGCTTCGGCACGAACGGCCAGCGCTTCGTGAACAGCTCGGCGCTCGGCGCCCGCATCGGCACCGCCGCGGACCTGTTCGGGCAGTTCGTCTTCCGCGACACCGCGCCCTATCGCGACGGCGCCGGCCTGCCGGTGCCCGATACCGGCAGCGACCTGAATGCGGGCCTCGCCAAGCTCACCCTGCGGCCCGCGGACGGATACGCGATCCACGCCACCGCGCTCCTCCAGCGCTTCGACTTCGTCAATGGCGGCGACACCGGCGGCGGGGCTCGCTTCGCCAACGCCGTGCAGGCCGACACCTACACCGTCGGCTACCGCTTCGCCCGGCCGGACGTGCCGCTCGTCGATCTCAGCCTCGACAGCTACGCGACCACGACGCACGACGCCCTGACTTTCCTCCAGGACTCGCCGCGGGGCGTTTACAGCCGGCTCGGCACCCGGGCCGGCGACCGTCTGACCTACGACATCGCGACGATGGGCTTCGACGCCCACAACACCGCCCGGTTCGAGACCGGTCCGGTCGCGCACGCGCTCACGCTCGGCGGCGACGGCGTGGCGAATCGCGTCCGGACCACCGACCGGGCCGGCGGCTTCGGGGCGGCCTTCACGCCGTCGGGGCGGCGGGACCTGGCCGGCGCCTTCCTGCAGGACGAGATCCAAGCCGCGCCGTGGCTGCGGATCGTCGGCGCGCTCCGGCGCGACAGCTACCGGCTCGACGGCGGGGCCTATCGCGCCGGCGGCGCGCGGGTCTCGCCGAAGATCACGATCGGCGTTGCGCCGCTGGGCGGCCTCGAACTCTACGGCACCTATGCCGAGGGCTATCGCGCCCCCACCGTCACCGAGACGCTGGTGCAGGGCCTCCACCCGTTCCCGGCCTTCACGATCCTGCCGAATCCGGCCCTGCGGCCGGAGGTGGCCCGCACCGTCGAGGGCGGCGTCAACCTGCGCGCCGACGCCGTGATGGGGCCGGAGGATTCCCTGCGCGCCAAGCTCGCCGTGTTCGACACCGCGGTCGACGCCTTCATCGACATGCAGGCGGTCGGACCGACCTACTTCGTCCCGGCGATCCCCGGCATCCCGGCCTCGGCCTGCTCCGGCCGGCCCGGGCGCTTCCCCTGCGTGATCCCAGTGCGCTCCTACCAGTACCGCAACATCGCCCGGGCCGACCTGTCGGGCGTGGAACTGGAGGGCACCTACGATTGGGGCCGGGGCTTCGTGTCGCTCGCCGCCACCCATATCGACGGTCGCGACCGCGCCACCCGCGAGAGCCTGCTCACGGTGCCGCCGGACCGGATCGGCACGACGTTGGGCCTGCGCTTCCTCGCCGACCGGCTCATCGTCGGGACGCGCCTGACCCTGGTGGATGCGCGCACCGACCTCCCGGCGGGCTCCCGGAACCGGGCCACCAAGGCCTACGGGCTGGTGGACCTCTTCGCCACCTATGCGGTCACCGACCGGGTCACGGCGGATGTCGTCGTCCAGAACGCCCTCGACCGGCGCTACCGCCAGTACCGCGACGCCCTGGCAAGCCCGGGCCTCGTGGCCAAGGCGGCGCTCAGCATCGCGTTCGCGACCCGCTAGGAGACGCTACCGGTAGCGCGACGGGTGATATTCCCGGTAGCTCAGGCCGATGACCGCTGCGAGCAGGCCGGCCCCCCGGCACAGCGTGTAGCCGCCGCCGATCAGGGTCTCCGGCCTGAGGGACAGGCCGGCGATCCCGAGCCGCAGCAGGCCACCGCCGAGGCGCGCGAGGCCGCGGCCCGCATTGGCGAGGCGGCCGGTCACCGTCTCCGGGCGGAGCCGGCCGAGATAGGCCTCGACGTTGCCGCTGCGGTACCAGCGGGCCAGCAGCCAGCGCACCCGCATCCGGTGCGTCGGGATGCTGTCGTAGACCAAAGCCGTCTCGGCCCAGGCGATCCGGTGCCCGGCCTGCAGCAAGGACCGGAAGAAGAAGGTGTCCTCGCCGCCCAGGGTGTTGAAGCGCATGTCGAAGGACAGGCCCAGCGCCCGGATCACCCGCAGGTCCAGGAGCGCGTTGGCGGTGTAGCCGTCCTGCACGAAGCCGTCGCGGACCGGCAGGCGCTTGGCGAAGAAGCCCCCCGCCGCCGCCCAGGTGGGCGGCACCCGGTCGAAGAACGGCACGACCGGCCCGATGCAGGCCGCGGCCCCCGTTCCGAGGGCGGTCTCGAGCAGGTTGTGGAGCCAGTCCCGGTCGGGGAACTCGTCGTCGTCGATCAGCGCGACCCAGTCCGCGCCGGCCGCGGAGGCCTCCGCGAGGCTCCGGTTGCGGACCGCGGCGAGGCCGCGGGTCTCCTCCCGGGCATAGGTGACCGGGAAACGGCCGGTCGCCCGATAGGCCTCCACCACCGGCACGGCGGCGCGGCTGCGCCCGTTGTCGATGATCAGGATGCGCAGGGCGGTCTCGGCGAGGTTGCCGAGCCGCTGCTGGTCCAGCGCCTTGAGAAGGCGCGCGAGCCCGACGGGCCGCTCGCAGGTGCAGATACAGATGCACAGGCGCATCGTCTCACCTCTGTCCGATCGGGAGGGCGTGTAGCCTCGGCCGCAGGCGCTTGCCCGCCGCTTCCAGCAGCGTCGCGGCCAGGGATTGCCACATCCGGGGATGCCGGAGCGCCAGGGCGGCGCCCTGGATCCACCGGCCGGCCTGGGCGGCCTCGATGACCTGGGCCATCATGCGCATCATCGCGAGGCCGTCGCGGTAGGCGCGGCTGCCGTGGCGGATCTCAGCGGACCGCGCCCGGGCCTCCGCGAGGCGGCCGTGCTCCGCCCGGACCGCGAAGGCCGCCTCCAAGCGCGCGATGTCGGCTTGGCGCAGCCGGTGGGACAGGGAGGTCGGGCCGCGCCGATAGCCGTAGCCCGCGTCGCTGGTGACCACGAACCGCGCGCCCGCCGCGAGGGCCTCGAGGCACAGCAGGAAGTCCTCGCCGATCCGGACGCCTTCGTCGTACCGGATCTTGTGCCGGTTGAGGGTCTCGGCCCGGATCATGGGCTTGAGGTAGCCGAGCTTGGTCCCGGGCCTGAGAAGTTGATTGCAGGCGATGTACTTGGCGAGATCGATCTCGAACAGGTACGGCTCCCGGCCGCCCTCCATCATGCCCGGTCCCCGGGGATCGAACACGTCCGTGAACGGGATCGGGTTGTCGGCGACGATGTCGGCATCCGCCGCCAGGGCAAGGTCGAGCAGCGACCGGGAGCGATTTGGCAGGATCAGGTCGTCGGCGTCGAGGATCGCGATCCAGCGGCCCCGGGCGGCGTCCAGGGCCGCGTTCCGGGCGCTCGACGGGCCCCGGGGCGATCCCGGCCCGGCCCCGGCGAGGGGGATCACGCGGACGCGCCGATCGGCCTCCGCCAAGCGCGCCAGCACGGTCCCGGTCCCGTCCCGCGAGCCGTCATCGACCGCCACGACCTCCACGGCGACGCCGGTCTGGGCGAGGGCGGAGCGAACGGCCATCTCGATCCAGGGCGCCGCATCGTGCGCGGCCATGATGAACGAGACGTCCACGGACGTGCCCCGGGCATCGGACAAGAGTTGATCCGCCATCGCGTTTCCTGGCCCGACGGGCGCGGCCTCCCGGGCCGCCCTCGACATGAGCCCGAAGTGATCGGCGCGCACGACGCTCAAAGGGCGTAGGGCCGCCGGCAGCCCTTCCTCTTGCGGCGGATGGCTCCGGTGGCGGAGGGCGCTCAGCGTGACCCGGGCTTCGATTCGCCGCCGGGACGCGGCTCCTGCGGGGTGAGGCCCTGCGTCAGGATCGACCGGACATGGGCGCGCAATTTCTGCTTTCGCTCCGCCGAGGCGGGAGAATCCTTCTTGAGGCTCGAATCGCCGGAGGCTGTCATGTCGAACGCCGCTGAGGCCCGTCACCGCGCGTCGCCATGGCCGACGCGGCCGGAAGGGTGATCGGCGATACCTATAATGGATTATTTGGATGGAATCTCGACATTATTGCAACGCGACTGGCGAAAACAGTTTTGGTGTTTGTTAAGGTTTATGTCTCCTACTGAGCATTGTCGGGCACGGGCGAACTACGTAGGTAGTATCCGAGGGGGCCCTCCCGAGGGCAGCATTCAGGGAGGAGATGGGTGCCCAGTCGCTTCTATTTCGATATCGAGAACGGCAAGGAAACGATCCGCGACGCGCAGGGCGTGGAAGCCGAAGACCTGGCCGAGGCGCTGGCGGAGGCCCGCAGCGTGATCGACGAAGTGGCAGGCGATCTGGGTGCCGCAGGCTCGGACGGCAGGTGGACGCTCGTCGTGCGCGACGCCACCGGTGCCGAGGTCGGCCGGTTGCCGATCAAGAGCTAGACGGGGCCCGCCCGCGGGCATCCGCAAACCGGCCCGGCCGCTGCCGCCGCGGGACGCGGCTACGGGCCGATCAGCGCAGACGAGCCGACCCGCCGGGGTGGCGCCCGCAGGAGCCGGCGGGCCGGCGCCTCGAGGAGCCGCCACGACAATTCCGCCAGCAACAGCGTCAGGATCAGGTCAAGCGCCATCGAGACCGGGCGCGGGCCGGCGACGTCGAGGCCGATTGGCGCGAGCACCCGTTCCGCGTGGAGCGGAACGTGGAACAGGTAGGCGGCGTAGCTGATCACGCCGATCCGGCGCAGCCACGGGATCTCCAGCAGGGCGACCGCGCGGCCGTCCCGCACCAGAACCACCTGCAGCAGGAGCAGCGCCGCCAGGACGCCGCTGAGGCGGCCGAGGATCAGCCACCAGCCGGTCGGCGCGACCACGAGCGGCAGGGTCAGGAACAGGATCGCCACGCCGGCCAGGGCGGCGTCGTGGGCGAGCCAGGCCGGAAGCGGCTTGGTGCGCAGACCGGCGAGGCCGCCCAGCGCGATCAGCCCGAGATTGGCCAGCGTATCGACATCGAAGCGCGTCGGCCCGGCGCCCGACAGCCACAGGGCGCCGTGCGTCACGACGCTGACTCCGATCAGGATCCCGCACAGCGTGCCGAGGTGCCGCCGCGGCAGGAACAGCGCCGCCGGCGCGAACAGCAGGTAGAATTGCTGCTCGACGGCGAGGCTCCAGAGGTGGCCGAGTTCGGTCCCCCAGCCGTTCTGCGCGATGTAGACGTTCGTGACGTAGAACCACGTCGCGCCCTTGAACGCGGCGGTGCCGAGACTGGACGGGTCGCCGGGCCGGACCGTGTAGAGCACGAACAGGAAGACGTAGTAGACCGGCACGATGCGGGCGATCCGGTTCCGGTAGAACAGTCCGAGGCTGCCGAGCGGCGTCGCCGTGCCGGCCTCCACCGCCGCGCGGGCGGCGTCGAGGATGCGGACGATCAGGAAGCCGCTCAGGACGAAGAACAGCCACACGCCGGCGGTGCCGAGGGCTTCGGTCCTCGGGCTCGGCGCCTTGTGGCTGATGAAGACCATCAGGAACGCCACGGCCCGGAGGCCGTCGAACCCGATGATGCGGCGCTCTGGAGGGGCCACGGCGCGCCTCGTCCGGTGATCGTCCGCGCCGCGCCGGGGCAGACCTGAATGCCGATCTCGCCCGTGCGGCTTCGTTCGCGTCCGGGAGGGCCGGACACGTCGCCATAGACCGGGCTGAGAGCCGGAGGTCCCTACCTCGATCGGGGGAGCGGGGCTCCCCGAAAGCGGTCTTGCCGCTCAGCGGCGCCGGGCGAGGAGGGCGACGAGGCCGACGGAAACGGCCGCCGCAGCCTGGGCGGCCAGCAGCGCGACCAGGATCCCCTTCGGCAGGACCAGTGTGAAGCCGATCGCTCCTCCTATCAGCGCAGCGAAGACCAGCACGACCAGCAACGATTTACCTCCATTGATGGATCGGCGGCCGTCTTGTTGCCGAACCTCTCGCCGGCCCAGAGTCGGCGCAAGGGTTCCGCCTGCGATCGACGCCCCTTCGGACCGGCTGACAGCCGTCGAAGCCGGCTGCGGCGACGCGGGCCGGACCGGCCGGGCGCGCACGCCGCTCCGCAGGTTCGGACCCCGTCTCGCTTCGAGTCAAGGAGCCGACATGTTGCGCCCGGCCGGGACCCCGACGCCGATCGAGTCGTCGACGCCGCAGGATGTGGTCGAGACGATCAACGAGGCCTTGGTCAAGACGTTGCCGGCGACGGTGCAGGCCGGCCCGGGCCTCAGGGCGAGCTGGGTGACGAAGCGCATCCTCGACGCCACCATCGCCCTGACGGCCCTGCTCCTGCTGCTGCCGCTCCTGCTGTTCATCGCCCTGCTGATCTGGGGGAGCGACGGCCGGTCGCCGATCTTCCGCCACAAGCGCCTCGGCCGGTACGGGCGCCCCTTCGGCTGCCTGAAGTTCCGGTCCATGGTGCCGGACAGCGACACGGTTCTGACGCGGCACTTCGCCGAGCATCCCGAGGCCCGGGCCGAGTGGGAGGCGTCCTACAAGCTCACGCACGACCCCCGCGTGACGGCGCTGGGCCAGGTCCTGCGCAAGACCTCCCTCGACGAGCTGCCGCAGCTCTGGAACGTGCTCTGCGGAGAGATGAGCCTCGTCGGTCCGCGGCCGATCGTGCAGGCGGAGGTCGTCCGCTACGGCGCCGACTTCATCACCTGCTTCTCGGTTCCGCCGGGGCTGACCGGCCTGTGGCAGGTCTCCGGGCGCAGCGACACGGGCTACGCCGAGCGCGTCGCCCTGGATTGCGCCTATGCCAGCCAGTGGAGCCTCGCCCGCGACCTCGGCATCCTGCTCAAGACGGTGCCGGCCGTGTTGAGCCAGCGCGGCAGCCGCTAGGGCCATGGCCTGGCGGCCGCGTCCCAATCGCCGCGCACACCGTGGAATGCGCCGATGAAGGGCATGATGCTCAACGCCCTGCTGGGCGTGATGCTCGGACGCTTCGGTTCGGTCTGGCGGCTGCTGGTCTTCGTTCCGATCGTGGCGGCGGAGGTCGGCTACGGCCTCTGCGTCTACAACCTGAGCGCAGGTGCGTGTCTGCGCCGCGGTACGGCGCTGCTGATCTGCGGCCAGCTGGCCTTTCTGCTCGGCGCGCTGCTGCGGCCCATCGCCAATCAGCGGTGACGCCCCCGGGGCCGGCCCGGGCCGCCGCGGCGACGCGGGCACGTCAGGCCGCATCGTCCTCGGCGGTGGGCGCCTCGATGCAGAGGCGCCAGAACTCCACGAATCCGGCGGCGTAGGCGGCGATGACGAGGCTCGACCAATGCATCGCGCAGCTCCGGGCACATTCGCGGGCTGAGCCTGATGCGGAGACGTTAAGATTCCGCCCCGTCCGGTGTCCGGGGCGAGGCCGACCGACGGGGGCCGCTACCGGCAGACGATCGATTCCTTGAAGCCGCACGGATCGCCCATCCGGGTGAACGCCACCCGCTCGAACAGCGCGGTGACCGGCCGTCCCGGATAGACCGTCGGTCCGAGCCAGGACGCGAAATCCTGGCCCTGTCCCGACCAGACGCTGAGCATGATCTTGCCCGGATGCGACGGGAGCGGCCGGTCGGGCGCGGCGCGCACCTCGCGCAGCAGGCGTCCGTTGACGTACCAGCGCAGGCGGTCGGGCAGCCACTCGAGGGCGTAGTCGGCGGTGGCGGTCGCGGCGTCGAATCCGAGTGGGTCGAAGCTGTCGTGGCCGCCGACGCCGCCGACGAAGTAGTTGAGCTGGACCTTGCCGGTGTCCTTGCCGAGGAACTCGAAGTCGATCTCGTCGTTCGTGCGCCGGTCGCCGTTCTCGGGGCCGTTGTAGGTGAAGAACGCCGAGACCATGCCGGACCCGGCGCCGGGCCGCATCCGGACCTCGTAGGTGCCGTAGCCGTAGCGCTCGTGGGTCTGGATCTCGGCGCAGCTGAACGGGCGCTCCTTGTAGGCGATGTTCGCCAGGGCCAGCGTCAGTTCGCCGGGCTTGGCGATCCGGACGCGCTGCTTCGACCACATGCAGCCCTGCCAGTCGCCGTTGGCCCAGCCGTCAGAGATGTACCAGCGGCGGTCGCTCAAGGTGTTGAAGGTCTCGACGAAGGATCCGCCGCCCTGTTCGGCCGGGGCGCCGGCCGGCGGAGCGGCGGTCTCGCCGGCGCTGCCGGGATGGGCCTGCAGGAGGAGCGTCGCCGCCACGCAGAGGCGGCGGACCGGGCCGGACCAGATCGTCATGCGCGCGTCCTTATCTTCGCCGCCCGATCGCGGCGGTGCGGATCGTAGCGACGGGGGCGCCGCGGACCGGTGATCATTCGGACGATCCGGGCCGGGGCGCTCCCTCTCCTTTCGGACGATCTCGCGCCCCGCGGCGGAGCCGTCCTACCGTGCGGCGGACCGGCCGCGGCGCGGACCGGCCCGAGAGTCGCGGAGTCGTCCGGTGCGCAGATTACAGGCCCCGTCCCCCGTCCCGGAGGTCTGCGTCATCATCGCGGCCCGGGACGCCGCGGACACGATCGCGACCGCCATCGCCTCGGCGCTCCGGCAGCCGGAGGTCGCGGAGGTCATCGTGGTGGACGATGCCTCCGCGGACCGGACCGGCGCGGCCGCCGCGGCGGCCGACGACGGTTCGGGCCGCCTGAAGCTAATCCGGCTGTCCGTCAATGTCGGACCCGCGGCCGCCCGCAACCGGGCCATCGCGGCCGCGACCGCCCCGCTGCTCTGCATCCTCGACTCCGACGACCACTTCATCGACGGCCGGCTCGGCCGGCTCCTGTCCGCGCCCCGGACCTGGGACCTGATCGCCGACGACATCATCATGGTCCGCGGCCGCGAGGCGGGCTCCGCCGCCGGCCTCGTGACCGGGCCCGGGCGGCCGCAGCGGCTCACCCTCGCGACCTTCGTGGCCGGCAACATCCCCCGTCCCGGCGCGTACCGGCGCGAACTCGGCTTCCTGAAGCCGGTCATGCGGCGGGGATTCCTGGAGCGGCAGGGGCTGCGCTACGACGTGCGCCTGCGCCTCGGGGAGGATTACGCCCTCTACGTGGAGGCGCTGGCGGCCGGGGCGGTGTTCGCCGTGACGGCGCCCTGCGGCTATGTGGCGGTCGAACGGGCGAACTCGCTGAGCGCCCAGCACCGGACGGACGATCTCGCGGCGATCCTGGCCTTCGACGACGCCATGCTGGACCGGCCGGGGCTCACCCCGGACGCCCGGGCGGCGCTCCGGGCTCACCGGACCGCGACGGCCAAGCGCTGGCAACACCGGCGCGTTCTCGACCGGCGACGCGCCCAGGGCTACGCGGCGGCCGTGAGGGAACTGCTCGGCACGCCCATGGCGTGGCGGCACATCCTGTCGGTGACTCTGGCGGCCAAGCTCGCGCGCCTGGTGCCCGCGGCTGCGCCGGACCGGGAGATCCGGCCGCGCCTGCTCCTCGGGCCCGAGCGCCGCCTCGAGCCCGTGCGCTGATCCCAGGCTCCGGCCGAGCCTGCCTGGCGGATCAGCGGTCGCGCTCCGCCTTGCGGGTGCGGACGGCCGCCACGTCGGAGCAGACGTCGTCCAGCGCGCAGCGGACCCGTTCGAGGGCGGTCGAGAACGCCGCGTCCAGATTCGGATCGACGGCGTCCCGCTTCGTGCCCTGGTGGAAGCTGTCCAGCAGGTAGGGCATCATCTTGCCATGGAGCGCCACGTAGGCACCGGGGCTGGACAGCTCGTAGACCACCGCAAGAGCGTGATAGGCCCGGATCAGGACCTCGAGCGCGACATCCGCACTGCGCGCGCCTCGATCACAATCATCGCTGCATATCATCGTGATTGATATTCTATTGCTGCCCTTTTCTCCGGGTAACATGCTCAATTATATCTGTCGATATTGAGGCCAATTGCACTTTTCGACAAGGCGTGCCGCACGGCGATTTAGCGGAGGCCCATGGCTCGACTGCAACAGTCTCGGAACGGACAAGCTCAGCGCAAGCCTATCTCAAGACGATACCTAGCTGCGCATAGGTCGTGTCGGCCGGATCATCGTGGCAATCTTGTTTTCAACCTCAACGAGGACGCTGTTCACAAGTTGAACGGCGTCGTCGACTGTCCCGGTTGTCAGGCTTCCGTTGCGGCTTGTTTCTTGAATGATGCGGAAATTATCTTCGACGAACGTGCGGATCTTCTGCTGAACATCGCCGAACTCGCCAGGATGAGCCGTCTCATAGAGCAGAGCGAGGGCCAAATAGGCGCGCCCGACCATGTCCAGCGCCAGGGTTGTGCTGATATCCGAATTTTCCGCTTCTGGCGCCGGCACGACGACTGAATTTCCTGTCGCAAGCTGAGCTGCTACTCTATCACACTCTCAATTCGACGCCAGCCATGTCGAATTTTTTCAATGGGATGGCGCCTTTCACGCATCCCGTTCGGACCGCGACCGTCCCGGAACCGCTTTCCGGCGGAGCTGGCCCGCGGGGGGACTGTCCAGGACACGGCGTGCCGCTTCGGCCGGATCGGGCGCGAGGCGGGCGACCGCACGTGGAGAGCCCGCATCTGCCGGCGCCGAGCGGCACGGTCGCCGCATGGCCGGATCGGCGGATCGGCCGCCCCGGGGGCATCGGTCAGGGTGGGGCCCGTCGCATGACGGGACAGGCGCCGGCCGTTAAGGCGCGGCGAGCAATCGGCGCCGGTGCGGGCGTGGGGGCCTGTGCCCGGGACGCCCTGTCTCGAGGGGAGCGGAACCGGGCGTGCCGCGTCGCTCCGGGCGGAACCGTCAGCGGGTCGCGCTGCCCTGACGCCGGACGCGGTCGCGGCTCGGGAGCGGCGCGAGACCGTGCTCGACCCGCAGCTTGAGTCCGAGGATCCGGTTGTGCCGCGCCATGGCGCGAAGCGATTCGGCCGTCTCGATATCGCCGCGCAACTGCAGGGCGTCGGCGGCCAGCGCCATCTGGGCGGCCATGGCATCAGCCTGCAGGGCGGCGCGCGGGTCGGTCGAGGAGAGGGGCATTCCGGCCATGGCTGCCACGGTGCGAGGGCTGGCCCGATCCTCAAGACGATCCGTTAACGATATCTTAACAGGCGCGCCTCGGAGGCGGAGGGTGCGGCCAGTGCCGTCACTTCCGGATGGGCAACCGGCCGACCAGCCAGCCGGCCTCGTTGCGCACGAGCAGGGTCCAGAGCGGTTCCCGGCCGCCTCCGGTGATCTCCTCGGCCATCTCGGCGATCACGCTGCGGGCCTCGATCAGGGCTTCCTCGAGGCCCGCGGCCTCGACGCCGACCAGGTCGCGGATCGTCTCCTCGGCATTTGCGATCTCGAAGTAGAAACGCGCCGCCAACAGGATTCTCCTCGGTCGGAACTCTTTCGGGAGTTCTCTGCTATAGCCCGATGCGCGCATCTTAGCCGCGTGCGCCCTGAGATGAAGCGGTCAGAAAAGAGCAGCCGTCTTTGGCAATTCGGGTGATGCCTGTGCGCAATCTTCGCCGGATCGCCGAAGGATGGCTCGACGTAGGCCGAAGGGCGTAGCCGTCTGACACCCGCGATGTCCGGACGGTGATGTCGGGGCAGCACGGGTGCGGACCGAAGGACGGGGGATGTCGAGCCCTGCGCGGACGTGCCGGCGCCTCCCAGGCTCCCAGGCTGGGGCGGGGGGACGCGTCCGGCGCCGCGCTTGCGGGGCGCCGCCAAGCGCGAGGCGGGCATGGCCCTGAATGCGGGTGGCGGCGGTCGGCGGCCGGGTGCGCGATGCCTGGACGGGCGGCGGCCCGCCAGCGGCCGAAGCGGCCAGTTCCGGTGCGGTCCTGCGCCCGCATGCCCGACGGGGCGGGCGAGACGCTGCGCGAACTGCCCGCGACGGAGCGGGGCGGCCGGCAGGGAAGCGATCTCGACTTCGCCCGCGATGGGGCCCGTCGCCGCGCGAGCCGGGATCTGCGCCGATGATCGCGCCCGCCGGGGCGGCGCGGGCGATCCGTCCGCTTCAGGAGCCCGATGCCTCGAGCGGCGGCGAGGCTGACGAGGCCCCTCCCGGGCCGATCAAGCCGTCGACCGGAGAGGAGTCCGTGAAGCCCCGCTTGGCGCCGCCGGATCGCGGTCTCGCCGGGGTCACCCTGCGACCGCGGGAGGGGCGCCGGGAGCGATCAGGCCGCGGGGGCCTTCACGCTCGCCAGGCTCGAATCCTCCCGGAGGAAGTACTTGTTCGTCAGATAGGCGACTTCCGTCCGGTTCTTGGCCTTGAGCTTCTTCATGATATTCCGGACATGAACCTTCACGGTGCTCTCGCACATGTTCAGTTCATACGCGATGATCTTGTTCGGCGTGCCCTTCCGCAGCGCCCGCGCCACGCAGAGCTGCCGCGGCGAGAAGATCTCATCGTCGCCGGCCTCGACCGGCTCGTCCACCTTGATGTTGGCCAGCAGGGGCAGGAGGCACTCGGCCGGGATGTAGACGCCGCCGGCCTGCACGAGCTGGAGGGCCTGCAGGGCGATGTCGACGGAGGTCGTCGTCGGAATGTAGCCTTTGACCCCGAGCTTGATGATCCGCACGATCTGCTCGAGGTGCTCGCCGTCCGAGATGACCGCCACCGGCGGCGTGCCGGCCTCGCCCTGCAGGAAGGTCAGCTCCCGGGTGATCTCGGCCCACTCGGTCTCGGACAGATTGCCGTCCGGCCGACAGAGGACGACCACGCTCGCCGGAACGAAGGGCGTCTGACGCTTCCACGATTCGATGTCCGCGAAGACTTCGAACGAAGTCTCCCGGTCGGCCTCGCTGAGCGAGGCGGCGAGGCATCGGCCGACGAGCTGGCGTCGATCGATGATCACGATGCGGCTGGAGCGGCCCCGGGACTGGTCCCGTTGCTCGACGACGGCCGGGTTGTCACCGGCATGTGCACCCGAAAAGCCGCCGCGGCTCTCGGCCGTGTCCCGCTCAACGATGATGAGCGCGTCTCGAGTACCAAGACTGGCCATGAGAAATTACCTCCTTTCGAAGGAAGTCCATTGTCAGCGATGACGTGAGTACCCAATGAGCCCGCCGACGGCGTGACACTGAGATACGCGGTCGCTCCGGTCGTCTGGGGCGATGGCCGATGACCACGGATACAATGCTAACTTTCGTAAAATCGCCTGTAAATACCCTGTATGAAATTAACTGCCTAAATTTCTTCTCTAAATACAATCATCGCTCACTACGTACGTACAGGGTGATTTGTTTGATAGCCGGTTCTTGAACTGATCGAGATGTGCATTCGCAAGGTCGTTTGTCGTCGGGCAGCGATCGGTCTCAAGATCTTTGCGAATGTAGTCCATCGTTCATCGATTTTCTGAATGATCAAACTTTGCTTTGCTTGCCCCCGCTTATTGCTAAGGCGTTTGGCTTGGCTTTCGAACCGATTTCGATGATCCGAATGCGCTTCATGTATTCGATTGCAAGTATTCGCCCCAATGCGATCCGGTGTCAAATGATGAGGCTAAAATGCAACATATGTGGGTGTTTGTTGGGGCTGTTTTGAGTCGAGTACTGATTTCATGGGTACGCTGCGGTACCGAATGGCAGGGCATCCGGATCCGCGGCGCGGCTGGGCGTGCCGCCCGGCGCGGCGGGCGAATCAGCCCGCGCCTGCGCGCCGGAATTGCGATGCCCGGACTGCTCTGAAGAGGCCTGTTCAGTCCACCCGGACCAGGAGATCGCGCATGCCGCCGACATCGACGAACGTGGCGAGGTCGCAGACGAGCAGTCGGGCGTGTCGCTGCGCGTAGACGGCGGGCGTCAGCGTCCGCAGGAACGCCGTCACGGAATCCGCGAGCGGCTCGGGGAAGGCCCAGCCGAGCCCTTCGGCGACCGCGTAGCGCCCGGTGGCGGTCGAGGCGCGCGCGAGCGTCAGCGCCCCGCACAGGCCGCCCTCGTAGAGCCGGTTCGGCAGCAGCCAGTCCGAATTCAGTCCATCGTCGAGGTAATCGACGGCCCAGCTGAAGTGGATCCCGCTGTAGATCTCGGGGAGATCGCGGGGATTGGCGTAAGGACCGCGGAACGCCATGTTCGCACGGCCGTCCAGGGTTTCGGCCAGCATGTGCGGGGCTATGTCCTCCTCGGAGAGACGCCCGGCCAGGACGATCCGCACCGAGTCGCCGAGGGCGTCGGCAATGGCGGCGAGAAGCGTCAGGCTCCTGCGGCAGCGCAGCGTCCCGAACCAGCCGATCACCCAGGGCGGCTCAGCCGCGCGGGTGCGATCGAGCCGGTCCGCCACCTCGCCGAGGCGATGGCCCATGACCTTGTTCTCCAGCAGATGCCACGCGCCGGTGAAGCCTTGGACGGGCCGGAAGTACCGGTCGATGAAGTCCGGTGCGCTCACGACGAGGAGGGCGCTGCGGCGGAGGAGCCAGCGCTCGACCGTGCGGGCGATCCGCCCCGGGGCGTCCGGCCGGACCATCAGCCGCTGGATGTCGAGCACCTCGTAGACGAGGCGCGCGCGGCTTCCGGCGAGGCGTGAAGAGGTCCAGGCCACGAGGGCCATGTCGAGGTTGCGCACGTAGATCACGTCCGCCGCGCGCAGGTCGGGCCCGCGGCGCAGGGCGCGGAGGATGCCGAGGGCGAGGCGCGGCAGCCGGCTTGCGTAGTTCCGGTCGACGGTCCGGCCGAGCGGGACGGCATCGTCCGCCTCCCGGGGCGTGGCTGCGCCGCCGGGTCGGGCCCGCTCGAAGGCGTAGACGACCACGGACCAGCCGGCTTCCCGGATGGCATCGACCCGCTTCCGGACCGTCGGCTCGGCCAGATCGTGGCCGAAGAAGGCGACCCGACGGCCGGGCGCGGTCTTCGGGTTCGCGACCGCCGGGGGCGCGGTGGCCGCGCCCGGCCCGAAGGCCGAGGTCCGGCCGATGCCCCGGCTGAGCGGGCCGATCACAGAGCCGCCTGGGTTGCGTCGTGGGGCCGCCGCGGGGCCGTGGCCCAGCGCCGGAGCGCGCTCCTGAGGCCGCCGCGCCGGACCGTCGTCCCGTCGCTCGTCTTGTTGAGCACGATGCCCAGGACGGTGCTGCCGCTCGACTCGAGATCGTGGACGGCGGCGGCGACCTCGTCGATGCTCGTCCGCCCCGCCTCCACCACGATGATCAGGCCGTCGAGGCTGTCGAGGAGCGGCTGGAGAGTGGGCAATTCGTCCACCGGCGGCAGATCGACGACGACGCGGTCGAGGGTGGTGCGCTCGTCCCCGACGACCGACGCGACGCCCTCCGGGGTCATCAGGTCGCTGAAATGGGGGTCGTTCGGGTGGCGGTTCCCGCAGGCCAGCAGGCGGACTTCCCCGGGCTGGGGCCGGACCGCCTCCGTGGCGCAGCAGCGGCCGGCGAGCACATCGAGCAGGCCGCGCTGGTCCGTGGCCCGGTTGATCTGCGAGAGCGTCGCCCGCCTGACGTCCGCGTCGATCACCAACACCCGCCCGGCGCTCGACCGGACGCGGGCGAGGAGCTGACCGAAATTGCTCGCGAACAGGGTCTTGCCCGCGCCGGACCCCACCGAGGTGACGCCGATCGCGAAGACCGCACCGCGGCGATCGCTGCCCAGCACATGGGCCTTCAGGCTGTGCAGGCGCTCGACGAAGACCGATTGGGGCATGAACCGCACCGCGCTCGCCTTGAACGCTTCGACATTGGCCGGGCGCTGCGCCTCGCTGGCATGGGCCTGAGCCAGCGCCAGGGCGGCCCGGAAGCCCGGCTCGCGCCGCAGCTCGGGGAGAGCGGCGAGGCAGGTCAGGCCGTGGCCGGTGAGCTGCCGGGGCGAGCGGATCGTCCGGTCGAACCAGTGCCGCGCGAAGGCGCCGCTCACCCCGAACCCGGTGCCGACGAAGAGGCCGAGGAGCAGGATCAGGCTGCCGCGGGGCGCGCTCGGAGCCTCCGGCACGGTCGCCGGCGTGATCACGTGGGCGGAGGGCTGCGGATAGGATTGCTGGTTGACGGCGTCGATGTAGCGCTGGAGCAGGTTCGTGTAGATCTGGTCGTAGGTCTCGGCGGTGCGGTCGAGTTCTTTCGCCTTGACCCGGGCATTGCTCATGATCAGCGTCTTCGAGATCAGGGCGTCGAAGGCCGCCGTCATGCTGTCCTCGCGTGCCTTGGCGACCTCGTAATCGTGGTCCAGGGACATGGCGAGGCGCTCGAGTTCGGTGCGCAGCGACTGCTTGGCCGCCTGAATGTCCCGCTGGATCGCCTGGACCGCCTCGTGGTCGGGGCCGAGCCGGCGCTTCAGGTCGTCGGCGCGCTGCACGAGGTCGACATATTGCCGGCGCAGCTGGATGATCACGCTATCCTTGAAGGCCTCGGTAATCCCGGGATCGGCGATGTCCGAATCGAGGAGCCCGCGGATCTGGTCGCGCACCGCCCGGGCATCCATGGTCTTGGCGCGGGCCGCGGCCACGGCGGTGTTGAGCTCTTCCACCTGCTGCTCGCCCACGAGGCCGCGCTTGCCCAGGTCGATGATGGTGTGCTCGGCCTTGTAGGTCTGGGCCTCGCGCGAGGCCTGGCTGGCGCGCTGCTGGAGTTCCTTCAGCCGCGGCAGCATCCACTCGCCGGCGACCTTCCAGATCTGGGCCCGGTTTTCCAGCTCGGTGCTGACATAGGCCTCGGCCACCGCGTTCGCGACGGCGGCGGCGGTGGTCGGGTTGTCGGCGCTGTACCCGACCTCGATGACGTAGGCCGCGCCGATGCGGTTGGCCTCCACATTCTCCCGGAGGGTCCGTGCCTGGCTCAGTTCCGGGCTCACGGGGGCAGTCTCCCGGACCGGCGGTTCGGTGCCGATCAATCGATGGGGGAGCGCCTTGAGGGCCTTCACGACCTCACGGATCTTCGCCACCAGCGGGTGCGAGGGCACCGCGAGGTCCTGCAGGGGGGGGAGGCCGAGCCGGCGCACGGCGGCCAGCGCGATCTTCTCCGAGCGTATGTACTCGACCTGGCTCTCGACCTCGGCGATCTCGAGCGGGGCCCCGGCATTGGGCGTGTCGCGGGCCGTCACCGGGCTGGTGCGGCTCTCGATGTAGATGCGCGTCCGGGCCGTGAAGATCGCGGGTGCGGTCGCGACGTAGAATCCGGCGCAGACCAGGCCGATGGTGGCGAAGACCAGGATCGACCGCCAGTTCTGCCGGGCGATCGTCAGGATGGACACCTGCGCCTCCGCCTCGGACGAGAACGGCAGGCTGCGCCAGGGGCCCGTCCCACCGGCGCGGGCCGCACCGATCGGCAGGAAGGACGCGCTGGTCGAGTGTCGGTTCATGGCTCTCTCCTCACCGCGGCGGACACCGCCTCGGAGCGCTCTCTGTCGAAGGGGGTGTCGGCTCGGCCCATGGGGTGCCGAACCGGGGGGCGTCAGTTCTGGCCGGCTCCGTCACCGATGCCCCGCAGGGTGGGATCCGGCTTGAGCGCGACCTCCAGGACGTCGCCCGGCTGAAGCTCCATGTCCTCGGCGGCGTCGAGCTGGGTCCGGGACGTGCTGCCCTGGCGGAAGACCGAGATCGCGGCCTGCGCCCGGCTTCCGGATAGGAGCTGGGCCCGCAGGGCGCCGGTGTAGACGAGCTTGTCGTTGATGCTGTTCAGCTTCGAGCGAAGTGCCGACAGGTTGCTCTCCGCGGCCTGGAGCTTCTCCAGGGCGTCCATGGCCTGCAGGTCCTCGACCCGCTCGAGCTTGCGGGCGACGTCGCTCTTGTCACGGTCGAGCTGGGTGAGCTGGACCGTCGTCTGCAGGGCGCGGGTCGAGGAGAGCAGCACCGCCCGCCGGGCGTCGGTCAGCCGCGTGGTGACCACCGCGCCGCGCTGGAACAGGGCACGCACCGTGTCGTACTCCTCGGCATCGGCGTTGACGCCCTCCTTCTCCTTGACCTGCTGCTCGCTGAGATTCGCGTACTGCGTCTGGGCCCGGGCGAGGGAGCGCTGCAGATGCTCCTTCTCCTTCGCGATGTCGGTCAGCTGGATCCGGAGCTGCTGCTCGGCGAGCTTCTGCGCCGGTGTCGGGCGGCCGCCCGAGGCGGCCTGCGGGTCCGCGGCCGGGGCGCTCCTGTCCCGCGGCGCGGCGATGATCGCCTTCAGGCGCCAGATCGTCGCATTCTCCCGCGCGATGCTCGCCCAGGTCGCATCGTAGTCGGCGCGCAGGTTCGCGGATTCGATGATCGGGTTCTCCATCCGGAACCGCAGGAGATTGTAGCCGCCCGCGAGGGCGACCGCCTGCCGGACGGTCATGCCCGGATGGAACGGGTGCTCGCCCTGCTTGGTCACGTCGCCGCTCAGGTAGATCGGCTGGTACTTCGCGACCCGCACGCCGATCTCGTCCGGCTCGATCACGGCGATCGTTTCCCTGCCGTCCGGCCCGCGCTGCCGCACCGCCTTGGCGGCCAGGGTCTTCTGCAGGTTCCGGCGCAGCTCGGCGAGGGTCAGGCCGGCGGCCGGCACATCCCCGAGCAGCGGGACCATGAGGGCGCCATCGGTCGAGACCGTGGATTCCTGCTTGAAGTTCGGGAGGCTCAGGGCCGACACCTCGATCGTGTCCCCGGGGGCGATCCGGTACTCCGCCGCCGCGGGGACCGTGAACAGGGCGAGCAGGCAGGCCATGATGCCGGCTCGGGAGGCGCGCCGGGTGACGGCGGACCGATGTCCGGCAGGCATAGGCTCAGTCTTCGCCAGAATCCTCGACACGCGTCGTCCCCTCGAATGCGCTGCCATGTCCGGGCGTGGCCATCGAGCGGCGAACCGCGCGTCGGCCTCACGGGCTTATGGGTGGCTGAGGCGGCATGATGCGTAACGGCAAAGTCCGCCGGGACTCCTCCAAAAGGTGGGCCGGCGCCGTCCCGTCGGGGCAGGATCCCCGCCTTTCGGCGTAGGCGCGGCGACCGGAGCGCCGCCGGATCGCGACGGCCGGCAGCATCGGGCAGACGCTATTCGCCTTTCGACGGACGAACGACATCGAAAGCCTGGGTTCCCGGCCACCTGCAGCTCTGTGCAGCTTTACCGCACGGAAATTCGGCGGGTGGAGCGACCGGTATGCCGATTAATGATGTCAATATTGGTTCTGATGTGGGCATATTGTACCCAGATCTGGTCAATATTTATGGATGTCGAATCGAAGACGGCTCGCGCATCGGCCCGTTCGTGGAGATCCAGCGCGGCAGCCATATCGGCCCGCGCTGCAAGATCTCCTCGCACAGCTTCATCTGCGCGGGCGTCTCGATCGGGGCCGAGGTGTTCGTCGGCCACGGCGTGGTCTTCACCAACGAGCTCTATCCGGAAGCCACCAACGCGGACGGGAGCCTGAAGCGGGACGGCGAGTGGGAGCTCGTCGAGACCGTGGTCGAGGCCCGCGCCTCCATCGGCTCCAACGCCACCATCGTGGCGGGGATCACCATCGGCGAGGGCGCCCTGGTCGGTGCCGGTGCCGTCGTCACCCGGGATGTCCCGGCCTTCGCCATCGTCGCCGGATGCCCCGCGCGGGTCGTCGGGGACACGCGCACCAAGCGCGCCGAAAGCGCCGCGCGCGCCCGTTCCGTCCAGTCGCCGCGGCCCGAGCCGGCCGAGCCTCTGCAGATTGCTTGAGGGGAATGCACTCATGATCTCGATCGGTATCGTCGGATACGGCTACTGGGGGCCGAACCTCGCCCGGTGCACGTCGGAGAGCGAGCGCTGCCAGCTGGTGGCCATCGCCGACCAGTCGCCCGCCGCGCTCGCACGGGCCGGCAAGCGCTACCCCGCCGTCCAGCTCCATCAGGACTGGCGCGACCTCGTGGCCGATCCCGCGATCGACGCCGTCATGGTGGCGACGCCGGTGAGCTCGCATTTCGAGATCGCCATCAACGCGCTCCGGGCCGGCAAGCACGTCTTCATCGAGAAGCCGATCACGCCCTCGGCCTTCGAGGCCCGGCTGCTGATCGAGGAGGCAGCCAAGCGCAACCTGAGGCTGATGGTCGATCACACCTTCGTCTACACGGGTGCGGTCGAGAAGATCCACGAGCTCGTCACGACCGACGCCATCGGCGACGTGTTCTACTACGACTCGACCCGGGTGAACCTCGGCCTGTTCCAGCGCGACGTGAACGTGATCTGGGACCTGGCGGTCCACGACCTCGCGATCCTCGACCACATCCTGGATCTCGCCCCGGTGGCGATCTCGGCGAGCGGCACCGGCCATTTCAGCGGCCGTCCCGAGAACATGGCCCACCTGACCGTCTTCTACCCGCGCGGCGTGGTCGCGCAGATCAACGTCAACTGGCTCGCGCCCGTGAAGGTGCGGCAGACGCTGATCGGCGGCAGCAAGAAGATGATCGTCTACAATGACCTCGACCCGATCGAGAAGGTCAAGGTCTACGACCGCGGCGTCACGGTCGGCGGCGGCTCGGACGACATCACCGAGCTGATGGTCTCCTACCGGACCGGCGACATGTGGTCGCCGCACCTGTCCTTCCGCGAGGCGCTGATCGTCGAGATCGAGCACTTCGCCGATTCCATCGAGAACGGCACCGCGCCCATGACCGACGGCCACAGCGGCCTGCGCGTCGTCGAGATGCTCGAAGCCGCCATGCGCTCCCTGCGCCAGAACGGCGCCCCCATCGACCTCATGCCACTTGCGAGGGCCTCGTGATCCCCTTCCTCGACCTCAAGGCGCAGTACGCGGCGATCGGCGGCGACGTCGAGACCGCAATCCTCAACGTCCTGCGCAGCGGCGACTTCGTCCTCGGCCCGGCGGTCAGCGCCTTCGAGACGGCCTTCGCCGAGGCCTGCGGCGCCCGCCACGCGGTCGCCGTCAGCAGCGGCACCGCGGCCCTGCACCTCGCCCTCCTCGCCCTCGACATCGGCCCGGGCGACGAGGTGATCACGGTCTCGTCGACCTTCGTGGCGACGGTCGCGGCGGTCCTGTATGCCGGGGCCACCCCGGTCCTCGTCGACATCGACCCGGTCACCTGGACCATGGACCCGGCCCTGGTCGAGGCGGCGATCACGCCCCGCACCAAGGCGATCCTGCCGGTGCACCTCCACGGCCGGATGGCCGATCTCGACGCGCTCGGCGCCATCGCCCGGCGCCACGGGCTCGCCCTCGTCGAGGACGCCGCCCAGGCGCATCTCGCCGAGCGCGGCGGCCGCAAGGCCGGCACGATCGGGGATATCGGCTGCTTCAGCTTCTATCCCGGCAAGAATCTCGGGGCCTACGGCGAGGGCGGCGCCATCGTCACGGACCGGGACGACCTCGCCGCGGCGGCCCGCTGCCTGCGCGACTGGGGCCAGCAGGGCAAGTACAACCACGTCCGCCACGGCTTCAACCTGCGCATGGACGGCGTCCAGGGCGCGGTGCTGGGGGTCAAGCTCCCGCACCTGGAGGGCTGGACCCGCGCCCGCCAGGCGGTGGCGGCGGAGTACGGCGCCCGGCTCGCGGGCCTCGGCCTGGAGCTGCCGGCGCCCGCCGGGCTCGACCACGTGTTCCACGTCTACGCCGTGTCGACGGCGGACCGCGAGGGGCTGCGCCAGTACCTCAACGCGGCCGGCATCGCCACCGGGATCCACTATCCCGTCCCGGTCCACCGGCAGCCCGCCTACAGTCACCTCGACGACGGCGCCGGCCGCCTGCCGGTCACCGAGCGGCTGGCCGCCCGGACCCTGTCCCTCCCGATGTTCCCCGAGATGACGTCCGCGCAGATCGACACCGTCTGCCGGGCCGTCGCGAGCTACTGCGAGGTCGCCGATGCCCAAGCTGCGTGAGGTCACCAAGGGAAGCCGGTTCAGCGGCGACCTGCGCGGGACCCGGATCCTGGTCACCGGCGGATCGGGCTTCATCGGCTCGCACATCATCGACCTTCTGGTCGAGGCCGGCTGCGACGAGATCGTGGCCATCGACAACATGATCCGCGGCCGCCCCGAGAATCTCGGGGACGCCCTCGGCTCCGGCCGCGTCCGCCTCGTCCAGGGCGACATCCGCGACCGCGCCCTGATGGAGACGCTGGTCAAGGGCACCGACGTGGTGTTCCACCAGGCGGCCCTGCGGATCACGCAATGCGCCGCAGAGCCGCGCCACGCCTTCGAGGTGATGGCCGCCGCGACCTTCAACCTGCTTGAGAGCTGCGTCGAGGCCGGCGTCGCCAAGGTGGTGATGGCCTCCTCGGCCTCGGTCTACGGGATGGCGGAGGTCTTCCCGACGACCGAGAAGCACCACCCCTACGACAACCGGACCCTGTACGGCGCCGCCAAGTCCTTCGGCGAAGGTCTGCTGCGCTCGTTCAACGACATGTACGGGCTGGACTACGTCGCGCTCCGGTACTTCAACGCCTACGGCCCGCGGATGGACCTGACCGGCCGCTACACCGAGGTCATGGTCCGCTGGATGCAGCGCCTGGCCGAGGGCCAGTCGCCGATCGTCTTCGGCGACGGCCTGCAGACCATGGACCTCGTCCATGTCCGCGACATCGCCCGGGCCAACATCCTGTCGGCGATCTCGCCGGCCACCGACGTGGTGCTCAACGTCGGCACCGGCGTCGAGACCTCGCTGGTCGACCTCGCCGGCCACCTCACCCGGATCATGGGCCGGGACGGCACGCCGCTGATCCACGAGGCCGAGCGGGCCGTGAACCCGGTGCCCCGGCGCCTCTGCGACACGAGCCTCGCCAAGGCGCTGATCGGCTTCGAGGCGAAGATCGGCGCGGCCGAGGGCCTCGCCGACCTCGTCGCCTGGTGGCAGGACGAGTCCCGCTCGGAACACCTGCGGCGGGCGCTGGCATGATCCCGATTGCCAAGCCCGAAGTCGGCGACCCCGAGGCCGAGGCCGCCGCCGCCGTCGTCCGCTCCGGATGGCTGACCCAGGGGCCGCAGGTCGCGGCCTTCGAGACGGAGTTCGCCGCGATCGTCGGCGCGCCCCATGCCTGCGCGGTCTCGAACTGCACGACCGCGCTGCATCTCGCGCTCCTCGCCGTCGGGGTCGGCCCCGGCGACGAGGTGGTGACGGTGAGCCACAGCTTCATCGCCACCGCCAACGCCATCGCCCAGTGCGGGGCGACGCCGATCTTCGTCGACATCGACCCGGCGACCTACAACATGGCCCCGGACGCCGCCGCGGCGGCGATCACCGGGAAGACGAAGGCGATCGTCTGCGTCCACCAGATGGGCATGCCCTGCGACCTGGAGGCGATCGTGGCGATCGGGCGCCGGTCCGGCATCCCGGTGATCGAGGACGCGGCCTGCGCCATCGGCTCCGAGCGGCTCCAGGGCGACGTCTGGCGGCCGATCGGCAGCCCGGCGGGGGACATCGCCTGCTTCTCGTTCCACCCGCGCAAGGTGCTGACCACCGGCGACGGCGGCATGATCACCACCGCCAACGCCGCGTGGGACCGGACCTTCCGGCTGCTGCGCCAGCACGGGATGAGCGTCTCCGACATCGCCCGCCACGGCAGCGCCCGGGTGGTGGTCGAGGAATACGCCATCGCGGGCTTCAACTACCGGATGACGGACGTGCAGGCGGCCATCGGCCGGGAGCAGCTGAAGCGGCTGCCCGACCTGATCGCCCGGCGCCGCGACCTCGCCGACGGGTACCGCGTGCGGCTGGCCGACCTCCCCGGGGTGACGCCGCCGCCCGAGCCGATGGGGCTGCGCAGCAACTGGCAGAGCTACTGCGTCCGCCTCCCGGACGATGCGGACCAGCAGGCGGTCATGCAGGCGATGCTCGACCGGGGCATCGCCACCCGCCGGGGCATCATGTGCGCGCATCTGGAGCCGCCCTACGCCGAGGCGCCGCGGCGGTTCGCGCTGCCGGAATCCGAGCGGGCCCGCGAGCACGCGATCCTGCTGCCGCTCTACGCGGCGATGACGGAGGTGGCGCAGGATCAGGTCGTCGACGGCCTGCGCGCCGCCCTGCGATGATCCCCGCACCGGTCAAGAGCCTCGCCCGGACGGTCGGCCTGACCCGCCCGCGCGTCGCCGCCGCCCGGATGGCCTGCGAGCGCACGACGCTCGCCCTCGCCCGCCGGCGTCGGGCCCTGCCGGGCGGGCGCATCCTCTGCTACCACTCGGTGGGCCAGCCGGAATGCGGCGTCAACGACGTCGCCCCCGGGCGCTTCCGGCATCAGATCGAGCGGGCGCTCCGTCTGGGCTACCGCTTCGTGCCGGCGGCCGCCATCGCCGAGGGACGCGGCGGCGCCCGCGACCTCGCCATCACCTTCGACGATGGCTGGCACAGCGTGCTGAGCGCGGCGGCCCCGATCCTGCGTGATTACGGGATCCCGTGGACCCTGTTCATCGTGGCAGGCTGGCTGGACCGGCCCGAGACCGGGCCGCGCGGCATCCTGGACTGGCGCGCCATCGAGGCGCTCGCTGCGGCCGGGGTCGAGATCGGCAGCCACTCGGTGACGCACCCGGATTTCGGGCGCCTCGACACGGATCGGACCGTCGAGGAACTCGTCGTCTCCCGGGCCATCATCGCGCGGCGCCTGGGCGTCGCTCCGGCGAGCTTCGCGATCCCGCTCGGTCAGTCGATGAACTGGACGCCCTTCGCCCAACAGGCGGCCCGCGAGGCCGGCTACCGGACCCTCTATGCGCAGGCGGAGGAGACCAAACCTGAGGGCACCGTGGGGCGGACCTTCGTCACCTGCTTCGACCATGATCTGATCTTCCAGGCCCTGCTGCGCGGCGCCTTCGATGCGTGGGAAGAATGGGTCTGATCTCCGGCGTCTCGGGGTGCTCCAACAGTCCGAGGCCGTACTGCCCTGTCATGTCGCAGCAGATCCATCGGCCTGGGAGGCGCCCCGATGCAAGACGGTCCGAGGCTGGTTTCGGTCATAGTGCCGACATTCCGGCGGCCCCATCTTCTGCGCGGTGCGCTCGCAAGCATCCGGCGCCTCGAAGATCGCGATCTCGCGTTTGAAATCCTCGTCGCGGACAATGGGGGCGCGTGCGAGAACCGGGCGATCGCCGAGGCGTTCGGGGCCACCTACGTGGCGGTGGAGCGCCGCGGGCCGAGCGCGGCACGGAATGCGGGCCTGCGTTTGGCGACCGGCGACTTCATCGCTTTCCTCGACGATGACGACGCGTGGCTTCCGGGGAATGTGCGTGCGCAGATTGCGGTCCTCGATGCGGATCCCGCCTTGGACGGCGTTCTGGGGCAGGCCGTCGGCACGGACCCGGACCTGAAGAATCCCTCAGCCCCTTGGCCGGAACGGCATCCGGGCGTCGGCGACGCGCTTCTTCGGACCATGCTGAGCGGCTACTTTCCTCAACTGGGCACGCTCGTGGTCCGCAGACGCGTCCGCGATTTGGTGGGTCTGTTCGACGAGACGCTCATCGGTGGAGAAGACCTGGATTGGCAGCTCCGTATCGCCCGCCGGCGGACCCTGGGCTATGTCGAGACACCCTGCATGCTCTTCCGCGGCCGCGCCCACGGCACCTACGACGCGATTCAGTACGACCGTCTTGCCTACGACCGGCTGGTCTTCTTCAGGCATAGTGTGCCGGAATGGCGTATCTGGCCCTCGCCCCTCGCGTTCCTCAGGGCGTATCAAGGAACGCTGCAGCACTTTTACTGGTATTTCGTCACGATCATGATCGCCGCGGCCTCGCGCGGCCAGAAGCGCCGGGCCTTCAGGGCGATCGTCGGAGCGCTGAGGGTCTTCCCGGTCCGCGCGACCTATCATCTGGTCGCGCGCCGGGATTGCCGAAGGGCGCTGGTTCAGATGGCCTCGATGCATCGGCCGATCTGATCGGACGCCAGCCGGGCCGTCACGGGGATCGGCGGGATCGCCCCCGCGGCCGCCCTCACGCCGTCAAGCGCATCGACCGCATCGACGCGGAACGGGCCGAAGCCGATGCCCGTCCGGTCGCGCGCAGGCCCGAACCGCCGCGGGACCGAACGAACCGATCTATGGCAGAGGCGACTCCGTCGACGGCCGCATCCAGCCGGGTGTCGCGGCTCATCTGCGGCTCCGCATGCGACAGCTGCTGCAGACGCTTCGCGGCGATCCAGGTCAGCATCTGATTGACGGGCTTGAGACTCGGCATCGTGCTCGAACGCGCCGCGCGCCAGACTTCGGCGTTGGGCCAAACGACGTGATACATCTCGCGGATGTTGCTCGGCAGCAAGGCATGCGGGCGCAGGTCGATCTCGAGGGACTCGGACCAGTCCCGCCACTTCATGCGATGCGAGTGATGGAGCGGCTTGGCGGCGATCCAGGGTGTGCGGAGGGCATCGGCGACGATGGCGCCGTGCATCGCCTCGGTGATGAGGAGCCTGGCGCCCCTGATCTGGGACAGGATCCGCCCGACATCGTCCCGGGGATCGATCAGCGTGACGCCCGCCATCCGGCAGGCCACCTGCCAGAAGCCACGCTCCAGGCTTTCGTAATGCGGCATGAAGGCGACCGTGATGCCCGACGCGGCCTCCGGCAGCGGCAGCAGGCGCAGCAGGACGGCTGGATCGCAGATCGCCCGCTCCGCCGGGAGGCCGAGGCGCTGCGCGGTCCCGGGGCCACGGACGAACAGGACGTCCCAGGATCCGTCATGCACGTCCGGCATCGCCGAATAGCCGCCGTAGCCGGACCCGATAACGTATTTTCTTGCCGATCTCGGGTAGATGTCTTGGATGATCGAGCCGATCCCGAGGAACAGCGCCTCCTCGCGATCATCCAGAAAGCCGTCCGGAAGCATCGCGCTCCAGACCAGCGGGTTGAGTTCATCCCCGAAGTTCGGCGGATCGCCGGCAAAGTAGGTCAGCTTCATGTCGGGCGCCGTGACGTGTCGGGGTTCGACCGGGGCCGCGTCGGCGCGTTCGGCGCCGGCACGCTTCCGAGAAACTCAGGAGAAGGCCGGCTTCGCTATTGGAGGCCGAGGTTCCATCTGCAGAAGCATCTAAAATTCCACAGCAGCCAGCGCAGACGCCATTTGAGCCGGGTCTTGAAGCCGATGCCCGCATTGCGCAGGAGGCTCAGGCCGAACTCGGCACCGCGCAGCTCCTTCAGGTAAAGCCACGCCAGAGGATGCCATTCGTCGCGGCGCCAGGGTTTGGTCGCGTCGGTGAAGTGGATGATCTTCGGCCGCGGGGCGCTCCGGGTCAGAGCGGTCCACGTTGCGAACTTCTCGTAGAGAAAATTGCGCTGGAAGTTCCATTCCGGTGGAATGCTGGTCCAGCGGTTCCAGAAGCTGATGTTCAACGCATCCTGATCGTCGTAATCGTAGACGTTGCTTGCAAGGAGCGCGATCGTGTGATCGAAGCTCTGGTCCGCTCTGAGTTTCTGGACATCCAGCAGGAGCACGCCCGCGTTGAAGTATCGGCCCTGGGCCGGCAGGCCGTACCGCGCGGCGAAGTCGCGCGGGTTGAGGCCGGCATCGACCACGGCTCCGAGCGCATGGGCGCCGAGGTCGAAGTCCCAGAGTTCGGCGATGTCGCTTTGAAGGATGAGATCGGAATCGAGATAGATCGCACGACTGACGTCAGGCGGCATAAATCGCGGGATCATCAACCGGAAATACGTCGCCCGACTCATGCTCGGGCGATGGGCGTCGAACCCGAGCAGGACCGGATCGCAGATCTGAATCCACTCGATCGTGGCGCGCCGGGTCGAAACCTGGGCTCGGCTGGCCGCGTCGATGCCGTCATGGAAGACGAAAAACCGCAGCGGGTTGCGTTCGTTTCGTGTCTCGATCGAGCGCATGACCACACGAAGTTGTGGGATGTACGACTGATCGATGCCGAATGCGACGTTTATGACGGGCCTCTGCACGTCGTCCTCCGCTCGATTGCACCTGTGCTGACATGCGGCGCCGAGAAGGCACCGTCCGCGACAGGATGTTCAGGCGGGCCACCAGCCCGTGACCTCGCCATGGTTCGTCCAGTCGAGACGACACTCCCGGATCGACCGTCCGTTCGATCGGTGCAGCTGCCTGCGGAAGGTATGGAGCGCCGGACGACCGATCACCCGCTTCAGGGCGAGCTTCCACCAGTCGCGCCGCAGGAGCAGGTGCGGATCGAACTCCGCTGCAGCTGCGAGGATCTCCTTCCAGTCGTCGTCGTGATGCAGGGTGAAGGAGTTGCTCGCCGTGATCAGGAGTTCGCGTCCGATCCGCCGCTGCATCGCGGCCACCCATCCCTGAAGCTCGGGGATCCTGTCTCCCTGCTCCTGCAGGATGACGCGGCAGGTTTCCATCTGCTCACGGCGATCGCTGATCGCCTGTGCATAGTAATGAGAACTCATGTTCTGGTTATGCCAGCGGTAATAGGCCTGCTTCGCATTCAGGATGACCACGGGCCCATGGCACGCGAAGCGCATCCACATCTCCATGTCGGAGGTGTGCCGCATCTTCGGATTGTAGCCGCCGAGACGATGCTGGACGGATGTGCGGACGATCACGACCGGGGATGCGAACTGGTTTCCGAAGTCGCAGAAGCGCTTGATGAACGTGCGCCCCGGGACGAGCCGGCATTCCGGGTCCGATGCGTCGGCGACGGCCACCGGCTCCACGTCGCCGGCCTGGGACACCGCCATCCCGCAGACGAGCCCCGCTTCGGGATGCCGGTTCAGCGCCTGCGCCGCGCGGGCGAGCGCCCCGGGCGTCAGCATGTCGTCGGCCGAAAGCAGCAGCGTGTAGTCGGCCGTGGCCCAGTCGATGATTCCTTCGTTGAAAGTCTTGATGTGTCCCTGGTTGACCGTGTGGCGCCGATAGGTGACGCGGGCATCCTCCCGGGCCAGGGCCCGTCCCACCTCTTCGGATGAGTCGTTCGACATGTCGTCGATGATGAGAATCCGGACGTCCACATCGCGCTGCGTCAGGATACTGTCGACGCATGCGCGGAGGTAGCGGCCGTAATTGTAGCAGGGGACGACGACATCGACCGTGCTCATGGTTCTTTGCCTTCCCGATAAGTCTACCTGCCGAAGGTCCAGTGACCTTCTTCGTGGAAGATGCCGAAGATGTACGGATCGAGATCCGGGTGCTGAACGTGGAACCGGGCGCCGATCTTGGCGTCGGCGATCGTGTCGAAGCCCTTGCGGCGCACGGAGATCGACACCCGGTAATCGTCCGCGGTGAGCCGGAGCGGCGGTGTCAGCAGCTCGATCGTCCCCGTACCGGCGATCACCGGCACCGGTGCCGCGTCGAGCAGCGTGCTGAACGTGCAGCAATGGGTCTCGTCGGCGCGGGTGAAGGAGCAGGAGACGTTCGCGTCGTGGATCGGCAGATCGGCCGCATACCGCATGCGGATCCGCATCCGCTCGCCGTGGGAGAAGACCGTCTTGCCCTCTCCGGCCGCGTCGACGATCTCGACGCCGGTGATCCGGAAGTCCTGGCTCGACTGTTCGGGTCTGTACCACGAGGGGTGGGACAGGTAGCTGTCCTGCTCGTAGATTTTGAGGCCCGCATCCACGGGCCCGTCATAGGCCACCGTCCCGTTCTTGATGTAGATCACGCGCTTGCACATCGTCTTCACGCTGAACATGTTGTGCGACACGATCAGGATGGTGGCGCCGCTTGCTTGCAGGCGATGGGCGAAGTCCATGCATTTTCTCTGGAAGGCGTAGTCTCCGACGGCCAGGACTTCATCCAGGAGCAGGATGTCGGGCTCGAGATGGGCCGCGACCGAGAAGGCCAGCCGGACATACATGCCGCTCGAGTAGCGTTTGACCGGCGTGTCGATGAAGTCTCCGATCTCCGAGAACGCGACGATCGCGTCGAACTTGTCGGCGATCTCCTGCCGGCCCATGCCCAGGATCGAGCCGTACAGGAAGATGTTCTCCCGGCCGGTCAGCTCTCTGTGGAAGCCGGTGCCGACCTCGAGCAGGGCACCGACCCGACCCTCGAGGCGGATGCGGCCGGTGGTGGGGGCGGCGATCCGTGAGAGCAGCTTGAGGAGCGTGCTCTTGCCGGCGCCGTTCAGGCCGATGATGCCGACATTCTCACCGTGCTTGATGCCGAAGCTGACGTCCCTGAGCGCCCAGAAGGATTCCCGTGCCGGGCGCGCCTCGGAGCGGCGGGACAGGAGGCCCCGGACGCCCTCGCTGAGGGCGTCGCGCAGGGAGTTCTGGTGCGCGGCCCGCGGCGCGCGCCAGTACTGCTTGCCGATATCTTGTACGCTGATTGCCATCGACATCAGATTACATCCGCGAAGGAGCGCTCCATGCGCTGGAAGAAGATCAGTCCGCTGACGAGCAGGACGAACGCTGCCGTGACCGAGACCGTGATCGCGAAGGCGTCGGGCGGCGTCCCGCCGAGGACGGCGAACCGGAACGCCTCGATCAGGCCGACCATGGGATTGAGTGCGTAGAGCCAGCGCACCGAGGCGGGCACGATGCTCGACGCGTAGACGATCGGCGAGGCGTACATCCAGATCTGGATCAGGAACGGCAGCGTATGCTTGACGTCCCGGAAGCGGACATTGATCGGGCCGAGCCACAGACTCACGCCGAGGGCGAGCATCGCCGTGACGATCAGGGTCGGGACGGTCAGCACGAGGTGCCAGTCCGGCACCACGCCGTACCAGACCATCAGGGCCAGCATGACGGCCAGCGCGATGGCGAAATCGACCATCGGCGAGATCACCGTGGCGAGCGGGATGACCAACCGCGGGAAGTAGATCTTGCGGATGAGTTCGGCCTCCGCCACGAGGCCGTTGGCGCTGCGCCGGACCGCTTCGGCGAAGTAGGTCCACAGGACGACCGCGCTGCCCGCGAACAGCGCGTAGGGCGCGCCGTCGGTGGGGATCTTGGCGAAGTGGCCGAAGATCACGGTGAAGATCAGGACGGTGAAGAGCGGCTGTGCGATCGCCCAGCAGGCGCCGAGGGCGGTCTGACGATAGAGGACCTTCAGGTCCCGCAGGATCAGGACGCGCAAGAGACCGCGATACTGCCAGAGGCCCACGGCGTCGAAGGCGATGATCCGGTCGTCGGGCGCAATCTCGGTGACCCGCAGCGTCGACGGATCGCCTCGCTGTTCGGTCAGCCCGCATTCCGACGGGCCGAGGGCAAGCGCATCCAGAGATTTCATCATTCGAGGGGGTCCCGCATGACGCTTCGAGCCCGTGATCGAGCTCGCGGGATCCGGTTCGAATCGACTGTCGAGCCGTCCGGCTGTCCCGCCGGAACGGGCTATCATTGCGGTGGGGCGGTCAGAATTACACCTTTCGTCGTATCGGTGCGGCCAACCGAAGTGGTGGTTGTGATCAATGACCGTAATCGCGGCCAATCACGGCAGATGAGCCCTCGGACGCGGGACCGTCGGCGTCCGCTTCCCTCCGGAACGGCCGGCCCGGATCCGCCGACCACCGGGGCCCGGTGTCGGGAGAGCCCCCATGAGATCACCCACGAGAACCCCCGCGCGCGCCGCCGGTGCTCCGCTCGTGACGATCGCCATGCCGGCCCTCGACGAGGCCGACCACATCGCCGAGGCCATCGCGTCCGTTCTGCCCGACCGGGATGCGGTCGCCTGCGAATTGCTGGTGTTGGATGGCGGCAGCCGCGATGGCACCTGCGCGATCGTCGCCGCCCTGAGCGCCGGGGATCCGCGGATCCGGCTCGTCCACAACGAGCGCCGGATCCAGGCGGCGGCCCTCAACCTCGCGGCACGGCTGGCGCATCCCGCCTCCGCCTACCTGGTCCGCGCCGATTGCCACGCCGTCTATCCGGAGGGGTTCGTGCAGAACCTCGTCCGCACGATGCAGCTGCGGGAAGCCGTCTCGGTGGTCGTGCCGCTCCGGACCGTCGGGGTCACGCCGCTGCAGCGGGCCATCGCGGCGGCGCAGAACAGCCGCCTCGGCAACGGCGGCTCGGCCCACCGTCAGGGCGGCATCTCGGGCTACGTCGCCCACGGCCACCACGCGGCCTTCGACCGGCGGGCGTTCCTGCGGGTGGGCGGCTACGACGAGACCTTCACCCACAACGAGGATGCCGAGCTCGACCGGCGGCTCTGCGCGGCGGGCGGGCGGATCTACCTCGCCGCCGACCTCGCGATCACGTATTTTCCCCGCGCGCGCTTCGGCAGCCTCGCGCGGCAATACCGTCAGTACGGTCGCGGCTGCGCGCGGACCCTCGAGAAGCACGCCAGCCTGCCGCGCGCCCGCCAGATGCTGCCGGCCCTGGTTCTGCTCTACGCCGTCGCGGCCCTGCCCCTGGCAGCCCTGATGCCCGCCCTGCTGATCCCGCTGCTGCTCTACGCCGGAGCCTGCGGCCTGTGCGGCCTCGCCCTGGCCCTCAAGGCGCGGGACCCCGTCCTGCTCCTGAGCGGACCGGCGGCGGTGGCCATGCATCTGTCCTGGGCGGCGGGGTTCCTGTCCCATCCGGGCTACTGGCGGACCGTCCTCCGGGCCGCCCTGCGCCGCAAGCGGCCCGGGCTCGGCGTCCCGCCGGGATCCGACGCGGCGCGCGTCAACTGACCGGTTGACGCCGGGCCGGTGCCGCGCCTGGCGATGGGCTGGGCGCGGCCCTGCCATGTCAGAAGCCCGACGCTCTCTCGCATCCGTCGCCCATTCGCCCATTGGGGCGGTGGCCTCACGGGGCCAAGGCGATTATCGACACGCGCAACGATCCGGCCGCGCAGGGCCCGGAGACCGGCCGCGCCCCGCGTGCGGCAGCGCAGGAGAGTTGTGACCGTGCCCGACAGTACGCCGCGTCCCGTGATGCTCGTGATCCTCGACGGCTGGGGTCTGCGGGACGCGGTGGCCGACAACGCCGTCCACCAAGCCAAGACCCCGGTCTTCGACGCGCTGATGCAGGCGCATCCCCGGGCGCAGCTGAAAACCTTCGGCGCCGATGTCGGCCTCCCCGCGGGGCAGATGGGCAATTCCGAGGTTGGGCATCTCAATATCGGGGCGGGCCGCGTGGTCCTGCAGGACCTGCCGCGGATCGACTCCGCCGTCGCCGACGGTTCGCTCGCCCGGAATCCGGCGCTGATCCGGTTCATCGAGACCCTCCGCGCATCGGGGGGCACCTGCCACCTCGTCGGCCTGCTCTCGCCCGGCGGCGTCCACGCCCATCAGGACCACGCCGTGGCGCTGGCGCGGTTGCTGGTCGCGGCGGGGATCCCGGTCCGTCTCCATGGCTTCACCGACGGGCGCGACATGCCGCCCCGCTCCGCGGCCACCTGCATCGCCGATGTGGCGGCCACCCTGCCCAAGGGCGCGCGCATCGCCACCCTGTGCGGCCGCTATTTCGGGATGGACCGCGACCGGCGCTGGGAGCGGGTCCAGACGGCCTACGACGCCCTCACGGAGGCGCGCGGGACCCGGTTCGAGCGGGCCGGGCAGGCGGTCGCCGCGTCCTACGCGCAGGACGTGTCGGATGAGTTCATGCGGCCCGCGATCATCGGCGACTATGCCGGCATGCGGGACGGCGACGGCCTGCTGTGCTTCAACTTCCGCGCCGACCGGACCCGGCAGATCCTGGAGGCGCTCCTCGACCCGGCCTTCGCGGGATTCGACCGCACGCGGACGGTCCGGTTCGCCGCCGCCCTGGGGATCGTCCAGTACAGCGTCGAGATCGACGCCTTCGCCGAGACCCTGTTCGGCCCCCTCGACCTGCCCAACGGCCTCGGCGAGACCGTAGCCCGGGCCGGCCGCACGCAGTTGCGCATGGCCGAGACCGAGAAGTACCCGCACGTCACCTACTTCATGAACGGCGGCCGCGAGGACCCGTTCGCGGGGCAGGACGCGGTCCTCGTGCCCTCGCCCAAGGTCGCAACCTACGACCTGCAGCCGGAGATGTCGGCGCCGGAACTCACCGATCGCGCCGTGGAGGCGATCGGCTCCGGGCGCTACGACCTCATCATCCTGAACTTCGCCAATCCCGACATGGTCGGCCATACCGGCAGTCTCGCGGCCGCCGTGAAGGCGGTAGAGACCGTCGACACCTGCCTCGGCCGCGTAGTCGAGGCGGTGACGGCGCAGGGCGGGGCGCTGCTGGTGACCGCCGACCATGGCAATTGCGAGATGATGCGCGATCCCGAGACCGGGGAGCCCCACACCGCCCACACCCTCAACCCGGTCCCGGCCCTGCTCATCGGCGTCGACGGCGTGTCCCTGGCCGACGGCCGCCTGGCGGATGTGGCGCCCACCCTCCTCGACCTGATGGGGCTCGACCAGCCGGCCGAGATGACCGGCGCGTCGCTGATCCGGAAGCGGGGCGCGGGCTGAGGGCCGGGGCCGGCGGCACGCCGCCTGCACGGCCCGGGCTGTCATGCCCGCCGTCCCTGCGTTACGTCCCGCCACGAAGCCGGTCTGTCCCAGCGTGGTGCGAGGTCGTGGTGCGTGTGACCGGTTCTAGGACATGATCGCCCGACACAGCCTGATCTATGTCGGCTCCCGGGGCTTCGCGGCAGCCCTGAACATGGCCTCCGTGGCGGTGTTCACGCGGCTCGCGCCGGTGGAGAGCTACGGCACCTACCTCTACGTCCTGTCCTGGTCGCTGGTGCTCTACGGGGCGACCTGCCAGTGGCCGAAATTCGCGTTCTTCGCCCTCTACGACGAGGCGCGCGAGCCCGCGCAGGTCGGCACCGTGGTGCGGATCCTGGGCGGCACGCTGCTGCTCGCGGGGCTCGGGAGCGCGCTGGCCGCCGGCCTCGGGCTGATGTCGGCGCGGATGGCGGCCGCGATCCTGGCGCTCGCCTTCGGGAGCACCCTGTTCGAGGGCTCCACCGAGATCGCCCGGACGCGCCTCCGGGCCGGGGCGGTGGCAGCCTCGGTGATGAGCCGGGCCGTCCTGATCCTCGCCCTCGGCAGCCTCGCGCTGCATCTCTCGCAGGATCCGCTGCATCTCGCCTTCGCGGTGGCGGCCGCCAACGTCCTGGCCTCGCTCCCCGCCGCCGCCACGATCGCGCCGATGATGCCCGGCCGCGGCAGCCGGGCCGAGGCCCTGCGGCTCTTCGCCTATGGCTGGCCGCTGGTCCTGTCCTTCGGGACGGCGGCGCTCGCCCAGAGCCTCGACCGGCTGATCATCGCCAAGACGGTGGGGCCAGCGGGGCTCGGCGCCTACGGGGCGCTGGCCGACTTCCTGAAGCAGAGCTTCATCGTGTTCGGCGAGGCGATCGCCCTGTCGCTGATCTCCATCGCCAAGCGCGAGGCGCGGGCGGGCGGGATGGCGGCGGCCTCCGGGGTGCTGCGCGACGCCGCCCGGGCCATGACGCTGGTCGCCGCCTTCGGGGCGGTGTTCTTCCTGTGCTTCGACGATCTGGTCGTGGCGGTGCTGCTCGGGCCCGCCTACCGGGCGGAGGCGCGGGAGCTCGCGCCGGTCCTGATCCTGGCCTCCATCCTGATGATGTTCCGCGCCTATTATTTCGGGCAGGTGATCTACTTCACCCGCTCCAGCGGCCTGGAGGCCGCCGCCGCCTTCGCGACCCTCGCCGCGGTCGCCGCCCTGTCGCTCCTGCTGATCCCGCGGTTCGGTGCCGCCGGGGCGGCCCTCGCCTTCGCGGGCGGCCAGAGCGCGGCCTGCCTCGTGCTGGTGCTCGGCGCCCGCCGGGCCGGCACGACGATGCCGCTGCCCCTCGCCGACATGGCGGGGATCGCCGGGATCGCGCTCGCCTGCGGCGCGGTGAATGCCGGCATCGCCCTGGTCCCGGGCGGGCTGATGCCGCCGGGGCAGGCCCTGCGCCTGGTCCTGCTCGCCGTCGCCGCCGGCATGACGGCATGGCGCTACGACGTGCTCGGCTTCGCCGGCGCGATCCGCCACCGGCTCGCGGCCTGACGGTCCCGCCATGGCAGACATCGCCGCGCTACCGGGGGGGTTCGTGGCGGCGGTCCGGCCCCTCGATCCCCGAGCCCCCTGGATCCCGGCCTGGCGGGCGCTGGGCGCGGCGTCGCTCATCCGAAACCCGTTCTACGAGGCCGGCTACGCCCTGGCTGCCCGCGACGCCTTCGGGGCGGGCGTCCGGCTCCTCCTCGTCGCCGACCGGCCGCCGGAGGCGCCGGGGGCCCGGCTCGTCGCCGTCTGGCCGTTCCGGCTGTCGCGGCGGCGCTGGGGTCTGCCGCTGCCGCTGCTCATGGGCTGGACTCACGGCTACGCCCCGTTCGGCGCGCCGCTCCTCGACGGTGCCGATCCACAGGCCGCCCTCGCGGGGCTGCTCGCCGCGCCGGGTGTGCTCGGCCTGCCGCCGCGGCTCCTCCTGCCGAACGCCCCCGCCGACGGCCCCCTGCCGGACCTCCTCACCGCGCAGGGCGGACGCCGGGCCGCCTACTGGCCGCATGACCGCGGCCTGCTGGATCTGAGCGGGTTCGGGCCGGAGGCGCGGAGCGGCTATCTCGGGCACCTCTCCGGTCAGCGCCGCCGCAAGCTGCGCCGCGCCCGCGCGCGCCTGGAGGCGGCGGGGCCCGTGACCTTCGAGATCCTCGCCGCGCCCGAAGCCCTCGGCCCGGCCCTGGACGCCCACGTCGCCCTCGAGACCGCCGGCTGGAAGGGGCAGGCCGGGACGAGCCTGGCGCAGCGGCCGGCGGAGATCGCCTTCCTGCGCGCCGCCCTGGCCGATCTCGGCGCGGCGGATGGCGTGCGCATCGCCCGCCTGCGCCGGGGGGAGCAACTTCTGGCCTCCCTGATCCTGCCGGTCACCGGCCGGGAGGCCTGGGTGCTGAAAATCGCCAACGACGAGACCCGACCGGAGACCGCGCCGGGCGTCCAGCTCGTCCACCGGCTGACCGAGGCCCTGGCCGCGGGCGACTGGCCGATCGACCGGATCGATTCCTGCGCGCCGCCGGGCTTCGCCCTCGGCACCACCTTCTGGACGGAGCGCCGGCCGATCGCCCATCTCCTGGTCGAGGGGGGGCGCGATCCCCTGTTCCCGGTCGCCCGGACCCTGGAGCGCGCCCGGGAGCGCGTCGCCCGGGCGCGTGTCACCATCCGAAGCGGGCGATCTGCACCAGCCGTGCCCGCGTCGCCGCCGCGTCGCCGCCCATGACGGCGATCCGCCCGGACAGGTCGTAGCAGGCCGCGCAGAACGGCAGCTGCAGCAGCGTGTACCCATCGTCGCGCGCCCGGGCGACGGAGGCGATCAGGCAGGGCAGGACCGGCCCGTCCGCGGGCCCGGCGAGGCAATCGGCCCGGGGGCTGCCGAAGGCCGGGCGGTTCGGCCAGGTCAGCAGGAGCGTGGTGCCGCCCCGGCGGTCGGGGGCCGGCGGCAGGGTGTAGCTGCGCAGGAACAGCGCGCAGGCGGCGAGGAGCAGGAGCGGCAGGATCAGGGCTGTGCGCATCGACGGATTCCTCGCGCCTCAATCCCCCGCGTCGAAGCGCGTGCGATAGAACACCTCGCGGCCGGCACCGTCGATCACCCGGACGGCCTCGGCCGGCTCCCCCGACCGCTGCGGCACCCGGGCGCGGGCGAACAGGCGCAGAGCCCGCTCCTGCGCGCTCTCCAGACTGCCGACCCGCACGGAGATCCGCGTCTGGATCTCGTCCGGTTCCGGTCCGAGGACTTCGATGTGGAAGGTCTCGCGCACGGGGATCCGTTTCATCGAGGGGCATGAAGACCGGATGTTGGAATCCGGCCGGCGGGCGCCATAACATGTTCCGGTCCGGTTTCGGCTCGGATCGCCCGCATCGGCCCATCAACACCGTCGCCGCGTGCGCCGCGCAGCGACCCAGAGACGCGCCCCGCGCTCGATCGCGGCGCTGCCGGGGAGTTCCGCGCGCATCGACGGGCCGCGCGAGGTCGATCTTGGCCCGAAGTCCAGTTGCCCCGTGGCCGGGCGCGGCTCTAAGAGGGCCGCTCCGACCGAGGAGACATCACCGGAGAAACCCGTGGATCCGCTCAAGGCCGCCGCCGCGACGCTTCTCTGCCTCGCTCTGTTCTGGCTGGCCTTCCGGCTGACCCGGCGCCTGGTCGATCTCGCCATCGCGGGGGGCTACGCCGAGGAGCGCCGGCGGCTCGCCGAGGAAGAGGCCGCTCAGGCCGAGGCGGGCGCCGTTCCGCAGGCCTCGGCCATCCGGGCCACCCCGGCGAGCTTCGCCGCGAACAGGGACCAGTCATCCGCCGCGGCGATCGGCGCCCACAACGCCTCCACCTCGTCGATCAGGAGCGTGCAGGGCGCCTCCGCGAAATAGGGATGGTCGAGCCGCGCGCCCGGTGCGGGCGCCAGCGGTTCCAGCGCGGCCCGCACGGCCGTGAAGGCCTCGGACCGGTACTGCGCGGCGGCCGGTCCCGCCTCCGCCCGCCCGGCGCTCGCGAGCCCCCCGTACCAGTCGAAGAAGAACCGCTCGAAGGGCGCCCGCGTCGCGGCGAGGAACCGCCAGACTGCCGAGACCAGCCGGTCGGTCTCCGGCTGCGGCGCCGCGGCGAGGCCGAGGCGGCGGAACAGGGCTTCGGCGAAGGCCGCCTGCAGGGCCGGGCCGAAGCCGGAAAGGGCGGCTTCGAGGCGCGCCTGGGGGGCCAGCGTCAGCAGGCAGTCGGCGAGCCGGGCGAGATTCCAGAACAGGGCCTCGGGCTGACGGCCGAAGCTGTAGAGCCCGGTCTCGTCGAAATAGGCCGCGGTGAAGTCCCGGTCGAAATGCGGCAGGAAGCGCCAGGGCCCGTAATCGAAACTTTCGCCGGTGACGTTGATGTTGTCGCTGTTGAGCACGCCATGGACGAAGCCGGCCGCCGCCCATTGCACGCCCATCCGGGCGACTTTGACCACCACATCCTCCAGGAAGGCGACGCCGCGATCCTCCAGGCCGGCCCGCCAGAGGTCCGGCCTGTGGGTCTCGATCGTGTGGTCGAGGAGCCGGGCGACGTTGTCCGGTTCGCCGAGCGCCAGGACGCGCTGGAAGCTGCCGATCCGGATATGCCCGTGCGAGAGGCGCACCAGCACGGAGGAGCGGGCCGGCGAGGGCTCGTCGCCGCGCATGAGGTCCTCGCCGGTCTCGATCAGGCTGAAGCTCTTCGAGGTGTAGACGCCCTGTGCCTCCAGGAGCGCGGTGGCCAGCACCTCGCGCACGCCGCCCTTGAGGGTGAGCCGTCCATCGGCGCCGCGGGACCAGGGCGTGGTGCCGCTGCCCTTGGTGCCGAGGTCGAGCAGCCGCCCGTCCTCGAGGTCGTGCAGCTGCGCGAACAGGAAGCCGCGGCCGTCGCCGAGCTCCGGATTGTAGGAGCGGAACTGATGGCCGTGGTAGCGCAGGGCCAGGGGCGTCTCGAAGCTGCCGGGCAGCGGCTCGAACCGGCCGAAATGGGCGATCCACGCCGCCTCCGAAAGGCCGCCGAGGCCCACCCGCTCCGCCCAGGCCTGATTGCGGTAGCGCAGGATCGTCTGCGGGAAACGGGCCGGGGTGACCGGATCGAAGAAGGCGGGCCCGAGCTCGGCGTGGCGCCGGGAGGGCTTGAAGGCGGTGTCGTCCATGCGGCGCGTCTCTCGGGTCGGGCCGGGCGTGCCCCTCCCCTCACCAAGCCGGCGGAACGGGATCCGTTGCAGCATTCCGGTTCTTGCGCGCGGAACGAAGCAGGCCGGCGTCGCAGGCGGCTTCGGGCGTGGTGCTGTGGGCTTGCTTCGCTCTGCGCGCAGGGGGCGTCCGGCACCAGGGCTGCCGTCGGCGCCCGTGCGTGTGAGCGCGATCCGCCTGGCCGTGCGACTGTCTAAAAGGAGTGGTCTCGTGGCGGTCTGCTACCGCGCGGACGGTAGAGGACGCACACATTCGAGCTGTGGCAGCAGGGGTCGACAGTCGTGCGCTCGGCACCAGGAGCGCATCGCGCTGGATTGGACATGCCCCTGCCCGATCGATCGTAAGCGAGACCGCTCTTCCGAGGTCTGACGAGCCGACACGATCCCCCGACAGCATGGGGGCCGGATTGAGGTGATCCAGCCTGCCTCTCTGGCACGCGTCGGAGGAGCCCTCGTTTTATGGACACGGTCCGGCGCCGATATGAGACGACGCGGTGGGTCGGTCTACAGAATGTCCGGGTCCTTCAAGCGCGAAACGGCCCGCGCAGGCGCCCCGCAGCGCCAGCGCTCCTTCAAGGCAGGTCGATCCCGGAATGACCGCGATTGTTCGATGCGGCCTTGCGACGGGACGAACGATTTAAGGCTCATTGGGGATCTCAATCTATTTTATCATCCTGGCGATGCAGGATGTGATCAGACGTATCTATAAATATCATGCTCGGCGCGCCAATTAGGAGCAGATATATTTCATGGATGTGCGTCCAATACTGAAAGTACAAGACACCCCATCTCGCCGTCGAATCTCTAAAAGAGCTATTGTTTATCGAATGAAATAGATAAAAATTAAGCATAGCCTGAGCGTATGATCTGTCACTTCGAGTCGGCCCAAATCAATTTATGAGTTGATGCCATAACCGCTAGTGGATGGCGGGAATGCGGTGGGATGTAAGTTTTTGGAATCCATACGAGCCCTCCGCCCTACGCCCGTTCGACCAGATATTTTTGTGACCCTCTATCTTCAGCAGGACAATCGAAAATCCTGCGCGCGCCAAGGAGCCTGTTCAATGCGTATGATCAAAGGTTTTATAAGAATTTGGCTCGTCGTGTCCGCTGCTGCCGCTTCAGTACTGCTGGTGTATGTCGTGAACCAGTCCGCCCCGGCCTGGGTAACCGCTGTTCTGCTGTCCCCTTTGTTTTTGATACCCATAACGCAAACCGATGAATTTCTGGCGCCCGTCATAAATTGGGTCAGGCGCGGGTTTCACGGCAATCCTTCCGACAACCCGCATTGACCAAGTAAAAAATTTCCAAAACTTGTTGCGCATTGAGGTGGTTAGAATTTGATTTTGCGACTGTGCATAAATTATTGCGGCTAACAGTACATTCTATGAAGAGTGCGGATTGCGAACGACTCCGGCAGGCGGTGGCGGGATACCGACAACCGCGTCCGGCCGCATTCGTCCTCGGGCTACCGACCACCTGCGCCTGTCACCGTCCCGGATCTGGCCTTCCGGCTTCCCATGGCCCCGGCCCTGCAGCAGCCTCTCAATCAGCCCGGTCAATAATACTGGTCAGCTCAGCGTCTATCGCACAATAGATTGTATTTTCTGACATTTCACACCTAATGGAAATCAATTTTAGCGCTTAATAACAGTTTTTAGTTTCTACAAATACTGACTGACCGCCTCACAACCTCAGCGATCATAGAGAAGGTATATTTGCCGATAACTCACTCTTAGATTTGTTTTTGGCTGAGATTTGTTAGATTTTGACATTACGCCGTTTCCATATCATAAGCCACATTGCATCAGAGTTCGTCGAGAATTCATGCATTACTAGTGATGGTATATTTGAATATAGACAAAAATACATGCGGACACTATTTTCAACGGAGAAATTTCATCCCCGCGACAGATTTAGAAGCTGGCGCGATGCCATGTCCGACATGCGCGTGCCGGCCGAGCAGAAGCGCCTGACCGACGATCCATTCGATGCCAAGATAGAAGTTGCTACCGTCGGCTCGATCGAAGCGATACGCACCTCCCATGGCGCTTTACGCGCTGAGGCGACGCCCGACCTGGTCAGGAATCATGGCCAGGAGAATGCTGTCGGAATATTCTTCCGGCAGGCAGGAATTGCAAAGACCGGTCAATCCGACAGGACCTCGGTGCAACGGCCCGGCGATCTCATGGTGCTCGACTGTCGTCCGGCGGCGCAGGAATACAGCTCGGGCAGCCAGATGCTCACCCTCCACATACCCCGTGAGCGGCTCGAGTCTGTCCTCGGTCCAGCTCGGCTCTACAGCGGGCTGACCATCGGTGCAGACCTCGGCAGCACCGCCTTGGCGACAGGCTTCCTCACTGAGCTGATGCGTGTCAGTGATAGCCTCACGCCGGCCGTGGCAGACCGCATGTCGGCCATCGGCATCGACCTGATCGCGGCCAGCATCGCCGAGCGCTTGGCACAGGAGGTGTCTCGCCCCTTGCATGAAACAGTCACGGTTCAGCGCGCCAAGACCTATGTCGAGGCCAATCTGGGTGACCCCGACTTCGGACCTCCGGAACTCGCCGCGGCTGTCGGCGTCTCGCTGCGCCGGCTACAGGAGATGTTTCATGAGCGTGGCAGGCACGTGTCCGACTACATCTGGGAGCGCCGTCTTCTGAGGGCCGGGCATCAGCTGAGCAAGATCGAGCATGGCCATCTGCAGATCGGCGCAGTCGCGTATAGCTGTGGCTTCTCCAGCCAGGCCCACTTCTCCCGCCGCTTCAAAGCGCATCACGGCATGACGCCGAGCGAGTTCCGGCAGGCTGCTCTTGAGGTGGCCCGGTAAGGGCCCTCATCCGTTGACGATCCGAGCCTGGGCTGCGCTGCGTGCCGTGGCCGAACGCTTCGAGCCGCCCAGTCCCGATGAAGGCTTCGACGCCGTGCGCATCGTGCGCCCCTGAGAGCGCGGGCGATCCTTGGCCAAGCTCTGGATCCTGTCCGACCGGCACCTCAAGGCGGTGCTGTATCCGGATCAGTTCCGGTCCGAGCCGCCCGCCTTCGACATGCTGGTCGCGGCCGGCGATATGTGGAAGGCCGACCCCCGGCAGACGTTCAGGGTCCTGCACCGCCTCGCCAACGACGAGCCCGTCGTGTTCGTGCTGGGCAACCACGAGCACTGGCACGACATCGTGCCCGAGGCTCTCGCCCGCGCTCAGATCCTGGCCGGATGCCGGTTCGTCAGCACCACCCTGCGGAGCGATTGTCGGTTGGCCGGACAGCTCGATCCCGACACGCCGACCGGCGAGCCGATCGATGTCGCCCATGACGGCGGCCATCACCTGCTCACGGTCGGGGACGCCGCGGCCCTGCACCGTCACGCCCGCGCCGAGCTGGCCGCGCTCATGGACGAGGGTGATGGGGCGCTGCCGCTCATCGGGGTCACCCACCACGCCCCGCATCCGGACTGCATCGCTCCCGCTTGGCGCGGCACCTGGAACGCAGGGAGCTTAACCTTGGACCTGTCCGCCCTGACCGATACCGGCCGCGCGGCTCTGTAGATGCACGGCCATGTCCACCACAGCCTCGACCTGGTTCGGCCCGGCGGAACCCGGATCCTGTGCAACCCGGCCGGTCCCCGCTTCGCCAATCCCGCCTTCGACGCGGCTCGGGCGATCGCGATCGGCTGATCTCACACGGGCTCAAGCCGAGGGGGCGTCGCGTGTCAGCTCTTGGACGAACAGCTCGGCCTGATCGACGAGCAGGTTCAGATGCGCCACGCTGTCGCTCATCTGGCCGACCAACGCTGCGGTGAGCTCGGTCAGCCGGGTCTCGGCACTCGGTTGCACGCTCTGCAGATTGGCAATCTGGGCCTTCAGCTCGGTCCGTCTCCGACGCAACACCTGCAGGAGCGTCTCGATCCGCGCCACGACCAGATCGGCGGCGAGCGCGTCCGTCCGTGATCCGACGGCGGTCTCATCCTCCTTGGAGCCCAGCGGGATGTTCGTTCCGGTCATGGCGGCTTGGTTCTGCCTCAAGGTGAAGCAGCTTAGGCCGTGACACATTCCTCAGGCTGACCGGCGTCGGCGATGACGCTCGGATGGCCGAGCCCCGTATCGCACCCGATCCAGCCGCCTGCACGCAGTCGGGCGAGCGGGAGGGGGCTCGGAGCCCGCGCCAGTCTCAGGCGGCTCGGACGGTGGCGAGGAAATGCGCCACCTCCGCCCCGAGATGCTCGGACTGGCGCGACAGCTCGTCCGCCGCGCTGAGCACCTGGGCCGCGGCCGCGCCCGTCTCCTCGGAAGCCTCGGCCACGCCGGTGATGTTGCTCGTCACCTCGGCCGTGCCGGTGGCCGCCTGAGCGACGTTGCGCACGATCTCCTGCGTGGCGGCGCCCTGCTCCTCGACCGCCGCGGCGATCGAGGCCGCCACGCCGTTGATCTCCCGGATCCGCGCCGTGATCGCCCCGATGGCACCGACCGCCTCGGCCGTCACGCCCTGAACACGCGTGATCTGGCCTGAGATCTCCTCGGTGGCCCGGGCGGTCTGCCCGGCGAGTTCCTTGACCTCGGCAGCGACCACCGCGAAGCCGCGCCCGGCATCGCCGGCGCGGGCTGCCTCGATCGTGGCGTTCAGCGCCAGCAGGTTGGTCTGCCCGGCGATCGAGGAGATCAGCCCGACCACGTCGCCGATCCGCGCGACCGTCCCGCTCAGCTCCTGCACCAAAGCCGCCGTCTGATCCGACTCGTCCACCGCCGCTTGCGCGAGCTTGGAAGAGCCGTCCACCTGCCGGCTGATCTCCTGCACGGACGTGCCCAGCTCCTCGGCGGCGACCGCCACGGTGTTGACGTTGCTCGCGGCCTGTTCGGCGGCGGACGCCACGGTCGTGGACTGGCCGGCCGTCTGGGTGGCGGTGGCTGTCATGGCCTGGGCGGTGGCCTGCAGGTCCGTGGCCGAGGATGAGACTTGGCCGACGATGCTGCCGACCGCCCGCTCGAACTCGTCGGCCAGCTCCAGCATGGTGCGCTTGCGCTGCGCCTCGCCGGCGGCCCGCGCTTGAGCAGCCTCCAGCTCCAGGTGCCGGCTCCGGATCAGATTATCCTTGAAGACCTGCACGGCCGCCGCCATCGCGCCGATCTCGTTCTTCGTGGCCGTGTCGGGAACGACGAGGCTGGTGTCACCGTCGGAAATCCGGCTCATGACCTGTGCCATGCGGCGGATCGGCATCGAGATCCTCCGGACGCAGACCACGATCACGCCGCCGCACATCACGAGCACCGCGCCACCGCCCAGCAGGAAGAGGACGAAGCGCGTCCGGGCCGCGGCGATGCGCGCCTTGATCAGGTCGAAAGCCCGGACGAACAATCGATCGCGAAGTTCGACGATCGCGCTCATGGCCGGGACATAACGGGCGGCAAAGTCCTGCACCGTCAGGGTCGCGGCCTGACCGGATAAGCTTTGGGCCACGAGATCGGCGGCCAATTTCTGGCCGCCTTCGATGTATTGCGCCCGCATGGTCCTGATGAGCTCACCGACACCCGCATCGTCGCCGATTTTCCCACGGGCGAGCAGGATCTGCCGCATCTGTGCGTCGACATAGCCGCTCAATCGATTGTATTGCCCGATCTCCTCGTCCGTCATACGCCGCCTGGTCACGAGAGCAGGGGTGAACACGGATCCGATCTGACCCGCGAAGTCACGCAGCTCCGTCGCGGTCCGGGCCATCGTCAGCCAGGAGCCCAGGCTCGGATCGGCCGACATCGTGGCATCGTCCACAGCATTCAACGCCTGGTCGAGCACTGGCGGGACGGCGATCAAGGCCTTCACGATCCCCGCCACCGCGTCCTGGGATCGCTGTGCCTGAACATGAGCCGTCACGGCATCGGCCTGCTGCCGCACGGTGGCGAGGCGCCGAACGGTCTCGGAGACGGCCTCGGCGGCCTTGGCTCCCCATCGCTCCGGCAATGTGGACACGGCGAGGCTGGCCTCTCGTAGGGCCGCATCGGTGTCGGTGCGAGCCTCGCTGAGCGCCTGCTCGACAGCGCGTGGCACCGGTCTCTCACTGCCGAGACTGCTGTTGGTGGGCCCCCGTTCCTGCGCGATGCGGGTCGAAGCGCCCAGGATCTTCAATGACGCGGAAGCACCCGTCAGCGCATTGACGCTATCACTGTATGATTTGTACTCGTCGATTTCCATCTTTGCAGTAACAGTCACGCACAGCGCACCGACACATCCCGACACAGCGACGATCAAAGTCGATATTTTCACAACAACCTCCGCAATTGACCAAAATCTCTAGGTTAAATCATATTGCGATTTTGCAAATTTTTGGTTTAAAACTGTGATACAGGCAGTTGATCGATCCGTTTTTTGGATCTATGTCCGCAAACCTAAGAATATTGGAATTCCTAGGGAGATTGTACGGACGACATAGAATTACATATGGAGGACAAATTGGGGACAAATTCGAAAAACGACGATATTGTCGATTACGGATACGCGGCGTGGGCGGGATTCCTAGGCGGAAATCTTTCGAGCTTCGTCAAGTGGGGATCCGAGATCCCTTTCCCGCCCCGGGAGGCCGGCCGCATCTCGCCACCCTTCGCCATCCTCAAGGCGCTTGGCCTGAACGCCGAGGACATGACCTACGTTTTCACCGGTCACGTCATCAATTACGGCGTCGCCCTGGTGCACCAGGGCTTCTCGATCGTCTTCGGCCTGCTCTATTGCCTGCTCGCAACGGCATGCCCGCTCGTGACGCTGGGGCAAGGACTGGCCTTCGGACTGATCATAACCCTCCTGTTCCACGCCATCCTGCTGCCGCTGGGCGGCTGGGCGCCCCAGGTCTGGGACATTTCCGCCCATGAGGTGTTCTCGGAGGTGTTCGGGCACCTGCTCTGGGCTTGGACGATCGAGATCGTCCGGCGCGACATGGTGAGGATGCGGTTCGCGTCAGCGTCCACCTTGGCGAAAGCCAGCTCTGACGTTCGATCGATGGCAACGAACAGGTAGAGGGTGCCATCTCCCGTCCAGACCTCTGCGAGATCGATGCGGACATAACCGATGACATCATCGGCAAAGCGCGTCGTCTTGCGCTGATCGCCTTTTCGGCCCTTCGCCGCATCGGCCGCCGTCTGCCGAGCTCGCCACGTCTGGCGTCGTCGGGCTGACGCCGCAGCGTCCGGCGGCGGCCCTCACACCGTCTTGACGGCGCTGTCTTGCGCGACGGAGCGCCTCCGTCGTGCGGGCGCTGCCGTGGCGCCTTCGGCCCAGCGCGCATCCCAAGGGATCCAGCACCCGATCTCAGGGGTCTGCCCGCAGCATCGCCGACATGGCGGGGTCCGCGGGAATGTCGGCTTCCGCCGCCTCCGGGGAGGACGGGAGCGGGCCGCTTTCAGCCTTTGCATCGGTTGCCGCTCATCCAGCGCGTCTTCGGGGACGCGGTGCTGGCGTGTCTCACACCTCTCCTTGCACAGGGCTTGCAGGTTGCCGACGGCAGTCGGGCAACTGAGGTGCGATCAGCCATGGAGGAGCGGGCAGGCAACGCAACGTCGAGCACTTACTGGCGCACGCAGGAGATGTTCCTCATCCAAGAGGTCATGAACCTCGTCGGTAAGGGCCTGCACCTCGACCAGGTCGCCCGCGAGATGCTGCACCTGCTCTCGGAGATCGTCGGGCTCAACCGTGGACGCATCGTCCTGAAGGACCCTGACGGCGCCGGCTATCGCATCGCCCATTCCTACGGCCTGACCCGCGAGGAGGTCGCCCGCGGCCGGTATGCGCCGGGCGAGGGCATCACCGGGCGTGTCATCCAGGACGGCCACCTCGTCATCGTCCAGGACATCGACAATGACCCGGTCTTCCTAGGGCGTGCGGTCGAGCGCGCGCGACTGCCCCGTGGCGCGGTGTCGTTCCTGGCGCTCCCGATCCGGGTCGAGCAGAGAACTGTCGGCGCCATCGCCTGCCACAGGATCCGCCACCGGGAGCGACCGCTCTCCGACGACCTCACCCTCCTTCGCATCATCGCCACGATGGTCAGCCAGTTGCTGACCCTGAACGAGCGGGTCGAGCGGAAGACACGCGCGCTCGAGGAGCACAACGATATGCTGGCTCGCGAGTTGCGCATCAAGCGGGCCCGCTACGGCATCATCGGCACCTCGCCCGCGCTGCTGCGCGCGCTCGTACAGGTCGAGAAGGTCGCGGACGCGACCGCGAGCGTCCTGCTGCTCGGCGAGTCCGGCACCGGCAAGGAACTGTTCGCCCGCGCGCTCCACCTCGCAAGCCCCCGGCGGGACCGGCCGTTCGTCAAGGTGAACTGTGCGGCCATTCCAGAGAGCCTCTTCGAATCCGAACTGTTCGGCCACGAGCGCGGCGCGTTCACCGGGGCGGTCGCGGCACGCGCCGGCTGGTTCGAGCAGGCGAGCGGCGGCACCATCTTCCTCGACGAGATCGGCGAGATGCCGGCGATCCTCCAAACCAAGCTGCTGCGGACCCTGCAGGAGGGGACGGTCGTTCGCCTCGGCGGCAAACGGGAGATCCGCGTCGACATGCGCCTGGTCGCCGCGACCAACCGGGACCTCGCGGCCGAGGTCGCCCACGGCCGCTTCAGGGAGGACCTTTTCTACAGACTCAACGTCATCCCGATCACCCTGCCGCCCCTGGCCGAACGGCGAGACGACATTCCGGACCTCGTGCTGCATTTCCTGACGCAGGCGAACCAGGCCAACCAGCGCAACGTCAACCTGACCCGGTCGGCCGTCGCACATCTCGCCCGCCAGCCCTGGCCGGGCAACATCCGCCAACTCGCCAACTTCATCGAGCGGCTCGTCTTGCTGGCCAGCGAGGGCGTTCTCGACGTCCACGACCTGCAGCCGATGCTTGGGGGCGTGACTGTCTCGGGGGCGGTTGCGCCGGGGCCGGCACGGCTCATCGTGCCGACAGGGGGAGACCCGGTCCATGCGATGGGCGGCCTTCGGCCCTATCTGCCCGCCGACTCGCACGATGGCGCGCAGTTGCGCCTGGCCCTCACGCAAGCGGGTGGCAACAAGACCCGCGCCGCGCAGAGGCTTGGCCTCACCGAGCGCCAGTTCTCCTACCGCTGGCGGAAGCTCCAGCCGAGGGCCTAACCAGCCTCGCCCAAGTCCGACAATGTCGACACAATGTCGACATTCACTGTCGCAACCGGGCGATCAAATCACCGCGGCCCTCACCTAAAAATTTGGAAAACCTGGATTTTCAAAGATAGTTCCCGGTTCGGCCATCCTGGCATCTGCCTTGCGCAAGTCCTTCCGAGCCCCCCCCGACAATTGCGGGGCTGAGCCGGAAGAGGAACACCAGATGAGCGCGAGCGCCGCCCCGAAGACCGTCACCACCTACCTGCGTCCGATCGACCGCGACGGCCTGATGCAGTTCGCCGAGAAGGGCCGCTGCAATCCCGGCTCGCGCGGCACCAACAAGGTGCACACGGTCGTCGACGGCCAGTACCGCACCCTCAGCTACGTCGGCGACCATGCGCCCGTCGTGGTCGACGAGCCGCTGCATCTGTTCGGCGAGAACACCGCGCCGGCGCCCGGCGAGATCGTGCTCTCCGCCCTCGGCGGCTGCCTCGCGGTCGGAATCACCGCGGTGGCGACCTGGAAGCAGGTGCGCCTCTCCCGCCTGGAGCTCCACCTCGAGGGCGACATCGGCAACCCGGCCGCCTGGGGCGCCGGCGGGGCGGAGAAGAAGCCGGAGGATATGGGCTTTCAGGAGATCCGGGTCGCCGTGACCATCGAGGGCGACGCGACCCGCGAGGCGCTCGACGAGATCGTGCGCCACGCGAACCACTTCTCGCCGGTGGCCAACACCCTGCGCAACCCGGTCCCCTTCAAGTTCGGCCTGGCCGATTGAGCGCGTCGGCGGGACCCGGCGGGCCCGCCCCCTTTCCCCTTCCTGAGGAGATTGCACGATGTCGAGCGCCCTCGCCCTTCCACCGGCCGGGCCCTCCGTGACGGAGGCGCCGTTCGCGAGCCCGGCCGGCCGCACGTGGACGGACGAGACCGTCCTCGCCGAGACGACGGCCATTGCCGACGGCCCCCTGGGCGCGGCGGCGAGCAAGATCGACCACGGCGCGTACCCGCTCGACATCATGGGCAGGCTCGGAGACGCAGGCGCGCTCGGCGTCCACCTCGACCGGCACGGCGCGCGCGTCGGCCTGGCCATCGCCGCCATGCAGGCGGCGAGCCGGGCCTGCGGCGCCACCGGCTTCCTGATGTGGTGCCACGATGTCTGCGGCCTCTACCTGGAGCGCTCGGGCAACCCGGCGCTCTCCGGCGCATTCCTCGACGACCACGTCGCGGGCCGCACCTTCGGCGGCACGGCGCTCTCCAACCCGATGAAGGCGTTCGCCGGGATCGAGCCGATCCTCCTGCGCGCCCGTCGCGTGCCCGGAGGCTACCGGGTCAGCGGCATGCTGCCCTGGGTCAGCCACATCGGCGCCGGCCAGTACTGCGGGGCCATCGCGGGCGTCCTCGGCGCCGGCGACGCCATCAGCCACGAGATCATGTTCCTGCTGCGCTGCGACCGCGCGGAGCTGCGGCCCTGCCCGCACTTCTCCGGCATGGAGGGCACCAGCACCTGGGGCGTGCGGCTCGACGAGTACTTCGTCGGGCAGGACGACCTGATCGCCGATCCGGCCCGGCCCTTTATCGGAGGGATCCGGGGCGCCTTCATCCTGCTCCAATGCGGCATGGGGCTCGGCGTGGCCGAGGGAAGCCTCGACGCCATGCTGGCGGTTGAGGAGACCCTTGGGCACGTCAACCAGTTCCTCGATGACCGCCCCGACACGGTCGCGGCCGAGCTCGCGGAGCTCCGCGCCCGGGTGATGCGGCTCGCCGAGACGCCCTACGATGGCTCGACCGACTACCTGATCGACGTTCTCGACGCCCGGGCCCAGACCGCCGAGCTGGCCCTGCGCGCGTCGCAGTCGGCGCTCCTGCATCAGGGCGCGCGCGGCTACCTGATGTCGGCGGCCCCGCAGCGCCGCGTCCGCGAGGCGCACTTCGTCGCCATCGTCACGCCGGCGATCAAGCACCTGCGCTGGGAGATGGCGCGCCTGTCCCGGGAGGTGCTGCCGAGCGGCACCGGCGTGGGAGGTCAGGCATGACCGTCCTGGAACCCACCGACGGCCTCGGCCCCTGGAAGCAGTTCCTCTGCCGGGCCTGCGGGCTGATCTACGACGAGGGCGAGGGCGATCCCGACAGCGGCCTGGCGCCCGGAACCCGGTTCGCCGACATCCCGGACGAGTGGGCCTGCCCGATCTGCGGGGTGACCAAGTCCGACTTCGAACCGTACCGGCGGCGGGCCCCGGTCGCGCCGGTGCCGGCGGCCGCGGCCGCGCAGCGCCGGCCGGGCGTGGTGATCGTCGGCGCCGGTGCCGGGGGATGGGCGGCCGCGGAGGCGATCCGGGCCGAGGACACCCAGGTTCCGATCACACTGGTGACGGCCTGCGGCGGCGACGTCTACCACAAACCGGAACTCTCGGTTGCGCTGGGACGCGGCCTGTCGCCGGACAGGCTGCGTCGGGAGACGGGCGCCGCGGCGGCTGCCCGCCTGGGCCTGCGCCTGATGGCCGACACGGTGGCCGTGGGCCTTTCCCCGGAGCGGCACAGCCTGCGCACCACGCGCGGCACCCTGGGGTACACCGCCCTCGTCCTGGCCCACGGCGCGCGTCCGGCGCTGCCGGCCTGCCTCGACCCGACCCTGTGCTGGCGCGTGAACGACCTCGCGGCCTGGGCCTCCCTGCACGCCGAACTCGCACAGGGCCCCCGTGCCGTCGCGGTGATCGGCGCCGGCATGGTCGGCTGCGAACTCGCGGAGGACCTCGCCCGGGCCGGACACGCCGTGACGCTCGTCGGGATCGGGGCGCTGCCGCTGCCCGAGCTCCTGCCGGACGTGGCGGGCCGCCGGCTCCTGGCCGGACTCGAAGGGCTGGGCGTGCGCTACCAGGCCAACGCCGTCGTGCGCGGCCTCGGCCGCCGGCCGGGCGGCGAGGTCGCGCTCACGTTCGCGGACGGGACGATTCTGGTCGCCACGACGGTGATCGCCGCGACCGGGCTCGCCACGCCCTCGCGGCTCGTGCGCGGTGCCGGGCTCGCCTTCGACCGCGGGATCGTCGTCGATCCGGCGACCCTGCGCACGAGCGGACCCGACATCTTCGCGCTCGGCGACTGCATCAGCATCGCGGGGCGACCCTGCCGCTTCATCGAGCCGGTCGCCCGCCAGGCCGAGGCCATCGCCCACGCGATCCTGGGCCGGGAGCATCCGGGCTACGCGCACGCCGCGCCCGTCATCCGTCTGAAGACGCGTTCGACACCGATCGCGCTGCACGGCGCGCCGCTCCCCGGGGAGCCCTGGCACATCGTCGAGCACACCGAGAGCCGGCTCGCGATGGAACAGCGGCGCGACGGCGAGGTCACCGCCTGGCTGGCCGCCTGAGGCGCTGACGATGACGAACGATTTCCACGCAACCGATCCCGCCTTGGCGCAGGCGCACGGGCAGGTCGAGGCCAGCCTCTCGGCCACGACCCCGCGCCCCGCCGTGCACGGCCTCATCGACGAGCCGACCCACACCGCAACCTTCGCCATGTACGATCCCCGGAGCCGCGCCGCGGCAGTGATCGACAGCGTGCTCGCCCATGTCGGCGAACAAGGCCTGACCGTCGCGTGGATCCTGGAGACCTCCGGCCACGCCGACCCCCTCTCGGCCGCGCCGCACCTCCGGGAGGGTCTCGGCGGCCGGCTCGGGATCGGGCGCGGCATCCTCCAGGTGCAGGACGCGTGCGGCACGCTGTTCAACGCGGGGACTGAGGTCGCCCGCCCAGGCGCCGCGTTCGACCGGTTGTTCGACGAGGGTGACGGCTTCCGTGACGGTCGGGACGGGAGCGTTCGCGATCGCGGGCGGCTCCCGCGTCGACTGGGCCCTGGTCCCGGCTGTCGCGGAAGGCGCCGGCAGCGGCCGCTCTGGGCTTCCCCGGCCCTCCGCCCGTGCAACCCGCAAGAGCCCGCTCGACACGGTGCCGGGAAGGCTCATCGGAGGTGCCGGCCTCGCGATGCTGCTCCGGTGATCCGGCACGGCTCGACGCTGCCGAGAGACCGTCACCGGCCCACCGTCTCGACCTTCGCCAGGCAGGCTGGGGGATGCTGATCCGAGCGAAGATTTCATGATGCGGCGCGCTTGGCGCGACAGTTGCTGCGAATTTCAAGACTTCAACGCCGGAGTTCTCGATGGCCCGTTCCGACAATCCTTTTGATGCCCGGCGCAGGCTCGGCGGCTGCTCCTGCGGTGCGCATGCGGACCAAGCCGCCCATGAGGCCTCTCTCCCGTCGGGCGACGCCGCGGTCGTGCGCGTCGTCGAGGCGGCGATGCTGCGGGCGCTGTTCCCGCACGATGCCGGACGCCGCGCCTTCCTGAAGAGCGTCGGCGCCGCGACCGCCGCAGCGGCGGTCGCCCAGTTCCTGCCCACGCAGTTCGTGGCCGAGGCGTTCGCCGAGGCCGGCAGGCCGGAAAGGGCGGATCTCAAGGTCGGCTTCATCCCGATCACCTGCGCCACGCCGATCATCATGGCCAAGCCCATGGGCTTCTACGAGAAGCAGGGCCTGAACGTCGACGTCGTCAAGACCGCCGGGTGGGCGGTGGTGCGCGACAAGACCCTGAACAAGGAATACGACGCCGCCCACATGCTCGCGCCGATGCCGATCGCGATCACGCTCGGCCTCGGCTCGAATCCCGTTCCCTTCGCGGTGCCGGCGATCGAGAACGTCAACGGCCAGGCGATCTGCCTCGCCAACAAGCACAAGGACAATCGCGACCCGAAGAACTGGAAGGGCTTTAAACTCGCCATCCCGTTCGACTACTCGAACCACAACTACCTGCTGCGCTATTACTTGGCCGAGCACGGCATCGATCCCGACACCGACGTGCAGCTCCGCTCGGTGCCGCCGCCCGAGATGGTCGCGAACCTGCGCGCCGACAACATCGACGGCTTCCTGGCGCCGGACAACATCGTCCAGCGCGCGGTCTACGACGGCGTCGGCTTCATCCACGTGCTGTCGAAGGAGATCTGGGACGGGCATCCCTGCTGCTCGTTCTCGGTCGCGCAGGACACGATCCGCGAGATGCCGAACGCCACGGCCGCGCTCCTGCGCGCCATCCTCCAGGCGACCGCCTACGCCTCGCGGCTGGAGAACCGCAAGGAGATCGCCGCCGCAATCGCGCCCGCGAACTACCTGAACCAGCCGCTCACCGTCGTGGAGCAGGTTCTGACCGGCACCTACGCGGACGGTCTCGGCAGCGTCAGGAAGGATCCGCGGCGGGTCGCCTTCGACCCGTTCCCGTACGAGAGCTTCGCGATCTGGACGCTGACCCAGATGAAGCGCTGGGGCCAGATCAAGGGCGATGTCGACTACGCCGCCGTAGCGAGGCAGGTCTACCGCGCCACCGATGCCGCCAAGCTGATGAAGCAGGACGGCCTCGCCCCGCCGGAAGCCACCACGAAGACGTTCGTGGTGATGGGCAAGCCCTTCGATCCGGCCAAGCCCCAGGAATACCTGGATTCCTTCAAGATCAAGCGCGCGAGCTGAGTCATGCAACGCACCCTGACCTTGCGCGCCGGCATCCTCTCCCTGGCGCTCCTCGCGGTGATCCTACTCGGCTGGCAGGTCGCGGTGAGCGGCACCGCCAAGACCGAGGCGATGGATCCGGAATACGCGGCCCTGATGGGTCAGGCGGCCACCACCGGCAAGTCGGCCATGCCCGGCCCCCTGGATGTCGGGGCGACCATCTGGGGGCACCTGAGTGACCCGTTCTACGACCGCGGCCCGAACGACAAGGGCATCGGTATCCAGCTCGCCTACTCGATCGGGCGCGTGGCGCTCGGCTACGGCTTGGCGGTGCTGGTGGCGATCCCGGTCGGCTTCCTCATCGGCATGTCGCCGCTGATGAGCCGGGCGCTCGACCCGTTCATCCAGATCCTGAAGCCGGTCTCGCCGCTCGCCTGGATGCCGCTCGCCCTCTACACCATCAAGGACTCGGCCCTGTCGGCGATCTTCGTGATCTTCATCTGCTCGCTCTGGCCGATGCTGATGAACACCGTGTTCGGCGTGTCGAGCACGCGGAAGGAGTGGCTCAACGTCGCCCGGACCCTGGAGGTCGGGCCGGTGCGCCGGGCGTTCACGGTGATCCTGCCGGCCGCCGCGCCGACCATCCTCACCGGAATGCGCATCTCCATCGGCATCGCCTGGCTCGTGATCGTCGCGGCCGAGATGCTCGTGGGCGGCACCGGCATCGGCTACTTCGTCTGGAACGAGTGGAACAACCTCTCGATCACCAACGTGATCACCTCGATCTTGGTGATCGGCGTCGTCGGCATGGCCCTCGACCAGCTGCTGGCGCGCGCGCAGCGCCTCGTCACCTTCCCCGAATGAGGCACCCGATGAGCAAGCTGCTTCCCTTCGTGCGGCGCTCCAGCCGTGCCGCCCCCGCTCCCGTTCAGGCCGGGACCAGCCGCATGTCGAACGCAGAGAAGTTCATCTCCATCGAGGGGATCGCGCGGCGCTATCCGGGGCCAGGGGGCAAGACGACCACGATCTTCGAGGACCTGTGGCTGCCCATGCGCCGCGGAGAGTTCGTGTGCATGATCGGGCACTCGGGCTGCGGCAAGACCACGGTGCTCAACATCCTGGCGGGGCTCGAGGCCCCGTCCGAGGGCGTCGTCATCGTGGATGGGCAGGCGATCGAAGGAACCAGCCTCGATCGGGCGGTGATCTTCCAGGGCCACGCCCTGCTGCCCTGGCGCAGCGTGCTCGGCAACGTCGCCTACGCGGTCTCCGCGCGCTGGCGGACGGCGCCCAGGGCCAAGGTCGAGGCGCGCGCGAGGAAGGCCATCGCCACGGTGGGACTGGCGGGCTCCGAGCACAAGCGCCCGTCCGAACTGTCGGGCGGCATGAAGCAGCGCGTCGGCATCGCCCGGGCGCTCTCGATCGAGCCGAAGATCTTGCTGATGGATGAGCCCTTCTCGGCGCTGGACGCGCTGACCCGGGGAACCCTGCAGGACGAGGTCCGCCGCATCTGCGTCGAGACCGGCCAGACGGTGTTCATGATCACACACGACGTCGACGAGGCGATCTATCTCGCCGACCGGATCGTGCTGATGACCAACGGACCCCGAGCGAGGGTCGCGGAGATCGTCGAGAATCCGCTGCCGAAGGACCGTGATCGCACGCAGCTCCACCATGCGCCCGGGTATTACGCCCTGCGCAACCACCTGATCGACTTCCTGGTGACCCGCTCCACGACGCTGCGGGACGCGATGCCGGACGGGTACGACCCGCGCCATCCGCCGGTCGTGCGGCCTTCCCTGAGCGAGGCGGACGCAGCAGCCGGCGCCGCCGAGCCTCCAGCCCGCCGGGCCTGATCCGCGGCCATCGCCCACGCGTCGGGATGGCCGCCGGATCGCGCGGAAGGCATCGGCAGTCCCGACGGTAAACCGCTTCGCCCGTCGCCCTCCCCCGGTGCGCGAACGCGAGGGGTGACTTGCCGAACTCCTCGGCCTCACCGAGGCGGAGGAGCGGATGCTCAACGAGCCGCTGATCTACCGGTTCTACCAACGGGTGATGGTCTACGGCACGACCTTCGAGGAGCTGATCCAGGAGGGGTTCGGCGCGGCATCGTGTCGGCGATCGACTTCAACATGGACATGGCCCGCGAGGCCAGCAACAAGGGCGACCGGGCGAAGCTCACCATGTCGGGCAAGTTCCCGCCGCACAAATCTTACGGCAACAACGACGACAGGCCGGAATACGGGCTCAAAGAATACTGAAATCAGGTCCGACCGGCGGCTTGCAACGTGGCGTAAATGCTTCCATTACAATTCCTGTCAGAACAACTCACAATTTATGATCGACCAATGAGCCTGTAATGTTTCGGCGTGAGCCCGGTCAACCGCCGAAAGGCCATTGCCAGATGGCTTTGACTGGAGAAGCCCGTATCGAAGGCAATCGCCGTGATGGCAAGGTTGGTCGAGAGGAGCATGGTCTTGGCCCGCTCGACACGGCGTGAGAGGACATACTGGTGAACCGTCGTTCCCCATTGCTTGAGGCACACGCGGGATAGGGTGCGGGGGGATACGCCGATCTCGGCGGCAAGCGCCTCGAGGGAGAGGTCCTCGGCGAGCCGCTCTTCGATCAGGTCGCGGATGCGCCGCATCTCGCCGCGATCCAGCGCATCGTTCTCCAACGCCGTCCGTGATGAGCGACCGTTCGCCGTATAGGCCCGGACAAGGCGCACGACCATCGCGTGGACCAGCTCGTCGACATAGAGCGCCGATGAGGCATCGGGCTCCTCCCGCAGGATCTCCAGGATGGCCAGGGCCAGCTGCTCGAGGAGCGGATCAGACGTTCCAAGCGGAATGTCGAGCTCGACCCGTGGCGCCGTCGCACTCCACATCTGGCGCGCGGTCTCGTCGATCAATCCCTGGCGGAGATGCATCGCAAGCATCTCGGAGCGTCCGCGTCTTTGCCACTCGCTCTTGTCGTGGGCGGGGATCAGGTGGAACTGCCGGGGACGCAACGTGCTCGCCTCGGTCGCGCCGCCGCGCCCGATGCGTCGACGGATCTGCGCCGGACGCGCGACGCAGTAGCCGAGGCAGGGATTGCCGACCGGATCGAGCGTCCCCGTCCACGGCTCGACGGCGACGTGCTGCGCGTGAATGTCCCGCCAGCCCCGCCCCGTGCTGCGGGCCAGCGCGATATTCTTCGGCCAGGAGCCGATGTCACGCGTCTGCATCGTCGCGCTCGTCATGTCCCCGACCCTGTCGGCACGTCCCGCCAGCCTCCGCGCTGCACGCTGTCCGGAATCTGTTCGAGCCCGGCCCGAATTTGGAAGAGTGCCGTCCAAAGCTAAGGGCAGTCTAGGGCTTGAACAAGTCATCACTGGCGGACAGCTCGGCATTCGACTGCTCGTTCCGCAACTGTATTGGCTCAATTTCGAGCAGATAGCTCGCTTCTCCGGCAGGATGTTCGGCTGGACGGAGCGTGCGTGGAGAGCGGGCACGATGTCCTCATTGTTCAGCGAACTCCGGGTCCGCGATGTCACGTTGCGCAACCGCATCGCGGTCTCGCCGATGACCCAGTTCTCGTCGCCGGACGGCCTCGTGAACGATTGGCACTTGGTCCATCTGGGCTCGAAGGCGGCGGGCGGCGCCGCGCTCGTGGTGGTCGAGCAGGCGGCCGTGTCGCCGGAAGGCCGCATGTCCACGCAATGCGCGGGCATCTGGAACGACGAGCAGGGTGAAGCCCTGGCCCGGATCGCCCGCTTCGTCTCGACCGTCGGGGCCGTGCCCGGCATCCAGCTCGGCCACACGGGCCGGCGGGGCTGCGTCGAACCTCCGTGGAAAGGCGGCGGCCACCTGCCGGAAGACCACCCCGACGCGTGGGAGATGATCGGCCCCTCCGCGGATGCGTTCGGCGGGGTCATGCCGCGCATCCCGCGGGCCATGACGCACGACGATATCGCGACCGTCACGCGCCAGTACGCCGAGGCCGCACGCCGGGCGCGGGACGCCGGCTTTCAGTGGCTGGAGATCCACTGCGCGCACGGCTTCCTCCTGTCGAGCTTCTTTTCGCCCCTGGCCAACCGGCGCACCGATGAATACGGCGGCGATTTCGCCGGGCGCAGCCGGCTGCTTGTCGAGGTCTTCGAGGCCGTCCGCTCGGAATGGCCCGAGCGGCTGCCGCTCTCCATGCGGTTCGGCGTGACGGAATTCGCACCCGGCGGCCAGACCATCGACGAGTCGGTCGAACTGGCTCGCCTCCTCGCGCCCCGGGGACTCGACCTCGTGGACGTCTCCTTCGGCGGCAACTCGGGCCGCGCCCAAACGCCGTGGGACGAGGAGGGCTTCATGGTCCCGGCGGCGCAGCGAATCCGCAAGGAGGCGGGGGTCCTGACCGCCGCGAACTGGAACCTGGCTGATCCCGTCTTCGCGGAGTCGATCGTCAGGGAGGGCCAAGTCGACATCGTCATGCTCGGCAGGCCGATGCTCGCGAACCCCCACTGGCCGGTCTACGCGGCGATGGTTCTGGGCGAGGCGCGCCCCTACGACATGCTGCCCGTCCAGTTCAAAACTTGGCTCAACAAGTATCAACGCAGCCGCGTCAACAACGGATTCGGCCATGTGGTCGCCGATGCCGCATCGAAGGCTGCCGAATAAACGCCCGATCCAACATCAACGCGTCGAAGCCGGAGGTCGAACGGTGTCAGCAGAGGAAACACATCTCGAAGCCCCGAAGAACGATCTGCCGCAGGCCCGACTCGGATGGATCATGGCGTGCATTCAGACGGTGATCTACGGCAGCTTCGTCGGCACCTTCATCGTTTCGCCCGCCACCATGACGCGGCCGATCGCGCCCGGGATGGCCGTGACGGTCGCCACCGTCGGCGGCCTCCTCGCCATCCTGTCCACCATGATCCTGACGGGACTCTACGTCCTGCTCGCCAACCGTCTCACCGCGCGCTGAGGAGGCGACCCCATGCGAAGATCCCTATTGGCCACCCTGCTGCTCCTGGGCGCGACCGCCCCGGCGCTCGCGGGCGATCCCGGCGGCGGCCTGAACGCCGCGGCGATCGGAATGTTCGTCGGCATCGTCATCGTGACGCTGGGCATCACCTACTGGGCGGCCCGGCGCGCTCAATCCGCCGATCAGTTCTATGCCGCCGGGGGCCAGATCTCCGGCTTCCAGAATGGCATCGCGCTGGCCGGTGACATGATATCGGCCGGCGCGCTCCTCGGCCTCGCCGGGTTGATCTGCTCCTCCGGCTTCGACGGCCTGATCTTCGCCGTCGGCTACGCGACCGGCCTGCCCTTCGTCGTCTTCCTGGTGGCCGAGAGATTGAGGAAGCTCGGCCGCTACACGGTGGCCGACGTCCTCGCGACGCGCCTGTCGGAAACGCCGATCCGCATCTTTACTGCCATCGCCACCCTCGTCATCGTGATGTTTTACCTCATCGCCCAGATGGTCGGGGCGGGACAGTTGATCCGGCTGCTTTTCGGGCTGGACTATCTCTACGCGCAGATCCTCGTGGGCGCGCTGATGATCTGCTACGTGATGTTCGGCGGCATGGTGGCGACGACTTGGGTGCAGATCGTCAAGGCGACGCTGCTGCTCGCCGCCGGCGTCGCGATCTCGCTGCTCATCCTGGCGCGCTTCGGATTCGACTACGATAGCCTCATCGCCCAGGCCATTGCGGTGCATCCGAAGCACGCGGCCATGATGATGCCCCAGGTCTATTCGGGCAGCGTGTGGCAGTCGATCTCCCTTGGCATGACCCTGATGCTCGGGGCGGCAGGCCTGCCGCATGTCCTGATGCGCTTCTTCACCGTCCCGGATACCCGTGCCGCCCGCGTGTCGGTGTTCTGGGCGGTGATGTGCCAGAGCGGCTTCTTCGCCCTCATCTTCGTCATCGGCTTCGGAGCGCTGGCCATCATAGGCGGGGACCCGGCCTATCTCGACGCCAAGGGCGCCATCCGCGGCGGCGGCAACATGGCCACCGTCCATCTGTCGCACGCCTTGGGTGGCGACACGCTCATGGGCCTCGTCTCCGCCGTGGCGTTCGCCACGATCCTGGCGGTGGTCGCAGGACTGACGCTGACGGGAGCCTCGGCGGTTTCGCACGATCTCTACGCCCGCATCATCGGCCGGGGCCGGGCAACGGAGCGCAGCGAAATCCGCGCCTCGCGGCTCGCCACGGTCGGCCTCGGCATCATCTCGGTACTGCTCGGCATCGCCTTCCAGACCCAGAACGTCGCCTACATGATCAGCCTCGCCTACGCGGTCAGCTGCAGTTCGACCCTGCCGCTGCTGATCCTGGCGCTGTACTGGAGCGGCCTGACGACCCGGGGCGCCATCGCGGGAGGGGTGACCGGGCTCGTCGGCGCGACCGTCCTGACGGTTCTCGGCCCGCCGGTCTGGGTGAAGGTGCTCGGAAACGCCGCACCGATCTTCCCGATCGATCCGCCCACGATCGTGACGATGCCATTGGCATTCCTCACGGCGTTCGTGGTCTCGGCGATGGACCGCAAGTCCGCGCCCGCGGCGGCGATGTCGCCCGCGACCTAGCGCTACTCCTGCGGGGCCTCGCGATCTCGACCGTTGCGAGCCCCCCCTTGACGGTTCCGCCATGGGCACGCGCCGGTCAGGCATGGAAGCAATCCATCGCGGAACGATGAAAGGTCCGCGTCCCAAGTATAAGGTTCACAAAGCGGGAATTCTGCTTCCGGCCATGACCGCCGGATCGTGGGCGCTTCAGAATGACTGGGTTGGGTGCTTTCCTGCCCATCGGCTTTCGGCGGCCGAATCCGTAAGTTCGCCCGTTCGCCCGGATCGTGTCGGTCGACGGATGCGCGCCCATTTGGGTCGTCCAAGTCCCCCAAGGCAGTGCCCGAAAGCGGCACGCGACATGACGGCGTGCGCCGGCTTGCGCGCATGACAACGGCAGCCAACCGAGACCAGCCAATATGCCCCACGGATCGTTGCGGGCGGGCACCTCTGCGCAACGCGAACCTGTCCCATGGTGACGCCTGTCGCCCAAGGACAGGACGGCAGCGTCGAAGATCGAGCAGAATGGCTTTGTGCCGCGCGGTCACACGACGATGGCATGCACGGTCCGTTCCGTCGGGGCCAAGGTCGAGACTGGTCACGCTTGCTGCCAGGGCCAAAATCCAAGTGCCGGCTCTTCGGCAGCAGCCTCAAGGTGCTTCTGAACCAGCCGAACAGAACTGCACTTGAGACGGGCGAATATTTAGGGATCTCGAAATCAGGAAACATGGACATCGTTCCAGGTCGAGGGTCGTGCGCTTCACCGGCCGGACCGGTAGCGCGCTGAACGCGCCGCGATCGAAAAGTGGCGGCTCAAGCGAGGATCTGCGCCCCCGACGCAACGCCGCTCGCCGACGAAGCAAGTCACACGAACAACATTCCAACCGGCCGAACCTCGCCCCCAGTGCGTCCGGTGCGCAGATCCGAGGCGCTGCAGGCCAATCGAAGAGTCCTTCCACCCGCCCTCGACGAAGCGGAATCTTAGCCTCGTCACCTCAAGTAAAATGGCATTCTATTTTCTTGAACGACGATATCGTTTGCGCATAAGTTCTTTGCCTCAGGGGACACAAGCGATCTTTCCCCGAAAAAATATAAACAATATGATTATTTACTGGGGCATCACTTCGGATGTCCTTGCTATACCGAGACGACTCGCCGATGCAGTTTGCACCTTCCGCCATCTCTCGCAGAGTCCCATCCCGGCTCGGGGTTCGGCGAGGCTGTCTCGCACTCCTTGCCCCTCTCTCCGCCGAGGCCCTGTCGCCGAGCGCCGTCGAGACCGTCACGGGCGAGGCGGGCCCGCAGACGGATGCCGGCGCGATCGGCGGCGCTCCCCATGGCGGCGTCAAATGGCATGGGCCGCGGGCGCCCGACACGGCCTCGCTGGCTGCGGCGGGGTTGTCAGGCCAACCTGATCTCAGGAGGCACCGGCAGCGCCTGTTCTCGCGACAAGCTCGTCTTCGAGGTCCACGCTCATCTTGCCGTCGGGAACGGTATCTTCTTCGAGCCGGTGGTCCAGTACGTCGTGAACGGTGATCCGTACTGGAATCCGTACGCGGCCAATCGCTCGAAAGACGGCGTTGACGTTGGCGCCACGCGGATCGTCCCGCTGGCGGCGATCTTCGGCCTCGCTCCGGGCTGAACCGCCCGACCTTCCCGCCCTCACCACACCGACTGCGACGCGCTGCCATGCCCGGCCAGACCATTCGCTTCAACGCCTTCGCCATGAATTGCGTCGGCCATCAATCGCCCGGCCTCTGGGCCCACCCGCGAGACCGTTCGTGGCGATACAAGGACTTGGAATACTGGCAGGATCTCGCTCGGACTTTGGAGCGTGGCATCTTCGACGGTGTCTTCATCGCGGATGTCGTCGGATACTACGATGTCTACAAGGGCTCCAACTGGCACGCCCTCGAGCAGGCGGCCCAGATCCCCGTGAACGATCCGCTGCAGCTGGCCGCGCCGATCGCCCTCGCCACGGACCATCTCGGGATCGGCATCACTGCATCCACGTCCTTCGAGCACCCCTACACCTTTGCAAGGCGCCTCTCGACGGCGGATCACCACACCAAGGGCAGGATCGGATGGAACATCGTCACGTCCTACCTGGAGAGCGGAGCCAGGAATGTCGGCCAGAGCGGCCTGCAGCGCCATGACAACCGCTACGAGGTCGCGTCGGAATACGTCGAAGTTCTCTACAAGCTCTTCGAGGGGAGTTGGGAGGATGGGGCGGTCCTGCGGGACCGGGATAGGCGGATCTTCACGGACCCGTCGAAGGTCCATGAGATCGGCCACCGCGGGCGGCACTTCACGGTCCCCGGCTATCATCTCAGCGAGCCCTCACCGCAGCGCACACCCGTGCTCTACCAAGCCGGCGCGTCGGGCCCCGGCAAGGCCTTCGCGGCAACGCATGCCGAATGCGTCTTCGTGGCCGCGCCCCTCAAGGCGATGCTCAGGGCCTATGTCTCCGATGTCCGCGCCAAGGCCGTCGCCGCGGGGCGGTCGGCCGAGGACATCCTGATCTACAACCTCACGACCGTGATCGTCGCCGAGACCGACGAAGCCGCGCAGAGGACGTTCGAGGACTATCAAAACTACGCATCCTACGACGGCGCGCTCGTCTTCATGTCGGGCTGGAGCGGGATCGACTTCGGGCAATACGCACCGACCGATCTCGTGAAGAAGGTCGAGACCAACGCCATCGTCTCGATGGTCGAGACCTTCACGGCGGACGAGAAACCCTGGTCGATCGCCGAGTTGGCCCGGTGGGGCGGCATCGGCGGAATCGGGCCGGTCTTCGTCGGCTCGCCGACGACCGTCGCCGACATCCTGCAGGAATGGGTCGAGGAGACCGGGGTCGACGGCTTCAACCTCGCCTATGCGGTCACGCCCGAGACCTTCGAGGATACGGTCAACCTGCTGGTGCCGGAACTGCAGCGTCGCGGTGTCTATCCGAAGGCGTACAGGCCCGGGACCCTGCGCGAGAAACTGTTCGGACGCGGCGCCTACTTGCCCGAGTCCCATCCGGCTCACGGCTACCGGGACATCGAAGCCGTGAAGGCGCGCGAGGCCGCGGGCCTTGCGGCGGCCGAGTGAGGGCGGCGATGCCCGAACCTCTTCTCGACGTCTTGGACGTCTCACTCTCCTTCAGAGGCCTGAAGGCGCTCGACGCGTTGAGCTTCTCGGTGACGCGCGGCGAGATCTGCGCCCTGATCGGTCCGAACGGCGCGGGAAAGAGTTCGGTCCTCAACATCCTCAACGGCGTCTATCGCGCCGATGGCGGGGCGATCGTGTTCGACGGCGGCCGCCTGGGACAGATCCGTCCGGTCACGGCCGCGCGGCGGGGCATCGGGCGGACCTTCCAGCACGCGGCCCTGTTCGGCGGCCTGAGCGTGCGCGACAACGTTCTCGCCGGCCTGTCGCGCAAGAGCCGGACGACGCTCCTCGACGATGCCCTGGGCCTGCCGCGCGCGCGCGCGGAGAGGCGCGGATTTCTCGCTGCAGCCGACGAGATCCTCGGTTTCCTCGATCTCGCCGCCCACCGCGACCGCCTCGTCTCGACCCTTCCCTACGGCCTTCAGAAGCGCGTCGATCTCGGGCGGGCGCTGATCGCGAAACCCAAGCTCCTGCTTCTCGACGAGCCCATGGCCGGGATGAACGGCGAGGAGAAGCGGGCCATGGCGCGTTTCATCAGGTCCGCGCGCGACACCCTCGGGACGACGATCGTCCTGATCGAGCACGATATCGGCGTGGTCCTAGGTCTCTCCGACCACGTCGTCGTCCTCGATTACGGGCGCAAGGTCGGGGACGGCCCACCGTCCCAGGTCCGCAGCGATCCGGCCGTCATCGCCGCCTATCTCGGCAAGCCGCAGTGAGGACCGCGCGATGAGCTTCTTCCTGGAGACGCTCGTGGGCGGAGTGCTCGCGGGCGTGATGTATGCCCTCGTCGCGATCGGCTTCGTGCTGATCTACAAGGCGTCCGGCGTGTTCAACTTCGCGCAGGGCTCGATGGTGCTCTGCGCTGCGCTGACCTTCGTGACCCTGACGGAGAAGGGACTTCCGTTCTGGCTCGCCGGTCTCGTCGCCTTGGCGATCATGGTGACGCTCGCCGTGGCGGTCGAGCGGGTGGCGCTGCGCCCGCTGGTCAACCGCTCGCAGGTCACCCTGTTCATGGCGACGCTCGGCCTGTCCTACATCATCGAGGGCGGCTCGCAGTTTCTCATGGACGCGCGCGTCCACGAACTCGACCTCGGGATCGCCGACCTTCCGGTCGCGCTCGGACCGATCCAGGTCAGCTCGTTCGATCTGGTGGCCGCCGCCAGTGCCGGCGCGCTGGTCCTGGGTCTCGCCCTGTTCTTCGAACGCACCCGGGTCGGCAAATCCCTGCGCGCCGTCGCGGACGATCCACAGGCCGCGCTGTCCGTGGGAATCCGGCTTCCGGCACTCTGGGCGGCCGTCTGGGCCGTGGCCGGGTTCGTCGCGCTGGTGGCGGGACTGCTCTGGGGCGCACGGCAGGGCGTCCAGTTCTCTCTGACCTTCGTGGTGCTGAAGGCGCTGCCGGTGCTCATCATCGGCGGATTCACCTCGATCACCGGCGCCATCGTCGGCGGCCTCATCGTCGGGGCGGGCGACGCCCTGGCCGAGATCTATCTCGGGCCGCTCCTCGGCGGATCCGTCTCCACGTGGTTCGCCTACGGGCTTGCGGTCGCCTTCCTGCTGGTACGGCCGGCCGGATTGTTCGGCGAGCGGCCGATCGAAAGGGTCTGACGCGATGCCTCCCGCCGCCGCGGCCCTCGACGGCCGCGCCCTCGCCGCGACGTCCACGCCGGCCGGTTCACCGATCCGGGCAGCGGGCATTCTCGCCGCCCTTGCCATCGCCGCCGTGGCGGTGCCGGTCGTCGCGGACGACTACTGGTACAACGCGATCCTGATTCCGTTCCTGATCATGGCGCTGGCGGGCCTCGGCCTGAACCTGACCATGGGCTTCGCGGGCCAAGCGTCCCTCGGCACGGGCGCCTTCATGGCGGTCGGCGCGTACGCAACCTACAACCTCCTGCTCAGGGTGCCGGTGCTCCCGCTGCCCTTCAGCCTGCTCGGTGGAGGGCTGATCGCCGGCCTCGTCGGCCTCGTCGTCGGCCTGCCGAGCCTGCGGATCAGGGGGTTCTACCTCGTGGCGCCGACTTTGGCGGCGCAGTTCCTGATCGCGTGGACATTCAATCAGGTCGGCTGGTTCTCGAACTACGCCACGTCGAGCGCGATCTCGGCCCCCCATCTGGCCTTGCTCGGCCGCGATCTGTCGAGCCCGGCCGGGCGTTACGCCTTGACGCTCGCGAGCGTCGTCGTCGTCACGGCCGTGGCGTGGCGGCTGGTGCGGAGTCGGACCGGCCGCGACTGGCGCGCCGTACGCGACGGCGAGACGGCTGCCGCGATCATCGGCGTCCCGGTATCCCGAGCGAAGCTGTCGGCCTTCTTCGTCGGGGCTGCCGTGAGCGGCGTGGCCGGCGCACTCTGGGCCTTCGCCTATCTCGGCACGGTCGATGCCCGAAGCTTCGATCTCGATCGCTCGTTCCAGGCGATGTTCATCATCATCGTCGGCGGTCTGGGCAGCCTGTCGGGAAGCTTCCTCGGCGCAGCGTTCATCGTGCTCACGCCGATCCTGCTCTCGCACCTGTCCGGCACGATCCTGGGAACGGGCCTCGACGGCGGGCAGATCGCCAATCTCCAGCGCGTCGTCTTCGGCGCCCTCATCATCGGCTTCCTGATCAAGGAGCCGAACGGCCTCGCCGCGCTCCTCGGGAGCCTCGTAGACCGCCTGCGCCGTCTGGCCCACCGACCTGACCCTCTCGGAGAAGACAGATGACCCGCCTCGCACGGACCATGCGCATCGTTGCGCTGGCCGCCCTTCTCGGAACCGGCACGGTCACCACGGCCCCGGCCGGAGACGCGGCCCGGCAATACTTCCCGCTCCCAACATTCCGCGTGGGCGCCTACGCCTCGTCTGGCATTCCCGTCTGGGCCGGGACCATCGATTATCTTCGCTACATCAACGAGGTCGAAGGCGGCATCAACGGCGTCAAGCTGTTCTGGGACGAGTGCGAGACCGAATGGGCGGTCGAGAAGGGCGTGGAGTGCTACGAGCGGGTGAAAGGCGGCCGTGACGGCTCGCCCGTGCCCCTCTTCCTGCCCCACGGCGATCCGGTCTCGAAGGCGCTCACCGAGAAGTCGGTGGCCGACAAGATCCCCCTCGTGACCACCGGCTACGGCCGAACGGAGGCCATCGACGGCCGCGTGTTTCCCTACAGCTTCACGGTTCTGTTCAGCTTCTGGAGCGAGGCCTCCTCGGCAATCAACTATATCGCCGAGCAAGTGGGCGGGAAGGACAAGCTCAAGGGCCTGAAGATCGCCACCGTCTACCACGACAGCCCGTATGGGAAGGAGACGCAGATCCCCCTCGACCTTCTGGCCAAGACCTACGGCTTCGAGAATATCCAGATCGCGGTGCCGCATCCCGGCAACGACCAGTCCGCGCAATGGGCGCGGATCCGGCAGATCAAGCCGGATTGGGTGTTCCTGCGGGGATGGGGCGTGATGACGCCGGTGGCGATCAAGACCGCCGCCAAGACGGGTTTCCCCGTCGATCACATCATCGGCGGGATCTGGTCGGGCTCCGAGGAAGACGTGCGCCCGGCCGGCAGCGTCGGGAAGGGATATCGCGCCATCACACCGTTCCCGGCGGGGCAGGACTTCGAGATCCTCAAGAAGATCAAGGCCGCCATCGTCGACAAGGGCCTGAGCGACCTGAAGGACCCGAAGAGCTTCGGATCGGTCTACTACAATTCCGGCGTGATCGAAGCGATCATCGCCGTCGAGGCCATCCGGACGGCGCAGGGGCGCTTTGGCCGCAAGCCGATCGACGGCGCACAAGGGCAATGGGGCCTGGAGCACCTCGTCCTCGACGAGCCCCGCCTGAAGGCGCTGGGCGCGGAAGGGCTGGTGCAGCCCCTCCGTCTCTCGGTGAAGGACCATGAGGGAGGCGGCGCCGGCAAGGTGCTGCAGTGGGACGGCACGCAATGGGCGGCGGTCAGCCACGGCTGGGTGAAGTCCGACCGGGACCTGCTCCTTCCGCGCATCTACGAGCGCGCCGCGGCCTATGCCCGGGAGAAGGGCATCACGCCCCGCAGCGAGGAAACCGCCGAGGCGATTGCGAAATGACGGCGCCGGCTGCGTTTCTCGAGGTGGACGGCATCGAGGCCGTCTACGGGAACGCCATCCTGGCGCTGAGGGACGTCTCCCTTTCCCTCGGTGCGGGAGAGATCGTGGCGTTGCTCGGCGCGAACGGCGCCGGGAAGACCACGACGCTCAGGGCGATCTCGAACCTGCTCGATGCGCAGCGCGGCTCACTTCGCCGCGGCCACGTCCGCTGGCAGGGGGAAGCGACCGCGCGGCTCGATCCGGCCAGCCTCGTCCGAAGGGGCTTGGTGCAGGTGCTCGAAGGCCGGCACGTCTTCGGCCAGCTCACGGTCGAGACGAACCTGGAGATCGGCGGCTATCTCCGCCGACCGAGCCGAGCGCAACTCGCCCGCGATCTGGAGCGGATCTACGCGTGGTTCCCACGGCTCAGGGAGCGCCGGCATACGCGGGCGGGACTGACCTCGGGAGGCGAGCAGCAGATGGTGGCCATCGGCCGCGCCCTGATGACGCGTCCGAAGCTGCTCCTGCTGGACGAGCCCTCCATGGGCCTCGCCCCCCGCGTCGTCGCCGAGATCTTCGAGAGCCTCGCTCGCCTGAACCGCGAAGAGGGGCTGAGCCTCCTCATCGCCGAGCAGAGCGCTCACCTCGTCCTGGAGCACGCCCACCGCGCGGTCGTGCTCGAGAACGGGCGCGTCGTCGCGACCGGGAATGGCCGCGACCTCTCGGCCAGCGGCCGGCTCGACGCTCTCTACCTCGGTGAGCCGGGCGCCACGCCGACACGCCACTGACCCGCGCCCGGCTTCCATCGCATCCGGAGGACACGAGACCGCCATGACTGCTTCGGAACGACAGGGATCTGCCCATTGGGGGGTCGCGCCGAGCCCGCGCTACGAGGCCCTCGCGGGGCGATTTCGGCCGCTCTTTGCCCAAATCCGCGAGGGCGCCATCGAACGGGAACGGAACCGAGACCTTCCCTATCCGGCCTTCGCCGCGTTGCGGGACGCGAAATTCGGTGCCCTTCGGGTCCCCGAGGCCGAGGGGGGGTTCGGGGCGAGCCTGCCGGACCTGTTCGCGCTCCTCGCCGAGTTGGCCGAGGCCGATTCCAACCTGCCTCAGGCGTTGCGAAATCATTTCGGCTTCGCGGAGGACACCGTCGGCAGCCCGAAAGACGAGCGCCGCGCGCGGTGGATCCAGCGTCTGACGGCGGGCGACCTGTTCGGGGGAGCGTGGTCCGAGACCGGCCCGGCCAAAGTCGGCGTGTTCGAAACCCGCATCCATCGCAGCGGTGCGGGGTGGGGCGTGACGGGTCGGAAATTCTACACGACCGGCTCTCTCTTCGCGGACTGGATCGACGTGGTCGGCACTGGTCCTGATGGCGAAGAGACCTCCGCCATCGTCGCGGCGAAAGGACCGGGCCTCGAGATCGTCGACGATTGGGACGGCTTCGGCCAGCGGCTCACGGCCAGCGGTTCGACCGTCTTCGACGATGCCGACGTTCTAGGGGATCCGCTTCCGACCGCCTCGCGGTTCTCCTACGGGCCGGCCTTCTTTCAGGCCGTCCATCTCGCCACCCTCACCGGCATCGCCCGGGCCGCGGCCACGGAGGTGACGAGCGCCGTCCGCGACCGCAACCGGACCTATTCCCATGCGGCGGGGGCCCGGCCGAGTTCCGATCCGCAGGTGCTCCAGGTGGTCGGGCGGGTCCACGGCCTCGCCTATGCCGCCGGCGCCATCACCCTGCGGGCTGCGGAGGCCGTCCAGCGCGCCTACGACGCCCGCATCGGTGCTGTGCGGGAGGAGGAAGCCCATGCGATCAACGTGAGGGCGGAGATCGAGTTGGCGCAGGCCCAGAGCGTTCTCACCGGACTCGTCCTGGACGCAGGAACGATCCTGTTCGACGCCCTGGGCGCGTCGGCCACCCGGTCCGGTCTCGCGCTGGACCGACACTGGCGCAACGCCCGGACGATCGCGTCCCACAATCCGCGGATCTACAAGGACCGCATCGTCGGGGATTTCGCCGTGAACGGCACCGAGCCCCCGTTCCAGTGGAAGATCGGTCAATCGCCCGCTCTGTCCGGCGGCACGTAGTGGGCGAGTACGATGCCCGCGGGCACGGCCAGGTCGGACAGGCGGCGCAGGCCGCGGTCGCCCGGCCGCCCCTGCAGTCCTGCAGCGATGTCAGCCCCGACGAGGCGGCGCACGGCCGACCGGAGCGGAAGCGCTCCAGCGCCAATGCCTGCGTCGCAAAGCTCTGATGCGAAGCAAAGGTCTGACGCGGAAATCAGACCGGCTTGAACGCCGGCACAGCTGTCATCCGCAGGGCCTTACCCACCGATCGCCGGTGCAGCGAATGGGCCAGTGTCTCCGCCGATGCGCAAACGCGGCATCGTACCCGTGCGATGGGCTTGGCCGCATGATCCGGTCCCGAGCGTGCGGACAGGGGCAGCTTCTCGCCGAGCCGCAAGCATGTCACTCCGCACGATGGACAGCGCGGTCGCGCGTGGGACGTAGGGCACGATGGAGCGCGTGGACTTCCTGGGGCTCCAGGCCTTTCTCAGCATCGCCAACTGGGGAAGCTTCAACCGAGCGGCGGCCAGTCTCAACCTGTCCCAGGCCGCCTTGAGCCATCGCCTCAAGAAGCTGGAGGACGAACTCGGGGTGAAGCTCGTCGCCCGCACGACGCGCCAGGTCACCTTGACCCCCGCCGGTGTCGACCTGCTGCCGAGCGCTCAGCGCATCGTCGAGGAGTTGTCCCAGATCTTCGGAAAGCTGCGCGCGCAGGGGCGCGAGAGCCAGGACCTCGTCCGCATCGGGTGCCTGCCAACCATCGCGAGTTCTCACCTGCCCCTCATCCTGCAGCGCTTCGGCCAGCGCGACCCAGGGGTGCTCGTACGCATTCTGGACCATTCGGCGACTGCCATCGTGGAGCGCGTGCGGGCGGGCGAGGCGGAGTTCGGCGTTACCATCATGTCCGCCCAGCACTACGACCTCGACATCGCTCCGATCCATCAGGAGCCCTTCGTGCTCGTCTGTCGTGCCGGTCATCGGTTCGCGGGGGAAAAAGCGGTTACATGGAGCGATCTGCGCGACGAGCGCTTGGTCAAGATCGGCGAGCAGACCGGCAACAACCTGCTCATCGCGGCCGGGCTCGGCGGGCGCTATGCCGAGATGGGCTGGACATACGAGGTTCACCGCGTCGCCACGGCGATCGGCCTCGTGCTCGGCGGCCTCGGCATCACCGTGGTCCCGCGCCTTGCCTTCCAGACGGCACCCGGCAGCGACCTCGTCGCCGTGCCGCTGCGAGGGCCCAGCATCTCGCGCACGATCGGCATCGTCACTCGCCGCGGCCACACGCTGTCGTCGCCGGCCGAACGTCTGGCGCGGATCTTCCGCGAGTATTTTCAGACGGTCTGAGCGGGGACGGCGGGCCGTGGGATCGCACCCATCTATCGATTTTATGCAATAAAAACTGCAATCATTTCATTTGTCTCATACATGGGCGTTTACTAGTCATCGATCCTGAAGACAGCGCGCAGGTCCTGCCTCGCCGCTGGAATGAGGGAGGACACCGACGGCCATGACTTCAGTTCCCAAGTCAGGTCTCGTGGTGACCGCCCACCCCGGCGATTTCGTCTGGCGGGCAGGCGGGGCCATCGCGCTCCACGCAGCGAAGGGCTACCGCCTCAAGATCGTTTGCCTCTCTTACGGTGAGCGCGGCGAGAGCCAGTGGGCCTGGAAGTCGGCCGGCGTGCGCCTGGAGGATGTGAAGGCGCAGCGGCGTGCCGAGGCGGAGGAGGCCGCCGCGATCCTCGGCGCCGAAATCGAGTTCTTCGACGTCGGCGATTATCCCCTGCGCGTGGGCGAGGCCGAGCTCGACCGCTTGGTTGATGTCTACCGCGAGTTGAATCCGGCCTTCGTGCTGACGCACGCGCTGGAGGATCCCTACAACTTCGACCATCCGGTCGCCGCCCATCTCGCCCAGGAAGCGCGGGTCATCGCACAGGCCGCCGGCCATAAGCCGGACCACGAGCGCCGCTACAGCGCGCCGCCGGTCTTCCTGTTCGAGCCGCACCAGCCCGAGCAGTGCAACTTCAAGCCCCAGGTGATCCTCAACATCGATTCCGTCTGGGCGACGAAGCAGCGGGCCTTCCGGGTGCTCGCCGCCCAGCGCCACCTCTGGGATTATTACGAGCGCGTCGCCCTCAACCGCGGCGTCCAGGGCGGCCGGAACTCCGGCACGGCGATGACGTACGGCGAGGCCTACCAGCGGCTCTTCCCGATGGCGGCGGAGGTGCTGTCATGAGGAACGTCGTCGTCCGCAACATTCCGCGCCTCGCGCCCGAGGTTGCGCAGCGGCTCGCCGGGCATGGCGTCTCCACCGTGCACGAGGCCCAGGGACGCACGGGCCTGCTGAAGCCGTACATGCGTCCGATCTGGGAAGGTGCTGCCATCGCCGGCAGGGCCGTCACGGTGCTCGCCCAGCCCGGCGACAACTGGATGCTGCACGTCGCCATCGAGCAGTGCCGGCCGGGGGATGTCCTCGTCGTCGCCTGCACCACCGACAACACCGACGGCATGTTCGGCGATCTCCTCGCCACCTCGCTGAAGGCCCGCGGCGGGATCGGCCTCGTCATCGACGCGGGCTGCCGCGACGTGCGGACCCTCAAGCAGATGGGCTTCCCGGTCTGGTCGCGCGCGATCTCGGCCAGGGGCACCGTGAAGGCGACCCTCGGCAGCGTGAACGTCCCGGTGGTCTGCGCCGGCGCCCTGGTCCGGCCGGGCGATGCGATCGTGGCGGACGACGACGGCGTCGTGGTCGTGCCTTGCGCCGACGCGGCCGCGGTGGCGGAGAAGGCCGACGCCCGGACCGCCAACGAGGAGGCGAAGCGCGCCCGCCTCGCCGCGGGCGAACTCGGCCTCGACCTCTACCGGATGCGCGAGACCCTCGCGGCCGCCGGCCTGGAATACGTCGACGATCCGCAGGACTGACGCCCCCCGTACCCGGGCGCCCGGCAGACCGCCCGAAAGAGGCGGCGCAGGGCACGATCCGTCGTGCCAGGAGGAAACGCACCATGATGAAGCTCGGCTGGTACCACGACCTCGACGATACGGAGCGGCGAACCTACTGGGCCTGCTTCGCGGGCTTCGGCCTCGATGCCATGGACACGACGATCTACGCGCTCGTCATTCCGGCCCTCATCGCAACGCTCGGCCTCACGCAGGCCGAGGCCGGCTACCTCGCCACTGCCTCCCTCGCGGGCGCCGCGGTCGGCGGCTGGGCCGCCGGCATCCTGGCCGACCGAATCGGCCGGGTCCGGATTCTCCAGCTCACCATCCTGATGGTGGCCGGCTTCACCTGCCTCGCCGCGTTCATGAGCGATTTCTGGTCGCTCGCCGCCGTCCGGTTCCTGCAGGGCGTCGGCTATGGCGGCGAGGCGGCCGTTGGCGGGGTGCTGATCAGTGAGGTCATCAGGCCGGGCCTTCGGGGCCGGGTCGCGGCCTCTGTCCAGAGCAGCTACGCGGTCGGCTACGCGATCTCGGTCAGCCTTCTGCCGGTCATCGCCGCGCTCTTCTCGGAGGAGATGGGCTGGAGGGTGTTCTTCGCCCTCGGCATCGTGCCGGCCGGCCTCGTCTTCTTCATCCGCCGGCTCGTGCCGGAATCCGGCATCTACACGCAGGCAAAGGCCGCGCAATCCGACGGCGCGGTGTCGCCGCCGGTCTGGACGATCTTCACGGGCCGGCATCTGCGCCGCACCTTCGCGGCAGCGGTGATGTCCACCGGCATCTTCGGGGGCGCCTACGTGATGATCACGTGGCTGCCGACCTATCTGCGGACGGCCCTCGGCCTCTCGATCAAGTCGAGCACCGGCTATCTCGCGATGAACATCCTGGGCTCCCTCGTCGGCCCGCTGCTCTACGGCTGGCTGTCGGACCGGATCGGCCGCCGTCCCGCCTTCATGACGTTCCTCGTCCTGCAATCGGGCAACGTCGCGATCCTCCTGCTCGCGCCGATCGGCCTCGGCACCACGATCGTGCTGAGCTTCTTCCTGGGCGCGTTCCAGGGCGCCCTGGCCGCCGGCATGCTGCCGACCTTCGCGGAGCTGTTCCCCACGTCGATCCGGGCGAGCGGCCAGGGCTTTTGCCTCGGTGGCGGACGCGGGTTCGGCTCGGTGGTGCCCGCCACGGTCGGCATCCTGGCGGCCAGCCTGCCGCTCGGCACCGCGATGGGCGCCTGCGCCCTGTGCGCCTACGGCGTCGCCTTCTGCGCGACCCTTCTTCTCCCGGAGACCGCCGGCGCGGATCTGCACGGTGACCCGGGCGCCCGGGACCCGCGCCCCGTTGCGCCCGGCCGGGCAGACGGTCACGCCGTGACGCACCATCTCGCTCGAACCGACGCATGAGGGCCACGCTGCCCACGGCAGGGCTCAGGGAGCAGCACGGCATGGCCCAGGACACCGCGGCACGCGGAACGAGCCGGAGAAGGATTCTGCAGGCGGCGGGCGGCCTCCTCGCCACCGCCGCCGTGCCGGCCCGGGCGGCCCCGGCCGGGGCGGAGATCACCGGACGGCTCGCCCGCTACATGGTCGAGGCACGCGACAGGCCGCTTCCGCCGGATGTCGTGCTGGCCTGCAAGCACCGCATCCTCGACACGTTCGGCGCCATGATCTCCGGCGCTCACATGCGGCCAGGCGAGATGGCGACGGCCTATGTCCGCAGCCTCGGCAGCTTCGATCAGGCCACCGTCGTGGCCTCGGATCTGCGCACCACCGCGATCAACGCGGCCCTCGCCAACGCCATGTGCGCCCATGCCGACGAGACGGACGATTTCGAGCCTGTCACCAAAGCGCATCCCGGCTCGGCCACCGTGCCGGCGGCTCTCGCGATGGCTGAGAAGGAGGGCCGCTCGGGTCAGGACATGATCCGCGCCGTCGTTCTCGGCTACGATCTGTGCTGCCGTCTCCTCCTGGCGCTCGGGCCGGATCTCGTCCGGGGCTCCCACCGGAGCGCCGAGGGAACGAGTTCCACCTTCGGGGCCCTGGGCGCAGCGGCCGCGCTCGCCCGCCTCGACGAGCGGCGCACGCGCTTCGCGCTCTCCTATGCGGCCCAGCAGGTCTCTGGGCTCTGGAGCTGGGTCAAGGACGAGGACCATATCGAGAAGGCCTTCGACTTCGCCGGGATGGGCGCCCGCAACGGCGTCACCGCGGTCACGATGGTCCAGGCCGGCCTGACTGGCGTCGCCGACGTCCTCGACGGCACGCACAATCTGTTCATCGCGCTCTCGACCGACCCCAAGCCCGAAGCGATGCTGGATGGGCTCGGAAGCCGGTATTTCATCACGGAAACCGCGATCAAGACCTTCTCGGTCGGGTATCCGATCCAGTCGCCCCTCGATGCAATCTTGACCTTGCGCGAGCGCCACGGCCTGCGCGCCGCAGATGTGCAGCGGATCGTCGTGCACCTGCCGACCGACGCGGTTGGCATCGTCGGGCACAGCGCCATGCCGGATGTGAACTGCCAGCATCTCGTCGCCCTGGCGCTTGTGAGAGGAGCCGTCTCCTTCACGGACAGCCATGATGCGAGCCTGATGCAGAATCCTTCGATTCGGTCCGCACGCGAGAAGGTTGAGGTGGTGGGCGATCCCGGCCTGATGACGCGGGAGGCCCCGCGCAGCGCGCGGGTCGAGGTGACCCTCACCGACGGGAGGAGGCTGGAACATTTCACGAAGTTTCCGCCCGGGACCAAGGAGAACCCCCTGAATACGGAGCGGGTGAACGCGAAGGTGCGCGACCTCATCACGCCGGTGCTCGGTGTGCCGCGCGCCGACGCGCTGATCGCGCGTCTCAACGACCTTGAAAACCTCACCGACGTTCGAGGGCTGCGGAGTTTGATCGCTTCCTGATGGGGGACCTTGCCCCCTGTTTGCCCTCGTTCGTAACCGGAGCCCGTTCCGGTTCTGGTCGTGCTCGGACCGGGTTGCAGATGCGTTCGGGGTTGAGCCCGCCGAAGCTCGTGTGAGGGCGGCAGGTGTTGCAGTCTGCCCGCCACACCTCGGCCATGCTCCGAGCCGCCGGCAGGCTCCGGAACAGCTGCTCGCTCAACCACTCGTCGCGCAAGCGGCCGTTGAGGGCCTCGACGAAGCCGCTCTGCTGCGTGCACTGGACGTCAGAAGGTTTTCTCCAGAGCCTCGCGCAGCGTGGCCACGTCGAGCCTCGCCTCGACCAAGAGCGTCTTGCGCTTACGGCTCTCCTCGTCGAGCGCCTTCAGCCGGCGCGCATCCGAGACCTCCGTGCCGCCCCAGCGCGAGCACCACGTGTAGAACGTCGCGTCGCCGATGCCGCGACGGCGGCAGATCTCAACAACCGGCAATCCGGCCTGCTGCTCCTTCAGGATCCGATGCTCTGCGCTTCGCTGAACCGGCTGGTCTTCATCGTCCGTCCCCTGATCGACGGACTCTCGCTTCAGAACGAGGGCAAGCCAGCGGCCAAAGGAGGAGTCGCATTGCGCGATCTCCCTGGCATCCACGCCCGCCCGCTACGGTCGGAGGTGTGGCGAGGCGAGCGTGGAAGGTCAGTGGGGGCTTAGGCCACCGACAAGCTCGGCAGTAGCAAGCGAGCTTTGCCGGATCATGTCCCGACGTCACGAACGCTGATCGCGCATCCGGTGCAGGCGTCCGCCGTTACCGCGTGGTTCCACTGTTACCCACAGCGTTACCCCGGTGCGTTCGGGAATGTCTTGAAATCTAGCTAGGTGATGGCGCGCCCGAAAGGATTCGAACCTCTGACCCCCAGATTCGTAGTCTGGTGCTCTATCCAGCTGAGCTACGGGCGCCTGACACGGCGGCGGGGTCTTGGCCCGCCGGTGTGAAGGGGCTTCTAGAGGCTCGGATCCGGCTTGGCAAGACACTTTGGACAACGACTTGCTCGGCCCATGCGTCGCGCTTCGCTCCCCCGGACCTACGGAGTCCGCGCGCTCGCCCGCACGCGCTCCTCGGCGGCCCGGATCGCCTCGGGCGTTCCGACATGCAGCCACTGGCCGTCGAGCCGCATCCCGAAAAGCCGCCCCGCCGCGATCGCCCGGTCGAACAGCAGGTTGAGGGAGAAGGCGCCCGTCGGCGTGTCCGCGAACAGGCTCGGCGTGAGGATCGCCACGCCCGCGTAGATGAAGGGCGCCACCTCACGCTCGCCGCGCCGCTCCAGGCGCCCGTCCGGGTCCATCACGAAGTCACCGGCCCCTTCGTAGCCGAGGCTGGTGGCGGTGGGGGCCACCAGCAACAGGCCATCCATGCGGTCCCCATCCCAGCTCTCGATCAACCGGCGCAGGTTGGAGGCCGGCCCCTCGAGCCAGAACGAATCCGAGTTCAGCACCACGAACGGCCCCGCGCCCAGCAGCGGCAAGGCCTTGCGGATGCCACCGCCCGTCTCCAGCAACGCTCCACGCTCGTCGGACACGAGCGTGGCCGGCCCCTCGGTCCGGCCCGCAAGATGCCCCTCGATCAGGTCGGCGAGATAGTGGACGTTGACGACCGCGGTCCCGATTCCGGCCTCGGCGACCCGGTCCAGGGCGTGATCGAGCAGAGCCTTGCCGGCGACCTCCACCAGGGGCTTCGGCACCGTGGCGGTCACCGGCCGCATGCGCTTGCCCAGGCCCGCGGCCAGGACGAAGGCGCGGCTGACGGCGGGGGCGGGCTCGCTCATGCGGTCGGGAATCCGATGGTCAGGGTTCGGGAGCCGGAGCGACGAGGCCCGGCAAATGATCCGCGTGCCACGCCCGCAGTCCGGCGAGCGCCGGATGGGCGAGGTTGCGGGCGAGATAACCCTCGATCCGCGGCAGATGGGCGAGATAACCGGGCTTGCCGTCGCGCCGGTCCAGGCGCGCGAAGATGCCGAGGATCTTCGTGGCCCGCTGGGCCGCAAGCAGCGCGTAGGCGGTGGCGAAGGCCCCGACATCGAAGGCCGGGTCCCGGCCGCGGCGCTCGCGGGCGTAGAGGCCGAGCAGCCGCAGCTCGAACTCGGCGCTGGAATCGACCCGGGCATCCTGCAGCAGCGACGCGACGTCGTAGGCCGGGTGGCCCATCACGGCGTCCTGGAAGTCGATCAGCCCGACCCGCTCCAGCCCGTCGCGCTCGGGCAGCCAGATCAGGTTCGGGGAGTGGTAGTCGCGCAGGGTCCAGGTCGGCCGGTCCGGGATCGCGCCCTGAAGCGCCTCCCGCCACAGGTCGACGAACGCCGCCCGCGCCTCCGCCGTCAGGCTGACGTTCCGGATCGCCGGCGCGTACCATTCGGGCATCAGTTCCGCCTCGAACAGCAGCGCCTCCATGTCATAGGGCGGCAGCACGTGCTCGATCCCGTCCTCCACCGGCAGGGCCGAGGGGAGCGGGTTGGCGTGGAGCTTGGCGAGCACGCGCACGGCCTCGGCGTAGCGCTCGGGCCGCGGGGCGCCCCCCTCGATCACCGGCTCGCTGCCGAGATCCTCGAGGATCAGCAGGCCCTCGGCGAGGTCCTCGCCGTAGATTTTGGGCGCCGAGAGGCCGAGCGCCCGCAGGCCGCGGTCCAGGGCCACGAAGGCGTGGACGCTCTCGGCGAGGTGCACGATCGCGCTGTAGGGCTTGCCGTCCCGCACCGGGGGCCCGTCCGGCCGAGGCGGCGCGATCATCAGCACGGCGCTGGTGCCGTCGGGCTTGGTCAGGCGCTCGTAGGCGCGGGAGGAGGCGTCTCCCTGCATCAGCGTCCGCTCGGCGATGTCCCACCCGCTGCGGTCGAGGAGGCGGCGCACCGCCCGGGCCCGATCGAGGCGGGCGCGCATGCCGCCGGTGCCGTCGATCCGGGCGAGCCGCGCCTCGGGGCCGAACTCCGCCCGCAGGGACAGGTCGACGGTCAGCACCGGACCGTCGCGGGGCGGCATCCGGTCCGGCCACTCGACCAGGGTGATCGCGCCCTCGGCCATCTCGTCGAAGCCGAGTTCTACCAATTCGTCCGGGTCACGCAGCCGGTAGAGGTCGGCATGGATGATCGGCCGACCATCCCGGGCCGCATAGGGCTGGATCAGCGTGAAGGTCGGGCTCGGAACCTCCAGCTGCGCGTCGCCGGCGAGTTCGCGGATCACCGCGCGGGCGAGCGTGGTCTTGCCGCCGCCGAGGCCACCCGACAGGGCGACGACGTCGCCGGGGAGCAGAAACTCGGAGAGGAACAGGCCGAGATCCTCCGTGGCCGTCTCGTCCGGCAGCACGAATTCCCAGGGCACCGGCCGCGCGGATGCGCCTGCCGCCCCATCGGCCATCTGCCCGTCCCGCTCGTCTCCGCCCAAAGCCCGCCTCCGAGACCCGAAGACGCATGGTCCGAAAACACGCACCGGATGCAAGCGTTTCCGCCCGGAGCCGCGCGCTTCCCGCCGGCCCGGTGCATCGAAACCACGCTCGCGGAGGCGGCAAACGTCGCCGCCGAGGCCCGGACTCCCTCAGATCTGGGCGCCGTGGGACCCCTGCCGCCCGGAATCGGCCAATTCGGCCGGCCCGCACCGCCAGCGCAGGGCATCCCAGGCAGCCGCCGCCGCAAGGGCATCGGCCTGCGGCATCGGGCGGCCGAAATGGTAGCCCTGGCCCAGGGCGCAGCCCATCGCCGCCAGGGCCTCCGCCTCGGCGCGGCCCTCGATGCCCTCCGCGACCGCCGCGACCCCGATCTCCTCGGCGAGCCGCAGGATGGTCTGGACGATCCGGCGATCGCGCGGCTCCGCCAGCATCGCCCGGACGAAGGCCCGGTCGACCTTCAGCGTGGTGATCGGCAGGGCGCTGAGATGACTGAGCGAGGAATAGCCCGTGCCGAAATCGTCCACCGCGATGCCGAGGCCGGCCGCGCGGCAGCGCGCGAGGGCGGCGGCGGCGCCGGCCGGATCCTGCATCAGCGTGCTCTCGGTGATCTCGAGCTTGAGGGCCCCGGGGGCGATACCGGTCCGGCGCAGCATCGCGTCGATCAGGCCCGGAATGTCCGACCGGGCGAGGTCCTGGGCGGTGACGTTGAAGCTGACGAACAGGGAGGCTTCGACGGAGGCGGGGGCCTGCAGACCGGCCTGCAGGATCGGGGGCACGATCCGGCCGATCTCGCCGATCACCCAGGCAGTGATGGCGACGATCAGGCCGCTCGCCTCGGCGGCCGGGATGAAGGCCGCGGGCGGCACGAGCCCGCGCTCGGGATCGTGCCAGCGGATCAGGGCCTCGAAGCCGGCGAGCCGCCCGGTGGCGAGCCGCACGATCGGCTGCAGGAACAGCGCGAACTCGTCCTGGGCCAGGGCCCGCCGCAAGGCGCGCTCCTGCGCGAGGGCGGCGACCGTCGCGTCGAAATCGGCTCGGGCGGCCAGCGACAGCGCCGCCGGCCGGCTCCCCGCCACCGCCGGTCCGAGGCGCGGCAGGGTCTCCCGGAACCGGGCGATGAGCCCCTCGAGGCAGAGGCGCAGGATCGGATCGGCGCCGGCGAGCCGCTGGCGGATCTGCGCCGCCCCCACGGGCACGAGCACGCAGTCCTCCTCGGCGCGGACGCCGGCGGAGCGCGGGAGGGCGTCGAGGATGGCCATCTCGCCGAAGAGCTCGCCGGCGCCCCGCCGGCCGAGCACCGTCTCGCCACCGTCGCGCCGCCGGAAGATCGCGATGCGCCCGCTCAGGATCAGGTAGGCACAGTGCCCGATCGCCCCCTCCTCGAACAGGACGGCGCCGGCCGGGAGGGTGACGGGCTCGGAGAGATCCTGCATCGGCCGGGGCGCTGCGACGTCGACGGGGAAGGCCGGAGCGACCCCTGGCACAGCGATCTTAAGATCGGATCAAGGACCTGCCGGATCAGCCGCGCGGGATCCCGTGGGCCTTGATCCGCGAGGCGAGCGTCGTCGGGCGCAGGCCGAGCAGCTCGGCCGCGCCGCCCGGCCCGGAGACCCGGCCGCCCGCCAGGGACAGGGCGGCGACGATCTCGGCGCGATCCCGGGCCCGGCGCTCGGCCTCCGTGGCCGGCCGCCCGCCGGGCGCCGCGGCCGGTGCGGCCGGGTCCGTGGGCCCGGTCGCCTCGCCGTCGGGCAGATCGAGGCGGAGCCGGCCCCCGGCGGAGAGGATCACCGCCCGCTCGATCACGTTCTCCAGCTCGCGGACGTTGCCGGGCCAGGGATAGCGGCAGAGGCGGCGGACATCGCCCTCCGAGAGCCGCGGCTCCGGGACGGTGAGGCGGCGCGCGGCGACCCGGAGCAGGTGCAGGGCGATCGGCGGGATGTCCTCGGGCCGCTCGCGCAGGGGCCGCGCCTGGATCGGGAAGACGTTGAGGCGGAAGTAGAGATCCTCCCGGAAGCGGCCCGCCCGGACCTCGGCGCGCAGGTCCCGATTGGTGGCCGCGACCACGCGCACGTCCACCGCGCGGGTGCGGGCCTCGCCGACCCGCTCGAAGGAGCGCTCCTGCAGGACGCGCAGCAGCTTGCCCTGGAGGTCGAGGGGGATCTCGCCGACCTCGTCGAGGAACAGCGTGCCGCCATCGGCGAGTTCGAACCGCCCGATCCGGTCGCGCAGCGCCCCGGTGAAGCTACCCCTGACATGGCCGAAGAACTCGCTCTCGAAGAGCTCGCGGGGGATCGCCGCGCAGTTCACCCGGATCATCGGGCGGGCGCTGCGGCGGCTCGCCTCGTGGATCGCCCGGGCGATGAGTTCCTTGCCGGTGCCGGATTCGCCGGTGATCAGCACCGTGGCGTCGGTTCCGGCCACGAGGTCGACTTGGCGCAGCGTGGCCGCGATGGCGGGGGAGCGGCCGATGATGCCCTGGTGCTGGCGCTCGGCCCGGATTTCCTCCTTGAGGTAGGCGTTCTCCAGCTCGAGGCGCTCCCGAAGGGAGTCGACCTCGGCGAGCGCGCTCGTCAGCCGGGCCTCGGCCTCCCGGCGCTGGCTGATGTCGCGGAACACGATGACGGCGCCGAGCAGGCGCCCCCGGTCGCGGATCGGCGTCGAGGTGTACTCGACCGGGAAGGACGTCCCGTCGGCGCGCCAGAAGACCTCGTGATCGACCTGATGCACGATCCCGTCGCGGAACGCCGCGTAGATCGGGCAGTCGCGATGGGGGTAGTGGCTGCCGTCGGCGCGGGTGTGGTGCACGGCGGCATGCATGTCCCGGCCGACGAGGTCGGCGGCCTCGCAGCCGAGCATGCGCGCGGCGGCCGGATTGACGAAGGTGGTCACGCCCTCCGCGTTGACGCCGTAGATCCCCTCCCCGGCCGCGCGCAGGATCAGCTGGTTGCCCCGCTCGATGTCGCGGAAGATCCGCTCCATCCGCTGCCACTCGGAGAGGCCCGCGCGCATATGGGCCTCGGCCTCGCCGTCGACCTGACGGCGGTGGAGGGCGTCCGGATCCGCGAGCGCCACGACGAGGCGCATCTGTTCGCCCGGAAGCGGGAAGGCCACGGTCTCGACCCGCAGGTCGCGGCCCTCCGCGTCGCGGGGCGCCAGGGTCCGCGTCCACCAATGCCCTTTTGCCAGGACGGCCTGGGTGAACGCCGTGAGGGCCGCGAGCTGGCCCGGAAACAGCGCGCTGGCCCGGGCCCGCCGCAGCGCCGGACGCCCGTGACCGAGGAGACGCGCCGCCGCCGCGTTGGCGTCGGCGATCCGGTCCTCCTCGGGCAGGAGCACCAGCATGGGATCCGGGCTCGCCTCGAAGACTGCTCCGAACGCGCCCATCTCGCCGGTGTCACGATATGTCGTCATGGTCTGACGATATCTCGTTTCCAACGAGATGTCGTGATTCTCACCTAGACCGGCCAACCTCCTGCCGGCGCTGGCGATTCCGGAATTTCCGCGGCTGGCATACCGCTTGCGCCGTGGAGGGGGTCCGCCCGTCGGCCGGCGCCGCTCCCGATAGCACGCCAGGCCGATGATCGGCGGATGTCCGCGTCCGGTCGCGACCGTATCCCCTCACCGGTCGCGATCCGGACGCGCACCCCGCATCGGGGTGGGTGGGGCCGCGGACGACGCGGCCTCACCGAACCCATCGCAGATTGAAACCCAGGAGCCGACCATGAAGCGCGAGGACCTCACCGAGAAGCTTCTCGACATCAAGCGCGAGAAGGGCTGGACCTGGAAGCACATCCACGAGGCGATCGGCGGCCTGTCGCCGTTCCTGATCACCGCCGCGTGCCTCGGCCAGATGAAGCTACCGAAGGCCCAGGCCAAGCGGGCGGCCGAACTCTTCGGCCTCACCGAGGCGGAGGAGCGGATGCTCAACGAGCCGCCCTACCGCGGCTCGATCCCGTCGCTGCCGCCCACCGACCCGCTGATCTACCGGTTCTACGAGCTGGTGATGGTCTACGGCACGACCTTCAAGGAGCTGATCCAGGAGGAGTTCGGCGACGGCATCATGTCGGCGATCGACTTCAACATGGACATGGCCCGCGAGGCCAACAACAAGGGCGACCGGGTGAAGCTCACCATGTCGGGCAAGTTCCTGCCGTACAAGTATTACGGCAACGACGACGACACGCCGGAATACGGCTTCAAGGAGGGCTGAGGATATTCGTGCGGTCCGCACGGCGCAGCGGTGTCCGGGCGTGGCGGTTCCGAACCGACGCCCGCCGCTCCTCTCCCCCTGCGGGCCTCAGGATCCACACCGCTCGGTCTGACACCCCGTTCCGACAGGGCAGCGCGCATCCCCTCCCCCTGCCGGGAGGGGTCACGGGTGGGGCGGTGCAGAAGGCACCGCACCGCCTCATCCTGCGCCCCCACCTCCAACTCCACCCCGCAAGGGGGAGGAGCGCGGCTCCGGCAAGCGATGGCGTGGATCTCGTCGCCCCGGAGGCCGCAGGGCGCGCGCGGCGTCCGTCAGGGCCTGAACCCGATCGATCCCGTCAATCCGCCGGACGCCTCCGATCCGCGACGATCCCGGCTGCGCTGTCGCGCCATGGCGTGCGCCGCATTCCGTTCGGATTGTCTCCGTCGATCAAGCAGCGCACGAAAAATCCGCAAGACTGCGAGGGTCGGTCCTGACGGCAACGACCAAGCGAGGGAGAGGGCGATGTCGCATCTGAAGTTGGCGGGGTTTTCCGTCGCCGCAGCCCTCGCGCTCGGCCTGGGAAGCGGCGCGATGGCAGCGCCCTTCGGCACATCTCGGCCTGCGGTCGAGGCGGCCGGCGTCGCAGACGGGTTGATCCTCAAGGCGCAGACCCTCGGCATGGAGCGTCGGCACGATCGCAGGATGGATCGACACGAGCGGCGCATGGACCGGCAGGTCAACCGGCAGGACCGGAGGATGGACCGGCACGAGCGACGGATGGAGCGGCGCTACTGATCGGATAGGCACCGCACGACGCCACCACGCCGGCCCGAGGCTGTTCCTGCCGTAGACGTATCACGGCAACGCCGACGACACGCCGGAATGCGGGTTCAAGGAGAGGTGAGCCGTTTCCCCTCCTCCTTACGGGGTGGGGCTCGGAAAGGTGCAGGATCGAGCGTCCCGGCGCCGCCTGCACCCCCACCTCCAAGGCCTCCCCACGCGGGGGAGGCGAGAGCCGCGCGTCCGGCGCTCAGGCCGCCGCCGGTCGCCCCTCCGGCTCCAGGTAATCCTGCACCGGCCGGGCCGGACCGCCGCGCATCAGCACGTAGAGGAACGGCACCAGCAGCAGGGTCGCGGGCGTCGCGAAGGCGATGCCGCCCATGACGGCGCGGGCCAGCGCCGCGTTCTGCTCGCCGCCCTCGCCGGTGCCCAGCGCCATCGGGATCAATCCCAAAAACATCGCCGAGGCGGTCATCAGCACCGGCCGGAGCCGGGTCTCGCCCGCGGTGATCGCCGCCTCCAGGGCGCTGCAGCCCGTCGCCTCCCGGTGCTCCTTGGCGAAGGTGACGAGCAGGATCGAGTTCGCCGAGGCGATGCCCACCGACATGATCGCCCCGAAGATCGACGGGATCGAGAAGGTCGTGCCGGTGACGAACAGCGCGAAGGTGATGCCGCAGAACGCCATCGGCAGGGCCGCGATCACCACGAACGGGTCGCCCCAGCTCTGATAGTTCACCGCCATCAAGAGGTAGACGGCGATCAGCGCGATGCCGAGGCCGATCTCCAGGCGGAAGAAGGCCGAGCGCATGTTCTCGATCTGGCCGCGCACCACGATCTTGTCGGGCGCCTCCAGGTTCTTCTGCTCGTCCTGGACGATGGCGTCGATCGCGCGGGCCACCGTGCCGAGATCCCGGTCCTGCACCGAGGCGAAGATGTCGAAGGTCGGCTGGATGTTGACGTGGCTGATCATGGTCTGCGTCGGCGTCCGACGGATGTCGGCGAGGCTCGAGAGCAGGGTGAGCACGCCGGGGCCCGAGCCGGAGGTGGCGGCCGCCCGCACGAATATCGGCGTGTTGCGCAGATCGGTGAGTGAGCTGTTGCGGTATTCGGGCGTCTGCACCCAGAGCTGGTAGGGGATGCCGGTCTTCGGGTCGGGCCAGAAGTTCGGCGTCACCTGGTAGCTGCCCGACAGCGAGATGTTCATGTTCTGCGCCACCTGCTGCTCGGTGAGCCCGAGTTCGGAGGCGAGGCGCCGGTCGACGTCGACGTAGAATTGCGGCGCGTTGACGATCTGCTGCAGGTGGACGTCGACGAGGCCCTTCGTGTGCTTCAGCCGCTGGACGATGCGCTGGGCGACCTCCAGATCCTTCTCCTTGTGCCGGCCTGAGACCTGCACGTCGATCGGCGTGAGGACGCCGAAATTCAGGATCTGGGTGATCATGTCGGCGGGCTGGAAATAGACGGTCACGTCGGGGAAGCGCTTCATCAGCACGTCGCGCAGGCGCTTCATGTAGCCGGCCACCGGGCCGTGCCCCTCCTTCAGGCTGATGAGCATCTGCCCGTCATTGTAGGAGACGAACGAGCCGTCCGAGAACGCGAAGTTGTAGTTGTTCGACGGCAGGCCGAGATTCTGCAGGATCTGATCGATCTCATCCGCCGGGATCACCTCGCGGACGGTGCCCTCGACCTCGGCGAAGACCTGCCGGGCGGTCTCGATGCGCATGCCGGTGCGGGTGCGCAGATGCAGGGTCATCTGGCTCGCCTCGATCTGCGGGAAGTAATCCTGGCCCACGAAGGCGAACAGCACGCCGGTCAGCCCGAGCACGCCGCCGACGACGCCGACGGTGACGATCCGGTGGCGCAGCACCGCGTGGAGCAGGCCGACATAGCCCCGGTGGAACCGCGCGAAGCCGCGCTCGAAGTGGCCATGGATCCAGCCGGCGAGCCGCATCACGGGGGCGCCGACGAGACCGGCGGCCCGGGCGATCCGGCCCCGGCGGGGGGACTCGTGCTCCGCCCGGTCCTTGGCGTGCTTCTGCCGGTATTCCGGCGCCACGATCACGTCGATCAGCAGCGGCACCAGGGTGCGCGAGAGCAGGTAGGAGGTCAGCATCGCGAACACGACCGCGAGCGCCTGCGGGGTGAACAGGTATTTCGGCGTGTCGGTCAGCGCGAACACCGCCGTGAAGGCCGCGCAGATCGCGAGCGTCGAGATCAGCGCCGGCTTGGCGATGCCGGCGGCGCCGTGGACCACGCTCTCGCGGAACTCCTCGCCCTCCTCGAACAGCCGGTAGGTGTTCTCGATCGCCACCGTGGCGTCGTCCACCAGGATGCCCACCGCCAGGGCGAGGCCGCCCAGCGTCATCACGTTGATGGTCTCGCCGAGCGCCGCCAGCACCGCGAGCGAGGTCATCACGCAGAGCGGGATCGAGATCAGCACGATGATGGTCGAGCGCCAGGAGCCGAGGAACAGCAGGATCGCCAGCCCCGTCAGGGCCGCGGCGGTCAGCGCCTCGTGCAGCACGCCCTCGATGGCGTTCGACACGAAGACCGACTGGTCGAACAGCGGCTTGATCGACAGGCCGTCGGGGGCGGCGGCGCGGATCGTCGGCATCGCCGCCTTGACGTTGTTGACGACGTTCAGCGTCGAGGCGTTGCCGTTCTTGATGATCTGCATCAGCACGGCCTGCTGGCCGTCGGCGCTGACCACGTTGACCTGCGGCGGGCCGCCGTCGCGGACATAGGCGACGTCGCGCATCAGCACGGGCTGGCCGGCCACAACCTTGATCGGCGCGAGGTTCAGGGTCTCGATCGAGGGCGGGGTGCCGTTGAGCTGGACCGGATATTGCTGCTCGCCGATCTTGGCGAGGCCGGACGGCACCGTCAGGTTCTGGGCCGTCATGGCGTTGGTGACGTCGAGCGGCGTCAGGCCGAGCGCCTGGAGGGCGTTGAGGTCGAGATCGACCATGATCTGCCGGGGCGCACCGCCGAACGGCGACGGCAGGGTCGAGCCCGGGACCTGCGCGAGGGTCTGGCGGATCCGGTACTGGGCGTAGTCGTAGACCTCGTTGAGGCTCTGCTTGGCCGAGGTCAGGGCGAGCTGGATCACCGGCACCGAGGAGGCGGAGTAGCGCACGATCACCGGCGGCTGCGTGCCGGTGGGCATCACGGCGCGGATCGAGTTGGTGGAGGAGACCACCTGGGCGATGGCGAGATCCAGGCTGACGGACGGGTCGAAGTAGATCCGCTGAACCGCCGTGCCCTGGAGCGTCGTCGACTCCATCCGTCGGATGCTGTTGACGTTATTGGAGATCCCGTATTCGGCGTAGGTCGTGATGCGCTGTTCCATCTCCGGCGCCGACAGGCCGGTATAGGTCCAAACCACCACGACGACCGGGATGTCGACGACCGGCAGCACGTCCTTGGGCGTGACGAGGATCGCGCCGACGCCGCCGAGCATCATCAGCACGGCGAGCACGTAGGTCGTGATCCGGAACTTGAGGGCGTAGAGGACGAGGCCCATGCGGTCTCCGCCGGCCGGCGGCGGGCCGGCAATTCCGCGCTGTGTACCGGCTCACCGGCTAGACCCGGATTGTTTCGCGATCACGTCCGGTCAAGCAAGGGCCGGACCGCATCGCCGCAGGGTTGCGGTCGCCCCCCCTCATGCCCCGCATCCCGCTGCGCCGTCATCCTGCGGTGCCCGCGTCGCGGGACTCGAAGGCGGGCGCCAGGGATCGCGGCGCCGACTGGCGGTCTGCTTCGAGGCCTCCGCGGCGCTCCGGCCCCTCAGGATAAGGGGGCGGGTTGGCGAGACATCTCGGCGCAGCGTCCCCGCGTCCGCCGGGCGCTGCGCCCTCTGGATCACCGCAGCAGCGCGGACTTGTCGACCTGCAGCGCGGCGGCGATCTCGTCGAGCGCCTTGTGCTCGACCGCGCTGATCCCGTCGATATCGGCCACGTCGGCGCCGATCAGGAACACGTCCTGGCGCTGCTCGATCGGCCGCTCCGCGATGGCGCCGACGTGGCGCAGGTTCTCAATGCGCCCGGCCCGGGTCTTGGCTCGGGCGATCGCCTCATAGAGCTCCTGCTCGACGCGCAGCGTGTCGTACGACTTCTCGAGGATCGGGTTGGCGCGAATGCCGGTGATGGCCGACTCGATCTCCTCCTCGCCCACGTCCCCATCCGCCACGATGACGTTGGCGGCGGACGAAACCGCAGCCTGCAGGAAGACCGCGTCGCCCGCATACGACATGATCGTGCGGCCAAACCGAAGGATGGCGTCCTGGAAAATGCTCATGCCGACCTCCCGTCGGGCCTGAGATGGCGGATATTGTGGCCGCCGAGTCAAGATGCGGCCGAGCTTAAGCCCGGGATCGTGGAGGACGAGCGCTCAGGTGGCGGGCTCGTGGCCCGGCCAGTCCCGCCCGAGATGGGCCGCCACGCGGGCCGGATCGTCGCCGACCGCCGCCACGGCGGCCTCGACCTGCTCCACCGGAACCATGAACCGGCGCGCCCAGTAGGCCCGCTCCCAGGCATGGGCGATGTTGACGGCCCGGGGCTCGATCGGGGCCTGCACGCTCTCGTCGGTCATCGGTGCTCCGCGTCTCGCGAGGGCGGGGCGGCCCTCCGGCCTGAAGAACGCCGGCCGGGCCGCATCGGGTCCGCGTTCAGCAGCAGCGGAAGCCCGCGGTGTTGCCGACGCCGAAGCGGGCGTTCTCCCGGTTGCGGAAGAACTCCACCTCGGTCATCGGCGCCTGGTCCGGATGGGTGCGGCGGACATGCTCGGCATAGGCCGCGTAGTCCCCCTGCCCCACCATCAGCCGGGCGCCGTCGCAGACGCATTTGGACAGCGTCCGGAGGCGATCCCGCAGGTTCGACGGCTGCCGCATGGCCCTCCCCCTACTCCGCCGGGACCATGTGGGGCTCGGTTTCCAGGGCGGTCCAGCGATCCGCGCGCCACGCCTTCAGGCAGGCGGCGATGCCGAAGCCCGCGATGGCGACGACGAGGCCGATGAACAGGGCCGCCAGCACCGCGTCGATCCGGTCGTTGAGGATGATCTGGCTCATCTGGTCGGCGTTCTTGGCCGGGGCCAGGATCTTGCCCTCCGCGGCGGCGGCCGCGTAGCGCTGGGCGTGCGCCAGGAAGCCGATCTTCGGATCGGCGGAGAAGATCTTCTGCCAGCCGGCCGTGAGGGTGCAGATGCACAGCCACGCGGTCGGGATGATGGTCACGAACGCGTAGCGCTCGCGCTTCATCTTGAAGATCACCACCGTGCAGAGCGTCAGCGCCACCGCGGCCAGCATCTGGTTCGAGATGCCGAAGAGCGGCCACAGGGTGTTGATGCCGCCGAGCGGGTCGGTCACCCCCTGGTAGAGGAAGTAGCCCCAGGCCCCCACCGAGATGGCGGTGGCCGCGATGCTCGGCCCCCACGACGTGGTGTTCTTGAACGACGGCACCGCCAGCGCGACCAGATCCTGCACCATGAACCGGCAGGCGCGGGTGCCCGCGTCCACGGCCGTGAGGATGAACAGCGCCTCGAACAGGATCGCGAAATGGTACCAGAAGGCCATCATCGCCTTGCCGCCGATGGCCGACGAGATGATGTGGGCCATGCCCACCGCGAGCGTCGGGGCGCCGCCGGCGCGGGAGATGATCGTGTGCTCGCCGACATCGGCGGCGGTCTGGGTGATCACCTCCGGGGTGGTGGCGAAGCCGAGCTTGGTCACCGCGGCGGCGGCGGTCTCGGGCGTGGTGCCGAGCAGGGCGGCGGGCGAGTTCATGGTGAAGTAGACGCCGGGGTCGATCACGCAGGCCGAGACCAGCGCCATGATCGCCACGAAGGATTCCATCAGCATGCCGCCGTAGCCGATGAAGCGGGCATCGGCCTCGCTGGCGATCAGCTTCGGGGTGGTGCCCGACGAGATCAGGGCGTGGAAGCCCGAGACCGCGCCGCACGCGATGGTGATGAACAGGAACGGGAACAGGCTGCCCGCCCAGACCGGACCGGTGCCGTCGACGAACTTGGTGACCGCCGGCATCTGCATGTGCGGCGCCACGACCGCGATGCCGAGCGCCAGCCCGACGATGGTGCCGATCTTGAGGAAGGTCGACAGGTAGTCGCGCGGAGCGAGCAGCAGCCAGACCGGCAGGATCGAGGCGACGAAGCCGTAGCCGATCAGCATCCAGCAGAGCTGCGGGCCCGTGAAGGTGAAGGCCGGTCCCCAGACCGGGCTCGCCGCCACCGAGCCGCCGGCCACGATCGCCAGCATCAGCAGGACGAAGCCCAGGATCGAGACCTCGCCGATCTTGCCGGGCCGGATATAGCGGGAATAGACGCCCATCAGCATGGCGATCGGGATCGTCGACATCACCGTGAAGGTGCCCCAGGGGCTCTCGGCGAGCGCCTTGACCACGATGAGGGCCAGCACGGCCAGCAGGATCACCATGATCAGGAAGGTGCCGAACAGCGCGATGATGCCGGGAATCGTCCCGAGCTCGGCCCGGATCAGCTCGCCGAGCGACCGGCCGTCCCGACGCATCGACACGAACAGGACCATGAAGTCCTGCACGGCGCCGGCGAGGACCACGCCGGCCAGGATCCAGAGCATGCCGGGCAGGTAGCCCATCTGGGCGGCGAGCACCGGGCCGACCAGCGGGCCCGCGCCCGCGATCGCCGCGAAGTGGTGGCCGAACAGGACGCCGCGGTTGGTGGGGACGTAATCGAGACCGTCATTGTGCCGCACGGCCGGCGTCATGCGCTTCGGGTCGAGGCGCATCACCTTGTCGGCGATGAACTGGGAATAGTAGCGGTAGGCGATCAGGTAGACGCAGACCGCCGCGACCACGACCCAGAGGGCGTTGATGGTCTCGCCCCGCTGGCTCGCCACGATCGCCAGCGCCGCGGCGCCGAGGGCGCCCACGAGGGCCCATGGCCCATGCCTGCCGAGCGCCGTACCCATGTCCCACTCCCTGACCGACCGCCTCGCGCACGGGGCCACGCGCGGGGGCTCCGGCTGGGACTTCGTGGTCCCGGGCTACACGGGCGGGTTATCCTATTCGTCCGCCGTTGACGCAAGCGATCCGAGCTGTGATGCAGCGTCGGCGGCGGCACGACGCCCAATGTGTCACATCGGGTCTCCGGCACGGCCCCGACCCCCTTCACGGCCAGGCTGCCGAGCTCCGTCGCCGCCCGCCGTCGGAGAAGGAAGGGCGCCGGCGCGGTCCGGGCCTGCGAGGAGCGGACAACCATGGCGAAGGTCGCATTCCTGGGTCTCGGCGTGATGGGCGGGCCGATGGCCGGCCACCTCGCCAAGAAGGGTGGCCACGACGTCACCGTCTACAACCGCACCACGCCGAAGGCGGAAGCCTGGGTGAAGATCTATGGCGGTGCCTTCGCCCCCACGCCCCGACAGGCCGCCGAGGGCGCCGAGATCGTCTTCGCCTGCGTGGGCAACGACGACGACCTGCGCAGCGTCGTGCTGGGCGACGACGGGGCGCTCGCCGGCATGACGCCGGGCGCGGTCTTCGTGGACCACACCACCGCCTCCGCCGAGGTGGCCCGGGAACTGGCCGCGGCCGCGGAGGCCAAGGGGCTCGGCTTCATCGACGCGCCGGTCTCCGGCGGCCAGGCCGGCGCCGAGAACGGCGTGCTGACCGTGATGTGCGGCGGCGACGCGGCGACCTACGCCAAGGTCGAGGGCGCGATCGGGTCCTTCGCCCGGGCCTGCCGGCTGATGGGCCCGGCGGGCGCCGGCCAGCTCACCAAGATGGTCAACCAGATCTGCATCGCCGGCCTCGTCCAGGGCCTCTCCGAGGGCGTCCACTTCGCCAAGCGCGCCGGCCTCGACGTGGAAGCGGTGCTCGACGTGATCTCCAAGGGCGCCGCCGGCTCCTGGCAGATGGAGAACCGCGGCAAGACCATGAACGCGGGCAAGTTCGACTTCGGCTTCGCGGTCGACTGGATGCGCAAGGATCTCGGCATCCTGCTGGACGAGGCCCGCCGCAACGGCGCCAAGCTGCCGGTCTCGGCGCTGGTGGACCAGTTCTACGCCGAGGTTCAGGCCATGGGCGGCAACCGCTGGGACACGTCGAGCCTCGTGGCCCGGCTGGAGCGCTGAGGGCGGCAGCTCCCCTCGCGGTCCGGAGGGGTCGGAAACGGCCCCGTAAGCCCCCTCCCTCGCCCCGTCGCGGGAGAGGGTGTCGGGCGAGGACAGCGTCGGTGCAGAAGATTCTGCCCCGCGTGCAGGCCCTGCCTTCTCCGGAAGCCGGGCTCCCTCACCCGCACGGGGAGGGAGCCCGCGGGAAGCCTCACAGCGCCGCCGCGGCCTCCTCCGGATCCATCCAGCGCCAGTCCTCCCCCATCTGGTGGCGGAACCACGTGAACTGGCGCTTGGCGTAGGCCCGGGTATCCGCCTGCCCCCGGACGATCGCCTCCTCGAGTCCGATCGCCCCCTCGAGATACGCGATCAGGCCCGGCACGCCGTGGGCGCGCATCACCGGCAGCAGCGGGTCGAGGGTTCGCCTGTGCAGGCGGGCGACCTCGTCCAGCGCCCCTTCGGCGATCATGGTCCGGAAGCGGGCGTCGATGCGGGCGCGCAACACGGCGCGGTCGGGGGCCAGGAAGATTTTTTCGAGGGCCCACCCGGCGAGCGGCCCGGGTATCGGATCGCCGTAGAAGCTCGCGATCGGCCGGCCGGTGGCGAGAAAAATCTCCAGGGCCCGCATCACCCGCATCCGGTCGCTCGGGCGCAGGCGGGCGGCGCCCTCGGGATCGTGGCGGGCGAGGTCGGCGTGCAGCGCCTCGGTGGGACGGCCCTCGGCCTCCGCCCGCACCTGCGCGCGCACGGCCTCGGGCACCGGCGGCAGCTCCGAAAACCCCTGCTCCAGCGCCCGGAAGTACAGGCCCGTGCCGCCGACGAAGACCGGCCTTTGCCCGCCGAGCGTCGTCAGCAGCGCCGCCACATCCCGTGAAAAATGCCCCACGGAATAGTTCACGGCGCCGTCGACATGCCCGTAGAGCCGGTGGGGCACCCGTGCCTCCTCGTCCGGGTCGGGCCGGGCGGTGAGGCGCCGCAGGTCGCCGTAGACCTGCATGGAATCGGTGTTGATCACCACGCCGCCGTGACGCTCCGCCAGCCGGGCGGCCAGCGCCGACTTGCCCGACGCGGTGGGCCCTGCGATGAGGATCGCCGCCGGGCGCCCCCCGGCTTCCTCCCGGTCTGGCGGCAAGGTGAAACTCCACGATGCTGGTCGCGGTCCTGATAGCAAACCCGGATCGGCCGTCCATCACCGATGCGGTGCTGGCCGAGGCCCGCGCGGTGCTGCGGACGGAGCACCAGCCCCGGATCCTGCACGGCGCGGTGGCGGCCGAGCTGCTCGTCCCGGGCGAGCCCGCCGCCGCGGCGTCCCTCACCGACGCGCTGCGGACGGCCCTCGCCGGTGAACCCATCGACCTCGCCGTGCTCCCCGCCGACGCGCACCGACGCAAGCGCCTGTTCCTGGCCGACATGGATTCCACCATGATCGAGCAGGAATGCATCGACGAGCTCGCCGGAACGCTCGGCCTCAAGGATCATGTCGCGACGATCACCGAGCGGGCGATGCGCGGGGAGATCGCCTTCGAGCCGGCGCTGCGCGAGCGCGTGGCGCTCCTGAAGGACATCCCGGTCGGTGCGGTCGACGGGCTGATCGCCGAGCACCTGACCCTGACCCCGGGCGGCCGCACCCTGGTGCGGACGATGCGGGCGCACGGCGCCCACACCTGCCTGGTCTCGGGCGGCTTCACCCTGTTCACCGGCCCGATCGCGGCGATGATCGGCTTCGACGAGCACCGGTCCAACCTGTTGGGCGTGGCGGACGGACGGCTCACCGGTTTCGTGGAGGATCCGATCGTCGGGAAGGCCGAGAAGCGCGCGGCGCTGATCGAACTCCGTGAGGCGCTGTCCCTCGGCCCTGCGGAGACGCTGGCGGTGGGCGACGGGGCCAACGATCTCGACATGCTGACCGAGGCCGGCCTCGGCGTGGCGTTCCGCGCGAAGCCCGCGGTCGCCGCCGCGGCGCGGGTCCGGGTCGAGCACGGCGACCTCACCGCGCTCCTGTACCTGCAGGGCTATGCGGCGGCGGAGTTCGTGGGGTGAGCCCTCACTGAAGGGTGCGGGTCGGGGCGAGGACCGCGCCCGGAACGGCCGGGGCCTGAACGCCGATCGCACCGACTGGCCGGCGCACCGGCTCGACCTTCGCGCAGGCGACGGCGCCCATCGCGGCCGCGATGTCAGAGCGTGTCGATACGCGGAGCTTCTCGATCTCCGGTTGGTTCGCGAACCGCTGCGCCTCGCGGCACCGGCGTGCCGCGCCGCGGCACCACGGGTGTCCTGAACGCAGGAAGGCCGCCGCTCCTCGCGAAGCGACGGCCTTCGATCTCGCGTGGGACAGCGCTCAGTCCAGCCCGACGGCCACGAAACGGACGTCGCCTGTGGCGCTCGCCACCAGCAGCAGCACCGACTTGCGCCCATCCTTCTTCAGAGCGTCGATCCGCTTGGTCACCTCCGCCGGGGTGCTCACCGCCTCCTGGCCGACCTCGACGATCACCTCGCCGGGCTGGATCCGCTTGTCGGCCGCCGTCGAGTTCGGGTCGACCCGGGTGACGACCACGCCCTTCACGGTGTCCTTGATGGAGAACTTCTTGCGCAGCTCGTCGGTCATGCCGGAGAGGTTGAGGCCCAGCGCCTGCCGGGTGGCGCTCTCGGGCTCCGGCTGGCGCAGGTTGGCGAGCTGCGGCTTGTCGCTGTCCTCCAGGCGGCCGAGGGTGACGGGCTTCGTCACCTCCTCGCCCTTGCGGACCACGACCACGTCGACCTTCTGACCCACGGGGGTCGAGGCCACGATCCGCGGCAGGTCGCCGGAGGCCTTCACCGGCGCACCGTTGAACTTCAGGATCACGTCGCCGACCTCGATCCCGGCGGTCTTGGCCGGACCCTTCTCGTCGACGCCGGCCACCAGGGCGCCCCGCGCCCCGCCCTTGAGGTTGAGCGCCTCGGCGGTGGTGTCGTCGACGTTCTGGATGCGGACGCCGAGCCAGCCGCGGCGGACCTCGCCGAAATCGCGGAGCTGATCGATCACGGGCTTGGCCGTACCCGACGGGACCGCGAAGCCGATGCCCACCGAGCCGCCGGTCGGCGACAGGATCGCCGTGTTGATGCCGATCACCTCGCCGTCCATGTTGAACAGCGGACCGCCGGAATTGCCCTTGTTGATGGCCGCGTCGGTCTGAATGTAGTTGTCGTAGGGTCCGGACTCGATGTTACGGCCCCGGGCCGAGACGATGCCGGCCGAGACCGAGCCGCCGAGCCCGAACGGATTGCCGATGGCGATGACCCAGTCGCCCGGGCGCATCTTGTCCGAATCGCCGAACGGCACCGCCTTCAGCGGGTGATCGGCCGGGGGCTTCACCCGCAGGACCGCGAGATCGATCTTCGAATCCTTGCCGACGATCTCGGCCTTGAGCTTGGTGCCGTCGTGCAGGATGACCTGGATGTCGTTGGCGTCGCCAATGACGTGGTTGTTCGTCACCACGAGGCCGGCGGCGTCGATGATGAAGCCGGAGCCCAGGGAATTGGACTTGCGCTGCGCGCGCGGCGCCTCGCCGTCACCACCGCCGCCGCCGCCTCGGCCGCCGCGCCGGTTGAAGAACTCCTCGAACAGGTCCTCGAACGGGGTGCCCGGGGGGACCTGCGGCATGGCGCGGCCGCCGCGGGCCTCCACGGTGGTGGAGGCGGAGATGTTGACCACCGCGTCGGTGACCTGCTCGGCGAGATCCGCGAGCGAGGCCGGCCCCTTGGCGAGGGCGGGAACCGGCAGGGCGGCCGCGGCTACGGAGGCGCCGATCAGGATCGAGGCCATCAGCGCGCGGGCGCGGGAACGGGGCTGCGCGGTGGCGCGGCCGAAGGGCGCCACGGGGGCGCTCGCGACGGGGTGCATGGTCGACCTCTTCAAGAACGCGTTTCCGGCGCCGCGGGCCTCGACCGATGATCGGGGGCCCGCGGGTTTTCCTGCAAGGTAGTCTCCGGACGCCGGGGCGCCAACTCGCATCCCGATCAGCGTGCCGTCCCGGCCGCGGACCCGGTGGTGGACCCGGTGGCGGCGCTCGGATCGGCCGGTCCGCGCGGCCCGCGGGCCGCCGGGGCCGGGGGCCGGCCCTGCGGGTCGCTGAAGTACCGGAAGAAGTCCGAAGTCGGGCTGATCACCAGACGGGTGTCGGGTCCCTTCAGCCCGCTCTCGTAGGCCTGCATCGAGCGGTAGAAGCTGAAGAAGTCCGCATCCTTGCCGAACGCCTCGGCGAGGATGCGGTTCTTGTCCGCGTCACCCTGTCCGCGCAGCTGCTCGGAGGTCTGCGTCGCGTCGGCGAGGATCACCGTGACCTCGCGGTCGGCCTTGGCGCGGATCGTGGCGGCGATCTGGTCGCCGTTGGCGCGGATGTCGGCGGCCTCGCGCTCGCGCTCGGTTTTCATCCGCCGGTAGACGGCGGCCGAGTTCTGCGCGGGCAGATCGACGCGGGTCATGCGCAGGTCGACGATCTCGATGCCCAGCGCCTTGGCCTGCCGGTTCACGTCCTCCTGGATCTGGTGCATCAGCTGGCCGCGGTCGGTCTTCACGATGGCGTCGCGGGTCGAGCGGGCGAGCACGTTGCGCAGGCCGGAATTGGTGAAGCTCGCGAGCCGCTGGTTGGCGAGCCCGATATTGCCCACCGCCTGGTAGAAGCGGAGCGGGTCGAGGATCCGGTAGCGGGCGAAGGCGTCCACCTCCAGGTTCTGCCGGTCGGCGGTGAGCACCGTCTGCACCGGCAGGTCGAGGTCGAGCACGCGCTTGTCGAACAGGACCACGTTCTCCATGAACGGGATCTTGAAGTACAGGCCGGGCTTCTCCTCGCCGGTGGCGTTGAGGACGGCGCGGACGCGGCCGAACTGCAGGACCAGGGCCTGCTGCATCTGGCCGACGGTAAAGATCGACGCGTAGAGGCCGATCGCGACGATCGCCGCGATCGCGATCAGGCCGGTGCGGAGAGCCTGCTTCATCGGGCGGCTCCCGTCTGGGTCTGGGCGCGGGCGCCGAACTCGGAGAGCGGCAGCACCGGCAGCACGCCGGCGGCGGTCGCCGCCCCGGGCTGCGTCCCGTTCTGGTCGATGATCACCTTGTTCACGGACCCCAGTACCTTTTCCATCGTCTCCAGGAAGATCCGCTCGCGGCTGATCGCCGGGGCGGCCTTGTAGGAGGCGTAGACCTCGCTGAAGCGGGCCGCCTGGCCGGTGGCGTCGGCGGTCGCCTTGGTCCGGTAGGCCTCGGCCTGCTGGACGATCTGGGACGCCTTGCCGCGGGCCTGCGGCACTTCGCGGCTCGCGTAGGTCTTGGCCTCGTTCTGCGCCGTGTCGGCGTCCTGCTGGGCCGCGTTCACGTCGATGAAGGCGGGGCGCACCTCCGGCGGCGGATTGACCGAGACGAGCTGCACCACCTCGATGCGCACGCCGGCGCCGTACTCGTCGAGCGCCTTCTGGACCATCTCCTTCACCTCCTGGGCGATGCTCGACTGCTCGTTGGTGAGGATCGCCTGGATGTTGCGGCGGCCGATCACCTCGCGCATCGCGCTCTCGGAGATCGCCTTGATGGTGCCTTCCGGGTTCTGGAGGTTGAACACGAAGTCGGAGGCCTTCAGCGGGTTGACCCGCCACTGCACCTCGAAATCGAGATCGACGATGTTCTCGTCGCCGGTGAGCATCAGGCTCTCGTCCGGCACGTCGCGGGTGCGGCCCTGGCCGTTCGGACCGGCGCGGAAACCGATCTGGATCGAGTTCTGGGAGCCGACATCCGGCTTCACAACCCCGCCGATCGGATAGGGGAAGTTGTAGCGCAGGCCCTCGCCCTTGGTGCCGACATAGCGGCCGAAGATCGTCTCGATGCCGACCTGACGGGGGTAGACGGTGTAGAAGCCGGTGGCGAGCCAGATCGCGACGGCGAGCACGGCGATCACCGCCGCGCTGCGGCCGCCGCCGACACCCTGCGCCCCGCCGCCCCCGTAGCCGCCCGAGCCGCCACCGCCGCCCGGGATCAGACCGCGCAGGCGGTCCTGCCCGCGCCGGAGCAGGTCCTCAAGATTCGGCGGCGTCTTGCCGCCGCCGCCGCCACCACCCCAGGGACCGCCGCCGTTGCCGCCGGGCCGGCCCCACGGGCCCCCGCCGCCGCTCTGATTGCTCCAAGGCATCCTAGACGTCGTCTCCTGCCTGTCCGCGCCCGGCCCATACCCCGGCCGGCGCCCCCTGCCTGAACGGCCACGCTCGCCCGCCTAGTCCCGGCCATCCGGATCGATCGCGAGGCGACCGCATCCGGCCTCAAGCCTTAAGAGCCTGCACGCACGCATCTTCCCGCAGGATGCGCAGGCCCGGCGTGAGCACGCGCACCCGACAGGCACCTGCGGGCGCGCGCCCCGTGCTGTCAAGGCTGGCAGGTGGGCATGCGCGGCATGGAACGCAATTGCGGCGGCGCGCCTCAGCGGACGCGCTCCCAATCGACGAACGCGAAGGCGTGCTCGTCCCGGGGTCCCGCCGGATGCGCCTCGCGGAGCGTCTCCCGGAAGCGACCGCGGTCGAAGGCCGGGAAGCGCACGTCGCCCTCGGGCTCGGCCTCGACCTCGGTGAGATGGAGCCGGTCGGCCTGCGGGAGTGCGAGCGCATAGATCTCGGCCCCGCCCACCACCATCAGCTCCGCCCCGGCGGCGGCCGCCAGCGCGGAGGGCCAGTCATGGACGGTCTCGACCCCCTCGGCGCGGAAGCCGGCATCCCGGGTGAGCACCAGGGTGCGACGCCCCGGCAGGGGACGGCCGATCGAATCCCAGGTCCGCCGGCCCATCAGCATCGGCTTGCCCATGGTCAGGGCCTTGAAGCGCTTCAGGTCGCTGGAGAGATGCCAGGCGAGGCCGTTGTCGCGGCCGATCACGCCGTTGCGGGCGACCGCGGCGACCAGGGAGACGATCGGGCTCATACCGCCACCGGGGCCGCGATGGCCGGGTGCGGCTCGTAGCCCGCAATGGCGATGTCCTCGTACCGGAAGGCGAAGAGGTCGCGGACCTCCGGGTTGAGCCGCAGCTGCGGCAGCGGGCGCGGGGTCCGGCCCAGCAGGGTCCGGGTCTGCTCCAGGTGATTCCGGTAGAGATGCGCGTCGCCGAAGGTGTGGACGAAGTCGCCGACCCCGAGGCCGGTCACCTGGGCGATCATGTGGGTCAGCAGGGCGTAGCTCGCGATGTTGAAGGGCACGCCGAGGAAGGCGTCCGCCGAGCGCTGGTAGAGCTGGCAGGAGAGCCGCCCCTCGCTCACGTAGAACTGGAACAGGCAGTGGCAGGGGGCGAGCGCCATCCGGTCGAGGTCGGCCGGGTTCCAGGCCGAGACGATCAGGCGGCGGGAATCGGGGTTGCGCCGGATCTCGTCGAGCACCCAGGCGATCTGGTCGACGGTGCCGCCGCCGGGCTTCTCCCAGGAGCGCCACTGCTTGCCGTAGACCGGCCCGAGATCGCCGTGCGCGTCGGCCCACTCGTCCCAGATCGTCACGCCGTTGGCTTGGAGCGCGGCCACGTTGGTATCGCCCGTCAGGAACCAGAGCAGCTCGTGGATGATCGAGCGCAGGTGCAGCCGCTTCGTGGTGACCAGCGGGAAGCCGGCCGACAGGTCGAAGCGCATCTGGTGGCCGAACACCGAGAGCGTGCCGGTGCCGGTGCGGTCGTCCTTGGCCACGCCCTCGTCGAGGATGCGCCGGAGCAGGTCCTGATAAGCGTCCATCGGTCATTCCTGCGCGCCGACGCGACGGCGGGCAAGCGCGCCGCCGACATCTGTCCACCGCCGTCACCAGCTGGCGGTCAGGCCGGCCAGAGCAGGTAGGTTACGAGGGCGAGGTTCGACCAGCCGTGCAGGGCGATCCCGGGCCAGAGCCGGCCGGTCCGCCAGCGCAGCCAGCCGAGCGCCAGGGCGAGCGGCAGCAGGGAGACCGGCCGGGCGAGCCCCCAGGAGGAGATGTGGGCGGCGGCGAAGATGACCGCCGTGACCAGGATCGCCCCCGCCGGCCCCAGCACCGCCCGGGCACGGGCGAAGGCCTCGCCGCGCAGCAGCAGCTCCTCGGCCACGGGCGCCAGGATCGCCAGATAGGCGAGCCACGCCGCCACCGCGGCCTGGCTCATGAACGGGGACAGCCGCACGTGCTGGCCGAAGCTGGCACCGAACAGTTCCGCGGTGCCGGTGACCCAGGCGATGTGCAGAACCGGCCAGACGAGGAGGAGCCCCAGCAGGGCGACGGGCCGCATCCCGTTCGGGCGCTCGCGGTCGAGGGCGAGGCGGCGGCGCCAGCCGGTCCGGTCGCGCCACCAGGCCGCACCCACCACCAGAACGGCGAGGAACACCTGACGCAGGACGTCCGTGGCGAAGGCACGGTGGGTCAGCTCCACCGCACCGAGGAACGGGCGCCGCTCCGGCGGCAGGAACGGATCGATCCCGCTCCACAGATCGAACCCGACGCGCACGACCGCCAGCGCGAGCAGGCTCGCGGCGCCGAGATAGAAGACGACGAGCGCGACCAGCCCGCCGAGATGCCAGGCCGCCGACCAGATGCCGGGACGAGGGGCGTCGGCCACCGCGCCGGAAGACGACTGCGCGCTTCCGGCAACAGCCTCACCCGGAGGCTCCAAATGAGACAGCGGCGCGACACGATCGGGCTTCAAAACCGGACCGATCCCCTCTATATCTTGGGAGCCGGTCGCGAGGCCGGCTATGGCGATAAACGTTCTTCGCAATAAACCTATCGGACCCGGGGGCGGTACCCGGCGCCTCCACCCGAGCCCAGGACATGCTGCCGCAAGGCGCGTGATCTTAGCCTGGGCTTTGGCGGGGGCGAAATAGGATCGACGAGGGCGTAAAGGTTGGACTTTCGCTCGGCATGGTTCCGCCGTTATCGGGCCTTTGCAATAGTTGCCAACGACAACTTTGCTCCGGTGGCGGTGGCCGCGTAAGCGGTCCCCAATACCGACCTAAAGTCCTAGCGGGTAGCACCGCATAGGCGGGGTTCGGAGGCACCTGGCAACAGAAGCCTCCACTTCCAATCCTCGGTCCAGCCATCCGCGGCGGGGCGCCGGGCAGACCGGGCGAGAGCGCAACCGCAGATGGCAGACGACCTCATCCGCTACGATCTACTGGTACAGGACGCCCTGCGCGGCGTGGTCCGCAAGGTGCTGACCGACGCGGCCCGCGAGGGCCTGATGGGCGAGCATCACTTCTACGTCTCGTTCCGGACGGAAGCGCCCGGCGTGCGGATCTCGCAGGCCCTGCGGGAGAAGTACCCGCAGGACATGACGATCGTCCTGCAGCACCAGTTCTGGGACCTCAACGTCACCGAGCACGCCTTCGAAGTCGGCCTGTCCTTCTCGGGGGTGCCGGAGCGGCTGCTGGTGCCGTTCGACGCCCTGTCGGGCTTCTTCGATCCCTCCGTGCAGTTCGGCCTGAAGTTCGATCTCAGCGAAGCCGGCGAAACCCCCGAGGAGGCGAACGCCGCCCCGGCGGCCAAGCCCGGCCCGCGCGGGGCCGGTTCGGAACCCGGCGAGGTGCGGCCCAAGAGCGCCGGTCTCGCCACGATCGGCTCCGGTGCGCCGAAGGGGCTGCCCGCTCCCGCCGCTCAGGGCGAGAAAGCCGCCGGCAAGTCCGACGACAAGGCCCCCCGCCCCGCCGCCAAGAAGGAGGGCGAGGAGGGTAGCGCCGAGGTCGTGAGCCTGGACGCCTTCCGCAAGAAGAGCTGAGCGTCTCCCGGGCCGGATCGACGGCCGGGCGTCGTACGGGGGACGACACGGTCGCGCCGTCGATGCTGTCGGCGGCTGCGGGGAGCCCGCGCCCGATCGCCAGGCGATCCGCGACCCTCGAGACCGTCGATCAGATTCGGTCGCCCGTCCCTTCCGGCCGTCCTGCTGCACGGCGCCGGCCTGCACCGCGGCACGGTGACCGGGCCCGGCCTAGCCCCGCGCCACCGCGTCCATGCGCAAGCCGTGCTCCGGCCGCAGCGTCACCCGGTGGAGCGGCGTCACCGGCGGATGATCCGCCGGCAGCCGGAAGCGCACCGCCCGCACCACATGCGCCAGCACGATCACGGCCTCCTGAATCGAGAAGCTCTGGCCGATGCAGACCCGCGGCCCCGCCCCGAACGGCAGATAGGCGAAGCGCGGAATCGTGTCGCGGTTCTCGGGCAGGAACCGCTCCGGCACGAAGGCCTCCGGATCCTCCCACAGCAGATGATGGCGGTGGAGCACCCAGGGCGCCACCATGACCAGCGAGCCCCGCGGCACCTTGATCCGGCCGAGCCGGTCGTCCCGGATCGCCTGACGGCTGAGGAACGGCACCGGCGGGAACAGGCGCATGGCCTCCTCGATCGCCGCCCGGGTGAACGGCAGACGCTCCGCGGAAAAATCCCCCGGCCCGGCGGCGTCGACCTCGGCCTCGATCTGCGCCTGGGCGGCCGGATCCTGCGACAGGCAGTAGAGCGTCCAGGTCAGGGAATTGGCCGTGGTCTCGTGCCCGGCGGCGATGAAGGTGACGATGTTGGCCTTCACGGCGAGATCCGAGAGCCCGTTGCCGGTCTCGGGATCCTGCGCTTCGAGCAGCAGGGTCAGCAGGTCCCGGGGCGCCTCCCCCCGCGCCATCAGCGCCTTGCGGCGGGCGATGAGCTCATCGACCACCTCGGCGAAGAAGCGGCCCGCCGGACGGGCCCGCAGGCGGCCGATCCGCGGCACGAAATCGGGCACGCCGAACACGTCGAGGGGGTCGATCGGCCCGACCGCTTCCAGGAAGCGCGTGATCGCACGGCCGAGGGCATCGGGATCGCTCGGCAGGCCTTGCGTGAAGATCGTCCGCTCCAGCACGTCGAGCGTGACGCGGGTCATCTCAAGGGCCACATCGACCTGCTTGCCGTCGCGGCGGACGAGGCGGCGGCCGAGACGGGCGCCGGCGGCGTTCATCGCCTCCGAAAAGCCCTGGACCGTGCGGGCGTTGAAGATCGGCGCCAGCGTCCGGCGCTGGAGGCGCCACTCGTCGCCCTCGGCGCTGAGCAGACCGTTGCCGAGCCCCGGGGCGAGGACACGCCGCTGCAGGTCGTCCTTGCGGTAGCCGTCGGCGTTCTCGATGAGCAGGTAGCGGATCAGCGCCGGGTCGCTCACCAGGGTGATCCGGCCCATCGCGCCCTCGGCCGCCACCACCGGCAGCTTGAAATGCGCGTCCATCCAGGTGGTGATCGGATTCTTCCGGGCCGCCCGCAGGAAGTCGAACAGGCCGAGCGGCGCCTTCAGCGGCGGCGGCACGACGGGGCGGAACCGGGCGGCGGGTTCGGACAGATCGATCGTCGCGCTCATCGGCTCCTTGTCCGGCGGGAACAGAGCTTCGCTCTTGTCGGGGTGCCGGGAAAACCGGCATCGCGATTCACCCGCGCCTCATTTAAGTAGGCACCGCACGGCACCAGACGTAGAGGCCACGATGTCGCCCACCGAGACCGCCACCCGCACCGAGTCCGACACCTTCGGGCCGATCGAGGTTCCGGCGCATCGCTACTGGGGCGCGCAGACGCAGCGCTCGATCCAGAACTTCAAGATCGGCACCGACCGGATGCCGGCGCCCCTCGTCCACGCCCTCGGGGTGGTGAAGCAGGCTGCCGCCCTGGTGAACAAGGATCTCGGCGCCCTCGACGCGACGCTCGCCGACGCCATCGCGGCCTCGGCCGCCGAGGTAGTGGAGGGCCGCCACGACGACGAGTTCCCCCTGGTCATCTACCAGACCGGCTCGGGCACGCAGTCGAACATGAACGCCAACGAGGTGATCGCGAGCCTCGCCAACGAGCGGCTGGGCGGCCAGCGCGGCGGCAAGTCCCCGGTCCACCCGAACGACCATTGCAACCGCGGCCAGTCCTCCAACGACACCTTCCCCACCGCCATGCACATCGCGGTGGCCCGCGAGATCCAGGGACGCCTGCTGCCGGCGCTCTCCCACCTGCACGGCGCGCTCGACGCCAAGGCCAAGGCGTTCGCGTCGATCGTCAAGATCGGCCGCACCCACCTGCAGGACGCGACGCCGGTCTCGCTGGGCCAGGAATTCTCCGGCTACGCCGCCCAGGTGGCGCTCGGCGGCTCGCGGGTCGCCGCGACCCTGCCGGGGGTTCTGGCACTCGCCCAGGGCGGCACCGCGGTCGGCACCGGGCTCAACGCCCATCCGGAATTCGCCGACCGCTTCGCCGCCAAGGTCGCGGAGCTGACCGGGCTGCCCTTCACCTCCGCCGAGAACAAGTTCGAGGCGCTGGCCACCCACGACGCGCTGGTGTTCACGCAGGGCGCGCTCGCGGCCCTCGCCGCCGGCCTGTTCAAGATCGCCCAGGACATCCGCTTCCTCGGCTCGGGCCCGCGCTCCGGCCTCGGCGAATTGTCGCTCCCTGAGAACGAGCCCGGCTCCTCGATCATGCCCGGCAAGGTCAACCCGACCCAGTGCGAGGCGCTGACCATGGTCTGCGCCCAGGTGATCGGCAACGGCACGACGGTGAGCTTCGCCGGCAGCCAGGGCAATTTCGAACTCAACGTCTTCAAGCCGGTGATCGCCAACGCGGTGCTGCAATCGGTGCGGCTGCTCGCCGACGCGGCGGTGAGCTTCACCGACAATTGCGTCGTCGGCATCAAGGCCAACGAGGACAAGATCGCCGACCTGATGAGCCGCTCGCTCATGCTGGTGACCGCGCTCGCCCCCTCGATCGGCTACGACAAGGCCGCCGAGATCGCCAAGACCGCGCACAAGAACGGCACCACCCTCAAGCAGGAGGCCCTGCGCCTCGGCTACGTCACCGAGGCGGAGTTCGAGCGCGTGGTCCGGCCGGAGACGATGCTGGCGCCGAGCGCCGACTGATTGTTGTGTGACGTCCCGGCGCGGAGCCTCCCGCGCCGGTTACGGGAGGCGATCCGTGGCCGAGATCATCAATCTGCGCCAGATCCGCAAGGCGAAGGCCCGTGCCGAGGCCGACACGAAGGCCGAGGCCAACCGGATCGCCTTCGGCCAGCCGAAGAAGGCCAAGACCCTCCAGCAGCGGCGCAAGGCCCTCGAGACCGAGCGCCACGAGGGCCATCGCCTCGCGCGGCACGAGCCGGATTCCGACCCGAACGCATGATCCGCCTCCCGTGAGCGCCGGCCTCACCAAGCACTCCGTGATGATCGCCGGCCACCGCACCAGCGTGTCCCTGGAGGATCCGTTCTGGGCGGCGCTGCGGGAGATCGCGGAGGCGCGGGGCCAGTCCGTCCAGGCCCTCATCGGCGCGATCGATGCCGGGCGCGACGGACAGAACCTGTCTTCGGCGATCCGGGTCTTCGTCCTCGAAGCCGTGCGCGCGATGCCGGAATCGTGAGCGCGTCGCGCCCTGTCCGATCTGCCGGTCCCGAATAGCTTGTGACGTGCGCGTGACAAAATCCCGCAGTCAGGAGATCCCATGGCCACCCGAGAGCCGCTGCTCAGAACAATCCCGATCGCCGAGCTGCGCCCGACGCAGATGACGGTGGGCTACCGTGAAGTGGCGGAGAAGCGGCGGCGCTGGCGGGAATACGACGGCGAGAAGAAGGAGGAGTTCCTCGGCGCCCATATGATCCCGACGCTGCTCGGGCCGAAGAAGCGCCATTACATCATCGATCATCACCACCTCTCCCGCGCCCTGCACGAGGAGGGGGTCGAGAGCGTGCTCGTCACCGTGGTGGCCGACCTGCACTACCTCGACAAGGACGCCTTCTGGACGGTGTGCGACCACAAATCCTGGGCGCATCCCTACGATGCCGAGGGCGTGCGCCAGCACTTCAAGGACATCCCGAAATCGGTCGATGCCCTGGCGGACGATCCCTACCGCAGCCTCGCCGGCGAGCTGCGCCGGGCCGGCGGCTTCGCGAAGGATACCACCCCGTTCAGCGAGTTCCTGTGGGCCGACTTCCTGCGGCGGAACATCAAGGAGAAGCGGATCGAGGGCGACTTCTCCTCCGCTCTGGAGCGGGCGATGGCGCTGGCGAAATCCAAGGACGCCGACTACCTGCCCGGCTGGTGCGGACCGGTGACCCGCCCCATCCGCTAGGGCGCCGCCGGGTCGTCGCGGTGGATCCGCCCGACCGTTTCGCGTGACGCGGCGGGCTGTCTGCCCGAAAAACGCCCCGCCCCTGGGCGAGGTTCGGGGGGGCCGCCCGCGCCCGCCCCCTCCAGCCGGACGAACAGCCCCCGCATGCCGATGCCGCGTTTCGCCCCGAGCCTCGCGCTCGCCGCCCTGCTCCTGCCCGCCGCCGCGCAGGCCCAGGATCGCGGCAGCGTCAATCCGAAGCCCCTGCCGCCCCTGGAGCATCCGGACGCGCCCTCGACGCCCGCCAAGGCGCTGTTCGGGCGCGTCACCAAGGCGGCCTCCGGGCCGGCGCACATCTACGGCTTCTATGCCAAGGGCTGCTTCTCCGGGGGTGAGGCGCTGCCGCTGGACGGTCCGAACTGGCAGGTCATGCGCCCGTCCCGCAACCGGATGTGGGGCACGCCCTACCTCGTCGATTTCATCGAGCGCCTGTCGCAGAAGGCGGCCCGGGTCGGCTGGCCCGGCCTCCTCGTGGGCGACATGGCCCAGCCCCGGGGCGGCCCGATGATCACCGGCCACGCCTCGCACCAGATCGGCATCGACGCCGATGTCTGGCTGACGCCGATGCCCGACCACCGCATGAGCCGGGCGGAGCGCGAGGAGACCTCGGCCACCGACATGGTCCGCCGCGACCGCCTCGACATCGATCCGGAGGTCTGGACGCCGACGCACCTGCAACTGATCAAGGTCACCGCCGAGCAGCCGGAGGTGGAGCGCATCTTCGTCAACGCGGCGATCAAGAAGGCGCTGTGCCGCGACGCCGCGGGCAGCCGCTGGATGTCCAAGGTGCGCCCGATGTACGGGCACAATTACCACTACCATATCCGGCTCGCCTGTCCGGCCGGCCAGGAGGATTGCCAGCCGCAGGGCGCGCCGCCGCCGGGCGACGGCTGCGACGACCTCAGCTACTGGTTCTCGGATGCGGTGCTGCATCCGAAGCCCCCGAAGGTGCCGCCGAAGCCCAAGCCCGCCATGACCATGGCCGCGCTCCCCAACGCCTGCCGGGCGGTTCTGAAGGCGCCGTAGGGCGGAGGCGCGGAGGCGGGGCGGCCGTCAGCGCGGGCGCGGCGACCCGGCCGCGGGCCACCCGCGCTGACGGTGGCACAGTCGAAGGGATGAGCGGCGCGGAAACGATCCGCCCGGCGAGACTGGTCGCTCGGCGCGCCGGACGCGATGTGCTAACGCCTGCGGATGCCCCGCTGGCTCTTCATCCTCTTCGCGACCGCCGTCGCCCTCTCGGTGCTGGGCAGCGTGCTGATCGTGCTCCGCAGCCCGAACAGCACGCCGCCGCCGCACGGCAGCGCCGCCCCGTTGCCGGGCCCGCAGACGCGGCCCGACGGACGGAGCCCGTGAGGCTCAGGCGGCGACGCCGGTTCCCACCGGGCAGCTGACGCCGGTGCCGCCCAGGCCGCAATAGCCCGCCGGGTTCTTGGCGAGGTACTGCTGGTGGTAGGCCTCCGCGAAATAGAACCGCTCCAGCGGCTTGATCTCGGTGGTGACGTCGGGGAAGCCGCGCGTCCGGAGCGCCTCGGCGTAGGCGTCGCGCACGGCCCGGGCCGTGGCCTCCTGGTCGGGGCCGACCGTGTAGATGCCGGAGCGGTACTGCGTGCCGACATCGTTGCCCTGGCGCATGCCCTGCGTCGGGTCGTGGCTCTCGAAGAAGGTCCGCAGCACCGCCTCCCGGGACAGCACCGCCGGATCGAAGGCCACCAGCACGACCTCGTTGTGGCCGGTCTGGCCGGTGCAGACTTCCTCGTAGGTGGGGTTCGGCGTGTAGCCGCCGGCATAGCCGACCGCCGTCACGAACACGCCCTCGGGCAGTTGCCAGAACCGGCGCTCGGCGCCCCAGAAGCATCCGAGCCCCAGCACGATCGTCTCGATGCCCGGCGGATACGGCCCCTTGAGCGGGTTGCCGTTGACGAAATGCGTCTCGGCTGTCGGGACCGGCGTCGGGCGGCCCGGCAGGGCGTCGGCCGGGGCCGGCATTTCGGGACGCTTGCGGAACGAAAACATCGGCTTGCCTTCCGGTGTCGAACTCCCGCCGATATGGGGAGGCGGAGGCGGCCGGAAAAGCGTTCGGCGGCCCGGCGACGCGAAACCTTGACGCGAGACTGGACCTCGGACGCGAATTCCGGCTTGTACCCCCGAGAGACACTGATCGAATGGCCGCTCCGAGCGGCGTTGGGAAGGGCTGATCCGCATGGAGACGGGCGGGACTGCCACGAGCCACGTGCCGGACAATGTGAAGGTGGGGTCGCAGCGGGGCGATCCGTTCGCCGCAGCCGTGCGCGCGACGCGGATGCCGATGATCATCACGGATCCGGCCCAGCACGACAACCCGATCGTCTTCGTGAACGACGCCTTCCTGACGCTGACCGGCTATACCCGGATGGAGGTGATCGGCCGCAACTGCCGCTTCCTGCAGGGTCCCGAAACCGAGGCGGAGGCCGTCGATCGCCTGCGCGAGGCCATCCGGCGGGAGGAGGACATCCGGGTTGACCTCCTCAACTATCGCAAGGACGGCTCGACCTTCCAGAACGCCCTCTATGTCGGGCCGGTGCGGGATGAGGCGGACCGGGTCGTCTACTTCTTCGCCTCGCAGTTCGACGTCAGCGAGCGCTACGCGCTGACCGCCGAGGTCGAACGGCTGAAGGGGGCGCTGGCGGAGGCCAAGGCCCGGCTCGCGGGCCGTTAGGCCGCGCCCGAGCGCCAGGGCTTCGTCATTACTTCGTCAGGGCTTCGTCAGGAAGCCGATCGGCTCGCGGCCCGGCTGGCCGAGCCAGAGCAGCACCGCGCCGAGCCCCAGGCCGATCAGGGAGGCCGGCGCCAGGGTGAGCGGCAGGCCCAGGATGTGCCAGAGCCAGGGCGCCGCCCCCTCCACGCTGCCCTGCAGGGCGCTGGCCTTGTCCTTGAACAGGGTGGCGATCACGTCGGAGAGGGGCGTCACCCGCAGGCCGTTGTTGGCGATGGAACGGGCGCCGTCATAGATCAGCGCGACGAAGCCGCCGGCCATCAGCAGGAAGCCCAGGACGCGGGCCAGGAAGCGGAACATCGCGGGGCCTTCTGAGCCTTGCCTTACGGACCGTTTGGGCTTTCGCCGGCGCGCCCGAGGGCGCCCGCCCCGGGAGTATGGGTCCGGACCGCAAGGTGCAAGCGCCAGCGGCGCGTCTGCGGCGCGTCCGGGGCGAGCGTCGATCCGCGCGGTTGCCGGGTCGCCGGGCCCGTGCCACAGGCTCGCCCCGCGGCGGCGGGCCGCGGGAGAGCGGTCGACCTTGAACGCGCGCGCGACGAATCTCGGCCTCGTGATCTTCGATTGCGATGGCGTTCTGGTGGACAGCGAGCCCCTGAGCCTCGCCTGCCTGACGGCCGGACTGAACCGGATCGGCGTCGATATCGACTTCGCCACCGTGCGGGCCCGCTTCACCGGCACCGCGATGCCCTCGATCATGGCCCATATCGCCAGCGACTACGGGGTCGCCGCACCCGCCGGCTTCATCGAGGCGGTGAAGGCCGAGACCCTGGCGCTGTTCGACGCGGAGTTGCGGGCGATGCGCGGCGTCGCCGAGGCGGTCGCCGCCGTGGGCCTGCCGGTCTGCGTCGCGTCGAGCAGCGACCCGGTGCGGCTGCGCCATTCCCTGACCCTGACCGGGCTGCTGCCGCTGTTCGGCGAGCACGTCTTCTCCTCGGCCCAGGTGGCACGGGGCAAGCCGTTCCCCGACCTGTTCCTGTTTGCCGCCGCGCGCATGGGCGCCGCTCCGGCCGCCTGCCTGGTGATCGAGGACAGCGTGCCCGGCGTCACGGCGGCCCGGAGCGCCGGCATGCGGGTGGCGGGCTTCACCGGGGGCGGCCATTGGGGGCACGACCCGGCGGGCACCGGCCTCGCGGAGGCCGGCGCGACCCGGATCTTCTCGGACTTCTCCGACCTCGCCGCGGTGATCGCCGCCGCCTGAACGATCCCGCCTCCCCCGAGCGCGGCCGGCACCGGATTCCTGCCAGGCGGGCACCGAAAATCGGAAGTCCGTTCCGTTGACGGTGTGCGGCGCCACGCCCATTTTCAGGGTGCCGGCCGGGCTGAACGCCCGGGCGCTCCGCCGGCCCGGCCGCGGTGATTTGAGAAGCGTAGCTTGCGCCGCGTGATCAAACGCTAAAGCACTGCGACGGCCCCGTGCCGCGCGGTCCTTCAGTCTGGAGGACATCCGATGGTCCTGCGAACACCGTCCCTTCGACACCCGCTCCTGAACGCGCCCTGCTGCCCCGCCGCCCGTCGGCGCTGTCGACGCTAGCCCCGTCGACCGTCCGCAGCAGCCCACGCGATCCGGCACGGCGATATGCCGGCCCAGGGAGTTCCCAGTCCGATGCACAGTCTCGCAGAGTTCCAGCCCGAAGACCGTCCCGATTTCGCAGACCCGGCCATCGGGCCTGCCGAACCGGCCCGGGTGATCGAGATCGGTGAGGTCACCGCCGGGATCGCCGTGCCCGAGGGGCGCGGCGTCCGGTTCTTCTCATCGGCGCGCGCGTTCGACGGTCTCGACGGCGCCGTGTTCCGCACGGCCGAGCAGGCGGCCCGGGCGGCCCGCGCGCGCATGCGTGCCCCGAGCCGGCCGGCCGCGCGGGCGCATCGCCCCGCGCTGCGCCGGGCCTGACCCGCGCGCCGCCCCGCGCGCTACCGGCCGCACTCGTCGCGGGTGCGCTTCAGGGCTTCCGCGAACCCGCCGAGGGCGTATTCGTCGCTCGTCGGGTTCCCGCGCAGCGAGGTGGTCTTGATCACGAGCTTGGGGTTGCGGGCGCTCATCTCCGAGACGACCCGCGCCTCCTCGGCGGGGTTCTGCAGCCAGGCATTGCCGTCCTTCACCACGAGGCCGTAGCGGCTGGCACCGAGGTTGAGGCTCGGATCGGTGGGCGCGGCCGCGGAGCCGGGCTTGATCTGGGAGGCCGCGGGCTTCGACGGGAAGCCCAGCATCACCGCCACCTCGTTCTGGACGTTCTCGCCCTTGCGCACACTCACGAACAGATAGGCGGTGTCGCGCTTCAGGGTCTTGGGCGAGCGCGTCTGCGGCTGCGCGATGGCGTAGCAGAGCTTGTTGCGGCCGTCGCCGTTCACGAACACGTTCCAGTCGCCGAAGATCGCCACCGGCGTGGCCTGCTGCATGCCGGGCGGCGTCGCCGCCTTCTCCGCGCGCTTGGTCCGCTCGCGCCCATGCCGCCGCCCCCGGCGGCCCGGGGCCGCGTCGCCGCCCCCGGCATCCGGGGCCTGCGCCACCTCCTGGGCATGGGCCGTCGTCGCCGAAAGGCCGACCCCGCCGAGCAAACCGGTGGCCAGCCCGGATGCGAGCAGGGCGAGAGCTCCGACCGGGAGCGAGCGGGAAACGCGGACCATCTTCACTTCCTGACGACGGGCGGCTCCGTCAGGAGCCGGGCCGGGGATCGGGATTAGTGAAGCTTGCGTAAAACGTCGGCAAGATGGCGAGGCCGGATCTCTCGAACATCAGACCGCGCGGGCTTCCGTCGCCCGGGCCGCGATCAGTCCGGCCGGAACCGGCAGCGGCTCGACCGCCTGGCCGGCCGGGACCGCGATCGCGTCCGGCTGGGCCGGCGCGGCGCGCTTGCGGGGCGGATCGTTGTAGGGCGTGTTGTAGCCCTTGCGGACCGCGGCCCAGTAGGATTCGCGCGTCAGGCCAGACCCGGTCAACGCGGCGTCGATCATCGCCGTGGCATGCGCCGCGAAATCCGGCACGTCCTCCGGGTTAAGCCAACTCTCGACAGGCATCCTGCGAACTCCGATCCGAACGGCGAAGCTTGTAGCTGAGCGGACTTATCCAGACGCTGAACGCACGGGCGGGCCGAGGGTTGCAATGCACAATTTTGATGGGCGCTGTGGATGACCGGGCGCCCGTCATCGGGCCCGAGGCGACGGCCTCGGGGGCACGCCGGACCGGAGCCGCGCAGGGTTTACGGACAGGGCCCGTCGTCGAATCGAGGAGACCGGGGCGCCCTCTTGGAGGCGGAGCGGCTCGCGGGACCGCCTCCAGCCCGTCTTATGCCCGATGAGCGACGAACCACCGGGCGCCCCGCCAGGGGTGCCGGGGGTGCCGGGCACCCGCGGGGCGCGCTGGCTCAGCCCAGCCGCTCGATCCAGGCCTGCGCCTGCCGCCGGACGTTGTCGGGCGCGGTGCCGCCGTAGCTGGTGCGGCTCGCCACCGAGTTCGCGACGCCGAGCACCGCGTAGACCGCATCGGTGATCCGCGGCTCCGCCTCCTGCATCTCGGGCAGCGACAGCGCCTCCAGCCCGACGCCCTTGGCGGAGGCGACGCCGACGAGACGGCCGGTGACGTGGTGGGCCTGCCGGAACGGCAGGCCGAGCTCGCGCACCAGCCAGTCGGCGAGGTCGGTGGCGGTGGCGTAGCCGGAGCCGGCGGCTTGGCTGAGCACCTCGGCGTTGGGCTCCAGATCCTTCACCATGCCGGTCATGGCGGCGAGGCACAGCGACAGGGCCTGGAGGGCGTCGAACGTCCCCTCCTTGTCCTCCTGCATGTCCTTCGAATAGGCGAGCGGCAGGCCCTTCATGACGATGAGCAGGCCGGTCAGCGCGCCGATGATCCGGCCGCTCTTGGCCCGCACCAGCTCGGCGGCGTCGGGGTTGCGCTTCTGCGGCATGATCGACGAGCCGGTGGTGTAGCCGTCCGACAGGCGGACGAAGTTGAACTGGGCCGAGGTCCAGACCACCAGTTCCTCGGCGAAGCGCGACAGGTGCACCGCGCAGATCGAGGCCGCCGCGAGCGCCTCCAGGGCGAAGTCGCGGTCGGCGACGGAATCCAGGGAATTCGCGGTCGGCCGGTCGAAGCCAAGCGCCGCCGCGGTGGCGTGCCGGTCGATCGGGAAGGAGGTGCCGGCGAGCGCCGCGGCGCCGAGCGGGCACTCGTTGAGGCGCGCCCGGGCGTCGCGGAACCGGCCCCGGTCCCGGGCCAGCATCTCGACATAGGCGAGGCAATGGTGGCCGAAGGTCACCGGCTGCGCCGACTGGAGATGGGTGAAGCCCGGCATCACGGTGCCGGCGTGCTGCAGCGCCGTCTGGCTGAGGGCGCGCTGCAGGTCGGCGGCCTGCTGGTCGAGCGAATCCAGGGTGTCGCGCACCCAGAGCTTCATGTCGGTGGCGACCTGGTCGTTGCGCGAGCGCGCCGTGTGCAGGCGGCCGGCGGCCGGCCCGACGATCTCGGTCAGGCGGCTCTCCACGGACATGTGGATGTCCTCGAGCTCGCGCTTGAACGTGAAGGTGCCGGCCTCGATCTCGTCGCGCACGGACTTGAGCCCGGCCTCGATCGCGGCCACATCCTCCGCCGGCAGGATGCCGGCTTGGCCCAGCATCGCCACATGCGCCAGCGAGCCGCGGATATCCTGGGGCGCGAGGCGCTTGTCGAACCCGATGGAGGCGTTGATCTCCTCCATGATCTCCGCCGGGCCGCTCGCGAAGCGGCCGCCCCACATCCGGTTGCTCATGTCGATCCTTCCGCGCCCTGACCGTCCCGAGGCCCGAGCCTGATGCCCGGCCGCACGCCCATCCTGGCCGGCGCGGGCGTCGCCGCGCTCGCCGTCCTCGGCCTCGCCCTATACGGGAGCGGTCTCCTGCCCGGCAACATGGGCGGCGCCCTTCAGCCCTGCGCCGCCGCAAAGCCCGCCCTCGCCCGGGTCGACGCCGCCGCGAAGGGCGAGGTCGCCGCCATGCAGGCCCTGCCGCAGGCCCGGCCCGCGCCGGACATCCGCTTCAAGGGGCCGGACGGCGCCGAGACCGGCCTCGCCGACCTCAAGGGCCGGCTGCTCCTCGTGAATCTCTGGGCGACGTGGTGTGCCCCCTGCAAGGCCGAGATGCCGGCCCTCGACCGGCTCCAGGCGCAGATCGGCGGGCCCGACTTCCAGGTCGTCGCCATCAACGTCGACACCCGCAACCTCGAGACGCCGCCGGCCTGGCTGAAGCAGGCCGGCATCCGCGACCTCGCCTTCTATGCCGATCCCGGGGGCCGCGTGCTTCCGATCATCCAGCGCGACACGCAATCGCCCGGCCTGCCGACCACGATGCTGATCGACGCGCAGGGCTGCACCCTCGGGGTGATGAAGGGACCGGCCGCGTGGTCGAGCCCGGACGGGCTGGCCCTGATCCGTGCGGCGCTGGGACGGACCTCATAGAGGTTGGCGCCATAGAGGTTGGCGCCATAGGGGTTACGGTCGCGCCCTTGCGCCCACCTGGGATGCGCGGCAAGGCCTGCTGCGATGACATCTCCCCACACCGCGCCGCGGAGGCGGGGCCCGCGCCCCCTCTCGATCATCCGCACGCTGCTCGCCGGCGAGGCGGTGGGCGGGCTGATCCTGATGGCGGCCGCCGCCCTGGCGCTCGTCGTCGCCAACGGGCCGTTCGCCGAAACCTACGCGCACGGGCTCCACGCGGCCCTCGGGCCGATGAGCGTCCAGCACTGGATCAACGACGGCCTGATGGCCGGGTTCTTCCTGCTGGTCGGGCTGGAGATCAAGCGCGAGGCCCTCGACGGGCGGCTGCGCACCTGGCCCGACCGGATCCTGCCCGGCTGCGCGGCTCTGGGCGGCATGGCGGTGCCGGCCGCCTTCTACGCCCTGGCCAATCTCGGCGCCGGCACCCTGCGGGGCTGGGCGATCCCGGCGGCCACCGACATCGCCTTCGCGCTGGGGGTCCTGGCGCTCCTCGGATCGCGGGTGCCGATCTCCCTGAAGATCTTCCTCAGCGCGGTCGCCATCGTCGACGATCTCGGCGCCGTCGTGGTGATCGCGCTGTTCTACAGCTCCGGCCTCGACCTCACCATGCTGGGGCTCGCCGCCCTGGTAGTGGCCGCCCTCTACGGCCTCAACCGGGCGGGGATCGGATGGCTTCCGGCCTACGGGCTGCTCGGCCTCGTGCTCTGGGTCCTCGTGCTGCGCTCCGGGATCCACGCGACGATCGCGGGCGTGCTGCTCGCGCTCACCATCCCGATCCGGGTCAGCCCGGGCCGGCCGGAGGATGCGCTCTCGCCCCTGCACCGGCTGGAGCACGCCCTCGCCCCCTGGATCACCTACTTGGTGGTGCCGGTCTTCGGCTTCGCCAATGCGGGCGTGGACCTCTCCGGCCTCACCCCCGAGGCCCTGCTGCAGCCGGTGACGCTCGGCATCGCGGCCGGGCTGTTCCTCGGCAAGCAGGCCGGCGTGTTCGCGAGCCTCCGGCTGGCGGTGGCGCTGGGATGGGCCAAGCGCCCGGCCGGGGCCGGCTGGGGGCAGGTCTACGGGGTCGCGGTGCTGTGCGGCATCGGCTTCACCATGAGCCTGTTCATCGGCGGCCTCGCCTTCCCGGATCCGGAGCATGAGACCGCCGTGAAGCTCGGCGTGCTCGCGGGCTCGGTCCTGTCGGGGCTCGCCGGCGCGGCGATTCTGCTGCTGGCCAAGCCGCGGACCGCCACGCGATAGCGGCGTCCCGCGCACGAGGCGGGATCCGCTGCGCGGAAAAATGCGCTACCCCGCGTCGGCATGCGCTTCTATCTCGGCCTCGCCACCACCTTCCACGACCCGGCCCTCGCCCTGGTCGGGCCCGACGGCACCCTGCTCTTCGCCGAGGCGGCGGAGCGGGTCCTGCAGTACAAGCGCGCGCCGAACTGCGAGCCGGACGCCCCGGCCGTGATGGCGTCGCTGCTGAGGGACCACGTCCCGCCGGGCTCCGAACTCGTCGTCGCCTCCAGCTGGGGCCCGCAATTCACCGACTTCCTGCGTGGTCAGGCGGGCACCGGCGCCTTCGACCTCATGGCGCTGTCCGCCCACACCACGGCGCTCAACCGCTCCTTCGTGCCCGAGCAGGCCGAGCGGGTGTTCATCGCCGACCTCCACGGCGCGCAGGAGCGGGCCGGCCACGGCACCCTGCTGGCCCTGAACCAGGAAGCCCGGATCACCGGCGCGGCGCCCCGGGCGACCATCGCCGGGCAGCGGCGCTACCCGCACCACCTCTGCCACGCCGCCTACGGCCTCTGGGGCAGCCCCTTCGACACCGCCACGGCCCTGGTGGTCGACGGCATGGGCGAGACCGGCGCGGCGGCGATCCACCGCCTGGAGGGCGGCCGGATCACGGAGCTGCGCCGCCATCGCGGGCGCGGCTCGCTGGGGTTCCTGTACGGGCTGATCACGGATCTCGCCGGCTTCGACCAGGTGAAGGGCGAGGAGTGGAAGATCATGGGGCTCGCCCCCTACGGGCGGTCCGATCCGGATCTCGCCGCGCTGCTCGGCCGGCTCTGCACGGTCGAGGGCCACCGCCTGCGCTATGCCGACGCGGAGACGATCCGCTCCGTGGCCGCGGAGATCCGCGCCCGCCGCCCCGCGGACGCCCTGGAGACCGGCTGGGCCGATCTCGCCCGCTGCGGCCAGGATCTTTTCGGCACCCTCATGGACGCGCTGGTGGCCGAAGCCTACGCCCTGGCGCCCGCCGAGAACCTCGTGATCGCCGGCGGCTGCGGGCTGAACTCCTCCTACAACGGCCGGGTGCTCGGCCGCTCCGGCTTCACCCGGCTGCACGTGCCCTCCGCCCCGGCGGATGACGGCAACGCCGTGGGCGCCGCGTGGCTCGCCTACGCGGAGGACCATCCGGACTGGGCGGGACCGCCGCACGCGCAGCGCCCGCTGACCCCCTATCTCGGCTCGCGGGTCTCCACCGGCCCGATGGAGCGGCTCGCCGAGCAGGAGCCCCGCGCCAAGCGCGTCGGCCACGCGGAGGCGACACGCGCGGCGGCGCGGATCCTCGCCGAGGGCGGCCTCGTCGGCTGGGTGCAGGGCCGGGCGGAGTTCGGGCCCCGGGCGCTCGGCAACCGGTCGATCCTGGCCGATCCGCGGCCGGAGGGCGCCAAGGACGCCCTCAACGCCAAGGTGAAGTACCGGGAGGCGTTCCGGCCGTTCGCGCCGTCGATCCTGGCCGAGGCCGGGCCGGACTGGTTCGAGGATTACGCCGACAGCCCCTACATGGAGCGCACCCTGGTCTGGCGCGAGGCGGTCCGGGCCCGGGTTCCGGCCGTGGTCCACGCGGACGGGACCGGCCGGCTCCAGAGCGTCACGGCGGCGCGGAACCCGGCCTACGCGGCCCTGATCGGCGCCTTCGCGGCGATCACCGGCGTGCCGATCCTGCTCAACACGAGCTTCAACGTGATGGGCAAGCCGATCCTCCACGGCGCGGAGGACGCGATCCTGATGTTCTACACCACCGGCCTCGACGCCATCGTGGTCGAGGATTGGCTGGTGGTGAAATGAAAAGCGCCGCGCCCCCGGGGGACGCGGCGCCGGTCGCGCGACCGCGCGGATGCCTTACTCGCAGACCTCGACGCGGCGGTAGGTGAACTCGCCGTCGCCGAGCCATTCCTTGCGGCGCTCGTAGTGGCAGATCGGGCCGCGGCGCTCGCGCACCACGATGGTCTCGGGCTCCTCGACCACGACGCGGCGCGGGCGGTACTCCGGCGGGGGCGGCGGGTTCGCGCCGTTGACGAGGGCGCTGCCGACCATGCCGCCGACGACGCCGGCCGCGAGGCCGCCGACGATGGCACCGGTCTGGTCGCGGGCGGTGGCCGGGGCGACCGCCCCGAGCACCAGGGTCGCCGCGAGGGCTGCGGCCCCAGCGCGAATCATCGTGAAGGAACCGTTCAAGGACACGCGAAAGATCTCCCGTTCGTGTTGAGGACGATCCAACACCGGGAGGATTAAGAATCCCCGAAGTGGGCCAATTGAATTGTGTGCCGGATATGGCATCGGCCCGTCCGAAGTTCCTGGGCGGAGGCGCGCAGGGCCCGCCTCCGCCGGCCGGCTACTTCGCCTTGTCGGCGATGCCCTTCAGGCCGGCCTCATAGACGCCCGCGATGGCCTCTTCCGCTTTCGCGTCGGGAGCGCCCTTGGCCTTGAACGTCCCTTTCCAGGTCACCTTGGAACCGCTGCCGGCCTTCGCGACCATGATCGTGGAATGATAGTCCGTGACGGGCAGCGGGCCTTCCAGGATGGTGTAGGTGTAGTCCATCTTGGTGTCGTTGCGGGATTCCTCCTCCTCGACGATCGTCCCGCCACCCTTCAGGCTGAGCGTCCGGACCGCCTTGCCGCCCTTCTTCGACAGGGCGCATTTCTCGATCACCGGATGCCAGTCGCCGATCCCGCAGAACCCGCCGATCGTCTTCCACACGGCTTCGGGCGACGCGGCCACATCCACCGACTTGGTGACGTCCAGGGCCCAGGCCGGCCCCGCCGCCCCGAGGCAGATCGCGGCGGCCGCCAACAACATACGCTTCATCAGTCGCTTCCTCCCGCTCGACGCTCGATTTCCCGGCGTCCGAGTCAGGCCCAAACCAAGAGCGACACGCCAACGTTGCAAGGTCGACTTTAGTCCAAGACGCGGCCGAAAAATTCCGCCCCGGCCGCGCTGCGGGCCATCCGGTGCACCGCGTCCCCCGCGGGCTCGGATGTCAAAGCAGACCGTCGAGGGCCCCGATCACGACCGTCGGCGCCGAATCCATGTACTCGTCGGGCAGGCCCTTGCGGTTGACCCAGGCGGTCCGGAACCCGAAGACCCCGGCCCCCGCCACGTCCCAGCGGTTCGACGAGCAGAACAGCACGTCGCCCTGCCCCACCGCCAGCCGGGTCAGGGCGATCCGGTAGGCGTCGGGATGGGTCTTGAACACCTGCGCGTCGTCCACCGAGAGAACCGCGTCGAGGTGATCGGCCAGCCCCGCCGAGGCCACCGCCCGGTCGACCATGGCGGCGTTGCCGTTGGTGAGCACCGCCGTGCGGATCCCGCGCTTGCGCAGGGCCGCCAGCACGCCCGGCACCTCCGGATAGGCATCGAGGTCGCGGTAGGCGTCGAGGAGCCGCTCGCGCAGGCCGGGATCGACCTGCGGGTGGACCGCCAGGGCGTAGTCGAGGGCCCGCACGGTGAGGTCCCAGAAGGCCGCGTACTGGCCCATCAGCGACAGGGTCCAGCTGTATTCGAGCTGCTTGTTGCGCCAGACCTCGGAGAGGTGGGCGGCGTCCGGCCCCACCGCCTCGGCGTAGCGCTGGACCGCGGCGTTCACGTCGAACAGGGTGCCGTAGGCGTCGAACACCGCGGCCTTCACGCCCGCGAGGGGTCCTGATGCGTCGGTCATGGTGTTCCTCACTCGGTGCTCTCGCCCGATCTGGGGCCGGACCCGCGCTGCGGCGAGCCCGGCCGGGTCACTCAGGCCCGGCGCAGGCGCAGGCCGAACAGGTGCAGAAGGCCCGCCAGCAGGCCGCCATAGACCAGCGCTCCCACGAGCCCCAGCACCGCCAGGACGACGAGGTCGCGCCCGTGCGGGAGGGCCGGCACCAGCGCCTGGACGAGTCCCTGGCCGAAGACGGCGACCGCCGCCAGCCCGAGGCAGGCCAGGGCCACCCCGGCGACGGTGAGGCCGAGCGTGCGCCCCGGCGCCGTCCAGTTCCGGCGCTTGGCCAGGACGAGCAGCAGCAGCAGGTTCACCCATTGGCTGACCGCGGTGGCGAGCGCCAGCCCGGTGACGCCGTAGGGGCCGGTCAGCCAGAGCTTCAGGACCACGTTGACGCCGATCGCCGTGAGGGAGGCCCAGAGCGGCGTCTTGGTGTCCTGGCGGGCGTAGAAGCTCGCCACGGCGCTGCGCACCAGCACCACCGCCGGCAGCGCCAGCCCGTAGGCCGCCAGCACCGAGGCCGCCCGGGCCGCATCCTCGGCGCTGAAGGCGCCGCGCTGGAACAGGGCCGCCATGATCAGGCCCGGGATGGTCAGGAAGGCCACGGTGAACGGCGCCGACAGGGCCAGGGAGAAACCCGCGGCCCGGTTCTGCGCCGCGTGGGCCCCGGCCACGTCGCCGGCCGCGATCCGGCGGCTCATCTCCGGCAGCAGGACGGTGCCGGCCGCGATGGCGATGACGCCGAAGGGCAGCTGGTAGAGCCGGTCGGCGTAGTAGAGCGCCGAGACCGCCCCGGTGGGCAGCCAGCTCGCGATGATCGTGTCGGCGAAGGCCGCGATCTGGAAGCCGGCCGAGCCGACCACCGCCGGACCGAGCACCGTGAAGAAGCGCTTCAGCGCCGGATCGAGGCGCGGCACCGCGAGGTCCGGCATCACCCGGACGTGGCGGCAGCCCCACCAGAGCAGGCCGAACTGGAGCACGCCGGAGACGGCGACGCCCCAGGCGGCGGCATAGGCGGCGTTCGGGAACAGGAAGCTCACACTCAAGGCCGCCAGCATGGCGAGGTTGAGCAGGACCGGGGCGCCCGCCGCCACCGCGAAGTGCCGGTGGGCGTTCAGGATGCCTGACAGCAGCGTCACCAGCGTCATGAACAGCAGGTACGGGAAGGTGATGCGGGTCAGCGCCACGGCGAGCTGGAAGCGCTCGCCGTCCTCGGCAAAGCCCGGCGCCAGGGCGTGGACCACCCAGGGCATGGCCGGCAGGGCGAGATTGAGCAGCAAGAGCTGCACGATCAGCATCAGGGTGAAGACGCGGTCGGCGAAGCGGTGCGCCGCCCCGGGCTCGCCGGCCTCTGCGAGCCCGGCATAGGCCGGCACGAAGGCGGTGTTGAACGCGCCCTCGCCGAAGATCGCGCGGAAGTGGTTCGGGAGCCGGAAGGCGACCACGAAGGCGTCGGCCATGGGCCCGGCGCCCATCACGGCGGCCATCACCACGTCGCGGGCGAAGCCGGTGACGCGGGAGACCAGCGTCCAGCCGCCGACGGACAGGATGGAGCGGATCATGGGGCGGGGCGCTGCCGGGATGGTATCTCCCACCGCGGAGGCGGATAGGCGCGCCCTGGGAACGTCGCGGAGGTCGCTGGGAGGGAAATGGCCGGACCCTTTGCACCGGGTCATCCGGCGTCGGGCGCATCAAGAGCCGGTTTCCGCCGCCACCTCAAGGGTGCCGCGGACACAAAGCCCGCGGCACCGGGGAAACGCCTCAGCGGGTCGCCTCGGCGTACATCTTCTCCACGTGCTCCCAGTTCACGAGGTTCTCGATGAACGCCTTGAGGTAGTCGGGCCGGCGGTTGCGGTAATCGATGTAGTAGGAGTGCTCCCACACGTCGACGCCGAGGATCGGCTTGGCGCCGTGGACCAGCGGGTTCTCGCCGTTCGGGGTCTTCATGATCGCGAGCTTGCCGTCCTTGACGGCGAGCCACGCCCAGCCCGAGCCGAACTGGCCGACGCCCGCCTGGATGAAGTCCGCCTTGAACTTCTCGGCACCGCCGAGATCCTCGTCGATCTTCTTGGCGATCGCGCCGGGGATCGCGCCGCCGCCATTCGGCTTCATCCACTGCCAGAAATGGATGTGGTTGTAGTGCTGGCCGGCGTTGTTGAAGAGCGGCTGATTCGTGTTGTAGGCGGCCTTGACGATCTCCTCGACGCTCTTGCCCTGGAGATCCGTGCCCTCAAGCAGCTTGTTGCCCGTGTCGACATAGGCCTTGTGGTGCTTGTCGTGGTGGAACTCGAGGGTTTCCTTCGACATGTACGGCCCCAGCGCGTCGTAGGCGTAGGGCAGTTCCGGCAGGGTGAAGGTCATCGCGTCTTTCTCCGCTTAGCAGGGGGCGGCCTCGTCCCCGGCGGGGGTCCCGAGTCGAGAGCCCGCTAGGTAAGTCGGTGACCGCGGGACGGCAACGCCGTTCGGCCGCAGCGCGGGACGTTCCGTCGATCCCGAAGCCGCGGCGGCGGATCGGTCCGCGCGGCGGATTGCCGGGTGAGATCCGGACTATTCCGCTTTCCCGGACAATCTCAGCCCCGAGTTTTGCAATATGATCGGTAGGCCTTACTGTGCGACCGCCTTGAGTGCCGGCCGTCAGCCGGCCCGTGTCTAGAGAGTATCATGATCGCTGCGCTGTTCGCGCTCGCCGCCGCCATGATCATCGGGGGCTGCGCCGCCGTGATCCAGGGCTTCCCGTACGTGCGTCTGGAGAGCGGGCTCGCGATGGTGATCGCGGGGTCTGTGGCGGCTTCGTCGGGTGCGGTCCTCCTCGGCCTCGGCGTGGTGGCCCTCGGTTTCCGACGGGTCGAACGGGCGATCGGGCGGAATCCGATGGCCGGCCCGCGGGAGGCCACCGCGGGCGCCGCACCGACGATGTCCCCCGACGAGGGCCGGATCCGGCTGCCGCCGGTCCTGCCGGCGGCGCCCGCCTTCATCGTGCCCTCGGTGGTGGAGCCGGCCTTCGACCCCGAGCGCCCCCGGATCGAGCCGAACCTGGAACTTCGGGCCGACGAGGCCCGCACGCCCGTCGCGGGCCCCTCTTTGGCCGAGTTGGAGAGACCCGTTCCGGCCGAGCCGCCGCCGCTGCATGTGGCGCCTCCCGTCCACGTGGCGGAGCCGATCCGCGCACCCGCGCCGGAAGCCCCGAAGGCCGAAGCCGCGATCGCGCCCGACGACGACCTGTTCGCCGCCCCCGAGCCGCCTCCGGAATCCCGGTCGGAGGAGCCCCATAAGGAACCGCAGGAAGGACCGCAGGAGGAGACACCCGCCCTGCGCCCGAGCCTCGACACTCCCCCTGAGCCCGAGCCGGCTCCGAAGCCCGCCACGCGCACCGTGGTGGGGCGCTACGCCTCGGGCGGCAACACCTACGTGATGTTCGAGGACGGCTCGATCGAGGCGGAGACGCCGCAGGGCCGCTTCACCTTCGGGTCGCTCGACGAGCTGAAGGCCTTCGTGGATGGCGGCGGCGAGGCCGGGACCCGCGGCGCGGCCTGAGCCCCGCGTCCGCGCGCGCGCAGCGCAGCGACCCAGGGCCGCGCGCCGTCTGCGGGCGCGGTGCGCTGCTCGATGGCCCCGTCCCCCGCAAGGACGGTGACCTGTCCGAGCCAGCGGCGGGGACGCGGCCTCACACCAGCGGGTTGAGGCTGTCGTTGCGCGGCGGGATCGGCGCCCGCATCGTCAGGGCGAAACCGCCGGGGGCGTAGTCGGTCGTCACCTCGGCCTGGACCTGGGTGATCAGGACGCGCTGCAGCAGGCGCGACCCGAAACCCTGACGGCTCGGCGGCGAGACGGGGGGACCGCCCGTCTCACGCCAGGAGAACCGCAGGATCCCGGCCGGTCCGCCGGGCTCCAGCGACCATTCCACCGCCACCCGCCCGGTGCGGTTCGAGAGCGCCCCGTACTTCGCGGCGTTGGTGGTCAGTTCGTGGATCGCCATGCCGATCGGGACCGCGATCTCGGAGGGCAGGTCGATCGCCGGCCCGTCGAGGCTGATGCGGCCCTCGGCGCCGCCGTCCGGCGCCACCTCCGCGTAGGGCTTCAGCTCGTTGCGCAGGAGGTTGGCGAGGGACGCCATCTGCCACGTGTCCTCGGTGAGGACCGAGTGCGTGTGCGCCAGGGATTTGATGCGCCCGACGAACGCCTCGTAGAAGCTCTCGATGCTCGACGCCGTCCGCGCCGTGGAGCCGACGATGGCCTGGACGGTGGCCAGCGTGTTCTTCACCCGGTGATGCAGTTCCCGGATCAGCAGGCTCTGGCGCTCCTCCGCGACCCGGCGGTCGGTCACATCCGCCACGACGCCGATCAGGCGGCGCGGCAGGCGGCCGGGGGCGTCGCGCTCGAACCGCCCGGCCATGTCGATCGTGCGCCACACGCCGTCGGACTTGCGCCGGATCCGGCCGCTGATGTGGAGATCGCCGTCCTCCCGCAGCGCCTTGGAGATCGCCCGGCGGACCGCGGGACGGTCTTCGGGATGGAGGATGTCGTTGAGGAACTCGGTCTTGCCGATCGTCCCGTCCTCGGGCGTGTGCCCGAAGATCTCGTACATGTGCTCGTTCTCCCAGATCGCCTGGTCCTCGAGCATGTGCCACTCGAAGATCCCGAGCTTGGCGACCGTGGTCGCGACCCGCAGGCGCTGGTCGCGGGACAGGATCTCGTCCCGGGCCTCGACCCGTGTGGTGATGTCCTGGATGACGCCGACCATACTGGCCGGTCTGCCGTCCGGGCCCGGCACGGCCTGCCCCCGCACCCGCAGGATCACGGAGCGCCCCGCCACCGTCGTGGCCGTGTCGAACTGATAGGGCTCGTCGGTTCCGGCCGCGTCGTCGATGAGCGCGCTCAGGCGGGTGAGTTCCGCCTGCGACAGGCCGGTCTTGAGCGCCTCCCACGAGACGGAGCGACCCGGCGGCCGGCCGAGGATCCGGGCGGCGCGGCGCGACAGGGTGAGAAGGCCCGTCGCCCGGTCCCAGCGCCATTCCCCGAGCCCGGCGGCCGCCAGCGCCTCCCGGTTCGCCTCGGAATGGGCGGCCGCATCCACGTCGACCGCCTCGACGACCAGGGTCAGGCCTGCGCGCCGGACCCGCACGTCGAGGGAGGTGCCGTCCGAGCGGCGCCAGAACTGGAGGCCGTCCCGGAGCCCCTCCGGTCCCTCGGTCAGGAGATCGGTGGCCGCCCGCCCGGGCAGGGCGCCCTGCGGCCAGCCGAGGAGATCGTGCAGCGCCCGATTGGCGGCAGCGATCGTCGCCTCGTCCGCCGACAGCACGACGAGGCCGATCGCGGCGTCGTCGAAGCCGGTGCGGGACGGGTCCGCCGCCGCCGGGTCCTGCCCCACCCTCTCATTCACTCGGAAGAATCCTCGAACGTGCCGTGGCACGCTCCCGCCGGAGATGAACCCCGCCCCGCGATCCGCAACCGCGGCGGGACTTCAGGATGGCGATCGAGCGTGACTGTGGCAAGGCGTTCCGCTCCGCCTGCGGCGACCGGGCGCCCGGGCGGCGCGATCGAGGCCGGTCTCAGCGCGGATGCCGGGCGAATTCCAGGTAGGTGGGCCGCCGCCCCGCTTCCAGCGCCTTGGCCTCGTAGCGCGTGCCGGGCCAACCCGGGAAGGGCTGCGTCCAGTCCTGCGCACCCCGTGCCGTCCAGGTGAGGTCCGGGCAGCGCGCGGCCCGGACCAGCGTCCAGCCGGCGTAGTCGTCGATGTCGCTGGCGAAGCGGAACAGGCCGCCATCCTTCAGCACCCGGCCGATCTCGGCGAGCGAGGCATCGGAGACGAAGCGGCGCTTGCGCTGCCGGCGCTTGGGCCAGGGATCGGGATAGAGCAGGTAGACCCGATCGAGGCAGGCATCCGGCAGGCGCGCCAGGAGGGCGGTCACGTCCGCGTCGCGGATGCGGACGTTGCGCAGACCCTGCGCCTCGATCGCCGCCAGCAGCTTGACCACACCGTTCACGAAGGGCTCGGCGCCGATGATGCCGACGGTCGGCTGCGCGGCCGCCTGGGCGGCGAGGTGCTCGCCGCCGCCGAAGCCGATCTCCAGCCAGAGCGCCTCGGGCGGCGCCGCCATCGCGGGAAACAGCGTCCGCGGATCGAGGGGCCGGTCGTCCGGCGGCAGGTCGATGCGCAGGGCCGGCAGAAGCTCGGCGAGCCGGCGCTCCTGCTGGCCGCGCAGGCGCTTGCCCTTGCGCCGGCCGAAAAAGGCGCGCTCCAGCTCCTCGGCCGGCGGTGCGGCGCGTCCAGACGTGTCAGACATGGTCACGGTGCGCCGTCGAAGGGCTTGCGCATCTCAGCGGGGTTGCTCGGCGGCGTGGGACCTTCGTCCCGTGCCGGTGTCTCGCGCCATCGGTCCGGGGGCCGCGGGCAAGCCCGGATCCGGGATCGCCGTCCCGACGCGGATCCGGATCCGCCGGCGCGTCTGGATGCGGACTCCGCGGGGCGGCCCCGGATGACGCAGCGGTTGCCGGCCCGAGCCGGCCACCGGTCGGACCCAGGCATGGGGGCGCCGATCGCGGTGGGTGTGCGTCCGGAGCAGGCCCCGGACGACACCGGAACCGGCGCTGCCCCGAACCCGCTCCGCGGGTCCGGGGCGATTCCGTCCTCAGGCGAGGGCGGACTTCAGCTTGCCGGCGAGGTCGGTCCGCTCCCAGGAGAAGCCGCCATCGGCCTCCGGGGCGCGGCCGAAATGGCCGTAGGCCGAGGTGCGCGCGTAGATCGGCTTGTTGAGGCCGAGCGCCGTGCGGATGCCGCGGGGCGACAGGTCCATGGCGTCCATCAGCACGGCTTCGAGCTTGGCCTCGTCCACGTTCCCGGTGCCGTGCAGGTCCACGTAGATCGAGAGCGGCTTCGAGACGCCGATCGCGTAGGCGAGCTGGATCGTGGCGCGGCTGGCGAGGCCCGCGGCCACCACGTTCTTGGCGAGGTAGCGCGCCGCGTAGGCCGCCGAGCGGTCGACCTTCGTCGGATCCTTGCCGGAGAACGCGCCGCCGCCATGCGGGGCCGCGCCGCCGTAGGTGTCGACGATGATCTTGCGGCCGGTGAGGCCGGCATCGCCGTCCGGACCGCCGATCACGAACTTGCCGGTCGGGTTCACGTGCCAGGCCGTGCCCTCGTTGACCCAGCCCTGCGGCAGGGCCTTGAGGATGTAGGGCTCGACGATGGCGCGCACGTCCGCGGAATCGAGGGACTCGTCGAGGTGCTGCGTCGACAGCACGATCTGCGTGACCTCGACCGGGCGGCCGTTCTCATAGCGGACCGTGACCTGGCTCTTGGCGTCGGGCCCGAGCTTGGCGGCGTCGCCCTGCTTCGCCTTGCGGGCGTCGGCGAGGTCCTTGAGGATCTTGTGGGCGTAGAAGATCGGTGCCGGCATCAGCTCGGGGGTCTCGTCGGCGGCGTAGCCGAACATGATGCCCTGGTCGCCCGCGCCCTCGTCCTTGTTGCCGGCGGCGTCCACGCCCTGGGCGATGTCGGCCGACTGGGCGTGGAGGTAGATGGCGACGTCGTTGTTCTTCCAGTGGAAGCCCGACTGCTCGTAGCCGATATCCTTCACGGCCTCGCGGGTCAGGGCCTCGAGGTCCTTGAAGGTGACCGAATCGGGCCCGCGCACCTCGCCGGCGATGACGATGCGGTTGGTGGTGGCGAGGGTCTCGACGCCGAGCCGTGCCTCCGGCATCGCCGCGAGATAGGCGTCGACGACGGTGTCGGAGATTCTGTCGCAGACCTTGTCGGGGTGCCCCTCGGACACGGACTCGCTGGTGAACAGATAGTTTGAGCGCGGCATCAGACGGCCTCAGTTTCAGAGGTACGCCGTCGCGATCGCGGCGTTAGACCCTTCATGGGGCGGGCGTTCTCGCACCCGAGCAGTGGACGGTCAAGATGGAGGAACGAACGGATCCGTTATAACGAACGAAACGACCGAAAGAACGGCCGACCCGGGGATCCCGCCGCGGCCTCAACCGCCGATCTTGCTCTCCAGGGCGCGGATGGCGTCGGCCACGTCGCGGCGCGCTTCCTCGGAGAAGTTTTCGGTGATGTGACGGCCCACGATTTCGGCCAGCCCCTTCAGGCCGCCATCCGACAGGGCCGATTGCTCGCGCTCGCCGAAGCCCGGCGCGACGAAGTCATCGTTCCGGGGCATGCCTTTGAAGAAGTAATCCATCGGCACGCCGGTCATCCGCGAGAAGATATCGAGATGGACGGCGCTGATCCGGTTGGTGCCCTTCTCATACTTCTGGAGCTGGGCAGCAGACATACCGAAGCTCTGCGCGACGCGGCGCTGTGTGAGCGACGCCTTCCGGCGCTGCTCGGCGATGCGTTGCCCGACATAGACGTCGCGCTGATCGGTCTTCTGGCCCGCCATGAAGTGCTCGTCCACCCCCGCCATGAATCCTGGCAGCAAAGCTTAGCGCGGCCCTCGGTACTTGTCACCGGCAGGCGGTCACCGTGGCGGACGATTTGCGCGCGGCTCCGCGGCCGGAGAGAATTGCAAGACGCGAAAACTTGGCGTCCCCGGCAGGGCTCGAACCTGCGACCCCAGGTTTCATACCACTTCGGCTTTCGCCGCCGCGTCCCGAAGGCTCGCGTTCGTGGCCTGGACTATCCCTTCACCGTGGGCTGGATCGCCTCCAGCCGTTAGGTGCCGCCCGTCTAGTCTCTACACCTTCCCGCCGGGGCACCGTCGGGCTTGGCTCGGGATCGGCAGAGCATCGGACGCCTGAGCGCCGATGCCGGAAGCTTTCCCCGACTTTGAGCGGATCCGCCGCGTGGTTTCCCGACGCGACGCCCAATTGAACCTGCTTAGGAAACCTGTGCTCTGTCCAGCTGAGCTACGGAGACAACCGCGTGCTCCATAGCATTCTCCCCGTCCGAGGCCAACCGCGCCCGGTGGAAAGGCGGACGGCCGGGGCTCGCGGCCTCGGGGGTGTTCCATGGGCGGGATCACGGGCTGGGAGAGACAGCGGAGCGCGGCAGCGGCGCGGGTGGTGCGCGCAGCGGTGCGCGCGGTCGTGCTCACGGCCTCCCTCGCCGCGACGCCGGGCGTCCTTCCGGTCCGGGCCGCCCCGCGGACCAGCCTGTCCGAATGCATCGCGGGGCCGGCGCGCGTCGAGGTCATCGCGGGGATCGGTCCCCGGGGGGAGATCCGCCTCGCGTCGGGCGTCCGGGCGGTGCCGGACTCGCTGCGGTGGCCGGACGCGCCGGAGGCCGCATCCGCGGCCCAGGCCTGGCTGGAGGCCCGTCTGGGCGCCAGGGTCACGATGATTCCGCGCGGGCAGCCCGACCGCTGGGATCGGGTGCGGGCCGATCTCCTGATCGCGGAGGGTGAGGAGGATCTGGCGGGCGGCCTCATCGGGGCGGGCCTCGCCGTCGCGGACGCGAACGAGGCCGATTCGCTCTGCCGCCCCGCCCTGCGCCTTGTGGAGGCGGCGGCCCGCGCGCGCAGGCTCGGCCTCTGGCGCGCGCCGCTTCCAGGGGCGCAGGACGGCCCGGCGCTCCGGGCGAAGGCGGGGCATTTCGTCGTCGTGGAGGGGCGCATCCGCCATATCGGCGAGCGGGGCGCGCGCACCTATCTCGATTTCGCGGCCCGGGGCACGGACGGGCTCACGGTGACGGTATCGAAACGCACTTGGCGAATGATGCGCGCCCGTGGTTTGAGTGCGGCCTCGCTCGAAGACCGGCGCGTGCGGGTGCGCGGCCTCCTCGAGGTCCGGCGCGGCCCGACCTTGGAGGCCGCCGTCGACGGGATCGAGGTTCTGGACGAGGCGGACCGGCCGGAGGCCGGTCCGGACAGGGAACGGGAATTGCGGCGCTGATCGCGATGGGCGGGATCACGGGTCACATCATCGGGGCGTGCGTCCACGGGGCGGGACGCCGCCCGCGCGGTGCGGCGGCGCTCGGCGGGCTCGCCCTGTTGCTCGGCGCCTGCGTCGCCGACCAGACCGAGGCGACCGTGCGGCCGGCCGTGGTCCGGGTGCCCGCGGAGGCGCCGCGCACGACGGGCCGCGAGCGCGCCGCGGACGCCGACCACCTCAAGCTCGTGGCCTCCTTCGGGGGCGAGGCGCGGGCGCCCAACGTGATGCGGCTGCTCACGGAGGTGACGGACCGCCTCGTGCGGGCCAGCGACCGGCCCGATCAGAGCTACACGGTGACGCTCCTCGATTCGCCGGTGGTCAACGCCTTCGCGCTGCCGAACGGGCGGCTCTACGTGACCCGCGGCCTCGTGGCCCTGGCGAGCGATACCTCCGAGGTGGCCGCCGTCCTGGCGCACGAGATGGCCCACGTGACCCTCAACCACGCCACGGCCCGCAGCGAGCTGGAGCTGCGCTCGGCGCTCGTCAGCCGGGTCGTGGCCGACGTGCTGAACGATCCCGATACCGGCGCGCAGCTCCAGCACCAGTCCCGCTTCGCCCTGGCCCGGTTCTCCCGCGAGCAGGAACTGGAGGCGGACGCCACCGGCGTGCGCACCCTCGCCAAGGCCGGCTACGATCCGTTCGCGGCCGGGCGCTTCCTCACCGCCCTCAGCCGCTCGACGGGGCTGAAGGCCGGCAGCGCCAACGCGCCCGACATGCTGGCGACCCATCCGGGCACGGCCGAGCGCATCACCCAGGTCACCCGGGCGGCCCGCCGCATCGGCGCGCCGGGCATCGGCACCGACGACCGCGCCACCTACCTCGCGGCGGTGGACGGCCTCGCCTACGGCGACAATCCGCGCGACGGCGCGGTGCGCGGGCACCGCTTCATCCATCCCGGCCTCGGTATCGCCTTCGAGGTGCCGGAGGGCTTCACCCTGGAGAACACCCGCTCGGCGGTGCTCGGGACGACCCAGGACGGCAGCCGGCGCCTGCTGTTCGACCAGATCGAGGCCAAGGAGGGCCAGCCCCTCGACGCGGTGCTCAAGGCGAGCTGGAACGACGCCTTCGACCCGGCCGGCTTCGAGACCCGGGAGGTCGGCGGCCACCCGGCGGCCTTCGCGCTGTCGCGGGGGAAGGAGTGGACCTTCCGCCTCGCGGCGATCCGGATCGGCGATTCGACCTACCGGATGATCATGGCCGCCAAGGGCACCGCCGATCCCGACCCGGCCTTCCGCCGCTGGACCGCGACCCTCGTCGCCGTGTCGCCGGACGAGGCGGTCCTGCGTCCCCTGCGGCTGCAGGTGGTCCAGGCGATGTCGGCCAATGCCGAGGATCTCGCCCGCCGCATGGCGGTGCCCGACCGGGCGCTCGACCGGTTCCTCGTCCTCAACGGCCTGGAGCGCGGCGCCGCGCTGGTGCCGGGTCGCGGCTACAAGATCATCGTGGAATAGCCGCCCTGCGCGGCGGCGGCTTGTGCGTTCGCCCGGCCCGGACATCCTGCCGGGGTCGTTCAGGGAGAGCGCCGTGATTCGATTCTTCTACAATCTCAGCCCCAACCCCATGAAGGTCGCCCTCTGCCTCGAGGAGATGGGGCTGCCCTACGAGCCGGTGCCGGTCGATACCCGCAAGGGCGAGCAGTTCGATCCCGCCTACACGGCGGTCAACCCGAACGGGAAGGTGCCGGCGATCGTCGACGGCGACGTGACCGTGTTCGATTCGAACGCGATCCTGATGTATCTGGCGGGCAAGACCGGCCGGTTCCTGCCGGAGGGCGAGCCGGTCCGCGGCGAGATGCTGTCGTGGCTGATGTTCGTGGCCACCGGCATCGGGCCGTTCTCCGGCCAGTGCGTGCATTTCCGCCACTTCGCGCAGGACGGGGGCGCCTACGCCACCGAACGCTACACCTTCGAGGCGCGCCGGCACTGGGGCATCCTCGACCAGCGCCTCGCCGACCGCACCTACGTGCTGGGCGACACCTACACGATCGTCGACATGGCGGTCTGGGGCTGGGCCCGGATGGTGCCGTTCATCCTCGGCGAAGGCGCCTTCGGGGACCTGCCCAACGTCAAGCGCCACCTCGATGCGCTCAACGCGCGGCCGGCCGCGCAGGCCGCCGAGGCGCTGAAGGGCCGCCACGCCTTCAAGGCCGAGATGGACGACGAGGCCCGGAGCTTCATGTTCCGCGCCGTGAACAGCGCCGCCTGACGCTCCGCCGGATCCGACCGCTCCCTTCGCCTCAGGGCGCGGGAGCGGTCACCGTGAGCATCGGCAGGGTGACGGAGAGCGTGCCGGTCGGTGTCCGCTCGGTACCGAGCGTCAAACAGGCGGCGAGGCCGAGACACAGGGCGAGACCGATCAGCGAGGTCTCGAAGCCACGATAGACCCAATCCATGACGGTCCCCGTTCGCGAGGGACCGTCAGGATGCGCTCCACCGGTTAACGGATCTGTGCGCCGGCACGCATCCGCTGACCAGCGCTTACCAGCCGGATGCGACGAGGGCGGCCCCGGCGGCGATCAGGCCGACGCCCATCCAGGCGGCGAGGCTGAGGGTTTCGCCGAGCAGGGTGGCGCCGAGGATCGCCACCAGCACGACGCTGAGCTTGTCGATCGGCGCGACCCGGGCGGCGTCGCCCAGCGACAGGGCCCGGAAGTAGCAGAGCCACGACGCCCCGGTGGCGAGCCCCGACAGGGTGAGGAAGACGAGGCTGCGGCCGGAGATCTGCGCGAGGCCGCCGGCCTGCCCGGAGCCGACGACGATCGCCCCGGCGAAGACCAGGATCACGGCGGTCCGCACGAAGGTCGCGACATCCGACTGGACGCCCGAGACCCCGACCTTGGCGAGGATCGCGGTGAGTGCCGCGAAGCCGGCGGCGGCGAGCGCCCAGAAGCGCCAGGAGTGCAGCAGGTGGCTCACGGAGCTCTCACGCCGTTTCGGTTCCGGGCGCTCGGCGTCTTCGCGCGCGGAGCGACAGGCGGAGTGCCACGCCGACCGAGCGCGCACCCCCAGATCGCATCACGGCGCTCGCGATGCGGATGCGCCCGTGGACGTTGATGTGACCGCCGCGCCCGGGGCGCGGCGGCGCTCGGATCTCGGCTTCAGAGCAGCTTGTCGATCGTGATCGGCAGGTCGCGCACCCGCTTGCCGGTGGCGTGGAACACCGCGTTGGTGATCGCCGCCGCGGTGCCGACGATCCCGATCTCGCCGAGCCCCTTCACGCCGAGCGGGTTCGCCTTGTCCTCCTCCGCCACGAAGATCACGTCGATGTCGTAGATGTCGGCGTTCACCGGCACATGATACTCGCCGAGATTGTGGTTCATGAACCGGCCGATCCGGTGGTCGAGCATCGACTCCTCCTCCAGGGCCGAGCCGATCCCCATGACGACGCCGCCGAGAATCTGGCTGCGCGCGGTCTTCGGGTTCAGCACCTTGCCGGCCGCGATCGCCGAGACGACGCGGGTCACCCGGACCTGACCCAGTTCCTCGTCGACCTTCACCTCCACGAAGATCGCCGAATGGGTGTAGGCCTCGTATTTCTGATTGAAGTCCTTGTCGGGCCCGGCCTGTTCGACCGCCTCGACCTTGTCGACGCCGGCCGCCTGCATCACCTCGACCAGGGAGACGCTGCGGCCCGGATCGCCGGCAACCGAGATCCGGCCGTCCGCGAAGACGGCCCGGTCGAAGTCGACATTGGCGAGCGGCGAGTTCTCAAGCCCGCGGGCGAGCTTGAACACCTGTTCGCCGACGTTGCGGCAGGCCTTCATCACGGCGGTGCCCGAGGAGGCCGCCGTCCAGGAGCCGCCGGCGACCGGCGCCTCCGGCAGGCGGGTGTCGCCGAGCTTGGTCGTCACCGCGTCCATCGGCAGGCCGAGGGTGTCGGCGGCGATCTGCGTCAGAATCGTGTAGGTGCCGGTGCCGATATCGCCGGTGGAATTGCCCACCGTCAGGCGGCCGTCCGGCGTCAGGGTCGCGATGGCGCTCGACTGCATCATCATCGATTCCCAGATGCCGGTGGCCACGCCCCAGCCGACGAGCTCCCGCCCCTCGCGCATGGAGCGGGGCTCGGGATTGCGCTTCGCCCAGCCGAAGCGCTCGGCGCCCTGCCGGAAGCAGCTCTTCAGCTCCTTCGAGCCGAAGGGCTTGCCCTGGGCGGTGGCGTCGGATTCGGCGTAGTTCTTCAGCCGCAGGGCGATTGGGTCCTGGCCGGTCGCATAGGCGAGCTCGTCCATGGCGGTCTCGATGGCGAAGACCCCGGTCACGGCACCGGGGGCGCGCATGTCGCCCGGGGTGGCGGTGTCGAGCTTGGCGATGCGGTAGGTCAGGGCCACGTTCTCGCAGCGGTAGAGAACCCCCGACCAGTTGACGATCACCTCCTGGTAATCCTCGAAGGTGGAGGTGCCCTGGACGGCGTCGTGCCGCAGCGTCGTCAGCGTGCCGTCCGGCTCGGCGCCGAGCGCGACGGTCTGGAGCGCCTCGCCCCGGTAGGTGAAGGACCACATCTGGTCGCGGGTCAGGGTGACCCGGACCGAGCGCTTCAGCTCCTGGGCGGCCAGCATCGCCAGGAACGCCTGGTATTGGGGGCGCAGCCCGGAGCCGAAGCCGCCGCCGAGATAGGGGTTGAGCACCCGGACCTGATCGGGCTTCAGGCCGAACACGTTGACGAGGTACTGGTGGCTGTTCGAGACGCCCTGGATCTTGTCGTAGACCGTGTAGGTCCCGTCCTGCTCCACCACCACCGTGGTGGCGTGCGGCTCCATCGGGTTGTGGTGCTCGTTGGCCATGCTGTAGCCGCCCTGCACGCGGATCGGCGCGCTGCCGAACGCCTGGTCGGCGTCGCCCCACGGAGCCGGCGGCGGCTTGATGCCCTCGCGCTTGGTGGGCGGATCGTAGGAGTCGCCGCGCACGGCCTTCAGGTCGGTGACGGGCTCCTGCATCGCGTAGCTGACGCGGACGAGGGACGCGGCGTAGCGCGCGGTCTCGAAATCTTCCGCCACCACCAGGGCGACCGGCTGGCCGCTGAACACGATCAGGTCGTCGTAGAGGGCGCGGAAGGGCGAGCCGGGGGGCGCCACCGCGTCCTGGAAGTTCTTGTCCCGCCACGCGGTGCGCGGCCGGTTCGCGTGGGTAATGACCTTGAGGACGCCCGGGACCGCCTCGGCCTCGGCGGACTCGATGGCGGTGATCCGGCCCTTGGCGATGGAGCTGGACACCACATAGCCGTAGGCGAGGTCGGGCGCGGCGAACTCGCCCGCGTACTTGGCGAGGCCGGTGACCTTGGCGGGCCCGTCGATGCGGCTGCGCGGCGTGCCGACGAAGGTGTCGCGGCCGGTGGAGCTGAAGGTCTGGGGGTTCGAGGTCTGGGTCATGGCGGGGCCTACTGGATGCGCTTGTCGCTGAGCGACTGGGGCGTGCCGGCGGCGGCCTGTTCGAGGCCGCGCACGATGGCCCGCCGGGCGAGATCGATCTTGAAGCCGTTCTCCGATTGCGGCTTGGCTTCCGCGACGATCAGGTCGGCCGCGTCCTGGAAGCTGGCGCGGGTGGCGGGCTTGCCCTCGAGCAGGGCCTCGGCCTCGCGGTTGCGCCAGGGCTTGTGGGCGACGCCGCCGAGCGCGAGGCGCGCGGTCTTGATCCGGTCGCCGTCGAGTTCGAGCCCCGCCGCCACCGAGACCAGCGCGAAGGCGTAGGACAACCGGTCGCGCAGCTTCAGGTAGGTGAAGTGCTGCGGGAAGCGGCTCTCCGGCAGGTCCACCGACACGACGATCTCGCCGGGGGCGAGGTTCGTGTCCGTCTCGGGGGACTCCCCCGGCAGGCGGTGGAATTCGGAGAACGGGATCGACCGCTCGCCCTGCGGCCCGTTCACCTGCACGGTGGCCTCCAGGGCGGCCAGCGCGATGCACATGTCGGAGGGGTGCGTGGCGATGCACTTGTCGCTCGTGCCGAAGATCGCGTGGATGCGGTTCATCCCGCCGATCGCCGGGCAGCCGGAGCCGGGCGCGCGCTTGTTGCAGGGCGTGGCCACGTCGTAGAAATAGTAGCAGCGGGTCCGCTGCAGCAGGTTGCCGCCCGTGGAGGCGGCGTTGCGCAGCTGCGCCGAGGCGCCGGCCAGGATGGCGTTGCGCAGGAGCGGATAGCGCGCCGTCACTCTGTCGTCGTACGCCACCTTGGCGTTGGTCACGAGCGCCCCGATCCGGAGCCCGTCCCCGTGCGCCTCGATCCGGTCGAGGGGCAGGTGGGTGATGTCGATCAGCCGGCCCGGCTTCTCGACCTCGTACTTCATCAGGTCGATCAGGTTGGTGCCGCCGGCGATGAAGCGGGCCCCGGCCCCGAAGGCCTGCACCGCCTCCGCCACCGTGCCGGCGCGGACGTAATCGAAGCGGTTCATCGGGCGTCTCCCTGCATGACGTCCTCGATGGCGTCGACGATGTTGGTGTAGGCGCCGCAGCGGCAGAGGTTGCCGCTCATCGCCTCGCGGATCTCGTCCCGGGTGTGGGCGTGGCCCTCATTCATCAGGCCCACCGACGAGCAGAGCTGGCCGGGCGTGCAGTAGCCGCACTGGAAGGCGTCGTGCTCGATGAACGCCTCCTGGATCGGGTGGAGGGCGTTGCTGCCCGCCCGGTCGCCGAGGGCGGCGAGCCCTTCGACCGTGGTGATCTCGGCCCCGTCCTTCATCACCGCGAGGGTCAGGCAGGAATTCACCCGGGTGCCGTTCACCAGCACCGTGCAGGCGCCGCACTGGCCGTGGTCGCAGCCCTTCTTGGTGCCGGTGAGGTCGAGCCGCTCGCGCAGCAGGTCGAGGAGCGTGGTCCAGGGCGCGACGCGGAGTTCGCGCCGCTGCCCGTTGATCGTCAGCGTGATGCCGATGGGCGTATCCGCCGACACCGGCGGCTGGGTCTCGAGTCGCATGATGTCGTCCACGGTCTGGGCCGGCCGGGGCCGGGCGGGAACGGATCGGCCGAAGCGGCAACCGGCAGAGACGCGCGGGCACCGGCCTGAGGGCTCGATCGATAACCATTCCAATCTGCGCCTGTTCCGGTGCGCGCTGTCTCACCCCATGATCGCTGGCGGGTCCGCGAAGCGGCTCCGGGGCCAATCAACTCGTCCTCCGACGTTGCCGCCCCCGCCCCGCCTCGGCTAACCCTCGTCCCGCAGAGTCCCCGCCGCACCCCGGAGCCCCCGATGGCCGCGCTCGACGCGATCCTCAACGACATCGACACGGATCTGGAGAACGCCCTGGAGCGGCTGTTCGCCTTCCTGCGGATCCCGTCGATCTCCACCGATCCCGCCTATGCCGGCCAGTGCCGCGAGGCCGCCGCCTGGCTCGCCAAGGACCTGACCGCGCTGGGCTTCGAGACCTCCGTCGAGGAGACCTCGCTCCATCCGGTCGTGCTGGCCCACAAGCCGAAGCCCGGAGCGCCGCACGTCCTGTTCTACGGCCATTACGACGTGCAGCCCGTCGACCCCCTCGACCTGTGGACGACGCCGCCCTTCGAGCCGCACCTCGCCAATGACGGGCAGGGCGGCAAGAAAATCGTCGGGCGCGGCGCCTCCGACGACAAGGGGCAGGTGATGACCTTCGTGGAGGCGTGCCGGGCCTATATCGCCATGCACGGCGAATTGCCCTGCGGCGTCACGATCCTGATCGAGGGCGCCGAGGAGAGCGGCTCGCAGGGGCTCCCCGAATGGGTCGCCGCCAACCGCGACCGGCTCGGCTGCGACGTGGTCCTCGTCTGCGACACCGGCATGTGGGACCGGAAGACCCCGGCCATCACCTCGTCCCTGCGCGGCCTCGCCTATTTCGAGGTGAAGGTGACCTGCGCCGACCGGGACCTGCATTCGGGCTTCTTCGGCGGCGCCGCCCGCAACCCGATCCACGTCCTGTCGAAGATCATCGCCGACCTGCACGATGCCGACGGTCGCGTGACGATCCCGGGCTTCTACGAGGGCGTGCACGAGCGCCCGCCCGAGGTGCTGGAGCAGTGGCGCGGCCTCGGCCTGACGCCGGAGACCCTGCTCGGGCCGATCGGCCTCAAGGAGCCCGCGGGCGAGCGCGGGCGCATGCCGATCGAGCTGGTGCAGTCGCGCCCCTCCTGCGACGCCAACGGCATCATCGGCGGCTATACCGGCGAGGGCACCAAGACGGTGATCGCCTCGACCGCCTCCGCCAAGGTCTCGTTCCGCCTCGTGGACGACCAGGATCCGAAGCGGCTCGCCGAGAGCTTCGAGGCGTTCGTGCGGGAACGCGTGCCGGCAGATTGCCGGGTCGAGGTCATCACCTACAAGGGCTCGCGGGCGATCAGCCTGCCCTTCGACATGCCGCAGCTCGAAGCCGCCAAGGCCGCGCTGCAGGACGAGTGGGGCGTGCCGGCGGTGACCGTCGGGGCCGGCGGCTCGATCCCGATCGTCGGCGACTTCAAGCGGATCCTCGGGCGCGACACCCTGCTGATCGGCTTCGGCCTCGACGACGACCGGATCCACTCGCCGAACGAGAAGTACGACCTGACGAGCTTCCACAAGGGCACGCGCTCCTGGGCGCGGATCCTCGCGGCCCTCGGCCAGGGCTGAGCCGTCAGCGGGCGGAGGCCGAACGCATCTTCCCGTCGATCCAGGTCCAGAGGGCCCGGACCTCGTCGGCGGCCGGGCTGACGGGGGCGTATTCCGTGACGCCGAGCCCGGTCGCCAGGGCGTCCTGGTGGTCGACCCGGTGGATGATGCCGGGCTCGGCCAGGACGCCCAGGGCGCGCAGCTGCGCCGCGTAGGCGCTGGTGCGCGGCGAGGGCGGCGGCGGGCACTGGTTCAGCACCAGGGCCAGCCGCTCCCGCAGCCCGAGCCCGACGAGCGCCTGGAGGGTCGGCCGGGCGGCCACGATGTCGAGCCGCGAGGGGCGGACCGGCATCAGGACGAAGTCGGCATCCTTCAGGGCCGGCGCGAGGCCGGACGCGCTGCCGGCGGTGTCGAGGACGGCGAGCGTCGTGCCCTGCTCGGCGAGGATGCCGAGAATCTCCGACAGCTGGCCCATCTCCCAGGGCTGGATCCGGTCGACCGCGACGGCGTCGCTCTCGCGGTCGCTCCCGCGGTCGCCCTTGCGCAGGGCCCCCCAGCCGGCCAGGGATCCCTGCGGGTCGAGATCGAGGGCGGTCACCTGCTCGCCGGCCTCCGCGGCGGCGACGGCCAGGGAGGCCGCGAGGGTTGTCTTGCCCGTCCCGCCCTTCTGCACCGCCAGGGCGAGGACCCGCAGCGAGCCGGCGCCGGGCCGGGGCGCGGTGTCCGGCGCCGGTTCGGATCCTTCGGGATCCATGCGTGTCCCACCTCTCCAATCTCAGGCCCGGGCCTCGGCCCGTGCGGCGCCGAATCGAGGTCCGGCACGATCGTGCTTACCGTGACGCCGCTGGCTGGGGCCAGCGTCGCGCGGCGGCGCCTGTGGACCGCCCGTCGCCGGCTCCCGATCGGCGGGGCGCGGATTCCGGCGCGCGGGATCGCCCGGACGGCCCGTGCGTTGGGCCGGCATCCCGTCGGTCGCGCGCCGCGCCCCCGCCGGGACTCCGATGACCGCCACGCCGGGATCCGCATGCGCCTCGACCGCCGCCGCCTGATCGGAACGGGGCTCCTGGCCCTCGCCGCCCCCGCGGCCCGCGCCGGGACGCCGCCGCCCCCGACGAGCCGGCCTGCGGGGATTCTGGACCTCGCCATCGCGGCGGATGCGCCCTCGACCCCCACGGGACTCGCCATCGCCCGGGGCGGACGGATCTTCGTGACGATGCCGCGCTTCACCGGTGCGGAGCCGATCACCCTCGGCGAGGTGCTGCCCGACGGATCGGTGAAGCCCTACCCCGACGCGGCGGCCAACCGCCCGGATCCGCAGGCGCCGCAGGCCACCCTGTTCCATGTGCCGAACGGCGTCTTCGACCGTGACGACACCCTCTGGGTGCTCGATGCCGGCCTGCCGACCGGCAAGGGACGGCCGGTGCCGGGCGGCGCGAAGATCCTGGCGATCGATATCGGCCGGAACAGCATCCGCCGGACGATCCCCCTCGACGCGGGCGTGGTGCCGGATTCCTCGCTGAACGACCTGCGGGTCGACGTGCGCGACGGGCGGGCGCTGGCCTACGTCACCGATCAGGGGCAGGCCGGCGCGGGGGCGATCCTCGCGGTAGATCTCGACAGCGGGCGGGTGGTGCGGCGCCTCGCGGACCATCCCAGCACGCGCTCCGAGGAGGGCTTGGTCAAGTTCGTGGAGCGGCGGCCCGTGATGGAGCGGAAGGGCGACGCGCCGGAGAAGAGCCCGAAGGGCGGCGCCAACGGCATCGCGATCAGCCCGGACGGACGCCGCCTGTACTACGCGCCGCTGATGAGCCGGCGGCTCTACGCGGTCGAGACCGCGGCCCTGCGCGACCCGAACGTCTCGGACGCGGCCGTGGCCGCCGCTGTCAAGGATCTCGGCGAGAAGGGCATGACCGGCGGGCTGACCACCGATTCCGAGGACCGGGTCTATCTCAGCCTGCAGGAGCACAACGCGGTCGGCCGGCGCCTGCCGGACGGCACCGTGGAGGTGCTGGCCGCCGACGACCGGCTGATCTGGGCCGACACCTTCTGGATCACCCCGGACCGATGGCTCTATATCTCGGCAGCCCAGGTCAACCGGCGGCCGGAATTCAACCGCGGCCGGGACCTGCAGCAGCCGCCCTACGCGATCCTGCGCATGCGCATCGACGCGGACCCTGTCCTGTAGCGGATCATGACGGACCTCTCGCACGACCCGGACTTCTTCGCCCTGCTCACCGGCAGCTATGCGCGGCGGCTCGGCGAGTCCCTGGTGCCGGCCGGTGCCGATGCGGCCTGGCTCTACGCGGCGGCCCCCTTCGCGGTCCTCGCCCACGATGGCGGCGCGGATCCCCACTTCGTCTACGGCAACCGGGCCGCCCAGGCCTGCTTCGGCTACGCCTGGGACGAACTGATCGGCCTGCCCTCGCGGCTCTCGGCCGAGGCGCCCGAACGGGCCGCGCGGCAGAGCCTCCTCGACGCGGTCACCCGGGACGGCTACAGCCGCGGCTATCGCGGCCTGCGGATCGCCAAGGACGGCCGGCGGTTCTGGATCGACCAGGCGGTGGTCTGGCAGCTCGACCGCGACGGCACGAATATGGGACAGGCCGCGACCTTCTCGGCATGGCGCGACGCCTGAGGAAGCGGCCGATCCTGTCGGCTCCGTCGCCGGGCCAGCCCCGTCGCAGGCCGGGACTTACACCTTCCGATAGAAGTTTCTTGAAAATATCAGTTCTAGATAGAAATCAGTCACGCGCTTTGCAGTCGCGATCACGTTCGTTTGAAATCTTGTCTTGGCTCGAAACTCGACTGCATTTATCGACTAAACTTTAATCATCGTGCCTCACCAAGGTGCAAACTCCGAAATCACCGCGCGCGTGTCTGCGCCGCCGCCGGTCTCGGATGCCACCGTCTGGAAGGCCACCCGCCCACGATGACCATCAAACTCAGACTGCTCGCACTCCTGGCCGTCATGGGCCTGCTCCTGCTCGCATGTGCCGCCATGGGCAATCTCGCCCTTCACTGGAATCACCAGAGCTTCAAGACCGTCTTCGACGACCGCGTCGTCTGCCTCCGGCAATTCAGCATCATCCGCGATGCCTATGACGACCTGATCGACGTCTCGCGCAGGCTGCGCGGCCGGCAGATCGACCCGGCCCAGGCGAAGGACCAGATCGAGCGCGATCTCTCCAACCTGCACACGCAGTGGTCGGCCTATCTGGCGACCTACCTGACCCCGGAGGAGAAGGCCCTGGCCACCGAGCTGCAGGGGTCGCTCGACCGGAACGATGCCATCGCGGCCGAGATCCTCAAGCGCATCGCGGCGGGTCGCGCTTCGGATTTCGAGTCCACGCATGCGGACCTGCTGACGAGCCTGCGGACCGCCAACGCGACCCTCGGCAAGCTCACGGCCTTGCAGGTCCGTGAAGCGGAGGCGGAGTTCGAGCGCTCCGAGACCACCGCGGGCTGGTCGCGCCTCGCCCTGCTGGCCGCCCTCGTCCTCGCGGCGCTCAGCATCGCCTACGGCATCTACACGATCGTCGTGCAGGTGATCCGTCCGCTCGGCGGCATGACGGCGACGATGACCCGCCTGGCCGCCGGCGAGCTCGAGGCGCCGGTCACAGGCGCGGAACGGGCGGACGAGATCGGTGGGATGGCCCAGGCCGTCCAGGTGTTCAAGGAGGCGATGATCGCCAAGCGGGACGCCGACGCGGCCGCGGCGATCGAGAACGCCGCCAAGATGCGGCGGGCCCAGGTGCTGGACGATGCGACGCGGGCGTTCCAGAGCCAGGTCACGCAGCTCACGCACGGCCTGGCCTCGGCCGCAACCGAGATGGAGGCGACCGCCCAGTCGATGAGCCGCACGGCCGATCAGACGGCGGGTCAATCCATGAGCGTCGCCTCGGCCGCCGAGCAGACCTCCTCCAACGTCCAGACCGTGGCGGCGGCGAGCGAGGAGATGGCGGCCTCCATCGGCGAGATCGCCCAGCAGGTCGCCCGTTCCACGATCATGGCCGAGCGGGCCGCCGCGGATGCCGCGCAGTCCACCACGATCGTGCGCGGGCTGGCCGAGGGCGCCGAGAAGATCGGGGCGGTGGTCGGCCTGATCTCCGGGATCGCCGCTCAGACGAACCTGCTGGCGCTCAACGCCACGATCGAGGCCGCCCGTGCGGGCGAGGCGGGACGCGGCTTCGCCGTCGTCGCAGGCGAGGTCAAGGAGCTGGCCTCGCAGACGGCGCGGGCGACGGACACCATCGCCGCGCAGATCAACGCCATCCAGGGCGAGACCCGCGAGGCCGTCGCGGCCATCCAGTCGATCGGCGCGACGATCACTGAACTCCGCGAGATCGCCGTCGGCGTGGCCGCCGCCATGGAGGAGCAGGGCGCGGCGACCCAGGAGATCGTCCGCAACGTCACGCAGGCGGCTCAGGGCACCCAGTCGGTCACCGTCAGCATCGGCAGCGTCACGCAGGCCGCAAGCGAGACCGGCGCCGCCTCCGCGCAGGTGCTCACCGCAGCGTCGGAGCTGTCACGGCAATCCGAGCAGCTCGGGGCCGAAGTGTCGGGCTTCCTCGCCACGGTCCGGGCGGCCTGACGGCCCCTCGGGCCGACCGGGCGGGCCTCCTCAGGCTCGCCCCTCCTGGACGGCGTGGCAGGCGACGCCGTCCAGGAGCGCCGGCACCTCGGTCCGGCAGCGGTCGTTCGCCAGCGGACAGCGCGGATTGAAGGTGCAGCCGGGCGGCGGGTCGATCGGGTTCGGGATCTCGCCGGAGACCGGCACCCGGGCGCGGCCGACATGGGCGAGGTCGGGCACCGCGTCGAGGAGCATCCGGGTGTAGGGATGCCGGGGCCTGGCGAAAAGGTCCTTGGCGGCGGCGACCTCCACGAGGCGGCCGAGATACATCACCCCCACCCGGGTCGCCATGTGGCGGACCACGGCGAGGTTGTGGGAGATGAACAGGTAGGTCAGCCCGAGACGGTCCTGCAGGTCGCGCATCAGGTTGAGGATCTGCGCCTGCACCGAGACGTCGAGCGCCGAGGTCGGCTCGTCGCCCACGAGGAACTCCGCCTGGCTCGCCAGCGCCCGGGCGATCGCCACCCGCTGGCGCTGGCCGCCGGAGAATTCGTGCGGGTATTTTTTCGCATCGTCCGGGTGGAGCCCGACCAGGCCGAGCAGCTCGCTGACCCGGGCGCGGATCGCCCCCTCCCCCTGGATCAGGCCGAAGGCCCGGATCGGCTCCGCGATGATCTTCCCCACCCGCCAGCGCGGGTTCATGGACGCGTAGGGGTCCTGGAAGATCATCTGGATGCGCGCCCGCAGGCGCCGCCGGGCTGCGGCCTGGCGCGGGTCGGTCATCGAGACGCCGGTGATCGTCACCTCCCCGGCCGAGGGCGGCAGCAGGCCGACCACCATCCGCGCCACCGTCGACTTGCCGGAGCCGGATTCGCCCACGATCGCGAAGGTCTCGCCCTTCTCGATCGTGAACCCGACCCGGTCCACCGCCGTGAGGAATTTCCGGGGCTCGCCCTCGAGCACCCGGTTGAGCCAGGGCTTCGAGACGTCGAACCGGCGGCGCAGATCGGTGACTTCGACGTAGGCGCTCACGCTGCGCGCTCCGCTGCATCGTACAGGTGACAGGCCACCCGGCTCGCCTCCACGGCCTGCGGCTCCGGCCGCTCGACCCGGCAGCGCGAAAAGACCTTCGGGCAGCGCGGGTTGAAGGCGCAGCCCTTGGGGATGGCGGTGAGGCGCGGCATCGAGCCGGGGATCTGGCTCAGCCGCGTGGCCTCCTGCGACAGGGTCGGGATCGCCCCCATCAGCCCCACCGCGTAGGGATGGTGGGGCTTCGCGATCACCGAGGCGACCGGGCCGATCTCGGCGACGCGCCCGGCATACATCACCGCCACCCGGTCGGCGGCCTCGGCGATCACGCCCATGTCGTGGGTCACCAGCATCACCGCGGTGCCGTGCTCCCGGCAGAGGCGCTTGAGCAGGGTGATGATCTGGGCCTGGACCGAGACGTCGAGCGCCGTGGTCGGCTCGTCCGCGATGATCAGCTCCGGCTCGGCGGCCAGCGCGAGGGCGATCACCACCCGCTGGCGCATGCCCCCGGAGAACTCGTGCGGGTAGCCGTCGATCCGCCGCTCGGGGGCCGGGATGCCGACCTCGGCGAGCAGGTCGATGGCGCGGGTGCGGGCGGCTTTCCCCGACAGGTCGGTGTGGGTGCGCAGGGTCTCGACGATCTGGTCGCCCACCCGGAACAGCGGGTCGAGCGAGGTCAGGGGATCCTGGAAGATCATGCCGATGCGCTTGCCCCGCACCCGCCGCATGGCCTCGGGCGAGAGATTGTCGATGCGCTCGCCGCGCAGGCGGATCTCGCCGCCGGCGATGCGTCCGGGGCGGTCGATCAGCCCGATCACCGCCGAGCCGGTCACCGACTTGCCGGCCCCGGATTCGCCGACGACGCCCAGGATCTCGCCGCGGCCGATCTCGAAGGAGACCCGGTCGATGGCGGTGAGCGGCCCGCGGCGGGTGTCGAAGGCGACCGTGAGATCGCGCACGGAGAGGATCGTGTCGGTCATGGCGTGGCGGCTCCGGTGGCAACCGGGCGTCGGATGGGCGCCCCCGTCCTTGCGAGCGGAGCGAAGCAATCCAGCGGCGCCGCGTTCACCGAGGTCGCGCTGCCCTGGGTCGCTTCGCTGCGCTCGCGCTGACGATGTCCCATCATTGCAGCTTCGGATTGAGCGCGTCGCGCAGCCAATCCCCCAGGAGGTTGATGGCGATGACCAGCCCGGCCAGCGCCAGCCCCGGGAAGGCGACGATCCACCACTCGCCGGAGAACAGGAAGCGGTTGCCGGTGCGGATCAGCGTGCCGAGCGACGGCATGGTCTCGGGCAGGCCGGTGCCGAGGAACGACAGGGTCGCCTCGGTGATGATCGCGAGCGCCAAGTTGATCGTCGCGATGACGAAGACCGGGCCGGTGACGTTCGGCAGCACGTGGCGGACCAGGATCACCGGGGAGGACAGGCCGATCAGCCGCGCCGCCTGGACGTAGTCCTTGCCCTTCTCGACCATTACGGAGGACCGCACGGTCCGGGCGTACTGTACCCAGAAGGACAGGCCGATCGACACCACGATCAGCCCGATCAGTGGCCCGACGTCGAGGGCGCTGCCGAAGGTTGCCTTGGCGACGCCGTCCACCACCAGGGCGATCAGGATCGCCGGGAAGGTGAGCTGCACGTCGGCGATCCGCATGATCAGCGTGTCGAGGACGCCGCCCGCGTAGCCGGCGATCAGACCCAGCGCGATGCCGATGACGCCGGAGGTCAGCACCCCGAGCCCGCCGACGATCAGCGACAGGCGCAGGCCGTAGAGCACCGCCGAGAGCACGTCCCGGCCCTGGTCGTCGGTGCCGAGATAGTAGGGCGCCTGACCGTCCGCCTGCCAGATCGGCGGCAGGTTGGAGTTGATCAGGTCGAGCTGGGCCGGGTCGTAGGGGTTCTGCGGGGCGATCAGGGGCGCCGCGAAGGCGAGCCCGACCATCAGCACCGTGGCGACCAGCGCCGCCATGGCGGTCTTCGAGCGCAGGAAGCTCGCCAGCAGGTCGGAATCCCGCCAGCGCGCGAGGCGGGAGGGCGCCGCCTCCGGCAGGGGGACCGGCGGGGCATCGCCCGCGTCGAGGTCGTATCCGCTCATCGGTCGCCCTTCACGCCGTGTCCGGTGGAAAGCTTCGGGGCGGCTGCCGTCGTCTTTGCGAGCGGAGCGAAGCGATAGCGGCAACCCAGAACGCGACCGTCTTGCGCCGACGGGCCTGGCAGGCGCGACCTGCCCCCTCTCCCGTGCGGGAGAGGGTCGGGGTGAGGGTCGAGACCGCTCAGAGTGAAGCGCACCCTCGAAGCGCCGACAGGCCGCGCCCCATTCGGACAGTTCTCATCCCTCACCCTGTCCCTCTCCCGCACGGGAGCGGGGACCCGCGCCTCTTGCGAAGCGGGCGTGACCGTCGTGTCCCGTTCAATGGCGCGCGGCAGGCAAGCGGAACGGTGCGTCATGTCCGGTCTCACGCCGCCCGCCCGGTCGAGAGCCGCAGGCGCGGATCCACCACCGTGTAGAGGATGTCGACCACGAGGTTGATGGTCACGAAGATCAGCGCCACGAGCAGCAGGTACGCGGACATGATCGGGATATCGACGTTCTGCACGGCCTGCACGAACAGCAGGCCCATGCCGGGCCACTGGAACACCGTCTCGGTGATGATCGAGAAGGCGATGACCGAGCCGAGCTGCAGCCCCGCGATGGTGATCACCGGCACGAGGGTGTTCTTCAGGGCGTGCCGCAGGTGGACGGCGCGGGTGGTGAGCCCCCGCGCCCGGGCGAAGCGGATGTAGTCGGTGCGCAGGACCTCCAGCATCTCGGCGCGCACCAGCCGCATGATCAGCGTCATCTGGAACAGGCCGAGCGTCACCGAGGGCAGGATCAGGGCCTTGAGCCCCGACGCGGTGAGGAAGCCCGTCGTCCACCAGCCGAGCCGGACCGTGTCGCCCCGCCCGTAGGAGGGCAGCCAGCCGAGCGTCACCGAGAAGAGGTAGATCAGGAGGATGCCGATCAGGAAGGTCGGCAGGCTGATCCCGATGAGCGAGACGGCCTGGAACAGCCCGGCGAGCCAGGAGTCGCGGCGCAGGGCGCAGTAGACGCCCATGAGGACGCCGACCACGAGGGCGAAGACCGTCGCGCAGAAGGCGAGCTCCAGCGTCGCCGGCATGCGCTCGGCGAGGAGCTGCGCCACCGGCTGCCGGAACTGGTAGGAGATGCCGAACTGCCCCCGCGCCACGCTGCCGGCGTAGCGGGCGAACTGGACCAGGACGGGATCGTCCAGGCCGAGATTTTTGCGGATCTCCGCCCGCTCGGCCACGGTGGTGTCGGGGCCGACGATCTGGTTCACGGGATCGCCCGCGAACCGGAACATCGCGAAGGCGATGAGCCCGACGACCGCGAGGACCGCGGCCGCCTGGATCACCCGGCGCAGCAGGAAGGCGAGCACGCCCGGATCCTACTGCGGATCCTTCGACACCCAGTAGAGCAGGAGCAGGTTGTCGGCGCGCTGGGTCAGGTGGACCTTCTTGGAGACGCCCCAGGCCAGCGCCTGCTGGTGCAGCGGGATGTAGCCCCAGTCGGTGTTGAGGACGTCGAAGCCCTCCTTGATCAGGGCGTCGCGCTTGGCCTTGTCGGTCTCGCCCTCGACCTTGTCGGCGATGGCGTCGATCTTCGGATCGCAATAGCCCGCGAGGTTCCAGCTGCCCCGGCCCGACTTGTCGCCGGGCTTCCGGCAGCCGACGATCTCGTAGAGGATGTTGTGGCTGTCGAGCGACGACGGGGTCCAGCCGAGCAGGTAGAACGACGTGTCGTAGTTCGGGGCCAGCACCTTGGCGAAGTACTTGGCCTTCGGCTGCGCGTTGAGGTTCACCTTGACGTTGATGCGGGCGAGCATCGAGACCACCGCCTGGCAGATCGCCTCGTCGTTGACGTAGCGGTCGTTGGGGCAATCCATGGTGAGCGAGAACCCGTCCGGGTAGCCGGCCTGGGCCATCAGCTCCTTGGCCTTCTTCAGGTCGGTGGCGGGGCGCTTGAACTCGGCGCCGCGGTCGTAGAGGCTCGGGGCGATCATCAGCGCCGAGGGCACCGCCTGCCCGCGCATGACCCGCTTGGCGATCGTGTCCTCGTCGATGGCGAGGTAGAAGGCCTCGCGGACCTTGATGTCCTTGAACGGGTTCTTGCCCTTGACGCTCGAATCCTTCAGCTCGTCCCGGTCCTGGTCCATGCCGAGGAAGATCGTGCGCAGTTCGGGCCCGGCCATCACGGTGGCGGTGCCGCTGGCGTTCACCCGCTGCTGGTCCTGCAGCGGCACGGGGTCGATCCAGTCGACCTCGCCGGAGAGGAGCGCGGCGACGCGGGTCGCCGGGTTGGCGATGGTGGTCAGCACCGCCTCGTCGAGGTTCGACTCGACCTTGCCCCAGTAGCCGTCGAACTTCTTGAACACCGTCTTCACGCCCGGCTGGTGCTCGGCGATCACGAAGGGGCCGGTGCCGTTCTCGTGGAGGGTGGCGTAGCTCGGGCTGGAGGCGTTGGGCGGCGTCGGCTGCACGACGCCGTTCTTCTCGGACCATGCCTTCGACATGATCAGCCAGGTCGGGAACTGGGCGATGGCGATGGGGTTCGGCTTCTTCAGCACCATGTCGACGGTGAAGTCGTCGACCTTCACGAACTCGGCGTCGGACGGGACGTTGGTGGTGAAGTTCGAGCCCGGGGCGCGGACCCGCTGGGCGGAGAAGATCACGTCGTCGGCGGTAAACGGCGTGCCGTCGTGGAACTTCACGTTCTTGCGCAGGTGGAAGCGCCAGCGGGTCGGCTCGGGCGTCTCCCAGGATTCGGCGAGGCCGGGGGCGAATTTCAGGTTCTTGTCGAGGGTGACGAGGGATTCGTAGGCCGCCTGCTGCATGCCCTCGGTGAAGCTCTCCTTGAGGGAGTACGGGTCGAGGGATTTCAGGTCACCCTGGAAGGCGAAACGGAAGACGTTCGCGGCCTGCGCGGGCAACGCCGCGAAAGCGAACGTCGCGACGGCACCCGTGGCCACGCCGCGGACGAGGGTCTTCAGGGTCGAACGGGACAAGCGGATCTCCGGAACCGTGAATGCGCCACCGGCCGGCAGCCCCGGCGGTGTCCACCGCGGCGTCAGCAAGCTTCGGACCATCTGTATACAAGGCGGCGGCCGAGGCTGTCGCGGGTGAGTGACATTATTCGGCCGCCCGAACGCGTTTTTCCCGCCTCCTATCGTCCTCGATCGACGGCCGAGGCGCCGCCATCGCGCGGCAGGCGGGACCGGGACGGCCCTCGCGCATGGAAGCGCGCGCCTCCTCCCCCGTGCGGGAGAGGGGGCGCGTCGCGCGTTGCATGGGCCGGGGCGCGAGCGCGCCGGCCTACTCGGCCGCCACCCGCGCCGGCTCGTGCCGCGTCTCCGCGTCTGCCCGCTCGCCCTCCGCCACCGCCTTGCGCCGGAACAGGCGCATGACGACGACGAAGAAGACCGGCACGAAGAACACCGCCAGCACGGTGGCGGTGATCATGCCGCCCATCACGCCGGTGCCGATCGCCTGCTGGCTCTTCGAGGCGGCGCCGGTGGCGATGGCCAGCGGCACCACGCCGAAGATGAAGGCCAGCGAGGTCATCACGATCGGCCGGAACCGGAGCGTGGCGGCGTCCACCGCCGCCCGGATCACCGAGGTTCCGGGCTTCCAGAGGTCCTTGGCGAATTCCACAATCAGGATGGCGTTCTTGGCCGAGAGGCCGATGATCGTGATCAACCCGATCTTGAAGTAGACGTCGTTGGGCATGCCGCGCAGGTAGACGGCCGCCACGGATCCGATCACGCCGAGCGGGATTACCAGCATGACCGAGACCGGGATCGCCCAGCTCTCGTAGAGCGCGGCGAGGCACAGGAACACGATCAGCACCGAGAGGGCGAGCAGCAGGCTCGCCTGGCTGCCGGCCTGCTTCTCCTGGTAGGACTGGCCGGTCCAGGCGTAGCCGAAGCCCTTCGGCAGCTGGAGCATCAGCCGCTCCATCTCGGCGATGGCGTCGCCCGACGTGTAGCCGGGGTTCGGCTCGCCGGTGAAGCGCACCGACTGGTAGCCGTTGAAGCCGACGATCTGGCTCGGCCCCATGCCCCATTTCAGCTCCGCGAAGGACGACATCGGCACCATCGTGCCGCCGGCGTTCTTGACCGCGTAGTTGAGGATGTCCGACGCGTTCATGCGCTGGAGCTGCTCGGCCTGCACGTAGACGCGCTGCATCTTGCCCCGGTTGGGGAAGTCGTTCGGATAGACCGAGCCGAGGTTGAGCTGGATCGTGGCGTTGATGTCCTCGAACTTCACGCCCAGGGCCGCCGCCTTCTCGCGGTCGATCACCAGCTCCGCCTGCGGGGTCGGCGGCAGGCCCTCGATCTTCACCTTCTGGAGGATCGGGCTCTGCTGCGCGAGCTTGAGCAGCTGCTCCTGGGCCGAGAGCAGGGCCGCGTAGCCGCGGTTGGCCCGGTCCTGCAGGCGGAACGAGAAGCCCGCCGCGTTGCCGAGATTGTCCACGGGCGGCGGTTCCTGGGCGTCCACCGTGGCGTCGCGGTAATTGGCGAGCGCCGCGTTGGTGCCGGCGACGAGGGCGGCGGCCGAGTTCTTGGCGTCGCGCTCGGACCAGGGCTTGAGGGTGACGAAGGCCTGGCTGGTGCTCGGGGCCTGGCCCGAGAAGGAGAAGCCGTTGAGCATGGTCACGGTGGCGACGCCGGGCTGCGCCAGCAGGTGCTCCTCGACCTTGCGGACCGCCTCCTGGGTGCGGTTGTAGGAGGCGCCCGGGGGCGTCTGGATGTCGACCGTGAAGAAGCCCTGATCCTCCACCGGCAGGAAGCCCTCCGGCAGGTTCACGAAGGCGTAGGCGGTGCCGGCGACCAGCGCGAGGTAGACCAGCATCACCCGGCCGGATTTCCGGATGAACCACTGGGTGCCGCGGCCGTAGCGGGCGGTCTCCCGGTCGACGAACCGGTTGAACATCCCGAACACGCCGCCCTTGGCGTGGCCGTGGCCCTTCTCGATCGGCTTCAGGAAGGTCGCGCAGAGGGCCGGAGTCAGCGACAGGGCGAGCAGCGCCGAGAAGGCGATGGAGGTCACCATCGCGATCGAGAACTGCCGGTAGATGATGCCTACCGAGCCGGGGAAGAACGCCATCGGGATGAACACGGCCATCAGCACCAGGGTGATGCCGATGATCGCCCCGGTGATCTGCCCCATGGCCTTCTTGGTGGCCTCCTTGGGGGGCAGCCCCTCCTCGTTCATGATCCGCTCGACGTTCTCCACCACCACGATGGCGTCGTCGACCAGGATGCCGATGGCCAGCACCATGCCGAACATGGTGAGCACGTTCACCGAGAAGCCCGAGATCCACATCACCGTGACGGTGCCCATCAGGGCGATCGGCACCACGATGGTGGGGATCAGGGTGTAGCGGATGTTCTGCAGGAACAGGAACATCACCAGGAAGACCAGCACCACCGCCTCGACCAGCGTGTGCAGCACCTTCTCGATGGAGGCTTCCACCGCCGGGGTGATGTCGTAGGGGATGTCCCACTTCAGGTCCGGCGGGAAGAACTGGGACAGCTCCACCATCTTGGCGCGGATCGCCCGGGCCGTCTCGAGGGCGTTGCCGTCGGGGGCGAGCGTCACCGAGATGCCGGCGGCGGGGCCGCCGTTCAGGCGGGTGGAGAACTGGTAGGCGTCGCCGCCGAGTTCGATCCGGGCGACGTCGCGCAGGCGCACGTTCGAGCCGTCGGGATTGGCCCGCAGCACGACCGCGCCGAACTCCTCGATGGTGCCGAGCTGGCCCTTCACGATGATCGGCATGGTCAGCGATTGCCGGGTCGGGCTCGGCTGGGCGCCGACCGCCCCGGACGCGACCTGGACGTTCTGGTTGCGGATCGCCTCGGTGACGTCCGAGGCGCTGAGCGAGAGGCCGCGCAGCTTGTCGGGATCGACCCAGACGCGCAGCGACCGCTCCGTGGAGTAGAGCGTCGCGCGGCCGACGCCGGGGATGCGCCGGATCTCGTTGATGACGTTGCGGATCAGGAAGTCGCCCAAGCCCACCTCGTCCATCGACCCGTCCTTGGAGACGAGGGTGATGATGTTGAGGGTCGCGGCCGAGGCCTCCTCCACCAGGATGCCCTGCTGGCGCACCTCCGCCGGAAGGCGCGCCTCGACGCGCTTCAGCCGGTTCTGGACCTCCACGGAGGCGAGCGACGGGTCGGTGCCGGGCTGGAACGTGGCGGTGATGTTCACCGAGCCGAACGAGTCGGTGGTCGACTCGAAGCTCATGATGTTGGCCGCGCCGTTCAGCTCATCCTCGATGAGCCGGGTGGTGCCGATGTAGAGGCTCTCCACCGAGGCCCCCGGATAGGCCGTGGACAGGGCGATGGAGGGCGGGGCGATCACCGGGTACTGCGCCACCGGCAGGTTCGGGATGGCGAGGGCCCCGCCCAGGCAGATGAACAGGGCCACGACCCAGGCGAAGACCGGCCGGTCGATGAAGAAGCGTGCCATGATCGGGCTCTCCCGGCTCAGTGGCGCGGCTGGACGGCGGCGGCCCGCGGCGCGACCTCCGCCTTGTCACCCGAGGCGTCGGGGGCCTCGTCGGTATCGTGCTTCGGACCGGTCTCGCCGTGGACCGGCGTCTGGTCGCGGGGCTTCACCTTGGCGCCGACGGTGATCTTCTGGAAGCCGTCGATCACGACCCGCTCGCCGGCCTTCAGCCCCGAGCGGATCAGCCAGTTCTGCCCGACCACCGGCCCGACCTCGACGGGCTGGCGCATGACCGTCTCGTCGGCGCGCACCACCCAGACCTCGGCGCGGCCGTCGTCGGTGCGCTGGATCGCCTGCTGCGGCACCGCGATGGCGTCGGAATCGATGCCCTGCTTGATCCGCGCCCGCACGTACATGCCGGGAAACAGCTCGTCGTGCGGGTTGGGGAACTGCACCCGCAGGGTCACTTGGCCGGTGCTCGGATCGGCGGTGACGTCCGAGAACAGGAGCCGGCCGGCCAGCGGGTAGAGAGAGCCGTCATCCATGATCAGGTGAACGTTGGCGGTGTTCTCCTCCAGCCGCGCCAGCTCCCCGCTGGCGAGATCCCGGCGCAGGCGGTTCAATTCGCCCACCGACTGGGTGATGTCGACGTAGATCGGGTCGAGCTGCTGGATCGTGGCGAGCGCCCCCGTGGAGCCCGGCTCGATCAGGGTGCCCTCGGTGAGCAGCGCCCGGCCGATCCGGCCGGTGATCGGCGCGCGCACGTCGGTCCAGCCGAGGTTGAGCTGCGCCCGGTCGCGGGCCGCCTTGGCGCCGGCGACCTCCGCCTCGGCCTGCTTCTTGGCCGCGAAGGCGGCATCGTACTGGGCCTGGCTGGCGGTGGCCCGCGTCAGCAGCTGCTCGAGCCGGTCGGCCTGCTGCCGGGCCAGCACGAGGGCGGCCTCCTGACGTGCGAGCGCCGCCTCGGCGCTGGCGAGCTCGACCTGATAGGGCGCCGGGTCGATCTTGTAGAGGATGTCGCCTTCCTTGACCTGGCTGCCCTGCTCGAAGAGCCGCTTCACCACGAGCCCGGAGACCCGGGAGCGGACCTCGGCGATGCGCATGGGCGCGACACGGCCCGGCAGGTCGCGGAGATAGGGGATCGCCTGGGGCTCGACCTTGACGAAGCCGACCTCGGGCACCGGCGGCGCCGGCGCGGCCACCTGCTTCGGGTTGCAGGCCGCGAGGCCGAGCAGAAGCAAGGCCGCGGGCAGGACGGTCCTGGCCCGGCCCGGACGGCGGCGAGAGGATGAGGTTCTGACGGACAGAGTGCGGGTCACGATTTCCGACGCTCCTGAAAACATGCGTCTGCTGAGGCTGGCGCGGAGCATGGACCCGCGCATCGTCGTGGCAGATCTCGGGACCGGTCACGAGGCCGGTCGGACGGAGATCAGGACAGGCGCGCATCCTCGCCGGCCGCCAGGGCCGGGGCGCGCGTCAGGCCAAGCGGGGAGGCCGGTGCGGCGAACCGTCCGGCGCGGAAGCCGGCAGGATGTCGGACCTGTATTCGAACGATGCGGAAAGAGTGTGACGGGGCCGCGGCGCCTCGACCGGCGGGCGCGGCAGCCCCAGTTCGGTGAGGATCTCGCTGTCGGCGGCGCAGAGATCGGTGCGGCCGAAGACGGACCGCTTGGCCTCGGGTTGCGCGTCCGGCGTGCCCGACAGAACCGAGAGGCGCGGGCTCGTGATCGCGCAGGCCGGGCCCTCCGGCCGCGCGGATTGGGCCCGTGCCGGCACGGCGGCCATCGCGGCCGCCGCGAGGACGAGCAGCGCCAGCACGGCGAGGCCCCGGGCGAGGCGGTCCGGCAAGGCCGCGACACGGCGGGCCAGAAGGGCGGCGGATCGGATCACGGATCTGAGATAAGCACGGCTGTCGCCGGGCGCAATCACCCACGGCGTCGCGGCGACCGCGGAGTGTTGCATGCAGCACACAGCTACGCCCGGAAGTGCACATCCCGACGGCCCGGCCTCAACCTTGCCGTGAAGTCCGGGCCGGCTCGCCCGATGCGCGCAGGGCACCGCGAAGGTCTGCGCCACGACGGACGGAGGATGGAGACCATGCCGAGACGGATCGCGCTGCTCGGGCTCGCGGGGTTGCTGCTTGGAAGCGCCCCCGCGCTGGCCAACCCGCTGGACAGGGGCCCCATCGCGGACTTCCTCAACGTCTTCCGCAGCCAGGCGATCCCCCGCGAGACCGTGGCGTGGACCGGCAAGGAGAAGCCCGGAACGATCGTGGTCTCGACGCGCCAGCGCCGGCTCTACTACGTGCTGGGCGGCGGCGCGGCGGTCCGCTACGGCGTCGGCGTCGGCCGGCAGGGCTTCTCGTGGTCGGGCACCAAGACCGTCACCATGAAGAAGGAATGGCCGGATTGGCGCCCGCCGCAGCAGATGCTGGCCCGCCGCCCGGACCTGCCGCGCTACATGGCCGGCGGCCAGGACAACCCGCTGGGCGCCCGCGCCCTCTATCTCGGCTCCTCGCTCTACCGCATCCACGGCTCGAACGAGCCGGAGACGATGGGGGCGGCGGTCTCGTCGGGCTGCATCCGCATGACCAACAAGGACGTGGTCGACCTCTACGACCGGGTCCGGGTCGGCACCAAGGTCGTCGTGCGCGACTGATCGCGGCGGGTGGCGGCGCCCGGCCGCCGCCCTCCCCCCTGCGTCGCCTTCTCCCCTGCGTCGCCCTCTCCCCTGCGCCTCGGAGCGGCCCCGGGCGGCGCGCGGACCGACCGCGACGCGCAAGGCCGTGCGCGGCCGGATCGGCGCGGCTGCGGCTGCGGCCGGGTCCGCGTCGACAGGCGCGGCGGGCCGGTGATAGGAGCCGCGCCGTCGGGCAGAGCCGGATCGCCCGATCTCCACGAGGGACAGCATGAACGAACGCATCATCCTGCGGGCCGGCGAGGCCCTGGTGGCGGGCGGGCCGCCCAACACCGCCTCGGAGCCCGAGGTCATCATCGGCGAACTCGACGGGCCGGTCGGCACCGCCCTCGCCACGCTGACCGGCGATCAGGTCGTCGGCCACAGCCGCGTCTTCGCCCTGCTGAACACCGACATCATGGTCCGCCCGGTCACGCTCTGCGTGTCCAAGGTCAGCGTCACCGAGAGCAAGTACACCTCGATCCTGATGGGCACCGTGCAGTTCGCCATCGCCAACGGCGTCCTCGACGCCGTGCGGGCGGGCTACATCCCCAAGCACAAGGCCAACGATCTCGGCATCATCTGCTCGGTCTGGCTCAGCCCCGGCGTCATCGAGGCGCAGCATGTCGACCACAAGGCGCTGTTCGACATCCAGCGCCGCGGCATGACCGAGGCCATCCGCAAGGCCATGACCAACGAGCCCTCGATCGACTGGCTCCTCGAGAACCAGGACAAGATCGTGCACAAGTACTACCAGATGGGCCTCGACGGGAAGATCTGAGCGCCCGTCCGCGCCGCGATCACGCCTCCCGCCGTCGGCTCCCGGCCGGCGGCCGCGGCGCGGACCCGGCGGGCGTTCCTGCGGGACCCGCATGGCCGGCTTCCTGCAGGGCCGCGTCCGGGGCCCGGGCCGATAGGGAGAGACGCCACGCCATGATCAGCGCCTTCGATCTGTTCAAGATCGGGATCGGCCCGTCGAGTTCGCACACGATCGGCCCGATGGTCGCCGCGCGCCGCTTCCGCGACCGCGTCGCCGGCCGGTCCGGCGTCGCGCGGGTGAGCGCGGAGATCTTCGGCTCCCTCGCCTGGACCGGGCGCGGCCACGGCACCGACGTGGCGATCTACCTCGGCCTCCTGGGGCACGAGCCCGCCACCGTCGATCCCGACGCCGTGGCCGGTTACACGCAGGCCCTCGCCGAGACCGGCGCCCTCGGCCTGCCCGGCATTGCCTTTGATGGCACGCGGGACCTTCTCTTCAACTTCACCGAGGTGCTGCCGCGCCACACCAACGGCATGCGCTTTCGCGCCTACGATCCTGCCGGCGGGCTTCTGGACGAGGTGGTCTGCTACTCCGTGGGCGGCGGCTTCGTGGAAGAAGAGGACGAGCCCGGCACCGCCGGCCTGGACGCGGTGGCGCTGCCGTATCCATTCGAGAGCGGCGCCGACCTCCTGCGGACCTGCGCCGAGACCGGCCTGACGATTCCGCAGGTCCAGATGGCCAACGAGCGCGCCCTGCGCTCCGACGCGGAGATCGAGGCCGGGCTCGATGCCATCCGCGACGCCATGCTCGCCTGCATCGCCCGGGGTCTGCGCATGGACGGCGAGCTGCCGGGCGGCCTCAAGGTGCGGCGGCGCGCCAAGCGGCTCCACGCGACGCTCGAAGCGAACCGGCTGTCCAACAGCCGTCCGGCCCACGAGATCATGGACTGGATCAGCCTGTTCGCCCTGGCGGTGAACGAGGAGAACGCCTCCGGCGGCCGCATCGTCACGGCGCCGACCAACGGTGCGGCCGGGATCGTCCCCGCGGTGCTGCGCTACATCGTGGATTTCTGCCCCGGCTGGAGCGAGTCGCGCGGCCGCGACTACCTCCTCACCGCCGCGGCCATCGGCGGGCTGATCAAGCGCCGGGCCTCGATCTCGGGCGCCGAGGTCGGATGCCAGGGCGAGGTCGGCTCGGCCTCGGCCATGGCGGCGGCGGGCCTCGCCGCGATCCTCGGGGGCGAGCCGCCCCAGGTGGCCAACGCCGCCGAGATCGCCATGGAGCACCATCTCGGCATGACCTGCGACCCGATCGGCGGCCTGGTGCAGATCCCCTGCATCGAGCGCAACGCCTTCGGCGCCAACAAGGCGGTGGCCGCCGCCTCCCTGGCGCTGCACGGTGACGGGGTGCATTTCGTGAGCCTCGACCAGGTCATCGAGACCATGCGCCAGACCGGGCACGACATGCAGGCCAAGTACAAGGAAACCTCCCTGGGCGGCCTCGCGGTCAACGTCGCCGCCTGCTGAGCACGCCGGCCCCGGCGCGCCGCGCACGATCCCGCGGGTGCGCGGGTTCCGCCTGTCGCGGGCGGGGAGCTTCGGCTAGGATGGCGGGATGATCAGACGCGCCGATTCCCGTCCGTTCAGCCGCCTCGCGGCCGGTCTCGCGCTCGGGGCCGGTCTCGGGCTCGGGGCCGCGTGTCTCCCGGCGGGTCCCGCCGCCGCCCAGGCGCTGTTCTGGCCGTCCGTCGGCTTCGCGCCGCTGCCCTCCTTCGCCTGGCCGCAGATGCCCGAGGACGCGTATGGCCGCTGGACCGGCTCCTACGCGCGCCTCTCGACCGGCTACGCGGTCAGCACGTCCCGGCATTTCGGCAGTTATTCGGGCCCGACGATCGGGTTCGAGGGCGGCCGGATGTGGCAGGAGGGCCCGATCCTCTACGGCATCAGCGGCGGGTTCGATTATCTGGCCGGGCTCGACGGCACCCTCACGCCGGGCTTCGGGCGGCTCGCCTATTCCAACGACTTCGCCGGGTCCCTGGAGGTGAAGGTCGGCACCCTCGTCGCGCCGGACGTGCTGGTCTACGCCAAGACCGGCGCCCTGGCCCTGCACCAGACGCTGCGCGTCGGGCCGACCCCGGGGTCGCTGCCGTTCACGCGCCAGGACATCGCGGTGCGGCCGGTCGCGGGCGTCGGCGTCGAGTGGGCGGTCACGGACCGCCTCTCGCTGGCGGTCGAGGCGGGCGTGGTCGGCGGCGGGATCCGCTGAGGCGGTCTCTGCCGGCACCGCCGCGCAGCGGTGCCGGGAGGCGGCCCCCTGATCGGCCCCCTACTTCGGGACGAAGGCCCAGTAGTCGAGGTCGAGAATCACCGCCGGGTCGTAGCCTTCGCCCGCGCGGTCCGGGAAGGCGCCGCAAGACTGATTCTTGGTGGCGACCGTCCGCAGGCGCAGGAGCCCGATATCGTCGCGGCCGACATCGGCTGTGGCCAGCACCTCGCTCCAGGCATAGACCGTGTCGCCGGCAAACAGCGGTGCCACGTGGCGGCCGGCATTGATGCCCGCGAGGGCGAAGGCGTTGCCGAGCCCGTTGAAGCTCAGCGCCCGGGCGAGCGAGATGACGTGGCCGCCGTAGATCAGGCGCCGGCCGAACCGGGTGTCCTTGGCGGCCAGCCCGTCGAAATGCACCTTGGCGGTGTTCTGGAACAGGCGCGTGGCGATCTGGTGCTCGGCCTCCTCGACGGTCATGCCGTCGACGTGGTCGATCTTCTCACCGACCGCGTAATCCGCCAAGCGGTGCGGGCTGCCGGCGAGGTCGGTGTCGTAGGCGGCGGCCGAGAGCTTCGGCAGGGCGCCCGCGAGATCCTGCGGGTCGACCACCTTGGCGAGGCTCGGCACGTGCTCCTCGGCGATGGCCGCCTCGGGGTCGCGCTTGCGCACGAGGACCCAGCGGCAATAGCTCAGCACGGTCTCGCCGCGCTCGTCGGAGCCCACCGAGCGGACATAGACCACGCCGGTCTGGCGGTTCGAGCTCTCCTTGAGGCCGATCACCTCCGACACGGTGGAGAGCGTCTCGCCCGGATAGACCGGCCGCCGGAACCCGCCCTCGGCATAGCCGAGATTGGCCAGCGCGTTCAGCGAGACGTCCGGGACAGTCTTGCCGAACACCATGTGGAAGGTGAGCAGGTCGTCGAGCGGGCTCTTCGGGTAGCCGATGGCCCGGGCGAAGGCGTCCGACGACTGCACGGCGAAGCGCGGCCCGTAGAGGCCGGTGTAGAGCGCCACGTCGCCCACCGTCACGGTGCGCGGGGTGGCGTGGCGGATGGTCTCGCCGAGGCGGAAATCCTCGAAGAAGCGGCCGGGATTCGTCTTCACGGGCGTTCGGTCCTACTGCGCGTAAACGTAGGTTGCGGGCACGGCGTACTCGTGCAGCAGGCGGCTGATGAACAGCAGCAGCAGGATCAGGATGATCGGCGAGATGTCGACGCCGCCGAGATTGGGCAGCAGGTTGCGGATCGGCCGCAGCACCGGCTCGGTCAGCCGGTAGAGCACCTCGCCGATCTGCGCGACGATCGGGTTGCGCACGTTCACCACGTTGAACGCCACCAGCCAGCTGAGAACCGCGCTTGCGATGAGGACATAGATGAAAAGCTGGACGACCGTGTCGAAGAGCCAGATCAGGGCGTTCATGCAGGTCCGCGCGCTATCCTCGGGGCGCCCGCACCCCAGCGCCGGAGCGGCGCGCGGCGGGCGACGTTGAAACAGGGAATTGACAGGCTGAGCCGCCCGCGCCTACAAGGCCGGCGCCTCGACGGGGCTGTAGCTCAGATGGGAGAGCGCCGCAATCGCACTGCGGAGGTCAGGGGTTCGAATCCCCTCAGCTCCACCAGGCCTTCCTGGTGACAATTCAGCATCCTGGCGACGCGGCGATATCGCCGTCGCAACCAGGACTTAGCGGTAACCGGCCGCGATTTTCGCGCCCTGCGCCCCTGTCCGATCACCGATCTCAAGCCTGCTGGCCCTCGGACCGCGCCTGATCCGCGGGCGCGGAGGGATGGGCGACCGCGGGCCGTCTCACGCCGCGCGGCCGCGTCCGGACCGGCGGCCCTGCAACCATTGCGGCGGACCGGGGTTCGCTCCCGATTGACGACAGGCGGAGGCCGGGTGGCGCCCTGGATCGAACAGACAGTCTGGTGGCAGGTCTTCCCCCTCGGCTTCGTCGGCGCCCCCGACCGGGCCGACCCGGCCGCACCGGTCGTGCATCGCCTCTCCCACCTGCAGGCTTGGCTCGACTACGCGGTGGAGCTCGGCGTGTCCGGGCTGGCGCTCGGGCCGATCTTCGCGGCCTCCACGCACGGCTACGACACGATCGACCCTTTCCGGATCGATCCGCGCCTGGGCGATGAGGCCGATTTCGACGCGCTGATCGCCGCGGCCCGTGCCCGCGGCCTCCGCGTCCTGCTCGACGGGGTGTTCAACCATGTCGGGCGGGCCCATCCCGCCTTCCAGGACGTCCTGCGCAACGGGCCCGAAGCCCGGCAGGCCAACTGGTTCAGGCTGTCCTGGCCGCGGGGCTCCGGCCCGGGCATCGAGCCGGACTACGCCTGCTTCGAGGGCCATCGGCAACTCGTGACGCTCAATCACGACGCGCCGCAGGTCGCCGATCATGTCGCCGCCGTCATGGACCATTGGATCGCCCGCGGCGCCGATGGCTGGCGGCTTGACGCGGCCTACGCGGTCCCCCCGCACTTCTGGGCGCGCGTGCTGCGGCAGGTCCGCATCGCCCACCCGGAGGCCTACATCGTCGGCGAGGTGATCCACGGCGATTACGCCCGCTTCGTGCGGGACACCGGCATGGATGCGGTGACCCAGTACGAGCTGTGGAAGGCGATCTGGAGCGCCCTCAACGATCGCAACCTGTTCGAGTTGGCCCACGCCCTGGACCGGCACAACGGCTGCCTCGACACGTTCGCGCCCCTGACCTTCGTGGGCAACCACGACGTGACGCGGATCGCCAGCCGGCTCACGGACGACCGGCACCTGCCGCACGCCCTGGCGATCCTGCTGACCTGCGGCGGAACGCCCTCGATCTATGCCGGCGACGAGCAGGCCTTCCGCGGCGTGAAGGAGGAGCGGGTCGGCGGCGACGACGCGATCCGGCCGGCCTTCCCGCCGACGCCCGCGGACCTCGCCCCGTACGGCTGGCCGATCTACCGGCTGCACCGGGACCTCATTGCGCTGCGGCGGCGTCATGCCGGGCTGCACCGCGCGCGGACACGGACCCTGCACCTCGCCAACGAGCAGCTCGTGGTCGTGCTGGGCGACGGCGCCGCGCGCGTCCTGCTGGCCCTGAACCTCGCCGACGCGGCCGTTCCGCTGCCGGTCCCGGATGCCCGGGCGATCGAGGCCGGCCAAGGCGATCTCGCGGAAGCCGGCGGCCCGAGCGCCCGGGTGACCCTTCCGCCCCACGGCTGGGCCATCCTGGTTGTCTGACCGTCGCGGGTCGGCCCGCGACGGATCGGCCGCGGCCCTGCCCTACCCCGTGCCCTATCCCGTGCGGCGCGCGGTCCAGCGGCCCGCACAGGCGCCGAGCCCCGACAGGGACCAGCGGCCGGTTCCGGCGGATCCGCGCAGACGGCCCGAGACCAGGACGCTGGCGAGCCCCTTGCGGATAGTGCCGGTGATCCGGCCGTCCGCGCCCGCCCGGCCGGACGCGTCGACGCCGTTGCCGCCGGCATCGTCCACGGTCCCGTCCCGGATGACGATCGGGTAGCTGTAAGGCCCCGTGCAGCTCCCGCTCTCCGCGGTGGCTATGACCGACCAGGCTCCATCGAACCGGTTGGCCGCGTAGGCTCCCGTCGGAACGCCGACGGCGAGGAACAGGGCGGGCGCGAGCAGTGCAGCACGAAGTCGGATCATCGTCTCCTCTGTGGTGATTTCGAAGCGCGGGCGCGGTTCATCCGCAGCCGGATCATCGACAGGGCCGATCGGTTGCGGGCCTGAAAGGGCAACGGGCCGGACGCGCGCCCGGAGTGGCGCGGGCGTCCGGCCTCGCGGCCGTGCCGGACAAGAGGGCCATCCGCCCGGCACAACCTCGACAAAGGGGTGGGATGCCGTGGAAGCCTGGGGCCCCACGGCACGTCCCGCAGCCCCGATATGGCCCCTAACACGTTCTTTCAAATGAGAGATTTGTACCAGTACGGCGCGCTTTTTTCACGCCGCCGATCCGGACGCCCGACCGCTCCCGTCAGGAGAAGTTCCGCGAAGGCCCGCCGCCCAGGCGGCGCGGCCCACGGTGCCCGACACGGCCGGCAGGCGGGCCGGCCGGTGCCCCGGACGCGATGCGGCATCGACTTCTGCAACTTCTAAACAGTGGTCGCGAAGATCCGCCCCGGGGTCGCACCGGCCCCGGCGCTTCTGGCCCGGTGTTCGGTCGATATCCGCACGTTCGGCACGCCCAGGTCTGCTGGGCGGTTCGCCGGCGATCTGCGCGAGACAACGCCTCGACGGGCCGAGCATCAATCCTTGGCTCAAAACGCTCGCGTCGATGATGCGTGTATACCAAGAAAATAACTTAGGTGAGGGAACCTGCTTGTGCGCAACCCGTTTGTGCCCGGCTGCCGGAGGGGCGGCGAGCGCGGCATGGGGTGCGAGAGCGGTGACGGCGGGCGTCGACAGGCATGAACTCCGGCAGATCATCGCCGGCCTGAGCGAGGGCGTGATCCTGGTCGAGCCCGACCAGACCATCGCGTACGCCAACGCCGCCGCCCTGGCGATGCACGGCGCCGAGAGCCTCGACGAGCTCGGGCCGACCGTGGACGCGTACCGGGACCGGTTCTGCCTGCGCTACCGCAACAACGTCGCGCCCAACCAGTATCCGATCGAGCGCGTCGTCGCCGGCGAGCGCTTCCACGATGTCGTGGTCGAGGTGCGCCGGGCCGACAAGCCCGAGATGGATTTCGTCCACTCGCTGCGCAGCCTCGTGGCCACGGACCGCGACGGCAAGCCGAGCTGCCTCGCGCTGATCCTCAAGGACGTCTCCGACCAGTTCGAGGCCGAGGAGCGGTTCGAGCGGACCTTCAACGCCAACCCGGCCCCGGCGGTGATCACCCGCCTGTCCGACCTGCGCCACGTCAAGGTGAACACCGGCTTCCTGGAGATGACCGGCTTCACCCGCGACGCCGTGATCGGCCGCAGCGTCTACGAGGTCGACGTCCTGGCCGGCGCCCGCAACCGCGACCTCGCGGTCGGGCGCCTCGAGTCCGGCGGCACGATCCCCCAGATGGAGGCCTGCCTCGACCTGCCCGACGGCGGCAGCCGCTTCGTGATCGTCGCCGGCCAGCCGATCGCGATGGGCGACGAGCCGTGCATGCTGTTCACCTTCGCCGACCTCGAACTGCGCCGGAAGGCCGAGACGGCCCTGCGCCAGAGCGAGGAGCGCTTCGCCAAGGCGTTCCGGATGACGCCGGTGCCGACCGTGCTGGTGCGGGCGGACACGTTCCAGGTCACCGGCATCAACGAGGCGTTCAGCCGGGTCTTCGGCCACGGCGAGGACCGGATCGTCGGGCGTAGCCTCGACGAGGCCGGGCTGTGGGTCGCCGACAAGCAGCGCCTGCAGGTCGAGGCCGCCCTCGACCGGCACGGCTACGTCCTCGGGGTCGAGGTGTGCCTGCGCCACGAGAGCGGGACGAATCTCGACTGCCTGGTCTCGGCCGAGCGCGTGACCATCAACGATGCCGAGTTCGCCCTGCTGGTCCTGCAGGACATCACCGAGCGCAAGCACACCGAGCGGGAGCTGTTCGACGCGATCGAGACCGTGATGGCCGACACGTCGTGGTTCAGCCGCGGGCTGATCGAGAAGCTCGCGACCCTGCGCCGCCCCGGCCGGGAGGCCGCCGAGGGGGCGGCGCCGAACCTGACGGTGCGCGAGCGCCAGATCCTCAACCTGATCTGCTCGGGGCTCGGCGACGACGCGATCGCGCGCAAGCTCGGCCTGTCGCGCAACACGGTGCGCAATCACGGCGCCGCCTTGTACCGCAAGATCGGCATCCACAAGCGCAGCGAGGCGGTGGTGTGGGGGCGCGAGAACGGCTTTCCGCTGAGCAGGCCTGACGGATGAATACTGCCGTACCGGTATAGACGGACCATTGATCGGGCGATGTCCGCCCTCATCTTCCGCGCGGCCAGGGCTCTTCCGCGCGGGATGAGGCGCCCGCGACTGAGCCCCCTCGCCGGCGCCGCCCCACCGCGAGGTCCCCTGGCGACGCCCCCACCGGCGCCCCCCCCTTGCGACGACCTACGACGACCACCACCACCGGAGTGACACAGCGTGACCACCATCCAGACCGTAGCAACGCCCCTCGCGCCGGACGCGCACGCCGACACGCGCGCCGTCCTGCTCAACCAAGTGTCCTGGGGGGCGATCTTCGCCGGCGCCGTCACCGCCCTGGTCACCCAGGTGATCGTGAACCTCGTCGGCGTCGGGGTGGGCCTGGCCTCGGTGGGCACGACGGCGGCCGACAATCCCTCCGCCTCCACCGCCTCGATGGGCGCCGGCATCTGGTTCGTGGCCTCGGGCATCGTCGCCTCGCTGGCCGGCGGCCTGATCGCCGGCCGGCTCTCGGGCAAGCCCCTGCCGGGCGCGGCCGCCCTGCACGGTCTCGTGTCCTGGGCGGTGACGACGCTGGTCGTGCTCTACCTGCTGACCTCGGCCGCCAGCGGCCTGGTCGGCGGCACGCTGAGCACGGTCTCGGGGGCGCTCGGCGGCGCGGGCAACCTCGTGGGCGGCACCGTGCAGACGGCGGCCCAGGCGGCGGCGCCGTCGCTGGCGAAGATCTCGAACCCGCTGGACGGCATCGAGCAGAAGGTCCGCCAGCAGACCGCCGGCCAGGACCCGCAGGCGGCCCGCGACGCGGCGGTGGCGGCGATCAAGGCGCTGTTCACGGGTGACGCGTCGCAGAAGCAGCAGGCCGAGGCCCGCGCGGCCGACGCCCTGGCCAAGGCGCAGAACATCCCGGTCGATCAGGCCCGCCAGCAGATCCAGGATTACGAGACGCAGTACGACCAGGCGGTGGCCACCGCCAAGCAGAAGGCCGAGGCCGCGGCCGTGACGGCCAAGTCGGCGGCCACGCAGGGCGCCTTCTACGCGGCGCTGGCGCTGATCCTCGGGGCCCTGGCGGCCTTCCTCGGCGGCCGCCTGGGCGCGCCGAAGCCCGCGACCCTGCTCGGCGCCTACGAGACCCGGCGCGTCTGACCGCCCTCGGCGCCCGCGCCTCCATGCGGGCGCCGCCCATCCCCGGCGGGCGGAACGCGCCCGGCCGGGATCCCCGCCCCCCCTCCAACCGCACGGAGCACACGCGATGAGCAGCACCACCGACAAGATCAAGGGCCTGGCCAACGAGGCGGTCGGCAACGTCAAGCAGGCGGCCGGCAAGGCCACGGGCAACGACAAGCTGGTGGCCGAGGGCAAGGCGCAGGAGCTGAAGGGCGAGGCCCAGAAGACCGTCGGCGACGTCAAGGACGGCGCCAAGACCCTCGCCGACAAGATCACCGGCAAGCACTGATCCTCATCCCGCGGCGCCGGGCCACCGGCGCCGCAGCCCCCCGGCGAGGTCCCATCACCCCGAGACAGGAGAGCAGCATGAACCGCGACCAGATCCGTGGCGCGTCCCGTCACCTCAAGGGTCGCGCCCAGACCGCCCTGGGCGGCCTGACCGGTGACCCGGCCCGCCAAGTGCGCGGCGCCGTGAACCAAGTGGCCGGCGGCGCTCAGTATGCCTACGGTCGCGCCCGCGACCGGGCCGAGGATTTGGCCGACGATGGCCGCCATCTGGCCGAGGCCGCCCGGACGCGGGCCGACCATCTCATCGGCGAGGGCCGCGAACGCGCCCGGGACGTGCGCCGCCGTGGCGCGGTCTACGGCCGGCAGGCGATCCGCACGGTCGAGGCCAACCGCACGAACACCCTGCTGGGTCTGGCCGCGCTCGCCTTCGCGGCCGGCTGGCTCGTCCGCCGCACCCGCTGAAGGAGGCCCCCATGCTGCGCAAGATCCTGACGGCCTTCATCGTGCCGAAGCTCATCGCCTATGTCGGCCGCCGCTTCGACCGGCGCCAGCGCACCGGCCGGACCTACTGAGGGAACGCACCGTCGTGGCGGCCGTCGTTCCCGCGCCCGCCCCGGACGCGGACGCCGGGAGACCGGCCGGGGCCACGCGGCCCGCCTCCGCGGCGGCACCCGCACGCCCTGCGCGACCCGCGGGCCGCTATCCCGGCGCCTTCCAGATGCCGGCGGCGATCCGCGTCGTCTCGACCAGTGCCGCGTGGAGCGCCGCGTCGCCGTCGCAGCGGCCGGCGCGGATGGCTGCGACCAGAGCCGCCGGCGCGGCGGCGTCCCCTTCGGCGGCGTCCCCTTCGGCGGCGTCCCCTTCGGCGGCGTCCCCTTCGGCGGCGTCCCCTTCGGTGGCGTCCCCTTCGGCGGAGAGCACGCCAAGCACCCGCGCCCAGGCCTCGGCGGCGGCACCCTCCTGCTCGATCTCCCGCAGGACGATGCCCATCGCGTTGGCGGCCATCAGCAGGACGTAACGCTGGCGCCCCGACAGGGCGGGGGCGACCTCGTCGAGGAGGCTCTGCCGGGCCACCGCCAGGAGGGCGGCGCCCGCGGGCGCGTCCGGGAAGGCGGCGCTCATCGGGCTCCCCATCGTTCGGGCGCGGTCTCGCGCAGGATCGTGGCTTCGAGTTCGGGCGCCATCCGGCCGGTGAGCGCGAGCTCCAGCGACGTCTCCTGGCCCGAGACGTGGCGGTGGCCCTGCTCCAGGGCGATCACCGCCCAGCGCAGATGCGCCATGATCTCCCAGTAGCGCACGGCCTCCGGGTCGATCCTGCGTCCGCTCTCGGCCTCGTAGCCGCGGTAGAAGGCGGCCCGCGGGGCGATGCCGCCGGCCTCCAGGTCGGGCCGGCCGAACCGCCAGCAGGCGGCGCAGAACCAGCCGATATCCTGGACCGGATCCCCCCAGCCGGCGAATTCCCAATCGAGGATCGCGGTCAGGCCCTCGGCATCGACCATGTAGTTGCCGGTGCGGAAGTCGCGATGCACCAGGACCGGCTCGGGACAGGGCGGCGCGTGGCATTCGGCCCAGCGCAGGCCCCATTCGAGGGCCGGGCGCACGGCGCCGATCCCGTCGAGATTCGCCCGCAGGGTGCGGATCTCGGTGAGCGCCGGATGCGCGTCGGGCGCACCGAGGAAGGCGAGGTCGTCCGCCAGGGCGGCGCGGCCGGGGCCATCGGCCCGCAGGATTCCGTGGATCCGGGCCAGCTCCCGCCCGAGCTGCTCGGCCAGGGCCGCCCGGTCGCCGCCGAGGCGCGTGTCCTTCACCACCCGCGGCCCCAGCCCGACCCCGGAGACGAGCCCCATCAGGGCGAAGGGCGCCCCGACCACGCCCGGATCGGCGCAGAATCCGACCGGCTCCGGCACCCGCACGCCGGCCGCGAAGGCGGCGCGCAGGATCCGGAACTCCTCAGCCCGCGGGCGGCTCGACGCGATGGTGGCCGGCGCGTCCTTGCGCAGGACGAAGCCCCGCTCGCCGCCGTCGACCCGGCAGGCCAGCATCCAGTTCTCCTGGATCGAGCCGCCGGTCAGCGGCCGGATGTCGTCGAGGGTGACCGTCCCGGCCCCCAGGGTCCGGCCGATCCAGGCGCAGAGCGCCGTCCTTTGACCTGCGTCCAGCATGGGGGTTCAGGGCCGCGTCACTGGACGCGCTCGAGGGCCAGGGCGATCCCCTGACCGCCGCCGATGCACATGGTCACGAGACCGTAGCGGCCGCCGGTCCGGGCCAGCTCGTAGAGGGCCTTCACGGTGATGATCGCCCCCGTGGCGCCGATCGGGTGGCCGAGGGCGATGGCGCCGCCGTTGGGGTTGACCGTGTCGGGATCGAGGTCGAGGGCGCGGGAGACCGCGCAGGCTTGGGCCGCGAAGGCCTCGTTCGACTCGATGACGTCGAAATCCCCCGCCCGCAGCCCGGTCCGCTCCAGCAGGCGCCGCACCGCCGGCACCGGGCCCATGCCCATCTCGGACGGGTCCACGCCCGCATGGGCATAGCCGACGATCCGGGCGAGCGGCGTCGCGCCGTCGCGCTCGGCCTGCGCGGCGCTGGACAGGACCAGGACGGCGGCGCCGTCGTTCAGCCCCGAGGCGTTGCCGGCCGTGACGCTGCCGGTCTTGGAGAAGGCCGGGCGGAGCTCGGCGAGGTCGTCGGCGCTCGTGGCCTTCGGGTGCTCGTCGGTGTCGAAGGCCACCGTCTCGCGCTTCCGCTGCACGTCGATCGGCAGGATCTGATCGCGGAACCGGCCCTCGCGGATCGCCCGGGCGGCGCGCGCCTGGCTCTCGGCCGCGAAGGCATCCTGCATGGCGCGGGGGATGGCGTAGCGCTCGGCCACGTTCTCGGCGGTGACGCCCATATGGCCGTTGCCGAACGGGTCGGTCAGCGCGCCGAGCATGTAGTCGACGAGCACGGCATCGCCCATGCGCGACCCGGTCCGCCCGGTGGTCAGGAGGTGGGGCGCGCGGCTCATGCTCTCGGCGCCGCCGGCCAGGGCCGTCTCGGCGTCGCCGAGCAGGATGGATTGCGCGGCCGAGACGATCGCCTGCAGGCCGCTGCCGCAGAGGCGGTTGACCGTCATGGCCGGCACCTCCTTGGGAATCCCGCCCTCCAGGGCGGCGACGCGGGCGATGTAGGCGTCCCGCGGCTCGGTCGGGATGACGTTGCCGAGAACCACGTGGCCGACCGCCTCGGGCGCGGTCCCGGCGCGGCGCAGCGCCTCCGCGACGCAGCGGGCGGCGAGGACGGAGGGGGGCGTTCCGGCGAGCGCGCCGCCGAAGGTGCCGATCGCGGTGCGCACCGCGCCTGTGATCACGACATCGGTCATCGTCTTGGGCTCCATGGCTTACTCGGCCGATCGGCGGATGGGACAGCGGACAGCCTGGACGAGGCCGTGCTCACGCCCCGACACCCCACGACCAGAAGGCGTCGCCCTCGGCCTCCAGATTGCGGTTGAGCACCATTTTGTGGACCTCGTCGGCCCCGTCCACGAGGCGGGCCTGCCGGGCGTAGCGGTAGATCCATTCCAGCGGCGTGTCGGTGGAATAGCCCCGGGCGCCGTTGATCTGGATCGCCGTGTCGGCGGCCGCGTGGAGGAGGTTGGCCACGTGCACCTTGGCCATCGACACCTCCTTGCGGGCGAAGCTGCCCTGGTCCAGCGCCCAGGCTGCCTTCATCACCAGGAGGCGGCCGATCTCGATCCGCATGGCGAGGTCGCCGAGCATCAGCTGGATGCTCTCCCGGTCGGCGAGGCGCACGCCGAAGCCGTGCCGCTCGGCCGCATAGGCCCGGGCGATCGCGACGCAGCGCTTCGACAGGCCGAGCCAGCGCATGCAGTGGGTCAGCCGCGCCGGCCCGAGGCGGATCTGGGTGAGCTTGAGGCCGTCGCCCTCGCTCATCAGCACGTTCTCGGCCGGGATCTCCAGGCCCTCGAACAGCAATTCGCAATGGCCGCCATGCTCCTCCGGCCCCATGATCGGGATGCGGCGCAGGATCCGCCAGCCGGGCTGGTCCCTGTGGAACAGGAAGGCGGTCAGTCCCTTGCGCGCGTCGTCGGAGGTGCGCGCCATCAGGATGAAGTGCGCGGCCTCCTCGGCGCCGGTGATGTACCACTTGCGGCCGGTGACCACGTAGCGGTCGCCCCGCCGCTCGGCCCGGGTCTGGATCATCCCCGGATCGGAGCCGCCGCCGGGATGCGGCTCGGTCATGGCGAAGGCCGAGCGGACCCGTCCGTCGACGATCGGCGCGAGCCAGCGCGCCTTCTGGGCCGGCGTCGCCACCTTCTCCAGCACCATCATGTTGCCGTCGTCCGGCGCGGCCGCGTTGAACACGACCGGCCCGAAGATCGACCGGTTCATGGCCTCGTAGCAGACCGCCATGCCGACCCTGTCGAGACCGGCGCCGCCGGTCTCGGGCCGCAGCTGCAGGCACCACAGGCCCTGGTCGCGGGCGAGACCCCGCAGCCGGGCCAGCTCGGTGAGGCTGATGTTGCCGTGGCCGTCATAGGCCGTCGGATCGGCCTCCAGCGGCAGGATGTGCGTGTCCACGAAGGCCGCGATCCGGGCGCGGTAATCCTCGACGCGCGGGGAGATGGTGAAATCCATGAGCCCACCTGCTGTGCCGGCCCAGGCGATAAAAATCGAGCGAGCGCTCGCTTTTTATCGCCTGGATTCGGATCTGGCAACGCGCTAAGGGCGACTGGCAACGGGCCAAGGGACGGGGACCGTCTTCGGCCGTCGCCCCGACCGGCCCGCGCGACGATGGATCGATGAGACCCGCTGACGCTCCCCCGTCCGCCCGTCCGGCCGAATTGCCGGCGAAGGACGCCTACGCGACCGCGGCGATCTGCGCGCGGATCCTGGCGCGGCACCGGGACCGGATCAGCGTCCGGAAGGATCACGTCGCCACCGCCAACCTCGCCCGGATCATCGAGGCGGTGCTGAAGCTGTCGAGCCGGCAGGGCTTCCACGAGACCAGCCTGCGCGACCTCGCCCAGGCCTCGGGCCTCAGCATGGGCGGGCTCTACTCGTACTTCGACAACAAGAACACGCTTCTGGTGATGATCCTCACCGAGGTGGCCGAGACGGCCGAGGCCGTCCTGCGGCAGGCTCCCGCGGGGATCGAGGGGGATCCGGCCGCGCATCTGCGCTGGCTGATCGAGACCCATATCCGCCTGACCGAGGCGATGCAGCCTTGGTTCGTCTTCGCCTTCATGGAGGCGAAGGGGTTTCCGGCCCCCGCCCGGACGATGGCGACGGAGAGCGAGGCCGCCACGGAGCGCATCTTCGCCGAGGTCCTCGCCCGCGGCGTTGCGGCGGGCGTCTTCGCGGTCGCCGACGTCGATCTCACCGCCGCGCTGATCAAGCCGCTCCTGCAGGACTGGTACGTGAAGCGGGCCAAGCACCGGAAGCGCGGCATCCCGATCCAGCGCTACATCGCCGGCGTCATCGCCTTCGTCGAGAAGGCCATCGCGGCGCCCTGACCGCGTCGGCGCGGCCCGCTTCGCGCCGCTGCCGGCCGCCCTCCGCGAACGGACCGCCCGGGCGCCGGGCGTCTCCGGCCGCCGCGCCCTCGCGGCGAGGCGCTAGGAGGCCGGGGCGCGGCCCGACGCCAGCGCCCCGGGCAGCGCCCCGATCAGGACCCGCAGGCCGCCGATGTCGTCGAGGACGGCGTCGGCGGCGTCTGCGTCTTCGGGGCGCCCGTAGCCGTAGCGGGCCAGGATCGCGGCGACGCCCGCCGCGCGGGCCGCCGCGATGTCGTGGTGCATGTCGCCGACCATGACGGCCCGGCCGGGCTCGACCCCCAGCCGGCGCAGGGCCTCCCGGAGCGGCGCGGGATCGGGCTTGCGTTGGGGCAGCGTGTCGCCGCCCACCACCGTGTCGATCAGCGGCGTCAGCCCCACCGCATCCAGGATCAGGCCGGTGGCGCGGGCCGGCTTGTTGGTGACGATCGCCAGCGCGAGGCCCGCCTCCCGGAGCGCGCGGACGGCTTCCGCCGCGCCGGGGAACAGGGCCGTGCCGGCCGCCGCGATCGGCTCGTACACGGCCAGGAAGGCCGGCAGCAGCTCCGCCGCCCGGTCGGCGTCGCCACCGGAGGCCCGCAGGGCGCGCTGCAGCAGCGCCAGGGCGCCGTCGCCCACCATCGCCCGCACCGCGGCGGCCGAGACCGGCGGCAGGCCTTCCTGCGCCAGGGTCGCGTTGAGGGCCGTCCGGAGATCGGCCAGGCTGTCGACGAGGGTGCCGTCGAGATCGAGGAGAACGGCGTCGAAGCGCGACGGGGCCGCAGGCAAGGGCGTTCTCCGCGTCGAGGGGGGCCGCCGCCGGACGCCGACGCTTCGGTCTCCGGGACGGGCGGTTCCTAGCGGGTCGCGCGCGGCCGGGCCAGGGAGCGCCGCTCGCAACGGGCGCGACCCGCGATGACGCGGCCATGTCCGGGCCGTGACCGGCCCGTGACCGGCCCGTGACGGGCCCCGCGGGTTCGGACGATTGCGAGCGGCCCGGCGGATCGCGCGGCGCATCCGCACGCGGCTGGCGAATCCGGCCTCCTGGGCGATCGCCCCGATGGCAGGCGGGTCACCGCCCGGATCCGCTCGGCCGCCGCGACGCGGATCGTCCCGATGGCCCGGCGCGCCGGGACACGAAGCGTGACCGGACGGGAGGCATCCGCGTCCGGACCCGGCGGCCCGGATGCGGCACCGCCTATCGCGGCCCGGAGCCGGCCGGCGTCTGATCGGTGCAGGTGATGGGCTTGCCGGACCCGTCGGTCCACGTGACCGACCGCCCCTTGCCCCGCAGCTCGTGGGTGGCGTCGGCATAGCGGAACCCCGACCCGCTCAGCTGCACCGGCAGGGTGACGGCGCCGCCGTCGCCCGGCCGGACGATTGCCTGCTCCGGCCCCGCGCCGTTCACGAACGTGACGGCCAGCGTCCGCCCCGTCGGACAGGCGAAGGTCACGTGGATCGTCTCGGGCCGCCCCGGTCCGGCCGCAGCCCCGTGCGGCCCGGCGGCCACGAGCAGGCCGCCCACGAGGATCGCGGGCCGGACGGCACGGGCAGGGATTCTCATCGACCACTCTCCAGACACGTTCCGGCGGCCGCGTGGCGGCCGTCCCGACGATCATCGCCGGGATGCGCCCTGCGGGCAATCGGAGGCCTTCCCGGATCACCTGAAATGCGCGGAACTGAACAATTGTATTGATCTAGAATGTTTCATTGCCGCACAGCAACCAAAGACCAATACAGTAAATAATTCACGATTTGTCCAACGCAACAAGACGGATCACGGTCCAGCCCCGTCCATCACGGTGTGCCGGCCGCGATCGAAGATCAGTCCGGTCGGCGAGCCAAGCGTCCGGGGCTGTTGCGACGGGGCTGTCCAGGACGCGAATCCGGGTCGTGCCTGACCACCGCCCGCGCGCGCCGCTTAAATGGCTCCTTAATGAAAGGAAAATAGTAATGCGAAAATCGCGCAGCTGCAGATCCAATGAACCGCCCGAAACACGCTCTGTCGACACTGATCGCGGCGCTGACCAAATCCCCGCGCGGCCTGACCGCCATCCGTCAGCTCGCGGAACTGCAGAAACAGGTCCCGTCCCTCTACGGACTGCTCTCGGTCAATGCCTGCGCGCTCGCCGCGACGCATTATGCCCTGGCGCCCGCCATCCTGACGCTCGGCATTCCGGCGGTCGTGATCTCGCTGTGCCTGATCCGCGGGGTCCACTGGCTGCGCCTGCGGCCCGAGACGTTGAGCGAGGCGCAGGCGGTCCATCATCTGCGGCGGACCACGGTGCTCACGATCTTCTTCTCGATCGTCTTCGTGGTCTGGGCGATGGTCCTGACCGGGTTCGGCGGCCCCTACGAGCAGGGCCACGCGGCGATCTTCGTGGCCGTCACGGTGATCGCCTGCATCTTCTGCCTGACCCATCTGCCGGTCGCGGCCTTCCTGGTGACCGGCATCGTCATGAGCGTGTTCCTGTTCTGCTGCGTGACGAGCGGGAACAAGGTCTTCCTCGCCATCGCGGCGAACACGGCCTTCGTGACGGTGGTGATGGTCCGGACCCTCAACACCAACTACCGGGCCTTCGTCGACCTCGTGGCGTCCCAGGCCGTGGCGAGCCGGCTCTCCGAGGAGAATGCGCGCCTTGCCCAGACCGACAGCCTGACCGGCCTGCCGAACCGCCGCTACTTCTTCCAGAAGCTCGACGAGGCGATCCGCTCGCCCTCGGAGGCGGGCGCGCCCTTCGCCCTGGCCATCTTCGACCTCGACCGTTTCAAGCCGATCAACGACACCTACGGGCATAATGTCGGCGACCGCGTCCTGGCGGAAGCCGGCCGGCGCCTCGCGGAATTCGCCAGCGCCGACGTGGTGGTGACGCGGCTGGGCGGCGACGAATTCGGCGTGATTCTCCGAGCGTCCGAAGGGGCCGCGGCGGCGCTCGCCTTCTGCGACGGCATCTGCACGGCGCTGCAGCAGCCGACGCGGATCGGCGACATCCGGGTCGTCACGGGCTGCTCGGGCGGCCTCGCCCTCTTCTGCAAGGCCACGCGCGACGCGGACGCCCTGTTCGACCGCGCCGACTACGCGCTCTACCACTCGAAGGAGCAGCGGCGCGGCGCGACGACCCTGTTCTCGCAGGAGCACAAGGACGCCATCCATGCCGAGCAGGCGGTGGAGACGGCCCTGCGGACGGCCGACCTCGCCGCCGAGATGGTCCTGCACTACCAGCCGATCCTCGACACGGAGACGGGACGGATCGCCTTCGTGGAGGGTCTGGCGCGGTGGACGAGCCCGTCGCTGGGCCAGGTCGGGCCGGACCGGTTCATCGCGGCAGCCGAGCGCTGCGGCATGATCCACACGGTCACGCTCCTGCTCCTGCGCAAGGCGCTCGCCGACGGCGCGCGGCTGCCGCCCGAGACCGGCCTGTCCTTCAACCTCTCCGCCCACGATCTCGCCTCGCCGGAGACCGTCCTGGCGATCCTGGCCGCGGTGCAGGGCAGCGGCTTCGACCCGCGCCGGCTGACGCTCGAACTCACCGAGACCGCCCTGATGCGCGACTTCGATCACGCCAAGGCGGCCATCACCGCCCTGCGCAGCCTCGGCATCAAGATCGCGCTCGACGATTTCGGGACGGGCTATTCCAGCCTGGGCTACGTCCACCGCCTGCCGCTGGACAAGATCAAGATCGACCGCAGCTTCATGGTCGACATCAACACGGACCGGGGCTGCAGCCTGATCTCCACGATCCTGGACCTGTGCCGCAACCTCGGTCTCGACGGGATCGTCGAGGGGATCGAGACGCAGGCCCAGCTGGACGTGGCGCGGCGGCACGGCAGCCGCTACGTCCAGGGCTATCACATCGGCCGGCCGATGCCCCTCGCCGACCTGCTCCAGCGGATGGACCACGACGCCGGCGCGGTGCGTCGCAGGGCCTGAGGGACGGGCGGGCGGCGCGTCGCCATCCGCCGGCACGGCCGCCGTCCGTCGGGCCGCAGCCTCAGGCGGCCACCGGGGCCGCCCCGGGTTCCGGCAGCTGCATGTGGCGGTAGGCGTGCCGGGTGAGGACGCGGCCGCGGGGGGTGCGCTGCACGAAGCCGCGCTGGATGAGATACGGCTCGATGATGTCCTCGATCGCGTCGCGCGGCTCCGACAGGGCCGCCCCGATCGTCTCGATCCCCACGGGGCCGCCCCCGAAGGAGCGCGCGATCAGGCTCAGGTACTTGCGGTCCATCACGTCGAGCCCGGCCGCGTCCACGTCGAGCAGCTGCAGCGCCCGGTCGGCGATCGCCCGCGTCACCGTCTCGGCCTCCGCCACAACGGCGAAGTCCCGCACCCGCCGCAGGAGACGCCCGGCGATCCGCGGCGTGCCCCGCGCCCGCCGGGCGATCTCGTTGGCCCCCTCCGCCGACATCCCCAGGCCCAGGACCCGCGCCCCGCGCGCCACGATCTGCTCCAGCTCGTCGATCTCGTAGAATTCCAGCCGGATCGGGATCCCGAACCGGTCGCGCAGCGGCGTGGTCAGCAGCCCCGCCCGGGTCGTGGCGCCCACCAGCGTGAACTTCGGCAGCTCGATCTTGACCGAGCGCGCCGCCGGGCCCTCGCCGATGATCAGGTCGAGCTGGTAATCCTCCATGGCCGGGTAGAGGATCTCCTCCACCGCCGGGTTGAGCCGGTGGATCTCGTCGATGAACAGGACGTCGCGCTCCTCCAGGTTGGTGAGCTGCGCGGCCAGGTCCCCGGCCTTGGCGATCACCGGGCCGGAGGTCGAGCGGAAGTTCACGCCGAGTTCGCGCGCCACGATCTGGGCGAGCGTCGTCTTGCCCAGACCCGGCGGGCCGACGAACAGCACGTGGTCCAGCGCCTGGCCGGTCTTCCGCGCCGCCTCGATGAACACCTGCATGTTCGCCCGCGCCGCACGCTGCCCGATGAACTCGGACAGGCTCAGAGGGCGGATCGTCTGATCCGGCTCGCCGGCGACCGGATCCGCGCCCGTCCGGAGCGGCGCCATCGTTCAGGCCGCCCTGGCGCGGCCCGACGCCCCCTCGAAGGGCTGGACCAGGACGCGCCGGCCCGAGAGATCGTGCACGCTCACCCGCCACTCGGCCCAGTCGGTCCGGTTCGCCAGCGACTGCCGCACGTCGGAGGCGACCTTCCGGGCCCGATCGACCAGGCGTGCCGCGGCGCGGACCTCGGTGCCGCGGGCATCGAACACGCATTCGAGGCCGTTGGTGCAGTGGAACCGGTACTTGGCCATCCCTCGCTCCTCCTCGGCCGCCCCGTGCGGCCCGCGTCGTTTGTTCATTATATGTTCTCATTTTCGCAGGATCCAGCCCCGGCGGAGCGTCGCAGGCGCCCCCGGCGGGGCCGGGGCGTCGGAGGTTCGGTTGCGGCCGACGGGATCGGCAGGGAACACCGCGCGCCCTGCGGGCTTACCGGCCCGGACGCTTCACCATCGGACCGGGATACCGCCATGCGCGCCACGCTCCTCGCCCTCCTGCTGGCCGCCGCCCTAGGCACGCCCGGCCGCGCCGCCGAGGCGCCGGCCGAGTCCGACGCCCTCAAGCCGATGGTGAAATCGGACAGCCTCGTGTTCAACGGCATCACCCGATCCCCGGACGGCCGGCTGTTCTCCCCGTTCCAGCGGCAGAGCAAGGACACGGGCCTCGAACTCGGCGAGTGGCGGGACGGCAAGGCGGTCCCGTTCCCCGACGCGGCCTGGAACGCCTGGAAGCCGGGCGACGATCCGGCCAAGGCCTTCGTGGCGGTCAACGCCATCCGGATCGGGCCGGACGGGGACCTCTGGGTGGTCGACAAGGGCGCGCCGGGCATGGGCGCGGCGCCGCTGCCGGGCGGCCCGAAGCTCGTGCAGATCGACCTCGCCACGAACGCCGTGCGCAAGGTCTATCCGCTGCAGGCGGCGACCGGCGAGAAGAGCTTCATCGACGATTTCCGCTTCAACGGCAGCCACATCTACCTGACGGATGCCGGCCAGCCCGGGCTGATCGTCCTCGACCGCGAGACCGGCGGCCTGCGGCGGGTGCTCGACGGCCATTGGTCCACCATCGCGCAGCGCCCGCTCACCGGCCAGGGCCGGGTGCTCCGGGACGACCAGGGCAGGCTGCTCTTCATCCACGCCGACCAGCTGGAGGTCTCGCCGGACGGCAAGACCTTCTACTATCAGGCCTGCACCGGGCCGCTCTACAGCATCGAGACCCGGTATCTCGACGACGCGACCGTGAGCGACGACGAGCGCGCCAAGCACGTCAAGCTCCACGCCGCCACCGTGGCGACGGGCGGCACCGCCATCGACGCGGCGGGCACGATCTACGCGAGCGACACGGACGGCCTGCGGATCCTCAAGATCGCGCCGGACGGGACGATGAGCACCCTGGTGCAGGACCCGCGGCTCGTCTGGGTCGACGCGATGTGGATCGACGAGCAGGGCGGCCTGTGGATCCCGGCGGCGCAGATGAACCGCACGCCGGCGATGAACGGCGGCGAGGCCTCGGCGGTTAAGTTCCCGACGACGATCTACCGGATGCAGATCGACGCCAAGCCGCTGCGCAACTGAGCCCGGTATGAAGCGCCGGACGCACCGCGCGGAGAACCGGGATGCCGGTTCCCAAGTTTGACCGAAGCGGGGGCCGGGCCCCGGCGCGAGGATGGGAGGGACGGATCATGCGCAGGATTCGGACGTCGCGGCCGGCCGCCGCCTTCTTGGCGGCCGGCCTGATCGTCACGTGCGCGACGCCGACGCGGGCCGACGCCGCCCTCGTCCTTCGCGAGACCCGGCTCCACACGCCACCGGATTCCCACGAGCCGCAGCGGGCGATGGTCAACCTGCGCAACACCGGTCCGGACCTGGCGACGAACGTGACCGTCCTGTGTACCTTCACGGGGGCCGGTGGGGCGGTGCTCGACACGCAGCAGGCCTCGGTGCCGGAGGTCGTGGGCCTCGCCGACGTGCAGGCCGAGACGATCTACTACGGCTGGCCCCGCGCGAGCGGCGCCACCTGCCGCCTCGCCGAGCCGCACTGACCCGGTCCTCGCGGGCCGGCCGACGCAGCCTTGGCGGTTTCCGCGCGTTATGGTGCGTTCCCGTGGCGTCCCAGGTCCGTTTCCGGCAGAAGGCCCCCACGACCCGCCACCTCTGTCACAGCGCCAGTCCCGTGCCCGATTCACCGGCCCTCCCCGCCCCGGCGACCAGCCCCGACCGCCTCGCGCAGATCGGCCCCGTCGCGTCCGCGCGGCCGGCGGCGGAGCCCGTCGCGACGCCCGGACCCTGAGCGTGGACGCGACAGGGACCGACATGCTCCTGCGGCGCGCCCGCGCGCTGGAGGAGGAGGCCGCCGGATTGCGGGCGCGGGCGGCGACCACCGGCACCGGCGGCGCGCCGCCGATCCCCGACGGCGCCGCCCGGTTCGCCGCCATCGCCCTCGACCGCGACGGGTGCATCACCGCCTGGAACGCCGGCGCCGAGGACATCCTCGGTTGGACGGCGGAGGCGATGGGCGGCCAGCCCTTCGCGGCGCTGTTCACGCCCGAGGACCGGGCGGCGGGCCATCCCGCGGCCGCTCTGCGCAGGGCCCTGGACGAGGGCGACGTCGCGGACGCGGACTGGCACCTGCGCGCCGTCGGCGGCCGCCGGCGGATGTCCGGCTCGGTGACGCCGCTGCGCGACAAGGCCGGTGCCCATGTCGGCTACGTGGCGGTGCTCCAGGACAGCCTGGACCTCGACACCGCCGACCGGGCGCTCCGGGAGGCCGAGGCCCGTCTGCTGCGGGCGCAGGAGGCGGGCGGGATCGGCCTGTTCACCGTGGGGGTCGACGACGGGCTCCTGCACCCGACCCCGCAATTCTGCCGGCTCTACGGCCTGCCGGAGCGCAGCACCTACCCGGCCGAGATCGTCGAGGCCCTGATCCTGCCGGAGGACCAGACTCTCGTCTCGACGGCAGCGAGCCGGCGCCGGGGCGACGCCCCGCGCGACGTCACCTACCGGATCCGGCGGCCGGATACCGGAGAGATCCGCTGGATCGCGCGGCAGGGCGAGATCGAGCGCGACGTCCACGGGCGCCCGGTGCGGTTCTCCGGGGTGGCGCGCGACATCACCGAGCAGCGGCAGGCCCGGGACGCCCTGCGCGCCGGCGAGGAGCGCTACCGGACGCTGTTCGACGCCATCGACGACGGCTTCTGCATCATCGAGTTCTTCGACGGCCCGCACGGCCCCCTGAGCGACTACGTCCACATCGAGGCCAATCCGGGCTACGAGCGCCACACCGGCATTCCCAACATCGTCGGACGGACCCTGCGCGGCCTCGTCGCGGCCGAGGACGCGGATGCGTGGCTCGACCTGTACGGCGGGGTGCTCCGCACCGGCCGCCCGATCCGGTTCGAACGCTTCTTCGCGCAGGCCGACCGCTTCATCGACGTCTCGGCGGCCCGGGTCGAGCCGCCGGGACGGCGTCAGGTCTCGGTGCTGTTCCGGGACGTCACGGCGCGCCGGCAGGCGGAGGACGCGCTGCGCGCCAGCGAGGCGCTCGCCCGCACCAACATCCAGCGCGTGCAGCTCGCCCTCGCGGCCGGCGCGATCATCGGCACGTGGTTCTGGGACCTGCCGAGCGACCGCTTCACCGTCGACGAGGCCTTCGCCCGCAGCTTCGGCCTCGATCCGGCCCTCGGCCGCGAGGGCCTGAGCCTCGCCCAGGTGGTGGAGACCGTACATCCCGACGACCGCGACGGCCTGGCCGAGGCCATCACGGCCGCGATTGCCCGGGGGGGCGCCTACGCGCACCAGTACCGGGTCCGCCGTGCCGACGGGAACTACTACTGGCTGGAGGCGAACGGCCGCGTCGACCATGCGCCGGACGGCACGCCCCTGAGCTTCCCCGGGGTCCTGATCGACGTGGACGAGCGTAAGGCCGTCGAGGCGGAGCGGGACCGGGTCACCGCGGCGCTGCGCAGCCTCAACGAGACCCTGGAGCAGCGGGTCGCCGCGCGCTCCGCCGAATTGATGCGCGCCGAGGAGGCCCTGCGCCAGTCGCAGAAGATGGAGGCGGTCGGCCAGCTCACCGGCGGGCTCGCCCACGACTTCAACAACATGCTGGCCGGGATCGTCGGCTCGCTGGAGCTGATGCAGACCCGGATGCTGCAGGGCCGGGTCGGCGACCTCGACCGCTACATCGGCGCGGCGCAGGGGGCGGCCAAGCGCGCCGCCGCCCTGACCCACCGCCTGCTGGCCTTCTCGCGCCGCCAGACCCTCGACCCGAAGCCGACGGACGTGAACCGTCTGGTCGAGGGCATGATGGACCTCGTCCGCCGCACGGTCGGCCCCGCCGTGGCGATCGAGTCGGTGGGGGCCGGCGGCCTGTGGCCGACGCTGGTCGACCCGAGCCAGCTCGAGAACGCGCTGCTCAACCTGTGCATCAACGCCCGGGACGCGATGCCGGAGGGCGGCCGCATCGTCATCGAGACGGCCAACCGCTGGCTCGACCACCGGGCCGCCCAGGAGCGCGAGCTGGAGCCGGGCCAGTACGTCACGCTCTGCGTCTCGGACAACGGCACCGGCATGACCCCCGACGTGGTCGCCAAGGCCTTCGACCCGTTCTTCACCACCAAGCCGATCGGCGAGGGCACCGGCCTCGGCCTGTCGATGATCTACGGCTTCGCCAAGCAGTCCGGCGGGCAGGTCCGGATCTACTCCGAGATCGACCAGGGCACGATGGTCTGCCTGTACCTGCCCCGCCATCTCGGCGAGGCGGAGGCCGAGGCGAGCCTGCCCGACCTCGCCCACGCCCCCCGCGCCGAGCAGGGCGAGACGGTCCTGGTGGTGGACGACGAGCCCACCGTGCGGATGCTGGTGACCGAGGTGCTGGAAGACCTCGGCTACGCGGCGATCGAGGCGGCGGACGGGGCCTCGGGCCTGAAGGTGCTCCAGTCGGACGTGCGCATCGACATGCTCATCACCGATGTCGGCCTGCCCGGCGGCATGAACGGCCGCCAGATGGCCGATGCCGGCCGCCAGCACCGTGCCGACCTGAAGGTCCTGTTCATCACCGGCTACGCGGAGAACGCCGCCCTCAACCACGGCCATCTCGGCCCCGGCATGCAGGTGATGACGAAGCCCTTCGCCCTGGAGGCGCTGGCCACCCGCATCCGCGGCATCATCGGGGGCGAGGGCTGAGATCCGGAGGCCGCGGTCGGGCGCCAGGCGGCCGCATCCTGGGCGGTGCGGTCGGGCCGGACCGGGCGGCGCCCGGCGGAACGTCGGTGCCCCCGCCGGACACGGGGTGCGGCAGGCCCGCGCGGAACGGGCGGGCGGGGTCGGGCGTCATTGCCATACCGATCCGACGCGCCCATGAGGACGGCCTCAGCGCGGTGCCCGAATTGGAGAGCGGCAGCCGCGGTTGCGCGTCAGGAATGTCGACCCGCGCCGAGGCCGGCAGCGCGAACGCGGGGCGACCGGCCGGGCCGCGCCGAACGGAGGCGACAGGGAAGCTACCGTGGACACGCAGACCATCCCGGCCGAACTCAGCACCTTCTTCGAGAAATCCCACATCGCCCTGGCGCTGGCCGCGGCGACCGACGACAACGTCCTGCTCCTGGTGAACGCGCGGTTCCACCAGCTCACCGGCTATACGGGCGCGGAGGTCGTCGGGCGCAATTGCCGCCTCCTCCAGCGCGACGCCGACAACCGGGAGGCGCGGGCCAAGATCCACGCCTTCCTGGAGAACGACCGGCAGGACTCTGTGCGCACGCCGATCTTGAATTTCCGCAAGGACGGGAAGCCCTTCGTCAATCTGCTGTACATGTCCAAACTGAAGGCGATCTCGGGCGAGGTGCGCTTTCTTTTCGCATCCCAATTCGATGTCAGCCGCTCGCAACCCGAGTTGCTTTCCGCCTACGATACCGAACTCGGCCGGACCTTGAGCCGGCTGACCCCGACGCTTGCGGAGAGTGGGCTCGTCATCGAGGGCTCGCTGATGACGATCGCCAACACGGTCGCCACGGTCGCGCAGGCCAAGCTCACGCTCGCGGATCTCGATGCACCAGGATTTCCATAACGCCCCCGGAGGCGAGGCCTCGGAGATCCTGGACGGCGCCGGGACGGTGACGGCCCCGCCCTTCGCCGGACCCGTCGTGGGAATCGGCGCCTCGGCGGGCGGACTCGAGGCCCTGCGGGAGATGCTGGCGCGCGCCCGGCCGCCGACCGGCATGGCCTTCGTCATCGTCCAGCACCTCGACCCCAACCACGAGAGCATGCTGGCACAGCTCCTCGACCGGCAGACCGAGCTGGAGGTGCTCCAGTGCGAGGGCGGGGAGCGGATCGCGGGCGACAAGGTCTACATCATCCCGCCCGGGCGGGGCCTCGTCATCCAGAACGGCGTCCTCGAACTCACCCACTTCGTCCAGCCGCGGGGCCTGCGCCGGCCGATCGACGACTTCTTCCTGTCGCTCGCGGTCGACCAGCAGGCCAACGCCGCCTGCGTGATCCTGTCGGGCACGGGGGCCGACGGCACGACCGGCCTGCGGGCCATCAAGGAGCATGGCGGCGTCTGCGTGGTGCAGCAGCCCGACACCGCCCGCTACGACGGCATGCCGCTCTCGGCGGTCGGCACCAGCCTCGTCGACTTCGTGCGGCCGCCGGGGGAGATCGTGGACTGCCTCACGAGCTTCTTCCGCCGCCGGGGCACCGACGCCGTCGACGACGAGGCCCGCCTCGTCGCCGACCACATCGACGACCTCTGCCGGGTCATCCGCGCGACGGTGGGCCACGACTTCTCCGGCTACAAGCGGACCACCCTGGTCCGGCGGGTCGAGCGGCGCATGCACGTCCTCGGGCTCGAGTCCGGCCGGGCCTATCTCGGCCGCGTCCGGGCGGACAAGACCGAGTGCGAGGCGCTGTTCCGCGACCTCCTCATCAACGTCACCCGCTTCTTCCGCGACGCCGAGCTGTTCGAGCTCCTCCGGGAGCGCGCGGTGGAGCCCCTGCTGCGCACCCGCGACCCCGAGGAGGACATCCGGGTCTGGATCCCGGGCTGCTCCAGCGGCGAGGAGGCCTACAGCATCGCCATGCTGTTCGCCGACGCCGCCCGCCGCCTCGGCCTGCCGCCGGCGGTCCAGATCTTCGCCACCGACATCGACGAGCGCATGCTCCAGATCGCCCGGGAGGCGACCTACCCGGCCGCCGCGCTCGCCGACATCCCGGCGCATCTGCGGGAGCGCTACGTCGTCCCCCATGCCGAGCGCTTCACCATCGCGGCCGAGATCCGCGACCTGATCCGCTTCTCCAGCCACAGCCTGGTCAAGGACCCGCCCTTCTCGCGGGTCGACCTCCTGTCCTGCCGCAACCTGCTGATCTATTTCGACGAGCGCCTCCAGCAATCGGTGGTGCCGCTGTTCCACTACGCGGTCCGGCCCGGGGGCTACCTGTTCCTCGGGCCCTCGGAAAGCGTCAGCCGGTTCGAGCACCTCTTCCCGGTCATCGACCAGCACGCCCGCCTGTTCGAGCGGCCGCCGGGCGCGCCGCAATACCCGATCGACCTGCCCGGGAGCGCCCGGCGCGGCGAGACCCGGCGCGGAGCGCGCGAGGAGCGCCGCGGCGAGCCCTCGATCGCCGACGAGACCGTCGCGGTGCGCCGCGTCATGGAGCGCTACGCCCCGCCCAGCATGGTGCTCAACGAGGATGGCGGCATCATCGCCGCCTACGGACGCCTGAGCCGCTACTTCGACTTCCCGGTCACGCGGACCGGCGGCAGCAGCGCGATCACCCTGGCCCGTCCGGGCCTGCGCGACGTGATCGGGCCGCTGCTCCGCCAGACCCGGGATGCGCGCAAGCGCGTGGTCGTCCGCGACGTGGAGATCCGCTCGGAATACGGCGTCCAGCCGGTGGAGCTGATCTGCGATCCCCTGCCCGACGGCTCGATGCTGCTCGTCCTGCGCGACACCGGCGCCTTCCAGGCGGCGGACGATCTCGACCTGATCGAGATGGATGCCGGCGGCGACCACGTCGAGGCGCTGGAGGAGGAGCTGCTGCGCACGCGCTACAAGCTCCGCTCCACCGTCGAGGAGCTGGAGACGACGAACGAGGAGCTGAAGAGCTCCAACGAAGAAATGATGTCGATGAACGAGGAGCTCCAGTCGACGAACGAGGAGCTGTCCACGGTCAACGACGAGCTGAAGACCAAGGTCGAGCAGCTCACCATCGCCAATGCCGATCTGCGCAACTTCTTCGAATCCACCGATCTCGCCGTGGTCGTGCTGGACCGCGCCCTGAAGGTGCGCAGCTTCACCACGGCCGCCACGGCGATCTTCCCGCTGCAGCCGGCCGACCGGGGACGTCCCCTCGCCGACGTGTCGAGCCGGCTCGCCGGCCTAGAATACCTGCATGACGCCCAGGAGGTCTGCGCCGGCGGCTCGGTGATCCAGCGGCGCGTCGCCACCCGGGATGGGGACCGGACGCTCTCCCTGCGGGTGCTGCCCTACCGCCTGCAGAACGGCAGCGTCGACGGCGCCACCCTGGTGCTCACCGACATCACCGAGGCCTTGTCCCTGGAGCGCCAGCTCGCCGCGGAGCGGGAGCGGCTGGAATTGGCCGTGAAGGCCGGAGGCATCGGCGTCTGGGAATACAGCCCCGATGCCGGGACCGTCGTGGTCGACAGCACCGCCGGCACGATCTTCGGCCTGACTCCCGACACGCCGCACCCCACCGCCGCCCTGGCGGCCAGCGTGCTGCCCGAGGACCGTCCCGGCTTCGAGGCGGCTCTCGCCGAAGCGGCGCACGGCCTGGACGAGTTCGAGGCGCGCATCCGCGTGCGCGCCGCCGATCACGCGCTGCGGCACATCCGCAGCTACGGGCGCCTGACCCGGAGCGGCGACCGGAAGCGGATCGTCGGCGTCTGCATCGACGTCTCGCCCGAATACGCGCTCGCCGAGACCCGCGACCTGATGCTGCGGGAGATGAACCACCGGGTGAAGAACCTGTTCGCGATCATCGGCGGCATGATCTCGGCGGGGGCCCGCACGCACCGGGAGATCGGCGTCTTCGCCACCGACATGCGCGACCGCATCTCGGCCCTCGGGCGGGCACATTCCCTGGCCGATCCCTCCGACGGCCAGGGCATGAGCGACCTCGCGGGCCTGATCGGCGCGACCCTGCGCCCGTACCGCGACCACGTCCCCACGGTGATCGAGGGGCCCCTCGTGGCGATCAACTGGCGGCACGTCTCGTCGCTGGCGATGATCCTGCACGAATGGGCGACGAACTCGGTGAAATACGGCGCGCTCGGGTCCGACGACGGCGCGCTGTCCGTCACCTGGGACCGCCAGGAAGAGGGGCTCGTCCTCGAATGGTGCGAGCGCATGGCCCGCGTGGCCGAACCGCGGCCGGGCCGGGGCTTCGGGACCCTGCTGGTGGAGATGTCCCTGCGCCAGCTCGAAGCGACCGTGACGCGCAGCCACGACGCGTCCGCCTACCGGATCACCCTGCACCTGCCGGAACTGGCGCTGACGCGGGGGTGAGGCGCGGCGGCCCCCCCCTCGCCCGTGCGGGAGAGGGACAGGGCGAGGGGTGCGGCCTTACCGAGAAAGTCTCGACCTCGGCTGACCGGCGACGGGGCGCTCGATCCTGATCCTTCTCGTCCCTCACCCCAGCCCTCTCCCGCTCGGGAGAGGGGGGGGTCCGTCGCGCCTCGTCTCCAGCGCCCGTGCCCATGCCCGCGCGATCTCTCGTCCTCTCGTCTCGGGCCGCGCCCTGCAGACGCGAAACGGCCCGCCGCGGCGATGCCGGACGGGCCGTCCTGCCTGATGGAGCGCCGGGATCCCGGCGCCCCTCCGATCAGTCGATGACCTCGACGATGCGGTGGCCGCGATCGACCAGGACGGGCTGGTCGTTCACGATGGTGTAGCGGTAGCCCGGACGCACCCGGTACTCGTCGGGTACGTCGTAGTAGGTCACGCTGTCCTCCGGCAGCACGGTGCCGACCCGGACCGGGCCGCCCCAGCTGTAGGAGCGCACGCCGCGGTCGCGGACGTAGCTGCGGAACCGGGGACGGTCGTCGACACCGAGGATGCCGCCCACCGTGCCGGTGGCCGCGCCCACGGCGCCGCCGACGATGCCGCCGACCGGGCCGGCCGCATCGGCGCCGACCGCCGCACCCTCGGCCGCGCCCCGCAGGGTGCCCTGCGCCTGGGCGGCCACCGGAAGGGCGAGGAGGCCGGCCGTCGCCAGCGACAGAAGAAGCTTGTTGGTCATGCTGAGATCTCCAGGCTCGTCAGGGCGTTACGGGCCGCGGAGGCTCAGTTGCAGCCTTCCTTGTGGACGGTCTTGGAGTTGCCCATGCCGTCCTCCTTGTGGACGGTCTTGGAACCGCAATCGACGGTGCCGGTGGTGACCTCGCGCTTCTCGACGACGGTGTCGCGGTGGTCGACGACGGCGGGCCCGTCGCGGCGGATGACCGTGGTCTCCTCGGCGCTCGCCGCGCCGCACAGGGCCGCGAACAGGGCACCCGAGAGAATGATGTTGCGCATTGGTAGCCTCCTGGTTTCAATCGAACCCAGCAACGGCAACCACGGAAAAAGGGTTCCACACGCATCGCTCTGTACAGCGCGCGGCTATTTGCGATGAGAGGCGGTATTGGTTGCGTGCAATCGATCGCAACGGGCCGGTTCAGCTGCGCAGGACCGGCCCGCCGCGTCAGCCGACCAGGGGCGGCACCCGGCGCCACCAATCGTGCGCCCGCTCGTACTGGTGCGCCACGCGCAGGATCTCGGCTTCGGCGAAGGGCCGGCCGGCGATCTGGAGGCTGATCGGCAGGCCGCGCCGGTCGAAGCCGCAGGGCAGCGCGATCGCGGGCAGGCCCGTGAGGTTGAACGGGTAGGTCAGCCGCCAGGAGGCCGCCAGCACGCTCTCCGCGCGCCCGCCGAGCGACACCGCGGACTCGTCCGTCCGCCACGCGGTCAGCGGCGAGGCCGGGCCGACGATCACGTCGGCCTCCGCCAGGACGGCGGCCATCTCGTCCATGATCAGGGCCCGCACCTGCTCGGCGCGCAGGTAGTCCGGCCCGGTCACGAGCCGGCCCATCTCCACGAGGTCGCGGACGTCGGCGGCAAAGCCCGCCACGTGGCCCTGGGCGAGGCTGCGGTCGTGATAGGCGGTCGAGGAGGCGAGCTCGATGGCGTAGATGGCCCCGAGGCCGTGGCGCAGGGACGGCACCGCGACGTCGCGGACCGTGCAGCCCTGGCCGGCGAGGAAGCGGAGCGCCCCCTCGATTGCGGCGGCGACGTCCTCGTCGACCGCGTCGAAGAAGTGGTTGCGGATCACCGCGACGCGCAGGCCCCGGATCGGCCGGTCCAGCCCGGCCGTGTAGTCGGGGACCGGCGCCGCGCTGGCGGCGGGATCGCCGGCATCCGGGCCGGCGAGCGCCTGCAGCATCAGGGCGGAATCGGCCACCGTCAGGGTCAGCGGCCCGGCATGGTCGAGGGACCAGGAATGCGGGACGATCCCCGACCGGCCGACCCGGCCGTAGGTCGGCTTGAGGCCGACGACCCCGCACAGGGCGGCCGGGATCCGGATCGAGCCGCCCGTGTCCGAGCCGAGGGCGGCCGGGCAGAGGCGGGCCGCGACCGCGGCGCCGGAGCCGCCGCTGGAGCCGCCGGGCACCCGGTCGAGGTCCCAGGGATTGCGGGTCGGCGGCGTGACCATGCCCCAGGCGAATTCGTGCATGCGCAGCTTGCCGAGGATCACCGCGCCGGCCGCCCGCAGCCGCGCCACCGCGTGGCTGTCGGCCGCCGGGAAGGTCAGGGCCTCCACGGCGGTACCCGCCCGGGTCGGCATGTCGGCCGTGGTGTAGTTGTCCTTGATGGCGATCGGGATGCCGTGCAGCGGGCCGCGCGGGCCGGACCGAGCGATCTCGGCATCGGCCGCGCGCGCGGCGTCGAGGGCCGCGGACGAGAGGTGGACGAAGCTGTTCAGGGCGCCGTCGAGGCGCGCGATCCGGTCGAGGCTGGCGCCGACGAGGTCGGCGCTCGACAGCTCCCGCGCCGCGATCCGCCGCGCGAGCTCGGTGATCGGCAACGGCCAGAGGGCGTCAGTCACGGCGGTCGTCATGGGGCCCCCGGCGGTACGGCAAGGTCGGATCGAAGACGACCGGCGGATGGATGTCCGCGAGGTCGAGGTCGCGGAGCCGGGCGATCTCGGCGAGCACCGGCGCGAACTGCCTCAGCAGGTGCGCGACCCGCCCGGGCTCCTGGCGCAGTCCGATGACGTCGCGCAGGAGGTCGGGCGCATCGGCAGCCCCGCCATCGGCCGCAGCGCCCGGCCGCTCGGCGGGCGCTTTCAGGAGCATCGCCACGACGTCGTCCGGCAGGGCGCCGGCCGGGCCGTCCTTCCGGGGCATGCCGGCCACGAACGGCACGAGCTGCCGCCTGGCGATGGCCAGGACGCGGCGCAGCTCGGCGACGGGCTCGGCGTGCTCGTCGACCCGCAGGTCGAGGAGCGGGTAATCCTCGCCGGCGACGATCCTGAGGGCCGCCGATTGCTTGCCGCGCTTATCGCCGCCGGCCGCATCGCCGGCCTCCAGCGCCCGCATGAGCCGCTCGTCGAGGTCGCAGGCGGCGCTCCCCGCGAAGGCCTCCGCCATGGCGTCGATCACGCCGGTCCCGGCGAGCATGTTGCCCTGCACGGCGTAGCCGGCCCCGGTGCGGTGTCCGGCGGCGTCCGTGCAGCCGGCGCCGGTCCAGGCCGCGCCGGTCCCGCGCGCATCGACGAGGCCGAGCTGGCGCAGGTCCGGCCGGTCGTCGATGGCGAGCGCCGCCGCCAGGGCGGCGTCGGGGGCCTGCCCGCCGGCCAGCCCGTCGAGGATGCGGGCGGCGAGGTAGGGGTTCACCCAGGACTGGGTGGTGACGGCCCCGATCCCGGCGCGGATGTAGGGGCAGAGCCCGCCCACCGCCGGGACGGCGCTCGCCACCGCGACGCCGAGCTGCCCGGTCCGCGGGCAGCGGGCGGCGATCGAGAAGGTGTTGAGTTCGCTCATGGCTCACACCGCCAGATGGCCGATGACGCGCGCCTGCGCGTCCGGCGCCTTGGCGGGGCCGCTGTCGACGATCTCGCCGAGCTTGAGGACGGCGTAGCGGTCGGCCAGCGCCAGCGCGAAGGCGACGTGCTGCTCCACCACCAGCATGGACACGCCCGCCGCCCGCTCGGCGTCGAGCACGCCGCGCAGGCGCTCGACCATGGAGGGCTGCACGCCCTCGGAGATCTCGTCGATGAGGAGCAGGCGCGGGCGCAGCATCAGGGCGCGCCCGAGGATCAGCATCTTCTGCTCGCCCCCCGAGAGGGTGCCGGCCCGCTGGGCCAGCCGGTCCTTCAGGAACGGGAAATGACGGAACAGCCGCTCCAGCGCCTCCGGCAGCATCCGGTCGGAGGGGACCGCGAGGCGCAGGTTGTCGCGGATCGACAGGTCCTGGAACAGGGGCTGCTCCTGCGGCGCGTAGCCGACGCCGAGCGCCACGAGCCGGGCGGGCGACAGGCCGGCGAGCGCCTGTCCCCCGACGGTGATCGCGCCGCCCCGCAGGGCGACCATGCCCAGGATGGTCTTGAGCAGCGTGGTCTTGCCCATGCCGTTCTTGCCCAGCAGCGCCACGATCTCCCCCGGCGCCACCGACAGGGACACGCCCTTCACGATCGAGACCGCTCCGTAGCCGCTCGACACCCCCTCCAGGGCGAGGGCGGCGCCCGCCGGCTCGCTCCGCCGCACTGCCTCAGCCGCTGCCTCACCCGCTGCCTCAGCCATGGGCACCTCCCGAATAGATGGTCCGGACCAGCTCGGAGCCGACGACGTCCTCCACCGTGCCGTCGAGGACGAGGCGGCCCTGGTGCAGCACCACGATCCGCGACGAGATCTCGCGCACGAAGTCGAGGTCGTGCTCGACCAGCACGGCGGCGATCCTTCCCCCGGCGGTGAGCGCCTTGAGCACGGTCCCGATGGTGGTGCGCTCGGCCTTGGTCAGGCCGGCGGTGGGCTCGTCCAGCAGGATCAGCCGCGGCTCCAGCGCCACCACCATGGCGAGTTCGAGCGCCTGCTTCTGGCCGTGGGACAGGAGGCGGGTCGGCCGGGTCAGCAGGCGGTCGAGGCCGGTCATGCGCAGGACGTCGAGGGCCGCCTGCGGCAGGCCCAGCGTCTCCGCCTGCCCGACCGGGCTCAGGCCGTCATGGGATGCCCGGGCGAGCCGGAGGCAATCGGCCACCGACAGGCTCTCGAACACGCTCGCCACCTGGAACTTGCGCCCGACCCCGAGGCCGACGATGCGGTTCGGCGTCAGCCCGGTGATCGGGGTGCCGCCGATGGCGATCGCCCCCGTGAAGGGCTCGGTGCCGTCGCTGAGGCAGCGCATCAGCGTGGTCTTGCCGGCGCCGTTGGGCCCGACGAGGCTGACGAGCTCGCCCGCCCGGATCTCCAGGTCGATGCCCTCCAGCACCGTCAGGGCGCCGTAGGCCTTGGCGAGGTTCTCGACCGTGAGGATGGGGGTCGCGGAGGCGGCCGCGTCCGTCCCGGCCGCCCGCGCGACGAGGCGCGGCGGCGCGGGTTCCCGCCGGCCCGCCGGCAGCGCCCGCCAGAGGCGGCCGACGAGGTCGGCGAGGCCGCCCGGCAGCAGGATGATGATGGCCACGAAGGCCGTGCCCAGGAGGAGCTGCCAGAGGAACGGCAGGTCGCCGGACAGGTTCGCCGCGAGGTAGTCGATGGCGATGGTGCCGAGCACCGGGCCGAGCAGCGTGCCGCGGCCGCCGAGCGCCACCCAGATCACCAGCTCGGTGCCGAACAGGAAGCCGGCATTCTCGGGCGCGACCACGCCCGACGCGTTGGCGAACAGGAAGCCCGCGATCCCCGCGACGGCGGCCAGAGCCGCGGTGAGCCGGATCTGCAGGCGCCGCGGGTTGAGGCCGAGATAGGCGCAGCGCGCCTCGTTGTCCCGCAGCGCCACGAGGGCGCGGCCCGCATCGGCCCGGACCAGGATCCAGGCCGCCAGGGTGACGACGATCAGGAACAGGGCCGCGAGGCGGAAATAGCCCTCGCTCTCGAAGGGCAGCACGTCGAATCCGACGAGGCCGCTGCTGGAGCCGGTCCATTCGCCGCCCGCGTAGATCAGCTGCACCACGACGATCGGGACGACCAGCGAGATCACCGAGGCGTAGAGCGGGGTCGAGCGGTGGTAGAAGGACAGCCAGCCCACCGCGAGGCCGAGCAGGGCCGGCGCGACGAGCGCCGCCGCGACCGCCGCGGCGATCCCCAGCGGCGTCGCCCCGTAGGCGGTGAGGATCATCGCGGTGGCGTAGGCGCCGACGCCGAAGAAGGCCGCCTGCCCGAAGGTCAGGATCCCCGCGAAGCCCCAGAGCAGGTCCACCGTGACGGCCAGCACCGCGTAGATCATCGACCGGGTCAGGACGTTGACCGCGAAGGTGTCGAGGACGAGCGGCGCGATCCAGAGGGCGAGCGCCGCCAGGATTGCGACCACGACGGGCGCCGCGCGGGACAGGCGCCGCCGGCGGGGGGCCGCGGCGGCGCGCTCGGTGACGGGCAGGGTCTCAAGCACGGGAGAAACCTTTCGGGCTGATCCGCAGCACGAGGGCGGCGAGCACCGCGATGGCGATGCTGCCGAGGATCGGGCTCACGAAGGTGCTGATCAGGACCTGCGCGGCCCCGAAGACGAGGCAGGCCGCCGCGAGCGCCAGGTACGAGGCGTCGGCGACCATCACCAGCATGAAGGCGCCGATCAGCCAGGCGACGCCCATGTTCGGGTCGACGCTGGTGAGCGGCGTCAGCAGGACGCCGGCGAGCGCCGCGAACCCCGCGCCGATCATGAACACGACGAGGCGCACGCGCCCCGTGTCGATGCCGAGGCTGCGCGCCAGGGTCTCGTTCATGATCACCGCCCGGGCCGAGAGCCCGAGCCGGGTCCGCTCGATCGTCAGCGCGAACAGGGTGCCGATCGCCAGCGCGATGCCCAGAGCCACGAGGCGGTAGGCGGAATAGTCGACGCCGAGGATCTCGACGGTGCCCGCCAGCAGGTTCGGGGTGAGCTGGACGTCCCGGCCGAAGGCCAGGGTGATGAGCTGCCCGACCACGATGCCGAGCCCCCAGGTGGCCAGGATCGCGTCGAGCGGCCGCCGGTAGAGCGGGCGGATGATGAAGTGCTCGGCGAGACCGCCGAGCGCCGCGCCGACCGCGAAGGCCAGCGGCAGCGCCAGCCAGGGATTCAGCCCGAGCTTGGCGGTCACCACCGCGCAATAGGCGCCGACCGTCAGCCACGCCCCGTGGGCGAAGTTGATGATCTTGAGCACGCCGAAGATCGCCAGGAGGCCGATCGAGACGATGAACAGGATCGCCGCGGTGGTCAGGATGTCGAGGGTGAGCAGCATCGGGGAGTTCCGGTTGAAGGACCGTCATCACGAGGCGAAAGCGGCAGAGGCCCGGCGCAATGAGCGCCCCTGTGCGGGCCTGCCGATCCACGCATCTGCTTTGGCAACGCGGATTCAGGATCGGGCGCGGGTCCCCTCTCCCGTGCGGGAGAGGGACAGGGTGAGGGATGCGGCCTCTCCAAGAGAGTCTCGACCTTGACCGCGCGGCGATGGGGCGCGCGATCCCGAAACCTCCGATCCCTCACCCCAACCCTCTCCCGCACGGGAGAGGGGGCGCGTCGCGCTCGTTCAGCGGCGTCGGTGTCCGCCTCGGACGGGCGGCCATCGTCGCCGGGCGGGGAGAGGGAGGCGTCGCGCCCCGCCCCTCATTGCAGCTTCGGGCACTGCTCGCCGGGATCGACGTCCTTGAAGGTGCCGGCGACCTTCACGGTGCCGTCCTTCTGGATCTGGCCGAGATACATGGTCAGCGGCGCGTGGTGCTGCTTGCTCATGGTGATCGTGCCCCGCGGCCCGGTGAAGCTTACCGTCGGCAGCGCCTCCAGCACCTTGGCGGTCTCGGTCCCGCCCGCCTTCTCGACCGCGGCCTTGTAGAGGTAGATCGCCTCGTATTCCGGCACCGAGAGGTCGTTCGGGGTGCGCAGCTCGGCGCCGAACTTCTTCTGCATCGCCGCCAGGAACGCCTTGTTCTCCGCGCTGTCGATCCCGGTGACGTAGGAGGCCGAGAGGTAGACGCCCTCGGCGTCCGCGCCCATGCTCTTGGCGGTGCCTTCGTCCAGCGCGAGGTTGGCGAAGGGCAGCGTCACGCCGGCGCCGCGCAGCTGCTTCGTCAGCGTCACGTTCGGCGCGCCGCCCGCCGTCGAGGTGATCAGCGCGTCGGCCTTGGCCTCCTTCAGCTTGGAGATGATCGCGGTCCAGTCGCTGCCGTCCATCGGCAGGTATTCCTCGCCGAGAACCTTGCCGCCGGTCTTCTCGACGTAGCTCTTGGCGAAGCCCAGCATGCCGCGGCCGAAGGCGTAGTCGCTGCCGATCAGGAAGTAGGTCTTGGCACCCTGCGCCTTGAAGGCGTCCACCACCGGCGGAACCTGCTGCTCCGGCACCCAGGCGTCCACGAACATGTTCTTGTTGCAGGAATGGCCCTCGTAGAACGAGGTGTAGATGTACGGCACCTTCCCCTTGGTGACGGCGGGCAGGCCGGCATTGCGCGCCGCGCTCGTCTCCATGGAGATCAGGACGTCGACCTTCTTCTGGTAGATCAGGCTGTCGAAGGCCTTCTGGGCGCCGGCCGCCCCGGAGGCGTCGTCGGCGACCTCGAGGACGAGCTTGCGGCCGAGCACGCCGCCCTTGGCGTTGATCTCCTCCACGGCGAGTTCGGCCGACTGCACCACCGAGGGGGCGACGACGCTGTTGGCGCCCGACAGGCCGATCGGGATGCCGATGACGATCGGCTTGCCGTCGGCGGCCTGCGCGGCCGTGGCGGCGAGGGCGAGCGCCGCGGCGCCGGCGAGGGACCATTTCACCATGAACGAACTCCTTGGGACGGACGGGAAGGGTTACGGATCTCGGCTCAGCCGTAGATGTCGGTGCGGCGGTCGCGCAGGAGCGAATTGAACCGGTTCAGGTCCTTGCGGCCGGCCGCGTCGAGATCGACCAGCGCCGAGAGGGTCTCGGTCCGGTCGCGGCTCGCCGGGCCGGCGAGCGGCCAGCCCTTGGGGCCGACGATCAGGCTCTGCCCCTCGAAGGGCTGGCCGCGCTCGGTGCCGACCCGGTCGGCGCAGGCGATGAAGAGGCCGTTCACATGGGCGGCGGCCCGGTGCAGGGTGTTGGCCATGGCGGCCTCGCCCGCGGGCTGGTCGGGCATCGGCACCCAGTTGGTCGGGATGCAGACGATCTCGGCGCCGCCGAGCGCCAGTTGCCGGAAGGTCTCGGGGAACCAGCCGTCGTAGCAGATGGCGACGCCGACCTTGCCCAGCGCCGTGTCGAAGACCGGGAAGCCGAGGTCGCCCCTGGCGAAGAACACGTTCTCCTGGTCCCAGAGATGCGCCTTGCGGTAGGTGCCGATATAGCCCTCCGGCCCGACGATCACGGCGGCGTTGTAGAGGACGTCGCCGGCGGATTCGGCGATCCCCGCCACGATGTGCACGCCGAGTTCCGCGGCCAGCGCCGCCCAGGCCTGGGTGGTCGGGCCCTCCGGCACCGGCTCGGCCAGGGCGGCGGCCTCCGCGGCGGATTCGAACACGTAGCCGGTGCTGGCGAGTTCCGGCAGCACGATCAGCCGGCTGCCCGCGGCGGCGGCCGCGCGGACGAGATCGGAGGCCCGCGCCAGATTCGCGTCGACCGCGCCGAAGTCCGGCGCGAACTGGATGCACGACACCCGTATCGGCGGGCGCGCAGGACCGTTCGCTTGGATCATGAAAGCTCCAAAACGCAAAAAGCCCCTGGGCGCGGACAAGATCATCCGCGAACCAGAGGCTTCAAAGCCGAGATGTCATGCAGCAATCTTGCTGCGGGGCAACCTTGCCCGGTTAGACTACGATACGCGCCCCGAACCGGACCGCAAGACCATAAATGCGGCAGGCTGCTGCGATCAGGTCTTTTCCGCCAACGCGATGCGCAGGCCGAGACCGCTCATCGCCTCGTGGGCCGAGACCACGCTCTCGGCCACGCTGGCCATCGGCACGCGGGCGGCGGTGGCCCGGTCCCGGAGCATCTTGTAGGCGGCGTCCTCGTCGATCCGGTTCAGGTCCACGAGCAGCCGGACCGCCTTCTCGACGGTGCGGCGGCCCTTCATGGTCTCCTCCAGCCGGTTGATCTTGCTGGTGAGCCGTCCCTCGTAGCCGCGCCGGTAGCGGGCCAGGGCGAACTGGGTGAGCACGCCCCGCGGGTGGAGCGGCTTGTTGAGCACGCCGTGGGCATTGACGTCGGCGATCGCCTTCAGGGAGGTCGGGCTCTCGTAGGCCACGATGGCGATGACCGCCGGCTCCAGCGCCTCGATCGACGGCAGCAGGTGCATCACCTGGGCGTCGTCGAGCTGGATGAACAGCGTGTCGATGTCGGCGGGCAGGGCGGCGGGCGGCGGCCACGCCAGGGAGACCGCGCAGCCGAGGCGACCGAGCTGCTCCAGCAGCGCGGCGCCCTCCTCGTCCTTGGGGTGGATGACGAGGGCGCGGGCGCGCCGCAGGTCGTCCAGGATCTTGCGGGCGGGGGCGGTCACGCGGCGAGACCCTCCTCCAGCCAGTTCGTCTCGAACCGGGACCACGCGAGGTAGGGATCGGGCCGCACGGGCCGGCGCGCCCGCCAGACCACGTCGAACTGCCCGTCGGCCCGGGCGACGCCGATGCCCGGCGTGAGCCAGATGTGCCGCGTCTCGCCGTCGAAGGCGAGGTCGCCCTCCGGCGCCGCGAGGCGCTGGCGCAGGGCCGCCGCGCCGAGGCGCTCGGCGTCGAGGGTGCCGGCCTCCGTGAGCGCCCGGGCGAAGAGATGGACCTGCGCGTAGGCGGTCTCCGACCACATGCTGGTGGGGCGCTCGGGCCCGAACCGGGCCTGGAAGGCGGCGACGAAGCGCCGGTTCTCCTCGCTCGCAAGGGACCCGAAATACGGGGCCGCCAGGACGTGGCCGGTGCAGTGCTCGGGACCGATCGCGTGGATCTGGCCCTCAGCCAGGGTCAGGCTGGCGATCGGGCAGCGGGCGCGGTCGATGCCGGATTCCGCGTAGGCGCGGTAGAGCCGCTCGGCCCCGCGCCCCACCACGGTGGAGAAGACCGCGTCCGGCGCGGCGTCGCGGATCGCCGCGATCATGGCGGCATGGGCCGCGTCGTCCGCGTCGAGGGCCGCGTATAGCTCGCCCACGATGGTCCCGCCCTTCGCCTCGATCAGGTCGCGCATGACCCGGTTCGATTCCCGCGGGTAGATGTAGTCGGACCCGATCAGGAAGATCCGCCGCCCCTGCTCCTGCAGGAGGTAGTCGGCCAGGGCGAAGACGTTCTGGTTGAGGGTCGCACCGGTGTAGATGATGTTCTCCGAGTACTCGAAGCCCTCGTAGATCGACGGGTACCAGAGCAGGCCGTTGTGCCGCTCCATGGTGGACAGCACCGACTTCCGGCTCGCCGAGAGCGAGCAGCCGAACACCACCTCGACCCCGTCCTCGGCAAGCATTCGCCGGGCCAGGGTGCGGTAGGCGTCGGTCTCGCCGGCGGGGTCGTAGCAGACCGGCTCGATCGGGCGGCCCAGCACGCCGCCGGCCTGGTTGATCTCCTCGATCGCGAGTGCGGTGCCGAGGAAGTGCTCGGTCTCGGTGATGCCGCTCACCCCGCTGCGGGAGAACAGGACGCCGACCCGCCACGTCGCTTCATCCTTGGCCGCCATGGCCCCTCCCCGCGCGCGCCCAGGCCCGGCGGATCGCCCGCGCCTCGGCCCCGTCCTACCCGACGGACGCCCCCCTGCGGAAGCGTCGGCCCGGTCGCGCGGGCTCGTCCCGGATCCGCGACCGGACATCCCGCTCCGGCCGCTGCGATCCTCAGGCGGTCCCGGCCCCCGGTTCGGCCCGCCGCACCGGCCGGCTGACGAAGCGGGAGCCGGCGAGCAGGAACCGCCAGGGTGTCTCGGCGCCGCGGGTGATCCCGATGCGCCGGTCGCTGACCACCTCGACGGCCCCGGGATCGCCCGCGGCGCGGGGCTCGAACCGGAACGGCGCCCCCGCGAGGGGCGCGCCGTCCAGCGCGTCGGTGACGCCGAGGGCCTGGCAGAGGCGGCCCGGCCCGGCGCAGAGCAGGCGCGGCTCCTCCACGCCGCGGCGCGCCCGCATGGCGGGAAGCCCCTCGGTGGGCGCGAGGGCCCGGAGCAGCACGGCGCTGCCGGGCTCGCAGACGAGGTTCAGGCACCAGTGCATCCCGTAGGAGCGATACACGTAGGCATGGGCCGGCGGCCCGAACATGCTGGCGTTGCGCCGGGTGGGGCCGCGGAAGCTGTGGGAGGCCGGATCGGTGCTGTCGTAGGCCTCGGTCTCGACGATGATCCCGCCGGCCGCGCCGACGAACAGGCGGGCGCCGATCAGGTCGAAGGCCACCGCGGCGGCGCTGCGGGCGAAGAAGGTGTCCAGCATCGGGTCTCCGGCGCGGTCGATACGCGCGATCCTCACGTCCGGGACTCCACGGATCGCCGGCGATTGGAAATAAATCGGACGCGGCGGAAGTCTTGCTGGTACGAGGGACCGTGAATGGCGGGCCCAGAACCGATCTCCTCGGACCTCCCAGCATGGTGCGCACAGCCTCGATCGCGACGCTTCGATCCGCCGATGCGGGCGCGCAACCCCGATCCGCCACGCAAGCCGCGCGGATCCGCCTGAACCTGCGGCGCCTCCGGCTGGCCAGCGGCCTGGTCCTGTTCGGCTACGTGCTGACCCACCTGCTCAACCACGCCCTGGGCAACATCTCCCTCGACGCCATGGAGGACGGCCTCGACGTCGTCACGGCCGTCTGGCTCAATCCCGTCGGCCTGACGCTGCTCTACGGCGCCCTGGTGCTCCATCTGCTGCTCGGGCTCCAGGCGCTCTACGCGGCCCGCTTCTTCCATTGGCGGCCCTCCGAGGCCCTGCAGCTGGTCTCGGGCCTGCTGATCCCGACGCTCCTCATCAGCCACATCACGGCGACCCGGATCTCCTTCGTCACCGAGGGGCTCGACAAGGGCTACGCGCAGGAACTCTACGCCTTCTGGATCGCCTCGCCGACGCTCGGCCTGCTGCAGATCACGGTCCTGGTCCTGGCCTGGATCCACGGCTGCATGGGCCTGTATTTCTGGCTGCGGCTGAAGCCCGCCTTCGGGCGCATGGCGCCCTGGCTGCTGGCGCTCGCGGTCCTGGTCCCGGTCCTGTCGCTGCTGGGCTTCGCGCAGGGCGGCCGCATGATCCTCACCCTGGCGCAGGATCCGGCGTGGCGGGCGGTGGCCCTCCAGCCGGTCCATGTCGGGCTGCCCGATCAGGTCGCGCGGCTCGCGGCCATCCGGGACGGGCTGCTCGGGACCTATGCGGGCCTGGTGGCGGCGGTGGTCGCAGCGCGCGGCGTGCGGACCCTCGCCGAGGTCAAGCGCGGCACGATCCGGCTCAGCTATCCGGACGGGCGGGTGGTGCGGGTCCCCCGGGGCACCAGCGTGCTGGAGGCGAGCCGGCGCAACCGGATCCCCCATGCCAGCGTCTGCGGCGGCCGCGGCCGATGCTCCACCTGCCGCATCCGGGTGACGGATGGCAGCGACGGCGCGCCCAGTCCCGGCCGCACCGAGCGGTCGGTCCTGGAGCGCATCGCCGCCGGTCCGGGGGTGCGCCTCGCCTGCCAGTTCCGGCCCGAGACCGACATGGCCGTGGTGCCGCTGCTGCCGCCGCAGCCGCGGATGCGCCAGGCCGACCTGCTCGACCGGGCGCAATCCGGCGAGGAGCGCTTCATCGTGGCGATGTTCGTCGACCTGCGCGGCTCGACCCGGCTCGCCGAGGAGCGCCTGCCCTACGACACGGTGTTCATCATCAACCGCTTCCTCGGCGCGGTCGGCGACGCCGTGCGGGAGGCCGGCGGCTCGACCAACCAGTTCCTCGGCGACGGTCTGCTCGCCCTGTTCGGCCTGGAGACCGAGCCCGGGCAGGCCGCCCAGGACGCCCTGCGGGCGATCGACCTCATCGCCGACGCCGTCGACACCCTGAACCGGCTGCTGGCGGCCGATCTGGAACACACGCTCCGGTACGGGATCGGCGTGCATGCGGGCCTCGCCATCGTCGGCGAGATGGGCGACGCCACCGATGCCCGCTTCACGGCGCTGGGCGACACCGTCAACGTCGCCGCCCGCCTCCAGGGCCTGACCAAGACCCTCGGCTGCGTGGCCGTGGTGTCGGAGGCGGTCTATCAGGCGGCCCGCGTGGCGCCGGCGCAGATCCGGGACGTCGCGGTGGACGGCCGGTCCGAGGCCGTCCGGGTCAACACCCTGGGCCGCCTCTGAGGCGGCGTCCGGGCGGGACGCGCGGGCCGTCCCCGCGGGCAGATCCTGTCCCCGTGCTCCTGTTCCCATGCCCCCGGCCCCGCCGCCACGCCTCAGGCCCGTTGCCGGTCCGCCGCCCCGAGGCGCGGCGCCAGGGCCAGCATCAGCGGCACCACGGCGAGCGCCGTCCCGGCCGCCGCCACCGCCGCCCAGTGCGGGCCGGCCGCGTCGCCGAGCCGTCCGTAGAGCAGCGGCGCCGCCAGCGCGCTGCCGCCGAGCGTCCAGGTGTAGAACACCGCGAAGGCCCGCTCGACCCGGCCGCCCGGGGCCAGTTCCGGCACCGTCCCGTAGAGGACCGACGAGGTGCCGTTCAGCATCACGCCGAGGAGCGGCAGCAGGATCAGCCCGGGGGCCAGGGGCAGGACGATCACCGCCAGGATCGCGAGCGCCGTCCCGGTCTCGGTGAGGATCACGGTCCGGGTCACGCCGAGGCGTTCCCCGAGGCGCCCGCACACCGCCTTGCCGAGGGCGCCCCCGATGAAGACCAGCGAGAGCGCGAGGCCCACCGTGGTCAGCGCCGCACCCTTCTCCTGCAGCAGGAACGGCAGGTAGAGCAGGAAGGCCGGCCGCGCGGCGTTGTCGAGCATGCCGATGGCGACGAGGAGCCCGAACCCCGCGCCGGGCGGCGATGCGCCCGCGACCCGGCGGGTCGCCCGCTTGGCGGCCGCCTGGGCGCTGCGTGACTGCGGCTCACGCGGAAGCAGGCGCCCGACCAGCACCGCCACGAGGACGCCTCCGCCGGCGATCACCCAGAGGGCGTGGCGCCAGCCCGACAGGGTCAGCAGCAGCCCGACCAGGGGCGGGACCGCCGCCTTCCCGAGGTCGCCGGTGAAATTGTAGGTGCCGAGGGGCCCCCGCGCCGCCGCGCCGTAGGCCCGGGCGATCACTGCCGAGGCCAGGGGATGCTGGGTGCTGCTGCCGGCGCCGCCGAGCAGGAGACCGACCCCGAGCCCGACGAGGCCGCCCGAGGCGCCGGCGATCGCGTAGCCCGCCGCGCTGAGCCCGGTGCCGAGCACCAGCACGATCCGGGCGCCCCAGGCCTGGGCAAGGCGGCTCGCCGGCATCTGCAGCGCCGCCAGCGCGCCGTTGTAGAGCGACCGGAGGAAGGCCAGGGCGACGTAATCGAGGCCGAACTCCGCCTGCCAGACCGGCAGCAGCACGTAGATCAGGTCCGTGTAGCCGTCGTGCAGGGCGTGGTTGACCCCGGTGGCCAGGAGGGTGCGCCGCGCCTCCGGCGGGGACGCGGTTTCGGAAGACGCGGTCGGAACGGACGCGACGGACATCCAGCCATCCTTCGTGGTTCCGATCCAGGATGGCGGTCTGGCGGGGGGCTGACAAACGCCTTATGCTGACGCTCGCGTGAGGAAACCTGACCCGTGCATCGTCGCCTGCCGCCCCTGAACGCCCTGAAGGCCTTCGAGGCGGCCGCGCGGCACGGGAGCTTCACCCGGGCCGCGGACGAGCTGCGGGTCACCCACGGCGCGGTGAGCCGGCACGTGCAGATGCTGGAGGGCTGGCTCGGCCTGCCGCTGTTCACGCGCCACAACCGGCGCGTGGTCCTCACCGAGGCGGGGGTCGCCTACGCCACCGAGATCGGCGCCGCCCTCGACCGGATCGCCCTGGCCACGGCCCGCCAGGTCGAGCGCGGGCGGCCCCGCCTGCTGCACGTGAATGCGCTCGCCACCTTCACCCTGCGCTGGCTGATCCCGCGCCTGTCCGGCTTCCAGGTGGCCAACCCGGCGATCGAGGTCCGGCTGACGACCTCCAACGTGCCCCTGGCGCAGCTCGCGGAGCCGTTCGATGTCGCGATCCGCGGCGGTCCGGAGACGCGCCCGGGCCATCGCGCGGAGCCGTTCCTGTCCGAACGCCGTATCCCCGTCTGCAGCCCGGCCCTGCTGCAGCGCCTCCACCTCGCAGAGCCCGAGCAGCTCCGGCAGCACACCCTGCTGCACGCGGCGACGCTCCCGCGGGTCTGGCCGGACTGGCTGCGGGCGGCCGGTGTGCCCGATCTGGAGCCGCAGGCCTCGGTGACGCTGGAGCATTTCTACCTGACCCTCCAGGCCGCCCTCGACGGGCTCGGGATCGCCATGGGGCCCGAGCGGCTGATCGCCGACGACGTCGCGGCCGGCCGCCTGACCCTGCCCTTCGCGGGCCCGTCTCTGCCGGCACGGAGCTACTACACCTACGTCCCGGAGCCCCGGGCGGAGGATCCGGCGGTGCGGGCCTTCTGCGGCTGGCTCGCCGAGGCGGCCCGGCAACCGTGAGATCCCGTCTTTGCGAGCGCAGCGAAGCAACCCAGTGTCGCGCAACGTTGGGGCTCGTGGCGCCGCTGGATTGCTTCGCTGCGCTCGCAAGGACGGTTTCGGAGTGGCGTCCGGGCGCGGTTCCGCGCATGGATCGGATCCGGAACGCCCCCGACCGCGTCAGGGTTTGCGTGAGACGCTTCTGCCGAAGGTGACCGCATGGCGCGCAAGCGTCTCCGCCCGACCATCGAGAGCCTGATCGAATCCCTCGGGCGGCTCGGCCTGTCCCCGGAGGCCGTCGACCTCGACCGGCTGCTCGCCGATCTCGAACTGCCGGAATACGG
>NZ_CP015367.1:3165000-4200000 GCF_001936175.1 Methylobacterium phyllosphaerae | reverse complement strand
CAGACCCTGCACCGGCTGCGGGAACTCGGCGTGCGCGTCTCCATGGACGATTTCGGCACCGGCTACTCGTCGCTGAGCTACCTGCGCTCGTTCCCCTTCGACAAGATCAAGATCGACCGTTCCTTCGTGAAGGATCTGACCAGCAAGCCCGACGGCGAGGCGATCATCCGGGCGATCGCCGGCCTGGGCAAGAGCCTGGGCATGACCACCGTCGCCGAGGGCGTCGAGACGGCCGAGCAGATGCAGCGCATCCGCCTGGAGGGCTGCACCGACGTGCAGGGCTACCTCATCAGCAAGCCCGTACCCGCCGAGGACCTGCGCCAGGTCTTCGCCGGCTTTCCGCAGACCTGATCACTCTCCCCTTCGGAACGCCTTGCCATGAGCGACCTCTACCGTCTCGTCTATGCCAGCAAGAACCTGCTGCAGGGCTCGGAGCCGGAGGTGATGGCCGCGGTCCGCCAGATCCTGGACGCGTCCCAGCGCAACAACGCGGCCCTCGGGGTAACCGGCGCCCTGATGTTCAACGCGGGCGCCTTCGCGCAGGTGCTCGAAGGTCCGCGTCGGGGGGTCGAGACGACCTTCGAGCGGATCCAGCGCGACCTGCGGCACGACGACGTCACGGTCCTGCAATGCGGCCCGGCGGAGAGCCGCGCCTTCGCCAACTGGTCGATGGCGTTCGTGGGCCAGTCGTCCAGCGGGCAGGCCCGCTTCAGCAGCCTCTCGGCCGAGAGCGGCTTCGACCTCGCGCGCCTCGACGGCGACCGGGTCTTCGCCATGCTGCACGGGCTCGTTCTCGAGGAAGAGGGATTTCCGGTCGTGGGGGCCGATCCCGTGGCGACAGCTATCTCGGAGACCGCCCCCGTGGAGGCCGCCCCCTTGGAGAGCGCTCCCGTGGAGCGCGCGCCCTTGGCGGCCGGGCCCGAGCCGCGTGCGGCTGCCGGGCTCGACGTCGCGCAGGTGCGGGCCGAGATCGCGCGGCTGCGTCCGGAGCCCGCATCCCAGGCCCCGGCGCCGGCTCCTGCTGGGTCGGATCTGGCGCCGCGGGCCGCACCGGTCCTGCGTCGCCCCGCCGGGACGCGCGGCGCGGCCGAAGCCGCCCTCAGCGTGCTCAAGGCGGCCCTGGCGAGCGAGCGGCAGCGTACGACCGACCTGCGGGCGAAGATCGACGGCCTGCGCGTCGCACTGGCCGCCTCCGCGGACCGGCTTGAGGTCCTGCGCGACGAACGGGACCTGTGGGCCGGACGGGCCGGTCTCCTGGCCCGCACCCTGGCGCAGGAGGCCGAGGGCGTGCGGGCCGCCGCACCGGCCGTGGCGGACGAGACGCCACCGGCGGCGGTGCGCGACACCCGCACCGCCTGACTCCGCCGCGGCGGGCGGGCGAAAGGGTGTCATCGTGGCCGACCTCGAGGGACCCGATGACGCGGCCGCACGACCTCCGGAGCCCCCGGGCATGACCGGTGGCGCCCTGGGCCTGCGCCTGTCCGCCATCGACAGGACCACCCTGTTCGACGCGTTCACCCCGCAGCGCGCACAAGGCCTGCGGCACTGGCACGCGGTCGTCATGCCCGGCCAAGGTGGCGACCCGACCGCCGGAGCGACACAGTCCTGCGCTACGGACTGTCCACCGTGATGCTCGGTTATCGGGGGCGGCCCTGCTGCGCGCGGGGATCCGACGGGACAGGTCTTCGCCGGCATGGCGCCGTGGCCGTGGCGTCGCTGGGCGCTGACCGTCCCAGCATGAACGCGCGACCGTTCTCTTGAAAGTCTGATACGTTCTGCATAAAGAACGCCCGTTCGCTCCGGTTGGACGGTGCGGACGATCTCTGCGTGGAGGACGAGGCGATGTCAGAGGGATTTGCAGCCCGTACCGTTGCGGCGGCCAACGGCGTGGCCCAGGACGCGGCCTTCGGCGCGGTGATCGCGCCGATCCACCTGTCGACGACCTTCAAGTTCCCGGCCTTCGAGCAGGCTGGACCCTATGACTACTCGCGTCTCGGCAACCCCACGCGGGACGCCCTCGCCGACACGATCGCCAAGCTCGAGGGCGGCGCCCGCGCCGTCATGGTGGCGAGCGGCATGGCGGCCCTCGATCTCGCGCTGTCGAGCCTGCGGCCGGGCGATCTCCTGGTCGCACCGCACGATTGCTACGGCGGGACTCACCGGCTGTTGAGCTTCCGCGCCGCCCGCGGGCATTACCGCGTGGCCTTCGTCGACCAGACCGATCCGGACGCGCGGGCGGCGGCCCTGGCCGAGGGGCCGAAGGTCGTGCTGATCGAAACGCCCAGCAACCCACTGATGCGCGTGGTGGATATCCGACGCATCACCGCGGACGCGAAGGCGGCCGGCGCGCTGGCCGTGGTGGACAACACCTTCCTGTCGCCCGCCTTGCAGCAGCCGATCGCCCTCGGGGCGGATCTGGTCGTCCATTCCACCACCAAGTTCCTGAACGGCCATTCCGACGTCATCGGCGGGGTCGTGGTCGCCGCCGACAAGGCCGTTGGGGAGGAACTCGCCGCCTGGGCGAACACGATCGGGGTCACGGGCTCGCCCCTCGACGCTTATCTGACGCTCCGGGGCCTGCGCACCCTGTTCGTGCGGGTGGAGCAGCAGCAACGCAACGCCGCCGTCCTGGCGGCCTTCCTAGAGGCGCATCCGGCGGTGGCCCGCGTGCATTACCCGGGTCTGCCCACCGATCCGGGACACGCCCTGGCGAAGACGCAGCAGGCGGGCTTCGGCGCCATGCTGAGCTTCGAGCTCGCCGGGGGCCGTGCGGCGGTGAAGACCTTCGTGGAGGCCCTGCGGGTGTTCACGCTGGCCGAATCCCTGGGCGGCGTCGAGAGCCTGATCGCCCATCCGCCGACCATGACGCATGCGGCCATGGACCCGGAGGCGCGCGCCATCGCGGGCATCACCGACGGGCTGCTGCGTCTCTCCGTCGGCCTGGAGGCGGAAGCCGACCTGCTGGCCGACCTGTCGCGGGCCTTCGAGGCCCTGGACGGCTGAGCCGGCTGGTCACTCCTCCTCGACCACGCTGAACCCGGACTCGTCCTCGACCACCCGGAAACGGGCGCGCTGCACGGTCCGGGAGCGCTCGGCCGCCTCGTCGCGGCACTTGTCGACATGGGCGGCGCGGTTGACCACCTGCAGGTTCGGCGCCCCCCAATAGCCGAGCAGCACCGGCCAGGGCGCGTCGCGGTGCTCCCGCCAGACCCGGTAGAGCGGCAAGGTGTGGTCGACCTCGGCCGTCTTCAGCAGGCGTTTGCCGGTGGTGGTGCAGCGATGCCGCTGGCGGAGCTTCAGCGCCCGGACCTGGGCATGCGGCGCGATCCAGAACTTCCAGGCCGCGACACAGGCCGCGTGCCAGCCGGCATTGGTGTTGGGGGCGCCGCGCGCCCAGAGATCCCGGTGCCAGCCGAACCGGTAGACCGGCTGACCGCAAATGCAGCAGACGCCCCGGCCGCGGGCGAAGACCGGATCGCGGTAGGGTGCCGGCGGCATGCGGAAGCTTCCGGCCCGGCCCTCGGCCCCGAGCTGCCAGGTCCAGCCCTCGGGCGTCCCGGAGCGGGCCGCCAGCGCCCGGGCCAGCCGGTCGGCGCGGAGGATGTGGTTACGCCAGTAGCTCTCGACGGCGAGCCGCGGCGTCGGCGGGATCAGCGGGCGCGCCAAAGCGTGCTGGAGGACCGATGCCGGGAAGATGGCCGGCAGGGCTTTCTCCAGCCGCGCCCGGGCCAGCTCGTTGCGGAGGGTGCGCCAGCTCGATGTGGTCATGGTGGACCGGTGGTAACCCGGCAGGCGCCGCGCCGCGACGGCGCCGCTGCAACAGCGGGCGGCTCCCGCACGCCCGACTCTCAGGGTTAAGAAAGTGTTTCCCGTGAAACATCGCGCGGCCCGTCAGAAGCAGCATGGCCACTCCGGTCCGGCTCAGAGATCCACCGCCATCGACAGTAGGTAGGTGCGCGGCGCGCCCTGGAAGAAGGTGCCGAACGACGCGACCCCGGTCCAGTACCGCGCGTCGGTCACGTTGAGGATGCTGGCCCGGAAGGTCGTCGGCCGCTGGGCGACCAGGGTCGTGTAGCGCAGGCCGAGGTCAAGGCGGGCCCAGGCCGGCAGGGCCTGGGTGTTCGCGAGGTCGACGAACTGCCGCCCGGTGGAGATGACGGCGCCGTTGAGCGTCAGGCCGGGCAACCCGGGCAGGTCCCACTCGGCGCCCAGGCTCGCCTGGACCTCTGGCACGCCGATCGGCCGGTGCCCGCGATTGGCGGCGAGCGCCGTCCGGACGAGGCGTCCGTCGAGTAGGGTGACGCCGCCGACCACCCGCACCTGCGGCGTGATCTCGCCAAACAGGCTCAGCTCGAGCCCGCCGACGCGCTGCTCGCCGGTCGCCGCGAAGCGCCCCTGCGGGCCGAGCTCGCCCGCGGGCTTCGTGATCCGGAAGGCGCCGAGCGTGGCGCCGAACCGGCCGAGATCGAGCTTCACACCCGCCTCGACCTGTCGGGCCACGTAGGGAGCGAGGATCGTGCCGGAATTGGTCGCCACCGCCGGAGCCACGTCGCCGCGGCTCAGGCCCTCGATGTAGTTGCCGTAGAGCGAGACCGAGTCCCAGGGCCGCACCACGAGACCGACCATCGGGGTCGTGGCGCTCTTGTCGTACGACGAGGCCAGCGTGCCGACATTCGACAGGTAATTGTGCGCCTCCACGCGCTGGCGGCGCACACCCAGGGTCAGCAGGACGCGCTCGTCGAGGGCCGACAGCGTGTCGGCCACCGCGATCCCCGACAGGGTGCTGTCGGACAGGCGGGGCCGGCCGATGCCGTAGATCGGCGCGATGTACGGGACGAGGGCCGGCACGTAGAGGTTCGACAGGTAGGCGCCCCGGCCGGGCGAGAACCGCCGTCCCGTCGCCTCGTCGTACACGGAGCCCTGAAGCGTGAGGGCGTGGCGGATGAATCCGGTCTCGAACCGGGCCCGGACGCCGGCGTCGTAGGTGAGCCGGTCGACGCCGAGGGCGTAGAATTGCGGCGTGCTGGTCGTGTCGCCGCGGCCGTTGAGGATCGTCGGTGCCGATTGGAAGTACCGCTCCACTCCGGTCTGCCCGCCGCCGACATCCGCGAACAGCGTGACCTGATCGGTCAGGTCGTACTCGGTGCGCAGCAGGCCGCCGCGATCGTCGACGTCCGAGTATTCCCAGGGCTGGGTCAGGTTCAGGCGACCGTCGGGCGCCCGCGGTACGGGCACGCCGGCCCGCAGGAGGAACGGGCGCAGCGGCGCGTTGAAGCGGTCCGTCTGCGCCAGCAGGTAGAGCCACGCGCGGAACCGGTCACCCTGGTAGTCGAGGGCCAGGGCCCCGACGCCGGTCGTCTCGGTCTGGCGGTCGAAGGGCGTGGCGCCGCCGTGCAGGCTGCCGACGACGCGGGCGCCCCATTCCCGTCCCGGCCCCCAGCGGCGGGCGACGTCGACCTGGCTGCCGCCCCAGGCGGTCGAGCCGTAATCCAGGGTGACGCGGGTCAGGTCCGCGCCGGCGCGCTTCGGGACGATATTGACCACGCCGCCGACCGCGCCGTTCGGCGACACCCCCGTGAGGGCGGCGGACGGCCCCTTCAGGACCTCGATGCGCTCCACGTAGTCGGTGAAGATGCGGAAGCTCGGGGCAATGCCGTAGAGCCCGTCGAAGGCGACCTCGCCGCTGGTGTTCTCGTTGGACGGGAAGCCCCGGATGGAGAAGGAGTCGAACGGCGCCCCCGTGGTCTGGGTGGCGCGCACCGACGGGTCGAGGACCAGGGTCTCGGATACCGTCCGCGCCTGCCGGTCCCGGATGAGCGTGTCGGTGTAGCTGGCGATGCTGAAGGGCGCCTTCTGGATCTCGGTATCGCCCAGCAGGCCGAGGCGACCGCCCCGCGCTACCTGACCGCCGGCATAGGCCGGGACCGGTCCGCGCGGCGCGACCGCGCTCGCGACCGAGATCTCGTCGAGCTGGACCTCCCGGCCGGCCCCAGCCTCCTCCGCGCGGGCCGCGTGCAGCCCGGAACCGACGAAGCCCAGCAGGACAGCCATCGGGAGAACCGGCCGGGCCGCGCGCCGCCGGCGCCGGTTCCGCGCGGAAACCGGCACCGAGAAATCTTGAGACCGCATTGTTGTGACGAAAGCTCCGAATCACGGAGCAAGGCAGCAAATATCTCTACGTGTGTCAAAAATACATTTGGATTAATTATAATTATATTCAGCGCATGCAGGGTCGATCTACGTGATCGATATTGAGTGAGTTCTATACTGACTTTCATTGCCGAACGACATCATTATCAGTGCCTCACTCATCATCGCACGGTCGAGCCGGCGATTTCGCGGAAGGCCGGGCCGGAGCTCGGCCGAGGCGCGCGGCCGGGATCGTCGGGCCGGGCGGGGCGTGCGGGGCCCGACACGGCCGCGATCGGGTGTGGATCGCGCGCGTCCGATCGGGTTGCCGCGGCGGAGACCGGGGCGCCCGGTTGCCAGGCTTGCCCACCCCGCCTAGACGGGCCCGGCGCGAAACGTGCCTGTCACCCCTCCTCTAGTGCAGAGGTTTTCCCGTGATCACCGGTCCGTGCCTCATCGTCCAGCCGATCCACGCGGCGGGCCTCGACCGGCTGCGGGCGGCCGGATTGGAGCCGCGTCCGGCGAGCGGCACGGATCCCGAGACCCTGGCCCGCGAGGCCGCCCCGTGCGTCGCCGTCATCACCCGCAACACCGGCTTCCCGGCCCGCGCCATCGCGGCGGCCCCGGCCCTGCGGGTGATCGGCGTGCACGGCACCGGCACCGACCACGTCGCCACCGCCGAGGCGACCGAGGCCGGGATCGTGGTGGTCAACACGCCCGGCGCCAACGCCGTCTCGGTGGCCGAGCAGACGCTGGCGCTGATCTTCGCCCTGGCCAAGGCCCTGCCGGAGGCCGACCGCTCGGTCCGGCGCGGGGACGACAGCTTCAAGTTCACCGCCCGCCTGATCGAGCTGGCCGGCCTGACGCTGGGCCTCGTCGGCTTCGGGGCGATCGGGCAGGCGACGGCCCGGCTCGGCGCGGCCCTCGGCCTGCGGGTGCTGGCCTACGGCCCGAGCCGGCCGGACGCCGACTTCGCCAATGCCGGCGCCCTGCGGGCTCCTTCGGTGGACGCGCTCCTCGCGGAGGCCGACATCGTCTCCCTGCACGTGCCCCTGACCCCGGCCACCCGCGGCCTGATCGGCCGGGACCAGCTCGCCCGGATGAAGCGGGACGCCTTCCTGATCAACACCAGCCGCGGCGGCCTGATCGACGAGGCGGCCCTGGTGGAGGCGCTGGAATCCGGCACGATCGCGGGCGCCGGGCTCGATGTCTTCGCCCAGGAGCCCCTGCCGGCCGACCACCCCCTCGCCCGTCAGGCGCGGGCGATCCTGACGCCCCATGTCGGCGGTTCCACCGGGTCGGCCCTGATCCGCACCGCCGAGACCGCCGCCGGCCGCGTGGTCGACGTGCTGGCGAGCCGGCGGCCGGGCGGACTGGTCAATCCGGATGTCTGGGCGCGGCGGCGCGCCCTGTGATACCCTGAGACGGGTTGCCGCCGCGGGCCGCGCGACCGATCTCCGACCGGCACCTCAGGCTGAGGGCGCGGGTGGGAAGGCCGCGGTCCAACGGCTCCGACCGCGCCCGGATCACGCCCTTTCGTCCGCACCACGACCACCCGCCGCGCACGTTGTCATGCAATCGTCGCAGACGGGCCGGAAAGCCACGCGCTGCATCCGAGGCCAGAGAGGGCTCCATGGACTTCCACCGTCGCTTCACGGTCCTGATGTGCGCCCCCGCCTTCGATCCGGACGATCTCGAAGGCGCGCGCGTCAATCAGATCGTGGCAGCCGTGGAGCAGCGCGGCTTCGAGGTGGTGCGCGCCCGGCGGGTCGAGGACGCGGCCATCGCGGTGCAGACCGACGCCGCGGTGGGCTGCCTCGTGGTCGATTGGGGCAAGCGCGGCCTCGACGGCAAGGCCGCCGCCCTGATCGACATGATGCGCAAGCGCGGCCTGGAGATGCCGATCGTCATCATGGTCCGCCGCAAGCGGCTGGAGGACATCCCGGTCGAACTGCTCGATTTCATCGACGGCTACATCTTCCTGGCGGAGGAGACGCCGGAATTCATCGCCCGCGGCCTCGTCAGCCGGGTCACGCAATACGCCCAGACCCTCAAGACGCCGTTCTTCGGCGCGCTCGTCGACTACGCCGAGAAGGGCAACCAGCTCTGGACCTGCCCGGGCCACAACGGCGGCATCTTCTACAACCGGTCGCCGATCGGCCGGATCTTCGTGGAGCACCTGGGGGAAGCGATCTTCCGCGACGACCTCGACAACTCGGTCCTCGACCTCGGCGACCTGCTGACCCACGAGGGCCCGGCGCTGAAGGCCCAGAAGGAGGCCGCCAAGATCTTCGGGGCCGAGAAGACCTACTTCGTCCTCAACGGCACCTCGGCCTCCAACAAGATCGTCCTGTCCTCGCTGATCGCGGAGGACGACCTCGTCCTGTTCGACCGCAACAACCACAAGGCGGCGCATCACGGCGCCCTGTTCCTGGGCGGCGGCATCCCGATCTTTCTGGAAACGGACCGGAACGCCTACGGCCTGATCGGCCCCATGTATCATGAGGCCCTCGACGAGACCCGGATCCGGGAGAAGATCCGCCGGAACCCGCTGGTGACCGATCCCGAGGCGTGGCGCCGGGAGCGGCCGTTCCGCGTCGCGGTGATCGAGCAGTGCACCTACGACGGCACGATCTACGACGCCCAGGAGATCCTGGAGAAGATCGGCCACCTCTGCGACTACATCCTGTTCGACGAGGCCTGGGCGGGCTTCATGAAGTTCCACCCGCTCTACGCCCGCCGCTTCGCCATGGGGCTGACCGGCCTCGACGAGACCTCGCCCGGCATCGTTGCCACGCAATCGACCCACAAGCAGCTCGCGAGCTTCTCCCAGGCCTCGCAGATCCACACCCGCGACGGGCATATCCGCGGCCAGACCCGGCGGGTCGAGCACAAGCGGCTCAACGAGAGCTTCCTCGTCCACGCCTCCACGTCGCCCTTCTACCCGCTCTTCGCCTCCCTCGACGTCGGCGCCCAGATGATGAAGGGCCGCTCCGGCATGATCCTGTGGGACGACACGATCCGGCTCGGGATCGAGTGGCGCAAGAAGGTCCGGGCGATCCGGCGGGAATTCGAGGAGAACGAACGCGATCCCGCAAGGCGCTGGTTCTTCGACCCCTTCGTGCCGGACGTGACGGTGAATGCCGACGGGGCCGAGGTGCCGTGGGAGAGCGTGCCGACCGACGAACTCGCCGCCACGCCGCGCCACTGGGAGCTGAAGCCGGGCGCCCGCTGGCACGGCTTCACCCACGTGGCGCCGGGCTACGCGATCACCGACCCGAACAAGCTCACCGTGCTCACCCCCGGCTTCGACCGGCACACGGGGGCCTACGCCCAGCACGGCGTGCCGGCGCCGATCGTGGCCCAGTACCTGCGTGAGAACCGGATCGTCGCCGAGAAGAACGACCTGAACTCGCTGCTCTTCCTGCTGACCCCGGGGGTCGAATCCTCCAAGGCCGGCACGCTGATCTCGGGCCTCGTCGCCTTCAAGCGGCTCCACGACGACAACGTCCCGCTGGAGGAGGCCATGCCGGAATTCGTCAACCGCCGGCCGAACCGCTACCGCGGCGTGCGCCTGCGCGACCTCTGCGCCGAATTCCACGCCTTCCACCGGGAGGCCGGCACCTCCACGCTCCAGCGGCGCCAGTTCGCCCCGGAGCACCTGCCCGAGATGGTGATGCCGCCCAAGAAGGCCGCCCAGCTGCTGACCCGCAACAAGGTGGATTACGTGCCGATCGCCGAGGCCGAGGGGCGGATCGCCACCACGCTGATGCTGGTCTATCCCCCGGGCATCGGCACGGTGCTGCCGGGCGAGCGCCTGGACGACCGGGCCAAGCCCATGCTCGACTATTTCAAGATGTTCGAGGCCTCCGCCAACCTGTTCCCGGGCTTCGAGGCCGAGATCCAGGGCGTCTACCGCGAGGTCGATCCGGACGGGCGGATCCGCTTCCACACCTACGTGGCACGCGAGGGGGCCTGATGGAGATCGAGGTCGAGACGCCCGGCCTGGTCCCGGCCCGCACCTGCCCCGACATCGTCATCCGCGCCTCCTCGGATGCGGATGTCGAGGCGATGGTGGCGATCTACGAGCACCACATCAGCAGGGGCGTGAGCGATGTCGGCGTCGCCGAGGAGGACCGTCTGCTTCCCGACGACCTGAAGCGGCGGCGCAAGACCATGCGCAAGAAGCGCCTGCCCCACCTCGTGGCCGACCGGGACGGCGCGGTGGCGGGCTACGCCTACGCGGTGCCGTTCCGGAAACGCCCGGCCTACCGCTACACGCTGAAGCACTCGATCTACGTGCATCCCGACCACCTGCATGCCGGGATCGGCCGCCGGCTGCTGCCGGCCCTGATCGAAGCCTGCGCGGCCGGCGGCTACCGCCAGATGATCGGCTACATCGACGCCGAGAACGCGGCGTCCCTGCGGCTCCACGAGGCCTGCGGGTTCGAGCGGGTCGGCTACCTGCGGGCGGTGGGCTTCAAGTACGGCCACTGGTCGGACAGCGTCATGGTCCAGCGGGCGCTGGGCACCGGGTCGGAGGACCGGCCGGGGTAGCGCGGGCCGGGACGGGGCGGCGTCCGACGCCCGGCCGCCGTCATTGCGAGCGCAGCGAAGCGATCCAGGAGCGCCACACTTACGGAGGGCGCGCTACCCTGGGTCGCTTCGCTGCGCTCGCGATGACGGAGCGCGTGACACCCGCCGAAGGATTCGACCGGGGCCGGGATCAGTGGCCGGAGGCCGGCTGCGCCGTCGCGACGATGTCGACCTCGACGCCGACATCGAGCGCCACCCATTGGCCCGAGGCCCAGGCCCCCTGGCCGACGCCGAACTCGGTGCGGACGAGGCCGACGCGCCCCACGGCATGCGCCGCGCCGCCGTCGAAGGTCAGGTGGAACGGCAGCGTCACCGGCCGGCTCGTGCCGCGGATCGTCAGCGTCCCCACCGCAGCGTAGTCGCCCTGCCCCTTGTCGACGAAGCGGGTCGCCTCGAAGCGCGCCTGGCTCGCCGCCTTGACGTCGAACCAGTCCTTCTGCGGCAGGGCCTCGTCGCGCTGGACGTCCCCGGTCCGCGCGCTGGCGAGGTCGACCAGCACGAGCGCGTGCCCCGCCTCGGGCTTGGCGGGGTCGAAATCCACGCTGGCCGTGAACCGCTCGAACCGCCCGGTGAACGGGACGCCGACCTGCACGCCCGAGAACCGGATCGCGCTCCGGGCCGGATCCACCGCCCACTCGGCGGCGGCGGCCGGCAGGGCTTCGCCCAGGAACGCGCCCAGGAACGCGCACAAGAACGCGCCCTGCAGCGCCGCGAGCAGGCAGAGGTGACGCGCGTTCATCGGGTGGGCTCCACGATCGGGGCGGTCGACGGCCGGCGCCCCGGCAGCATGCGGCGCAGCACGTCGTCGCGCAGGAGGAAATGGTGGCGCAGGGCGGCCGCCACGTGGACGGCGAGGAGGGCCGCCAGGAACCACGCCCCCAGGGCATGGACCTGCTTGAGGAGGCCCTCGGCGGCGGCGGGGTCGGGGACGTGGGCCGCCAGCGGCAGGTGCGGCCAGGGGACGAGGCCGTAGAGCACCGTCGGGATGTTGAACGGCGACAGCGAGACCACGGCCCAGCCGGTCAGGGGCAGCCCGACGAGGAGCAGATAGAGCAGGTGATGCGCCGCCGCGGCCGCCCGCCGCTCCCGCGCCGGCATCCCGGCCGGGTGCGGTGGCGCCCGGTGGGTCAGGCGCCAGAGGAGGCGCAGGACCGTCAGCGCCAGCACCGTGACGCCGACCGACTTGTGCCACTGGTAGAGCTGGAACTGGCGCAGCGGCGCCAGGGCCGCGTGCGTCATGGTCAGCCCGAGGCCGATCAGGACGAGCACGGAGAGCGCGCTCGCCCAGTGCAGCAAGATCGCCACGGCGGAGTACCGCCGCGCGGAAACCCCGTTCGCCATGGCCGATCCCCCGGTGTCAGTCCTGCTTCTCGAAGGCGCCCGCGATGGTGAGGTGCAGCTCGTCGCCGATCAGCGGCACGTAGGTCTTCACCCCGAACTCCGAGCGCTTGAGCGTGCCGGTGGCCTCGAAGCCGACCGTATACTTCTTGCTCAGCGGGTTCACGCCGGCGCCGACCAGGGTGACGTCCAGCGTCACCGGCTTGGTCACGCCGTGGAGCGTCAGGTCGCCCGTCACCTTCGCGTGGTCCTTGCCGGCCGGCGTGACCTTGGTGGACACGAAGGTCATGTCGGGGAACTTGGCGGCGTCGAGCCACTGGTCGCCCTTGAGCTCGTCGGTGAGCTTGGCGCTGGTGGTCGTCACCGAGGCGACCGGGATCTTCACCGAGAGCTTGGCCGCCGCCGGGTTCTTCGGCTGCAGCTCCAGCGTGCCGGACACGTCCGAGAAGCCGCCGGCATAGTTCGAGAAGCCCATATGGGACACGCGCCAGCCGACCTGGGTGTGGCCGGGATCGACCGCGTAGGTGCCGGCCTGGATCTGCGCCGGATCGCGGGTCGGCGGGGTCTGGGCCAGCGCCGAGGTGGCGACCGGGGTGGCGACCAGCAGGGCCAGCAGGCCGGAGGCGAGAATCGACTTCAAGGGTGTCTCCTGCAGAGCAGACGGTCGAGCGCGATTCGCTGCGCCGCAGCAGCCCTGTAGACCCGTTCACGGCACCGGTTGAGCCTGCTATCCGGAACCCCATGGTTGCGAGAACGGAAACCTTCCGGGGCGGACTCGAGGATGTTCGGGCCTTCTGCGCCGTCGTCGATCTCGGCACGGTGACGGCCGCGGCCGCGAGCCTGCAGGAGACCAAGGGCAGCGTCAGCCGACGGATCTCCCGCCTGGAACAGGCGCTGGGCGCCCGGCTGATGGCGCGCACCTCACGGGCGGTCTCGCCGACGGCCGAAGGGCTGGCCTTCTATGCCAAGGCGCAGGAGAGCCTGACCCTCCTCGACGAGGCGGCCGAGACCGCCCGCGACGCCCGCACGGTGCCGACCGGGCACCTGCGGATCACGACCTCGATCGATTTCGGGATCGAGGTGATGCCCGAGATCGTCGCGAGCTTCCGGACCGCCTACCCGCAGATCACCGTGGAGATGCTGAACACCGACGCGCGCCTCGACCTCGCGGCCAACCGGATCGACCTCGCCCTGCGTCTCGGCGGCGCGGAGGAGACCGGCTACCGCGCGATGGTCCTCGCGACCCTGGCTCTGGGCCTCTACGCCGCCCCCGCCTATCTGCTGCGCCGCCCGGCCCCGACGGACCTCGCCGGCCTGCACGACCACGACCTGATCCTCGCCCGGGAGCGGATCGGCACGGCGGGACTGGTGCTGACCGACGGGCAGGGCCGTACCGAGCCGCTGGCCTTGAGCCCGGCCATCCGGGTCAGCGACTTCGCCACCGCGCACCGGCTGACCCTGGCGGGCGCCGGGATCGGCCATCTCCCGAGCCTCGTCGCCGCCCGCGCCGTGGAGGCGGGGGAGATCCTGCGGGTGCTCAGCCCCTGGGCAACCCGCGGCGCGCATCTGCGCGCCGTCACCCTCGCCGGGCGCGAATTGCCCGCCCGCGTCCAGGTCTTCCGCGAGCATGTCCGCAGCGCCCTGGCGGCGCGCGACTGCCCCGGCGCCACCCTGGACGGCGACGACCCAAACAGATGACGCCCTCTCTTGCGCCGGAGATGACAGGGGCTGCGATCGGAATGGGCATCGCCCGGGCGACCGCCTAAGCCGAGCGACCCGCCGCCACCCGGTTCGTTCTGCCGTCGGCGGGCCGGTCCATCACGACCGACTTATATCTGCGCCGTGGCGACAGCATCGCTCTGCGCACCGGCGATGCGCACCTACCCCCGGACCAGCCGACGGATCTCGCCGTCCCGTGCGCAACGCACCCTTCCGCCGCGTCGGAGTCCGGGCTTCGGAGCGCGGCTCAGCCGTCGCGACCGAGGCCGAGACCGCGGATGATGTCGCCGATCGGATCGATCTTCGGGGATTGGGCGGCCACCGGGGCCGTCTGGGGGGCCGCCGCGACGACGGCCGGCCGATCGGATTGCGCGGTACGCTCGAGTGCGGCGTGGCGAAGCCGGGCAGTCCGGCGCGACCCACGCTCCGCCCCCTTCGGCCGATGCGTCGCCACGGCCTTCCGCAGCGGTTCGGCCGGACGTGCCATCTCGGCCGGAAGCGGCGCGGTCGGCATCGCCGTGGAGGGGACCGCGGCGGCGATCCGCGGCGTCGGGACAGCCGCCAGCGCCCCGGTGGTCTCCGGTGCGGACGCGTGGGCCGGGGGATTCACCCAGGCGGCCGGCGCGACCGGTGCCGCAGCCGTCACGACCGGACGTGCAGGGCGTGTCTGCACCTCGTAATTGCCCGGATGCAGAATATGCGCGGCCGCCACCAGCCCGAATACGGCAACGGCAGTGGTACCGAGGGTGGAGCGGTAGTGTTCCATGGCGGAAAAACGTACCGCCAAGCTCCCGGTTCCGCGCCACCGAACCGTGCGTCGGCGCAAACAAAAAAGGCCACTCCCGAAGGAGCGGCCCGAAGTCTAGGGAGGAAACGCCCAAGAAGGGCAGCGGGATCGCGACGCCATCGCCATCCCGCAATGCAAAGATAGGATACCGCAGTGCGGCATGCAACGGATCGGACGCCGGGGAGATATGCATATGCTCCCCTGTCGGGCCGCCCAGCCATGCACCTGAAGCATGTCACCGCGCGGGATCGCGGACGGACCGCGCGACGCGCAGAGCGCCCTGCACGCGGATCTGGCGGTGGCGGGTGGACGAGAACGGGATCTAGGCCCCCCCGGACCGACCATCCTGGCCGATGAGCCGCTCGATCTCCGCCTCCGCGACGGCGCGTGCCGCGTGCTCGGAGGTGTACGGGCGGAACGACCCCCGGACCAGCTTGCCGCGGTCGCGGATCGCCCAGGTGAAGCGGCCGGGATCATGCCGGCTTGGCCTGACCTCGACCGTGTAGAGATGCCCGCCCGTCGCACCCATGCTGGGAATGTGCGGAAGCGTCCCGCATCGGGACAGGGGGTGCGACCCTGGGCGTCAGCCCCGGTCGCGAGAGCCGTTCTCCCCGCTTTGCTAGGGCGCGCTCCGGACTAGGGCCGGCCGTCCGACCCGCCCCCGTCCTCCGGAGGGGCCGGAGCGCGGGCCCCTCAGGCGGAGAGGGGTGGATCGGAACGCCGCGGAGGCCGTATCGTCGGTCCCGTCACCCCGCGGTGGGGAATCACAGAACCCGGTTGCACCCCGTGCGGGAACGGCCCTAGCGCGCCGGCCGCCGCCGGCCCTGGGCCGGTCCGCGCGGTCCGGGGCCGCCCGCCGGCCGGCCCTCGCTCCGAGCCTCGCCCCGAGTCTCGCCCCGAGTCTCGCCCCGAGCCTCGGCCTGCCCCTCGGTCCGGGTCCCGAGCCAGACCACGTGCTTCGGGCCGCTGCCCCGGCCGCTCGCGTGGACGCGCTGCTCGTCGACCGCGAAGCCGGAGCGCTGCAGGCGGCTCTTGAACTTCCGGTCCGGCGCGCCCGACCAGACGCCCAGGATGCCGCCCGGCCGCAGGGCCCAGCGGGCGCGCTTCAGGCCCCAATTGTCGTAGAGCCGGTCGTTCGCCTTGCGCATCAGCCCCTCCGGGCCGTTGTCGACGTCGAGCAGGATCGCGTCGTAGCGCGCCGGGCCCGCCTGGATCAGGCGGTTGACGTCGGCCTCCTGCAGGTCGACCCGCGGATCGTCCAGGCAGCCGGCGAAGACGTGGGCGAGCGGCCCCCGGGCCCAGGCGACCACGGCGGGCACCAGCTCGGCCACCACCACCTGCGCCTCCGGCCCGAGGCCTTCGAGCGCCGCCCGCAGGGTGAAGCCCATGCCGAGGCCGCCGATCAGGATCCGGGCCCGGGGCCGGTCCTGGAGCCGCGCGCAGGTCATCGCCGCGAGCGCCACCTCGGAACCGCTGCGCCGGTTGTTCATGAGCTCGATCGTGTCGGCCATGATGGCGAATTCGTCGCCGCGCCGCATCAGGCGCAGGTCGGTGCCGCCCCCGGGCACGGATCCGGTATCGAGATGAACCCAGGGTATCACGCACACGTCCTCGGCTTGCCGGCGCCCGTCCCGTACGGGCGGCGGAGGGATCGCGGCAGGAGCAAGGCGGCGCCCGGACCCGGCAGTGCGCGTCGCGCAACCCCCTGCCCGGCGACGCACCTTGCCGCGACCGATTCCGGCGGCGTATCAGCACCTATGGCCAAACGCATCAAGTCGAGACCCCAGGAGCGGGGCTCCGTTCTGTTCGATATCGTCTTCACGGACGGTTCACGGGCCTCGAACCGGCGTGTGCCGGCCGAGATCCTCGGCGGCCTGGACGGCGACGAGCCGGCCCGGCAGCTCATCGCCGAGCAGGAGGAAGAGATCGCCCGCAAGGCCGGACGGCCGGGCCGCGAGATCGAGAGCCTGACGCGCTCGCCCGTCGTCAAGCCGAAGCCGGTCGTCTGACCGGAGCGGTCAGGCGCTCTCGGCCAGCCGGCGCAGGACCTCGTCGCGCAGGGCCTCGTTCATCGCCGCGAACCGGGCCTGCAGGCGCGTCCGCAGCCACGGGACCAGGGCGGGGGCGAGCAGGCCTGCGACGGCCACTGCCTGGACGAGGCGGACCCCGTCGGCGGTCTCGAGGATCCGGACCTCGTGCTCGCCGACGAGCAGGGGCGGCATCGTGAGGCCGCCGCGCCAGGCGAGGCGCCGGCCGGGCTCCCAGCCGATCACCGTCACCTGGCGCATCCGGTAGGCGCGGCCGTTCAGGGTCCGCTCCAGCCGCCAGCGCGCGCCCTCGCGCAGGCGGCCCGCAGCCTTGCGGATATACGGGTTCCACGCCGGGTAGGAATCCAGATCCGTCAGCACGGACCAGACCAGTCCGGCCCGCGCGGGGATCGCGATCTCCGTGCTGCTGATCCGAACGCCCGTCATGCCTTCCCTCCCGCCGCCCTCCCGCCGGCGCCCGTTCGCCCCGGCCGCTCCCGCTCTCCGAGACCGCGCGCCGCCCACCCGGCGGTTCAGACCGCGCCCTCGACCACTTCCAGCGCCCGCAGGATGGCGAACCCGATCCGCTCGGCCTCGGTCTCCGCGTCGGCGGGGAGCAGCGCCACGGTCTCGACCCCCCGCTCGTCCTCCGGACCGACCACGACCCGGATCACGTCGCCCTCGACCGCCGACGGGTCCCGGATCAGGCCGACCCGATGGCCGGCCCCCGTGCCGAAGACGCGCAGGGGCGCCTGGGCGGGATCGGGCTCCGGTTCCGGCGCGGGGGTGCGGGGGACGCCGAAGGCGGGGCGGATGACGTTGTCGTCGGACATGCGGAACCCAGTCTCCGTTCGTACGCGGGTGCCGGTGCGGGCGGGGCTCAGGCCGGCCCGGTCCGGGGGGCGGCGAGACCCGCCGTCGCGAGCACCGCGTCGGCCAGCACCTCCAGGCCGGCGACGGCCCAGGCCGGCGTGATGCTCTCGGCCTCGTTGTGGCTGATCCCGCCGTGGCAGGGGCAGAACACCAGGGCCGCCGGCACCGCACGGGCGCAGTAGACGGCGTCGTGGTAGATCGCGGTCGGCATCCGCGTCCAGGCATGGCCCCGCGCCTCCGCCGCCGCCTGGACGCGATCCACCAGAACCGGATCGAACGGGGTCGGGGGCGCCCGCCAGAACTCCGAGACCTGGATCGTGACGCCGCGCCCGGCCGCCAGCGCGTCGGCCCGGGCGCGGATCCGCGTCCCCATCGCCTCCAACTGCGCGGTGTCGCCGTGGCGGGTGTCGAGGCTGAACCAGACCCGGCCGGGCGTGATGTTGCGGCTCGCCGGCTCCGCCTTCAGCACGCCGACGGTGGCGCGCCCGCGCTCGCCCCCCTCGCCGACCGCCGTCTCGGCGATGTCCTCCAGCGAGGCGATCAGCGCCGCCGCGGCCATCATCGCGTCCCGCCGGCCCGCCATGGGGCTGCCGGCATGGGCCTCCTCGCCCAGCACGGTGATCTCGTACCAGATCTGGGCGAGCGCCCGGTCGACCACCCCGATGGTGAGGCCGGCCTCCTCCAGGCGCTTGCCCTGCTCGATGTGGAGCTCGAAATAGGCGCCGATCTCCCGCAGGGCGGCCGGATCCGCCGTGCCCTGCCAGCCGATGCGCCGCAGCGCGTCGCCGAAGACGTGGCCCGCGAGGTCCCGGGTCGCCAGGATGTCGGCCTCCGGGACGATGCCCATGGCGACGCCGCTGCCGCTCATCGGCGGGGCGAAGCGTGCGCCCTCCTCGTTGCACCAGTTGATCAGCAGGAGCGGCGCCTCGGTCTCGATCCCGGCCTCGTGCAGGGCGCGCATGATCTCGAGCCCGGCCAGCACGCCGAGGGGTCCGTCGAACTTGCCCCCGGTGGGCTGGGTGTCGAGATGGCTGCCGATGGCCACGGGCTTGCGGCTCGGATCGCGCCCGGGGCGGCGGAAGATCATGGTGCCGACCCGGTCCACGGTGAGCGTCAGCCCCGTCGCCTCGCCCCAGCGTTGGAACAGGGCGCGGCCCTCGGCGTCGCGGTCGGTCAGGGCCTGCCGGTCGTTGCCGCCGTTGGGAAGCGCGCCGATCCGGGCGAGGTCCATCAGGCTGTCCCAGAGCCGGACCTGCGAGAGCGGGAGGTTGATGCGGTCCACCGTGCGCTCCATGGTGCCTCTGCCGAATGCCGACCGGACGGTGCAGGTTACGGCGCACCGGCAACCCGCACCAGGGTCGGGCGACGCGCGTTCCGGCGGCCGGGCAGCGGCCGTCCCGGAGCCCGGGGCGGAGTGCGGAATTCTCTCCGATCGCGCGGTCTACCCATCATTTGTGATCGAACTTTCTCTGCCGCAGCGATGTGGATCCGGTCTTTGTGCCGTGATGGGACGACCGAGACCTGTCGAGGAACGCCGAGATTCGCCCTGCGCCGCATCGATGTCTTCCTCGGCCGCAATGCGACCCGGCGCTCGGCGGCCGCGACGCCGCGTATGAAGCTGTCGACCGGGACGATACTGGACATCCGGCGTGCCGCGCGCATGTGGTGCGGATCAATCTGTCCATCATCGTACAGTCATCGATACTAGCCAGTTCGGAGAAGATTCCATGATGCTGGCTTCTACGGCAGCCTCTGCCCTGCAGGCCGCCGGACTGATCGGACTCTGGGATACGGACGTCCGGGCCGGCCGGTCGGTGCTCGATACGGGCGCGGCGTCCCTTCTGGCGGGGGACCCGCGGCTCGCCGGGACGCCGCTGCCGCTGGACGCCGCCCTCGGCCGCATCCACCCGGCGGACCGGGACTGGGTGTTCGGCCGGATCCACCATGTCCGTCGGACCGGGGGCCCGGTTTCGCTGGAGTTCCGCATCCTGACCGGGGCGGGCGAGACCCGCTGGATCCTCAACCGCGGCTGCCTGACGCCCGACGCGGACGGCGCGCTGCGGGGGCGCGGCGCCTATATCGACGTGACGGATCTCCATCCGCCGTCGGTGCGGGACGCGGAGGGCAGCGGCGCCGCGCAGGGGGCCGACCTGAACGTCGCGGCCGACCACGGCATCGCGGTCCACGCGGCGCTGGAGCGCCACGGGGACCCTTATCTGAAGACGGTCTCGGAGATGCTGCTCCTCGGGATCGGCCGTGCGCTGGCGCGGCGCGAGCCCTGAGGAATCCGCAGGCTCAGGTGCGCCAGGGATGGGCCGGCAGTTCGGTCTGGCCGATGGCCTTGGCGCCGGCTTCCGCGACGGTGTGGTCGTTCTCCACCGTCGAGCCGCTGACCCCGATGGCGCCCGACATCACGCCGTCGGCGTCGACGATCGGGATCCCGCCCGGGAAGGTGATCAGCCCCTCGTTGGAGTGCTCGATCCCGTAAAGCGGACCACCCGGCTGGGACAGCTGGCCGATCTGGCCGGTCATCATGCCGAAGAACACCGACGTCTTGGCCTTCTTCTGGGCGATGTCGATAGACCCGACCCAGGCATCGTCCATGCGGTGGAACGCCTTGAGGTTGCCGCCGGAATCCACCACGGCGATGCACATCTGGGTGCCGAGCTCGACGGCCTTCGCCCGCGCGGCCGCGATCGCCGTCTCGGCCTGCTCGATCGTCACGTGCATGGGACACTCCCGTTCGCGTTGTCTGCGCGACAGGCTGTGACGGTTTGAAGCGCCCGGCGCAAGATCGACCGCAGATCGGCGGCGCACTCAGCCGGCGCGCTCCCGGGCGGCGCGGATGCGCTCCAGGAGGTCGGCCGCCAACGCCGCGCACCCGGCGGAATCCGGGCAGGGCCGCTTCCACACCACCCGTCCCTCGCGCAGGATGACGTCCGCCTCGGCGGCCATCGCGGGCAGCGGCCGGTCCGGCCGCAGATCGGCCGCGACGCCCTGCGGGCCGCCCCGGAGCCGGGCGACGCCCAGCGCGCAGCAGGATGCGCGCAGCCGCGCGAGGTCGAACAGGGCGAGCACCGGCGCGGGGGCCGCGCCGAACCGGTCCTCGACCTCGCCGGCCAACGCCTCGATCGCCTCGGGATCCTGCAAGCGCAGGAGGCGCGTGTAGAGGCTGAGGCGGATCTCGGGCTCGGGGACGTAATCTTCGGGAATGCGGCTCGGCAGACCGAGTTCGATCTCGGGGCTCCAATCCTCGGCGCGCTCGCCCTTGGCGGCGGTGAGCGCCAGCTGCAGCAGGTGCTGGTAGAGGCCGAGCCCGACGAGCTTGGCGTGACCCGCCTGATCCTCGCCGACGAGGTCGCCGGCGCCGCGCAGGTCGAGGTCCCGGGCGCTGACCGCGAAGCCGGCGCCGAGGCGATCCAGGGCCTCCAGGGCCCGCAGGCGCTGGAGCGCCCCCGCCGGCGGGGGAGCGGCGGGGTCGCTGAGCAGATGGACGGTGCCGCGCCGCTGGCCGCGGCCGACGCGGCCCCGGAGCTGGTGGAGCTGCGCCAGCCCGAACCGGGCGGCCTCCCAGACCAGCATGGTGTTGGCCCGGGGCACGTCGAGACCGCTCTCCACGATGGCGGTGGCGAGCAGGACGTCGCCGTCGCCATCCGCGAAGCGGACCATGACCTCGTCCATGGCGGAGGGCTTGAGATCCCCGTGCGCCACCAGGATGTCGAGGCCCGGCACGAGGGCGCGCAGCCGCTCGGCCATGGGGCCGATATCCTCGATCCGCGGGCAGACCACGAAGCTCTGGCCGCCCCGGCGGTGCTCGCGGATCAGTGCCTCGCGGACCGCCTCGGCGTCGAAGGGCGCCACCACGGTCCGGACCGGCTGGCGCAACGCCGGCGGCGTGGCCAGCACGCTGAGGCTCTGGAGGCCGACGAGCGCCGCCTGGAGCGTGCGCGGGATCGGGGTCGCGGTGAGCGTCAGGACGTGGCCGCCATCCGCGAGGCGGCGCAGGTCGGCCTTCATCTTCGCGCCGAAGCGCTGCTCCTCGTCGATCACGGTCAGGCCGAGATCCGCGAAGGACACCCCGCTGCCGGCGAGCGCGTGGGTGCCGACCACGAGCCGGATCGTGCCGTCGGCGAGCCCCGCCTTGACGCGCTTGGCCTCGGCCGGCGCCACGAGGCGCGAGAGCTGCGCCACCTCCACGCCGAACCGCCCGAAGCGGCGGCGCAGGGTCTCGGCATGCTGGCGGGCCAGCACGGTGGTCGGGGCGATCAGCGCCGCCTGCCGGCCGGAGAAGATCGCGGCCGCGAGCGCCCGGAGCGCCACCTCGGTCTTGCCGAAGCCGACATCGCCGCAGACCAGCCGGTCCATCGGCCGGCCAGAGGCGAGGTCGGCCATCAGCGCATCGACCGCAGCCGCCTGATCGGGCGTCGGCGCGAAGCCGAAGCCCGCGGCGAACCGCTCCATGTCCCGGGCCGGGGGCGACAGGACCGGCGCCTCCGTCTCCCGGCGGGCGCGGGCGGCCTCCAGCATCAGGCGGGCGGTCCGCGCCATGGTGGCCTCGGCCTCCAGGCGGCGCCGGGGCCACGTGCCGCCGTCGAGCTTGTCGAGGGTGACGGCGTCGGGCTCCGGACCGTAGCGCCAGATCCGGTCGGCCTGGGTCACCGGCACCATCAGGATCGCGTCGCCGGAAAAGCGCAGGCGCAGGGCCTCGGAGGGCTCCTCGCCCCGGGTCGTCACCGCCTCCAGCCCCTCGAACACGCACAGGCCGTGATCCCGGTCGACGGCCACGTCGCCGGGGCGCAGGTCGACCTCGCCCATGGGCAGGATCGCCCGGGCGCCGCCCGTGACGGCGGCCTCCGGGCCGAACAGGTCGGCGGCGGCGATCACGGTCGCGCCCTGCTCGGGCACCCGGAAGCCGGCCGCCAGCGGCGCCTCCAGGGCGAGGACGTCGCCGGGTGCCGCCTCGGCGACGTCGGCCCAGGCGTCGATCAGCCGGATCGGGCGCTCGGCGATCTTGCCCGCCTGGCGCACGAGGCGCCGGAGTGGACGGACCGAGCCGGCGAGCACGACGACGTCGCCGGCCTTCAGCCGCTCGCGCAGGACCTTGGCGAAGGCCGTTCCCGGCCGGCGCTCGCCGGCGAAGGTCGGCATGGCCCGGGGCTCCCCGGCCGCCTCGGTGACGGCAAGCCGGCCGTGCGCCGCCACGATGGCGCGCCACGCCTCCGGCGTCAGATAGAAGGCGGCGCCGGGCTGCCCCTGCGCGTCGCGGGCGGTCAGCCGGCCCCGCGCCTCGTCCATCTGCTCGAAGAAGGCGTCGACCCGGGCCTGCGTGCCGTCCTCGACCGCGAGGCGCGCGCCGGGCACGTAGTCCAAGAGGGTGACGAGGCGGGGGTAATAGCGGTCCAGGCGATGCTCCTGGCCGGTGAAGGGCTCGAAGCTCTGGCCGGATCCGGGCTCCAGGATGATCTCGGTGGCGGGATCGATGACGAGTTCGTCCGCCTCGGCCACCGAGCGCTGCGAGATCGGGTCGTAGGAGCGGATCGCCGTGACGCGCCCCTCCGCGTGCTCGATCCGGCAGGGCCGCGGCGCGGCGGCGGGGAACACCTCGACGGTGCGGCCGCGGACGGCGATCTCGCCGGGCTCGTCGACCCGTTCGTCGAGGATGTAGCCGAGGCGCTTCAGGTCGGCGGTCGCGGCGGCGACGTCGAGGGGGTCGCCGACCCGCAGGGTCACGCGGGCCGAGGCCCAGGTCTCCGGCGGCGGCACGCGCTGCACGAGGGCGGGGGCGGTCGTCAGCACGAAATCCGGCAGCGCCTCCCGGTCGGTCAGCCAGCGCAGCACCGCGGCCCGGGCGCCCATCATGGCCCGCGACGGCGAGGCGTGGTCGAAGGGCAGGCAGTCCCATTCGGGATAGATCGCGACCTGCGCGTCGGGATCCAGCGCCCGGAGGGTCGCGGCGAGGTCCTCGAGGCGGCGGGCATCCCGGGCGACATGCACCACCGGACCGGGGCCCTCGGCATAGGCCAGGAGCGCCACCGCCAGGGCGCCGGTGGGCATCAGCGGCGCGTCCTCCAAGCCCTGATGGGCGCCCGCCTTCGTCCTGCGCTTGGCCATGCCTGATCCGAACCCGTCCCTCTTGAGCCGGCAACGCCGCACCGCCCCCGCGGGCTCCCGGCCGCGGCGATCCGATCCACAGCCGTGACCGCGCGGCCTCCGGTGCGGTCCGCGCCGGCACAGATCACGAAGACACCGCAGCGGGCGCCCGGACGGGATCGTCGGCCCGGACAAGACTTGGCCGGCGCCTGTGAAACCATGTTGTCGCCGACGATCCGATGCGAATGTCGACTAATGGACTGTCGCGGAATGCTTGGGCTGGTCGCGCCGCCGGGCCCGTGAGGCAGAGTTTCATTAGGGAGGCGCGGGCGCTTACGCTATGACGGTCCCGTGTCGCAGACCGAGACAATATCCCGCCCGTCGGGTTTCGAGCCCGAGCATCCCCAGCGGCTCGCCGCCTTGCGCGCCTACGCCATCCTCGACACGCCGCCGGAGCGCGCGTTCGACGAGATCGCCGAGATGGCCGCCCAGGCCTGCGGCACGCCGATGGCCCACATCAATTTCGTCGATGCCGACCGGCAGTGGATCAAGGCCGCGTTCGGCCACCCCGCGCGGGCGATGCCGCTCGATTTCGGCTTCTGCACCGAGGCCATGCGCGAGGACGGCGTCCTCGTGCTGCCCGATCTGGCCGCGCTGCCGGACCGCGCCGCCAATCCGCTCGTGGCCGGCGAGCCGCACCTGCGCTTCTACGCCGGCGTGCCCCTGGTGACGCCGGACGGCTGGGCCATCGGGACGCTCTGCGTCCTCGACCGCGTCCCGCGCACCCTGACCGACCAGCAGATCTTCATCCTCAAGGCGCTCGCCCGGACGGTGATGACGCAGCTGGACACCCGGAATGCCGAGGCCGCCCTGCGCCGGAACGAGGAGCGCTACCGCTCGCTGTTCACCTTCATCGATGCCGGCTTCTGCCTGGTCGAGCTGACGTTCGAAGACGGCCGGGCGGTCGATTACCGCTTCCTGGAGGCCAATCCCGCCTTCGAGCGGCAGACCGGCCTGACGGACGTGGTGGGGCGGTGGATGCGGGACATCGCCCCCGATCACGAGCAATGCTGGTTCGACCTCTACGGCCGCGTCGCCCTGACCGGCGAGCCGGTCCGCGTCGAGCAGGCCGCCAAGGCCCTCGGCCGCTGGTACGACGTGCACGCCTACCGGGTCGACGGGCCGGGCCGGAACCGCGTCGCGATCCTGTTCAACGACATCACCGAGCGCCGCCGGAGCGAGATCGCGCTCCGCGCCCGGGAGGCGGAACTCCGGCTGGTCGCGGACGCGATGCCGGTCCTGATCGCCTTCATCGACCGCACCCTCACCTATCGGTTCGCCAACGCCGCCTACGAGTCCTGGACCGGCTGCAGGCCCTCCGAGGTCGTCGGGCAGACCGTGCGGATGCTCATCGGCCCCGAGGCCTTCGCGATGCGGCAGGCCGCCTTCGAGCGGGTGCTGGCCGGGCAGGAGATCCGCCGGGAATGGACCTGGACGCTCCCGAACGGCGAGACCCGCGTCGCCGACACCCGCTACCTGCCGCGCCGGGGAGCGGACGGAGGGGTCGACGGATTCTACGTCTTCGCCCACGACGTCTCGGAGCGGAAGCGGATCGAGGCGCTGCTCCAGTCCCGGGCGGAGCGCCTCGAAGCGCAGGTCGCCGCCCAGACCCGCGACCGCGACCGGGTCTGGACGCTGTCGCCGGTGCTGAAGCTCGTCGCGGACCGGGACGGGCGGGTCCAGTCGGCGAACCCGTCCTGGAGCCGGGCGCTCGGCTGGTCGGAGGCCGAGACCCTGGGCCGGGCCGCCCTCGACTTCGTGGCCGCCCCGGAGCGGGCGGCCGCGCAGGCGGCGCTGCGGCCCCTCTGCGACGAGAGCCGGGTCGAGGATGTCGAACTCTCCTGTCTGACCCGCGCCGGCGACCGGCGCCGGGTGCTCTGGACCGTCGTGCCGGAGGACGGGCTGTTCTACGGCTTCGGGCGCGACATCACCGAGCAGCGGCAGGCCGAGGAGGCCCTGCGGCAATCGCAGAAGCTGGAGGCCATCGGCCAGCTCACCGGCGGGGTGGCCCACGACTTCAACAACCTCCTGACCATCATCCGGTCCTCCATGGAATTCCTGCGCCGGCCCGACCTCGCCGAGGAGCGCCGCCGCCGCTACGTCGACGCGGTCTCCGACACCGTGGACCGCGCGGCCAAGCTCACCGGCCAGCTCCTCGCCTTCGCCCGGCGCCAGGCGCTGAAGCCCCAGGTCTTCGACATCGGCGCGCGCCTGCGCAGCATCGCCGACATGCTCGACTCGGTCACCGGCGCGCGCATCCGCGTCATCATCGAGCTGCCGGAGACGCCCCGCTTCGTGCGCGCCGACGAGAGCCAGTTCGAGACCGCGCTGATCAACATGGCGGTCAACGCCCGCGACGCCATGCGTGGGGAAGGCAGCCTGACCCTGCGCCTGGAGGGCGAGTGCCCGATGCCGCCGATCCGCGGGCATGCCGGCGCGCCGGGACCGTTCGTGGCCGTGCGGGTTTCCGATACCGGCGGCGGCATCCCGGACGCCGATCTGGGGCGGATCTTCGAGCCGTTCTTCACCACCAAGGAGATCGGCAAGGGCACCGGCCTCGGCCTCAGCCAGGTCATCGGCTTCGCCAAGCAGTCGGGCGGCGACATCGACGTGGCGAGCGCGCTCGGGCGCGGCACGACCTTCTCGCTCTACCTGCCCCAGGTCGAGGCGCCCGCAGAGGTCGCCGAGGCCGACCGCGACCGCCGCCGGGCGGCGGAACCGCGGCGGGGCCTGTGCATCCTCGTCGTGGAGGACAATCTCGGGGTCGGCCGGTTCTGCACCCAGATCCTGGAGGATCTGGGCCATGCCCCGGTCTGGGCGAAATCCGCCGAGGAGGCGCTGGGCGAACTCGGGCGGACGCCCGACCGCTTCGACGTGGTCTTCTCCGACGTGGTCATGCCGGGGATGGGCGGCTTCGCCCTCGCCCGGCAGCTCCAGGCCGACCGTCCCGACCTGCCGGTGGTGCTGACCTCGGGCTACAGCCACATCCTGGCCACGGACGACGCCCACGGCTTCACCCTCGTGCGCAAGCCCTACTCCGCCGAGCAGCTCGCCCAGGTCCTCTACGAGACGGCGAAGCGCGGCGGGCAGCCGGCCGCCCCGGCGCCGCAGCCGGGCGGCGCTGACGGGGCGCGCGATCCTTAACCGCCTTCGCCCGAATTCGTCCGCGTTCTAACCTAAGCATTTTGGGCCACACCGGACTGGATGTATTGTATTCGCCTCGACAATCGGGGCGCGATACCGCCATGCCGCTGACCGGACGCTTCTGGTTCCGCCGGACCTGGACCGGCAAGCTGATCCTGCTCGTCGAGGAGGAGCGCGGGCGCTGGTTCCGTCGCCACCTCGGCCGCAAGCTGCGCTGGCGCGATGCGCGGCTCCTCGACCTCGCCGAAGCGCCCCTGCGGAACCTGATGACGCTGGAGCGGACCTACCGCGCCGAGTTTGGACCCGGAGACCTGCGCCGGCCGGTCGGAATCGCTCCGGTGACGGGCGCATTGCCGTTGCGACGCGGCGTTCCGGATCCAGGAACAAGACCACCTGTGTCGAGTTGATGCCGGGCCAGACGGTGCCGACCGCATTGTCCGGCCGCCCCGCTCGGGCGTTTCCTCCCTAGACTTTCGGACCGTTCTCTTGAGGGCGGTCTTTTTTTATTGTCGGTCCCCTTCCCCAGCCTGACCCGGGGCGAAGAGTTCTCAAGTTTCTCTTAGAAGATCATCCGGACCGCCGCCCGGGTCGCCGTCCGGCCCCGCCTCCAGGGCCAGAACCGCGAAGGTCGCGAGCCAGTGCTCGCCCATGTAGTCGCCGGTGACGTGCGGGAGCCCCGCCGCGAGGTGATCCTCCGCGGCCGCGCCCAGGAGCGGCCGGCGGGGATCGTCCGCACCGAGGGCCGCGGCCAGCGCGCGGAAGCACCATGCGCGGCTGAGGTTCAGCCCGTCGAGATGCGCGATCTTGCCGTCCGAGCGGTCGGTCACGCTGGCCGGGCGGAACAGGGTCGCGGGCCGGGACGCCGGGAGATCGGGCAGGAACCGGTCGAACCAGGGCGCGAAACGCGCGGGGGGCAGCAGCCGGCGCATGCATTCGGCCTCGATCAGCGCGGAGGACAGGAAGTCGTCGCCGCCGGGCTCGCCCCAGGCCGGGCAGTCCGTGTCCGCCCCGTACCAGCGCTCGGCTGTGTCGCGCAGCAGGGCGGTCAGCCCGGCATCCCCCGCGCCCTCCGCGTAATCGGCCGCCAGGCGCAGCGCGAAGGCGGTGTTGAAATGGGTCCCGACCCGTACCGGATAGACGGCGACCGGCAGGAAGTCCCGGAACCGCTGCGCGATCATCCCGGCCAGCGGCGCCAGGGCCTCGGACCAGCGGCGCTCGGGGAGCGCGGAGAGTTCGTCGGCGAGCTTCAGGAGCCAGCCCCAGCCGTAGGGCCGCTCGAAGCCCCGGGCGGTCGGGGCGGCGAAGTAGGCGCATTCCCCCGCCACCGTCTCGGGGGTCAGCTGCGCGTCGAGCCGGGCGCGGATCGCCGGGGCCTGGGGGCCGTCCGGGTACAGGCGCAGCACGCGCGCCAGCAGCCAGGTGCCGTGGACGCAGGAATGCCAGTCGTAGCTGCCGTGGAAGGCCGGGTGCAGGGCCGCGGGGGTGCGGGCATCCGCCGGACCGGCCAGGACGTGCCCGGGCTTGTTCGGATATTCGCGGGCGACGTGGCCCAGGGCGACCGCGGCGAAGCGCGCGGCGATGTCGGGGGTGAGCGCGGTCGTCATCGCGGGCATGGCGTCATCGCGGGCCTCCGGGGCGGCGAAGCGGCCGGCATAGCGGGTTTTCCGGTGCGGCGTCAGCGTCTCCGGATCCTTTGCCGGCAGGGCCCCGGATCGGCTATTGCGGGACGGCCAAGCCGACGCGCCGCGCCGGCTCGATCGGGGAGCCCTCATGCGCCGCGCGCCGTTCGCCGCCCTCCTCGTGGCGCTCTCCGCGATGGCCGCGGTCCCGGCCGCGGCCGCCCCCGATCCGAGCCGCGACGTCCTGTGGGCGGCACTGAAGACCTGCGTGCTCGCCAAGCGGCTCGCCAACCGGACCTTCCCGTGCCTCTCGGTCGACCTGGGCGACGCGGATCGTCCGGGCTCGGCAGTGCTGCGCGCCCCCGGCGAGCCGACCCACAGCGTCGTCATGCCCACCGACACCGTGGCAGGCCTGGAGGCACCGGTCCTGCGCGGGCCGCGGGGCGCCGCCTACTGGCGGGCGGCCCTGGCGGCGCGGCCGCTCGTGTCGGACGTGCTGAAAGGGAAGCTGTCCCCCGCGGAGGTCGGGCTCGCGGTCAACTCGGCCCGGGGCCGCAGCCAGGACCAGCTGCACATCCATCTCGACTGCCTGAAGCCGAGCGTGCTCAAGGCGGTCCGGGCGCACGGCCGGCAGGTGCGCCACACCTGGAGCCGCTTCCCGGTGCCACTGGCCGGCGACCGCTACTACGCCCTGCGCGTGCCGGAGGCGGAGGCCGCGCAGTTCAACCCGTTCGCGGCCCTGCACACCCTGCCGGGCGCCCGGCCGGACCTGCACCGGACGAGCTTCGCGGCGCTCGCCACGCCCCCGGGCGATCCCGAGCCGGGCTACATCCTGCTGGCCTACCGGGCGCCGAGTGCCAGCGCCGAGGACGTCATGGACCACAGCTGTCGGCTCGCGGCTGACCGGAGCGGCGCCTGAGCGGTCGCCGGCCGAGCGCGCCGAGGGTCACGGCGATCGCGGCGGCGGCAGCGCGTCGAGCAGCTGGCGCAGGAATGCCCGCACCGCCTTCGGCAGCCGCCGGTCGCGCATCGCCTGGATCTTCACGCCCCGGGCGAGGCTCGTCCGGGACTGGATCGGCAGGCTGACAAGCTCGTTGAGCCGCAGGGGCGTCTGCACCGACAGCGCCGACATCAGGGCGATGCCGCGGGAGCGCCGCACGAAGGGCAGCAGCGCCGAGAGATTGTTGGAGGTCAGCACCGGCTCCACCGCGATGCCCTCGTGCGCGCAGGCGGCGTCGAAGACCTGCCGCAGGGTCGTGTCCCGGGTCGGCAGGGCGACGGGATAGTCCAGCAGGTCGGCGAGGCGCAGGGCGGGCGCCCGCGCGAGGGGATGGTCGGGCGCGGCCAGCGCCAGCATGTCGACCTGCCCGTCGTAGAGCACCTCGACCTGCGCGGTGGGTGTCAGCGCGAAGGTGATCCCGAGATCGGCATCCCCCACTGCCACCGTCTGGGTGACCTGGGCCGGGGGCTGGACCGTGACCTCGAAGCGGATGCCGGGATGGGCCGCGTGGAAGGCCGCGATCGCGTTCGGCACGATGTCGAGGGAGAAGCCCTCGGAGCAGGCGACCCGGATCAGCCCGCGGGCGAGCCCTTCCAGCTCCCGGATCTCGGTGACCACCTGCTCGGAGCGGATCAGCACCTGATGGGCGTGCTGCGCCAGCAGCTCCCCGGCCGGGCTCGGCACCATGCCGCGCGGGCGCCGCTCGAACAGCACGCAGTCGAGCTCGGCCTCCAGGTTGGCGATCTGCCGGCTGATTGCCGAGGCGGCCACGTTGAGCTGGGCCGAGGCCGCCGCGATCGAGCCGGTGCGGGCCACGGCCAGGAAGTAGCGCAGGCCCGTCGTCTGCATTATCGTGCTCGATACGCTGTATGCTGCCATGCACATTGCCAATACGGCAACGCAGCACTCGCCAAATTCTACTTGTTGCGATCCCAGATGCACAACACCATGGCAGGGTGAAAAACGCGGCAGCCGCGGATCGATCCGCCGGACCTGTCCGCCGCGCCGTCGGAGACCGCATGCCGCTACGGATTCTCACCCGGGCCGCGACCCTCGCCGCCTCGTTCGCGACCCTGATCGCCGCGCATCCGGCACTGGCCGGGAAGGCCGACGACACCCTGGTCTACGCCTCGGACAGCGAGCCGGAGAATGTCAGCCCGTATCACAACAGCGCCCGCGAGGGCGTGATCCTGGCCCGGAACTGCTGGGACACCCTGCTGTACCGTGACCAGAAGGACGGCACCTACAAGCCGATGCTGGCGACCGCCTGGACCTGGGCGGACGACACGACCCTCGATCTCACGATCCGCGAGGGCGTGGTCTTCCACAACGGCGACCCGCTCGGGCCGGAGGACGTGGCCTTCACGTTCAACTACGTGCTGACGCCCGAGGCGCGCACGGTCACCCGCCAGAACGTCGACTGGATGAAGTCGGTGGAGGTCACGGGCCCGCATAATGTCCGCATCCACCTCAAGGCGCCGTTCCCGGCGGCGCTGGAATACCTCGCCGGCCCGACCCCGATCTTCCCGGCCAATTACTTCAAGAAGGTCGGGCTCGACGGCTTCGCCAAGGCGCCGATCGGCAGCGGACCCTACCGGATCACCAAGGTCGACAGCGGCCGCGGCGTCTCCATGGAGCGGTTCGACAAGTACTGGGCCGGCAGTCCGCTGGGTAAGCCGAAGATCGGCAAGCTGCAGTTCCGCGTCATCCCGGACGGCGAGAGCCGGATGGCCGAGCTGATGACCGGCGGTGTCGACTGGATCTGGCGGGTGCCGAGCGACCAGGCCGAGCAGCTGCGCGCCGCGCCCAACATCACGGTCCTCAACTCCGAGACGATGCGGGTCGGCTTCCTGCAATTCGACACGCTGGGCCGCGCCAAGGAGAACTCGCCGCTCAAGGACGTGCGCGTCCGGCAGGCGATCTCCTACGCCATCGACCGCAAGGCGATGGTCGACAACCTCGTGCGCGGCGCCTCGCGGGTGATGAACGCGCTGTGCTTCGTCGACCAGTTCGGCTGCACCGACCAGGGCGTGCCGCGCTACGCCTACGACCCCGCCAAGGCCAAGGCGCTGCTCAAGGACGCCGGCTACCCGAACGGCTTCGAGATCGATCTCGGCGCCTATCGCGAGCGCGACTACGCCGAGGCGGTGATCGGCTATCTCGGCGCGGTCGGCATCAAGGCGCGGCTCAACTACCTGCGCTACGCGGCGTTCCGCGACGCGCTGCGGGCCGGCAAGACCTCGATCGGCTACCAGACCTGGGGGTCGTTCTCGGTCAACGACGTCTCGGCCTTCGACGGGGTGTATTTCCGCGGCGGCGAGGAGGATCTGACCAAGGATCCGCAGGTGATCGCCGATCTCCAGAAGGGCGACGGCTCCACCGATCCGGAGACCCGCAAGGCCGCCTACGCCAAGGCGCTGCAGCGGATCGCCGGAGAGGCCTATGCCCTGCCGATGTTCTCCTACTCGACCAACTACGCCTTCACGTCGGACCTGAACTTCACCGCCCAGCCCGACGAGGTGCCGCGCTTCTACGCGGCGTCGTGGAAGTGAGGATGGTGGTCGTGGCGCGACCGGCTCCCTCTCCCGTGCGGGAGAGGGTTGGGGTGAGGGATCAGGTCTTCCCGGAGAGGTCGCACCCCTCACCCTGTCCCTCTCCCGCACGGGAGAGGGGACCCGCGATCCGCCCCGGTTCCGACGGCGGGAGCCGATCCGGTCCGCATCGCCGAAAGGGAGCCTGAGCCCATGCTGGCCTTCACGTTCCGGCGCGTGCTGGTCGCCCTGGCGGTGGCCTTCACGGTCTCGGTGGCGAGCTTCCTGCTCCTCCACCTCTCGGGCGACCTCGCGACCGCGATCGCCGGCCCGGAGGCCACCGGGCCGCAGATCGCCCAGATCCGCCAGGATTACGGCCTGGACCAGCCGCTGCTGACCCAGTTCCTCACCTGGGGCTGGCGGGCTTTGCACCTCGATTTCGGCAACTCCTTCTATTTCCGCGAGAGCGTGATCGACCTGCTGGCCGCCCGCCTGCCGATCACCCTCTATCTCGGCATCATCGCGCTCGGCGTGGCCCTGTTCGTGGCGATCCCGCTGGGCGTCGTGGCCGCCGTGAAGCGGGACACCTGGATCGACCGGACGGCGCTCGCCGTCTCGGTGCTCGGCCAGGCGATGCCGAGCTTCTGGTTCGGCCTGACGCTGATCCTGATCTTCTCCGTCAACCTCCGCTGGCTGCCGGTCTCGGGCAACGCCACGTGGAAGAACTTCGTCCTGCCGGCAATCGCGCTGGGCTACTACGCGATGCCCGCCGTGATGCGCCTCACCCGCAACGGCATGCTGGAGGTGCTGGCCTCCGACTACGTCCGCACCGCCCGCGCCAAGGGATTGCCGCCCAGAAAAATCCTGGTGCGGCACGCGCTGCGCAACGCCGTGATCCCGGTGATCGCCCTGTTGGCGGTGCAGTTCGGCTTCATGCTCGGCGGTTCGATCGTGATCGAGGCGGTGTTCTCGCTCCAGGGGCTCGGGCAGCTCGCCTGGGAGTCGATCGCCCGCAACGACTTCCCGGTCGTCCAGGCGATCGTGCTGGTTCTGGCGATGATCTACATCGGCCTGACGCTGGCCGCCGACCTCCTGAACGCCTTCCTCGATCCGCGCCTGCGCCAGGCCTGAGGACGGAGATCGCCATGAGCCTCCCCCCCGACACGGCGGCGCTCGCCGCCCCCGCTTTGCCCCCGGACGCGCCTGTCGCGCTGGCGGCGGTGCCCTCCCCCACCCGCCTGATCCTGCGGCGGGGCCTGCGCCACACCGGCTTCCTGATCGGGGCAGGAATCCTCGGGCTGATCGTGCTGGCGGCGCTCGCCGCCCCGCTCATCGCGCCGCACGACCCCTACGCGCAGGACGTGTCCCGCCGCCTGATCCCGCCGGTCTGGCAGGCCAAGGGCTCCTGGGAGCACGTGCTCGGCACCGACAAGCTCGGCCGCGACTACCTGAGCCGCCTGCTCTACGGCGGCCAGATCTCCCTCCTGATCGGGATCTCGGCGGCGCTGATCTCGGGGCTGATCGGCACGGTGCTCGGCCTGTGCGCCGGCTATTTCGGCGGCTGGGTCGACTCCGTGGTCAGCTACGTGGTGACCACGCGGCTCGCCATGCCGGTGGTGCTGGTGGCGCTCGCCATGGCGGCCCTGGTCGGCGGCTCCCTGAAGGTGGTGGTGCTGGTGCTGGGCTTCCTGCTCTGGGACCGCTTCGCCGTGGTGACCCGGGCCGCGACCCAGCAGATCCGCAACCAGGATTTCGTCTCGGCCGCCCGCGCCGCGGGGCTGACCGACCTGCGGATCCTCCGCCAGGAGATCCTGCCCAACATCATGAACGCCCTGATCGTCGTGGCGACCCTGGAGATGGCCCACGCGATCCTGCTGGAGGCCGCCCTTTCGTTCCTCGGCCTCGGCGTCCAGCCGCCCCTGCCCTCCTGGGGCCTGATGATCGCCGAGGGCAAGCAGTACATGTTCTTCCAGCCCTGGGTGATCACCATCCCGGGCGTGGCGCTCCTCCTCCTCGTGCTGGCGATCAACCTCCTGGGCGACGGCCTGCGCGACATCACCGCCCCCGAGGCGCGCAACTGACGGCTTCGCCGGGCCAGGGCCCGTCGACAGGTTACCAAAATGTTTCACGGGAAACACACCATGACGCGAGACGCCGCCATCGCGCGCGCCACGGAGGCTTTCGATTCGGGCGCGTTCCTCGCCCTCCTGCGGGAGGCGGTGGCGATGCCCACCGAGAGCCAGGCCCCCGGCCAGGAGGCGGCGCTCCGCGCCTACCTCGAAAGCTTCATCGCGCCACTGGTCAGCCGGCTCGGGTTTGAAACTCCAAAAATCTTCCCGAACCCGGACGGGGTGCACGGCCCGTTCCTGATCGCCGAGCGGCGCGAGGGCGCGGAGCTGCCGACCGTGCTGATCTACGGCCACGGCGACACGGTGCGGGGCTATCCCGAGCAGTGGCGCGCGGGCCTCGGCCCCTGGGAGATCGTGGTCGAGGGTGACCGCTGGTACGGGCGCGGCACCGCCGACAACAAGGGCCAGCACGTCCTCAACCTCGCCGCCCTGGAGCAGGTGATCGCGGCCCGCGAGGGCCATCTCGGCTTCAACGTGAAGCTCCTGATCGAGATGGGCGAGGAATCGGGCTCCCCGGGCCTGCGGCCGTTCTGCCGGGAACAGGCCGATTCCCTCCGCTCGGACGTGCTGATCGCCTCGGACGGACCCCGCCTCAACGGCGAGCGCCCGACCCTGTTCCTGGGCTCCCGCGGCGCCTACAATTTCGAGCTGAGCCTCAACCTGCGCGAGGGCCCGCACCATTCCGGCAACTGGGGCGGCCTGCTGCGCAACCCCGGCACGGTGCTGGCCTCAGCGATCGCCTCGATGGTCGACGCGCGGGGCAGCATCCTAGTGGACGCCCTGCGGCCGCCGCCGATCCCCGAGGGCGTGCGCGCGGCGCTCGCCGACATCCGCGTCGGCGAGGACCCGACCGCGCCCACGATCGATGCCGACTGGGGCGAACCGGGCCTGAGTCCGGCCGAGCGGGTCTTCGCCTGGAACACCCTGGAGGTGCTGGCCTTCAAGACCGGCGATCCGGACGGCCCGCTCAACGCTGTCCCGCCCCACGCCAAGGCGACCCTGCAACTGCGCTTCGTGGTCGGCACCGACTGGCAGAACCTGATCCCGAACGTCCGCGCCCATCTCGACGCGCACGGCTTCCCGATGATCGAGGTCCGTCCGGCCCGCGCCGCGGAGGTGTTCCAGGCGACACGTCTCCCCGTCGAGGATCCCTGGGTCGAGTGGGCGCTCCAGTCGATCGAGGCGAGTTCGGGCAAAAAACCGGCGCTGCTGCCCAATCTCGGCGGCTCGTTGCCGAACGACGCCTTCTCGGAGATTTTGGGCCTGCCGACCCTCTGGGTGCCGCATTCCTATCCGGCCTGCCGCCAGCACGGGCCCGACGAGCACATGCTCGCCTCCGGCACCCGCGAGGGCCTGGCGATCATGGCCGGCCTGTTCTGGGATCTGGGCGAGGCCGGACCCGACATCCTCCGGCGCCGCAAAGCGAGGGCCTGAACCATGAGCGCGCCGGTCGTCCGCATCCGCGATCTGACGATCGCGCTCCCCAAGGGCGCCGACCGCCCGCACGCGGTCGAGGGCCTGAACCTCGACCTCGAGGCCGGAAAGATCCTGTGCGTGGTCGGGGAATCGGGCTCGGGCAAGTCGATGAGCGCCTACGCGCTCACCGGCCTCCTGCCCCGGGCCCTGAAGCCGACGGCCGGCACGATCCTGTTCGAGGGCCGGGACCTCCTGACCCTCGACGAGCCCGCGTGGCGCGGTTTGCGCGGCCGGCGCATCGCCATGGTGTTCCAGGAGCCGATGACGGCGCTGAACCCGGTGATGCGGGTCGGCGACCAGATCGCCGAGATGTTCGAGGCGCACAACCTGCTCAGCCGGAGCGAGCGCTGGGCCCGGGCGGTGGCGCTCGCCACCGAGGTCGGCCTGCCGAACCCCGAGGAGGCGGTGCGGGCCTACCCGCACCAGCTCTCCGGGGGCCAGCGGCAGCGGGCGATGATCGCCATGGCGCTGGCGCTGGAGCCCTCGGTGCTGGTGGCCGACGAGCCGACCACGGCCCTCGACGTCACCACCCAGGCCCAGATCCTCCGGCTGATCCGCGACCTGCAGCGGAAGCGCGGGATGAGCGTGCTGTTCATCACCCACGATTTCGGCGTGGTCGCGGAGATCGCCGACCACGTGGCGGTGCTCCAGCGCGGGCGGCTCGTGGAATCCGGCACGGCCGAGGCGGTGCTGCGCAATCCGCAGGCGCCCTACACCCGGGCGTTGCTCGCCGCCGTCCCGAGCCTCACGCCGCCGCCGCGCGCGCCCCTCGCGGCGGCCCCGGTCGCCCTCTCGGTGACCGGGCTGTCCAAGACCTATTCCGGGCGCTCCGGCCTGTTCGGCAAGCCGCGGGTCGTGGCCGCCGTGAAGGAGGTCTCGTTCGACGTTCGCCGCGGCGAGACTCTTGGGATCGTGGGCGAATCCGGGTCGGGCAAGTCGACCACGGCGCGGCTCGCGATCCGGCTGATCGAGCCTGACGGCGGCACGGTCCGGCTGGGGGACCTCGACTACACGGCCCTCGGCAAGACGGCCTTGCGCGACAAGCGCAGCCGCATCCAGATGATCTTCCAGGACCCGTTCGCCTCGCTGAACCCGCGGCGCACCGTGGAGCAGATCATCACGGCGGGGCCGATCGCCCATGGGGTCCCGGCCGCCGAGGCCCGGGAGCGGGCCCGAAACCTCCTCGACCTCGTCGGCCTCGATCCGAAGGCCGCCGCCCGCTACCCGAACGCCTTCTCGGGCGGGCAACGCCAGCGCATCGGCATCGCCCGGGCGCTCGCCATGGAGCCGGACGTGCTAGTGGCCGACGAGGCGGTCTCGGCGCTCGACGTCTCCGTCCAGCGGCAGGTGCTGGACCTGCTGGAGGATCTGAAGCAGCGCCTGTCCCTGGCGATGCTGTTCATCACCCACGATCTGCGGGTGGCCGCCACGATCTGCGACCGGATCGCCGTGATGCACCGCGGCGCCATCGTGGAGATGCGGGGCACCGCGGAGCTGTTCGCCGCGCCGGAGCACGCCTACACCCGCAGCCTCCTCGCGGCGGTGCCGGGCGCGCACGCCTCCTGAGCCCGCCGGGGCCGGGACCGGGCCAATCTGGGACGCAGAGACAAGTTTTTTGGACGGGACCGCCCTGTCCGGCCCCTGCAAGTTCAGTAGGATAGCGCCGTTGTCGCGGGTGGAGCACCCCGACGGATCCACGGCTGCACCCGCTATCCGTCCTCGCTCCCGCCCCGACTGCGGACGGGGTGATTCAGCGTGTCGATCTCAGACAGGACCGACGACAGGCAAGCGATCCGCCGGCGCAGCGCGCCGGATGGACCGCCGGCGCTGCGCCGCGGGCGCGAGCACCGGATCGTGCGCTGGATCAGCGCCGGCAACCGCAAGGCACCGCCCCCCGCGGAGGAGACCACGTCCGCGGCTCCGGATTGCCACGTGATCAAGCTGAGCTGGGCCGACACGTTCGGGCGTCCGGACCGCGCCGCGCTCGGCAGGTCCGTCCCGGGCCCCGCGCAGGTGCTTCCGTTCCAGAGCCGCAAGGCCGAGAGCGCGCCGCCACCGGGCTCCCGCCGCGCCGCCGATCAGCCGCCGGTGCCGGTCCTGCGCTGATCGCTGCGCCCGCCGGGCACGCCGAGGCCGATCGCCTTGGCGAGCGCGGAACGCTGCGCGGCGTAGCCGGGCGCGGTCATCGGGTAATCCTCCGGCAGGCCGTAGCGCTCGCGATACCGCTCCGGCGTGAGGCCGTGGGCGGTGAGATGGCGCTTCAGGGTCTTGTAGGTCCGGCCGTCGATGAAGCTGACGATGCCGTCCTCCTGGACCGACTTCCGGATCTGTGCCGGCGTCGGCCGCTCCACGGCCGGTTCCGCCGGGGCAGCCGGTTGCCCGTCGAGGGCCGCCAGCGCTCCATGCACGCTCGCCATCAGCTCCGGCAGCGCCGTCGGCGGAACGGAATTGTTCGAGACGTAGGCGGCGACGATCTCGCCGACCAACGTGACCAACCGGAGGCGGCTCTCGGGATTCTGTTCAGGCACTGCGCGAGTCCATCCGAAGCTTTCGACGACGATGGACGTGGTTCCAAAGCAAAAATCGCGGATGTGTCAAGACGGTCTTGAAAGACAGTCGATCACCGAAAGGGCTTTTCGATCCGAACGGGCGCGATCGCCCGCGAAAAGGATCCGTCACCTGCACAAAGATGCCGATCCCGCCCCGGTTACAGCCGCCGGACGCGCACAGGCCGGGAAATACCGCGCCACATCCGGCCGGAGCGCAGGACGGCGCGGCGTCAGCCGATCCCGAGGACGCGGATCAGCGTGAGGCTGAGGACGATCAGGACGGCGAGGGAGGCGATGACCGCGAGGGTGACCCGGCCGCCGACCCGGGCGAGAACCCGCACGTCGACCCCGAGCCCCAGGGCGGCCATGGACAGGACCGTGAGCACGCCGGCGAGCTGGGTCAGCGGCTTCACCGCGGCATCCGGGACGAGGCCCAGGGAGCGCAGGGTGGCCAGGGCCAGGAAGCCGACAATGAACCAGGGCACGAGCTTGGTGAGGCCGGGACGGGCCGGCGCGCCCGGCGCCCCCGCCGCCTGCGGCAGCCGGGGCGCGATCAGCGAGAACGCCACCACGACCGGGCCGAGCATCAGCACGCGCACGAGCTTCACCAGGGTTCCGACCTGGGTCGACAGCAGGCTCACCGGCACGGTCGCGGCCAGCACCTGCGGCACCGCGTAGACGGTGAGTCCCGCCAGCACGCCGTACTGGTTGTCGGTCATGCCGGCGAGCGGCACGAACAGCGGCAGGCCGAGCACCATCAGCACCCCGAGCACCGCCGTGAAGGCGATGGCGGCGGCGATGTCCTTCGGCTCCGCTCCGATCACCGGCGCCACCGCGGCGATGGCCGAGTTGCCGCAGATGGCGTTGCCGCAGGCGACGAGGATCGCCATCCGGGCCGGCAGGCCCAGCACCCGGCAGATCGCCACGCTGGCGGCGATGCCGAGGACCACGGTGCCGACGATGCCGGCCAGCAGCGCCGGGCCGGAGGCGAGGATCGCCCCGAGGCTCAGGGAGGCGCCGAGCAGCACGACGGCGACTTCGAGGAGCTGCTTGGCCGAGAAGGCGATGCCGGTTCGGAACCGGGCCGGGGGCGTCCAGGCGGTGCGCACCGCGATGCCGACCAGGATCGCCAGGACCAGGGCCTCGATATAGGGATGGCCGGCGACCCGCTCCTCCAGCGCCTGCGCTGCCATCGCCACCGCGGTGATCGCCGCGCACAGGCCGATGCCGGGCAGGACCGAGGCGGCCGTATCCGACCGGCCGCCCCGCTCGGGAAGCGCCGGCGTCGGGGCTGCCTGGGAAGAGGATTCGAGGCTCACAGGATCGGACTCCGCGGTCGTCGACGGAGCTTATAGGAAGAAAACGTTCGTCGCACCCGCGTAAAAGAGAAATTACTTCTCTATTCAGGCAGAGTTCGAGAAGACACGTCTAAGCACGCGCTGGACCCGACCGCGCACCGGGACGCTCCCGGTCGTCGGGCGCCGCGGCGCCTCAGGCCTGCATGCCCCAGCGCTGGACGGTGCGCCGCTCGATCGTCTGGAAGATCAGGTTCTCGACCACGAGGCCGATCAGGATGACGGTGAGCAGACCGGCGAACACGTTCGGGATGTCGAGCATGTTCTTGTTCTCGAAGATGAACCAGCCGAGCCCGCCCGCCCCGGACGACACGCCGAAGACCAGCTCGGCGGCGATCAGGGTGCGCCACGCGAAGGCCCAGCCGACCTTCAGCCCGGTGAGGATCGCGGGAAAGGCCGCCGGGATCAGGATCTTGCCGATCAGCCGCGGTCCCGACAGCCCGTAATTGCGCCCGACCATCTTCAGCGTCCGGCTCACCGACAGGAAGCCGGAATGGGTGTTCAGCGCGATCGCCCAGGTCACCGAGTGGACCAGCACGAAGATCAGGCTGCCGTTGCCCAGGCCGAACCAGATCAGCGCCAGAGGCAGCAGCGCGATGGCCGGCAGCGGGTTGAACATCGACGTCAGGGTCTCGAGCAGATCGGTCCCGATCCGCGACGCGATGGCGAGGCCCGTGAGCACGGTCGCCAGGGCGATGCCGGCGGCGTAGCCCATGAGCAGCACCTTGAGCGACGACCAGGCGCGGGCCGGCAGCGTGCCGTCCGCGATACCCCGAAAGAAGGCCTCCACGGTGGCCGAGAAGGTCGGGAACAGCAGGTCGTTGTCGAGGTAGCGCCCGTAGGCCTCCCAGATCCCGGCCAGGAGGACGAGGATCACGATCTTGCGCAGCCAGGCCTGGTTGTAGAGCCGCTCGGCGAGCGACAGGGGCTTCTCCACCACCGTGGCGCCATGGGCGTGGCCGGTCTCGCGCACGATCTCGGGGCGGCCGGATTCCACGGGCGTCAGGCGCGGCGCGACGCCGGTCAGCGGGGCGCCGGTCAGGGCTTGCGCGCTAGACATTCTCGGCCTCTTCGATCTCTTCCGAGAACAGCATGTGCTGGATCCGGCTCTCCAGCTGCAGCGCCGCCTCCGGGGATTCGGCGCTGTTGAGTTCGGCCTTCACCTCGCCGGGATGGGGCGAGAGCAGCAGGATGCGGGAGCCGACCTTGATCGCCTCCGGGATCGAGTGGGTGACGAACAGCACGGTGAAGCGCGTGCCCTCCCACAGCATCAGCAGCTCGTCCTGCATGCGCCGCCGGGTGAGCGCGTCGAGCGCCGCGAAGGGCTCGTCCATCAGCAGGATGTCGGGCTCCATGGCCATGCCGCGGGCGATGGCGACGCGCTGCTTCATCCCGCCCGACAGGGTGTGGGGATAGCTGTCGGCGAACTTCGTGAGGTTGACCTTGTCGATGTAGAGGTTGGCCCGGTCCAGGGCCTCCCGGCCCTTGAGCCGGCCCGAGGCTTCCAGCGCGAAGACCACGTTCTGCCGCACGGTCTTCCAGGGCAGGAGCTGGTCGAATTCCTGGAACACCATCATCCGGTCGGGGCCGGGCTCGGTGACCGGGCGGCCCTTCAGGCGGATCTCGCCCTCGGTGGGGGCCATGTAGCCGCCCACCGCCTTGAGCAGGGTCGACTTCCCGCAGCCGGAGGGCCCGAGCAGGACGAACCGGTCCCCGGGCCAGACCCGGAAGCTCACCCGGTAGGTGGCGGTGACGAGGTGCTCGGGCGTCTTGTAGCGGAGTGTGACGCCGTCGACCTCCAGCAGAGGCTGACCCGTGTCCATCCATCCTCCCTGGCGCCGCAGCTTCGACCGCGTGTCGCAGAGGGCCGGCGATGGCCCGCCCCTCACGGGAAAGTGTATCGGGCCGCCGAAGAGGCTGTAAAGGTCGATATTCTGTATGCGATCGGACCGAGGACCTGCAGGTCCGGCCCCGGCGCGGTCAGGCCGGATGCCACCACCGGCCCTTCAGCACCACGCCCTCGGCGGTGATCCGCTGGGCGCCGGTCATGGTCTCCCCCCGCGTGTCGACGTAGTCGAAGGCCCCGTCCCGCACCGCCAGCACGGTGGCGTCGCCCAGCGCCCCGACCTTCAAGGTCCCGTATTCCATGCGCTTCAGCGCCACGGCGGCGTTCACCGTGGAGGCGGCGATGACGTCGGTGAGGCTCATGCCGAGGCAGAGCATCTTCGACATGGTGGTGACTTGGTCGAAGGCCGGCCCCTCGATGCAGAGCTGGTGCACGTCCGACGAGATCGTGTCCGGCAGGAAGCCCCCCGCCAGCATGGCACGCGCCGTCCGGAAGGCGAAGGAGCCCTTGCCGTGGCCGATGTCGAACAGCACCCCCCGCGCCCGCGCCTCGCGCAGCGCCGGCTTCACGACTCCCTGCGCGGTCACGGGCGAGTTCGGGAAGGGCCGGAACGCGTGGGTCAGCACGTCGCCGGGGCGGAGCATGGCGAGCACGGCCTCGTAGCTCGGCGGCGGCTCGTCGATATGGGCCATCAGCGGCAGGCCGGTCTCCTCGGCGACCTGCAGGGCGATGTCCAGCGGCGCGGTGCCCTGGTCGCCGGAGGCGTGGCGCCCGACCCGGACCTTGATGCCCACGATCACGTCCCGGTTGGCTTCGGCGACCTCCACGGCCTCCCGGGGCGCCATCAGCCGCGGATCCTCGCTCTCGCCGACCATGATGGTCTTCGAGAACCCGAAGATGCCCGCGAAGGAGACGTGCAGGTAGGCGAGGATCCGCGCCTGCGACCGCTCGATCACGTGGCTGCGGAAGCCCGCGAAGTTGCCGGGTCCCGCGCTGCCGGTATCCACCGAGGTTGTCACCCCGGAGGTGCGGCAGAATTCGTCGGCGTCGATGCCCAGCGACGTGCCGCCCCAATAGACATGGGTGTGCAGGTCGATCAGGCCCGGCGTGACGATGGCGCCTTCCATCTCGCGGACCTGCGTGCCCGGGCCGGCCGGCAGGTCGCGGCCGAAGCCTGAGACCCGTCCGTCCGCGAAGGCGACGTCGCAGATCCCGTCGTGGTTCTGCGACGGGTCGATGACCCGCGCGCCCTTCAGGATGAGGTCGTGCTGCACGGTTGTCTCCAAAAGCCGTCTGCAGGGATCCGATCCGTCATCGCGCGCGCAGCGAAGCGACCCAGGGATCCGCCACGCTCGGGGATCGCGCGCCGCACCGGGTTGCTTCGCTGCGCTCGCAAAGACGGCTCCGTCAGGCCGCCCGGGCCGGCGCGGCCGCGTCGTTGAGGTGGCAGGCGGCGAAATGGCCGGTGCCCACCGCGTCGAGGCCGGGCACCTCGGTCCGGCAGCGGTCGAAGGCGTGCGGGCAGCGGGTGTGGAAGCGGCAGCCGGAGGGCGGGTTGATCGGGCTCGGCACGTCGCCCTTGAGCACGATGCGGGTGCGCCCGGCCCCGGGCTCGGGGATCGGCACCGCCGAGAGCAGGGCCTGCGTGTAGGGGTGCTTCGGGGCCAGGAACAGATCGCGGCGGGGCCCGATCTCGACGATCTTGCCGAGATACATCACCGCCACCCGGTGGGTCATGTGCTCGACGATGGCGAGGTCGTGGGAGATGAACAGCATGGCGAGGTCGAGCTCGCGCTGAAGATCCCGCAGCAGGTTGACGATCTGCGCCTTCACGGAGACGTCGAGCGCCGAGACCGCCTCGTCGCAGATGATCAGGTCCGGCTCGGCGGCGAGCGCCCGGGCGATGCCGATGCGCTGGCGCTGGCCCCCCGAGAACTCGTGTGGGAACCGGCCCAGCGCCTCGCGGGGCAGGCCGACCCGCTCCATCAGGCTGGCGAGCTTCGCCTCGAGGTCGGCGGCATTGCGGGCGAGGCCGAAATTGCGGATCGGCTCGGCCAGGATCGCCCGCACCCGCATCCGCGGGTTGAGGGACGAGAACGGGTCCTGGAACACCATCTGGATGTGGCGCCGCAGGGGCCGGAGCGCTCCGGCCGAGAGGTCGTCGATGCGCCGCCCGTCGAGCACCACCTGTCCGGCGGTGGGCGCGTAGAGACGCATCAGCGCCTTGGCGACGGTGGACTTGCCGCAACCGGATTCGCCGACGAGCGACAGGGTCTCGCCCCGGGCGACCGTGAAGGACAGGCCGTCCACGGCCTTCAGCACGCGGGTCGACCGGCCGAACAGGCCGCCGCCGAGGGAAAAGTGCTTCTTGAGGTCGTTGACCTCCAGCAGGCTGCGGGCGGGGGGTGCGGGCGGGGCGCTCATGCCGCGAGGGCGTCCTTCGGCGCGTAGTGGCAGGCGGCGAGGTGGCCCGGCGCCTTCGGCTCCAGGGCCGGCGCGTAGGCGCGACACAGGTCGGTGACGTCCGGGCAGCGCCCGGCGAAGACGCAGCCCTCGATCCGGCCCTTCAGGCTCGGGACCATGCCGGGGATCTCGGCGAGCCGCGCGTCGGCCCCGTGCTCGACGGCGCCGAGCTTCGGCACCGCCCCCATCAGGCCCCGCGTGTAGGGATGGCGCGGCGCCCGGAACAGGTCGCGGACCGGCGCCTCCTCGACCTTGCGGCCGGCATACATCACCACCACCCGGTCGGCGACCTCGGCCACCACCCCGAGATCGTGCGTGATCAGCATGATCGCGGCGCCGACCCGGGCCTTCAGGTCGCGCATCAGGTCGAGGATCTGGGCCTGGATGGTCACGTCGAGGGCCGTGGTCGGCTCATCGGCGATCAGGAGCTTGGGCGAGCAGGCGAGCGCGATGGCGATCATCACCCGCTGGCGCATGCCGCCGGAGAGCTGGTGCGGATATTCCCGCACCCGGCGCCGGGGCTCGGGGATACCGACCAGCGTCAGCATCTCGATTGCCCGCTCCTCGGCCTCCCGGCGGCCGAGGCCCTGGTGCAGGCGCAGGGTCTCGCCGATCTGGCGGCCGACCGTCAGGACCGGGTTCAGCGAGGTCATCGGCTCCTGGAAGATCACGCTGATGTCGTTGCCGCGGATCTTGCGCATGGCGCTGTTGGGCAGGTCGAGGAGGTTGGTCCCCTCGAACTTGATGGCGCCGGCGATGCGGGCCGGCGGCTCGGGCAGGAGCCGCAGGATCGACATGGACGTCACCGACTTGCCGCAGCCGGATTCGCCGACGATCGCCAGGGTCTCCCCCGACTGGATCGCGAACGAGACCCCGTCCACCGCCCGGTTCACCCCGTCGGGGGTGCGGAAATGGACCTGCAGGTTCTCGATCGACAGGAGGGGTGCGCCGCTCATGCTGCCGGTCCTCATCAGACGTCTTTCGCCATGCGGGGATCGAGGGCGTCGCGCAGGCCGTCGCCGACGAGGTTCACGGCCAGCACCGTCATCGAGAGGAAGATCGCCGGGAACAGGATGATGTAGAACTTCACCTGCCAGAGGGCCCGGCCCTCGGCCATGATGTTGCCCCAGGACGGCGTCGAGGGCGGCACGCCCGCGCCGATGAACGACAGGATCGCCTCGGTGATCATCGCGGAGGCGCAGATGTAGGTCGCCTGCACGGTCATGGGCGCCAGCGTGTTGGGCAGGATGTGGCGCCAGATGATCGCCGGCATCCGCGTGCCCGTGGTCACCGCCGCCTCGACATAGGGCTGCTCGCGCAGGGACAGGACCACGCCGCGCACGAGGCGGGCGACGCGCGGGATCTCCGCGATGGTGATCGCCACGATGACGTTCTGGACCGAGCCGCGGGTGAGCGCCATCAGCGCCACCGCGAGCAGGATCGGCGGGATCGACATCATGCCGTCGACGACCCGCATGACGATCCCGTCGAGCCAGCGCACCATGCCGGAGACAAGGCCGACCGCGAGCCCGGCGATCGAGGCGAGGAACGCCACCGAGAAGCCGACCAGCAGCGAGACCCGGGCGCCGTAGACCACCCGCGAGTAGACGTCGCGGCCGAGCATGTCGGTGCCGAACCAGTATTGCGCGGACGGAGCCCGGGTGCGCTTGGCGGGCGCCAGGGCGGTCGGGTCGACGGTGCCGAGATACGGCGCCAGCAAAGCCATCAGGAAGACGACGAGGAGCAGCACGCCCCCGACCACGATGGTCGGGTTGCGGCGGATATAGGTCCAGACCGGGCCCCGGCGCTTGCGGGCCGGGAACACGTCGGGCAGCGGCGCCGCGATGGCGAGGCCCGGCGGCGGGGGCGCCTTGGGGGCGGTCGCCTCGGACGGGGTCCCCGCCTGCGGGGCGCTGCTGGGGAAGGGCGCGACGGTCGCGGTCAATAGCGGATCCTCGGGTCGAGCACGGTGTAGAAGAGGTCGATGGCGAGGTTCACCAGCACGTAGACGAAGCTGAACAGCAGGACGACGCCCTGGATGACCGGGTAGTCGCGCCGCAGGATCGCATCGACGGTGAGGCGCCCGAGGCCGGGAATCGCGAAGACCGTCTCGGTCACCACCGCGCCGCCGATCAGCAGGGCGATGCCGATGCCGATCACGGTGACGATCGGCACCGCGGCGTTCTTGAGGGCGTGGACGAACAGGACCGGCCCCTGCCCCAGCCCCTTCGCCCGGGCGGTGCGGACGTAATCCTGCTGGAGCACGTCGAGCATGGTCGCCCGGGTCACCCGGGCGATCAGCGCGATGTAGACGAGGCCGAGCGTCACCGCCGGCAGGATCAGGTTGGACAGCCAGGGCCACAGGCCCTGCTCGATCGGCGTGTAGCCCTGGACGGGTAGCCAGCCGAGTTCGAGGGCGAAGACGTAGGCGAGCACATAGCCGACCACGAAGACCGGGACCGAGAAGCCCGTCACGGCGAGGCCCATCACGAGGCGGTCGATCAGGCTGCCGGCCTTCCAGGCGGCGACGACGCCGAGCGGCACCGCCACCACGATGGCGAAGATCAGGGTGACCAGCATCAGCGAGACGGTGGGCTGCACCCGCTGGCCGATCATGGTGGTGACCGGCAGGTTGGTGAAGATCGAGGTGCCGAGATCCCCGTGGAGGATCTGCCAGGACCATTCCCAGAACCGCACCAGGAACGGCCGGTCGAGGCCGAGCGTGGCGCGGATCCGGGCGACGTCGTCGGGCGTCGCCTGGTCGCCCGCGATGATCGCCGCCGGATCGCCGGGGGCGAAGTAGAGAAGGCTGAAGACGAACAGCCCGACCACCGCCATGACCGGGATGGTGGCGAGGATGCGCCTGCCGATATAGCCGAGCATGGGTCCTCGCTAGGCCGTGGGACGAAGGGCGCGGCGGGCGCCGCCGCACCCCCTCCCCCCTCTGCGGGGGAGGGTGGCCGCCGAAGGGGGTCGGGAGAGGGGAACCCGGCTTCCGGAAGGGGCGCGGCCTGCATGAAGGGCGAAGCCCGATCCTGCATCGTCGCTCCCCTCTCCCGACCCTCGCTGACGCGAGGGCCACCCTCCCCCGCAGAGGGGGGAGGGAGAACGCGTCGGGTTCGCCGGCATGATCACCACCCGCCCCATCACGCCTTCGACACGCCCCAGGTGAACGGGATCGGCCCCTTCACGATGCCCGAGACGTTCTTCCGCCACGCCTGGTAGCCGAGGAAGAACCCGGTCGGGACGTAGACCACGCCCTCGCAGGCGGCGGCGTTGACCTTGTCGATGGCGGCCTTCTCGGCGGCCGGGTCGGCGGCGTCGAACCATTCGGCGATGGCGGTCTCCACCGGCGGGATGTTCGGCCAGCCGAACCACGCCTTGTCGCCGCTCGCCCGCACCGCCGGGTAGCCCGCCGGGTTGATGCAGTCGGCGCCCGCGTGCCACGTGTGGAACATGTTCCAGCCGCCCTGGGACGGCGGCGCCTTGGAGGCCCGGCGGGTGCCGGTGGTGCCCCAGTCGGTGGCGACGAAGTCGACGTTGAAGCCCATCTGCTTTAAGAGGTCGGCGGTGATGTCGCCCTGCGCCTTGGTGATTCCCTGGTCCTGCGCCACGATGCAGACCACCGGCTCGCCCTTGTAGCCGGCTTCCTTGAGCAGCTTCTGGCCGAGCTTGATGTCGCCCTTGCCGACGTTGCCGCCGCCCGCCTCGCTGTAGAGGGGCGTCCCCGGCGTGAAGAAACCCGGCAGCTTCTTCCACAGGCTGTCGTCGTCGCCGACGATCGCCCGCATGTAATCCTCCTGGCTCATCGCGGTCATGACCGCCTGCCGGATCTTCGGATTGTCGAAGGGCGGGTGCAGGTGGTTCATCCGGAACGAGCCGACATTGCCCAGCGGGTCGGCGATATCGACGTTGAGGTTGCTGTTCTTGCGCAGCAGCGGGACGAGGTCGGAGATCGGGTTCTCCCACCAGTCGACCTCGCCGTTCTGCAGGGCCGCCGAGGCGGTGGCGGCATCCGGCATGATCACCCACTCGACCCGGTCGACCAGCATGCGCTTGCCGCCCGCGAGCCAGGAATTCGGCTCGTCGCGGGGCTTGTAGTCGGTGAAGGTCTCGAACACCGCCCGGGCGCCCGGCACCCACTCGTTGCGGACGAACTTCATCGGGCCCGAGCCGACATACTCGGAGATCTGCGTGAACGGGTCGGTCTTGGCGATCCGCTCCGGCATCATCAGGGCCATCGGCGCGTTGGTCTTGCCGAGCGCGTAGAGCAGCTTCGGGAAGGGCTTCTTCAGGCGCCACTGGAAGGTCTTGTCGTCGGTCGCCGCGAGGTCGTCCTGGATTCCACGGATCATCAGGCCGATCGGGTCCCGGGCCATCCAGCGGGTGAGGCTCGCCACCACGTCCTTGGCCAGCACCGGCTCGCCGTCGTGCCACTTGAGGCCGGGGCGCAGCCTGAAGGTCCAGGTCAACTTGTCGCCCGAGACCTCCTCGGATTCGACCATCTGGCGCTGCGGCTTCAGCTGCGCGTCGACGCCGTAGAGCATGTCCCAGACGAGGGTGCCGGCGTTGCGCACCACGTACTGGGTCCCCCAGATCGGGTCGAAATTGGCGAGGTTCGCCTGCGGCACGAAGCGCAGCACCTTCGCGCCCTGCGCCAGGGCCGGCCGCGCGATCTGCGGTGCCGCCAGCCCGAGCGCGGCCGAGCCCTTCAGGAACGTCCTGCGGTCCATCGTCTTCTCCCTGGCGGTGCGGGTCTCAGGCCCGAAGCGCCGGCCCACACCTTGCGGGCGAGTTTGAACAATTCTTAAGCAGGGGCGCAATGGCCCGGCGTGACAATGGAGCTCGGGCAAGCGCCCGCGCGACCACCGGTCTGGGGACGGAGTCGGGCTGGGCGCAGGCGGTGCTTGCGCGGGCGGTGCTTGCGCGGATCCAGGTCACGGGGCGCATCTCGCAAGCCCCGCGCCAGTCCGGCCATCACTGCGTTATGTATTCAGGATCGGCGGGGGATTTTTTCGCGCGCGGGCGCAGGGCGAGACTTCGCCGGAGCCGGTGCGGCCTCACTGCGCGGCGCGCAGCGGTCGGAGCCGTGTGAGCATCGTCGTCCGCAGGGGACGGGGCCCGTCGCGCCTGTCCCGGGCGCGGCGGGCGGAGGCTGGACGTAACGCCTCAGCCAACCTGCCGCAGGTGGCTGCCCCGCGTGCCGGGCACCGCCTGCATGGCGCGGATGAAGGCGGCGATGCGGGGGGCGATCACCGCCCGGTAGCGGGAGCCGTTGAACACGCCGTAATGGCCGACGCCGGCCTGGAGATGGTAGGCCTTGCGGGCGTCGGGCAGGTTCGGCGTGAGGTCCAGGGCCGCCTTGGTCTGGCCGACGCCGGAGATGTCGTCGTTCTCGCCCTCGACCGCGAGGATCGCGCAGCGGCGGATGGCTCCGAGATCGACCGGCGTGTCCCTGTGGCGCATCCGGCCCGTGGGCAGGGCGTGGTCGACGAACACGGTCTGCACGGTCTGGAGGTAGTACTCGGCCGTCAGGTCCATCACGGCGAGGTACTCGTCGTAGAATTCGCGGTGCTTCTCGGCCGAATCGCCGTCGCCCTTCACCAGGTGGTCGAACATGTCCGAATGGGCGGTGACGTGCCGGTCGAGGTTCATCGCCATGAAGCCCGACAGCTGCAGGAAGCCCGGATAGACCCGGCGCCACGCCCCCGGGTAGATCGGCGGCACGAGGCTGATCGTGTTCTGCTCGAACCACGCCTGGCCGCGCTCCTGCGCGAGGCAGTTCACCGCGGTGGGCGAGCGGCGGGTGTCGATCGGGCCACCCATCAGCGTCATGGAGGTCGGCACCGCCGGCTCGTCGGCCGCCTCCATCAGCGCCACCGCGGCGAAGACCGGCACCGCCGGCTGGCACACCGCCATGACGTGCAGGTCCGGCCCGAGGACCGCGAACATCTCCTGCAGGTAGTCGATGTAATCGTCGAGGTCGAACTGGCCCGCGAACAGCGGCACCATCCGGGCATCGGTCCAGTCGGTGACGAACACCCGGTGGTTCGGCAGCATCGCCTCGACGGTGCCGCGCAGGAGCGTGGCGTAGTGGCCCGACATCGGCGCGACGATCAGCAGCTTGGGCTGCGCCTCGGCGGGGGGCGTCGGGAAGGCGCGGTCGAAGGCGATCAGGCGGCAGAACGGCCGCTCCCAGACCACCCGCTCGGTGACCGGGACCGGCGCGCCGTCGACGACCGTCTCGGTGAAGCCGAAGGCGGGCTTGCCGTACTGGCGGGTGACGCGCTCGAACATCTCGCAGCCGGCGCTCACCGCGCGAGCATAGGGGCCGTAGGCCAGGGGATTGCCCGGCAGCTGCAGCCCGTAGCGCGTCAGATCGGCGGCAACGCGGGCGGGCGCCATCAGGGCGCGGGCGCCCTCGTACATCGAATAGGCCAGCAGCATCGTCACCTCGCGGTCTCGGTCCGGCCGCCGGCATTGCGCCGCACGGCCCGTCCCCTGCAACCCGAATCGGTAGGATAATGCTCCACCCTGAACGCCGGTGGAACATCCCGGAGCCGCGGCGACTTGCCTGTGACCACGTTCACCAGCGACGACTTGTCCGGGTCGGCTTGCCGGGATCCCCGCCACCGCGCCATGCGGTGGGGATCCGCGAGAAGCCGGGCCGGTTGGGTCCGTCCGGCGACGCATCGAAACACAGCATGCCCGATACCGATCTCAGCGGCCTCGGCCGCGACGCCCGACACCTGCGGCTCGACACCTTCGTCCGCCTCCGCTGGCTCGCCGTCACGGGCCAGAGCGCGGCGGTGGTCGGGGCGCAGTTCGGCCTCGGCCTGCCGCTCCCCTTCGGCTGGTGCTTCCTGGTGATCGCCACCTCGTCCTGGCTGAACCTCGCCCTGCGGATCCGATTCCCCGCGAGCTACCGTCTCAGCGACGATTCGGCCGCGCTGCTGCTCGCCTTCGACATCGTGCAGCTCGCGGCTCTGCTGTTCCTCACCGGCGGGCTCCAGAATCCGTTCTCGCTGCTGTTCCTCGCCCCCGTGCTGATCTCCGCGACCGCCCTCCCGCCCGAGCGGACGCTGGCGCTGGGGCTCCTCGCGGTGGGGCTCGCGACCCTGCTCGCCCTGGTGCACCGGCCCCTGCCCTGGTTCGCCGACGGGCGGATCGAGCTGCCGTTCCTGTACGTCTCCGGCGTCTGGACCGCGATCCTGCTCGGCACCGCCTTCACGGGCGTCTACGCGTGGCGGGTGGCGGAGGAGACGCGGCTCCTCGCCCAGGCGCTCGCCGCCACCGAACTCGTGCTCGCCCGCGAGCAGCACCTGTCGCAGCTCGACGGGCTGGCGGCCGCCGCTGCCCATGAATTGGGCACGCCGCTGGGCACCATCATGGTGGTGACCAAGGAGCTGATCCGCCAGCTCGGCCCCACCGCCTCGCCGGCGGTGGCGGAGGATCTCAACCTTCTGCGCGAGCAGGTCGACCGCTGCCGCGGCATCCTCGGCAAGCTGACCTCCCTCGATGGGGACGGGGTCGGCTTCCTGGAGACGGTCACGTTCAGCCACCTCGTGGAGGAGCTGGTGGCGCCCCAGCGGGCGCTGGGCGCCGCCCTCGACGTCACCAGCGCCGGCGACGGCCCGGAGCCGGCCTGCCGCCGCAACCCGGGCGTCATGTTCGGCCTCGCCAACATCCTCGACAACGCCGTGGACTTCGCCGAGGCCCGCGTCTCCGTCGAGGGGCGCTGGACGCCCGATCGGGTCTGGATCGAGATCCGCGACGACGGGCCGGGCTTCTCCAGCGAGGTGCTGCTGCGGGCCGGCGAGCCCTACGTCACGACCCGCAGCCACGACCGGCCGCAATCCGGCGAGACCGTGGGGGCCGGGCTCGGCCTGGGCCTGTTCATCGCCAAGACCCTGATCGAGCGCTCGGGGGCGCAGCTCGCCCTGATGAACGTCGCCGCGCCGGACGCCCATGGGGCGATCGTGCGGGTCTCCTGGGCCCGCCACATCTTCGAGCGGGGGGCGGCGCCGCGACATTCTCCGGAACTCAGTATCCGCGCCCCCCTGCCACCGCGCGATGCCGTACCTATATGAGGCACAGACCAAGAACCCGACGACGAAAACCCAAGAGGAGTGTCGGATGCTCACGCAGCCCGGGACTGTGGCGGCGACCAACCCCGCCGTGATCGACGATGCCGATCCGCTGGCCGCCTTCTCCGACCGCAGCCTGTTGATCGTTGACGACGACAAGCCCTTCCAGACCCGCCTCGCCCGCGCCATGGAGAGCCGCGGCTACCACGTGCAGGTGGCCGACAGCGTCGCGGACGGCGTCTCGGCCGTCGAGGCGCGCGCCCCCGCCTTCGCGGTGATCGACATGCGCCTGGGCGACGGCAACGGCCTGGACGTGATCGCCCGCCTCAAGGAGCGCCGTCCCGAGGCCCGGGGCGTGATCCTGACCGGCTACGGCAACATCGCCACGGCGGTGACCGCGGTGAAGCTCGGCGCCTTCGACTACCTCGCCAAACCCGCCGATGCCGACGAGATCCACGGCACGCTGATGGCGCAGCCGGGCGAGCGGGCCGACCCGCCGGAGAACCCGATGTCGGCGGACCGGGTCCGCTGGGAGCACATCCAGCGCGTCTACGAGCTGTGCAGCCGCAACGTGAGCGAGACCGCCCGGCGCCTCAACATGCACCGGCGGACCCTGCAGCGGATCCTGGCCAAGCGCGCGCCGCGCTGACGCGGGATCCGTCCCGTCGGTTGCATCACGCGGCCGCTCCGGGCTAGCTGCGCGCGTCCCGGACGGCGCGTCCGGGACGCGAAATCGATTCGAGGGCGGATCTCGTGAACGGGCGCAACGCCATCACCATCATCAGCATGATGGTCCTCGTCGGCACCGAGGTGTTCGCCGTGGCCATCGCGGCGGGCTGGGCCATCGCGGGCATCTTCGATCTCGGAGAGCGGGTGGGACACGTCCTGATGGGCGTGTTCAGCCTGTTCGCGGCCTGGGTCATGCTCCAGCTCTGGCGCCGGGCCACCAGCATCGAGCCGCTGCGGAGCCCAGCCACGCATCGCTGAGCGAGCGCACCTGCTCTAGAAATCTTCGTCAAGTTGCACCGAATACCGGAATTATCCCCATGCGTGCGGGGTGTTCGACAGTTCGGCGGCCTTCCTGCTAGAAGCGGTCCGCGGCGGTCTGTGTGACGATGTCGCAGGTCACACTCCCGTCCCGGACACGCGTGAGACCCGAAGATCCATGAAAGCCCGTATCATCGTCACCCTGAAGACCGGTGTGCTGGACCCGCAGGGTAAGGCGATCGAGGCCGCACTCAGATCCCTCGGCATCGAGGGCGTCGACGGCGTCCGGCAGGGCAAGGTCTTCGACATCGAGGTCTCGGCGGTCGACAGCGCCGCCGCGGAGGCGACGTTGCGCACGGCCTGCGAGAAGCTCCTGGCCAACACCGTCGTCGAGAATTACGCGATCGAGATCCTCTGATGCACGCCGCGGTCGTCGTCTTCCCGGGTTCTAACCGCGAATCGGACGTCGTCCGGGCCCTGCGGCGATCCGGCGCGCAGGTGAGCCTCGTCTGGCACGCGGACCACGAATTGCCCGCCGGCACCGACCTCGCCGTCCTGCCCGGCGGCTTCTCGTACGGCGACTACCTGCGCTGCGGCGCCATCGCCGGCCGGGCCGCCGCCATGGATGCGGTGCGGGCCCACGCGGCGCGCGGCGGACTCGTGCTCGGCATCTGCAACGGCTTCCAGATCCTGTGCGAATCCGGCCTTCTGCCCGGCGTGCTGATGCGCAACGTCGACCGGCGTTTCATCTGCCACCGCCAGACGCTCCGGGTCGAGCGCACCGACACCCGCTTCACCAGCGCCTACGCCCCGGGTCAGGTCATCGACGTCTGCGTCGCCCACGGGGAAGGCAATTACTTCGCCGATCCCGAGACGCTGGCGCGGATCGAAGGCGAGGGCCGGGTCGCCTTCCGGTACTGCGACGCCACCGGCGCCATCACCGTGGAGGCCAACCGCAACGGCTCCCTCAACGCCATCGCGGGCGTCCTGTCGGAGATCGGGAACGTGCTCGGGATGATGCCGCACCCGGAGAACTTCGTCGAAGACTTGATCGGCGGAACCGACGGGCGCGGCCTGTTCGACAGTCTGGCGGCCTGAGATCACCGGCCGAAGATTTGTATTAACTTCCGATTAAGGTTTCCGGGGCATAAAGAGGCATCCAGTGATCTGGATGTCGAGTTGGACATGTTCGTCCGCTCTGTTTTGATGCCTCCCTGATGACTCTTCGAGCCGCTCCATCCGGGGCGGCTTTTTTCTGCGCGGATGCCGGTGCGCGGATCGCGCGAGCCACGTCTTCCGGACCGCGCAGGGCCGCTGCCGCGCCCCGGAGCCACGGCACGGACCCTGAATCGCCCAGGGCAGGCACCCTGAATCCCACGCGGGAGGGGGACAGGATGAGGCCGGATCCGTGACCCTCGTCGAGGCCATGCCGCGGCTTCAGAACGCCGCTCCGGCGTCGGCGCTGCGCCCGCTCGGGATCCGCAACAGAAAGCCCAGGCCGGGCGGACCCGACCTGGGCAGACTCGACTCGGGCAGACCCGACTTGAGCGGAGCGCGAGCCGGGACCGGTCGCTTCAGTACAATCCGCCGGCCTGCGCGGCCCGGTCGGGATCGGCCGGGACCGCCGCGGGGGCGGCGGCCTGGCCGCCGCCCGAGGACGACGGCGCCACGTAGGAATCCGCTGGTGCGGTACCGGGCTTGAACGCCTCCAGGATGGTCCCGGCGCCCTCACCGGACCCCGCACGGGTGCCGCTGGCGAGATTGATGCGGATCAGCTTGATCCCCGGGGGCACGCGGAACGGCGTCGGCGGCTTGTCCTTGAGGGCGGTCTTGAGGAACTCCAGGGCGATCGGCGCCGCCAGCCCGCCGCCGGTGGCGCGGTCGCCGAGCGAGCGCGGCTTGTCGAAGCCGATATAGATGCCGACCGCCAGATCCGGCGAGAAGCCCACGAACCACGCGTCCTTGGCGTCGTTGGTCGTGCCGGTCTTGCCGGCGAGCGGCTTGCCGATCTGCTTCAGGATCGTCGCGGTCCCGCGCTGGACCACGCCCTCCATGATCGAGACCATCTGGTAGGCGGTCAGCGGGTCGAGCACCTGCTCGGAATCGTCCACCAGCTTCGGCTCGTCCTGGCCGGACCACTTCTCGGCGTCGCAGCCGATGCATTTGCGGTTGTCGTGGCGGTAGATGGTCTCGCCGATACGGTCCTGGATCCGGTCGATCAGGGTCGGCCGGATGCGCCGGCCGCCATTGGCCAGCATCGAGTAGGCGGTGACCATGCGCATCACCGTCGTCTCGCCCGCGCCCAGCGACATCGGCAGAACCGGCAGCATGTCGTCGTAGACGCCGAAGCGGCGGGCGTACTCGGCGATGAGCGGCATGCCGACATCCTTGGCGAGCCGCACCGTCATCAGGTTCTTCGAGTGCTCGATACCGTAGCGCAGGGTGTGGGGGCCGCCGGACTTGCCGTCGTAGTTCGAGGGCGTCCAGGCCTCCTGGCCGGGGCCGGCCTCGATGGTGATCGGGGTGTCCTGGATGATCGAGGCGGGCGTGTAGCCGTTGTCCAGCGCCGCCGAGTAGACGATCGGCTTGAACGAGGAGCCGGGCTGGCGCATCGCCTGGGTGGCGCGGTTGAACTCGGATTCGTCGTATGAGAAGCCGCCGACCATCGCGTGCACCCGGCCCGTATTCGGGTCCATGGCCACGATGGCGCCGGAGACCTCGGGCTTCTGGCGCAGGCGGAACTGGCCGCGGCCGCCATCCATCGCCTCGACATAGACCATGTCGCCGGGCTGGAGATTGGCGCGGCCGGCCCAGCGCATGCCCTCGGGCGTGATCACGCCGGTCTCGCGGTCCTTGACCACCTGGCCGGAGGCCTCGCGCTTGGGCTGCAGGCCGATCTGCACGCCGCCGCCGCCATTGCCCAGCACCACGGCGAGGCGCCACGGTGCCACGTCGCCCAGCGCCGGAACCTCGGCCGCCGCCATGCCCCAGTCGCGCCCGGTCAGGTCGACCTTGGTGACCGGCCCGCGCCAGCCATGGGCCTGGTCGTAGCGCACGAGGCCGTCGACCAGCGCCTTGCGGGCCCAGCCCTGCATCTTCGGATCGAGGGTCGTGCGCACCGAGAGGCCGCCCTCGTAGAGCTTCTTCTCGCCGTAGCGCTCGGAGATCTCGCGGCGGACCTCCTCGGTGAAGTAGTTGGCGTTGGCGGCGTTCGGGAAGGCGACGCGCGGGTTGACGCCGAGCGGCATCTTCTTGGCGGAATCCGCCTCCTCCTTGGTGATGTAGCCGTTCTCCGCCATCAGGCGGATGATCTCGTTGCGGCGGTCCAGCGCCGCCTGGGTCTTGCGGTAGGGGTGGTAGTTGTTCGGCCCCTTCGGCAGGGCGGCGAGGTAGGCCGCCTCGTTGATGGTCAGCTCGTGGACCGATTTTCCGAAGTAATCCAACGCCGCTGCCGCCACGCCGTGGAGGTTGCGGCCCGGCACGATCGTGCCGAGGAAGATCTCGTTGAGGTACAGCTCGAGGATCTTGTCCTTCGAGTAGGCCGCCTCGATCCGGAGCGCCAGCAGCGCCTCCTTGATCTTGCGGTCGTAGGTCTGCTCGGAGGAGAGCAGGAAGTTCTTGGCGACCTGCTGGGTGATGGTCGAGGCGCCCTGCCGCTTGCCCGACTTGGCGTTGGTCAGGAAGGCGCGCACGATCCCCTCGGGGTCGATGCCGCCGTGCTTGTAGAAATTCTTGTCCTCGGCCGACAGGAAGGCCGCGACGACGATCTTGGGCATCGCCTGGATCGGCAGGTACAGCCGGCGCTCGCGGGCATATTCGGCGAGCAGCGAACCGTCCGCCGCGTGGACGCGAGTCATCACCGGCGGCTCGTAATTGGCGAGCGCCGCGTGGTCGGGCAGGTCCTGGCTGTACTTCCAGTAGAAGTACCCGCCCACCGCCGCGCCGACCACGAACAGCACCGCGCCAGCGCTGAACAGGATCCCGAAGAAACGAAGGATCAGACGCATCCGGTGTTCCGCTCGTCGCTGGCCCGGCCGAATGCCGGAATCGGCTCATCCGGCGCGTGCGTCCGCTCTCGATGCGGTCAGCCCCCGGATGCTCCCGTCAGGCCCCTTCGGAATGCCGGTTTCGACGGCGGTGCGACGGGGCGTTCGGACGTCCCGTATCGACACGCATTCTATGGTGAAACTGGGGCGACAGCGGCCGAGCGGCGCATGACCGTCGGACGTCCCAGGGTGGCGCGGTTGGTGAAGAACAGATCGATCGCCTTGGCCATGGAGCCGGTGACGCCCGCCCGCCACTCCGGCGATTGCAGCATCTCCAGGTCGCGCTTGCTGGAGAGATAGCCCAGCTCCACCAGCACGCTCGGCACGTCGGGGGAGCGCAGCACCACGAAGCGCGCCTCGCGGTGGGGCTTGGCGCTCATCTCGATCACGGGGGCGAGCTGGCCCATCAGCGTGCGGGCGAAGCCCGACGAGAAGCCGCGGGTCTCGCGGAGGGTCAGCTCCTGCAGGATGTCGGCGATGTCCGGCGGCGCCTCGGCGGCGTCGGCGCCCGCGGCGGCGTCGGCCCGGTTCTCGCGCTCCGCGAGCTTGGCGGATTCGGCGTCCGTGGCCTTCTCGGCATTGGTGTAGATCGTGGCGCCCCGCACCTGGGGGGCCGCCGAGATCGAATCCGCGTGGATCGACACGAACAGGTCGGCCTTGGCCTCGCGGGCGAGGCGCACCCGGTCGGCGAGGGGCACGAACACGTCCCGGTCGCGGGTCATCCGGACCCGGTAGCGCCCGGCCGCCTCCAGCTTCTCCACCAGCGCCTGGGCGAAGCCGAACACGATATCCTTCTCGAACACGCCGCCCACCGCGATGGCGCCGGGATCGGTGCCGCCGTGGCCGGCATCGACCATGATCAGCGGGCGCTGGTCGGTCGGTTCCGGCGGGGCGCTGCGGGCCTGGGCGGGGGCGGGATCCGCGGCGGCCGCCGCCTTGCGGAAGGCGTCGCGGTCGGCGCGCTGGAGCGGGATCGTGAGCAGCACCGCGCCGTCGCGGGCCCGCGTCACCGATTCGATCCTGCCGACGGTGGCGGGGGCGGTGAGGTCGATCACGATGCGGGAGCGGCCTGGGGCGAACAGGCCGTAGCGGAAGGATTGGACGAGCCCGTCGCGGCGGCTGCCGGTTCCAGATTCGAGCTGGAAGTTGACCTCGGGCAGGTCGATCACCGCCCGGTCCGGCCGCTCCATCACGAAGCCGCGGGCCTCGACGGCCCGGGACAGGGTCAGGGTCAGGCGCGTGCCGCCGGCCTGGCTCGCGAGGTCGGCCCCGATGGCGACGGCGGGCTTCTCACCGTTCTGCGCGGCAACCGGCGCTCCCGCCAGGGCCGGCAGAAGCGCCACGGCCAGGCGAAGCCATGCGGTACGGATCAGGCGCGCGCAGTTCGGCATCGGTCCGGTGTCGTTTCCCGTGCCCTCCGTTACGGCATGGGACCGACTTGGTTAACGGACGGTTGCCGCCGCCGGTTCGATCCGGGCGCCCGTGTTGCCGGGATGCGACAAGTCCCGCGCCGCTTCAGCGGTACGCGACCACGCGGCTCGTCTGACCGATGACCGTGACCCAGCAGGTCAGGGACGCGTCAGCGGCCCGCTGGACCTCGCCGACCTGCAGGCGAATCACCTCGGCCGGCGACCGGGCGCCCGAGAGCGCCCGCAGATGCGCCAGGGCCGCCTCGCCCTCGCCGCGCACGTAGCGGGCGATGGTCGAGCCGATCTCGACGACATCGAAGCGGTCGGGGGTGAAGACGATCCGGTCTGGGACGTCGACGGCGTCCGGCATCGGCGGGACGGCGATATCCGCCGCGGCGCCGGCTTCGGGGACCGCCTGCGCGGCCGTCTCGGTCGGCCCATCGGCCGGCCCGTCGGCCGGCACCTCAGAGGCGGTCTCGGGCAGGACCGGGGTGGTCGCCGCGCACGCCGCCTGGGCCGGCTCGGCCTGCGGCTCGTGGGTCTCGACGGAAACGTCGCTCGCCGGCGCGGGTGCGTCCTCGGCGATCGGCGCAGGGCGGGTCTCGGCCGGGGCCGGCGCCTTCCGGAGCGGTTGGGGTGATCCGGCGGGGCGGCCTCCCCTCGGTCGACGCGGCTTTCCCATCGCGCGATCTCCTCCTGTCGGCGTCAGGCCGTCCTGACGGAGCGGCGGCCGGAGGGTCGTGCGCAGCCGGCTCGCCCGCGGTGTCGGCCTCGGACCCGTGACGCCCGGGTGTCAGAGCCTCGGATCCGGTCGGCGCCGCGCGCCCTCCGGATCCCGTATCGCGTCCCCGATCGAGGATCGGGGACGGCGCGCCGGCCTCAGCGGGCGGCGGCGTTCTGGGCGAGGGCGCCGTAATCCTTGGCCTGGGCCTGGAGCGCGGCGAACTGGCTGCGGACGAACTCGGACTGGAGCTCGAACGCCTCGCGGAGATCCTTCGTGCGCACCAGCTTCTGGGCGAAGTCGAAGGTCGCGTTGGCGTTGGCCTGCGCGTGATCAAACCCCTTCGCGACCGCGGCGGTCAGGGTCGACTGGAAGGTCTGACCCGAGGTCTGGACCTGCTCGGCGACCTTCACGGCGTTCGTCATCATGGTGCCGACAGCGGTCCGAGCCTGATCGACGCTCTTCTCGGCGAAGTCGCGCATCTCGGTCGGGATCTCGAAGTTCGGGGTCTGCATCGATGTCTCCAGCAACATTCATGGAGCGGGACGCCGGATGCGTCCGCGTTGACGCGCTTCTATATGTTGCACCGCAACAAGAAGTCAAGTGCATGCTTCGGGGGCCATGCAGGACCCGGAAGCCCGATAAAATGCAGATCTGATGATCTCGCACAGTCATCGCATCGCGGCTGCAGCCCCGATAGCAGATGGCGTGCAAGCTGCGCCATTTATCCGATCGGCCAAGATTGCCGATCCCGGCAAGAGGCCGCTTCGCAAAAAACGATCTGCCTGTCCAGAGGGGCACGAACGGATCGTGAATGCTTGTGGTATACCAGACGGGCCGGGCCGCCTCGGATCATCGCGGCTGGGCCAGCGAATCCGGATGCTGCATCGCACCAGCCGCGGCTCCGGACAGACGGGCGTAGAGCCCCCGGAGCGCCGCCGCATGGGCGTCCAGGCCCATCGGCGCGGTGCGGAAGAGCCTGCGGGCCTCCGCCCCGAGCGACGCCGCCAGGGCGTCGTCCCGGAGCGCCGTGAAGGCCTCGGCGAGGGGCCCGACCTCCGGTGCGAGCACGAATCCGGTCCGGCCGTGCCGGACCTTCTCGGCGGCGCCGGAGCGGTCGGAGGCCACGACCGGGATGCCGGCCGCCAGCGCCTCGTAGACGGTGAGCGGGCCGGTCTCGTACCAGCGCGACGGCGCCGCCAGCGCCCGGGCGCGGGTCCGGAGCGTAGCCCAGACCGCCTCGGGCCTCTGCCATCCGATCACCTCCACGCCGTCCCGGGCACGCAGCTCCGCCTCCAGGGGGCCGGCGCCGATGAACAGGGCCGGAAGTCCGGCCCTCCGCGCGGCGTCGGCCACGAGGTCGGCGCCCTTCTCGCGGGTCAGGCGCCCCACATAGGCGATCGCGTCGCCGCGGGCGGGCGCGGCCGCGGGCCCCTCCGGAAGCCGGACGGGGTTGTCGATCCGATGATGCGTGAGGGCGTAGCCGCCGAGCAGAGCGCCCAGCCGCTGCCGGCTGGCGTCGCAGACATGGACGACGTGCAGCGGATGGTGCCGGCTGGCCCGACCGACGACCTGCCGCATCGCCGCGGCACGGGCGACCCGCACGAGCTTGTGCCCCCGGCTGCGGGGATCGCAGGGCGCCGCGAGGCAGGCGGCCGACAGGGGGGCGAGCCCGCAGGGCTCGGCCCGGTCGAAGCGGTAATAGACGCCGTTCGGGCAGGCCAGGGCGTAGTCGTGCAGCGTGACGACCAGCGGCACCCCGGTCTTCGACAGGACCGGAACGATCGCCGGCGACAGGGTCCGGGTCCATTGGTGCAGGTGGATACAGTCCGGCGGCGCGGCGAGGCCGGCGAGGGCCGCGGTGAGGCGGCGGGCGGCGGCGGCGTGCCAGATCCCGGCGGCGGCCGCCCGCGCGGCACCGAGCGACCAGATGTCGGGCAGGCCGAGATCGATCCGCTGGATCCCGGCATGGTCGAGGAGCGGATCGACGGCCCCCGAGATCGCCTGGATGTAGGTGACGGCGAGACCGGCCTCGGCGAGCCCGCGGGCCGATTCCAGCGCCACCTTCTCGGCCCCGCCGCTGGCGGCCGCGAACTCGGCCAGGATCACGACATGCACGGTGTCCCTCCCGGGGATCGCGTCGGTCTCGGGAGCCGGGAGGATGAAGGAGAGCGGTTTACGGGGGATCAACCGCGGCCGGATACAGATCTCTGCCCCGGATCAGAGCGGCGGAATTCCTGACGTGCACGTCGTCCTCGTCGCAGACCACGCCGCGATCAACGGCGGCCAGGCCAAGGTCGCGATCGAATCCGCCCTGGGGCTCGCCGCCCGGGGGATCCGCGTCAGCCTGTTCGCCGCGGTCGGCCCGGTGGACCCCCGGCTGGAGCCCGCCGGCATCCGGGTGGTCTGCCTGGAGCAGGACGACGTCACCACGGCGCGCAGCAAACTGGCCTTCGCCGCCCAGGCGATCTGGAACGGTGCGGCGCGCCGCGCCCTCGCGCGGGAACTCGCCGCCTGCGACCCCCGGGACACCCTCGTCCACGTCCACGCCTTCGCCAAGGCGCTGTCGCCGTCGATCGGCCCGGCGATCCGGGCCTCCGGGCTGCCGTGCCTCTACACGATGCACGAGTTCTTCCTCGTCTGCCCCACCGGCGGCTTCTACGCCTATCCGGAGCAGCGGATCTGCCATCGGACCCCGATGTCGGCCGCCTGCATCGCGGCGCATTGCGACGCACGCAGCTACCCGCGCAAGGTGGCCCGGATGGTCCGCCATGCCGGCCTCGCCCACGTGGCCCGGCTGCCGGATCTGTTCGCCCACGTCGTCACGATCAGCGATCTGCAGGAAAGCGTCGTCCGGCCGCTGATGCCCCCCGGCACCGTGTTCCACCGGGTCGACAACCCGATCGCGGTGGTGCAGGCGCCCCTGCGGGAGGGCGCGCCGGGCGACTTCCTGTTCGTCGGGCGGATCTCCACCGAGAAGGGCGCGCCGATCTTCGCGGACGCGGCCAAGCGCGCGGGGGTGCGGGCGGTCTTCGTCGGCGACGGCCCCCAGCGGGCCGATCTCGCGGCGCGCCATCCCGAGGCCGTCATGCTCGGCTGGCGCGACGCCGCCGGCGTACAGGCGCTGATGCGCCAAGCCCGGGCGCTGGTCTTCCCGAGCGTCTGGTACGAGGGCCAGCCGCTCACCGTCTACGAGGCCCTGGCCTGCGGGGCGCCGGTGATCGTCAGCGATGCCTGCGCGGGGCGGGAGGCGGTGATCGATGGCGAGACCGGGTTCTGGTTCCGCTCCGGCGATGCGGAGGCGCTCGCCGCCCATCTGCGCCGCCTGACCGACGACGGCCTCGCCGCCCGGATGGGCCGGGCCGCCCACGACCGCTACTGGACGGCGCCCCTGAGCCTCGACGCCCATCTCGACCGCCTCGAGGGCGTCTACGAGACGGTGATGCGCGGGGCCACCGCCCGCAGGAGGGGCCTGAGCCCGGTCGATCGGCCGCTCGCGACCACCTGACCCTGCCGCCGGTTCGGCCGTCCGTGCGCGGGACGCGGAGCCAGCCCGTCGGCGCCGCGCCGCCCGTCGCGCTGCCCGTCGCGCTGCCGCGGATCCCGACGCCGCGCGGGTGACGCCGGCGAGGCCATGGGCCGGACGCTTCGACCGGAAAGCCCATGCGGCCGCCGGAAAGATCGGAAACACCCGCCGTCCCTCGCGTTGATGCCCACCAGCACCCTTGCGTGCCTCCGTCACGGACGAGTGAGCGACATGGCCGAGACCCACAACAAGCCGAACGAAGCCAAGCCGGGCTTCCAGCAGGGCAGCGCCAAGCCGGGCGACGCCAAGAACCCCGACAACAAGCAGGAGAAGCTGAACGAGCGCCTGGACGAGGCCCTGGAGGAGACCTTCCCGTCGAGCGATCCGGTGTCGGTGAAGATCACCAAGTAGGCCCCCGGGCCTGCACCGGCCGGGCGGCCGTCAGGCCGCCCGGTCGTCCGGGACCGGCTCCCGCCCGCGGTCGATCAGGCTGCGGGCCTCGGGCCCCGGGACCGCACGGCTGAACAGGAAGCCCTGGACCTCGTCGTAGCCCTCCGCGCGGAGCATCGCGAGCTGCTCGACGGTCTCCACCCCTTCGGCGGTGGTGGCGATGCCGAGGCTGGCGCCCAGGCTCGCCACCGCCCGCACGATCGCCGTGCAATGGGTGTTCTCGCCGACCTGACTCACGAAGGAGCGGTCGAGCTTGATCTTGTCGAAGGGGAAGCTGCGCAGGTAGCCGAGGCTCGAATAGCCGGTGCCGAAATCGTCCATCGCGATCCGGATGCCCAGGGCCCGCAGCTCATGCAGGGTCGCGAGATTGGCGGCGCTGTCGGCGAGCAGGACCGATTCGGTGATCTCCAGCTCGAGGCGCCGCGGGTCGAGGCCCGAGGTCGCGAGGGCGCCGCGCACGGTCTCGACCAGGCTGCGGTTGCGGAACTGGATCGGGGAGAGGTTCACGGCGAGGCGGATCGCCTCCGGCCAGGTCGCCGCCTCCGCGAAGGCGGTCTGCATCACCCAGGCGCCGATCGGGACGATCAGGCCGGTCTCCTCGGCCAGCGGCACGAACTCGGCCGGCGAAACCGGGCCGTGGTCCGGATGGGACCAGCGCAGCAGCGCCTCGAAGGCCAGGATCCGGTCGGAACGGGCATCCATCAGCGGCTGGTAGACCAGCGAGAACTGGCCGCGGGCGAAGGCCTCGCGCAGCTCGTTCTCGCGCCGCCGCCGCGCCTGCACCCAGGCATCCATCTCCGGCTCGAAGCACCGGAAGGTGCCGCCGCCCTCGGCCTTCGCCCGGTACAGGGCGAGGTCGGCGTTCTTCATCAGGGTTTCGGGATCGGTGCCGTCCCGCGGCAGGCAGGCGACCCCGATGCTGGTGCCGATATGGCAATCCTGGCCGTCCAGGCGGAAGGGCCGGCCGAGTTCGGCGATCACCCGGGCGATCAGCCCGTCGGCCAGGGCCGGGAGATCCATCCCCCCTACCAGGATGGCGAACTCGTCGCCGCCGAGCCGGGCCACGAGGTCGTCCTTGCGCAGGCAGCCGGCGATCCGCTCGGCCGCCTCGCGCAGGAGCGCGTCGCCGACCGGATGGCCCAGCGTGTCGTTGACGATCTTGAACTTGTCGAGGTCGAGGCAGAGCAGCACCGCCGCCTCCCCGTCCCGGGCGTGGCGGGAGATCGCCTCGGCGAGGCGGTCCCGGAACAGCACGCGGTTCGGCAGCCCGGTGAGCGCGTCGTGGTGCGCCATGTGGGCGATGCGGGCCTCGGCCCTCCGGCGTTCCGTCATGTCGATGGCGGCTTCGAGCACGGCCTGCCGCCCCTCGAACGGCATCGCCCGCTGGAACAGGGAGACCTCGATCGCCGAGCCGTCGGCGCGCCGGTGGAGGGCGCCGGTGGGCGGCAGGCCGAGCCCCGGCGCCGCGTCGGGGGGCATGGCGAGATCGGCCGGCGCCCGGCTCAGGAACTGCTCGCGGCTGTAGCCGTAATGGGCGACGGCCGCGTCGTTGACCGCCAGGAAGCGGTCGCGCGCGTCGGCCACGACCCACATCGGGACCGGGTTGTTCTCGAACAGGAGCCGGAACGAGGCCTCCCGGGCCTTGATGTCGCCGACATCCGTCATGGTGACCGAGAGGAGATCGCCGACGCAGCCCGCCTCGACCTTGAGGTAGAGCGTGCCGCCGTCGGACCGGGGGCGGCTCAGCTCGAAGGCGGAGCGCCCGCCCCGCTCGACCATGGCGGCGAGGGTCGCGATCGTCCGCGCGGTGATCGCCCCCGGGAAGAGCTGGCCGATGCGCTGCCATTGCAGGACCGCGGCGGGCCGCTCCAGGAGGCGCTCTGCGCCGCGGTTGAGGGCGACGATCTTGAAATCGACCGGGTGGCCCGCCGCGTCACGGATCGTGCTGAGGGCCAGGATCCCCTGGTCGGTGGCGGTGAACATCGCCTGGACGAGTTCGGTCCGGACGCTCGCCCCGTCGAACCCGATCAGCACGAACGGCTCGCCCCAGCGGTTGTCGAGGGGCACACCGACGAGGCGGGTCGAGGTCACGACGCCGGCATGCAGGCGATCGCACCGGCTGTAGGCGGGCTGGCCGGATCCGAGGGCGGCCGCGACCATCTCGCCGACGGGCTCGCGCAGCTCGATCGGGAGCGCGTCGACCGGGACGGTCTCGCTGGGACAGGGTTCCGCCGACGGGCCTTCCGACCCTTGCGCGAGCCAGGCGCCGAACTCCTGGCCCGCCCAGAGGATCCGGGCGGCCTGGCCGTTCCGGGTCGTCACCAGGGCGGCCCGGTCGGCGAGGCGGCCGAGGCTCCCGAGCACGACGGCCTCGTAGGACGGGATCGGCGCCCCCGGCGTCCGGCAATCCTGCCAGCGCCGAAGGATGTTGCGGCCCGTCTGTCCGTCGTCGTCGTGCGCGGTCACCGAGCCGCCCCAGTTGTTCACCGGGGGCCAGGAAGCTGGGACTTCGTTTAAGCCGGGTTCATGAGCCGACTTATAATCCCATGATACGTACTATTCCCCAGTTTGAGCTCGATTTTCAGGCCGCCTCGAGCAACCGGCGGGCGATCACCTGGGCCTGGATCTCCGCGGCGCCCTCGAAGATCGAGAGGATGCGGGCGTCGCACAGGATCCGGCTCACCGGATATTCCAGCGCGAAGCCGTTGCCGCCGTGGATCTGCAGGGCGTTGTCGGCCGCCGCCCAGGCGACGCGGGCGCCCAGCAGCTTCGCCATGCCGGCCTCCAGGTCGCAGCGCTTGCCGGCATCCTTCTCGCGGGCCGAGAAATAGGTGAGCTGGCGGGCGATGTTGATCTCCACCGCCATCATGGCGAGCTTGTCGGCGACCCGCGGGAAGTTGACCAGCGCCTTGCCGAACTGGACCCGCTCCTCGGCGTAGCGCAGGCCGACGTCGAGGGCCGACTGGGCGACGCCGATGGCCCGGGCCGCGGTCTGGATGCGGGCCGATTCGAAGGTCTGCATCAGCTGGGCGAAGCCCTTGCCCTCGACCTCGCCCAGCAGGTTGCCGGCGGGCACCTCGAATCCCTCGAAGGCGAGCTCGTACTCCTTCATGCCCCGGTAGCCGAGCACCTCGATCTCGCCGCCCGACAGGCCCTGGACCGGGAACGGCTCCGCGTCGGTGCCCCGGGGCTTCTCGGCGATCAGCATGGAGAGGCCCTTGTGGCCCTTCTCCTCGGGCTTGGTGCGGACGAGCACCGTCATGATGTCGGCGCGGACCGGGTGGGTGATCCAGGTCTTGTTGCCGGTGATCTTCCAGGTGTCGCCGTCCTTCACCGCCCGCGTGCGGAGCGAGGCGAGGTCGGAGCCGGTATTCGGCTCGGTGAAGACGGCCGTGGGCAGGATGTCGCCGCTGGCGATCTTGGGCAGGAAGCGCTGCTTCTGCTCCTCGGTGCCGCCGCACAGGATCAGCTCAGCGGCGATCTCCGAGCGGGTGCCGAGCGAGCCGACGCCGATATAGGCGCGCGACAGCTCCTCCGAGACCACGCACATGGCGGTCTTCGGCAGGCCCATGCCGCCGTATTCCTCCGGGATCGTCAGGCCGAAGACGCCGAGCTCGGCCATCTTGGTGACGATCTCCATCGGGATGTAGGCGTTCTTCAGGTGCCACTCGTGCGCCTGATCGACCACTTCGGCCTTGCCGAAGCGGCGCATCTCGGAGCGGATCGCCTCCATGTCCTCGTCGAGGCCCGAGGCGCCGACCGTGGCCGAGCCGCTGCCGTCGCGCATCCGCGCCACCAGGGCGGCGCGGTTCTCGGGGGTGTTCCCCTCGGCGATCAGGGTCTCGACGGCGTCGGTGCGGTACTGCGCCACCTCCTTGGCGGAGAGGCCGAGCGAGCCGGTGAGGCGGACCATCTCGCCCTGGCTCATCGGGATGCCGGAGAACAGCTGGTCGAGATACTCGCCGGCGCCGATCCGGACGAGGAGCGACTCGGTCTCGCCGAACCGGCCCTCGGCCTGGAGGCGCTCGGCGTAGCCGCCGAGCTCGGCGACCGCCTCCGCGTAGGTCGCGAGCCATGCGAGCCCGTGGGCGGCGTGCTGCTCGCCCTCGAGCTTGGCCGCGTCGATCCGCCCGTCCGTTCCGAGGATCCGCGTGCGGACCCGGCGGGTCGCCTCCGCGACGAGGGCCTTGACGCTCTCGCCGGCGGCCCTGGCGAGGGTGGCGATATCCTGCGGCTCGGTCTGGATGGCGGGGGATGCGGACATGGTTTCCTGCTCGCGTGGCGTCTTCTTGGATCGGGTCTTTTAACCTGTCGCGGGCCGGAGCCGAAGCAGATTTCGTTTGGCTCGCCTTGAACTCAAGTTGAAGGCCGGAGCTCACGGGCCGATGCGCAGCCCATGAAAGTCAAGGCCGGGCCGGTGCGGCGATACGCGTCGGTCCCGACACTGATGATCCGTCCGCCGCCCTGCCGAAAGCTGTTCGCCAGACCGTGCCCGGCTCAGCGCCTCTGCTCGCAGCGCGTCTTCACGTAGGCCCCGTCCTCGCCCTTGAAGCCTGTACTGGCTGCCAGCACCGGGCCCTGAACGAGGCATTCCTGGAGCGTGTGGGCCGGCCCGGTGACCACGTCGAGGGCGGTCTCGCGGGAGCAGTCCGGGGCCTGGACGGAGGCGGCGCAGATGAGCGCGACGACGATGATCTGGTTCATGGGGCCTCCCGTATGGGCCCGACTCTCGAGACGGCGGGCGGCGTCTACCGAAAGATGGGCCGCCGGAACTGGTTCCATCGGCCCGGACGCCCGTCGTCGCGAGCGGAGCATAGCGATGACGGAGCGGGTCAAACCAGTGCGGTGAGATCCGCACCCGACTCGATCGCCTCCGGGCTGGGCACGCGTCCCTCGCCCAGCAGGTGCAGGAATGCCGTGAAGGCCGGGTTGCGGCCGATGCTGCAGGCGGCCACGGCCCGGTCTTGGCGAACATAATAGGCGATGAAGTCCAGCGCCGCCGGATCGCCCTGCAGGATGATCCGATCGAAATCCGGCGCGTAGCCGCCGTAATCCAGGCGCTTGTCGCCCTGGTTGCTCCAGAAGAACGGCGCGCCCGCGAAGGCGCCGGTGGCGCCCAGCATCGCCCGGGCGACGTGGGTGCCGTGCTGCTGTGCCAGACGCCAGTGCTCGATCCGGGCGGTGACGCCGCTGCCGCGCTCCGGGAAGGCCGCGATGTCGCCGGCGATCCAGACGTTGTCGGCGAGCTTCAGATCGGCGCCGACCGGGAGGCCGCCGGTCTCGTCCGGCTCCACCCCGGCGACGATCCCGGTCTCCGGCGCGGCGCCGGCGCCGATCAGCACGAGATCGGCCGGCAGCCGCGTGCCGTCCGCGGTCTCGACGGCCTCGACGGAGCCGGTGCCGGCGATCCGCGCGACCTTGCCGGTCACGAAGGTCACGCCGTTGCCGGCGTGGTAGCGCTTCAGCGCCGCGCCCACGGCCTCACCGAAGCGCTTGGCGAAGGGGATCTCCTCCCGCGCCAGCACCGTCACCGACAGGCCGCGCTTGGTCAGGAAGGCCGCGGCCTCCAGGCCGATGAAACCCGCGCCGATCACCACCACGCGCTTGGCCTGCTCCGCCGCGGCGCTGAGCCGCACCGCATCGTCGAGGCTGCGGAGCGTCATCACGCCGTCGAGATCGCGGCCGTCGAAGTCCGGCACCACCGCACGGCTGCCGGTGGCGATCAGCAGCGCGTCGCCGGTGAGCACCCGGCCGTCCGCCAGGGTGACGCTGAGGCGCGCCGGATCGATCCGGACCGCCTCGGCCTCGATCCGCTCGACCTGGTGGGCGGCGGAGAAATCCGGCTCCAGCAGGGTCTTCTCCGCCGGGGTGGGCTTGGCCAGGAACTGCTTGGACAGCTTGGTCCGGTCGTAGGGCGGGTGCCCCTCGTGGCCGACCATCGTGATCGCGCCCGCAAAACCCTCGCGCCGGAGCGTGGTGATGCAGGCCGCCGCCGCCGCCCCGGTGCCGACGATCAGGACCTGTCCGAGGGGCGTCCGGGCGTGCCGGGCCGGAGCGGGCTCGGGGGTCAGCGTCGCCACCGCCTCGCCGCCCTCGATCCGGACGGGATAGCGGGTCAGCGCCTCAAGCGCCGGCGGCTCCTCCAGGCTGCCGTCGGCGAGGGCGAAGGCCGCCTTGTGCCAGGGGCAGTAGAGCCGGCCGCCGCAGATCTCGCCCTTGGCGAGCGGCGCCCCGAGATGCGGGCACTTGGCCTGGAAGGCGCGCACGCCGTCGGCGTCGCGCACGAACAGCACCGCGTCGTCGCCCGCCTTGCCCTCGGCCTTGCCGCCGAGCGGGATCGCGTCGAGGGCGAGGCGGATCTCGCGGGGCTTGCCCGAATCCAGTTGTTCTTGGTCCATCCTCGCCTCGCCCGGTGCCGGCCCGTGCGCACCAAACCGCGAAGCCCCGAAGGGTTTCCGCGCCTTCCGTCGCAGGCCCGGCGCCTCAGCCCCGGCTCGCCACCGCCACGCCGAGGGCGGCGAGCGCCATGCCGGCGCCCTGCAGCGGGGTCAGCACCTCGCCGAACAGCAGGTAGCCGAGCACGGCCGCGACCGGGGGCACCAGGAAGAACAGGGCGGCGACGCCCGCCACCGCCCCCCGCCGGATCAGCACCAACAGCAGCAGGATCCCCGCGACCGAGTTGACCAGGACCGCCCAGCCGAGGCCGAGCCACAGGGCGGGGGCGGGGTCGAACGCGGTGCTGCCGAAGGCGAGCGCCAGCGGGATGGCGCAGGCCATGCCGCCGACGAACTGGAGGGTCGCGCCGGCCAGCAGATCGACCCGGCCGCCGGTGCGCTTCTGCCAGAGCGTGCCGAGGGTCAGCGCCAGCACCGCCAGGAGGCTGACGGCGAGCGCCAGCGGCGGGATCCCGGACGGGTCCGTGGCCCCGAGCTTCGGGGCGAGCACGAGGCCCGTGCCGACAAAGCCCATCATTATGCCCAGGGCCCGCCGCCCGCTGACGCGCTCGCCCAGCAGCGGCTGCGCCAGGAGTGCGGTGAGCAGCGGCTGGAGGCTGCCGACGAGGGCGGCGATGCCGGCCGGCAGCCCGTGGCTCACCGCCCAGAAGACCCCCGACAGGTAGACCCCCTGCATCAGGAAGCCCGCGATGACGGGGTCGCGCCAGCCCGCCCGGTCCCCGGGCCAGCGCACCCGGGAGGCCGTGGCGATCAGCGCCAGCACCAGGGCGACGGCCGTGAAGCGGATTGCCGTGAAGGCCAGCGGATCCACGTGCGGCACCACCGCCCGGGCGGAGATGAAACCCGTGGCCCAGATCGGGATGAACAGCGCCGGAAGGGCGCCGGCCGCGAGCGGCGACGGGCGTGAGAGCGTAGGCATGTCCGCCGGACGGAGCATGCCGGCGCGCCGGGCGCAACGGTGATCGCGCCCGCCCGCCGGAGCGCGGCGGCCACCGGGGGCCGGCGTGGCGCGGACGCGTCACCGGGCGGCGATCGGGACCGGATCCGGCCGGCGGCGTTGACGCGCGGGTGCCGGCACCGTTCATCGGCGGGCCTCTCCCCGGGGAGGATCACGAGATCGAGGATCGTTGGACACCCGTGAAACCTCTCCGCAGCGGATTGCAGATCATGGGCGTCGCCGCGCAGCGCTTCGTCTCCCATGACGGCTGGGCGATCGCGAGCCACATCGCGCTCTCGAGCCTGACCTCGCTGTTCCCGTTCCTGATCCTGCTGGCGGCGCTGGCCGGCCTGTTCGGCACGCAGTCGCTTGCCGACGAGGCCGGGGTGCTGATCTTCGACGCCTGGCCCCGGGAGATCGCCAAGCCGATCGTCGGCGAGGTCCACCGGGTGCTCACCGAGCAGCGCAGCGGCGTGCTCACGCTCGGCGCGCTGTTCGCCCTGTACTTCTCCTCCTCGGGGGTCGAGAGCCTGCGGGTCGGGCTGAACCGGGCCTACGGGCTGCGCGAGAGTCGGCCCTGGTGGCTGACCCGCCTCGAATCGATCGGCTATGTGATCTGCGGGGCGTTCGCGATGCTGGCCTTCGCGCTGCTCGTGGTGCTGGGGCCGCTGATCTGGCGCAACGTCGTCCTGGTGGCGCCGGGGCTGGAGCCCCTGAGCCTCACCGTGGCGATCGGGCGGATCGCCGTGACGGCCCTGCTGCTGACCGTCGTCCTGGTCATCGCCCACAAGTTCGTGGCGGCCGGACGGCGCTCGATCCTGTCGGTGCTGCCGGGGATCGGGGTGACGCTGGTCCTGTGGTTCTTCGCCGGCCTCGGCTTCGGCTACTACCTCGACCGGTTCTCCAACGCCTACGCGTCGACCTATGGGGGTCTGGCCACCGCGATGGTGTTCCTGGTGTTCCTCTACTGGCTCGCCGCCATGTTCCTGTTCGGCGGCGAGATCAACGGCACGGTGATCGCCGCCCGCCGCAGCCGCCTGCAGGCGAAGATGCTGGCCCGCCGGGCCGAGAGGGAGGGACGATGGACCGGATCGAGCACCTGACGATCCGCGCGAACGGCGCCGATCTGCATGTGGCGCGCTGCGGCACGGGCACGCCGCTGCTGCTGCTCCACGGCTGGCCGGAATTCTGGCTGACCTGGGAGCCCGTGATGGCGCGCCTGGCCGCCCGCCACACCCTGATCGCCCCGGATCTGCGCGGCTTCGGCGACAGCGACAAGCCCGCGGGCGCCTTCGGCCCGCCGGAGCAGGCCGCCGACATGGTGGCGCTCCTCGACGCCCTCGGGATCGACCGCGCCGGCATCGTCGGCCACGATGTCGGCGGAGCGGTGATCCAGACCCTCGCCCGGTCTCACCCGGAGCGGTGCGCCGGCCTGTTCCTGTTCGACTTCGTCTATCCGGGGATCGGCCCCCGGCTCGGGGCGCCGGACCGCCTCACCGAGATCTGGTACCAGTCCTTCAACCAGATGGACCTGGCGGTGACGCTGGTGGGCGCCAGCCGGGAGAGCTGCGCCGCCTATATCGGCCACTTCCTGCGCCACTGGTCGCACCGGACGGACGCGTTCGACCCGGTGCTGGACGCCTTCGTGGACAATTTCCTGAAGCCCGGAAACCTCGCGGGCGGCTTCGCGCATTACCGGGCCGCCCATGCCGGGCGGATCGCGATGCTCAAGGGCGAGGCCCCGGCCCTACCGCCGATCGGCGTGCCGACCTGCGTGCGCTGGGCCGAGCACGACCCGATCTTTCCCTTCGCCTGGACCGACCGCCTGGGCGAGACCTTCTCGGATCTCGATCTGGCGCTGTTCCCGGGGGTGGGGCACTTCCCCCACCGGGAGGATCCCGACCGGGCCGCCGCGGAGATCGCGGGGTTCTTCGCGCGGATCGGGTGGGCGTGAGGGCGTCCCCTCCCCGCACGGGGAGGCGGACGGCGTGCGCGCAGCGGCGCCCGGGCAGCCTCACGCGGCCAGCGCCAGCCCCTCGTCCTCCTCCGCCTCCGCCGCCATGAACTGGGCCCGGGCGAGCTCGGCGAAGCGCCCATTCTGCCCCACCAGCTGGTCGAAGGTGCCGGCCTCGACGATCCGGCCCTCGTGGAACACCAGGATGCGGTCGGCGTCGCGGATCGTCGCGAGGCGGTGGGCGATCACGAAGGTGGTGCGGCCCTCCATCACGGTCTCCAGGGCGCCCTGGAGCTTGCGCTCGGTGGCCGCGTCCAGCGCCGAGGTCGCCTCGTCGAGGATCAGGATCGGCGGGTTCTTCAGGAGCGCCCGGGCGATCGAGAGCCGCTGGCGCTCGCCCCCCGACAGCGACCGGCCGCGCTCGCCGATCACCGTGTCGAGCCCGGCGGGCTGGCGCGCCATGAAGGCACTGGCCTGGGCGCGCTCCAGGGCGTCGAGCATCTCGTCATCCGTGGCGTCGGGGCAGCCGACCTGCAGGTTCTCGCGGATCGAACGGGCGAACAGCATCGGCTCCTGGAACACCACGCCGATGTTGTGGCGGAGGGACGACAGGCCGACGTCGCGGATGTCCATCCCGTCGATGCGGATCGCGCCGGCGGCCGGGTCGAAGCTGCGGTGCAGGAGGCCGAGCGTCGTCGACTTGCCCGATCCGGTGGTGCCCACCAGCGCGATCGTCTCGCCGGGCTTCGCCGAGAACGAGACGCCGTCGAGCGCCTGACGCCGGCCATCGTACGAGAAGGCGACGTCCTCGAAGGTGACCTCGCCGGCAAAGCGCGCCACCTGCCGGGCCTGCGGCCGGTCGGCCACCGCCGGGACGGTGTCGTAGATCTCGAAGAACTCGGCGATCTTGGGCGCCTGCTGGAACAGGCCGTTGACGAAGCCGACCACGTGGTCGAGGCGCGCCACGAAGGCGGTGGCGAGGCTCATGAAGGCCACGACCTCGCCCACCGTGGTGGTGCCGGCCTGATAGAGCCAGATGCCGGTGACGAAGATCGCCGTCATGGTGATGGTCGCCGAGGCGCGGGTCGCCACGTTGGCGAGCGCCCACCAGGACAGGACCGGGATCTGCGCGGCGAGCAGGTTGGTGATGATGCCGCGCATCGCGTCCTTCTCGGCCTTGGCGCGGGTGAAGGACTGGATCACCGCGACGTTGCCGAGCGCGTCCGAGGCGTGGGCGGCCAGACCCGAGTTGAACTCCTCGACCTGCCCCTGGAGCGCCTCGGTCCGGCGCATCACGAAGGTGGTGAGCGCCGTGAAGGCCAGCACCAGCACCACCAGGATCGAGCCGAGCTGCCAGTTGATCAGGAGGGTCATCGGCAGGAGCACGCCGAGCGAGACCAGGGCGACGAGGTGGTCGCGGAAGAAGCCGAGCCAAAGCCACGCCATGCCGTTGGTGCCCTCCAGCATCGCCTTGAGCACCCGGCCGGAATGGTTGGCCGAGTGGAAGGCGAGCGGCAGGTCGAGGACGTGCTCGAAGTAGCTCGCCATCGACGACAGGCGGTTGCGGTGGGCGAGCCGGTCGGCGTGGAGCGCGATGAACACGCCCGCCGCGATGGTGAAGAAGCCGAACGCCACCCAGGCGGCCAGCAGCGGCAGCATCGTGCCCATGGCGTCGCCGCCGCGCTTGAGATGGGTCAGCTGGTCGATGATCCGCCCCATCAGCAGGGGCTCGGCGAAGGCCGCGATCGCCAGGACGACGTTGGTTGCGGCCAAGCCTATGGCCAGCCGACGCTCCGCCTTCAGGAAACCCAGGACCCGCCCGTACAGACGAACCATCGTACCGCTCCGCCACCCCTGGCGCGGCCCGTGTGACCCGGGTCTCACGCCGTCTCTGACGGGTTCGCACGGCCGGCTTCAGCGCCGAATCCGGGTCAAACCCCTCTTGGGAAACGGGTATGCCAGCGCCCGCCTGAACGGGCGATGACGGACTGATACAGGTTCGAAACAGTCGCCTTTACGGTCCGTTCAGCCCGATGCCCTAGACTCGGCACGGGCCGCTTGCGTCGCGGATGCGAGCGCGGTGCAGCTCTGTCCGGAAAGCCCGTCGGGTCATCGTCCCATGGATCTCGCAACCGGTGTCGGACTGCTGGGCGGCGTCGGCGTGGTGTTCACGCTGATCATGATCGATGGCGGCAACTTCGCCGCCTATTTCGACAAGCATGCGGTCATCGTCATCTTCGGCGGATCGGTCATGGCGACGATCATCCGCTTCCCCTTCGCCACCATCGCCCACGGCCTGCCGATGGGCCTGCGCTACGCCTTCACCATGCGCGCGGTGAGGCCGCATGACCTCATCGAGGAGATCACCACGATCGCCGAGGTGGTCCGCAAGAGCGGGCCCATGGCCCTGGAGAACGTAGAGATTTCCGACCCCTTCCTGGCGCAGGGGGCCCGCTACGTCGCCGACGGCTACGACCGCGAGTTCATCCGCGACACGATGGAGCGCGACCGCGACAACTTCCTCATGCACCTCGACGAAGGCTCGAAGATCTACCGCGCCTTCGGCGACTGCGCCCCGGCCTGGGGCATGATCGGCACGATCCTCGGCATGGTGACGATGTTCGCCAACATGTCCGATCCCTCGAAGCTCGGCCCCGCCATGGCGACCGCGCTTCTGGCCACGCTCTACGGCGCGCTCATCGCCAACCTCGTGGCCCTGCCGATCGCCGACAAGCTGCACGTGAAGCTGGAAGAGGAGGACGTCTCCCGTTCGCTCATCATCGACGGCATCCTGATGATCCGCGACCAGAGGAGCCCGACCCTCGTCCGCGAGATGCTCGTCGCCTACCTGCCGCACCACCACCGCGGGTCGTTCGAGGAGGCGGCCGCGTGACCGCCCGGACAGCCCCGGCGGAGCGCCCGCGGATGGCATGACATGGCCAGGAAGAAGCGCGGCGGCGCGCATGGCGGCCACGGCTGGTTCGTCACCTTCGCCGACCTGATGGCGCTGCTGATGAGCTTCTTCGTGATGATCGCCGCGTATTCGACGCAGGACCAGAAGAAGATGCAGATGGTGGCGGGCTCCATGCGCGACGCCTTCGGCGTGAACACGGAGTCCAAGTTCGCCGGCATCATCGAGACCGACGGCCTGCCGGCCGCCGACCACGTGAAGCACCTGCGCGACATCCCTCCCGAGCAGGCCACCGACCGGACCACGCCGCCGCGGCTCGACAAGAGCAGCGAATTCGGCCTGACCGACACCGGCGAGCCGGAGAATTTCGGCCTCGCGGCCGCCTCCCTGCGGCAGGCCCTGCGGAGCCTGCCGGACTTCGCCGAAGTGTCGAAGAACGTCGTGATCGCCCGGACCGAGCAGGGGCTCGACGTGTCGATCGTCGACCAGGACGGGCGCTCGATGTTCCCGGAAGGCTCGACCCGGCCCAACGACCGCACCCGGCGCCTGCTGGAGAAGCTCGGCCCGGCCCTGCGCCAGATGCCGAACCGGATCGCCGTCACGGGCCACACCGCCACGGACCGCCCCGGCCGGCGTCCCGCCGCGCCCCCGTGGGACTTGTCGGCGGGCCGCGCGGTCAGCGTCCGGGAGATCCTGGCCGGCGCCGGCGTTCCGGACGACCGGTTCGCCACGGTCGCCGGCAAGGCCGACACCGAGCCGATGTTCCCCGACAACCCCTACATGCCCGCCAACCGGCGCGTGACGGTGACGCTGCTCAAGGAGGCCCCGCCGGTCCCGAACGTGAAGGGATTGCCGTGAAGGCGCCGGGCCCGCCGGTCAACCGCTTCTATCGGGCGGTGAGCAGAGCCCAGTAGACCTTGTACTTCGAGCCCGGGGCGTAGGCGGTGGCGATTCCCATCCGGGTCGCTTCGGGCGCCAGCATGGTGGCGTCGTGGGGCGGGCTCTCGCGCCAGCCGGAGAAGGCTTCGGCCAGGGTGTGGTAGCCGGCCGAGAGGTTGGCGTTCACGTTGGCGTAGCCGAGCCGTTCCACGGCGGCCTTGACGGTCTGCGCCCGGCTCGGCCGGTCGGCCAGGGCCATCGCGGCCGCCTCGGCCTCGGCCAGGCGCTGCAATTCGGGATCGACCGTCAGGGGCGGCGCGCCGCGGTTGCGGCGGTAGGACGAGATCATGTCGCGGGCCGCCGCGACGTCGATCTGCGCGCTGTTGCTGGCGAGGGGCAGGTAGATGCTCGGCAACGCCGCGGTGCTCGGCGCCTGGGTGGCGCAGCCGCCGAGCAGGGCTGCCGCGGTCAGCGCCGCCGAGCCCGTCGCGCGACCCAGCATCCTGCCCGTGATCCGGCCGAGCCCGCGCCCCGCATGCCGACCGTCCCGATCGCGTCTCGTCACGACTTACCCATCCCTGCGACGGTCGAGCCGCCCCGGCGGCATATAGGCGCTGCCGGGCCGTCGCGCATCGGACGATTAGGGCTTCCTCAAAGACCTGTCGTCTAAACGTGCACCGACCTCACGACCGAGCGTTCCCTGACCATGCTGGAGACGCCCCGCGATCGCGCCGTCGATGGGCCTGCCGGCCCGTCGGCCCAGGCCGAATCGGCCACCGATCCCGACGCCGCGGCGACGCTCGCGTTGCAGCAGGCGATCATCCGTGCGCAGGCCGGCCTGCTGGCGCGTCAGGAGCGTTCCCTGGCCGCCGCCGGGACATGGCTGTGGTCGTGCCGCCTGGATGACGGCGCCCTCGATTGGTCCGGGGGAGTCCACGATCTGTTCGGCATCCCCCGGGGCGCGGCGCTGCACCGCCCGCGGATCCTGGAATTCTACGAGCCGGCCTCGCGGCGGCTGCTGGAGTCGATCCGCCGCCGGGCCATCGCCGGGCACGCAAGCTTCCGGCTCGATGCCGAGATCCGCACCGCCTGCGGCCGGCCGCGTTGGATCCGGATCCGCGCGGCGGTCGAGACCGAGGGCGGACGGCCAGCCCGGCTCTTCGGAACCAAGCAGGACGTCACCGAGGAGATCGCCCGGCTGGCCGAGCTGAGCCGGCGCGCCGACCGCGACCCTCTCACCGGACTGGCGAACCGCCACGCCTTCGAGGCGCAGTTCGACGCCGGATCGTCCGGCGCCGGACCGGATCCCCTCGGTGCCCTGATCCTCATCGACCTCGACGGGTTCAAGCCGGTCAACGACCTCCATGGCCATATCGCCGGTGACCAGTGCATCCGGCGCTCCGCCGCGCGGCTCGCCGCCATCTGCCGGGACGCGGCCCTCGTGGCGCGCATCGGCGGCGACGAATTCGCCGTGCTCCTGCGGGCGCCCGTGGATCTCCGCGCGCTGGCGGAGTGCGGCCGGCGCATCGTCGCCGCCCTGAGCCGGCCGATTCCGTATCGCGGACAGATGGTGCGGATCGGCGCCTCCGTGGGCATCGCCCTGGAGGTCAAGACCGGCATCGCGACGGGCGGCAGCCGGACCCGGCTGTTCGAGCGGGCGGATGCGGCGCTCTACGCCGCCAAGGATGCGGGCGGGAACGCCGTCCGCATCGCCGTCGGGAGCGGCTAGTCAGCCGCCTGCGCTCCGCAGGCTGCGGTCGCGCGGAACCCGGGCCGAGTCGCCCCCCTCCGGGACATCCGTCGGCTGGATGAAGCGGCTGGCGATCTCGCCCATGGCGCTCTGCATCGTGTCGAGGCCCTGCACGGTGACGATGCTGGAGCCGGGCCCGAGCGGCGGGATGAAGCCCGCCTCCGAGAGGGTCGAGAACACGGAGAAGTTCAGGTCGGTCACCACCTTCTGGCCGAGGCTCACGTCCACGATCCAGACGAGCAGCTCGAATTCCAGGAAGGGATCGCCGATCTTCTTGAACACCACGCGGGGCGCGGGCTCCTTCAGGACGTCGGAATGGCCCTGCGCGCAGGCCGCGATCATCTCGGCCGCACGGACCGGGTCCTGGTTGCGCAGGACGCTGACCGTGATGCTGACGCGCCCCGTCCGGTCGCCCCGCACCCGGTTCTTCACCACCCCGGAGATCAGGTTCGAGTTCGGCACGATCACGGCCGAGCGGTCGAAGGTCTGGATCTCGGTGGAGCGGACCGAGATCCGCTTCACGATGCCCTCCTGATCGCCGATCACCACCTGGTCGCCGACCCGGATCGGGCGCTCCCACAGGAGCAGCAGCCCGGAGACGAAGTTGTTGACGATCGACTGCAGGCCGAAACCGATACCCACCGACAGGGCGCCGGCCACGATGGTGAGCTTCTCCAGGCTCAGGCCCAGATACGAGAAGGCGAGCGCCAGCGCGATCAGGAAGCCGCAATAGCCCGCCACCGTGGTGATCGAGTTGCGCAGGCCCGCATCGAGGTCCGTGGCCGGCAGGTAGGTGTTCTCCAGCCAGCGCTGCACGCCGCGGGTGATGAACACGCCGACCACCAGGATGCCGATCCCGAAGGCGATGCTGGACAGCGAGATCGTGACGTCGCCGACCTTGAAGCCGAAGAAGGCCTGCCGGACCGAGGAGACGATGTCGGTGGAATCCAGGCCCCAGGGCGCCAGCACGAGGATCGCGGCCGCGAGGAACAGGACGAGCCGGGCGGCGCCGGTCGCCAGGACAGAGATCTGGTTCAGCGAGCGCTTGCGCAGGCCCGTATTGGCCTGGAGCGTGGTGGCGAGCCGGGTCTCGTCGCTGAGCGCGCGGCCGACGAAGATGTCGACGCTCTGGACCAGCAGGTAAAGCAGGACCAGGACGCTGGCGTCCCAGATCAGCTGGTCGATCAGGAACGCCGCGAAGGCGACGTAGCCGACCAGCGCGCCGAGGCCGATCAGCGCCACCGCGGCCCAGCCGAGCAGCCGCGCCGGCCCGCCGATGCCCGTGGTGGTCTTGGTCGGCACGTAGGGGCCGAAGCAGGCTTCCTCCTCCTGCTCGGTATCGGCGAAGCGGTGGAGGCCGACAGCCAGGATCAGGGCCGTGGCGACCGCCCCGATGCCCCGCGTGGCGATGGAGATCGGCAGGGCCGCCGAGATCCCGGAATTCAGGGCCTCCACGGACTTCACCACGGTGATCACCGTGGCGATGCCGACCGCGAGCCGGGTCAGGCGCGTGGCCGCCGCATCGCTCACCGGGGCCGGCCGCCACGCCGGCTTCTCGGGGCTGAGCAGCCCGTCGCAGAGGGCCTCCACGAAGGCGATGAAGGCGAGCCCCCCGAGGATCGCGGCGGCCACCGGCAGGAGCCGGGACGGCAGCAGGTTGGTGGCGTCCAGCGCGTAGTAGACCGCGTAGGACCCGGCCACCGCCGGCACCGTGCCGAGCAGGATCACCCGCCAGGCGGCGAGCATCACGGCGCGCCGCGACGGATCGGTCCGGGCGGCGTCCCGGCGGGCGCCCTTGGGGGCGATGTTGCGCCGGCCGAAATACAGCGCCACCGAGATCCCGAAGGCGAGCCCCAGGAACAGCAGGTTGGTGAGGCTGCCGTTGCGCGAGAACAGCAGCCCGATATCCGAGACGGCGCTCTGCAGGGCGCGCGTGTCCCGGGGCACGTCGCCCATCACCTTGGTCCAGAGGCCGGGGCCGACCAGGGGCTGGGAGCGCTGGAGCAGGTCGCGGGTGAAGGATTCGCGGCGGCGGTTCGAGACCCGGTCGACGATCTGATCGCCCTGCACCACCAGGGCGCGGGCGAGGCGCTGGGTCTCGTCGATGCGGGTGACGGCGGCCTCGCGCTCGCCGCGCTCGGCGGCGACATCGGCGCTCTCCTGGGTGTCCTTCGGCTTCGGACCGAGCTGGGCGAGGCGCTCGCGCGCGGCCTCCAGCGGCGCGTCGAGCCGGGTGACCAGGGTGCGGATCTCGTCGGTGACCGTGACGGCGCTGTCGCGGATGGCCGTGAGGTCGGCCACCGTCAGGTCCGTATGCCCGAGCTGCTTCTCGCGGGCGTCGAGCTCGGCCTTGGCGGCGTCGAGCTTGGACCGGACCTTCTTGAACTGCTCGGGGATCTCGGCCTTGGCGGCCGGCGGGGCTGCGGGCTTCGCGTCGGACGGCTTCGCGCCGGTCGCCTGCGCGTCGGGCGCCTTCGTGTCCGGCGCCTTCGTGTCCGGCGCCTTCGTGTCCGGCGCCTTGCCGTCCGCGGGCTTGGCCTCGGGCGCGGGCTTGGCGTCCGCGGGCTTGTGATCCGCGGGCTTGGCGGCGGGCGCCGGATCCTGGGCGAAGGCCGGCAGGGTCAGGGCCGCCGGGGTTGCGAACACCAGCGCGGCGAACAGAACGAGCAGGCGGGACAGGCGCGACGCGCCTTCCGGCTTCCGGATCCGCGCTGGGATATGATGCATGAGCAACCTCTCGTCGGGCGCACGGCGGCCGGCCGGGGTCCGGCATCGGCGAATCGGCGGCGATCGGGGACCGGGCGGGCCTCCTGGCGGCCGGGCGCTCTGGGCGAGCAATAGGGCGAAAGCGTGCCCCTGCCCACCCCGGCGCCGGATCCGGCGCCAGCCGGCCGCTGTGGGTGCGTCCCCGCGGCCCATCCGGAAAAGCTTCACAAGGGTGTCACGCTGGGATTAGATGAACACCTGATGGACAGGGCCTTTTCGTCGCTACGCGAAAGGGCGCGGCCGGTGGCGATGCCGGCCCGGCCCGGCCGCGTTCCGGATGCTACCGCATCGACCGGCGCCCCCGCGCGCCGGCCCGCCGCCCTGTTGTTCCCTCCGCCTCTCCCGTCAAGCCGTCGCTCCGCGCGCCGGCTCGTCCTGCATCGGCCGCGGGCCGGTTCGGACGGGCCGGCGGGGCGGCGGCCTGGTCCCGCGCGTTCTCCGCGCCAGAGCTAGTCCGAAGAGTCGCGCCGATGATGGATCTCCAAACCCTCGTCCTCAACGCGGATTATCGGCCGCTCTCGTACAATCCGCTCTCCCTCTGGTCGTGGAAGGACGCCTTCACGGCCCTGTTCCTCGACCGCGTCACCCTGGTGGCGAGCTACGACGTCGAGGCACGGTCGCCCTCGCGCTCCCTGCGGGTCCCGAGCGTGGTGGCGCTGAAGAACTACGTGGCGCTGGCCCGCAGCCCGGCCTTCACCCGCTACAACATCTACCTGCGCGACGGCTTCAGCTGCCAGTATTGCGGCCTGCGGCTGCCCTCGGGGGGCCTGACCTTCGACCACGTGGTGCCGCGCTCCCGGGGCGGGCTGTCGAGCTGGGAGAACGTCGTGGCGGCCTGCTCGCCCTGCAACCTGCGGAAGGCCAACCGCACGCCGGCCGAGGCGGACATGCCGCTGATGACCGAACCCCGGCGGCCGACGCGCTACGAGCTGCACCACCGGCAGCCCGAGTTCGACCACCGCCAGTACCATCACACCTGGCTCGATTACCTGTACTGGGACAGCGAGCTGGAGAACTGAGCGCGGCCCGCGGCCCTTACCAGACGGGCTCGCGGCGGGGCGGCTCGTTGTACATCGGGACGTTGGGGTTGCGCGGCAGGTAGTCCCGTATCAGCACCGGCGGCGGAGCGGCCGGCACCGGCCGGACCCGCACGACGCGGCGCGTCGGGTGATGCGCCCCGCGGCGCTCCGCGAAGGCCGGCCCATGGACGAGCACGAGACCGGCTAGCAGCGCGGCGCGCGACGTCAGGGGCCACAGCCTCAAGGGACGGTCAGTCATGGTCAGGATCCGGCCGTTGCGGGAGGCGTGATCAGAACTTCACGGCCGCGCCGCCCCGGACGGTGTTCAACTCTGCCTTGTGGCCGTTGAAGTCCTGGAACTGCACGTACTGGTACTCGCCGCGCACCAGGATGTTGGGCGTGATGGCGTATTCCAGGCCGAAGCCGAGGGCGACGCCGCCGATGGTCTTGGTCCGCGCATTCGCCGTCAGCGTCGTCGGCGCGTACGGGATGGTCTGGACACCCTGCCCGGCCGGCGTCGAGCGGTTGAGGGGGAAATTCGGATTGAAGCTCGCGTAGCCGTGATTGTAGACCGCCGCGGGAAGCCCGGTCGTCAGGGCCTGATTCGCCGCATAGGTCGTGGCGCTGTAACCGTAATTCTGAACCGCCACCGTGTCGTTGATCGTCACCTGCCCGATCGCGGCGCCGGCTGTGACGTAGGGAAGCAGGTTGCCGAACGCGTAGCCGGCCCGGGCTCTGATGCTGCCGTAATCGTCGATGCGTGTGTTCGACGTTCCGGACAGATTCACGGTTTCAGAGTTGCCTCCGGATGTGGTCATGATGCGGCTGATGCTGTTGGTCGACCAGCTGTTCTGATTCGTGTGCGTGTAGTCGGCCTCGATACCGAGGACGATGTCGTCGAACTGCACGTTGAACCCGGCGAAGGCGCCGAAGCTGGCACCGTGCGTCCGGGTGCCTGGCAGCGACAGGAATTTCGAGACGCTGAATTCGTTTTCGATATCGCGATAACTGAAGTAATTCGCCAGCGTGGACTGCATCGCGTCACGCTGTGCTAATCCACCCGAGGTATACCCCCCGTGGCCGCCCAGATACACGCCGCTCCAGTCGACCACCGGAGCCGGGACCGGATCGTAATCGGCGCCGCGCAGGTAATCGTAGTCCAGATCGGCGGCGCGGGCGGTGTTCACGCCGCAGAGACCGAGAACCGCCAGCAGCGGAAAGGTGACGGTACGCATCGGGATCGTCCTGGGACAGCAAGAGACGGCAGCGGATCGAGCCTCACCCCGGTGATACGTCGGTAACCTTAATTCTCCGTTGCTGAACACGATGACGGATTTCCAATCCGGAGATTGCAATCCCGGCGTGACGCGCCGGGTGTTGGCGGCGTTCAGGCCCGGATCGACCGGAACGGGGCGTGGAAACGCGAAACGGCGCGGAGAGCCTCCGCGCCGTCATCGCCTGTCGGTGGGATCGGGACCGAGACCCGATCAGTACTTGCGCACCAGCGGGCCGGGGATCGGCTCCGGCATCAGCGGCGGCAGCGGGGCCGCCACGAGGCCGCCGAGGTAGTAGCGCAGGCCGATCTTCACATCGTGCGCCTCGATGTCCTTCACCTTGATCGCCTGCAGGCTGCCGGTGCAGCACGGCACGAAGCCCGGTCCCGTCTCGGCCTTGCCGAGGTTCAGGTAGCGGTAGGCCAGTTCGATCTTCAGCGCGTCGGTCACGTTGTAGGCGAGACCGGCATGGAGCGCCCAGGCGAAGCTGCCGGTCGTCTTGTCCTTGTAGAACTTGCTGCCGCTGTTGGTGTTGTACACCGCGTTGCCGTTCGGGTCGTAGACCGGGGCGTACGGGATGCAGCCGCAGCCGGCATTGGTGTAATCGTAGGCGTAGGTCGGGCTCGTGAACTGCTGGTTCGTCGAGTAGCTCGAGACGTGGTTGAAGGCGTAGCCGACGCCGCCGCCGATGAACGGCGTGATGCCGTACCACGTGCCGAGGTCGAAATAGGCGTTGGCGAGCACCACCGCGGAATCGAAGTTTCCGCTCGACTTGTTCACGCCGTACGACCCGAGCCCGTTGTCGAAATCAGGGCCCTTGTAATACTCGCTGCCCCGCAGGCCGGTCGAGTAGCGGTACTCGCCGGTGATGTCGCCGCGCAGGAACGGGGTGAACTGGTAGCCGACGCCGACGCCGGCAAAGCCGCCGCCGCCGATCGTGTTGCCGAAGGCGCGGTTGGCGTCCGGATAGCCGGTGTAGTCGTAGGCGTCGCTGTAGCGCGGACGGGTGTAGATGCTCGCGCCCACGTCGCCGCGCAGGTACCAGCCGCCGCCGACCTCGATCGGCGGGGGCGGGGGCGGAGGCGGCGGCGGAAGCAGCAGATCCGCGGCCGCGGCGAGGCAGGGCGCGCCGACGCTCGCCGCGAGCGTCAGGCTACGCACCAAAGCGTTCAGCTTGGAGCGGGCCATGGAGATTCCTTCACTGGACTCGTGAGCCGGACGCGCGGCGCGCGGTCCCGGGGTACGCAGCGAAGGATGGAAGCAACGTCTTAAATCCGGCTTAACGTTAAATGTTAGGCTTGCGCATCCGTTGCCGGCCTGTCGAAACCGTCATCCGGACGCGACTTGCTTGCCTCTGCCGCCGGGGATCCCCAGGTTGGTCCGGTTCATCTGTCTTGGATGGGACCCATGCGCCCCCCGACCATCGCCGCCCGGCTGCCCGGGCTCCGCACCGGCTGACATCCCCATGGGTCCCGAGGACGTACGCATCCTGGCCCCGATGCTGCCCGAGACGGTGACGGGCGCGCACAGCGGCAACCCGGATTTCCGGGTCGGCGGCCGGGTCTTCGCGACCCTCTGGGTCGAGGAGGCCCGGGTGGTGCTGCGCCTCGCGCCCGCGGATCAGGCCGCCCTGTGCGCGGCCGAGCCCGATCTGTTCACGCCCCTGGACGGCGCCTGGGGACGCCGCGGCTGGACCAATCTCGACCTCGATCTCTGCGACGAGGAGACCCTGCGGACGGCGCTGCTGGGGGCGTGGCGCGTGACCGCGCCGCCCGAGTTGCGCGCCGCCTACGCCGCGGCCTGACCGGTCAGGCCGCGGCGCGGGTCACGGCGTCGACCACCTCGTCGACCACCGCGTTGACGAGGCCGCGGTCGTCGCCCTCGGCCATGACGCGGATCACCGGCTCGGTGCCCGAGGGGCGGATCACCAGGCGGCCGGCATTGCCGAGCCGCTCGCGGGCGTGCTCGATGGCGCTGACCACGCTGTCCTGGCGGAGCGGCTCGCCGCTCCGGTAGCGGACGTTCTTGAGGATCTGCGGCAGCGGGTCGAAGCAGTGGCAGACCTCGCTCACGGGCCGGTTCTGCCGCTGCACCACGCTCAGCAGTTGCAGGGCCGCCACGAGGCCGTCACCCGTGGTCGTGTAGTCCGACATGATGATGTGCCCGGACTGCTCGCCCCCGAGATTGTAGCCGTGGGCGCGCATGTGCTCGAGGACGTAGCGGTCCCCCACCGCCGTGCGGGCCAGGGTGAGACCGAGGCCGCCGAGATAGCGCTCCAGGCCGAGATTCGACATGATCGTTGCGACCACACCCGGCTGCGTGAGGCGCTCGTCCTCCTGCCAGGAGCGCGCCACGACCGCCATGAGCTGGTCGCCGTCGACCACATGCCCCTTCTCGTCGACGATCAGCACCCGGTCGGCATCGCCGTCCAGCGCGATGCCGATATCGGCCCGGCGCTCGCGCACCTTGTCGATCAGCGCCGCGGGCGCGGTCGAGCCGACATCCCGGTTGATGTTGAAGCCGTCCGGCTCGGTGCCGATGGCGATGACCTCGGCGCCGAGCTCCCACAGGGTCTCGGGGGCGACCCGGTAGGCCGCGCCGTTGGCGCAGTCGACCACCACCCGCAGGCCGTCCAGGGTCACCTGCCGCGGCAGGGTCCGCTTGGCGAACTCGATGTAGCGGGCATGCACGCTCTCGATGCGCTTGGCCCGGCCAAGATCGTTGGAGCCGGACAGGCGCTTGTGCATGTCGGCGTCGATCAGCCCCTCGATCTCGTGCTCGATCGCGTCGTTGAGCTTGAACCCGTCGGGCCCGAACAGCTTGATGCCGTTGTCCTCGAACGGGTTGTGCGAGGCCGAGATCATCACGCCGAGATCGGCCCGCATGGAGCGGGTCAGCATCGCCACGGCCGGCGTCGGCACCGGTCCGAGCAGCAGCACGTCCATGCCCACCGAGGTGAAGCCGGCCACCAGCGCGGTCTCGATCATGTAGCCGGAGAGGCGGGTGTCCTTGCCGATCACCACCCGGTGCCGGTGGTCGCCGCGCTGGAACACGAGGCCCGCGGCCTGCCCGACCTTGAGGGCGAGCTCCGGCGTGATCACGCCGTTGGCCCGGCCCCGGATGCCGTCGGTTCCGAAATACTTGCGCACCATGACGTCTCCGAGACCCGAGGGCGGGCCGGGCAGAGCCTAGCAGATTTCGGTGAAATCCGGAGCCGGACGCTCCCCGACGGTGAATCGGTTGCTTCCCGACAAAGGCGTTCTAAATGGGGCGGCGCGGCGTTTACAGGAGCCGGGGCAGCGCCGACGCCAAGAGGGTGAGGCCCGAGAGCGTGAGCAGGCTCAGCACGAGCCTGCGGAACGCCACTTCGCTGATGCCGCCATAGGCCCGGGTCCCGAGGAGCGTGGGGATCAGCATGGCCAGCAGGACCACGGCCAGCATCGGCAGGACCGGCGGGGTGATGATCCCCGAGGCGAGATAGGTGATCATCGTCACCGCGAGCATCGCGAGGTTGAAGTTCTGGACGATCGTGCGCTGCACGTCGCGCTCGTAGCGGCGCAGGGTGCACCAGAGGGTCGGCAGCACGCCCGTGAAGCCGCCGAGGGCGCCCATGACACCGCCGGCAAGGCCGACCGCGGCGTCGGCGATCCGACCGCCCGCCGTGACCCGCGGGAGGTCCCGGGCGAACAGCATCACCGGGCACCAGACCATCAGCAGGAGGCCGAGCAGGGCCTTGAACCGGTCGGCGTCGAGGCTGGGCAGCAGCAGGACGCCGAGTGGGATACCGGCGAGGCCGCCGAGCACGAAGGGCGCGAGGCTCTTGAGATCGACGCCACGCCGCACCGAGACGGCGGCGACGATCTGGCCGGCGAGCCCCCCGGCCACCGAGAGGATGGCGGCAAGCTTCGGATCGATCACCCAGGCCCAGAACGACAGGGCCACGAGGCCGAAGGCGAAGCCCGACAGACCCTGCACGAAGCCGGCGACGCCGGCGCCCAGGGCGACGACGAGATAGGTCGAGACCGGCATGGAAGCGTTTCTGCGACGGGGTGAGCGTTTGGCCAGTCCGGCCCAACCCCCGGGTGGGCGGCACCGAAGCTTCGGCCGTGTTGGCGCGGCCGAGTCATAAACGAGCCGTCCGGATTGTCACAGGCGGCTGCCGACGCGGTCCGTGCGCGCGTCGCATCCGGCGCCGGCACGAAAAAGGGCGCCGCGGGGCGCCCTTTCCGGTGGTCGTGCTGTTGTCCGTGCCTCAGGCCTGCGGCTGCGGCTCCAGGCCGCCGTCGCTCTCCTTCGGCCGGCCGCGGCCCGCCGAGGGGACCGAGGAGCCCCGGGCCGGGGTCGGCGGCACGTCGCCGCCGTCGCGGATCGGGGGCTGGCCCTTGAGCAGGTTGCGGATCTCCTCGCCCGAGAGGGTCTCGTATTCGAGGAGACCCTGCGCCAGGGCTTCCAGGTCGTCCTTGTGCTCGGCCAGGATGCGGCGCGCCTCCTCCAGACCGGTCTCCACGAGGCGGCGGACCTCGGCGTCGATCTTCTGGGCGGTCGATTCGGAGACCGATTGCTGCCGGCCCATCGACATGCCGAGGAAGACCTCGTCGTTGTTGTCGCCGTACGCGACGGTGCCGAGCTCGGGGCTGAAGCCCCAGCGTGTCACCATCATCTTGGCGAGACGCGTCGCCTGCTCGATGTCCGACTGCGCGCCCGAGGTCACCTTCTCGCGCCCGAAGATCATCTCCTCGGCGATGCGGCCGCCCATCATGATCGCCAGCCGCGAGGTCATCTGCTCGAAGCTCATGGAGAGCTTGTCGCGCTCGGGCAGCTGCATGACCATGCCGAGCGCCCGGCCGCGGGGGATGATCGTCGCCTTGTGCACCGGGTCGGTGGCCGGGACGTTCAGCGCCACGATGGCGTGACCGCCCTCGTGGTAGGCGGTGAGCCGCTTCTCGTCCTCGGTCATCACCAGGGTGCGCCGCTCGGCGCCCATCATCACCTTGTCCTTGGCGTCCTCGAACTCGTGCATCGTCACGATGCGCTTGCCGCGGCGGGCGGCCAGCAGCGCGGACTCGTTCACGAGGTTCATCAGGTCGGCGCCCGAGAAGCCCGGGGTGCCGCGCGCGATGGTCTTCAGGTCGACGTCGGGGGCCAGCGGCACCTTGCGGACGTGGACCCGCAGGATGCGCTCGCGGCCGGTGACGTCCGGGTTCGGCACCATGATCTGGCGGTCGAAGCGGCCGGGACGCAGCAGGGCCGGGTCGAGGACGTCGGGGCGGTTGGTCGCCGCGATGATGATCACGCCCTCGTTGGCCTCGAAGCCGTCCATCTCCACGAGGAGCTGGTTGAGGGTCTGCTCGCGCTCGTCGTTGCCGCCGCCGAGGCCGGCGCCGCGGTGGCGGCCGACCGCGTCGATCTCGTCGATGAAGATGATGCAGGGCGCGTTCTTCTTGGCCTGCTCGAACATGTCGCGCACGCGGCTGGCGCCGACGCCCACGAACATCTCGACGAAGTCCGAGCCCGAGATCGTGAAGAACGGCACGTTGGCCTCGCCCGCGACCGCCCGGGCGATCAGGGTCTTACCGGTGCCGGGCGGGCCGACGAGCAGCACGCCGCGCGGGATCCGGCCGCCGAGCCGCTGGAACTTCTGCGGGTCGCGCAGGAACTCGACGATCTCCTGGAGGTCTTCCTTGGCTTCCTCGACGCCGGCGACGTCGTCGAAGCTGACGCGCCCGTGGGCCTCGTTCAGGAGCTTGGCCTTCGACTTGCCGAAGCCCATGGCGCGACCGGCGCCGGACTGCATCTGGCGCGACAGGAAGATCCAGGCGCCGATGAAGACCAGGATCGGCAGCCAGCTCACGAGAAGCTGGATGAACCAGGGGGTGTTGTCGGACGGCGGACGGGCGGTGATCTGCACGCCCTTGCCCTGGAGCTTGGAAACCAGGCTCGGGTCGTTGGGCGCGTAGCTCGTGAAGTTGCCGCCGCCGACATAGGTGCCGGACACGTCCTGCCCGGAGATCACCACCGACTGGATCTTGCCGGCATCGGCGTCGTTCAGGAGCTGGCTGTAGGCGATCTCGCTGCCGCCGCCCCGGTGCCCCGGGTTCTGGAACAGGGTGACCAGGGCCAGCACCAGCAGGAAGATGACGACCCACAAGGCAAAGTTGCGAAAATTCGGGTTCATCGATCAATCCTTGGCGCGTGCGACCCCCAGGACGGACATGCCACGCGGCTGTTCCGGTCCATCCGTGCACACGTCACCAATGTAGGCGGGGGGCTCTCCCTTGCCAAGTAATTCGGGAGCCCCTGCGGCGAGGGCAGCACCTGCCCCCCTGCTTCGGCGCGGCGGAGCGGGGGCGAGGCTCACGGCTCCCCCCGAATCGGCGGAGACGAGAAACCCCGCCAGGGTGCGCCGGATCGGTTCACGGCGGCGCAGGGCCGGCAGGAGCGATTCGAGGACCAGGGCCTCGAGGCGTTCGAGGCGGCGCGGTGCCGCGCCGGCCCGGGTCAGGGCGAGATCGAGGCAGCGCAGGACCACGGCATCCGGCAGAACCGCCAGGGCGGCTCCGTCGAGGCGCAGACCCGTCCCCGCCCCCGGTCCGGGCCGCCCCGTCCTGTCGAGGGCCTGCTCCGCCGCGCTCCGGAGCGCGGCCTCGTCGCGGGCGGCGCGCTCGGCGAGCCGGGCGAGACGCGCCGGGGTCAGGCCCTCGCGTTCCAGAACCGGCCAAGCCTCGCGCAGGCGGCCGCGGGCGAAGCGCGGATTCCCATTGGCGGGATCGCGGACATACGCGATGCCGCGCTCCTCGCACCACGCCACCAGGGTCGCCTTCGGCAGATGCAGGAACGGGCGCCCGAGGCTGAGGCCGGCGGCCAAGGTCCGCTCCGCGCGCATGCCGGCAAGCCCCGCGAGGCCGCTGCCGGCCGCGAGCCGCATCAGCACCGTCTCGGCCTGGTCATCCTGCGTATGTCCGGTGAGCACGAGACCGGCGCCGATCGCCGCGGCCTGAGCGGCGAGCAGGGCGTAGCGGGCGGTGCGGGCCGCATCCTGCAGGCCGGTGCCGGGCTTCGCACCCGCCCAGGTCAGGAGTGCATGGGGCAGGCCCAGATCCCGGGCGGCACGGCCGACGCCCTCGGCCTCGGCTTTCGAGCCCGGTCGCAGGCCGTGATCCACGGTGGCGACCTGCACGGCGACCGGGCCAGCGTCGCGCAGGGCAGCGGCGGCATACAGCAGGGCGCTCGAATCGGGGCCGCCCGAGACGGCGAGGAGGACACCCCGCCCGCCGCGCGCGGCCGGATCGAGCCAGGGGCGGAGGGCGCCGAGGACCGGGTCGCCCGGGTCGCTCAGGCGCCGCAGCGGGCGCGCTTCTGTTCGCGGGCGACGCCCTGACGGACGCCGCTGCCGGCATTGGGGAATTTCCGGTCGAGCTCGGCCAGGGTCGCGCAGGCCTGCTCGCGGGCGCCGAGCGCGTTGAGCGTGACGCCGAGCTTCAGCATGGCATCGGGCGCCTGGGAGGAGCGGGCGTAGTCGGTGGAGACCTTCAGGAACTGCTCGGCGGCCTCGCGGTTGCGGCCGCGGGCGAGGTAGCTCTCGCCGAGCCAGTAGGTCGCGCCGGCGACGCGGTTGTCGCGGGGATGCGACTGGATGAACTGGCGCAGGCCCATCTCGGCCTGCTCGTACTGCTTGGCCCGGTACAGCTCGACCGCGGCATCGTAATCGGCGGCCGGATCGCCCGTCCGGGTTGCCGCGACGCTCTCGGAGGGCCGCGCCGGGATCGCCCCGGTCCGGGCCGGCGGCCGCAGGTCCACGGGCTCGTCGTAGCCGGGGGCGCCGGCCTCCGCGTCCTCGTCCTCCCCGTTGATCGCACCCTGCGGCAGGCGCTGCGGCCGGGGCGCAGCCTCGGCCGCCTCGACGGCCTCCCGGGGCGGCAGCGGCGCCGAGGGCTGGGTGCTGCCGAGCTGCATCGGGGTGCCCGGGGCGCCGGGGGCCTGGGCCGGGTCGAAGGCGTCGCCGCGCTTGCCGGGGCGTCCGGCGCCCGGATTCCCGCCGTTGACGGGGCCCGACGGCGCGGGAGCGGCCGAGGGCTTGCCGCCCTTGCCCTCGTTCAGGCGGAACTCGACGTCCTCCTGGAACTTGCGCAGCTGCTCCTTGAGCTGGCGGTTCTCGTACTGGAGGGTCTCGATCTGGCCGGCCATGAGCCGGGACTGGTTCTCGATGCGGCCGAGGCGCACCACCAGTTCGGAGGCGTCCTGCGCGACGGCCGGGTGGCCGAGGAGCACGGCTCCCAGGATCGTGGTGAGCGCGAGGCGAGTGCGAAGACGGGCGGACATGGTGGGGGTGCGATCCGGTGGCGGCGCGAGGCCCTAACAGATGCGCCGCACCGCGGCAAAACTGCGGCGCGGCGGCGGCCGGGGCCGCCTCCGGGTAACGCGTCCCGACGGCTTACGCTCCGGCACCGCGGTCGAGGACGATCACCGCCCGGCGGTTCTGCGACCAGCAGGAGATGTCGTTGCACACCGCCACCGGCCGCTCCTTGCCGTACGACACCGTCCGCATGCGGTTGCCCGCGATGCCGCGGGTGGCGAGGTAGTCGTTCACCGCCTGGGCCCGGCGGGCGCCCAGGGAGAAGTTGTACTCGCGGGTGCCGCGCTCGTCGGCATGGCCCTCGATGATGAAGGTGTAGCGCGGGTAGCGCTGCAGCCACGCGGCCTGCTTGTCGAGGGTGGCGGTCGCGGTGGGCGTCAGGTCGGTGGAATCCGATTCGAAGAAGACCCGATCGCCGATATTGACGACGAAGTCCTGCGCGCTGCCCGGGGTCGCGGCGCCGGCCCCGAAGGCGGAGGCGTCGGCGAGGTCCTTGTCGTTGCTGCAGGCGCCGAGGCCGAGGGCGGCGACGAGGGCGAGGCCGAGGGCGGCGGCGCGGAAACGCTGGGGCATGGTCTGAAAAACTCCTCGAGCGGTGCCGAAGGCCGGCTGCGGGTCTTCGAGGCGGGTCCGCATAGTCCTGGCGCCGTTGGTAGGCGGGGATGGTTAAGCGACGGTTCCGTCGCGCGGCGCGGCGGCCGTGGTGACGGTCCGCACCGAGCGATGGCGTGCGCTGACGCACCCGGGACACGCCCGGAATGCGGCGGCGGCGGGGCGGACGGAGGCGAAGGGCCATTTCGGCCGTGTCGGTTGCGGCGCGGCAACAGGCGCGGGGCTTCCGCACCGTAACGGTTCCGGCCGGGACCTTAAGGAATCCTCAACCCTAACGCTTCCTAATCGACGGGCCGAAAACCGGACCTCCGTCATGCGCCCCGCCCAGTGCGTCCTCATCGTCGAGGACAGCTACCTGCTCCTCGAGATCATCGCGAGCCTGTGCGAGACGCACGGCATCCGGGTGATCGAGGCCTCGACGGGCGAGGCGGCGCTGACCGTCCTGCGCGACCGGGGCGATGCGATCGACTGGCTGTTCACCGACATCCACCTGCCGGGGCTGATCGACGGCTGGACCGTGGCCCATGCCTTCCGGGCGATCCATCCGGACCGTCCGGTGGTCTACTCCTCGACGGACACGAACCGCCGCAGCGGCGTGCCGGGCAGCCTGTTCCTGCGCAAGCCCTTCCAGGTGCAGGAGGTCAACCGGCTGGTCCGGATGATGGTCGAGGGCCTCGGCGCGACCGACTGCGACAGCCAGCTCTGCACGGCAGGCTGAGACGCCGCCTCCCGGATCACGGGCCGTCCGCATCCTTCGGTCGGACGCCCTTCACGGCCGGAGACGGCCTCAACCGCGCCGGAACAGCGCGACGATCTCCGGCGCGGCGAGCCAAGCGTCCACCCGGGGACAGGCGAGATCCCCAGGGGACGTCGCGTCGTAGATGGCAAAACTCGCCGCGATGAAGCCCGAGAGGTCGTAGAGCACCGGGAAGTCGTCGCCCCGGGGCTTGGCCTTGAACAGGTATGAGCCGGTCAGCCCGAAATGCTCGGCGATGGGCGGGTAGAGCGGCCAGACCACGTCCTGTGCCAGCTCGTCGCCGAGGTAATCCTCGATCTCCACGGGCTCGGGCGTGAGCCCGTTCTCCAGCAGCAGCCGCCGGGCGATGTCGCCGAGGACATGGACCTTGGGATGGTTCATCAGATGCATGAAGGCGCCGCGGCGCGCCCAGCGGGTCACCTCCCGCTCCAGCCCGAAGCCCAGGGCATCCGCCGCGCCGACGAGTTCGCGCACCGCCGGATCCCAATGGTCGAGATAGCCCAGGCGGGCGAACACCTCCTCGCGGAACAGGCCGGCGGTGCGCTGCGGCTCGAGGCCGAGCCGGTGGGCGGTGAGGACGATCGCCGAGTGGTACTGGCCCATCGGCGACGGCGCGAGCTTCAGGGCGGCGAGGTCCGAGGCCTGGCCGGCATAGACCATGTCCGGGTGGAAGGCCGAGAACACGATCGACGGGAAGAGCTTGAGCCGCGGGTCGGCCGCGCGCAGAGTGGCGACGTCGCCGCCCGGGATCAGCCCGGCCGGGAAGGCCTGCGAGAAGACGTGGTCGTGGGCGCGCAGGGTCCGGATCAAGCCGTCAACATGGCCGTGGTCGCGCTTCAGCGAGCCCATGGGCAGGTAGCGGACCGGGCTCTTCGGCGCGAGCAGGCGCATGGCCCGGGCGATGCCCCGCGCCTGGCAATTGCCCAGCACCGCGATGCTCGGCCCGTCACGGGTCGTGGCGGCGCGGGCGCGGTTCCGCCATGGTGTCGCCCAGGTGGGCGCCCAACTGGGTGTCGCGAGGGTGAACGCGCTGCGGGCGCGCCGGGGCAGGTCGTTCAGGGCCACGTCGCGTGCCGGTGTCAGCGGACGGGTCAGCGCCCCCGAGGGCCTGCCGCCGTCGTGAAGAAGAGGGTTCGAAGATGGCGTTGAATCCGTATACGGGTCTACCGGCCGAGCGATTCTGGCGCAAGGTCGTCACCAACGTGCCGCCCTTCGCGGTCAATCCGCACCCGAAGGACACGTTCGTCATCGGGCCGACCGACAAGGTCGCCACCGGCGGCTCCTGCTTCGCGCAGCGGGTGGCCGAGGCGGTGCGCGGCGCCGGCTTCAACTATTACCTGACCGAGCCGCCGCCCCCCGGCATGAGCGCCGAGGAGGCCAATGCCCGGCAGTTCGGCACGTTCTCGGCGCGCTACGGCAACCTCTACTACACACGCCAGTTCGTGCAGCTGTTCGACCGGGCCTACGGCAAGTTCGAGCCGGAGCTGAAGGCGTGGCTGCGGGACGACGGCCGCTACGTCGACCCGTTCCGCCCCACGGTCGAGCCGGCGGGCTTCGCCAGCGAGGCCGAGGTGGTCGCGGCGCGCGATGCGCATCTCGCCGAGGTGCGCCGCCTGTTCGAGACCCTGGACGTGTTCGTGCTGACACTCGGCCTCACGGAAGGCTGGCGCTGGCGAGCCGACGGGGCGGCGCTGCCGCTCGCCCCCGGGGTCGCGGGCGGGACCTTCGATCCGGACCTCTACGAATGCGTCAATGCCGGCGCGGGCGAGGTGCTCGGCGACCTCAACGGCTTCCTCGACCGGCTCTGGAGCGTGAACCCGAAGGCGCGGGTGATCTTCACGGTCTCGCCGGTGCCGATGATCGCCACCTACATGGACCGGCACGTGATGGAGTCGAACAGCTACTCCAAGTCGGTGCTGCGGGTGGCGGCCGGCGAGGTGGTCGGCCGCGGCGACCCGCGGGCGGTCTACTTCCCCGCCTACGACATCGTCACGAGCAACGTGAATGCCGGGCGCTACTACAACGAGGACCAGCGCACCATCAACGATGCGGGCGTCCGCCACGTGATGCGCCTGTTCCTGGCGACCTTCGCCCGCGACCGGGTCTCGCCGGCGCCGACCCACGCCCCCGTGGACCTCGCGGCGGAGTTCGAGGGCAATGCCGGCGTGATCTGCGACGAGGAGGAGATCGAGCGCAGCGTGGCCTAGGGTCGGCATCGGGTCGGCATCGGGTTTGCCTCCGGGCAGGCGTTTCGGGCAAGCTCGGCCGCCCGGGCGCCCCGCCCTTCGGAGACGAATCCCTTGAGCCTGCCCCCGCCCCGCCGCGCCGACCACGACATCGATCCGGTCTTCGTGAAGCGGCACTCGCCCCGCGCCTTCACGGGCGAGGCCGTGCCCGAAGCCGAGCTGATGCGGATGATCGAGGCGGCGCGCTGGTCGCCCTCCGCCTACAACTCGCAGCCCTGGCGCTTCCTCTACGCGCTCCGCGGCGACGCCCACTGGGAGACCTTCCTCGGCCTGCTCGTGCCCGGCAACCAGAAATGGGTATCCGGCACCGGCGCGATCCTGTTCCTGGTCTCGAACGGGCTCATGAAGGTCGGCGACGAGCTCAAGCCCTCCTACAGCCACTCCTTCGACGCCGGCACCGCCTCGCTGGCCTTCCAGCTCCAGGCGATCCACCAGGGCTGGCACGCCCACGGCATGGTCGGCTTCGACCATGTCCGTGCCCCCGAGATCCTGCGCCTGCCCGAGAACCACCGGATCGAGGCCGCCTTCGCGGTCGGCCGCAAGACGCCCGAGACCGAACTCACCGAGGAGCAGCGGCCCCGCGAGACGCCGAACGGCCGCCGGCCGATCACCGACTTCACCATCGCGGGTCCGTTCCCGCCCGCCGCGGACTGAGACGGCCGGAACCGGTGCCTTCGACCAGGGATTGTGTCCGCAGCGCAACGTCGTGGCCGGCCTGGGGCTCACCGCCGCAGGCCCGGCACGCCGGATGGCGGATCGCCGGGCCTGCACCGATCTGGTCCGCCCTGCGACGAATCGGGAGCTGGCTCATGAACCCGTCCGACAGCGCCCCGCGCGACGGTTTCTTCGACGACGGACCGCTGGACCACGCCTCGGGGCTGCAGAGCGTGGCCGAGCGCCACGGGGTCAGCCTGGATGCGGTGCGCCATCTCGTGCAGGCGCTGGAGCGCGGCCACGGCACGATGGCGCAGTTCGACCATCCGGATCTCGGCGGCATGGGCCAGTGGTTCGCCGGCGGCATGGTGATGGTCGGCCGGATGTTCGACGACGCGCTGAAGGCGCGGGTCGGTGCGCTCTGCACCGAGCTGGCCGGGGCGCTCCCGGCGGGCGGCTTCTCGGATGCGGCCCCTGCGGCCCTCCGGGGCGGCGGCGAGTGGTGGCCGGCCGGTCTCGGGAACCCGGCGAGCACCGGAGCGCAGAACGGGCTGCGCTACGCCTATTTCCCGGACAGCCGGCGGCTCGCGGTCGAATCGGGGGCGGGGGTGGCTCTCTACGACACCGGTGAGCACCGCATCACCGGCGTGTCGCAGGCGGATGGAAGCCTCGGCTTCACCGGGCCGGCCGGAGCCGTCGCCCTCGACCGCCTGCGCCGGATCGAGGCGGAGGTCGCCGCGCCGCGCCAAGCGGATCCACGCCCAGGAGACACTCACCCCGCGGACACTTACCCCGCGGGCACTCACCCGGCGGATCCGCATCCGGTGGATGCGGCCGGGATCCAGGGTCCCGCCGCAGCGCCTGCGCCGGATCGGTCATCATCGGACGACGTGCTCGCCACCATCGAGCGTCTGGCCGCGCTCCATGCGCGCGGCGTGCTCACCGATGCGGAATTCTCGACCAAGAAGGCGGAGCTGCTGGCGCGGCTGTGAGCGGCGCCGGTCGTCCGACCCTCCGTCCTCATCCCGAGGGGCCGCAGCGCGGCGGAGGCCTCAGGACGGGGGCGAGGATCGGACCCGCCGGTTCCGAACGGCCTCAGACGATGCCGACGCGCAGCAGATCGTGGACGTGCACGATGCCCACGGGCCGTCCATCCGTGACCGCGAAGACCGCCGTGATCAGCCGGCGGTTCATCAGTTCCAGCGCGGTCTGGGCGAGCTTGTGCGGCTCCACGGTGATCGGATCGCGGGTCATGATGTCCGTGACCGGCGTGTCGAGGATCGCGGGGCCCATGTGGCGGCGCAGGTCGCCGTCCGTGACGATGCCGACGAGGCGCCCGGCCGCGTCCGTGACGCCGACGCAGCCGTAGCGCCGCGCCGCGATCTCGATCAGCACCTCTGACATCAGCGCGGTCTCGTGGACCAGCGGCATGTCCTGGGGGCCGTGCATCACCTGCTGCACGGTCTTGAGGCGGGCGGCCAGGGTGCCGCCGGGATGCAGGGTGTGGAAGCGCGCCGAGGTGAAGCCGCGCCGCTCCAGGAGCGCCACCGCCAGGGCGTCGCCCAGGGCCAGCTGGATCAGGCTGGAGGAGGTCGGCGCGAGGTCGTGCGGGCAGGATTCCCGCACCCGGGGCAGTTCCAGCAGCACGTCGGCGGCCTTGCCCAGCGTGCTCTCGCCGTTGCGGGTGATGGCGACCAGGGGGATCGAGAACCGGCGGCTGAAGCCGACGAGGTCGGACAGCTCCGCGGTCTCCCCCGACCACGACAGGGCGATGATGACGTCGTCCCGGGCGATCATCCCGAGGTCGCCGTGGCTCGCCTCGGTGGGGTGGACGAAGAAGGCGTGCGTGCCGGTGGAGGCCAGCGTCGCGGCGATCTTACGGCCGACATGGCCGCTCTTGCCGATGCCGCTGACGATGACCCGGCCCTTGCTCTGCAGGATCGTCTGCACCGCCTCCTCGAAGGCCGCGCCGAGCCGGCCCTGGAAGGCCGCGCTCGCCTCCTGCAGGGCCGCGATGCCGAGCTGGAGGCTGCGGATCCCGAGGTCACGGGTGGTGGCGAGATGCGCCGACGGCGCGTCGTAACGATCGTCGCGCAGGGCGCTGGAGGCGGGAGCGTTCATCGTTTCCGTTCTGGACCCGTCGACCGGATCCGGCACCGAGGGCCGGGCTCGCGGATCGGCGCAGCGAAGCGTGTCCGGCGACGCTAGGCAGCCGTCGTGGTTGAAATGTGACGCGGGGACGACGCAGCGCCGCACGCCGGTTGAAGGCGCGGCCGCCGCGGTCCATGCTGCCGGCACGCCATCCCGCATGCCACCCCGCGCCGCGGGCCCAAGGAGGGCACAAGCCCCATGACCATCCGCTTCCCCGACCCCGATCCCGCGATCCTCGCCCGCCGCGACGCGATCCTGGCCGGCCTCGCGCCCCTGGTCGCGCCGGAGGCGCTGGTGGTCAGCGAGGACGAGCGCCGGGCCTTCGAGACCGACGGGCTCACCGCCTACCGGCAGATGCCGCTCGCCGTGGTGCTGCCCTCCACCACCGCGGAAGTGGCCGCCGTGATGGCCTATTGCCACGCCAACAACGTGCGGGTCGTCCCCCGGGGCGCCGGCACCTCGCTCGCGGGCGGCGCCATCGCGCAGGCCGACGCGATCATCCTGGGCGTCGGCAAGATGACCAAGGTCCTCGACCTCGACTTCGCCAATCGCACCGCCCGGGTGCAGAGCGGCATCACCAACCTCGCCATCTCGGGGGCGGTCTCCCACGAGGGCTTCTTCTACGCCCCCGATCCGTCGAGCCAGCTCGCCTGCACGATCGCCGGCAACATCGCGATGAATTCCGGCGGCGCCCACTGCCTGAAATACGGCGTGACCACCAACAACCTGCTTGGCGTCACCCTGGTGCTCAACGACGGCACCGTGGTGGAGATCGGCGGCGAACACCTCGACAGCGGCAGCTACGACCTGCTCGGCCTCGTCTGCGGCTCGGAGGGTCAGCTCGGCATCGTCACCGAGGCCACCGTGCGGATCCTGCGGGCGGCGGAAGGGGCGCGGCCGGTGCTGGTCGGCTTCTCGAAGGTGGAGGATGCGGGCGACTGCGTGGCCGCGATCATCGCGGCCGGCATCATCCCGGTGGCGATCGAGTACATGGATCGCGAGGCGATCCTCATCACCGAGGATTTCGCCCAGGCCGGCTACCCCCGCGACGCCGAGGCGATGCTGATCATCGAGGTCGAGGGCTCGGATGCCGAGTGCGACGCGATGCTGGCGCGGATCGAGACGATCGCCAAGGATTTCCGCCCGACCAGCGTGCGGGTCTCGCGCTCGGAGGCGGAATCGGCCGCGATCTGGAAGGGCCGGAAATCGGCCTTCGGGGCCACCGGCCGGATCTCCGACTACATCTGCATGGACGGCACGATCCCCACCGGCCAGCTCGGTCCGGTGCTGGAGCGGATCGGCGCGATCTGCGCCGGGAAGGGCCTGCGGGTCGCCAACGTGTTCCACGCGGGCGACGGCAACCTGCATCCGCTGATCCTGTTCGACATCAACACGCCCGGCGAATTGCAGAAGGCCGAGGCCGCGGGCGACGAGATCTTGAAGCTCTGCGTCGAGGTGGGCGGCTGCCTCACCGGCGAGCACGGCGTCGGCATCGAGAAGCGCGACCTGATGCGCTTCCAGTACGATCAGGTCGATCTCGAGCAGCAGATGCGGGTGAAGGCGGTGTTCGATCCGGACTGGATGCTGAACCCCGCCAAGGTCTTTCCGCTGGATGGGCGGCTCGCGGCCTGATCGGCGGCCGCGTGACCGTCTGGCCGGACCGCAGCCGGCCTGAACCCACAGCGCGCCAGGGCGCCCTGCAGGACCTGCGGACGGTGAGGACGCGACCGTCTCCGATCGCGCGCCTACGACCGTCCGGCTTCCGCCGCCGCGATCAGGCGGCCTCGACCTTGCGGCCGGCACGCGGCTTGGTCGCGGCGGCCGAAGCCTTGCGCCGGCTCGGGGCGGGGGCGGAGACCGCCTCGTCAGCGGGTTCCGCATCCTTGTCGGCGGACTGAGACCGGCCCGGCTGGCCGAGACCGAGGCTCTTCGCGAGAGCCGAGCGCTGGGCCGAGTAGTTCGCCGAGGTGGTCGGGTAATCGGCCGGCAGGCCGTAGCGCTCCCGATAGCTCTGCGGATCGAGCCCGTGCTTGGTCAGGTGGCGCTTCAGCGTCTTGTACGACTTGCCGTCGATGAAGCTGACCAGTCCGTCAGGGCGGATCGACTTGCGGATCTGAGCCGGCGTCGGCCGCTCGACGCTCTCGGTCGCCGGGGCGACCGGGCCGGATCCGATCGCGTTCAGGGCCTCATGGATGCTCGCGATCAGGGCCGGCAAATCGGCCGAGGGTAGCGAGTTGTTGGAAACGTAGGCCGCGACGACGTCCACGGTCCGTTCGATGTAGTCCAATTGCGATGTCGGCGCAGCTTCTGACATTCTCTCTTTCCTCGGCGCAAAAGCCTGGTTGGATCCTCACTTTTCGCGAGTTAAGACAGCGTCCAGAAAATGCAAGGCGATTCATACAATTATCTGTGATCGTGCAGAAGTCTAAACCTCGATCACGCGGCTGGGCTTACAGGGTATGGTTGCATTGATGGCACTTGAGGCGCACTTCTGAAGCGCTTTATCCCCGCCGGTCCCACGAATGCTAGCCGGATCCTGGAGCCGGGTTTTCGCTGGCGGCAGAGACCTTTACCGCCCGGACCGAGGGCGCACCTAGACGATCGCTCACGATTGCCCTGCGGTCATGCCGGGACAACGCTCGATCTTCGTACAGTTGTGGAAAGACGGGCGGGGCGCCTGCGTCATTTTCGCCCGCCGATCGCGACGTTAGACGAAAGTCTTACGCGGATCGAAGGCATCGCGCACAGCCTCGCCGGCGAAGACGAGCAGGCTCAACATCACGGCGATGACCAGGAAGCCGGTCAATCCGAGCCACGGCGCGGTCAGATTGTCCTTGCCCTGCGCGAGAAGCTCTCCGAGGGAGGGGGAGCCCGGCGGCAGGCCGAAGCCGAGGAAGTCCAGGGACGTCAGGGTGGTGATCGAGCCGTTCAGGATGAACGGCAGGAAGGTCAGGGTCGCCACCATGGCATTCGGCAGCAGATGAACCGTCATGATGCGGATGTTCGACAGGCCCAGCGCCCGCGCGGCCCGGACGTATTCAAAATTCCGGGCTCGCAGGAACTCGGCGCGCACGACGCTGACCAGCGCCACCCACGAGAACAGCAGCATGATCCCGAGCAGGACGAAGAAGCCCGGGGCAATGAAGGCCGAGATGATGATGATCAGGTAGAGGGTCGGGATGCCGCCCCAGACCTCGATGAAGCGCTGGAAGGCGAGATCGACCCAGCCGCCGAAATAACCCTGCACGGCCCCCGCGACGACGCCGATCACCGAGGAGACCGCGGCCAGGATCAGGCCGAACAGCACCGAGATTCGGAAGCCGTAGATCACCCGCGCGAGCACGTCCCGGGTGGTGTTGTCGGTGCCGAGCCAGTGCCAGGGAATGTCCGCGCAGCCCGTGCCGCCGAGCTTCTCGGCCACGGGCCGGCATTGCGCGTCGGTGAGCATCCAGGTGGGCGGCGACGGCGACGGCGTCGGCAGATCCTCGTTGATCGTGTCGTACGAGAACGGGATCGGCGGCCAGAGCGCCCAGCCGTTCGCCACGATCTCCTTGCGGATCTCCGAGGACCGGTAATCGGTCGTCGCGAGGAAGCCGCCGAACTTCTCCTCGGGATAATCGACCAGCACCGGGACCAGCCACTCGCCCTTGTAGGACAGCAGGATCGGGCGGTCGTTGGCGATGAATTCCGCGAACAGGCTGAGGACGAACAGGACCGCGAAAATCAGGAACGACCCGTAGCCGAGCCGGTTGCGGCGGAAATTGTCGAGGCGGCGCCGGTTGAGCGGCGACAGGCGGGTACGCCGGCCCGCGGCGGCGACCGGGACCGGTGCCCCCTCGTCCGGCCGCAGGACCAGCGGCTGGGCGCCGGGCATCGGCGCGGGCACGACCTCGCTCTCGCCGGGACGCGTGACCTCGTTCATCCGTGCTGTCTCCCGGCCCGTGCCGCGCGCCATCCCGCTGCCCCGGGGCTTGCCCAGAGATCCGGGCAGCCCCAGGACCGGCCGGACGGGGAGCGGCTGAGGGGGCTCAGCCGTCGAGCCGGGTCGCGGTGCCCTCGATCTCGGTGGGACGCAGACCGCCGCTGCGCTCCATCCAGCGGCGCAGCAGACGGACATTGCGGCGGTTGGCCTTGAAGGCGGCGTCGAACAGGTCGCCCGCCAGCGGCACCGCACCGATCAGCCCGTCGAAGGCGACGTTCATCCCCATCCGGGCCAGCAGCCAGCGCGGCGCGCCCAGGCGCTTCGCCTCGTAGACGATGAAGGAGGAGATCACCATGCCGGCCACGTCGCCGATCACCGGCACGAGGCCGATCAGCGCGTCGAACCCGACCCGCCGGTTGATGCCCGGGATGACGAAGGCCGTGTCCATCAGGTGGGCCAGCGTCTCCAGCCGGGCGAGGCTCGCCTCCCGGCCGAGATCCGCCTTCAGGAAGGCGGGGTTGGAGGGCGTCGCGCCCCCGGGGAACGTCTCGGCACGGGCGAAACGCCCGGCCTGGGCAGCCTGGGTGAAGTCCATGGTCGGGATCCGTCGGGAAGTCATCGTCCGCAACGATGTGGCCCCCCGGTCGGATCCCCGCAAGGACGGGGCCGCCGCGGGTCACGCCGCCCTCCCGGCAAGACCGCTCATGCGGTCGAGGGCCGCATCCAGGGTGGCGTCGTCCTTGGCGAAACACAGCCGGACGATGTTGCGGACGGCGGCGTCCGGGTAGAAGGCGCTCACGGGGATCGCCGCGACGCCGTGCCGGGTGACGAGCGCCTCGCAGAATGCCGCGTCGTCGGCGTAGCCGAGATTCGCGACGTCGATGTTGAGGAACCACGTGGCCCGGGCCGGCAGCACGGTGAAGCCGAGGCCGCGCAGGCCGTCCGCGAGCCGGTCGCGGGACCGGGCATAGCCGGCGCGCATGGCCTCGAACCACGGGGCCGGCTTGCCCAGCCCGTAGGCCACCGCCTCCTGGAGGTTCGGGGGCGTGGTGAAGGTGAGGAACTGGTGCGCCTTGGCGAGCCCGCGCATCAGACGGGCATCGGCCATCACGAAGCCGACCTTCCAGCCGGTGAGCGAGAAGATCTTGCCCGCCGAGCCGATCTTGACGGTCCGCTCCCGCATCCCGGGCAGCGCCATCAGCGGCCGGTGGCGCGCACCGTCGAACACCACGTGCTCCCAGACCTCGTCGCAGAGCGCGGTCACGTCGAACCGCTGGCAGTAGCGGGCGAGCAGGTCGAGATCCTCGGGGGCGAACAGCGTGGCGCTCGGGTTGAGGGGATTGTTCAGCACCACGACGCGGGTCCGCGCCCCGAAGGCTTCCGCCAGCGCGGCCTCGTCGAGGCGGAAGGCCGGGGGTTGCAGCGCCACGATCCGCGGCACGCCGCCCGCCCGCCGCACGAGGGGCAGGTAGGCGTCGTACATGGGCGCGAACAGCACGACCTCGTCGCCGGGCTCGATCAGCGCCAGGAGCGCGCCGGCCAGCGCCTCCGTGGCCCCGGAGGTGACCATCACCTCGGTCTCCGGGTCGAGGACGAGACCCTGGTGCCGCGCGTAATGGGCGGCGACCGCCTCCCGCAGGGCCGGCAGCCCCATCATCGGGGGATACTGGTTCCAGCCGTCGCGGAGCGCCCGCGCGCCCCGCTCGCGGACATCCTCCGGCCCGGGATCGTCGGGGAAGCCCTGGCCGAGATTGATCGCGCCGTGGACCCGCGCGAGCCGGGACATGGTCTCGAACACCGTCGTGGGGAGGGCGTCGAAGACGGGGTTGATGAAGGCGGGCGTCATGGGGCGCGGCTGTGGGCGCCGGGCATCGAGGGGGTCGGCATCGCCGGCCTGTAGCATGGGCGCCGCGCGTTGCGGAATGTGCGCGGTCGCACAGACCCGGATTCCGACGCGCACGCACCGGCTGACGAATGTTGACATTCATCACCCGTATCTTAGGTTCGGATCACGGCCGGAGCGGCGCACACGCCGACGGAGCTTCGCCCCCTCGCTCCGTCAGCGGGGTTCCGCTCCGGTCCCCAAGAAGGGCCATCGACTTGCGGGTCGGTGGCCCTTTCGGCATGTCCGGAGGCGGCCGCTCCGATCGTCGGGCGGGTCTTCCGGATGCGACGATGCGGCCTTCCTCACGCACGGTCCTCGGCTGCCTGATCCTGGCGCTGCTGATCGGCGGCGTCGGGATCGGCCTGCGCCGCGCCGTGACCGTCACCCCGGTGGATGACGCCTTCCGCGCGGTGCTGCGGGCCTATGCGGCGCCGGATGCGGCCGGCGGGACCCAGCAACACGACTGAAACGTCGCCGCCCTAGTGACGGCGCATTGGCCGGGCACCGGTAAGTGCACCGACAGGTGACCTCGCAGGTGACCTCGCAGGTGAACCCGCAGGTGAACATGTCGCCGCGGTAAGGAGCCGTTCGGGGCCCGGACAGCTTTATGGGCGTATGCTCCCGCACACGGGATCGGAGCCGTCGGTTCCCGAGGGACAGGGCGGCTTCAGGACAGGTCTTCGGGACGCGGCGTTCCGGAGGCGGAGTGGGGGCTTCGACAGCGAGGGATAGGGTGCCGCCGGTCGCGCAGGCGACCGGCATGTGCTCTAGTCAGGCATGAACGAGAGTTCACCGATCCGGACCGACACGGCCCGGGCTTACCAGCCCGGCGAGGCGCCCGCGCGGGAGGTCCGGACGCGGCGCTTCCGGCCGATCCGCTGGCTCGTGATCCTGATGCTGCTCGCCGGCGCCGGGGCGATCGGTCATCGCTGGTACGAGGCGCGCACCGACAAGGGCGCGGAGCCCGCGACGGCGCACAAGGGCGGCGGCCGCGGCGGCCGGCACGGCGGCGCCGACATGCCGCAGGCGGTGGGCGTCGCGGCGGTCACGACCGGCGACATGCCGGTGGTGCTCCAGGGCCTCGGCACGGTGACGCCGCTGGCTACCGTGACGGTGAAGTCGCAGATCAGCGGCTATCTCACCCAGGTGAAGTTCCGCGAGGGCCAGACCGTGAAGGCCGGCGACGAACTCGCGCAGATCGATTCCCGGCCCTACGAGGCGCTGCTCGCCCAGTACCAGGGCCAGCTCTCCCGCGATCAGGCGCTCCTGCAGAACTCGAAGCTCGACCTGCAGCGCTACCAGACCCTGAACCGGCAGGACTCGATCTCGAAGCAGAACGTCGACACCCAGGGCGCCCTGGTGAAGCAGAACGAGGGCACGGTCGCGGCCGATCAAGCGCTGGTCGACCAGCAGAAGCTCAACATCGCCTACACGCACATCACGTCGCCGGTGGACGGGCGGGTCGGCCTGCGTCAGGTCGACCAGGGCAACTACATCTCGGCCGCCTCCACGGCGATCGTGGTGGTGACCCAGCTCCACCCGATCTCGGTGATCTTCACCCTGCCGGAGGACGACGTGGCGCGGGTGATGCGGCAGGTGCGGGCGGGCGCGAAGCTGACCGTGCGGGCCTACGACCGCGGCGACGCCCACGAGATCGCCGCCGGCCGGCTCGACACGGTCGACAACCAGATCGACACGACCACCGGCACGGTGAAGCTGCGCGCGCTGTTCGACAACGGCGACGAGGAGCTGTTCCCGAACCAGTTCGTGAACGCCAAGCTCACCGTCGACACGGTGCGGGGCGCGGCGCTCGTGCCGAATGCGAGCCTGCTCCAGGGTACGCCCGGCACCTACGTCTACCTGATGGACGGGGACAACAAGGTCACGGTCCGGCCGATCAAGACCGGCGAGACCGACGGGACCAACACCGTGGTGGTCTCGGGCCTGAAGCCCGGGGATCGGGTCGTCACCGACGGCACCGACCGGCTGAAGGACGGCGCCCCGGTGCGGATCACGGAGGGCGCACAGGCGGCGGCAGGGGACGGGAAGGCCGCGGAGGCCAAGCCCGACGGCAAGGGTGAGGTGAAGTCCGGCGCGCCGACCGACGCGGCGGCGGATGCCCAAGGGACAGCGGAGGGCGGTCGTCGGCACCGGCGCCGTCAGGCGCAGTGAGGACGGGTCTGGCGCGCGGGACCCGCGGCCTCCCCTCCCCCTTCCGCGGAGTCGGGGAGATTCCGGAAGGTCAGTCCCAGTCTCCTCCTCATCCTGAGGTGCGGCGAAGCCGCCTCGAAGGAGGGCTTCAGGGATCGCGCGCCCGGCTGGAGGGCTCCTTCGAGGCCTGCGCTGCGCTTCGGCACCTTAGGATGAGGGCGCGGATGGGACGTCCGTGCCCCCCGATTCAAGCCTCCCTGCAGCGCAGGCTGTCCGGCGCGGAAGGGTCGCGCCCATGAACCCGTCCCGCCTCTTCATCCTGCGCCCGGTGGCGACGACGCTGCTGATGCTGGCGATCCTGATCGTCGGCGGCGTGTCGTACCTGAACCTGCCGGTCTCGGCGCTGCCGGCCGTCGACTACCCGACGATCCAGATCCAGACCTTCTATCCCGGCGCCAGCCCCGAGGTGATGACTTCCTCGGTCACGGCGCCCCTGGAGCGGCAGTTCGGGCAGCTCGCCAACCTCAACCAGATGACCTCGCAATCCTCCGCGGGGGCCTCGGTCATCACCCTGCAGTTCAGCCTGGACCTGTCCCTCGACATCGCCGAGCAGCAGGTCCAGGCGGCGATCAACGCCGCCGGCAACCTGCTGCCCTCGGACCTGCCGGCGCCACCGATCTACGCCAAGGTCAACCCGGCCGACGCGCCGGTCCTCACCCTGGCGCTGACGTCGAAGACCCTGCCACTCACCCAGGTGCGCGACCTCGCCGAATCGCGCCTCGCGCAGAAGATCAGCCAGGTGGCGGGCGTCGGCCTCGTGAGCATCTCGGGCGGCCAGCGCCCGGCCGTGCGGGTGCGGTTCAACGCCCGGGCGCTCGCCGCCTACGGGCTCAACATCGACGACCTGCGCACCACGATCACCAACCTCAACGTCAACACGCCCAAGGGCACGATCGACGGGCCGACGCAGTCCTACGCGATCAACGCCAACGACCAGATCCGCGACCCGAAGGCCTACAATTCGGCGATCATCGCCTACCGCAACGGCGCCCCGGTGATGCTCTCGGAGGTCGCCGACGTGGTCGAGGGGCCGGAGAACACCAAGCTCGGCGCCTGGGCCGACGCGACGCCGGCGGTGATCCTCAACATCCAGCGCCAGCCCGGCGCCAACGTCATCGCCACCGTCGACAAGATCAAGGCGCTGCTGCCGCAGCTCCAGGCGAGCCTGCCGGCCGCCGTGGCGGTGGCGCCGCTGACCGACCGCACCACCACGATCCGCGCCTCCGTGGAGGACGTGCAGTTCGAGCTGGGCCTCGCCATCGCCCTGGTGGTGCTGGTGATCTTCCTGTTCCTGCGCAGCCTGTCGGCGACCCTGATCCCGAGCCTGTCCGTGCCCCTGTCGCTGATCGGCGCCCTGTCGGTGATGGACCTCTACGGCTTCTCCCTCGACAACCTGTCGCTGATGGCGCTGACCATCGCCACCGGCTTCGTGGTCGACGACGCCATCGTGGTGATCGAGAACATCGCCCGCCACGTCGAGGCCGGCGATTCGCCCCTGGAGGCGGCGCTCAAGGGCTCCCGCGAGATCGGCTTCACCATCATCTCGCTCACCGTCTCGCTGATCGCGGTGCTGATCCCGCTGCTCTTCATGGGCGACGTGGTCGGGCGGCTGTTCCACGAATTCGCCATCACGCTGGCGGCCACCATCATCATCTCGGCGGTGGTCTCGCTGACGCTGGTGCCGATGCTGTGCGCGCGGCTCCTGAAGCACGTGCCCGAGGCCGAGACCCGCCGCCGGGAGGGCGTGCTCTCCCGTCTCGGCCGGCGCGCCATCGACGCCACCATCGCGTCGTACGGACGCTCCCTCCGGGTGGTCCTCGACCACCAGGGCCTGACGCTGCTGGTGGCGCTCGGCACGCTGGGGCTCACCGTCTACCTGTTCGTGGTGATCCCCAAGGGCTTCTTCCCCGTGCAGGACACGGGCGTGATCCAGGGCATCACCCAGGCGGACCAGTCCGTCTCCTACGCGGCCATGGCCGAGCGCCAGCAGCGCATGGCCGAGATCGTCCTCAAGGACCCGGACGTGGCCAGCCTGTCCTCGTTCATCGGGGTCGACGGCCAGAACGTCACGCTCAATTCCGGCCGGATGCTGATCAACCTGAAGCCCCGGGATGAGCGCACGGCCTCGGCCAGCGCGATCATCCGGCGGATCTCGGCGGCGGTCGCGAACGAGCCGGGCATGCGGCTGTACATGCAGCCGGTCCAGGACCTGACCATCGACACGGCGGTCTCGGCGACCCAGTACCAGGTCATCCTCGAGAGCCCGAACATCGACGATTTCGAGACCTGGGTGCCGCGCTTCACCGCGGCGCTGGCGAAGTCGCCCGTGGTGGCGGACGTGGCGAGCGACCACCAGGGCCAGGGGCTCGCCGCCTACGTGACCATCGACCGGCCCACCGCCGGCCGCTACGGCATCACCCCGGCCACGATCGACAACGCCCTCTACGACGCCTTCGGCCAGCGCATCATCTCGACGATCTTCACCCAGTCCAACCAGTACCGGGTGATCCTGGAGGCCGATCCGAAGCTGCACACGACCCTGCGCAGCCTCGACGCGATCTACCTGCCCTCCTCCACGGCGACCAACGGGCAGGTGCCGCTCTCCGCGGTGGCGCGGATCAGCGAGCGGCGGGCGCCGCTCCTGATCTCGCATCTCGGCCAGTTCCCGGCCACCACCGTGTCGTTCAACCTCGCCCCGGGCGCCGCCCTCGGTCAGGCGGTCGAGGCGATCGACACGGTCAAGGCCGAGATCGGCCTGCCGCCCTCGTTCCGGGTGGTGCCGCAGGGCTCGGTCTTCGCCTTCCAGTCGGCGCTCGGCAACGAGCTGTTCCTCGTGCTGGCGGCGATCGTCACCGTCTACATCGTGCTCGGCGTGCTCTACGAGAGCTTCATCCACCCGATCACCATCCTGTCGACCCTGCCGTCGGCGGGGATCGGGGCCCTGCTCGGCCTGATGCTGTTCGGCCTGTCGCTCGACATCATCGCGGTGATCGGCATCGTCCTGCTGATCGGCATCGTGAAGAAGAACGCCATCATGATGATCGACTTCGCGCTCCAGGCGGAGCGCGAGGACGGGCTCGAGCCCCGGGAGGCGATCTTCCAGGCCTGCCTCCTGCGCTTCCGGCCGATCCTGATGACGACGCTGGCGGCTCTGTTCGCCGCGGTGCCGCTGATCCTGGGCACCGGCGTGGGCTCGGAGCTGCGCCAGCCGCTCGGCATCTGCATCGCGGGCGGCCTGATCGTCAGCCAGGTGCTGACGCTGTTCACGACGCCGGTGATTTACTTGGCCTTCGACCGGTTGGAGCGGCGGATTTCCGGGCGGCGGGGGCCCGGGTTGGAGCGTGGTGAGGTCCTGCCATGACGAAGCGGGACGTTTCCAAGGCATCCCCTCCCCCCTCTGCGGGGGAGGGTGGCCCCTGCGTCAGCAGGGGTCGGGAGAGGGGCAGCGCGACAGTTCAGGATATGGAACCCGTCGCGACCTTTCCGGATGCGTCGCTCCCCTCTCCCGACGTCCTTCGGGGGCCACCCTCCCCCGCACAGGGGGGCGGGAGGGTGTGTGACAGGTCCGACTCAGGGTCACCTCGGAACGACCTGCGTTACAGCAGGCCCGATCCACGCCTGCGCGCCTTTGCCCGAGAGCAGCGGCAATCCTACACGCAGGCTGAGGATGCCTTCTGGCAGCAGGTGCGCGGCAGGCACTTTCACGGCCTGAAATTCCGCCGTCAGGTTCCGATCCCGCCTTACATCGCCGACTTCCTCTGCGCCTCTGCACGGCTGATCGTCGAGCTGGACGGCGAGCCGCATGAGACGGAGGGACGCCGTCTCCGCGATGCGAAGCGCGATGCTTGGCTGAAGCGCCAGGGCTTCACGGTTCTGCGCTTCCCGAACGAGGTTGTGCTCAGCAATCTGTACGCTGTGCTGGAAGCGGTCGGTGCAGCTATCGCGGCGCGGTCAGGACGTAGCTCTTCCCTCCCCCCTCTGCGGGGGAGGGTGGCCCCCGAAGGGGGTCGGGAGAGGGGAGCGACGGTGCAGAATGCGGCCGCGCCCGTCATGAAGGCCTCGCCTTATCCAGAACCCGGGTCCCCTCTCCCGACCCCTGCTGACGCAGGGGCCACCCTCCCCCGCAGAGGGGGGAGGGAGAGATGCGGCATCGGTCGCTTCTCTTCCGGTGAGGATGCGCCAGCCAGCCACCCACCCCACGGGAGCCCCATCCCGTGAACATCTCCGAGCCGTTCATCCGGCGGCCGGTGGCGACCACGCTGCTCACGATCGGCGTGCTGCTGGCGGGCGTGTTCGCCTTCCTGAAGCTGCCGGTGGCGCCGCTGCCGCAGATCGACTTCCCGGTCATCCTCGTCCAGGCGCAGATGGCCGGCGCCTCGCCCGAGACCATGGCCACCACCGTGGCGGCGCCGCTCGAACGGCGGCTCGGCGCCATCGCCGACGTCAACGAGATGACGTCGACGAACGCCCTCGGCTCCACCCGGATCGTGCTGCTGTTCGGCCTGAACCGCGACATCGACGGTGCGGCCCGCGACGTCCAGGCCGCCATCAACGCGGCCCGCGCCGACCTGCCGGCCTCGCTCCGGCAGAACCCGACCTACCGGAAGTTCAACCCCGCCGACACGCCGATCATCATCCTCGGCATGACCTCGGAGACGCTCACCCGCGGGCAGGTCTACGATTCCGCCGCCACCGTGGTGCAGCAGAAGCTGTCGCAGCTGCCCGGTGTCGGCAATGTCGATATCGGCGGCTCGTCCCTGCCGGCGGTGCGGGTCGAGCTCGATCCCACGGCCCTGTTCAACTACGGCATCGGCCTCGAAGGCATCCGGGCGGCTTTGGCCTCGGCCAACGCCAACTCGCCCAAGGGCGAGATCGATGCGGGCGACCGCCGCTACCAGCTCTACGCCAACGACCAGGGCCGCAAGGCCGCCGATTACCGCGACATCATCGTGGCCTACCGCAACGGCGCCGCGGTGAAGCTCACCGACGTGGGGGAGGTGCTCGACGGGGTCGAGGACAAGCGCAACCTCGGCATCGTCAACGGCAAGCCCGGCGTGCTGCTGTTCGTCTACAAGCAGCCCGGCGCCAACGTGGTCGAGACCATCAACGCCGTGAAGGAGGCCCTGCCGCAGATCACCGCGGCGCTGCCGGGCGGCATCGACATCAAGCTCACCGGCGACCGCAGCGCCACGATCCGCGCCTCGCTCTCGGCCACCGAGGAGACGCTGCTGGTGGCGGTCGGCCTCGTCATCCTGGTGGTCTTCGCCTTCCTGCGCTCCTGGCGGGCGACCCTGGTCCCGGCGGTCGCCGTGCCGATCTCGATCATCGGCACCTTCTCGGCGATGTACCTGCTCGGCTACTCGCTCAACATCCTGTCGCTGACCGCGCTGATCATCGGCACCGGCTTCGTGGTCGACGACGCCATCGTGGTGCTGGAGAACGTCCAGCGGCACATCGAAGAGGGCAAGCCCCGGCTCCAGGCGGCGCTGATCGGCGCCCGGGAGGTCGGCTTCACGGTGATCTCGATGAGCCTGTCGCTCATCGCGGTGTTCCTGCCGATCCTGCTGATGGGCGGCCTCGTCGGGCGCATCTTCCAGGAATTCTCCGTCACCCTGTCGCTGTCGATCCTGATCTCTTTGGTCCTCTCGCTCACCACGACGCCGATGATGTGCGCCCGGCTACTCCGGGCCGAGGGGCACGGCCCCAACGGCGAACCCCCGGCGGGCGGCCGGCCGAACTGGCTGATCCGGATGCTGGAAGGCGGCTTCTCGCGTCTGCTCGGCGCCTACGAACGGACCCTCGCGGTGGCGCTCGCCCATCCGCGGCTCGTGCTGCTGAGCCTGCTCGCCACAGTCGGCCTCAACGTCTACCTCTACATCATCGTCCCGAAGGGCTTCTTCCCCGAGCAGGATACCGGGCAGATGATGGGCGGCATCCAGGCCGACCAGCGCATCTCGTTCCAGTCCATGGAGAAGAAGCTCAAGCAGGCGACCGCGATCGTCGGCGCGGATCCGGCGGTGGAAAGCGTCGTCGGCTTCACGGGGGGCCGCGGCACCAACTCGGCCAACGTCTTCGTCGGCCTGAAGCCGCTCAACGAGCGGGCGCCGATCTCCGCGGTCATGGCGCGGCTGCGGCCGAAGCTCGCGCAAGTTGCGGGGGCGCGCCTCTACGTCTTCCCGCGCCAGGACCTGCAGATGGGCGGGCGCCAGAGCTTCGCCCAGTACCAGTACACCCTTCAAGGCGACACTGCCGCGGAGCTGTTCGCCGCCGCCCCGAAGCTGGTGGCGGCCCTGCAGAAGGATCCGACCTTCGCGGACGTAACCTCGGACCAGCAGGAGGGCGGGCTGGAGAGCCGGGTCGTGATCGACCGGGCGACCGCGTTCCGCTACGGCATCACGCCGATCAAGATCGACAACACCCTCTACGACGCGTTCGGCCAGCGTCAGGTCTCGACGATCTACAATCCGCTGAACCAGTACCACGTCGTGATGGAGATCGCGCCGCGCTACCTGGAGACGCCGGAGACGCTCAAGCAGATCTACGTCTCGACCTCGGGCGGCAACGCGCCGGGCTCGGCCACCACCAACGCGGTCGCCGGCACGGTGGCGGCGGGCGGGACCGTCAACATCAACACGGCGACCGGCACCAGCAGCCCGGGCAGCGGGTCGTCGGCGAGTGCCGCGACCGGCGCCGCCACCGGCTCCGGGGCGGTGGGCGGCTCGGGCAGCGCGGGCGCCGTCGTGGCGGCGGCCGCCGCCTCCGCCATCAGCACGGCCGACACCGCCTCGAACGCCGCCGCCATCGCGTCCGACTCGGCCCGCAACGCCTCCTCCAACGCCATCGCGGCGAGCAAGGGCGGGGCCTCGTCGAGCGCGCCCGTCTCGGCCGCCAAGGAGACGATGGTGCCGCTCTCGGCCTTCGCGCGGATCGAGCCCGGCAGCGCCCCCGTGCAGGTGAGCCACCAGGGCCTGTTCGTGGCGACGACGATCTCGTTCAACCTCGCGCCGGGCAAGAGCCTGTCGGACGCCACCGACGCCATCGACCGGGCCATGGCCTCCCTGCAGCTCCCGGCCACGATCCACGGCGAGTATGCCGGCGCGGCCAAGAACTACGTCGCCTCGGCCTCCCGCCAGCCGCTCCTGATCCTGGCGGCGATCCTGGCAGTCTACGCGGTCCTGGGGATCCTCTACGAGAGCTTCGTGCACCCGCTGACGATCCTCTCCACCCTGCCCTCGGCCGGCGTCGGCGCCGTGCTGGCGCTGCTGGTGACCGGCACCGACTTCACCATCATCGCGCTGATCGCCGTGTTCCTGCTCATCGGCATCGTGAAGAAGAACGCGATCATGATGATCGACGTGGCGATCGATTCCGAGCGGACCCGGGGCGCGAATCCCGTGGACGCGATCCGCGAGGCCTGTCTCCTGCGCTTCCGGCCGATCATGATGACGACGCTGGCGGCCATGCTCGGCGCCGTGCCGCTGATCCTGGCCAACGGCGAGGGCGCGGAGCTGCGCCGCCCGCTCGGCATCGCCATCGTCGGCGGGTTGATTGTGAGCCAGATCCTGACCCTCTACACCACCCCCGTCGTCTACCTCACCCTCGATCGCCTCCGGCACAGGGTGCTCAACCGGCGCAGGCGCGCGGGACGGGGCGGAGAAGCGGCGCTGCCGGCCGGAGAGTGATGGTTAAGGTTTCACGTGAAACAGCGGCGGCTCCGGTCGGGTGTGAACATCTGTCCAACCCACGCCCTCATCCTGAGGTGCCCGCAGCAGCGGGCCCCGAAGGAGGGTTCCAGGGATCGCGCATCTGGTTGGAGCCGTCCTTCGAGGACACCGCTGCGCTCCGGCACCTCGACATGAGGGCGCGGGTAGGCATGACGCCTGCGTCCGTCGGATTGTTGAGCCGCGAACCTGCCGCTGCCAATCGCCGGCGCCGCACCCTCGCATCCCTCCTCCTCGCCGCCCCGCTCCTCGCCGGCTGCGTGGTTGGCCCCGACTACACCCGGCCCTCTGTGGAGACGCCCTTCGCCTACAAGCAGGGCGGCGTCCGCGAGGACAGCCCGGCCTATGTCGCGGCGCGCAAGAACGGCTGGCGCGAGGCCCGGCCCAACGACGCCGTGGAGCGCGGCGACTGGTGGCGGGTCTTTCGGGATCCGAATCTCGACCGGCTGATCCGCCTCGTCGACGTCGACAACCAGTCCCTCCGGCAGGCGGTGGCGAATTACCGGCAGGCCCGGGCCCTCGTCGCCTCCGCGCAGGCCGCCCTGTATCCGACGGTGATCGGCGCGCCGAGCATCACCCGGACCGGCAGCGGCACCACCACACGCACCAACGTGGCGCTGCTCGGCCAGGCGAGCTGGGAGCTCGACCTGTTCGGCGGCACGCGCCGGACCATCGAGAGCGAGGCGGCCCTGGCGCAATCCGACGCCGCCACCCTCGCGCTGACCCGCTTGAGCATCCAGGCGGAGATCGCCGCCGACTACCTGACGGTGCGCTACGCGGATTCGCTCCAAAAGGTGCTCGAGGAGAACGTCGAGAATTTCAAGAAGACCTTGGCGATCACCGAGAACCAGTACGCCGCGGGCGTCGCGGCCCGGTCCGACGTGATCACCGCGCAGACCCAGGTCCAGACCATCGAGGCCCAGGCCATCGCGGTGCGCCTGACCCGCGTGCAGTACGTCAACGCCATCGCCACCCTGATCGGGCGCCCGCCCTCGGAGGTGTCGATCCCGGTGGCCGGAATCCCGCGCAATCCACCCGGCGTGCCGGTGGGCATCCCCGGCGACCTCCTGGAACGGCGCCCGGACGTGGCCCAGGCCGAGCGCCTCGTCCAGGCGCAGAGCGAGCGCATCGGCGTAGCGGTGGCGGCCTTCTTCCCCACCGTGACCATCTCGGCCCAGGGCGGCATCTCGGGGGCGACCCGCAACGGCCTGCTCTCGGCCGCCAACCAGGTCTGGTCTGTGGCGGCCTCCGGCAGCGAGGTGTTGTTCGACGGCGGCGCCCGCACGGCGGCCCTGCGCTCGGCCGAGGCCGGCTACGATTCTGCCGTGGCCGGCTACCGGCAGGTGGTGCTGGCCGCCTTCGCCGAGGTCGAGAACCAGATGGCGGCCCTGCGTATCCTCGGCCAGCAGCAGAAGGCACAGGACACCGCCGTGGACCTGTCGCGCAAGGCCGTGGAGATCACCCTCAACGAGTACCGGGCCGGCACCCAGAACTTCACCACGGTGGTGACCGCGCAGAGCCTGCTCGTGAACAACGAGGTCAACGCCCTACAAGTGCGGCTGAGCCGCTTCACTGCGGCGGTCACGCTGATCCGCGCCCTCGGCGGCGGGTGGGACGTGCGCTCGCTGCCGAGCGATTCCGAGCTGAAGGGTCCGAGCCTGCCGATCGACCGGGGCGGGCAGGCGGTGCGCCCCGACGAGTAGGGATTTGCGGGCGCGGGCGGCCGGCTTCCGGTCGAGGCCGTCCGGTGATGCAACCCTCCGCATCGGCGCGACGTCGCAAAGCGGCCCAGGGTCCGGCGGCGTCGAAGGGCGTGACGGTGTCGGTCACCCCGGAAGACGTGGCTGTGGGCTCAGGGTTCGAGGAACCGGGTATGCATGCGGGGTTCCTTGATCCTGGACCCGGCGCAGCATAGCCCCATAGGCGCCGGAACGGGCCTCGCCGTAGCGGGTTGTCAGGCCGGTTTGCCGCACTGCAGCCAGACGGGAGTCAGGGATGGCCGAGCCGACGACAGCCCTCAAGGATACGGCAGCCTGCGGCACGCAGCCGGCACCGCCCTGTACGCTGGTGATCTTCGGGGCCGGTGGCGACCTGACGAAGCGCCTGCTGATGCCCTCGCTCTACAATCTCGCGGGCGCGGGGCTCCTGGCCGAAGGCTTCTCGATCCTCGGCATCGACCACAACGACGGCACTGACGAATCCCTGCGCGACAACCTCACCCAGACCCTGGAGGCGTTCAGCAAGGACCCGACCTCGGAGTTCCACGCCGACCACATCGACCCGAAGAGCTGGGGCTTCATCCGAGACCGGCTCCACTACCTCAAGGGCGATTTCGAGAAGCCCGAGACCTACGCGGCCGTGAAGCAGAGGGTCACCGGCAGCGCGGTGTTCTACTGCGCGGTGGCGGCCCGCTTCTTCGGGACCATCGTGGACGGGCTCGGTCAGGCCGGGCTGCTCAAGCAGGAGGGCGACGGCTTCCGCCGCGTGGTGATCGAGAAGCCGTTCGGCTCCGATCTCGAATCGGCCCGGGCGCTCAATGCCCGGATCCTCAAACAGGGCGACGAGAACCAGTTCTACCGGATCGACCACTTCCTGGGTAAGGAGACCGTGCAGTCGATCATGGCGTTCCGCTTCGCCAACGGGCTGCTGGAGCCGGTCTGGCGGCGGGAATACATCGACAGCATCCAGATCACGGCGGCCGAGACGGTGGGCGTCGAGGAGCGCGGCGGCTTCTACGAGCCGACCGGGGCGCTGCGCGACATGGTGCCGAACCACATGTTCCAGCTCCTCTGCATGGTCGCCATGGAGCCGCCGAACTCCTTTGACGCGGAGGCCGTGCGCACCGAGAAGGCCAAGCTCGCCGAGGCCGTGAAGCCGATCCCGCCCGAGGATGCGGTGCGCGGCCAGTACACGGCCGGCACCTCGGAGGGGCGCGACGTGCCCGCCTACCGGGACGAGCCGCACGTGGCGAAGGACTCGGTCACCGAGACCTACATCGCCCTGAAGCTCAACATCGAGAACTGGCGCTGGGCCGGGGTGCCGTTCTACGTCCGCACCGGCAAGCGCATGACCGGGCGGCGCACCGAGATCGCGGTGCTGTTCAAGCCGGCGCCGTTCAAGATGTTCGAGGACACGCCCACCGCCGATCTCGCGCCCACCGTGATGCGGATCCAGATCGATCCCGATCACGGGGTCAGCACCGAATTCAACGTCAAGGTACCGGGGCCGCAGATGGCGATCGGCCGGGTCCGGTCCGGCTTCCGTTACAAGGACTTCTTCGCCGACCGGCCGAATGTCGGCTACGAGACGCTGCTCTACGATTGCATGACCGGCGACGCGACGCTGTTCCAGCGCGCCGACAACATCGAGGCCGGCTGGGCGGCGGTCGATCCGCTGCTCAAGGGCTGGCCGCAGGGAGAGGTGACCTTCTATCCGGCGGGCAGTGCCGGCCCGAAGGAAGCCGACGCACTCCTGGCTCGCGACGGCCGCCACTGGCTGGGTCTCGACGGCGAGACCGACTGAGAGGGGGCCGCCTCATCGGTTCTCCGCCGGGCGGCCGCACGATAGCCTTCCCCATTCGTGAGGATGCGACAGCCTTCCGGCGTCGAGAGGGTTGCCTCGGACGGGGGGCGCGTCACCGTCGACAGGCGCTTTCCGGACCGCGACGCCATCGACGATCTGACGGCGTTCGACAACCCGGCTCCCGCCATCGCCCCCGACGAGCGGTTGGTGAAGAGCGGCCTGCTGGAGGGATCGTCCCGCGCTCGATCGACCCGGCCGTCTGCCCAGCGGGCGGGAGCCGGTCGTGCACCGTCGTTCCGTCATCGCGTACGATGTGGCCGACGCGGCCATGCGCGTCCTGCACGGCGCTCCGCCGTGGCCGCCGAGCGGGAAACGAGGGCGCGGTCGTGGTCGCGGAGCGCTGAACCCGGATCCGGTTTCAGCGGCGCTTGAACGGCAGCATCGCGGCGACGGCGAGCGCGTCGACCCGGTTGTTGAGCGGGTCGCCGGCATGGCCCTTCACCCAGTGCCACGCCACGTCGTGCCGCTCGCGGGCGGCGTCGATCCGCCGCCACAGATCCTCGTTCTTCACCGGCTTCTTGTCGGCGGTGCGCCAGCCCCGGGCCTTCCAGGCGTGGATCCAGCTGGTGATGCCCTGGCGCAGGTACTGGGAGTCCGTGAACAGGTCGACGCGGCAGGGGCGCTTCAGGGCCTCCAGCGCCTCGATCGCCGCCAGGATCTCCATGCGGTTGTTGGTGGTGTGGGCCTCGCCCCCCGAGAGCTCCTTCCGGGTGTCGCCGAAGATCAGGATCGCGCCCCAGCCGCCCGGCCCGGGATTCCCCGAGCAGGCGCCGTCCGTGTAGATCGTGACGCGCTTCGGCTCGGCCGCGGCCTGGCCGCCCGGCCCGGTCTCGTCGGCGCTCACCGGGCCCTCAGCGCGGCCGCCCGTAATCCCACGCGTCCCGGGCCTGCCGGTGGAAGGTGAGCCGGCGATCGAATTCCCGCGGATCCTTCGGCTTCACCAGGGCGCCCGGGGGCACGTTCAGCCAGTCCACCAGCCGGGTGAGCATGAAGCGGAGCGCGGCGCCCCGGCACAGGATCGGCAGGGCCGCGACCTCGGCGGATTCGAGCGGCCGCACCGCCTCGTAGCCGGCGATCAGCCCGGCCGCCATGTCCCGGTGGAAGGTGCCGTCGGCCTCGAAGCACCACGCGTTAAGGCAGACCGCGAGGTCATACGCGAAAGCGTCCGTGCAGGCGAAGTAGAAGTCGATCAGGCCCGACAGGGCATCGCCGATGAAGAAGACGTTGTCGGTGAACAGGTCCGCGTGGATCACGCCGCTTGGCAGATTCCGCGGCCAGTGTGCCTCGAGGACGGCGAGGTCGGACCGGGTGCGCGCCGCGAGACCGGGCTCGACCGAATCGGCTTGGTCCTCGGCCTGCGCGAAGAGCGGCCGCCACGCGGAGACCGAGAGGTTGTTCTCCCGCACCATCGGGAAATCCCGGCCGGCGGCATGCAGCTCGGCCAGCGCCCGGCCGAGCGCCCGGCAATGCTCGACGCCCGGCGTCTTGACCGAGACGCCCTCCAGGAAGCTCACGATGGCGGCGGGGCGGCCGCAGAGCTGTCCGAGGGCCTGGCCGGCCCGGTCCCGCACGGGCTGCGGGCAGGCGAGGCCGCGGGCCGAGAGGTGCTCCATCAGCCCGATGAAGAACGGCAGGTCCTGTTCCCGGACCCGCTTCTCGTAGAGGGTCAGGATGTAGGAGCCCTGGGTGGTGTGCAGGAAGAAATTCGAGTTCTCGACCCCCTCGGCGATGCCCTTGAAGGAGAGCAGGCTGCCGATCGCGTAAGCGGACAGGAAGTCGGCGAGCGCCGCGTCGGATACCTCGGTGTAGACGGCCACGTGTTCGCGCTCTGATTTCGGAAGGTCAACATGGCAAGGGGCGCCGAAGCGCCCCCGCATAGAGCATGCCGAGCCTCAGGCCCGCGTGTCGGCCTGGACCGCCTACTCGGCGGCCTCGCTGCGCAGCTCCCGCGGCAGCGGGAAGACCATGTCCTCGATCACCGTCGAGACCGTGTCGACGATCACGTCGTAGCGGGCCGCGAACGCGTCGATGATCTCCTCCACCAGCACCTCGGGCGCCGAGGCGCCGGCGGTCAGGCCGAGCTTGCGGATGCCCTCGAAGGCCGGCCAGTCGATCTCCTCGGCGCGGAGCACCAGACGGGTGATCGGGCAGCCGACGCGTTCGGCGACCTCGCGCAGGCGCTGCGAGTTCGAGGAGTTCGACGAGCCGACGACGATCAGGGCGTCCACCAGCGGGGCCACCTGCTTCACCGCCTCCTGGCGATTCGTGGTGGCGTAGCAGATGTCGTCCTTGTGCGGCCCGGTGATGGTCGGGAACTTCTTCTTCAAGGCGTCGACGATGTGCCTTGTGTCGTCCACCGACAGGGTCGTCTGGGTGACCCAGGCGAGGTTGTCGGGATTGTCGGGGGTGAGAGCCGCGATCTGGTCGAGATCCTCAACCAGGGTGATCGAGCCCTTGGGCAGCTGGCCCATGGTCCCCACCACCTCCGGATGCCCGGAATGGCCGACCAGCAGCACGTGGCGGCCGCGCTTGTGATGGATCTCGGCCTCGCGGTGGACCTTGGTCACCAGCGGGCAAGTGGCGTCGATGGTGGTGAGCCCGCGCGAATCGGCGTTGGCCGGCACGGTCTTCGCCACGCCATGGGCGGAGAAGATCACCGGGGCGCCGCCGTCCGGCACCTCGTCGAGTTCGCGGACGAACACGGCACCCTTCCGCTTCAGGCTCTCGACCACGTACTTGTTGTGCACGATCTCGTGACGGACGTAGACGGGCGGCCCGTAGATGGCGAGAGCCCGTTCCACGACATCGATGGCCCGCACCACGCCGGCGCAGAAGCCGCGGGGGGCGCAGAGCAGGATTTCCAGCGGCGGCTTGCCGGCGGTGCCCGGAACGGGCTCGGTGGTCGCGATTTCGACGGTCATGAGGGGGATGTGGCGAGGGCGGGGCGGTCCTGTCAACAGGACTGGCCCAGGAACCGGGCGGGAAGAGGGAAGCGGAGCCGCTCTGTAGCACGATTGCCGCGGGAATTGGACCCGCGCCGTTCGCAGAGCGTCACGCAGGGCCGCTGCGCCGTCCGCGGTGGGGGACAGACGGTTTTCGTGAGCGACACCCGTCTCGTCTATGCGCAGGGCGCCGGCACAGCCGGCTAAAGCCGCCGGATGCCCGTCACGGCGCCGAAGCTGTGCGCCTCGATGCGGGCGACCGCCTCCGCCAGCGGCTCCGCCGCCACCGCCATGTGGTGGCCGTTGGCGTGGATCAGCGTCTCGGGATCGCGCATCAGCCCGACATGGCCGCGCCAGAACACGAGATCGCCCCGGCGCAGGTGCGCGAGGTCGAGGGGCAATGCCTGCCCGAGGGCCCTCTCCTGCATGTCGGCGTCGCGGGGGCAGGGCAGCCCCGCCATGTCCAGGCAGAGCTGCACCAGACCGGAGCAGTCGAGCCCGAGACTGGTGCGCCCACCCCAGAGATAGGGGGTCCCGGCCAGCCGCATGGCCGTGGCCACGTAATCCGGTTCGCGGCTCTCCACGGAGGCGCAATGCCGGGCGAACACATAGCCGCCCCGGGTCTCCAGATACGCGCCCGACTCACCGGTCGCCACGAGGCGGGCGCCGAGGCTGAGATGCCCGAGGACCGGCCGTTTCAGGTCCGGTTCGGGATACAGGAAGGTGCGCAGGGCCGTGACGCGGTGCGTCGGCTCCGGATCGGCCGGGCCCAGGCTGTCGGCGGGCAGGTAGCCGACATAGCCGTCGCGGGCGAGCTGCACGAAGGCGAAGCCCTCGGCCGCTTCGTAGAGATCGACCGCGTCGCCGAGGAGCGCCTCGGTGTCGAGCCCCGCGCCGGGATCGGGCTCGCGGCGCAGCGGCGCGGACGGCGCGGTCACGCGCAGCGGCGTACCGGCGACGTAGCGCGCCGCCGTGACGCGGTCCCGCAGGCGGAAATCGGCGACATGCGGCCGGGCCGGAGTCAGCCGGGGATCGAGGGGTTCGCTCATGCGCAGATCCTACCATGAATCCGACCCTGCCGGGCTGATGGGCGGGTCAGCGCGGTCGCGCCGGAGCAACGCTTCCGGACGCTCCTCTGCGCCACTATGCCGCGCCGAGCGGTACGGGGGCCTGGACGGCCCGGATTCCGCCGCCGGATTGCTCGGATGCCCGGCCGATGAGGCGTCGGATGCCCCGGGGCGCGTCACATCTCCGTTCCGGATCCGCGAGACATGTGCCCAAGGCGCCCATCACACGTTTTTGATGCACTGCACAACCCGCGCGGAAGGCGCTATGTTCAGGGTTATGAAGACCGCGAGTCGCCCCGTGAAGAAGACACAGAAGAGCTTCGCCGACCTGCCGCCGATCCGCGTCCGCCGCGAGCCGCCGACGGTGAACGAGGCGGTCGCCGCCGCGCAGGACCTCGCCGACGATGTCGAGCAGCAGGTCGAGATCGCCGCCGGCCTGATGGGCCTGCCGGCCGACGAGGTCCGCCCGCACGTCCTGGCGGCCAAGAAGGCCAAGCCGGAGCGCGTCCCCGAGCGGATCCTGACCCATGCGAGCCCGAGCCGGGCACCCCGCACCGTGGTGGTCGAGCGCCGCACCCGCCCGACCGTGGTGATCGAGCGGCGCAGCCGACCCCTCGACCCGCGCCGCTGAGCGGCCGTCAGGACAATCGCGTCACCACGCCAGCGTCTCGCCCCGGTAGTCGAGGTAGTGGGCGCCCGGCCGGCCGAGCTGCGCCCCGATCACGTCGGCGAGGCCTGTGACGCTGGTCGCCACGTCGATGTCGGCCTCCGCCCCGCCCATCTCGGTGCGCACCCAGCCCGGATGCAGGATCAGCACGGAGACGTTCTCCGCCCGGTGCCGGATCTCGAAGCTGCGCGCCAGGGTGTTCAGCGCCGCCTTGCTGGCCCGGTAGGTCTCCCAGCCACCGGTCTCGTTCAGGCCGACGCTGCCGAGGATCGAACTCATCAGCGCGATGCTGCCGCCAGGGACGAGGCGATCCAGGAAGGCCTCGGCGAAGCGGATCGGACTGATCGCGTTGGTGAGGTAGACCTGCGCGGCGACATCCCGGGGCACCGCGTGCGCCGGGTCGTGCGCCAGGGTGGCGACACCGGCCACCACGAAGATCAGGTCGAAGCGCTCGGAGGCCAGCCGGTCGTGCAGGGCGGTGACGCCGGGATCGTCGTCGATGTCGGCGGTCTCGACGCGCAGGGCCTCCGAGCCGAGGCCGGCGAGGGCGGGGGACGGCCTGCGCTGGGTGGCGGTGACGCGCCAGCCGCGGGCCAGGAATGTCTCGACGAGGCCGAGCCCCAGGCCCCGCGAGGCCCCGACGATCAGCGCGTGCTTCTGCGATTGGGTCATGGTCGGTCTCCGGGTCTCGGCCGGATAAGGTTCGATCGGCCGCGGAGGTTGCGTGACCGGGGTTCGGTCTCGAACGGGCCGAGCCCGGGGTTCGCACGTGATCCGCGTGACCGGACGAATGTCCGGGTCGGGTGGAAAGCCGCAGGTCTGCTTCCGGTGCGAGAGACAGCAAAGCAGATGCTATCGAAGGGTTGACGTAGTTCGACAACGCTCGTCCTGCGTTGCGCTCCTGCGCTCAGCCCCTGTCTGGCCCGTGCGCGCAGGTCTAGTCGTTGTGTTTCAGCGAATACCGCCGCTGGCGGTGATGTTCTCGCCGGTAAGCCAGCGCGCATCATCGGACGCGAGGAACGTCACGACGCCCGCGATGTCATCGGGGTGGCCGGCGCGGCCGAGAGGTGTCTGTGCGACCATCCCGGCTTCCATCTCCGAGCCGGAGATGCCGGCCGTGTGCGTCCCTTCGGTCACCACGTAGCCGGGGCTGACCACGTTCACGCGTATCTTGCGCGGGGCCAACTCATCGGCGAGGACGCCCGAGATCGCGTTCACCGCGCCCTTCGTGCCCGCGTAGACCGCCGCCGCCGGCGTATGCACGTGCGTGATCGCCGAAGAGATGTTCACGATGCTCGCGCCTTCGCCGAGATGCTTCACGGCCGCCCGGGTCGACAGCAGAATGCCGAGCACGTTGACGTCGAACTGGCGGCGATAGTGTTCCTCTGTGACCTCTTCGATCGCCGCGAACTCGTAGATGCCGGAGTTGTTGACCAGCACGTCGAGCCGCCCGAACTCCCGCACCGCCGCCTCGATCACACCCTGCGCCTCGGACGCTTTGGACACGTCGCCCTGGACCGCGATGGCCCTGCCGCCGGCCGAGGTTATGGCCGCCACGACGGCGTCAGCCCCGGCCCTGCTGGACGCGTAGTTCACCACCACAGCGGCGCCATCCTGGGCCAACGCCTTGGCGATCCCCGCACCGATGCCTTTGGATGCTCCGGTCACGACGGCGACCTTGCCCTCAAGCTTCGACATGTGTGCTATCTCCGACAGGGACCGGCTCCGGAATGGCAGCCTTAGACCCATAGTTCGGAACTTCGGAACTAATGGAGCGTCGTTCAAGACCCCATATGGACGAAATATGAGACCCCTGTTTCACCCCGCTATCGAGGACGTGCGTCCGGAGGCGATCCTGCACGCGCTCGCCGATCCGAGCCGCGCGGCTATCTTCGCCAAGATCATGCAGGCGGGCTGTGTCGAGGCCTGCTCGGCAGTCTCGGCAGTTGGGGACCGGGTCATCCCGAAATCCTCGCTGTCCAACCACTTCAAGGTTCTACGCGAGGCCGGTTTGATCCGCAGCGAACGTCACGGCGTCGAAGTGCGCAACCATTCCCGCTGGATCGAGGTGGAGGCACGCTTTCCCGGTCTGCTGGCAGGGATCATCAATGCCTACGCTTCAGACCAGCGCCACGACTTGCGTGCTGCGGAGACAACCACACTCGATAAAGACGCGACCTAGATCTGCTTCCGAGAATACTCCAATCCATCGACGGCGACCGACTTGGGTCGATAGGAGGCCGTCCGGTTTTGCGGCGGCCCCTCTCCGAAGCGGACCGGCAGCTTTCGGCCACTTCCGGCCGACTTGGCTGGCACCACTGAACGACTGGGTTGGGTGGTTTTACGACAGTCTGCATTTGAGCAAAAGACCGTCAAAGCGGACGCTTCAGCCCTCATGGATGGCATTGGCTTACCTTGCGCAGCTGCGCTGACTGATCAACCTAGACGCCCGCCCTGAAAAATCGCAAGCATTCAGAGCGGCCAAATCGTATAATCTCCATCAATCAGAAGGGGCTTAATTCTACACGGAACGTCTATGGCATTGTGAAGGTCAAGGTGCCGTAACCGAGCTGGTCGAACCCGCCGCTATTGGGGCCATAGTCGCCACCTCCCCCATCCGGGCCGGCCTGAGCGGCAGCTTGAACAAGCTCTGGTGCAGCGAGATGCTTGAGTTGCACATAGTGTGCGACGAGCAGTGACCAAATTGGGCGAATCTCACCTCTGCCATTGTTCGAGATGACCGGCTGCGCAACATCGCTGTTCGTGTAGGGCGTGTAGGGGACATCGCCGCCCAGGTTGTATCGAGCCACATATCGGGCGGCTGCGAGCAACCTGTTGTCGTAGGCCCCGAACAAATCGTCGCCTTGCTGCCACGCAATCTCGCAGATGGTACCCGCCAAGCCAATGCCGAGAAGCGAGTGACCCTGATCACGCCCGCTCTCTTGCCACTGCGCAAAGCCACCGGGATAGGTCTTCCATGCCGCGTGCTGGATCGCGCCATTGCCTGGACCATGCAGGTAGTATTCGCGTCCATTCTCGTAGAGATCACGGCGGTTCGTGAAGACGCCGATCGCCATCAAGGAAGCGACGTTTGCCAGATCCCAGTTGGCCCAGTAGTGATCGATCGCCGCGCCATTATGGTGTGCGAGGAAATCGTCGTTCATTGGGGCGAAGACCGTGAGCAGCATGCGCGCAAATTCTTCACGGTCGCGGGGCTGCCAGCCAGGAAAGTCGCGCAGTGTCTCAGCCGCGACGGCGAGTTGGTAACCGTAGATACCAGAGGCGAGATATTTATCCGATGTCCCGGTGACGACCTTCAGTGTGCCGGCCCAAGCGTTGAGGATTGCAGCCGCCCTTGCCGCACGCTGTGTGTCGCCGGTTATTCTCCAGTCCAGCGCGAGTGCATAGGCAGCGGCGGCGTCGTTGAATAGGGTAGCGTAGTTCTCGGCGGGATGATTGGGGGCGGTCCCGCGCACCAGTACCTCTACAGGACGCGGCTGGTAACCGGGACTGTCGTGAGAGTTTGTCCGCAGACGCGCGAACGAGGCCGCCCATGGCTGCCGGTTCTGTCGAACGGCTTGAGCGATACCGGCAAACTGTGAGGCTGAGTCGAATGCGCCGGGGTGGCGCATCGCCTGCGCATGCGCAGTCACTGAGCTCGATAGCGTAATTGCACCAAGCAGCGCGACAGATGAAAACCACCCGGTAGGAGGCCGGATCGATATTTTTGTAAGCATCACCTTGGTTCCTTGAGCATCTTAGATCGCCGCGTCGTGCGGTACGTCTGGCATAAGTCAATTTTTCTCTGAATTGCCCATCGGAGGGCTTCATACGTTTTGACGCTTTCGCCGACAATTCGTCCGCTGCAATTCTTCGATCCCTCAGTAGAGAGGTAGCGTGTATTGCGTATTGTCCGACGATGGCCGCATCATTGACGGTTGATCCAACGCAATCGGTGATGGGCCGTGAAAAGACCTATCATGGGACCAAGCAGGTCTTCGTCGTCACGATTTTATGCCAGCCCCAGGGAGTGATGCCTACGCTTCGAGAGATGCGGCAGCCCGGGCCATAACTTGCTGGCACGGCCGCGCGGTAGATCGGATACTGGTGGCCGTAGACCGGGTAGGGGCGATCGACCACCACGGTGCGGGATCCACCCCACACGGGATAGGGCCGGTTGATTACGACCGTTCGGCCGCGCCATCCCCCGTGCCCATGCGAGCTGCCTCCGGCGTGATGGGGATGTCCACCATGCGGGTGCCATCCACCGTGATGTCCGCCGCCATGTTGACCGCCGTGGTGATGAGCGCCGCCGTGATGTCCGCCATGGCTACGGCCATGCGCGAAGGCGGGCGAACCCGCCGTGAACGTGAGGGCAAAGCCTGCGGCGGCGGCCGCGGTGAGTATGCGAAACGCCATGTTCTCTCTCCTATCCGGCCGGCCAAGGCGGCAGGACGTCAGGGGACGGTGCGCGGCAAACGGGGCATACCTTGTGAACAGGGCGGTCAGTAATTGTTCAGTTTTGCCACCCTGAACAGCCCATTGCGAAGTGCGGGAGGCCGAAAATCAGCCTTACTCAGCTTCATCACATCTCTGGCATGAACAAAAACGTGATGAAGGTCGATGGGCATGCCACATGCTGAGCCAATCACATGCGGCACTCAGCGAATGACTGCTTCTGGAGCGCGCCCAGGGTGCTCCAAACGACCGAGTTGGGTCGCCAGCGGAATGGCTGCTTGGGGTGGTTTTGCGACGGTCCGCTCTCGGTGTGGGAGCGACCACAGCGGACGTCCGATCTGTGCTCTCAGATGTCGGCTCAGTTATCTTGGCCAAGCGCGGGCTTTGAAAGGCTTCCGGCGACTGTCATGAGGGTGATGCGCGAGAACCTTTCAGTTCTGATACCGCCCAGCCAACCAGGAAATCGATGAAGGCGCGTGTGGGCACTGGGATCAATGCGCGATGCGGCCATAGGAGATGAAGCGGGAGTGAGCGCTCATGCCAACCCGGCATCACTTCCACCAAGCTTCCAGTCTTCAGGTGATCGTCGAGCAGGAAACTCGGCGCGAGCAGCAAGCCCCGGCCGAGCAGCGCAAGGCGGACGAGGAACTCGACGTCGGACGCAACGATGCGCCCGCGGAGCGCGGCGTTCGCCCGCTGCCCTTCCCGAGACCGGAAGCACCACGTCATCGGCGCGTCCGTCTGCGCATAGATCAACGCCTCGTGCTGCGCGAGGTCCCGGGGATGCTGGGGCATGCCGGACGCGGCAAGATAGGCGGGTGAAGCAGCGAGGATCAGAGGAAAACTGGCGAGCCGGCGTGACACGAGGCTCGAAGGGGCGAGTTCGCCGAGCCGAATGGCAAGGTCATAATTCCCGGCGAGCAGATCGGTCTTGTTCTCGGACAGGTCGATCTCGACGTCTACGCGCGGATGCCGGGCGAGAAACGCTGCAATCGCCGGCGCGAGAAGGGCGTTTCCAAACCCCAGAGGTGCGGTCAGGCGAAGCCGGCCACTCGGCTCTGCTTGCCTCGCGCCCGCTTCGGCCTCGGCCAGCGCGATCTCTTCCAGCGCGGCGACGCAGCGTTCGTAATAGGCCCGTCCGGCATCCGTCGGCGCAAGGCGGCGCGTGGTGCGGCTGAGCAAACGGACGGCGAGGCGCGTCTCCAGCGCTTTGAGATGCTGTCCGGCCATCTCCGCCGAGAGACCTGTCGCGCGTCCCGCTGCTGCAATGCTGCCAAGCTCGATGGCGCGCCGAAGCACCATCATCCCTACGAGCCTATCCAGTGCCATTGCGAAATGCCGCTTCGGAGTGTGCCCTGTTCCGGCGGGATTATAGGGCGGACCTTGAGCGAATACCCTCCGCTTCGTGATCGAGCATGGAGCGGAGCAATGGCGACACGAACGATCCGCACGCGAGGCGCGGACCTCCTCATCGACGATTCCGGACGGACCGAGCCGGCGCTCGTCTTCCTGCATTATTGGGGCGGCTCGGCCCGCACATGGGACGCGGTCGTCTCGCAGTTGCCCATCGCCGTCCGGAAGGTCGTCATCAACCAGCGCGGATGGGGTGGCTCACGCGCCTTTGACGGCCGCTTTGATCTGGATGCGCTGTCCGACGATGTCGTCGATGCGGTCGCGGCGCTTGGGATCGCGTGTTATATCGTGGTCGGCCATTCCATGGGCGGCAAGGTAGCCCAACTGCTAGCCGGCCGCCGGCCTATCGGTCTGGCTGGCCTGGTGCTGGTCGCGCCGGCACCGCCGACCCCGATGCAAATTCCGCCAGCGGTCAGGGCTGGCATGCTGGCTTCCTACCAGTCGCGGGACGGCGTGCTGAAGGCTCTTCAAGTCCTGGGCGGTTCGGCGCTCGACGACACGCTTCGGGAGCAGATCATCCGAGACACGCTGAGCGGCGACGCCGAGGCCAAGCGGTACTGGCCCGATCGTGGCGTGACGGTGGACGTCACTGCGGCCCTGACCGGGCTGGAGGTGCCCGTCGAGATCGTCCTGGCGGAACACGACCAAGTCGAACGGGCGGCCATTTTGAAGCCGATCCTTGCCGAGCACCTGTCGGAGGCGACGATCACGACCATCCCCGGCATCGGCCACCTCGTTCCGCTCGAAGCGCCCGGGGGGATCGCGTCGAGTTGTGAGCGCATGATCGATCATGTCAGATGAGACTGATCTGTGGCTCCAATGCTTGAGGCGACATCTGGCGGATGTCCGGTCTTGAGGTCGGACTCCCCCGCTATGGATGACCGAGTCGGGTCGCAATCTGACTCACCGCTCGGGGTGGTTTTGCGACGGTCCGCTTTTGGACGGAGAAGCATCAAAGCGGACGTCGCTGCCGTGCCCGCTTCCGACGCCGTGCCAGCTCCCAAGGGACCTGCTTCTGGGCATTCAGCAGCGCAGATTTCGGCGCGGTGGTTGGTGGTCTCGTCGGGCGCCTGTTGTAAGATCGGAGCTATGCCCGGCATCTTCGATTGGCTCAGCAACCGTAGGTCGTCCGAACAGCGTGGCCCTGGCGTCGCGGCGCATTCCAATATGACAGCTGGGGATGCGCCCGGCGAACCCTATGCCCTTCTCTCGGCTCGGCTTGGCGACTACCCGCCCGACACGCCGCTCCATCGCGGTGATCCCAGGGGACTGATGCCGGAGCAACGCGCCGAGAACCTAGCCCAGTTTCTCGCCCGCAACCCCAACCGGATCGCCGTCCTCGTCTCTTGGCTCGCCCGAGAAGGGCTTGACGGAGCGGCCGTGCTGAAGGGCGACGAAGCGGCGCTGGCGGAGGGTCGACGGATCGATGCGTGGCTTGCCGGCTGGGTCCCGCACCGCCCCTTCGACCCCGTACTGGGCGATGGCGAGGTCGGTCCGCCGCGCGCCCGCTGGTTTGCGAGCGACCGCGCGGGTGCGGATCTCATGTTCAGCTTCGTTTCCGATCTGGCACGGCTCAACGCCGCGGCCATCGCTGCGGCTGATCCGTTGTTCTCTTGGGCGGTCGTAGAGGATGCGCTCGAGGCTGCGGCCACCGCCGACCTGATCGACAATCCCCATGGGGAGCCGAGTGACCGGCGTTACCACCTCTGTCTCGTCAGGGACACTTACGACGGCTCGATGCCGATCATCCTTGACGTGCCGCTCGCGATGCTCTGCCTAGTGCATGGGCGCATGTCGCCGCTCGGCCTACCGGTGCCGGCGGAGTTCCCGATCGGGCTGCATGCAATCCGGTCGGGCGCCTATGCTTGACAGCCGTCTTCGCGAGCGATCGCAATCTGCAAGAGCCGCTCGGGGTGGTTTTCAGCCCATCCGCTTTTGAGCGATAAAGCCTTAGAGCGGACGTTGCCGCACCGTCTGCTTGATGAAAATTACTCTCGGCTTGCCTATAACTTGAACTCACGCTCGCGTTTTGCATTGTAGTATCATGATCCGATTTGGACGAAATGCCCATGTCGTAGTCAAAGTAACTGGCTTCGTTTCTCGGATAGTTCGCCAAATTTCCTCAAAAAGTGGCGCTAGATCACAATCGCCATTCAAATAAAACTCGAATTTGATATGATGCCATTTTTCTCCAGTAACGACATTATCTGCGACCGGATCGTGGCAATACATAAGGTCAATCGAACGATTTACGCGAAAGTTTGGTCGAGGACTGCCAAGGCCACTTTGCATAATCTTTTTTTCGACAATAATGATCTGATCGCTAATTTCACGCTGTGAGACGATCCTGACACCGTCTTCTATAAGTCGCTCTTTAATAAATTCCGTAAACCCAAAAATTATAGGCTTGCTGGGGAATGTCCTGAGCTTAAGCGTTCGACTGGCGGCAAAGCGTTCGCCATCAAAGTTCCGTGTCTCAGAGGCTACAACGGGTATAGTGCCCGCCTCGACTGGCGATCCTGGGTAAAATTCATCTAATTCCGTGTGTGCCAAAACGTAGAGGAAGGCGGCGAGGAACAGCACCCCGGTGAACAAGACGCGTCCAACGAGCGAAAGTGATCTGACGAACGATCTCAGCACCCACAGCCTCTCGGCATAAGACCTCCACCGCCGACCGTAAACCAGAGTGGGCGCGTAGCAATTAATGGCGGCTTTCGGAGAACACCGAGGGCTGCTTGTATGCCCAACTTGGGTCGATAGGAGCTCGTCCGTTTTTCCGGCACTCCGTCTCCGAAGCAGACGAGCCGCTATCGGCCAGCATCTGCCACCACGAAGCGTCTGCCTGCACGTCTCAGATGGGTGGAAAGCTTCCGGTCTGCTCATCGATTGGCAGCCCGGGAAGCTGCCGTCGCCCCAGCCATGGTCGTGCTCGGAAGGGGCTCAGGCTTTCGCGACGACTGGAAGCCGGAAGGGCGCTCCGAGCCGATTGAATGCGTTCATCGCCGCGATGGCGATCGTGAGATCCACGAGATCCTTTGCCGTGAAAGCCGCGCTCGCGGCCGCATAGGCTTCGTCGGAAGCGTGCGTCTCGCTAACCAGTGTGACTTCCTCCGCCCACGCGAGCGCAGCTCGGTATTGGTCGGAGAACAAGTGGGGCACCTCGGCCCAGACTGGAACCAGGGCGACCTTCTCGAACGGCATCGTCTTGAGGAGATCACGGGAATGTAGGTCGATGCAATGCGCGCAGCCATTGATCTGCGACACGCGCAAGAAGACGAGGTGGATCAGTTCGTGGGGTAGGTCGGTGCCCGTAGTGATGTAGTGGTGGATGCCGAAGAGCGCCCTTGCGCCCTGCGGTGCCACCTCAGTCCAGACCAGCCGCTTGTTCTGACTCATGACGGATCCCAGTGCTCGGAACGCCGGAGATCGACGTTCGAAGCTACGACGAGCTGGCCCGCAAAGATGTGACATGCCACGCCACATTCCTGCTCGACAGGCGGACACGTGGCTCGTTCACGCTCGGACGTCCGCTTCGAAGCAGTCTTTCCGAGGCATTCGCCGACCGGATTGGGTCGTAAGCAGGATGGCCGCTTTTCCGAACGACTTTCTCCGAAGCGGACTGGCAGCTATCGGCCAGTTCCAGTCCCATCGACGAGCGCCTCTGAACGGCTGGGTTGGGTGATTTGCCGCCGGTCCGCTTTCGGGAATCGAGGTGGGGGAAGCGGACGCCGCTCAGGTCTCTGGGGTTGATTTCTCGACGGTCTCTCGCCCCGTGCGGCTTGAGGCCCGTGGCCGGACCGCGACCTCCATTCGTTCCCGCGCCTCGAAAGCCATCCCGACAGGCCGACCCCCTCCCCTGGGGGTGGATCCTGTGGCTCCGCTGAGGGCGCTGACGCAAGGCGCGCGGCGCAGACACGCCGGGCCTGTTCGTAGGCCGCCCGCTCCGTCTCCGCACGCGCGCCAGAAGCGACGGCGTAGCCTGTGGTCCTGCGCAAAGCGCGTGATGCGCCACGATGATCCGATGGGCGGCCTCGACGGCGATTCGCCGTTGTCGTCCGAGGCGGCGCGGGCCTCGTCGTCAACGAAGCAGGTTCGGGGGCACCGGCGGGCTCGCATTGAGCAGAGTGATCGTCACCCGTCGGTTCGGCGCGATGTAGGGATTGTCGGGGAAAACCGGCTCGGTGTCGGCGCGTCCCACCACGGACGAGAAGTGGTCGTTGGGAACCCCGGCACCCGACAGGATCTCGCGCACGGCGAGCGCGCGCCCGGCGGTGAGATTCCAGGGTTCGGCGGTCCGCGCCGAGCCCGGGCGTGCGGCGGCCGTGTGGCCGGTTATCGACAGGCTGTTGGGCAGCCGGCGCAGGGCGGGCGCGAGCGCCTCCAGCACGCGACGGGTGCGCTCGTAGGGGTCGACAGAGCCTTCGCGGAACATGGCGCGGCCGTCCTGGTCCACGAGGGACACGTTCACGCCCTCCTTGGTCTGCTCGATCACGATGTTCTTCGACAGCTCGGCGATGTCGGGCATCGTCTGGAGCGCCTGCCGGAGGCTGGCTATGGCGCTGTAGTTCACCTCCGTGCTGGCGGCCGGGCGGCTGGCATCGAGATCGCTGGTGCGGCCCGGACTGGTCGGGCGCACTCTGTCCTCCCGCTCGGCAGAACCCCGCTCCGCGTCGCGGGGCGTGGACGGCTTGTTGCCTGACGTGTCCAGGGCGGTGCCGTACAGGATCCCGCCCGCGCCACTGGTTGCAGGGCTCAAGGCCGCCGGCGAGAAGTATTCCGCCAAACCGATCTTCTGCTCCTGCGTCGTCATGCTGATCAGCCACATCAGCAGAAAGAACGCCATCATGGCGGTCACGAAGTCCGCATAGGCGATCTTCCAGGCCCCGCCGTGATGGGCGTGTGCGGCCTTCTTGACCTTCTTGATGATGATCGTGGTCATCGAATCCCTGCCGGATAGCGGGTCAGATCTGGGCGGGCAGAGCGGCGGTTGCCGCTTCCACTTCGCTGAAGGTCGGGCGGACGTCGCTCATCAGAGACTTGCGGGCAAATTCTATCGCCATGACCGGCGGCTGGCCGCCGATGTGGGCGAGCAGACCCGCCTTGAGGGAAAGGTAGTATTTGGATTCGGCCTCGAAGAGGCTCTTGAGCGACTGCGCCATGGGCCCGAAGAAGCCGTAGGCGACGAAGACGCCAAAGAAGGTGCCGACGAGCGCGCCGCCGATCAGATGCCCCAGCACCTCCGGCGGCTCCTTGATCGCCCCCATCGTCTTGATCACGCCGAGCACGGCGGCGACGATGCCGAGCGCCGGTGTTCCGTCGGCGAGCGCCTGCATGGCAGACACGACCCGCTCCTGCTCCTGGTGGTGCGTCTCCAGTTCCTGATCCATGAGAGCGTCGATCTCATGGACGTTGTTGGCACCCAGCGACACCATGCGCATGTAGTCGCAGACAAACTCGACCGCGTGATGATTCGCTGCAAAGGTCGGAAAGGCGTTGAACAGCGTCGACTCGCCCGGGTTTTCAATGTGCGGCTCGAGCGCCATCGAACCCTTCTGCTTCGCGAGTTTGAACAGTGAATACTGCATCCCCAGTAGTTCGACATAGGAGTTCTGCGTGTATTTGGGGCCCTTCATCAGGGTGCCCAGCATGGCGGGCACGGCCTTGAGCACCGGCCCGGTGTTGCCGATGACGAAGGCACCGATGGCTGCACCGAGGATGATGACAAACTCGAACGGCTGCCAGAGGACTGCCAAGTGGGCACCCATCGCCGCGTAGCTGCCGAACACGCAGACGAAGACGATCAGTGTGCCGACGATCAGCCGCATGATTTGCCATCCTTGCGCGGCGGCAGGTACGGACCCCGCGAAGCTTTGAAGGATCCAGCAAATCACTGAACAAGGTTAATGCTGCGTTTAGAGCGGCGGCCGGAGGATTATGGGACGGTCGGTCCCAGCGTGGGGTCGAGCGGGTTTGACCCGGCGTGACGGGTGCGGGCGTGTCGCACACGCGAACGCGCGGGTTCACGGGTCGTTGGGCCTAGCCGCCGAGCCTGCCGCTCCATCCCCGCCACCCCATCCCCAGAGCCCGCGCATGATCTGCGGCTCGGACGGCATGCTGGGGCTGCGCAAGGGCTTCGGCTTTGCCGGTGAAGGGCTTCGGCTTTGCCGGTGCATGGACCGTGCGCGAGCGGCACCCGATGCTGGCCCGCTGCTTCGGACTTCCCGCGGCGAACAAGGCGTGACGGCGGGGCGATGGACGACCGTCCCCGCATCCCTCCCGCCTCGCGGCATGGCGGTTACGCCGTGGCCGGAGTTCCGCAGGCGCCCCGTGGGCCATCAACGCCCAGACGATCCGCGCCATCATGTCCGCCAGGGCGACGGTGACCCGCATGCGCGGCTGGCGCGACAGCATGCCGGCCGACCTCGCCCCAGCTTTGTCGGGATCCCCGTGCGAACCGCAGCGTCGGGCGCCGCGCCGCAGATCGCCTCCGCGTCGGCCATGGCGCTCTTCTGCCGCTTCGCGAACGGCTTCACGCATGCCGGAGGGATGAGCCGCGTGTCGTGACCGGCCAAGTCTATCCCGCATGCCCAGTGACGAGCACCAGCGCAGATCTCCATCGCGCCCATGCATCGGGGAGGTGTCGCGACGAACGCCAGTCCCGGATCACGCCGCAGCATCGTGCGACACACGGCTGTGCCACTCGCATCCGAGCGGTGACCCTGGAAAACCGACTCGACCGGATCGATCCCGCCGGTGCTCACCCCACCTGGGAGGCCGCCTGCAGGGGTGTCGCAACACCGCCGCTTTGGCACAGCGCTGCCGTCGGGGGATGTCCACCCCAACGCTCAGGGTGGTTTTGCGGCGGTCCCCGGCTGAGATGAGAACGCACGGGAACGACCGTCGATGAACGGTTTCATTATTTTTGGGAGATAGTCATTCGGCCTATAAGGCACGAGTTTGGGCTATACCAATGCGAATCGTGGCGAGCGGTGACGCAGAGACACAGACCGTACACCTGTCGGAAATCCTGGGTGCCTTGAGCCATGCCCTGGATCTGACGGAAGGCCAGCCCGTAGGGCATTGCATTCGTGCGACATGGATCGGCTTCCACATCGGCCGCGCGATGGGCCTGCCCGACCTTCAGCTATGGGAACTCTACCATACGATCATGCTGAAGGATCTCGGCTGCTCAAGCAACGCCGCGCGAATCTGCGAGCTCTATCTATCCGACGACCTCAGCTTCAAACGTGACTTCAAGACGGTGAGCGACAGCTTGCCGAAGGTGCTGGGATTTGTCTTCGCTCACACGGGCCTGAAGGCAGGCTTGGCCGAACGGTTCCGCGCGGTGCTCAACATCTTGCAGAACGGCGGAGCGATCGCCGACGAGCTCATACAGACCCGCTGCCAGCGCGGTGCCGCGATCGCCCGGCAGCTCCGCTTTTCGACGAGCGTCTGCGACGCCATCCACGCGCTGGACGAGCACTGGAATGGCAGCGGCCGGCCGGACCGCCTCACGGGCGCTGCGATCCCGCTCTACGCCCGTGTGGCGCTGCTCGCGCAGGTGGTCGACGTCTTCCACGCCGCAGCTGGCCCTTCGGCCGCGATCGCCGAGGTGCGGGCGCGCTCTGGCACATGGTTCGACCCGCAGGTCGTCGCCTGCTTCGAAGCGGTCGCGGCCGAACCCGGCTTCTGGGAGATTCTGGGTTCGGATGAGGTCGAGGCGGCGGTGTTCGCCCTGGCACCGGTCAGCCCGATCGCGGTGGACGAGGACTACCTCGACGACATCGCCCGCGCGTTCGCCCAGATCATCGATGCCAAGAGCCCCTTCACCTCCGGCCACTCCGAGCGGGTCGCGGTCTACGCCGATATGATCGCGGCCGAACTCGGCTTTACTGCGGAACGCCGCCGCTGGCTCAAGCGGGCCGCGCTCCTGCACGACATTGGCAAACTCGGGGTCTCGAACGCGATCCTCGACAAGAACGGCAAGCTGGACGATGCCGAGTGGCAGGACATGCGCAATCATGCCGCCCTGTCGGAGACCATCCTGGCCCGCGTGGCGGTGTTTCACGAGATGGCCTGTATCGGCGGCGGCCATCACGAGCGGCTGGACGGCAAGGGCTATCCACGGGGGCTGAAGGGCGATGCGATCGTACCCGAGATCCGGATCGTCTCGGTCGCCGACGTGTTCGACGCGCTGACCGCCGACCGACCCTACCGGGCCGCCATGCCGCTTGAGAAGGCGCTCGGCATCATGCGGGCGGATGTCGGCACAGCGTTCGATCCGGCCTGCTTCGCGGCGCTGGAGCGGGCGCTCGCCGCGATCGAAGGGGATCTCGCCCGGGCGGCCTGAGCCGCATCGCCGCTCACCGATCCTCTTGCCTACCGGGCCGGCGCCATCGGGCCGGGCCGGCCGCCGGCAGCCTCGCTGCGGGGCGCGACAGTCCGGGATGCCACGATGACGACCGTGCGCACCGCCCATCCCAAGGCCGTCGAACCCAGGGCACTGAGGCACAGTGCGTCGAGGGCGCGGGTGATCATGGTCCGAGATTCCTGGCGGAGAGAGGCGTGAGGGCGGGCGGCTGCCATCCGGATGTCGCCCGCTTTGCGAGCCCAGAGAGCACGACGCATCGATACATTCTGATAGGAACGTCCGTTGTATTTAATACAACCTCGTTTTACTTTCTGGTTGTAGCTATCCTCATCACGCTGGCCCCGCCGGAAGGAGGGCGCCTTCGTCCGCTTTCGGGGATGGCACGATCCGGCCTCACGGGCGACGTCGGGTCGATAGGAGGCCATCCGCTTTCCGGCGGGCCTGCGCCGAAGCGGACCGGCCGCTTTCGGCCAGTTCCAGTCCCGTCGACAGTCGCCCCTAAATGACCGCTGGGGATGGCAAGCAGCCTGACTGCTTCTGAGTGGGTTTACCGGGAATCGGCCATCCTCGGCACCACCAGCGCGATTCGAGGATGGCCTGCCGTTGGATCAGTGACCGCCGACGGCGAACGTCGCCCCGGGCTTATCGTGAGTGCCGATACGCTCGACCATGGTTGCCGTCGCCTCGTTCATGCCGACGACGTCGACCGTGATGCCATGGTGGCGGAGCTTCAGGACGACCCGGTCAAGAGCGTTGATAGCCGAGATGTCCCAGAAGTGTGCCGCCTGCAGGTCGATCACCACGCCCGTCAGCCCTTCCTCGCGGAAGTCGAAGGCGGCGTGGAAGGCTTCCGCCGTGGCGAAGAAAATCTGCCCGGTTATCCGGTAGGTCCGCACCTCGCCCTCGCCACGGGAAGACCGGACGGCGAAGAACTTCGTGACCTTGTGGGCGAAGAACAACCCACTCAAGACCACGCCGAACAGCACGCCCTTGGCGAGGTCGTGAGTGGCGACCACCACAGCGACAGTGCCGAGCATGACCACGCTCGACGCCTTCGGATGGGTGACCAGCGTGCGCAGGGATTTCCACTGGAAGGTGTTGATGGAGACCATGATCATCACGGCCACGAGCGACGCCATCGGGATCTGCGCCACGTAAGGCCCGAGCATCACGATGAGGAACAGCAGGAACACACCGGAGAATAGGGTCGAGAGGCGCCCGCGGCCGCCGGAGGAGACGTTGATGACCGATTGCCCGATCATGGCGCAGCCGGCCATGCCGCCGAGGAACCCGGAAGCGATGTTGGCGACGCCCTGGCCGGCGCATTCACGGTTCTTGTTCGAAGTCGTGTCGGTCATCTCGTCGACGATGGCCGCGGTCATCAAGCTCTCCAGCAAACCGACCATGGTCAAGGTCAGTGAGACCGGAAGGATGATCCACAGCGTGTCGAGGGTGAACGGCACCTGTGGCAGGGCCACCCACGGCAGCTCGCTCGGGAGCGCCCCCATGTCGCCGACCCTGTGGATGCCGAGGCCGAGGTACATCGAGACGGCGGTGAGCAGGACGATGGTCACCAGCGGTGATGGCACGGCCTTGGTCAGGTACGGCAGCCCGTAGATGATGCCGAGGCCAACGGCGGTCATGACGTAGACCGTGGTGCCTTGGCCGAGGAGCTCGGGCATCTGCGCCAGGAAGATCAGGATCGCCAAGGCGTTGACGAAACCGGTGACCACCGACCGCGAGACGAACCGCATCAGGTTGCCCAGGCGCAGGGCCCCGGCGACGATCTGCAGGAGCCCGGTGAGGATGGTGGCGGCGAACAGGTAGCCGACGCCGTGGTCCTTCACGAGGCCGACCATGAGGAGCGCCATGGCGCCGGTGGCGGCGGAGATCATCGCCGGGCGGCCGCCGGCGAATGCGGTGACCACGGCGATACAGAAGGAGGCGTAGAGGCCGACCTTGGGATCGACACCGGCGATGATCGAGAAGGCGATGGCCTCGGGGATCAGGGCCAGGGCGACCACCGCGCCGGCCAGCAGTTCACGCGTGACGTTCGGAGCCCATTCGCTCCGGAGGTGTACGAGATTCATGATGGGTGGGAGACTTTCGTCGTCCCGCACGCGCGACGTCCGCGAACCCGTGCGGGAGGCGCAATACGGCAGGTCGGCCTCCTTGGAGGTCCGCGACACGGTCGCCGTCGATTGCGTGGTCCGGCGGATCGGCGGCCGGAAGAGCCACCCGGGCTTTCACCGGGTCCTGTCGTATGGCCCCTCGTACATCACCAGACTGGTGCGTTGCAACATCCGAACGATACCCAGTGCGTCCCCGCCGCAAGACCGGCTTCGGCGTACCAGCTTTTGCACGTCTGCTTACCGGGCCTACTCAACCCGCATTGTACGGCCGAGGAAGGTCGGAACCGGCCGCCGCTCCTGTCGAACGGACCGAGCTTTGAGCCGAAAACAGATCAGTCGGCGGTCTGGACCGACCACGTGGCGTGACGAATGCCCGGGGCGCGGGCCAGTTCGGCCGTGACGGCATCGAGCTCCTCGGCCTTCACGGCGCTGGCCGTCAGGGTCGCCACCACATCCACCGCGGTCTCGCCCCGCTCCTCCACCTCGACGCTGCCGACCGGGTAGTTCGCCGCCTCCAGGCGCTCCACCAGCAGATCCTGCGCCGGACCGGCCTCGCCGGGCGCCGTGGTGACCTGGACCTCGTAGGTCGCCTCGGTGGCGGATTCGCGAATCGGCGCGCGGTTGATGGCATTCACCAGCGGCCGGAGCGCGGTGTTGCAGGCTAGAACCGTCACCATTACGAACACGGCCTCCAGGGGCAGGTCCGCACCGCAGAAGGCCCCGACGGCCGCCGAGCACCACAGGGTCGCGGCCGTGTTGAGGCCGCGGACGTTCATGCCCTCCTTCATGATCACGCCGGCGCCGAGGAAGCCGATGCCGGAGATCACATAGGCCACCGTGCGGACGCCCCCGTCCGGGCCGGTGAGCCGCATGCCGAGATCCACGAAGGCGCTCGCTCCCACCGCGACCAGCACCGCCGTCCGCAGGCCCGCGGTGCGTTGCCGGTACTGGCGTTCGGCCCCGATCACCGTGCCGAGCACGAAGGCCACGAGCAGGCCGATGGCGGATTTCAGTTCTTCGGGGAAGGCGGCGTAGCTGGTCATCCGCGGTCTCATGGAAGCGGGGAGGTGACGAAACCGTGACACCATGGCCCGGCCCGGATCCGAAAGGGCGTCGGAACCGGGATTGACGGCCGCACCGGGCAGCGGGCACACCGGCAAGAGCCTGAGGATCCCTTAAGAATTCGGGACCCGGTCGAGGAGACGTGCAGGATGCAGCACACGGCCCGAGCGGCGGACGGGGTCCGCGCAAGATCCCGCAGCGCAAGATCCTGCCGCACAGGATGCGTCCGCGTATGAGCGGCGTCCTCGCCGAGCGTCGGCCCGACACCGTTCCCGACGACGCCCTGCACGGCCGCGTCATGGCGCTCCGCGAGGGGCTGGAGCGCGGCCTGATCGGCAGCGCCGGCCTCGTCGAGCGCCTGCTGATCGGGCTGCTCACCGGCGGCCACCTGCTGATCGAGGGCGCGCCGGGGCTGGCCAAGACCCGCGCGGTCAAGCGGCTCGCCGACGGGCTCGACGGCTCCTTCGCGCGCATCCAGTGCACCCCGGACCTGATGCCGGCCGATCTCACCGGCACCACCGTCTGGCGCCAGGACAGCGGCACGTTCGAGTTCCTGCCGGGGCCCCTGTTCCACGCCCTCGTGCTGGTGGACGAGGTCAACCGCGCGCCGCCGAAGGTGCAGTCGGCGCTCCTCGAATCCATGGCCGAGGGGCAGGTGACGGTCTCAGGGACCACCCACCGCCTGTCCGATCCGTTCATGGTCGTGGCGACCCAGAACCCGATCGAGCATGCCGGCACCTTCCCGCTGCCGGAGGCGCAGCTCGACCGCTTCCTGCTGCACGTCGTGGTCGACATGCCCGACGAGACCACGGAGCGGGCGATCCTCGACCTCGTGGAGGGCGAGATCACCCACCACGTCGACGCCATGACCATGCGGTTGTCGCTGGCGGATGTGCGCGCGGCCCGGGAGGCGGCGCTCTCCACCTACGTGTCGCCGGCCCTCAAGGACTATCTCGTGCGGCTGGTGGCGGCGACCCGCACGGATGCGGCGGCCCCGGACCTGCGCGCCATGATCGAGCACCCGGCCTCGCCGCGGGGCACTCTGGCGCTGATGATGGCCGGCAAGGCCCGGGCCTGGCTGCGGGGCCGCGACCACGTCATCCCCGAGGACGTCACGGACCTCGCCCGGGACGCCCTGTCCCACCGCATCGGCCTGACCTGGCGGGCGGCCGCCGAGGGCAAGACGGCGCGCGGCCTCGTCGGCGAACTGGTGCAGCGGGTGCGGGCGCTCTGACGGTGTTCGGGCTCCGGATTCCGGGACGTGCTTCCCCGCCCCCCTCTGCGGGGGAGGAGACCCTGCGCGGCAGCGGGGGAGCGGGGCAGCGCGACGGATCGGGAAATGGCGCCCGTCGCGACCCGTCCGGAAGCGTCGCTCCCCTCGCCCGACCCGGCCTGACGGCCGGGGCCCCCGCAAAGGGGGGAGGAACGGGAAGCGCCGCGGGCATCCACCTCTCGGGCGAGGCGCTGATGGGCCTGCGCCACCTCGCCCGGCGGGGTTCCGCGCCCGCCACCCGGACCCTGGCAGGGCTGCCCGGCGGCATCGTCACCCGGCGCCGCGGCCGCGGCTCCGAGCCGGAGGATGTCCGCCTCTGGTCCGAGGGCGACGACCGCCGCTTCATCGACCGCAACGCCACGGCCCGCACCGGGCAGCTGCATGTCCGCACCCACCACGACGAGCGCGACCGCGCCGTGGTGCTGCTCGCCGATTTCCGGCCCTCCATGCTGTTCGGCACCCGCCGGGCCCTGCGCTCGGTGGCGGCCGCCGAGGCCCTGGCGCTGCTCGGCTGGCGGGTCGCGGCCGATGGCGGCCGGGTCGGCCTCGCGGTGGCCTCGGCCGGCGCGCCGACCGTGCTGCGGCCGGCGGGCGGCGAGCGCGCCATGATCGCGGTGACCGGCGCCCTCGCCCAGGCCCATGCCGACGCCCTCGGGACCGAGTCCGGTTCGCGGGCCCACGCGGAGCCGCCGCTCGAGGCGACCCTCGCCCTCGCCCGCAGCCTGCTGCCGGCCGGCGGCCACCTCGTCATCGCCAGCGCCCTCGACGATCCCGGCCCGGGCTTCGACGAGCTCCTGACGCTGCTCGCCGAGCGGATCGCCATCCGGCTGATCCTGGTGAGCGACGCCTTCGAGCGCGCCCGGCCGCCGGGCTACTACCCCTTCGCCCTCGCGGATGGCCGCCGCGGGACCGCGCTGCCGACGGCGGCCGGGCCGGCGGGCGAATCCGCCGAGGCCCGGCTCGCCGACTATGCCCGGCGCGGCATCGCGGGCGTGCGCCTCGACGTCGAGACCGGCCCGGAGGCCTATGCGCCGCTCATGGAGCGCCTCGATGCGGTGCTGTGAGGTCCGACACGGCGGTCCGATCCGATGAACCCCGTCACTCCCGCCGAGATTCCCCTGTCCCTCGATCAGCTCCGGGGCCTGCACCTGCCCGGCGGCGCCGCCGGCGCCCTGCAGGGCGAGGTCGTCGCCGCGGCGGCTCTGGGCTTCCTCGCCGCCCTGCTGGTGGGGCTCGTCCGCTACGGGCGCGGCCGGGCGCGGGTTGGCATCCGCCGGGCGGCGCTGGCCGAACTCGCCCGGAGCCGGAACCTCGATCCGGAGGCGCGCCTCGTCGCCCAGGCCCGGCTCCTGCGCCGTCTCGGCCGGACCCTCGGCGGCGAGACCGAGGCCCGGGCGACGGGCGCCGACTGGGCCGCCCGCCTGGACGCGCTGTTCAGGACCGATTTCTTCACCCGGGGCGCCGGCCGGGTGCTCGCCGACGGGCTGTACCGGCGGCAGGATCCCGACCTCGACGCCCTGGACACCGAACTCGGCCGCCTGATCGGACGGCTGCGGGCATGAGCGCGTTCCTGCCCGCATGGCTCAGCGCCCTCCTGTCGGCCTTCGACTGCGCCGCGCCCTGGGCGCTCCTGGCCCTCCCCCTGCCCCTTCTGGCCGCCCGCCTGATCCCGGCCGAGCCCGAGGGCGGCAGCGGCGCCCTGCGCGTGCCCGGCACGCTGGTGGGCGGGGCGCGCTCCGGCGCCGACCTCGCGGCCCGGGGGCGGCGGCGGGCCCTGCTGACCTGGACGCTCTGGATCGCCCTGGTGGCGGCCCTGTCGGGTCCGCGCCTCGTCATGCCGGCGGCCGCGCTCCCGGCCTCGGGCCGCGAGATCATGATCGCCATGGACCTGTCGGGCTCGATGGAGCGGCGCGACTTCGCCCTCGACGGCGAGACCGTGAACCGGCTCACCGCGGTCAAGCGCGTCGGCACCGACTTCATCCGCCGCCGGGCCGGAGACCGGATCGGCCTCGTGATCTTCGCCGACCAGGCCTACGTGGCGGCGGCCCTGAGTTTCGACACCGCCGCGGTCGCCCGCGCCCTCGACGAGGCGACGATCGGCATCAGCGGCCGCTCCACCGGGATCGGCGACGGCCTCGGCCTCGCCCTGCGCCGCCTGGACCCGCGGGATGCGGACGGCGAGGCCGCCTCCGGGAGGCAGTCCGGCGCCAAGGCCGCGAAAGCCGTGATCCTGCTCTCAGACGGCGCCAACAATGCCGGCCAGACCGCCCCCAAGGACGTGGCGGACCTCGCCAAGACGCTGGGCATCAAGATCTACACCATCGCGCTGGGGCCCCGCGACATGGCCGATGCCGATGGCGAGCAGGACGTGGTCGACACCGAGACCCTGCGCGACATGGCGCAGGCGAGCGGTGGCGAGGCGTTCCGGGTGCGCACCACCGAGGATCTGGTCCGCGTCGCCGACGCCATCGACCGGCTGGAGGGCGGCCGCGCCCTGGCTCCGCCCCTGCCCCTGCGCCGGGACCTCTGGCCCTGGCCGGCCGCCCTGGCGCTGCTGGCCGCCGCCGCCCTGCTGGCCAGCCGGAGGGGGGCGTGATGGGTCCACGGTTCGCCGCCTGTCCGGCACACGCCCTCATCCTGAGGTGCCCGAGCGCAGCGGAGGCCTCGAAGGAGCCCTCCCGCCGGCCGCGCGATCCCTGGAGCCCTCCTTCGAGGCCCGCTGCGCGGTCACCTCGGGATGAGGGGATCCGGGTGGGAGACGCCGCCCGATGAGCTTCCTCGACGCCTTCGCGCTGCTGCGCCCCTGGTGGTTCCTGGCGATCCCGGTGGTCGTCCTGCTGGCGCTCCGCGCCGCGTGGCGCTCGGCGCCGTTGGGCGACTGGGCCCGGGCGGTGGATCCGGCGCTGATGGCCCATCTCGCCCGCACCGGCGCGGTGCTGGGCGGCCGGCGGCAGGCGAACCTCGCCGCCGCCCTGGCGGCCGGGCTGATCGCCCTCGCGCTCACCGGCCCCGCGGTGGAGCGGGCGGACGGGCGGACCTTCCGCAACCTCGACGAGACCGTGATCGTCGTCGACCTGTCCCGCTCGGTCACGGAGGGCGGCAACCTCCAGGGCGTCCGGCAGGCCGCCGCCGCCGTCGCCGAGGCCGCCGGCACCCGGGCGGTCGCCCTCGTGGTCTACGCGGGCGACGCCTACCTCGCCGCCTCCCCCACCACCGACCGCGACAGCCTCGGCACAACCCTGTTCGCCCTCGATGCCGACACGGTGCCGGACCGCGGCACCCATCCCGAGCGCGGGCTGGCGCTGGCCCGCCGCACCCTGGCGGAGGCCAACGTCGTGGCGGCCGACGTGGTGCTGATCAGCGACGGCGACGGCATCGGCGAGGCCGCCACCCGCGAGGCCCGCGCCATCGCCGAGCACGGCTGGCGGCTCCAGGCGCTGTTCGTCCCCGCCGACAAGCCGCTGCCGCCCGGCGCACCGAAGCCCGACCGGGCCGCCCTCGACGCCCTCGTCCGGGCCGGCGGCGGCACCGTCGCCGACATCGCGACCCCCGGCCCGGTGCTCGACGTGGTCGGCGCCGGGCTCAGTCAGCACCTCGCGGCGGGCGGCTACGGCGTCCTGGCCTATGCGGATCTCGGGCGCTGGCTGCTGCTGCTGGCAGCCCTGCCGGTCCTGGTCCTGTTCCGCAGGAGCGCCTGATGCGGCTCACCCTCCCCGACACGGGCTTCGCCGTCCCGCTCCGCGCCGGCCTGCCGCCGCGCTGGCGCCGCCGCGCCCGGATCGCCGGCCTGGCACTGGCGGGGATCGGCCTCCTGGCGCTGCTCGCCGTCTCGCAGCCCCGGACCGGCTTCGGGCGCCTGCTGATGGGCCTCGGCCTGCCGGGGCTGGCCGCGGACGTCTTCGTCGATCCGGCCTGGCGCGCCGCCGCGCTCTACGAGGCCGGCCGCTACGCGGACGCGATCGCGCTGTTCCGCACCGGCGGGCGGCGCGCGAGCTACAATCTCGGCAACGCGCTCGCGAAGGCGGGCGACCTCGAGGGCGCGCTGGCGGCCTACGACGAGGCCCTGCGCTTCAACCCCCGCGACGCCGACGCCCAGGCCAACCGCTCGCTGATCGCCCGGATGCGGGCCGAGGTGATCGATCGCGGGCCCGGCGGCGGCATCGCCAACGGCACAGCCCAGTACGGTGCCCGCTACAACAACACCGCCAACCAGGACCAGAACAACGACATCAACGCCGCCTCCAGCGGCGAGGGGCTCGCCGGCAACAAGGAATCGAACGCCAGCGCGTCGCTGCCCGGCAACAGCAAGGTGTCCCGCCGGGGCAAGGCCGAGCAGCAATCGATCGACACCGGCAAGGGCCAGGCCCGGGGCTCGGCCGGCGACGCGGCGGGCCGGGGCCGGACCGGGGGCGGTTCCGCCATGGTGGCCGAGGCGCCCGAGCGCGAGGTCCGCCGGGTGACCAAGAGCTTCGAGGCCCACGAGATCCGACCGGACCGGCTCTGGCTCCAGACCCTGCCGGACGATCCCGGCCGCTATCTCAAGCTGCGCCTGCGCGCCGAGCAGACCCGCCGGGTCGAGGCCGGCACCGCGATTCCCGCCGGGAGCAACCCGTGGTGAGTTTTTCTGGGGTCTTCGAGAGGCGCGCCCGCGCGCTCCTCCTCCTCGCCCCCCTCCTCGCTCCCCTCCCCGCCCGCGCGGAGATCGAGCCGGGCGACCTCACCCTGACGGTGACCGCCGAACTGAACGGCAACAGCGCGCCTTTCTCCCGCGAGATGGTGCTCTTGAAGATCCACGGGGTTTACAAGCAGCCGATCCTGCTCGAGGAGGTGGTGCAGCCCTCCCTCGCCAACTTCTCCTGGACGCAGCTCGGCCGGGATCACTGGAGCAAGACCAAGCTTCCCGACGGCCAGAGCGCCATCGCGTTCGACCGCACCGTGGCGGTCTTCCCGCACCATGCCGGGCAGTTCACCATCGAGCCGTTCACCCACAAGCTCACCGTCAACGATGTCGGCGAGCGGCGGGTGGTCGAGGTGCGCTCGAAGCCGATCCCCTTCCCGGTCGCACAATGGACCGAGCCCAGCGGCGGCCCCGACGCCAAGGAGCCCTGGTGGCTGCCGGCCAAGGACGTGGCGATCACCGATTCCTGGAGCCCGGATCCCGAGACCATCAAGGTCGGCGAGACCACCCGCCGGATCGTCACCCTGGAGGCGCAGGGCATGGTCGCGGAGGGCCTGCCGCCTCGGCCGGTCATGCGCACCCGCGGCATCATCACCTTCGCGGGCCCCGTCACCCGCGAGACCCTGCTGACCCCCTCGGGCCCCGTGGCGCGGGCCACCTACCAGTGGGACGTGAAGCCCGGCGTGCCGGAGATCATCCCCCTCGACGCCATCGCGATCCCGTGGTTCGACACCAACACCCGCACCATGCGCGAGACCGAGATCCCGGCCCGGCAGATCGGCGGCGGCCTGCCCGACCGGGAGACCGACCGGGCGCCCCCCGCAATCCCCTCGCCGCTCGTGGTCGCCGCCTCGGCGCTGGCCGCCTTCGGGCTGGGCTTGGCGCTGATCGGCTTCGGCCTGGGCCGGCCCTCCTTGCGCCTGTCCCGCCCGACCCGGCGCGCGCTGCAGGCGGCGGCCCGTTCCGGAGATCCCGCCGGGTTCCGCGCGGTCCTGGACACGGCGATGCGGGAAGCGCCGGATCTGGCTCGCATCTGGCGGGCGCGGCCCGGTCTTGTCGCATCCTTCGCGGCTCTCGACCGGTCGGTGTTCGGCGCCTCGGGCGCGCCGGTCCCGGACCTGAGGGCATTGGCCAACGCCCTGTCCCGGTCCGAACCGGTCGCCGCCGCGGCCCGGGAACCGGACCGGCTCGCCCCCCTCGACGGTCCGGCCCGCTGACTGATCGTCGGCTTGTGAACGCGCCTCCGGGAACGGCGCGCCGCATGGCGGCTTGGGCTGCCGGCGCTGATCGCCACCGGAGATTTCGTTCATGCCCGCGATCCTGAACAGACCCGCATGTGCGCTGGCCGCGATGCTCGTCCTCGGCCTGGTCGTCCCCACCGCGCTGCCGTCGGCGGCCTTCGCCCGGTCCTCCGGCACCGAGCGCACGCTGAAGATGGTCGACACCGACAAGGACGGCACGATCGATCTGGCCGAGGCCCAGGCCGCGGCCGGCAAGGTCTTCGACGCCGCCGAGACCGACAAGGACGGGACCGTCGACGCCAAGGAGCTGAAGGGCCGGGTCAGCAAGACGGACCTGAAGGCCGCCGACACCGACAACGACGGCACCCTCGACCGCAAGGAATACCTCGCCCTGGTCGAGCAGCGCTTCAAGGCGGCCGATCCCGACAAAGACGGCACGCTCGACGCCAAGGAACTCAAGACCCCGGCCGGACGCAGCCTGCTGCAGCTCCTGAAATAGGCGCGGATCCCGGAGACTCCGCCGTTGCACAGTCCATGAGCAAGTATTATTCCTGTGCAACGGCTCAAGTTCTGGGCAGGCATCAATATTTTGCACTATCTTGCGTCATCTGAATTGGCCTCGTAGGTTTCGGTCATCCGGGCGGCAAAGCATCGGATGAACCACCAGGGAGGAGCGCGATGGCACGCGCCAACGAGGTCAAGGACAGGTTCCGCGCGCGGCTGCAGGAGGCGGATGCCCGCAGCAACGACTTCCGCAAGAAACTCCTGGAGGAAGGCGCCCGGGCGCTGGAGCCGGTGGTCGGCGTCCTGAACCTCATGGCCGAGGTGCTCAACGAGGAGGACAACGTCCACGGCAGCATCACCGGCCTCGAGGCCAAGATCGATCAGGACAACTTCATCAGCCTCTGCGCGCGGCTGCGCGGGACCGACACCGAGCAGAAGATCAAGATCAAGTACGGTCCGGAACTCGGCGGCAGCAACTACATCTCGGTCTCGGGCCTGAACCAGCGCTACAACGAGCGCCTCGTGCCGGGCGCTGCGAGCTGCGCCATCGGCCGGACCGTCGGCAGCGACATCCAGCTCGACGAGCACCGGGGCGACGAGCTGGCCGAGGTGGTCCGCGAGGTGGTCGAGGATTTCTATGCCGCCCAGATCGAGCAGCGCAGCCACTTCGCCTACGCTCGCTGAGCCTTGCGGCTTCGCCGATCGATCCAGCACGGTGGGTTCATGACAGGGCGCGGGTCCGCTCTCCCGCACGGGAGGGGACCCGCGCCGATCCGAACCGATCTGTGAACCCGCCGCGCCCGCCGACCCACCAGCGCGGGAGCCGGAAAACCAGATTCCCCTTCCCGGCATCCTGCGCTAAGCCTGTCCCGATGGGGATGGAGCGCCCCGACAACCGCCCGACTCGGAGGCCGGGCTGATGGCTCCTACCGCACGGGCGCGCCTCAGCCGTCCGCGGTGGGGCCGTGCGCCGAAGCCGCGACAGGACGTGGCTGCCCGACCGAACAGGAAGGGCCGGCATGATCAACACCCTCATCGTCGTTGTCGGAGCCGGGCTCGGGGGCGGGTGCCGCCACGGGATCAACGTGGCGGTCGCCCGGCTGCTGCCGGGCCTCGGCTTCCCCCTGGCCACGCTGATCATCAACGTGCTGGGCTCGTTCCTGATGGGCGTGCTCGCCGAGGGCTTCGCCCTGCGCGGCGCGGCGGGTCACCCGGCACGGCTGTTCCTGACCACGGGCGTGCTCGGCGGCTTCACCACCTTCTCGACCTTCTCCCTCGACGCGATCAGCCTGTACCACCGGGGCGAGACCGCCGCCGCCGCCCTCTACGTTGGGGCCTCGGTGGCGACCGGTCTGATCGGGCTGGTGGCGGGCCTCACCCTGGTGCGGGCGGTCCTGAGCGGCAGCTGAGGCCGTCCCGGCTTCAAGAGGGCTGCGAGCTTTTGCGGCTCCGGGGCGGAGCCCGGGTCGTTCAGGGTCTCCGCCCCCGGACCCCGCCAAAGGGCTGGCCCTTCGGAAACCCCTCTCAATCCGCGATGAACTTCAGCCGGTGGTCGCGGTAGAGGTCGACGATCGCCGCCGCGGTCTCCTCGATGGAGCGGCGCGTCACGTCGATGGTCGGCCAGCGGTTCCGGGTGAACAGCCGGCGGGAGGCGGTGATCTCGTCCGCCACCGCCGAGCGGTCGACGTAGAGGGACGATTCGTCGGCGTTGAGGCTGGAGAGCCGGTTCTGGCGGATCTGCACGATCCGCTCCGGCGAGGCGAACAGCCCGACCACCAGGGGCTTGCGGGCGCGCTCGATCGCCGGCGGCAGCGGCATGCCCGGCACCAGCGGCAGGTTGGTGGTCTTGAGGCCGCGATTGGCGAGGTAGATCGAGGTCGGCGTCTTCGAGGTCCGGCTGACGCCGAGCAGGATGACGTCCGCGTCCTCGAGATCCTCCGGCAGGTTGCCGTCGTCGTGGGCCAGGGTGAAGTTCATCGCGTCGATGCGCTTGAAGTACTCGGCGTTCAGCATGTGCTGGGCGCCGGGCCGGGCCGTGGTCTCGGCGCCGAGATAGGCGCGCAGCAGGTCGTGGACCGGCCGCAGCACCGACAGGCAGGGCGAGCCGGTCTCCCGGGCGACCTCCTCCAGCCGCTCGCCGAGGTCGCCCCCCACCAGGGTGTAGAGGACGAGACCCGGCGCCGCCCGGATCTCCGAGATCACCCGGTCGAGCTGCGCGGCCGAGCGCACCAGCGGATAGACGTGCTCGATCGCCGACACGCCCTCGTACTGCGCGGCCGCCGCGCGCCCGACATTGATCAGCGTCTCGCCGGTGGAGTCGGAGACGAGGTGGAGGTGGAAGTAGCTGCGGCCCATTCCGATCGCCTCTGCGGTCGCCATTCGCGGCGCCCACGTTGTCCACCGCCGGCCGCCAGGGGAGTCGATGAATGTGGATAGGATGCCCCGCCGGGCCGGTCCAGGGCGATACCGGTGCGCGCTATCGACTCCGCCGTTCACAGGCAGACGATCGGGGCGCATGGATTCCACCTCACTGGGAGAATCCGGGACGCGTCCGGGGTCCGCACACGACTCGGCGTTGCCAAGGCGCTGTCGGATCTGGTCGTTCTCGCAAGATGGAGCAAATCCTTTAAAGCCTCGTTAACGGCGCGGCGCCGGGGACCGCCTGTGGACGCTTTTGTGCCCCCGTGATTCGGCCCCCCAAGAGAAAAAACAGAGTCCTAGATTCTCTCTTTTCTTTTCGAAGGGGCCTGTGTGGGGATCGGCGCGCCTCGACTCGACAGGAGGCCCGCCGACGGGCATGCGGGATGACGGATACGGGATGGGAACGACGATGACGGGGACGGAGCGCAAGTCCGAGCGGAAGGTGCTGCGCGTCCTCGACGGGGAGGCGATCGGGCCGCCCCCCGCCTGGATGATGCGGCAGGCCGGCCGCTACCTGCCGGAATACCGGGCGACCCGGGCCGAGGCCGGCTCGTTCCTCGACCTCTGCTACAGCCCGGACTTCGCCGTCGAGGTGACGCTCCAGCCGATCCGGCGGTTCGGCTTCGATGCCGCGATCCTGTTCTCGGACATCCTGGTCGTGCCTCATGCGCTCGGTCAGGACGTGCGCTTCGTGGAGGGCGAGGGGCCGCGCCTCGATCCCCTCGACGGCCGGGAGGCCTTTTCGAAGCTGCGCGAGGCCGGCGACCCGGCGGTGATGACCCATCTCGCACCGGTCTTCGAGACGGTGACGCGGCTGCGCGCGGAACTGCCCGGCGAGACCACGCTGCTCGGCTTCTGCGGCGCCCCCTGGACGGTGGCGAGCTACATGATCGGCGGTCGCGGCACCCCGGACCTCGCCCCCGCGCGGGCGCTGGCCGAGGGCGACACGGCGCTGGTGGACGCGCTGATCGACCGCCTCGTCACGGTGCAGACCGATTACCTCGTGCGCCAGCTCGAGGCCGGCGCCGACGCCGTGCAGATCTTCGAGTCCCATGCCGGCACGCTGCCCCTCGCCGTGCCGACCTCCGACGGCACCGTCGAGCCCGTCGGCGACGTGGCGGAGAGCGCCCTGCCGGGCGCGCCCGCGGCGGACGCCCTCACCCGCTGGTCCCTGCAGCCGATCGCCCGGATGGTGGCGGGCGTCCGCGCCCGGGTGCCGGGCGCCAAGATCATCGTGTTCGCCCGCGGCTCGGGCCTCGACGGCCATGCCCAGGTGGTGCCGGAGACCGGCGCCGATGCCGTCGGCGTCGACTGGGGGGTGGACCTGAAGGCCCTGCGGGCGACGGTGCCGGCCACCACGGTGACGCAGGGCAACCTCCATCCCGAGACGCTGATCGAGGGCGGCGCGGCCCTCGACGCGGCGGTGGATGCCGTCCTGGAGGCGACCGCCGGCCGGCCGCACATCTTCAACCTCGGCCACGGCATCACGCCCCAGACGCCGGTGGCCCATGTCGAGCGGATGCTCGCCCGGCTGCGCGGCCAGGGTTGAGGCTGCGCCCGTGCTGTACGACTGGATCAAGGCCGGCCACGTCATCAGCCTGATCGCCTGGATGGCGGGCATGCTCTACCTGCCGCGGCTGTTCGTCTACCATGCGAGCCTGCCGCCGGGTTCGGAGGCGCAGAGCGCGACCTTCAAGGTGATGGAGCGCCGCCTGCTCAAGGCGATCATGAACCCGGCCCTGATCGCCACCTGGCTGTTCGGGGTGGCGCTCGCCTGGATGAGCGGCTTCTATGCGAGCCCCTGGCTCCAGGCGAAGTTCGCGCTGGTGCTGGCGATGACCGGTATCCATGGCTGGCTCGCCCGGATGGTCAAGGATTTCGCCGCCGACCGGAACACCCGCGGTCATCGGTTCTACCGGGTGCTCAACGAGGTGCCGACGCTTCTCATGATCGGCATCGTCATCCTGGCGATCGTCAAGCCGGGCTTCTGATCCCGGGTCGATTCACCCGGCTGCCGCGCTGCGCGGAGCCTTTCCGCCGCCGGGCCGTTTCCTGGCCATGCCGAAGCCGCTCGTCCTCGCCCTGGCCCTCACCGCCCTCGCGGCTCCGATCGCCGCCCCGGCTGCCCGGGCCGCGAGCTTCCCGTGCGACAGGGCCGAGGCTCCGGACGAGAAGGCGATCTGTGCCCATCTCCCGCTCAACGACCGGGACGTCGAGATGGCGACCCGGTTCGAGATCCTGAAGAGCGTGCTGCCCATGGGCGGCCAAGCCAAGCTGCGCGACGATCAGGAGGCGTGGCTGACGGAGCGGCGCGCCTGCAGCGGCGACGTCGCCTGCCTGACAGCCGCCTACGACGGGCGGCTCAAGGTGCTGCGCGGGGTGCTGTCCGAATTCGCCAAGCAGGGCCCGTAGCCGTCGCGGTGCTCCGCAAGGACACCACCACGACGGTCCGCCCTCCTCAGAGCCGCGCCAGCAGCCGCTCCGCCAGCGGGTTCTCGGCCGCGAAGGCATAGTCGACCCGCCGCACCGTCACGGCCCGCGCCCCCGCCTCGACCAGGGCGCCGGCGAGGTCGAACACCGCGCCCTCAGGGCAGCGCAGGACGATCTCGCCCTCCGGGCCCTTCGGGGCGCCGTAGGGCAGCTCGGCCTCGTGCAGGCCCGCCAGGGTGGCGAGGTCGATGGTGCCGCTCTCCGGCAGGGCGGCCCGCACCTCCCGGGTGGTCCGGGCGCGTTCCTCGGCGGCGATGCGGCCGAGCACGGTGCGGAGCGCCGCCCGCTGGCCCTCGCCCCAGGGCGCCTTCAGCGAGGCGACGAGGTTCGCCTCCGAGCGCAGGATGATGCCGTCGTCCAGCACCTTCAGGGCGTTGGCGGAGAGTGTCGCCCCCGTCGTGGTGATGTCGACCACGATCTCGGCCGAGCCCGCCGCCGGCGCCCCCTCGGTGGCGCCGAGGCTCTCGACGATCCGGTAATCGGCGACGCCCTTCTCGGCGAAGAACCGGCGGGTCAGGTTCACGTATTTGGTGGCGACCCGCAGGCGCCGCCCGTGGCGGGTGCGCATGCCGGCGGCGACCTCGTCGAGGTCGGACATGTCGCGCACGTCGATCCAGGCCTGGGGTACGGCGACCACCACGGTGGCGTTGCCGAAGCCCAGCGGCGTCAGCAGCTCCACTTGGCCGCGCACGTCCGGCAGGGTCTCGCGGATCAGGTCCTCGCCGGTGACGCCGAGATGGGCGGCGCCCGAGGCGAGCTGCGCGGCGATCTCGGAGGCCGAGAGGTAGCGCACCTCGACATCGGGGACGCCGAGCAGCTTGCCCCGGTAGTCGCGGGCGCCGGCGCCCTGGGCGAGCTTCAGACCGGCCCGGCCGAAGAACGCGCTGGCGTTCTCCTGCAGGCGGCCCTTGGATGGCACGGCGAGGATCAGCGGCATGGCGGTCGCGTCCGAAGCACTCATCGGCCGGCTCCCGCCACGCGCGCGATCCAGAAGGTGCAGCCCACCGCGGGCAGGGGCGCCGGGCTGCCGAGATGGCCGAGCAGGCCGTCGTAACGGCCGCCGCCGACCAGGATCGGGCCCTGCCCTTCGGTCACCTCGAAGATGAAGCCGGTATAATAGTCGAGGTTGCGGGCAAAGCCGCCCTGGAAGCGGAACCGCTCGATCGGCAGCCCGCGGGCCGCGATGAAGCCGGTGCGCTCCTCGAACAGGTCGAGGGCGGCCGCGAGGGCGTCGTGGCGGATGCCCGCGTCGGCCACCAGCGCCCGCAGGTCGCGGGCGGCGGCATCCGGATGGCCGGCGATGGCCCGGTAGCGGTCGAGGAGGATGCGGTTCTCGGCGTTGAGCCCGGCCCCGCCATGGGCCTGCGCGGAGGCCTTGGCGAGGAAGCGCTCGGCGATCTCGCCGGCGCTGCGCCCGCCTACCGCCGAGATCCCGGCGATCGCCAGCACGTCCTCCACGAAGGCGCGCACGCCCCGCGGGTCCTGGCCCTGGATCGCCGCCAGCAGGCCCGCATGGGGATCCTCCGGGCGGGTCCCCTCGGCGCCGTTGGTGACCACGTCCAGCGAGCGCCCGGCGGCCAGCGCCCGGAGCGTCCGGCGCTTGGCGGCGGGCGGGACCGCGAGGCCGTCGAGGAGCGCCACGGTCAGCCCCATGTCGCCGAGCCGCACCGCCGGATCGGTCCGGCCGAACAGGGCGAGGCCCTCGAGGGCGAGACCCAGCACCTCGGCGTCGGCGGCCGGCGTGTCGGTGCGCCCGATCGACTCGATGCCGGCCTGGAAGAACTCGTCGGGCTCGTCGGCGGCGAGGCGGAAGACCGGACCGCAATAGCTGTAATCGGCCACCTGCCCGTCGGCCTCCGCCCGGTGGAGGCGACAGACGGGAATCGTGAATTCCGGCCGCAGGCACAGCTCGGCGCCGCCCGCATCCTGCGTGACGAAGATCCGCCGGCGGATGTCCTCGCCCGACAATTCGAGGAACGGCTCCAGCGGCTGCAGCACCGGCGGCGTCACGGGCCGATAGCCCGCCGCCGCCAGATGCGCGAGCAGCCGCGTGCGCGCCGCGTCCCCCGCCCCCGTCTCGCCTGCCTCCGGTCGTGTCATCGGATCCATCCTCGCGGGCGCTCTGTAGCAACCGTGGCCGGACTTGGCGACACGTCGCAGGGCGGTGCGGTGCGCAGGACTGCGCAGGACTGCGCAGGTCCCCGTACCGCGGACCGATACGCGCTACGGCGCCACAGACTTCACCCGCTCGGAGCAGCCGCTCAGAGCGGCCGGCCGCCGCCGAGACGCGCCCCGCGCGGGCGCCGGACCGGCTTGCGGCGGGCGATCACGGTCAGGGCCGGCGCTCCGGCGATCCCGGCGCTCAGGACGGGGGCGCTGCCGGTCCCGGGGGTGGCCTGGGCGACGGCGCTCGGCAACCGGTCGAGGACCGGCCGGGCGGCCCAGACGGGGCCTGTCCCGGCGCAGATCAGGCCGGCCGACAGGATGAGGATCTTCGCGCGCATCCCGACATCTCCCCCGACCCCTCCACGGAACCGACCGAGGATAACGCCGCCGGAGCCGCCGCGTTCGACCTGCGCGCCTCAGGTCTCCGAAGCCGTGAAATGCCGGGCCAGCACGGCGCGGACCTGCGCCACCAGATCGGCCTCCGGACACGAGATCTGCGCGGGCCGCGCCGCCTTCCACTCGGCGTTGCTGGCGATGGATTCGGCCGCCTGGGCACCCGCGATCAGGTCCTTGATCTGGACCTCGCCGGCCAGACGCTCGTTCGAGCCCTGGATCACCGCCACGGGTGCGCGCCGGCGGTCGGCGTATTTCATCTGCGCCTTCATGCCGGCGGCGCCGAGGTAGAGCTCCGCCCGGATGCCGTCGGCGCGCAGGAGCGCCACCAGCCGCTGGTAATCGGCCATGTTCTCCCGGTCGAGGACCAGCACCACCACCGGCCCGGGCGCCTCGGCGCCGGCGAGCAGGGGGCTGCCCACGAGCTGCAGGGCCGAGAACAGCCGCGAGACGCCGATCGAGAAGCCGGTGGCCGGGACCGGCTCGGACCGGAACCGCCCGACGAGCCCGTCGTAGCGTCCGCCGCCCGCCACCGAGCCGAAGCGGACGGTCTGGCCGTCCTCGTTGGTCACCGGAAACGTCAGCTCGGCCTCGTAGACCGGGCCGGTATAGTATTCGAGGCCGCGCACCACGCTCGGATCGGCGCGGATCACGTCGTGACCGTAGCCGGCGGCGGCGCAGAGGCGCATGATCGCGTGCAATTCGGCGATGCCCTCCCGGCCGGTCTCGGACTCGCCGACCGCGTCGTGCCAGCCGGCGAAGAACTTCTCCCAGAACGCCATCTTGTCGGCGCCGTCCCCGGCATCGGCCTGGAACGACACGTAGGCGAGGATCCGGCCGATCGCCGCCGCGTCGAGGCCCGCGCCCTTGGTGAAGTCGCCGCTCTCGTCCTTGCGGCCGGCGCCGAGGAGATCGCGCACCCCGTCGACGCCGAGCCGGTCGAGCTTGTCGATCGCCCGCAGGACCGTCAGGCGCTGGCCGGCCTTGTCGGGACCGGCGAGCCCGATCGCCTCCATGACGCCGTCGAGCACCTTCCGGTTGTTGACCTTGACCACGTACTGGCCGCCGAGCCCGAGGCGGTTCAGCGTGTCGGCCATCAGCATGCAGGTCTCGGCATCGGCCGCGACGCTGCCGGCGCCCACGATGTCGGCGTCGAACTGCATGAACTGGCGGAAACGGCCCGGCCCCGGCTTCTCGTTGCGGAACACGTAGCCGGCCCGGTAGCTGCGATACGGCTTGGGCAGGGCGTCGTAGTTCTCGGCGACGAAGCGCGCGAGCGGCGCCGTCAGGTCGTAGCGGAGCGACAGCCACGCCTCGTCGTCGTCCTGGAACGAGAACACGCCCGCGTTCGGACGGTCGAGGTCGGGCAGGAACTTGCCGAGCGCCTCGGTGTACTCGACGAAGGGCGTCTCCAGGGCCTCGAAGCCGTAGAGCTCGAAGCTCTTGCGGATCGTCTCCAGCATCCGCCCCTGCGCGGCGATCTCACCGGCGCGCCGGTCGACGAAGCCGCGCGGCAGGCGGGGCTTCAAGGTCTCGGCCTTCTCGGCCTTGGGGGTGTCGGCCTTGGACATGTGCGCGCGTTCGCTTCTCGCGGACCCGGAGCCCGGGTCCGGCATCGGATCTTGAATCGTCTCCGCCGGGCGGAGAACCCTTGGCCGGGCTCTAAAGCATGCCGCGCGAAAGGGGAATTCGGTTGGCGGGGCTTCGATTGGCGGGACTCAGTACGGCGCCGTCAGCTTGAGCCAGAGCAGGGCCGCGAGGCTCACCACGGCGATCGGCATCTGCAGCGGACGCAGGCGGGCATGCGCCAGCGGCACCTCGCCGGCGCGCGCCGCGATCGGGTCGAGGATCCCGATGGCGGCGTAGCCGAGGATCAGCATCGCCAGCGCCGGCACGGCCTTGCCCATCACCGCCGTGAACAGGCTGGCCAGCCCGAGACCGTACAGGATCAGCATCGTCACGAGCTGCGACACCTGCGGGCCGCCCTCGGTCCGGAAGCTGACGCCTCGGCGCACCCCGGCCAGGAACAGCAGGATCGAGGCCGCATAGAGCAGGGTGAACAGCGCCACCAGATAATCGAGGGGCTGGCCGTTCAGCCACCACGCCACCGCGGCCCCGACGGCGATCGGCACCATGGGGCCGAAGCCGAAGACGAGGTCGAGCCAGGGGATCCGGCGCGGCTCGCGCGTGGTGAGGGTGCGTCCGGTAGCGTCGTCGCGCATGGCGGTCAGGGGGGACTCTTGGTTGGACGGTCTGCTGCGCTGCAGCACCGGGACGGGGAACGGCCGCGCGCCGGCCCGGTTCCGATGACCCCGTCTGCGGACTTGCCTCTCTAGCGCCGGCTCGGCGTCCCGGCGAGGCCCTTGCGGCCGGGCCTTTGCGGTCCCCGCGCCGGCATCCCGCGCCGGGCCCTTGAGTGCGGGCGAAAAAGGCGTTATCTCTACTGCGCCCTCATCACAAGGTCTGCGCCGCAGCGCGCCCGTGAGCCGCGAGGGTCCTGCCTCATCGGTTTCGCCAATCTGACCCCGGGCCCCTCGCCGCAGCGCGGCCCGCTCTTCGGCGCCCATCCCCCGGGTGCCTGGCACTGAACCGGCCCTCCCACCTCTTCCGTCGGTTGCAAGACACCCCATGACGCCAAACCCCGACGCCCTCGCCGACATCGAGACCGCGGAGCCGGCCGATGCGCCCACCATGCCCGCCGCCCTCGAGGGCGTCCGCGAGGTCAAGCTCCAGGACCTCAAGTCGAAGACGCCCACCGACCTGACGGCCTTCGCCGAGGAGGTCGAGGTCGAGAACGCCTCGACCATGCGGAAGCAGGAGCTGATGTTCGCCATCCTGAAGCAGCTCGCTGCCAAGGAGGTCGAGATCATCGGCTCGGGCACCGTCGAGGTGCTGCAGGACGGCTTCGGCTTCCTGCGCTCCTCCGACTCGAACTACCTGCCGGGCCCCGACGACATCTACATCTCGCCGACCCAGATCCGCCGCTTCGGCCTGCGCACCGGCGACACCGTCGAGGGCCCGATCCGCGGCCCCAAGGACGGCGAGCGCTACTTCGCGCTCCTCAAGGTCAACACGATCAACTTCGAGAACCCGGAGAAGATCAAGCACAAGGTCCACTTCGACAACCTGACGCCGCTCTTCCCGACCAAGCGGTTCAAGCTCGAGCTGGACAACCCGACCAAGAAGGATTTCTCCCCGCGGATCATCGACATCGTGGCGCCGATCGGCAAGGGCCAGCGCGCCCTGATCGTGGCGCCGCCGCGCACGGGTAAGACCGTGCTGATGCAGAATATCGCGCAGTCGATCACCCTTAATCACCCCGAGTGCTACCTGATCGTGCTGCTCATCGACGAGCGGCCCGAGGAGGTCACCGACATGCAGCGCTCGGTGAAGGGCGAGGTCATCGCCTCGACCTTCGACGAGCCGGCCACCCGCCACGTGCAGGTCGCCGAGATGGTGATCGAGAAGGCCAAGCGCCTCGTGGAGCACGGGCGCGACGTCGTGATCCTGCTCGACTCGATCACCCGCCTCGGCCGCGCCTACAACACCGTGGTGCCGTCCTCCGGCAAGGTGCTGACCGGCGGTGTCGACGCCAACGCCCTGCAGCGGCCCAAGCGCTTCTTCGGCGCGGCCCGCAACATCGAGGAGGGCGGCTCGCTCTCGATCATCGCCACCGCGCTCATCGACACCGGCTCGCGCATGGACGAGGTGATCTTCGAGGAGTTCAAGGGCACCGGCAACTCCGAGATCATCCTGGACCGCAAGGTCTCCGACAAGCGCATCTTCCCGGCGATCGACATCACCCGCTCGGGCACCCGCAAGGAGGAGCTGCTGGTCCCGCCGGATTCGCTCAAGAAGACCTACGTGCTGCGCCGCATCCTCAACCCGATGGGCGTCACCGACGCGATCGAGTTCCTGCTCGACAAGCTGCGCCAGACCAAGAGCAACAGCGACTTCTTCGACTCGATGAACACCTGAGGCGCCGGTTCAACGGGCATCCCAACCCGTCGCCTCCTCCTCGGGTGCGGCGCAGCCGCCTCGGAGGAGGGCTCCAGGGATCGCAGGGCATCCGGAGGCCTCCTTCGAGGCCTCCGCTGCGCTACGGCACCTCAGGATGAGGGGGAGGGTTGGAGGGCCGGTGTGCCTCTGTCCCGCCGCGGCACGGAAGCGACCGGCTCCGCGATGCGGCCGTTGACTGTCTCCTAACCCCTCCCTGCCAAGGTCCTCCTCGGGCGCCAGGTTGCGTATCGGCGCCGCGACAGCCCCGCCGGCCGGTCCATCCCGGCGGCGGGGCTCGTCGCAGCCCGCGCGATCCCCGGCTTGCACCGATCCCCGGATCCGTGACACTGGCGCGATGCTCCGCTCGCCCTGGACCGGTCCGGATCCGCTCCTCCTCGCCTCGACCAGCCCGACCCGGCGCCTCCTCCTGGAGAGCGCCGCCCTGCCGGTCGAGACCGCCGCCCCGGATGTCGACGAGCGCGCCCTGGAAGCGAGGTGCGCCGGCCTGTCCCCGCCCGACCTCGCCCTAGTGCTCGCCCGCGCCAAGGCGGAATCGGTGGCGGCGCGCCATCCCGGCCGGATCGTCATCGGCGCCGATCAGGTGCTCGATCTCGACGGCACCGTGTTCCACAAGCCGGCCGATGCGCAGGCCGCCCGGGCCCAGCTCGCCCGTCTGTCCGGCCGCACCCACGCCCTGCATTCCGCCGTGGTCCTGGCCGGGGCGGTGCAGGACGCCTTCGTGGAGACCGCCCGGCTGACCCTTCGCCCCCTCGATGAAAGGGCCATCGCGGCCTATGTGGGCTGTGCCGGCGAGGCGCGGGTGCGGTCGAGCGTCGGCGGCTACCAGCTCGAAGGGCCTGGGATCCACCTGTTCGAATCGGTCGTGGGCGACCACAGCACCGTGCTGGGCCTGCCGCTGCTGCCGCTCCTCGCCCGCCTGCGCGGGGCCGGGGTTCTGGATTTTTGAGGGAGCCTCCCCTTGGCCGGGCATGACCATTCCCACGACGGCCATTCCCACGACGGCCACGCTCACGGAGGCCATTTTCACGGAGGCCATGCCCATGGCGGCCACGGCGGCCACGCGCACGTGCCGAAGGATTTCGGCACGGCCTTCGCCATCGGCATCGTCCTCAACACCGCCTTCGTGGTGATCGAGGCGGCCTACGGCTATCTCAGCAACTCCATGTCCCTGGTGGCCGATGCCGGCCACAACCTCTCGGACGTTCTGGGCCTCGCGGCGGCCTGGATCGCCGCCCTGCTGGTGCGCCGCCGCGCCACCGCGCGCTTCACCTACGGCTATCGCGGCTCCTCGATCCTGGCCGCCCTGTTCAACGCCGTGGTCCTGCTGATCGCCATGGGGGCGGTGATCTGGGAGGCGCTGGTCCGGCTGGTCCATCCGGAGCCGGTCGCGGGCACGACCGTGATGGTGGTGGCCGCGGTGGGAATCCTGGTCAACGGCCTCACCGCGTGGCTCTTCGTCAGCGGCGCCAAGGGCGACATCAACGTCCGCGGGGCGTTCCTCCACATGGCGGCCGACGCCGCCGTCTCGGCCGGGGTCGTGATCGCGGGCCTCGTGATCCAGCTCACCGGCTTCGCCTGGCTCGACCCGGCGGTCAGCCTCGTCATCGCGGCTCTGGTCGTCTGGGCGACCTGGGGCCTGCTGCGCGACAGCGTGGCGATGTCCCTCGACGCCGTGCCGCCGCAGATCTCCCCCGATGCCGTGACCGGCTTCCTCCTCGGACGGCCCGGCGTTGCCGGCCTGCACGACCTGCATATCTGGCCCATGAGCACCACCAGCATCGCCCTGACCGTCCATCTCGTGATGGCGGAGGGGCATCAGGCTCACCGCCACCCCGGCAACGGCTTCCTCAACGAGACCGCCGAGGGCCTGCGCACCCGGTTCGGCATCGGCCACGCGACTTTGCAGATCGAGGAGGCCGGCGGCCCGGCCTGCCGCCTCGCGCAGGATTGCGCGGCATGAGCGTCGCGAATCCCCGCGCCTTCGTGGTCGGCCACCCGATCGCCCATTCGCGCTCGCCGCTGATCCACGGTTACTGGCTCGCCGCGCACGGGATCCCGGGCTCCTACGAGCGGCTCGACGTGCCGCCGGCGGCGTTTCCGGACTTCATCCGCGCCCTGCCGGATTCGGGCTTCCGGGGCGGCAACGTCACGATCCCCCACAAGGAGGCGGCCTTCGCGCTGGCCGACACCCTGACGCCGCGGGCCAAGGCGATCGGCGCGGTGAACACCCTGGTGGTCGAGCCCGACGGGCGGATCCGCGGCGACAACACCGACGCGCCGGGCTTCTGCGCCCATCTCGACCACACCTTAGGCGCAGCCTGGCCGGCGCGGGCGGGCGGCACCGCCCTGGTGCTCGGCGCCGGCGGCGCCGCGCGGGCGATCGTGGTCGGGCTGGCCGAGCGGGGCCTGCGGCGCATCTGGGTCGCCAACCGCACCGCGGCCCGGGCCGAGGCGGTGGCGGCGCTCGCGCCGGGCATCGGCGCGGCGCTCGCCTGGGACGACCTGCCGGCGGCGCTCGCCGGGACCGGCCTCCTGGTCAACACCACGTCCCTCGGCATGAAGGGCCAGCCGCCCCTCGCCATCGACCTGTCGCCCCTGCCGGCGGAGGCGGCCGTGGCCGACATCGTCTACGCACCCCTGGAGACGGAGCTCCTCGCGGCGGCGCGCCGCCGGGGGCTCGCGGCCGTGGACGGGCTCGGCATGCTGCTGCACCAGGCGGTGCCGGGCTTCGAGGCGTGGTTCGGCCCGCGCCCCGCCGTCACCCCTGCGCTGCGCGACCGGATCGTGGCGGATCTCGCCGGATGACCCCGAAGGCCGGATCCGGACCCGTCATCCTCGGGCTCACCGGCTCGATCGGCATGGGCAAGTCCGCCACCGCCCGGATGTTCGCCGACCGCGGCGTCCCGGTTCACGACGCCGACGCCGCGGTCCACGCCCTCTACGGGCCCGGAGGCGCGGCCGCCGCGGCGATCGGCGCGGCCTTTCCCGGCGTGCTCGACGGCGACGGCGGCGTCGACCGGACGCGGCTGCGCGCCGCGGTGCTCGACGCGCCCGACCGGATGGCGGCGCTGGAGGCCATCGTCCATCCCCTGGTCCGGGCGGCCAGCACGGACTTCCTGGCGCGGCACGCGGCGGCGGCGCTGGTCGTCCTCGACATCCCGCTCCTCTACGAGACCGGCGGCGCGGGCCGCTGCGACGCGGTCGTGGTGGTGAGCGCCCCGCCCGAGATCCAGCGCGCCCGGGTGCTCGCCCGCCCCGGCATGACCGAGGCGGCCTTCGCGGCGATCCTGGCCAAGCAGATGCCCGACGCCGAGAAGCGCGCCCGGGCGGATTTCGTCATCGACACGAGCCGGGGTTTTCCCGCCGCCGAGGCCGAGGTGGCGCGGATCGTCGAGCGCCTCACGGCGCATCGTGCGGAGCCGCACCACGGCACCGGATGACACGCCCGCGCGGATGAATATCTGCGGTTGCGTTCCGGGGGGAACACGAACGGCAGGATGGACGTGATGGCGCGGCACTCCGGCGGGATGGATCCGGTCCGGTCCGGCGGCCTCGGGGCCGCGACCCTTCTCGTGCTGCTGGCGGCCATGCCCGCGCAGGCCCAGTACGCCGCCAGCTGCCCCCCGCCGAAGAAGTTCGCGGCCGGCGCCTGCGTCACCGCCTGTCCGGGCGGCTACGAGGACCGGGGACCCGTCTGCGTCTACCGCAACACGTCCCGCTGAGGCGCACGGGAGCTTAACCCCTCCGCCTTATCCGGCTAGGGTCCGCCCCCACCCCGCGAGTCGCGAGACCCATGCTGCGCGAGATCGTCCTCGACACCGAGACCACCGGCACGGAGGCGAAGGGAGGCGACCGGCTGATCGAGATCGGCGCGGTGGAACTCCTCAACCACATCCCCACCGGCCGGAGCTTCCACCGCTATTGCAACCCGCAGCGGGCGGTCTCCGAGGGGGCGTTCAATGTCCACGGCCTGTCCGACGCGTTCCTGTCCGACAAGCCGGTCTTCGCGGAGATCGTCGGCGAGCTGCTGGCCTTCCTGGCCGACGGACGCCTCGTCATCCACAACGCGCCCTTCGACGTCGGCTTCCTCAACATGGAATACGCCCGGCTCGGCGCGAACGCCCCGCCCCCGATCCGGCTGGAGGACGTGGTCGACACCCTGCCGATGGCCCGGCGCAAGCATCCGGGCGCGGCCAACAACCTCGACGCCCTCTGCAGCCGCTACGGCATCGACAACACCCGGCGCACCAAGCACGGGGCGCTCCTCGACGCGCAGATCCTGGCCGAGGTCTATGTCGAGCTCCTCGGGGGCAAGCAGACCAGCCTCGGGCTCTTGGACGCGGAGCAAGCCGCCCCGGTGGCCGGATCTTCCGCCCAGGCCGTGGCCCCCGTGGCGCCCCGTCCCTACCGGAGCCGTCTTACCGATGCGGAGCGCGCCCGCCACGACGGCTTCCGCGCGAGCCTCGGTCCTGCCGCGATCTGGGCCGACTATATCGGGGCGGACGATCCCGTCTGATCCGGCGGTCTGATCCCTAAGCCTGCTGCGCGGCGCCGACGGTTGTCGCATTGCACAGGGGCGTTTATTGCAATGCACAAAACATCCTCGACACATCATCTCGCAGGATGGTGAGGGTCGGCTCATGCGATGCCCGCGCGGTGGCGCAGGCGCATCGGGTCCGGCCGTGACAGAGACATTGAGGCAGTGAGGCGCGCACGCATGACCGAGAATTTCGGCAGTCGCGACGGACAGCGCGACGACAAGACCGGCCTGTCGCCCTTCGCCGACATGATCGAGGCCACCCGTCTGACCGGCCTCGGCCGGCTCGAGGAGGCGACCGCCCTGATCCAGCGCAGCCTTGCCGGCCAGAGGGCCGCACCCGCTGAACACGCGTCGACAGACGCTTCCCCGCACCACGCCGATCCGTCGGCCGTGCCGCAGATTCCCGCAGCGGAATCCGGGACGCGGATGCGCGAGGTGGTGGGGCAGCTCGTGCGCGGCCTTGCACCGGTGCTGAAGGGCCTGGGCAACCCGCTGCGGCACCCCGCTCCGCCGCCCGCCGACCGGGGGGGCGGGACCGGGGGCCGCTTCGTCGCCCTGACCCATGCCGAGCCCGCCGGCACCCGCGAGTACAAGCTGTTCATCCCGAGCCATCCGGACGCGACCGCGCCGCTGATCGTGATGCTGCATGGCTGCACGCAGAATCCGGACGATTTCGCCGCCGGCACCGGCATGAACACCCTCGCCGAGCGCGCCGGCGTGTTCGTGGCCTACCCGGCCCAGAGCCGTCAGGCCCATGCCCAGCGCTGCTGGAACTGGTACGAGCCCCGGGACCAGGGCCGGGGCACGGGCGAGCCGGCGATCATCGCGGGCCTCGCCCGCGCCATCATGGCGGAGCACCCGATCGACCGAGCCCGGGTCTACATCGCCGGCCTGTCGGCGGGGGGCGCCGCTGCCCTGAACATCGCCCGCGCCTATCCCGACCTCTTCGCCGCCGTCGGCGTGCATTCCGGCCTCGCGGCCGGCTGCGCCCGGGATCTCGGCTCGGCGCTGATGGCCATGCAGGTCGGCGCCCCGGGCCTCGGCACCGCCACGGCTTTCGGCAGCCCGGCCCCGGCCACCCGCGTGCCGACGATCATCTTCCACGGCGAGGACGATGGCACGGTGAGCGTGCGCAACGCCGATCAGGTTCTGGCCCAGGCGCACGTCGCCGGTCTGATCGCCCGGTCCGAGACCTTCGAGGGCCGCGGCCACCCCTTCACCCGCACCCGCTACCGGGACGAGGCGGGCCGGGTCGTGGTCGAGGATTGGCGGGTGCGCGGCGCCGGCCATGCCTGGTCCGGGGGCCGCCCCGACGGCAGCTACACGGACCCCGAGGGGCCCGACGCGTCCCGGGCGATGCTCGACTTCTTCGCCGAGCACCGGCTGGGACCGGCCCGGCGCCCGTAAGGGGTTTCCCCAAGGTCCGCGCACTCTGGCGGGTTGTCAGGGCGCGGCCCTGCTGTATCGCAGGGCTTTGCCCTGCACCCACAAAAGGTCCCGGACCTTTTGAATCCAGGACCTTCCAGGACCTTCCATGACCGCGACCGCCACCCCCGCGCCGATCCCGACCCTCCAGGGTCTCGCCGAGGTCGCCGACCGGTACGACCTGATCCTCTGCGACGTCTGGGGCGTGCTGCATGACGGCCAGAAGGCCCACGAGGCCGCCGGCGAGGCGCTGATCCGCTTCCGTGGCCTTCCGGGGGCGCGGCCCCGCCGGGTCGTCCTCGTCTCGAACGCGCCCCGGCCCGGCGACGGCGTCGGCCGCATCCTCGACCGGTTCGGCGTGCCGCGGGAGGCCTACGACGCGATCCTGACCTCGGGCGACCTCACCCACGACCTGATCGCCGCGCGCCCGGGCGCCCGGATCCGGCATCTCGGACCGGAGCGCGACCTCGGCATCTTCCAGGGGCTCGACCTCAGCCTCGTCCCGGAATCGGAGGCCGACCTCGTCGTCTGCACCGGCCTGTTCGACGACCGCAGCGAGACCCCGGACGATTACCGGCCGGAGCTGGAGCGTCTGGCCGCCCGCGGGCTGACCATGATCTGCGCCAATCCCGACCTCGTCGTGGAGAGCGGCAACCGCCTGATCCCCTGCGCGGGCCTGCTCGCGGCGGCCTATGCGGAGATCGGCGGCCCCGTGGTCTATGCCGGCAAGCCGCACCGCCCTGTCTACGAGGCGGCCCTCGCCAAGGGGGCGGCCCTCACCGGGGCCCCGGTGGATCCGGCGCGGGTCCTGGCGATCGGCGACGCGATCCGCACCGACATCGCGGGCGCCCGCGGCTTCGGCATCGCCAGCGTGCTGGTGGCCCGGGGCATCCACGCGGAGGAACTCGGCGTCACGGCCGCGCATCACCGCCTGGGCGACGTGGCCGAGTGGCTCGGCCGGCAGGCGGTGCATCCGGACGGGGTGATCGAGCGGCTGGTCTGGTAGCGCCCTTCCGGACCTCGGCGTATTGCCGTCAGTCCAACTTTCTGAAATCCGCGACAAGCTTGACACCGCGCGGGAAATTGCGTGGATTTGCGGGCGTGAATCGATCCCGCGTCCAACAATCAGCCCCGACATTCGCTTCGCTCGTCATGCGATTCGACCGGGAGACCTGTCCGGCTGCGGTGCTTTCGACGATCGGGGCCGGTGAGACGGCGGGTCTTGCGTGACCCTGGTCTCCGGACTGCCGGACTTCCTGCTCTATCTCGGCACCGCGACCGGACTGATCGGCCTCTACCTGCTGATCTACACCCTTGCCACCGCGCATAACGAGGTCGCGCTGATCCGCCGGGACGTGACGGCTGCGGCCATCGCGCTGGGCGGAAGCCTGCTCGGCTTCACCCTGCCGCTGGCGGTGGCGATCTACAACGCACGGTCCCTGCTCGACTGCCTGATCTGGGGCCTGATCGCCCTCGTGATCCAGATCGCGATCTACTGGCTCGTGCGCCTTGCGGTGCCGGACCTGTCGCGGCGCATCGAGGAGGATCGCGCCGCCGCCGCGCTCCTCCTCGGCGCGGCCTCGCTGGCGGGCGGCGTCGTGAACGCCGCCGCGATGACCTATTGAGCGGCCGGTGACGGAGACCGCCCCCGCCCCCGCCCCCGCAGCCGTCGGCGCGCCCGAAACCGGTTTCGCCGCCGCCCGCCGCTCCAAGCGCTCGGCCGCCGTGTCGCTGGTTCTGGTCGCGGGCGCCGGCGCGGCCGCCCTGACCCTCGGCGGCCTCGATCCGTCCCAGCGGGAGGAGGAGGCGCTCGTCTACGGGACGCTCGGCGCCTGCATCGCCCAGCAGCTGCGCAGCGCCGAGGCCTGCATCGCCGCCTACAAGACCGCGCAGGAGGCCTACGCGGCGACGGCGCCGCGCTACGAGACCGAGGCCGATTGCCAGCGCCACCACGGGACCGGCGGCTGCACGCCGGGCGGGCCGGTCACGGAGGCCGCGCGCGGCCGCTACCTGCCGGTGATGGCCGCCTTCCTGATGGGGCGGACGGACGCGCAGGACCTGCCGGTCCAGCCGCTCTACCCGCACGCCCCCGAAGAGGAGCGCGACGCGGCGGAGGCGGGGACGGCCGGACATGGGGGCGGCTACTGCACCGGCACGGGCGGCCGGGTCGCCTATGCGGGCGGCGTCTCGCGGGTCCATGTCCCCGCCTCGGTCGCCCGCACCACGAGCACGACCCCGCGCACGATCAGCCGCGGCGGCTTCGGCGGCACCGGGCGGGCGACGGCGTTCTCCGGAGGCTCGGGCGGCCGCACGGGCGGTTTCGGAGGCGGCTGATGCGCCGGGTGGCGATCCCGGAGCGGCCCGACTGGCGGCTCCACGCCGCGCGGGCCGGCTTCGCCTTCCACACGTTCGACGGCGCCCCCTACTGGGATGAGACCGCCTACTACGCCTTCAGCCTCGCCGAGATCGAGGACGCCATCGAGGCGCCGAGCGCCGCGCTGCACGAGCTCTGCCTCGCCTTCGTGGACCGGGCGGTCCGCGACGAAGCGATTCTCGCCGCGCTGCGGATCCCCGAGCATGCCTGGGACGCGATCCGGGCGAGCTGGGAGCGGCGCGACCCCAGCCTGTATGGGCGCTTCGACTTCAGCTACGGGGGAACCGGGCCGGCGAAGCTCCTCGAATACAACGCCGACACGCCCACCGCCCTCTACGAGAGCGCGGTCTTCCAGTGGCTGTGGCTGGAGGACGGGCTGGCCCGGGGACGCCTTCCCGCCGGCGCCGACCAGTTCAACACCCTGCACGAGGCGCTGGTGGCGCGCTTCGCCGCCGTGGCGCCCCCGGAGGGCGTCGCTTTCGCGGGCTTCCCCGACGCGCCGGAGGATCGCGGGACGCTGGCCTATCTCCAGGATTGCGCGCTCCAGGCCGGCCGCGCCGCCCCCTTCCTGCCGGTCGAGGCGATCGGGCTCGCCGAGGACGGGCGCTTCGTGGACGCGGCCGGTGCCCCGATCGGCTGCCTGTTCAAGCTCTACCCGTGGGAATGGATGTTCGCCGACCCGTTCGGCCGCGCGGTCGGCACGGCATCGACCCGGTTCCTGGAGCCGCCCTGGAAGGCGGTGCTCTCCAACAAGGGGATGCTGGCGCATCTCTGGGCGATGGCGCCGGGCCATCCCAACCTGCTGCCGACCTATTTCGAGGAGGACCCGGCCAAGGCCGCGCTGGGCCGGAGCTTCGTGAGGAAGCCCCTCTACGGGCGCGAGGGCGCCAACGTGCTGATCGTGCGCGACGGCGCCGTCGCGGCGCGCGACGAGGGTCCCTATGGCGGCGAAGGCTTCGTGCGGCAGGCCCTGGCCGCGTTGCCCGATTTCGAGGGCCGCCGCGCGCTGGTCGGCAGCTGGATGGTCGGCGATCGACCCGCCGGCCTGTGCCTGCGCGAGTCGGACGGCCTCATCACCACCGACCGGGCCCGGTTCGTCCCGCACCTCATCGCGCCGTGACCGCGGCCCGGGTCGCCGGTCACCGGCCCAGCGCCGCGAGTTCCCGCCGCATGTTCGACCGCGCCGGCCCCTCCAGCTCCGCCCGGGCCCGGTCGGTGACGAACAGCGGCCGGCCGGATGCGAGGGCCCCCCGCAGGAAGGCCGCGCGCCCCTGCCGGTAGGCGGCCTCGCCCACGACCGGGACGAATTCCCGCGCCACGCCCGCGGCGTAGCCGTCATAGGCGGCTCGGGCCGCCCCGAGGATCGCCATGTCCAGATCGAGGAAGAGCGCGACGTCCGCGGCGAGCGCGGCCGGGAGACCGTCCGGGACGGCGTGCCGCTCGGTCGCCAGGATCATCGTCTCGGCCGCCGCCAGCGTGGGTGCCGGGACCGCGCCCTCCAGCAGCACCCGCAGGAGCGCGGCGCTGCGGCGCTCGTTGTCCGGGGCGCCCGGCTGGTAGACGGCGTCGTGGAACCAGATCGCCACTTCCACCGCGTCGGGATTCCGGACGGTCGCGCGGTGGGCGCGAAACGCCTCCAGGAGCGCGTCGATATGCGCCTGGCCGTGATAGACGCGCTGCGGCTCGGCCAGCCGGGCACGCAGGTCAGCCAGGATGCGGGGATGGCCGTCGAGCATCGTCCGATCCTCTATCCGATCCGCCTCCGCGGGACGAGACGGGACCGCACCGATCCGGGTTCGTCGATGGCCCGTCCGCGCGCGGTATATCGAGCAACGTCCGGCCTGTCGTGGCCCGCCCCGGCGCAAATCCTGACATCCGCATGCGCCGCCCGGTTCAAGCGGCGCTGTGCGTCCGAAGGCTGAATCGGTCGCGTCCGGCGAGACCATCGTCTCCACATCCATGATCAATCATGCAATCTTCGATTTTGCGCAATGCAATGCCGTTGTCCGTGACAGGGTCTCTACTGGACGGATGACACCGGTTATCGCATCTGGTCTTCACGCCGGGCGCCGGCTACACGGGCTGAACGAATCCGGAGGATCCCCCGCGCCCATGAGAACGAGGACCCTGACAGCGACCACGTGGCTGGTTCTGACGACGCTGCTCGCCGCCGCCCCGGCTCGCGCACAGGCCCCTACCTCCGCCCCCGCCCCGGCGGGTCAGGCGTCCAAGCCCGATGTCGATCCCGCGCAGGAGACGATCCGCAAGCTCAACGCCTATGTCGGGCTCCTCAACCGCACCCTGCGGGCGCAGGAATCGCTCAGCCGCTATCAGAGCTGGGTCAACATGAAGACCGGCCCGACCGGCCGCGAGCGGATCATCTACGGCCTCTACGGGCTCTACGATGTCCGCGGCGAGATCGCGAAGGCGGAGGCCGCGACGGCGCAGCCGCCCGCGATGCCGAACCTCGACGGCGCCATGACGCGCTACATCGCCGCCTACCAGGCCCTCGCGCCGACGATCACCGAGGCGGAGGGCTATTACGAGCGGCAGGATTACCGCGCGGACAAGATGGAGCAGGGCAAGGCGCTCCACGCCAAGCTCGCCGTCGCGGGGCCGGCCTTCCTGGCGGCGCGCGCCCAGGTCGACGCCGCGCTGCGGGTCGAGAAGGAGAAGAGCGACGCGCTGGAACTCGCCGCCATCGAGGCGCGGGAGGGCCGCAAGGCGCGCTGGCACGTCGCGAACGTGATGACCGAGGCGCGCAAGGTCATGGACCTGCTGCCCACCGACGCCAAGCCGGTCGTCGACATGGCGGCCTTCGAGGCCGCGCTCGGGCGCTACGCCGTCGCCGTGAAGGACCTGGACGGGTACAGCGCCGCCAACCCGAACGCCTTCCACGTGTTCGAGAGCCGGCCGCGCGCATTGCTCGGCAAGCTGCGCGAATTCGACGCCAAGCTCGCCAAGGCCAAGGGGGATGCCCGCCGCGGCGCCGGGCGCGACGTGACCTGGATCGTGAACGACTACAACACGATGGTCTCGACCGCGCAGACGGCCACGACCTTCTCGCGGTGATCGGGGGCGCCGTCAGCGGCTGTCCCGGCCCGGTTCCGTCAGCCGCAGCGAGGTCGCGGCCGTGGTGACGGCCGCCTGCCGGCGCGCCCGCTCGGCCACGGGATAGCGGATGCGCAGGGTGACGAAGGCGCCGCCGCGCCCGCCCGCCCGGAGGGTCTTCCGGTACAGGATGCCGTCGGCGGTCGTGCAGGAAAACACGATCCAGCCGGGCTTGCGCGCCCCGTATTCGGGCGGTTGCCGCAGGCAGGTCTTCCGGTCCGCGGCCACGACGGCGTCGAGATCCTGGTCGAGCCCGTCGTTCAGGCCCGACACCGTCAGGTGCAGATGGCCGTCGGCCGAATGGAAGGCCTGCCCGTCGCCGTTGTCGGGCGGCGGCTCCGCGACGAGGTCGGCGGGAACGTCGATGGAGAAGCCGAAACGGGCATTGACCACGTGCCGGAGCGCGGGTGTGTCCGACAGCGCTTCGCTCCAGTCGCGCTGGACCTGCGCGATCCGCGCGGTATAGACCCGCGTCAGGCAGGCGGCATCCGGGCAGGCATCGCGGATCCGCGTGCGCCAGCGTGCGTGGTCCGCACCGAATGTGTCGATCGCCCGGCCGGTCTCTCCGTCGATCCCCCGGGTCTCCCCGCTGATCCTGTCGAACAGGCGCCTGAGTTCGTCGTCCAGCCTCGTCAGAGCGGGGTCGGCACAGATCAGCGTCTCGACCCGGCTCCGGCTCCCGGCGCAATCCGGAGCCGCCTGCGCGGCGGACGCGCCCGCGCTCAGGCCGAAGCCGAGCGCCAGCACGGGGCACGCGGCCCGCCATCGCCGCGGCCGGAAGGTGGGGCGCTCCGCGAACGCCGCTCTCGGCGAGGCCTGACCGGAAGCCCGGGCGGGACCGGGCATCGATCCGCCGCCTGCCGGCCGTGATCGCTTCGGCGGAGGCGTCTTCCGTCGCAGCACAACATCCTCCCTCCAGCGCGCCGCCATATCCCGGAACGGGCCAGGGCCGGGAGCCCGGGTCACCGGATCGTCGGCGGACCGAACGAAAGCTTTCGGGCAGAGTTGAGGCCGACCGTAAGGCCCGCGCAGGGTCGAGGCGGAGTGAAAACGCTGCCGTCGGCGTCGCCTGCGCACCCGTGTGCCCGGCCTGGCGGATGTCGTCTCCCGACCCGGGCGCGCGATACAGGGGCACGCGGCGAAACCACCGGACATTGATTCCCGGAGATCGTTCTCCATGATCTGTCGGACGGGTTCGTTCACAAATCTATTTGCCAAAACAGAAAGGCATCGCTCAACGAGCTGTCGATGATCGAGGGACACGGGCTGCCGCTTCCTGCCGCCCGGTCAAGGCTGCGTCGCGCGATCGTGCCGTCGGCCGGATCTTCGCGGTGACGCATGCCGGCAGCCCCGACGAGCGGGAGCGCCGCACAGCATCCCGCGATCGTCGCACGACGGCATCCCTGCGAGACCGATCCCGGGACCCACGTTTCACCCGGTCTCGATCGGAAGCGGCCGGTCCGGTGCGCGCGGCCGCGATCGATTGCGCTGAGGAGACCGTTCGGTCTATCGCCTGCGCAGGACGGCCGGCGGCCTCGGGCGCCGGCTCGATCCGCGAGGAGCGCGCCCATGTCAGCCGCACACGCCCCGATCGGCCGCTTCCCGATCCCCCGCCTGGAGGATCTGCCGGCCGACATCCGCGCGCGGATCGAGGCGGTGCAGGAAAAGTCCGGCTTCGTCCCGAACGTGTTCCTGGTGCTCGCCCATCGCCCGGAGGAATTCCGAGCCTTCTTCGCGTATCACGACGCCCTCATGGACAAGCCGGGCAACCTGACCAAGGCCGAGCGCGAGATGATCGTCGTGGCGACCTCGGCCATGAACCAGTGCCAGTACTGCGTGATCGCCCACGGTGCGATCCTCCGGATCCGCGCCAAGGACCCGCTGATCGCCGATCAGGTCGCGATCAACTACCGCAAGGCCGACCTCACCGATCGGCAGAAGGCGATGCTCGATTTCGCCATGCTGGTCAGCCAGTCCGCGCATCTCGTGGGGGAGGCCGCGTTCGAAACGCTCGGGGCGCACGGCTTCGACGACGCGGATGCCTGGGATATCGCCGCCATCGCGGCCTTCTTCGGCCTGTCGAACCGGCTGGCGAACGTGACCGGCCTGCGGCCCAACCCGGAATTCTACACGCTGGGGCGCGGCTGACGGCATGGCCGTCCCGCCAGCGCCGCGGCGCACCTGACCGGCGCAGCTGAAAGCGACACCGCCTTGGACCCTCTCCCGTGACCGGCGCGGTGCTGCTCGCCCTGTTGCCGATCGTGATCCTGACCGCGCTGGGACTGGCCCTGCGGCGGCGTGGTTTCCTGGCCGAGGGCTTCTGGCCGCAGGCCGAGCGGCTGGGCTACTTCGTGCTGCTGCCGAGCCTGTTCTTCCACGGCCTCGCGACGGCGCGGATCGAGGCCGTGCCGGTCGGCGCCCTCGCGCTGACGCTCATCCTGTCGACCCTCGCCGTCGCGGTCCTCGTGATCGTCCTGAGGCCGTGTCTGAGGCTCGACGGACCGGCCTTCACCTCGGTGTTCCAGGGCAGTGTCCGCTTCAACAACTATGTCGGGGTGACGCTGGCCGCCGGATTGTTCGGGCCGCAGGGCATCGCGCTGGCGGCCATCTGCAACGCGGCGATCGTGCCCACCGTCAACATCCTCTGCGTGCTGGTCTTCGCCCGGCACGGCACGGTGCGGCTGACGCCGCGCGGCATCGCCCGGCAACTGGCCACCAACCCGCTGGTGGTGTCCTCGCTCGGCGGAATCCTGGTCCAGGGCCTCGGCCTCGGTATTCCGCCGGGGCTGGAACCGGCCCTGCGGGCCCTCGGGGCCGCGTCGCTGCCCCTCGGCCTGCTCTGCGTCGGCGCGGCGCTCGACTTCGGCACCGCCCGGCACTGGGCGGGGCCCGTGCTCGCCGCCTCGACGATGAAGTTCGTCGCCATGCCGGCGGCGACGGTTCTGGCGGCCCTGTGCCTCGGGCTGCACGGCCCGGCGCTGACCACCGCCCTGCTCTTCCAGGTCCTGCCCACCGCCTCCTCCGCCTACATCCTGGCCCGGCAGCTCGGCGGGGACGCCCCCCTGATGGCGGGGATCACGGCGGCGCAGACCGTGCTGGCCCTGGTGGCGATGCCCCTGGTCCTGATCGCCCTCGCCGCCTGGGTTCCGCTCTAGGCTCCCGGCGCGCCGCCCGGCCCCGTCGTGCGACCTGGCGTCGCGCGCGCATGGCGGATCCGGTCGCCGTGCCCTTCGGCCACCCGGCACCGGCCTCCCGCGCGGACGGTTAAGCCGCCTGTGCCAATCCTTTAGCCCTATAGGAGCGGCACGGTTCGGCTGTTAACACGCTTTAAGTTTTGCGGCCGACCCGGTGAGGAGGCGAACCCCGGCTTGAACCTACGAAGCGGCGCGGCTCAGCGTCTTGATGTGACTGCGTGCGATCGCGAGCCCATCCATATCGTCGGCAGCGTCCAGCCGCACGGATTCCTGCTCGGGCTCGACGCCCGGTCCCTCGCCATCGTCCAGGCGAGCGCCAACGCCCCAGCGGCGGCGGCGGTCGGGACCATCCTCGACGCGGCTCTGCCCGACCTTGCGGCCGTCGTCCGGCACCATCTGGCGGCGGCGGAGACCCAGGACGGGGCCCTCTATCTTCGCACCGTCACGCTGGAGACCGGCAGCGGGCGCCAAGCCTACGAGGTGGCGGCCCACCGGGTCGATGACCTTGTGGTGGTGGAACTGGAGGAGATCGACGCGGCCGCCGCCGACATCGGCGTCGACCTGCTCACCCCGCGCCTGCGCGCCTTCGTCGAACGCCTGCACACCGCCAGAACCGTCGAGGACCTCTGCCGGTTCGTCGCCGAGGATATCCGCCAGATCACCGGTCTCGACCGCGCCCTGGTCTACCGGTTCGACCGCGACTGGCACGGGACGGTGCTGGCCGAGGCCGGGAACGGCGTCCTGCCCTCCTACCTCGACCTGCGCTTCCCGGCCTCCGACATCCCCGTCCAGGCGCGCGAACTCTACCGCCGGAACCGCCTGCGCATCATCCCCGATGCCGGCTACGTCCCCGTGCCGATCCGGCCGGCCACCACGCCGTCCGGCCGGCCCCTGGACCTCAGCCAGTCGGTGCTGCGCTCGGTCTCGCCGGTCCATGTCGAGTACATGCGCAACATGGGCACGATGGCGTCCATGTCGGTATCGATCCTCGTCGACGGCGCGCTCTGGGGCCTGATCTCCTGCCACAACCGCGCGCCCAAGCGCGTGCCCCTCCAGGCGCGCAACGCCTGCGACGTGCTCACCCAGATCTTCGCGCTGCAGCTCTCGGCCCGCGAGCGCGGCGCCCAGTCCGAGAGGCGTCTGGCCCTGGGCGCCGTGCAGGCGCGCCTCCTCGGCTTCATGGCCGAGGAGGACAGCTTCGTCGACGGCCTGCTCAACCATCCCGACGACGTCCTGGCCCTGGTGGACGCGACCGGCGCCGCGGTGGTGACGGCGGACCGCTGCCGGCTGCTCGGGGCCACGCCGACCGAGCGCGAGATCCGTGGCCTGTACCGGTGGCTGTCCGCGCGCGAGGAGGCCGAGGAGGTCTTCGTCTCCGAAGCCCTGTCGGAGGCGTTTCCGGCGGCCGCGGCCTTCGCCGGGCGGGCGAGCGGTCTCCTGGCGGTCTCGGTCTCGAAGAAATACGCGAGTTACATCCTCTGGTTCAGACCCGAGGTCGTGCGGACGGTGAAGTGGGGCGGCAATCCCGTGAAGGCCGTCGAGCCCGATCCGGACGGCGGCCCGGACCGGCTGCACCCGCGCAAGTCGTTCGAGATCTGGAAGGAAACCGTGAAGGGCCGCTCCCTGCCCTGGTCCGACCCGGAGGTGGAGGCCGCCAAGGACCTGCGCGCCTCGGTGCTCGGCATCGTGCTGCGCCGGGCGGAGGAACTCGCCGCCATGAGCGAGGAGCTGCAGCGCACGAACAAGGAGCTGGAGGCCTTCTCGTACTCGGTCAGCCACGACCTGCGCGCGCCCTTCCGCCACATCGTCGGCTACGCGAACCTGCTCAAGACCCGCGAGGGGGCCCAACTGTCCGACAAGGGCCGGCACTACGTGGAGACGATCATCGAGGCGGCCTTCTCGGCCGGAACCCTGGTCGACAGCCTCCTCAGCTTCTCGCAGATGGGCCGGCACGCCCTGAACAAGGTCTGGGGCGACATGAACGCCCTGGTCGAGGAAGTCCGCCGCAAGGTCCTGCGCGACGTCACCCCCGACCGGACCATCCGCTGGGAGATCGCCCCGCTCGGCCGCGCCTATGCCGATCCGGTGATGCTGCGGCTCGTCCTCGAGAACCTGCTGTCGAACGCCGTGAAGTACACCCGCGACACCGCGGAGGCGGTGATCGCCGTGGGCAGCCTGCCGCCCCGGGACGGGGAGGCGGTCTATTACGTCCGGGACAACGGCGCCGGCTTCGACATGGCCTATGTCGACAAGCTGTTCGGCGTCTTCCAGCGCCTGCACCGGGTCGAGGAGTTCGAGGGCACCGGCATCGGTCTCGCCAACGTCCGGCGCATCGTCGAGCGCCACGGCGGGCGGACCTGGGCCGAGGGAACGCTCGGCCGGGGCGCCACATTCTACTTCACCCTGCCCATCCGGGAGGAGGCGCACTGAGATGGCAGGACTGAAACCCATCCTCCTGGTCGAGGACAATCCGAACGACATCGAGCTGACCCTCGCGGCCCTCGAATCGAGCCAGCTCGCCAACGAGATCGTCATCTGCCGCGACGGCGCCGAGGCCCTCGACTTCATCTACTGCCGCGGCGCCCACGAGAAGCGGCAGGCCCAGGATCCCGCCGTGGTCCTGCTCGACCTGAAGCTTCCCAAGGTCGACGGCCTGGAGGTGCTCGCCAAGATCAAGGGCGACCCGGTCACCCGCAAGACGCCCGTGGTCATGCTGACCTCGTCCCGCGAGGAGACCGACCTGGTGCGCTCCTACGACCTCGGGGTGAACGCCTTCGTGGTGAAGCCCGTGGGCTTCGAGGAGTTCTTCGCCGCGATCAAGGAGATCGGGGTGTTCTGGGCCCTCCTCAACGAGCCGCCGCCATACCGGGGAGGCTGGCCATCGAACGCGTGATCGGACGTTCCGCGGGCCCGCTGCGCATCCTGCATCTGGAGGACAGCGATCTCGACGCCGAGCTGATCGAGGCCGAGCTGGAGACGCTCGGGCATCCGGTCGAGATCGAGCGGGTGATGACGCGCGACGCCTTCGCCCGCGCGGCGGTGCCCGGCCGGTACGATCTGATCCTGGCGGACTACGTCCTGCCGACCTTCGACGGGGTGAGCGCCCTCGGCATCGCCCGGGCGCAATGCCCGGACACCCCGTTCATCTTCTGCTCGGGCACGCTGGGCGAGGACGTGGCCGTCGAGGCCCTGAAGAACGGCGCCACCGACTACGTCGTCAAGCAGCGCCTCGACCGGATGCCGCGCACCATCGTCCGGGCGCTGGCCGAGGCGCGGGCGCGCGCCGAGAAGCGCGAAGCCGAGGCCGCCCTGCAGGCGCTCAACGAGACCCTGGAGGCGCGCATCGCCGAGCGCACCCGGGAACTCGCCGCGGCGAACGACGCTCTGCAGGCTCAGATCGTCGAACGCGAACGGGCGGAGGACGCCCTGCGGCTCGCCCAGCGCCTGGACGCGGTCGGGCAGCTCACGAGCGGCGTCGCGCACGACTTCAACAACCTGCTCACGGTGATCGCCGGCAACATCGAGTTCCTGGAGCGCGCCGTCTCCGACGCCCGCTCGAAGCGCCGCCTCGACATGATGCGCGGGGCCGCCGAGCGCGCCGCCCGGCTCACGGCACAGCTCCTCGCCTTCTCCCGGCGCCAGCGCCTGGAACCCACCCCGGTCAGCCTGAACCAGACGGTCGCCTCGATGCGCGACCTGCTGCAGAGTTCGATCGGCGGCGCGGTTCGCATCGAGACCGCGCTCCAGCCCGATCTGTGGCCGGCCCTGGTCGACGCCACCCAGATCGAGCTCGTGATCCTCAACCTCGCCATCAACGCCCGCGACGCGATGGCGGTGGGCGGCCGGCTCGCCATCGAGACCGCCAATGTCAGCGTCACCGGGGCGCCGACGCGGCCCGAACAGCCGGCGCCCGGCGCCTACGTCATGGTGGCGGTGAGCGACACCGGCACCGGGATGACGCCGGACGTGCTGGCCCGGGTGTTCGAGCCGTTCTTCACCACCAAGGAGGTCGGCAAGGGGTCGGGTCTCGGGCTCGCCCAGGTCTACGGCTTCGTCAAGCAGTCCGGCGGCGGCATCCGCATCGACACGGTCGCCGGCGAGGGCACCTCGATCAAGGTCTACCTGCCCCGGGCCGCGGAGGCGAAGGGGGACGCACCCCGCAATGCCGCCGCGGCCGAGGCCGCGCGGATGCATCCGCCCGGAAGCGGCCCCCGGCTCCTGGTGGTCGACGACGACGCCGAGGTGCGCGAGGTGACGACGACCCGCCTGACCGAGGCCGGCTACGCGGTGCGCGAGGCGGCCTCCGGCCTCCAGGCCCTGGCGGCCCTCGAAGCGGATCCGGGCGTCGACCTCGTCGTGATGGATTTCGCCATGCCCGGCATGAACGGAGCCGAGACGGCTCTGGAGATCCGGAAGCGCTGGCCGACGCTGCCGGTGCTGTTCGTCACCGGCTTTGCCGACACCACCGCCCTGACGAAGGCCGGGGCCGTCGGCAGCGACGCGATCGTGCTGAAGCCGTTCCGGGTCGGCGAGCTCGAGGGCAAGGTCGCCGCCGCCCTGGCGGCCCGCCCGCCGGCGCAGCTCCGCCTGATCTCGGGCCGCGACAGGAGCGCCTGAGGCGTCCTCGACCCGGGCCGTGGCCATCGGACGGCCCGCGCCGGCGAAAGGCAGCCCCCGGCAGCCGGCGCTGCGACCGGAGCGGGGTGTCTGGCCCTGCCGGTGGTGCCGGCCTCCGGCTACACCCACGCCCGGGCCGAGATGGGGGATCCGCGCTTTCGCGCAGCTGCCAATCGCGGCACGGGGCCTAGATCAGGGTCATGCCCCCTTCGCGCCCCATGACCCGCGCCGCCGGCCTCGAGGCCCTGGCGACATTCCTGACCGGTCCCGGCGCCGCCTACGCGGCGTCCCGGAACACGGATCGCGGCCCCGGTGCGACGCCGACGACGTCGGTTCTGTCGCCCTACCTACGCCGCCGGCTGCTCACCGAGGAGGAGGTCGCCCGGGCCGCGCAGAGCGCCTTCGGCATCCCGGGCGCGGAGCGTTTCGTCTCCGAGGTGTTCTGGCGGACCTACTTCAAGGGCCATCTCGAAACCCATCCCGGCGCCTGGACCGGCTATCGGGAGGGTCTGGCGGCCGCACGGACGCGCCTTGCCGCCGAGCCCGGCCTGCGCCGGACCTACGAGCGGGCCGCCGCGGGGCGCACGGGCCTCGACGGCTTCGACGCCTGGGCCGGCCAGCTCGCCGAGGAGGGCTGGCTGCACAACCATGCCCGCATGTGGTTCGCCTCGATCTGGATCTTCACCCTGCGCCTGCCCTGGGAGCTGGGCGCCGATCTGTTCCTGCGCCACCTGCTCGACGGCGATCCGGCCAGCAACACCCTGTCGTGGCGGTGGGTCGCGGGCCTCCACACCCGGGGCAAGCCCTACCGCGCCCGGCGCGACAACATCCGGCAGTACACGGAGGGCCGCCACGATCCCGCCGGGCTCGACGAGGGGGCCGCGCCGCTGGAGGAGGACATGCCCCCGCGGGAGGTGCCCCTCGCCCCGGCCGACACCCCGCCGGACGGGGCGGTCGCCCTGCTGCTGCACCTCGACGACCTTCATCCCGAGAGCCTTCCCCTCGGACCGGCCCGCGTGGTCCGCGTCGGCGGCCTTCTCGCCCACGCGGAGGGGGCGGTCGACCGGGTCCGCGCGGCCGACGCGGCGGCGCTGGCGGATGCCCTGACCCGGGCGCAGGCGCAGTTCGGCTGCCCGGCCATGCCCGTGCAGGACGGCTGGGCCGGCGACCTGCCCGTGGTGACGGCCTGGGCGCCGGCAGGCCCCTCGGCGGAGGTGCTGCCGCGGGATTGCCTTCGGGTCCGCCGCCCCTGGGATTCGCGGGCTTGGCCCCTCGCGAACCGCGGCTTCTTCCGCCTGCGCAGCGCCATCCCCGGCCTGATGGAGGCCTGACGCCGCAGATGGTCGGCGGCAGGCGCCCCCGACGCCATGTTCCCGGGAACGCGGGGCGACGCCCGCGCCTGCATCCGGAGCTTCCGCCATGGACAGGGTCCTGTACGTGCTCGTCACCCTCGTGGAATCGGTGCTCGGGATCTTCGGCGTGCGGGCGCTCTACGAGCAGCCCGCCTACACGGTGGTCGAGCGTCTCGACCGCGGGGTCGAGATCCGGTCCTACGCGCCGCGCCTGGCGGTCGAGACCGATTCCCGCGGCCAGGGCGACGGCGAGGCCTTCGGCCGGCTGTTCCGCTACATCACCGGTGCGAACCGGGGGGGCGACCGCATCGCCATGACCGCGCCGGTGGAGACCGGCGGGCGGCGCATCGCCATGACGGTCCCGGTGGAGCAGGACGGGGCCGGCACGATGCGCTTCTTCCTGCCGCGCGCGGTGGCGGCGGCCGGGGCGCCCGCGCCGACCGAGCCGGGGATCCGGCTGGTCGAGATCCCGGCCGAACGGATCGCGGCGTTGCGCTTCTCCGGCCGTCTCACCCCGGAGGCGCGGGCCGCACAGGCGCGCATCCTCGCCGACGTGCTGGCGGCGGCGGGACGGAGAACCGAGGGCGCGCCGTTCATCATGGGATACGATCCCCCCTTCGCGATCCCGTTCCTGCGCAGGAACGAGGTGGCCGTCCGGCTGGCCTCCCCGTGAGCCGGAGGCGGCGACGGGGGCCGGTCCCGGCCGGTATCCCGATGGCCCGTCGCCGAACTTCCCGATTGCGTAATATTCCCGGAAGTTACTTCCAAATATGCCCGAAGATCCCGGACGATCGTTCGATGATGTTATATCTGCGCAACACTGTGCGTCATTCGATGGTCTTTCCCGGCACGGGCAGGGATTAAACAAAACGTGAATTGCGACCCGAACCCGACCCGAGATCAGTGACGCTCACGCAGCCGACGGGAAGCGGCGCGAGCCTTGAATTCAGGTTGGGGGAAGATATGCACGCCCTACGTGGCAGCTTGATCGCGTCCGTGGCCCTGTTGCCCGGTGTCGCGCAGGCTCAACAAGCCGTCACCCTCGGTGAGATCAGCGTCGTCTCGACGTCGCCGGTGGGTGCGGGCGGCGGCAATTCCAGCGGCGCCCAGACCCTCGATACCCTCGCCCAGACCGCGCCGACGCTGCCGGCTCCGGCCGGCGGGGTGCGCCTGCGGGGCTCGGAGCAGCCGCTCAACAAGATCCCCAGCACCGTCGAGACCGTCACGGCGCGGCAGATCGAGATCGACCGGGGCTCCGACAACGTGATCGCCACGCTGGCGCGGCAGACGCCCGGCGTGAACCTCAACGATTCGCAGGGCAATTCGAACCGGGTCGATCTCAGCTATCGCGGCTTCACCGCCTCGTCCGTGCAGGGCGTGCCGCAGGGGCTCGCCGTCTATCAGAACGGCGTGCGCATCAACGAAGCCTTCGGCGACGTCGTCAATTTCGACCTGATCCCCCCGCAGGCGATCCAGCGGATCGACGTCGTCACCGGCAACCCGGTCTTCGGCCTCAACGCCATCGGCGGCGCGGTCAACATCCAGATGAAGAACGGCTTCACCTGGCAGGGCACCGAGATCTCGGCCTGGGGCGGCTCGGACGCGCGCACCGCCGGCTACCTCGAATACGGCAAGGTCTCCGGCCCCTGGAGCTTCTATTTCACGGGCGACGGTTTGAACGACCGCGGCTGGCGCTACCAGAGCCCGAGCACGATCGGCCGCCTCTACGCGGATCTCGGCTACCGCTCCCAGGATTCGGAGTTCCACCTGATCGGGCTCGCCGCCCGCAGCTTCTACGGCGCCGCCGCCGCGACCCCGGTGGACTTCACCCACCGCGATCCGCGGGCGATCTTCACCTACCCGCAGACCCAGACGACGCAGGTCGGCACGATCCAGCTGACCGGCCGGGTGGACATCTCGCCGACCTGGGATCTCGCCGGCAACGCTTATTACCGGCGCTTCAGCGAGAATTACGTCGACGGCAACCAGGGCAACTTCGAGAATTGCAGCAGCCGCAGCAGCTTCCGGGGCTCGCTCTGCTACCAGGACGACGCGTTCAACGTGAACGCGCCGCCTACCAGCCAGGTGGCGGCCCGCCGGGCCTACGCCAACCAGTTCGCGATCCTGGGCCTGAACAACCGGACGATCCCGTTCCTGCGGAACATCCCCTACGGCACGATCGACACGACCCTGACCGAGGCCGAGTCGTATGGTGGCTCGCTGCAGGCGGCCAACCGCGACCGGATCTTCGGCCTGAACAACGCCTTCGTGGTCGGCGGCAGCGTCGACGCCTCAACCTTCGCGTTCAAGTCGTCCAGCCAGCTGGGCGTGATCAATCCGAACCTGTCGATCACCGTCGACCCGAACAACCCGTATTACGGCACCATCCCGGGGCTCGGCACGCCGGACATCCGCACCCTCGGGGCGATCGGCCTCGCGCCCAGCTCGGTGACCGGCTCGACGCTGTATCTCGGCCTCTACGCCACCGACACGCTGGACCTCACCGACCGGCTGTCGCTGACCGGCGGCTTCCGCCTCAACTACGCCCGCATCCAGACACGCGACCAGACCGGCTTCTCGCCGGACGTGACCGGCGTGCACGAATACACCAAGGTCAACCCGCTCGCGGGCCTGACCTACCAGTTCGACCCGGCGGTCAACCTCTACGGCAGCTATTCGGAATCGAACCGTGCCCCGACCCCGCTGGAGCTGTCCTGCTCCAGCCCGACCCAGCCCTGCCTGCTGCCCAACTCGCTGGTGGCCGATCCGCCGCTCAAGCAGGTCACCGGCCGGACCTACGAGGCCGGCTTCCGCGGGGTGATCCCGAGCTTCCTGTCGGGCGGCGCCCTGACCTACAAGGCCGGCGTCTACCGCACCGACCTGAGCAACGACCTCTATCAGGTCGCCGTCGCCGGCAATGCCGCCAGGGCCTACTACATCAACGTCCCGGCGACCCGGCGCCAGGGCATCGAGGTCGGCGCCGAATACGCCGTCACCCCCGACCTGCTGGTCTACGCCAACTACGCCCTGGTCGACGCGACCTTCCAGTTCAACGCGACCCTCTCGTCGCCCAACAACCCCCTGGCCAGCACGGGGGCGACCGGCGGTGCCGTGGGCGGCGACGTGATCCCGAACGGCGGCATCCGGGTGCGGCCGGGCGACAAGATCCCGCTCATCCCCGATCACCAGATCAAGGCGGGCTTCGAGTACAACATCACCCCGAACTGGCGCTTCGGCCTCAACGTCTCGGCTTTCTCGTCGTCCTATTTCCGCGGCGACGAATCGAACCTGAACCGCAAGTTGCCGGCCTACTACGTGATGAACCTGACGACGAAGTATCAGGTCACCAAGAACCTGGAGATCTTCGGGCTGATCACCAACCTGACGAACAACCGCTACGCCACCTTCGGCACCTTCGCCGAGACGGGGGCGGTCGCCGGCAACCTGTCGATCAACGATCCCCGGACCACGACGCTGGCGCAGCCGCTCTCGGTCTATGCCGGCCTGACCTACCGGTTCGGGGAAGATCCGGTCCCGATGGCGCCGGAGCCGATCATCCGGAAGTACTGATCCCGCCCGCGGGACCCTGACGGCACCCGCGAGCGCGACGCGGACGGGGTGAACGCCTTCACCGCGCGTGCCTGCGACGCGGACGGCCGGCCCGTGCTGGTGCGGGCCGGGCCGGCCTCCTCAGCGTCGATCCAGCCGGGGACGTCCGCCGGACGTCCCCGGGCCCCGGTCAGGCCGCGTCCGGCATGCGGTCGAGGAGCTTGTCGAGGGTGATCGGGTAGTCGCGCACGCGGATGCCGGTGGCGTTGTAGATCGCGTTCGCCACCGCGGCGGCGATCCCCGAGATCCCGAGCTCGCCCACGCCCTTCGCCTTCATGGGCGAGGACCGCGGGTCGACCTCGTCGAGGAAGATCACCTCCTGATGCGGGATGTCGGCGTGGACCGGCACCTCGTATCCGGCGAGGTCGTGGTTGGCGAAGAAGCCGCGCTTGGTGTCGACGGCCAGCTCTTCCATCAGGGCCGCCCCGGTGCCCATGACCATCCCGCCGATCACCTGGCTGCGGGCCGATTTCGGGTTGAGGATGCGACCGGCCGCGCAGACCGCCAGCATCCGCCGGACCCGGACCTCGGCGGTGTAGACGTCCACGGCGACCTCGACGAAATGCGCCCCGAAGGTCGAGACCTGCTGCTCTTTCGAGACCTTGCCGAACTCGATCGTGTCCTCCGCGACCAGCTCCCCGTCCGCGGCAGCCTGGGCGAGCGGGATCGCGCGGTTGCCCGCGCGGACCTCGCCCTCCTCGAACACCGCGTCGGTGGCGTTGAAGCCGAGCTTCTGCGCCACGGACTCCCGCAGCTTCACGCAGGCCGCATAGACGCCCGCCGTCGACGAGTTGGCGCCGAACTGGCCGCCCGAGCCCGAGGAGACCGGGAAGTCCGAGTCGCCGAGCCGCACCGCCACCTTGTCGAGGGGCACGCCCATCATCTCGGCGGCGGTCTGGGCGATGATCGTGTAGCTGCCGGTGCCGATATCGGTCATGTCGGTCTCGACCGTGACCGTGCCGTTGCCGTCCAGCCGCACCCGGGCGCCCGACTTCATCACCATGTTGTCGCGGAACGCCGCCGCCATGCCGAGGCCGACGAGCCATTGCCCGTCCCGGACCTGGCCGGGCTTCGGGTTGCGCTTGGCCCATCCGAACTTCTCGGCGCCGAGCTTGAGGCAGCCGACGAGGTCGCGGTGGGAGAAGCGCAGGTCCGGCTGGGTCGGGACGACCTGCGTGTCGTTGCGGATGCGGAACTCCACCGGGTCGAGGCCGAGCTTCTCGGCCATCTCGTCCATGGCGACCTCGAGCACGGCGAGGCCCGGGGCCTCGCCCGGCGCCCGCATGGCGTTGCCCTCGGGCAGGTCGAGGTGGGCGAGCTTCATGGCGGTGAGGCGGTTCTTCCCCGCGTAGAGGAACTTGGTCTGGTTCACCGCCGTCTCGGGATCGCCGTCCGGCAGGTTGCCGGAAGTGCTCTCATGCGCGATCGCCGTGATGGTGCCGTCCTGCGTGGCGCCGATCCGGACCCGCTGGATCGTGGCCGGCCGGTGCGTGGTGTTGTTGGCGATGAGCGGGCGCGTGAGCGCGACCTTCACGGGCCGCCCCGTCGCCTTGGCGGCCAGCGCCGCCAGCACCGCGTCGGCGCGCACGAACAGCTTGCCGCCGAAGCCGCCGCCGACATAGGGGGCGTCGAGCCGGACCTTGTCCTTCGGCAGGCCGAGCATCTTGGCGAGGCTGCCGTGGCCCCAACCGATCATCTGGTTGGCGGTCCAGAGCGTCACCCGGTCGCCGTCCCAGGCCGCCGTCGTGGCGTGCGGCTCCATCATGGCGTGGCTCTCGTCGGCGGTCGTGTAGGCCGCGTCGAGGGTCACGGGCGCCTGCGCGAAGGCCCCCTCGAAATCGCCGACGCGCTCCTCGCCGTCGCCGCCGCTGCCCTCGCCGCTCTCGGCCGGGACCGGCTCGGCGGTCTTCGCCGCCGCCGCGAGGTCGAAGGCGCCGGCTTCCGGGGCGTACTCGACCGCGACCAGGAAGGAGGCCGCCCGGGCCTGCTCGAAGGTTTCGGCCACCACCACGGCGATCGCCTGGTGGTAGTGCTGGATCACGTCGCCGCCGAACAGGTAGGCGACGTTCATCACGCCGCGCTCGATCCGGGGCGTGTCGAGGGTGGTGACGATACCGATGACGCCGGGGGCCTGCCGGGCCGAAGCGGTGTCGATGCTGCGGACGCGGCCCTTGGCAATGGCCGAGCCGAGCACGTAGCCGTAGGCGGCCTCGGGCGCCGCGTCGTGGCGCTCGTAGGCGTAGGGGGCGGTGCCGGTGGTCTTGTACTTGCCGTCGATCCGGTCGGTGGGCTGGCCCACGACCTTGAGCCGGTCGATCGGGTTCGGGCCGGCGGGGGTGTCGAACTTCATGGCTCAGGCCCTCGCTTGGTTGAGCGCGGCGCCGAGGGTCCGCTCGGCGAGCTTCAGCTTGTAGGCGTTCTCGGGGGTGGGCTTGGCGTCGGCGAAGACCCGGTCGGTCACGGCCTTCGCGCCCTTCGTCAGGTCGGCCTCGGCCGCCGCGTCCCGCCAGGGCTTGGCGGCGACGCCGCCGAAGGCGACGTGACCCGTCCCGTCCTTGCCGAGGATGGCGGCCACCGAGACCAGCGCGTAGGCGTAGGAGGCGCGGTCGCGGACCTTGCGGTAGATATGCGTGCCCGCCACCGGCTTCGGCAGCGTCACCGCGGTGATGAGTTCGCGGGGCTCGAGGTTCGTATCCCGTTCGGGGGCGTCGCCGGGCAGGCGGTGGAACTCGGCGATCGGGATCCGGCGCTCCGTGCCCGCGGCATCGACCGTCTCGACGGTGGCGTCGAGCACCCGCATGGCCACCGCCATGTCGCCCGGATGCGTGGCGATGCAGGCGTCGCTGCCGCCGATCACCGCGAGCTGCCGGTTGACCCCGTCGAGGGCCGAGCAGCCCGAGCCGGGCCGACGCTTATTGCAGTCCTGGGCCGTGTCGTAGAAATACGGGCAGCGGGTCCGCTGGAGCAGGTTGCCGGCGGTGGTCGCCTTGTTGCGCAGCTGGCCCGAGGCGCCGGCCAGCAGCGCCCGGCTCAGGACCCCGTAATCCTTGCGCACCCGCGGATGGGCCGCGAGGTCGGTGTTGCGTACCAGGGCGCCGATGCGCAGGCCGCCCTCCGCGGTCGGCTCCACCGTGTCGAGGCCGAGGCCGTTCACGTCCACGAGGTGGCGCGGGGTCTCGATCTGCAGCTTCATCAGGTCGAGGAGGTTGGTGCCGCCGGCGATGAACTTGGCGTCGGGCGTCCCGGCGACGGCGGCGGCGGCTTGAGCGGGCGTGCTCGGGCGCTCGTAGGTGAAGGACTTCATGCCTGCCCCCCGGCGACTTCGGTCATCGCCTCGACGATGTTGGAATAGGCGCCGCAGCGGCAGATGTTGCCGCTCATGCGCTCGCGGATCTCGGCTTCGGTGACCCGGGGCGCGGCATCGAGGTCGACGGTGACGTGGCTCGGGATGCCGGCCTTGATCTCCTCGAGGACGGCCACGCCCGAGCAGATCTGGCCCGGCGTGCAGTAGCCGCACTGGTAGCCGTCGTGCTTCACGAAGGCCGCCTGCATCGGATGGAGCTGGTCCGGCTGGCCGAGCCCCTCGATCGTGGTGATCTCGGCGCCCTGGTGCATGATCGCGAGCGTCAGGCAGGCATTGATGCGCCGCCCGTCGACGATCATCGTGCAGGCGCCGCACTGGCCATGGTCGCAGCCCTTCTTGGACCCGGTCAGGTGCAGGTGCTCGCGTGCCGCGTCGAGCAGGCTGGTGCGGGTGTCGAGGTCCAGCGTGCGCCGCTCGCCGTTCACCGTGAAGGTGACGGTGGCGAGGACCGGCGCGTCGGTCCGTGCGGTGGTTTGTGAAGTCCCGGCACCCCGGTCCTGGGGCGCGGCGGCGGTAGCTCCCACCATCAAGTTTCTCTCCGGTTCAGATCACAAGGGCAGGGACGGCGCGTCTCGATCTCCGGGCCGGCGCCGCCGCCGACGCGCGTCGGCCCATCGAAGGCGGGACACCTGGGGAAACACCGACACCCTGGATTGGCTCCAAGGTAGCGCCCACGTCCCCGATGGTCAGGGGGCGACGGGATCATCGACCCGAAAATCGCGGGCCCCGCGGTCGGGGGCCGCGGGCCCGATCGATCACGAGACGCATGCGCGCCGACCGCGGTGCGGCGCTGCGGGTGGCGCCCGGCGGCGGCCGGGGACGTTGACGCCAAACGAAAGGGCCGACCCGAAGGCCGGCCCCATCGTGCGCCCTGCGAAAATTCCTACTCGGCCGCCGTCATCTCGGGGGTGTAGTGGCCGCACCAGTCCTGGGCACCGACAATCGGCCACAATCCCTTGGACTCGGGCGCGGGCTGGCTGACCGGCGGGTTGAAGCGGCACAGGCCGGCATCGTTCTGGGCGACGGCGCCGTTGCCCTTGTGCTCGTCGAAGAACCGGCAGGTCTCGCACTTGGCGTTCATGGTCAGGCTCCTGTGAGGCCGGCGGCCGGGGCCGCCCTGGCGGGGAACGGAGAGCGTGGACCTTAGAAGTGATCCAATCTGCTGGCCCAACGTCGGACGGATCCGGCGGGTTCCCCATCGGGTAAGGCCGGCGACGGCCCTCACCCGGCCGCGGCGAGGCCCGATCCGGCGGCGACCGCCACCGCGGGTGCGCCGACCGCCACCGCGGGTGCGCCGACCGCCACCGCGGGTGCGCCGACCGCCGCGGCGTAGTCGGCGATCGGGCGCGGCTTGCCGAACAGGTAGCCCTGCATCTCGCCGCAGGCCTCCTCCGTGAGGAACTTCATCTGCGCGTGGGTCTCGACGCCCTCCGCGACCACGCCCATGCCGAGGCTGCGGCCGAGGCTGAGCACGGCGCGCACGATCACGGCAGCCTGCGGTCCGGTCCCGAGCTGCGCCACGAAGGAGCGGTCGATCTTCAGCTTGTCGAACGGGAAGGCCTGGAGGGTGGCGAGCGACGCGTAGCCGGTTCCGAAATCGTCCATGCTGATCCGGATGCCGTAGCCCTTCAGGCGCCGGAGGATGCCCACGGCCCGCGCCATGTCGTTGATGATGATGCTCTCGGTGACCTCCAGCTCCAGGCGGTCCGGCGACAGGCCGGTCTCTGCCAGGATGGCCAGGACGGACTCGGGCAGATCGGGCTTCTGGAACTGGCGCGGCGAGAGATTGACGGCGACCTTCAGGGGCTGCGCCCATTGCGCCGCCTCGCGGCAGGCCTCGCGCAGCACCCAGTCGCCGAGCACCACGATCAGGCCGGTTTCCTCGGCGAGCGGCACGAAGACGCTCGGCGCCACGCTGCCGCGGACCGGGTGCGTCCAGCGCAGCAGCGCCTCGAACCCGACGAGCGCCCCCGTGTAGCCGTCCACCTGCGGCTGATAGTGCAGGCTCAGGGTATCGTCGTCGAGAGCCTGCCGCAGGTCGCGTTCGAGCATCCGCCGCTCCTCGGCCTCCTCGTCCATGGCGGGGGTGAAGATCCGGTACGTGCCGCGGCCCTCGGCCTTCGCCCGGTAGAGGGCGAGGTCGGCGCGGCGGTAGAGGGGCTCCGCATCCATTCCGTGCTCGGGCGCCAGCGCGATGCCGATGCTCAGGCCGACGCCGACCCGGTGCCCGGCCACGCTGAACGGGCTGTCGAACAGGGCGATGAGGCGCTCGGCCAGGGCGGCGGCCTCCGCCGCGCCCCCGTCCGAGAGCACGGCGAACTCGTCGCCTCCGAGCCGGGCCACCGCCCCGTCCCCCGCGGCGCGCCGCAGGCCGGCCGCCACGCGGCGCAGGAGTTCGTCCCCCGCTTGGTGGCCGAGGCTGTCGTTCACGCTCTTGAAGCCGTCGAGGTCGAGGTAGAGGACCGCGCAGGCGCCCCCGCGCAGGGCGATGTCGGCGAGGCTGCGCGCGAGGGTCTCGTGGAAGAGCGCCCGGTTCGGAAGGCCGGTGAGCACGTCGTGGCGCGCCAGGCGGGCCACTTCGGCCTCGGCGGCCTTCCGCTCCGTGATGTCGGTGAAGGTCCGGACGAAGCCGCCATCCGCCAGCGGCACGGTGCGGATCTCCAGCACGAGGCCGTTCGGCCGCGCCCGCTCGTGGACCTGCGTCTGCCCGGCCTCGCCGCGCTCGATCCAGGCCCGGGAGGAGCGGTCCGTGAGTCGGCGCTCGCGGCGGCTTGCCTCATGGCGCAGCACCGCCCGGTAGCTCGGCTGCGCCTGCATCATCGCCCGGGGCAGATCGAGGAGCGCCAGCGCCCGCTCGTTGCACACGCGCACCGCACCGCCCGCGTCGACCATGATCAGACCCTGGTCCATGCTGTCGAGGGTGGCGTCGAGCAGCAGGGTCTTCTCCCGCAGCATGTGGCTCTGTCGGGCCAGGGCGACGTTGATCCGGCGCAGGTGGTCCAGCATCAGCGTCAGCGCCGCGAAGGCCAGGATCACGGCCATCATGGCGGCGATGCCCCCGGCCAGCACGCCGCGGGCGAGACCGAGCTGCGGGATCGCCAGGGCGGGATCCGGCACCACCCGGGCGGCCGCCATGGCCAGGAAGTGCAGGACCGCGATAGCGAGGGTCAGGACGGTCGCGGCCGCGAACCGGGCCCGCGGGCCGGCGGGCCCGACATGGATGGCCATCCCCACCGCCGAGAGCAGGCAGCCCGCCGCGATCGCCGTGACGGCCAGGGCCGGGTCCCAGGTGAAATGCCCGGGCAGCCGCACGCCGGCGATGCCGAGGAAATGCATGCCGGCGATGCCGATCCCCAGCACCAGGCCGGCCCCGGCCCCCGCCCAGCGCGACGGCGTGGCCCGGGCGAGCAGGAAGGCCGCGGTGGCGGCCGCGATGGCGACCAGCAGGGAGAGCAGGGTCGTGCGTGGCTCGTAGCCGAGCACCACCCCGGGATCGTAGCCGAGCATGCCGATGAAGTGCGTGCTCCAGATCCCGGCTCCGATCGAGAAGCCCGAGGCCAGGAGCCATATCGGCCCGTGCCTGTGGGCCTGGACGCGTTGCTCGAGCTTGAGGGCGACCGCGCAGGAGATCCAGCAGATGCAGGCCGCCAGCGCCACCACCCAGGCGGTGTGTTCCTCGGTCAGGCAAGCGAAAGCGCGATACATCGAGGTGCCCCGCCCATCTGCGATGGCCGGAACCGTAACCTGCGGATACTAATCAGAAGTTGCATAAGCTGCGGTCGCGGACGGCCCGGCACCCGCGGGCGGGCGTTTCCGGCGCGATTGTCCCACCCCTTCAGCGCAGCCTCTTTGCCCTATAGCCTCGCCCGGGTCGCGGCGACGGATGGGCCGCAGCGGCCTTCAACCGTGGCTTTCAACCGGCCGCACCGCGAAGTCCGCCAGCAGCTCCTGGAGTTCGTCCTCGTGGACGAGGCGCGCCGCCTCTTCGGGGGGGAACCATCGCAGCGTGCGCTGATCCTGCTCCGGCCAGCGCGCATGCTGGGCTTCGACCCGCAGCGGGTAGACGCGGACCATGCAGGGGAACGCCCGGCCGTGATCGAAGCGCTTCTGATAGTGGTACCGACCGACCGGGCTCGCCGCGATCTGCCCTTTGAGACCCGCCTCCTCGAAGGCCTCCCGTTCGGCCGCCTGATGGGCCTTCCGGCCGGACATCGGCCAGCCCTTCGGAATGATCCAGCGGCCCGTATCCCGCGAGGTGATCAGCAGGATCTCGATCCGGCCCTCCGCGTCGACGCGGAACGGCAGGGCCGCCACCTGCTTGAGCGGCTTCAGCGGTTTGACATGCGCCTTCCGGAGCAGCTTCTTCACGTTCGGCCGCTTGGATGACGTCTTCAGCGCCGACCTCGGGGAAGTTGGGGGGCGGGGTTTCTGATGTTGCTTTTGCAAGGCCAAGACTCCTCGCGCTTTTACATAAGTTTAATACGATCCCAATTCAGCCCGTGCGAATCGGCACCGAGCCATGCCCGCAGCGCTGTGCTCATCCCCGGCAGCCCGCTTGTCTCGGGCCGGCTCCTCCGCGAAAGCTCCTGCGTCAAATGTCCACGAGGCACGGTATGCCGGTCGAGATCGAGCGCAAGTTCATCGCGAACCCGTCGGTTCTGGCACTGTGCCGGGAGGGGACGCACTTCGTTCAGGGCTATCTCTTCACCGACGCCGCCAACACGATCCGGATCCGCCGCGCCGGGGCGCGCACGCTCATCACGTGGAAGAGCCCGCGCCGGGGCGCCTGCCGGGACGAGATCGAATTCGCCATCCCGCCCGAGGACGGCGCGGCGCTCCTCGCCACGGTGCCGCCCGACCGGCGGCTGGAGAAGACCCGCTACCGGGTCGTCCATGCCGGAGCGACGTGGGACGTCGACGTGTTCGGCGGGGGGCTCTCGGGCCTGATCCTGGCCGAGATCGAGCTGGAGCGCGAGGACCAGCCGGTGGTGCTGCCCCCCTGGGTCGAGGGCGAGGTCACCGGCGACGCGCGCTACCGCAACTCGCGCCTGGCCGCGGGACTGGTGCCGGAGCGGCAGGCGGCTTGACCGTCTGCGCCCCCGCCGGATCCATCGGGTTGGACAGGCGGCGTTCCAATGGGACGCCGCCAAGCGCCGGATTGCCGGGACGCGGGACGAGCCGCCCGGCGTGCCGCTCCCGGGGCTGACGGATCGAGCCGGTTTTGGACCGGATGGAGCCCGCCGGCCGAGGGCGCCGGACCGGCTTGCGAAGCCTGTCTGCGCGGATGGCTCGAGACCTTCGGACCGTGCAGTCCCTGACGGATCCGGGCGAAGGCGCCAGGACCGGTCAGCGCAGCCTGGGTCAGCGCAGGGCCGGCGGAAGGCGCCGCTTCCAGCGTTCCCCGAGCCGCAGGTCCTTCGTTCGCCGCCCGGCCGTCGATCGCGGCGACGGACCTTGACCGGACGCGGCCGCCAGGAGGGGCGCCTCCGCGACGGGCAGGGGCGGCTCTGCGGCCGGACGCGGCGGTGCCGCCTGCACCTGGGGGGCGATGTCCTGCTCGGACGCGGGAGCCCGGGTACGGCGCGGCCGCCGCACCCGAGGTGCCGGCACGGCCTCGTCCGCCGGTTCGGCCACCGGCTCGTCCGGAATCTCGAACATGGGGACGAGGCTCGGCAGAACCCGGCGAGCCGGTGTCTCCGGCGCCTTCCGTTCCGGGCGTTGGGCCGGTGCCGCCTGAGGCACGGATGCCGGCGGCTCCATCGCGGCCTGCGCCAGTTCCGGCCATAGAGTCTTGTCCGGGCGGGAGCGCGCTTCAGTGGCAGTCAGCGATGTGCGGGCCGGACGGGTCTGCTTGACTTCGACCATGAACGGTCGCGCGCTGCGGCGCTTCATGTAAGACGATCCTTGGAAGCATTCGAGCCCGCACATCGGCGGCACGAACATATCCAGGTTAAGCCTGATCTCGGCCGTTGTCCAGAAAGACGGGCGCGTACTGATCAAATTTCTTTGTAGTTGAAATCGGCTGCCGTCATATCCAAGCGGTGAGCCGAGAAATGGAAGTCGTGTTCACCGGGGCCATTCAGGAAGGTGTTGCGTGCTGCTGCAGGAGGGGCGCCACCCGGCCGGCCCGCGTGCGGGAGCTGCGGCGGCGAGGACCAGGGTCCTTCCGGATCGGGCGGCCTGCGCCGGCGCGGAGTTCGGCCGGCGCCCGCACCCGGACGCTGCCGTCCGTGATCGTCACCGCGGCGGTGCCGGACGCGACGCCTTGCAGCGCTGCAGGGCGCCCTGGATCGTCGCCGACAAAGTCATCACCTCGGCGAGAACTTGCTCATGGCCGATCGTCGCGCGTGATGATCGGCGATCGATCGCCGACGTCAGTTCAGGCGCCGTCGCTGCTCCACCATGTGCCGCTGTGCCAGCCGCCGTCCCAGCGCCATCAGCAGCGCGTCCGCCTGGGCCTTCAGCACCGGATCCCCGGCGGCGACGATCGCGTCCTGCGCGGCGATGGCATGCTCGACCGCCCGGTCCAGCAGCGTCTCCCCGGCACCGGGCGTGACCTCATCGGAGAGGCCCTCGCTCGCGCGCAGCCGCGTGACGTCCACCAGGATTCCGCGACCGCCGGCCGGCCGGCCCGTATGGTCGCCGAAGATGCGGCCGCGGGCCAGAACCCAGTGAGTCCGGCCGTCGATGGAGATCACCCGGTACTCGGCGATGTACGGGCTCCCCTCCGCAGCGCTGCGGCGGATCAGGCCGATGACCCGTTCGCGGTCGTCGGGATGGGTGATCCCGTCGTAGAACGCCAGCGGGAGACCCGCTTCGGCCTCGGCCGGATCGACCGTGAAGAGGCGAGCCGCGAAGGCATCGACCCGTACGCGGTCCGTGGCGGCATCCCAGTCCCAGTGTCCGATCATGTCCGCGGTCTCGCCCGCGATCGGGAACGCCCTGGAACGGTTCCGACCGGCGTGCGGCTTAGTCTTGGGCATGGCGGTGTTCGTATTCGTCCCCGATCACCTCTTATTAGGATGTCTGTCACAACCTCAAGGGATTCTTAGCGCAATTATGCAACTGTTGCTTGCTGGGCACTCGCGTGTCGGCATTCTTCTGTATTATGAATGCTTCCGCCAGCCTGCGTGCCGAAGCTTGACCGCCGATGGGACCCAAAGCACCTGATCCGGGCGGATCCTTCGGGGATGCGGCGCCGGAGGACAACCCGTTCGATCACCGGGCCCGTCCGCCCGAATCGGCGACGGGGCGGCTCCTGCAGCGGATCGCCGAAGCCCTGGCGATTCCGGCAGCCACCCTGTACGGCACGCGCGCCGCCGAACGGGACGATGGCGGTGCCGAACGGCGCGCCGACGAGGCGGAGGCTCTCCTGTCCGCCTTCCGGCGGATCGAGGATCCCGAGCTTCGCCATCGTCTCCTGGACCTCGTGCGGAATCTCGCGGAGCGACGCGCTTCGTTTCACCCGTGACGCGCTTCGCCCCTGATCCGCTTCGCCCGTCACGCGCTTGGCCCGCCACGTGCTAACCTTTGCCGGGTTGCAACGCTCGGGCGAGTCGGCATGCTGAACAGACGATCCTTCATGGCCCTGTCGGGCGCCGCTCTCGCGGCCCCGGCCTTGGCGCAGGGCAGTGCCGCGCGGACGCTCAAATTCATCCCGCAGGCCGACCTGACGGTGCTCGATCCGATCTGGACGACCGCCTACGTGACCCGCAATCACGGGCTCGCCGTGTTCGACACGCTCTACGGCACCGATGCGCGCTATGCCGCCCAGCCGCAGATGGTGGCGGGCCACACGGTGGAGAACGACGACAAGCTCTGGCGCCTGACCCTGCGGCCCGGGCTCACCTTCCACGACGGCAGCCCCGTGCTCGCCCGCGACTGCGTGGCGAGCATCGCCCGCTGGGGCAAGCGCGACGCCATGGGCCAGACGCTCATGGCCTACACGGACGAACTCTCGGCCCCCGACGACCGGACGATCCAGTTCCGGCTGAAGAAGCCCTTCGCACTCCTGCCGGAGGCCCTCGGTAAGGTCGGATCCTCGATCTGCGCCATCATGCCGGAGCGGCTCGCCAAGACCGACCCGTTCACGCAGGTGACCGAGATGGTCGGCAGCGGCCCCTTCCGCTTCAAGGCGGACGAGCGCGTCGTCGGCGCCCGGGTGGTCTACGAGCGCTTTGCCGGCTACGTCCCCCGCGAGGGCGGCGAGCCGCAATGGACCTCGGGTCCGAAGCGCGTCTTCGTCGACCGGGTCGAGTGGCACGTCATTCCCGACCAAGCCACCGCCGCCTCGGCCATGCAGACCGGCGAGATGGATTGGTGGGAGCAGCCGCCGGCCGATCTCGTTCCGACCCTGGGCGGGCTCACGACGCGGATCACCGACCCGACCGGCCTGATCGGCTGCCTGCGGATGAACCAGCTTCAGCCGCCCTTCGACAACCCGGCCATCCGGCAGGTGCTGCTGAAGGTCGTCGACCAGACCGACTTCATGCAGGCGGTGACCGGCACCGATCCCAAGCTGATCCACGTGCCCACCGGGTTCTTCTGCCCCGGCCTGCCGATGGCGAGCGATGTCGGCCTCGATGTCCTCACGAGCAAGCGCGACTACGAGGCGGCCAAGACGGCGCTGGCGGCGGCGGGCTACAAGGGCGAGAAGGTGGTGCTGATGGGCGCCTCGGACTTCCCCAGCCTCAAGGCGCTCGCCGACGTGGCGGCCGACATGCTCACGCGCGCCGGCTTCAACGTCGACTATCAGGTCATGGACTGGGGCTCGGTGGTGCAGCGGCGCGCCAAGAAGGACCCGATCGCCCAGGGCGGCTGGAGCGCCTTCTGCACTTTCTGGGCGGGGCTCGACCAGGCCAACCCGGCGGTCAGCGCCTTCCTGCGCGGGACCGGGCAGAGCGCCGCGATCGGCTGGCCCACCAGCGAGAAGATCGAGGCGTTGCGGGACCAGTGGCTGGATGCTCCGGACACCGCCGCGCGCAAGCAGCTCGCGGGCGCCCTTCAGCGCCAGGCCTTCACCGACCTGCCCTACCTGCCCCTCGGGCAATATTTCAACCAGACCTCGTACAAGCCGTCCCTGACCGGCGTGCTCGACGGCGTGCCGATGTTCTGGAACGTGAAGAAGGGGTGACGGGCGGCGGACCGCCGTCCCGACCCGGACCTGCGGCACGGCGGTCGCTCCGAACCAGACCGAGGCCCCGGCGTCGGGAGCCGCCCGCCGTGTCTCCGTCCCGGCGAGCGGCGCCGGCAACCCGGAATCGCGGGACGTCACCGAGCGTCGCGCGGCCTGGATGGCCGCCGGATGGCGCTTCGCGCCCCGCAGGTGCGGCAGCCCGGCGCGCGCGCCTGCAGGCGATCGCGGCCGGCAGCCTGGCGGACGCATACGCCGTCGGGCTTCGACAGATCCGATCCGTTGAAGCCCGATGGCGCTTCCCAGCCGCGGCGGCCGCGGGTTAAGCTGAGGTTGGCACAGGTCACAACCAGAGATGACCGGCCCGCGAGGAAGCCCGAGACGAGACGCCCGGCCCGCCGCTCACGGGGGCCCCCGCGGCGACGTCGAGCCCCGTGCGGGCCCGGCCGTGATCTGGAGCCGTGACCTGGAGCCGTGACCTGGATCGATCCGGACCCCGGGGGCCCGGCCCGAGCCCACGACACGCGCGAGGATAGGCCATGGACGACGCCGCCCTGGAACGCTCGGCGATGCGCAGGATCGGCTGGCGGCTCGTGCCGTTCCTGATCCTCGCCTACTTCGTGTCCTTCCTGGACCGCGTGAATGTCGGCTTCGCGGCGATCCAGATGAACCACGATGTCGGCCTGTCGGCGACCGTGTTCGGCTGGGGCGCCGGGATCTTCTTCCTCGGCTATTTCCTGATGGAGATCCCCAGCAACCTGATGCTGGAGCGCTTCGGGGCGCGGCTGTGGATCGCCCGGATCATGGCCACCTGGGGCCTGATCTCCGCCGCCATGGCGCTGGTGCAGGGGCCGTGGTCGTTCATCGCCCTGCGCTTCCTGCTGGGGCTCGCCGAGGCCGGCTTCTTCCCCGGCGTGATCCTCTACCTCACCTACTGGTTCCCCTCCGCCTACCGGGCGCGGATCATCGGGATCTTCATGATCTCGATCCCGATCTCGTCCTTCCTCGGCTCGCCGATCTCCGGCGCGCTGCTCAACGTGACGGGGTTCGGCCTCGCCGGCTGGCAGTGGCTGTTCATCCTCGAGGGCCTGCCGGCGGTGGTCCTGGCCGTCGCGGTCCTGTGGTTCCTGCCGGACGGGCCGCGGGAGGCGGCGTGGCTGCCGGCGGCCGAGCGGGACTGGCTGGAGCGGCAGCTCCGGTCCGAGGCGGCGCGCAACACCCGCCGCGGCGCGCCCGCGAAGCCGCCGCTCTGGGAGATCCTGCGCGACCGGCGGCTCGCCCTCTTCGCGGCGATCTATTTCGGCTCGACGGCGAGCAGCTACGGGCTGTCGTTCTGGACGCCGCAGATCGTCAAGAGCTTCGGCCTCGGCAATGTCGAGACCGGGCTCCTGAACAGCATCCCGTACGGATTCGCGTCCTTGGCCATGGTCCTCTGGGGCCGGCACAGCGACCGGACCGTCGAGCGGCGCTGGCACCTCGCGCTCTCGTTCCTAGTCCTGGCGCTGGGGCTCGCGGGCGGGACGGTCCTCTCGGGGCTCGGCCCGGTCGTGGCGGCGCTGACGGTCGCGGCGGTCGGCGTCTACATGCTCAAGGGGCCGTTCTGGGCGCTCGCGACCGAGCAGATGCCGCCCGCCACGGCGGCGGCGAGCATCGCGGCGATCAACGCGGTCGGAAATCTCGGCGGCTTCCTGGGCCCCTACCTGATCGGCGCGATCAAGGACGGGACCGGCAGCTTCACCCTGAGCCTTCTGCCCCTGGTGGCCTTCGCCTTGCTCTCGGCCGCCCTGTCACTGGTGCCGGGCCGTGCCCCGCGTCCCGACCGGGGTACGCCGCGCCCGTCGACCGTCTGAGCCCGGCGCGGCGGCGAACCGAGTCTGGGACCGGCCGGTTGGCCCTGGTGCCGCCATCGCCCGGCACGGGGCCGATCCGGACCGGATCGGGGCCCGCCGGCCGGGCGCACCGATGACCGGGAGCCGGACCCATGACGTTGGACGACGCCTTACGGGACGCCATCCGGGCGGAGCCGACGCGTCAGGCCGAGGCGGATCGACCGCGAGGCTCTGCCGATGGTGACCGCCGGCGCGGTCGCCGGCGGCTCGCGCGGCTCGCGCGGCGTCGCGGACATCTTCGCCGGACGATCGAGCCCGGCGGCCGGGCCGCCCGTGACCGAGATGCCGTCAGGAGATCGCCGTGCCCAAGCTCAACGCCATCCTGGAGACGGCGCTGTACGTCGCGGATCTCGACCGCGCCGAAGCCTTCTACCGCGACACGATGGGATTGCCCTGCCTCTTCACGGATTTCCGCATGCGGGCCTTCGACGTCGGCGGCCGCGGCGTCCTCCTGCTTTTCCTGGAGGGCGGGTCCCTGCAGCCGATCGAGACGCCGGGCGGACTCATCCCGCCGCATGACGGCCGCGGCCCGGCCCATGTCGCGTTCTCGATCGACGCGGACGTCCTCGCGTCCTGGGAGGAGCATCTCGCGGCCTCCGGCGTGGCCGTCGAGGGGCGCACCCGCTGGCCGAGGGGCGGCGTCAGCGTCTACTTCCGCGACCCGGACGGGCACCTGCTTGAGCTGGCCACCCCCGGCCTCTGGAAGGGCTACTGAGGCGGCGCCGGGTCGCGTCGGGGCGGCCCTCAACGCCGAAGGGGCCGCGTCCTTTCGGACGCGGCCCCTTGCGAGCTCGGCTTGGCGCGGCGGTCGGGATCCGACCGCCGCGGCGCGGTCTTAGTAGGAGCCGAACTTGTAGTTCAGGCCGGCGCGGACGACGGCGAACTCGTCGGAACGGCGGCCGATGCCGCTGTAGACGACGGGGAAGTTGTTGGCGGCGTTGATGACGAACGCGCCCTGGTTGCGGGTGTTGCGGTCGAGGTTGACGTACAGGCCTTCGACCTTGAGCGTCACGGCCGAGGAGCGGAAGAAGTTCAGGAAGGAGTCGGTGGGGAGCGCGTACTCGACGCCGCCGCCGACGGCCCAGCCGGTGCGGAAGCTGTCGTTGCCGGCGTAGCCGCCGAAGGAGCGGTCGGCGCTGCCGGAGCCGTAGGCGAAGCCGCCGGTGCCGTACACGAGGGTGCGGTCGAAGGCGTAGCCGAGGCGGCCGCGGACGGTGCCGAAGAAGTCGAGGCTGGAGAGGCCGCGCGGGTCGGTGACGTAGTAGCCGGGGGCCAGCGCGCCGGCGACGAAGGCGTTGTTCCGGTTACGGCCGAAGTCGAGGTACTGGGCGTCGGCCTCGATACCGAACACGACGCCGGAGCCGGGGGTCAGCTGCCAGTTGTAGCCGATCTGGCCACCGCCGGAGAAGCCGTCCTGGCTGCGGTTGCGGAAGGAGGCGACGGTGCCGGGGGCGGCATAGGGGAACGGCACGGCGAAGGTGTTGCCGGTGTTGCGGTCGCTGGCGTCGAAAGCGTAGCCGGCGTTGATACCGAAATAGGCGCCGGTCCAGGTGAAGACCGGGACGGGGGTGAAGACCGGCGGCGGGGCGGCGCGGCGCGGCAGGTCGGCGGCCGAGGCGGCACCGGTCAGGAGGGCCGTGGCGGCGCTCGCGAGAAGAAGCTTCTTGATCATCTGGTCCTCTGTCTCCCGTTAGGCGGGATGTGTGCGGGGCGGACAGGACGTCAGGATGTGCGGACGCGATAGTGCATTGTTGCAACAGCGTCGGCGGGGGTCCGGAGGCGGTGGACCGGAAGGTGCGCTGGAGCACATCATCTCGGCGTCGTGATCGAAGGATCGGGAACTATTTCGTGACATCTGCCGCGTCGCCCCGCCGCGATGACCAATATGTCGGGCGTCGCCCGCTCATCTCTCCGCGTCTCGCCACGCGCGGGCGATCCGATCACGCCGAACCGCTTCGGCGAAACGCTTGATCCAAGTTGTTGTCCGCGCCGTCGCGCGCAGTGAGGCTTCAACCGAAGAAGACGCCCGAGGCGACCCCGAGGCGACGTCGCGGAGGGCGCTTCATGGATCGATCGGCCTGCTTCCACGACGCGTCCCAGATGGCTGAACGTCCCCTGGATTCCGACGCCGGTCTGGTTCGGGCCTCGTGCCGGCTGGCGACCGCCCGCTTCCTCGAGGACATCGTGACGATCCTGCGGGAGACGGCCCGGGAGATCGCCGGCTCCGATGGGATTGCCGTGGTGCTGCGCGAGGGCGACGCCTCATTCTACGCCGCCGAGGACGCCATCGAGCCGTTGTGGCGCGGCCGCCGGTTTCCGTTGATGGACTGCGTTTCGGGACGGGCCATGCTCGATGGCGCGACCATCGTCGTGCCGGACATCGAGTGCGATCCCCGGGTGCCGATCGCGGTCTACCGACTGACCTCGATGCGCAGTCTCGTGGTGGTTCCGATCGGCTCCCCCGAACCGGTCGCCGCCCTCAGCGCCTATTGGTGCGCCTCCGTCATCCCCGACGACGGGACCGTTCGCCGGCTCGAGGGTCTGGCCCGGCACGCGGCGGCGGCCTTGGATCGGATCCGTCCGAGCGGCCCGTGACGGTCGGTGCCGGCCGTTCGGATCCTGCGGCCCGGCGGGATCGATCGGTCGCTCAGGCCGTTCCCCGCCTTCATCGCCCTGCACGGAAGTCCCAGACCCTCCTCATGAAGCGCCTCACCCTCATCGGCATCTTCGTCGCTCTGCTGCTCGCCATTGTGGCGATCGCGGCCACGTGGTCGACGGTCACGCCCGTCAATCCGGCCGTCGCGCCGGATACGTCGTCGACACCCAACCCCACCGCCCAGCGGAAATGATGCGGCATGACGGGCCGCCCGGCGTGCCGATCCTGGTCGACCGGACCCGCTGATGAAATCTCCGTCGAGATTCTGGCAAAGCGGCACATTTCTATGCCAGATCATCCCGGTTGTGCGGCCGGGATTCGCGTCATGAGTGAGATTTCGAGGACGCCGATCGACGCGACCGACGGATTCAATACGCCGTTCGACCGGTTGCAGGCCGCCCTCGATGCATCCGGCGTGGTCGGCGCCTGGGACTGGGACATCCGCCGCGGCACCATAGTCTATGATGCCGGCGCGGCCCGGCTGCTCACCGGCGATCCGGCCCTCGCCGGTACGGAGATCAGCGGCGCCGACGCGCTGGCCGCCGTCCATCCGGACGACCATCCGTGGCTGCTGGACCAGGTCCAGCGGGCCGTGCGGTCGGGTGGTCTGGTGCTGGCCGAGTACCGCGTCGTGCAGGGCGGAGCCGAGCACTGGCTGATCAGCCGCGGACGGACCGTCCCGGATTCCGCGGGGCGGCCGGTCCGGGCGCGTGGCATCATCATCGACATCACGGAACTCCGGGAAGGCGGCGACCGCTACATCTTCACCAGCGCGGCGGCGCCGGACGACCCCTTGAGCCGTGCGGCCGATCTGGCCATCGCGCTGAGGCAGACGCTCGGCGAGGATGCGGCGGCGGAACTCCGCCTCGCGGCCGACGGATTGTTGATGAGCCTCGGCCGCGCCCTGGCCCGGACGATGGGTCGACGCTGAGCGGGATCCGGGTGAACTCCGACCGGACCGCCCGCGCGATCCTCCGGGAGGATCCGCCGGGCTGGCCCGGAGGAACGCAAGGCACAGGATCTCGAGGCCGCCCGCGAAGCGTTCGGAACGCGTGCGCCGGACCGTTCGGCCGGCCCGGCGAAAGCGTCCGATCCTGATGCCCTCGGCAGCGGTCCCGCGTCCGCGGCCCTGCGGATCCCGGGCCCGACGAAGCTCCCGAAAGCGGCGGCGAGGACACCCGGCCGCCCGAGCCGCTGCGCGGCATGCCAACCTGGGGCGCCTGACGGCGATCGCCGGCACGGTCCGGGGCCACCGCCGACCGTCGCGTCGGCGACGCGCCTGTTCGCGATGCCATTGCCGGTTCCGGCAAGCGGGCGGCTGCGCCGCACGGGTGCCGAATCTGGCCGCCACCCGGGTGTCCATGATCCGGGACGATCTTCGGTGGCACGAGACGGGTCGTCACGCGATCCCGGTGACCGACGCGGCGCCATCGCCTCTCGGAGGCCGTAGGGCACGAGAAAATCGGAATCTATTCGATGAGTCTTCGTTCGATTTTTACCTTGTTTAAACCCTTGTTGAGCCCAAACGATCTGAACGTAAACCGCTATTTGGAAATCTGCACATGAACGAGACCTTCGATGAAGCCTCCAACACCTTGGCCGTTATAACGGCCGAGCTTGTTGCGGCCTACGTGTCGAACAATCCGGTTCCGGCCTCGGAGTTGCCGGCCCTGATCGCGCGGGTGCATGGCGCGGTCAGCGGGCTCGTCGCCGGGACCCTGACGCCGGAATCCGGGGCGGCGCCCCAGGCCGAGATCGAGAAGCCGGGCGCGGCCCAGGTTCGCAAGTCGGTCCGGCAGGACGGGATCGTCAGCTTCATCGACGGCAAGACCTACAAGACGCTGAAGCGCCACTTGGCCAGCCACGGCCTCGATCCACGCAGCTACCGGGACCGCTACGGCCTTCCGGCCGACTACCCGATGGTCGCCCCGGGCTATGCCGAGCAGCGCTCCGCCCTCGCCAAGGCGATCGGCCTGGGCCAGCCCGGCGCCATGGCCCGTCGCGGCGGCGCGAAGCGCTGATCCCCCGCGGGCGTGACGCCGCCCGGACGGCGCCGCGTCCCGTTCCCCCCGACGGAGCTGGGATCGTCAATCGTCCGTCACAGCGACGGACCGGCCGGGGGCAGCCGCAGGGATATCGTCCGCCTCCGTCCGGCCATGGCCATAGCCCCCCGGACAATCAGCCGGTCTGCCGGTCGAGGCGCTGCGCCATCGCCCTTGGCCGCCGGGTGATCGGCAAAGGCGATCGCCTCGGCTTCCCTGAGACGAATCTCCGCAGGTCTCGTCTCGGGACCAGGGTGCATCGCGCTTCGAATCTGTATAGAACATATCATGAACAGAGCGCTTCGGATCGGCAGTTTCAACCGCTGACGCGTCCTGTCTGGGATCGCGGTGGAGCCCTGTGGATTGATCGAGAGAGCCTCAAGGCCGACGCGGCTGTACCGTTTCCACTGTACGGACGGCCACGAGCTGGTGACCGACCTGTGCGGCAGCCGGTTGCCCGACGGGGCGCCGATGCGGGCCCATGCCGAGCGCGTCGCCCTCGCTCTGATGGAGCGGGTCGTGGAGCGGTTCGATTGGTCGGGCTGGCAGGTCGAGGTCTACGACGCCAAGGGGCGGCGCGTCTGGATCCGGGCCTTTCCCGACGTGAACGTCGACACGCGGGCCGCCTGAGGCAGGCGGCCGCCCATAAGGAGAAGCAGATGGCCTACAAGCCGAAATCCGCCGCGGAGACCAAGGCGCGGGATCTGGGGCTCGCCCTGGCCCGGATCGCCGAAGGGGCGGGCCTGCCGGCGAGCATCGGGGTCGATCAGGTGCGGCGCGCGAGTCCGCGGCTGACCCCTCTGGCGGTCGGCCAGATGGTGCGCAAGGAGCGGGACACCGTGGAGGCGACCCTAGCCGAGCGCGGACTGGCGCTCGTCGATTATTCCGATCAGGGGCCGGGTCGCGGGATGGAATTCTGCATCGACACGGCCACCTGAGCGGCTCGATCAGGCGGTCGCCGGGCGGCTGCGCAGGAGACGGCCCAGGAGGCGGAACGGCAGCAGCGGCAGCTTGATCAGCGCCGTGACCACCAAAACCGCCACGACGGTAAGAAGCGCCAGAACAGAGTTCATCATGCGCGTCGGACTCCCATGACCGGCTCGCCCCTCGGGCCGGGAGTGCTATGGGGCGCCCGGAACACGGCGAGACTATGAACGGGTCAGGGCCATTCGGTCGCAGCCGGCCGTCGGGGATGAGCGTGGGCTCTGTGGCTCCGCTCGGGTGGTCCCACCCCGCAGGCCCACGCTGCGCCGTCGGGAAGCGGTTCGGGGAGGAGTTCGACATGTGCAGGCGTCTCGCCGGCGGCTTGGCCGGGTTCGCGGTCACGGCTGTGCTGCCCCTGGCCGGGCCAGCCGCCGCCCAAGTTCAGGCTCAGGTCGTCCAAGCTCCGATCGTCCAGGCACAGGTCCATGTGCGCTATGCCGATCCGGATCGGTTCACCGATGCCGAGAACCGGTTCGGCTCCGGGCAGCCGCTCCGGGTCACCCTCGCCGAGCTGACCCGGATCTTCCGGGATCTCGGCACGGCGCGGCTCCGCCCGGATGAGCGCCTCGACATCATCGTCCTCGATGTCGATCTCGCCGGCTTCGAGCGCCCCGGCTTCGCGACGCCGACGGGCCTGCGGGTCGTGACGGATGCGACGCCGCCACGGATCCGCTTCGCCTATGTCCTGCACCGCGGCGGCCGAATCGTCGCGCAGGGCGAGGACACGGTGACGGATATCAACTTCCTGCTGACGTCCAACCCGCGCTTCTCCATCGGCAGCCTGTATTACGAGCGCCAGCTCCTGCGCGACTGGTTCGCCCGGCGCTTTCCGGAGCCGGCGGGCCGCCGCTAGGGCACGTCACCGGCGGTTCGTCCCTGCATTCGTCCTATCGGATCCGACAGGGCCGCGGACATCCGCCGTGGCGCTCGTGGAGCGCGCTGTGGCGTGGTGGCGTGAAGACCGATGCGATGTCGCGACATCCGGCTTTCCGGACCCGTCGGATGGTCGCAAGACCCGGAGCCGATGGCCGCTTCGACGATGAGGGCGCCCCTATCAAGCCCCGGGGCTGTGTAGTACCTGGTCGTGATCTGCACGACGGGCCGCCCCCGGGCCGGTCGCGGAACGATCCCCGCTCCAGTCCCGCGGCGCTCGCCCGGGCTGGAGCCTCTTCAGTCGGTCACCGCATGAGCGAGGCCTGCATCTTCTCGGCCGGCTGCAGCGAACTCGCGGACCTGGTCCGGACCTATGATTGGACGCAGACGCCGCTGGGGCCCCTGGCGGATTGGCCCCAGAGCCTGATCTTCACGGTCAGCACCCTGCTGCAATCGCCGGTGCCGATCGTGCTGCTGTGGGGCGAAGACGGCATCATGATCTACAACGATGCCTATTCCGTCTTCGCGGGGGCGCGCCATCCCAAGCTCCTCGGCTCCAAGGTGCGCGAGGGCTGGCCCGAGATCGTCGATTTCAACGACAACGTGATGCGTGTCGGACTGGCCGGCGGGACGCTCTCCTACAAGGACCAGGAACTAACCCTGCACCGCTACGGCCAGCCCGAGCCGGTCTGGATGAACCTCGACTACTCGCCGGTCTTCGGCGCGGATGGTCGGCCCGCCGGGGTCATCGCCATCGTGGTCGAAAGCACCGAGCGGGTGTTGGCCGAGCGCCGCCTGCGGGAGAGCGAGGAGCTGTTCCGCACCCTCGCCCAGGGCATCCCGCAGCTCGTCTGGCGCGCCGCGATCGACGGTGCCTGCATCTGGTCCAGCCCGCAATGGCACGCCTATACGGGTCAGACCGAGGCGACGAGCCGGGGCTGGGGCTGGCTGGACGCGGTCCATGCGGACGATCACGCGGCGGCCGAGACCGCTTGGCGCGAGGCTCCGGTGAGCGGCCACCTCTCCTTCGAGCACCGGCTCCGCAACGCGGCCGAGCAGCGCTTCTGCTGGTTCCAGACCCGGGCCGCCCCGGTCCGCGACGCGCAGGGCCGGATCGTCGAGTGGCTCGGAACCTCGACCGACATCGACGATCTGCGCCAGTTTCAGGAGCGGCAACAGGTCATGGTCGCCGAGCTGCAGCACCGGACCCGGAACCTGCTCGGCGTCGTGCGCTCCATCGCCCAGCAGACGATGGCTCAGACCGGGCCCGGCGAGACGTTCCGGGAGCGCTTCAACGACCGCCTGTCCGCCCTCTCCCGGGTCCAGGGCCTCCTCTCCCGCTCGGATCAGGAGCCGATCACGCTCCGCGCCCTGATCGAGACGGAACTCGCCGCCCTCGACGCTCCGGCCATGCAGGCGCGCATCCGGCTCCACGGCCCCGTGGTGCGGCTGCGCAAGGCGACGGTGCAGACCTTCGCGCTGGCCCTGCACGAACTCGCCACCAACGCGCTGAAATACGGCGCGCTCACCAGCGAGGAGGGGCGCCTGACGGTGACGTGGCGGACCTACCGGGCGGACGATGGCGGCGGCCGGCTGCTGGTGGAATGGGTGGAGGACGGTCTCGTCCTTCGACCGGATTCGGCGGACGCGCCGCCGCGGGGCGGATACGGGCGGGAACTGATCGAGCGCGCCCTCCCCTATGCCCTCAAGGCGACCACCAGCTACGAACTCGGCGACACCGCGCTCTATTGCGCGATCAACATTCCCCTCCCCGACGGAGAAGCCGCAGGCAGCCCCGCATGACCCCGACTCCACGCACGCTGGCCGGCAGGCGGGTCCTGCTGGTCGAGGATGACTACTTCATCGCCATCGATCTCAAATCCGGCTTCGAGGCGGGCGGTGCCGAGGTGCTGGGACCGGTGCCCAGTGTCGGCGAGGCGCTGGCGCTGATCGCCCGCACGGCCGCGATCGACGCCGCGGTGCTCGACATCAACCTGCAGGACGAGCTCGTCTATCCCGTCGCCGACGCGCTGTACGCGCGGGGTGTGCCGTTCCTGTTCGCGACCGGCTACGATCCGGTCGCGGTGCCGTCCCTCCACGGAGCCGTGGCCCTCTGCCAGAAACCTCTCGACCCGCAGATTGTGGCGCGCGCGCTGTTCGGCTGAAGCACCGGGTCCCGCGCCCGCGCCGGACCCGGTTGTCGGAACTTCGGCCAATCGGGCGGGTGTTTCCCGTGAAACATCTCCGCCTGCGCGCCGCTCTGCATCGGAGCGCCGTTACTGTCCCGAACGACACGAGACGGGCTTCGGACGGAGCAGCCATGCATCGGCAGGGGATGGTGGGGCCGCCGTGCGGCTCATCGATCTCCGAAGGCGCGCACGAGGGCCCCGGCGGCCAGCCACAATCCTCTCAGGAGCCATCCGACCAGCCGAACCGCCTGGACCAGCAGCTCGATCCCTTCGAGCAGATCGACCAGCCGCCGCAACCGGCCGGGCCGGCGCGATGCCGGCTCGGCCTCGATCGACGGATCGCCCGATTCTCTGCGGTCCTGCATGCCTCCCTCCGGAGTACGGCGCCGGCCTGCGTGCGGTCGGCGTGCCTCACCATGCGGCCTGGAGGCCTGCGGCGAAGACCTGGGCGGTGGCGCCCGGACGCACGTCGCCGGTGTAGCCCAGGGTCAACCGCACGCCGTCCGCCACCGGCCCGGTCAGGCTCACCCCCAGGACCGCCCCGTCCCGGCCGAGGGCGCTGGTGCGGGCGGCAAACTGCGCCCCGAACAGGCCGGAGCGGACCACCGCGTAAGTGTCGGCCAGCTCGTGCGCCCAATAGGCCCGACCCTCCAGCCGCAGGTCCGGCACGCCCGCGAAGGCCACGCTCGCCACGCGGCCGCCCACGAGGCTGCGCGCCGCGTCGAGATCGGCCACCGCGAATCCCTGGCCGCCCAACCCTTGGCCCCCGAACCCCTGGCCCACCAGGCCGGCCCGCTCGGCCACCCGGCCGCGCGTCAGGCGATCGTAGCTGAACCCCACCTCCGGCACGACCTCGACCGGCAGATTCACGGCCAGCGCGTATCCGGCAAAGCCCGCCACCCCGCCGTTCCAGCCCGAGGCCAGACCGCTCGCCTGCGACACCGCCGTGCCCAAGGCCACCGTCCGGTCGATCCGCCCGTCCGCGTACGACACCCCCGCCGTCCCGCGCAGCACCACCGGCCCCAGACGCGTCTGCGCGTACAGGCTGCCGCCGTAGCTGTCCGTGGTGAACCGGCCGAGCCCCGCCCCCCGCGACGTGCCGGTCTCGCGCAGGTAGCTGAACGCCCCGCCCACCTGCGTCTCCGCCCCGACCTGCCGGTCGACGCCCACGAGCAGGCCGCCCGCGCCGTAACCGGCGCCCGAGGCCGCCCGATCGCCGACCCGGTCGCCGAACCCGTACAGCGCGTCCGCCCAGACCCGGCCCTCGCCCACCGCCAGCGGCTGGTCCGGCACCCCGGCGGCGCCGCGCACCTGCAGCGCCGTGCGGTTCGGGCCCAGGCCCGGATCGCCCGCGCCGAACGCCGCCGTCCCGCCGCCCAGCCCGCGCTGGTGCCGGTCGATCGCGTCGGCGATCAGCCGGCGCGCGGAGAGATCGGTCATCACCGCGTCGCCGTAGCTCTGGCCCGACAGGCTGGCCAGGCCGCCCGGCAGGGTGGCCGGGTTGGCCGCGTAGAGCGGATCGTAGACTCGCGCCCGGGCCGCGTCCGGCCGGGTGCCGGCGGCCGGGCGGGCGACGTCCAGCGCCGCGCCCACGGCCTGGGCGTTGCCGGTCTGGGAGAGGCCCAGCCCGGCGAGGTTGCCGTAGGCCGCCGGCGTGACCACGAGGTCGAGGCCGGTGGCGGCGTAGAGGGCGTCGAAGCGCGTGCCGGCCGGAAGCCCCGTCGTCGGCTGGGCGAGGCCGGTGAACGAGCCCGACAGCCCCCCTTGAGCGGTGAGGACGCCGAAGCGCTGGCCGAGGGCCGGGGTGAAGGCGTTGGTGGCGTTGCCGGTGAGGCCGCGCAGCTCCGGCACGAGGGTGCCCCCCGCCGACACCGTGCCGGTGGCGCCCAGCGCCAGGAGCCGGGCGTAGCTGCCGGCACCCGTGCCGGTGCCGGGTCCGTCGATGTCGAGGCCGAGGCGGCTGCCGGGGGCGAAGGCCACCGGGCCGAGCACCGTGAGGGTGCCAGGGGAGTTGCCCGGCCGCAGGGCGCCGGCCACCGTGACCGGGGCGGCGATCGTGCCGATGCCGCGCAGGGTGCCGGCGGCGGCCACCGTCACGGGCGAGGTCCAGAGGCCGTTGAGCGCGAGCGTGCCGGCCTGGATCGTGGTCGGGCCGGAGAAGCGGCCGGTGCCGGTGAGCGTGAGCGTGCCCGTGCCGGCCTGGGTCAGGCTGGTGGGGCTGGCGGTCTCCAGGATGGCGCCGGCATAGGTGGTGGAGGCCGGGCCGGCGACCGTGAGGGCGCCGTTGCCCAGGACGGCGGAGGCGGGGCCGGACAGGCTCGCCACCGTGAGGGCGCCGCCGCCGAGGTCGAGGGCGCCGGCATTGGTCAGGGTGGTGAGGCCGGCCAGCGGCCCGGTGACCTGGATCAGCCCGGTGTTGGTCAGCGCGCCGTTGAGCTGCCCGGACAGGCGAGCGAGGCCGGTATTGGTCAGGTCGGTGGTGAGGGTGCCGTCGCTGGCGACGAGGCCGGCATTGCCGAAGCCGGCCGGCGCGGTGAGGCTGGCGGTCTGGGCGAGGACGACGATGCCGGCATTGGCGAGCGGCCCGGCGAGGCTGTAGCGGCCGCCTGCGGTGACGGCGAGGGTCGCGCCGGCGGCGTTGGCGAGGGTGCCGTCGCTGGCGACGTTGCCGGAGACGGCGAGCAGCCCGGCGTTGTTCGCGATGGCGCCGTCGATGCGGCCGGCGCTGGCCAGCACGGTGCCGGTGTTGGTCAGGCCGCCCGCGAGGGCGCCGCTGCTGGCGAGGCTGCCGGTGTTGGTCACGCCGCCCGCGATGACGCCGGTGTTCAGGGCTGTGCCGGTGTTGGTCAGCCCGCCCGCGAGGGCGCCGCTGTTGGCCAGGCTGCCGGTGTTGGCCACCCCGCCGGTGATCGTGCCGGTGTTGAGGGCCAGCCCAGCATTGGCGAGGCCGCCCGCGATGGTGCCGCTGTTGCCCAGGACGCCGAGATTGCCGACGCCGCCGGAGACCAGGCCGGCATTGAGGAAGCGCGCCGCGGGGCCGACGCGGACCGGTGCGGCGAGGCTGCCGGTGGCGGTCAGGGTCAGGGTGCCGGCGCCGACCAGGGCGCCGCCGGTGACGGTGTTGGCGGCCGACAGGACGGCGGTGCCGGATCCGGTCTTGACGAGCACGCCCGGCTGGCTGCCGTCGGCGATCGGACCCGCGAAGGTGGACGTGCCGCCGTCGATCTGCAGGGTGCCGGGGCCGGAGAGGGTGAGCGGGCGGGCGGTGGCGAATCCGTCGGCCAGGACCTCGAGGGTGCCGCCGTCGAGGGTCAGGCCGGTGCCGGCGGCGCCGAGGTTGGCGTCGCGGGAGACGGCGAGGGTGCCGCCGTAGACGGCGGTGCCGCCGGCATAGCTGTTGGTGCCGGCGAGTTCGAGGGTGCCGAGCCCGGTCTTGATCAGGCCGCCGACGCCCGAGATGTCGTTGGCGAAGCGGCCGTAATAGGCTTGGCCTTTATAGGTGGTGTTGACCGTCCAGGTCGAGGTGAACTGGCCCGGACCGTCGATCGCCTTGCCGAGGTTGAGCAGGCCCCAGCCGAAGGTGGCGTTCGGGGCGTTGGCCGGTCCGTCGCCGAGGTGGGTGGCGGTGGTGAACATGGTCTGGGCGATCTGCGGCGCCGTCAGGAACGGGAACGCCTGCATCAGCACGGCTGCGGCACCGGAGACGTGCGGCGCTGCCATCGATGTACCATTTTTCAACCCGTATCCGCCGCCCGGAACGGTCGAGTAGATACCCACGCCGGGCGCGGCTATACACCAAGCTGCTGTCAGGCCGCATAGATTGCTGAAAGATCCGATTTGATTGTTTTTGTCAGTTGCGACGACTGAAACGATGTAGCCTGACAAGTCGGAAAAATCGACCTTCGACTGATCGATCGGCCGATTTTGACCATCATTGAGCTGATAGACGCCGCTGTTTGCGTTGCTTGGACGTATGAAAGGATAGAACGCAACGCCGGTCGGATTGACGGCGACTTTTTCCTGATCTTCACGCTCATTGCCAGCCGCAAAGACTAGCAGCATACCTTTGTCTGCGGCACGTTTGAGGGCGCTGTACTCCGCCAGTGCGTCGCCGTATTCGTATGATTGTATTTTCAGCTGAACGTAATAAGGATTAGATATTACATTGCCGTTATCATCGAAAATGAGCTTGGTCGGCAAGGAGGGGCCATAGCTGCCATTGAGAACTCGCGCCCCATTGGCTGCCGCGAAATCAACCGCGGCATTGGCATCGGTCGAGATTTCGTTGAGGCCCAATCTCTGCTTGATAAAATTGGCCTCGGCCGGGCCCATGATCGCATTCAGTGAGAGCAGCGTGCTTTCAAAAGCGACGCCCATCATCTCGCCGCCGGCTGCAGATGCCCCGATCGTTCCTGAAACGTGCGTCCCATGACTGTTGAGGTCGACGAGAAGAGTGCTGCGGATCGCTCCAGGGGGATCGGTGAGCCAAAAGTTCCGAGAGGCAGACGATATCCGCCCAGCAAATTTCGGGTGATTGGGGTCGATGCCGCTATCGACAACTGCCACCGAGACGCCGAGCCCCGTATAGCCATGCGCGTAAGCCGTCGCGGCATTGATCGCGGCGAGCCCCCAATCACCTTGGTAAGCCGACCAGTTCGAGAAATCAGCCGCTGTCAGTCCGAAAGTCGAGGGCGAGCGCGCCGGCACGGTCTGCGCCGCCACAGGTCCCAGAGCCAGCGCGAGCGTGGCGAGCGAGCTGCCGACCAGCAATCCCATCCGGACGGGGCCGCACCGTCGCGTTCCGACGCCCGTGCTCCTGCTCGGATCACAGGATCCGGTCGCATGCTCGACGTCGCTATACTGTTGGACCATCGGACTGACCCCCGTCATGCCTGTCACAGACTTTGCGCGGGGGTTAGAAAATGCGGCTTTAACGAACTATCACATTGCAGCCACACTCTGCGCCGCGCGCAACATTCTGAAACGGGGATCCCCCTTTCTGAGACGGAAGGAACCATCCCACCGGCGCGCAGGTCAGAATCCTCCGATGCTGGGCCCGCTGCGGCCCGGTCGGGCGACACCTGCGTCGAATCGCACGCCGCAGCGACAAACGACAGTGTACAGCTGCTCGGGTCGGCGGGAGATAGGAGGACTGTCTGGGTGGACGCGGCTAACGTGCGGGACGACCCGACCGCGTTGCCACGCGTCACCTTGGGGCAGGCCCTCGTTCTTCATCGGTCGCGCTAACAGCAGGTGTCAGGCTCCACGTATGTCTTCCGAGGAGAGAAACCGGGACCCGGACGTGGCACCCGCCGGCGGCGACGCCCCGGGCGGCGAGGTCGCCTGCCTGCGGTTCGAGCCGCCCGGTGATCCGGAGGCGCTCGGCCGGGCCTGGCAGGACCATCTCGCGCCCATCTTCGACGTGAGCTTCCGCCCGGAGACCGATCTCACCATCCCGATCGCGATGCGCAGCTACCATCTCGGCGACCTGCTGGTCGGCGACGTGGTGGCGCCGGCGCACACCCTCGTGCGGACGCGGGAGATGATCGGCCAGCAGGGCCTCGATCACATCCTGCTGCAGTTCTACCGCCGGGGGCAGAGCCGCGTGGAGACCGATCACGGCACCGGCCCGGTGAACGAGGTCCAGTGCATCGTCTTCGATCTCGCCCAGCCCGTGCGCATCGTCGCGGGCGCGGTCGACGCCACCAACGTCGTGATCCCCCGCGCGCTTCTGGAGAAGCAGGGCTGCCACCCGGACGCCCTGCACGGCCGCCCCCTCGACCATGACGGCGACCCGTTCGGGCGGCTGGTCCACAATTTCGTCGCCAACGTCGTCGCCTGCGGCGACCTCCTCGACCGGCGCGAGGCCCTGGCGGCCTCGACGGCGATCACCCAGCTCTGCGCCAGCTGGCTGCGCGGCCAGGAGGAGGGGCGCCCGTCCCAGAACCAGGACGTCCGGATCCGCGTCCGCCGCCTCGTCGAGGCGGAACTCGGCAACCCGAAGCTGACGCCCGCCCTGGTCGCGGCGCGGCTCGGCCTGTCGCGCTCGACCCTGTACCGCCTGTTCGCCCCCAACGGCATCGTGGCGTATATCCGCGACCGGCGCCTGATGGCGGCGATGCGGATGCTCGTGCGCGACGATGCGTCCAAGCCCCTGCGCATCTCGCAGGTCGCCTTCGCGGTCGGCTTCTCGGACGAGCGGACCTTCCGGCGGGCGTTCAAGCGCCGGTTCGGCTTCATCCCCAGCGATGCGTCCCAGCGCCTGGACGCCCACCCCGACCCCGCGCCCGGGGCCGTCCTGCGCAACTGGATCGAGAGCCTCTGACATGCCGCGCCCGTCCACCGGTCGACGGCGCGCCGTCGCGCCTGCGGGCGTCGTGGCGTTCTGCCTCTGCCTCGCGGCCGCCGTGCCGGTGGCCGCGGACCCTTTGCGCGCCGAGACCCGGGACACGGCTCGGGCGGCATCCGAGGGCGTGTCGGAGGGGCCGTCCCTCGCGCTCCGCACGAACGATCCCGAGACGTGGCGGGTCGCGACGCATCCGGTGCCGCCCCTGGTCATGGAGGCGGAGGGCCGGCTGCGCGGGTTCAGCATCGATCTCTGGAACGCCATCGCCCGGGAGCTGGGCGTCCGGACCGCCTTCGTCCGCGTCGACGACCTGCCGGCGCTGTTCGGGGCGGTCTCGGACGGGCGCGCGGACCTCGCCATCGCGGCGGTGTCGATCACCGCGGAGCGCGAGCGGCGGTTCGACTTCTCGGTCACGATGCTGGAGACCGGCCTGCGCATCGCCGTCCCGGCGGCGCCGGACGCGACCGGCTCGGCCACCGGCCGGGCCCTCCGGGCGCTCCTGAGCGACGCCACCTTCCTGCAGGTCCTCCTGGGGCTCGCCGCCCTCATCCTCGCGGTGGCGGCGCTGATCTGGTGGCTCGAACGCCGCCATCCCGGCGGCATGGCGGCGCGGGCGCGGCCGGCGCACGGCTTCGCCCACGTCCTCTGGTGGGCGCTGAGCAGCCTCGCCGCGCAGGCGGAGGAGATGCCGCGCAGCCCCCTCGCGCGGGCCATCACGGTGGTCTGGCTGTTCACCTGCATCGCCCTGGTGGCGTGGTTCACCGCCGGCCTGACCAGCACGGCGACGGTGGAGCGCCTGCGCGGCGCGATCAACGGCCCGCAGGACCTGCCGGGCAAGCGGGTGGGCACGGTCGCCCACACCACGTCGGTCGCCTATCTGGCGGACCACTTCGCCACGCCGGTGGGGTTCGCGAGCCTGGAGGAGGCCTGCGCGGCCCTGCAGGCCGGCACGGTCGCCGCGGTGGTCTACGATGCCCCCGCCCTGGGCTACTACGCGACGCAGCCCGGCCACGCGCCGCTGCGCCTGATCGGGCCGGCCTTCAACCGGCAGGCCTACGGCATCCTGTTCGCGGCGAACGACCCCCGGCGCAAGCGCGTCAACCAAGCCCTCCTCGGCCTCAGGGAGGATGGCCGCTACGACGAGATCTACAGCCGCTGGTTCGGCTCCGAGAGCGGCGAGGTTCAGGATCGCTGAGGCGCGCCGCGGTGGCGGTGGGCCTCGGCCGGGTGGCGCGCGGGCAGCCGGTCCCCTTGGCCGAAGAGCTTCGCCCGCAGCGAACCCTTGGCATAGGCGGTCTTGTAGAGGCCGCGATCCTGCAGTTCCGGGATCACGAGGTCGATGAAGTCGGAAAAGCTCTCCGGCACGACGATCCGGCTGAGGTTGAAGCCGTCGACCTCGCCCTCCTCGATCCAGGCCTGGAGCTCGTCGGCGATGGCGACCGCGTCGCCGGTGAGCACCGGGTAGCGGCCGCCGAGCTGCAATTCGGCCAGGAGGTCGCGCTTCGTCAGCCCGCGCCTGGCCGCCGCCGCCGTGGCCGACTGGATGGCGTTGCCCGGCGCGTAGGGGATCGCCTCGTCGAGGCCGTAGCGGGCGAAGTCGATCCCCGTGGAGGCGGAGAAATGCGCGAGCCCCGCTTCCGGGCTCGCGTAGGACAGGTATTCGTCCCGCTTGGCCTCGGCCTCCGCCCGGGTCCGGCCGGGGATCACCGCGAGGCCGACGAAGACCTTCACGTCGTCGGGATTGCGGCCGGCCGCGACCGCCTCGGCCCGGATGGCGCGGACGGACTCGCGGGCGGTGGCCGTGTCGCGGGCGGAGATGAACACGCACTCGGCGTGGCGGCCCGCGAAGGCGCGGCCGCGGCCCGAGGCGCCCGCCTGGTAGAGGACGGGCGTGCGCTGGGGCGACGGCTCGGACAGGTGGTAGCCGTCGACCGCGAAGAACTCGCCCCGGTGGGCGACCTTGCGGATATGGGCCGGATCGCTGAACACCCGGGCCGCCCGGTCGCGGCGCACGGCGGCGTCGTCCCAGCTGCCCTCCCAGAGCCGGTAGAGAACCTCCAGATACTCGTCGGCATAGTCGTAGCGCCGGTCGTGTGCCGGCAACGTGCCGCCGCTCTGGGCGCGGTGGGCGCTGTCGAGGTAGCCGGTGACGATGTTCCAGCCGATCCGGCCGCCGGTCAGGTGGTCGAGGGTCGAGAGGCGCCGGGCGAAGGTGTAGGGCGCCTCCTGGTGGACGTTGATCGTCACCCCGAAGCCGAGATGTTCGGTCACCGCCGCCATGGCGGTGATCATCACGGTCGGGTCGTTGACCGGGAGCTGCACGGCCTCCCGGGCGGTCACGTCGATGCCGTCGCCGTAGACGTCGTAGACGCCGATGATGTCGGCGATGAACAGGCCGTCGAACAGGCCGCGCTCCAGGAGCTTCGCCTGGTCGGTCCAGTAGCCCAGCGTGTTGTAGGCCGACGAGCGGTCGCGCGGGTGCGTCCAGAGCCCGTGATTGATGTGGCCCACGCAGGCCATGTTGAAGGCGTTCAACAGGATCTGCTTCTTCTGGGCGGCCATCAGAGCGCTCCGTGCCGGGGCGGCAGCCGGCCGTCGAGGTGGTAGGCGCCGATCCAGTGGTACTTCCAGCGCACCGGATCGTGCAGGGTGTGGGTGCGGACGTTGCGCCAGTAGCGGTCCAGGGCCTCGGCCCGGTCGGTGGCGGAGGTGCCGCCGAGTTCGAGGAGCCTGTTGGACGCCAGCAGCCCGGCCCGGTGGCTCGCAGCCCGGGCCTCCGCCACCGCCACGGAGGCCGCCGCGACGTTGTCCGCATCGGGGGCGTCCTGCGCGGCGTCCACGAAGCGGCCGGCCCGCGTCAGCAGGGCGTCGGCCGCCGCGAGGCGGACCTGGACGTCGCCCAGCGCGTGGAGGGTCAGGGGATCCTCGCTCGCCCGGGTGACGCCGGAATCGATCCAGGGCCGGGCGCGGTCCCGCACGAAGGGCAGCGTCGCCGCGAAGGCGCCTTCGCCGATGCCGAGATCGATCCCGGCGTGCAGGATCTGCGCGAAGGGGCCGATGGCGGTGGGCCGCTCCAGCGAGGCCTGGAACGGCACCACCCAGCCGGGCTCCACGGCGACCCGCTCGAACAGGACCGAGCCCGAGCCGGTGACCCGCTGGCCGAACCCGTCCCAATCGTCCACCAGGGTCACGCCCGGCGCGTCCCGGGGGATGAAGACCAGGTAGGTGGCCGTGCGGCCCGCCTCCTCGGCCTCGACCAGCGTCGGGATGCGGTGGGCATAGAGCGAGCCGGTGCAGTAATACTTGCGGCCCTCGACGAACCAGCCGGCCGGATCGCGCACGAGCCGGGTGCGGCGGGTGTGGTCCCGCGCGCCGATCTCGGCCAGCGCATTGCCGAATCGCTCGCCCGCCAGGACGCGGCCGTAGAGGTCGCGCTTCTGGGCCTCGGTGCCGCCGTTGCGGAGCACCTCCAGGGCGTAGAAATGGTTCTGCGGGATCTGGCCGAGGGACCCGTCCGCCGCGGCGATCCGGGCGATCACCTGCGCGACCGTGGCGCTGTCGAGGCCGGGGCCGCCATAGGCCTTCGGCACCGTGATCGCCCAGAGGCCGGATTCGCTGAAGCGCTCGACCTCGGCGACGGGCAGGCGCCGCTCGAGATCGCGCGCGACCGCGGCCTCCGCGAACGCGGCCGCCAGCGCGTCGGCGATGGCCAGCGCCGCCGCGGCGTCGGCGATCACCGGCACCGGGCGCGGCGGTGCGGGCGCCTGCGTGAAGGCGGTCTCGTGGGGCTGGAGTGGCATGGCCCGATCCTCAGTTCCACTGGTGGCGGGCCGGCAGCACGCCGTTCAGGGCGTGGTTGCCGAGGAGGTGGTACTTCCAGCGCACGGGGTCGTGCAGGGTATGGACCCGGGCATCCCGCCAGAACCGGCCGAGATTGTACCCGTCGCGGGTCGCCGAGGCGCCGGCGAGTTCGAGCAGCCGCTCGGAGGCCTCCAGGGCGACCTCGGTGGTGAGGATCTTCGCCTGCGCCACCGCCACCGAGGCCTCGGCCGCGCTCTGGGCGGTGACGGGGGCCGCGGCGATCCGGTCCAGGGTCCGGCCGGCCCGGGCCAGGACCGCCTCGGCGGCGTGGAGGTCGACCGTGAGCCGTCCGACCTCGCCGAGGATGTGGGGATCCTCCGCGACGGTCTCGGCGGTGAAGGGATAGGGCCGCGTCCGGGTGCGCAGGAAGTCGAGGGCCGCGGCGACTGCGCCCCGGGCGAGGCCGGCATCGATCGCCGCGTGGATCAGCTGGGAGATCGGCCCGAACAGGCCCGGGCGCCCGGCGAGGGGCGCGAGGTCGATCGTCAGATCCGCCTCGACGGGGGCGTTCTCGAAGATCACGCTGCCGCTCGCCGTGGTGCGCTGGCCGAAGCCCTGCCAGTCGTCCACGACCCGCACGCCCGGGGCGTCCCGGCGCACGAAGACCAGGAGCGGTCCTCCGTCGGGGCCGACCGCGCGGGTCGGGATCCAGTGGGCGAAGAGCGCGCCGGTGGAATAGAAGCGGTGGCCGCTCAGGCGCGGGCCCGCCGGCCCGGATGTCAGCCGCGTCTCCACGCGGGTGATCGCCTTGCCGTTGCGGGCGGGGCCGGCATTGCCGATCCGGTGGCCGGCGAGGACGTCGCGGTAGATCCGCGCCTGCTGGGCGGGGCTGGCGGCGACCGCGACCAGCGCCAGGACGCCGAACTGGTTCTGGGGGATCTGCGCCGCCGAGCCGTCGGCGGCGGCCAGGATCGTGAACACCTCGGCCAGCGTCGCGTACGAGACTTCCGCGCCGCCATGGGCCCGCGGCACCGTGAGGCCGCCGAGCCCGCTGTCGGTGAACGCCGCGATCTCCCCCCAGGGCAGGCGCCGGTCGCGGTCGCGCTCGGCCGCGCCCGCCGCGAAGATCCGGGCCACGGCCTGTGCGGCCGCGATCGCCTCGGCGTCGGATCCGATCCGGTGCGGGGGCGACGGCGGCGGGGGCATCGGCTCGGCCGCCCCGTCGGCGACGGATTCGTCCATGTCCAGGCTCATGGGTGCAGGCTCATGGGTGCAGGCTTACGGGTTCAGCCTCAGGGATGCGGCCTCGGGTGCGGGCCGCCTCGTGCCGGGGCGCGGGGCCGTCAGCGGGCCCGGAGCCGCCGCACCGCGGTGTCGCCCGCGAACTGGACCACGCACACGAGGGCGATCAGGATCGCGATCACCACCATCATCACGGTGGTGTCGAAGCGCTGGTAGCCGTACCGGATGGCGACGTCGCCGAGGCCGCCCGCGCCCACCGCCCCGGCCATCGCGGAGGCGCCGATCATCGACACCACCGTGATGGTGAAGCCCGCGACGATCCCCGGCAGCGCCTCGGGCAGGAGCACGTGGGCGAGGATGTGCCGGCGTCGGCAGCCGATGGACTGGGCGGCCTCGATCAGGCCGGCATCCACCTCCCGCAGCGAGACCTCGGCGATCCGGGCGAAGAACGGGGTGGCGCTCACCGCGAGCGGCACGATGGCCGCCCAGACGCCGATGGTGGTGCCGGCCACCAGCCGGGTGAACGGGATCAGCGCCACCAGTAGCACGATGAACGGCACGGCCCGGAAGCCGTTGACCACGGCCCCGACCACCCGGTTGGCCGCCGGTGCCGGGACGATGCCGCCGGGCCCGGAAATGACGAGGAACAGCGCCAGGGGCAGGCCGGCCAGCACGGCGATCCCGGCCGAGACCCCGACCATGAGCCCGGTGTCGAGGAAGGCCTGCCAGAGGCGGTCGATCATCTGCGGGGTCATGCGGGGCTCCGGGTCGGTGGGTTCGAGGGGGAACCGCTTGCGCGGCGGAGTCTCTGCCGGATTCCGCGGGGAAGGCGGCCCATCGTCGCCTCACCCCGCCTCCGCTTCCGGGGCGACGTAGCCGAGCCTCTCGACGGCCCCGCCGAGCGCCCGCAGGCGCGCCTCCACGTCCGGATCCGCGCCCGGGACGGCGACCAGCATCCGGCCGACCGCGTGGCCCTGGATCCGCTCGATGCCGGCCTGGAGCAGGCGCACCGGCGTGCCGGCCGCCACGGCGAGGCCCGAGAGATCCGGCGTCCCCTGCCCGGCCCAGGTGATCCGCAGGATCGCGGATCCGCCGGGTGTCGGCAGCGGCTGCAGCCGGTCCGCCAGATCCGGCGGCAGGCCGCGGGTCAGCGGTTCGAGCAGCGCCTGCGTGGTCGGGTGCTCGGGCGCCCCGAAGACGCGCCAGACCGGCCCGGTCTCGACCACCCGGCCCCGTTCCAGCACCACCACGTCGCTGCAGATCTCGCGGATCACGTGCATCTCGTGGGTGATCAGGATGATGGTGATCCCCAGGCGCCGGTTGATGTCGCGCAGCAGGTCGAGGATCGCCAGCGTGGTTTCCGGGTCGAGGGCGGAGGTCGCCTCGTCGCAGAGCAGGATCTCCGGATCGCTCACGAGGGCCCGGGCAATGCCGACCCGCTGCTTCTGGCCGCCGGAGAGCCGCGACGGGTAGGTGTCGGCCTTGTCCTCCAGGCCGACGAGGCGCAGCGCCTCCGCGACCCGCGGGCCGATCGCGCTTCTGGGGACGCCCGCGACCGTCAGCGGCAGCGCCACGTTCTGCCGGACGGTCTTGGCCGCCAGCAGGTTGAAGTGCTGGAAGATCATGCCGACGCGCCGGCGCAGGGCCACGAGCCCGTCGGTGTCGAGGGCATCGACGGGGGCGCCGTCGACCAGAACCCGGCCGGAGGTGGGCGCCTCCAGCCGGTTGACCATGCGCAGGAGGCTCGACTTGCCCGCCCCCGATCGGCCGATGATGCCGAAGATCGCCCCCGCCGGAATGGCGAGGTCGACGCTGTCGAGCGCGCGGACCGGTCCGGCGGCGGACGGATAGGTCTTGGAGACCGCCTCGAACCGTACCGTGCCGGGCCTCCGGCCGGGCGCTGCGGCCGGACCTGCGGCCGGACCTGGGGCGGTGGCCGCGGCGCCCGGACTCCGCCGTCCGGTCGCGACCGGCGTGCCCGGAGTGTGCAGGCTGTCGAAGACGAGGCCGACCATCAGTTCTGCCACGCCAGCAGGTAGAGCTTGTCGCTGTCGGCGAAGGACTTGCGGATCTGCCGCTTCACGGCGTCCGAATTCTGAAACAGGGTCACGAACTTCCGGATCGCCGGGTCGTCCTTGCGGGACGTCTTGGTGACGAAGCTGACCGTGAACAGCTTGTCCTCGATGCCGGAATAGATCAGCCCGCTGGTCGGGTCGAAGCTTCCGGCCGCCACGATGAAATGCGGATAGCCCTGCGCGAGATCGACATCGCCGGTGATCCGCGCGAGCTGCGGTCCCTCGACCTCGGTGAATCGCAGCTTCTTCGGGTTCTCGACGATGTCGTCGAGGGTGCCGAGGAAGCCGACACCGTCCTTCAGCCTGACCAGCCCGGCCTTCTGGAGGAGCAGCAGGCCGCGGCCCTGGTTCACCGGATCGTTGGCGAGCGCCACCGACCCGCCCACCGGGATCTCGTCGAGGCGCTTATGCTTCAGGGAGTACAGGCCGATATTGGACAGGATCCCCTGCCCGACGATGTCGAACGCGTAGCCCTTCTGCTTGGCCGCGTTCTCCATGAAGGGGCGGTGCTGGAAGAAGTTCACGTCGATGTCGCCGGCATCGAGCGCGACGTTGGGCGTCGTCCAGTCGCTGAACTCGACCACCTTCACGTCGAGGCCCTCCGCCTTGGCCTCCCGGGCCGCCACCGTGACGGCATCGCCGTAGGCCCCGGGCACGACGCCGATCCGGAGGGCCTCTGCCCCGGCGGAGGATGCGCCGAGGCAGAGCGCCGCGACGGCGAGGAGACGCAGGATCTTCATCGGGCAGGACTCCGGCGGGGCAATGATCGGGCAATTCCGGATGTGGAGCCGCGAGACAACGGTCGGCATCCGACGCGCAGGCGCGGGCGATCCATCGATTCGATAGGCACAATCTTGTCCGGATGAGCTTCTTGAGAAAGTCTAGATCAGCTCAACGCGATCCGAAATTCCAAAGATGATCGTTTGGCGACATGAAAGATCTCCGGAAGGCCCGGTCAGGGGGATGCGGATGCTGCGTGCATCCCGTACGGCGCCTCTCGAGCCTCGTCTCGGACGAGACCGGACCAGTGCCCGTCGGATCGGGACCGTACCGGTCATCGAGCACGAACCGTGGCTCATCCAAGACCGCGTTCGTCCGCGAACAGGCCGCGACCGATAGCCCTGGATCCGGGGGATGAGCCTGCGCGGGAGGATTCCGTGCCCCGTTGGGCGGCACCCAGGCGACGCCGGCACAGCCTGGGGACCGCGCCCGACGTCCGCGTCCACGGCCGACGGCGATCCCCGCAGATCTGTCGCGCGAGAAGACATCGAGTGTCTGTTTTCGCGACACTTTCCCGGCTCGACGGCGCGTACGGCCCTGACTCACGAAAATGTAGGCTCCCGCCACCGCGGGCATCATCCCGAATCCGGAACCCGGCCGTGTCCGAAACGTCGGGCCGGTCGCGACCACCGCGGCCGATCCCCGGCCGGGGCGGGCTGGCCTGTCCGGGGAGCATGATGGCGCAGGGGAACGACAGAGCGCGCGCGGCCCACGCGGCCGTGTCCGGCCCCGTGGGCGCGCCATGACCGCAGATCACGGTGTCTTCGCCTTCGCGCATGTCGGCGATCTCCATCTGGAGCGGAGTTCCGACCCCCATGCCGCCGACCTGCGGGCGATCCTCGCGGAGGTGGACGGGCTGCACGGACACGGCCTCCTCGACTTCGCCTACCTCCCGGGCGATCTCGCCGAGGACGGGCGGGCGGAGCAATACGCGGTCCTGCGCGAGGCCCTGCGCCGGCACCCGGACTTGCCGGTGCGCCTGATCGCCGGCGACCACGACCGCCAGCACGGCACGATGACGGATTTCGACGCGCTGTTCGCCGCGGTGGCGGGCAGCCCCCGCGGCGGCGGCCACGCGGCGCGGCGCCACGACCTGCCGCGCCCGCACGACCCGGCCCCCGTCACGCATTACTACTTCGCCGAGACGTTCGCGGGCGTGCGCTGCCTGTTCCTCGACATGGTCAGCCCCGGCTACGGCCGGAAGGGGTTCGGCCTCGACTTCCGGCTCGGCCCCTGCCAGCTCGCCTGGCTCGCCGAGGAGCTGGCCCGGGCCGACGAGGAGGGCCGGCCCTGCGCGGTCTTCACCCACACCTACCCGGACGATCTCTGCGTGCCCGACGAGAAGGCGGCGCTGGCCGGCCTGATCCGCCACCACGGCGTGCGCCTCGTCGAGATGGGCCACACCCACTACAACGAGCTCGCCCCGGACGGGCGCACCCTCTACGCGGCGGCCCGCTCCGTCGGCCAGAACGAGGACGGCTCGGTGGGCTACGCGGTCGCGGCGATCGACGGGCCGGTCACGAGCTGGCGGTTCAAGCCCCTCGACCGGGCGCTGCCCTTCGTGATGATCACGAGCCCCGCCGACCGGCGCCTCGCCACGGCGCCCCTCGCCATGGCGGACGGCCGGATCTCCGTGCGCGCCCTCGTGCTGTCGGACAGGCCGCAGGGCGACTGGTGCTGCTGCGTGCGCGTCGATGACGGGCGGCCCCACGCGATGGTGCCGGACGGGCCGCGCACCGTCCATGCCCGCATTCCCTGGCCGGAGGGCGCCCGCCGCCTCGCGGTCACGGTCACGGACGGCACGGGGCAGGCCGATACCGAGGTGATCGAGCCCGTGGGCCGGAGCTTCGTCCCGCCGCCCGCACCCGATCGCCCCGGCAGCGACGCCACCCGGCTCCCCGCCTGGCCGCAGAAGGGGCTTCGGGGCGACCAGCTCGGCCCGAACCGCAACGGCCGGCCCTGGTAGCCGGACTCACCCGAATCGCTGCACACCGCACCGCACGATCCACTCCACCAGAGGACCACCGGACCCGATGGGCGCGCTGACGCTGACCCCCAATATCGCGACCTGGGCGATCGCCGCGCTCGCCACCCTCGGCGTCATCCTGCGGCCGTTCGCGTGGCCGGAGGCGATCTGGGCCGTGCTCGGCGCTGGCGCCCTCGTGGCCCTCGGCCTGCTCGCCCCCGCCACCGCCTGGGACGGCGTCCTGAAGGGGACCGACGTCTACCTGTTCCTCGTCGGCATGATGCTGATGTCGGAGGTAGCCCGGAAGGAGGGCCTGTTCGACTGGCTCGCCTCGATCGCCGTGCGCGCCGCCAAGGGCTCGGCGACGCGGCTGTTCACCCTGGTCTATCTCGTCGGCACCGTGGTCACGGTGTTCCTGTCGAACGACGCCTGCGCGGTGGTGCTGACGCCCGCCGTCTACGCGGCCACCAAGGCCGCCAAGGTGGAGAACCCCCTCCCCTACCTGTTCATCTGCGCCTTCATCGCCAACGCGGCGAGCTTCGTGCTGCCGATCTCGAACCCGGCGAACCTCGTGGTCTTCGCCGAGCACATGCCGCCGCTGGTGCGCTGGCTCGGCCTGTTCGCCCTGCCCTCGCTGCTGGCCATCGCGACGACCTACGCGGTGCTGCGGCTGACCCAGGCGAAGACCCTGCGCGGGCAGGAGGTCGCCACCGACGTCGAGGCCGTGTCGCTGTCCCGCACCGGCCTCGTGGCGGGGATCGGCATCGTGGCCACCGGCGGCGTGCTGATCGCCGCCTCGGCGCTCGGCCTCGACCTCGGCCTGCCGACCTTCGTGGCCGGGCTCGCCACCACGATCGTCGTGCTGCTGCTCAAGCGCGGCGGCCTCGTCGAGGTGGCCAAGGACGTGTCGTGGAGCGTGCTGCCGTTGGTGGCTGGCCTGTTCGTGCTGGTGGAGGCGCTGGAGAAGACCGGCGTCCTGGCGATGCTGGCGGACCTCCTCAAGGGCTACGCCCACGCCGCTCCGGAGGCCACCGCCTGGGGGGCGGGCGGCCTGGTCGCGGTGCTGTGCAACCTCGTCAACAACCTGCCGGCCGGCCTGATCGCGGGCGCCGCCGTGCAGGCCGCCCACGTTCCCGAGAAGGTCGCGGGCGCGATCCTGATCGGCGTCGATCTCGGGCCGAACCTCTCGGTCACCGGCTCGCTCGCCACGATCCTCTGGCTCACCGCCATCCGCCGCGAGGGCCAGGATGTCGGCGCCTGGACCTTCCTCAAGCTCGGCCTGCTGGTGATGCCGCCGGCCCTCGCGCTGGCGCTCGCCGGCCTGCTCCTCGTCTGATCCCTTCCCGGAAACCCAAGGTCCGCGCCCGTGACGGCAGCCCTCCTCTATCCCTTCATCCTGGTGGCGGGCGCGCTGCAGGCGATCGGCAACGCCATGAACGCGCAGCTGCGGGGCCGCATGGTCAATCCGTGGCTCGCCGCGACGGTGTCGTTCCTGCCGATCGTCTTCGTGTTCACGACCCTGTTCTTCACGATGCCGACGCCGCTGCCGAGCCTCGACAGCTTGAGCAAGATGCCCTGGTACGCACCCCTCGGCGGCCTGGCCGGCGCGGTGGCGGTGTTCGGGGGGCTGGCTTTCATCGACAAGGTCGGCGCCGGGCCGTTCAACGGCCTGACCCTCACCGCCAACATCCTCACCTCCCTGGCGATGGACGCGCTCGGCCTGTTCGGCCTGCAGGCCGCGGGCTTCAAGCCGATGCCCTGGCTCGGCGGCCTGCTGATGGCCGTGGGCGTGATCTTCATCGCGCGCTCGGGGGGCAGGAGCGACGGCGGCGAGGGCCACGGCGAGGGGCACGGGATGTCGGGCAAGCTGCTCTACCCGTTCATCCTCGTGGCCGGCGCCCTGATGGCGATCGGCGTGGTCTGGAACGCGCAGCTCCGCGGCGCCCTGGAGAACCCCTGGCTCGCCGCCACGGTGTCGTTCGTGCCCGTGGTGTTCGTGTTCGCCCTGATGTTCCTGCTGCGGCCGTCGCCGCTGCCGACCCGGGACGACATCGCGGGCGTTCGCTGGTGGATGCCGCTCGCCGGGATCACCGGGGCGGTGGCGGTGTTCGCCGGGCTGCTCTTCGTCGACAAGGTCGGGGCCGGGGCGTTCAACGGCCTGCTGATCACCGCCAACCTCCTGACCTCGGTGGCCCTGGACCATTTCGGCTGGTTCGGCATGAAGCAGGTCAAGGCCGGCCCGCCGCGCCTGATCGGCGCCGCCGTGATGGTGGCCGGCATCGTGCTGATCTCGCTGTTCTGAGCATCCGGACCGATGTGGAGCCTGCCCGCCTGGTTGCTGCGCCGGGAAATGCTTCTCCTGGCGGGCGCCGCCCTCCTGGGCGCGGGCGGGATCGCGGCGTGGGTCCTGCTCCAGGCGACGGTCCTGACCATCGCGGTCGCGCCCCGCGACGGCACCGAGCCCGGCCTGATCAAGGCCTACGCGGACGCGCTCGAGGCCGCCCACGAGAATGTCCGCCTGAAGATCCTGTCCTTCGACGACGTGCGCGAGAGCGCCGCCGCCCTGCAGGACGGCCGGGCCGACCTCGCGGTGGTCCGCCCCGACGTGCTGCTGCCGACGAACGGGCTGACCCTGGCGATCCTGCGCGACCAGGCGATGGTCATCGCCTCGCCCGAGCAGGCCGGGATCACGAGCTTCCCGAAGCTCGCCGGCAAGCGTCTCGGCATCGCGGCGCACCGGGACGCCGATCTCTGGCTGCTCCGGAATCTCCTCGGCTATTACGGCCTCACCCTGGAGGAGGCCGCCGGCCCGGCCCGGGACTCGACGGTCCTGCTGGTCCCGGTCGATCAGGAGGCGGTGGCCGGCGCCTTCCGCGAGAGGCGGATCGACGCCTTCGTCAGCATCATCGCCCCCTCGGCGCCCAAGGCGCTGGCCCTGGTCTCGGCCGTGCAGGGCGTCGCCCGCGGAGGCAAGGTGGCGTTCGTCGCCGTTGAGGATGACGGCGCCGTGATCGAGCGCTTCCCGCGGCTCCAGGCGGTCACCGTCCCGGGCGGCCTGTTCGGCGGCCGCCCGAAGCTGCCGGCCGACGACGTGAAGACGGTGGGCGCCTCGTACCGGCTGATGGCCCGGGCCTCCCTGAGCCGCGTGGTGGCGGCCGACGTGACCCAGCAGCTCTTCGAGAAGCGCAGCGCCGCTGCGCTTTCCACCGACGCCGCCGAGTACGTCCAGGCCCCGGCCTACGACACCACCGTGGCCGCCACCAGCGCCCGGATCCCGATCCATCCCGGCGCGATCGACTATTACGAGCGCGACCAGCACGGCTTCATCGAGCGCTACGGCGACACCCTCTACCTCTTGGGCGCGCTGGCGGGCGGCCTCGTCTCGGTGCTCGCCTGGATCCGGAAGCGCCTCGCCAGCCTGCGCCGGGAGCGCATCGACGAGATCATGGACCGGCTTCTGGAGATCGCCGGGCAGGCCCGGGCGCTGCGCGACCCGGCGGCGATCGAGGCGCTCACCGTCGAGGTGGACGCGCTGGCCATGGACGTGGTGCGCTACGCCCGGGAGCGGGAGCCGGACACCCGGATCCTGTCGGCGGCGTCCGTCGCCATCGACACGGCGCGGGCGACCATCGCGGATTGCCGGACGCAGGCGGTCGAGGGCGGGGGGCGGATCGGGCGGTCCGTCCGGCTGCACGGCGCGGGCGGGGCCTGACATGTCCGGTCCCGCCACCGTGCCCGCGCCGGACGTCGCCTCCGTCCGGGACCGCGTCGAGGCGCGGGTGCAGCGATCCCTGCGCTCGCGCACCGTGACCTGGATGACGGTGGGCTTCGCCACGATCCTGGTGATGACCGCCATCGCGCTCGGCGCCTTCGTCTACCAGCAGCGCGGCATCGACGCCGTGCGCCACACCGTGGCGGTGGACGGCCGCCTCGCCCGGGTGCTGTCGGCGGTGCAGGACGCCGAGACCGGCCAGCGCGGCTACCTGCTCACCGGCGACGAGGCCTTCCTGCTGCCCTTCACCGAGGGCCGGCTGAACGTCGACCGCCAGCTTGATTGGCTGCGCGACCTCGTCCAGGATGACGCCGACCAGAGGGCCGAACTCGACACCCTGGCCGCCCTGATCCGCGAGAAGCTCGACGAACTCGGTGCCAGCGTCGCCCTGATGCGCGGCGGCGACAGCGCCGCGGCCTACACCTCGGTGGCGGACGGACGCGGCAAGCAGGTGATGGACGCGATCCGCGACCGCGTGCGCCGCATGGAGACGTACGAGGCGGACAGGATGGAGCGGCGGCAGGCGACGGTGTCCCGGATCGCCCTCGCCCTCTGGATCATGGTCGGTGCCCTCGCCGTCCTGTTCGTGCTGTTCGCCGTCTCGGCCCTGCGGGAGGCGACCCGCCGCAACCGGCTGTCGCGGTTCCTGCCGCAGGAGCTGGTCCTGCGGCTCGCCGACGGCGACGGGAGCCTGAAGGCCGGCCGCCGCCAGCAGGCCGCCATCGTGTTCGTCGACATGCGCGGCTCGACCACCCTGGCCGAGAACCTGGATCCGCACCGGCTCTCCGAGTTCCTGTCCGCCTTCCGGCGGCGGGTTACGCGCCTCGCCCGCCTCCGAGGCGGGGTGGTCGACAAGTTCATCGGCGACGGTGCCCTGGTGGTGTTCGGCCTGCCCGAGCCCAGGTCAGACGATGCCGCCCGTGCCCTCGCCTTCGCCCAGGATCTCGTCGCGGTGATCGCCCGCTGGACCGACAGAGCCGGGCCCACGGGGACCGTGCGCATCGGCGTGGGCGTCCATTACGGCGAGGTGTTCTGCGGGATCATCGGCGAGGAGGCGCGCTACGAGTTCACGGTGCTGGGCGATGCGGTCAACGTCGCCGCCCGCCTGGAACAGGCGACCAAGCTCCACGGTGTCCCGATCCTGGTCTCCGAGGCCGCGCGGCGCGCCGCCGGGGCCCCGGTCGAGGCGTGGCGCGAGGTCAGCCGCGAGCCCCTGCGGGGACGCCGGGAGCGCATGGCCTATCATACCCCCGCCGGCCCGGGGCCGGCCGCGCCGGCGCCCTGTGGAGACGAAGATGTGCCGCTTCCGGCGGCAGGAACGGCGGTCTGAGAAGAACCTGTCTGCCGCCGATGGCGGATAGAGAACAAGCATCTCCCCGGACAGAGAAATACGAAAGACGCGTCCATTGCGAAGGGACAGGCCGAGCGCGACATTCGCCATCATGCGCAGCGCCTCCGAAAACCAGTCGCCGGCCTTCGATCCGTTCGGCGAGCCCGTCGCCGACGGCGTCGCCCGCGCCTGCCCGGCCACAGCGGCCGGCGACCGCACGGCCCGTCGCGTCGGCGGTGCGGTGTTCTGGACGCTGGCCCTGGCGATCCTAGCCGGTCGCGTCTACGCGTACGATCTTCCGGCCGTTCAGGCCGTCGCCACGCACGCCGCACAGGCCCTCGCCCTGCGCTGACAACCCGGATCGGGTTTCCGGCCCGGGCGTCGTTCCAGGCCTCTCAATACGTATCGGCCAGGTAGGCGGCGATCGCGCCGGCATCGGCCTGTTCGATGGGGGCGTGGTAGGCCTTGATCATCTTGGACACCTCGGCATCCCAGAACGCCTTCCCGCGGCCGGGCGGCTGCGTGGCGATGTAGTCCACCGAGTGGCAGGTCTGGCAATTGGCCTGGGCCGCCTCGTAGCCCGCAGCCAGGCTGTCCGCCTTCGGCGGCCGCAGCTGCGCGGTCGGGTCCGGAACCGCGTAGGTCCGTGGCGCGGCCCAGGCCGAGCCGGCCGTCAGGCCCCCGATCATCGCGCCGAGCAGAAGCATACGCATCCCGTTCGTCCTCCCGTTCGCGTTCACGCCGCCTGCACCCGGGTGGTCTCGACGCCGTTGCGCATGTAGCCGGACGGGTTCCAGCGGGACGCCGTCGGCTGGCTGCTGCCGTCGTTGGCGGTGGCCCGGACCCGGATCGCGTGGGCGCCCGGCGTGAGCGCGGCCGTGAGCGACCAGGGCCGGAACGCGTAGGGGCCGAGATCCCGGCCGAGCGCGGCCTCGGTCCAGGTGGCGCCGTCGTCGGTGGAGACCGCGACCGTCCGGATGCCGGAGCCGCCGTCGAAGGCGATGCCCCGCAGGGAGACCGGACCGGCGGTTACGCGCGCGCCGTCGGCCAGATTCGTGAGGAACGACCGCACGTTGAGGCGCCCGATCGGCACCGTGGCGGCGGCCGCCTGGCCGGGCTCGGTGCAGGCGCAGGGATTGTCGGGGATGCGGTAGGCGGTCTTCATGAAGAAGCCCTCGAAGGGCTTGTCCAGCACCGTGACGGTATCGAGGTGCTTGACCCAGTAGGTGCCGTAATAACCCGGCACCACGAGGCGGAGCGGGTAGCCGTTGAGCCAGGGCAGGTCCTCGCCGTTCATGCCCCAGGCGAGCAGCACCGCGCCGTCGCCGGCCTGGTCGAGGGTGAGCGCCTTGGCGAAGTCCGGCGTCTCGGGCAGCACAGGCCGGTCGAGCCCGTTGAAGGCGACCTGTACGGCCCCGGCCTTCACGCCGGCCCGGTCCAGCACGCTTCTCAACGGCACCCCCGTCCACCGCGCGCAGCCCATGGCGCCGTTGCCGAGCTGGCCGCCGGCCATCCGGGGCTCGAAGAAGCCGCGGGAATTGCCCGAGCACTGGTTGACCGCCACGATCTCGGTCCGGCCCGGCAGCGCCTTCAATTCCGACAGCGACAGCGCGACGGGTCGCTCCACATGGCCGCCCACGGTCAGCCGGAACGCCTCCGGGTCGATCTCCAGGGGGATGTCGGCGAGGTGGTAGCGGACGAAGAAGGCGTCGTTCGGCGTGATCGCGCCCTCGTCGAAGACCGCGAACGGCGTCTCCAGCTGGGGCGGCCGGGCGGTGGTCTGCAGCAGCGGCCGCTTGCCCGGATAGGCGACGAGCGGGCGCTCGCCGTTGCCGAAGGGCAGCTGCGCGTCCTCTCCGGCCCAGGCGGGCCGCAGGCCGCTTCCCGCCGCCAGGGCACCGAGCGCGGCGCTCTTCAGGAAGGCCCGTCGTGCCGGATCGGTCATCCCCTGCTCCCTCCCGGTCTGCCCCGACAGCCTCGGTCGCGCGGCGCCGGATCCATGGGATAGCCTGCGCCGGGCGAAAGGCCCAGATCCCCCGCGTTCAGCCCTGCGTGAGATGCCGGCGCACCGCCGCGGCGATGACGGCCGAGACCCGGACGTTCGATTCCTGCGTCACCCCGGCGATGTGGGGCGTGAGGATCAGGTTCGGCACGCCCGCGAACGGGGCGCCGGCCGCGGCGTCGAGGGGCTCGCGGTCGAACACGTCGAGGGCCGCGCCGCCGAGATGCCCGGACCGCAGGGCGGCCGCCACCGCGGCCTCGTCGACGATGCCGCCCCGGGCGGCGTTGATCAGCACGGCGCCCGCGGGCATCCGGGCGAGGGCGGTCGCGTCGATCAGGCCGCGGGTCTCCGCGGTGAGCGGGACGTGCAGGGAGAGCACGTCGCTCTCCGCGATCAGCGCCTCCAGATCCCGGCGCCGCACCGGACCGTATGGGGGCGTCCAGGCCGGATCCTCGGCGGCCAGGAACGGGTCATGGGCCGCGATCGCCATGCCGAGGGCAGCGGCGCGGCGGGCGGTCTCCCGGGCGATCGATCCGAAGCCCACGAGCCCGAGGCGTTTGCCGGCGATCTCGCGCCCCATCAGGGCGTTGCGCGGCCACGTCCCCGCCGCGACCGCCTCGCTCGCCCCATAGGCCCCGCGCAGCAGCAGCAGCGCGGTGGCGACGACGTACTCGGCGACCGCGCCGTCATTGGCGCCCGTCGCCGGCCGGACCGTGATCCCCCGCGCCCGGCAGGCCGGAACGTCGATGTTGTCGAGGCCGACCCCGAGACGCCCGACGATCCGGAGGCGTCGGGCACCCGCGAGCAGCGCGCCGCGGACCTGCGTCCGGTTGCGCACGATCAGGGCGTCGGCCTCCGCCACGGCGGCGGCGAGTGCCTCGGGCCGGTCGACGAGTCCGGGATCGTACAGGGTGTCGAAGCCCGACAGGTCGGCGGCGATCGCCGCAGGGTCCATGAATTCGCTGATGACGACCTTGGGCATGGCGCGCCTGTTCCCCGGTTCCGCGTGGTCGCCCCCCGCTAGAGCCGTTCCCGGGCGCGTGGCAACACGGATCCGTCCCCGCCCGCGACGCGGCCGGGCCGATTCCGGCGCTCCTTCAGGCGACCGCGCGGACGGTCTGCTCCGCCGGAGCGGCCGTGCGCGGCGCGCACGCGATCCGTATGCGCTCGATCAGGCCGGGGATCTCCCCGGGCGGCCGGGCCGGGCTGTAGAGGAAGCCCTGCGCGCTGTCGCAGCGCCGCAGCCGGAGCAGTTCGGCCTGCTGTTCGGTCTCGACGCCCTCGACCGTGACGTCGATGCCCAGGTCGCGGGCGATGACCATGATGGCCGCGATCACCGTCAGGCATTCGGGGCGGCTGCTCAGGTCGCGGACGAAGGCGCGGTCGATCTTGATCTTGTCGACCGGGAACTGCGTCAGGTAGCTCAAGGAGGAATACCCCGTCCCGAAATCGTCGAGGGCGATCCGCACCCCGAGCGCCCGCAGGGAGCGGAGATTGTCCAGCACGTGCGGCGTGTTGGCCAGGAAGATCGACTCGGTGATCTCGATCTCGAGGCGGTTCGCCGCCAGGCCGGTCTCGGCCAGGACCGCCGCGACGTCGGCGAAGAAGTCGGGCCGGCGGAAATGGACCGACGAGATGTTGACGGCGACGCGCAGGCTTGCCGGCCAGGTCAGCGCCTCCGTGCAGGCCCGCCGCAGGGCCCAGCGCCCGATCGTGACCACGAAGCCCGTTCCCTCGGCGATCGGGATCAGCTCGGCGGGCGAAACGGGACCGAGGCCCGGCCGGGTCCAGCGCAGCAGCGCCTCGCAGCCCACCACGTGGCCGTCCTGCAGGCTCACGAGCGGCTGGTAGTGCAAGGTCATCTCGCCGTCGGCGAGGGCGTGGCGCATCGCCTCGTCGAGTTCGCGCCGGCGCTGCACGCGCACTTCCAGGCCGCTGTCGAAGTCCCGCCAGCGCCCCTTGCCGGCCTCCTTGGCGCTGTAGAGCGCGAGATCCGCCTTCCGGAGCAGATCCTCGGGATCGGTCGCGTCCGCGGGCGCGCAGGCGATCCCGATACTGACGCCGATCTCCGCCCGGACGCCGTCGATGAGGTAGGGCTCGCGCAGGGCCCCGATGATGGCTTCGGCCAGGGCCTGCGCCGCCGCGGCATCCCGGCCGCGCTGCAGGATCGCGAACTCGTCGCCCCCGAGGCGGAACGCCTGCGCGTCGGCCGGGAGCAGGGCGCGCAGGCGATCGCCGACCTGCCCCAGCAGGGCATCGCCCGCGGCGTGGCCGATGCTGTCGTTGACGGTCTTGAAGCCGTCGAGGTCGAGGTAGAGCAGGCTGACCACCGGGGCCGGCCCCTGCGCGACCGCTGCCGCGCAGGCCTCCGACGCGACCGCGTGGAACATGACCCGGTTCGACAGGCCCGTCATCGGGTCCCGCGTTGCCAGGAAGGCGATGTGCGCTTCCGTCCGGCGGGCCTCCGTCATGTCCGAGCCGACGCCCCGGAAGCCTGCGAAGCGCCCTCCCTGGTCGAGGAAGGGCTTGCCGCTGAGCCGGAGCCAGCGCCGGCCGGCCGGCGTGTCGACGGCGATCAGGAGCTGGTGGAAGGGGGTGCCCCCGCGGAGGCGCTCCAGCAGGTCGGCGCTCTGATCGGCCTCGATCGGCGCCTTCCCCCGCCCGGCGAGCAGGGCCTGGAACCGGGCGTGCTGGAGCGTCTCCACCGGGCGGGCCAGGACATCCGCCATCCGGGTGGAGACGTGCTGGAACTGCCCGGTCTCGTCCGTCTCCCAGAGCCAGTCGCTGGCATTCGCCTCGAAGGCGTTGAGCAGCAGACCGATCGTCTCGCTCTGATCCTCGACGCGCACCCGGTCCAGGATGCGCTGGCAGGACAGGCGGCTCATGCGGCGCACGCTCGTCACCACGAACACCGCGTAGACGGTGAGCAGGAAACCGATGCTGAGCGCGATCGGCTCCCCGGACCGGGCGAGCCCGACGAAGCTGCCGACGATGACCGGGACCGCGAACAGGTACGAGACCGACAGGAGCGGCCCGACCACGTAGGCGTCCGAGATCAGGCCCGCCACGATGGCGACGACGAGCAGCCGCTCCTCGCTGCTGCAGGGGGTGAACAGCACGACCGGCATGGTCGCCCAGGCGAGGCCCAGGGCGAAGGCCAGCCCTGCGGAGATCCGGCAGCCCCACCGGACGCTGCGTTCGGACGCGGTGCCGGCATAGGCGCGCCAGTAGAGCCAGGTCGTGTAGGTCGTTGCCGTGATCAGCGCCGCGACCACGGCGAGCAGGCCGAGAAGATAGGTGTGCGAGGCCGAGCCCCAGAAAAAGTACGTGACGGCCAGCGCGATGATCAGGTGCGTCACCGCCGAGTAGGTGGCGAGCTTCAGCGTCTCGTCGAGGAGCCCGGTGCGCACCTGCAGCCGGTAGCGGTTCGGCAGCGCGTCGACCGTGTCGGGGCCGCGGAGGCGGCCGAGCAGCGATCCCGTCCGGCGCCGCGACCGCCGGGCCGGATCGGGCCCGCCGGCCGGGCCGGCGGCCGCGGCGGACGTCTCACGCGACATGGCGGGGCTCGACCCTCATCGTCAGGCCGCCCTTGGGCCGCAGCGTCACGCGGAACTGCGTCGCGGGCATCGCCCGGGTGACCGGTCTGAAGCGGAAGGCGGGCAGCAGCGTCGCCAGGATGACGAGGCACTCGGTCAGGGCGAGGCTCATGCCGATGCACACCCGCGGGCCGGCTCCGAACGGCAGGTAGGCGTAGCGGTCGCGCGCGGCGGCCCGCTCGGGGGCGAAGCGATCCGGATCGAACACCTCCGGCCTGTCCCAGAGCAGGGCATGCCGGTGCAGGGCGTAGACCGGCACATGGACCGATTGCCCGGCCGGCACGACCCTGTCCCCGAGCCGGACCGGCGCCCGGGTCCGCCGCACGATCAGCGGCGCCGGCGGATAGAGGCGCATCACCTCGAGGAGCACCTGGCGGGTGTAGGGCAACCGGTCCGCGGCCTCGGGATCGGCGGCGGGATCGTCGCCGAGCTGCGCCATCTCGGCGACGACGCGCGCCTCCACCTCCGGGTGTTCCGCCAGGACCCGGAGGGTCCAGGCCAGCGCCAGGGCGGTGGTCTCGTGGCCCGCGGCCACGAAGGTCAGCAGGTTGTCGACGACGCGCGCCTCGGGGAGCGGCTGTCCGGTCTCCGGATCCCGCGCCTCCAGCAGGAGGCCGAGGAGGTCGGTGCCGGGCTCGCCGCGCGCCCGGCGGCGCGCGATCGTCCGGGCGACCTCGCCGCGCAGGTGGCGCACCGCGGCCGCGCCCCCCCGGGCCCCGGGATGCGGGACCCAGGCCGGGGCGCGCAGCATCGCGAGGGCGATCTTCCAGCTGGTCTGGCCGAGATAGGCGTCCATCGCGCGCCCGAACGGCTCGACCTCCAGATGGGGATCGCCCGACACCATCGTGGCGACGATCACCTCGAAGGTGGTGCGCATCATCTCGTGCAGGACGTCCCGCTCCGCCCCGGCCGGATCGGCGCCATGCCAGCGCGTCCGCGTCGCCGCGGCGGCCCGGGCCATGGCCGGCACGAAGCTCCGGACCCGGTCCGGGCGGAACATCGGGCTGGCGGTCCTGCGCTGCCCCCGCCAGTGGGAACCGTCCGCGGTGAGGACGCCCGAGCCGAGGGCGGGCGCGAGGGCCCGCAGCATGAACGGCTCCCGCTCCAGCGCCTCGGCCTGATCGACCAGCAGGCTGCGGATGTGTCCGGGGTCGCAGACGTAGGTGGTGCGCTGGCCGAGGAAGCGCGTTGTCACCAAGGGTTGTGTGTAGATTTGCCGGGGCCAAGCCTCGATCAGGCTGCCCAGCATCGTGACGAGCACCGATGGCAGGGCGATCGCCTCCGCCACAGCCTCCCCCACGGCCTCCGTGAGCGGCAGCCTTCCCGGCTCGCAGACCCTGAACGTTCCGACCGCTGGCATCCCGGCACCCTCGCGGGACCAGATTCGAGGCTCAACGTTAAGTTTTGGCGCTCCTCGGCACCGCCGTCGAGGCATTAGCGCCCGGGCGGTGCGGAAATCGCCGCGTTGCTTACCGGAGGCTTACCGGAATGCCTCCGGGAAGCCGTGCGGCCGGACGGCGGATCCGGCACGCGCCGCCGACGCGGATGCCGGGCGGGCGGGTCAGACCGACGGCCCTAGCGGGCCTGCGCCCGGAGGGCCTCGCGGAGCCGGCCCTCGATCAGCAGGGCCGAGCCGTAGTGGAACTCGATGTCGAAGGCGTGGCGCTGGTTCATCGAGAGCGACGCGCTCTGCATCGCGACGAGATGCCCGGCCTCGTCGAACAGGCCCGAGCCCGACCCTCCGTAGCCGTCGTTGCAGTCGTGGCGGGCGCGGCGGATGTCGCCCTCGCTGGGCGGATCGATCCGCCGGATGGCACAGGATTCCCGGCTGCTCTGACCGCGGTAGTTCTCGTGGCCGGCGGGGGAGACCATCGTCACCGGGAGCGTCAGGTCGCCGGTCGGAAGGTGCGGGGCGTCCGGGATCGGCTGCGGCCGTGCCTCGGCCGGCTCGGCGAGGCGCAGGAGCGCCCAGTCGTCGGTGATGTGCAGGCGCCGCGCCTCCGGCTCGATGCCGAGTTCCAGAAAGTCCGGCGCGAAGCCGTAATTGCGGCCGGCGATCTGGAAGTAGCAATCGGCAACGGTGCGGGTGACCTCCAGTTGGCGATTGCGGAAATTGTGCGCGTTCATCAGCACGAGGGAGCGGGTCCCGATCAGCCAGGCGGCGGCGGCTTTCTGGGGGATCCCGTCCGGGCGGCGGCACCACAGGACGCCCGCGCCGGTAAAGCGCTCCAGATCCGCCCCCGTCAGTTCGCGCCGCCCGTCCTGTGCGTAGAGGGCGGCGAGGCGTTGTCCGCCGCCGGTCCCGGCCGCCGTGGCCGGAATCGCGACACAGGTCGCCAGCGCCAGAAAGCGGCCTGCGCCGCCCGTGACAAGACCCATCGCGTCCTCCCGGAGCGGGTCGGCGGACGGCACCGTGCCCGCACGCCCGCATATCGTTTCCGCTTGTCTGGGATGGATGTCGGCGATCGGTCAAGACCTCGCTGATCTTACCAAATCTCCGGTGGCGTATTGCCAGATTGTCCCGAAAAGAAATGTTTCGTTTTGCAAAGACACGCATTACAAGCCGTGCGAATAATCGAGTGGCGCACAACGATAATAAGTCTTTCATAAGCCTAGCGAATACTGGAAATAGCCGGGATATCGCGATGCTGAAAGCGGATTTGTCGTCGGAAGACGTGTCGCCATCGGATGAACACCACGATGACTGCGAGGCCAAACGGCGTGGCAGTCCGGCGAGGAGACGCAGGATGATCAGGCTCCGGAATTCCGTCTCGGCATTGGCGATCATGGCGCTCGCGCCGGTCGCCATGGCGGGCGTGGCGCAGGCCAACGACAAGCTCGTCGAGAAATCGAAGAGCGACGAGAACTGGGTGATGCCCGGTAAGAACTACGACTCGAACAATTACAGCGATCTGACCCAGATCAACAAGAGCAACGTCAAGCAGCTCAAGCCGGCCTGGACGTTCTCCACCGGCCTGCTCAACGGCCACGAGGGCGCGCCGCTCGTCGTCGACGGCGTCATGTACATCCACACCTCGTTCCCGAACAACACCTTCGCCCTCGGCCTCGACGACCCGGGCAAGATCCTGTGGCAGGACAAGCCCAAGCAGAACCCGGCCGCCCGTTCGGTCGCCTGCTGCGATCTCGTCAACCGCGGCCTCGCCTACTGGCCGGGCGACGGCAAGACCCCGGCGCTGATCCTCAAGACCCAGCTCGACGGCAACGTGGCGGCGCTGAACGCCCAGACCGGCGAGACGGTGTGGAAGGTCGAGAATTCCGACATCAAGGTCGGCTCGACGCTCACCATCGCCCCCTACGTGGTCAAGGACAAGGTGATCATCGGCTCCTCGGGTGCCGAGCTCGGCGTCCGCGGCTACCTCACCGCCTACGACGTCAAGACCGGCGCCCAGGTCTGGCGCGCCTACGCGACCGGCCCGGACGAGGACCTGCTGCTCGCCAAGGACTTCAACATCCACAACGCTCATTACGGCCAGAAGGGCCTCGGCACCTCGACCTGGGAGGGCGACGCCTGGAAGATCGGCGGCGGCACCAACTGGGGCTGGTACGCCTATGACCCGGGCACGAACCTGATCTACTTCGGCACCGGCAACCCGGCGCCGTGGAACGAGACCATGCGTCCCGGCGACAACAAGTGGACGATGACGATCTTCGGCCGCGACGCCGACACCGGCGAGGCGAAGTTCGGCTACCAGAAGACCCCGCACGACGAGTGGGACTATGCCGGCGTCAACGTGATGATGCTGTCCGACCAGAAGGACAAGGACGGGAAGATGAGGAAGCTCCTCACCCACCCGGACCGCAACGGCATCGTCTACACCCTCGACCGGACGGACGGGACGCTGGTCTCGGCCAACAAGATCGACGACACCGTCAACGTGTTCAAGTCGGTGGATCTGAAGACCGGCACGCCGGTGCGCGATCCGGAATACGGCACCCGGATGGACCACCTCGCCAAGGACATCTGTCCCTCGGCGATGGGCTACCACAACCAGGGGCACGATTCCTACGATCCGAAGCGCCAAGCCTTCTACATGGGCATCAACCACATCTGCATGGATTGGGAGCCCTTCATGCTGCCCTACCGGGCGGGTCAGTTCTTCGTCGGCGCGACGCTGAACATGTATCCGGGCCCGAAGGGTGACCGGCAGAACTACGAGGGCCTCGGCCAGATCAAGAGCTACAACGCCATCACCGGCAAGTTCAACTGGGAGAAGATGGAGCGCTTCGCGGTCTGGGGCGGCACCACCGCCACCGCCGGCGACCTGGTCCTCTACGGGACGCTGGACGGCTTCATCAAGGCGCGCGACTCCGACAACGGCGACCTCCTCTGGAAGTTCAAGCTGCCGTCGGGCGCCATCGGCTACCCGATCACCTACACCCACAAGGGCACGCAATACGTCGCCATCTACTACGGCGTCGGCGGCTGGCCGGGCGTGGGCCTGGTGTTCGACCTCGCCGACCCGACCGCCGGCCTCGGCGCGGTGGGCGCCTTCAAGAAGCTCGCCAACTACACCCAGATGGGCGGCGGCGTGATGGTGTTCTCGCTGGACGGCAAGGGCCCCTACGACGACCCGAATGTCGGCGAGTACGAGCAGCACGCCGCCAAGTAGGGCCCGCCAAGTAGGGCCATCCAAGTAAGGCCCGCCTTCATCCCGCCGGCCAAGCGGCCGGCGGGACTCCGGGCCGGGTCCGGGACGCGCGGGGCGCCACGGCGCCCCGCAGCCCGGCCGCGCCCCTCCGGACCGCCATCAAGAAACGCTTCGACAACAGGGATCAACGTCCATGCCGCGCCCGCGCGCCCGCATCCTGGCGGCCCGTTTCGCCGCCGTCCTGACGCTCGCCACCCTGGCCGCCGGGCCGGTGGCGGCCCAGGACTCCGAGGCCCAGGCCATCCAGCAGGATCCCGGCAAGGCTCCGGCCGCCCCGCCGGCCGACCCCGCGACCCTGCGCATCTGCGCCTCCGAGAAGCAGCCGCCGCTCTCGATGCGGGACGGATCGGGGCTCGAGAACCGCGTCGCCGTGGCGGTCGCGGAGGCGATGGGGAAGAAGCCCGTCTTCGTCTGGCTGCCGAAGCCCGCGATCTACCTCGTCCGCGACGGCCTGGAGAAGCGGACCTGCGACGTGGTCGTCGGCCTCGACAGCGACGACCCGCGGGTGCTGACCACGAAGCCGTACTACCGGAGCGGCTACGTCTTCATCACGCGCGCCGACAAGGATCTCGACGTGAAGTCCTGGTCCGACCCGCGGCTCAAGACCCTCGACCACATGGTGGTGCCCTTCGGCTCCCCTGGCGAGGCGATGCTCAAGGATATCGGCCGCTACGAGGAGGACATGGCCTACCTCTACTCGCTGGTGAACTTCCGCTCGCCGCGCAACCAGTACACCCAGATCGACCCGGCCCGCATCGTCAGCGAGGTGGCCAACGACAAGGCCGATGTCGGCGTCGCCTTCGGTCCCGACGTCGCCCGCTACGTCAAGGATTCCCCGACGCCCCTGCGCATGACGCTGGTCCCGGCCGACACGGTCGGCAGCGACGGCCGCAAGGTCCCGCAGGTCTTCGACCAGTCGATGGGCGTGCGCAAGGACGACGAGGCCCTGCGCAAGGCCCTCGACGCCGGGATCGAGAAGGCGCGGCCCGCCATCGCGGCGATCCTCAAGCAGGACGGGGTGCCGGTCGTCGCCTCGAACTGAGCCCCGCCCGCCCCGACTCCCCCGAGACCGGCCCGGCGCGCCCGGGCCACCGACCAAGACATCAGGATCCGCTCAACAGATGCTCATCGTTCGTTCGGCACGCGTCGCCCTTCTCACCCTCGCCGTGGCCATGCCCGTTGCGGCCCGCGCGCAGCCCCAGTCCGGCCCGCAGACCGGGATCGTGTTCCGCAACACCATCACCGGCGAGGCGATGGACACGGCCGAGGGCAAGCCGGGCGGGCGGGACACGCAGGCGGTCAAGACCTTCTTCCAGACCGGCAAGAATCTCTACATCGACGACAAGTCCTGCCTGCGCAACGGCGAGAGCCTGTTCCTGACCTCGTGCTCCGGCTGCCACGGCCATCTCGGCGAGGGCAAGGTCGGGCCCGGCCTCAACGACGATTACTGGACCTACCCGGCGAACACGACCGATGTCGGCCTGTTCTCGACCCTCTGGGGCGGCGCCAACGGCATGATGGGACCGCACAACGAGGATCTCAATCCCGACGAGATGCTGCAGGTCATCGCCTGGATCCGCCATCTCTACACGGGTCCGGTGAAGGATGCCGAGTGGCTCACCGACGCGCAGAAGAAGACTTACAAGCCCTTCAAGGAGGGCGAGACCTTTGCCAAGGACGTGCCCGGCCAGTGCAAGCCGCTGGACTAGCCGTTCTCGGCAAGTCGCGCCCCGCAGGAGACGGGGCGAACCGACGGCCCGACCGGCCGGCCAAGGAAGAGACGGAGGAATCAACGATGCGCACAGTGATCACGACGGCGATGCTGATCGCGGGGGCGGCCTTCGCGGTGCCGGCGCTGGCCTATGACGGGCAGACCTGCAAGGCGCCGGGCAATTGCTGGCAGCCGAAGCCCGGCTTCCCCGAGAAGGTCGCCGGGACCAAGTACGATCCCAAGCACGACCCGAAGGAGGTCAGCAAGCAGGCCGAATCCATCAAGCAGATGGAGGAGCGCAACAAGAAGCGGATCGAGAACGCCAAGAAGACCGGCAAGTTCGAGTACGACGTCGCCAAGATCTCATCGAACTGATCGCGTCGAACGGATCGCGGCCGACCGATCCGGCCGGCCGATCGGGCGTCCTGGGGCCGGCCCGCGCCGCGGCGCCGGCCCGCAGCGACGCTCGGTACCGCGCGCCGCACCGACACGCCGCATCGACACCCGGCGCCACCGTACCGGCGCCCCGCCCGACACCGCAGGCACCGCCTCATGAACACCCTCCGTCCCGGAGACACGATGCTCACCGACTGGCGGGCCGCGGCGGCCCGCTTCGAGGCGGAGGTCGCCAAGGCGGTGGTCGGACAGGAGCGGGCGATCCGCCTCGTGACGATCGCGATCTTCGCCCGCGGCCACGTGATGCTCGAGGGCGATGTCGGCGTCGGCAAGACCACCCTGCTGCGGGCGGTGGCCCGGGCGCTGGGCGGCGCCTACGAGCGCGTCGAGGGCACGGTCGACATGATGCCGACCGACCTGATCTACCACACCTATCTCGGCCCCGACGGCCGGCCGCGGGTCGATCCCGGTCCGGTCCTGGCCCGGGCCGAAGATCTCTCGGTGTTCTTCTTCAACGAGATCAACCGGGCGCGGCCGCAGGTCCACGCCCTGCTGCTCCGGTTGATGGCCGAGCGCAGCGTCCAGGCCTTCGGCCGCACCTACACGTTCCCGAACCTGCAGGTCTTCGCCGACCGCAACCGCGTCGAGCGCGAGGAGACCTTCGAGCTCCCGGCCGCGGCCCGCGACCGCTTCCTGATGGAGATCGGCCTGGAGGCGCCCCGGGACGCGGCGGTGCGCCGGACCCTGGTCTTCGACCCGCGCTTCCACGACACCGACGCCCTCGTCGGCGCGGTCGCGGAGGGCGTGCTCGACCACGCCCGGATCGGCGGCATCGCCGCCGCGATCCAGCACGCCGTCCGGGCGGAGCCGTCGATCGAGGCCTACGTGGTCGCCCTCTGGGACGCCCTGGTTCGCCCCGCGGAGGCCGGGATCCGGCTCCCGGGCCTCGACACCGCCACCCTCGTCCAGGGGGGCGCCTCGCCGCGCGGCGTCGCCTTCCTGGTGCGCGCCGCCCGGGTGCGGGCGTGGCTGGAGGGGCGCGACTGGCTGGTGCCGGAGGATGTGCGGGCGGTCTTCACCGAGGTGATGGCCCACCGCGTCTTCCTCGAACCCGTCCACGAATTGCAGCGCGGCGCGATCGTGCCGGCCCTGTGCCGGGCCGCGTTCGAGACGGTGCCGGCGCCGTGAGCGACCCGCGCACGGCCGACATCGTCTACCTGCCGCGCTGGCGGCCGCGCGGCAGCCGGGCCGGCCTCCACCGGGGACGCGACGCCGGCGGCTCCGGCCCGTTCCGCGATCAGGTGCCGTTCCTGCAACTGCCGGATGCCCGCCGCATCGACCTGCGCGCGACGCTGCGCGACCCGTTCGAGGGGGTGCATGTCCGCCGCTTCGAGGCGCGGACCGCGGTCGAGACCTGGGTTCTGGTCGATCTCTCGGCCTCCATGGGCTTCCGCGGCACGGCGGACCGGACGCGGCTCACGGGCGATCTCTGCCGGGCGCTGGCCGTCTCGGCGACCCGGATCAGCGACGGGTTCGGCCTGATCGGCTGCGACGAGACCTTGCGCGACGACCTCACCCTGCCCGCCACCCGCCACCGGGGCGCGGCCGTCGCCGCCGCCGAGCGGGTCGCGGGCGCGCCCCGCGCGGGTCGCGGCTGCGCCGGCATGCTCGAGGCCGCGCGGCGGCTCGCCGGGCGGCCGAAGCTCGTCTTCCTCGCCTCCGACTTCCGCTGGCCCGAGGCCCTGATCGCCCAGGTCTTCGCCGCGCTGGCGCCGCACGACACGGTGCCGATCCTGCTCGCCGACCCCGCCGAGGCGGAGGCGCTGCCGGCCTTCGGCCTCGTCGAGCTCGACGATCTGGAGGGCGGCGGCCGCCGCGTGGTCCTGCTGCGCCCGAGCCTGCGCCGGGCCTGGATCGCCCGGGAGCGGGACCGGATCGCCGCCCTGGAGCGCGCCGCCGCGCCCTTCGCCCGCCGGGTCTTCCAGCTCGCCGGGCGCTTCGACGCCCAGGCGCTCACCCGCCACCTGATGACGACCTGAGCATGGGCGCGCGCGTTCCCGCCCTCCTGCTGGCCGGCCTCCTCGCCGCGCCCCTCGCCCTGACGGCCGGCACGGCGGCCGCGCAGGTGCGCTCCGTCGAGGTGCGCAGCCCGCGGCCCTTCGGAATCTTCCTGGGCGACCTCGTCGAGGCGCAGGTGGAGATCCTGGCCGATCCCGATTTCCGGCTGCAGCGCGCGACCCTGCCCCAGCCCGGTCCGGTGACCTACTGGCTCGACCTACGCGCCGTCGCGGTCGACGACGTTACGGTGGCCGGCGCCCGGCGGGTGCGCCTGCGCCTCACCTACCAGAGCTTCTATGCCGCCCTCGACGCCCGCACCCTGGAGGTGCCGGGCTTCCCCCTGACGCTGGCGAGCGAGGCGGCGACCGGCCTGACCACCGCCGCCGTCCAGGTGCCGGGCTGGAGCCTCGGCGTCTCCCCCCTGCGCGAGGTGCAGCCGCAGCGGCGCGAGGATCCGGCCGAGTACCTGCGCCCGGACGGTCGCGGCGGCCGGATCGATCCCGGGCCGGATGTGGCGGCGGCGGCGGGCCTCGGGGCCCTGGCCGGCCTCGCCGCCCTGGCGCTGGCGCATGACCGGGCCTGGGGGCCGTTCCGGACACGGCGCGGCCGTCCCTTCGCGACGGCCCTGCGGGTGCTCCGGCGGCAGCGGGCGGGGGCCGAGCCCGATCAGGCCTACCGGGCGGCGCTGCTGGCCCTGCATCGGGGGCTCGACCAGACCGCCGGCCGGCGGGTGCTGGCCGACGATCTCGGGGACGTCCTCGCGCGCCATGGGGCGTTTCGGGGGCAGGCGGAGGGGCTCGCGCGCTTCTTCGAGGCCTCGCGCCTCGCCTTCTTCGGCGGCCGCCTGCCCGCCGCGCGCGCGGCCTGGCCCCTCGCCGAGGCCGAGATGCTCCTGACCCGCCTCGCGGCGGCGGAGCGGAGCGCGTGACGCCGTGACCGATCTCCTCGCCCGCCTCGGCGCGACCGAACCCTGGATCCTGTGGTTGCTGCCGCTGGCGCTGCTGCCGCTGGCCCGCTCGGCCCTGCGCCGGACCTCCGTGCCGGCGGTCGCCGCCGCCCCGGCCGATCCCCTCTCGGCCTGGCTCGGCCGGGCGCTGACGCTCGCCGGCATCCTGGCCATCGCCGGCCTGATCGTGGCCCTGGCGGGCCCCTACCGGACGGGGGCGCGGATCGAGCGCCTCGGCATCGGCGCGCAGGTGTCGCTGCTGATCGACCGCTCGGGCAGCATGAACGAGACCTTCGCGGGCCGGCAGCCCTCCGGCGCCGAGGAATCGAAGGCCGCCGCCTCCCGGCGCCTCCTGGCGGATTTCGTCGGCGCGCGGGGGCACGACCTGTTCGCCGTGACGGCCTTCTCCACCGCGCCGATGCTGGTCATGCCGATGACCGACCGCCACGACGCCGTGCGGGCGGCGATCGCCGCCATCGACCGGCCCGGCCTCGACTACACCAATATCGGCCGCGGCCTCGGCATGGCCCTGTCGCAGTTCGGGGTCGATGTCGGCGCCTCGCGGGTGCTCCTGCTCGTGTCCGACGGCGCCGCGGTGATCGACCCGCGCATCCAGGACCAGCTGCGCGCCGCCGTCGCGCGGATCCGGCCGAACCTGTACTGGCTGTTCCTGCGCACCAAGGGCTCGCCCGGCATCGCCGACCGGCCGGCCGGCGAGGACACGCCCCAGGCCGCGCCGGAGCGGCACCTCGACCTGTTCTTCAAGAGCCTCGGCGTGCCCTACCGCGCCTTCGAGGCCGAGGGCGCCGCGGCGGTGGAAGCCGCGATCCGGCAGATCGAGGCCCTGGAGCGGGACCCGATCCCGTATGTCGAGGAGCGCCCGCGCCGGGACCTGACCGGGCTCGCCGCCGCGCTCGCCGCGCTGGGCCTCGCCGTGCTCGTCCTCGCCAAGCTCGTGGAGGCGGACCTCGTGGAGGCGGACCTCGCGGATGCGCCGGCGGAGGCGGAGACGGCGACGGAAGCCGCGGGCGCGGCGCCGCGGAGGGCGGCATGAGCTCCGGCGCCCTTCTCGACGGCCCGGCTCCGCGCCGCCGCGCCGCCCTCCCCCGCCTCGGCGTGGCCGTGGCCTGGCGCCGGGTCCGGCCGGCCCTGCTGGTCGCCCTGCCGCTGGTCCTCGCGGCCGCCGCCCTGTGGTTCGCCGTCTCGGGCTGGAGCGCCGCGCGCGACGACGACCGGATCGCCGCCCTGGAGGCGGGCCGCGACCGGCCGGTCGACCCGGATGCGCGGCCGGCCCTCCTGGTGGCGCGGATCGGCTTCCTCGCCGCCCGGGACCGTCTGGGCGAGACAGAACCCCTCCTCGACGCCCTCGACCGCGCCGGCGCGGTGCGGGAGGCGGCCCGGGCGCGGTACGTCATCGGCAACGCGCGGATGCGGCAGGCCTTCGTGCTGATCGGCCGCGGCGATCTCGACAAGGCCGCGCCCCAGGTGACGCTGGCGCGGCAGGATTACCGCCGCGCCCTCCAGGCCCGGCCCGAATTCTGGGACGCCAAGTACAATCTCGACGTCGCCTCGCGCCTCGTGCGCGACTACCCGGAATTCGACCGCAAGACCGGGGACGAGCTGCGCGCCGAGCCGAAGAAGATCTGGACCGACATCCCCGGCCAGCCGCGGGGCGGCCCGTGAGACCGCGGCGCGTCCTGCCCCCCGTTCGGCCCTCCGTCCTGCCCCCCTTCGTCGCCCGCAACCTGCGCGACGGGCGGTTCCGCATCCTGGCGGCCGCCCTGGTGCTGGCGCTGGCGGCCCTCGTCGCTCCGCCGATCCCGTTCCCCCGCACCGGCGTGTCGGTGCTGGCGGTGGTCGACATCACCGGCAGCATGGCGGTGCGCGACTATCCCGCCGCCGCGGGATCCGTGAGCCGGCTCGAGACCGTCAAGGCGGCTCTGCGGGCGATGCTGCCCGACCTCCCCTGCGGCTCGCGGGTGGCGCTCGGCCTGTTCACCGACCGGCGGCCGTTCCTGCTGTTCACGCCGGTCGAGGTCTGCGCCGATTTCGCGCCGCTGGATGGCGCCATCGCGGCCCTCGATCCGCGCATGGCCTGGGAGGGGGACAGCCGCATCGCGGCCGGCCTGTTCCGGTCGATCGCCATGGCGGGGGAGATCGACGCCGACCTCCTGTTCCTCACCGACGGCCAGGAGACGCCGCCCCTGCCGGCCTCCGGCGGCCCGACCTTCGACGGCAAGCCCGGCGCGGTGCGCGGGCTGATCGTCGGCGCGGGCGGCTACGGCCTGTCGCCGATCCCGCGCTTCGACGATCGCGGCCGGCCGGCGGGCTTCCTGGGCGAGAGCGACGTCCAGCAGGAGAACCGCTCCGGGCCGCCCCCGGCCGACGCGGAATCGCGCGAGGGCTACAATCCGCGCAACGCCCCCTTCGGCGCCCAGGCGGCCCATGGCAGCGAGCACCTCTCCGCGGTCCGCGAACCCTACCTGAAGCGCCTCGCCGCCGAGACCGGCCTCGGCTACGCCCATCTCGACGGCCCGGGCGGCCTGGCCACCCCCCTGCGCGCCGCGGCGACGCCGCGCCCGCTGCCCGGCCGCCTCGACCCGCGCCCCGCCCTCCTGGCGGCGTCCCTGGGGCTGACGCTCCTGGCCCTCCTGGCGAACCCCCTCGCCCTCGTCCAGCGCGCGCGCCGCGGGCGCGCGGCCCACCCTGTTCCAACCCTCGTTCCAACCGGACCGATCAGGACCTGACCATGCGGATGCCCCTCGCCCTCGTCCCGGCCGTCGCCGCGGGCCTCGCCGTCGTCGGCCTCGCCGGCGCGGCGCTGGCCCACGGGCCGACGCCGCAGAAGATCGACCAGTCGATCACCATCCAGGCGCCCCCGGACGCGGTCTGGAAGGTGGTGGGCGATTTCGGCGGCATCGGGCGCTGGCACCCCGACGTGGCCAAGGCCGAGGCCAGCGGCGGCAATGTCGAGGGCACGACCCGCCGGGTGACCCTCAAGGCCGGCGGCACCCTGGTCGAGGGGCTGGACGAGTGGCTGGCCGACGGCCGGACCTACTCGTACCGGATGTCCGACCCGGACCTGAAGGCGCTCCCGGTCTCCTCCTACTCGGCGACCCTCACGGTGACCCCGGACGGGACCGGCTCCAAGGTGTCGTGGATCGGCCGCTTCTACCGGGGCGACACCGGCAACGAGCCGCCGGAGAACCTCAGCGACGAGGCCGGGCGCACGGCGATGAACCGCTACTTCGCGGACGGGCTCAAGGGGCTGAAGGCGGCCGTCGAGGGCCGGACGACCCATTGAGGCCCCGCATGCGCCACCTCCGGCTGATCGCGACGCTCGCGCTCGCGGCCGCCACCGGGACCGGTGGCGCGTCCGCCTCCGCCGACCCGGTCTGGGTCGTCAGCCAGCAGGGGGCCGAGCTGGCGCGGATCGAGGCCGGGACCGTGGCCGGGCGGATCCCGCTCGGGCCGGCGCCGGTGGCGGCGGCCGCCGACCGGGCCGGCCGCCTCTATCTCACCCACCCGGACGGGCGCGCCGTGACCGTCGTCGAGCCCGGCAAGCCGCCCCGCCGCCTGCCCGTCCCCGGCCAGGCCTTCGGCCTCGCGGCGAGCCCCGACGGCGCGCACCTGTTCGTCGGCGACTGGTCGGGCGACCGCGTGCTGCGGATCTCCGCGGCGACCGGCGCCGTCGAGGGCACCGCGGCGGTGGGGCACGAACCGGCCCATCTCGTCCTCGACCGGCGCGGGCGGCTCTACGTCGCCGACCGCGAGAGCCGTCAGGTCAGCGTGATCGACACGGGGACGATGACCCGCGTGGCCGTCGTCCCGACCGGCGAGGCGCCCTTCGCCCTGGCGCTCGCGCCGGACGAGGCCAGCCTCTACGTCGCCAACGTGCGCAGCGGCGACCTCACGGTGATCGACACGGCGACGTTGCGGGCTCGTGCCACGGTCCCGGCCGGCCGGATGCCCTACGGCGTCGCGGTCACCGGCGACGGCAGCCGGATCCTGGTCACCAACCAGCATGCCGCCGCCGTGACGGTGATCGATGCGGCCCGGCTCGAGATCGTCGCCACCGTGGCGGTGGGGCCCTATCCCGAGGGCATCGCGGTGGTCGGTCCGCGGGCCTACGTGGCGAACTGGTTCTCGGACGATGTCTCGGTGATCGATCTCGCCACGTGGCGCGAGACGGCGCGCATCAAGGTGGCGGAGGGCCCGCGCACGGTCCTGGCGCCGGGGGAGCCCGCGCGATGAGACGGGCCTGCCGCATCCGGATCGCGTCCGGCCTGGTCCTGCTGGCCCTCGGCGCCTGCAACCGGGACTCGGACGAGCGCGGCGACGCCGCGGGCGGGGTGGTCGCCACCACCGCCGAGGGCACCCTGCCGGCCTGGCTCGCGCCGACCGACGGGACCGACCCGGCCCGCTGGCTCGCGGGCCGGGAGGCCGGCAAGGCCCTGCCGGCCGACGAGCCCCGTGTGCGCGCGATGGCGGCGGCGCTGGCCCGGGCCCGCGACGGCTTCATCGAGGATCCGCGCATGATCGCCAACCGCACCGTCCAGCTCGGCCAGATGCTGGCCGAGGCCGGCATCGGCGAGGGCTACGGCGCGATCCTCGACGGGCTCGGCGGGATCGCGGCCGAACGCGGGCGCCGCAAGAGCCTCTACGGCGAGATGTGCCAGCACTACTACAACGCGCGGATGCAGGGGGCCGACCATGCAGCCGCGCTGGCGCGCCTCGCCGCCCCGCATCCGGTCCTCGAGGGCACGCCGTGAGCGCCGCCCGGGCCTCGGCCGATTGGCCGGCGGGGGGGGACGGTGCGGCCATCCTCGACGCGGTGCTGATCGTCGACGACCACCCGGTGGTGCGGCGCGGCTTCCGCCACCTCGCGGAGGATGCCGGCGTCCGGGCGGTCCACGAGGCCGCCGACGTGGTGTCGGGATACCGCACGTTCCACCGCCACCGTCCCGGGCTGGTGGTGACCGACCTCGGCTTCCGCGACCAGGGCCTCTCCGGCCTGTCGCTGATCCGCCGGGTGCGGGCCCTGGAGCCGGCGACCCGGATCCTCGCCTTCAGCATGCACGACGACCCGGTGATCGTCGCCCGCGCCATCGAGGGCGGGGCGCATGGCTTCGTCCTGAAGGACACGGCGGTGACGCGCTTCCACGAGGCGCTGGCGGCCGTCTCGGCCGGGCACAGCTACCTGTCGCACGAGGTCGCGACCAAGATCGCCATGCTGAATGCCGGTCTGCTGGACTCGCCCCTCGCGCGCCTGACCGCGCGGGAGGTTCAGGTCCTGTCGCTGCTGGGGGCGGGCAAGTCCAACGAGGCGATCGCCGACAGCCTCTCGATGAGCCACCGAAGCGTGTCGGCCATCGTCTCGGGCATGAAGCAGAAGCTCGGCGCCGGCAGCCTCGCCGACCTCCTCCGCATCGCCCTGTCGCGGGACGGGCGGCCGGTGTGAGGCGGGCAGCCGACAGCGCGGCCGACAGCGCCGCCGACAGCGGGCCGGGGCTACCGCGGCACGATCAGGCCGGGAATGATCGATCCCTGCGGCCCGAACGTCGCCTCGGCCTTCCGGCAATTCGCCGCCACGTCCTTCTGGTAGGCCGCGATGTACCGGGTCGCGATCAGGTGCAGGTCGCCGGTCTCCAGGCTGGCGGCATCGACGCCCAGGGCCTCGACGGTCTGCTTGAGGCGCGCGGGATCGCTCCGCAGGCCGGGGCATTCGAGGTTCACGAATCCGGCGAGCCCGGCGAGCTTCGCCGCCTGGTTGCGCCGCGGGTCGCCGGCCGATGGGTCCTGGGTCTGGGTCTGGGTCTGCGCCTGGGCCGTCAGCAGGCTCAGAAGGAGGCCGGCCGAGACCAGACCGGACAGACGGACCACGCGCATGGCTTCTCTCATCCTGTTCGAAGAGCAGCGCGTCCGTCCACCGTCACCGCTGCGCAGAGTCACGCAGGGTTATGCCGCAGGATCGGGGATTTACAATGCAGACCAAGCTTATAATCGTCTTAATTGCTCTGACCTGCGGGACCTTGCCGGCGGATGCCGCCCGCCTGACCATGGACGACAAGGCCTCGCTGTGGCCGCGGGCGAGCATGACCGACAAGATCGATTTTTCCAGCCGGATGGGCCGGGCCTTCCACACGCTGTCGCCCAAACTCGACGAAGCGTATTTCATGCGGTGTCTGGAAGAGACCGCCAATATCGGTGACACGAAGGAACTCAGGCTCGAGGAGATGGTGCGGGCCTGCATCTCCCTCGTCCGGGACGAAGGCGAGTGAGCGGCCGGCCGCGCCGGCCTGCGGTGCCGCCGACATCCCGGGGGCCGCGAAGGTCAGGATCCGGCCGTGATCCCTGACCACCTTCAGCCCGGGTCCGCCTGCGATCCGCCTGCGGTCCGCGTATCGGAAAGCTCCGCGGGCGGCCCGGCAAGGGCCGATGCGGCGCGCCGGACGCCCGCGGAGCCGTGCTCCATCCGCCTCCGGGATTACACGCAGCAATTGAAATCAGGTCTTCCGGAAAGAATCCGGAAAGCTCCCCGTTGCTAAAGTCCCGCCTGGTGGGAGCGTGCACCGTCCAGCAGTACGTTCGCGCAGGCGGACGAGTGGGATCCCCGGAACATGAACAGTGGGATGGGCGCGCTGCGGGAGAAGGCGAAGCTTCTGGACACCGTCCTCGACACGATGGACCAGGGTCTCATGATGATCGACGCCGCCGGCGTCGTTCAGGTCTGCAATGCCCGCGCCCTCACGCTGCTTGATTTGCCGCCGGCGCTGATGCGGACCCGCCCGACCTTCGAGGCCGTCCGGCAATATCAGATCGCGCAGGGGGAGTTCGGCGCGGCGTGCGAGACCCTGCGGCGCTGGGTGGCCGCGCGCGGGCTGGAGCGCCGCGCCCACACCTACGAGCGCGAGCGCCCGAACGGCACCGTGCTGGAGATCCGCACCGTGCCGCTGCCCGATGGCGGGGCGGTGCGGACCTTCACGGACATCACCGCGCGCAAGCGGGCCGAGGAGACGCTGCAGGTCAGCGAGACGCGCCTCGCCCTGGCGCAGGACGCGGGCAGTGACGGGCTCTGGGACTGCGATCTCACGACCGGGGAGGCGTGGTCCTCGGATCGCTGGTGGGGGGTGCTGGGCTACGAGCCCGGCGAGCTGGCGAGCCACGCCCAGACGTGGCGGGCCCTGCTCCACCCGGAGGATGCGGGCGCGGCCGAGCGGGCCCTGATCGAGCATCTGAGCGGGCGGGCGCCGACCTTCGCGTGCGAGCACCGCATGCGGCGCAAGGACGGCACTTGGGCCTGGATGATGACCCGCGGCAAGGTCGTGGCCCGCGCCGCGGATGGCCGTGCCCTGCGCTTCATCGGCACGCAGATCGACATCAGCGCCCGCAAGGCGGCCGAGGGGCAGGTGGCCCACATGGCGCGCCACGACGGCCTCACCGACCTGCCCAACCGCGCGCTGTTCTACGAGCGGCTGGAGATCCGGCTCGCCGACCTGCATCTCCACGGCGGCGCCTGCGCGGTGCTGTGCCTCGACCTCGACCGCTTCAAGGCCGTCAACGACAGCCTCGGCCACGCGGCCGGGGATTTCCTGCTCCGGGCGGTGGCCCATCGCATTCGCGCGGTACTGCGGGCCGAGGACATGGTGGCGCGCCTCGGCGGCGACGAGTTCGCCGTGCTGGTGGCCGATGCGGGCGATCCCGCCCACGCCGAGACCCTGGCGGCGCGCCTCATCGCGGCGGTGCAGGCGCCGATCCGCTTCGGCAAGCAGCGGCTGAAGGTTGGCCTGAGCGTCGGCATCGCGCAGGCGCCCGGCCACGGGCCCGATAGCGAGACGCTGTTCCGGCGCGCCGATCTCGCCCTCTGCCGGGCGAAGGCGGAGGGCGGGAACACCCATCGGGTGTTCGAGCCCACGATGGACGAGGCCGAGGCGGCCCGGCGCGACCTGGAACGGGATCTGCGCCAGGCGATCGAGGGCGACGAACTCATCCTGCACTACCAGCCGCAGGTGAGCACCGCCACCGGCCGGCTCGTCGGGTTCGAGGCGCTGGTGCGCTGGGAGCATCCGACCCGCGGGCTGGTGCCGCCGAATGCCTTCATCCCGCTGGCGGAGGAGAGCGACCTGATCCTGCTGCTGGGGGAGTGGGTGCTGCGCGCCGCCTCCCGGGAGGCGGCGCGGTGGTCCCGTCCGCTGAAGGTGGCGGTGAACCTCTCCCCGCGCCAGTTCCAGCAGGCGGATCTGCCCGAGCGCATCCTGGCCATCCTCACCGAGACGGGCCTGGCGCCGACGCGGCTCGAACTCGAGATCACCGAGACCCTGATCATCAACGACATGGCGCGGGCGCTCGGCATCCTGCGTCGGCTGAAGGCCTTCGGCATCTCCATCGCGATGGATGATTTCGGGACGGGCTACTCGTCGCTGGCGACGCTGCAGGCGTTCCCCTTCGACAAGATCAAGATCGACCGGTCGTTCGTGGGCCATGTCGAGGTCAGCGCCCAGGCCGCTGTGATCGTGCGCGCGGTCCTGGGGCTCGGCCGCAGCCTGGGGATGAGCGTCGTGGCCGAGGGCGTCGAGACGGATGCGCAGATGCGCTTCCTGGCCGCGGAGGCGTGCGACGAGGCTCAAGGCTATCTGATCAGCAAGCCGCAGCCGATCGAGCATTTCGCCGAGGAGATCGGTGCGTGCGAAGGCTTCGTGGCACCGGGCCGCCCGGACGCGGCCGTCGCCTGAGGCACGCTGCGGATCGACGACGGCTCGGAGCCCGGACGGTCGATGCGGGGCCGGATCGGGCCGCCCGATCGGCCGGCGTCCCACGGCGGCGATAGCCGCCCTGCGGCCTCGACGCGTTCCGGGGTCCGCCGGGACCGCGGGCGCCGCGCCGGCCTCTGTGGCGCGGCCGCGACACCCGACGACGACCGCCTGTGGATGACGTGACCTGCCCCCGATCCGTCAAGGTTCGCAGGCCAGCATGACCGCGCACCGCCGATCCGGCTCACCCAGCGCCCTCATCGCATGTTCGCCCAGCCCCACGCCCTCATCCTCCGTCATCGCGAGCGCGTCGCCGTGCTCATCTCCTCCGCGCTGTTCCTTGCGGGCGCCCTGCCGCTCTTCTGGGCGATCGGCTGATCCCCCGGCTCTGACCAATAGAGAATCGGCTGCGGACCGGGCCGCACAGGCTCTCGACGCGCCGCACGCCCGGCGGGCGGTTCGATACGGATTCCGCGTGAAGCGCTCGGACGAGGCCGGCGTCCAGGTTTCACGCGTGCAGCGAAGCCATCCGGGGCGGGCCACCCGCTCCGAGGTCGCCCGGCCCTGGTTCACAGCGCTCCGCGGTTGAGGCCGTGGAAAGTCCGTCCTGTCGCAGACGCGACGGCCTCCGAACGCCGAAGGGGCCGCGTCCTTTCGGACGCGGCCCCTTGCGAGTTCGGCTTGGCGCGGCGGTCGGGATCCGACCGCCGCGGCGCGGTCTTAGTAGGAGCCGAACTTGTAGTTCAGGCCGGCGCGGACGACGGCGAACTCGTCGGAACGGCGGCCGATGCCGCTGTAGACGACGGGGAAGTTGTTGGCGGCGTTGATGACGAACGCGCCCTGGTTGCGGGTGTTGCGGTCGAGGTTGACGTACAGGCCTTCGACCTTGAGCGTCACGGCCGAGGAGCGGAAGAAGTTCAGGAAGGAGTCGGTGGGGAGCGCGTACTCGACGCCGCCGCCGACGGCCCAGCCGGTGCGGAAGCTGTCGTTGCCGGCGTAGCCGCCGAAGGAGCGGTCGGCGCTGCCGGAGCCGTAGGCGAAGCCGCCGGTGCCGTACACGAGGGTGCGGTCGAAGGCGTAGCCGAGGCGGCCGCGGACGGTGCCGAAGAAGTCGAGGCTGGAGAGGCCGCGCGGGTCGGTGACGTAGTAGCCGGGGGCCAGCGCGCCGGCGACGAAGGCGTTGTTCCGGTTACGGCCGAAGTCGAGGTACTGGGCGTCCGCCTCGATACCGAACACGACGCCGGAGCCGGGGGTCAGCTGCCAGTTGTAGCCGATCTGGCCACCGCCGGAGAAGCCGTCCTGGCTGCGGTTGCGGAAGGAGGCGACGGTGCCGGGAGCGGCGTAGGGGAACGGCACGGCGAAGGTGTTGCCGGTGTTGCGGTCGCTGGCGTCGAAAGCGTAGCCGGCGTTGATACCGAAGTAGGCGCCGGTCCAGGTGAAGACCGGGACGGGGGTGAAGACCGGCGGCGGGGCGGCGCGGCGCGGCAGGTCGGCGGCCGAGGCGGCAGCGGTCAGGGCGGTGAAGGCAGCCAGCGAGGCCAGGAGCTTGGTCATGAGGTAAGGTCCAAATTTCGATCTGGACGTATGGCTACCGATCATCGACGAAAATGGCTGTAGTTTTACGGACACACCGCCCGTCGATGGCGGGCAATGTCATAGTAAATCATCCCGCAAGATTCGCCGACGTGCCGAAATACATCGCGCATACCGCGAGCGCGCGCGAGAACAATGTGAAGGCGTTTTGGTTGCATCGCACTGTGCCTACGTCCGCACCTGTGGCTGTCGAGCCACAGGTGCCCCTGCGCGACCGGCCGGCCTCGTGGGGGGGAGGGCGCCGCCTGGGCCGGGCCTGACACTCGAGATCGATCCCGCGGGATTCCGGACCGGGCCGCCGAGCCAGTCGCCGGCAATCGCGCGCCGCGCGGATGATCGGGTTTCGGCACCCTCGCCGCTGTCCGGAAGCCGATCGACGGTAAATCCTATGGGCCGCCCAAAGTTATCACTCCCGTTACCAGCGGGAAAATAGACGGGATCGACAGTCATTGTCTTGAGCGACCCATCGATAGGAACCCGGCTGCCATGCATGTGAGAGTTCGCCTCGACGGCGCGAACCCGCGCCGCTGGCACGTCGCGCTGCTGACGCGACTCTCGGGCCTGCCCGGCATCGAAGCCGTCAGTGTCGAGGCCGCACCCGGCCCGGACGGTTGGCCGGTCCAGGCCGACCTCCTGTTCCGGCTGGAATCCCTGATCTTCCGGGTGGCCCCGAACGGGTCGGCGCCTGTGCCGCCGGCGGACTTGGCCGCCTGGACCGATCCCGCGGCCCCGGACCTCTTGCTCGACCTGTGTGGCGATGCGGTCGCCCGCTGCCCGGTCTGGCGGGTGGCTTACGATGGCGGCTTCGGCGAGACCGGCCTGCTCGGGAGCCTGCTCGCCGGCCGCGTGCCGCGCCTCGACCTGCTGGAAGGCGACACCGTCCTGGTCTCGGGACGCCTCGGATCGGACTACCGGGGCTCCATCGCGCTGTCGTTCGAGGACGCGCTGGTGCGCACGACCACGCTGGTCGCCGCCGCGCTGCGGGACCGATTGGCGGGCCGCGCCGCGGCTGAGATCCCGGCCCCGGCGGCCGCCGGGCCCGCGCGCCCGGCGCGGATCCGGGCGTCCCGACCGGCGCGGCTGCTGGCCCGCAGTCTCGTCGGCCGCCTGTACAGGCTGTGCTATCACGCGCCGCACTGGCGCACCGGATGGCGGGTTCTGCGCGGGCCGGATCTCATCGACCTGGGGCGCCATCCCGAGGGGGGATGGCAGATCCTGCCCGACGACGGCCGTCGCTTCTACGCCGACCCGTTCCCGCTCGCCGCCGATGGGACGACCCACGTCTTCGTCGAGGAATTCCCGCACGCGACCGGCAAGGCGATCATCTCGGCCGTCCGCTTCGGGCCGGACGGTCCCGTAGGGGCGCCCATCCCCGTGCTGGAGGAGCCGTATCACCTCTCCTACCCGTTCGTGTTCGCGCGGGCGGGCGCCGTCTGGATGGTGCCGGAGAGTTCCGCGGCGGGCACGGTCGATCTCTACCGGGCGACGCGCTACCCCGGCGGCTGGGTGAAGGAAGCGACGCTCCTCTCCGGCGTGGTCGCGAGCGACGCGACGCTCCTCGAACAGGATGGCCGCTGGTGGCTCTTCGCCACCGTGCGCGACGCCCCCCCCGGCGCCCCGGCGGGATCGGGGTGCCACCACGACGCGCTGTATCTCTGGTCGGCCCCCGACTTCCGGGGACCGTATGTGCCGCATCCGGCCAATCCCGTTCTGGTCGACCCCTCGTTCGCGCGGCCCGCGGGCCGGATCGTCGCGCGCGGCGGGCGCCTGATCCGTCCGGTTCAGGATTGCGCCCACGGTTACGGCCGCGCCCTGTCGCTGGCGCGGATCGACCGGCTGGACCAAGACGGGTTCGCCCAGACCGTCCTCGGCCGGATCGAGCCCGGGCCGGCTTGGCCCGGCAGCTGTCTCCACACGCTCAACGCCGGCGGCGGCATCGAGTGCATCGACGGATCCGGCCGGGCTTCGCGCCTCAGGGCGCGGCTCGGCGCCTAGAGCCGCACCCGGCCCCGGGCGAACCGGCACGGCGTCGGATGCCCGTTCTCACAAGCCCTCCGGCGCCGAACCGGCATCCGCCCTGCGCCCCGGAGCCTCGATCCGGGATCTCGATCCGGGACCTCGATCCGATGCGTGTCGCGGCGGAGGCCCGGCCCCCAGGAACCAGCCGGCGCTTTCCGTGTTCGCTCTCGAACCCGGAGACACGTCACCCCCATGATCATGATCCTCATCTGCTTTCTCGCGCCATGGCTCGCCATGTTCCTGCGCGGAAAGGTGCTTCAGGGTATCCTCTGCATCATCCTCCACCTGACGATCATCGGATGGATCCCGGCGACGATCTGGGCCCTGGTCGTGACCCGGAGGGAGGCGGCCTGACGGACAGCGCCGGGCCGGTTGCGGACCGGCCCGCCTTACGCCCGAAGATCAACGGAGGCCGCACCGTCGCGGAAGGATCGATCCGAGCGATCCCACCGAGGGACGTGACCGGCCTGATGCTCGGACTCGGCTCCAGCGGCCGGCCCGAGCCTCGGGAGACCGGCCGAGGCGGCCGGCGGCGTGCCGACCCCGGCGGTCTCGAACCGACGATCCGCTTCGCACGGTGAGGGACTGTCGGGCCCGATCCCGCATGCCGGCGGGATTCCGGTTCGCTTTACCGTCGATTGGGAGCGGTGCACTGCGCCCGGCCGTTATGCGCCTGCCGGATCCCGCTGGGCCGGCCGGCGACTGGAAGTTGGCTGCGTGCGCGGCGGTGCCGCGATCTGCCCGGTCCCCGAACGCGAAGACGGCGGGGCAAGAACCCCGCCGCCCGCGAAGACCGTCGCCAGGGCAGCCTCGAGGGCTGCCAGTCCTCGTCGCTCAGAAGCCCATCAGGACGCCGGCCGAGCCGGTCACCGTCATCGCGAGGCCGCCCAGGAAAGCGCCGATCATCGCGTAGGAAAAGCCCTTCAGAACCATGTCGTGCACTCCTTTCATCACGCGGCGGGCCTTCAAAGGCCCGGGAAAACCAACTGCAACGATGATGCCGGATCGGCCGGGCGCGTGCGGTGCGATGCGTCACGTTGCATTGCGGAACCGTTCGGCGCAGGTTCAGCGACACGGCTGAGCCTGCCCCGGCGCGGTGCGGAGGCCTTCGCCGCCCGCGCGGCACGGGATGCGACGGTCGGCCGTCCCGCCGGTCCGTCCTATGCGAAATGCGCGGGAAGGCTCAGAGCCTGCGCGTAGGTGACCAGCGCGATCGCGCCCGCGATCAGGGTGGCGGCGATCGTGATGCGGTTCGTCCAGGTCATCGTCATCTCCATCAGATGTGCGGCGGCGTTCGCGGTGTGATCCTGATGTAAGCTCAAGCATTCAGGTCCGGCGTGTCCTGAAACACCCGCGGTGGAGGGCGCCCCGCACATCGTCTGCGCGGCGATGGCCGGCGGAGCCCGCACCGCGCTGCACGCCGGCGCGGTGCGGGCTCGGTCCGTCCTTCTGGCGCGGGCCCCTCCACAGAACCGGCATCCGCTTCGGCGGAGGGCGCCCTAGGCACCCTGCTGAAGACCGGAGGCACCGTCCCGCGCCGCACCGCGGAGGGCGGCCGGTCGCGCCCGGCAGCGCTCCAGATAGGCCTCGAAGGCCTCGCTGGCCGGGAACGCGGCGCGGCCGAAGCCCAGCGCGCTGGCGATGAGGATGTCGGCGCCGGAAAACCTCTCACCCATCGCGTAGGGGCCGCGCGCCAGGGCGGTTTCGAGGCGGCGGACCACCGCCTCGTGGGCGCGCCGCTTCTGCGGCGATCCCGGGAGCTCGCCCGCCATGCCGGCGAACAGGGCAGGCTCGAACTCTGCCACGTACCAAGCCAGCCAAGTCAGGTATGCGCCGCGATCGGGGTCGCCGATCGCCGGCGCCAGCCCCGCTTCGGGGAAGTGCTCCGCCAGATGGAGCACGATGGCCAGGGACTCCGCGACCAGCACGCCGTTGTGCAGGAGGGCCGGGACGCGTTTGTCGGGATGCGGGTTGGCGGCATCCGGCACGCCCTCCCCCGTCATCGGCCGGAAGATCGAGACCGGCTCGATGGCGTAGGGAACGCCCAGCTCCTCCAGCAGCCAGATCATGCGTGAGGATCGCGATTGCGGGGCGTGATACAGGGTGATCATGGCGCGGTTCCTTCGTCACGGCGGGCGGGATGGCCGCGACGGGAGGCTTGTAGGACCACCCTGCTGACAGCATCCTGTCAGCAGGAGTCGAGTGATGCGCCGCGCCGACAGGCTGTTTCAGATCATCCAGATCCTGCGGCGTGCGCCGCGCCCGGTGACCGCCGCCGAGATCGCCCGGGAGCTGGAGGTGTCCGCCCGCACGGTCTATCGGGACGTGGCCGATCTCGTCGGCCAGCGCGTGCCGATCCTGGGCGAGGCCGGGCTCGGCTACGTGCTGGGCGAGACCTTCGACATGCCGCCGCTGATGCTGACACCCGACGAGATCGAGGCGGCGGTCCTCGGCGCGCAATGGGTTGCGGGCCGGGGCGAGCCGGTCCTCGCCAAGGCGGCGCGCGATCTCATCGCCAAGATCACCGCCGTCGTGCCCGAGCGCCTGCATCCGTTCATCGCCGATCCCTCGATCGGTACGCCGCCGGCTTTCACGCAGACCGCGGACGGGATCGATGTCGCGCGGACCCGGGCCTGGATCCGCGAGGGCCGCAAGATTCGCATCGACTACCGCGATGCGCGCGGCGATCCGAGCCGGCGCGTGATCTGGCCGGTGATCGTCGGGTTCTTCGATCAGGCACGGATGCTGGCCGGCTGGTGCGAGCTGCGCGGGGAATTCCGGCACTTCCGCACCGACCGGATCACGGACCCCGACTTCCTGGAGGAGCGGCACGGCCTCCGGCCCGCCGTCCTGCGCGCCCGGTGGAAGCGGAGCCTGTCGGGCCGGCCGGTGGGTCCGCACGCGCCGACGCAGGTCGTGACGTGAAGGCGTCGGGATCCCGGCTTGCGGCCACCCGCCGTCGAGGGCGGGCGCCCCCTGGCGTTCCGAACGCGATCCGGGTCGCGCCGCGATCGCCCCCGTCGCCCACCCGGATGCGAGCCGCCGGGCGGCCCCGACCGCCCGGCTGTCACGCGCTGGCCGAACTGCGCCCGCGCCGCCCGGGGGCGGCGCGACGAATCACCCTTGGGACGCCGCCGCGCTCCTCAGATCGCCCAGTCGGCCGCCAGTGCCGCGGCGGCGTATCGGGCGCGCGCCGCCGCATCTCTCTGAAGCCCGGCCCGCTCGCACCACGCGGCGAAGATCTCCGGCTCGATCGGCACGCGCACGACCTCTACGCCGCTGCGCTGCACCTCGCGTTCCATCTGTTCGGTGGCGACGCGCCACGTCTCATAGTCGGGCGGCAGCTTGGCGCCATCCGCCAAGCGCGCGCGCAACTCCGCGTAGCGCTCCGGAGCGTACCAGGGCAGGCCGACGCGGCGGGGGCGGTCCATGGGAGGCTCTTCGAACGGTCACGCTGAACGGCCATCAACGGTCCAGAGCGCTCTTCGGTTCGAACCAGGATGGCCGGAGCGGCGGTGATCGTGCCGCAGCGGCCGAACGCCCGATGGCCGAGCCTGCGGCTCGCCGCTACGCGGCCCTGATGGACATCGCCCCGTTCGCCCTCATGGCCTCCGCCCTCACGTTTTCCGGCTTCGTCGTTCTGCTCGGATGGCGGTGAGTTCCGCGGCGTCGAGGTCGCGTCGGTGCCGTGAACGCAGAGGAGGACGCTGCGGCACCGTGAAACCCGCTCCATCATCCCCGCAGCGGGCAAGTTGCTGGCGACCCCGGTAGGGCTCGAACCTACGACCTGCCGCTTAGAAGAGGCGGATTCGCCTTGTCGCGACATTTAATGCAGTTGGATGTATCTTCTCAGAAATTGACGCTTTCCTTCCCAGCTTACACCAAGCGGTTCGACCTCGCTTCGCTCGACACTGCGAAACGATGTGGAACCCGATCGATTGGCGCGTTGCCACGTAACGGTAACCGCGACTGCTACCACGGATGAAGTACGTGCAACCTATGAGTCTGCCGCCTACAGATGACGACCGCGAATTCGAGCATTCGCCGCTGTCCGGCACCTTCAGTCGCGATGGTGGGAAGGTGGATGTTGAAATCTACCGCTATGCCGGCACGCAGGAGCCTTGGCGACTAGAGGTGATTGACCTGTCATCTGGTCGCTGCACTGCTTGGCTGGCAACCTTCGCGACGGATCAGGAAGCCTTCAACACCTTCGCTGCAATGGTCGAAGCGGACGGCATGGCATCGTTCGCCGCGTCGACGAGCACCACATCCCACTAATCTGGCCCCATGATGGCGGGATCGGCATTGAAGTCCGCGCAGTCGCCGCTGGAAGGATGCTCGGATGGGCCGCTGCGAAGCCATCGACCCAAGAGCGATAGATGCATTTTCGGCTCTATCGGAACTGTGCAGGTTCGAGCGCACCTGAATCTACTCTCGTTGATGCCTGCAATCACAATTTCAGACATAACAGCCTGCGCAGCCTCGTGCCCACCGATTTCATCTTGGAAGCGCGGACGAAAGAGCTCGATCGCTTCAGGATCAATTCATCACACCTTTCCCGAGACCATCCATCTAGGCGACGGCATCGACCGACAGGGTGGACGTGATGTCTGAGATGGCCACGAATTGCTCTAGGTAAGCGGGATACCTGCTCTCCAGAAACCGCCGGACGCGGTGATTCGCGAGAAGCTTGGCCAAGTAGCCCTTGGCCACCATCAGATGCAGATTGTCCTGGCTGAACGACGCTTCCACCGACCCGATGGCCGCCTGCATGTTAGCGAGTTCGCGTTCCATCTGGGCCATTGCAACGGCTGAGATGCCCTTGGGCTTGATCTTTGCTCCTTTCACGAGCTCGGTCTCGGATGCGGTGGATAGCATCCCGGCGGCGAAGGCGACGCTGAAATTGTTATGGTTGACCATCACATCCGCCGTCTGCATCTGCTTCAACGGCTTCATCTTCCGCAGGATGTCGAACACAGCCATGGGACAATGTCTATCGGACAATTGCGCAATGACCTCCGGGCAGATGCCGTCGAGCAATTTTACCCGCCGCTGCACGCTCACAACGTCGAGTGACATAGCGGCAGCAATTCTTCCTTCTGGAACGCCTCTCTCAATGGCACGAACGATCATCGCGCGCTCTTGAACCGGCGAAGGGCGGTTGATGTACCTGTTGTAGGTGAAAGCCTCGTCGTCAGTCGACACTAGGCACTCGACCTCTGTGTGTCCCTGTTCCTTGAGGACCTCGATACGCATGTGCCCGTCCAGCAATAGATATCGGTCCGGGACGGCACGATCGCGTGCAACGACAGGCGGCTCGACCAATCCTATCTCTCGAACCGACTGGGCGATCTGAGCATATTTGGAGCTGGCCTTGACCGACGCTCGTAAGGTCTTGACCGGCGTAAGCGCGGCGATCGGGACAAAAATTGTTTCGGGCTCGAAGCCAAACGACAACGATCGCCGATTCGAGTTGTTCATGTCAGGCCTCCATTCATCCGGCGGTCAAGGTCGGACGGCATGGCATCCAAATCCTCTGCGCGGAGCAGCGTGACAAAGTCCTCGTCCGACCTGAGCCGTCGGAGCGCTTCAACGACGAACATCAGGCGGGACTGTGTGACCTCAGCCTTCTTTGCGAAAATCCGCTGCCGATCAGCTTCCTTCTGGTAGATTCTAAGGAGTGCTGAGGTCGAGCTGGGCCGGTAATTCTTATCCTTGTTGCGTCCGAATGGGGTCATCGGGGTAACACGCCCAGACTTGAACCTAGCGTCGATCAAGCGACGAACCTTCACAAGCTTACCGCCCTTGAGCTTCTTTTCGGCGTAGGCCTGCGTGAGGAGCGCCTGCACGCCAGCCTCGTCCGACTTAGATATCTGCATGGCGACGCTAATGGGCAGGACGCCGGTCTCTACGGCAGCGAGAAGGCGCTCCTCGCCGTGACTAATCAGGTTGGCGATCATGTTCACCCATTCTGGCGTGCAACCGATCTTGGCGGCGATCTCCCGGTCGCTGTAGCCGCGGCCGCGAAGGGTTCCGACGTCGTGCAGGAGTTCCGCTGGCCGGTGCTGCCTGCGGGCGCAGTTCTCGACGAGGCTCCTGACAAGGCAATCTTCCTCGCTCGCCTCGATCACGATGGCCGCGACTTCGGTCTCGCCCAGCTCCACGCATGCTCTGAGCCGTCCCTCACCGCAGACGACCCCATAGGATTCGGCCCCGTCCGCGGATGGGATTCGAGTCAAGGTGATGGGGCGCTTTAGACCGACGTTGTCGATGTTTCGGACGATCTCACCAAATTTGCGACGCTCACGCGTCCTGGGGTTGAGGACGGTGATCCGATCCACCGCGATCATTGCGATTCGCCTGCTGATGTGCTCCATCACGCCGCCTCCGAGAAGCTGGCCCGAGCGCCCAGCGAGTAGAAGAAGCACAGATCGTCGAACCGGTATCCGTCGAGCGACAGTCCGTTGAATTCAGCCAGCCGTAGGGTGGGCTCGGTCATGTCGATCCGAGGAAGGACGTAGTAGTCGAGTGGGGCCAGGTTCCCGATGTCCATTCGCACGGCCAACGTCACGTCCGGCGCCAAGCCTGCATCCAGGCGAATGCGCCAACGCGAGTGGCCGGCCTCAGTTTGACGATTTCGGGCGATCACGACCGACGCAACGAACTCGCCGTTGACGGTCAGGAGATCGGTTGCCGGATCACGATGGACAGACCCGCCGGCATCGCGCAGTCCGGCTATAACCTCGTCGACGACGCCGGGATGCAGGTCGCGGAGCCGGCGGTTGATCTCTAGGTATCGGTAGTCCCGGCCCGGCGCGTACCCCACCATCTGATAGGCTCGTAGTAGGCTGCCAAAACGTCGGCGGTAGACGCTGCTCGACGGCATGTCGTCCCGCTCGTCGATGATGAGGCCCGACAGTGCCCCGGTTGCCCGCAGCAGCCCAGATAGCAGCGCGAGGAGCTCGGCGTCGTCGTAGCGCTTGCTGCGCCCCTCCACGATAGCCCTGGCGCGTTCGAAAAGGTCCCGAGGTACAGCGGCCCGAAAGGCATCCCGGGCGACGATCCACCGCTCCGGAGTGTTAACTACACGACAACGTTTGAGACGGTTCGACACGCGGTTATAGACGTTGTCACCAGCGTACTTCGGGTTGGTTAGGACCTGATGCACGGTGCCGCGCGTCCATGGGCGCCCGAGGTCGGTGCGGACACCATCCTGATTCAGAGTGGCGGCAATCTCGCGCTCAGGCACCCCAGCGACGAACAGGTCGTACATCCGGCGAACCGTGAGGAGCTCAGTCTCCGGGCCCGGTACGAGGATGACTCTGTCAGTCTGAAGGCTTTTGCGCTCGCCATATGAGAGTTCCGCTTTCGGCGCGCGGCCCTCATCCACGAGAAGTCTCCGCAGGCCGTACCCAGCCATCCCCCCTTGTCGGAAGCCCTTCTCGATCAGACGGCACTGCCCGGCATAGACCTTGTCGGAGAGTTCCCGACTGTACTCGGCCGCCATGTAGCGCTTGAGCGATTTCATGATGCCGGAAGCCATGCTCCCGTCATTCTCGAACTGCTCGGCACAGTAATGGACTCGGATCCTGGCCTGCCGACAGATGTACTCTAGGTGCGCTCCCTCATCGGCGTCCTGGAACCTGCCCCAACGGCTGATGTCGTAGACCAGGATGGCCTCAAAGTCTGCGCGACCTGAGACCACATCGTCGATCAGACGCCGGAACGCTTCACGCCCGTCGACGGTCAGGCCGCTCCGGCCGGCATCCTCGTAGACGCGGACTACGTCGAACCCGCGACGCTCGGCATATATTTGGATGTGTGCGAGTTGACCCTCCGTGGAGAAGCTCTGCATGTCCGTCGACATGCGTAGGTACGCAGCCGCGCGGGTCAGCCGGCCCGTGCCGCTGTCCAATGTCGGTGTCCGTCGCCCCGAGCTCAAGGACGCACCTCCCGCTGCCGGCCCTAGCCGCCGGCGATGGTACCGAATGGTGGCCATGCATGCCGGCGCCTGACCCTATGCGTAGGAGGCCGAGGATGTCGTTTCCGAAAAAGGGCAGATCATTACCGATCGCGGGCGGTGCCAGTGGCGGCGAACGTCCTCCGTCAGCGGTCGCCAGCGAGATCTGCGAGGCCCTTCGGCGGGAACTCGGCACGACGCCGGCCGCCGCTAAGATCGCCATGGGTTGGACGGGCGCAAGCGAGCGGACAGTCAAGAACTGGTTCGCGGGTCGCTACGGTCCGAATGAGGAGCACCTCGTGTCTTTGGCTGCGAAATCGGACGCGGTGCTTGTCGCCTTCCTGACCCTGGCGGGTCGGACCGAACTCGCCGCCACCGCATCAATAGTAGACATACGTAATAGTGTGCGACAGATGCTAGGAATACTGGACGAAATGCTTGAATCATCCGCAAGATCGATCCCAGATATCTAATGAAAAAGCCGCTATATGTAGGGATATGTCAATCGTATTCGTGATTCTATTCTGAAGCGGACTCGCCACTCTCGATCCAGCAGGAGATCATGATGACTAGGCAAACAGCAACACTCTGGGCATCAGGTCTGATGGCCTTGGTGCTGACAATTGGGCCAGCAACGGCAGCCGAGTTCGCGACGAAGGAAGAAGCCGTCGCCATGGTGAAGAAGGCAGTTGTCTTCATAAAGGAACAGGGGGACGCCACGGCCTATGCCGAATTCAGCCAGAAGGGCGGCCAGTTCCACGACCGCGATCTTTACATTACCGTGCTCGGCCTGGATGGTAGGGTCCTTGCCCATGGACAACGGGCCGACTTCATCGGCCAAAATCTGATCGACGCCAAGGATCCGGACGGCAAGCTATTCATCAAGGAGCGGAGCGATCTGGCACTCCATAACGCTTCGTTCTGGCAAAGATACAAATTCATGAACCCCGCGACGCAGAAGGTCGAGGTGAAGGATATGTATTGCGAACGTCTCGGTGAGACGAACGTCTGCGGTGGCGTCTACGGTACTTGAGAAGCTGGAGCCATCGTCTGGGTAGGCGCTTCCGGTCTGTACGCGCTTGAGCGTGCAAACGTCTTTCGAGGCCGCGCTCGGTTTGCCGACCGAGTGACAATCCGACGAGCGCGCATCCCGCATGTCGGGGGATGCCGCCCTACAGACGACCAGACAGCATCACCATAACGAAGTTGCAAGCGCGCCGACCTACGCTCGCGCAATAATGTGGAGCATGGCCGTGGCCAGAACTCGTCGTCTCGAAATCGACTGGTCCGCAATACGCGCCGAGTTTGACGGCATTCGCGCAGCCATAATTCCCTTCAGGGTTGCTTCAGAGCAAGACATCGAGCGTTGTAAGCTAAGCGACATGACTCATGGCATGATCGCGAGCAAGCTCGTTGAGGATTGGCGGCGGAACGATTGCGTCGTGATCCTCGACAAAGAGAAACGTGAACGTCTCACCGACCTAGCATACATGTTGGGCTTTTCGGATGACGACAATTTCACCGATGACAAGTACAAAAACGATGGCCGCCCGAACTGGAGACAACTCGAAGAATTGCTATCCCAACAAACCGTAAACACCGAATTTCTGCATCTATGGTCGCTCTTGAATTTTTACTTCGGGGTTTATGTTGAGCTATATCTTGGAAATGAAGCTATATACAAACGCGAGTTTCATCAATGTATGATGTCGATCGGTGATGCCACCCAGATCCAGCGCCATTGGTATGCGCATTGGATGCACGAGACAGTCCAGAGTAAATCGCGAGACATTGGCGATGCACGCAGTGAGCTGATTGCCGTCATTGAGAATATAAAGGCCGGCGAGCTGAAGCCTTGGGGGCCATACCAGGTCGAGTGGTACGAGTGCATGCTCGAGAAGCGGAAAGGATCCGGCGGCCGGCCAGATCAATACTCTGGTGATCTCAAAACTTCTTACACGAAGATTTCTTTGGCTGAGATTAGCCGCATGGTGCAGGACCCCCTGGTCCCGCGGCGCGTTCTCCCGCCGCTGTCGGCGAATCGGTTTGAACGAGCTTGAAATCAGACCCTGAGGGTCGGGAAGCCACGGGCTGAACACCGTCGTACCGTTCTCCGCGTCGCCATAGAGCTGACGCGGAGTGAGTACGATGCGTAGCGTAGACCGCCATACGAGCGAAGCCGAATCTTACCTAACACTTCGTCAGGCAGCCCAGGCGTTAAACGTGCCGTACTTCAAAATACAGCGCGCAGCCCGTCTCGGTATCGTGCCAGTGTACCGCCTCCTGAACTCTCGTCCGTACGTTAAGCGCTCTGACCTTGAGCGGGTCATGAGCGGGAACTGCTCGCTCTAGGACTGACGCTCACTCGGCGGGCTCATCCTCGAAGCCCCATAACGAACGCTGTTCGCGTCACGCGATAGCCGTTCGTGCCCTGCACCCAACCATTCAAATCCCATTCAACTTGCGGCTTACAGGCCGCTGGAAGGCAGTTCTATGTCCGGTAAGCGTAACAGTGCGCGGGCCGTTGCCCAGCGTGAAATCGGCCCTGTGGAGTTCCTAAAGGCCGTCCATGGAGACGACTTCGCTGGCGTCCAGGCGCTCTTCGTCCTGCCCACAAAGCAGACCGCCTTCTTCGATCACACTCAGTGGAGCGTACTTGGCGATGAAATCGAGCGCCTGAAGGGCGAGAACGACCTCTACGGCGTGATTGGCACCCAGCAGAAGCGGCTCTCGGCGCGGTCTCGCGGCAGCATTGCAACGGTCCGGCAGGTGTCCGGGCTCTTCGTCGATGTCGACTTTGCCGTGATGAAGAACAGCGCTAAGCGGTACGTCGCGGACGCCGCGGCCGCCGCCGTGATCCGCGAGGGTCTTCCTCTACCTCCCTCAGCGGTCGTCTCGACCGGCAACGGCGAGCACTGGCACTGGTTTCTCGACCGGCCCTTCGTCATTGAGCACCCGGACGAGCTCGAAGCGGCCAAGCGGGTCACCGCCGCATTCAGCCGCCACATGCAAGCGATCTTCCGCGAGCGCGGCGCCGAGATCGACGCCGTCGGCGACATCACCCGGGCGTTCCGCCTCCCGGGGACGCTCAATCTCAAGGGTGGCGCGAAGAAGCCAGTCGTGCTCCTCGCGTTCGATCCGGCCAAGCGCTACCGGCTCGCCGAGATCGAGCGGATCATCACGCCGCCGGCCGCACCGCCGACGCGGCCGGCCCGTAAGCGACGGCCGAGCGATGGGTTCGGGCAGGCCGATCACGAGGAGATCCGGCGCGGGTGCTCCTGGTACGAGCTCAAGACCGGCGACGGGGTGGCAACCGCGTCCGAACCCGAGTGGTTCGCGGCAGCGAGCATCACTGCGTGTTGCCGCGACGGCGAGGAGATCTTCCACGCCTACAGCGGTGCGCATTCTGGCTACGATCAGAGTGAGGCGCAGAAGAAGTTCCAGCGGGCGGTCGAGGCTGACGCACCGCGTACATGCGAGTCGATCGAAATTGATCTCGGCCACGACGGGTGTCTCGCGTGCCCGTACCACGGAAGGATCAAGTCGCCCGTCCAGATTGGCTCCGGACCTCGACAATACAGTCCAGGCGAAGAAGGACCTATCCCGCTCGGCTACAGCCGGGACGGCACCTTCGCCCTGCGCGATCCAGTCCGCAACATCATCATCCCCGCTAGCGCTCAGCAGCTCTTGTCGAGCCAATGGCTTCAGGGCGTCGCCCCTTCCTCGTTCTGGGGGCGCCAGTTCCGTGATGACAGGCGACCCTTCAATGCCGCGGCTGCGGGCGAAGCGCTGATCGCTGCGTGCAAGCGCGCTGGTCCCTTCGATCCTCTGGAAGTCCGCGGTCGCGGGGTCTGGGTCGAGGAGCGGGAGATCGTGCTCAATCTGGGTGGGCCGATCCGCGAGGGCCTAAAGCGGCAGTATCTCTGCTTCAAGCCGATCTCCCTGCCGCCCGACGCTAGCTTTGACACGCGTCGCTTGGCGGACCTTTTGGAACAGTTCAAGTTCCGCGACACGAAGAACGCCAGGTTGCTGTTCGGATGGCTGGCGATCGCGCCGATTTGTGGCGTCCTCGACTGGCGTCCGCATTGCTTCGTCTTTGGTCCACCGAAGGCGGGGAAGAGCACGCTACACGGCCTCGCCACAGCGCTTCTCACCCCCCTCGCCATCTCGACAACGGGCGATAGCTCCGAGGCGGGAATCCGCCAAGCCATCGGCCCAGATAGCTTGCCGGTGATCATCGACGAGTTCGAGAGCGATCAGAGGCAAGGGCGCCTGAAGTCGATCATCATGCTCGCCCGCAGCGCGTCGTCTGGAGACACCCCGATTCTTAAGGGGACCCCTGACGGGAAGGCGATGCAGTTCAGCCTGCGCACGACCTTCTTCTTCAGCGCGATCAATCCCACCGGCCTTTCGCCAGCGGATGCCAGCCGTATTCTGCTGTTCGAACTCTTGATGCACGAGAATGACCAGGAAGCGGCGCGTCGCATCACCACGGACCTAGCTTACTTCGCCGACTCCGGCCCGCGGTGGTGCGCGTTCATGGCCTCGAAGGCCTTGCTGATCGCACCAGCCCGCTTGGCCTTCGAGGCCGAGATGCCGGGGATGGATTCGCGTCTCCGGACGAACATAGCCACGCTTCTCGGTGCCGGTTTCGTGGCCCTGCACGGGCGTGTTCCAACGAAGGACGAAGCCGTCACAGAAGTCGCTGAGTTCGCTTCGACGACAGCCGAGCATGCCGATGTTGTCGACCGCGACGATGCTGTCGAGGCGCTGCATCACCTCCTCGCATACCCGATCGGTAGCACGTCACTCGGGCAGTGGATCGCTCGCGAGCGTCGCGACAGGATGGAGATCGGAGACAAGGACACACGGCCAAGCGCTCAGTTTCTTGCAAGCCTCGATATCGCGATGAACATCAAGAACAAGGAGCCAGGATTTTTCCTGCTCAGGGGCGCGCCCGGAATCGATAAGATCTTCAGGGACACGAAGTGGGCTGACGGCACATGGATGCATGCGATCCGCAAGTACGAGGGCGCATTTACGCCGAGCAATCCTGTTTACTTCAGCAACATGAAGAGAAAAGCCAGGGCGATTGGCATCAAATTCGACATCCTGCCCGATCCAACCGAAGCGCCGAGTGAACCGGAGTGCGGTAGTAGAGGAGGCTTATTCCCCGAGTATTGATTGGCTCACACGGGGTATGCGGACCTGACGCAGGATCGAATGGATGTCCCATCGGGAATAATGAGAGGTCGATATATATGTTGGGGCGCGATGCGACCGCTACACGCAGATCCCCTCTACCCATTTCTCTCGCTGTCTGTCCCGTCCTGCGTCTTAAGCGAGGGGTAATGCCGCACAGTACGATCGAAGTACAACAGGACGCAGGACGGGACGGACGTCGCATTACGCGTGGGGGGAGGGTGCACGCGACCGTGCGGGATCATCACCGCATATAACCCCCCCCTCTCTCCCTCTATCCAGTGCCGTCCGTCCTGTCCTGCGTCCTAGCAGCTGCGACCTACCGCTTCGCGGGCGTTGAGCCACGGCCTGCGAAGCTCAACCGGCTGTATTCCTGGCATCGGACGAGTACGATCGGTCGTATCTCAGGCCGCTCGATGAATGCATTTCAAGCCCGTGGTTCCATTTGGGGTTACGAGCGGACCTGCCAAAAAGTCTCGGGCTGATGTCTGACGAGTGCTGGTCGCGCGCCGTCCGTTAACCGCGCCTCCGTCCGAATAGTTGTTTCTCCTTCAACCGCATGGTTTTCTTTGCAAACCTCTTGTGGAGCGAGTTCTATGTCCTCCAAGCCGTTCAACATCTCATTGACGAAGCGCGACCGTCAGCGCAAGCTCCGTTCCGGTGAGATCGTCGTGAATACCCGCTGGGTTCTGAATTACTCCGACCCGAAATCCGGTCAGCGCACACAGCTGTTCTTCGTCCGTCAGAAGGACGCCATTGCCAAGCGCAACGAGATTCAGGCCGCAGTCGAAGCGCGGGCCTATGTCCCTGACCGCGACGTCATCACGGTCGCTGACGCGGTGGCGCGCTGGCTTGAAGGCCGGCGCGGCGACGTGAAAGGCCGGACCCTGTTCGGATACGAGCAGGGGGCCCGCTACATCACTGGGCCGCTCTTGGTCTCGGCGACCCCTGCCCAGCGCCGCATCTTTACCGAGACTGGTCTCGTGCCGCACGGTACGTCGCTCGCACCGATGCTCGGCGCTACGAAGGTCACTCGTCTCGGGACCGGCGACATCCGCGCTTGGCATAAGCTTCTCGTGCGGGAGGTCGGGCCTTCCACCGCGGCACGAGCCAAGAAGTACCTGGGCAGCGCGCTCGCGCTGGCGGCCGAGGATCTCGGTATCCGGCCACCTACGATGCCGACCCGGTTGAAGGCCGCGCCGCGGGTGCGCAAGGCCATTCTCACGCCCGCACAGATCGCGGCTGTCCTGACCGTCGCTGAGGCTGATGCAGAACGCGGCCCATATGTCGCGTTCCCGTTCCTTGCCGGTGCCCGGCCCAGCGAACAGCTCGCTCTTCTGTGGGAGGATGTCGACTTCGAGCGGAACGTCATCCGTATCAGACGAATGCAGGAGATGGACGGCCGGCAGTGCGAAGTCACGAAGACGGATGCCGGGCGGCGAGACATCCCGATGTCGGCGCGGCTGCGCGCTCTGCTGGTCTCGTGGCAGGAGATCTGCCCCAAGCGCGACGGCGAACCACATCGAGTGTTCCCCGGTCTCGGAAAGCGGCAGGCGTGGCCGCTGCCGAGAGTCGGAGGCGGTGGAATCCTGCTGTACGCCAACTTTCGCACGCGTATGTGGGCGCCGCTGCTGAAGCGGGCCGGTGTCCCGTATGTCACCCCACACTCGGCGCGCCACGCGTTCATCTCGATTCTTCAGGCCGAAGGCATCGAGGTGGGTCTCGTGGCGAAAATCGCCGGCCATAAGAGCCCAGCGGTAACCCTGAGCCACTACACGCAGGCCGTCCGGGGCGGGGAAGCCGCTTCGAGTGCGATCGATCGAGCCTTCGCATAGCAGCGGCTTTCCACGCGTGTCGCGCCTACAATATTGCAGCTTTGCTCACTGGCGCCCATGGTGCGGACGGCCAGCGTGTCAGGTGGGGACATATAGAAATTAGCAGAATGATCCGCGCATTTAGAACGGCTGTACACGGCCGTTAACCGCATTGGGGGTCGGAAAATTGTTCGACACTACCTCGCGTGTTTTTGTGTTCTGGCAAAGCATCCTGACCAGAGAAACGCGGCAATGTCGAGCAGCCCCCGCCACGAGACCTCCTCTAGGGTTGCTGGAGCTGGGCTGGTTGGCCGCCGTCTCGCCGCTGCTCATGCAGAGGCCGCCCGTCAGCACGCGGCTGCGGCCGATGCTCACGCGCTGGCCGCAGAGATGCACTACGAAGCTCGCGAGCCGCGTGGGAGCACCGACGCGACCCAGCACCAGGACGCGGAGAGCGCGAGCTCTGACGCGGCGACGCAGACCGACACGGCGGCCGAGGCGACCGCGGCGACGGGCATGGTTCTGGACTCAGTGCGTGATGCGGGTCGCGAGGCGGCCGAGGCAGTACGGCAGGCCGAGGATGGTGAGGATCCTCGCGACGCCCACGCGGCCGCCGCCATGCACCACGCGGCGGCTGCCAAGCGACACGCCGAGGCAGCAGAGCTTGCTGCACCTGGCAACGAGGAAGCCAGAGAGGCACGAGCCGAAACAGAAAGCGCGGCAGCGCGAGCAAACGATGCGATCGTATCGCGATGACGGCTCGTGATCCAGCGAAGGACACAAGGGCGTTCCCGCAAAGGGTGTCTGGTCGGCTTGTTCCGAGCTATTGAATAAGTTGCGGAAGCCTCAACTCTGCTTGCGAGCGCGAGTTTCAGGGGAGTGGAGCCAATCCGTTTTGGTTGGCCTTCTACTAGACTATGCATCCGTGACTGTTCGGCAGTAATTCATCATGCGATCTCGACTGTATAATTTCCTATATGTATCTATAATTCACATACAATCTTACGACTCGCGGGATACTATTCGGCTTGAATCCTCTGCGGCACTAGAATTTCGCATAGATAGGATGAAATTGCGCGTGGCTTGAGCTAAGAGAACGTAGTTCGCGCGCGGAACATTATATGGTGGCTTCGCCATTCGCGAGCCGCTAGCTTATGCGAAGAAGATCCAGAGCGTCCCCAGGGGTTAACGTGCAAGGCGACAACGAAGAAGTCATCATCGACCTCGATGCGCTCGGCGGAGGACCTGCCACATTCGAAAGGTTGCACAACGCTGACGGCCGCCGGCCGGATGCCGGCGGATCCCGCGTCATTCGGCGAGATGCCTTCCGGCGCGTCCTGACCAAGCTAGTAGCCAATCCGTCCGGTAGACCCGAGACGGAGGATCTGTATGCCCGTCGGCCGCAAGCTCTCGACGTCATGCCGAATCGCAGCCACGACGCGATCCTGATTAGCGCCCGACGCGGCGATGGCAAGACTACCTTCCTCACCGATCTACTAGCGCTAATTCAAGACGTTCAGAATGGGAGCGACGATTTTCGTCACTATCTTGACGGTGCTGTTCCAAATGATCAAGTCGGCCGTCTTTACAGCCTCGGTATCATTGATCCAACGCTGATAGAGGCCAAGCAGCATATTGTCGTGATCATTATCGAAAAAATCAAGGCGGCAGTAGACCACCTCCATGAGCGCACCTCCGGCGATAAGGCTTCCTATGATGCTTTTAAGACCAGGCTTTACGATCTCGCGGCTGGTTTGACCCTCCTCGACGGTATCGGCGAGTCGATGCTCCAGGGCAAGGACTGGGCCGATCCTGACTTCGTTCTAGACAAGGGCCTTGACCGAGCAGGTGCCGCCGGCGGATTCGAACGTGCCTTTCGACGTTATGTGGTCGAAGCCTGCACGTTCCTGAAAGTTGACGCATTCGTCCTCGCCATCGACGACGTCGATACGTCTTTCGATCGCGGGTGGCCAGTGTTGGAGGCCCTACGCAAGTACCTCGCCGCGCCCCAACTCAAGGTGGTTCTGGCTGGGGATTTAAAACTCTACAACTTGCTAGTTCGACAGCAGCAATGGAAGCAGATGACCAAGGAGTTTGTCGAAGTTGAAAGAACTTCGACAACCGATAGATCGTATCGCGATCAGATCATTGAGATGGTCGATCTTCTCCAGGATCAATATCTTATAAAAATTGCAAGACCCGAGAACCGGCTCGATCTTCGAAATCTGTTACACTACGCGAATAAGTCAAACTTGTCGTTTATCGCTTCGAAACACCGCAATAGTATGCGGCTGAACGAGCGGGAAGTTTTTGACCGCTACGCTGATCGCCTATTCGCGCTCGGAAGTCTGGAGGAGCGCGCGGTTATCCGATCGACTCTCCTACGTCTTCCTCTGCGCAGTAGCCTTCAGGCACTTGCGGGCGCTTGGCGTTTGATCTCAACCGTGCCGCCTGTAGCACGTCCGGGCGAAGCTAGTGGAACTCGGCAGACATGGGAAGAACCGGACGCCGAGTTGACGCGGGACGCCCTCGATGCGCTTCGATCAGTGGCTTCGCAGAGCCTGATGACGCTTGATCTAGACCACGAGGCGTTACTGGAAGCCGATCCCAACAGGATCATCGATCAGCTATCGCAATGGATGACGGATAAGAATCTTTGGTTGAATATGGATCGATTTTTTCCGCAGGGAAAAAGCGAAGGAAACGACATTGTCTCATTACTGATCGCAGGAACATTAACCAATTTGTTCCAACTTCAGCCGCGTACGATCATAGATTACTGGCTTAAGATTTGTACGGTCAGGGAGGTATTTGATCGCAGCATCTCTTCTTCAGACGATATGCGCGCGGTCTTAAGAGACCAACTCAAGATCGAAGCAAGCGAAAATTCAATCCAATTCGTTAGCCGCCTTTCAGCTTGGGAAGTAGGGGCGGGAGGTCAGGTTCGTCCCGGCCTTCGCCTTAGCGGTATCAGTATTCCGGCGAGCTTGAACCTTGAGCGTTCGCGCCAACAAGGCTATATGGAGCGACTTTACGGACTCAGTGTCGATTTCGATCGCGAGACATTCAGTAGTATAGCTAATGGAAACGAAGACGGACCGCAAGAACTTGATGAACGCCAGCTCGAGCTGATTAATGCGCTACCCGTTCCCTTACGTACATATCATCGTACACTTATGAGGGCGGGCTGGAGCTACAATTCAAGACGGGGATCGGAGGCTGGCCTCACTGCGGTATTCGCTAATTCTTTGGAAAGTTTGGAGAGGCGCCTGCCACCTGACATCGCCGCTGTGGCTATGATCCCCGCCAATCGCGCAAGAAGCGGCCAGTTGGCCGAGATTACCAGCTACTCTATACTCCGCCTGATAGGTTTTGTTGGCGAAGTCCTCGCTATCGGCGCTAGGGTGCCAGCGGCAGATCGCGCGCAGGCTATCGCAGGCTTGCTATCCACATTCTCGCTACTGCGCAGCTACCCGAGTCCCGGTCTAGGTGGTTCAAGTTCTGTGGCAAGAGCGACGTCAGTCGTTGGTGGAGATGATGTAGAAGATCCAGAGGACGATGGCGAAGAGACTTCTGCGTCAGATGAGCTCCCATCTGACCCGCATTCTAATGATCAGGAATTGCACAGCCTCTTAGAAGCCTGGCTTTACGCCATTTTGGAAGAACCTCCGCCGTCAATATCAACTGTCACGCTCGCCCGAATTTGGACTCGGTTCACATACGCATTCGACAACGTTGTTGAAGAACTCCGACATACCAAGACACGGTACCTCGGCGTTCTGATGCATCGAGCAATCATCGTATTTTGGCATGCTGTTGGTGTTGAGGCCCTGAAGGCTGCCGGACGCGCGCCGACGACGAAAACAATCCGAAACCCGACGGTTTCTGGACTACCCTTCTGGGAGTTATTGCAAGAAATCGATGCAGGCGAACGAGATAACGCTGAGTTTAGACAGAAGATGTGGATCTTCGAAGCTATTTTCTCGTGCCCTGTTTGGGGTTATTTTACCGCGCGTGACGATGGAGAAATTGACGACGGCAAGATAAATTATGCAGACGAGATATATAACGAATATGCTGAAAGACTTTCGAGAATAAATCTCAGACCTTCTTATGGCGTGGTATTCAAGACAACTAATAGCGGAGGAACGATCCGTTTCGATGGCCTATATCCCCTCCTAAATACGATACCAATCCAAGTATCAAAGCGTGCGCCAAATTCGGCTGTAGCGCAAAATCTCAAAAGAATTCTACAGAAGTATGCTGAGCCAAAGAGCCAAGCGGACTCTGATACCGATCCGGCTCCTCGTCGCACGCGACGCCGATCTTCCCCGGACTCCAACAGCTAAGCCTCAATGGCCGCTCTAATCGACCGCCGCGCCTTCGCGGATCATCACGCGCTCGTCTTGTTGGGACGCGGCCAACTGCCGTCAATCGATGAGACGCGCAGGCGGATTTTCATAGCCGAGCGGCGCACGGATGTCGGCCGGCCGGATCACTTCTACAAGGGCTATCTTGAGGAGCGGCTTGGTCGAGCCAAGCACGTGGGCGAGATCCCGATGCTGGTCCTTACGCGACTGGCTGAGCGCTTTCTGGAGCGACGGGATGGCCGTGTTGTCGTGCGGGTCGACCGCTTCGTCGAGTGGCACGAGCTCCTACCTTACATTTCGCCGCTTGCGGTGATCGTGGCCTTTCTAATCCGAGAGGGATCTGGCCCTCGAATCGTGGAGGATCCTCGGCCTTTTCTTGCACGCGAGATCGGCGAGACTGCCTTGATCGGACCGTCCGACCACGCCCTCGACGACCTCGTCGAGCGCAAAGGGCTGTTCGAATTACACATGCACCTGAATGGATCGACGGAGCTCGACGTTCTCTGGCCCTATGCGTGCAGGGATCCTGACGCATTTTACAAGGAGCTCGCGGATGCCTGGTACGAGAACCGGGAGCCCACCGCCGAGCTCTATGAGCAGATGGAACCGGGTCTCACCCCGCTAGCTCTGTACCGGCGCCTGCGCGCCGTTCGGCGCGTGCGCCGGCAGATTGCAGCCGAGATCGCCTGTCGGATTGGGGCATCCCGGCAGGATCCGCCGATTGCGTGGGGCATCCAGGGCCTCCTGCGCGCCATGGAAGTCGATCGGAGCGACCTTGCTTGGCGCGCTCCATTGGGCGCCTCACTACGTACCCATCCAGGCCGCGTGATCCATCCAGGCGGTCCGCCCCATGCCTCCATCATCGAGGAGGCTGCCTTTCTCTACTCCTGCCTGCTCGCGCTTGTGCAAGCGCCCGACTCTGTCGTCGGCACGGGACTTTATTACAACCTTCTCGTTCTAAATCAGATTGGCCGAATCGTCGTCCAACAGGCGGACGAGACTGGGTTCGACCAGTTCCAAAAATACACCTTCGTTGGCGTTCGATCTGGGATCGAACGGCGCTACGATATGCGCTTCCGCCAGCTCAACGGCCGTGCCCCTTTTGACACCCTCTCTCATCTCGAAGGACGCTTCGCCCCGAAGGGTACAGTGGCTGAGACCCGCGGCCTCATCAGCACAATCGTTGGCGATTACCTCGCATTCCGAGGCTGCAAGCGCAGGGAGCCAGATCTGTCTGGGCCGCCCCCGCCCTGCCTGCTCGGCCTGCCCTGCCCTGAGGTAGGCCCGCGGATTGGCCGGAGGCTGCCCGAAGGTTGCCGCGGGCACGGTCGACCCGGGACCGAATTATCTCTCGTCGCGCACTTCATCAAAAAGCCGCCCAAAGCAGCCCTTGATCGGGCGCGAGGATGTCGGGATAGCGAGCTTAGGCTCTCACTGCTGATGCAGGCGCGGGCGCTCAGGCGCTTGCTACAGGGCAACCAGATCGCCTGCGCCCTCGTGCGCGGCGTTGATGCGGCATCCAATGAACTCCACGCCCCCCCTGAGCCGTTCGCGCCAGCCTTCCGCCTCGCTCGCGCTGCGGGCATTCCGCGGGCGACTTTTCACGTCGGCGAAGATTTCCGGCACCTTGTGTCTGGTATCCGCGCCGTGGCGGAAGCGCTCACCTTCCTAGACTTACGCTCCGGCGATAGGATCGGCCACGCAACCGCTCTGGGCATTACACCGAACCTCTGGGCGGCGCGTACCGCGGAGCGGACTTACCTGACGGTAATCGATGCGCTCGACGACGCAGTATTCGTTCATCGCCGACTTGCTGAGCGCGGCGGCTACGAACGAGAAGTGTTGAAGCTCGGAGACCGGATTGCGACTCTGTCTGGGATGCTCTATGGCGAGCCACGCAGCCCGGCGCTGCTGCACCGAGCCTGGGAGCTTCGGCGTCTAGACGCTCTTGAGATGCGGGCGGCAGAGCGAGCGGTCAGCCGTTCCGGTCGACCCCTCACAGCGGCGGCGATCGCCGATGAGGCCAAGCGGCTGGCCACGACTACGCTCGATCGCCAGCGAGCCAGCGAATTAGCGTTGATCGCCGAGGAGGTGGCCGCGGCAGGATGCGCCTACACGATCTATGCTATGCGCCAGCGCCTCGGACGCGAGGCTTGGCAGGCCAAAGTGGAGGTTGAGGCAGAACTCGTATCGGCCGAAGCTCTTGTCGTTCTTCAAGATAGCGTTCTTGGTGACGTCAATCGCCGTGGGGTAGCCATTGAGGCGCTGCCCACGAGCAATACCCGAATCAGCTTTTATAAAACGATCCGAGAGCATCACCTCTTCCGGTGGCTTGGCCTTGAGGGACCACCGCTCGCCAATCGTCCGACGATCGTCATCGGCAGCGACGATCCCGGCATCTTCGCCACGAATTTGCGCAACGAATATGCGGCGATCGCTGCTGTCCTGCGGGACAGTTTCGCGATGTCGGCGCCAGAAGCGGTTCGCCGCATCGAGACACTCGGCGACAGTGCCCGAGTCTTCCGCTTCCGGCCGGAAGACCGAACATGATCGTTGGCCGTCAGGGTCGTCTGCGTAACGTTCGCTCCACGGCTCGCCTGCGCCGACGCGCTGCGCTGCCGTCGAGAATTTGACCCACTAGGCTGGGCGACACGCACGGATTCTGCGCGACGCCACCTGGAACCACATTGTAACCAGACGCTCTGAAAACCCCTTCGAGTTGCTGTAGGCCGACTCGATCCGACCTTCTCTCGAAGGGAGATGACCTGGCGACCCCGGTAGGGCTCGAACCTACGACCTGCCGCTTAGAAGGCGGCTGCTCTATCCAGCTGAGCTACGGAGTCAGGATGCCAAGCGGCCCCAGAAGCCACGGGCTCGCCCGGGGGTCAAGCGCGAGACGAAGACGTCCGCCGCCCCCGGGTTCACATCGGCGGTGACGATGTGGACGTCTGGATCGTGCCGCGGATCCGGATTGGGGTTGCGCGACGCTGCGGATCCGGACAGGCCGGGGCGCGGTTCATGCCGGGGCACCGCGCCCCCGTCCGGAGACCGAGGTTGCCCGCGCCGAGTCCCACAGCTTCGCCCCCTGGGCCGGCCCGGCGCCGGTGGAACGCCGCGGGTCGGGGCAGCCTGAACCGGCCCGGCTCGGACCTGCGGCGCCTGCCGACGGGCCTCGATCTCCGGAACGTCCGGCTCGTGGAAGGCGTGCGCGCCGCCTTCGCGTTCGGCGTCGTCATCCTCCTCAACATCTGGATCCAGTGGGCGCCGCTGCTGACGATGGCGCTCGCCGCCAACCTCGCCTGCTTCTGCGACAACGGCGGCCCGATGCGCGCCCGCCTGCGGGTCCTCACCGCCTTCTCGGTCCTGGGCGGCCTGCTCTGGGCCGGGCTCGGCCTGATCCAGCCCCTCGGCCTGCCGGTGGTCGTCCCGGTCGCCTGCGCGCTGATCTTCGCCTGCTCGTACGCCCGCGTCTGGAGCGTTCAGGCCCAGTCGGCCGGCAACGTGCTCGTGGTGGTGCTGTGCATCGCCCTCGACCGGCCCCTGACCCCGGAGCAGGCGGCCGTCACCGCGCTGATGTTCGCGGCCGGCGGTCTCTGGGCGACGTTCCTGGCCCTGGTGATCTGGCGGCTGCACCCGTACCGGCCGGCCCACCGGGCGGTGGCGGAGGTCTGGCACAACCTCGCCCGGCTCTGCGGCGACCTCGAGCGGCTCGTCGTCCTGCCGGAACCCGACACGGCCGCCTTCGACGGCCACGCGCGGGGCCACCGGCGGGGCGTGCGGGCGAGCATCGAGACCGCCCGGACCATGATCCTCGACCTCGCCCGCTCCCGCGAGCGCGTCTCGGACCGCACCGCCCAGGCCCTGCTGCGCCTGGAGAGCGCCGAGCAGATCTTTTCCGCGCTGATCGCCGTCGGCGAGCTGATCGACAGCCGTCCCGATGCCCGCCGCCGGGCCCTCGCCAAGGTCTTCCTGCGGCGCCTGCGCCCCCTGCTGGTGACCATCGCCCGGGCGATCCGCGACGACGTCAACCTCGACCTCGACCGTCTGGAACACTCCATCGCCCGCGTGGCCGAGGGGCTGTCGGAGGATCCGACCCTCGCCCGCCTCGCCGAACGGATCGTCGGGCGCGTGCGGATCGGCGCCAAGCTGTCGACCCCGGAGGGCTATCGCCCCGGCGGCACGCTCACGGAGGGCGGCAGCCTCGACCGCTGGACCCGCTATGTCGGGCCGCTGCGGCAGAACTTCACCCTGGCCTCGCCCAATCTCCGGCACGCCCTGCGGGCGAGCGCGGTCGCGGCCCCGGCGCTCGCCGCCACCCTGACCTATGCGGGCGCCTTCACGCACTGGCTGGTGATGACCGTGGTGCTCACCATGCAGCCCTTCTACGCGGCGACGTGGCAGCGGGCGCTGGAGCGGATCGGCGGCACGGTGCTGGGCGGCCTCGTGGGCGCCGTGCTCGCCTACTACGCCACGAGCCCCCTGGCGGAGGCCGGGCTGATCCTCGTGCTCAGCATCGTCGGCTTCGCGGCGCGCCAGATCTCCTACGGCTTCTTCGTCACCTGCCTGACCCCCCTCGTGGTGCTGCTGGTCGAGTTGCTGGAGCCCGGCCACAGCTCCTGGGAGATCGTCGCCATGCGGGGCGGCTTCACGGTGCTGGGCGGCGTGATCGCGGTGGCGAGCTGCCTGGTGCTGTGGCCGATCTGGGAGCCCGATCAGGTCCGGCAGGAACTGCGCCGGGCGCTCAAGGCCCAGGCCGGTCTCGCCGAGGCGGTGCTCCGCGCGCCGCCCGGCGAGGGCCGCGAGACCGCGATCGCGGCGCAGAGCCGCGAGGCCGGCCTCGCCCTCAACGATCTGGAGGCGGCGCTCTCCCGCGCCCTGCAGCAGCCCCGGGCCGGCAGCCACCCGGAGGTGGAATCCGCCCTGGTGGCCGACGCGACCCTGCGCCGGATCAGCGCCCGGCTCATCGTCCTGCGGCACGCCCCTGAGGCGGCCGCCCCCGAGGCCGAGCCCTGGCGGGCCTGGATCACCGCGACCCTGGCGGCCCTGGGCGCGGACAGGCCCGTGCCCGAGCGGCCGGCGCTGGATCGCGGGCAATCGCTCGTGCGTCTCGTCAGCCAGGTCGATCTTCTGGTGGGAACCCTGCGCCCTGGAGAGATCCGGGCTGGGACGGCGGCCGTCGGCGCGGTGCCGGGTCCGGCAAACGGCGCCACCAGCCAGCCCGTCCCTCACGCCTGAGGGCCCGCCGGTCCGGTGCCCCGATCACCGCCGGTTATCGGGGCCCGCGGAGCCCGCGGGCCCGTTCGCCCGTCAGAACCGCGGCAGGGCGTTGGCCGGGCCGCCGGCATGCGGACCGCTGTAGCGGTAGGCGGCCGCCCGCGCCGGACCGGCGGCGTCCCGATGCAGGACGGCGCCGTTGCCGACCCAGCCCGAATAGGCCGAGGCCGGGTAGGGCGAGTGCTTCGAATCCAGGCCCTGCGCGAGGGCGGGCGTGGCGACCGCGGCGACCAGGGCGGCGGCAGCGAGCATGCGGACGGTCATGATGATCTCCTGGTGTCTTCGTACGACTTCAGCGGGAAGTCATCCGGTCAACCGTGTCGCGTGAGGAAGATCGTCGGGTCGGCGGTCTTGATCACTCGGGCTTTGCTTGGCCGAATGTGACCTCTCAACGAGGATATTCTGCTTCGGGTTCGGCCGAGGCCGTGCGCTGGCGCACGACGGAGACGAACCGGGCCCGGAGGCCGGCCCATCGCTCCGGTCTGGCCGGACCCGGCGCGGGGGTGCGTCCCGCGCGGAAGCGTGCCACAGACCGCGCCGAACGGAGTCCCGCGGAACCCTCTGACATGAAGTTGATCGTCGGCCTCGGAAACCCGGGCGCACGCTATGCGGGCAACCGGCACAATATCGGCTTCCTCGCCGTCGACGCGATCGCCCGCCAGCACCGGGCGAGCCCGTTCCGCCACCGCTTCCAGGGCGAGGCCGCCGAGGCGGTGCTGGGCCCGGAGCGAGCGATCCTCCTGAAGCCCTCGACCTTCATGAACGAGTCCGGCCGCGCGGTCTCGGAGGCGCAGCGCTTCTACAAGATTCCGCTCTCCGACGTGATCGTGCTGCACGACGAGCTCGACCTCGCCCCCGCCAAGCTCCGGGTGAAGCTCGGCGGCGGCAATGCCGGCCATAACGGCCTGCGCTCGATCACCGCCCAATGCGGCAACGACTACCGCCGGGTGCGGCTCGGCATCGGCCATCCCGGCGACAAGGCGCTGGTGCATGCCTACGTGCTCAACGATTTCGGCAAGGCCGAGCTGCCCTGGGTGGACGATCTCTGCCGGGCCGTGGCCGACCACGCCGCCCTGCTCGCCGCCGGCGAGGATGCGAGCTTCCAGAACAAGGTCCACCTCGCCATGGCCGGCCGCGGCTGGGACGAGGTGAAGACGCTGGGCGCCCGAAATTGACACGCCCCCGCGGGGACGGGATATCGGGGCGGGCGAGAGGGTCCGATGAAGGCCGTGCGCCACAAGCCCGGCTGTCGGCGGTTCGATTGCCTCCCGGTGGCTGAGGCCCGGCTCGCCGGTGCCGCGCGTGCTCGACCGAGGACAGGGCGCACGGTGCCGTGTTCGCGGGCCTGACTCTCCGCAACCCTTTTTCGCGCGTCGCCCGACGACGTGCTGCGACGGAACTGACCCATGGGCTTCAAATGCGGCATCGTCGGCCTGCCGAACGTCGGCAAGTCGACCCTCTTCAACGCGCTGACGCAGACGGCGGCCGCCCAGGCGGCGAACTACCCGTTCTGCACCATCGAGCCGAATGTCGGCGAGGTGGCGGTGCCCGATCCGCGGCTCGATGACCTCGCCCGCATCGCCTCGTCGAAGGAGAAGATCCCGACGCGCCTGACCTTCGTGGACATCGCCGGCCTCGTGCGCGGCGCCTCCAAGGGCGAGGGCCTGGGCAACCAGTTCCTGGCCAACATCCGCGAGGTCGACGCCATCGCCCACGTGGTCCGCTGCTTCACGGACGGCGACGTCACCCACGTGGAGGGCAAGGTCGATCCGGCCGCCGACATCGAGACGATCGAGACCGAGCTGATGCTCGCCGACCTCGACAGCCTGGAGCGCCGCGCCGTCGCCCTGGAGAAGAAGGCCAAGGGGGCCGACAAGGAGGCCAAGGAGAGCCTCGACCTCGTCAACCGGGCGCTGCCGCTCCTGCGCGAGGGCAAGCCGGCGCGGCTGGTGGAGCGCAAGCCCGACGAGGAGAAGCTGTTCCAGTCCCTCGGCCTGATGACCGCCAAGCCTGTCCTCTACGTCTGCAACGTCGATGAGCCCGACGCCGACAAGGGCAACGCCTATTCGGACGCTGTCTTCGCCCGCGCCAAGGCGGAGGGCGCCGTGGCGGTGGTGGTCTCGGCCAAGATCGAGAGCGAGATCGCCGTGATGCCCGAGGCCGACCAGGCGGAGTTCCTGGAGGCGGTGGGGCTCGCCGAGCCCGGCCTCAACCGGGTGATCCGCGCCGGCTACGACCTGCTCGGCCTCGTCACCTACTTCACGGTCGGCCCCAAGGAGGCCCGCGCCTGGACGATCACCAAGGGCACCCGCGCCCCCGGGGCGGCCGGGGTGATCCACTCGGATTTCGAGAAGGGCTTCATCCGGGCCGAGACCATCGCGTTCAAGGACTACACGGCGCTCAACGGTGAATCCGGGGCCCGGGACGCCGGCAAGCTGCGGCTGGAGGGCAAGGAGTACGTGGTGCAGGACGGCGACGTGCTGCACTTCCGCTTCGCCAACTGAGGCTCGGGCCGCGCTCAGCCCTGGGCGACGCTGCGTCTTGGCGAGCGGGGCGAAGCAATCCAGGGCAGCGCGACATCGGTGAGCGTGGCGCTCCTGGATTGCTTCGCTCCCGCTCGCAAAGACGGCGATCCCGATCGCCCGCCCCACCGATCAACCAGACGAGCCCGCCATGCCCGATCCCGCCCTCGAGGATTTCGCCGTCGGCGACGTGATCGTCGGCGCGCCGCTCACCGTCACCCGCGACGCCATCGTGGGCTTCGCGCAGGCCTTCGACTTCCAGCCCTTCCACCTCGACGAGGCGGCGGCGGAAGGGACCTTCGCGGGCCGGCTGATCGGCTCGGGCTGGCACACGGCGGCTTTGGGCATGCGGCTGCTCCAGCAGGGACCGTTCAAGGGCGGCTCGTCGCTCGGCGCGCCGGGGATCGACGAGCTGCGCTGGCTCGCGCCGGTCCTGCCGGGGGACGCGCTGACGCTGACCTTCCGGGTGGTGGGGCTGCGCGATTCGGCCTCCAAGCCCGGGCTCGGTTTCGTGACCGCCGAGGTCGCCCTCGGCAACCCGCGCGGCGAGACGGTGCTGACCCAGCGCTTCACCTTCATGCTGGCCCGCCGCGGCACCGATCCCCTGCCCCCGCGGCCGGTGGAGATCGGCGTGCCGGGACCGGTCGCCGAGCCGGAGGATGCCGAGATCCTGCCGTTCCTGCGGGATGCCGAGATCGGCGCCGTGCGGGAGCTGGGCGCCTATCCGTTCACCGCCGAGGCGATCATCGCGTTCGCCGAGGCCTACGATCCACAGGCCTTCCACCTCGACCACGCGGCGGCCAAGCGCAGCCATTTCGGCGGCCTCTGCGCCTCCGGCTGGCACACGGCCGCCGCCTACATGAACCGGATGCTCACGACCCGCGCCCGCGACGCCGCCTACACGGCCACCCGCGGCCCGGTCCCGGAGGCGGGCCCCTCCCCCGGGTTCAAGAACCTGCGCTGGCTGAAGCCCGTCTACGCGGGCGACACGGTCCGGTTCAGCGCCAAGCTCACCGACAAGCGCGCCTCGGCCTCGCGGCCCGGCTGGGGCCTGGCCTTCGCCCGCAACACCGGGGTGAACCAGCGCGGCGAGCCGGTCTTCGCCTTCGACAGCGCGGTGTTCCACTGCTGGGAGCCCTGAGCGCACCGGGCCCGCTCCCGCGCGTTGACACCCCAGACACGGACGGGATCAGGCAGGCATGTATCAGAAGAAGCTCGGCAGCACGGGGCTGTTCGTCTCGGAACTCTGCCTCGGCACCATGACCTTCGGCGGCGGGGCCGGGATGTGGCGCCAGATCGGCGCCCTCGACCAGACGGAGGCCGGGCGCCTCGTCGGACGGGCGCTCGATGCCGGGATCAACTTCATCGACACGGCCGACGTCTACGCGGAGGGGCTCTCGGAGCAGATCACCGGCCAGGCCCTGCGCGACCTCAAGGTCCCGCGCGACAGCGTCGTCGTCGCCACCAAGGGCTACGGGCCGATGGGGCCGGGCGCGAACGCCAAGGGCGCCTCGCGCCTGCACCTGATCGACGCCTGCAAGGCGAGCCTCAAGCGGCTCCAGCTCGACCACATCGACCTCTATCAGGTCCACGGCTTCGACCCGGCGACGCCGATCGAGGAGCAGGTGCGCGCCCTCGACATCCTCGTCCAGCACGGCCACGTCCGCTACGTCGGCGTCTCGAACTGGGCGGCGTGGCAGATCGTGAAGGCGCTGGGGATCAGCGCGCGGGCGGGGCTCGCCCGCTTCGAGACCCTGCAGGCCTATTACTCCATCGCGGGCCGCGACCTGGAGCGCGAGATCGTCCCGATGCTGCGCTCGGAGGGGCTCGGCCTCCTGGTCTGGAGCCCGCTGGCCGGCGGCCTGCTCAGCGGCAAGTATGCCGGCGGCGCGGGGGAGGGCCGGCGCGCGAGCTTCGACTTCCCGCCGGTCGACCGCCCCCGGGCCGACGCCTGCATCGACGCCATGCGGCAGGTGGCGGAGGCCCGCGGCGTCTCGGTGGCCCAGGTGGCGCTGGCCTGGCTGCTACACCGCAAGGCGGTGACCAGCGTGATCGTCGGTGCCAAGCGCCTCGACCAGCTCGCGGACAACATCGCGGCGACCGAACTCAGCCTCAGCGACGCGGAACTCGACGCCCTCGATGCGGTGAGCGCCCTGCCGCCGGAATATCCGGGCTGGATGTTCGAGCGCCAGGGCGCCCGGGCGCAGCAGCTCGCGGAATCGGGCCGGCCCGGGGTGCGGTAAGGCGGCTCACGCCGCCTTCCGGCGCTCCGGATAGAGCCCGTACAACCCCTCGGCGCTGGCCTCGCAGATGCCGCGTTCGGTGATGATGCCGGTCACCAGCCGGGCCGGGGTCACGTCGAAGGCGGGATTCGCCACGGGACTGCCGGGGGAGACCACCTCGATCGTGGCGAAGCCGCCATCGGCGAGCCGCCCGGTCATGTGGGTGACCTCGCGCCCGTCGCGCTCCTCGATCGGGATCTCCTTGACTCCGTCGTCGAGGGTCCAGTCGATGGTCGAGAACGGCAGGGCGGCGTAGAACGGCACGCCGTTGTCATGGGCCGCCAGCGCCTTCAGGTAGGTGCCGATCTTGTTGCAGACGTCGCCGCTCGCCGTGGTCCGGTCCGAGCCGACGATGCACAGGTCGACGTCGCCGTGCTGCATGAGGTGGCCGCCGGCATTGTCGGCGATGACCGTGTGCGGCACGCCGTGGCCGTTCAGCTCGAAGGCCGTGAGCGCGGCACCCTGGCTGCGCGGCCGGGTCTCGTCGACCAGGACATGCACCGGCACCCCCCGCTCGTGGGCGGCGTAGATCGGCGCCAGCGCCGTGCCCCAATCCACCGTGGCGAGCCAGCCGGCATTGCAGTGGGTCAGCACGGTGACCGGTCTGTCGCCGCCCTTGGCCCTGTGCAGGTCGGCGATCACCTGGCTGCCATGGGCGCCGATGGCGCGGCAGCTCGCCACGTCCTCCTCGGCGATGCGGCCGGCCTCCGCGAAGGCGCGGGCGAAGCGCTCGTCCGGCGCAACCTGCCGCAGGTTGGTGGAGACCCGATCCAGCGCCCAGCGCAGGTTGATGGCGGTCGGACGTGTCGCCGCGAGCGTCGCCACCGCCCGGTCGATCCCGTCGTGGGAGGCATCCGCCCGCATGGCCAGCGCCAGCCCGTAGGCGGCCGTGACGCCGATCAGGGGCGCGCCCCGCACGATCATCGTGCGGATCGCCACCGCGGCGTCCTCCAGCGTGGCGAGGCGCTTCAGCTCGAACGCGAAGGGCAGGCGGGTCTGGTCGATCACCTGGACGCTGACGCCGTCCGGGTCCGGGAAGATCGTGCGGTAGGGCTGGCCGTCGATATTCATGGCCGCTCCTGTGCCACAGCGGGGCGGCTTTTGCATCCTCCCGGGCGGGATCGCGACGGCCCGAGGAGGCCCGGCCGGGCGCCGGTGAGCCTTCCTCAACCTTAGCAGGTCGTTAAGGCGGTCATGCCTAGCCTCGGGCGTAAGTCCCCGTCTTGCGTCCGGTCCCGCATGCGCTCGCTTCGCCGTCCCGCATCGCCCTACGAGACTTTCGTCGACAGCGTTCGCCCCTTCCTGGGCAAGCGCCTGACGGAACTCGGCGGTTTCGTGCTCTTCACCGGCGCGGTCGCGCTGACCGTGGCCCTGGCCACGTGGTCGATCGACGACCCGAGCCTCAACCACGCCACCGACCACGCCGCCCACAACGTCCTCGGCCAGCCGGGCGCCGTCGTGGCCGATCTCGCCATGCAGATCCTGGGCCTGGGCTCCCTGGCCTTCGTGCTGCCGCCGGTCCTCTGGGGCATCCGGCTGATGCGCGAGCGCAACCTGCCCGAGGGCGGCCTGCGCATCGCGCTCTGGATCATCGGCTTCTGCGCCGCCAGTGCGGTGGCGAGCGCGCTCCCGCCGACGACCCGCTGGCCGCTGCCCACCGGCCTCGGCGGCGTGGCCGGCGACGGCCTGCTGTCGATGGCGCGGGTGATCGTCGGGGCGGTCTCGTCCGCGGCGGCCCATCTCGTCGGCTTCGGCTACGCAGCGGTGGCGATCCTCAGCCTGACCGGTGCCTGCCGATTCGGCGCCGTCGAGGAGGAAAGCCTGCACGACGACCCCTATCCCGTCCGCCGCGCCCCGGCGCGCGGCCGGGAATCGGCCCGCGACGAGCGCGAGGATTCCGACGAGCCGAGCCTCGGCCTCGTCGGTGTCGGCGCCCTGGCGCAGGGGCTGATGGGCCTGCGCGTCGCCGCGGCGGACCGGATCGCGGCATGGCGCGCCGGCCGGGCCGAGCCGATCGACAGTGCCTCGCCGGCCCTCGCGGCCCGGCGCGCCTTCACGGATGCGGATCTGCCCTGGGCCGACCACCTGCCCGAGGGACGGGCGCCGGGGCCGGGTCGGCGCGAGCCGGTCTTCGAGGCGCCCGAGGACGGCCCCCCGGCCACGACCGCCCGCCGAATCGCGGCGCCGCAGGTCGATGCGGAGGACGAGCTGGAGGCGTTCGAGGCGCCGCAGAGCCCGGTCCCGCCGCGCTCCGAACCCACCGCCTCCCGGGTCGCTCCGCCCCCGGCCGCGCCGGTGCCGGCGCGCCGCGCGCCCGCGCCGCCCGTCCGCCCGGAGGATTACGCCCTGCCCGCCCTCGACCTGCTGGCTGCCCCCCGGGGCCCGTCCCAGGCGAGCCTGATCTCGGCGGACGCCCTGGAGCAGAACGCCACGCTCCTCGAGGCGACGCTGGGCGATTTCGGCGTGCGCGGCGACATCCTGGCGGTGCGGCCGGGCCCGGTCGTCACCCTCTACGAGCTGGAGCCGGCACCGGGCACCAAGTCCAGCCGCGTCATCGCGCTCGCCGACGACATCGCCCGGTCGATGTCGGCGGTCTCGGCCCGCGTCGCGGTGGTGCCCGGCCGCAACGCCATCGGCATCGAACTGCCGAACGCCAAGCGCGAGACGGTGTATCTGCGCGAGCTCCTGGCCTCCACGGATTTCGCCGAGAGCAAGCACAAGCTGGCCCTGTGCCTGGGCAAGAACATCGGCGGCGAGCCGATCATCGCCGACCTCGCGCGCATGCCGCACCTGCTGGTGGCCGGCACCACCGGCTCGGGCAAGTCGGTGGCGATCAACACCATGATCCTCAGCCTGCTCTACCGGCTGAAGCCGGAGGAGTGCCGGCTGATCATGGTCGATCCGAAGATGCTGGAGCTGTCGGTCTACGACGGCATCCCGCACCTGCTCTCCCCCGTGGTCACCGACCCCAAGAAGGCGGTGATCGCCCTCAAATGGGCGGTGCGCGAGATGGAGGAGCGCTACAAGAAAATGGCCAAGATCGCCGTCCGGAACATCGACGGCTACAACGCCCGGGTCGCCGAGGCGGCGGCGCGCGGCGAGGTGCTGACCCGGACCGTGCAGACCGGCTTCGACCGCCACACCGGCGAGGCGGTCTACGAGGACGAGGCGATGGATCTGGCGCCGCTGCCGTACATCGTGATCGTGGTCGACGAGATGGCCGACCTGATGATGGTGGCCGGCAAGGACATCGAGGGGGCGATCCAGCGTCTGGCGCAGATGGCGCGGGCGGCGGGCATCCACCTGATCATGGCGACGCAGCGGCCTTCGGTGGACGTGATCACCGGCACGATCAAGGCGAACTTCCCGACCCGGATCAGCTTCCAGGTGACGAGCAAGATCGACTCGCGCACGATTCTGGGCGAGATGGGCGCGGAGCAGCTTCTGGGCCAGGGCGACATGCTGTTCATGGCCGGCGGCGGGCGCACGACCCGGGTGCACGGGCCGTTCTGCTCGGACAGCGAGGTCGAGACCGTCGTGGCGCATCTCAAGCGCCAGGGCCGCCCCAGCTACCTCGACGCCGTCACGGCGGATGACGAGGAGGGCGCGCCCGAGAAGGGCGGCGAACGGGCCGGGAAGGGGAAGGCCGGCGCGGCGGAACTCGAACTCGACGGCGCCGTGTTCGACCAGGGCTCCTTCGGCGAGGCCGGCGGCGATCTCTACGATCAGGCCGTGCAGGTGGTGCTGCGCGACCAGAAGGCGTCGACGAGCTACATCCAGCGCCGCCTGCAGATCGGCTACAACCGCGCCGCCTCGCTCATGGAGCGGATGGAGATCGAGGGCATCGTCGGTCCGGCCAACCATGCCGGCAAGCGCGAGATCCTGGTGGAGGAGGCGGTCGGCTGAGCGTGCGGGCGCCGGTGCCGCCGGTTCCGGTCCGGCGCCCGTCCCAGTCCCCGGCCTCATCCTGATCTCTTGGGGCCGGAATGCCCGGTCCGACAGCCTGCAGCGTCGCGGTCAAAAATTTTCGCTCGGCCTGGAACCCGCCCTCCCCCGGCACGTTACGCGCGTGCGAGGCCCGGAAACGGGCTCGCGGTGAGGGCGCCGGACACGGTGTCCGGCGTCGCTTGTAGTCACGTTGCTCGTCGGAGGATGTGGTTATGAGGACTTACGACGTTTCGCCCCTGTTCCGGTCGTCCATCGGGTTCGACCGCCTGTTCGAGCTGCTCAATCAGGCTGAGCGCGTCGAGCCTTCGGCCGCTTGGCCGCCCTACAACATCGAGAAGGTCGCCGAGGACCAGTATCGCATCACCATGGCGGTGGCGGGCTTCACGCCCGAGGAGATCGAGCTGACCCAGCAGGACACCACGCTCCTGGTGTCCGGTCAGAAGGCCGCCCAGGAGGGCGAGAGGCACTACCTCCACCGCGGCATCGCGGCGCGCACCTTCCGCCAGACCTTCAATCTGGCCGAGCACGTGACGGTCGTGGGCGCGTCCCTGGAGAACGGCCTGCTCACCGTCGCGCTGAAGCGCGAGGTGCCGGAGGCGCTCAAGCCCCGCCGCATCGCCATCGGCGGCACGACGGCCGCGTCCGGCCAGGACAACGCCCCGGCTCAGATCGCCCGCGACGCCAAGGCAGCCTGATCGGCGGCCCGGGCCGCGCGTCCGGGCACCCCGTGCCGACACGCATGACATCCCTCACGGGTCCGCGGACCCGCCGCGGGCCTGTTCCCACGACTGCATCGCATGCGCTGGAGAATGGACCATGAGCGTGAGAGATCTGATTCCCTGGAGCCGCAGCACGGCCCCGGCGCCCACCGCCCTGTCGCAGGAGCCGGCCAGCCCGTTCCTGACGCTGCACCGGGAGATGAACCGCCTGTTCGACGACGTGTTCAGCGGGTTCGGCGGCGTGCCGAGCCTCGCGAGCCGCGGCATCGGCTGGCCGCAGGTCGAGCTGGTGGAGGCGGACGGGACGCTGCGCGTCTCCGCCGAGCTGCCCGGCCTCGACGAGAAGGACGTCGAACTCCTGATCGCGGACGGTGTCCTGACCTTGAAGGGCGAGAAGCGTGCCGAGACCACCGACAAGGCGCGCGGCTATTCCGAGCGCAGCTACGGCCGTTTCGAGCGGTCGATCGCCCTCCCCGTGCCGGTGGAGGAGGACAAGGCCGAGGCGACGTTCCGCAACGGCGTGCTCACCGTGACGCTGCCGCGGGCCGCCGAGGCGCCGGAACGCCGTCGGCGCATCGCGATCAACGCTACCGGCGCGCCGGCCGCCAAGCACTGAGCCGGCTTTGGATCGACCTTGCCTGCGGCCGCCCCGGCGGCCGCAGACCTGAACGCATGATGCGGCCGCCGGTGCGTCCCGATCAACGTGCCGGCTGCCCCTGCCTTTGCTCACGACGAGGAGGGTTGCATGCAGCCGATCGATACGACGTCCATCCATCCCGAGATCGAGCGCCTCGGTCCGGTGGCGGCCGCCACCCTGAGACCGCAGGCGGTCGAGCCGTTCGACGCCTTCGTGGCGCCGGGCGACGTCTTCCGGCATCCCCGCGAGGTGCTGCGCTATCCGGGCCTGTCGCACGCCGAGAAGCGGGCGATCCTGGCCTCCTGGGCCTCCGACGCACGGGCGGTCGAGTCCTGTCCGGCGCTGCGCTGCTTGCCCGGTTGCCGGGCCGAGCCCGTGCCGCTCGACGCGATCCTGGACGCGCTCCAGGCGCTCGACGAGGGTTCGGCCCCGCCCGTCTCTCCGGCGCCGCCCAAGCCGCTCGTCCCCGCGGCGTTCACCCGCCGCTGGCGGCGCGGTCCGACCGGGCGCGAGCCTCAGCTGAACTGAGCCGGAGGCGTCCGATGGCAACCTTCGACCTGAGGGGTGGGCACAGGCACGTATCCCGGTTGCGGCATGGCCGGCGTGGCGGGCCGGGGCAGGCGACCGACGGGGCCGTGCTGGGCCGCTGGATCCTGTCCGCCGCGCTGTGCGTCACTTTGGCCGCGCTCTGCCCGTCACCGGCCCTGCCCTGGGTGCTGGCCGTGCTGCTGAGCCTGTCGGGCTTCGTGTGGCTCGGTCTTGCGATCACGCAGGCCGGGCCGCCGGCCAACACCCCGCATCTGACTGCCTGGGACGCCGCGCTGCTCTCGTTCGCGGCGAGCTTCGGCGTGCAATCGGCGGCGCGGCTCGGTCTCTTCGGCGGCTGAGCGCGCCTCAACAGGGAGGCAACCATGCAGGATCGTACGATCGGACTCGGAGACGACACGCCGCTCGCGGGCGCAACGAGGCGCGCTGGCCGCCGGGCGCCGATCCGCCACGGCGGGCGCTCGGTCGAGACATCCGGCCCCGCCCGGGCCGAGAGGGGCGGCCTCGCCGTCGAGCGGGCGACGCCTCCGGAGATCGCGGCGCCGATGGGCCGGACCGGCGAGACCGGCACGCCCGCCACGGAGGAGGCGCTGACAGGCCCGACAGGGGAGCGGGCGGCAGCCTCTGCCCCGGGCCGGAGCCGCGCCGACAGGCCCGCGCCCGACCCGGCGGACCGACGTGGTCGGCCAGGCACTGTGCGGGTCTGGCGCTCGAACCGGGACGCGGCGCCCGTGCAGGTCCGCGCGACGGCGCAGGGTCGTTCCGCGGACGATCGCGTGCCCGAGGGGCTGCCGGATCTGGAGCGAGCCCTGGTCAACCCGGCCGCGGTGTTCGCCACGCCGGCCGCGGTCCTCGATCATCCCCGGCTGCTGCCCAGCTGCAAGCGCGAAATCCTGCGGCGCTGGGCGTGGGACGAGTACCTGAAGGAGGTCGCCGCCGCCGAGGGCATGGCCGATGGCGAGCCGTCCCGGCTCGACGCCGTGACGGTTGCCCTACTGGCGCTCGGCGAGACGCGGCGTCCGCATCCCGCCGCGCCGGCCGCCGCGATCCCCGGCCTGCGGGGACGTCCGCAGGCCGCGTGAGGCCGGAGCCGGCCGTCAGACCGGATCGGCCGGTCCCGGATCGATCCAGGCTTCGGCCCTCGGGGCGCTGCGGCCCGGCGGTGTGCGCCCTGACGGAGGCGTGAGGCTGGCGCGACGCGCCCTCACACCACCGAGAACCGGAACTCCGTGGTCGCCGCGAAGGTCTCGCCCGGCCGCAGGACCGCGGAGGGAAAGGCCGGCTGGTTCGGCGCGTCCGGAAAGCCCTGCGTCTCGAAGCAGACGCCATCCCCGGACCGGTAGATGCGTCCGGAGGGCCCGATCAGCCGCCCGTCGAGATTGTTGCCGCTGTAGAGCTGCAGCGCCGGCTGCGTGGTCCAGACGTCGAGCCGGCGCCCGCTGCCGGGGGCGATGCAGGTGGCGGCCGGCCGCAGCGTCCCTGCGGCCCCGCGCAGGACGAAGGTGTGATCGTAGCCCTTGGCGTAGGCGAGCTGCGGGTCCCCCTCGCGGATCCGGGTCTTCAGGGCCCGGGGCGTGCGGAAGTCGAACGGCGTCCCGGCGACCGGCTGGAGCGCGCCGGTGGGGATCTGGGTCGCGTCCGTCGGCGCGAATGCGTCCGCTTCGACCTGCACGATGTGGCCGAGGACGCTGCCCGTCCCCTCCCCGGCGAGGTTGAAGTAGCTGTGGTTGGTGAGGTTCACGACCGTCGGCCGGTCGGTGACGGCGGCGTAATCGATGCGCAGCACGCCGTCCTCCGGAAGGCTGTACGTCACGCGGACATCGAGGGTGCCGGGAAATCCCTCTTCCCCGTCCGGGGAGCGGCGGCTCAGGACGAGGCGCGTCGCCTCGGAGAGGTCCGCCCGCCACAGGCGCCGGCCGAAATTGTCCGGGCCGCCGTGGAGGGTGTTGGGCGCCTCGTTCACAGGCAGGCGATAGCTCTGCCCGTCGAGGCTGAAGCGCCCGCCCGCGATGCGGTTGGCGTAGCGGCCGACGATGGCGCCGAAGCTCGGGCTCAGCGTCTCGTAGGCCGCGAGGGTGTCGAGGCCGAGGACGACGTTGGCCGAATGGCCGGCGCGGTCGGGCACCTCGATCGCCGTGACGGCCGCGCCGAAATCGATGATGGCGACGCGCAGACCGTCCCGGCTCAGGACATGGCGGGTGACCGGCCGTCCATCCGCGGTGGTGCCGAACGCTTCGGCCGGCATCGGTCTAGCGCTTCCAGACGCCGAGCCGTTCGCTCCGGGCGTGATCCTCGGCCGCGACCAGTTCGGGGCTCGCCTCCGGCGAGGCGCGACCGCCACCGTTGAACAGCACCACCTCGGAGAGGTCGCGCCCGTCCACGAGGCAATTCATGGTCGTGCTGCCGGGGGCGGGCTGGCAGGTCACCGGCCGGTTGCCGATGTACCGGGCCAACTCCTCCGCCTGACCGCCGCGCACCCATTCGACGCCGAACAGATGCACGACCTTGCCGCCGACCTTGAGGGTCGCGGTATCGATGACTTGGGCCTGTCCCGTCACGGCATTCGGCGGCAGCGGCGCGTCGGGCTCGGACTCGCCTCCGGTTTCGGGGGGCGGCGTGACCGTGTCGGGGGCTACCGCCGGGGCGCCGGAGGAGGGATTGTTCGGGGTGGCGCCGTTCGGGGCCTCCGTGCGGGGCGCGGCCGGGGCCGCGGGGCGCGCGGGATCGGGCGCACGGCCCTCCAGGACGAGGCCCGCGGCGATCACCGCCGCCAGGGTGCCGGCACTGGCGCCCAGGAGCAGGCGGCGCTGCCGGCGTGCGCCCTCGTCCGCGCCGTCTCCGCCGCGGCCGAACCGGTCGCGCAGACGGCCGAAGCCGTCACGGAGGGACTCTCCGACGCGGCCGGGGCCGCTGTTCCAGGCCGTTGCCGGATCGACCCCCGGGCTCGCCCCCGTGGCCGCGTCGGTCCGGACCGTCGCGGGACGGGCGAACCGGCCGCGCAGGCTCGTCCGCAGGGTGGCGAACCGGCCGGCGGCGCTCTGCGCCAGCACCCGACCCTGCTCGGAGGAGCGCTCCGCCAGGGAGCGGGCCCGTTCGGACTGGGTTTCGACGAAGCGCGCGGTGGCGGCCTTCATCTCGTAGGCGCCGCTCAGCAGAGACGAATCGCGGGCCTCGTCGGCGGCCTCCGGCGCCGATTCGGGTTCGGGCTCGGGCGGCAGGAACAGGGCCGGATGCCGGGCGCGCAGGTCCGCCACGAGATCCACGAGGGTCATCGGCTCGGACGTGTCGTCCCGCAGGCGCACGGCACCGTGTCGATCGAGCACGCGGAGGCCGGTTCCCGCCTCATCGGGGGTGCAGGCGGCCTCGGCCAGGAGCTCGAGGGTCCGGACCGCCACGGGGCGCGGGCGCGCCCGCGCGATCTCGGCCCGGATTGCCTCGCGCAGGGCGAGGCGGCCGGGACCGTCGAGGGCCGGACGCGCCGGCTCCGCCGCCTGTTTCCCCACCACCATCGAAGACGTCATACACCCGATCCCGGCATCACCGCGCGCGGCGTGAAGGAGGCCCGGCCGCGCCTCCCGACGAAGCCCGCCCGGGGCGCCTCACGGAACGCCCGAGCACCGGGACCGATCCCATGACGCACCACCTCGCACGCCCCTGCCCGCCGCGAGGCGGCGGACCATGATCCGGGGCTCTTACGCCTTGCCGGGCGAAGCGGCCAGGGTTCCGGCCTGGATGCTCCGCCGCAGGACGCGACCGGTCTCGCCGAGGATGTAGGGTCGCGTGCCCGCGAAGCCGACCTCCAGGATCAGCTCGGCCTCGCCGCTGGAGACGGCGCCGCGCCCCGGATTGGCGGTGCGGAAATCGACGATCGTGCGGATCGTACAGGTCTCGGCATCGCAGGCGGCGCGCATCGCCCGCGGCTCGTAGCGACGCTCGGGCCAGCGCTGCACGAAGCTGCGCTTCTCGGCCACGAGCCCCGCCGTGGTGATCGGCCGCCCATAGAAGCGCACGCGGGTCGCGTAGAACCGGGTCGCGGCATCGACCATCGTGTCGCTCGAACCCGAGACGGTGGCGAGGTAGCTCGTGGCCAGCGCCCGGGCGGCGGCGACGCGCTCGGCCGAGACGCCGGATGCCGGGACCATCGCGGCCGGCGTCTCGGCGAGCCGGTGCGGGGGGCGCGCGTGATGGTGCAGGGATTCCCGGACCGGCGGGCGCTCCAGGGCGGCGGCCCGCTTCGGTCCCGGCCCCCGCGTCGCCGCAGCCTTCGGCAGGGCATCCTCCCCCGGTTCCGGTCTGGCGGCCTGCCGGAGCGGCTCGGCGCCGCGCCCGCCTTCGGGCGGGGCTTTCGCCTGAGCGGTGACGGGCTCCTGGGTCTGTGGGCCTGCGGCTTTGAGCGGGGCCTTCGGGGCAGCCGCTACGGGCGCGGCTGCCCGCGGGGGCGGATCCACCCAGCCGCCCCCGCCCGCAGCACCCGGCTGCTGGGCCACGGCAGAGCCCACGATGGCGAGCGGCAGGACCAAGCCCAGGACGAGGGCCTGTGGACGGGCGGGACGTGTGGCGGGCATCGGTGCCTTCCTGGCGGCCGGGGCGGACTGGGGGGCGGACTGGGAGAGAACGCGCCTGCGTGAGTGCGGGGTTCCACGGGGGCTTCGGGCGCGCGTCACATCCTGCCCGACTGCGCGGCGGCGACCAGCCCTGGATTGCGGGGATGATGGGGTTGCGTTCGTGCGTTTGGGTACCAAGTCGGGGACAGTCTCGGCCTTTCGCCGTTCCCGCGTTCCCCTGGCACCCCCTTGCCGCCGTGCACCGAGGATCCCTTGGCCCGACCTGAGACCGAAACGCCGTCCGGCACCCGTCCCGGACGCACACGATGAGCACGCGCCAGCGCCGGGCCCTGCTGATCTGTAACGCCAAGGCCCGCAATGGCGCCCTGGATCTCGACGAGGTGCGCGCCATCCTGCGGGAGGGCGGGATCGAGCCGGAGGAGCCGTCGCCGGAGGCCGATTGCCGGGATGTCATCCGCGACCGCGCCGGCGCGGTCGACCTCGTGATTCTCGGCGGCGGCGACGGCACCATGAACTACGCCGCCCCGGCTCTGGTGGAGGCCGGCCTGCCCTTCGCCATCCTGCCGCTCGGCACGGCCAACGACCTCGCCCGCTCCCTCAACCTGCCGCTGGATCCCCTGGCGGCCGCCCGCTTCATCCCCGCCGCCGAGGCGCGGCCGGTGGATCTCGGCTGGGTCAACGGTCACTACTACTTCAACGTGGCGAGCATCGGCTTCTCCGCCGAACTCGCCGGCGAACTCACGGCGGAATCCAAGAAGACCTGGGGCGTGCTCGGTTACGCGGTCGCGGCTGTCCGCGTGCTGCGCCGTGTCCGGCCCTTCACCGTGACGATCGAGCATGACGGCACGGTGGAGAAGGTCACCACGATCCAGGTCTCGGTGGGCAATGGCCGCCACTACGGCGGCGGCATGACCGTCGAGGAGATGGCTGCGGTGGATGACGGCAAGCTGGATTTCTACAGCCTGGAGATCGATCACTGGTGGCGGCTCATCACCCTGCTCCCGGCGCTTCGGCGGGGCACGCATGGACGGGCGGCCGACGTGCGGGCGTTCCACGCGCAGGAGATCCGCCTCTCCACCCGCAGACCCCGGCCGGTGAACACCGACGGCGAGCTGACCACGCACACGCCCGCCCACTTCAAGGTCTTCCCGCAGATTCTGCGGGTGCTGGCCCCCGAGCCGGTGCGCGGCCCCAGCCCGTTCGACCTGACCACCCTGGGCAGCCGCTTGTTCCCGACCAGTGAGGCCCCCAGCCTGTGACCGACCTGCTCCAACTCGCGAGCCAGCCGGCCGTCTGGGCCGCCCTCGCCACCCTGGTGGTGATGGAGGTGGTGCTCGGGATCGACAACCTGATCTTCATCTCGATCCTGACCAACAAGCTGCCGGCCGATCAGCAGACCCGGGCGCGGCGTATCGGCATCGGGCTCGCGCTGATCCTGCGGCTGGGGCTGCTCGGCACCGTGGCGTTCATCGTGCAGCTGACCGAACCGGTCTTCGCGGTGCTCGGCCAGGCTTTCTCCTGGCGCGACCTGATCCTGATCGGCGGCGGCCTGTTCCTGCTGTGGAAGGCCACCAAGGAGATCCACCACACGGTGGATCCGGAGCCCGAGACGGACAGGCCAACCGGGGGCAGCCTGGGCTTCGGCGCGGCGATCGGCCAGATCCTGCTCCTCGACCTCGTCTTCTCCGTCGACTCGATCATCACTGCGGTGGGCATGACCGAGCACGTGCCGGTGATGATGGTGGCGGTGGTGGCCGCCGTGGTGGTGATGCTGGTCGCCGCCGAGCCGCTCTCGGCCTTCATCGCCCGAAACCCCAGCGTGGTGATGCTGGCGCTCGGCTTCCTGATCATGATCGGCATGACGCTGATCGCCGAGGGGTTCGGCGCGCATGTGCAGAAGGGCTACGTCTACACGGCCATGGCCTTCTCGGCCGGCGTCGAGGGCCTCAACATGCTGGCCCGACGGCGCCGCCGTCCCGCCCGGGACGGCGTCCCCGCATCGACCGGGCCGGCGCGGCGCGCCTGAGGCGGAGCGACCGTCATGTGGATCCGCGCAGCCCTCCTCCTGCTGCTGCTCCCCGCCGCCGCACATGCCGAGACGAGACCGATGGCACCCGATCCGACGGTCCTGCACGACCTCGCCCCCACCGGCACGCTCCGGGCGGCGATCAATCTCGGCAACCCGGTGCTCGCTCAGGGAGGCCCGGACGGGCCCGCGGGGGTCTCGGTGGATCTGGCCCGGGCCCTGGCGGCGCGGCTCGGGGTGCCGGTGGCGTTCATCACCTATCCGGGAGCGGGCGCGGTTTCGGGCTCGGCGGGCTCCGGAACCTGGGACATCTGCTTCCTGGCGATCGACCCCAAGCGCGCCGAGGGGATCAGCTTCACCGAGCCCTACGTGCTGATCGCCGGCAGCTACCTCGTGCCGGACGCCTCGCCGCTCCGGTCCCCGGAGGCGGTGGATCGCGACGGCGTGCGCGTCTCGGTGGGGCGCGGCAGCGCCTACGACCTGTTCCTGACCCGCGCCCTGACGCACGCGGCCCTGGTGCGGGCACCGACCTCGGCCGAGGCGGTGACGGCCTTCGCGCGGGACGGGTTGGAGGTGGCGGCGGGCGTGCATCAGCCGCTGGCCGCCTACGCGGCGGCGCATCCGGAGGTGCGATTGCTGCCGGGGCACTTCATGGAGATCCCGCAGGCCATGGGCCTGCCGGTCGGACGCGCGGCCGGGGCCGCCTACCTCGCCGCGTTCATCGCGCAGGCGAAGCGGGACGGACTGGTGCGGCGCGGTCTGGAAGCCAGCGGGCAGGACCCGGAGCTGGCGGCGCCTTGAGGTGCGTCACGCGGCGCGCTGAGGCCTTCGTCAACCTGGCGCTGTGACAGAGGCCCGGCAGAGCCGTCCTCGCCCTGGAATCCGCTGACCTCACCCGTGCCCTCATCCTGATGTGCCCGCCTCGGCGGGCCTCGAAGGAGGGCACCCGGGATCGCCCGGCTGGCGGGAGCTCTCCTTCGAGGCCTCCGCTGCGCTCCGGCACCTCAGGATGAGGATGGAGGGTGGGATGGAGTCGATTCCGGATGGGATCGGCAGATCGACGCCTCACACCACCAGGTTCACGATCCGCCCCGGCACGACGATGACCTTGCGGGGCGCCTTGCCCTCCAGGACCTTCTGGACCGCCTCCAGCGCCAGGGTCGCGGCCTCCACAGCCTTGGCGTCGGCATCGCGCGGCACGATGACGTCCGCACGCTTCTTGCCGTTGATCTGGACCGGCAAGGTGATCTCGTCCTCGACGAGGAGCCCCGCCTCGGTCTCGGGCCAGGGCGCCTGGGCCACGAGGCCGCCGCGGCCGAGGACGGACCAGCACTCCTCGGCGAGGTGCGGCATCATCGGGGCGATGAGCTGGACCAGGATGCCGGCGGCCTCCCGCGCCGCTTGTCCCGAGACCGGCCCGCGCAGGCCATCCTCCAGGGCGTTGGCCAGGGTGTAGATGTGGGCGACGCAGCGGTTGAAGCGCAGGCGCTCGATATCGTCCTGCACGGAGGCCAGCGCCCGGTGGGCGGCCTTGCGCAGGGGCAGGTCCGCGGCGCCGTCGCCGGTCGCCTGCACGGCCGCGTTGACCAGCCGCCAGACCTTCTGGACGAAGCGGGCCGCGCCCTGCACGCCCTCCTCGGTCCAGATCACGTCGCGCTCCGGCGGCGAGTCGGAGAGCATGAACCAGCGCGCCGTGTCGGCCCCATAGCTCGCGATGATGTCGTCGGGGTCGACCACGTTCTTCTTCGACTTCGACATCTTCTCGATGGCACCGATCGTGATCGGCGCCTGAGTTTTCACGTGAAACGCGCGGCGCTCGCCCTCCTCCGTGGCGAAGCGGATCTCGGCCGGGGGCACCCAGGCGCCGGCCGCGTCCTTGTAGGTTTCGTGGACGACCATGCCCTGCGTGAACAGGCCGGCGAAGGGCTCGGAGACGCCGGCCCAGCCGGTCTCGCGCATCGCCCGCATGAAGAACCGGGCGTAGAGCAGGTGCAGGATCGCGTGCTCGATGCCGCCGATATACTGGTCCACCGCCAGCCAGCGATCGACCACGGCGCGGTCGGTGGGCGCGTCCGTGAGCCAGGGCGCGGTGAAGCGGGCGTAGTACCAGGACGAATCGACGAACGTGTCCATCGTGTCGGTCTCGCGCCGGGCCGGCGCGCCGCATTGCGGGCAGGGCACGTTCCGCCACGCCGCGTCGCGCTCCAGCGGGTTGCCGGGCTGATCGAAGGAGACGTCCTCGGGGAGCTTCACCGGCAGGTCTGACACCGGAACCGGGACCGGGCCGCAGGACTCGCAGTGGATGATCGGGATCGGGCAGCCCCAGTAGCGCTGGCGGGAGACGCCCCAATCGCGCAGGCGGAACTGGACCTTGCGCTTGGCGATCCCCTCCCCTTCCAGGCGCCGCGCCACGGCCTCGAAGGCCTCCCCGGTGCTCATGCCGTCGAGGAAGCGCGAATTGATCATCCGCCCGTCCTCGACATAGGCGGTGTCGGTGATGACGAAGGTCGCCGGATCCTGCCCCTCGGGGCAGACCACCGGCGTGTTGCCGAGCCCGTACTTGTTCGAAAAATCGAGGTCGCGCTGGTCGTGCGCCGGGCAGCCGAACACCGCGCCGGTGCCGTATTCCATCAGCACGAAATTCGCCACGTAGACCGGCAGCGTCCAGGACGGGTCCAGGGGATGGCGGACGGTGAGGCCGGTGTCGAAGCCGAGTTTTTCCGCCGTGTCGATCGCCGCCTGGGCCGTGCCCGTGCGCCGGCATTCTTCGATGAAGGCCTGGAGAGCGGGGTTTGTTGCGGCAACCGCTGCCGCCAGCGGATGATCGGCGGCCACGGCGAGGAACTTGGCGCCGAACAGGGTGTCGGGCCGCGTGGTGTAGACCTTGATGTCACGGAGGACCCCATCCGCCGCACGTTGGGCCGCTGCGGCGTGGGCATCCGGAACAAGTGCGAAAAGAACCTCCAGGCCCTCCGAGCGGCCGATCCAGTTCTTCTGCATCAGCCGGACCTTCTCCGGCCAGCGGTCCAGCCCGTCCAGCGCGGTCAGCAGGTCCTCGGCGAAGTCGGTGATCTTGAAGAACCACTGGGTCAGCTCGCGCTGCTCCACCAGGGCGCCGGAGCGCCAGCCGCGCCCGTCGATCACCTGCTCGTTGGCGAGCACGGTGTGGTCCACCGGGTCCCAGTTCACCTTGGCGGTGCGGCGGGTCACGAGGCCCTTCGCCAAGAAGTCCAGGAACATGCGCTGCTGATGCTTGTAATAGTCGGGATCGCAGGTCGCGATCTCCCGGCTCCAGTCCAGCGACAGGCCCATGGCCTTCAACTGGTCGCGCATCGACGCGATGTTGGCGTAGGTCCAGTCCCGCGGGTTGACCTTGCGCTCCATGGCGGCGTTCTCGGCCGGCAGGCCGAAGGCGTCCCAGCCCATCGGGTGCAGCACGTTGAAGCCGCGGGCGCGCTTGTAGCGGGCGACGACGTCGCCCATCGCGTAGTTGCGGACATGGCCCATGTGGATGCGCCCCGACGGATAGGGGAACATCTCAAGAACGTAGTATTTCGGACGGCTGTCGGAATTGTCGGTCTCGAACAGGCGCCTCTCAGCCCAGGCTTCCTGCCAGCGCGGCTCGGCATCCTTGGCGTTGTAGCGCTCGACGGGCTGGGGGGCGGTGCTGGTCATGGATCCGGCTGGGTCAGGGGCTCGTCGGTCATTCCGAAGGATGACCACGGCACGGTCGCGCCGCGATAGCATATCTGCGCCGCAGCCGGTCAACGCAGCGCGCGATTCGGGCTTGCGCGGGGCGCGCGAACGCATAGGTCGGACAGGGAGAGGCGGGACATGAGGCGGGGTCGCGCCGGAGCGATCCCATCCAACCCCCTCATCCTGAGACGCGGCGCCGCCGCCTCGACGGCGGGCTGCAGGGTGGCGGACGGCCGGGACCCTCCTTCGAGGCCTCCGCGGCGCTTCGGCATCTCAGGATGAGGGGGTTGGACAGGATGACCGTCCCCTCGAGAATCACGGCAGCGGGGATGCGCGGACCGCCGCCCGGCAGCGACAGGACAGGCAAGGCCATGGACGACGCGAAGACCGAACCCAGCGCGCCTCCCACCGACGGGATGGGGCATGTGACCGCGAAGCTTCCGGTGGGGCAGGCCGATGTCGCCGCGGGTCTCGCCGAGGTCCGGGCGGCCATCGCCCGGGCCGCCGAGGATTCGGAGCGCGATCCGGCCACGGTCCAGCTCGTGGCCGTCTCCAAGACCGTGCCGGCCGAGGGCATCCTGCCGGCGCTCAAGGCCGGACAGCGGGTCTTCGGCGAGAACTACGTCCAGGAATCCGTAGCGAAATGGCCGGACCTCCGGGCCCGCTACCCGGATGTCGAGTTGCACCTCGTCGGGCCGCTGCAATCCAACAAGGCCCGGGAGGCGGTCGCCCTGTTCGACGTGATCCACTCCCTCGACCGGCTGTCGCTCGCGGCGGCGCTGGCCAAGGAGATCGACCGGTCCGGCCGGACGCCGAAGCTTCTGATCCAGGTCAATACCGGCGCAGAGCCGCAGAAGGGCGGCGTGCTCCCGGATCAACTCGACACCCTGCTCTCCGAATGCCAGGAGACCCACGGCCTCGCCATTCAGGGGCTGATGTGCATCCCGCCGGCGGAGGATCCGCCCTCGGCCCATTTCGCCCTGCTGGCCCGGCTCGCGAAGGCCCACAACCTGCCGATCCTCTCCATGGGCATGAGCGCGGATTTCCCCGCGGCGATCCAGCTCGGCGCCACCCATGTCCGGGTCGGGACCGCGATCTTCGGGGCCCGGACCCGGAAGGCCTGAGCCTGAGGTCGGGCCTCAGCCGATCCGCAGATGCGTCCGCGGCCCGAGGCGGCGCAGCAGCCGCAGCAGGTCGGCCCGGGCCAGGGCGACGCAGCCCTCCGTCGGGCGGTAGCCGTCCCGGGCGATGTGCAGGAAGATCGCCGAGCCCCGCCCCTTCCGGATCGGGGCGCGGTTGTAGTCGAGATCGATCACCACGTCGTAGAGCCCGTCGCCGCGCCACATCGATTCGGCGCTGATCTCGGGGGCCGGCAGGCGGATCGGCCGGTTGTAGCGGCGGTCCCGGCTCTCGTCGCACCAGCCGTCGTCGGGCCGGGTCGCCCGCAGGGGCAGCAGCGTGCGCGGCCGGATCCCGAGATGATCGGGCCGGTAGGCGCCGGCCCGCAGGCGGAAGCGCCCGCGCGGCGAGCCGCCGTCGCCCTCGCGCTTGTCGATCACGATCCCGCCCGCCCCGAGGGCGCAGGGGATCACCGCCGGGCCGACGAGAAGCTGCCCGCGCCGCCGGTCCCCCACCGTGGCCCGCACGCGGATGTCCCCCAGGGTCAGGCGGACGGGTCCCCTGCTCGGCCGCCGCATCTCCGTCCTCCCGAATCCACCCGGTCCGGCGCGCCTTATGCCCGAGATCCGTACTCCGAACCGGTGAAAAATTGCGCGCAAGGCAACTTCCGGCCACAAAGGGCGCTCTATTTCTCGGTTGAACCCGGGCCGCCGAGCCGGGATTCGGGAGCCAGCCCACCGCCTCGCCGTGGGGTCCGACGCCTTGATCCTGAAGCGGTGCGCCCCGATCCCGCAGCCCGTTCACCGCGGCGATTGCCGCGGCGGCGAAAGGATGCGGAAACACAAGCCTCGGTAGAGTCGCGCCGCGATCCTGCCGAGATCCTGACGTCATCGCATGCTGCACCCGGCAGGCGGCCCCCGCCTCTCCCGCAGCCTGCTCTGGGGCCCCGGACGATGCCGAATGCCTACCGCCTGCTGATCTGCGACGACGACGCGATCCTGCGCGATACTCTCACCGAGCAGCTCGATCTCTGCGACGAGTTCACGGTCTTCACCGAAGCCAACGCCACGGACGCGATCCGACGGGTCGCCGCCGAGCGCATCGACCTCGCCGTGATGGATGTCGGCCTGCCCGACCTCGACGGGCGCGAGGCCGTGCGCCGGATGCGGGCCGGCGGCTTCCGCGGCCCGGTGATCATGCTGACCGCCCAGGATTCCGAGGCGGACCATGTCGAGGGGCTGGAGGCCGGCGCCAACGACTACGTCACCAAGCCGTTCAAGTTCGGCATCCTGCTGGCCCGGATCCGCGCCCACCTGCGCAGCCATGAGGCCTCCGAGGACGCGGTGTTCCAGATCGGCCCCTACACGTTCCGGCCGGGGGCCAAGCTCCTCGTCGGCGAGCGCGGCTCGAAGCTGAAGCTCACCGAGAAGGAGACCGCGATCCTGCGCTTCCTCTACCGGGCGGGCCGGGCCGTGGTGAACCGCGACACCCTCCTCGCCGAGGTCTGGGGCTACAACGCCCAGGTGACCACGCACACGCTGGAGACGCATATCTACCGGCTGCGCCAGAAGATCGAGCCGAACCCCGCCACCGCCGCGATCCTCGTGACCGAGGGGGGCGGATACAAGTTGCTGCCCTGACGAATTGAAGCTTTACGTGTAGGCGATCCGGCAGGTTCGCGTATGCGCAGGGTGGTGAGGCGTTCTTGGGGCTCGACGACGACATCGCGATCCTCGCGGCCGCACCGCTGTTCGGCTTCCTCGACCGGGATGCCCTGCGCCTGCTGACCTTCGCGGCGGAGCGCCGCGACCTCGCGGACGGCGACCTGCTGTTTTCCCGCGGCGATCCGGCCGATGGCGGCTTCGTGGTGATGGCCGGGACGATCCGGCTGGCACCCCGGTCCCCGGGGGCCGAGCCGGTGCGGGCCGGGCGCTCCGCCTTGATCGGCCAGCTCGCCCTGTTCGTGCGCGGGACCCGCCCGACCGAGGCCCGGGCCGAGGGGAGCGCCGCGGTGATGCGCATCACGCCGATGCTGATGCGCCGGGTGCTGGAGGAATTCCCCGCGGCCGCGCAGGCCGTCCACGACACCCTGGCGGACGACCTCGCCGGGCTGGTGACCGATCTCGATCAGGTGCGCGGGCTCCTCGAGGTCATCGACGGCATCTCCTCAGGTGACAGCTCCGATGGCCGCTTGTAAGCACGGGCTCCCGCCGCAAGAGTTCTGACCCGTTCCATGTCCCAGGCCGGCCTGCCCCATTCCGATCTCGCCCAGACCATCGAAGCCGCCTGGGAAGACCGCGCCAACATCTCGACCGCCACCCAGGGGGCGGTGCGCGAGGCGGTCGAGACGGCCCTGGAGCTGCTCGATTCGGGCAAGGCACGGGTCGCCGAGAAGAGCGGCAACCACGACTGGGTGGTCAACCAGTGGCTGAAGAAGGCGGTGCTGCTCTCCTTCCGCCTCAACGACATGGCGACGATCGAGGGCGGCCCCGGCGGCGCGCCCTGGTGGGACAAGGTCGCGTCGAAATTCGCCGGCTGGGGCGAGGCCGAGTTCCGCGCCGCGGGCCTGCGCGCCGTGCCGGGCTGCTTCGTCCGCCGGGGCTCCTACATCGCCCCCGGTGCCGTGCTGATGCCGAGCTTCGTCAATCTCGGCGCCCATGTGGGCGAGGGCACGATGGTCGACACCTGGGTGACGATCGGCTCCTGCGCGCAGGTGGGGAAGAACTGCCACATCTCCGGCGGCGCCGGCATCGCGGGCGTGCTGGAGCCGCTCCAGGCCAACCCGGTGATCATCGAGGACGATTGCTTCATCGGCGCCCGCGCCGAGGTGGCGGAGGGCGTCATCGTCGGCCAGGGCAGCGTCCTGTCCATGGGCGTGTATATCGGCGCCTCCACCAAGATCGTCGATCGGACCACCGGCGAGGTGATGTACGGCCGCGTGCCGCCCTACTCCGTGGTCGTCTCGGGCACGATGCCCGGCAAGGCGCTCCCGGACGGATCGCCCGGCCCGGGCCTCTACTGCGCGGTGATCGTCAAGCGCGTCGATGCCGGCACCCGGTCGAAGACCGCCATCAACGAGCTGCTGCGCACCTGATGTCCTGAGACTGGGCGGGAGCGTGCTTGGCGGGAGCGCGATGGAGACGCTGGAGCTGAACCTCACGGTGGCGGGCCGGCCGGTGCCGACTCCCTGCGACGTGTTCGGAGCAGGGCCGGACGCCCTCCTGCTCCCGGCCCTGTCGACCATCTCGGCGCGCGCCGAGATGCGGGACCTCGCCCGCGACCTGGGAACCGCGTATCGCTGCCTCGTGCCCGACTGGCCCGGTTTCGGCGCGAGGCCGCGGACGCGGGTGCCCCTCGCCCCCGCGACCTTCCACGCCTTCCTCGACGCCCTGCTCGCCGCTGCCCCCGGCCCGTACGCGCTCGGCGTCGCGGCCGGCCATGCCGCCGGCTACCTCGTGGCGGCGGCGCGGCGCCATCCGCAGGCCTTCGCGCGCCTGGTCCTGGTGGCGCCGACCTGGCGGGGGCCGCTGCCCACCGCGATGCCGGGACGGGCGCACTGGTTCCCGCGCATCCGCCGCGCCGTGGAGGCGCCGCTCCTCGGCGAGGCGCTCTACCGCATCAACATCAGCCCACCGATCATCGGCCGGATGATGCGCGCCCATGTCTATGCCGACGCCGCCCGGGTGACCCCGGCTCTGGTCCGCGACAAGCACGCCATCACCCGCCAGCGCAACGGCCGGTTCGGCACCGCCGCCTTCGTCACCGGAGGCCTCGATCCGGTGGGCAGCCGCGACGCCTTCCTGGCCCTGTTCGGCGACGGCCTGCCGCCGACCCTGGTGCTGCGGCCCGAGGGCGCACCCCGGCGCTCGGGCGCCGAGATGGACGCCCTCATCGCCGGCGGCCGCGTGACCGGCGCCGCGATCCCCGGCGCCCTGAGCCCGCACGAGGAGCATCCGGGCGCCGTGGCCGCCGCGATCCGGGCGGCGTGAATGCGGCGGGGGCGCGATCACGCGTGACAGTCGGCGCGGATCGGCACCGTCACCCTGGACAGAAGAGGGCGCCTGTGCAGGGACTGGATGGGCCGGCTGAGCCGTTCGTCCGGCAGCGGGCGCGCCCCGCAGATTCCATCCGATAGAGCCCCGGATCCGATGCTGCGCACGCCGTCCCTCCCCCTCCTCGCCCCGGCCGCCCTCGCCCTCCTCCTGGCCGTCGCGGCCCGGGCTGAGGATGCGCCCCATCACCCCCCGGCGATGACCCCTGCAGCCCCGTCCCTGGGCGCCGAGACGCTGAAGCCCGGCAAGCCGGCCGTGAAGCCCTACCTGGCGGATGCGGCGGTGCCGGACGCCGTCCAGATCCTGCCGGCCCCGCCGGCCCACGACGCGCCCCTCGACAAGGCCGACCGGGCGGCCTTCAACAGCACCCGTGTCCTCAAGGGAACGGCCCGTTGGGACCTGGCCGCCAACGACGTCGCGGAGGGCGCGGCGGCGGTGCTGGAGAATTTCGCCTGCGTCCTCGGCACCCGGATCGATCAGGCGCGGGTGCCGGCGGTGATCAACCTCCTGGAGCGCGCCCGCCTCGACCTCGCCCGGGCGACGCGGGGCCCCAAGGTCCATTACCGCCGCCTGCGCCCGTTCGTGGGCAACGAGGCGCCGATCTGCGTGCAGCGCAGCCAGGCCCTGGCCGACAGCTTCAGTTATCCCTCCGGGCACGCCACCCAGGGGTGGGCCTACGCGCTGATTCTCGCATCCCTGGTTCCCGAGAAGGCGACGCCGATCCTGACCCGCGGCCGGGCCTATGGCGAGAGCCGGATCGTCTGCGGCGTGCACTGGCTCAGCGACGTGGCGGCGGGACGCCTCACCGGCACCGCGGTCTTCGCCGCCCTGATGGGGGATGCAACCTTCCGGGCGGACCTCGACCGGGCTCGGGCCGAGCTCCGGAGCGCCATGGCGGGCGCCGGGACGGTGCCGGATCAGGCTGCCTGTACCCGGGAGGCTGACGCCCTGCGGGAGCCGCCGCTCGAGTTCTAGGCTCGAACCGTTCCAGATTTGAAGTCTTCTAAGTGTGTGATTTACAACACGTTTTCGGCTTGCTCAAGGACCCGTGAACGATGGTACGTGGACCCCAGGCGCCGCGTAAGGGCGCGTTTCGGGGTCTCCGATGTCATTCCGTATCGCCCAGTCCGGCCTGCTGCTCGCCACCACGGCGCTGACCACGATTGCCCTCGCCCCGGCGGCTGCCGCGCAAGAGACCGCCGTGCAGCTCAACGAGATCTCCGTGGAGGCCGCCCGGCCGGCCGTGGCGGCTCCGACGGGATCCGGCGGCGGCGGCGGCAATGTCAGCGGCGGTGACGGCGGCAGCGCCGCCACCAGCGGCGGCGGCGGCGGGCCCTCCGGCATCACCGGCTACGTGGCGCGGGTGAGCCCGACCGCCACGAAGACCAACACGCCCCTGATCGAGACCCCGCAATCGGTCTCCGTGGTCACCCGCGAGCAGCTCAACGACCGCAACGTGCAGAGCTTCAGCGACGCGCTCGCCTACGTTCCAGGCGCGACCATCAACGTGTCCGGCTTCGACCCGCGCTTCGATCAGATCTTCATCCGCGGCTTCGATGTGCTCTCCAACCAGGGCACCTATCGCGATGGCCTGCGTCAGATCGGGAGCGGCTTCATCTTCCCGCGCATCGAGCCCTATGGCTTGGAATCCGTCACCGTTCTGCGCGGACCGGCCTCCGGCCTGTACGGTCTCGGCTCACCGGGTGGCATCCTCGACGCCACGTCGAAGCGGCCGGTCTTCGCGCCGTTCGGCGAAGTCTGGTTCCAGTCGGGGAGCTTTGATCGCTTCCAGGGCAATTTCGATCTCGGCGGACCGATCGAGGGCACCGGCGGCACCATGGCTTACCGCCTGACGGGTGTGCGTCGGGAGGCGGGGACCTTCATCGGCCGCGGCACGAACGACGACCAGCTCAACATCGCCCCCGCTTTCACGTGGAAGCCCTCGGCCGATACGACCTTCACGTTTCTGAGCGAATTTCAGGTCCGGAATACGCCGGCGACGGTGTTCTACTACAATGATCCCGGCTTCCGCGTTACCAAGTATTACAGCGGCGACCCCCGCTTTGCCGGGCTCGATCAGACGCAATACCGTGTCGGCTACGCTTTCGAGCACCGCTTTTCGGACGACCTGATCTTCCGTCAGAACTTTCGGCACTACGGGGTCTTCCTGAGCGCGAAGTACACCGGAATCGATTCGATCAACGAGGCACGCACCATCGGTACCCGATCGACCGGCTACATCCGCGAGGGATTGGTCCAGCAGACTCTGGATAACCAGCTCGAGGCGCACGTCACCACGGGCCCGATCTCCCATACCCTCGTGGCCGGTGTGGATTACGCCCATTATGGCCTGAGCAACCGGTTCGGCGCCGGTTCTGCGCCGTCTCTCAACCTAATCACCCAGAATTACGGCCAACAATTCATCCCGACACCCGTTCTCGCGAGCCCGACGCGCCAAGCCCAGGACCAGATCGGCGTCTACCTCCAGGATCAGGCCAAGTTCGGCGACTTCGTGTTGACGCTGAACGGCCGTCATGACTGGGTCTTCCAGGATAACCGGACCTCACCCGTCAGCGCGGTGACGAGCCAGGACAACACCGCCTTCACCGGCCGGGTCGGCCTGAACTATCTCCTGGCGCCCGGCCTCGTGCCCTATGCCAGCTATGCCACGACCTTCACGCCGCAGGTGGGCACGGATGTGCGCGGCCAAGCTTTCAAGCCGGCGACGGGTGACCAGATCGAGGCGGGTGTAAAGTACCTGATCCCCGGGACCAACATTCAGACCGCTTTCGCGGGATTCGACATCGTGCAGTCGAGCATCCTGCGGACTGACCCGACCAACCTCGCCTTCCAGGCGGCCACCGGCTCCGTGCGGTCCCGCGGCTTCGAGGCCGAGGCCACGGCCAACCTCGCTCCGGGCACGAACCTGACGATCGCCTACACCCACCTGGATTTCCGCTTCCTGAGCCAGACCTCGTTTACGGGCGCCACGCAGGATGGAAACCGCGTTTCTGGCATCCCCAGCGACACCTACACGTCGTTCCTGACCTACGCGTTCCCGACATATTCGCCGTTGCGCGGGCTGACGGTGGGCGGTGGCATCCGCTACATCGGCACGAGCTTCGCTGACGACGACAATACGGTGCGGAACCCGACTGTAACGCTCTACGACGCTCTGGTGGCCTACGATTTCGCGGCGATCGATCCGAAGTATCAGGGGCTGCGCGCGCAGGTTAACGCCTACAATATCTTTGACCGGACCTATAACACCTGCGCGTTCGGGAACTGCTATCGCGGCGCGCCCGCGACGGTCATCGGCAGCCTGATCTACCGCTGGTAGGTCCTTTGAGCGGGGGCCGCGGCATGGCAGGTCCCCGCCCCCGGCACTGGAGATGGCCCCGCAAACCGTCCTAAGGCCGGAGCATCGTCCTCCGACCCGGACCCGCCATGCTCTCGACCGTGCTGGTCGTGCTGCCGATCTTCGCGCTGATCTTCGCCGGCTGGCTGGCCCGCCGGATCGGCGTGCTCGGCGCCGCCGCCACCACCGAACTCAACCGGTTCGTGGTCTTCCTGGCCCTGCCGGCCCTCCTGTTCGACGTCACCGCCCACGCCCATTGGAGCGCCATCTGGAAGCCCGGCTTCATCGGCGCCTTCGGTCTCAGCAGCCTCGCGGTCTTCGCCCTCACCGTGCTGATCCGGCGCGGGGAGGGGCGGCCGCTGGCCGATGCCGCGGTGGACGGGCTCAACGCCGGCTACGCCAATACCGGCTTCATGGGGTTCCCCCTGGCGCTGGTCGCCTTCGGGCCCGAGGCGCTCGCCCCCACCACGGTGGCGGCGATCCTGACGGTCTGCGGCGTGTTTGCGGTGGCCATCGTGCTGATCGAGACCGGGCTGCGGCGCGAGGCGGCCGCGTCGGGCCGCAGCGGCCCCCGCATGCCCGTCTGGCGGTCGGTCGGCCGCTCGCTCATGCGCAACCCGCTTCTGGTGGCGCCGGCGCTGGGCGCCCTCGTGCCGAGTGCCGGACTGACCGTGCCGGAATCCGCGGAGACCTTCCTGAAGCTCCTCGGCGGCGCGGCCGCGCCCTGCGCCCTGGTGGCGCTCGGCCTGTTCCTGGCCCAGACCCGTCACGCCGGCGGCGGGCAGGGGCGGACCGCCGCGCTCCTCGTCGGCCTCAAGCTCGCCCTTCATCCGCTGCTGGCCTACGGCCTCGGCCGCTACCTGTTCGACCTGCCCCCGCTCCTGCTGCACACCGCGGTGCTCATGGCCGCCCTCCCCACGGGAACCGGACCGTTCATGCTGGCGGAGTTCTACCGGCGCGAGGCCGACCTGACCGCCACCGTGGTGCTGGTCTCGACGGTGCTGGCGATCGTCACGGTCTCGGCCTACCTGTCGGCGATCGCCTAGGATTTGCGGCCGGTCATCGGATTTCTCTCCCGCCGCGGCATGACATTCGGAAACCGGACGATCACGCTCTTGCCGCAGAGGAATCGTAACGTTTGCCCCCTAGCGTCGTGGCGCGGCATGCCGTGTCCGCGCTAGAACGATCCGACAAGCGGGGGCGGAACGACGGCGGATGGTGGGTTCGGGAGTTTCCATCGCGGGGCGGATCGTCCGCCTCGCCTGCGCGACCGGCCTGGCGCTGAGCCTCTCGGCCTGCTTTCGGCCGCTCTACGGGCCGACCGCATCGGGCGAGTCCGTCCAGGCGCTGCTCGCCTCGGTCCAGGTCGACGACGTGGCGATGGCCCAGGGGCAGGAGCGCCTCGGCCATTACCTGCGCAGCGAACTGGTCTTCGATCTCGACGGGTCCGGTCATCCGGCGACCAAGCGCTACCGGCTGAAGCTGTCGGGCTCCGAGATCGTGCAGACCCCGATCGTCTCCTCCACCACCGGCCGCGCCGAGGCCGGCACCCTGGTGGCCAACATCAAGTACAGCCTCGAGGATATGAGCGGCGCCAAGGTCTATACCGAGGGCGTGGCCACCTCGACCGCGACCTACGATCGCTCGGTCCAGCGCTTCGCCAGCCAACGGGCGGCGCGGGACGCCGAGATCCGGCTGGCGAGCGTGCTGTCCGATCAGATCAAGAGCCGCCTCGCCGCCGTGCTCTCGACGAAGCCGTAATCCGACGTGACGGCGGTCAAGGCGGGTGAGATCGAGGGGCTGATCCGGCGCGGACCCGATCCGCGCATCCCCGTCATCCTCGTCTACGGGCCGGATACCGGGCTGGTCACCGAGCGGGCCCGGAAGCTCGCCGAGGATTTCGTCGACGACCCGGCCGATCCCTTCGCGCTGGTTCGGATCGACGGCGACGCCCTGGCGGCCGATCCGGGCCGGCTGTGCGACGAGGCCGGGACGATGGGCCTGTTCGGTGGCCGCCGGTCGATCTGGGTCCGCCCGGGCACCCGCAATTACGCCCCCGCCGTCGAGGCGGTGCTCGGCGCGACGGTTGCCGACGCCCGCATCGTCGTCGAGGCCGGGGATCTCGCCAAGAACAACCCGCTCCGCACCCTGTGCGAGCGCTCTCCGAAGGCGCTGGCGATCCCCTGCTACGCCGACGACGAGCGGACCCTCTCGGACCTGATCGAGCGCACCCTTCAGGAGCGTGGCCTGCGCATCGACCGGGCCGCCCGGGAGGTTCTGGCCCGCAGCCTCGGCGGCGACCGCCGGGCGAGCCTGATGGAGATCGAGAAGCTCGCCCTCTACGCCGGGGGCGAGGGGGGAGGGGACAAGACCGTGACCCTCGACCATGTGGAGGCGATCACCAGCGACGTCGCGGCGAGCGTGCTCAACACCCTGATCGATGCCGCCTTCGACGGCCGCCGCGACGCGGTGGAGCGCGATTACCGCCGCTTCCGGCACGAGGGCCTCGACCCCGGCGTGGTGCTGGGCTCGGCGCTGCGGCACGCCCTGACGCTGCTCACCACCCGGCTCGACAATCCCGGCAAGACGCCCGCCATGATGGTCGCGACGTGGCGCGGCCTGCATTTCAAGCGCAAGGCCAGCATCGAGGGCCAGCTCGGCGCCTGGCCGCCCGGCACCCTCCGGCAGGCCGTCGCGGCCCTGCAGGCGGCGGTCCTGGCCTGCCGGCGGGCGGAGCCCGACCTGGCCCACGCCCTGGCCTCGGCGGCCCTCCTGCGGGTCGCGGAGGCGGGGGCGCGGCGGCGGCGCTAGTCCGGGCTCAGGCGCCGTCGGCGCTTCCGGCACGGCGCAGCGCGAGCCACGCGCCCCAGAACAGGCTGGAAAAGAAGCGGGTCGGAGGCGCGAAGCCGGCGGCATCCAGCAGGGCCGCGACGGCCGCCTCGGAATGGGGCGGATCGGCCCCCTGCAGGATCTTCCCGCGTCGGGCCTCGATCGCGTCGGCGCTGGCGCCGTGCTGGCGCCAGCGTTCGCCCCAGGCCGCAAGCAGCAGGGGCTGACTTGCATACGCGTAATGGTTGCCGGCGAGCACCAGAGGCGCGCCCGGCTTCAGGCGCCCGGCAATGGCCCGCAGGATCGCCCGTTTCTCCGCGTTGCCCGGCAGATGGTGCAGCACGCCGATCAGAGTCGCGGCGTCGTAGACCGCGTCCTGGGGGAGGGCATCCACCGTTCCGAGGACGATCTCGGTCCGGTCGTGGAGACCGTCCTGCTCCAGCCGCGCGATCGTGAGATCCATCATGGCGCTAGACGGGTCGACGGCGGTGAAGCGCCAGCCGGGCTCGAGGGCCGCCGCAGTGACGATCTCCGGGCCACCCCCGCCCGCCCCGACGATCAGCAGCCGCGCAGGCGTGCCGCTGCCCAGGACGGCGGCAAGCATGCAGGCGGCGAGCTCATGGCAGGCCTCGTAGCCAGCCAGGGCGATCCGGCTCTGCTGCGCGTATTCGCCGGCCCGGTCGGCGCCGAATTTCCGAGCCGCCGCGCTGGTACCGTCCGCCAAGGTCCGGCTCCCCGGTCATCCGGACTGCGGACCGGCCCGCATGTCCCAACTCTGGGCCGGGCGGCACACGCGCTCCGGCCACCGATACGGCACGCGCTCGGACCCGCGAGCGCCACCGGCAGGGCAGGGGGGCCCGATCAGGCGTCCGAGACCTTGAACCGGTTGAGCAGGGCCTGAAGCTCGTCCTTCGTCTCGTAGCGGATGCGGATCTCGCCCGAATCGGCGTCCTTCGGCTTGTAGGAAACCGGGACGCCGAGCGCCCGGTGGATCCGCAACTCCAGATCGCGCACCGGCGCGGGGCGCTCGGCCGAGAGGCGCGGGCGCCCGGGGCGGGGTGCCTCGGCCGGCGCGGCCTCCGCGGAGGCGATGGCCTCCACGTCCCGGACCGACAGACCCTCGGCCACGACGCGGCGCGCCGTCGCCTCGGGATCGCGCACGGCCAGCAGGGCGCGGGCATGACCGGCGGTCAGCTCGCCGGCGGAGACCCGCTCCTGCACGGAGAGCGGCAGGTTGAGCAACCGGAGCGTGTTGGCCAGATGGCTGCGGCTCTTGCCGAGGATCTCGGCCAGCTCCTTCTGCGTGTACGAGAAATCCTTCATCAGGCGCTCGTAGCCGGACGCCTCCTCGATCGCGTTGAGGTCGGTGCGCTGGACGTTCTCCAGGATGGCGAATTCCAGGGAGCCCCGGTCGTCGATCTCGACCACCACCACCGGCACCTCGTCGAGGCCGGCGCGCTGGGCCGCCCGCCAGCGCCGCTCGCCGGCCACGATCTCGAAGGTGCCGGGCACGTCGCCGATCGGCCGCACCACGATCGGCTGGATGATGCCCCGCTGGCCGATCGAGACCGCGAGCTCCGACAGCTCCGTCTCGGCGAAGCTCCGGCGCGGGTTGCGCGGGTTGGCACGCAGGAACTCGATCGGAACCTTGCGCTGCTCCTCGGCCTTGGCCGACCCACGGCCCGCCTCGTTGAAATCGCCGATCAGCGCCGCGAGCCCGCGCCCCAGTCGAGGCTTCGCCCCCTCCTCCGCCATGATCGCCACCCGTGTCACGCTCCACACTCCCCCTCTTCGAACCGGAGGGGGCTCAAATCAATCAGGCCGCGGCCGGAACCCGGCCCTCGCGCTGGATCACCTCCGAGGCGAGGCGCAGGTAGGCTTGGCTGCCGGCGCATTTCAGGTCGTACAGCAGCGCCGGCTTGCCGTGCGAGGGCGCCTCGGAGATCCGGACGTTGCGCGGGATCACGGTCTCGTAGACCTTGTCGCCCATGAACCCGCGCACATCCGCCACCACCTGGGCGGAGAGGTTGTTGCGCGGGTCGAACATCGTCAGCACGATGCCCTGGATCGTCAGCTTCGGGTTCAGGGCGCCGCGGACCTGCTCGACGGTGCGCAGCAGCTGGCTGAGGCCTTCCAGGGCGAAGAACTCGCATTGCAGCGGCACCAGCACCGCGTCGGCCGCCGCCAGGGCATTGATGGTCAGCAGGTTGAGCGAGGGCGGGCAGTCGATCAGCACGTAGCTGATCCGGCTGAGGCTCGGCGCCTGGGTCAGGCTCTTCAGGACGCTGCGCAGCCGGTGCGCCCGGTCGGGCAGGGTGGCCAGTTCCAGCTCCAGGCCGAGGAGGTCCATGGTCGAGGGCGCCAGGGACAGCCGCGGCACCGCCGTGGGGACCACGGCCTGCGCCAGGGAGGCTTCGCCGGCCATGACCTCGTAGGTCGAGACCCTGCGCTTGGCGCGGTCGATCCCGAGACCCGTGGAGGCGTTGCCCTGCGGATCGAGATCGATCACCAGCACATCCTCGCCGATCGCCGCCAGGGCGGTGCCGAGGTTGATCGCCGTCGTGGTCTTGCCGACGCCGCCCTTCTGGTTGGCGAGCGCCAGAACGCGCAGAGGGCGTCGCATGGATGAATCCATGGACCGGTCGGCGGAATCGCCGAGGATCGCTTCGCTCATCGGTGGCTCGGGGCGGCGAGGGCAGTGACGCGCACGATCCGGGCTTCGGAATCGGTCCGGCTCGGCACGAGGTCGTTAACGACTGTCCACTGCGCGCCGGCCTGGGTCAATTCGGCTTGTACGTCCCGGCCCTTCGGAAACAGTCCGGTGGTGCCCGTTTTCAACAGAGGCTCGGTCCAGGCGAGGAGCTGCGTCATCGGCGCGAGGGCGCGGGCGCAGACCACGTCGGTGCCGACATAGTCCCCGATCACCGCCTCGATCCGGGCGTTGCGCACCCGGGCCGGGGCTCCGGTGAGCCGTGCGGTCTCGGTGAGGAAGGCGCATTTGCGCGCGTTGCTCTCCACGAGGTCCACCCGGATGCCGCGCTCCTGGCCGGCGATGGCCAGGATCAGGCCGGGGATGCCCGCGCCGGAGCCGAGATCGAGCCACGTGCGCGCCTCCGGTGCCAGGTCGAGCAGCTGGAGCGCATCGTCGATATGGCGGCTCCAGACCTCCGTCAGCGTCGCCGGGCCGACGAGGTTCTTGATGGGCTGCCAGCGCCGCAGCTGGGCCACGTAGAGGTCGAGCCGCTCGGCTGTTTCACGTGAAACACCGGAAGCCGCGAGGACGCGGGCGCGATCCGGATCGCTCATGCCGAAAGCGGGTCCACGGGGGCCGCGACCGGGACCGATCGGGCGCCGCGCCGCGCATGCGCGGCCAGCAGGGTCAGGGCCGCTGGCGTCACGCCCTCGATCCGCGCCGCCTGTCCGAGGGTCCCGGGGCGCACGGTCTCGAGCTTCACCCGCATTTCGTTGGAGAGCCCGCTGATCGTCGCGTAATCCAGGGCCGGCGGCAGGCGCACCGCCTCGTCCCGGCGGAAGGCCGCGATGTCCGCGTTCTGACGATCGAGATAGACCGCGTAGGTAGCGTCTGTCTTCATCCGGTCGGCGATCCGCGGGGCGACATCCGCGAGGTCCGGCCACACCGCCGCCAGATCGGACCACGCGATCTCCGGATAGGCCAGCAGCTGGAAGCCCGTGCGGCGGATGCCATCGCGGTTCAGGCTGATCCCATGGGACGCGGCCTGGCTCGGCGTCAGGCTCACGGCTTCGAGGCGGGCGCGGGCTTCGTCCAGGGCCGCCTGTCCGGCCGCATAATGGGCCGCCCGGTCTCCGCCGACGCAGCCCAGCGCGATCCCCCGCGGCGTCAGCCGGGCGTCGGCATTGTCGACCCGCAGGGACAGCCGATACTCCGAGCGCGAGGTGAACATCCGGTAGGGCTCGCTGACCCCCTGGGTCACGAGGTCGTCGATCATCACGCCGAGATACGACTCGGCCCGGTCGAAGCCCACGATGCCGCGGCCGCCCGCGTGCCGGGCGGCGTTGAGGCCGGCTACCAGCCCCTGGCCGGCTGCCTCCTCGTAGCCCGTGGTGCCGTTGATCTGGCCGGCCAGGAACAGGCCCGGCAGGCGCTTCACCTGCAGGCCGACATCGAGTTCCCGGGGATCGACGTAATCGTACTCGATGGCGTAGCCCGGCCGGAGGATCGCGGCCCGCTCCAGCCCGGGGATCAGGCGGACGAGATCGTGCTGGACCTCCTCCGGCAGCGCCGTGGAGATGCCGTTCGGGTAGATCGTCGGATCGTCGAGGCCTTCGGGCTCCAGGAAGATCTGGTGCCCTTCCCGGTCGCCGAAGCGCACGACCTTGTCCTCGATCGACGGACAGTAGCGCGGGCCCCGGCTGGCGATCCCGCCGGAATACATCGGCGAGCGGTGCAGGTTGGCGCGGATCAAGTCATGGACGGCCTGGCTCGTCCGGGTGATGCCGCAGCGGATCTGTGGCGTCGTGATCCGCTCGGTGAGCGTCGAGAACGGCACCGGCTCGGCGTCGGCCTCCTGCATCTCCAGGCCCGACCAATCGATGGTCCGTCCGTCGAGGCGCGGGGGCGTGCCGGTCTTCAGGCGTCCGAGGCGAAGGCCGAGGCGGTCGAGGGTCTGTGCCAGCCCGATCGCCGGCGCCTCACCGACCCGGCCCGCCGGGATCTGCCGCTCGCCGATATGGATCAGCCCGCGCAGGAAGGTGCCGGTGGTCAGCACCACTGCGCCGCAGGCGAGGGTGCGCCCATCCGCCAGACCGAGGCCGCAGAGGTGGCCATCCGCGTCGAAGGTCAGATCCTCGCAGGCGCCCGCGATCACCGTGAGCCCCGCGGTCTCGGCGACGGCGGCCTGCATGGCGGCGGCGTAGAGCTTGCGGTCGGCCTGGGTCCGGGGGCCGCGCACCGCCGGCCCCTTGCGGCGGTTGAGCAGGCGGAACTGGATGCCCGCCGCGTCGGCGACGCGGCCCATCAGCCCGTCCAGGGCGTCGACCTCGCGGACGAGATGGCCCTTGCCGAGACCGCCGATGGCCGGGTTGCACGACATCGCCCCGATCGTCGCCGGATCGTGGGTGACCAGCGCCGTGCGCGCGCCGCAGCGCGCCGCCGCGGCCGCGGCCTCGACGCCGGCATGGCCGCCGCCGACGACCGCGACGTCGAACCGGGCGGAGGAGGTGGTGAGCATGGGGTGACGAGCAGCCTTTCGCAGACATCCCGCCGCGGATGCGGGTGACGCACACCCGCTGTCCTCCGGACTGGAGCCCGGGGGCGGCGGTTCTTCCGGGAGGTCTAAGCGGGGGCGGGCGCGGCGGTCAACGCGTCCCCGTCGTCCTTCGCCAGACGCGGCCTCCGTCCAGGTCACCGGTCGAAGCCGGAAATGGATACGATATTCGGTGCGATCGAAGCGCCGAGATCTATCGTCACCTCAAGCATTGCTCGTGAAGGATGCGTGAGGACTTGGCTATCGTCGCTTGCCAGTCACCCCGGACCGTGCAAGTCTTGCGCCGTGACTTCATCCTGAACGGACAGCGCCGTCCGGCAGGCTCACGAGAGGGGCTGTTTCGCCGCGTCGCGGGGCGACGCGGGATGAGGAGATTCGACATGTCGTCCCTGACGATCGGTCTGGGGGCCGCCTGCTGCGCGGCCGGCGCCGCCGCCCATTTCCTCGACCGCACCCAGCGCAAGGAAGGGCTGTTCGGCCTCGCGGGCTTCGCCCTGCTGCTGACGGGGATGTTCCTGAGCCGCTCCTGAGCGGGGTTCCTCGGAGGCCGGCCATCATCGTCCCGATACCTGCTCGGTCAGGATGCCTGCTTGGCCAGGATGACGGCTTGGCCAGGAAGACGGCTTGGCCAGGAAGACGGCTTGGCCAGGAAGACGGCTTGGCCAGGACGATGGAGCGCCGCGACATCTGCCGCCGCAGCCCGACACCCCGGATCCGGCGTTCCGGGACCCGACTCGGCGTCAGCCCGTCATGGCCGTCGCGGTGTAGCCGGCCTTGGTCAGGGCCTCGGCGAGGGTGAGCGCCTGCGCGCCGGTGCGGATCGCCACCCGCCCGGCGTCCCGGTCGACCTGCACGTCGGCCGCGGGATCGATCCGCTTCACCGTGCGGGTCACCGCGGCGGCGCAGCCGTCGCAGGTCATCCCCTCCACCCGCATCAGCAGGTCGGTGCGCGTCTCGTCCATCCGGGCCTCCATCAGCCGTATCGCCTTCCGTCGTATCGCCGGGATGTCGGGCCCGGGTGCGACCGGTGCAAGCCGTGCGTGCGGCTCAGAACAGCGCAGGCATCCGGAAGGCGTAATCGATCCGCAGGCCGAACTGGTACTGATTGGGATTGCCGAAGGGTCGACGCACGAGCGGGCTGTTGCCGGAGGCGCCCAGGATGCGGGTATAGCCGGCATAGGCCGTGTAGGCCCAGGTCTCGCTCTGCGTGTAGGTCACGCCGCCGAGCACGCCCGCCGAGTAGAAGCTGCGCGGGTCGTAGGGGGTGACGCGCCCGTTCAGCGCCGCCTCGATCGGGGAGACGCCGAAATACTTCCGGGCGTAGCTGGCATCGCCGATGTTCAGGCGCGGCCCGATGGAGAACAGGAACTTCTCCGCGGGGATCAGGTAGTCGGCCGCCACCGAGCCGACCGTGCCGTGGTGACCGTAGAGGCCCTGGCGCACCTCGACGCGGGTCCGGATGAACGAGACCGGGTAGAACTCCGCGAACACGCCCGGCTCCACCGCGAAGCGGGCGTCGCGGAAGCCGTACAGGTGCCGCCGGTCGTCGCCGTAATAGCGCCCCGGCACGAAGCGCGCGGTCGGGCCGATCCGGAACGACTCGGTGTCGAACAGCGACAGGCTGAACCCGTCATCCGGCGTCGAGAAGCGGCGCGGCTCGCCCACCCGGCGGATATCGATCGAGGGATAGCCGACGGCCGTGTAGTCGCTGGCGCCGGGATAGCGCGGCACGGCCTGGATCGAGCCGCTCAGCGTGACGATCCACGTATTGGGATCGATCATCGCGAAGGTCGGCGTGGTGCGCGGAAGATCTGCGCCGAGATCCGCGGCCTGCGGCGCCGTCGCGCCGAAGGCCGCGAGGAGCGCGCCGGCGCCGAGAACGGCGCGAAATCGGGAAGTACGCGGGGGGACGAACGTCATGGCCACGCTTTATGACCCTTTTTCATCCCCTCCGCATTCGCAAGCCGCGCAACCCTCCCCGGAGCGCCTCGCAATCGGATCCGCCGTGATGATTCCGCAACGTTCCAGCGGGCGCCGGCGTCACACCGCCCGGAATTAACAGGTGATGGCGCATCATCCTCCTCCCGGAGCCTTGCCGGGCCCGGTGCGCCCGGCCAATGATCCAGTGATTCGGTTCGCGCCCGGTGGGGTTCGCTCGGGATGTCCCCCGGCGACCGGCGCGCGTTCCCGGCAGGTGGTTAGACGATGGTCCCGGTCCTCGGCCGGTATGCGGGGCTGTTGACGGTCGGCCTTCTCGGGCTCGTCGTGTTCGGGCCACTCGCGGTGTTCCTGCCGCTCTGGAGTGCCATGACGCTCGGCGTCGCCGCCGCCCTGGCCGGCGGTCTCGCCCTGACCCGTATCGCCACCCTGAAGGCGCGCTGCGAGAAGCTGTCCGGCGAGGTCGATCTGCTGTCCCGGCGCCTGCTCAAGGTCGAGACGGCGGGGGCCGGCGCCGCGGCTCAGCCGCGCCCCGAAGCCGCCGAGGCGGCGTTGCGGGCGCAGATCGAGGAATTGACGGTCGAATTCGGGTTGCTCAGCGGCATCGTACGCGACCTCACCACCGTGCTGAGCGCGCAGGATGCCGAGATCGCGGCCCTCAAGGCCCGGCCGGCGGAGGCGCTCCGGCCGCAGCCCGAGGCGGTGCCCGGCGCGGCCCTTCCGGACGCCGCCCCGGCCCCGGCCCTGCCGCGTCCGCAGGTGTCGGCCGCCCCCCCGCGCGAGGACGGGGCGCTCCGGCCGCAGGCGGTTCCGCCGGACCCGCAACCGGCCCCGAACCCGGCCCCATCCGTCCCGGCACGGCCGATCCCCCCGCGGCCGATCCCGCCCCGGCCCGCGGCTCCCCCCGTCGACGAGGCCGGTCTCATCGGCGCCTTCGAAGGGGACGGTCTGGAGATCCATCTGCAGCCGGTTGTCACCCTGCCTCAACGCAAGGTCGTGGCCTACGAGGCGCTGGCCCGGCTCCGGATCGGCGGCCCCGGCGTTCCGCCGGCCGAGCCCGAGGTCTTCCTGCCCGTGCTGGAGCGCTTCGGACGGACCACCGAACTCGACCGCCGCATGCTGCAGCGGGCCACCATCGTGGCGCGTCACCTCGCCCGGCGCGGCAGCGAGACGCTGCTGACCTACAGCCTGTCGCCGCTGTCGCTGTTCGAGCCCGGGCTCCTGCGCGAGCTCGCCCGCACCGCCACCGACGATCCGGCCCTGGCAGGTCTGACCATCGCCCTGCCGCAGGCGAGCTGGCGCCGTCTCGATGCAGGCCAGCGGGGCCTGCTCGCGCCGCTCCGGGGTCGGATCGGCTTCAGCCTCGACCGTCCGGACGACCTGCGCTTCGATGCGGCCGAATTCGCGGACCGCGGCATCGGTCAGGTCAAGGTCCCGGCCGAGATGCTGCTGCGCCCGCGCTCCGACCGGGGCAGCCTGTCCGACATCGCCGTGGAGGACATCGCACCGGCCCTGACCCGGGCCGGCATCCGCCTGATTGCCACCGGCGTCGCCGACGAGGCCGACGTCCCGGACCTGATCGACCTCGACGTGCCGTTCGCCCAGGGCACGGCCTTCGCGGCTCCGCGGCCGGTCCGGTCGGAGGTTCTGGCCGCCCCGCCCGTCGAGCAGCCCGTGCCGCCCCCGGAACCGACGCCCGAACGGCGCCCGTTCCGATCGGTCCTGCGCCGGGCGGTGTGACGGGCGTCAGCTGAGGCCGCTGGCTTTCCCGGCACGCGCCGTCACCAGTAGATCTGCAGGCGTGCGATCACCGTGTCGACCGAGAACGAGGCCGTGCCCAGGGTCGCGGATTGGGCCTCCCCCGGCTGCACGCGCCCGTGAATGACGTTCCCGATCAGCCGCAGATTCGGCTCCGGATACCAGCTCAGGCCGAGGGTCACGTCCTGCTCCATGCCCCCGCGAAAGCCGCGGGCGTTCAGGTCGATGGCACTGTAGCGCGCGGCCAGTTCGAACACGCCGATCCCGCCGCGGGACACACGCTGCGCCTCCGGAACCGCCACGCCCCTGAAGGTCGCGTAGGTGGTGCCGCTCTGCGGCGTCAGCGCGTAGGCACGGCCTTCGCCGTTGAGCACGAGCGCCGCCTCGACATAGCCGCCCTGGAAGTCGAGCGCGGAGCCGGATTGTCCGGGGCCGCGGAACGGCTGCAGCGCCGCGTAGATGTATTCCGCCTGGATCAGGACCGGACCGCGGCGATAGGCGAATTCGGCACCGAGCCGGGACACGCTGGCGGCATCGGGGAGATCGCCGGTGTCCACCAGGGGGCGCTCGAACAGGAAGGCTCCCGCGGGGCTCGAGAAGCCGAAGGCTCCGTCGGACCGCGATCGGTTGCGGACGATCCCGGCGAGACCGAGATGCAGGGTCTCGTCGGCGGTCATGATCGGCGCGACGGTGGCGCGGGCCGCCACCGCGACACCATCCCCGTCGATGCCGTTGCTGGCGGCGTTGCCGAACAGGCCGGCCACCGCGGTCCAGGCCTGCCCGTGATGCCCGGCCGCGACGCCGAAGCGACGCTCCGGCACGAGGGCATTGGCCACCGAGCGCTCGACGAACAGGGTGTCGTTGTTGCTCTGCAGCCATTCCAGGCTGAAGGGCTCCTTCATGTTGCCGAGCGTCAGGATCGTGTCCGGCAGTCCCTTCCAGGCCACCAGCGCGTCGTTGATCGGCAGCATCGGGTCGGCGAAATCGTACTGGAAGGCGATCACCCAGTCGCGGCCGATGGTGAGCGTCGGCTCGATCCAGGCCCGGCGCACGGCGACGGTGTCGGGGAAGGCCTCGGGCAGGTCCGGCCGGCTGAAACCCGCCGCACCGCCGTCGATATGCAGCCGGCCGCCGATCTGGAGCTTCACATCGGGCGCGGGGAAGGTGAGGGTCAGCCCCTTGGCATCGACGCGCAGACGCTCGCCGTACGGGCCGGCCATCCCCTCGAACGCGTCCTCCCCGGCGCCCGCGGGCACCGCCAGGGCGAGGGACATGGCCAGGACGGCCGGAGCGGTGCGCGGTCCATTCACGGTCCCAGCAGAGAACAGGTCGGCCGGCCGGAGCCAATGAGCCGATGGCGCAAAATCCGAAAAGTCCGAGGGCCGTGGCCAGACGGCCACGACGGCGCGCGCCCGGTCGAGGGGGCGGTCGAGGGGCCGGGGGCAACACCCGGCGGCACGGCTGTGGGGTGCATTCCCCCGATCCCCGCGTCGCCGGCCCGGGTCCGGCCAGCCTACACGGCGCGGTTGTCGATCAGCCGGGTCCGGCCCAGAAAGGCGGCGGCGAGCACGCGGGCCGGGCCGTCGACCCGTTCCACTGGCGCCAGGGTCCGGGCGTCGCAGACCGCGAGATACTGGACCCGGAACCCCGCCGCCTCCAGCGCCGCCCGCCCGGCGGCGATCCGCCCGGCCACGGGGGTGCCGTTGCGGGAGGCCGCCGCGATCTCACCCAGGACCGCCTGAAGCTTCGGGGCGACGGCACGCTCCTCGGCCGAGAGGTAGCGGTTGCGCGACGACAGCGCGAGGCCGTCGGGCTCCCGCACGGTCGGCACGCCGTGGATCTCCACCGCGAGGTCGAGATCCGCCACGGCCTGCTGGATCACCCGAAGCTGCTGGAAATCCTTCTCGCCGAACAGGGCGACGTCCGGGCGGACTTGGTTGAGGAGCTTGGTCACCACCGTGGCGACGCCGGCGAAATGGCCGGGCCGGAACGGGCCGCACAGGCCCTCGGTCAGGCCTGCGACCTCGATCCGGGTGGCGAAGCCCGGCGGGTACATGGTCTCCACGCCGGGCGTCCAGGCGGCATCCGCGCCGGCCTGCGCGAGCAGGGCCAGATCGGTCTCCAGGTCGCGGGGATAGCGGGAGAAATCCTCGTTGGGGCCGAACTGGGTCGGATTGACGAAGATGCTCGCCACCGTCCGGCGGCCGATCCGCCGCGCCTCGGCCACGAGGGCGAGATGCCCTTCGTGCAGGGCCCCCATGGTCGGGATCAGGACGACGCGCTCACCCGCCGCGCGCCACGCGGCGACGCATCGGCGCAGAGCTGCGAGATCACGGAAGGGCTGAAGGGTCGGCTCGGGCACGGGACGGGCTCCGGGGGAGGGCAGGGCCGGTCTAGAGCATGATGCGGAGCGGTGGAATCCGGCACTCCGATCAGCCTGCGTGAACACGGGCCTGGATCTGCCGCGGCGACGCGGTCTCCGGAATGGCGCGTGTTTCGGCGTCAGGGGCAGTAGGGCAGGAGGGAGCGGCCGAAGGGATCGTCCACGCCGGGCGGCGGCGTGAAGCCGTAATAGCTCGGATGCCCCAGGCCGTACTCGGAGCCGACATAGCTCGGATCGTCCGGCGCGTTGGTGGGCACCGGCACCCGGCGGGGCGTGCAGCCCACCGGCACGGGACGGGACCGGACGGCGTAGACCGGGCGGCGATCGAGCCCGTCGTTGCGCGGGAAGAAGCGCGGGCTGGCCCCCACACCCGTCTCGGCGGTTCCACGGATGTCGAGATCCGCCCCGCGGGCCGATCCCGCGAGCAGCAGGACGAATCCGAGCGCCGTCATCGCCCTTCGTCCCGTCTTCCGCATGCCGTACCCGTCTCCGCCGGAAGGCGTCACCGTGGGGCGGCAGGGTAAACGGATGATTACCGCGCGCTCACGTGAGCGGCACGACGAGGGCCTTCAGGGCGCCGACGAGATCGCCTTCGGTCAGGCGGATCTGCAAGCCCCGACCGCCCCCGTTCACGTGGATCTCGGCCGCCGGGTCGGTCAGCGATCCGGCATCGATCGCCGTCGGGACAGGCCGCTTCTGCCCCAGGGGACTGATGCCGCCGACATGGTAGCCGGTCAGCCGCTCGGCATCGGCGGGCTTGAGCATGGCCGCCGCCTTGCCCGAGAAGGCGGCGGCGACCCGCTTCATCGACACCTCCTTGTCGGAGGCCACGAGCAGGCAGATCGTCCGTCCGTCCACGGCCGCCATCAGGGTCTTCAGGATACGTCCGGGCGCGACCCCGAGCGCCTCCGCGGCCTGCAGGCCGATGCGCGGGGCGTCCGGATCGTACGCATAGACGTGGAGGCTGTGGCGGATCCCGGCCTTGTCCAGGGCGAGCGTCGCGCGGGTGGTCTTGGCGGGGGTCTTCATGGGTCGTCCGGTCAGGCTGCCTGTGCTCGCGCGGCGATGAGCCGGCCGATTTCCGCGTAGGCCGCCGCGTAGGTCTCCGGGGACGCCGTCGAGCCGGTGACGTAGACCGCCACGACAACCGGTGCACGCCCCGGCGGCCGCAGGATCGCGATGTCGTTGATCGAGCCGTTGTCGCCGCTGCCTGTCTTGTCGCCCACGATCCAGTCGGGCGGCAGCCCAGCCCGCAGGCGCTTGCGCCCGGTCTCGCAGGCGATCATCCAGGCTTCCAGCCGGCCGCGCGACGCCGGCGACAGGACGGTGCCCAGGAGGATCCGGCCCAGGCTCGCCCGCATGGCGTCCGGCGTAGTCGTGTCGCGCGGGTCACCGGGGAGCGCCGTGTTGAGGGTGGGCTCCGTCCGGTCGAGGCGGGTGACGGGGTCACCGGTGTCGCGCAGCCATGCGGTCAGCGCCTCGGGGCCGCCGAGGCTCGCCAGGAGCAGATTGGCGGCGCTGTTGTCGCTCCACACGATCGCGGCCGCGCAGAGATCCGAGACGGTCATCTGTCCTGTCCCGGCACCGGCCTCCAGGGCCTTCCGGGTCACCGGCGCGTAGCTCAGGAGGTCGCCGGAACCGTAGGCGACGATCCGGTCGAGGGTCTCGCGGCCTGTATCGACCCGCGCCAGCACCGCCGCCGCCGCCAGCACCTTGAAGGTGCTGCACATCGGAAAGCGCGCGTCCGCGCGATAGGCGGCGAGGACGCGGTCCGCCGTGGCGGCCGCAATGCCGAGGCGACCGTCGAGCCGACGCTCGAGGGCGCCCCAGTCCGGCTCAGCCTCGGCGGCCCGCAGGGGCAGGGCGAAGGGCGCGGCGAGCAGGCCGAGGCTGACGGTGCGGCGGGTCGTGACGAGCATGGCGCATCCGGGTTCGAGGGCGCGACGCCGCAACCCGGCGCGGCACCGCGACGCCGGAATGGTATAGGGCACCCGCACCTGTTTCACGTGAAACTCTGCCCCTCCGCACGACTCTGCCGGATCATGACCCAAGCCGAGACCCTCTTCGCACCGGCCAGCGGCTTCGGCCGCGCAGCCGTCGCGGTGATCCGCATCAGCGGCCCGGCCGCGCGCGACGTGCTCGTCGCCCTTTGCGGGAGCCTGCCGCCACCCCGCCGGCTGTCCCTGCGAAGCCTGCGCGATCCGGCCGACGGCACCGAACTCGATCGGGCTCTGGTGGCCTGGTTTCCGGGGCCGGACACGTATAGCGGCGAGGACATGGCCGAGCTGCACCTCCATGGCGGTGCGGCGGTGCGAATGGGCGTTCTCGCCACGCTTGCCCGGTTTCCCGGGTGCCGCGCGGCCGAGCCCGGCGCCTTCACCCGTCGGGCGGTCCTCAACGGCCGGATGGATCTCGCCGCGGCCGAAGCCGTCGCCGATCTGATCGATGCCGAGACCGAGGGCCAGCGCCGGCAGGCCCTCCGTCAGCTCGACGGCGCCCTCAGCCGGCAAGTGGCCGCGTGGCGGGCGGAAGCGGTCGATTGCCTCGCCGCCGCGGAGGCGGCGCTGGATTTCGCCGACGAGGGCGACGTGGACGATGCCGGGCTCGACGCCGCCTTGTTCGGCCGCGCCGCGCGGCTTCGCGACGCGATCGCCGGGACCCTGCGCGACGGGCAGAGGGGCGAGCGCCTCCGCGAGGGCTTCACGGTGGTGCTGGCCGGGGCACCCAACAGCGGCAAGTCGACCCTGCTCAATGCCCTCAGCCGACGGGACGTGGCGATCGTCTCGGACCGTCCGGGAACGACCCGCGACGCCATCGAGGTGCGGCTCGATCTCGGCGGCCTGCCCGTCCTGCTGGTCGACACGGCCGGGCTCCGGGAGACCGCGGAGCCGATCGAGGCGGAGGGGATCGTGCGGACGCGGGCGCGGATCGACAGCGCCGATCTGGTGATCGCCCTGGTGCCCCCCGACGGGGCGGTTCCGGAGCTCGGGCCGACCCGCACGCCGATCCTGACGGTCCGCACGAAGGCCGATCTGTTTGCCGGCTCAGAAACGGAACGGGAGTCGGACGGTCCGGCCGTTTCGGCCCGTACGGGCGCCGGAATGGCGCGGTTGCTGGATGCCATCCAGGCTGCGGCTGAATCCGGTCTCGGCACCGGCGATGCGCTGATCACCAGGGCCCGGCACAGGGCGGCGCTCGAAGCCTGCGTGGGCCATCTCGACCGCCTGCTCGAAGGCACGGGCGGATTGCCGGAGCTCGCCGCGGAGGATCTGCGTCTCGCCGTCCGGGCGCTGGGCGAGGTCGCGGGTCATGTCGGCGTCGAGGATGTGCTCGATCGGTTGTTCAGCGGCTTCTGCATCGGAAAGTAGTTCTATAGCCGGCAACTCAAAGCGGCATTCGGCGCGGCTTTCCCGGTTTCGTCGCCGGTCGTGCCGCGCCGGGACCGGGATGATCGGCGGATGCGGCGCGCCTACTGGGGGATCCGCAGGATCCGGGGCCGCCAGATCCCGAGCGCGACATTCGCGGTCGCGACCGCCAGCAGCACCCAGAGGGTTCCGCGTTCGCCGGGGAGCGACACGGCCAGCACGGCGGGATCGACGAGGCCGGCCAGCGCCCGGGCGCTCTGCTCCGCCTCCTGCTTCATCGGTCCCTGCACGTAGACCAGGCCGCCCTCGAACATCAGGACCCCGGTGGCGAGCTTGAGCCATGCCCAGCCGGCGTTCAGAAAGGCGCGGTTCAGGGCCATCGCCAGCAGGCCGGACATCAGCGTCACCGCCAGGGCGGGCAGGAAGATCCAGGTGGCCACGGCCCCCATCGCGCCCCGCATCGCCGCGTATCCCGCCAGGGCGGATGGCGCGGGCGCGAGGCTCAGCATGACCACCAGGGACGCCATCGCCCCCAGCAGCCCGGCGGATCCCATCGTGTGGAGGAACTTCAGCAGGCGTCGCACGGCATCTCACCCGGGGCCGTTTCGGCGCAGCCTAGCGTGGGGCCTCCCGGGGGGATAGCGGCGCGCCGGTCGCACCGCACCGGGACGGGGTCCGTCCGCGCCCGTCAGCTCCGCAGGCCCGGCGCCTCCTGGCCGGTGCGGGCCACGTATTCGGTGTAGCCGCCGCCATACTGGTGGATGCCCTCCGGGGTCACCTCCAGCACCCGGTTCGAGAGTGCGGCCAGGAAGTGCCGGTCGTGGGAGACGAACAGCATCGTCCCCTCGTAGTTGGCCAGCGCCTCGATCAGCATCTCCTTGGTGCCCATGTCCAGGTGGTTGGTCGGCTCGTCGAGCACCAGGAAGTTCGGCGGATCGTAGAGCATCAGCGCCATGACCAGCCGGGCCTTCTCGCCCCCCGAGAGAACCCGGCAGCGCTTCTCGACATCGTCCCCCGAGAAGCCGAAGCAGCCGGCCAGCGCCCGCAGCGAGCCCTGTCCGGCCTGCGGGAAGGCCTCCTCCAGGGTCTGGAACACGGTGCGGTCGCCGTCGAGCAGGTCCATGGCGTGCTGGGCGAAGTAGCCGAGCTTGACGCTGCCGCCCACCGTGACCGAGCCGTCATCCGGCGCGGTGGTGCCGGTCACGAGCTTCAGGAGCGTCGACTTGCCGGCGCCGTTGATGCCCATCACGCACCAGCGCTCGCGGCGGCGCACCGAGAAGTCGAGGCCCTCGTAGATCGTGCGGCTGCCGTAGCGCTTGTGGACGCCTTTGAGCATCACGACGTCGTCGCCCGAGCGCGGCGCCGGCTGGAACTCGAAGGCCACCGATTGCCGCCGCCGGGGCGGCTCCACGCGCTCGATCTTGTCGAGCTTCTTCACCCGGCTCTGCACCTGGGCGGCGTGGGAGGCCCGGGCCTTGAACCGCTCGATGAAGGCGATCTCCTTGGCCAGCATGGCCTGCTGGCGCTCGAACTGCGCCTGCTGCTGCGCCTCGTTCAGCTTCCGCTGGCCTTCGTAGAAGGCGAAGTCGCCCGAGAAGGTGGTGAGTGCGCCGCCGTCGATCTCGATGACTTTGGTGACGATGCGGTTCATGAACTCGCGGTCGTGCGAGGTCATCAGCAGGGCGCCGTCATAGGCCTTGAGGAACGATTCGAGCCAGATCAGGCTCTCGATGTCGAGGTGGTTGGACGGCTCGTCGAGGAGCATCACGTCCGGGCGCATCAGCAGGATGCGGGCCAGCGCCACGCGCATCTTCCAGCCGCCCGAGAGGGCGCCGACATCCCCGTCCATCATCTCCTGGCTGAAGCTGAGGCCGTCGAGCACCTCCCGCGCGCGGCCCTCCAGGGCGTAGCCGTCGAGCTCCTCGAACCGGGCCTGGACCTCGCCGTAGCGCTCGATCAGGGCGTCCATCTCGTCGGCCCGGTCCGGGTCGGCGAGGGCCGCGCCGAGCTCGGCGAGCTCGGCCGCCACCGCGCTCACCGGGCCGGCGCCGTCCATCACCTCGGTGACGACGCTGCGGCCGGACATCTCGCCGACATCCTGGCTGAAATAGCCGATCGTGATGCCGCGGTCGGCGGCGACCTGCCCCTCGTCGGGCTGCTCCTGGCCGATGATCATCCGGAACAGGGTGGTCTTGCCGGCCCCGTTCGGGCCGACCAGCCCGACCTTCTCGCCCCGCTGCAGGGCGGCCGAGGCCTCGATGAAGACGAGCTGCCGCCCGTTCTGCTTGGTGATCTTGTCCAGGCGAATCATGAAGTGCGGGCGCGGTGTCCGGGAATGGGGCTCCGGGGCGCTTACGGCATCGATCGAGACGGCGCAAAGACGGGCGCGGCCGCGGGGCCCTGCATGGCGCGCAACCGTGACCGTCATCCGGTCGCCGGACGCCTTTTCTGCCCGATTCTGCGAGCTAAGTCGTTTCCCTGCCGCTCTAGCCGCCGCTCCGGCGTATGGTGCCGGGCTTGGCCGTGGCGGACGCCTTTGAGGACGATGATGTTTTGCGGTTGGTGGACGACGAGCCTCGACATGGCCATGCTCGGCCTGGAGGCTCAGGGCGTGATCGCCCAGCGGATGGCGATGTTCGCTCTCGGGGGGCCGGCCGCGCAGGTCGAGGCGCAGCTCATGGTGACCGAGAAGATGCTGGCCGCCGGCGAGGCGGCTCTGATGCTTGCCGCGGGGGCCTCGAACGGCAAGGTGATCCGCAGCTACCGGCGGAAGGTCCAGGCCAATGCCCGGCGCCTGAGCCGGGGGTGAGGCGGAGTGCGCGTCTCCCTCCCCCGCGAAGAGGGGAGGGAGGACGTATGTCAGGTCCGGACGAGGCTCTCCGCCCCGCCGCACACCTCAGTTGTTCGCCGTCCGGAACGTGTCGCAGGCCTTGGTCTGGCCGCTCTTGTAGCCGGCCTTGAACCACCGCTGGCGCTGGGCCGAGGAGCCGTGGGTGAAGGAATCCGGCACCACGTAGCCCTTCGAGCGCTGCTGCAGGGCGTCGTCGCCGATCTGGGCGGCGGCGTTCAGGGCCTCGTCGATGTCGCCCTGCTCCAGCTCGGCGTACTTGTCGTTGGAGTTCTTGGCCCAGACGCCGGCGAGGCAGTCGGCCATCAGCTCGATCCGCACCGAGAGGGCGTTCGCCTCGGTCTTGCTGGACGCCTGCTGCTGGCGCGCCTGGACCTTGCCGAGGATGCCGAGCACGTCCTGGACGTGGTGGCCGACCTCGTGGGCGATGACGTAGGCGTAGGCGAAATCGCCCTTCACGCCGAACTTCGAGGCCATCTCCTTGAAGAAGCCCGTGTCGAGATAGACCTTCTTGTCGAGGGGGCAGTAGAACGGGCCCATCGCCGCCTGGGCCGAGCCGCAGCCCGAGCGGGTGCCGCCGGTATACAGCACCAGGGTCGTCGGCGTGTACTGCTTGCCGGTCTGCTGCGGCAGGATCTGGCTCCAGACGTCCTCGGTGTTGCCGAGGATCTTCGAGGCGAACCGGCCGCTCTCGTCCGTCGGCGCCTGCCGCCGCTTGGCCTGGGTCTGCGGATCGACCTGCTGCTCCTGCTGGCCGCGCCCGCCGCCGATCCGCTCGGCGCCGCCGATCAGGATCGCCGGGTTGATGCCGGTGAAATAGCTGATGATCAGAAGCACCACGATGGTGCCGATGCCGAGCCCGCCGGCGCCGCCGCCGGGAAAGCCCATGCCGCCGCCACCACCGCCCTCGCCCCGGCGATCCTCGACGTTGTCGGAGCTGCGTAGATCTTCCCAGCGCATGGTTGGGTCCCGCCATCAATGCTGCGCCGGCCGCCTCGGGCAGCCCACGGTTTGCTATGCGTCGCTATGTCCGGCCGACGGTGGACCAGCGGCGGGAACGAAGCTCTAATGGCGGGAGGGGAGACCCGGTTCCGCCCACGCGGTCAAGCTTTCCCGTCGAGAAGGGCGCGCAGGGATCGGAAATCCCGCCATGCGAGACGCTTCTGCACCGGCTGGCGCAGCAGGAAGGCCGGGTGGAGGGTGGCGAGCAGCTTCACCTCGCGGTTGGGCAGCTTGTAGGGGAACAGTCGGCCGCGGGTCCGCAGGATGCCATCCTTCGTGCCGGTCAGCGTCTGGGTCGCGGGCGCGCCGAGGCAGACGATGAGGTCCGGGTCGACCAGCTCGATCTGGCGCTCCACGAAGGGCCGGCACACCGCCACCTCCTGGGGCGTCGGGTTGCGGTTGCCCGGCGGGCGCCAGGGCACGATGTTGGCGACGTAGGCGCTGGTCCGGTCGAGCCCGATCGCCTTCATCATCTTGTCGAGGAGCTGGCCCGAGCGGCCCATGAACGGCTTGCCGATCCGATCCTCGTCGGCGCCGGGCGCCTCGCCGAGAAACATCACCCGCGCCTCGGGATTGCCGTCGGCGAAGACGAGGTTCTTGGCGGTGAAGCGCAGCGGGCAGACGTCGAAATCGGCGAGGATCCGCTCCAGCTCGTCCAGGGTCTTCGCCTGCCGTGCCCGGGCGCGGGCGTCGCTCGCGGCTTCGTCGGGCTGGGCGCTGGCGGCGCGGCCGAAGGTCCGCGACGGCGCGGCGGGCGGCGGCGAACCGGGGGGCGGCACGAGGCTGCCGGCGGTCGGGCCGACGGTCTGGCCGACGGGCGGGTCGGGGGCCCGGCGCGGTGCCCGCAGGGTCGGCGCCGGCGCATCCGCCTCGTTGAACCGGTCGTGCGGCCGCTCGTCCAGAACCGCGTCGGCACCGGCCTCCACGTGGAAGTCGAGATAGGCGATCAGATCGGCTTGCGCGTCGTTGGGGCTCGGCATGGAGAGGAGCATGTGGGAACGCCGCGGCCTGTGGACAACTCTCGAAACCCGCCGGCCGGGCAAGGTCTTGCGTGACGGAACAGCGCGATCCCGCGGGCCCCGCCCCACCTGCCGTCTGACCGGCATGCCGGGTTGCGGACGGGGTGGGATCGTCCGGCACCCGTCACATGTACCGCCCCGTGCGGCAAAGGGAACTTTGCCTTAAGCCGGATCTTCGGCAACTTGCCTTTCCAGCTTGGAATCGCTTGAGACGGCAGCAGGGATGCCGGCCCACCGCGGATCGGGGGCTGGAAGAAGACTGGAAGAAGAAAAGGAGAGGCGAGGATGGCGCTGCCCGAACGCGAGAGCATGGATTTCGACGTGGTCGTGGTGGGCGCCGGCCCGGCCGGCCTCGCCACCGCGATCCGCCTGAAGCAGCGCGCCGCCGAGATCGGCGAGGAGATCAGCGTCGTCGTCGTCGAGAAGGGCTCCGAGGTCGGCGCCCATATCCTCTCCGGCGCGGTGATCGACCCGATCGGCCTCGACCGGCTCCTGCCCGAATGGCGCCAGGACCCGGAGCGGCCGCTCAAGACGGAAGTTCAGCGCGACGAGTTCATGATGCTCACCAAGAACAGCGGCATCACCCTGCCGAACCTGTTCTTCCCCAAGCTCATGTCGAACCACGGCAATTTCGTCGGCTCGCTCTCCAACGTCTGCAAGTACCTGGGCGCGCAGGCCGAGGCGCTCGGCGTCGAGATCTATCCGGGCTTCCCGGCCTCCGAGGTGCTGTTCGACGACAAGGGCGCGGTGGCGGGCATCGCCACGGGCGATCTCGGGATCGGCAAGTCCGGCGCGCCGCGCGAGGACTACACCCGCGGCATGGAGCTGCGCGCCAAGTACACGGTGTTCGGCGAGGGCGCCCGGGGCAACCTGACCAAGGGCCTGATCCAGCGCTTCTCGCTCAACCGGCACAGCGACCACTTCAAATACGGGCTCGGCGTGAAGGAGCTCTGGCAGCTCGCGCCGGGCAAGTTCGAGCCTGGGCTCGTGCGCCACACCATGGGCTGGCCGCTGCCCAACAAGGCCGGCGGCGGCTCCTGGCTCTACCATTTCGACGACAACCTGCTCTCGGTCGGCTTCGTCACGCACCTGAACTACGAGAACCCGACCCTGTCGCCGTTCGAGGAGTTCCAGCGCTTCAAGACCCATCCGCTGATCGCCGAGACCTTCGAGGGCGCCAAGCGCATCGGCTACGGCGCGCGCGCCATCATGGAGGGCGGCTGGCAATCGGTGCCGAAGCTGGTCTTCCCCGGCGGCTGCCTGGTCGGCTGCTCGGCGGGCTTCGTCAACGTGCCGCGGATCAAGGGCTCGCACAACGCGGTGCTCTCCGGGATGCAGGCGGCCGACGCCATCGCGGACGCCCTGAAGGCGGGCCGCGCCGGCGACGAGCTCACCGCCTACGAGGCCGGCTGGCGCGACAGCCCGATCGGGCAGGACCTGAAGGCGGTGCGCAACGTCAAGCCGCTCTGGTCCAAGTACGGCACGCTGGTGGGCGTCGGCCTCGGCGGGATCGACATGTGGGCGACGAGCATCTTCGGCGCCTCGCCGTTCGGCACGCTCAAGCACGGCAAGCCCGACCACGCCTGCCTCAAGCCGCTCTCCGAGGTGACGCCGATCGTCTACCCGAAGCCCGACGGCAAGCTGACCTTCGACCGGCTCTCCTCGGTCTACCTGTCGAACACCAACCACGAGGAGGACCAGCCGCCGCACCTCAAGGTCCGCGACCTGGAGCTGCAGAAGCGCTCCGAGCACGACGTCTATGGCGGGCCGTCCGGCCGCTACTGCCCGGCGGGCGTCTACGAGTGGGTGGCGGATTCCGCCGCGAGCGACGGGGTGCGCTACCAGATCAACGCGCAGAACTGCGTCCACTGCAAGACCTGCGACATCAAGGATCCGAACCAGAACATCGACTGGGTGACCCCGGAGGGGCCCGGCGGGCCGAACTACCCGAACATGTGAGGCGCCCGGACCGGGCCGGGATGGCGCGGCGTCATCCTTTCGCCTTGCGGGGCTGGCGGGATGGGTTCAGTGTCCCCAGCGTTTTTTCGGGGATGCCCCGCCATTCTCGCGCCCGGCCCCTGACGGGCCGGCGCCCAGGAGCCGCGATCGGTTCATGATGATCACACGCGCCCGCCGGAGCGTCTCGGCGCTCGCCCTTCTGCTCGCCGCCGGGCTGCCGCAGACCGTGCTGGCCGCGCAGCCGAGGGAATCGACCCCGGTGCTCGACTACGAGCCCGCGGATTCGCTGGAGGGCAACTTCCTCTCCGCCTACATCGCGGGCGCGTCCCGGGACACGGCGGCGGCGGCGACCTTCTACCGCGAGGCGGTCAAGGCCGATCCGCGCAACGCCGAGCTGGTCGAGCGCGCCTTCATCTCGCTGCTCGCCGACGGCGCCCTGCCGGACGCGTTCCGCACCGCCGAGAAGCTCATCGCCCGCGATCCCACCAACGGGCTCGCCAACCTCTCGCTGGGGGTGCGCCAGATCAAGGCGGGCCAATGGGCCGCCGCCCGCCAGAACTTCTCGCGCAGCGGCCGCGGGGCGGCCACCGACCTGACCGCGACGCTGCTCACCGCCTGGTCGTATGCCGGCGCGGGTGACGGCAAGAAGGCGCTGGAGACGGTCAACAAGCTCCGGGGCGAGCGCTACTACAACACCTTCCGCGACTACCATGCCGGCCTGATCGCCTCGGTGACCGGCGACAACGCCGAGGCCGAGCGGCGCCTCAAGGCCGCCTACGAGGCCGACCGCAACACCCTGCGCATCGTCGACGCCTATGCCCGGATGGAGGCGAGCCTCGGCCGCACCGATCTGGCGATCCAGGCCTATTCCGACTTCGACCAGCTCTCGCCCCGCCACCCGCTGGTGCGCGACGCCCTCGACAAGCTCAAGGAGGGCAAGCCGCTCACGCGGCTGATCGGCACCGCCCAGGAGGGCGCAGCCGAGGTGCTGTACGGGCTAGGCTCCGCGGGCTCGACGCAGGGCGACGAACTGCCCGCCGTGATCTACCTGCGGCTGGCGCTCTACCTCGCCCCCGACCACGCCCTCGCCCGGCTGACGCTGGCCGACACGCTGGACCGGATGAAGCAGCCCGAGCGGGCCAACGAGGCCTACGCGCAGATCCCGGCCGCCTCCCCGCTCAAGCTCAACGCCGACATCCAGATCGGCCTGAACCTGGAGCAGATGGGCAAGGGCGACGAGGCCCTGGCCCATCTCGACGCGGCGATGAAGGCCCACCCGGACGACATCGACGTCATCACGGCGCTGGGCAACGTGCAGCGCGCCCGCAAGAAATACGAGGAGGCGGCCGCCACCTACACCCGGGCCATCCGCCTGATCGGCGACCGGCCGCAGGCCAATTACTGGACGACCTACTATTTCCGCGGCACCGCCTACGAGCGCGCCAAGCAGTGGCCGAAGGCCGAGGCCGACCTGAAGAAGGCCCTGTCCCTGGTGCCGGCCAACCAGCCGGCCGCCAAGGCGCAGGTGATGAACTATCTCGGCTATTCCTGGGTCGATCAGAACGTCAACATCGACGAGGCGTTCAAGCTGCTGCAGCAGGCCGCCGATGCGAGCCCCCGGGACGGGATGATCGTCGACAGCCTCGGCTGGGCCTATTACCGCCTCGGCCGTTGGGACGATGCGGTGCGCGAGCTGGAGAAGGCGGTCGAGCTGAAGCCCGGCGATCCGACCATCAACGACCACCTGGGCGACGCCTACTGGCGTTCGGGCCGGCGCCTCGAGGGCAAGTTCCAGTGGCAGCACGCCAAGGATCTGAACCCCGAGCCGGACGACCTCACGCAGATCAACGCGAAGCTGAAGGACGGTCTGCCCGACATCGAGAAGCCGACCGCCACCGCCGAGACGGTGCCGGCCCCGGTCGCCGCCCCGCACAACGCCGAGAACCCGGAATTGCCGAAGGGCGCCCCCCAGCCGCACGAGGCGCCGGGCGCCGCCGACAAGGCCAAGAAGTCGGGGGGCTAGCGCCCCTCTCCCGATCCGGCGCGCCGGCGGTCCGCACCTCGTTCGTCACGGCGGTGCGGCGGCCGGCGCCGCCCGCAGCCGACGCTCGGGCGCGCCGTCCCGAAGATCCGCAAGGCGGCTTCGGGCCGCAAGGGCAAGATCTTCGGCCTCCGGGCATGAGCCTGCGCCCGTTCAGGCTCCCGGTGCCTGCGTAAGATCGCCGGTATTCTGCACCCGACATCCCGTCGCGCCGTCCTGCAAAGCGCAAAGACGAACGGGATTCTCTTGGGGACCGTAGCTCAAGAGGCCTAATTGCCTGCCGATCCGGGCCCGCTAGGCTCGCGCCTCCGCAACCTGTCGGAGTGGATCGTGAAAGCGCTGAAGCCGGTCTGGATCCTGCTGGCCCTCGCCTGTGCGGCATCCGGAATCCCGGCCGATCCTGCGAGCGCGCAGGACACGGTGTCCGGGCCGGCTGCGTCCATCCTGGAGGCCGTCCCCGTCTCGAACGCGCCGCTCGGCGGCTTTCCCTACTTCGCGCTCCCCGACGGCTACCAGCCGCTGAACCCGCCCGAGACCCGCGCTTTCGGGCATTTCCTGTTCTGGACCGGCACGGCGCTCCACGAGGTCGAGGGCAAGGTCTTCCTGTCCCTCATCGGCACCAAGGACGGCAAGACCTACGCATCCTATGAGCTGAAGAAGAATATCGAGGCCGTGCTGACACAGGCCGGCGGCCGGAAGATCGCCGACAGCAGGATCCCCGCCACCCTCACGGAGACGCTGCCCGAGGACATCCGGATCGGGATGTATGAGGGCCTGGGCAATGTCTACAACGAGCCGGTGCAGACCTGGGTGATCCGCCGGCCGGACCGGCAGATCTGGGTCCATTTCGTGCCCGGCAGCAACAACGCGGCCTGGACCATCCTGGAGACCAAGCCGTTTCTCCAGACCGCCGCCCTCCTGCCCGCCGAGCAGCTGAAGCAGGACCTCGACACGACGGGAAAGGCGGTGATCCAGGTCAACTTCGCCACCGACAGGACCGAGATCCTGCCGGCCTCCGCCCCGCAGATCGACGCGGTGGCGGGCCTGCTGCGGACGAATCCCGGCCTGCGGCTCGCGATCAACGGCCATACCGACGAGACCGGAGCCGCCGCGCACAACCAGGCCTTGTCCGACGGCCGTGCCAAGGCGGTCATGGCGAAGCTCGTCGCCGCCGGCATCGCGAGGGATCGGCTGAAGGCCAGGGGCTTCGGGGCGTCCAGCCCGGTCGCCGCCAACGACGGCGCGGAGGGACGGGCGAAGAACCGGCGCGTCGAGCTGGTCAGGTTCTGACGGCCGAGGCGCCGATGGCAGGCCTCGACCGGGCGTCTCGCTGGTCCGGACCCGCTCCGTGCGTCGGAGCTGGGGACGTCGGGGGCGACAAGAGTATTTTGTCCGCCATATCATAAAAATCGACGCGCATTTTCCCGGGCTTTGACGCACAGTGCGCAGCCGTTCGCGGGCGGCCAAGCCGCAGCCCGCACGGCAGGAGATTCGCACGGCAAGAGCCGGCGGGCGGGCATCGCGCCCGCGAGTCAGGGAGGAAGGCCCATGCCGTCAGATATCGAGATCGCCCGCGCCGCGACCCTGAAGCCGATCGCGCAGGTCGCCGAGAAGCTCGGCATCCCGGATGACGCGCTCCACAATTACGGCAAGCACATCGCCAAGATCGACCACGGCTACATCGCCGGGCTGGAGAGCCGGAAGCCCGGCAAGCTCGTGCTGGTCACGGCGATCTCCCCGACGCCCGCGGGCGAGGGCAAGACCACCACCACGGTGGGCCTGGGCGACGCCCTGAACCGCATCGGCGAGAAGACCATGATCTGCCTGCGCGAGCCGTCGCTCGGGCCGTGCTTCGGCATGAAGGGCGGCGCCGCCGGCGGCGGCAAGGCCCAGGTCGTGCCGATGGAGCAGATCAACCTGCACTTCACCGGCGACTTCCACGCCATCACGTCGGCCCACAGCCTCGCGGCCGCGCTGATCGACAACCACGTCTACTGGGCGAACGAGCTCAACATCGACGTGCGCCGCATCCACTGGCGCCGCGTCGTCGACATGAACGACCGGGCTTTGCGCCAGATCACCCAGTCGCTCGGCGGCGTCGCCAACGGCTTCCCCCGGGAGGACGGGTTCGACATCACGGTGGCCTCCGAGGTGATGGCGGTGTTCTGCCTCGCCAAGGACCTCGCCGACCTGGAGGAGCGCCTCGGCCGGATCGTCATCGCCGAGACCCGCGACCGCAAGCTCGTCACCCTCAAGGACGTGAAGGCCACCGGCGCCATGACGGTGCTGCTCAAGGACGCCCTGCAGCCCAACCTCGTGCAGACGCTCGAGGGCAACCCGGCGCTGATCCATGGCGGCCCCTTCGCCAACATCGCCCATGGCTGCAACTCGGTGATCGCCACACGGGCCGGCCTGCGGCTCGCCGACTACACGGTGACGGAGGCCGGGTTCGGCGCCGATCTCGGCGCCGAGAAGTTCCTCGACATCAAGTGCCGGCAGGCGGGGCTGACCCCCTCGGCCGTGGTGGTGGTGGCGACCATCCGCGCCCTCAAGATGCATGGCGGCGTCGACAAGAAGAACCTCGGGGCCGAGAACATCGACGCCCTGGAGAAGGGCTTCGCCAACCTCGCCCGGCACGTGACCAACCTGCGCGGCTTCGGCCTGCCGGTGGTGGTCGGCGTCAACCACTTCTACGCCGACACCGATGCCGAGCACGCCAAGCTCAAGGAACTGTGCCGCGAGCGGCTCGACGTCGAGGCGATCACCTGCCGCCACTGGGCGGAGGGCGGGGCCGGGGCCGAGGAGCTGGCCCGCGCGGTGGTGAAGCTCTCCGAGGCCGAGCCGGCGCCGATCCGCCACGCCTACGAGACGGAGAGCCGTCTCTCCGACAAGATCCGGGCGATCGCCACCAAGCTGTACGGGGCCGCCGACATCCAGATCGAGACGAAGGCTCAGGCCAAGCTCGCCACCTTCGAGAAGGACGGCTACGGCCACCTGCCGATCTGCATGGCCAAGACCCAGTACTCGTTCTCCACCGACCCGACCCTGATGGGCGCCCCCGAGGGCCACATCGTGGGCGTGCGCGACGTCCGGCTCTCGGCCGGCGCCGGCTTCGTGGTGGCGATCTGCGGGGAGATCATGACCATGCCGGGCCTGCCCCGGGTGCCCGCCGCCGACACGATCCGGCTGGACGCCAACGGGCAGATCGACGGGCTGTTCTGAGGATCACGCGCGGGGCGGGTCAGGGCTCGCCCTCTACACCGCTCCGAACAGGTCCACCGCCAGCCGGGAATGCGCCTCGCGCAGCATCCCGGTATCGACCCCGAGCGGCTGGCCGTCGATCACCCGCCAGCGGCCCGCCACCATCACCCGGTCGGCCCGGGTGGCGCCGCACAGGACCAGAGCCGCCAGCGGGTCGTGGGCGCCGGAGAAGCGCAGCTCGTCCAGGGTGAACAGGGCGAGGTCCGCCTCCCGGCCCGGCTCGATCCGGCCGATATCGGTGCGGCCGAGGCAGGCGGCCGAGCCCTCGGTGGCCCAGCGCAGGGCGTCGAGATGCGTCACGGCCTCCGCCCCGTAGGTGAGCCGGTTGATCATCAGGGCGTGGCGCACGCCCTCCATCAGGTTCGAGCTGTCGTTCGAGGCCGAGCCGTCGACACCGAGGCCCACCGGCGAGCCCGCCGCCTCCAGCTCGCAGGTGCGGCAGCGGCCCGAGGCCAGGGTCATGTTCGAGGTCGGGCAGTGGCAGACGCCGACCCCGGCCTTGCCGAGCCGGGCGACCTCGGCATCGGTGAAGTGGATGCCGTGGGCGAGCCAGACCCGGTCGTTCAGCCAGCCGACCTCCTCGAGGTACTCCACCGGCCGGCAACCGAACATCTGCTGGCAATAGGCGTCCTCGTCCAGCGTCTCGCCGAGATGGGTGTGCAGCCGGCTCCCGTGCCGGGCGGCGAGCGCCGCGCTCTCGCGCATCAGGCGCCGGGTCACCGCGAAGGGCGAGCAGGGGGCGAGCGCGACCTGCACCATCGCGCCGGGGGCGGGGTCGTGGAACAGGTTCAGCACCCGCTCGCAATCCGAAAGAATCGTGTCGTCGTCCTGGGTCAGGCTCTCGGGCGGCAGCCCGCCCTCCCGGTCGGACAGGCTCATGGAGCCGCGGGTGATCGCGGCCCGGATCCCGAGGGCCCGGGCCTCCGCGACCTGGACGTCCATCGAATCCTCCAGCCCCTTCGGGAACAGGTAGTGATGGTCGCCCGCCGTGGTGCAGCCCGAGAGCAGCAGCTCGGTGAAGGCCACCTGCGTGGCGAGCCGGAACGCCTCCGGGGTGATCCGCCCCCAGACCGTGTAGAGCGCCTTCAGCCAGGGAAAGAGCGGCTTGTTGATCGCCAGCGGGTGGGCGCGGGTCAGCGTCTGGAAGGCGTGGTGATGGGTGTTGATCAGCCCCGGGATGACCACGTGGCGCGAGGCGTCGAAGGTCTCGTCCACGGGCGCGGCGGGTTTCGCGCCCGCCGCCACGCATTCGACGATCCGGGTGCCCGCCACGACGATCCCGCCCCCGGCGCCTTCGGCCAGGATGGCGCGCGGATCGCGGATCCAGAGGCGTCCCGGTCCCGGTTCAGCTGCCTCGGCCATGTCCGTCCGCTCCCGTCGATCGAGGATCCTGCGTAGCGGAGGGGCCGGACCGGCGGCAATCCCGCTTGAGGATCGCCGCCGGCCGGCGCCCCGGCCGGCCCGGTCAGGGTTGACGGGCCCGGGCCGCCTTGAGAAACGTCATGGGGACTGACCTATCACCCGTTGGGAGCGGCCGCGCCGTGACACGGACAGCCCCGCGCGAGGCGATCTTCGCGGCGAAACCCGTCCCGGGCGCCGCGCCGGCCGCCCTCGGCAGCGACGACCTGATCGAGCTTCTGTTCTTCGCCTACCGGGATTTCGTGGGCGATCCCGACCGGATCCTGGCCGCCTACGGCTTCGGCCGGGCCCACCACCGGGTGCTGCACTTCGTCGACCGCTATCCCGGCCTGACCATCGCCGAACTCCTCGACATCCTGCGCATCACCAAGCAGAGCCTCAACCGGGTGCTCAAGGACCTGATCGGGCAGGGCTACGTCGCGCAGAAGCCCGGTTCCAGCGACCGGCGCCAGCGCCTCCTCTACTGCACCGAGGCCGGCGCCCGTCTCGCGGCCGACCTCACGCGGGTCCAGGCCCGCCGCCTCGCCCGGGCGCTCGCGGCGCCGGATGCCCGGGGCTCCCCGGAGGATTTCCTGATGGCGATGATCGAGCCGGAGGACCGCCCGGCGGTCCAGCGCCTGATGGCGCGGCGCGGGGGCGGGAGCGACGGGCGCGTCGCCGGGGAGGAGTGCGCGTGAGCAATGCCGCCCGGGCCGACCTGCCCGACGAGGCGCCCCACGTCCTCGTGGTCGACGACGACCGCCGGCTGCGCGAATTGCTCGCCCGCTACCTCACCGACCAGGGCTTCCGGGTCACCGCGGCGGCGAGCGCCGCGGAGGCGCGGGCCCGGGCCCAGAGCGTCGTGTTCGACGCCATGGTCCTCGACGTGATGATGCCCGGCGAGAACGGCTTCGACTACGCCCGCAGCGTGCGCGAGACGTCGCGTGTGCCGATCCTGATGCTCACCGCCCGCTCCAACCCGAACGACCGGGTGATGGGGCTGGAGATCGGCGCGGACGATTACCTGCCCAAGCCCTTCGAGCCGCGGGAGCTGACGCTGCGGCTCAACAACATCATCAAGCGCAGCGCGCGGCCCCGCGCGGCGGCCGCCGAGGCGGTGACCTTCGGGCCGTTCGCGTTCCGGGTCGACCGGGGCGAGCTGCGCCGGGACGACGAGCTGATCCGCATCACCGAGCGCGAGCGCGAGATCCTGACGATCCTGGCGATGGCGGGCGGCGCCAATGTCGAGCGCGAGCAGCTCGCCGGCCCGGGCGGGGCCGCGGCGGAGCGCACCGTCGACGTGCAGATCAACCGCCTGCGCCGCAAGACCGAGGTCGACCCCGCCAATCCGGTCTTCCTGCAGACCGTGCGGGGCGTCGGCTACCGGCTCGCGGTGGATTGAGCCGGAACCGGGCGGCTCAGACCACCCGCGGCTCGTCGCGCTTCAGCTTGAGGGCCTTGGCGATCCGGGTGGACAGGCTGCCCACGACGGCGAGGGTGGCCGACGGGTCGACCAGAGGGCGGACGGCCTCCAGCGCCTCCGCGGCGCTGGGCTTCATCACCGCGTAGACCGTGGCGCCGGATGCCGGGCTAGAGCCCTGCACGGTGACGGAGACGAGGAAGGTCGTGTGGCGTCGCCGCAGGCGTCCAGGCATGGCTCAGCATTTGGCATGTCGGCTAACCATCACCAATGCCAGAGTCCCGGAGCCGGCCCGGGAAACGACACGATCCTGGCACGATAACCCGTGCCGGGTCTTTCAGATCAGGGCAAGGTCGATGCCGGGAAGCCGCAGCCCGTCGAGCCGCGTGCTCCAGTGCTGGCCGGAGGCGACCGGAAGCGCGTCCGTCAGCGTGCCGGTTGTGACGACCGTGCCGGCTGCGAGCGGCGGGGCGACCGGATCGTTAGCCAGCGCATCGACCAAGTGCGCGAGGGCGGCGAGCGGTCCCGTCCCGAGGACGCTGCGGCCGCCGCCCCGGTCGGCGACGGCGCCGTCCCGCAGCAGGTCGACGGTGAAGCCCGCGAGGTCGCCGATCCAGCCGCGCCGCGCGGCCGCCGGAACCGGCAGCCGCTCGCCCACCACCAGCAACCCGTGCAGCCCGAAGGCCGCCACGGTGTCGGGCGCCGCGAAGCGCCAGCCCGGATAGAGCGACTGCACGATCTCGAAGCCGCTCGCGGCCCAGTCGAGGCAGGCGATCAGCGCCTCGGCATCCATGCCGGGTTCCGGCGCGCGTGCCAGACCGAACACGATCTCCGGCTCGATCCGGGGCTCGACGAAGGCCGCGAGGGGCACCGGTCCGCCCAGGGCGGCCCGGTCGCGCAGGGTCGTGTCGTAGACATGCCCCCAGATCGGCGCCCGGACGCCGTACCGCTCCCACAGGGTCGTGTTGGTGAAGCCGATCTTGTAGCCGACATTCCGCTCGCCGCGCCCGGCACGCAGGCTCCGGATCGCCTCGGCGACCCGGTAGGCCGCCGGCAGGTCGAAGGTCGGATCCCAGCCGGTCAGCGGTGCGATGGGGCGGCGATGCTCGTGCGCGGCCAGGATGGTGCGCGCGTGGGCCGCGGCGGATATCGGCTCGGTCATCGGCAACAGGGTCCAGGCCGACGCGACGTCATCCGCGCCGGGCCGCCTGGATCGCGGCGACGTCGATCTTCCCCATGGTCATCATGGCCGTGAACGCGCGCCGGGCCTCCGCGCCGCCGGCCGCCAGCGCGGCGGTGAGCACGCGTGGCGTGATCTGCCACGCGATGCCCCAGCGATCCTTGCACCAGCCGCAGGCGCTCTCCTGCCCGCCATTGTCGACGATGGCGGTCCAGAGCCGGTCCGTCTCCGCCTGGTTGTCCGTCGCGATCTAGAACGAGAAGGCCTCGCTGTGCCGGAAGGCGGGACCGCCGTTCAGGCCGATGCACGGGATGCCGGCCACCGTGAACGCCACCGTCAGCACGTCCCCCGCCTTGCCCGACGGGTAATCGGCCGGTGCCCGGTAAACCGCGCCCATGGCGCTGTCCGGAAAGGTCGCGACGTAGAATCGGGCGGCCGCCTCGGCCTCCGTGTCGTACCAGAGGCAGATCGTGGCCTTGGGAATTTCGCTCTCGCCGAGCGCGTTCCGGGCGTCCTGATCCTCGGCGACCACGCTGGCCATTGCGGTGCCTCCCTTGCCGTTCCCGTGCCATGCCGACGGGCGGGCCTCGCCGCCGGCCGACAGGGGCCGCGGCACGCCCCCATACAACCATGAGATGTCGACCCGGCAAAGACCGACACGCGGGACCGGCCGGTCGGGTTGGCCGCACGGATTTGCGTCGCCGCGCGATCGACCGCGCGGGGACCGTTTTGCCCGGCGCCGTGGAGGCCCGGCCGGGACGCGGGCCGATCATCGGCCGCGCGGGGCCCGCGAGCGGCCCCGCCTGGGAGATCCGCTAGGGCCACGCCGCCGACGGTGTCGATGCGAGCGGGCGTCGCGGCTCAGAGCTTGCTGACGAGCAAGCCCAGACCGAAGCCCGCGAGCCCGGCGACGAGCAAGGAAGCGTGGGGCCAGGCGACGGAGGTCTGGTGACCTTCCCACGCGTAGGCACGGCTCCGGTCATAGGCCTCCGCGGCGTGGTCCGAGATCTCGTCGGCCGCGTGCCGGACCGCGTCCTTGGCCTGACCGTAGAGGTTCTCGGCGGTGCCCTGCGCTTCGCGGAGCCGGCCCTCGACCGCATGGCGGTTCGAACCGGCGAGGTCGCCAACCGAGCCCTGAACCGTGCCGCCGAACGCGCGCGCGGCCCCCGTGATCCTGTCCGTGTCGATCATCGCGCTGCCCTTCACATCCTGTCTCGGACTGGCATCGGCTGCGGTCTCGCAAGCCAGACGCCCACCCTCTCGCGACGGGTGCAACGGCGGCCTCCTCCAAGCGTTCCAGGCGAGCGGTCCAGTCCAGTGGGTCCAGGCTTCCGCCACGGACCCTGGCCATTCCGGGATGGCGCGCTGTCCCGTCGGGGTCGCGCGGAAGGCGATATCGGTTGAGCCGCACGCGACGCCGGCGCGGACGTCTTCAATCGGGACCCTGTGCGGATCGGCGGTTTGGTCGGAGGCGCGGACGTCGCCGCGACGGCGAAGGGCGTCGGAGGCCGTCCGGTCGCCCGCGGACGCATCGGTGCCGGCGCCGACACGGTCGGCGAGACCGTCACGGGACTGGCCGGGTCTGGCCAGGACTGTCCGCTGGAACGCCCTCCGGGTCGGCTTGATGGGGGAGGCCCGGATCGACCCCGTGACGCTCAGCCCGGAGGGGGGCTGGCGTCCGGTCGTGGCCATGGACGGCGTCCCACGCGGCGGCATCGCCTTTTTCTCCGACGGCATGTCACATCCCGCGTCGTCCCCTCGTCTTGACGTCGAACGAGCGCCTCAGCGGCACCCCGCCGCGCCGCCCGGTTCACGCAGGAGACGCGCGTCATGAAGGTGGTTGTGATCGGCGGGAGCGGGTTGATCGGCAGGCAGCTGACCGCCGAACTCGGCCGCAGGGGACACGAAGCCGTCGCCGCCTCCCCGCGGACGGGCGTCGACGCCCTGACGGGTGAGGGGCTCGCCGAGGTTCTCGTCGGCGCCGAGGTCGTGGTCGACGTCGCGAACGCACCGTCCTTCGAGGATGCGGCGGTGCTCGATTTCTTCGAGCGGTCGAGCCGCAACCTCCTGGCCGCCGCGCGTCGGGCCGGCGTGACGCACCATGTCGCCCTCTCGATCGTCGGCACGGATCGCCTGGACGGGAACGGATACTTCCGGGCGAAGGTCGCGCAGGAGCGGCTGATCGTGGCGTCCGGCCTGCCCTACACGATCGTTCGTGCAACCCAGTTCTTCGAGTTCGTCGCCACGATCACCGCGGCGTCGGTCGTGGGCGATCGCATCGTCGTCCCCGACGCCGATTTCCAGCCCATCGCCGCCGCCGACGTCGCGGCCGCGCTGGCGGAGGTCGCCGTCCACGAGCCCCGCAGCCGGACGATCGAGATCGCCGGACCGGACAGGCTGCCCTTCCGCGACTTCGTCGCCCGATGCGCCGCCGCCGCCGGCGACCGCCGGGCGGTGTCGGCCGACCGCGGCGCACGGTATTTCGGCGCCGCGCTGGAGAAGGGCTCGCTCGTTCCCGAGGACGCTGCCGCGGCGCGCCTCGGATCCACGCGCTTCGCGACCTGGCTCGCGACCGTCTGACGGCCTCCCTCACCACGCTGGACGAACCCCCATGGTCAAAGCACTCATCCTCTCCGCTTGCCTGGCCGGCTTCGCGCTCCCGGTCGGGGCGGCGGAGCTGCGGGCCGGCGAGGCCCGCGTCACGACGATCTTCGACCACCCCCTGCCGGGCATCCCCGGCAAGAGTCTGCGCGGCGTCCTCGTCGCGTACGGGCCGGGCGGGTCCTCCCCCGCCCACAGGCATGCGCGCTCCGCCTTCATCACCGCGACGGTGATCGAGGGCGCGATCCGCAGCCGCATCAACGACGGGCCTGAGCAGATCTTCCGGGTCGGCGAGAGCTTCGTGGAGCAGCCGGGCGACCACCATGCCGTGAGCGCCAATGCCAGCGCCACGGAGCCGTCCCGCCTTCTCGCGGTGTTCGTCGTCGACACGGACGACCGCGACCTGACCGTGCCGGACCGGCGGTGACACCCCCTCCGGCCGCGTGCGAGGATCCCTGGGTCTCGCCATCGCTCCGCAGACAGATCCCATGCCGCCGACCGACACGCAGACCGACGCGGCGACCGCCACCTTCGAGGCCCATCGTCCGCGCCTCCTGCGCATCGCCTACCGCATGCTCGGCTCCCGCAGCGAGGCCGAGGACATGGTGCAGGACACGTGGCTGCGCTGGATCGCGGCGGATCGGGGCGCGGTCGCGGCCCCGTATCCGTTTCTGGCCCGCATCGTGACCCGGCTCTGCCTCGACCAGATGAAGTCGGCCCGCGCCCGCCGGGAGACCTATGTCGGCGCCTGGCTGCCGGAGCCCCTGGTCGAGACGGGGGAGGACGGCGTGGACGAGGACGATCTCACGCTGACGCTGATGATGGCGCTGGAACGCCTCTCGCCCCTCGAGCGCGCAGCCTTCCTGCTCCACGACGTGTTCGGCATCCCGCTCGGCGAGGTGGCGGACACGCTTGATCGGGAGGCGGCCGCCGTGCGTCAACTCGCGGTGCGCGCCCGCCGGAACGTGCAGTCCGCACGGCCGCGCTTTCCCGTGGCGCGGGAGGAGGGCGAACGGATCGCCCACGCCTTCTTCGCGGCCTCCGCCAGCGGGGACATCGCGACCCTGCGCACGCTGCTCGCGGAGGACGTGGTGCTCTGCTCGGACGGCGGCGGCAAGGTCCTGGCCTTTCCCAACCCCATCGTCGGGTCGGAGCGCCTGCTCCGTCTCTTCGCGGGCGTCCGGCGCAAATGGGGGCCCGAGCGGGCCGCGATGGTCGCGCCGGTCTGGATCGACGGATTGCCGGGATACATCAGCCGGGAACGCGGCGATCTCCTCCAGACGACTGCGCTCGCCATCGAGAACGGTCGGATCACCGCCCTCTACATCACCCGCAACCCCGACAAGCTCCGCCATGTGCTCCGTCAGGTCCTGCCCCCTGTGGCGGGTGCAGCCGGCACCGGGCCGCATGCGGAGCCGCAACCGCGCGGATCCGGGGAGCGGCGCCCGGGAGGGGCGGTTCCTTGACCGCATCGCCGAGAGCGGGTGCGCATCGGCCCGGCCCCGAGGCCCCCGGGATCGCGCTGGCTCTCTCCGCATCACGGAAATTTGAACCGAAATTTAATCGTGTTCGTTGACGTTTCGCCTGATGCACACAGGTGGAACCATGTCCTTGCTCTCCAACGCTAAAATATTGACAAAGCTGTCAGCGGTCATCGTGCTTATCGGTGGAGTGATCGGTGGCTGTATTTGGTTTGCGCAGGCGCGGATCGGCCAGATCGATAAGGCCTATAGTTCTTTCATCGATCGCGATGCGAAGGCGGTTGCAACGGCGCGTCGCCTGAATCGCAGCGTCTTCGAGATGAATTACTGGGTGTATCGCATCCTCGCTGAGACAGACGAAGCTCAGATGAAGGTGGCCAACACTGGATTCGACGACGCCATCCCCACCCTGACAAAGGCTCTGGCCGACCTGCGCCGACTCGCGCCGGATTTTGGCGCCCGCATCGACGAGCAGGCGGCCCGTATCCATCAGTTCGTCCAGCAGGTCTCCGAGGTTCGCCAGCTCTGCCTGGCGGGCCGGAACGCCGAGGCCCTCGCGCTGGTCCATCGTACGATCGACCCGACCTTCGTCGCCCTGGTGCAGGGCAGTTCGAAGCTCGGGAACGACATCGATGGCGCGATGGAGAAGGGCTCGGCCGAACTGACCGAGCAGACCAACGCCACCCGCATCTCCCTGGTGTCGTTCAGCGCGCTCGGCTTGCTGGTCGGGCTCGCTGCGGCCGCCCTCGTGACGATCGTCGGCATCACGCGCCCGCTCGGCAGATTGGTCGTCGTCCTGCGACGCATGGCGCAAGGGGAGATCGAGGCGGAGATCCGGGAGGCTGGCCGGGGCGACGAGATCGGCGCGGTCGGCCGGGCGGTGGAGGGGATCAAGGCCCTGGTCGCCCGCAAGGCCGCCGAGGAGGCCGAGGTCAAGCGGCTGGCCGACGCGGCCGCGGCCCAGGCGCGCCGGCGCACCATGATCGAACTCGCCGACGGGTTCGAGCGGGCGGTCGGCGGCGTCGTCGGCATGGTCTCGTCCTCGGCCACGGAGCTGCAGGCCACCGCCCGGCAGATGACTGCCACCGCCCAGGAGACGGCCTCGCAATCCACCACCGTGGCGGCCGCCGCGGAAGAGGCCGCCGCCAACGTCCAGACCGTGGCGGCCGCCGCGGAGGAGCTGGGCTCGTCGGTGCAGGAGATCGGCCGGCAGGTCACCGGCTCGGCCCGGCTCGCGCAATCGGCGGTGGGCGAGGCCGACCAGACCGCCGCCCTGGTCCAGGCGCTCAGCCAGACCGCCGCCCGGATCGGCGACATGGTCGGGATGATCTCCGGGATCGCCGGGCAGACCAACCTGCTGGCGCTCAACGCCACGATCGAGGCGGCGCGGGCCGGCGCCGCGGGGCGGGGCTTTGCGGTGGTGGCTGCCGAGGTGAAGGCGCTGGCCGAGCAGACCGCCAAGGCGACCGAGGAGATCGCCCGGCAGATCGGCGCGGTGCAGGAGGTGACCGGGCAGGCCGTGACGGCGATCGGCGGGATCACCGGGCGGATCCGGGAGATCGACGGCGTGGCGACCTCGATCGCCGCGGCGGTGGAGCAGCAGGGGGCGGCGACGCAGGAGATCGTGCGCAACGTGGCGCAGGCCTCGACCGGCACCACCGCGGTGACCGGCACCATCGCGGGCGTCGCGCAGGCCTCCGAGGAGACCGGCGCCGCGGCCAGCCAGGTGCTCGCCTCCGCCTCCGAACTCTCGCGCCAGTCCGAGCATCTCGGTGCCGAGGTCGCCCGCTTCCTCGCAACCGTCCGCGCCGCCTGACGGGTCCCTGGCCGGATCCTCCCGGTCCGCCCTCCCGGCGCGGGCCGGCTCCGCCGCTTGCGGGCCGGCCCGACGGCGGTGCAGGGGCAGGGCGCGGATTGCGGGGGCCGGGTGGCGCCCATTGAGACCGGGGCGTCCTCGGCCGACGGCCTTGAGCAGGCCGTCGGCCTTCGCCTGCACGACCCGTTCCCGGCAGAGGGGCCTGGAGCCCCCCAGGGAACGGGCTTGGCGTGGTCCAGCCCTGTCGGCGCGCGTCGTCGGCGCGCGCCATGGAGATGCGCGCACCGTCCCGATCCCGGCCGGGACGACCGGACGCGTCGAAGCCCTGGGGCGCACCTATCTGTCGGGGGCCGACACGGGGGCCGACACGGGGGCCGGCGCGGTCAGCCGGGCCGCGCGGTGCGTGCGCGCATGGCGCAGGGTGGCGTCCGGCGGCAGGGTGCCCACGGAAACCTTCGGGACGGCGATGCGCTGGGACAGGTAGATGCCGCTGTGCCCGGAGCACAGGTAGGCCAGGAAGCAGGCGGTCGCGATGTAGACGCCGTGCGTGGCGCCGAACAGCTCGATACCCATCAGCGTGCAGGCCAGCGGCGTGTTGGCCGCTCCGGCAAACACGGCGACGAACCCGAGGCCGGCCAGGAGATCCACCGGCGCCCCCAGCACCCCGGCCAGCGCGTTGCCGAGGGCCGCGCCGATGAAGAACAGCGGCGTGACCTCGCCGCCCTTGAACCCGGCGCTCAGGGTGACGACCGTGAACAGCATCTTGAGCGCCCAGCTCCAGGGATGCACCTCCGGACCGAAGAAGCGGGCGATGGTCAGCCCGTGCGGATCCGCCGACCAGACGCCCAGTCCCAGGTAATCCCGCGTGCCACAGAGGTAGACCAGGGCGATCACCGCGAGGCCGCCCGCCACGGGGCGGAGGGGCGCGAAGGCGATGACCCGCTTGCACCATCCGCCGAGCATGTGGTTCGCCTCGGCGAACACCAGGCCGGCCAGTCCGAAGGCCACGCCTGCCACCGCGACCTTGGCCAGGAGCAGCGGCTCGACCATGTGCGTGCCGACGGCTCCGGCGTGGTCGTCGATACGGTAGGCCCCGTGTTCGATGCCCCACAGCTGACAGGTCCAGTCGCCGACCACGGCCGCGACGAGGCAGGGCACGAGGGCCGCATATTCGACGCGTCCGACAGCGAGGACCTCGAGCGCGAAGACCGCGCCGGCCAGTGGCGTACCGAAGACGGCGCCGAACCCCGCGGCGATCCCGGCCATCAGCATGATCCGGAAGCTCGGCGCATCCAGGCGGACCGCCTTGCCGAAGGCGCTTGCGAGGCTGCCGCCCAGTTGGACGGCCGTGCCTTCGCGGCCCGCCGATCCGCCGAACAGATGCGTGACCACCGTGCCGAGGAAGATCAGCGGCGCCATGCGCAGGGGCACGCCGCCCCCGGGCACATGGATCTGCTCGACGATGAGGTTGTTGCCGCCCTCCACGGACTGGCCGAAGCGATGGTAGAGCAGCCCGATAGCCAAGCCGCCGAGCGGCAGGAGAAACAGCAGCCCGGGATAGGCGAAGCGCGCCCGGGTGGCCGCATCGAGGCTACAGAGGAAGGCTGCGCACAGGGAGCCCACGGCGGCGGCCATGGGCAGCAGAACCAGGATCCAGCGCGCGACCGAGACGGCATGATCGTGCCGCGTGCGGACAAAGGCCGCTACGTTGAAGCGTGTGAACAGATTTCGGAAGGTTGCGCGCATGACATCCCCTTGATGCGACGCCGCAAGACTTTGCGGGATCGCAAGAAGTAGGAGTCATCAGCCTGACGGCGGTTCGGCCTTGATGGCCCGGCAGACACCATTGCCGTCCTCAAAAGATACGGGACCCCTCCGAACCGCGTCAAGGCCCTTCGTCAAGGCCCTTCGTGCAGGCCTGCGGCGTGCGGGGGGGCGAACCCGTCGCTCCCCCGAGGGTGGACGCGGAGACAGCGGATCCGGTCGGCCCTCGGGGCGCTGGGACCCTGGTCCCGCACTGACCTGCCCCACGGCGGGCGGCCGGTCGCCGCCGCGATCACGACGGCGCCCGTGTGGACGGTCGCATCGGCGGCGGGGTGTCTCAGCGCTTCACAAAGCCGATGTCGGCGGCCACGGCGCTCAGCCGCTCCGGCGCGCGCTCCTTCCGCTCGCTGTAGCGGTCGACGAGGTCGTCGGCCCGCTCCCGGGTCAGCAGCGTGAACTTCATCAGCTCCTCGCACACGTCCACGACGCGCTCGTAGAGCGGCCCCGGCTTCATCCGGCCGGCCTCGTCGAACTCCTTGTAGGCCATCGGGACCGACGACTGGTTCGGGATCGTGATCATCCGCATCCAGCGGCCGAGAAGCCGCAGGCTGTTCACGGCGTTGAAGCTCTGCGAGCCGCCGGACACCTGCATCACGGCCAGCGTGCGCCCCTGGGTCGGCCGCACGCTGCCTTCGGAGAGCGGCAGCCAGTCGATCTGGCTTTTCATCACGCCGGTCAGCGTGCCGTGCCGCTCCGGCGACACCCACACTTGGCCCTCGGACCAGATCGAGAGGTCGCGCAACTCCTGCACCTTCGGATGATCGGCGGTCGTGTCGTCGGGCAGGGGCAGGCCGTGCGCGTCGTAGATCCGCACCTCGCCGCCCATGGCTTCCAGGAGCCGGGCGGCCTCGTAGGCGAGGAAGCGGCTGAACGAGCGCTCCCGCAGGGAGCCGTAGAGGATCAGGAACCGGGGGGCGTGGGTGAGCGGCTTGACCGCCTCCAGGCGCGCGCGGGTCGGCACCACGAAATGCGCGGCGCTCAAGTTCGGCAGGCCATCGGTGAAAGGCTGGCGCGGCTTGTCCAAGGTTCAGCTTTCTTGTACGTTCAAAGAGTGATTTGAAGATTGTAACGAATATGGACGAGCCGCAAGCCCTCGCCGCATTCGCGGCCCTCGCCCAGGAGCACCGTCTGCGCCTGGTGCGGGTGCTCGTGACCGCCGGCCCGGACGGGCTGGCCTCCGGCGTGCTGGCCGAGGCGGTGGGCGTCTCCGCCGCCACCGTGTCCCATCATCTCAAGGAACTGAGCCACGCGGGCCTGGTCGCCTCCCGGCGCGCGGGCCGCTCGATCATCTACAGCGCCGCCTACCCGGCGCTGTCCGGCCTGATCGCCTTCCTGATGAAAGATTGCTGCCAGGGCCGCCCGGAGGTCTGCACCCCGGCGATGGCCGCCCTGGCACCCTGCTGCCCTGCCCTTGGAGAGACCGCCCATGCCTGAGCCGTTCGACGTCGTGATCTACCACAACCCCGAATGCGGCACGTCCCGCAACACCCTCGCGATGATCCGCAACGCCGGCATCGAGCCGCACGTGATCGAATACCTCAAAACCCCGCCCGCGCGGGCGCTGCTGGTGCAGCTCCTGGCCCGCGCCGGTCTGTCGGTGCGTGCGGTGCTGCGGGAGAGCGGCACGCCGTTCGCGGAGCTGAACCTCGGCGATCCCGCGCTGACGGATGCGCAGCTCCTGGACGCCATCGCGGCGCACCCGATCCTCCTCAACCGCCCGCTGGTGGTCACGCCCAAGGGCGTGCGCCTGTGCCGACCGTCGGAAGCCGTGCTCGATCTTCTGCCGGTGCAGCAGGGCGAGTTCGTCAAGGAAGACGGTGAGCGGGTCGTGGACGAGCACGGCCGCCGCGTCGCCACGGCCTGAGCCTCACACCGATCCATAAGACGAAAACGCCCGGATGCTCGCGCTCGACATTTTCCTTGCCACCCTCGTGTTCGTCATCTGGCAGCCCAGGGGCCTCGGGATCGGATGGAGCGCACTGGCCGGCGCGGGGGTCGCTCTCGCCGCGGGCGTGATCCATCCGGGCGACATTCCGGTGGTCTGGCATGTCGTCTGGGACGCCACGTTCACCTTCGTGGCGCTCATCATCCTCTCCCTGCTGCTCGATGAGGCCGGGTTCTTCCATTGGGCGGCCCTGCACATCGCCCGCTGGGGCGGCGGCCGGGGCCGGCGGCTGTTCCCGCTGGTCGTGCTCCTCGGCGCGGCCATCGCGGCGGTGTTCGCCAACGACGGCGCGGCGCTGCTGCTGACGCCGATCGTGCTGGCGATCCTGCTCCGGCTCGATTTCAAGCCGGCGGCGGCCCTGGCGTTCATCGTCGCCTGCGGGTTCGTGGCGGACAGCACCTCCCTGCCGCTGGTGATCTCCAACCTGGTCAACATCGTCTCCGCCAACTTCTTCGCCGTGACCTTCGGCCGGTACGCCGCCGTGATGGTGCCGGTGAACCTGGTGTCCCTGGCGGCGACGCTGCTGGTGCTGTGGGCCTATTTCCGGCGCGACGTGCCGGAAGCCTACCCGGTCGATGCCCTCGAACGCCCGGCCGACGCGATCCGCGATCCGCTGGTGTTCCGGGCGGCGTTCCCGCTGCTCGGCGTGCTGCTCGCCGCCTACTTCGTCACCGCGCCGTTCGGGGTACCGGTGTCGGCCGTCACCTGCGCCGGCGCGGCGGTGCTCCTGCTGCTCGCCAACCGGGGCGGGATCATCCCGATCCGCAAGGTGCTGACCGGCGCCCCCTGGCAGATCGTGCTGTTCAGCCTCGGCATGTACCTCGTGGTCTACGGCCTCCGGAACGCCGGCCTGACCGACGCGCTGGCGAAGGGCCTGGTCTGGCTCGCCGGCCACGGCCCGTGGGCCGCCACCATCGGCACCGGCTTTGCCGCCGCGATCCTGTCGTCGCTGATGAACAACATGCCGAGCGTGCTGATCGGGGCGCTCGCGATCGAGCGGGCGCCGGACCTGTCACCGCTGACCCGCGAGCTGATGGTCTACGCCAACGTGATCGGCTGCGACCTCGGGCCGAAGTTCACGCCGATCGGCAGCCTCGCCACCCTGCTCTGGCTGCATGTCCTGGACAGCAAGGGCCAGAGGATCACCTGGGGCCAGTACATGAAGGTCGGCCTGGTCATCACCCCGCCCGTGCTGCTGGCCACGCTGCTGGCGCTGGCGGCCTGGCTGCCGCTGCTCGGCACCCGGTAGGCCGCGCGTGTCCGGGGGGCGGCGCTGGCCGGTGATCTCCGCCCTCGGCGTGATCGAGATCCTCGCCTGGGGGTCCTCGTTCTACCTGCCCGCCGTGCTCGCCGGCCCGGTGGCGGAGAGCACCGGCTGGCCGCTGGCCTGGGTGGTCGGCGGTCTGTCCCTCGGGCTCCTCGTTGCCGCGTTCGCCGCGCCGCATGTCGGGGCGGCGATCCACCGCCACGGCGGCCGTCCGGTTCTGGCGCTGGCGGCGCTGCTGCTGGCGGCCGGCCTGATCACGCTGGCCGCCGCGCCGGTCCTGCCGGTCTACCTGGCCGGCTGGCTTCTGCTGGGGCTCGGCATGGGCTGCGGCCTGTACGACCCGGCCTTCGCCACCCTCGGGCGCCTCTACGGGGCGGCGGCACGGCCGGCGATCACCACCCTGACCCTGTGGGGCGGGTTCGCCAGCACCGTGTGCTGGCCGCTCTCGGCGTTCCTGGTCGCGCAGGTCGGCTGGCGGGGCGCCTGCCTCGCCTATGCCGGCCTGCATCTCGGGGTCACGCTGCCGCTGGTGCTCCTGCTGATCCCGAACCCGCCGGCGGCGGCGGCGGAGCACCGCGCGGCGCGCACCGGCCCTCTGTCCGCCTCCGAGCGGCGGGCGTTCCGGCTGTTCGCCGGGGTGCTGGTCCTCGGCGGCGCGATCATGGCGCTGGTGTCGGTGCATCTGCTGACGCTGCTGCAGGCGCGGGGCGTGGCGCTGGCGTCCGCCGTGTCCTACGCGGCGCTGATCGGCCCGGCGCAGGTCGGCGCCCGCATCGTGGAGATGTCGTTCGAAGGGCGGCATCACCCGCTGTGGACTCTCACCGCCGCCCTGGGCCTGGTGGCGCTGGGTTTGGTGCTGCTGGCCCTGGGGCTGCCGGGCGTCGGGATCTGGCTGGTGCTCTACGGCGGCGGCAACGGGATCTATTCGATCGCGCGGGGCACGGTGCCCTTGGCCCTGTTCGGTCCGGTGCGCTACCCGCTGGTGGTCGGCCGCCTGGCGCGGCCGGGGCTGGTCGCGCAGGCGCTCGCCCCGCCGGCCGGCGCGTTCGTGCTGACCCAGGCCAGCCCGGAGGCCCTGTTGTGGCTCTTGCTCGCCCTGAGCCTCGCCAATCTCGGGCTGGTCGGCGCGCTGTGGCATCTCCACCGCGCGGAGCGGTGAGACGCCGGCCAAGCCGACAGGCAGGGGATCGCGACACCGGCCCCGTCCCGCCGCCGACGGGAGGGGGGATCGCGCGACCGCGACGAACCCTGCATGTTCGGCTGTCCGGGGCTCGGTCCATCGTCCCACTCCGCCGGGTCCAAGACCGGCCGATCCCCTCGCCTCGGCGGCGCCCGTCTTTCACAGGTGAATCATCGCGGGCCGTCGATCCTGGGGGCGCCGAAATACCGTGATGCAGGTGTATCATTGGGTCTGTTGCTGTCCCGTATCGGTTGGGACGTTTAAATAAGACGTAAATACATCGTGGGCCCGATCTGCCGGGGGATCGCGGGATTCGGTAGTCCGCCTTGGTTGATAACAATTTTTGAGGCCATGGCTCAGCTGCGAAATGTGCTATCGATAGAGCACAGGCGACCGAATCGGGCCCGTTTGCGCATCGAACCTGTATTGTCGCAGGGCGGGGCATCTGTGTTGGGCCGCCAAAGTCAGGATCGACCGGGTTGTCCGGTTGGCGCGCTGCGCGGGTGTGTCGATCATGATGTTTGCCGTTCCCGCCCTGCTGATGGAGCTGGCGTTGGCGACGCCGGTCTCGGACACGATGCCGGTCTTCGACGTTCACGGCAGCTGCCGGGCGGCGACGCAGCAGATGACCCTCGATGCCGGCCGGCAGAAGCTCTGCCTCGAGGATGAGGGGTCGGCGCGGGCCGAGGTCGAAAAAAAGTGGTCCAGCTACCCGGCCGGTGACCGGACACGCTGCGCGGCGGAAGCGCAACTCGACGGCCTGCCCAGCTATGTCGATCTGCTCGAATGCCTGACCCTCGCCCGGGAAGCCAAGGCCGAGGATGGTCAGTAGCCGCGGCAGGACCGAGGCCAAAGACCATCCGTAACGATCTCAGGTTGAGGGCCGGCCGTGCCGATCGTGCTGCAGCTTCCCGGATCCGTCCGTCTTCTCGCCCTCGCGGCCATCGCCGGATGCGCCGCCGGTTGCCGCGATTCGAACCAGTACGTCCCGCCACCGCCGCCCGGCGTCTCGGTCTCGCAGCCGGTCGTGCGCACGGTGACGCGCTACTTCGAACTCACCGGCAACACCAAGGCGTTCGCGGCCGTCGATCTCGAGGCGCGGGTCCAGGGCTTTCTGGAGGCGATCACCTATAAGGACGGCGCCGTGGTGAAGGCGGGCGCGCCGCTCTTCGCCATCCAGCGCAACACCTACGAGGCGCAGCTCAAGCAGGCGCAGGGCGCCCTGGCGGCGCAGCAGGCCGCCCTGGCAAACGCCCAGTCCGAATATCAGCGCCAATCCACGCTGGGGCGGCAGGAATTCGCCTCGCAGGCCCGGGTCGAGGACGCGAAGACCAAGCAGGACCAAGCCAGCGCCGCCGTCATGGAGGCGCAGGCCAACCTCGACATCGCCACCATCAACCTCGGCTACACGCAGGTCTCCGCGCCCTTCGACGGCGTGGTCACCAACCACCTGGCGGATGTCGGGGCGCTCGTCGGCATCAGCGGGCCGACCAAGCTGGCGCAGCTCGTCCGCATCGATCCGCTCTACGTCTACTTCAACGTCAGCGAGCAGCAGGTGCTGCTGGTCAAGCAGCACCTGCGCGCGACGCAGCAGCCGCTGGGCGATCTGGCCAAGATACCGGTGGAGATCGGCCTGCAGACCGAGACCGGCTATCCGCATACCGGCCGGCTCGACTACCTCGCGCCGCAGGTCGATCCGTCCACCGGCACCCTGCTGGCCCGGGCGCTCATCGAGAACGGCGATCACGCGCTCCTCCCGGGCCTGTTCGTGCGGGTCCGGATCCCGGTCGGCCGCGACGACAAGGCGCTGCTGGTCCGCGACGACGCCATCGGGACGAACCAGCAGGGCAGCTACGTGCTCACGGTCGGGGCCGACAACACGGTCGCGCAGCGGGTGGTGACGCTCGGGGCGCGGGACGGGCGGTACCGGGTGATCGAGGCGGGGCTCGCCCCCGGCGACTGGGTCGTCACGGACGGCATCCAGCGAGCCATCCCCGGGGCCAAGGTCGCACCCCAGAAGTCGGCGGTGGCCGAGGCCTCCCCAGGCCCGGCGCCGCTTCAGCGGTGAGACACCGGCCGGTGCGCCTGGCCGAGCCCGCGAGACCGATGGTCCAGGGCACCGATCCGCCCGGTCACCGGAGGCCGGCATCCGCCCATCCGCGGCCCGCCGATGCGGCGGACCGCCCCTGAGACGCCGGCACCGAGGGCCAACGGCATGATCTCGCGCTTCTTCATCGAGCGGCCGGTCCTGGCCAACGTGCTGGCCCTGATCATGGTGCTGGTCGGCGCGGTGTCGCTCCTCAACCTGCCCGTGTCGCAATACCCCAACGTCGTGCCGCCGACGGTCCAGGTCACCACGCGCTATCCGGGTGCGAGCGCCCGCACGGTGATCGACACGGTGGCGCTGCCGATCGAGCAGCAGGTCAACGGCGTCGAGGGCATGCTCTACATGCAGTCGACCAGCGCTAGCGACGGCACCTACACCCTCACGGTCACCTTCGCGATCGGGACGGACGGCGATCAGGCGCAGGTTCTGGTGCAGAACCGCGTCGCGATCGCGATGTCCTCGCTGCCGCAGGCGGTCCAGGTCCAGGGCGTCACGACCCAGAAGAAATCCACCGCAATCCTGCAATTCGTGACGCTGTCGGCCACCGACGGGAAGTTCGACAGCCTGTTCCTGTCGAATTACGGCGTGATCAACGTGCAGAACGAGCTGGCCCGGCTCCCCGGCGTCGGCAACGTCACGGTGTTCGGCGCCGGCCAGTACGCGATGCGGATCTGGCTGGACCCCGATCTGCTCCAGGCCCGGGGCCTCACCCCCGACGCCATCATCAACACCGTGCAGCAGCAGAGCCAGGAGGTCACCGCCGGGGCCCTGGGGATGCCGCCGGTGCCGACCGGACAGGATTTCCAGTACACCCTCAACATCAACGGGCGGCTCAACGACGCCCCGGACTTCGAGAACATCATCATCAAGGCGGACGCGCAGGACGGCGGCCGCATCACCCGCCTGCGCGACGTCGGCCGGGTCGAACTCGGCGCGCAGACCTACAGCCAGTCCTTCACCCTGAACGGTCAGGCCGCCGCCGGCATCGGCATCTACCAGCTGCCGGAGGCGAACGCGCTCACGGTGGCGAACGCCGTCGGCACCCGGATGGCCGAACTCGCCAAGACCTTCCCGCCGGGCCTCGTCTACGCCATCCCGTTCGACACGACCGCGTTCGTCCAGGCCTCGATCCACGAGGTCTACAGGACGCTGTTCGAGGCCGCCGTGCTGGTCCTGATCGTCATCCTGGTCTTCGTCCAGGACTGGCGGGCCATGCTGGTGCCGGCGACGACGGTGCCGGTGACCATCATCGGCGCCTTCGCCGCCATGGCGGCGATGGGCTTCAGCGTGAACCTCTCGACGCTGTTCGCCATCGTGCTGGCGATCGGCATCGTGGTGGACGACGCCATCGTGATCGTTGAGGGCGTGGCCCACCATATCGACGAGGGCCTCTCGCCCCGGGCGGCGGCCGAGAAGGCGATGGAGGAGCTGTTCGGCCCGATCATCGGCATCACCCTGGTGCTCATGTCGGTCTTCGTGCCGGCCGCGTTCCTCCCCGGCCTGACCGGGCAGCTCTACAAGCAGTTCGCCCTGGTGATCGCCGCCACCGCGCTGATCAGCGCGATCAACGCCGCCACGCTGAAGCCGACTCAATGCGCCCTGTGGTTGCGCAAGCCGGTGCCGCCGGAGAAGCGGAACCTGTTCTACCGCGGCTTCAACCGCGTCTACGGGGTCGTCGAGGGCTGGTACGCCCGGCTGATCGCCCACATGGTCCGGCGCAGCGGCCTCATGGCCGTCCTCGCGCTCCTGCTGATCGGCCTGGCGGGATGGGGATTGACCCGCCTGCCCACCGCCTTCCTGCCCACGGAGGATCAGGGCTACGTGCTGATCGGGGCCCAGCTGCCCGACGGGGCCTCGAAGGAGCGCACCGACGCGGTGATGCAGCGCATCAGCGCGCAGGCGAAGGCGACGGCCGGCGTCGACAACGTGCTCACCATCAGCGGCATCTCGGTCCTCGATTCCAACGCCACCCTGCCCAATGCCGGTGTCGCCTACGTCGTCCTCAAGGACTGGGACGCCCGGGCCCGGGAGAAGGGCCAGGATCTGCGCAGCCTCTACGACCGCTTCAACACGATGCTGGAGGGCGTCGAGGACGCCGCGACCTTCGTGCTCATCCCGCCGCCGATCCAGGGCATCGGCAATGCCAGCGGCTTCACCATGCAGGTGGAGCTGCGCAACGGCGACTTCGATTACCCCCTGCTGGAGAGCCTCGCCCGGACGATCGTCGCCGACGGGAACGCGCAATCGGGCTTGCGGAAGCTCAACACCTCGTTCCGGGCCGGCGTGCCGCAGATCGCGATCGCGGTGGACCGGATCAAGGCCGAGGCGCTCGGCGTCACGGTCGGGCAGGTCTTCTCGACGCTCTCGAGCTACGTGGGGTCGTCCTACGTCACGCAGTTCAACAAGTTCGGCCGGACCTTCCAGGTCTACGTGCAGGCCGCGCCCGATTACCGGCTCCGCCCCGAGGACGTCGAGAACCTGAAGGTGCGCGCCGGCAACGGGGCGATGGTGCCGCTCGGCACCATCGTGGAGATCAAGACCGTGCAGGGCCCGTCCCTGATCAGCCTCTACAACCTCTACCCGACGGCCACGATCGTGGGCGGAGCGGCGCCGGGCTTCAGCTCCGGGCAGGCGCTGGACTTGATGCAGCAGATCGCCGCCAAGGTGCTGCCGCCGGGCACGGGCTATGACTGGACGGCGATGTCGTACCAGGAGAAGGCCGTCGGCGCGCAGATCTACCTCGTGTTCGGGCTCGCCATCCTCCTCGTCTACCTGGTCCTGGCCGGCCAGTACGAGAGCTGGATCCTGCCGCTGGCGGTCCTGCTCGGGGTGCCGCTGGCGCTCCTGGGCACGGTCGGGGCGCTGCTGCTGCTCGGCGTCGCCAACAACCTCTACACGCAGATCGGCCTGATCCTGCTGATCGCGCTGGCGAGCAAGAACGCCATCCTGATCGTCGAGGTCGCCCGCGAGAAGCGGCAGGCCGGTCTCGACATCGCGGCCGCGGCCGTGGAGGCGTCGCGGCTGCGCTTCCGCCCGATCCTGATGACCTCGTTCGCCTTCATCCTCGGCGTCCTGCCCCTCGTCACCGCCTCCGGGGCCGGCGCTGCCGCGCGCAAGTCGATCGGCATCACGGTGTTCAGCGGGATGCTGGCCTCGACCTGCCTGGCGGTGCTGTTCGTGCCGTGCTTCTACGTCATCCTGCAGCGCGTCGAGGAGCGGCGCGCGCAGGGGCGGCAGCCTGTGCCGACCGGGACCGCATCCTCGGCGCCCGAGAGGGTCTGACACCGTGACGGAGGGCGCGCATCCCGGATTGCGTCGGGTCCCGGGGGGCGGCGTGGCGGGTCCAGCCTGACGCCGCCGCGAGGATTTCGGCTCCTGGCGCGTCCCCCGCAACAGGGCGGTCGAGCGTACCGCGACACCGGGGATCAGACGCCCCGCCGCTTCACCGCGTGACGATGCCGGGCTCCTTCGGACTGGGCCGGCGCTGCAGGATGAGAAGCCCGGCCGAGTAGATCAAAGAGACGAGGAGGGCGGCACACAGGGCGGCGGCGGCACCGAGGGCCTGGACCGTCAGGTGAAGCGTGAGCAGCGCCAGGCCGAAGCCGAAGACGCCCCGGATCGCAATGCTGGCCAAGCGTGCCATCGAGCACCCGCCGATCCGGCGATGCAGGATCACGAAGGTGCTCGTCAGGGTGACCGGAAAGGCGGCGACCACCCCGGTCCGCGCCGGTCCCAGGGCCGAACTGACAGCCAGGACAACCGCCACGAACAGGGCCACGGCCGTCGCTCGGGCCAGGAGATCCACCGGTCGCGGCCGCGCGACGACCGCGCTCCGGACGAGGGAGGTTCGCACCGCCTGCCGGGTCGCGAGGGTCCCCGCGCCATAGACGAGCGCGTTGAGCCCGAGGGCCGTCAGCGGCGTCCAGGACGCGGCGGATACGGGGATGGCCACCGCCAGCCATGCCAGCGTCGCCGGACCGAGGGTCGAGCCCAGATCCCGGCCGCTGGCCCGCAGGGCGTAGACGGTCAGGAACAGGCCCGTCGCCGCATTGGCGGCGAAGCCGTTGAGGGCCGCCCCGGCGACGAAGTCGGTATCGTGTTCCAAGGCCATGAACAGGTAGGCCGGCCCGGCCGAGACCGGCAGGCTGACGATGAGGGCGCCCCAGACCGGTCCGAGGAGTTCCGCCAGCACGGAGGCCAGCACGACGACGGTTCCCGAGGCCAGCGCCCGGACCAGGGCTGTTACCCATATCGCTGCCACGGCCGCTTCCCCGGCATCGCACCGCCGATCCGGATCGACTTCGGAGCCGCGGCTTCGCTATCACGGGCGCCGGGCCTGGGCCAAAGTCACGGGCTCCGGCAGGCGCCGGCCCCGACCGGAGATCAGCCATGCGACAGCTCCCCCGACGCCCGATCCTGTTCCTGCTGGCCGGGCTCGCCGCCGCCCCGGTCTCCGCCGCCGAGACGGGCAGGGGGCACCGCGTCGTGTTCCAGGTGGACACAGCCGACCCGGCCACGATGAACCTGACGCTCAACAACGCCACCAACGTGGTCGATCATTACCGCGCCAAGAACGAGGCGGTGGAGATCGACATCGTCGCCTTCGGGCCGGGCCTCGCCATGTATCGGGCCGACAAATCCACCGTGGCCGACCGGATCGCGCATTTCGCCGAGTCCGGCTTCCCGTCGAAGATCCAGTTCTCGGCCTGCAACAACACCAAGACCGCCATGGAGAAGGCCGAGGGGCATCCGATCCCGCTGCTGCCGCAGGCGACGATCGTTCCCTCCGGCGTCGTGCAGATCATGGAGCGGCAGGAGCAGGGGTGGAGCTATGTGCGGCCGTAGGGTGATCTGCCGGCGCGCGGCCTGCGCCGCCGCCGGTCCCGCGGCGGTGCGGGACGGGCGCGACTTCCGAAGTCCCGGCCGAGGAGCCGGTCCACCGACCGGGATCAGGGGGCGCGGCAGTCCATCGCGGCCGTCGCCTCGATCACGCTGAGGGCCCTGCGCCGGACTTCCAGCGTCACCTTCGGGCTGTCCGAGACGATGGAGGCCTCCCGTTTCAGCGTCGCGTCGCAGGCGCATGAACTGTACCCGGCCGTGTCATAGCAGGCATCGTGGCGCATGCATGCGGCGTCCAGGTCGTCGGTCGGCGGCAACCCCTCGCCGCGCTGCCCCTTCCCGCAATAGTTGCCGTGAAACAGTTCCTTGCCGGCAATGACTTGGCCAAGCTCGCCCTTGGGCGGGGCCGGCGCCTCGGCGCGGCCGCCCGGGTTCAGGTCGTTGGCCGGGCCGCCGGCCTTGGATCCGGACGAGCGGAGCGTCTTCGGGATATCGGACCGTTCGTCGGGCTCGTTCAGCGCCCCGCCGGCCCGCCCGTTCGGATCGGAGACATCCGGAAGGGGCGGGGGCGGCCCGGGGCGAGGCTCCCCGTCTTCGGCGGATGGAGGCGCCACAGGCGCCTGTGCGAGCGCACCCTGAGAGGTCAGGACGACAACCGCGAGGACAATCGCACGGACGAGGGTCATGACCGGTCCCGATGGCTACGGCGCAGGCGCGCGCAAGGTGTCTCGGCCCAAGCGGGGTGCGGTCTGCCCGGGCCGGCGAGGCGAGGATATGCCCGCGACGGATCTAGTAGCGGTCGTCGCGGTACCCGCGGTAGCGACGCTCCTCGAAGACGCGCGCATCCCTGCGGCCGTAGCCGCCCATGTCGCGATGGCGGCGATACCCGTGCGCGGGCGCCCATGCAGGCGGGCCGCCGGGGCGGAAGCCGCGTTCCCCACGGGCCCAGGGCGGATCGGCCAGGGCGGCGGACGAGGTCCCGAGAACGCCTCCCGCCAAGGTCAGTGCGCCGAGCAGGAACAACGTTGGCGTGCGAAACATGGAGCCTCCCTCGCAGCGGGATTGGTCCCGGTGCGGCTCAGATACGGCGCTCGGGGCAAATCCGTTCCACGCGCCGCGCAGCACCATGGGCCCATGCGACGACTGAGATGCGCCGTTTGAGCCGGCCAGACGTGCGACAGATCGGCAGGAACAACCTCAAAGAATTTCTTCAGTATTAAGGTCGGCGATATCTCCGGTCTTCGAACATCGGGCGATACTTTCGAGACATCGAATTTTTCTGGAACGGTCGCGGCCACCCTGCCGTTTAGGGGCTCCAACATAGGAGACGCTCAATGCGAAGCTTCCCGATCATCATTCTCGCCACTCTCGCTCTCGGCGGCAGCGCCATGGCCGCCGAGCAGGGGGCTTCGTCCAAGGCGCCTGGCCACGAGATGCAGGACCGCGGAAGCCGGGCGGGGAGCCCCGGCGCATCCGGCTATGCTCCCGGACACGAGATGAAGTCCGGCGGGATGGAATCGACCGGTTCGACCACGCGGACCGGCGGCACGGCTACCGGTACGTCCGGCACCGGTTCGACCGGAACCCACCGCTGACGCACCTGCTGCGCCCCTTCCGGCCCTGTCGGCCGGTCGGGGCGCAGTTCCGCGGGCGGTCGGAATCTCCAGCGCGGTCATCGTCGCCCTTGCACCGCGCCGGGCCACAGATCCGCTGAGGGCCCCGTCCGGAACGCCCGCCGGGGCACCGTCCGGCGCCGGCTGTCCTGGCCAACGCCGACGGGCCCGCCGGCGTGCAACCGCTTTCGACCCATTCGACTTACCGACCGGATTCATCGAGCCGAAGGGGCATCGCCATGCCGATACGTTTGGTCACGACCGTTCTGTTTCTGTCCACCGCGGCAACCTCCGTCTGGGCCGCGCCGATGTCCGCCGACGAGAAGGCGGCGTTCCAGCAGCAATGCATGGGCGACTTCACGACCTTCTGCGGAGACCTGACTCCGGAGGATGGTCCCGGAACGCAGGCCTGCTTCGAGAAGAACATGGCGAAGCTCTCCACCGGCTGTCGGGAGGCCATACAGAGCTTCAAGCAGGCGAAGCGCGGCTGAGCCGTCGGCCGCTCAGCCCGAGCGGGCACGCCCGGCGCTGCCGGGACAGGCGCGCAGCCGAAACCGTCGGGGCTTTGGAGGGGGGCTTTGGAGGGATGACCCGCCGGGTGTGACCCGGGTCCTGCCGATCTCCTCGCGCCGGCGGGGTCGGCCGTTCCATCTGGCTCAGGCCCGGCGGAAACGCCCGGCCCGAGCGGGCCTCCCCGCGCCACAGCCGCCTCGGCGCATCGCCACCTCTGGCACGAGCGCGCCCTGCGTCGCATACTTCCCGGCAGCGGCAGATCCACACCCGCCGAGAAAGGCTGACGCCGATGCGCGCGCGCCATGCGGAAAGCCACCTGATCGAGCGCATCGGCTGGTTGCGTGCCGCGGTGCTGGGCGCCAACGATGGGCTCGTATCCACGGCTAGTCTGATCGTCGGCGTGGCGGCCTCCGCCGCCGCCGCCAGCGATATCCTGGTCGCCGGTACGGCGGGCCTCGTCGCCGGCGCGATGTCGATGGCGGCCGGTGAGTACGTCTCGGTGAGCTCCCAATCCGATACGGAGCGGGCCGACCTCGCGCGCGAGCGGCGCGAGCTCGAACAGGACCCGGCGGCCGAGCGGGAGGAGCTTGCGGGGATCTACGTCTCGCGCGGCCTCGACCACGATCTCGCGCTGAAGGTCGCGGAGCAGCTGATGGCGCGGGACGCCCTCGGCGCCCATGCCAGGGACGAACTCGGCATCTCCACGTTCACCACGGCGCGCCCGATCCAGGCTGCGCTGACCTCGGCGGCGACGTTCTCCGCAGGCGCGGCCATGCCCCTTCTCGTGGCCGCGGTCTCTCCGGCCGACTATCTCGTCGTCTCGGTGTCCGCAGCTTCGCTGACGTTCCTCGCTGTGCTCGGGGCGTTGGGCGCGAAGGTGGGCGGCGCAGCGATCCCGCGGGCGACCGCGCGGGTTGCGTTCTGGGGGGCCCTGGCGATGGCGGTCACCGCGGGGATCGGGCATCTCGTCGGCAAGGTTGTGTGACCGCTCGGCCGGAGACACGGCGGAGGCGCAAGCCAAGGATCACGGAGCGCTGGGCGGCATTGCTGTTGCGCGCGTTACGCAGCGTCGGGCTCAGCGCGAGCCGATCTGCCCGACAACACGGTCAATCTCATCGATGACGCTCACCAGGAGTTTCGCCTGCTGGTCCAGATCGGCGACTGCCGGGCGGCCCGGCGTGTCCGTCGTCCACCAACGACCGTTATCGATGACGTCGACCAGCCGGCCGAGGCGGGCGTGCTCACGTTTCAGGGTGTCGATAAACTCCTTGCCGCTCTGCATGGACCCCTCCCTCTTGGACGGCCGAGCCGAGACTTGCCCCCGGAGCGGACCGCTTGAACGTGCGCAAGCCCTCGTGTCGGCAAGGGAAGCGGCGATGGCCAGGGCCTTGATCCATTTCGGTTTGTTGAGACGGATACTGGCAAATAGCGACGTCCGACGCGACGATGACGTCGCGGCACATGGCATCCGGGCAACTGCCGCCGCGTCGGTCTTGCACCGGAGACGACCGCGACGGCGCGCGCCGAGGCTTCGCGCTGGGCAGAGGTGACTCTGGCGGGGTCGGGTTCAGGCCGTGCGGGTGCCGCGGTGGTCGCAGTCATGATGAGCCTACCTGTTCGCGCTCCAGCGACCGGCCGATCGAAGTCGAACTCGCATATAAGGTCAGCCTCGCGTCGTTGAGCCAGATCAACGCCAAGCCGCTGTTCCCGAGTCCGTTGCGAAGGCGCGGATTGCTGCCGGCACGGTGAACACCACACTCAGCGGGTTCGGGCCGGTTCTCGAACTCCACCGGGCCTGCGGGAGCCGAGCGTCGCGTGCCGCCCGGCCGCTTTGTCGAAGCGCGGGGGGCGGAGCGGCATCAGCGGAGCGGGTCTGCCCCTGCGCCGGATCGCCAGGACGGGCGCATCCGCCACGACGCGTGCCGTCATGCGCGCCTGCACCGCCGGTCTCGCCATCACACCCCAACCGGGTATCGGTGACACCCCCAGCGGGCCCCGCGAGGGACTTCGATGGCCGGGGCGCATCCGGCGCTCAGGACTCGGAGATGCCGACGGAATGGCATGCCTCAGATCGAACGCCGATCCTGAGGTCCTGAGCGGTTGATCAACATCAATGTGTGACCCCTCGGGGCAGGTAACCTGAATTCGGTTGCGCCCACGGCCGACCGCATCGCTGGCGACATTGCGCGTGACGAGGGACATCTCTCGCTGGGGAGGGTTTCATGACGCTGGCGACACTGGTGCAGGTGACGGCCCTCACCACACTCCTCGCGGCCGGCTCGCTGTCCAGCGCAGGTGCTCAGACATCAACGGGCCCGGAGAACACGCCGGACCCAGCCTCCCCGCCCAATCGACCCAGCATGATGGGGCGGGGCATGATGAGCGGCATGGGAGGGCTGGGCCATGGCGGCATGTGTGGCATGATGGACCACATGATGGACGGCGGCCTCCGAATGCGGATGATGTTCGCGATTGCGGATACGGACGGGGACGGTTCTCTCTCGTTCGACGAAGTGACGGCTATCCATAAGCGTCTCTTCAACGCGGTCGACGCCAACAAGGATGGAAAGGTAACCCCCGAGGAGCTTCGGAAATTCTTCTCGGATCGGTAGTCGAAGCTCACAGCAAGCCGCAGAGACCGAGCGGGACCAGCCCGCGCAGCCGCCACGTCGTCCTCCGCCCAGCCCGGCCTTGGGCCGGCGATGAGGCGGGTCGGCGATCACATGAGGCATGAGCGTGCCGGCGCACCCGGCGCCTTCCACGGGCGAAGGGTCGGGGTGCGGGCGCGCGATGAGGTGCGGATCGGAGGCCGACCACAGATGGGGCGCCGCCGCCATGGCCACGCCGTTCGGCGAGCCCGATGCCACCCGTGTGACCGGCACCCGGCCTTCGCCGCGCCGGCCGGCCGGCGGGTCGATCCGCCGTCCCGGTGACCCCGCCTCGAACAGCGCCTCCGGGCCCACGCGCGGGACCACGCGCGCGTGGGCCGCCGCCCATGACACAGATATGCTCAAGCATCTCCTCATCGTGCCGGTGGCCGTCGTCGGCGGCTTCCTCGTCGCGACGGGGTGGCCCGCCGCCCCCGACGCGTTGCGGGCTCTGCTGACCGGTGCGCGGCATCCGCCCAGGATCGCGGGCTCGGGGGTGACGCCGGCGGCTGTTCCAGAGCCGGAACGGGCCAGGCGGGTTCGCCTCACGGACGATCAGGTCGCCAAGGCCAGGATCCGCCCCAGACGGCCTTCCGGTCCTGCCGGCCGCGCCGTCGGCCCGGATGGCCGCCGGCTTCATCGGTCGGTGCCCTGCTTCGCATCGACCGGCAGCCGGACGACCGGCGCGCGCCGCCGCTCGGGCTCGGGAGACGGGCCTCGTTCCGGGCCCGGCCTGAGCGCGGGAAACTCCGCCGCCGTCACCGTTTCCACGTCGAGGAGGAGCGCGGCCCCGCCCTCCAGATCCTGCCGCCGCCGTCTCAGGATCTCTGTCGCCGTCTCGAATGCCCCCGCCACGATGTCCCGGCCGGCAACGTCGATCTCGCGAGCCGTCAGGTCGGACGCGTTCGGCCGGTCGCTGCCGATCTCGGACAGGAACGGGTTCGCGGGTGGCAGATAGGTGCGCTGGCCGACCTCCGGCGTCATCCCGTGCCGGGTCACCATCTCCAGCGCGATCTGGGTCGCGCGCTGCAGGTCGTCCGCGGCACCGGTCGAGACATCCCCGTCGAAGACCAGCGCCTCGGCCGCACGGCCGCCGAGCAGGACCGCGATCCGGTTCCGCAGCGCGCTCGCGGTGATCAGGAACCTGTCCTCGGTGGGACGCTGGATCGTGTAGCCGAGCGCCCCGACGCCGCGCGGGATGATCGAGACCTTCAGGACCGGATCGACACCCGGCAGGCTCGCGGCAACGAGGGCGTGTCCCATCTCGTGGAACGCCACGCGCCTGCGCTCCTCCGGCCCAAGCACGCGGCTGCGCTTCTCAAGCCCGGCCACGATCCGCTCCATGGCGGCCGTGAAGTCGGCATAGGTGACGTCCGCGCCGCCGCGCCGGGTCGCCACGATGGCGGCCTCGTTGACGAGATTGGCGAGGTCGGCGCCGGTGAATCCGGGCGTGATGCCCGCCACCTCGTCCAGGTCGAGCTCCCCGGCGAGCCTGACCTTGCCGACATGCACCTTCAGGATCTCGACACGGCCCTTCCGGTCGGGGCGGTCGACGAGCACCTGCCGGTCGAAACGGCCGGGCCGGAGGAGCGCCGGATCCAGGACCTCCGGCCGGTTCGTCGCAGCGAGAAGGATCACGCCGGTGGTCGGGTCGAACCCGTCGAGTTCCGCGAGGAGCTGGTTGACGGTCTGCTCGCGCTCGTCGTGGCCCCCCAGGATCTGCGTGCCGCTGCGGCTGCGGCCGAGGGAGTCCAGTTCGTCGATGAAGATGATGGCGGGCGCGGCCTCGCGGGCCTGCTCGAACAGGTCTCGCACCCGGGCGGCGCCGACGCCGACGAACATCTCGATGAATTCGGCCCCCGAGATCGAGAAGAACGGCACGCCGGCCTCGCCGGCGACGGCGCGCGCGAGCAGCGTCTTGCCGGTGCCCGGCGGCCCGACGAGCAGGATGCCCTTCGGTGACCGCGCCCCGAGCCGCCCGAAGGACTTGGGATCCTTGAGGAAGGCGACCGTCTCCTGCAATTCGGCCTTGGCCTCGTCGACGCCGGCGACGTCCTTGAACGTCACCTTCGTGTCGGTCTCGACATAGACCTTGGCCTTCGATTTGCCGATGGCCATGAGGCCGCCGAGGCCGCTCCGCCCGGACACGCGGCTGAAGAGGGCGCGCCACAGAAAATAGACGGCGAAGGCAGGCAGGATCCAGGAGAGGAGGCCCGTCATGAAGCCCGTGGATGGGGCTCCCTTGACCACCACGCCCTTGGCCGAAAGCCTGTCGGCGAGGGCTGGATCGACGCGCGTCGCCACCACGTACCGGTGGCCGTTGTCCGCCGGCTCCTTCAGCGTGGCCGCAATCCGGTCGGTGCCGACGGTCGCCTCGGCAATCTTTCCCTGAGCGACCAATTGCTCGAACTGACTGTAGGGGATCGCGTCCGTCTGGCTGAAGCCGACCCAGAGATCGTGGACGAGCAGGACGCCGAAGGAGGCCGCCGCCACGGACCAGAGCGCCCAGCTCAACTTGCGCTGACTCGGGTCCATGAGCGCCTCCCACGTCGACTCGGGAAGTGCGCCGTTCGGCCGCTCGTCGCTTTGCGCCAGCTCAAATGTCTCGGCCCGTCTGCAACCGCGGCGCGGGGTGGCGACATCCGTCGGTCGAGCGGGCTGAACGCGCAGCCTGTTCGGAGCCGCGGTCGAACGCGGCTCCGCATGACGCCGCAGCGAACCTCCGGTCGCTCCACGCGGACCGGCATGGGGGGCGGCTGCCGCCCGTGACGGGCGACCGTGCTTTGATGGCCGGATCGGCGCCGAACCCATCGCCGATCAACATCCCGGGGATGGCCCCTCGGCGTGCGTCGCGGCGGGGATCGCTTACGGAGGGGAGAGGGCGGGCGGTCCCGGTCCCGCAACCGAGATCCGCCGCCCGCTCCAGGACGACGGTCTCATCCGCCGACGCCCTCGACCGTCAGGGGCCGGTCCATCGCGATGACGAAGGCGGCGCCTCCGGCGAAGACCGTCATGGGAGCCCCCCGGTCGAGGGCGACACGCAGCACACGGGTCGTCCCGTCTATGGCCACGGCCAGGTCCCGCCCGCGCCACCGGACCCTGAAGTCGAGGCTCTGCCAGTCGGCCGGCAGGCACGGATCGAAAGCGAGCCCGTCAGCCCGCAGCGACAACCCGGCGAAGCCGAGGATCGCTATCATCCAAACCCCGCCGAGGGCCGCGACGTGGATGCCGCCGCCGATCGCCACATGGGTGTCGGCGAGATCGATTGCCGCGCTTCGGCGGAAGTAGCTCAGCGCTGCCTCGGCACGCCCCAGCCGCGCGGCCGCGAGGCCGTGCATGGCCCGGCTCAGGGAGCTCCCGTGCCCGCATCGGGGCTCGTAATGGTCGAAGTTGGTCCCGCCGCTCGCGCCCGGAAAGGCCTCGGGCAGGAGGGCCAGGAGCGCGACGACGTCGGCCTGCTTGATGACCTGCGCCCGCTGCGTCCGCTCGCGCCCCAGCACGACATCCATCGGCACCGAGCGCCCGGCATAGGCGTTCAAATCGACCGTCTCCAAGGCCGAGAAGCCCGCGAACTGCTCGAACAGCCCCGTGGCCGGATCGAAGCCGGTGGCGATGGCCTCCGCCGCCTCACGCCAGTGCGCCAGTTCCGGCTCGCCGAGGTCCAGACTCCGCGCGAGGCGCGCCCACGTCTCCGGCCAGCGGGCCTGCACGAGGGCGGCGACGTCGAGGCCGCGCGCGATGGTCCACCGGGCCATCCCATTGGTGAAGGCGTTGTCGTCCACGCCCTCGTGATACTCGTCCGGCCCGATGACCGTGCGGATGTGACGCCGGCCGTCCGCCTCCGGCGCCGCACGCCAGGTCCAGAACCGGGCCGTCTCCAGGATGATCTCTGCCCCAGCCTCCTGCAGGAAGGCTTCGTCCTCGGTCGCCTGCCAGTATTGCCACACCGCATAGGCCACGTCGGCGCTGATATGCTGCTCCTGGCTGCCGCAGAGGACGTCCAGGATCTTGCGGTCCGGGCCGACCGTCTGGGCGGGCGTGACCTCCGACCCGCTATCGGCCGATTCCCAGGCGTAGAGGGCGCCCCGACAACCCATCTGCGCGGCCTTGGCGCGGGCCGCGTCCAGGGTGCGGAAGCGGTACATCAGGAGGGTGCGCGCGGCCTCCGGCCAAGTCAGCGCGTAGAAGGGCACGAGAAAGATCTCGGTGTCCCAGAAGACGTGGCCGCGGTAATCGTCCCCCGTGAGGGCGCGGGCTGCGACGGAGACGTGCGGGTCTTCCGGATTCGCCGCCCCGTTCAGGTGGTAGATGGCGAAGCGCAGTGCGGCCTGGGCGGCGGCGTCACCCGTCACCCGGATGTCGCTGCAGCGCCAGCGCTCGGCCCAGGCCGCCTCGTGGCGGGCGAGGATGCCGCGCCAGCCGAGCGTGCGCGCGGCGGCCAGTTCCTTGCGGGCCCGGGCGCCCGCATGGACGTCGGTGGCGTGGTGGCGGGTCACCGCGATGATGCGCCGGAAGGTCACGATCTGGCCCGGCTGGGCGGTCCAGCTCCAGTTCCAGGTCAGGTCGCCCCGCATCACGGGCTGACGCTCGATCCCGTCGACCTCCAGGGAGGCCGCCGCCGCGATGGCGAGGCTCCGGCCGGATCGCCAGGTGCGCCACGCCTTCAGGTCGAGTTCCGCCCGTTCCGGCGCGAGTTCGAAATCCGTGGGCCCGAACGCGGCCTCGAAGGTGAGGTCGCTGACCCCGCTCTCGATCCGAAGCTCGATCACCTGCATGCCGATCGCACGCGCGTGCAGCGACACCAGCCGCAGGGAGCGCAGGCAGACATCGAGCGGGGCGTTGCAGGTCTGACGGGCCTCCATGAACAGGGCCCCCCGTCGCATGTCCAGGGTCAGAGCCCGCGAGGACCGGTCCGGGCAGCGCATGAGCGGGCCGTCCGGCAGGAGGATGCGGACCTGCGTCCAGTCGGGGGCCGGCACCAGTTCCGGAACCACGCTGTCGGGCGTCGGCGTGTCGAACAATCCGGCGACGTAGATCCGCGGCGGAACAGCCCGGCAGGCGCCGAGATGGGAAGCCAGCCCGCCCCGCACGCCGAGAAAGCCGTTGCTGAGGGCGAAGCGGGTTTCGAAGGTGCTCTCCCGCAGCAATTCGTATCCGGTCTCGCGCAGCAGCCAGGACGGATCGCCTCCAGCGATCATGTCTTCGGCCAAGGTGTCGGCCACGCTCATGCGGCATCTCCCGAAGACGGCGGCGCGATATGCTCGATGCAGATCTCGTCGAAACTCGTGACCACCCGGTCGGCCCCCGCTGCCCGCAATCCGTCGGCGTCGCCGAGGCGGGCGATGCCGATGGCCGTCATGCCGCCGGCCTTGGCGGCCCGGATGCCCACGGGGGCGTCCTCGGCCACGAAACAGCGGGCCGGGACGACCCGCAATTCGGCGGCGGCCAGCAGAAAGATCTCGGGGTCCGGCTTGCCGTGGCGCAGGGCGCGGCCGCAGATGCGGGCCGCGAACGCGTCGAGCAGCGTCCGGTCCTCGCTCAGCGGCACCGCGCGCATCATGGCCTCCGCGTTCTTCGAGGACGAGGCCGCCGCCAGGGGCCAGCCCCGGCCGGCGAGGGCCCGGACGAAGCGGAGGGCGTCCGGAAAGGCCGTCACGCCCTCGGCCGCAACGATCCGCTCGAGACAGCGCTGTTTCGCATCGGCGTAGGCCGACACGAGGCGCTCGGTATCCGGTAGACCCAGCGCGGCGAGGGCCGCGCGGGCCCCGTCGATCCGGGCCTTTCCGGCGACCTGCGCCTGATACAGGGCGGTGGTGAAGGGCCGGGGATCCGCGACGCCGGCGAGCGCCTCGCGCCAGGCACGTTCATGCGGGGACGCCAGCAGGACGCCGTCGACGTCGAAGATGAAGGCGGGGGCGCTCGGGCGGCGCGTGATCGGTGGAGGCCTCATCCCGTCGCTCCCCCGGCCGAATGGCGCGTCCTGCGGATCAGCCATCTCCCGGTCGCGCCGAAGACCAGAACCGACCTGGCGTCGGCGCGGGAGAGCATCCGGCCGCCGAATGTCAGGAGCGCCAGTGACTTGCGGGCTGGGCCGGCCTCGAGCCTCTCCGGCGACCGATGCGCGTCCGGCAGCCCGCCTGCCGGCGACACCCCGCTCGACGGCATCGGGCCGATCAGGACGCAAAGCCGGTGCTGCGGGCCGGTGCGGCCACATCCGCGCGCGGGACGGACCGCTCGGTGAGCCATGCGACCGCCAGCGCCAGTGCTTCGTCGATCGGTCTGGGTTCGTAGCCGAGTTCCCGGCGCGCCTTGCTGTGGTCGAACGCCGTGGAACGCAGCGCAAGGCGCACGCCCTCGCGCACGGCCACCGGACTTCGGTGGGAGATATGATCGGCGAACCACTCGGCAACGATGGCCACCGCCATCGCGAGGCTGCCCGGCAACGCCATGGACGGCATGCGTCGGCCCGTCATCCGCTCCAGCCTGGAGAGGAGCTGCCGCAGCGGCACGTTCTCGCCGCCCAGCACGTAGCGCTGCCCGGCTTGTCCCTTCTCCCCCACCAGACGCAGCCCCTCGGCCACGTCCCGGACATCGACGAGGTTGAGCGTGCAATCGAGGAAGAACGGCGTCTGCCCGGTCAGGAAGAGGGCGAGCATCGCCGCGGGCGGCGTCATGTTCCAGTCGTCCGGTCCGATCGGGACCGTGGGGCTCGCGATCACGACATCGCGGCCCGCCTGCGCGGCGGCGAACGCCGCCTGCTCGGCCAGGCATTTCGATCGTGTATAGGGACCGGCCATCCGGTCCAGGGATGGGAGATCGCCGTCGCGCACCCGCGCAGCATCCCGAAATCCCGTGAGCAGCACCGCCTCGGTCGAGCAATGCACGACCCGTGCGGCAGGCGGCGCTGCGGCCAGCAGGCGTTCCGTGCCCTCGGCGTTCGCGCGGGCCAAGGCACCCCGCTCGGGGGCCCATAGGTGCGCGTCGCCGGCCAGATGATAGACGCGCGCGATCCCGACCATCGCGGACGACAGGGCGGCGGCATCGAGAATCGAGCCGCGGCGATACTCGGCGTCAGCCGAAAGGCCACGCGGGTCGCCACAGTCGAGCACGCGCACGCTGCGCCCTGTGGCAATGATCGACTGGACGAGATGGCGGCCAATAAAGCCGCATCCACCCGTAACGAGATCGACGGCGGTCATCGGATTTCTCTGGAATTCGATGCGATGCTGATGTTCTGCTCATTTATTGCGTTGATCTCGATCAATTCCGCCGGTGTATCGGTGCGGAATTGGCGGCCAATACAATGCGGCGATTGGGCGGCCCGGGTCGGGCGAGCTGGAGGCTTAGGCCAGATCTCGAATGTGCCGCATCGCTTCGGGTGTCAGGAGGTGAGCGCCCCATCCCTGCCGCACCATCGCTCCGGCGCAGGCCGGCCGCGCGAGGAGCATGAGCGCCGCACCCACCACCGGCAGGACGCTCAAGGGATCGAGACGCACCGGCGTCAATTCTTCGCGCGCCTGCGCGAAGGGTCCTGGGCGGCCGACAAGCTGCAGGATCGACGCGACGAGGTTCCGCCGGCGGGCGCCCCGAAGCGCCGCGCCGAGGAGGACTTGCAGGGCGAGCCGCGTGCGCACCCCCGGCCGGCCCATGCGGCCGTGCGCGATGCTGTGACCGGCAGATACGCGGACCAGCAGGTCCGCAAGGTTGAGGCCCGCGAGGCTGGCGGCCATCGGCTCGACGAGGCGCGGATTGCCGTCGATGTAGAGCGGGCGCTCGCCGCGGTCGTCCGTGAAGTAATCGACGGACAATGCGCCGTGCCAGGACAGATGGGAGCCGATCTTTGCAAGATCGCTGGCGACGTTGGGGCGATGAACGCTTTCTTTGAGCGCCGCGCCGCCGCCTGCTCCCTCGACGAGCCTGCGCGTGGCGTGGAACCCGACGAGCCGCCCCTCCTGGAAGACGGCCTGCGCCTGCTCGAGGGGCGCGGACACCCATGCCTGCACGAGGATCGGCTCGCCCGGGCTCGCCACATGCGCGAGTTCGGCCGCGGCACGGTCCCGGTCCGCCTCGCAACGGATCAACCAGGTGCTGCGGCTCGCCGTGCCCAGGGCGGCCTTCACGACGAACGGGTAGGCCGCGTGCTGGGCGAGGCTGCGCGGATCGTCGAGCAAATGTGTTGGGGGCTGTTGCAGGCCGAGCTCGGTCAGCAGGCCGCGAAAACCGAGCTTCGTCAGGACGCGCTCGTAGCTTTCGAAGGCCGGAACCGCGAACGCAACCCGCGGGCGCAGTTCGTCGGCCAAGCGGGCGACGAGGTATCCCTGCTCGTGGATGGGCAAGAGGACATCGAATCTCTCCCGCGAGAGCGTCTCGTGGAGGAAGTGTCGAAACCCCTCCGGATCCGTGCCGAGGGGCGGGCAGCGATAGCGGCGGACGACCAAGCGCGAGAACCGCCCGAGGCAGATCCGGGCCGGATCGCAGTAGGCGACCTCGTGCCCGGCGAGCGCCAGGGCCGTGATGGCTTGGCGCGCAGACGTACTGCTGCCCTCGGTCAGGAGAACGCGCATGCGGTGCTCGTCGCCTCCAGGACACTCGGCGGCATGCCCGTCGCGCCGAGGCCGTCGATGCCCGTGTCGATGCCTTCAGGGCAGAGCGTCCGTCCGCGCCAGGACGCGCCGATGGCGGAGGCCCGTTATGGTCCGGAAACGGGCGCCTCGCCGGGACGAGCAGACGGACATGGCTGTCGCGGCGGGGGCACGCATGGCCGGTCGCGAAGCCACCGCGGCCCGGGCTCGCGGACGTCCAGAAGACCGCCTGCCGCGCGCCGCACCCGCCCGGCCGCGATGATTCTGCCGCCTGTCGATCATGGGCGGCCGGCCCTCTGCGAACCCACGGTCCGGGCATGCGTCTCGCAGTCGTCCGTGTCCGGCCGTTCCTCGCGCGTGATCGCCCCGTCCTCGATGTGCACGATCCGATCGGCGAAGCGGAAGAGACGCGCGTCGTGCGTCACGACGAGGACGGCCCGCCCGCGCTGCTTCGCCGCCGATGACAGGATGGCCATGATCGCCCGACCGTTTTCCGAGTCGAGAGCGGCCGTCGGCTCATCCGCGAGGATGACGGACGGATCCGCGACCAGCGCCCGCGCGATCGCGACGCGCTGCTGCTCGCCGCCGCTCAGCTCGCGCGGGAACGCGTTCAGCTTGGCGGAGAGGCCGACATCGGCGAGGACCGCGGCGCTCTTCGCGGTCGCCCCGGGGCCGCGCTCGCTGCGGATATCGAGGGCGAGCTGGACGTTCTCCCCCGCGGTGAGCGTGGAGAACAGATGGTAGGATTGGAAGACAAAGCCGATGTGCCGCCGCCGGATGGCCGCCAGCGCCTCCGGCCGGGCGTCGCCGGTCGGGACGCCGCAGACCCGCACGGTCCCGCTCGTGGGCGTCAACATGCAGCCCAGGATGGACAGCAGGGTCGTCTTGCCGCTGCCCGAGGGCCCGACCAGGACCGTCAACTCGTGGGCGCGGACGACAAGGTCGAGTGCCCGCACCGCCTCGACGCGCGTCGGCCCCTGCCCGTAGGTCTTGCACACCCGCGCGGCTTCGATCGCGGCACTCATCGGGTGAGCACGCTCGCGGGATCGACCCGGATGATCCGGACGATGGAGGCGATGCCGGAGGCGACGCACATGAGGAGCGTGAGGGCGAAGGCGACCGCCACCAAGGCGGGCGTAATCACGACCGGGGCGACGCTCGTCGCGGTCAGACGCTCGACCCCGATACTGATTACGGTCGCCACCGAGAGACCGATCAGCGCGTTCACGAGCGCCTGGAAGGCGATGACCCTGTAGATGTATCGGTTGGAGGCACCGATCGCCCGGACCATCGCGAATTCGTAGAGGTGCTCCTTCGTGCTGGAGTAGAGCGTCTGCGCGATGATGACGGTCCCGACGATGATGGAGAGCAGGGCGCCCGCGACGAGAGCCGCGCCGGCCCCCGTCCGGTAGAGCCAGAAATTCAGGGACCGCGCGCGAAACTGTTCCGGCGTGAGCGCCTCCATGCCGGAGACACGCGCCTGCGCCTCCTGCCGGATGCGCGCGATGTCGGCCCCCGGCTTCGCCCGGATGAGGAAGTACGTGACCAGATTGGCCGGTAATCCGACATAGGATCGGGCGCTGCGGAAATCGGTGAAGACGTAGGGCCGCGTCGTGAAGGAGCGCAGGCCGGAGGTGACCGCCCCGACCGTTACCGGGTGCCCGCGAACCTGTGCCGTCTCGCCGCGCGCAGACACGCCCAGCTGGTCTGCGTAGGACCGTTCGAGCGACACGGTGCCGGCGGTCGCGAGATCGTCGAGGCCACCCTCCACGATGTTCCACGGCGCCAGGCCACCGACCGGGTCGGACGCGATGATGAAGATCCCGATCAATCCGCCGTCCGGCGGCAGCCAAGCCGAGAAGCCCGCCACCACCGGGACGGCCTCCGACACCCCGTCGACGGCGCTCAGCTCCTGGCGCATCTCCGCGTCGAGAATCGAGATGTCCTCGAAGTACTGCGTTCCTTTCGAGACGATCCAGAGATCGGCTGCGGTGTGATCGACGATCAGCGTCACCATCCGCCCGAAGCCGTAGAACAAGCCCATCTGCACCAGGATGAGGACGACCGAGAGCACGATCCCGGTGACGGCGGCCACGAACCGAAGCCGATCCTGAAGCAGATTCCGGAGCGCCAGCGTCATGACAAGCGGCATTCGCGTGCTCGATATGTGCCATTGTCATGTAAAAATCAGCATAAATTGCCAGTAATGAGATTGATATGGATCAATTGCGGTGCCATGACTCTGTATTCACATTCAACTTGATCTTGATCTGGAGGGCGATATGGGCCGCGCGTGGTGTGTCGCCGGGGTGGCGGCAGCGATGGTCCTGGTCGGCGCCCGCGCTTGCGCAGAAGACGCTTTCGAGGGGCGATACCTGCAGAACCGGCCATGCCGCGGCGACAGGACCGATCCCCCGAGCCTGAGGGTGACGATCACACCGCAGCAGATCACGTACGCGGGCGGAACATGCGCGATAAAGACCAGGCGCGGCGAAGGGAGCAGGCTCATCTTCGGCGTCGCGTGCCGGTTTCGCAGCGGCATCACGATGGGATCGGACATCGTCTTTACGCGCCAGCGGGGCGGCGTCTGGCACATGACCCAGGGGGATGGGGATTTCGAGGCCGACATCTACAGGTGTCCGGACTGAATCCGAGCCGTGGCTGAAGGGAGCCGGACCTGCTGTCGCCGCCGCGTCGATGCCCCGGCGGTGAGCGCTTCCGCATCACGATCACCGGCGCCTTCCTTGTGTGCCGCGGCCCTCTGCAGGGTCACGGTCTCTCGACCGCCTCAGTCGGGCCATGGGCTGCGTGTGCGTTTCACCTGGTCAGGCACGCCGACTCGGGTAAGCCGTTTCCGACCCTGCTCCGACAGGTCACCGAGTGTCTCAGTCGGGTGGTTTTGCGACGGCCTGCTTCTGGACAAGGGTTTGGAAGACGCAGACGCGGCTGCGGCGGCGACACGCCCGGCTCCCACGTCTGCGCGCGCTGCGGTGAACCCCACGGATTGCCCGAAGGCGATTGCCGGCCAATCCCGATCAGGTCGCCGTGAGACGCTTCTCGTTCGCAGCCACGTGCTCACGGTAGCGGGCGACAACCACGTCGACAGAACCTCCAGTCATCAAGGTGCCCGAGGCCTCGATGAAAGCGCTGATCTTCTCGCTGACCATTCGGTGCGCCTCAAGCTGACCGTCGGCACCGCCCAAGGCGAGTTTCACAAGCCGAAGTTCGACGACCCTTTGCGCCTCGAGAGCGAGCAGGGTCACGGCATAGGGGTTGTACATCGCGCACTCCGAGCCACGCCGCGCGAGAACCGACGCGACTGCGACAAACGAAAAGGGCGGCCGAAGCGACCGCCCTCGGGTTGATTGCCGGATCGAGGAGGATCACTCGACCTTCGGTCCGGCGTCTCAGCGCACGCGCGTTCAGCCCTGCTGCGCGATGCCGGAGAAGGTCTTGCCGGCCTCCTCGATGGCGCGCGCCGAGGTCTCGGAGAGGGCTTTGCCGTCCTGAACCATGGATTGCAGCCCCTCACGGACGAGCTCGCTCTGGATCGCGGAGTACTCCTGCACCGATTTGGCGCGAGCCAGCTTGTTCAGGCCGTCGAGGTTGCGCTGCCACTGCTTCTGGCTCAGCGAAAGCCAGATCCGTGACGTGTCCTAGAAGGCCTGGGTGATCACGGTCCCGCAGCGAACGACTGCTTCCATGTTCTGCTTGGACTGCCGAGCCAAGCGCTCGCTGCCCTCGCCCGTGTAGCCGAGGGTGCGGCTGAAGCGATCCGCGGCTTGGCGCGCTTGGTGCGAGGCCGTCTCGACGCCTTTCTGCACGATGTGCTGGGTGTTCTCCGCGGCGCGCTCGTTGAGATCGACGAACTTGTTCACACCGTCGCGAGCGGCGTCGGCGAATTGTGTGGTCTGCTCGGCGGACTTGTCGGCGTTGGCCTTCAGGGTCTCGGCGGCCTTGTCGAACTGCCTGTTGTGCCTGTTCTGGTCAGTGTTTTGATTGGATGTCATTGTAAATTCCTGTCCTATAATCGATTGGCGATGTCTGCTCTGCGAAATTCAGATGCCAATCGGGATGCGGGGATAGTTATTTATCCCTCTTATTGTGCCTCATTTAAATCGTGCGCCGGATCATATAAACAATGTCTGAAATGAAGATTTGATCCAAATAATGATCCGTGATTTTCCGGAACGGAGATACTTAAATGATAAGTCGCTGATTGCGCTGCACAATAAAAGTTTCGGCAGGATGCACTGCGGTCAGGGTGGGTCGCGTGAGACCGCGACGGCGTATTGGGCGCAGGCCGTCCCGTGGTCGCCAACGGCTTGCGAGGCGCTCAGGAGGCCCGGGCTGCCGCGAAGCGGTCGTCAGCGGCACGATCCACGCGGTCGACGCCGCCGGTCATGGTCAAGCTGTAGTCCGGCCCCGGTCGGGAGAACCGCCCGAGATCGCCCGTCAGCGGAGCCGCCGCGGACTTCGGCGCAGGCGTCGAGCGGGCCTTCGGCGCCTGCCGGCTGACGTTCCGCGGGTCCGTCTCGCGAAGCTCGGCCGCCAGGACGTCGACCCTTGCCGGAGCGATCGTGACCCGCTCCGGATCCCGCCGGCCTCCTCTCCGACGCTCGGCACGCGCTCGCCGTCGCACGCGGTGATCGTGACGAACTTGGCCATGCGGTCGAGCACGGGCGTCCGGTCGTCGGCGGTCCCGCCGGCGGTATCGAGCGCCCTCTCGATCGCAGCCGTGTTCCGCGCGCGGGTCGCCAAGTCGGCCCGGGTGGCCTCGCGCTTGGCCTGCTTCCGGAGCTCCGTGGTGATCGAGGCGTTCGAAAGGTCGCGGACCGGCAGCGGGCCCTGTCCGCTTCGGAGACGCCAACGAAGGACGCCGGATCGGCGAGACGGGCGGGTTTGCGCTCGTCTGCCTGCGAGCGACGACGCATCAAACCGAACATCGCCTCGGCCAAACTGACGGGCTTCAGACCTGGCCGTGATGGAAGCAGGGGTTACGTCTTGTCCGGCTCGGTCGAGGGGCCGGCAACGGTTCCCAGGCCGTTGCCCAGGTCCACTCCCCTGTGAGGCGGTACTCCGCTCGGCAATACGGGGGCGGTTGCGGGCGCCTCCTGCACCTGTGCGAGGCCGGCGTCCACCTCGTGGATGAGGTCTGCAAAGTCGTAGGGCTTGCTGAGCAGGCGTGTGCCCGGCGGCAGCGCCCGCTGAAGATCCGATCCGGCTCCCGAGGTGACAATGATGCCGACAGCGGGCCAACGGTGATGAACGAGGTGGGCAAGGGCAACACCATCACCCACGATGCCGCGCCCCGTCACCAGCATGCTCACCGGGGTCGGTCCTTCGAGCACCGCCAGCGCCTCGGCGGCTGTGCGGACCTCTATGGCCTGAAAGCCAACATCCTCCAGCATGTCGGCCGTGACCATACGGACAAGTTCATCGGCCTCGGCGATGAGGATGGCTAAAGGCCTGCTGTCAGACACAGACATGCTCCGCGTGATCAGGGCGGGAGCGCTCGCTGCTCTCAGGCACTGACGGCCGGGTCCGAAGCCAGTGATTCCCCCTTATGCGCCAATTGTCCGCCGGGCGCGATGACCTTGGTTGTGGCAGCGCGTCACCCGAGGGCGCGCCCTGGTCCGGCCGCCTTCCGCCCAGAGCCGAACTTGCCGGACGGCCGACGAATGGCGTCTGTGGACGCCCCTGCTTTCGGGGCGTCCAACAGCGGGCCGAAGGGCCGACATGGGTCGGCAGCGGACGGACCGCGCGGGGTGGATTTCTGCCGGGCTGCTCCAGGGCGCAGAGACGTTGGAGCGGGCCTTGCCCTCCCGCTTGCTCACGACCCCAAGCAGCCGATCCCACCGGTGAAGATTGGGCATGCGGATGAAGACCAACTCCGCCGGTTCGCTATGGGGCGCCTTCAGCAGGCCGCCGTTTGTGGCCGCTTCGAACTGGAGCGTTCCGCTAGGACAAGCCTTACTGGACTGTCAGACACACAGTGCGCTTCCGGGTCGAGCCAAGCCGCTGTCCCATTCGGTCAAGCTGCCGTGCTCAGCTTCGGTATGCTGCCGCGCGCCGCGATCCGATGTGGCTCTCGACGGTTTCTCTGTTCTGACGGTCGGCAAAGCCGGTCCGGCGAGAGGGCACTGCATTCGGCGCGTCTAGGGGATCGAGATTTTTCCTGAAGCCGCCTGCCTGAGCGGGCAATTCCGAGGAGACGGTCATGGATGTCACCAGACGGATCTTCGCCGCCGGCGCCGCTACGATCCCGTTCGTCGGCTCGGGCCTGCCTCTCGCCCGGGCTCAGAGCACGGCCCAGGACGCGCCACTCATCGGCAACAACGCGGTGGCCGATCCGATCGAGCTGGCGACGGACGCCTACATCTACGGCTACCCGCTCGTCACCATGGAGATGACCCGGCGCGTGCTCACCAATGTGGCGGCGCCCGAGGGCAAGAACGCCCCGATGGGCCAATTCGCCAATCTGCGCGAATATCCAGACGCGAAGTTCCGGGCCGTCACCGCACCAAACGCGGATACTCTGTACTCCAGCGCCTTCATCGATGTCGGGACAGAGCCCCACCTTCTCAGCATCCCGGAGGAGGACGGCCGATACTATCTCATGCCGATGCTGAGCGCCTGGACGAACGTGTTCGCCGTGCCGGGCAAGCGCACGACGGGAACCGGGCCACAAACCTACTTCATCGCCGGACCCGGCTGGAGCGGCAGCGTGCCGTCCGGCGCCAAGCTGATCCAGGCGCCGACTAACCTGATCTGGATCCTTGGCCGGACCTACTGCACGGGGGCTCCCGAGGATTATAGGGCCGTGCACGCGCTGCAGGACCAGTACCGGCTCATCCCGGCGAGCGCGGCCGGCAAGCCGTACACACCGCCTCCGGGGCGCGTCGATCCGAGCGTCGACACGAAGACGGCGGTGCGCGAGCAGGTCAACCGCATGGATGCGACGACCTACTTCAACATGCTGGCCACCCTCATGAAGGACAACTCGCCGGCGCTCGCCGATGGGGTTCCGGTCGCCAAGATGGCCTCACTCGGCATCGTGCCGGGCCAGCCCTTCGATCCCGCACGCCTGCCGCCTGCCACCCGCGAGGCAATCGCGCAGGCGCCGAAGGAGGCCATTCCTCGCATCATGGGACACATGAAGGCGGCGGGACAGCACGTAAACGGCTGGACCTTCACGACCAACGGCGGCGATTACGGCAAGGATTACCTGCAACGCGCTCTGGTGACGGCGGTCGGGCTCGGCTGCAACTTGCCGCAGGACGCAGTCTACCCGGTGGCCACGGTTGATGCCGCGGGCCGTCGGCTGACCGGCGCCTCGACCTACGTGATGCGTTTCCCGGCCGGCGAGCTGCCGCCCGTCAACGGCTTCTGGTCGCTGACGATGTATGACGCGGACTACTTTTTCGTCGACAACCCGATCAACCGCTATTCATTGAGCCCGCGCGACAGCCTCAAGGCCAACCCGGACGGCTCGGTTGATCTCCTCATCCAGCATGAGAGCCCTGGCGCGCAGCGGGAGGCGAACTGGCTACCTGCCCCGGCCGGGCCTTTCATCCTGATGCTCCGCACCTACTGGCCGAAGGACGTCCTCCTGAACGGCTCCTGGGCGCCGCCGCCGGTCACCCGCAGCTCCAGCGCCACGCTCTAGGCCGCACGGCCGGATCCCTGCCCGAGAGGCAGCGCTCCATAACGTCCAATCCGCGAACGTCCGCCTGCGACGGTGACGCAGTCCGTTGCGACCGCCCCGCCGAAGGCCGGCTCCTCACCCCGAGCCGAAGTCGCTTTACCGCAGGCAAACGTCTCCTTTGAGGACGAGACGAACGCGGTCCTGACGACCGAGATGGGTCGAAACCTGCAGGGCCGCTCAGGGCGAGAGCGGTCCGACCGCTTTCGGACCGCCAGGCAGGGAAGCCGACGTCGGTTCCGCGCCTGCACACGACCCATGGCAGACCCATAGCAGGCCAATGGCAGGCCCGTGACAGGCCCGCTTCGTCGTCACCGCATCGGCCTGATCGCGGGTGAGCACGCTGATGGCCGGTCGATCCGCAGCACCTTCGGTGTCCGCGTGATGGCCGGGGCGACCAAGCTCAATGCCAAATCCGGTTCGTTGCGCTATCCTGCCGCTGACGCGCCGGGGGGAACGCCCTGCTTGGCATAGACGGAAAGAGCCCGCTCATGTTCGATGAATACGGCATTCCACGCGGTGCTGAGTTGAACGAAGTCCCGCTGCCCGCGCTGTATCATTTCGTCTATTGCAGCCGTGCCGCCGACGGCGTCGACGACGCCGAGGTCGGCCGCATCGTCAAGGCGGCCCAGCTCCACAATCTCGCGCATGGCATCACCGGGGTCCTGGTGTTCGGCAGCGGCGTCTTCTTCCAGTGGATCGAGGGGCCGGCTGCCCAGATACACAAGCTGATCGCGCGCCTGCATGGCGATTCGCGCCACTACGATGTCGTTTCGCTGAGCCAGAGCGAGGAAGAGCGAGAGCGTCTCTATCCGGACTGGGAGATGGAGAAGGTCGAAGCCGAGGACATCCGCATGGTCCTGACGGACGCGCTTGAAAGCGCCGAAGACAAGAGCAACATCTCGGCCCTCGAGCGGATTCTCAAGCAACTCGATTCGGGACCGCTCGATTCGCTGGGACGAAGCTGATCGGGCCAGCCCGTAACATCCAGTCCGGCGCCCGATCGGCGTGGTGGGCCACGACTTCGATGGCCCCCATTCGACCTCGACCGGGCGTCGCAGAGCATCCCGTTCTCCAGGATCGACCGCGTCGCCGTGGCGAACCTCCATTCCAGTCCCTGCGGCTGCGCGGTTGGGCCCGCGAGCCAGTCCGACCACGCAAAGACCCTTCACGGGCAAGGGGGCGCGCGATCGCCTGTCTAAGCCCGAGCCCGACCGTTGTCTCGCCCGCGCGCAAAACTTTGTCTTTCGGCCAAGCCGGGCCGCGTTGTCTTATCCCAGGAAATTTGACTTAGCCTTTACATCCGCGCTGACAACAGTTCTCATGCTGCGCAGCGATCGATAGGCCAGCAAGGCCGCCGACGCTGTGGCGCCGGGGGGGACGATGCAGAATTTCGGTTCGTCCGACCATCTGGGGGGCGACGGTCTCCCGCACGATACCGAACGTGCGACCGAGGCTCGTCGGCTCTATGCGCGCAAGCGTGCCGCCGAGGCCGCACGCGAGCGCTGCCTGGCCCTGGGGCAGGTCGTCCAGACCGAGATCATCCCGCAACTGGTTCTGCGCCATCGCGGTTTGGGGACCGAGGGAGCCATACCCGCCTTCAAACCAGACGCGGGACAGATCGCGGCCTTCACCGATCTCACGCTCGCGACGGACGATGGGGCCGTCATCGAGGCTTTCTCGGCCCTGGTGGCGGCCGGCCACCCTGTCGATCGCCTGTTCCTCGATCTTCTGGCCCCCTCCGCGGCTCTCTTGGGCCGGATGTGGGACGAGGATCTGTGCGACTTCGTCGAGGTCACCACGGGGGTGGCCCGGCTCCAACGGCTCGTCGCGCGTTTCCGAGCCGCGCCGGGGGCCGCCTCGCGCGATGATCGGCGTCGTCTGCTCCTGATGGGCGCTCCAGGTGAACAGCACACGTTCGGCGTGCGGATCGTCGAGCAATTCCTGCGTCGGGCAGGCTGGGCCGTGTCGATCGGCCTCTCCTCCAGTCCAGAGGAGATCGCCGCTCTGGTGGCGTCCGAATGGTTCGGCGTCGTCGGTCTGACGCTCAGCAGCGAGACGCGCGTCGACCAGCTCGCCACGGCGATCCGCTCCGTGCGCGATGCGTCGTGCAACCGAGCCATCTGCGTGATGGTCGGAGGACCGATGTTTCTGCAGCAGCCGGACCTCGTCCAACGGGTCGGAGCGGACGCATCCGCGGTGGACGCGGCGACGGCGGTGCTACTCGCGCAACGACTGCTCGATCTTGCGGCCGACGAGGCCGGGACGTCAGGAGCAGACGCGGTTGCGACCGAGTGCGGGGCCTGACACCGGCGCAGGAGAAGCAAGGCTTCATCAGCCTTCCTGCGGCTCTGAGAGGTCAGCCGCGTGCCATCCGGCATCCGGCCGATCGAGCCTCGGAATCGCTCTGAGGGGACGGGCGCGAGGCGGCCGACTGGGGCGGCCCGAAGACGGTCCCTGTGCCGTCTGGCGAAGGGCCAGGGGCCGCTGACTACCCCGGGGCGACGTTGCCGGGCGGCCTGGGAATGGCGGCGTCCGAGAGCCGACGTTCAAGCGGTCGGTCGGGCGGGCGCGTGTCTGCCTCCTCGCGGGGTCAGCCAGGCCGTCACCGGCAGCGGGACGTCTGCGGGCGGGCAAGCCGCTGCCCGGATCCGATCCAGACTCGCGTTGGGCAGGGTGATCCGCCGCCATCTATGATAGATGAGCCGGAGAGTGCGCTGCCCGTCCAGCGTGGAACGTCCTTTTGGAGAGTCGCAGTGGCACGTCCGGACCTTGGTACGAAGCGCATTTGCCCGGTGACGGGCAAGAAGTTCTATGACCTCAACAAGACCCCCGTGATCTCGCCCTACTCGGGCGAGGTCGTCCCCACCTCCGTGTCGCCGTCCTCCGCCCGAGCGGCCGCACCCGTGGTGGCGCGCAAGGAGACGCCGGTCGACGATGAGGAGGAGACGGACGGGCCGGAACTCGTGTCACTGGATGAGGCCGAGGCCGAGGAAGCCGACAAGGACACCGATACCGAGAGCGATGACACGCTCGATATCGAGGACGACGGCGACACGGTCGAGGATGACACCCTCGTGGTCGACGAGGACGACGAGGACACCAGCGACCTGATCGAGGTCAACGACGACGAGGACGATCAGTAGCCGCGCTCAAGCGGATCGCCCGATCCGCCGAACGCTGATCCCTCGCAGGGTCTCGGCGGCCGATCGATCGGGCCGTCGGGCGGCCCATGAGCAGGGCCGATCGCACCGCCATGCGACGGGACGGCTCGTCGCTGTCAGGATCGACCACCGTCGCGGACGCGAAGGCGTGCGCCGCGACGGCCGCAGCCAGATCGAGACTGTGGTCCGGCCCGATCGGATGATTCTGCGTCGTCGGTTCCGCGAGGTAGACGTCGATGGCGGCACCGACGTCCTCGATGGCGATGCGCTCGGCGGTTACGAGATCCCAGAGCGTGGCATCGTCCGACATCGGCGACGTCCCATACCGCGCGCGACAGGCCGCAACGACGTGACAGCGAGGACACCCTGATCATCAAGGAGCCCCAAGGGCAAGGCGGTCGCCGGGGGGACGCCCCACGGAACACCGCGGCTCTCGCACAAGGCCGATCCTGCGGCTCCTGCACGGTCTGCTGTCGAGCCCTGGAGATCAAGGCCCTCGACAAGCCCGCGGGGGTCCTGTGCCGCCACAACACCGGCACGGCGTGCGGGATCTACCCCGAGCGTCCGGAGGCCTGCGCCCGCTGGGATTGCCTGTGGCGCAAGATCGGCGCCCTGCCGGATGACCTGAGGCCGGATCGGTCGGGCGTGCTGTTCTCGTTGGAGAGCCGGCCACCGGTCGCAGAGGCTCCCGACGCGGCCTGCATCGTCGGTCGCGCCGTGGACGGGGCGCAAGCCTTCGACCGAGGAGCGGTGGCGGAGGCCTTCGCCATGTTCGTCCGCGAGGGGTCGCTGCCGGTGTGGAAGGCCTCCGACCGGGAGGCCACCCTGGTGAGCCAGGGCGGGGCGGTCCCGGCGCGGTGACATCGGTGGCGAGCGGTCCCGCACAGGTCGTCGCTTCAGCACCGCAAGCCGATACCCGACTCGGCCCGCGATGCTGATGTTAGGCGGATCTGGTCAGCCGATGCCGAACGGCGCGCGCCGGCTGTGATCCCCACGAAGGACGGCTCAGGCGCCCTTCAGGTTGGCGGCGCTCTCCTTGCCACTGCGCCGGTCGGCTTCGACGTCGTAGGAGATCTTCTGCCCCTCGATCAGGTTGCGCATCCCGGCGCGCTCGACCGCCGAGATGTGGACGAACACGTCCTTGCCGCCGTCGTCGGGCTGGATGAAGCCATAGCCCTTGGTCTCGTTGAACCACTTCACTGTGCCGGTAGCCATAGCGTTAACCCTGGTCGTCGGCGCGCCAACGCGGCACGCCGTGAGCTTCGAACCGGCCGGATCAGCCGACCGTTCCATGCGCGGCACCGATCAGACGGCGTTGAACCGACGACCGCACGAACCGTGACGGCGTTTTCCGGGTTCGCTCCGGCCGCCCATCATCTGGGCTATCATTGCGGCTCAGGGAGGCGCAGGATGCCGGTCGACGGATCGCGTGCCTCGAGCGCCAGCAGCTTGGGGCTGGTGTTCACAACGAGAGCGGGCAGGCGCGAATGGCAGACGTCGTAAGCTTCCCGGCCAGGCGCCATTCGTCCTGTGCGCTCTCGCCGTACCGGGCCTACCGGTTCGCGCCGGATGGGAGCGTCAGGTCGACCATCCCGATCGAGGCCGCCAGCGACGCGGACGCGACGGAACGTGCCCTCTGCCTGAGCGACGGAGACCGCGTCGAACTCTGGTCGCGGGCCCGCTTCATAGCCCATGTGGGACCCCTAGACGGTCCGATCGCGACCTCGATCGCGCTGATTGAGGACGAGCCGTCGCCGGAACCGTGAGCGCGGCTTTTCGCGCGTGACGCTCAGCCGGGCGTGAGATCCCGACGCCTGCGACAGGCCCGAGATTCAGGCCGGTCCTCTTGACCGTGCCGGCACCCCATTCAGCCCTCGGTCGGTCCGATGGTGTCGGCCGCATGGGCCTCGCGCGAGCCGAGCGGCTTCGGCTGCCCCCGCGTGCTGTCGCGCGCCGTCTGGCGTTCGATCTCGGCGTTCAACTTGGCCCCCAGAAGCACGATCACGACCGAGAACCAGATCCACGTCATGAACCCGACGCCTGCGCCGAGCGAACCGTAGATCCTGTTGTAGCTGTCGAAGCTGGCCACGTACCAGGAGAACGAGACCGAGGCACAAACCCAGGTGATGGCCGCGGCGACGCCGCCCCAACTCACCCACCGCCACTTGGCCTCGCGCCGGCTGGGTCCGTACCGATACGTCACGGCCAGGCCGAGGCTGACGAGGATCAGCAGCCCCGGCCAGCGCACGAGGCGCAGCGTGACGTCGGTCAGCACACCCAGGCCGAGCTGGTCGAGCGCGAGCGGCAGGATGACGACCAATCCGGTGGCCGTCAGGGCGAACACGATGCCGCTCAACGTGAACAGGAAGGTGGTGGCATAGAAGCGCACCAGCGAACGCTTCTCCCGCTCCCTGTAGATCACATTGAGCGCATCGAAGAGGGCGCTCACGCCCGAGTTCGCACTCCAGAAGGCGATCAACACGCTCACCAGCGAGGCCGTGCTGAGCGCGCCGGCGCTCTGCTGGGCGACGCGTATGAGCTGGTCGGACAGGAGGGCGAGGACGCCACTCGGCAGGACGCCCGAGAGGAGGCTCAGGTGCTCGCTGATGACGTGCGGGTCGGAGAACAGGCTGTAGACCGACACGATGGTCGCCAAAGCCGGGAAGGTCGACAGAAGGGTGAAGAAGGCGACGCCCCCGGCCGTGGTGAAGATGCGGTCGCGCGGGAAGGAGTACAGGATCCTCCAGAGGACGTCCTTCCACCCCAGGGCCGGGATCTGGGCCGGATCATCCGCGGTTCGCCCGCGACCGGGTTCGCGCGCACGGCTCCGGGCGCGGCTGAGGCTTCCCGTGTCAGGCCGGCGCGTGCTGACGGAGCGCCAATCCTCGCCCTCGTCCTCGCCCTCGTTGTGGTTCTGGTCCGGGCTCACGAGGGATCCTGCGCAGCGCCTTGACCCGGGCGCACTCTACGTCGTTCCGGCCGGCCGCCAACCGCGTCGGCCGTTGCGCCGCATTGAAGCAGACCTTCGGCGTCAGGCCCATCATCGCCATGCGTCGAGGCCCGCCCGAGGTCCGGCAACGGACACGGAGCGCGCCGGCCGGGCAGCCGGGTCGCCCGCCCGTTCCTGCCTTGTCAGATCGACGGCTGCGCGACGCCGCAGCGCCACCATCCTGCGGTCGATCGGCTGAATCGACTGTGCTCGGCTTCGATACGGCGCCGGTTCAGGCCGGGCCGGGCGCTTCTTCCGTCGTCACGCGAAACCCGGTGAGATCGTTGGGCCCGAAGGTGAGCGTCAACGGCACGTCCGCGGCGTCGCGCCCATAGGCGATCAGGATCCGGCCGATCCGGGAGCTGTTGTTGCGAGGGTCGAAGGTATGCCAACGGCCACCGAGATACACTTCCATCCAGGCGGCGAAATCACCGGGCGCATGCGGCAGCGGCAGGCCGATGTCGCTGACATAGCCGTTGCAGTAGCGCGTCGGGATGTTGAGGCAGCGGCAGAACGCAATCGCCAAATGCGCATAGTCGCGGCAGACGCCCCGCTGCTCCTCGAAGACATCGAAGGCCGTGCGGGTTGCACGCGCGTGCTCATACCCGAAGGCGATCCGATCATGCACATAGTCGCAGATCGCCTGCACCCGTCCCCAGCCGGGCGGGACATGTCCGAACAGATCCCACGCGATGGCGGAGAGGCGATCCGTCTCGCAGTACCGGCTGCCGAGGAGAAACAGCACGCTGTCCGAAGGCAGCTTCTCGACCGGGATCTCCGGAGCGTCGAGTTCCTGCAGATCCCCGCTGCCGTGGTCCCGCACGACCGTGTCGGTCTTCAGCATGAAGCGCCCCGCCGGAGCGACCATACGGGAGCACCAATTCCCGAAGCTGTCGCGATAGCCCTCCAGGGGAACTGCCGGGCTCGTGATCAGGTAATCGGGCCGTTCGAGGTCAGGGAAGCGCGATGCGTGGACGTTGAGCGTCGCGATGACGGGCGTGGGCTGCGGAAACTCGTAAGTCATCTCGCAGCCGACAAGAATGCGCATGTGCTCTCTCCTCGATGGCAACCGCGAGATCGGCGCGGGTCATGCCGACAGGACGAATTTCGCAGGGCCCTCGTCGGCGCGATCGCCCTGCGAGCCAACGCATCCGTCACGAGGATGAGGCGCCCGGAGCGAACGGCACAAGCTTGCCGGTTTCAGCCCGGCGGGGGCGGCAGCGGTCGATAGCGACAGAAGGTCGGTCCAGCCCGTCGATCCACCCCCTCGTGTTGCGCCGAAGCGCCCTCCGGCGATCCGCCTGTCGGCGTGCCGGAGGGCGCTTCGGACCTGTTTCGGCCGGTTAGAAATCCATGCCGCCCATGCCGCCCATGCCGCCGCCGGCGGGCATGGCCGGAGCCTCCTTGCGCGGCGCCTCGGAGATCATCGCCTCGGTGGTCACCAGCAGGCCGGCGACCGAGGCCGCGCCCTGAATGGCCGCGCGCACCACCTTGGCCGGGTCGACGATGCCGGCCTTGAGCATGTCGACATACTCTTCGGTCTGGGCGTTGAAGCCGTAGGTCTCCGAGCTGTTGGCCAGGATCTTACCGACCACGATCGAGCCCTCGACGCCCGAGTTCTGGGCGATCTGACGGATCGGGGCCTCGAGAGCCTTGAGGACGATCTTGATGCCGGCCTGGACGTCGGGGTTGTCGTTCGCGAGCCCCTGGACGGCGGCCTTGGCGCGCAGGAGCGCGGTGCCGCCGCCGGGGACGATGCCTTCCTCGACCGCCGCGCGGGTGGCGTGCAGCGCGTCGTCGACGCGGTCCTTCTTCTCCTTGACCTCGACCTCGGTCGAACCGCCGACGCGGATCACCGCGACGCCGCCCGCGAGCTTGGCCAGGCGCTCCTGCAGCTTCTCGCGGTCGTAGTCCGAGGTGGTCTCCTCGATCTGCGCCTTGATCTGGCTGATCCGGCCCTCGATGTCGGTCTTCTCGCCGGCGCCGTCGATGATCGTGGTGTTCTCCTTCTCGATCCGCACGCGCTTGGCGCGGCCGAGCATCGGGAGCGTCACGTTCTCGAGCTTGATGCCGAGGTCCTCGGCGATCATCTGGCCCTTGGTCAGGATCGCGATGTCCTCGAGCATTGCCTTGCGGCGGTCACCGAAGCCCGGCGCCTTCACGGCCGCGACCTTCAGGCCGCCGCGCAGCTTGTTCACCACCAGGGTGGCGAGCGCCTCGCCCTCGATGTCCTCGGCGATGATCAGGAGCGGCTTGCCGGTCTGGACCACGGCCTCGAGCACCGGCAGCATCGCCTGGAGCGAGGAGAGCTTCTTCTCGTGGATGAGGATGTAGGGATCCTCGAGCTCGGCGACCATCTTCTCCGCATTCGTGATGAAGTACGGGGACAGGTAGCCGCGGTCGAACTGCATGCCCTCGACGACATCGAGCTCGGTCTCGGCGGTCTTGGCCTCCTCGACGGTGATGACGCCCTCGTTGCCCACCTTCTGCATGGCGTGGGCGATCATCTCGCCGATCTCCTTGTCGCCGTTGGCGGAGATCGTGCCGACCTGGGCGATCTCCTCGGACGAGGCGACCTTGCGGGAGCGCGCGCCGATATCCTTCACGACCGCGGCCACGGCCAGATCGATGCCGCGCTTCAGGTCCATCGGGTTCATGCCGGCGGCGACGTACTTCACGCCCTCCCGGACGATGGAGGCCGCGAGAACGGTCGCGGTCGTCGTGCCGTCACCGGCGGTGTCGCTCGACTTCGAGGCCACTTCGCGCACCATCTGGGCGCCCATGTTCTCGAACTTGTCGACGAGCTCGATCTCCTTGGCGACGGTGACGCCGTCCTTGGTGATGCGCGGGGCGCCGAAGCTCTTCTCGATCACGACGTTGCGGCCCTTCGGGCCCAGCGTCACCTTCACCGCACTGGCGAGCAGTTCGACACCGCGCAGCATCTTCTCGCGGGCATCGACCGAAAAGCGAACGTCTTTGGCGGACATGGTGGAGCACTCGTCATCTGTCGTTTGGCCCTGAGGCGCGCCACAGCGGGCGCCTCGAAGGGCAGATCGTCGTGAGGCTCTGAGCGGCCTGATCCGCGCTAGGCGACGATGCCCAGGATGTCGGATTCCTTCATGATCAGGAGGTCCTGACCGTCGATCTTGACCTCGGTGCCGGACCACTTGCCGAACAGGACGCGGTCGCCGGCCTTCACCTCGAGCGGGTTGATCTTGCCCGCCTCGTCGCGCACGCCCGGTCCAGCGGCGACGACCTCGCCCTCCTGCGGCTTCTCCTTGACCGTATCGGGAATGATGATGCCGCCCTTGGTCTTCTCCTCGCCTTCGATGCGACGGAGGACCACGCGGTCGTGCAGCGGACGGAATTTCATCGTGGTATCCTGATCGTTCCCAAGCGAGATCCAACCGACATGATTGGCGCTGTCGCGGGAAAGGCTACGGCGAGACTGTCATCGCCGCCCGATCGACGCATTGTTAGCACTCACCGAGTGGAAGTGCTAATCTTATGAATGGGCCGGGGACCGGCTCATCCGGGCATTGGGGCGCGCGCCTTCGCGGCCGCTCCCGATTGACCCGCGCGGCGACACGACCGTCCGCCTCCCGTGGGTATGGCCAAGGGAGACGGCGCAGGGAGACGGCGCAAGGCGACGGTCCTTGCACTCGGCCGGGCATCGACGTGCGCCTGGCGGCGGAGGGCTGGCCAGGCGCAGGATGCCATGTCATGGGCAGGGCGGTGATCGATCATCCCCCTTCCTTCCAGCCCCTGTCGCTTGCAAGCTTGGGCTGGTCCGACTTCTTCGAAGTCCAGCGTGAACCCCACGAGGCCGATCTCGCCCCGATGCGGATCGCGACGCTTCACCGGTCTCGCTTGACCGCCCTGTCGGAGGCCGGATCCGTTGAACTGACGCTCGCGATCCACGCCAGCACGAGCGACTTCACCGTGGGCGATTGGGTTCTCGTCGATCCGCGAACCCAGACCGTGCATCGCCGTCTCAGCCGCAGGACGGTCATGGAGCGCCGCACCGAAGGCAGCCGGACCCTTCAGGCCGCTGCGGCCAATGTCGACACGCTGTTCATCGTCACCTCCTGCAACGCGGATTTCAATCCGGCGCGACTGGAGCGCTATCTGGCTCTGGCCAATCAAGGCGGCACAATTCCGGTGATCCTGCTCACCAAGGCCGACACGACAGCCGATCTGGGAACCTACCAGCGCCAAGCGTCCGAGTTGCAGCGCGGGCTCGACGTCGTAACCCTCAACCCCCGTCTCTCCGCGGCTGCAGACGCCCTCGCTCCGTGGTGTGGGCTGGGGCAGACCGTGGCGCTGGTCGGCTCCTCCGGCGTCGGCAAATCGACGCTGGTGAACACGCTGGTCGGTCCCGGTCAGGCCCAGGCCCAGCTGACCGGCGGCATTCGCGAGCACGATGCCAAGGGACGCCATACGACCACGTCGCGTTCGCTGCATGCCATCGCCGACGGCGGCTGGGTCATCGACACGCCGGGGATGCGCACGCTGCACGTCAGCGGCGCCGCGGAAGGGATCGAAACGCTGTTCGCCGAGATCATCGAACGCGCGCCCCTGTGCCGATACCGCGACTGCACCCACACAAGCGAACCCGGGTGCGCCGTGCAGGCTGCCGTCGCGGACGGCAGCCTCGCACCTGAGCGGCTGATCCGTTGGCGCAAGCTGTTCGATGAGAACCGGACCAATACACCGACACCGGCTGGTCCACGCAGCCACCGACGTCCTCGCAGGTAGGCTGCGGCCCTGACTGTCCCGCTGCCGCGAGAGCGGGCGCCGGCGGCGCGCTCCGTGCTATGACGCCGGCATGACGCGCTGACCCTTCGCCCACACCCGTGGCAATCCAGGCTGCGAAGGCGGCCTCCTGTTCGGGTGGATCGATACGGTCTCGTCACAACGACCGGACATGCCGGAACCCTGAGTGGCTGGATAAGGTGAGCGTGACCGGAGACCAATCGGACGCGTTGCGCCCGCGACGCGTCGCCGTGCTCGGTGGCACCGGGACGATCGGGCGCGCGACGGTGCGCGCGCTGGTGTCACGGGGCCATGACGTGGTCTGCTTCGTCAGGCGTCGCGCCGACATCGACGACCCGTCAGGGCCGCCCGCGTGCTCCCGACTGCCTCCGGGCGCGACCGCAAGGGTGGTGGATGTGACCGATCCATCGTCCCTCGCCGAGGCGGGTTTCCGCGGCGAGCCGTTCGACGTCCTGGTCTCGTGTCTCGCCTCGCGCACGGGCTTGCCCGACGACGCCTGGGCGATCGATTATCGCGCGCATGTGAGTGCTTTGCACGCCGGGAAGGCGGCCGGCGTGACCCACGTCATCCTTCTCTCGGCGATCTGCGTCCAGAAGCCGGTCCTGGCGTTCCAGCACGCCAAGCGCGCGTTCGAGGGCGTTCTGGCCGCGTCGGGCCTCGATTACACGATCGTACGACCAACGGCCTTCTTCAAATCGCTCTCGGGGCAAATCGATCGTTTGAAACGCGGGAAGTCGTTCCTGATTTTCGGCGACGGTACGCTGACGGCCTGCAAGCCGATCAGCGACGACGACTTGGGCACCTACATTGCCGAGTGCCTCGACGACCCGGACCGGCGCAATCGCGTGCTGCCGATCGGCGGCCCGGGCGAAGCTGTGACCCCGAAGGCGCAGGGCGAGCAGCTCTTCGCCTTGCTCGGGCGCGAAGCGCGATTCACGCATGTGCCCGTGGCCCTTCTGGACGTCATCATAGTCACTCTGGCCATGCTCGGACGGCTGGTTCCGACGTTGGCAGCCAAGGCCGAACTCGCGCGCATCGGGCGCTACTACGCGACGGAATCTATGCTCGTTCTGGATCCGTTGACGGGGCAATATGATGCGCGCGCCACACCGTCGACCGGCTCTGAAACTCTCTTCGACTATTATGCGCGCGTGATCCGAGGCGAGGCCGTTGCCGAGCGCGGCGACCACGCCGTGTTCTGACGGCGCGCCGTCTGGACGCCCGCAAGCGGGCCGCAGGGCCGCCCAAGCGGGGCGGAAGCCGACGCGCCGACCGGCGTCAGCTTCTCCGCTTCACTCACGTCGAGGCAGCCTGACCATCGTCGGCCGGAACCGGCGGGCGCCGGTGATCGTCTGAGAGCCTTGGTCGGGTGGATTGCGGCCGGCCTGCTCCCGAGCCGGGGGTGGAGCGAACAGGCACGACCGGCGCGTCCTCGCGCGCCTGACCACAGGTCTCCCGGGGCTGCTGCTGCAACGGGGCGTGGGCGGTCGCGGACCACGTTGCCGACCGGTCTTGGGGCGGATCTGCCAGCCATCGCCTGCCGGGGTGACCGGGCGAATGTGTCTCAGATCGACAGCCCGGCTTGGAGAACGATGTTGGGTCCAGGACCGAACCGACGTGTGAGACGAGGATGTCGTTCATGAGGGTTGCACTCTTCGCCGTCGCGGCCTGCCTGGCCTCCCCCCTCGGCGCCGCCGAGGATGCGGGACAGACGGTCGCCAGCGAGGGCGACTGGGTGCTCAGGAAGCCCGGTCACCCGTCGAGCGGGGACGCTGACTGCATCCTGGCGCCGAAGACCCGATCGCGCATCCAGATCGTCGGCGACCGGCTCGAGGTGACGGGTCTGCCGAAGAATTTCATCTTCAACTATCAGTATCGGATCGACGACGGGCCGGTGTCGAACGCAATGTTTCCCACGGCGCAGATGCAGGAAATCGGGGTGATTTCGCTGAATGGCGATGTGCTCAAGAGCATCCTGAACGGCCGACGATTCAGCATCCGCCTGCTCGACAGATGGCACGAGGCCATCACGGAGGAGATCAGCCTCGCCGGCCTGCGCAGCCTGCGCGACCAGCGCGCGGACGCCTGCAAGTCGTCAGGGGCCGAGGGACAGCCGAGCCGAGCGCCCGGCTCCGGGTGAACGCCTCGGTCCCGTTCGGCACCCAGGTCATCCTGCCGGTCCGGCCGCGATCTCTCGCGGCACATCCGCGGATGCGCGTCGATCTCGCCGAGCACAAGGGCCTGTCCGGCGACGTGGTGCGCCTGATGGCGCTCGGCGGCGCCGGCCTCGCACGGTTCGGCCGGTCCTACGTCTCCGCGGATCTCGTTGCAGGGCGGCTCGCGCCGGTGCTGGAGCCGTTCAGTCCCGCCATTGCCGACCGGTGCCGAAGTCTTACCTGCTGCGCCTAACGACAGGCCTCGACGCGGCGTCGGGGGGAGAGGACATCATGAAGAGTCTCACCGCCACCCTGGCGGCGGCATTGTCCATCGCGCTTGCGAACGACGCGACGCGCGCGGCCGAGCCCTCCGCCGCGCCGGCGCCTGCCATCGAGCAGGTCGCACAATTCGACGGCGCCATGCCGACGGGCATCACTGTCGCGCCCAACGGGCGGATGTTCGTGAATTTCCCGCAATGGGGCGACAACGCGCCCTTCACCGTGGGGGAGGTGGTGAACGGGACGACGGTGCCCTATCCCGATCTCGCGACGAACCAGCCCGATCCGGCCGCCCCGGCCGCGCATTTCATCTCCGTGCAGAGCGTCGTCGCCGACGGCGCGAACCGGCTCTGGGTGCTGGATACGGCCGCGCCCGGCTTCCGCCCGCCGCAGCCGGGCGGTGCCAAGCTGGTGGCGATCGACCTCGCCACGAACACGATCGTCCGCACCATCGTCCTGCCCGACAGCGTCGTTTTGCCGACGACCTATCTCAACGACGTCCGCTTCGACCTGCGCCAGGGCGAGGCCGGCGTCGCCTACATCACCGACAGTTCCAACGCCGGCATCGGCGGGATCATCGTGGTGGACCTCGCCACCGGAAAGGCATTCCGCCGCCTCTCCGGCCATGCGAGCACCGCGCCGGAGCCCGACTTCACCCCCGTCGTCGATGGCGAGCCGCTGATGAACCGCCCCGCCAACGGGCCGGCGAAGCCGGTCCGCGTCGCCAGCGATGCCATCGCGCTCTCGGCGGACGGGTCGCTGCTCTATTACGGCCCGCTCTCCGGCCGGACGCTCTATGCCGTGCCGACCGCCGCCTTGCGCGATCCCCGGGTGAGCGAGGCTGATCTCGCCGGCCAGATCCGCGACATGGGCGCCAAGGGCGCCTCGGACGGGATCGCCGAAGACGATCGCGGCCGGGTCTTCGCCGGCGATTACGAGCACAACGCCATCCGCGTGCTCGACCAGGGCAAGTGGTCCACCGTGGTCACCGATCCGGCCATCAGCTGGCCCGATACGCTGTCGATCGGGCGCGACGGTTACCTGTACTTCACCGCCAACCAGTTGCACCGGCAAGCGGGCTTCCACGAGGGCCGCGACCTTCGCCGGAAGCCCTACGCGGTGCTGCGCATCCGGATCGACAGCGGGCCCGTCCTCCTGACCCGCCCCTGAGACCGCGTCGCGGCTGAGGCCTGCGCCCGATCGCGTGGACGTTCTCCGGCGACAGATCCGACGCCCGGCTGCCGTGATGACGGACCTCGCCGCGCCTCGCCGCGCCGGGGAGCCTTCTCGAGGGGGCGAGATCGGCGAACCGAAAGGCTGCCCGGCATGACCCCGTGTCAGGGCCTCCCCCTGACCTTGGGCGCGGGGGCGCTGCCGCCAAGCTCCAGGGCCGGAAGCTGCGGCGGCGGGGACGGTTCCGGGATCCGCCCGTTCGGCTCCATGGATCCGCGTTGCGGCGGTGGATGATCGGCGCGCGAGAAAGCACTCTTGATCGCGTCATGCTGGCGTCGGATCTTCAGGATCCCGTCCGCCTTTTGCAGGGTCCCGATGCACACGAGCGGCGGTCCACAGGGGCGACGGCGTGCGGGTACGATCAATGATCCCGGCGGGCCCGTGGGGGGGCAGATACGGGCCCGCCGGGCCATCACACGCGAATTTGGAAGCGCGTGCGATCTTCTGGACGTCTCTGGAGACGGCGTCCTTACGTTGAGCGGGGCGTTACGGCCGCTCCGTCGACTGTCACCACGGCCGGCCCTGCGACGGCCTTTTCCGGCCGCTGCACCCGGAACCACAGGGCGTACAGGGCGGGCAGGAACAGGAGCGTCAGGACCGTACCGACACCGACGCCGCCGATGAGAACGTAGGCTAGCGCACCCCAGAACACCGAGTGGGTCAACGGGATGAAGGCCAGCATCGCAGCCGCCGCCGTCAGGATGACGGGCCGCGCCCGGCGCACGGTCGATTCCACGATGGCCTCATAATCCCCGAGGCCCGCCGCTTGGTCGTGGTGGATCTGGTCCACCAAGATCAGCGTGTTCCGCATGAGGATGCCCGACAGCGCGATCAGCCCGAGGATCGCGTTGAAGCCGAAGGGTTGGTGGAAGACCAACAGGGTCGGCGCGGCGCCGACGAGGCCCAGCGGTGCGGTGGCAACGACCATGAACATGGTGGCGAACGAGCGCACCTGGATCATGATCACCGTCAGCGTCACGATGAGCATGATGGGGAACACCGCCACCAGCGACAGCATCGCCTTCTCGCTCTCCTCCACGGAGCCTGCCGTGTCGATGCGGTAGCCCGGCGGCAGCTTGGCTTTGATCGGCGCCAGCAGCGGAACGACCTGGGCGTGGATGTCGGGCGGCTGCTTGCCGTCGAGCACGTCGCCCTGCACGCGGATGTAGGTCTCACGGTTGTAGCGCTTCAGGACCGCATCCTCGGTGCGGCTCTCCAAGCGCGCCACCTGCGAGACCGGCACCTGGCGCCCGTCCTTCGTCGCCAGCGTCAGGTCGCCGATCTCCCCCAGCGAGCGCCGCTCGGGGCCGGGGCTGCGCAGGAGGACGTCGACGGAACGCAGGTTCTCCCGGACCTGGGTGGCGGGCGTGCCGTTGAGGTAGCTCTGCAGCTGCTGGCCGGCCTCCTTGGGCGTCAAGCCGATCAAGCGCAGGCGCTCTTGGTCGAGGGCAAGGTGGAGGCTCGGGGTCTTGTCGCCCCAGTCGAGATGGACCATGCGCATGTTGGGGTTCGTGGCCATCGCTTGGGCGACCTCACCGGCGATGCCGCGAATGATGTCGAGGTCGGGTCCCACGACGCGGAAGGCGACGGGGAAGCGGACCGGTGGTCCGAACACGATCTGGAGGACCCGCACACGGGCTTCAGGAAAGCGGCCGTCCTCGACGAGCTTGCGCACCTTGCCCCGGAGGGCGTCGCGGGCATGGGAATCGGCGGTCTGCACCACGATCTGCGCGAAGGCGGGATCGGGCAGTTCCGGGTCGAAAGAGAGCACGAAGCGCGGCATGCCCTGGCCGATATAGCTCGTGATCTCACGCGCCTCGGGCAACTCGCGAACCGCCGCCTCAATCCGCTTGACGCTGGCCTCGGTGGTGGCGAAGGCCGAGCCCGCCGGCAGGGTGACCTCGACGATGAGTTCGGGGCGCTCCGAATTCGGGAAGAATTGCTGCTCGACCTTGCCCATGGCCACGACGGCGAGTGCGAACAACCCCACCGTGATGCCGGCGGCGATCCACTTATGGTCGACGGACAGGCGCACGACCCGGCGCAGGCGTTCGTAGTTCTTCGTGGCGTAGATGGCGTCGTGCCCGCCCTCGACCTTCTCGATGTTGGGCAAGAGCTTGACGCCGAGATAGGGCGTGAAGGTCACGGCCACGATCCATGAGACGATCAGCGAGAAGGCCACCACCCAGAAGATGTTTCCGGCGTACTCGCCCGCCGTCGACGCGGCGAAGCCCACGGGCAGGAAGCCCGCGATGGTGACCAGCGTGCCGGTGAGCATCGGCGCGGCCGTGGCGCTCCAGGCGTAGGTCGCGGCCTCGATCCGGTCGGCGCCTTCCTCCATGCGCACCACCATCATCTCGATGGCGATGATGGCGTCGTCGACGAGGAGGCCCAGCGAGATGATGAGGGCGCCGAGGGTGATGCGGTCGAAGTCACGGCCCGTGACCATCATCACCACGAACACCGCCGAGAGCGTCAGCGGCACGGCCAGCGCCACCACGATGCCGACGCGGAAGCCCAGAGCCACCAGCGACACAAGGATGACCACACCGAGCGCGGTGAAGAACTTCACCATGAACTCGTTGATGGCGTCGTCGATGACCTTCGCCTGGTCGGTGATTTTCGTGAAGGTGATGCCGACCGGCGTCTCGTGGTGGATCGCCACTTCCTCGGCGTTCAGCGCCGCGCCGAGCTTGAGGCCGTTGTAGCCGGGCTTCATCACGAGGCCGAGCATCAGGGCCGGCGCGCCGTCGTTACGGATCTCGAAGGTCTTCGGGTCCTCGTAGCCGCGCTTCACCGCGGCGATGTCGCCGAGCTTGAGGCTGCGGTCGCCGACGGCCACCGGGAGGTTGCGGATCGCGTCGAGCCCGTCGATGGCGCCGTCCAGGCGCAGGTACACCCGCGGGCCGTCGGCCTCGACGAAGCCAGCCGGCGTCACGTCGTTCTGGTTGGCGAGCGCCGCCAGCAGTTGCTGGCCGTTGATGCCGAGCGTGGCGAGACGCTGGTAGGAGATCTCGACGAAGATCTTCTGCGCCTGCTCGCCGAGGATGTTGATCTTCTCGACGCCCGGCACCCGCAGCAGGCGCTGCCGCAGGTCCTCGGCGCGAAGCACCAGTTGACGGTGCGGCAAACCCCTGGCCTGGAGCGCATAGAGAGAGAAGTAGACGTCCGAGAACTCGTCGTTGAACAGCGGCCCGAGCACGCCGCGCGGCAGGCTGGAAGCCTGGTCGGAGAGCTTCTTGCGCGTCTGGTAGAACTCCGACTGAAGTTTCGCCGGAGGCATGTTGTCCTTGAAGAAGACCTTCATCAGCAACAGTCCGGGCCGGGTCGTCGTCTCGACACGGTCGTAGTAAGCGAGTTCCTGCAGCCGCTTCTCGAGCGGGTCGGCGACCTGCCGCTGCATCTCGGCGGTCGTCGCCCCAGGCCATGCGGCCGAGACGGCCATTGTCTTCACCGCGAAACTCGGGTCCTCGCCACGCCCGAGCTTTTGGAAGGCGAAGAAGCCGGCACCCGTCAGGGCAATCAGCAGGAACAGGGTGACGGCCCGCTCGCGGACGGCCACGGCCGAGAGGTTGAAGCGGCTCATCGGGCCACCCCGGTCATGCTGACCGGCGCTTGCCGCACCTTCTGGTCGGCTTTGAGGAGATGGGCGCCGAGGGCTACGATCCGGTCGCCGGGGTTCAGGCCGGCCACGATCTCGACCCGCTCCTCGCCCATTCGGGCGACCTGCACCATCTGCGGCCGCACGGTCTCGGTCGCGACGTCGTAGCGCCAGACCGCGGTGCCGCGGCCCTGGTCGAACAGCGCCGCGAGGGGAACCTCCACGCTCGCTGTGCGGACCGCCGCATGGGCCTTGAGCTGCAGGGTGACGGTGGCGCCGAGCGGCGCCGCCTCGCCGTCCCCCGAAAGGATGTAGCGCGCCCGGTAGGTGCGCGTGGCCGGGTCGGCGGTGGCGGACAATTCGCGCAGTCGGGCCGGATAGGTCGCCGCGTCCTCGGAATAGAGCGTGGCGGAAGCCTCGCCCTGAGCGGCGCGCCGGCTGCCCTCGGGTATGAACACTTCCGCCTCGCGCGCCCCGTCGCGAGCGAGCTTGACCACGGTCTGGCCGGCGGCGACCACCTCCCCAGGATAGGAGGGCACTTCCATGACGACGCCGTCGGCATCGGCCTTGAGCTCAGCATACCCCGCTTGGTTCTCGATCTGGCTGGCTTGGGCTTCGGCATTGGCGAACTGGGCGATGGCCGCGTCGGCCGCGCCCTTGTTCTGGTCGTAGGTCTGCTTGGAGGTCCAGCCGTCCGAGACGAGCTTACGGCTGCGCTCCTCGTCGGCCTTGGCCTTGATCATCTGGGCGCGGGCGGCATCGACGGAAGCGCGCGCCGCGTTGAGCGCGAGGGTGAAGTCGGTTCGGTCGAGGCGCATCAGCGGCTGGCCGAGGCGCACGCGGTCACCAGGATCGACGAGGCGCTCGAAGATCTTGCCTCCCACCCGGAAGCCGAGGTTGCTCTCGGTGCGCGCCCGGATCACGCCCGTATAACGGGAGACCGCGCCGGGGCTCGGGACGACTTCGGCGATCTGCACCAGGGGCGGCTCGGGGCTGACCGCTGTCTCGGCGGGCGAGCAGGCCGCCAGGGCCAATCCGGTCAGTCCGACCATCCATCGCGCGTCCATTGGCGATTCCCCGTAACCTTTTGAGGGGTTTTGATATGATAGTCGTCATCTATTCTGGCTCGGTTCCATCGTCAATGGCCCGTGCTGCCGCCCATTCCGGGGGACACGATCACGGGAGGCCGGGGCCACGCGATGGGCTCCATGGCGACCGGCGACCTTGGGGGCAGGGGACGCACACGGCCGGGGTCGGGTCCGGGAGATCGCTCCGGATCGTCGCGCTGCGTTGAAGCTCAAGGCCGCGGCCTGCCACGCGGAAGGCGTGGCTCCTCTGGCAGCGCCGAGCAAGACCGCGCCCTCCCCGACACGGAGGAGCGCCTCGAAGGCTCCAAGGCGGAGGCCCAGCCTCGAGACGACGAACCATCCGTCCTGATGCGTCCTGTCGTGGCGGTGCGCGGTCACGTCGGAAGGCGGCAATCTCGACCGGCGAAGTCACAGGGCGCCCAGGCCGGCTTGCGGATCGGAGCGCAGACACTTATAGATTACATATAACATCTATTTTGCGGCATCGAAGGCGCCGGGGGCTCGGCGCCTGTCGTCCGGAGCATCCCGGATCGCGAAGCCAGCCTGGGGCGGAGATCCCTGCCTGATGAACCTCGAAGATCATCCCACGGTGAAGCGTCTCCGTGCCGCCGAGCTATCGAGCGGGCCGGCCGCTGCGAGGAGGCCATTCGGGGCGGGCGAACTGCGGCAGCTGGCCCTCGAATGCGGTGCGGACGACGTCGGGTTCGTCGAGATCGGCCGGTTCGAGCTTGAGCCGCAGCGGGACGAGATCCTGCGGCACTATCCCTGGACGCGGTCCCTCGTCAGCATCGTCGTCAAGATGGCGCAGGCACCGGTTCGCGGGACGCCGCGGTCCGTTGCCAACCTCGAATTCCACCGTGCCGGTCACGACACCAACGCCATCTGCGCCGCCATCGTCGCGCGCCTTCAGGATCATGGCATCCGAGCCGTCAACCCCTCCATGGGCTTCCCGATGGAGATGAACCAGAACCCCGGGCACGCCATCTGGATCGTGGCTCACAAGCCCGTGGCGGTCGCGGCAGGTCTCGGCCGGATGGGCATCCACCGCAACGTCATCCACCCGAAATTCGGGAACTTCATCCTGCTGGGCACGGTCCTGCTCGACCAGGACATCGACGTCCCCGACGCGCCCATCGACTACAACCCGTGTCTGGAATGCAAGCTCTGCGTCGCGGCCTGCCCGGTCGGTGCGATCAAGCTCGAAGGCGCCTTCGATTTCCAGGCCTGCTTCACCCACAATTACCGCGAATTCATGGGCGGCTTCACCGACTGGGTGGAGCAGATTGCGGACTCCCGCGACGCGCTCGACTATCGCCGGCGGGTCAACGAGCCCGAGACCGCCTCGATGTGGCAGAGCCTGACCTATGGGGCGAACTACAAGTCGGCCTACTGCATCGCCGTGTGCCCGGCGGGCGAGGACGTCATCGGCTCGTACCTGAAGGATAAAGGCGCGCACCGGCGCGAAATTCTGAAGCCGCTCCAGGATCGCCCGGAACCGGTCTACGTCGTGGCCGGCACCGACGCCGAGGAGATCGCCAGACGCAAGTGGAAGCACAAGACGGTGAAGCCCGTCGGCAATGGCATGACCCCCCGGACCATCGGTGGCCTCCTGACCTTCATGCCCATCGTGTTCCAGCGGGCGCAGGCGCGCGATCTCGACGCGGTCTTCCATTTCACCTTCACCGGCGCCGAGAGCCGCCAAGCAACCGTCACCGTCCGCGATGGAAAGATCGCCGTTCGCGACGGCTTGGTCGACAAGCCCAACCTGCGTGTGATTGCCGACGCCAAGACGTGGCTCGGGTTCCTCGCCAGGGAAAAGAGCTTGGTCTGGGCTCTGGCGAGGCGGAAGATCCGGATCTTCGGGGACCCCCGGCTCCTGCTGGCCTTCGGCAAATGCTTCCCGTCGCCCGAAATCCGGCGCAAGCCCGTCGAGATCGTGCCCGAGACCTCGCTGCTGCGTCCCGCGATAACGCCCTACGCGCGGAACGACGAGGCGACCGGGACGGTGCGGTGGTTCGGCGAGCTGGAACTGCGCGACGTCGCGCAGGTCACCCGCACGGTCAGGACGTTCCGCCTCGTCGATCCGAAGGGCGGCGAGATCCCCTTCCGGCATGTGGCCGGGCAGTACCTGACGCTGGAGATCACGCGGCAGGGCATTCCGACCCGCCGCTCGTACACCATCGCCTCGTCGCCGACGTGGCGGGACCGTATCGAGATCACCGTCAAGCGCGAGGAGAACGGCGCGGTCTCCCGTTGGCTGCACGACGAGATGCGACCGGGCGACCGCGTCCAGGTCGAGGCGCCGAGCGGTGGCTTCGTGTTCTCCGGCAGGGAATGGCCAACCGTCGTGCTGATCGGCGGCGGCGTCGGGATCACGCCCATGATGAGCAGCGTGCGTTACCTGACCGAGACGGACTGGCCCGGCACGATCTACCTCCTCCTCAGCTTCAAAAGCCCGCAGGACTACATCTTCAAGGACGAGATCGAGACGCTGAGGAAGCGGAATCCCAGGCTACACGTTTCGGTCGCGATGTCCGCACCGGGTAGGGAGGCCTGGAAGGGTCATACCGGTCGCATCGATGCCCGCTTCGTCGCGGCCGCCGTGCCGGATATCGCGCTCCACCGCGCCCACATCTGCGGACCGACGCCCATGATGGACGCGGTCAAGGCGATCCTGCTCGATCTGGGCGTGCCGGCCGGTCAGATACGGACAGAGGCCTTCGGAACGGACCGTCGCGATCCGACCGGAAGGACCGGACAGTCCGGCACGGTCGTCGGTCAGGTCAAATTCCTGGACACCGGTAAGACGTCTACGGCTCGCGAGGGAGCGACGCTGCTCGACGTGGCTGACGAGGCAAAGGTCCGCATCGACAGCGCCTGTCGCTCCGGGACGTGCGGAACCTGCATGGTGAAGCTGCGGAGCGGGACGGTTCGGATGCCTGTGCAGGATGCACTCGGCGACGGCGACAGGGAGGATGGCTACATCCTCGCCTGCCAGGCCGAGCCTGAAGGCGACGTGGAGTTGGAAGCGTAGCCCCGCGTTCGGGGGGGGGATTGATGCCGTTCAGCCCTCGGCGATGAGCGCATCTCGTGCCGCGCGGCGGGACACCCCCAGGGCGGGGTGATCCTTGGCTTCGACCGGCTGCTCGCGTTGGCCGATGCGGGCTTCGCTTCAGGCCGCTATCGCGTTGGGGCCATGACGCTCGACCTCGAGACCGGCACGGGTCTGTGGCCAAGCCTAGCGCCAGCTCGGCTCCAAGCACCCGCGCCGCCCCTGAGCGGGCCGTCCCGGGCCATCGGTTGCTCGCCTCCGTTGCCAGAACGCCGGCCTGACGTCATTCCGCGGGCAGAAGACCCCGCCCGCTCAAGATCCCGGCAAGCCATCGCCGATGAGTCCAAACGCGTTTTGAGCCGGGCACTCTCACCAGGCGCAGGTCGGTTTGCGTCAGGGGGCGCCGTTCGCACCGTTTTTGATCGCAGCTCGGCGGCGTCCAGTGCGACGTCGCGGCGACGGGATGGGAGGACACTCAGGGAGTGCAATCCACAGGCCGCGGCTGCGGGGGCGAACCGACTTTTGGCGCGCCAACCCGTTGTGAGGAAACACCGGTTTCGGGTTGGTGGGCGATCGCGGAGACGCGGCCCGCCCATGATCTCGAATTTCGTGTTTTTCATCCGACGCTTACCTCGATGGCTGCGTTTGCCACCCATCCCAGTCCACGTGATCAACGCGGATCTCCGGGTAGTGCGGCGGACGACGACGGATTGATCAGCTCGCATCGGATGCGCGAGCGGGACATGCTTGGGTTCCAGCCACAGACCTGAGGCGGTCCGCCGCATTTTCCCATGGGGGAACCGGGGTCACATCTCACGCGGCTCGTACGGAGCCGTCGACATCGGCCGCGACATGATCGCGGGTTTAGCTCCATGGCCTCCATCAAAATTCGTGCGTCCGCTGACGGGACCTTTGCGGTCTGCCGGAATGGATCCGCCGTCGCCTCTGGCCTGACCCGAGCCCAGGCCGACCATCTGGTGGCGGTGCTCGGCTGGATTTCCTGAGGCCTCCGAGATCCCTCCCACCGCCTGCACGGGATGTGCGAGCGGCGTTCACTGGGAAGAGCAAGTTTGGATTGAAATGTCTCCAATCAGACATTAGGCCGCCGCCGCCGGCTTCAGGCTGGCCGTCCACGTCCGCCTACCGTTCGCCCCTCAGCGACAAGGGCGGGCGTGGATGCCAAGGGGGGCGCGAAACGCTGCCCCTAAGCTCGACCGCGTCGTCGCCGGCTCGGCGAACCCTCGCCGAAACTTCCTGCTCCCTCACGCCGTAGCGTAGGCGTCCCATGCCGATGTGGAGGCGCTGCGGTGACGTTGATCAGTCTGGCTTGCTTCGTGGCTGGAACGGCCTCTGCCGCGGCGTCTCTCATCAGCGACCGTCTGCGCGTCATTCTTGAAGCTGCGGGTGGCTCCCTGTTTCTGGTCGGCCTTTGCGTGCTCGGCGCAGAGTTGCCGCTGTTCAGATAGGGCCCATTGCAGCCTCCCGGCGGCCTCACTGCATCGAGGCCCGCGACGGCAGGTCCGCCGGAGCTGCCAGGGCTTCCGGCTTGGCGCACCCGCCCCCGAAAGCGCTCAAAAGCCTCATCACCGCTTCCGGGGCACTCGGTGGGCTTATACGAGCCCGTGTGGACCGGACCGGTCCTTCAGAATTTTCCAGCGATGGTTAGACGTACCGCCGTAGGCTCGACCGGGTGAAACACGCGGTCGATCAGCCCCTCGGCGGGCTCGCCGGGCAACCGTGAAACATACGCGTAGGTGATCTGGTCAGACTTGCTGTTCGTCAAGTTCAGTACGTCCAGCGAGACGCTGATGCCGTTGTCGAAATTGTAGCCCACCCGGCCGTTGAACAGCGCGGTCGCCCGCGAGCGGATCGCGTTGTCCTCAATCAGCGGCCGGGGGCCGAAGTAGCGGAAGCGGAGTGATCCGAACCAGCCTAGCGGCTCGCCGAAGGTCACGCCCGCCGACGCGATGGTCGTCGGCGCTTCAGGAACCCGGTTGCCCACCGGGTCGTAGTCCGAGAAGCGAGCGTTCGTGATCGTCAGGTCGCCCTCCAGCGCGAGCCAGGGCGTCACCGCATACCGGTTGGTCCATTCCACGCCGAAGCGGCGGGTCGGGCGGCTCGGCTCCGTAGTGCCGGTATCGCCCTGGAACAGGTTCTCTGAGGCGAAATCGAGCCGGAACAGGGCGAGGCTCGTCTCCAGTCCGGCAATGGACCGGTTGCGCAGGCCGATCTCGTAGCCCGTGGAGGGCACGAGGAAGGGCGAGCGGGTCGTGTTGAACAGCGAGGAGGTCGGATCCACCGTGGCGGTCACGCCGCGCACATCGTTCGAGTGGAAGCCGCCGCCGTAGTTCACGAAGAGTTCGGTGTCGAACCACGGCCCGAGCGTCAGGCCGAGCTTTGGGTTGACGATGCCATCGCGCGCCTTGCCCGAATTGGCCGGCGTGTCCGAGGCGACGCTGGCGTAGTATCCGTCCGCGCGGAAACCGACGCTGGTGCGCAGCCAGTCGGTCCAGCGCACGCGGTTGTCGAAGTAGAAGGCTCCACTTGTCTCCAGCACCCGGTCGTCGAGCACGCCCGAGCGATACTGCCGGTTCGTTGTGTTGAACAGGCCGACGCGGATCGAGTCGGTGCGGGTCTGCACGCCGATCTCGTTTTCCATCGGCCTCCCGAACAGGTCGCCCTGGAAGATGTGCAGGGCCTCGCCGCCGCCGATGATGCGCTGATCGAGCTGGTGGAACTGATCGCCGTTCACCGGATCGTTGAGGAAGTAAGTGAAGTCGTTGAACAGGTTCAATTGGGATCGGATGACGTAGGCCGAGGCCCGCGTCACGCCCGTGTCGTCCGTTGCGCTGAACTTGCCCGAGAGCGAGAAGCGCGAGGTGTCGCCGCCATCGGTCGGGTTGATCGTGCCGTAGCGGCTGATCAGCCCCTCCGTCACAGCGCGCTCTGGGATCTGGTTGGTGGCGGTCCAGCGCGCCGCATAGGCCATGCCGGTGACCGAGAAGCCGTCGAGCGGCGTACCCTGGCTGTAGCGGGCCACGCCGTTGATCTTGCGCAGGGCGTCCGGGACCACCCACGGGCCGTCGTAGACCTGGGCTTCCCCCGCGAGGAGGAGGTTGCCCTCACCGAGTGGTACGGTAGCGATCGAGAGCGCGCGCTTGTAGCCGAAGCTGCCGATGGAGGTCAGGGCGACGTTTTCCGCGGTCGTGTCGAGATAGTCGATCCGCACGGAGCCCGCAGAGGCGAAGTCACCGTCGCGGACGAAATACGGACCCTTGTGGAATTCCACCGCGCCGACGAGTTCCGGGATCAGGAAGTTGATGTCGGCGTAGCCTTGTCCGTGGGCATGGGTTCGCAGGTTGAGCGGCATGCCGTCGAGGAACAGGGCTATGTCGGTGCCGTGGTCGAGGTTGAACCCGCGCAAGAAGAACTGATTGGCCTTGCCCTCGCCGGAGTGCTGCGTGACGATCAGGCCCGGCACCGACTCCAACACCTCGCCGGGGCGCGTCACCGGACGGCTGTTAAGCTGTGCGCCCGTGATGACACCCGAACTGGCGGAAGCCACGGGGGTGCTGATCCCACCGATCCCGGTCGTGCCCCCGACGTAGCCCGCGCTCGCGGCCGGACCGACGCGCGGCGATGCGGCTACGGCTGTGTCGGCGGTGACCGAGATCTCCTCCAGCGTCGTCTCGGTGGTCGCCGCACTCGGCGTGGAGCGGTCCTGAGCTGCGGCCGCCGACGCCAGGGCGGCGAGGCCGACGCCCGACCAGGTCGAGAGCATTCGGATGGTGGGACGACGGGACACGGGAGCCTCGGGCGACGGGAGTGGCACGTCACCGCGAATGAGGTCTCCACGCCCAGCGTCAGCCCGGCGCTTCGACACCCGTCAGGACACCCCGCCCGACGCGTTTCGCGTGTGACCACGACTGACGGCAGGTCTCCTGGCTCGCGGGTCACCGCCCTCGCACCGTCTTCCCGGATGAGGCACATCCAGTGACGCGGTGGTGCTGGGCTCGCCGCTTACAGTTGCGGGGGCAGCCGCGGCTTCAGGGCAAGCCCTTCACCGCGTTCCCTTTTGATCCCCGAAGGGAACCGTCGCTGTCACCATCGGTCGCCTTGTCAGGCCACGTCAAGCCATGAGGAAGATCGGCGACCGCGTGTGGCCTCGCTGTGACAGACGGGGTCCGTAACCTCGCCGTTATCGAACGGTCGCTTCCGCGCATCGAGCCAATTACCGCGTCACACCCATTGCCGAACTTGACCGGACGCGAAGCGACACGGTTTGGCTATAAGAGGCTTGATCACCTGTGGTTCGATCGCCCGATCTAAACCTCGATGGCGGCTCGGAGTTGCTCCGGTCCGAGTCCTGACACGTATACGGCAAGGCCGAGCGCGGCTTGGCGTGACCCATAAGCTCGGCGATAACGCTGCTGTTTACTGTTGTGGTGTGCGTAGAGGCCCGTTGGAGATAAGTTGCGAAGCATCGTCTGAAGCTATGGACATCGACCTGTTTGCTGGGCCCAAGCACCTTCTGGCAAAAGGTGGCAAATCGCTTCACCACGATCCAGCTTCGCTTCCCGTCCGGCCCCGCGGGCGTGAGACCCGAGCATACCCAGCCGTCTGACGAGCGTGCAACGCGCTGCTGCAAGATCGGCCTAGCTGATCCGTGAACTGGTACGACGCGCCGGGCATTCTCCGTTTTCCGTGGGAGATGCGGAACGCTCGCCCCTCTGTGCGCATGTCGGCGGTGCGAAGCTGGCAAAGCTCGCTGATGCGGCAGCCGGTCAGTAAGCCGACCCGCATGAGGTCGAACAGCACCGTCCCCTACCGCTGGCCCATGATCGCCACAGGATCAGCCGTGAGGAGCGTGACAAGCTCATCAGCGGTGTCGGCGCGCTTCGATGGCTCCTGCCTCGATCCGTTCGCGAAGCTACCCTGGCCCTGCCACGGATTGTCGGCGACAAAGCCACGCTTGATGAGCCGCTGCCACATCGAAGAGAGCGCCGCGATCTGTCGATGGACCATGGCCTGAGACGCCCGACTCCGCAGGAGCACGTCGCTGACGAACTCACCCGCGGTGCGTCGATCCACGCCGCGGACGGCATAGTTTGACGGCTGAGTTTGTGCGAACTCCCGGACGGCAAGGGCGTGCTGCATCCGAGATTGCTTGGTCTGGACCCATCGATCTCCTTCAACCAGCGCTCCAGCGTCGTGAGCATTGTGGTCTGGCGCGATGAGCCCCCTGGATGAGCATGATCGCGGCCATCCTTTCGGGTTGTCTTTTGGGGAGAGAATGAGGCGTTGGGTCCGGGCACTCGCGCCCGGTATCGTCGCGGGACCGTCCTGAACCGGTCAGGGCCGCCGCCCGGGCGGGCTGCCAACCCTCCGAAACGGTCTGCGCACCGATCCAGTCCCAGAGCAGCGCCAGCGCGATCCACCGTCGCTGCCGCGCAACAGCCTCGGTGCTCGTGTCGAGAGCCCGGACGAGATGGGTCTGTCCGACCGTGGAGACGAGATGGGCTGGCACCCTGAGTCGCACGGACCAGCGCCCACGACGGCATTGCAGGTGGTCGGCGCGCCGCACCTTTGGCCTCATCCCGTACGGCTACGATGACGCTGTGTCACCAAAGCTGGCCGGACGAAGCGATAAAAGCGCTGCTTTTACAACATCTTAGGGCTAAATGGCGGAGACGGAGGGATTCGAACCCTCGATACCCATTTCTGGGTATGCTCATTTAGCAAACGAGTGCCTTCAGCCGCTCGGCCACGTCTCCGGCGCTCTGGCTCTAGAAGGTCGGATCCGGCGGGTCAACCCGATCCTGGCGGGCGGCGGCCACGCGGCGGCGCTCGACATGCTTCGCGACGCGCAGATGCCGCGAGATCGCGTAGTTCATCGCCGTCAGGAAGCCGTAGGTGCCGCGCACGAAGTGGCGGCGCCCGAGATAGGCCTTCAGGAAGTTGCCCGGCAGTTCCACGAACACCCGCCAGGTCGGGATCACCACGCCCCGCGTCTCCAAGTCCTCCGCCTGCTGGTCGGAGTAGCGATTCAGCTTGTCGAGCTGGTCGCCGAGCGAGCGCACCGAGAAATGATGGATCACGCCCCTGAGCCGCCCCGGCGTGACGCCGGGTTCCAGCGCCACCCGGTCGTGCACCGGCGAGGCGGCGTAACGGCCCCGGTCCTTCCTGTAGAGCCGGACCGGCGTCAGGGTGTAGGCGAGCGGGTGCGGGCGGCCCTCGCCGGGAAAGGTCTCCGCGATGCCGATCCGCCACGCCGGCCGGCGCGGCTCGCCCGCGGCCCAGAGGGCCCGGATCTCCCGGACGAGATCCTCCGGCACCACCTCGTCGGCGTCGAGGTTCAGGAGCCAGACATGCCGGCACTGCTCCTCGGCGAACCGCTTCTGCGGGCCGTAGCCCGGCCAGGGATTGTGGATCACCCGCGCGCCGAGCGCGGCCGCCAGCGCCTGCGTGCCGTCGGTGGAGCCCGAATCGACCACCACGAGGTCGTCGGTCAGGCCCCGCACCGCCCGGATCGTCGCGCCGATCCGGTCCACCTCGTTGTGGGCGATGATGAAGACCGACAGCGGCAGCCGCCGGTCGGCCGCGGCGGCCGACGGGGATGCGGGCGCGCCGCTCACGCCAGCCAGTCCGGCACCCGGTCCAGGGCGATCAGCGCGTCGACGTCGAGGCGCGGTCGCACCACGGCCGCCCGGTCCCCCCGCACCAGAACCTCCGGCACCAGGGGCCGCGTGTTGTAGGTGCAGGACTGCACCGCCCCGTAGGCGCCGGCGCTCATCACGGCGATCAGGTCGCCCGCCGCCACCGCCGGCATGTCGCGGTTGAGAGCGAGATAGTCGCCGCTCTCGCAGACCGGACCCACCACGTCGGCGACGAGGCGCGGCGTCCCGGAACTTGGCTCGAGGACCGGCCGCAGGGCGTGATAGGCCTCGTACAGGGTCGGGCGGATCAGGTCGTTCATCGCCGCGTCGACGATCACGAAGGTGCGCCCCTCGCTGTGCTTCACGTAGAGCACCCGCGTCACCAGGATCCCGGCATTGCCGACGATCATCCGGCCGATCTCGAAGACCGGCCGCAGGCCGAGCGGGGCGAAATGCGGCCGCAGGGTCGCCGCCAGGGCGGCCGGATCCGGCGGCGGCGCGTTGTCGTCGCGATAGGGGATCCCGAGACCGCCGCCGAAATCGATGTGGCGCAGGGGATGGCCGGCCGCCATGAGCGTCCGGGCGAGGTCCGCCAGCAGCCGGGCCGCGTCGGCGAAGGGCGCCAGATCGGTGATCTGGCTGCCGATATGCATGTCGACGCCGTGCACCGCGATCCCCGGGAGGGCGGCGGCAGTGGCGTAGACCGCCGGCGCCCGGGTGATCGGGATGCCGAACTTGTTCTCGTACTTGCCGGTGGAGATCTTGGCGTGCGTGCCGGCATCCACGTCGGGGTTCACCCGGATCGAGACCGGGGCCTTGAGGCCGAGGCCCACGGCCACGTCGGACAGGACCGCGAGTTCCGGCTCGCTCTCGACATTGAAGCAGAAGATGCCGGCCTTGAGCGCGGCCTCCATCTCGGCGCGGGTCTTGCCGACGCCGGAGAACACGATCTTGCCGGGATCCACCCCGGCCGCCAGCGCCCGCTGCAGCTCGCCCCCCGAGACGATGTCCATCCCGGCGCCCTGGGAAGCGAGGGTGCGCAGGACGGCCTGGTTCGAATTCGCCTTCATGGCGAAGCAGACCAGCGCGTCGTCGGCCGCGAAGGCCTCCGCGAAGACGCGGTAATGCCGCTCGAGGGTGGCGGTGCTGTAGCAGTAGAACGGCGTCCCGACCTCCGCGGCGAGGCCGGTCAGGTCGACCGCCTCGGCGTGCAGGCGGCCGTCGCGATAGTGGAAATGGTGCATCTCGGCCGTGTCTCGTCTGCGCGCCGGAGCGCGGCCTGTTTCCCGTGAAACACCCCGCCGCAGGCCGACGCGGGCGCACGCCGACGACCGGATCCGACCGGGTCACCGGGCGCGGAGCACCACGACGGCCTGCCGGCGGCGTGGCGCCGTGCCGGCCTCAGCCCTCTACAGCAGCGGATCCAGAATGAAAGGCTCCTTCGGCACGCGGTAGCCCCGCCGCGCGCCGCGGCTGGTCTCCACCGGCGCATCGGTGCCGCCCGGCGGCACTGCCGCCACGGAGAGTTCGTCGCCGGCGCGCACCGAGGCCGCATCCGGCTCCGGGGCGCCCCCGCCGAGGCCGACGGAGACCGGCAGCGTCCGCCGCCCGGTCGCCGCGCCCCCGCTCGCCGGCGCGGCGGCCGGGGCCGCCGTCTGCGGCGGTTCCAGGGCACCACGCCGCCCGCAGGCGGAGACCGCCAGGGCCACGAGGCCGGACACGGCGAGGAGTTTCAGGGCGGGTTTCGACAACATCGCGCGAGGGTCCGGCGGGCTCGGCACCGGCACGCGAGGGCCGGCGGGAGCGCTACCTTAGCCGTTGCCGAGCCCCGGCGCGAGCGCGCCCCCGCCACAGGCCGGGCTCGGTCCTCGGCCGATGGCCCGCTCGGGGGACTTTCGGCCGAGGATTGTCAGCGGAGAGGCGTCAGCCCCGCCGCTCCTTGCCGCCCTGCGAGCCCTGCCGGTTCTTGGCGGGGGCGTTCTGCTGCTGCTCGGCCTCGTAGGCGTCGATCGCCCGGCGGCAGTTCTCGCTCAGCTTCTTCCAGTTCTTCTGGAAGCAGGCGTCGGTGGCCGGATCGTCGGGGGCCAGATTGCCGCAGTAGGTCAGGTAATCGCCGGTGCAGTACTTCTTCAGGGTCTCGTTGCCGCGCTTCGTCTGCTGCGCCGCCGCCGGCAGCGTCAGGACAACGGACGCCGCGACGGCGAGGGCGATCGGCTTCAGGCGCATGGGTATCCGTACCATCTGTCGAAGTTGTGAATGCGTGACGCGTCGACGTTGCGATGATGCCTTTGCGTGGTCGAAACAAGGCAGTCGTCGCAGGTTTTCGGTCCGGTTCTGGTGGTAGAGGCCCCGTTTCGGAGGCGGATCCGCTCAAACCCGTTCGTGCTGCGGCATCGGCGCGGCGGCGCGGGGCATCCGGCCCGGGCCCGTGAGGGCGTCGGCGACCTCGACGATTCGCCGGCGCAGATCGGCGTTCTCCCGCTCGATCCCGGCTTGCCGGTCCGGTTGCCGGTCGCCGGAGCGGTCGTTCTGCCGGTCGGCCAGGGTCAGGGCCAGAGCCTCCTCGGCCGCCTTCAGGCTGGCGCGCAGATCGTCGCGCTCGGCCGCCAGCGCGGCGGCGTCCGGTGCCGGGGCCGTGCCCTGCCGGAGCGTCAGGAGGCTGTCGAGCAGGTCGGCATGGGCGTCCTCGAGGGCCTGGAGCGTCGCGAGGCTCGCGGTGCCGTCCTCGCGGGCGATCGCCAGTTCGGCCTCGAGCTCCCGGGTCTTGGCCTGGACCTGGGCGATTTCGGCATCGCGGGCCGCGACATCGCGTGCCAGGGCGGCGACCCGCATCGTCCCGGCTCCGATCGCCGCCATGTCGGCCTGCCGCCGCGCCTCGACCGTCTCGACCCGGCGCTCCAGGCGGCGCTGCTGGACGGCGAACTGCGCGCGCAGGAAGTCGCGCTCCGCCGCGATCTCGGCCGGCGACAGGGGCAGGCGCGCCTCGGCCCGGCGTCGCTCCAGGCGTGCGGCACGCGCATTGAGGGCCGGCAGCAGCAGCAGGCCGCACAGGCTCGCCGCCAGGAAGCCCAGCGCGAAGATCATCACCGTTTCGATCACGAGGGTGCAGTCCGCGCATCCGGCCGGAAGACCCGACCCAAGTCCACTCTAGCCCAGGTTGGCCGCGGGGGTGAAATCCTGCGGCACCGGTCAATCAGAACGGATTCCTGATCAGAACGGGTTCCAGGTCGGCTCACGGGTGAACTTCAAATAACCGACATTGATCCCGAGGCGCGCGCCCACGCCGCTGCGGATCGGCACGACGATGGTCCGGTCGTTGACCACCGCGGTCATCCCGAAGCCGCCCACGAGGTAGGCCGAGCCGTCGACGCCGGCGAAGCGGCGATACAGGTTGCGCACGTTCGGCAGGTTGTAGACCAGCATCATGGTGCGCGCGCCGTCGCCGCCGACGTCGAAGCCGAGGGACGGGCCCTGCCAGTAGATGCGCCGCTGCCCGGCATTGCGGGTGTAGAGGGTGCCCTCGCCGTAGCGGACGCCCGCCACCAGGGCGCCGCCGCCCTCCTGTCCGAGGATATAGCCGTTGGGCTCGCCCCAGCGCCGGCCCGCCTCCTCGACGGTGAGCGCGAGCCCGCGCGACACGGTGCCGAAGAACCGGTGGCCGGATTCCACGATCTCGCCGGGGCGGAAGGTCTCGGGCGTGTCGAGGTCCTCGCCGGCCGCCCGGGCCGGCTCCGCGGCGGCGAGGCCGGCGAGAGAGGCGCCGAAGGGCGCGCCGAGAGCCAGGCCGAGGCCCGCCCGCAGCAGGGTGCGGCGGTCGGTGCCGCGATCGTCTCGTGCCATCATCGTTGTCTCCTCGCCCGGTTCGATTAACGGTTCGTGCGATGGACCTGGGCCGCTCTCGTCCCGCCGGGCCGGCAGCGGCCGCGCCTGCGCCCCGGATCGGCCGGGGCGCCGCCATCCATCCGGGCCGTGCGTCCCGCGAACCCGGGCGGATGAGTCGGACCAGCTTCTGAGGGAATTCGCAAGATGTGGTTAACGCGTCCTGACCCCGCGGCCGCGGCGATCATCCCGGGGGCGGCGCTGACAATCACGCTGGCCCTCGCGCTGACGGCCACGCTGGCCCCTCTGCCGGGGGTCGGCCCCCGCCGCGCCGCGGCCGAAGAGGGCCTGCCGTCCCAGACGCGGATCGCGCTGCTGACGCTCAACGGCTTCGACCCCGTCAGCTACTTCCTAAAGGGCGGGCCGCAGGCCGGGGCGGCCCGGTTCGAACTGTCCTGGGACGGCCGGGTCTGGCGCTTCGCCAGCGGCGCCAACCGCGAGGCCTTCCGGGACGATCCGCCGGTCTACGCCCCGCGCCTCGGGGGCTACGACGCTGCCGGAATCCTCGAGGGCCGGCTGGTGGATGCCGATCCCCTGGTCTTCGCGGTGATCGGCGAGCGCCTCTACCTGTTCCGGAATGCCGAGCGCCGCGCCCGGTTCCTGGCCGAGCCCGACCTGGTCCGGCAGGCGGAGGCGGCGTGGCCGGCCCTGCGTGCCCTGCAGGACGTCCCGCCTATGGATGCGCCGCGCTGAGCGGCCCCGTCGGCCTGCTGGTCGGCAGGGCGAGGCGCGGGGCCAGGGCGGGATCGCCCAGGGCCGCGAAGGGCCCGTTGCGATGATCGGGCCCGTGCTGCCCGTAGCGGATCGGGCCACCGCCGGGCACCACCACGCAGCCCCCCGCCGCCGCGACGATGTGATCGCCCGCGGCCGTATCCCATTCCATGGTCGGGCCGCAGCGCACGTAGATGTCCGCCTCGCCGGCGGCGATCAGCCCGAACTTCAAGGCGGATCCGACCTGGCGCGTCTCCAGGACGGGCAGCGCCGCGAGGCAGGCGGCGGTTTCGGGATCGCCGTGCCGCCGGCTGCCCAGGGCGACGAGGCCGGCCTCCGGCGCCGGTCGCGTGTGGACCGGCCGCCCGGCCCCTGGCCGGCCGGCGACCACCGCGCCCTCGACGGTTGCTGCGCCCGCCCACCAGACCCGGCCAAGCCCCGGGGCCGCCAGGGCGGCGGCCACCGGGCGGGCGCCGGACACCAGCGCGATGTTGACCGAGTAGTCCGGCGTCCCGGCGAGGAAGTCGCGGGTGCCGTCCAGGGGATCGACGAGGAAGAAGAGGTCGGCCGGCCGCGTCGCGTCGGTCTGGGCGCGCTCCTCGGCCACGACCGCGATCCCCGGGAAGCGTCCGGCGAGGGCCTCGACGATCAGGTCCTCGGCCTCGGTGTCGGCGGCGCTCGACGGTGAGCCGTCCGGCTTCAGGGCGTGGGGGCAGGGGGCCCGATGGTAGCGGCGCAGGATCTCGCCCGCCGCGCAGGCGATCTCGGCGAGTGCCGCGGCGATCCGCTCACGCTCCGGTTCCGAGATCGTCGTCGCGCTCGTCATGGTCCCTCCGGAGGCGACCCTGAATGCCCGAGCCCGCCGGCAATGTCGACCGTGTCTCCCGGGTGTGCGGCCGGCCTGTCGGGCCGGGACGGCCCCGTCAGCCGTGCTCCGGCGGGACATCCGCGGCGCCCGGCATCCGCAAAGTCCGCCGGATCCGCGCCAGCAGGGCCTGGCTCCGGCGCCGGTGGCGGCGCAGCTCCGCCGCGAGGCTGCGGGCGTCCGGAAGGCCCACGGCTTTGGCGATCTGCCGGGCCGCGGTCTCGGAGGGCTCCGCGGCGGGATCGGTCATCACGAGCCGCTGCCACTGATAGACGGCGTCGAGGAACCCGTAGGTCTCGGCGAGGGCCTCGCCCGTTGCCGCGGGCAGGAGGCCGCGCGCCGCCGCCTCCCGGAACAGCGCCTCCGCGCCGAGGCCGATGCAGCCGGGCCAGTCGCGGGCCCGGCTCAGCACGAGGGCCTGGGCCAGGAAGTCGAGGTCGAACAGCGCGCCCGGTGCGAGCTTCAGGTCGAAGGGGCCGGCATGGCCCCGCTCCCGGGCGACCAGGGCCCGCATCGCGCCCGCCTCGGCGCAGACGGCGGCGGTTTCGCGCGGTTGCCGGAGCACCCGGGCGATCGCGGCCGTGACGTCGGCCGCCAGGGTGGCGTCGCCGGCCACGACCCGGGCGCGGGCGAGCGCCATGTGCTCCCAGAGTTCCGCCTCGCCGCCGTGATAGGCCGCGAAGCCGCTGAGCTGCACGGCGGGCGGGCTGTGGCTGCCGTAGGGCCGCAGCCGCAGGTCGACCGCGTAGAGCCGCCCCCGCCGCGTGGCCGTGGTGAGCGCCGCGAACACGCGTTGCGCCAGCCGGTTGTAGGCCACCACGGCGTCGAGGGGGCGCCGGCCGTCGCTGGTGCGATTCTCCGGGTCGAAATCGTAGAGGAAGACGAGGTCGAGGTCGGATTCCGCGCTGAGCTGCCGGGATCCGAGGCGGCCCAGCGCCAGGATGCAGCAGCGTCCCTTGGGCAGCGTGCCGTGGTCCAGGGCGAACCGGCGCTCCTCCGCCTCCAGGCTCAGCGCCACCGTCGCGTCGGCGATCGCCGCGTAGGCCTCCCCGGCCTGGCGCGGCGTGAGGATGCCCGACAGGAGGCGGGCGCCGGTGACGAAGGTCATCTGCCGCGTGGCGTCCCGGCAGCGGTCGAGGCTCTCCTCGTGGCTCGCCGGCTGTCCCAGGAGCGCCCGGTACTGCGCGCGGACCTGATCGGTATCGGTGGTCGGCGTCACGAAATCTGCGTCGAGCACGGTGTCGAGGACGTGCGGGCTCAGGCCCACCGTGTCGGCGAGGCGGGGTGCCGTCCCCAGGATGTCGGCGAACAGGAGGCGCAGGCGCTCGTGCGAGCGCAGGATGGCGAGGAGTTCCGCCACCGCGGGCATCCGCGCGAAGGCCCGGTCGAGGGCGAGGAGCGCCGCGTCCGGATCGGCGGTTCCGCCGAGCGCCCGCAGCAGCGCCGGGAGCACCTCGGCGAGGATCTCCCGGGCCCGGCCGGTCCGCAGGGCCGGGCGGCGCCCGAGATGCCAGCCCTGCACGGTCTCCCAGGCCAGGGGCGGATCCCGGAACCCGAAGGCGCCGAGCCGCGCCAGGGTCGCGGGCTCCGGCTCGCTCGCGCCGAAGACCAGGGGGGGCCCGTCCCCGCCCGCCTCCGGCCCGGCCTCGAACAGCAGGGCGTAATGCGCCTGGACCCGGCCGGCGTGGTGGAGCAGCGCCGCCTCGAAGGCCGCCAGGTCGGAAAAGCCCGCGAACAGCGCCAGCGCGGTCAGCGCCTCGGTCCCGGTGGGCAGGCGCTGGGTCTGCTCGTCCCGGATCATCTGGATCCGGTGCTCCAGGGTGCGCAGGAACGTGTAGGCCGCACGCAGCTCGTCCCGGGCCTGCCCGTCGATCCAGCCCTGCGCGACGAGTTCGGCCAGCATCGCGACCGTACGACGCCCCCGCAGGGCGGGCTTGCGGCCGCCGAAGACGAGCTGCTGGGTCTGGACGAAGAACTCGATCTCCCGGATGCCGCCGCGGCCGATCTTGATGTCGTGGCCGCCGACCGCGATGGTCTCGTGGCCGCGGACCATGTGGATCTGGCGCTTCAGGGCGTGGATCTCGGCGATGGCCGGGAAGTCGAAGTGCCGGCGCCAGATGAACGGCGCCAGTTCCGCGAGGAACGCTTCGCCGGCCGGGATGTCGCCGGCGATCGGTCGGGCCTTGATGAAGGCCGCGCGCTCCCAGTTCTGGCCGAGCGTCTGGTAGTAGTCGAAGGCGAAGCCGGTGGAGAGCGCCACCGCGGTGGAGCCCGGGTCCGGCCGCAGCCGGTAGTCGATGCGGTGGACGTAGCCGTCCGCGGTCCGGTCGGCCAGGAGCTTCACCAGCCCCTGCGCCAGCTTGACGAAGAAGGGCTTCGGATCGCCGCCGGTGGCCGCGGCGGCGGAGCCGGCCTCGTAGAAGACGACGAGGTCGATGTCGCTCGAATAGTTCAGCTCGCAGCCGCCGAGCTTGCCCAGGCCGAGGACGATCAGGCCGGACCCGTCCTGCGGCGCCTCCGGATCCGCGGGCCGGAACCGCCCGGCCGCCATCCCCTGCCGGAGCAGCGCCTCGACCGCCCCGCTCACCGAGGCGTCCGCGAAGGCCGACAGGGCCTGGGTCACCGCGTCGAGATCCCAGCAGCCGCCGAGATCGGCCAGCGCGACCAGGAGGGCATGTTCCTCCCGGTTGGCGCGCAGCCGCCGGCCGACCTCGGCGAGGTCGGGGTTCGCCCCGCAGGACGCGCCGACCGCGCGCTGCCGGGCGATGATGTCCCGGCTGGCCGCGTCCGGCGCCTGTTCCAGCAGGGCGACGAGCCGGTCCGGCGACCGGGTGGCCGCCCGCCAGAGGAAGGGCGAGTGGTCCGCGAGGCCGAGGAGCAGGTCCCGGCACGGCGGCGTCAGGAAACCGGCCGGAAGGGCCGGCGCGATCTCGGCGAGCCGGGCCTGCGCGGCGTCCGGATCGGCGAGGCCGAGCCGGGGGCTCAGGCTCGCGCGCAGCGTCGTGGCCGATCCGTTCCGGAGACCGGTCTCGTCTCTCATGCCGCATCCTCCCTGGCGCGACGGGGCGGGCATCGTAACCGACCGGGCCGCCCGTGTCCGGCCCCGCGCGCAGGGACGCGCGGATCCTGGGCTGGGCGGATCCTGGGCTATGCGGATCCGGAATCGGGGGCCGCCCCGCCCTCCGTCCGATCCGGTAACGCTTTTCAAAGCTGACCGTGGCGTCTATCCGTGCGGACCGGTCGTCGCCCCCGGTCCGACCTGCAGGCCGTGCGGGACCCCCTCGGGCGACTCGATCGCCACAGGGGCGGCCGAGGACTGGGCGCCCGGGAGCCGGGCGGCCGGAACCCGGCAGCCTCGATCGGGGCCCCGACCCGCAGACGTCCGCACCTCAGATCCGCCCGCCCGGAGCGCACCATGTCCTCCCCGACCTCGCCCACCCTGCATCTCGACGGCCTCGACCTCGCCGCCCTGCTCTGCTCCCGCGTCTGCCACGACGTGATCAGCCCCGTCGGCGCGATCGTGAACGGGCTCGAGGTCCTGGAGGACGACCAGGACGAATCGATGCGGACCTTCGCCCTGGAGCTGATCGGCAAGAGCGCCCGGCAGGCCTCGGCGCGGCTGAAATTCGCCCGCATCGCCTTCGGGGCCGCGGGCTCGGCCGGCGCCTCGATCGACCTCGCCGACGCCGAGGGCGTGGCCAAGGGCATGTTCTCCGACGAGAAGACCAAGCTGACCTGGAGCGCCCCCCAGGCCCTCTTCCCGAAGAACAAGGTCAAGCTCCTCCTCAACCTCGTGATGGTCGCCACCTCGGCGATTCCCCGGGGCGGCGTGATCGACGTCGTCGTCTCCGGCGATGCCGAGGCGCCCACGCTGGTGCTCAAGGCCAAGGGCTCGCATGCCCGCATCCCGCCCCACGTGGAGGAGCTGATGGCCGGCCGCCCCGAGAGCGGCACCGTCGACGCGCACGGCATCCTGCCGTTCTACGCGGGCCTCGTGGCGCGGGCCGCCGCCATGGATGTGCGATTCGCCATCGAGGGTGATGAAGTGACTATCACCGCCACGCCCGCCGCGAGCCCCGCAGTGATCGGAGCGCCCGAAGACCCCGACGGCGAGGCTTCGGACACGGCCCTGGCGTGAAATTCTGAAAAACCGAGACGCGGGGCCGGGATGGAAACGCTTCCCTAACCCCGCGCGAGTAAGTAGGTTGCGCGAGACCTTCTCCGCGTAACGAGTAGCGCCTATGGACGACCTGCTTCGCGAGTTTTTGACCGAGAGCGGGGAGCATCTCGACACGGTTGATGCAGAACTTGTTCGATTCGAGCAGGATCCGAACAACGAGACTATTCTGCGAAACATCTTCCGTCTCGTGCACACGATTAAGGGAACCTGCGGATTCCTCGGCCTTCCGCGGCTCGAAGCCCTGGCGCATGCTGCGGAAACCCTGATGGGCCGCTTCCGCGACGGGCTGCCCGCCACGTCGGATTCCGTCACCCTGATCCTGCTGACGCTGGACCGGCTCAAGGCGATCCTGGCCGATCTGGAAGCCACCGGCACCGAGCCCTCAGGCTCGGATGACGACCTCATCTCCGCCCTGGAGCGCATGGCCGAGGGCGCGCCCGAGCCGCAGGCCGTCGCTCCGCCGCCGCCCGAGCCGGTGCTGCCCGATCCGGTGGTCCGCGAGCTGAAGCCCGGCGAGGTCACCCTGGACGAGCTGGAAGCCGCCTTCCTGTCGGCCCCGGGTCCCGACGAATCGGATTTCCTCCCGCCGCCGGCCCCCCTTGCCGCCGCGCCGGCCCCGACGCCCGCGGCCCCCGCGGCGAGCGCGCCGCCGAAGGCCGAGACCAGGGTCGAGCTGGTCGAGGCCGAGAAGCCCGAGCCGGCCCGCGCCGAGAAGGCCGAGGGCGCCGAGGGTGAGACGACCGCCGCCGCCAAGAACCAGACGATCCGGGTGAACGTCGACACGCTCGAGCACCTGATGACCATGGTCTCGGAGCTGGTGCTGACCCGCAACCAGCTCCTGGAGATCGCCCGCCGCCACGAGGATTCGAGCTACAAGGTCCCGCTGCAGCGCCTGTCGCACGTCACGGCCGAGCTGCAGGAAGGCGTCATGAAGACGCGCATGCAGCCGATCGGCAACGCGTGGCAGAAGCTGCCGCGCGTGGTGCGCGACCTCTCGGCGGAACTCGGCAAGCAGATCGACCTCGTGATGGTCGGCAACGAGACCGAGCTCGACCGGCAGGTCCTTGAGGTCATCAAGGACCCGCTGACCCACATGGTCCGCAACTCGGCCGATCACGGCCTCGAATCGACCGCCGAGCGCGTGGCGGCGGGCAAGCCCGCCCGCGGCACGATCCGGCTCGCCGCCTACCACGAGGGCGGCACGATCACGATCGAGATCGCCGACGACGGCAAGGGCCTGAACCTCGCGGCGATCCGGCAGAAGGCGGTGCAGCGCGGCCTCGCCTCCCAGGCCGATGTCGAGCGGATGACCGACGCCCAGGTCGCCAAGTTCATCTTCCACGCCGGCTTCTCGACGGCGGCGGCGGTGACCTCGGTCTCGGGCCGCGGCGTCGGCATGGACGTGGTCAAGACCAACATCGAGACCATCGGCGGCCTGATCGACATCGCCACGACGGCGGGGCGCGGCACGACCTTCACCATCAAGATCCCGCTGACGCTGGCCATCGTCGCCGCGCTGATCGTGCGGGCCGGCGAGCACCGCTTCGCCCTGCCGCAGGTGGCGGTGCTGGAGCTGGTGCGGGTCGATGCCGGGGCGCAGCGGGTCGAGCACATCAACGGCGCGCCGGTGCTGCGCCTGCGCGAGCGGCTCCTGCCGATCGTCTCGCTCACCGGCCTGCTCGGCCAGTCGAGCCCGGGCGGGGAGGCGGAGCAGGCCGGCTTCGTGGTGGTCGCTCAGGTCGGGCGCGAGCGCTTCGGCATCCTCGTCGACGAGGTCTTCCACACGGAGGAGATCGTCGTGAAGCCGATGTCGGTGAAGCTGCGGCACATCCCGATGTTTGCCGGTAACACGATCCTCGGCGACGGCGCCGTGGTGCTGATCGTCGATCCCAACGGCGTGGCCCGCCAGGTGGCGCAGGGCGTCCAGGGCAGCGGCGGCCACATCGACGCCGACGCCGACGAGGCGGTGGAGATGGCCGACACCAAGACCACGCTCCTGGTGTTCAAGGGCGGCCAGGGCAGCTTCAAGGCGGTGCCGCTGTCGCTGGTCACCCGCCTCGAGGAGATCGAGTGCGCCAAGGTCGAGTGGCTCGGCGGCCGCGCGCTGATCCAGTATCGCGGGCGCCTGATGCCCCTGGTCCCGGCCGACGCGGCGATCACCATCAAGTCGGAGGGGACGCAGGCCCTGGTGGTGTTCTCCGACGGCGAGCGCGCCATGGGCCTCGTGGTCGACGAGATCGTCGACATCGTCGAGGAGCGCCTCGACATCGAGATCGCGGCCGACCGGTCGGACCTGATCGGCTCGGCGGTGCTGCGGGGCCGGGCGACCGACATCATCAACATCGCCCACTTCCTGCCGCTGGCCTACGACGACTGGGCGCGCGGCCTGAAGCGGCCCGAGCAGATCTCCACGATCCTGCTGGTCGACGACTCGGCCTTCTTCCGCGACATGCTGAGCCCGGTGCTGAAGGCGGCGGGCTACCAGGTGGTCACCGCGGCGAGCGCGGACGCGGCGCTGGCGGCCCTCCAGGCCGATCCGCAGATCGAGGTCGTGGTCACCGATCTGGAGATGCCGGGCCGCAGCGGCTTCGACCTCGTCGCCGCCATGCGCCGGGCTGAGCCGCGCCTCGCCGGGCTCCCGGTGATCGGCCTCAGCGGCGCGATCGGCGCCGATGCGGTTGAGCGCGCCCGGGCCCTGGCGATCAGCGACCTCGTGGCGAAGTTCGACCGCAGCGGCCTGATCTCGGCGCTGGCCGAGATCGGCGCCGCCACGGTGTCGAAAGCCGCCTGAGCCTGCACGCCGCCCGCCCCAAAACGATCGAGACGATCGAGACGATCGAATCCGGAGAGTTCCGATGCAGGCTGCCAACGCCAACACCAGCGGCGCCACCACCAACGGCGTCGAGACCGGCGCCACCGACGACTTCGTCACGGTCTATGTCGGCGAGACGCTGTTCGGTCTGGCGATCGAGCGGGTGCACGACGTCTTCGTCCCCTCGGGCGTGACGCCGGTTCCCCTGGCGCCGGCCGAGATCGTCGGCCTCTTGAACCTGCGCGGCCGCGTGGTGACGGCCATGAGCCTGCGCCGGCGGCTGGGCCTGCCCGACGCGGAGGCCCAGGCGGACGGCACCAAGGCCAGCCCGAAGATGGCGATCGGCCTGGAGCAGGCCGGCGAGACCTTCGCGCTGGTGGTCGACGGCGTCGGCGAGGTGCTGAAGCTCGGGGCCGACAGCCGCGAGGCGGTGCCGATCAACCTGGATCCGCGCTTCCGCGATCTCGCCACCTGCGTCCATCGCCTCGACGGGCGGCTCCTGGTGATCCTCGACGTGGACGCGCTCCTCGGCTTCACGCCCGCCGGCGCCAAGGCGGCTTGAGGGAGAGGTCGATGAAGGCGCCCCACGAGACCACCTGCCTGGTGGTGGACGATTCCGCGGTGATCCGGAAGGTCGCCCGGCGGATCATCGAGGATCTCGGCATGAACGTCAGCGAGGCCGAGGATGGCAGCGCCGCCCTGGAAGCCTGTGCCGCCAGCATGCCGGACGCGATCCTGCTCGACTGGAACATGCCGAACATGGACGGCTACGCCTTCCTCCAGGCCCTGCGCCAGAGCGAGGGCGGGGGCGTGCCGAAGGTCCTGTTCTGCACCACCGAGAATGATGTCGGGGCGATCGCCCGCGCCCTCCGGGCGGGGGCCGACGAATACATCATGAAGCCCTTCGACCGCGACATCCTGACGGCCAAGCTCGAACAGGTCGGTCTCGTCGCCGACGCGGCCTGACCGCACGATTCGGCTCCGACGCCCCTGCACCCGCGACCTGTACCCGAGGCAAGCATCATGGCCCTGAGTCCCGCGGTTGCTCCGCTCCGTACACCCACCACCCCGAGCACGACCGCATCCGCCACCACGATCCGGGTTCTGGTGGCCGATGATTCCGCCGTGGTGCGCGGCCTCGTGGCCCGCTGGATCGGCGAGGCCGGATTCGAGCTCGTCGGCACGGCCTCGAACGGCCGGATCGCCCTCGAGCTGATGGCCAAGCACGACCCGGACGTGGTCCTGCTCGACATCGAGATGCCGGAACTCGACGGCACGACCGCGCTGCCGCGCATGCTGGCCATGAGCCCGAGCGTGCAGGTCGTGATGATGTCGACGCTGACCACGCGCAACGCCGACATCTCGTTGAAATGCCTCGCCCTCGGGGCGGTGGACTACATCGCCAAGCCCGAGAGCAGCCGTGGCGTCACCACCTCGGACACGTTCCGGGTCGAGCTGATCGAGCGCGTCCGCGTGTTCGGCTCCGCCCGCGCGCGGAGCCGGCGCCCCGCCTTCGGCCATGTGCCGGCCACCCCGCACGCCCCCGCCGGGCCTGCGGTCGGGCACCACGCACCCGCGGTCGTGGCGCATCCGGCGCCGGCCGCCGCGCGCCCCGCGACCCCCTTCACGCTGCGGCCGAAGGTCCGCAACCGGACCCAGCCCCGGGCCCTGCTGATCGGCTCCTCCACGGGCGGCCCGCGGGCGGTGGGCGAGATGCTGGAGGGAATCGGCTCGGCCGCCCTGCGCCGTCTGCCGGTCCTGATCGTCCAGCACATGCCGCCGATCTTCACCGCGGTTTTCGCCGAACACCTCGCCACCCGTACCGGGCTGCCCGCAGCCGAGGGCAAGGCCGACGAGCGGGTCGAACCGGGCCGCATCTACGTGGCCCCGGGCGGCCGCCACATGGGACTGGCCGCGGCCGCCAGCGGCCCGATCATCAAGCTCACCGACGGCCCGCCGGTGAACTTCTGCCGCCCCGCGGTCGACGTCCTGTTCAAGGACGCGGCGGTCGTGTTCGGCGCCGCCACCGCGACCGTGATCCTCACCGGCATGGGCTCGGACGGCACCAACGGCGCCCGGGCCCTCACCGAGGCCGGCGGCCCGGTTCTGGCCCAGGACGAGGCCACCAGCACGGTCTGGGGCATGCCGGGCAGCGTCGCGCGGGCCGGGCTCGCCGAGGCCGTGCTGCCCTTGCCCGAACTCGCGACGGCGCTCCGCGCCATGATCACGGGGCAGCCGGCATGACCGAACTCGAGTTCGAATTCCTGCGCAGCTTCCTGAAGCAGCGCTCCGGCCTCGCGCTGACGCCGGAGAAGCGTTACCTCGTGGAGAGTCGGCTGACCCCGGTCTGCCGCCGCTTCGGGCTCGCGAGCCTGGGCGACCTGATCGGCGCCCTCAAGCTCGCCCAGAACGGAACGATCGAGCGGGCCGTGGTCGAGGCCATGACCACGAACGAGACCTTCTTCTTCCGCGACCGGATCCCCTTCGACCTGTTCCGCGACACGCTCCTGCCGGACGTGCTGGCGCGCAATGCCAGCCGCCGCCGGCTGCGGATCTGGTGCGCGGCGGCCTCCACCGGGCAGGAGCCCTACTCGCTGGCCATGCTGCTCCAGGAGGCGGCGCCGCGGCTCGCCGGCTGGCAGGTCGAGATCGTCGCCACCGACCTGTCCACCGAGGTGATCGAGAAGGCCAAGCTCGGGCTCTACAGCCATTTCGAGGTTCAGCGCGGCCTGCCGGTGCAGTGGCTGATCAAGTACTTCACCCAGGTCGGCGAGCAGTGGCAGATCGCCCAGAGCCTGCGCAGCATGGTGGATTACCGCCAGCTCAACCTGCTGCACAGCTTCGCCTCGCTGGGCCAGTTCGACGTGATCTACTGCCGCAACGTGCTGATCTACTTCGATGCGCCGACGAAGTCGGACGTGCTGGCGCGGCTCGCCGCGCAGCTCGCACCGGAGGGCGCGCTCCTGCTGGGGGCCGCCGAGACGGTGATCGGCCTCACCGACCGGCTGTCGCCCAACCCGAAGCACCGCGGCCTCTACGGCCATTCCGAGGCCGCGGCGCGCCCGGCCGAGGCGCCGCCGCTGCGCATGGCCGCGAGCCTCTGAATTCAGCGATCGGGGTTCCCGGTCGCGGCCCGGCTCCGGGCTGTCCCAGCCCCCGGCACCGCGACGGGGATCCGGGCGGTTCCGGAAACGCGGCCTTAAGACTCGCGTGGGTAATTTGCACACGGACCCGCCGCCGGGCGAATCCGGCTCATCCGTGACCCGAGCCCCCTCATGAGTACCGTCTCATCCACCGCGACATCGCAGCTCTCCGCGCAGCGATGGTCGCCGCCTCCGTCGCCCAAGACCCAGATGTCCGACACGATCAGCAGCGCGCTGTCGGCCGGCACGATCAGCAGCACCGACGCGACGGCGCTGACCAGCGCCCTGAGCAGCATCGATTCGAGCCTGTCGTCGGACAGCTCCGCCTCGGGCAGCACCACGACCCGGTCCAAGCTCGACCCGTCCTCCATGAAGGATCGGATCGACGGCCTGATCGCCGATCAGGTCAGCAGCGGCAGCCTCACCACCGACCAGGCCACGGAGCTGAAGAACCTGTTTTCCAGCCACGGCCAGAGCCTTCAGAGCGCGGACGCCACCGGCGACGTGTCCGGGCCGGACGGTCCGCCGCCCGGCCCCCCGCCCGGTCCGCCGCCGGGGAGCGCCGCCTCCGGCAGCACCGGCAGCGGGACCTCGTCCTCCACGTCGGTGACGCAGTCGACGAACGACCTCCTCTCGACCTTCATGCAGCAGCTCCAGAGCAGCCAGTCGGTCGGCGCCGGCTATGGCGCCAACGGCACCACCAACAGCAGCAGCCTCTCGGCCCTTCTGGTCGACTTCCAGAGCTGAGCCGGCGGTGCGGGCGTGGCCGGCCGAGGGGGCCGCCCGCCCGACGCATCGCCCGCCTGCGCGCGGCCGGGGTCGACCTCGGCCGCGCGACGCGGCATCACTCCGCCATCGCATTCGCGCGACCGGACAGGGTCGGGAGGCACGGCATGGCGGCAGGATCGGGGACCGGATTGCCCAAGGTCGCGTTCATCGGCACGGGCGGGACGATCTCGTCCCTCGGGCGCGACACCCTCGACATCCTCGACTACACCGCCACCGACCGGCGCCTCGAAGCCGGCGGCATCCTGGAGGCGGTCCCGGAACTCGCCACCGTCGCCACGGTGGTGCCGGTCCCGTTCCAGGCGGTCCCGAGCCCGGCGATCGGATTTGCCGAGTGGCGCGACCTCGTGCGCCTGTGCGAGCGCCTCGCGGCCGAGCATGCGGATCTCGCGGGAATCGTCATCGGGCACGGCACCGCCACCCTGGAGGAGACCGCCTACGCCCTGAGCCTGACCCTGACGATCGATCTGCCGGTGGTGCTGGTCGGCTCGCAGCGGCCGATGAGCGCCCTCTCCACCGATGCCAAGCTCAATCTCGTGGCCGCGATCCGCACCGCCGCGGCGCCGGCCTCCCGCGGGCGCGGCGTGCTGGTGGTGCTCAACGACGAGATCCAGGCGGCGCGCGAGGTGACCAAGACCTCGGTGGCCCGGCTTCAGACGTTCCGGACGCCGGATTTCGGCGTGCTCGGCCATGTCGACGGCGACAGCGTCCGCTACTATCGCCGCTCCGAGCGGGCGCACGCACCGGGCACGCCCTTCGACATCCGCAGCCTGCCCGCGCTGCCGCGGGTCGATATCGTCTATGGCTACGCCGACGCGGACGGCACCGCGGTCCGGGCCTTCCTGTCGGCGGGCGCGCGCGGCCTCGTCGCGGCCGGTCTTGCCCCGGGCATGACCCCGCCGGCCGAGGCCGAGGCCCTGGAGGCGGCGGCTGCCGCCGGGATCGTGGTGGTGATGTCGACCCGGGCCGGCAGCGGCGTCGTCCCGCTCACCACCCGGTTGCGCACCCGCGGCATCCTCAGCGCCGACAACCTCACCCCGCAGAAGGCCAGGATCCTGCTGGCCCTGGCGCTGACCGTCACGACGGAGCCGGAGGCGGTGGCGCGGCTGTTCGCGACCTATTAGGGGACCGGCTCGGCGCGAGAGGGGGGCGGGGCCGCGGTTTGGGCCGATCCGCGCCGGGGTCGTCCGCGCCCGGCCGGAGGATCACCGAGTGCAGCCGACGCAGATGCCGCGGGTGATGGCGTCGTCGCGGATCTGCTCCGGCGTGCGCCGCTGGATCTGGCTGCTCTCGTCGACGTCGATCTTGTCCGGTTTCGGCACGGTCGCACCGCTCTTGGCGATGTAGTCGCTTCGGTTGGCCGCAACATCCATCGAATCCGGCCTGTCGCCGGCCCGGACCAGAGCCGACGAGACCACCGCAAGAGCGATCGAACATCCGAGAACGAGAGGATACCGCATGGCCGCCTCCGCCGTAGAGGTAGAGCGTGTGACGGCATCACAGACCGATCCGGGTTCCCCGCATTGACCTATCGCAAGGCTCGGCCCGCGTGCGGCGCCGGGCTCGTCGTCATCGGCCCGGTCGCCGTTGCGCTAGATCAAGGCTCGCCGGCCGGGGGCGAGCAGAGTTTGCCGCGGGTCCGCGCCCCGCATCCGGGCCGTCGAGGACCGCATCGTCGCTCTCGTCTGGACGGAACGGCCGGGCAGCGGCAGACCGGATCGCCCGTGAACCCGCAGCCAGCCATGGAGACGCGCTATGACGGACAGCCACGCACACGAGGTCGTCGAGCATGAGGGCCGGGGCGGGGAGGGCGCCCATCCGGACGAGCGGCTTGCCGGCCGCATCGGCGAACACGTGAGACGGGCCCTGCAGGACATCCTGAAGAGCCCCGAAGCGCTGCGGCAGGCGATCCATCTGGGACCGCACGAACACGCGCTGAGCCGCCGGGTGGCCAACGGCCACGATCCGGCCGCAGTGGCGGCGCTGCTCGCCGCCGGCGGCGTCGGCTTCGGGCTGGCATGGCTGATCTTCGGCCAGCATTGGCACCGCACGGATTACGTCGCGCGCCGGATGAGCCACAGCAGCGAACGGATGGCCTGACGCCGTTTCACGGCCCGCCGGGCCGAAGCCTGCGGCACCGGCCTGCGCGCGGGACCCCGGTCCCGCACGGGGGAGGGCGCCGCCTGTCGCCTTACCCCGGCGGTTGCGCCGTCCCGTCGGCCCGCACGTTGCGCTGGATCAACGCCCAGGCTGCGCCGACAGCGATGAATGGCAGACCTGCGAAGAGGTGAAGCCATGAAACGCGATCTCGCTACGAACCTGAGCGAAGAGACCGAACGGGTCGGCGCCCGCATCGACAAATCCTACGAGAAACTGGCGCTCAAGCTGCGGCGGCGGGCCGACAAGGCGCGCGCGGCCATGGTCAAGTGCAAGAACCGCATCAAGCGGGCCGTCCTCCAACGGCGGTTCGAGATCTACGCGAATGCCGCGCGCGATATCGACCAGTCCGTGATGGACCGGCAGGCCTCGCCGGGACCGGTGCTGCGGCTGAAACCGGACGAGCGGGGCACGCCCGCTCAGACGTGATTCCGGGCCGCGGCGGGCCCTCCGTCCGACCGGGCTTGATCCAGCGCAAGGCGGGCCGAAGGCGGGACTGCGCACCCTGCTCCGTGGCCGGCCGCCCTGCCGATGCCGGTTGATCGATGCCCCGATCCCAAGCCGGGGAGGTTGTGAATGCCAGCGCTCACCCCCGTTCCGGATCAGGCCCCAGGGCCCGATGCCCCGTCGGCGTCCGCGGGCGACCGGTCGCACCTGAGGCTGCATCCCCTGTGCGCCCGGCAGATCATGTCGGCGCCCGTCGTCAGCGTCTGCCCCGACACGGCCCTGCGGCGCGCGATCGATCTCATGCTCGACGCCGAGATCAGCGGCCTGCCGGTCATCGATGCGCAGGGCGCGCTCGTCGGCATGGTGACGGAGGGCGATCTGCTCCGCCGGGTCGAACTCGGCACCGAACACCGCATGTCGCGCTGGATCGCGTATCTGCGCAGCCCCGGCCGGCTCGCCGAGGATTATGTCCACGCGCACGGCCGGCGGGTCGAGGCGGTGATGTCCAGCCCCGTGACCACCGTGACGGAGGACACGCCCCTGAAGGCGATCGTCGAGACCCTGATACGGGCTCGGATCAAGCGGGTGCCGGTCCTGCGCGGGCACGCCGTCGTCGGGATCGTGAGCCGGGCGGATGTCGTCCGGGCTCTCGGCGCCGCCTTGGACGCGGACGGGACTGCGGGCCACCGCAGTGATGTCGAGATCCGTCAGGACATCCTCGCGGCCTTCGACCAAGCCGTCTGCATCCCGAAGGCCACCATCGCGGTCGCCGTCCGGCACGGAACGGTCGAGCTCCACGGCTGGATCGCCGACGAGCGGGAAAGGGGCGCGGTGCGCGCCGCCGTCGACGGCGTTCCGGGCGTCGTCGCCCTGCGCGACCATCTGACGTGGGTCGAGCCGATCACCGGCACGGTCCTGCCGGGTCCAGACGACGCCCGGGCGGAGGATTCCGCCGCACCGCATCCCGCCACGCATCCCGCCACGCCTGCCGACAGCGCCGTACGGATCGAGGGCGCGTCCCCATGAGCGTGGACACCGTCCTGCCCTCCGTCAGCGCCCGCAACCGGACGGCGGAGGTGCTTCGTGACAAGGTCGTCCCCGCGCCCGGGGCCGGCGTCCCGTCTCCCGCGCCATGCCCCCCCGCCGGGCCGGATCGGCGATCACGCGGCCTGTGGCTCACGGCCGCCATCGTGCTGCTGCTTCTCGCCGGGGGCGGCTACGGGTGGTGGAAGGCCCACCGCCCGTTGCTGCCGCCGGGCTTCGCCTCCGGGAATGGCCGGCTCGAAGCGAACGTGATCGACATCGAGACCAAGTTCGCCGGCCGTATCGCGCGTCTTCTCGTCGAAGAGGGCGACCTGGTGCGGGCCGGGCAGGTCGTCGCCGTGATGGATACGCGGGATCTGGAGGCGCAGCTGAGCCAGGCGGAGGCGCAGATCCGCCAGGCCCAGAAGGGCGTGGAGGAGGCGGAGCGGACCCTCGTCCAGCAGCAGGCCCAGGTTCTCGCCACCCAGGCGGCGGTCAGCCAGGCCGAGCGCGCCGTCGCGGAGGCCCGCGCCAACATCCAGGAGCGGCAGAGCCACGTGAAGCTCACCCAGCAGGAGCTGAGCCGCTCGACCTATCTCACGGCGCGGGGCTACGCGTCCGCCGAGCAGCTCGACACGCGCCGGCAGGCGGCGGACGAGGCGGCCGCGGCGCTGAGCGCGGCTGAGGCGCGGTTCGGCGGCGGCGAACATGCGCTGGAGGTCGCGCGGAAGAACGCCGACGCGGCGCAGGCCGCCCGGGAGGCGGCGGCCGCGCGGGTTGGCGCGGCCCGGCACGCCCTCGAAGCCCAGACGCAGAGCGCCGCCTTTATCCGGGTCAACATCGCCGACAATTCCCTCGTCGCGCCGCGCGACGGGCCCATCGAGTATCGCGTCGCCAATGTCGGCGAGGTCCTGGGCGCCGGCGGCAAGGTCTTCACGATGCTCGACGCCGCCGACGTCCGCATGGATGTCTACCTGCCGACGCCGGAGGCGGGCCGTGTCCGGATCGGCGCGGAGGCGCGCATCGTGCTCGACGCCTATCCTCGGCATGTCATCCCGGCGCGGGTGGTCTTCGTCTCGAGCCAGGCGCAGTTCACGCCGAAGACCGTGGAGACCCGTGACGAGCGCGACAAGCTGATGTTCCGGATCCGGGTGCGGATCGACCCGGAGCGCCTCCGTGGACGCGAGCGCCTCATCCGCAGCGGGTTGCCCGGGATCGCCTATGTGCGGACCGACGAGACGGCCGCTTGGCCGGCCTCGCTCCTCCCGAGCCCGCCGCCGGCTGCACCGGCTCCCGCGCCGATCCCCACGGCGCCCTGAGACGCGTGATGGGGCCGCCGGATCTCACCGTCGCCCGGGTCGAGCATCTCACCCACCGCTACGGCCGGACCGTCGCACTCGACGACGTGACGCTGGCGATCCCCGGCGGCCGGCTCGTGGGCCTGATCGGGCCGGACGGCGTCGGGAAGTCGTCGCTGCTCGCGATTCTCGCGGGGGCCCGGCGGGTTCAGGCGGGCCGCGCCACGGTGCTCGACGGCGACATCGCGCAGGCTCGGCACCGGGCGGCCGCGTGTCCGCGGATCGCCTACATGCCGCAGGGACTCGGGCGCAATCTCTACGCCAGCCTCAGCGTGCGCGAGAACGTCGACGTCTTCGGCCGGCTGTTCGGGCAGGAGCCGGCGGAGCGGGACGCGCGGATCGCCGAACTCCTGGCCGCCACGGGGCTCGCGCCCTTCGCGGACCGCCCGGCCGGGAAGCTGTCCGGCGGCATGCGCCAGAAGCTCGGCCTCTGCTGCGCCCTGATCCACGATCCCGACCTGCTGATCCTCGACGAGCCGACCACCGGGGTCGATCCGCTTTCGCGCCGGCAGTTCTGGGAGCTGATCGGGCGCATCCGGGCGCGGCGCCCGGCCATGTCGGTGCTGGTCGCCACGGCCTACATGCAGGAGGCGGAGGCCTTCGACTGGCTCGTCGCCATGAACGACGGCCGGGTGGTCGCCACGGGCTCCCCGGAGGGGCTGCGGCGGCGGACCGGCGCGGCCGGCGTCGAGGCCGCCTTCACGGCCCTGCTGCCGCAGGCGGACGCGCCCCCGTCCCGGGCGCCGGTGCCGCCCAGGGCCGCCCCCGGGCGCGACCGGCCGATCATCACCGCGCGCGACCTGACACGGCGGTTCGGCGCCTTCACGGCGGTGGACCGCGTCAGCTTCGACATCCTGCCCGGGGAGATCTTCGGGTTCGTCGGCTCGAACGGCTGCGGCAAGACCACGACCATGAAGGTCCTGACCGGCCTCCTGCCACCGAGCGAGGGCGAGGCGCTCCTGTTCGGGGAGCCGGTCGCCGCGGGCGGCATCGCGGCGCGCCGACGGGTCGGCTACATGTCGCAGGCCTTCTCGCTCTATGCCGAGCTGACCGTCCGGCAGAACCTCGCCCTGCATGCCCGCCTGTTCCGGCTCAGCCCCGAGGCCAGGCGCGCCCGGGTGGCCGAACTCGTCGCGCAGTTCGACCTCGCCCGCCACGTCGATCAGCGTGCCGAGGACCTGCCGCTCGGCATCCGGCAGCGCCTGTCCCTGGCGGTGGCCGTCGTCCACGGGCCCGAACTCCTCATCCTCGACGAGCCGACCTCCGGGGTGGATCCGCCGGCACGCGACCGCTTCTGGGCTCTCCTGCTCGATCTCGCGCGCCGCCAGGGCGTGACGATCTTCGTGTCGACCCACTTCATGGCCGAGGCCGAACGCTGCGACCGCCTCGCGCTGATGGATTCGGGGCGGGTCCTGGCCATCGACACCCCCGCGGGACTGGTGGCGCGCTGCGGGGCCGCCACCCTGGAGGACGCCTTCGTCGCCCTCCTCGAACGGGCCGGAGCCGGCGGCACCGGAGCGCCCCCGCAGACGCCCGCGATCACGGAGGCGCGGCTTCCCCCGTCCGGCCCCCGGACGGACGGCATCATCCCGGTCAGCCCGCGCCGGCTCCTCGCCTGCGCGCGTCGCGAGGCGCTGGAACCGGCGCGCGACCGGGTCCGCCTCGCCTTCGCGGTCCTGGGCACGACCTTCCTGATGCTGGTCTTCGGCTTCGGCATTTCCACCGACGTGAACAGCGTCGCCTTCGCGGTACTCGATCACGACCGGAGCCATGCGAGCCGCGCCTATCTCGAGGACCTGCGCGGCTCGCGCTATTTCGTGGAGACCGCGCCCCTGTCGGGGTTCGGCGATCTCGAGCGGCGGCTCGCCCGGGGGGACATCGCGGCCGCGATCGAGATCCCGCCGGGCTTCGGCCGGGACGTGGCCCGCGGGCGGCCGACGCAGGTGGCGGCCTGGATCGACGGAGCCCGGCCGTTCTTCGCGCAGACCATCCGGGGCTACCTGTCGGGGGTGCACCAGCGCTATCTGTCCGATCCGCGGCGATTTCCTGCCAAGGCCGATCCGGCTCCCCAGGCCGAGATCGCGGTCCGCTTCAAGTACAACCAGGATTTCGACAGCATCTTCGCGATGGTGCCGGCGCAGATCGCCCTCCAGCTCGCCCTGATCCCGGCGATCATGATGGCGCTGGCGGTGGTGCGCGAGAAGGAGCTCGGCTCGATCACCAATCTCTACGTGACGCCCCTGACGCGCCTGGAATTCCTGCTGGGCAAGCAGCTCCCCTATATCGGCTTGGCGCTCGTCAATTTCGCGCTGATGGTCCTGCTGGCCCAGTTCGTCTTCGGGGTCCCGCTGAAGGGGAGCGCCTCGGTCCTGGTCGTCGGCACGCTGATCTACGTGACGGCGACGACGGCCTACGGGATGCTGGTCTCGACCTTCGCGCGGACCCAGATCGCGGCCCTGTTCGGCACCGCCATCCTGACCGTACTGCCCGCCACCATGTTCGCCGGGATGCTCGTCCCCGTGGCCTCCCTGTCGGGCCTGGGGCGCATCCTGGGGCGGCGCTTCCCCATGACCTATTACCTGCCGGTGAGCCTCGGGGCCTTCACCAAGGGCCTCGGCTGGGCCGACCTCGCCGGCAGCCTCGCCATCCTGGCTGTATTCGTCCCCGTCCTGACCGCGGCGGCCTGCCTGGCGATGCCCCGGCAGGAATCCTGATCGCGGACGGGACTGCGCCGTGGCCACCCTCGCGAACATCGTCTGGCTCGGGACCAAGGAGCTGCGCAGCTTCGGGCGCGACTACGTCCTGCTGGGCCTCGTCGTCTACAGCTTCTCCCTCGCCATCCTGGCGCAGGCGCAGAGCAGCTCGCAGGAACTGCACAACGCCGCGATCGCCATCGTCGACGAGGACCGCTCGACGCTGTCCCGGCAGATCACGCAGGCCTTCCTGCCCCCCCATTTCAAGCCGCCCGTCGCCATCGCCGAACGGGACATCGTCCCGGCGCTGAACGCGGGCACCCACACGTTCGTGCTCGACATCCCGCCGCGCTTCCAAGCCGACCTGCTCGGTCTGAAGCCAGCCCGGCTCCAGCTCGACATCGACGCCACCGCAATGGTGCAGGCCGGCCTCGGCGCAGCCTACGCGCAGCAGATCGTGGCCGACGAGGTCGCCCGCTTCGTCGGCCGCGCAGGGGGGGCGGCGCCGGCGCCGGTCGCACTCGTCGCGCGCATCGCCTTCAACCCCAATGCCGAGACGGCGTGGTTCACGAGCGTGATGGGGATCCTCAACAGCGTGACGATGCTGGCCATCATCCTGGCCGGTGCGGCGGTGGTGCGGGAGCGCGAGCGGGGGACGTTGGAGCACCTGCTGGTGATGCCGGTCACGCCCTTCGAGATCGCCATGGCGAAGGTCTGGTCCAACGGCCTCGTCATCCTGGTGGCCGTGGGCCTGTCCCTCGTCCTCGTCGTGCGGGGCCTGCTGCACGTGCCGATCATCGGCTCCATCCCGCTGTTTCTGGTCGGGACGGCGGCGTACCTGTTCTTCGCGACGGCGATCGGCCTGTTCCTGGGCACCCTCGCGCGCTCGATGCCGCAGCTCGGCCTGATCTACCTCCTGGTCTACCTGCCGCTCGCCATGCTGTCCGGGAGCAACACGCCGCTGGAGAGCATGCCGCCCTGGCTCGCCACGCTCCTCCAGGCCTCCCCCACGGTCCATTTCGTGGCCTTCGCGCAGGCGATCCTCTACCGGGGCGCCGGTCTCGACGCGGTCTGGACCCGCATCGTGGTGGTGAGCGCGATCGGCGCCGTGTTCGTCGTCGCGGCGATCCTGCGGTTCCGCAAGACGGTCGCCCTCTCGTGACCTCGGGGGACTGCGGCCGGGGGCCGTCCGCCGCACCTTGATCTGAATCACGGGACGGCGGCTGCGCCTGCCGTACCCTGCGCGGCGTCGCAGGAGACCGTGCATGCTCGACGCTGAGGTGAGAGACCGGGCCGAGACGGCCGCTGAGCCGCCGCGGCCCGGGTTGCGTCTGCGCCCGATCCCGGAGGTCCCCAGCCCGGCATCCCGGCCCGATCCCCCCGAGGACGAGGACGATCTGGCGCCGGTCCGACGCGCGATCGATCAGAGCGTGCACGCGTCCGTCGCCCGGATGACGGCCGGCCTCTCCCCCGCGGCCCTCGCCGAGGCGTGGTTCGACTGGGCCATCCACGCGGCCTTCTCGCCCGGCAAGCAGGCCACATTGGTGATGAAGCTCCTGCGGAAGCAGGTGCGCCTCGCGCAGTTCGCCGCCCGGAGCGCCGTCCTGCAGGGCCATGCTGCGCCGTGCATCGATCCGCTGCCCCAGGACCACCGCTTCGACGATCCGGCCTGGCAGATCTGGCCCTTCAGCCTCGCCTGCCAGTCGTTCCTGCTGACCCAGCAATGGTGGCACAACGCCACGACCGGCGTGCCCGGCGTGTGCCGCGCCCACGAGACCATGGTCGCCTTCGCGGCGCGCCAAGTCCTCGATGCCGCCGCGCCCTCGAACCTGCCCTGGACCAATCCGGTCGTGCTAGGCGAGACCGTGCGGACCGGCGGTGCGAACCTCGTCACGGGCCTGCTCAATGCCGCCGAGGACGCCCAGCGCGCAGCCGAAGGTCTGAAGCCGGTCGGCGCCGACGCCTTCCCGGTCGGCGGCGCGGTGGCGGTCTCGCCCGGCAAGGTCGTGTTCCGCAACCGGCTGATCGAGCTGATCCAGTACGCCCCCACCGTGACCGCGGTCCGGCCGGAGCCGGTGCTGATCGTCCCGGCCTGGATCACGAAGTTCTACATCCTCGATCTGTCGCCCGAAAACTCCCTGGTCCGGTACCTCACGGCCCAGGGCCACACCGTCTTCATGATCTCCTGGCGCAATCCCGGTCCGGAGGACCGGGACGTGTCCTTCGACGATTATCGCCGGCTCGGCGTGATGGCGGCCCTCGAGGCCGTCTCGGCCATCGTTCCCGGCCATCCGATCCACGCGGCCGGGTATTGCCTGGGCGGGACGTTGCTCGCCATCGCGGCCGCCGCGATGAGCCGGGACGGCGACGCGCGCCTCGCCTCACTCAGCCTGTTCGCCGCGCAGCTCGACTTCACCGAGGCCGGAGAGCTGACGCTGTTCATCGGCGAGAGCCAGATCAGCTTCCTGGAGAGCCTGATGCGCAGCCAGGGCACCCTCGATGCCCGGCAGATGGCCGGCGCCTTCCAGCTCCTGCGTTCGAACGACCTGATCTGGTCCCGGATCGTCCGCGACTATCTCCTGGGGCGGCGACAGCCGATGACAGACCTGACGGCCTGGAACGCGGACGCGACGCGCCTGCCGGCGCGGATGCACGCCGAATATCTGCGTGGCCTGTTCCTCGACAACGATCTCGCGGAGGGGCGTTTCCTGGCCGGAGACCGGCCGGTCTCCATCAGCGACATCCGCGTCCCGGTCTTCGCGGCGGCCACGGAGCGCGATCACGTCGCGCCCTGGCGTTCGGTGTTCAAGATCCACCCCCTCGCCGATACCGACGTCACCTTCGTCCTCGCCAGCGGCGGCCACAATGCCGGGATCGTCGCGCCGCCGGGGCGGAAGCAGGCCCGTCATCGGATCCGCACCACGCGGGCGACCGACCGTTACCGCGATCCCGACACCTGGATCGGGCAGACGCCGCAGTGTGAAGGGTCCTGGTGGCCCGCCTGGGCCGCCTGGCTCGCCGAGCGGTCGGGGCCGCCCGCCCCGCCGCCCGCGATGGGCGCACCGGCCTCGGGCTACGCGGTGCTCGGGGACGCGCCCGGCGCCTACGTGCTGGAAGCCTGAGCGGGTGGCCCGATGGAACCGCCCCGCTTCATCGAGAACCGCACCTTCGACGAGATCGCGGTGGGCGACACCGCCAGCCTGACCCGCACCCTGCAGGCGCAGGACATCAGCCTGTTCGCCCTGGCCTCCGGCGACGTGAACCCGGCTCATCTCGATCGGGACTATGCCGCCACGGACCGGTTCCACGGGGTGATCGCGCACGGGCTCTGGGGCGGGTCGCTGATCTCGGCGGTGCTCGGCACCGAACTGCCCGGGCCCGGCACGGTCTATCTCAGCCAGTCCCTGCGGTTCCTGCATCCGGTCCGGATCGGCGACACGGTGACGGCGCGCGTCACCGTGCGCGCCAAGGAGGCCGCCGATCAGCGGGTCCGCCTCGACTGCGTCTGCCTGAATGCGCAGGGCGAGACGGTCATCACCGGCGAGGCCGAGGTGCTGGCCCCCGCCGACAAGGTGCGCCGGCCGCGCGTCCTGCTGCCGGAGGTCCACCTGCACGAGCGGGGCGTGCATTGGAAACCCATGATTGCGGCGGCGCGCCGCTTCGCCCCGGCGCTGACGGCCGTCGTCCATCCCTGCGATGCGGTCTCGCTCGAGGGCGCGCGCGCCGCGCGCGAGGCCGGGCTGATCGTGCCGGTTCTGGTGGGGCCGCGGCCGAAGATCGAGGCCGCGGCGCGCGCGGCCGGCCTCGTCCTCGACGGCATCGAGATCGTCGACGCGCCCCACAGCCACGCCGCGGCGGAGAAGGCGGTCTCCCTCGCCCGCGCCGGCCGGGTGACGGCGCTGATGAAGGGCGCGCTCCACACCGACGAGATCCTGGCGGCCGCCATTGCCCGGGCGACGGGCCTGCGGACCGAGCGGCGCATGAGCCACGTCTACGCCCTCGACGTGCCGAGCTACCCCAAGCCGCTGTTCCTGACCGATGCCGCCGTCAACATCGCGCCGAGCCTGGAGGAGAAGCGCGACATCGTGCAGAACGCCATCGACCTCGCCCGCGCGCTCGGCATCACGCAGCCCAAGGTGGCGATCCTCTCGGCCGTCGAGACGGTCTCCACGAAGCTCGGCTCGACCCTCGACGCGGCGGCCCTGTGCAAGATGGCCGGGCGCGGGCAGATCACGGACGGCCTCGTCGACGGGCCGCTGGCCTTCGACACCGCCATCTCCCGCGCCGCCGCCGCCGCGAAGGCCCTCGTGTCGCCGGTCGCGGGCGAGGCCGACATCCTCGTGGTGCCGGACCTCGTGTCGGGCAACATGCTCGCCAAGCAGCTGATCCATCTCGCGGGCGCCGACGCCGCCGGTCTGCTGCTCGGCGCCCGTGTCCCGATCATCCTGACGAGCCGCTCCGACAGCCCGGAGGTGCGGCTGGCCTCCTGCGCCCTGGCGCAGCTCTTCGCCCACCGCTCCGGGACGCCCTGATGGATCCGATGCTCAGCGGGGGGAACGCCGGCGCGCCGCGCCTCGAATGCGCCCCGAGGGGCCACGGCAGCGTTACGAGCGTCACGACCACGATGGCTTCACGGCCCTCGACGGACCGAGGGCGGACCCGCGCTCCCGCACGGTCGATCCCCGACGGGGGCTCCAGCGCATCGGCGCGGGCGCCACGCCTCCAGGGCCGGATCCGACGAGGGTCGGAACGGCGGCCCCCCGGAGGACGAGGCAGGCCGCGGCACGGCGGGGGGGCGGGCCAGGGGGGCGGCGCCGGCTCAGACCTCGTAGGCCGACGGGGATTCGCGCAGGCGCCAGACTTCGGAACTCGCCGAGATGATCAGCGCGATGCCGAAGCTCACATGCGCCCACGTCGCCACCGTGGCCTCCTGGAAGCCGAGTGCCCAAGGGGCCAGGCAGACCCAGAGTCCCCCTGCCGCGATGGCGTAGACCTCCCAGTCGTAGGTCTGCATCAGCGCCAGCACGGCGAGGATCGCGACCGTGGTGCCGAAGATCCAGGCGTTCCAAGCCGCGGCGGTCTCGGACGCGAATCCGAAATACCAGGGCGCCGCGATCAGGCCGACGCCCAGCAGGAGACTCAATCCGTTCAGGAAGATGTCCTGCGATTGATTGTCGATGGTGCGCATCCTCCGCTCCCTCAACGGGTCCGGCGCGCGTGTCGCCGCCGTGCCCGGGACCGTATTGCGCGGGGCGACGGGACACCTTGCGTTGGATCAAACCGGGCGCCGGGTCCCTCTCGCGGCCGGGCATCGGATCGACGCGGTCGGGGGTTCCGCTGAGCCAGGACACGCTGCCGGTCGAACCGCAACGCCTGATCGCCCGCGCCCGGATCCTCGGCGACCGCATCGATACGGCGGGTCTCGAACGCAACGACACGCTCGCGATCAACCCGCTCGCCTTGCGGGTCGGGTGCGGTTTCGCGGTGGTCTTCCGCTACGGGGTCGTGGTGACGGTCGGGCTGTCCCCGAGCGAGGAGGAGGCGATGGCGGCAGGCCTGCTGTCGCGCGTCCGCGGTCCCGTGACGCGGCCGGAAGAGGAGACCGCCACGATCGAGATCGGGCCGGATCACGACGATCAGGTCGTGCCCGGCGGCCGGATCGCCATCCGCCAGCTGACGCCCGGGCGCCTGATCGTCATCGCCGACATCCTCGCCAAGAGCACGGCGCTGGCGCAGAACGAGATCGAGGTCGCGGCTGTCTTCGACGTGATCGAGCCCTTGGCGCGGCGCCTGGCCGAGACGGGGCGCGCATCGGGCGGCCGTCGGGCCGTCCTGAAGCATGTCGGCAGCACGCTGCTCGTCCAGCACAGGGTGTCGGGGCGCGTGGCGGTCGAGGAGAAGCCCGAGGTGCTGTGGGATCAGCCCGGCCTGGAACGCCTCTACGCGCGCCTCGAGGACGAGTACGAGCTGCGGGAGCGGACGGCCACGCTGAATCGCAAGCTCACCGTGATCGGCGCGACGGCGACCGCGCTCACCGACCTGATGCACACGAACCGTTCGTTGCGCCTGGAGATCGTGGTCGTCCTGCTGATCGCCCTCGAGATCGCGATCACGTTCCTTCCCCTGCTGCCCGCCTTCAGGCGATGAGTCCGCCGCCCGGAAGGCCGTCCGGACCGGACCGATCCGGCGCGTTGCCGTCCGCGCGGGGCCGGGCCGGGGCCGCGTCGCTCAAGCCGCGACGCGCCGTCTGGGCAAACGCGTCCAGGGACGGGCGATACGCGCCGGTCAGGACCTGGCGTTGGGTCAACGAGAGGGTGGGCATGCCGGCGCAGCCGCTGATCTGCTCCAGATCCCGGAAGAAGGCGGCCTGCGCGCCCCCCGAGCCCGAGACGGCGACGCCGAGCAGGTGCGGCGGCGCCCCGGCCTCCTGGAGGTAGGTCCGCACCGGCCCGGGAAGCCGGCCGGCCCAGACGGGTGAGCACAGGACGACCGTCTTGAACGGCGCCGGATCGAAGCGCTTCCGGATCGGCGGCCCGATCCGACGGAGCGCATGCCACAGGCCTCTCACGAATCCCGCCGCCCCCGCATAGGAAACCGCAGGCGTGATCCGATCGAGGTCGGCGCCGAGCGCGGTCGCGAGCGCCCGGGCCACCACGTCGGTCGTTCCCGAGCGCGAATAATAGACGACCAGGACGTCACGCATCGCCCGCCTCCGCGTGCCCGAGTGAGCCGCCAGGATCCGCCTCACGCCCGGGCGCGGCATTGAGGGACATCAAAGGCCGGCCGTCCGGCCTCTTTGCGATGAATCAAGGCTCGCCGTGCCCATCGGCGCACCCTGGCGGCCTGGACCGGAACGCGGATCGTCCTCCGGTTCGCCCTCACAGGATGCGCGCCATGATCAAGGATCTGCTCATCGTCGCGGACGCGGTCGGAGAGGCCGCCGGGCCCTACGCGCTGTCCCTGGCCCGGGAGGTCGGGGCCGCGGCCGGATGCCTGTACCTCCAGCCGGAGGGCGGCGATGAGGCCCCCCTGGCGGAGCTGCCCTATGGCTTCGCCCTCTCGGCCCGTGAGGCCGCCCTCGCGGTGGTGCGCGACGCCGCCGACGACCTGTCCTACGCCGCCAGAACCGCCGACGTGCCGATGGAGACGGAAACCCTGAGCGGGAGCGCGGGCGACATCCGGAGCCCCCTGCTGGATCGGGCCCGCCTCGCCGATCTCATCGTGGTCGAGCGGGCCGATCCGGGCCGCGACAAGCCGGCGGATGCCTATATCGAAGACCTTCTCCTCGGAGCGGGCCGGCCGATCCTCGTGGTGCCGGCGCGGTGGGGCCGGCCGGCGCGGTTCGGCGCCGTCACGGTGGCCTGGGACGGCAGCGCCGCGGCCGCACGGGCGCTGGCCGATGCGCTGCCGCTCTTGAGCCGCGCCGAGCGCGTGCGCGTCCTCACGGTGCAGACGGAGGCGGTGGCCGGCGTTAGCGAGGGCGGCGCCCGCGTGGTGAAGCATCTGGGTCGCCACGGCATCGCCGCCGATTACCGCGCGATCATCAGCGGCACCACCGTCGGCGAAACCCTGCTGGCGGAGGTCGCCCAGGCCGGCGTCGACCTTCTCGTGATGGGGACCTACGGCCATTCCCGCCTGCGCGAGGTCTTCCTCGGCGGGGCGAGCCGCGACCTCCTCCGCAGGATAACGGTGCCGACCCTGATGGCGCACTGAGCCGCGGAAGGTTTCGCGCACCGGTCGCCGGGGCCCGCGGAACGCCTGTGCTTCGGGCAAGAGCTTCGGACGAAGTCTTGAGCTGAACGAAACTTCCGTTGACCTGCATCAATGCCGGTCATTCCAGCCGGAAGAGGGTTTCAGACAGAATCCGCGCGGAGGCGATTCCGGGGCGGATCCGAAACCATCAGCACGAGGCCAAGCTCATGAAAGTCCGTGACGTCATGCACAAAGGTGCGACTTTCGTCTCGGCCGAGACGCGCGTCGACGTGATTGCGCGGCAGATGCGGGATGCCGATGTGGGCGCGCTGCCCGTCAAGTCGGACGGCCACTTGGTCGGCATCGTCACCGACCGGGACATCGCGTGCCGCGCCCTGGCGGACGGCAAGGACCCGCAGACGATGACCGCGACCGACGTGATGACCACCCGGGTCGCCTGCTGCGCTCCGGATGACGATCTCGCTCTGGCGATCAAGATCATGGAGAACAAGCGGGTCCGCCGCCTTCCGGTCATCGACGCCGACCAGAAGCTCGTCGGCATGGTGAGCCTCGGGGACATCTCCCACAAGGTCGGCGCCGGGCTGTCGGGCGAGGTTCTGCGCGCCGTCTCCGCGCATCATCGCTGACGAAGGCGCGCGGGCAGGCCGCCCTGGGACCGACGGCTGGATCCCGGCCGCCCGCGCGCGCCTGCGGTGCGGATGGAGATCCTGCGTGGACAGCCTGGGGCTGTCTCGATGTCTTGTTGATGTCGTCGTTTTTCCAAATATTCGTATTCTGATTATCGTTTATTTTCGTGTCTTCTGGCGCGGTTGATCTTGAGGTGAATCAATGCCGCATCGGGGTGCGGGCCCTACCGATGCGGACCACTTCTTGAGAGGAGGCATTCCCCATGGCCGAGTCCGGTACAAAAGTGTCGGTCAGCAGCGACGGGTCGGAGCGCGCGTCCGCACCGGCCGAATGGCGTCCGTTCGAGAATGTGCGCCGGGACATCGATCATCTCATCGACGACCTGGCGCGCAGCCTGAAGCGCGTGCCCTTCGATTTCCTCGGGGCGGCCACCACGCCGTTCACCGGCGGCGCGCTGTGGCAACTGTCTCCCGTGGCCGACATACAGAACAAGCCGACCTGCTACGAAGTCACGGCCGAGCTTCCCGGGATCGATGAGAAGCATGTCGAGGTCAAAGTCACCGACGGCATGCTGATGATCAAGGGGGAGAAGCGGCAAGACCAGGAACGCAAGGGCGAGGGCTTCTACCTGTCCGAGCGCCGGTTCGGCGCCATCGAGCGGGCCTTCCGCATGCCGCCGGGCGTCGACGCGAGCAAGATCGAGGCGGTCCTCAAGAACGGCGTGCTGACGGTGACGCTGCCGAAGACCGCGGAGGCGAAGGCCGAGAAGACGATCGCCGTTCAGGCCGCGTAGCCGGCATTCGAACGCGAGCCCGGGGCGGGCCCGACGCGTCGGGTCGCCCGCCCCGGAGAACGACGATCCTGTTCCGGGATCCGCGCAGCGGGAGGGTGGCGATGGCCGAGCGCATCTTTCGCGACCGCGCCGAAGCGGGTCGGGAACTCGTCAACGGACTCGCCGCCTTCGCCGGGCGCTCCGACGTCGTGATCCTGGCGCTGCCGCGCGGCGGCGTTCCGGTGGCGGCCGCGGTGGCCGACGCGCTGCACGCGCCCCTCGACGTGTTCATCGTGCGCAAGCTCGGCGTGCCGGGCTACGAGGAACTCGCCATGGGTGCCATCGCCAGCGGCGGTGTGCGGGTTCTCAACCAGGACATCGTCGCGTCCCTGAAGGTCCCCCCCTACCTGATCGACGCGGTCACCGCGCAGGAGCAAGAGGAGCTCCTGCGGCGCGAGCGCGTCTATCGCGGCGGGCGTGCGCCCGCCGATGTCCGCGGGCGCACCGTCATCCTGGTGGACGATGGCCTGGCCACCGGCGCCTCGATGCAGGCCGCCATCCGGGCGATCCGGCAGCGCCAGCCGAAGGAGGTGGTCGTGGCCGTGCCCACCGCCTCCCGCGAGACGGTCGAGCGGCTGAAACACAAGGCGGATGCGGTCGTCTGCGCCGACCTGCCCGAACCGTTCTGGGCGGTGGGCGCCGCGTACCGGGATTTCACGCAGACGAGCGACGACGAGGTGCGCCGGCTGCTCGGGCGCGCGCAGGCCGCGGGTGCGGCCGATCCCGCCGCGGCGCACGCCGACGACGCGCCGGACCCCACGGTCCTCCGCCGCCTGCGCGCGGCGGCGATCCCCCTGGAAGGCGGCCCCGACGACTACGATCCGCTGCTGGCGCTGATCGGCGACGCGCGCTTCGCGCTCCTCGGCGAGGCCTCCCACGGGACGCACGAGTTCTACCGGGAACGGGCGGAGATCACCCGGCGGCTGATCACCGACAAGGGCTTCGGGGCCGTGGCCATCGAGGCCGACTGGCCGGATGCCTGGCGGGTGAACCGCTACGTCCGCGGCGACAGCGACGACCTCGACGCCGTCGAGGCGCTCGCCGGCTTCCGCCGCTTCCCCACCTGGATGTGGCGCAACACCCAGATGGTCGAGTTCGTCGAGTGGCTGCGCATCCACAACCAGGGCCTGCCGGCGCAGGCGCGGGTGGGCGTGTACGGCATCGATCTCTACAGCCTGCGCGCCTCGATGAAGGCGGTGCTCCGCTGCCTGGAAGCCGTCGACCCGGCCGCCGCCGCGGTGGCGCGTACGCGCTACGCCTGCTTCGACCGGTTCGGCGACAGCGGCCAGGCCTACGGCTTCATGACCGGGCTGAAGGGCATCGGATCCTGCCAGGAGCAGGCCGTCGCCCAGCTCCTGGCGCTGCAGCGGCGCACGGCCGATACCCTGTCCTGGAGCGGCAGCGCCGATGGCGAGGAACTCTTCAACGCCGAGCAGAACGCACGGGTCGTCAAGAGCGCCGAAGCCTATTACCGCACGATGTTCCTGGCGGAGGTCTCCTCCTGGAACCTGCGGGACCGCCACATGGCCGACAGCCTGGAGCGGCTGGTGGCGCATCTGGAGCGCCGGCCCGGCCCGGTGAAGATCGCCGTCTGGGCGCACAACTCCCATCTCGGCGACGCCCGCGCCACTGCGATGGGCGAGCGGGGCGAACTGAACCTGGGGCAGCTGCTGCGGGAACGCCACGGCCGCGCCGTCGTGAGCGTCGGCTTCACCACCTACGCGGGGACCGTGACGGCCGCCTCCGACTGGGATCAGCCGGCCGAGCGCAAGCGCGTGCGTCCCGCGCGACCCGACAGCTACGAGGCCTTGTTCCACGCCCTCGGCATAGGCCGCTTCCTGCTGCCCCTCACCCTCGGCGGGGAGGCGGAGCAAATCCTCCGGACCGACCGGATCGAGCGGGCGATCGGCGTCATCTACCGGCCCGATACGGAGCTGCAGAGCCATTATGCCCGAGCCTGCCTTCCGGAGCAGTTCGACGCGATCCTCCACTTCGACGAGACACGCGCGGTGACGCCCCTGGAGCGGACGGCCGAGTGGGATGCGGGCGAGGTGCCGGAAACCTTCCCGGTCGGCCTCTGAGCCGCCGGCGCGATCCTCTCCCCAGCGGAGGAGCTGGCCATGGACGAAATCCTCGCTCCGCGCGAGCAGCAGATCCGGATTCCGGCCGCCGCGGCGTTCCTGGCGGCCGACCTGCACGTTCCGCGCACGCCCCGCGGCGTCATCCTGTTCGCGCACGGGTCCGGAAGCGGCCGCTTCAGCCCGCGCAACCGCAGCGTCGCGCAGGCGCTCAATGCGGTGGGCTTCGCGACGGTGCTGGCGGACCTTCTGACCCCGAGCGAAGAGACGGCCGACCGCCGGACCGGCCAGCTGCGTTTCGACATCCCGTTCCTGGCCGGGCGGCTGCGCTCCGTGGCCGCGTGGCTCTCCGGCCAGCGGGATCTGCGGCGGCTCCCGCGGGGCTATTTCGGCGCGAGCACCGGGGCTGCGGCCGCGCTGATTGCGGCCGCCGCCGAGCCGGATCAGGTCGGGGCGATCGTGTCGCGCGGCGGCCGACCCGACCTGGCGGGCGCGACCCTGGCCCGCGTGCGGGCTCCGACGCTGCTGCTCGTGGGAAGCCGCGACCCCGAGGTCCTCGCCCTGAACGAGGCGGCCCTGGCCCGTCTGACCTGCGTCAAGCGCCTGGTCGTCGTGCCCGGTGCGTCGCACCTTTTCGAGGAGCCGGGGACGCTCGAGACGGTGGCACAGCACGCGGCGCGGTGGTTCCGGGAGCACCTGAAGGCCGATACCTCCGGCGCCTCGGTTCCGGTATCCTGACGGCGCGGAGACGCGACGGCCGCCCCGAAGGCCGCGACCCGCGCGACCGGTGCATCGCCGACGCCCAGCCCATCGCTGACGCCAGGAAGCCGCGGCCGTCCGGCGCGGGGCCTGCCCGGCTCCGAGGCCGTCGCGGGCGGCCTGACGGGCGGCAGGCATGTCTGCGGACGGAATCCGCGTCTCGTCCCGGACGGCTCCGAAAGCGTGCCGCGCCTCATGGCCGGATGGCCTCGGCCTCCTTGAGGCTGAGGATGTAGTCGATGACCGCATCCATCTCGTCGCGGTCGAGCCGCAGGCTCGGCATGCGCTGGTGGTGGCTCTGCAGGAAGACGTTGAGCGCCAGTCCGGTCGTCGAGGGCATGTTGGCGATCCGGACGAAGGACGGTCCCATGGCGTCGCCGGCCTGCGGGACGCGACCGATGACGTGACACGGGCTGCAGAGCTGCGTGGCGATGGTCCATCCCCGGAGGCGGTGACCCTCGTCGGGATCGGCCGCCGCGGCGCCGGTTCCGACCGCCAGAAGGCCGGCGAGGAGCGCCGCGCAGGCGGCGGGCCGCGAGACCGTCATGGCCGCCTCGCGATCCGCAGCAGGGCCGTGGCGGAGGCGACGGCCAGGCTCCCGAGAACGACATGCGCCCAGGTCGCGCCGTCATTCGCCGCGAAGCCGAGGGCCCAGGGTGCGACCAGCGTCCAAACCCCGACGAGCAGGACCGTCCGTTCCAGCACGGCCCGGAAGCGGATCTGGTTGGCGCCGTAGAGCATGATGATGAGCAAGCCCGGCAGCAGCGCGGACCCCGCCGCACGGGCATGGTCGGTGAAGGCCAGCACCCACGCCGTCAGCACCAGCGCGATGCCGGCCGTGTACTGCAGGATGCTGACCAGAATCTCGTCCGTCCGCCACGTCGGCGATTGTGTTGGGGCCGGGTCCGCGCGGGACATGATCTGCCTCCGATAGGACCGGCCGGGCGCCGCGCCACGGCCGGTGTTGAAACCATCGCCGCGGCGCGGCGTCAGGCGTGGACCTCGGCGATGACGCAGCCGGGGTCGACCACTTGGTTCACGGGGGCGAGGACCGTCAGGCAGCCCTCGGCCGGCGAGGCGATGTCGTGCAGGGCATCGCCGATGCGGACGGCGGCCACGGCCTCGCCGGCGCGCACGCGCGCTCCGTCCGCCACGAACCACCGCTCCAGAATGCCCTCAGGCAGCATGCTGGTGGACCAGAGTTCCTCGGCCACATGCACGTCGGCCATGGTCGTCTCCCCTGTCGGGGCGCCCGTCGCGGGGCGCCGCTTGTAGAGGAGGCCATCCGGGAAGGACGCGCTTTGATCTGGATCACCGCGCGGCTGCGGGGCCGCTTGAGCCAGGTCAATGAGGTCCGCGGTGTCTCAGGCAGGGTCGAGGGGAACAGTCGTCCGGTCCAGCGCCATGCTCCTCGCCATGACGGCCAGCGTCGCCCTCGTCGTGTCCACGATCCTGGTCCTCTACGAGACGCTGCGGCTGACCTCGGAGCACCTGTCCGAGCTGCCGGTCCCGCCGCGGGTCCGCATCCTGGCCGTGGTGCTGATGACCTTCGTCGGACACACCGTCGCCGTCTGGATCTACGCCGGCGCCTACTGGCTGCTCGTGCTCCGGCTCGGCATCGGCACCTTCGCGGGCGCGCCGGTCGAGACCTTCGAGGACTGCCTGTACTTCTCCGTGGTGGCCTACACGTCCCTCGGGTTCGGCGACCATTTCCCGAGCTCGCACACGCGGCTGCTCGCCGGGGTCGAGGCCCTCAACGGCCTGCTCCTGATCGGGTGGTCGGCCTCGTTCACCTACCTGGCGATGGAGCGGTACTGGCCGCTGCACGGGAAGACGCAGGCGCACCGGGCCGCCCGGGCGGCGGCCGGCATCGGGACCGAGCCCAGCCGAGACCGTCTCTTCCCGCCGGCCCCGGAAACCTGACCGGGCGCCCATCCTTGCGCTGGATCAAGGCCGCCGGTCCCTGCGGGCCCCAGGCTGAAGGGATTCTCGGACAGGAGGCGCACCATGCGCCAATACCTCGTGACCTTCCACAAGGTCGTGCCGGACGATAGCGGCCACGACCACCGTATCCTGCAGCACCAGGTCATCGTCCCCGCCCGGTCGGAGGGCACCGCGGCCTGCGCGGCCCAGGCGCTGTTCTGCGAAGCGGCCGGCATCGTCGACTGGCGTCTGCGGGCCGACACCTGCCTGGTCGCCCAACTGTCCGAGGCCACGGTATAAGGAGGCATCCCCATGAGCCACGATCTCACCGCCCCCGTGCATTGGCAGGGCCGGCAATGGGCCGTCACCGGCTACGGCATCGAGGCGCTCGACGGCATGTACCATGTGCCGTTTTCCGAGATCCCGGAGGCCGAGGCCGGGCCTCCGGACTGGCTGGAGAATCTCTGGCACCGCTACGGCACCGACCGGGACGACCTCGCGGCGGCCCTCAGGGTGGCCCGCTCGATCCGGTTCGCGGCGAAGCCGGCCGCGTCGCGTTCCGCGGCATGAGCCCGGCATGAGTCCGGCAGGAGCCCGGCATGGTCCTGAGCGGTACGGTCACGCCGCCCTTGATCTGGCGCAACGCGGACCGGACCGACCGGTCCATCCTGGTCGCACCGCAACGGCACCGGGAGACGGGCGATGAGGAGCGGACCAGGGGACAGGCCGGTCGTGCTGGTGGCGGAGCCGCAGGCCCTGCCGGGCATGTGGCTGGAGGACGTCCTCGCCGAGGCCGGCTGCGCGGTGCGCGGACCCTACGGAACCAGCGCGGAGGCGGCCCGCTGCCTGGACGAGACGCCTCCGGACTTCGCGGTGGTCAGCATCGACCTGAATCACGGCTCCGGCTTCCCGCTGGCCTGCGCCCTGCGCCGGAAGGGTATCCCCTTCGCCCTGATCTCGGGCAACGCACGCGTTCCGCGCGCCTTCTCGGACGTGCCGCAGTTCGACCGGTTGTTCGAGGCCCGGGCGATGGTCTCCACCGTGACCGCCGGCTGCGCCGTTGCCGGCGGCCCCCGGGCCTGCCCGATGCCGGATCGGAGGCCGGCGGGCGCCCCCTTTGCGCTGGATCAATGCCCGACCGCCTGCCGGGCCTAGCGTCGGCGTGGACCGGGCACGGCCTGGACGTCATCGGAGGAGACCGACATGGGCGACAAGCTGATCCGCCAGAACGTCATCGACGAGTTGGACTTCGACCCGAGCATCGACGCCGCACATATCGGCGTCGCCGTCGAGAACGGCATCGTCACGCTCACGGGCCACGTCGCCAGCTACACGGAGCGCGTCGCCGCCGAGAAGGCGGCCCAGAAGGTGCGCGGGGTGCGCGGCGTCGTCGAGGAGATCAAGGTCCGCTTCGGCGGCGAGACGCCGCCGCGCGACGAGGACCTCGCCCAGCGCGCCGTGCAGATGCTCGACTGGTCCGCGACCGTGCCGAAGGGTGCGGTGCAGGTGAAAGTTCAGAACGGCTGGGTGACGCTGACCGGCCGGGTCGACTGGCAGTATCAGAAGGAAGAAGCCTACCGGTCGATCAAGCGCCTCGCGGGCGTGGCCGGCATCCTCAACACCATCGAGGTGGCGCCGAAGGCGAGCGTGCCCGATGTGCGTGCGAAGATCCTGGCGGCGCTGAAGCGCAACGCCGAACTCGAGGCGGACGCCATCAAGGTCACCGTCAAGGACGCGAAGGTCGTCCTGGAGGGCAAGGTGAACGCGTGGCACGAGCGCCGGCTCGCCGAGAACGCGGCGTGGTCGGCGCCGGGCGTGCGCGCCGTCGAGGACCACCTGACGCTGGGCTGACCGACGCTGGGCTGAGGCCCGAACCGACGGGAGGCGCCGGCCGGGCCCGCCGTCATCCCGCCGCCGTCCTTCGAGCCGGAGACGTTCCATGACCTATGCGAGCATCATGGTCGCCATGGACCTGACGGATGGCGCGCGAAACCGCGTGCGCCTGGCAGGCCGCCTCGCCGACGACTTCAACGCCCGCCTGATCGGCGTCGCCGCGGAGCAGCCGGCCTATGTCGTCCCGCCGGTGGGCCCGACGCCGGCGAGCGCCTACGCGCTGGCCGATTCCGGCGAGACCGTCCTGAACGACCTCCGGGTCGCCCACGAGGCCTTCGCGGCGGCGGCCGGCGGCCGCAACCGCCTCGAGTGGCGCTCCAACCTCGATGTCCCGGTGGCGTTCCTGGCGGCACAGTCCGCGGCCGCCGACCTCGTGGTGGTCGGCCGCGGAGTCCCCGGGCCCCCCCTGTTCGCGGTGGATCCGGCCGATGCGGTCATGCAGCTCGGCCGTCCGGTGCTGGTGGTGCCGCCGGATCTGGACCATCTCGACGCGAAGCGCGTGGTGATCGGCTGGAAGAACACGCGCGAGGCGCGCCGGGCGGTCTGGGACGCGCTGCCCTTCCTGAAGCGCGCCTCGGAGGTGCTCGTCGTCTCCGTCGACGACGGAGCCAGTTCCGAAGGGCAGGATACCCTCCGCCTCCTTCAGGCCCATGACGTCTCCGCGATCCGCGTCCGGCGCGATGCCCAGGGCGAGTTGGTGTCCCTGGCGCTCGTCGAGGCGGCGGCAGAGCATGGGGCGGACCTGATCGTCACGGGCGCCTACGGGCACGGGCGTCTGCGCGAGTGGGTCGTCGGCGGCGTCACCCGCGAACTGCTGGCCGGCGCCCCGGTCTGCTGCCTGATGAGCCACTGAGAGCAGGGATGGGCGGCATGTCCGATACACGCACCCGCATGATCCCGCACGGCGGCTACGTCGTCGTCTGCGACGGCCGCAAGGCCCTGGTGCTCCGCAACGTGAGCGTCCACCCGAAGCCGGACCTCCAGGTCCAGCTCGCGTTCGAGGCGCCCCCGAACCCGCCGACCCACGCGCAGGGCACCGACAGGCCGCCGCGGGTCAGGCTCGGAGACCAGCGCAGCGCCATCGCGCAGACGGACTGGCATGATCTCGCCGAGCGACGCTTCGCGAAAGCGGTCGCCCACGCGCTGGACGCCTTCGATCCGGTCACGGCCCTGATCGTCGTCGCCCCGCCGAAGACCCTCGCCGAGATGCGGCGCGCGTTGCCCGAGCGCCTGCGGCGGGTCGTCGTGGCGGAGGTCGACAAGGATCTGACCAAGCACCCGGTCGAGGAGATCGAGCGCTGCCTCGCCAATGCCTGACCCCGCGCCAGACGCCGACGCGGCAGGGGCCGACGGGGCAGGAGCCGACGCGGCAGGAGCCGACGAGGCTGGGACGCTGCCGCCGGCCCCACGCCCGGGGGACTGGAGCGCGGCGGACGCCGCCGCGGCCCGGGTCCTGATCGACGCCATCCTCTCGCGCCACGGGGCGGCGTTCCGGGACCTGTTCTGGCGCGCCGTCGATACCGGCTACAATTGCGCTCTCCGGCCGGATCCGGACGCAGAGGCGCAACCGGCGCCCCCCGGACCCGGCTGCGGCGGTGGAACCACATCGCGACCGGGCGCCCGGTCGAAACCGAGCGCTCTGCCCAGGTCCGCACTCAGTGGGCCATGAGCACCGGAATGCCGGCGTGTTCGATGACATGGCGGGTGACGCCGCCGAGCAGGAACTCGCGCACGCGGCTGTGCGTGTAGGCGCCCATGGCCAGCAGGGAGGCGTTGCGCCGTCCCGCCTCCGCCAGGATCGCCGCGCCGACCGGCGTCCCGTCCTCGACCGGCAGACTGACGGCCTCCGCCACGATGCCGTGCCAGCGCAGATAGGCGCACAGATCCGCTGCCCGCACCTCCGCGAAGCGCTCGGTCTGCGCGTGCACGACCGTGACGCGCGCGGCCTCGTGCAGCAGCGTGATGGACTGGCCGATCAGGCGCGTCGCCTCCAGGCTGCCGTTCCAGGCGATCACGATATGGTCCAGCAGGTCGTGGGGGATGTGTTCGCCGACGACCAGGGTCGGCCGGCCGACGGCGAACAGGGCGGTGTCGAGGGCGCGGCCCGTGAACGGCTCGTCCGGATCCGGGCGGTCGACGATGACGAGGTCGTTGACCCGCCCGGTCAGCGTCAGGAGCGGCTCGACCTCTCCGGAGAGTTCGGTCCACGTGGCGAAGGTGGCGTCCAGGCGCTCGGCCTTCGCGATCACCGGCACGCCCGCGCGTCCGCACCACGCCTCGAAGGCCGCCTTGCCCTCGGCCGCCGATTCCCGGACGCTCTGCTGGATGGCCTCGATGGTCGTGCCGTCCATCGGCACGAGGCTCGCCATGGCGGCCAGCACGTGCTCCGGGCCGGGCGCCATGAAGGCGACGCCGATATGCGCGTGCAGGCGCCGCCCGAGGCGCAGGGCCGCGTCCAGCCGACGCGTCGCGTCGATCCCCGGGCCGGTCGGGACGAGGAGGCAGCGGAGGTACATCGAGGCTCTCCCTCAGCGTTCCAGCGATTTCAGGTAGGCGATCAGGTCTTGCGCCTGGTCCGGATCGAACCGGAACTCGGGCATGGTCGGGTGGCCCGTGCGGATCCCCTCGGTGAGCGCCTCGCCGAGATCCTCGACGGGGTAGCGCGTGTGGAGATCGCGGAAGGGGGGCGCGGCCCGCAGCGGACTTTCCCCGGCCCGCCCGATGGCGTGGCACCGGGCGCAGTTGGTCCGCGCGAGGGTCTCGCCTTGCCGGATCTGCAGGTTCCAGGCCGGCGCCGACACGGCGGGCAGAGGGGGGAGGGCAGCCAGGACGCCGGCGAGAAGGAGGCGGGTCGTGCGCATCAGTGGCTCATCAGGCAGCAGACGGTGGTGGTCTCCAGCATCTCGCGGGTCGCGCCCCCGAAGACCCACTCGCGCAGCCGGGAATGGCCGTAGGCGCCCATGACGATCAGATCCGCCTCCTCCCGCCGGGCGAAGCGGAGGATCTCGTCCGCGACGCTGATCTCGGGCTTGTGCAGCAGGTGCGTGGCGACGCGGATGCCGTGCCCCGACAGGTACGCGGCGACGTCCGTGGCGCCTTCGCGGCGCGCCTCCGGACCCGCGACCGCGACATGGACTTGGTCGGCCCGCACCAGGAACGGCAGGGCGTCGTGGACGGCCCTGCGCGCCTCGCGGGTGTCCTTCCAGGCCACGACGATCCGCTTGGCCGAGAGCCGATGGAGACCGGGCGGCACGATGAGGACGGGACGCCCCGCCTCCATCAGCAGGCCGCCCGCGGCGACACCCATCGGCCCGGGATCGCCGTCGGCCGGCCCCTGACGGCTCACCACCACGAGGCCGGCGGCGCGGGCCTGTTCCACCAGGAAGGCCAGGGGCTCGGCCAGCGCCTCCCGCCACGCGGTCCTGACCCGCTCGCCGGCCTCGCGCTCGAACAGCGCCCGCCCTTCGGCCAGCTCCTCCTTCGCCCGCGTCTCCTCGATCTCGAAGATGCGCTGCGACGCGTCGGCGCTCTCGACCGGGATCATGGTGACGAGCTGCCGCGCGGCGACGCCGATCAGGGTGGTGTCGAAGCGCCAGGCGATGTCGGCGGCGAGCCGGACGCGGTCGACGGCCGTGGCCCCGCGGTCGACCGAGACCAAGATGTTGGAGATCCGCATGATCACCTCCCGGCGCGGGCCCGTCCGCCCGGCCCGGCGACTCTTGCCCGTGCGGGTGGCCGGGGCCTTGATCCAGCTCAACCGCACCGGGGCCAGCGCAAGCCGCGAGGGCGCGTGTCCCGCCGCGCGGTGGGCGCGATGTCCGGGACGATTGACCGATCGCAATGCCCGGTCCCGCCGGATGGGGACATGAGGTTGCGGATGGAGGTCTCATGCCGTCCGCTTCCGCGATCCTGGCTTCAGGCCTGCCCGGTTTCGGGCCCTCCCGCGATGGGCTGGCGACGCCGCGGACCCTCCCGGCCTTCATCGCGAGCGCGAGCGGCGCCCATCAGCTGGCCCTGGTGGCGATGGCGACGGCCCTCTTCGTGGCGGATCTGGCGCCCCTCGAGCTGCAGCGCCGGGTCGTCAACGCGGCCCTTCCCGGCGGGAGCGCCCGAACCATCCTCCTGCTCGCGGCCCTGTACATCGCGGCGGCCACGGCGATGGGGGCCCTCAAGCTCGCGCTCAACATATACCGCAGCTACGTCAGCGAGAGCGCGGTCCGCCGGCTCCGCAGGACGCTGCTGCAAGACCTCGGCACCCTCGCCCCGGGCGACCGTGCGGCGGTCGAGGGCGTGGAGGTCTCCCTCGTCCTGGCGGAGGCGGAGCCGGTCGGCGCCTTCGTCGGCGTGAGCGTCTCGGAACCGGTCCTGGAGGGCGGCATCGTGCTGGGGACGTTCGGGTACATGCTGTACCTCAACCCGCTGATGGCGGCCCTGGCGCTGGCGGTGTTCGTACCGCAGATGGTCTTCGTGCCGCTGATGCAGCAGGCGATCAACCGCCGCGTGGTCGCGCGGACGGGCGCCTTGCGCCGCATCAGCGGCGGCATCATCGGCCGGCACCGACACGAGGCCACGGGACTTCAGGACGCACGCATCGAGCGGGTGTTCCGGCTCAACATGGGCATCTTCAAGCTGAAGTTCTCGATGAACTTCCTCATGAACCTGATGCACCATGCCGGGGTGGCGCTGACCCTGGGGCTGGGCGGCTACCTCGTGGTGAACGGCGAGACGGATCTTGGGACCGTCGTGGCCTTCGTCGCGGGCCTGAGGCAGCTCAACGATCCGTGGGGCGGCCTGATCGACTGGTTCCGGGAGTGGCGCGTCACGCTGGCAAAGTACGCCCTGCTCCGGCAGGCCCTCGACACGCTCCCGCGGCAGGGCGCCTGAGGCGGCGTTCCGGCCGGATCGTGCCCGCCGATCGCCCGAAACCGCCTCGACCCGGTGCCCCGCCCGGACGGCCTCGCGCCCGGGACGTGGGATCAGGGCACGAGGACCGCCGCGCCCCGGAGGGCGCCGGACCGGTGATCCGCCACGGCCTCGTTGGCGCGGGTCAGCGCGTAGGTGCGGGTGTGCGTGACGAGGCCGGCCTGCGGCACGACGGCGAAGAAGGTGCGGGCGTCCTCGCGCGTGAGGTTCGCCACCGAATGCACGGAGCGCTCGCCCCAGAGCCGGTCGTAGGGGAAGGCCGGGATGTCGCTCATGTGGATGCCGCCGCAGACCACGCGGCCCCCCTTGCGCAGGGCGCCGAGGGCCCGCGGGACGAGGTTCCCGTCCGGGGCGAAGATCAGGGCCGCGTCCATCGGCTCGGGCGGCGCCTCGTCCGACCCGCCGGCCCACGCGGCCCCCAGCGTGCGCGCGAAGTCCTGGGCGTCCCGGTCGCCCGGCCGGGTCAGCGCGAACACGCGCCGCCCCTGCCAGCGGCAGATCTGGGCGACGATGTGGGCGGCCGCCCCGAACCCGTAGAGACCGACCGTTCCGGCATCGCCGGCCATCCGCAGCGTGCGCCAGCCGATCAGCCCGGCGCACAGAAGGGGCGCCGTCGCGACCGGGTCCAGGCGCGCGTCGAGCGGGATGGTGAAGGCGGCCTCGGCCAGGAGATGGCTCGCGAAGCCGCCGTCGCGGGTGCAGCCGGTGAAGCCGGGGGCGTCGCAGAGGTTCTCGCGCCCCGTCTCGCAGTAGGCGCAGTGCCCGCAGGCATGCCCGAGCCAAGGTACGCCGACCCGCATGCCCGGTCGCGGCGCCGTCACGCCCGCGCCGACCGCCTCGACGCGCCCGACGACCTCGTGTCCCGGCACGATGGGGTAGACGGCCTGGGGCAGGTCGCCGTCGATGACGTGGATGTCGGTTCGGCAGACCGCGCAGGCCTCGACCCGGATGCGCAGCTCGCCCGGCCCGGGGTCCGGGTCCGGACGCTCCTCCGGTACGAGGGCCGCGCCGATCTCCCGCAGGACCATGGCCAGCATCGGACCGGCCTCACGCGAGGGTCAGGCGATCCTCGACGGCGCGGACGCCGGGCGCCGACCACGCGGCCCGCTCGGCGATCTCGCGCTCGCTCCAGACATCGACGCACCCGTCGAGGGTGACCTTGTCGCCGTCCACGTGCACGCGGATCGTATCCGGATCCCGCGCGCTCCGTCTCAGGGCCGCGAGGATGCGGGACTTCACCTCGGTGGCCTGCGCCAGCGGCTTCACCGCGATGAGATTGACGATGTCGGTGACGCCGGCCAGGCGCCGCAGCGCCTGATCGACGGCCGCCTTCTGGTGATAGAACGGGACACAGCCGTCGAGCGTGACGCAGCCCTTCTCGACCTTGAGCGTGACCGCGTTCTCCGGGATCTGCACGTCCCATGCGAGCACCCGGGCGCAGCGCTCGGCCAGGGCCTCGTCGCCGACGATGGGGCAGTTCGGATAACGGACCTCGATCCGCTCCACCACGCCCCGCACGCCGCGGACCCGCAGCACGACGCGCTCGGCGATGCCCTTCTCGGCGTAGTTGCGGACATGCCCCGTCAGGGTCACGATGCCGTTCTCGACGGTGACGCCGATCTGCGCCGCGTCGATCATCGGAGCGTATTCCAGCTCGTCGAGCACATGCTGGTGCACGGTCTTGTCGTCCATCACCCGTCTCCCCGCGTCGCTCGGTTCAGAGGACCAGCCAGAGCAGCACAGTCGTCACCGCCGAGGCCGCGATGGCCAGGGCCAGGGCCTGCAGACTGCCGATGCGCCCGTAGTGGTAGCCATCCGCCACGACGCGCCGGCCCGCGTCGTTCCGCGGCTCGAGCCTGAGCGGCATCCATACGCGGCGCACCGTCCGGATGTGGGTGGATCGAAGCACCAGGGTCATCGTTCGCTCCCGTCTTGGCTGACGGGGCCATCTTGCCGTCCTGCCTGGGGAGGGCCTTGATCCACCTCAACGCCGCCGGGCCCGGCCCCCGGCAGGGTCCGCCCCGGGTTACGGATCCGCCGGGAGGCCGACATGGACGCGAGGCACGGCTCGAAGGAGCGCCGCGACGGCGAAGGCCGGGACGACGGACACGGCCTGGCCTTCGTGCCCGGGCCGCTCGGACCCGATGGCCTCGGGACGATCGACGCCTACTGGCGCGCCGCCAACTACCTGTCGGTCGGGCAGATCTACCTCATGGCCAACCCGCTCCTGCGCGAGCCGCTCAAGGCGGAGCACGTCAAGCCGCGGCTCCTCGGCCACTGGGGGACGACGCCCGGCCTCAACTTCATCTACGCGCACCTGAACCGGATCATCCGGCAGCGCGACCTCGACATGATCGCCGTTTGGGGACCGGGCCACGGTGCGCCGGGTCTCGTGGCCAACGCCTACCTGGAGGGCACCTACAGCGAAATCTACCCGGACGTGGCCCGGGACGCGGTCGGGATGGGCCGCCTGTTCCGGCAGTTCTCGTTCCCCGGCGGCATCCCGAGCCACGCCTCGCCCGAGCTGCCGGGCTCGATCCACGAGGGCGGCGAACTCGGCTACTCTCTGGCGCATGCGTTCGGGGCAGCCCTCGACAATCCGGGCCTGACCGTCGCCTGCATCGTCGGGGACGGCGAGGCCGAGACCGGGCCGCTCGCCGCCGCCTGGCACGCGAACAAGTTCCTCGATCCGCGCTCCGACGGCACGGTCCTGCCGATCCTGCACCTCAACGGCTACAAGATCGCCAGCCCGACGGTCCTCGCCCGCATGCCCGCGGACGAGCTGCGCAGCCTTCTCGTCGGCTACGGCTACGCGCCGGTCTTCGTCGAGGGCGACGACCCGGCCCCGATGCACCAGGCCATGGCCACGGCCCTCGATGCCGCCTTCGACACCATCGCGGAGATCCGGGCGCGTGCCGGACGCGGCGCCGTCGAGCGGCCCCGCTGGCCCATGATCGTGCTGCGCAGCCCCAAGGGCTGGACCGGGCCGCATTGCGTGGACGGCAAGCCCGTCGAGGGCACATGGCGTGCGCACCAAGTGCCGGTCGCCGCCGTCCGGGAGAATGCGGAGCACCGGGCGATCCTGGAAGCCTGGATGCGCTCCTATCGTCCGGAGGAGCTGTTCGCGGAGGACGGCGCCCTCGTCCCCGAACTCGCCGCGCTGCCGCCGAAGGGGGCGCGGCGCATCTCGGCCAATCCGCACGCCAACGCGCACAAGAGCGCGCCCCTGCGCCTACCCGACCTGAGCGTGGCGGCCGTCGCGGTGCCGGAGCCCGGCCGCACCAGGGCCGAGGCCACCCGCGCGCTCGGGGCCTACCTTCGGGAGGTGCTGACCCTGAACGCGCCGGCGCGCAACTTCCGCATCATGGGGCCGGACGAGACCGCCTCGAACCGCCTCGACGCGGTCTTCGCGGTGACGAGCCGCGCCTGGCAGGAGGCGATCCTGCCGGGCGACGAGAACCTCGCCCGCGACGGCCGCGTCATGGAGGTGCTGAGCGAGCACCTCTGCGAGGGCTGGCTGGAGGGCTACGTGCTGACCGGGCGGCACGGCCTGTTCGCGACTTACGAGGCCTTCGCGCACGTGGTCGATTCGATGGTGAACCAGCACGCCAAGTGGCTGAAATCCGCGCGCGACCTGCCCTGGCGCCGGCCGGTGCCGTCCCTCAACATCCTTCTCTCGTCCCATGTCTGGCGGCAGGACCACAACGGCTTCAGCCACCAGGACCCCGGCTTCATCGACTTCGTGGCCAACAAGCGGGGCGACACGGCCCGCATCTACCTGCCGCCGGACGCGAACACCCTGCTCTGCGTCATGGATCATTGCCTGCGCACCTACGACCGCATCAACGTCGTCGTGGCCGGCAAGCAGCCGGCCCTGCAGTGGTTGAGTCTGGACGAGGCCGTCCGCCATTGCGCGGCCGGCGTCGACATCTGGGACTGGGCCTCCAACGAGGGTGCGGGGGAGCCGGATGTGGTGATGGCCTGCGCGGGCGACGTGCCGACCCAGGAGACGCTCGCCGCGGTGGATTGGCTGCGCCGACATGTCCCCGCGCTCAAGGTCCGGGTGGTGAACGTCGTCGACCTGATGACGCTGCCTGCGCCCGAGACGCACCCCCACGGGCTCGACGACGCAACCTTCGACAGCCTGTTCACCTCCGATCGGCCCGTGGTGTTCGCCTATCACGGCTATCCGTGGCTCATCCATCGGCTGACCTACAAGCGGACGAACCATGGCAACTTCCACGTCCACGGCTTCATCGAGGAGGGCACGACCACGACGCCCTTCGACATGTGCGTGCTGAACCGCCTCGACCGCTTCCACCTCGCGCTCGCCGCGCTGCAGACGGTCCCCCATCTCGGGGCATGCGCCGAGCATGCCGAGCAGGCGCTGCGGGATGCCTTGGCGGCCCATCACGCGTATGTCCGTCGCACCGGCGACGACCTGCCGGAGGTGCGGGATTGGGTCTGGCCGGACCGGCATGCGCATCCGCATCCGGACCGTCGGCGGATCGACGGCGACATCATGCAGTGCGGTCCAACCACGGGCGAAGAGCCTCGCCCGGGCGAAACCCTGGACGACTGGACGGTCGTCACCTGAGGCCGGGCGATGATCCGCGTCCTCGACGCCGGCGCCTCCAGCCTGCGCCGCGCCCTGTCCCGGCCGGGTGCCGACGACCCGGCGTGGCGCGCCCGCGGTCGCCGACACCGGTCATGAGCGGCGCTCCCGATCGGAGGCCTCGACGCGCCGGTGCTGGGCGCGCTGGACGAACCCCCCGGGCGTCCCTTCCTGACTGCGATCACGGTATCGGTGCCCGACCTTCGGGGTGTCGCGACGGCCCGAAGCGCGCGTGCCGCGCGAGGCGTCTTCGGGCCGTCTTCGGGGCCGCGCCATCCCCCGGGCTGGACGCAATCGCGGATGAGTCCCTCCGCGAGGACCGCTCCAAACCCGGATCCGGGGGGAGCCGAACCCGGGCCGTGTCCACCCCGGGTCAGGGGGGCGGGAAATCCAGGTTCAGGTAGGCAGGGTCGAATTCGGCGACCTTCCGGAGACCGTCCCAGTCCTCGATGGTCATCCATCGGCATCGCTTGGACACGAGCCCGGCCTGCTGGAGCCTCTTCATGGTTCGGTTCGCGTGGACCGATGTGAGGCCCAGGGCGCTGCCGAGTTCCGTCTGCGTCAGGGGCATCGGAAATCGGAAGGCCTCGGTCATGCCGGCCACCGCGGCCCGGGTGAAGAGTTCGCAGATCAGGTGCGCCATCCCCGCATAGGCTTGACGGTGCCCCGCATTCAGGAGCCAGCGGCGGGTTATGGCCGCCTCGGTGGCGGTTTCGACCTGAATCAGACGGCCGATGCCGGGATGCCGCTCGACGAGCCCGTGCAGGACGCCGTGCGGAATGATGCCGATGCGGCATGGGGTGAGCGTGGCGATGACATGATCCATCTCGCCCCGCAGAAGGCCCTGCAGGTCCAGGGCGTCGCCGGCGAGTTGCAGGCCGAGGATCTGCGGCCTGCCGTCCTTCAAGGGGACGTACCGGCACGTCCAACCCTCCAGCAGAAGGCGGCATTCGGTCGGCGTGTCGCCCTCGCGCACGATGTCCGTGTCCGCCTCGACGTTCACGACCCGGGATACGGATGCGGCGAGGGCATCGATCTCCGCGGCCCAGACGCCGCCGGACCGATCCAGCCTGCGCCGGATGGTCAAGGTCCAATCCACGCCCGACGGGCGCGTGGGGTCGCGGGCAAACTTCCGCCGGCCCCTCTGCGCGTCCCGGGCGCGTGCCAGGGGGAGTGTCGGGGGCAGTGTCGGGGGCCGTGTCGGGCCAGGGGGGGATTGCGCCGCCTCGCATCCCTGGGCGGTGATCGCTTCGTGGCTCAGCCTTGAGCGCGTCTTCCCTTCGGCTATCGACATCATGCGCCCCCAGTCTCGCTGGATGGAAACAGGTCGGCGCCGCGCCGCGGTCGTGCCTTGCGGTGGATCAAAGGCGCCCGGTTCGAAGCCTCCACGCCATCCGGCATCGCGGCACGATGCACCGCCTGCCGCCCGGCGGCCCCCGGAGATCATCGCCGCACCCTGAGGGACGGCGGGGGGCTGCACGCTCCATCGCGCTCACGCGCGCACACCCCCCATCCCGACCCCGCCATCGCGGCCGTCGCGCCCCTCCGTCGAACCGACGGAACGGGCTGCGATGTCGGCCGGCCGCACCCATCGGTACAGGAGACGGTCGACCGCGCCGGCCCGGGCGAGCGGCAGATCGCGCCAGAAGGTGCGCCACCGCGTCAGAAGGGTGCTCTCGGCGGACCCGAACTCCGACGGAGGCGGGCACAGGGGCAAGACGGGACAGTCCGCGCCCCCGCCCGTCATGATCCGTCCCCGCCGTCCGGATGGGTGAGGCGGGCGACCTTGAACGTGCGGTAGACCGCGCCGCCGGCATCCCGGATCGAGACGTACTCGCCTTCGACGAAGACGTGGGTACCCAGATGGTAGCCGGCCTCGTCATCCTCGTTCGTCCAGTCCTCGTAGTCGATCAGCCAAGTCGCGCCGCCCTCGCCACCGGCCCGGTGCACCAGGCGGCCGTGCCGGTCCGGCTCGCCGATCCAGAAGCGGCGGACGCGGCACCGGTCGCGGGTCTCGCGCCAGAGCGCCGGGTCGAGGTGCCCGTCTGGCGTGAGGGGCGCCACGATCTCGTAGCCCCGTCCGGTGCTGCCGTCCGGATGCTCCGGGCAGCGCGCCAGCGTCAGCGTCACGCGAGACAGTCCGGGCCGGGCATCGGGTTTCCCCGGAGGTCGTCCACCCTGGAGCGGGGCGGCGTCGAGCGCGTGCGATTCGCCGGACATGGCGGTCCTCCTCAGCTCAGGGCCACGATGCGGTCCTCGACGGCGCGCACGCCCGGCACCGACCATGCGGCGCGCTCGGCCGCATCGCGCTCGGCCCAGGCCGTCACCGCCCCTTCCAGGGTCACCTTGTCCCCCGTGACGGTGACCTTGATCCCCTCCGCCTCGAACAGGGCGCCCCGCCGGAACGCCTCCAGGATCTTGTCCTTGACCGCCGCCGGGGGCACCTGCCGCCGGATTTCGATGAGGTTGGTCACGCCGTGCACGCCGGTGAGCTTCCGGACGGCCGCCTCGGCGCCCGCCACTTGGTACTGCCAGTCCACCGTGCCGGTCAGCGTGACCCAGCCGCCGGCCACCTTCACCTGGATGGCGTCCTTCGGCAGGTGCACCGACCAGTCGATGATCGCGAGCGCTCGGGCGGCGATCTGGTCGTCGGCCACCTTCTTCGCGTCGGCGTAGCGGACCGCGATCTCCTGCGCGATGGCGCGCACGCCCCGGACGCGGCGCACGGCGCGCTCCGCCTCCACCTTCTCGGCGTAGCTGCCGACATGGCCGGTGAGCGTCACCACCCCTTCGGAGACGGCGACGCCGATATCCCCGGCGTCCAGGCTCGGGTCGAAGTCGAGTTCGTCGAGCACCGCCCGGCGCAGGTCCTTGTCGGTCATGGGGTCCTTCCTCATGGCGTGTCTCCCGATCGTTCTGGCTGGCGCGATGGCGCGGGGGCTCCTCGGCGCTGCGGCGCGGCCTAGACGGAGGAGCCTCGATTCAGCGCGACGCCGACGCGCCGCTCGGCCTGGGCGAGCGCGGCGCACCGCTCCAGCTCCGTGCGCAGGCGGGGGATCGTCGCGTCGATGCCGGCCGCCCCGAGATCCGACCGAAGCCTGTCGATCAGCGCTTCGTCCTCGGTCACGACGGCGTACTCCGTGACGGCGGTGACGTAGTCTTCCGCCGCCTGGCCGGTCAGGTTCATCCGCTCGGAGGCCCAGGCGGCCAGGAGCCGGTTGCGCCGGTTGCGGGCGTGGAACCGCGCCTCTTCCTCCTGGACGAAGCGGCGTTCGGCGGCTCGCTCGCGCTCGTCGAACGTCGTGGTCATGGAAGCCTCCATCCCGTGAGCGGTGCCGGACCGCGCCGGCTGCGGTTCGGCCATCCTTCAACCGGCCGGCGCCGCCGGCCTTGAGGCAGATCAAGGTTCGGCGCGCCGATGGCGGGCGCGGTGCGGCGGGCGGGCGGCCCAGGGCTTCACGGTCTCGACCGCCGCGAGGTAGGCGAGGGTGATCAGCGCGATGCCGAGGAGCGTCGGCAGGGGCGGGGCCTGGAAGCCGAACCAAGGCCCTGCCGGCGTGAAGGGAAGGGCCAGCGCGGCCGCCAGCGCGGCGAGCGAGGAGCACGCCAGCGCCGCGCTCGGACGATCCCGCCAGGGGCGCCCGCTCGTCCGGATGACGAAGATCACGAGGATCTGCGTCGCCATGGATTCGAGGAACCAGGCCGTCCGGAATTCCTCCGCCGAGGCATCGAAGAGGAAGAGCAGGGCGCCGAAGGTCAGGAGGTCGAACAGCGACGAGAGCGGGCCCATCACGCCCGCGAACCGGAGGATGGCCGCCATGTCCCAGACCTGTGGCCGGGCGGTCGCGGACGGCGCCACATGGTCGAAGGGGATGCCGACCTCCGAGAGGTCGTAGAGCAGGTTGTTGAGAAGGATCTGCGTCGGCAGCATCGGGAGGAACGGCAGCGTCACCGACGCGACCGCCATCGAGAGCATGTTGCCGAAGTTCGAGCTCGCGCCCATGCGGATGTACTTCAGGATGTTGGTGAAGGTCCGCCGCCCCTCCTCGACGCCGTCGGCGACGACCGCGAGGTCCGAGGCGAGCAGGATCATGTCGGCCGCGGCCTGCGCGACCCCGGTCGCGCCCTCGACGGAGAGGCCGATATCGGCCTGCGCGAGGCCCGGCGCGTCGTTGATGCCGTCACCCAGGAAGCCCACGATCGCGCCCCTGGCCTGAAGCGCCCGCACGATGCGCGCCTTCTGGTCCGGGGTGAGCCGTCCGAAGGCGTCCACCTTGCGGGCCTGCACCGCGAGCGCCGCATCGCTCAGGGCCGCGACCTCGGAGCCGGACAGGACCGTGGTGGTGTGAAGCCCGACGAGGCTGGCAAGGCGGCGCACGACCACCGGGTCGTCGCCGGACAGGATCTTCAGGCGCACGCCGGCGCGCGCGAGCCGCGTGACGGCGGCGGCGGCCGTCGGTTTGGGCGGGTCGGCGAAGGCGCAGAAGCCCTCGAAGACGAGGTCGGCCTCGTCCGCGGTTCCGGGCGGCCGCATGGGCCCCGACCAGGGCCGCGACGCGACCGCGATAGTGCGCAGCCCCTCCTCGGCCAGGCTCCGGACCTGCCCGAGGGCCGCGCCGCGTTCCTCCGGGCCCATCGGCTCCGTCCCCTCGCCGGCGCGGCGCGCGGTGCACAGCGCCAGGACCGCCTCCGGCGCGCCCTTCAGGATCAGCAGCGGCCCCTCCGGTCCCTGCGCGAGGACCGACCCGGTGCGGCGCCCGTAGTCGAACGCCCGCTGGCCGGCCAGGACCCACGCCCGGCCCGCGTTCGGGTGATGGTCGACGAGGGCCGCGTCGAGCGAGCTGCGATCTCCGCCGAGATCGGCCGCGACCGCCGCGAGCCGCGACGGCCGCGCGTCCTCGCGGCCCGCCGGATCGAGGCTGCGGCCCAGGGCGATCTCGGCCGAGGTCAGCGTCCCGGTCTTGTCGGTGCACAGCACCGTCATCGCGCCGAGGTCGTGGATCGCGGCGAGCCGCTTCACGATGACCTTGCGGGCCGCCAAGCGCAGCGCGCCCCGCGAGAGCGTCACCGTCGTGACCATCGGCAGCAGTTCCGGGGTGAGGCCGACGGCGAGCGCGACCGCGAACAGGAGGGAGTCGAGCACGGGGCGGCCGAGCACGACGCGGGCGGCCAGGACGCTGAGCACCAGGGCCAGGGTCAGCCGGGCGACCATGAGCCCGAAGGCGTGGAGGTCGCGCTGGAAGGGCGAGGATGCCCGCGCCTCGGCCAGAACCGAGGCCGCCGCGCCGAACATCGTGGCGGGGCCGGTCGCGACGACGAGGGCGGTTGCCTTGCCCGTCCGCACGACGGCGCCGCGGAACACGGCGTTCGAGGCCTCCGCCGGCTCTGGAGACGTCACCGGCCCGGCCCGCTTCTCCACCGGGTAGGGCTCGCCGGTCAGGGCGGCCTCGGCCACCGTGAAGGCGTCGCCGTCGATCACGAGGGCATCGGCCGGGACGATGTCGCCGGCCCGCATGCGCAGGATGTCGCCGGGAACCACCTGCTCCACCGGGACCGTGACGAAGCTGCCGTCCCGCCTGACCTCGGCCTTCAGCGCCACCGTGTGGCGCAGGGCCTCGGCGGCCCGTGTGGCGTGGCCCTCCTGCACCGTGTCGAGTCCGATGGACAGGCCGAGGATGGCGACGATGATGACGCCTCCCACCACGTCGCCGGTCACGACCGAGACGAGGCCGGCCGCGATCAGGATCAGGGCGAGCGGTTCGAGCAGGCGGCGGAGCACGGCCTGCAGGGCGCCGCCGGCCCGCGTCCCGGCATCGCTGTTCGGCCCGTAGCGTTCGAGCCGTCGCGCGGCGTCGACCGCGCCGAGCCCGTCGAGCCCGCATCGGAGCTCGGCGCAGAGCGCCTCGAGGCCGCGCACCCAGAACGCCCCGCTCGGCCCGGGCGACGACAGCTCCGTCGGAGTGGCGATGTCGCGCGCGCGCGCCGGAACCGCCGTCATCTCCATGGGTCGACCCGTCGCTCTCCCGCTCGCGGCGGCACGACATCACCGGTTGGGACTGGGGTCGTTGCGGTGGATCAAGCCGCCGCCGCCGCTCTGGCTGACGGCCAGCAGATGCTGCACGGCCGCCGTCAACGGCCGGTCCCGCGACGGATCGATGAGGCCGTCCGCGACGAAGCCGTCCTGCAGCGAGCCGCCGCCCGCACCGGGCTCCGGCGATAGGCGGCCCTGCGTCCCGGCCGCCATGCCGTCCGGGGTCACCACGCGGTCGGGTGCGATGCCGTTGCCGTCCACCCGGCGGCCCGCGGGCGTGACGAACCAGGCCGTGGTGAGGCGCAGCGCGCGCCCGTCGCGGTGGGCATAGGTGGTCTGGACCGCCCCCTTGCCGTAGGTGCGCGTCCCGATGAGAATCGCCCGCCGGTGATCCTGAAGGGCGCCGGCGACGATCTCGGCCGCGGACGCGGTCCCGCCGTCGACGAGCACGACCAACGGAAGGCCGTCGATCACGTCGGCACCGGTCCTGTCCAGCGCGAACCGCTCGACGCTGCCGGGGTCCCGGCCGACCAGTCGCACGATCTCGCCCCGTCCGAGGAAGGCCCCGGCCACCGCGACGGCCTGCACGACGAGGCCCCCCGGATTGCCGCGCAGGTCCAGGATGAACCCCGTGAGCCTGTCACGGCCGATGCCGGCCTTCAGGTTCGCCACCGCCCTGAGCAGCCGGCCGGTCGTGAATTCGTCGAAGTGGTCGAGCCCGAGATAGGCGACGGTATCCAGGGCTTTCAGACGCACCGGGTGCAGCGGCAGCCACTCCCGGATCAGGACCATCTCGGCCGGGGCAGGCTCGCCCGGCCTGACGACCCGCACGCGCACCGCCGAGTCCGGCTCTCCGCGCAGGCGGTCGGCGACCTGGTCGGGCGCGATGCGCCCGATGGCGACGCCGTCGATCTCCTGGATGATTGTCCCGGGCGTGAGGCCGGCGCGCGCGGCCGGGGCATCGGGAAGCGTGCGCCGCACCGTCCCGTCCGCGTCGACGACCACGCCGATGCCGGCATAGCTCCCCGTATCCTGCTCATCGAGCCGGCGGAACTCGGCCGCGGTGAGGTAGTGTGAATGCCGGTCCAGCGCGGCGAGCATCCCGACGATGGCCGCGTCGATCAACGGACCGTCGCCGCGCATGTCGGCCGCCCGTGACCGGATGGCGTGGAATGCGGCCCCGAAGAGCCGCAGGTCCCGATAGGGCGATTCCTGGAACCCGTCCGGGCGTAGGCCGACGTCGGGTGCGGCGGGGCTCGTGAGCAGCGCGCCGGCAGCGCCGGCGAGCCAGGCCGCCCCGGCGAGGCAGCACGCGGCGCCGCGACCGGGGGCCGACCGGTCGCGTGCCGCCTTGCTTGCGATCGGTTTGAACGGCATCGCCCGGTTCGACGTCCACGCGCGCGGTGAGGATGGCTCTCCGCGCCCGGCCTCGCCTTGACGTGCGTCAACGTCACCGCGTGTGCGGAGGCGGGCCCTGCGCGATGGCGATCGTCGTCGGAACGCCCCGTGCCCGCTCCGGCCGATCCGGCGGGGTTGGGGTCGCCGGTGACCCGTCGGGTGGCCGGGCCGCCGGCCAGCCCGTCACGCCGGCGCTCCCCAGGAGCGACAGGACCGTCGCGCGCAACGCGTCCACGGGCTGATCGGCGCGGAGCTCGTGCCACGCGAGGGCGCCGCGACCCCGCGCGACCTGGGCCGCCAGGACCGTCGCGGTGGCATCCGAAGGGTCGCCGGCGCGGCTGTCGATGCGGCGCGCGAGCAATGGGGCCGGGGCCTCCAGCCAGACGCCGCAGAACCGGGCCCCCCGGTCTCGGGCGAGGGCCTCGATCTGCGCCCGCTCGGTCGGTCGATCGAAGACCGCATCGGCGACGACGCAATGGCCCGCGGCCAGGACCCGCCCGGCGTCCCGCCGCAGGATCGCGTAGACGCGCCGCGACACGGTCTGGGCATAAGCCGCCGCCGGGAGCCGCGTCAGGGCGCCGACCCCGTGCAGGCGCTTGCGGATCCGATCGCTCGACAGGATCCGGGCGCCCGGGGCCGCGCCGATCCAGGGGGCCGCCGCCGCCGCGACGCTCGACTTGCCGGAACCGCTGAAGCCGCCGACCGCCAGGAGGCCCGCCGGCCTGTCGGTCAGCAGGTCTTCCCCGAGGGCGAGATACGCGCGCGCCTCGGCGGTCCTGGCGGCGGCGGCCGCGCCGGTTCCGTCCGCCGCTTGAGCCGCCGTGACGTGGGCGCGGATCACCGCGCGCAGCGCCATCAGGACCGGCAGCAATCCGAGACCGTCGGTCTCGTCCGCCCCATCGAGGTAGCGATTGAGCAGGAGGTTGGCGAGGTCGAAGCGCGACCGGTGCCAGAGGTCCATGAGGACGAAGGCGAGGTCGTACAGGATGTCGGTCGTCGCGATGGTCTCGCTGAACTCGATGCAGTCGAACGGCGTCGGCTTGCCCTCGAACAGGCAGATGTTGCGCAAGGTGAGGTCGCCGTGGCAGCGGCGGACCTTGCCGGCGGCGCGGCGGGCGTCGAGCAGGGGGGCATGCTGCGCCAGAACCGCCCGGAACCGCGCCGTCAGCGTCGCCACCGCGCCGGTCGAGGCGAGCCCCGTCGCCCGGAGCGCCGCCGCGTTCAAGTCGACGAGCGCCGTCAGGGCGGCGGCCCCGCCCTTGTCGCGGTGGATCTCCGCGCCGGCATGGAAGGCGGCGATGACCTGGGCAAGGTCCGCGATATGGTCCGGTCCGAGGCGACCCTCGCACGCCAGGGTGTCGAACAGGTCCGCCTCCGGGAACCGCCGCATCTCGACCACGGCGTCGACGAGGTTCCCGGTCCCGTCGAAGGCCAGGCCTCCGTCCGGTCCGCGCGTGATCCGCCGGGCGCCGAGGTAGAGCGCGGGTGCCGTGCGGCGGTTGAGCACGACCTCGGCCTCGCAGGCGGCGAGGCGCCGCTCGGGGGTCGAGAAGTCGAGATAGGGGAAGCGGACGGCGCGCTTGAGCTTGAACACGCGGCTGCCGGCCAGGAAGAGCCGGGAGATGTGGGTGGTTACGGTCTCCACCTGTCCCGTGCCCGACAGGGCCTGCGTCAGGAACGCGGCGACGGCGTCCTGGTCCCCGGTCGACATGCGGATCGATCCTCGCTGACCCTGGGCGTCGCGCGGGCCGCGGGCGGCGCGGTTTGCCAAGCAGATTTCTGGGCCGATTTCTGGGAGGCGGGCAGGTCCCGCAGCCGCCACAGCCAGGATCCGGCCGAGACGAGGAGGGCGACGCCGAGGCCCACGTGAGCCCAGGCCGCGGCGTCCTGGAAGCCCAGCGCCCAGGGGGCCGCGCAGGACCAGAGACCGGCCGCCCCGATGGCGTACACCTCTCCCTCACGGGTGCGCATCAGCGTCAGGGCCGCCAAGGCCAGGATCGTCGCCCCGGTGATCCAGGCGTTCCAGGCCGCGATGTCCTCGGATCGGAAGCCGAAGTACCAGGGCGCCAGGATCAGGCCCGCCCCCAGCACGAGGTTCCAGCCCCCCAGGAAGATGTCTTCCGGCTGGTTGTCGATGGTGCGCATCGCCCCTCGTCCCCAGGGTGTGGCGGGCCCTGGGCCGCCGCCGACCGAGATGTGCGCCGATGTCGCCGGATCGGCCTTGAGATGGATCAAGGGCGCCGCCGCCGCGGTGGGGCACGCAGGGACTTTCAGGAGTCTGTGATGGCCGCACCAGCCGACAAGACCGACCCCTTCGATCCATTCGGCGTCGCCGCCGCGATGACCGGATGGTGCTGCCTCTTGAAGGCGGCGCAGGAAATCCGGGACATCGACCAGGAGATGATGGAGACGATGATGGAGGCCGACGCCGCGGCGCCCGCCGGCCTGTCGCCGGAAGCCGGCGCGAAGCTCCAGGGCGTCGTCAGCCTGATGCGACGCCTGCAGCTCGACCCCGAAGCCGTTCGGCGGAGCGAGCCCGAGACCATGCGGGCGCTCGAGGCCGCTTGCCGGGCCTGCGGCGCGCGGAGCCGCTGCGAACGCGAGCTCCGGGCCGGAACGGCGGCCCGCACCTACCCGGATTTCTGCCCGAACGCCGCGCGCCTCGACCGGCTGCGCCATGCTTGAGCGGGATCCGGCCGAGGATCCCGAATGGCCCAGCCCGCCGGCCGCGACCGGGTGCCCGGCGGCGGGGACGAAACCCGTCCATGCCCTGCCGGTCGCGGAGGTTCCAGGGCGTTTCGAGACCGCCCTGCCCGCGGGCCTGACCGATGCGGAGGCCCGGCGACGGCGCGCGCGGTTCGGCGCGAACGTGATCGCCACGACCGAGAGGGCCGGCAGGCTGTCCCTGCTCCTGCACCAGCTCGCGAGCCCCGTCGTCTACCTGCTCGCCGCGGCCGGCGGGCTCTCGCTCTACTTCGGGGATTGGCAGGAGGCGGCCGCCGTCATCGCGGTGCTGGCCATCAATACCGGCCTCGGCTTCTTCACCGAGCTTCGGGCGGTCCGATCCGTCGAGGGCTTGCGGTCGCTCGGGACGCGCTCGGCCCGCGTCCGCCGCGACGGGCACATCCGGGTCCTGCCCGCCGAGGATCTCGTCCCGGGCGACATCGTGCTGATCGAGGGCGGCGATGCGGTCCCGGCCGACATCCGGCTGGTCGAGGCGTCGAACCTGGGCGCCAACGAGTCGACCCTCACGGGGGAATCCGTGCCAGTGGACAAGTCGGCACAGCCGGTCGCCGCGGAGGCACGCCTCGCGGAGCGCGCGTCGATGCTGTTCCGGGGCACGCTGGTCACCCGCGGGAGCGGTGCGGGTGTCGTGGTCGCGACCGGCGCGGCGACCGAACTCGGGGCGGTGTCGCGCCTCGTCGCGCAGGCCGACCCGGAGGGGTCGCCCCTGGAACGGCGCCTGGGCCGCCTGTCCGGCCAGATGGTCTGGGCGGTCCTGGGGGTGGCCGTTCTCCTGGCCGGCCTCGGCATCGCAACCGGCAAGGATCTCCGCCTCATGACCGAGGCCAGCATCGCGCTGTCGGTCGCGGCCATTCCGGAAGGCCTGCCCATCGTCGCGACCCTGGTGCTCGCGCGCGGTATGTGGCGGATGGCCCGCAGGAACGCGCTGATCGAGCGCCTGTCGGCCGTCGAGACGCTCGGCGCCACGACGGTCATCCTGACCGACAAGACGGGGACGCTCACCGAGAACCGGATGACGGTGCGGCAATTGTCGCTGCCCTCCGGGCAGGGGGACCTGGCCGAAAGAGGGCCCTCGATCGAAGCCGGACGCCTGCTCCGCGTTGCGGTGCTCTGCAACGACGCCGCGCTCGGATCGGGCGCCGGAGACGGCAGCGGCGACCCGATGGAACAGGCGCTGCTGCGGGCGGGGCGGTCCGCCGGCCTCGACCGCGCGGCCCTCGGGCGCGACCGGCCTCTCGTGGGAAAGCACGCCTTCGAGGCGGCCGTCCGCATGATGGCCACCATCCATGCTGCGGGGCCGGGCTTCTGGGTGGCGGTCAAGGGCGCCCCGGAGGCCGTGCTCGCCGCCTCGCGGCGCACCGGTGACGGCGCGCATGATCGTCTCCTCGACGCGGGCGACCGCACCCTGTGGCGACGCCGCGTCGAGGATCTGGGGGCACGGGGCCTGCGGGTCATCGCCTGCGCCGATAGGACGGTCGCGGACCCGGGATGCCCGCCCTTCGAGGATCTCACGTTCCTCGGGCTGGTCGGGTTGGAGGACCCGGCCCGGGAAGACGTGCCGGCGGCGATGGCGGCCTGCCGCGCCGCGGGCATCCGCGCGGTCATGGTCACCGGCGATCACGCCGTAACCGCCCGGAGCATCGCCCTCGCGGTCGGTCTCGCCGGTCCGGGGGACCGCATCGCGGAGGGCGTCCCCGATGCCGGCCTGCCGGACGGGCTGGAGGATGTCGCGGTCTTCGCCCGCGTGAGCCCGGCCGAGAAGCTGGCGCTGGTCCGCGCCTACCAGGCGAAGGGCGAGGTCGTCGCCATGACCGGCGACGGCGTCAACGACGCCCCGGCGCTGAGGCAGGCGGATATCGGCGTCGCGATGGGCCGGCGGGGGACGGACGTGGCGCGCGAGGCCGCCGCCATGATCCTCCTCGACGATGCCTTCCCGACCATCGTGGGCGCGATCCGCGAGGGGCGGATCATCTTCGACAACATCCGCCGGTTCGTCACCTATCTCCTGGCCTGCAACCTGAGCGAGGTGATGGTCGTCGGGCTCGCGGTCGTGTCGACGCTGCCGCTACCGATCCTGCCGATGCAGATCCTCTACCTGAACGTCGTGACCGACGTGTTCCCGGCCTTCGCCCTGGCCCTCGGCGAAGGCCGGGACGACATCCTCCGGCGACCGCCGCGGGATCCGAAGGAGCCCATTCTGGGGCGGGTGCAATGGACGCGGATCGGCCTGCACGCCGCCGCGATGACGGCGGCGACCTTCGCGGCCGGCGCCGCCGCCACGTTCTGGCTCGCCTTCGATCCGGCCTCGGTCGTGACCGTCACGTTCCTGACGCTCGCCTTCGCGCAGCTCTGGCAGGTGTTCAACATGCGCGCCTCCAGCGCGCCGCTCCTCCGCAACGAGGTCACCCGGAATCCCTGGGTCTGGGCCGCCCTGCTCCTGTGCACGGCGCTCCTCGTCGGCCCGGCCTATCTCCCGCCGGTCGGCCGCCTGCTGGGCCTCGTCCCGCTCGATCGGAACGGCTGGATGCTCGTCCTCTCGGTGAGCCTCGCACCGCTCCTGGTCGTCCAACTCGCCACCCTGGCGGCAGGAGCCCGCCGGCCGTCCGGGCGCAACGGCCGTCCGACGTGAGGTCCGGTGCCCCTCCGCGCCCACGGCCCGCGCGCCTTCGTGTAAGCTGTCGTCCATGAGCAGGATCACGACGGACCCGACCGCAGCGGATTGGGATGCACGAATGGAGCGGCTGACCGGCCGCCTTCCCGGGCGCCTGCGCGATGCGGTCACGTGGCTGAGGAAGCCCTCGCGGCGGCCGGCGCGGTTGGCGGCGGCGCTCGCCCTGATCGGCGGCGGCTTGCTGTCGTTCCTGCCGATCCTCGGCCTCTGGATGCTGCCCCTCGGCTTCGCCCTCCTGAGCGAGGACATCCCGGCGCTGAAGCCGCGGCTCGAAGCGATGGCGCGGGCGGTGGAGCGGTTCGTGTCCCGCTTCCGCAAGAAGCCCTGACCGGATCGGGTGATCCGGCGCGGTCGCCGACGGTCCGGCGTTGAGCTGGATCAAGGTCGAGCGGCCGCACCCGTCGAGACTCGGGCGATCGGCAGCCCGGAGCTCTCATGTCCCTCCCGTCCTCATCGCCCCTCGCCGCCTTGCGCGACATCCTGGTCGCCGTCACCGAGGAGGGCCGCGGCGACGAGCCCGGAACGGCGCTTGGCTATGGCCTCACGCTCGCCGCCGCGGCGGGCGCCCACCTCACCGTCCAGTCCGCGGCCCGCCGTCTCACCATGGTGGGCGGCGCGGGATTGGGGTTCGTCGACGGCCTCGTCGCGGACGAGAACCGGCGCCTGCGCGTCCTCGCCCAGGCCGTCGCCGAACGCGCCGCCGGGGATGCCACCCGTGCGGGGGTGACCTGTACGACCGAGGCGCCCGCGCTGGCCTACCCGGATCTGATCGCCCGGCTCACCGCCCGCGCGCGCCTCGCCGACCTGACCATCCTGGACGCGGAGGCGCGGGAGGTCGATCTCGACCGCGACCTGATCGACGGACTCCTGTTCGGCAGCGGTCGCCCGCTCATCGTGGTGCCTGCGGGCTGCTCGGCCTGGCCTGCCGGTCGGATCGTCGTCGCCTGGGACGGCAGCGCCCAGGCCGCGCGGGCGGCGAACGATGCCCTGCCGTTCCTGCGCGCCGCCGAGGCGGTCGAGATCGTGTCCGTCGTCGGCGAGAAGGACCTGTCGGCCGCGGTCGCCGGCGCCGAGTTCGCGCCGCACCTCGCGCGCCACGGCGTGACCGTGTCGGTGAACGTCCTGCCGGTCGTCGACGACGTCGCGGAGACGCTCAGGACCCAGGCGGGCCTGTTCCGCGCCGACATGCTGGTGATGGGCGCCTACCGGCACGCCCGCCTGAAGGAATGGTTCTTCGGCGGCGTGACCCAGTCGCTCCTGGCCCGCAGCCCCCTTCCGCTGTTCCTCGCCCATTGACGGCGCGGCAGCACGATCCGTCGCGACCCGCCGGGGCGGCGTCGCGCTCAGTCCTCGATCATGCGGTGGAGCCGGGCCCGTCTCAGGCTGACCTGGCGGCCGCCGACGCGTTGCAGGGCCCCGTCCTCCTCCAGCTGCGAAAGGGTGCGCGACACGGTCTCGATGGTCAGCCCGAGAAAATCGGCGATGTCGCGCCGGGTCATCGGAAGGGCGAAGGTCCCGGTGCCGCCCAGGCGTGCGTCCACGTCGATGAGGAAGCTTGCCACGCGCTCCGCCGCCGAGCGGCGCCCGAGCAGCAGCATGTGATCCTGGGCGTGCCTCAGATCGTTCGTGGCCATGTCCCAGAGCTGGCAGGCGAACTCGGCCCGGTCGGTCGCGGCGCGCTCGACCTGCCGCCGTTTGAAGATCAGCACCTTGGTGTCGGTGAGCGCCTCGGCGCTGTGGCGGTGGATCTTGCCCTGCTCGAACCCGAACAGGTCGCCGGGCAGGCGGAAGCCGGTGATCTGACGACGGCCGTCGCTCAGCACCTTGTGCGTGCGCACCGCGCCGCTGACGACCTTGTAGACGAACTCGGCCTCCTCGCCCTCGCCGTAGACTTCCTCCTCGCGGGCGTAGGAGAACGGCGTCCCGATCACCTCGGGGCAGCCCGCGAACAGGGCGCTTGCGTCCAGGCTCGGGAAGGGCGCCGAATGGCCTGCCGGGATCTGCGTGGACGTCCGTGCGGTGTAGTCGGTGCTCATCGCTTCGCTCCTCACCTCGTCGTGGGAGCGAGATTGGCCGTCCTCGGGGAGCGATGAAATTCCGGTTCGTGTCTTAAGCGAACTTGCTTACGGACAATTACGTAGTGCCGCGCGTCGGGCTCAGAGGCCCGCGGTCGTCGCGAATGCCCAGGCGGGAACCGGGTCGGGGAGCCCGGGCAGGCCGGAGCGCCCCGCGAGGAGGGCGCCCACCAGGGTGGCGAGCCCGTATGCCAGCACGCCCAGAACCAGCGTGAGGACGTCGGCATGACGGCGCAGGGCGTGGATGCCCGCGCAGCCGACCGTGAAGGACGCGGCGGCCGCGAGCGCGACGGGGTCGAGGGGCATGGCAGCCTCCTGGAAACGATGCCGTGAGGGACGCGGCCGCGCGCGGCGCAGGGCTGCCGCGGCCGTTCCGGCGCCCGGCCGCCTCAGACCGAGCGCGCCTGGGGCGACACGTAGAGCCGCCGGAGTTCGAACGCGGCCAGGGCGGCCACCGCGAGCCCGACCCCGACATGCACCCCCATGGCGCCCCTGGTCTCCGCGAAGCCCAGTGCCCACGGCGCCATGGCCGCCCATAGGCCGAGGGCGAGGTTGAGGTACTCTTCCCAATCGTAGGTCCGGCCGAGGGCCAGCAACGCGACGACGGTGATGGCGCCGCCGCTGAGAAAGGCGTTGCGTGCGGCGGCGGAATCGTAGCTCAACTCCAGATACCAGGGTGCGAGGACGAGCGTGATCCCGAGGAGGATGTTGAGCGCGTTCGGGATCATGTCCTCGGTTCGGTTCTCGATGGTTCTCATCGGCTTCCCCCTGACGAAGGGGCCCCGGCGGCCGGACTGAGCGGGCGTCCGGAGCACGAGCGGCAGACGGCCTGCCGCCTTCCCGATTTTCAGGGTCTCCGTATTGGTGCGGCGATACATTGATCCAGCTCAAGATCTTTGTGCAGGTTTCGCCACAATGTTCATGAATAAGCTTGGCAAATCGTCGGGCCGTGGAGACAAGAGCGACGTGGTCCGGTCCTTTTGCTTGGCCGTACGCTGTGACGGAGCGCACAGGGGCCTTGGGATCGTCCGCCGCCGCATGCGGGCGCCGCGGTCTCCTCGGCCAGGGTGGCTCGGCCTCGGGCACGCCGGCGCGCGCCGGTTTGCCGATCTGGTTTCCGTCGGGTTTGGTCAGGCCGGCTGGGGGAGGGGCGCGGGGCGTGGCGCCGGGGCGGCGTCTCGGGCGGTGTCTCGGGCGGTGTCTCGGGCTGTGTCTCGGGCGGCGTCCGGGGCGAGGAGCCCGAGGAGCGCGTCGAAGGCGAGGGGCTTGTCGACCAGCGGGATCCCGGCGGCGCGGGCCCGGGCGCGGATGGCGGGGTTGGGGTGTCCGGTGATCAGGACCACGGGCACGCGGGCATCGAGGTCGTGGAGCCTGGCGCAGACTTCCAGGCCGTCGAGCCCCGGCAGGACGTGGTCGAGGAGGACGAAGGCCGGGCTCGGCCCCGGGAAGGCGGCCAGCAGTTCCGGTCCGTCCGCGAAGGTCTCGACCCGGAGGCCCTCGCTTTCCAGGAGGAAGCGGGTGGAGTGGAGGACGGCCGCGTCGTCGTCCACCACGTAGATGAGGTCGGGCAGGGCAGGCATGAGGTGTATCGGCGGCTGGATCGGCGGGTTCGTCGGCGGCGTGCCGGTCCGGGTTCGGGACCGCCAGGATGGGGCGCGATCCGGATCCCGGCCTTGACCTGCCTCAAGGCCGGCTCAGGCCAGGCCCGCCAGCACCGCCCAGCGCACCAGCTCCTGCAGGGTGCCGGCCTGCGTCTTGGCCATAAGCTTCGCCCGGTAGATCTCGACGGTGCGCGGACTGATGTCGAGCGTGCGGCCGATCTCCTTGCTGGTGCCGCCGGCGACCAGCTGGTCGAGGACCTGCCGCTCGCGCTCGCTCAGGGTGCCGACCCGCCGGACGAACTCCCGCAGCGTCGGATCGACCGCCTCGGCCGCGCCGTTGCGTTCCAGGGCGGAGCGCAGCGCCTGCAGGAGGGCCTCGTCGTCGAACGGCTTCTCGATGAAGTCGCAGGCGCCGAGCTTCATCGCCTCCACCGCGAGCGGGACGTCCCCGTGCCCGGTCATCATAATAACCGGAAGCTTGTGGCCGGATGCCCGCAGGCGGCGGAGCAACTCCAGGCCGTTGAGACCGGGCATGCGGATATCGGTCAGGACGCAGCCCGCTGCCGGCTCGACGAGCCGTTGGAGAAAGTCGGTCGCAGTCTCGTAGAGCCGCACCTCGAAGCCTTCGGTGCCGAGCAGGAAGCCGACCGAGTCCCGCATGGCCGGGTCGTCGTCGACCACGTGCACAAGGCTAGCTGGCATGACCGAGGTCTCCATCGTGCGCGGCCGGCAGCGTCAGCCGGAAGGTTGCCCCGCCGGCCTCGTTGCGCTCGACCCATAGGCGGCCGCCATGAGCCTCGACGATGGTGCGGCAGATCGAGAGCCCGACGCCCATCCCGCTCGCCTTGGTGGTGACAAAGGGTTGGAACAGCCGGTCCGCCACCGCGTCCGAGATGCCCGGCCCGGTGTCCACGACGGCAATCTCGACGTGGTCCGTTCCCGCGGGGCAGGCCTCGACGCGCAATTCGCGCCGGTGCCCCTGCTGCATGGCCTCGCGGGCGTTGCGCATCAGGTTGATCAGGACCTGCTGAACCTGAACGCGGTCGGCCAGGACGGACGTGACCCTCGGATCCACGTGCACGCGCGCGACAACGCCTTGCTCCCGGGCCCCGACCAGGGCCAGCGTGCTGGCCTCCTCGATCAGGCTCGCGACGGGCTCGACCCGCTTCTCGGTCTCGCCGCGGGTGACGAACTCGCGCAGGCGCCGGATGATCTGTCCCGCCCGCAAGGCCTGCTCCGCGGCCTTATCGAGCACCTCCACCGTCTTGGCGACGTTCTCGGGACTGGGATGCGCCAGAAGGCGCTTGCAGCCCTTGGTATAGTTGCTGATGGCCCCGAGCGGCTGGTTCAACTCGTGGGCCAGCGTCGAAGCCATCTCGCCCATCTCGCTGAGGCGGGACATGTGGACCAGCTCCGCCTGGAGTTCCTCGAGACGGGCCTGCGTGCGGCGTTGCTCGGTCAGGTCGTTGATGAACCCGGTGAAGAAGACCTGCTCGCCCGCGCGCATCTCGCCGATGGCCAGCTCCATCGGGAAGGTGGAGCCGTCCCGCCTCAGGCCGGTCACGACCCTGTTGGTGCCGATGATGCGGCGCTCGCCGGTCCGCCGGTAGCGGTCGAGGTAGGCGTCGTGCTCGCTCCGCATCGGCTCCGGCATCAGGATGCGGACGTTCCGACCGACCGCCTCGTCGGCCGCGTAGCCGAAGAGACGCTCGGCCGCCGCGCTGAACCAATGGATCCGGCCTGCCTCGTCGATGACGACCATGGCCTCCGGCACGGTGTCGAGGATCGAGCGCAGGTGAGCCTCGCGGGCCCGCAAATCGACCTCGGCCCGCTTCTGCTCGTCGATATTGAGCACGACCCCGCGGAGCCGGAAGGGGCTGCGTTCCGGGTCGAGTTGCACCCGGCCGCGCGAGCGCAGCCAGCAGACATGCCCGTCGGGGCGCAGGACGCGGTAATCGACCTCGTAGCTGCCCCCCTCCCGCACGGCTCTCTCGATGGCCTCCGCGCGGGCTGGACGGTCCTCCGGATGCACGAGGGCCTGTGAGGCGGCGAAGGTGGTCAATCGTTCGGCCGGGACGCCGAACAGGCGGGCACAGGTCGGCGACACCGTGGCGCGACCGGTCACGATGTCCAGCGACCAGATGCAGATGCCCACCTCGTCGAGCGTCAACCGCAGGTCGTCGCCGGTCTGAGCGGTGGCATCGTCGCGAGGGTGGCCGGGCGCGTCGACGGGGTTCGTCATCGCTTGCACCCGGAGAGGTCCTGCGGGCCGCGACGATGAAAACGCATCCGTCCCGAACTTCCAATCGGTTGCGCCATGACAACCAAAAATTACTGCATTTTGGAATCAGTGAACAGCCTTTCGGCAGTGTTGTTGGTCGAATATAGACGATCCCGTCGGGCGAATGTGCGAAATTGAACACTCCGCATCGTGGGCCGCTTGAGGTGGATCAAGGCTGCCCAGCCGCGACGGGACGAACCATGGGGCCGGCACGAATCGGAGACGCTCCATGTCCAGCCCCTCCCGCTCCCCACTCGCGGGCATTCGCGACGTCCTCGTCGGCACGACCGTGGAGGGCGAGTTCGATCCCCCCATCGCGGCGATCGGCTACGGGCTGACGCTGGCCAAGGCGGCCAATGCGCACCTCACCGTGCAGTCGGCCTCCTGGCGCCTCACGGGCGACGACGCGTGGCTCGGCGAGTTCGACTACGTGGGCGAGGCCCTCGTGGACCGCCGTCTCGACGCGCTGGCGCGCTCCATCGCGGAGCGTGCGGCCGGCGATGCGGCCCAGGTCGGCGTTGTCTGCACGACGGAGGCGCCGGGGCTGACCTACCCGGACGTCGTGACCCGGCTGGCCACGCAGGCGCGCCTGCACGACCTCACGGTCCTGGACGCGGGACCGCGACGGTTCGACCTCGATCGCGAGACCATCGAGCGGGCGCTCTTCGAGAGCGGGCGGCCGGTCATCGCGGTGCCGCCGGGCCGCGACGCCTTCGCCGCACGGCGGATCATCGTCGCCTGGGACGGCAGCGCGCAGGCGGCGCGGGCCGCCAACGATGCCCTGCCGTTCCTGCGCGCCGCCGAAGCGATCGAGGTCGTCTCGGTCTGCGACGACGCGGAGATCCACGAGGCCGTCCCCGGGGCCGAGTTCGCGCCCCACCTCGCGCGGCACGGCGTGAACGTCGTCGTCAACGACCTGCCGAAGGGGGACGGCATCGCCGAGACCCTGCGCAGCCAGGCCGGCCTGTTCCGCGCCGACCTGGTCGTGATGGGAGCCTACCGGCATTCTCCCAAGCGGGAGTTCTTCCTGGGCGGCGTCACCCGCTCGCTCCTGCGGAACTGTCCCGTGCCGCTGTTCCTGTCCCATTGAACCTAGGGGGTCGGCGATGCGCAAGCGACCAACAGCCCGGAGCGGCACGACCACCGGGCCGACGCGCAAGCGTGAGCCGCCGCCCCGTGGCGCCCCGGCGCGCCCCGAAGCCGCGGAGGCGGTGCCGCCGGTGCGCCCCGAACCCGTCGAGGCGGTGCCGCCGGTGCGGGCGCCGAACGCGCCCGATTGGGCCAACCCGTTGACCGAGGAGGAGCGCCGCGCCCTCGAGGCCGGCTGGGGCTTCGTCGAATGACGGCTCCGCGGGCGCCGTCGGCTCCCCGGCCCGTGCGGCGGTGTCAGAGCCGGGCCCGCGCGAGTTCCTCGATGGCCTGGATCAGGCGGCGCAGGTCGGCCGGGTCCGGCTGCGCCGGGGCACGCGCGGTCAGGGCTGCGATCAGCCTGTCGACGTAAACGGAGGCGCCGGAATAGGCGAGGCTCCAGTCGGCGAAGCGCCGCCGGTCGATGTCGTCGTACAGCAGCACCGCCACCTCCGTATGCCGCGGGTCGCGACGGATGCTGTCCATCAGGGCATCGACCGCGGGGCGCGGCCCCTCCAGGATCTGCGCGAACCGGGTGCGCGACGCCACGAGGGCTCCCGTGACCCGGAGCCGGGCGTTCCGGGACAGAGACGTCTCGACGATGTTCCGGACGTCGGCCTCGGAGGATCTCCGCCGGCTGACGTAGAGAAGCCGACTGTCCATGGCTCTGCCTCCCTGCCGCCGCCCAGCGCGACCCTGACGCGTCCGGGCCGGCGAGCCTGGCCTCGTCGCACGGATCGGACCGGAACGCGGGCACCGCGGGATGGTGCCGTTCGACGCCCGCGATCGGGAAGCGCTCGTCCAGCCTGCGAACGGGCGGCCCCGACGAAGCGCGGGCTCAGTGGCTCATCAGGCAGCAGCGTGGGGAGCGCTCGAGGAGATCGCGCGTGACGCCGCCGAACATCCATTCCCGCAACCGGGAATGGCCGTAGGCGCCCGTGACGATCAGATCCGCATCCTGCCGCAGGGCGAACCGCAGGATCTCCGAGCCGGCATCCTCCTCCGTTTGCAGGTGATGGACGGCGACGTGCGCGCCGTGCCGCGCGAGGTGGCCGGCCACGTCGTCCGCACCGTCGGGCCGGGCATCGGCGCCGACGGTCGCCACGTGGACCCGGTCCGCCGCCCGCAGGAATGGCAAAGCCGCCGACACGGCCCGCCGCGCTGCGGGACCGTCCCGCCACGCGATAACGATGCGCGACCCCGTCAGGCTCGCGAGCCCCGGCGGCACCACCAGGACCGGCCTGCCGGCCTCCATGAGGACGGGCCCGGGCGGCACGCCGAGCGGTCCCGGATCCGCGTCGCCCGGTCCCCGCCGGCTCAGGACCACGAGGTCCGCGGCGCGGGCCGTCTCGATGACGTGCGTGACGGCGTCCGCGAAGCCGGCGCGCCAGTCCGTGCCGATCCCCTCGGTCCCGGCACGCCGGAACAGGGCCTGCGCCTGTTCGAGGATGGTTTGGACCTGTGCCGTGTTGCGTTGCTCCTGCGCGACGGCATCGTAGACATCGCGGACCAGGAGGGGGGCCGGCACCGGATGGGCCGCCGCGCCCGTGAGCGTCGCCGCGAAGCGCCGGGCGAGGCCGGCGGCGAGGCGCATCCGGTCCAGCGCCGCTTCGCCGAGGTCGGCGGAAACGAGGATGTTGGCGTAGTCCATGGCTCAGCTCCGGCCCGCGTCGATGCCGACGCGGGGAGCCTCGCTGGAGCCGCGAGGGGCCACCTTGATCCAGCGCAAGCCCGCCGGCTGCCGGCGGGCGTCAGGGATGGCCCACGGCCTCCGCCGTCGGCTCGCGCCCGTCCCGGGGGCCGCCGAGCACGCGCATGGCGTTGAGGATCACCGCGACGTCGATGGCCTCCTGAAGGAGCGCCCCCTGAAGCGGCGAGAGATGGCCCAGCGCCGCCGCGACCATGCCGGCGAGGGACAGGCCGAGGCCGATCCACACGCTCTGGAGGGCGATGGCGCGGGCGCGCTTCGCGATGTGGATCGCCTGCGGCAGCGGCGCCAGGCTGTCCACCAGCAGGACGACGTCGGCCGCCTCGGCCGCCGCCGCCGCGCCTCGGGCGCCGAGGGCCACGCCGAGATCGGCCGCCGCCAGCGCGGGCGCGTCATTGACCCCGTCGCCCACCATCATCACGAGGCCGTTCCGACGCTCGGCGGCCACGGTGCCGGTCTTGGCCGCCGGATCGAGGTCGGCCACGATGGCGTCCACGGGCAGGCCGGCGACGAGCGCCTCGGCGACGCCGCGCCGGTCGCCGGTCGCGAGCACCACGCGCGTGATCCCGCAGGCGCGAAGGTCCATGAGCGCCCGGCCGCCATCCGTCCGCAGCGGGTCCGCGAAGTCCAGGACCGCGGCCGGCGTGCCGTCGACGGCGACCAGGACCGTCGATGCCGCCGCCGCGGCCTGTCGGGGGCCGGCCGCCGGTGGGAAGACGATGCCGTGCCGGCGCATCAGGCGCGCGCCTCCGACGATGACGAGCCGCCCCTCCACCCGGCCGCTCGCCCCCTCGCCGGGGGATTCCGCGACCATCGAGGGCTGCGGAAGGATCAGGCCGCGCCCCCGGGCCTCCTCGACCAGGGCCCGCGCCACCGGGTGGCCCGAGGCCTGATCGACGGACGCCGCGAGGCGCAGGACCTCGGCCTCCCCGTGCGCGCCGAGGGTTCGCAGGGCGGCGAGCCGGGCGGAGCCGCGGGTCAGGGTGCCGGTCTTGTCGATCACCAGGACCCGCACCTGGGCGAGCATCTCCAGCGCGCCGCCGCCCTTGATCAGCACGCCGATGCCGGCCGCGCGCGACAGTCCCGAGACGAGGGCGACGGGCACCGCCAGGATCAGCGGGCACGGCGTGGCGACGACCAGCACCGCCAGGGCCCGGATCGGGTCGCCCGTGGCGGCCCAGGCGCCGCCGGCCAAAGCCAGCGTGAGGGCGAGGAATCCGAGCCCGTAGCGGTCCGCCAATCGCGCCATCGGCGCCTTCTGGGCCCGGGCGGCCTCGACCAGGCGGACGATCCCGGCATAGGTGCTCTCGGCCGCGGGTCGCTCCGCCAAGAGGGTGAACGGCGTGCCGGCATTCACCGTGCCGCTGAGCACGGGCTCGTTCGCCTTGAGGGTGACCGGAAGCGCCTCGCCGGTCAGGCTCGACCGGTCGAGCACCGCCCGGCCCGCCGCGACCCACCCGTCCACCGGCACGACGTCACCGACACGGACCAGGATCCGGTCCCCCGGGACCAGCGCCGCGAGGGCGACCTCCTGCAACACACCGCCCTCCTCGCGCAGGGCGGTGCGCGGCTGGCGCGCGATCAGCGCCGTCATCGCCGCCCCGGCCCGGCCCGTGGCATAGGCCTCCAGCGACTGGCCGCCCGCGTACATCAGGGCGATGACGGCACCGGCCAGCGTCTGACCCAGGAGGAGGGCGCCGCCCATCGAGAGAAGGGCAACGAGGTCAAGCCCGACATCGCCGCGCGCCAAGCTCGTCACGACCTGCGTCAGGAGGACGGCCAGGACCGCCAGGGTTGCGAACGCCCAGGCCGCCATCGCGAAATCCGGACGCCCGAGCGCCTGCGCCAGGAGGCCCGCGCAGAGGCCCGCCAGCGGCAGGACCGCCAGCCACCTTCGCACCCGCGTCCCCCACTCGGCGGCCGACCATCCTGTTCCGGTTGAGCCTACCGCCGCCGTGGCCATGTTGAGGGTGCCTCCGTCCGCGCCGCCGAGCTAGGGCCCGCCTGGCTCGCGGGCCTTGCGTTGGATCAAACCGTCCCCGTCGAACCGGGCCGGGCTCAGGCCCGTGGGGCGGGACCACGCCAGGTTCCGGCCCCCGCGATGCCGGCGCACCGACCGGGACGGGGCTGCGGACGACGGTGAAGCCGTTGGGCATCGCGGGCTCGGTGCGGCTCTCGACGCGTCGCGTCGGCTTCTCCCTTCGCGACCGGAGCGTGGGAGCGAGGGCCGAGCCCCGTGCGCGGACGGGCCGCGGCCTGCGATGCCCGAGAGATCCGGAACTGGCGCCGAGCCTTGGATAGGGTCGCGGGGCGGCGCATCCGGCGGCGTCCGACCTGTCCGGTCGGGTTTTTCTCAATAATATCTGAGCGAAGATTTGTATTGGATTTGAGATATTGATCTGAATCAATGCGGATCGTACCGGAACTTCATTCGTGGCCCGGATGTCGAGACAGGAGATCCCGATGGCTTCTGAGACCGTGACGCCTCTTCAGGCACCGTCGTCCACCGACCCGATGGAGTCCATCAAGGCCGGCCTGGGTACAGGCTTCGGCGCGTGGCGCGCCTTTGCCGTCGATCTGCCGCTGCGCATCGCCACGGAGACGGTGCGCTTCACGGGCTGCCGTCTCCAGGCCCAGGCGGACCATCTGGCGGCGCTCACCCGATGCGGCTCGCTCAAGGATGCGTTCGAGCTTCAGACGGCGTTCCTGACCAGAAGCATGGCCGACTACCAAGCGGAGGCGCGCACGCTGTCGCACGAGGTCGTCGAGGCGGCCTCCGCCGAGGGGGTGTCCAAGGCGGCCTGAGGGGCCGGACCGCCGCGCCATTCCGGGCGCGCCCGTCTCGATGGCTTCTGCTGCGGTGGGGGCAGGACGGGGGTGGCATGATGGGGGTGGCAGGACGGGCCGCAGGTCGATCAGCCGACCCGTTCCGCCCTCCGCCGGGTGTTCGCGCGCCGGCCCGATGCGCGCCGTATTTCGCTCTGGCCGGTCTGGTTTCCGCCGGGTGTGGTCAGGCCGGCTGGGGGAGGGGCGCGGGGCGTGGCGCCGGGGCGGCCTCTCGGGCTGTGTCTCGGGCGGCGTCCGGGGCGAGGAGCCCGAGGAGCGCGTCGAAGGCGAGGGGCTTGTCGACCAGCGGGATCCCGGCGGCGCGGGCCCGGGCGCGGATGGCGGGGTTGGGGTGTCCGGTGATCAGGACCACGGGCACGCGGGCATCGAGGTCGTGGAGCCTGGCGCAGACTTCCAGGCCGTCGAGCCCCGGCAGGACGTGGTCGAGGAGGACGAAGGCCGGGCTCGGCCCCGGGAAGGCGGCCAGCAGTTCCGGTCCGTCCGCGAAGGTCTCGACCCGGAGGCCCTCGCTTTCCAGGAGGAAGCGGGTGGAGTGGAGGACGGCCGCGTCGTCGTCCACCACGTAGATGAGGTCGGGCAGGGCAGGCATGAGGTGTATCGGCGGCTGGATCGGCAGGTTCGTCGGCGGGGCGCCGGTCCGGGTTCGGGACCGCCAGGATGGGGCGCGATCCGGATCCCGGCCTTGACCTGCCTCAAGGCCGGCTCAGGCCAGGCCCGCCAGCACCGCCCAGCGCACCGGCTCCTGCAGGGGACCGGAAGGCGTGTCGTTTCGTTGTCCTCTGGTTTTGTTCGCGGGCATTCCCCGGTTCTGGTGTGGGTTATAGAATTGCCAAATTTGTCCGCCTACGCTCTCGACCGCATGAATTGAATATCGTCTGAGCGTGAAGACTGCCATGAACAGCACGACACAGCAGGATCAACTCGAGATCGTGAGCGCGCTGGCGGCGTCGCTGGCCGATCGGATGCTGATGGAGCGCCTGACCCAGGGAACGCTGCCGCTGGCGAATGCCAGCCGCCTCTGGACCGCGTCGCTGCTGCTGGAGGAGCACGAGCGCCCCATTCCCCGCATCGTGGCGGACGTCCTGGAACAGGTGCGGCATGTCGAGCCCGCGGAGGCGCCGGAGGGGATGGACCTGGAGTCCGGGCTGGAGTCCGGACCGGAGCCCCGACCGGAGCCCCGACCGGAGCCCTTGCCGGACGTGACGGCCGAGCGGCATGCCGGCGCAGCCGCGCCGCGCCGGCGCCGGCTCACCCGCCTGCTCCGCCCGTTCCGGCAGGGAACCGAGGCCTGACGCTCCCGGCGTCGGCGGATCCTGCGGGCGCGACTTGATGTCGGCCCGCCGTCGTTTCGGATCCGGAGTTTCCCGACGGCGCCCGGGACGCTAAGACCCTCTCCAGTGCGGTGGCGGATCCCGTCCCGCGAACGGGCTTCGGGATACGAGTGATGAGCACCCCTGAACGGCGCGTCCGGACCCTGTTCGACGAGGCGGCCATCGCCAGGCGCAACGATGAACTCGCCCAGGAGATTTTGGCTGCCGGGCCCGAGGACCTCCTCGTCGTGGCCGTGCTCAAGGGAAGCTTCATGTTCGCGGCCGACCTGCTCCGGTCGCTCCACCGGGTCGGCCTCGCGCCGCAGGTCGAGTTCGTGCACCTGTCGAGCTACCGTACGGGGACCGTGTCCAGCGGTCAGGTCGAGATCCTGCGCGACGTGCAGAGCGAGGTGCGCGGGCGGGATGTGCTGCTCGTGGACGATATCCTGGAATCGGGCCGCACCGTCGTCTTCGCCAAGGACCTGCTGATGGCCCGCGGCGCCCGGCGCGTCCTCACCGCGGTGCTGCTGGAGAAGCCCGGCAAGCGCGCCGTGACGATCGACGCGGATTTCGTCGGCTTCGTCTGCCCCGATGTCTTCGTCGTCGGCTACGGCATGGATGCCGCGCACGCCTTCCGGCAGTTGCCCTTCGTGGGCGTGGTCGATTACGGGGATGGCGGCCCGGATCTGTTCGATGCCTGACCGAGACGCCGCGGCGCGGCATTTTCGCCGCGCTGCACGACAGGATTGACGATTCGACGTGCGACGTCTTGACAGGCGGCAAATTCGCCTGTGTCTGTCGACGTTTGGGCGTCCGCATCATCGCGACGGGGCGCTCGCGGGCTTCGGGGACGATCACGGGACCACATGGCGCGCATCCTCCTGGTGGATGACGAAGAGACCGTCCGGGGCTTCCTCAAGCGGGGGCTGGAGATCGACGGCCATGCGGTCGTCACGGCCAGCGATGGCAGCGACGGGCTCGATCGCCTCAACGAGGCCGACGGCGGCTTCGATCTGATGCTCACCGATATCCGCATGCCGCTCATGGACGGCATCGCGCTGGCCCTGGCGGCCAAGCGCGATTTCCCCGACCTGACCATCCTGCTGATGACCGGCTTCGCCGATCAGCGCGAGCGCGCGCGGGGGCTCGATGCCATCGTCACCGATGTCCTGACCAAGCCCTTCTCCCTGGCGGATCTGCGCGCCACGGTGAAGCGGGCGCTGGCGGCCTGAGGCGACCGGCCCGGCGGGACAGTCCACCCGTTCAGACGAACTTAAACATTTCCCTTAGGTTGAGCTTCACGAAGGCGTGGCAATCTGCTCCCGACTGGATCAGACCGAGTGCGCCCTCGCCATGTATCGCCGGGACCGGGACATCGACGCGGCAGCCTATCAAGCGGACCGCTATGCCTGGGAGCCGGACGATGCGACCTGGCGGGCGGATCGGGACGAGCCGCAGCGGGCACGCAAGGGCTTTTTCGGGCGGCTGTCTTCGCTGATCAAGATCTCCGTCCTTGCGGTGCCGGCGGCGCTGTTCCTGTATGGCAGCTTCGCCGATTGCAGCGGCCGTCCGGCGGCGGGCTGGCTCGGCCTCGTCGGGGCCGGTGCCTGCGCCCGCAACGAGATGCTCGGCAGCGTCCTCTCGATCCAGGACAACCTCGCCCTCCTGAAGCGGCTCATCAACTGAACCTTCGGCGTGTCGTGCCGCCGCGCTCTGCTCCGCTCCCCGTGAGTCCGCCATGTCCAGCCGCCCGCTTCTTCCCGCCGCGTCCGAAGGTGCGTCCGATGCCCTCGAGGAGGCGAAGTTCCGCGCCCGCATGGCACGGGTCGGCCCCGAAGCGGCGAACCGTCCCCCCCGCGGGAGCCGGGCACCCGAACGGGGGCACCGCCTCCGGCTCGGCTGGAAGGGCTGGCTCGTCGTCGACAGCCTGGTCGTGCTCCTGGTCGTCGCGGGGGTGGTGGCCTGGCCGCCGATCCAGGCCTGCCGATACCAGGACCAGACGGTCGGCTTCTACGCCGGCGATTCCGTCGGGAAGTGCATCCGCCGCGGCATCGCCGACCGCCTCGATACCGCGGACCAGCGCTTCAAGCGCCTGATCCGCCGCTCGGGCCAATGAGGCGGGCCGCCGCAATTCTTCGCGCCCCTCGGGTTGAGCGGCGGCACGGCGGCTGGTAGCAAGCGTCTCGCGAGCCGGTGTAGCACAGCGGTAGTGCAGCGGTTTTGTAAACCGAAGGTCGGGAGTTCGATCCTCTCCACCGGCACCAGACGTTTTCCGCACGATCAGAGTGGGTTGGGCCTGCTCCCGGAGCGCGGCGACCGCTCTCCTCACGCAGCGGTCGGGACAGCGCCCCTCCGAATCGCCTCCCCCCTGGAAGGAGCCCGGGACCGGGTCTGCCGTCGACGCACCCGCGCGCGGCGCGCGCCAGGACGGGGCTGGTCGCGGCACGTTCGGCTTCGGGAGGAGCGAGACCGCGCCCGGTCGGACAGGCGGCCCGGAGCGCGGTCAGCGTCCGTTCAGGTGCCTCCGCGCATCCTCGGTACAGCCAAGCTGAAGACAAGTATTTCTGAATTGTAACTGAGTATATGTCCTGAAAATTCGGCCCAAGCTGGGCCATTTGATAATTAAAATTAGATGAATGCGCAGTTCAGAGCCGATTAAATCCGTCGCGCCTACCAGCCGTGCCGGACAGCGATGAGATGCGTCTCCGCCGCGCCGAGACCGGTCCGGCGGAGGCCGGGCCTCCGGGGCCGCATCGGGCACGGCAGGGGGCGCGACCATGTCAGGGAACGAGGACGATCGGGCGAGGGCGGGCTCCGCCGGAGCGCCGGATGCGACCGAGGGATGCGCCGCGGTCGGGCCGCGCCCGGCGCGGCGGGCCGGTGCGCCCGGTCGTTCGATCGACGGCGCGGCGCGGGACCGGATCGGGCGCGGCCTGCGCCTGCACTACGCCGGGGTGCTGGCGCTGCCGATTCCGGACCGGCTCCGGATGCTGCTCGACGACCTCGCCGCCTGCTCCGACACGGAGGCCTCGCAATGACCCTGATGCTGCAAGCCGCCCCCGCGGGGAGCGGATCCGGTCCGGCGCCCGTCGGGGCCGATGCCGAGATGCGCGACCTCCTTCTGGGCGCGATCCCGGCCCTGCGGGCCTTCGCGTTCTCGCTGACCTACGACCTCGACCGCTCGGACGATCTCGTGCAGGACACGCTGGTGCGCGCGTGGATCAACGCCGCCAGCTTCCGCCGCGGGACCAACCTGACCGCGTGGCTGTTCACGATCCTGCGGAACCTGTTCTACTCCGAGCAGCGCAAGCGCAAGCGCGAGGTGGAGGATGCCGACGGCGTGCATGCCGGGCGGCTCAGCGCCCTCCCGGAGCAGGAGATCCGGATGGAGATGGCGCAGTTCCAGAGCGCCCTGAACCGTCTGCCGCCGGCTCAGCGCGAGGCGCTGGTCCTGGTCGGCGCCCAGAGCTTCACCTACGAGGAGGCCGCGGCGATCTGCGGCGTCGCCGTCGGCACGATCAAGAGCCGGGTCAGCCGCGCCCGGATGCGCCTGATCGAGGTTCTGGGCATGAACGGCGCCGACGATATCGGTCCCGACGCGCAGACCCGTGCGGCCCTGGACGGTCCCTAGGCCGCTTACCGTCGAAGGGGATGCCGGCTCGGCGGGCCGGGACCCGCGCCGGCGCCTACTTGATGAGCGTCATGATCTCGCGGAATCGCGGGTGGCGCGCCGTGCCGAGCCACTCGAACACCACCATCTCGGTGGTGACGATCTCGGCCCCGTGGGCGGCCATCCGAGTGAGCGCGGCCGCCCGGCTCTCCGTCCGCCGCGAACCCACGGCATCGCACACCACGCAGGCGCGGCGCCCGGCCTCGAGAAGCCCGAGAACAGTCTGCAGCACGCAGATATGCGCCTCGCAGCCGGTGACCACGAGGTCCCGATCCGCGGGCAGCCGCTCGAGGAAGCCCGGCGTCCGGGTGGCACTGAAGCTCATCTTGGGGAAGGCCGTCCCGGGCTCGGGCGCCAGTTCCGGCACGGTGGGGCCGAGGCCACCGGCATTCTGCTCGGTGACCAGGATCGGGACGTCGAGGCGATGCGCGGCGGCGGCGAGGCGGCCCGTATTGGCCAGGATCCCGGCTCCGTCGGCGATCACCGGCATCAGCCGGACCTGAACATCGATGATCAGGAGAAGCGAGCGAGCGGGATCGATCAGGGGCATCGGTTCGGATCTCGCATGGGGCGCGCACGCCGGAACGGGTTCGGTCGGACGTCCGGTCCGCTCATGTGGTGCTGCGGCTGCCTGCCTGCCGGATTGGGCATGCCGGACCATCGGCCGTCCGCTCACCGGGGCCGACGGGCGCGCGACCCGGCGCCCGTCCGATCCGACAGGCGCGCCCGCGAGGCCGATCGGACGAGCGATATCCGACGCGAGCTGTGGTCGCCACCGCTGCCGGCCGGAGGGCGGGGCGCGCCCCCACTCTCCCGACGGCCTGGGGCGCCTCAAGGGTGCTGCGAGGCCGGGCTGCTGCCGCTGCACCATGGCGTCCATCCCGGGCCGGCTCGCCCCGCATCCGCCGTCGCGCTAGGCCATCCGCGGTGAACGGTGGACGATCTCCCGCACGCCGCGCCCAACCACGCCTAAGGCCGTCGGGATCGCCCAAGCTGTGCGGTCGTCCCGAGACGCTCGTCCGTCGAGAACGCCGGATCCGGGAGGCGCCGGACGCATCCCCCTAAGCAAAAGGGGCCGGCGATCCGCCAACCCCTTGCGCTGTCGAACTGAATGAATGGTACCACCGCCCCGGCTCGAACGGGGGACCCCCAGATCCACAATCTGGTGCTCTAACCAACTGAGCTACGGCGGCACTGGCGCGGGGTGTATCGTGGGCCGCGGCAGTTTTCAAGGCGATGTGTGCACGGGATTTCGACTCCGTGGATAGCGCCGTCCGGCTCCCCCGCGCCGGGCCGGCAGCGCCCCTGCGGCACGCGCCCGTTTGCAACGGGATCGACCCCGGCTGTAACTGCGACGGCGGGGCCGACGCGTCGGCCCCGCCAGTCGAACCGACCGGAGGCGAAGAGGCGGACCGTGAGCGCGCGACAGCCAGCGGGCGCCGGCGGGGGCAGGGCGCCCGGCGACGGATCGGCCGATGTCCCGGCCCGATCGGCCGTCCGGCCGAGCCGGCGGACCCGTCGCCGTTGGGCCGGGATCGGCCTCATCCAGGCCCCCGGACGGCTGCGCAGCCTCGTTCGCCGGAGCGAGGGCGGCCTCGTCGCCCTGGCGACCCTGGTGGGCTGCGTCGCCGGCGTGGCGGTCTCCGCCATGACCTGGATCACCCAGACCCTGCGCGAGGGGCTCTACCAGCTGCCCGCGGGGGCGCGCCTCAGCGCCGTCGATGCCGTGTCGCCGGTGCTCCTCCTCGTGGGGCCCTGCCTGGGCGGCGGCGTGCTCGGCCTGCTCATCGTCGCCGCCAACTACGTCCGCGGCCCGCGCAAGCGTCCCGCCATCGACCCGATCGAGGCGAACGCCCTGCATGGCGGCCGGATGTCCCTGCGCGACAGCCTCTACCTCGCACTCCAGAACGTCATCTCGAACGGGTCCGGCGCCTCGGTGGGGCTCGAAGCCGGCTACACACAGATCGCCTCCGGCCTCGCCTCGCGGCTCGGCATCGCCTTCGAGGTGCGGCGCAGCGACCTGCGCACCCTGGTGGGCTGCGGTGCGGCCGGGGCTATCGCGGCCGGCTTCGGCGCGCCGCTCGCCGGCGCCTTCTACGCCTTCGAGCTGATCATCGGCACCTACTCCATCGCCACCCTGACGCCCGTGATCGTCGCGGCCCTGTGCGGCAACCTGATCTCCCGGTCGCTGATCGTGGCCCAGCCGCTCGTCGATCTCGGGGACATGCAGGCGGTCACGACCTCGCACGTCACCAGCCTGGAGATCCTGCCGAGCCTCGCCCTCGGGCTGGTCTGTGCGGGCCTCGGCATCCTGATCATGCGCGGGGTCACCCTGGTCGAGCGCCTCGTCCAGGCCTCGGGCGTCCCGCGGGTGGCGGCGCCCGCCTTCGGGGGGCTGTGCGTCGGCGCGCTGGCGCTGCTGGCGACGCCGCAGGTGCTCTCGGGCGGTCACGGCGCCCTGCACATGCACTTCGCCGCCGAAGGGCAGGGACACGGCATCGCCGCCCTGGCCGGGCTGTTCGCCGCCAAGGCGGTGGCGTCGGCGATCTCGATCGGCTCGGGGTTCCGGGGCGGTCTGTTCTTCGCGTCCCTGTTCCTGGGCGCCATCGCCGGCAAGCTGTTCGCCGCCCTCGCCCCCGTGCTGGTGCCGCCGCTCGCGGATTTCGGCCTCACGCCCCTGGCCTACGCGGTGATCGGCATGAGCGCCCTGGCCGTCGCGATCATCGGCGGTCCGCTGACCATGACGTTCCTGGCGCTGGAGGTCACCGGCAGCCTGCCGATCACCGGCGTCGTGCTGGCGGCGGTGATCGCGTCCTCGCTCACCGTGCGCAAGACCTTCGGCTACTCCTTCGCCACCTGGCGCTTCCACCTGCGCGGCGAGAGCATCCGCAGCCCCCACGATGTCGGCTGGATCCGCTCGCTCACCGTCGGCCGCCTGATGCGCCGCAATCCCGGGACCGTGGCGGTGGATACGCCGCTGCCCACCTTCCTGCGTGCCCATCCCCTCGGCTCGCCCTCTCGGGTGATCGCCGTGGACGGGGGCGGGCGCTATGCCGGCATCGTGAACGTGCCCGAGGCGCACGCGGCGTCCCGGGATTCCGGCGCCGACGCGCAGCCCGTGCTCGCCGACCTGCTCCTCCATGGGGACGATTTCCTCACGCCGGGCATGAACGCCAAGGACGCCGCCGCCGCCTTCGACCGCACGGAGAGCGAGGCGCTCGCAGTCGTCGAGAGTGCCGAGAGCCGCAAGGTGCTGGGCCTGCTCACCGAGAGCCACACGCTGAAGCGCTACAGCGAGGAACTCGACCGCCAGCGCCGGGCGATGGCGGGCGAAACCGACTGATTGTCAGGCCGGCGTGTTGACCGCACGCCCGGGTGCAACAATCACCCTGACGTCTCCGACCCGGGCTCAGCAAAAGCCCGATCTCCGACATGCGTGGAGGACACATGCCCGGCCAAGAAAAACCCGGCCACCCGAACAGCCCGTCCCGCCGCTACCGCATCGCCGTCATTCCCGGCGACGGTATCGGAAAGGAGGTGGTGCCGGAGGGCGTGCGCGTGCTGGAGCAGGCGGCCAAGCGCCACGGCTTCTCGCTCCAGCTCGACTGGTTCGATTTCGCGAGCTGCGACTACTACGAGCAGCACGGCCGGATGATGCCGGAGGATTGGAAGGCGCAGATCGAGACCCACGACGCGATCTATTTCGGCGCCGTCGGCATGCCCGAGCGCGTGCCGGACCACATCTCGCTCTGGGGCTCCCTGATCCTGTTCCGGCGGGAATTCGACCAGTACGCCAACCTGCGCCCGGTGCGGCTGATGCCGGGGGTGAAGTGCCCGCTCGCCGACCGCAAGCCCGGCGATATCGACTTCTGGGTGGTCCGCGAGAACACCGAGGGTGAGTACTCGAACGCGGGCGGCCGGATGTTCGCCGGCACCGACCGGGAATTCGCCCTGCAGGAGACGATCATGACCCGCCACGGGACCGACCGGATCCTGAAATTCGCCTTCGAGCTGGCCCAGAAGCGCCCGAAGAAGCACCTGACCTCGGCCACGAAGTCGAACGGCATCTCGATCACCATGCCGTACTGGGACGAGCGGGTGAAGGCGGTGGCCGAGTCCTATCCGGACGTCCGGTGGGACCAGTACCACATCGACATCCTGACCGCGCATTTCGTCCTGAACCCGGACCGGTTCGACGTGGTGGTGGCCTCCAACCTGTTCGGCGACATCCTGTCGGATCTGGGGCCCGCCTGCACGGGCACGATCGGCATCGCGCCGTCGGGCAACATCAACCCGGAGCGGGTGCACCCGTCCGTGTTCGAGCCGGTCCACGGCTCGGCGCCGGACATCGCCGGCCAGGGGATCGCCAACCCGATCGGTCAGATCTGGTCGGGGGCGATGATGCTGGAGCATCTCGGCGAGCACGAAGCCGCCCGGGAGATCGTCAGCGGGATCGAACGGGTACTGTCCGAGCGGACCCTGCGCACCCGCGACCTCGGCGGCAACGCCGACACGCAGGCCTGCGGCAAGGCGGTGGCGCAGGCGCTGGGCTAGGGAGGCGGGTTCGCCCTGCCGCACCCTCATCCTGGGGTGCGGCGGAGCCGCCTCGCAGGCGCCTTCCGGAGATCGCGCGACCTCCGGAAGGCGCCTTCGGGGCCTGCGCTCCGCTCCGGCCCCTCAGGACGCGGTGCGCGGGGCGGAGCGCCGTCGCGAAACGCGCGATCAGCGGGGACGGCGGCGCACGCTCACCACGTTGCTGGCCGGCTCCGCCTTGCCGGACGCCGCCGGCAGGGCATCGAGGGCCGCCTTGACGATGGCTTTGGCGTCGAGGCCGGCTTCGGCGTACATCTTCTCGGGGCTGTCGTGGTCCTGGTAGGTGTCCGGCAGCGTCAGTGTCCGCACCCGGACCCCGCCCGCGTCCAGCGCCCCCGTCTCCGACAGCAGGTGTAGCACCATCGCGCCGAACCCGCCCCGCGAGCCCTCCTCGATCGTCAGCAGGACCTCGTGGTCCCGCGCCAGATCCAGGATCAGCGCCTCGTCCAGCGGCTTGGCGAACCGCGCATCCGCCACCGTCACCGCCACGCCCTGCTCGGACAGCGTGTCCGCCGCCTTCGAGGCCTCGGCCAGCCGCGTGCCCAGGCTGAGGATCGCCACCCGCGCCTCCGCGTCCCGGCGCACCACCCGGCCCTTGCCGATCGCCAGCACCGCGCCCCGCTCCGGCAGCTCGACCCCCACGCCCTCGCCGCGCGGGTAGCGCAGGGCGATCGGGCCCGAATCATGCGCGTGGGCGGTGGCCACCATGTGCACCAGCTCGGCCTCGTCGGAGGCCGCCATCACGGTCATGTTCGGCAGGCAGCACAGATACGCCAGGTCGAACGCGCCGGCATGCGTCGCCCCGTCCGCGCCCACCAGACCCGCCCGGTCCAGGCAGAACCGCACCGGCAGGTTCTGCAGCGCCACGTCGTGCACCACCTGGTCGTAGGCCCGCTGCAGGAACGTCGAGTAGATCGCCACGAACGGCCGGTAGCCCTCGGTGGCCAGCCCGCCCGCGAACGTCACCGCGTGCTGCTCGGCGATGCCCACGTCGAAGGTCTTGTCCGGATGCGCCTTGCCGAACAGGTCGATGCCGGTGCCGCCCGGCATGGCGGCGGTGATCGCCACCACCTTGTCGTCGGCATCCGCCGCCTTGATCAGGCTCTCGCCGAACACCCGCGTGTAGGCCGGCGCGTTCGGCTTGGCCTTGGCCTGCACGCCCGAGATCACGTCGAACTTGACCACGCCGTGGTAGCGGTCGGCGCTCGCCTCGGCCGGCGCGTAGCCCTTGCCCTTCTGGGTGACGACGTGCAGCAGGATCGGGCCGTGCTCGGCGTCGCGGACGTTCTTGAGCACCGGCAGCAGGTGGTCGAGATTGTGCCCGTCCACCGGGCCGACATAGTGGAAGCCCATCTCCTCGAACATCGTGCCGCCGCCGACCACGAGCGAGCGGGCGTATTCCTCGGCCGCCGCGGCGCGCTGGTAGAGCGCCTTCGGCAGCAGCTTGCCGAGCTGCTTGGCGGTCTCGCGCAGGGACTGGTAGGCGCCCCCCGAGGCCAGCCGCGCGAGATAGGCCGACATGGCGCCCACCGGCGGGGCGATCGACATGTCGTTGTCGTTGAGGATGACGATCAGGCGCGAGTGCAGGGCGCCGGCATTGTTGAGCGCCTCGTAGGCCATGCCGGCCGACATCGAGCCGTCGCCGATCACCGCGATGGCGTTGCGGCGCTTCTGCGGGCGGCCCTTCACCTTGGCGGTGGCGTTGTCGAGGTCGCGCGCGACCGCCATGCCCAGCGCCGCCGAGATCGAGGTCGAGGAATGGGCGGCGCCGAACGGGTCGTAGACGCTCTCGCTGCGCTTGGTGAAGCCCGACAGCCCCCCGCCCTGGCGCAGGGTCCGGATGCGGTCGCGGCGCTCCGTCAGGATCTTGTGCGGGTAGCACTGGTGGCCGACGTCCCAGACGATGCGGTCGTCGGGGGTGTCGAACACGTGGTGCAGCGCCACCGTCAGCTCGACCACGCCGAGCCCCGAGCCCAGATGGCCGCCGGTGATCGACACCGCGTCGATCATCTCGGCGCGCACCGCCTCCGCAACAGCCGGAAGATCCGATTCCGGAAGACGCCGCAGCGCCGCAGGATTCGGGACACGATCGAGAAGCGCACTCTGCTCGGGGGTAATTGCCACGGCATCAACCTCTAACGGATGGGATCGGTTTGACCGCCGAGCCTCAGGACATGTCGAGTGGGGCAACGCCCTCGGGCCGCCCATCGGAGCCCAGCGTGATCCGCTGGATCCGGGCCTCGGCCCGCTTCAGCAGCGCCTCGCAATGCTTCTTCAGCACCTCGCCGCGCTCATAGATCGCCACCGATTCGTCGAGGGGCACGTCGCCCCGCTCAAGCCGGCGAACGATTTCCTCCAGCTGTTCCAGCGCCTTCTCGAAGGGCAGGTCGCCGGCGGCGGGGGCCCCCTCGGGTCTGCTCGCACTCATCCCAGATACTTCCTTTGGGGGTGGTTGTACGGCGCGAAACCCGGTGCCCACAACCCGGGGGGCCAATCCGCTGGCCGGATCCGCACCGTTTTGGAGCCACGCGGCGGCGTTTGCGCCACACTTCGGCTCACGCCAGCGCCAGGCTGAACGGCGTGCCCTCGAAGGCGTCGGCGCCGCGACCGATGCGCGCGATCGCCGCGACCATGCGGCCGTCGCGGCCGAGCATGCGGTCGGCGATGGCCACGAACAGGGGGTTGGGCGTCGCCGAAGGCGAAGCTGCGCGCAGGGCCTCGGCGATCGCCGCCTCGTCGCGCTCCGGCGCCAGCGCGCAGGCTGCGATATAGGCGGCGGCTGTCGACCGGCTGATCCCGGCATAGCAGTGGATGACGAGCGGCTTCTCCCGCGGCCAGGCCCGAATGAAGTCGAGCACCCGGGCCACATGTTCTTCAGCCGGCAAAACGTGCCCGTCGCGCGACGCGGCGATGTCGCTGACCCCGATGACGACGTGGTTCTCCGCCGCAATCGCGGCCGGCCGCTCCAGCGGCGTGCCGACATTGATCAGCGTGAGCACGTGGCTCGCATCGGTGGCGGCGACCGTCTCGGGCAGACGCGAGAGGGGACAGACGTGGAGGGTCGGCATGGTCTGGCGCCAGTGACCTGCGATCGTGACGGATCGAGGGCGGAGATTCGTCAGGTCGGACACAGAGCGTGGAATCGCGCGAGAAACCGCGCCTCGGCCTCGGCGGTCGGCCACGGCTCGGCCAGGACCAGCACCGGTTCGGGCAGCGCCCTGGCGGGGCCGAAATAGCGTTCGGCCTCGTCCCGGGCGAAACCGGCGAGGCGCACCGCCTCGACATGGGCTGCGATCCGGTCGGCCTGCTTCACCAAACGGGCGAGCGCCGGCACCGGGGCGGTCAGGCCGAAGCGGCGGCGCACCGCGGCGAGCAGACGCAGCTCGATGCCGCGATAGGCGTCGCCGAGGGCGGCCTTCAGGGGCGAGATGATGTCGCCCACGACATATTCCGGCGCGTCGTGCAGCAGGAGTTCCAGCCCGTCCGGATCGGTACAGGCGGCGTCGAGATGGCGGCCCACCGCCTCGACCAGCAGGCTGTGCTGGGCCACCGAGAAGACGTGCGGCCCATGGGTCTGGCCGTTCCAGCGGGCGACCCGGGCGAGGCCGTGGGCGATGTCGGCGATCTCGATGTCCCCGGGCGCCGGATCGAGGAGGTCGAGGCGCCGGCCGGAGAGCATGCGCTGCCAGGCGCGCGGCGGCTCGCTCATCGGGGTCGGCCCAGTTCGGCGCAGGGTCCGTGCCGGTGGCAGCCGACGAGGTGGTCGTTGACCATGCCCACCGCCTGCATGAAGGCGTGCACGATGGTCGGCCCGCAGAAGGAGAAGCCTTCCGCCTTCAGGGCCTTCCCGATCGCCCGGGAGGCCGGCGTCTCGGTGGCGATCCCCGCACGGGTCCGGGCTTTGCCCTGGATCGGCCGGCCGTCGACGAAATCCCAGAGGAAGCGCGAGAAGCCGGGGCCCTGGTCCTCGATCCGCAGCCAAGCCCGGGCGCCCGCGATGGTGCCCTGGATCTTGGCGCGGTTGCGAATGATGCGGGTGTCGGCCATCAGCCGCGCGACATCGTCCTCGGTGAAGCGGGCGATCCGCTCCGGATCGAAACCCGCGAAGGCGTCGCGAAACCCGTCCCGGCGGCGCAGGATGGTGATCCAGGACAGGCCGGCCTGGAAGCCGTCGAGGATCAGCTTCTCGTAGAGGGCCCGGCCGTCATACTCGGGCACGCCCCATTCGGTGTCGTGATAGGCGACATAGAGCGGGTCGAGGCCGGCCCACCAGCAGCGGGGGCAGCCGTCGGAATGGTCGATCAGGCCAGTCTCGGACATCCGGCCACGTTAACGAGAACAGGAGCGGAACGCCATCGTCGGAATGGGGAACGCGCAGCGGCTTTCGCGGCGCGCTCCGCTCCGGCTTCACGCATGGGGGATTGATCCGGTCGCAGGGCCGGCGCGCGCCTTCTGCGACGTCAACCCGGTCACGCCCGGTGATTCCAAGCCTGAGAGATCGAGCGCGAACACGTGGCCGGGCGGCGAGGACGCGTGCGGGCCTGCACGATGAAGCGCCAGCAATGCGCGTGTCTGCTCGCGAGATAGATCGTCCTCTTCGATTTCGAGCATCCTCTCCTGGTCGTCTGGAGGGTCTCCTCAACGCTTGCAGGCTGTCCGCTCGAGGGATGAGAGGGAAGGCACAGGACTGGCGTTGTCGGGGCGGGAGGGAAACGCCCGCTCCGGCCGGACAGCGGTCTCGGTCGTCGTTCTCGTTGGGCGGGCTTCAACGCCTCCCGACATGCTGGCAGAAGTTTCCAAGAATCGCCGCCCAGCCGTCGCGCTGGTGGTCGATGGGGACTTGTTCGTCGGGATCGAACGCAATCTTTACGTGCGTTTGCTCGCCCGATGGGGTGAACTCGACCACCGCATTGCGATCACCAAACGCATATTCGATTCGCGTGTTCGGAATAATCTTTGTGTAAGTGCCCTCGAAATCGAAGCCCATGCTTCCGTCCTTCGCTTCCATGCGGGACGTGAACTTGCCGCCTTCCTTCAGATCGACACTTGCGGCTGGGCAATGCCAGTCGTCGGAGGCAAAGTTCCACTGCATGATCTGGTCGGGCGATGTATAGGCCTTCCAGGCGACATCGAGGGGTGCGGGAGCCGTTGCTTCCACGGTGATCCGATTCTGAGTCATTTGTGGTCGCAATCCCGTCGATGTCGAGCTTTCGAGGGGCGCACCTCATCTCAGATCAGTTACGGTGGCAACCTCCGAAATGATGTCGACGACGGCCGCGGGTGCAAAGGCGCGTATGTCGGCGAGGGGTGGATGTGCGAGGCTTCGCTCCAGAGCGGCAAACGCACCGGAATGGACATCGCCGTCGCGCCTGCTCGCGACCCTTCCGAGATTGTCAGCGCTTCCGCTTTCTCGCGAGGCGCCTGAGCAACAGGCGTCCTGTGTGGCGTCGAGCGCCCGACATTCGCAAATCAGAGTTGCGCCCCTCGTGCGGCCCATGCCGCCATTTCACCGTCAGCGATCGTCAGCGATACGCGCCAGCGGTCGGAGCGGCGCAGAATGTAGACGTGGTCCCACTCGGCGACGAGTGCGTCTCCCTCGCCCCGCATCCGATAGGTCATCCGAGCCTGGGCGACGTTCGGGAAGAGTTCCACCGCCGACCGGAGTTCGCCCAGGGGCTGGACAACCCCCTGCTTGCGATAGAAGTCCATGAGCGTCACGCAATGGTCGCGAAATGCCTCCCTCGGCAACGCGAAGTTGCCGGTCGGAGACGGGAACAGTCCGACCGGCTCCCACAGCTCGCTCAACGCATCGGCGTCGCGGCGCGCGAACGCCGCGACGTAGCTGGCGAAGAACGCTGCGATCTCGTCCTGGAAGGTCATCGTCGTCCTCCTCGATGTCCCCGCCCATGCGACCGATCTGGCCGTCGCTGCGGCCCGGAGGCGAGCATCCGCTTCAGGGCAGAAGGTCCGGGACGGCTCCCGATCGACCCCGGGCCGGCCTGGGATGCCGGCCGAAGGATGACGGCTCCTGGGAACCTCTAACGATCGCCGGCATGCCGCCCCGGGGTCGCAGGAAGCCACCCCACGCGCCAGCTGATCGTGCTCCGATGCGAATGCCCGGGATCGGGCTGCGATCGGTAACGCGGGGCCCCTGTCCCGGAGTATGCGGCGCCCGCGGAATGCGATCCGGCCTCAGCCCGCCGCACTCGTCGCAACATCCGGCATCGCGAAGGTCGCGTAGGCCGGGCGCTCCAGCGTCACGGGGCGTTCGCCCGCCCGCGGGGTCTCGCCGGCCGCCAGCGCGTCGCCCAGGCGGTCGATGCGGACCAGGGCGAGGCCGCGGGTTCCGGCGGCGCTGCCCGTGGTGCCGAGCCCCTTGCCGCCCGCCGTGATCTCGGTGCCGGGCTGGGGCGCGGTGTCGGGATAGGCTGCGGCCAGGATGCGGGTCCGGGCCGTGCCCCGGTGCTGCATCCGCGAGACCACCTCCTGGCCGACATAGCAGCCCTTGCGGAAGTCGACGCCGCCGAGCTGGTCCATCAGCGCCTCGTGCGGGAAGGCGTCGCCGAAGGCGTAGTCGCGTCCGCCTTCGGGCACGCCGAGGGCGATCCGGTGCGCGTGGTAATCGGCCTCCGTCGCGTCCGCCGAGAATGCGCCAGCGGCGGCGTAGAGGCGGGCGCCGAGATCGGCCGCGCGGGAATCCGCTACCGCCTCGGCCGCGGGCGGGACGGCGCCGGCCCAGACGGCCGCCACCGCGACGGTCGGGTCGGCGGCGATCGTCGCCTGCGCGCGCAGACGGTAGAGCGTCAGGCGCTTGGCGAGGTCTGCAGCCTTGTCGGCCTGCACGTCGAGCCGGAAGCCGTCCGGAATCCGCGAGACCAGGAAGTCGAACAGGATCTTGCCCTGCGGCGTCAGCAGGGCGCCGAGGCGCGCCTCACCGGGCTGGAGCGTCTCGACATTGCAGGTCAGGACGCCCTGGAGCAGCGTCGTGGCGTCCGGTCCCACGACGGTGACCAGGACGCGGTCCGGCAACAGGGCAACGGGCATGGGCGGCGGCTCCTCGGGCGGCGGGCGGTCCGGCGCGCCGAACCGCAGACCCGGGACGTAGTCGCTGACCGCCCGTGCCTCAACCGTCCGCGCTCACACGCTCAATGCTGCAGGGTGGTGGTGAAGGCGCCCCCGCGGATGCGCTCCGGGAATCCTTCGGCGTACCGGGCGGTGGCTTCCTCGCCGTACGTGGTCACCAGTTCCTGAAACGCCGCGAACAGGGCGGCCTGGGCCATGCAGTCACCGTCGAGACCATCGAGGCAGCCTTCCGCGAACGCTTCCGAGACGTAACTCAGCGCGACGCGTTTCTCCTCGACATCGACCTCGATGGGGGCGGTGTGAGAGCTGTGCTGCATAGCCGGATACTTCCATTGCGCCGGACACGGGGCCCGGCGGACACAATGGATGATAGGCGGGTCCCGGCGGCTCGGCCAGCCGAGAATTTCGGATCGGTTAACACGGGCGCTCAAATCCGATGTTTCGCCGGCATCGCCGGTGCGTGTGTTGCGCCTGCATCACCCTCCGAAACGGCCGGCCAGGGCATGCGACAGCCGGTCGCCCTCGGCGACGTACCGGGCGGCGGCCTCGTGGGCCGCCGGCGTGCAGACCCGGTAGGTGAGCGCATAGCCGCGGTAGCCGCGGTTATAGGCGCCGGCCAGGCGGTCGCGGCGGACCGGGGTCACGCCCTCGGACTCGATCAGGGCCTTCATGCGGGCCGGCCAGTCGGACGCATCCGGCGCTCCGCAGAGGTTGCGCAGGAAGGCCAGGGCTCCGATGATCTCGGACATGCGCAGCAGGTCCCGGTCGTAGGGGGCGGGCACGTCCGCGGGGGCGTTCGCCTCCTTGGGGGCCTCCTTCGCGGCTTCCCGGGCGGTTTCCTTGGCGGGCGCGGCCCCTCGGCCGGAACGCTGCTGGGCCAGGGCCGGCCCGGAGACCAGGCCGGTGAGGAGCGCCAGCAGGCACAGGATCGTCGTCGGCCGCCTCACGCCGTCGCCTCCCCGCCGCCCGTCCGCGCAGGATGTGCATCCACGCGCGCGAAGGCCTCGCGCAGGGTGTCGACCAGTCCCGGGGTGGTCGGAAGGGTCGCGACCTCCGCGAGCGTCGCCCACCGGGTCCCCAGCGCCTCGGGGCCGGCCACGGGTTCGCCGCCGCGCCACAGGGCGGCGTGCGGGTGGACGACGTAGTGATGTCGGGCGCGGCCGGCTTCGTCCCGGAGAATGATCTCGGTGGGCGCGAGCACGCCGACAACCTCCGCGGGCAGGCCGACCTCCTCGGACAATTCGCGCAGGGCCGCCTCGGCCAGGGATTCCCCCGCTTCCACGAGACCGCCCGGCAGGGTCCAGACGCCGCGCATCGGCTCGTTGGCCCGCGCCGCCAGAAGGACGCGGTCGCCGCGGATCACCGCGATCGACGCGCCCACGAAGGGCCGCGCCGGGAACAGGCGGCTGTCGGAATCCGGTGCGCCCGCACTCACGGCGTGCCTCCATCGGGTGCCACGACGGCCACCCGGCCGTCGGCGAGGCCGACGAGCAGCCGCGCCGCGGCGCCCTCGCCGAGGACGACGATGCCGGTCTCGGCGGGAACCGGCAGGGCCACACGCGCCCGCTCGCGCAGGCCGCCCTTGGCTGCCACGAAGGCGATCTCCGGGCGGCCCGCCACCGGCAGGACGAGTTCGGGGCCGCCGCCGGCTGGGGTGGTGACGGCGAGATCCGAATCGCCGTCGCCCGCCGCGTAGCCCTCGGCCTCGCCGGCCGCCTCGATCCGGTCGGGACGGAGCGTCCAGAGCTGGAGCCTGCCCTTGGCGCTGACCGTCGCGGCCTGGCTTTCGCCGGACCCGGAGAAATCGGCGATGCCGACGATCTTCAGCGGTGGCCCCGGCTGGGCGGGCGTGCGGGCGGTGACGGCCCAGGCCGCGTCCGGATCGCCGGCGGGCCGGTCGATCAGCGCGAGCCCCCCGGCATCCGCGCCCGACAGCGTCGCCGCCAGGAGCGCCGGCCGGCCCCCGAGGCGCAGCAGGCGCGGCCGCAGGGGCGCGAACACCGCCTCGCCCCCCGCCGGCACCGTCACGGTGGCCACGGGCACGGGCTTCGGATCGGTGCTGACCGCCATCGGCTGGCGCTCGCGGATCGTCAGGACCGCGGCGGCCGGGCCGCCGTCGGGGGCGCGGGTGCGCCCGGTGAGATAGGCGCTCAGGGGTCCCGAGAGCGTCCGGCGCGAGCCCGGCAGGGCCCCGCGCGGCGTCTCGGCGGCGGTCAGCCCCTCGACGGCCTCCTTGCCGATCGGCCGCACGGTGACGCGGCCCTCGGCGAGGGCGAGCACGGCGCCGCCCTCGTCGCCCCAGACCACGGCGATCGGCGCGCTCTCCTCGTCGCCGGCCTGTTGGCCGCCGGTCTGCGGACCGGTCTTGGCGCCGGTGATCGGCAGGAGCCCGGAGGTCGCCACCGAGACCGCGGCCTCGCTGCGCGAGCCGCGCAGCGCCCGCACCTTGAAGGGCAGGTCGAGGATCCGGATCCCGGGCTCGGCCCGCGCCCCCGCGACGGGCGCGACGCTCACGATGAGGCCCAGGACGACGGCGCGGAGCCCGCGGCCCGGCGCCGGGTGCCGGCGCGCGGCCGCCGTGCCCGAGGATGCGCCAGAGGAAGCGCCCGGTCTGGTCAAACGTGCTGGCCGCCGTTGATGTGGAGTTCGGCGCCGTTCACGTAGGACGAGGCCTCGGTGCACAGGAAGTAGATCGCCTTGGCGACCTCGTCCGGCGTGCCCAGCCGGCGCTGTGGGATCTGCTCGACGAGCTTCTCGGTGCCGGGCGACAGGATCGACGTGTCGATCTCGCCCGGCGAGATCGCGTTCACCCGCACGCCGAGCGGCCCGAAATCGGCGGCCATCTCGCGGGTCAGGCCGGCGAGCGCCGCCTTGGAGGTGCCGTAGGCCGCCCCCGCGAAGGGATGGACGCGCGAGCCTGCGATCGACGTCACGTTGACGACCGAGCCCTTGGCCCGGGCGAGTTCCTCGCGCAGGCCCCGGGCCAGCAGGATCGTGGCGAACAGGTTGACCTGGAACACCCGCTGCCACGTGTCGAACTCGGTGGCCAGGGCGCCGAGGCGCTCGCCCTCCGGCCCCTTCGGCGAGATGCCGGCATTGTTGACCAGCGCGTGCAGAACCCCGCCCTCGGCGGCGAGCCGGCCCCGCACCTCCTCGACGGCGCGGGCCGTGTCCTGCGCGTCGGAGAGGTCGACCTGCAGGTGGTCCTCGGGCCCCATCTCCCAGGGGCAGTTCTCCGGGAAGGCGTGGCGCGAGCAGGTGATCACCCGCCAGCCCGCGGCCGAGAAGCGCTTGACGGTGGCGTGACCGATGCCCCGGCTCGCGCCCGTGAGCAGCATGATGCGCCGGCGTTCGTTGACGGGGAGGGCCAAAGCCGTAAGCCTCGCTGGCGTTCAGGGGTCGCGGCCCGGTCGGGCGCGGTGCGTGCCGGTGAGCCTCAATGGTCTAGGCGCACGGGGGCCGGAAATCCAGAGCGCCCCGCGGGTCGGGGTCGAGGCAGGGGAGAGAAACGCATGGCCAGCGGGCAGACCAGCGCGGAGCGCATGCCGGAGATCCCGGCCGACAGCCTGTCCCCGGCGCAGACCGAGGCCGCGGCCGCGTTCCAGGCCGAGCGCGGCGTCCCGGTCTTCGGGCCGTTCGTGCCGCTCCTGCGCAGCCCCGAGCTGATGCTGTGCGCGAGCCGGATGGGCCAGTACCTGCGCTACGGCAGCGTCCTGCCGCTCCGGGTCAGCGAGTTCGCGATCCTGGTGGTCGCGCGGGAATGGAGCCAGCCGGTGGAGTGGGCCATCCACCACCCGATCGCCCTGAAGGCCGGGGTCGCCCCCGAGACCGCGCAGGCGCTCGCCGAAGGACGCCGCCCCGACACGATGAGCGCCGACGAGGCGCTGGCCTACGCGTTCTCGACCGAGCTGATGCGCAACCGCGCGGTGAGCGACGCGACCTACGCGGCCCTGGTGGCGCGCTTCGGCGAGCAGGGGGCGATCGACCTCGCCGGCATCAACGGCTACTACGCGCTCCTCGCCATGACGATGAACGTCGCGCGCACGGCCCTGCCGGCGGGCGGGCCCGCGGCGCCTCCGCTGCCGCCGCTGGCGGGGCCGGCTTCGGCGCCGCCCGCGCGACCAGGCCTGAGCCAAGATCCCGCACCGCTTGTGGCGCCGGCCGCTTCGGTCTAACCGTCCTCCCCGTGCGGGCGCCCGACGTGCCGCCCGCCCATTCCCGAAAACCCGGCCGGACGAGAGCCATGGTCGCCCATACCCGCGCCGACTCGGCGCCCAAGCCCACCGACCCGGCCCTCGCCGGCGCCCGGATCCTCGTTGTCGAGGCGCGCTACTACGACGCGATCGCCGACGAACTCCTCGCCGGGGCCCGCGCGGCCATCGCGGCCGCCTCCGCGCAGGCGATCGTGGTGACCGTTCCGGGCGCCCTGGAGATCCCCGCCGCCGTGGCGATCCTGCTCGACGCCGAGCCCTACGACGCGGTGGTGGCGCTGGGCTGCGTCATCCGCGGCGAGACCGGCCACTACGACATCGTCGCCGGCGAGAGCGCCCGGGCGCTCATGGACCTGTCGGTGCAGCGCCGCGTGCCCCTCGGCAACGGCATCCTCACGGTCGAGACCGAGGCGCAGGCCCTCGCCCGTGCCCGGGTCGCCGAGATGAACAAGGGCGGCGGTGCCGCCGAGGCTGCCCTCGGCGTGCTCGCTTTGAAGCGCGCCGCCGAAGCCGCGCGCACCCGATGACGGATACCCCCATGACCGGGACCACCGACACCCAGCCGGAGACGGGCGCCGAGCCCGCCGGCAAGCCCGCCAAGATCAGCCTGCGCAGCGGCGCCCGCCTCGCCGTGGTGCAGGCGCTCTACGAGATGGACATCTCCGGCAAGGGCGTCCTCGACGCGCTCGCCGAGTTCGAGGCCTTCTGGATCGGCCAGGAGGTCGACGGGATCGTCCATCCCCCGGCCGAGACCGCCTTCTTCCGCGACCTCCTGCGCGGCACGGTCGAGGAGCAGCGGGCCATCGACCCGAAGCTCGATCAGGCCCTCGCCCAGGGCTGGCCGCTGCGGCGCATCGAGATCGTGCTCCGGGCGATCCTGCGGGCGGGCGCCTACGAGCTGATGTTCCGCCGCGACGTGCCGGCGGCCGCGGCGATCTCGGAATATGTCGACGTGGCCCACAGCTTCTACACGGCCGACGAGCCCGGCCTCGTCAATGCCGTGCTCGACCGGCTCGCCCGGGAGGTCCGGCCGGGGGAGGTCGGGGCTCAGAAGGCGTCCGGCAAGCCGGGCTCGTCGAAGCCGCTTCCCGGTAAATCGTCCGTCGGCAAACCGTCCTCCGGAAAGCCATCCGCCGGAAAGCCGCCCGCCGGGAAAGCCTGAGCCTTGGCCGGGTCGGCCCGTGCTTCCGAGGAGGGGCTGATCGCCCGCTACTTCGCCCCCCTCGCGGGGCCGGGCGCCCACGGGCTGCGGGACGACGCCGCCACGCTGACGCCCACGCCGGGCCACGACCTCGTCCTCACCACCGATGCCGTGGTGGCGGGGATCCACTACTTCGCGGAGGATCCGCCGGCTTCGATCGCCCGGAAGGCCCTTGGCGTGAACCTCTCCGACATCGCCGCCAAGGGCGCGGCCCCGCGCGGCTTCCTGCTCACCCTGGCGCTCCCCGATGACTGGACGGAGGCTTGGCTCGACGGCTTCGCGGCGGGGCTCGGCGCGGCGGCGGCGGAGGCCGGCTGTCCGCTCCTCGGCGGCGACACGGTACGCTCCGGTGGCCCGGCGCTGATCTCGGTGAGCCTGTTCGGCGAGGTGCCGACCGGCACCATCGTCCGCCGCACCACCGCGCGGGTCGGCGACCGGATCTGCGTCACCGGCACGATCGGCGACGCCGCCCTCGGCCTGCGGCTCCGCCTGGAGCCCGCGGCGCCCTGGGTCGCCGGGCTGGACCCGGCGCTGCAGGCCGAGCTCGCCGACCGCTACCTGCATCCGCGCCCGCGGCTCGCCGCGGCGCCGGCGGTCCGCCGCTACGCCTCGGCGGCCATGGACGTGTCCGACGGCCTCGCGGGCGATCTCGCCAAGATGCTGGGCGCGGGTCGCGGCGCCCGGGTCGCGGCCGCCGCCCTGCCGCTCTCGGATGCCGCCCGGCGCGCCTGCGCGGCCGAGCCCGCGCTGATCGACGCGGTCCTGACCGGTGGCGACGATTACGAGATCCTCTGTACCGTTGCGCCGGAGAATGTCGCGGCCTTCCAGGCCGAGGCGGCCGCCGCCGGTCTTACCGTCTCGGCCATCGGCACCGTCACATCAGGCGACGGCCCGCCGCGCTTCGAAATGCGCGATGGCGCCGAGCGCGTATTCGCGGCTGGGTCCTTCAGCCACTTCTGAGATCTGAGCCGGCCCGGATCGTGCGACGCCGAGGCTGGCCGCGGCTCCGGCCGGATGCCCGATCTGACGACGGACCTCGTCGATCATGTCCGCCGCGACGACCGGAATCCAAGGGCTCACCGGATCCCGGCCCATGCCGGGCGTCCGGGAGAGGGCGTCCTGCAGCGCGGAGATCAGGTCATCCTGGATCGCCACCGGTTGCGCCGCGACCCGTTCGGCGATCAGGAAGCCGACTGCACCGCGCAACACCTCAAGCGTGGCCGCCAGCTTGGCGGCGTGGTCACTGCTCATCGCGAGCCCCGTCAGAATACAACTAAAAATAGAATACCGGAGGGTTAAAAGAACGTTAATCGACCGCCGGCTCAGCCCGCGGATGCGGCGATGCCCGGTTGCCATCGCCCCCATGCCGCCGGGCAATGCAAAATAATGCGAAATCGTGGGCCTGCGAGGACCGCGCGCGCGGGCGCATGAGATCCGAGGCCTGAGCGTATTCTCCCGCGCGGCGTTTGCGCTCACCGGCGAAGTTTGGCAATCAAGGTATTGTTCTGGGAAGGAAAGCCCCGAATCTGAGCACCGCGTCCCATGGCCGTCGTCCGGCGGTCAAGCTCGACAATCACAAGCCCACGCCAGGCACGATAATGACAAGGACGGTCGAATGATTCCCTTGCTTCTGATCATCGTGGGCGGGCTCTGCGCCGTCGCCTACGGCATCGTCACGATCCTCGACGTGATGCGGCGCGATGCCGGCACGCAGCGCATGCAGGAGATCGCCGCCGCCATCGCCGAGGGCGCGCAGGCCTATCTCCGGCGGCAATACACGACGATCGGCCTCGTCGGCGTCGTCCTGTTCGTCCTCCTCGCCGTCTTCCTCGGGATCAAGGTCGCGGTCGGCTTCCTGATCGGCGCCGTGCTGTCGGGGGCGGCGGGCTTCATCGGCATGAACGTCTCGGTCCGGGCCAATGTCCGCACGGCCCAGGCCGCCTCCACCTCGCTGGGCGGCGGCCTCGACGTCGCCTTCAAGTCGGGGGCGGTGACCGGCATGCTGGTGGCGGGCCTCGCGCTCCTTGGCGTCGCCCTCTACTACCTGTTCCTCACCCGCGGCGCCCATCTCGACCCGTCGAGCCGCGAGGTGATCGACGCGCTCGTCGCCCTGGGCTTCGGCGCCTCGCTGATCTCGATCTTCGCCCGGCTGGGCGGCGGCATCTTCACTAAGGGCGCCGATGTCGGCGGCGACCTCGTCGGCAAGGTCGAGGCCGGCATCCCGGAGGACGATCCGCGCAACCCCGCCACCATCGCCGACAATGTCGGCGACAATGTCGGCGACTGCGCCGGCATGGCGGCCGACCTGTTCGAGACCTACGCGGTGACGGTCGTCGCCACGATGGTGCTGGCCGCGATCTTCTTCTCCGGTCCCACGGGAAGCGGCCGCGACGTCCTCGAGCCGATGATGCTGTACCCGCTGGCCATCGGCTCGGCCTGCATCCTCACCTCCATCGCCGGCACCTACGCGGTGCGGCTCGGGGCCAACCAGTCGATCATGGGCGCCCTCTACAAGGGCCTGATCGCCGCAGGCGTTCTGTCGATCGGGGCGATCGCGGCGGTCAACATGACCCTGCTCGGGGGCTTCTCGACGACCTTCACCACCTCCACGGGCGTCACCTTCACGTCGGGCGGCCTGTTCGGATGCGCGGTGATCGGGCTCGCCATCACGGCGCTGATCGTGGTGATCACCGAGTACTACACGGGCACCAACTTCCGCCCGGTGAAGTCGATCGCCGACGCGTCGGTGACCGGCCACGGCACCAACGTGATCCAGGGGCTGGCGATCTCGCTGGAATCGACCGCGCTGCCGGCCATCGTGATCGTGGCCGGCATCATCAGCACCTACGCGCTCGCCGGCCTGTTCGGCATCGCCATCGCGGTCACCGCCATGCTGGCGCTGGCGGGCTTCATCGTGGCGCTCGACGCCTTCGGGCCGGTCACCGACAATGCCGGCGGCATCGCCGAGATGGCGGGCCTGCCCGCGGAGGTGCGCAAGTCCACGGACGCCCTCGACGCGGTCGGCAACACCACCAAGGCGGTGACCAAGGGCTACGCCATCGGCTCGGCGGGCCTCGGCGCGCTGGTTCTGTTTGCCGCCTACACGTCGGACCTGAACTATTTCATCGCCAATGCGAGCCCGACACAGTACCGCTTCTTCCAGGGCGTCAGCGTCGATTTCTCCCTGTCCAACCCCTACGTCGTGGTCGGCCTGCTGCTCGGCGGCCTGATCCCGTTCCTGTTCGCCGGCATCGCCATGACGGCGGTCGGGCGCGCGGCGGGCGCGGTGGTGGAGGAGGTCCGGCGCCAGTTCCGGGAGAAGCCCGGGATCATGCAGGGCACCGACCGGCCGGATTACGGACGGGCGGTGGACATGCTGACCCGCGCGGCGATCAAGGAGATGATCGTCCCCTCGCTCCTGCCGGTGCTGTCGCCGGTTGTGCTGTTCTTCGTGATCCAGCTCATCGCCGGAAAGAGCCAGGCCTTCGCCACGGTGGGGGCGAGCCTGCTCGGCGTGATCCTCACCGGACTCTACGTGGCGATCTCGATGACCTCGGGCGGCGGCGCCTGGGACAACGCCAAGAAATACATCGAGGACGGCCACCACGGCGGCAAGGGCTCCGAGGCCCACAAGGCGGCGGTGACCGGCGACACGGTGGGCGATCCCTACAAGGACACCGCCGGTCCGGCGGTGAACCCGGCGATCAAGATCACCAACATCATCGCCCTGCTGCTGCTCGCGGTGCTGGCACACAGCTGATCGATGGATGGCCGAACCGAAGGTCGGCTTTCCGACCTCTCGGTTCCGCTTGCGGGCCATCTGAGGGATTACCGGCCGCACCGGATCCGGGCGGCCGTCTGCAGCCAATCCGCTTCCGGCCCGCACGGAGCCGGGCGGATCCTGCGGATGTGTCATCGCCGATCCGACCGGGCGAGGGGCACGGGCACCCGATCGGGCGGTGCCGGGGTTTGACTCTCGGACCGTCGCGGTCGGCGCAGCCACCTGCAGGACGCTGCGCCGTCCGTGAACGACTGCGCCAATCCGTCATGTCGAGACTTCGCGTCCGCCGGCCATCATTTTAGCGGGAAGTGTTCACTCTTGAACGGACGCGGCGGCCAAGCTGGGCTATGCCGGCTCGTAGCGCCAGCCTGCCGCGACCGATGCCGCCGAACTCACCGTCCCCGCTGGAGCGGAACCTCCTGCTCCGCTCGCTGCCACCCGTCGAACGGTCGAGGCTTCTCCCCCATGCGGAGGTGGTCACACTGGTGCGCGGCGACGTCCTGTTCGAGCCGGGGGACGAGGTCACCGCGATGATCTTCCCGCTCGACGGGACGGTGGTCTCCCTGATCGTGCCGCTGGAGGAGGGCCGCACCATCGAGACCGCGACCGTCGGTCGTGAGGGGGCGCTCGGCGGCGTCGTGAGCCAGGGCTACCTCCCGGCCTTCAACCGCGCCGTCGTTCAGATGGGCGGGGCGGCGGTGCGGCTGGACGCGGCGCGGATGCAGGCGGCCAAGCGCACCTCGCTGCCGATCCGCAACGCCCTCGTGCGCTACGCCGACTGCCTCCTCGCGCAGGTGGTCCAGTCCGTCGCCTGCAATGCCGCCCATCCCATCGAACAGCGGTGCGCGCGCTGGGTGCTCGCCCTGCACGACCGGCTCGCCACCGACGTCCTGCCGGTCACCCAGGACATGCTGGCGGAGATGCTCGGGGTGCGCCGGACCTATCTCAGCGGCATCCTCAACCGGCTCCAGGCCCAGGGGCTTATCGAGATGGGCCGGGCCAGGATCACGGTCCGCGACCGGCCGGCTCTGCAGGCGGCGTCCTGCGAATGCCATCGCCGGGTGCAGGAGCACTTCGCCCTCGTCCTCGGCGCGACCTTCACGCCGGCCGGAACCCTCGTCGCGCTCGACCCCGACGGCGCGCCCGATCCCCTGGCGACGCACGGGGCCATTTCCGCATGACCGTGATCGACATGGAAGGCGTCGAGCATCTCATCGCCGCCGACCTGCGTCTCGCCGCGCTCAAGGCCTACGGCATCCTCGACACCCCGCCCGAGGCCGCCTTCGACGGCATCGTGCGGCTGGCGACCCGGCTGTGCCTGACCCCGGTCGCCCTCGTCAGCTTCGTGGCCGCCGACCGCCAGTGGTTCAAGGCACGGATCGGTTTTCCTTCGTGCGAGACCGACCTCGAGCGCTCGGTCTGCAAGTACGCGCTGGCCGAGCCGGACCTGCTGATCGTGCCCGACCTCGCGGCCGACCCGCGCACGGCCGACAACCCCCTCGTCACTGGGGAGCCGTTCATCCGGTTCTACGCCGGGGCGCCCCTGCGCGCGCCCGACGGGCAGGTGCTCGGCTCGCTCTGCGTCATCGACACGGTGCCCCGGCCCCAGGGGCTGACCCCGGAGCAGCAGGAGGACCTGCGCATCCTGGCGGCCCAGGTCGTCACCCAGCTGCAGATGCGCCGGGCCGTGGACGAACGCGATCAGGTCCTTGCGTTCCAGGCCGCCGAGCTGCGGCGGGCGCACCGGCTCGACGTCATCGCCACCGCCTCCACGGCCCTGCTCACCGCCGACGACCCCTCCGCGGTCCTCGAACCCATTCTGAGGGACGGGGCCGACGCCCTCGGGTTCGACCGGGCCTGCCTCTACGACGTAACGCCGGACCGGCAGCACCTGCGCCTGACCCACGCGGTCAACATCTCTCCGGACGGGCGCGAGCGCCTGAAGCGCCTGCCGTTCGGGACTCCGCTCTGCGGCATCGTCGCGGAGACCCGCCAGCCCCTGATCCTCAGCGGGTTGCAGGCCAGTCTCGATCCGCGATGGGAGGTGGCCCGCGGCAACGGCCTCGACGCCTATGCCGGGTTCCCCATCGTCAGCCGGGGCGAACTCTGCGCGGTCATCGCCTTCGCCTCGACGCGGGTGGCCGCCTTCGACCGCGAGACCGTGGCGTTCTTCGAGACGCTCGCCCGCCTGATGGCGGCGGTCCACGAGCGCCTCGACGGCGAGGACGCCCTCGCCGAGAGCCGGGCCTACTGGCGCAGCCTGTTCGAGCGGCTGTGCGAGGGCTTCATCGTCGGCGAAGTCATCCGCGAGGCCGGACAGGTGACCGACTGGCGCTACGTCGAGGTCAACCGTGCCTGGGGCGACCTCGTCGGCATCGACGTGAACCAGGTTGCCGGCCGGACCATCCGCGAGGTCTTCCCCGGTATCGAGGACGCCTGGGTCAATGAGTTCGCACAGGTGGTGGAGAGCGCGGAACCGCGCGAGTTCCTGCGGCGGGTCGGGACGCTCGACCGCTGGTACGAGGGCCGCGCCTTCGCCATCGGCGCCGACCGCTTCGCCGTCACCTTCCTCGAAGTCACCGACCGGGTCCAGGCCGAGGCGCGGCGTACGGCCCTGCTGAGCCTCGGCGACCGGTTCCGCGACCTGACGGAGGCCCCGGAGATGATCCAGGCCGCCGCCGAGATCGTCGGCACGACCCTCGGCGTCACGCGGGCCGGCTATGGCCATATCGACGGCGACGTCGAATTCGTCGACATCGAGGAGGGCTGGACCGCACCGGGCGTCGCCAGCATCGCCGGGCGGCACCGCTACGCCGATTTCGGCGACATCCGCGAGCACCTTCGGCGCGGCGAGCCGCTGGTCATCGAGGACGTGCGAACCGATCCGAGAACGTCCTCGGATCCCCGGCTGATGCTCGACGTCGGCATCGGCGCGCTCGTGAACATGCCGGTTCGCGAGCGGGGACGCACGGTGGCGGTGTTCATCGTGCAGGACGACAAGCCCCGCCGATGGTCGCCGGAAACCCTGGCCTTCGTGCGCAACGTCGCCGAGCGTCTGGAGTCGGGCGTCGCCCGGCTCGAGGCCGAGGAGCAGCAGCGCATCCTCAACGAGGAGATCTCGCATCGCCTGAAGAACATGCTCGCGATGGTGCTGTCGATCGCCACGCAGACCCTTCGCGGTGTCCCCGACCGCGCTCCTGTGGAGGCCTTCGAGCGGCGCATCCACGCGCTGTCGACCGCCCACAACGTGCTCCTCCACAAGACATGGACGAGCGCCCCGGTCCGCGAGGTCGTCCATGCGGTCCTCGGCGCCGCGGGGCATGGCGACCGCATCACGGTCACGGGCCCCGATTTCGATCTCGGACCGCGCGCGACGCTCTCGGTCTCGCTCCTGCTGCACGAACTGGCGACCAACGCCGCCAAATACGGGGCCTTGTCGGTCCCCGACGGGCGGGTCGCCGTGACGTGGCGCCTGGATGACGGCATCGGGGAGCGTGAGGTCGTGCTCGACTGGGTCGAGCGGGGCGGCCCGCCACCTGTGGCCCCCGCGCACTCCAAGCGCGCCGGGTTCGGCTCGCGCCTCATTCGTTTGGGACTGGCCGGATCCGGCGGCGTCGACCTTCGTTACCCTTCCTCTGGCTTCGAAGCGACGCTGCGTGCGCTGCTCGTCCAATTGCAGCATGGATAGGGAGCGAGCCGTGGCTGCAGGGACTGCGAGGCGGAATGCCATCCTCGTCATCGAGGATGAGCCGGTCATGCGCCTCATGGCTGTCGACCTCGTCGAGGATGCGGGGTTCGAGGCCCTGGAAGCGTTCGACGCCGAGGAAGCGGTGCGCCTTATGGAGGCGCGGCCCGACATCGTCCTCGTCTTCTCCGACATCGACCTCGGCATCGGCATGGCGGGTCTGGACCTCGCCCATGCGATCCGGGACCGTTGGCCGCCGGTCGAGATCATCATGACCTCGGGGAAGATTCAGCCCGAACCCGGGGATCTGCCAGAGCGCGGGCGCTTCTTCGAGAAGCCCTACCGCCGCGACGAGGTCGCCGCGGCGATGCGCGAACTCGCAGCCTGACCGGACGTCGGGGCGATCGGCCGAGCCGGATCCTGCCTCTCCGGGATCGGCCGCGCGGCCCGGCATGGAGACCGACACCCAGGCCGGACCGGACGAACCGAAGCCGCATGGCCGGCGTCGACTCCGGATATCCGGAGACGCGCGGCGACGACACGGGCGCATCGGCGCCGACCCGGCGACCGACGGCGGCATCGGTGAGCGCCTTCTCGTCGACCGGCCCGAACGGTGACCGCGGACCGCACGGTGCGGATCAGTCGACAGGGCCGGGTTCCGAGGGAGCCCGGCTGTTCACCATTCACCGTGTGCGCCCCCGCACGCGCCTGTCAGCCCTGCTGCGCTGCACCTTGGCATCGCGGCGGCGCAGCGCCACCTCGGCGCGGGAATAAAACCGGACGCGGCCTGCGCCGCACCACAACGAGGTACCTCATGCCGTCCCTGCTCGACCCGATCCGTATCGGCGCCATCGAGGCGAAGAACCGGATCTTCATGGCGCCCCTGACGCGCGGCCGCGGCACCCGCGAGCACGTGCCGACCCCGATCATGGCCGAGTATTACGCCCAGCGCGCCGGCGCCGGCCTGATCCTCACCGAGGCCACCGGCATCAGCCAGGAGGGTCTCGGCTGGCCCTACGCACCGGGGATCTGGTCCGACGCCCAGGTCGACGCGTGGCGGCCGATCGTGAAGGCCGTGCACGACAAGGGCGGCAAGATCGTCTGCCAGATCTGGCATATGGGGCGGCTGGTCCACCCGGACTTCCTGGGCGGCGAGAAGCCGATCTCGGCCTCTGCCACGACGGCGCCCGACCAGGCGCACACGTATTCCGGCAAGAAGCCCTATGCCGAGGCGCGCCCGCTGGAGGTCTCGGAAGTGCCGCGCCTGCTCGCCGATTACGAGCGGGCCACCGCCAATGCCCTGGCGGCCGGCTTCGACGGCGTGCAGATCCACGCCGCGAACGGCTACCTGATCGACGAATTCCTCCGTGACGGCACCAACCACCGCACCGACCAGTACGGCGGCTCCATCGAAAACCGCGTGCGGCTGCTGCGCGAGGTGACCGAGGCTGTGGCGAAGGTGGCCGGGCCGGAGCGCACCGGCGTGCGGCTCTCGCCCAACGGCGCGATCCAGGGCTGCAACGATTCCGATCCGGAGCCGCTGTTCGTGGCCGCCGCCCAGGCGCTCGCCGATGTCGGGATCGCTTTCCTGGAGATGCGCGAGCCGGGGCCGAACGGCACCTTCGGCAAGGCCGACCACCCGCCGATCGCCCCGGCGATGCGGCGCGTGTTCCGCAACCCCATGATCCTGAACGCCGATTACGACGGCATCAGCGGCCAGAAGGTTCTGGATGCCGGCGAGGCCGACGCCATCGCGTTCGGCCGGACCTTCATCGCCAATCCGGACCTCGTCGAGCGGATCGCCCAGAAGGCGCCGCTCAACAAGGACGACGCCGCGACGTGGTACAGCCAGGGCCCCGAGGGCTACATCGACTACCCGACCCTGACGAAGTCCCGCGCCGCCTGACGCGCCCCGGCCAGCATCGTCTGCCGGGCCCCGGCGGGCACGGCAGGAAAGCGCGGCGGTCCCTAGGCAGGGCGCCGCTGCGCGCCTATGTGAGGGCAGGACCATGGATGTGCCTGCACCTCACGCGCTCGCGGAAGCCGGACCGACCGATGGACGCTGGAGCGCCGCGGATCGGATCGCGGAACTTCGTGATCTCGCGATCCTCGATTCGGAGCCGGAGCCGCTCTACGACGATCTCGTGCGGGTCGCAGCCTATGTCTGCCGCGCGCCGGTCGCCCTCGTCAGCCTGGTGGATGCCGAGCGGCAGTGGTTCAAGTCGGAGGTGGGCCTCGGCAAGCGCGAGTTGCCGATCAACTGCTCGGTCTGTGCCCATACGATCGAGGCGGGCGATCTTCTCGTCATCCCGGATCTGACCACCGACCCGCGGACCACTGAGAACCCCCTCGTGACCGGGGCGCCGGCCTTCCGCTTCTATGCGGGCGCGGTGATCCGCGGCAATCATGGCATTCCGATCGGTGCCGTGTGCGTGCTGGACCGGGCCCCGCGGCCGGATGGCCTCGATTCCGAGCAGACCGCGACCCTGCTGGCGTTGGCACGTCAGATCTCGAGCCTGCTGGAGCATCGCCGGACGCTGGCGCGGGTCGCCGCCCGCGAGGCGGAGATCGCCGCGAGCGAGCGCCGCTTCCGCGTGATGACCTCCGCCATGCCCCAGATGGTCTGGACCACCCGGCCGGACGGGTTCCACGATTATTACAACGACCGCTGGTACGAGTTCACCGGCGTGCCCTACGGCTCCACCGACGGCGAGGGCTGGAACGGGGTGTTCCACCCCGAGGACCAAGAGCGGGCCTGGGCGCGGTGGCGCCACTGCCTCAGGACGGGCGAGCCCTACGAGATCGAGTACCGCCTGCGCCACCACAACGGCGATTACCGCTGGACGCTCGGGCGCGCCATGCCGATCCGGGACGCCGAGGGGCGGATCGAGCGCTGGTTCGGGACCTGTACCGATATCGACGACCTGAAGCGTGCCGAGGCCGAAGCCCGCAAGCTCGCCGTGATCGTCGAGACCTCCAAGGACTTCATCGGGCTCTGCACCCTCGAGGGCGAGATCACCCATCTCAACGAGGCCGCCCTGGCCCTGGTCGGCCTGCCCAACCTCGCCGCCGCCCGGGCGTGCACGGTGTCCGACTTCTTCACCGACGACAGCCGCCGGATCCTGGCCGAGACCGTCATGCCGGCGGTGCGCCGGGACGGGTTCTGGGAGGGCGAGCTGGCCTTCCGGCACTTCGTCACCGGCGAGCCGTTGGCGGTGCTCTACAACATCTTCCCGGTGCGCGATCCGATGGGGACCGAGGTGGGATACGCCACCGTCACCCGCGACCTGCGCGAAGCGAAGCGCGCCGAGGAGGCGCGGGACCTTCTGATCCGCGAGCTGTCGCACCGGATCAAGAACATCTTCGCGGTGGTCGGCGGCCTCGCCGCGCTGACCGCCCGGAGCGATCCTGCGGCCAAGCCGTTCGTGGCGGCGTTCCGCGAGCGACTGGGCGCCCTGGCCCGGGCCCACGAATATGTTCGCCCCCATTCCCCCGACAGCGCCCCGCCGGTGGCCGGTCAGACGGTGCTCGGGCTGATGCGCCTGATCATGGCCGCCTACGAGGAGAACGGACGCGCGCGCGTGGTGATCACCGGGGACGATGCCGAGATCGGCGAGCGCACCGCCACCGCCCTCGCCCTGATCATGCACGAGCAGGCGACCAACGCGGTCAAGTACGGAGGGCTCTCGACGCGGGAGGGCGGCGTCTCGCTGAGCGGGGCCCGGGAGGCAGGCCGCTATACGCTGACATGGCGCGAGGAGGGCGGCCCCCAGGTTGCCGGCGCGCCGCTCCGGAAGGGGTTCGGCACCGTTCTGGCCGAGCGCAGCGTCGCCGGCCAGCTCGACGGCGTGCTGGAGCACGACTGGGCGCCGGGCGGTCTCCTGATGCGGCTCTGTGTCCCGCTCGAGAACCTGCGGACCTGACATGACCCGGCCGCCGGCCGCTCCACGGCCGCGTCTCGTCGTCCTCGATTTCGACGGCACCCTGGCCGACAGCTTCCCGTGGTTCTGTTCGGTTCTGAACGGGGTCGCCGACCGCTACCGCTTCCGCCGGGTCGAGGCCCATGAGGTCGAGGGTCTGCGGCTCCTGGGCGCCCGGGCGATCGTGGCCCATCTCGGCATCCCGCGCTGGAAGCTGCCGCTCATCGCCCGCCACATGCACAGGCTGGCCGCGCGCGACGCCGGCCAGATCGCCCTGTTTCCCGGCGTTCCGGCGATGCTGGCCGCGGTCGCGGAGGCGGGCGTGCCGCTGGCGATCCTGTCGTCGAACCGCGCCGACACGGTGCGGCGGGTGCTCGGACCGGACAATGCCGACCGCATCGGCACCTATGCCTGCGGGGCCTCGGTCTTCGGGAAGGCGCGTCGGCTGCGGACGCTGCTCGCACGGACCGGCGTGGCGCCCGACCGGGCTCTCTGCATCGGCGACGAGATCCGCGACCTCGAGGCGGCGCGCGCCCTGGGCTGTCCCTTCGGCGCCGTGGCCTGGGGCTATACCGATTCCCGGGCTCTCGCGGCCCTCGGCCCCGAGCACCTGTTCTCGGAGCCGGCGGAGATCGCCCGCCTCGTGGCGGGCGAGGCCGATCACATGCCGCGATTGGCGCCCGGCACGACGCTGGTGCCGCTGCCGCTGCCGAACGGCTCGTAGCGGGTCAGGCCGCGGAACAGCTGGCTGAGGAAGGCGCGGTCGGCGCCGCTCGTCGGCGTCGTGCGTTCGATGAAGTCGAAGATCCGGCCGTCCTGGAGGCCGTAGAGCGCCACCCGCTCGACCTTGAAGGCGGGCGAGAAATAGACCGCCGTCACCTTCTGGTCCTCGACCTGCTCACCCAGGAACATGATCGTCCGGCGGGTGTTCTGCGAGATGTAGTACCAGGACTTGTTGCCCACGGTGGACACCGTCGACGGCGTGCCGAGGATCTGCAGGACCTGCTCGGGGCTCATGCCGGGCTTGATCGTGGCGAGGGCCGCCTGGTCGACCTGATAGCCGTGACGCAGCTCCTCGCCGATGCAGCCGGACAGGCCGGTTCCCGCAAGGCCGAGCAGGGCGAGGCGCGCGAAGGACTGGACGAGACGGCGCCGCATCGGGCCCCCAGAGAGCGTGTTGACGGACGGGGCGCAACCGTCGTCGCCGACACGGGGCTCCGACGGCGCTTGCGCCCTGGGCGTGGGTTGCCGTACCGCGGGGTTATGGCTTTGACAAGGCAAGCTTGGCCACAGATGGCCGGGGTTCGGCACCGATGATCGCCGGGTTGTTCCGGCGCGCGAGCGCGCGGCGCCGCGCCGTCGAGGGGCTGCACGTGGCCTTGAGCATGGCCGCGCGCCGGCCGGGCCTCTACACGCGCCTCGGCGTGCCCGATACCGTGGAGGGCCGGTTCGAGGCCCTCTGCCTGCACGCGATCCTGGTCCTGCGCCGGCTGAACCGGTTGCCGGCGCCGGCGTCCGAGGTGGCCCAGGATCTCGTGAATTCCGTCTTCACCCAGCTCGACGCCTCGCTGCGCGAACTCGGTGTCGGCGACATGGGCGTGTCCAAGCGGATGAAGAAGCTCGGCGCCGCCTTTTACGGCCGGGCCGAGGGCTACGATGCCGCCCTGGAGGCCGGCGACGCGGCGGCGCTGCGCGCCGTTCTCGTGCGCAACGTGCTGGGCGGCGAGGGTGACGGGCGCGGTCTTGCCGCCTACGTGCAGTCCGCCGACGCCGCCCTCGCCGGCGCCGATCTGGACGGGCTGCTCGGGGCTGGGCCGCCCTTCCCGGAGCCGGACGGCTTCGCGCCGGCATCGGTCCACGCTGGAGATGGAGGAAATTCATGACCCGCCACGCCGGCCAGGAGGGCTTTCCCCTCGCGCGCTGGGTCAATGTCGAGCGCCTGCCCCAGGGGCGCGGCGCCGTCACCGTGGAGGCGAGCCCGGCCGAATGCGCGGCGCTCGCCGCCGATTTCGGCATCCCCGGGATCCGCGATCTGGTCGGGCGCTTCGCCATCGAGGGGCCGACCAGCCGTCTCACCGTGACCGGCGCGGTGGAAGCCCTGGTGACGCAGGTCTGCACCGTGAGCCTCGAACCCTTCGAGGCGCCGGTCCATGAACCGGTCGAGGTGGTGTTCACCGATACCGACCGGCTCGCCGGCACCGAGGCCGAGGAAGCCGACATCCCCGACCCGCTGGTCGGCGGCCGCATCGATTTCGGTGCGCTCACCGCCGAGTTCCTGGCGCTCGGCCTCGATCCCTATCCGCGCAAGCCCGGCATCACCTTCGAGCCGGTGGTGGCGGGCGACGATGCGGGGCCCCTCGACGGCCTGCGCAAGCTCCGCGACGGCGGAGCCTGAGGCCGTCGGCGACCGCCCGGAAGCCCGCGCCGCCCGATTTCATTTGCCCGCCGGGCCGGTATCGCTATGGTCCGCCGCGCCCGGCGGGCCCCGTCCCGCCGACGTCTGAACCCTTTCCCGCCGAGACCCGCGACCCGCTACCGACATGTCCCAACGCGTGTGCATCTCGCTCGACGCCATGGGTGGCGACCACGGGCCCACCACGGTCGTGCCCGGCGCGGCCCTGGCCCGGGAGCGCCATCCCGGCACCACCTTCCTGATGTTCGGCGACGAGGCCGTGATCGCGCCGCTGGTCGCCAAGGAGCCCCGGCTCAAGGATTGCGTCGAGATCCGCCACACCAGCGTGGCCGTGGCCATGGACGACAAGCCCAGCCAGGCGGTGCGCCAGGGCCGGGGCAAATCGTCCATGTGGCAGGCGATCCAGGCGGTGCGCGACGGGCAGGCCGATGCCTGCGTGTCGGCCGGCAACACCGGCGCCCTGATGGCGATGTCGAAGATCTGCCTGAAGACCATGTCGGGCATCGAGCGTCCGGCCATCGCCTGCCTGTGGCCGACCGTGCGCGGCGAGAGCGTCGTGCTCGACGTCGGCGCCACCATCGGCACGGATGCCGAGCACCTCGTCGAGATGGCCGTGATGGGCTCCGCCATGGCCCGGATCGTGTTCGACCTCGACCGGCCCACCGTCGGCCTGCTCAATGTCGGCACCGAGGAGATGAAGGGCAACGAGGCGGTCAAGGAGGCCGCCCGGATCCTGCGCGAGATGGAGAGCCCCGGCCTCACCTATCACGGCTTCGTCGAAGGCACCGATCTCGGGCGCGGCACCGTCGACGTGGTGGTGACCGAGGGGTTCACCGGCAACATCGCCCTCAAGACCGCCGAGGGCACCGCCAAGCAGATCGGCACGTATCTCCGCGCCGCCATGACCCGGACGCTGGCCGCCAAGATCGGCGCCCTGTTCGCCCGGCAGGCCTTCAAGGCCCTCAAGGACAAGATGAACCCGAGCCGGGCCAATGGCGGGGTGTTCCTCGGCCTCGAAGGCATCGTCATCAAGAGCCACGGTTCGGAGAATGCGCAGGGCTTCGCCGCGGCGATCGATCTGGCGCACGACATGGCGCGCCATGACATGATCCGCACGATCCGCGAGATGCTCGACCAGACCGCGGCGCTGGCGCCGGCGTGACGCCAGTGCCGGACTGAGCCCCCGTCGACGGATGGGATGGAAATCGGACGGCTGCGGCTTCACAACTGGAAATTGTGAATCTGGCGTCGTCCGGGAAGGACAATGATGGCAACCCTCCGCACTGACCCCGAGCCGCACCGGCGCGCGCCCCCTCTGCGCTCGGTGGTGGTGGGGACCGGATCGAGCCTGCCCGCACGGGTGGTGACGAATGCCGATCTGGCCGAGCAGATGGACACCTCCGACGCGTGGATCGTCCAGCGGACCGGGATCCGCCAGCGGCACATCGCGGCCGCCGACGAGACCACCTCGGTCCTCGGCGCGCGCGCGGCCCGGGCCGCCCTGGAGGATGCCGGCCTGACCGCCGACGACATCGACCTCGTGATCTGCGCCACCTCGACGCCGGACCACACCTTTCCGGCGACCGCGACCCAGATCCAGGCGGCGCTGGGCATCCATCAGGGCGCGGCCTTCGACCTGCAGGCGGTCTGCGCCGGCTTCGTCTTCGCGGTCTCGACCGCCGACAAGTTCCTGACCACGGGCGCGGCCCGCCGCGCGCTGGTGGTCGGCGCCGAGACCTTCTCGCGGATTGTCGACTGGAAGGACCGCACCACCTGCGTGCTGTTCGGCGACGGGGCCGGCGCCATCGTGCTGGAGGCGCAGGACGAGGCCGGGGACCGCGGCGTGCTCAGCGCGAGCCTGCGGTCGGACGGGCGCCACCGGGAAAAGCTCTATGTCGACGGCGGTCCGGGTTCCACCGGCACCACCGGCCACCTGCGCATGGAGGGCCGCGACGTGTTCCGGTTCGCCGTGGGGCAGGTCACCGACGTGATCGTCGAGGCTTTCGCGCAGGCGGGCGTCACCGCGGAGGAGCTCGACTGGTTCGTGCCGCATCAGGCCAATCGCCGGATCATCGAGGCCTCGGCTGACAAGATCGGAATCGCCCGGGAGAAGATCGTGCTGACGGTGGACCGCCACGGCAACACGTCGGCGGCCTCGATTCCCCTGGCCCTCGACGTGGCGCGGCGGGACGGTCGCATCCAGGCGGGCGACCTCGTGATGATCGAGGCGATCGGCGGCGGGTTCAGCTGGGGTGCGGCGCTGATCCGCTGGTGAGGCTTCGAGCGGGCGCCTGAAACGATTCGCGGCCCCGCTGCGGTTGACCGGGGGCGGAGCGCCGATTAGCGTGCCGGATCATAGGGATACGCCTTCAGCGTTTGGTGTGGCCGCGCGTGCCGCACCATGCGTCATGGGGCGAACGATGCGGGCGAGGGGACACGGCATGGCAGGCAAGACGGTGACGCGCGCCGACTTGAGCGAGGCCGTCTACCATCAGGTGGGCCTGTCGCGGACCGAGTCGGCCGCCCTCGTCGAGACCGTGCTGTCGGAGATCTGCAGCTGCCTGGCGAGCGGCGAGACGGTGAAGCTGTCCTCGTTCGGCTCCTTCGTGGTGCGCAGCAAGGGCAAGCGCGTCGGCCGCAACCCCAAGACCGGGGTCGAGGTCGCGATCGAGCCGCGGCAGGTGATGGTGTTCAAGCCGTCCAACGTGCTCAAGGCCAAGATCAACGGCCTGAATGGCACGGGCGTTCACGACGACGATTGAGCGGGTCCGCGTGCGGGGCCGCCTCCTGCGGGGCCTGCGCCCCGGAACGGGCTGCGGTTCATCCTGCCCCCGCCCTTGTCCCGGATGCCCGCAAGGTCGCGGACGGTGAACGGGAGCCCGGCACACGACGCACCGCACAAGCGGCACCCGCTCCAAACGCCGCCGGATTCCTCGGCCTCTCAGGCTTGAGTGCGACCCTGCGACCGGTCAAGATCGGGGCGTTCCGAGCCCATTCGCAAGACACCCATGCCGCCAGCCCTCGCCGCCGCACAGACCGACGAACCGCCGACCGGGATCGGCGAGAAGAGCGCTCACGCGTTCCGGACGATCAGCGAGGTGGCCGAGGAACTCGACGTGCCCCAGCACGTGCTGCGGTTCTGGGAGACCCGCTTTGGCCAGATCCGTCCCGTGAAGCGGGCGGGCGGACGGCGCTATTATCGGCCCCAGGATGTCGAGCTGGTGGCGGGCATCCGGCATCTCCTGCACGTGCAGCGCTACACCATCGCGGGGGCGCAGCGGGTCCTCAAGGAGAACGGCGTCCGCTTCGTGCAGGCGGTCGGCCGCGGCGAGGCCGTGGCGGCCGAACCCCTGATTCAGGAGGTCGAGACGGAGGCGGGCTCCCGGTCCGGCACTCTCGGAGCCTCCGACCGGGCGTCCCTGGCCGAAGCCCTGGAGGAATTGCGGGCCTGCCGCGCCCTGCTCGATGGCCTGCGCGAGATGCCCGACCTGGAGGCCTGACCGGCCCAGCCTGACCGTGTCGGCACGACCGCGCGATCCGACACGCGGCCAGCGAACTTTCCGGCGACAACCTGCGTTGTCGCCCGCATGGCCGCGCCCAAACCCAAGTTGACGCCCAGCCAGGAACTGATGGCCCGCATCATGCGGATCGTCCGCACATGCCCGGAGGCGGCGTCCGAAGTCCTGGAACTGATGTTCCTCGTCAGCCAGATCGAGGCGGCCACCGGCGTCGACCGCGAGTACCGCGACGCCAAGCGCGTGATCAGCCGCCTGCGCAATCCGCTCTGGGAGATGGGTCCCACCGACCGGGAGAAACTCCTCGCGGCCGCCGAGACGATTCGCCGGGTCTGCCGTCTGGCCGAGGATGAGATTCCCCCCGCTCCGCTTGCCGATGCCGGGGAGCGCGCGCGGGTCGAAGGGCGGCTCGCCGCCGCCCTGGCCGGCGAATTCGATGCCGCGCAGATCGCCCGCATCACCGGTATCGTCGCGGCGGCGCTCCAGAATTAAGGGGCCGTCCGGGCCCTCGACGCCCGTGCGCGGCGTCCCCACATGGTCTCCACCGAGGAACGGGGCATCCGGACGCGCGTCCGGAGACAGGTCCCGGCTCGGCACTGGAGAGACGCTTCCATGATTGCCCTTCGTCCGCTCGCCGCGCTGCTCGTCGGGAGCATGGCCCTCGCCGGCCCGGCGCTGGCCCAGGCGCCTGCCAGCCGAACCAAGACCGTGGCGCCCGGCAAGACCGTGCGCATCGAGATCGCGCCGAACCTCAAGAAGGATTGTTCTCCTGGGCCGATGCCCGAGTTCAAGGTCTCGGGGCCGCCCAAGAACGGCTCGGTGATCACCAAGGTCGGCAAGCTGAAGACACCGGCGAGCTATCGCTGTCCCAACAAGGAGGCGGCCGTCCAGGCACTGTTCTACCAGCCCAACTCCGGCTTCACCGGAACCGACGAAGTGACGTTCGAGGTCAAGAGCTCCGACGGTCAAGTGCAGACGCAGACCGTCAAGATTACGGTCGCGGCGTCCGGTGCCAAATCGGGAGACGATGGCAAGAAAGAGGGCACGGATTTGTGAGCCTGGGCCCGCTTAGGCGGTATCTGCCCAGTTCAGCGGCTCGTGCAGCCGTTCGAGGGCCGCACGGAGTCTCATCTGTGCGGCCTTCAGCGCTCGGGAGTGTTGCAAGCAATCGACATGCCGGGCGCCACGCTCGCCGCACTGCGACAAAAGCGGGCCTGTCGGTTGCATCCAAGCCGAGACAGGATGAAGCTGTCACGGTCTGAGAGGGTTATCGAATGCCCATGCATGCGACGAACGACCTTTTCCAGAGCTTCGCCCGAGGGTACGAGGCCCGCCGCGACACGGAGATGACGCTCTCCGAGTACCTGGAGGCCTGTCGCGACGAGCCCCTGATGTACGCCTCGGCCGCCGAGCGCATCCTCGCGGCGATCGGCGAACCCGAATTCGTGGACACCGCCAAGGATTCGCGCCTCGGCCGGATCTTCATGAACCGGACGATCCGGACCTACCCGGCCTTCCGGGAGTTCTACGGCATGGAGGAGACGATCGAGCGGATCGTCTCGTTCTTCCGCCACGCCGCGCAGGGGTTGGAGGAGCGCAAGCAGATCCTCTACCTGCTGGGCCCGGTGGGCGGCGGTAAGTCGTCGCTGGCCGAGCGGCTGAAGCTCCTGATGGAGGTTCACCCCGTCTACGTCCTCAAGGCCGGGGACGAGGTCTCGCCGGTCTTCGAGAGCCCGCTGGGCCTGTTCGATCCCGAGACGATGGGCGAGGAGATCCAGCGCCGTTACGGCATCCCGCGCCGGCGGCTGACCGGCCTGATGAGCCCCTGGGCGCTCAAGCGCCTCGACGAGTTCAACGGCGACATCTCGCGCTTCAAGGTGATCAAGGTCCGGCCCTCCCGGCTGCGCCAGATCGCCATCGCCAAGACCGAGCCGGGGGACGAGAACAACCAGGACATCTCCTCGCTGGTCGGCAAGGTCGACATCCGGCGCCTGGAGACCCTGTCGCAGGCGGATCCAGACGCCTACTCGTATTCGGGCGGCCTGAACCGCGCGAACCAGGGCATCCTCGAGTTCGTCGAGATGTTCAAGGCGCCGATCAAGATGCTGCACCCGCTGCTCACGGCGACGCAGGAGGGCAACTACGTCGGCACCGAGAATATCGGCGCGATCCCGTTCACCGGCGTGATCCTGGCCCACTCGAACGAGGCCGAGTGGCAGACCTTCAAGACCAACAAGAACAACGAGGCCTTCATCGACCGGATCTACGTGATCAAGGTCCCGTACTGCCTGCGCGTCACCGAGGAGCAGCGGATCTACGAGAAGCTGATCTCCAGCTCGGAACTCTCGGACGCCGCCTGCGCCCCCGGCACGCTGGAGATGCTGGCGCGCTTCTCGGTCCTGTCCCGCTTGCGCGAGCACGCCAATTCCAACGTCTTCTCGAAGATGCGGGTCTACGACGGCGAGTCCCTGCGCGAGGTCGATCCCCGCGCCCGCTCGATGCAGGAATACAAGGATACGGCCGGCGTCGACGAGGGCATGGACGGAATCTCCACCCGCTTCGCCTTCAAGGTCCTGGCCGCGACCTTCAACCACGACACCACCGAGGTCTCGGCCGATCCGGTGCATCTGATGTACGTGCTGGAGCAGTCGCTCAAGCGCGAGCAGCTGCCGCCCGAGACCGAGAAGAAGTACCTGGAATTCATCAAGACCGAGCTGGCCCCGCGCTATGCGGAGTTCATCGGGCACGAGATCCAGAAGGCCTATCTCGAATCGTACCACGATTACGGGCAGAACCTGTTCGACCGGTATATCGACTATGCCGACGCCTGGATCGAGGACCAGGACTTCAAGGATGCCGAGACCGGGCAGCTCATGAACCGGGAGCTCCTGAACCAGGAGCTCACCAAGATCGAGAAGCCCGCCGGGATCGCCAATCCGAAGGACTTCCGCAACGAGGTGGTCAAGTTCGCCCTGCGCTCCCGAGCCCAGCACGGCGGCCGCAACCCGAGCTGGACCTCCTACGAGAAGCTGCGCGAGGTGATCGAGCGGCGAATGTTCTCCCAGGTGGAGGAACTGCTGCCGGTGATCTCCTTCGGTTCCAAGAAGGATGGCGAGACCGAGAAGAAGCACGGCGAGTTCGTCGAGCGCATGGTCGCGCGCGGCTACACCGAGCGGCAGGTTCGCCGCCTGGTGGAATGGTACATGCGGGTGAAGCAGGCCGGCTGAGGCGCGGGGTGTCCGGCCGGGTCCAATCCGGCCGGCCCAGGGTTCGACCCTGAGATCCGACCCTTTGCCGCCACAGTTTCGGACGACCGGCCGGTGAAGATCTCGGCCCTGCTGCAAAAGAGGGATCCATCCCTCCGGTAACAGCATGGTACGACAAGGGTCCGGACCCGGCCGGAACACGCGGACGAGGGTTTTCGCAGCGGATGCATATCGTCGACCGACGTTTGAACCCGGGCGGCAAGAGCCTCCCGAACCGCCAGCGCTTCCTGCGGCGCGTGAAGGACGTGGCCCAGCGCGCGGTGCGGGAATCCGCCCGCGAGAAGGACATCAAGGATCTCGGCAAGGACGGCCGCGTCACCGTGCCGGCGGACGGCGTCCGGGAGCCCCGCTTCTCGCGCCAGCCCGGCACGGGCCTGCAGGACCACATCCTGCCCGGCAACAAGACCTACGTCGAGGGCGACACGATCGAGCGGCCCCCGGGCAGCGGCGGCGGCCGTGGTGCCGGTGAAGGCGGGGAGGGCGGCGAGAACAGCGAGGACGCGTTCCGCTTCGTCCTCACCCGCGAGGAGTTTCTGGAGCTCTTCCTCGAGGACCTGGAGCTTCCGGACCTCGCCAAGCGGCGGCTGGCCGTGGTGGAAACCGAGGGGCTGCGCCGGGCGGGCTACACGGTCACCGGCTCGCCGGCGAATCTCGCGCTCACCCGCACCCTGCGCAACTCGATGTCCCGGCGGATCGCCCTCAAGCGGCCGAAGCCCGAGGAAGTCGCGGCCCTGGAGGCGCAGATCCAGGCCCTGGCGGAGGGCGATCCAGAGCGTTCGGAACTGGAGCAGGCCCTGTTCAGGCTGCGCGAGCGGTCGAAGCGGATCCCTTACGTCGATCCGATCGACCTGCGCTTCCGCCGGTTCGAGCCCTATCCGCGGCCGATCGCCCAGGCGGTGATGTTCTGCCTGATGGATGTGTCGGGCTCGATGACCGAGCACATGAAGGACCTCGCCAAGCGGTTCTACATCCTGCTGCACATCTTCCTGACGCGCCGCTACCGGCACGTGGAGATCGTCTTCATCCGCCATACCGACCGGGCGACCGAGGTGGACGAGGAGACCTTCTTCGGCTCCCGGGAGACCGGCGGCACCCTGGTCTCCTCGGCGCTCGTGGAGATGAAGCGCATCATCGCCGAGCGCTACGACCCGAACGACTGGAACATCTACGCCGCCCAGGCCTCGGACGGCGACAACGTCTCCTCCGACGGGCCGACCTCGACGGAACTCTTGCGGTCGCACATCCTGCCGGCCTGCCAGCACTTCGCCTATCTCGAGGTGGGGGACGAGAACGGCCCCCGCGCCGGCTTCGTGGAGCACCGCACCACCCTGTGGCGGACCTACGAGGCGATCGCCAAGGCCGGCGGTCCGATCGCCATGCGCAAGGTCAACCACCGCCGGGAGATCTACCCGGTCTTCCGCGAGCTGTTCGGCCGCAAGGAAGGCCGTGCCGAGGCGGAGGCGTGACACGGAGTGGCGCGACGCGTCCCTCCCGCCTCTGCGGGGGAGGGCGAGACGCGGAGTTGGCCGGATCCAAGCAATCGAACGGGAGGCCGCATGACGCTCGTCAAGGCACGGACGCCCCAGACCATCTCCGGGGGCCAGAAACCCCTGTTCACCGGTAACGACTGGGATTTCGACACGATCCGACGGATCCACGACGCCTGCGAGGCGGTGGCCGGACCGCAGCTCGGCCTGTCCTGGTACCCGAACCAGATCGAGATCATCACGGCCGAGCAGATGCTCGACGCCTACGCGTCGATCGGCATGCCGCTGTTCTACAAGCACTGGTCCTTCGGCAAGCACTTCGCCCAGCACGAGTCCGGGTACCGCCGCGGCCTCATGGGCCTCGCCTACGAGATCGTCATCAACTCCGACCCGTGCATCTCCTACGTTATGGAGGAGAATACGGCGACGATGCAGACGCTCGTCATCGCGCATGCCGCTTTCGGGCATAACCACTTCTTCAAGAACAACTATCTGTTCCGGCAGTGGACCGACGCCGAAGGCATCCTGGACTATCTCGACTTCGCCAAGGGCTTCATCGCCCGCTGCGAGGAGCGCTACGGCCATCAGGCGGTGGAGCAGGTGCTGGACGCCGCCCATGCGCTGATGAGCCAGGGGGTCCACCGCTATCCGCGCAAGAAGCGGCCGGACCTCGCCTCCGAGCAGCGGCGCGAGCGCGAGCGGATCGAGCACGGGGAGCAGATCTACAACGATCTCTGGCGGACCCTGCCGCAGAAGGTCGGCGCCGTCCGCTCCGACATGGCCGCCGAGCGGCGCAAGGCGCTGCTGGAGCTGCCCCAGGAGAACATTCTTTATTTCCTGGAGAAGGTCGCACCCCGCCTGCGCCCCTGGCAGCGCGAGATCCTGCGCATCGTCCGCCTGGTGGCCCAGTACTTCTACCCGCAGCGCCAGACCAAGGTGATGAACGAGGGCTGCGCCACGTACTGCCACTACCGGATCATGAACGCCCTGTCGGAATCCGGGCAGATCACCGAGGCGGCCTACCTCGAATTCCTGCAATCGCACACCAACGTCATCCGGCAGCCGAACTACGACGACCGCTCCTACGGCGGCCACAACCCCTACGCGATCGGCTTCGCCATGATGCAGGACATCGCCCGCATCGCCGAGCAGCCGACCGACGAGGACCGGGCGTGGTTCCCCGACATCGCCGGCACCGGCGACGCCATGGCGGTCCTGCGCGACTGCTGGGAGAATTACCGCGACGAGAGCTTCATCCAGCAGTTCCTGTCACCCAAGCTGATGCGCGACCTGCGCCTGTTCCACGTCGTGGACGATCCGGAGGAGCCGGAGCTGCGGGTCGAGGCGATCCACGACGAGCGCGGCTACCGCAAGCTGCGCCGCGCCTTCGCGCGTCAGTATGACGTCGCGTGGCTCGATCCCGACATCGAGGTGGTGGATGTGGATCTCGAGGGCGACCGGCGCCTGATCCTGCATCACAAGGCGATCAACAAGATCACCCTGCAGAAGGACGACGCCAAGCGGGTCCTGCAGCACCTCGCCGACCTCTGGGGCTACGACGTGGTGCTCAAGGAGATCGAGCCGGCCACCGGCACGGTGCTGGGCGAGATCACCGCCAGCGCACGGCCGATCTTCTTCTGATCGGAGCCGCGCGACGGTTGATTCCATCCGGACACCGCAGGATGCGGGGGGATCGACGGGAGGCGGGCTTCGGATTGCCTCCCGGCAGCGCCCGTGCTGCAAGGGCCCATGACCGCCACGATCCTGACCCTCGCCGAGACCCGCGACTTCCTCGACCGCGAGTTCCCGCAGATGCAGGCGGGCGGGCGGGCCTACCACCTCGAGGCCGTGGGACCGCTCTCGGCGCGGATGCGGCTGGAGGCCCACGAGCGCTTCCTGCGCCCGGGCGCGACGGTGTCGGGGCCGGCCATGATGGCGCTCGCCGACTATGCCCTCTACGCGGCAATCCTCGCCAATATCGGGCCGGTGGCGCTCGCGGTGACCACGAGTCTCAACTTCAACTTCCTGCGCAAGCCCGCCACGGGGGATCTCGTGGCCGAATGCCGGCTGCTCAAGCTCGGGCGGCGGCTCGCCGTCGGCGAGGTGGCGATCACCGCTGTCGGCAGCCCGGACCTCGTCTGCCACGCCACCGGCACCTACTCGATCCCGCCGCGTTGAGGACGCTCAGGCCCGCGCCTCCGCGAGCCGGGCGGCGTAGCGAGCGATCAGGTCGACCTCCAGGTTCAGGCGGTCGCCCTGCCGCCGCTCACCCCAGGTGGTGACCTGGAGCGTGTGGGGGATCAGCAGCACCGAGAACAGGTCGCCCTGGACCGAATTCACCGTGAGCGAGGTGCCGTCGAGGCAGACCGACCCCTTCTCGGCGATGAACTTCGCCAGGGCCGCCGGCGCCCGGAGCGTGAACCGCTCGCTCGGCCCCCAGGCGCCCGCCGTGACGCTCTCGCGCTCCACGATCTCGGCGAGACCGTCGACGTGGCCCGTGACCAAGTGGCCGCCGAGTTCATCGCCGATCTTGAGGGAGCGTTCGAGGTTAATCCGCGTGCCCGCCGCCCAGGCGCCCACGGTGGTGCGCGCCAGGGTCTCGGCGGCCGCGTCCACCGCGAAGACGCAGCCGCCCTCGGCCGGCTCGACCGACACGGCCGTGAGGCAGGGGCCCGCGCAGGCGATCGAGGCGCCGAGCGCGATCGTCGCCGGGTCGTAGGAGGCGCGGATCGCGATCCGGCGCAGATCACCTTCGCCCGAGACCGAGACGACCGTGCCGACGTCGCTGACCAACCCCGTGAACATCGCTTACGTCCTGTTGCGCTCGTAGGTCACGGCCTCGTCGGGCCCGAACGTAAGCCGCTCGGCCTCGCGGAACCGGTCGCCCGCCAGGGCCTCCGCCAGGGCGGGCCCCAGCGCCGGAAGACCGCCCGCCGGTCCCAGTTCCACCGGACCGGTGACCAGCGTGCAGGTATCGATCAGATCGGCCCGTGCCAGCGCCTCCGCAAGGCGGGGGCCGCCCTCGCTGCACAGGCGGGTCAGGCCGCGCTCGCCCAGCTGCGCCAGGGCCGCCGGGAGATCGATCCCGCCGGCCGCGTCCGCCGGGACGCTCGCGATCTCGACGCCGAGCGCCTCCAGGGCGCGCCGCGCATGGGCCGGGGCCGAGCGGGTGGTGAGCACCAGGGTCGGCGTGTCGCGGGCAGTCCGCGCCAGGACGCTGGCGGGCGAGAGCCGCAGATGCGTGTCGAGCACGACCCGCAGGGGCGAGCGCCCTTCTAGGCCCGGCAGCCGGACGGTCAGCGACGGGTCGTCCGCCCGGGCGGTGCCGATGCCGATCAGGATCGCGTCGGCATGGGCGCGCCAGAGATGGACCACCCCGTCCGCCACCGGGCCGGTGATGCGCAGGCGCTCCGGACCGGCGGCGGCGCAGAAGCCGTCGCGGGTGCGGGCGAGCTTGAGGTGCAGGGCCGGGCGGCCGCGTGTCACCCGGATGATGTGGCCGACATGGTCGCGCGCCGCCGCATCCCGCATCAGCCCGGTCTCGACCGCGACGCCGCCCTGTCTCAGGAGATCGTGGCCCCGCCCCGCCACCCGCGGGTCGGGATCCTCCAGGGCACTGACCACCCGGGCGATCCCGGAGGCCAGGATGGCGTCGGTGCAGGGCGGCGTGCGGCCGTGATGTGAGCACGGCTCAAGGGTCACGTAGAGGGTCGCGCCGCGGGCGTCGTCCCCCGCGGCGGCCAGCGCCACAGGCTCCCCGTGCGGGCGTCCCCCCCGCGCCGTCGCCGCCGTCCCGAGGATGCGCCCGGTCCCGGGCTCGACCACCACGGCGCCGACCGACGGGTTCGGCCACGTGGTGCCGAGACCGCGGCGGCCCAGCGCCAGGGCGAGGCGCATGAAGTGGGTATCGTCGCTCATGGGCGGCCGGCGCGGCGCCGCCCCGGTACCTCGGGCTCCAGCTCGGCGTCCGGCCCCGGCACGGCCGCCGGCACCGGGCTACCGTCGCTCAGCGTGCCGAGCAGGTCCTCGAAGTCCTTCGCCTCGCGGAAGTTCTTGTAGACGGAGGCGAAGCGCACGTAGGCGACGTCGTCGAGACCCTTGAGCCCCGCCATCACCAGTTCGCCGATCGCCTCGGAGGTCACCTCGGGCTCCCCGGCGCTCTCGAGCTGCCGGGTGATGCCGCTGACCAGCCGCTCGATCCGCTCCGGATCGACGGCGCGCTTGCGGAGCGCCACGTCGATGGAACGTTGAAGCTTGTCCCGGTCGAAGGGCACGCGCTTGCCCGAGCGCTTGAGCACCACGACCTCGCGCAGCTGCACCCGTTCGAAGGTGGTGAAGCGGCCGGCGCAGTCGGGGCAGACCCGGCGCCGCCGGATCGCGGCCCCGTCCTCGGAGGGCCGCGAGTCCTTCACCTGGGTCTCGGAGCCGCCGCAATAGGGACACCGCATGGATGGGATACTCGGGCATGGAAACGGCCGCGGACCGGTCGGATCCGCGGCCGTTTCCTAATCCACCGAAGGGCGGCCCGAAAGACCGGCCCCGCTCACGCCTCAGCCGTAGATCGGGAACCGGTCCGTGAGGGCATGGACGCGGCTCTTGACATCGGCCTCGACCGCGCTGTCGCCCGCCTCACCCTTTGCGGCGAGCCCGTCCAGCACCTCGACGATGAAGCCGCCGATCTGCTTGAACTCGGCGACGCCGAAGCCGCGGGACGTGCCGGCGGGGGTGCCGAGCCGGATACCCGAGGTGATGGTCGGCTTCTGCGTGTCGAAGGGCACGCCGTTCTTGTTGCAAGTGATGTGCGCCCGCGACAGCGCGGCTTCCGCCGCCTTGCCGGTGAGGCCCTTCCGCTGCAGGTCGACCAGCATCAGGTGGTTGTCGGTGCCGCCCGAGGTGATGTCGTAGCCGCCCGAGATCAGCGTGTCGGCGAGCGCCTTGGCGTTCTCCACCACCTGGCGGGCGTAGATCTTGAACTCGGGCTTCAGCGCCTCGCCGAAGGCCACGGCCTTGCCGGCGATGACGTGCATCAGCGGGCCGCCCTGGATGCCCGGGAAGATCGCCGAGTTGAACTTCTTGGCCAGCGCCTCGTCGTTGGTCAGGATCATGCCGCCGCGCGGGCCGCGGAGCGTCTTGTGGGTCGTCGTGGTGGCGACATGGGCGTGCGGGAACGGCGACGGATGGACGCCGGCCGCAACGAGGCCCGCGAAATGGGCCATGTCGACCATGAAGTAGGCGCCCACCGAGTCGGCGATCTCGCGGAACTTGGCGAAGTCCCAGTGGCGCGGGTAGCCCGAGCCGCCGGCGATGATCACCTTCGGCTTATGCTCCTGCGCGAGCTGGGCGACCTGCTCCATGTCGATCCGCTGGTCCTCGCGGCGCACCGTGTAGGAGACCGGCTTGAACCACTTGCCCGAGACATTCGGCGGGGCGCCGTGCGTCAGGTGGCCGCCCGCGGCGAGGTCGAGGCCCAGGAAGGTGTCGCCGGGCTGCATCAGGGCCAGGAACACGCCCTGGTTGGCCTGGGAGCCCGAGTTCGGCTGCACGTTGGCGAAGCCGCAATCGAACAGGCGCTTGGCGCGCTCGATGGCGAGATCCTCGGCGATGTCCACGAACTGGCAGCCGCCGTAGTAGCGCCGGCCCGGATAGCCCTCCGCGTACTTGTTGGTCAGCACCGAGCCCTGCGCCTCCAGCACGGCGCGGGAGACGATGTTCTCCGAGGCGATCAGCTCGATCTCGTGCTGCTGACGGCCGAGCTCCTTGGCCACCGCCTCGGCGATCTCGGGATCGGTCTCCGTGAGGGGGGCGGCGAAGAAGCTGTTGGAGAAGTGCTTGTCGGCGGCGGTACCGGCGCTCATGGTCTGCCTCTGTTCTGGTAGGGGCGATGCCCGGCCTTTCGTCGGCGTGCACGGGCGGGCGTTCAAGGTGGGATTCCTACACGCGCCGACGGCTCAGGCCAAGCGCAGGCATTTTGCTCGCGCGCCAAGAATAATTTGCCGCAGGCCGGGCGCCCGCTCGTCCGGATGAGGTCGAAGTGTTTTTCCTAATGCAACCTGCGATCGCTTAATGGAAGGAAAAGAATCATGGAATAAAACAGGAACAAAGGCGGCGGTTCTGGCGCGATGCGAGATCATGATCCCGATGTGATCTGGGCGTATTCCCTCGCGGAGCTTCGCTTGAGCCGAGCCTTCGTTGCTCTGGAACGCCAGGGCATCAAAGCCGGATTCAGACTGGATCGGCGACGGGGCCGCGATGGTCGGTGGTGCGGAGAGGGCGGGTCGCTCACCGTCGTTCGCAAGGATCGAACGGGTGATCCTCGGATCGATGCGAAGACCGATGAGATCCTCGATGTCCTGAAGGACGTCGTCGCGAGCACCGAGCCGGGAGAGGGGTTCCTCTACGGGTTCCAGATCCACGCCAGCCTGGCGGCCCGCCTGCGCGCGCTGGATCTCCCCGGGATCGGCAGGCACGGTGTCGAGCAGAGCTTCGTCGCCGGCGACATCGTCCGCCACGGCCTGTCCGGCAGCAGACGCACGCATGTTCTTCTCCGGGATGGCCGGACCAGCGCAGCGCCGGTCCGGGCGATCTGGGACATCAAGACCGGCGAAACGGGTCTGTCGCCGCGCCGCATCCGTGCCCTGCGGGCCGGCGCAGGTGTCGACGACAGCGTCCCGGTCATCGAGATCCATCTGCTCCGCGGCATCTCCGTCAAGAGGCGCATCTCTGTCGCCGTCACACGCGGAGTCGTGCTCGCGTGAGTATGGAAGCGTACGCCCTGTGTCCGAGACCACTCGCCGGCGTATCGGATTGGCAGGCCGGCCTGGACGCGCTCGGTTTCGATCTGCAGCTTCGTGGAACGACGATTCCGCCGGCCTCGTCGGGGCATCTGCTGGCCGTGCGGCGCGGCCGGGCCTCGGGCTTCGAGTGCTCGATCGTGCTGTTCTCGGAATTGAAGGAAACCTATCCGGAGACCGACTTCGCCGGCTCCTGGCCATGCGTGTACGCGTTCTGGTTCGGCACCATCGCGGAATCCATCGGCGCCCTGATGGCGATCACGGTCTGCGTGACATCGGTCGGGGGGCTCGCCTTCTTTCCCGAGGACGGTCGCTTGCTGACCGCCGATCAGGCCGTCCGGTACGCGCGCGAGACGGTGCCCGCGGCTGAGGAACTGGAACGGCAACTCGGCGCCGGACCGGAATGATCCGTCCTCCTCCTCAGCGCCGAGCCTGAGCCGGCCGAGGAGTCCCGGCCGAACCAGCCACACCCGCCGGACCTATGTCAGACCTGCGCCGCGAGGTTCGTCTCGATCAAGACCGTCTCGGTCTCGAATTCGGCCGCGTGCCACGCCCCGGCCGGGAAGTGGAACACGCTGCCGGCCGAGAACGGCTTGCGACCCTGCTCGGTCTCCAGGACCCCGGAGCCCGCGAGCACCTGCACGAACTGCTCGTGGTCGTGACTGTGGGCCGGCGCCGAGATGCCCGCCGGCACCACCACGCGCACGAGGCTGGCACCCGCACCCGGGATCGCGCGCTTGGCGACGCCATTCCCGGCGACGCTCTCCGTGCGATCGTCCCAGGCGGTCAAATGGTCGCTCATCGGCGGATCTCCTCGGCGACAGGTTGCCGCTTCGATCCGCGGGGTCAACGTCCGCCCGGGCCCTGTCCCTGCGTCAACCGGTCCCGCCGGACGGGCGACCGCGCCGGCCCTTGCCCGCCGCGGGATCGGCGGGCGCCGGATCGGGACGTGCCGGGGTGCCGTCCGAGGACTGGGGCGTCGCGCCCCCGGAGGCAGGCCAGAAGGTCTCGAACAGCTCCTGCATCGCCCGGATGTTGTTGCCCTGAACCTCGGCCCCGGTGCGCATCATCTGCTGGAACACATCCGAGCCGGCTTCGCCTGCAGTTCCCTGCGACGGCTTCGCGGTCGGCTTGGCGGCCGGCTTCGGCGGCGGCGCCGGCGGCTGGACCGCGGGCATCATCGCCTTGGCCATCTCGGCCCAGGCCGGCCCGAACGGGAACGGAACGGGCGGCGGCGGGCTCGACCGCGCCTGCGCGGGCTCGGCCTGCGGCTGGTTCAGCATGACATGGACGATGCTCGCCACCACGGCCCCCGCCATCATCGGCAGCATCTGGCGCAGCACCTGCGCGCCGACGCCGCTCGTGGCCGAGGCCTGCCGCAGCACGGCCTGCATCAGCTGCGCCGAGCCGAACATCTGGCTGAGGGCTTCGAAGCCCTGCGGCGGCGCAGGCTTGGCGGCTTCCAGCCCGAACATCCGGGCGAAGCCGGTCGGGTCCACGCCGACGCTGCGCTGGAGCCCCAGGGTCAGGGCCGGCATCAGCGCCTCGAAGGCGCGGGCCGTCTGCTCAGTCGTCAGGCCGAATTGCTGGGCCATGGCCTGAAGGCCGGCCTCGCCCTGGGCCTGGAACATCTCGAGCGGGTTGAACATGACGCCTCGATCCTGCCCCGGCCGGGACAGGCCGAGACAGGGTATGGTGACCCGTCACGCGGGGAAATACCAGTTCTTCCCCGCGGAACTTGCGCCTTCTCCGCCGTCTCAGTGCAACGGCTCGGGATGGGCATGGCCCGGCGGCAGCGGCGCCGGCCTCTCCAGCACCGCCGCCGCAGCCTCGGGCTCACGCCCGCGCCGGCCGCTCCCTTCCAGGCGGTCCACCGTGCGGCGGGCCAGCAGGATGCCGAGGGCGCCGAAGACCAGGGATCCCACGCCCATCCCGGCGACCACGCCGCGGGGGCCGTAGAGCGCCGCCCCGAGCATCGCCGGGGGGACAGTGCCGAGGGTCGCGCGCCCCCAGTTCAGCAGCGTCGAGCGCAGGGGGAAGCCGAGATTGTTGAAGGCGGCGTTGCCGAGGAACAGCAGCCCGTTGAAGAACCAGATCGCGCCGCCGACGAGGCAGAAGAAGCCGAAGAGCTCGGCCGCGACCCCGTGCAGGCCGAACAGGGTGGCGAGCCATCCCCGGGTCAGCGCCAGGACGAGCCAGACCACGGCGACATAGGCCAGCGTCACCCGGACCGCCGCGCGCAGCACGCCGCGCATCCGGTCGAACAGGCCCGCGCCCCAATTCTGCGCCAGGATCGGGCCGATCGCCCCCGACAGGGCGAACAGGCCGCCGAAGGCCACCGGCGTCAGGCGGTCGATCACCGACGCGGCGGCGACCGCATCGGCCCCGTAGCCGGCGAACAGCCGTGCCAGGAACGCGCTCGCCACCGAGGGGGCGAGATTCGTGAGCACGGCCGGTCCCGCGACGCCGGCCAGGGCGGCGGCGTCGGCCGGCAGGTCGGACAGGTGCGGCCGGCGGAGGAGTCCGTGCCGGGCGACGCCGCGGACGCCCACCGCCACGAAGGTCGCGCGCGCGACGCAGACGGTGATCGCCGCGCCCGTGACGCCGAGGCCGGCCCCGAAGATCAGCAGCGGATCGAGCAGTGCGGTGACCACCGCTCCGGCCAGGGTGACCGACATCGCCTGCCTGGCTTCGCCCACCGCGCGCAGCAGGCCGGTGAACAGCATGCCGGCGGCGAGCAGCAGGTTCGACGGAAGGGTGATGTGGAGGAACAGGATCGCCACCCGCAGCGCCTCGCCCTTCGCGCCGATCAGGCCCAGGAGCGGGTCGGCGAGCAGCGCGATCAGCACCGCGATGAGGGCGGCCACGAGGCTGCCGAGGACCAGCGCGGAGGTCGCGAGGCGCCGCGCCGCCGCGCGGTCGCGCGCGCCGACGGCCTTCCCGACCAGGGCCCCGGCGGCGATCATCAGGCCGATATTCACCGCCGTGGCGAAGAACTGCACGATGCCGGCGAAGCCGACCGCCGCGGTGAGGTTCGGGTCGCCGAGCGTCGACACGTAGAGCAGCGACAAGAGGTCGACGACGAAGATCGCCATCAGCCCCACCGATCCGGTGGCGGCCATCACCACCACGTGCCGGAGGATCGAGCCGGTGACGAAGCGGCCCGCCTCCGCCGGGGGCGGCCCGTCGGACATGTCAGACATCCGGCCGGTCACGCATCCCGGGCGCTGCCTTCCGCTTCCAGCTCCGCCTCCGAATCGGCCTCGCCCTCGGCGGCGTCCGTCTCCTGCGGCGCCAGTGCGGGCTTCTCCAGCAGCCGCTCGGCCGCCTCGCGCCGGTCGCTGCCCACGAGGTCGCGGGTCTCGGTGCTGAGCGCCCGCGCCGGCCGGACCGGAATGGTCAGCGGCTCGGGCTTCAGACCCGCCGCGGCGCCGCGCATCCAGCCGGCGCCGTCCGGCAGGGCGCCCGCCTGCTGCAGGACGAGGCGGGCGATGTCGCGCTTGCGCACGTCGTCGGCCCGGGCCGAGGCGGCCTCCGGCGACAGGCCGAGCCCCTCCAGCGCCGACCGTCCGAAGGCGAGGGCGGATTCGGCGGTCTCGCGGATCTGGTAGTCGACGTCCCGGTTCATCAGCTCCACCGCGTGCAGGCGGTCGTAGGCGCGCACGAAGGTGCGCACGCTGGAGAACTCCTCGTGGACGATGTCGACGATCTTGAGAGCGCCCTCCCGGTCGTCGACGCAGATGCAGACCAGCTCGACCCGGCCGATCCCGGCGGCGCGGAGCACGTCGAGCCGGGTGCCGTCGCCGTAATAGATGCGGAAGCCGAAGCGCGAGGCCGCGCGGAGCTGCTCCACGTCCTTGTCGATCACCGTGACGGGGATGCCCTCGGCCATCAGCACCTGCGTCAGCACCTGCCCGAAGCGGCCGAAGCCGATCACCAGCACCCTGGCGTCGCCGCTCTCGGTCAGCTCGGTGGAGGGCGCCTCCAGCGCGCGGGTGCTGCGCGCGGTGCGCCGCTCGATCAGCTTGTCGAGCCCCTTGGCGGCGATCGGACCGATCAGCATGGTCAGCGCGGCGAGCGCCACCGCGAAGCGCGTCGCCGTGACCCCGGTGAGGCCGAGATCCTGGGCCTGGGGCAGCAGCACGAAGGCGAACTCGCCCGCGGGCGCCAGAACCGCCGCCCCCCGCAGGGCCCCCAGCGTGTCCGAGCCGAACAGCCGGAACAGGCCGGCCACGATGGCGACCTTGACCAGGATCGCCGCCAGGGTGGCGCCGAACAGGGCGGGCCAGACCTCCCGCACGAGGTTGCCGTCGATCGACATGCCGACGCTCATGAAGAACAGGCCGAGCAGCATGCCGCGGAACGGCTCGATATCGGCCTCCAGCTGGTGGCGGAAGTTCGACTCGGCCAGCAGGATGCCGGCGAGGAACGCGCCCATCGCCATCGACAGGCCGACCTGCTCCATGAGGAGCGCGGTGCCGAGCACCACCAGGAGCGCGGCGGCGGTCATCACCTCGCGGGCGCCGCTCGCGGCGAGCAGCCGGAAGAAGGGGTTCAGGCCGTAGCGGCCGACCAGCACCACCGCCAGGATCGCCGCGAGCGCCTTGCCGGTGGAGAGGGCCGCTTCCCCGAGCCAGGAGACGTCGGTCGCCTCCCCCGCCGAGGCCAGCAGGGGCATCAGCGCCAGGATGCCGACCACCGAGAGGTCCTGGAACAGCAGGACCGCGAAGGCGCGGCCGCCATAGGCGCTGGAGAGATCGCCCCGCTCCTCCAGGAGCTGCAGGGCCACCGCGGTGGCCGAGAGCGCCAGCGCGAGGCCGATCACCGCGGCGGCGCCCAAGCTGAGGCCCGCCAGGATTCCGGCGCCGCCGAGCACCAGCGCGCAGAGGACGAGCTGCGCGGTCCCGAGGCCGAAGATGTCGCGCCGCATCGAGACGAGCTGCGACAGGTGCAGTTCCAGGCCGACGATGAAGAGCAGCAGCACCACGCCGATCTCGGCGACGCTCGCCGCCGTCTCGGGCTCGGCGATCAGCGACAGGCCCGAGGGCCCGATCAGCACACCGGCCACGAGGTAGCCCAGCACGGCGCTCTGGCCGATCAGCCGGAAGATCGGCACGCCGATCACCGCCGCCGTGAGGAAGGTCAGGACCGGCGGCAGGAAGCTCGCATGTTCGACGGGGCTCGCCATGGTGATCGTCCCGGCGGTTCTGCTTGATCGGCGCGGGTGGAGCCCCCCGCTTAGCGTGCGCGGGGCCGGGATGCGAGCCGTCCGCGGGTGCCGTTCGGCACCGACGGGTCCGCGCCGGGCGCGGCGCGGGCCGGGATCAGCCCAGGAGTCGCGTGCGGGCCCGGTGCGAGCCGTCGATGAACTCGAAGCCGCCGGCGGCGCTCAGCATGTGCAGGCGCGTGCCCGGCCAGGCCGCCCCGGGCCGCAGGCGCGTCTCGACCCGCTGCGCGTAGGCTTCCTCGTCGAGGCGCAGGATCCGGGCGAGGCCGAGCGCCGCGCCGTAGCCCTCGCGGCAATCCTGGACGGGCCGGATCAGGCCGCCGTCGCGCGCCACGATCGGGCCCGCGGCCCGGGCCGAGCCGATATCGATCAACACCGGGTTGTGCCGGTGCGGGGTCCAGGGCCCGCGGAAATGCGGCGCGTGCCAGAGATGCAGGGTGTCGGAATAGCTCCCCCCGCCGGCCCGGACCGTGGCGAACATCCACCAGCGGCCGCCATGCTGCAGCAGGGTCGCATCCCCGGCCACGACCCCGTCGAGGAGCACCGCCTCGTGGACCCATCCGCGCGGGAAGTCGGTGGCCCGGTAGAGGTCGATCGTGCCGGAGGCGTGGGATTCCGGGATCATCCAGACCTGTCCGTCCGCCTCGAACACGAACGGGTAGGAGAGATGGGTCTCGAGTTCGAGCACCGGCTCCGGACGGCCGCGGGGTCCGGTCTCCCCGAAGCCCACCGCGGCGATCACGCCCTTGCCGCGGCGATAGTCGAACTCCTCCACGAACAGGGTCACGGCGCCGTCCCGGGCGATCGCGAAGGGGTCGGCGTAGAAGCGCCGGCCGTCGTCGGGAAGGACCTGCCAGCCGCCCTCGGGATGCCGGCGCAGATCGATCAGGTCGGGGCCGACGATCCGGCGCCAGCCCACCCGCCAGTGCGGGCCGTGGAAGCAGAGGGCGTAGAGCCTGCGGGCGATCTGCCGGGCGAGCCCCCCGGCGGCCCGCCGCCGGGCGCCCAGGCCGCCGAGGTCGTAGGCGGTCGCGGGCTGCAGGGGCGCCCCGGCGCCGTCGGGAAGCTCCGTCGAGGCGGCGCCGTCGAGGGCGGCGAGGATCAGCGTGATGGTCCGCGCGAGGTAGCCCTCGAAGGCCGCGAGCATCACCGTATGCGATTCCGCGCCCAGGCGCCCCAAGGCCACCGGCTTGCCGTCCGCTCCACGCAGGGCCGCCACCGGGGCACCATGGGCGAACAGGGCCGCGAGCAGGCCGGCTTCGCCCGGCATCCCGTCATAGTCGAGCCGCCACGCCGGTGCCGATCCCGGTTCCGCAGGCGCGCTCGAGAGATCGAGGACGAGATCGTGGGCGCTGCTGCTGCTGAGCTCCTCGCCCGCGGGGCTCGCCTCGTAGGACGCGAGCGCCACCGGCTCGGCCGCCGTGGCCAGGCCCGGCCGGGGCAGGCCGTGGATGGTGGCCTCCAGCCGGAACAGGAGTTCCGCGTTCGGCGGCAGCCCCCCCGCGTGGTCGACCCATGCGACGCGGATCCGGTGGTCGGGCCGCTGCCCGAGCTGGTCGAGAAGGCGGATATGCCAGCCGCGCAGCGCCCGGCGGTCCAGTCGAACGGTGACGGTCCGGCTGCGGGGGAGCGTCCGCGAGGGCGAAGGCTCGGCCCGGGCGGGAGCCCGGCCGCCGGCCGCCGATGGCCGGTCCATGCCTCCGGTCGCCCGCTCCATCAGCCGGTCGGCCTCATGCCCCGCGTGTCGGCTTTCGTATCGACGTTCACGGCAGCCAGACCCGGTATGCGCCCGGCGGTGACCGCCGATACGGTCGCCGCGCAGGCTCGAATTCTGTTACGCCGCGCCACGATCAAGCACGGCCGGATCGATGTCTACCGATTCAATCTTAACAGCGGAGACGATTTCTGGGCGGTGAACCGAAAAAATCGAAATTCAGGGCGTCGAATAGGCGGGTGTTGGCAGACGGTGATACAATGCCGTGAAGCCGCGACGGTTCGCGCCAGAGTCCGCCTTTGAGGGAACCGCGCTTTCAGCTGGACCGTTCGCTTGGCAATGACATGGTGCGGAGACAGGACATGACGCGCAAGACGCTGACGGTGCCCCTCGCGGCGATGCTCCTCGCCGCCACTCCGGGGATGGCCTTTGCCTGGGGCGGCGGCGGTGGTGGTGGCGGCGACAGCGGCAGCGGCCTTTCGCCCTACGCGGCGCTGAGCGGCAACGATCGTTCGGCCGGGGTCAACAACGGCAATTACCGCGATCCGGCCCTCGACCCTTACATCCGGACCTACGATCCGGAGGCCGCGGCCCGCTACGCCGCCCCGCCGGCGGCGCAGCCGCGGTTGCGCGTGCGGCCGTATTACGGCCACCCCTACTGAGAAACCTCGCCGGCTGAAAGACTTGGCTGAGGCCGCCGGGCACGGCGGCCTCGTTCAGGAGCGGCCGGCGCCGCTCGCGCTCCGGACGCGCTTCAGCGTCCATGGACCGCCCGAGAGCTTGCAGCCGGTGCCGCGGACGAAGCGGCTGCGGGCCGGTCCGATCACCGAGGCCAGGAAGTTGCGGCAGATCAGGTCGTCCGAGACATAGGGCAGGCCGGTCGGGTTGACCGACCCGTGAAGCCCGGTCTCCGGATTGTCCCATTTCACGGGCCGCCCGTTGCCCTGCGGATCCAGGGCGACGCCCAGGGCGGCACGCGCCCGGCGCCAATCCTCCTCGGCGAGGTCGTCCCCGAAGCTCACAGGCCGCTTCTCGATGCTGCCGGTGACGGTGGGCTCCTCGACCACGCGCGGCGCCGCCGGGGGATCGCCCCGGAAGATCAGCAGAGGCTGGCTGCAGCCGCACAGGGCCATCGCCACCGACACGACCGACACGGACGCGCAGATGCGCGCCCGCCGGCTTGGCCCTTTACACGCGCATCGCCGCATTACACCTGACTCACGACGGGCTTTCCGCTCGACCGAACATGCCGATGTCGGTGCCCCCTCAGGCCCTTGACGCGGCAGGCAGGAGTCTTGGCGTGGATCAGTTAAGGACCGATGACCCGAAGAGCGCGGACTTCACACTGAGCGACGACCCCTTCGGGCTGTTCGCTTCCTGGATGAAGGACGCGGAGGCGGCCGAACCCGAGGACCCGAACGCGATGGCGCTCGCCACCGCCGGGTCGGACGGGCTGCCGGACGTGCGGATGGTGCTGCTGAAGGGCGTCGACGCCCGCGGCTTCGTCTTCTACACCAACACGCAATCCACCAAGGGGGAGGAGCTGGCCCAGAACCCGCAAGCCGCCCTGGTGCTGCACTGGAAGAGCCTGCGTCGGCAGGTGCGGGCCCGGGGCCCGATCACGCCAGTGACGGCCGAGGAGGCGGATGCCTATTTCCAGAGCCGCCGCCGCGAGAGCCGGCTCGGCGCCATCGCCAGCCAGCAATCACGCCCGCTCGCCGATCGCGCCACGCTGATGAGCGCCGTGGCGGACCTCTCCGAGCGCTACGGCGAAGGGCCGATCCCCCGGCCGGAGCACTGGACCGGCTTCCGCATCGCGCCGGTCACCCTCGAGTTCTGGCAGAACGGCGATTTCCGCCTGCACGACCGGGTCCGCTTCACCCGGGCCGGCGATGGCTGGAGCCGCGCGCGGCTCTATCCCTGACCGCCCGCCCGAACGAAGAGAGCCCCGGCAGGGCCGGGGCTCTCGAGAGTGCGGAGCAGTGCGACGAGGCTCAGGCCTCCTCGCCGTCCTTCTTCTCGTCCTCGGAGGTCTCGGCCTCGGCTTCGGCCTTCTCCTCGGCGGCCTCGGCCGACTGCGCCTCGGCGATGGCGGCCTCCTCGGCCTCCACCTCGGCGCCCAGCACGGTCGGCGGCACGATGTTGGCCACCGGATCGGTCGCCTCACCGGTGTAGGTGCCGGCCGGGATCTTGATGTCGGAGACGTGGATCACGTCGCCGATCGCGCGGCCGGTCAGGTCGACCTCGATCGCGTCCGGGATCTGATCCGGGGCGACGTCGAGGGCGAGCGTGTGGGCCACGATGTTGAGGGTGCCGCCGAGCTTCTTGATGCCGGGGGCCGCGTCCTCGTTGACGAAGTGCACCGGCACCTCGACGGTGACGGTCTGGCCCGAGACGACGCGCAGGAAGTCGACGTGCAGCGGCACGCCGGAGACCGGGTCGAGCTGGAAGTCGCGCGGGATCGCGCGGATCTTCTTGCCGCCAGCGTTGATCTCGAACAGCGTCGTCTTGAAGCCGCCCGCGTAGATCAGGGTGCGGGTGCGGATGAGATCGACCGCGATGGATTGCGGCGGCTGGCCACCGCCGTAGATGACGGCGGGAATCTGGCCCTGGCGACGAACGGCCCGGGCGGCCCCCTTGCCGACCCGGTCGCGTGCCACGGCCTCAAGCGTCTTGACTGCGCTCATGGCGTGATCCTTACGAATTGCTGGAGCCGGAACGCGAAAAGGCCGCCCTGTGCGGACGGCCAAGCCCTTCCCGACGCGCCCCTGCCTCCAAGGGTGTCTCGGGGGCGCGGGCTGCGCATACACGGATGGGGGTGGGTTGGCAATGTTGCGGTGGAGCCCTTACGCGGCCGCGAGGCCGCGGCGGAGGATGATGCCGATCGCCTCATCCCGGGTGGGACGCTCCGGCTCGGACAGGCGCCACGCCTCGATCGCGTTCAGCACATCCACAGGGATGGAAGCCGCGTCGACCGGCTGGGGGGCGCCAACCATCACACCGAAGCGGCTCAATGCGAAAGGCGATTCACCCTCGGCGGTCAGGTATAGGGTGGTCGCGACCTTTTCTCCGCTCGCCAAGCGATCGACGATGTCGTGCGCCTCGTGCAAGTCCAGGCCGAATGCCATCAGGGCCTTCACGAGGTCGACGGGCTGATCGTTCGAGGCCGAAATCTGAAGCACGAGTTCAACGGGGATACCGGAAGGGTGGTGGCCGGCGCCCCCGTTTCGGTCCCGCTCCTGTCGTTCGAGCGCCTCCTTCAATGACGACCGCATCGACTTCAGCCTCTCTCAGGATCTCCGCGCCGATCGCGTTCAGCCCCGCTCGCCCAAGGGCACCCTTGTGCAGCCCCTGGATGTGGGCGCGACGAAAATACAAGGTTCGGCCGATCTGCTCCAGTTCGCCGACAGCCTCCAGCCGTCCGGCAGGCGTCTCGATCTCGATCAGAACCGTATTGCCGCGGCCGTAAGCGAGGATCGCGATCGCAACGGAACCAGATGGCCACACCCGCGAACCTCGTCGACTCGACGGCCTCCAGGGTGAGCGGGTAAGCGCCCTACCGCAACCCCGCCATGGCCCGCCGCGCCCGGCGCTTCTGCAGCCACAGGGTCAGGCCGAGCGCCGTCCCGATCACCAGCGCCGAGACGGCGGTGGTCATCGTGCCCAGCGCATAGATCTCCGGCGTCGTCACCGTGGTGGTCAGGCCCTGCAATTCCAGCGGCAGGGTGTTGCGGCCGCCGATCGCCTGGCTGGTGCGGGCGAGTTCGTCGAACGACAGGGTGAAACCGAACAGCGCGACGCCGACCAGGGCGGGGGCGAGGATCGGCACCACCACGTGGCGCAGCGTCTGCGGACCGCTGGCGCCGAGGTCGCGGGCGGCCTCCTCGTAGGCCGGGTCGAACCGGTTGAAGACCGCGAACATGATCAGCAGGCCGAAGGGCAGCGTCCAGGTCAGGTGCGCCCCCAGCGCCGAGGTGTAGAGGCCCATGAGCGTGCCGTGATCCTCCAGGAACCCCCAGCCGGTGGCGGCGGCGAGCGCCTTGATCGCATCGTCGAGGAGCCGGAACTCCAGCCCGATGCCCAGCGAGACCACGATCGAGGGCACGATCAGGCTCGACACCGCCAGGGCGAAGACGAGGCCGGCCCCCCGAAACCCCTTCCGGAAGGCGAGGCCGGCATAGAAGGCGATCGTCACGGTGAGCGCCATCACCACGAGGCCGAGGGCCAGGGAGCGCCGCAGAGCCGCCCAGATGTCGACCACGCCGACGCCCTCCCAGAGCTTGGCGAACCAGTGGGTCGACACGCCGTTCATCGGGAAGGTCAGGCCGCCGGAGGGCCCCTGGAAGCTCAGGGCCAGGATGGTCAGCGTCGGCCCGTAGAGGAACAGGACGTAGAGGGCGAAGACGCCGGCCAGGAGATAGAAGGCGAGGCCGCGGGGCCGGTCCATCGCTACAGCTCCCGCCGGAGGTCGATCATGCGGGTGAGTCCCAGGATCATCAGCAGCACGGCAGCCAAGAGCACCATGGCGTTGGCCGCGGCGGCCGGGAATTGCAGGTAGGCCATCTGCACCTGGATCACCTTGCCGACGCTGGCGATCTGCTGGCCGCCCATGACGCCGACGGTGACGAAGTCGCCCATCACCAGGGTCGTCACGAAGATCGTCCCGATGGCGATGCCGGGCTTGGCCAGCGGCAGGATCACGGTCCAGAGGATCTGCGCGCCGGACGCGCCGCCGTCGCGCGCCGCCTCGATCAGGCGCCGGTCGATCCGCGCGAGACTGTTGAAGATCGGCACGATCATGAACACCGTGTCGAGGTGCACGAAGGCCAGGACCACCGCGAAGTCGGAGTAGAGCAGGCCCTCGATCGGCGCGCGGATCAGCCCGAGGGCACGGAGCGTGTCGTTGACGAGGCCGTTGCGGCCGAGCAGCGGGATCCACGAGATCATGCGGATCACGTTCGAGGTCCAGAACGGGATCGTGCAGAGCAGGAACAGCCCCATCCGCACCGTGCCGGAGCGGATGTGGAAGGCCAGGAAGTAGGCGATGGCGAAGCCCAGCGGCAGGGTGATCGCCAGCGTCAGCGCGACGAACTTCACCGTCGAGAGATAGGTGCGCAGCGTGGTGCAGAGGTCGGCGGACAGGCAGCCGTCGAAGACGTCGGCGTAGTTCTGCAGGGTCAGCGCCGGGATGATCTCGTACTCGTTGTACTCCCACAGCGAGACGATCCCGGTGAGCACCAGCGGCACCACCAGGAAGACGAGGAAGACGAGGGCCAGCGGCGCGGCCTGGAGATAGGCGAGGGTGCGGCGGCGCGGGCGGCCCGCAACGGTGGGGGCTGCGGTCCGCGCGGCGGTCTCGGCGGCGGGCAGGGCGAGATCGGTCATCGGATTCGCCCCACGCGCGCCGCCGCTTCCCTCCCCCTCTGCGGGCTCCGATGTTCACACATCGGCTCCCGCGAGGCGCACCGCGCCCCCTCTCCCGTGCGGGAGAGGGGGCCCGCGTTCCATCCGGCAGCCGCGTGGCCGCGCAGGACGGGCGTCTCCGAGGGCCCGCGGAGGGAGAAGGACGGGGAGGGGGCGCCCACCGCCCTCACGCCGCGATGAACTCGTTCCACTTGCGCACCATGTAGGTGTTCTCGTCCATCACGGCGTTCCAGCAGGCGACCGCGCCCATCCGCGCGTCGAAGGAGCCGCCGTCGCGGGTGGCGCCGGCCTTCTCGATCAGGGTGCCGTCGGGACCGAGGATGTCCTTCTCGGCGGGCTTGCCCTCCATCCAGAAGGCCCATTCGTAGGGCTGCATGTTCGCCTGTGCGGTCTCCAGCACCGCCGAGTAGTAGCCCTGTCGGTTCAGGTAGGCCCCGGCCCAGCCGGACAGGAACCAGTTGATGAAATCGTAGGCGGCATCGAGCTTCTTGCCGCTCAGGGTCTTGGGGATGCCGAAGCCCGAGGCCCAGGCCCGGTAGCCTTCCTTCAACGGCTGATAGGTGCAGGGCACGCCTTGCGCGCGCACCTTCGTGACGGCGGGCGACCACATCGACTGGATCACCGTCTCGCCCGAGGCCATCAGGTTCACGGATTCGTTGAAGTCCTGCCAGAAGGCGCGGAACTGGCCGGCGCGCTTGGCCTCGATCAGCACCTTGATGGTGCGGTCGATCTCAGGGCGCGTCATGTTGCCCTTGTCGCCGTAGGTGTAGTCGCCGGTGGCCTCCACCACCATCGCGGCGTCCATGATACCGATGGACGGGATGTTGAGGATCGAGGCCTTGCCCTTGAAGGCCGGGTTCAGGAGCTCCTTCCAGCTCGTCACCGGGATCTTGATCAGGTCCGGCCGGATGCCCAGCGTGTCGGCGTTGTAGACGGTGGGGATCAGCGAGATCCACTCGGTCTGTTCGCCGGCAAATTTTTTCGAATCCTGGCCCTCCAGATAGAAGACCTTCCGGGGGGCCGTGCCCTGGTCGCCGATCTTCCGGCCCCCCACCTCGCCCTTGGTGAAGATCGACGAGATCTTGTCGGCCAGTTTGATCCGTTTGGCGTCCATGCCCTGGAGGTTGCCGGAGGGCAGGATCTTCTTGAGGCTGAAATACTCGGTGTCGACCAGGTCGAAGGAATTCGGCTGGGTGACGACGCGCTTGGTCACCTCGTCGGTCACCACCGGTATGTACTCGATGGTGAGGCCCAGATCCTCCTTCACCTTCCTGGCGATGTCGGCGGACTGGTTCACCGCGGTGCCGAGGTAGCGCAGGGTCACCGGCTCGGCGGCGTGCACCGCCGGGAAGCCGGTGACAGGCGTCGCGGCCAGCGCGGCGGCCCCCTTCAGGAGCGTGCGCCGGCTCGGCTTCGAGAAAGCATCCATCGTCGTCTCCGTACCGGTTACGCGTCGAGGCGGTGGGCGGCGGCCGCGTCCCAGCCGACCGGAATCGTGTCGCCCGGGCGCAGCGGGCGGGCCGCGAAATCCGCGTCGCTGAGGATCGCCGTGAGGGCGGCGGGGCTCTCAGGCGCGCGCTCCAGCCCCTCTGCGTCGAGGCCGACATGGACGCTGGTGCCCTGGTACTCGACAGCCACCACCCGGGCCGGCCGCGCGGCGGGGCCGGCCTCGGCGCCGAGGCGCATCCGGTCCGCCCGCACGGCGATGAGCCCGTCGGGCAGGCGGATCACGTTGTGGCCGCCGATGAACCGGGCCACGAAGGCGGTCGCCGGCCGCTCGAACACGGTGCGCGGGTCGGCGGCCTGCTCGATCCGCCCGGCATTCATCACCACCACGAGGTCGGAGAGCGCCATCGCCTCCTCCTGGCTGTGGGTGACGTGGATGAAGGTGAGGCCCAGCTCGGTCTGGATCCGCTTCAGCTCGACCCGCATCCGGACCCGCAGGAACGGGTCGAGCGCCGAGAGCGGCTCGTCGAGCAGCAGCACCTTCGGGCCGGTGACGAGGGCGCGGGCGAGCGCGACGCGCTGCTGCTGGCCGCCGGAGAGCTGGGCCGGCAGGCGCCCGGCGAGGTGGCCCATCTGCACGAGGTCGAGCATCGCCATGGCCTTGGCCCGGCGCTCCGCCTTGCCGATTCCGCGCATCCGCAGGCTGAAGGCGACGTTGTCCCGCGCATCGAGATGCGGGAACAGGGCGTAGCTCTGGAACATCATGGCGGTGCCGCGCTCGGACGGCGCCGCGTCGCCCACTGCCTTCGGGCCGATCACCACGTCGCCCGCGCTGGCGCGCTCGTGGCCGCCGATCATCCGGAGCGTGGTGGTCTTGCCGCAGCCGGAGGGGCCGAGCAGGCAGCAATAGGCCCCGGACGGCACCTTCAGGTCGATGGCATCGACCGCGGTCGCCGCGCCGTAGCGCTTGGTCAGGCCGATCAGCTCGACATTCATGTGAGGCTCGCCTGCTTCCGGCGATGTGCAAGATACAAGAGTGGCACGATCACTCTTGAAGGCCGCGACACGCCCCCTCTCCCGTGCGGGAGAGGGTAGGGGTGAGGGACGAGAACGTTCAGGACGGGGCACACCCTTGCCGTGCGCGCCCTATCCGGACGCCGCACGCCCCTCACCCTGTCCCTCGCCCGCACGGGAGAGGGGACCCGCGCTCGATCCGGTCGACGCCGCGTCCGCAACATCGATTCCCCCTGTGTCGCCCGCCATCCGACACCGGAGAGCAAGCGGCGGGCCAAGGCTACGCCTCCCGCCGCTCGGCCGGATCGACCGCCCGGTCCAGCACCCGCCCGCGGCCCGGCTCGGACAGGACCCGGCCGTCCTCGGCGATGACCTGCCCGCCCGCGATGGTCATCACCGGCCAGCCGGTGACCTCGAACCCCTCCCAGGGCGTGTAGTCGGAGCCGTGGTGCAGGTTCGCCTGGCGGATGGTCTCGCGCCGGTTCGGGTCCCAGAGGGTCAGGTCGGCGTCGAAGCCCGGGGCGATCGAGCCCTTGCGCGGGTAGAGTCCGTAGAGCTTCGCGTGGTTCGTGGCGGAGAGCGCGGCGAACTGGTTGAGGCTGATGCGCCCCTTCGAGACCCCTTCCGAGAAGAACACCGGCAGCCGCGTCTCGATGCCGGGGATACCGTTCGGGATCCAGCGGAAGGAGGTCTTACCCCGCGGGTTCAGCTTGCCCTGCGGGTCGTCGTAGCGGAACGGGCAATGGTCGGACGAGACCACGTCGAAGATCCCGCGCCGGATCCCCGACCACACCGCCTCCTGGCTCTCGACGTCCCGCGTCGGCGGCGAGCAGACGTATTTCGACCCCGCCATGGGGTCGTCCTGGCCGAGCCCCTTCATGTCTTCGGCCGTCAGGGTCAGGTATTGCGGGCAGGTCTCGGCCCGGATCTTCAGGCCCCGTCCCTGAGCCCAGGCGATCTGCTCGGTGGCCTCGCGGCCCGAGACGTGGACGATCACGATGGGCAGGTCGATCAGCTCGGCGTGGCTGATGGCCCGGTGGGCCGCCTCCCGCTCGACGATCTCGGGGCGCGACAGGGCGTGGCCGTAGGGCCTCGTCTCGCCCGCCCGCTCCAGACGCTCGCTGAGGTAGCGGATTGCGTCGTAGCCCTCCGCGTGGACCATGACCCGGGCGCCCTGCCGCCGCGCGACGTGGAACACGTCGAGGAGCTGGCGGTCGTTCAGCACGAGGTCGTCGTAGGTCATGAAGACCTTGAACGAGGTGTAGCCGTCGGCGACCAAGGCCGGCAGCTCCTGGCCGAGCACCGCCTCGGTCGGGTCCGAGATGATCATGTGGATCGCCACGTCGACGTGGCACTGGCCCTCGGCCCTGGCCCGGTAGGCGTCGACCGCCCCGCGCAGGGAGGCGCCCCGGGGCTGGAGCGCGAAGGGCATCACGCAGGTGTTGCCGCCGGCCGCCGCCGCCCGAGTGGCGCTGGCGAAGTCGTCGGCCATGACGATGCCGGGGCCCGAATCCTGGGCGATGTGGACATGGCTGTCGATGCCGCCGGGCAGGACCAGCAGGCCGGAGGCGTCGATCACCCGGGCGGCGTCGGCGATGCCCTCGGCCACAGCCACGATCCGGCCGCCGCGCACGCCGACATCCGCCCGAACCGTGTCGCTCGCCGTGACCACGGTCCCGCCGCGGATCGCCAGGTCGAATTCGGGCATGATGCGCTCTCCTCCGCGCCCGCGGGCGCCTGTCGGGACGGGCGGATGCATCGTCCGCGCCGATTCGGACGATGCGAGGAGGGCACAGCCATCTGGCGGGGTCCAGAGCGTGGTCAGGGGGATCCCAAAGGGCTCACCCCTTTGGCAGGGGTTCGGGGGCGGTGCCCCTGAGGCCCCAGGGCTCCGCCCTGGACCCGCGAAAGGTCACGGACCTTTCGAAACCAAGATTTGGGTTCGGAGATTCGAGGGCGCGGCGTCGTGGAACTGACGCCAGACCCGCCGCATGTGGCGGGCCGAGCCGAAGCCCGCGCGGTCGGCGACCTGCTCCAGGGCAAGGTCGGTCTGGGCGATCAGGTCCCGGGCCAGCGCGATCCGGGCGCGGTTGACCGCGTCGGTCACCGTCATCCCGGCATGGACCCGGAACAGCCGGGCGAGGTTGCGCGGGCTCGCCCCGGCGAGGCGGCCGAGGATCTCGGGGGACCAGGCGCGGGCGGGTTCGGCGGCGATCGCGTCCTGGGCGCGGTGCACCACCGGGTGCAGGTGGCTGCGGCCTTCGAGCCAGGGTGAGAGCTGCGGGTCGTCGGGGCCGCGCCGCATGTAGACCACCAGGGTCCGGGCCGCCGCCAGCGCCGCGGCCGGGCCGGCCCATTCGGCGACGAGATGGAGCATCAGGTCCACGCCCGCGGTCACGCCGGCGCTGCTGAACCGGTCCCGGTCCTGCACGAACAGCCTGTTCTCCAGCACCCGCGCCTGCGGCGCCAGGGCGGCGAGCCGGGCGCAGCTCGCGTGATGGGTGGTGCAGGCATAGCCGTCGAACAGGCCGGCCCGGGCCGCCAGCAGCGTACCGTCGCAGACCGTCACCAGGGTGTGGCCCGGCCAGACCGCGCCGCGCAGCCAGTCGACGATCCGCGCTTCGGCGGCGCCCTCGTCCGGATCGGCCTCGCCGCCGAGCACCCGGGCCGACGCGCCCGGCACGAGCACCACGGTGCCCGGCGCGATCGCCTCCGGCAGCGGCTCGGTGCCGCCGAGATCCAGACCGATCGAGCAGCGGGTGCGCGCCTGCGGCGCCACGTAGCGCACCGAGAACGCGACCCGCTCCTGAGCCGCCCCGGCGATGCGCAGGACCTCGACCGGTCCCGCGAGGTCGAGCAGCAGGGTGCGCGGCGGCAAGACCACGAGGACCGGGATGCGCCGCGCCGTCCCGCTCATGCCGCGACCGGCAAGTCCCGACCGGCGAGCGCCTGCTCCACCGTGGCGATGCGGGCGAAGCGGTCCATCAGCACCAGCTCGGTGCGGGCCTTGATGTCGTCCGCCGTGAACCGGCGTCCGGACGGATGGGTCATCGCGAAGGTCAGCGTCGCCTCGGTGACGTAATCCACCTGCCAGCCGCTGTCGGAGGCGTGGCGGGTGGTGGTCTCGCAGCATTGCTCGGTGCGGATGCCGGATACGATCAGGCGCCGTATGCCGTGCTGCGTCAGCCAGCCGGGCAGGCCGCTATCGACCAGGGCGCTGTGCCGGCGCTTGTGGAAGATCGCCGTCGGCGCGATCACGATCGGCTCCAGGGTGCGGACATGGCCGGAGGCGGCGGCGAAGGGACCGCTCTCGGCGAGGTGGAAGATCTGCAGGATCGGAATCCGGCGCGCCGCGGCACCGTCGATGAGCGTCTGCAGGCGCTCGGTGAAGGGCGCGACATCGGCGTCGTTCCAGAAGGGCCTGTGCCGGAAGGATTCCTGGACATCGATGACCAGCAGCGCAACATCGGACATTTCGTGTCTCCCGCTCGGTGAAGCGAGCCGCAGGATTCCTCGGCTTGGCCCTGGGCGAAAGAAACCGCGCTGCCAGCCAGCGGACATATCCGGCCAATTTCCGGCGAGCAGGAGCACCGCATGACGGACCATCCCAGGACGATCTTCGCGCTGACCGGGGCGGGCGTCTCGGCCGAGAGCGGGCTCGGCACGTTCCGGGACCGCGGCGGGATCTGGGCGCGGTTCGACCCGATGCGGCTCGCCACCCCGGAGGCCTACGCGGCCGACCCCGACACGGTGCTCGACTTCTACGACCATCGCCGCCGCGGCGCGGTCGCGGCCGAGCCGAACGCCGCGCATGTCGCTCTGGCGCAGGCCGAGGCGCGGCTCGCCGCGCGGGGCGGGCGGCTGTTCCTGTGCACGCAGAACGTCGACGACCTGCACGAGCGGGCCGGCTCGCAGGCGGTCACCCACATGCACGGCGAATTGCTCAAGGCGCGCTGCTGCGCCTGCGGTGCGGTCACGCCGTGGTGCGCCGACCTGAGCCGGGCCGATCGCTGCCCCGCCTGCGGCGCGTCGGGCCGGATGCGGCCGGACGTGGTCTGGTTCGGCGAGATGCCGATGCACCTCGATGCGATCGAGGCTGCGCTGGCCGGGGCGGACCTGTTCGTGGCCGTGGGCACGTCGGGGGCGGTCTACCCGGCGGCGGGCTACGTCCGGCAGGCCTGGGCGCTCGGCATCCCGACCTGCGAGGTCAACCTGGAGCCGTCCGACAACGCCGACGCCTTCGACGAGGCCCGGTACGGGCCGGCGAGCGCCGCACTGCCGCGCTATCTGGCCGAACTCGGCCTCTAGGCGGGCCCGGGGGCGGCGGCGCGGGTCCATGAGGGTCCATGAGGGTCCATGCGGAGACTCGGGACGGGCAACGGCCGGGTCCGACCGCGCGGCATTCGCGAGCCGGTTTGCCAAGCTGTTGTGAGAACAGGATTTTTCGATCCGTGATCGCCCGGATCCGGCCAGGATCAAAATCTTAAATGACGCGAATCACATCGGCGCGAGCTGTCAAGAACTGGTCGGGCAGTTGCCCACGGGTTACAACAGTCAAGCTCGGGATCGGCGTCGCGGCCTACCCGGGCGTTCGTTGAAGCCACAAGGGGAAGCAACTACCCATGCAGCACTTCACCGTAACCGACCGCGAGCGTGACACCGTCCTGGCGGCGCTGCGCTATTACCAGTTCTACCGGATGCAGGGTCATCCGTTCGATCCCCGCCAGGATCACCTGATCGACACCATCGCCGGCCGTGCCGGCGAGGCGCTGGACCTCGCCGAGATCGACGATCTCTGCGCCGGCCTGAACGGCAACCGGCACGCCCTCGCCGCCGCGGCGGCGGCCTAAGCACCTTCCGGGGCGGCCGAGGCCGTCCTCGACGACCCCGCGGCCGGCCCAGGGATGGGGCCGGAGGACGGGCCACCTCCGAGATGAGCGGGCTACCGCCGCCGGAGCGAATCCTCCTCACCGGGGCCGGGCTTCGCGCCCGCACGACACCCTGCCGACGCGCATCCGGGCCTGCCCGCAGCGCGTCGGTCCGACGGGCGGGGCCGCGCGGCGGCCCCCCCGAAAGGCCGGTTTCGCGTCCCGTCGAAACGTGGCCTAACGGATGCGCGACGGCCGCAGGGCCGCGCCTTCCGGGAGTGCCGAGGCCGATGATGCGGACGGGTTCGGGATGGATCCGCCGCGGCGCGCTGCGGGGCGCCGGCCTCCTGCTCCTCGGGCTGGCGCCCGCCAAGGCCGCGCCCGAGAGCGTCGCCACCGCGCTGGTCGTCTCGGTGGACGTGTCGCAATCCGTCGACGAATCCCGCTTCCGGCTCCAGATGGAGGGCATCGCGGAGGCCTTGGAAGATCCGTCGGTGATCGGCGCGATCACCGGCAATCCGGGCGGGATCCTGTTCGCGATGGTGACCTGGGCGGACCGGGCGAACCTCGCGGTCGGCTGGCGGCGGATCGCCAACCGCGTCGATGCTGCGGCGACCGCCGCCCTGGTCCGGGCCACGCCCCGGCAGGCCGGCGAGTTCACCTGCCTCGGCCAGATGTTCCGCACGGTGACCGACGCCGTGCTCCCGACGCTCCCGATCCCGGCCGAGCGCGTGGTGGTCGACGTCTCCGGCGACGGGATCGACAATTGCACCGACGCCGACAGCCTCGCGGAGGCGCATGCGGCGCTGCTCGCCACCGGCGCGACGGTCAACGGCCTGCCGATCCTGGTGCCGGGCGAGAACGACGTGGTCGGGGCCGGGGCCTATCGGGCGCCGGGCTACGGCCTGCTCCCGACCCCGCTGCCGCAGGAACGCACGAGCCTGGAGCAATGGTACCGCGCCCACGTCATCGGCGGCCCGGGGGCGTTCCTGCTGGCGGCCGCCGGCTACGGCGATTTCTCGCGGGCGTTGCGGCGGAAGTTCGTGATCGAGATCAGCGCGCTGGGCCGGTGAGGGCGGCAAAGCCAGCCAGGGCTCACGTCGAACCCTTCCCCTCATCCTCAGGTGACCGCGCAGCGGGCCTCAGGATGAGAGAGGTGGCTTGGATCGATGCGGGAGCGGCCAGCCTCGCGCATCGAACCCGTCAGCCCGTTTTATGAAGTGCCTCAGGGTGTCTTCTTCAACTGCTGCTCGACGCGGGACAGGGCCGCCTCGCAGCCCTTGGCGTCACCCTTCGAGTCGGCCGTGCGCGCCTCCTCGAGGGCGACCTGCGCCTGCTGGGCGGCATCCGCCCCCTGGCCGGCCTGGGCCGACTTCTCCGGCGGCGCCTCGGGGGATTCCTTCGCCCGCTGACCCTCCGTGCCGGTGACCCCCTCGCCGCCGCGCTTGGCGGCATTGCCCTGGCCGCTGGTCGAGGCGGAGATCGACTGCCTCATCTCGGACTGAACCCGCTTGGAAACGCTGTCGATCCGGTCGCCGCAGGGCGAGGCGAGGGCCGGGGCTGCCGTCAGGATCAGGGTCAGGCAGGCCGTCAGGGCGGGACGCATCATCGGGTCGGGTACTTTCCAAAAGAATGGGGCCGCAGGTTCCCCCTGCGGCCCCAACGTCTCGCGACGGGTGACGGTTCAGGCGCTCAGCTGATCGCGGATCGGCAATTGCCGGACCCGGCGGCCGGTGGCCGCGAAGATCGCGTTGGCGATCGCCGGCGCCACCGGCGGCACGCCGGGCTCGCCGACGCCGCCGAGCGGCCCGTCCCAATTGCCGGTCGGCACGAGGTGCACGCGGACCACCTTCGGGGCGGCGTCGATCCGGAGGACCTCGTAGCCGTCGAAGTTGTTCTGCACCGCCCGGCCCTGCTTGAAGGTGATCTCGGAGGTCAGGGCGAGCCCCATCCCCATGACCACGGCGCCTTCCATCTGCGAGCGGATGCGCTCCGGGTTCACCTGCGGCCCGCAATCGACCGCGATGTCGATCGCCTTCACCTTCACCTGGCCCTTGTCGTCGACCTCCACCTCGGCCGCCACCGCCGTGTAGGTGACGAAGCTGTAGTGGCCGGCGATGCCGAGGCCGGTGCCCTTGGGCATCTGCCGCCCCCAGCCCGCTCCCTTGGCGGCCGCCTCGATCACGCCGCGCAGGCGGCCGGTCTCGATCGGGTAGCGCTTCGGGTCTTCGCCGTAGTTCCAGACGTCGCCGATCTCGGTCGGGCTGATCTTGCGATCGGGTCCGATGAGGTCGAGCAGGTACTCCTTCGGCTCGCGGCCGGCGGCGTGCGCCAGCTCCGACACGAAGGACTGGATCGCGAAGGCGTGCGGGATGTTCGACACCGAGCGGAACCAGCCGATGCGGACATGGGCGGCAGCCTCGGGGTTCTCCAGCCGCATGTTCGGGATGTTCAGCGGCGTGTTGACCAGCCCCATCCCGAGCTCGAACGGCAGCTCGTGCTTCGGATCGGGCGCGAAGATCGAGCCGATCGTCGGCGCCACCGAGCGGTGCAGCCACGCCACCGGCATGCCCTTGTCGTCGAGGCCGGCCTCCAGATGCTCCACCGAGATCGTGTGGTAGAAGCCGTGGTGCAGGTCGTCCTCGCGGGTCCAGGCGAGCTTCACCGGGGCGCCGCCCACGGCCTGCGAGCAGAGCGCCGCCTCGACCACGTAGTCGGGCTTGGACTTGCGCCCGAATCCGCCGCCGAGCAGCGTCACGTTCACCTTGACCTTGTCGTCGGGCAGCTTGAGCGCCTTCATCAGGCGGTCGTTGGCCGCCTGCGGACCCTGCGTGCAGGCCCAGGCCTCGCAGAACCCGTCCTTCACGCGGGCCACCGCGGCCGGGGGCTCCATCGGCGCCTGGGCGAGGTGGGGCACGAAGTACTCGGCCTCGACCCTGGTCTTGGCCTTGGCGAGGGCGCCGTCGACGTCGCCCTGCGTGCGCACGACCTTGCCGGGCTTGCGGGCCGCGGCCTCCAGCTCCTTGCGGAACGCGTCCGTGTCGTAGCCGGCGTTCGGACCGTCGTCCCAGGTGATCTTGAGGGCGTCCCGGGCCTTCAGGGCCGCCCAGGTGTTCTTGGCCACCACGGCGACGCCGCCGAGCGGCATGAACTCGGACGGGATCGTGCCGCCGTCGATCTTGAAGATCTTCACGACGCCCGGGACCTTCTTGGCCTCGCTGTCGTCGAAGGACTTCACCGTGCCGCCATAGACGGCCGGGCGCGCGACGACCGCGTAGAGCATCCCGTCGAGCTTGGTGTCGAGGCCGTAGACGGCCTTGCCGGTGGTGATGTCGAAATTGTCGATCAGCCCGACCTTGCCGGTGCCGATGTAGCGGAAGTCCTTGGGGTCCTTCAGCTTGACGTCGGTGGGCACCGGCAGCTCGGCGGCGGCCTGGGCCACGGCCCCGTAGCCGAGGGTGCGGCCCGACTTGGCGTGGGTCAGGGTGTGGTTGACCGCCGTCACCTCGGAGGCCGGCACGCCCCATTGCTTGGCCGCGGCCTGGATCAGCATCAGCCGCGCGGCGGCGCCGGCGTGGCGGAAGTGCTGGAAGAAGTGGCGGGTCGAGCGCGAGCCGTCGGTGTCCTGGTTGCCGAAGCGGGTCTCGTCACCCCAGGCCTGGACCACCTTCACCTTCGACCAGTCGGCCTCCAGCTCGTCGGCGACCGTGAAGGCCACCGAGGTCCGGATGCCCTGGCCCATGTCGGAACGGTGGTTGGTCACCGTGACGGTGCCGTCCGGCGCGATGGCGACGAAGATCTTCGGATCGTCGCGCCAGCCGTGCGGCATGCCGTCGGCGCCGAATTTTTGGGCCTTCTGCTCGGCGGTCTGGGTCTCGTCGGCTCGCGCCGGACGCAGCGATAGGGCCAGAACGAGAGCGCCGGCGCCGCCGAGGATCCCGCGGCGGCTGACATTGTCGAGGGCCGGCTTGGTGCCGGCGGCGAGCTGGGCGCTCATCTTCGCGTCGTGGATCACAGGCGCTCTCCCTTGGTGGCGGGCGCCGGCTGGCCGGCAGCCTGATGGATCGCGGCGCGGATGCGCGGGTAGGTGCCGCAGCGGCAGATGTTGCCGCTCATGGTGTCGTCGATGTCCTGATCGGACGGCTTCGGCGTGTCCTTCAGGAGCGCGGCGGCCTGCATGATCTGGCCGCACTGGCAGAAGCCGCACTGGGCGACGTTCTGGTCGCGCCACGCCACCTGCACCGGGTGGTTGCCGTCCGGCGACAGCCCCTCGATGGTGACGACCTCCTGGCCGGCGGCGGCCGAGACCGGGGTGATGCAGGCACGGGTCGCCGTCCCGCCGAGATGGATGGTGCAGGCCCCGCAGAGCGAGACGCCGCAGCCGAACTTCGTGCCGGTGAGCCCAAGTTCGTCCCGCAGGTACCACAGCAGCGGCATGTCGGGGTCGCCGTCGAAGCTGCGCGCAGCCCCGTTCACGGTGAGTTTGATCATCGTTGCGTCCTGTCTGGCGGCGCCGGAGCGGCGATCAGTCGGGTCTGAGCCGGGCCGGAGGCCAAGGCCGGATTTGCCGGCTAACGTTCACCGATGCGGCCGGGCCGCCGGGCTAACGCTCAAGCTCAGAATAATAAGTATTCTAAATCAGGCCTCGGGCCGGGCGCAACGCAGGGACGCGGCCGGTCATCCGCGAGTGGTTGCGCTCAGGACATGCCGCGTGCGGCGGCGCACATCGTCAGGGCGTGCGATCACAGGCAGCATGCCTCACGCGGGGCACGACGTGATCCACGACCGCGCGCACCCGGTGCGCGTGGCGTGCCGGGTGGCTTCGCTCCGCTCGCACAGGGAGCGCAGGGCCCTCGCTCCTCGAGACCTTGTCCGCGCCGATCGGACGCGCGTGGCCGTTCTACGGAATAGGAGAGCCGGCCCATGCCCGGGCTTTGCCCCCGCCCGGGTGCCGGTCTCGTGGGCCGCGCTGACCTTGAGGTCGATGCCGGACCTCTGCATCGCTAAGTGGACGGCCCGCAGCGCATCGACGCCGGCCCCGAAATTGTTGCACGGCTCCTCGGGCCGGCCGATCGTGAAGCGGCAGATCCCGTGCCCGTCCGTGTCTTCCGGCGCTCGAGCCGGACCGCGCCGGGAATGTCCGCCACCGGCCCACGGATCGTCAGGACGCGCGCGCCGATGACCATGGCGGCGCGGCCCTCAGACCGTCACCTGCGTCCCCACCTCCACCACACGTCCGGTGGGGATCTGGAAGAAGTCCGTGGCGTCGTTCGCGTTCTTGGCGAGGGTGATGAAGATCCGGTCCTGCCAGAGCGGCATGCCCGAATGCGCCGCCGGCCGGATCGAGCGGCGCGACAGGAAGAACGACGTCGCCATGATGTCGAACTTGAAGCCCTGGCGGCGCAGCAGCACCAGCGTCTTCGGGATGTTCGGCGTCTCCATGTAGCCGAACTTCATCACGACCCGGTAGAAATGCGGGCCCACCGGCTCGATCCGCACCTTGTCGGCCTCGTTGGAGCGGGGCGTGTCCACCGTCTCGACGGTGAGGATCACGTTCTTCTCGTGCAGCACCTTGTTGTGCTTGAGGTTGTGCAGGAGCGCGGCCGGGGCGATCTCGGGATCGCTCGTCAGGAACACCGCGGTGCCGCGCACGTGGTGGGGCGGGCTCTTCTCCAGCATGCCGACCAGTTCCACGAGCGGCACGTCGGTCTTGCGGGTCTTGTTGAACAGGATCGTGACGCCCCGCACCCAGGTCCACATCAGGATGATGAGGCCGCCGGCGAGCAGCAGCGGCACGTAGCCTCCTTCCACCACCTTGATCAGGTTTGACAGCAGGAACAGGAACTCCAGGACGATGAAGGGCAGCATCACGGCGGCCGCCGCCACCGGCGACCATTTCCACATGCGCCACATCACCAGGAAGGTCAGCGAGGCGGTGAGCAGCATCGTACCGGTCACCGCGATGCCGTAGGCCGAGGCCAGCGACGAGGAGGTCTTGAACAGCACCGCCAGCAGGACGACGCCCACCATCAGCAGCCCGTTGATCTGCGGCAGGTAGATCTGCCCGGCATGCGACTCGGAGGTATGGCGGATCTCCAGCCGCGGCAGCAGGCCGAGCTGGATCGCCTGCCGGGACAACGAGAAGGCGCCGGTGATCACCGCCTGGCTCGCCACCACGGTGGCGATCGTCGCGAGGATCACCATCGGCAGCAGGCCCCAGGCCGGCACCAGCTGGAAGAACGGGTCGGCGGTGTCGGGCTTCTCCAGCACCAGGGCCGCCTGCCCGAGATAGTTGAGGGCGAGCGCCGGGAAGACGAGGCCGATCCAGGCCAGCTGGATCGGCTTGCGGCCGAAATGGCCGAGATCGGCAAACAGCGCCTCGGCCCCGGTCACCGCCAGGAACACCGCGCCCAAGGCCACCAGCGCCCCGGTGCCATGGCCGAGCAGGTAGTTCACGGCGTGCCAGGGATTGACGGCGCGGAACACCTCCGGGTGCAGGCCGATATGCGGCAGTGCCGCCAGCGCCATGGCGAGGAACCACACGATGGTCACCGGCCCGAAGAAGGCCGCGACCTTGCCGGTGCCGCGGTTCTGCACGAGGAACAGCGCGACGATGATCACCACGGTGATCGGCAGGACGTAATCGTCGAGGGCGGGGGTGACGAGCTTCAGGCCCTCCACCGCCGAGAGCACCGAGATCGCCGGGGTGATCACCGCGTCGCCGTAGAACAGCGAGGCGCCCATCAATCCCAGCATGAACACGATGCGCGAGCCGCCCAGCGCCTTCCGGGCGAGCGCCATCAGCGAGAGGATGCCGCCCTCGCCGTTGTTGTCCATGCGCAGCAGGATCGCGACGTATTTCACCGTCACGATCATGAACAGCGCCCAGAGGATCAGCGAGACGGTGCCGATCACCTCCTCGGGCAGCAGGATGCCGTCGGTGCGGGCGGGGACCAGCGCCTCGCGGAAGGCGTAGAGCGGACTGGTGCCGATATCCCCGTAGACGACGCCGACGGAGCCGACGAGGAGCGTCCAGAAGCCGGCATGGCCGTGGCGCGTCTCCGCCTTCTCGGGGGCATCGAGGGTGCCGGAGGTCGCCGGCCCGTGCATGGGCGTCTGGCCGGTCGTCTCGTCGGACGCCGCGGCGGCCTCCCGCGCGGCGTCGGGCGCTGCGGGCGCGGGCTGGGCTGCTACGCCGGGTGCGAAGTTGTGGCTCATGGGGATGTCGGAAGCTCGGGCGTGGCCGGCGCTTCGCGGTTCGGCTCAGGGGCCAGTCGGGGCCGGGCAGAACACGCGAACACTCCGCCGAACCGTGCGGGCCGGCCACCGGGCCGACCGCTCGCGGGATCGTGTGGCCTTGCTATCATGCCCTCGTGCGGCCGGAAACCGTGTGCCTCTGCGAAGATCGCGGAGCTGGGTCTCGGTGCGATTCAGGTCCGAATGCGATGCGCCGGAGGCGCGACACGCTCGCATGCCGACCCGATGCGCCGATGGATCAAGCGCCTGAATCGACGCGGGTTCTTGTTTCCGGGCCCGCCCATGGAGCCCCGGAATGCCGGTGCGGCGGGAGGTGTCCTCCCGGGCGAGGATAGACTTCACCGAGCCGCGACGGGAGCGGGCCGGGGGTGTTTACCCCCGCACCGCGCCTCACTCGGCGGCGGTGCGCGTCCCGCCCTGCTGACCGAATCGGCGCTGGATGTAGTCGATCACGATCGTCTCGAAATCCTTGGCCAGCGTCGGGCCGCGCAGGGTCATGGCCTTCTTGCCGTCGATGAAGACCGGCGCGGTCGGGGTCTCGCCGGTGCCGGGCAGCGAGATGCCGATATCGGCGTGCTTCGATTCGCCCGGGCCGTTCACGATGCAGCCCATCACGGCGACGTTCAGCCCCTCGACGCCCGGATAGGACTTCTTCCACTCCGGCATGGAGGTGACGATCCAGTTCTGGATGTCCCGGGCGAGTTCCTGGAAGGTGGTCGAGGTCGTGCGACCGCAGCCCGGGCAGGCCGCTACCATCGGCACGAAGGTGCGGAACCCCATGGTCTGCAGGAGTTCCTGGCTGGCCTTGACCTCGACGGTCCGGTCGCCGCCCGGCTCCGGGGTGAGCGAGTAGCGGATCGTGTCGCCGATGCCCTCCTGGAGGAGCACGCCGATGGCGGCGGAGGCGGCCACGAGACCCTTCGAGCCCATGCCGGCCTCGGTGAGGCCGAGATGGATCGCGTAATCCGAACGGCGCGCCACCTCGCGGTAGACGGCGATCAGGTCCTGCACGGCCGAGACCTTGGCCGAGAGGATGATCTTGTTCTGCGGCAGGCCGAGTTCCACGGCGCGGTCGGCCGAGCTGATCGCGGAGCGCACCATCGCCTCGCGCATCACCGCGCGGGCATCGATCGGCCGCGGCGCCTTGGCGTTCTCGTCCATCAGGTGGGTGAGCAGCTCGCCGTCGAGCGAGCCCCAGTTGGCGCCGATCCGCACGGTCTTGTTGTGCTTGATCGCCTGCTCGATGATCGCCGAGAACTGGGTGTCCTTCTTGTCCTTGAAGCCGACGTTCCCGGGATTGATCCGGTACTTGGCGAGCGCCTCGGCGCAGGCCGGGTGGTCGGCGAGCAGCTTGTGGCCGATGTAGTGGAAGTCGCCCACCAGCGGGACGTGGACGCCGATCCGGTCGAGGCGCTCTCGGATCTTCGGCACCGCCGCCGCCGCCTCGTCCCGGTCGACCGTGATGCGCACCAGCTCCGAGCCGACCCGGGCGAGCTGGGCAACCTGCGCCACCGTGGCGTCGATGTCGGCCGTGTCGGTGTTGGTCATCGACTGGACGACGATCGGCGCGCCGCCGCCGACCGTGACCGCGCCTTCGCCCTCGCCGACCGTCACGCCGACGGTGCGGTGGCGCGGCGCGGGGCCGGCGATTTCCGGGCCGCCACCGGCCAGCGGGTTGTCGGCGGCAGGGCTTTCGGAACGGGTGGCTTCCATGACTTCCATCGTGGACCTTCGCGGGCGCGCCTCACGGGACGCCGGAGCCTGAGGGCTGCCGGGTCTGTCCCGGGACACGCTTCGCCGGAACTTCGGGGCTGTCGCGGGTTAGCTGCGGACGACCCGGCGCCGCGTCAAGCCGGCGCCACGCAGGACAGCATCGCGCATGACAGCATCGCGGCTGTCATGTCGTATCCGGGCGCGGATGTCGAGTTTGCTGCACGTCCGCGCGGCGTTTGCCTTCGGCGCCATCGGGATTTCGTCCGCCTCTGTTGCCGATTCGCTCGGGTCGGCGGGGGCGCGGGCCGCGGACCGCAGGCGTGGCCGACGGTTGATGCTGCAATGCAGCATCCCATCTAAGCGGCCGGACCAGGAGGCCGACATGAACGAGCAATCCGGCGGCGAGCCGCACAATCCGGCCACTGCCGTCCCCGAGTCACCCGTCTCGGACGTGATCGAGGCGCAGTCCGCCCAGGGGTCGGGCCACGTGCTGGCCGGGCCCAAGGCGGAGAAGCCGGTGGCCCTGGCGCTGCAGGGCGGCGGTGCGCACGGCGCCTTCACCTGGGGCGTCCTCGATGCGCTGATCGAAGATGGGCGTCTGGGCTTCGAGGCGGTCACGGGGGCGAGCGCGGGAGCGATGAATGCCGTCGTCCTCGTGGATGGCTGGCTCAAGGGCGGCCCGGACGGAGCCCGCGAGGGTCTGGAGCGGTTCTGGCGCGAGGTCAGCCTCGACGGCGACCTGGGCCCGGCCCAGCGCAACTTCGTCAGCGGCCTGTTCAGCCTGTGGAAGGGCAATCCGGTGGCTGAGTTCTGGGCCAAGATGCTGGCGCCGAGCCCCTACGTGTCGAACCCGCTCAACATCAACCCGCTGCGCAAGGCGCTGGCCGAGCAGGTCGATTTCGACCGCCTGCGCGAGGCCGACACGGCGGGCCTGTTCGTCTCGGCCACCAATGTCTGGACGGGCAAGCTCGCGGTCTTCGAGCGTGAGCGGCTGACCGTCGATCACCTGATGGCTTCGGCCTGCCTGCCCACCGTCTTCCAGGCGGTGGAGATCGACGGCGTGCCTTATTGGGACGGCGGCTATCTCGGCAATCCGCCGCTCTACCCCCTGCATCGCGGCGCCCAGACCCGCGACATCGTGCTCGTGCAGATCAACCCCGTGGAGCGGCGGGAGACCCCGCGCACGGAGGCCGAGATCCGCGACCGGCTGAACGAGATCACCTTCAACGCCAACCTGATGCGGGAATTGCGGGCGATCGACTTCCTCGACGGGCTGATCGAGGAAGGCGTTCTCGGCCAGGGCCAGTATCGCCGGGTCCTGGTGCACCGCATCGACGGGACCGACGCATTGGAGGACTACAACGCCGCCTCCAAGCTCGACGCCCGCTGGACCGTCTTCAAGCGCCTGCGCGATAAGGGCCGCGCCGCCGCGCAAGCCTGGCTCGCGGAGAATTATGACGCAGTCGGCCGAGACTGTACGGTCGACCTGCAGCAGGCATATCAATGAGGTGATCCCCCGTCCGACCTGGCCCGTTGCGGCCGCGGGACGTCCGAGCCGGAGACCTGCCATGACGCTGCTGCGCCGCGAGGCTCTCATCCTGATCGGTGCCGGCCTTGCCGGCACCGCCCGCGCCGCCGAGGCCACGCGGGCCACGGACTTCGCCTTCGAGACGCCCGAGGGCGCGCCGATGCCGCTCTCGGCCTATGCGGGAAAGCCGATCCTGGTGGTCAACACCGCCACGGCCTGCGGCTATGCCGGGCAACTCTCCGGGCTCCAGACGCTCTGGACGCGGTTCGGCGACCGGGGGCTCACGGTCCTGGGCGTGCCCTCGCCGGATTTCGGCAATCAGGAGCCGCTGGATGGCCCGGCCATCGCGGAGGCCGCCCGGAAGAATCACAGCGTCACCTTCCCGCTCACCGCCAAGACCCGGGTGAAGATGCCGGGCGCCCACCCGTTCTACCGCTGGGCAGCGGCCGAGCGCCCGGCCGAGACGCCGCGCTGGAATTTTCACAAGTACTTGATCGCCCGGGACGGCACCCTGGCGGCGGCCTTCGCCACGCAGGTCGAGCCGACGGATCCGCGGGTGATCTCGGGCATCGCGGCAGCCCTCGATCAGGCCTGACATCCGAGACCCGGCCGACAGGCGGGATTAAAAGGCCGCTGCCTCGCGTTCACATCCCATGGCATCGGACAAGAACACGCGCCCGGACCTCCTCGACCTGATGGTGCCCCTGCGGCGCTACGCGCGTTCGCTGACCCGCGACGCGTTGCGGGCCGACGATCTCGTGCACGATACCCTGGTGCGGGCGCTGGAGATGCAGGGCACGCTCCGGCCCAATACCAATCTGCGCACCTGGATGATGACGGTGCTGCACAACGCCTTCATCGACGAGCAGCGCCGCCGGCAGGTCGAGGCCCGTCACGCCGACACGCTGGTGCGGATGACCGAGGACATGGCCCCGCCGGCCCAGGAGGGCCAGGTGCGCCTCGCCCAGATTCGGCAGGCGTTCCTCAAGCTGCCGGAGGAGCAGCGCGCCGCGCTCCATCTCGTCACGCTGGAAGGCATGGCCTACGCCGATGCGGCCGCCGTGTTGGGCATTCCGATCGGCACATTGATGTCCCGTCTCGGCCGCGGCCGGGCGGCCCTGCGGGCCTTCGAAGAGGGGACGCGGGCCGACCGGGCCTCCGGCGAAGGGGAACCGTCCCGGGCACCCGAGACGCGTCGCGGGCCACCCTCCACCCTCCGGCTCGTCGTGTCCGATGAGCCGAAAAGCGGGTCCCACTGGCACCTCCGACGCGCCGTCGGCGAGAGCTGAGGACCGCGCCGACACAGGTCCGGCGCCCGCGGGCGCCGGTGCCGATTGAACGATTGCGACCGGCGGATCGCCTCCGGGCACGCTGGATTCGAGGACTTTCACGATGATCGATCCGATCACAGACGACGATCTCATCGCCTTCGTCGACGGGCAGATCGACCCGATGCGCCGTCTCGACGTCGAGGCCCATCTCGCGGCCAACCCCGAGGCCGCGGCCCGGGTGATGGCCGAGATGCACGATCGCGACGCCCTGCGGGCCTGTTTCGAGCGCGTTCCCGGGCCCGGGCCGGACCGGAACGTCGTTCTGGCGCGTCGCTTCGACCGGAATTTGCGCTGGCGCCGGGTCGCCTCGCGCCTGAAGCGGGCCGCGGCCATCGCGGTGCTCGTGGGGGCGGGCTGGCTCGCCCATGACGAGATCGGCCGCTTCGGCGTTCCCGACACCCAGGCGGCGACGCCGGACCCGGCCCTGATCGCGGATGCGCGCCAGGCCCGGGTCGTCGCGCAGCTGCGCAAGAGCATGGGTGGCCAAGCCGACGATCCGGTCTACGACCGGCCGCGCCTGCGCTCGGCGACGGGCATCGATCTCCCGGCCCTGCCGGATGGCTGGCGCGTCCGCGACATCCAGGTCTTCCCCGCCCGGCACGGCACCGGGATCGAGGTCGCCCTGGAGGCCGGTCGGTTCGGCGAGGCGTCGCTGTTCGCCACCCGCGGCATCCGCGGCGGTCCGACGACGCTCACCGGCTCGGATGACGGCGACGTCGTGTCGTGGAATGCCGGCGACACGGCCTATGCCCTGAGCGGCCCGCGGGACGACACGGATCTCCGGCAGGCGGCGCGCCTCCTCGGCGCGGTGATCCGCTGACGGCGCCCCGGCGGCACCCGGCCGGAGGGCGCTGACCCCGCCCCGGCCCCCTCGACAGGGCGCCCCGGCGGGTGCCAAAGATCGGCCATGCAGGCCGCGGATTCAGCACGGGACGATGACGGGCTCGCCGCCCTGTTCGAGGCCGCCCGGGCGGTGCGTGACCGGGCGCATGCGCCCTATTCCCGCTTCCCGGTCGGTGCGGCGCTCCGCGACGAGCGCGGCGTCATCCATGCCGGCTGCAACGTGGAGAACGCCGCCTACCCGGTCGGGACCTGCGCGGAGGCCGGAGCGATCGCCGCCATGGTGGCGGCCGGAGGCCGGCGCATCGCGGCGATCCTGGTCTGCGGCGACGGCGTCGGCTTGGTGACGCCCTGCGGTGCCTGCCGCCAGCGGATCCGCGAGTTCGCCGGACCGGACACGCCGATTCATGCCGCCGGACCGGGCGGCGTCGCCCGCAGCTTCACCTTGGCGGAGCTGCTGCCGGAATCCTTCGGCCCGGAGACGCTGGGTGAGTGAGGCGGCTGCCCGCGACGCCCTGCGCGACGCCGGTTTCGCAGGACCCTACGCCTGCGCGGTGGTCACCGGCACCGGCCTCGGCGGCATCGCCGCCGCCCTCACGGATGCCATCGTCCTCGACTACGCGGCGATTCCCGGTTTTCCGGGGCCGGGCGTCAGCGGTCACGGCGGCCGGCTGCACCGCGGTCGCCTCGCGGGGCGGCCGGTCCTGATCTTCGAGGGGCGGGCCCACGCCTACGAGCGCGGCGATCCGGCGGTGATGCGGGTGCCCCTCGCTTGCGCCCGGCACCTCGGCGCCCGGCGTCTGCTGCTCACCAACGCCTCCGGATCGCTGCGGCCTGGGACGGGGCCGGGCAGCCTCGTGCTGCTCGCCGACCACATCAACCTGTCCGGCCTGAACCCGCTGATCGGCGAGGCCAGCGACGCCCGGTTCGTGCCGATGACCGCGGCCTACGATCCGGATCTGCGGACGCGGCTGCGCGCGGCGGCGGCGGCCTGCGGCCTGCCCCTCGGGGAGGGGATCTACGCGTGGTTCTCCGGCCCGAGCTTCGAGACGCCCGCGGAGGTCCGGATGGCCGGCATCCTGGGGGCCGACCTCGTGGGCATGTCCACGGTGCCCGAGGTGATCCTCGCCCGGTTCCTCGACCTGCCGGTGGCGGCGGTCTCGGTGGTGACGAACCTCGCGGCCGGGATCGCCGGGGGCGCGCCGCACCACGCGGAGACGAAGGCGGTGGCGGCGCGGGCCGCGGAGGATCTCGGCCGCCTGATCCGGGCCTTCGTGGCCCATCTGCCCGATGGAGAGACCGCCGATGACTAAGTCCGAAGCCGGCGCGGTCGCCCGCCGGGCCCTGCCGCTCCTCGACCTCACCGATCTCGGCGAGACCTGTACCGAACCCAGGATCGACGCCCTCTGCCGGGACGCGAAGCGCGGCGGCGTCGCGGCGATCTGCGTCTGGCCGCGCTTCATCGAGCAGGGCGCGCGGGCGCTCGCGGGCACCGGCATCCGGATCGCCACGGTGATCAACTTCCCAGACGGTGGCGAGGATTGCGCCCGCGCCACCGACGACACCGCCGAGGCCCTGCGCGACGGGGCGGACGAGATCGACCTCGTCCTGCCCTACCGCGCCCTGTTGCGGGGCGAGGCGGCGATCGCCCGCGACATGGTGGAGGCGGTGCGCGACACCTGCGGATCCGCGATCCTCAAGGTGATCCTGGAGACGGGCGAGCTCGCCGATCCCGATCGGATCCGGGAGGCCAGCCGGATCGCCCTGGAGGCGGGCGCCGACTTCCTGAAGACCTCCACGGGCAAGAGCGCGGTCTCGGCGACGCCGGAGGCTGCCGAGGCGATGCTGGATGAGATCCGGGCGAGCGGCCGGCCCGCCGGCCTCAAGGTCTCCGGCGGCCTGCGCAGCATTGCCGACGCAGCCACCTACCTGGCTCTTGCCGACCGCCTCATGGGTCCCGCCTGGGTGAATCCCAAGACCTTCCGGCTCGGGGCGAGCAGCCTGTTCGCGGCCTTGATCCAGGCCCGGGAGTCGTGAACGTGCGGCTGCCTCAGGAGACGATCCGGGCCAAGCGCGACGGCCTTCCCCTCGACCCGGAGGCGATCGACGCCTTCGTCCGTGGCCTCACCGACGGCACGGTGGGGGAGGGGCAGGCGGCGGCTTTCGCCATGGCGGTGTTCTTCCGCGGGCTTTCCCTTCCGGAGCGGGTGGCCCTGACCCGCGCGATGGCCGAGTCGGGCCGCGTCCTCGCCTGGGATCTCCCGGGGCCGGTCCTCGACAAGCACTCGACCGGCGGCGTCGGCGACGCGGTGAGCCTGCCGCTGGCGCCGATGGTCGCGGCCTGCGGCGGCTACGTGCCGATGATCTCGGGGCGCGGCCTCGGCCATACAGGCGGGACGCTGGACAAGCTCGGCAGTATTCCGGGCTATGACGCGACGCCCGGATTGGACGCGTTCCGCAGGGTCGTCCGGGACGTCGGCTGCGCGATCATCGGCCAGACCGCCGACCTCGCCCCGGCCGACCGGCGCCTCTACGCGATCCGCGACGTGACCGGCACGGTCGAGTCCCTCGACCTGATCACCGCCTCGATCCTGTCGAAGAAGCTCGCCGCCGGGCTCGACGGGCTGGTGATGGACGTCAAGCAGGGGGGCGGGGCCTTCATGGCGACGCTGCCGGAGGCGCGGGCCCTGGCCGAGAGCATCGTCACGGTGGCGGAGGGCGCCGGCCTGCGCACCGCCGCGCTGATCACCGACATGGATGCGCCGCTGGCCAGTGCGGCCGGCAACGCCGTCGAGGTCGCCTACGCGATCGCGTATCTGACAGGCGACCGCCGCGAGCCGCGCTTCCACGCGGTCACGCTGGCACTGGGAGCCGAGATGCTGGTCGTCGGCGGTCTGGCGCCGGACCGCGACAGCGCCGCCGAGCGACTGGAGCAGGCGCTCGCGTCGGGCCGGGCGGCCGATTGCTTCGCCCGCATGGTCACGGCTCTCGGCGGGCCCGGTGATCTTCTGGAGAGGCCGGCAACCTATCTGCCCGCGGCGCCGGTGCGGCGGCCGGTCCACCAGGAAGGGACCGTTGCGGCGGTCGCCACACGGGCTTTGGGCCTGGCGGTGATCGGGCTCGGTGGCGGGCGGACGCAGCCGGGGGACTCCATCGATCCGCGTGTGGGCTTCACGGATCTCGCCGGCCCCGGTGCGTCCGGTAGCCTGCTGGGGGTCGTCCACGCCGCCGATGAGGCCTCGGCGGATCGCGCGGAGGCTGCCTTGCGCGCCGCCTACCGGATCGGCGACGCGCCGTCGGAGCGGCCGCCCGTCATCGAACGGGTGAGGGCGGCATGAGGGCCGGCGTGAGGGCCGGCGCGCGCCCCGCCTGAGCGAGACGCACGCCGTCAGTGCTTACCAGCGGCCGTAGCCGTGGCGATGGCCCCAGCCGCCGTGATGGTGGTGACGCGGGCCGAAGCCATGGTTGCGCCAGCCGTAATGGCGTCCCCGTCCCCAGCCGCCATGATGATGATGGCGCGGACCGAAGCCATGGTGGCCCCAGCCGCCGTGACGGGGACCGTAGCCGTAGCCATACTGGACGGTGTGGATGTCCCCGCTGTCAGCCTGAAGCCCGGCGTCGAGGCTCAGCGGAGCGGCCATGGCCGGGGCCGCAAAGGCCAGCTCGCCGAAGGCAAGGGCGGCTGCAAAGCGGGTCCGTGCAGTCTTGGTGAACATCGGCGCTTTCCTGTTCCACGCCGGCCGCGTTGGCGCGTCCGGCCGTGTCTCAGGTATGCGCCTTTCAAGTTGACGCAAACGTGACCTGTTCGCTCAGGCCGTGTTCATGTCAGGGTCGGCGATAGACCCAGACCCGGGCCGGGGGCAGGTTCAGCCACACCCGGTTGGAACGGTCGGCGGTATAGCTGCCGGCTTCGCAACGGGCCGGGATCGGCGGCACGACCGCGTAGGTGAACTGCACGAACGGAGCCCCCGGCCGCATCAGGTCGTGGGCGGTGTTGAGCAGGTCCAGCCGCTGCTCCAACGGCTTGGTGAACAGCGGCAGGCTCGAGATCGTGGCCGCCGCGGGCTGCGTCAGCACGTCCTGAAGGCTCGCCCGCATGTTGTAGGCATCGCCCTGAATGACCCGCACACCGGGGAAGCGGTGGGTCAGGAGGCGGCAGAAATCAGGATTGAATTCCACGAGGATCAGGCGCTCCGGCGCAACGCCGCGCCGGATCAGCGCTTCGGTCACGGGACCGGTGCCGGGGCCGAGTTCGACCACCGGTCCTTCCAGGCGCGGGTCGACATAGGCGGCCATGGTGCGCGCGAGCATCTTGCCCGACGGCGTCACCGCACCCGTGACGAGGGGCCGCTCGAGCCACGAACGCAGGAACCGGGCCTCGTCCTCCAGGGGGTCGCGCCGCGGCCCGAAAATCGCGCTCCTGCCGACAGGAGCCTTCGCGTTGGGACGGCGGAGCGGCGGCAAGTCCTGGATTCCTTGATGCCGAATGAGAATGAAAGGCTGAAGAACGGCGTTGTCTTACAGTCAAGGCGGCGCGTCGCCTAGGGGACCCAAGCCACGCCGGCCGCTTGCATAACGGGTCTTCCCAGGATTCGGATCCGGCTCACGGCCGGACCGCGCCCCCGAAGAAGTCTCGGACCTTCGAGAAGAAGCCGGCGGATTCTGGATGATTCTCCGGCGAGGCCGACTGATCGAACTCCTGGAGCAGCTCGCGCTGGCGCTTGGTCAGGTTCTGCGGGGTCTCGACGAAGACCTGGATGTAGAGATCGCCGACCTCCCGCGAGCGGAGCACCGGCATGCCCTTGCCCTTGATGCGGAACTGCTTGGCGGTCTGCGTGCCCGCAGGGATGCGCACCTGCGTCTGCGAGCCGTCGATCACCGGCACGGTGATCTCGCCCGAGAGGGCGGCCGTCACCATCGAGATCGGCACCCGGCAGAACAGGTCGGCCCCGTCGCGCTGGAAGAATTCGTGCTGCTTGATCGACAGGAAGACGTAGAGGTCGCCGGCCGGCCCGCCGCGCAGGCCGCTCTCGCCCTCGCCGGCGAGTCGGATGCGCAGGCCGTCATCGACCCCCGCGGGCACGTTGATGGAGAGGGTGCGCTCGCGGTTGACGCGGCCCGCGCCCTGGCAGGACGTGCAGGGATCGTCGACGATCTCGCCGCGGCCGTGGCAGTTCGGACAGGTACGCTCGATGGCGAAGAAGCCCTGGGCGGCCCGGACGCGGCCGTAGCCCGCGCAGGTCGGGCAGGTCCGGGGCTTCGAGCCCGGCTTGGCGCCCGAGCCGTCACAGGCCTCACAGGTCACCGAGGTCGGGATCCGGATGGTCTCGGCCTTGCCGGTGAAGGCCTCCTCCAGGGTGATCTCGAGGTTGTAGCGCAGATCCGCCCCGCGCTCGCGGCCCGGTGTGCCGCCGCGCCCGCGCGCGCCGCCGCCGCCGCCGCGGCCGTCACCGAAGAAATTGTCGAAGATATCCGACATGAAGTCGCCGAACTCGTTGCCGAATCCGGGACCGCCGCCCCCGCCCTGGCTGAAGGCCGCGTGGCCGAACCGGTCGTAGGCGGCACGCTTCTGGCCGTCGGAGAGGCACTGATAGGCCTCGTTGATCTCCTTGAACTTGATCTCGGCGTCCTTGTCGCCGGGATTGCGGTCGGGATGAAAGGTCATCGCGAGCTTGCGGAAGGCGACCTTCATCTCGCTTTCCGTGGCGGTCTTAGTGACCCCCAGGATCTCGTAATAGTCCCGCTTCGACATCCCAACCCGTCTCCGGACAATCCATCCGCGCCCTGTCTCGGGGCGCGGCGCGGCCGCCTCGCAGGAGGCGTCCAGACGGCGCCGTGATCCCTGGACCCCGCCGCGCCGACGCCCGCCGCGGCGGGGCTTCGGGACGCGGGTTTGCGCAGGATGTGCGGACCGATGCACGTCGCGATTCGCGCTCTAGCACGGGCTGGCAGCCCGCGGCTCCGATCCGGGCGATATCCCGCGTCCTGCGGCGCCTGCGCAACAGCGCGTGTCAAGCAAAGGCGGGGCCGGATCGCTCCGGCCCCGCACGGTCGTCTCCGACCCGCGCCTCAGGCGCGCTTCTTCTGGTCCTTCTCGTCGACCTCCTGGAAGTCGGCGTCGATGACGTCGTCCTTCTTCTCGGAGGCCGCCTCGGCACCGGCGTCGGGGCCGGCCGCCTGATTGGCAGCGTACATGGCCTCGCCGAGCTTCATCGAGGCCTGCATCAGGTCCGTGGTGCGGGCCTTGATCGCCTCGACATCCTCACCCTCGAGGGCGGTCTTGAGCGCGGTCATCGCGGTCTCGATCGCGCCCTTGTCGGCGGCCGGGACCTTGTCGCCGTACTCGGTCACCGACTTCTCGGTGGCGTGGATCAGGCTCTCGCCCTGGTTCTTCACCTCGACCAGCTCGCGGCGCTTCTTGTCGGCCTCGGCATTCGCCTCGGCGTCCTTCACCATCCGGTCGATGTCGGCGTCCGACAGGCCGCCCGAGGCCTGGATGCGGATCTGGTGCTCCTTGTTGGTCGCCTTGTCCTTGGCCGTCACGTTGACGATGCCGTTGGCGTCGATGTCGAAGGTCACCTCGATCTGCGGCATGCCGCGGGGCGCCGGCGGGATGCCGACGAGGTCGAACTGGCCGAGCAGCTTGTTGTCGGCCGCCATCTCGCGCTCGCCCTGGAAGACCCGGATCGTGACGGCGTTCTGGTTGTCCTCCGCCGTCGAGAAGGTCTGGGACTTCTTGGTCGGGATCGTGGTGTTGCGGTCGATGAGCCGGGTGAACACGCCGCCCAGCGTCTCGATGCCCAGCGACAGCGGGGTCACGTCGAGGAGCAGGACGTCCTTGACGTCGCCCTGGAGCACGCCCGCCTGCACGGCGGCGCCGATGGCCACGACCTCATCCGGGTTGACGCCCTTGTGGGGCTCCTTGCCGAAGAAGGCCTTCACCACCTCCTGGATCTTCGGCATGCGGATCATGCCGCCGACCAGCACCACCTCGTCGATCTCGGAGGCCGAGACGCCGGCATCCTTGAGCGCCTTGCGGCAGGGCTCGATCGTGCGCTGCACCAGATCGTCGACCAGCGACTCGAACTTCGCCCGGCTGAGCTTCAGCGCGAGGTGCTTCGGGCCGGTGTTGTCGGCGGTGATGTAGGGCAGGTTGATCTCGGTCTGGGTGGCCGAGGACAGCTCGATCTTGGCCTTCTCGGCCGCCTCCTTGAGGCGCTGGAGGGCGAGCTTGTCCTTGGTCAGGTCGATGCCCTGCTCCTTCTTGAACTCGGAGGTCAGGTATTCGACGATCCGGTTGTCGAAGTCCTCGCCGCCCAGGAAGGTGTCGCCGTTGGTGGACTTCACCTCGAACACGCCGTCGCCGATCTCGAGGATCGACACGTCGAAGGTGCCGCCGCCGAGGTCGTAGACCGCGATCGTACCGGCCTTCTTCTTGTCGAGGCCGTAGGCGAGCGCCGCCGCGGTCGGCTCGTTGATGATGCGCAGAACCTCGAGGCCCGCGATCTTGCCGGCATCCTTGGTGGCCTGGCGCTGGGCGTCGTTGAAGTAGGCGGGGACGGTGATGACCGCCTGCGTCACCGGCTGGCCGAGATGGGCCTCCGCGGTCTCCTTCATCTTCTGCAGCGTGAAGGCGGAGATCTGCGACGGCGAATACTTCTTGCCGTCCGCCTCGACCCAGGCGTCGCCGTTGTCGCCGCGGGCGATCTTGTAGGGGACGAGGCCCTTGTCCTTCTGGGTCAGCGGATCGTCGTAGGTGCGGCCGATCAGCCGCTTGATGGCGAAGAACGTGCGCTCTGGGTTCGTGACCGCCTGGCGCTTGGCCGGCTGGCCGACGAGCCGCTCGCCGTCATCCGTGAAGGCGACGATCGACGGCGTGGTGCGCGCGCCTTCCGAATTCTCGATGACCTTGGGCTGCGTGCCATCCATCACGGCCACGCAGGAATTGGTGGTGCCCAGGTCGATGCCGATAACTTTACCCATGGCGGGATCCCTCTTTTCGTCGCGTTCAAGCAGACCGCCGAGCCCCGAAGCAGCTCGGCCCATGGCGGTGTACGGAGGTGATGTGAGTATGGGACCCGGGCCGGATCAAGGGCCGTGAACGGCTGAAACCCAGCGCGCAATCCCGCGTCGAGGGCGATATAAGAACCCCGTTCCGGGCTCGCAAGGCGAAGCCTGCGCGGCGGCATTCATCCCGCACAGGCGCGCCATATCCTTGTCATTCCGGCAGGATCTCGCCGCAGGGCCGCCCTCTGCCCGGCGGCGTGACTGCATTTTGTTGCTTCGCTGCCACGTCGGCGCCATCGACGCCGTGTTAACGCTTCGACAAGGGGTTGCGCGTGGCCCCGCCACTTCGTGTCCCCGTCGTAGAGTCCGATGCGCCCGATCCGCAGTCTCCTGCTTCCGATCCTGGCGGTCGCCGTCGCGGCGCCCGGGATGCTCGCCGCCCCTCCGGCGCAGGCCCAGAATTTCTTCGAGCGCCTGTTCGGCATCAAGCCGGAGCGGCCGCCGGTGCCGCCCCGCGGCCTCCCGGAGGCGCCGCCGGCTCCGGCCGCGCCGGGCGAGCCGGGTCCGCCCGCGGCCCCTGAGGCGCCCCGGCCCGCCCCTGCGCCGGCCCGCCCGATCGTTCTGAAGACGCCCTCCGAGGACGGCGTGATCGGCCAGGATCTGCAGCTCAACGGCCTGTCCGGAACCCTGAAGCTGGAACGGTCCGGCACCGCCGTCACGGCACGGATCAAGCTGCCGGGGACCAAGATCTCGCAGCCGGCGGAGTCCTGCACGGTTCCCCTCGCCGGCGGCAACCCGGTGACGCTCAGCGCCGAGGGCAAGCCCGAGGGCGTGCCGCGCTTCGAGGCGGCCGGGGCCGAGTGCCCGCTGCGCTTCGACGTGACCGAGGGCGGCGTCCTGGTCTCGAGCCTCGGTGCGGGCCCGATCTGTACCTTCTCGGCGGCGGATTGCGCCACGACGCCGGTGGGCCTCTGGGGGCCGGCCGCCGCCACCCTGATCCCGCGGGCCGGCGAATTCGACACCGCCCGGGGCGTCGCCGACAAGGCCGTTCGGGACAATTACAAGCTGATGACCCAGCGCGCCCGGCGCGAGGACGTGCGGCCGATCGTCAGCGAGCAGGCGGCCTTCTCGTCGGACCGGGAGCAGCTCTGCCGCACCTATGCGCGGGAGGGCACACACGGGTTCTGCCACCTGCGGGTGACGGAGAACCGCGCCCTGGCCCTGGCGACCCGGCTCGGCGCCAACACGGCGACGCCCACGGCCGCCGTCGCGCCGCGCAGGCCGCGTCCCAAGCCCGCCGTCGAAGGCATGAACCCGGACGCGGCCGGCGGCGGCGACGTGCTTCCGGAATAGGTGGAGGCGCGGCGCGCCGGCTCCGTCGGCCCGGCGCTCTGACGCCCGCGGCATCGCGAGCGCAGGGCAGCGGCCCAGGGCGGAAGGAAGCCGGACAGCCTGGGCCGGCGGGATTGCCCCGCTTGCAAGCACCGGGGCGCCGCAAATCTCTGAGGTCGATGTCGATCAGGCCCGGCCGGCGGTCATCGACAGCATCGCCGGGTCGATGCCGTTGGCCCGCAGGGCGAGGTCGTACTTGGCGTCGAGGTCGGCGTTGAAGATCAGGGCCGGGTCGGCCGGGCAGTTGAGCCAGCCATTGGCCATGATCTCGCTCTCCAGCTGCCCCGCCTGCCAGCCGGCATAGCCCAACGCGAGCACGGCGCTCGCCGGCCCCTCGCCGCTGGCGATGGCGCGGAGGATCTCCACGGTTGCGGTCAGGCAGATGCCGTCGTCGATGATCAGCGTCGATTGCTGGATGTGAAAATCGTCGCTGTGGAGCACGAAGCCGCGCCGTCCTTCCACCGGACCGCCCATCAGGACCGGCATGTGGCCGACCCGCTCGCGCAGGCGAATCGCATCCGCCTCGGGCGCCACGTCGAGCTGGACCAAGAGGTCCGGCATGCTGATGTCGGTCGCCGCCTTGTTGACGATGATGCCCATCGCCCCGTCGGCGGAATGGGCGCAGACATAGATCACCGAACGGGCGAAGCGCTCGTCGGCCATGCCGGGCATGGCCACGAGGAATTGCCCGTCGAGGAAGTTCGGACCCGACAGCTCCGTCTGAAGCGGCGACGCGGCCTTGCCGGCCAGCGAAGACGCTGCCGACGGGGGATCGGGCCTGCGGTGCGGAGGGTGCGCCATGCGTCCATGCTACGCCCCGTCTCCTGGTTGTCCAGCGGGCAATAGGGACGCAGCAAGCCTCCCTCAAGCTTGTGCGCGTCGCAATCCGTGTCCCGCAATGCCGTAGTCGGTCCGGGTCGCGGCCGGCGCGGTTGCGGCCGCGGCCCGATGGTCACGGCGGGTTTCGTGCCCTCTCCCACTCTCGACGTTGGGGAGCAGAGGGCGCGGATCGAGCGGTCTCACAAGATCAAGCGCCTCGGCATCAAGCGCCTCGGCCCGTGCGTGTGGTTCAAGCCGGACTGGGCCGCATCCTCGACAGGCATCCCCTGCCACGCTAGGTCAGGCGCGCTGCTCACGCGCGCCATCCCAGCGCGCGACAACGAGGGACCCGCGATGATCCAGGTCGGCGACCACCTGCCCCAGGCCACCTTCCGGGTGATCGGCCCCGAGGGCCCGATCGCGCGCACCACCGACGACGTGTTCAAGGGCCGGCGCGTGGTCCTGATCGGCGTGCCGGGCGCGTTCACCCCCAGCTGCCACCGCAACCACCTGCCGGGCTTCGTCACCCACAAGGACGAGATCCTCGGACGCGGCGTCGATGCCATTGCGGTGACGAGCGTCAACGACGTGTTCGTGCTCGACGCGTGGTCGAAGGCGAGCGGCGCGGAAGGGCTGGAATTCCTGGCCGACGGCAACGCCGATTTCGCCAAGGCCATCGGCCTCGAGATGGACGGCACGGGTTTCGGCCTCGGGATGCGCTCGAAGCGCTACTCGATGCTGGTCGAGGACGGCGTCGTCCGGATCCTCAACGTCGAGGAGACGCCCTCGAAGGCGGAGGCCTCGGGCGCCGAGGCCCTGCTGAAGGTCCTCTGACCGCGCCGCACTCCGCGGATCGGCCCTTTTAAGGCCACGATCCATCCGCTTGTGTCGCCGGGCTTTGCCCGGAGACCGGCCCCGAGGACCGCATGGCCTTCCTGAACGATCTGCCCATCGCCGAGCTGATCGCGAATTACGGATACATCGCGATCTTCGTGATCATCACCCTCGAGAGCGCCGGCGTGCCATGCCCCGGCGAGACGGTGCTGATCTCGGCCGCCGTCTATGCGGGCAGCACCGGCAATTTGAATATCGGCCTTGTCATCGCCGCGGCCGCGGCGGCGGCGATCCTGGGCGACAATGTCGGCTATTGGGCGGGGCGGCGCTGGGGCATGCCGCTGCTCCTGCGCTACGGTCACCTCATCGCCCTCGATCACGGGCGGCTCAAGCTCGGCCAGTATCTGTTCCGCCGGCACGGCGGCAAGATCGTGTTCTTCGGCCGCTTCACCGCGATGCTGCGCGCCTACGCGGCCGTGCTCGCCGGGGTCAACCGTCTGGATGCCCGGCGCTTCTTCGCCTTCAACGCCCTCGGCGGCGTCGTCTGGGCCGGCAGCATGGGGATCGGCTCCTACTATTGCGGGCGCCAGATCGAGCACATCGTCGGCCCGGTCGGCCTGACCCTGCTGGCGCTCGTGGTGTTCGGAGGCCTGGCCCTCTGGCTGTTCGTGCGTCGGCACGAGGCGCGGCTGCTCAGCGAGGCGGAGACCGCCATCCCCGGGCCGCTTGCCTGACGACCGTCACGCCTCCGCGAGGTCGTGCGCGTCGAGGGTGTCCAGCGCCTCGTGATGCATCAGGAGCACGCCGGTCGCCGTGGCGAGCCGGCGCGCGGCCGGGGTGAAGCCGGCATTGGAGACCACGGCGGCCCGGTCCCCGTCCCAGTAGCGCAGCGCCGCGGCCGCTTCCTGCACGGCGGCGTTGCCGACGGGCTTGCTCAGCCGCTTGCATTGCACCACGAGGCGCAGGCCGTCCTGCACCGCGACGATGTCGGCGCCCTGGTCGCCGCTCGCCGGCGTCCGGTGCGTCCGCCAGCCCGCCCGGGTCAGGCGCTCGGCGCAGTAGCGCTCGTAGTCCAGCCCGTCCCCCGGCGCCTCGTCCTCCTCCGGGAGGGCGACGGCCGCCGCCTCGGCCTCGATGATCGCCAGCATCCGCGCGTGCTCCACCTCGGCGAGGTCGGCGAAGCGGGGGCCGAGCTGCGGCAGGACGGTCCGGTCGAGAAAGTAGTCCCGCTCGCGCAGCCAGCCGTCCTCGATCCAGTTGCCGTAAGGATCGCAGTAGCTCTCCTGACGCCGCCGCAGTGCCAGCGTGTCGGCATGCGCCCGGGCGATCCGCCGCACCCGGGCACGGAAGCGGCGCTTGCGCCCGAGATGCCGGATCAGGACCAGGACGAGGGCCAGACCCGTCGCGGCTAGGGCCGGCCGGCCGTACCAGAGCCCGAACGGAAGGCCGATCACGGCCGTCCAGAACAGGCGGGCAACGGGATTGGGCTTGCCGGGCATCGGGTCTCTGAGGCGCTGACGGGCCCCTGACCCTCGCAAGCTTGGCTTGCCCGATGCCTAACCCGGATCCGAAAGCTGTGGACGCGCTCGGCGCGCCCTCAGCCCTTCCGCCGCTGGTGGCCGAGGCCCATGCTCTTGGCGAGACTGGAGCGCGCCGCGGCGTAGTTCGGCGCCACCATCGGATAATCGGGCGGAAGGCCCCATTTCGTCCGGTATTCCTCGGGCGTGAGGTTGTAGTGCGTGCGCAGATGGCGCTTGAGCGACTTGAACTTCTTGCCGTCCTCCAGACACACGATGAAGTCGGGCTGGACCGAGCGCCGGACCGGCACGGCCGGCCGCAACTCCTCCGTCGGCGTGATGGCCGGCTCGCCGAGACCGTGCAGCGTCGCGTGGATGGCCGCGATGAGCCCGGGCAGCTCCGGCGCAGGCACCGGATTGTTGCTCACGAAGGCCGACACGATGTCGACGGACAGCGCGAGATAGTCCGGTTGCCCTTCACCCGTGGCGTCCATCCCATAACCTCCTGTCGATCCCGGCTCGCCGCCAACCCGAGGTGCCGGCCGGAATCTGTCTCTGCTCAACCCGATACAGGGTAGTTAAGCAGCAGTTACTATGGTGGTGGGAATTTAATAGCAAGACCAATCTACACACGCCCACAACTGCCGTCTTGGAGTGGATAAAGCGCGCTGGATATTGGACAAAAAGACGTCGCCAACGATGCCGTCGGGGCGATCGTTCGGTGTCCCCATGTCGCGTGCCGCGCGGGCGTTGCAGGCGCGCCGGATCGCGCCATCTGAGGGGGCGGCGGGCGTTCCATGAGCCGTGCCCGATCGGACGAAGCGGGGGACCAGATGCGTGCCGGCACGAACGGCCTGCGGAAGCTCATCCCGTGACGGCGGCGCCGTGAGCCGCCGGTCATGAGCACATACCGGTTCGACAAACTGTTGGCGCCCCGGTCGGTCGCCCTGGTGGGTGCGGTCGCCCGCGTGGGCTCACTGGGGCGCAGCGTGTTCGACAGCCTGCGCGCCGCGGGCTTTCCCGGCGCGATCCTGCCGGTCCAGCCCGATCAGGCGACGGTCGAGGGGCTGCCCTGCGTGCCCAGGGTCGCGGATCTCCCCGTCGCCCCCGATCTCGTTCTGATCGCGGTGCCGCCGCCGCGCGTGCCCGAGGTCGTCGCGCAGGCCGCCGCGATCGGCGCCGGGGCGGCGGTGATCCTCACCGCCCGGCTCGGGTCCGAGCCGGACGATCCCGGCCCGGTCGCCCACCGGATCGCCCGCGCCCACGGCCTGCGCCTGCTCGGTCCCGACAGCGCCGGCCTCGCGGTGCCGGGTGCCAAGCTCAACGCCAGCCTGTTCGCCCATGCCCCCGCGTCCGGCGACCTCGCCCTCGTCTCGCAATCCGGCACGGTCGCGGCCGCCATCGTCGCCTGGGGCGCCCGCCACGGGACCGGCTTCTCGGCGGTTCTGTCGCTCGGCAGCGTCCTCGATATCGGCGTGGCCGATTGCCTCGACCACTTCGCTGCCGATTATCACACCCGTGCGATCCTGCTCTGCCTCGACAGGGTCGCGGATGCCCGCCGCTTCATGTCGGCCGCCCGGGCCGCCGCGCGGGCCAAGCCCGTCGTGGTGCTTCGGGCCGGCCGGCACCGCCCGGACACGCGCGCCGCCGCCACCCATACCGGCGCCCTGGCCCGTCCGGATGCGGTCTACGCGGCGGCGTTCCGGCGGGCGGGCCTGCTGGCCGTGCCGGACCTCGACGCGATGTTCTCCGCTGTGGAGACCCTGGGGCGCCAGCGGCCCTTTCCGGGCCACCGGCTGGCGATCGTGTCGAACGGCCGCGGCATCGGGCTGCTCGCCGCGGATCGGCTGATCGAGCGGGCCGGGACCCTGGCGGCGCCCGCCGAGGCGGACGGCCGCGCGCCGGGCAACCCTCTCGATCTCGGCATCGATGCCGCCGGGCCGGCCTTCTCCGCCGCGCTGGCACCCCTGCTGACCGATCGGACGAGCGACGCCGTGCTGGCGATCCACGTGCCCACGATTCGTTCGGAGGCGGGCGCGGTGGCGCGTGCCATCGCCGAGACGGTCGAGACCGCCCGGGCCGGCCAATCCCGCAAGAAGCCCGTCTTCGCGGTCTCGTTGGGCGACGCGGAGGCGGGGCGCGAGACCTTCGCGCAGGCCGGGATCCCGCACTTCACCACCGATTCCGAGGCGATCGAGGGCTTCCTGCACCTCGTGCGCTACCGCGAGGCGCAGGACGACCTGATGCGCACGCCGGACTCGCTGCCGCGGGACTTCTCCCCCGACACGGCGCGGGCCCGCTCGATCGTCGCCGGGGCGCTGCAGCAGGGGGCCGCCTGGCTCGACCCGGTGGCGGTCAACGGCCTCTTGGAGGCCTACGGGATTCCGACCGTGCCGATCACGCTGGCGCCCGACAAGGACGCGGCGGCGGCGGCCGCGTGGCCGATCATCGCGGCGGGCGGTACGGTGGCGCTGAAGGTCGTCTCGCCGGACGTGGTGCACAAATCCGACATCGGCGGCGTCCATCTCGACCTGACCAGCGAGGCCGACGTGGCGGACGCGGCCCGCAGCATCCTGGCCCGCGCGCGCCGGGAGCGGCCGGATGCCCGGGTGACCGGTTTTGCCGTGCAGCCGATGGTCCGCCGCGGCCAGCGCCGCGAGCTGATCGCCGGGCTCGCCGAGGACGCGGTGTTCGGCCCGGTCGTGGTCTTCGGCCGGGGCGGCACCGCCGTGGAGGTGATCGACGACCGCGCCCTCGGCCTGCCGCCGCTGGACCTGACCCTCGCGCGCGACCTCATCGCCCGCACCCGGGTCGCGCGGCGCCTCGAAGCCTACCGCGACGTGCCCGCCGCCGATCTCGGGGCGATCGCGCTGACGCTGGTGAAGCTGTCCCAGCTCGCCGCCGACCTGCCGCAGGTGCGCGAACTCGACATCAACCCGCTTCTGGCCGACGAGACCGGCGTGCTCGCCCTCGACGCGCGGGTCCGGATCGGGCGCGCCGAGCGCGGAGCCGACGGACGCGGCCATCCGCGCTTCGCGATCCGGCCCTACCCGGCCGAATGGGTCCGGACGCTCAACCTCAAGGACCGGACGGTGCGGGTGCGGCCGGTGCGCCCGGAGGACGAGGGCCTGTTCCTGACCTTCTTCAAGGGACTCGACCCGGAGGATCTGCGGCTGCGGTTCTTCGGCCCGGTACGCGAGTTCAGCCACGCCTTCCTGGCGCGTCTGACGCAGCTCGACTACGCCCGCGCCATCGCCTTCGTAGCCACGGAGATCGAACCGGGCGGCGGCGAGCGCATGCTCGGCGCAGTCCGGCTGCATGCCGACGCCAACCATGAGAGCGGCGAGTACGCGATCGCGGTCGGCCGCGATGCCCGGGGGACCGGCCTCGCCTTCGCGTTGATGCGCCTCATGATCGATTGGGCGCAGTCCGAGGGCATCGGGCGGGTCGAGGGCACGGTGCTCGCCGAGAACCGGCCGATGCTGGCGGTGTGCCGCCGCCTCGGGTTCACGCAGGGGCGGGATCCCGACGACCCGGGTCTCGTGAAGGTGCACCTCGATCTCGCCGGCAGTTAGCGGCGGCGCGACGAGGCCGGACCCGACATCGGCCGTGCCGATGCCGGGAGGCGCGGCTCAGTGGCCGCTGTCGGTGGCGTTGCGGGTGGTCTCGTAGAGGAACCACGTGCGCTCCTCGGACTGGTCGATCCATTCCTCCAGCTGCGAGGTCGTCGCCACGTCGCCTGCCTCATCGGTCACGCCGTGGAGCGTGCGCATGTTGGCGGTGAGGGCCTTGTTGTCGTCGCGCAGCTCCTTGAGCATGTCGAGGGGCGAGACATACTCGGCATCGTTGTCGGCCACGCGGGTCAGGCTCTTGGCCTGGCCGAGCGAGCGCAGCACCGTGCCGCCGATCTTGCGGGCGCGCTCATTCACGGCGTCGATGATCTCGAAGATCTGAGCGGCCTGCTCATCCAGCAGGAGGTGGTAATCGCGGAAGTGGGGTCCGCTCATGTGCCAGTGAAAGTTCTTGGTCTTGATGTAGAGGGCGAACAGGTCCGAACTCAGGATCGTCAGGCCCTCGGCGATCGTCCGCACGTCGTTCGGATCAAGGTCGGTCGGGGTGTTCAGCCGCGCGCTCTCGATGCGGCTGCTCGGCTTGGCCTTGGCCATGGTGGTCTCCAGTCTGATTCCGTGGCTCGGCGCGTCGCCCCGTCTCGCTGAAAACGGGCCGATGCGCGTTCCCTGAGCCAATGACGGGCCTGCCGGGAGGTTCCGGTGGACCGAGAATCGCATGGCTGGGTTGGGCTTAGCGGATAGGTTCGACAGATTCCAAACTATGGCGCTCGGCGGCCGAGCGGCCCACCGCGGGCTTCACGGGGGTCGGTTTGACTGCGGCGGGCTTGGTCGCAGCGGCCCGCGCCGGGGCCGGCTTCGCGTCGTGGGCGGCGCCGGGCCGGGGCGCGGTCGGCGCGGCACCGGCGGAGGCCGGCTTCGCGGAGGCCGCGTCCGCACCCGGGGGTGCTGCGGGGGGGATCGCGCCGGTGGCGGCCGGTTCCGGAGCCGGCGTGTCGAGGGCGTAGATGTCGTCGCGGAAATGCGCCTTCCCGTCCGGCGTGGCGAAGCCGGTGAGATACACGAAGACGACCGGGACCGGCTTGGCGAGCTTGATGTCGCGGCGCTCGCCGTCGGCGATCCCGGTTTCGATCTCGATCGGGCCCCAGTTGGTGCCCGGCCCGTTGGGCCCGTCCGTGCCCTGGAGCAGCCAGCCGACGAGTTCCTTCACCTGGCCCACCCGGACGCAGCCGTGGCTGTGGAATCGCACGCTGGCGGCGAAGAGCGATTTTGCCGGCGTATCGTGCATGTAGACGGCAAAGCGGTTCGGCATGTCGATCCGCACCTGACCCAGCGAATTGTCGAAGCCGGAATCCTGCCGCAACGTGTAATTGACCGCCTTCTCGCCGGCCCAGTCGATCCGGGTCGGATCGACCTCGCCCGAGGGGCCGAGGATCCGGATGTGGTTCTTGGCGAGATAGCCCGGATTCTTGCGCATCTGCGGGATGATTTCGTTCTTCACCACCGAGGCCGGGACGGTCCAGGTCGGGTTGAAGTTGATGTCGGTGATCCGCGTCTCGACCGGCGGCGTCGCCTTGTCGGGGGAGCCGACCACCGCGACGTAGCGGCGCGCAACGGCGCCGTTCTCCACCGCCTCCACGGCGGCGGACGGGATGTTGACCACGACGTAGCGGTCGCCGAACGGGAATTTCGAGCCCATCAGCCGGGCCGCGGAGGCGGCGAGCTGGCGCTGGCGCACCGCAGCCGGCACGTTGAGCGCATTGATGGTGAGCCGGCCAAGTATGCCGCTGTCGGGGAGGCCGTGGCGCGCCTGGAACGCCGCGATCGCCGCCACCAGGGGCGGGTCGAGGCGGTCGTTCGGCGGGGCATCCGCCGGCAGGTCGCCGGTCAGAGTCAGATGGTGGCGCAGGGCGGGGATCGCCGGATTGCGTTCGCCGGGCTTGAGGCGCGCGAGGTCCTCGGGCAGCCGCTCCCAGCCGCCGGCCTCCGCGAAGGCCGCGTAGCGCTCGGCCGCCCGGAGGGTGTCGAGGAACGTCCGGGGGGTCAGCGTCGGGTTCGGGTCGGTGGAGACCTTGGCGTAGACCAGCGGGGCCGGCTCTCGGGATTTCTTGGCCGCCTCCTGAGGCTTGGCCTGCTGGGTTTTGATGTCCGACGACTTGTTGTCCGACGACTTGGTGTCCTGAGCCTTGTTGTCCGGGGATTTGGCATCCTGGGCCTTGGCATCCTGCGCCTTCCCCTGCGCCGGGACAGGCTCCGGCGCGGCCTCGGCCGGCTTGGTTTCAGGGCGCTTGGCATCCGCCGCCTTGCCGGCCGTGCCCTTCGCCTCACCCTTCGCCTCCGGCATCCGGGGCTCCTGGCCCTTCGCGGCCTCCCCTGTGGCGGCGGGCGGCACCGCGACCGGCACGGCGAGCGGCGGCACCGGGCTGCCCTGCACCGCGCCGGCGCCCTGCGCCAGGGCCACGGCTGGTGCGCCGAGGAGCGCCAGCAGCGACAGGCCCGCGCCCAGGGCGGCGTGCGGGCGGGCGTGACGGCGGGGCGGGACCGGGACCATACGCAACACTCCCGACGGCGCCCGAGACAGGGCGGTCGGGCAGGATCATGGACGGCCGTGGTTACCAATCTCCTCCGGTCTTGCCGGGGCCTTGAGTCCCGGATTCACCATCCGGACACTGGTCCAGCCGCTCAGCGTGCCGTGCGGATGTCCGTCCGCACGGAAAGGGCGCTTATGCTGGGCCCCCGTCGCGACAGGAGATCGACCTCCGCCATGCCGGATTCCGGGTTTCTGGTCCCGAAGACGATGCCCTACCTGCCTCAGCTCGACGGGGTGCGGGCACTCGCCATCCTGATCGTGTTCGCGGCCCATTGCGGCTACAGCCACGTGGTGCCGGGCGGCTTCGGCGTCACCGTCTTCTTCTTCCTCAGCGGCTACCTGATCACCACGCTCCTGCGGATCGAGCGGGCGCAGACGGGCGCGGTGTCGCTCCCGGCCTTCTACCTCCGGCGCAGCCTGCGCATCCTGCCCCCGATGTACCTGACCCTGCTCGCCTCCGGCGCCCTCTACGGGGCGGGATGGCTGGACTGGATGCACGTCGAACCGGCGGCGATCCTCGGACAGGCGACGTTCCTGACCAACTATCCCGGCCTGTTCGGCACCGAGGCAGTGCTGCCGGTGCCGCTGTGGAGCCTCGCCATCGAGGAGCACTTCTACCTCGTCTTCCCGCTGGCCTTCGTGCTCTGGCTCGGGCGCCTCCGGCCGCGCCGTGCGGCTCTGGCCTGCCTGGGGCTCTGCGCTGTGGTGCTGGCGATCCGGTGCGAGAACGTCTGGCGGCTGCCGGATTACAGCCTGAACTACAGCTGGACCCACACGCGGATCGACGCGATCCTGTTCGGCTGCTGCCTCGGGTTGTGGAACAACCCGGTGGTCCCGGCCGACCGGGCGTGGCGCCCCACGGCCTGGCACGTCGCGGCCAGCCTCGCGGTGATCCTCGGAACCCTGGCGGTCCGCGAGCCCGCCTTCCGGGAGAGCCTGCGCTACACGCTCCAGAGCGCCGCCCTGTTCGTGCCCTTCGCGTACCTGCTGCACGGCGGGGGGCCTATGGTCCGGCTGCTCGCCAGCCGGCCGATGCGCCAGCTCGGGCTGTGGTCCTACAGCTTCTACCTCGCACACATGACCGTGGTGGCGCTGGTGCTGCACGTGAGGCCCGGGCTGCACGGCGTCGGGCTGATGCTGGCGGCCTTCCCGGTGACGCTGCTGTGGTGCTGGGGGATGTACGCGGTCGTCGAGCGCCCCTGCGCGCGCCTTCGTCGCCGGCTCCTCGCGGACCGGCCGCCCGAGCCGAGCCTGGCCGAGGACGGGCGCCGGGCCGGCGTCACGCCCGCCTGAGCGTCTCGCGGGCGGCTTTGTGATCCGGCGCGGCCTCGAAGGCCGCCTTCATGGCGTGCCACAGGGGCTTGCGCCGGAACTGCGCGTCGAGGGGGAGGGCCCGCTGCGGCAGGCCGTCGGGCCGCTTGCGGTAGGGATGGTCGTTCAGCCACGTGTCGGGGTCGTAGATGTCCCAGGTCAGGACGTCGAGGCAGGCGGGCTCGTCCAGCACCACGTCGAGGTAGCGCCGGGCGTAATCGGCCACCTTCCGGTCGCGGGTCGCCACGTCGGACGGGAAGGCGCGGTCGTCGATGTCGAGTTCGGTGATCGCGATGCCGAGCCCCATTTGGCCGATCTCCCGGAGGAAGCGCCGCAGCTGGCCCTGGTCGATCGGGATCGTGCTGGTGAGGTGCGACTGAAGCCCGAAGCGCCGGATCGGCACGCCGCGGGACCGCATCGCCTCCAGGCGGCGCAGGACCTTGGTGCGCTTGGCCTCCATCCAGGGCACGCCCTGCTCCACCGCGTCCTCGTTCCAGGTGCCGGCGGCCGCCGGGTCGGTCTCGTGCAGGATCCGGAACGCGAGATCGACGTAGCCGGGGCCGATCGCGGCGAGCCAGGGCGAGTCGCGCAGGCCCCCGCCGCGGTCGGGATCGGCCTCGTTGCCGAAGATCTCGTTGACCACGTCCCAGGCGACGATCTGGCCCCGGTAGTGGCCGGCCACCGTCTCGATCCAGCGCCGCATGAAATCCTCGGCCTGGACGGCGCTCGCCCGGCCGAGCAGCGGGCCGACCCAGGGCGGCAGCGCCGCATGCCAGACGAGCGTGTGGCCGCGCATGCGCTGGCCGTTTCCCCGCGCGAAGCGCAGGATTGCGTCGCCGCGGGCGAAGTCGGTCTTGCCGGGCGCGGGCAGGACCTCCTCCATCTTCATCTCGGTGCCGCAGACGAGGATGCCGCATTCCCGCGCCACCGCCTGCCGGTAGGCGGGCGTCGAATCGAAGCGGTGGAACGGGACCTCGCAGCCGTAGAGCAGGCCCTTGGCGGCCGCCGCGGCCTGGAGGCTGTCGCCCGACCAGGACGGACGGCCGAGGGGACCGAACCCCGCCGGGCCGGCCGCACGCGCCGCATGGGCGAGGCCGAGGGAGGCCGCACCGGCGAGGATCGACCGGCGGCTCGGGGGAGGGGGCATCCGGGTGCTTCGTTCCGAAGGGTGTCCGGTCACCCTAGCAGAAGCCGCCGCCGCGGCGATCCGCGGGTTCTGCCGGGTCGCGGGATCCGGCTCGAACTCGCCTTCCGTCCGGCTCGCCCCATCTGAAGGGCGCCACGCCTCCGAGGATCCGTCATGAGCCAGAACCCCGCGATCAGCCCCGGCCGCAGCGCGGTCGTCACCGGCGCTGCGAGCGGCATCGGGCTCGCCGCCGCGCAGGCCTTCGCGCGGGCCGGCATGAACGTCTGGCTCGCCGACCTGCCGGGGCCGGCCCTGGACGCGGCCCGCGCCGCCGTGGCCGAACTCGCCGCCGTCGAGGTCCGGGCCATACCCACCGACGTGTCGGATCGCGGGGCGGTGGAAGCCCTGGCGGCTGCCGTCGCCAAGGCCGGGCCGCCGGCCCTGGTGATGCTGAATGCCGGCATCGAGGCCGGTGGGAAACTGTTCTCCGACGCCGACACCTGGACGCGGATCCTGGGCACCAATCTCGGCGGCGTGGTCAACGGCATCCACGCCTTCGCGCCCGGCATGATCGCGGGCGGCAAGCCTGGGGCGATCATCGTCACCGGCTCGAAGCAGGGCATCACCACGCCGCCGGGCAACGCGCCCTACAACGTCTCGAAGGCGGGGGTGAAGGCGGTCACCGAGGCGCTCGCCCACGAGCTGCGCAACCGCGAAGGATGCCGGACCACCGCCCACCTGCTGATCCCGGGCTTCGTCTATACGGGCCTCACCAAGGCCCGGGGCGTCGCCGAGAAGCCCGCGGGAGCCTGGACGCCCGACGAGACCGTGGCCTTCATGCTGGAGCGGCTCGCCGCCGGCGACTTCTACATCCTCTGCCCCGACAACGAGACCACCCGGGCGCAGGACGCGAAGCGGATCGCCTGGGCGGCGGGCGACATCATCGAGAACCGGCCCGCCCTGTCGCGCTGGCACCCGGATTTTTCCGAAGGCTTCAAGCGGTACATGGAGGGGTGACCCATACGGCCTCGCGCGGCCCTGGGTCACTTCGCTCCGCTCGTGATGACGGAGGAGCGAGACGGGTCGCGTGACTGCGCGCGGGTTGCCGCGTTCACCGTCCTTGCGAGCGCAGCGAAGCAATCCAGGGAGCCGCGACGCCGGACCTGTTCACGCGAGATCTGGATACAGGTCGTTCCAATCCGGATTCATCGCCGCGATCAGCGCGAGCTTTTTCTTCCGTGAGCCCGCCTTGATCTGCTTCTCGCGCGTGATGGCCTCATTCATCGTGGGATAGCGCTCTTACCAGACGAGGCGCTTGCAATCGTAGCGGCTGGTGAAGCCCTGGAGCAGCGCCTCGCGATGCTCGTAGACCCGCCGGGCGAGGTTGGATGTCACGCCCGTGTAGAGCGTCCCGTTGCGGCGGCTCGCCATGATGTAGACGGCCGGCTCACGCATCGTGCTGCCCTCCGACGCCGGCGCGCGGCCCTGGGTTGCTTCGCCGTGCTCGCAAAGACGGAGCGTGACGTCATCGGGTTGCCCAAAGCTGTCGCGGCCGCGCCCCGGCCCGGGCAGCGCTGGTCCGCGCCCCGAGTCTGGCGAAGCCCTTGCACACGGGCTAGGTCAGTGCGACGCAGCCGCCGCACGAGACCAGCGCACGACAACCGGGAGCCGCACTTGGCCACGATCATTCCCGTCGCCTCCTTCGACTGCGTCGTGTTCGGCGCGACCGGCGATCTGACCGCGCGAAAGCTTCTGCCGGCCCTGTTCTACCGCTTCCGGGACGGGCAGATCCCGGAGACGAGCCGGATCATCGGTGCCTCGCGCTCGGAATTGTCCCTCGACGCCTTCCGCGAGCATGCCCGCGACGCCCTGAAGCGTTTCGTCCCCGCCGCCGACCTGTCGGAAGACATGCTCCATCGCTTCCTCGACCACGTCGACTACGTCGCGGTCGACGGCGCCGGCGACAGCGGCTGGACGGACCTCGTGGCCAAGCTCGACGAGCGGCCCGACCAGGTCCGGCCCTACTACCTCGCCACCTCGCCCGACCTCTACGGCTCGATCTGCCGCAACCTCGCCGCCCACGGGCTCGTCGGCGAGAAGTCCCGCGTCGTGCTGGAGAAGCCGATCGGCAAGGATCTGAAATCGGCCCGGGCGATCAACGACGCGGTCGGCGAGGTCTTCCCCGAATCGCAGATTTTCCGGATCGACCACTATCTCGGCAAGGAGACGGTCCAGAACCTGCTCTCGCTCCGCTTCGCCAACACGATCTTCGAGCGGCTTTGGACCTCGGACGTGATCGACCACGTCCAGATCACGGTCGCCGAGACGGTGGGGGTCGAGGGCCGGGCCGGCTACTACGACACGTCGGGCGCGATGCGCGACATGCTGCAGAACCACATCCTGCAGCTCCTGTGCCTCACCGCCATGGAGAGCCCGCTCAACCTCGAGGCGAACTCGGTCCGCGACGAGAAATTGAAGGTGCTCCGCGCCCTCAAGCCGATCACCACGCACGATATCCAGAGCGTGACGGTGCGCGGCCAGTACGTGGCGGGCGCCGTCGACGGCAAGCCCGTCGAGGGCTACCTCTCCGAGCTCGGCCACGAGAGCCGGACCGAGACCTTCGTCGCCATGAAGGTCGAGATCCAGTCCGGCCGCTGGGCCGGCGTGCCGTTCTACCTGCGCACCGGCAAGCGCCTGCCCCGGAAGCTCTCGGAGATCGTGGTGCAATTCCGCGCCTCGCCGTTCTCGATCTTCCCCGAGGAGGCCTTCGGCCGCGAGCCGAACCGCCTCGTGATCCGCCTGCAGCCGCAGGAGGGCATGAAGCTCGAGGTGATGACCAAGGATCCGGGCCCCGGCGGCCTGCGCCTGCGTCCCACCGATCTCGACATCTCCTTCGAGGAGACCTTCAAGCAGCGCTATCCCGACGCCTACGAGCGCCTGCTGATGGACGTGGTCCGCGGCAACGCCACCCTGTTCATGCGCCGCGACGAGGTCGAGGCCGCCTGGGCCTGGGCGGACGGCGTGCTCAAGGCCTGGGCCGACCGGCCCGAGGCGCCGCGGCCCTACCCGGCTGGGAGCTGGGGGCCGACCGCCGCCATCGCGCTGATCGAGCGCGACGGCCGGACCTGGCACGAGGAACTGCGGTAACGACGGTCTTCGGCTTACGGCCAAGCTGCCTTGATACGGTCAAGCCAGATGTGAAATCTGTCTGCGCCGTCGGATACCGCCCCGCGAGAGGGCGGATACGGCGCAGCACGAGGGATCATCAATGCTGGACAATCATCACGACGCGGCCGCTCAGGCCGAGCGTCGCCTGGAGCGTTCGGTCGCCGCCGCCCTGCGCGTCATCGCCGCCGCCCATGTCGAACGGCAGGCCCCGCCGGTCTCCGCCGCCCGTCGCCGCCTGAGCGAGGTCTACGGCGCCACCCGCCTGGCCCGCCGCCTGGAGCAGGAGCGCCGGACCGCCTGAGCGTTCGCCGCCCGAACCGTCGCGCCGCGCCCCGGTCGGAGCGGCGAGACCCGGCGTCGCGCTGCCCCGGGTCGCTTCGCGTCGCGCGCGATCACGGGGTTACAGGGCGGCGTCCCAGGTCTCGCTGAGGGGCGTCGTCCCGCGGACCAGCCGGGCGCGCAGCACGACGTCGCCCGCCGGCATCGGTTCCGGCGGGCGCCACTCGACATAGATCCGCCAGCCGCCGGTCTGCGGCACGAAGTTGGCCACCGGCTCGTGCATCGTGCCGGCACTGGCCGAGACCTCGGCGGTGACCGCCTCGTCGGCAGATTTCGGCAGGCCCGGACCCTCGAAATCGATCACGCAGAGCCGCCGCTGCGGGCTCGGCGGGGTGATGGGGCGCAGGCGTTCCGCGGACCCGAATCGCGTCGAGGTCACCCGGGCGAGGGCGGCGTCCGGGATCGCCGGCACGGGCTCCGCCCCCACCGTGGTCAGGCCGTAGGTGAGATGCAGCGGCGCGCCGGGCTGCGCCGGCGCCGCGGGCACGAAGGCCGCCACGATGTTGTCCATGTACTCTTCGCCCGACGGGATCTCGAAGAGCTGCACGGCGCCGTTCGCGAAGGCGCCCCCGGCGGGATCCGGGGCCACCCACAGGCCCGGTCGCGCCTCGTGCCGCGCCTCGACGTCGAGATAGGCCGCGAAGGTCCGCTCCCGCTGCAGCAGCCCGAAGCCGGCGAGCGGCCGGGCCGCGAAGGCGGAGATCTGCGGCTGCTTGCGCCCGTTGACCAGGGGCCGCCAGATCCGGTCGACCCGCGCCGAATCGGCCCCGGCCGCGACGCAGAGGCCGTCGGAATCGTGGACCTGCGGCCGGAAGTCGTCGAACGGCTTGGCCCCCCGCGCCCCGGGCCCGTTCTGCCCGTACAGGAACATGCTGGTGAGGGGGGCCAGCCCGAGCTTCGCGATCGACCGGCGTGGATGGAGCGCCGCGGTGACGGCGATCCGCGCCGGGTCTCCGGGGCTGATGGCGAACCGGAAGGCGCCGGCCACGCTCGGGCTGTCGAGCAGCGAGAGCACCGTCAGGGTGCGGGCTTCCGGCTCCGGTTCGCAGATCCAGTGGGCGACGAAGTCGGGAAATTCCTCGCCCTCCGGCGCGCCCGTGCCGATGGCGAGCCCCCGGGCCGAGAGCCCGTATTCCTGATGGGCCGCGCGCAGGCGGAAATAGGAGGCCCCCAGGAAGACGAGAAACTCCTCCTGGAAGCCCTTCGGTCGCCACGCCGGCATGTCCGGGAAGGCGTAGTGCAGGCGGAAGCCCGCGAAGCCGAGATCCGGCGCGAAGCTCTGGCCGGCGAGCCGCCGGCCCAGATCGAACAGGCGGGTCTCGTAGGGGATCGGGCGCGCCGGCCCGCGCCGCGGCTGGAGGTAGAGCGCCACGCGCTTGCGCTGCAGGAAGCCGCGGTGGAACAGCTGGGCGCTGAAATGGTCGCCGAGGTGCAGGCTCTCGGCCGGACGGAAGGTGATGGCGCGGTAGCCGTCGTAGTCGAGGGCGGCGAGCGCCGGCGGAAGATCCTCGGGCGGGGCGGCATAGGGGGCCGCGGCGAGGCGTGCCGCCTCCGCCGACAGGGTTTCGAAGGTCATTGCGCCCCCCTGCGGCGGAAGCGCCGGCCCGGCCCACGTTCTGGACCCATTCAGATCAGCCGCGCTAGGTAGAACCGTGCCGGCAGCCGCGGCCAGAGCTGTTCGAAGAACGCGGCGTCGGGAGGGGGGATTGATCCGTTCGGCTTCCGGCGGTCTGTGCTGCCGGGTCGGCTCCGTGTCCTCACCCCGCACATCGGTATCCACGGTCATCGGTTCCCGGCCTCCGACGGCCGGGCGGCCGGCAGCCTTCCACGGTCGAGTTCCTCGCGCCATGTCCTCACGCGTCACCTCCTCCGCCGAGCGGTCGCACCGGAACGCGGATCCCGCCATACCCGATCCGTCGGACGCCGCATCCTGTCGCGAGGTCTGGACCGGCGCGGGCCGCGGCGCCCTGCGCGCCCGGCGCCTGGCCCTGGCCGTCCCGAGCCTCGGCACCGCCGGCGGTCTCGTGTGGCTCGCCGCGCTCGCCTATCCGGCGGGCGTCAGCCCGCTTGCCTGGGCGGTCCTGGTTCTGTTCGGCCTCGTGATGGGCTGGCAGGCCTTCGTCGCCTGCCAGTACGTCTACGGGTTCGTCGCTTCCCTCCTGGGCGACCGGGCGAAATCCGCGCTGGAGCGCTGCTCGGAAGCGGCGGGTGCCGGGCCGGCTGGGACCGGACGCACCGCCGCCGTGGTGGCGATCCACGCCGAGGACGCGGTCGCGGTGTTCGCCCGCCTGCGGGTGATGGCCCGCTCGCTGGCCCGTACCGACGCGCAGGGCATCGACATCTTCGTCCTCTCCGACACGCGGGACGGGGCGATCGCCGCCGTGGAGGAGCACGAATTCGCGCGCATCCAGGCCTGGGCGGCACAGGATCCGGCCCTGCCGCGGATCCGCTACCGGCGCCGGGCGGAGAATCTCGGCCGCAAGGCCGGCAACATCGGCGAGTTCTGCCGCAGCTACGGTGCCGAATACGCCTTCATGATCGTGCTGGACGCCGACAGCCTGATGACCGCCGCGGCCATGACCCGGCTCGTCGGGCTGATGCAGGCGAGCCCCCGCACCGGCCTGATCCAGACCGTCTCCTACGCGGCCGGTCGCGACACGCTCTTCGCCCGCATCCAGCAATTCGCCGTCCGCCTCTACGCGCCGCTGGCCTTGCGCTGCCTGGAGACCTGGCAGGGGCCGGAGGGCAGCTACTGGGGGCACAACGCGATCCTGCGGATCGAGGCCTTCGCGGAGAATGCGCAGCTCCCGAAGCTCCCGGGCCGGGAGCCGCTGGGCGGCGAGATCCTGTGCCACGACATCGTCGAGGGCGCGCTGATGGTCCGCGCCGGTTGGGAGGTGCGGCTCCTGCCCGAGATGGGCGGCACCTGGGAGGAGATGCCCACCAACCTCATCGACCTGCTCGGCCGCGAGCGCCGCTGGTGCCAGGGCAATCTCCAGCACCTGCGCGTGCTGCCCTGGGCGGGCCTGCACGCGGCGAGCCGCTGGCATCTCCTGGTCGGGATCCTCTCCTACGGGATGCTGCCGCTCTGGATCGCCTTCCTCGGCCTCGCCGCGTGGCAGGCCGCCCGGACCGGCGATCTCGGCCTCCTGGCCTACGGGCTGACCGGGCAGGGCGCGGCCGCCCACGCCCTGGCCGCCCTCAGCCTCGCAATCCTGGCCCTGCCGAAGCTCCTCAGCCTCGTCCATGTCCTGGCATCGCCGGAGCGCCGGGCGGCCTTCGGCGGCACCCGGGCGCTGCTCGCGAGCGCCGCCCTGGAGCAGGCGGTGTGGGTGTTCCTGTGGCCGGTCCTGACCCTGTTCACCGCCGGGGCCGTGGTCTCGACCTTCTTCGGCCGGGTGGTGCGCTGGGAGACGCAGGATCGCGACGATCGGCAACTGTCCTGGGCGGAGGCCTTCCGGCTCCAGGCGGACGCCGTGGTGGTCGGCGGGCTGATGGTCTTCGCGCTGCTCCTTGTCGGGAACGCGTGGCTCGCCCTCTGGATGGCGCCGCTGGCCCTGGCGCTCCTCACGAGCCCGGCCCAGAGCGTCTGGACGAGCCGGGCCGATCTCGGCCGCGCCGCCCGGGCGCGCGGCCTGTTCCTGAACGCCGACGACACCGCGCAGGCGCCGGAGCTCGCCGAACTCGCCCAGCTCCGCGGCCTGCCCTCCGCACCGGCTCCGCTCCGAACGGTCCCCCGCGAGCCGGCCATCTGGCTCGCCGCCGACGAGGCCTGATTCGGGCGCCGGTCGCGGGCCGTCGTTCGAGCCGGCCCTTGCCGTCGTCGCGCGCAGCGAAGCGCCCCAGGCGCGCAGGGCTGAAGGACCTGCCACGCGGACGGGATTGCTTCTCTCGGCGCGCAAGGACGGTGGTGCCGGCGCCATCGACCGGAGACGGGATGCGAGCAGGCCTTCGCCGGCGGGGCGAAGGCACCGGACGCCGGGACCGTCGGCATTCATCCCGGGGCTACGGCCAAGCTGCCACAGTGTTGCCATCGAGTCACGGGCGGGCGGAACCGCCCGGGCGGGGCGGTTTCAGGCTTGGATTCGAGGCGCGAGCGTTTACCCCTTGGCGAGGATCGGCACGGCATCGTGCCCCGGTATTCGCCGCGTTCCCGCCATAGTCCGCGCCTGCCCCGAGAGGCTTTGATGCGTCGTTTTCTCCCCGCCCTGATCGGGCTTTTCGGCGTGGCCGCCTCCGCCGCGCCGGTTCTGGCCTACGAGATCGACCCGCTGACCCGCCAGCCCCTGAACGACGCGCTCACCGTGCGCGTGCGCCCGCAAGCCGTCGAGACGGTTGCGGTGCCGGTGGCGAACGCCTCGCTCAACCCCGCCGACCCGCTGAACGCCGACGCCGCGGTCCCGCAGATGTCGGCGATCCCGCGCGAGACGGTGGCCTATAACGGCCCCTACGGCGCCGGCACGATCGTCGTCTCCACCGCCGAGCGGCGGCTCTACTACGTGCTGGGCGGCGGTCAGGCCCTGCGCTACGGCGTCGGCGTCGGCCGGCCGGGCTTCACCTGGGGTGGCGTGCAGACCATCACGATGAAGCGCGAGTGGCCGGATTGGCGCCCGCCGTCGACCATGCTGAAGCGCCGGCCCGACCTGCCGCGCTACATGAAGGGCGGCCTCGAGAACCCGCTGGGCGCCCGCGCCATGTATCTCGGCGGCTCGATCTACCGGATCCACGGCTCCAATGAGCCGGAGACCATCGGCACCGCCGTCTCGTCGGGCTGCATCCGCATGACCAACGACGACGTGACGGACCTCTACACCCGCGCCAAGGTCGGCACGAAGGTCATCGTCCAGCGCTGAGGCGTTCGGACCTTTGGGAGGGGCCGACCGTCACAGGTCGGCCCTTTCGCGTTCAGGCGCCCGGCAGGATCACCAGCGCGTCCGGGCGCTTCACCTCGATCTCCACGAAGGCGATCGGGTGGTCCGAGCCGTTCATCACGTCGTGCCGGATGCCGGCCGGGCGCATGTAGGATTGGCCGGCCGCGAGCGCCGTCTCGCTCACCGCCGTGCCGTCGTGGACGCGCAGGATCCCATCCATCAGCATCACCACGAAGTAGGGCCAGCCGTGCTCGTGCCAGCCGGTCACGGCGCCCGGCGGGAAGTCCCAGCGGGTGATGCGCACGGTGGCGTCGTCCTGCTGGACGGTCGGGACGGCTGGGATGGTGCAGGCGAAGGCCATGGCGGCTCCAAGGGAAGCGGTCGGTGTGCCGTCATGGCGATGCAAGGCTTCGGCCTACCGGGCGGCGCAGTGACCCACGCCGTCCTCGCGCACGCGGCGCGACGCCCCAGGGTGGCGCGGCTTCAGCCGCCGAGCCGCGGCGGCCGGTCGTCGCGGCATCCCGCGCCGGAAACGGTGCGGCGAGCAGCGTCCGCCGCGGCCCTCAATGGCACCCGCACGAACCCGAGCCGCAGCCCCCGCCGGACTTGACCGAAGCCTGCCGCGCCGTGTCGCGGTCGAGGCCGCGCTCGGCGAGTTCGCCGAGATAGGTGGTCCAGCGCGTCTCGTACTCGCGGCCGAGGGTGTGGAGGTAGCCCCAGCCATAGATGCCGGTGTCGTGCATGTCGTCGAAGCCGAGCTTCACCGCGTAGTTGCCGATCGGCTCCACCGCCAGGATCGCCACGGACCGCTTGCCGCCGATCACCTTGCGCTCCAGCGGTGAGTGGCCCTGCACCTCGGCCGAGGGGCTCGACACGCGCAGGTACTCGGCCGGCAGGGCGAAGCGCGCCCCGTCCTCGAAGGCGACGTTGAGCACCCGCCGATCGGCCGACAGGCGGATCTCAGTCGGCCACAGATCCTCGCTCACGGGTCACACTCCTCACGCAATCTGGGGCTGCGGCGCGGGACCTGCTTGCCCGCGACCGTCCGGGACATCATATGCCGGACGATGCTCGATGACAGCTCCCTGACGCCGCAGACGTCCGCGGTCGGCGTGCCCGCCGGGCCCGCCCCGCTGATCGACCCGTTCCAGCGGGCGATTTCGTATCTGCGCATCTCGGTGACGGATCGTTGCGATCTGCGCTGCGCCTACTGCATGTCCGAGCACATGCAGTTCCTGCCCAAGCGCGATCTGCTGACCCTGGAGGAGCTGGACCGGCTCTGCGGCGTGTTCATCGCCCGGGGCGTCCGCAAGCTCCGGATCACCGGCGGCGAGCCGCTGGTGCGGCGCGACATCATGCACCTGTTCCGCCGCCTCTCGCGCCACCTCGATTCCGGCGCGCTGGAGGAGCTGACGCTGACCACCAACGGCACGCAGCTCACGCGCTACGCGGACGAGCTGGCGAGCCTCGGCGTGCGCCGGATCAACGTCTCGCTGGACACCCTCGACCCCGACAAGTTCCGGGAGATCACCCGCCGGGGCGATCTCGCGGTGGTGCTCGACGGCATCGCGGCGGCGCGGGCCGCCGGGATGAAGGTCAAGATCAACGCGGTGGCGCTGCGCGACGTCAACGCCGACGAGATCCCCGACATGATCGCCTGGGCGCACGGCCTCGGCATGGACATGACGCTGATCGAGGTCATGCCGCTCGGCGAGATCGAGGCGGACAGGACCGACCAGTTCCTCCCCCTGTCGGTGGCCCGGCAGCGCCTGGAGACCCGCTACACCCTCACGCCGCTGCCCGACCGCACCGGCGGCCCGGCGCGTTACGTGCGCGTCGAGGAGACCGGCGGGAAGCTCGGCTTCATCACGCCGCTGACCCATAATTTCTGCGAGAGCTGCAACCGGGTGCGCCTGACCTGCACCGGCCAGCTCTACATGTGCCTCGGTCAGGAGGATTCGGCCGATCTGCGGGCGGTGCTGCGCGCCTCCCAGGACGACGCGGTGCTGGCCGCGGCCGTGGTCGAGGCGATCACCCGCAAGCCCAAGGGCCACGACTTCGTCATCGAGCGCCAGCGCCCGGCCGCCGTGCCGCGGCACATGAGCGTGACGGGCGGCTGACAGACCAACCCCGGCGCCACGCGCGCCCTCTCGCGTGTGGGACAGGGAATCCGCGCTCGTCCCTCGAACGGTGTGGAGCCTGCCGGCGCAGGCCGTCGTTCGACGACCTCACATTTCCTCGTCGGCGTAGCGCGCCTGTTGCCGCCCGCGCTGCCCGGACCCCTTCCGCGGCGCGCCCGCGCTGATACCCGCCACCAGATCGGCGATGTGGCGCAGCGTTTCCACCGACAGCGCCTTCTCGCCCTCGCCCCGGCCCTGCGGGATCAAGGCCTTGGCGAAGCCGAGCTTCTGGGCCTCCTTGAGCCGGGATCCGGCCTGGGCCACTGGCCGGATCGCCCCCGACAGGCCGATCTCGCCGAAATACACGGTCTCCGGCGGCAGCACCGCCCCCGACAGGGAGGAGACCAGGGCGGCCGCCACCGCCAGATCCGCCGCCGGCTCGGTGATGCGCAGGCCCCCCGCCACGTTCAGGTAGACGTCGTGGCTCCCGAGCCGGATGCCGCCATGGGCCTCCAGCACGGCGAGCACCATCGACAGCCGGTTCGGATCCCAGCCGACCACGGCGCGCCGGGGCATGCCGAGTGACGATGGCGCCACCAGGGCCTGGATCTCCACCAGAAGCGGCCGGGTGCCTTCCATCCCGGCGAAGACCGCGGTGCCGGCCGCCTGATGGTCGCGGCCCGCCAGGAACAGGGCGGACGGGTTCGGCACCTCGCTGAGGCCCGCATCGGTCATCTCGAACACGCCGATCTCGTCGGTGGGCCCGAACCGGTTCTTCACGGCGCGCAGGATGCGGAAATGGTGGCCCTGGTCGCCCTCGAAGGAGGCGACTGCGTCGACCATGTGCTCGACCACCCGGGGGCCGGCGATCTGCCCGTCCTTGGTGACGTGGCCCACGAGAATCACCGCCGTGCCGGTGGTCTTGGCGAAGCGGATCAGCGCCTGGGCCGAGGAGCGCACCTGGGTCACCGTGCCGGGGGCCGATTCCACCGTCTCGGTCCACATGGTCTGGATCGAGTCGATGATCGCCAGGGCCGGCGGCCGGCCCTGGCTCAGGGTCTCGACGATGTCCTCGACATTGGTCTCGGCGGCGAGCTGCACGGGGAGCGCGCTGAGCCCCAGCCGCTCCGCCCGCAGGCGCACCTGTCCCACCGCCTCCTCGCCCGAGATGTAGGCGACCCGCTCACCGGTCCCGGCCATGGCGGCGGAGGCCTGCATCAGCAGGGTCGACTTGCCGATGCCGGGATCGCCGCCGAGCAGGATCACCGAGCCGCGCACGAAGCCGCCGCCGGTGACCCGGTCGAGCTCGCCGATCCCCGAGGGGATGCGCGGCGCCTCCTTGGCCTCGCCGGTCAGCCCCTCCAGCGGGAAGACCCGGCCGCGGTTGCGCGACGGCCTTGTCGCCGCCGGCCCGGATTGCCCGGGAGCCGAAGGCGCCTCCTCGACGATCGTGTTCCAGCCGTTGCAGGCCTCGCAGCGCCCGCGCCAGCGGTTGTAGACCGCCCCGCAGGACTGGCAGACGAAGGTCTGATGGATCTTGGCCATTCGAATCCGGGGCGCCGTCGGTCCGGCGGATCAGCGGGGAGGTGGCTCAGCCTACATAATCTCGAACATAACGAGAACCCAGCCCGGTCAGGATCTCGTAGCCGATCGTGCCGGCAGAGCGCCCGACCGCGTCGATGTCGAGGCCGTCGCCGATCAGCACCGCGGTTGCGCCGCGCGTCGCGGCGGGCGCCGCAGTGACGTCGAGGATGATGAGATCCATCGAGACGATGCCGAGGATCGGGCAGGGCACGCCGCCGACCAGCGCCTGCCCGCGCCCGCTGATCGCCCGCGGGAACCCGTCGGCGTAGCCGAGGGAGAGCGTCGCGAGCCGGCTCGGCCGGGGCGCGGTCCAGCGGCCGTTATAGCCCGCGGTCGCTCCGACTGCGACGTCGCGTACCTGTGCGATCAGCGCCTCCAGCCGCACCACCGGGCGCATCGGGTTGGCGCCCCCCGGAATCGGGTTGCCGCCGAACAGGGCGTAGCCCGGCCGCAGGAGATCGTGCCGGGCCCCGTCGAGGAAGACGCCCGACGAGTTCGCCAGCGAGGCCCGGAGTTGCGGATACGCCGCCCGGACGCGGGCGAAATCGGCGATCTGCCGGGCGTTGACCGGATCCTCCGGCTTCTCGGCGCTGACGAAGTGGCTGAGGAGCAGGTCGATCCCGGCCGCGGTGATCCGCCCATCGCCCGCGAGATCGAGCGCCTCCGGCACGGGCAGGCCCAGACGGTTCATGCCGGTATCGACGTGGAGTGCCGCCGGCAGGCGGCCGGACGAGAGCGCCGCCCAGTCCGACAACTCCGCGATGCTGCCCAGCACCGGGCGCAGCTCGTGCGCCGCGAAGGCTTCCGCGACGCCCGGTGGCAGACCGTTCAGGATGTAGATCGCCGCCTCGGGCAGGGCGGCACGGGCCGCGACCCCCTCCGACAGATGGGCGACGAAGAAGGTCCGGCAGCCGGCGGCCCACAGGGCCGGCCCGACGCGACCGATGCCGCAGCCGTAGGCGTCGGCCTTCACCACGGCGGCGCAGTCGGCGCCCGCGCCGCGGACCGCCAGGATCCGCCAGTTGGCCACGATCGCCCCGAGGTCGATCGTGAGCCGGGCGCCGTGGGCGCCGATCTCCGTCACAGGTCCGGCCTCGGCCACGCAGACCGCCTCCATCCATTCACCACCGGGGCTCCGGAAGCACAGACCGGACCCCAGGCCGGACCCATAGCACCGGTACGGCGCCCGGGTGGAGCCGGGCTCTCGGCGCGGCGGCTCGCGCCCTGGTGAACGGCGCGGCTGATGCAAGGACGGCACAGCGCGCGATCAGGCGGGCTCGCGAGGGTGACGGCCGAGATCCGGCTTGGTATAAATCCACCGCGGTCCGGGGGAGCCGCAGGTCGGACACGGCATCCCCGCGGGTACCAAAAAGTTTAACGATGCCGTTTACCGTCCTGGATCTCGCCGTGCTCGGCATCGTCGCGGTTTCCGCGCTGCTCGCGGCCGTGCGCGGCGTCACCCGCGAGGTGCTGGCGATCGTCGCCTGGGTTGCCGCCGCCGCGGTCGCCTGGACGCTCCATCCGATGCTGCTGCCGACCGTGAAGCAGCACGTGAACAGCGACACCGTCGCGCTGGTCGCCTCGATCGCGGCGATCTTCCTCGGCACCCTGATCATCGTGTCGATCATCACGGTCAAGATTTCCGACGTGGTGCTCGATTCGCGGATCGGTGCCGTCGACCGTTCCCTCGGCTTCCTGTTCGGCGCGGCCCGCGGCTTCCTGATCTGCGTGATCGGCTGGGTGTTCCTGTCCTGGCTGGTCCAGGGCAAGGTGCCGGACTGGGCCGCCCAGGCCCGCACGCGCCCGATGCTGGAGAAGTCCGGCGACGCCCTCGTGGCGCAGCTGCCCGAGAATCCGGAAGGCTTCCTCAAGCAGTTCAAGAAGCCGAAGGTCGCCACGCCGCCCAATGAGGCAGCCGACGCCCCGGCCGAGACCGACGCGGCGCCCCAGCGCCGGACCGAGACCGCGCCGACCCCGACGCGACGCTGATCTGCGGTATTCGCCGTAGGACTCGTCGTGCGGAACGCCTAGATAGCGGTTCCGGTGGTGCACGGATTGCTTCCGCGACGACCGGCGCGTCGGCCCTTCGCCGCCGGGATCTGTGAGTGATCGACCGCCTCATGTCACACGCCGCCGCCTCCACCGACGCTTTCAATTTCGATCTCGATGGCGACACGCTCCGGGAGGAGTGCGGCGTCTTCGGCATCTTCGGCCATCCGGAGGCCTCGGCCATCGTCGCGCTGGGGCTGCACGCCCTTCAGCACCGCGGCCAGGAGGCGGCCGGCATCGTCTCCTTCGACGGTTCGGTGTTCCACTCCGAACGGCGCCCCGGCCTCGTGGGTGATTCCTTCTCGGACGGCGACACCATCGCCCGCCTGAAGGGCCGCGCCGCCATCGGGCACGTGCGCTACTCGACCACCGGCGGGACGATCCTGCGCAACGTCCAGCCGCTCTTTGCGGAGCTCGCCAGCGGCGGGCTGGCAGTCGCCCATAACGGCAATCTCACCAACGCCCTGTCGATCCGACGCGACCTCGTCCGCGACGGTGCGATCACCCAGTCGACTTCCGACACCGAGGTGATCCTCCACCTCGCGGCCCGCTCCCGGAAGCCGCGGATCATCGAGCGCTTCATCGACGCCCTGCAGGCGATCCAGGGCGCCTACGCGATCGTGGCGCTCACCAACAAGAAGTTGATCGGTGCCCGCGACCCGCTGGGCATCCGCCCGCTGGTGCTGGGCGAGCTCGACGGCCGCTACATGCTGGCCTCCGAGACCTGCGCACTGGATATCATCGGCGCCCGGTTCGTCCGCGACATCGAGAACGGCGAGATCGTGGTGATCTCCGAGGAGGGGATCGAGTCGATCCGCTTCGCCGACGCCGTGCCGATGCGGCCCTGCATCTTCGAGTACATCTACTTCGCCCGGCCGGACTCGGTGGTGAACGGCAAGAGCGTCTACGGGGTGCGCAAGGCGATCGGCCGGGAACTGGCCCGCGAAGCCGCCGTTAGGGCCGACATCGTCGTGCCGGTGCCGGATTCTGGCGTCCCGGCGGCGCTTGGCTTCTCGCAGGAGACCGGGATTCCCTTCGAGATGGGGATCATCCGCAACCATTATGTCGGGCGGACCTTCATCCAGCCGACCCAGTCGGTGCGCGAACTCGGCGTGCGGATGAAGCACTCGGCCAACCGCGCGGCGATCGAGGGCAAGAGCATCGTTCTCGTGGACGACAGCCTCGTGCGCGGCACGACCTCGGTGAAGATCGTCCGGATGATGCGCGAGGCCGGGGCCGCCGAGGTGCATTTCCGGATCGCCTCGCCGCCGATCACCTACCCGGATTTCTACGGGATCGACACGCCCGAGCGGGAGAAGCTGCTCGCCGCGACCCACGATCTCGAGGCGATGCGCAAGTATATCGGCGCGGATTCGCTCGCCTTCCTGTCGATCCCCGGCCTGTACCGGGCAATGGGCGAGGAGGCCCGGAACGCCGCCTGCCCGCAATACACCGACCATTGCTTCACGGGCGACTACCCGACCGGCCTCACGGACCTCTCCATCGCCGGCCCGAAGCGCTTCGCCATGCTGGCCGAGGCGGATTGACGGATCTGCGGATTCCGTGCGCGGACGGGCATCCCCCGCGGGCGGAAATGCGCTAGGTCCTCTCCATGGCTGAGTCTCAGAAACCCCTGGAAGGCCGCGTCGCGGTCGTCACCGGCGCGTCCCGCGGCATCGGGCGCGCTGCCGCCTTGGCGCTCGCCGGCGCCGGCGCCCACGTGATTGCGGTGGCGCGCACCGTCGGCGCCCTGGAAGAGCTGGACGACGCCGTGCGGGCGGCCGGCTCCAGCGCCACCCTCGTGCCGTTCGACCTCGCCGATTACGACGCGATCGACCGCCTCGGCGCGGCGATCAACGAGCGCTGGAAGCGCCTCGACATCCTGATCGCCAATGCCGGCATCCTCGGCGCGCTCATGCCCATCGGCCACATCACCCCGAAGATCTGGGGGCAGGTGATGGACGTGAACGTCACCGCCAACTGGCGCTTGATCCGCTCCCTCGATCCGCTGCTGCGCATGTCGGATGCCGGGCGGGCGATCTTCGTCTCCTCGGGGGCGGCCTCGAAGTGCCGGCCCTACTGGGGACCCTACTCGGTGTCGAAGGCGGCACTGGAGGCCCTGGTGCGGACTTACGCGGCCGAGAACGAGAGCACGGCGATCCGGGCCATGCTGCTCAATCCCGGACCCTTGCGGACCGGCATGCGCCGCTCGGCCATGCCCGGGGAGGACCCCGAGACCCTCAAGACGCCCGAGGACCTCGCCCCCCATTTCGTGCGGCTCGCCGCGCCGGACTGGGCCGAGACCGGCAAGCTCTACGATTTCCCCACCGACCGGGTGCTGAGTTTCCGCGCACCTGAATGAGCCGGTACCCTGTTATTCGAACACGCACCCCACCGCCCCCCTCATCCTGAGGTCCCGGAGCGCAGCGGAGGCCTCGAAGGCGGGCTCCACAGGTCGCGCGATCCCTGGACCCCGCCTTCGAGGCCCGCTCGCGCGGGCACCTCAGGATGAGGGGGGATGGGGGAGGCCTGATCTTCCTGTCTGAGTTGCTTCCCATGATCGACGTCCGCTGCATCTGTGCGATCGGCCTGCGCGGCCAGCTCGGCCTCAACGGCCAGCTGCCCTGGGAGGGCAACACCGATCCGCTGTTCGTGGAGGACGTGACGCGTTTCTTCGCGCTGACCATGGGCCATGTCCTGATCGCCGGGCCGAAGACGGTGGCCTCGGTGCCCGAATTCGCCTTCAAGGACCGCACCATCGACGTGATCCGCAGCCACGAGGATCCGGAGGCGGTGCTCAAGCGCTATCCCGGCCGGCGGATCTTCGTCGGCGGCGGGATCGCGGTGTGGAACGTCTACGCCAAGTACATCCAGAACTGGGACATCACCCGCCTGCCCTACGACGGCGAGGCCGACCGCTGGTTCGATCCCGCCTGGCTGGTGGGCGGACCGCTGCGCGCGGCTTGAACGGCACCTTCCCGTGAGCCGGCGCGTTGGCCGCGCACGCGTCGCGTTTCCGGAGGCCACGATGAGCGCCCACAGCTACCGCTTCGGCATCGAGGAGGAATACTTCCTGGCCGATGCCGAGACCCGTGGGACACCGCGCGGCGACCTCGCCGCCTTCCACGCGCGGGTGAAGGCGGAACTCCCCGAGACGGGACGCGAATTGGTCGCCGCACAGGTCGAAGTCTGCACCCCGCCGCTCACCGACGCGAGCGCCGCCCGGGCGAATCTCGGCGGCCAGCGGGCCCGGCTCGCCGGCATCGCCGCGGAGAATGGGCTGGCGCTCCTCGCCTGCGGCACGCATCCCCTCGCGCGCTGGTCGCGCCAGACCGCCACGGACGGCGAACGCTACAAGGGCATCCTGTCGGATGTTGGCATCGCCGCCCGGCGGGCCCTGATCTGCGGGATGCATGTCCATGTCGAGGTGCCGGACCCGGAGGCCCGCATCGATCTCATGAACCGGCTGCTGCCGTTCCAGCCGCTATTGCTCGCCCTCTCGGCCTCCTCGCCCTTCTGGCAGGGCGAGGCGACGGGGCTCAAGGCGTACCGGCTCAGCGTCTTCGGCGAGCTGCCCCGCACCGGCCTGCCGGAGCTTTTTTCCGATGCCGCCGCCCATGCGCGGTTCGTCGCCATCATGACCCGCTCGGGCGCCATCGCCGATGCGAGCTTCCTGTGGTGGTCGCTGCGCCCCTCGATCAAGTTCCCGACGCTGGAATTGCGCATCGCCGATGCCTGCACGCGGCTCGACGATTCGCTGTGCGTCGCCGCCCTGTTCCGCTGCCTCGTGCGCCTGTGCGTGCGCCGGCCCGACCTCCATGCCGATCTCGACGGCGTCTCGCGGGCGCTGGCCTCCGAGAACCTCTGGCGCGCTCAGCACAGCGGCGTGGCCGCGGCGCTGATCGACGAGGCGCGGGGCGACGCCGTCCCGTTCCCGGAGGCGCTGGAGGCGGTGCTCGCCCTCGTGGCCGAGGATGCGGACGCCCTCGGCTGTGCAGCGGACGTGGCCCGGGCCCGGTCGATCGTGGCCGAGGGGACCAGCGCGGACGGGCAGATCGCGGCTTTCGAGGCCGCGCTGTCCGAGGGCAAGGACGAGCGCGCCGCGCTGGCGGCGGCGGTGGACTGGATCGCCGACGCGGCGCGGTAGAGCGGGCCCCGTCCGCCCGCCGCATCCTGAGGTGCGGGAATGCAACGCAGGCCTCGACGGGGACCCCCGCCCGGCCGCGGCTGGGTCAGCCCTTGTCGAACGGATTCTGCGAGGTCCGCAAGCTCAGGCGGATCGGTGTGCCCGGCAGGTCGAAGGCCTCGCGCAGGCCGTTCACGAGGTAGCGCGTGTAGGATTTCGGCAGGGCGTTGAGCTGGTTGCCGAACAGCGCGAAATGCGGCGGCCGGCTCTTCACCTGCGTGGCGTAGCGGATCTTGATCCGCCGGCCCGACACCGCCGGCGGCGGGTTGCGGGACGTCGCCTCGTTCAGCCAGTCGTTGATGCGCGAGGTCGAGATCCGCCGGTCCCAGACCTCGGAGGCCTGCACCACCGCCTGCATCAGCTTGTCGACGCCGTTGCCGGCCAGCCCCGAGAGCGGCACGACCGCGACGCCGCGCACCTGCGGCAGCAGGCGGGTGCAATCCTCGCGCAGCTGCTTCAGCAGGCCCGGCTGGTCGGCCACGAGGTCCCATTTGTTGAGGCCGATCACCAGGGCGCGGCCCTCGCTCTCGACGAGGTCGACGATGGTGAGATCCTGCTTTTCGAAGGGGATCGTGGCATCGAGGAGCACCACCACCACCTCGGCGAAGCGCACGGCGCGCAACCCGTCCGAGACCGCGAGCTTCTCCAGCTTGTCGTCGATCCGGGCGCGGCGGCGCATCCCGGCGGTGTCGTGCAGCTTGATCCGCCGCCCGCGCCATTCCCAATCGAGGGAGATCGAGTCGCGGGTGATGCCGGCCTCGGGGCCGACGAGCAGCCGGTCCTCGCCGAGCATGCGGTTGATCAGCGTCGACTTGCCGGCATTCGGGCGACCGACAATGGCGACCTTAAGAGACCGGCCGCCAGGGGCGTCCGCGTCGTCCTCCTCGTCCTCGTCCTCGTCGCGCTGGGGCAGGGCGCCCTTGAGCGCCTCGTGCAGCTCGCCCAGGCCCTCGCCATGCTCGGCGGAGAACGGGATCGGGTCGCCGAGCCCGAGGGTGAAGGCCTCGTAGGCCCCGGCGAGCCCGGCCCCGCCCTCGGCCTTGTTGGCGATCAGGATCACCGGGCAGCCGGCCCGGCGCACCAGTTCGGCGAAGGGCTGGTCGGCCGGCAGCACGCCGGCGCGGGCGTCGATCACGAACAGCACCACGTCGGCGGCGAGGATCGCCGCTTCGGTCTGCATCCGCATCCGGCCCGTGAGGGTCGCGGCGTCGGCCTCCTCCAGGCCGGCGGTGTCGATCACCCGGAACTGGAGGCCGCCGAAGGTGACGTCGCCCTCGCGCCGGTCGCGGGTGACGCCCGGGCGGTCGTCGACCAGCGCGAGCTTCTTGCCCACGAGGCGGTTGAACAGGGTCGACTTGCCGACGTTCGGCCTCCCGACGATCGCGACGGTCGGCATATCCATGGTGGTTCTCGAAACAGTCCGAACAGAAATCAGCGCGTGATCGGCGGGGGCGGGGCAGCGGGCTCGGGCTTGGCCTCGGTCACCGTCACGGGGCCGCCCGCGACGATCGCCGCGTAGACCTCGATCCGATCCCGCAGGTTCCGCGGGGTATCAGGATCGGCCACGATCTGGTCGAACCAGCGTCCGGCCTCCTCGTAATCGCCCTTCTTCAAGGCGGCGAGGCCCAGCATCTCCCGGGCGGTGTGGCGGAACGGGGTGCCGGCGGCCAGGCCCTGGAGGTTGGCCAGCGCCGGATCCGGGTTCGGCCCGTCGAGGCGCAGCAGGGCCGCGCGCAGGCGCGCGAGGTCGCGCAGGCCGTCGCCCAGGCCGGTATCGTCGGCGAGCTTGTCGAACTCCGCGGCGCCTGCCGCGGCGTCGCGCTTGCCGGTCTCGGCCGCCGCCCGGAACCGGGCGAGCAGGCGGTAGCCCGCCGGGCCCTGCGCCTCCAGGGCGTCGAAGGCCTTGTCGGCCTCCGCGACCTTGCCGTCCTTGGCGAGGCGGTTGGCGTCGTCGAACTGCACCGAGGCCACCTCGGCCGCCGCGCGCTGCTGGGCCTGCCAGTAGCGCCAGCCCGCGACGCCCGCCACCACGAGCACGGCGAGCGCGATGATCACGCCGCTGTAGCGCTTCCAGATCTGGAGGATCCGGTCGCGGCGGTAATCCTCGTCGACCTCGCGAAGGAACTCGTTGTTCTCGGCCATTCTATCCCGGCCCGCATGATTTCAGCGGACCACCTCGTCTCGTTCGGGCCCCGCGCCTAACACACGGGCGCGGGGTTGGCGACAGGCAGTGTCTCAGGCGGTGCCCGGCCAGACCGGCACGCCGATCACCGGATAGTGCAAATAGCGGGCGAAAACGAACCACGCGGCCGTCCCGATCACCAGAGCCAGGATGTCGTTGCGCCAGCCCTGCGGCGCCACCGCCGGCCCGCCATGCTGAGCCGCGACCGCCCCCGGGGCGAGAGCCCGGCGCTTGGCGCTGATCCGCGCCGCCACCGCCCAGGCGAGGAAGCCGCCGAACAGCAGCATCGAGCCGAGATCGCCGTTGGCCAGGAGGTGCGCGGTGGCCCAGATCTTCACGGCGAGCAGCATCGGGTGCTTGGCCTTGGCGCGGATATGGCCCGGCAGGTAGGCGGCGGCGAGGCACACGAAGGCGAGCCAGACCAGCGTCAGGGCGAGGTGGCGCGTCCAGACCGGCGGATCCCAGACCGGGATGTATCCGGCGAGGCGGTAATCGTGGAAGCCGATGCCGATCAGCACCAGCCCGAGCAGCGACAGGGCGATGTAGCCGAGCTTGTAGCGGCCCTCGCCGATCCGGTCGACGATCGCGGCGCGCCGGGTGCGGGCCATCGAGAAGGCATGCGTGCCGAGAAACAGCACCAGCCCGAGGATCAGGAGAACCATAGGAGACTTTCAGTCGGGCCGCACGGCCGGCGGCAAGCACTCTGTAATGGTTCTCAAGCGAATCTCCGCCTGTTTGTCCAGGCGCGGCCGGGACGCAGCCGGATGGCGACCATGGGCTGGGCGGATCGGGTGTCCGGGATGCGACGCGGCGGTACCACGCTGCGATCGCGCGGGTTTGAGCAGCCGGCGCCGCGCAGTCTCCCTCCCTCCTCTGCGGGGGAGGGCGTCACGGTTGTCAGCCCGGGTCGGGCGAGGGGAGCCCCGTTTCCGGAGGGACCGCCACCTGCGCTGAAGCCCGCACCGTCGCGCCGCCGCGCTCCCCGCCCGCTTCACAGAAAACCCTCCCCCGCAGAAGGGTGTGGGAGGGCGGTGCGCCTTGGGCGCGTGGCGCTGCTGGTCCTGATCCCCTTCGCAACCCCCGCCTCCGCCGATCCCCCGCTCTCGGCCCTGACCCTGGTCGGGCCGCCGACGGAGATCTTCAAGGCCGGCCGCGATGCCTGCGACGGCGCCGACGTCCCCGACGCGCCGGCCCGCGCCTTCCGCGACGCCGCGGGCGCGGTGGCGCTCTACGGGATGCATTACCGCAACCGGGCGCTGCGCGGCCCGGATCTCGGCCAGCTCAAGCTCGACTGCACGGTGGTGCTCGATTCGGGTGAGAAATCCGATCCTGCGGCCTACGACGACCGCTCCTGGATCACCGCCACCTGGACCGAGGACGGCGCCCGCGTGGCCGCACTCCTCCACCACGAGTACCAAGCCAACGAGCATCCGGGCCGCTGTCCGGCGGCCACCTACATGGCCTGCTGGTACAACACGATCACGGCCGCCACCTCGACGGATGGCGGCCGCAGCTTCAAGCGGCAGAGTCCGCCCGTGGTGGTCGCCGGAGCCCCATTCCGGCAGGAGATCGACCAGGGCCGCCACCGCGGCTTCTTCAATCCGTCGAACATCGTCGCGGACGGGAGATGGCGGTACTTCCTCGCCTCGACCACCGGTTGGACCCGGCCCGGCAGCGACCAGGAATCCGGGATCTGCCTGTTCCGCAGCGACGATCCGGCCGATCCGACCCGCTGGCGCGCCTGGACCGGCACCGGTTTCACCGCCGCCTTCCCGGACCCCTACCGCGCCGCCCGCCCGAACACGGCGACCTGCCGGCCGGTCGGGCCGTTCCCGGGCCCGGTCGGGGCCGTCGTCCGGCACCGCGGCTCGGGCGCCTGGATCGCCGTGTTCATGGCCAAGGCGGCCGAGGGTTTCCCGCAATCCGGCTTCTACTGGACCACCTCCCGCGACCTGATCACCTGGGACAGCCCGCGCCTGCTCCTCGCGGGCGCAACCCTCTACGACGACCCGTGCGCGGCCACGGCGCCGCTCATCGCCTATCCGTCGCTGCTCGATCCGGACGCGCGGGGCCGCAATTTCGACGATGTCGGAGACCGGGCGCTGCTCACTTTCGCGCGCCTGCGCACGGAGGGCTGCACGATCACCTCCGACCGGGACCTGCTGCGCCGCCCGGTGGCGATCCACGTCTGGCCCTGATCGCGCTTGACCGGGATGCGGCCGCCGCGCCACTCAGGGCGTGAGAGGTTCGCATGGACGCGCAAGCCGATACGCCGATTCGCGATGCCGCCGCGCTGCGCGGGCAGTTCGGGCCCGTCGGACCGCTCGCCGCCCGCAAGGTGCTCGACCACATCGACGATTACGGCCGCCGCTTCATCGCTCTCGCGCCGTTCCTAGTGGTGGCGAGCGCGGACAAGGCCGGCCATGTCGACGCCAGTCCCCGGGGCGATGCGCCGGGCTTCGTCGCCGTTGCGGATTCCCGGACCCTGGTGATCCCGGACCGGCGCGGCAACAACCGCATCGACACGTTCCTCAATCTGCTCGAGAGCCCGGGCGTCGGGCTGATCTTCCTCGTGCCGGGGATCGACGAGACCTTCCGGGTGAACGGCACCGCCGCGCTGACGCAGGACGCCGCGCTGCTCGAGCCCATGCGCGCCCAGGGCAAGGTGCCGGCCGCGGGGCTCGTCGTGCAGGTGCGCGAGGCGTTCTTCCATTGCGGCAAGGCGATGATCCGCTCCGGGCTCTGGGATCCGGCGCGCCATGTCGCGCGCGACACCTTCCCGAGCCTGGGACGCATCCTGTCCGATCAGACCGCGGCCGCCGACGTGGCGGAGGCCGAGGCCACCATCGCCGACGCCTACCGGACGCGGCTCTACTGACCGGATTGGCCGAGGGCTCGTGCGTCGGATGCGACGGAGCGCACCGGCTGGCCGATCCGCTGGCAGACCATTGTGCCGAGGGTCACGCTCAGCATCAGGGCGGTGCCCGAGAGCAGCATCGTGGTTGCCCGGGCATAGGCACGGCCGACATGGATCAGCAGGCAGCCGGATGCGAAGATCGCGAAGGCCGGGAGCAGATGCTGCACGGGCGACGTCCTCTCTGGCTGCAGACGGACTGTCCGGGGTGCGGGGACCGAGGACCATCGTCAGCGCGCGGCGTGAAAACGCGGTTAATGTCGCGTATAGCTGTCGTCGGAGTGGACCGGCCGGAGAGGATCCCGCATGCCGCATTCGAGGGTTCCGGAGGCCGAGATCGGGACGGTCGGGACGGCGTCGGCCGACCCCCGCGACACGGCGCTTCTGGGCGCGGGGGCCATCGGCGCCGGGACGGTCGGGGCGTCAGCGCTGGGTGCGCTGGCCCTCGGGGCCGCGGCGCTCGGCGTCGTCGCGGTGGGCGCCTTCGTGATCGGACGCCTTTCGGTGGGGCGGGCCCGGGTCGGCTCCCTGGAGATCGGCGCGCTGGAGATCGACACGCTCACGGTGCGGTCTCTGCGGATGCCCGACCGGGATCCGGGTTGAGGCACGGTATGAGTCTCCGGGCGGCCCATCGGCGCCGCGCGGATAGCGAGGAGGGGAGCGATGACCGATCGGAAGCCGCCCTTTCGGCCCGCGGATGCGGTCGATGTCCTCGGTGAGGTCGAGGGTGATTTCGTCCTGCCGCTCTGCCTGCCGGGATCCAACCTGCTGATCGGCGAGGATCTCGCCATGCTGGTCCTCAGCACGATCCACGGGCAGCGGGTCGGCCTGCCGCTCAGCCCCCAGGGCGTGGCCGACCTTCACACGGTCCTGGGCGAGGCCCTGCGGCTGCTGCAGGCGCGCGAGCGCGGGCCGGTGCAGTAGCTTCGGCCCGTCGCCGGGGCGGCGAAAGGCTTCGTTGAGGCGGCCGGGATAGACAGGTCCCGGACCCTCTCCGTGGCGGCCGATGCGCGCTCCGTTGCTTCTCCTGCTGCTGACCTGCGCGGCTCCCGCGCAGGCCCGGCCCGCGACCTTTCTGGCGGTGCATGCGCTCGGCATGGCGTCCCTGCCGCCGGTTCCCCCGGTTGCCGCGCCGGCGCCGGCCGTCGCCGATGCGCGAGCCCGCTTCCTGCCGCTCATCGCCCGCGAGGCCGCCGGCACCGGCCTGCCGCTCGCGGTCGCCGACGCCGTCGCGCGGATCGAGAGCGGCTACGATCCCACCGTGGTCGGCAGCGTCGGCGAGGTCGGTCTGATGCAGGTCCGGCCCACCACCGCGGCGATGCTCGGCTTCCGGGGCACCGTCGCCGAGCTGGCGGCCCCGGAGATCAACGTTCGCTACGGCGTACGCTATCTCGCCGAAGCTTGGCGCCGGGCCGACGGCGACCTCTGCCGCGCCCTGATGAAGTACCGGGCGGGACACGGGTCGGAGGTGATCTCGCCCCTGTCGCAGCTCTACTGCGCCCGCGCCCAGGCGATCCTGGCCGATCCCGAAGCGCGCCTCGTCCGGGCAAGCGCGCGCCCGGCCGTCCCGTTCCGCCTCGCCGACAAGCAGGGGCGCCCCGTCCACCGGACGCGCGTGGTCGCCGAGCCGACGCCGCCGCTCTCGTTCTGGGAGGCGCACCGCGCGCGGATCGCCCGGCTCAACGCCGCCGTGCTGGAGCGCTGGCGGGCCCGCGGCGTGACGGCCGCCCCCACAGGCCATCCCTCCGGCGAGCCGGCGGGCGGGTAGGGCGGATCAGTCCTCGGCCCCGTCCGACCGCGCCCCCCGGGCGACCTCGCGCATGGCGGCATCCGGCAACGGGCGCTGGAGCCGGAGCGCCTCCGCGGTGGGCGCCTCGAGCCAGGTCGCCCATTCCTCCGGTTGCGTGAGCAGCACCGGCATCGCCTTGGGATGGACCGGCCCGACGACGCCGTTCGCCTCCGTCGTCAGGAAGGCGAACAGCCGGTGCTCCGCGGCGACCCGGTCCGGGTTCTCGCGCTTCGTCCCCCGCACGCCCGTCCAGGGCCGCCAGATCCCCGCGAAGGCGAAGAGCGGCCGATCCTCGTCGAGGGCGAACCAGACCGGCGTCTTGCGCGGCTTGGTGTCGGCGTACTCGCTGAAGGCGGTGACCGGCACGAGGCAGCGATGGGCGACCCCGAGCCAGGGTCGCCAGTGCGGGCTCGCGACGTTGCGCACGTTGGTGATCGGATGCTCGCCGAACGCCTTCGGCCCCGGCATGCCCCAGCGCATCATCGCGAGGTCCCGTCCGGCGGTGCCGTTCAGGACCACCGGCGCCAGCTGGTCGGGAAAGATAGCCGGCAACGGCGGAAGGTTTCCGGTGCGGTCCTCCGCGATCGCGAAGGCCCGGCGCAGATCCGCGGGGCCGGTTCGCAGGCTGTAGAGGTTGCACATGGGCGTCCCGGGCGGTTGGTGGGCACGGCGCCGGCTCTACACGCTTCCGGGATACCGCGCCCAGCCAGGCATACGGGGATACGCCCCGGCCGATCGGCGGCCGGAGCGCGCCGCCTCAGTTCAGGTGGAACACCACCTTCACGCAGCCGTCCTTCTTGTCGCGGAAGGCCTTGTAGAGGTCCGGCCCATCCGCGAGGTCGTGCGAGCGGTGGGTGATCAGGGAGGTCATGTCGATCTTGCCCTCTTGGATCAGCTTGGTCAGCGGCTCGAGATAGCGCTTCACATGGGTCTGGCCGCTCTTGAGGGTCAGGCCCTTCTGGACGATCGAGCCCATGTTGACCGGGATCGGTCCGCCATAGACGCCGGGCACCGAGACGATCCCACAGGGCCGGACCGCCTTGATGGCTTCGGCCAGCGCGTAGGGCCGCTCGGTGGCGGTCAGCTTCTCCTGGACGGCAGAGAGCACGCCGGTGAGGCCGCCATGGCCGGCACTCGCCTCCATGCCGACGCAGTCGATCACGCCGTCGGCACCCTGGCCCTTGGTGATCTCCTTGACTCGCTCGAACACGTCCTCGTTCATGAAGTCGATGATGTCAGTGGCGCCGGCCTTCCGGGCGAGGGCGATGCGCTCGGGCACGGTCTCGATGGCGATGATCAGCTCGGCCCCCATGATCTTCGCCGACTGGATCGCGAAGATGCCGACCGGGCCGGCGCCCCAGACCGCGATCGTCTCGCCGCCCTGGATCTCGCAATGCTCCGCGCCCTGCCAGCCGGTGGGCAGGATATCGGTGAGGAACAGGACGGATTCGTCGTCCATGCCCTCCGGCACCTTCATGGGCGCGACGTCGGCCATCGGCACACGGACATACTCGGCCTGGCCACCGGCATAGCCGCCGGTCAGGTGCGAGTATCCGAACAGGCCGGCCGTCGTGTAGCCGAACTGCGCGGCCGCCATCTCGGCGTTGCGGTTGGAGCGCTCGCAGACCGAGTAATTGCCGAGCTTGCACTGGCGGCATGCGCCGCAGTTGATGTTGAAGGGCACGACGATCCGGTCGCCCTTTTTGAACTTGGTGAAGCCGCTCCCGACCTCCACGACCTCGCCCATGAATTCGTGGCCGAGGACGTCGCCGCTCTTCATGGTCGGCATCTGGCCGTCCATCAGGTGCAGGTCCGAGCCGCAGATCGCGCAGCTCGTGACCTTGATGATCACGTCGCGGGAATCCTCGATGACCGGGACCGGGACCGTGTCGCAGCGGATGTCGTTGCGGCCGTGCCAGCACAGTGCCTTCATCGCGAGGATCTCCGAAGACTTTCGGGAATGCGGCCGGCTCGGCCGCCTTCCGGGTAAAGCCGTCGGCGGTACGGCCAAGTTCCCCGGGATCGCGTTTGGGAATCGCCTCGCCGACAGCCTAACCCTCGGGCCGCCGGGCCGCAGCGTTGTGGCCACCGACACGTTCAGGGCCGTCGATCTCACGCTGGGCGGGGCTGCTGGACCGGCTCAGGACGAGAGGTTTACAAATGTTTCACGTGAAACAGCGGTGTTCACCGCCCTTTTACGGTTCGAGACGGTGCCAGGTCTGCCTGCCTCAGGCGATCCCGTCGATGCCGATGGGGAGCTGCTCCGGACCGCGCAGGGACGCGCCCGGGCGATAGGGGGGCGGATCCTGCGGCAGACGCGGGGCGATCAGGCGGCGGCTCAGCGCCACCAGGGCGATCTCGGCCTCGATCCGCGCCAGAGGCGCGCCGACGCAATAATGCAGGCCGCCGCCGAAGCCGAAATGCTCGATATCGGACCGGTCCGGATCGAAGCGGTCGGGGGCGTCGAACCGGGCCGGATCGCGGTTCGCGGCGGCGAAGAGCAGGATGACGGGCGCGCCCTTCGGGATCGTCTCGCCGGCCACCGTGATCGCGCCGAGGGCCTTGCGGGTCCGGAAATGCACCGGCGGTTCGTAGCGCAGAACCTCCTCGATCAGGCGGAGGGCACGTTCGGGATCGGCGCGGAGCCGCTCCAGCTGCTCGGGATGCCGGAGCAGGGTCAGCATGGCGTTGGTGATGAGGTTCACGGTGGTTTCGTGGCCTGCCACCAGCAGAAGGACCGCCGTCGACAGGAGATCGAAATCGCTCAGCTGCTTGCGGCCGTCCGGACCGGGCGCGGCCAGACCGCTCAGCATGTCGTCGGTCGGGCGCCGCCGCTTCTCGCGGATGAGGTCGCGCATGTAGGCGGCGATCTCGTCGAAGGCCCCGACGATCTTGCGGCGGGTCGCGTCGTCGTGGCGCGCGTCCGGCTCCACCGCGGTGGCGAGCTGCGTCGCCCAGGCCTGGAACCGCGGCTCGTCCTCCCGCGGAACGCCGAGCAATTCGCAGATCACCGTCACCGGCAGGGGATAGGAGAGATCGCTGACGAGGCAGACCTCCCGGCGTCCCCGACATGTATCGATCAGGGCGTCCACCTCGCGGGCGATCCGTGGCCGCAGGGCCTGCACGCGCGCGATCGAGAATTCCCGCATGACGAGGCTGCGCAGCCGGTCATGGTCCGGCGGGTCGCGGAAGATGAACGGTCGGTGCGTGGCGCTGATGCGGTTCTTGATCGGATTGAGGATCAGGTCCTTGAGCGGGTTGCCGGTGCGCGGACGCCGGGGCGGCGGCAGATCCTCGGAACTGAGCCGCGGATCGAACAGCAATCCGCGGATCGCCGCGTGCGTGGAGACGACGTAGCTGCCGTCGCGCTGGCGGGAGACCGGCCGCTGCCGCAACCGGGCATAGAGCGGGTACGGATCGGCTCGGTTTGCCGGATCCATCACGGCGGCGAACAATGCGTCGTCAGACATCGACGGTCTCGGTGGATGGGCGCGCCGGGGCGGCTTGGCGCGGAGACGGGAAGCCCGGGGCGGCGGTCTGAACGCGCGGCTGGTCGGTGGCGTCGATGATCGGCGGGAAGGCGGCGCCGGCCGTGATCGCCTCCGCGTAGGCGGGCAGCCAGCGGGCCTGATCGAACGAGACGGCCGCGATGCTGCGCCCGGCCCGGCCGTAAACGGCGAGAAAGCGCCGGGAGGACCGAGACCCCTGCACCACCGCGACGGAATCGGCGCCCTCGGGAAGCCCGATCACCTTGATGTTGATCCCGAACTGGCTCGACCAGAAGGCCGGCAGGTGCGCGTAGGGGCGCTGGTCGCCGGGGCCGGCCAGCATGTTGCGCGCGGCGTGGGCCGCCTGCTCGACGGCGTTGCCCCAGTGCTCCACCGCGATCAGGCGATCGCCGTAGAGCGGGATCGGCCACCGGGCGACGTCGCCGGCGGCGTAGATGTCCGGGCAAGGCGCCCCGTCGGCGTCGAGGACCCGGCAGGCCGCGTCGCAGGTCACCCCGCCGGCATCCGCCTTCAGGCCCGCGCCCCGCAGCCAGCCTGTCGCCCGGGTCGCCCCCAGGGCCGCGATGACGAGGTTGGTCTCGATCGTGCTGCCGTCGGCCAGTCGGGCCCGTGCCACATGCCCAGCCGCATCGCCCTCGAAGGCGTGCACCATCGTGTTGGGCCGGAACGCCGCGCCGGCGTCGCGCAGGCACGACGCGATCACCCCGCCGACGAAGCTTCCCAGGCCTCGAGCCAGGGGCGCCGGATTCGGATCCACGAGGGTCACGGGCAGGCCGAGATCGCGCAGGCACGACGCCGCCTCGCAGCCGATCAAGCCGCCGCCCACGATGAGCACCTGGCGCGGGCGCGAAACCAGGGCCTCCCGGAGAGCCGCGGCATCGTCGCGCCCACGCAGGGTGAAGAGGCCGGCGAGCCCGCCGCCGGTCTCGGCCGGCCAGGGCCGGGCCTCGGCGCCGGTAGCGATGAGGAGGGCCTCGTAGGCCAGGACCGACCCGTCGGCGAGCCGAAGGGTGCGGGCCGCCCGATCGAGGGAAACGGCCGGGCTTCCGAGGCGCCAGCGGGCGTGGAGGTCGGTCAGTTCCGGCAGCCGGGTGGCGTCGGCGGCGAGTTCCCCGGCGAGCACGTGCTTCGACAGGGGCGGGCGGTCGTAGGGGCGGTGCGGCTCGGCGCCGACCAGGGTGAGCGGGCCGTCATAGCCGCCCCGCCGCAGCGCCTCGGCGCCGCGCAGGCCGGCGAGGGATGCCCCGACCACGACGATGCCGGCGGGTTCGGGGGTCACGGGGCGTCTCCGTCATCCGGGCCGGCCTGGAGGCTGATGGCGCGGACCGGGCAGGCCTCGACGGCCCGCTCGACGGCGCCGCGCCGGTCGGCCGGCGGCGCAGGATCGTAGAACAGTATCTCATGGCCGCGGATGGCGAAGGCCTCCGGTGCGGCGTAGCAGCACTGGGCGTAGCCCTGGCAGCGGTTGAGGTCGACGACGACCCGGAGCGCCCCGGCGCCGGCGGCCGGCTTCATGCCGACCTCGCGAGACGGCCTGCGCCGCCGGCACCTGACCGTGCGAGGTCGTCCACCGCCGTCAGGATGGAGGCCATGGCGTCCCGGGCCGCGAAGGCGTCCCGCAGCGCCCCGGCGCGCGTCCGGAAGCCGGGCTCGTCGAGCACGCGCCCCACCGCGGCGCCGATGGCCTCCGGGCTCGGTGCGTTGGTCCCGAGGTTGATCCCGACGCCGGACCAGCCGATGCGCGCGTTCACCTCCGCCTTGTCCTCGGTCAGGCCGGCCGACACGATCGGCACGCCGGCGGCGAGGGCCTGCGAGACGCTCCCGTAGCCGCCGTTGGTGACGAGCACGCTCACCCGCGGCAGCAAGTCCCGGAACGGCAGGAAGCACGACACCCGGGCATTGGCCGGGACCGGACCCGTCAGCGCGTCCACGGGACGGCCGCCGGTGGTGGCCAGGACCAGCAGATCGTCCCGGTCGGCCAGGGCCGCGAGGGTCGGCTCGACCAGCTCGCCGAAATCCGCGTTGGCCAGCGTCCCCTGGGTGACCAGCACGACGGGCCGGTCCGCCGCGTTCGCCTGTTCCAGCTCGGGCCACCAGTCCGGAAGCGGCGCGGGCGGCGTCGGCGGCTGGAGCAGGCCGATGAAGCGGAGGCCGGAGGGCAGGGTGCCGTAATCGTACTCGAAGCCCGGCACGGTCGGCTGCAGGAACAGGTCCGGCAGGATCACGATGGAATGCGGCAGCGAGGCCGGCAGCGGCGGCAGGCCGAGCCGCGCGAGCGTCGCGTCGGTATAGGCCCGCACCGGGTTGACGAAGGCCGCGTCCATGCCGGCCTTGAGGCTGGCATAGCGGACCAGGTCGTCCCGGTCGCGGGCCGGGGGCAGGCCGAGGCCCACGGGCGCGTGGTCGGGCCGGTCGAGGAACAGGAAGCTGACGTTGACGGTCACGATGGGCGGCCGCGGCGCGGTATCGAGGAGCAGCGGCAGCACCCCGAGGAACATGCTGCCGGCCAGGATCACGTCGGGGGCCTCGGCGGCGATCAGCGCCCGCAGGGCGGCGGCCTGGACCGGCATGGGATCCACGAAGCGGCGCTTGAATTCCCGGCGGTAGCGCTCCGGGCCGGCGGGCAGTTCGGTCTCGCGGTACGCGGCCGCATCATGGTCCGCGTACGGCGTGAACCGCAGACCCGCCGCCTCCACCTTCGGCCGGAAGGCCGGGTCGGTGAGAACGAGGACGTCGTCCCCCCGGGCGGCAGCCGTCCGCCCGATGGCGAGGAGCGGGTTCACGTGGCCGGTGAGCGGCGTCGCGGCGATCAGGATCTTCATCACGGCCTCTTCGAGCGCAGCCGGTCGAGCCGGCGGCGCTTCGGATCAGGGTGCCGGCGCCTTCATGCGCAGCGGCCCCGTGGCCCCCGGCGCGCCGGACTCACAGGGGGAATCGCAGCCGGGCCTGCGCAGTTACACAACCGGAGGGTGCTTCGTGCGGCACCGCACCATCGCACCCGGCCGAACAACCGCGCAAGATCCGAATGTCGGATGCCACGAGGCGCGCGCGGCCTGTCCAAGGCAGGGGCGCACCGGCCGTGGCGGCCGTCCTCGGCAGCGGACCGGAAAGCCGTCAGTCGACCACGACCACCCGGTTCGGCAACTCGTCCGGGTCGCCGGGCTCCGCGGGGAGATGTTCCGCCAGGCAGGCGCCGACACGCTCGACCGCCGCCGTCAGGCCATCCTCGACGGCGCCGCGACCGAGGGCCGGGACCAGCTCGGCGAGGATCCCGTCCCAGGCGGTGGGCGGGATCTCCCGGAGGACGCCGAGATCGGTGACGATCTCCGCGTGCCGCTCGGCGAGCGACAGGTAGAGCAGTACGCCGGTGCGGCGGCGCGTCAGGCTCAGGCCCCGGGACCAGAAGGCCCGGCGGGCGGCCTCCCGGGCGCGGGCCCGGCGCAGCTGGCGCGGCACGAGGGCCATGCGCAGCCGCTCGTTCTGGCTTGCGACGAGGATCGCGGCCACGAGGGCCGCCTGCGCCAGCAGGATCGACGCGGCGCTCCAGGCCGTCAGGGCGATCAGCGGCCAGGGCAGGAGCAGCGCCGCCGCCAGGGTCGCGAGCAGGATCACGGAGCGATAGGCGCCGGCGCGCCGGCTGACCATCACGACGATCTCGCCGGATGTCCCGGCTTCCGCCCGGGCCACCGCGCGGGCGAGTCGCGCCCGCGCCTCCGACGTCAGAACATCCGCGCGTCTACCAGTCACCGGAGGCTCCTCCGCCGCCCGACGAGCCGCCGCCGCCGGAAAAACCACCGTCGAAACCCCCCGACGATCCGCTGTCCGAGAAGCCGCCGCCCCATCCGCCCGAGCCGGGGCCCGGCAGGATGACGAGGCCGCCGCCCCGCCCCGTTCTTCCGCTCCGGCTCATGCGCCAAGCGACGAAGAGCACGATCAGGAACAGGGCGATGAAGACCGCGACCTGGGCGGGATCGACCTCGTCGGCCCGCACCTGCGGCTTGCGTTGCCATTCCTGCGCGTCGCCCGACAGGATCGACAGGATGCCGTCGACGCCGGCATTGAGGCCGCCGAAATAATCGCCGGTTTTGAAGCGCGGGGTGATGGCGCTGGCGATGATGACCTTGGACAGGGCGTCGGTCAGCGCCCCCTCCAGGCCGTAGCCGACCTCGATCCGGACCTTCCGCTCGCTCGGCGCCACGAGCAGCAGGACGCCGTTGTTGGTCTTGGCCTGCCCGAGCTTCCAGTCCCGGAACAGGCGGTTGGCGTAATCCTCGACGGTCGTGCCCTGCAGGTTCGGAACCGTTGCAACGACCACTTGGTCCGAGGTCTTGTCCTCGTGCGCCTTCAGCTTGGCGTCGAGCCTGCCGCGCTGCTCCGGGGTGAGGATGCCGGCCGCGTCGATCACGCGGCCGGTCAGCGCCGGGAAGGCCAGCTCGGCCGCCAGCGCCCCGATCGCGGAGACCGTCAGGCAGGCTGCCAGGACGGCGAGCGACAGGGCGAGGCGCGCCCGGACGGGCATGGTCCGCCCCCGGTGCCGCACCCTAGAACTTCACGTTCGGCGGCCGGTCGGCGTTCGGCGTCGCCGTGAAGGTCTCCATCGGCTTGGCGTCGGGATACAGGATCGCCGCGATCCAGCGGCCCGGGATCGTGCGCACCTCGGTGTTGTAGGCCTGGACGGCGGTGATGTAGTCGCGCCGCGCCACCGCGATGCGGTTCTCCGTGCCCTCAAGCTGGGATTGCAGGGCGAGGAAGTTCTGGTTCGACTTGAGGTCGGGATACTTCTCCACCGTCACCAGCAGGCGGCCGAGCGCCCCAGAGAGCTGGTTCTGGGCGTCCTGATACTCCTTGAACTTCTGCGGATCGCTGACCGTGGAGGCGTCAACCTTCACGCTGGAGGCCTTGGCGCGGGCCTCGGTGACCCCGATCAGCACGTCCTTCTCCTGCTGGGCGTAGCCTTTCACGGTCTCGACGAGGTTGGGGATCAGGTCGGCCCGGCGCTGGTACTGGTTCTGCACCTCGCTCCAGGCGGATTTGGCCTGCTCCTGCAGCGTCGGCACCCGGTTGACCGCCCCGCAGCCGGAGAGGCCCGCGGCCACCAGGATCACCGAGAGCACGCCGAAAAGGCGCGCCGCAGGCGATGTCCGGCGCCCCGCACCGGCCGTCAGCGTCGTTCCCATATCGTCCCCCATCTGCCGGCCGAGACTCGGCCGCTTGATCACGAACACGAGAGATAAGCGCCGGAACCGCCAAGGTAAGGTCCCCGCGTCCTCGGCCTTGAAGGATTGTGGTGCCGCCCGGTAAGGGCCTCGGCAACGGACCGGGTCGGCGCACGTTCGGACCTCGGGTCGGTCATCGGGTGGACCCATCGGCGCGGCGCCGCGGAGACCGGGAATGGATGCAGCACTCGCCGATCATGTCCGGGCCGCCAGCGCCGCCGCGCGGCGCCACGCCCTGGCGTACCGGGCGCCCTCCGGCAAGGACGCGCTGCCCTGGTCGATCATCGAGGCGTTCGACGCCCGGGTCCGCGGCCACCTCGCCCGCGACCCACGGATCGAGGACGAACGCGACCGGGTCCTGATCGCCGCGGTGAAGCTTGCCGAGACGCCGGTCGAGGAGGGCGAGGAGAGCATCGCCGAGGCGCGCGCCCATCTCGTCGACGCGATCGACTACCTGGAACAGGCGGTGCTGCGGCTCGGCCTCGTCAACCGGGAGGGGGCCAAGGCCGGTCTCGGCACCTACGGCCAGCCGGTCGGATCCCGCGACTGACGGCACGCCTGACCGAGCCGTCACCGGATGTCCGCCGACCTGCCCGCGGCCGCAACCCTCAGCCGCCTCGACCTGAAGACCCTCCGGCTGTTCGCGGCCATCTGCGCGGAGGGGACCCTGAACGGCGCGGCCCGCCGGGCGGCGATCGCGCCCTCGGCGGTGAGCAAGCGCCTCGCCGAGCTGGAGCACGCGCTGGGCTGCACCCTGCTCACCCGCGAGCCGCGCGGCATGCGGCTCACGCCGGCGGGCGAGACCCTGCTGCACCACACCCGCCGGATGCTGGCGAGCGCCGAGCAGATCGCCCTGGAACTCGCCGAGCACGCCCGGGGCGTGCGCGGCTTCGTGCGGGTGCTCGCCAACCTCTCGGCCATCGTGGAATTCCTGCCCGAGGACCTGCAGGCCTTCCTGGCGGCGCAGGCCGGGATCCGGGTCGACCTCGAGGAGCGCCCGAGCGGCGGCGTCGTGGCCGGCGTCGAGGAGGGACTCGCCGATCTCGGCCTCTGTGCCGACAACACCGACACCCGCAGCCTCACCGCCTACCCGTACCGAAGCGACCGCCTCGTCCTCGTGATGCCCGTCGGGCATCCGTTGAGCCGCCGCGGCGCCGTCGCCCTGGCCGATACCCTCGACTACGACCATGTCGGGCTGCACGCGGAGAGTTCGATCTACGCCGCCCTGCGCGACGAGGCCCGGCGCCTCGGCCGGCCCCTGCGTCTGCGCATGCACGTCCCGAGCTTCGACGCCATCTGCCGGATGGCGCAGGTCGGCCTGGGCCTCGGGACCGTCCCGGAACATGTCTACGCCCTGCTCGGACCGCCGATGCGGCTCGCCGCGGTGCCGCTCACCGATCCCTGGGCGGCGCGCACGCTGCGCCTCGTGGTCCGGCCCGGGCCGGTATCCCCGGCGGCGGCGCTCCTCTTGGACCATCTCCGGGCCGCCGGGCGCTGAGTCTGCGTTCTCCGCTCGCGAACGCACGATGATGCATGGCGTTTGGACTTCGCGGCGGAAACGGCCGTATTTTCCAGGCAACCAAAGATGGAGGAAAGCCGTGTCCGGTCCGCTCAGCGGTATCCGCGTTCTCGAGCTTGGTCAGCTGATCGCCGCGCCCTTCGCCACGCGGCTGATGGCCGAATTCGGCGCGGAGGTCATCAAGGTCGAACCCCCGGGTGAGGGCGATCCCCTCCGGAAGTGGCGCAAGATGCACGAGGGCACCTCGCTCTGGTGGTACCTGCAGTCGCGCAACAAGAAGTCGATCGCGGTCAATCTGAAGTCTCCGGACGGCCTCGACATCGTCAAGCAGCTCGCCAAGAGCGCCGATGTCGTGGTCGAGAACTTTCGGCCCGGCGGTCTGGAGAAGCTCGGGCTGGGCTGGGACGTGCTCTCGGCGCTCAACCCCAACCTCGTGATGGTCCGCATCTCGGGCTACGGCCAGACCGGGCCCTACCGCGACCGGCCCGGCTTCGGCGCCATCGGCGAGTCGATGGGCGGCATCCGCTTCACCACCGGTAGCCCGGAGGCTCCGCCGGCGCGGGTCGGCGTCAGCATCGGCGACACCCTGGCCTCGCTCCACGGCGTCATCGGCGCGCTGATGGCTCTGCTGCGGGTCAAGACCGGACAGGGCGCGGGCCAGGTCATCGACGTCTCGCTCGTCGAGAGCGTGTTCAACGTGATGGAGAGCCTCGTTCCCGAATACGACCTGCTGGGCGAGGTCCGCACCCGCACCGGCGGCGCCCTGCCGGGCATCACCCCGTCGAACACCTATCCGACGCGGGACGGCGGCTACGTGGTCATCGCCGGCAACAGCGACCCGATCTTCCGCCGCCTGATGACGGCGATCGGCCGGCCCGACCTCGCCGACGACCCGGCACTGCGCAACAACGAGGGCCGCTCGCAGCAATCCGCGATGCTCGACGGCACCATCGCCGACTGGTCGAAGACCAAGACCGTCGAGGAGGCGCTCGCCGTCCTCGACGCCGCCGACGTGCCGGCCGGCCGGATCTACTCGGTGGCCGACATCGTGGCCGATCCGCACTACCAGGCGCGCGACATGATCCTGCAGGCGGAACTGCCCGGCGGGACCGCGGTGAAGATGCCCGGCATCGTGCCGAAGCTCTCCGACACGCCCGGCGAGGTCCGCTGGCAGGGGCCGGCGCTGGGCGCCCACACCGATTCCGTGCTCGCCGAGCTCGGTCTCGACCCGGCGCGCATCGCCGCGCTGCGCGAGAAGGGAGCCGTGGCATGAGCGGCGACACGCTGATCGTCCAGGAAGTCGCCACCCGCGACGGCTTCCAGATCGAGCCGGTCTTCGTGCCGACGGCGGAGAAGATCCGCCTGATCGACGCCCTGGCGGCGGCCGGCTTCAGCCGGATCGAGGTCTCCTCCTTCGTCTCGCCGAAGGCCGTGCCGGCGCTCGCCGACGCAGCCGAGGTCTTTTCCGGGATTCGGCGCCGGCCCGGCACCGTTTACGTCGCCCTGGTGCCGAACCCGAAGGGCGCCGAGCGGGCGCTCGCCGCCAAGGTCGACGAGATCAACCTCGTCGCCTCGGTGAGCGAGACCCACAACCGCGCCAACATGGGCATGAGCCCGGCCGACTCGATCGCCGGCTTCGCCCGGATCATGGATTCGGTGCGCGGCGCCCCGGTCAGCACCAACGCCACGGTGGCGACCGCCTTCGGCTGCCCGTTCGAGGGCGACCAGCCGGTCGACAAGGTCGTCGCGCAAGTGGAGCGCTACCTGTCCCTCGGCATCGACGGGGTGACGCTGGCCGACACCACCGGCATGGCCAATCCCCGGCAGGTGGGCCGCCTCGTCGCGCGGGTCCTGCCGCTGGTCGGCCCCGGGCGCCTGACGCTCCATTTCCACAACACCCGCGGTCTCGGCCTCGCCAACGTGCTGGCCGCCTACGACGCGGGCGCCCGCCGCTTCGACGCGGCGCTCGGGGGCCTCGGCGGCTGCCCGTTCGCGCCCGGCGCCACCGGCAACATCTGCACCGAGGACCTCGTCAGCATGGCCCACGAGATGGGCGTGCCGACGGGCCTCGACCTTCCGGCGCTGATCGGCCTGTCGCGGGATCTGCCTCGCCTCGTCGGCCACGACGTGCCCGGCCAGGTCGCCAAGGCTGGACGCCCCTGCGATCTCCACCCGGCGCCGGCCAAGGCCGCCTGAGAGTGCGTTGACCCTGCGGCCGCGATCCCGCGCCACGCGAGGGAGATCCTGGTCGCGCCCTCATCCTGAGGTGCCGGAGCACAGCGGAGGCCTCGAAGGAGGTCTTCAGGCATCGCGCTTCGGACCGGAGGGCTCCTTCGAGACGGCTTCGCCGCACCTCAGGATGAGGGCGCGGGTTGGAGGAGCCCAGTCGAACAGGCTCTGAGCTCACCCGGGGCAAGCCGCCCGTCCGAAGGCGGCGCCCCCCACCACGTGTCCGAAAACAACAACACGGAGGAAACCATGACCGCAGCCCTGTCGGGTTCGCCGGCCGCCGTCGAGGCCGGTGCGGTGACGGAGACGAGCGTCGTCCGCAAGGTCGCGTGGCGGCTCATGCCGCTGATCATGATCTGCTACATGTTCGCGTTCTTCGACCGCATCAACATCAGCTTCGCCAAGTTCCAGCTCCAGAGCGACCTCGGCTTCAGCAACGTCGCCTACGGGCTCGGCGCGAGCATGTTCGTCGTCGGCTACGTGATCTTCGAGGTGCCCTCGAACCTGATGCTGTACCGGGTCGGGGCGCGCCGCTGGATCGCCCGGATCATGATCTCCTGGGGCATCGCCACCGCGCTGATGATCTTCATCCGCAGCGAATGGCACTTCTACGCCCTGCGCTTCGTGATCGGCGCCATGGAGGCGGGTTTCGCGCCGGGCATCCTCTACTACCTGACCCTGTGGTTCCCGGCCTCGCATCGCGGGCGGATCACCAGCTTCATGTTCGTGGCCTCGGCCTTCTCGGGCATCTTCGGCGCGCCGGTGGCGGGCCTCATCCTCGGCGGCCTCAACGGCGTCGGCGGCCTCGCCGGCTGGCAATGGCTGTTCCTGGCGGGCGGCCTGCCCTGCCTCGTCCTCGGCCTGCTCGTGCTGACGCGCCTCGACGACCGGATCGCCGACGCCCGCTGGCTCTCGGAGCCCGAGAAGGCGCTCCTGTCCAGCCGCATCGCCCACCACAACCGCGAGATCGGCGACCATTCGCTCCTCGGGGCGATCCGGCAGCCGGGCTTCCTGATGATCGCGCTGATCTATTTCCTGCTCCAGATCGGCTCGTATGGCCTCAACTTCTGGGGGCCGGACCTGATCAAGACCGCGAGCGGCGGCCAGGCGGCCTCGGTGGGCTTCCTCACGGCGATTCCCTACATCTGCGGCGCGATCAGCATGGTCGTGATCGGGCGTCTCTCCGACGCCTCTGGCGAGCGGCCGAAATTCGTCGCGGGTCTCGCCATCACGGCGGCGCTCGGCTTCTTCGGCGCCGGCCTGTTCGACAAGCACATCGTGCCGCTGATGTTCGCCCTGGCCCTGCTGGGCGCCGGCATCGTCGCCTCGATCCCGACCTTCTGGACGCTGCCGGCCAAGCTCGTCACCGGCGTCGGCGCGGCGGGCGGGATCGCGCTGATCAACACGCTGGGCCAGTTCGGCGGCATCGTCAGCCCGGTGATGGTCGGCTGGGTGAAGGACCTGACCGGCTCGACGACGCCGGCCCTGTACGGCATCGGGGTGCTCTGCCTCGTCGCCGCCGGGCTCGCGCTCTTCGCCATGCCGGCGAGCCTGCGCCGGAGCGACAGGGCGGCCTGATCCGGCCGCATCGGGCGTCCCGGGCCGACGAGCTACGGGACGCCCACCAGGGCCGCCTGCCGATACGCGCGGGGCGCTGCCCCGTGGCGCTCCTTGAAGCGGCGGACGAAGTGGGCTTGGCCGGCGAAGCCGCAGCCATAGGCGAGCAGGCCGATCGACAGGTGCGCGCAGGCCGGATCGGCCAGCCGCCGGGCGGCGGATTCCAGATGGGCCTTGGCGCGCTGGACCACGACGCTGCCGTTGACGGGCTGGGGCACCTCCCGGGCCAGCCGCTCCGAGAGACCGGCGATGATCAAGTCGATGCCGATCTCCGTCATGCGCGCGGCTGCGGCTGCCCCGAGACGGTCGCGGACACGGATCAGCTCGCTGAAGACGCTCATTGCCAGGCTTGCGGATGCGCGATCGGCGCCGACGGTCAGGGCCGTGTAGAGCCGGGCCGGTCCGAGCCGCGCTCCAGACGGTCGCGCGGCACATCCAGGATCCGGCGACTGTCCGTCTCCGTCATCACCACCAGCGGCTGACGATCGACCACGACGAGGGAACCGACCTCCGCGCGTTCCCGCCTGGCCGCAAAAGGCTCTGCTCGGAGCGTCCGAAGCTCGACCGTCATGAGGGGGTCGGAGATGATCTCCCGCCACCGTCGGACGCTGTCCTGCGGTGGAAGACCGACGGTTGAGAACAGAGTCTGCACGGATCGATCCCCGCGACGCCGAGATGGGGGCAGAGAGCGGTCGGCTGCGGGACGTCGTCGGGCGGAGCAGATCCCGCACGGCCGTGCCCGGACCCGGCAGACGGCACCGGTGAACCGTCCCGGGCTGGAGCCCGACAGGCGGCTGCCGACGCCGAAAACGGGTTCGGATGCCGATCTTCGCGGCCGAAAACAGTGAATGCCGCGGTAACCAATTCGAGGATCGATCGCCCTGCGCGACGGATCAAAAAACCTCGCGCTCACGGACAAACCCCGGCCCGCTCATATTGTATATTATCTGCAACCTCAAGAATTGGTGCGATATCAACTTGAGGTAGCAATTCTCCGGCCTTCGATCCGGCACCCTGATCCGCGTCCGCGGTCCCGGTTCACCCCGACCGGCAGTCGTGGATCAGGCGCATGGTGCCAGGCCTTTCAATGGTGATGTCTCCTATGGATAACCTCAGCGCAGCCCGTTCAACGTTCATGTTGGAGAAGGTCGGCGCCATCGTCGCCGCCTACGTCTCGCGCAACGCGATCGACGTCGGGGCCCTGCCGGCTCTCATCGACCAAGTGCATTCGGCGATCGCAGTCCTCCGCCGCGACCCATCGGGTTCGGGGGCAGGCGGCCTGAGCCAGGAGCAGGTCGACGCCTCGATCCAGGAAGCGGGCCTGATCAGCTTCATCGACGGCCGCGCCTACCAGACCCTGAAGCGCCACCTGACCGCCCACGGCCTCACGCCCGAGCGCTACCGGGCCAAGTACGGCCTGCCGGCCGATTACCCGATGGTCGCCCCGGGCTATGCGGCCCGGCGTTCCGAGATCGCCCGGGCGATCCAGCTCGGCCACAAGGCGGGGTGAGTGATGGTGCCCGCCTCGTCCCCGGGTCCCGCCCGGACCCACAAGCCTCCCCCCGGGGCGGCCTCGAAGGATGCGCTGTACCGCATCGCCGGGATTCTCGACGTGCCGGTGGCGAGCTTCTTCCCGGATGCCGACCGGCCCGACGCGGCCATCGCCCAGGCGGCCGACCTCGTCTCGGCGTTCGTGGCGATCGAGAATCCGGCCGCGCGCCGGACCTGCCTGGCCTTCGTGCGGGCGATGGCGGGTTCCTGAGGGGGCCGACGGAAGCCGGAGACCGGGCTGCTCCCCATGGGATGACGCCCGGTCTCCGGCCAGCCGGCCAGACGCCGGATCAGAACATGTGGCGCAGGAGGTAGAACAGCACGGCCGCGAGGGTGATCGCCGCCGGCAGGGTCAGGATCCAGGCGAGTGCCATGTTGCGCACGGTGGCCATCTGCAGGCCCGAGCCGTTGGCCGCCATCGTCCCGGCGACACCGGATGACAGGATGTGGGTGGTCGAGACCGGCAGGCCGTAGAGTTCGGCCAGCCCGATCGTGCCGGCCGCGACGATCTCCGCCGAGGCACCCTGCGCGTAGGTCAGGTGGGTCTTGCCGATCTTCTCGCCCACCGTGACGACGATGCGTTTCCAGCCGACCATGGTGCCGAGGCCGAGGGCGAGGGCGACGCAGACCTTGACCCAGCCCGGGATGTAGCGCGTGCCGTCGTTGAGCAGGCCCGCGTAGCGCTTGAGGGTCGCCTTGTCGGCCTCCGAGAGATCGGCCCCGGAGCCCGGCAGCACGCGCACCGCGTCGGCGGCGAGGTACATGTCGCTGCGCAGGTTCTGGGTCTGGGCGGCCGGCACCGTGCGGATCGCGCCGTAATTCTTCACGCTGGCGGCAATGTCGTTCGCGAGCGCCGCCAGCGCGGCGTAGACGGGCGGCGCGTTCAGGTCCTTGGTCTTCAGCGCTTCCGTCACGGTCCGGCGCGCGGCGGCGGCGTCCGGCACCTCCGCGCCGGGCGCCCGGGCGGAGAACACCGCGCCCGCCGCCGTCGAAGCCTGCACGAAGGCGGGCGTCGTGTCGTCCGCCATGGTGCGGTTGAGCGCGTAGGCGGTGGGGGCGGCGCCGATCAGGATCAGCATGATCAGGCCCATGCCCTTCTGCCCGTCGTTGCCACCGTGGAAGAACGAGACCAGCGTGCAGGTGAGGATCAGCAGGCCGCGGATCCACAGGGGCGGCGGCGCTTCGCCCTTCGGCGCCGCGTAGAGATCCTTGCGGCGCACCGCGAATTTCAGGGCGAGCAGCAGCAGCGCCGCCAGCACGAAGCCGCAGACCGGCGAGAACAGCAGCGCCTTGAAGACGTTGAGGGCCTGGCTCCAGTCGACGCCCGCGGTGCCGTCGCCGCCGTTCATCAGCTGGTTGGCGAGGCCGACGCCGAGCACCGAGCCGATCAGCGCGTGGGACGAGGAATTGGGCAGCCCGAACGCCCAGGTTCCGAGGTTCCAGAGGATCGCCGCCAGCAGCAGCGCGAAGATCATCGCGTAGCCCGCATGCGAACCGACATTGAGGATCAGCTCCACCGGCAGCAGCGTCACGATGGCGTAGGCCACGGCGCCCGAGGAGAGCATCACGCCGAGGAAGTTGAAGACGCCCGACCAGATCACCGCGACGAGCGGCGGCATCGAGTGGGTGTAGATCACCGTGGCGACCGCATTGGCGGTGTCGTGGAAGCCGTTCACGAACTCGAAGGCGAGGGCGATCAGCAAGGCGAGGCCGAGCAGCGCGAAGGCGCCGTAGGCGAGGGGCGCCTCGCCGACGGCGTTCATGTCCGCGATCAGGCTCACCACCGCGTAGCCGAGGCCCGCCACCAGCACGAGGAGGAAGGCGACCACCCCGCCGAGATGCAGTCCGTGGTCGAGGCGCGGGCCCCCTACCTGCCGGCCTGCGACCGCCCCCGACGGCGCCACGGCGGAATCGGACATGAACCCTCGCGCGGAATCATTCGTGATGGTGAGCCGGGATTAAAATGTGCCCGTGACGGTCGGGTGACGTCGATCCCGCGTCCAGCCTCGCGCAACGGCATCCGGCCGAAGCGATTTGCGGGATTTCGTCCCGTCCCCAGTGTCCGGGCCGTCCCAGTGTTCGGGCCGCCGAGGATGGGCGGTCTGTGCCGGGCCCGTTGCGATGACGGACGGCCATCGCCCCGATCCTCATGTCATGACGGCACGCGCTGCAAGGTTAAGACGAAGATGAGTCATGATATGATTTGCGCCGGCAAAGTTTTGATCCTGTTGCTGGCAGGATACAAATGTAAGATTTTAGATTTGTGACTGGATTATGACGAAGGCGAGCGCGTAGAGTTCGCTAAATCTCCGGCTCGCAGGCTGAATCGCCGCGCGCTTTGGGGGTTGGCATGACATTTCGATATGGCGTCTCGATCGTGGCGTTGGCGGTCGCTGCCTTCGGACCGGGCGCGCAGGCACAGACGGCCAACACGACCGCTTCGGACGTCAATGTCCTCAATCTGCTGGCGCCGTACCTGACGCTCAACACGACGGCGACCGGTCAGCAGACGCTGCAGCTCAACCTGGCGCAGTCGATCGCGATCAACACCGCCGCGGGGCTCGCCCAGCAGCAGCTCGCGATCAGCGACAAGAACCTGCTGGGCTCGGCGCGCAACGACCTGTCCTCGGCCGGGCTCGGGACATACGGCGTGGCTGCAAATCTCGCGGGCGGCCTGCCGGCCCAGACGCCGATCAACGGCATCGTTCCGCAACAGCTCGTCGGCGGCCTGGGTGCCCAACTCGGCCCGATCTACCAGCGCGGGGTCGAGCAGGGCGCGAGCGGACCCCTGGGCAGCGTGGTCAATCTGCTGGCCGGTGCCTACGGTTTCACAGGCAACAACCTGGGCGTCGCCAAGAACTACTATGCCAACGGCGCGGCCAACAATCCGAGCGTGACCCCGGCCAACTACGTGGCGGTGCCGGCCGTGGCGCCGGCGGGCTACAGCCTGCCCACCGCCAACGGGCTGCCGAACACGACCAACAGCGTCTACGACCTCGCCTACGGCGTGACCAACACGCAAGCCGGCCAGGATGTCTACGGTTCCTCGCGGCCCGTCCAGGCGGCGCCGGCCCGGTTCAACACCTTCGACCCGACCGCGCTCAACGGCATCGCCACGAACCCGTCCTTTCCGAGCGGGCACACCACCTACGCGTTCACCGACGGCATCCTGCTCGCGATGCTGGTGCCGCAGCAATACCAGAGCATGCTGGCCCGGGCGGCCGACTACGCCAACAGCCGCATCGTCCTGGGCGTGCACTACCCCCTGGACATCATCGGCGGACGGGCGCTCGCCACCTACGACCTCGCCCAGGCCTTCACCAACCCGGCCTATATCAACAACGCCGCGGTGACTGGCACGGCGATCAACCTGCCCGCCCAGTTCGTGGCGGCCCAGAGCCAGCTGCAGGCCTACCTCGCCGCCCAGTGCGGCAACACCGTCGCCGCCTGCGCGGGCAGCGCCGCCAACGCGGCCGGGAATCCCTACGTGCCGTCGGCCGGTAACCAGGCTGCCTACCAGCAACGCCTCACCTACGGCCTGCCGACCCTCAGCTTCGCCCAGGCGCCCCGCGAGGCGGCTCCCGCCGGCGGGCCGGACGCCTCGATCCTGCTCGCGCCGCTCTACGGCGGATCGACCGCCGCCGCGCGGACCCTCGCGCCCAACGGCGGCCTCTACGGCCAGCTCGCCACCAGCACGATCAACCAGATCCTGGTCAACACCGAGACCAACGCGCTGGCCGCCTTCTACGGCAGCCCCCTGAGCTATTGGAGCCGCCTCGACCTCTATGCGGCCGCCGGGTATTTCGGGAACGTCACCGGCACCCTGCGCATGGACGCCACCGACCGCCTCGGCATCGATGTCGGCATCGGACAGGGCGGCGCGCTCTACGCCAACGGCACCATCGCGGGGACTGTCTTCGTGGGCGCCGGCGGCCTGCTCGGCGGCTCCGGCACGGTGGGCGGGATCGGCGCGCTCTCGGGGGGCACGGTTGCGCCGGGCAACTCCATCGGCACGCTCACCGTCGCCGGCAATGCCGCCTTCGCGGCCGGCTCGACCTACCGGGTCGAGGCCAACGCCGCCGGACAGGCCGACCGCATCGCCGCCACCGGCAGCGCCACCCTGTCGGGCGGCACCGTCCAGGTGCTGGCCGCCTCGGGCGCCTACAATCCGCGCACCACCTACACGATCCTCTCCGCCGCCGGCGGCGTCTCGGGCCAGTTCGCCGGCGTGACGGCGAACCTCGCCTTCCTCAGCCCGGGCCTGCGCTACCGGACCGACGCGGTCGACCTGACCCTCACCCGCAACGACGTGCCGTTCGCCGCGTCAGCCACCAGCCGCAACGGCATGGCGGCGGCCAACGCCGTCCAGGCGGCCGGCGGCGGCCGGCTCTTCGACGCGGCGGTCGCCTTCACCACCACCGAGGCCGATGCCGGCTTCCGGGCGCTGGCCGGCGACATCCATGCCGGCACCGTGTCCACCGCCTACGAGACCGCGTTCTTCGTGCGCGAGGCGGTGCTCGACCGCCTGCGCTGGGGCAGCCCCGGCACCGGCCTCGATTACGGCACCCTGCCGGCCGCCTACGCGGCCGACCTGCCGGGGCGCCAGCCGGTGGTGGCGGGCGTGCCGGTGCGGACCCTCGACCCGCAGGTGTTCGGCCTCTGGGGCCAGGGCTTCGGCGCCTTCGGCACGGCCGAGGGCGGCGGCAACGCGTTCAACCTCGACCGGCAGATCGCCGGCTTCGCGGCGGGCGCGGATGTCCGCGTGTCGAACGGGCTGCGCGTCGGCGTGGTCGGCGGCTACACGGAGGCGTATCTCGACAGCGCCGGCCGGTCCGGCGGCACGAGCCGGGCGGAGAGCGCCACGCTCAAGAGCGGCTTCGGCGGCCTGTATGGCGGCTATGAGGTCGGGCCGTTGTCGGTGCGGCTGGGAGCGCTCTACGCCGAGACCGACACGCGCACCCGGCGGGCGGTGCTGTACGGGCTGTCGGACACGCTGAGCGGCCATGGCGGCGGCTATACGGTGCAGGGTTTCGGCGAGATCGGCTGGAGGATCGCGCTCGGCCAGCCGGCTCCGGCGGCTCTGGTGTCGAGGGACGGCGTCGCGGTGCCGGTGCCGCCGACGGCCTCCTACGTCGAGCCGTTCGTCGGCGGGGCGTATGTCGGCATCCGGCGGGACGCCTTCGCGGAGACCGGGGGCGCGGCGGCGCTGGCGAGCGTCGCGCGGGACTACGATCTGGGCGCGGCGACCGTGGGGGTGCGGGCGCAGACGGGTCTGGAGCTGGGGTTGGGTCTTCCGGTGACGCTGCGGGGTCTGGTCGGCTACCGGCGGGCGTTCGGCGACGTGGTGCCGACGGCCCTGCTGCGGTTCGGCACGGGCCCGGCCTTCCTGAGCGCGGGCGTGCCGATCGACCGGGACGCGCTGGTGGCGCAGGTCGGGCTCGATCTGGCGGTGGCGCCGAACGCGAGCCTGGGCGTGGCCTATACCGGCCAGACCGGCGCCCGCGCCCAGGATCAGGCCGTGAAGGGCACCTTCACTCTCCGGTTTTGAACACGCCGGACGACGTCGCCTCTGTCACACGCCTGACGCGGTCCGGCCGCTAGCGGACCGGACCGCTCGCTTCATCGATCGAGGGATCCGCATGCTTGACGCCACGGTGCCGGCCCTGTCCCTCGGCGCGCTTCTGGCCCTCGTCCAGATCGTCAGCATCGGCGTCGCGGGCCGGCGCCTCGGCCGGAGCCACGGGCCGTCGCGGTTTCCAGACGGCGCGCCCGTCTCCCTGGTCCGTCCGCTTCACGGGATCGAGGCTTACAGCGAGGAGATGCTCACCCAGAGCTTCCGCCTCGACTACCCGTCCTACGAGCTGATCTTCTGCGTGGCCGACCCCGGGGACCCGATCGTGCCGATGGTCCGGCGGCTGATCGCGGCCCATCCGCGCGTGCCCGCCCGCCTGATCCTCGGCGACGAGCGCCTCTGCGAGAACCCGAAGCTCAACAATTGCCTGCGCGGCTGGCGGGCCGCCGTCCACGACTGGGTGGTGCTCGCCGATTCCAACGTGGCCATGCCGCCGGACTACCTCCAGCGGCTCCAGGCGGCGTGGCGGGACGATACCGGCCTCGTCTGCTCGACCCCCGCCGGGGCGCGCCCGGGCAGCTTCATGGCCGAGGTGGAATGCGCCTTCCTGAACACCCTGCAGGCCCGCTGGCAATACGCCGCCGAGGCGTTCGGGCTGGGCTTCGCGCAGGGCAAGAGCATGCTGTGGCACAAGCCCTTTCTTGAGGCGCAGGGCGGCCTGCAGGCGCTCGCGGCCGAGATCGCCGAGGACGCGGCCGCCACCAAGCTCGTCCGGGCCGCCGGCAAGCGGGTCCACCTCGTGGCGAGCCCGTTCGAGCAGCCGCTCGGGCCGCGCGGCTTCCAGGAGGTCTGGGCGCGGCAGCTGCGCTGGGCGCGCCTGCGCCGCGTGACCTTCCCGCTGTTCTTCGCTCCCGAGATCGGCAGCGGTGTCCTGTTGCCGGCGCTTCTCATCGCCCTCTGCGCCGGCAGCTTCACGGGCCTCGTCGGCGCTGCCGGCCTCGCCGGCCTGTGCTATGCCGCCGAGCACCGGCTCGCGATCCGCGCGGGCTGGCACCGTTCGCCCCGCCTGCTGGCGGCCTTCCTGGTGCGCGACGCCCTGATCCCGGCGATCTGGCTCGGCGCCTGGATGCAGAGCGCCATCGTGTGGCGGGGCAACGCCATGGACGTGCGCCCCCGGCGGGCCGCCGAGGCGCGTCCCTACGCGCCGACGGCCTGACGGCGGCCGACGATCGGAGGCCGAAAGGTGTCGCGCCGCTACGCTCTCTACTGCCTGCCCGCCCCGGGTTCCCGGCTGGAGGCCTTCGGCCGGTCCGTCCTCGGCACCGACCCCGTCTCGGGGGCGGCGGTCCCGCACCCGGAGGGCTTGAGCGACCTCGCCGCCGTCACGGCGGGGGCCCGGATCTACGGGTTCCACGCCACCCTCAAGGCGCCGCTGCGCCTCGCGGCGGGCACCACGGAGGCGGATCTCGTCGCCGCCACCCGTGACCTCGCGGCCGCGCACCTGCCGGTGGCGGTGGGCCCGCTCCGGGTCGCCGCCCTCGGGCCGTTCCTCGCCCTCGTGCCGGAAGCTCCCCCGCCGGAGCTGGGGCTCTTCGCCGCCGAGTGCGTCGCCGCCCTCGACCCGTTCCGTGCGCCGCTCACCGAGGCCGAGCGCGCCAAGCGCCGCCCGGAGCGCCTCGACCCGCGCGGGCGGGCCCTGCTGGCGCGCTGGGGCTACCCGTACGTGTTCGAGGCCTTCCGCTTCCACATGACCCTGACCGACGCCCTGCCGGAGGCGGAGCGCGAAGCCTGGCACCGGCGCCTGTCCGAGGCTTACGCCGCCGCGGGGCCGGAGCCCCTTGTGATCGACGCCGTGTGCCTCCTGACCCAGGACGGGTCCGGCCCGTTCCGGCTCCTGGCGCGCCTGCCCTTCGGAGAGCCCCGTGGTTGACCGTCCCCTCGGACTCGAACCCGCACGCGATCCCAGCGCCCGGGTCGTGGATTGCCGCCTCGGTCACTACACGGAGGTCGGCGCGCGAACCCGCCTCACCGAGACGATCCTCGACGATTATTCCTACATCGGTCAGGATTGCGAGGTGATCTACACGACCATCGGCAAGTTCTGCTCGATCGCCGCCAGCGTGCGGATCAATCCCGGCAACCACCCGATGGAGCGCGCGTCGCAGGCGCATTTCACCTACCGGGCACGGGCCTACTGGCCGGAGGAGTCCGACGAGCCCGCCTTCTTCGACCGGCGCCGGGCGAGCCCGGTGGCGATCGGCCACGATGTCTGGATCGGCCACGGCGTCGTTGTCCTGCCCGGCCGCACCATCGGCACCGGCGCCGTGGTCGGCGCGGGCGCCATCGTCACCCGCGACGTCGAACCCTACACGATCGTTGTCGGCAATCCCGCCAAACCGGTCCGGCGCCGCTTCCCCGAGGCCGTCGCCGAACGTCTGATGCGCCTGGCATGGTGGGACTGGGATCACGAACGGCTGCGCCGGGCGCTTCCGGATTTCCGCGGCCTGCCCATCGAAGCATTCCTCGAGCGCTATGAAGGTTAAGCCGGCTATCAATATGTAAGAATTGCGCCGGCAAACATAACCGATCTGTATTCGTCATCCAATCGTCGTGAAATCGGCGTTTACCTGCGGCCATTCCCCGGCGGATGGTGGCATGCTGGTTATCGAGGATCTCACGCGCCAGTACGGCGACCGGCGCGCCGTCGACGGCGTGTCGCTCCGGATCGAGCCCGGCAGCTTCGTCGGCGTGATCGGCCGGTCGGGCGCCGGCAAGTCGACGCTGCTGCGCCTGATCAACCGGCTGGCGGACCCGAGTTCGGGGCGCATTCTCCACGACGGCCGTGAGGTCACCACCCTGCGGAGCCGCGACCTGCGCGAATGGCGGACCCGCTGCGCCATGATCTTCCAGCAGTTCAACCTCGTCGGCCGCCTCGACGTGATGACCAACGTGCTGATGGGCCGGCTCAGCCACGTGCCGAGCTACCGTTCCCTGCTGCGGCAATGGTCCGCCGAAGACCGGGCCATGGCGCTCGCCGCCCTGGAGAGCTTCGACATGGGCGAGTTCGCCGGCCAGCGCGCCGACGGCCTGTCGGGCGGGCAGCAGCAGCGGGTCGCCATCGCCCGCGCCCTCGTGCAGGAGCCCGAGATCCTGCTCGCCGACGAGCCGGTGGCCTCCCTCGACCCGCGCAACACCCGGCTCGTGATGGACGCGCTGGCCGAGGTGAACCGGCGCTACGGCATCACGGTGCTGTGCAACCTGCATTCCCTCGACCTCGCGCGCGCCTATTGCGACCGCCTCGTGGGCCTCGCGGCCGGGCGGGTCGTGTTCGAGGGCGGACCGTTCGACCTCACCGAGGACGTGGCGCGCCGGCTCTACGGCCTGGAGGCCGGCGAGGTGCTGGACGATTCCGCGCAGCGCGAGGCGGAGCAGCGGGCCGCGATGCCCGGCAGGCCCGGTCTCGTGCCGGCGCGGCCGGTCCGCGAGGCCGCCCTCGGCGCCTGATCCGGGCCCTCCAAGCCCCAACAATCATTCGGGAAACGCCCGACCGGCCTCCGGCCGGCCGAACTTCCTGCCCTACGCCGTCACGAAGGACGACACGATGATCACCCGACGCACTCTCGCCGGCGCCGCCGCGGCTCTCGCCCTCCTCGGCCTGCCGGCCGCCGCCCAGGACTGGAAGGCCCAGTATCCGGAGCTGACGCTCGGCGTGATCCCGGCCGAGAACGCCTCGGGCACCGCCGACCGCTGGGCGCCGCTCACCGCCTACCTGACCAAGACGCTCGGCGTGCCGGTGAAGCTGCGGGTGGCGAGCGACTACGCCGCCGTGATCGAGGGCCAGCGGGCCGGCAACATCCAGATCGCGTGGTACGGGCCGGCCTCCTTCGCGCGGGCCGTGATGACCGGCGTGAAGATCGAGCCGATCGTCAACCAGAAGCACGAGACCGGCGCCTCGGGCTACTATTCGGTGGTCTACGTTCTGGCCTCCAGCCCCTACAAGACCGTCGAGGATCTCCAGGGCAAGAACCTCGCCCTGGTCGATCCGAACTCCACCTCGGGCAACCAGGCGCCGCGCTTCTTCCTGAAGCGGGCCGGCTACGACGTGGAGAAGTTCTTCGGCAAGACCTTCTACGCCGGCAGCCACGAGAACGCCGTGCTGGCGCTCACCCAGGGCACGGCCGACGCCGCCGCCAACCTGTGGAATTCCGAGACCGACACGATGGTCACCCGCATGGCCGCCAAAGGCATGCTCAAGAAGCCCGACGGCACGCCGATGCAGCAATCGGACTTCCGGATCGTGTTCAAGTCCGACTTCCTGCCGGAGGGGCCCTTCGCCATGCTGACGAGCCTGCCGGACGACCTGAAGGCCAAGATCCGGGACGCCTTCGTGGCCCTGCCGAAGGCCGACAAGGCCGCCTTCGACCGTCTCTCCGACGGCAAGGACCAGGATCTGACGCCGGTGACCCTCAAGGATTATCAGCCGATCATCGACATGCTGCGGTTCAACGACGAGCAGCGCCGGAAGTCCTGATCCGGGCCCGCCCGCCTTGCGCGGTCTGACACCCCTGTCGCCGGAGCGGGAAGCCGCCCTCTCCGGCCTGTACGCGGCGGCGACCGGCGCTGCGCGCCGCCGCACGCTGGCGGGCTTCGCCCTTGTGGCGGCGCTCGCCCTGGTCGCCGGTTTGGTCGCCGAGGTGCGGCCGCTGGTCTTCGCCGAGAACATCGGCAAGTTCACCGCCTACATCCAGCAGATCCTGCCGCCGATCAGCCTCGATCACCCGCTCGAGGACGTCCGCGCCTGGTACTGGGGCCTGCCCAAATGGCTGGGCCTGCTGGGCGAGACCCTGCTCATGGCCTATCTCGGGACGCTGCTCGGGGGGCTCGCGGGCTTCGCCCTCAGCTTCGTGGCCGCCGTCAACCTCATGCGGTCGCGCCTGCTGCGCGTCGGCGCCAAGCGCCTCCTGGAATTGTGCCGCACCGTCCCCGAGGTGGTGTTCGCCCTGATCTTCGTGATCGCCTTCGGACTCGGCCCGATGGTGGGCGTGCTCGCCATCGCGATCCACACCACGGGGGCGCTCGGCAAGCTGTTCTCCGAGGTGGTCGAGAACATCGACATGCGGCCCGTCGAGGGCCTGTCGGCCTCGGGCGCCACCTGGGTCCAGACGGTGCGCTTCGCGGTGCTGCCGCAGGTGCTGTCGAACTTCGCCTCCTACGCGCTGCTGCGCTTCGAGATCAACGTGCGCGGGGCCGGGGTGATGGGCTTTGTCGGCGCCGGCGGCATCGGCCAGGAATTCCTCGTGGCGATCCGCAATTTCTACTACGCGGACGTGAGCGCGATCCTCGTGCTGATCATCCTGACCGTGTTCTGCATCGACCTCGCCACCGAGCGGGTCCGTCACCGCCTGATCGGCGCGGAGCAGGCCCGATGAGCCCGCGTCCCGAGGCCCTGCGGGCGGCGGCCCGGGCCGACCTCGCCCGCCTGCGCGCGCGCTACCCCGCGCAGTTCCGCACCGACTGGCCGGGGCGGGCGCGGCTCGCCGCCCTGCTCGCCGTCCTGATCGGGCTCGCGGCGTTCGGCTACTGGCGCCTCGACTTCTCGATGGCGCGGATCCTCCACGGGCTCGGGCGGCTCGGTACCTTCGCGGTGCTGATGCTGCCGCCGTCCCCGGAGGGCCAGTTCTGGACCTTCCTGCACGCGCTGGGCGAGACCCTGGGCATCGCCTTCCTGGGCACGCTGACGGCGGCGGTCTTCGCCTTCCCGGTGGCGTTCCTGGCGGCCCGGAACGTCGTGCCCAACCCCTTCGCGCGGTTCGCCGTCCGCCGCGGCCTCGACGTGATGCGCTCGGTGGACGTGCTGATCTGGGCGCTGATCTGGATCAACGTCGTGGGCCTGGGCCCCTTCGCGGGGGCGCTCGCCATCGCGTGCTCGGATTTCGGGGCGCTCGGAAAGCTGTTCTCCGAGGCGATCGAGACCTGCGACAAGCGTGCCGGCGAGGGCGTCGTCGCCTCGGGCGGCTCGCGCCTGCACCGCATCCGCTTCGGGCTGATCCCCGGGGTCCTGCCGGTGCTGGCGAGCCAGGTCCTGTACTTCTTCGAGTCGAACACCCGGTCGGCGACGATCATCGGCATCGTCGGCGCCGGGGGCATCGGTCAGTACCTCACCGAGCTGATCCGCGTTCTGGAGCTGCAGCAGGTCGCCTTCCTGGTGCTGATGATTCTCGTCACCGTGGCGGCGATCGACTGGGTCTCGACCCGCCTGCGCCGGGCGATCATCGGGCCGGCGGCGCGCTGAGTCGCCGGCCCGATAAACCGCCGATCACCCGCCGATCACCAGCTCCACCCGGTCGGCGGCGAACAGGGTGCGGTTCGCCTGGATCGGAACGCCGGCGGGATCGATGTTGACGCTCGACACCACCAGAACGACCCGCCCCGGGGCGATGTCGAGGCGCTGCGCCTCCGCGGAATCGGCCGGCCGGGCGCGGATGCGCGTCGAGAGCCGGGTGTAATCGTGCAGGCCGCAGGCCGCGAAGGCCCGGGTGATCGAGCCGCGCTCGGCATAGGCCTCGGCGAAGCCTGCGAAGCGCGGCAGCGGCAGCCAGGTCAGCGCCGTCGAGAGCGGGGCGTCGTCCGCCCGGTGGACCGTCAGCAGCTCCAGGATCGGCGCGCCGGGGGCGAGGGCCAGGGCTGCCGCCTGCTCGGGCCCGGCCGGGACCGTGGTCGAGGCGACGAGGTCGCCCCAGGCCTCGCGTCCGGCCCCGGCGACGATCTCGGAGAACCGCGTGCGCGGCCCGATCGGGTAGGCGAGGGGTGCCTCCTCCACGAAGGTGCCCCGGCCCTGGCTGGCGCGCACGAGCCCGCCCTCGGCGAGCGCCGCGAGGGCACGTCGCACGGTGTGCCGGTTCACGGCGAAGCGCGCCGCCAGGGCGGCCTCGGCGGGCAGCTGCTGTCCCGGCGGATAGCGCCCCGCCGCGATCTCGGCCGTCAGCGCGTCGGCGATCTGCCGCCACGCCGTCAGACCCTCGCCCCGGACGAGGCCGGGTGCCTGCTCCTGTGCATCCATCCTGTCATCCAAACTTCATTTGTGCGGCGCACGCCAGTTGTCTATACACCTATACAACCGAGCGACGGAGGGATTCGCGATGACGACGAGCCCGAGACATCCGGCATCCGAGGGGGAGATCGGGGCGCGCCAGGCCGTGATGGCGCTCTGTGCCGAGGCGAGCCGCACGGACCTGGAGGCGGCCCTGTCGGTCCTCGACACCCCGGCCGCCGCGGATCTCCGGCCGCCGGAGACGGGACTCGTGATGGCCTCAGGCCGGATCGGCGGCGACGGGCGCCCGTTTAACCTCGGCGAGGTCAGCGTGACCCGGGCCGCCATCCGCCTCGCGGACGGACCGGCCGGCTTCGCCTACCATCTCGGCCGCGACCGCACGAAGGCGCGGCTCGCCGCGATCCTCGACGCCCTCTGGCAGGACCCGGACCGGCGCGCCCGGGTCGAGGCCGCCCTGGCGCCCGCCGCCCGGCGGCTCGCGGCGGACCGGCAACAGGCGGCCCGGCGCACGGCGGCCACCCGGGTCGACTTCCTGACCCTCGCCCGCGGAGACGATTGAGCATGCTCGCCCCCGGCTTCGCCGATCCGGTCCACGACGCGCAGGGCACCTTCCGCGCCGTGATGGACGCCCTCGCCCGCCCCGGGCTCATCCGGCCGCTCGCCCCGTTCCTCGCGCCGCCCGCGCCGCTCACGCGGGAACTGGCCGCCGTCGCACTGGCGCTCACCGACGCCGACACGCCGGTCTGGCTGGATCCGGCCCTCGCCGAAGCCGCGGACGTCGCGGCCTACCTGCGCTTTCACACCGACGCGCCGCTCACCGACGATCCGGCCCGGGCCGCCTTCGCGCTGGTCCGCGAGTCTCGACGCTGCCCGCCGCTGGGCCGGTTCGCCCTCGGCACGCCGGCCTACCCCGACACCTCCACCACCCTGGTGCTCGCCCTCGACACGATCACGGATGGGCAGGGGCTGAGCCTCTCCGGCCCGGGCGTCCGGGGCACGGTCCGGGTCGCGCCGGGACCTCTGCCGGACGGCTTCGCGGCGCAATGCGCCGAGAACCGCGCCGACTTTCCGCTGGGCGTCGACCTGATCCTCACCGCGCCCGGCCGCGTGGCCGGTCTGCCGCGCTCCACGACGGTCACGGAGGCCTGACCCATGTACGTGGCCGTGAAGGGCGGCGAGGCCGCCATCGACAACGCCCATCGGCTCCTCGCCGAGGCCCGCCGGGGCGACCCCGCCGTTCCGGAACTCTCCGTGGCGCAGATCCGCGAGCAGATGGCGCTGCTCGTCGACCGGGTGATGACCGAGGGCTCGCTCTACGATCCGGACCTCGCGGCCCTGGCGCTCAAGCAGGCGCGCGGCGACGTGGTCGAGGCGGTGTTCCTGGTCCGCGCCTACCGGACCACGCTGCCCCGCTTCGGCGCCTCCGCGCCGGTCGACACCGGCACCATGGCGGTCGAGCGCCGGGTCTCCGCGACCTTCAAGGACCTGCCCGGCGGGCAGGTGCTCGGGCCGACCTTCGACTACACCCACCGGCTCGTCGACTTCGCGCTCGCGGCGGATACCGCCTCCGAGCCCGCCGCCGAGGCCGAGCCGCGCGCCGATGCCGGAACCTGCCCGCGGGTCACCGACCTGCTGGCCCAGGACGGGCTGATCGAGGCCTCGCCGCCGGACGACGGCGCCCCCGTGGGCGACCTCACCCGCGAGCCCGTGGATTACCCCGCCGACCGGGCTCTGCGCCTCCAGGCGCTCGCCCGGGGCGACGAGGGCTTCGTGCTCGGCCTCGCCTACTCGACGCAGCGCGGCTACGGCCGCACCCACCCGTTCGTCGGCGAGATCCGGGTCGGCGCGGTGGCGGTGGAGTTCGTGCCCGAGGAGCTGGGCTTCGCGGTCCCGCTCGGCCGGGTGCGGCTCACCGAGTGCCAGATGGTCAACCAGTTCAAGGGCTCGGGCGCGGCCGCGCCCCAGTTCACCCGCGGCTACGGGCTGAGCTTCGGGCAGAGCGAGCGCAAGGCCATGGCGATGGCCCTGGTGGACCGGGCGCTGCGCGCGGAGGAGCTCGGCGAGCCGGTGGCGAGCCCCGCCCAGGACCAGGAATTCGTGCTGGCCCATTGCGACAGTCTCCAGGCGACCGGCTTCGTCGAGCACCTGAAGCTCCCCCACTACGTCGACTTCCAGGCCGAGCTGGAGCTGGTCCGACGCCTGCGCGCCGAGTTCGAGCGCAAGACCGAGACCGTCGAGATGCAGGAGGCCGCCGAATGAGCGCGACAGGGATGTCCCCCTTCCTTGGTGGCTCCGCTTCTCGGGAGCTTCCGGGCCGCGCGCCGGATGACGCGCAGGTTCCCTCTCCCGAACGGGAGAGTGGGCTCGTCGCGTCAGTCCTCGACGCGGCAGCAAGCACGCGCGGCTCCGGCTACAACTTCGCCTATCTCGACGAGGGCACGAAGCGGATGATCCGCCGCGCCATCCTCAAGGCCATCGCGGTGCCGGGATACCAGGTACCCTTCGCCTCCCGCGAGATGCCGATGCCCTACGGCTGGGGCACCGGCGGCGTGCAGGTCACGGCGGCGATCCTCGGGCAATCGGACGTGCTCAAGGTCATCGACCAGGGGGCCGACGACACCACCAACGCGGTCTCGATCCGCCGCTTCTTCGCCAAGACCTCCGGGGTGGCCACCACCACCCGCACGACGGAGGCGACGGTGATCCAGACCCGCCACCGCATCCCCGAGACGCCGCTCACCGAGGGGCAGATTCTGGTCTATCAGGTGCCGATCCCCGAGCCCCTGCGCTTCCTCGAACCGCGCGAGACCGAGACGCGCCAGCTCCACGCGCTGGCCGAGTACGGCGCCATGCACGTCAAGCTCTACGAGGACATCAGCCGGCACGGGCACATCGCCACCACCTACGCGTACCCGGTGGAGGTCGCCGGCCGCTACGTGATGGACCCGTCGCCGACGCCGAAATTCGACAATCCCAAGATGGACGACTGCCCCGCGCTCCAGCTCTTCGGCGCGGGCCGCGAGCGGCGGATCTACGCGGTGCCCCCCTACACGCGGGTGCGCAGCCTCGATTTCGAGGATCACCCGTTCCGCGTGCAGGAATTCACGCAGCCCTGCGCCCTGTGCGGCGCCCGCGGCCACTACCTCGACGAGGTGGTCACCGACGATTCCGGAGGCCGGATGTTCATCTGCTCCGACACCGACATCTGCGAGACCCGTGTCGCGGAGGCGGCCCGATGAGCGCGCCGCTCCTCTCCGCCCACGGCCTGACCAAGACCTACGGCAACCGGCTCGCCTGCGCGGGCATCGACCTCGACATCACGGAGGGCGAGGTGCTGGCCATCGTGGGCGAGTCCGGCTCGGGCAAGTCGACGCTCCTGTCGCTGCTCGCGGGCGAGCTGGCGCCCGATTCGGGTGAGGTCCGCTACCGGATGCGCGACGGGCAGACCCGCAGCCTCGCCGATCTCGGACCCGCGGCGCTGCGCCGGCTGATGCGCACCGACTGGGGCTTCGTCCGGCAGGACGCCCGCCAGGGCCTGCGCATGGCGGTCTCGGCCGGCGGCAATGTCGGCGAGCGGCTGATGGGCATGGGCGAGCGCCATTACGGCCGGATCCGCGGCCAGGCGCTCGACTGGCTCGGCCGGGTCGAGATCGAGGCCGGCCGGGTGGACGACCCGCCCAGCCAGTTCTCCGGCGGCATGCGCCAGCGCCTCCAGATCGCCCGCAACCTCGTCACCGGGCCGCGCCTCGTGCTGATGGACGAGCCGACCTCCGGCCTCGACGTCTCGGTCCAGGCCCGGCTCCTCGACCTGATCCGGCGCCTCTCGGCCGAACTCGGCCTCGCGGTGATCATCGTGACCCACGACCTCGCGGTGGCGCGGCTGCTCTCGCACCGGATCGCCGTGATGCGGGCCGGCCGGGTGATCGAGACCGGCCTTACCGACCGGGTGCTCGACGATCCCGAGCACGCCTACACCCAGCTCCTCGTCGCCTCGGTGCTCGCCGCATGACTGCGCTTCTGACCTTCCAGGACGTCGCCAAGAGCTTCACCCTGCACCTGCGCGGCGGGATCGTCCTGCCGGTGGTGGGCGGCGTGAGCCTCGTGGTCGAGCCCGGCGAGTGCGTGGTGCTCGGCGGCCCCTCGGGGGCGGGCAAGTCCTCGCTCCTGAAGATGGCCTACGGCAATTACCGCTGCGATGCCGGCGCCATCCGGGTCCGCGACGGCGAGGCGGTGGTGGACGTCGTCCGGGCCGATCCGCGAGTGGTCTGGGCGCTGCGGGCGCGGGTCATCGCCTACGTGTCGCAGTTCCTGCGGGTGATCCCGCGGGTCCCGGCCCTCGACGTGGTCGAGGCCGCCGGCCGCGAGGGCGGGTTGTCCGAAGAGGCGGCCCGCGCCCGGGCCAAGGACCTCCTCGCCCGGCTCAACCTGCCCGAGCGGCTCTGGGGCCTGCCGCCCGCGACCTTCTCGGGAGGCGAGCAGCAGCGGGTCAATATCGCCCGGGGCCTGATCGCCGACCGGCCGCTCCTGCTCCTCGACGAGCCGACCGCCTCCCTGGACGCGCAGAACCGCGCCGTGGTGGCCGACCTCGTGCGCGAGAAGCTGAAGGCCGGCGCCGGCGTGCTCGGCATCTTCCACGACAGCGAGATGCGCGAGGCTGTGGCGACCCGGGTGGTCGATGTCACCCGCTTCGCGCCGCAAGCCCGGGCAGCCTGAGGAATTCACGATGGACGACTTCATCCTCGAGAACGCGACCCTGGTCCTGCCCGACCGGGTGCAGCGCGGCTGGCTCGCCGTCTCCGACGGGGCGATCATCGAGATCGGCGAGGGACGGGCGCCCGCGCGCGGCCTCGATTGCGGCGGCGATTACCTGATCCCCGGGCTGATCGAGCTGCACACCGACCATCTGGAGAGCCACTACGCGCCGCGCCCCAAGGTCCGCTGGCATCCGCTCGGCGCGGTGCTCGCCTACGACGCGCAGATCACCGCCTCGGGCATCACCACGGTGTTCGATTCGCTCCGCGCCGGCAGCGACCCGGACGGCAGCGGCCTCGGCTCCGAGCTGGAGCAGCTCGCCGGCGCCATCGCCGCCGCGCGGGCCGGCGACCTGTTCCGGGCCGAGCACTTCACGCATCTGCGCTGCGAATTGCCCTCCACGGATGTGCTCGACACGGTGGCGACCTTCACGGCCCGCTACCCGGTGGGGCTGATCTCGCTCATGGACCACACCCCCGGCCAGCGGCAGTTCCGCGACATGGAGAAGTACTACACCTACGCCACGCGCGGCGGCCGTCCCATGGAGGAGATCCGCGCCAACACCGAGCGCAAGATCCGCGACGGTCGGTCGCTGAATGCGAAGAACCGGCCGGCCCTGGTCCAGTTCGCCCGCGAGATGGGGATCCCGCTGGCGAGCCACGACGACACCACCCTGGCGGATGTCGACCTCGCGGTCGGCGAAGGCGTGCGGCTGGCCGAGTTTCCCACCACCCTGGAGGCGGCCGAGGCCGCGCACCGCCAGGGCATCACCGTGATGATGGGAGCGCCGAACCTGATCCGCGGCGGCTCGCATTCCGGCAACGTCGCCGCCCTGGCGCTGGCCGAGGCCGGGCACCTCGACATCCTCTCGTCGGACTACGTGCCGGCGAGCCTCTTGATGGCGGCCTTCCTGCTGCCCGAGCAGGCACCGTCGATCACGCTGCCCGAGGCGCTGGCCACCGTCACGGCCAATCCCGCCCGCGCCACCGGGCTCACCGACCGGGGCGCCCTGGCGCCCGGGCTGCGGGCCGATCTCGTGCGCGTGCAGCGGGCCGAGGGCGTGCCGGTGGTCCGCGAGGTCTGGCGCGCCGGCCGGCGGGTCGCCTGATGCCGGGCTGCCTCGTCCTCGTGGTCGGCCCGAGCGGCGCCGGCAAGGACACGCTGATCCGGCTGGCCCGGGCGGCCCTGGCGGACGATCCGCGCTACGTCTTCCCGCGGCGTCTCGTGACCCGGCCACCCTCGGCGGACGAGGACAACGACGAGATCGACGAGGCTGCCTTCGCGGATGGCTGCGCGGCCGGCCGCTTCACCTTGAGCTGGCGCGCCCATGGCCTCGGCTACGCCCTCCCGGCGGAGGCCGGAAGGCGCGCCGCCGACGGTCAGGTGGTGATCTGCAACGTCTCGCGCCGCGTCGTCGCGGAGGCGCGGAGGACCTGCCCGCGGGTGAGCGTCGTCGAAGTCACCGCGCCGCCCGAGATCCTGGCGCAGCGTATCGCCGCCCGGGGCCGGCCGCAGGACGGCGACCTCGCCGCGCGTCTCGCCCGGGAGGGCGACGTCGTCGCGGATCTGACGATCCTCAACACCGGCTCCCCGGGCGACGCCGCGTCGCGGCTCGTCGCGCATCTGCGCGCCTGCTGACGGGACATCTTCGTCGCACGCCGGGTGCGACTGCCGGGTCGCGCCGGCCGATGCACCGATCGCGCCGGAGCAACGAAAAAGGGCGGGTGCCGATATCGGCACCCGCCCATGTTGGTCTCGGCCGGGGAAGCCCCGGCGCCGTCGGTCTCAGAGGCCGCCGAACTTGTAGTTGAAGCCGGCGCGAACGATGCTGCCCTCGGTGCGGAAGCGCGAGATGTACGCGCCGTTGCCGACACCCGGGACCGCGCCGACGAGCACGTTCTGGCTGCCGAGGTCGTAGTGCAGGTACTCGGCCTTCACCGTGATGGCGTCGTACTTGATGCCGATGTAGCGGCCGAGCGCGAAGGTGTTCAGGAAGCTGTCGGTGGGCAGGGCGAACTCGATGCCGCCGCCGTAGGCGTAGCCGACCTTGAAGTCGTCGTAGCGGCCGGCGAACTGCAGGCGGCCGCCCGGGGTGTAGAAGTTGGCGTCGTGGAACACGTTGCCGTAGGCGAGGCCGCCCATCCCGTAGACCAGGACGCGGTCGAAGGCGTAGCCGACGCGGCCCGTGAGGGTGCCGAGCCAGTCGAGGCTCTGGCGGAACTGGCTGATGTTCGGCGGGCCGCCGGCGACGTTGCCGGTGCCGAGGACGACGCGGTTCTTGGTGATGTCGGTCCAGTCGATGCTGTTGGCGAGACCGACGACGATGCCGGAGCCCGGCGTGAACTGGTAGTTGTAGCCGGCGGTGCCGCCGATGTTGGCGAAGCCGTCCTGCGTGGTCGAGGTCAGGAAGGGACGGCGGCCGAGGGCCACATTGGTGGCGTTGCCCGGCTGGACGCCGACCGTGGTGATGCGCTCACGATCCGTGAAGGTGTAGGCGGACTCGAGACCGGCGTAGAAGCCCGTCCAGGTGAAGACCGGCACCGGCGTGAAGACCGGCGGCGGCGCGGCCCGGCGCGGCAGGTCGGCGGCCGAAGCGGCCGTCGTGACCAGCGCCGTCGCGGCGGTGGCGAGGAGGAACTTCTTCATCATGGCGGGGGGTCCGAGGTGATGCGTTGTTGTCCCCACTTAAGCTCGGCCGCACGGATCCCGCTATGCCCGCGAAGCCACACTGTGACGCGAAAGCGGCGTGGATACTGCCTGTGATTGATGTTTCGGCGTTCAAGACTCATGGCCGCGGCTTGACAGCAGAGCCGGTCGTCGGGCGCCCGCGCGCCGCGGAGCTTGATCCCTGGCGGCCGACCCTCTAAGCGGACCGCGTTTTTCGCCCCTGTCCGAGCTTCGGGGCGGCTGACCAGGATTCGGGGCCCTTGTGTGGTCCCCGCCGCAGGAATGGGAATAATGGGCAAGGAAAAGTTCTCCCGCACCAAGCCGCACTGCAACATTGGCACGATTGGTCACGTTGACCACGGCAAGACGTCGTTGACGGCGGCGATCACGAAGGTTCTGGCGGAGACGGGCGGGGCGACGTTCACGGCCTACGACCAGATCGACAAGGCTCCGGAGGAGAAGGCGCGCGGGATCACGATCTCGACGGCGCACGTGGAGTACGAGACGCAGAACCGTCACTACGCGCACGTGGATTGCCCCGGGCACGCCGACTACGTGAAGAACATGATCACGGGCGCGGCGCAGATGGACGGCGCGATCCTGGTGGTTTCGGCGGCCGACGGCCCGATGCCGCAGACCCGCGAGCACATCCTTCTGGCGCGCCAGGTCGGCGTTCCGGCGCTGGTGGTGTTCCTCAACAAGGTCGACATGGTCGACGACGAGGAGCTCCTGGAGCTGGTCGAGCTGGAGGTGCGCGAGCTCCTGTCGAAGTACGACTTCCCCGGCGACGACATCCCGATCACCAAGGGCTCGGCGCTGATGGCGCTTGAGGACAAGGAGCCGAAGATCGGCAAGGAGGCGGTGCTGGCGCTGATGGCGACGGTGGATGCCTACATCCCGCAGCCGGAGCGTCCGATCGACCTGCCGTTCCTGATGCCGATCGAGGACGTGTTCTCGATCTCGGGCCGCGGCACGGTGGTGACGGGACGCGTCGAGCGCGGCATCGTCAAGGTCGGCGAGACGGTGGAGATCGTCGGCATCCGCGACACGCAGACCACGACGGTCACGGGCGTGGAGATGTTCCGCAAGCTGCTCGACCAGGGCCAGGCGGGCGACAACGTCGGCGTGCTGCTGCGCGGCACGAAGCGCGAGGACGTGGAGCGCGGCCAGGTCGTGTGCAAGCCGGGTTCGGTGAAGCCGCACGCCAAGTTCAAGGCCGAGGCCTACATCCTGACCAAGGAAGAGGGCGGCCGCCACACGCCGTTCTTCACCAACTACCGGCCGCAGTTCTACTTCCGCACCACCGACGTGACCGGGATCGTGACGCTGCCCGAGGGCACCGAGATGGTGATGCCGGGCGACAACGTGACCATGGACGTGGCGCTGATCGTGCCGGTGGCCATGGAGGAGAAGCTGCGCTTCGCCATCCGCGAGGGCGGCCGCACCGTCGGTGCCGGCGTCGTCGCCGCCATCAACGATTGAGCTCGAGCAGGGCCGGCGCGTCGCGACAGACGATGCGCCGGTCCCGCGCCGTCAGCCGGCGGATGGTCCGTGGTCATCTCTAGACCACGGGGGTGCGTCAGGGCTCAGGCCATCGACTTCGATGTGACTCGCGCCGGCCTCCGTCTTGACGGGGTGCCGGCGTTGTTTTGTCTTGTCTCCGCCTTGTCTTGGGGGAGGCTCGGATGTTCGGAGATTCCGCTCGGCGGGCCGCGCGATTGCTGGTCCTGATCTGTGCCGGCTCCGTGTTCCTGCCGGTCGGCGCGCGGGCAGACGACCTGAGCGACGGCCGCTTTCGCGACGCGGTGATCAAGCAGATCCGGATCCGTCGACCGGACGTGGCGATCGACCTCAATGCCGATCCGGCGCAGCTCGGCATCGGCACCCAGACGCTCGATCTCACCAATCTCCACCAGCATGTCCGCGGTCTCACCGAGGCCGAGCGCCGGCGGGAGGTCGACGAATTCCTCGGCCTCGCCTTCGCCAAGGCCGGCCCTGCGCCGGAGCCGGCGGATTTCGCGGCGATCAAGGGCCGCCTGCGCGTGCAGCTGGTGCCGGATGAGATCCTTCAGCAGAACCCGCAGCTCGCGCATCGCCGGTTCTCCGAGACGCTGCACGTCGTCTACGTGCTCGACGAGTCCAGGCGCTACCAGTACGTCACCCGCGAGATGATCGCCGGCTGGCACGTCGATCCTGCCGTGGTGGAAGCCACGGCGGTGCGGAACCTCGCGGGGGCCTCCAAGGATGTGCCGTTCCAGCTCGTCGTCGCGGACCGCACGCCCGTCGCCGCCCTCGCCAGGGAGGACGACAATTACGCCCTCGCGCGTTTGCTCGTGCCGGACTGGCTCGAGGAGATCCGCAAGGCGCTGAAGGCCGACGGCATCACGCTGACCGGGCCGACCCGCAATCTGCTCATGGCGTGGCCCGCCGACAGTCCTGCGCGGCGCGAGCTGGCCGCAGAGGCCACCACGCAGATGCGCGCCGGCCCCTACGGCCGCAGCGACGAGCTGTTCCGCTTCGACCGGGGCGGGCTCCGGCCCCTGACCGCCGCCGAGCGGGCGGATCACGGCCGGTGATGCGCGGCGATCGGCGGCGAACCTCTTGCAAGCCGCGCCGCGATGAGGCATTGGGCGGTGCGCTAGGAGTGTAGCTCAACTGGTCAGAGCGCCGGTCTCCAAAACCGGAGGTTGCGGGTTCGAGTCCCTCCACTCCTGCCAGACATTCAGCCCGATCCCGCGCGGTGGCCCGGTCGACAAGCCGGGGGAGTTGCGCTAGAGCGGGCGCAATCCGAGATCTGAAGCGACCGTCGGTGCGGGCCCATCCGGGTCCTCGGCGCCGACATTCGCATTCCCGGATGCGGTCTCTGCCTCGGGGCCGAACACGCACAGATACTGGCGCCATGGCATCGAACGAAGCGACCAAGAAGGTGGACCTGGTGCGCGGCGCAGCCCGCGGTCCCGCGAATCCGCCGCCGGCCCGGCCGGCGACGCCGAACCGGGCGCCGCAGAAGCGTGCCACGCCGGGCGAGTTCATCGCGCAGGTTCGCGACGAGGCCCGCAAGGTCACGTGGCCGACCCGCCGGGAGACCACGATCACGACGATCATGGTCTTCGTGATGGTCGTGGCCGCGAGCCTGTTCTTCACGGTCGTGGATCAGGCCCTGCGCTTCCTGGTCGGCCTGATTTTGGGCGTCTGAGTCGGAGGCGTACGAGGGCGGCTCGCCGCCGATCGGGGGAGACCCCGCGGACTTGTCGGAGTTGAACGGAACCGTGTCGAAGCGCTGGTACATCGTCCACGCCTACTCGAACTTCGAGAACAAGGTCGCCCAGTCCATCAAGGATCAGGCGGCTCAGCGCGGGCTGACCGAGCTGTTCGACGAGGTGATGGTCCCGACCGAGAAGGTCGTGGAGGTCCGCCGCGGCCGGAAGGTCGATGCCGAGCGTAAGTTCTTCCCCGGCTACGTGCTGGTGAAGTGCGACCTCACCGACGAGGTCTACCACCTCATCAAGAACACCCCGAAGGTCACGGGCTTCCTAGGCGCCGACAAGTCGAAGCCGGTTCCGATCCCCGACGCCGAGGCCGAGCGGATCAAGGGCCAGGTCGCCGAGGGTGTCGACCGGCCGAAGCCCTCGATCTCCTTCGAGATCGGCGAGACCGTCCGGGTCGCCGACGGTCCGTTCGCCAGCTTCAACGGCACCGTCGAGGAGATCGACGACGCCCGCTCCCGCCTCAAGGTGGCCGTGTCGATCTTCGGCCGCGCGACGCCGGTGGAGCTCGAATACGCCCAGGTCGAGAAGGCCTGAGCCTCCTGATTTCGGCGGCCCTGAGGCCGCCGCGTCCTTCCGGCCGTCGCTGTGCGGCGGCCGCGAACTTGCCCCATCCTCCTGAGGCTGGGGCATCATCCGCGGGAGATCCGCCCGGCCTCGCCTCCGGGATCCACGGCTCGCACCGCGACCTGCAACCGTCCGACCCGCCGCGCTTCAGGCCGCGTGGGGGCGGATTCTCATTGGGAGCAGTCCCATGGCGAAGAAGATCACGGGCTACGTGAAGCTTCAGGTCCCGGCCGGCGCCGCCAACCCGTCGCCGCCGATCGGTCCCGCGCTCGGTCAGCGCGGCCTCAACATCATGGAATTCTGCAAGGCCTTCAACGCGAAGACCGCGCAGATGGAGAAGGGCACCCCGATCCCGGTGATCATCACCGCGTATCAGGATCGGTCCTTCACCTTCGAGATGAAGCAGCCCCCGGTCACCTTCTTCCTGAAGAAGGCCGTCGGCCTGAAGCTCGGCAAGAAGCCGGCCTCCGGTTCCAAGACCCCGGGCAAGGGCCCGACCGTCGGCAAGATCTCCGAGGCGCAGCTGCGCGAGATCGCCGAGAAGAAGATGCCCGACCTCAACTGCGACTCGATCGAGTCGGCCGTTGCCATGATCCGCGGCTCCGCCCGGGCCATGGGCCTCGAAGTGACGGCCTGAGGGAGGATAGCATGGCTAAGGAAGGCAAGCGCATCCGCGCCGCCCGCGAGGGCATCGAGGTCACCAAGCTCTATCCCCTCGACGAGGCGATCAAGCTGGTGAAGGAGCGGGCGACCGCGAAGTTCGACGAGACCGTCGAGGTCTCCATGAACCTCGGCGTCGATCCCCGCCACGCAGACCAGATGGTCCGCGGCGTCTGCAACCTGCCGAACGGCTCCGGCCGGACGGTGCGCGTGGCGGTCTTCGCTCGCGGCGCCAAGGCGGACGACGCCAAGGCCGCCGGTGCCGACATCGTCGGCGCCGAGGACCTGCTGGAGATCGTGCAGAGCGGCAAGATCGAGTTCGATCGCTGCATCGCGACCCCGGACATGATGCCGCTGGTCGGCCGTCTCGGTAAGGTGCTGGGCCCGCGCGGCCTGATGCCGAACCCGAAGGTCGGCACCGTCACCATGGACGTGAAGGGCGCCGTCGCCGGCGCCAAGGGCGGCTCGGTGGAGTTCCGCGTCGAGAAGGCCGGCATCGTCCATGCCGGCGTCGGCAAGGTCTCGTTCGATGCCGACAAGCTCGTCGAGAACATCAAGGCCTTCGCGGACGCCGTCGCCAAGGCGAAGCCCGCGGGCGCCAAGGGCACCTACGTCCAGCGCATCGCCGTCACCTCGACGATGGGCCCGGGCGTGAAGGTCGAGCCGAACACGGTTCTGACCGCCTGAGGCAAGGCATAGCGTCTACGCTGCGGAGCGCCCGGCCGGAAACGGCCGGGCGTTTTCCGTTGCGGGCATGCGGACGGAGCAGCCGTCCCGCCGCGACAGTCGGGCGAGCCGCCGGAACGGCACGCTCGACGCGGGCTCGGCGACCGATCCGGCGCATCGCGTGGGTACCTTGCCGGGAAACGCCCCGGATTACGGCGTGACCATGCTGGTCCCGTCCGAGGCCCGTCGGCGGATCTGATCGGCGGGGCCGAATCGCGGCGATTCTCGTGCTGGATCCCGGGTCGCATATCGCTGACGCGCCCTGTGCCCGGGAAGGGCCGGTGAGAAATAAACCCGTACCCCTTTTCCGGACGGGTGAAGCGGATCCTATCCGGAACCCGGCACGCGACAGGCCGCGACAGCGGCGCCGTTCTCCTTCACGCCATTCTTAACGGCAGAGGGGGCGCCAACGCGCGCGGCTGTGCTAGATAGGCCGACATGCGATGCACCCTGACGGTCACCTCCAAGCGACGCATCCTGTGCGTCTTTCCCGCCTACACGCCGTCCTTCGGGACGTTCTCCCACGCCTACCCGCTGATGGGCGGGGTGAAGGCGTTCATGCCGCCGCAGGGGCTGCTGCTGATCGCGGCCTACATGCCGGAGGCGTGGGAATGCAGATTCATCGATGAGAATATCCGCCGCGCGAGCCCGGCCGAGTTCGCCTGGGCCGACGCGGTGTTCGTTTCTGGCATGCACATCCAGGAACCGCAGATCCACGACATCCGCGACCGTGCCCGGGCCGCCGGCAAGGTCACGGTTCTGGGCGGTCCCTCGGTCTCGGGCGCGCCGGAGAAATATGGCGACTTCGACTATCTCCATGTCGGCGAGATCGGCGACGCCACCGACCAGCTCGTCGCGCGCCTCGACGCCGATGTCGCGCCCCCGCCCGCCCAGGTGGTTCTGGAGACGAAGGACCGGCTCGCGCTCGCCGACTTCCCGGCCCCGGCCTACGACCACGCACCGCTCAAGCGCTATCTGATCGGCTCGCTGCAATTCTCCTCGGGCTGCCCCTATCGCTGCGAGTTCTGCGACATCCCGCAGCTCTATGGCCGCCAGCCGCGGCTCAAGAGCCCCGAGCAGATGTGCGCCGAGCTCGACGCCATCATCAGCCAGCCCGGCCATCCGGCCGTCGTCTACTTCGTCGACGACAATTTCATCGCCAACCGCAAGGCGACCCGCGAGATGCTGCCGCACCTCGTGGCGTGGCAGAAGAAGAACAACTACCCGCTTCAGTTCGCCTGCGAGGCGACGCTGAACATGGCCAAGCAGCCCGAGATCCTCGAGCTGATGCGGCAGGCGAACTTCATGACGGTGTTCGTCGGCATCGAGACCCCGGAGGCCGAGGCCCTCAAGGGCATCGACAAGACCCACAACGCCGCCGTACCGATGTACGAGGCGATCGAGACCCTCAATTCCTACGGGCTGGAGGTGACCTCGGGCATTATCCTGGGCCTCGATTCCGACACCGACAAATCCGAGCAGAACCTGATCGACTTCATCGACCGCTCGGCCATTCCCGTGCTGACCATCAACCTGCTCCAGGCCCTGCCCAAGACCCCGCTCTGGGACCGGCTGGAACGCGAGGGCCGGCTCGTCCACGATGCGGCATTGGAATCGAACGTGCTGTTCAAGCGCCCGCACGACACCGTGGTGGGCAGCTGGCGCCGGGCCATCGCGCACGCCTATACGCCGGAGAAGATCTTCGAGCGCTTCAAGCACCAATGCGCGGTGACCTACCCGAACCGCATCACCACGCCGACCGCCGGCAAGCTGACCTTCACCAATCTCCGCCGGGGCCTGATCCTGGGGTTCAACATCATCACCCGGGTCGGGATCTTTTCCGATTACCGCAAGCCGTTCTGGAGTGCGGCCGGCTACGCGCTGAAGCGCGGGCAGATCGAGGCGGTGTTCAACATGGGCTTCGTGGCCCACCACCTGATCCGCTTCACCCGCGAGGCCCTGCGCGGCGAGCACAACGCCTCCTTCTACGCCGCCAAGGCCGCGGAGGCGAAGGCGGCCCGCGACCGGAGCTGGTGGGAATCGGCCCGGCGCAGGCTGGCGCCGGAACGCGAGGCCGCGTGAGGCGGGTTGCCGGTCAGGTCCGGAGATTCCGCAGCAAGTCCTTGCCTGCGGCGGAAAAGTCGCGCTTCAGCCCTTGGCAGGCGGCTTGCTAGGCTCTATACACCGCGCCTCACGCATTTCATCCTCACGGAAGGAGACGGCCGATCGGCCGGTTTCCGCTCGAAATGTCGCCCGGGCAACCGGGTGGCAAAGGCCGGACGGATCCCAGGGGCGACGAGCCCCGCGGAGCCTTGTCCGGCCATGTCCTGTCCGAGACTGCAGGTGCCGGCTCGCCGGCTTAATCCCCAAGCCTGCACAGACGGGGAAGACCGAATTCGAAAAGCCTCGCCCAGGCCTCGGCCGCGGAGGGGTGTCGGTTTGAACCAACTCGCCCGAGGCGGCCTCCAGGGGCACGCGCGGGGACAGGGCCGCGAAGCGTCGTTCGGACGTTCCCGGTCTCTTGGCCGAGATGACGTCCGGGCGGCATGTGCAACCGGCGGACCCGAGATCGGGTTCCGCCAACCGGAGAGAGCCCAGTGGACCGGACAGCTAAAGCTGATCTCGTCTCGACGCTCAACGGCGTGTTCAGTGAGAGCGCCGTTGTCGTCGTGGCCCACTACAAGGGCCTCACGGTCGCCGACATGCAGAAGCTGCGTTCGCAGATGAAGCAGGCTGGCGCCACCGTGAAGGTCGCCAAGAACAGCCTCGCCGGCATCGCACTCGATGGCACGGACGTCGCCTCCATCAAGCCGCTCCTGAAGGGCCCGACCCTGCTCGCCTATTCCGGCGACCCGGTCGCAGCCGCGAAGGTCGCGGTCGATTTCGCCAAGGCCAACGACAAGCTCGTGATCCTCGGCGGCGCGATGGGGAAGACCGCCCTGAACCCGGACGGCGTGAAGGCCCTCGCCTCGCTCCCGTCCCTCGACGAACTGCGCGCCAAGATCGTGGGCCTCGTGCAGGCTCCCGCGACGAAGATCGCTCAGGTCGTCAACGCGCCGGCGGCCAAGCTCGCCCGCGTGTTCGGGGCCTATGCCAAGAAGGACGAGGCCGCCTGAGGCCCTTCAAAAACCATCCGTTCGAACCGATATTGAGAGGAATTCAAAATGGCTGATCTCGCCAAGCTCGTCGACGACCTGTCCTCGCTGACCGTGCTCGAGGCCGCTGACCTGGCCAAGATGCTCGAAGAGAAGTGGGGCGTCTCGGCCGCCGCTGCCGTCGCCGTTGCCGCCGGCCCGGCTGCCGGTGGCGCCGCCGCCGCCGTCGAGGAGCAGACCGAGTTCACGGTCGTCCTGGCCTCCGCCGGCGACAAGAAGATCGAGGTCATCAAGGAGGTCCGCGCGATCACCGGCCTCGGCCTCAAGGAAGCCAAGGACCTCGTCGAGGGCGCGCCGAAGCCGGTCAAGGAAGGCGTTGCCAAGGACGAGGCCGAGAAGCTCAAGGCCCAGCTCGAGAAGGCCGGCGCCAAGATCGAGCTCAAGTAAGTCGACGATGGGCCGGTCCCGGCCCATCACCCCACGGAGGTCCGCTTCGGGCCTGTCGTGACCGGAGCCCGCGGGTGCAACACCCGCGGGCTTTAGGCCGCTTCGGCGGATGGTCCCGGAAGGGACCGGCGAGAAGTTTCGGTTCGGTGGCGCTGCCCGGCGGGGCGCGCGTCGCGGCCCGGTGCGGGAGGTCCCTTTCGGGAACGCTTCCCCGGGCGAGAGGTACGCGGGTAGGAGCGAGGTCACATGGCCAACACGCTGGTCGGTCGCAAGCGCATTCGGAAGTTCTTCGGCAAGATCAAGGAAGTTGCCGAGATGCCGAACCTCATCGAGGTTCAGAAGGCGTCCTACGACCAGTTCCTGATGGTCGACGAGCCCGAGGGTGGGCGCGCCGACGAGGGGCTGCAGAGCGTGTTCAAGTCGGTGTTCCCGATTTCCGACTTCGCCTCCACGGCCCTGCTCGAGTTCGTGCGCTACACCTTCGAGGCGCCCAAGTACGATGTCGACGAGTGCCGCCAGCGCGGCATCACCTTCGCGGCCCCGCTGAAGGTCACGCTGCGCCTCATCGTGTTCGATGTCGATCCCGACACGCAGGCGAAGTCGGTCAAGGACATCAAGGAGCAGGACGTCTACATGGGCGACATGCCCCTGATGACGGAGAACGGCACCTTCATCGTCAACGGCACCGAGCGCGTGATCGTCTCGCAGATGCACCGCTCGCCGGGCGTGTTCTTCGACCACGACAAGGGCAAGACCCATTCCTCGGGCAAGCTCCTGTTCGCCGCCCGCATCATCCCGTACCGGGGCTCCTGGCTCGACGTCGAGTTCGACGCCAAGGACATCGTCCACGTCCGCATCGACCGGAAGCGCAAGCTGCCGGCGACGTCGCTGCTCTACGCCCTCGGCCTCGACGGCGAGGAGATCCTGTCGACCTTCTACAACAAGGTCGTCTATGACCGCGACGGCGCCGACTGGCGCGTGCCCTTCGACGCCGAGCGCATGAAGGGCATGAAGGCCACCGTCGACCTGATCGACGCCGATTCCGGCGAGGTCGTGCTCGAGGCCGGCAAGAAGCTCAACGCCCGCAACGCCCGTCAGATCACCGACAAGGGCACCAAGTTCCTCAAGGCCACCGATGAGGATCTCGTCGGCCAGTACGTGGCCGAGGATCTCGTCAACGCGCAGACCGGCGAGATCTGGGCCGAGGCCGGCGAGGAGATTACCGACAAGCTCCTGAAGAGCCTGGATGATGTCGGCATCACCGAGCTCCCGGTGCTTGACATCGACCACGTCAATGTCGGCCCCTACATTCGCAACACGCTGGCGGTGGATAAGAACTCCAACCGCGAGGGCGCGCTGTTCGACATCTACCGGGTCATGCGCCCGGGCGAGCCGCCGACCCTCGAGACCGCCGAGGCGATGTTCCACTCGCTGTTCTTCGACTCCGAGCGGTACGACCTCTCGGCCGTCGGCCGCGTGAAGATGAACATGCGCCTCGACCTCGACGCCGCCGACACCGTGCGCACCCTCCGCAAGGAGGACATGCTCGCGGTGGTGAAGGCGCTCGTGGAGCTGCGCGACGGCAAGGGCGAGGTCGACGACATCGACCACCTCGGCAACCGCCGCGTCCGCTCGGTGGGCGAGCTCATGGAGAACCAGTACCGCCTGGGCCTCCTGCGCATGGAGCGCGCGATCCGCGAGCGCATGAGCCAGGTCGATATCGACACGGTCATGCCGCAGGATCTCATCAACGCGAAGCCCGCCGCCGCGGCCGTGCGCGAGTTCTTCGGCTCGTCGCAGCTCTCGCAGTTCATGGATCAGACCAACCCGCTCTCCGAGGTGACGCACAAGCGCCGCCTGTCGGCGCTCGGCCCGGGCGGTCTGACCCGCGAGCGCGCCGGCTTCGAGGTGCGCGACGTGCACCCGACCCATTACGGCCGCATCTGCCCGATCGAGACGCCGGAAGGCCCGAACATCGGCCTGATCAACTCGCTCGCCACCTTCGCGCGGGTGAACAAGTACGGCTTCATCGAGACCCCGTTCCGCCGCGTCCGCGACGGCGTGGTCACCGACGAGGTCGCCTACCTCTCGGCCATGGAGGAGGCGAAGTACTACGTCGCTCAGGCCAACGCCCAGATGGACGAGGCCCGCAAGCTCACGGAGGATCTCGTGGTCTGCCGTCGGGCCGGCGAGGTGATCGTCGTGGGGCCCGAGCGCGTCGATCTCATGGACGTGTCGCCGAAGCAGCTCGTCTCGGTCGCCGCGGCGCTGATCCCGTTCCTTGAGAACGACGACGCCAACCGCGCGCTCATGGGCTCGAACATGCAGCGCCAGGCGGTGCCGCTCGTCCGCGCCGACGCCCCGTTCGTGGGCACCGGCATGGAGGCGGTGGTCGCCCGGGATTCCGGCGCCGCCATCGCGGCTCGCCGGGCCGGCATCATCGATCAGGTGGACGCCACCCGTATCGTCATCCGCGCCACCGAGGAGGCCGACGCCAACAAGCCCGGCGTCGACATCTACCGCTTGCAGAAGTTCCAGCGCTCCAACCAGTCGACCTGCATCACGCAGAAGCCGCTGGTCCGCGTCGGCGAGTTCGTGAAGAAGGGCGAGATCATCGCCGACGGTCCCTCGACCGAGTTCGGCGAGCTGGCGCTCGGCCGGAACGTGCTCGTCGCGTTCATGCCGTGGAACGGCTACAACTTCGAGGACTCGATCCTGCTTTCCGAGCGGATCGTGAAGGATGACGTGTTCACCTCGATCCACATCGAGGAGTTCGAGGTGATGGCCCGCGACACCAAGCTCGGGCCGGAGGAGATCACCCGCGACATCCCGAACGTCTCCGAGGAGGCGCTCAAGAACCTCGACGAGGCCGGCATCGTCTATATCGGCGCCGAGGTGAATGCGGGCGACATCCTCGTCGGCAAGATCACCCCGAAGGGCGAGAGCCCGATGACGCCGGAGGAGAAGCTCCTCCGCGCCATCTTCGGCGAGAAGGCCTCGGACGTGCGCGACACCTCGCTGCGGGTGCCGCCGGGCGTCACCGGCACGATCGTCGAGGTCCGCGTGTTCAACCGGCATGGCGTCGACAAGGACGAGCGCGCCCAGGCGATCGAGCGCGAGGAGATCGAGCGGCTCGCCAAGGACCGCGACGACGAGCAGGCGATCCTCGACCGCAACACCTACGCGCGCCTCGCGGACGTGCTGATCGGTCAGGCGCCGGTGGCCGGCCCGAAGGGCTTCCGGAAGGACACCACGCTCACCCGCGAGCTGATCAACGACTACCCGCGCTCGCAATGGTGGCAGTTCGCCGTCATCGAAGACCGTCTCATGACCGAGATGGAGGCGATGCAGAAGCAGTACGACGAGTCGAAGAAGCGCCTCGAGCAGCGCTTCCTCGACAAGGTCGAGAAGCTGCAGCGCGGCGACGAGCTGCCCCCCGGCGTCATGAAGATGGTCAAGGTCTTCGTGGCGGTGAAGCGCAAGATCCAGCCGGGCGACAAGATGGCCGGCCGTCACGGCAACAAGGGTGTCGTGTCGCGGATCGTGCCGATCGAGGACATGCCGTTCCTGGAGGACGGGACGCATGCCGACATCGTGCTCAACCCGCTGGGCGTGCCCTCGCGCATGAACGTCGGCCAGATCCTGGAGACGCACCTGGGCTGGGCGGCTGCGGGCCTGGGTCGCAAGGTGTCGAAGGCGGTGGATGCCTATCTGAAGTCGCAGGACATCGCGCCGCTGCGGGAGGAGATGAAGGCGATCTACTCCCCGGGCGAGCTCGACGGGCTGACGGACGAGGAGCTGGCCGAGGCCGGCAACAACGTCCGCCGTGGCGTGCCGATGGCCACGCCGGTGTTCAACGGCGCCAAGGAAGCCGACATCGAGCAGATGCTGGAGATGGCCGGGCTGGACCGCTCGGCGCAGTCGACGCTCTACGACGGGCGGACCGGCGAGCCCTTCGACCGCAAGGTCACGATGGGCTACATCTACATGCTGAAGCTCCACCACCTCGTGGACGACAAGATCCACGCGCGCTCGATCGGCCCGTACTCGCTCGTCACCCAGCAGCCGCTGGGCGGCAAGGCGCAGTTCGGCGGCCAGCGCTTCGGTGAGATGGAGGTCTGGGCGCTGGAGGCCTACGGCGCGGCCTACACGCTGCAGGAGATGCTCACGGTGAAGTCGGACGACGTGGCCGGCCGCACCAAGGTCTACGAGGCGATCGTCCGCGGCGACGACACCTTTGAGGCCGGCATCCCCGAGAGCTTCAACGTGCTCGTCAAGGAGATGCGCTCGCTCGGCCTCAACGTCGAGCTGACGTCTTCGAAGAAGGCCGCGAACGATCAGCTGGAGCCGCCGGCCGACGCGGCCGAGTAGAGCCAGTCACAAACACCTCCCGTGGCGGCGGATCCCGCCGCCACGGTCGAGCGGGGAGGGGAGGGGCCTTCCGGGTTCGACGACGGTGAGCAGCGCCCGTGCGGGGTGCGGCGCCGGATCTTTTTCAGGACGCGGTGGCCCGGCGCGGGGCTGCCGGCGTCAACAAGGAGCGGATCATGAACCAAGAGGTCATGAACCTTTTCAACCAGCAGGCCACGCCGGTCAGCTTCGATCAGATCAAGATCTCGATCTCGTCCCCGGAGAAGATCCTCTCCTGGTCGTACGGCGAGATCAAGAAGCCCGAGACCATCAACTACCGGACCTTCAAGCCCGAGCGCGACGGCCTGTTCTGCGCGCGCATCTTCGGGCCGATCAAGGACTACGAGTGCTTGTGCGGCAAGTACAAGCGCATGAAGTACAAGGGCGTCATCTGTGAGAAGTGCGGCGTCGAGGTCACCCTCGCGCGCGTCCGGCGCGACCGCATGGGCCATATCGAGCTGGCCGCCCCCGTCGCGCATATCTGGTTCCTGAAGTCGCTGCCCTCGCGCATCGGCTTGCTGCTCGACATGGCGCTCAAGGACCTCGAGCGGATCCTGTACTTCGAGTCCTACTGCGTCATCGAGCCGGGCCTTACCCCCCTGAAGGAGCGTCAGCTCCTGTCGGAGGAGGAGTACCTGCGCGCCCAGGAGGAGTACGGCGAGGACTCGTTCACCGCCATGATCGGCGCCGAGGCCATCCGGCGCATCCTGCAGGAACTCGACCTCGACAAGATCGCCAACGATCTGCGCGAGGAGATCGCGGTCACGACGTCGGAGCTGAAGCCCAAGAAGCTCCTGAAGCGGCTCAAGATCATCGAGGCCTTCCAGATGTCCGGCAACAAGCCGGAATGGATGATCCTCACGGTCGTCCCGGTGATCCCGCCGGACCTGCGCCCGCTGGTCCCGCTGGACGGCGGCCGCTTCGCGACCTCCGACCTCAACGACCTGTACCGCCGCGTCATCAACCGCAACAACCGCCTGAAGCGGCTGATCGAGCTGCGCGCGCCCGACATCATCATCCGCAACGAGAAGCGGATGCTGCAGGAGGCGGTCGACGCCCTGTTCGACAACGGCCGCCGCGGCCGCGTCATCACGGGCGCCAACAAGCGTCCGCTGAAGTCGCTCGCCGACATGCTGAAGGGCAAGCAGGGCCGGTTCCGCCAGAACCTGCTCGGCAAGCGCGTCGATTATTCGGGCCGCTCGGTCATCGTGGTCGGCCCGGAGCTGAAGCTGCACCAGTGCGGTCTGCCCAAGAAGATGGCGCTGGAGCTGTTCAAGCCGTTCATCTACGCGCGCCTCGACGCCAAGGGCTTTTCGGCCACCGTCAAGCAGGCCAAGAAGCTGGTCGAAAAGGAGAAGCCGGAGGTCTGGGACATCCTCGATGAGGTGATCCGCGAGCACCCGGTGATGCTGAACCGCGCGCCGACGCTGCACCGCCTCGGCATCCAGGCCTTCGAGCCGAAGCTGATCGAGGGCAAGGCGATCCAGCTGCACCCGCTGGTCTGCGCCGCGTTCAACGCCGACTTCGACGGCGACCAGATGGCCGTGCACGTCCCGCTGTCGCTCGAGGCGCAGCTGGAAGCGCGCGTCCTCATGATGTCGACCAACAACATCCTGCACCCGGCCAACGGTCAGCCGATCATCGTGCCGTCGCAGGACATCGTGCTCGGCCTCTACTACCTGTCGATCGTGGCCGAGGGCATGCCGGGCGAGTTCAAGGCGGACAACGCCAAGAACCCGATGCAGGGCGTCTACGGCGACATGGGCGAGCTGGAGCACGCCCTGGCCGCCAAGGCCGTGTCGCTGCACACCAAGATCAAGTGGCGCTGGACCGGCATCGGCCCGGACAATCAGCCCCTGACCAAGACCTACGAGACCACGCCTGGCCGGGTGATCCTGTCCGGTGCCCTGCCGAAGCACGCCAAGGTGCCCTTCGAGGTCGTCAACAAGTTGATGACCAAGAAGGAGATCTCGGCGATGATCGACACCGTCTACCGCCACTGCGGTCAGAAGGAGTCGGTGATCTTCTGTGACCGGATCATGGCGCTCGGCTTCAACCACGCGTTCAAGGCCGGCATCTCGTTCGGCAAGGACGACATGGTCGTGCCGGAGAACAAGTGGTCGATCGTCGACACGACCCGCGCGCTCGTGAAGGATTACGAGCAGCAGTACAACGACGGCCTGATCACGCAGGGCGAGAAGTACAACAAGGTGGTGGATGCCTGGGCCAAGTGCTCGGACAAGCTGGCCGCCGAGATGATGGGCCGCATCTCCGCGGTCCAGAAGGACGAGCACGGCGCCGACAAGCAGATCAACTCGATCTACATGATGAGCCACTCCGGCGCCCGTGGTTCGCCCGCCCAGATGAAGCAGCTCGCGGCGATGCGCGGCCTCATGGCCAAGCCGTCGGGCGAGATCATCGAGACCCCGATCATCTCGAACTTCAAGGAAGGCCTGGACGTTCTGGAGTACTTCAACTCCACGCACGGTGCCCGTAAGGGCCTGGCCGACACCGCCCTGAAGACCGCCAACTCCGGCTACCTGACCCGCCGTCTCGTCGACGTGGCCCAGGACGCCGTCATCCGCGAGGTGGATTGCGGCACGACCAACGGCATCAAGATGCGCGCCATCGTGGATGCTGGCCAGGTCGTGGCGACGCTCGCCACCCGCATCCTGGGCCGCGCCACGGCCGAGGATCTCGTGGCCGCGGACGGCACGGTGATCGTCAAGACCGGCGAGACCATCGAGGAGCGGCACCTGCCGGCGATCAACGCCGCCGGCATCCAGGAGGTGAAGATCCGCTCGGTGCTGGTCTGCGCCACCAAGAGCGGCGTCTGCGCCACCTGCTACGGGCGCGACCTCGCCCGCGGCACGCCCGTCAACATGGGCGAGGCCGTCGGCGTCATCGCGGCGCAGTCGATCGGCGAGCCGGGCACGCAGCTCACGATGCGCACCTTCCACATCGGTGGTGCGGCCCAGATCGCCGACTCGTCCTTCATCGAGTCGAGCTTCGAAGGCACGATCAAGATCCGCAACCGCGCCGTCGCCAAGAACACGGACGGGGACCTGATCGCCACCGGCCGCAACGTGGCGGTCGTGATCGTGGGGTCGGACGGCGTCGAGCGGGCGGTCCACCGCCTGCAATACGGCGCCAAGCTCCGGGTCGACGAGGGTGACAAGATCAAGCGCGGGCAGCGGATCGCCGAGTGGGATCCCTACACCCGTCCGATCCTCACCGAAGTCGACGGCCTCGTGGCCTACGAGGATCTGGTCGACGGCCAGTCCATGACCGAGACCACCGACGAGTCGACCGGCATCGCCAAGCGCGTCGTCGTCGACTGGCGCGGCTCGGCCCGGACCTCGGACCTGAAGCCCGCGATGGTCGTGGTCGATCGGGAGGGCAAGGCGCTCAAGCTGCCGCGCGGCTCGGACGCCCGCTACTTCCTGCCGGTCGACGCCATCATCGGCTTCGATCCGGGCGCGACGGTCAAGGCCGGCGACATCCTGGCCCGCGTCTCGACCGACTCGGCCAAGACCCGCGACATCACCGGCGGTCTGCCGCGGGTGGCGGAGCTGTTCGAGGCACGGCGCCCGAAGGACGCGGCGATCATCGCCGAGAAGTCGGGCACCATCGCGTTCGGCCGCGACTACAAGAACAAGCGTCGGCTCACGCTGACGCCGCATGACGGCTCGGAGGCGGTCGAGTACCTGATCCCGAAGGGCAAGCACATCCACCTGCAGGACGGGGACGTGGTGGAGCTCGGCGACTACATCGTCGACGGAAACCCGGCTCCGCACGACATCCTGGCGATCAAGGGCGTCGAGGAACTCGCCGCCTACCTCGTCAACGAGATCCAGGAGGTCTACCGGCTGCAGGGCGTGTCGATCAACGACAAGCACATCGAGGTGATCGTCCGTCAGATGCTGCAGAAGGTCGAGGTGACCGATGGCGGCGACTCGGACATCCTCTCGGGCGACCAGATTGACCGGACGGAGCTGACCGAGTTCAACGAGAAGCTGCTTGCCGAGGGCAAGAAGCCGATCCAGGGCGTTCCGGTCCTGCTCGGCATCACCAAGGCGTCGCTGCAGACGAAGTCGTTCATCTCGGCGGCCTCGTTCCAGGAGACCACCCGCGTCCTCACCGAGGCGGCGGTCAACGGCAAGGTCGACACCCTGGAAGGCCTGAAGGAGAACGTGATCGTTGGATCGCTGATCCCGGCCGGCACCGGGTCGATGGTGGCGGACATCCGCTCCATCGCCCGCCGCCGCGACGCGATGATCCTCCAGCAGAAGCAGACCGAGAGCGGCGCGATGCCGGTCGAGGAGCTTCCGCCCGCCGCCGAATAAGGCGACAGGCAGGATTGAGAGACAAGGGCGGCCTTCGGGCCGCCCTTTTTCGTGGTTGCTCTCCAAACCGGGACGCCTGCACGGCGGCCGACTTAACCGAGGCTCAACCATGCCGCGCGATAAATCCTGAGCGGCCCCAGAAACACCCTGGAAACGGGGAGGATCGGGCCGGTTCGGGTGCGTGAGTGCGGGTCTGGCGTCGTGGGCACGAGACGAGGACGGGAATCGAGCCTGCGCTGGCTCTCGGCGGCGATGACGCCCTGGATGGTCGGGCTCGGCCTGCTGGTGTCGTTCACGGCCGATGCCGGCACGGAGAACGCCATCGGGGCGAGCCGGCTCGGGGTGATCGATGCCGAGACCGTTCCGCCCCTGCCGCCCGGCACCCTGCTGATCGGATCTGCCCTGCGCCGCCTCGGTGACGAGCCGCCCCAGACGGTGTTCAAGACCGGTGCGCACGTCTTCCCGGTGGTGCAGCGGGGCGGCAAGGGCAACCCCACCCGGCCGCCGGCCGAGAGCTTCGCCCGCCGGGCCGCCAACCTGCGGGAACTCGGCGGCGCCCTGGTGTTCGGCGACGTCACCGGCAGCGTCACCGGCGTGCTGACGCAGGGGGCTGCGGTCTGGGATCCGGATTCCGAGCCGGAGGCCGGTTTCGTCCCCGTGCCCGATCTCGGCCTGACCACCGGCGCCGGCACGGCGGCCTCCACGGGCGAAGGCACGGCCGACCTCACCGCGGATGGTGGGCCCGAGCGCTTCGACGGCTCGACCCCGCCGGTGCCCCGCGCCATCGCCCTCTCGTCCACGACGCCGGCGCCCGCGGACGCGATCCCCGTGGAGATCGCCGCGGCGAGTCTCGCGCTCCCCGATTTCGCGATCCGCACGGAGCGCCCGGACAGCGCCCAGCCGGTGCCCGAGGATGCGCGCCGGCGCTACGCCGACCTGATCGACCCGAACGCCCTCGACAAGGAGCAGCGTTGCCTCTCGGAGGCGGTCTATTTCGAGGCCCGGAGCGAGCCGGAGGCCGGCCAGGCCGCCGTCGCCCAGGTGGTGCTCAACCGCGTGAAGAGCGGCCTCTACCCGGCGAGCGTCTGCGGCGTCGTCTACCAGAACCGGCACCACTACATGGGCTGCCAGTTCTCCTTCGCCTGCGAGGGCAAGTCCCTGCGCATCACCGATGCGGGCGCCTGGGAATCGGCGACCCGCATCGCCCGCTCGGTGATCGAGGGCCGGACCTACCTCGCCGAGGTCGGCGCCGCGACCCACTACCACGCCGACTACGTCCGTCCGGGCTGGGCGCGCCGCCTGCGCAAGATGGACGTGATCGGCCGGCACATCTTCTACCAGCTCCGGGCGGGTCAGACCTGAGGCGGCTCTGGCCTGACTTCGTAAGAGAGACTGTGGAAAATTCGAACAATGCTACCTAGGTAGGCGACGACTAAGCAGTCGAAACCAAGGGTTAATTTTACCTTCGTTCCCGATAATGCTTGCGCGCCGGGCAACGAGTCTGGCCTCTGGTACGTCGAGACGAGCGCCGCTTGCGCGCCGCTTCTCGTTGTAATGCGTATCAGAGGACTTCCATGACCGCGCCGGTCGCTCGCACTGCTCTCCTGGCCGCCGCCCTCGGCGGCGTTCTCCTTGCCGCACCCGCCCAGGCCGGCGGCTGTTACGGCTCCGAATGCTACCGCCACGTCGTCACGCCGCCGGTCTACGACACCGTGCAGGAGAACGTGCTGGTCCGTCCGCCCCGCACGGTCTACCGGACCACGCCGCCGGTCTACGATACGGTGTCCGAGCGCGTGATGGTCTCGCCGGGTGGCCGCTACTGGCAGACGAGCCGCGGTCCCGGCGGTGAGCTGATTGGCTGCTGGGTCACCACGCCGCCGCGCTTCGCCGTGCGCACGCGGACCGTGCTGGTCCGTCCGGCGCAATCGATCCCCGAGACGATCCCGCCGGAATACGCCAGCGTCAGCCGCCGGGTCCTCGTGGCGCCCGCCCGGGCCGGCTGGGTGCCGGTCGGCGGCGGCTACGGTTACCGGCCGGCCTCTTACGGTGGCCCGCTGGTCGGCTCGATCCCGGACGCCGTCGGCATTGCCGGGGCCAGTTCTTCGGATATCGGCGTCGGGCTCGGCTTCTACACGGGCAGCCGGTACGAGGGGTACTGATCCGGCCGCGAAGGCTTGATTCCGGACGTCCCGGCGACACCTCACCGCGCAACACGGGAGGTGACGATGGGGACGTTCAAGGCCTGGGTGGTCGAGAAGAACGAGGCCGGCCAGAGCCTCGCCTTCAAGGACTTCGACGACGCCGACCTGATGGACGGCGACGTCACCGTGCGGGTGACGCATTCGACCCTGAACTACAAGGATGGCCTCGCCCTCACCGGCACGTCGCCGGTGGTGCGCCGCTTCCCGATGATCCCCGGCATCGATTTCTCGGGGATCGTCGAGACTTCGGACCATCCCGAATACAAACCGGGTGACGCGGTGGTGCTCACCGGCTGGGGCGTCGGCGAGACGCATCTCGGCGCCTACGCCCAGCGCGCCCGGGTGAAGGGCGACTGGCTGGTGCCGCTACCGCAGGGGCTCACGCCCGAGCAGGCCATGGCGGTGGGCACCGCCGGCTACACGGCGATGCTGTGCTGCATGGCCCTCGAGGCCCACGGCGTGACGCCGGAGCACGGCCCGGTCATCGTCACCGGCGCCTCCGGGGGCGTCGGCTCGGTCGCCGTGGCCCTCCTCGCGCGGGCGGGCTGGCACGTCGTCGCCTCCACGGGCCGGGACGGCGAATCCGACTACCTGAAGGGCCTCGGCGCTGCGGAGATCCTCGACCGGGCCGAGTTGTCGAAGCCCGGCAAGCCGCTCGGCAAGGAGCGCTGGGCCGCGGGGGTCGATGCGGTCGGCTCCACGACGCTCGCCAACGTGCTGGCCATGACCAAGGCGGACGGCGCCGTCGCCGCCTGCGGGTTGGCGCAGGGCATGGATCTGCCGACCTCGGTGGCGCCGTTCATCCTCCGCGGCGTCTCGCTGCTCGGCATCAACAGCGTCACCACCCCACAGCCGAAGCGTCGCGAGGCCTGGGCGCGGCTCGCCCGGGATCTGGATCTGGGCAAGCTCGCCGCCATGACGAGCCGTGTCCCCCTGGAGGAAGTCGGCCGGCTCGGCGCTGAGATCCTGGCCGGGAAGGTGCGCGGGCGGATCGTGGTGGAGGTGGATCGGGCGGGCGGTCCGCGCTGATCCTCAGGGGTTTCGGCCAACCCGTCCCGGCACCGGGCTGGACCGGAATTTCGCCGCGGCCCCGGAACCTTTGCCGTGCATCGCGTGTTGATGTTTTCATGAGCGTTGCATTCGTCAAAGAGCCCGAGGGTGGAGAAGCGTTCGAGAATCTGCCGGATCGGCCGATCTCGCCGCACACGAATTTCGTGACGCCGGAAGGCCTCGCGCAGATCGAGGCCGAAGTCGCCCGCCTGGAGAAGGAAGTCGCCTCGCTGGACCCTGCCGACAAGGCGGAGGATTCCCGCATCGGGCGCGACCTGCGCTACTGGGCGGCCCGGAAGAACACCGCGCAGCTCGTCGAGCCCAAGGCCGGCGACACGGTTCAGTTCGGCTCCACCGTCACGGTGGTCCGGGAGGACGAGTCCGGCAAGGAGACCCGCCAGACCTTCCGGATCGTCGGCGAGGACGAAGCCGATCCGCACAAGGGTTCGATCTCCTACGTGGCGCCGCTCGCCCGGGCGATCACCGGCAAGACGATCGGTGACGTGGTCGAGGTGAACGGCAACGAGGTCGAGGTGGCGGAGATCCGCTGAGCCGGTTCAGCGGCCTTCGAAGCGCGGTCGCAGGGGCAACAGCGCCTCGGCAATATGTTCCATGAAGACCCGGACCCGTGCCGCGTGGCGCAGGTCCGGATGCGTCAGGATCCAGAGATCCGCCCCCAACTCCGGATGCGGCCCGGACAGGCGTTGCAGTGCCGGATTGACGTCGGCCGTGAAGCAGGGGAGCGGGCCGATCCCCAGGCCGGCCTGCACGGCCGCCTCCAGGCCGATCACCGCGTTGAGCCGGAGGCGGATGTGGTCGGGCGGCACCCGCGCCTCCACGAAGCGCATGAACGAGCCCCCTGCCACCAGCGGTCCCGGACTGATCCACGCCTCTCGGGCGAGGTCGCCATAGGCGCGGTCGGCCCGGCCGTAGACCCCCCACGCCGTGACTGCGAGACGCCGCCCGACCAGAGTCTCGCTCGGCTCGCGGCTGATCCGGATCGCGACGTCGGCATCCCGGCGCGACAGGTTGAGCGTCGCCTCGGCGAGGATCAGCTCGATCCGGATGTCGGGGTACCGCTCCGTGAAGCTCGCGAGCATCGGCATCAGCAGCTCTGCGGCGAAGCCGGCCGGCGCGGTCACCCGCAATTCGCCGGACGGGGTTTCGCCCTGGCCGGCGACCACGCGGGTGAACCGCGCCACGTCCGCCTCGATCCGCCCGGCCGCCGCGATCATCGCCTGTCCGGCGGGGGTCGGCACGTAGCCCGTGCGCAGCCGCTCGAACAGGCGCGTATCGAGCTTCGCCTCCAGGGCCGCGAGGCGTCGGAACGCCGTCGAGTGGTTGATGCCGAGATCCGCCGCCGCCGCGGTCAGGCCGCCGCGGTCGGCCACGGCCTTTGCGAACCGAAACTCGTCCCAGTCGAGCGCCACACCCGGGTCCTTGCGTCTGCGCAAGATCACTCTTGCATGGTGGGGCATTCTTGCAAGGCGCCAAATGCGCGATGGAGGGGCACGACGCTGGCCGACGATTCGGCCGCCCGACACACAGGAGAGACCCGTCCATGGCCAAGGTTCTGGTGCTGTACTACTCGACCTACGGTCACGTCGAGCAGATGGCCTACGCGGTCGCCGAGGGGGCCCGCGAGACCGGGGCCGAGGTCGTCGTGAAGCGCGTGCCGGAGCTGGTCCCGGAGGAGGTCGCCCGGCAGAGCCATTTCAAGCTCGATCAGGCGGCCCCGATCGCCACCGTGGACGAACTGGCGCAGTACGACGCCATCATCTTCGGCACGCCGACCCGCTACGGCAACATGGCGTCGCAGATGAAGCAGTTCATCGACCAGACCGGCGGTCTCTGGATGAAGGGCGCGCTGGTCGGCAAGGTCGGCTCCGTCTTCACATCGACGGCCTCGCAGCATGGCGGCCAGGAGACGACGCTGACGAGCTTCCACACGGTGCTGTTCCACCACGGCATGGTGGTGGTCGGCCTGCCCTACAGCTTCCAGGGCCAGGGCGGTGTCGAGGCGGTCAAGGGCGGAACACCCTACGGAGCCAGCACGATCGCGGATGGTGACGGATCCCGCCAGCCGAGCGCCGTGGAACTGGAGGGGGCCCGCTTCCAGGGTCGCCATGTGGCCGGCATTGCCGCCAAGCTGGCCCGAGACTGAGAAGGCAAGAAAAAAGGCTCGGATTGCTCCGAGCCTGAAAGGAAAAAGGCCATTGGGGGCTGAGAAGGCCTTCGTGATCAATAAACGGATCAGGCCGACATCTGTTCCGCTGCCGGCAAAAATTTCTGCGCCGTCAGCGGGGCGCGGCGGCCCGGGCGAGGCGGTCGCGGATCGCCTCGCCGAGGCCGTCTTCCGGAATCGGCACCACTGCGATGGTGCCGGCCCCTGAGGCATCGAGGTCGCGCAGGGCGCCGAACAGGCGGGCCGCGGCCTCCGCGGGATCGCCCGACGGGCTCAGGTTGAGGCTGGCCCGCGCGGTTTCGTGACCGGCCGGGCGCCCGGCGCCGAACAGCAGCACCGCCTCGCCGGGCTCGATCCGCACCGCATCCAGGCGGACCCGCGCCCGGGGCGCGTAATGCGAGGCGAGCATGCCGGGGCCCGCCGGCCGGTCGGCGTCGGCCGCCTTCGGCGATCCCGGATCGAGGCCGAGCACGTCCCGGAGCGCCGCCCGCGTGATGCCGCCCGGCCGCAGCAGCCGCGGCGCGCCGCCGAGGCAGGCCACCACCGTCGACTCGACGCCCACCATCGTGTCGCCACCGTCGAGCACCGCGGCGATCCGGCCGGCGAGATCGTCGAGGACATGGGCGGCCCGGGTCGGGCTCACGCGCCCGGAGCGGTTGGCCGAGGGCGCCGCCACCGGACGGCCGACTTCCGCGAGGAGCGCCTGGGCGAGCGGGTGCGCCGGCACCCGCAGGGCGAGGCTCGGCAGGCCGGCGCGGGCGAGGTCGCAGACCCGCGTGCCCGGATGGGCCGGGACGACCAGGGTCAGGGGACCCGGCCAGAAAGCCGTGGCGAGGCGGCGGGCCTGCGCGTCGAAGACCCCCTCCGCCAGGGCCGCGTCCGCATCAGCCAGATGCGAGATCAGCGGGTTGAAGCGCGGCCGATCCTTGGCGGCGAAAATGCCCGCCACCGCGGCGGCATCGGTGGCGTCCGCCCCGAGCCCGTAGACCGTCTCGGTGGGGAAGGCGACGAGGCGCCCCGCCCGCAGAAGCGCGGCGGCCTCCGCGATGCCGGCCGCGTCGGGGGGAAGCCGGCGGGTCGCGGTCGGACCCGTTGACCCGGGATCATTCATGCGGGAAGCCGTCTCCGAGGTCATGGCGATGCGAGCCCCGCGCGCCTATCCTCGCCCCGCCCTAGCGCCGGTGCGCGGGCGCGGTCAAACCCGCCCCGGATCGAACGAGCGGGCGGGCCGCAACACGGGAGGATCGTATGAGTTACCGCGCCCCGGTCCCCGAGATGCTCTTCACCCTCCGGCACGTGGCCGGGCTCGATTCCGTCGATCCGGACGACGCCGAGGCGATCCTGAGCGAGGCCGGGCGGATCGCCGCCGGCGTGATCGCGCCGCTCAACCGGGTCGGCGACCGGCACGGCACCCCCTTCGCGGAGGGGCGGGTCACCACGCCGCCCGGCTGGCGCGAGGCCTACCGCACCTTCACGGAGGGCGGCTGGAACGGGCTCTCGGCCGAGGCCGACCATGGCGGCCAGGGCCTGCCGAAGCTGATCGAGGCCGCCTGCACCGAGATGTGGAACGGCGCCAACCTCGCCTTCGGCCTCTGCCCGCTCCTGACCCAGGGCGGCATCGAGGCGCTCGCGGCCCACGGCTCCGACGACCTGAAGGCGCGCTACCTCGAGAAGCTGGTCTCGGGCGAATGGCCCGCCACGATGAACCTGACCGAGCCGCAGGCGGGCTCCGACCTCGCCCTGCTGCGCACCCGGGCCGAGCCTGCGGGCAACGGCACCTACCGGATCACCGGGTCCAAGATCTACATCACCTACGGCGAGCACGATCTCGCCGACAACATCGTCCACCTCGTCCTGGCCCGTCTGCCCGACGCGCCCGCCGGCACGCGGGGCATCTCCCTGTTCCTAGTGCCGAAGGTGCTGCCGGACGGGACCCGCAACGACCTGCGCTGCTCCGGCATCGAGCACAAGCTCGGCATCCACGCCTCGCCGACCTGCTCCATGGCCTTCGGCGACGATGGCGGCGCCACCGGCTGGCTGATCGGCCAGGAGAACAAGGGCCTCGCCTGCATGTTCACGATGATGAACGCGGCGCGGCTCAACGTCGGCCTGCAGGGCGTCGGCGTGGCCGAGGCCGCGACCCAGCGGGCGCTCGCCTACGCGCAAGAGCGGCGCCAGGGTAAGGCCATCGGGGCCGCCGAGGCGACGAGCCCGATCGTGGCGCATCCGGACGTGCAGCGGATGCTGCTGACCATGAAGGCGTACACGGCCGCGGCACGCGCCATCTGCTACCTCACCGCCGCCGCCCTCGACGCGTCGAAGGGCCCGGAGGGGCAGCCCGCCCTGGACCGCGCCTCGCTTCTGACGCCGGTGGCGAAGGCCTTCGCGACGGACCTCGCCAACGAGGTGACCTCGCTCGGCGTGCAGGTCCATGGCGGCATGGGCTTCGTCGAGGAGACCGGGGCGGCGCAGCTCATGCGCGACGCCCGCATCCTCGGCATCTACGAGGGCACCAACGGCATCCAGGCGATCGACCTCACCGCCCGCAAGCTGCCGCTGAACGGCGGCGCCACGGCCCGGTCGCAGATCGCCTGGATGCGCCGGGCGGCCGAGGGCCTGCTCAAGGCCGGCGATCCCGCCTTCGGCCACATGGCGGCACGGCTGCGCGACGGGATCGGCAGCCTCGACCGGGCCACGAGCCACCAGCTCGCCGCGCTGAGATCCAACCGCCCCGAGGCGGCGCTGGCGGGCGCGACGCCGTATCTGCGCCTGTTCGGCCTGACGCTCGGGGGCGCCTGCCTCGCCCGCAGCGCGCTCGCCGCCAACGCCGCCCTGAAGGCCGGCGAGACCGATCCGGCGCAGGCCGCCCGCATCGCGCTCGCCCGGTTCTACGCCGAGAACCTGCTCACCGCAGCCGGCGGCCTGGAGCAGACCGTCGTGGCGGGCGGCGCCTTCACGGACGACGCCACCCTGGCGCTGGCGGTTTGAGGAGCGGATCATGGCCGAACCCGTCGCGATCGACGACCTCTCGGGCGGCGTCCGCCTGATCACCCTGAACCGCCCGGAGAAGAAGAACGCGCTCACCGGCGCCATGTACGACGCGATGCGGGCAGCTCTGGTCGAGGCCGACGCCTCGGACCGGATCGGCGCCGTGGTCTTCGCCGGGCAGCCCGGCATGTTCAGCGCCGGCAACGACCTCGCCGACTTCATGGGCCAGTCCTCCGGGGATCGTGCCGGGGACGGGTTCAGCGCCTCGCCGGCGCTGGCCTTCATCCGCCAGCTCGCCCGCACCCGAACCCCGATGGTGGCGGCGGTCGACGGGATCGCGGTGGGCATCGGCGCGACGCTCTGCCTGCATTGCGACCTCGTCTACGCGAGCCCGGCGGCGCGGCTGCGCATGCCCTTCGTCGAACTCGGCCTCGTGCCGGAGGCGGCCTCGAGCTACCTGCTGCCCCTGCGGGTCGGGCGCCTCCGGGCGACCGAGCTGCTGCTCCTGTCCCGGCCGCTCGAGGCCGACGAGGCGCAGGCGCTGGGCCTCGTCAACGCGGTGCTGCCGGCCGACATGCTGGTGGAGCAGGCGGTCGCGCAGGCGGCGCGCCTCGCCGCCCTGCCCCGCGGGGCGCTGGCGGCAACCCGGGCGCTGATCCGGGGTGATCAGGCGCAGGTCGAGGCCGCCCTCGAAGCGGAGGCCAAGGCCTTCGACGCGCAGCTGCGCTCGCCCGAATCCCAGGAGCGGCTCGCCGCCTTCCTCAACCGCACCAAGCCCGTCTCGGCGTGACCCCGCCCGACCTCTCCAAGAAGATCTGCCTCGTGGCGGGCGCGTCGCGGGGCGTCGGCCGGGGGCTCGCCCGCGCGCTGGGAGAGGCCGGGGCCACGGTGATCGTCACGGCGCGCTCCAGCGAGACCGGCCCGCGCACCGAGATGCGCCCGGAGGCGATCGAGGACACCGCCCGCATGGTCGACGCGGCCGGAGGGCGGGGTCACCATTACCTCTGCGACCACCGCTCCGAGCGCGCCACCGACGCGCTGGTCCACTGGACCCTGCGCCGGTTCGGTCGGATCGACGTCGTGGCCTGCAGCGTGTGGAGCGGCAACGAGGGCTATGACGGCGAGCGCTACCCGGACGGGGCCGGATGGGGCACGCCGTTCTGGCGCCGCTCGGCCGAGCCGTATCTCGGGTTGCTCGAAGCCGGGCCGCTGCCGGCGCTGCTGCTCGCCCGCGCGGTCGCCCCCGCCCTGGTGGCGGCGCGGACCGGGCTGCTGGCGCTCGTCTCCTTCGGGACCGAGGATTACCTCGGTGACGTGTTCTACGATTCCGCCAAGGCCGCCACCAACCGGCTGACCCTGGCCTTCGCCCGCGAACTCGCGCCCCACGGCGTCACCGCCCTCGGCCTCTCACCGGGCTTCGTCGCCACCGAGCGGGCGCGCGATCTCGGCCAGGAGGTGCACGCCACCGAGAGCCCGCTCTACGCCGGCCGGGCGCTGGCGGCGCTGGCGGCAGATCCGGATATCGCCGCCCGGGCCGGTGCGGTGCTGCATGCCGGCGACCTCGCCCGGATCTACGGCTTCACGGACGCCGACGGGACGCAGCCGGAGCGGTTCCGGGTCGGGCCGTGACGGGCCCTTGTCGGGCGTGTCGTGGAACCGGCGCACGCTCCCGACGGACGGGCCAAACAAGCCTCAACGCTCCCCGGTGGGGCGATTTTCGGCGTTCGGTCCGGCGTCCTGTCGGGATTGGCGGTGCCGATTGCTGCGGGAGCGAAAAACGGCCTTAATTGACCCGCAGGTCAGAGGGCGATCCTGCACCCGGTTCCGTCTGGAGCCGGCGGGGCCGGGTATGTGTGGACGAGGGAAACTGGCATGTCGGAAGCGAACACGGCCCCGCGCGTGCTGATGGTGTTCCCGAAGTTCTACGAAAACTCCATGTGGAACTTCAAAGAGGCCATGGAGCTGCAGGGCGCCCGCGCGCCCGCGCCGCCGCTCGGCCTCATCACGCTGGCCGCGATGCTGCCGCCGGCCTGGCAGGTGTCGCTCGTCAACCGCAATTGCGAGGAGCTGACCGACGAGCAGATCCGCGCCGCCGACCTCGTGATGACCGGCGGCATGCTCCCCCAGGAGCCGGATTGCCTCGTGGTCATCGACCGCTGCGTGGCGCTCGGCACTCCGGTCTGCGTGGGCGGCCCCGCGCCGACCTCGACGCCCGAGGTCTACGACAAGGCCGACTTCCTGGTGCTGGGCGAGGCCGAGGGCATCCTCGACAAGTTCGTGGCCGCCTGGGAGGCCGGCGAGCGCCGCGGCCGGCTCACGGCCGAGAAGTTCAAGGCCGACGTCACCACGAGCCCGATCCCGCGCTTCGACCTGCTGACCTTCAGCCACTACCTCTACATCGGCGTCCAGTTCTCCCGCGGTTGCCCGTTCACCTGCGAGTTCTGCGACATCATCGAGCTCTACGGCCGCGCCCCGCGGACCAAGACCACGCCGCAGATGCTGGCGGAGCTCGACCGGCTCTACGGCCTCGGCTACCGCGGCCATGTCGATTTCGTCGACGACAACCTGATCGGCAACAAGAAGGCCATCAAGCTGTTCCTGCCGCACCTGATCAAGTGGCAGGAGGATCACGGCTACCCGTTCAAGTTCTCCACCGAGGCCTCGCTGAACCTCGCGGACGACGACGAGCTGCTCGGGATGATGCGGGACGCGAACTTCTTCGCCCTGTTCACCGGGATCGAGACGCCCGACGAGGCGACGCTGATCCAGACGCAGAAGAAGCAGAACACCAAGCGCTCGATCGCCGACAGCGTGCACAAGCTCTACGAGCACGGCATGTTCGTCACGGCCGGCTTCATCGTCGGCTTCGACACCGAGAAGGACAGCATCAGCAAGGCGATGTCGCTGTGCATCAGCCAGACCGGCATCCCGATCGCCATGGTCGGCCTGCTCTTCGCGCTGCCGAACACGCAGCTCTCGCGCCGCCTGCGCAAGGAGGGCCGCCTCTACGAGAACTACGCGGCGACCACGGCCGACCAGGGCGACCAGTGCACGCAGGGCATCAACTTCGTGACCCTGCGTCCGCAGCGCGACGTGCTGGCCGATTACCGCGACGTCCTCCAGGAGATCTACGACCCGCCGAACTTCTTCGACCGGGTCCGGGTGGTCGCGCGGCAGGTGAAGCGGCCGAGATTCGCCGCCCAGAAGCTGAACTGGCGCCACATCGCCCACGATCTCTATTCGCTGCTGCGCGTGTGCTGGCGGATGACCGTGCGCCGTCCCGAGCTCGCCAAGCACTTCTGGAGCGTGTTCCTGGAGACCGCCCGGCGCAATCCGGCCGCCCTGGAGGCGGTGGTCACCAACATGGTGATCTACCTGCACGTCTACCCGTTCTCGCGCTACGTCATCCGCGAGATCAACAGCCGGATCGCGGACCTCGACGCTGGCCGCTGGGTGCAGCCGCCGGTCCTGGCCCCCGAGGCTGAGACCTGCAAGGCGCCGCCCGTGGGCAAGGTTGTGGCGCGGGCCGAGGTGAAGCACCTGGCTGCGGTGGCGTGACGGGGCGTCGGTTCGGGTCATCCGACCCGCGCCCTCGTCCCGAGGTGCCGGAGCGCAGCTTTGGTCTCGAACGAGACCGCCATCGGGCGGCGCGCTTCCGGGAGCCCGCCTTCCAGGCCCGCTTCGTGGTCACCTCAGAATAAGGTCCGTGGATCGGGCCCGTGCGGCGCCCTTGCCGCCGTCCCCCGTAAACCTTAGCTGATCCCGCGCGAGGCCACGTCCTCCCTCCGGTTAACGGGGCACAAGTCCGGGACGGCCCGGCCCTTTCAGGAGGGCCGCCATGGCCTGGATCTCTCTCGTCATCGCGGGCGTTCTCGAGGTCGTCTGGGCCTACGCGATGAAGCAGTCGGACGGCTTCACGCGCTTCTGGCCGACCGCGATCATGGCCGTGTCGATGGCCGGCAGTGTCGGCTTCCTGGCGCTGGCGATGCGCACGTTGCCCCTGGGAACCGCCTACACGATCTGGACCGGCATCGGCGCGGTCGGCGCCTTCCTGGTCGGCATCGCCGTGCTCGGCGAGCAGGCGAGCGCCAGCCGGATCCTCGCGGCCGGCCTGATCGGTTCCGGGCTCGTCCTGATGAAGCTGTCGAGCCCCGGCTGAGCGTCAGGCCGCGCGCACGGTGTGCAGGAAGCCGTCGATCTCCCGCCGCAGCTCGGCCGTCTCTTCCGAGAGGCTTGTCGCCGAGGCGAGCATCCGTGTGGCGGCCGAGCCCGTGTCGTCGGCCGCCCGCGCCACTGCGTCGATCGTCCCGGTGACCGCGCTGGTTCCGGATGCGGCCTCGGCGACGTTCCGGGCGATCTCCCGGGTCGCCGCGCCCTGCTGCTCGACGGCGGCCGCGATCGAGGTCGCCACGCCGTCGATCTCGCGGATGCGGGATGCGATGCCGTCGATGGCGTCCACGGTCTGTCCGGTGGCGCCCTGGATTCGGCCGACCTGACCGGCAATCTCCTCGGTGGCCTTGGCGGTCTGGGCGGCGAGCTGCTTCACCTCGCTGGCGACCACCGCGAAGCCGCGTCCCGCATCGCCGGCGCGGGCCGCCTCGATCGTGGCGTTGAGCGCCAGCAGGTTCGTCTGGCCTGCAATGTCGGTGATGAGGCGCACGACATCGCCGATCCGGCCCGCCGCCGTGCTCAAGTCCTGCACGAGGCCGGCGGTGGCGCCGGCCTGGACCACCGCGCTCCGGGCGAGTTCGGCAGACCCGTCCACCTGGCGGCCGATCTCCTGCACCGAGGCGCCGAGTTCTTCCGCGGCCGCCGCGACGGTGCCGACATGCTGGGCGGCCTCCTGCGCGGCCCCCGCCACCGTGACCGAGCGCTCGGCCGTGTGCGTGGCCGTGCTGGTCATCGCCTCGGCTTCGGCCCGCAGGCCGAGGGCGGCGTCCGCCACCCGCGTCAGCACGCCGCCGACCGCGGCCTCGAAGGACTCGGCCATGGCGTGAACGGCCCGCCGGCGCTGCGCCTCGGCGCCCTCCCGGGCCTGGGCCGTCTCCCGCTCCAGGGCGCGGGTGTGGATCAGGTTGTCCTTGAAGACCTGTACGGCCGCCGCCATCGCGCCGATCTCGTCGCGGCGCCCGGTGTGCGGGACCGGCACGCTCTCGTCGCCCTGGGCGAGGCGGCCCATCGCCCCGGTCATGCGCTCGATCGGGCGCGCGATCCCGAACAGGGCGAACAGCATCGCGGCGGCGGCGACCACGAGGCCCACCACGGTGGCGGCCATCGCGATCAGCTTGGCGCGCGTCGCCGCCTGCACGGTCACGGCGACATTGGCCGCGGTCTGTGCCCGGGCAGAGGCGATGGACTCGGTCAGGCTCGCCACCGCGGCATCGTTCTGCGCACCCGTCGCGGGGTCCAGCACCAGCGCGAGCGCGCCCGGCTGATCGCCTGCGATCATCAGCTCGACCACCTGTAGCTGGACGTTCTGGTAGGCGTTCCAGGCGGTGGTGAAGCGCTCGTAGATCTCCCGGTCCTGGGGACCCGTCAGGCGCTCCTGGTAAGCCTGACGGAGGCCGGAAAGCTCGCCGAGGGTGTCGGTGAGCGCGGTCTGGTTCTTGTCCAGGGCTGCCGCGTCGGGCGAGGCCACCACCAGCCGGTAGAGCCGCAGGCGGGCGTCCCGCACGGCCGTCCCGATGGCCTCGGCCTGGTTCTGCGTGGGCAGGGCCTGCTGGGAGATCGCCGCGGCGTTGCGCTCGATCTCCGACAGGCTCACGACACTGGCGATTCCCTGGCCGACGGCGGCGAGGGCAAGCAGGCCGATCGCACCGGCGAGAACCGTCTTGAGGGAGAAACGCATGGGAGGTTCCGTCATCGCGGCCATGCCGCGCCTGCAGGTCTCACCATGCTCCCGCAGAGACCTTAATATTTTTCCGGTCCTGGAGCAGACTTTGCCGTTAAAGCCACTTCTTCCAGCGAAAGAAAAAGTAAGGGAATACCGCTGCGACGACCATCATGACCAGCGCCATCGGGTATCCGAATGAGAAATCTAGTTCGGGTATGGCTTTAAAATTCATGCCATAGATCGACGCGATCAGCGTCGGCGGCATGAAGACGACCGCCATGACCGAGAACAGCTTGATGATGTTGTTCTGTTCAAGATTGACAAGACCGAGTGTTGCGTCGAGCAAAAATTGAATTTTCGTGGACAGGAAGGTGGCGTGCTCCTCGAGGGATTGAAGATCCCGCAGGGTGGAGCGGACATCCTCGCGCAGATCGCGCGGGGCCTTGTTGGTCCGGTAGGTCGCCGACAGCGAGAGCAGAATACGCTCCATGGAGACGAGGCTCTCCCGCTGCTTGGAGATGAGATCGCCGTGCCGGCCGAGGGCGCGTAACGTGTCCTGAAGGGCGGTGTTGCGGGCGGACGGATCCTCCTGCACTTCGAAGATCTTGCCCGACAGGCGGTCGATGCGTTCGCCCTGGAGCTGGAGCACGTCGGCGGCCCGGTCGATCACCGCCTCGATCAGCCCGGCCAGGATGGTCTCGCCCGAGGTGGCCGACGCGCTGCCGTTGCCCATCGAGCGCCCGGCGCGCTGCGTGTACATGCGGAAGGCCTGCGGCTCCTCGTGGCGCACGGTGACGAGCCGGTTGCCGCGCAGGATGAAGGTGATGCCGGCGAGGCCCGGCTCCTCGGCATCGCTGACCTTCGAGAGCACGCGCCCGGTCATGTAGCGGGCGCCGTCTTCCACGTAGAGCAGCTCCGAGGGCTCGATGTCCTTCATCTCCTCGCGGGTCGGCACCTCGATGCCGGCGAAGGCCTCGACCTTCAGCTCCTCCTCGCGGCTCGGGCGGATCAGGTCGAGCCAGACGGTGTCTTCGGGGATCGTGTCCTGGAGATCGATGACGCGGCGTTCAAGCAGCGTGGCTCCGGCGCCGATGGCGGGCTGGTGGATGAAGATCACGAGCAGGTCTCGGATACGGATCGGTCACGGGACAGCGCAGGGCCGCAGCCCGCATCCGGCACCGCGACGATCGATGCAAGCTGTGCCGCGGATGTGGCGCTGTTTTCTGACGCTTCCGTGACATCGCCGCCCAATCCCTCGGAACAGCTCGGGGTCGGTCGCTGCGGGGCCGGTCGCCGCCTCGCCGAGGGCCTTGGCGTCGAAAGGGCGCTGAATAGGGGTGACGGAGCGGTCGCGCGCCCTCTCATGGACCGTCTCATGGATCGCCGCGGGCGCAACCGGTTCGTCCGGCCTGGGCGCCGTCAGCCGACCGTCGTCTGGGCGATCCCGCCGAATTCGGCCATCGCCGCCCGGAGAGGCGCCTGCTCGGTCCGGGTGGCATCGTCCCCGCGTCCGGCGAGCCGGGCTCACCCTGGCGGCGGTGGTCGCCTGCCGCCCGGCCCAGGACGACCCTGCGGCGGCAAGGTCCGCCGACCGCGAGCGAGTGCCCCGGACCCAGGCTCAGTTGCAGCCGTCGCAGATGCTGCGTTCGATCCGATCGGTCAGGGCGCGCTCGCGCCGCTCCTCCGTGCGGGACGGCACTTCGGCGGCCCCGAGCGACGTGCCCGGCGGCTTGGTGACGCCGAGGCTGTTGGTGTTCGGCGCCGTGATCGTCGAGGCCGGGCCGCCGCCGGTGCCCGTCTGATCGGGCGCGACCGTCTGTGCCGCGAGGGGAGCCGAGAGGGTGAGACTCAGCGCGGCCAGACCTGCGAGACGAAAATATCCTCGGCTCATGGAACCTCTCCAGTCTTCGAGAGAACGCCGAACTTCACTGCGGGTTGCTTGCCTCATCGGCGCCGCGCCGGCTCGCGTCGGAACACGCCAACCATCTCAACATGGCCCGAATGGCGGAACTGGTCCACCGGCGTGACGGCCTCCAGCCGGTAGCCGCCGGCAACCAGCGTCGCCGCATCCCGGGCGAAGGTGCCGGCGTCGCAGGCGACGCCGATCACGAGGGGCACGCGCACGGCGGCGAGCTGGCGGGCCTGGGCCTCCGCGCCGGCCCGGGGCGGGTCGAACACCACCGCATCGAAGGCCTCGAGTTCGAGGGGGAGCAGGGGCCGCCGGAACAGGTCGCGGCGCTCGGTGGTGATCCTGCGCAGGCCCGAGGCCATGCGCGCGGATCGTTCGAGCCCGGCCAGGGCGGCGGCGTCGGACTCGACGGCGTGAACGGCGGCCGTCCGGGCGATCGCCAGGCTCAACGGCCCGCAGCCCGCGAACAGGTCGGCGACACGTCGGACACGGGGGCCGAGGGCCGTCAGGGTGAGATCGCAGAGCGTCGCCTGTCCGGCGGCGGTCGCCTGCAGGAATCCGCCGGGCGCCGGGTAGAGGCGGATCGCGTCGGCAGTGACCGAGACCGGCTCGGCCTCCATGAGCCGCTCGCCGTGGAGGGAGAGGCGGGCGAGGCCGAGTTCGCCGGCGATCCGCACCAGCGCGGTGCCCACGCCGGCGCTCACCGGGCCGTGGCCGCGCAGATCGACGTCCAGGCCCTGGTCGGTGGCGGTAACGGCCACGTCGAGGGGCTTGCGCCCATGGCCCAGGGGGGCGGCGAGGCGGCGCGCCACCGCAGGGGCCGCGTGCAGCGCCGGCACGGTGATCGGGCAATGGTCGATCGGGACCAGCGCGTGGCTGCGCGCCGCCATCAGCCCGGCCTCGGCACGGCCATCGATCTCCCGCACGTGCAGTGTGAGGCGGCGACGCCCGGTCCCGTGCGCGTCGATGATCGGGGCAGGGGCCACGTCGAGGCGGGCCTGGGACAGGGCCTGCGCGACGAGGCCGCGCTTCCAGGCGAGTTCCGCGGGCCGCGCGAGGTGCTGGGTGCGGCAGCCGCCGCAGCGCATGTAGTACGGGCAGAACGGCGCGACCCGGTCGGGGGAGGCCTGCGTGACGGCGATGAGGTCGCCGCGCCGCGCCTCCCGGCGGATTTCCGCGCGTTCCCCGGGCAAGGTGTAGGGCACGAGGATCCCATCCTCGGCGATCCCGTCGCCGCGGGTGCCGAGGTCGCGGATCGTGACCGTCTCGATGTCGGCTGTCTCGCTCACGGCAACCTCGCACCGATCAGGAACTCGGCATTGCCGTCGCCGCCCGGCACCGGCGAGTCGATGAGGCCCAGGATTTCGGCGCCGAGCGCCTCCAGGGTTTTGCGGATGGCCGCGCAGACTTCTGCGTGGACCGCCGGGTCGCGCACGAGGCCGCCGCGGCCGACCCGCCCGCGCCCAGCCTCGAATTGCGGCTTGATCAGCGCGACGACCTCCGCTCCCGGGGCGAGCAGCGGCGGCAGGACCGGCAGGACGAGGCGCAGACCGATGAAGCTCACGTCCACGCTGGCGAGATCGGGGCGCGGGACGAGGGCGTCCGGGTCGAGGACGCGGATGTCGGTCCCCTCCCGGTTGGTCACCCGCGGATCCCCGGCGAGGCGCGGATGCAATTGCCCCCGGCCCACATCCAGCGCGTGGACGTGGCGGGCGCCGCGGGCCAGCAGCACGTCGGTAAAGCCGCCCGTCGAGGCGCCGACGTCGAGGCCGGTACGGCCGGCCGGGTCGAGGCCGAACGCATCCAGGGCGGCGGCGAGCTTCATGCCGCCGCGGGAGGCGTAGGGATGCTCGGATTCCGCCTCGACCCGTGCCCCCGGGGCGATCGTGTCCGAGGGGCGGGCGAGCGGGTGCCCGTCGACCCGCACGAGCCCGGCGCGGATCGCAGCCTGGGCCCGGGCCCGGCTCTCAAAGTGGCCGTGCGCCACGAGGAACAGGTCGGCGCGACGCGGGGACGGATCGTCCGTGGGCGGCGCGCGGTCCGGGATAGGCCGGTCTCGGGTCATCAGGGCTTCGTGCGGTCCCGGCAGATCTGCGACGGAGGTTTCGGGCCGCCGCCCTGTCGAAGGCCGGCGCGCTCCCTAACTAGACCGGGCCGGAGAGGAGAGCCACCGTATGACCCGCACCCTGCCGCTGCTCGCATTGCTCGGGACTGTCGCCGCCGGCGCCGCCCTGGCGCAGGAGCCTCCGAAGGAGGTCGCCAAACCGGCAGAGACCTACACGGCGCCGATCAAGAACGCCAAGGGCGACGCGATCGGCGCCTTGTCGATCCGCGACGGGGCGAATGCCCTGGTCCTGCGCGTGACGATCCAGCCCGGTGGTCTGCCGCCCGGCTGGCACGGGATGCATTTCCATGCCGTGGGCGACTGCTCGGATCCGAAGTTCATGAACTCGAAGGCCCACGTGAACCACGACCAGAGCAAGCACGGGCTGCTCAACGCCGAGGGGCCCGACGAGGGCGACCTGCCGAACCTCTACGCCGCGCAGGACGGCTCGGCCAATGCCGAGGTCTCGAGCGAGACGCCGCTGAACGGCGAGGGCGGCCTCAAGGATGGTGACGGCGCGGCACTGATCATTCACGCCAACGAGGACGACCACACCAGCCAGCCGATCGGCGGCGCCGGCGACCGGATCGCCTGCGGGGTGATCAAGTAGTCGCGGAGGGCGAGGGCACCGCCGGCGGGATCGGCCGCGGGCGGCCGGCCTCGTCGATGGCCACGAAGGTGAACGTGGCCTGCGTGACCCGCTCGCGAACCTGGGTGCAGAAGCGCCGCGCCCAGGCCTCGACTTCGATCTTCATCGAGGTCCGGCCGACATGCGCCACCCGGGTATAGACGCACAGCACGTCGCCGACCCGGACCGGCCGGATGAAGGTCATGGATTCGAGCGCCACGGTGACCACGCGTCCCTGCGCCCGGTCCACCCCCGCGATGCCACCGGCTTGGTCCATCTGCGAGAGCACCCAGCCGCCGAAGATGTCGCCGTTGGCATTGGTGTCGGCCGGCATGGCGATGGTGCGCACCGTGAGGTCGCCCTTGGGCAGATCGACCTCCACGGGCGGTGTCGCGCTTCCGGCCGGTGAGAGTGTGACGTGCTGCATGCCGTCCATCCGCCCCGTCTGCGCCGTCAGGACATCAGGCCGGCGAGCTTGAGACCCGCCGCCAGCAGCACGGCAACCGCACTCAGGATGCATTCGAGCGGGATGGATTGCCAGAGGTCCGGCGTCGCCGCCGCAGGCTCGGCGCGTTGCGCAATATCGTTCATCGGGCTTCCTCTCGGGCGCACCGATCTGCCGTCGGCGGTCCCGTTCCCGGCACGATAAAGCAAGGGCCGCCCGCGCGCACCCCGAATCGGCGCATGAAAAAGCCCGGCGGCTCGAGGGAGCCGCCGGGCCGGTCAGGTCGGAGAACCGCTCAGTAGTAGAACCGGCGGCCGTAATAGGGACGGCGGTAGAACGGCCGCGGGCCGTAGTAGAACCGGCGACGGTAATAGGGGCGGCGCCAGTAGGGCCGCGGGCCGTAGAAGCGGCGGCGGTAGTAGTACTGGGCCTTCTCGGCTACTGCCGGCGCGGCTTCGGCGGGCAGGGCCAGCCCCGGGCCGATGGGCGCGGCGGACGCGCCCTCCGGCGCCGCAGCCGCGAAGCCCAGCACCAGCAGGGCCGCGAGCAGGAATTTCCTCAGCACGGTCTCGACTCCCTTCGTGTGGTTACGTCCTGGTCGACGAACCGCACGGGAAGCGAGGGCCCTCCGCCCGGTCCGAAACGCTGCAACGCGTAGGCGAGCGGAAGCGTTGCAGCATAACCGCTGCGACGTTTCGGACAGGGTTGATCGCGGGTTGAGACCCGACGGGTCAGGCGATCTTCGTCGTCATGTCCTCGATGCGGGCCTCGGCGCTTTGGCGCACGAGGGCGATGCCGTGCTCGCAATCCTCGCGGCGGCTATAGCCTTCACCGGATTCGGCGATCACCTCGCCGTTGCGCGCCCGGAGGCGCCAGCGCCATTCACCCTTGGCGTCCCGATAGAGTTCGAACCGCATGATGCAGGCCCCCTTTCGTCCGTCGGCAGAAATGGGGGCACGGCGCGGCCAATAAAAGGATCTGCCCGCGCCGGAGCGGCCGTCCTGTCGGGCGACGGTCGCGGAAGGGCCATCCGCTGCGGGGCGCTCGAGAAGTCCCGGCGACGGACTTGAGTCCGGCTCGATTCTTTATTTTGCGCGTACGAATGCCTGTGTTCGCTCGACATCATTGGATCAAAGCAGTATTCGGCTGCATCGCTGCGGGTGGCGAATCACGCGGCCACGGTCGGGCTTGCCGGGTCGCCGTGGCGTGAACGGATCGCGATGAGCGAGAACAGGGCACTGTCCAGCGCATCGGAATGGTCGGTTCCGGAACGCCGGCTGGCCGCGATCTTCGCCGCCGACATCGCCGGCTATTCGAAGGCGATGCATGCCGACGAGAGCGGCGCCATGCGCGCCCTCCAGGCCACGCGGCGGATCGTCGACCGGATGATCGCGGCCCGTCACGGACGGATCGCCAACACGGCCGGGGACAGCGTGCTGGCCGAGTTCGCCTCGGTCATGGATGCCGTCTGCTGTGCGGTGGCGATCCAGCGAGCCCTCGCCGAGGCCGAGGGGGAGGCCGCGCAGTTCCGTCTCCGCATCGGGATCCATCTCGGCGACATCATGGTGCATGACGGCGATCTCTTCGGCGACGGCGTCAACATCGCCGCGCGTCTGCAGAGCGCCGCCGAGCCCGGTGCCCTGAGGCTTTCGGAAGCCGCCTACCTGCAGGTTCGTGGTCTCTCGGAAATCCCGTTCATCGATCTCGGCCCGCAGCGCCTCAAGAACATCGCACGCCCCGTGCGCGTCTACGCCGTGCCGCCCCCGGACCAGCGGACGTCGCGCGCCATCCGGGCGGGCCGCGCCCGCGCCGCCCTCCGGCCGACTCTCGGCGCCGTCGCGGTCCTCGCCGCCGCGGGGCTGGCTCTGACCTGGCCCCGTCTCGTCGGATCCGAGCGCACGGATGGGCCGGGCGAGCCTCTGCGCCCGAGACTGTCCCTGGTGGTCCTGCCCCTGGCGAACCAGAGCGGCGAAGCAGACCAGGATTATCTCGCCGAGCAGCTCGCCGAGGATCTCTCCGCCGATCTCGCCCGCGCCCCGGGAACCTTCGTCATCGCGCACGGTACGGCACAGGCCTACAGGGGGCGGCCTCTCGAGCCGCGCGCCGTCGGCCGCGAACTCGGCGTCCGCTACGTCGTGCAGGGAAGCCTTCGGCAGAGCGGCGAGCAGGTGCGCTTCGCCGTGCAACTGACGGATGCCGAGACCGGCGCCGCCCTCTGGGCCGACCGCTACGACGGACCGCGGACCGCCGTCGGCGCCGCGCAGGACGTCCTCGTCGCCCAGGTCGGCCGCGCTCTCGGCGTGCGTCTTCTCGAGGCCGCCACGCAGGCCCGGTCGGGCCAGCCGGCGGATGCGGTGGACTTGGTCATGCGCGGACAGGCGCTGCTCAACCGGCCCTTCGCCCGCGACAACCACGCCCAGGCCCGTCCGCTGTTCGAGCGCGCGCTCGGCCTCGATCCGGCCAATGTCGATGCGCGCCTGGGGCTCGCCGAGGTGCTCGTCGACGGGGTGCTGAACGGCTGGACGACCGAGCGGACGGCGGATCTCGACACGGCCGAGCAGGCGATCGCATCGGTCCTCCAGGGCGACCCGACACATCCCTTCGCGCATTACCTGCGCGGGGAGACCCTGCGCGCCCGATCGCGCTACGCGGAGGCCCTCGCGGCGTTCGACCGGGTGCTCACCCTGAATCCCAGCTTCGCCCGGGCCTACGCCTATCGCGGCCTCATCCAGATCTTCCTCGGACGGGCCGAGGAGACGGAGCGCGACATCGCCGCCGCCATCCGCCTCAGCCCCAAGGATCCCCTGCTCGGGGCGTGGCTCGCCCGGGACGGCTTGGCCAAGCTCCATCTCGGGCAGGATCAGGAGGCGATCGAGCCGCTGCGCCGCGCGGCGGCGGTGAACCCGCTCTTCGACTTCCCCCACCTCTATCTCGCCTGCGCCTTCGCGCGGCTCGGCCGGGATGTGGAGGCGCGGGCCTCCCTCGCCGAGTTCCTCAGGCTGCGCCCCGGCTACACCCTCGCCCGCTACCGAAGCCTGACCTCCACCGATCCGACCTTCCTGGCCCAGCGGGCACGCATCTACGAGGGCCTGCGCCGCGCTGGACTGCCGGAGGGCTGACCCCGCGCGTCCGCCCGGCGCGGATCGGGCACCGCGCTCGAATTAGAATTTTTCTTCTTCCCGATATAGGCTGGACCCGACCCGCGCCGAGAAACACGCATAATAACGAGACGCCTGCGGGGTCAGGGAGGAAACGATGAACGAGATCGTCCAGGCCGAGGCCGTCTCAGAGGTCTTCTACGGCGCCTGTCCGCATGATTGTCCCGACACCTGCTCCATGCTGTTCGAGGTGAAGGGCGGCGAGCTTCTGAGCGTGCGCGGCAACCCGGACCACCCGATGACCCGGGGCGGCCTCTGCGTGAAGCTGAAGGATTACGAGAAGCGCCACTATCATCCGGACCGGGTGCTCTACCCGATGAAGCGCGTCGGCCCGAAGGGCTCCAAGCAATTCGCGCGCATCACCTGGGACGAGGCGCTCGACGAGATCGTCAGCCGCTGGACGGCGATCATCGACCAGTACGGGCCGCAGGCCATCGCCCCCTACAGCTATCTCGGCAACCAGGGCCTCGTGCACGGGCTGAACGGCGGCGACGCCTTCTTCAACCGCATGGGCGCCACCGTGACCGAGCGGACCTTCTGCGGCGAGGGCTCGTGCACGGCCTGGCTCCTCACCGTCGGGCCGACCGCCGGCCTCGATCCGGAGAGCTACATCCACTCCAAGTACATCGTCATCTGGGCCTGCAACTCGGTCAGCACGAACCTCCACCACTGGGCGATCGTGAAGGACGCGCAGAAGAAGGGCGCCAAGGTCGTCGTCATCGACGCCTACGCGTCGCGCACCGCCAAGGCCGCCGACTGGCACATCGCCCCGAAGCCCGGCACCGACGGCGCCCTCGCCATGGCGCTGATCAACTCGATCATCGCGCAGGGCCTCGTCGACCAGGACTACGTCGACAACCACACGATCGGCTTCGCCGATCTGAAGGAGCGGGCCGCCCCGCGCACGCCGGAATGGGCGGAGTCCATCACGGGCGTCCCGGCGGCCGACATCCGCAGGCTCGCCCACGAGATGGCGACGGCCCAGCCGGTGGGCATCCGCATGGGCGTGGCGCTGGAGCGGCATTTCGGCGGCGGCCAGACCATCCGGGCGGTCACCTGCATCCCGGCGCTCACCGGTGCGTGGCGCCATGTCGGCGGCGGCGTCACGCAGTTCCCGGTCTGGGAGCATCCCTACAAGTTCGACGTCATGTGCCGGCCCGACCTGATCCCGGAGGGCACCCGGGTCGTCTCGAACCTGCAGATCGGCCGCGCGCTCACCGGGGAGCTGAAGCTCGACCCGCCGATCATGTCGATGATGTGCTGGAACTCGAACCCGGTGACGCAGGCCCCCGAGACCGACAAGATCGTCGCGGGCCTGATGCGGGAGGACCTGTTCATGGTCTCGGCCGAGCACTTCATCTCGGACACGGCCGCCTACGCCGACATCCTGCTTCCGGCCGCGATGGGCGCCGAGATGGAGGACATGATCCTCTCCTGGGGCCACCTCTACCTCACCTACAACACCAAGTGCGCGGAGGCGCCCGGCGAGGCGATCCCCAACAACGAGATCTTCCGCAGGCTCGCCGCCCGGTTCGGCTTCGAGGAAGAGAACTTCAAATGGTCGGACGCGGAGTGCCTGGAGCACTACGTCGACTGGGCCTCGCCCGCCTGCGCGGGGATCGACCTCGCCTACATGCGCGCGCATGGCTTCGCCCGCCTGAAGGTGGGCACGCCGGACGACCGCGCCCCGCACCGGGAGGGCAACTTCCCGACCGATACCGGCAAGTGCATGCTCAAGATCGAGGGCGCCACGAACTTCGTCGCGCCGCCGTTCCGGCAGATGTACGAGGGCTTCCAGCCCGGCGAACCCCTCGACCCGCTGCCCGACTATGTCGGTGCGCGGGAATCGCACGCGAACGATCCGGAGCTGGCCAAGCGCTACCCGCTCAACATCGTCTCGCCCAAGAGCCACTACTTCCTGAATTCCTGCTACGCCAACATGGCGGACAAGCAGAAGGGCCAGGGCGAGCAGTTCGTGATGATCAGCCCGACCGATGCCGAGTCCCGGGGCATCGTCGACGGCGACCGCGTCCAGGTCGCCAATGCCCGGGGCGCCTTCAAGGGCGTCGCGCGCGTCACCGACGACGTCACGCACGGAATCGTGGTGGCGACCCTCGGCTACTGGCGCCAGCTCAACGAGGGGACAGTCAACAGCATCTCGTCGGCGGCCTTCACCGATATGGGCCACGCCCCCTCGTTCTCCGACAACCTCGTAGAGGTCTCGCGGGCGAACTGACCGAGTCCTGTGATGGGAACCGCGCGCAGCGACGGGAGCCGGGGCAGCGTCACAGCCGGGGATGTGGTGCCGGCTGGCGTGCGTCGCTGCGCGCGCGGGGATAGCGGAGCCCTCATGGGGAGACGGGGTCGCGGGGCGTCCCCGCCCGCCATCCGGCCGGCGGCGCCCTCGCCGCGTGCGGGGCCGCAAGGGCCCGAGGCATGGTCACGGGCGTCAGGGGGAAACTGATCGCCGCGCGGCGCGGCTTCGCGGCCGCGGCCTGCGCTGAAATGGAAAGCCGCCCGGGACGGATCCGTCCCGGGCGGCTCGAATGTGACGCTCAGGAGCGGGGCGCCCGCTCCAACCAGCCGATGCTGCGACCCTCGCCGCCGCCCCCGCCGCTGCGCGGCCGGGCATCGGCCCGCTGGGGCCGGGCGTCGCGATTCGGACGGCCCTGGTTGGGGCGCTCGCCCTGCGGTCGTGCCGGCCGGTCGGCGCGGACATCGCGGCCCTGCGGGGCATGACCCCGCCCGTCGCCGCGGGCGTCGGCCCGGCCTTCCTGGGGCCGGCCCTGCCGGGGCGCACCCTGGCCGGGACCGCCGAAGCCGCGGCCACCCTCCGGCCGACCCTGCTGGGGACGGCCCTGCGACTGCCGGGGCCGCTGACCCTGGCGGCCGCCGCCGGGACGCTGCTGCTGCCGTTCGGGCCGGCGCTCCTCCTCGCGGGCGATCTCGGCCGCCTCCTGGCGGGACGGCGGGGTGAAGCCCTCGGGGAAGCCCGCCACCGGCACCTTCTGCCGGGTCACCCGCTCGATGTCGCGCAGGTAGGCCTTCTCCTCGTCGTTGCAGAACGAGATGGCGAGCCCGTCCGCGCCGGCCCGGGCGGTGCGGCCGATCCGGTGGACGTAGCTCTCCGGCACGTTCGGCAGGTCGAAATTGACCACGTGGCTCACGCCCTCGACGTCGATGCCGCGGGCCGCGATGTCGGTGGCGACCAGAACCCGGCAGGAGCCGTCCTTGAAGGACGCCAGCGCCCGCTCGCGCTGCGGCTGGCTCTTGTTGCCGTGGATGGCCGCCGCCGCGATGCCGACCTTGTCGAGCCCGCGGACGACGCGGTCGGCGCCGTGCTTGGTGCGGGTGAAGACCAGGACGCGTTCGATCGCCGGATCGCGCAGGATGTGGCCGAGCAGCGCCTGCTTGGCGCCGGTGTGGACGAAGATCACCTGCTGGTCGACCCGCTCCGCCGTGGTGGCGACGGGCGTCACCGCGACCTGGACCGGATTGGTGAGGTACTGCGCCGCGAGGCCGGCGATATTCTTCGGCATGGTCGCCGAGAAGAACAGGCTCTGGCGCTTCTCGGGCAGCATCTTCACGATGCGCTTGAGGGCGTGGATGAAGCCGAGGTCGAGCATCTGATCGGCTTCGTCGAGGACGAGAATCTCCACGCCGTCGAGGATCAGTGAGCGACGCTCGATCAGGTCGATCAGCCGGCCGGGGGTGGCGACGAGGATGTCGACGCCCGGCGCCAGGGCGCGCTCCTGCCGGCTGATGGTGACGCCGCCGAACACCACCGTGTTGGTGAAGGACAGGTGACGGCCGTAATCCGAGAAGGATTCGGCGATCTGGTTGGCGAGCTCGCGGGTGGGCGAGAGCACCAGCACCCGGCAGCCGCGGCGCGGCGCGCGGCGGTCCGAGAGCGAGAGGCGGTGCAGGATCGGCAGCGCGAAGGCCGCGGTCTTGCCGGTGCCGGTCTGGGCGATGCCGCAGAGGTCGCGGCCTTCCATGGCGGGCGGGATCGCCTGGGCCTGGATCGGGGTCGGCGCGACGTAGCCGGCCTCGCTGAGCGCCCGCAGCACGGGCTGGGCGAGGCCGAAATCGGTGAATTGGGTCAAGGATGTATCCGATGCAGCAGGGCCGGCCGGGCGCCTCGCGTCGCACGCGATCGATGCCGTGTTGGGGCCGGTCCGTTGGCAGGGGGCAGCCCGCGTGATGGGGCGGCCCGGGTGCATGCACGTTATGAAGAGGGGGGCCGGATCACGCCGGGAAGGCGCCCGATCCGTCACGCAGCCCCCTCAAGCGGGCCATGACGGCCGCTGACGCTGCAGCGCCGATATGCGGCTGTGCGACTGCGAAGTCAATGCAGGGCCGGGTTGCGGCGCGATCAGGCCGAGGGCCACGCGGACCGGTACCAGTGCTCCGTCGAGCCCGCGAACACGGCCGGCGATCCGGGCATGGCTCTCCGCCTCCCGCAGCGCCAGGGCGCCCGAGCTTTCGGTCGATCGGGACCGGGCCGCGATTCCGCAGAGCGGATCGGCTTACTCTGATGTTGTGTCGCAATCGGCGGCGCACCGCCCTGTCTTGCACCACATCCGGGCTGCCGCAGATCCGGGGCAACCGAAACAATGTGGTGCGGCCAAGAGGACTCGAACCTCCACCCCTCTCGGGACTAGCACCTCAAGCTAGCGCGTCTACCAATTCCGCCATGGCCGCATCGGACGCGAAGACCGGTCCGTTTGCCCGACCGTCGCGCGCCGCGGGAAAACCCGGGGCCGCTTTCGTGTCGCGCGGCGCAGCGGATAACAGATCGTTCCGCCGCCGACAAGCGCCTCGCTCACGGGGAATCGTAGCCGCCCTCCAGGAAAGGCGCCGCGCCGTCGCCGATGCTGATGCCGGGCTCCACGATCGAGGCCGCCTTGCGGATCAGCTCGGTCACCTCGACGGAGATGCGGTCGCCGGTCACCACGATCTGCCCGCGGGCGATCGGGTGGTCGTTGGCCAGGATCTCGACCATGTCGCTGTCGCTGGCTTCCAGCTCGATCACGGCGCCGCGGCCCATGCGCAGCAGCATGTGCAGCGGCATGCGGGCGCGGCCCAGCACCACTGTCAGATCGACCTTCAGGGTCTCGAAGATCGCCACCAGCCGCCATCCTGTCTCACGGCCGGTCCTTGCCAGCGCCGGCCGCGAATGTTGAAGGCTGCGACCATCGACGCAGGATGATGAACTCTTGGTAAACGCGCCCCGCCTCACGGTCCGCCCGCACGCCTTCCCGAAGCGGCCCGGCGCAGATCCGGTCGCCGGCCCGGTGGGCTGGCGCGTGAGCGACGCGCCCGTGGGCTACGCGGCCGCCCTCGCCTGGATGGAGGCGCGTGTGGAGGCGATCGCCCGCGGCGCGGCGCCCGAATGCGTCTGGCTGCTGGAGCACCCGCCGCTCTACACGGCCGGGACTTCGGCCCGACCGGAGGATCTGGTGGCACCGGACCGCTTCCCGGTCCACGCCACGGGCCGGGGCGGGCAATACACCTATCACGGCCCCGGCCAGCGGGTCGCCTACGTGATGCTCGACCTCGACCGGCGCAGCCGCGACCTGCGCGCCTATGTGGCGAGCCTGGAGGCGTGGCTGATCGAGACGCTCGCCGCCTTCAATGTCCGCGCCGAGCGCCGGGAGGATCGGGTCGGCGTCTGGGTACGCCGGCCCGAGAAGGGGCCTCGCGTCGAGGACAAGATCGCGGCGATCGGGATCCGGGTGCGCCGCTGGGTCAGCTTCCACGGCATCAGCCTGAACGTCGAGCCCGATCTCGCGCATTTCGACGGGATCGTGCCGTGCGGCGTCCGGGAGCACGGGGTGACGAGCCTCGTCGATCTCGGCCTGCCCGTGAGCCTGCCGGAGGTCGACATGCAGCTCCGCGCCGCCTTCGAGGCGCTCTTCGGGGCCACCGTGACCGAGGCGGCGGACTGATCGGGCATGCCGCCGATGCCTCCGGCCGCGCCGATCAGAAATCCGCGTGCAACCGCGAGGCGAAGAAATGCGCGGGGCCGCGGTCGCGATTGTATCCGGGATTGTCGATGAACTGGTAGTCGAAGGTCAGGGTGACGAATTTCGTGAGGTTCAGGGCGTAGTAGGTCTCCAGCGCGCGCTCGGTGCCGTAATTCAGCCGCCCGTCGCCGATCAGCAGGCCGAGGTAGCCGGCCGCGAAGGCGGCCCGGTGTGAGGGCGAGAGCCCGTTCATCGCGGCGCCGATGCCGATCGTGTCGTCGGGCCGGTCCCAGGCCTTGCCCTTCAGCGACAGGCCTCCGGAGAAGCTCCGGTCGATGTCGGTGAAGGAGATGTTCTCGGTGCGCCCGTCGTTCAGGCTCGCCCGGGCGAACAGCCCGAGTTCCGGCGTCAGCCCCTGCTCCAGGTTGATGTAGCCGCCGGTCTTGCGGCGGGGGCGCCTTGTCGCCGCGACGGCGTCGTTGATGTCGTCGAACAGGCCGAGCTGCGTCAGGGTGACCACGTCGCGGTTGTTGGCCGAGACACCGACATTCGAGAACAGGCCGATCCGGATCTTGCCGGGCTGCTCCAGCCACGGGAGGACGTGGCGCTCCTCGAACTCGACGTTCAGCCCCGCACGCCGGAACACCCGCGGGTCGAGCACGTCGCTCGACGGCTCCTTGGGCACCTGCGTGTAGGCCGCGCGGATGGCGAATTCCGGCCGGTTGTACTCGGCGTAGACGCCCTGCGTGAAGCCCGGGAGGTTCGCCGGGAAGTCCCAGGCCGAGGCGCCCCAGAGCGACCAGTTGAAGAAGTCCACGCGCGGGTCGTGCGCGTAGATGTTGCCGTCGAAGAAGTCGCCCAGCGCGAACTTGCCGGCGATCAGCGTGATCCGCTCGGCATCGTAGCGGGTGGCCACCTGGTTCGGACCGTCCGGCACATCCACGGTCTCGCCGCCCAGCCCGAAGGTCTGCTTCACGTAGTAGCGGTTCGAGCGCAGCTTCGGGAACGGGGCGCCCGCCTTCTGCGCCTCGCCGTTGACGAAGCCGGCGACGCCCAGCGTCCGCGATAGGCCGAAGCCCTGGCTGAATTCGGGGTTGTAGTAGATCTCGGTGCTGTCGGTGAGCTTGAGGCCGAGGAAGATCGTCGCCGTGGTGGTCTGCCGGGCCTGATGGGGGATCAGGCTCTGCGCGCCCTCGTAGGGCGAGCGGAAGCCGGGCACGGCCTGCGCGATCAGGGTCGTCTGCCCGTGCAGCGAGAAGCGGCCGGTATCGCCGTTGTCGGGGTCGTGCGGAGCGGTCTCGTCCGGGTCCGGCGGCACCTTCAAGCCGCCCGGAAACCACATCAGCCGTGCGAACAGCTGGTTGGAGGTGAAGCTCGCCCGGGTCGTGACCGGTCCACCCGTGTCGCCGGGCACCACGCCCAGCGGGAAGCGCCGGCTGCCGCCGAGATCGATGTAGCGGTAGTCGATGCCCAGGGCGAGGCTGTCGGTGATGGCGTATTGCACGCCCGCGCCCAGGGTGAAGCCGACATAGCCCAATTCCCGCTGCGCGGTGGTCTGGCCGCCCGTGTCGAGATCCGGATAGCTGGCGAGAAACCGGGCGTTCGCACCGGTGAGCCCGAAGGTGCCGTAGATCAGATAGCGATCGAAGCTGTAGCCGAGTCGGGCACGCAGGGCGCCATAGAGATTCGTCTTGGCGCGCACGACGTTGAAGGCCGGATCCGCATCCGCGTAGCCGAACCCCGCGACGGTCGCGGGGACCGGACGCTTCAGATTCGCCAGATCGAGATTCGCTTCGATGCCGTAGACCCACGGCCCGGCCTGCCAGGTCCAGCCGCCGAACACGCCGCCCACGGCCGTGGTGGCGTTGCGCCCCTGGTCACTGCGGCCCGTGGAATCGCCGCTCTTGAAGGCCGGGATCGGCCGGCCGCCGATCGTCGTCGGACCGAAATTGTAGGCCCCGTAGGATCCGCCGGCGCTGCCCTCGAGGCCGACATAGCCGCCCGACCAGTCGGTGTAGGTCGGCCGGGCGGCGTCGGGGCGCGGCGCGGCGAAGTCGGCCGCCCGCGCGGCGACCGGGACGAGAAGGGGCGTCGTCAGAATGAGGGCTGCGGTGCGGACCAGGGGCACGGAACGGGTTCTCATCCGACTCACAAAAAAGTATAGCACTTGCTAAAACGGTCTTCGGCATCGCGCAAGCCAGGGTGCGCCTTCTCGCCACAGGCCGCCTCGCAAGTCATCTCCGTTCCGCCCGCCATCCTCGACGCTCGGCATGGCAGTGGAATGACAATCCCGGTCCCGCCGTCTCGGTCAAGATGCAGAGGGTCATCGTAGAGCGAACATCTCCGTGAGCTTTTGCAATGACCGCGTCTTGGTGCCGGAAAGACATGCGAATACGATCATGGCTCCCCAAGGTGGTCTCAGATTAGAATTGTTATTATTTGAGATCGATGCGATTCCAGTTTGAACTTCGAGCGGGGTGGATTATGTGCGACCGCATGCAGGCTTCGCACATCACTCCGCTTCTCCGCGGCCTCGCCGCGGCCTCGCTCCTCGCCTTCGCGGGCCCCGCGACGGCCAAGGAAGTGCCCATCGGTCCGCATGTGACGCAGAACGGCCTGGAGGTCGCCGCCGTCTATCTCCAGCCGATCGAGATGGATCCTCCCGGCATGATGCGCGAGGCCGCCAAGTCGGACATCCACCTCGAAACCGATATCCGCGCCGCCAAGGACAACCGCAACGGCTTCGCCGAGGGGGACTGGGTGCCGGCCCTCGACGTCCGGTTCGAGGCGGTGAAGCTCGATGGCGACAAGCCCACCGACCAGACGGTGTCGGGAGTGCTGATGCCGATGGTGGCCAATGACGGGCCGCATTACGGCGATAACGTCAAGCTGTTCGGCCCCGGCCGCTATCGCCTCAAAGTAATGGTCTCGCCCCCGGGCAAGGACAGCCATTTCGGTCGCCACGTGGACAAGGAGACAGGGGTCGGTCCGTGGTTCGAGCCCTTCGCGGTTACGCAGGATTTCACCTTCGCCGGTGTCGGCAAGAAGGGCGCCTACTGAATTTGCCGGAGCTGTCCGTGTCCCGCCTGTCGCGCTTCCTCGCCCCTGCCGCCGTGCTGCTGGTCGCCGTCGCGTCCGCGCGGGCCGACGACATGCCGGTCATCAAGGTCGAGATGCGCGATGGGGTGATCCTTCCGGCGGTGATCGAGGTGCCGGCCAACACCCGGTTCAAGCTGGAGATCTCGAATACCGGCCAGAGCCCGGTTGAGTTCGAGAGCACGGAACTCAAGCGCGAGAAGGCGCTGGCCGCGGGCTCGACCTCGGCGATCGTGTTCCGCACCCTCGATGCCGGCACCTACCAGGTGTTCGACGACTTCCACCCGGAGGCGAAGGCGACTTTGGTGGCCAAATGAGCGCGTCGACGACAGCGCCAGCCTCCCTTGCCCTGAGCCGTGTTCCGCCGCGTCGATCCGTCATCGACGGTGCGCTGGCCCGGTTCGGCGACGGGCTGCGCCGGTACGGTTGGATCATCCGGGCCGTGCAATGGCTGATCGTTGCCGTCTACGCGGTTCTGGTGATCGTCCCGGCGCTGCTGCCGCTCCCCGACAACGCCGCCCATATCTGGACCAACCTGACGCTCGCCGCTCAGTTCGCGTTCTGGGGGATCTGGTGGCCGTTCGTGCTGGTGAGCATGGTCCTGGTCGGCCGTGCATGGTGCGGCGTGCTCTGCCCCGAGGGCGCACTCAGCGAATTCGCAAGCCGCTGGAGCCGCGGCTATGCCGTGCCGCGCTGGATCACCTGGCAGGGCTGGCCCTTCGTGGCCTTTGCCGGCACCACCGTCTACGGGCAGATGACCAGCGTCTACGGCTATCCCAAGCCGGTCCTCGCGGTCCTGGGGGGCTCGACGCTGGCGGCGATCGTGGTCGGCCTGCTCTACGGGCGCAACAAGCGCGTCTGGTGCCGCTACCTCTGCCCGGTCAACGGCGTCTTCGCGGTGCTGTCGAAGCTGGCGCCGGTCAGCTTCCAGGTCGACAGCGCCGCCTGGGCGGTCTCGCCCAAGCCCGTCGGGGGCACCGAGAGCTTCAACTGCGCGCCCCTCGTGCCGGTAAAGACCATGCGCGGCGCGGGCGCCTGCCATATGTGCGGGCGCTGCAGCGGCCATCGCGGCGCCGTGCGACTCGCCCTGCGCTCCCCCAATCACGAGATCGTCCGCGTTGCGGGCGAGGAGCCCAGCCTCGACCAGACCATGCTGATCCTGTTCGGCATGCTGGCGCTGGCGGTGGGCGCCTTCCAGTGGTCGTCGAGTCCCTGGTACGTCGACGCCAAGCAATGGGCCGCCACGTGGCTCATCGAACGCGGGACCACGTGGCCCCTGGAGCATTCGGCGCCCTGGTTCGTGCTGACGAACTACCCCGACCGCAACGACGTCATGACCCTCCTCGACGGCGGGTTGCTGCTGGCCTACATCGGCGCCGCGACGATCGTCCTCGGGCTTGCCCTGTCGGGGATCGTGGCGCTCGCGACCCTGTCCCTCGGGGGCTGGTCCCTGCGCCGCTTCCACCACCTGACCCAGACGCTGATCCCCGTGGCGGGCTGCGGCGTCTTCCTGGGCCTGTCGGCGCTGACCGTCACGTTCCTCCGCGGCGACGGCATCGTGATCCCCTACGTGGCGGAGATCCGCACGGCCCTGCTCGCCGGCGCGAGCCTGTGGAGCGTCTGGCTCGCCTGGCAGGTGGCGGGGCTTGCCGTCGGTGGGGTCCGCCGGGTGGCGGCCGCGGCCTGCATCGCTGGGGCGGCCGCCCTGTCGGTGGCCAATTGGGTGCTCCTGTTCTGGATCTGGTAGCGCGCGGTCCGCGCGCGGTGCTTCACGCTCTCGCATAACCCCTGGAGACCGCCATGATCGGCGCCTTCGTCATCGCCTTCCGCGAAGTCATCGAGGCAGGCCTCATCATCTCCATCGTGCTGGCGGCCACCCGGGGCATCCCGGGCCGGATGCGCTGGGTCCTGCTCGGCGTTGCCGGCGGCCTCGCGGGTGCCGCCCTGGTGGCGCTGTTCGCCGAGAAGATCTCCGATGCCTTCGAGGGCAGCGGGCAGGATATCCTGAACGCCGCGGTCCTGATCGTCGCCGTGCTGCTGCTCGTCTGGCACAACACCTGGATGAGCAAGCACGGCAAGGAACTTGCGGGCGAGCTGCGCGCCGCCGGCGCGGCGGTGCGATCGGGGGAGCGGGAGGCGGCGGCCCTCTCGATCGTGATCGGCGCCGCGATCCTGCGCGAGGGCGCCGAGCTGGTGCTGTTCCTGTATGGCCTCGTGGCCTCGGGCACCTCAGGGGCCGACATCCAGTTCGGCGCCGTCGCCGGCATCGGTGCGGGCGTGCTCCTCTCGGCGGTCACCTATCTCGGCCTCGCCTCGATTCCGAGCCGCTACGTCTTCTCGGTGACGAGCGTGCTGATCATCTTCCTCGCGGCCGGCTTGGCTGCGCAGGCCGCGCAGTTTCTGAGCAATGCCGGCGTGGTGGACGTCCTCGGCCACACCCTGTGGAACAGCTCCGGTTTGATCGCCGAGAATTCCTGGCCCGGCCGCGTCCTGCACGCCCTGGTCGGCTACACGGACCGCCCGACCGCCCTGCAGGGTCTGGTCTACATCGCCACCATCGCGGTGATGATCGGCCTGATGCAATGGAGCGCCGCCGACCAGCGCCGCGCGGTGCGGGCGGCGTAGAACGGCGTCCGACCCCATGGCCGCCGGACCGCCGGACAGCGTGATGTGCGGAGACTGTGCGCTGCCCGCCTGACACGGTCGGGGCAGATCCGGCGCCGGGGTGCGGGCGTCCCGGGCCAAGGATCGCCCGGCTGTGTGTCCTCGACGCGAGGCAACCGGTTCCGCCGCACCGATCGGCGATGCGGCGGAGGGGGATCGGGCTGCGGCCCTCAGGCCGGGGCAGCCCATTTCGCGCGATCGGCCGGCTTCTCCCTGTAGATCGTGCCGCCGAAATCGATGTGCAGTTCCGTGTCGGCCCCCTCGCGCCGGCGCGCCAGCACCTCGAAATGCTTCGGCTTGCGGCGCGGCGCGTCTACGACCATCCAACCCGCCGAGGCCGCCGCCGCGAGGGCATGCGCGGGATCGGCGGGGCCATCCGCCCGCTTGGAGCCGGGAGCGTGGTGGGGCTTCTTGTGATGGATCTCCACCGGATCCCGGCCCGCCGCCGAAATCCGTGTGACCTTGATCTCCGAGGGACGGCGCTCGCCCTCCAGGGTCACGTGCAGCCCGCTCGTGATCGGAAACGCGTCCACGCCTTTCGGGCCGAGATCGGCCAGATGTGTCTCGCCGCCCGCCTCGAGGGTGAAACGATGGGCGAAGACGTGCCGGATGGTGCCCGAGAGGGCGGTCGTGTCGTGAAGCGGCATGATTTTCTCCGTGGAGCGCCCAACCGCAGGCGCATTCGATATATCGAAATCTGCCACGAAGGTTTCAAGGACACGATCAGATCGGTCCGGACACGGCGGCAGCCCGCCATGTCCGAGGGCAGGTTTCTGGCGGCCCGCCGGCTTCTCAGGCGCCCGTCGCGACCGCGCGGGCCGGATCGGCGCCCCATTCCGACCAGGAGCCGTCGTAGAGGCTTCGCGCCGGGCGGCCCATGGTCTCGAGAGCGAGCGCGATGATCGCCGCGGTCACGCCGGAGCCGCAGGTGGTCACGATCGGCCGGTCCGGATCGACGCCGTTCTCGGCGAAGACCGACTTCAATTCCTCCGGGGTCTTCATCCGGCCGTCACGCTGGAGTGCCGCGTAATGCAGATTGCAGGCGCCCGGCATATGCCCCGGTCGGACGCCGGGCCGGGGTTCGGGCTCCTCGCCGCGGAAGCGTGTCGCCGAACGGGCATCGACCACCTGAGCCGACCCGGTTTCCAGCGCCCGCGCCACGTCGTCCGCATCCGCCACCGCGCCGTGATCGAGGCGGGCCGAGAAGTGGCGACGCTCGTGCGGGTGCGGCTCGCCTTCCTCGGTGGGGTAGCCTGCCGCGATCCAGGCCGGGAGACCGCCGTCCAGGACCAGGGCGTCCCGCACGCCGAAGGCCTTGAGCATCCACCAGACACGCGGAGCCGAGAACAGGCCCTGACCGTCATAGACCACGATCTGCATGCCGTCGCCGACGCCGAGGGCGCGAATCCGGGCGGCGAACACCTCGGGCCGCGGCAGCATGTGCGGCAAGCTCGACTCGGTGTCGCTCATGGCGTCGAGATCGAAGCGGCGGGCGCCGGGAATGTGGGCCGCGCGGTATTCGGCCTCGGGGTCCCGGCCTGCGGCCGGCAGGTACCAGGAGGCGTCCAGGACCACGATGTCGGGAGCTTGTAGGCGGTCGTGCAGCCATTCGGGTGACACGAGGGGCGCGTGGGCCATGGTCAGCGGATCCGGCTCTGTTCGCGTTGCAGGCTCACAGAAACACAGGTCGCACCGCGTTGCACGCCCGGGACAGGTTCGGAGGCGAGCGTCCGGCGGATTCGTCAGGCCCGGCCAATGCCAATCGAAGCGATGCGCGAATGCGCCGAGCTACGCATCCCGCACCGTGGTCCGATGCACCCGACGCAGGCTGGTCTTGTTTTAAAGAGCCGTAACCCCAGTTACGACAGCATAATGACGCCAATCGCGTCGGTCGTCCGGCCGGCATCGTGTTGGCCGACCCGGGCGCCCCGCTTGCGGATGCGCGCCGGGTCCGTCGCCTGAACGAGACGCGTTCAAACTTCCCTTGTCTGCCGGGGTGCATGATCCACCGAGCAGGATACTTATTGAGCCGATCAACGCCATGAATCAACTCGTCCGTATGTCCCAGATTGGCGACGCCGAGACCGTCGAGGAGCCGTCGGCCGACCTGCGCGTGCCCTTCGCGCAGTCCGGAGCCTTCGTGTGCAAGTACATTATCGGTGAGCCGAACGACCGAGCCGTCTGTTGCGGGGCACCCGTGTCCGACGGCAAGAGCTGGTGCGCCTATCACCGCCGCATCGTGTTCGAGCCGACCCGGCCCGGCCGCATCCGCTGAGCGAAGCGTCTCTTCGTCCCGGCCGTCACTGTGTCCGCATGACCTGGATGACGGCGGGGGTGATGATGACCACGAACAGCACGGGCAGGAAGAACAAGATCATCGGCACTGTGAGTTTGGGCGGCAAGGCGGCCGCCTTTTTCTCGGCCTCGTTCATGCGCAGGTCGCGACTCTCCTGGCTCAGCACCCGCAGCGCCTGTCCCACCGGCGTGCCGTAGCGCTCCGCCTGGATCAGCGCGGTGGCGACGGATTTCACCGGCTCGAGGCCGGTGCGCAGCACGAGATTCTCGTAGGCCTGCCGCCGGTCGGGCAGAAACGACATCTCGGCGGTCATCAGGGCGAGTTCCTCGGCCAGCACGACCGAGGAGGTGGCGATCTCGGTGCTGACCTTCCGGAAGGCGTTCTCGATCGCCATGCCGGATTCCACGCAGATCAGCGTGAGATCGAGGGCGTCCGGCCACGCCTTTCGGATCTCGGTCTGGCGCTTCTTGGCGGCGTTGACCAGGAACAGCTCCGGCGCCTTGATGCCGGCATAGGCCGCGCCGACCACCAGCCCGAACCGCACGAGGTAGGATGAATCCAGAACCTCGAGCACGAACAGGTAGAACAGGGCCGCGATCACCGAGGCGAGCGGCACGACGAACCGGAAGAACAGGAACGCCGTCTCCGACCCCGGGCCGCGATAGCCTGCCTGCATCAGCATGCGCTTGGCCGTGTCGGTGCCGAGCCAGCGGCGCAGCTGGTACCGCTCGACGATGGACTTCATGTAGGCCTTCGGCTCCACGCGCAGCGTGGCCCGGGTCGCCGGCCCGTCCGCCTTCACCCGCTCGCGCCGCCGGATCTGCTCGCGCTCGTCGCTGACGAGCTTCATCCGCTTGCTGAGCTTGTCGGTTTCCAGGAAGGGCTGCGCCACCGCGTAGGCGGTCGCCGCCGCCGCGACCGCGGTCAGGAGCGTGCCCATGAAGCGGGGATCGAACAGCTTCTCGGCAATGTCTTCGATCATCGGGCGGTATCCGGCAGAGGGCGCACCGCGCCTAGAACTCGAACGCGATCATCTTCTTGATCGTGAAGATGCCGATGGACATCCAGATCGCCGCGCCGACCAGGGCGACCTTACCGGTATCGGTCGTCCAGAGCAGCGAGATGTAGTCGGGGCTCGTCAGGGCGGTGATGCCCGCCACCGCGAAGGGCAGGCAGGCGATGATCGAGGCGGAGGCCTTGGCCTCCATGCTCATCGCCTGGACCTTGCCGCGCATCTTGGCGCGGTCGCGCAGCACCGTGGACAGGTTGTTCAGCGCCTCCGACAGGTTGCCGCCCGACTGCTGCTGGATGTTGATCACGATGGCGAAGAAGTTCACCTCGGCGGTGGGCACCCGCTCGAACAGCCGCGTGCACGCCTCGCCGAGCGACAGGCCCATGGCCTGGGTCTCCACGACGGTCCGGAACTCGCTGCGCACCGGCTCCTCGGCCTCGCGCGAGACCATGCGGAAGCAGTCGCCCACCGGGATGCCGGTTCGGATGCCGCGGACCACCACGTCCACGGCGTTGGGCAGCTCCTTGTTGAACTTCGCGATGCGCTTGAGCCGCAGGTGGCGCAGCAGCCACGCCGGCAGGCCGAAGCCCCCCGCGAAAGCGGCCCCGAGCGCCGCGAGGGCATTGTCGGTGATCACGAAGATCAGCAGCCCGAGGACGCCGCCGCTGGCGGCTGAGATCGTATAGAAGGTCCGCTTCGTCCATCCGAGGCCGGCGCGGGCGAGCTTCAGCTCCACGCTGGCCTTCGAGGCGCCCTTGGCCTTCGCCTCGATCTCGCTCAGCGTCTTGGCGACCTGCTCGCGCCGGTTGACCGCGACGCCCCGGGTCGCCGCGCCGGAGGCGGAGACGCTGATCGACTTCAGACGCTTGTTCGCCCGGCGCTCGCCGCCGAGCAGGGGCAGGACAGCCACGTAGGCGACCGCCGCGACCGCGATGCCGATGAGGCCCGCGGCGAGCGGCAGGTTGGAGGCGCCGGCGGCCGCGGCGGGCAGGTCCGGCATGCGCTCAGCTCCGGTCGATGATCTCGGCGGCGTCGAGCGCCTCGCCGAGCCGCTGTTCCAGGCCGTAGTAGCGGGCCCGCTCCCAGAATTTCGGCCGGCCGACGCCGGTGGAACGGTGGCGCCCGATCAGCTTGCCGTTCGCGTCCTCCCCGACGATGTCGTAGAGGAAGACGTCCTGCGTGGTGATGACGTCGCCCTCCATCCCGAGCACCTCGGTGATGTGGGTGATGCGCCGCGAGCCGTCGCGCAGGCGCATGGCCTGGATCACCACGTCGATCGAGCCGCAGATCATCTCGCGCAGGGTCCGGGACGGCAGGGTGAACCCGCCCATCGAGATCATCGACTCGATACGCGACAGGCATTCGCGCGGGCTGTTGGCGTGGAGCGTGCCCATCGAGCCGTCGTGACCGGTGTTCATCGCCTGGAGCAGGTCGAAGGCTTCCGGTCCGCGCACCTCGCCGACGATGATCCGCTCCGGCCGCATGCGCAGGCAGTTCTTGACGAGATCGCGCATGGTGACCTGGCCCTGGCCCTCCATGTTGGGCGGCCGCGTCTCCAGGCGGACCACATGGGGCTGCTGGAGCTGCAGCTCGGCCGCGTCCTCGCAGGTGATCACCCGCTCGTCGTGCTCGATGAAGGCGGTCAGGCAGTTCAGCAGCGTGGTCTTGCCCGAGCCCGTGCCGCCCGAGATGACCACGTTGCAGCGCGACTGGCCGATGATCTTGAGAACCTCGGCGCCCTCGGGCGAGATCGCCCCGAAGCGGACGAGCTGCTCCAGGGTCAGCTTGTCCTTCTTGAACTTGCGGATGGTGAGCGCCGGGCCGTCGATGGCCAGCGGCGGCGCGATGACGTTGACGCGGGACCCGTCCGGCAGGCGCGCGTCGCAGATCGGCGAGGCGTCGTCGACGCGCCGGCCCACCTGGCTGACGATCCGCTGGCAGATGTTCATCAGCTGCTGGTTGTCGCGGAACCGGACGCTGGTCAGCTGGATCTTGCCGCCGACCTCGATGAAGGTCCGGTGGGCGCCGTTGACCATGATGTCGGCGATGTCGTCGCGGGCGAGCAGCGGTTCCAGCGGGCCGTAGCCGAGGACGTCGTTGCAGATGTCGTCGAGCAGCTCCTCCTGCTCGGAGATCGACAGGACGATGTTCTTGAGCCCGATGATCTCCGTGACGATGTCGCGGATCTCCTCGCGCGCCGTCTCGGCATCGAGGCGCGAGAGCTGCGTCAGGTCGATCGCCTCGATCAGGGCGCCGAAGATCAGACTCTTCGTGCGGTAATAATCCTCGGACCGCGCGGTCTCGACGACGACGGGCGCCGCCGGTGCCGGACGCGCGACCGGAGCCGCGGCATCGCGCAGGACCGGCGTGGCCGGCGCAGGGGTCCGGGCCTGCGGTATCGGCGGGGGGGCCACCGATGTGCCGCCGGCGTGTCGCCTACCGAACATGGGTCAGCCCTCCGACGCTGACCTGCGGAGCCCGTGGGACGAAGGATCGTATCCACATCAGGATGCCTTGCGGCCGGCGAGCTTGGCGAGCAGCGGCTCGAGCAGGCTCGGACGTCCCCGCCGGCTCTCCGGACGCCCGAGGGTCATGGCGGCCAGATCGTTGAACAGCTCCGCCACCTTCGATCCGGCCTGGATCTCGGCGATCATCTGGCCGTTATTGGCGGCGGTGCCGAACAGCGTCGGCTCGAACGGGATCGACAGGGCGACCGGGGTCTCCAGGGCCTTGGCGAACTCGGCTGTGCCGATCTCGGGCCGCTTCGGTACGCCGACGCCGTTCAGCAGAACGCGGGGCGGCTGGTCGTTCGGGCGCCCGTGCTTCAGCGCGCCGAGAAGGTTCTTGGCGTTGCGCAGGCACGCGAGATCGGGACCGGCCACGATCAGGATCTCGTCGGCCGCGGTCAGGATGCGCTTCGACCACGCGTTCCACTGATGCGGGATGTCCAGGACCACGCAGGGTACGCTCGCCCGCATGTGCTCGATCAGCGCGTCGAAGGCCGGCTCGGACAGGTCGATGGTCCGGTCGAGGCTCGCCGGCGCCGAGAGCAGGCTCAGGTTGTCGCTGCACTTGGACAGCAGCCGCTCCACCAGGGCGGAATCCAGCCGCTCGGGGGCGAAGACCGCTTCGGCGATGCCCTGCGGCGGATCTTGGTTGAAGTTCAGCGAGGCGGTGCCGAAGGCGATGTCGAGATCGGCGATCACCGTCTGGACGCCTTGGTTCCGGGCAACCGACCACGCGAAATTGTGCGCCACCGTGGAGGCGCCGATGCCGCCTTTCACGCCGTAGACCGCCACGGTCCGCCCCACCGGCTTGACGCCTGGGGCCGTGAACAGGTCGGAGATCGCCGCGATCAGCGTCAGGGGCTCGACCGGCACCATGAGGTAGTCGGACACCCCGCGCTGGATCAGCTGCCGGTAGAGCATCACGTCGTTGAGGTGGCCGATCACCACGACGCGGGTGCCCTCGTCGCAGACCTCGGCCAGGGCATCGAGGCACTCGATCGGCTTCGAGCGCGCGCCTTGGATCTCGATGATGATGACGTTGGGCGTCGGCGCGTGCCGATAGGCCTCGATGGCGGCGGCGCCGCCGCCCATCCGGACCTTGACCTGCGCCTTCTGCATGCGCCGGTCGAGGGCTGCGCCCTCGATCATCGCGGCGGTCTCGCCGGTCTCGCAGAATGCCTGGATGGTGATCCGGGGCACCGGGGCGATCGTGCGCTCGCTCGTCTCGGACAGGTCTGCCATGACGGCGCTTTCGGGTTCGCGTTCGGGGCGCGGCGTCGGGGAGCGGCGGGGCTGCCCGTCCCAACGCCGGCTGTCTCAGTTGGTGACTTGGGACTTCACGGCGGTCTGCCCATCTTGCCGCCATGTGGTTGACGGATCCTTGCCGTCCCGCAATTGCCCGATGTCCCGGACGCGCTTGACCGTATCGATCCGACCCTCGGGGCGGCCGCGCACAAGGTCGACCGGATCTGCGACCTGGGCGGCGACGTTGGACTGCGTGGCGCAGCCCAGGTTCCAGCTCGGCTGGTTGCTGTAATCGTAGGCGAAGCTTCGGGTCCCGAGATCCTGAGGCCAGAGGCCGCAGGCGTCGGACACCTTGGCCTGCATGCGCTGGAAGCTCAGCCGGATCGGCGCGGCGAGGGTCGGGGCGGTGACCACGTAGCCGGTGACGGTGATCTCGCGGACGCCGATGCCGTTCTGCGTCCCGAACCGGCCGAGCACCGAGGCGGTCCTCTGGACAGCGGCCACTTGGTTGGGCGGGACGCCCTGCGGAACCTCCATCAGCAGGGCGCCGCGGCCGTACCGGCGGTATTCGAGCATGAAGGCATCGACATCGGCCGCCTGGCGCGGATCCAGATGCCCCACGCCGGTGGGGAACACGTCGAGGTTGCGGGCCCCGTCCGTCAGGACGATCGGGTGGCGTGCGCGGTAATCCGTCACGTCGATCCCGCCGGTGGTGGCGGGATCGCTCTTGCAGGCCGCCGCGAGGGCGCCCAGCGCGCAGGCGGCGAGCAGGCTCGCGGCGCGGCGCGGCAGGGTGGGCGTGGGACGTCCGGTCATGGTTCCGATCCTGGGGCGCGGCGGTGACGCGGGGCGCTACTCGACGATGAAGCCGACGCGGCCGCGATAGGTGCGTCCGAGCGGCGGCGCGGCGGCCGCCCCGGGGGAGGCGACCTTGCCGTAGAGCCGGTTGATCTGGCCGAGCAGCACCGCCTGGCCGTCGGTGGAATCGACGAAGTTGTCGTCCGGCCGGCTCACCTGCTTCGGTTCCATCGTCCGGGCGATGTAGGGGGTGCACATGATCATCAGCTCCGTCTCCTGGCGCTGGTAGTCGCGGGAGCGGAACAGCGCGCCGAGGATCGGAAGATTGATCAGGCCGGGCAGGCCGGAAATCGCCTGCTTGTTCACCTGCTGGATCAGGCCGGCGGTCATCATCACGCCGCCCGAGGGCAGCTCGACGGTGGTCTCGGAGCGCCGCACCCGGGTGCCCGGCACCGCGACCGAGTTGTTCCCGACGACGTAGGTGAAGTTCTGCTGTGGATCGATCTCGGTCACGTCCGTTGCGACGCGGATCGAGATGCGGTTGTCGGCGAGCACCACCGGCGTGAACGACAGGGCGACGCCGTAGGGCTTGTAGGTGATGCCGGGGGTGCACACGCCGCCCACCGTGCAGGCGGCCGAGGATGGCACCGGGAACTCGCCGCCGGCCAGGAACTTCGCGGCCTCCCCGGAGATGGCGGTGAGCGTCGGCTCGGCCAGGATCCGCGAGACGCCCGCCTGCTCGAAGGCCTTCAGGGTCGCCTGGAGCGAGAAGCCGCCCGACTGGATCGAGGCCTGGATCTGGTTGCCGCTCGGAGCCGATGGGTTGATGGGGAACGGCAGGTTGTTGATCAGCGCCGGTGACGTCGCGGAACCGAGCGGGTTCAGCGCCGACCAGTTGCCGGTCATGTTGATCCCGAACTGCTTCAGGACGTTGCGCGACACCTCCACCACGGTGACGCGGAGCATCACCTGGTCCTTGTTGCGGATCGTGAGGTTGTTGATCACGGCGCCGCGCGCGCCCGCGGTGACACCGCCGCTCGGTGCCCCTGCGGCCCCCGCCGCGCCCCCGCCGCCCAGCCCCACGAACGCATTGGCGATGTCGATCGCCTGCTGCGCGTCCGCGGAGGAATTCACCGACCCCGAGAGCAGCACCGAGGCCCCCGAGGAGCGCACGTCGAAGCGCCCGCCCGGGATGCTCTGGCCGAGCAACTCGCGCAGGGTCCCGAGGTTGAGATCCCGCGCCACCGACACGTCGAGGGCGGCGATCTGGCGGCCCTCGGCATCCATGATGAAGATCGAGGTCGCGCCGTCGGCCATGCCGATCACGAAGACCTTGCGGGTCGAGCGAACCACGGCGTTGGCCACCGCGGGGTTGGCCACGAACACCTCCTTGGCGTCCCGCGGCAGGTCGACGATCACGGAGCGGCCGGCGGTCAGCTCGACCCGCCGGGTCGAGGCGGATTCCGCGGCGCCGACCGTCAGGATCGGCGCGGGACCGAAGGTCTGGCGGTCCTGCGCGGGGGCCGGTCCGGACAGGACGGCCAGCAGGGCGAGGGCGCCGGCCGCGCGGCCGGCGGGGCGGCCCATCGGGCGCGGGTGGGGGGACGGAGCGGTCATGGCGATCACGGCGTCTGCTGCCGCGCGACGCCGAAGCGCACCACGGTCAAGGCGGGTTCGGGCATCTGCGCCACAGACGCATCGGCCAGCGGCGTGGCTTCGGGCGGCCGCCCGGCATCGGCGAGGCTGCGCAGCGAAAGGGTGAGGGCGCCGACCTTCTGGGCCAGCGCCAGGGTCTCGGCCTGCGCGGGCGTGACGGCCAGCGTCGCGGTCTCGCCGGTGACCACGTTGGTGCCGTTCTTCTCCTGAACCAGCTGCCCGATCGCGAGGACGCGGATGTCGGTCAGGATCGTCTGGGAGAGCTGCACGTCGCTGTTGTTGGCCCGCGAATTGGACTCGTCGCGGAACGTGCGGATCACGTCGACGCGGTCGTTCGGGAGGATGAAGCCGCCGGCCGAGTTGGTGCCGCGGCTGTCGGTGACGATGGCGACGGCGCGCATGCCGGCCGGCAGGATCGCCGCCATGAATCCGCTCTCCGGGCGCACGAGCTTCTGCGCGCGGATCGGCTCGCCCGCCAGGAAGCCTGCGCGCACCGAGGCGCCCACGGTCTCCTCGAGGGCCTTGGGGTTGATCTTGCGGGTCACGTAGCCTGCCGTCACGGCGCTGTCCGGCCAGGGTTGCCAGCGCAGATCCGCGGCCCGGAGAACCTGACCCATGGGCATGTCGATGGCGGCCACGAGCACGTCGGTCATCGGTTGCGGCGGCGCCTCGGCCTTCGGCGGCGGAGGCGGCGGTGGCGGATCGCCGCCGCTCATCAGGAAGGCCGCCCCGGTTCCCGCCGCGAGGGCGATACCGAGGACGGCGAAACGGGCTGGGTTCATCGCATCGCCACGCGCCGGAGACGGCCGAATTGCCGTCCATGACCCGAACCTGCGCGGGGATTCGTGTAATTATGGTTAAGGTATTATAACCTCTGGCGTTGTCGCCGGTCCGGAAACGGGGCGCCCGAGAAGCGCGTCACAATCCGCAGGATCCTTCAGCATCCACCCGAACTCGGCCGTGGTGCATCACCGCTTCGTGACCTATCGTGCCACCGGAACCGCCTCAGAAGCGGGCGCTCGGGCGAACCGGGGGGAAACATGATCAGGACATTCGGCAGCGCGGTTTTGGCGGCTGCCCTCGCGGGGACCGCACTCGGCTCCGTACCGGCGGCCGCGCAGGGGACCTTCTCGGACAATGCGGTCCGGATCGGCATCCTCAACGACCAATCCGGCCTCTACGCCGAGTATGGCGGTCAGGGCTCGGTCGAGGCCGCCCGCATGGCGGTGGAGGACATGGGCGGCAAGATCGGCAGCGTGCCGATCGAGATCCTCTCGTCCGACCACCAGAACAAGCCCGACATCGCCTCGGCGATCGCCCGGCAATGGTACGACCGCGACAATGTCGACGCGATCATGGAGCTGACCACGTCCTCGGTGGCGCTGGCGGTCCAGGGCCTGTCCAGGGAAAAGAAGAAGATCACCATCACCACCGGAGCGGCCACCAGCGACCTCACCGGCAAGGCCTGCACGCCCTACGGCTATCACTGGGCCTTCGACACGCGGGCGTTGGCGGTGGGCACCGGCGGCGCGCTGACCCGCGCGGGCGGCGACACGTGGTTCTTCCTCACCGCCGACTACGCCTTCGGCTCGGCGCTGGAGGCCGACACCAGCAAGGTGGTGCTCGCCAACGGCGGCAAGGTGCTGGGCAGCGTCCGGCACCCGCTCTCGAACCAGGACTTCTCGTCCTTCCTGCTCCAGGCGCAGGGCTCGAAGGCCAAGGTGATCGGGCTCGCCAATGCCGGGCTCGACACCTCGAACGCGATCAAGCAGGCCGCGGAGTACGGCATCGTCGAAGGCGGCCAGAAGCTCGCGGCCCTGCTGTTCACCCTCTCGGAGGTGCACGGGCTCGGCCTGAAGGTCGCGCAGGGCCTGACGCTCACCGAGGGCTGGTACTGGGATGCCAACGACGAGACCCGGGCCTTCGGCCAGCGCTACATGAAGCGCACCGGCCGGATGCCCAACATGATCCAGGCCGGCACCTACTCGGCGGTCCTGTCCTACCTGAAGGCCGTCAAGGCGGCCGGCACCGACGAGACGGATGCGGTCAACGCCAAGCTCAAGGCGCTGCCGGTGGACGACGTCTTCGCCCATGGCGGGATCGTCCAGCCGAACGGCCGCATGGTGCACGACATGTACCTGTTCGAGGTCAAGAAGCCGGCCGAGTCGAAGGGCCCGTGGGATCTCTACCGGCAGCTCGCCACGATCCCCGGCAAGGAGGCCTTCGCGTCCCCGGCCGAGAGCGGCTGCCCGCTGACGGCGGCGAAGTAGGGTTTAGGACTCGTCGAACACCGCGCTGTGCGAGCCGATCCGAGCGCCAAGGCGGCGCTCGGATCACCGGCCTCGCGCCGCCTTGGCGCTCGCAACGAACCCTCTCACCCCGCCCAGACGCGCCGGTACAGCGCCACGATCTCGTCGGCGCTGGGCTCCAGCGGGTTGTTGGCCGGGGAGCCGGAGGCCAGCGCCTGGGCCGCCATGGTGGGAAGCAGCGCCTCCCAGCGGGCCGGGTCGATCCCGTATTCCTGCGGCCCCGGCACGTCGAGGTCGTCGTTGAGCGCCTCCAGTTCCGACACCAGGGCCGAGACCGCGGACCGGTCGTCGGTGTCCGGCCCGGCGATCTTCATGGCGCGGGCGCAGGCCGCGTAGCGGTCGATGGCGGCCGGGGCCGAGAAGGCCGTGACCGCCGGCAGCAGCATCGCGTTCGAGAGCCCGTGGGCCACGTGGAAATGTGCCCCGATCGGCCGGCTCATGCCGTGGACCAGCGCCACCGAGGCGTTCGAGAAGGCGATGCCCGCCTGGGTGGCCCCGAGCATCATCGCCTCCCGGGCCGCCCGATCGCCCGGATCGGTCCAGACCCGCCGCAGGTTCGGGGCGATCAGGCCCATCGCCTGAAGTGCCAGCCCGTCCGAGAACATGTTCGCCTTGCGCGAGACGTAGGCCTCGATGGCATGGGTCAGCGCGTCGATGCCGGTATCCGCCGTGAGCCGCTTGGGCTTGGTGAGCGTCAGCTCGTAATCCACCAGCGCCGCCACCGGCAGGTAGGCGAGTCCGATGCACAGCATCTTCTCGTCGGAGGCCTCGTCGGTCACGATGGTGAAGCGGGTGGCCTCCGAGCCGGTGCCCGCGGTGGTGGGGATCGCCACGATCGGCAGGCCGGGCTCGTCCTGCTGACGGGGCGCCTTGTAGTCGCGCATGTGGCCGCCGTGGCGGGCGAGCACCGCCACCGCCTTGGCGGTGTCCATCGGGCTGCCGCCGCCGAAGCCGACCACGCAGTCGAAGTCGCCCGCCTGCAGGGCGGCGAGCGCCGCCTCCACGGAGGCGACGGTCGGGTCCGGCACGGTCTCGGAGAAGATCGTCGCCTTGGCGCCCGCCCTGGTCAGCCGTTCCAGCAGCGTGTCGGTGCGTCCGCTGCCAGCGAGGTAGGGGTCGGTGACCACGAAGGGCCGCCACAGGCCGAGCTGGCCGAGCACCTCCGGCAGGAGCCGCGAGGCGCCGGCGCCGACGCGCATCAGCCGGGGCAGGGCGATCGAGGCGACCATCTCTTGATCCTTCCACCCGGCGCGTGACCTGACCTGCCGGAGCCGGCCGATCTTACGGCGCCGGCGGATTCCGCGAAACCGTCCCGGCTTACACCGCCGGCCCGGCGAACAGCGCCCCCGCGGCCTTCACCTCTCCGGCGATGAACCCCGCCACGGCGCGGATATGGGCCGCCTTCCGGTGGTCCTCGTGGATGTGCATGTGGAACGAGCGCGTCAGCGAGACCGCCTCCGGCAGCACCGGCACGAGGCCGGGATGCGCCGCCGCGATGAAGGCAGGCAGGATGCACAGGCCGGCTCCGCCGAGCGTCGCGTGGACCTGGGCCAGGAGGTTGGTCGAGCGCAGCCGCGCCGAGACCGCGGGGCCGAGCGCCCCGAGGTAGTTCAACTCGCGGGTGAACAGCATGTCTTCGATGTAGCCGACGAACGGATGGGCCGGCAGGTCCGCGAGTTCGGCGATCGGCGGCGCGGCCGCGCGGTAGGATTCGGCCGCGTAGACGAACAGCCGGTAATCGGTGAGCCGGCGTGCCACCACCCGGGCCTGCTGCGGGCCGGAGAGGCTGATCACGATGTCGGCCTCGCGCTTGGACAGGCTGAAGATCCGGGCGGTGGCCATGATCTCCACCTCCAGCCCCGGATGGCGGGCGGTGAGCCGGTGCATCCGGGGGGCGAGGAACACGCTGCCGAAGCCGTCCGGCGCGCCGATCCGCACCGTGCCGGAGACCGTCTGGGCCGCCCCCGTGGCGGCGCTCGCCGACAGGAACGCGCTCTCCATGGCCTCGGCGACGCCCAGCAGGTTCGCCCCGTCCTCGGTGAGCGCGTAGCCGAGATTGCTGCGATGGAACAGGCGGGCGCCGAGACCCTCCTCCAGGGCGCGGATCCGCCGGCCGACCGTGGTGTGCTCGGTGCCGGTGCGTGCTCCGGCGGCGCTCAGGGTCCCGGTCCGCGCCACCGCGAGGAAGAAGCGCAGGTCGTCCCAGTTGGGCCCCGTCCTGGCCATGGCCGCACTCCCGCTGTGCATCGATGCACGACGGCTGTAAGCGCATCCGGCTTTATCGCTCAAGGGATCCTGTTAGGGTGCATCAAAATCAAACGCATCATCACAGGGAGGCGCGCATGCGCACGATCGGGCACTTCATCGGCGGCCGGGCTGTCGGCGGCGAGAGCGGGCGGTTCGCCGACGTGTTCCATCCCTCGACCGGCGAGGTCCAGGCCAAGGTGGCGCTGGCCAGCAAGGCCGAGATGCGCGCCGCCGTCGAGAACGCGGCGGCGGCCCAGCCGGCCTGGGCGGCCACCAACCCGCAGAAGCGCGCCCGCGTGATGATGCGCTTCCTGGAGCTGATCCGCGCCGAGAACGATTCCCTGGCTGAGCTTCTCGCCTCCGAGCACGGCAAGACCGTGCCGGACGCCAAGGGCGACATCCAGCGCGGCGTCGAGGTGGTGGAGTTCGCCTGCGGGATCCCGCACCTGCTCAAGGGCGAGTACACGGAGGGCGCCGGGCCCGGCATCGACGTCTACTCCCTGCGCCAGCCGCTGGGCGTGGTCGCCGGCATCACGCCGTTCAACTTCCCGGCCATGATCCCGCTGTGGAAATGCGCCCCGGCGATCGCCTGCGGCAACGCCTTCATCCTGAAGCCGTCCGAGCGCGACCCGAGCGTGCCGATCCGCATCGCCGAGATCTTCCTGGAGGCGGGCCTGCCGCCCGGCATCCTCAACGTCGTCAACGGCGACAAGGAAGCGGTCGACGCGATCCTGGATGATGAAGACATCAAGGCGGTGGGCTTCGTCGGCTCGTCGCACATCGCCGAATACATCTACGTGCGCGCCGCCGAGACGGGGAAGCGTGCGCAGTGCTTCGGCGGCGCCAAGAACCACATGATCATCATGCCGGACGCCGACATGGGCCAGGCGGTCGACGCGCTGATCGGCGCCGGCTACGGCTCGGCCGGTGAGCGCTGCATGGCGATCTCGGTGGCGGTGCCGGTGGGCGAGAAGACCGCCGACCGGCTGATGGAGAAGCTGATCCCGCGGGTCGAGTCGCTCAAGATCGGCCCGTCGCATGACGGCTCGGCCGATTACGGCCCGCTGGTCACCGCCGAGGCGGTCCGGAAGGTCGCGGGCTACATCGACCAGGGCGTCTCCGAGGGCGCCGAGCTCGTGGTCGACGGCCGCGGCTTCAAGCTCCAGGGCTACGAGAACGGCTTCTACATGGGCGGCTCGCTGTTCGACCGCGTGACCCCCGACATGACCATCTACAAGGAAGAGATCTTCGGCCCGGTGCTCTCGGTGGTGCGGGCGAAAGATTACGAGGAGGCGCTGGCGCTGCCCTCGACCCACCAGTACGGCAACGGCGTCGCGATCTTCACCCAGGACGGCGACGCGGCCCGGGACTTCACCGCCCGGGTCAATGTCGGCATGGTCGGCGTCAACGTGCCGATCCCGGTCCCGATCGCCTACCACACCTTCGGCGGCTGGAAGCGCTCGGGCTTCGGCGACCTGAACCAGCACGGGCCGGACTCGATCCGCTTCTATACGAAGACCAAGACCGTGACGCAGCGCTGGCCGAGCGGCATCAAGAGCGGGGCGGAATTCTCGATCCCGACGATGCGGTAGGCCGCGACGGTCCAAGGATGGGGCGCGGGTCCCTCTCCCGTGCGGGAGAGGGACAGGGTGAGGGGCGGGGACTCTCCGGAAAGACCTGATCCCTCACTCCAACCCTCTCCCGCACGGGAGAGGGGGCACGTCGCGCATCGTGGCGGTGGATGTGCGAGCCCCGTGCAGTTGGGTGGCGAACGAGAGGAAGTGCCCAATGAGTTTCGGGCTCGACGAGGACCGGATCGCGATCCGCGAGATGGCACAGGGCTTCGCGGCCGAGCACATCGCCCCCCACGCCCTCGACTGGGACCGCGACAAGACCTTCCCGGTCGAGACCCTGCGGGCGGCCGCCGCCCTCGGCATGGCGGGAATCTACGTCCGCGAGGATCTCGGCGGCTCCGGCCTCTCCCGCTTCGACGCGACCCTGATCTTCGAGGCGCTCAGCACCGGCTGCCCGACCGTGGCGGCGTTCCTGTCGATCCACAACATGTGCGCCTGGATGATCGACGCCTACGGCGACGACGACCAGCGCCGGCGCTGGATCCCATCCCTGATGGGGATGGAGCGGATCGCCAGCTACTGCCTCACCGAGCCGGGCTCGGGCTCCGACGCGGCGGCGCTCCGCACCCGCGCCGAGCGCGACGGCGACCATTACGTCCTCACCGGCGAGAAGCAGTTCATCTCGGGGGCCGGTGCCAGCGACCTCTACGTCTGCATGGTCCGCACCGGCGAGGCCGGCCCTTCGGGCATCTCGGCCATCGTGGTGGAGAAGGGGACGCCCGGCCTCTCCTTCGGCGCCGACGAGCGCAAGATGGGCTGGAACGCCCAGCCGACCCGCGCCGTACGCTTCGACGGCTGCCGCGTGCCGGTGGCCAACCGCCTGGGCGCCGAGGGCCAGGGGTTCCGCATCGCCATGAGCGGCCTCGACGGCGGGCGGCTCAACATCGCCGCCTGCTCCCTCGGGGGCGCCCAGGCGGCCCTCGACAAGGCGCTCGCCTATATGGGCGACCGGCGCGCCTTCGGGGCGAAGCTCACCGATTTCCAGGCCCTGCAGTTCCGGCTTGCCGACATGGCGACCAGCCTGGAGGTCTCGCGCACCTTCCTGCGCCATGCGGCCTCCGCCCTCGACGCCAAGGATCCCGCCGCCACCCAGCTCTGCGCCATGGCCAAGCGCCACGTCACCGACGCGGCCTTCGCGGTGGCGAACGACGCGCTCCAGCTCCACGGCGGCTACGGCTACCTCGCCGAGTACGGGGTGGAGAAGATCGTCCGGGATCTGCGCGTGCACCAGATCCTTGAAGGCACCAACGAGATCATGCGGGTGATCATCGCCCGCGCGCTGACCGGAGACCGCCAATGACCGACGTGATCGTCGAGCGGGTCGGCGCCCTGGGGCGCCTGCGCCTCGACCGCCCGAAGGTCCTGAACGCCCTGACCCACGGCATGGTCGGCACGATCGATCGGGCCCTCGATGAGTTCTCCGCCGATCCCGGCATCGCGGCGGTGCTGCTCACCGGGGAGGGGGAGCGGGGGCTGTGCGCCGGCGGCGACCTGCGCGGCCTCTACGAGAGCGACGGCACGGCCTTCGCCGAATCCTTCTGGCGGGACGAGTACCGCCTCGACGCCCGCATCGCCCAGTACGAGAAGCCCTTCGTGGCGGTGATGGACGGCATCACCATGGGCGGCGGGGTCGGCCTGTCGGGTCATGCCGCCCACCGGATCGTCACCGAGCGCTCGCGCATCGCCATGCCGGAGACCGGGATCGGCTATCTGCCGGATGTCGGCGGCACGTGGCTCCTGCCCCGCGCGCCCGGCGAGCTCGGCACCTATCTCGGCCTGACCGGCGAGCCGGTCGGTGCCGCCGACGCGATCCTGTGCGGGTTGGCCGACGCGATGGTGCCGTCCCGGGCCCTTCCCGATCTCCTCGACGCGCTCTCGGCCCTGGCGCCGGATGCCGGCGACGCGGGCGTGCGGGACCTGATCGGGCGTCTCGCCCGGGAACCGGATCCGGCGCCCCTGGCCGCACACCGGAGCATGATCGACCGCTGCTTCGCCTTCGACATGGTCGACGAGATCCTGGCGGCGCTGGCGGCCGACGGCTCGGATTTCGCGGCGGCGACCCGCGACATCCTGCTGACGAAGTCGCCGTCGAGCCTCGTCCTGACGCTCTGCCTGCTGCGCCTCGGGCGCGGCGCGCCGAGCCTGGAGGCCTGCCTGGAACGCGAGTTCCACGCGTCCCTGGCGGTGCTGGACGAGGGCGATTTCCGCGAGGGCATCCGCGCCGCTGTGATCGACAAGGACAAGACCCCGCGCTGGAACCCGCCAAGCCTTGACGCGGTCGATCCGGCCCGGATCGCCCGCTGGCTGGAGAAGCGGGCGGCGCCGGTCTTTCCAGAATCGCGCACTGGGGCGGTGTGATGAAGCTTCGTCTTCTCCCACTCATCCCCTCATCCTGAGGCGCCGGAGCGCAGCGGAGGCCTCGAAGAAGGGCTCCAGGGATTGCGGCGTGTTCTGGAGCCCTCCTTCGAGGCCCGCTGACGCGGGCACCTCAGGATGAGGGCGAGGGTGGGACAGGCGATAAACAACTCAGGGAGGACGGGATGGCACAGACCATCGGGTTCATTGGTCTCGGCAACATGGGCGGACCCATGGCGGCCAACCTCGTGAAGGCGGGCCATACGGTGCGCGGCTTCGACCTTGTCCCGGCCTCGCTCGAGGCCGCCCGCGCCGAGGGGATTACCGTTGCGGGCTCGGCCCTGGCGGCGGCCGAGGGCGCGGACGTGGTCATCACCATGCTGCCCGCCGGACGGCACGTGGTCGAGGTCTGGACGCAGCTCGCCGCGGCGCTGCCGGCCGGCACGCTGCTGATCGATTCCTCCACCGTCGACGTCGAGAGCGCCCGCAAGGCCCACGCCCTCGCGGAGGCGCAGGGATGCCTGTCGGTGGACGCGCCGGTCTCCGGCGGGACCGGCGGCGCCAAGGCCGGGACGCTGACTTTCATGGCCGGCGGCGCCGAGGCCGCCTTCGCGAAGGCCGAGCCGCTGCTCAAGGCGATGGGCAAGAACGTGTTCCATTGCGGCGATGCCGGCGCCGGGCAGGCGGCCAAGATCTGCAACAACATGATTCTCGGCATCTCGATGATCGGCGTCAGCGAGGCTTTCGCGCTCGGCGAGAAGCTCGGCCTGTCGCACCAGGCGCTCTACGACGTGGCCTCGGTCTCTTCGGGCCAATGCTGGTCGCTGACCACCTACTGTCCGGTTCCGGGCCCGGTGCCGACCTCGCCGGCCAACAACGGCTACAAACCGGGCTTCGCGGCGGCGCTGATGCTCAAGGATCTCCGGCTCGCCCAGGCCGCCGCCCTGGCCTCCGGCGCCGCGACACCCCTCGGCGCAGAGGCCGCGCAGGTCTACGGATTGTTCGAGGGCGCCGGTCACGGGGGAGAGGACTTTTCCGCGATCATCAATATGCTCCGCGGGCAGGGAGGCGAGTCGTGAGCGACGCGTACGAGACGATCCTGACGGAGACGCGCGGGCGCGTCCTTCTGATCACCCTCAACCGGCCGAAGGCGCTGAACGCCATCAACGCACAGCTCACCGGCGAGGTGATCCGGGCGGCCACCGAGGCCGATGCGGATCCGAATATCGGCTGCATCGTCATCACCGGTTCGGCCAAGGCCTTCGCGGCCGGGGCCGACATCAAGGAGATGCAGCACGCCACCTACGCGGAGATGTACGCGGGCGACCGGTTCGCCGACTGGGACCGCTTCATCGCCGTGCGCAAGCCGATCATCGCCGCGGTGGCGGGGTACGCGCTGGGCGGTGGCTGCGAGCTCGCCATGATGTGCGACATCATCCTGGCCGCCGACACCGCACAGTTCGGTCAGCCCGAGATCAAGCTCGGGGTGATGCCGGGAATCGGCGGCAGCCAGCGGCTCACCCGCTTCGTCGGCAAGGCCAAGGCCATGGAGATGTGCCTGACCGGCCGGATGATGGATGCCGCCGAGGCGGAGCGCTCGGGCCTCGTCTCGCGGGTGATTGCCGCCGACCGGCTCCTCGACGAGGCCATGACGGCGGCCGCGACCATCGCGGCGATGTCGCTGCCGATCGCCATGATGACCAAGGAGGCGGTCAACCGCGCCTACGAGACCACGCTGACCGAAGGCATCCGCTTCGAGCGGCGGGTCTTCCATGCCATGTTCGCCACCAAGGACCAGAAGGAGGGCATGGCCGCCTTCGTGGAGAAGCGGCCGCCTCGGTTCGAGAATACCTGAGCGCAGCCCGCCCCGGCCGATGGGGTCGGGGCGCCAAGACCACAAGACGGGGAGGGGAACGACCATGCCGAGCTTCCGGGAGGCCCGCGACCTTCTGCTGGCCCATCGCACCGATTATGGCGCTGCCGTCTCGGCTTTCGCGTGGCCGGATCCGGTGCCGTTCAACTGGGCGCTCGACTGGTTCGATGCCGTCCTCGCCGGTCCCGAGAGCCGCGACCGGGCCGCCCTGCGGATCGTCGAGGCCGGCAGCGGGGCCGAGCAGAGCCTCACTTTCGGGGAGATCGCCCGCCGCTCCAACCAGGTGGCCAACCACCTGCGGCAGCTCGGCCTAAAGCGCGGCGACCATCTGCTCCTGCTGCTGGGTAACGTGCCGGCCCTGTGGGAGACCATGCTGGCGGCGATGAAGCTCGGCGCCGTTGTCATCCCGGCGACCACGCTGCTCACCGCCGACGAGCTGGCCGACCGCCTCGCCCGCGGGCGCCCGCGGGCGATCGTGGCCGGGCCGGAGCAGATCGCGCGGTTCGCCGGCCTCGACACGGGCGGCGCCATCCGCCTCGTCACCGGGGCTGCGACGGAAGGCTGGGCGGCCTACGACGACGCGTTCGGAGCGTCGGAGACCTTCGCGCCGGACGGGCCGACCGGGGCCGACGACCCGATGCTCCTCTACTTCACCTCCGGCACGACGGCGAAGCCGAAGCTGGTGCGTCACAGCCACCGTTCCTACCCGGTGGGAGCGCTCTCGACGATGTACTGGCTCGGGCTCCAGCCCGGCGACGTGCATTGCAACGTCTCCTCGCCGGGCTGGGCGAAGCACGCCTGGTCCTCGTTCTTCGCGCCCTGGAATGCCGGCGCGACGATCTTGGTGATCAATCAAGCGCCGTTCAACGCCGCCGCCCTGCTGGCGCAGCTGGAACGCACCGGTGCCACCACGCTGTGCGCGCCGCCGACCGTGTGGCGGATGATCATCCAGGAGGATCTGACCGGGAAGCGGCTCGCCCTGCGCGAGGTCTGCGCGGCGGGCGAGCCCCTGAATCCCGAAGTGATCGAGCGGGTGAAGAGCGCCTGGGGCCTCACGATCCGCGACGGCTACGGCCAGACCGAGACCACGGCGCTCATGGCCAACACGCCGGGGCAGCCGGTGGTGCCGGGCGCCCTGGGTCGGCCCCTGCCGGGCTACCGGGTGCGCGTCCTCGACCTCGACGGCCAGCCGGCCTCAGAGGGCGAGGTCTGCCTGGAACTCGGCGCGTACCGGCCCGCGGGCCTGATGCAGGGCTACGACGACGGCCAGGGCCATCTGTCGGGAGCCGACGGCGATCTCTACCATACCGGCGATGTCGCCTTCGTGGACGATCAGGGCTGTTACACCTTCGTGGGACGTGCCGACGACGTGTTCAAGTCGTCGGGCTACCGGATCAGCCCCTTCGAACTCGAGAGCGTGCTGATCGAGCATCCGGCCGTGGCCGAGGCGGCGGTGGTGCCGGTGCCCGATCCGATGCGCCACACCATCCCGAAGGCCTACGTGTCCCTGGTGGCGGGGGCCACGCCTGGGCCGGAGACGGCGCTCGACATCTTCCGCTTCACCAATGCCCGGCTCGCGACGTTCAAGCGCCTGCGCGGCCTCGAATTCGTCACCGACCTACCCAAGACGATCTCGGGCAAGATCCGGCGGGTGCAACTGCGCCGCCTGGAGCACGAGGGCATCACCGAGGATCCGCACCGGGGCCGGGCCTACACGCAGGCGGACTTCCCGGAACTGAAGGGTGAGGCGGAGCGCAAGCTCGACCAGACCGCGGGCTGACCGCGTCCACGCCGTCGTCGCACGCCAGCGAAGCGATCCTGGGCAGCGCGACGCCGGCCGATGGGGCGCCAGGGGATTGGCGGGCTCCGCTCGCAACGACGATGGCGCCCCGCCAAGACTGCATGTTGGCGGGTGACAAACCCTCAAGGTTTCCGTTTCCCCAAACCGAAGCCCGCGATTTACAAGGCTTCTCAAGTCTCCCGTCGACGCTGCCGCATGTCAGCCGGCCCGCGCCGGCCGATCGATAAAATTGCGCGCATCCGCTTCAGCGGCGCGGAGGCTCTGCGGCGCAATCCTGTTCTCAACAACGGGGACGGGTTCGATGGGCGCGGGGCTTCTCAAGACGGTTCGGGGGATGCTGGTCGGAGCAGCGACGCTGCTCGGCCTCGCCGCCACGGCCCAGGCGCAGACGCTTGCGAGCCTGCCGACGGAAGACAATGCCCGGGTGCTGGGCGACGCCAAGCCGATCGCGGCCTGGACGACCTTCTGCCAGACCTACGCGGCCGAATGCGCGCTCGACCGGGGCGAACCGGCCCGGATCAGCCTGACGCCCGCGACCTGGGCGACGATCGTGTCGGTGAATCGGCGGGTCAACAAGGCGGTCGAGCCGATGACCGATCAGGACCACCTGCACGTGGCCGACCGGTGGGATCTGGCCGAGGACGGCATCGGCGACTGCGAGGACTTCCAGCTGCTCAAGCGCCATCTGCTGGCCCAGGCCGGCCTGCCGCGGCGGGCGATGCGCATGACCGTGGTGATCGACGAGAAGGGCGAGGGCCACGCGGTGCTCACCCTGATCACCGACCGGGGCGACCTGGTGCTCGACAACAAGACCAACGCGATCCTGCCCTGGCACAAGACCGGCTACGTGTTCATCAAGCGCGAGAGCCAGGACGCCGTCGCCTGGGTCTCGCTCGGCGGCGTCACCTCCCCGGTCACCACCGCCAACCGCTGATCCGTCTCAGGCCGCCCGGCTCAGCGACGGCTGGGCAAGGCTCGCCACATAGGCCTCGACCCGGCCGATGAAGGCAGCGAGATGGGGGGCGACGCCGCGAAGGCTGGCGAGATCCCGCACCAGAATGTCCCGCGACAGCGCCCTGTCGCCCTCGCTCGGCGCATCGGCGAGATAGGAATCCACCGCGTGCTCCGCGATATTGATCGCGCCGGCCCGACCATCCTCGGCGAGCGCTCTGATCACCTGCTGGATGGCGGGCTGCATTGCGGGTCCTTTCCTGAGGCGCAGTCCCGTCCGCGACGGGCTGGCTGGCTTCTTGCAATTCGATCGGGCCCGCCGCGAATCCTGCGCGTGAGCATCCCTGAGAAGCCGGCAAAACTGACCTGAATCAAGACCCTCGGAGGGGGCGCAGAGCGGCTATTCGCTCCGTGCATGTGTTTCGGGTCAGCTCTGCGGATGCAAACGTCTCTTAAATCGGAACCGATAGGGCTCGACGCGCGTTGTCAGTCTCGCCCTGACCCATTGTGCGTCGCACGTGGTCGTGTCACCCTTCCGTCATCATCGGGCGGCGGGGGCTTGGGCCATGCGGCACGCGGATGGCGGAATCTCGTGTCAGGTGTTCGGCGCCCTGCAATGGCGGGGCTGGGCTCATGCGGTGCGCCGGGCGCGCCAAGCCGCGAGCTTCGCGCTGGTGGGCGCGATCCTCACGATGGGCGGCGCGACGACCCATGCCCATGCCCGGCTCGTTCTTCCGGATCAGGTGACCGCCGTCGAACAGGCTGGGTCGGTGCGCGCCATCGCGGGCTGGACGGATTTCTGCGCGCGGACGCCCCAGGAATGCGTGGTCGACATTGCCGAGCCCAACGCGATCCCGCTCACCATGGCGGTGTGGCGGACCCTGCAGAGCGTCAACCGTCGAGTGAACGCCCGCATCAAGCCCATCACCGATCAGGCCCATTGGGGCGTCGTGGATCGCTGGGATTTTCCCGATGACGGCTTCGGTGACTGCGAGGATTACCAGTTGCTGAAACGGCGGATGCTGGTGGAGCGCGGCCTGCCGCGGCGTGCCCTGCTGATGACCGTGGTCATCGATGAGACCAACGAAGGCCACGCGGTGCTCACGGTTCGCACCGATCGCGGCGACTTCATTCTCGACAACAAGACCGACGCGATCCGCTCCTGGCGGCGTACCGGCTACAGCTTCATCAAGCAGGCCGGTCAGGACGGGCCGGCCTGGGTCTCCCTCGAGGGCAAGGACGGCACCGCACAGGTCGCCACCGCCGAGCCCTGAATCTGGTCAGACGCCGACCAGCATCGCGGCGAGGTCAAGGGCGACCCGGCCCGAGAGCAGGCTCCAGCCGCACGCGACGATGGTCGCCAGCATCACGAACGGCATCGGCCGGCCCTCGATCCGCCGGCCGCGCACCGTGTTGCGCAGGATGATGAACGGCGCCGAAAAGGCCAGCATCGGCAGGGCGGCCACTGCCGGGAGGCCGCCCCGCTCCAGCAGGCTGAAGCTCGCCCGCCGCGCTGCGAACAGCTCGAAGGCGCTGGCGATCAAGCCGGACAGTGCCAGTCCGATGCACAGGGTCCGGATCGACTCGATGGCGGCGGGCGTGAGGACCATTATTCGCGCTCCTGATACAGGTTGCGCGCACTGTACTCATGCCGTTTACCGCTTGTTAAGCACGAGTCTTGGGTAGCGTTAATCCGTGCACAGGCGTGGGCCGGCGCAGCCCCACCGGGGATGCGGGGTCAGCCGCGTCGTCGGCTAGGCCTCTTCCTCGAGATCGATGTCGAGAATTGCCATCCGGAAGACGAAGGAATCGTCGCCATCCTCCTTGTCGTCGGCGATCACGCCGATCGATTCCTCGCCGATGAATACCTCGGCGGAGTCGCCGGTCTTCATCGCCGTGAGGCGGATGTTGTTGTTCGCGAACTTGCGGCGCAGATAGTCCTGAAGCTTCGCGGTCTCGGCTTTGGTCACGCTGATCGATCTCCCCTGGCGGCGCTGGCGCCGCGGATGGGCCGAGGGCTTGCCACGCCTCGGGCGGAGCGGCAAGCGCGACGGCGTTGCGGTTCAGATCCCGTCGCCCAAGTGGATGAACTGGTCTAAGGCGACGAACTGGTCCATCGCCCGGGCGGGATCGTCGCAGCCTGCGGTGCCGACCACCCGCGCCGGCACGCCGACCACCGTGGTGTTGGGCGGTACCGGTCTCAGCACGACCGAGCCGGCCGCCACCCGGGCGCAGGCGCCGACCTCGATATTGCCCAGGATCTTGGCGCCGGCGCCGATCATCACGCCGCGGCGGATCTTGGGGTGGCGGTCGCCGCGCTGCTTGCCGGTGCCGCCCAGCGTCACGGCGTGGAGGATCGACACGTCGTCCTCGATCACCGCGGTCGAGCCGACCACAAGCCCCGTGGCGTGGTCGAGGAAGACGCCCCGCCCGATCCGCGCCGCCGGATGGATGTCGCACTGGAACACCTCCGAGACCCGGCTCTGGAGGTAGAGAGCGAGGTCGCGCCGGCCGCGGTTCCAGACATGATGGGCGAGGCGGTAAGCCTGGAGCGCGTGGAACCCCTTGAAGTAGAGGACCGGTTCCAGCGCCCGGAGTGTCGCCGGATCCCGGTCGATCACCGCACCGATATCGGCGCGGAAGGCCTGCCCGATGTCCGGATCCACCGTGATCGCCTCATGGAAGGCGTGGGCGACGAGTTCTGCCGGCAGCGACGGATGCCCCAGCCGGGCGGCGACCCGGTGGGAGACCGCGCCCTCCAGCGTGGTGTGGTTCAGGATCGTCGCCACGATGAAGGAGGCGAGCTGCGGCTCGGTGCGCAGGACATCCTCCGCCTCTGCGCGCAGCCGCGACCAAACCGGGTCGAGGTGCGTGAGGTCGTGCGACTGGTGCGTGAAGGCAGGACTGGCGCTCATAGGCGGATGCTCATGTCCAGAACTTCGGATTCGCTGTCGGTCATGCCTGCGGCGGCGGACCCGTCGCCCGATCGAGCGGAAGGGGGCGCTGTCCGGGGCGGAAACGGGCCGGGCCATCGCTGGGCCGCGTGTTCGGACCTAGCGTGGTGCGCTGCACCGCCGCGATCAAGGGCCGGCGCGACCCGAAAGCCGCATTGGCCGCATGGCTGTCAGCGAACGAGCGACGGTCAGTCCGCCAGCGGCGCAGCTTGGCCGAACCGCGCCTCGATGGCTGCCGTCAGGCGGTCCAGCATCGTCTGGACCGGGATGTTGGAGGTGTCCACCGTGGCGGGTGCCCGCGCGTAGAGCGGCTCGCGGCTCGCCAGGACGGCCCGCAGTTCCTGCATCGCAGAGGCATGGTCGCCCGTCGTCGCGAGGTGCCCCTGTTCGCGGACCCGGCTCATGTGCTCCTCCGGCCGCGCGCGCAGCCAGATCGTGTAGAAGGCTTGCAGCAGAAGGTCGTAGGTCAACGGCTCCGCAACGATCCCGCCGCTCGTAGCCAGTATCAGCGGCCCGGGATGCTCGGTGAGGCGACGCAGGGCCGCCTGCTCCAGCCGGCGGTAGCCCTCCTGGCCGTAGATCGCGAAGATCTCTTGGACCGAGAGGGCGTTCTCCCGTTCGATCTCGGCATTGAGTTCCACGAAGGTCCAGCCCAGGCGCTCGGCCGCGAGCTTGCCAAGGGTCGATTTGCCGGCGCCGCGCAGGCCGATCAGCGCTACCCGCGGGCGGTTGCTCGATTCCGGTCGGCTACCGCCGGACAGGGCGTCCTTGGCGGCGGCGATCTGGGCCGGGCTGGCCTGGGCGAGCAGGTCGCGCACCACCGGCCAATCGGGCAGCCCGTCATTGCCGGTGATCAGGTCGTCCAGTCGCACGCCCATGGCGTTGGCCACCCGCCGGAGCAGGATGATGGAGACGTTGCCCTGGCCGCCTTCCAGCTGCGCGATGTAGCGCTCGGACAGGCCGGAGGTCTGTGACAGAACCTTGCGCGACAGGCCGCGCACGGTGCGCGCGTGCCTGACGCGTCGCCCGAGGTCTGTGAGAAAAAGTGATTCCTGTTCCACCACGCCGCTCATGGCGCCGTTCGCTTTCCTGCCAGCTTGAGAGCAGGGTCGGTGCCCTGCATGCCTGCCGCTTCGAGATCGATCGCGCCCTACCGTACCGTCGGGCGATAGAATGCCCGACCTCGCGCGCCTGAACCGGCGTTCCTGCCCTGAGATCCGTCGCGCGCCATGCGCGCACGGCCGCTGTTTTGCGGCTTCGGTCCGTGCCGATCCAACCACGTTGCTGGCGTGGCGCCTATGTGTTGCGGAACGGTGCGATGGTCAAGCCTTGGGCATGATCCTTGTGTGGGCAGAGGGCCGATCCGCACCGGGTTCCCCGACGCGCGGCCGCTCCGTAATGGCGGAGCTACTCGACCGGGAGAGCGGTGGCCTCGCGCACGGGGGCCGCGGCCGGGTCGCGGCGCGGCGTGGCGGCGGCGAGCATCTGCAGGGACGGGCGACGCGGCGGAAGCGGCACCTCGATCGCCTCGACCGCCGCCTCGTTGGCCGGTGCCGAAGCGGCGGCCGGGGACATCGGAGCGGATGCTGCCGTGGCCTGTGGCGAGAGCCGGAGTTCCGCGATCTGCGCCGGCGCGGCCTCCGTCGCCGCCAGGGCGCTCCCGAGACCCGCGGGTCGACGCGGCGGCAGCGGCACCTCCACGGACGGAACCGCCGCCGCCTGCGCGGCGGCCGGAGTCGCCGCAGAATTCGCGGCGGGATCTAGGGACAGGCTGGCGAGCTCGATCGTGGTGCCGGCCAGGGCGGCCGGCCGACGCGGCGGCAGCGGCACCTCGACGGCCTCGGTCGGGACCTCCGCCACTGCGGCCGCGGTGGGCGCGTAGGCCAGGGCTGAGGCCGCCGCGGTGTTCCGGGTCTCGGCGGCGCCGCCGCTGAACAGGCTCGCCAGGGCGCTGGCCGAGGCCGCGACGGGCGCCACCACCGCGGCGACTTCCGTGGAAATGCCCTGGCGCTTGGCTGCGTAGTAGTAGCCGCGGTTATAGTATTGATACGCTTGGCCGAGATTGCCCTTGGCGGTCCGATAGGCGCCGGCAAGATAGGCTACGCCGTAGCGAAGGTTGGTTTCGGGATCGTACAGGCCGGCCGCATCGCCGGTGTAGCCGAGGCTGCGTGCAGTCGCGTGCTTGATCTGCATCAGGCCGAGGGCGCTGCCGCCCTTGGCCCGCGGATTGTAGTTGCTCTCGCGCTTGACGACGGCGTGAACGAAGCTTGCCGGCACGCCGTTCGCCTTGGCCTGCTGCTCGATCAACGCGTCGATATTGTCGTGCGCGCTCTGCCCGAAGGCGGCTGCGGGCACGACCGCGAGGACGGCGGCCAGGATGAGGCGATGCATTCCGAGACCCGGTGCTGCTTGTTCTGTGGTCAAGCTAGGTCACGGGGAAATGAGGCCGGAAAGCGGCCCCGGTTCGGCAGCCTGTGGGCGGCCGGGGTGTCGGGAGCGTTTGTGATCCGCGTGCCACAGCGGCGCGTCACGCGGCGGCGCGGCGATCCAAAGGGATGCCCGGGGCGGCGGCCGGGCGGTCAGGGAAGGAGGAAGCGCTCGACCCCATGGGCGAAGCCGTCCGCGTCGTTGCTGTCGGTGACCGCGCGCGCAGCCGCCTTCACCGCCGCTTCGGCATTGCCCATCGCCACGGAGAATCCGCTTTGCGCGAACATCGGACGGTCGTTGCCGGCGTCGCCGAAGGTGGCGATCCGCTCCGGCGGGATGGCGAGATGCGCGCTCATCCAGGTGACGAATCGCCCCTTGTCGAGATGGGGTGGCGTCACGTCGAGGTAGTATTTCTGCGAACGGTGGATGGTGGCTTGACCGGCCAGGGCCGCCCCGATCCGGGCTTCGCAGGCTGCCAGATGGGCGTGGTCGCGGCTGACGCCGACGATCTTGGCTGCGCTCCCCATGAGTGGGCCGAGATCGGCGACGACGCGGGGCTCCGCGCCGATCGTGCGGCGTTCGAGGTCGGTATAGGGACCCTCCGGGTCGCGCAGCCACCACGCCCCTTCGGCGAAAACCCAGACGTCCAGTCCCTCGGCCAACAGCCGGTCGAGGGCCGACCGGGCCGCCGCCTCGGGGATGGTCCGTTCCTCGATGGTCGAGAGGTCCGGCCGCACGACGCTCGCGCCGTTGAACGCCCCCATCGGCAGGTCGAGCTCGAGTTCGGCGACCAGGTTCCGCAGCCCGATCGGCGGCCGGGCCGAGGCGATGCTGAAGCCGATGCCGGCCGCTCTCAGCCGCCGGACGGCCGTGACCGTCGCCTCGGTCAGGCGCTTGTCGCCGGTCACCAGGGTTCCATCGACGTCCGAGATCACCAGGGCGATGCCCGAAGCCTTGCCGGATCCTGCAATCATCCGCTCACTTCCCAACCGTATCCCGGCGCATTTCGGCCGCGAGTTCCGCGACCACCCGGTCGGCAATGGCCTCGGGCGATTCGCGGATGCCGACCGTGATCGGGTGTTCATCGGCCCCCGGAATCTCCAGGGCCGCAAACTGGCTGTCCAAGAGACGCGGCGGCATGAAATGGCCCTGCCGCTCGGCGAGGCGCTGCGCGATCAGGGTCCGGTCGCCGTCCAGATAGACGAGGCGAACCCGCTGGCTCCCGCGGGTGAGAACGTCCCGGTACGCGCGGCGGAGGGCCGAACAGGCCACCACGCCCGACTCGCCAGCGTCGAGGCGCTGCTGGATCCAAGTCGCAATCCGGGCCAGCCAGGGCGCGCGATCCGCATCGTCGAGGGCGAGGCCCGCATGCATCTTCGCCACGTGCTCCGGCGTGTGAAAGCTGTCGCCGTCCACGAAGATCCAGCCAAGCGTCTCGGCGATCAGCGCCGCCACGGTGCTCTTCCCGGAACCCGAGACGCCCATGACAACGAGCACCTGACCGGCGGCGGCCGTTCCGGCATCCGGCGCCGGCTCCGATTGGGACGTCATCCGGACCACCCTGGCTCCGAGGCGCGTCGGGGCGCTGCCCCTCACATCAATAGGAGCGGGTTTCCAGAAGGGAAGATCGCCTGGGATGCAAACGGGCCGCGGCGCCCGCAGGAACCGCGGCGCGGCCGGGCGCGTTCACCCCGCAGACGCCGAACATTTAGGGAACATGAGTCGCATGGCTAGCACAACCGCGAAGGCAACACCGAAGGCCGGCCGGGGTACCGGATCAAATCAGGACGCTACGGAGAACCCCAAGACCGACCCGAAGGACGTGTCGAACCAGATCAAGGACCCGGATCAGTGGACGACTGGCGGCGAGCCGATGACCGGCGCGCAGGCTTCCTATCTGAAGACGCTCTCGGAAGAGGCCAAGGAGCCGGCGGCGTTCGATCCTGACCTCGACAAGGCCGAAGCCTCGAAGCGGATCGACGACCTTCGCCATAAGGCTGGCCACGCCTGAGCCAAGCCGGGCGCGTTTCCCCCGGGCGCGCCCGCCGCCGTCTACGTCCGGGCGGCGTATCCCGGCCGGAATGGACAAGGTGGCCTGTTTCGAACACCTCGTTAAGCCGGCGGCAATGGCGAGAGGTTATGCCCCATGCAGCGCGTGAGGCCGCGCGGGCAGCGGGACTGAGAAGGCACGTTCGACCATGGATGAGCCGGGCGGCGGCGAAGCAGGACGGCGTGCGGTGCGGATTCCGACGGCGTTCGGCTTGACGGATCGGATTCGTGCCGAGGCCGTACGGTTCGCCCGCGACGTCCACGGATCCACGGCAATGGAATACGCCCTGCTCGGCGGCATGATCTTCCTCGTCGCCGTCGGCAGCATCCGGTACTACGTGTCCCGCGTCAGCGTCGTCTACGGCGACATCACCGCGGCGGTCACGCAGGGAAATTGAGCCGATCGGTCGCGGGATTTTTGGCCATTGGGCTGGAGCGGCCAATGTGCGGCCGCTGATGACGTCCCGATTTGTATCTCGATATTGCGACCGCGGGCGAACGCCCGGCATTCGTCGTCTCTATGCCCCGAAAAAGCTGTGCTTAACGAGGATGACTTCGCAGTCTTGGCCGTGCCGGCCGGAGTGTGGCTCACCCGCTACGGACACCTGGGCCGCCATGGGCTAGGCACGGGCTCGGCAATACCGATGGGCAACATCTGGATGCGCAAACTTCCCCTTGTCCTGCTCGCCGTCACGGCGATGTCGGGCTGCACGTACCTGCCTGCGGCGGGTCCGACGGCGAGCGCGATCCAGGCGGGGGCGGAGGTGGCCACCGCCGACGGCGGCCTGCTCGCCCGCTACGAGATCATCGACGTCACGCCCTCGGTGGTCGAGGCCCTGCGCGGCCGGCCGCTGGACAGCCTGCTCGCCTCCTTCGGCGACCACCGTCCCTCCTCGGAGCCGGTGATCGGCGTCGGCGACATGGTCTCGGTCTCGATCTGGGAAGCCGGGTCGGGCGGCCTGTTCTCCGGGCCGCTGGTGGCCGACCGCTTCTCGGCGGGCTCCAAGTCCGCCCTCATCCCCGAGCAGCCCGTCGGGCGCGACGGCGCTATCTCGGTGCCCTACGCCGGCCGCATCAAGGTCGCCGGCCGCCGCACCCAGGACGTCCAGGCGCTCATCGAGAACGAACTCGCCGGCAAGGCCATCCAGCCGCAGGTGCTGGTCTCGGTCACCCGGCCGATCAGCCAGGCGGTGACCGTCACCGGCGAGGGCGCCGCCGGCGCCCGCCTGCCGCTCTCGGGCCACGGCGACCGCATCCTCGACGTCATCGCCGCCGCCGGCGGCAACCGCGCGCCGGTCAACGAGACCTTCGTGCGGCTCTCGCGCGGCCCGGTGACCGCGACCGTGCCGCTGACCACGGTGGTGTCGAACCCCAAGGAGAACATCTACCTGCGGCCCAACGACGTGCTCACCCTGGTGCGCGACCCGCAGACCTTCATCGCGGTGGGCGCGCTGGGCAACAGCACCGAGCTGCCGTTCCAGGCCGACGGCATCACCCTGGCCCAGGCGCTGGCGAAGGCGCGCGGCCTGTCGGACTTCGCCGCCGACCCGGCCGGGACGTTCATCTTCCGGTTCGAGCCGGCCAGCGTCGTGCGGCGCCTCAGCCCCAGCTCGCGGCTGCTCGGCACGCCGCTGGTGCCGGTGGTCTACCGGATCGACATGCGCGATCCCAACAGCCTGTTCGTCTCCCAGGCGTTCCGCATGCGCAACCGCGATCTGATCTACGTGTCGAACGCGCCGTTCACCGAGGTCCAGAAGGTGCTCACCGCCTTCAGCGGCGTCACCGGACCAGTCTCCTCCGCCGCCTTGGCCTACTCCTACGCCAAGTAGGAGGCGGTCCGCATACGGGACAGCGGCGGAAAAAAATCGCGTTTCTCCGCGTCCTCGCGTATGGGCACAGGGTGCGGGGCGGGATCGGGGCTACGGAGCCGCATCCGCCGTCGCGCTGACCCGCCGCGCAAGGATGCCCAGAAGAGCCCGATGAAGATCGGACGTTTCGTCCCCGCCCACGGGCCGCTCCGGCGCGCACTGATCGCCTTGAGCCTGTGTCTCGCGTTCCTGCCGGCCACTCCTGCGGCGGCCGACGTGGTGATCGGCGTGGCCGTCCCGCGGTCGGGGCCCTACGTGGCGGTCGGCGAGCAGGTGCTGCGGGGGGTCGAGGCTGCGGCCCGGGACGCCAACGCCATGGGGGGACTCGACGGCCAGCCCGTCACCCTCGACGTGCAGGACGATGCCTGCGATTCCAACACCGCCACGGCGGTGGCCAACCATTTCGTGCGCGGCAACGTCCGGCTCGTGGTCGGCCATGTCTGCTCCAACGCCTCGATCGCCGCCTCCGACATCTACGCCCAGAACGGCGTGGTGATGATCTCCGCGGCCTCGGTGGCGGCGCGGCTCACCGACAGGGGGCTGCCGACGATCTTCCGGGTGTGCGGGCGCGACGACGATCAGGCCCGCCTGTCCGCCGCCGTTCTGGCCGAGCGGTTCCGCGACCGGAAGATCGCTCTCATCCAGGACCAGACGCCCGCCGCCCGCAGCCTCGCCGCCGCCACGAAGGACAATCTCAACCGCATCGGCGTGAACGAGGCGCTGTTCCTGTCGTTCTCGCCCAGCGACGCCGACGATTCCGCCCTGGCCGACCGCCTCAAGGGCGCGGGGATCGAGGTCGTCTATTATGGCGGCGACGCCGCCGAGATGGGCCGCTTGGTGAAGATCGCCGCGGACCGGGGCTACCGGCCGCAATGGTTCGGCACCTCGGCCATCGCCACGCCGGATTTCGCCAAGACCGCCGGATCGGCGAGCAACGGCGTGCTGATGACCTTCTACCTCGACCCGAGCCGGCAGCCCGCCGCCGCGGCCGTCGTGAAGGCCTTCAAGGCCGAGGGCGTCGATCCCACCGGCTCGACGATCTACGGGTATGCGGCGATGCAGGCCCTGGTTGCGGCCGGCAACTTCGCCCATTCAACCGAGGCGCGCCCCATCGCGCAGGCGTTGCATACGGAGCGGTTCGATCTCGTGCTCGGCACGGTCGGCTTCGACGCCAAGGGCGACGTCACCGCGCAGGGCTATGTGCTCTATGTCTGGAAGGACGGGAGCTTCACGCCGGCCGGGAAGTGAGCGCCCCGCCGCTCACAGCGCCTGCGCGGCCTCGACCTCGGCGCCGCGGCCGAGACCGCGCAGCAGCTCGGCGAGATGCGGGCGGACCTGCAGTTGCAGAGCGTGCAGCCGCCGCACCGCCGCGCTGAGCTGTCCCTCCCGATTCAGCATCGTGTCGGCGAAGCTGATCATGCGCGCATTCGGCCAAGCGGGCTCGCGCAGGGCGTGGAGACGCTCGACCAGAGCGGCGGCGGGGGTGGCGGGCTCGGCCTGCGCGAACAACATCAGCAGCGCCGCGGTGGAGCGCGACAGGCCGTAATGGCAATGGACCAGGAGATGGCCGGCGCCGTCGAGGTGCCGCCCGAAATCGAGGATCGCCCCGACATGCTCGGGCTCCGGCGGGGTGAGGCCTTCGCCCGGGGCGAGGCAATCGTGGAACCGGAGGGTCGTGCGGGCATGGGCGCCGTAGGCGGTGAAGGCCTCGGGCTCCGGCGTTCCGGGATCGAGCAGCGACAGGACGTGGCTGACGCCGCGGGCGCCGTGGCCGGCCAGCTCCTCAAGGCCGCAGACGGTGTGCAGGGTGACGGCGGGCTCGGTTCGCATCCCCGGCGCCTAGCACGGGCGGAGGCCGGTTTCGAGGCGCGACGGAACCGCCCCGGCGCCCGCGGCTTTCGAGTACCGGCACGGACGTGCTACCTGCGACCTCCGATCCGGCCCCGGTCGGACCGGACCTGCTCGGACGAGATGCCGTTGGACGAACCTCACCTCGCGCGATCCCCCTCGGCCGGGACCCGGCGCCGGAGCGTGCTGACCGCCGGCCTCGGCGCGGCCGCGGCGCTCACCGGGCCGCTCGCCGCCCCGGCCCGGGCCCAGAGTGCCCCGGAATTGCGCTGGCGCCTGTCCTCCGCCTACGCCAAGACGCTCGACATCCTGTACGGCGCCCCCGAGGCGCTCAGCCGGATCGTCGCCGAGGCCACCGACGGGCGCTTCCAGATCCAGGTTCAGGGCCCCGGCGAGCCGGTGCCGGCCGACGGGCTGCTCGACGCCGTGGCCGCCGGCACCGTTGAGATGGGCCATGGGCCCGCGACCCTCGGCATGGCCAAGGATCCGACCTTCGCGCTGGCCACCGCGGTGCCGTTCGGCCTGAACGCCCGGGGCGCCGCCGCGTGGTGGCTGGCCGGGGGCGCGGCCGAGCTGTTCGGCGAGATCTTCGCCAAGGCCGGGCTGGTCTGCCTGCCGGGCGGCAATACCGGCGCGCAGATGGGCGGCTGGTTCCGCCGGGAGATCAAGAGTCTCGCGGACCTCCAGGGCCTCAAGTTCCGGATCAGCGGCATGGGCGGCCAGGTGCTGACCAAGTTCGGCGTCCAGCCGCAGGCGGTGCCGGGACCCGAGATCTACGCGGCGCTGGAGAGCAAGAAGCTCGACGCCGCCGAGTGGATCGGCCCCTACGACGACGAGCGGCTCGGCCTGCAGAAGGTCGCGCCGATCTACCACTATCCCGGCTTCTGGGAGGGCGGCGCCATGCTGCACTTCTGGTTCAACGCCGAGGCGTGGAAGGCGCTGCCGAAATCCTACCAGGCGATCCTCCGGGCCGCCGCCGCCGAGGTCGGCGCCGACGTGCAGGCCAAGTACGACGCCCGCAACCCGCAGGCCCTGCGCCGGCTGGTGGCCGGGGGTGCGCAGCTGAGGCCCTTCCCCCAGGACGTCATGGAAGCCGCCCTGAAGAACGCCAACGACGTCTACGCCGAGATCGCCGCCAAGAACGCCGATTTCCGTCGCGTCTACGAGGCGATGCGCACCTTCCGCAACGAGGAGTACCTCTGGTTCCAGGTGGCGGAATACACCTACGACAACTTCATGATCCGCGCCCGGGCGCGGGGCTGAAGCGCGCGCCGCCGCAGGGGATCCGGCTCCGGCCTCGGGGGCCCCGTCAAAGATGGGGATGCCGGGGCCGCGCGCGATTGCAACGCGAGGGCGGCCGGCTCTAGCGTCCGGCACGGCTTCGGCGAGGGAGACGGCTGCATGTTCGGGACGCTGCGGGTCGGATTGGCGCTGCTCGGGGCGGCCTTGCCCCTTCAGGCCGTCGCACAATCGGCCGCCAACCTGACGGCCCTGCGCGGGCTGGTCCCGGTGGCGCGGTTGCAGGCCTCACCCGCGGGCAAGGCGGCGCTCGACGCGAACCTGCAGGTCACCGGCGACATCCAGACCGGCGACCTCAAGCAGCCGACGCTCCTGCCGTTCCCGGAGCAGCAGCAGCTCGCCCTGCGGGACTGCTTCATCACCGACGGCAACGCCGCCGGCCTCGCGGACGGTCTGGGCACGACCCTCGCGCAGGCCTACCAGGCCAAGGCGACCTACAGCGACTACAAGACCTTCACGAGCATTGCGCCGGCGGTGGCCAACCTGATCGGCTACACCAACAACGTCACCAAATCGGATTCGAATTCCGGCAAATACTTCTTCGCCAACGCCACCACCAACGGCAAGACCCCGGTCACCGACGCGGCTGCCGCGATCCTGGCGGACGGCGCCGTGACCGACGTGTTCGGCAAGGCCTATGACCGGCCCGCCGGCAGCCCCGGCGCCGACCGCTACGGCAATTCGCGCCCGTTCCAGACCCTGCCGCGCCTGCGGGCCTATCGCGGCCAGGATTACTTCGGCGCTCCGTCCCACAGCCTCGACTGGTTGCGCGGCCCCGCGCAGGATCTCGTCAACAGCCCGTCCTATCCGAGCGGCCACACCACCTACGGCTACACCGAGTCCATGGTGCTCGCGCTCCTCGTCCCCGAGCGCTACCAGCAGATGGTCGCCCGCGCCGCCGAGTACGGCAACGACCGGATCATCGTCGGGGCGCATTACGCCATGGACGTGCTGGGCGGCCGGGCGACCTCGCTGCACGCCCTGGCCCATCTGCTCGCCAACGATCCGGTCTATGTCGGCCAGATCCGGAAGAATCCGGCCGTCCTCGATCAGGCGACCGCCGAGGCCGACAGGACGGTGGGCGTGACCGATTACCGGGCGCTCCTGGCCGAGGCCCGCGCGGCGATGGCCGAGGCGCTGAAGGCCGGCTGCGGCGATACGGTGGCGGCCTGTGCCGCAAAGGATACGGGCCGCTTCAAGGACCCGGCCGCCAACGCGGCCTTCTACGCGGCGACCCAGACCTACGGCCTGCCGGTGGTGCACCCGGAGACCGCCGGCCGGCAGGAGGATGTCACCAAGATCGCCCCGGAGGCCGGGCACCTGCTTACCGCGGCCTTCCCGGCGCTGACGCTGGACGAGGCCAACGCCATCCTCACCGAGACGCAGGGACCGGGCGGCGGCTTCCTCGACGACGGCTCGGAATTCGGCGTCTACGCCCGCCTCGACCTCTATACGGCGGCCGGCAAGGCCGCCGCGCTGGCGGCGCAACGGGCAGGGACCAGCGCGACGCGCTGAGGGGCCGGCGGTCGCGCCCGCTCCCTCCACCCGGGCCGGAACGACGGCACGCCGGCGCGGCCGGCGCCGTCGGGACAGGGCCGAGGGCGCCGCCGCGGATCCCGGCGCCGCCGCTTACGGCGTCCGCTTGCGCAGGACGAACTGTCCCAGGGCCAGGAACTTCTGCGCCCGCTTGCCCGTGTCGACCTCGGTGGTGAACACGTTGCCCTGCGAGTCGATCGCGAGGTTGTGGACCCAGTGGAACTGGCCCGCCATGCGCCCGTTCCGGCCGAAGGCGCCGACCACCTCACCCGTATCCCGCGCGAGCGTGCGCACCTCGTTGTTGGCCCCGTCGGCATTGAGCAGGTAGGTCTCGTCGGCGTCCGGCCAGAGGGCCAGTTCCCAGACCGAGCCGTTGGCCCGGGTGTTCTTCTCGACAAGGATCTCCTTCACGAAGGTCCCGTCCTTTTTGAAGACCTGGATGCGGTCGTTGGTCCGGTCGCAGACATAGACCAGCCCGTCCCGGGCGATCCGCACGCAATGGACCGGGTTGGCGAATTGCCGGGACGGGGCCGCCGCCGGATCGTAGGGGCCGAGCTTGTCGTCGGTCGGCGGCTTGCCGTAGGCGCCCCACATCCGCTTGAACGCGCCCGTGTCCCGGTCGAAAACGATGATGCGGTGATTGAAGTAGCCGTCCGCGACGTAGACCTCGTTGGCCGCCATGTCGAAATCGACGTTGGCGGGCTTGCCCAGGCGGGTCGTGTCCTGGCTGTCGGTCTGCGGACCGGACTTGCCGATCTGCATGACGAACTTGCCCTCGGGGGTGAATTTCAGGAGCTGGCCGTCCTGCTCGCCGTTGCCGGCGATCCAGACGAAGCCCTGGCCGTCGATCTGGATCCCGTGCTCGTTGGACGGCCAGTCGTAGCCGGTGCCGGGGCCGCCCCAGCTCCGCAGCAGCGTCCCGTCCTGGGCGAATTCCAGAACCGGCGGGGCGGGCCTGCAGCACTTCGTGCGCGGCGGATCGAGGCTGGCCGCCTTCTCGTCGTCGGTGAGCGTCCGCGGCCGCTGGACCACCCAGACATGATCCTGGGCGTCGACGGCGACGCCGGCCGCCTGACCCATGATCCAGTCGTTCGGCAGCGGCTTCGGCCAGGACGGGTCGACCTGGAACCGCGGCGGCTCCGCGGTCGCAGGGCCCGCGAGGGCGAGCAGGCAGGCGAGCGCCGGCAGGGCGGTGACGATTCTCATGGCGTGTCCTCCGGCGCCTGTCCCGGCGCTCACCGCCAGTCTGGCGGCCGGGTCCGGCGGGATCCAGCGGGACGCACGCGCTTCGGTGACAGAGGCTGCCCGACCACCATCCGGACAGAAAAAAGGCCACTCCCGAAGGAGCGGCCCGAAGTCTAGGGAGGAAACGCCCAAGAAGGGCTGCGAGAGGGCGACGCCATCGCCTTCCCGCGCTGCACAATCTGCGCCCCTGGACGGAAAATTCAAGGGCATTCAGGACAGCAGGGCTGTCCTTTGTGTGCCCGCGCACGCATCGCCGCAGGCCTGTGTTGAAAATGTCGCAGATCGGCCGGCCCGATCGAAACCTGCTTTGTGTCCACGGAATCCGATCGATCATTGCGCAAGCCGCTGATGAATCGCGATTTTGCAGGATCGAACCCGGGCCCGGCCCGAGGGTTCGACTGCGGCTTTTCATCCGCGCCGTCCGGACGGACGAATTGCCCGAACGCTCTACCTTCTCCAGCCAAGTTTCCGGCGCGGCGCGCCAAGCAAGGGGCAGGTCAGCATGGCGATCCAGGGTGAGCGGATCCGGATCCTCAACGATGTCGAGCCCCGCGGAGACGGCGCCTACGTCCTGTACCTGTTGCAGCAGGCCAACCGGGCAACGTTCAACCCGGCCCTCGAACTAGCCATCGAGGAGGCGAACCGCCTCGGCCTGCCGGTCGTCGCCTGCTTCGGCCTGCTCGACGGCGCCAGCGGCTTTCCCGAAGCCAATGCCCGGCACTACGCCTTCCTGCTGCAGGGTCTCGCGGATGCGAAGGCGGGCCTGGAGAAGCGCGGGATCGGCTTCGTCATGCGCAAGGTCTCGCCCGCGCAAATCGCCATCGACCTCGCCGCGGACGCGGCGCTCCTCGTCCTCGACCGCGGCTATCTCGCCATCCAGAAGGGCTGGTACCGGGAGATCGCCGAGGCGGTGACGACGCGGATCGTCCAGGTCGAGGGCGACGTCGTCGTGCCGGTCGAGACGGCCTCGGGAAAGCACGAATACGCCGCCCGGACGCTGCGGCCGAAGCTGAACCGGCTGTGGGACCCGTTCATCGCGGCGCTGAAGCCCCGCACGGTGAAGCACAAGGCCGATCGCCTGAAGCTGAAGAGCGCGGTCGACGTCTCCGATCCGGAGGCGGTGCTCGCCGGGATGAGCCTCGACCGGGCGGTCGGGCCGGTGAAGCGGTTCACCGGCGGCGAGACGCAGGCCCGCAAGCGCCTGAAGGCGTTCCTGAAGGATGGGTTTGCCGGCTACGGCGCGGGGCGCAACAGGCCGGAGGCGGCGGCCGCCTCGCACATGAGCCCGTACCTGCATTTCGGGCAGATCTCGCCGGTCGAGATCGCCCTGGCGGTCCGGGAGGCCGGGATCGGCGATTCCGACGACCGCGGTGCCTATCTGGAGGAGCTGATCGTCCGGCGCGAGCTCGCCATGAACCACGTCTTCTACACGGAGGGGTACGACGACTACGACAAGGCCGTGCCGGACTGGGCGCGCAAGACGCTGGCCGAGCACGCGACGGACGCGCGCCCGCACGCCTACTCGGAGAAGCAGCTCGCCGCCGGCGAGACCCACGACCGCTACTGGAACGCCGCGATGCGCGAGATGCGCGAGACCGGCTACATGCACAATCAGCTGCGGATGTACTGGGGCAAGAAGATCCTCGAATGGTCCCCGTCGCCGAAGGAAGGCTTCGCCCGGACGCTGCGGCTGAACAACCGCTACTTCCTCGACGGGCGCGATCCGAACTCCTTCACCAACGTCGCCTGGGTGTACGGCCTGCACGACCGGCCCTGGCAGAAGCGCAAGATCTTCGGCACCGTGCGGTATCAGAGCGAGAACTCGCTCAAGAAGTTCGACGCCAAGGCCTATGTGCGGGCCGTGGAGACGCTCTGCGCGGCCGAGGGGTGAGGGGGCGCGCCGCCCGTCCCGCGCTTTCCGGGCGCAGGAGCATCGTCGCAATCATCGCGCGACGGCGCGCCCGGTCCGTGCGGTCTCCCACCGTATTGCAACGCTTTCTCCGGCCGGATCCCGGGTCTCTGCAGCACACAGGTTTGTGAAGAAACGCTGTCCCGGCTCCGGGTGTTTCGAGCGCACTTCCGGCTCTTCGCAAACGGCCGGACAACATCCGGTGACATCTCGGTCCGACCGAGGCCGGATCATCGCTATAGCTTGCGACTGAAAGGAGGACGACGATGCGAATGAAGCTTGCAGGCGCAGCACTCCTCGCGCTCGGAACCTTGACCGCCACGGTCGGCACGGCGGACGCCGCCCAGGGCTGCGGCCCGGGCTTCCACCGGGGCTGGTCCGGCTGGTGCAAGCCGAACTGGCGTCCCTACGCCTACCGCCCGGTCTACTACGCCCGGCCGGTGGTCTACGGCTGGCACCGTCCCTGGGCTTGGCGCCGGGTGGGCTGGCACCGCCCCTGGGGCTGGCACCATCATGGGGGGTGGCGCCGAGCCGCGTGGCATTACCGCTGGTGAGCGGTGGGGCCGGCACGCGCGTGCCGGCCCCCCTTGAAACGGGTCTTTCCTCGACCGTTGCGCTATAGCGTCCGCTCCGGCTGCGCGGACGAGGTGCTCTTTCATGGTCGAGATGCGGGACGACGTTGGGGACACCCGGGATGCCCCGCCGCCGCAACGCTCGCGCTACCGCCGCTCGATCATGCGCCTGCGGTCGGCCTCGATGGAGGCCTTTCCCCTCTGGCGCGGGCGCCTGCTCTTCCTGGTCGGCGGCATCGGCGTGGGCCTCGCCGCCGTGCTGATGGCCAAGGGCGCCGACCTCGCGCAGGACGGGTTCCGGCGCCTCACCGCGCCCTCGCCGCTGATCGCCCTGGTGCTGACGCCGGCGGGCTTCGCCCTCGCGGCGCTCCTGGCCCGCACGGTCTTCCCGAATTCGCAAGGGTCGGGCATCCCGCAGGTGATCGCCGCCCGGCATGCCCGGGACGCGCGCTTCCGCTTCTCCCTGATCTCGCCGCGGGTGGCGGTGGGCAAGGTGCTGGTCCTGTTCCTGGGCCTGCTCTGCGGCGCCTCGGCGGGCCGCGAGGGGCCCACCGTGCAGGTGGGCGCGGCGATCATGGCGGCCTTCGGGCGCCTGACGCCCGAGCGCCTGCCCGGGCTGCTGCTCGCGGGCGGCGCGGCCGGCGTCGCGGCGGCCTTCAACACGCCGCTGGCCGGCATCGTGTTCGGCATCGAGGAACTGGGTCGCGCCTATGAGGCGCGCTCCTCGGGCCTGATCGTCGCCGGGATCGTCGCGGCGGGCCTGACCTCCCTCGGGCTTCTGGGCAATTACACCTATTTCGGGACGACCGATGCCGCCCTGCCGCTGGCGGCGGCCTGGATCGTGCCGCTCGTCGCCGTGGTCGGCGGCCTCGCGGGCGGGCTGTTCAGCCGCGTCGTGATCCTGTTCGCCCGCGGCCTGCCCGGGGCGGCCGGGCGGCTGATCCGGCGGCGGCCCGTCGTGTTCGCCGCGGTCTGCGGGCTGTGCGTCGCCCTCTGCGGCCTCGCCTCCGGGGGCGCGGCCTACGGGACCGGCTACGAGGAGGCCCGGGCCATCCTCCACGGGGATGCGGCGGCCGGCTGGACCTACGCGCCCCTGAAATTCGGCGCCACCGTGCTGAGCTCGATCAGCGGCATCCCCGGCGGCCTGTTCGCGCCGTCCCTGGCGGTCGGCGCCGGCCTCGGCGGCACGGTCCACGGCCTCCTGCCGGACATGCCCGTGGGCGCCGTGGTGCTGATCGGGATGGTGGCCTACCTGACCGGCGTGCTGCAGGCGCCGATCACCAGCTTCGTCATCGTCACCGAGATGACCCAGAACCACGCGATGGTGATCCCGCTGATGGTCGCGGCCCTCCTGGCCGACGCCGCCTCCAAGGCGGTCTGCCGGGGCGGGCTCTACCACACCCTGGCGGAGATCATGCTGGAGCGCGCCGACGTGCCGGCGCAGCCCGTGGCGAAGACCGGTTGACCTCACGTAAGACTATAAGCGGCGCGGGCCGGAATCCGCGGAACGGTCTCGCTTGGCGTCGGTTGAGGCAGAAGCGACAGGCCCCGCGCCGGGCCGCAGCCGGAGTGACGTCATGACCCTTCTGAAATGGGCCCTCATCTGCTTCGTGATCTCGCTGATCGCCGGCGGTCTCGGCTTCACCGGCATCGCCTCGGGAGCCGGCTCGCTGGCCCGCATCCTGTTCGGGCTGTTCCTGGTCATCGCCATCGTGATCGTGGTCATCGCCTTCGCGGTCGGTCAGGCGGTCTTCTGAGGCCGGCGCCGTGCGCGGCACGGTCTGCCTCGTCACCGGGGCGACCGGCGGCATCGGCTACGAGACGGCCCTGGGGCTCGCGCGCCTCGGCGCGCGGGTCGCGATCGTCGGCCGGGACGCCGGGAAGCTGCAGGCCTGCGCCGACCGGATGCGCGCCGCGGTGCCCGGCTCCGCCGTGGAGCCGCACTGCGCGGACCTGTCCGCGCAGGCCGAGATCCGCCGGCTCGCCGAGACTCTGCGGGTGGCCTATCCGCGCCTCGACGTGCTGGTGAACAATGCCGGCGCGATCTTCGACCGGCGCACGCTGACCGCCGACGGCATCGAGCGCACCTGGGCGCTCGACCATCTGGGCTACGTGCTCCTGACCCTGGAACTCCTCGATCCCCTGAGGCAAGCGGTGGCGGCCGGCGGAAGGCCGCGGATCGTCAACGTCGCCTCGGCGGCCCATTACCGGGGGCATATCGACTTCGACGACATCGAGGGCGCCCGGCGCTACCGGGCGATGGGGGCGTATGCCCAGGCCAAGCTCGGCAACGTGCTGTTCACCTACGCCCTGGCCCGCCGGCTGCGCGACAGCGGCATCACGGTGAACGCCGTCCATCCGGGGGTGGTCAATACCGGCTTCGCCAAGAACACCGGCGGCCTGTTCGGCGCGGCCTGGGCCCTGATGCGGCCGTTCCTGATCACGCCCGAGAAGGGCGCACGGACCTCCCTCCGCGTGGCCAGCGCCCCTGACCTCGATGGCGTCACCGGCCGTTACTTCTCGCACGGGCAGCCGAAGGTCTCCTCGGCCGAGAGCCGCGACGAGGCCGTGCAGGAACGGCTCTGGGCGCTCAGCCTCCGTCAGGTCGGCCGGAGCGACTGAACGGCGCGCCCGTCCCGATGGACGCGCCGGCTGGCAGCACTGGTCTCGTGGAGGCGGACGAGACCTTCATCGGCGTTGAGCCCGGCAAGCCGAAAACACGTCAGGTCGAAGCACGAACGACCGACGATCCGGCGGCACACCCGCAACGCATGGTCCGCCCTCGGCCTCCCTAATGGGGGGCCTCGCCGAGGATTTCCCCCGTCTTGGGATCAAGCTCGAACTTCATTTTCTGTCCGTTTTTGATCCCTTCGCCGTCCCAATGCCCATCGTCGGCCTCGATTTTCGTGATCGACGTGTAGCCCGACGATAGAAGCTTGGCTTTGACCTGTTCCACCGGCATCCAGTCCGGCCCCGGCTGATCGGCCATGGCGGTGACGGGCGCGCTTGCGCCGAGGGCAAGGACGAGTGCGAGCATCGTTCGCTTGATCATTGTCTGTATCTCATGAGGTCACGCGGAGAATGATCTAGGGCGCCCCAGTCATCCGGGGGGTATCGCATCGTCATTTTCTGCCGGCCGCTTCAGTCACCGGCCCTGGCGGACGGCCGAACGATAGAATTGCCGTTCCGAAAGACTGAGCCAATGTCGCGACGCCGCTCTCGTCGCGATGCAGGAGATGGCCGAACTCAGGTCTGTCTCGCAGACGCCGCGTCCCTCGAAGGGGGCAGCCGTGCAGGCGTGGAACAGGCCGTCATCGGGACGAGCCGGGCGACCCTGACCCTCGCCCGAGAGGGCACAAGGGACGCAGCGCCCCGCGGGCGATGACGTGGGTGGTCGCAAGCGCGGCGATCTCCGCCACGAGATCGGGGGCACCGCACGTTCTCATGGCCGTCCCGGCGAGGGGCCGACCCTCCTCGCCCGGATGCTCGACCGGCCGCCGTCTGATGCGTCCCCGCGTGAGGACGCGGGATCGACGCCGCGATCCGGCTTCGCCGCTTCAGATGCGAGACCTGCGGGCCGGGGGCCCAGCGAGTCCCGTTCAGGCCGCCCGCCGCACCGTGTGGTCGCCGTGGTGCTGGATCTCGATGAACACCCGGGTCACGTCGGGGCTGCGCGCCTTCAGCGCCCGGTCGAGGCGGGTGACGAGGCTCTCGACATCCCCGGCGCTGAGGTCGTCGGCCATGTCGATGCTGAGATTGACCAGGATGTCGGAGGGGCCGAGGTGCTGGGTCAGCACCTCGTTGATGTGGAGCACGCCCGGCTCGGCCCGGGCCAGCTCCGTGATCGCCGCGACGATCTCGGGATCGGCCGCCTCGCCGATCAGAAGGCCGTGGGTCTCGACCATGAGGAACACCGCCATGCCGACGAGCACGAGGCCGATGCCCACCGACGCCCAGCCATCGAGGCTCGGCATCTCCAGGATATGCGACAGGGCCACGCCCGCGAGCGCGATGACGAGGCCGATCAGGGCGGCGGTGTCCTCGGCGAGCACCGTGAACAGGGTCGGATCCTTGCTGCGCCGGATCGCCCGCACGGCCGAATGCTGGCCCTTCTCGGCCCAGAACTGGCGCATCGCCACGACGAAGGAGGTGCCCTCCGCCGCGATGGCGAAGCCGAGGATCCCGACATTCACCCAGAGGCCCGGCAGCCGATAGCCGAACAGCTCGGCATCGACGTCCGGCTCGGGATGGCGGATCCGCTCGATCCCCTCGTAGATCGCGAAGAGGCCGCCGCCGAGGAAGATCATCAGCGCCACCACGAAGGCGTAGAAGTAGATCTCGCGCCCGTAGCCGAACGGGTGGCGGGCATCGGCCGGGCGCCCGGCCCGCTTCATGCCGACGAGCAGCAGCACCTGATTGGCCGTGTCGACCACCGAGTGCACGCCCTCGGCGAGCATCGCCGTCGAGCCGGTCAGCGCACCGCCCACGAACTTCGCCGCCGCGATGGCGAGATTGGCCCCCGCGGCCGCGTAGATCGCCCCCGTGCTCTCGTGCGCCATCCGGAACTCCTTGCGCGCGCCGCGTGCCGACCTGCGCGCCTCGTTGGAAGCCGGACCGACGGAGCCCGGCACGGCGCTGCGGCCGCGGCGAGGCAAGCGTTGCGGCAGGCCGCTTGTTCCCGTGTGGACGCGGGTGGGTGGCCCGTGCAACCTGCAACCGCTCGACGACCGCTCACGGAGACCCGGAGGCAGCATGGCCGACGCCCCCTACGATCCCGACAACATCTTCGCCAAGATCCTGCGGGGCGAGATCCCCTGCCACCGCGTCTACGAGGACGACCATACGCTGGCCTTCATGGACGTGATGCCCCAGGGGGAAGGCCACACCCTGGTGATCCCGAAGGCGCCGGCGCGGGGCCTGCTCGATGCCGATCCGGAGTCGCTCGGCGTCCTGATGGCGCGCGTCCAGAAGGTCGCCCGCGCCGTGAAGGCGGCGTTCCAGGCCGAGGGGCTGACCCTCTTCCAGTTCAACGAGCCGGCCGGCGGCCAGACCGTCTTTCACCTGCACGTCCACATCATCCCGCGGCGTGAGGGCGTGCCGCTCAAGCGCCACGAGGGCGGGATGGCCGACAACGCGGTCCTGGCCGAGCATGCCGCACGCATCCGCGCGGCCCTGGAGGGGCAGGGCTGAGGATCAGGCCGCGCTCGCCGGATCGGCCGACTGGGCCATGCTGGCGAGCAGGCGGCGCAGGGCGGCGTTCTCGGTTTCGAGTTCGCTGACGCGCTTCAGCAGCAGGGTCACGGAGGCGTCCGTCCCGGCCGCAACGGGCGACGCGGGCGCGGCGCTGGCCGGCTGCTCGAAGGTCACGCCGATGCCGTCCTCCCGGCGCCAGCGCAGGATGGCCCGGTAGGTCCGATCCTTCTGTGGGATGTAGAGATCGAAGGCCTCCGGGAGCGTGGTGGCGTCGCTCATGACGAGCCGCGCACCGGCGGAGGACATGTCGCGCACGAGGCAATCGAAGCTCGACGAGCCGTTGTTGAAGACGATGCGACCCTTGAGGAAGACCCTCTGGCGCGCCTCTCTGCGATGCTCCGACATGCGGCCGGCTCCGAAGCTGACGATGCCGCCAGTCCTGCACGCCAGCCCTTAAGGAATCTTCGTTGCGATCGCAGAGTCGGGGCCCGCCGCGCGGCGGGATCCCTGCCGACGGGGGTCCCATCGCCGGGTCCCGGCTCGGCGCGCGGGGCGATCCGGTTTCCAACCGGCGCGGCTGGCGCCGCCGGGCGGACGGCGTTCTTCGTGCTGCGTTGCGGAACGCCGGCGGGCGGCTCGGCCCGCGCGCCGCATGGGCGCGCTCAGTCCTTCCCGATGCCCCCGCTCACGCGATGAAGCGCCGGTCCACCGTCTGGAACAGGTAGAATCCGTTGAAGCGCACGGCGGTGTCGGCGGCTCGGTCGTCGAAATCGAGGGGTTGCCGGCTGCCGTCGCAGAGCTTGCCGCCGAAGGTCCAGCGGCCGGCGCCGATGAAAGGCGGGACCGTGCTCGCCTCAGGCACCGCGCAGCAGAGACCCTCGACGCTCTTGAGCTGGAACAGGTTGTAGCTTCGCATCCGAAGTCCTCCGCCTGGCCGCCCTCAAAGCCAAATTTTCCCAATACGGTATTTTGCATTGCGAAGAATCGGCTTGACCGTGCTCATAATGGCACAATCGGTCGAGTTTGTGTCGGTCAAGTTTCGGGGACGTTTCGGTTCAACTCCGCGATCCAGATGCGCGCCGACCCGTCGGAGGGCGCGCGCCAGTCGCCCCGGGGCGAGAGGGAGCCGCCGGCCGAGACCTTCGGCCCGTTGGGGAGCGCCGAGCGCTTGAACTGGCTGAAGCCGAAATAGCGGGTGAGGAACACGCCGAGCCAGCGGCGGATCTCGGGCAGGTCGTAGGCGACCCGCTTGGCCTCGGGGAAGTCCGGCGCCCAGAAGCCGCTGTCCCTGTCGCCCCAGGCGTGGAGCGCCAGGAAGGCGATCTTCGAGGGTCGGAACCCGTAGCGCAGCGTGTAGAACAGGTTGAAGTCCTGCAGCGCATAGGGGCCGATCGTGGCTTCCGTGCTCTGCGGGCTGTCATCCTGGTCCACCGGCACCAGCTCGGGGGAGATCTCGGTGTCGAGGACCGCCTGGAGGGTGCGCGCCTCGTCCGGCCCGACCTCGCCGTGGCCGATCACCCAGCGGATCAGGTGCTGGATCAGCGTCTTCGGCACACCGGCATTGACCGCGTAGTGGCTCATCTGGTCGCCGACGCCATAGGTGCACCAGCCGAGCGCCAGCTCCGAGAGGTCGCCGGTGCCGACCACGATGCCGCCCGCCTGGTTGGCCAGCCGGAACAGGTAATCGGTGCGCAGGCCCGCCTGCACGTTCTCGAAGGTCACGTCGTAGACCGCCTCGCCCCTGGCGAAGGGGTGGTTCATGTCGGCGAGCATCTGCCGGGCGGCCGGGCGGATATCGATCTCGGCGGCCGTGCAGCCCAGGGCCTTCATGAGGGCGTGGGCATTGGTCTTGGTGGCGTTCGAGGTGGCGAAGCCCGGCAGCGTGTAGGCCAGGATGTCCGAGCGCGGATAACCGAGGCGGTCGAAGGCCTTGGCGATCACGATGAGCGCGTGGGTCGAATCGAGGCCGCCCGAGACGCCGATCACGGCCCGGCGGGTGCCGGTGGCCTCAAGGCGCTGGGCGAGGCCGGCGACCTGGATGTTGTAGGCCTCGTAGCAATCCTGGGCGAGGCGCGTCGGGTCGGCGGGCACGAAGGGAAAGCGCTCGATCCGCCGGATCAGCCCGAGATCGGCCTCCGGCGGGTCGAGCCGGAACGGGACCCGGCGATAGGGCAGGGTATGGCGCCGGGCGTCGTCGTCGAAGCTGCCGGCCTGGAGGCGCTCCTGGGCGATCAGGTCGAGGTCGATGTCGGCGAGCGTCGTCACCGGGCCCGCGGGGAAGCGCTCACCCTCGGCCAGCCGCACGCCCAGCTCGTCGATGCTGGTCTGGCCGTCCCAGGACAGGTCGGTGGTCGATTCGCCCTGGCCGGCGGCGGCATAGACATACGCGCAGGCGCCGCGCATCGCGGCCGCCCGCGAGAGGAGCGCCCGCGACTCGGCCCGGCCGACGGTGATCGGGCTGCCCGAGAGGTTGGCCAGCACCGTGGCGCCGGCGAGGGCCGCGCGCATGCCCGGGGGCTCCGGAACCCACAGATCCTCGCAGATCTCCACCCCGACCACGAGGCCCGGCAGGTCCTCGGCCGGGAACAGCAGGTCGGTGCCGAACGGCGCCTCGTGGCCGGCGACCCGGATGGCCTCGCCGGTGATCCCGGCGCCGGAGGCGAAGTGGCGCTTCTCGTAGAACTCCCGGTAGTTCGGCAGGAAGGTCTTCGGCACGACGCCGAGCAGGCGGCCGCCCTGGATGGCGAGCGCGGTATTGTAGACGCGGTGGCGCCAGCGGAGCGGCGCGCCGACCAGCAGCAGCGGCCGGAGATTGGCCGATTCGGCGATCACCCGGGCGGCGGCGGCCTCGACCGCGTCCAGCAGGGTCTGCTGGAGCAGCAGGTCCTCGATCGCGTAGGCCGAGAGGCCGAGTTCGGTGAAGACCGCCAGCGCGGCCCCCGAATCGTGGCACCTCCGGGCGAGGTCGAGGATCGCGTCGGCGTTGCGCTCGGGCTCGGCCGGGTGGCTCCGGCCTGTGCAGGCCGCAACCCGGGCGAAGCCGTGGCGGTAGAGGGAGCGGAAGCGCGCCGGCGATTCGGAGGTGGCTGGAGACACGGGCACCTGTCCGGATGAGGAATGGCTGCGGGTATCATATGGCATGCGGCCCGGCACGGGCGATCGGACGCGGTCGGCGCCCGCGGCGGGTTGGCTGCACGGCGCACGAACCGCTCTGTTCCCGGCATGGTTTCCGCAGCGCGGCCCGTGGCAAGCCTCCATTAACGACGAATGGCCTAACTCAGGAACAGCCGCCGCGCGTCGGCGGATCCCTGTTTCGAGTATCGTCTGAGAACCCATGCGCGCATCGGGACGGCCTCCGTACTCCCACCGTGACCCCGCCCGCCCCGTCCGCGGCGGCGACCGCTCGGGCCTCTCTCTGGGAGCCCTGGCGCACCGGCTGATGGCGCTCCGCGCGAGCCTCACCCGCCGCCTGTCCGGCTCCCCGGCCGGACTCCCCGCCCGCCCGTCCTACGGTGCCCCCGGGCGCCGGGCGGAGCCGAGCTGGCTCACGCCGCCGGGCGCGATGGTCGGCCGCGAGGCCGCCGAGCGCGCCCCGCGCGCGGCCGCGCCCGAACCGCACTGGCCGGAGCAGGTCTTCGACGACCGGGCGAGCCTCGACGCCCTGGATGCGCCGGCCTTCGAGAGCCGGATCGACCGCAGCGCGTCCTCGCCGGGCGTGCTGGTGCGCCAGCCGCGCCGCCCCGCCGCCATCGCCCCCGAGGGCGTGCCGGCCGGTGCGCCGGTCGCCGCGCCGGTCCAGGCCGCCGCCCCCTCGGCCGTGCGCTACACCCGCACCCCCGATTCGGTCCTGCAGGAGCGCCGCCAGCGCGCCCTGGAGGCCGAGCGCGTCGCCCTGGAGCGCGCCCGCGCCGAGGCGCAGGCGGCCGCCCTCGCCCTGGAGACCGAGCGGGCCGCCCGCGAGGAGGCCGAGCGGGAGCGCATCGCGCACGAGCAGACCGCCGCCGAGGCGGCGGAGCGCGTCGCCGTCATGCCGGTCCCGCCCGAAGCCGCCGCGCTGGACGCGGAGCCGGTGCCCCTGTGGCGCCAGCCCTTCGTCGCCCCGCCGGGCGTCCGCTTCTTCCGCACGCCGGATCGCCGCCCGGTCCGGCCCGCCGTCGAGCTGGCCGCGTCCACGGCGGTGATCGCCCCCGTCGCGGCGGCGCCTTTCGTCGCCGAGAGCGTCGAAACCGTCGCCGAGGCCCCGGCCCGCGACTGGTCCGACCTGCCCGACTGGTCCGAGGTCCAGCCCTGGTTCGACGGCGGCGACTGGTCGTCCGTCGAGGCCTGGTCGGCCCTGGAGGCGCAGTCCGCCGAGGCGCCCCCGGCCCCGGAGGCCGTCACCGCGCCGGCGGCGTCCGACGAGCGCTTCGTCTCGATGCCCCTCGACATCTCGCACCTGCGCTCGCTGCCGCCGCGGCCGGTCTACGTGCTCGACCGGCTCGTGCGGTTCGACCAGCCGCCGCGCCCCGCCGACGGGCAGGATAACGGCACGGATTCCGGCCCGCGGACCGAGGAGGCCGCCGCGATCCGGAGCGCCTTCCTGCCCCCCGCCGCGGCCCCGGCCTCCGGCCTGTCGCTGGTCTTCGGTCCCGGCAGCGCCGCCGCCGAGCCTCCGGCCGCGCCGGTCTCCGAGGCTCCGCGCCGGGCCCCGGCGCTGAGCGCCATGGCGGCCCGGGCGGCGATCCGCGCGGCCGGCCAGCCGAGCACCCTACCGCCGGCGCCCCCGGCCCAGCCCGAAGCCGTTCCGGCCCCGGTTGTGGCCCCGGTTGCGGCCGCGCCGGCCGCCGCGCGCGCCGAAGCCGAGCGCGTGGTGATCCCGATGACCCCGCGCCCGGTCCTGCTCCGGGGCAAGCTGGCGCCGCAGCCCGAGCCGGTCGAAGCCGAGGTTGAGAGCGAGGCCGAGCCCGTCGCGGACGAACCGTCCGAGCCGGTCGCCGCCCTGCCGGCCCCCGCGCCGGTTGCGGTCCCGCTCGTCGCGCCCCGCGCCCACCTGATCCCGGCCGGCCGCCATCTCGAGATCGCGCCGATCGAGAACGCCGATTACGAGCTGCCGTCCCTCGAACTGCTCGCCCTGCCGGCGCCGGGCGGCAGCGAGGAGGTCGATGCCGACGTGCTGGAGCAGAACGCCCTCAACCTGCAGCAGACGGTCCAGGATTTCGGCGTGCGCGGCGACATCCTGGCGGTGCGGCCGGGCCCGGTCGTCACCCTCTACGAGCTGGAGCCGGCACCGGGCACCAAGTCCAGCCGCGTGATCGGCCTGTCGGACGACATCGCCCGGTCGATGTCGGCGGTCTCGGCCCGCGTCGCGGTGGTGCCCGGCCGGAACGTCATCGGCATCGAGCTGCCGAACGAGACCCGCGAGACCGTCTACCTGCGGGAGCTCCTCTCGTCGGCCGACTTCGCCGAGAGCAAGCACAAGCTGGCCCTGTGCCTGGGCAAGAACATCGGCGGCGAGCCGATCATCGCCGACCTCGCGCGCATGCCGCACCTGCTGGTGGCCGGCACCACCGGCTCGGGCAAGTCGGTGGCGATCAACACCATGATCCTCAGCCTGCTGTACCGGCTGAAGCCGGAGGAGTGCCGGCTGATCATGGTCGATCCGAAGATGCTGGAGCTGTCAGTCTACGACGGCATCCCGCACCTGCTCTCCCCCGTGGTCATCGACCCCAAGAAGGCGGTCATCGCCCTCAAGTGGGCCGTGCGCGAGATGGAGGAGCGCTACAAGAAGATGGCCAAGATCGCCGTCCGGAACATCGACGGCTACAACGCCCGCATGAAGGAGGCCCGCGACAAGGGCGAGACCATCACGCGCACGATCCAGACAGGCTTCGACCGCCACACCGGCGAGGCGGTCTACGAGGACGAGGCGATGGACCTGGCGCCGCTGCCGTACATCGTGATCGTGGTCGACGAGATGGCCGACCTGATGATGGTGGCGGGCAAGGACATCGAGGGGGCGATCCAGCGTCTGGCGCAGATGGCGCGGGCGGCGGGCATCCACCTGATCATGGCGACGCAGCGGCCGTCGGTGGACGTGATCACCGGGACGATCAAGGCGAACTTCCCGACCCGGATCAGCTTCCAGGTGACGAGCAAGATCGACTCGCGCACGATCCTGGGCGAGATGGGCGCCGAGCAGCTTCTGGGCCAGGGCGACATGCTGTTCATGGCCGGCGGCGGGCGCACGACCCGGGTGCACGGGCCGTTCTGCTCGGACAGCGAGGTCGAGACCGTCGTGGCGCACCTCAAGCGCCAGGGCCGTCCCAGCTACCTCGACGCCGTCACGGCCGACGATTCGCCCGAGGAGCCCGCCAAGGAGGGCGGCCGGTCGGGCCGGGGCAAGGCCGCCGCGGCCGACAAGGCCGAGCGCGGCGACGAGCCCGAGGAGGAGGCCCCCGTCTTCGACATCGGCGCTTTCGCGGCGGCGACCGGCGGCGAGTCCGACGACCTGTACAAGCAGGCGATCGAGGTGGTGCTGCGCGACCAGAAGGCGTCGACGAGCTACATCCAGCGCCGTCTGCAGATCGGCTACAACCGCGCCGCCTCGATCATGGAGCGGATGGAGATCGAGGGGATCGTCGGCCCGGCCAACCATGCCGGCAAGCGCGAGATCCTGGTCGCCGGCGCAGCCCACATGTCGAGCGGCGTGTACGACGACGAGTGAGACGCCGCGCCCCGGGCCGCTCCCCCATGGGGGCGGCCCGGACGTCGCATCTTCGCCACAGGGCGGGGTTCTAACGGGCCGCTGCGAAACCCGTCCCGTCCGTGAGAGCGGAGCGAAGCAGCCCAGGGCAGCGCGCCGTCCGGCACCGTGGAGCTCCTGGGTTGCCGCGCGCCGCTCGCGCAGACGACGGGGGGCGCGACGTCTTCACCCGCTCGCTGACGTCACGTTCCGCTTTCCCTTTGCCGCCGGAGCCCACGCCGTGGTTCCCCAGGAGACTCTGCCGATGATCGGCCGCCGCATCCGCACAGCCGGCTCCCTGATCGCCGCCGGGCTGTGGCTCGCGACCGCCAACCCGGCCGAGGCGCAGGTGGGCGCCTTCATCGACAGCCTGTTCGGCCACAAGGAGGAGCCCGCGCCGCAGCCCGAGGCTGCCCCGCCGGCCCCCGCGCCGGCCAAGAAGCCCGCGCCCAAGGCCAAGGAGGCGAGCAAGGATTCCGGCAAGGACCCGGCGGGCAAGGACACGAAGGCGGCCAATGCCAAGTCCGGCAAGGCCGAGCACAAGGCCGCCGAGCCCAAGGTCGCGGCGGTGGGCGCGCCGACGGCGATCGCCCCCGGCGAGCCCGCGGATGCCGCGACGCTGCTCGCCCGGGCCAACGCCTACTTCAACGGGATCAACACCCTGACGGGCAACTTCATGCAGATCGGCGCCGATGGGCGCCGGATCGGCGGCAAGCTGACGCTGGCCAAGCCCGGCCGCCTGCGCTTCGACTACGACCAGCCCTCTCCGCTCGAGGTGATCGCCGACGGCACCTCGGTGGCGGTGCGCGACCGCAAGCTCAACACGCAGGACCTCTACTTCATCGCCCAGACGCCGCTGAAATTCCTGCTGCGCGAGAAGATCGACCTCGCCCGCGACCTCACCGTCATCGACGTGGCCAACGATCCGGGCGGCGTCCGCATCAGCCTGGAGGACCGCGCCACCCTCGGCGGCACCTCGAAGATCCAGCTGTTCTTCGATGCCGACGTGAAGACCCTGTCGCAGTGGCGGATCACCGATCCGCAGGGCTACATCACGACGGTGACGCTCTCGAACCTTCAGAAGGGCAAGAGCGTCGACGGCAACCTGTTCTTCATCAATTACGGGCGTGCCGAGGACAAGGCCGTGCAGCAGCAGATCCAGCAAGCGCAGCCCTAGGGGGCGCCCTCAGGCCGCCTTCGCGCCGAGGCCGTCGAGGCCGATGGGGCGCCAGCGGTCGAGCTCCCGGTCGATCGCCCCCTCGGTGCCGCGCAGGAACTCCGCGGCCGTCAGGCCCGGCGCGACGGCCGTGAGGTAGCTCACCACCACGGTCCCGGCCCGGGTCGCCATGCCCCCCGGCCAGAACAGCCCGGAATTCAGCGCCACCGGCACCACCGGCAGGCCGAGCCGTCCGTAGAGCAGCTCGACGCCGCGCTTGAAGCGCAGCGGCGCGTCGATGCCGCCGCGGGTGCCTTCCGGAAAGATCAGCACCGACCGGCCCGCCGCGACAGCGGCGCGGCCCTCGTCGATCATGGTGCGCAAGGCCTGCGTACCGTTGCCGCGGTCGATGACGATCATCGGCGAGCGTCGCAGGAACCAGCCGACCACCGGGATCGCCAGCAACTCCCGCTTGGCGACGATCGCCACGTCCGGCACCAGCACCAGGAAGGCGAGGGTCTCCCAGGTCGACTGGTGGTTGGCGACGATCAGGCAGGGCTTGGCCGGCAGGTGCTGGCGGCCCTCCTCCACGTAGCGCAGGCCGACGATGTGCCGGAGCCCGGCCAGGATGCCGCGCGCCCAGAGGCGCGTCGCCCGTCGGATCGGCCGCTCGGGGGACCCCGACAGGAGGAAGACCGCGAGCGGCGCGAGGAACAGGGTGGTCCAGGCGGCCCAGTAGGCGGCGAACAGGAGCGAGCGGGCATGTGCCATGGCGGCGCCTCGACGAGGGGCCCGGGACAGGGCAGGGCACGGGCATAGCGCCTGCCGGGCACCGACGCACGGCATTTCGCGCCGCCGGCGTCGAGCGGACTGTCGCGGCCCGCGAAATCGGCTATCGGAGCGCACCTCCGACCGAACCCCGGCGCCGCCCGTGCAGCTCACCGTCACCACCTGGAACATCAACTCGGTGCGCCTGCGCATCGACCTCGTGCTGCGCTTCCTGGCCGAGCACAAGCCGGACGTGCTCTGCCTCCAGGAGACCAAATGCCCGGACGACGCCTTCCCGCTGAAGGCCCTGCGCGGCTCGGGCTACGAGCACGTGATGTTCGCCGGGCAGAAGGGCTACAACGGCGTCGCGATCCTCTCCCGCTTCCCCCTGCACACCCGCGCCGTGATGGGGTTCTGCGAGCGCCAGGATGCCCGCCACATCTCGGCGGTGCTGGGGCCGGAAGCGGGGGCCGCCGCCGGCATCGTGCTGCACGATTTCTACGTCCCGGCCGGCGGCGACGTGCCGGACCGCGACCTCAACCCGAAATTCGCCCACAAGCTCGACTTCCTGTCCGAACTGCGCGCCTGGGGTGGCAAGCGCGTCTCCGGGCCGGCGATCCTCGTGGGCGACCTCAACGTCGCGCCCCTGGAGCACGACGTCTGGTCGCACAAGCAGCTCCTCGACGTGGTCAGCCACACGCCCGTGGAGACCGAGGCGCTGGAGGTCCTGCGCGGGGAGGCGGGGTGGATCGACGCGGCGCGCCACCTCACCCCGGAGCCCGAGAAGATCTACACGTGGTGGAGCTACCGCTCCCCCGATTGGTCGGCGGCCAACAAGGGGCGGCGCCTGGACCACGCCTGGGTGTCCCCGGACCTCGCCGGGACGGTCCGCAAGGTGGAGGTGCTGCGCGAGGCCCGCGCCTGGGAGCGTCCCTCCGACCACGCGCCGGTCACCCTGACCCTCGAACTCTGATCCGGCGCCCGCACGGAACCGGGGTGCGGTCCGAGCATTGCCCGCTCACGAACCCGTGACGTGAGCGAGCCCCGATGCGCAAGATCCTGATCGCCTTCCTCCTCCCCAAGGTCGTCTCCTTCCTGCGCCGCCGCTACGGCGGCCCGCATTCCGGGCGCACCCGCGCCTTCTGAGACGGTTCGGTACCCTCGCCCGGCCTGTGACGGCCGGGCGCAGGCGGCGGCCCTGGAGGCAGCCCTAGATCCCGTGGATCGCCCACGACCCGGAGCCTCCCCGATGACCGACGATCCGCGCGAGGCCGGGCCGCAGCCGCCCTTTCCCGGCGACCAGCAGCAGCCCCGGCCGGGCCTGACTTCCAAGATGACGCCGCGGCCCGACCACGGCGAGGACAGCTATGTCGGCAAGGGGCTCCTCACGGGCCACGCGGCGCTGATCACCGGCGGCGATTCCGGCATAGGCCGGGCTGTGGCCATCGCGTATGCCCGCGAAGGCGCCGACGTGGCGATCTCCTATCTCGACGTCGAGCAGGAGGATGCCGAGGACACGAAGGCCTGGGTCGAGAAGGCCGGCCGGCGCTGCCTGCTCCTTCCCGGCGACATCCGCGACGAGGACCATTGTCGCGACCTCGTGGCGAGGACCGTGGCGGCGTTCGGGCGCCTCGACGTCCTCGTGAACAACGCCGCCGCCCAGGTGGTGAACGACAGCCTCGACGACGTGAAGGCTCCCGACATCGAGGGCTCGTTCCGCGCCAACGTCTTCGCCATGTACCACCTCGCCCAGGCCGCGGTGCCGCACATGAAGCCCGGGGGGGCGATCGTGAACAGCACGAGCGTGCAGGCCAAGGTCGCCGATCCCAGCATGCTGATCTACGCCGCCACCAAGGGCGCGATCGCGAGTCTGACCATCGGCTTGTCGAACCTGCTGGCGCCGAAGGGGATCCGGGTGAACTGCGTCGCCCCGGGGCCGGTCTGGACGCCGATCCAGCCGATCGTGAAGAGTCCGGAGCAGATCGAGCAGCTCGGCGCGCAGACCCCGCTCGGCCGCGCCGGCCAGCCCGCGGAACTCGCTCCGGCCTACGTGCTGCTCGCCTCCCGCGAGGGCAGCTACATGTCCGGGGCGCTGGTGCCGGTCACCGGCGGCATCCCGATGCTCTGAGCGCCGGGTCCGCGCGGAGGCTCGAGCCTATCTTCGCATCCCGAGAGGGGGAAGCCGCCTCGGTCGTGTCGGCGCGCCTGTCGGCCGCCGCGGACCGGCCGGCGGCCGACAGGCGCGACGGCGCCCGCGCGATGCATCGGACATCGACGGCGGATCGGTTTTCAACGGCGGGAGGGACCTGTAGGTGTCCCGGGCTTGGCCTGCGGCGGTCGCACCGCTGCGGACCCGAACGCCGCGTCGCGCCATCCGGGTGCGGCCGCCCCCGACGGAGACGACGATGAGCGATGCCCAGACCCGGACCGCATTGGTGACGGGGGCTGCCCGCGGCATCGGGCTCGCCACCGCGACCCGCTTCCTCGCGGATGGCTGGAACGTCGCCCTGCTCGATATCGACGGTCCGGGCGTGGCCGCGGCGACGGAGCGGCTCGGCCGTCCGGAGGCCGCGCTGGCGGTGACGGCCGACGTCTCCGAGCCCGAGGCGGTCGCGGCGGCGATCCGGCAGGTCGGCGACCGGTTCGGGCGGCTCGACGCCCTGGTCAACAATGCCGGCATCGCGATCTTCAAGCCGCTGATGGAGACCACCTTTGCGGACTGGTCGCGGGTGCTCGCGGTCAACCTGTCCGGTCCGTTCCTGTGCACGCAGGCCGCCGTGCCGCTCCTGTCCGAGCGCGGCGGGGCGATCGTGAACGTCACCTCGATCTCGGGCCTGCGCGCCTCGACCCTGCGGACGGCCTACGGCACCAGCAAGGCGGCGCTGGCGCAGCTCACCCAGCAGCAGGCCGTCGAGTTGGCGCGCTGGGGCATCCGCGTGAACGCCGTCGCCCCCGGCCCGGTGGATACCGCGATGGCCAAGGCGGTCCACAGCCCCGAGATCCGGGCGGATTATCACGACACCGTCCCGCTCGGCCGCTACGGGCTGGAGACGGAACTCGCGGAGGCGATCGTCTTCCTCTGCTCGGAGCGCGCCTCCTACATCACCGGCCAGCAGCTCGCCGTCGACGGCGGTTTCGAGGCGACGGGCATCGGCCTGAAAACCCTGCGCGGCGGACGGAACGCCTGAGCCCGACGCAGGGCCGGATCTCCCGGTTTCGGACAGGGTTCGTTAACCCTGCCGCCGTAGCCCCGAAGCTTGGTCAACAGGCGCGGGTGCCATGCCGAGACTCGGCTCCATGATCCTCGACGGTCTAGCGTTCCTCCTGGCCGCGATCGCCCTCACGGCGGTCGTCGCCGGCTACGAGCGCAATCTGCCGGATCCGGGCGCGTCACTCGCCGAAGGCCCGCCTGCCTGGATCGACCCGGTCACGACGGGGGCGATCACACCGGCGGCGCCGGGCGCGGCGTCTCGCTGGGCGGACGCGCAGCTCCTGATCCCGGCCGCGGACACGGATCGGCCGCACCACGCCGACGGCGGCGCCTGGGTGAACCCGCCGCGCCGCTGAGACATCCGCCTCGGGTCGGCGACCATCACAACTGATCGTTAACTATGGTTGCCGAACCTTCCACCGCACAGCGAAGCGGAGAGGCATCCATGACGCGCGACGGAAACCGCCCCCATCCCAGCGCCCTGGCGCGGTACCCGGTTCCGATCGAGCTGATCTCGGCGCTGTTCCGCGCCGACGACGCGGAGCGCGACCGGCTGCTCGCCCCGATGCCGGCCTATGGGCGAGCCCGGATCGCGGCCTATTGCGCCGACAACGCGCGGCTCGCGGCGCTCGGCCTGAAGGTGGCGCGGTCCTGCGACGAGGCCACGCTCGTCAAGGCGGCGGGCCAGGCCGTCGGCGCCGACCTCTACGCGCGCTCACGGGCCGCCGCGCCGACCCCGGTCCGGCTTCAGGCCGCCTGACCGATCCGTCGCGCGTGGGCCCGTCCGGCCGATCCCGTCGGGTTGATGAATGGCCGGACCTGTCCCGGTTCACGGCGACCGGTGCATCCTCCTGCCATCGGTCCGGTGCGTCCGGCCCGCTGGTTCAGGAGATCGTGTCATGATGCGCTCCAAGATGCTCGGCCTGGTCGCGGTGGTCACGGCGGGGCTCGCCACCGCCACGGCGGCGAACGCGGCACCGTTCGGCTACGGCCTCCCCGATGCCGGGGTCGTGATCGAGCGCGTGGCCGGCGGCTGCGGTCCCGGCTTCCACCCCAATCCCTGGGGCCATTGCCGGCCCAACGAGCGCGGCTGGGGCTGGGGCGGTCCCCGCGGGCCCTACGGGCGGCCGGGCTACGGCGGCTACGAGCGCGGCTATGGCGGCTATGACGGCCCGCGCCGGTTCCACGGCGGCTGGTAGCCCGCGCGGCCGGCTCGGGACCATACCCCGGATCCGGATCGGACCGGATCCGGGCCTGGTTGCCGACTTGTCCCGCCGGAACGGACACCCGCATATTCACGACGGGATAGAGCCGTATTAGTCTCTTCCGGGACGACACATAGTGTCCCGGAGATTTTTCGATATGCGCCGCTATGTATTTGCATCCCTGATGATTGCCGGCGTGGCGGCCGGTGCCTCGCCGGCCGCTGCCCTGTCGACCAAGGAGTGTTCGGCAAAGTATCAGGCCGCCAAGCAGGCGGGGACGCTCAACGGGCAGAAGTGGAACGACTTCCGCAAGGCCGAGTGCGGCGCGGCGGCCGATACCGCCCCGACGACCGCCCCCAACCCGGTGTCGCCGACCGCGACGACCGCCGCGCCCGCGGCCCCGCCGGCGGCCGGTTCGCGCGCCGGAACGACACCGGCCGCCGCCGCCGGATCGGCCGCCTTCCCCCGCGCCATCGATCCGAAATACGCCAAGGAATCGGCCGGCAAGGCCCGCATGCACACCTGTCTCGACAGCTACAACGCGGCCAAGGCCGCCGGCACGTTGGGCGGCATGAAGTGGATCGAGAAGGGCGGCGGCTACTATTCGGCCTGCAACAGGCAGCTCAAGGGCTGAGCCGCTTCGCGGTCGCGGCCCGAGAGGGTCCCGATCCCGCTCGGACCTGGCGCCCGACAAGACAGGCCCCGACGGTCGAAGCGATGCGACCGGCCCCCTGATTCTGGCGGGGAGGGGGGCCGGGTTGGGATTGGTGGAGAGGGCACCGGATCGCGCGATCCGGCGTCGCCCCCACCTTCGGTTCCTCACCGCGAGGGGAGGCGCGCATGCAGCGGCCCGAGATGGGAAAGCATCCGAGCCTGCAGAGACGCCGCCGGCGCCACGACCGGCGCCGGCGGCGCTGTCCCGACCGGACCGACGGCGCCTAGAACGGGATGTCGTCGTCGAGGTCGTAGCCGCCGCGGCTTCCGCCGCCGCCGCCGTTGCCGCCACCGCCCGAGGAGGCCGGAGCCGGACGCCGCTCGCCGCCCTGGGCGCGACCGCCTCCGAAATCGCCGCCGCGGTCACCGCCCCGGCCGCCCCCGAAATCCCCGCCGCGGCTGATCTGGCCGCCGCCCTCTTCCTCGCCGGCGAAGTCGCCGCCGCCGCCGCGCCCGTCGAGGATCGTCATCTCGCCGCGGAAGCGCTGGAGCACCACCTCGGTCGTGTACTTCTCGACGCCGGAATTGTCGGTCCACTTCCGGGTCTGAAGCTGGCCCTCGATATAGACCTTCGAGCCCTTGCGCAGGTACTGCTCGGCCACCCGGGCGAGGTTGTCGTTGTAGATGACGACCGAGTGCCACTCGGTCTTCTCCTTGCGCTCGCCGGTCGCCTTGTCCTTCCACGACTCCGACGTCGCGAGCCGCAGGTTGCAGACCGGGTCGCCCGACCCGAGGCGGCGCATCTCGGGATCACGCCCGAGATTGCCCACCAGAATCACCTTGTTGACGCTGCCCGCCATCGCTCTCTCCTAGTCGTACGGATCTCACTGGGCACTTGCCCGGCGGCGCGCGAACCATGCGCCCGGGCCTCCGGAGCGGCAACCTGCGGGGCGGGCTTGTGCCCGCTTTCCGCAGCGCCGTCGGGTCTGTTTGTTCTATATCCGTTCCAGATCGGCGGCAAGAAGCCGTCAGGACACGCGAACGACGAGCTTGCCGAAATTCCGGCCCTTCAACAGGCCCATGAACGCCTCCGGGGCATTCTCCAGGCCTTCGACCACGTCCTCGCGATAGCGGACGCGTCCGTCCTGGATCCAGCCGGCGACCTCCTTGCGGAACGTCTCGGCCTGCTCGGCGAAGTCCCAGACGATGAAGCCCTGGATGTGCAGCCGGTTGGTCAGGACCGCACGCATCAGGCCGGGCAGGCGGTCCGGGCCGGCGGGCACCTCGGTGGCGTTGTAGGCCGAGACGAGCCCGCAGACCGGGATCCGCGCGAAGGGGTTGAGCAAGGGCATCACGGCGGCGAAGACCGCGCCGCCGACATTCTCGAAGTAGACGTCGATGCCTTTCGGGCAGGCGGCGGCCAGCGCGCCGGGCAGGTCGGGTCCGCGATGGTCGACGGCGGCGTCGAAGCCGAGTTCCTCCGTGAGGTAGCGGCACTTCTCGGGGCCGCCCGCGATCCCGACGGCGCGGGCGCCGTGGATCTTGGCGATCTGCCCGACCAGGGAGCCCACCGGGCCGGCGGCGGCGGCCACCACGACGGTCTCGCCGAATTTCGGCCGGCCGATGTTGAGGAGGCCGGTATAGGCGGTCATGCCCGGCATCCCGAGCACGCCCAGCGCCGTCGAGGGCGGGGCGGCGGCGGGATCGACCTTGCGCGAGCCCTTGCCGTCGGTGACGAAATAGTCCTGCCAGCCCGCGAAGGCGGTCAGCATCTCGCCCACGGCATAGTCCGGGTGGTTCGAGGCGACCACCTCGCCCACCGTCTCGGCGGTGATCGGCGCGCCGATCTCGACGGGCGCCGCGTAGGATTTCGCGTCGCTCATCCGGCCGCGCATATAGGGATCCAGGGACAGCCAGCGGGTGCGCAGGAGGACCTGGCCGGGTCCGGGCTGCGGCACCGGCACCTCCTCCAGGCGGAAGTTCTCGGGCCGCGGCTCACCGTGCGGGCGCGAGGCCAGGACGATGCGTCGGTTCATGGCGGTGGTCATGGCGAACTCCCGGTTATTGCCTGTCGCCTCCGATCTGGGGCGCCGGACCGTGGAGGCAAAGGCGCGGCTGTGATCTCCCGGACGGCTCGCGCGTTGTCCCGTCTCGGGAGCGCGGAGCGGCGGCATGCGGGGAACGGCACTGGGATTCGGGCTGGCGGCGATGGCGACAGGGGCCGCCCTGGCCGGTCCCCTCGACGCCTATCGGGACCGCGCGCGGGTGCTGGTCCTGTCGGCGCCCGAGGCCGGGGACGCGGATCTCCGGGCGCAGCGGGCGGCCCTGGGTTCGGCCCGCACCGGTCTCGCCGACCGCGACCTCGTGGTGCTGGAAGCGGTCGGGTCCGGGGCGCAGGCGCAGGCCCTGCGCACCCGGCTCGGCCTGCCCGCGGACAGCTTCCGCGCCGTGCTGATCGGCAAGGACGGCGGCGCCAAGCTCACCGCCAAGGAGCCGATCGCCCCGCAGGCGCTGTTCGCCACGATCGACGCGATGCCGATGCGCCGCGCCGAGATGCGCGAGCGCCGCTAGGGCCGGATCCCCTGTGAACCGACGGGGTGCGGACACCAACGGTTAAGCCTACCGGCCTATCACCGAAACGTGTCGACGGCCGCGTATCGGCCGTCCGTTGAGGCCCGCCAGGACGCTCGGACGAGACGCTCGAATCGATGACCCGACAACAAGTCGCCACCGCCATCCGCCGCCTCGTCGACCTGCAGGTCGAGGATATCGAGCGCGCGGTCCGCGACGGCCATAAGACCATCGCGCTGAACGAGCTGGCGGATCTGAACCGCCAGCTCAAGGCCTTCGCGGCCGCCCTCAAGAAGGCGCCGGCCCGCATCTGAGCCGGCGCGACCCTACCAGCGCGGTCCGCCCCAGCGACGGGGCGGAATGTCCTCCGGCGGCGGAGGCGGCGGGGGCGGCCCGCGGTCGACGACTGGCTCGTCGCAGACCCGCACCCGGCGCAAAACCGGCGCGCCATCCGGATCGAACCGACGCCGCACGAATTCCCGGCACGCTTCGGGGGGCGCCGCCGTGAAGCGTGGGCCGCGGAACGCGGCCTCGGGACGTGGCGGCGGCGGCGGTCGGCGCTCCGGCTCCTCCTCCTGAGCGGGATCGCCATAGCCATGAGGAGGCGCGTAGGGACCGTCGAAATCGGCGGCCAGCGCCGGGCCCGTGGCGAGGAGCAGGGCGCAGAAAGCTGTGCGGACGAGGGAACGACGAGCGGGCACGGGGGCCTCGGCGTGATCGGGCGCGCGGGGATCGCGGCCATCATCACCGGAGCTAGCGCCAATGCGCCTGAACCCTCCCCGTGTGGTGCTGTCGGTTGCCGTTCAGCCGGCTATTTCTGCATCGCGTTGATTTCGCACTGGGCGTAGTCCGCGCTCGCCTTCACGTAGGCGTTGAGCTTCTGCAGGTAGGCCTCGGCGATCGGCCGGAACGCCTGCGCCTGCAGGTTATAGGCCTTGATCGCGTCGTTGTAGCTGTAGCCCTCCCAGCCCGGGCAGCCCTCCTTGGCGTCGAGGCAGGCGGGCTTCTGCGGCAGCGCCGGCTTGGTCGGGCGGGCCGAGGCCGGCGGCGGCTCGGGCGCCGTGCAGGCTGCGACGGCCTGTGCCGCGGCCGCCGGGGGCGGCGCGGCGGGAGCCGCCTTGGCGGCCGGCTTCGCGGGTGCGGGCGGCGTCGCGAGGGCGACCGTCGGCGCGAGCAAGCCCGCGATCAGGAGAAGCGTGCCGCGCATGGCGTCTTGAAAGCTCCGCTGGGCCCGGGGCCGCCGGCGGCGGAGGACCGGGAGCGGGTTCTGCTGCATCAGGCCCGCGGCGACAAGGGCTCCCGGACCGGATCCCGGCGGGGCGTGGCGGCCGGCCGCCTCGTCGGCGCCGGGCCGGCGGCGCGCGCCTTCGGACGGCGCACCAGCGCCAGGAGCGGCAGCGACAGACCGACCGCCAGCACCCACCAGGCCGGCCGGATCGGCCCGGAGAAGTCCAGGTTGGCGGCGAGCACGAGGCTGGCCGGTACGCCGCTGGCGAGCCCGTACCAGGCGGCTTCGAGACCCGCGGTGGCGAGGCCGGCGAGGATCGCGAGCAGCAGGAGCGACCAGGGCCGCTCCGGCCATTTGAACCGCCGCATCACCCGCCAGCCCATCAGCAGCAGGAACAGGCCGGCCGAGAAGACCGGATCGGTGACGTCGATCTTGGACTGCAGGAAGTAGTGGACCAGGGCCAGGACGGCGATCGTGTAGACGAGGCGGTGCAGCCGGTTCCAGTTCGGGCCGAGGTTCCGGATCGCCGCATCCGTGGAGGTCAGGCCGAGGGCGATCAGGCCGATCAGCGCCACGAAGCCGATCGTCAGGTAAAGCCGCAGGGCGATCTCCGAGACGACCTTGGTGAGGATCAGGTTCTGGTCGACGGCGTAGAGGGTGAGATGGGCCACCGCGTAGGCCATCACGGTGATGCCGAGCATCCGCCGCACCGCGATGACCTTCGCCCAGTCGGCGATGCGGCGGAGCGGCGAGATCGCCAGGGAAAACAGCAGGAAGCGCACCGCCCACTCGCCGGTCGCGTGGATCAGCGCGGTGATCGGCTTCGCGCCCAGCGCGTCGAGCCGGTAGGCGGCCGCGAGGTACAGGGCCGGGGCGATGCAGGCCAGGAAGACCGCGAGCTTCAGCCACGAGAGGCGACCGGCCCGGTCGAGCCAGGGGCGGGGGATGGCGGGGAGAACGGCCGAGCGGTCGATCATGGGTCTCGGACAGGCTCTTTTTCGGTGAGGGACGGCGGCGACCCGCCAGCGACATGCGCCACGGCGAGAACGGCCGCCCCCGGGCTCCGGTGCCGGCACGGGTCGGTTCGCCGCGGCCGGGCGCAGGTTACACGGGCCTGTCGCCCGGCACGGTTGACCTCGGCCGCGCCGCGGCGAGATAGCGGGGCGACGGACACCGGATGGATCCCATGCAGTACCGCAAACTCGGCCGCTCCGGCCTCAAGGTCTCGCCGATCTGCCTCGGCACGATGATGTTCGGCGGCCCCACCGACGAGGCCACCGCCGGCCGCATCGTCGGCAGCGCCCGGGAGGCGGGGATCAACTTCATCGACACGGCCAACGTCTACACGGAGGGCCGCTCGGAGGAGATCACCGGCCGGGCCATCAAGGGCGACCGCGCCGCCTGGATCCTGGCCACCAAGGTCGCCAACCCGACGGGCGAGGGCGTCAACGACCGCGGCCTGTCGCGGGTCCACGTGATGAAGGCCGCCGAGGACAGCCTGCGCCGCCTCGGCACCGATGTCATCGACATCTACTACCTGCACAAGGAAGACCACGATACGCCGCTCGCCGAGACGGTGCGGGCGATGGCCGACCTCGTGCGGGCGGGCAAGATCCGCCATTTCGGCGTCTCGAACCACCGCTCCTGGCGGGTCGCCGAGATCTGCCGGCTCTGCGACGAGCTGGGGATCGACCGGCCGGTGGTGAGCCAGCCCTACTACAACGCCTTCAACCGCATGCCCGAGACCGAGCACCTGCCGGCCTGCGCCCATTACGGGCTCGGCGTCGTGCCGTACTCGCCGCTCGCCCGCGGCGTGCTCACCGGGAAGTACGACCCGGATGCCCCGCCGCCGGCCGAATCCCGCGCCGGTCGCCAGGACACCCGGATGATGCAGACCGAGTGGCGCCCGGAATCCCTGCGCATCGCCCGGACCCTGAAGGCGCACGCCGAGGCGCGGGGCATCACGGCCGGCCAGTTCGCCACCGCCTGGGTGCTGAACAACCGCCTCGTCACCGGCGTCATCGCCGGGCCGCGCACCGAGGCGCAGTGGCAGGAATATCTCGGCGCCCTCGACTACGCCTTCACCCCGGAGGACGAGGCGCTGGTGGACGGGTTCGTGGCTGCGGGCCATCCGACCACGCCGGGCTACAACGATCCCGCCTATCCGCTGGAGGGGCGGGTGCCGCGCGGCGGCTGAAAGGCAGCCGATCCCCAACCCCCTTATCCAGAGGTGCGCGCGCCTCGAAGGAGCCCTCCGGACAGCGCGCGATCCCTGGAGACCGCCTTCGAGGCCTCCTTCGAGGCCGCCGCGACGCTCCGGCACCTCAGGATGAGGCCGAGATCGGGACGAACAGGGCTGCGTCGTGCGCCTGATCCGTCTTGCGCTCCCGGCCGAGGGTCGCTATCTAGCTCTCAACAGTTCTGATGGCAGTCGAGAGGCTGCGGTTCGGGAGTGGGCCCCACCGGGTCCGCTCTTTTTTTTCGCCGCAGAGCCTCTCGCCGCACAAGGCCGCACGCCGCGGGCGGGCCACGCAGAACGCCGCGAAGGTTGCGCGCTCAAACCCATGTCGTCCGAGATCGAAGCGGATCTGTCCGAAAAGCGCCTGGTCCGCGAGGCCGGTGTCGCCGCGCGCGTCGCGCAGGCGATCGAGGGGCCGCTCCAGGGCCTCGGCTTCCGGCTGGTCCGGGTGAAGATGTCCAACATCAACGGCTGCACCGTGCAGATCATGGCGGAGCGGCCGGACGGCTCCTTCACCATCGACGATTGCGAGGCGGTGAGCCGCGCGATCTCGCCGATCCTCGACGTCGACGATCCGGTGGGTGGCGCCTACAACTTGGAAGTTTCTTCGCCGGGGATCGACCGGCCGCTGGTGCGGATCTCGGACTTCGCCCGCTGGGTCGGCTACGAGGCCAAGGTCGAGCTGAGCCCGCCGCTCGACGGGCGCAAGCGCTTCCGCGGCATCCTCGGCGCGCCGGATCTGGACAGGCAGACGGTCCCGATCGACCTGCCCGACGTGAAGGAAGGGCTGCCGAGCCGCATCGACCTGCCGCTCAAGGACCTCGCCGAGGCCCATCTCGTCCTCACCGACGACTTGATCCGCGAATCGCTCCGCCGCGGCGGACCGCCCCCCGCGGACGAGGCCGAGGAGACGGACGACGCGGAGCCCGCCGAGGAGCGCGCGGCGCCGCCGGCGCGCAGCCCCTTCCAGCCGAAGGGGCCCCGGAAGGCCAGCCCCGCGGCCAAGCTCCAGAAGCCGGCGCGGACCGGTCCGAAGAAGCCGGTCGTGACCAAGGCGTCCCGGCTGAAGGACCGCGATTCGCTGCATTGAGACCTCAATGTCGGCCGCCCGGCGGTCGGCTCGAAGATTTGACGGAAGAGAAGGACCGACACCGATGGCCGTCGTCAGCGCCAACAGGCTCGAACTCCTCCAGATCGCCGATGCGGTCGCCCGCGAGAAGGTGATCGACCGCTCCATCGTCATCGATGCGATGGAGGAGGCGATCGCCAAGGCCGCGCGTTCCCGCTACGGCGCCGAGACCGACGTTCACGCCGAGATCGACCCGAAGACCGGGGCTTTGCGCCTCTCGCGCCACCTCCTGGTCGTCGATCAGGTGGAGAACGACGCCCGCGAGATCACCCTGGACCAGGCCCGCCGCTACAACCCGGGGGCCCTCGTCGGCGACGTCATCTCCGACACCCTGCCGCCCTTCGATTTCGGCCGCGTCGCCGCGCAGTCGGCCAAGCAGGTCATCGTCCAGAAGGTGCGCGACGCCGAGCGCGCCCGCCAGTTCGACGAGTACAAGGACCGCATCGGCGAGATCCTCAACGGCATCGTGAAGCGGGTCGAGTACGGCAACGTCATCGTGGATCTGGGCCGCGGCGAGGGCATCGTGCGCCGGGACGAGATGATCCCGCGCGAGACCTTCCGGCCGGGCGACCGCATCCGCTCCTACCTGTTCGACGTGCGCTCGGAAGTGCGCGGGCCGCAGATCTTCCTGTCGCGCTCGCACCCGCAGTTCATGGCCAAGCTGTTCGGCCAGGAAGTGCCCGAGATCTACGACGGCATCGTCGAGGTGAAGGCTGTGGCCCGCGACCCGGGCTCCCGCGCCAAGATCGCGGTGATCTCCCGTGACGGCAGCATCGACCCGGTTGGCGCCTGCGTCGGCATGCGCGGCTCGCGCGTGCAGGCCGTGGTCGGCGAGCTGCAGGGCGAGAAGATCGACATCATCCCGTGGTCCGAGGACGAGGCGACCTTCATCGTCAACGCCCTCCAGCCCGCCGAGGTGGTGAAGGTGGTGCTCGACGAGGAGGCCGACCGCATCGAGGTGGTGGTGCCGGACGACCAGCTGTCGCTGGCCATCGGCCGCCGCGGCCAGAACGTGCGCCTCGCCTCCCAGCTCACCGGCTGGGACATCGACATCCTCACCGAGGCCGAGGAGTCGGAGCGCCGCCAGAAGGAGTTCGCCGAGCGGACCCAGGTCTTCATGGAGGCGCTGGACGTCGACGAGACCGTCGGCCAGCTGCTCGCGGCGGAAGGCTTCCGCAACGTCGAGGAGATCGCCTACGTCGACATCCAGGAGCTCTCCGGCATCCAGGGTCTCGACGAGGAGACCGGCACCGAGATCCAGGCCCGCGCCCAGGACCACCTCGCCCGGATCGAGCAGGCCCACGACGCCCGCCGCACCGAGCTCGGCGTCGCCGACGAGCTCCGCGAGATCGAGGGCATCACCACGCCCATGATGGTCGCCCTTGGCGAGAACGACGTGAAGAGCGTCGAGGATCTGGCGGGCTGCGCCACCGATGATCTCGTCGGCTACACGGAAGGCCGCGGCCCCGAAGCGGTGCGTCATGCGGGCTACCTCGACGGCTTCGACCTGTCCCGCGCCGAGGCGGAAGCTCTGATCATGGCCGCCCGCCTCAAGGCCGGCTGGATCGAGGCGCTGCCGGAGCCGGAAGGCGAAGACGGTGCCGAGGAAGGGGCCGAGGAAGGGGCCGAGGCGGCCGAGGGCGAAGAAGCCGCCCGGGCCGAGGGCTGAGCCGAAGGCCGGCGGCGGAAACGCGATGGTCGCGGACGACACGACCCTGCCCGAGGACGGGCTGGCTGCCGGGGGGCTCGATGCCGGCCCCGGCCGCCGCGCGCCCGAGCGGACCTGCCTCGTCACGCGCGTCGCCCAGGCGCCGGAGGCGATGATCCGGTTCGTGCGCGGGCCGGACGGCAGCGTCGTCCCCGACCTGCGCGCCAAGCTCCCGGGGCGCGGCGCCTGGATCAGCGCCCGGCGCGAGGCGGTCGCCACCGCCGTGCGCAAGAATCTTTTCTCGCGGGCCTTCAAGGGGCCGACCCCGGCCGCGCCCGATCTGCCGGACCGGATCGCCGCGGGGCTCCGGGAGGATCTGCGGCAGGCCATCGCGCTCGCCAACAAGGCGGGCTGCATCGTCGCGGGCTTCTCGAAGGTCGAGGCGGCGATCGGCGGCCAGCCCGGTGCCATCGCGGTGATCCACGCCGCCGAGGCGAGCCCGGATGGCCGGCGGAAGATCGCGTCGGCCTTGCACAGGCGCCATGGCGAGGCCATGTCAAGGATCCCGATCATCGATGACCTGTTCGAAGACGAATTGGACATGGCTTTAGGTCGGGGTCATGTGATACACGCTGCGCTCGTCGCAGGAGCCGGAGCCGCCGGCTGCCTGTCGCGTTGGCGTCGGCTACGCTCCTTCGAGGGCGCCGCCGCGGCGACCGGGGAGCCCGATCCAGCCCAAATCGGCGGGATCGATGAAGCCTCACGTTGACGACGCAGGACGGATTTGGCCGGCGCCACCGGGCGTCGGTTCACGGGACGATGGAAACCCTCAGGGTTCAGGCTGAATGAGCGATACGAATAACCCGGGCGACAAGACTCTGAATCGGACTTCCCCGAAGCCGCTTTCCCTCAAGCGGCCGATCGAGGCGGGCACCGTGCGTCAGAGCTTCTCCCATGGCCGCTCCAAGCAGGTCGTGGTCGAGACGGTGAAGCGCCGCGTGATCGGCGCGGCTCCGGCCGCTCCTGCCCGTGAGCCTGCACCCGCACCGCGTCCGGCACCGGCCGCGCCCGCGGCCGCGGCCCCCCGTCCGGCCCAGCGGCCGGCCTCGGGTGTGGTCCTGCGCACGCTGAGCGAACAGGAGAGCGCCGCCCGCGCGGCAGCCCTCGCCGACGCGCAGCGCCGTGAGGCCGAGGCCCGCCGCAAGGCCGAGGCCGAGGCCGAGGCGCGCCGCCGCGAAGCCGAGGAGCAGGCCCGCCGCGAACGCGAGGCCGCCGAGGCCCGCCGCCGCGAGGAGGAGGAGCGCAAGGCCGCGGCTGCGGCAGCCGCGGCTGCGGCGGCTGAGGCCGCCAAGGCTGCAGAAAAGGCAGCCGAAACCCAGGCGGCCGCTCCCGCACCCGCTCCCGCCCCCACCGCCGCTGCGCCTGCCGCTGCTGCACCTGCCCGTCCGGCCGAAGCGCCTGCCGCGCCGCCTGCCGCTGCCCGTCCGGCCGCGGCTGCGCCCGCGCGTCCGGCCGCTGCGCCGGCCCGTCCGGCTGCTGCGCGTCCGGCTGCGCCCGCCGCGGCTCCGGCCGCGCCGCGCCCCCCGCTGACGCCCCGACCCTCCACGGGCGAGCCGCGCAAGACGATCACGGCCGATTCGCGCAAGCCGCGCGATCTCAACTTCATGGCCAAGCCCGCTCCGGCGCCCGAGCCCGAGAAGAGCGCGACGCCGGCGACCGCCGCCCGTCCTGCCGGTGCCGGCGCCGCGGCGCGGCCGGCCGGTCGCGGTGCCCAGACCAACGACGACGAGTCCGAGACCAAGCGGGTCATCCGCCGTCCCGGCATGCCGCTCAAGATCATCACGCCGCCCAAGACGCCGAAGTCTCCGGGCGGTGACCGCAACCGCGGTCGCCTGACCATCGCCAACGCCACCTCGGGCGAGGACGAGCGGACACGCTCGGTCGCCTCGTTCCGCCGCCGTCAGCAGCGCATGAGCGGCCGCGGTCAGGTGGAGCAGAAGGAGAAGCTGTCCCGCGAGGTGACGATCCCCGAGACGATCACGATCCAGGAACTCGCCAACCGCATGTCGGAGCGGGCCGTCGACGTGATCCGCATGCTGATGAAGCAGGGCCAAATCCACAAGATCACCGACGTGATCGATTCGGACACCGCCCAGCTCATCGCCGAGGAGCTCGGTCACACGGTCCGTCGCGTCGCCGAATCCGATGTCGAGGAGGGCCTGTCGTCCGACGAGCCGGATCTGGAGGAGGATCTCGATCCCCGTCCGCCGGTGGTCACAATCATGGGCCACGTCGACCACGGCAAGACGTCGCTGCTCGACGCGATCCGCAAGGCGAACGTGGTCGAGGGCGAGGCCGGCGGCATCACCCAGCACATCGGCGCCTATCAGGTCGCGTCGCCGTCCGGCGACATGATCACCTTCATCGACACCCCGGGCCACGCGGCGTTCACGTCGATGCGCGCCCGCGGCGCCAAGGTCACCGATATCGTCGTGGTCGTGGTCGCGGCCGATGACGGCGTCATGCCCCAGACCATCGAGGCCATCCAGCACGCCAAGGCGGCCGGTGTCCCGCTGATCATCGCGGTCAACAAGATCGACAAGCCGGATGCCAAGCCGGAGCGGGTCCGCACCGAGCTGTTGCAGCACGACATCCAGGTCGAGTCGATGGGCGGTGAGACCCTCGAGTTCGAGGTCTCGGCCAAGACCGGCGAAGGACTGCCGGAGCTTCTGGAGGGTATCCAGATCCAGGCCGAGATCATGAACCTGCGCGCCAACGAGAAGCGCGACGGCGAGGGTACGGTCATCGAGGCGCAGCTCGACCGCGGTCGCGGCCCCGTGGCCACGGTCCTGGTCCAGCGCGGTACCCTGTTCACCGGCGACATCGTCGTGGCGGGCGCCGAGTGGGGCCGCGTGCGCGCCCTGATCGACGACCTCGGCGAGAACGTCCAGTACGCCGGGCCTTCGGTCCCCGTGGAGGTGCTGGGCTTCAACGGCACGCCGGACGCCGGCGACCGCGTGACCGTGGTGCCGAGCGAGGCCCGCGCCCGCGAGGTCACCGAGTACCGCGCCCGCCAGAAGCGCGAGCGTCAGAACGCCCGGACCGGCGGCGCCAACCGGTCGCTCGTCGATATGATGCGCGACCTCAAGGAAGGCGCCGGCCGGAAGGAACTGCCGGTCGTCATCAAGGGCGACGTGCAGGGCTCGGTCGAGGCGATCTCGGGCGCGCTGGAGAAGCTCGGCAACGACGAGGTCGCGGCCCGCATTCTTCTGGCGGGTGTCGGCGGCATCACCGAGTCGGACATCACCCTGGCGCAGGCCTCCAAGGCGGTGGTTATCGGCTTCAACGTGCGCGCCCTCAAGGAGGCCCGCGAGGCCGCCGAGCGGGCCGGCATCGAGATCCGGTACTACAACATCATCTACGACCTCGTGGACGACATCAAAGCCACGCTGTCGGGGATGCTGCCGCCGACGCTCCGCGAGGAGCGCCTGGGCGAGGCCGTCATCCAGGAGGTCTTCGAGGTCTCGAAGGTCGGCAAGGTCGCGGGTTGCCGCGTCCAGGACGGCATCGTCGAGCGCGGCGCCCATGTCCGCCTGATCCGCGACAGCGTCGTGATCCACGAGGGCAAGCTGAAGACCCTCAAGCGCTTCAAGGACGATGCGAAGGAAGTCACCTCCGGCCAGGAGTGCGGCATGGCCTTCGAGAACTTCGAGAACATGCGCGCCGGCGACGTGATCGAGTGCTACCGGGTCGAGGAGATCCGCCGCACCCTCTGACACGCCGGACTCATCCGGACAGGGCGGCCGCGGCACCTGCCGCGGCCGTCTTTTCGTTTTCAGGACGTGAGCCGTCCGCTCCGGCGGAAAGGCCCGAGACAGAATGGCCCAGAAACCGACTTCCACCGGCCCCTCGCAGCGCCAGCAGCGCGTGGCCGAACTCGTGCGCCACGCGCTCGCCGAGGTGCTCCAGCGCGGCGACATCCAGGATCCGGTGCTCGGCACGCATGTCGTGACCGTCCCGGAGGTGCGGATGTCGCCCGACCTGAAGCTCGCCACCGCCTACGTGATGCCGCTCGGCGGTCTCGACGAGGCGCCGGTGATCGCCGCCCTGGAGCGCCACCGGAAGGTGCTGCGCCAGGAGGTGGCGCGGCGGGTGAACCTGAAATTCGCCCCGGAACTGCGGTTCCGACGGGACGAGACCTTCGACGAGGCGGCCCGCATCGACAAGCTGCTGCGGGACGAGCGGGTCCAGCGCGACCTTGAGACCGGGCACGAGGACGACGAACCGGAGACCGGGACGGGGCATTGAGTCCCGATACCCAACAGAAAGGGACGGGGCATCGACCCCGGGGGACAACGCGGACATGACGGTTTCCATGGAAGATCTTCCGCCGGCCGAGCACCAGGCTCCCGTGCCGGGCGCTGAGCGTCGTGGCCCGGAGGGCCGCCGTCCGCAGCGCGGGCCGCGTCCCGACCGCCCGAAGCGCCGGGACGTCTCGGGCTGGGTGATCCTCGACAAGCATGTCGGCATGACCTCGACCCATGCGGTCGCGGTGGTGAAGCGCGCCTTCAACGCCAAGAAGGCGGGCCATGCCGGCACCCTCGATCCGCTGGCCTCCGGCATCCTGCCGATCGCCCTCGGCGAGGCGACCAAGACCGTCCCGTTCGTGATGGACGGCCGGAAGGCCTATCGGTTCACCGTGCAGTGGGGCATCGAGACCGATACCGACGATGCCGAGGGGCGTCCCGTGGCCACCAGCGAGACCCGCCCGGACCGTGCGGCGGTCGAGGCCGCGCTCCCGGCCTTCGTGGGCGCCATCGAGCAGGTGCCGCCGCGCTACTCGGCGATCAAGATCCAGGGCGAGCGCGCCTACGACCTCGCCCGCGAGGGCGAAGTGGTGGAACTCGTGGCCCGGCCGGTGCAGATCGACCGGCTCGCGGTGGTCGAGCATGACGGCGAGCGCACCGTGATCGAGGCGGAGTGCGGCAAGGGCACCTACGTGCGGGCGCTGGCCCGCGACCTCGGCCGGATGCTCGGCTGCTACGGCCATGTGGCGGCCCTGCGCCGGACCCGCGTCGGTCCCTTCTCCGAGGCCGAGGCCTGCCCGGTCTCGGCCCTGACCGACGGCAGCCCGGAGGCGGCGCTCGCCTATCTGCGTCCGGTGGAGACGGCCCTCGATGCCATCCCGGAAGTCGCGGTCTCCCGTGATCTGGGCCTGCGCCTGATGCGGGGCCAGCCGGTGATCCTGCGGGGCCGGGACGCCCCCGTCGAAGGCAAGGCCTTCGCAACCTGTGCTGGCATTCTGGTCGCCGTCGGCGATGTAGAGCGTGGCGAACTGATCCCCCACCGGGTGTTCCACCTCGGCGGCACGGCCCCTGGCCGCAGCGCCTGAAACGCCGGCTCCGCACCGCCCGGTCCGGCGCGTGCGGAGCCCCGCCCGGTCCGTGCCGCCCTGAGACGTGATCGCGCAGGCGGAACGAACCTCGGCCGTACCGCTTTGGCTCCGGCGAACGGTCCGGGATGCTCATGCGCGAACTCGACTACGACGTGGCGGTGATCGGTGCCGGCACAGCCGGCATCGCCGCCCATCGCGCCGCTTCGGCCGCGGGGGCGCGGTCGGTGCTGATCGAGCGCGGGCCTGGCGGGACGACCTGCGCGCGCGTCGGCTGCATGCCGTCGAAGCTCCTGATCGCCGCGGGCGCTGCCGCCCACGCGGCCCGCAACACCGGGCTGTTCGGCATCCGGGTCTCCGGCGTCACGGTGGACGGGCCTGCGGTGCTGCGGCGTCTCCGGTCGGAGCGCGACCGGTTCGTCGCCAGCGTCGTCGACGGTCTCGCGGATCTCCCCGAGGACGAACGCCTCCGCGGCACCGCCCGATTCGAGAGCGACCGCACGCTGGTGATCGGAGACGCCATCCGGATCCGCTTCCGGGCGGCGGTCATCGCCACCGGGTCGAGCCCGATCGTGCCGGAAGCCCTGCAGGGTCTCGGCGCGCGCGTCCTGACCACCGATACCCTCTTCGAAATCCCCGATCTCCCGGATTCGCTGGCCATTCTCGGGGCCGGGCCCGTGGGGATCGAGATCGCCCAGGCGATCGCGCGGCTCGGTGTCGCCGTCACGGTGATCGATGCGGGTGACACCGTCGCCGGCCTGAGCGAGCCGGAACTCGCCCGGCAGGCCGCCGCGATCTTCGGAGCGGACCTGGATCTTCACCTCGGTGCCGAGGTTCGGACGGCAGCGCCGGACGGCGACGGCGTATGCCTGCACTGGATCGACCGTGACGGGCGCGAACAGGTCACCCGGGCGTCGCGGGTGCTGGCCGCCACCGGCCGGGCCCCCAACTTGGATGCCTTGCGGCTTGAGGCGGCGGGCCTCCGCCGCGACGAGGACGGAGTGCCGGAATTCGACCGGCACAGCCTCGTCTGCGCGGGCGCGCCGATCCTGATCGCGGGCGATGCCGACGGCTGGCGCCCTGTCCTGCACGAGGCCAGCCGCCAGGGCCGGATCGCGGGGGGCAACGCTGCCGCCCTGGCCGCGGGCCGCCCGGTCGCGGCCCCCGCCCCCTGGACCCGCCTCGCCATGGTTTTCACCCATCCTCAGGCGGCGGTGATCGGCGCCCCCTACGATCCGGAGAATGCGGGACGGGTCGTCGGCACGATGGACTTCTCGGATCAGGGCCGCGCCCGCGTCGAGGGGACGAATCGCGGCGGCATCCGGCTCTGGGCCGACCGGTCGGGGCACCTCCTCGGCGGCGAGATGCTCGGACCGTCCGTAGAGCACCTCGCGCACCTGCTCACCTACGCAGTCGCGCACAAGCAGACCGCCCAGACCCTGCACGATCAGCCAGTGTACCACCCTACGGTTGAGGAAGGGCTGTTCAGGGCGATGTCTAAGATCGTACAGAGCACTTGAGGTTTTGATCTTGCTGACATCACAAGCATTGCGCTCGGCCCATCCCGTCGCCATACCCAGTTGAATGAGCCGGTTTCGCTCCTGATGCCGCCCAGCCAGGCCCCCAATACCGACGTCGATCTCGACGCCATCGCGCCGGACGCGCTCGACCGCCTGGACCAGGGCGTGATCGGGCTCGATTCGGCTGGCACCGTCGTGGCCTTCAGCGAGGGCGCGAGCGCCATCTCGGGCCTTTCGCGCGAGGCCGTGCTGGGGCGGGACTATTTCCGCGACGTGATGCCGGGCACCAACGTGCCGAATTTCCGGGGCCGGTTTCTGGCAGGGGCCCGCCGCGGGACGCTGGACGAGACCTTCGACTACGTCTTCGGCCGGCTGCCGCAGCCTTTGCGGGCCCGGATCCATATGCGCCATGGCCAGATCGCCGGGGGCAGCCCGGTGACATGGCTGACCATCGATCCGGTGGAGAGCCTCGGGGCCGACCACTCGCGCGAGGCCGTCATGGCGGCGATCGGCCGGCGGGTGCGCGCCGAGCCGGTGGATGCCAGCCTGTGCGAGCGTGAGCCCATCCACATCCCGGGCTCGATCCAGCCCAATGCCGTGATGCTCGCCGCCGACGCCGGGACGCTCCTGGTGGTCGCCTATTCGGCCAATGTCGGCGAGATCGTCGATCCGATCGAGCCGCCTCTGGCGGGGCGCCCCCTCGCGGACGTGCTGCCGGCGGATTTCGTGGCGGCGATCCGCGCCCGTCTGGCGCGCGGGACCCTCCATGACGGCGCGTCCCTGCGCCGGACCCTGGCATTCCCGGGCCGCGGGACCGCCTATCACGCCGTCGCCCATGCCCATGCCGGCCGCCTCATCGTGGAGATGGAGCTGGAGCCCGATTCGGCCGACGATTTCGCCACCGCCAGTCAGGCCGATACCGAACTCGCCGTCGGCCGCCTGCGCGAGGCGGGGACCCTGGCGGATATCGCCCGGATCGCAGCCCTCGAGATCCGGGCGCTCACCGGCTTCGAGGCGGTCTTGGTCTACCGCTTCGACACGGACTGGAACGGCGAGGCCGTGGCCGAGGACAAGGTGCCCGACTGGTCGCGCAGCCTGCTGGGCCTGCGCTTCCCCGCCTCCGACATCCCCGCCCAGGCCCGGGCCCTCTACACCAAGGCCAAGAGCCGCTTCGTCATCGATCGGGACAGCGTGCCCGTCGGGCTGGTCTCGGCGCCCGGCGCCGGCAACGGCCCGATCGACCTGACCTTCGCCCAGCACCGCACGCTGTCGCCGATCCACCTGGAGTACCAGCGCAATCTCGGCGTGAACGGCTCCATGTCGATCTCGATCATGGTCGAGGGGCGGCTCTGGGGCCTGATGATCGGGCATCATCGCCGCCCGCACTACGTCACGCCGGAGACCCGTGCGGCCGCCACGGTGCTGACCGACGCCTTCGCCATGCGGGTGCAGGAGATCGAATCGCGCCGGCTCTGGGCCGAGCGGCAGGCCCATCTCGACGTCGAGGGGCGTCTCGTGCGCGGCCTGACCCGATCCGACGATTTCGTGGCGGCCCTGACCGGCGGCACGACGACGCTGCTCGACCTGTTCGGCGCCACCGGCGCCGGCATCGTTTCAGGCGACCGGGTCACGGGGATCGGGCGGACGCCGCCGGTCGACATGGTGGCGGCGATCGCGGGCTGGCTGCGGGCGGGCGTGCCGGCGGGCGAGGTCGCCTACAGCAGCGACAGCTTCACCGCGGATTATCCGGAGGCGGGTCCGCATCGGGAGATCGCCAGCGGCCTGCTCGCCGTCTTCGTCGATGCCTCGCGCGAGAACCTGCTGCTGTGGTTCCGGCCGGAGGTGCCCAGCACGGTGACCTGGGGTGGCGACCCGCGCAAGCCCGTCCTGGCCGGCAGCGGCCCGGTGGCGGTGCTGCCCCGCCGCTCCTTCGAGCGCTGGGTCGAGGAGCGCACCGGCTTCGCCGCGCCCTGGGCGGAATGGCAGGTCCACCTCGCCGGCTCCCTGGCGGAGGCCGTCGAGGGCGTGGTGCTGCGCCAACGCCGCAAGATCGACGAGCTCACCGGCCTGCTCGCCGAGAAGGAGCGCCTCCTCGAGCAGAAGGATCTGCTCACCCGGGAGATCGACCACCGGGTGAAGAACTCCCTGCAGATCGTCTCGGCCTTCCTGCAGATGCAGCGGCGCCAGATCGCCGACGGCGAGGCGCGGCAGGCCTTCGCCGACACCTCCGCGCGGGTGATGAGCGTCGCGCGGGTGCATGACAGCCTGTACCAGGCCGACCGGTTCGACGAGGTGGATCTCGGCCAGACCATCGAGAGCCTGTGCAACGACCTCGCGGGGCTGGCAGGCGACGGGCATGCCGTCGATCTCTCTGCGGAGCCGGGCCTGATGGTGCCCTACCGCAAGGCGGTGGCGCTCTCGCTGATCGCGACGGAACTCGTCACCAACGCCTTCAAGTATGCGGCCAACCCGACAGGCGGTGGCCGTGTCGAGGTCAGCGTCTCGGCATCGGGCCCCGGCGAGGTCCAGTTGCGGGTCTGCGACGACGGATCGGGCCTGCCCGACGACTGGGCGGACGCCAAGGCGCGGAGCAAGGGCTCGGGACTGGGCATGAAGCTGATCCGGGCGATGCTCGATCAGATCAACGCCAAGCTCACCGTCGCCAACAATCCCGGCGCCTGCTTCACGATCACCGCGTGAGAACCCGCGACGGCCTGCATGCGCGGCTGCGTGCCGCGACCGATCCGGCTCACCGGGCGCTGGAGGCGTCCCTGGACTGGCAGGCGCGGGTCGCGACCCTGAGCGGCTATCGCAACCTGCTGGGGCGTCTCTACGGGTTCCACGCGGTCTGGGAATCCGCCATCGGGTCCGGGCTCGCCGATGAGGTTTTCCTGGCGCCGCGCCGCCGTCTCACGCGCCTCGCCGCCGATCTCGACCATCTCGGCCTGACGCCCTCCGCGGTCGCGGCGCTCCCGCGACCGACTTCCCTGGTCTTCGACGGACCGGCCGCCGCCATGGGCGCGCTCTACGTGCTGGAAGGCTCGACATTGGGCGGCCAGCTGATCGGCCGCCACATCGCCGGCCTGCACGGCTTCTCCGGCGCTGGCCTCGCCTATTACCGGGCGCACGGGCCCGCCGCGGGGGCGATGTGGGCGGCCTTCCGGACGCGCCTGGAGATCTTCGGCGAGGACCCGGCCGCGGAGGCTGCGCTCACCGGCGCGGCCGTGTCGACCTTCTCGGCGATGGGCGCGTGGCTCGGTCCCGGTCCGGAGACTCCGGTCGCCGCCTGAGCCGATCAGCGTGCGCCGAGGGCGTCACGCTCCGCCGCCAGATGGACCATCAGCCGCTCGGCGAGGCGCCCCGGCGGCCGTCCCGCCGGCCGCACCAGCACGGTCTCGATGGGGATCTCGGGCCGGAACGGCCGCAGCACGATGGGCCATCCGCCGAGAGCCCGGGCCGGGACCGGGTCGACGATGGCGACTCCGAGACCTTCGGCGACGAGGCCGCAGCGCGCCGCGGTGTACTCGGCCATCAGGGCGAAATGCGGGGTCACGCCGGCCTGCGCGAAGGCCGCCTCGGTCGCCGCCTGCACGGGACTCGATCCGGCCGCGATCAACGGCACATCGGCGAGATCCGCCGCCGTGATGGCCCGTCGGCGGGCCAGGGCGTGCCCGCGGGGCAGCACGCACACGGCGGCGACCCGCAGGAATGTCTCGGCGATCACGCCCGCATGGCCGGACCGCGGCCGGGCCAGTCCGAGATCGCATTGGCCCGAGGCGGCCCAGGACCAGATCGTGTCCGGGCTCGGGACGTGGACGGAAATGCGGAGACCGGGGCATTCCGCGTCGAGCCGCCGGATCGCGCGGGGCAGCAGCCCGGCGGCCAGGGAAGGCTGACAGGCAACGCGGAGACCGCCGGTGCCGCGCTCGCGGATGCGGCACGCGGCTTGTCGCAGGTGATCCAGCCCGGCGAACGTCTGCGCAACCTCGTGGGCGAAGGCCTCGCCTTCCGGGGTCGGGAGGGCGCTGCCGTGGCCGCGCACGAACAGCGTGAAGCCGAGTGTCGCCTCGAGCTGTGCGATGGCACGACTGATGTGGGGTTGACCGATCCCCAGGACCTCGGCGGCACGCGTCATGCCGCCGTGACGCATCACGGCGCGGAAGAGGTCGAGATGCGCGGGGTTGATCATGCCGAACGTGCATGGAATCGGGTCTTGGCGGCATTTGACGGCATCGACCGTGCCGGTTGTCAATGAGGCCCGGCACCCTGACCCGAGAGGCCCGTTCTCGATGCTCGCCTTCGCACTCTCCGCCCTGCTCGCCGTCCTGGCGGGCGCCGGACTCGTCCTGCAGCAGATCCTGAACGCCAACCTGCGCGCGGGCCTCGACTCGGCGTCCTGGGCTGGCGTCTCCAGTTACGCCGTCGGTCTCGCCTGCATGGCTCTGCTCGCCGTAGCCCTGCGCGATCCCGCCCCGGCCGTAAGCGTGGCCGGGCGGATCCCGTGGTGGACTTGGAGCGGCGGCCTGTTCGGCGCGCTGTTCATCGGGCTCGCCATCCTGCTCGTCCCGAAGCTCGGCGCAGCGACCTTCTTCGCCCTTCTGGTCACGGGCCAGATGCTCGCCTCGCTGCTGTTCGATCAGGTCGGCCTGCTCGGCCTGGCGCAACGGCCCGTCGATCTGCCCCGCCTCTTCGGGGTCGCGCTCCTGATCGGCGGCGTCGTGCTGATCCGCCGGTAGAGCCGGGTCCGCGTCACGGCGTCTCCGCCAGCAACCCCTCGACGAAGGTGGTGAGGCCGGTGCGGCGCGTCCGCCGGAGCCGCTCCGCCGCCAGGATGCCCTGGAGGGCCCGGAAGGCGTTCTGCAGGTCGTCGTTGACGATGACGTAGTCGTACTCGACCCAGCGTTGGATCTCGGTCCGGGCATTGGCGAGACGCTTCTCGATCGTCTCGGCCGAATCCTCCGCCCGGCGCTCCAGGCGCTGGCGCAGCTCGGCCATGCTGGGCGGCAGGATGAAGACCGTCACCACGTCCTGGGCGAGCTTGGAGCGCACCTGCCGCGTGCCCTGGTAGTCGATGTCGAAGATCATGTCCCGGCCGGAGCCGAGCACCTTTTCCACCGGCCGCCGGGGCGTGCCGTAGAAATTGCCATGGACCTCCGCCCATTCGAGCAGGTCGTCCCGGTTGCGCAGGTCGTCGAAGGCCTCGCGATCGATGAAGTGGTAGTGTCGCCCGTCGATCTCGGAGGGGCGGCGCCCCCGCGTGGTCACGGAGATCGACAGGTCCAGCGCCCAGCTCGGATCCTGGGCGATCGCCCGCGTCAGGGTCGTCTTCCCCGCCCCGGAGGGCGAGGAGAGGATCAGGATCAACCCCCGCCGCGCGATGGAATCGGAGACGCTCCCACCCTGCTCGGTCATGCGCGTGGCTCCCCGACGTTTCGCATCCGTACTCTCACATCCTGATCCGGCATCATTCGATGTTCTGGACCTGCTCGCGGAACTGCTCGACCACGGCCTTCAGGTCCAGGCCGATCCGCGACAGGCTGATGTCGTTGGCCTTGGCGCACAGCGTGTTGGACTCGCGGCCGAACTCCTGGGCGATGAAGTCCAGGCGCCGGCCGATCGCGCCGCCGGCCGCCAGCAGCTCCCGGGCGCTCGTCACATGGGCCCGAAGCCGGTCCAGTTCCTCGCGCACGTCCGCCTTGCCGGCGAGCAGCATCGCCTCCTGATGCAGACGGTCCGGATCGAGGCCGCTGCCGCCCAGCGCCGCGACGGCCGCCTCCAGACGCGCCCGCACGGCCTCGGGCTGACGCGCGGGATTCGCCTCCGCGGCCTCGGTCAGCGCGGCGATCCGGTCGACCTGGCCGATGACGACCTGTTCGAGCTGCCGCCCCTCCGCGCGGCGGGCCTCGACGAGATCCGCGACCAGCTGGACCACGCCTGCGGCCAGATCCCGGGCGAGGGCGTCGGTGTCCGCCGCCTCGTCCTCGACCTCGATCACGCCGCGGACGCCGAGCAGCCCGTCCATCGTGGCGGGGGCCACGCCCTCGGGGACCGGCACCCGGGCCACCGCCTGGGCGAGACTCGCCAGCAGCGTCTCGTTGATCCGCACCCGCGCGGTGGTCTCCGGCTTGGTGAGCGTCAGGGTCAGCTGGCACTGGCCGCGGGTCAGGGTCTTCTGCAGGGCGGTGCGGGCGGTCTCGCCGAGCCCGTCATAGCCGGCCGGCACACGGGTGCGCACGTCGAGGCTGCGCCCGTTGACGCTGCGGACCTCCCAGACCCAGTGGACCGGTCCGGTACTGCCGGCCGCCCGGGCGAAACCGGTCATGCTCGTGATCTGGGCCACGCCGACCCCCGTCCCCGTGAAGATCGGGGCCTGTAGCACGGATCTCTCCACGGGGAAGAGGCCGGTCCCTGCTACGGACCCATCCCGGCCCGCGCGCGGGTCCCGTCGCCCCCGCGCCACCGAGGACGTCACGGATCGACTTTCGTACGACGCCGCCAACATTGCATTTCAAGATCAAGTTGTGTTCGTAGGTCCGGGTCGTTTTCACAAGAACCCGGATGGCGCATGCCACGATCAGTGTTGACCAGGTCCGCGCTCACGCCGTTCGGCATGTCCGCGCTGGGCGTCGGCATGTGGGAGGACGTGCCGCATCTGGGACGCGTGCGCGGGGATGCGACGATGGCCCGGATCTTCGGGCTGACCGAGGCCGAGGCGGCGCAGGGCGTGAGCTGGGAGCAGCTCTCCGCGCTCTTCCATCCGGAGGACCTCGCCCGGGACCAGATTCAGCGCCGCCGTGTCCGCGACGAGGGCGGCCTCTTCGCGTGGGAGCATCGCATCGTGCCCGCCCCCGGGCTCGTACGCTGGGTGCTGGCCCGCGGCCGGTTCGAGCGCCGCGCGGACGGGCTGGTCTATGGGCGTGGGATCGTGATCGACATCACCGACAGCCGGACCGAGGGGCCGTTCGAGCCCCCGGCGGGCTTTCTCGGGGCGCCGGCCGAGCAGGGCTCCGTCGTCGAGCAGATGGCGGATGGCGCGATGCGTCTGTGGGAGCGCCTCGGCGATCTCGGGCTCGACGAGGCGAAGCGGGTGCAGCCGCTGCTGGAGGCCCTGCTGTATGAGCTGGGACGCCAGATCGCGGCGTCCCTGTCGGGTCCTCCTCCGAACGGGCAGCGGCGCCCGCGAAACCCGAAGGCGCATTGAGCCCTGCGTGAGCCCGGCGCGGCTGCGTCACGTCTGACGACGCGTCGCAGCAGTCCGGTCGGAGCTAATCCCTAGCGCCGGCCCCGGGGCGCCGGGGCCGGTTCGCTCAGGGCCGGTACCGTCTTGGGCGAGCCCAGGTCGTAGCTGCGGTTCTTCAGGGGGTCGAGGCGCGTGCCCTCGGAGGCGTCGAAGGCCCGCGAACCCGGCGCGCCCGTATCCGCGGCGAAGGCCGCGTTGGTGTTGATCCCGTTGGCCGCAGGCGCACCGCCCGGCGCGTAGGCCGAGGCGCGGCCCGGCGTCGCCGGGTCCGGACCCGGCTCGACCTTGTCGACGGCGTCCGGCGGCGCCTGCCGGCTCTTCTCCACGGCCCGCCAGCGGGCGACGTTGCGCTGATGCGCCTCGAGGGAGTCGGCGAAGGCGTGGCCGCCGGTGCCGTCCGCCACGAAGTAGAGGTCCTTCGTCCGGGAGGGGTTGGCCACCGCCTCCAGGGCGGCCCGGCCGGGATTGGCGATCGGCCCCGGCGGCAGGCCTTCGATGACGTAGGTGTTGTAGGGCGTCGGCCGGTCGATCTCCGACCGGAGGATGCCGCGCCCGAGGGTGCCGCGGCCCCCCACGAGGCCGTAGACGATCGTCGGGTCGGATTGCAGCTTCATCCGCTTGTTCAGGCGGTTGATAAAGACGCCGGCCACCCGGGGCCGCTCGTCGGCACGGCCGGTCTCCTTCTCCACGATGGAGGCGAGGGTGACCATCTCGGCCGGGGTCCGCACCGGCACGTCGGCGCTGCGCCGCAGCCAGATCTGGTTCAGAACCTCGCGCTGCTTGGCCTTCATCAGGTTGACGATCTGCTGACGGGTGGTCCCGCGCTCGAACTTGTAGGTGTCGGGGAGGAGCGAACCTTCCGGGGGGATCTCGTTGATCTCGCCGGTGAGCACGTCATTGTCGTTGAGGCGGCTGACGATCTGCTCGGAGGTCAGGCCCTCCGGGAAGGTGATGGCGTGCTGGACCTGCCGGCCGGTGGCGATGGTGTCGAGGGCGTCGGAGATGCTCGCATGCGCCTTGAACACGTATTCCCCGGCCCGGAGCGCCGGCCGGCCGCCGAAGCGGGCGGCGAACTCGAACAGGCCGGTATGGTCGATCACGCCCTCGCGCTTCAGGGTCTCGGCGATCTCCGCCGTTCCGCTGTGGGTCGGGATCACAACAACCTTGTCGGTCGCGAGCGGCCCCGGCTCGCGCACCTGCCGCTGGAACAGCGTGATCCCGATCATCGCCGCGATGGCGATGACGACCGCGAAGGTCAGGGCTCCGCTGATGAGGCCCACGAGGCCGCTCCGCTCGCGCTCGGGCTTCTCCGGGGGCGGGGGCGCGACCGTCGGCTTGATCGCCTCGCCGGGGGAGCGCGGCGAGAGCCGTTGCGGCAGGGCGGGCTCGCCCGTCGGATCCTGCGCGGTGGTTTCGGGCGCGGGCGTCTTTGAGCGGCGGAAGAACATCGGGATCCTGTCTGGGCCCGCGCGACCCGTCACGCGTTGCGGGCCGGGATCGGCTGCCCGCAACCGGGTGCGCACGTCGAGGCGCTAGACCCTAGCCGGGTTTGTGGCGAAATTGCCGTTTCGCGGCGCAGTGACGCACGGTTCGACGCAAGGTTCGACGCAAGGTTCGTTGCGGTCAGTCCGGGGGCTGGCAGGTCGCGCAGAAGAAAGTCGAGCGGTTCGCCTGGACGATGCGGGTGATGGAACCGCCGCATCCCGGCCGGCTGCAGGACAATCCGACTCGGTCGTAAACCCGGAAGGCGTGCTGGAACGCCCCCGCGCTGCCATCCGTGTGGGCGTAGTCGCGCAGGGTCGAGCCGCCGGCCTCCACGGCCTCCTGCAGGACCTTCACGATCGCCTTGGCGAGGGCGTTGGCCTTGGGCGTCGGGCGCCCGTCGGGCCGGACGAGGCTCCCGGCCGGGGCCTCGGGGTGCAGGCGCGCCCGGTGCAGCGCCTCGCACACGTAGATGTTGCCGAGGCCTGCGATCAGGCGCTGGTCGAGCAGGGCGGCCTTCAGCGGCGTGATCTTGTGGCGGAAGAGCTGCGCGATCACCGCGCCCGTCAGTCCGTCGAGGGGCTCGATGCCCATCCTAGCGAAGTGGCGGCAGCGGGCGAGATCCGCGCTCGGGACCAGATCCATGAAGCCGAAGCGGCGGGCGTCGTTGTAGGTCACCGTGGCGCCGGTGCTCATCGCCATGACCACATGGTCGTGCTTGGGCGTGCCCTGGGCCCCTTCGAGGTAGAAATCCCCCGGCGACAGGTTGCTGCCGTCCGGCAGGGCCACGTCGAACCGCCCACTCATGCCGAGATGCATGACCAGGGTCTCGCCCGAGTCGAGCGCGGCGGTGAGGTATTTCGCCCGGCGCGCGAGGTCCGTGACGGTCCGCCCCTCCAGCCGGGCGGCGAAGCGATCCGGGAAGGGGAAGCGCAGGTTGGCCCGGCGCAGGGTGACACGGCTGAAGCGGGCTCCGACCAGGGCGGGCGCCAAGCCCCGCCGCACCGTCTCGACTTCGGGAAGCTCCGGCATCTCTCTCGCGACTTTGCGTGCGTGGCGCCTCATGCGCCGGCTCCGGATATCGGCGGGATCGGTCCGGGCCGCAACCGCGCGGCTCCGGCGCGGTTTGCCGCGCAGGCTGCGGACACCGGTGAACGGGCCGCTGCGCGCCGTGCGGCGCCGGGTTCCGGACCCCTATCGGCGCCGCAGACGGACGTAGAGCGCGCCGCCGCCGCCATGGTGGCGGGCGGCCTCCTCGAAGCCGAGGACGATGCCGCGCAGTTCCGGCCCCCGCAGCCAGTGCGGTACGCTGCGGCGGAGCACCCCGCGCTCGGCGAAGGCCTCCGCGTAATCCGGTCCGCCCTTGCCGGTCACGACCAGCACGTAGGAATGCCCGGCGGCCCGCGCCCGGAGCAGGAAGCCCGTCAGCGCGGCATGGGCCTCCGTCTGCACCATCCCGTGCAGGTCGATCCGCGCCTCGATCGCCAGTCGCCCGCGGCGCAGGCCGACCTTGGCGGTCCGCTCCAGGCTGGTGCTCGGGCTGTGGCGCTGCGGCGGCGGCTGATACGGCGCGGCGGTTGCCGGACGCGGCGGCTCCGGTGCCGGTTTCGGCGGATGCTTCGCCCGCGGCCTCTTGGCGGTTGGCGGCGCGCTGGGCTTCAGGATCGGGGCCGACAGGGGCGGCATGGCGGCGGTCGGGGGCGCCGGCGGTGGGGGAAGTTCGGGGGTCGGGGACGCGCGGCCCGGCAACGGCGTCACCAGCTTGGCGATCGCGTCCCAGAGGCGGACCTCGCCCGCGGTCAGGCGGCGCCCGCGGCGCGGGGGCCTCACGGTGCGGCTCCGGGCGCAGCGGCGCGGCGCGGCAACAGGACCACGAATCCGATGGCGTCGCGGAGGTTTCCGGCGACCACGCCGGCCGCAGGACCGGTGCCGACGAAGAGGTCGCCGCGGGCAGGGCCGACGATCGCCGATCCGGTATCGGCGGCGATGACGAGGCGCCCGGTAGCGTCCGGGGCTCCGTCCTGCGCCGCGCCGGGCAGCGGCCCCGCGAGCCAGAACGGCAGGCCGTACCGCCAGAGGGTCGAATCGACAGCCAGGCTGCGGCCCGGGCTGAGCGGCGCGTTCGCGGCGCCGGGCGGCCCGAGAGCCGGATCCGCGACCGGGGCGAGGCGGAAGAAGATGTACGAGGCGTTGGTGCGGATCAGGCGCTTGGCGATCTCGGGATGCGCGCGCAGCCAGCCGGTCCAGCGGGCGAGCGTCAGGCCCTCGAGCGGCAGATGCCCCTCTTGGACGATGAGCTTGGCCACCGCCGTATAGGGGCGTCCGTTGCGGCCGTCGTACAGCACCCGCACCGCGCGACCGTCCGGTAGCCGGACGCGCCCGGAGCCCTGGACCTGCAAGACCAGCAGATCGACCGCGTCGCGCAGCCACAGGATCGGCTTCGCATGCGCCCCGAGGGCTCCGTCGTCGATGGCGGCGCGGTCGGGATAGGGGGCAAATCCGTCCGCGGTGGCCCGCGCGGCGCGCAGGGTCGGATCGAGCCCCGGACGGGTTTCGCCGGGGGCGAGGGAGATCAGGTCGTCGGGACGGGCGAGCACCGGCGTCGGAAAATCCGGCCCGGGCGCGAGGGAGCCCGTGAGCTCCGGCTCGAAATAGCCGGTCAGGAAGCCGGGCCGATCCGCGCCGGGCCGATCGATGCGGAAGGCGTCGAACCGCTCGCGGAAGAACGCGGCGGCGTCCGGCACGGGGCCGGCCGCGGCCGTGCAGGCCTCGGCGAGGGCGGCCGGATCGCCCGCGACGCCGTCCGGCTGGGGCTGGGCGGGCGCCGGTGCCGCGCAGACCCGCCGGAAGGCGTCGAGCGCCGCCTCCGCCTGCGCACCGGGAAAGCCCGGCAGGTCCGCCGGGGCGACGGGGCTCAGGACCGCACCGCCGACCGCCGTCGGCGCGGCGGACACGGATGGACTCAGCAGGAACGCGAGGAGGGCGGCCGGGACTGCTCCGGACCGGGCATGGGGAATCGGCACGGCAAGATCGTCACGGCACGCCTGTCACGGGCTCAGGCGCCGGCCTCGGTGGCCACGAGCTGCCAGTTCGGGTCCCGCGAGCCGAGGGTGCGGGAGAAGGTCCAAACATCCGGAACCTCGACCACCGTCTCGGCACTGCCGTCCACCACCTTGCCGTCCGCGTTGCGGGTGGCGGTGATGAGGTTCGACAGGAAACGCACGGTGACGTGAGCCACCCGGTTGCGCACCTCGACGGCCACGATCTCGGCCTTGTCGATGGAGACGAAGGTGGTTTCCAGGGTCTGCCGGTTGCGCTCCCGCTCGGCGATCGCGCGTTCGAAAGCCTCGCCGACCTCCTTGGACAGCAGGCCGCGCAGGGTCTTCCGATCGCCCTTGGCGAAGGCGATCATGATGGCTTCGTAGGCGGATTTCGCGCCCTCGACGAAGGCGCGCGGGTCGAACCCGGGCTCCGCCTGGACGCAGGCCTCGAGGCCGCGGGCGACCTCGGATCCCGGCTCGGCGATCCCCCGCCAGTCCCGCGGCGCGGCGGCGGTCGGCGGCGCGGCCTGCACCCGGTCGGCACCCGGCAGCCGGACGACGTTGTCGCCGTCGGAACGCGCCTGCGGTTCGGTGCGGCTGCGGTCGACCGGCTTGAACGGCGAGCGTTCGGCGCCTGTCTTCTGACCGAGCACGGAGCGCAGACGCCAGATCACGAAGACGGCCAGCGCCAGGAAGATGATCGTTGTTACGTCGAAACTGTCCTGCATCACCGATCCGATGGTGGCCGCGGCGAGACCCTGTGCCCCTTGCTCAGGTCATGCCCGGTGCGGCGCCGGCTAAGCGCGCATAGGTCTGGCCGACTCATATCCGACCAACGCGCCGGGAGCGAGCCGGTTGTATCGTCGGGGTCAACTGGTCCCGCACGCAATCGCGATATGGGTTGCCGGTGCCGCCGGCGCCAGCGCCCGGTCACCTCGCCTGTCACTTCGCTTGTCCAGGCCCGGCGCGCGTGTTAGCGGCCCTGCCGTTTGGGTAGTTCCGCGGCGTGATCCAGCGGCTCCCGCCGCGACAACAACCCGCGCCGGCCCCGCCGGTCGATCGAGAAGGATGATCCGCATGGCCGATTCCCCGGCAGCGAACGGCAACGGCGGCGGCATGCCGCAGGGCGATGTGCCGACCATCAATGCCCTGGCGCAGTACACGAAGGATCTCTCCTTCGAGAATCCGAACGCCCCGCGCTCCCTTCAGCCCAAGGAGGGCCAGGGGCCGCAGATCAACATCCAGGTGAACGTCAACGCGCAGCAGCTCTCCGAGACCGATTTCGAGGTCGAGCTGAAGCTCGAGGGCGACGCCAAGATCCAGAACGAAGTGCTGTTCGCCTTCGAGGTGACCTATGCCGGCGTGTTCCGGCTGCTCAACATCCCGGCCGACCAGATCCATCCGGCGGTGATGATCGAGTGCCCGCGCCTGCTCTTCCCCTTCGCCCGCCAGATCGTGGCCGAGGCGGTGCGCAACGGCGGCTTCCCGCCCCTGTACATCGACCCGATCGATTTCGTCGGCCTCTACCGGCAGAAGGTGATGGAGCAGCAGGGCGCCCAGGGCCCGCTCGCCTCCTGAGGTGACGACCGGCGGCCGCGCGGCGGCCGCCGGGACTCCGAGAGGCCGCCGCCCGCGCGCACAGGGCGTCCGCTCAGGAGCGCGGCGCTCAGTGCGACGAAGCTGCCCGGCAGGTCGGGCAGTTCGAACCGGCCGCCGACCTTCCCGGCGCCTTCGGGTGCCGTGCTGGGCGCCAGGGCTGCCACCGCGCGCCTGCCCATCGCCGCCGCCGACGAGGACCCCGGTCCCGGTCAGGGCGGCCGCGCCGCGGACCGTGCAGGGTTTCGCCCGCTCTCTCGCCGAAGACGCTGCACGTCGCCCCGCATGTGGGTGTCGCCGCCCTGCTCCGCGACGGAGGCTGCGTTCCGGGCTTGACCGTTCCGGGGGCCCCGTTCACGTCCGGGGCCCGAAACGGCTCCAGGATCGCATGGCCCCCACCACAAACCTCGCCTTGATCAACCTGTTCATCGGGGACATCCAGGGCGGCCTCGGCCCCTTTCTGGGAACCTGGCTGGCGGAATCCGCCTCGTGGAGCCCCGCCCGGGTCGGCTTCGTCGTCACGCTGGTGGGGTTCGGCACGCTGTTCCTGAGCGGCCCGTTCGGTGCCCTGGTGGATCGGTTCCCCCGGCCACGCCTGCTGATCGCCCTGGCCTGCGGGGCGATCCTGGCGGGCACGCTGCTGCTCCTCCCGGCGCGCAGCTTTCCGGCGGTCCTGTGCGCGCAGCTGCTCGCCGCGGCCGGCGGCACCCTGCTGTTGCCGGCGGTCGCGTCGCTGACCCTCGGCATCGTCGGGAAGGACCGCTTCCCCGCCCAGCAGGGCCGCAACCAGGCCTTCAACCACATCGGCATCCTGGTCGCGGCGGGGGGCATCAGCCTCGGCACCGGCTATTTCGGGCCTGCGATCGCCTTCTGGGTCCTCGGCGGCATGGCTGTGGCGGCGATCGGCGCCACGCTGACGACGCCCGCCGGCGCCTGGAACCGGCGCCGCGCCGTCGGTTGGAAGGAGGACGACGCGGACGAACCCGAGCGCAGCGGCCTGCGTCAGGTTCTCGGCAACCGCCGTCTGCTGGTGCTGACCGTGGCGCTGACCCTGTTCAACCTGGGGAACGGCGGCATGCTCTCGCTGCTCGGGCAGAAGCTCGTGGCGACCGCGGCCGACGCCACCACGTGGACGGCGCGCTACGTCATGGTGGCGCAACTCGTCATGGTGCCCGTGGCTCTGTTTGCCGGTTCGCTGGCCGACAGGCGCGGACGCCGTCAATTGCTGATGGTGGCCTTCGCCGTGCTGCCGGTGCGCGCGCTCATGTCCGGATTGATCGACGATCCGGTGTGGCTGATCGCCGCCGAGGTGCTGGACGGCGTGGCCTCCGGCATCGTCGGGGTGGCGGTGCCCGTGGTGGTGGCGGACCTGACCTGGGGATCGGGCCGGACCCAGACGGCGCTCGGCAGCGTCAACGCGGTGCAGGGCGTGGGCGGCGCGCTCTCGAGTTGGTACGGCGGCCTGTCATACGGGCTGTTCGGCTGGTCCGGTGCCTTCCTGGCCCTCGGCGTGCCGGCGCTCGTCGCCCTGGCGCTCGTGATCTGGCTCGACGCCACCCCTGAGGCCGGCCGCCGCCGGCGCCGGCGGGAGCGGCGCAGCCCCGTTGTTCAGGAGGCGTAACGGGCGCGCGGCGATATCCCGCTCGCGACCACGGCACCGGCCCCCGTCATCGCACGCGCAGGCAGGTATATCCGCAGGCACACCCGCTGCGCCGGAGATGTCGGGCAGCCGGCCCGACCACGGCGGCCCGTCGCATGGGCGACCCTTCTGAAACACGAAAGCCCGGCCGCCGGGCCGGGCTTCGTGACGATGACGCTGCGTGCCGCTCAGCCGATATGGGGGCTGCCCGTGGCGGCGGGAAAGCGGTCGGCGAGCGCACGGCGCAGCTTTTCCAGGGCCCGGTTCTCGATCTGGCGGACCCGCTCCTTGGAGATGCCGAGCCGCTGGCCCAGGGCTTCCAGGGTCGCCTGATCCTCGGCGAGGCGGCGCTCGCGCAGGATGCGCAGCTCACGCTCGGACAGAACGGTCAGAGCCTGCTGCAGCCAGCTGAGGCGGCGCTCGCCGTCGACCGTGGCGCTCACGGTCTCGTCCGGCAGGTCGGCCCCGTCGACCAGGAAATCCATCCGCTCCGAGGACGCGTCGCTGTCCTCGCCCACGGGGGCGTTGAGCGACATGTCGGGGCCGGACAGGCGCGCATCCATCAGGGCGACGTCGTCACGGGAGACGCCGATCGCGCTGGCGATGCGGCGATGGATCTCGTCGCCGACATGTTCCTCGGTGGATTGCATCAACCGGGCGCGCAGCCGGCGCAGATTGAAGAACAGGGCCTTCTGCGCCGAGGAGGTCCCGCCGCGCACGATCGACCAGTTGCGCAGGATGTAATCCTGGATCGAGGCGCGGATCCACCACGTCGCATAGGTGGAGAAGCGGACGTCCCGCTCCGGCTCGAACCGGGCCGCGGCCTCCATCAGGCCGACATGCCCTTCCTGGACGAGGTCGGCCATGGGCAGGCCGTAGTGACGAAAACGCCCCGCCAGGGCGATGACGAGGCGCATATGGGCCGAGATCAGACGGTGGAGGGCCCGCTCGTCGCGCTCGTCCTTCCATCGGACGGCGAGGCCCCGCTCTTCTTCCCGGGCCAGGAAGGGCGCCTCCATGGCAGTCCGTATGAACTGCCGTCGAATTCCCGCGATCTCAGCCATCCGCCTGCCTCTTGTTGCCGAGTGCTGTTGCGGCGTCGGACCCAAGGGCCCGACGCGCAGGCGCCACCGGGGGGTGACGCCAGGCAACCGACAACGGAAGGCAAAACGGGAAAGTTCCGTCCCGATGCCCCACAATGCGACAACGCAGCGGCCACGAATTCGTGTTCCGTCGGGAAGACATGGGATCCCGCCCCGCGCCGTCCAGCCCAGGCCTTCGCGAACGGTCAGGGCCGTCGGGGGGAGCCGGCCGCGCGGACGCAAGAAAAAACCCGGCCACCAGGGCCGGGTTGAATGTCGTTGTCGCGATGCGATGCCCGCCTCAGGCGGCTTCCTCTTGAAGGTCGTCGCCCTCGCTGTCCCCCTCGGCCTCGGCTTCGGGCTCGGCCTCGTTCTTCGCCCGGCGGGGCGACTTGGCGAGGCTCTGCTCGATCAGCTTCAGCGCCTCGGTCTCGGTGATGCGGTTGACCGAAGAGATCTCGCGCACGATCCGGTCCAGAGCCGCCTCGTACAATTGGCGCTCGGAATAAGATTGCTCGGGCTGGGCCTCGGAGCGGAACAGGTCGCGCACGACCTCGGTGACGGAGAGCAGATCACCCGAGTTGATCTTGGCCTCGTATTCCTGCGCGCGGCGCGACCACATGGTGCGCTTGATCCGGGCGCGGCCGGTCAAAAGGTCGAGAGCCTTCTTCACCAGTTCCGGCTCGGCGAGCTTGCGCATGCCGACGCTGTTGGCCTTCGCTGTGGGGACGCGCAGGACCATCTTGTCCTTCTCGAACGAGACCACGAACAGCTCAAGCTTGTAGCCCGCGATTTCCTGCTCCTCGATCGCGGTGATGCGACCGACGCCGTGGGCCGGATACACGACAGCCTCGCCGGTCTTGAAGCCCTGCCGGCCTGTGGTCGTCGTCTTCTTGGCTGTGGTCATGCGAGAAGGGCCTCCACTGGCGCGCAGCGTTCGGCGCCGCGCGAAACCGTGTTCTTCCGGGCGGGACACCCGGTCTGCCTCGCCGCTCCCGAAACCCCCGCGCCCAGCGCGACGATCCCGGTCATTCCCCGGCGCGGCCGTGCAAACACCTGGCGCGTCCGCCGAAGTCTCCTTCGGCGGCCGATCGCGTACTACTCCTAACAACCGAAAATCGAAGGCGTTTCAGCCGGAGGGAGCACGTCAGGCGCAAGCGACGGCAGGCAGATTGTCTACCACAATCCGGCGCGCAGATCAAAGCATCCCTGAAGACGCACGCGCGGACCAAGCGCGGCGTCAAAGAGTTTTACACTGGTGCCATGGGACAGGAATGACCTGGCCGCGTATCTGGGCTTCGTATGACGCAGCCCCGAGGAGGCCTTCAGCGAAGCGGCGGGGCTGAAAAAACTTCCCGCCCACTGGAAAGCCGCGGGCGCATGCGCGTCAGATCCTGTGAATTCGCCCCGAGCTCAGTCGCCAGATCCAGGATTCGGCGAGAAATGCGCCTCCAGCTTTCCGGCCTTTCCGTCCCACTCCTTGGCGTCGGCCGGAGCTTCCTTCTTCTGCGTGATGTTCGGCCAGGTTTTGGCGTAGTCGGCGTTCAGCTTCAGCCACGTGTCCAGATTCGACTCCGTGTCGGGCTTGATCGCTTCGGCCGGGCATTCCGGCTCGCACACGCCGCAATCGATGCACTCATCCGGATGAATGACGAGCATGTTCTCGCCCTCATAGAAACAATCCACCGGACAGACCTCGACGCAGTCCGTGTATTTGCACTTGATGCAATTGTCGGTGACGACGTAGGTCATCGGATGTCTTCGTCCTAAAACTCGACTTGGCCCGGGCAGAGCCTGGGGACGGCCTGCGCGCGCCAGCGGGCGCTGCGAGGGGAACGCCGGTGAGGCCCGGCGCGGAGCCGGGCTTCGGAGGCCAACGGCTCTAGACCCTGCCTCCCGGGCTGACAAGCGCGTGTGCGCCGCATGCGGTCCGCGACGGTCCGCTCGCGCGGGGGCTGTGGCACAGCCTCATCACTCGTGCGTCTCGACCGGCGGCCCGCCGCCGGACAGATCGTCGTACAGCAGCCGCGCTTCCGGGGCGGGGCCGCGCCGTACGCCGAGGCCGAGGACCCTTACAGCCAGGGTCGCGTGCGGCGCGGCCACCGTCACCACGTCACCGATGCCGATCGCCCGCGCCGGGTTCTCGACCCGGCTGCCGTTCACCCGGACGAACCCGTCGGAGGCCAGCCGCGCTGCCAGGGACCGGGTCCGCGCGAAGCGCGCGAACCACAGCCATTTGTCGAGGCGCTGCCGGTCCTCCCGCATCCGCGGTGAAGGTCAGCGCTTCCCGCCGTCGCCGGCCTCAAGCTGCGCTTTCAGCGCGGCGAGCTTGGCGAAGGGCGAATCCGGGTCGGGCGCCCGCTCGCGCCGGGGCGGCCGCTGGTCAGGCCGCGGGCCGGCATGGCGCTGCTCCGCATTGCGCTGATCGTCGCGGCGTTCCGGCCGACCGCCCTCGAACCGGTCGCGGCGTGGACCGCGATCCCGTCCGGGCCGCGGGCCGCCCTCGCCACCCTCGGCGCGACGCTGCTCCGGCCGGCCGCCATCCGCGCGTCCCTGGCCCGGGTTCTGGCCCGGTTGGCCCGCATCCCGGCCGCGTCCCGCGCCGCGGGGGCGATTCTGCGGACGCTGGTGCGCCGGGCGCTGATGCCGCTGCAGGCGCCAGACGTCGATCTGCGGAACCTCCGCGGCGGGTTCGCCCTCCGCGGCCTTGCCTTCGGCCGCATCGGCCGCAGCGGGCTCCGCCTCGGCCGTGCCGGGCGCGGCCTCCTCGGTGGCGGAGACCGGCTCGGCGGCCGGCGCAGCCTCCTGGGGAGCCTGGTCCGATTGCTCCGATCCGGCGCCGGTCGCCTCCGCGTGCGGCGCATCGCCCGCGGGCTCCTCGGCCTGCTCTCCGGCGGTCGCATCGGCTGCGAGGTCCGACGCCTGATCCTCGGTCGGGGACGCCTCGGCCTCGACGGCCGGAACCTCATCCCCCGGGGAGGCGTGTTCCGCGGCGGTCTCGCCGTCCTCCGCGGCCGGAGCCTCGTCGCCGGCCGGCTCCGCGGCATCCGCCTGCGCGGCAATGGCCTCGTCGGAAGACGCCTCGGCCGGGGCGGCCTGTGCGGCCGGCGCCGTGGCCGCGGCGGGGACGAGCGGCACCGTGATGGCGGGGCCCGGACGCGTCTCCACGTTGTAGCCCAGGGACTTCAGGATCGAGGCGAAATCCTCGCCCGAGCAGCCGACCAGGGAGGTCATGCCGACGGTGGCCACGAAGCCGTCGCCGTCGGCCGTTCCGTCCGGTGGGGCGCCCGGGGTGGTGCCGGGGCGATAGGCGATGGCCGGGCGGATCAGGTCGGCGAGCCGCTCCAGGATGTCGACGCGCACCGCGCGCTCGCCGCTGACCCGGAAGCCGGCGGCGCGGTACAGCCCCTTGGCGATCTCGCGGTCCACCTTGATCGAGGTGCGGCCGGAGCCGGCCAGATGCGCGATCTCGTCGAGGCCGCGCTGGTCGAGGCCGCCGTTGCGCAGGGCCCAGAGCTGCGCCGCGAGCGTCCGCGGCGCCGGCTTGAGCAGGGCCGGCAGGAAGATGTGGTAGGCGCCGAAGCGGACGCCGTGGCGGCGCAGCGCCCCGCGGCCGTCCTGATCGAGGCTGCGCATCTCGTGCGCCACCTTCGAGCGTTCCAGCACGCCCAGCGCCTCGACGACCTGGTAGCCGATGCCCTTGGCGAGACCCGTAAGGTCCGCCGCGGTCTCGATCTCCATCAGAGGGCCGAGCAGGCGCACGATGTAGGCTTTCAGCCACGCATCCAGGCGGGCCTCCACCTTCTCGCGGTGCGCGCCGGTCAGGCTGTCGTCCGCCAGCAGACGGATCTGCGGGGCGAACAGCTTCTCGCCGGGGGTGAGCTTGGCCACCGGCGCGCCGGTCCACCGGATCGTGCCGTCATGCGAGAGCACGAGGGTCGAATCGGCGGTCGCGGCGAATCGTTCGGCCCGCGCCTCGATCTCGCCCGCGAGCGCCTTCTCGGCGGCGCTCCTCAGGGTCTTGGCCTCGTGCCCTTCGGCGCTGGCATCGGGAACGAACAGGAATCCGTGAAGGTGGCCGACATGCTGACCCTCGACGGTGACGTCACCGTCGGCGGTGATCTGGGCTTCGAGCATCGTGTTCTCTCTCAGGCGCCGCATCAGGACGCTGGTGCGCCGGTCGACGAAGCGGCTCGCGAGGCGTTCGTGCAGGGCGTCGGACAGTCTGTCCTCTACCCGACGTGTCTCGCCCTGCCAATGTTCCGGGTCGCGCAGCCAGTCGGGTCTGTTGGCGACGAAGGTCCAGGTGCGTCCCTGGGCGATCCGACGGGAAAGGGTGTCGATGTCGCCGTCGGTCCGATCGATCATGGCCACCTGCTCGGCGAACCACGTGTCGGGGATGCGGCCGGCCATCCCCTTCATGAGGAATCGGTAGAGCTGGGCCACCAGATCGGCGTGCACCTGCGGATGGACCTTGCGGTAGTCCGGCACGCCGCAGACGTCCCAGAGCCGCCTCACCGTGGCGGCGCTGCGCGCCATGTCGCGGATGTCGTCCTCCTTCATGAGGATCTCGAGGGCCTGCTGATCCTCGCCCATGGGGGCGCGGGTCAGCCCCGATTCGCGCGGGTGCTCGTCGAGACTCGCCTGCAAGCCCTCCAGGCTTCCGAAGCGCAGGTCCGGATTGCGCCATTGCAGGATGCGGAGGGGATCGAAGTCGTGGCTCTCGATCCGCTCCACCAGCTCGGCCTCGAAGGTCGGGCAGCGCCCGGTGGAGCCGAAGGTGCCGTCGGCGAGGTGGCGCCCGGCGCGGCCGGCGATCTGGCCCATCTCGGCGGGGGTGAGCTTGCGGAAGCGGGTGCCGTCGTACTTCCAGTTCGCCGCGAAGGCGACGTGGTCGACGTCGAGGTTGAGGCCCATCCCGACGGCATCGGTGGCGACGAGGTAGTCCACGTCGCCCGCCTGGTACATCTCGACCTGGGCGTTGCGGGTCCGGGGGGAGAGCGCGCCGAGCACCACTGCGGCGCCCCCGCGCTGACGCCGGATCAGCTCGGCAATGGCGTAGACCTCCTCGGCCGAGAACGCGACGATCGCGGTGCGCCGGGGCAGGCGCGACAGCCGCTTCTCCCCCGCGAAGGTCAGTTGCGAGAGCCGCGGCCGGGTCGTGGTGTGGACGTTGGGGATCAGGTCCTGAACCAAAGGCAGCATGGTCGAGGAGCCGATCAGGAGGGTTTCCTCCCGGCCGCGGACGTAGAGCAGGCGGTCGGTGAAGACGTGGCCGCGGTCCATGTCGGCGGCGAGCTGGATCTCGTCGATGGCCACGAAGGCCACGTCGAGGTCGCGAGGCATCGCCTCGATGGTGCAGATCCAGTAGCGCGGCCGGTCCGGCTTGATCTTCTCCTCGCCGGTGACCAGCGCGACCTTCTCGGGGCCGACCTTGGCGACGACGCGCAGGTAGACCTCCCGGGCGAGAAGCCGCAGGGGCAACCCGATCATCCCGGTCGGGTGCGCGAGCATCCGCTCGATGGCGAGATGCGTCTTGCCGGTGTTGGTCGGCCCGAGGACCGCGGTGACGCCGCGGGCGCGGGCATCGCGGGACAGCGAGCGGCTGGGCGAGGGGCGGAGCAGCGCGTCGATGGTCGGCGGTTCCTTCGAACGGGAAGGCCGTCGCGGCGCCGTCGCGGCGCGGGCGGGGAGGCGGGTTCGACCGGCCGGCCGCGTCTCAGGGACGGTAGGGCCGGGACGGTCCGCCCTCATATGGGATGCCGCCCCCGCCAGGTCCAATCTGGGGCGTGATCATCGGGAAGATGTCGATCTGCGTCGTCGGCGTGCCCGGCTGCGGTGCCACGTCGGCGCAGAGCGTGTCGGGCACCGCCACGAGGGGGCCGCGCCGCGGCGGCCGGTGCTCGACGACTTCGGCCGACGAGAACGCGTCGCCGCCGCAGCCCGGATCGGCGGTGCCGGCGCTCAGGGGCTGCGCGGCCGCCGGGCCGGTGACGACGGCCAAGGCGAGGGCGATTCGGAGAGCAAGCGGGCGCATCCGCCGATTATCGCCGGGAACGTGAAGATTTCCTCCACCTCCGGCCGCGCGCTCCGGAGCCGCCTCCTCTGGGCCCGCAGGCACGTGAGGGAGAGCGCCACGGTTTCAGGCCTCGCGCTGCCCGAGGGCGCGGCGCTCCGGGCTGAGGGCGGCGCGGGCTGCATCGACCGCGGGCTCCGAACGCCAGGCGGATCAGTCGACGCCTTCGACGAGGACCACCTCGCCGATCCCCGCCGGCCGGCGCTTGGCGACGGCGGCCTGGTACTCGGGCGAGAAATAGTAGGCGCGCGCCGCCTCGTAGGACTCGAATTCCAGCACGACGTTGCGCGGACGGGCCTCGCCCTCCAGCGCCTCGCAGCGGCCGCCGCGCACCAGCGGCGTGCAGCCATACTTGCGCATGGCCTCGGAGGCCAGGGCGGCGTACTCCTTGTAGGTCTCCGGATCGGTGACCGTCATCCGGACGATGATGTAGCCCTTGGGCATTGGCTGACCTCCCTGGCGCGGCTGTCGCGCCGCGCGGACGTGCCGGGAAAGCCGCGGGCGGTCAAACCGCCGCTACTGCCCGGGCAGGCTCGCCTGTGCGACGCTGGTGCCGGCGGCGCCGGCCGTCCCGGTCGTCCCCGCATTGCCGCCCTGGCTCCAGCGCGTCGCCTCGATGATGTTGGTGCCGATCGTGGTGAGCACCGAGATGCGCAGCGGGATCAGGACCCGCGTCCCCTCGACGGGGGCGAGCCAGACCGACATCTCGCGGTTCTCCTCCATGAACTTCACCCCCGGCCGGTCCGGGCGGTGGCCGGCCACCGCCTGGTAGCGGGCGTTGCAGACGAGCACCGGGCCGGCATAGCCGGGCTTCTGAACCGGGCGCGTCTCGGCGTAGCTCAGCACCACGTTGAAGCGGGTGGCGCCGTCGAAGACCGGCAGGGTGCGGTTGCAGTTTTCCGGATCGAGGGGCTCGCCGCGCCCCTGAGTCGGCATCAGCAGGGCGCTGACCGGGTCGATGATGCCGCGCTTGTTGGAGGCTGTGACCGGGACGCGGTCCTGCATGTCGACGAGGGGCGGCGTGATCTCGGCCTGGACAACGTTGCCGTGCGCCAGGGCCATGCGCACCGCGATGCCGGAACTGGCCGTCTGGGTCGCGATGGCGAAGGCGCCGGGCTGCGGTGCCGCCGCGAAGCTTCCGGAGGCCCTGGCCGAGCCCTTGCCGCCGGTGATCGCGCCGACGAGGCCCGTGAGCACCGCCGACACGTCCATAAGGTAGCGGTCGCGGTCGAACGAACCGGCCAGCCGCGCCGTGCCGATCGGCAGGCCGGCGAGGTTGATGCCGTAATCGACCGCCACGGTCGCGGCAGCCCCGGCGGCCCGCTTCGCGCGCGACGCCCGCGAGGCGGCATCGGCCGGAGCCATGAGGGCGGCGAGGGCGAGGAGGCTGCCCGCGAGGCGCCCGGCAGCGTGCTTTGTCACAGGCTTGATCATCCGACGGATTGGCGTGGCGCTCATGATCCGGATCGCATCCCAGGGCGGGCGGCCCAAGACACGCGCTCGGACACACCCTCTCGAACACCCCCGCGCGTCGGACGCCTCTCGAGGCCCGGAGCCGGGAGAGGCACCTTCCTGCAGGTGGAAGAAGGCTATATCCCGGCATCGTGGTTAACAGACCGTTGGGCGGCCGGGGCGGCCAGGGCGGCTCTGCGGTCGGCGGGCACCTTGACGCGGCGCGCCTTCGTCGCCTATAGGCTCGCGCCTTCAACAGGACTCCGCCGGACCTGGAACACGCAATGGGCGCCGCCTGCTGCGACGATGATCGCGCCGGTCGCGATCGGGTCTATTCGGGCGGAACGAGACGGGATCGTTTTTTATCATGGCGCGCCGCTGCGAACTCACCGGCAAGGCCGTTCAGGTCGGCCACCTCGTGAGCCACTCGAACCGCAAGACCAAGTGCCGGTTCCTGCCGAACCTGTGCAACGTCACCCTCCAGTCCGACGCGCTCGGCAAGCGCGTCCGTCTGCGGGTCACCGCGCACGCCCTGCGCTCCGTGGAGCACCGCGGTGGGCTCGACGCCTTCCTGATCAAGGCTGGCGAGGGTGACCTGTCGCAGACCGCCCGCCTCCTGAAGCGCGAGATCCACAAGAAGCTCGCCGAGGCCCCGGCCGTCGCGGCCTGAGTCTCCGGGCTTCACGCCATCCTTCATCGGACGGTTCGAACCGCCGTGGCCCCCGAGGCCGCGGCGGTTTCCGCTTGCGCGCAACAGGCACAGTGATCCGGAAGATCCCGTTCACGACCGCATCCTGAGGGGCCCGCGTCAGCGGGCCGCCAAGGAGGGCTCCAGGGATCGGGCGGCCTGACGGAGGTTTCCTTCGCGGCCTCCGCGGCGCTCCGGCATCTCAGGATGAGAGGCCGGAGCGGATGGGCCTCGAGGCCGAAGAAGGCCCGCGGACGGTCAGCGCCGCCCGCCCGCCGCGCCGCGCAGCATCCGGCCGGTCGGTGCCGGCGTGCCGTTCTCCTCGAACAGCTCCGCGAGCTTCTCGGTCATCGCCCCGCCGAGTTCCTCGGCGTCGATGATCGTCACGGCGCGGCGGTAATACCGCGTCACGTCGTGGCCGATGCCGATGGCGAGCAATTCCACCGGCGAGCGCGTCTCGATCTCCTCGATCATCCAGCGCAGGTGCCGTTCGAGGTAGTTGCCGGCATTGACCGACAGGGTCGAATCGTCCACCGGCGCGCCGTCTGAGATCACCATCAGAATCTTGCGCTGTTCCGGCCGGCCGAGCAGGCGCTTGTGCGCCCAATCCAACGCCTCGCCGTCGATATTTTCCTTGAGCAGACCTTCGCGCATCATCAGGCCGAGGTTCTTGCGCGCCCGCCGCCAGGGGGCGTCGGCCGATTTGTAGACGATGTGGCGCAGGTCGTTCAGGCGGCCGGGATTCGGCGGCTTGCCGGCGGCGAGCCACGCCTCGCGGCTCTGGCCGCCCTTCCAGGCCCGGGTGGTGAAGCCCAGGATCTCCACCTTCACGCCGCAGCGCTCCAGCGTCCGCGCCAGGATGTCGGCGCAGGTCGCCGCCACGGTGATCGGCCGGCCGCGCATCGAGCCGGAATTGTCGAGGAGCAGCGTGACGACCGTGTCGCGGAAGTTCGTATCCTTCTCCTGCTTGAAGGAGAGGGGCTGGTAGGGGTCGATGACCACGCGCACGAGCCGCGCCGGGTCGAGCTGACCTTCTTCCAGGTCGAAGTCCCAGGCGCGGTTCTGCTGGGCGAGGAGGCGACGCTGAAGCCGGTTGGCGAGGCGGCCGACCACCCCCTGCAGATGGGAGAGCTGCTTGTCGAGGTAGGAGCGCAGGCGCGCCAGCTCGTCGGCGTCGCACAGCTCCTCGGCGTGGATGACCTCGTCGAACCGGGGGTTGAACACCCGGTATTCAGGTCCACGCGCCTCGTTGCCCTGCCGCTGGGGCGGCCGCGAGGCCTCCGAGGCCTCCTCGGATTCCGCATCCTCCGCCTCCTCGGGCAGCTCGCCCGAGGGCGCATCGGCGGATTCCTGGGCGCCGTCCTCGATCTCGTCGGAGGCTTCCTCGGAGGTCTCGATCTCGGCGCGCTCGCCCTGGCTCTTCTCCTCCGAATCGCCCTCGCTCGGGTTCTGCTCCTCGTCCTGGGCGTCGTTCTCGTCGTCGTTCTCGTCATCCTCGGCGTCGAACGGCGTCTCGTCCGACATGTCGAGGGAGGTGAGGAGATCGCGCACCGAGCGGGCGAACTTGCGCTGGTCCTCGATCGAGCCGATCAGCCCGTCGAGATTCGGGCCGGCCTTGGACTCGATATGCTCGCGCCACAGTTCGACGATCTTGGTTGCAGCCTCGGGCGGCTTCTGGCCGGTCAGGCGCTCGCGCACCATCAGGGCGACCGCGTCCTCCATGGGGGCGTCGGCCCGGTCGGTGATGGTCTCGTACTTGCCGCCGCGGTGGTAGCGGTCCTCCAGCATCGCCGAGATGTTGCTGGCGACGCCCGCCATCCGGCGCGAGCCGATCGCCTCGACCCGGGCCTGCTCGACCGCGTCGTAGACTGCCCGGGCGGCGGCGTTCTCGGGGGCGAGGCGGCGATGGACGGCGACGTCGTGGCAGCCGAGCCGCAGCGCCATGGCGTCGGCATTGCCGCGCAGCACCGCGACGTCCTGCGCCGAGAGCTTGCGCGGCGGCTCGGGCAGCCGGGCCTTGTCGCCGGTGAGCGCCGGCCGGTCGGTGGCGTAGGTGACCTCGACCTCGGAGCGCCGGGCGATGGCGCGCAGGCAGCCGGCCACCGAGCGCTTCAGGGGCTCGGCCACGGGTTCGCGGCGCTCGCCGGGCTTGCGGTTGGAGATGGACATTCTGGCTACCGGTCGACGTCGACTTCGAAGGGGCGATTCAGGATGTCGTCCCAGCTGTAGGGACACTCCGCGGGCAGGGTTTTGGGCGAGCGCCTCATCTGCCGGGCCGCCCCGAGGCGACCGAGGCGGAACCCGTCGCGCTGCGCTCGTCCAGGCTGGATCTCAACCCGGGGCTCTTCTTCCGCAGCTGGATCAGGATGCGCTCACGGTGCTCGGCGATGCTGAGCGTCGAGCTGCGGCGTTCCGGCTGATGATCCCATTCCAGCATGTGGAGCAGGACGATCTCCACAGCGCTGGTGAGCCGGTGATATTCGCTCAGGCCCACGTCGCTCAGCTCCTCGGCGATGTTGTCGAGGTCGAGGGCGTCCACCCGGCCGGCGCGGAGCAACGCCACCTGCTCCTGAACCCAGCTATAGAGATCATCCGCGTAGCGCGTCCGCCCCTCGGCATGCGGAGCCGCCGGAGCGTCCTCGCGGGTCGGGGCCGGATGCGCCATCGCGTCCTCCATGCAGATCAGCTCAGCGCGACGTTCACCGCGCTCTCGGGCAGCTCCTTGCCGAAGGCGCGCTGGTAGAACTCGGCCACCAGCGTCCGCTCCAGCTCGTCGCACTTGTTCAGGAAGGTCACCCGGAAGGCGAAGCCGATATCCTTGAAGATGTCGGCGTTCTCGGCCCAGGTGATCACCGTGCGCGGGCTCATGACGGTGGACAGATCGCCGTTCATGAAGGCGTTGCGCGTGAGATCCGCCACCCGCACCATCCGGTTGACGATGTCGCGGCCCTGGTCGCTCCGGTAATGCGTGGCCTTCGAGAGCACGATGTCGACCTCGCGGTCGTGGGGCAGATAGTTCAGCGTCGTGACGATCGACCAGCGGTCCATCTGACCCTGGTTGATCTGCTGGGTGCCGTGATAGAGGCCCGAGGTGTCGCCCAGTCCCACCGTGTTGGCCGTGGCGAACAGCCGGAAGGCCGGGTGCGGGCGGATCACGCGCTTCTGATCGAGGAGCGTCAGGCGGCCCGAGAGTTCCAGCACGCGCTGGATCACGAACATCACGTCCGGGCGGCCGGCATCGTACTCGTCGAACACGAGGGCCACGTTGTTCTGCAGCGCCCAGGGCAGGATGCCGTCCTGAAAGGCGGTGACCTGCTTGCCGTCCTTCAGGACGATGGCGTCCTTGCCGACGAGGTCGATGCGCGAGACGTGGCTGTCGAGGTTGATGCGGATGCACGGCCAGTTCAGCCGGGCGGCCACCTGCTCGATATGGGTCGATTTGCCGGTACCGTGATAGCCGGTGACCATCACGCGGCGGTTGCGCGCGAAGCCCGCCAGGATCGCGAGCGTCGTCTCCCGGTCGAAGATGTAGTCCGGATCGAGATCCGGCACGTGCTCCTCGGGCTCGGCATAGGCCGGGACCTTGAGGTCGAGGTCGATGCCGAAGACATCGCGGACGGAGACGGTGCGGTCGGGCAGCGCGGCGGGCGTATCGTCAGAGAGCATTCGGAACCTCGTGAGGCGCGGTCGCTCCACTCCCTAGCAGTGGAGCATCCGCGCGAAAGGACGTCGAGCCGGGCCTCCGCGGCGGGGCGAAGCCATCCTTAGACGGCGACGCGCCCGGGCGCCACCGACCGGCATCGACCCCATATAGGGTCGCGCCGTGCGGATTGCCCTATCCCGGATGCGAACCGGCGTGCAGGGTTCGTGCCGGTCAGCAGAGTCCGGCTCCACGCAGCACGTCGTGAGCCCGGATGATGTCGCGCAGCCGCTCCTCGAACGACCGGTCGCCGCCGTTGGCGTCGGGGTGGAAGCGCTTCACCAGGATCTTGTACTGCGCCTTGATGGCGGCCGAATCCGCGCCTTCCTCGAGGCCCATCACGTCGAGGGCCCGGCGGACCGTGGCCGAGTGGCGGGGCTTGCGCGGCTCCTCGGGCTGACGCGCGCGCCGGCGGGCATCGCCGACGCCCTCGCCGCGCAGGATGCCCAGCGGATCGACATAGGCCCAGTCGCGGGCTGGCTCGTCCGCCGGTTTCGCCTGGCCGGTCCGGTTCACGCCCATCGCCCAGGTCGGGCGATGCCCGATGATCGCGTCCTTCTGATAGGCCTGGACGGCGGCATCGTTCATACCGTCGAAGTAGTTGTAGGTCGCGTTGTAGGCGCGGACGTGGTCCATGCAGAAGCGCCAGTACTGGCCCTCCGCCTTCCGGCCCTTGGGCGCCCGGTACAGACCCGGATGGGTGCAGCCCGGACTCTCGCAGACGCCCTCGGCCGCGGCTTTCGGCTCGTCGCAGGACGGTTTGATCCGGATGCTGTCGAACAGGCGCGAGTTGAGATCCATGACGGGCCGATTATGAGGGGGCAGACCTGAGACACAAGGGCACCGGGCCTGATGACGCATGCGCGGGATCGGGCTTGACGGCAGCCCACGAACGCGACGCGAGGGCAGGATGACGGATGGTGTGGGCGCGGGGGGCACCCTGCGGGACTGGATGGAGACGCGGCTGCGGGAGCAACTCGCGCCGGCGCGCCTCGACGTGATCGACGAGTCGCATCTGCATGCCGGTCATGCGGGGGCACGGCCGGGGGGCGAGACCCACTACCGGCTCGACATCGTCGCGTCGGCGTTCGAGGGCAAGAGCCGCGTGGAGCGGCACCGCTTGGTGAACGCAGTCCTGGACGATGCGTTCAAGCGCGGTCTCCACGCCCTCGCCGTGCGCGCCCGCACGCCGGCCGAGGCCGCCTGACCCGGCCGCGCGGCCGCCCACGGGCAGCCCTCGGTCCGCGCGGGGCGGTGGCGTGGGCGGGGCAGCGGATGGAGGGGAATGTGGTTATGGGGATACCCCTCTGCATCCTCCGCCCCGCGCCCGACAAGCGGGCGCGGCGGCCGTTGACGATCCTGTCGGAGAGGCCGCCATGTCCCTGCGGGTGACGCCGCGCATCGCCATCGCGGAGGACGAGATCACCTTGTCCTTCATGCGTGCTTCGGGCGCGGGCGGCCAGAACGTCAACAAGGTCGAGACGGCGGTCCAGCTCCGCTGGCCGGTCCTGGATTCGCCCTCCGTGGATGACCGCGTGAAGGCGAACGTGGTGCGGCTCGCGGGGCGGCGCATGACCAAGGACGGCGTCCTGGTCCTCATCGGGCAGCGGCACCGGACGCAGGAGCGCAACAGGGCCGAGATCCTGCAGCGCCTCGTCGACCTCGTGGCCGAGGCCGCCAAGCCGCCGCCCCCGATCCGCCGGGCGACGAAGCCCACGAAGGGCTCCAAGGAACGGCGGATCGTCGCCAAGAAGAGCCGTGCCGTGATCAAGCAGGGCCGGGGCAGCTACCGGGATTCCGACGGCTGATCCCGCGCCCGCCCCGGTGGGATCTCAGTGGATGGCGTCGATGACCTCGGCCTTCGGGCTGGCGTCGGGCGCCGGAGAGGAGCCCGCCACCAGCGTGCTGCCCGGCTTGGCGATGGTCAGCACGATCGCGATCAGCGCCAGGATGGCGGCGAGCGCCGCCGGGAACAGGAAGGCCGATTCGCCGTAACGGATGTCGAGCAGGCCGCCCACCACAGCGCCGGTGCTGAGACCGGCCCAGAGCGGCGCCTGGATCCAGAAGGAGGGCGCCACCGTGCCGAGCAGCAGGTTGGCGCAGCCGGTGCCGAAACGCACCACGGCGCCGGTGACGTAGGTGAGCGCCAGGGAGCGGCCGCCCTCGTCCTGCAGCGTCGCGTTCTGAAGGCCCAGCGCCAGGACGATGGGATAGGCGTGCAGCGGATAGGCGAAGGTGCCCCACGGCATCAGCAGGCCGCCGGCGAGCAGCAGGGCCTGGAGCGTCAGCAGCACGGCGAGGCGCCAGCGCCCGACCCAGGCGGCGATCAGGGTCCCCAGGAAGGCGCCGAAGCAGAACATGCAGATGGTGCTGGCGACGCGGGTGACGTTCTCCCAGTCGCCATTGGCCACCGCCACGCCGAAGCGGGTGGTGTTGCCCGACATGAACGACATGAACAGCTGCGAGAATTCCAGGAAGCCGATGGAATCGGCGCAACCCGCGAGCGCGGCCAGGGCGATCGCGAACGGGATGCGGGTCCGCGGATCGGCCGGAAAGGACTTGTCGGCCGGCGGTTCTGGCTTCCGCTCCGGTGTCGCGCGGCCTGTCCTGTTTCCGTAATCCGCCATGCTGATCCCCCGATCGAGCGGCCGCGCCCATTCGCGGCCGACAAACAATGGACGAAGAGCCAAGCGGTTTCATGCCGATGTGCGGCGCAGCACAACGACGCGCCCCGGCACCGGCCGCCCACCCTCGCGCCGGATGTGGGCGGGACGCAGAGTCAGGATCTCCAGTCCGGCGCCGATGGCCGTCGCCGCGATGTGGGCATCGGCATGGGCATAGCGTCCGTCCTTGCCCAGGACCGAGCCGGCACCGTCGTAGGATTGCACCGTGACGGCGCCGAGCCCGCCCGGTCGCAGGACTCGGCCGATCCCCGTCAGGAACGCGGCGAGGTCCGCCACGTAGATCAGGACGTCCGCGGCGAGGCAGAGATCGGCGCAGGCCTCCGGCAGGTCCGCCAGGGCGGCGGAGAGGTCGCCTTCGATCAGGCGGTCGTAGAGCGGCCGATCCCGCCACGTCTTGGCCCGCGCCATTGCCAGCATCCCGGGGGAGAGGTCGATCCCGGTGAGATGATCGACCCGGTCGCGCAGAACGGTGCCCATCAGCCCCGTGCCGCAGCCGAGATCGAGCGCGACCGGGAAGCGCTCCGGGACGCCCGGCAGGGCGTCGCGGACGCGTTGCGGGCCGACATAGCCCAGGCCCTCCACGAGGTGGTGCTCGAAACACGGCGCGTAGTCGTCGAACAGAGCCCGGACATAGGCGGGCGACAGGACCGGGAGGCCGTCGCCGACACCCAGGCGGACGAGATGCGTGCGCACGCCCAGCCTGTCCTCCGGATCGATCTCGAGGGCGCTGGCATAGGCGCGTGCCGCCGCGGCACGCAGGGCCGGATCGGCGCCGGAGGCCGCCAGACCCTCCCGCGCCCGGCCCAGCAGGAGCCAGGCGGGCGCGTAGCGCGGAGCAAGGTCCAGGACCTGCTCGGCGAGGTCGGCGGCGCCCGCATGGTCGCCGTCGGCCAAGCAGGCCTCCGCGTAGCGATAGCGGCGATCGGCGAGGAGGTCGCCGGAACTGAGCTGCGAGGCCATGCGTCTGCCGGGTCGGGGGCGCCTATATATCGGGGCCACCGGCGGACTCCACCGGCTGCACGGACCCGATGCCGATACGCGCCAGCGATCTCCTCACCCTGACCCGCGAGGGTCTCTATTGCCCGCTCGGGCGCTTCCACGTCGATCCGACCTGGCCGGTGGAGCGCGCGCTGATCACCCACGGGCACGCCGACCATGCCCGCGCCGGCCACGGACAGGTTCTGGCGACGCCCGAGACCCTGCGGATCATGGCGGTGCGCTACGGCGCGGAGTTCTGCCGCCAGCGGCAGGAGGCGCCGCTCGGTGCGGCGCTCCGCGTCGGCGACGTCACCGTGCGCTTCGCGCCGGCGGGCCACGTGCTCGGCTCGGCGCAGATCGCCATCGAACGGGACGGGGTCCGGGTCGTGGTCTCGGGCGACTACAAGCGGGCGCCGGATCCGACCTGCCTGCCCTTCGAGGTGGTGCCCTGCGACGTGTTCATCACCGAGGCGACCTTCGGCTTGCCGGTCTTCACGCATCCCGACACGCGGGGCGAGGTCCGCAAGCTCCTCGACTCGGCGCGGCTGTTCCCCGAACGCGCCCACATCGTCGGCGCCTACGCGCTCGGCAAGGCGCAGCGGGTGATGGCGCTTCTCCGGGAGGAGGGCTGGGACCGCCCGATCCACCTGCACGGCGCCATGGAGAAATTGACGACGCTGTACAAGGAGGAGGGGGTGCCGCTGGGCGACACGCCCAAGGTCGTGGCTGCCGAGCGCAAGGACCTGCAGGGGGCGATCGTGATCTGCCCACCCTCGTCGATCCAGGATCTGTGGTCCCGGAAGTTCCCCGATCCCGTGACCTGCTTCGCCTCGGGCTGGATGCGGGTGCGCGCCCGCGCCCGCCAGAAGGGCGTCGAGCTGCCGCTGGTGATCTCCGACCATTCCGACTGGCCGGACCTGTGCCGCACCATCCGCGACACCGGTGCCGGCGAGGTCTGGGTCACGCACGGTCAGGAGGATGCGCTGGTCCATTGGTGCGGGACGCAGGGTATCAAGGCCAAGCCCCTCCACCTGCTCGGCTACGGCGATGACGGCGAGGCCGAGCCGGGCTCCGTCGAGGCCGGCTCCGGGACGGAGGCGGCGGCGTGAACGCATTCGCCCACCTCCTCGACCGCCTCGCCTACGAGCCGCGCCGCAACGCCAAGTTGCGGATGCTGCAGGACTACTTTTCGCGCACCCCCGATCCTGAACGCGGCTACGCGCTCGGCGCCATGACCGGCACGCTGAGCTTCCGCGAGGCCAAGCCGGCGCTGATCCGCGGACTCGTCGAGGAGCGGATCGACCCGGTCCTGTTCCGGCTGTCGCACAACTATGTCGGGGATCTCGCCGAGACGACGGCGCTGATCTGGCCCGTCCCATCTCTCTCCCCCCCCGCAGAAGCGGGAGGGGATGGGGCCGCCGGGATCGGCCACAACAACCCGCCGCCACCGAGTCTGGCCGAAGTCGTCGAGACGCTCAGCACGATCCCCAAGCGCGAGCTCTCCCGTCATCTCGCCGGCTGGCTCGATGCCCTCGACGAGACCGGGCGCTGGGCGCTCCTGAAGCTCGTCACCGGCAACCTGCGGGTCGGCGTCTCGGCGCGGCTCGCCAAGACGGCCGTCGGCGCCTTGGGCGGCCACGAGGCCGATGCCGTGGAGGAGGTCTGGCACGGGCTGACCCCGCCCTTCGCGACCCTGTTCGCCTGGGTCGAGGGCCGGGCCGAGCGGCCCGAGACCCTGAATCCCGCCCCGTTCCGGCCGCCGATGCTGTCGCACCCGATCGAGGAGGAGGCCGACCTCGAGAAGCTGGAGCCCGAGGCCTTCTCGGCCGAGTGGAAGTGGGACGGCATCCGCGTCCAGCTCGTCGGCGGCCCCGACCGGGCGGGTCAGCAAGTCGGAAAGGTCTATTCCCGCACCGGCGAGGACATCACCGGGGCGTTCCCGGATCTCGCCGAGGCCATCACCTTCACGGGGGCGATCGACGGCGAATTGCTGATTTTGCGCGAGCGGCGCGTGCAGAGCTTCAATGTCCTCCAGCAGCGCCTGAACCGGAAGGCGGTGACGGCCAAGCTCCTGGAGGAGTTTCCCGCCCATGTCCGGGCCTACGACCTCCTCACCCTCGCGGGCGAGGATCTCCGGGCCGAACCCTTCGAGGCCCGGCGGGAGAAGCTGGAGGCGCTGGTCACCCGCCTCGACCACGCGCGGATCGATATCTCGCCCCGTGTGCCCTTCGCGGATTGGGCGGCGCTGGCAGCCGCACGGGCGGATCCGGCCTCGGTGGGGGCGGGCGAGGATGCCGACGCCATCGAGGGCGTGATGCTCAAGCGCCGGAACAGCCCCTACCTGCCGGGCCGTCCCAAGGGACCGTGGTGGAAGTGGAAGCGCGAGCCGCACATCGTCGACGCCGTGATGATGTACGCCCAGCGCGGGCACGGAAAGCGCTCGTCCTTCTACTCGGACTATACGTTCGGGGTCTGGCGGGCGGCGCCCGAGGGCGGCGACGAGCTGGTGCCGGTGGGCAAGGCCTATCACGGCTTCACCGACGCGGAACTCGCCAAGCTCGACCGCTACGTCCGCAACAACACCACCAAGCGCTTCGGCCCGGTGCGCGAGGTCGCCCATGGACGCGACGCCGGGCTGGTGCTGGAGATTGCCTTCGAGGGCGTCCAGCGTTCGACCCGGCACAAATCGGGGGTGGCGATGCGCTTCCCCCGGGTCAGCCGCATCCGCTGGGACAAGCCGCCCGCCGAGGCGGACCGGATCGACGTGCTGGAACGGATCCTCGCTCGCGGCGAGCGCGAGATCGCGCCGGGGGCGGCCCTGATGGAGGAGACCGGATGAGACGGGGAAACACCAGGGCCGGCACGATCGGTCCGGTCGAGGCGCTGGCCTCCGGCGCCGTGGAGCGCCACGCGAGCGGGCGCCTCACCATCACAACCGCGGGGCCGGGCTTCACGGATTTCACCGCCGCGGTGGCGGCCTTCGTGCGCGGCAGCGGCATCCGGGACGGTCTCGTCACGGTGTTCTGCCGGCACACCTCGGCCTCGCTCACCATCCAGGAGAATGCCGACCCCGACGTCCAGACCGACCTGATGACCGCGCTGGACGGGTTCGCGCCGCGCAATGCCGGCTACGTCCACGGCGCCGAGGGACCGGACGACATGCCGGCCCATATCCGCACCCTGGTCACCGATTCGGCCCTCACCATCCCGCTGGTCGACGGAACGCTGGCGCTCGGCACGTGGCAGGGGATCTACCTGATCGAGCACCGCGACCGGCCGCATCGGCGGGAGATCGTGCTGAGCGCCCTCGGGGCCTGACGCCTCCACGGTCGCCGCAGGTGGAGCGAAGCGACCCGGGCCAGTGCGACCGGATCGGGCTCGGCGCGGCGGGATTGCGGCGCCCCGCTACCCCCGACGCCCCCGGGCCGGCTCAGCAACATGTGTAAACACACCGTCGGTTAACCATAGTGCGCGCCTATGGGTCGTCGTCGGATCGGGAGCCGTGCCGCTCCGGCGAATGGAGACCCCGATGGGCCTTTTCACCGCGCTCTCGAATTCGATTTCCGGCGCCTCGGCGCAGTCGCTCGCCCTGAACAACATCTCGGGGAACATCGCCAACACCCAGACGGCGGGGTTCAAGTCCACCGAGACGAGCTTCGCCGACATGCTGGCCGAGACCGATCGCAGCACACAGCTGGCCGGCGGGGTGTCGCCGGGCACGCGCAACAGCCTGAACATCCAGGGTACGGTGCAGTCGACCGGCGTATCGACCAATCTCGCCATCTCGGGCAACGGCTATTTCATCGTCCGGAAGAACACCGGGACGACCCAGAGCCCGAGCTTCACCGGGGATACCGGCTACACGCGACGCGGCGACTTCGCACCGGACGCCAGCGGCTATCTCAGCAACGGTGCGGGCTACTACCTGTTCGCCGGCCCGTCGGCGACCGCGCCCGTCCAAGTCCCCACCGGCGCCAATACCCTGTCGAGCCTCACGGTCGCGCCGGCCGGCACGCTCACCGGCACGGCCGCGGATGGCAGCTCCGTGGCGCTCGGCTCGCTGCAGCTGGCGCAGTTCGGACTGCAGGACAATCTCGCTTCCCTCGACGGGGGGACCTACGTGGCGACGGGGCAGTCGGGCACGCCGAGCTACGGCCTCAACGGCGCGACCATCGCGGCCGGCTCCGTGGAGCAGTCGAACGCCAGCATCTCGGATCAGTTCTCGAAGATGATCGAGACCCAGCAGGCCTATACCGCCAACACCAAGGTCATGAGCACCACCGACCAGATGCTGCAGGACGCCATCGCGATGTACACCTGACGCGGTAGCGGGGCGGCCCGAGCGGTCGTCCAGGATCAGGGTGGCCCCCGGGACGGGGGCGAATGTCAGGACGCGGTCGGTCACGACACGGGGCAACCAGTCACAGGAACTTCAGCGGGTCCTTCTCGGGCGGGGGCGGCGCCACGTCGGCGCGGTTCCACCAGCCGCCGCCCAGGGCCACGAACAGGGCGGCGGTGTCGGCGTACTGCGTGGCGCGCGCCGCGGCCGAGGTGACCAGCGCCGAGAGGTAACCCTGCTGGGCGATCAGCACCTGCGAGGAGGTGATCGCCCCCGCCGTGTATTGCTTGCGGATCAGCCCCAGGCTCTGGTTCGTGGCGCTCACCGCCGCGTCGGCGGCGGCCACGGCCTTCGCGTCGGCCTGGAGCGCCCGCAGCGCGTCGGCGACGTTCTGGAAGGCGGTGATCACCGTCGCCTTGTACTGCGCCTGCGCCACCGTCAGCGATTCCTCGGCGGCGCGCTGCCGCCGGAACAGGGTGCCGGCATCGAAGATCGGCGCCGTCGCCTGCCCGATGATCGTGAAGAACGCCGCCCCCGGACTTGTGACCTGAGCGATCCGGGTGGCGCTGGAGCCGCCCGTGGCGGTCAGGCTGAATTGCGGCAGGCGGTTCGCCACCGCGACGCCCACCGTGGCGCTCGCCTGCTGCACCAGGGCCTCCGCCGCCTTCACGTCGGGCCGCTGCTGCACGAGCCGCGAGGGCAGGCTCACCGGGAGCCGCGTCGGCAGGCGCAGGGCGGCGAGGTCGAAGGTCTCGGAGACCTCGTCCGAGGGCAGGCGCCCGGCCAGCGCGGTGAGCAGGTTGCGCTGCTGCGCGAGCGCCTTCTCCAGCGGAGGCAGCAGCTGCTGCGACAGCGCCAGCGCCGCCTGCTGCTGCACCACGTCGGCCCCGGCAATCTGCCCCAGGGAGAGCTGCTTGTTGTAGAGCTGCAGCACCTCGGTCTGCGCCTGGATCACCTTGCGGGTCGCGTCGATCTGCGCCCGCAGGGACGCCTCCTGGATCGCGGCGGCGACCACGTTGGCGGTCAGGCTCAGATAGGCCGCCTCCAGCTGGAAGCGCTGGTTCTCGGTGGTGGCCTCCAGGGACTCGATCTGCCGGCGGTTCCCGCCGAACACATCCGGATTGTACGAGACCACCGCCTGCGGCGTGGAGAGGCTGTAGAGATACTGGTTCTGGTTGTTGAGGGGCGATTGCAGGTCGAGGCCGGGCGCCTGGGCGCCCTGGATCTGCGGGGTCGCGGTCAGGCTCGGATAGAGCGTGCCCTTCTGGGCCAGCACGTTCTGCTGCGCCACCCGCAGGGAGGCCTGCGCGGCCTCCAGCGTCGGGTTGTTGGCGAGGGCCTGCTCCACGAGGCGGTTCAGCGCCTTCGAATGGAACAGGGTCCACCACTGGCCGGGGATGTCGGCGCCGGAGACGAAGCTCTGGTCGGCCGAGCCGCCCTGCCGGGTCCGAATCTTGTCGGCCGCGGAGGGATTCTGCAGCGGCTCCTTGGTGTAGCGGCCGACCGGCGGGTCCTCGGGCGGCACGAAGTTCGGGCCGACCGCGCAGGCCGACAGGCACAGGGAGGCCGCCAGCACAGCGGCTGCCCGTCTGCACCGTCCCGGCGCAAAGTCCACCATCCCGCCCCCGAAAACCCCACCTCGGTAGAGCGGCGCGGACCGCATCCAAGTCAATGCAACTGTCCCCTGTTGGCGCCCGCGGGGATGCCGTTGTGGCGCCCCTGCAACGGGCAGACCCCCCGCCCGTGCGGTCGTGAACCGGCTCACGCGGCGGCCCGATGCGCGGACCGGGCCTGTGCGTCCGGGTTCGGGTGCCGTCGGGAGAACAGGGAGATCAGCACCGGCACGACCACGAGGATCAGGTTCGGCGCCAGGATGATGCCGCCCACCACCACGAGCGCCAGCGGCTTCTGCACCTGCGAGCCGATGCCGGTGGAAACCGCCGCCGGCAGCAGGCCGACGCAGGCCGCCACGCAGGTCATCATCACCGGGCGCATGCGTACCACGGCGGCGTGCCAGACCGCCTCCTGCCGCTTCCAGCCTTCGTCGAGCAGCTGGTTGTAGTAGGCGAGCAGGATCACGCCCTCCATGGTCGAGATCCCGAACAGCGCGATGAAGCCGATCGCCGCCGAGATCGAGAACGGCGTGCCGGTCAGCGCCAGGGCGAAGATGCCGCCGATCATCGCCATCGGGATCACCGACAGGGTCAGCAGCATGTCGGCCACCGACGAGAAGTTGATGTAGAGGAGCAGCGCGATCAGCAGCAGCGTGATCGGCACCACGAGGCTGAGCCGGGTGGCCGCCTCCTTCAGGTTGGTGAACTGCCCGACCCATTCCAGCCGGTAGCCCGGCGGCAGGTCCACCGCGTCGGCGACCTTGCGCTGCGCCTCGATCACCGCGCTGCCGAGGTCGCGGCCGCGCACCGAGAACTTCACCGGGATGTAGCGCTCCTGGTCCTCGCGGTAGATGAACGAGGCCCCCGAGACGAGGTCGACATCGGCGATCTCGGAGAGCGGTACCTGGATGACGCCGCCGTTGGGGTTCTGGGCACCGACCGCGATGTTGCGGATGCCGGCCAGTGACGAGCGGTACTCCTTGGCGAGCCGCACCCGCATCGGGAAGTGACGGTCCGAGCCGTACTCGTAGAGGTCGCCCGCGGTCTGGCCGCCGATCGCCGCCTGGATGGTGGTGTTCACGTCGCTGATCGAGAGGCCGTAGCGGGCGGCCTTGTGGCGGTCGACATCGATCCGCACCGTCGGCTGGCCGAGGGATTCGAAGACCGACAGGTCGGTGACGCCCGGGACGCTGGCGAGGGCTGCCTTCACGGCATTGGCGGTCTTGGTGAGCTGGGTGAGGTCGTTGCCGTAGATCTTGACCGAGTTCTCGCCCTTCACGCCCGAGGCGGCCTCCTGGACGTTGTCCTCGATATACTGCGAGAAGTTGAACTCGATGCCGGGAAACTCCGCCTCCAGCTTCTTGCTCAGGTCCTGGATCAGCGTCTCCTTGTCGAGGCCCTTGCGCCACTGGTCGATGGGCTTGAGCGGCGCCAGGATCTCGACGTTGAAGAAGCCCGTGGCGTCGGTCCCGTCGTTCGGGCGGCCCTGGTGCGACAGGACGGTGGTGACCTCCGGGACCTCCTGGAAGATCTTGCGCATGCGCTGGACGTAGGCGTTGCCGGCCTCCAGCGAGATCGAGGCCGGCATCGTCCCGCGCACGTAGAGATTGCCCTCCTCGAGCCGCGGCAGGAATTCGAGGCCGAGGTTGCGGGCCGTGAGCCCCGAGACCAGCAGAACCGCCAGCATCACGGCAAGCGCCAGGACGCGGTTGCGCAGGCCGAAGGCCAGCGCGCGCTCGTGGCCGACGCGCAGCACCCGCACGATGAGCGTATCGCGCTCCTCGAGCTTCTTCGGCAGCATCAGGGCCGAGAGCGCAGGCGAGACCGTGAAGGTGGCGAGCAGGCCGCCGAGCAGCGCGTACGCGTAGGTCTTGGCCATCGGGCCGAAGATGTGGCCCTCGACGCCGGTCATCGTGAACAGCGGCAGGAAGCCGACGATGATGATCGTCGCCGAGAAGAAGATCGCCCGGTTCACCTCGCGCCCGGCGACCGCGATGGTGCCGAGCCGGCCCGTCAGGCCGTCGGGCGGCGTCTCGCCCTTCACGTGGTCGGGCTCGGCGATGTGGCGGAAGACGTTCTCCACCATGATCACGGTGGCGTCGACGATCAGACCGAAATCGATGGCGCCCAGCGACAGGAGGTTCGCCGAATCGCCGCGCACCACCAGGATCAGGATCGCGAAGCCGAGGGCGAACGGGATCGTCGCCGCCACGATGATCGCGCTGGTGAGCGAGCCCAGGAACAGCCACTGCACGACGAAGACCAGCACCACGCCGAAGACGAGGTTGTGCATCACCGTGTGGGTGGTGGTGTGGATCAGGCCCGAGCGGTCGTAGATCCGCTCGATCTTCACGTCGGGCGGCAGGATCGTGGAGCTGTTGATCTTGTCGATCTCGGCCTCGACCCGTTCCAGCGTCGGCAGGCTCTTGCCGCCGCGGGTCATGAGCACGATGCCCTCGACGATGTCGGGCTGGTTGTCGTGGCCGACGATGCCGAGGCGCGGGGCGTTTGACACGCGCACCTCCGCCACGTCCCGCACCAGCACCGGGGTGCCGTTGACGAGGCTGATCATCGTGTCCTTGATGTCGTCCATGTCGCGGATCAGGCCGATGCCGCGCACCACCGCCGATTGCTGGCCGACGTTCAGCGTCTGGCCGCCGACGTTGATCGAGGCGTTGTTCAGCGCGTTGGTCAGCTGCACCAGGGTCAGGCCCTGGGCCTGGAGGCGGTTCAGATCGACCGCGACCTCGTATTCCTTGGCCTTGCCGCCGAAGGCCGTGACGTCCACGACGCCGGGGATCGCCTTGAACCGGCGCTGCAGAACCCAGTCCTGCAGGGTCTTCATGTCCATGGGCGAGTAGCCCGCCGGGCCGACGAGCTTGTAGCGCATGATCTCGCCCACCGGGCTCGTCGGCGAGATTTGCGGCGTCGCTCCGTTGGGCAGCGTCGGCGCCTGCGACAGGCGGTTGAGCACCCGCTGCAGCGCCTGCTCGTACGTGTATTCGTAGTTGAACTGGACCTTCACGTCCGAGAGGCCGAACAGCGAGATCGTCCGCACGACCTGGGCGTTGGGGATGCCGGCGAGCGCCACCTCCAGGGGGATGGTGATGTAGCGCTCGATCTCGTCGGCGGACTGGCCCGGGTTCTGGGTGATCACGTCGACCAGCGGCGGGACCGGGTCTGGATAGGCCTCGATGTTGAGCTGCGTGTAGGCGCCGTAGCCGACGCCGAGCATCACGACGAACAGCAGCACCACCAGCACGCGCTGGCGCAGCGAGAAGGTGATCAGGGCGTTCATCGGACCGGATCCCCGCTCAGGACGCCTTGTCGCCGGTGGCCGCCCGGTCGATGAACAGGGCCCCCCGGGTGACCACCTGCTCGCCCGCGCGCAGGCCCTGGACGACCTGGGCATTGTCGCCGTTGATCAGGCCGAGCTTGACGTCGCGCGCCTCCACGGCTCCGTCGGGCCGCGCCACCCAGACATGGGTGCGGTCGCCCTCGTACACGATGGCGGCCACCGGCACGCTCGGGCTCGGCTCGCCCTTGCCGGTGATGATCGTGTAGGTGGCAAACATCTCCGGGCGCAGCACCCGGTCCGGGTTGTCGACCTCGCTGCGCACGGCCAGCCGCCGCGTCGCCGGGTCGAGGCTGGAGGCCATGTAGTTCACCCGGGCCTTGAACACCCGGGCGCCGAAGCCCGCCACCTTCGCCTCGACCTCCTGGCCGATGCGGATCTTCGGGATCTCGCTCTCGCGGACGTTGGCGACGAGCCACACCGTCGACAGGTCGCCGATCACGAAGACCGGGTCGCTGGAGGCGGAGAGGTACTGGCCGGTGCCGACCTTGCGCTGGACGATCGTGCCGGCGATCGGTGCCCGGATCTGCGTCTCGGCGCTCATCGTGCCCTTCTTCTCGAAGGCGGCCATCTCGGCGTCGGTCTTGCCCAGCATCCGCAGACGGTTCTTCACCGCGTCGAGGGCGCCCTCGGCGGTCTTCAGGTCGCTCTGGGCGGCGATGACGTCGTTCTGGGCCGATTGGTAGTCCTTCAGGGCCGTCGCGTGGGCCTGGAACAGCTCCTGCTGCCGCTGCGCGATGGTCTGATCGAGCTTCAGAAGCGCCTGCTGCTTCTGGAGGTTGTTCACGGCGGCCTGATAGTCGTTCTGCGCCTGGACCATGTCGGTGGCCTCGAGCGTCAGCAGAACGTCGCCGGCCTTCACGTCGTCGCCGGCGCGGGCCAGGACCTTCGTCACGCGGCCGGCATAGGGCGAGACGACCGGGACGTTGTCGTCCTCATTGAGGGCGATCCGTCCCTCGGCGGTGCCCTCGGGCCGGAACACGAGGTTGGCGACCGGCAGGATCTCGAAGGCGGCGCGCTGCTCCTTGGAGGGCCGGAACACCCGCTCCACCGGGCCGGCCTTCTCCACATCGATGCCCGGGTCAGGGTTGGCTGGTGCGAACAGCCCCGTCAGCGCGGCGACGAGGTTCGAGGCCGTCTCGCGGGTCCGGTCGGAGAACGCGAAGGCCAGGCCCGCAGCGGCCGCGAGCAGGACGGCGACGACCAGGAGGCGGGCCCACCGACGGTTGCTCGGGGGCACGGTGACGGCCTCGTCCTGGTCCAGCGGATTTCGGGCGTCCATGCGGATGATCTTCTAGGTCCGGGCCAAGGGACCGGGCTGATTGACGAGGGTACGATTCGTGCCAGGACGACGCCAAGATCAATGCGATCGCTGGTGCTTTTCTATGGCGCTCCGCGGGATGGTTCCCGGCAGCAACGCGTGCCTAGAGCAAAGCTTGTCAGACAGGCAATCGATCTGGCGCCCCAGTCGCGAAACCGTGTGGCCCCGTCTTCCTTTGACGGGATTTGTTACAATATGACAACGCTCGCGGGGCCTGACCCGCCCGATCCCGAATCCGTCACCGAAGAACCCGTCATGTCCGAAACGAGCAACGCTCCCGCCCCGGCCGCATCCGGCTCAGCCGCCGGCAAGATCCCGGTCACCGTGCTCACCGGCTATCTCGGCGCTGGCAAGACCACGCTCCTCAACCGGATCCTCACCGAGAATCACGGTAAGCGCTACGCCGTGATCGTCAACGAGTTCGGCGAGATCGGCATCGACAACGACCTCGTCGTCGGCGCGGACGAGGAAGTGTTCGAGATGAACAACGGCTGCGTCTGCTGCACGGTGCGCGGCGACCTGATCCGGATCATGGATGGGCTGGTCAAGCGCCGAGGCAAGTTCGACGCGATCATCGTCGAGACCACCGGCCTCGCCGATCCGGCCCCCGTGGCGCAGACCTTCTTCGTCGACCAGGACGTGGGCGAGGCCGCCCGCCTCGACGCGGTGGTGACGGTGGCCGACGCCAAATGGTTGTCCGACCGCCTGAAGGACGCGCCCGAGGCGAAGAACCAGATCGCCTTCGCGGACGTGATCCTGCTAAACAAGAGCGATCTCGTCTCCCCGGCCGACCTCGACCGGGTCGAGGCCGAGATCCGCACGATCAACCCCCTGGCCAAGCTTCACCGCACGCAGAACTGCGCGGTGCCCCTCGAGGCCGTGCTGGAGCGCAACGCCTTCGACCTCGACCGCATCCTCGACGTCGAGCCCGATTTCCTGGAGGCGGGACACCACCACCATCACGATTCCGACATCCGCTCGGTCTCGGCCAAGATCGAGGGTGAGGTCGATCCCGACAAGTTCATGCCGTGGATCTCGAACCTGACCCAGTCGCAGGGTCCGGACATCCTCCGGTGCAAAGGGATCGTGGCCTTCCCGAACGAGCCGAAGCGCTTCGTCTTCCAGGGCGTGCACATGATCCTCGATGGCGACGTGCAGGGCGACTGGGGGAAGGACGAAAAGCGGGTCTCGCGGGTGGTGTTCATCGGGCGCAACCTCGATCCGGCGGCGATCACGGAGGGCTTCGAGGCCTGCCGCGCGTGAGCCGACCGGCCGCCTCCCACGGGGGCGGCCGGGCCCTGAGCGCCGCCCGAAGGCGATTCTCAACGATTGGATGGCATCACGGCACGAGCGGGCCAGCGTAACCGGCCCGTGGAGCCCGCGTAGCCATGGCCCAAACCGCAGCGCCTGCAGGCCCGGTCCCGTCCGGGATCGCGGGCGGACTCCCGCTCATCGTGGCCGTCGAGGGGCTGGCCAAGGCGCTGTTTGCGGCGTTCGTCTTTTTCGCCTGCTTCGCCTTCTCGGAGACCTCCCCGTACGACGCGGTGGCGATCCCCACGATCCTGCTCTGGCTCTGCCTCGGCGTGCGGCTGCACCGCGGGGCGGTGCCCCTGGTCGCACTTCTCCTGCTCTACCTCGCGGCCATCGTCTCCGCACTGCTGCCCTACCTGAACGAGGAGTTCCCGGTCACTTGGACGGTGCAGCTGATCTACCTCGCGATCACCTGCATCTTCTTCGCGATGTTCTTCGCGGACGACACCCACGCCCGGATGGAGCTGGCGCTCAAGGCCTACACGGCGAGCTGCGTGTTCTCGGCGGTGCTCGGCATCGTCGGCTATCTCCAGTGGCTCGGGATCGAGGACCTGTTCTACAAATACGACCGGGCCTCGGGCACCTTCCAGGACCCGAACGTGTTCGGCTCCTTCCTGACGCTCGGCGCCCTCTACCTGATGCACGGCCTGCTCACCGGCTCGACCCGGCGACCGCTGGTCTCGCTCGTCGGCCTGCTGATCATCGTCGCCGGCATCTTCCTGTCGTTCTCGCGGGGCTCCTGGGGCGGGAGCGTCGTCGCGGTGCTCCTGATGGTGGGATCGGTCTATGCCGGCAGCACCGCCCCGCGCCTGCGCCGCCGCATCGTGCTCCTGACCCTCGCCACGGTCGTCCTCGGCACCGTCGCGGTGATCGGGCTGCTCTCGGTCGACCACGTCCACAAGATGTTCGAAACCCGCGCGGCCCTGACCCAGGACTACGACCAGGGCGAGACCGGCCGCTTCGGCAACCAGATCCGCGGCTTCGCGATGCTGCTGGAGCGGCCGTTCGGCATGGGGCCGATGCACTGGCGGCTGATCTTCGGGCTCGAACCGCACAATTCGTATATCGGCTCCTTCGCCAACGGGGGCTGGCTCGGGGGCACGGTGTTCATCGGCCTCGTGGTGATCACCGGCATCGTCGGGTTCCGGCTCCTGGCACGGCCGTCGCCCGTCCGGGCGCACGCGCAGATCGTCTGGCCGGCGCTGCTGATGTTCTTCCTGCAGGCGGTCCAGATCGATATCGAGAAGTGGCGCCACGTCTACATGATGCTGGGCATGGTCTGGGCGCTGGAGGCGGCGCGGCTGCGCGCGGGCGCGCCGCAGGCGGGTGCGCTTGAAACGCGGCGCTAGGCGCGGCATCGCTCGGCTCCGGCCGAGCTGCCAATCCGCACCCGGAGACGGTACGTGAACACACAGCCGGACAACGAGGGCGATCGGCTCGCCGCCCTTGAGGCCCTCGGGATCGTGGGCACGCCGCCCGAGCCGCATTTCGAGGCCGTCTGCCGGACAGCCTGCCGCCTGTTCGGCGTGCGCCACGCGTTCGTGGCCTTCCTCGGTGACACGCAGCAGTGGCTCAAGACGCCCTGCCAGGCCTTGCCGACCACGATGCGGCGGGATCAGAGCCTGTGCCAGCACACGATCCGCAGCGATGCCCTGCTCGTCGTACCCGACACCCGGCTCGACGTGCGCTTCCGTGACCTGCCCGCCGTCGCTGCGCCGGACGGGATCCGGTTCTATGCCGGTATCCCGCTGAGCCTTGAGCCCGGCCTGCGGATCGGTACCTTCTGCCTCGCCGACCCGGAACCCCGAGCCGGTCTCTCGCCGGCGGACGCCGCCGCCTTTCGCGACCTCGCCGCGATCGTCGTGGCCCATCTGAGGCTGACGGAGGCCAATGCCAAGCGCGAACGCGAGATCGCGCAGGCCGCGATCCGCGAGGCGGTGATCCGCGAGCAGCATCGCGAGATCCATGCCCGGTCCCGCACTCAGGAGGCGGCGAACCACCAGCTCCTGATGGCCGAGCAACTCGCCAGCGTCGGAAACTGGCGCGTGGACCTCTCGGACGGTCAGCCGGTCTGGTCGGCCAGCCTCTACGCCATCGCCGGTCGCGACCCCGCGACACCGCCGCCGCGTCTCGACGCCTTCTCGCAGATCTACCATCCCGACGACCGCGCCCGGCTCGAGGCGATCGTCGCCGACGCGGTCGCCCGCAGAACGCGATTCGATTTCGAGGCGCGGCTGATCCGTCCGGACGGCGAGCTCCGCGACGTGGTCGTCCGCGGCATGTGCCGGGGGGAGGACCCCAATGCCGGCCTCGTCGGCGTTCTCATCGACGTGACCGAGCGCCGGCGCGCCGAAGACGAGGTGCGCCGGAGCGAGCTGCGCTATCGCGGCCTCGCCGAAGCGCTGCCGCTGCTGGTCTGGACCATGCGGGTCGGGGACGGACAGTCCACTTACGCCAACGCCCAGTTCCAGTCCTATTACGGGCCGATCGGGCCCGAGCGCGCGGAGCGCCTGATCCGGAACCACCCGGAGGATGCGCCCGCCATGGAGGCGGCCTGGACCCGGGCGGTCGAGACCGGGACGGGCTATAGCGGCCAGTGGCGGATCCGCCGCCACGACGGCCTCTACCGGTGGCACAAGATCTCGCTGATTCCGATCCGCCTCGATCCGGCGGACGGCGCTGTGGCGGAGTGGCTCGGGACCGCACTCGATGTCGACGACATCATCACGGCGCGGCTCGCCGTCGAGGAGGCCCGCGGCCTGCTGGGCATCGCCCTGGACGCGGCCGAGGCTGGCACCTGGGACTGGGACATGCGCACGGGGCTCGTCACGCTGAGCCCGGAAAGCGCCCGGATGCACGGTCTGCGGGATAACGGCGCTGCGCACACGCTGTCGGCGTCCGAATGGACCGCATTGATTCATCCCGACGACGTCGCCGATGTCTGGATCGAGATCCGACGGGCGGTCGAGTCCGGGACCTCCTATGCGGCCGAATTCCGGGCCGGCGGGCGCTGGCTCTACGCGCGCGGGCGGACGCTCTGCGGCGCCGAGGGGCACCCTCAGAGCATGGTCGGCCTCCATCTCGACATCACCGAGCGCAAGGCGGTCGAGGCGGCCCTGCGCACCGCCACGCGGGATGCCGAGGCGGCCCGCACCGAGGCGGAGCGCGCGAGCGCGGCCAAGAGCGAGTTCCTCGCCGCGATGAGCCACGAGATCCGCACGCCGCTCAACGGCATCCTCGGCTATGCCGAGCTGCTCCTCGACGGCGATGCGATCCAGAGCGAGGACCGGCGGCGCCTGGAGCTGATCCAGAGTTCCGGAGCGGCCTTGCTCACGGTCGTCAACGACATCCTCGACTTCTCGAAGATCGAGGCGGGCGAGCTGACCCTCGATCCGGTCCCCTTCCCGCTGGTCTCGATCGTGGACGGGACGGTCTCGATCGTGCGCGGCAGTGCGCTGCGCAGCGGCCTCGCCATCGAGGCCCGGATCGACCCGGCCCTTCCGACCTTCGTGATCGGTGACGCGGGACGCTTGCGTCAGGTGCTGCTCAACCTCCTGAACAACGCCGTGAAGTTCACGCCCGAGGGTTCCGTTACGGTGACCGTGGAGCGGGAAGGCGATGATCGCGCCGCCGACGGTCGCCCCGGCGACGCGGTGCGGTTTTCCGTGATCGATACCGGCATCGGCATCGCGCCGGCGCAGCAGGACAGGCTGTTCAAGCGGTTCAGTCAGGTCGACGGCTCCATCAGCCGGCGGTTCGGCGGCACCGGCCTCGGTCTCGCGATCTCCCGGCACCTCGTGACCCTGATGGGCGGCGAGATCGGCGTCGTGAGCCGCGAGGGGGAGGGCTCGACCTTCTGGTTCCGCCTGGTGCTGCCGCGGGGCGAGCAGGGCGCCGACGCGGCGGAGGACCGGATCGAGGCGGATCCGGCGCTGCTGCGGTCGCAGTCCGTGGCCGCCCCGGCGGCCGGCGCCGTGCCAGCCTCCCCGATCCGGCTGCTCCTGGTCGAGGACGTCCCGCTCAACCAGGAACTGGCCTGCGCGGTGCTCGAATCCCAGGGCTACACGGTGGATGTCGCCGGGGACGGGGCCGAGGCGATCACGGCGGTCGGATCGTCCGTCGCGGCGGGGCGCGCCTACGATCTCGTGCTCATGGACGTCCAGATGCCCCGGGTCGACGGGCTCACGGCGACCCGGCGCATCCGCGCCCTGGCGCCGCCCGCCTGCGACATCCCGATCGTGGCCATGACGGCGAACGTCCTGCCGTCGCAGATCGAGGAACTGCGCGAGGCCGGGATGGACGATTATGTCGGCAAGCCGTTCCGGCGGGCCGATCTCTTCGCCACGATCAGCCGCTGGACGGCCCCGGGCGCCCGCCGCCCGGCGCGGGCCGAGGAGCCGCGCACCGTACCCGACATCGATTCCGCCGTCCTCGATGCCGCGGTTCTCACCGAAATGACGGCGAGCTTCGGCTCCGACCGGGTGGGGGCGCTGCTCGATCTCCTGGCCAACGAGCTGTCCGAGCGGTTCCGGCCGAGCGAGACCGACCGTCTTCAGATCGCTCACGACGCGCACGCCCTGGTGGCGGCGGCGGGGCTCCTGGGCTTCGTCGGCCTGTCGAGCCTGTGCCGCGAGGTCGAGGCCGCCGCCCATGCGGGGGCCGACCTGATGCCGCTGATCCGGCGCCTGGAAATCCAGCGGGCGACGGCGCTGCGCGCCATCCGGCAGCTGCGCGCGGCCTGATGCGACGCGGCTGAAGCGCGGGCCGGCGCCCCGACAGGGGCCGCCCCGCGCGGTTGGTCCCTATGCCTCGTCGGTCTCGGGCAGCGGGTCGCCGGTCCAGGTCGTCGCGAAGGCGGCGAGCTCCCGGGCGTCGGTGAAGGCCGCCACGGTGACCTCCCGCTCCGCCGGTTCCGCGCCCGGATAGGGCGCGAGCAGGATCCGCACCCGGGCCAGCCGGCCGCTGGGCGTTTTGTCGGCGATCCAGGCCTGCGCGTCCGGCGTGAAGCGTTCCGGGCCGTCGAGGGCCCGGGCGTCGGTGCGCAGCACGACCACGTAGGTGCCGAGGCTCGGATCGGCCTCCTGAACAGCCTTGACGATGTCGATCACGGGCTTTCCGCGAAGTCGTTGATCTGAACCTGGGCCTGCGCCGACGTGAAGTTCGGGATGTCCGCGAAGATCTCCTCGCCATGGGCGGCGACGGCTTTCTGGAAGGCGTCGACCGACGCGAAGGTCAGCAGCGCCATCACCTGGAACGGGGCGGTGCCGCCGTCCGGCGTGCCGGCGCCCTTGACCACCTTGGCCTCGTGCAGGCCGAGGGACGACCAGCGCTCGCGCACCAGCGGCATGTGATGGCCGAGATAGTAGCCCATGTCGAAGCTCGGGCCGGCCGGATACATCACGCTTACCAGGATCATGAGGCTTCCCTTCTGTGTCACGCCCGGTCCGCCCGGGCGCCCGTCCTCGGTTCGTGGGGCGACGGTCAGTGCAGCTTCACCCGCGGCTCGGTGCGCCGGGTCAGCGCGCGCGCCAGGGTGTCGAGGACCGTCTTGGCCGTGCCGTGGAGCGCCCGCTCGTGCATCTTGTAGAGCGAGCGGTACATCATGCGGGCGAACAGGCCGGCGATGAGCATGTTCTTGCCGCGGACGAACCCCATCAGGCTGCCCACGGTCGAGTACTCGCCGAGCGAGACCAGCGAGCCGAAATCCTTGTACCGGAACGGCTTCAGCGGCTTCCCGGCGATCTTGGCCGGGATCTGGCTGATGAGGTGGCTCGCCTGCTGGTGGGCCGCCTGGGCGCGGGGCGGCACCGGCGTGTCGGAGCCGGCCTCCACCAGATAGGCGCAGTCGCCGATGGCGAAGATATCCGGGTCGCGGGTCGTCTGCAGCGTCGGGGTCACCACCAGCTGATTGGTCCGCGTGGTCTCCAGGCCGCCGATGCCCTGCAGGAACGGCGGCGCCTTCACCCCCGCCGCCCACACGACCAGCTCGGACGGGATGAAGGTCCCGTCGGCGAGCTGGACGCCGTCGGCGCGCACCTCGGTCACACGGGCCTTCACGCGCACGTCGACGCCGATCTTGTTGAGGAGCTGCATCACCTCGGCCGAGAGGCGCTGCGGCACCGCCGGCAGGATCCGGTCGGCGGCCTCCACCAGGGTGATGCGGATGTCCTTGCCCGGGTCGATCTTGTCGAGCCCGGTGGAGACGACGTGGCGCAGCGTCCGGTGCAACTCGGCGGCGAGTTCGGTTCCGGTGGCGCCCGCGCCGATCACCGTGACGTGGAGCTGGCCGGGCCGGACCGGGCCGACCTGGGTGTGGGCCCGCAGCGAGGCGTTCACGAGGCGCTGGTGGAAGCGCACCGCCTGCTCCTGGGTGTCGAGGGCGATGGCATGCTCGGCGACGCCCGTCGTGCCGAAATCGTTCGTGGTGGAGCCCACCGCCATCACCAGCGTGTCGTAGGGGACGGCGCGCTCGGGCGTGACCTCGCGCCCTTCCGCGTCGTGGCTCGCCGCGAGCTGGACCGTGCGCGCCTCGCGGTCGAGGCCGGTCATGCGCCCGATCCGGTAGCGGAAGCCGTGCATGTGGGCGTGATGCAGGTAATCCACCGCGTGGTGGCCCACATCGAGGCTGCCGGCCGCCACCTCGTGAAGCAGCGGCTTCCAGATATGCGTCCGGGCGCGGTCCACGAGGGTGATGTGCGCGCGCTTGCCGCGCCCGAGCTTGTCGCCGAGCTTCGTCACCAGCTGGAGGCCGGCGGCGCCGCCGCCGACCACCACGACACGATGCAGGCCGGACTCGTTCTCGACGGATGCCATCGACACTCTTTCTTTCCCCGGACCGGGATTAATCGCCGGCCTCCTTACACGGCCTGGGCCGCCGAATTCCACAACCGCTTGTCGCGGCCCCAGGTCACCAGCGCGGATTCACGCGCACGCGTGGCGTGCGATCACGCCGACGGGGCACCCGGCTGACGCAACGGGTGTGCCTCCGCGACAGCGGGCAGGTCGAGGCAGGCCTCGGCGATTCGCGCGACTGTCGGGTAGGCCGCCGTGTCGATGCCGAAGATGCCGGTCCCGACCCAGAGGCTGACGAGGCAGAGATCGGCATGGCTCACCGAATCGCCCTGGCAGAAGCGTCCCGTGCCCGCCTCGGTGGACAGCCGCGTCTCCAGGGTCGCGAGGCCGGTCGTGAAGGCGTTGCGCAGGAAATCCAGCATCCGCTCCCGGGGCAGACCGTAATGCTCCATCAGGAAGGTGCGCACCCGAGGCACGTAGAGCGGGTGGGTGTCGCAGGCGACCACCTGTGCCAGCGAGCGGGCCCGGGCCCGCGCCCGCGGCTCCTCCGGCAGGAGGCGCACGCCGCCCCGCGTCTCCTCCAGGTAATCGAGGATCGCGAGCGACTGGGTGAGCGGCGGCCCGTCGCCGTCGAACAGGGCCGGTACCGCGCCCTGCGGGTTGATCCTCCGGAACTCCGGCTTGTGCTGGTCGCCCGCGTCGAGATCGATGAAGGTCTCCTCGTAGGCGATGCCCTTCAGCTTCAGGGCGATCCGCACCCGGAAGGCCGCAGCCGAGCGCCAGTTGCCGTACATGTGCATGGGGAGCGATCTCCGACGGGATCGGAAGAGCACAGCCGAGTTTCCCGCGCACCGCAAGTGGGACGTGGACGCGGCCGCCCGGGGGCGACAAGCGGCTTCGGCCGGCCCATATCGGTCTTCCGTCCCGGAGAGCCCGCACGATGGCCGATCAGACCGACGCCCGCCGCTTCATCCCCCTGAACATCGCGGTCCTGACCGTCTCCGACACGCGCCGCCCGGAGGACGACCGCTCGGGGGACACCCTGACGCAGCGCCTCACCGAGGCGGGGCATCGTCTGGCGGCCCGGTCGATCGTGCCGGACGAGGTCCCGGCGATCCGCGGCCAGGTGGAGGCGTGGCTGCGCGATCCCGGCGTCGACGTGGTGATCACCACCGGCGGGACCGGCTTCACCGGCCGCGACGTCACCCCCGAGGCGCTGGAGCCGCTGTTCGAGAAACGGATGGACGGCTTCTCGGCCGTGTTCCACCGGATCTCGTACGACAAGATCGGCACCTCGACCCTGCAATCCCGCGCCACCGCGGGGGTCGCGCACGCGACCTACGTGTTCGTGCTGCCGGGCTCACCGGGCGCCTGCCGGGACGCCTGGGACGGGATCCTGGCCCAGCAGCTCGACTACCGGCACCGGCCCTGCAACTTCGTGGAGATCATGCCGCGTCTCGACGAGCACCTGCGGCGCGGGGCCAGCATCGCGGTGTGAGGATGAGCCTCAGTCCGGGCCCGCCCGCGGCGGCCCGGAATGACGGGATCGTCATGGAGGATCGTGAGGGGCCGGTCCGTCTGACCTACGCCGCGTTCCCCTCCTTCCGGCGCAGGACCGAGTGCTTGCGGCCGTAGAAGAAGTACACGACGAGGCCGATCGCCATCCAGATCACCAGCCGCAGCCACGTGTCGAGGGGCAGGCCGATCATCAGGAGCAGGCAGAACAGGATGCCGAGGATCGGCACGACCGGCACGGCGGGGGCCCGGAACGGCCGCTTCATGTGGCGCTCGGTCCGCCGCAGGTAGAGCACCGAGCCGCAGACGAGGATGAAGGCGGCGAGCGTGCCGATGCTCACCATCTCCCCGAGGATGTGGATCGGCACCAGGGCCGCCACCACGGCGACCACGGCCCCGATCAGCGCCTGGCTGCGATACGGCGTCTGATAGGTCGGATGGACGTGGGAGAACATCTTCGGCAGCAGGCCGTCCTGGGCCATGGTGAAGAAGATCCGGCTCTGGCCGTAGAGCAGCACGAGGATCACCGTCGTGAGCCCGGTCAGCGCCCCGAGCTTGATCAGGAGGGCGAACCAGCCGATGCCGATCACGTCGACGCCCTTGGCGATCGGGTCGGGGACGTTCAGCTCCTTGTAGGGGACGAGGCCGGTGAGCACGGCGGCGACGAGCACGTACAGGATCGTGCAGACCGCCAGCGAGCCCAGGATGCCGATGGGCATGTCCTTCTGGGGCTTGCGCGCCTCCTGGGCGGCGGTGGAGACCGCGTCGAAGCCGATGAAGGCGAAGAACACCACGCCGGCGCCGCGCAGGATGCCGCTGGCGCCGAAATGCCCGAAGGTGCCGTCGTTGTCGGGGATCAGCGGGCTCCAGTTCGCGGTGTCGACGTGGCCCCAGCCCAGTGCGATGAAGGCGACCACCACGGTGAGCTTCACCGCGACCATGATGTTGTTGAAGCGCGCCGATTCCTTGGTCCCGCGCATCAGCAAAATCGTGATCAGCGCCACGATCAGCACCGCCGGCAGGTTGAACAGAGCCGTCCCGCCGCCGTCGATCGGCGTGCCGGGCGCGTTCGCGAACTGGGCCGGGATCACGATCCCGACGGTCTTCAGGATGCTGATGACGTAGCCCGACCAGCCCACCGCCACGGTGGCGGCACCCATGGCGTATTCGAGGATCAGGTCCCAGCCGATGAGCCACGCGAAAAACTCGCCCAGCGTCGCGTAGGTGTAGGTGTAGCTCGACCCCGCCACCGGGATCAGCGCGGCCATCTCGGAATAGCACAGGCCGACGAAGGCGCAGGCGATGCCGCCGAGCACAAAGGACAGCATGATCCCCGGTCCGGCATACTGGGCCGCCGCCGTGCCGGTGAGAACGAAGATGCCGGCGCCGATGATCGCCCCGATGCCCATCGCGGTGATCGAGAGGGCGCCGAGCGACTTCGAGAGCTGCTGCTCGCCCTCACCGCTCTCGACGATGTCGTCGACCGATTTGCGCCCCATCAGGCCCGACGATTCCATTGCACCATCCTTCCAGGTCGAGCCAGGTCAGCCCGCTTCCACAGATGTAGAGTCGGCGAAATTTCTGCCGCGCTTCAAGTGTTGTAGAGGCGGACTGACCGACAACAACGAGGGCCGGCGCAAGATTCTGCCGGTCAGGCGCGTTCGATCCGGGCGATCAAGGGCCGGACCTTGAGGCGCGCCGCGAACGGGCCGCCGCTCATTAGGGCCTCGCGCCGGACGACGTCCCCGGCCCGGGCCTGCCGGGCGCCCATCACGCTCTCCAACCGGCCCACGAGCCGTTCGAGCCAGCCTGCGGCCGTACGGTGCAGGCGGCCGAGGGCCGTCTCCGGCCGCGCCGTCCCGACGAAGCGGTCGAGGGTGCGGATCCAGCCCTCGGCCGGAACGTCCCCGGCCTCAAGGCACAGGATCCAGTCCCGGCGGGCTGCGGCAGCGCCCGCGGCGTAGGGATTGCCGCCCCGGTGCAGCACGAGCGTCGCGCCCGTGGCCTCCGCGACGGCTGCCACGGCTTCACTCTCGCTGCCCGAAACGATCACCGCGTCGCCGATGAGGCCGCCGGCCACGCCGGAGACCAGCACGCTGAGCGTGTCGGCCAAGCGATCGATCGCGTCCGGATCGGCCGGGTCGGCCAGATAGGTCACGGCGGAGAGCATGAGCGCGCGCATAGACGATTCTGCGCCGCCGTAAACCACCCGGCCGCCGTCGGGCGGCCGTGTCGCTGTCCGGACAGGCGACAAAGCTGTGTCTGCCTGAAAAAGAGGCGTTCGGCCGACGGTTGTTCGCTCTATGTTCCGAGCGGGATCGGGCAGGAGACGAGTCGCCATGGTGTCGATACCCGATGACGTCTCGGGCCGGCCCGCCCAGCGACTCGGCCCGAGCGGTGTGCCGCGGGATGCTCGGCGCGGGCGTGGTGCCACGGCCAATCCCACCGGCCGCCACGAGCCGGCCCGGCGGGAGACGTTCCACGAGGAGACCGGGATGGCGGACGCGCCGGCGCCCCTGCGCACGCAGGTCACCCCGGAGCGCTCCACGCGGATCATCGCCCGCAACAGCTCGCCCGACATCCCCTTCGACCGGTCGATCAACCCTTATCGGGGCTGCGAGCACGGCTGCATCTACTGCTACGCGCGCCCCACCCATGCCTGGCTCGGCCTGTCGCCGGGGCTCGACTTCGAGTCGCGGATCTTCACCAAGCCGGACGCCGCAAGGCTGCTGGCCCGCGAGATGGCCGCGCCGGGCTACCGGCCCGAAACGATCGCCCTCGGCACCGCCACAGATCCCTACCAGCCCGTCGAGCGCGCGCACCGGATCACCCGCGCGGTGCTGGAGGTGCTGCGGGACGCCCGACATCCCGTCAGCATCACCACCAAGTCGGACCTCGTGCTGCGCGACCTCGATATCCTGGCGGCGATGGCGGCGGACAATCTCGTGCTGGCGGCGATCTCGTTGCCGACGCTGGATCCGGACCTCGCCCGCCGCCTCGACCCGCGGGCGCCGCGGCCGGACAAGCGGCTCGCGGCGATGCGCGCGCTGAGCGCGGCGGGGGTGCCCGTCATGGTCAACGTCTCGCCGATCATTCCCGGCCTGACCGATCACGAGATCGAATCGATCCTGGCCGAGGCGCGTGCGCACGGGGCGAGTCGCATCGGCCACGCGCTGCTGCGCCTCCCCGGCGAAGTCGCCGACCTCGTGGCCGACTGGTTCGCCGAGCACTATCCGGAGCGCAGGGCGCGGGCCTTCGCGCTCCTGCGGGAAGCCCGGGGCGGGCGCGAGAACGACCCGCGCTTCGGCCACCGCTTCCGCGGGGAGGGGGCCTACGCGGCGATGATCGGCCAGCGGGTCCGGCTCGCCGGCACGCGACTCGGCTTCGCCTTCGGGCGGATGGCGCTGAACCGGGAGTTCTTCCGCAGACCGGGGGCACAGTTGTCGCTGTTCTGAGACGGCGCGGCGTCGAGCCCGGCTGGCCAAGATCGTATGAGTGGAGCGCCTGCCGGGCCAGATGAATCCGCCGTCGGTGCAGCAGCTTATCGATCATCCATCTCCAATTCCGCTGGAAATGGCGACGTACCGCACTCGTCGCGTCAATCGGGACTTCGATTGCGCGAATACTCGGCTTGTTGACTCTAGGTTTAATCTTAATTGCCAAAATACATATTTCGATTGAGTCTTGAATTCGAGGTTGACAGCAAAGATCTTTTGTCCTTTATGAAGTCATTTTCTAGGTTTTCATTGAAAAGGACTTACGCTTTGTTTCGGTATCTCAGATTTTCAATAGGATCGATTATCGGATTAGTATTGCTGAGTATGGGAGTAATGCTGCTTGCCGTGCGTACAGACACGCTCCTGAGCGCTGTGGAGCACGCGCGAGAGGGGCAGCGCGTCGTCACGCTCACGCGGGTCAGCCGCACGCTGCTCCGGTCGGTGATCGCGACCCGCATGGCGCGGGGCATCGTTCAGAAGGTCCTGGCCGTCGAGGGTCCGATCTCGGTGGCCGACAGGGCGGATCAGCTGTCCGAGCGGCAGGCCTTGATGGACGCGGAGACGGAATTCTGGACCCTTGTGCGCGACCTCGCCGTGCCGTCGGTCCAGGCGACGCTGGAGCCGCTTCGGAGCGCGCAGGCGACCTTGGCGGCGCTGAGGCCACAGATCGACGCGGTCGTCGCGCTCCCGAGGGAACGCTGCGATGCGGCGTTCAGACAGACCTTCGACACAGCTGTCACGAGCCTCCTCAACGCCTTCGCGGCAACCAACGCCGCGGTGGACGCGGCCATCCCGCGCCGGGACACGGCGGTCGCGCAGGCCCTCGACATCAAGCGTGCCAGCTGGGCGACGCGGGTCGCACTCGGCAATTCCTGGCGCCGTATGGAAACCTCGGTGGCCGCCAAGGCGTCTTGGTCGCAGGAGGAGATCATCGCGGCGGCCGAGGAGCGGGGACGCCTGATGGCGGACTGGGGTAAAGTCGTCGACCTGTTCACGGAAGACGTCCCGGTCGCCCTGCGTGCCGCCTTCCAGAAGGCGCAGGCCAGCAACTTCGAGGGCGAGTCGGCGCGGCGGCGCGTCGCGATCACGGACGCGCTCAGCCGGGGCAGGGCGCCCGGCATCGAGGCCGATGCGTTGCGCGCGCGCGACATCGCCGACGGGAGGGCGCTTCTCGATCTGGCCCACGCGGGTCTCGACGCGATGATCGACCGGGCCCAGCTCCTCGCCGCCGAGTCGCAGCGCGCGCTTTTCGGGGCCGTGCTGTTCCTGACCGCAGCGGTCCTGCTGGCGGTCGGCGGTATCGTCATCGTGTTCCGTTGGGTGCTCCGGCCGTTGCGGGCCATGACCCAGGCCATGCAGGCGCTCGCGGGAGGAGACGCCGACGTGCCGATCCCGGCCCGAGAGCGGCGGGACGAGATCGGCGCGATGGCGGCGGCCGTGCAGGTCTTCCGGGACAACCTCGTCCGCACCCGCGCCCTGGAGGCCGAGGCGGCCGAGGCGGCGCTGGCCGCGGAGGCGCAGCGTCGGAGCATGACGCTCACGATGGCGCAGGGTTTCGAGTCGGCGGTGGCCGGCATCGTCGGTCAGGTCTCCGCCGCCGCGGCCGAATTGCAGACCACGGCCTGGCAGATGACCACGACCGCCCAACAGACCGCCAGCCAGTCCGATACCGTGGCCGCCGCCGCCGAGGAGGCGTCCACCGGCGTCAGAACCGTGGCCGCCGCCGTGGAGGAGCTCGGCACCTCCGTCCAGGAGATTGCGCGCCAGGTCCAGGGCTCGTCCGAACTGGCGCGGGCCGCCGTCGGCGAGGCCGACCGGACCGCCGTGCTGGTGGCCGCGCTCAACACGGCGGCCGCCCGGGTCGACGCGGTGGTCGAGCTGATCGCCGGCATCGCCGCACAGACGAATCTGCTGGCGCTCAACGCCACCATCGAGGCGGCGCGGGCCGGCGAGGCGGGGCGGGGCTTCGCGGTGGTCGCCACCGAGGTGAAGGACCTCGCAGCCCAGACAGGCCGCGCCACCGAGGAGATCGGGCGGCAGATCGGCGACATCCAGACCGTCACCGGTCAGGCGGTGGAGGCGATCGGGACGATCACCGGCCGGATCGGGGAGATCAGTGCGGTGGCCGCCGCGATCGCGGCGGCGGTGGAGCAGCAGGGGGTGGCCACGCAGGAGATTGTCCGCAACATCACGCAGGTCTCTACGGGGACGCAGGAGGTGACCGGCACCATCGCCGGAGTTGCGCAGGCGGCCGACCAGACGGGGCGCGCGGCCGACCACGTCCTGACGGCCGCGACCGCGCTCACGCGTCAGTCGGAGCAGCTCGCCGTCGAGGTCGGTCGCTTCCTGGCCGGCGTCCGGGCTGCGTGACCCCTGGGGGCCGGGATCAGTCGAAGGCCCGGGTGAAGCTGAGCCGGTGATGCGGGCTGCGGCCGAGTTGCGTCAGGCCGGCGCGGTGGACGGCCGTGCCGTAGCCGACGTTGCGCTCCCAGCCGTAGCCGGGATGGCGCTGAGCCAGGCGCCGCATCAGCCGGTCGCGGAACACCTTGGCGACGATCGATGCGGCGGCGATCTGCGGCACCAGCCGGTCGCCGCCGACCACGGCGCGACCCGGAAGGCCCGGCAGGGCGTCGCGCCCGTCGACCAGCACGGGCGCGGCGAGGCCGAGCCGGGCGACCGCCCGCGCCATCGCGTCGAGGGTTGCGCCGCGGATGTTGATCTGGTCGATCAGCGCCCGGGAGCCCGCCGCCACCGCGACCCGGGCATGGGTGTGGATCATGGGGGCCAGACGTTCCCGGGCCGGCTCCGGGACGCGCTTGCTGTCGTCGAGGGCGCCCAGCAGGTCGGCGGGGATCGCCGCCGGATCGAACCAGACCGCGGCCACCACGACCGGCCCACAGAGTGCGCCGCGACCGACCTCGTCGCAGCCGATCACCGCCGGGTAGGCTGCGGCCCGGTTGGGATCGAAGGGCGGCCGGCCCGCCATCGGCTTGGTCGGCGACGTGGCGGCGACCGACTTGCCGACCGACTTAACAGTCGACTTGGCAGGCGATTTGGCGATGGGCGGGGCGGACGGCTTGGCGGGCGGCATGACGCCGTCCTGCCATCCCGCGCGGGCGCCGTCACGGGTCAGGCGGCGTCCCGGGTGCCGCGCGCGCCGCCATGCGCCTCGATGATATTGCCGAAGAACTGCCGCGCGCTCACGTCCCAGCCGCAGCGCAGGGCCTCGGCCCGGCACTCGGCCCGCGACAGCCGCAGGGCCGCCAGCGCGGCAGCCCGGAGATCCTGATCGAGAACCCCGACGCGACGGCCGCCGACCACGTCGTTGGGGCCCGGCACCGGGAAGGCCGCCACCGGAAGGCCGCTGGCCAGGGCCTCGAGGAGCACGATGCCGAACGTGTCGGTGAGGCTCGGGAACACGAAGACGTCGCAGGCGGCGTAGACCGCCGCGAGATCCGCGCCGGTGCGGGTGCCGAGGAAGCGCGCCCCCGGCGCGAGACCCTGCAGCCGCGCGCGGTCCGGCCCGTCGCCCACCACGACCTTGGTGCCGGGCAGGTCGAGGGCGAGGAAGGCGGCGACGTTCTTCTCCACCGCCAGCCGCCCGACATAGAGGAACAGCGGCCCGGGCAGGTCCGCGAGTTCCGCCGGCACGGGCGTCCCCGGTCCGGCGGGCCGGAACCGTTCCGTGTCTACGCCCCGGGTCCAGCGCATCAGCCGGCCGAATCCCCGCGCCGCCAGTTCACCCTGGAGCGAGGCGGTGCTGACCATCGTTCCCCGCGCCGCGCCGTGGAACCGGCGCAGATAGGCGTAGGACCACGCTTCCGGCACCGGCGCGCGGGCCGCGAGATATTCCGGGAAGCGGGTGTGGTAGCTCGTCGTGAACGGCAGGTTGTGCGCCAGGCAATGGCGCCGCACGGCCAACCCCACGGGCCCCTCCGTGGCGATATGCACGTGGGTCGGCCGTTCCGCCGTCCAGCGCGCCGCCACCCGCTCCCGGCTGGCATAGGCGAGGCGGATCTCGGGATAGCCCGGGAGCGGCAGCGACCGGAAATCCGCCACGGAGAGCAGGGCCGTCGCGAAGCCGTGTTCCGGGGCGCGGCGGACCATCTGCTCCAGGGAGCGGACGACGCCGTTCACCTGGGGATGCCACGCGTCGCTGGCGATCAGAAGCTTCACGGCGGTGCCCTCAAGCCACCGCGCGCCGGCCCGCCAGGGGTTGCGGCACGGCCTCGGCCGCCTGCGCCCGCAGGAGGCTCGGATAGTGCAGAACCTCGATCCGGCCGTCGTAATGCTCCACGAGACCGGTGCAGGATTCCACCCAGTCGCCGGTGTTGAGGTAGCGCAGGTCGCCGATCGGCCGGTCCGCAGCATGGTGGATGTGGCCGCAGATCACCCCGTCGGCACCCTGGCGGCGCGCCTCCTCGGCCAGGATCGTCTCGAAGCGGCCGATGAAGCTCACGGCGTTCTTCACGCGCAGCTTCGCCCAGGCGGAGAGCGACCAGTAGGACAGGCCGAGGCGCCGCCGCACCTTGTTGATCAGGGTGTTGAGGGACAGGGCCAGGGTGTAGGCGCCGTCGCCGAGATGGGCGAGCCAGCGCGAGTGCCGCACGACCATGTCGAACTGGTCGCCGTGGATCACGAGGTAGCGCTTGCCGTCCGCCGCCTCGTGGATCGCGGTCTCGGCCAGCTCGATGCCGCCGAAGCTCGTGCCCACATAGTCGCGCAGGAACTCGTCGTGGTTCCCGGGCAGGTAGACGATCCGCGCGCCCTTGCGGACCTTGCGCAGGAGCTTCTGCACCACGTCGTTGTGCTCCTGCGGCCAGTACCAGCCCGAGCGCAACTGCCACCCGTCCACGATGTCGCCGACGAGATAGATCGTGTCGGCGTCGTAATCCTTCAGGAACGACAGGAGCAGGCCGGCTTGGCAGCCGCGCGTTCCGAGATGCAGGTCGGACAGGAACAGCGTCCGCACGCGGACCGGCATCTCCTCAACCTCGGCCACGGCAACCCTCTCCCGGCGGCTGAACGGTGCCGGGATCCAGAGCGCGATCCCATCTCAGTTTGATGACGCGGAGTCCCGGCGGGGCCACCCGTCCGCGTTGCGGCGCCGCAAAGCATCTCAACCGGACCTCGGCTTCGTTGCGCCGCACAAAAAATTTTTTTGCCAAGTTCTGGAAGTTTTTCCGGTTTTCCTTTCGAGCTTCGCCCGCTCATAATACCAGGAACCGGCGGCTCGGCACGAGTTCGGCCGGACCTTGACAGGAAGGCGGCGAGGACGGCCCTGAGGCCGTTGGACGGGACGGCATTTCGGAGGCGACCGGCGCGCGGGGGCGTGCCGCGACGCGAGCGGCGTGAGGCCGCCTGCCGCTCCGCGGAGGCCCCCCGATCACGGCAGAGGATGGCGTTCGAGGGGGCGCGGCGCGAGCCGCTTTCGACGGCGCCGGACCGACTCCCTGAGGACGCTTGGACAACCCGGCGCGGGTTCACGCCCGCGCACAATGGATTTTTCGGAGGAAACATCATGGCCGCAACCCGGCGCCCCGGTCGCAACCACCTCTTCATTCCCGGCCCCACGAACATCCCGGAGCGCGTCCTGCGCGCCATGCATGTGCCGTCGGAGGATCACCGCTCGCCGAGCTTCCCCGAGCTGGTGAGGCCGCTGCTCCAGGACTCCAAGATGGTGTTCGGCTCGACCGCCGGGACGGTCATCCTGTTCCCGTCCTCGGGCACCGGCATCTGGGAATCGGCCCTGTCCAACACCCTCTGCCGCGGCGACACGGTGCTGACCTCGCGCTACGGCCAGTTCAGCCACCTCTGGGTCGACATGGCCCAGCGCCTCGGCCTCGACGTGGTCGTCCAGGAGGAGGAGTGGGGCACCGGCGCCGATCCGCAGAAGATCGAGGAGGCCCTGCGCGCCGACAAGGACCATAAGATCAAGGCCGTCATGGTCGTCCACAACGAGACCGCCACGGGCGTCACCAGCGACATCGGCGCGGTGCGCAAGGCGATCGACGCCGCCGGCCACCCGGCCCTGCTGTTCGTGGACGGCATCTCGTCGATCGGCTCGCTGCCGTTCTACATGGACGACTGGAAGGTCGACTGCGCCATCGCGGGCTCGCAGAAGGGCTTCATGCTGCCGGCCGGCCTCGGCCTGATCTGCATCAGCCCGAAGGCGCTCAAGATCGCCGAGGGCGGCACCGGCCGCAACGACCGGCTCGGCCATGCCTACTTCGCCTGGAAGGACCAGTTGGCCGCCAACGCCACCGGCTACTTCCCCTACACCCCCGTCCTGCCGCTGCTCTACGGCCTGCGCGAGGCCCTGGCGATCGTGAAGGAGGAGGGGCTGGAGAACGTCTACCACCGCCATCACGTGCTCGCCGAGGCGACCCGTCAGGCCGTGGCGGCCTGGGGCCTCAAGCCCTGCGCCAAGGAGCCGAAGTGGAACTCCGACACGGTCACGGCGATCGTGGTGCCGGAGGGCGCCGACGCCGCCAAGGTGATCATCCACGCCTACGAGCGCTACAACCTGTCGCTCGGGGCCGGCCTCTCGAAAGTCGCCGGCAAGGTGTTCCGCATCGGCCACCTGGGCGACCTGAACGAGCTCTCGCTGCTGGGCGCCATCGCGGGCGCCGAGATGGCCATGATCGATTGCGGCATCAAGGTCACGCCGGGCTCGGGCGTCGCCGCCGCCTCCAGCTATCTGCGCGAGAATCCGCTGCATAAGGCGTAATCGGCGCACGCGATCGGGGCGGGGCCGGGTTGCCGGGCTCGCCCCGACGCGCAAGTAAGAACAAGACTATCGAGGAAACTGCCCGTCGTACGAGAGGGGTCCTATGACCAAGAAGATCGTGTTCCTGGATCGTGAATCCCTCGATGCCAGGGTCCGACCGTTCAACTTCCCGCACGAATACGTCGAGCACGACTCGACCTGGACGCCGGAAGAGATCGTCTCCCGCCTCCAGGGGGCGGAGATCGCGCTGATCAACAAGGTCCCGATGCGGGCCGAGACGCTGAAGCAGCTCCCCGACCTGAAGCTGATCGCCGTCGCCGCCACCGGCACCGACGTGGTCGACAAGGCCGCGGCCAAGGCGCAGGGCATCACCGTCGTCAACATCCGCAACTACGCCTTCAACACCGTGCCGGAGCATGTGGTCGGGCTGATGTTCGCCCTGCGCCGGGCGATCGTGCCCTACGCGAACTCGGTGAAGCGGGGCGACTGGGCGAAGTCCAAGCAGTTCTGCTACTTCGACTACCCGATCTACGACATCGCCGGCTCGACGCTGGGCATCGTCGGCTACGGGGCGCTCGGCAAGTCGATCGCCAAGCGCGCCGAGGCGCTCGGCATGACGGTCATCGCCTACGACGTGTTCCCGCAGGACGGGCTGGTCGATTTCGAGACGATCCTGACACAGTCCGACGTGATCACGCTGCACGTGCCGCTGACCCCCGAGACCAAGGGCATGATCGGCGCGGCCGAGTTCAAGAAGATGAAGAAGAGCGCCATCCTCATCAACACGGCCCGCGGCGGGCTCGTGGACGAGGCGGCCCTGCTCGAAGCGCTCAAGGACGGCACCATCGCGGGCGCCGGGTTCGACGTGGTGGCGCAGGAGCCGCCCAAGGACGGCAACATCCTGTGCGAGGCCGACCTGCCGAACCTGATCGTCACGCCGCACGTGGCCTGGGCGAGCAAGGAGGCGATGCAGATCCTGGCCGACCAGCTCGTCGACAACGTCGAGGCGTTCGTGGCGGGCAAGCCGCAGAACGTGGTCGAGTAGGCACGACAGGCCCCCTCTCCCGTGCGGGAGAGGGTTGGGGTGAGGGAGGAGAACTCTCCGGATGAGGCGCGCCCCTCACCCTGTCCCTCTCCCGCACGGGAGAGGGGGCCCGCGCCTCGCCCGCTATGCCATCTGAAAGCTCGGGCGCACGATGACGCGGATGGGTCGCGCGCTGCGACCGCCCTTTGAAAACAAGACGATAGCGCCGCAGGGCGCGACAGAAAGGTCTGAATCGTGACGAAGAAGCTGCTGTTCCTGTTCGACACCGATGCCGTGCCGAACGTGTTCGACACGGTCGTCGGCTACGACGGCGGCGCCGACCACATCGCCGGCTACGGTGGCGTGAACCCCGACAATGTCGGCGCTCTGGTCGACGGCACGATCTACACCCGTGGCGGTTCCGAGAAGAAGTCGACGGCGATCTTCGTCGGCGGCGGCAGCATGGCGGCCGGCGAGGAGCTGTTCACCGCGGTCAAGAAGCGGTTCTTCGGCCCGTTCCGCGTCTCGGTCATGCTCGATTCCAACGGCTCCAACACCACGGCCGCCGCGGGCGTCGCGCTGGTGGCGAAGGCCGCAGGCTCGCTCCAGGGCAAGAAGGCCGTCGTGCTGGCCGGTACCGGCCCGGTCGGCATGCGCTCGGCCGCGCTGCTCGCCGGCGAGGGCGCCGAGGTGACCATCGCGGGCCGCGCCCTCGACAAGACCCAGGCTGCCGCGGACCAGATCAACAAGCGCTTCAAGGTCAACGTGAAGGCCGCCGCCACCCCCGACGAGGCGTCCCGCGTGGCCCTCGTGAAGGGCACGAACCTCGTGTTCACGGCCGGCGCCATCGGCGTCGAGCTGCTGCCCGAATCCGCCTGGGCGCAGGAATCGTCCATCGAGTTCGTCGCCGACTACAACGCCCAGCCCCCGACGGGCATCGGCGGCATCGACGTGATGGACAAGGGCAAGGAGCGCAACGGCAAGCAGGCCTTCGGCGCGCTGGGCATCGGCGGGTTGAAGCTCAAGCTGCACCGGGCCTGCGTGGGCCAGCTCTTCGAGAGCACCGACAAGGTGCTCGACGCCGAGGAGATTTATTCGCTCGCCAAGTCGATGGCCTGACGGGAGGGACGCCCATGTCGGACACGCAGCAGGCGCCGGAAAACGCGTCCATCCAGACCTTCCTGACGGAACTCGCCAGCGCCGCCCCGACCCCCGGCGGTGGCGGCGCGGCGGCGATCTCCGGCGCCATGGGCGCGGCTCTGGTGTCGATGGTCTGCAACCTCACCATCGGCAAGAAGAAGTATGTCGAGGTCGAGGCCGAGCTGAAGGAGGTCCTGGCCAAATCCGAGGGCCTGCGGGTCGTGCTCACCGGCATGATCGGGGAGGACGTCCAGGCCTTCGACGCCGTGATGGGGGCCTACGGCCTGCCCAAGGCCACCGACGACGAGAAGGCGGCCCGCGCGGAGAAAATCCAGGCGGCCCTCAAGACGGCCTGCGACGTGCCGCTCGCCTGCTGCCGGGCTTGCCGCGCGGTGATCGACCTCGCGGCGATCACCGCCGACAAGGGCAACCTCAACGTCGTGTCGGATGCCGGCGTGGCCGTGCTCTCCGCCTATGCCGGACTGCGCAGCGCAGCGCTCAACGTCTACGTGAACGCGAAGGGTCTCGAGGACCGGGACTTCGCCGACGAGCGGCTGAAGGAACTCGAAGACCTTCTGGCCGGGGCCGGGGCCTTGACCGAGAAGGTCTACGAGGTGGTGAAGACCAAAGTGAACTGACGCCCGCGGCGCTTGATCCTGGCGCCGGCAAACCATCGACAGTCGAGGCCGGGTGCATCATGCCCCGGCCTCGTTGTTTTTGAGTATGCCGCAGCGCAGCATCGAATACGATCCGTGCTGCAACCGCGAAAAAGTCGTCGTCAAGCCCGAGATCAAAAAATTTGACGGGCTTATTCCTTCGACTCAACTAAAGTGAAGGGCATCAACGGCGGCAACGAACCGCGGAGGAGGCGCCGAATGGACGTCCACGAGTATCAGGCCAAGGAGCTGCTTGCGAGCTTCGGCGTGGCCGTCCCGAAGGGCGCGATCGCGTTCAGCCCGGATCAGGCGGTCTACGCGGCTACGGAATTGGGCGGATCCTTCTGGGCCGTGAAGGCGCAGATCCACGCGGGTGCCCGCGGAAAGGCCGGCGGCATCAAGCTGTGCCGGACCTATAACGAGGTCCGCGATGCCGCCAAGGATCTCCTCGGCAAGCGCCTCGTCACCCACCAGACCGGCCCCGAGGGTAAGCCGGTCCAGCGGGTCTACGTCGAGACCGCCGACCCGTTCGAGCGTGAGCTCTACCTCGGCTACGTGCTGGACCGGAAGGCCGAGCGCGTGCGCGTCATCGCCAGCCAGCGCGGTGGCATGGACATCGAGGAGATCGCCGCGAACGAGCCCGACGCCCTGATCCAGGTGGTGGTCGAGCCGGCGGTGGGCCTGCAGCAGTTCCAGGCCCGGGAGATCGCCTTCCAGCTCGGTCTCAACATCAAGCAGGTCTCGGCTGCGGTGAAGACGATCATGAACGCCTATCGGGCGTTCCGCGACTGCGACGGCACGATGCTGGAGATCAATCCGCTGGTCGTCACCAAGGACGACCGGGTGCTCGCGCTCGATGCCAAGATGTCCTTCGACGACAACGCGATGTTCCGCCGGCCGGGCATCGCCGACATGCACGACCCCTCGCAGGGCGATCCCCGCGAGGCACAGGCCGCCGAGCACAACCTCAGCTACATCGGCCTCGAGGGCGAGATCGGCTGCATCGTCAACGGCGCCGGGCTGGCCATGGCCACCATGGACATGATCAAGCACGCGGGCGGCGAGCCGGCGAACTTCCTGGATGTCGGCGGCGGCGCCTCGCCCGAGCGGGTGGCCACGGCCTTCCGGCTGGTCCTGTCGGACCGCAACGTGAAGGCGATCCTCGTCAACATCTTCGCCGGCATCAACCGCTGCGACTGGGTCGCCGAGGGTGTCGTCCAGGCCGCGCGCGAAGTGAAGATCGACGTGCCGCTGGTGGTCCGGCTCGCCGGTACGAACGTGGAGGCGGGCAAGAAGATCCTGGCCGAGAGCGGCCTCGACCTGATCACCGCCGACACCCTGTCGGAGGCGGCCAAGAAGGCGGTCGACGCCTGCGCCACCGCCAAGACGCAGCACTGAAGGGGAGACCGCGCCATGAGCATCCTCATCGACGAGACCACCCCGATTATCGTCCAGGGCATCACGGGCGACAAGGGCACCTTCCACGCCAAGGAGATGCTGGATTACGGCACGAACGTCGTCGGCGGCGTCACCCCGGGCAAGGGCGGCCGCACCCATCTCGGCCTGCCGGTGTTCAACACCGTCAAGGAGGCGGTGGCGGCGACCGGCGCCACCACGTCCATCACCTTCGTGGCGCCTCCCTTCGCGGCCGACGCCATCATGGAGGCGGCCGATGCCGGCCTGCGGCTGGTCTGCTCGATCACGGACGGCATCCCGGCCCAGGACATGATGCGGGTGAAGCGCTACCTGATGCGCTATCCGCGGGATCGCCGCACGATGGTGGTCGGCCCGAACTGTGCCGGCATCATCTCCCCCGGCAAGGCGATGCTCGGCATAATGCCCGGTCACATCTATCTCCCCGGCAATGTCGGGGTGATCTCCCGGTCGGGGACGCTCGGCTACGAGGCGGCCTCGCAGCTCAAGGAGCTCGGCCTCGGCATCTCCACCTCGGTGGGGATCGGCGGCGATCCGATCAACGGCTCGTCCTTCCTCGACCACCTCGCCCTGTTCGAGACCGATCCGGACACCGACGCGGTGCTGATGATCGGCGAGATCGGCGGGCCGCAGGAGGCCGAGGCGTCGGCCTGGATCCGCGAGAACATGTCGAAGCCGGTGATCGGCTTCGTGGCGGGGCTCACGGCGCCGAAGGGCCGCCGCATGGGCCATGCGGGGGCGATCATCTCGGCTGCCGGCGACAGCGCCGCCGAGAAGGCCGAGATCATGCGCTCCTACGGCCTCACCGTGGCGCCCGATCCGGGTTCCTTCGGCCAGACGGTGGCCGATGTGCTGGCCCGGGCGGCGTAGCCGCAGCCAGCCTGCCGCACAGTCTCAGAATGCGGCGTGGGTCCCCCTCCCGTGCGGGAGAGGGACAGGGTGAGGGATCGGATCCTTCCGGAGAAGGCGCGGTCCATCGGCGTACCGGCGGCGCGCTCGATCCTGAACCATCGCGTCCCTCACCCCGACCCTCTCCCGCACGGGAGAGGGGGCTCGTCGCGCTGGGCACCGGCCGATGCGCGTACCTCCCGAGCCGGCGGTGACGACGCTTCGCGCTGAACATCCTCCAAGAAAACCGCGCGCCACGAGGTGGCCTCATGACCCGCACCCTTCACGCACATCCAGGTCTCGTCGACGCGACAGCCTTCGCGCCGCCGGTGATCGTCGGCACCTCGGCCGAGCAGGCGCTGGACATCCTGTTCCAGGCGCTGCTCGATGTCGCCCGCCGGCACGATCCCGACCTCGAGGCGGTTCTGCACGGCACGGCCGACATCTCGCGCTTCTCGCCGCAGATGCTGGCGCGCGCGCTGCAGGTGCAGGGCATCTGGTTCCAGCTGATCTCCATCGCCGAGCAGAACGCCGCGATGCGCCGCCGCCGGCACGTGGAGCGCACGGAAGGCCGTGCCGCGCTCAGCGGCTCCTTCGCCAAGGTCTTCGCGGATGCCCGCCGGCAGGGCGTGCCCCCGGAGAAGATCCAGGCGCTGCTCAGCGACCTGCGCATCCGCCCGACGCTCACCGCGCACCCCACCGAGGGCAAGCGCGTGACGGTGCTGGAGAAGTTCCGCCGGATCTACCTCGTGCTGCGCGAGCTGGAGATGCCGCGCTGGACCGATCGTGAGCGCAACGGGCTCATGAACGAGCTCCGCGACCAGATCGAGCTGGTCTGGATGACGGGCGAGCTGCACCTGGAGAAGGCGACGGTCGAGCGGGAAGTGGCCTGGGGGCTGCACTTCTTCGACGAGACCCTGTTCGAGATGCTGCCCGAGACCCTGGAGACCCTGCACGAGGCCCTCGCCGAGACCTATCCGGGCACGGACTTCAAGGTGCCGCCGTTCTTCCAGTTCGGCTCCTGGATCGGCGGCGACCGGGACGGCAACCCCTACGTCACGGCTGCGGTCACCCGGCAGACCCTGCACCGCAACGCCCTGGCCTCGCTCACCCGCTACCGCGACGGCGTGCGGGAACTGGGCCGGACCCTCTCGCTCACCGAGCGCTCGCTGCCGCTGCCCGAAAGCTTCCACGCGGAACTTGAACGGCAGCTCGCCGAGAGCGGCCAGGCCCGCGCCATCACCCGGCGCAACCCGGGCGAGCCTTATCGCCAGTATCTCTCCTGCGTCCTGCGCAAGATCGAGGCGACGATCGCCCGCAACGAAGGTGAGCACCCGTCCGGTCCCGACTACGCCAGCGCCGACGGCTTGATCGAGGACCTGCGCACGCTGGAGCGCGGCCTGACGGAGGCCAAGTGCGGGGCGCTGGCGCGGGATCTCGTCCGCCCTGTCCGGCGCATGGTGGAGATCTTCCGCTTCTCGACGGTCCGGCTCGACCTGCGCGAGAACACCACGCGGACCACCGACACGCTCCATGCCCTCTGGCGCCAGCGCAACGGCGACGGCGAGCCGCCGGCCCTCGGTTCGACCGCGTGGCGCCAGTGGCTCGATACCGAACTCGCCCGGCCCCGTGATCCCGAGCGGTCCTTCGAGGACCTGCCCGACGCCGCCCGGGAGACCCTCGCCACCTTCGCCCTCGTCGCCGAGATGCGCGAGGCCCTCGACCGGGAGGCGTTCGGCGCCTTCGTGCTGTCGATGACCCGCTCGGTGGAGGACGTCCTCGGCGCCTACCTGCTGGCCAAGGAGGCGGGGGTTTTCCTCGACGCGGCCGGGACGGAGATCTGCCCGCTGCCGATCGTGCCCCTGTTCGAGACCATCGACGACCTGCGTGCCGCCCCGGCGATCATGCGGGCGCTGCTCGGCGTGCCGGTGGTGCGCCGCTCCACCCGCTGGCAGGGCGGGGTGCAGGAGGTCATGATCGGCTATTCCGACTCCAACAAGGACGGCGGCTTCGTCGCCGCCAACTGGGAGCTCTACAAGGCGCAGAGCAAGCTGACCCGGCTCGGCGAGGAACTCGGTGTCGGCATCGCCTTCTTCCACGGGCGCGGCGGCTCGGTGAGCCGCGGCGGCGTGCCGACCCATCGCGGCATCATGGCCCAGCCGCCGGGCTCGATCCGCGGCCGGTTCCGCACCACCGAGCAGGGCGAGGTCGTCTCGTTCAAGTACGCCAACCGCGGCACCGCCGCCTACCAGATGGAGCTGCTCGCCGCCTCGGTGTTCGAGCACGCGCTCGCCGGCGACGGCGAGCGGGCGGGGCCCGGCCACGACGACGCCCTGGAGGCGCTGGCCGGCGCGTCCCGGGCGGCCTACGTCCAGCTGCTCCAGACCGACGGCCTCGTCGATTACTTCCAGGCCGCGAGCCCGCTGGACGAGATCGCGCTCCTCAACATCGGCTCGCGGCCGGCCCGCCGGTTCGGCGCCCGCTCGCTCTCGGACCTGCGGGCGATCCCCTGGGTGTTCGCGTGGTCGCAGAACCGGCACGTGATCACCGGCTGGTACGGGGTCGGGTCCGGGCTCGCGAGCTTCATCGACGTGCGCGGCCGCGACGGCGAGGCGACCCTCAAGCGGCTGTTCAACGAATCCCGCATCCTCCGCCTCGTCCTCGACGAGGTCGAGAAGACGCTGATGATGGTCGATCTCGACATCGCCCGCGCCTATGCGGGCCTCGTCCCGGATGCGGCGATCCGGGACCGGATCTTCTCGATGATCGAGGCCGAATACGCACTGACCCGGGAGATGGTGCTGCGGGTGAGCGGCGGCGCGGATCTCGCCGAGCGCTTCCCCCTGTTCCGGGACCGCCTGAAGGGGCGGCTTCCGACCATCAACCAGGTCAGCCGCGAGCAGGTGGAACTGCTCGCCCGCTACCGCGCCGAGACCGACGAGGACCGGCGCGAGGCGGTGAAGTCGGCCCTGCTCCTGTCCATCAACTGCATCGCGGTCGGCTTCGGGGCGACCGGGTGAGGCGATGCGGGCCTCGCACGTTGAGGGATCGGACCGAAACGCGCCTGCGCGCCCTGTCAGGCAGCCCAGTGCGCGCCATTTGCCGCCGGTGAACGGGGTCCAGCCCCGCAACGGCATCAGAACCGTCACCAGGAGAGAGAATCCAAGATGAGCTTCACCCTGATCCAGCAGGCCAAGCCGCGCCTGCACCGGTCCGAACTCGCGGTCCCCGGCTCCAACCCGACCTTCATGGAGAAGTCGGCGCAGTCGGCCGCCGACGTGATCTTCCTCGACCTCGAGGACGCGGTCGCCCCCGACGACAAGGAGAAGGCCCGCACCAACATCATCCAGGCGCTCAACGACCTGGATTGGGGCAACAAGACCATGATGATCCGCATCAACGGTCTCGACACCCACTACATGTACCGCGACGTGGTCGACATCGTCGAAGCCTGCCCGCGGCTCGACATGGTGCTGATCCCGAAGGTCGGCGTGCCGGCCGACGTCTACGCCATCGACGTGCTGGTCACCCAGATCGAGCAGGCCAAGAAGCGTGACAAGCAGATCGGCTTCGAGGTGCTGATCGAGACCGCGCTCGGCATGGCCAATGTCGAGGCGATCGCCCAGTCGTCGAAGCGCCTGGAGGCGATGTCCTTCGGCGTGGCCGATTACGCCGCCTCGACCCGCGCCCGCTCGACGGTGATCGGCGGCGTGAACCCCGACTTCTCGGTGCTCACCGACAAGGACGAGGCCGGCAATCGCCAGACCCACTGGCAGGATCCGTGGCTGTTCGCTCAGAACCGCATGCTGGTGGCCTGCCGCGCCTACGGCCTGCGCCCGATCGACGGACCGTTCGGCGACTTCTCGGATCCGGACGGCTACCGCTCGGCGGCCCGCCGCTGCGCCGCCCTCGGCTTCGAAGGGAAGTGGGCGATCCACCCGTCGCAGATCGATCTCGCCAACGAGGTGTTCACCCCCTCGGAAGCCGAGGTCACCAAGGCCCGCCGCATTCTCGAGGCCATGGAAGAGGCCGCCAAGGCCGGCCGCGGCGCCGTGTCCCTGGACGGACGCCTCATCGACATCGCCTCGATCCGCATGGCCGAGGCGCTGATCGAGAAGGCGAACGCCATGAAGGGCTGAGGCCGCCCGAACGGGGCGCCAAGCAGCTGCATGACCGGGGCCGGGCTTGCCGGGCCCCGGGGAAGATCAGAGCGGATCGCGGGCAAGCGCGTGACCGCGTGACAGGTTCGGATGAGGGTTGGAGAAGGCCCCGGAGCGGGTTCACCCCTCACCAGTCTCTTCGGGAGAAGGGACAAACTCTGCGGCGCGGCGGCCGCGACGGCCCTAGAACGGCCGATCGTCCGGCAGCCGCGCCGCAGCCATCTCGTCCGGCGTCGGGTCGCGATGGATGACGATCCCGTTCGACCGATCCGCCCCGATCAGCCCCAGCCGGGCGAACCCGTCGAGCCAGCCGTCCATCGGCCAGATCCCGTGCCGGTCGTGAAAGCGGGCCGCGTTGGCGACGATGTCGCGGAAATGCTGCAGGGGCGGGTCGTAGCCCGGATGATGCTGGTGGTAGGCCCGGGGGCCTCCTAGGAACAGGATCGGCACCCCCGCCTCCTCCGCCCGGAACGCCAGATCGGTGTCCTCCGCGCCGTAGCCGGAAAAGGTTTCGTCGAACCCGCCGAGGCGGTCATAGGTCTCGGCGCGCACCGCGAAGGCGAGCGACCAGAACAGCCCGGCCTGCGGTGCCGGCGCCACCACGCCTGCGGGCGGGAAGGCCCGCACCGGGTGCGGCTGGCCGAACCGCTCCAGATCCGCCGCGCACCATCCATCCGCCACCGCGCCGGCCGGCAGGTAGCCGATCTCGCAGCAGATCAGGCCGTCCTGCTCGGCCACCGCCCGCGACAGGCCCGCGACGAGCCCCGCCGAGGGGATGCAATCGACGTCGAGGAAGATCAGCGTCTCGGCCTGGGCCGCCCGGCGCCCGGCATTGCGCGCCGCCGCGAGGGGCAGGCCGGCATGCGGGAACGCGACGCGCTCCACCGGGAAGGGCAGCGCCGGGTAGGGCGCCTCATCGCCGCCGATCTCGACGACGACGCAGCGATCGGGCGGATCGCCGCGACCGAGACCGTCGAGCAGGCGGGTCAGGTGTGCGCGCCGACCTTTGTTGAGCGTGATGACCGCGATGCTCACGAGGCGGTTCCGGCGCGCAGGACATCGATCCGATAATCGGGGGTCCGCGACTGACTCAGGACCTGGGCGAAGGCGGCGGAGAGGCGGATGAAGCCATCGGCGGCACCATCGCCCGAAAGCGGGTAATCGGTCTCGCCCAGCCAGTGCACCAGAACGATGTCCCCGCCCGGCGCGATCGTCTCGCCGGCCCGGCGCACGAGCTCGGCGAAATCCGGCGGGGCCAGGAAGTACAGGAACTCGGAGAGGACGATCAGGTCGAAGGGCCCGATCGGCCAGTCCGCCGGCATGGTCCCCTGCCGGATCTCGACATGGGGACGATCCGCGCATCGCGCCCGGGCGGCCTCCGCGGCGGCCGGGACGAGATCGGTGGCGAGGAGCCGGGCGCAGCGTTCCGAGAGGGCGCGGGTGAAGACGCCGATCGAGCAGGCCGGCTCGAAGGCGGACCGGTAGCGCGGCTGGGGAAGGGCCGCGAGCGTCGCCGCGTATTTCTCGCGTTCGTAGGGCGAGGAGGTGAAATGCCAGGGATCCGGGTCGCTGGCGTAGATGCCGCGGAAGTAATCCTCCGGCAGGGTCTGGGTCCGCCGGGTCATGCGGGGATCGCGACGAAGCGCTCGTAGGGACCGCAGAGCCGGTCGATCATGGCGGGCTCGAGCCGGAAGCCCTGGGGATCGTCCGCGATGAGGTCGGTGGTCTGCGATTCGTGCGCCGCCACGGCCCGCGCCTTGGTCTCGCGATAGGCGGAGACGTCGAGGCGCAGGCCGGTCGGGCTTGGGCCGACCTCGGTCTCGGGCGGTAGGGTCCAGCCCCAGACGGGATACTCATAGACCCGGACTCCCGGCATCTGCGGTCGGGCGCGGGCGACGATCGCAGCGGCCGCCTTGTGATCGCAATGGGGATCGTGGCGCCACGTGACGAAAACCGCGCCGGCCCCGATCGCCGCGGCCGCGCGGGCCACGGCCGCCGCAGCCGCGTCGGCCTCCGGCCCGTCGCTCGGGACATGCGCGTCGGGCAGGCGCAGGAAGGTCACGTCCCCGGATCCGAGGCCGAGCACCGCTCCGGCCCGCTGCGTCTCCGCCTCGCGCAGGGCGCGCAGCTTCTCCGGCGGATAGAGGCGGGACTGCGTGTGCGAGCCGCATCCGTCGCTGACCACGACGAGGTGAACGGGCCGCCCGGACGCCCGGGCGGCTGCGATCAGGCCGCCGCATCCGAGGCTCTCGTCATCAGGGTGGGGCGCGACGACCACCAGCCCCCGGCTCCCCAGGAGGGCATCGAGGCTCGCCAGGGGCAACGCGTCGGCGGCGGCCAGAAAGGTGTCGGCGCGCATCACTGGCCTCCGGTCCGTTCGAAGACAGGACGCCGGTCGCGCGGCGACGGGCTGCTGACGAGATCGATCACGGGACGCTCCAAGGACGGTGCGCGGGGTCGGGCGTCCCTGGTTCTCGGATCCTGCGCCTGAACACGCCATGAGCGGCGCGTTCCGGAGTTCCGGCGCGCGTTACCGATCGTTCTCGGTGGTGAGCGCGTCGGCGCGGGTGCCCTCGTCGACGCCCGGTCCGGCCGCCAGATGGACGCCGAGGGTCGGAGCGTCGGTGAACACCGCGCCGGCTGCGCTGAGGGCGCTCCGCAGGGCCTCGATCTGCCCGCTCGGCGGGTCGCTGTAGCCGCCCTCGAAATCTCGCACGAAGTGCTCGTCCAGGCCGACTTTGCCCGCGAGATCGGCCTGCGACCAGCCGAGCAGCCCACGGGCCGCCCGCGACTGCGCGGGGCTCATGATGGGCGCCTGCGTTCCGCTCTGTGCGCCCTCGTCCGATCCTGCCACGCTCACTCTCCTCCTCAGCGATCATCAACAACGATTGCGGTCGCGGATCGTTTCCGGGCACATCCGGTCGGAGCGCGACCATAATTGTGCTGAAATCCTGTCGCATCCGCCAAGGCGCAAGGATTCGGAGCGGTCTCTCGCGGGGCCGTGCTGCGCGGCCGGCGTGGCGCCTCCGGACCGGGACAACCTGCGCGCGGTGCGCGCGACATGGGGACTGGACGATGAGAGGGGTGCTGATCGCGAGCTTGGCCTGTGCCGTGCTGGCCATGGACCTATCCGCGGTGACGCAGGCGCAGGCCCAGATGGGCGGTTCGCCGACGGGCTTCGGCCGAGGCAATCGCCGCCCCGGCGGCGAAGAGGAGAAGAAGCCCCAGTACGTGCCGGGGACCAAGGCCAGCGAGAAGATCTTCCCGCTCGACTCGACCTGGACCGCCGTGAGCCTCAACGGAAAGCCCTTCACGGGTGGCGACCGGCCGAGCTTCATCATCGACAAGCAGTACCGCGCCCGCGGCTACGGCGGTTGCAACACCTTCGCGGCGACCGCATTCCCGCTCAAGGAGCAGCACATCGCCGTGGGCCCGCTCGCACTCACCAAGAAGAGCTGCGACAAGGGCCTCGCCGCCGCCGAGCAGGCGTTCTTCATCGCCCTGCGCACCTCGGCGGTGTGGGACTTGGTCGGCTCGCAGCTCGTGCTCAAGAGCCCGAACGGCGAGCTGAAGTTCGACCGCGCCCTTTAAGGAGCGGTTCACCACGCCGCATGAAGGCGGCCGCCGATTCAGACGGCCTTGAGGGGCGTCGGGGCTCATTCCTCGTGTATCGAGGAGGCCACGGATGCCAGTCGGAATCGGGATCGGACGCGGGGACCCCTCGCGTCCCGCGGTGACGCGGAGCCTCCGTTTCACGGGGCCCGCGGGGTTTCATCCCGGCGCCCTATGGCTCGCCACCGCCGTGCCGGCTGTGGCGACGCTGCTCCTTCTCGCGCGGCTGGCTTCCTGACGGACAGCGCTGGCGGCGTCTTACCGGGACGCCGTCCTGTCCCCGGGCCGGTCGCCCTCGGCATGTCCGCGCGGTTCGGAACGATCCTGCGCTTGCGCCGTTACGGGCGGAAACAGCGAGGCCAAGCCCGCGGCGACACCATATAGAATTGGATCGGCGTTCAGGCCGCCCTCGGGCGGGTGAAGATTGCTTGTCAGCAGAGTGCGACGGCGGGCCTCGCGCGCGTTCACGAGCATCTGTGCGCGTCCCCGTTGTTCAACTGTCCGAGACCGGTCAATGCCGCGCTCCGCGTTTCGTTGCCGCAGCGGGCGGAATTTTCTCCCGGAGACCGGACGCGACGGAAACTCAGCCCCGGCGCCGGAGACCTATCGCCGGTTGGACGTCGGGCGGCCGGCAGACGCTCGGCACGACATCGATGATCGACGCGCTCGGGCAGCGCGCCCGGCAGCCCTGGGCCGCGGCGATCTGGTCGCCGCCGCAGGCATCGGCGAAGCAGAAGGTCGCGAGATCCTCGCAGGTCGCCCGGAACCGGCCCAGGGGCGACCGCTCCCGCAGGTCCGCCGCCCCCGCCCCCTGCGTCAGCAGGATCACCGTCAGACCGATCAGAGCCGGGAATCGCGCCATCTCTGTTTCCCGTCCAGGTCGAGGCTGCTTGCGGAACCAGCCTAGCATTGGCAGCCTGGACGCGCCGTACCATTCCCGCGACAGGCGATGCGCGTCATCCGTCGCGATCCCGGCCGCATCGCGCGGCCGTTAAGCCCGATCCCCACGAAAGGCCGCCATGCCGCTCTACGCCCTCGACGATCACGTCCCCGACCTCGCCGACCCCGCCCGGGTCTGGATCGCGCCCGACGCGCAGGTGGTCGGCCGCGTGCATCTCGGCCTCGATGTCGGCATCTGGTTCGGCGCGGCTCTGCGCGGCGACAACGAGCCGATCCGCATCGGCGATCGCACCAATGTCCAGGAGGGCGTGATCATGCACGTCGATCCCGGGTTTCCCCTCGTCATCGGCAGCGACGTCACGGTCGGCCACGGCGCGATCGTGCACGGCTGCACCATCGGCGACGGCAGCCTCGTCGGCATGGGGGCGACGGTCCTGAACGGCGCCCGGATCGGCCGCGGCTGCCTCATCGGCGCCAACGCGCTGGTCACCGAGGGCAAGGAATTCCCGGATCACAGCCTGATCGTCGGGGCGCCGGCCAAGGCCGTGCGCACCCTCGACGAGGCCGCGGTCGAGGGGCTGCGGCAGGCCGCCCTGCGCTACGTGGAGAATGCCCGGCGCTACAAGGCCGGGCTGCGCCGCATCGACGGCTGAGGGACATTGGTCGCTCCCGGGCGGGAGCGGCCGACCCGCTTACTTCTTGGCCTTGGCGCGCTCGATCGCTTCCTCGATCAGCCGGTGGGCCTCTTCCTTGTCGCCCCAGCGGACGAACTTGACCCACTTGCCGGGTTCCAGATCCTTGTAGTGCTCGAAGAAGTGCTGGATCTGCTGGATCGTGATCTCGGGCAGGTCGGTGTAGTTCTCGACCCGGTCGTACCGCTTGGTCAGGTGGCGCGAGGGCACCGCGATGATCTTCTCGTCTTCGCCGCCCTCGTCCTGCATCACCATCACGCCCACGGGACGCGCGCTGATGATCGCGCCCGGCAGCACGGCGCGGGTGTTGGCCACCAGCACGTCACAGGGATCGCCGTCGCCCGACAGGGTGTGGGGGATGAAGCCGTAATTCCCCGGATAGAACATCGGGGTGTAGAGAAACCGGTCGACGACCAGCGCGCCGGATTCCTTGTCCATCTCGTACTTGATCGGTTCGCCGCCGAGCGGCACCTCGACGATCACGTTGACGTCGTGCGGCGGCTTCTTGCCGAGCGGGATGGCGTCGATCTTCATGGCGTGTCGCTTCCGGAATGCGGTCTCGTCCGCTTCCCGGATCTCTTAGTGGCGCCGCTTGGCAAAGCAAATCGGCCGATGGTGCGGCCCGGCAACGAGCGCTGGAAAACGTTAGCCGAACAGGAAGCCCACCTTGGGGAGCGGGATGCCCGCCACGCGGTCCAGCGCCCGCGGGCCGGCGACGCCGCCGAGCCCCTCGTAGAAGGCGCCGGCGCGGACATTGTCCTCCAGGCTCCACACGCCCAGCCGCGTGAGGCCGTGATCCGCGAGGTCGTTGCGCACCGCCCGGAACAGGCGCCGGCCGAGGCCGACGCCCTGATACTCCGGCAACAGGTAGAGTTCGTCGATCTCGGCCTCGGTGCCGAGCGCCCGGCTGCGCGTCCGTCCGTAGGCCGCGTAGCCGACGACGAGTTCGCCCGTCTCCACCACCGCGATCGGCCGGCCGCGGCGCAGGGCGCTCTGCCACCAGGCCCGGTCCCGGGTCGAGATCACCCGCTCCAGGGCGACGCCCGGGATGATGCCGCGATAGGCCTCGCGCCAGGAGGCATCGAACACCTTGGACAAGCCGCCGAGATCGGCCTCGCGGGCCCGGCGGATGCTCGTGGTGCGCGTGCTCATGGGCTTCGGGCCTCCCGTCGTCCGACCGGCGGATAACCCGCGCGGCCCGCGCAGGTTCGATGCCGATCCAGGCGGAGTGAAGGCAAGAATGGCGCCGCGTCGCGTCGGCCTGCGTGACGTCGCGTGATGCCGGTGCCGGCCCGCCGGCCCGCGAATTGCCGGGCCGGCGGGCGGCTGATAGAGCCCGGGCTCGGTTCCCCCGGCAGCACGGCCTTGTTCAACCGCTTCCTCAAGCCCGAGAGGCGCTACGCGCGCCGCATGGCCCGGATCGCCCGCTTCGAGCGGCCGATAGCCGGCCCCGGCGACCGGCTCATGGCCTGGGCCAGCATGCTGCTGATCGACCACGGCGTCTTCCGCCTCGCCTATCTCAACCGGCACCGCGTCGGCTCCGGCGCCCTCTGGCGCTCGGCCCAGCCCGGCCCCCATCAGCTCGCCCGCTTCCGGGCCGAGGGCGTGCGGACGATCATCTCCCTGCGCGGCGGGCGCGAGCACGGATCCTGGCCGCTGCAGCGCGAGGCCTGCGAGCGCCACGGGCTCAAGCTGGTCGAGTTCGTGCTCCGCTCGCGGGAAGCGCCGGACCGGGCCACCATCCTCGGCGCCAAGGCCTTCTTCGCCGGCATCGAGTACCCGGCGGTGATGCACTGCAAGTCCGGCGCCGACCGGGCCGGCCTCGCCTCGGCCCTCTACCTGATCCTGCACGAGGGGCGCCCGGTGGCCGAGGCCGCCCGGCAGCTCTCCGCCCGCTACGGCCATCTCCGTTTCGCCAAGACCGGCATCCTCGACGCGTTCTTCGCCCGGTATCGCCTCGAGGGCGAGGCGAAGGGGCTCGACTTCCTGACCTGGGTCGAGACCGTCTACGACCCCGAGGCGCTCAAGCGCGATTTCCGGCCGGGCTTCTGGTCGGATCTGGCGGTGGACCGGGTGCTCCGGCGGGAGTGAGGATCACTCCGCCGCCGGCCGCGCCATCTCGCGGAAGGGGTGGGCCGGGTAGGTGCCGATCACCCGCAATTCGCGCGAGAAGTAGCCGAGTTCGTCCAGCGCCCGGCTGAGGCCCGGATCGTCCGGATGGCCGTCGACCTCGGCGTAGAACTGCGTGGCGGTGAATTCGCCGTCGACCATGTAGCTCTCGAGCTTCGACATGTTGACGCCGTTGGTCGCGAATCCGCCGAGCGCCTTGTAGAGCGCGGCCGGGATGTTGCGCACGCGGAACACGAAGCTCGTCACACAGGGCACGGTGCCCTGTTCCACCGGCTGGGGCTCCGGGGAGAACACCACGAACCGGGTGGTGTTGTGCGCCTCGTCCTCGACGTCGCGCTCCAGGATGTCGAGGCCGTAGACTCCGGCGGCGAGTGCGGGCGCCAGAGCCGCCCGGCTCGGGTCGCCGATCTCGGCGATCTCGCGGGCGGCCCCGGCGGTGTCGCCGGCGACCACGGCCTTCAGGCCGAGCCGGCGGATGATCCGGCGGCACTGGCCCAGGGCATGGACGTGGCTGTGGACGCTCTTCAAAGCCTCGCGCTGCGTGCCCGGCAGGACCATCAGCTGGAAGTGGATCGGCAGGAAGTGCTCGGCCACGATGTGCAGCGGCGAGATCGGGATCAGGTGGTGGATGTCGGCGACGCGGCCCGCGATCGAGTTCTCGATCGGGATCATCGCCCGCTGGGCGCGTCCCTCTGTCACCGCCGCGAAAGCGTCCTCGAAGGTCGGGCAGGGCAGCGGCGTCCAGTCCGGATACGCCTCCGCGCAGATGATGTGCGAGTTCGCCCCGGGCTCCCCCTGATAGGCGATGGTGCGGTCTGTCATGGCGGTCTGGATTCGTTCGTCGGGTCAGTTCAGGCGCCGGCTCTGGAGGAGGGCGCGGGCGCGCTCCAGGTCGGCGGGGGTGTCGACGCCCAGCGGCAGGTCGTCGACGATGGCGGCGTCGATGCGCATGCCGGCTTCGAGCGCCCGCAGCTGCTCCAGCTTCTCGCGCATCTCCAGCTCGCCGGGCGGCAGGGCCACGAATCGGCTGAGCGCCCTGCGCCGGTAGGCGTACAGGCCGATATGGTGCCAGAGCGGCCCGTCGCCCCAGGGAGCCCGGGCGCGGGTGAAGTACAGGGCGCGCAGGCGCCCGGGACCGACCATGTGGCCGACGAGCTTGACCACGTTCGGGTTGTCGGCCTCGTGGGGGTCGGTGATCGGCGCACAGAGGGTGACGATGTCGACGGTGCGGTCGGCCAGCGGCACGATGGAGGCGCCGATGATCGCCGGGTCGATGGTCGGCAGGTCGCCCTGGACGTTGACGACCACGTCGTGGCGACCCTCCGGATCGACGATGTCGAGCGCCTCGGCGAGGCGGTCGGAGCCCGATGGGTGATCGGCCCGGGTCATCACCGCGAGGCCGCCCGCGGCCTCGACCGTCCGGGCGATCTCCGCCGTGTCGGTGGCCACCACCACGGGGCCGATGCCGGCCTCCATGGCCCGGCGCCAGACATGGACGATCATGGCCTCGCCGGCGATGTCGGCCAGCGGCTTGTTCGGCAGGCGGGTCGCGGCGAGGCGGGCCGGGATCAGGACCAGGGGATCGGACATCGAGATTCGGATCCGGATGCGCGGATCGGGGCCGCGGCGGCAGGCGGCCGGCTGCTTAACAGGCCGGCCCCCGATTGTCGTCCCCCCGGAGACGGGCCGGAGCGCAGTGGAGAAAATGTGCCACTCGGTGACAAGCTGGGCAATTCAGTGGAACAATCCTGCGCTGGAGCGACGCGGAGCCCTCTGGTGGCATTGTCAGGAGCCGCCCGGAACCGCTAAGGCAACCTCGAAATCTTCCAATGTCCGGTGTCCGAGCCCGCTCGCCCGTGTCAGGCGCGCGATCGGCACGGCCGAGTTGCGAGAAGAGCATGAACTCGTTCGAGGTGAACAAGGTCCTGGGTGCGGTCCTCGGCGCCCTTCTGTTCGCGGCCGGATCGGGTTTCGTCGCCGAATTGATCTACCACCCGAAGCCGGCGGGCAACGCCGGCTACGACCTCCCCGAGCCGCAGCCCGAGGCCGCCGCCGCGGCGCCCGAGGCCAAGGTCGAGCCGATCGCCGTCCGCCTCGCCAGCGCCAATGTCGAGAAGGGCGAGGCCGGCACCAAGGCCTGCCATGCCTGCCACAATTTCGAGAAGGGCGGCCCGAACAAGGTCGGTCCCGACCTGTACGGGGTCGTGGAGCGGCCGAAGGCCTCTCATCCGGGCTTCGACTATTCGGCGGCCCTGAAGGAGAAGGGCGGCACGTGGACTTATGCCGACCTCGACGGCTTCCTCACCAACCCGAAGGGCTACGTGAAGGGCACGAAGATGGCCTACGCCGGCATCGCTTCGCCGCAGGAGCGAGCCAACGTCATCGCCTATCTGCGAACCCTGGCCGAGACGCCGAAGCCGCTGCCCGCCGTCGAGAAGGACGAGGCCCCGTCGGCTGCGCCTGCGGCGGCCAAGCCTGACGACAAGCCCGCGGCTGCGCCCGCCGAGAAGCCGTCCGCCGACAAGCCCGCCGCCGGCAAGGCGTCCGAAGGCAAGGACAGCCCGGCCAAGCCCGCCGATACCGGCGCCGCCAAGCCGGTCGAGGCGAAGTCGCCCGGCAGCCCGCGGACGACCGGCGAATCGAGCGACCGCAACGCCCCGGCTCCGCCGGCCGGCGCCCATGACAGCGACCAGCAGGGTCAGCCTTCGAGCCTGATCCCCGCCGAGCCGACCGCGCCGACGGCGCCGGCCGCCAAGGAGCCGCCCGCGCAGGCCAATCCCGAGGCGGTCGACCGGGCGAAGGATCTCGAGGTCGGCGGCCCGACCAAGGACCTGAACGCGCCGCTGCCGACCCCGCAGCCGCTTCCGAAGGAGTAGAGGCACGGGCCGGGTGCGGGGCTCCGGACGGTCCCGCCCCTCGCGTGTCAGGCGCGTTCCGCCGGCATGGCTCCGGGCGCGCCCCTTGCTCTAAGGCGGCCGCGCCCCGGCATCGTGCCGGATTGAAAACCGCGTAGGACCCCTTGGCTGACCGAAGTTCCGTTGGGGAGGAGCGCCGGGCGCCCCTCCCGCTGCTCGTTGCCGTGACCATGACCGGGACGGTGGCGCTGCACATCTTCGTGCCGGCGCTGGCGGCGGCGGCCGTGGACCTCGGCACCAACGCCGCCGGCGCGCAACTGACGATCACCGTCTACCTGATCGGGCTTGCGGGCGGTCAGCTGCTCTACGGCCCGCTCTCGGACCGGTACGGCCGGCGGCCGGTCCTGATCGGCGGCCTCGGCCTCTATCTCGCCGGATTGCTGCTCGCGATCCCGGCGCCGAACATCGGCGTCCTGCTCGTCGCCCGGGTCCTGCAATCGCTCGGCGCCTGCGGCTCCCTGGTGATCGGCCGGGCGATGGTGCGCGACGTCTCCACCCGCGAGGACGCCGCCCGGAAGCTCGCGATCCTCACCACCGCGATGACGCTCACGCCCGCCCTGGCGCCGGCGATCGGCGGCGTCGTGACCGAGGCCTTCGGCTGGCGCGCCGTGTTCGTGGTGCTGGCCGGCCTCGTCGCCCTGCTGGGCGCGCTCGTGGTCTTCACCCTGCCCGAGACCAACCGCCACAAGGTGGCGCTGCCGGGATTCGTCGCGGTTCTGTCCGGGTACCTCCGGCTCGTGCGGATCCCCGTGTTCCGCGCCTATCTGGTGGCGGGGGCCTGCGGCGGGACCAGCCTCTACGCCTTCCTGGCCGTGGCGCCGTTCCTCCTCGTGGACCGGCTCGGGCGCTCCTCTCAGGAGGTGGGATTCGACTGCCTGATCGTCGTGTTCGGCATGGTCGGCGGGGCCGTCCTGGCGAGCCGGCTCGCCACCCGGGTGCCGATCCGAAAGGCGGCGCGGAGCGGCAATCTCCTCTGCATCGCCGCGGCGCTGACGCTGCTGATCGTGGACCGCACGGGGATGCTCGGCGTCGTCAGCCTGATCGTGCCGCTCTTCGCCTACGCGGTGGGCGTCGGCCTGCTCAGCCCCAACGCGGTGGCGGGGCTGATGAACGTCGATCCGCACGCGGCCGGCTCAGCCTCCAGCCTCTACGGCTTCACGCAGATGACCTTCGGGGCGCTGTTCACGGCGGCCGCCTCGGCCTGGCCCGCGACCTCGGCGACGCCGGTGGCGCTGGCGCTCCTCTCCGCCGGGCTGATCGCCGCGCTGGCGCTCCGGCGGGCCTGACGGGCTCGCGCTCGCCGACGGCGTCAGCTTTCTTCGCCGCCATGGCCCCCGCGCGCTGCCGGAGGCGCGCGGCGGTGTCCCTTAAAGTGACGCGCCGCGGGCCTCGACGAGGCCGGACGCGCCTGCGCAGAATCCGTCGGCCAGTTCCAGCCACAGCAGGCGCGCGGGGTCGACCGGTCCCGGCAGGCTCAGGCGCCCGGGCGGGACCGGCGTGAAGCCGAAGCGGGCGTAGTAGGGCGCGTCGCCGACGAGGATCACGAGACCCTCGCCCGCCTGCCGCGCCCCCTCGATCGCCGCGCGGGTCAGGGTACCGCCGATGCCGCGGCCCGCGAAGCTCGGATCGACGGCCAGCGGACCGAGCATCACGAAGGATGTCGCCCCGGTCCGCACGGGCCCCATCCGGACCGAGCCGACGAGGAAGCTGCCCACCGAGGCGGTGATGCCGAGATCGATCCGCTCGGCCGCGCCCTCGCGGAGGCGGTAGGCGGTACGGGCGTAGCGGCCGGGGCCGAAGGCCCGGGCATGAAGCCGCTCGATGGCGGGGGCATCCTCCGGCCGCTCGGGCCGGATGACGAGGGACAGATCGGTCACGGGTTGCTCGCGGCTCGGACCGGCGCCGCGTAGCAGCGCCGGGCCCGACCCGCAAACCGCCGCGCTACTCGGCGGCCGCCAGAGCGGGCCGTCCGCCGCCCTGGGTCAGCCGCAGGAAGCCGAGGGCCGAGAGCCAGATCACCGCGCCGCAGGCGGAGGCGACGCCGAGAACCAGCGCGAAGCCGCCGCGGTCATGCAGGAGGGCGATCGCCGGCACCACGAAGCCGCTCGCCGTGAAGCCCACGAAGTAGCGCAGGCTGTAGGCCCGGGCCCGGTAGACGGGCGGGACGTAGCGGGCGATCATCGCGTCGTTGATCACCACCTGCCCGTAGATCGCCGTCATGGCCAGCACGAGCCCGGCGAGCAGCGGCAGGCCGGTGGAGAGGGCGGCGATCCCGAGCCCCACCGGCTGCAGCACCGAGAGCGCCACGAACAGGGACGGCAGGCTGTAGCGGTCGATGAGGCGGCCCATGGCCAGCTGCATCAGCGCGCCGAACAGGAACACGCCGGTGGCGAGGGAGCCGGTGAGCGCCAGGGGCAGCGCCTGCCCGACGCCCTCGTCGATCACCTTCGGCAGGCTGATCGTCGTCAGGTTGAAGGTCAGGCCGCCCGCGAAGATCGACAGGGCGAACATCGCCAGCAGCGCCCAGGGCCGGGTCACCGGGATCACCGCCGCGCCGCCGGCCTTCTGGCCCGAGCCGTCCCCGTCGCCCGGCACCAGGGCCAGGAAGGCGGCCCCGCAGGCGAGGCAGACGAGGCCCGGGACCACGAAGGCCGCGCGCCAACTGACGGTGGCGGCGAGCAGCGCCGTGAGTCCGGAAGCCGAGGCCGCGCCGAAATTGCCCCAGACGCCGTTGATGCCGAGGTCGCGCCCGAGCCGGCGGGCATGGGTCACCAGCATGGCCGAGCCGACCGGGTGGTAGATCGCCGAGGCGAGCCCGAGCACGCAGAGCCAGAGGGCGAAGGCCAGCGGCGTCGAGGCGCTCGCGACGCCGAGGCAGGACAGGCCGTAACCGAAGAAGAACACCGCCAGCATGTTGCGCCGCCCGAACCGGTCGGCGAGCGAACCCATCGGGAGGGAGCACAGGCCGAAGGCCACGAAGGCGCCGGTGGCGAGCCCGATCAGCTCGCCGTAGCCGAGCCCCGTCTGGGCCGCGATGGCGATGACGGCGGTCGGGTAAATCAGCAGTACGAAATGGTCGAGGGCATGCGCGACGTTGACGAAGCGCAGGGTGCGGCGGGACAGCGTATCGGAATCCATCGCGGCGTATCCTCCGGGACTGCGCGCTGATAGCCTGACCCGATGGTGGTGTTGGGCCGGATATGTATGCGAACGGGCCAATGTTGACGGAGGCACCTGTCGCCGCGAAGCGGTCGACCGAGGCGGCCGACTATCAGGACGTCCCGCGCCCGGTCGCAGTGATGCCCAAGACCTACGCGGCCGGGATGCATCTCGCCCGGCACTTCCATCCCCGCGCGCAGCTGCTCTACGCCACGACCGGGCTGATGATGGCGTTCGCGGAGGACGGCACCTGGGTGGTTCCCGAGGGGCACGCGCTCTGGATCCCGCCGCGGCTGCCGCACGCGGTCGCGACCCACGGCGCCGTCTCGATGTGCTCGGCCTATCTGGATCCCGCCGCGGTTCGGTCTTTCCCGGCGAGTTGCCGGGTGATCGCGGTGTCGCGGCTCCTCGCCTCCGCGCTTACGGCGCTGGCCGAGGAGCCTGTGCTCTACGCAGAGGATGGCCGCGGCGGTCATCTCGCCGCTCTGGTCCTCGACGAGATCGGCCGGGCCCCCGCCACGCCGCTCGCCCTGCCACTCCCGCGCGACGCACGCCTGCGCCGGGTCTGCCTGGAGCTGATCGAGAATCCGGCCTCGGAGGACGACCTCGATGCCTGGGCCGACCGGGCCGGGGCGAGCCGGCGGACGCTGACCCGGGGGTTCCGCGCCGAGACGGGCCTGAGTTTCGGTGATTGGCGGGCCCGGGCCCGGGTGATCCGCGCACTCGCGCTTGCGGCCGAAGGACGCCCGCCCCGGGTTGTGGCGGCGGCGGTGGGGTATCGAAGTGTCCAGACACTACGACTGACGGTGGCGCGGGTGCTCGACGCTCACCCTCCCCGCTCGGCAACCTGATTGGGACCGACTCTCAAGCCTGTGCAGAGGGCTCAAGCGATGCGGACGGTTCCTGCGCCGCCGCGACGGACCGAGCCAGGTCGACGGCTTGGTTGCGGATGTCCGGCACGGCCGTGCATTCCCAGTATGCGCCGCGGAGCAACGGGCCCAGAGTCCAGAGGCGCGCCGCTGTATCGGATGCACCCAGGACCGTCAGATCGGGGCGCACGGCAAGACCGAGGCCGAACGGACCGGCCCGGACAAGGCCGCGACCGATCAGATTGCGCAGAAGCGGGTCGGTCGTATCCGCGACCCGTCCGACGCCGCGAACATCGAAGATGCGCTGCACGCCGAGGGTTCTGGGTTCGGATGCCCCCCGCGGCCGGTACGTGACGCGCGCTTCACCGGTCTGATCCTCGATCGCCACCAGCTTTCCGGCGAGCACCTGAAGCGAGCCGGCTTCGATCTCGTCGGCGATGGCCGCGCCTGTGGGCGGTGCGGAGCGGTGCCGATGCGTGTCCCAGAACGGGCGGAGATGGCGCAGGAAGCGCGCCTGGTCGGCTGGCGGCAAGCCGAGCCAGAGGGCGTCCGTAACCGTTCGCAGAGCGTCGATCACCCCGTGCCAGGCGATGCGAGCCTCCGCCGCGGAGGCGACCTCCCGGCGGATCCGGCCCAGAAGCCGGGTGATCGAACGGGTCTCTGCGGCCGTGAAGTCCGGACGCGGCCAGGGGGCGGCGCGTACGTGCACGGCCGGGATCTGCCCCCGCCGCGAGAGCGCGATGATCTGCCCGCGAAAGCCTTGGCGCCGAAGACTGATCACCGCATCGACCATGCTGAGACCGGTCCCGATGATGAGAACCGGATGATCCGGATGCAGCCGCGCGTCATGCTCCGGCTTCCACGGATCGCCCCGGAAGCGGCTTTCCGGTTCCTGGGGCAGGGCGAGGTTGCCCATCGCCAGCACCGCACCCGCGACGTCGACGCGTCGGCCGCCCTCGGCAACCATGACCAGACGGTCCTCGTCCGGCACGAGGTCGATGATCATGTCGTTGATCAGGTGCAGCCGCGGCGTCGAACCGCCTGTCACCGCTTCGGTCAGAAGCGCCGCCAGATAATCTCCGTATAGCCCGCGTGCCGCGAAGGTCCCGGCCGGGGTCCGCCAGATGCCCACATGTCCCTGCCCGATCGCGGGGTTGCCGGCACCGGTGCCCGCCTCACCCGCGGCGATCTTCGAAAGCCAGTCTTCGAAATGGGAGGGCCGGTCGGGATAGGCGCTCATGTTGGCGGCGCGCACGTTGAGCAGGTGGTCGGGGTTCCCGGTGGCGTAGGCGCGACCGCTCCCGAAGCGCTCCGCCCGTTCACACAACAGAACCGACTGGTGCGGCGGCAAGCGGGCGAGCAGCTGTATCGCCGCCATCGTGCCGCTAAAGCCTGCCCCGATGACGGCAATGGGAGCGGGGCGCGGCCCGGCTTCCAAGCTTCCGTGCTGGTCCGACATCGACGACGAGCCTACGCCAGAAGACACTGCCACGACCCGTCTGCCTAAAGTCGCAGATCAGGATCGATCCTGCCCTGACATTGCCAGCAAATGCGGTCTGTGTCAGCCGGCGTATGCGTGTTGAAGGGGTCTGGGTCGGGGTGAATCTTTTCTGTCCCGCGTGATGAGGAAGAAATTTCAGCGATCCGTATCCTTTCGTATGGTGTGGGCGCCCTGGAAAATCTTCACGTCGCCCGCGCGGAGAAGTCGATCCGCGGGTCGATCCAGACGTAGATCAGGTCGGAGAGCAGGTTCACCGCGAGACCGAGCAGCGAAAAGATGTAGAGGGTGGCGAACACCACCGGATAGTCGCGCCCGACGATCGCCCGGAACGACAGCTCGCCCAGGCCGTCGAGGGAGAAGATCGTCTCGATCAGCAGCGAGCCGGTGAAGAAGGCCGAGATGAAGGCCCCGGGGAAGCCCGCGATCACGATCAGCATGGCGTTGCGGAACACATGGCCGTAGAGCACGCGCCGCTCGGAGAGCCCCTTCATCCGTGCGGTGAGCACGTACTGCTTGCGGATCTCGTCGAGGAACGAGTTCTTCGTGAGCAGGGTCGAGGTTGCGAAGGCGCCGATCACCAGGGCGGTGAGCGGCAGCACCATGTGCCACGCGTAGTCGGTCACCTTGTGCCAGGTCGAGAAGCTCTCCCAGCCCTCGCTGGTCAGCCCGCGCAGCGGGAACCATTGGTAGAACGATCCGCCGGCGAAGAGGATGATGAGCATCAGTCCGAACATGAAGCCCGGGATCGCGTAGCCGATGATCACCACGAAGGAGGTCGCGCGGTCGAACTGCGTGCCGTCCGCCACCGCCTTGCGGATGCCCAGCGGGATCGAGATCGCGTAGGACAGGAGCGTCATCCACAGGCCGAGCGAGATCGAGACCGGCAGCCGCTCCTTGATCAGCTGGATGACGGTGACATCGCGGAAGTAGCTGCGTCCGAAATCGAACCGGACATAGTCCCAGAGCATCTTGGCGAAGCGCTCGGGTGCAGGCTTGTCGAAGCCGAACTGCTTCTCGAGCTTGGCGATGAATTCCGGGCTCAACCCTTGAGCGCCGCGATAGCGGGAGCTGGCGTCGCCGCCACCGCCCGACGGCCGGCTGGCACCGCCGAGGTCGCCCGATCCGCCGGTGACACGGGACATGGCTCCGTCGCGCTGCCCCTGGAGCTGCGACAGAACCCGCTCCACCGGGCCGCCTGGGGCGAACTGCACGATCGTGAAGGTGATCAGCATGATCCCGAACAGGGTCGGGATCATCAGGCCGATGCGGCGCAGGATGTAGGCGAGCATGGCGTCAGTCCCGGCCGATCCGCTTGGCCTTGTCGGCGTCGAACCACCACGTTCCGGGGGCGCCGAGATCGTATTTCGGCGGCGTGGCCGGGCGGCCGAACACGTCCCACAGGGCGAGGCGGTGGGTCGAGGCGTACCACATCGGCACCCAGTAGCGCCCGGCCCGCAGGACCCGGTCCAGGGCCCGGCAGGCGGTGGTCAGGTCCGCCCGCGACGTCGCGTCGGCGACGGCGGTGAGCAGCGCGTCGATCGCCGGGTTGGCGATCCCCGAGAGGTTGTTGGAGCCCGCGGTCCCGGCAGACCGGGAGCCGTAGGTCTCGCGCAGCTCCGCGCCGGGGGTGAGCCCGCTGCTGTAGCGGCGCGGCGTGACGTCGAAGTCGAAATCCTTGAGCCGCGCCTGGTACTGGGACGGGTCGACCGTGCGCAGGCTCGCCTTGATGCCGAGCAGGCCCAGGTTGCGGATGAACGGCTGCGTGACCGCCTGGAAGACCGGATCCTCATCGAGGAACTCGAGGGTCAGGGGCTGGCCGCCGGGCAGCATGAGGCTGCCACCCTGGCGGGTACAGCCGGCCTCCCGCAGGAGCGCGTCGGCGCGCTTGAGCAGCGCCCGGTCCTGGCCGGACCCGTCGGAGACCGGCGGCGTCCAGGCCTCGCCGAATACCTCCGGCGGCAGGTCCTTGAACGGCTCCAGCAGGGCGAGTTCCTCGGCCGAGGGCTTGCCGGTCGCCTTGAGGTCGGAATTCTCGAAGAACGAGGCCGTGCGCGTGTAGGCGCCGTACATCAGGTTGCGGTTTGACCATTCGAAATCGAAGCACAGGCCGATCGCCTCGCGCACCCGCGGGTCGCGGAACGCCGCGCGGCGGGTGTTGATCCACCAGCCCTGGGTGCCGCTCGGCCGGGCATCCGGCACCATCTCGCGGACCACGCGAGCCTCGGTCATCGCCGGGAAATCGTATCCGGTCGCCCAGACCCGGGCGGTGAACTCCTCGCGGAACGTGAAGGCGCCGCTCTTGAACGCCTCGAACGCCACGGTGCGGTCGCGGAAATACTCGTAGCGGATCGCGTCGAAATTGTTCTGGCCGACATTCACCGGCAGCTCGGCGGCCCAGTAATCCGGCACGCGCTCCAGGCCGATGGACCGGCCCGGATCGACCGTGCCGACCCGGTAGGGCCCGGAGCCGAGGGGCGCGTCCAGGGTCGAGGCCTCGAAGTCCCGGCCGGCGTAGTAGGCGGCGGAGAAGAGCGGCAGCTGCGCGACGAACAGCGGCAGGTCCCGGGCGCGGCCCGGCTCGAAGGTCACCACCAGTCGCCCGTCGCCCTCGGCCCGGGCATCGGTCATGGGCCGGATCACCTCGGCAATCTCGGGGTGGCCCTTGTCGCGCAGGAGCTTGAGGCTGAAGGCCGCGTCCCGCGCGGTCAGCGGCGAGCCGTCATGGAACCGCGCCTGCGGGCGCAGGGCGAAGGTGTAGGTCAGGCCGTCCGGACTGACCGTGACGGCGCGCGCCACCAGCCCGTAGAGGGCGTCCGGCTCGTCGAGGGCCCGGACCATCAGGCTGTCGAAGGTCAGGGGCATGCCGGCGGCCCCGTCGCCGCGCAGCACGTAAATGTTGAGCGTGTTGAAGGTGTTGAGCGACTGGTTTCCTGTCGTCGCGGCGAGCTGCGCCGAGAAGCGCCCGCCGCGCGGTGCCATCGGGTTCACGTAGTCGAAATGCGCGAAGTCGGGTCCGTATTTCAGCTCGCCGAAGCTGGACAGGCCGTGGCGCTCGGCGGCGTCGGCCGCCTTGGCGCGGCGCCACGGCGGCATCGCCGCCAGGGCGCCGGCGCCGAGGACCAGCCCGCGCCGGGTCGGCAACCCGGGACCGCCCGTCAACGGGGCGCCCCGGTCTTGGTGGCCAGCTTCTCGTCGTACCACCACGTCGTCGGGAAGCCGGAGCTGGCATAGAGCGGCAGGATCGCCGGGTGGCCGAACCGGTTCCAGCGCAGCGTCCGCTGCTGGTCGGAAGACCATTGCGGGACGACGTAATCGTGCGCCAGGAGCACGCGGTCGAGGGCCCGCGTCGCCGCGATCACGGTGTGCCGGTCCTTGGCGAAGATCACCTTCTCGATCAGGGCGTCGATGCCGGGATCCTTGATCCCGATCAGGTTGCGCGAACCGGGCTTGTCGGCCGCCGCCGCGCCCCAGTACTCGCGCTGCTCGTTGCCCGGCGAGAGCGACTCGCCCCACGACGTCGTGGTGACATCGAAATCGAAGTTGCGGATGCGGTTCTGGTATTGGGCCTGATCGATCACCCGGAGGGTGGCGTCGATGCCGATCAGCTTCAGCTGCGCGGAGAACGGCAGGATCACGCGCTCGAACGTGTTCTGGAACTCCAGGAACTCGACGGTCAGCGGCTCGCCGGTCGCCTTGCTGACCATCTTGCCGCCGCGCAGCTCGAAGCCGGCCTCGCGCAGCAGGCCGACGGCCTCGCGCAGGTTCTTGCGCACCGCCTCCGGGCCGTCGTTGATTGGGTTGGCGTAGGGCGTGGTGAAGACGGCAGGCGGGACCTTGTCCCGGACGCTCTCGAGGATCGCCTTCTCCTCGCCCTCCGGCAGGCCCGATGAGGCGAGTTCCGAGCCGAAGAAGTAGGAGTTGATGCGCTTGTACAGGCCGTAGAACAGGGCCTTGTTCATCTCCTCGTAGTTCATCGCGAGGTTGAAGGCCCGGCGGACGCGCGGGTCCTTGAACTTGTCCCGGCGGGTGTTGAACGCGAAGGCCTGCATGATGCCCATGCCGCGCTCGGGGAAGGCCTCCTTGATGAGCCGCCCCTCCTTCACGGCCGGGAAATCCTCATAGGCGGTCGCCCAGTTCCGGGCGATGTTCTCCACGCGGAAGTCGTAGAGATCGCCTTTCAGCGCCTCGACCAGCACGGTGCCGTCGCGGAAATACTCGTAGCGCTCGGTGTCGAAGTTGTAGCGCCCGGCATTCACCGGCAGGTCCTTGCCCCAGTAGTCGGGGACGCGGGTGTAGGTCGTGGTGCGGCCCGGCTCGAACTTCGCGAGCCGGTAGGGGCCCGAGCCGAGCGGCGGCTCCAGGGTGGTCTCGGTGACGCTGCGCGGCTTGCCGTTGGCGTCCTGGGCGGTCCACCAGTGCTTGGGCAGGACGCGCAGCTGCCCGATCACCTGCGGCAGCTCGCGGTTGCCGGTCTCCGTGAAGGTGAAGGTCACCTCGCGCGGCCCGGTCACCGCGGCCTTGGCCACGGTCTGGTAATAGGCGGCGTAGAACGGGCTGTTGGCCTTCAGCACGTCGAAAGACCAGACCACGTCCTCGGGGGTGATCGGCTTGCCGTCATGCCAGCGGGCGTTTTCGCGCAGCCGGTACGAGACCGAGCCGAGATCGGGGGCGATCCGCACAGCCTCGGCGAGCAGGCCGTAGGAGGTGAACGGCTCGTCCGAGGACTCGGTCATCAGCGAATCGTAGATCTGCTGGATGCCGTTCTCGAGGTCGCCCTTCAGGCCGGCGACGACGATGTTGAAATTGTCGAAGCCGCCCTGGGCCCCGAACCGGACCATCCCGCCCTTGGGCGCGGCCGGGTCGGCATAGTCGAAATGCTTGAAGTCGGGGCCGTATTTCGGCTGGCCCATCAGCGTGATCGCGTGGGTCCACTGGCCGTTGGCGGCCGGCAGGGTGGCCGGCGTCGACGGCATCGCGACCGGTTCCTGCGCGTGGGCCGGACCGAGCTGGAGGCAGGCGAGGAGGAGCGTCGCGGCGAGGAGGCGTCCAGTCACGGTCTGCGCTGTCACGGGCAGGCTGTCTCCGTTGCATCGGGCCCGCGCGGGCGCGGACAACTCGAAATATCAGGGGGTCATAGGACGCGGGCCGCCATCCGTCGACCATGCGGGGCCGTACGCCGCCCGGCGCGAGCGACGGCCATTCCCCATCCGAAGGCCTGTCACGCCGCCCGGCCCCGTCTGCCCTCGACCAGCCACATGGCGAGCAGGGCGGCCGCCAGGGCGGCCAGCGCCGCGAGGCCGAGTGCCAGGGGATAGACCTCGACGCCGCGGATATTGGCGCTGTCGCTCGGCCGGAAGCCGATCCAGTCGCTGCCCGCGAGGCGGCCGCCGCGCACCAGGGCGAGGCGTGGCACCTGGATGCCGCCGCCGGCCTCGGCGACCCGGCGCACCGAGCCGCTCGATCCGTCGGCCACGGCCTTCAGGCGCTCGGTGTCGCTGAACACGTCGGCGAGTTCGCGCGGATTGGCCGGGCCGACGCTCACGAAGGCCACGAGGTTTCCCGAGCGCAGCGTGTGCAGCCCCAGTGTTTCCGCATCGAAGGTCGCCGTGAACAGACCCGGTTCACCGGGCTTCAAGGTGAGGGTCGTCACCTTGCCCGTGGGACCGGTGACGGTGACCGGCTCGGCCTGGTCCGCCATGGTCTGGCGCTCCACCCGGACCTCGCGGCCGCGTCCGGTGGTCTGCGCGCGCAGCGCCTCCTCCTCCAGGGCCGGCTCCTTCATGAGCCAGTGGCCGAGGCGGCGCAGCAGATCCAGATACGGCCCGCCCTCCTGGTAGCCCCGGGCCCACAGCCAGGCGTGGTCGGACAGGAGCAGGGCGACCCGGCCCTTGTCCTCGCGCGAGAGGGCGAGCAGCGGCAGCCCCTCGGCCCCCGACAGGATCGGCTGGATGCCGGGGCGGGTGCGCGCCTCCACGATGCGCAGCCAGTCGCCCCAGGCGGGCGGGTTCGCATCCGAGCCCGGGAGGGCGCGGGTCACCGGGTGGCGCTGGCCGACCTGCGTCGGCGTCGCCTTGTAGGGCTTCTCGACCACGCGCCCGTCCGGGTCGCCCGGCAGGATCCCGGCCAGCCGGGTGCGCGCCAGGCTCGCCGGTCCGGCGAATTCGGGCCCGGCCGCGATGAGGAGTGCGCCGCCCTCGCGGACGTAGCGGACGATGTTGTCGAAATAGGCCTGCGGCAGCACGCTCTGATTGGCGTAGCGGTCGAAGATGATCAGGTCGAAGTCCTTGATCTTCTGGACGAACAGCTCGCGCGTCGGGAAGGCGATCAGGGAGAGTTCCGAGATCGGCGTGCCGTCCTGCTTCTCCGGAGGGCGCAGGATGGTGAAGTGGACGAGGTCGACATTGGCGTCCGACTTCAGAAGGTTGCGCCATGTGCGCTCGCCCTGGTGCGGCTCGCCGGAGACGAGGAGCACCCTGAGCTTCTCGCGGATCCCCTCGATGGGCAGGACCGCGCGGTTGTTCACCGTGGTCAGCTCGCCCGGCAGCGGCTCGACCTCGATCTCGACGACGTTCGGGCCGCCATGCTCGATGCGCAGGTTGAGGGAAAACGGCTTGTCGGTGGCGACGTCCCGCCGGCCGATCTCCTCGCCGTCGCGGCGCACGGTGACGACGGCGTGGCCGGTCCCGCCGCGCTCCATGACCTCGGCGCGGATCGTCAGATCCTTGCCGACGATGCCGAAGCGGGGCGCCTCCAGGAGCTTGATCTGCCGGTCGCGCTCGTCCGGATGACCGGTGACGAGGACGTGGAGCGGCGCCTTGATGCCGAGCTGCGCCAGGGAGGCGGGGATGTCGTGCACCACGCCGTCGGTGAGCATCACGATCCCGGCCAGGCGTTCCGGCGGCACGTCGGCGAGGGCCTGGCTCAGGGCCGTGAACAGCTTGGTGCCGTCATCGCCGTCCTTGGAATCCGGTACGTCGATGAAGCGGGGCTCGATGTCGGTGAGCGCACCGAACCGGCGCTGCAGCTCGGCACGGACCGCGTCGGTCATCTGCGGCCGGTCGCCCAGGGCCTGGGATCCGGACCGGTCGACCACGATGGCGGCGACGTCCTTCACGGGCTCCCGGTCCTCGCGCACCAGCGCCGGGTTGGTGAGCGCTGCCAGAACGAGAGCGAGGACGAGCACGCGCAGCAGAGCGGTCCGGCCCCGGGCCAGGACGGCGAACACCGCCAGGACGACGACGATGACGCCCAGGACGGCGATCGCCGGCCAGGGCAGGAGGGGGGTGAAGCTGAGGCTCAGCATGATGGTCCGGCCTCCGGGATGCGTATGCGGGACGAGGCGGTCGACCGATCAAATCCCCTCATCCTGAGGCGCCGCGTCAGCGGCCCCGAAGGAGGGCTCCAGGGATCGCCGAGACCTCTGGAGGGCTCCTTCGAGGCGCCCGCTGCGCGGCCGCACCTCAGGACGAGGACGATGGATGGGAGCACGGGCGGCCTTGGGAACGTCGCGACGGTCGTCACTGCCCCAGCCGCTCCAGCAGCGCGGGCACATGGACCTGATCCGCCTTGTAGTTGCCGGTGAGCGTGTACATCACGATGTTCACGCCGCCCCGGAACGCCATCTCGCGCTGGCGCTGGTCACCGCCCACGACGGGATAGAGCGGCTCGCCCCGACGCCCCACCGCCCAGGCGGCGGCGAGGTCGTTGCTCGTGATGATGATCGGGCTCACGCCGTCGCCGGCCCGGGCGGGACGGCGTTCGACGCCATCGGCGGCCGGTGGCAGAGCCTCCACCCAGGTCTGGCCGGTGGCGTAGCGACCCGGAAAGCTGTCCACCAGGTAGAACGCCTTGGTCAGCACGTGGTCGAGGGGCACCGGCTCCAGCTCCGGGACCTCGAGCGTCGCCAGCATCTTGCGGAGATACGCGGCCTCCGGGGTGGGCGGACCGCCAGGCCGGGCGGTGAGCCCGTCCCGGGTGTCGAATAGGACGGTCCCGCCGTTGCGCATGAACGCGTCGATCTTGCGGATCGCCACGTCCGAGGGCTGCGGCCGGTTCGGGGCGATCGGCCAGTAGATCAGCGGGTAGAAGGCCAACTCGTCCTTGGCCGGATCGATGCCGGCGGGCTCACCCGGCTCCAGGGCGGAGCGCGCGGCGAGCATCTGGGTCAGCCCGGTGAGGCCGGTCCGGCTCGCCTCGTCGACGGCGGCGTCGCCCGTGATCACGTAGGCGAGGCGCGTGACCAGTGCCGATTCGACGCCGTTCGGCCGGTTGGCCGGCGGCTCCTCGGCCTGGGCAGGGCGCACCGGCAGGGCGGCGAGCAGGAGCAGGGCGCCGAGAGCCAGAGCGGCCGGCCGCCCGCGGAGGCGAGCCACCAGGCCGCCGCGACGCAGGAAGCCGCCGAGCCACAGGCCCGCCAGTGTGTCGAGGGCCAGCAGAAGCAGCGCCAGGGTGAACAGGCTCGGTCGCAGGTCCAGGGTCTCGGCGCCCGCCAGGGATCCGAACCGGGCGCCGTCGAGGGCTGCGGCGTCGAGGGGCTTCAACCGATCATCCGGTTTCAGGGCGTTCACGCTGATGCCTCCGTCCGGCGGGCCGTAGAAGCCCGGCGGATGCTCAAGGGTCGCCCGGTCGACGTAGTCGGCCGACACCGCGGTGGCCGAGGCCGGCGGCGAGCCCAATGCGCCGAACCCGTCGAGGGTCACCCGCGGGGCGAGCACCGGCGCGGTGGCCCGGGAAGGATCCCCCTGCACCGGCGCCGAGGCGCCAGCCAACGCCACGACGCGTCGGAGCATGTCGATGAACAGGCCCGAGAGCGGAAGGTTCGACCACGTCGTGTCGGCGGTGACGTGGAACAGCACGATCGTGCCCTGGCCGCGCTTCTGCGCGGTGACGATCGGGGTGCCGTCCTGGAGGGAGGCCCAGGTCCGATTCGGCAGGTCGCCGTCCGGCTCGGCCAGGATCTGGCGGCGCACGCCGATATCGGCCGGCGGCGTCAGGCCCGCGAAGGGGCTCTCGGGCGGGAACGGCGCCAAGGTCTTGGGGCTGTCCCACGAGAGGGTGCCGCCGAGCGTCCGGCCGCCCCGGCGCAACCGCACCGGCACCAGCGGATCGTTGCCGGCAGCGAGCCGCGGGCCGGCGAAGCGCAGCAGCATCCCGCCCTCCTTCACGAAGCTCTCGATCCGGGCGGTGGTCTTCTCGTCCAGCGCGCCGACATCGGCCAGAACGAGGACCGAGACCTGATTGTCGAGGAGCTGGTTGATCGACTCGGCGATCCCCTTGGCGCCCCGCGGCTCCTGAACGTCCGCGAAGGGCTGGAGCGCCCGGGACAGGTAGTAGGTCGGCGCCAGCAGGGGCTGTGCCTGGTCGAGGGTGCCGCCGAAGACGAGGCCGACCCGGCGCCGCTTGCCGCGCTCGTCCTGCAGCACCACCGCGCCGGCCGAGCGCTCGCCCGCGATCTCAAGCCGGCTGATGCTGTTGCGCAGCTCCACCGGCAGCTCGAAGGTCGCGTCCGCCTCGGTGGCGTCGGCCGCGAAGGCGAAGTCGCGCTCGGCGAGCGGCAGGCCCTTCTGGTCGAGCGCCCGGATCAAACCGGTATCGCGCCCGTTCGGCGCGGCCCGCAGGGCGTGCGTGACGAGCTTGCCGGCGTTCTCGGTGGCGGTGAGGGCCAGGGCCGGCGGCCTGTCGGCGCGCAGCACCGTGAGGGCGGCGCCCTTGTCGCCGGCGAGATCGGCGAGACCCTTTGCGAAGCGCGTATCGTTCGCGCCGGCGACGCCGTCGCTGATCCAGACGAGGGCGGCACCCCGGTTCTTGTCCAGGAACGTCTCGATCGTGGCGAGATGCGCGTCGCGGGCGGGGAGGATCGGGCGCGGCGCCAGGGCGCGCAGACGCTCCAGGGCGGCGGCCGGCGTCTTCGCCTCGAAGGCCGATGGCGCGTCGGCGAGCCCGATCACCGCCACCGGACGGCCGTCACGGGCCGCGCCCTCCACGGCGTCGGTGGCGACGCGCAGCCGGTCGCGCCAGTCGTGGGCGGCGGGGAAGCCGTTGTCGAGGAGCACGAGGAGGGCGCTGCGGCCGCCTCCGGCCCCGATGCCCCCGGCATTCCAGACCGGGCCGGCCACCGCCAGGATCAGGGCGGCGGCGATCAGAAGCCGGAGGATCAGCAGCCAGGGCGGCGTCCGCGCCGGGGTCTGCCGCTGCGGCATCAGGTCCGCGACGAGCTTCAGCGGCGGGAAATTGATCCGCCGCGGGCGCGGCGGGGTCACCCGCAGCAGGAACCACAGGGCCGGCAGGCCGATCAGGGCGGCGAGCGCCAGCGGGGCGGCGAAGGTCAGACCCAGCATGGCGGCCTCACTCCGTGCCGCGGGCGGCGATCAGCGTGGCGAGCCGCAGGGCCGCCTCGCTCGCCGGCCGGTCCGTCCGATGGATCGTCAGCGTCCAGCCCTGGCCGCGGGTGATCGCCGCAAGGGCGGCCCGGTGCTCGGCGATCCGGGCGCGGTAACGCGCGCCCCAGGCATCGGCGTCGCCGATATCGAGGCTGAGGCCGCCCTCCAGATCGTGCAGGACCGCCTGCCCGGTGAAGGGGAAGGTCTCCTCGATCGGGTCCACCACCATCAGGAGATGGCCGCGGCTGCCGCGGCCGGCGAGGTTCTGCACGGCCGCGGCGATCCGGTCCGGCGCGGTCAGAAAGTCGCCGATGAGCACCACCTCGTCGAAGCGGGCGGGATTGGCACGGGGCGGCAGGTCCTGGGTGAGGCCCGCAGGGTCGGCCACCAGCGCCTGGGCCAGACGCTCGACGATCCCCCGCGACGCGCTTGCACGGGTCAACCCGAGGAGGCCCACCCGCTCGCCGCCTTCGACGAAGGCGTCCGCCAGGGCCAGACCGAGGACCAGAGCCCGCTCGATCTTGGACGCCGACGCGAGATCGGAAACGAAGCCCATCGAGGCCGAGCGGTCGATCCACAGCCAGATGTTGTGGGCGGCCTCCCATTCCCGTTCGCGCACGTAGAGCCGGTCGTCCCGGGCCGAGCGGCGCCAGTCGACCCGGGCGGCGGCCTCGCCGGTGACGAAGGGGCGGAACTGCCAGAAGCTCTCGCCCGGCCCGGCCCGGCGGCGGCCGTGGAGGCCGTGGGCGAGCAGGCTCGACACGCGCCGCGCCTCCAGGACGAGGCGGGGCAACTTGTCGGAGAGGGCGGCCGCGCCCTCGCTCTCGCGCCGGCCGGGGCTGCGCCTGCCCGCGTCGAGGGCGTTCGTCGCCACCATCGTCAGCGCAGTCCTTCGGCGGGGTTCCGCGCTGACGACGGCTTTGGACCACGCATGTTCTTCACGTTCGCCGGCATCCGCCTCACTCGATACTGCCGAAGGCTCAGAGCTTCTCCGCAAGCTTGGCGATCAGGCCCTCGATGGTCTCGCCGTCGGCGCGGGCGGTGTAGCTCAGCGCCATGCGGTGCTTGAGCACCGGCTCGGCCAGCGCCTTCACGTCGGCCACGGAGGGCGCGACCCGGCCCTCGATCAGGGCCCGGGCGCGGGCGGCGAGCGTCAGGGCCTGGCTGGCGCGGGGGCCCGGCCCCCAGAGGAGCTTGTCCTTCACCAGGGCGTCGCCGCTATCCGGCCGGGCCGCGCGGACGAGGTCGAGGATCGCCTCGACCACGGCCTCCCCCACCGGCAGCCGGCGCACGAGGCGCTGGGCGGTGAGCAGCTGCTCGGTGGACATCACCGCGCGCGGCCGCGCCTCGTCGACGCCGGTGGTCTCGATCAGGATCCGCCGCTCGGCGGCGCGGTCGGGATAGCCGACGTCGATCTCCAGAAGGAAGCGGTCGAGCTGCGCCTCGGGCAGGGGGTAGGTGCCCTCCTGCTCGATCGGGTTCTGCGTCGCCAGCACGTGGAACGGCCGCGGCAGGTCGTGGCGGGCGCCCGCCACCGAGACGTGGCCCTCCTGCATGGCCTGGAGCAGGGCCGACTGCGTACGCGGGCTCGCCCGGTTGATCTCGTCGGCCATCAGGAGCTGCGTGAAGACCGGCCCCTGCACGAACCGGAAGGCGCGGCGACGCTCGGCATCCTCCTCCAGGATCTCGGTGCCGAGGATATCGGAGGGCATCAGGTCCGGGGTGAACTGCACGCGCCGCGCGTCGAGGCCCAGCACGGTGCCGAGCGTCTCCACGAGCTTGGTCTTGGCCAATCCCGGCAGGCCCACCAGCAGCCCGTGGCCGCCGGCCAGGATGGTCACGAGGGCGAGATCGACGACCTTCTCCTGGCCGAAGATCACCCCGTGGATCGCCTCGCGGGCCGCGCCGACGGCAGCGAGGCAGCTCTCCGCGGTCGCCACGATGCCGTCGTCGAGGGTCGTGGCCGGGCTGATCCCCTGCGTCATGCCGCTATCCATCTCCTGTCCGGAGCCCCGCGGGACCCCTCTGGCCATTCCGACAAGTGTGGGGCTTCTGGTGCCGGGCTGGCAAGGTCGGGATCGCCGCACGCCATCGTCGCACGATTTTGCCCGGATGCTTCGGTCCGCGGCGCCGCTATCGCAGCGTGGACCCGACACCACAACCCGAAGCGAAACCGCCTCCCCGGGCGCAGGTCTTGGCGTCGGCGACCGGGACCTTTAGGAAGACGCCCAAGCCGAGGCGGTCCTCACCCGCGACCGCCGGGCCGGCCGAACCCTCTGATGTCTCTCGCGGATCGCGGCGTGGGCAGCTTTGCGGGCTTCCCGCGTATCCGGACCTGACCATGCGCCTTCGAGATGTGTTCGTCGTCGGATCGTCGGAGAAGGCCGGCCTCGCCGGTGCGGCGCAATCCCTCGCGCGCCCGCTGACCCGGCGCCTGAAGCGCCGCCGCCGCAGCGAGCCCCGTCAGGCGGACCTCGTCCGCGCGGTCAAGGAATCCGGCCTGTTCGATCCGGCCTGGTACGCGCGGCGCTATCCCGACGTCGTCGGCGAGGGACTCGATCCCGCGCTCCACTACGCGGTCCATGGCGGCCGCGAGGGCCGCTGGCCGCACCCGCTGTTCCACGGCGATCTCTACCTCGATTCCGTTCCTGGCCTCCGGGCCGAGGGCATCAACCCGCTGCTCCACTATATCGACCGCGGCGCCGCGGCGGGTCTCCGGCCCAACCCCCTGTTCGATCCGGACTGGTACGCGGCGCGCTATCTCGGTGGCGCCGAGCACCGCGCCCGGGCGTTCTCCGATTTCCTGTCCCGGTCCGACACCGACCCGTCGCCGCTGTTCGACACCGCCTGGTACCTGTCCCGCTACCCGGATGCCCGCGCGGCCGGCGGCAACGCCCTCAGCCACTTCTTCGAGACCGGCCGGAAGCAGGGCTACCTGCGCAACCCGGAGGAGTTCGCCGGCCTGTCCCGGCATGTCGACCTGATCCGCCGGTCGGGCCTGTTCGACGCGGCGTTCTACCGGGCGCGCTGCCCCGAGGCGGAGACCAGCGGGCTCGAGCCGCTGGAGCACTACGTGATGGCCGGCGGCTACCGCCGCTACGCGCCCCATCCGCTGTTCGATCCCGACTGGTACGCGGCGCAATCCGCCGCGGTCCGGGCCGACAGCCTCAACCCCCTGGTCCACTACCTGGAGCACGGCGCCGCCGAGGGGCTCGATCCCGGGCCCTGGTTCGACACGCGCTGGTACGCCGAGACCTACTTGGCGACCCGCGCGGCCGACGACGCGGCCGGGCAGAACCCGCTGGCGCATTTCCTCGCCGATGGCGGGCGCACGACGAGCCCGTCGCCGCGCTTCGACGCGCCCTGGTACCGCGCCCGCTACCCGAAGGTCGCCGCGCTGGGCCTCAACCCGCTGGTCGACTACGTCACCACCGGCCTGGAGGCCGGCCGCCTGACCCGCCGCGTCCCCGGCGCCGCTGTGCCGGAAGCCTCCGACGCGCGCCTCTCCTGCCTGAAGCGCACGGCCCGCCGGCACGGCCGCACGGCCCTGTTCATCACCCACTGCCCCGAGGGGCGGATCCGCGGCCATGTCGAGCCCTACCTGAGGGCCTTCGCGGAGAACGGGACCGACCTCGTCCTGATCATCGCCGCCGACCAGCACAAGAACGCCGTGCCCCAGGCGATCCTGGATCTCTGCGCCTCCGTCTATCTCCGCGAGAACCGCGGCTTCGACTTCGCCGCCTGGGCGCATGTCCTCCTGGAGGACACCGATCTCCTCGATTCCGAGACGCTCTACCTCGCCAACGACAGCCTCGTCGGGCCCCTCGACCGCGCCGACTTCGCCGGCCTGCTCGCCAAGATCGACGCCTTCCCGGAGGCGGTGATCGGGCTCGCCGACAATTTCTACTACAGCCACCACCTCCAGAGCTTCTTCCTGGCCCTGAAGAAGCGCTGCCTGTCCTCCTACGCGTTCAGCCAGTTCCTCCAGGCCGTGGCGAACTGGCCGGATAAGAACGCGGTGATCACCGAGTGCGAGCTGACCTTCTCGGGACGGATGCGCGCCGCCGGCCTCGGCATGCGCAGCCTGTTCTCGGCCCAGAACAAGCACATGTCGCTGGTCAACGACCCGCGCAACAACCGCACCCTGTTCGACTGGGAGAACATGCTGGCCCAGGGCTTCCCGTTCGTGAAGCGCTCGCTGCTGGGCGAGCACGCCGCGATCGGCGGGGCGGCGGTGCGGGAGGCGATCGCCGAGCGCGGCTTCGACCTCGACCGGCTCGACGTGACCTACACGTATCCGGGCGGCAGGGTCTGGGCGGACCTGCGCAAGCCCCAGGCGCCGGAGCGGCCGCTGCGCGTCGCCTTCGTCTCGCCGATGAACTACGCCAACGGGCTCGGCGTCGCGGCCCGCAGCTACGCCCGCGCCCTGCACCGCGCGCCCTTCGCGCTGAACGTCCACCCGATGGAGCGGCCGTTCCACGTCCATGCCCGGGTGGCGCCCGCGTGGCAGGCCCGGACCTTCTCGGGGCCCGCGGACGTCGCGCTGGTGCACTTCAACGGCGACAGCTGGCACTCGCTGATGAGCGACCGGCAGCGGGCGATCGCCGCGGCGGCGCGGCTGAAGATCGGGCTGTTCGTCTGGGAGACCTCCCACGTGCCCGGCGGCTGGCTGCCCACCGTCGACGGCCTCGACGCGATCTGGGCCCCCACGGAGTTCTGCGCGGCGATCTTCCGGCAGATCACCGACATCCCGGTCGACGTCGTGCCCTACGTGGTCGAGAACGAGGCCGGCGAGCCGGCGAGCGCCGCCGCCAAGGCGAACCTGCGCAAGGCCTTCGCCATCGACCCGTCCAAGCGGGTGATCCTCTACGCCTTCGACGGCTCGAGCTATCTCGCCCGCAAGAACCCGCACGCCCTGATCCGGGCCTTCCGGGCGGCCGGGCTCGGGCAGGCGGGTTGGCAACTGGTGCTGAAGACCAAACACGTCTTCGACCTGCCCGAGGAGGGCAAGAAGCTCCTCGACCTCGTCGGAACGGCGGGCGACGTGGTGGTGATCGACCAGCCGCTCTCCCAGAACGAGCTCGGCGCACTGTTCGACCTCTGCGCGGTCTACGCCTCGTCGCACTCCTCGGAGGGCTTCGGCCTCACGATCGCCGAGGCGATGGAGATGGGCAAGGTCGTGGTCGCCACCGATTACGGCGGCTGCCGCGACTTCCTCGACGCCACCTGCGGCTTCCCCGTGAAGGCGGAGGTCACGGCCCTCGACCAGACCTACGGCCCGTATCTGCGCGGCGCCGAATGGGGCCAGGTGGACGAGGCGGACCTCACCCGGGCCCTCAACGACGCGGCCCGGGCGGTGACCGGCGGCGACGCGGCCCGGATCGGCGCCGCCGCAAGGGCGCGCATCCGCGAGCGGCTGTCCATCGGCGCGGTGGCGACCGCTATGGAGGCGAGCCTGACCCGCCTGCTCGCCGCCGAACGGTCCTGATTCCCCGGAGACGCGACCCGTGTTGAAGAAGAAGCCGGTTCCGGCCCCGTCGGCCTCGTGGGGCACGCTCCCGTGGCCGGACGCGATCCTGCCGCTGCCCCTCGACGCGCAGGTCCGTCCCCTCGACGAGCGCCGGCTCGGCCAGATCGCGGCCGGTCAGATGCCCGCCTGCCGGGCCGTGTTCGTGGCTCCCGCAGCCTCCGAGCTGTGCCCCGACCTCGTGGCGCATCTCACGCGCGCGATGGCCGAGCGGCCCGATATCGGCATCTTCTACGGCGATGACGCCGTGGTGGACGGCGCGGGTCAGGTCCGCAGCGTCTATTGCAAGCCGACCTTCAACCCGGCCCTCCTCATGGCCGACGATTATATCGGCTTCCCGCTCCTCATCCGGGTCTCGGCCCTGGCCGGTCTGAGCCCGGATTTCGGGAAGCGCCACGGCAGTGCCGCGTGGTTCCGCGTCCTGCTCGGCGCGATCTCCGCCGGGATCGGCATCGACCGGATCCCCCAAACGCTGATCGCCTCGCCGCTGCAGCGCCCGAAGGCGACGCGTACGGCCCGCGCCCACGCCCTCGACCGGTGGTTCGACGCGTCCGGCATGCCCCTGCGCGCCGCCCCCGGGCTGACCGCTGACACGCTGGAGATCCGCCGGACCCTCGACGCGCGGCCCAGCGTGACCCTGGTGGTGCCGACCAACCAGAGCCGCCCGAAGGACGATCAGGGCCGCGTCGTGGAGGGCGCCAAGCCGCATGTGATCAACCTGCTCGACAGCCTCGGCCGCAGCACCTACCCGGCCGACAGGATCCGCGTGCTGATCGGCGACGACGTGGCCGACGACGCGATCTATCGCGGGCGCTCCGACCGGTTCGCCGTGACCCGCCTGCTGACCACCCGGGCTCCGGGGGAGCGGTTCAACTACGCGGCCAAGATGAACACGCTCTGGCGCGCGGCCGAGACGGATCTCGTCATCCTGATGAACGACGATCTCGTCGTGCGCCGGCCCGGCTGGATCGAGGCGCTCCTGGCCTTCGCGCTGGACCGCGGCGTCGGCGGGGTCGGCGGCCGGCTGCTGTTTCCCACGGGCAAGATCCAGCATGCCGGCATGACCGGCGGCATCTTCGACGTGTTCGCCCACCCCTGGTACAACCGGGACGCGGCCGAGCCGACCTACGGCGACTGGGCCCTGACGCAGCGCGACTGCTCGGCGGTGACCGGCGCGCTCTTCGCCACCCGCAAGGCGGTGCTGGAGGCCGTGAACGGCTTCGACGAGGCCTTCGCCCTCGACTTCAACGACGTCGACCTGTGCCTGAAGATGCGGCAGCTCGGCTACCGCATCGTCTACACGCCGTTCGCCGAGATGGCGCATCACGAGAGCGCCTCGCGGCAGACCAGCTTCGCGCCGGGCTCGCAGATCGCGCGCTTCCTGCGCCGCTGGGGCGACGTTATCGCGGAGGATCCGGCCTACAGCCCGCAACTGCGCATCGACACCGATGTCGTCGCCCCGCGGGCCGACGCGACGCGCTGGATCACGGAGCGCCGGGCCGACGCGGCCTGAGCCGGATCGCACGGGCGGCCCGGGCCGCGTCCGCTCCGGCGCGGGCGCATTAAGGACGACCCAAGAAGATCTTGGGGTTGTGCTGGAACAGGGTCGCCCGAGCCGCTACCCCTGCGCGGGCAATGCGCGGATAGTCTTGTCTTCGCCTGAAAGCGGGCCGCGCGCCGAGGTGCGGAGCTGACCGTGAAGAAGTTTCTCGTCGCCGCCGCCATCCTGCCGGTTCTGGTCGGCGCCGGCGCCTTCGCCGAGATCCGGCTGCACGAGCAGGGGCGTCCCGTCGCCAGCACGGCGATCCGGCCCGGCGGGGCCGCCTTTGCCCCGGCGCCGATCCCGGCGCACTGGGTCGTCGCGGGCGATCCGGTCACCGAGGTCGCGGAAGTCGCGCAGACCCATGACGGGAGCGCGCAGGTCTACCTGTGGCGCACCACGGCCAGCACGTTCCGCTGGACCCACCACGCCGACGAGATCGTCACCATCCTCGACGGCGAGGTCTTCATCACCGACGCGGATGGCCGGCGCCATCACCTGACGCCGGGCGACGTGGCGCATTTCCCCGTGGGATCCGTCCAGCTCTGGGAGGTGCCCCGGACGCTGCTGAAATCGGCGATCCTCAAGCATCGCAGCCCGACCCTGATCGAGGCGTCCCTGCGCTGGCTGCGCCGGGCCCGCGCCCTCGTCACCGGCTGAGATCAAGGCGCGGCCCGCCGGTGCGTCCCGACGCGCGGCGCTGCGCGGGCGCCGTCGAGGGTGGATTCCGCAAGCGGGTGATACGGCTTGCTAAAGCATGGCGCGGCATCATCCGGTTCCCGATGCCGCGAACCGATCTCATGGCCCGACACCGCGACACGCAGCTCGACGCCGCGCGCGGCCTCGCCGTGCTGCTGGTCCTCTTCGGCCACCTCCTGCAGCCCGTCTTCTACGGCCCGTCGGGGCCCAACCCGGGGCCCGCCCTCGCGGTCTGGCGGGTCATCTACGCCTTCCACATGCCGTTCTTCTTCCTGCTCTGCGGGATGGTCGACCGGGTCAGGGGGGATGAGGATATCGCCGCGGCGAGCCTCTCCGCCCTGAAGCTCGTCCTCACGGCGCTGGCGTTCAGCACCCTCGCGCTGATCCCGCCGCTTCTCGACGGCACCGTTTCGCCGGGGAGCGCACTCCTCGACATGCTGCGCGGCCGTGACCTCAGCCTGAGCGTGCTCTGGTTCCTGGTCGCCCTGGGGCTGGTGCGGGTGGTCTACGCCGCCGCGCTCGCCCTGGCCTTTCCCCATGCCTATTGGGTCGTTCTGGGCGCCGCCCTGGCCGTGTCCTGGATCTGCAGCGCGCAGGCCTTCCCGTTCTGGCAGATCCACGCGCTCCTCGGCGCCCTGCCGTTCTACGTCGCGGGCCGGCGTCTCGGCCGGCGCGCGCTCGACGCGTCCGCGCTGCTCGGCGTCTGCGGTCTGGCCGTGCTCCTCCTCTGCGCGCCGCGGAACTTCGTCCATGTCGCGACGGGGCAGTACGGCAACCCGGCGCTCTTCGCCGTCACGGCCGTGGCGGGCTGCGGGTTCATGCTGGCGGTCGCGGACCGGCTGCGCGGTCCGCCGCGCGCGGTGGCGGCCTTCCTGGGGCGGACGAGCTTCGATCTCTACATCGTCAGCGGCGCCTTCCTGCTCCTGGCGCCGTATCGTCCGGACTGGGACAGGTGGGGTCTTCTGGTGCTGCTGGCCGCCGTCGGTCTGCCGCTGCACCTGCTGGCGGCCCTGTCGCTGCGAGGGCCGATCCGGGCCGTCCGCAGGGGCGCCGAGGGCGTGGTCGACGGGCTGGCCGGCCGATGGCGCCTGCGGGCCCGGATCGACGCGACCGGATCGACGCGGCGAAGCCGGGCTTTTCCGATGCGGATCCTTAAGACTTGTGCGGGACCATCCCCGGCCAGTCCGGCCTCAAGACCTTCGATGACAGCGCCACACGCGATCGGCCCCGATGTTCGCTGAGCGCCCCCGCGGCCGCGTCGGCAGCTGGCCTCTGATCGCCGCCATGCTGGTCGCGACCGGCGTCTGGATGGCGATCGCCGGGCTGCGCTTCGCCTGGGACAGCGCGCTCGTCACCCTCGGCGCCTGCCTGGGCCTCGAAGCCCTGGCGCTGGTCTATCGCACGCGCCGTCCCGAACCGCGCATCGCGGCCACGCTCGACGGCCTGGCGCAGGTCATCGCCTTCAGCGCCTGCGCGGCCGCCCTGTCCTACGCCGTGGCGAGCACCGGCGGGCCGCTCTGGGACGCGACCTTTTACGCCTGGGACCAGCGGCTCGGTCTGGACTGGCGCGCCTACCTGGCCTTCGTGGACGGCCATCCGCGGCTCGGGCTGGTGCTCTCGCTCGCCTATCGCAGCCTGATCCTGCAGACCATGCTGGCGGTCATCCTGCTGGGCTTCAGCGGCCGGTTGCGGGCCCTGCAGGACTTCGTCCTCGCCTTCGCCATCGCCGGGACCGTGACGGTCCTCATCTCGGCGCTGACGCCAGCTATGGCGAACTTCGAGTTCCTGGGACTGTCTCCGGCAGACTTCCCCCAGCTGGAGCCGGCCGCGGCCGACGTCCATGTCGCGGATCTGACCGGCCTGCGCGACGGCACGCTCCGGACGATCTCCCTCGATCGTGTCGAGGGCATCATCACGTTTCCGAGCTTCCACGCGGCTTTGGGCGGCCTCTACATCTGGGCCTTCTGGAGCGTGCGCGCGGCGCGGTTCCCGGCCCTCCTCGTCAACGCCCTTCTCATCGCCGCCACGCCGATCGACGGGGGGCACTACTTCGTCGACGTGATCGCCGGACTGGTCGTCGCCGCCCTGGCGATCTGTGCCGCGCGGGCTCTCGGGGGGAGGTGGGCCCCGGAGGCCGACCGCCCGCTCGTCTCCGGGTCCGGTCCCGCTCCGGAGCGGGCCTGACGCCCGCTCAGAGCGCTTCGCCCCGCATCAGACGCGGCCGCGATCCGCGCGCGGCCGCGGCCTCGCCGATGAAGAAGCGCTTGAGCCCCGGCAGCCGGTCCACGATCCCGAGGCCGAGGTCGCGGGCGAGGCGCAGCGGCAGGGCGTCGTTCGAGAACAGACGGTTCAACCCGTCGGTGGCCGCCGCCATGGCGAAGCTGTCGAAGCGCCGGGCGCGTTCGTAGGCGCGCAGCACGTCGGGTCCGCCGGGATCGAGCCCGAGACGCAGCGCCTCGGTCACGGCCTCGGCCAAAGCCGCGGCATCCGCGAGCCCGAGATTGAGGCCCTGGCCGGCGATCGGATGGATCACGTGGGCGGCATCGCCCAGCAGGGCGAGACGCTCGGCCCGGAAGGCACGGGCGATGCCGAAGGCCAGGGGATGCCGGCTCGGGCCGTGCTCCAGCGCGAGGGTCCCGAGATCCAGGGTGAACCGCCGCTCGATCTCGGCCAGCACCTCGTCGGGCCCGCCGGACAGCAGGGCCTCGGCGTCGTCCGAACGCTCGGTCCAGACGATGGAGGAGCGGTGCCCCAGGGGGCCGCCGTCCCGCAGTGGCAGGATCGCGAACGGGCCGGCGGGCAGGAAATGCTCGACGGCGCGTCCCCCGTGCGGCCGGGCATGGCCGATCGTCGCCACGATGCCGACCTGCGGGTAGGACCAGCCGACCCAGCCGATCCGCGCCGCCTCGCGCAGCCGCGAGCGCGCCCCGTCGGCGGCCACCAGCAGATCGCCCCGCAGGGTCTCGCCGGTCGTCAGCACCGCACCGATCGCCGCACCCTCCGGCACCGCGCGCACGACCCCCGCGGCGACGATCGACACCCCCGCCCCCCGGCAGGCCTCCGCCAGGGCTTCGGCCAGCGGTTCCGCCTCGATCATGTGGGCGAAGGGTTCGCCCGGGTCGCGGTCGTCCTCCGCCTCGCGGCCGAAGGTCAGGAAGACGGGCCGCACCGGGTCGGCGAGGCGGCTGTCGCTGATGACCATCTCGGTGATCGGCTCGGCCGCCTCCGCGACGCGGGGCCACAGGCCGAGGCGGTCGAGCATCCGCCGGCCGCCCGCCGCGAGGGCGTAGGCGCGGCCGCGATGCCGCCCGGGATCGGCGCGGCCCGGATCGATCACCGTCACGGCGAGCGCCGGTCCATGGGCCTGCTTGAGCGCCAGGGCCAGGGCGAGGCTGGGCAGGCCGCCGCCGGCGATCAGGAGGCGGCGGCTGCCGGGTCGGGGCGTCTCGGCCGTCATCGTGGCGGATCTCCTTGGGTCGCGCATGTGGGACGCGTGGATTGGTGCATTCGAAAAGCCTATGTCGCACGCGGACAACGAACGGAAACCCCGCGGGTCATGACCGACGCCAACACCGACGCGATGACGGATGCCGTCGCCGAGCTGATCGCCATCCTCGATCTGGAGCGCCTGGAGGTCGACCTGTTCCGCGGCCAGAACCCCAAGACGGGCTGGCGGCGGGTCTTCGGCGGGCAGGTGGTGGCGCAGGCGCTGGTCGCCGCGACCCGGACGGTGCCGGACGACCGCCCGGCCCATTCCCTCCACGCCTACTTCCTCCTGCCCGGGGACCCCCGGACGCCGATCGTCTACGAGGTCGAGCGCATCCGGGACGGACGGAGCTTCACGACCCGTCGGGTCAAGGCGATCCAGCACGGGCGGGCGATCTTCGCCACGACCGTCTCCTATCAGGTCGTGGAAGAGGGCCTGACGCACCAGCCGGCGATGCCCGCGGTGGCCGGACCGGAGGGTCTCCTCGACGGCAAGGCCCTGGCGGCCGCCGGCGGCACCGGGATGCCGGAGGCGATCGCGGCCTATTTCGGTCGCGAGCGGCCGATCGCCCTGCGGCCGGTCGACCTGAACCGCTACCTGCCCGCGGGCGCGGGCGGCCGGGCCCCCGACCCGATCTTCAATGTCTGGCTGCGCGCGGCCTCGGCGCTGCCGGACGATCCGGCGCTCCACCGGGCCGTGCTGGCCTACGCCTCCGACATGACCCTGCTCGACGTCTCGCTGATCCCGCACGCCCGCTCGGTGTTCGATCCGGCGATCCAGGCCGCGAGCCTCGACCACGCGCTCTGGTTCCACCGGCCCGTCCGGATCGACGACTGGCTCCTCTACGCGCAGGACAGCCCGGTCGCGGGCGGCGCCCGCGGCTTCGCGCGGGGTCAGATCTTCGACCGGGCCGGCAACCTCGTGGCCTCGGTCGCCCAGGAGGGTTTGATCCGCCCGATCCGGGATTAAAACGCGATCCGGCGCGTGCGTTGCCGATCCGCAACATCGCTGTGTGCACGGAATCGTGCAGTTTGCCTTATCGTTGTGCGGCTCCTGCGCCGGGTCTGCCCGGGATGTGATCGATCCGGGCTAATCGATGGGCAGAATGACGATCCGCGAAAATGTTCCCAGCCAAGCGCGACTGGCATAGTCCTTGAATAGCGGCTTGCGACCGCGGGTCATCCCGAGCTTGCGGATGGTCCGGGCCGGGCCATCCCGCAGTCGGGTGACGGCAACGGTTCCCAAGGACTTCGAAGGGGGCGTCGCCCATGAAAATCGTGATGGCCATCATCAAGCCGTTCAAGCTCGAGGAGGTGCGCGACGCGCTCACCGGAATCGGCGTCCACGGCCTGACGGTGACGGAAGTGAAGGGCTATGGCCGCCAGAAGGGCCACACCGAGATCTACCGCGGCGCGGAATACGCGGTGAGCTTCCTGCCCAAGCTGAAGATCGAGGTCGCCGTCGCCTCCGACCTGACGTCCAGCGTGATCGACGCCATCGCCGGGGCTGCCCGCACCGGCCAGATCGGCGACGGCAAGATCTTCGTGATGCCGCTGGAGAAGGCGGTGCGCATCCGGACCGGCGAGACCGACGCCGACGCCCTCTGATCCGCGGCCCGGCGCGTCCGGGCCCGCCGATGTCGAGACCTTCTGACACAACACGGATTTAAGACCGGGAGCCACGTGCCCATGAAACTTCGTCATGCCCTCATGCTCGGCTTGGGAGGGGCGGCCATCGCCGCCCTCCTGATCGAGCCCTCCCTCGCACAGACGCCGACCCCGGAAGCCGCTTCGCCGCCGCCGTCGCCGATCCCCAACAAGGGCGACACGGCCTGGATGATGATCTCCTCGGCCCTGGTGCTGATGATGAGCATCCCCGGCCTCGCGCTGTTCTACGGCGGCCTCGTGCGCACCAAGAATATGCTGTCGGTGCTGACCCAGGTGTTCGCGATCGTGTCGATCGTCGGCCTGCTCTGGGTGTTCTACGGCTACAGCCTCGCCTTCACCAACGGCGGCGGCCTCAACGACTTCGTTGGCGGTCTCTCGAAGGCCTTCCTGAAGGGCATCGACGCGAACTCGACGGTGGCGACCTTCTCGAACGGCGTCGTGATCCCGGAATACGCCTATCTGTGCTTCCAGATGACGTTCGCCATGATCACGCCCGCGCTGATCGTCGGCGCCTTCGCCGAGCGGATGAAGTTCTCCGCGCTGGTGGTGTTCACGATCCTCTGGGTCACGATCATCTATTTCCCCATGGCCCACATGGTCTGGTACTGGGCCGGCCCGGACGCCGTCGGTAACGCCGCCAAGGCGCTGGCCGCCGCCACCGACGACGCCTCGAAGGCGACCGCCCAGGCGGCCCTCGACGCGGTCAACAAGGATGCCGGCTTCCTCTTCCAGAAGGGCGCCCTGGACTTCGCCGGCGGCACCGTTGTCCACATCAACGCGGGCATCGCGGGCTTCGTCGGCTGCCTGATCATGGGCAAGCGCATCGGTTACGGCCGCGACCTCCTCGCCCCGCACTCGCTGACCATGACCATGATCGGCGCCTCCCTGCTGTGGGTCGGCTGGTTCGGCTTCAATGCCGGCTCGAACCTCGAGTCCAACGGCACCGCCGCGCTGGCGATGCTCAACACCTTCGTGGCGACCTGCGGCGCCGCGGTGGCGTGGCTGTTCGCCGAGTGGGCGCTCAAGGGCAAGCCGTCGCTGCTCGGCATGCTGTCGGGCGCGGTCGCCGGCCTCGTGGCCGTCACCCCGGCCTCCGGCTTCGCCGGCCCCATGGGCTCGATCGTGCTCGGCCTCGTCGCCGGCGTGGTCTGCTTCGTGATGTGCTCCACCGTGAAGAACGCGCTGGGCTACGACGACTCCCTGGACGTCTTCGGCGTCCACTGCGTCGGCGGCATCCTGGGCGCGCTCGCGACCGGCATCCTGGTCGATCCGAACCTCGGCGGCGTCGGCATCCCCGACTACACCTCGAAGCCGGGCGAGCTGGCGGTCGGTGCCTACGACATGGTGAGCCAGGTCATCATCCAGGCGGAGGCGGTCGGCCTGACGCTCCTGTGGTCGGGCCTCGGCTCGGCGATCCTCTACAAGCTCGTCGACGTGACGATCGGCCTGCGTGTCACGCAGGAAGAGGAGCGCGAGGGCCTCGACATCGCCGATCACGGCGAGCGCGCCTACAATTACTGAGATGGGACGGCGCGGCCCTGCGGGGCCGCGTCCAGGCAAACGAAAACCCCGGCTCCGAAAGGGCCGGGGTTTTTTACGTCAGGCCGTCATCGCTTCGCTGCGCCGCGCTCGCGATGACGATGCGGGGCTGCGACCGGGCATCGACCCCGACGCTTTTACGCCGCCCGCGTCAGCGCCGCCTTCTCCTCCGCGAAGGCCCAGTCGAGCCAGGGCGTCAGCGCCTCCAGATCGGCGGTCTCCACGGTGGCGCCGCACCAGATCCGCAGGCCCGCCGGGGCGTCGCGATAGGCGCCGATGTCGAGGGCGACTCCCTCGCGGTCGAGGCGCTCCACGATCCCCGCCGCGAAGGCCGAGACCGCCGCATCGCCCCGGGCGAGCACGTCCGGATCGGCGATCACGAGGCAGACGCCGGTGTTGGAGTAGGTGGCGGGATCGACGGCCAGCGGCGCGATCCAGGGCGTCCGGGCGACCCAGTCGTAGATCGCCCGGGCGTTGGCGTCGGCCCGCGCGTGCAGCGCCGGCAGTCCGCCGATCCGCTCGGCCCAGTCCAGGGTGTCGAGGTAGTCCTCCACCGCCAGCATCGAGGGCGTGTTGATCGTGTCGCCCTTGAAGATGCCCTCGATCAGCTTGCCGTCCTTGGTGAGGCGGAAGATCTTCGGCAGCGGCCAGGACGGCGTGTGGCTCTCCAGCCGCGTCACGGCGCGGGGCGAGAGGATCAGCATGCCGTGCGCCGCCTCGCCGCCCATCACCTTCTGCCAGGAGAAGGTCACGACATCGAGCTTGTCCCAGGGCAGGGGTTGGGCGAAGGCCGCCGAGGTCGCGTCGCAGATCGTCAGGCCCTCGCGGTCCGCCGCGATCCAGTCGCCGTCCGGCACCTTCACCCCGGCCGCGGTGCCGTTCCAGGTGAAGACCACGTCGCTCCGCTGGGTGTCGATCGCCGCGAGGTCCGGCAGGATCCCGTAGGGCGTCTGGTGGATGCGGGGCGCGATCTTGAGCTGCTTCAGCGCGTCGGTGACCCATTCCTTGCCGAACGCCTCCCAGGCGGCGACCTCGACGGGCTTCGGCCCGAGCATCGTCCACATCGCCATCTCGACGGCGCCGGTGTCGGAAGCCGGCACGATGCCGATCCGGTACCCGGCGGGCACCTGCAGGACGGACCGCGTCAGGTCGATGGCCCGGGCGAGCTTGGCCTTGCCGAGGGGCGAGCGGTGCGACCGGCCCAGCGCGGCGTCGGCCAGGGCGGCCGGGGACCAGCCGGGCCGCTTGGCGCAGGGGCCGGAGGAGAAATGAGGCACGCGCGGGCGCTGCGTGGGGCGGCTGGTCATGACGGATCCATCCTTGCAGAGGGACGCTCCTCCGCGGGGAGACGTGTCCCGGCTCGCGCATGCGCCGAAACCCGCCGGCTTGCAAGCGCTTGTTCCGTCAGCAGTCTTCGCGTCGGTGCCCCTGCCCGGGACAATGCGTCGAGACGCGGGGAACAGTCGATTAATCCAGGCCCGTTAGCCTTAATGCGGTGCCGCGTTGCGTTTGAGGTGCGCCGATGTCTTTCCACAGCGCCGCGATATTGGCGATTTGGTCAGTTCTTCTCTTGGTTATTGGGGCCTTAATACCCCGCGTCGTGCTGGCGAGCCGGACGCCGCGGCTCGAGCCGCAGCCGCTGCAGCTCGATCCCTTGGATTACGACCGCGACGGCCCGGTGATCGACCTCGAGCCGGCCTGACCGGGGTCGCCCCCGGCGCGCAGGTCCGGGCGCCGCTCTGCGGTGATTCGCTCGGCTTCCGCCCGCCGCCAGCGGGCGATGGCCGCATGGTTGCCGCCGGAGAGGACGTCCGGGATCGCGCGTCCCTCCCACGCGCGGGGCCGCGTGTAGTGCGGATATTCCAGAAGGCCGCCCTCGAAGCTCTCCTCGACGCCGGATTCCATCTTGCCCATCACGCCCGGCAGGAGCCGTACGCAGGCGTCGAGCACCACCAGGGCGGCGATCTCGCCGCCGGACAGGACGTAGTCGCCAATCGAGACTTCCTCCAGGCCGCGTCCGGCGATCACGCGCTCGTCGACGCCCTCGAAGCGGCCGCAGACGATCAGTGCGCCCGGTCCCGCCGCGAGGTCGCGGACGCGGGCCTGGGTGAGCGGCCGGCCCCGCGGCGACATCAGCAGGCGCGGGCGCGGATCCTCCGCCCCGGTCGCGGCGTCGATGGCGGCGCCGAGCACGTCGCAGCGCAGCACCATCCCGGCGCCGCCGCCGGCTGGCGTGTCGTCCACGGAGCGGTGGCGGCCGAGGCCGTGCGCGCGGATGTTGCGGGCCTCCAGGGTCCAGTCGCCCCGCGCCAGGGCATCGCCCGACAGGGAGACGCCCAGCGGGCCCGGGAACATCTCCGGATAGAGGGTGAGGATCGTGGCCCGCCAGGGCGTGTCCGCGCGTGTCATGGCGCTTGATGGCGTGACGGGTGCGGCACGGTCAACGGACCCGGCACCGTCGGGGCCCCCCGCGGGTTGTCGGCCATGATCCGTGCCCTCGCTGTCCTCTCCGTCGCCCTGGCCGGCCCGGCCCTCGCCGCCGAGCCGCTGGGCCCCCCGGGTGCGCCCGCGGGCGCCTTTCCCAGGCCCGACCGGCCGGTGGCCGAGATCGTCGCGCCGCGCTGGTCCTCGGAGGCCGAGCGGGACAAAGCCGGCGAGTTCGAGCAGGTCGCCAAGGGGATGGGCATCGCCGCCGGCGAGACCGTGGCGGATATCGGCGCCGGCAGCGGCTACTACGTGGTGCGGCTGAGCCCCCGGGTCGGGCCGGCGGGCCGCGTGCTCGCCGAGGACGTGACGCCCGCCTACCTGTCGGCCCTGGAGACGCGGGTGAAGGCGCTGAAAAACGTCACGGTGGTGCGGGGCGAGCCCCATGATCCGCGCCTGCCGCCGGCCTCGGTGGATGCGGCGATCCTCGTGCACATGTACCACGAGATCACCCAGCCCTTCGGCCTGCTCCACAATCTCGCTGCGGGGATGCGCCCGGGCGGGCGCGTCGGGATCGTGGATGCCGACGCGATCCCCTCGCGGCACGGCACCCCGCCGGCGCTCCTGCGCTGCGAACTCGCCGCCGCCGGCTACCGGGAGACCGGCTTCCAGCCGCTGACCGACGGGGCCTATCTGGCGGTCTTCGCGGCGCCCGCGCCGGAGGCACGCCCGAAGCCGGAGGCGATCCGTCCCTGCCGGGACGACGCGACGGCGCGGTAGACGCGCCTCAGGAGCGCCAGCGCAGCTCGCGGCGCTCCAGCGGATTGACGAACGGGCGCCCGTCGCGGGCCGATTCCAGGGCCTCGCGCTTCAGCCGGAAATACCATTGCGAGGGCAGGTCGCCCTGGCCGAACAGGACCATGGTGGGCTTGCGGTCGAGCCCGTCCTGCGCGTGCTGAAGCACCTGCTGGTCCTGGGTGAGGAACTGCCGCATCAGCGGGCGCGCCACCGGCTTGAGCAGGTTCAGAGCCGGCATGCTCCAGTAGAGGGCGTTGGTGAGCAGCGTCCGGTCCGGCGTCAGCGGCGTCGCGAAGGTGTAGTTCGCCACCCGCTTCTCACCCGCGCGGATGCGCTCCAGCCGCACGCCGGGCAGGCGGAACTCGATCTCCACCTCGGGGACGCCGCCGAGCAGGCGGTAGACCGGCGAGCTCGTCGTGGTGGCGTGGCTCGTCATCACGAAGCCGTGGGGCACCGGCTGGAAGGTCTTCACCTTCTCGCGGAGCTGCTTCGAGGGCCGGAACCACCACGAATCGTGGACGAAGGCGACGTGCCCGGGATCGACGAGGCTCAGGGTGGTGAGGTCGAAGGAGGCCTCGACCACGAGTTCGACCACGAGGGAGCCGGCCGGCGCGAAATCCAGTGTGGGCACCTCCGGCACAGCCCCGGTGGCGGGACCGATATGCGGGTTGACCCAGAGGAAGCCGGCGCTCTCGCGGATGGGGAAGCGCTGCACCTGGATGCGGGAGAAGTCGGCCGCGTCGTGCTCCGACAGGGTCGGGACGTCGCGGCAGCGCCCGTCTGTGCCGAAGCGCCAGCCGTGGAACGGGCACATCAGGGTATCGCCGTCGAAGCGGCCCTTCGACAGGGCCATGCCGCGATGGGGGCAGCGGTCGCGCAGCGCGAAGGGCATGCCGTCGGGGGCGCGGCCCAGCACGATCTGCTCGCCGTTGAGTTCCACGGCCCGCAGGCCCGTCCGGCTGCCTGCCGTGCCGAGGCTCCGGGCCTGCCCGACGCAGTACCACGCATTGCCCAGAGGCTGGCGCATCGCGTCGGGATCGAGCGCGGACTCGTCGGCGGGACGTTGCGGATTGGCGAAGGGCGCGTTCAAGGCGGTACGGGCTGACCTCGGGGCACCCGTCATACGCCCCGCCGGAGATGCGGGGAAGCGCGGGCCGGGAGAGGACAAACGGGCGCAGGCGCGGGGCTTCACAAGCCGGGCGCGGCCACTTACCTTCGCGTCACCCGCAACCAACGAAAGGAGGTGATCCAGTGTCTCATTGTCATCAGCCGTGTGTCTCGGCTCATCGGACCTGGACCGTCGCCTCCGGCGCGTCGCTCTAAGACGCGTCAGAGACCCGATCTCGGGACAGTTCCGCCGGACAGCACGGTTCGGCAATGTAAGGGCCACCCTCGCGGGTGGCCCTTCGTCGTTTCGGGGTTCGGATGCCGCGTCAGCGCCGCTGGGACTGGAACAGCGGCTGGGCCAGCGCCTCGGTCCGGGCACGCCACAAGTCGCGCTCCTCGCGCAAGGCATCGCGCTCGCCGACCAGGGTCAGCCGCTCGGACCGCAGGACGTCGCGGTCCGCAAGCGCCCGGTCGCGCTCGGCGCGCATCTCCTCGCGCTCGATCCGGAAGCGTTCCCGCTCCCCGCGGAACTCCTCGCGCTCGATGCGGATCTCTTCCTGCTCGGCCCGCAGATCCTCCAGCGAGCCGATCTCGTCGCGGATGTGCTCGCGCAGGGTCCGGATCTCCTCGGCCAGGATCGCCTGCAACTCGTCCTGGCGCCCGGCTTCCACGCGGAGCTTGGCCTTGAGCATCAGGTTCTCGGCCATCAGCTCGGCGATGTCGGGATCCTCGGTCGCCGCCCGCGGCGCCTCGGGGGCCGGCACGACCCGGGGCGACCACGCCGCCTCGCCGCCGCGGACCCGCTTCGGTTCCGGCTGGGCCTCGGCCGGCCGCGCGTCGCCGTGCGTCTCCGTCGGCGCGTGGGCCTTCATCGCCGCCAGCCAGTCGCGGAGCGGGCCGGTGGCGGGGAAGCTGCCGGACTCGGTCGGCGAGAGGGAGCGGGCGGGTTCCGACATCGGAGGGCGTCCTGAGCGAATATGGCACGAAGACAATCCGAACATGCTTAACGTTCGGTAAAGCCGCACTTCGATCGGCCGCCCATTCCGGCACGCCGCCGCCGGCGGCGGGGCCGGAAAATTGACTTTCCGGCCGTGTACCGCTACGCCCCGCCCTCCCGATCCGTTGCAGATCGACCGATGCCAAGCCGACCGGTCCCATGAGACCGGAGGTCAACGCCCGACAGCGCGTCCGCGCCCTCGGGCGCGATGGGTGTTGGCCGATTCGCGGCGACGGGATCCGCCGGCCGAGGCATCCCATGACGCGCGATCAAGAAGCGTTGAACATCGAGGACGCGATCAACGAGACCTGCCCGTGGTCGGGCAAGCCGATCTCGGCGGATTCGCTGACCCTCTACAACGGGGCCGTGGTCGGCTTCTGCAACCCGGAGTGCCGGGACAAGTTCGCGAGCGCGGTGCGCGGCTTCGAGGCGGCCCTGCAGGCCCGCCGCGTCGAGCGCGCCGGGCTCGAACAGTGACGGCGGGGCTCTAGGATCATGTTCGAAGGCCTGTCCGACCGCCTCTCCGGCATCCTCTCGGGGCTGACGCGCCGCGGCGCGCTCACCGAGGCCGACGTCACCGCCGCCATGCGCGAGGTGCGGCGCGCCCTGCTGGAGGCCGACGTCGCCCTGGAGGTGGTCCGCGGCTTCACCGACCGGGTGAAGGAGAAGGCCGTCGGCGCCGTCGTGCTGAAGTCGGTGACGCCCGGCCAGATGGTCGTGAAGATCGTCAACGACGAGCTCGTGGCGATGCTCGGCACCGATGCCGAGACCGTGGACCTCAACGCCCCCGCGCCGGTGCCGATCCTGATGGTCGGCCTGCAGGGCTCGGGCAAGACCACCACCACCGCCAAGATCGCCCGCCGCCTCTCCGACCGCGAGAAGCGCAAGGTGCTGCTCGCCTCCCTCGACACGCGCCGCCCGGCCGCCATGGAGCAGCTCGCGGTGCTGGCCAAGCAGGTCGGCGTCGAATCCCTGCCGATCATCGCCGGCCAGTCGGCGGTGCAGATCGCCAAGCGCGCCATGGACGCCGCCCGCCTCGGCGGCTTCGACGTGGTGATGCTCGACACCGCCGGCCGCACCACGGTGGACGAGGGCCTCATGGCCGAGGCCGCCGAGGTGAAGGCCGCGACCCGGCCGCACGAGGTGCTGCTGGTCGCCGACGCGCTCACCGGCCAGGACGCGGTCAACACCGCCCGCGCCTTCGACGAGCGGCTCGGCGTCACCGGCATCGTGCTGACCCGCATGGACGGCGATTCCCGCGGCGGCGCGGCGCTCTCGATGCGCGCGGTCACCGGCAAGCCGATCAAGCTCGTCGGCGTCGGCGAGAAGGTCGACGCCCTGGAGGAGTTCCATCCGGCCCGCGTCGCCAACCGCATCCTCGGCATGGGCGACATCGTCTCGCTGGTCGAGAAGGCGGCCGAGACCATCGACCACGAGCAGGCGCTCCGCACCGCGGAGAAGATGCGCAAGGGCAAGTTCGATCTTGAGGACCTGTCCATGCAGCTCGCCCAGATGGAGAAGATGGGCGGCATCGGTGGCCTGATGGGCATGCTGCCCGGCATGGGCGCGATCAAGAAGCAGGTCGAGGGCGCCAACCTCGACGAGAAGATGTTCAAGCGCCAGCGGGCGATCATCTCGTCGATGACCCCGCAGGAGCGGAAGAACCCCGACCTCCTCAAGAACAGCCGCAAGAAGCGCATCGCGGCGGGCTCGGGGGTCGACGTCTCCGAGATCAACAAGCTGCTCAAGATGCACCGGACCATGGCCGACATGATGAAGGCGATGGGCCAGGGCAAGCGCGGGATCGGGCAGGCGCTCGGCTCGATGTTCGGCCTCGGCGGCGGTGGGATGGGCGGCGGCATGCCCGGCTTGCCCCCCGGCATGCCGGAGCCGACGCCGGAGCAGATCGCGCAGCTTGAGAAGCAGTTCGGCGGCAAGCTGCCGCCGATGCCGCCGGGCCTGGGCGGGGGCGGAATGCCCAAGCTTCCCGGACTTCCGGGCCTGGGCGGTCCGAAGCTGCCGGGTCTCGGTGGGTTCATGCCGGGGAAGAAGAAATGAGCATCCTCTCCGCTCAAGCCGTCGATCCCGAACTCGCGCGCCTGCGGGAGAGCATCGACAATTTCGATGCGGCGCTGATCCATCTCCTCGCCGAGCGCTTCCGCTGCACGCAGCGGGTCGGCGAGCTCAAGGCCCGAAAGGGGATCCCCCCTTCCGATCCGGACCGGGAGGCCCGTCAGGTCGCCCGGCTCCGCAAGCTCGCGGTCGAGGCCAAGCTCGACCCCGACTTCGCCGAGAAATTTCTGGCCTTCGTGGTCAAGGAAGTCATTCGGCACCACCAGTCGATCAAGGCGGACCACGAGTCCCAGATCGAGCAACAGCGAAAGTAGTCAGACCATGGCCCTCAAGATCCGTCTCACCCGCGGTGGCGCCAAGAAGCGCCCGTACTACCGCATCGTCGTCGCCGACGCCCGCGCCCCCCGCGACGGCCGCTTCATCGACAAGGTCGGCGCCTACGACCCGATGAAGGCCAAGGACGATCCGGCCCGCATCGTGCTCGACAACGAGAAGATCCAGAGCTGGCTCGCCAAGGGCGCGCAGCCGACCGACCGCGTCCTGCGCTTCCTCGACCAGGCCGGTCTCGCCAAGCGCCCGACCCGCAACAACCCGCAGAAGGCCGAGCCGGGCGAGAAGGCCAAGGAGCGTGCCGCCAAGCGCGCCGAGAAGGCCGCGGCGCCCGCCGAGGACGCCGCCGCGTAAGGCGCCCGATCATGGCGCGCCGCCCCGCAGGTTCCACGCCCCGCGACGGCGGCCGCCGCGGCCGCACGAGCTCGGCGATCGGCAAGATCGCCCCCGATGCGGCGACCTCGCCCAAGGCGCCGGCCCCCAAGCCGGCACCGCTCCCCGTGCCGCCCGATCCGAACCTCGTCCTGCTGGGCGAATTCGGGCGGGCGCACGGCCTCAACGGCGAGGTGAGGCTCAAATCCTACACCGGCGATCCGCGGGCGATCGCCGGCTACGGCGCCCTTCTGACCGCGGACGGACGGTCGTTGACGCTCGCCGACGTGCGTCTCGCCCCCGGTTCATCACCCGACATGCTGATCGCCCGGGTGAAGGGCGTCTCCGGCCGCAGCGCCGCCGAGGCGCTCAACCGCGTCGCCCTGTTCATCCCCCGCGACCGCCTGACGGCCCCCGAGGACGACGACGAGGTCTATACGGCCGACCTGATCGGCGCCACGGCGGTGGACGAGGCCGGGACACTCGTCGGGACGATCGTGGCCGTGCCGAACTACGGTGGCGGCGATCTTCTGGAGCTGCGCCCTCCGAACGGCGGCGCCACGGCGCTCCTGCCCTTCACCAAGGCTTTCGTGCCGGTGCTCGACATGGCGCAGCGCCGCGTCACCGTGGCGGCGCCGGAGGATCTGTTCGCGCCCCCGGGCGAGAAGCCCGCCGACGATCCCGGCTGAAGGGTCGGGCGCGGCCTGTCGAACGGTCGTCGCCCAGTCGAGGCAGCCCGTGCCCTCGCTCGTCCGGGCCGGGACGTCCGCGCCGGACGCAGCTCCGTTAGTTTTCCGCGAATCTCTCTCGCGGTTCTCTCGTGCGCCGAGCCGGCCCTCGGAACGGGCCCAACCCGGGCCAACGCGCTGCCCATCGGCGCTGCGGCGGCGGATCTCCAGTCAGCCCTTCATCCCGAAAAAAGCTCGTCGGTCTGAGGCCCAGGACGGGCGCAATCCACCGGACGGGCCCTTCGCCGGACTGCCCGATGCGCGCCCTCCGGCCGTCGCAGCGGCGGCGTCGGCCGAGCGACCGAGCGGTCTCAAAACCTGAAATTTAAGGCATCATTAACCATAGCAAGACCAATCTTCTCGGCGAACGACTTCTCTTTGAGACGCTTCGAGCCGATGCCCCGCTTCTTCATCGACCTGCACGACGGCTCGCAGCCGATCCATGACGAGGTCGGCTTCGACCTGCCGGACCTCCCCGCCGCCCGCGCCAAGGTGACCCGCATCATGTCGGCGATCGCCCGCGACATGCTGCCGGATGTCGAGCGTCAGGACTATGTCGCCTGTGTCCGCGACGGCGTTGGCAAGATCGTCTACCGGGCGCGCCTGTCGCTCGCCGCCGAGATGGTGGAGTGAGCCGGCGGCGTCCCGCAGGCGCCTGAGGCTCCCCGTCGCGCCACCCGGGCGCTTGACCGGCCCCCGGATCCGGCCATCTCGGATCCATGAAACGGCGCAGCCTGCTCACGGTCGCGAGTGCGGCCACGGTCATGACGCTCGGCGGTGTCGGCTATGCCGCGCACCGGCGCGGCCGGAACCCCTATTACCGCGGCCCGACCTCCGACCATTTCGACGGTTTGCGGTTCTTCCTGCCGGAGCAGGCCACCGACAAGGCGCTGTCCGACGTGCTGCGCTGGCAGGCCAAGCGGCAGCGCGAGCCCTGGCCGAAGAGTTTTCCCAGCCCCTATCCCGCCGACCGGCCGCCCGAGCGCGTGGCGGGCCTGCGGGTCGTGCTGATCGGCCATGCGAGCTACCTCGTGCAGGTCGCCGGCCGGAACATCCTGATCGATCCGGTCTTCGCCAAGCGTGCGAGCCCGGTTCGATTCGCCGGGCCGAAGCGCGTCAACCCGCCGGGCATCGCCTTCGCCGACCTGCCGCCCATCGATGCGGTGCTGGTCACCCACAATCACTACGACCATCTCGATGGGCCGAGCCTCGCCCGGATCTGGCAGGCGCACCAGCCGCTGATCGTGGCGCCGCTGGGCAACGACACGATCCTGCGCGGCTACGACGACACGATGCATGTCGAGACCCGCGACTGGGGGCAGTCGGTCGATCTCGGCGACGGCCTGCAGGTCCATCTCGTGCCCGCCAACCACTGGTCGGCCCGGGGCGTGAACGACCGGCGGATGGCGCTGTGGTGCGCCTTCGTGATCACCTCGCCCCGCGGCGTGCATTACCACGTCGGCGATACCGGCTTCGGCGACGGATCGCTCTTTTCCGACATCCGGGCCCGCTTCGGGCCGCCCCGCCTCGCGACGCTGCCGATCGGGGCCTACGAGCCGCGCTGGTTCATGCATGCCCAGCACGTCGATCCGGCCGAGGCGGTGAGGGCCTTCGCGCTGCTCGGCGCTGAGCAGGCCCTCGGCCACCACTGGGGCACGTTCCAACTCACCGACGAGGGCGTCGAGCGGCCCGCGGAGGCGCTGACGGCCGCCCTCGGCGGGGCCGGCATCGCGCCCGGGCGGTTCCTCGCCCTCAGACCCGGCCAGGTCTGGGAGGTCTGACCGGAGCGGACCCGGGGACCGGCCCGTCGGGCATGATGCATGCATCATTCGGTGTGCCGCATGGGGGCACGGTCCGGACAGCGCCGCCGCGCGCCTGAAGGCGGGTGCCGCGCCCTGCGACGCCCGCGCCTTCAGCCGAGAGACACGATGGACCCGATCAAGCCGACACGCCGATCCCTGATGGCCGGGGGCGTCGCCCTCGCCGCGCTCGGGGCGGCGGGCCGGGCCGGCGCGCAGGGCGCGGCCCCCGGCACCCTGACCTACGGCATCTCGATGACCGACCTGCCGCTCACCACCGGTCAGCCCGACCGGGGGGCCGGCGGCTACCAGTTCACCGGCCTGACCCTCTACGATCCCCTGGTCGCCTGGGAACTCGACGTCGCGGACCGGCCGGGCCGGATGGTGCCCGGGCTCGCCACCGCCTGGGAGGCCGATCCGGCCGATCCCAAGGTCTGGACCTTCCACCTGCGGGAGGGCGTGGCCTTCCACGACGGCTCGACCTTCGATGCCGACGCGGTGATCTGGAACTTCGACAAGGTGCTGAACAAGGAGGCGCCGCATTTCGACCAGCGGCAGGCCGCCCAGGTCCGGCCGCGCCTGCCCGGGGTCGCGAGCTACCGGAAGCTCGACGCGAAGACCGTCCAGGTCGTCACGAAGACGCCCGACAGCCTGTTCCCCTACCAGATGCTCTGGTTCCTGATCTCATCGCCGGCGCAGTACGAGAAGGTCGGGAAGGACTGGGCGAAGTTCGCCTTCGACCCCTCGGGGACCGGGCCGTTCCGGCTGGGGCAGCTGGTGCCGCGGGTGCGCCTCGAATTGCTGCCGAACGTCGGCTACTGGAACCCGAAGCGGGTCCCGAAGCTCGCGAAGCTGACCCTCACCTGCGTGCCCGAGGATCTCGCCCGGGTGAACGCGCTCCTGTCGGGCAGCGTCGACCTGATCGAATCGCCCGCGCCCGACGCGGTGCCGCGCCTGAAGGCCGCCGGCATGCGGGTGGTGGGCAACGAGACGCCCCATGTCTGGAACTACCACCTGTCAATGCTGGAGGGCTCCCCCTGGCGCGACCTGCGCCTGCGCAAGGCCGCCAACCTCGCCATCGACCGCGCGGGCGTCGTCGAACTGATGGGCGGTCTCGCCCAGCCGGCCGTCGGGCAGGTGCAGGAATCGAGCCCGTGGTTCGGCAAGCCGAGCTTCAAGATCAAGACCGACGTGGATCAGGCCCGCAAACTCGTCGAGGAGGCCGGCTACTCGGTCAAGAACCCCGTGAAGGCCACGGTGCTGATCCCGACCGGGGGGACGGGGCAGATGCTGTCGCTGCCGATCAACGAGTTCGTCCAGCAGAGCTGGGCGGAGGTCGGCATCCAGGTGGAGTTCAAGACCGTCGAGCTGGAGGTGGCCTACACCGCGTGGCGCCAGGGCGCCGCGGATCCGAGCCTCAAGGGCGTGAGCGCCGGCAACATCGCCTACGTCACCTCGGACCCGTTCTACGCGATCCTGCGCTTCTACGATTCGCGGCAGATCGCCCCGAACGGGGTGAACTGGAGCCATTACCGCAATCCCGAGGTCGACGCCCTCTGCGACAAGGTCAAGGCGAGCCTCGATGTGGCTGAGCAGAACAGGCTGCTGGCGCGCATCCACGAGATCGTCGTCGACGATGCCGTGCAGGTCTGGGTGGTCCACGACACCAATCCGCACGCGCTTTCGCCGCGGGTGAAGAACTACATCCAGGCGCAGCACTGGTTCCAGGATCTCGCGACCCTCGCCTGACCGGACGTGCGGTGATCATTGTCCCGGGCGGCGGTCCCGCGGCCGGTTAGGGATTTCGGGATCCGTCTCGCCGGCGCCTCTCTCGCGGATCGCCCGGGCCGCCGGCCGTGATTCGGTAACTGTCCGATGATTCGGCCCGGCGACGGATACTGAAACGCGCCGCCGCGCGCCGTCCGGCGACTATGCGCTCTCTTCAGGGGTCGGCTGCAGCCGGCCCCTTTCTCTATGTCCGTGCCCTCTGAGCCGCACCGATCTGCCCCCGGGGCGCAATTTCGCACTTGCAGCATGAGGAGTCGGCGACTAGGAAGATCGGGCATAATTTTTCGGGAGCATCTGGCAATGACCCTTCGTTTCATCAGTGGCTTCGCGGCAGTGACCCTCGCGGTGTGCGGCCTCTCTGCTCCGGCCGCGCTGGCGAAGCCGATGGGCGGAGCGAGCGCCGTCAAGATGATCGACACCGACAACGACGGCACCGTCGACATGAAGGAAGTGGAGGCGGTGGCCTCCGCGACCTTCGATCGTCTCGAGAAGGACGCCGACGGGACCCTCGACGCCCGCGAGCTGAAGGGCCGCCTCAGCCAGGCCGGCGTGAAGCGGGCCGATCCGGACAGCGACGGCACCCTCGACAAGAAGGAGTACCTCGCGGCGGTCGGCGAGCGCTTCAAGATGGCCGATCCGGACAACGACGGCACGCTCGATGCCAAGGAGCTGAACTCCAAGGCCGGCAAGGCTCTCATCGCCCTCATCAAGTAAAACGGGCCGGTCGCTCCCAGTGGAGCATCGATGAGAAGGGCTCCCGCGGAGATGGCCGCGGGAGCCCTTCTGCGTTCGACAGGGCCTTCACCTTCGCGCGGGGCTCTGCAGGATCGAGCCTGCACGTAAAAGTTGTGGTTAACCGCGGGTAAATTCGCAGCCCCATCCTCAACCCGGTTCGGCTGCGGCCCGAAAATCCTCTATCCCCCGTCCCCTGTCCCCGCCCTGCCGCCAGGTTCCGGACGGGCCTGCCCGATAGCCGCGCGGCGCAACCGGGCTGCGACGCTCGACCGCTCATCGACGGCCCGGAGGCCGGTTGACGCTTCTCAACCTGTGAGTGCAACCTCACGATGGTTGAGGGGCCAAGACGATGCGCAACGACCCACCGGAAGACGGAGCGAACAGGTTCGGGCTCGCGGATCTGTGCGCCATCGCGGAGGCGCCGCACGGGGACGCCGCACGGCCATCGGCGGAGGATGCGCCCGCCCTGGGCGCCGAAGGGGACGGGCAGGCCGCCGATGCGGGCGCCGCGGATCTGCTCGGCGAGATCGGCGACACGCTGATCGTCGCCTATCGTCTGGCGGTTCAGGACGGCGATCCGACGACCGTGACCCTCATCCGACAGGCCCTGCTGCATACCGGGCGTCGGCTGGCGCGGGGGATGTCGCCCGCGGAAGCCGGCCTATCCTGTCACTGAAACGGGATCCCCGCGGCAACCGGTCGATGCGGCGCTGCCCGCCATCATCGACCGGAGCGGCCCGGAGGGCCGCCTAGGTGTCCCGGGACGCACGGTCGAGGAAGGCCCGCAGATAGCCTCCGACGGCCTCGGCGCGCTCGACGGCCAGCAGATGGGCGGCGTGGGGCAGGACGAGGAGTTCGGCCTGGGCGATGCTGGCGCAGATTTCCTCGGCCATGGCCGGGGGTGTCGAAGGGTCGTCGCGCCCGGCGATCACCAGGGTCGGCGCGGTGATCGCGGAGAGCGCCGGCCGGAGATCCATGCACCCGATCGCTCCGCAGCACACCGCGTAGCCCGCCGGATCGCAGGCGACGAAGCGTTCGCGGATCGCCTGGATCGCCTGGATCGCCGCAGGATCGCGCTGCGCGAAGCCGGGCGTGAACCAGCGCCCGAGCGTCGCCTCGACCACGGCCGCCAGTCCCTGGGCACGAACGGTCGCGGCGCGCTCCTCCCAGCTCTGCGGGCTCGGCATGTGGGCCGCCGTCGCCATCAGGGTGGCGCTGAGCGCGCGTTCGGGCTCGGCGCTCGCGAGGGCCTGCACGGTCATGCCGCCGAGGGAGAGGCCCACCAGATGGGCCCTGCCGATTCCGAGGGCGTCGAGCAGCCCCGCGAGGTCACCGGCCAGATCCGTCACCGTGATGGGCTGATCCCGGGTTTCCGAGCCGCCGTGGCCGCGCGTGTCGTAGCGCAAGGTGCGGTAGCGCCCGGTCAGGGCCGGCACCAGCGCGTCCCACATCTCCAGGGTCGCACCCAGCGAGTTCGAGAATGCGACGGCGGGAGCGCCTTCCGGCCCCTCGAGGAGGTAGCGGAACCCGATCCCTCCGACTGTGATCTGCGGCATGCGGTTGTCTCCGTCCAAGGTCTTCGCGAGGGCCTTCGCGCGAGGTCTTCGCAGATGTCACGCCGGCGCGACTGTCGGCGCCGACGCGCGCGGGGGCCTGTGCCGGCGCGGGAGCGTCACGGGGGCGGACGAGCCGGTCTGCGCCGCGGGCGCGGCGGCGGGGGGGTCATAAGCTGGCACATCCTCCGCGGGATACGGTCTCCCTGTTGTCCATGCGAAACAATTGCGCGGCGGCACGATCCGTTATGGGCGTCGCACCGGACGCGGCCCACCGGATCCGCCCGGGCGCGGATGACGATGCCGCGAGCCCCCCGGCGCCGGCACGGATCGGGGTGCTGCCTTCAACATGGGTCAATGCACCGGCGGGGGAAACGTCCGACAACGAGCGCCGCGAGGCAGGAGGAGACGAGCGATGCACGACCCTTCGACTGGCGATGCCGCGATCCGACCGGCGGAGTTCTGGGACACGGTGGCCGGGCTTGTGACCGCCAAGGTCGAGCCGGTGATCGGCCGGGGCGACCGGCAGCGGGGTCCGGTGATCGACTACCTGCGCGACCTGGAAGCCCTGGCACGGCGGCAATGCGGCAGCCGCGAGACGGTCCAGATCATCGCCTCGGGCCGGCGGCTTCTCGGCGACCGCAGCGAGATCGGGCCGTCGGATGGTCCGTTCACCCACGCCTGAACGCGGCGCCCGGCGCCGCGCCTGATCGCGCGACGGATGGCCGGGCGGCTCGTCAGAAGCGCCCGCGGCGCGGCGGCTGAAGGGGCGCCGCGCGCGCCATCCGTGACCGGATCAGGTAGATCGCCCCCGCCACCACCCAGGCGGCGCAGGTCGGCGCCACCCATTGCTGCAGGTTCGGCAGCGACCACCCGTACAGGAACTCGGCGCCGAGATGCGCCTGCACGGCATCCCAGCCGGCATGCTTGAGGTCGTGTTCCCGCTGCCCGGCCTCGCGGCCATAGTAATAGGTCGAGACCACCAGCGCCGCGATGCCTTCGGGGCGGGGACTGCGCAGCAGGATCAGCGCGGCCGCCAGGCCGGCAGTCTCGAGGGTGGCCGTCAGGGCGTGGCTCATCGCGGGGTTCGCGACCATGAAGGCGACAAGCGTTCCGAGCATGGGCCGCCCTTACACCCATCGGGGCCGCCCGTCTCCGCAGCCTGCATCCGTGACCGGCGCAACGTCGTTGACGGAGCGGGACCGAGCACCGGAGCAGCGCCATGACCGACAGCCACCAACTCGGCCGCTTCGTCGACGCGCAGGAGGAGATCTACGAATGCGCGCTGGCGGAATTGCGGGCCGGTGCGAAGCGCAGCCACTGGATGTGGTTCGTCTTCCCGCAGATCGCCGGGCTCGGGTCGAGCCCGATGGCGCAGCGCTACGCGATCGGATCCCTGGCGGAGGCCGAGGCCTATGCGGCGCATCCGGTGCTGGGCGCGCGCCTGCGCGCCTGCACGGCCGCCGTCAACGCCGTCGACGGGCGCTCGGCCCACGCGATCTTCGGGTCGCCCGACGATCTGAAGTTCCGCTCCAGCATGACGCTGTTCGACCGCGCCGCGCCCGAGGAGCCGCTCTTCGCCGCGGCGCTGGCGCGCTACTTCGACGGCGTCCCCGACCCGCGGACGCTGGCGAAGCTCCAGGTGGCCTAAGCCCTCACCGGCCCCACAGGCCGACCCGCTCGGCGCGGGCCTGCTCCTCCGCGCCCAGGAGGTCCGGGGGCGCGTCCTCCGTGGCCCGTGCGCCGCCCGCCGCCAGGATCAGCCCGGCGAGGTCGTCGCCCTCGATGCGGCAGCGGGCCGTGGCCCCGTCGGAGAGGCCGGAGCAGACCACCTCGCGGCGGCGCAGGTAGCTGGCGAGCTGGCGGGCGAGATGGCCGCGCTCGCCGACGACGCCGAGGAGGCGCACGACCCGTCCGCGCAGGTTGAGGGTGCCGGTGTCGATCACCTCCGGCACGCCGCGGACCTCGCCGACCGCGGCCGGCTCGACCGTGGGGGCCGGCGCCGGCGCCCGGGGCGGCTCGGCCCGCTCCGCCGAGGGGCGGGGCTTGCCCTTGGCGAGCTTCTCGGAGGCGCGCTGGATGAAGTCGTGGAAGATCCCGGCCGGCATCTCGCCGCCGAACATGCGGTTCATCGGGCTGTCGTCGTCGTTGCCAACCCAGATCCCGACCACGAGGTCGGGGGTCATCCCGACGAACCACGCATCGCGGAAGTCCTGGCTCGTGCCCGTCTTGCCGCCGATGATCTGCCCCGGCACCCGCGCGGCGCGGCCGGTGCCGGATTCCACCACCGCCTGGAGCGAGTCGAGCATCATGGTGCGCGGCCCCTGCGCCAACGTCTGGCCCGGGGCCGCGTCGGCACGGACGTAAAGCGGCTGCGGCGCGGCCCCGCGGATCGCCTGGATGCCGTAGGCCTGGAGCGGCGTGCGCCCGGACAGGACCGAGCCGTAGGCGCGGGCCATCTCCAGGAGGCTCACCGCGCCCGAGCCGAGAACGAGGCTCGGCACGTTCGGCAGGTCCGACTGGATCCCGAGCTTGCGCGCGGTGGCGATCACCGCCGGGATGCCGACATCCTGCCCGAGCTGGGCCGCTACGGTGTTGATCGAGAGCGCGAAGGCGGTCCGCAGCGGCACCGGCCCGCGGTAGCGCCCGTCGTCGTTCTCCGGGTCCCAGTCGCCGATCTGGACCGGACGGTCGACCATCACGGATTCCGGCGTGTAGCCCTTCTCGTAGGCCGTCAGGTAGACGAGGAGCTTGAACAGGGAGCCGGGCTGGCGCTTGGCCTGGACGGCGCGGTTGAACTGGCTGTCCTCGTAGTCGCGGCCGCCGACCATGGCGAGGATCGCGCCCTCCTTCGACAGCACCACCATGGCGGCCTGGCCGACCTTGCGGCGGGCGCCGTCCTTGTCGAGCCGGCGGGCGACGACGCCCTCGGCGAGACTCTGCAGGTCGAGGTTGAGGGTCGAGCGCACCGTCATGTCGCCGTCGGTGCCGGCGAGGCGCTTCACGTCGCCCGCGATCATGTCGAGGAAGTAGTTGGTGCCGGGCGGCGCCTCAGGGGGCGATTTCAGGGTCACGCTCTGCTTGCGCGCGGCGTCGGCCTCTGCTTGCGTGATCGCGCCGGTCTCGACCATGGCCTGGAGCACCACGTCGGCCCGCTCCTTGGCGCCGCCGAGGTTGCGGGTCGGGGCGAGCTGCGAGGGCGCCCGCACCAGCCCGGCCAGCATCGCCGATTCCGGCAGGTTCAGGGCCTTGGCGGGCTTGCCGAAATAGCGCCGCGCCGCCGCGTCCGCCCCGTAGGCGCCGGCGCCGAAATAGGCGGAATCGAGATAGCCGAGCAGGATCGCGTCCTTGCTCATCGTCGATTCGACCCGCAGCGCCAGGAAGGCTTCCTGCACCTTCCGCCAGAGCGTCTTCTCCTGGTTGAGGGAGGTCAGGCGGACATATTGCTGGGTGATGGTCGAGCCGCCCTCGCGCACGCCGCCGCCGCGGAGATTGCGCCACGCCGCCCGGGCGAGGCCGCGCAGGTCGATGCCCCAGTGGCTGTAGAAGCGGCGGTCCTCGATCGCCACGATCGCCTGGGCGAGGTGCGGCGGCAGGTCGGCCGCCGTGAGCTTCTGGCCGCGGAAGCTGCCGCGGGTGGCGAAGACCCGGCCGTCGTCGGCCTCCACGGTGATCGCCCGCTGGCCGGTCTCGACCACGGCGCCCCCGAGCGGCGGCAGGGTCACCAGGGCCGCGAACAGGTAGACCGCCAGCGCCAGGACCGGCAGCAGGATCACCAGGCCGGCGGCGAGCAGGGCCGGGTGCCGGCGGCCGAGGATCGTCCGGGCGCCCCGCCGCTCGACGCCGCGCCCATCGACCTCCGGGACGCCGGTGTCGGCCGGCCTCTCGACCGAAGCCGACCGCGTGCGCGCCCGTGCCGCTGCGCGGGCGGAAATGGCCCGGCCACCGCGCGCGAGGCCAAGGCCGGCCGCGGTCACCATGGTCCGGAGATGCCGGGCCAGGTCGCGCGCGGCGCGCCCGGCCTCGCGGGCGGCGAGGCGCGGGTCCGGGGACTCGGCGGCTGGAGCCGGCTTCGGCGGGTTCGGCCCGTCGGCCGGGGCGCGTTCCGGCGCGTCGGGCGTCATCGTGGTTCGGGTTCCGGGACCGATCGATCCGGTCGAGGGAGCCTTCTAGGCCGCATCCGATCCCGTGTCCCGCGCGTGCGGGGACGCAGGGCGACCGGCGCGTCGATCGCGCCGCGACCGTGTGGATCGGGCCACGGGGCCCGATCCGGTTTGGGACCGGCTCACCGGCCGAGCGGCGTTCCCGGCCCCGCGGCCGCCCCGTGCCGGCTGCGCAGCTGGAAGGCCAGGATCAGCAGCAGGATGCCGAAGGCGAAGGTGTAGGAGCCGATCCACAACGTCAGCACCAGGGCCGACATGCCCGGGTTGATGAGCAGCGCGAGGCCGAACAGGATCGACACGACCCCGCCGAGGACGAGCCACCACCGGCCGTAATGCAGATGCAGGCGGAAGGCGGCCGCGATCATCAGGCCGCCGGTCACCAGCGCCCATACGGCGAGCAGCAGCACGAAGGCCCAGACGGCCGCGGCCGGCACCAGCGCCGCGGCGACGCCCACGACGATGTCGACGACGCCCTCGAGCAGCAGGAAGCCCCAGCGCTCGTGACGCTGCGCCGCGCGGACCGCGCCCACGATGGCAATGATGCCGTCGGCAAGCATGTAGGCGGCGAAGAACAGCACCAGGGACAGCACGAAGGCGCCCGGCGCAACGAACGCGATGACACCGAACAGGATCGCGATGACGCCGCGCAGCGCCACGAGCCACCAGTTCCGCGCCAGCGCCGCGCTCATGGCGTCGAGGCGGGCGACGCCGACGAGCGGGATGCCGGTGGGCGAAGTCGGCGAGCCGGAGCCGGGGCTCTGCGGGGTCGGGGATGGGCTGTGCGTCATGGCGTACTCCTGGGCTCGGTGCCCGAGAACGGCAAAGGTTCCGGGCGCAGAACGCCGCAGGGCCGCCTGCGTTCCGGTGGCCCGCTCCGCGCATGGAACCTTGAGCCTGCGGCCGGCTTTTGCTGCCTGAGGCGGGCGATGCGACAAGCCCGGTCACCGTGCGGTGACCGGCCATCGGGCGGCGACTTCCCATGTTTGACGATCAGCGGCCTTCCTCCGAGGGTGAGGCGCGCCCGCATCCCGCCGACGGCCGTCCGGCCGTGCGCGAACGGGACGTGCTGGATCTCGGCCGGGCCAAGCCCGCCCGGGACGCTGGCGCCGCCCAGGAGACCGCCCGCAAGCCGGGCACGGAGGATGCGGCCGACGACGCAGAGGCGCAGGACGGCCAATCCGACGACGCCGCGGAAGATGCCGACGACCGCGAGGACGACGCCCGGCGCCCGAACGTCCTGCGGCGCCACCCGTTCGCGTTCCTGCTCGGCGGCCTCGCGGTCGTCGCGCTCTGCGTCGGCGTGTTTTTCTACTGGTTGCTGTACATGCACCCCTACGAGAGCACCGACGATGCCTTCGTCGACGCGCGCAGCATTGCGGTCCAGCCGAAGGTCGGCGGCTACCTCGTCGATGTGCCGGTCACCGACAACCAGCACGTCGAGGCCGGCCAGATCCTGTTCCAGATCTTCCAGCGCGACTATCAGATCGCGCTCGATCAGGCGAAGGCGCAGATCGAGGCCGACGAGGCCGGCATCAAGAACATCGATGCGCAGATCCAGGCGCAATACGCCAACATCGACGTGTCCAAGGCGCAGGTCGCCACCGCCGAGGCGGCGCTGAAGTTCGCCCAGGAGGATGCGGCCCGCTACAAGGACCTCGCCGAGCGCGGCTCCGGCTCGATCCAGCAATCGCAATCGGCGACCTCGACGCTGCAGCAGCGGCAGGCCTCCCTGCAGAGCGCCCAGGCAAGCGTGGTGGCGGCCCAGAAGCAGATCGGCGCCCTCCAGGCGCAGAAGGCCTCGACCCAGGCGCAGCTCGCCCGCGACCGGGCACAGGTGGAGCAGGCCGAACTGAACCTCGGCTACACGACGGTCCGCGCCGTGCAGGCCGGCCGCGTCGTGCGGCTGACCGGCGGCATCGGCCAGCTCGCCCAGGCCGGCCAGAGCCTGGCGATGTTCGTGCCCGACGACATCTGGGTCACGGCGAACTTCAAGGAGACCCAGATCACCGACATGCGGCCGGACCAGCCGGTCGACATCGAGATCGACGCCTATCCGGGCCGCAAGATCCAGGGGACGGTGGCTTCGGTGCAGCCGGGCTCGGGTACGGCCTTCAGCCTGCTGCCGGCACAGAATGCCACCGGCAATTACGTGAAGGTGACCCAGCGCATCCCGGTCAAGATCGTGGTCAAGAACTGGCCGACGGACGTGTCGATCGGCCCGGGTATGTCGATCGTCCCGACCGTCACGGTGCGGTGACCGCCATGGCCGGCGGGACCGGTGCGGCCGCGTCCGGACGCAAGCCGAACACAGGCAAGGCGCAAGGAGGCAAGGCGCGAGGCGGCACGGCATCCGCGAAGGCGCCGGGTGGCCACAATCCGTGGCTGATCGCCGGCGTGGTGGCGCTGGCGACCTTCATGGAGGTGCTCGACACCACCATCGCCAACGTGGCGCTGCGCTACATCTCGGGCGGCCTCGCGGTCGGCCCCGACGAGGCCGCCTGGGTGGTGACGAGTTACCTCGTGGCCAACGCGATCACGCTCACGGCGTCGAGCTTTCTGGCCAAGCGCTACGGCCGCAAGGCGTTCTTCATGTGGTCGGTGGCCCTGTTCACCGTCTCGTCGATCCTGTGCGGCTTCGCCTGGAGCCTGGAATCCCTTCTGCTGTTCCGGGTGCTGCAGGGGCTCGGCGGCGGCGGCATGGCGCCGCTCGCCCAGTCGATCCTGGCGGATTCCTTCCCGCCCGAGAAGCGCGGCCAGGCCTTCGCGCTCTACGGCGTCGCCATCGTGGTGGCCCCGGTGATCGGCCCGACCCTCGGCGGCTGGCTCTCCGACAACGCCTCCTGGCACTGGTGCTTCCTGATCAACGGTCCGGTGGGGGTCATCGCCCTCGGGCTGATGTACTGGCTCATCGAGGACAGCGCGGCGGCCAAGAAGGAGCGCCGTGCGCTGGTCCGGAAGGGGATCCGCTTCGACATCGTCGGCTTCGTGCTGGTCGCCCTGTTCCTCGGCTCGCTGGAGGTGATCCTCGACGAGGGCCAGCGGAAGGACTGGTTCGGGACCTCGACGCTGATGAACGTCTCCGGCGTGCTGATGGTCGTGTCGTTCGTGGCCATGATCCCCTGGCTCCTGACCAAGAAGAACCCGGCCGTCGATCTCCGCCTCATCGGCAACCGCCAGTTCGGCTCCTGCTTCCTGGTGATGATGTTCACCGGGGCGATCCTGATCGCCACCACGCAGTTCATCCCGCAGATCACGCAGGAATATTACGGCTACACCGCCACGCTGTCGGGGCTCGTGCTCGGTCCGGGGGGCATCGTCACGGTGGTGATGATGTTCCTCACCGGCCGCGTCTCCGCCTACGTGCAGCCGAAATGGCTGATCGCCGCCGGCATGACCATCGTGGCTTTGGGCATGGTCGACCTGACGCGGCTCGACGGCTCCACGACGTTCTCGTTCTTCGCGTGGTCGCGGGTCTATATCGGGATCGGCCTGCCCATGGTGTTCCTGTCGATCACCTCGGCCTCGTACGAGGGAATCCGCAAGGACCAGACCGATCAGGCCTCGGCGCTGATCAACGTCGCCCGCAATGTCGGCGGCTCGATGGGCGTCTCGCTGGCCCAGAACATCCTGGCCTACCGGAGCCAGTTCCATCAGAGCCGCCTGGTGGAGAGCGTCAACCCGACCGCGCCGGCCTATCAGGAGACCATGCGGCAGGCGACGCAGTACTTCTCCGAGCACGGCTATGCCGGCGTCGAGGCCCAGAGCCAGGCGACCGCGTGGATCGGGAGCGTGCTCAGCACGCAGGTGGCGTACTGGGCCTATATCGACGTGTTCTGGGTGCTCGGCCTCGTCGCCGCCTGCGCGGTCCCGCTGGCGCTGAGCCTGAAGAGCGTCAAGCTCGGCGGCGGGGCGCCGGCCGGGGGCCATTGAGGCGGATCGGCTTGGCTGAACGTCATCCCGAGGCGCCGCGCCCGTCCACCCGGATTGGCGCAAATCACCCGGTGGCTCCGGCGCCGGAGCCCCGGACTCGGGTGCGGGTCCCCTGACCTGAAGGGAGCGGGAGGCGTGTTGGAAGCCCCCCGCGCCCCGGTTGAGACGATCGAGCGCCTCAGCAGGATCCGCTTCCCCTGCGCGATCCTCACACGCCGTCCGGCGGCAACGCCTCCGTCACCTCGACGCGGCGGTTGCCGGCCACCGGCGCCGTTTCCTCGGCGCTGACGATCTCGTTCTGGGACTGGCCCTTGTCGAGCGCCTCGGCGACCGCCGCGACGCCCTGGTAGCGGGTCAGCCGCCGGTCGATCATGTCGTCGATCCGTCCGTGCAGTTCCGCGACGGTCAGGCTGCGGCGCTTGCCGCCCGTCTTCGCGGTGAACAGGCTGCGATTGGCCCGCGCCGCGGTGCGGAACTCGCGCCCTGCGACCTCGTCGGGCTTCTCGGAGGAGAGCGACAGGAAGCGCCCGGCGCTCGCAGTCCCGAGGAAATGGGCGAGGTACAGCTCGGTCGTGGTCAGCGCGCGCCCGACCCGGGCCTCGATCCGCTCACGGTCGCGCTTGATCAGCTCGGCCGCCATCAGGGCGGCGACGCGCGGGTCGTTGCGCAGGCCGAGCACCCGGCCGCGCATGCTGCCCGTGACGGTGATCGCGGCGCCCCGGCCCTTCACGGCGGCGGCCTCCTCGGCGAGCCCGTAGCGGGCGCCGTAATCACGGATCATCTCCAGCCAGGTGCGGGCCACGAACTGGAACAGGCCCGCCGCCGAGGAGGTCGCCGCCTTCGCGTCCGTGTCGAAGCTCGATTCCTTGTCGGCCAGCGCCATCATGTAGACGGGGTCGACGCCGGCCTCGTCGGAGGCCTTGACGATCGTGTCGACCACCTTGCGCGGCACGCTGCGCTCGCCGAACTTGACCGCGTCCTGACCCTGCTCCTGCGTCACCCGCGGCAGAGCCGCGAGGTCTTCCTGAATCAGCGCCGTGGTGGCGGGCTCCTGCTCTGGAACCGGAAGGCCGTTCCAGGTGTTCTGGACCGGCTCGTCCGCCGCGACGGCCGGGGCTGCGGGCTGGGAAGCCGTCTGTGCGAGCCCCTGAGCGGCGCGCGGGCTGGTGTCGATCCGGTCGTGGGCCTGGGCGGCCGGGGCGAAATACGCCGGCGCGAAGGCGGCCTGCGGCAGGCCGAGCCCGGCGACGAGCCCCAGGGCCAGCGTCCCGGAAATCCGGCCGAGGCCGGTGCGGCGAAGTGACCGGCGCCCTGTCCCGCGTCCGGCCCGCGGCAGCCATGCCACGGCTTCATCCTCGATATGGCCCGTGCCGTTCAGGGTCGGCGGCACGAGTCGGCTCACGTCGTCGGCGCAACGCGCCGGCTCCGGGAAAACCCCCATCATTGGTCCTCTTCAGATCGGTCCTTGCGTCCGCCCGGCTCTGACGGCCGGGTTTTTTCGGAAGCGGCGGCCCTATCGACGCCGGCCGTGACCACAATGGGACGGCCCCGTGATCCAAGCGTGGCACGGTCAACGAAGGGTTAACCCTGCCGCTTAGGGGGCCGTTAACGCCGTGAGCCGGCCGCGCTTCGGACGACGGAGGGGCAATGTTGTCGCATTCGGGTTGGAACGCGGCACCGTCGAGCCAGTTAGATACGGCCCCGGGGGGGTCGAACTTTCCGTCCCAAGACGCCACCCGCGTCCGCACAAGGACATCATTTTCCGATGAGCATGCAGTCCGGTCGCCGCATCGGTGTCGCGTTCGTTGGCATGGGAGGCGCCGTCGCCACCACTGCCATCGCCGGCATCGAAATGATTAAATCCGGCTCCAATCGCCTCGACGGGCTGCCGCTCGCCGGTCTCTCCGTGGCCGGCATGGCCGACTACAAGGACCTCGTCTTCGGCGGCTGGGATCTCAACGGCGACGACCTCGCGTCCGCTGCGAGCGGCCACGGCGTGCTCTCGAAGGACGACATCGAGAGCGGCGCACAGGCCCTGAAGGGCATCACCCCCTGGCCGGCGGTGGGCAGCGCCAAGTTCTGCAAGAACATCGACGGCCAGAACCGCATCGTCGCCAAGGACCACCGCGAGGCGGTCTCGGTGATCGCCAACGACCTCCGCCGCTTCCAGAAGGAGAGCAACCTCGACGACGTGGTCGTGGTGAACCTCGCCTCCACCGAGCGCTGGCCGGACCTGAACGACCCGGCCCTGAACTCCACGGCCGCCTTCGAGAAGGGGCTCGATTCGAGCGACGAGGCGATCTCGCCCGCGATGCTCTACGCCTACGCGGCGATCAAGAGCGGCATCCCCTACGCCAACTTCACCCCGAGCGTGGCGGCCGACGTCCCGGCCCTCCTGGACCTCGCCAAGGAGCTGAACGTCCCGGTGGCCGGCAAGGACGGCAAGACCGGCCAGACCATGATGAAGACGGTGCTGGCCCCGGCCTTCAAGGCGCGGGCGCTCCACGTCGACGGCTGGTTCTCGACCAACATCCTGGGCAACCGCGACGGACTCGCCCTGAACGATCCGAACTCCCTCCAGTCGAAGCTCAACACCAAGGGCACGGTGCTCGACTCGATCCTCGGCTACCCGGTCGAGGACCACCTCGTGCACATCCACTATTACCGCCCGCGCGGCGACGACAAGGAAGCCTGGGACAACATCGACGTCACCGGCTTCATGGGCCAGCGGATGCAGGTGAAGGTGAACTTCCTCTGCAAGGATTCGATCCTGGCCGCGCCCCTGGTCATCGAGATCGCCCGCGTCCTCGACCTCGCCCGCACGCGCGGCGACGGCGGCGTGCAGGAGCAGCTCTCGACCTTCTTCAAGGCCCCGATGGTCAAGAACGGCCATGGGCCGGAGCACGCCTTCGGCAAGCAGGAGCAGATGCTCCGCGACTGGCTGGGCGTGCACTAGGCCTCGTCGCGACCAAGGGGCGGCTTCCGGAGCGAGACGATGCCAAGCGAGAACCAGCCGCCTCCCTCCGGCGCTGCCCCCGAGGCGCTGCGCGACCTCCTGATCGAGATGAACGACCTCAAGCGCGTCCGCTCGGCGGGGCGCGAGGGGTCGATCGCCGAGCGGCTGTTCGCGCAGGGATGGGGCCTCCTCACCGGGGGCGCCGCGCCCGATGACGTCGCCCTCGACATCACCGCCGTCACCCTCGCGGCGACGCGCCTCTGCGATCTCGACGCGGCCTTCCTGACCGCGGCCGGGCTGTCGGAGGAGGCGGCCTCGGCGGTGCTGGTGGCGGGCTTCGACGCCGTCACCGGGGAGCTCGACCCGGCTCTGCGCGAGCGCCTGCGCGGGCGGCTCGCGCCGCGGCCGGCCGGCAGGCCCGGACCGCTGCCGGGCTTCGTCGCCGCCCTGGCGCAGCAGCCGCGGGCGGGCGTCACCTGTCCCGGCCGCGCCCGGATCCTACTGGAGCCGCCGGAGAACCACGCCGAGCACTGCCTCATCGTAGCGGTCTACGGGGTCTGCCTCAGCCCGTTCTACCGGGCCGACCCCGGCACCGTGTTCCTGGCCGCGATGGCGCACCACTTCCACAACGCCGCGATGCCCGATGCCGGCTTCACCGGCGAGATGCTGCTCGGCGACCATCTCGGGCCGATCATGGCGACCACCACCGCCTGGGCGCTGGCCGAGCTCGCCGAGCCCCTGCGGGGTCAGGTGGAGCGGGCCCGCGCGGTGCTGCCCGACGACGCCACCGCGGAGGGCCGCGCCTTCCACGCGGCGGATTGCATCGACCGTGTCCTCCAGATCGCCCAGCATCTGCGCGGGGCCTCGACCACGATGGGGATGGTGCTCGACGAGTGGGAGCTGGTCCATGCCGGCCCGGTGAAGGGCTTCCATGATCGTGTCCTCGCCGACATGCGCATCCCTTGATCGCCGGACCCCGCCGCCCATCTGCCCGGGCGGCTCCGAGAACCATGATCCCGTTCGAACTCCATTCGCCGGACACCGGCAACCCGCTGAAGGCCGACGGCCCGCACGCCTTGCGCGATGCGGAGACCGGCGCCCGCTGGCCCGTGATCGACGGCATCCCGTACCTGCGGATCAACCGCGAGGCCCTGGTCGAGCGGGTTCTGGCCCATCTCGACGCCGGCGAGCCCGACGAGGCGCTGGCCGCGCTGCTCGTCGATCAGGACGATTGGTGGAACGGGCCCCCGGCCGATCCCGCCGGGGTCATCCGCCTCATCAAGGAGCGCCGCACCGCGACGCTGCGTGACGCGGTCCAGGGTCTCGGCTGGGGCCGCGTCGGCGACTATTTCCTGCATCGCTGGAGCGATCCGACTTTCCTGGCCGGCCTGTCGCTTCTGGAGGCGCACTGGAACGAGCCCATCTGCGTCTTCGAATTCGCCTGCGGCATCGGCCATTACCTGCGGGAATTGCAGCGGCGCGGCTGCAAGGTCGCTGGCGCCGACGTGGTCTTCGCCAAGCTCTGGGTCGCGCGCCACTGGGTGGTGGACGAGAAGGCGCAGCTCGTCTGCTTCGACGCCGGCTCGCCGCACTGGCCCATCCCGGGCGCGCCGGTCGACCTCGTCGTGTGCAACGACGCCTTCTACTTCCTCGACGACAAGGCGGCCCTGCTGGAGAACTTCCGCCAGAATGCCGGCGACGACGGCTGGCTGGCGCTGAGCCACATCCACAACCGCGACTGCCCGGGCTTCTCGGCCGGCCGGGCGGTGACCGCCGAGGAGATCGCCGAGTATTTCCCCGACGCCCTGGTCTACGACGACGCGGAGCTCACGCGGGCGCTGGTGGAGGCGCGGGCGCCTGGCCCGCAGGAGCCTGGGGCCTTGCGAACCTGCGAGGCGTTCTCGGTGGTATGCGGCCCCGGCATGCGCCCGGCGCCGCGCGCTCTGGTCGACGGGCTGACCCTGCCGAAGCCCGGCACGGTGCTGCGGCTCAACCCGCTCTATGCGCCCGAGGGGGACGGCTACGTCATCCGCTGGCCCTCGGAGCGCTACGAGGCGGAATACGCCTCCCGGGCCACCTACCCGCTGCGCTCGCCCGGCCCCGAGCATCTGACCTTCGACGGCACGCTCGATAGCCCGGAGACGCAGCGTATCCGGGTGCGCGAATTCGTCGACCTGCCGGAGCGGTGGTGATGGACGCGGTCGGCTGGGGCATCGTCGGCTACGGCTGGGTCGCGCGCGACTACATGGAGCCGGGCATCCGCGCCGCCGGGCACCGGCTGGTGGCGGTCTGCGATCCGAACCCGGAATGCCGCGCCGCGGCCGAGCGGGCGGGCGCCCGCGGCCATGCCGATCTCGCCGGTCTCATCGCCGAGCCCGGGGTCGAGGCGGTCTACGTGGCGACGCCGAACCATCTCCACCGCGGCGCCGTCGAGGCGCTCGCCGCCGCCGGCAAGGCGGTGCTCTGCGAGAAGCCCATGGCGGCGACGCTCGCGGACGCGGAAGCCATCGCGCGTGCGGTCGAATCGCAAGAAATCTTCTACGGCACGGCCTTCGATCAGCGTCACCACCCGGCCCATCGGACGATCCGCGCCCAGGTCGCGGCCGGGCGGCTCGGCACCGTCACCACGGTGCGGATCGTCTACGCCTGCTGGCTCGGGCGCGACTGGTCGGAGGCCGGCCAGCCCAACTGGCGGATCGATGCCGCCCAGGCCGGCGGCGGCGCCTTGATGGACCTCGCCCCGCACGGGCTCGACCTCGTGGATTTCCTGCTCGACGAGCCGATCGCCGACCTCGCGGCCCTGACCCAGAGCCGGGCCCAGGACTATTCCGTCGATGACGGCGCCCTGCTGATCGGGCGGACCGCGGGCGGCGCGCTGGCAAGCCTGCACGTCGCCTACAATTGCCCCGACGCGCTGCCCCGCCGCCGCCTGGAGGTGGTCGGTACGAAGGGGATGCTGATCGCCGAGAACACCATGGGCCAGACGTCCGGCGGATCGCTGTCCTTCATCGACGGCGCCAGCGGGCGCGTCGAACCGCTCGCCTTCGACGCCGACAGCTCCCCCTTCACCGAGCAGGTGCGCGCCTTCGGCTCGGCCCTGCGCCGGCCCGAGGAGCGGGGGGCGTACTCGGCCGCACGCGATCTCCACACGATGCGACTCGTCGCCCGCGCCTATGGGCAGGGGTAGCGACCGCAGGACAGGATGAGCAGACACCGGACAGCTACCTATCCAATCCAAGCCGCACCCTCATCCTGAGGTGCCCGCACCAGCGGGCCTCGCGGGAGGGCTCCAGGAAGCGCTGTGCCGTCCAGAGCCCTCCTTCGAGGCCTTCGCTGCGCTCCGGTAGCTCAGGATGAGGGGATGGGCAGGACGAAGGTGAGCAGGCGGTCCGAGGAACACGGGAACACGACGTGAGCAACGCAGACGGCTTCCACGACCAGGACGACCGCGCCCGGCACGCGCGGATCAAGGCGCCGCGCCCCTATCGCTTCGGCGCCAAGCGGCCGATCGAGGGGCTGCCCGAGACCCTGCCGGATCCCGTGCGCGCCTATCTCGACGTCCTGCCGGAAGGGCGCATCGTCGGCTTCCCGCTGGCGCCCCTCGACCGCACCGGCATCCCGGTCTGGTTCGTGGCCCTGTTCCTCGACGACCCGTTCTTCGTGGGCGCGATGCCGTCGGGCATCGGCTACGGCGCCACCGACGACGAGGCGCTGATCGGCGCGGTCGCCGAGATTGCCGAGAACCTGATGCCCTCGCTCGCGGTGCTGCCCCGGGCCAAGGAACGGGCGAGCTACACCGACCTCGCCCGCGTCTACGGCGCCAAATCCGTCGCCGACCCGCTGACCCTCTGCCTGCCCGCCGGCTCCCCGGTGGGCCGGGACACGGTGCTCGAATGGACGCCCAGCGTCCGGCACGCCACGGGCGAGATCGTGCTCATGCCGCTCGACGTCGCCGCCACCGACTATTTCGAGCTGTCCGAGGGCTACAAACCCTTCACCAACCTGATCACCAACGGTCTCGGCGCGGGGCCCGACGTGCCCTTTGCGCTGGGCCACGGCGTCCTTGAGCTGCTCCAGCGGGACGGCAACGGCCTGCTGTTCCGGGCTCTCGACCAGGGCGTGATGCTCGACCTCGACGGCATCGGCCCGGAGAATGCCGCGATGCTGGCCCGGCTCAAGGAGCTTGGCATCCACGCGCTGCCGAAATTCGCCACCGACCAGTTCGGCCTCACCAACCTCTACGTCGTCGGCTACGACGCGGATCCGGCGCGCACCCCGGCGCCGATCGCCCTGTCGGCTTGCGGCGAGGCCTGCGATCCGGACCGGGAGCGGGCCCTCCGCAAGGCGCTGCTCGAGTTCCAGGCCGCGCGGGTGCGCAAGACCTTCGGCCACGGCCCCCTCGACATGGCCGCCACGGTGACCCCGCCGGGCTACATCGACGCCTTCATCCAGAAGGCGCTTCCGAGCCTCGATCTCGAGGAGAGCCGCGCCCTGCAGGCGATGCTCGAATGGATCGAGATGCCCGCCGCCGACCTGCGCGGCGTGCTGGCCGACACCGTCTATTCGGAGCGGAGCACCAAGCGCTTCGCGGACCTGCCCTCGACCCCGGCCGCGGACGGGCATGCCAGGGGCAAGATCGCCTGCGACCGGCTCACGGAGGCCGGGTTCGACGTCCTCTACGTCGACTGCACGCCCCCGGGCGGAGGGGTCGGCGTGGTCAAGGCGATCGTGCCGGGGCTCGAGGTCGAGACCATGAGCTACTACCGGATCGGCGAGCGCAACACGAAGAAGCTCATCGACCGCGACCACCCGCTGATCAAGTTCGGCACCGAGAGCGAGACCCTGCGGCCGGTCCGCCTGACGCCGGAGGCCCTGGAGCGTTTCGGGGGGCAGCCGCTGTTCGACGTCGCCCTGGCCGAGCGGATCGTCGGGCGGCACTATCCGCTCTATCGCGAGCCGGAATCGCACCACGCGCCGTTCCGCCTCGCCCAGCGTCAGGGGAGGGCGGCATGACGCTCCGGTTCGCCTACAACACCAACGGCGCGGCCAACCACCGCCTCGACGACGCGATCCACCTGATCAAGGCCGCGGGCTACGACGGCGTGGCCCTGACGCTGGACATCCACCACCTCGATCCGTTCTCCGAAACCTGGGCGGCGGAGGCCGGCCGGGTGGCGAGCCTGCTGGAGAAGCTGGAGCTGACCTGCGTCATCGAGACGGGCGCCCGCTTCCTCCTCGACCCCACCGCCAAGCACGAGCCGACGCTCGTGACGGCCGATGCCGCGGGCCGCGCCCGGCGGGTCGGCTTCCTCAAGCGGGCGATCGAGATCGGCGGCATGCTGAGCGCCGAGGCGGTCTCGTTCTGGGCCGGCGTGCCGAAGCCCGGCGTCGATCCCGGCGAGGCCCGGCGCTGGCTGGCCGAGGGGCTGCACGAAGTCGCGGCCTTCGCCACGGAGGCGGGCGTCGTCCCCTGCCTGGAGCCGGAGCCCGGCATGCTGATCGAGACCCTCGACGATTACGCGTCCCTCGACGTGCCGGGGCTGAAGCTCGCCCTCGATACCGGCCACTGCCTCGTCACGGGCGAGCGCGAGCCGGCGGCGGCCGTGCGGGAATTCGCCGACCGGATCGGCACCGTGGCGATCGAGGACATGAAGCGCGGCAGCCACATCCACCTGCCCTTCGGCGAGGGCGACATGGACGTGCCGGGCGTCCTGGAGGCGCTGGAGGCGATCAACTTCGGCAAGCTGATCTGCGTCGAGCTGTCCCGCGAGAGCCACCGGGCCGACGTGATGATCCCGCAGGCGCTCGACTACCTCCGCGGCTGCCGGCGCCCCGGCCCGGTTCTGGCCGGCGAGCAGGAGACGCGGCGGCAATGGCAGTGAGAGACGAGCCGGGGCGAGACGGGACGCCGGCGCGGGAGAGGGGGCCACGCGGCACCGCTCCCGGTTTGCGCGAAGGGGCGGCACGATGAGAATCCTCTTCCTCAGCCGCCGCTACTTCCCCGCCATATCGGGCATGAGCGTCTACGCGCAGAACCTCCTGCGCGAGTTGGTCGGCGCCGGCCACGACGTGACGATGATCTCGCAGTACCGGGGCGACGCCTTCGGCACCCGCGTTTACGGCGGCGGGCCGCCGCCGCCGGTGCCGGGGGTGCGGGTGATCGGCCTGGAGCAGCTCGGCGAGCAGACGTCGGGCGATTTCGAGCGCGACATCGCCACCATGGTGGACGCGATCGCCCAAGAGCACGCCCAGAACCCCTTCGACATCCTGCACGCGCAGTACGGCTACCCGACCGGCTGGGCGGTGCTGCTGGCCGCCCGCAAGCTCGGGGTGCCAAGCGTCGTCTCGATCCAGGGCGGCGACGGCCACTGGGTCGGCTCCTGCTGCGAGACCCACCGGGTCGCCATGTGCGAGGTGCTGGCTCACGCCAACGCCCTGCTGATCGGCGGCGCCTCTTTCGTGGACGAGGTCTGCGAGCGCCTGGGCTCGGACCCCGCCCGCTTCACGATCGTGCCCGGCGCGGTCGACACCGAGCGCTTCGCGCAGGGCACGCCCGACGGGCTGCCAGCGCCCCAGGGCGGGCCGGTGCGGCTGTTCTACCATGGCCGGGTCGACCGCCGGAAAGGCGTGCTCGATTTCATCGAGGCCCTGGCGATCCTGCGCCGGCAGGGCACGCCCTTCGCGGCCACGATCTCGGGGATCGGGCCCGACGTGGACCCGGCCAAGGCGCTCGCCGCGGAGCACGCCTTCTCCGAGCGCGAGATCGCCTTCACGGGCTATGCCGAGTACGGCTCCGTGCCCGACCTCTACCGCCGCGCCGACGTGTTCGTCTCGCCGACCTACGCGGAGGGGTTCTCGAACACGATCCTGGAGGCGCTGGCGGCCGGGCTCGCCACCGTCTCGTGCCACGCGGTCGGCGTGTCGGACTGCCTGCGCGACGGGGAGAACGGGCTGCTGGTGAATCCGGGCGACGTGCCGGCGCAGGCCGCCGCGCTCACCCGGATCATCACGGACGCGGCGCTCCGCCGCCGCATCGCGAGCGCCGGCCTGGAGGAGTGCCGGCGGGTCTATTCCTGGCACGCGGTCGGGCGGCAGATCATGGAGGTCTACGCGCGGGTGCGCTCCGAGACGCCGGCCACCGACTTTGCGACGGACCTGCCCGACGATCCCAGCTGCCGGTTCCGCGCCGAGCCACACCTGCTCTGACGGGACTCCGCACTTGGGCCGTCCCATCCGGGGCCTCGTCCTGAGGTGCGCCCGCGGGGCGCAAGCCGCGAAGGCGCCCTCGCGCCGGCACTGCGCTCCGGCACCTCCGGATGAGGCTCGGGGTTGGAGCATCCCCCCAGCCGACAGGCTCTGAACCATGCCGATCGCCCTCGCCCTGTCCCCCCATCTCGATGATGCGGCCTTCTCCTGCGGCGGCCTCCTGGCGGGCCTGGCGCGGGACGGCTGGCGCGTGGTGATGGCGACCCTGTTCACCGGCAGCGTCGCCGACCCGACGGGCTTCGCCCTCGCCTGCCAGCTCGACAAGGGCTTGGCGCCGGAGGTCGACTACATGGCCCTGCGCCGGGACGAGGATGTCCGCGCCGCCGCCGCGCTCGGCATCGCGCCGCCCGTCCACCTGCAGTTCCGGGAGGCGCCGCACCGGGGCTACGGCGCGCCGCCGGAACTCTTCTCCGAGACCCGCGCCGACGACGGCATTGTGGGCGACCTCGCCCCCGCCCTGGCGGATCTGATCGCCGCCGAGCGGCCCGACCTGATCCTCGCCCCCCAGGCGATCGGCGGCCATGTCGATCACGTCCAGGCGGTCCGGGCGCTGCGCGGGCTCGCTGTGCCGTCACCGATCCTGTGGTGGCGCGATTTTCCCTACACGGTGCGGGAGGCCGCGCCGAAGGCGCCGCTGGCCGCGCTGTTCGCGGGGCTTCCCGAGCCGGTGATGCGCCTCGATCCGGAGGCGCAAGCCCGCAAGCGCGCCGCCTGCGCGGCCTATGCCAGCCAGATCGGTTTCCAGTTCGGCGGCCTGGCCGGCCTCGACGCGCGCCTCGCCCGGGAGGAGGGCCTCGAGCGCTTCCGCCTGTCCGGCCCGCTCGGCGTGTCCGTCCCCGGGCTCGATGCCGGCTGAGCCGCAGGCGCCGAGGGCCCTGGCCGATCCGGACGCCCTCGCGGCACGCCGCGCCCTGATCGGCAGCCCCCACATCGCCCCGATCCGGGCCCTCGCCGCGCGCATTGCGGCCGAGCGTGGCGCCCCGGTCCCGGCGCCCGACCCCCTGGATGGCGGCGTCGACGCCCGGATGCTGCTCCTCCTCGAGACGCCGGGCCCGGCGGTGCTGCGCACCGGCTTCGTGACCCGCGACAGCGCGAACGGCACCGCCGCGAACCTGTTCCGCTTCCTCGCCGAGGCCGGCATCGCCCGCGCCGACACGCTGATCTGGAACGCCGTCCCCTGGCTGATCCACCAGGAGGGCGCACGCAACCGCGCGCCCCGCCGCGCCGAGGTCGCGGCCGCCGCGCCCTATCTGGCCCCGCTCCTCGACCTCCTGCCGCGCCTCGCCGTGGCGGTGCTGGCCGGCCGCTTCGCCGGCGAGGCGGCGCCGGCGCTCGCGGTGCTCCGCCCCGACCTGCCGGTCATCCGGGTGCCGCATCCGAGTCCGACCTATGTCTGCACCGCGCCGGAGGTGCCGGCCCGGATCCGGCGGGGCCTCGCCGAGGCGGCGGCGCGGCTCGGGCGGATGCCCGGCTGAGGATAGAACGCCTGTCCCGGCGGCCGCTTCCCTGGTCTTGGGCGCCGGTTCGGCCTACATGCGGGGCAACGGGCCGCGGTCCGGGAGTTTCCGGCTCGGGCTGACGGCCTTCGGCCGGGCCGCGCAGCCGGAAGGGCGGACGCCGATCGGCATGAATTTTCAGGGACAGCACCGGAGCCCGGCCGAGCCGGTCGAGCCGGTTGAGCACGATGCCGCCGCGGACGCGAAGCGGAAGGTCCGGCGCAGCCGCTATGCCTGGATCGGCACGGGCGCCAGCATCGTGCTGTTCGCGGTCTCCCTCGGCGTCCTGTGGAAGCTCGTCCAGAGCGTGAGCTGGGCGGAGGTGCGCAGCGCCATCGCGGCCGCGACCGCCGAGCAGCTCGGGCTCGCCTTCCTGTTCGTCGGCGTCAGCTACGTGTTCCTCACCGGCTACGACGCGCTGGCCCTGCGCCAGCTCAAGATCAAGGTGCCGTACCGGATCACCGCGCTCGCCTCGTTCACGAGCTATGCGGTGAGTTTCACCCTCGGTTTCCCGCTGCTCACCGCCGGCACGATCCGCTACTGGATCTATGCCCGGCAGGGCCTGTCCACCGCCAAGATCGCGGCTCTGACCGTGATCGCCGGCTTCACCTTCTGGCTCGGCATGGGCGTGGTGCTGGGTCTGAGCCTGATCATCGAGGCGGGCCAGCTCGCCGGGCTCGCCTTCACGTCGATCCGGATCAACCAGGGCGTCGGCCTCGCGGCGCTCGCCCTCGTGCTCGGCTACCTCGCCTGGGTCTCGGCCAAGAAGCGCAGCATCACCGTCAAGCACTGGCGCCTGGAACTGCCCGGGGCCTCCGTCTCCATCGGCCAGATGATCGTCGGGATCGGCGACGTCTGCGCGGCGGCGGCCGTGCTCTACGTGCTGCTGCCGCAGGAGACGACGCTCGGCTTCACCACCTTCCTGGCGATCTACGTGCTCGCCGCCATGCTGGGCATCGCGTCGAACGCCCCCGGCGGCATCGGGGTGTTCGAGGCGACCGTCCTGCTCGCCCTGTCGAGCCTGCCGCGCAACGAGGTGCTGACCTCGCTGCTGCTGTTCCGGGGCTGCTACTACGTCGTCCCGTTCGTGACCGCCCTGGCGATGCTCGGCCTGTACGAGATCGTCAAGCGGGCGGGCGGCGCACGCGATCCGGGGCCTCCGGAGGGCACGGCCGGCCCGTCCGGCCGGGCGTGGCGCGACGAGTCCGAAACCCGCTGATCCGCCGCGCCTGCCATGTCCGGTCGCCTGCGCAGCTCCCCCGCCTGGACCGGCGCCGCGATCGCCGCGGGCCTGCTCGGGCTCGCCACCGCGCTGGCCGGGCGGCTCGATCTCCCGCTGATCCTGACCGGGCTCGTGGCCGTCTGCCTGGGCGGCTGGCTCGGCGGCCGCGGCCGCGAGGCCCCGGTGCCGCGTCCGGCTGCAACCACGCAGCGCCACGCCGTCGCCGAGGCGCTCCTGGCCCACGTGCCGGATCCGGTGATCCTGGTGGACCGGCGCACCCTGGTGGTGGAGGCGAACCCCGCCGCCCGGGCCCTCCTGCCGGCCCTGCACCACGCCCGGCCCCTGTCCTTTGCGCTCCGCGACCCGGAGGTCCTCGACGGCGTCGAGGCGGTGCTGAGTTCCGGCCTGCCGCGCCGCGTCGCGCTGTCGACCCGGGTGCCCCTGGAGCGGACCTTCGAGGTCCAGATCGGCGCCCTGCCGATGCCCGACGGATCCGGCGTCAGCGCGCTGCTGTTCCTGCGCGACCTCACCTCGGCCCGGCGTCTGGAGGCCATGCGGGTCGACTTCGTCGCCAATGCGAGCCACGAGCTGCGCACGCCGCTGGCCACCCTGATCGGCTTCATCGAGACCCTGCAGGGCCCCGCCCGCGATGACGCGCAGGCCCGGGAGCGCTTCCTGGAGATCATGCGCGTCCAGGCCCTGCGCATGACCCGGCTGATCGACGATCTGCTGTCGCTGTCGCGGATCGAGCTGCGGGAGCACGTGGCCCCCACCGCCGTGGTCGATCTCGCGGCGCTGGCCCGCCAGATGGTCGACGCCCAGGGGCCGCCCGCCGAGGCGCGGGGCGCCACGATCCGCCTGGAGGAGGGCGCCGGCCCCTTCGCGGTCCCCGGCGATTCCGACGAGCTCGCCCGGGTGATCGAGAACCTGATCGAGAACGCCGTCAAATACGGCGGCGGCCGGATCAGCGTCGGGCTCGCCCGCGAGGACGATCCGCGGCTCGGGCCCCGGATCGTCCTGTCCGTGGTCGATGACGGGCCGGGCATCCCGCCCGAGCACATCCCGCGGCTCACGGAGCGCTTCTACCGGGTCGACGTCGCGTCGAGCCGCGCCCGCGGGGGCACGGGCCTGGGGCTCGCCATCGTCAAGCACAGCCTCAACCGCCACCGCGGACGCATCGCCATCGAGAGCGCGGTGGGGGAGGGGACCACCGTGCGGGTCAGCCTGCCGGAATACGGCACCGCCGCGCTGCCGCCCCCGGCCGATCAGGCCGGCCCGGCATAGGGGCCGATCCCGAGGCCGTCCTCGACGCGCCCGATCCAGGCGCGGATGGCCCCGTAGCCCGCGAGGTCGAAGCCGCCCTCATGGGCCATGCGGGTGTAGGCGACGAGCGCCACATCGGCGAGGGTCAGGGCCTCGCCCGCCAGGAAGGCGGAACAGGCCAGCGTCCGCTCCATCAGCCTCAGGGCGTCGGCGCCGCGCTCGGCGAGCTTCGGGTCGAGATCCTCCGGCGCCCGCTTGAGGTAATGGAGCTGGTAGCGGCGGACCGCGATGTAGGGCTCGTGGCTGTACTGCTCCCAGAACATCCACTGCAGCATCCGGGCACGGGGCAGGGCCGCTTCAGGGATCAGCGCGGAGCCTTCCGCGAGATAGACGATGATCGCGTTCGACTCCGACAGCACGGCGCCGTCGGGCAGGACGACGATCGGCACCCGCCCGGCGGGGTTCAGGGCCAGGAATTCCGGCGTGCGGGTCCCGCCGCCCGGGACATCCACATCGCGCCAGACCGCCGGGATGCCGAGATGGGCCGCGACCCACTTGACCTTGAGGCAGTTCCCGGAGCCCGGGTCGCCATAGATCGTCAGCGGTTCGCTCATCCGCGCCCTCGTCGCTCCGGTATGCGGGAAGCTTGGCCGGGCACGAGCGATTCGACAACGGGCGAAGCGGCTCGCCATCGCCCGGATCTGTCCGATATCCGGCCCGCGCGCCCTTGACCTTCCTATGATGGGAAGCCCCATCTGACCCGGCATGGATGCTTCGAACCGGATCACCGCCATGTCGAAATCCGTCGCCCTGACCCTGCCCGTCACGGGCATGTCCTGCGCCTCCTGCGTCGGCCGCGTGGAGCGCGCCCTCGCGGCGCTGCCCGGCACCCGGGACGTGGCGGTGAACCTCGCCACCCAGCGCGCCAGCCTCGTCCTCGATGGGGGCACGAGCCCGGGCGAGGTCGCGATGGCGCTGGCGGAGGCCGGCTACCCCGTCCCCGAGACGCAGAGCCTGCTGGCCGTGGACGGGATGTCCTGCGCGAGCTGCGTGGGCCGCGTCGAGCGGGCGCTGGCCGCCGTGCCGGGGGTGACCGGAGCCAGCGTCAACCTCGCCGCCGGACGGGCCGCGATCCGGCATCCCGAGGGCGTCGTGTCGATGGACGATCTGGTGACGGCCGTGGCGGCGGCCGGCTACGACGCCCGCCCGGTCGAGGCCGGCCAGCCGGCCGACCCGTCGGCCCGTCAGGCGGAGGAGGGCCGCGCCCTGCGCCGCGATCTGATCGTGGCCGCCGTGCTCTCGGCGCCCGTCGTCGCCCTCGACATGGGCGGCCACCTTCTTCCCGGGCTGCATGGCGGCCCGGTGACGGCCCTGGTCCAGGCGATCCTCGCCACCCTGGTCCTCGCAGGGCCGGGGCGGCGCTTCTTCCTGCGCGGCGTCCCGGGCCTGCTGCGCGGCCATCCCGACATGAACGCCCTGGTCGCCCTCGGGGCCGGGGCCGCCTACCTGTACTCGCTGGTCTCGACCCTGGCGCAAGACCTCCTGCCGGCGGGGGCCGCGCACCTCTACTTCGAGGCGAGCGTCCTGATCGTCACGCTGATCCTGCTCGGCCGGACCCTGGAGGCCCGGGCCAAGGGGCGCACCGGCCAGGCGATCGCCCGGCTGATGGACCTGACCCCGAAGACCGCCCGGATCGTCCGCGACGGCGCCGAGACCGAGGTGCCCCTCGACGCCCTGCGCCTCGGCGACGTCGTCCGGGTGCGTCCGGGCGAGCGGGTGGCGGCGGACGGCGCCGTGGTCTCCGGGACCAGCCATGTCGACGAGAGCATGGTGACCGGCGAGCCCGCGCCGGTGCGCAAGGGGCCGGGCGATACCGTGGTCGGCGGCACCCTCAACGGCCGCGGCAGCCTCGACCTGCGGGTCGAGGCCGTGGGCGGCGCCACCGTGGTCGCGCAGATCGCCGCCATGGTGGAGCGCGCCCAGAGCGGCAAGCTGCCGATCCAGGCCCTGGTCGACCGCGTCACGGGACGGTTCGTGCCGGCGGTGATCGGGATCGCCGCGGCGACCTTCCTGGCGTGGCTGCTCCTGGCGCCCGCCCCTTCGCTGGGGCCGGCCCTGGTCAACGCCGTGGCGGTGCTGATCATCGCCTGCCCCTGCGCCATGGGTCTGGCGACGCCCACCGCCATCATGGTCGGCACCGGACGCGCGGCGGCGCGCGGCGTGCTGTTCCGCGACGGCGCCGCGCTCCAGGGCCTGCGCGACGTGCGGGTCGTGGCCCTCGACAAGACCGGTACCCTGACCGAGGGCCGCCCCCGGCTCACCGAGATCGTGCCGGCTGCGGGCATCGCCGAGGCCGAGGCCCTGGCCCTCGCGGCCGCGCTGGAGACCCGCTCCGAGCACCCGCTGGCCGGCGCCGTGGTGGCGGCCGCCCGCGACCGCGGCCTCGCCATGCCCGAGCCGGACCGCTTCGAGGCGGTGGCGGGCTTCGGAATCTCCGGACGGGTCGCGGGCCGGGCCGTGGCTGTCGGCGCCCCGCGCTACCTGGAACGGCTCGGCGTCGCCCTGAACCAGGATCTCGCCGCCCGCGCCGAGACGCTGGCCAGCCAGGGCCGCAGCCCGGTCCACCTCGTCCTCGACGGCCGCCATGCCGCGATCCTGGCGGTGGCCGATCCCGTGAAGGCGGGGGCCCGTGCGGCCGTGGCGGCCCTGAAGGCGCGCGGCCTCGTGGTGGCGATGGTCACGGGCGACGACCCCGTCACCGCCGCCGGCGTGGCGCGGAGCCTCGGCATCGACGCGGTGGCCGCCGGGGTATTGCCCGGCGGGAAGGTCGAGGCCGTCCAGCGGTTCCGGGCCGAGCACGGGCCGGTGGCCTTCGTGGGCGACGGCATTAACGACGCGCCGGCACTGGCGGAGGCCGATGTCGGGCTGGCCATCGGCACCGGCACCGACATCGCGGTCGAGAGCGCCGACGTGGTGCTGATGTCGGGCGACCTGGAGGCCCTGGTCGAGGCCCTGGCGCTGTCGCGGGCGGTGATGGCCAACATCCGCCAGAACCTGTTCTGGGCCTTCGCCTACAACGCCGCTTTGATCCCGGTGGCGGCCGGCGTGCTGGTGCCGTTCGGCGGCCCGGCCCTGTCGCCGATCCTGGCCGCGGGCGCCATGGCGTTTTCCAGCGTGTTCGTCCTCGGCAATGCCCTGCGGCTGCGCCGGGCCGGCGGACGGCCCGCGCCCGGCGCGGCGCCCGCGCTCAACGCGAGGGCGGCATGAGTGCGGCGAGTCTGACGATCGGCGAGGCGGCGCGCCGCACCGGCGTCTCGGCCAAGATGATCCGCTGGTACGAGGCGACCGGCCTGCTGCCGCCGGCCGCGCGGTCCGAATCCGGCTACCGCCATTACGGCGACGCCGACCTCCACACGCTCCGCTTCATCCGCCGCGCCCGCGACCTCGGCTTCAGCGTCGACGCGATCGCGGATCTGCTGGCGCTCTGGCGCGACCGCGCCCGCCCGAGCGCCGGGGTGAAGGCGATCGCGCAGGAGCAGATCGCCGATCTGCGCCGCCGCATCGCCGAGATGGAGGGGATGGCGCGGACGCTGGAGCATCTGGCGGAGGCCTGCTGCGGCGACGAGAGGCCGGATTGCCCGATCCTCGACGATCTCGCCGCGGACGACCATCCGCCCGAACCACGGCGGCGCAGCCGTGGGCTGGCGGGGCGGGGACCGGCGCGGGGGGCGGCCTGAGCGGACCGGAAGGCGCACTGGGCCGCCGGCGGAGGCTCGGTGGCGCGCGACGATCCCGGCTCGCCTCCCTCTCAGAACGGGGCGATCCGGTGAATCCCCCTGCGAGGTCGGTGCGCGGGGCTCCCGGTTCGGGTGGTTGATCCGGACGGCCGGGCTCTGCGCGTCGTCCGGATCGGGCCCTGGGCGCCGCGCATGCGCCAAGCGCGGCCGTTGACGGCGGCGCTGGCCCCGGCTTTGCTGGTCCGGCCCACCCCAAAGGCCACGAAAGCCCCGACCCGATGCCCGTCCTCGAACGGATCCGCGACTTCGCCGACACGATGACGGCGTGGCGGCACGACCTGCACGCCCATCCCGAGCTGCTCTACGATGTCACCCGCACCGCCGGCTTCGTGGCCGAGACGCTGCGGTCCTTCGGCTGCGACGAGGTGGTCACCGGCATCGGCCGCACCGGGGTGGTCGGCGTGATCCGGGGCAAGGGCTGCGCCTCCAACCGCGCCATCGGCCTGCGCGCCGACATGGATGCCCTACCGATTCAGGAGGTGCGCGACCTGCCCTACCGCTCCACCGTGCCGGGCAAGATGCACGCCTGCGGCCATGACGGGCACACGACCATGCTCCTCGGCGCCGCCAAGTACCTCTCTGAGACCCGGGACTTCGACGGGGCGGCCGTGCTGATCTTCCAGCCCGCCGAGGAGGGCGGGGGCGGCGGCGAGGCCATGGTCGAGGACGGCCTGATGGAGCGGTTCGGCGTCGAGTCGGTCTACGGGATGCACAACATCCCCGGCATGGCGATCGGCACCTTCGCGATCCGCCCGGGGCCGATCATGGCCTCCACCGACCGCTTCACCGTGACCATCGAGGGGCGGGGCGGGCACGCGGCGCTCCCGCAGAACGCCATCGACAGCGTGCTCGTGTCGAGCCACGTGATCATCGCCCTGCAGAGCATCGTGTCGCGCAACCTCGACCCGGTGCAGCAGGCGGTGGTCTCGGTCTGTGCGCTCGAGGCCGGCGAAGCCTTCAACGTCCTGCCGCAGACCGTGACCATGCGCGGCACCATGCGCACGCTGTCCCAGGCGGTGCGCAGCCAGATCAAGGGACGGATCGAGACCCTCGTGGCCGATATCGCCGGCGGCTTCGGCGCCCGCGGCCGGGTCGAGTACGGATCGAGCTATCCGGTCACCGAGAACCATCCCGCCGAGACCGACTTCATGGCCGATGTCGCCGAGGCCCTGGTGGGGCGAGAGAACGTCGATCGCGCGGTGGCGCCGATGATGACCGCGGAGGATTTCTCCTACATGCTCGGCCGCCGCCCCGGCGCCTACATGTTCATCGGCAACGGCGATAGCGCCTCGCTCCATCACCCGCATTACGATTTCAACGACGCGGCTGCGCCGTACGGGGCTTCCCTATGGGCGCGCCTGATCGAGACCGGCCTGCCGCTCACCGCCTGAGCGCGCGCCCCGCCGTCCCGACCCTCGCGTAGGCCGTTCCGGTCCCGCAACGGGGGGCCGACCTCTCCGTCTCCGGCCCATTCGCCGGGATGCGACGGCCGGCGGCACGGTCGTGCTCTGCTCCCGACGGGCCTTTGTCACGGCTCCGCTGATCGGGCGCCGGCGATTGCCTCCCGGCGGCGATCCGCGTGGCCTTGCGGTTCGGTCTCGGGCCGCCCCGCACCGTGCGCCGGGGCCGGGATCCTGCCACGCCGGGCGGATCGGGCCCGATCAGGCGATCCTCGCGCGCAGCGGGGCGGGGACGGGCTTGCAGCGCCGGCCCTGCCGGGCCGGAGGCCGGATCAGTTCCCGTAGCGCGCCTTGAGCAGCGTGTAGGTCAGCCGCGCGGTCTGAACCTCGCCGCCCTCGGGCCGCCCGGGCTTGGTGGAGGGGTTCCAGCCGTAGAGATCGAAATGGCCGTGCGCCTTGGTGTTCGGTGCGAAGCGGCGCAGGAACAGGGCCGCGGTGATCGCCCCCGCGAACGGCCCGCCGGACACGTTGTTGAGGTCGGCCACCTTGGAGTCGAGGAGGCTCGCGTAGGGCGCGTGCAGCGGCATGCGCCAGACCGGATCGATCGCCGCCCGGCCGGCCTGTGCCACCGCTTCGGCCAGCGCATCGTCCTCCGTGAAGAAGGCGGGCAGGTCCGGCCCGAGGGCCACCCGGGCGGCGCCGGTGAGGGTCGAGAAGTCGAGGATCAGGTCGGGGGAGTCCGCGTCCGCGAGGGCGAGCGCGTCGGCCAGGATCAGCCGGCCTTCCGCATCGGTGTTGCCGATCTCGACGCTGAGCCCGGCCCGGCTCGGCAGCACGTCGCCGGGGCGGAAGGCGTTGCCCGATACGGCGTTCTCCACCGCGGGGATCAGCAGGCGCAGGCGCAGGCGCAGGCGCGCGCCCATGACCATGTCGGCGGCGGCCAGCGCTGCGGCGGCGCCGCCCATGTCCTTCTTCATCAGCAGCATCGCGGCCGACGGCTTGATGTCGAGGCCGCCGGTGTCGAAGGCCACCCCCTTGCCGACCAGAGTCACGCGCGGCGCATCCGCCGGCCCCCAGGTCAGGTCGATGAGCCGTGGCGCCCGGGGCGAGGCGGCGCCCACCGCGTGGATCAGGGGATACTCCGTGGCGAGCGCCTCGCCCTGCGTGACGGTGACGGAGGCGCCGTGGCGCGCGCCGAGCGTCCGGGCCGCCGCCTCGATCTCGGCGGGGCCGAGATCGTTGGCCGGCGTGTTGACGAGATCGCGGCCCATCGCCACCGCGGCGGCGATCCGCTCCACCTCGGCCGCGTCGATGCCGGCCGGCGCCACGAGCCGGGCCTGGCTCCCGCCGCCGGAGCGGTAGCGGCCGAAGCGGTAGCTCCCCATCAGCCAGGCGAGCGCCGTCTCGGTGGGCTCGGGCGCGTCGTCCAGCCGGAACACGCCCTCCGGCAGAAGCCCCGGCAGCTTGCCGACGAGCAGCCGGTCGTGGCTTGCCGCCTCCGGATCGCCGAGGCCGAACAGAACCCGCGCGAGGCTGCCGTCGGGGCCGGGCAGCAGTGCGACGCCGCCCGCCTTGGGCTTGAAGCCGATGGCCCGGGCGAAGCTCCGCTGGGTCGGTTCCAGGCCGGCTTCGACCTTTGCCCAGCTCCCGGTCGTGACCAGGCTCACCGGCACGGCCTGCGTGTCGCCGGGCAGGAGCCCGAGGGTCGTCGCCGGAATCTCGGCCTGGGTCATGTGCCTCTCGCATGCCGTCCGGATGGGCGGCTTAACCGGTGGTTAGGGTTAACGCTCTATCACCGGCCGGCCGGGAGCGTGAAGCGCGTGCCATCGCGTCCAGGCCAGATGCCGGCGGAGCGTACCATGATGACGGCCCTGATCCGGGTCACACGATCCCAGGCCAATGCCGGTGGCCGCGCCGCTCTGGTGGCGGCCGTCGTCGCGCTGGGGCTTGCCGGCTGCAACACCCGCTCTCCGGAAACGACCGGCTCGATCGGCTCGCTCGGGGGCACACCGGTCGCCGCCGCGGTGCCCGCGCGACAGGATATCGACCGGCTGGCCGAGCGGTTCAACGCCGATCCCACCGACGGCCGCACGGCGATCGCCTATGCCCGCGCCCTGCGGGCCACCGATCAGATCAGCCAGGCCTCGGCGGTGCTGCAGCAGGCGGCCCTGCGCAACCCGCGCGACCGGGTCCTCCTCGGCGCCTACGGCAAGTCGCTGGTCGAGGCGGGCCGATTCCGCGAGGCGATCGACGTGCTCGCCAACGCGCATACGCCCGCCAATCCCGACTGGCGCATCCTGTCGGCACAGGGCTCGGCCTCCGCCCAGCTCGGCGAGCAGGAGCGTGCGCAGAGCTTCTACGAGGCCGCCCTCAAGATCCGGCCGAACGAGCCCTCGCTCCTGTCCAATCTCGGCCTGTCCTACGCGCTGTCGCGCAATCTCGATCTCGCGGAGCAGACCCTCCGGCAGGCCGCCGACCAGCCCGGCGCCGACGCGCGGGTGCGGGCGAATCTCGCCATGGTCCTGGGCCTCAAAGGCCGCTTCGCCGATGCCGAGGCGGTCCTGCGCCGCGACATGAGCCCCGAGGAGGCGGCCACGAACGTCGCCTCCCTGCGCCGGCTCGCGGCCCAGCCCAATCGGCCCAAGTCGTTGTCCGGCATGGGGGCGCCGGGCCAGGGGTGACGCGACGGCCCATCGGCCTGATACTTCGGTCCGATCTGCGCCGAAACCCGTGGCGGCCGGTCACCCCGCCGGTCCGGGCCCGCCCTCAGTGTTCGCGACCGACGATGCACCCCGACGCAGAGGTCGCCTGACCCCATGCGCGGAACGGGACGGCGCACGCACCCGCTCACCGCCGTCGTGCCCGCTCCGCACCGTGCCCGACAGGAAAACGCACCTGTCACGACGACCCGGTAGCGGCCAGATTCGAAAAGTTCTATATCCCTCCCCGGCTGCGCCGCGCGGCATCACGGGCGTCCAAATCGCCCCCGCGCATCGTCCTGCCCGGGCACTCCCGGGGCGGCGCGCGCCCGTCGGGCGCTACACAGGCCGAACACGGATCTCGTAGCGCAGGTCTTGCCTGCGCGTGTTCGACAACCCGCAGCGAGGATAGAACCAGCCGTGCCCTCACTCGACAGCTTCAAGGCCCGCCAGACGCTCGAAGCCGGCGGCAAGACCTACACCTACTATTCCATTCCCGCGGCCGAGAAGAACGGCCTCGCCTCGGCCACCGCGCTGCCCTTCTCCATGAAGGTGATCCTGGAGAACCTGCTGCGCTGCGAGGACGACCGCTCGGTCAAGAAGGCCGACATCGCGGCCGCCGTCGGCTGGCTCGACCAGAAGGGCAAGGCCGAGGTCGAGATCGCGTTCCGCCCCGCCCGTGTGCTGATGCAGGACTTCACCGGCGTGCCGGCGGTGGTCGACCTCGCCGCCATGCGCGACGCCATGGTGGCGCTGGGCGGCGACCCGCAGAAGATCAACCCGCTGGTGCCGGTGGACCTCGTCATCGACCACTCGGTGATCGTCGACGAGTTCGGCACCCCGAAGGCGCTCGCCGACAACGTTGCCCTGGAATACTCGCGCAACGGCGAGCGCTACACCTTCCTGAAGTGGGGCCAGTCGGCCTTCGACAACTTCTCCGTGGTCCCGCCGGGCACCGGCATCTGCCACCAGGTGAACCTGGAATACCTCGCCCAGACCGTCTGGACGAAGTCCGAGGACGGGTCCGAGGTGGCCTATCCCGATTCGCTGGTCGGCACCGATTCGCACACCACCATGGTCAACGGCATGGCCGTGCTGGGCTGGGGCGTCGGCGGCATCGAGGCCGAGGCGGCCATGCTCGGCCAGCCGCTGTCGATGCTGATCCCCGAGGTCGTGGGCTTCAAGCTGTCGGGCAAGCTGCCCGAGGGCACCACCGCCACCGACCTTGTGCTCACCGTCACCCAGATGCTGCGCAAGAAGGGCGTGGTCGGCAAGTTCGTGGAGTTCTACGGCCCCGGCCTCGACGACATGGCGGTCGCCGACCGGGCCACGATCTCCAACATGGCCCCGGAATACGGCGCCACCTGCGGCTTCTTCCCGATCGACCAGAAGACCATCGACTTCCTGAAGGTCACCGGCCGCTCCGACGACCGGATCGCCCTGGTGGAGGCCTACGCCAAGGCGCAGGGCATGTGGCGCGACGCCCAGACCCCCGATCCGGTCTTCACCGACACGCTGGAGCTCGACATGGGCGAGGTCCGGCCCTCGCTCGCTGGCCCGAAGCGCCCGCAGGATCGGGTGCTGCTCGACGGCGCCAAGCCGGGCTTCGCCGGCTCGATGGAGACCGAGTTCAAGAAGGCCGCCGACATCGCGCGCCGCTACCCCGTCGAGGGCACGAACTTCGACCTCGGGCACGGCGACGTGGTGATCGCGGCGATCACCAGCTGCACCAACACGTCGAATCCCTCGGTGATGATCGGCGCCGGGCTTCTGGCTCGCAATGCGGTGGCCAAGGGCCTGCGCTCCAAGCCGTGGGTGAAGACCTCGCTCGCGCCCGGATCGCAGGTGGTCGGTGAATATCTCGAAAAATCCGGCCTGCAGGACCCCCTCGACGCGCTCGGCTTCAACCTCGTGGGCTTCGGCTGCACCACCTGCATCGGCAATTCCGGCCCGCTGCCGGAGGCGATCTCCAAGGCCATCAACGACAATGACATCGTGGCCGCGGCGGTGCTCTCGGGCAACCGCAACTTCGAGGGCCGCGTGAACCCCGACGTGCGGGCGAACTACCTCGCTTCGCCGCCCCTCGTGGTCGCCTACGCGCTGGCCGGCTCGATGCAGATCGACATCACCACCGAGCCCCTCGGCCTGGGCTCGGACGGCAAGCCGGTCTACCTCAAGGACATCTGGCCGTCCTCGGCCGAGGTGCAGCAGTTCATCGAGGAGAACATCACCTCGGCGCTGTTCAAGTCCCGCTACGCGGACGTGTTCGGCGGCGATCAGAACTGGAAGGACGTCGAGGTCACCGAGGCCGAGACCTTCGCGTGGAACCCGGGCTCCACCTACGTGCAGAACCCGCCCTACTTCGTCGGCATGGAGAAGACCCCGAAGCCGGTCGAGGACATCGCGGATGCCCGGATCCTCGGCCTGTTCCTCGACTCGATCACCACCGATCACATCTCGCCGGCGGGCAACATCCGCGCGGCCTCGCCGGCCGGCGAGTACCTGCAGTCGCATCAGGTGCGCGTGCAGGACTTCAACCAGTACGGCACGCGGCGCGGCAACCACGAGGTGATGATGCGGGGCACCTTCGCCAACATCCGCATCAAGAACCAGATGGTGAAGGACGCCTCCGGCGGCGTGGTCGAGGGCGGGTGGACGCACTTCCAGCCCTCCGGCGAGAAGATGTTCATCTACGACGCGGCGATGAAATACGCCGAGCAGGGCACGCCGCTCGTCATCTTCGCCGGCAAAGAGTACGGCACCGGCTCGTCGCGCGACTGGGCGGCGAAGGGCACGAAGCTGCTGGGCGTCCGCGCCGTGGTGGCCGAGAGCTTCGAGCGCATCCACCGCTCGAACCTCGTCGGCATGGGCGTGGTGCCGCTGGTCTTCCAGGGCGACACGAGCTGGCAGTCGCTGGGCCTGAAGGGTGACGAGACCGTCACCATCAAGGGCCTCGCCGGCGAATTGAAGCCCCGCCAGACGCTCACCGCGGAGATCAAGTCCGCCGACGGTTCGGTGAAGCAGGTCCCGCTGACCTGCCGGATCGATACCCTCGACGAGCTGGAATACTTCCGCAACGGCGGCATCCTGCCCTACGTGCTGCGCTCGCTCGCGGCCTGACCATGCACCGGGCGGTCCTCGGGCCGCCCCCGCGACCGATGAGGCGGCGTCCCCCGGGCGCCGCCTTATTTGTTTCTCAGGGCGATCATTTCGCTTGCGCACAACCTTGTTTCGCGCGCGTGTCGCCCCATAACCGGGCTTCCGCATCCAGGATGGGACCCCGATGAAGCACCTCAGCAAGACCCTCGCCGCCGCCGGCCTGACCGCCCTCCTGTCGAGTGCGGCCTTCGCCGCGCAGGTCGAGCGCGTCCGCGGTACCGTCGACAAAGCCGATGGCAGCACGCTCACGATCAAGACCGACGACGGCAAGACCGAGACGGTGGATGTCGCGGGCGCCAAGTTCGCCTGGGTGGTCCCGTCGAGCCTCGATCAGATCAAGGACGGCGTCTTCATCGGCACCGCCACCAAGGGCGAGAACCCGATGACCGCCCTGGAGGTCGTGCTCTTCCCCGAGTCGATGCGCGGCACCGGCGAGGGCCATTACGGCTGGGACGCGATCACCGATCAGACCGCCGGCGCCGGCGCCAAGGTGAAGAGCGCCATGACCAACGGCACCGTGAAGGCCGAGACGTCGGGCGCGCCCAAGGTGAAGAGCGCCATGACCAACGGCACCGTGAAGGCCGACAAGGCGGCCTCGGGCGGCGAGCGCACCCTGACGGTGAGCTACGGCAAGGACGGCTCCAAGGAGATCGTGGTGCCCTCCTCGGCGCCGATCGTCGCGTTCGAGCCCGCCGACAAGGCGATCCTGACGCCCGGCTCCAAGGTCTTCGCCGTGGTCGCCAAGGATGGCGCCAAGGCCGACGGCAAGCTCATCGCGGTCGGCAAGGACGGCCTGACCCCGCCCATGTAAGGCCGGACGGCCCGCCCGACGCATTCAGTCGCGCGGGCCGATCAGGAGCCTGGGGGCGACGTTCGATCTTCGCCCTGCAGCCGCGTCGCGGAGGCCTTCGGGCCGCCGGGATGCGGTCAATCGGTCCGGCCTCGACGCGCGGGGCGAAGGACCATTCGCCGGGAAGGCGCATACAAACGGCGCGGGAACGGATTAAAATTGCTTCCTCAGCGTGCTACGCGCTGGTGCCGTGCACACAAATCGCGCATCTTCCGCCGCCGAGCGGCCCGTCAACGAGGCTGCGGCGGAGGAATCCAAGATGGGCGCTGGAGTGGCGGGCGCGATCGCGCCTGAGAGAATCCCGAATCTGTTGTCGCGCGAGCGGATCGTCGCCAAGCCGGGCTTCAACCGATGGTTGGTCCCGCCAGCGGCGCTGGCGATCCATCTCTGTATCGGGATGGCCTACGGCCTGTCGGTGTTCTGGCTGCCGCTGACCCGGGCGCTCTCCGTGGGTCAGCCGGCTCCTGCCGCCTGCCCCGACATGGGCGTGATGACGGCCCTGTTCACGACGACCTGCGACTGGCGGGTAAGCGACCTCGTCACCGTGTTTTCCATCGGCATCGTCGTGCTCGGCCTCTCGGCCGCCCTGTTCGGCGGCTGGCTGGAACGGGCCGGCCCGCGCAAGGCCGGCATCGCGGCGGCCCTCTGCTGGGGCGGCGGCTTCCTGATCGGCGCCTTCGGCGTCTACATCCACCAGCTCTGGCTGGTCTGGCTCGGCATGGGCCTGATCGGCGGCATCGGGCTGGGCCTCGGCTACATCTCGCCGGTGTCCACGCTGATCAAATGGTTCCCGGATCGCCGCGGCATGGCCACCGGCATGGCGATCATGGGCTTCGGCGGCGGCGCGATGATCGGCTCGCCCCTGGCGGACAGCCTGATCAAGAGCTTCCGGACCGCGGATTCGGCCGGTGTCTGGCAGACGCTCGCCGTGATGGGTGTCGGGTACATCCTGTTCATGCTGGGGGGCGCCTTCGGCTACCGGGTGCCCCCGGCCGGCTGGCGCCCGGACGGCTGGACCAACCCGACCGCCAAGAACGCCATGATCGCCTCGGGCCACGTCCATCTGCGCGACGCGCACAAGACCTTCCAGTTCTGGATGATCTGGCTCGTCCTGTTCCTCAACGTGTCCGCCGGCATCGGCGTGCTGGCGCTGGCCTCGCCGATGCTCCAGGAGATCTTTGGCGGCGAGCTGATTGGCCTGCCGGGCACCGGCTTCTCCGCCCTCGACGCCGGCCAGAAGGCGCAGGTCGCCGCCATCGCGGCGGGTTTCGTCGGCCTGCTCTCCCTGTTCAACATCCTGGGCCGGTTCTTCTGGGCCTCGATGTCGGACCGGATCGGCCGGAAGGGCACCTACGCGATCTTCTTCGCCCTGGGTGGCCTCCTGTATGCGGCCGCGCCCTGGGCCGCCGGCATCGGCTCGCAGGCGCTGTTCGTCGCGATCTTCTGCGTGATCCTGTCCATGTATGGCGGCGGCTTCGCGACGGTCCCGGCCTACCTCGCCGACGTGTTCGGCACGCAGTTCGTGGGCGCCATCCACGGGCGCCTGCTCACCGCGTGGTCGATGGCGGGCATCGTCGGGCCCTTCGTCATCACCAAGATCCGCGAGGCGCAGGTCGCGGCCGGCGTGCAGGGGGCGGACCTCTACGGCCGCACCATGTACGTGCTCGCGAGCTTCCTGGCGGTCGGGTTCCTCTGCAACCTGCTGGTCCGGCCGCTGGCGCAAAGGTGGTTCATGTCCGATTCCGAGCGGGCCTCCCTGGATGTCCGCTCGGGCGCCACGGCCTCCGGGCCGTCGGGCTCCTTCGGCATCGGCCGCGGCGGCTTCAGCCCCGGCGCCGGCTTGGCCTGGGCGGTGGTCGGCATCCCGATCGTCTGGGGCATCGGCATCACCCTGTCGAAGGCGTTCATCCTGTTCCGCTGAACCCGATCGCTCGGTTGTGGCAGGCACGGCGGGTCGCTAGGTTTCCGGCGCCTCGCCGTGCCGGGATGCCTTCGTCGTGATCGACAAGCTGGACTTCCTGCTCGCGCTCGCCCGCGAGCAGCATTTCGGGCACGCCGCCGAATCCTGCGGCGTGACCCAGCAGACCCTCTCGGCCGGCGTGAAGCAGCTGGAGAACCGCTTCGGCGTGCAGCTCGTGCTGCGCGGCTCCCGCTTCCAGGGCTTCACGCCCGAGGGCGAGCGGGTGCTGGAATGGGCACGGCGCATCGTGGCCGATGCCCGGGCCATGCACGAGGAGGTCACCGGCCTGCGCCGGGGCCTCACCGGACACCTGCGCATCGCCGCCATCCCCACGGCGCTGCCGATGATCGTCAACCTCACCACGCCCTACCGCGAGCGCCACCCGGACGTGCGGCTGACGGTCGAGTCCGCCACCTCGACCGACATCTTCTCGCTGATCGAGAACCTGGAGGCGGATGCCGGCCTGACCTACCTCGACAACGAGCCCCTGGGGCGGGTGGTCTCCGTGCCGCTCTACCGGGAGCGCTACCGCCTCGTGACGGCGATCGGCGGCCCCTTCGACGGCCGGTCCAGCGTCACCTGGGCCGAGACCGGCAGCCTGCCCCTCTGCCTGCTCACGCCGAACATGCAGAACCGGCGGATCATCGATCACCAGATCCGGGAGGCGGGTGTTGACCCCGCCGCAACGCTCGAATCGAACTCGATGATCGTGCTTTTGACCCATGTCCGCACCCTGCGCTGGGCCTCGATCATGCCGGAGATCCTGGTCGATGCGCTGGGGCCCATGGAGGGCGTGCGCACCATACCGATCACCGCCCCGGACCTGGAGCACACGATCGGCCTGGTCGCTCCGCGGCGCGAGCCGTCCACACCGATGGTGACGGCCCTCGTAGCTATCGCGCGGTCCCTGGCGCGGACGCTCGATCCGGATCTGGCCGCGTCGGGGACCGCCTGAGCGATCGGCTCCGTGCCCGGACCGGGGCGGGGCGTTCCAGGAGCCATCGGCGGGCCGCGCCGAGGGCATGCACCGGCAGCGTCAGGACAAGGCAGATCGCCAGTACCGCCCCGGTGATGAGGATCGCCAGCAGGATCCGCTGCATCGAACCCACCCTCCGCCCGCCAGGCTGGCCGAAACCGCGGGCCGGAAATCGGCCGGCGAATCGCGCAGCGTCCGGGACGAGTGAGGGTTAACGAGTCGTGCTGGCGCCAGGCTGTCGGCCGCTCGGGCGGCGGCCGGGCAGCTGCCGGGAACGCGCGCCATCGTCGCGCGAGGCGGTGCCGAACAGAAAAAGCCGCCCCGTCTCCGGAGCGGCTTCCCGTCGGCGGTCAGGCTGCGATGCAGCCAGCGACCTTACTTGATCTTGGTTTCCTTGAAATCGACGTGCTTGCGCGCGACCGGGTCGTACTTCCGCATCGTCAGCTTCTCGGTCTGCGTGCGGGAGTTCTTCTTGGTGACGTAGAAATAGCCCGTGTCGGCGGTGGAGACGAGCTTGATCTTGACGGTGACGGCCTTGGCCATGGCGCGGCGCTCCTGCAGGGTGCGGCATTCCGCGTGAGCGAAACGCAAATGGCCGGGAGAGCCCGGCCGAATACGGGCGGGTGAATGCCCGATCGGGCCCGGCAGGTCAAGAGCGTGGGCCCGATCGCTCCGTTGCGGCGAGCCAGCCGGCGAAGGCCAGGAACAGGGCGAGCAGCGCCAGGGCGAAGCCGTGCGGCGGCACGAGGTCGAGCCCGCCGCCGATCACCGGCGGACCCAGCATCAGACCGACATTGTAGAGCACCACGAAGGCCGCGTTGGCCCCCGCGAGATCGTTCGCGGGGGTACGGTCGCCGAGCATCGCGAGGCCGACCGTGTAGAGGGTGCCGGCAATCCCGCCCCAGACGAGGAGCAGCAGGCCGAACGCCACCGGGTTGCCGGCCGCGAATGGGATCAGGGCCGAGCCCGCGGCGCCCGCGAGGCCCGCACCGAGCAGCACCGCGCCGCGGTCGAGCCGGTCCGCGAGCCAGCCGAACGGGATCTGGAACAGCACGTTGCCCAGCGCGATCAGACTGACGAGACCAGCCGCTCCTTGCGCGTCGTAGCCGAGGCGCAGGCCGTAGAGGGGCAGGATGGCGAAGATGCCGGTCTCCACCGCGCCGTAGGCAAGGGCCGCCGCCAGGGCGCCGGGGGCGAGCCGGACGTATCCGAGGATGCCGCGGCCGGAGCCCGTCTCGATCGTCGGCGACAGCCCCCGGGCCAGAAGGATCGGCAACCCGCCGGCCAGCATGAGGACGGCTCCCGTCGCGTAGGGCGCCGGTCCCTCGGTCCCGACCAGCGCCAGCAGGAGCGGCCCGACCGCGAAGCCCGCCGCCAGGACAGTGGCGTAGATGCCCATCACGAGGCCGCGGCGCTCCGGCGGGGCGGCGGCGTTGATCCAGTACTCGGAGAGGACGAACAGCGCGCCGAGCGTCATCGAGAAGACGAAGCGCAGGGGGAACCACAGGGCGAGGCCCGGCAGGAGCGGGAACAGGGCGAGGCTGACCGCTCCGACGACGAGCGCCAGTCCCAGCAGAGGCGCGACGCCGATGCGCGCCGCGAGCCGCGGGACGAACGGCACGGTGCAGATGCTGGCGATGCCCGCCACCGCGGTGTTGAGCCCGATCAGCGTGCTCGACGCACCGCGCCGCTCCATCTCGATCGAGAGGAGCGGGATCGACAGGCTCAGGCCGATGCCGACGACGGTGACGCAGGTCACGGCCGCCGCGATCGCCGCCACCTCCTCCGACCTGATCCCGCGCGGCTGGTTCTGCTGCAAGCCGTCTGGACGGCTCACAAGGCCACCCGCTCGCGCCGCCCGTAGCGCTCGTAGTGGAAGGGAATCATCCGGTAGGGCGCGAAATCGGCAGCGATCTGGGCCTCCAGGTCGTCCAGGATCGCGCGGGTTATGTACGGCAGGTCGAGCTTGCGGGCGGCGTCGAGCCGGACCCAGGCCAGTTCGGTGAACTCGGCGTCGGCCTGAATCCGTCCCGGCTCCTCGGCCGCCACCCCGCGGCGGTCGATCGCGAAGAAGCGCGTGTCGAACCGGCGCACGCGCTTCGGCGGGGTGATCGCGCGGGCCACGAGATGGAGCGCTTCGAGATCGGGGAGGACGCCGTGGCGGCCGAAGCCCTCCCAGCCCGCCGGGGGATCCTCGGGAGCGCCGTGCTCGGTCGTGCCGAGCAGCAGGCCGGTCTCTTCGTAGGTCTCGCGGATCGCGGCGAGCGCCAGGGCCCGGCCGAGATGGTGCGGCGGCCGGGAGACCTGCCGGGTCAGCGCCGCCTCCGCGTAATCGGGAAGCGCCCCGGCCACCGGCATGTGGCGGTCGCCGAGTTCGATCCGGCCGCCCGGGAAGACGAACTTCCCCGGCATGAAGGCGAGGTTCGGGTTGCGACGGCCCATCAGGACCTTCGGGCCGCCCTTTCCGCGCCGGTCGATGACGATCATGGTCGCGGCGTCCCGCGGCCGCAGGCGCGCAGCGGCCGGCTTGCCCTCAGGAGCTGTGGCGATCTCGGGCTCCTGCTGCGGCAGCGGCAAGGTGCGTCTCCTCCGGCCCCGGGGCGGGGCGGCTCCGCGGTAGCGTGGCAAAGCCGTGCATGCCAAGGGCGTATTGCAGTCCGACGACGGCGCCCTTCACCGGCTGGAGTAAAACCAGCGCGAACAGGAGCGTGAAGATCGGCCAGACCCCCATCTCCACCCAGAGAGGCACGTCGTAGGCGCTCTCGGTCTCCAGGATCAGGTAGCCGACGATGTGGGCGACGATGAAGATCACCACGTAGGGCGGCAGGTCGTCGGCCCTGTGGTGGTGCAGCTCCAGGCCGCACACGTCGCATTCCGGCCGCACCTTGAGGAAGCGGCCGAAGATCCGGCCCTGGCCGCAATGCGGGCAGCGGCCGATGAAGCCCCGGGCCAGCGCGGGGATCAGGCGGGTGCGGGCCGGGATCGCATCGGCGGTCATGGAATCGGTGTACATCGGCCGGGTCAGCGGCGCGAGCCGCGGTGGCGCGACCCGGTGTTGCGGATGCCGGGGGGGCGGCCGGGCGGCGCGGGCTTGAAGGGCCGGCCGCCGGATTTCTTGCCGGGCCCGGCGTTCCGGGCGCCGGAGCGGGGCCGACCCTCGCTGAGCAGCTCGAAGCGCAGAGCCCCGGCCACCGGCGCGGCCTCGACGAGCCGGACCTCGACCCGATCGCCCAGGCGGAACGTCTCTCCGGTCCGCTCCCCCACCAGGGCGTGGCGGCCCTCCTCGTGGCGGAAATAGTCGGCGCCGAGCTGCGACACCGGCACGAAGCCGTCGGCGCCGGTCTGGTCGAGCTTGATGAACAGGCCGGCCCGGGTCACGCCGGCGATCTGGCCCGCGAAAGTCGCGCCGACCTGATCGGCGAGGTGATGGGCGATCAGCCGGTCGATGGTCTCGCGCTCGGCCGCCATGGCGCGGCGCTCGGCCGCCGAGATCTGCTCGCCGATCTGCGCCAGCTCGCCCGCCGAGATGTCGCGCGCCAGCCCGTCCGAGCCGAGCCGGCAGGCGGTGATCAGGGCCCGATGGACGATCAGGTCGGCGTAGCGCCGGATCGGCGAGGTGAAGTGCGCGTAGCGGCGCAGGTTCAGGCCGAAATGCCCGAGATTCTCGGCGGCGTAGACGGCCTGGGCCTGGCTGCGCAGGATCACCTCGTTGAGGAAGACCCCGTGCTCGGTCTCGGCCGCCGTGGCGAGGATCCGGTTGAACAGGGCGGGGCGCAGCGCCCCTTCCTTGGGCAGCTTGATGCCCACAGAGGCCAGAACCTCGCCCAGCGCCCGCATCTTCTCCAGGGCGGGCTCGTCGTGGACGCGGTAGATCAGCGGCTGGCGGGCGTGCTCCAGGGTCTCGGCGGCGGCGACGTTCGCCTGGATCATGAACTCCTCGATCAGCCGATGGGCATCGAGGCGTTCCGGCACGATCACCCGGTCGACCGCGCCCTCGGGGCTCAGGAGAACCTTGCGCTCGGGCAGGTCGAGGGCGAGCGGGCCCCGGCGGTCACGGGCCGCGCGCAGGGCCGCATAGGCCGCCCAGAGGGGGCGGAGCGCCGTCTCCAGCAGCGGCCCGGTCGTGTCATCCGGCTGCCCGTCGATGGCTCGTTGCGCCTGCGCGTAGGCGAGCTTGGCCCGGGAGCGCATCATCACCCGGTGGAAGCCGTGGTGGCGCATCTCGCCGTCGGCGGCGATGACCATGCGCACGGCGAGCGCCGGCCGGTCCTCGCCCTCGCGCAGGGAACAGAGATCGTTCGAGATCCGCTCGGGCAGCATCGGCACGACCCGGTCGGGGAAATAGACCGAGTTGCCCCGCTCCAGGGCCTCGCGGTCGAGGCTGGAGCCGGGGCGGACATAGGCCGCCACGTCCGCGATGGCGACGGTGAGGATGAAACCGCCGGGATTGGCCGGATCCGGATCGGCCTCGGCCATGACGGCGTCGTCGTGGTCCTTGGCGTCCGGCGGGTCTATGGTGAGGAGCGGGCGGTCGCGCCAATCCTCGCGGCCCTTCAGCGTGGCGGGCTCGGCGGCATCCGCCTCGGCCAGGGTCGTGTCGGCGAAGACGTGCGGGATGTTGTGAAGGTGCAGCGCGATCAGGCTGACGGCCTTCTCGGACCCGAGTGAGCCGAGCCGCTCGCGGACCCGGCCCCGCGGCAGGCCGAAGCGGGTCTCGCGCTCCAGGGAGACGCTGACGAGGTCGCCGTCGCGGGCCTGCCCTTCTTCGCCGGGCGGGATCAGGATCTCGCGCCCCTGCGAGCGCTTCTCGACGGGCACGATCCGGCCGCCTTGCGCGCCGGCCCGGTAGACGCCGATGATCTCGGCCTTGTTCTTCCCGATGACCTTGACGACCCGGCCGGTGTAGCCGCCCTCGGCGTCGCGCTCGACGCGGATCAGGGCGCGGTCGCCGATGCCCGGGGCCGGCCGGCTGCCCTTGCGGGGGCCGCGCGGCTGCGTCAGCACGATGGCCGGCGGCTTGCCCGTGCCGGTCCATTCCACCGGTATCGCCAAGAAATCGCCGTGGCGGTCGCGGGAGCGGATGTCGGCCAGCACGACCGGCGGCAGATGGCCCGCCGGGGCGAGGCCGCCGCGGCCACGGTCGAGGGCGCCCTCCGCCTCGATCTCCTTGAGGATGCGCTTCAGGTCGATCTTGGCGGCCCCCTTGATGCCGAAGGCCTGGGCGATCTCCCGCTTGCCGACGCGTTCCTTCGACTCGGCCACGAAGGCGAGGATCTGCTCGCGGGTGGGGAGGGGCGGAGGAGCATCGGGCTCGGCCGCGGGGGCGGTGGTGCGTCGTGCCAAAAGGGGGATGCCGAACGGTTCTGCGGTAGACGGGACCCGCGTGCGGGCGCGGGACCGAGGCGTCGGTCCTGTAGGACTAACATGGGGGTCCCGCCCGCCCGCGGCAACGCCGCCCCGGCTTTCCTCAACAGGCGCGATCAGCCGGTCGAGGCGCTCGTCCGGATGCGTGCCACGGCTTGGTCCATGTCGAGGCCGGGTGCGAGCAACTCGTCCAGGGTGAAGGGACAGGCGCGCGGCAGGGTCAGGTTCACCCGTCCTTCCTGCGGCGCCAGCTCCGGCGTCTCGGCCTTCCGGATGGCGAGCGTCCAGGCGCCGTCCATCCGCAGGCTCTCCGGCTCGGGGGGATCGTCCGCGAGGGCCCTGAGCTTGGCGCGACCCGCATCGCGGCACGCGCGGCTCAGGCCGTCGTCGGAGAGAAGGGCGGCCTTGATCAGCTCGGCCAGGGCATCCCTGACTCGTTCGACGCTCGCGTTCATGGGTATCCGTCCCGAAGATCGCGGGTGCGTGGCAAGCCGGATGCCAGCGCGCGCGTCATCCCGTCGCCGATGGTCTCCCGCGCTCCGCCGGGTGTAGAAGGCGCGGATGATCCCGGTCCTGACCCGCCACACCGAGGCCGTGCCGCTCTATGTTGCCGCCTGCGCCGAGTTGCGCCTGCGCGGCTTCGAGGGCGATCTGACGCTGTCGGACGCCGACCGCACGGTCTTCTCCACCGACAACTCGATCTACCAAGTGGCGCCGGGGGCCGTGGCCTTTCCCCGCAGCCGCGACGATCTCGTGCGCATCGCCAAGCTCCTCGAGGATCCGCGCTTTTCCGAGATCGTGATCCGGCCCCGGGGCGGGGCGACCGGCACCAACGGCCAGTCGCTGGGCCACGGCCTCGTGGTCGACACCTCGCGGCATATGAACCGCATCCTGGAGATCGACGTCGCGAACCGCTTCGTCCGGGTCGAGCCGGGGGTTGTGAAGGACCAGCTCAACCGGGAGCTCGCCAAGCACGGCCTGTTCTTCGCGCCGGAACTCTCCACCTCGAACCGCGCCACGATCGGCGGCATGATCTCCACCGATGCCTGCGGGCAGGGCTCGTGCCTCTACGGCAAGACCCGGGACCACGTCCTGGCGCTGACCTGCGTGCTCACCGACGGCACGGTCTGGACCGCCGAGCCCCTCGACGCGGAAGGCCTCGAAGCCGCCAAGGGGCGCAACGACCGGGTCGGGGCGATCCACCGCACCATCGATGCCGTCGTCACCGCGAATGCGGCGCTCATCGCGGAGCGCTTTCCCAAGCTCAACCGCTGCCTCACCGGCTACGACCTCGCCCATCTGCGCGATCCGGCGGGGCGGTTCGACCTCAAGAGCGTGATATGCGGCTCCGAAGGAACCCTGGCGCTGATCGCCGAGGCGCGGCTCAACGTGCTGCCGATCCCGAAGGCCGCGGTGCTGGTCGCGCTGTCCTACGTCGATTTCGATGCGGCGCTCCGCGACGCGCAGGCGCTGCTGCCCTTCGGCGCCGCCTCGGTGGAGACCATCGACTCCACGGTGCTGGCGCTCGCCCGCAAGGATCCGATCTGGGCCGAGGTGCGGGCCTTCTTTCCCGACGATCCGGCCGGACGGCCGGTGGACGGCATCAATCTCGTGGAATTCGTCGGCGACGACGCGGCCTCCGTGGAGGCCGCCCTGGCGCGGCTCACCGGCCTGCTGGAGGCCGAGCGCGGCACCGACACCAAGCGCCTCGGCTTCACCATCGCCCGGGGCGACGCCATCGAGCGGCTCTGGACCATGCGCAAGAAGGCGGTGGGCCTCCTCGGCGCCGCCCAGGGCGATGCCCGCCCGATCCCCTTCGTGGAGGATACGGCCGTCCCGCCGGAACGGCTCGCCGATTTCATCGCGGAGTTCCGGGCGCTCCTCGACGGCAAGGGGCTGCGCTACGGCATGTTCGGCCACGTCGATGCCGGCGTGCTGCATGTCCGCCCGGCCATCGACCTGAAGGATCCGGACCAGAACGGCCTGATCCGCGAGGTCACGGAAGGCGTGGTCGCGCTCACCGCCAAGTATGGCGGCCTGCTCTGGGGCGAGCACGGCAAGGGCTTCCGGTCGGAGTTCGTGCCCGCGACCTTCGGGCCGCTGATGCCGGCGCTGGAGGCGGTCAAGCGCGCCTTCGATCCGGGCGACCGGATGAACCCGGGCAAGATCGCCTCGGCCAAGGGGGAGGGGCTGACCCGGATCGACGGCGTGCCGCGCCGGGGCGAGCAGGACCGCACCATCCCGGCGGCGGTCCGGCGGGGGTTCGACGAGGCGCTCCATTGCAACGGCAACGGCGCCTGCTTCTCGTTCGATGTCGACGAGGCCATGTGCCCGTCCTGGAAGGCGACGCGGGAACGCCGGCATTCGCCCAAGGGTCGCGCCTCGCTGATGCGCGAGTGGCTGCGCCGTGCGGCGGAGGCGGGGATCGACCCGGCCGCCGAGCTGGCGCGGCAGCGCGCCGGGTGGCTGCACGACGTGGCGGCGACCTTGCGGAGCGGTATCCGCCGCCGGTCGGAGGCCGACGATTTCTCCCACGCCGTCAAGGAGGCGATGGATGGCTGCCTCGCCTGCAAATCCTGCACGGGGTCCTGCCCGATCAAGGTCGATGTGCCGACCTTCCGGGCCAAGTTCCTGGCGCTCTATCACACGCGCTACGCCCGGCCGCTGAAGGATCACCTCGTGGCGGCGTTGGAACCGCTGCTGCCGCTGGCGGCCCGGATGCCGCGCCTGAGCAACGTCGTCCTGACCAATCCGGTGGCCCGGCTGCTTCTGGCCCGGGCCGGGCTGGTGGCGATCCCGGCCCTGTCGCCCGTCGCTCTCACGGAGCGGCTGGCGGATCTCGGGGTCGGCGTCGCGACGCCGGACGCCCTGGCCCGGCTGAATGCGCAGGAGCGGGCGCGGGCCGTGCTGGTGGTGCAGGACGCCTTCACCACTCATTTCGACGCGGACGTCGTGGCCGATAGCTGCGCACTCCTCATCGCCCTCGGCTTCCGGCCGTGGCTCGTGCCCTACCGGCCGAACGGCAAACCGCTGCACGTGCACGGCTTCCTGGCGCGGTTTGCCGCCGTCGCCCGGTCCAATGCCGCGATGCTGCGCGATCTCGCCAGGCACGGCGTGCCTCTGGTCGGGATCGATCCGTCGATGACGCTGACCTACCGGGCCGAATACGCGCAGGCGGTGGGCGACGATCTCCCGAAGGTCCATCTCCTCCAGGAATGGCTGGCCGCCCGGCTCGACCGGATCGCGCCGGGCCAAGGCGGCCGCACGATGCGGCTGTTGCCCCATTGCACCGAGCGCACCAACGCTCCGGGCGCGGTGCGGGACTGGCAGGCCGTGTTCGCCCATCTCGGCCTGCGGCTCGAAGTGCCGGCCGCCGGCTGCTGCGGCATGGCGGGGACCTACGGGCACGAGGCGCGCCAGCGCGCCACCTCCGAGGCGATCTACGGCCTGAGCTGGGCCCGCCACGTGGCCGAGGCGCCCGGCTGCACCCTGCTGGCGGACGGATATTCCTGCCGGTCCCAGGCCACGCTGGTCGACGGCGTGCGGCTGCGACACCCGGCCCAGGCGCTCCTCGAGCATGTCCGTGCGGATGCCGGCGGCGCTGCGGCCTTCCATCCCGCCCGCGCCGCGGCTGCGGCGCCATGAGATCTGCCATGAACGTCGCTGTCGTCGGGGCCGGCGCTGTCGGCTGCTATTACGGGTTTCTCCTGGCGCAGGCCGGCCACGCGGTGACGCTGATCGGACGCCCCGCCCTGGTCGAGGCCGTGGGGGCGGCCGGGCTGGTGCTGGAGCGCGCGGCCGGGACGGCCTCGGTCCCCGTGCGGGCGACCGAGGCCGGCGACGGCGTGTCCGGCGCCGACCTCGTGCTGGTCTGCGTGAAGTCCGGCGATACCGAAGCGGCGGGTGCGATGATCGCGGGCCATCTCGATCCTGCCGCGACGATCCTCAGCCTCCAGAACGGCGTCGACAACGCGGAGCGGCTCGCCGCCGTGCTGGACCGGCCGGTCGTGCCGGTAGCGGTCTACGTCGCCAGCGCGATGGCCGGCCCCGGCCATGTCCGGCACAACGGGCGCGGCGACCTGATCCTCGGCGCCTCGGAGACGAGCGACCGCATCGCCGCCGCTTTCACGGCAGCCGGCATCCCCACCACGGTCTCGGCGCGCGCGGTCGACGCGCTCTGGGCGAAACTGATCACGAACTGCGCCTACAACGCCCTCTCGGCCCTGACGCAGCGTCCCTACGGTCGCCTGCTCCAGGGCGAGGGCGTCGTCGCGGCGATCACGGATGTCGTTCGGGAATGCGTCGCCGTCGCCGAAGCCGACGGGGTGTCGGTGCCCCCCGACATCCTCGACACCGTGCTGGATCTCGGTGTCACCATGTCCGGGCAGCGTTCGTCCACCGCCCAGGACCTCGCCCGCGGCCGGGCCAGCGAGATCGACCACCTCAACGGCTTCGTCGTGCGCAAGGGCGCGGCGCTCGGCATTCCGACACCGGCGAACCGGTTGCTGCACACGCTGGTCAAGCTCGCCGAGCAGAAGGACTGACGTCGCTCTCCGGTGCCCGGACCATCACCCCGAGCGCAGCGACGCGGCCCGGGGTGGCGCGACGTCGGAGAGTCCGGCGCCGCTGCATTGCTGCGCTGCCCTCGCGAAGGCGGGGGCGGCCCGGTGCGCACAGGACGGTTACGCCCGTGCGGCGGCGTTGGCCTTGCGGGTCGCGGCGGCCTTCCTGGCGGAGGCGGAGCGTTCCGCGGCCGTCCGCCCGGCCGAGGCCTTGCCGCCGGATTCGCCGCCCTTGTGGGCGGCCGGATGTCCGGTGGCCTTGCCGCGGCCCGAGCCGCCCGGCTTCTTGCCGCCGCCGTCGTCCTTGTTGACGGTGGCCCAGGCCCGGGCCTCCGCCTCGTCCTCCGGCACCCCGCGGGCCTCGTAGGACTCGGCGATGTGCTTGGCCTTGCGCTTCTGCTTGTCGGTGTACTTCGATTTGTCGCCCTGGGACATGGGCCGTCTCCCGAAGCTCAGCCCACGCCGGTCGGACCGTCGAGGATGGCGCGCACGCGGCGGACCAGCTCCGTGCGCCGGTAGGGCTTGTTCATGAGATCAAACTCCGAGCCGCCGATATCGGTTCGCTCCAGGCTCGCCTCCGCGTAACCCGTGGCGAGCAGCACCTTGAGCTTGGGCTGGCGGCGGCGGGCTTCGCGGGCCAGCAGCACGCCGTTCATGCCGCCGGGCATGATCAGGTCGGTGAAGAGCAGATCGATGCGCTCGCTCGAATCCAGGATCTCCAGGGCCTCGCGGGCATTGCTCGCCACCAGCGTCGTGTAGCCGAAGTCCCGCAGGATGGTGCGGGCGAGTTCGGCCACGTCCTCGCGGTCGTCGACGATGAGGATCGTCTCGGAGCCCTGCCGATCAACGGACCGCAGCGAAACCTTGGCAGGGGCATTGACGTCGCCGTCGGTCGCGGGGAACGACAGGCGCACCGTCGTGCCCGCACCCACCGCCGACTCGATCTGCGCCGCGCCGCCCGACTGCTTGGCGAAGCCGTAGACCATCGACAGGCCGAGCCCCGTCCCCTTGCCCTCCTCCTTGGTGGTGAAGAACGGGTCCATCACCCGGGCGAGCACAGCCGGCGGGATGCCGGTACCCGTGTCCTTGATGGCGATGCTGACATAGCGCCCGTCGCGCAGCGGACCGAGCTCCCGGCCGCGGGCGGCGACCTCGCTGTTCTCCGTGGAGATCCGGACGGTGCCGCCCTCCGGCATCGCGTCGCGGGCGTTGATCAGGACGTTCAGGATCGCGACCTCGGCCTGGGTCGGATCGACCCGGCAGTTCCAGAGATCCTCCGCAAGATCGAGTTCGACCTTCACGGCCTCGCCGACGGAGCGGGCGACCATCTCGCCCATCCCCTCGATCAGGGTGTTGAGATTGACGGCGCGCCCGTCCAGCCGCTGCTTGCGGGCGAAGGCCAGCAATTGCTGCGTCAGCGTCGTCGCGCGCTCCGCAGCCTGGCGGATGTTCTCGGTGGCGCGGCCGAGCCGGGCGCGGTCGGCGTCGGGCTTCTCCAGCCCGGCCGCCAGGATGTCGACGTAGCCGACGATCACCTGGAGGAGATTGTTGAAGTCGTGCGCGATGCCGCCCGTGAGCTGGCCCAGCGCCTCCATCTTCTGAGCCTGACCCAGCGCTTCCTCGGCGTCGCGGCGGCGCGAGACGTCGAGCTGAGAACCGAAATAGTACACGAGCTCGCCGTCGGCATTGTAGACCGGCGAGACGAACAGGGCATTCCAGAAGGTCGAGCCGTTCTTGCGGTAGTTCAGGATCTCGGTGGCGAACTCGCGCTTCTCGGCGATCGCGGCCCGGACCTGCGCGACGCTCTCGCGGTCGGTTTCGGGGCCCTGAAGGAAGCGGCAGTTGCGCCCGATCAGCTCTTCCGGCGTGTAGCCCGTCATCGCCAGGAACGCCCGATTGGCGAAAATGATCGGGTTGTCGGGCTGGCGCGGATCGGTGACGATCATCGGCATGCGCGTCGTCTCGACCGCCGCGAAGAAGATATCGCTGCGGCGGTCGGTCAGGTCACTCGGCGCGCTGTCCCTGATCGGAGGGCTCGGCCCGGAGGGCGGTGTTTCTGGGGTCTCAGACATGCGCGGTGATGTTCAGCCTCCGGGACGTAAAAGCATTTTGCGCGCGCCCGATCACGAAAAGCGGACGGAACACTAGCGGTCGAGAGCGCGATGTCGACGGCCCGTCCTCAGAGGTGGTGTCGCACGGCGCGTCATGCCACTGCCGGCTGCGCCGAACCGGAACGCGCAGTCACGGGTGCCGGGACGAGCCGGGTGGGTGCGGATTCCTGACAGGCGCCGAGCACAGCCGAGAGCGCCTCGTTCAGCGATGTCACGAGGAAGTCTGCCGAGGTTGCCCGGCGCAGCCGTTCCAGTGTCGCCGGATCGCGCTCGCGCCAGAAGCCCACGAGGATGCGCACGCCCGGCACCGCCGCACGGGCCTGCCGGACGGTGAAGCGGATCTGCGAGAGGCTCACCGGCTCGAGATACGAGAAGCAGATCAGCGCGAGCCCTTCCGGATTGTCGGGACGCTCGCCGGCGCGGATCGCGGCCATCGAGAGAATCTGCGAGGCCAGCCCGTGGCGGGCGAGGATCTGGCTCAGCATCAGCGTCGCCGCCTCGTCGAACGGGCCGCGGCTCGACACGCACAGCACCGGCGTCTCGCTGCGCCAGTTGGGGGCGAGATCCTCGCGCTCGAGGACGATGCCTGCCACTTGCCGGTCGGGCCCGATGGCGGCCAGCGCCGCCGCAGTCTCGGTATCGGGCCCGCGCCCGGAGCCTCGGCGGCTTCGCCGGGTCATCGGAGCGGTCCCGAGGCGGTCGACGACCGTGCGGATCGCCGCCCCGACCTCCGCCTGCCGCTCGCGGTCCAGGGTGCCGCGCGAGAGATCCTCCTGCGCGAGCAGCAGGCCGGCGAGGGCGACCTCGTCGTAGTAGGTGACGAGGGCGCGCTCCTTGAGGAACTGCCAGCCCTGGTCGATCGCCTCGACCGGATCGCCGGCCAGCATGCGCTGGTAGAAGATCTCGGGCGGCGACAAGGCTGGCTGATCGCCCAGCAGGACGTCGAGGTACCAGAGGCGCTCCACGTGCCGGCCAAGGACCACGAGGCACACGGTGAGCGGCGTGGCCAGGACGAGGCCGATCGGCCCCCACAGGAACGTCCAGATCGTCGCCGCGAGGATGACGGCGACCGGCGAGAGGCCGGTGGAGTGGCCGTAGAGGAGCGGCTCGACCACGTGGCCGCAGATCGGCTCCACCACCAGGAACAGGACCGCGGTGGCGATCACCATGCCCCAGCCGGGATCGACGGCGGCGGCGAGGATCAGCGGCAGAAGGGCGCTGATCGCCGCGCCGATATAGGGCACGAACCGCAGGATCGCCGCGAGGACACCGAACAGGGTCGGACTCGGGACGCCGATCATCCAGAGTCCGAAGCCGATGACGAGGCCGAAGGCGATGTTGAGGGCGAGCTGGGCCAGGAAGAAGCGGCTGAGCCGGCTCGTGGCATCGTCGATCGCCGCCGTGGTGCGGCGCAGGTCGCCCGAGCCGCCGGCGAGCCGGATCGCCCGGTTTCGCAGATCCTCCCGCTGGAGCAGGATGAAGATCGTGAAGATCAGGATCAGGCCCGTCGTGGCCAGCGGGTGCAGGATCGGGCCCGCGAAGGTCTGAAGCGTGTCGACCACGCTGGCGCGGGCGGGCGTGAGTTCCACGGTGAGGGGATGCGTGCGCGATCCCGGCTCGCCGCGGACCTCCGCGGCCGGGGGCGGCTGCAGGGTGGCGCTGAGGTCCTGCACCATGTCGACGATCCGCGACAGGGTGCCGGTCCCGGCCGTCGCCCCGCGCAGATCCTTGATCTTGGTACGCATCACCTGCGTGTAGCGCGGCAGGTCCGAGGCGAGCTGGGACGCCTCGCTGGCGATCAGGCTGCCGATCCCGAACAGGGCGCCGAAGACGATCACCACCACGAGGAGGACCGCCGGCGCACGCGGCACGCGCAGCCGCCGCAGGATCCGGACGGCCGGCACCAGCACGAAGCTGAGGAGGATCGCCAGCGTCACCGGAACGAGGATCTCGCGCCCGAGATACAGGGCCGCCAGCGTGGCGACCACGAGGAGGATCGAGGCCAAGGCCACGAAGACCGGCAGGCCCTGCCGCAGGCGCTGGGCAGTGACGGGATCCTCGCTCACGGACACGCTCCACTCACATCAGGTCTCGGGATCGCAATTCGCGCGTCCGCGGTCGGGTCAGCTCGCCGGGGCGGTCTCGCCCAGGGCGGTGCTGATCTGGCTGAGAAGCTTCGAGAAATCGACCGGCTTCGGGTGGTAGTCGTCGCAGCCGGCCTGGATCGCCTTGTCGCGGTCGCCCGACATGGCGTGGGCGGTAAGCGCGATGATCGGGATCGCCCGCGTGTCGGTGCCCGACTTCAGCGTCCGGGCGACCGACCAGCCGTCCAGGACCGGCAGGTTCATGTCGAGCAGGATCACGTCGGGCTGACCCGAGCGGGCTTGTCGGACCCCGGCCTCGCCGTCATGCGCGAGGATCACCTCATACCCGCGCCGCTTGAGGCGGCGGGACAGGAAGTCCCAGATCTCTTCGTGGTCCTCGACCAGCAGAATCTTCGCCATCAGAACTCATACCCCCGGCTCGCGTCGTGCCGGACGGCAGCTCAACGCGCGGCATCGCACAATCGCCCAACGTTCCTGCCCCGATTCCGGTCCCTGGAGAAGGGCCGCTTCGGTGCGAGGTTGACCCGTCCTCCGGCCGGTATGAGCGTGTGCTTCGGCGAATCGACAATCCTCTGAGGGGGCGGAGCCACCAATATGCCTGACATCGAGTTCTTTCATTCGCCCAATACCCGCTCGTCAGGGGTGCGCGTCCTGCTCGAGGAACTTGGTGTCCCGTACCGGCTGCACGTGCTCAACATGCGCGCCGGCGAGCACCTCGAAGGGGCCTACCGTGCCGTCAATCCGATGGCGAAGGTGCCGGCGATCCGCCACGGCGAGGCCGTGGTGACCGAGCAGGCGGCCGTCTACCTCTACCTCGCCGACCTGTTCCCCGAGGCCGGGCTCGCCCCGGCGCCCACCGAGCCCGACCGGGGCACCTATCTGCGCTGGATGGTGTTCTACGGCTCCTGCTTCGAGCCCGCGGTGATCGACCGGCACCTGAAGCGGGAGCCGGGCCCACGCGCCATGTCGGCCTATGCCGATTACGACAGCGTGATCGCCCGGGTGAAGGAGGCGCTGACGCCGGGGCCGTACCTGCTCGGCGAGCGCTTCAGCGCCGCCGACATCCTGTGGGGCGGCGCCCTCGGCTGGACGACGGGCTTCGGCCTCGTGGAGCCCGCGCCCGTCCTGACGGCCTATGTCGAGCGCATCCGGTCCCGTCCGGCCGCCCGGAAGGTCGCGGCCGAGGACGCGCAGCTCGCGGAGGCGCATCAGGCGGCCGCCTCGGCCTGAGCGCCGCCGGGCTCGGGCGGCGGCGATCCCCCGCACCGGATCCGGCGTTCGACGCGCACGGATCTGTCGCGCAACGGGGTTCCGCTCCGGCGGGGGAGATGCGATGTCGCGAGTCTGGTTTGGCCCGCGTCGCGCAGCGTCCCTCATGACCGACAGCACAGAGCCGGCTCTCGTCCCCGCCGCGACGCTGCCGAAGTCGCCGCCGACGTCGATCCCGCGTCTCATCGTCGTCCTGGCCTGTGCGGGGTTCGGCAGCACCTTCGCGCTCCGCTCGGTTGAGCCTCTCGTCGGCGTGCTCGCCCGGGATCTCGCGAGCGACGCCCACACGGTGGCGCTCCTCTCCACCGCCTTCGCGCTGCCTTACGCCTTCATCCAGCCGGTGCTCGGCCCGATCGGCGACGCGCTCGGCAAGGAGCGGGTGATGAGCACCTGCCTCGCGGTGCTCGCCGTCGCCCTGACCCTGTGCAGCATCGCCCCCGATATCGGCAGCCTGTTCGGCCTGCGCATGCTGGCGGGGGCGGCGGCGGGGGGCTGCATTCCGCTGTCCCTGGCGCTGCTGGGTGACCGGGTGCCGATGGAGGGCCGTCAGGTGGCGATCGGCCGGTTCCTAGTGGCGGTGATCCTCGGCCAGCTTTCCGGCTCGACCTTCGCGGGCCTGATCGAGGCGGCGATCGGCTGGCGCGGTGTCTTCGCGGTCACCGCGGCGGTGGCGGCCATCGCCTGCGCGGCGACCGTGTTCGGGTTCGACCGGACCGGCCGGCCCGCCGCGCGCCGTCCGGCCTTCGGCGAGGCGGTGACCCGCTACCGGACGATCCTGCGCAATCCCCGGGCGCGGGTGCTGTTCTCGGCGGTGTTCATCGAGGCCATCGCGATCTTCGGCGTGTTCCCGCACCTCGCCCCGCTGATCGAGGCCCGCGGGGAGGGGGGACCGCGCGAGGCCGGCCTCGTGCTGGCGGGGTTCGCGGTCGGCGGCCTGCTCTACTCGGCCCTGGTCGGGCTGCTGGTGCGGCTGCTCGGCCTGCCGCGCATGCTCATCGGCGGCGGCCTGATCTGTAGTGCGTCCCTCACCGTCGTCGGGCTCGCCGGCACGTGGCAGGTCGATTGCGCCGCGCTCACCGCGATGGGGCTCGGCTTCTACATGCTGCACAACACCTACCAGACGCAGGTCACCGAGGTGGCGCCCAAGGCCCGCGCCTCCGCGGTGGCGCTCCATGCTTTCTCATTCTTCTGCGGGCAGGCGCTCGGCGTCGCGGTGATCGGGCAGGCGCTGCTCCGGTTCGGCCAGCTCGGCGCGCTCCTGGGATGCGCCGTCACGATCCTGGCGCTCGGGATCGGCACCGCCATCGCCCTGCGGCAGAAGCCGGCCCCGGTGGCGTTCCCGGGCTGAGCACCCTCAGGGCCGCTGCAGCGCCAGCGCCTTGAGGTCGAAGCCCGGATCCGCCGCCTGATCCGGGCTCAGCGGCGTTCCGGCCGTGAGCAGCCGCCGGGCGATCATGTGGTCGCCCGCCCGGTCGACGGATTCGACGGCGCTCAGGCGTCGGTCGCGGAATCGGAAGACCGAGAAGGCGGAGCCGGAGCCGCGGACCACGCTGGCATCCGTGGGGCCCGCCAATCCGGCGATCTGCAGCTTGTGCCGGCCCTGGTCGCTCCAGAACCAGGGCAGCGCGCCGTAGGCCGCCGGCTTGCCGGTGAGCCGCGCCGCCAGGCAGCGCCCCTGGTCGATGGCGTTCTGCACGGACTCGATCCGCACGGTGCCGTCCGGTGTGAGCCCGTGAGCGAAGGGACTGGGAAACCGGGCGCAATCGCCGATCGCCGAGATGGCCGGATCGGGTGTCGACAGGAACGCGTCGACCCGCACCCCATCCTCGGCCGGCAGGCCCGCTTCCAAGGCGAGCTCCCGGTTCGGCAGCACCCCGATGCCGACCAGGACGAGGTCGGCGGGCAGTTCCCGGCCGTCCGCGAGGGCCACGCCGACGGCACGGCCGTCCCGCCCGAGGATCGCCGTCACGCCGGCCCCGAAGGCGAAGCGCACGCCCATCGCCTCCTGCGCACCGCGGAAGAACGCGCCCATCTCGGCCGAGACCGCCCGGGCCATAGGCCGCTCGGCCGCCTCGATCACCGTCACGGAGAGGCCGCGCCCGGCCGCGACGGCGGCGAATTCGAGCCCGATGAAGCCCGCGCCCACCACGACGATCGCCCGGGCCGCCTCGATCTGCGCCCGGAGCGCGTCGGCATCCGCGAGGCCGCGCAACTGGCGCACGCCGTCGAGCTCCGCTCCGGGCACGGGCAGGGGCCGGTTGCGGGCGCCGGTGGCGATCACGAGGTGGTCGTAGCGAAGGTGCCCGCCGTCCGACAGCTGCAGAAGACGTGCCGCCCGGTCGATCGCGACGGCGCGGAGCCCCGGCCGGTGCGCGATGGCGTGCTCGGCGAAGAAGCCGGGGGGGCGCAGGAACAGGCCTTCCTGGTCTGTCTTGCCGGCGAGGTAGGCCTTCGACAGGGGCGGACGCTGGTAGGGAAGGGCGGCCTCGTCGCCCACCAGGGTGATCGGATCCCTGAACCCACCCTCGCGCAGGGAGGCGGCGAGTTGGAAGCCGGCCTGGCCGGCGCCCGCGACGACGATTCCGGCTGGACTCACGCCTTGGCTCCCGCCGGCACGAGACCGCTCTGCGCGACGCCCGGCAGGCTGCGCGCACCCTCCGACATCAGATAGGACCAGACCGCGGAAGCGGCCGGACCCAGCACCTTGTCGGCGCGCCGGACCGCGTACCAGTCGCGCCGGATCGGCAGTCCCTTGACGTTCAGGAGGACGAGGCGGCCGCTCTCCAGCTCGGCCGCCACCGAGTGCACCGAGAGCAGCGCGATCCCGAGCCCGGCCATCACCGCCTGCTTGATGGTCTCGTTCGAGCCGGTGTCGATGTCCAGCGGCGCCCGCTTGACCAGGACGCCGCTCATGAACTCCTCGAAGACCATGCGCGTGCCCGAGCCCTCCTCGCGCAGGAAGAACGGCTGGTCGGCGAGATCCTCGCGGTTCAGCCCGGTCTTGCCCGCGAGGGGATGGCTTGGCGGGGCGATCAGCACGATCGGATGCGGTCCGAAGGTCGCGGCCTCGATCGGGAAGTCCCGGGGCGGGCGGCCCATCAGGGCGAAGTCGATCTCGTAACCGCGCAAAGCCTCCACGGTCTGGCCGCGGTTGCGCACCGACAGGCTGATCTCGACCCCTGGATGCTTCTTGACGAAGCCCGCGATCACCTGCGGGGCGAAGTACTTGGCGGTGGAGACGACGCCCAGCGCCACGCGCCCGCCTTCGGCGCCCCGCAGGGTGCGCAGGCGGTCGGTGCAGGTCTCCAGCACGGTGTTGATGCTGTCGATCGCCCAGAGCATCTCGCGGCCGGCATCGGTCGGCTTGAGGCCGCCCGGCGTCCGGTCGAACAGCAGCAGCCCGGCCTCCTCCTCCAGCTGGCGGATGCGCGCGTAGAGGGCGGCCGAGGTGACGTTCAGCTCCTGCGCCGCCCGGGTCATGGTGCCGAGTCGGGCCACGGCAGCGACCGCCTGAAGCTGCTTGAGGGAGAGATTGCGCATGGCGGACATCTCGTTTTTTTCGTCCTATGACACAAGATCGCACAGAAATCTTGAAGGCCGCGCCGCGGGTTCCTGTCGATCCGGAGACACAGACCGCTATCTTGGCGGCCGAGCGGCCGCTACAGAGCCGGCGCGGAAGGCGCGATCCCGACGGACGGGATCCGAGCAGGAGGAGTAGGCCGATGGCAATTTCAGCGGCGATCGGGACGCCCCTCGAGACCTGTCTTGCGCAGGCCGTGGACGCCAATCCGGCGCTGAAGGACACCGCCGCGGTGATCGCGGCCGTGGCGCGCTCGGCGGTGGAGATCAGCGAGCGGATCGGGCGCGGTGCGCTCGGCGGCGACCTCGCGGCGGCCGGCGAGCACAACAGCGACGGCGACGTCCAGAAGGCCCTCGACGTCATCGCGCACGAGAGCGTGACCGCGGCCCTGCGGACCGCGCCCGTCGCCGAGGTCGCCTCCGAGGAGGCCGAGGAGGTGATGCAGCTGAACCCGGACGCGCCGCTCGCCGTCGCCATCGACCCCCTCGACGGCTCGTCCAACATCGGCGTGAACATGGCCGTGGGCCTGATCTTCGGCATCCGGCCGTCGATAAAGGATCCGGCGAATCCGCTCGCCTCGTTCACGACCCCCGGCTCGACGCAGATCGCCGCGGGCTTCGTGACCTACGGCCCGGCCACCGCGCTGATCCTGACGCTGGGGGAGGGCACCCAGTCCTACGTGCTCGACCGCGCCGAGGGTACGTTCAAGCTGACGAGCCCGGCCATGTCGGTGCCGGCCTCCACCAAGGAATTCGCCATCAACGCCTCGAACGCCCGGCACTGGGATGCCCCGGTGAAGGCCTATATCGAGGATTGCCAGCGCGGCACCGAGGGCCCGCGCGACAAGGACTACAACATGCGCTGGCTCGCCTCCCTGGTGGCCGACATCCAGCGCGTCCTGACCCGCGGCGGCGTTTTCCTCTACCCGGGCGACGCCCGGAAGAACTACGCCCGCGGCCGCCTGCGGCTGCTCTACGAGGTCGCCCCCGTGGCGATGCTGGTCGAGCAGGCCGGCGGCACGGCCACCGACGGCCAGACGCGGATCCTCGACCTGGTGGCCACCGGCATCCACGAGCGGGCGCCCCTGGTCTGCGGCTCCACCGAGGAGGTGGCCTGCGTCGCGACCTATTACGCGGGCGGCAAGCCCGATGCCGGCCGCTCGCCGCTGTTCGGGCAGCGCGGTCTGATGCGGTCGTGAGGCACAGCACGAAGTCCGGACGGTAATGTCGGCGCGGCACCCCATCATCTCGGTGACCGGCTCCTCCGGGGCCGGGACCACCTCGGTGCGCAACACCTTCGAGCAGATCTTCCGCCGCGAGGACGTGCGGGCGGTCTTCATCGAGGGCGACGGCTTCCATGCGTTCGACCGCGACACGATGCGGGCGATGATGGCGAATGAACCGACGCTGTCCCACTTCGCGCCGCGCGCCAACCTCCTGCCCGAGCTGGAGGCGGTCTTCCGCAGCTACGCCGAATCCGGGACCGGCCGCACCCGCCACTACGCCCACGATGCCCACGACGCGCAGGCCTTCGGCATTCCGGAGGGGAGCTTCTCGGACTGGGAGTCGTTCCCGCCAGATTCGGACCTGCTGTTCTACGAGGGCCTGCACGGCTGCGTGGCGGATCAGGATGTCGACATCGCCCGCTACGCCGACCTGAAGATCGGCGTCGTGCCGGTGATCAACCTCGAATGGATCCAGAAGCTGCACCGGGACCGCTCGTTCCGCGGCTACTCCACCGAGGCGGTGACCGACGTGATCCTGCGGCGCATGCCCGATTACGTGCAGACCATCTGCCCGCAATTCTCCTTCACCGACATCAACTTCCAGCGGGTGCCCACGGTCGACACCTCGAACCCGTTCATCGCCCGCTGGATCCCCACCGCCGACGAATCGATGGTGGTCATCCGCTTCAAGGATCCGAAGGGGATCGACTTCTCGTATCTCGTCTCCATGATCCACGACAGTTTCATGAGCCGGGCCAATTCCATCGTGATACCCGGCGGGAAGCTGGATCTGGCCATGCAGCTGATCCTGACGCCGATGATCATGCAGCTCGTCGAGCGCCGTCGCAGGCTGGCCTGAACAATCCCGAAAGCCTCCTATGCTCCCACCCGTCATCGCCCCCTCGATCCTGTCCGCCGACTTCTCGAAGCTCGCCGAGGAGACCCGCGCCGTGGACGCGGCCGGCGCCGACTGGATCCATCTCGACGTCATGGACGGGCACTTCGTGCCCAACATCACCTTCGGGCCGCCGGTGGTGAAGGCTCTGCGCCCGCACACGCAGAAGTACTTCGACGTCCACCTGATGATCGCGCCCGCCGACCCGTACCTCGCGGCTTTCGCGCAGGCCGGGGCCGACGGCATCACCGTCCATGCCGAGGCCGGGCCGCACATCCACCGCTCGCTCCAGACCATCCGCGACCTCGGCAAGCGCGCCGGCGTGGCGATCAATCCGGGCACGCCGGCCGCCCTGGTCGAGCCGGTGCTCGACCTCGTGGACCTCGTGCTGGTGATGACGGTCAATCCCGGCTTCGGCGGCCAGAGCTTCATCAAGAGCACGATGGAGTCGGTGGCGCGGGTGCGCGCCATGGTGGCGGGCCGAGACATCCGCATCCAGGTCGACGGCGGGATCGACCCCGAGACCGTCAAGGCGGCGAGCCGCGCCGGGGCCGACACGTTCGTCGCCGGCAACGCGGTCTTCGGCGGCGGTCCGGACGCCTATGCCGAGCGCATCGCGGCGATCCGCGCGGGCGCGGAGGGCGCCTCCGGTCGCGACCTGTCGTGCTGAGGGCGCTGATCTTCGACGTCGACGGGACCCTCGCCGAGACGGAGGATCTGCACCGGCAGGCGTTCAACTGCGCCTTCGCGGAACTCGGCCTGCCCTGGCGCTGGGACGAGGCGCTCTATGCCGACCTGCTGACCGTGATGGGGGGCAAGGAGCGGCTCGCCCATTACATCGACACCCGGCACGCAGCCGAAGCCGAGGCGCTCCACGCGCTGGCCCCCGAGATCCACGCCCGCAAGACGCGCGCCTACGGCGAACTGGTGGCGGCGAGCGGCCTGCCGCTGCGTCCCGGGATCGCCCGGCTGATTGCCGAGGCCCGGGCGGCGGGCCTGCGGCTCGCCGTGGCTACCACCACGAGCCGGCCGAATGTCGACCGGCTCCTGGCCGCCAACTTCCCGCCGGACGCGGCACCCTTCGACGTGATCGCGGCCGGCGACGAGGCGAACCGCAAGAAGCCCGCCCCCGACGTGTTCCTTCTAGCGCTCGCCGGCCTGGATATCCCGGCCTGCGAGGCGGTGGCCTTCGAGGATTCGGCCGCCGGCATCAGCTCGGCCCGGGCCGCGGGGCTGCCGGTCCTGGCGACACGGAGCCGCTACACCGAGAGCCACCCGCTCGACGGTGCCTTCTCGGCGGTCTCGGATCTCGGCGAGCCGGAACGGCCGCACCGGCACATCGCGGGCGTCGAATGGCCGGGCGGGGTCGTGGACCTGGCGAACCTGATCCGGGTGCACGCGACCCTGGACGATCAGAGCACGCCGTTCCAAGCGATGGGCACCAGCCGGTAGCCCGGCCCGTTCCGCTCCACATGGCCGATGGACGGGAAGGGGAAGTGGTAGCCGACCACGAGGGCCTTCTCGGACGCGGCCATGTCGTAGAAGCGGTGGCGCGTCGCCTGCGCCTGATCGGCATCGTAATCGTACATCACGTGCCAGTCCGGGTGCTGCAGGAAGAAGGCCGGAATGTTGGTCACGTCGGACTGGATCAGCAGCCGGTCCGCCCCCGAGGCGATCGCGAAGGCCGTGTGGCCGGGCGTGTGGCCGGGCGCGGCGAGGGCGGTGATCCCGGGTGCGACCTCCTCGTCCCACGCGAAGGTGCCGATCCGGTCCTTCAGGTCGCCGAGCACCCGGCGGGTGTTGGCGAAGTAGCCTTGCGTCACCGGGTCGGCGGCCTGGGCCATGTGGGCGTCGCTCATCCAGAATGCCCAGTCGGGCGCGGCGGCCCGGATCTCGGCGTTCGGGAAGGCGAGGCTCCCGTCCGCCCTCTTGAGGCCGTTCGTGTGGTCGGGATGGAGATGCGAGAGCAGCACGAGGTCGATCTCCTCGGGTCTGATCCCGGCCGCCGCGAGGTTCGCCGCGAGCCGGCCGACGGGCGCGCCCGGCACCGGACCGTTGCCGGTATCGATCAGGATGAGCTTCGCGCCGGTGTTGATCAGCGTCGGATTGAACGGCACCGTCACCTGGCCGGGCGGCATGTAGGCCGCCTGCGCGGCGCCGAGTGCCGCGTCCCGGGGAACGTTGCGCACGAAGCGGTCCGGCATCGGGAAGCTGCGCGCCCCGTCGTTGAGGATCGTGACCTCGCAGCTGCCGATGCGGGTCCGGTAGAAGCCCGGCGCCTGCGATCCGCCGAAGGGCGCCGCGGCGCGGGCGCCGCCGCCGAGACCCAGGACGGCCCCTCCGGCGAGCGCACCCCGTACGAGGTCGCGGCGGTTCGTTGCCGGCATCGGATCCTCCCTAAAGCCCGGTGCCGCCTGGGGCGCCACACAGCGCGTTCCGCAAGGTTTGCGCAGCCCCGAGGCTGCGCGATGGGCCTGCCTAGACCGGTATCCTAGCGTCTGCCCAGCCGGCGGTCGGCGCGCGCTTCCGCCCGCCCATGCGCCTCGGTGGCGAACAGCATCGTCCCGGCCACGATGCCGAGCGCCGCCGCGATCCCGAACTTGAGCCAGCGCGGGTCTGCCGCGGCGACGTGGCCGGTCGCCCGGGCATCGAAGCGGCCATGGGCGCCGGGATCGGTGTCCACCGGGTCGTAGAGGTTGTCGGGGCGGTTCGTCTGCGCCTGCACGCTGGTCATCTCCCCGCGATAGCCGTGCCGGGCGAGGTAGCCGTCGATCCAGCCCGGGATCAGCATGTTTCCGATGATCGCCTTCCAGGCCGAAGCCCCGATCCACAATTCCCGCGGCGCGTCGTGCGCCGCCCGGAACACGTGCCGGGCGATCGCCTCCGGCTGGTAGATCGGCGGCACCGGTTCGAGCTTGCGCGGCATCCGCGACCGCGCCCAGTCGAACTGGGGCGTGTTGACCGCCGGGAGCTGGACCATCGTCAGCCGCACCCGACTGCCGTCGTGGAGCAATTCGCTGCGCAGGGAATCCACGAATCCGCGCACGGCGGCCTTCGCGGCACAGTAGCTCGCCTGCAGCGGGATCGACCGATAGGCGAGCGCCGAGCCGATATGCACGATCGTGCCCCGGTCGCGCGGCACCATGTGGCGGAGCGCCGCCAGGGTCCCGTGCACCTGCCCGAGATAGGTGACTTCGGTGGCGCGTCGGAACTCCTCCGGGTCCGTCTCCTGCACGGGCGCGTAGACCGTCACCATGGCGTTGTTGACCCAGACGTCGATGCAGCCGAACGCCTCGGCCAGCGCGTCGGCGGCCTGGGCGACGGCCTCCGCGTCGGCGACGTCGGCCGCGAAGGTCAGCGCCCGGCCGCCCGCCCGCTCGACATCGCGGATCGTGCCCCTCAGCCCGGCCTCGCCCCGGGCGATCAGACCGACATTCCAGCCGTGCCGGGCGAATTCATGCGCCACGGCGCGGCCGACACCGGCGCTCGCGCCCGTGACCATGACCGTGCTGCGTCCGTTCCGGCTCGACATCGGGCTTCCAGCTCAGGGAGAAGTGCAGCGCCAACGCCCGAGGCGGGTATTCTTTCCGCGATCACGGGATTGCGAAGCCTGCGCGCCCGTGTCCCCCTGCGCGGTGCCGAGCGGCGGCGGCCGCGTTGCTTCGTCCGAAGGCGGCGGCCTATATACGGCGCGACCTCACAGCCGCGACGGCGGGGTCCCGGACGCCCGCCCTCGCCAACGAACAAAAGTCTGAACCGTCATGGCAGGCCATTCGCAGTTCAAGAACATCATGCACCGGAAGGGCCGGGTGGACGCAGTCCGCTCGAAGGTGTTCGGCAAGCTCGCCCGCGAGATCACCGTGGCGGCCAAGCTCGGCACGCCCGACCCGGCGATGAACCCGCGCCTGCGCGCCGCGATCCTGGCGGCCCGCGCCGAGAACATGCCCAAGGACAATATCGAGCGCGCCATCAAGAAGGCCGCCGGTGCTGACGGCGAGAACTACGAGGATATCCGCTACGAGGGCTACGGACCGGGCGGCGCCGCCCTGATCGTCGAGGCGCAGACCGACAACCGCAACCGCACCGCCTCGGACGTCCGCTCGGCCTTCACGAAGTCCGGCGGCAGCCTCGCCGAGACCGGCGCCGTCGCCTTCATGTTCGACCGCGTCGGCGTGATCGCCTACCCGGCTTCCGTGGCCGATGCCGACACGATGCTGGAGGCCGCCATCGAGGCCGGCGCCGACGACGTCAGCTCCGGCGAGGACGGCCACGAGGTTGTCTGCGCCCAGGATTCCTACGGCGAGGTCACCAAGGCCCTCGAGGCGCGCTTCGGCGAGCCGAGTCGCACCGGGCTGATCTGGAAGGCGCAGAATACGATCGACGTCGACGACGAGACCGGCGAGAAGCTCATCCGCCTCGTCGAGGTGATCGAGGATCAGGACGACGTCCAGCACGTCTACGTCAACTTCGCCCTGTCGGACGCGCTGGTGGCCAAGCTGCAGGCCTGAGCGGGGCCAAGCCGCGGGCGCCGCTCAGGCGCCTGCGGCTGCCAGTTCCGCCCCGAAGCGGTCCTGCGCGTAGCGCTCCACCGAGAAGGTGTCGTCGGGCAGCTGGACCATGAAGCGCTCGGCCACCTCGGTCAGCACGATGTCGGGCCGGACGCGCTCGATATACGGCCAGTCCAGGGAGGTGCTCCAGATGAAGTGCACCTCGCGGAACGTCTCGGCCAGCATGATCGTCAGCATGTACGGCATGACGTGCGAGAAGGAATCGCCGAACAGCGCCAGCCGGCGCGGATCGGTGGCCTTGGCGTTCCCGTAGATCACGTGCGCGCCGACATGCAGCGTGTGCAGCAGACCGGCCTTCTCCCGGGCTTCGACGATCGGGCTGCCATAGGTCCGGACCGCGTCCTGCTGCATCAGGACGGTGCGTGAGCGCGCCCGCCGGGGCGGGTCGAAGGCGCTGCCCAGATCGCCGTCGTGGTCGGTCTCGAAGGACGGCCGCTCCCGCAGATCCGGCCGGGGCTCGGCGCCCAAAGCCCGGCAGATCTCCGCGTAGGCGAGATAGCAGCCGTCTGCGGACCAGTGGGTGTCGGTCCGGCAGTAGAGATCGGCCGTATCGCGCTGCGCCCGCATCGGCGTCACCAGATCGATGCAGGTCTGGCGCCAGCGCGTCCGTCGGCGCCAGGCCGCATAGAGGCCGAAGGGCCCGCGGAAGCGACCCGGCGGGGGCTCGTTGTGCAGGAGCCGATAGGCCGGCGAGGCGCTCGGCCGGATGGTCAGCCCGTCGAGCCGGTGATCGTAGATCATCAGCTTCTCCGGGGCGACGACGTGGCGGTACAGGATTCCCTGGGCGCGCAGGCGCCGCTCCCGCATCGTCACGAGGCTGCGCCACTGCCAGATCAGCTCCGTGGTCTCCTCCGGCCGCTCGTACTGGCCCAGCACGTCGTTGCGCCCGGTCTTCAGGAACAGCCATCCATCCTGGCCGACATGGATGTGGTCGGGCGTGCTCGGAGCCATGGCGCACTCGTGAAATGGCCCCCCGCTCGAACGGCCGCCCGGGACAGCGGATTCGGCAGCAAGGAGCGGGATGCCGGCACGGCGGCGGACGGACAGAGTGCTGCGCGCGTCCTCCACCGCCCGGCAGGCCCCCTCATGCCCCTCCCCAACGCCCACGCCAAGCCGCATAGTGCCGCCGCCATGAACCACGGTCCAAGGTCAGACCTCAGCGACGCCGAGCGCTGGGCGGCCCTCGCCGCCCGCGACGCGCGGGCCGACGGCACCTTCGTGTACGCGGTCCGCACCACGGGTGTGTATTGCCGCCCGAGCTGTTCCGCGCGGGCGGCGCGGCCCGAGAATGTCAGCTTCCATCGGACCTGCGCGGAGGCCGAGGCTGCCGGTTTCCGCCCGTGCCGGCGCTGCCGCCCCGACGAGCCCGGCCTCGCCGCGCGCCGGGCGGAGGCGGTCGTCCGCGCCTGCCGCCTGATCGAGTCGGCCGAGACGATGCCGTCGCTCGCCGAACTCGCCCGCACCGCCGGCCTGAGCGCCTACCACTTCCACCGGGTGTTCAAGGCTGCCACCGGCGTGACGCCCAAGGCCTATGCCGCCGCCCACCGCGCCGCCGTGGTGGCCCGGCGGCTGCCCGGCGCCGCCTCGGTGACGGAGACGCTGTACGAAGCCGGCTACGGTGCGGCGAGCCGCTTCTATGCGGGGGGCGCGCCACGCCTCGGCATGGCGCCGGCGGCCTATCGGACGGGGGGCACCGGTCTGCGCATCCGGTTCGGCATCGGCGCCTGCACGCTCGGCGCGATCCTCGTGGCCGCCACGGAGGCGGGCGTCTGCGCCATCCTCCTCGGCGACGCGCCCGAGCCGCTCCTGCACGATCTTCAGAGCCGCTTTCCCGCCGCGGAGATCGAGGGCGGCGACCCGGCCTTCGAGAGCTGGATGGCGCAGGTCATCGGTCTCGTGGAGGCGCCGGGCAGCGGCCTCGACCTGCCGCTCGACATCCGCGGCACGGCCTTCCAGCAGCGGGTCTGGGCAGCGCTGCGGAAGATCCCGGTCGGATCCACGGCGACCTACGCGGAGATCGCCCGGGCGATCGGCCTGCCGACGGCGATGCGCGCGGTCGCGCAGGCCTGCGGGGCGAATCCGGTGGCGGTCGCCATCCCCTGCCACCGGGTCGTGCGCTCGGACGGCGCCCTGTCGGGCTATCGCTGGGGCGTCGCGCGCAAGCGCGCGCTGCTCGACCGGGAGGCGGAGGGCTGAAGCCCGGCATCGCGCGCGAAGACGATGGTCGGCCTAGCGCCGGCCGCCCCCCGGGCCGCCGAACCCGCCGCCAAAGCCGCCTCCACCGGGGCCCGGACCTGGACCCCCGGGGGGACCGCCGAATCCCCCGGGGCCGCCGGGGAACGCCCCCGGAGCGGCCGGCGGTGCGCCGCCGAATCCGCCGCGGGGCGCCCCGAATCCGCCGGGACCCTCCGCCCCGGGGACGACCGTGCCCCCCGGCCGGGTGTCGATCGCGGGGCCGCGCGGCTCGCCGATGCCGGCAGGGCCGCCGATGCCGCCCTGCCGGCCGCCGGGCTCGGCTCCGAAGCGACCGGGCAGCTCATCGGGGAGATTGCGCAGGTCGAGCCGGTCGCGTTCCCGCTCGAACCGCGGGGCATCCGGCTGTTGCGGCTCGGGCGCGATGCGGTTCTCGATCCGCAGCCGCTCCACCGTCAGGTCACCGTCCCGCGCGATGGCTGCGGTCAGCACCGCCTTCACGCTCCCGGCGCGGGGAACGCGCGCGCCCGGGCGCCCCGCAACGGCATAGCCCGCGCCGACATCGAAGCCGCTGCCGGACCGGCCGATATAGGCCTCGATCGAGACCTGCTTCAGCCCCGGCGGGAATGGCAGGCCGACCTGCGCGGCGTTGGTCACGGTGAGGACGCCGTTCGCCGCCGTGCCCGTCACCAGGGCGCGACGGCCCGTCGGGAGGGTGTCGGCCCCCGCGATGCGCAGGCCGCCGATCCCGAGGCCGCCCACGATCCGCTGCACCGGCCCGGCGACGCGGTCGGGCCCGGAATCCCGCGCCTCGATCAGGCTCGCCACGATCACGCCGTCGGGCCGCCGCAGCCCGCTCACCGCGACCCGCGCCCCCGGCTTCCAGGCGCCGGTGAGACCCGCCGTCGAGACCCGCTGGCCGAGGACCACCAACCGCCCCGGCGCGACCGATTCCACCGGCCCGACCACCTCGCTGGTCACGTCGATCCGCCCCGTGGCGAGCCCGGCGCCCTCCGGCCGGGCCACCACGTGGACCACCTGCCCGATCTTAAGGTCGGCCGACTTCGCCGCCGTGCCGTCGATGCGCACCTCGACGTCCGGCGGATAGGCGATGCGCAGGTCGTTGACGATGATCGAGCCGAAGCGGCGGATCGTGCCGATCACGCCGGTGCCGCCGATCCCGCGGTCGCCCTCGCCAAGGGGCCCGTTGCGGGGCTCGTCGGTCCGCATCATGCCGGTGCCGCCGATGCCCTGGTCGCGCGGCGCCTCCTGCGGCCGGACGGGGGCCGGCAGAAAGGTCGCGGCGCCCGCGAGCAGGCGCAGGACGAACCGGCGGTTCGGCAAGACGCGCACCGGCCGGCCTCTCACCGCTCGTCCTTGGGTTGCGCTGAGGGCGCCGCTTCCGTGTAGACGTAGAGACCGAAATTCCACCGATGCGTGCCGCCGGGATCGGTCTGGCAGGCGGCGTGCGCTTCCCGGTTGGCTTGCTGCAGCGCCTCCATGGCGATCTCGCGGGCGCGCGCTTCGAGCTTGATCGCGAGATCCTTGGACAGGCCGTCGTAATGGACCGCCCGCTCCAGGAAGCGCGGCGCGTCGCCGACGATGTTGGCGACGGCGGCCGCGATGTGGTCGTGCAGGTTGCGGCCGAAATAGTAGAGCTGCGGCCCCTCGGCGCCGTCGCCCCGCGGCACGTAGGCCGCCTCGGCGAGAACGATCCGGTCCTGTGGATCCAAGAAGGCGAGGCCCCGGTCGAGCCACTCGTCCAGGACTGCCCGTGGCCGCAGATCGCGGGTCACGCCCGAGACCAGGGTCTCGAAGGAGGGGGCGTTGCCGTCGGCGGTCCGCGGCAGCGGCAGGGGATGACCCTGCGGGTCGGTGAAGGCCGGATCGGCGATCCAACGGGCGATGATCCGGCTGGTGCGCGAGACGACCGCCGGCACGGCACTCACCGGGGCGCCGGCCCCGCGCAGGCGCCGCACCTCCTTGCGGTGGATGCCGGTGAGCAGCGAGACGCGGCTGTCGGTCTGCTCCTTGCCGGTGAGGGCGAAATCGTACTCGGCGACGTTCACGTAGAGCTCGCGCAACAGGTCGATCAGCGCAGGGAAGGTGATTCCACGGGCCACCAGCAGGCGCACGAGGGGGCGCAGCAGCCGCGCCAGCGGCGCGTGCAGGCTCGCGCCGTCCCGCGGAGTATCGGCAGTTTCAGACATGATCGCATGGTGGCGGTTTGTGCCGTGGGATACAATCCCACTGCGTGCGGCGGCGCACCTCAATCCGCTGATTTCGAATTGACGTGGGATTTTTGCACACGTACATCGACGGCGTGGTCAAATTTCCCACGTCGAAAGAGGAGCACAGGACCATGACCGTTCCGACACGCCGACTGGTCCTGGAGACGCTACCGCCCCTCACCCTGCCTCCGGCCTCCGGGTTCCGCCCGCGGCAGAACGACCCCCTTCCGCGGCTCCGGCGCATCGTCTGCGTCGCCGCCGCGCTCACGCTGCCCGTCCTCGGTGTGGCTGTCGCGGAAACGGTCCACCGCGCCGCTGCACCGAAGGCGCCGCAGGCCGCCGCTCCCGTCATCCCCTCAGGCGGGGCGGCGGCACCTGCCGCTCTCGAAGTGCCCAAACGCGCCCTCCGGAGCATGAGGACCGCGATGCAGACGCCGGGATACCGGGAGGACCGGTCATGACCACCCTGTCCAGCCTTCGCACCGCGCATCCGGCGCCGACCTGCGGCGGAGCAGCCATCCTCGATCTCGCACTCTGCCTGATTCTGGCGGTGACCGTCGTCGGCCTGCTCCTCCTGACCCTGTGATCCTGCGGCTCCGCCGCCTTCCACGACGAGATGTCCATGACGCTCAAGATCCACGCAGCCCTTACGGGAGCCGCGGCCTGCTGCTTCGCGTTCGCCGCTCAGGCGGCCGATCTGCCGCGCCGTGCGCCGCCCCCACCGCTGCCGCCGTCGCTGCCGGTCTTCACCTGGACCGGCTTCTACGCCGGCGTGAATGCGGGATACGCCTTCCGCACCGGAAGCAGCGGCTTCACCGATCCGACCTACGGCGCGGTCACGGGCGGCGGCCGGGGCGGCGGCTTCGCCGGTGGCGGCCAGATCGGCTACAATTATCAGTTCACGCCCGGCTCCGGCTTCGTGGTCGGCTTCGAGACCGATCTCCAGGGCACCGCCTTCGCCAAGGCGGATGCAGCCTATCTCGGCACCACGCCGTACTACAGCGTTCGGCCGAGCCTCGACTATTTCGGGACGGTCCGCGGCCGGCTCGGCTACGCCATGGACCGCGTCCTCATCTACGGGACCGGCGGCTTCGCGTATGGCGGCGGCACGCGCTCGACCTATGCGGGATCCTATCCCTACACCCTGCCGGCGACCGATCGGACCGGCTATGCGGCCGGCGGCGGCATCGAATACGCCTTCACCGAGAAGCTTTCCGCCAAGGTGGAGGCCCTCTACCTCCATCTCGGTCGCGGATCGTCCGCTGCTACGTACTACAACGCCAGCGTTCCGGCATATTATGGTGCCGGCAAACAGGAATCTGGTTTCGCCTTGGTCAGGGCCGGCGTGAATTATAGATTCTAACAAATATTCGCTGTCGGAGATCTTGACGCTTCCCGTGGGCTGGGACGCCATACGCGACGTTCGGCTTCGCGAATCCGTCGGCCGCGCGAACGAGGTCATGGCCGGTGCAGGGCGGCGATTCCGAATGTCGCGCGGGCGTTGCCGTGCGGGATCGAGGGTCTTCTCCGACAGGATCGGCCGTGAGCATCCCCAAACCGACCACCCTCACGACAGCTTTGCTCGCCTTCGGGCTCGCGGCCTGCGCCGTAACGGTGCGGGCCCAGGAGATCATCCCGCCCGGACCCACCGGGCGCGGTGCCATCCTGATCTACGGAAACTTCTGCGGGCCGGGTAACCGGGGTCCCGGATTCCGGCCGATCGACGCGCTGGACCAGGCCTGCGCCCGTCACGATATCTGCTCGGCCGATCCGATGTCGGGCACGCTAACGAGCTGCGCGTGCAATCGGCGCCTCACGGTCGAGGCCGGTGTGGTCGCCCGGGATCCGCGCGCGCCCGCTCACACCCGGGAGGCGGCGCGATTCATCTCGGATTTCTCCGCGGCGCTGCCCTGCCAATAGGCCGCGCCGCGGGGACGAGCGGCAGTGTCGGTCAGGCGGCGTCCGCCGGGCTGGCCGCCGCCTTCGGGCCGCCCTTGGCGACGCCCACCAGGGCCGGGCGCAGGACGCGATCACCGATGACGTAGCCCGCCTGCACGACCTGCACGACGGTACCGGCCGGAACCTCCGCGTTCGGCACCTCGAACATGGCCTGATGGCGGTTCGGGTCGAACTTCTGGCCCTGGGGCTCGACGATCTTCACGCCGTGGCGCTCAAGGGTCTTGGCGAGGTCGCGCTCGGTGAGTTCGATCCCGTCGATCAGACCCTTCAGGGCGCCGTCGGCCGTGGACTTCGCATCGTCCGGCACGCTGTCGAGGGCGCGGCGGATGTTGTCGGCGACGTTGAGAACGTCCCGGGCGAAGTTGGTCACCGCGTAGGCGCGCGCGTCGGCGACCTCGCGCTCCGTCCGGCGGCGCAGGTTCTCCATCTCGGCGAGGGTGCGCAGCGTCCGGTCCTTGAGCTCGTCGCGCTCGGCGGTCAGCAGAGCCAGGGCCTCCGCGACGGGATCGACGGAGGCCGACTCGCCGCCCTGACCCGCGGGCGCGGAATCCTGGGCCGCGCCGGCACCGGCTTCGACCGTGGTCTGGCGCTGGTCATCCTGAGGCATGTCGTTGCTCGTCATCACGTTTCAGTCGTGGGCGGGAATCGGTGAGGGATCGTGGAATCGGCGCTGATATCTGGCCAAGGGGTCGCGAAATCAACCCGTCCGCTCACGCCTCGCGCGGCGGCGGGGCCGCCACCAGCGCCTCCAGACCCTCGGCCTTCAGCGTGGCGACGTCGTGCGCGAACACGTCCATCACGGCGCTGCGGATCGCGGCCTGCCGGTCGGGCTGCGTCACCCGGGTGCCGGTGAGGTCGGTGACGTAGAAGACGTCCACGGCGCGTTCGCCGAAAGTCGCCACATGCGCCGACGTGATGTTGAGCGACAGCCGGCTGAAGGCGGTGGTGAGCTCGTAGAGCAGGCCCGGCCGGTCGAGGCCGGTGATCTCCACGACGGTCTCCCGGCTCGACAGCGCGTTGTCGATGATCACGTCCGGCGGCACCGGGAAGGTCTTGGCGCGGGTGCTCGCCGTCGGGTGCTTGTCGGCGACGAGGTCGGCGATGCGGATCTCGCCCTTCAGCGCGCGCTCGATCGCCGCCGTGATGCGCTTGGTCCGGCGCAGCTCGTCCTCGTCGCGCTCGAAGGCGCGGGAAATGAAGATCGTGTCGAGGGCAAACCCGTCCGTGGTGGTGAAGATCTGCGCGTCGACGATGTTGCTCCCCGCCGCCGCGCAGGCGCCGGTGACGATGGCGAGCAGGCGGGGATGATCCGGCGAGTAGATGGTGATCTCGGTCACGCCCCGAACCGGATCGAGGGCCACGTCCGTGGCGCTGGTCCGTCCGTCGCGCACCACGTCGCGCAGGAAGATCGCGTTCTTCAGCTGGCGCGTGCCGTCGACCTTCAGCCAGTAGGCCTGGCTGTGCCGCGCCGCGTAGGCATCGAACTCCTCCGAGGCCCAGCCCGGCAGCTGCTCGCGCAGGCCCATCTGCACGAGGCGCACCCGGTCGGTGCGGGCGATCTCGGAATGGCCGCCTGACAGGTAGACTTCGGTCTCGTCGTACAGCGTGCGGATCAAAGTGCCCTTCCAGGCGGTCCAGACCCCCGGCCCGACGGCGGTGATGTCGGCCACCGTCAGGATGGTCAGGAGTTTCAGCCGCTCCAGGCTCTGCACGCTCGCGGCGAACCGCTCGATCGTCTTGGCGTCCGAGAGGTCGCGGCTCTGCGCCGTCATGGACATCAGCAGATGGTGTTCCACGAGCCAGCGCACGGTCTCGGTCTCGGCCTGGTTCAGGCCGAAGCGCGGGCAGAGCTTCTCGGCGATGGCGGCGCCGGCGATCGAGTGGTCCTCAGGCCGGCCCTTGGCGATGTCGTGCAGCAGGATCGCCACGTAGAGCGCCATGCGATTGTGGATCGTATGCACGAGGCGCGAGACCAGCGGATAGGTCTCCTGGACCCGGCCCGATTCGATGTCGGCCAGGACGCCGACCGTGCGCAGCAGATGCTCGTCCACCGTGAAGTGGTGGTACATGTTGAACTGCATCATCGCGACGATGCGGCCGAAATCCGGGATGAAGCGGCCGAGCACGCCCGCCTCGTTCATCTCGCGCAGCGCCTCCTCCGGGGCGTTCCGCGAGGTGAGGATCTCGACGAACAGGCGATTCGCCTCGGGGTCCACGCGCAGCGACGGGTTCACGAGGCGCAGGGACCGGTTGGCCAGCCGCTTGGCGTCCGGATGGATCGCGAGGTTGTGCCGGTCGGCGAGCCAGAACAGCCGGATCAGGTTCACGGGGTCGCGCTCGAAGGCGTCCTCCGCCCGCAGGTTCACCCGGCCGTGGTCGATCCAGAAATCCTCCGCCTCCATGGCGGTTGCCCGGAACCGGTCGCGGAACCGGCCGATCCAGCGGTCGAGCACCGGGGTGCGCTTGGCATGGCGCGCCTCCAGCTCGGCGCAGACGATGGCGGTGAGGTCGCCCACGTCCTTGGCGATGCGGAAATAGGCCTTCATGAAGCGCTCGACGCCGGAGAGGCCGCCCCGGGGCTCGTAGCCGAAGCGCTCGGCGATCCGCGGCTGCAGGCCGAAGGACAGGCGCTCCTCCGCGCGCTTCGTCACGAAGTGCATGTGGCAGCGCACCCGCCACAGAAACTCGTCGCAGCGCTCGAACAGCGCGTATTCCTCCGGTGTGAACAGCCCGGCGCTCACGAGTTCCAGCTGGTCGCGGACCCGGTAGGTGTATTTGGCAATCCAGAACAGGGTGTTCAGGTCGCGCAGGCCGCCCTTGCCGTCCTTGACGTTGGGCTCGACGAGGTATCGGGAGGTGCCGGCCTTGGAGACGCGCATGTCGCGCTCGCGCAGCTTCGCCTCCACGAACTCGGCGGCGGATCCGACCACCAGCTCGGCGTCGAAGCGGGTCACGAGCTCCTCGTAGAGGATCCGGGTGCCGAACAGGTATCGCGCTTCCAGGAGGGCGGTGCGGATCGTCATGTCGGCCCGCGCCTCGCGCAGGCATTCCTCCACCGACCGGGTGGCGTGGCCGACCTTCAGCTTCAGGTCCCACAGGACGTAGAGCATCCCCTCGACGACGCTCTCCGACCACGCCGTCTGCTTGTAGGGAAGCAGGAACAGCAGATCGATGTCCGAGCCCGGCGCCATCGTGCCCCGGCCGTAGCCGCCGGTGGCGACCACCGCGAGCTGCTCACCGGTCGACGGATTGTCGTTGGGATAGAGGCGCCAGACCACGGCATCGTGAATCGCCCGGACCACCGCATCGGTGAGGTTCGACAAGGTCTGCGCGCAGCGCAGCCCGTTGCGGTCCTCGAGGAGCTGCGCTTCGGCGGCGCGGTGGCCCTCTTCGATGACCCGGCGCAGTTGCGGCACGAGCGCGGCCCGGAGCTTCGTGGGCTCACGGGCCTCGCGGTCGAGGTTCTCCAGAACCGTGTTGAGGGCTGCGACGGGATCGAACATGGCTCCCGTTAGCATGATATCCCGACACCGCCAGCCACGCGGCCCCGCCGCTATTCCGCAGCCGGCAGGTCGAGGGCGAGCAGCCGCGCCGTGCGGGTGCGGGTCGCCGCCCGGGGCTCCGCCTCGCTCGCCTGCCGCCGCGCGTCCGCGATCGCCGCATGGACGCCGTCCACCGCCAGGATCAGCGCGCTGACCGTCCGCGCATCGATGCTGCGTTCACGGGCGTAACAGACGACGTCCGCCACCAGCCCGTCGGTCTCGATCGCGATCGCATCGAGTTCGGCGGCGCTGGTCGCCGCCCGCACCTCGCGCATGATGTCGAGGAGCCGGTCGAGGACGAAGTCCACGCGCTCCCGGCGCTTGCGGGCGAGGCGCTGGCCGATCCAGGCGATGCCGGACCCGATCGTGCCGCCGAAGAAAGCGAACAGGTAGATGTAATCCTCGTAGCGATCGAGGAAGGTCTGCTGCTCGCGCTCGAAATAGTCGACGGCGCCGGGGTGGTTCGGCAGGCGCGCCGAGGTCGCCGCGACGGTGGTGTCGAAGTCCGGCGCCTTCATCAGCTTGGCCACCGGCGCCGCCGAGGCCAGACGCGAGCGCCACTCGAACAGGTGCTGCGTTGCCGAGGCGACCGCGACCCGGCTGACCGTGCCCCGCGCCATCAGGCGGTAGGAGGCGCCGACGGTCTTGATCTCCTCGTCGGGGCGCTTCGGCCGGCCGCCGAAGGTGCCGGCCGGAATCGTGACCGCTTGCAATTCGGGGAAGCGCTGCAGGATCGCGTCGCCGTCCGGGATCGAGACGAAGCCGACCTTCCGCTCCGGCGAGCCCAGCTCGACGGCGCGGACCACGGAAGCCGCGGGCTTGGAGGCGGGGCTCGCGATCACCGCCACCGCATCGACGCGTTTGTCGGCGAGGGCTGCGGTCACCTCGCCGATCTTGAGCGGCACCACGGTGACATGACCGGGCTCCGCCTCGGCGGCAGGGCTGGCCTCCGGCGCGTCCGCGCCCGCATTGTCCGGCACGAGGTCGTAGAAGGAGAGCAGGTTCGTCAGGAAGGACAGGTCGGCGCTGTGCCGGACCACGATGCCGAGCCGCTTGCGCGCGAGCGCGGGGATGTCGTCGATATCGGCCGCCTCCGGCGCCGCGATGACCAGGGCCTCGTCGTGCAGGATCGCGAGGGTCAACCCGTTCTCGGGCAGGAACACGTCCGGCCGGACCACGGCGAGGTCGGCCTTGTTCCGCTGAAGCGCGAGGGCGCTGTCGCGCACGTCGCCGTAGCGCACGACCTTGAGCCGGACATCCTCGCGTGCCCGGTCGAGGGCGCTGGCATAGGCTTCGATCAGCGCGGCCTCGGGGCCGTCCTGCGGGCCGACCGCCACCGTCAGGGTATTCGGGCGCGACAGATAGACGATTGCGGCCGCGGCCGCAGCGAGCCCCAGGGCAACGAGGACCAGGAGCCATTCACGCCGCATCAGGATAGCTGCCGCACGTGGCAGCCGACGGTTCCGTCGACCCTGCGGATCGCCTGACGAAGAACGGTGGTTCGGGCCATGGCCGAGCCTGTCGCGTTGCGCGCGTTCCATGCCCGAGTCATGGAACGCAAACCTGTCGAGATCGTGAAGAACCGGTGAAATCTCCATTCGTTGCAGGATCCGCGCCAGAAGGTCGCGACCGCGAGATCAAGCCGCCCGGCCCTGTGAGCCCGGCGTGGCTGGAGCGGGCGGCGCTCCATTATCTGGAGCGCTACAGCGCCTCGACCGAGATGCTGCGCCGGACCCTTGCGCGCCGCGTCCAGAAGCGGGCCCGCGCCCGGGGCGAGGATCCCGCGCTCTTCACCGACCTCGTGACGACGACCGTCGCACGGGCGGTGTCAGCCGGCCTCGTGGACGACGCGCGCTTCGCCGACACCCGCCTCGCCACCCTGCGCCGCCGCGGCACGTCGAGCCGCGGCGTCTCGGCCAAGCTCGCCGCCAAGGGCGTTCCGCGCGATGTCGTCGAGGCCGCGATGCTGGCGGAGCGCGACGCCCTGCCGGACGGTGAGGCGGAGGCGATCGAGGACCAGGCCGCGCGGGCCTATGCCAAGCGGCGGCGCCTCGGACCGTATCGCCGCCCGGATCAGCGGGCGGCGCACCGCGACCGGGACCTCGCCGCCCTGGCCCGGGCCGGCTTCGCCTACGACCTCGCCCGCCGGGTGGTCGATCTGGAGCCCGACGACATGGTGTGACGGGTGCGGCATCGCGGCCCGGGGTGAAAGGCGGGGCGGCCTTGCACCTTTGGCCGGGTTGTTCATTGTCTGTTCGATGGACGAAACCCTGGCCAAGAAGCTGCGCATCCTCGCGGATGCCGCCAAGTACGACGCCTCCTGCGCCTCCTCGGCCGCGCCGAAGCGCGCGGCGGGCAAGGACGGGCTCGGGTCGACCACCGGGGCGGGGATCTGCCACGCCTACACGCCGGACGGGCGCTGCGTCTCGCTGCTGAAGATCCTGCTGACCAACTGGTGCCTGTTCGATTGCGCCTACTGCATCAACCGGCGCTCCTCGAACGTGCGGCGGGCCAAGTTCTCCGTCGAGGAGGTCGTGAACCTCACCCTGAACTTCTACCGGCGCAACTACATCGAGGGCCTGTTCCTCTCGTCGGGCATCATCAAGTCGCCGGACCACACCATGGAGCTGCTGACCCGGGTGGCGAAGTCGCTGCGGCGCGACCACGGCTTTGCCGGCTACATCCACCTGAAGTCGATCCCGGAGGCGAGCCCCTGGCTGATCGAGGAGGCCGGTCTCTACGCCGACCGGCTCTCGATCAACGTCGAGCTGCCCACCGAGGCGAGCCTGGAACGCCTCGCCCCGGAGAAGGACGGCGCCGCGATCCAGGGAGCGATGGCCCAGATCGGCGAGCGCATCGTGCAGGCCAAGGCCGAGAAGCGCCGCTTCTCGCCGGCCGGCCACTCGACGCAGGTGATCGTCGGGGCGGACGCCACCACCGACGAGGCGCTGATCCGCAAGAGCGCGCTGCTCTACGGCAGCGTCGGCCTGAAGCGGGTCTATTACTCGGCGTTCAGCCCGATCCCGGACGGGTCCGCGATCCTGCCGCCGAAGCCGCCGCCGCTCCAGCGCGAGCACCGGCTGTACCAGGCCGACTGGCTGCTGCGGTATTACGCATTCACCCCCGATGAGGTGGCCGACGCCTCGGAGGGCGGGATGCTCGCCCTCGACATCGACCCGAAGCTCGCCTGGGCGCTGAAGCACCGGGACAAGTTCCCCGTGGACGTGAACAAGGCCGATCGGGAATGGCTTCTGCGGGTGCCGGGGCTCGGCGCCCGGGCCGTGGACAAGATCGTGAAGGCGCGCCGGCACGCGACCCTGCGCCTCGACGACGTTGCCCGCCTGACCTCGGGCTTGAAGCGGGCCCGGCCGTTCCTCGTCGCCGCCGATCATCGTCCGGTGGGGCTCACCGACCGGCTCGACCTGCGGGCGCGACTGGTCGAGCCGGCGGCGCAACTGAGCCTGTTTTGAGAAAGGCCGCAGACGCGATGCTCCGTTCCCCTGCGAGCGGACACGGGAATGCCGGCGCGCCGCGCGCCATGCTCCTGCGCCCGGGCGCCGATCTCGACGGCTTCCGCACCGCCGTCCGGAGCCTCGTCGCGGAGGGTGTCCCACCCGAGGGGGTGACATGGTCGGAGGCGGACTCCCCCGGCCTGTTCGGCACCGGCGCGGCGCATGCCCTCAGCCCGCCGCTAGCCCTGCCGAAGCCCGTCGCCGCTCTGATCCCGCAGGTGATCCCGCACCGCGATCCGGAACGCTATGGGCTGCTCTACGCGCTGATCTGGCGCGTCTGCCACGGCGAGCGGCATTTGATGGAGGTCGGCAGCGATCCGCTGGTCCACCGCCTGCACCGTCTGGCCAAGGCGATCGGGCGCGACCTCCACAAGATGCACGCCTTCCTGCGCTTCCGCCGGGCTGAGGGGCCGGGTGGGGAGCGCTACATCGCGTGGTTCGAGCCGGATCACCACATTCTCGAGGCCGCGGCGCCGTTCTTCGTCAATCGCTTCCGCGGGATGCGCTGGTCGATCCTGACGCCGGACGGATCGGCGCATTGGGATACGGAGGCCTTGACCTTCGGACCGCCGGGCGACCGCGCGCAGCTGCCGGAGGGCGACGGGTTCGAGGCCGGCTGGCAGACCTATTACGAGAGCACGTTCAACCCGGCCCGCACCAACCTGAAGGCCATGCGGGCCGAGATGCCCAAGAAGTACTGGCACAACATGCCCGAGACGGCCGCCATCCCCGCCCTCGTCCGCGCGGCGGCCGGGCGCACCGAAGCGATGATCGAGAGGGAGCCGACCATGCCCACACGCCGCGACCCGGCCCGCGCCGTCGCCGCCATGGCCGACCAGGACCCGAAGACCCTGGAGGAGCTGAACGCGATCATCCGAAGGACCGAGCCGCTGGTCGCGGGCGCCACCCAGGCCGTGCTCGGCGAGGGGCCGGTGGGCGCCACGATCGCCTTCGTGGGCGAGCAGCCCGGCGATCAGGAGGATCGGCAGGGCCGACCCTTCGTCGGACCGGCGGGGCAACTGCTCTCCCGCGCCATGGCGGAGGCCGGGATCGACCGTGGGGCGAGCTATCTCACGAATGCGGTCAAGCACTTCAAGTTCGAAGAACGCGGCAAGCGCCGCATCCACCAGAAGCCGACGGCGGGCGAGGTCAGCCATTACCGCTGGTGGCTGGACCGGGAATTGGACTTCGTGGCTCCGAAGCTCGTGGTCGCCCTCGGCGCGACCGCGGTGCTGGCGCTGACCGGCAAGGCCGTCCCGATCACCCGGGCGCGGGGCCCGTTCCGGTTCGACCGGTTCGACAACCGCTTCCAGGGCTTCATCACGGTCCACCCCTCCTACCTGCTGCGCCTGCCCGACGAGGCGAAGGAAGAGGCCTACGCGGCGTTCGTGGACGACCTGCGCCGGGTGGAGGCCCTGGGGCAAGAGCTCGCGGCCTGATCCTCCGACCCCGCGGTTCTGCTATGCTGATGGCCGCCGATTCCCTCCGGTCCCGCCGCCATGGACAAGCAGCTCGCCCTCGACATCCTCCGCACGAACGAAGCGGAACTGCGCCGCCGCGGCGTGCTGCATGCGGCGCTGTTCGGTTCGGTCGCCCGTGGGGACGCCGGGGACGATAGCGACCTCGACGTGCTGATCGACATCGATGCGCCCGTCGTCGGCGGTCTCTTCGGCTATGTCGGGTTGTGCCATTTCATCGATGATCTGTTTCCGATCCGGGTCGACGTGGCGGACCGGGCGGCCCTCAAGGATCGGGTCCGAAAGCACGCAGAGCGCGATGCCGTTTTCGCTTTCTGAGCGCGAGCGGACCGCCTGCGCCGACATCATCGCCAACGCCGAGCGTGCCGCTCGCTTTGTGGCGGGGTTCACGCTCGAGACTTTCGGGGCGGACGAGCGCACGCACTTCGCAGTCATGCGTTGCCTGGAGATCGTCTCGGAGGCGAGCCGCCGATTGAGCGCCGAGACGAAGGACCGGTATGCGGACGTGCCGTGGCGACAGATCGCGGATGCGGGCAACGTCTATCGCCACAGCTATCACCGGGTGACGCTGGACATCGTCTGGCTCACCGTCCACCACGAGTTGCCCGTTCTCGTCGCGGCCTGCCGCGCCGAACTCGCCCGCGCGCCCGATTCCTGATCGCCCCGAGCCGCCTGAGCCCATGACCGACGCGAAGCCCGAAATTAAGTCCGTGGGCCCCGGCGATCAGGTGATCCTGGTCGACGGCTCGTCGTTCATCTTCCGGGCCTATTTCCAGTCGATCAATCAGGACCAGAAGTACAATTCGCGCCCCTCCGACGGGCTGCCCACCGGCGCCGTGCGGCTGTTCTGCACGAAGATCGCGCAGTTCCTGCAGGACGGCGCCGCCGGCACGATGCCGACGCATCTCGGCATCGTCTTCGACAAGTCGGAAGGGTCGTTCCGCAAGGAGATGTTCCCAGACTACAAGGGCCACCGCCCGGACGCGCCCGACGACCTCAAGCGGCAGATGCCCCTGATGCGCGACGCGGTGCGGGCCTTCGGCCTGCATGCGGTGGAGCTGGAACGCTACGAGGCCGACGACCTCATCGCGACCTATACCCGCCAGGCCGAGGCACGGGGCGCGGGCGTCATCATCGTCTCCTCCGACAAGGACCTGATGCAGCTCGTGGGACCGCAGGTGCGGTTCTACGATTTCGAATCCGGTGCAAAGGGCAAGCCGGGCTACCGGCCCGAGCGCAACCTCGATGTCGAGGCGATCATCGCCAAGTGGGAGGGGCTTCAACCCAACCAGATCGGCGACGCGCTGGCGCTGATCGGCGACACCTCCGACAACGTACCGGGCGTCCCCGGCATCGGCTTGAAGACCGCCGCGGCGCTGATCAAGGAGTTCGGCAGCCTCGAGGCGCTGCTGGAGCGGGCGGGCGAGATCAAGCAACCCAAGCGCCGGGAAACCCTGCTCGCCAACGTCGATCAGGCTAAGCTGTCTCGAAAACTCGTGGCGCTGATGGAGGATGTGCCGGTCCCGGTGCCGCTCGACGAACTCGGCGTGCCGAAGCCCGACCCGGAGAAGCTCGTCGGCTTCCTGAAGGCGATGGAGTTCAACACCCTGACGCGCCGCATCGCCCAGATGCTGCACGTCGACCCCGAGGCGGTGAAGCCCGATCCGCGGCTCCTGCCCGGCGCCCGGCCGCACGGCTACGGCAACGGGGCCGGCGGCAGCGACGCGGTGCCATTCTTCGGCGATTCCGTGCCGCCGGATCCCGAGACCGCGGCGGCCGGGGCCGAGCGCCCGCCGGGCGCCGCACCGCCCGAGGGCGGCGCGGTGGACCCCTTCGCGGATCTCGACCTGCCGGACGCGCCCGCCAAGCCCCGGGCCCCCGTCGAGGCGACGCCCGGCAACGTCGTTGCGGCCCGGGCCGCGGAGGCCGTGGCCCCCTTCGACACCGCCGCCTACGAGACCGTCACGTCTCTGGAGCAGCTCGACGCCTGGATCGCCGAGGCCGAGGAGGCCGGTGTGATCGCGGTCGACACCGAGACGGACGCGCTCGACGCCCACAAGGCCGGCCTGGTCGGCGTCTCGCTGGCGGTGTCCACGGGACGGGCCTGCTACATCCCGCTGGCGCACGTGCAGGCCGCCAAGGTGCAGGCCGACGCCACCGACCTGTTCGGCGAAGGGGCCGCGCCCTCCGACGTGGTCGAGCCGGTCCCGGGCCAGATCCCCCTGAAGGATGCCGTCGCCCGACTGAAGCCGCTTCTGGAGAATCCCGGCGTCCTGAAGGTCGGCCAGAACCTCAAATACGATTGGGTCGTGCTCGCCCGCTACGGCGTCGAGGTGGCGCCCTTCGACGACACGATGCTGATCTCCTACGTTCTCGATGCCGGGAAGGGCGGCCACGGCATGGACGAGCTGGCCCGCCGCCATCTCGGCCACCAGCCGATCACGTTCTCGGATGTCGCCGGCACCGGCCGCAACAAGGTGAGCTTCGACCGGGTCGCGATCGACAAGGCCACCGCCTACGCGGCCGAGGATGCGGACGTGACGCTCCGCCTGTGGCGGATGATGAAGCCGCGCCTCGTCGCCGAGCACCGGGTCGCGGTCTACGAGACCCTGGAGCGCCCGCTCCTGCCGGTCATCGCCCGGATGGAGCAGCGCGGCATCCGGGTCGACCGGGACATGCTGAGCCGCCTCTCGGGGGATTTCTCGCAGATCCTCGTGCGCCTGGAGGAGGAAATCCAGGAGGATGCCGGCGAGAAATTCTCGGTGGGCTCGCCGAAGCAGATCGGCGACATCCTGTTCGGGAAGATGGGCCTGCCGGGCGCCAAGAAGACGCCCTCCGGCCAATGGGCCACACCGGCCACGCTCCTCGAAGAACTGGCCCAGGCCGGGCACGAACTGCCCAAAAAGATCCTGGAGTGGCGCCAGCTCTCGAAGCTGAAATCCACCTATACTGACTCGCTCCAGACCCATGCGGATCGCGAGACCGCGCGGGTCCACACCTCGTTTTCGCTGGCGGCGACCACTACGGGTCGGCTGTCCTCCTCCGAGCCGAACCTGCAGAACATCCCGATCCGCACCGAGGAGGGCCGGCGCATCCGCCGCGCCTTCGTGGCCGCGCCCGGCAACCGGCTGATCTCGGCGGATTATTCTCAGATCGAGCTGCGTCTCCTCGCCCACATGGCCGATATCCCGGAACTCCGGAAGGCGTTCGCGGACGGGATCGACATCCACGCGGCCACCGCCTCGGCGATGTTCGGCGTGCCGCTCAAGGACATGACGCCCGACCTGCGGCGCCGGGCGAAGACCATCAATTTCGGCATCATCTACGGCATCTCGGCCTTCGGGCTCGCCGACCGGCTCGGCATCGGCCGCGAGGAGGCTTCAGCGTTCATCAAGCAGTATTTCGAGCAGTTCCCCGGGATCCGCGACTACATCGATTCGACCAAGAAGAGCTGCCGGGACAAGGGCTACGTCACCACCCTGTTCGGCCGGGTATGCCACTATCCGCAGATCCGCTCCAACAACCCGTCCGAGCGCGCCAGCGTCGAGCGGCAGGCGATCAACGCGCCGATCCAGGGCTCGGCCGCCGACATCATCCGCCGGGCCATGACCCGGATGGAAGGGGCTTTGGCCGACGAGAAGCTCGGGGTGCGCATGCTCCTGCAGGTCCACGACGAGCTGGTCTTCGAGGCTGCCGAGGACGAGGTGGAGCGGGCGATCCCGATCATCCGCGGCGTGATGGAGGAAGCACCGGCGCCGGCCCTGACGCTGCGGGTGCCGCTGGTGGTGGAGGCCAACGCGGCGGGGAACTGGCAGGAGGCGCATTAGCGCGGATGGCGGCTGAACCTGGCCGTCCTCGCGACCGGAGCGGAGCGGGCCGGCACGACGCTCATCGATCCGGTGGGCGCGGGTTCAGGACAGGGGCGATGGCGTCGTCCTCGCGCGCCCGGTAGAGCGCCATCGGCTTGGTCGCGTGCGCCCGCTTGAGGGCGTCGTCGCGCCGCACAGCACCGGGCCGGCCCGCAGGGTTTCGACGAAAGGGTGCAACCGGTCGAGGCAGCCGCCTCCGGCGGTCCATTGGACACCGAGATGCGCTGTTCGGTGCGCCTCCGCGGAGGACGAGAATTCGTCAGTTCAGCTCGATCCCGCGTTCCGGGCACGGCGAGATCGCCCTCGGTCAGGCACCCGGGTATCGCTGTCGCTCCAACATGCAGGATGCCCGCCGGGACGGGCAGACTCGTCTGCAGAAGGTCGCTGACGAACGCGAACAGCCGTTCGGCTTCGGCGTGGGCTGCGTCGCTGTCGACTGAAATGCCGGCCGCCGGTTGTGCCGTCTGCCCTGGCCCACGCTCTTGCCCGTGCCCGGGTCAACGTATTTCGGCCGCACGGACTGTCGCCGGTCCAGAGGGCTGTGTTGGAGGCCTGCGCGGAGAGATCAGGTCAACGGATCGCCGCGATCCAGGCCCTGCCGTCCGGCAATCTCAGTCATTCCCGGGCACCCCCGGGCGAGCCCGGAACCCAGAGCCGACGCCAGCCATGCCGGCACGCGGTCGAGGTCTGGATCCTGCTTCGCAGTCCCGGAATGACGGGGCTGTGACCTCGGGCTGTGACCTCGGGCTGGGCTCCGACCACAGGCATCCACAGGGCCGCCCTGGCTTGGAGATGGCGTCGAAGACGGTCATACGCGGTAAGTCCATGACCTGTATCGCTCAGAACTTGTGATCGATCCCCTCTCCTTCCTATCCGGCGGCGGCGAGGCCGCGCGGATGATCCGCGCACGCGACTGGACCGGCCATCCCCTCGGCCCCCCGGGGACCTGGCCGGCGGAATTCCGCGCGGCCCTTTCGCTCGTTCTCAACTCGCCGGAATCGATGATCCTGGCCTGGGGGCCCGATCTCCACTTCTTCTTCAACGACACCTACTTCCCGCTGCTCGGGCCCCGTCTGGCCTGGGCCATGGGCGAGCGGTTCGACGTGGTCTGGGCCGATGCCTGGGATCAGGCCAAGCCGATCATCGACGCGGCCATGGCAGGCAGCCCGGAGCGCTTCATCGATCTGCCCTGGCAGCTCGACACCGACCGGGGCTCCCGGGAGACGTGGTGGACCTTCTCGTACTCGCGGGTCCTCGACGCCGCGGGGCGGGTCACGGGGTTGTTCATCCTCACCAACGAGACCACGGCCCGCGTGCGCGCCGACGCCGCCCTCAAGGAGAGCCAGGGCCGCCTGGAATCCGCCCTCGCGGAGCTGCGCGACCTCAACGCCACCCTGGCCCAGCAGGTCGAGGAACGCACCGCCGATCGCAACGCCCTGTGGACGCTCTCGTCCGACATGATGCTGCGCTGCCTGTTCGACGGCACGATCACCGCGGTGAACCCGGCCTGGACCGAGGTGCTGGGCTGGCGGCCGGACGAGCTGATCGGAACCAAGCTCATCGCCTTCGTCCACCCGGACGATTTCGACCGCACCGTCGAGGGCGCGCAGCAGCTCGCCACGGGATCGAGCCTCGCGCGCTTCGACAACCGCTACCGCCACCGGGACGGCGGATACCGCTGGATCAGCTGGGCGGCCCGGCCGGGGGAGGGGGTGATCAACGCCGTCGGCCGCGATTTCACCGCAGAGCGCGAGCGCGCCGACGCCCTGGCCGCCACCGAGGAGGCCCTGCGGCAATCGCAGAAGATGGAGGCCGTCGGCCAGCTCACCGGCGGGATCGCCCACGACTTCAACAACCTGCTCGCCGGTATCTCCGGATCCCTGGAGCTGATCCAGACCCGCCTCGGCCAGGGTCGCGTCATGGATGTGGACCGCTACATCAATGCCGCGCAGGGAGCGTCCAAGCGGGCCGCGGCCCTGACCCATCGCCTGCTCGCCTTCTCGCGGCGGCAGACCCTCGATCCGAAGCCCACCGACGTGAACCGGCTCGTGGCCGGCATGGAAGAGTTGATCCGGCGGACGGTCGGCCCCGCCGTGATCGTCGAGGTCATGGGCGCGCCCGGTCTCTGGCCGGCCCTGGTCGACCCGCCGCAGCTCGAGAACGCCCTGCTCAACCTGTGCATCAACGCCCGTGACGCCATGCCGGAGGGCGGCCGGATCACGATCGAGACCGCCAATGCCTGGCTCGACGAGCGCGCCGCCCGGCGTCACGACATGCCGCCGGGCCAGTACCTCTCGCTCTGCGTCACCGATACCGGCATCGGCATGCCGCCCGAGATCGTCGGCAAGGTGTTCGAGCCGTTCTTCACCACCAAACCGCTGGGGCAGGGCACCGGCCTCGGCCTGTCGATGATCTACGGCTTCGCCCAGCAATCGGGCGGCCAAGTGCGGATCCATTCCGAGGTCGGCAAGGGCACCACGGTCTGCCTCTACCTGCCCCGCCATCGCGGCGCGGTCGCGGAGGAGGATGCGCATACCGCCGTCGGCGCGCCGCCGCGGGCCGCGCCGGGCGAGACCGTGCTGGTGGTCGACGACGAGCCGACCGTGCGCATGCTGGTCACCGAGGTGCTGGAGGATCTCGGCTACACGGCGATCGAGGCCGCCGACAGCGCGGCCGGCCTCAGGGTGCTGCAATCCGACGTGCGCATCGACCTGCTCGTGTCCGATATCGGGCTTCCGGGCGGCATGAACGGGCGCCAGATGGCCGAGGCCGGCCGGGTGACGCGACCGGGGCTCAAGGTCCTGTTCGTCACCGGCTACGCGGAGAATGCCGTCTTGGGCAACGGCCAGCTCGATGCCGGGATGCAGGTCATCACCAAGCCGTTCGTGGTGGAGGTGCTGGGCGCCCGAATCCGCGAGATGATCGGGACGGCTTGACCGCACGGCCGGTTCGGGCCTCATCGGCGGAGAAACGCCGGGGAGGAGACACGGAATGCGGGCGCTGCTGTGCACTAGGCTCGACGGGCCGGAGCATCTGGAGATCGTGGAGCGCCCCGATCCGGTTCCGGGTCCCGGGCAGGCCCTGGTGCGGATGCGGCTCGCGGCGCTCAACTTCTTCGACACGCTGATCGTGGCTGGGCGCTACCAAGTGAAGCCGGCCCTGCCGTTCTCGCCGGGCGGCGAGGGGGTCGGCGTGGTCGAGGCGCTCGGGCCAGGGGCCTCGGGCGTGGCCGTGGGCGACCGGGTGATCGTCCATGCCGGGCACGGTTGCTGCGCCGAACTCATCGCCCTCGACGCCGCCCGGCTCACGCCGGTGCCGGACGCGGTGCCGGACGAGCAGGCGGCCGGGCTCACCATCACCTACGGCACCTCGCTCCATGCCCTGGCGAACCGTGCCCGCCTGCAGCCCGGCGAATGGCTGGCGGTCCTCGGGGCCTCCGGGGGCGTCGGTCTCGCCGCCGTAGAGCTGGGGCGGCTGATGGGCGCCCGGGTGATCGCCTGCGCCTCCTCGGAGGAAAAGCTCGCCGTCGCCCGCGCCCACGGCGCCGAGGCCGGCCTCGTCTACGATCCCGCGACGCTCAAGGACGAGTTGCGCCGGATCTCCGGGGGCGGGATCGACGTGGTCTACGATGCGGTCGGCGATGCCTACGCGGAGCCGGCCCTGCGGGCGCTCGGCTGGCGCGGCCGGTTCCTCGTCATCGGCTTCGCCGCCGGGGAGATCCCGCGGCTGCCGTTGAACCTGATGCTCCTGAAGGAACTCGACGTGCAGGGCGTCCACTGGGGCGCCTTCCTCGAACGCGAGCCGGAGGCGCATCGGGCCGACCAGCGTCGGCTCCTCGACTGGGTGGCCGAGGGCAAGCTCACCGCGCAGGTCCACGGCGTCTACCCGCTGGCGGACTTCCCGGAGGCCTTCGGCCTGCTGACCCGCCGTGCGGCCGTAGGCAAGGTTCTCCTGCGGCCCTGATCGGGCCGCGGCCGCCCGCCTTCGACTGGATCGGCGCTCGACCCGCGGCACGGCCTTGGCGGGCGACGCGTCATGCGTTCCGCGCTGATCTGCGGCGCAGATCACTTCCGAAGTAGAGGTTGCGAAAAATCTGTCCTTCATCTTCGTGTGCCACGATGCGCCGGTGTCGTCCTCTGTGGTGCCCGAGATGAGCTTTCGAAGAAGTATCGTTTCGAAGCTGATACTGCCATCGATAATCGGCTTTTTGCTGTTTATCGCAAGCTCGAACATCGGCTTGATGCAGATACAGGCCATCAATGCCGCCGCCGTGGAGACCCGCGACGTCTGGGTGCGCAAGGACAACGATCTCCATACGATTCGATTCCTGATGCTGCGGTACCACACGACGACGATCCGCAAGGTGGTCGCCGTCGACGACGGTGAGAACCGGGACCTCGATGCCGAGTTCGTCGAGATGGATCGGACCATCCCCGAGGCCTTCCAGAGCTATCGCGTGCGCGCGACGACGCCCCGGGAGCGCGCGCTCTGGGACGCATTCGAGGGGCGGTGGAAGGTCTATCGCACCGCCCAGGAGGCGATCCTCGCCCCGCTCAGGCGCGGCGACCGGAACGCGGCCCGCGACGCCATCGCGCCCGCCCGCCCGCCTCTGGTGGCCGCCTTCGATGCCCTGGCGGATCTCGCCCAGGTCACCGCCGAGGGCACGAACGTCTCGGTCCAGCGCTCCGAGGATGCGTTCCGGACGGCGTGGTCCGTCACCATCACGCTCTCCGTGATCGGAGCGATCATGACCGGCGCGGCGGTCTGGTGGGTCTGGCAGCGGGTCGCCCGCCCGATCCGGTCCCTGGCCGAGATCATGGGTCGGCTCGCGGCCAACAACCTCGACGTGGCCGTCGGCGGCTCCGAGCGAGCGGACGAGGTCGGGGTCATGGCGGCCTCCGTCCAGGTCTTCAAGGACGGCCTGATCCGCGCGCGCACGCTCGAGCACGAGGCGGCACAGGCCCGCGCTGCGGCCGAGGCGCGGCGGCGGAGCGGCATGCAGCAGATCGCCGACGCCTTCGAGGGCACGGTCGGCGGCATCATCGGCACGGTCTCGGCCGCCGTCGCCGCGCTGCAGGACACGGCCTCGGCCATGAATGAGGCGGCCGCCGACACCGCCGATCGCTCCGGCCGGGTGGCGAGCGCGGCCGAACTCGCGGCCAGCACCGTCAACGTCGCGGCGGCGGCGGCGGAGGAACTCGGCGTCTCCGTCCAGGAGATCAGCCGCCAGGTCGCGGGCTCGACGGCGCTGACCCAGTCGGCGGTCGCGGACGCGGAGGCGACCGCGCACTTGGTTCGGGATCTGAACGGGGCGGCGGTCCAGATCGGTCATGTCGTGACTCTGATCTCGACCATCGCCGAACAGACGAATCTCCTGGCGCTGAACGCCACGATCGAGGCGGCACGGGCCGGCGCGGCGGGCCGCGGCTTCGCCGTCGTGGCCGCAGAGGTGAAGGCGCTGGCCGGTCAGACCGCGCGGGCGACCGACGAGATCGGCGGCCACGTCGCCCGGATCCAGTCCTCCACCGGCGACGCCGTCTCGGCGATCGGGCGCATCGGCGGCCGAGTCCAGGAACTCAGCGCCGTGGCGACGCGGATCGCCAGCGCCGTGGAGCAGCAGGGCGCCGCGACGCAGGAGATCGTCCGCAACGTCTCCCAGGCCGCCCAGGGGGCGGCTGACGTCACCAGCACCATCACGGGCGTCGCCGACGCGGCGAAGGGAACCGGAGCGGCGGCCGATCAGGTTCTCACGGCAGCCTCGGAGCTGTCACTCCGGTCCGGGCATCTCAGGGACGAGGTGACGCGCTTCCTCGCGACCGTCCGCGCGGCCTGAGCGGGCGGAATCGGAGCGGACGCAACCCTCCGACCGCGCGCCCGGCGCGCCGGCTCAGAGGAGCCCGCGTGCCTTGGCCAAGCCGACGAGATCCGCCTGCGGACGGGCGCCGATGTGCTGGATGACCTCGGCCGCCGCGAGCGTGCCGAGGCGGGCGCTCGTGACGTGGTCGAGGCCGCGGGCGTGGCCGGCCAGGAAGCCGGCCGCAAAGAGATCCCCCGCCCCCGTCGTGTCGACCACCTCGTGGACCGGGCTCGCCTCGACGGCGCGGACCTCGCCACCCTGCACCACCAGGGCACCGTCGGCCGAGCGCGTCACGAGGCCGAGCAGGTGACGGCCGCGGGCGTTGCGCTCGTCCCGCAGGGCCGCCACCGCGGCCTCGGCATCGTCGGTCTGGAAGAGGCTCTGCAACTCGCCGATGTTGGCGAAGAGGATGTCGATGGTGCCGTCGCGGATCAGACCGAGGAATTCATCGCGGTAGCGACCGACGCAGAACGCATCCGAGAGGGTCAGCGCAACGGCGTTGCCAGCCTGGTGAGCGATGTCGGACGCCTTGCGGAACGCCTCCTTGGCGGCCGGCGGATCCCAGAGGTAGCCCTCGAGATAGACGACCCGGGCGGAACGCACGAGAGCCTTGTCGACATCGTCGGGCGAGAGTCCCTGGCAGGCGCCCAGATAGGTGTTCATCGTGCGCTCGCCATCCGGCGTCACCAGCACGAAGCATCGGGCGGTGGCCGGTCCCTCGGCCGCCGCAGGGACGCTGAAGTCGACGCCGGTCGCCTTGAGATCGTGGCTGAACAGGCCGCCGAGCTCGTCGTTCCGGACCTTGCCGACGAAGCCGGTCTTGGCTCCGAGCAGGGCCGCGCCGACCGCGGTGTTGGCGCCGGAGCCGCCCGACACGATCGTGGCCGGGCCCATGGCCTCGAACAGCGCCTCGGCCCGCGGCTCGTCGATGAGCTGCATCGCACCCTTGGTGACGCCCTGCGCCGCCAGGAAGGCATCGTCCGTCCGTGCGATCACGTCGACGATCGCGTTGCCGAGCACGAGGAGATCGAGAGGTTCAGTCATCCGGGCGTCCTGATTCGCGTTCGCGCCGCTGTGGCATCCACCTCGGATCGGATCAAGCTCCGTCGTCGTCGGACGCGCGGTCGGCGAACAGCTCCGGGACGGGCAGGCGCAGGCCGGGCGGCGTCAGGTCCAGCGTCTCGTGGGTCGCCATGCGGGTCTCGATCAGGCCGCCCTGCGCGCGGCGGTGATGGATGACGAGGCGCTTGACCGGATCCACGATCAGATAGTGGATCACGCTCTCGAGACTGAAGTAGCGGGTCAATCTCAAACCCGAATCGACGGAACGTGTGCTCGGCGACTGCACCTCGACGACGATGACGGGATCGGTGATCTCCGTCGCATCGGGGTCAGCGCGCATTCCGCAGTAAACGAGGGCGTCGGGCTCGAAGACCGTATCCTGATCGACGCGAACGCTGATGCCATCCGGCAGCGCGTAGCAGGCGCTCTTCGCTTGCTTCAGTGCGGACCGGAGCGCCAGATAGGTGGCAGCCTTGACCTCGGCATGCCGAACGCGCTCCGGCGACATCGCGAACACCTCGCCATCGACCAGCTCGAAGCGCCCCGGCTGCCCATCGGCCCAGGTGAGAAACTCGTCGACCGTCATCCGGGGTTTCGGCTGAGCGACCATGCCCGAGGCTACCACGGAGTCGGCCTCCTGGGAGCCGAGCCCGTGACGGGCCTCACCCCGCGATCTTCTCCAGCGCGACGTCCCGTGTCCGCGGACCCAGGAGCCCGACGAGCAGGCCCGCGGCCAGCATCGCGGCCGAGATGAACAGGAACACGCCCGGCGTGCCGGCCTCCCGCAGGACGAACGCGATGACGAAGCCCGTGAAGATCGCCGAGAAGCGGCTCCAGGAATAGACGAAACCCACCGCCCTGGCGCGGATGCCCGTGGGGAACAGCTCGGCCTGATAGGCGTGGAAGCTGTACGACATCACGTTCGAGGCGAGCGTCAGGCCGATGCCGAGCGCCACGATGATCGGGACGTCCCGCGTCTGCGCGAAGGCGAGGCCGCAGCCGATATAGACGAGGGCGGCGGCCACGATGACATGCTTGCGCTCGAACCGGTCGGCGATGGCGAGGCCGATCAGCGGGCCGACGGGGGCGGCCAGCGCGATCAGGGCCGTGTAGGCGAGGCTCGACGTCACCGTGATGCCCTGGGCCACCAGCAGGGTCGGCACCCAGTTGGCGAAGCCGTAGAAGCCCACCGTCTGGAAGACGTTGAATCCGGCCATCATCAGCGCCCGGCGCCGATAGGGCCGGACCCACAGGTCGCGGAAGGCGCCGCGCGGCTGCACCGGCTCCGCCGCGGCCGGCGCGGGCAGCGCGCCGCCATGCTCGGCCGCGATCCGCGCCTCCAGCTGCCGCAGAATCGCGTCGGCTTCCGCCAGACGCCCGTGCTCGACGAGCCAGCGCGGGCTTTCCGGAAGGCCCGCCCGCATCCACCAGACCACGATCGCCGCCGAGGCGCCGATCAGCACCACCCAGCGCCAGCCGTCGATGCCGAGGGGGGCGATCGGGATCAGCAGGTAGGAGAGGAACGCCACCACCGGCACGGCCGTGAAGCCGATGCCCTGGCACAGGGCGAAAGCCCGGCCGCGGATCGCCTTCGGGACGAGTTCGGAGAGGTAGCTGCCGATCGTCACCATCTCCAGGCCGAGGCCGATCCCTGCGACGAGCCGCCAGAGGTTGAGGCCGAAGGCGTCGCTCTGGCAGGCCATCACGACGTTCGCCGCGGTGTAGGCGAGGAGCGACCACGTGAAGATCGCCCGGCGCCCGAACCGGTCGGCGAGCCAGCCGCAGACGAGGGTGCCGATGAACAGGCCCGTGAAGAGGGCGGCCACGAAGCTCGCCACACCACTGGCGCCGAACAGGCCGGGGGTCGTCGGCGTCAGGATCCCGGCCTTGACGAGGCCGGGCGCCACGTAACCGGTGAAGAGCAGGTCGTAGAGTTCGAAGAAGAAGCCGAGGCCGAGCAGCGCCACGAGGCGCCAGACCGTCGGCGTGGCCGGAAGCCGGTCGAGACGGGCCAGGATGGCACCGGGATCCAGACCGTCGTCGGCAGCCCGGACCGCCACACTCGTCGCCATGCCGCTGAGTCTCGCTTCGGCGCCGCAACGCCCCGGCGGCGCAGTGCCGCGGAAGTGGGCGCCGCGCAAGGGGGCAGGGGAAGGGGGGCAGGGAAGGGGGGCAGGGACCCGCTCAGGATCCGAAGACGGACCAGCCCATGCGCTGCGTCAGCCGCTCCAGGGCGATGCGGCCGAGATGGGAATTGCCCGCCGCGTCGAGACCGGGCGACCAGACGGCGATGGAGGCCTTGCCGGGTGCGATCGCCAGGATGCTGCCGCCGACTCCGCTCTTGCCCGGCAGGCCCACGCGATAGGCGAACTCGCCCGACCCGTCGTAGTGGCCGCAGGTCAGCATGATCGCGTTGATGCGGCGCGCGCGCTCCGCCGAGACCACCGAATGGCCGGTCGACGGGTTGATGCCGTTATGCGCCAGGAACCGGCCGGCGCGTGCGAGCTGGCGGCAGTTCATCGCGATGGCGCAGTGGTGGAAGTAGACGCCGAGCGTGTAGTCGACCGGATTGTCGATGACGCCGAAGGACTTCATGTAGTTGGCGAGCGCGGTGTTGCGGAAACCCGTGCGCTTCTCCGAGGCCGCCACGGTCTCGTCGATCGCGATGCTCGAATCCTGGGCCAGGAACTGCATGAAGCGCAGGATCTCGCCCAGCGCCTCGCGGGGCTCGTGGCCCGAGAGGATCACGTCGGTGACCGCGATGGCGCCCGCATTGATGAACGGATTGCGCGGCACGCCGCGCTCCCTCTCCAGCTGGACGATGGAGTTGAACGGGTTGCCCGAAGGCTCGCGGCCGACCCGTTTCCACAGCCGGTCGCCGACCATGCCGAGGGCGAGGGTGAGGGTGAAGACCTTCGACACGCTCTGGATCGAGAAGGGCGTCTCGCTGTCGCCCCCGGCGAAGACGCGTCCCGCAGCATCGATCACCGCCATGCCGAACTGACCGGGATCCACCCGCGCGAGTTCGGGAATGTAATCCGCGACCGCCCCCCGATCGGAGCGCTGGGCCATCTCCTCGGAGATTTCCCGGATGACGAGGGCAAGGTCAGGCACGGTGGGGCTCGGGCATCGAGACGCGTCGGAACCGGGCCGGTTCGCGACGTCCAGGCGATGCAAGGTCCGGTCCGGCGGGCCGATGATCTACCAGTGCCGATCGGGCGTGAAAACCGGAGCGGCGGAACTGCGCCGCCGTCCCGGCGCGGCAATGCCGGGACGGGTCCACGGGGGCGAAGTCAGGCGGCGGCGAGGGCCATCGCCATGGATTCCTTCTTCATCAGCTCCCGGAAGAAGCCGTCGAGATGGGTCAGCTTGTCGGGCGAGCCGTCCTGCGCGATGCGGCCGCCGTCGAGCACGACGATCCGGTCGAAATCCTGCAGCGTCGAGAGGCGGTGCGCGATCGCGATGACGGTCCGGCCCTTCATCAGGTTGGCGAGGGCCTGACGGATCGCTTGCTCGGATTCCGCGTCCAGCGCCGAGGTGGCCTCGTCGAGCAGCAGGATCGGCGAGTTCTTCAGGATCGCCCGGGCGATGGCGATCCGCTGACGCTGGCCGCCCGAGAGCTTCACGCCGCGGTCGCCGACGATCGTGTCGAAGCCTTCGGGAAGGGCCTTGATGAAGTCGGTGCAATGCGCGGCCTCGGCGGCCTGCCAGACCTCCTCGTCCGTCGCCTCGGGCCGGCCGTAGCGGATGTTCTCCCGCAAGCTGCGGTGGAACATCGAGACGTCCTGCGGCACCACCGTGATCGCCTCGCGCAGGGATTCCTGGGTGACCCGCTCGACGTTCTGGCCGTTGATGCGGATGGCGCCACTCTGCACGTCGTAGAAGCGCTGAATCAGCGAGAACAGGGTCGACTTGCCGCCGCCGGACCGGCCCACCAGACCGACGCGCTGGCCCGGCTCGATGACGAGGTCGAAATCCGTGAAGACGGGGCGCCCGTCCGGATAGCTGAAGGCGACGTGCTCGAACTCGATCTTGGCGCCCTGGCCTGTGAGCGGCTGCGCTTCCGGATGATCCACGAGATCGTGGGGCTGAAGCAGGGTGTGCAGGGCCTCGGCCAGCCGGGCGGTGTGCTGGGTTGCGTCGACGAGCGCGACCGCGAGGTCGCGGGTGGCCGCCAGGATGCGGATGCCGAGCGTGCAGACCAGCACGACCTGACCGTTCGTCGCCTGCCCGGCCTCCCACATCTGGATCGCCCAATAGAGCAGGCCGAACACGGCAAGCACGGTCAGCACCGCGTGCACGATGCGCAGCTTCTCGAGGTAGAGGAGCGACGAGCGCCGCGCCCGCATCTCGGTCGCGATGGTGCCCTCGAAGCGCTGCCCCTCGCGCTTGAAGGCCGAGAAGGCGCGCACGAGCGACATGTTGCCGACGAGATCGACCATCTCGCCGTCGACGCTGGCGGCCTTGGCGGCGAAGTCGTGGTGCAGCGGCTTGCCGGCCGAGGCCATCTTGAACATCAGCACGACGACGGCCGCGAACACGCCCGCCAGGATGCCCGCCATGGTGAGGTTGACGGTGGCGATGTAGGCGATCGACCCGAAGGCCGCGACCGTCGGCGGCATCACGTTGAACACGAACATGTTCTCGACCGTGAAGATCGCGTTCGAGGTCGCCGTGATGCGCGACGCCAGGGTGCCCGGCTGGCGGTCGGAGAAGAAGGTCGGGGAATGGCCGGTCATGTGCCGGAACAGGTCGCGCCGGATGTCGCCGGTGATCCCCACGAAGGTGAAGGCGCCGGTCAGCGCCGCCACGCGCCAGAGCATGTTGTCGGCGGCGATGAAGGCGACCAGGACCGCGAGCGCGCTCCAGACGACCGTGTTGCCCGGGCCGGGCCCCTTCGTCAGCGCGTCGACCACGCCCTTGAGGGCGTAATCGGTGGAGACCGAGAAGCCGACGGCGCCGAGCACGGAGATCAGGATGACCAAGTGCGGCAGCCAGCGGCGGCGGAGATACCGCGCGACGAAGGCGAAGGGCCTGTCGGCGTATCGGTGCAGCTCTTCCATCGCGGTGACCATTCCGTATTCGCGCGGCTTTGGCTTACGGGCTGAGGCGGCGTGCAGAGCGGGCGCAGTCTGACCCGCAGCGGCAACGCGAGAGCGTTGCCATATGTTTCACCGGCCCGCACCTTCCGTGCGCTTTTATCCGCAGAACCTGAACGTCGCTTGAGCGGCGCGGAAACACCCTTGCGAATCCGATGCCGCGGCCGGTCAGGCCGTGTGCTCCGTCGGACGCGTCTCCGGCATGATCAGCGCCACCAGCATGAAAGCCGCGAACCCCACGATCGCGAGCCCCAGGAAGGCGCTGTGGCTGCCGAGATGGTCGGCCATGATGCCGGCAAGCGAGGTCGAGAGGGCGGCGCCGATGCCCATGGCCGTGCCGACCGCGCCGAGGGCGAGGTTGAAGCGGCCGGTGCCACGGGTGAGATCCGACACGATCAGCGGCACCATCACGCCCAGCACCGACGCCGAGATGCCGTCCAGCACTTGGATGGCGACGAGACCGTAGGGGTTGGTCGTGTAGGCGAGCAGCAGGCCCCGGACCGGCAGGGCGCCGAATCCGAACAGCAGCACCGGGTAGCGGCCGAAGCGCTCGGCGGCCCGGCCGACCGCAGGGGCGCTGACCGCCAGCACCGCCTGCGGGACCATGATGCAGGCGGCGACCAGCGCGGTGGCGGTCTCGCTCGCCCGCAGGGTCAGGACGCTGCCGACCAGGGGCAGCATCGCGGCGTTGGCGAGGAAGAACAGCACCATGCAGGCCGCGAAGCACAGGAGGCTCCGATTGGTCAGCAGGGCGCGGATGCTGTCCTTGCCGGTCGACGGCGCCGCCTGCGCCGTGGCCGGCTCCTTGAACACGTTGGAATCGATGTCTTGGGCGCGGATGCGCGCCAGCGCGATCACCGTCGGGATACCGAGAGCGGCGGTGAGGTAGAAGACGGCGCCGTTCGACAGGTAATATCCGATGGCGCCCATCCCGGCCGCGCCGAGGGCGTTGCCGAGGGCCGCGAAGCTGGCATTGCGGCCGAGACGCTCGCCAGCGTGGGCACGCCCGACGAGTCCGATGCTGATCGCCGCGATGGCCGGTGTGAGCACGCAGCTCGCGGCCGAGTGCAGTGCCATTGCCAGGAGCACGATCAGGAAGCTCGGCCAGACCGCCAGCGCGAAGGCGCTGCCGGCGATCCCGATCACCGCCACGGCAGCGGCGAAGCGCTTCGAGCGCACGACGTCGACGAAGGCGCCGCCCGGGACCTGGCCCAGCAGCGCCACGAGGCTCCCCACGGTCAGGGCGAACCCGATGTCGGATTGGGTCCATTTCGCCTGGGAGAAGTAGACGGCCAGGAAAGGGCCGAACCCGGTCTGCAGGTTGGCCACGAAGAACGCGAAGGCATCTAGGCCGTAGCGGCTCGTTGCCGAGATCACGCGTCCCCCCTGTGCGGCAGGAACCGCCGACGCGCGCGCGGCCTCGCCCGCCGGATCCTTCAGGCGGCCCGGACGGGAGCGGATGTCCTGACGGGACAGCTCACGTTCGCGCGGAGTGGCGGCGGTTCGGGCCTTCGACCGGGCCACCGTCACTTATCCGGTGCCTTCTCCGGAGGGCGGGCGGGCGCGGTCGCGGCCGGCGCCGCCGCGCCCGAGGCCGCACTGCCCGGAGCGGGCGAGGTCGGAGCCGCCGCGGCGGGGGCCGGTTGCGACGGTGCCGCCGAGCCCGGCGCCGGATTGGCCGGCGGCGTGGTCGCCTGCTCGCCCTCCGCCGCCGGCGCGGCGGGGCTGGCGGGCCCGAGAACCACGATCGGCTCCCCGGCCTTGTATTCCGGTGACACGCGGACTTGATTGCGGGTCAGCGCGACCGAGAGCTTGCGCTCCTTGCCGCCGTCCGGCGTGAAGCGCAGGGCGCGCCAATCCACTGCGATCTTGCGGGTTCCGACCCCGAGAAAGCCGCCGAAATCGATGATGGCGGCCCTGGGATGGCCCTCCTTGTCGATGATGATGTCGATGACGCGCCCCAGTTCGTCGCCGCCGGCGCTGCGCACGCTGCGACCGAGCAGGCTCTCGTAATCCTGCGTGTCGAGGACCGTGGCCGGTGTTCCCTGCTGCTGCGTCTGGGTCGTGGAAGGCGGCGAAGACCCGGCGGCCGGCGGTGCGGCCGGCGCCGCCGCGGGCGGAGAAGTCGGCGGTGTCGGAGTTGGCGCCGGAGCCGGCGTGGGAGCCGGAGTCGCGGACGGAGGCGTGGCCGGTGCGTGCGGCGCTGCCTGCCCGGCCGCACCCTCGCTGCCGCTCACCTGCGCCGCAGCCCCCGACGCCCAGAGGGCGAGCGTCACGGCCGCGATCATCCGGTTGGTTCTGAACACGCTTCGTCCTCTGAGGAAGGGCCGGGCTGCACCGGCGCGCCGGCGCGTCCACGACCGTATCGGCCGGTTCCGGGTCCGCCGCCGGCTGGACCCCGCCTGCGGATGGCGTCATGCCGCAGGACCTGGGCGAAGTTATGGACCGCAGCGGCCAGACAGCAAGACGCGAACCGCGCGCTTCGGCGGTCTGCCACAAAGGATACGGCGATGATGACCGGGGGCGCGACGGCACTGTCTGGTTTTCGCCGCATCCCCGGCGTAGACAACCGCTCATAAGCCCATGCGAGCCGCGGACGGCACCGCGGCCACTGTCGAGGACCACACGATGTCGACCCTCCCCACGTCGAGATGCGCCGCAGCGCGCGGCCTTGCGCTCGGCGCTGCCCTGGCCGGCCTCGTGGCCGGCTGCCAGGCGCTCGGTGGCGGCGGCGGCGTGATGCCCGCGACAGAGGTCGGCCTGCCGCCCTCGCTGCGCGGATCTCTGCCGAACCGCGAGCCGCGCAATGCTGCGGTCGATGCCGATGGTCAGCCGCTCCAGACCGCTCCGACGAAGCAGCTGGCGATCCCGAAGACCGCCGGCGGGGCGACCCGCACCGCCGATAGCGGGGAGCGCCGGATCCGGCGCGAGGATCTCGACGGCGGCAATGCGGCGGTCGGTGGCAGTGGCAGCAGCGGCGCAATGGGTCCGATGCTGTCGCCCGGCGGCAGCGTCGGCCTCGGCGGGAAATTCTGAGCCGTCAGGCCGAGACCGCCGCGCCCGCTCAGGAGGGGCGCGCGTAAGGGCCGTCGAAGGTCTAGATCCGGGCGCGAAAGCTCGGATCGGCGACTTCGTCTTCGCCGGCGCCGGGGCTCGATGCGCCTGCGAGGACCGCCGGATCGATGTCGATCACGTAGCCGCCGAATTCGGTGCTGTAGGTCAGAGCCTTCCAGGGAAGCGGGTGGTGGGTCTCACCCAATCCGAGGAATCCCCCGAAGGCCAGCACCACGTAGGCGACCTGTCCGGAAACCTTGTCCACCATGAAATTGTGGACGGCGCCCAGGTGGCGGCCGCTGCTGTCGTACACGGCGGTGCCTTCGACCTTGTTCGACGCGATCAGCCGGGGGCTCTCGTCGATGGCGATGCCCTCGCCGGCGGGATCGAGCTCCAGGGTGCCGGGCTTTCTCAAGGCGCGTTCGTTGGGCAGGTCCGTCGGCATGATGTCTCCCGATCCATGAGCGGGATCGTGCCCGCGTGGCGGTCCCTGGCTCACTAAGCGCGTGGGCCGGGACGGGTTCCGCCTCCTGAGCCGGTGGCCGGGCGAGCGACGGCCTCTCAGAGGTCGGGTGGTATCCCGGCGCTCCTCCGCCGCTGATTGATCCGGTCGCGGACCGATCGGCTGGCCAGCAGCATCTCGAACCCGAAGGCCACGAGGGCGCACAGGGTGCAGAGGATCGCCGCGCCGAACAGACCGAACAGCAATGTCGTGACCGTGCTGTCGCGCATGGCTCCGACGAACAGGGTCAGCACCGATCCGCAGGTCGCCACGCCGCCCAGCGCGGCCAGGAACACGGCGGCATCCAGGGCCAGCGAGCGCCGGTGCAGCCGATCCAGGCGCCGTCCGAGGAGGATGCGCTCCGCATCGCCGGCGCCCGCGAGGAGCCCGGAGACGTGGTCGGCCTGATCGGCCACGCGCGCGAGCCGCGCGCCGAAGACGTTGAGCAGCGTCGCGATGCCCGACAGCAGGAACACGGGGCTCAGCGCCACCTGGACGACGTGGGCGGTGCTTTCCGGGCTGGCGAGGGTGATCGGATCGGTCATGCGGTCGGGCTGATGCACCCGGTGGACGGGCGCTGCAATCCCGGCGCGTTCAGACCAAGCCGCGGCCCGGCGCGATGCCGGGCGCGGAAGGCTCGGCCCGCACCAAGAGCCCGAGACTCGTGACCAGTCCGGTGGCGAGCAGGAGCGCGAGCGTGAGGGTCGGGGCAAACATGGCTGTACTTCACGTGCAGGATTGTTAAAGGCAGGTTTCACGCCCGGCGGTCGGCCGAATAATCTTGGCGGCGGCGTCCATCCGGCGATCCCGCAGGGGATTTCTGCGCCTGCCTTGTGGATGAGGCGTTTCCAAAGGCAATTTCCCCTTGGAACGGCGGCGGCACCGCTTAGTTGCTGCTATGCTGGCTCGGCCGTGGGGCGATCATGCCCCGGCCTGCGGCCCGAGAACCGGAGGATGTTGATGGCCACAAAGACCGAGAAGGCTGCGCCCAAGGCGGCCAAGACCACCAAGACTGCGGAGAAGGCCGCCCCGGCCAAGGCTGCGAAGCCCGCCGCCGAGAAGTCGGCCGGCGCCAAGCCGAACGCTCTGCAGCAGCCGCTGAAGCCGTCGGCCGAGCTCGGCGCCATCGTCGGGACCAGCCCGCTGCCGCGCGGCGAGGTGGTCAGCAAGGTTTGGGACTACATCAAGAAGAACAACCTTCAGAACCCGCAGAACAAGCGTGAGATCCTCGCCGACGACAAGCTCAAGAAGGTCTTCGGTAAGGACAAGTGCACGATGTTCGAGATGAACAAGCATCTCGCTGCGCACCTGAAGGCCTGATCGCGCCCTAGAGCCAAGTCCGGCATTCTCTCCGGGCCGACGGCTCTAGGAGCCCTGCGGCGTTCCCCGTCGTACGGGAAGACCGGCCGTGTGGCTTGGTATGATGCGGACGAGAGTCCGGCATCCAGAGCCGCCGGTCCGATCCCTCGTGGCGAACGCGCCGCCTGAACCCGAGGCGCCCGACGTATCGCCAGCGCGGGCTTGTCGATGCGCCGCCGCGCGGATTTCGCCGTCCCAGACCCGCACGGTTCGAGCCCCGCTTCGGCGGTCGCCGGCGTTGCCCCCACCGATCCCGGCTTCAAGCGAGGCCCTGCAGGACCCCTCCGTCGACCCTCAGGGCGGCGCCGGTGGTGGCGCTCGCGGCCGGGCTGCAGAGATAGGCGACGAGATTGGCCACCTCGTCCACCCGCGCCAGCCGCTGGATCAGCGACGAGGGGCGATGCTCCGCGACGAATTTCCGGCCCATGGCCTCGAGGTCGGTATCGGCTGCGCCTCCGGTCATCTGCCGCATGAAGTCCGCGACACCCTCCGAGAGGGTCGGGCCGGGCAGGACACTGTTGACCGTCACGCCGCTGCCGGCCACCGTCTGCGCCAGACCGCGGGAAATCGCGAGCTGCGCCGTCTTGGTCATTCCATAGTGGACCATCTCGGTCGGCGTGTTGATGCCCGACTCGCTGGAGATGAAGATCACCCGTCCCCAGCCCCGCTCCGCCATGCCGGGCGTGTAGGCCCGCGACAGGCGCACGCCGCTCATCACGTTGACGTCGAAGAAGCGCTGCCAATCGGCATCCGGGATCTCGAAGAACGGCTTCGGCTCGAAGATCCCGGTGTTGTTGACCAGAATGTCGACCGCCGGGACAGCCTTGACCAGGGCTGAAACGCCCTCACCGGTGGCGACATCGCCCGGTGCCGCAAAGGCGCGGCCGGCCCGCGTCTCGCCCCGCAGCTTCGCGAGGGCGGCCTCGACCCGCTCGGGCGTGCGACCGTTGATGCCGACCTCCGCACCGAGATCGCAGAGTTCCTTGGCGATGGCGTAGCCGATGCCGCCGGTCGACCCGGTGACCAGGGCCTTCCGGCCGGTGAGATCGAGATCCATGGGGCGCTCCAGCATGGGACACACCCCATCAACGCAAGCCGGCGTCCCGGGTGGCATACGCGATCCGGTTAGCCGCTCCGACTCCGCCGCAGGACGCTGGCGCAGCCGCCGATCACCGAGAGCGCCACCGCGCAGGAGAGCGACAGGGTTACCGCCCGCTCGGCCCCGAGACCGTGGGTCAGGCCGAAGATCACCGCCACCAGAGCTGCGCCGAGCGACTGGCCGGTGAGCCGCGCCGTCGACTGCATCCCGCTCGCCCCCCCAGCCCGTTCGCGCGGCGCCGACGTGACGATCACCTTGTTGTTGGGGGACTGGAACAGGCCGAAGCCGAGACCGCACAGGGTCAGCCGCCAGACGATATCGAGGGTCGTCGGAGCGGCCGGCAGGATCGTCACGCAGACCAGACCGACGGCCATCATGGCCAGGCCGATCCCGCCCAGGATCCCGGGCGGATACCGGTCCGCAAGGCGGCCGGAGATCGGCGCCATCGCGGCGACCGCGATCGGCCAGGGGGTGAGCAGGAAGCCGGTCTGCGTGCTGGAGAGGTGCAGCACGTCCTGGAAATAGAAGGGCAGCGCCACGTAGGAGACCATCTGGGCGCAGAACGAGGCGACGGAGGTCGCCATCGACAGGGCGAAGGCTGGGATCCGCAGCAGGTCCACGGGCAGGAGCGGCGCGGCCAGCCGGATCTGGTGCCGGACGAACACCGCGCCGACCGCGATCGCGGCCGCGAGTTCGAGGACGGCGATGCCCCGGGCTTCCGGATCGCCAAGCCCGTCGATGCCGATGATCAGCAGGCCGAAGGTCAGGGCGTTGAGGACCGCACTCACGAGATCGAAGGGGCGGCCGCTCGCCGGCGTCGCCGGCAGGGTCCGGGACGCCACCGCCAGGGCCAGCAGGCCCACGGGGATGTTGACGAGGAACAGCCAGGGCCAGGTCGCCACCGACAGGATCGCGGCCGCCACGGTCGGGCCGGCGGCCGAGGCCACCGCCACCACGAGCGCGACGTTGGCGACCCCCTGGCCGATCATCCGGTGGGGGTAGATGAAACGGACGAAGCCGATGTTCACGCTCATGATCGCCGCGGCGCCGAGCCCCTGGACGATCCGGGCGGCGATCAGCAGCGGCAGGCTTGGCGCCAGCGCGCAGGCCAGCGAGGCGGCGACGAAGACGGCCAGACCCGGCAGGTAGACGCGTCGGAAGCCGAAGATGTCGCCCAGCGCTGCGAACGGCAGGAGGGTGGCCGTGACGGCGATCTGATAGGCGTTGACCACGAAGATCGCGTCGGCCGGCCTGACCGCCAGATCCTTGGCCATGACGGGCAGCGCCACGTTGACGATGGCGCCGTCGAGGACCGCCATGGTCATGGCCAGCGCGATCGCCGCCATGGCGAGGACGCGCTCGCGGGGCGGCAGGCCATCGTGCGAAGGCCCCTGCGGGTGCCTCTGCGGGTGTCCGTGACGGCCGCCGGCTGGACCGAGCGGGACCTGCGCCATTCCTGCGCGCTCCTGCGGCGTCCCGGCGGGTCCGTGACGTCGATGGCTGGGAAAATCCGGACGCAGGACGCGCCGCGGACGCTATTCCCTGTCGCGCAGGCGGCACGGCACGTCGAGGGGCGTCGTGTGTCCTATGTCACGGCACGGGCAGGTTTGTTCGCGTCGGACGGGTGCCGCGTCGGGGGCTCGTGCTCCGCCGCGGGGCGACCCATCCCTTGTCCGGCCGGGGATCGGCTTTCCCGAAGGTCCGCCTGTCCGCAGGCAGCGCGAGGCGTGCCGCCGGTCGAAGCGCGGACCGCCGCAGGCCGCTCAGGCGAGCATGTAGGTGAGCAGGGAGCGGAGCTGCGCCGGCTTGATCGGCTTGTGCACGAGTTCCGCCCCGGCGGCCGTGACCCGGTCCTCGACGGCATCGGAATGGTCGGCGGTGGTGACGATGACCGGGACCGGATCGGCGTGCACGGCCCGGAGGTAGTTGGCCACGTCGAGGCCGCAGGCGCCGTCGTCGAGATGGTAGTCGAGCACCAGGATGTCCGGCCGCGGGGCGCCGGCCTCTACGGCGGCCCGCACCCCCGCGAGGTCGCGGAAGGTCGAGACCCGGGCATCCCAGTTCTGGAGGAGGCGGGCGAGGGCGTCGGACGTGGATGGGTCGTTCTCCACGACGAGCACGTGCGCGCCCGAGAGCCGGGTCGCCACCGGAGCGGGCGGGGCGACGGCCGCCGGGATCGTGCTCACGGGCAGCGTCAGGGCGACTCGGGTGCCGTGGCCGATCCGGGAGCGCAGCCGCAGGGGGTGGTCGAGGGCCTGGGCCATACGGCGGACGATCGATAGGCCGAGGCCGAGGCCCGGCTCCTCGCCGCTGCCGGTCCGGGCGCCGCCGCGGAAGAACTCGTCGAAGACGAGGTCGCATTCCTCCGCGGCGATGCCGCAGCCGGTATCGGTCACCTCGATCCGGATGCCGCCGGACCGCCGACGGGCCGCGAGAACGATCCCGCCGACGCTTGTGTACCGGACCGCGTTGGAGACGAGATTCTGGAGGATGCGCTGCAGGAGCATCACGTCGCTGGTGACGGTGACTTCGGGGCAGCGCAGCGACAGCCGCAGGCCCTTGCGCTCCGCGAAGGGCTTGAAGCTCTCGGCCAGCTCCGCCAGCAGGTCGGGCAGGAACACCGGCTGGATCTGCGGCCGCACGATCCCGGCATCGAGCTTCGAGATGTCGAGCAGCGTCTTGATCAGATCCTCGATGGTCTGCAGGCCGCGATCCACCTGGCCCGCGATGATGCGCGCCTCCGGCGGCACGTCGAGATCGGCCAGCGCCGAAATCGACAGGCGGGCGGCGTTGACCGGCTGAAGCAGGTCGTGGCTCGCCGCGGCCAGGAACCGGGTCTTGGAGCGGTTGGCGGTCTCGGCCTCCTCCTTGGCGGCGGCCAGCGCCTCGTTGGAGCGCTCCAGCCGGTGCATCAGCCCGGTCAGCTCCTCGGTGCGGGTGCGGACCCGGCCCTCCAGCATGATCGCGGTCTGGAACAGCGAATAGGCGCTGCCCCGCTGATCCATGGAGCGCTCGACATGGGACATCAGCGCGGCATTGATGCGCTCGAGCTTCTCGATCCGCCGGTGCAGGGACGCGTCGGTCTCGAGACCGTTCGGATGCAGGGTCACGACGCGACGGGGGTGGCTTCCGCCCCCGGGGCACTGCCGGCGAGGGTCTTGCCGATGGCGATGCCCGTGAAGGTCTGGTTCAGGTGCATCGCCCTGTACTGCTCGCCGAAGGTCTCGAAGCCGACGACGTTGTAGCGGCGATAGAGGTCGGCAATGCCGTGGCGCACCTGCCGGCTCTCGGCGTCGAGCCGTCGCAGCACGCATTCGAAGCCGATGATCAGGTCGACGCCGCCGAGCACCGCGTCGAGGCGCGCCAGCTCGGCCCGCGTCGAGGCGACGATATCGCGCGGTTCGGCGAGGGTCAGCACCACGCCCTCGTCCACCGCACAGAAGAAGCTGAGCGACCCGTCCTCGTTCATGCGCCGGATCGAGCGGCAGAAATACTCGCCGCCGACCTTCACAGCCAGCGGGTAGGCGGCGAAGCTCATCGGCGACAAGCCCTCGGGGTCGAGGCCGATCGCCATCGCGTATTCCCGGGCTGCCGGCTCGGCGTTCAGCTCGTGCACGGTCCGGCGCTCGCCATCGGAGGCCGTCACCACGAACTTGGTCTGGGTCGGCTCGAAATTGTCGCTCTTGAAGATCTCCACCGAGAAGTCGGTCTCCACGAGGACCAGGACCGCCGCCTTCCGGTGGATCTTCCCGCCGTGGAGCAGGACGGCGTCGCGGAAGCGCAGGTCGTCGCCGGCCGAGCCGCCAACGATCGGGATGCCGTCGAGTGCCCAGGCGATGGCCGAGACGACCGTCTCCTCGGCGTTGGCGAGCCCGTCGATCAGCGACAGGGCGAAGCGGTGGCCGGACGCGGCCATGTCGACCTCGCGGCACCGGTCCAGTGGGTCGAGGGTCCGGCGCAGCGCCCGGACCGCGGAGGCCGTCCGCTCCACGTCGAGGTGGTCGATGGCGTCGAGGACCGTCGAGACGATGCGGAAGCGCTCCGCCGGGAACGCGATGGCCACGAGGCCGCGGTCGAGGCCTCCGGCCGGGGCGATGCCTCCCGACATCGAGCAGCCCGCCACCGGCACGCCGGGGAACCAAGTTTCCAGCGCGCGGGCCAGGATCTCAGCGTCGTAATCCGCCGAGAAGAACACGACGATCTGTGACAGGGCCGAGCCCCCGACGGCCCGGGCGACCTCAGCGGCCGCGTCGGCGGCCCCGGCCGCATCGGTCCAGGCCGTCCAGATGCCGCAGAGATGGCGGCGCACTCCCGATCCTTGAGCCACGTTCCATCCCCTGCGACCCCCTCGGCAAGCTTGGCGCCTGCTCTTCAGCGTCTTGTGCAGAGTATGTCGTGCGCAACCGAGCGGTGCAACGGGGCGTGTCGCCCCCCGGGCAGGTTCAATCTCGGTCCGAGGCCCGGGAGGCGGCGTTCACTTCATGCAGGCGTCCTCGGCCTTCTCGAAGGCAGCGGGCTTGGGCTCGTGCTCCGGCGGTCTGTTGCGACCGAGCGCTCCGTCCGAACGGGCGCGGAGATACGTGAATATGTCCGGCAGGTAGCACATGACGTTCTTGTTATCGCCGAAGGCGGGCATGACCAGCTCCTGCGAGGCGTTCACGTCCTTCTTGCCGCCCACGACGATGCCGGCGAAGTGCGCGTAGTCCATGCCCTTGAGGGCATCGACAAGCGACGGTGCGTAGGTCGAGCCCATCCCGTCGGGGCCGTGGCAGACGATGCAGTTGGAATTGTACCGCACGTAGCCGGACATGGTGTACCAGTCGACCTTCTTGCCGCCGTCCGTGACGTGGTAGGTCGGATCGCCGTTCTTGTCAGTGTACTGGCCGTCCTGGACCTTCGCCGGCTGCGTCGGTCCCTCGCTCTTCAGGTCGGTCGATGCCGCGCCGGCTGGGGCGGCGGATGTCGAAACGGCTCCGAGGGTTCCTGCTGCAAGTCCGGCCAGAATGAGCCCGGCGATCCTGTCTGCTGCGCGCCGCATAAGTCGTCCTCCTGCCGCCCACAGGCTTCTTCTCGGTGGAGCGACGCCGGGATAACGACGGATCTCGGAAACGAAGACCTTGGTGCGCCTTCACGATTTCGCGCATCGCGGGGACGTGCCGGCTCGGAACGACGACTGAACGATTATCCGCGTTGCGCACAGCATTAACCTTTTGTTAATCGGCGCATTGCCGCCGGCCCGCCGGCGTGAGAGCTTTCGTTAACGAGAGCTTAACGGTTGGGTCCGGCGATGCGGTTCGCGGTTTCCATGATGCAGAGACGGGTCGAGGCACCCGCAGCGCGTCGGCTGCCCCGGAGCCGCCGCGCCGCCGCCGCCGCCCTCGCGGTCTTCGGCATTGCGGGCCTCGCCACGGGCGTCCAGGCGCAGACGCTTGCGAGCCTGCCGACGGAAGCCGGTGCCCGGGTGCAGGGCGATGCCAAGCCGATCGCGGCCTGGACGACCTTCTGCCAGACCTACGCGGCCGAATGCGCGCTCGACCGGGGCGAGCCGGCCCGGATCAGCCTGACGCCCGCCACCTGGGCGACGATCGTGTCGGTGAACCGGCGGGTCAACAAGGCGGTCGAGCCGATGACCGATCAGGACCACCTGCACGTGGCCGACCGGTGGGATCTGGCCGAGGACGGCATCGGCGACTGCGAGGACTTCCAGCTGCTCAAGCGCCATCTGCTGGCCCAGGCCGGCCTGCCGCGGCGGGCGATGCGCATGACCGTGGTGATCGACGAGAAGGGCGAGGGCCACGCGGTGCTCACCCTGATCACCGACCGGGGCGACCTGGTGCTCGACAACAAGACCAACGCGATCCTGCCCTGGCACAAGACCGGCTACGTGTTCATCAAGCGCGAGAGCCAGGACGCCGTCGCCTGGGTCTCGCTCGGCGGCGTCACCTCCCCGGTCACCACCGCCAACCGCTGATCAAGGCCCACCTCCGGCAGTGGAACCCGCGCCGCGGGCACCACATCTTAACGGATTGATAACCCTGCGCCGCCACTCTGTCGGGTGACGGAGTGCCTGAACGATGCCGCGAGCCCGCCACGTGATGCCGGCCCCGCTCCTCGCGATCGTCCTCGTCGCCGCGGCCTGCGGCACCGCGCGGGCCGCGAGCGAGACCGAGCTCCGCCACGCTGCGTGGCGCGACTGCGTCAGCCGCAACTTCGGGATTCAAGCCGCGCTGACGGACCGGGATCTGGCCGTAGACGCTGCCTTCCGCGCCTGCCGCAGCGCCGAGGACGCCTATCTCGCGACGCTCGCAGACTCGCCGCTCCTCGACGGCGACGACGTCATTCGCGCCCGGCCGCTCGTCGCCGGCCGGATCCGGGCCTGGCTGGTGGGCGATCGCGGCTGACGCGGCAAACCCGCGGAGCCCCACGCGCGACAGTCCGCAGGCACGGCATCGGCGATCCGCCGCTCGGCGATGCGCGATCGTCAGGAAGAGACGCCGCCCGCCTACGCCTTCAGACGGGCCTTGATCCGCCGGGTGAGCCCGTCGCGGACCTCACGATAGGCCTCGAGACGCTGCTCCCGGGACGCGTCCTGCACCAGCGTGGGATCCGGAGTCGGCCAGTATTCGACATCGGCCGCGAGCGTGTGCGTCAGGGCCAGCGCCCGGTGATGGGCCTCCGGCGCCAGGGTGATGATTAGGTCGAAGTTCAGCCCCTCCCAATCCTCCAACTCCTCGATGGTGCGGGGGCGGTGTCGGCTGGCATCGATCCCGATCTCGTCGAGGGCCGCGATCATGAACGGATCGGTGGGCTCGCCGGACCGGACTCCGGCCGACTGCACATAGGTGGACTTGCCGAAATAGGCGCGCGCGATCGCTTCCGCCGCGACGGAGCGCACGGCGTTGTAATTGCACATGAACAGGACGGACTGCACCCGCCGCCTCTTCGGAGAGGCGTCGGGAGGAGGCTCTGGAACGGGCTCAGCCATCGCCGGTCGGCGCGGAGGGCGCCCTAGCCCTTCCAGTGCAGCGCGAAGATCAGGGTGAACAGGCGGCGGGCTGTGTCGTGGTCGAGGTCGACCTTGCCGTCGAGCCGCTGCTTGAGCGTCTCGGACGCCTCGTTGTGCAGGCCCCGCCGACCCATGTCGATCGCCTCGATCTGCGATGGCGAGGCGGTGCGGATCGCGTTGTAGTAGCTCTCGCAGATCATCTCGTAGTCGCGGATCACCCGACGGAATGGCGTCAGCGACAGGAGGTGCGTCATCACCGGCTCGCCCTCCACCGTGGTGATGGCGAAGGACAGCTTGTTCTCGACGAGGCCCAGCGTCAGGGCGTAGGGGCCCTCTCGGCCCGGGATCGCGAAGACATTGTCTTCCAGGATGTCGAAGAGCGCGATGGCCCGCTCGTGCTCCTGATCCGGGTTGCCGCGGGCGATGGACGCCTCGTCCAGGCTCACCTTCGCGAGGCGGTTCGGCCCGCGCTGCTTCTCCGCCATCCCCAAAACCTCACAGGTTCAACCGGATCGCGACGGAGCGGGCGTGCCCCTCCAGGCCCTCGGACCGGCCGAGGTTTATCGCCGCCGGGCCGAGCGCCCGCAAGCTCTCCGGCGTGCAGGCGAGGATCGTCGTCCGCTTCATGAAGTCGAGCACCCCGAGGCCGGAGGAGAACCGGGCGGACCGGGCGGTGGGCAGGACGTGGTTCGGGCCGCCGACATAGTCGCCGATCGCCTCCGGCGTGTGCGAGCCGAGGAAGATCGCCCCGGCATTGCGCACCTTGGCGGCGAGCGCCTCCGCATCCTGCGTCTCGATCTCCAGGTGCTCGGGGGCGAGGCGGTCGACGAGGGGGACGGCCTCGTCGAAGGTCCGGACCCGGATGACGGCGCCGTAGTCGCGCCAGCTCGCCCGGGCGATCTCCTGACGGGGCAGGGTGGTGAGGGCGCGCTCGACGGCCACCTCGACGGCGTCCGCCAGGTCTGCGCTGTCGGTGATCAGGATCGCCTGGGCGGCGACGTCGTGCTCGGCCTGCGCCAGCAGGTCGGCGGCGACCCAGTCCGGGTTGGCGTGGCCGTCGGCCAGGATCAGCACCTCGGAGGGGCCGGCGATCATGTCGATCCCGACCTGGCCGAAGACCCGGCGCTTGGCCGCGGCGACCCAGGCATTGCCGGGCCCGACGACCTTGGCGACGGGAGCAATGGTGGCGGTTCCGTAGGCGAGGGCGGCCACCGCCTGGGCCCCGCCCACCCGGTAGACCTCGTGGACGCCGGCGAGCTGCGCGGCGGCCAGGACCAGCGGATTGATCTGGCCGTCGGGGGTCGGCACGACCATGACCAGCCGCGGCACGCCGGCGACGCGGGCGGGGAGCGCGTTCATCAGCACCGAGGAGGGATAGCTCGCCGTCCCGCCCGGGACGTAGAGCCCCACCGATTCGAGCGCCGTCCAGCGCCAGCCGGCGGTGACGCCCAGCGCGTCCGTGGCGCGATGGTCCGTGGGCCGCTGCGCCCGATGGAAGCTCTCGATCCGCTCGGCGGCGAGGCGCAGGGCCTCGAGGGACTCCTGCGGACAGGCGGCGACCGCCGCGGCGATCTCCGCGTCGGTGACCCGCAGGTGCTCGGCGGAGAAATCGGTGCCGAGCCGGTCGAAGCGGCGCGTGAAGTCGACCAGGGCCGCGTCGCCGCGGGCGACGACGTCGGCGATGATGGCGCGGACCGCTTCGTCCACGTCCTCGGCGATCTCACGCTTCACCGTCAGGAGATGCGCGAAGGCGGTGGCGAAATTCGGATCGCTGCTGTCGAGCCGGACCATCGGAAAGCTCTCTGTCTCGCGTCAGGCCGCCGGGCCGGCGGTCGTGTCGGTGTCGATGTCGTGGCCGGGACGGGTGGCCGATTCCCAGACCGGGCCGAGATCCTTCATCCGGACCTCGATGCACTCGACCTCCAGCCGAAGGGCCGCACCGCCCGAGAAGACGAGATCGATGTGACCCGACGGCGCATCCGTCTGTTCGAAGGTCAGCGCGAGCAGGCTCATCGGCGTGGCGTCGCCCGGCTTCAGGCCGCGGCTCTTCACGCCCCGGACGCGCTCGATGTGCAGGCCGGCGAGGCGCCGCCGGGGCGGGGCGTCCGGTGTCCAGTCGAAGCGTCGCACCGCCATGAGGAAGCGCTGCTCACCGGCGAGATAGGTCAGATCCTCCGGCCGGAGGATCGCGTCCTGCAGGTGGGCTGAGATCACGGTCAAGTCCTCGATGTCGAGGGCGGCGAGCTTGAGCAGCTCCATGCAGAGGGTCCTCGGCGAACGCGGGGCGTGGGCCGGTCGGCGAGGGGCCCCGCGGCAGGGCGTAGGTAGCGGCGCAGCCCCGTTCGGGCAACGCCCGACCTGAGGATGCCGGGTGCGGACGGGGCACAGGCTCGACCCAGCGCCGTGGGCTAGAGGCGCGGCGGACGGATCGAAGCAGGGTCGAGGATGGCCAAGTTCACGACGCACGCGACTCTGGCGGCGCTGGCACTGGGGATTCACGCGGCCGGTCCCGCGGGTGCGCAGGTCGGCCCCGACGCGCGGCCCTACATCTACGGCCGACCGGGTCCGGACCGGGACGTCTACGCCCCGCCGCCCCGAGATCGCCGGCCGCCACCGCCCGCCGACGATGGCTACGGCTGGCCTCCGCCCCCGCCGCAATTCGACGATGCGTCCGACCGGATCCGGCCTCAATGGCGCACCGGCCCGGGGCGGTCGTGGGATGACAGCGTCTGCGTGACCGCCCGCGGCACATGCCTGACGCGCCCGGCGCCGCCCAATGCGCCCTGCGGCTGCGACATACCCGGCTTCGGCTACAGGCGCGGGCAGATCGAGGATTGAGCATCCGCTGTCGCGCATGACCTGCGGGGCATGGCCCGCCTCGGCCGCCGCGTCCGGAGGCTCTCGGCGTGGCCGCCGAGATGCCGGGCCAGGATGGCCTCCGCCCGGGCATAGAGAGCGAGGCGGTTCTCGGGCCGCACGAAGCCGTGGCCCTCGTCCGGGAACAGCGGATCGGTCACCGTGAGGCGCTTCGCATCGAGGGCTGCGACCCTCTGGTCGGACTCGGCCTGCTTCACCCGGGGGGCGGTGGCGCTCTGCGCGATCAGGAGGGGCGCCCGGATCCCGCCGGCCCGGTGAACCGGCGAGCGCGCACGCATCAGGTCCAGCCCCGCCGCGGTGTCCGGATCGCCGATCGCCCGGATCACCTGTGCGCGGAACGCCTCCCCGTGAGGGGGGCTCGTCTGGCTGACCCGGACGAGCCCGGCCGCGCCGCCCGGGATGGGCGTCAGGTCCCGGTTTGTCCCGGCGATCGACCGCACAGACGTGCCGGTTCTCGTCTCCGCCGCCGTCCTGCAGATCGAGCAGAGGCCGCCCGTCCTGGGCCCGGCCGTAGAACCGAATCCCGCGCCCCGGATCGGCGGTCAGGGTTCAGACGACATCGGCGGCCCGCCGACGTCCATCGACGTCCCGGACCGCAGGGGTCGCTCAGGCCCGGACGCGCTCGATCTGCGCGCCGCAGCGGCCGAGCTTGGCCTCAAGCGCCTCGAAGCCGCGGTCGAGATGGTAGACCCGGTTGATCTGGGTCTCGCCTTCGGCGGCGAGGCCCGCGATCACCAGGGACACCGAGGCGCGCAGGTCGGTGGCCATGACGGGTGCCCCCCTCAGCCGCTCCACGCCCTCGACGATGGCGAGGTCGCCCTCGAGGCGGATCTTCGCGCCGAGCCGGGCCAGTTCCTGCACGTGCATGAACCGGTTCTCGAAGATCGTCTCGCGGATATGCGACTGGCCTTTGGCCAGCGTCATCAGCGCCATGAACTGCGCCTGCAGATCCGTGGGGAAGCCCGGGAACGGGTCCGTGGTGACGTCGACCGCCGCGATGCCGGCGCCGTTGCGGCGCACGCGGATGCCGCCCTCGACCGGGGTGATCTCGGCGCCCGTGGTCGACAGGATGTCGAGGGCCGCGTGCAGCAGATCGGCCCGCGTATCCTTGAGGACGACGTCACCGCCGGCCATCGCGACCGCCATGGCGTAGGTGCCGGTCTCGATCCGGTCGGGCAGGACCGCGTGGCGGGCGCCGTTCAGACGGGCCACGCCTTCGATCTCGATATGGGGCGTGCCGGCGCCGCGGATCTTCGCGCCCATCTTGTTCAGGCACTCCGCGAGGTCGACGACCTCCGGCTCGCGGGCGGCGTTCTCGATCACCGTGGTCCCGTAGGCGAGCGCAGCCGCCATCAGCGCCACATGCGTGCCGCCGACCGTGACCTTGGGGAAGACGATCTCGGCGCCGCGCAGGCCGTTCTTCGTGCGGGCGACCACGTAGCCGGCGTCGATCTCGATCTCGGCCCCGAGCTTCTCCAGGGCCATGATCAGCAGGTCGACCGGCCGGGTGCCGATGGCGCAGCCGCCGGGCAGCGACACCTTGGCCTCGCCGAACCGGGCGAGCAGCGGCGCGATCACCCAGAAGCTCGCCCGCATGGTCGAGACGAGGTCGTAGGGCGCGGTGGTGTCGATGACGTTCGAGGCGGTGAGCCGGATGGTCTGGCCCGTCTCGGTGGTCTGACCGGGGCGCTTGCCGACCACCATGTGGTCGACGCCGTGGTTGCCCAGGATCCGCGTCAGCGCGGCGATGTCGGCAAGCCGCGGCACGTTGATCAATTCCAGCGTCTCGCCGGTGAGCAGGCTGGCGATCATCAGCGGCAGCGCCGCATTCTTGGCGCCCGAGATCGGGATCACGCCGTTGAGCGGCGCGCCGCCGGTGATGTGGATGCGGTCCATCGTATGTCCTTGGGCGGCGCATCCCCGATGGCGCGCGGCCGGCCGTGCTGATCGCGGGCGCGGAAGCGCCCAGGCTTGGCCGTGCCCTATAGACCGGATTTGTCGGAATCAGGACCGTTGATCGCGGCCTCGGACGTGCAGGACCGGTCCGCGTCCGGAGCCGGTCTCGTTTCGGTCCGGCCCCGATCCTGCGCCTTGCGGCGCCGCAGGTTCTGCCGCAGGGCCGCCTTCAGGCGCTCCGTGCGCGCATCCTTCGCGTCCGTCTTCGCGTCCGTCATGGCGCGACCCTTGGTCGCCGCAAGCTCGGGACACGGACGTTCCGGTGGGAGGAGTCATCTGCGGGTTGAAACATGGGATTCGGAAGTGCGCCGGAGCCAAGTTCGGAGGGAAAGATCCTGACGGACGCTACCGGGTTCGTGCCGCCCTCTCAACGGATGCAACGCAGCGATGTCGGAACCTTACCTTGAACCAGTTCCAGATCCGCGCGTATCTTCCGGTCCTCACGCGAAGGACTGACCGAGGCCAGACCTCAGATCGCGGGACCCGGCGCTTCAAGGCGCCGCCCGCGTGGCCGAATACGCGAAGGACGCTCGATGACCGTGACCCGGATGCCCAGCACGACGCTCGCCCCAACGGGATCGACGCGCGCCGGTTCCGGCTACGAGCGCTACTTCCGCGGCGCGCTGGATCAGCTGCACGGCGAGCGGCGCTACCGTGTCTTCGCCGATATCGAACGCATTTCCGGGCGGTTCCCGACGGCCAAGTGGCGTCAGCCCGACGGCAAGACGACCGAGATCACCGTGTGGTGCTCGAACGACTACCTCGGCATGGGCCAGCACAAGGAGGTGGTGGCCGCCATGACCGAGACCGCCGCCCGCTGCGGCGTGGGCGCGGGCGGCACCCGCAACATCGCCGGTAACAACTCGCCCCTCGTCGATCTGGAGCGCGAACTCGCCGACCTGCACGGCAAGGAGGCGGGTCTCGTCTTCACCTCGGGCTACGTGTCGAACCAGGCCGGCATCTCGACCATCGCCAAGCTGATTCCGGATTGCCTGATCCTGTCCGACGCCTTCAACCATAATTCGATGATCGAGGGCGTGCGCCATTCAGGCTGCGCGAAGAAGATCTTCCGCCACAACGATCTCCAACATCTGGAGGAGCTGCTCCAGGAGGCTGGCGACCGGCCGAAGCTGATCGTCTTCGAGTCGGTCTACTCGATGGATGGCGACGTGGCGCCGATCAGCCGGATCTGCGACCTCGCCGACCGCTACGGCGCGATGACTTATCTGGACGAAGTCCACGCCGTCGGTCTCTACGGTCCGCGCGGCGGCGGCATCGCCGAGCGCGACGGGGTGATGCACCGGGTCGACGTGATCGAGGGGACGCTGGCCAAGGGCTTCGGCTGCGTCGGTGGCTACATCACCGCCTCGGCGGCGATCTGCGACGCCGTGCGCAGCTTCGCGCCGGGCTTCATCTTCACCACCGCGCTGCCGCCGGCCGTGGCGGCGGCGGCACGGGCGTCGGTGCGCTACCTCAAGCGTTCCAGCGCCGAGCGGGAAGCACACCAGAGCCAGGCGGCGGCCACCAAGGCGGCCCTGGCCGCGGCGGGCCTGCCGATCCTGGAGACCGAGACCCATATCGTGCCGGTGATGGTCGGCGATGCCGAGCTGTGCAAGGCCGCGGCCGACCACCTGCTGGAACACCACGGCATCTACATCCAGCCGATCAATTATCCGACCGTTCCGCGCGGCACCGAGCGCCTGCGGATCACGCCGTCGCCGTTCCACGACGCGGCGCATATCGAGCGCCTCGCCGCGGCCCTCAGCGAGACCTGGGAGGCGCTGGATCTGCCCCGGGCCGGCACGGTCTTCGTCGAGGCCGCAGAGTAGGGCCTCGGGTCTCCGTATCGACCGCCACGGCCTGGCCCCATCGAGGGGCCGTGGCCTCTATCACAGGGCGCGATCGGCTCACCCTTCCCGCTGAGGGAGGGTAGGTTCCGGATCAGGCGTGCCGGTGACGCGCGCTCAGGTCGCGCCACGTCCGGCTGACGCACGCCCCTCATCCCGTCCCTCTCGCCCGAGGGACGGGCCGCGCCGCGACGACGATCCCTGGGACCCGGTCCGGGCCGGCCCCCCGCCGCACGGCGCCCATGTCCTGCCCCCATCTCGTCTTTTCCGGCGCCGGGCTGTAACGACGGCGTCAATCCTCACCCGCGAAAAGTCCGACCATGATCTCCTCCCCGCTCATGACCGTGATGGTCGATGCCGTGCGCAAGGCCGCGCGCGGCCTGCGCCGCGACTTCGGCGAGGTCGAGAACCTGCAGGTCTCGCGGAAGGGCCCGGGTGACTTCGTCTCCGCGGCCGACCGCAAGGCCGAGGAGGTGCTGCGCGACGCCCTGATGAAGGCGCGCCCAGGCTACAGCCTCGTGCAGGAGGAGAACGGGATCATCGAGGGGACCGACAAAAGCCACACCTGGCACATCGACCCCCTCGACGGCACCTCGAACTTCCTGCACGGCGTGCCCCATTTCGCCGTCTCGGTCGGCCTCGAGCGCGAGGGCCAGATCGTCGCCGGTGTGATCTTCGACCCGATCAAGGACGAGCTGTTCGTCGCCGAGCGCGGGAAGGGGGCCTATCTCAACAACCGGCGCCTGCGCGTCTCCGGCCGTCAGGACATGGCCGACGCGCTGGTGGGCTACGGAACGCCCTATCTCGGTCGCGGCAGCCATCCGCGACTCCTGCGCGAGCTGGGCGCCGTCATGGCGGTGGCCGGCGGCACCCGCCGGATGGGATCGGCGGCTCTCGACATGGCCTATGTCGCCTGCGGGCGCCTCGACGCCTATTGGGAGCGCGATCTCCAGACCTACGATTTCGCCGCCGGCGTGATCCTGGTGCGCGAGGCGGGCGGCTTCGTGACCTCCGCGGATGGCGCCGCCGAGCCGCTCGCGCCCCGGTCGGTGGCCTGCGGCAACGAGGAGCTGCACCGGGAACTCGTCGCCATCCTCAAGAAGGTCCAGGCGGCCTAGCGGCCCGTCATCCCGGGACCGCGCGGCGGAGACCGGGATGACGGGCCGCCGACGCGCCGCGTCTCGACGTCCGCGGCGATCAGGGATTGCCCGCCTCGGGCGGGCTTCCTCGGAGCCAAGCGCGCCCGCGGCGACCGGACCGCTCGCGCCGCGTGGGACGGTCGCCGGACCGCCGGGACGCACCGAATGCGGCCTGACCCGCCCGGCCTGCCGCCGGAAACTGGTCAGGACCGCAACCTTCTGCTTTAAGCCCGCGGTTCTCCACGGAAGGCCGAACGCATGGAAGCCCGCCGCCACGTCGCGCTGAAGGAATCGATCCGCTCGATTCCCGATTACCCGAAGCCCGGGATCATCTTTCGCGACATCACCACGCTGCTCAGCGACCCGCGCGCCTTCCGGCGGGCGGTGGACGCGCTGGTTCACCCCTATGCGGGCGGGCAGATCCACCAAGTGGCCGGCATCGAGGCCCGGGGCTTCATCCTGGGCGGGGCCATCGCCCATCAGCTCTCCTGCGGCTTCGTGCCGATCCGCAAGAAGGGCAAGCTGCCCCACACGACGGTTTCGATGGCCTACGCCCTCGAATACGGCACCGACGAGATCGAGATCCACGTCGACGCGGTCCGGCCCGGCGACAGGGTGCTCCTGGTCGACGATCTGATCGCCACCGGCGGCACCGCCACGGCGGCGGTGAACCTGCTTCAGAAGATCGGCGCCGAAATCGTGGCCGCCTGCTTCGTCATCGATCTGCCCGAGATCGGCGGGGCCCAGCGCCTGCGCGACATGGGCGTCGAGGTGCGGACCCTCATGCAGTTCGAGGGGCATTGAGCCCCGCCGAACGTTGACTTCGCGGGACCCATCCGCCATAAGCCCGCCACTCGCGACGTGGCGCCCCGCATGGGCGCCCTTCGTGTTTGCAGACAACCAAGGACGCGTGAAGGTCGGGTGCGGCATCAGCCGCCCGCGAGCGCGCCTCGACCTTTGAAGGCTCTGAGCCATGAAGAGAACCTACCAGCCGAGCAAGCTCGTCCGTAAGCGCCGCCACGGTTTCCGTGCGCGCATGGCCACCGCCGGCGGCCGCAAGGTGATCGCGCGCCGTCGCGCCCACGGCCGCAAGCGCCTGTCGGCCTGAGGCCGGATCCTCTCGGGCGCGGAGGCCTTCGCGCATCCGCGCCGTGAGGCAAGTGGTATCGGCCGGGATCGAACCATCGATGGCGACGATCGAGCGGCTCAAGAAACGACCCGACTTCCTGGCTGCGGCCGAGGGGCGTCGCTTTCACACCGAGCGCATGACCGCGCAGGGGCGCCTCCGGAATCCGGAGGCCTGCCCCGGCCTCCGTCTCGGTTTCACCATCACGAAGCGCGTGGGTCACGCGACGGAGCGCAACCGCATCCGGCGCCGTCTCCGCGCCGCGTTGGGGCTGGTCGCGGCCGATCTGCCGACCGAACTCGCGACCCTGCCGGCCGACATCGTACTGATCGCCCGGCGCCCGGCGCTGGACGCCCCCTTCGCGTCGCTGGCCGAGGACCTGCGGCGTGCGATCCCGACGGTGACCCGGCCTGCGGCGCCCCGGAGCGACAGGCCGTCCGGCCGATCCGGCAACCGACGGTCCAAGACCACACCTCAAACCTCATCTCTCCAGCAGGAAGCGGGCGCCTCCGCGCAGCCCGCGCCCTCCGGCCGCGCCGACATCGGCCCGTCGCAGGGGTGCGACAGAGATCACCGAATCACCGGCGCGCGCAGGTCCCCCGGGGCCGGCGCCGGTCTTGATGCCACTCCGAACGCGTGCGGCGGTGTCCCTGATGGGCAATGACAAGACGAACATGTTCGTGGCCATCGGCCTGTCGCTGCTGGTGCTGCTCGGGTGGCAGTACTTCGTGGCCGGCCCGCGCATGGAGCAGCAGCGGCTGATCGAGGCCCAGAACAAGGCCGCGCAGCAACAGCAGCCCCCGGGCGTGACCCCGGACGGCGTGCCCTCGCCGTCCCCCAAGGAGGGCGGCCCGGCCGCGCCGGTGCCCGGCACGCTGCCCACGCCGCAGGGCGGCCCGGTCTCCCGCGAGGCGGCGCTCGCCCGCTCGCCGCGCATCCGGATCGAGACCCCGGCGCTATCCGGCTCGATCACCCTGAAGGGCGGCCGCGTCGACGACGTGTCGCTCAAGAACTACCACGAGACCGTCGACCCCAAGAGCCCCGAGATCGTGCTGTTCTCGCCGGCCGGCAGCGAGACGCCCTATTACGCCGAGTTCGGCTGGGTCGGCGCCAATGCCGGGCCGCTGCCCAACAACGACACCCTCTGGACCAGCGAGGGCAAGACGCTCCAGCCGGGCATGCCCGTGACCCTGACCTGGGACAACGGCGCCGGCCTCGTCTTCAAGCGGATCATCGCGGTCGACGACAAGTACATGTTCACGATCCGCGACGAGGTCGAGAACAAGGGCTCGGGCGCGATCACGCTCTACCCCTACAGCCTCGTCTCCCGCTGGGGTAAGCCGCACACCCAGGGCTATTACGTCCTGCACGAGGGCATGATCGGCTATCTCGGCAACGACGGGCTCCAGGAATTCACCTACGACAAGCTCGCCAAGGAGGGCGCCTACGGCGGCGCCAACACCAAGGGCAAGGCCTGGACCGGCGTGACCGGCGGCTTCGTGGGCATCACCGACAAGTACTGGGCGGCCGCCGCGATCCCCGATCAGGACACGCCGTATACCGGCGCCTTCACCGACCGGACCGACGGGACCACCAACGTCTATCAGGCGAGCGTGCGCGGCGACGCCGTGAACGTGGCGGCCGGCACCTCGGTCACCGCGACGCAGCGGCTGTTCGCGGGCGCCAAGGAAGTCAACGTCATCAACAACTACGAGAAGGACCTGGGCATCAAGCACTTCGATCTGATGATCGATTGGGGCTGGTTCTTCTTCATCACCAAGCCGATGTTCCGGGCGCTGGACTTCTTCTATCACCTGTTCGGCAATTTCGGCGTCTCGATCCTGGTTGTCACCTTCTGCCTGAAGCTGCTGTTCCTGCCGATCGCGAACCGATCCTACGTCTCGATGGCCAAGATGAAGGCCGTGCAGCCGGAGATGGCCGCCATCCGCGAGCGCTACAAGGATGACCGCCTGAAGGCGCAGCAGGCCACGATGGAGCTGTACAAGAAGGAGAAGATCAATCCGGTCGCCGGCTGCTGGCCGGTGCTGATCCAGATCCCGGTCTTCTTCGCGCTCTACAAGGTGCTGTTCATCACCATCGAGATGCGGCACGCGCCGTTCTTCGGCTGGATCCACGACCTCGCGGCGCCGGATCCGACGAGCATCGTGAACCTGTTCGGACTGCTGCCCTTCCCGGCGCCCGACTTCGTCCACCTGGGCGTCTGGCCGCTGATCATGGGCGTGACGATGTTCGTGCAGATGAAGATGAACCCCGCGCCGCCGGACCCGGTCCAGGCGCAGATCTTCACCTTCATGCCGATCGTGTTCACCTTCATGCTGGGGTCGTTCCCCGCCGGCCTCGTGATCTACTGGGCCTGGAACAACACGCTGTCGGTGATCCAGCAGTACGTCATCATGCGCCGCAACGGCGTGAAGGTGGAGCTGTGGGACAACCTGCGATCGACGTTCCGGCGCGGCAACGGCACCAAGACGGCCGCCACCAAGAGCTGACAGGCAATGTGCCGTGACTGAAACCAACGACGATGCGGCCGACCTTCTTGAGGCCGGCCGCCTTCTCTTTGCCGGCGCCGCCGACTTCTACGCGGCTGCCCAGACGCTCGATCGGCTGCCGCCCATGGAGGGCGTGGAGATCGCCTTCGCGGGACGGTCGAACGTCGGCAAATCGAGCTTGATCAATGCCCTCACCGGGCGGAACACCCTGGCGCGGACCTCGCACACGCCCGGGCGCACGCAGCAGCTGAACTTCTTCCGGATCGGCGAGCGCCTATCCCTCGTCGACATGCCCGGCTACGGCTACGCCGCGGTCGAGAAGGCCAAGGTCGAGGCCTGGACGCGGCTGATCCATTCCTACCTGAAGGGGCGCGCCAGCCTCGCCCGCGTGTTCATGCTCATCGACGCCCGGCACGGCTTCAAGTCGATCGATACCGATGTGCTCGACGGCCTCGACAAGGCCGCGGTGAGCTATCAGGTCGTGCTGACCAAGGGGGATTCCCTCAAGAAGGGCGAGGTCGCGAGCCGCATTGCCGGGATCGAGGCCGGGCTTGCCAAGCGTCCGGCTGCCTATCCGCAGGTGATCCTCACCTCGAGTCGGGACGATTCCGGCGTGCCGGAGCTGCGTGCGGCCATCGCCAGGCTCCTCGTGGAGCGCGGCGCGTGAGTGTTGCGGGTGTCGATCGTGCGCTCGCGGCGCTCGCCTGCCTCGCCGGCCTGCTCGGTGTGGCGTTGAGCGCCGCCGCCGCGCACATCCCCGGCGCCGATTCGCTGAAGACGGCGGCGCAGTTCCTGCTGTTCCACGCCCCCGCCATTCTGGCGCTCATCGGCTTCGGCACCGCCGGCCTTGCCCGGATCGGGCTTGCCCGGACGGCTTCGGGGCTCCTGGTCCTCGGTCTGATCCTGTTCTGCGGCGACCTCTCGGTGCGCACGTGGCTCCAGCGCCCGCTCTTTCCGATGGCTGCGCCCACCGGCGGCGTCGTCCTGATGGGCGGCTGGCTCGTCGGGATCCTGTGCGCCCTCGTTCCCGTGCGTCGAACCGTCTAGGCCGGCGCCCGGACCTGCAGGAAATGCAGCGCCGGGCCCTGCGCGGCGGAGAAGACGCCTGCCGTGAGGGCTCCCCCGTAGACCGCTGCGGTGTCGAGGTTCGTGCGGAACCGGCGGATTTCGGGCCGTCCGTTGCGCTGGGGGGTATGGCCATGGACCACGTGGCGGCCGAAATCGTGGTCGCCCTCCAGGAACGGCTCGCGGATCCAGAGCCGATTGTGATCGTCCGGATCCGGGATCGCCGCGCCGGGCCGGAAACCGGCATGGACGTACCAGCGGGCGTCATCCCCATGCAGGGTGGGGAGACCTTCGAGCCAGTCGAGGGTGTCGCGTGGCAGATCGCCCGCCTCCCGGGCGCCGAAGGAGGCGAGCGTCGCCTCCCCGCCGTTGTAGAGCCAGTGTTCCGCGGCCTGAGGGGTCTGCAGCGCATCGAGCAGCATCCGCTCGTGATTGCCCATCAGGCAGATGACATGCTCGGGCTCGGCCCAATTCAGCCGGCTCACGGTGCGGAGAACCGCGGCGCTGTCCGGCCCGCGGTCGATATAATCCCCGAGGAAGACGAGGCGGCGGCCGCGGTCGGCGGCATGGTCGGCGATCCGCTCCAACAGCGCATCGAGGAGGTCGGCGCAGCCGTGGATGTCGCCGATGACATAGGTGAGCGGACCGGATTCCATCGCGCCATCGTCCACCGGGCCGTCCCGCTCCGCAAGGGTCCATGATCGGGACGGGCTGCTCCCCGTCGCCGGGTCAGCCTCAGCGCGAGGCGATGGTCCGCAAGGCTGTCGCCGACCAGAGCGGCGCTGAGGGGCGCCCCCGCATCGACGGCGGGTGGCGATGTGATTCCCGCGACATCGGCCGCGACGTCACCCGGGCGTCTTCGCTCCCGGATCCGGTTCGATCAGTGATCGGCCGCCGGAACTGTTCCGGTGCCGCCGCCGGTCGCAAGCTTGCGGCGCGCGTCGGCCTGCCCGCTGGTCGTGCCGAAATAGCTCGCCGAGTCGCCGAGCTGTACCGACGGTTGGCAACTCGGCGTGCAGGACAGGGATTCCCGGTCGAGACCGCGCTGGACCGTGATGGTCGAGTCCCGCGACGCCTCGACCCGGATAGTCGTCTCGGCGATCATGGCGCCGCCGTTGTCGAGGGCGATGAGATTGGTCGATCCGAAGCTCTTGCCGGTGAGCACGAGGACGCCGTTCTTCTGCGGCGTCACCTCGGCGATGATCGGATTCCCGACGATGATGGTCGAGGTCTTCTCCGGCAGGCGGAGGACCTTGGCATTGTCCACCAGAACGGTCACGACCGGCAGCAGCTCGGGCTGACCCGCCACGGCTGTGGCGCCCGTCATCAGGACGATGAGGCCGGCTCGGCCCGCAATCGACAGGGTGCGGCGCATCGGGTTTCCTCAAGACGACGGGTAGCGGACGAGATCCGACCCGAAGCCCGAGGCTATCGCGGGATGGGTGAAGGAAGCGCTAAGCAAGACCAAGAGTCCGCGCACTGCCGTATCGAAGAAACCCAACCTTCACCAATCTCGCAACGAGACGGCATTTTACGACGCTCCGGGATCGATTTAACCGATTTTCAAGGCGAAATCGCCAGTCTGTGCAGGCCGCCGATCGAGACAAGAAAAATCTTCATCGGTCATCGCGCAAGTTTTGCCTCGCTCTATGTTGATCGAAGGATCGCTCTCCATGAAGACCCTGTTCACGCGCTTCGCCTCGGACGAGTCCGGCGCCACCGCGATCGAGTACGGCATGATCGCGGCCCTGATCGCCGTCGCCATCATCACCGCGCTGAAGACCGTTGGCACCAGCCTCACCAGCAAGTTCAGCCAGATCTCCGGCAACCTGAACTAAGCGAGACGGCTCTGATCTGCGGCAGGTGCGAGACACCCCGGCTCTCGGCGAGAGGCCGGGGGCTCGGCCGGCCGGGATCGTTCTCGTTCGCGGCGGCACAGGCCGTCTGGTAATGCGCGGATCCATTCCGGCCGACGGATGGCCGGGTCGGATCGTTGGCCGGTGATGCGACAGGTTTCGACGAAATGGGCGCCGAGATGGTCGGTTCAGCGACGGCAAGCCTCGGCCTGACAGGTCTGGGCCCGGCCGGATTCGGCCTGTTGATCCTCTTCCCGTTCCTGATGGCGTACGCAGCCGCCAGCGATCTTCTGACCATGCTGATCCCGAACCGGATCTCCCTCGGCCTCGTGGCGGGGTTCGCGCTCCTCGCCCTGACGGGCCCGATGAGCTGGGCCGAGATCGGCTTCCATTGCGCGGCCGGCGCGGTCGTTCTGCTCGTCACCTTCGCGCTCTTCGCCTTCGGTGTCATCGGCGGCGGCGATGCCAAGCTCGCGGCCGCCACGGCCCTGTGGCTCGGCTTCGATGGACTCGGCGATTACCTGCTGGTGGCGTCACTGTTCGGCGGTGCCCTGACGCTGGGGATCCTGTTCGCGCGGACGCATCCGCTGCCCGTCCGGATTGCGCGCATGCCGTTCGCACTGCATCTGCACGACGCCAAGACCGGGATCCCGTACGGGATCGCCCTGGCGGCGGCCGCTCTCCTCGTCCTGCCCGACACCGACGTCTGGACCCGGGCCCTCGCTGGCTGAAGCCGCGGCGCTTCGGGCCGGCGGGATCTGGAGCCGCGCGTCCGGCCCAGCTAGAAGTCGCGCATGCCCTTCGCGCTGCTGCGTCGCCCCGATCCCGATCATCTTGAGGTCCAGCACGAGGGGGCCAGTTTCCGCGTTGCCCTCCGGCGGCGGGAGACCGCGCGCCGCATCACCCTCCGGGTCTCGGCCGCCACCGGCGAGGCGGTGATCACCCTTCCGAGCCGCACCGCCGTCAACACCGCCCAGCGCTTCGCTGCGAGCCATGCGGGCTGGATCGCAACGCGTCTGGCCCGTGTGCCGGCTCGCGTGGCCTTCGAGCCTGAGGCCAGCCTGCCGCTCCGCGGCGAGCCTCACCGGATCCTCCAGCGCGGCACTCGCAGCGGTCCGGTACGGGTCGAGTGCGTCGCCGGAGAGCCGGCCATCTCGGTGTCCTGCGACGCAGCCCATGTGGCGCGCCGAATCCGCGACTTCCTGGCCCGTGAGGCGAAGCACGACCTCGCCGAGGCGATCGAGCGTTATGCGGTGCAACTCGGGCAGAGGCCGGTCCGCGTCACCCTGCGCGACACCCGCAGCCGCTGGGGCTCCTGCACGGCCCGCGGGGAGCTGAACTTCTCATGGCGCCTGATTCTCGCGCCGCCGATGGTGCTCGACTATCTGGTCGCTCACGAAATGGCCCACCTGCGCGAGATGAACCATTCCCCACGCTTCTGGGCTCTCGTGCACGCCCTCTGTCCGAACACCGACGCCGCCGAAGCGTGGCTCAAGCGCCACGGCACCGGCCTGCATCGGTACGGCTGATCCGCCGACTGGAGAAGACGGCGTGACCTGCGTCAGCCCTTGGCGCGCAGGACGCGCTGGCGCGCCACGGCATCGGCCGGCCAGCTCGGGCGGGGATCGACCTCGCCGGGACTGAGGGTACGCGGCGCGACGCTGTCGCACACCTCCCGCTGGCGGATGATCACCGGGTTGCCGAACTCGTCACGCCGCCGGATGAGACCACCGTCCCGGCAATAGCCGGCGATCGCGGCATGTCCGTTGCGGCGGCCATACGGGTTCGCCGCCACCGGCGGATGCTCGATCACCAGCGTGTCGGTGTGATTGAGCGAGCGCTCGATGTAGGTGGTCTCCCCGACCGGCAGGGACTGGGCTCCCGCCTGCGCGAGGGTAGCCATCAAGCAGGCGGCCGAGAGAGTGAGCAGGCGCATCACGGCGGGATCCGGCGCAGGAGGAGTGTTCGATCACAATCTAGGCCGCAAACACCCGCGCGGGTAGCGCCGACGCGCAACACCGCGACCGCATCGCTTGACAGCGCGGGCCCGACCATGGTCGGAACACGCCCGATTGTACGGCTCCCGCCGGTCCTCGGCCGGAGCGTTCCGAAGGGATCGGTGGTGCCGCTTCACGCGAGGCTCGTTCGTTTCCGGCGCGCCGTCCGGCGCGCCGCGCTGCCGGTTTTCCTCGCCCTCTTGGCGGCCGCGCTCGTGCCCGCCGGGCCGGCCGCGGCCCAGGGTATGGTGCGCAAGACCTTCGAGGATTGGCAATTGCGCTGCGAGACGCCGGCCGGCGCGAAGGCCGAGCAATGTGCCCTCGTCCAGTATCTCGCCGCCGAGGACCGGCCGAATCTGACCCTGGTGGTGATCGTCCTGAAGACGGCCGACAACCGCGGCTACCTTCTGCGGGTGGTGGCGCCGCTGGGCGTCCTCCTGCCTTCCGGCCTCGGCCTCAAGATCGACCAGACCGATATTGGCCGCGCGGGCTTCGTCCGCTGTCTCACCACCGGGTGCGTGGCCGAGGTCGTGATGGATGACGGTCTGATCCGCCAGTTCAAGAACGGCACGCAAGCCACCTTCATCGTGTTCCAGACGCCCGAGGAAGGCGTCGGGATCCCGCTGTCGATGAAGGGCTTCGCGGCCGGGTTCGATAGCCTGAAATGACGGTGCCGATCGGGAGCCGTGCGATGATCGGACTTCAAGACAGGACTCCGACGCGGTCCCCGGGCTTCACCCGGCTGCCGAACGCGCTGCTCCGGCGGGGCGGTCTCGTGCTTGCCTTGTCCCTCGCCGCTGCGGCGCCGTGCCGGGCCGAGGAGGGGAACATCTTCTCCAACCTGTTCAAGTACGGAGGCACGACGGTGCCGCCGTCGCAGCCCGAAACCCTCGATCCGCCCTATTGCCCTCCGGTGGAGGTCGTCGAGGGTGCCGCCGCCTCGCGAACCCTTGCGGGCGATACGGTGCGCACCCAGTACGCCCTCGCTCGGCTTGCCCGCGAATGCACGCGGCGTCAGGACGGCTCGATCACCGTCAAGGTGGGCGCGGAGGTCAACGTGCTGCTCGGGCCGGCCGGCGCGCCGGGCCGGTTCGATGTGCCGGTGACGTTTCAGATCCGTTACAACGGCAAGGTCGTCTCAAGCCGCGCCGAGCGGGTCAGCGTCACGGTCGGACCGGGTGAGGCCCAGGGCTTCGCCACGGTCGTCGCCGATGACCTACAGGTTCCTGCCGCGATGACGGCCGAGTACGACATCGCGGTGGGGGTCGGCGCCGGCAAGGGGGCCGGGAAGGCCGCTGCGAAGCCGCGCCGCCGGAAACCGGCGGTCGCCGCAGCACCCGCCGGCGGAGGCGACGCTGCCCAGTGACGCCGCGGCACGCTTCGGCGATCCGAACCGACTGATTGCGAGGACCGGTCACGGCGAGATCTGGCTCGGCCGGGCGACACGGTTTCGCCTCGAACCGGTAGCCGATCCCGAATACGACCGCCGCCTCGTGCTCCCCGATCATCCTGTCGGCTGGATCGTACTGAGCTACAGCGGCGATCCCGCGGCGCCACCCCGGCGCCCGATCCTCCGCGTCCTGCGGGGTCCGGACGATGCCGTTCAGGATTTCGTCCTGCCGGGCGCCTCTCAGGGACTCGCCCACTGGTTGGGGCTGGTCCCCTCGGATGCGCGCGAGATCCGCCTCTCGGCCGGTGCCGACTTCGCTCTGGAGCGGGTCGGTGCCCGGCACGAGGCCGGGGTGCTCGCACAAAGTCTCCTCCGCCGGCCCTGGCGCTGCCTCGCCGCGCTCTACGAGCGCGCCCGCGGCTCGGACCGGCGCTATCGGGACATCCTGCGCGGCACCTGCGCGGTGACGCCGATGGTCCGCTTCCCGTCCTGGGCCGCTGCCCGATCCCGGCCCGCCGGCCTTCCACCCTCCGCGCTGCGGATCGGCTGTCTCCTGCTCGCGCGACCCGGCGAGGCGGCGGTGCTGGGCGCCGCGCGCGACGCGCTGGCCGCGCAGACGCACAAGCCAGAGTGGGTCTCGGTCGCATGGTCGGGCGCGCCGCCTCCATCGGAGGACGGGCCCGTGTCGCACCGTGCCTGGGACGATGCTGCCGGCTTCGACGATCTTCTCCGCGATGCGGACGCCCTGTGCCTGCTACGCCCCGGCGACGTCCTGGAGCCCGAGGCCCTGGCGCTGCTGGCCCACACCCTCTCGGACGCGGACCTGGCCTACGGCGACGCGATCGGCCCCGACGGTCGCCCGCAGCTGAAGCCGGACTGGAGCCCGGATCTTGCCCTGGCGACGGGCTATCCGGGTTTCCCCCTGCTCCTGTCGAAGACGTGGCTCTCCGCAAGTCCGGAGCGCCCCGTCGGCCCGATGGAGGAGATCGGTTTGGCCATCGCGGCCGTCGCGACGACCCGCGCCGCGCGGGTGGCGCATGTCCCGCGGATTCTCGCCCGCACCGTCGGCGATGGGCTCGACGCGTCCGCCCGGGCGGCAGCCCTCGACGCGCGTCGATCCGGGTGGCCTTCGCTTCGTGCCGAGATCCACGACGGCGCCGTTCACCTGAAATGGCCGCTTCCGGATCCGGCGCCGCTGGTGAGCATCGTGATTCCCTCGCGCGACCGCCTGGACCTGATCACCCGCGTCTGCCGCGGCGTGCTCTACGAGACCGCCTATGCGGCGATCGAGCTGATCATCGTCGACAACGGTTCCACCGATCCCGCGGTGCTCGATCACTACGCAAGCCTGCGCGACGATCCGCGCGTGCGGATCCTCATGGACCCTCAACCCTTCAATTTCGCCGCGATGGTCAATGCCGGCGTCGGCGCGGCGTCGGGCGCGATCGTCGTGCTCCTGAATAACGATGTCGCCGTCCTGGAGCCCGGCTGGCTGGAAGCCATGGTCCGGCAGGCCTGCCGGCCGGATGTCGGCGCCGTCGGGGCAAAGCTTCTCTACGGCGACGGCACACTGCAGCATGCCGGCGTCGTCGTCGGCCTCGGCGGTCGGGCGGGCCATATCCTGCGCCGCCGGCCCGGGGACACGCCGGGCCATCTCGGCCGGCTGCGTGTGGCGCACGAGGTCTCGGCGGTGACGGCCGCCTGCCTCGCCGTCGCGCGCGACAAGTATCTGGCGGTGGGGGGCTTCGACGCCGAGTCCTTCCCGGTCGATTTCAACGACGTGGATTTCTGCCTGCGCCTCGGGGCCGCCGGCTGGAAGACGATCTGGACGCCGGCCGCGACCCTGGCCCATCTCGAATCCGTCAGCCGCGGTCCCTCCGTCGGTGCCAAGCGCACGCGCTTCGAGCAGGAGGCGGCCCGCTTCTCCGAGCGCTGGCGCGCCGTGATCCGGCACGATCCGTTCTACCATCCCGCCCTGTCGGTCACGACCTTCGGCGAGGACTTGGAATGACGCCGTCGGACGGGGCATCGGGCCGTGAAGGCGGCCCGTATCACGGATCGCCGCGCCGCTCCTGGCGCACGCTTTTGGGGACAGCCCGCCAGATCCTCGTTCACCCCCGGGCCGCGGCTGCCATCGTGCGGGCGCGCCTGATGGGGAAGCGCCTGCGGGCCCGGCAAGCGCTCGCGGCCTTGATCGGAATCGACCACCGGCTTTCGCTGCCGCCCGCGATTCTCGACCGCTTCCCGCCGGCGCCGGCCGGTCCGGGGGACGCAATCCGTCTGATCGGTGACGGCATCCTCGTGACCGGCGCACCCGAGCGGATCGCCGCCCGCTTCGCCGCGGAGCCCGACCTCCAAGCCCTCTATGGCGATGCCCTCGTACAGGAGCGGATCGGCGGTGTGGTGGTGCCGCTTCTGCCACCGGTCTTCGACGCCGACCGGCTCGTGGCGTTCGATTATCTCGGGCCCGTGTTGGCCTGCCGCGGCAGCGCCCTTGACCCGGCCGCCGCGCCCCGAAGCCCGGCTGAGGCCGCGTTCCGGATTGCCGAGCGCTTCGGCCCGGGCGCGATCGGCCATATCCCGGAGCTTCTGTCCGTGCGGCGCGCCGGACGCCCGGTCCCGCCGCCGGAAGGCGCGGAGGGCCCCGCGTCCCATCACGCGATCGTGCGAGATCACCTGGACCGAACGGGGCGGTCGGCCGTCCGGGTCGCGGTGGGGCCCGACAGCTTCGTCCAGGTCGAACATCCCCTTCCCGAGACCTGGCCTCTGGCCAGCCTGATCGTGCCGACCCGCGATCGCCTGGATCTCCTGCGCCCCTGTCTCGAAAGCCTGCGGTCTTGCACCGACTGGCCGTCGATCGAGATCCTGGTCTGCGACAACGACAGTCGCGAGCCGGAGACCCTCGCCTTTCTGCGCGCTTTCGAAGGGGAGGGGAGGGGGCATGTCGTGCCCTGTCCCGGGCCGTTCAACTTCGCCGCCATGAACAACGCGGCCGCGGCCCGCGCCCGCGGCCGGCTCTTGGTCTTCGTCAACAACGACGTCGAGGCGTTCCGGCCCGACTGGCTGTCTCTGATGGCCCGTGAGGCCCTTCGACCGGATGTCGGCGCCGTCGGCGCCAAGCTCCTCGACGGCGAGGGACGGATTCAGCACGGCGGCATCGTGCTCGGGACCGGCGGCCTTGTCACCCACGGGCACCGCCACTTCCCGGGGGACGCGTCCGGCTATCTGGCGGCGTTGCGCGTCACGCACGCGGTCTCCGCGGTCACGGCCGCCTGCCTGGCGGTCGAAGCGGACAAGTTCCGGGCGGTCGGCGGCTTCGACGAGGCGGTCTTCGCGGTGGACTTCAACGATGTCGATCTCTGCCTGCGCCTCAACGCGGACGGCTATCGCACGCTGCTGGTCCCCGGAGCGGTTCTGCACCACCGAGAGGCGGCGAGTCGCCGCTGGACTCCGGAGGCCCGCGCCCGCCACCAGCGCGAGATCGCGGCGCTGAAGAAGCGATGGGGGCCGCTACTGGTGCAGGACCCCCATTATCACCCGGGCTTCGACCCGGACCTCTCGACCCACGCTCGGCTGCGGCCGGGCTTTCCGGAGGCGGGGCCGACGCACCTGCGCCGCCCACCCGCCTGAACGCGCTTACTGGACGAGCCGCGGGCCGCTGCCCTGGACCTTCTCGTTCTCCGACATGATCCCAAGCCGCTTGGCGACTTCGGTGTAGGCCTCGATCAGGCCGCCGAGATCCTTGCGGAACCGGTCCTTGTCGAGCTTGTCGGAGGACTTGATGTCCCAGAGCCTGCAGGAATCCGGGGAGATCTCGTCAGCGACCACGATGCGCATCATGTCGCCTTCCCAAAGGCGGCCGGTCTCCATCTTGAAGTCGACCAGTCGGATGCCGACGCCGAGGAAGAGGCCCGACAGGAAGTCGTTGACGCGGATCGCCAGCGCCATGATGTCGTCGATCTCCTGGGGCGTCGCCCAACCGAAGGCCGTGATGTGCTCCTCGGAGACCATCGGGTCGTTCAGCGCGTCGTTCTTGTAATAGAACTCGATGATCGAGCGCGGCAGCTGGGTGCCTTCCTCCAGGCCCAGCCGGGTCGCCAGCGAGCCGGCCGCGACGTTGCGCACCACGACCTCGAGGGGGATGATCTCGACCTCGCGGATCAGCTGCTCGCGCATGTTGAGCCGGCGGATGAAATGCGTCGGCACGCCGATGTCGTTGAGGTGCTGGAAGACGAACTCGGAGATCCGGTTGTTCAGGACGCCCTTGCCGTCGATGACCTCGTGCTTCTTCGCGTTGAAGGCCGTCGCGTCATCCTTGAAGTGCTGAATGAGCGTGCCGGGCTCCGGCCCCTCGTAGAGGACCTTCGCCTTGCCCTCGTAGATGCGACGGCGGCGGTTCATAGGCGTGTACCGTGGTTTGAGGAAGTCCATGGGCCGAGGCTCCTGATGCGCGACGATTGGGAGGAATCCGCGGCGCGGCGACCGGACGCGAGGTCGGGCCGCCGGACGGCCTCTGCCCAAGGGCCCCGGCGACCGGCCGCCAAACTAGCGGAAGCGGGCTTCCAGCACAACGCGTTAGCCTGCAGGGCGGTATTGCGGAGGGCGCTCCGGACGTAGCCGGAACGCGGTTCGCGGTCGCGCCGCCGCCTAGGATCCACCGGTCAGGCGGACGTCTTGGACGGGTAGCGGCAGAGGTCCGCGATGAGGCAGCGCGGGCATTCGGGTTTGCGCGCCTTGCAGGTGTAGCGGCCGTGCAGGATCAGCCAATGATGGGCGTGCCGGCGGTAGGGTTCCGGCACCAGCGCCTCGAGACCGGCCTGGACCTTATCGGTGGTCGAGCCGACGAAGAGGGGGATCCGGTTCGAGACCCGGAAGATATGGGTATCGACGGCGATCCGCGGAACCCCGAAGGCGATATTCAGGACGACGCTCGCGGTCTTGGCGCCGACGCCGGGCAGCACCTGCAGGGCCTCCAGGCTCGCCGGCACCGTGCCACCGTGCTGCTCCACGAGCATGCGCGAGAGGGCGACGACGTTCTTCGCCTTGGTGTTGAACAGCCCGATCGTCCGAACGAAATCGCGGACCCGGTCCTCGCCCAATGCCAGCATGGCCTCGGGTGTGTCGGCGACCGCGAAGAGCGGCCCTGTGGCGAGGTTGACCCCACGGTCCGTCGCCTGGGCCGAGAGCACGACGGCGACCAGAAGGGTGAACGGATTGACGTAGTGGAGCTCGCCCTTCGGCTCCGGCTCCGCCGCGTGGAAGCGGCGGAAGATCTCGGCGAGGGTGGCGACATCGACCGCCTCGGGGGCGGTGTCGCCATGCCCCGAGCGTGCCGTCCCGATCGGACCGCCACGGCGGACCGCGGCCGCGCTCTTCAGCGCGCTCTTCGAGACGACCGGATCCGCTTTCTTGGAAGCGCCCTTGGAAGCGCCCTTGGAAGTGCCCTTGGATGCGCCCTTGGGCGCGGCCCGGGACGGCGCCGTCGCCCGGATTGCGGTATCGCCACCGGAGCGATCCGTCACGGGAGTGGGAGTCTTTCTGGCGGACATCGGCGCGTTATATGGATCGCATGGCGAGCGGCAATCCTTCCGTCCATCCCTATGGGCTCGATCCGGACACGATCGACCGGCCCGTCTTCACCGCGAAGATCCGGCCCCATCAATCCTTGAGCCGGCTCGGCTTCCGGGTGGTCATGACGGGCTGCTGCGCGGTCTCGCTCGTCGTCTCGATCTGGGCCTGGCGCATGGGTTTCTGGCCGGTGGCAGGGTTCTTCGGCCTCGACATGCTGGCGATCTACGCGGCCCTGAAAGTCAGCTTCCGCCGCGGTCGCTCCTTCGAGGAGGTCATGATCTCCCAGATCGAGATCCTGCTCGCCCGGGTGAGCCACCGGGGCGAGCGGCGCGAGTGGCGGTTCAATCCGCTCTGGACCAAGATCGAGACGGTGGAGGATGACGAGTACGGGCTTCAGCGCCTGACCCTGGTCTCACGTCGGCAGCAGGCGCTCGTGGCCCGGGATGCGGGGCCGGACGAGCGGGCCCGGATCGCGCAGGGTCTCAGCGCGGCGCTCGCCCAGGTGAAGAAGGGCTACTGACCCAACTGCCGACGCCATGCGCATCGCGCACGAGACAAGCGAGCCTCCGCCGGGAGGCGCGCGCATAAATATCGATCGCGTGTGTGACGGGGTGTTGACGGCCCGGAACGGTGGGCCTATACCCCGGCTCATCGGCGCCGGCCGCGGAAGTGGACCGGGCGCTGAGGCATCTTCTGACAAGCGGCGGGATT
>NZ_CP015367.1:2157500-3157500 GCF_001936175.1 Methylobacterium phyllosphaerae | reverse complement strand
CGAGCCTCAACCTGATGCTGGAGCGGATCGGCGAGCTGATGCGCGGCATGCGGGAGGTCTCCGACAACATCGCCCACGACCTCAAGACGCCGTTGACCCGCCTGCGCAACCGCGCCGACGAGGCCCTGCGCCGGGCCTCGACGACGGAGGAATTGCGCGCTGCGCTGGAAGCCGTGATCGACGAAGGCGACGGATTGATCCGGGTGTTCAATGCCCTTCTGATGATCGCGCGGCTCGAAGCCGGGTCTGCCCGGGAGATGCTGGGACCGCTGGATATCGGCCAGACGGTGCGGAGCGTCGGCGAACTCTACGAGGCGGTCGCCGAGGATCAGGGGCTGACGCTCGCGGTGCGCGCGCAGGACGCCCTCACCATCGCGGGCAACCGCGAGCTGATCGGGCAAGCCCTCGCCAACCTCATCGACAACGCCCTGAAATACGGGGCCGAATCCGCCGGAGCGGAGGCCAGCGTGACGCTGGAGGCATGGCGCGACGGCGAGACGATCCGCCTTGCCGTGTCCGATCATGGACCGGGCATCCCCGAAGCGGAGCGGGCCCGCGTCCTCGGTCGCTTCGTGCGCCTGGAGGATGCCCGTTCGCGACCGGGGTTCGGGCTGGGCCTCAGCCTCGTCAACGCCGTGGTGCGCCTGCATCACGGGACCCTGCGGCTCTTCGACAACGCCCCAGGGCTGCGGGTCGAGATCGGCCTTCCGGCCTCACCGCGCCCGCAGACGGAAGCCGGTGACATCCTGCCCGCACCGGCATCGGGCGACCCTGTGCCGGCGCCCCCGTCCCGCGCTAGTTAGGTCGCGACCTGTCCCGCTGCGACCGCGCCGTCTTCCCATTCGCTCGGCAGCGCGCCCGAGTTCCTGGAGGCTCCATGACCCTCAAGACCAAGACCGCCCTCGTCACCGGCTCGACCAGCGGCATCGGACTTGCCATCGCGCGCGCCCTTGCGGCCGAGGGAGCCAACGTCGTGCTCAACGGGTTCGGGGACGCGACCGCCATCGAGGAAACGCGGGCCGGGATCGAAAGCGCCTACGGGGTCAAGGTCCACTATTCGTCCGCCGACATGAGCAAGCCCGAGGCGATCAACGCCATGGTGCGCGAGGCGGAGGGCGCTTTCGGATCCGTCGACGTGCTGGTCAACAATGCCGGGATCCAGTTCGTCTCGCCGATCGAGGACTTTCCGGCCGAGAAGTGGGAGCAGATCATCGCGATCAACCTGTCCTCGGCCTTCCACACGATGCATGCGGCAATTCCCGGGATGAAGGCACGCGGCTGGGGCCGGATCATCAACACCGCTTCGGCCCATTCGCTGGTGGCCTCGCCGTTCAAGTCGGCCTACGTGGCGGCCAAGCACGGGATCGCGGGCCTGAGCAAGGCGGCGGCACTGGAACTCGCGCCCCACAAGATCACGGTGAACTGCATCTCGCCCGGTTACGTCTGGACGCCCCTGGTGGAGTCGCAGATTCCCGACACGATGAAGGCCCGCGGTCTGACCAAGGAGCAGGTGATCGAAGACGTGATGCTGAAGGCGCAGCCGACCAAGGAATTCGTCACCGTCGATCAGGTCGCCGCACTGGCGGTGTTCCTGTGCTCCGATGCGGCGAGCCAGATCACCGGCGCCAATATCAGCATGGATGGCGGCTGGACCGCGCAGTAGCGGCGTCCGCTGCTGCGTTCCGGAAGGCAGGGCCCGTCACCCGGGGGCTGACACCTTCCGTATCGACACCCTCGGTATCATGGGCGTTCCGCAGCCGTCAGATCAGCCGCGACGATCGGGCGGAGCCTGTGGGATGGCGGCCCCGCCCGGCTTCAGGTGGGGCCGCTCCTCGGTCAGCGGCGGCCGTGGACCAGCAGGGCGAGGCCGTAGCCCACCGCGCCGGCGATCAGCAGGGCGACCAGGGGATTCTCTTCCACGCGGGCGCCGACGGCGGCACGCCCGTCGCGGAGGTAGGAACCGCTCCGCTCATAGGCCTCACCCGCGATGTCGCCGGCGCGGTCATACGCGTCGCTGGCGACGTCGCCGGCCCGGTCGGCGATGTCGCGCGCCTTGTCCTTCACCTGGCCGTAGACGTTCTGCGCCTCGCCCTGGGCCTCGCGGAACCGACCCTCGACCGAGTCGCGGTTCGAGCCCGCGAAATCTCCGGCCGCGCCCTGAACCTTGCCGACGGCCTCCTTGGCGCCGCCGACGATCCGATCCGTATCCACCATGGCACTCTCCTGGACGTGAGCGCGGCGCCGCGACGCGGGCGTCGCTCGTTACGCCGTCGTCCACCGAACGCGCGAGATGGCGTTTGTGCCCCCGGCCGCCATGAAATTATGCGCGGCCAGCGTCTCCGCGGCAGACGGGACAGGTCAGAGGCCGATCAGCTCGGCGATGGCCGCGGCGCCGGCGGCGGGGGATGTCTCGCCCCGCGCCACACCCGCCTCCGCCTCGGCCGTGCGGCGCCGGACCTCCGGGGACCCGACGAGGCGCTGGTGCAGACGCTCGTCCACTAGCGCCCACATCCACTTCACGTCCTGGGTCCGGCGCTTCGCCTGGATCTCTCCGGTGGCGGTGAGCTTCTCCCGGTGGTCGACGATCTTCGCCCACAGCGCGTCGAGACGCAGATTGTGGAAGCCCGAGATCGTCACCACCGGCGGCGTCCAGGTGGCGGAGGCCGGGGTGAGGATGTGCAACGCCGCACGGTATTCCGAAGCCGCTGCATTGGCCCGCTGCTCGGCCTCGCCAACATCGGCCTTGTTGACCGCGATCATATCGGCGAGTTCGAGGATGCCCTTCTTGATGCCCTGGAGCTCGTCGCCCGCCCCGGGCAGCATCAGCACCAGGAAGAAGTCGGTCAGGTCGGCCACCGCCGTCTCCGACTGGCCAACGCCGACCGTCTCGACGAGGATCACGTCGAAGCCCGCGGCCTCGCAGAGAAGCATGGTCTCGCGGGTCTTGGCCGCCACGCCGCCGAGCGTTCCGGAGGACGGGGAGGGGCGGATGAAGGCGTTGGGATCGTGCGACAGCCGGGCCATCCGGGTCTTGTCGCCCAGGATCGAGCCGCCGGTCCTGGAAGAGGACGGATCGACCGCCAGCACCGCCACCTTGTGGCCGGCCTCGGTCAGGTTCGAGCCCAGGGCGTCGATGGTGGTCGACTTGCCGACGCCGGGCACGCCGGTGATCCCGACGCGGATCGCCCGACCGGTTTCGGGCAGAACCGAATCGATGAGATCCGCCGCCAGGGCCCGGTGATCGGCGCGCTTGGACTCGGCCAGCGTGATGGCCCGGGCCAGCGCGGCGCGGTCGCCGCGCAGCAGGCGCTCGCGAAGGCTCTGAATGTCGATGGACGGCGTCATGGTCCCTTCATGGCCGCGGCGACGGCTGCCGTCGAGGGGGAGGGCACCGGCACCGGGGGATGGGCCGGCTGTGGCCCGTCCACCACAAGCCCGGTCATGCCCGCTATTCACGCCGACCTGCCGTGATCGTGCCCCGCGATGGTCACGATCCTGGGCGACGGAGGGCACCCCGCCCGAGCGCAACCGGATCATGTCGAGCCAGATCGTCTCACGTCGCGTCCTTCTCCGGTTCGGAGCTCTCGCGGGCGCCGCGGGTCTCGCCCCGTCGCTCGGCGCCTGCGTCACCGACGATCTCGGGACCGGCGCGGCCTTGCCCGAAAAGCAATCGGCCCTCGACGTCATGCCGGTGTTGCTGGTCGCCACGACCCGCAAGCCCGTGGGCAATCCGCCCCGGCCGCCGTATTTCAGCAGCGACCGCGGCCGCGGCCTGAGCTTCGCGGAGGTGCGCCTGTCGCCGCCCGACCGCTCGCTCCTCGGCAAGGTCTCGTCCGTCATCACCGGCGACTGGACGATCGGCGCGGTGCCGAAATTCGAGACGGGATCCGGTGCCGCCACAGCCTTCTCGCAGGCGGCCCTCGGGCGGGACGTGCTGATCTACGTCCACGGCTACCGCGAATCGTTCGAATCGGCCGCGATCAGCGCGGCCAGGCTCTCGGACGGCATCCGCTTCGGCGGCGTCTCCGGCCTGTTCACGTGGCCGTCGGCGGCGGCGACCCTCGATTACAATTACGATCGCGAGAGCGCCCTCTGGTCGCGCGACGCCTTCGAGGACCTGCTCAAGGCGCTGGCCGCCTCGCCGAGCGGCGGCCGCATCAACATCGTCGCGCACTCGATGGGCACGCTCCTCACGCTCGAGACCCTGCGCTTGCTCCGCGCCGAGGCCGGCGAGGCCGCGATGGCGCGGATCGGAGCCGTGGTGCTGGCCGCACCCGACATCGATTTCGACCTGTTCTCCAACGGCGTCGCCCGCCTCGGACCCGACGTCTCGAAGATCACGGTGATCTCCTCCACCAACGACCGGGCGCTCGAACTCTCCGCCGCCCTGGCGGGGGGCGTGCGGGCGGGCGCGGCCGATCGCGCCAAGCTCGAGGCACTCGGCGTGCGCGTCGCCGACGCCTCCGATTACGGCGGCGGCCTGATCAACCACGACCTGTTTCTCTCGAATCCGGATGTGCAGGGGGTGGTCAAGCGCGCCATCGCCCGGGGCGCCGGGGTGTAGGCGCGCGGCGCTCACCCCATCCGGGTCGTCATGCTCTGCGGCGGCAGGGGTTCCTCCGGCAGGATCGGCGCGTCGCCGGAGGCGTCCAGATGGTCGATCCGGTCGGCCCAGACCCGGAAGCCCACGAGGGGATTCGGTCCGAACGTGTGGGTCAGCGGCACATCCGCGGCATCGCGACCGTAGGCGACCATGACCCGGCCGATCCGCGGGGCGTTGTTGCGCGGGTCGAACACGTGCCAGCGCCCGCCGAGATAGACCTCCATCCAGGCGGCGAAATCGCCCGCCGGGTGCGGCTCGGGCTCGCCGATGAAGCTGACATAACCGGTGCAGTACCGGGTCGGGATGTTCAGCGCGCGACAGAAGGCCACGGCCAGGTGGGTGAAGTCCCGGCAGACGCCGCGGCGACCCGCATAGGCATCCTGCGCCGTGCGGTCGCCGTGAGCGAATTCGTAGCCGAACGCGATGTGGTCGTGCACGAAATCGCAGACCGCCTGCACCCGGCTCCAGCCGGGCTCGGTATGGCCGAACAAGCGCCACGCCTCGTCGGCCAGCAGATCCGATTCGCAGTACCGGCTGGGCAGCAGGAACACGATGGTTTCGGCCGGCAGGTCCTCGATCGCGTGCTGCTTGGCCTCCGGGTGCACCGGGTCCGGGCGCCCGTCATCGTCGATCACTGCGTCCGTGCCGATCGTGAAGCTCCCGGCCGGCGCGCTCAGCCGCGCGCACAGGTTGCCGAAACCGTCGCGATAGAGGTCGACCGGCACGGGCGGCTCGGTGCGCAGCGTGTCGGGGGCCTCCAGGGCGCCCGCCCGGGTGGGATGCACGTTCAGCATGACCACCATCGGTACGGGATAGGGGAAGGCGTAGCGCATCTCGCAGCCGAGCCTGATCCGCATCCGCGGTGATCCTTCTTCGCGTCCGAGTTTCATCGCCACCGCTGCCCCGCAGGATCCGCGCCATGGCTTTCGGGCCGGTGGAGGCGGGATGGGCTTGGCGGCCGTCCGGTTCACCCCTACAGCATCCGCGCGCGGCGCTCATGGCTGCCGGGGGGGAGCATCCGTGATTCTTCCCGGGGCAGCGCGTCGCACCCGTGGGTCAGCCTGCTGAATGGGCGCGCCTGAGGACGGTTACGAGAAGGATGCCGGCCATGTTCACGCTCGAGATCGACGGCACCGCCGTTGCGGTGATCAACAGCGACGAGGCGTCCGCCAAGGACCTCTTCACCTGTGACGGATTCAAGGAAGACATCCGGACCATGACGACGGGCGGCAAGCCGCTCTGGAACGGCACGTCGCCGCTCAAGGTCCGGGCGGCCACCGAGGACGAGGTCGAGATCTTCGAGGACGCGCTGGCAGAGGACGACGGCGAGGGCGATTTCGTCGACGATCCCCATCATACCGAGACCGATTCGGACGACGCCGATGAGGCCGACATCGTCTTCTTGGTGGATATCGACGAGGATGAGGCCGATGCCTGAGCGCGGCTGAACCCGAGCGCCTCCCGGGTTGTTTCCGATCCGAATCGGATTCAATCCAGGGAGGTTGGCATGGCTGACAGCAGACGGATCGTCGACGCACTGGTGCGTTCCAGGAGCGGCGGTCTAGCCGCCGGCGTGGCCCTCGGAGGCTTGGCGCTGATCGGCAGCCTCGCCTACCGGGCCTTGCGCGGTGCCCCACCGCCCGAGTCGGGCGGCCCGGACTTCACCGAGATCGATGAGGACGAAGCCCGGCTGATGCTGCGGGCCATGGTGGCGGCCACGACGGCCGACGGCATGGTCGACGCGGCCGAGCGGAAGCGCCTCGATACGGCCGTCGCGGATGCGGGCCTCGATCCCGACGGGCGATCCTGGCTCGATCGGGAACTCGCGGATCCCGCCGACGTCGACGAGATCGCCGAGCGGGTCGCAAGCCCCGATGCGGCGGCGCGGATCTTCGCGGCGGCGCGGCTCGCCATCGATCCCGATACGCTCCAGGAGCGTCAATTCCTGAAGATGCTGGCCGAGGCCCTCGATCTTCCCGCCGACGCGATCGACCGGGTCGAGCGCAACATCGCGGCCTGACCGGCAACCGGACGGGCGCGGGGAACTCCCATTGCCGCCGAGCTTCATGCTAGGCTTCCGGTCGGGAACGGGTCCGGACTGGCCCTTCGCGGGAGGACGGGACATTTCATGTCGGGACTGTCAGTGCCTACGCGCGGGCGCGTCTGGCGGAGCGCCTGTGCCTTGGTCGGTGCGATGCTGATCGGCGGCGGAACCGCCCGTGCCACCGAACCGGCCGCCGGCCCCCTGACCATTGCCGAGCAGGGCAGTTTCTTCGTCGGCGGCCGTGACGTTCAGTCCGACACGCTGTCGACGCTGCCGGCCTACGCACCGTCCGGCACGATCAGCGTCGACCAGATCTATGTCCGCTATCAGGTTCCGGTGACGACCGGACGGCCGCCTCTGGTGCTGATCCACGGCTGCTGCCTCACCGGCAAGACCTGGGAGACGACGCCGGACGGACGCATGGGCTGGGACGAGTACTTCGTCCGGCGCGGCTTCCCGACCTACGTGATCGATCAGGCCTGGCGCGGTCGCTCGGCAGCGAGCCCGGCCCAGATCAACGCGGTGAAGATGGGGCGGGCCGACCCGAACGCGCTGCCGCCGGTCTTCTCGGCCGGGCGCGAGCCGGCCTGGGCGATCTTCCGGTTCGGGCCGGAATACCCGAAGGTGTTTCCCGACATGCAGTTCCCCCTGGAGGCCCAGGGCGAGTTCTGGAAGCAGATGGTCCCGGACTGGTCGGCCGCCCTCCCGGTGCCGAACCCCACTGTGCCGGCCCTGTCGGAACTGGCCAAGAAGCTCAAAGGTGCGGTGCTGATCTCCCACTCTCAATCGGGGATCTACCCGTTCCAGACCGCGTCCCTCGACCGGTCGGGCATCCGTGCCATCGTCGCCATCGAGCCGGCCGCGTGCCCGGACCCGGCGAAGGACGATCTCGCGCCCTACCGGGACCTGCCGATCCTCGTCCTCTTCGGCGATTACGTCGACGCCTCGCCCCGCTGGGCGCCGCGGCTCAAGCAGTGCCGCAGCTTCGTGGCGGCGGCGAATGCCGCGGGCGGCCGGGCGGAGCTGATCCTGCTGCCGGAGATCGGCATCCACGGCAATTCGCACATGCTGATGCAGGACAAGAACAGCCTCGATATCGCCGATTGGCTGTCGGGCTGGATCGACAAGCGGGCCCCCGGCAAGTCGTAGGGAAGCCCGGTCGGATACCCGGTCGATCCTACCCGTCGCCGCGCCTGCGGCAGCGGGCCTCAGGGGGGGCAGGAATCATCGAGGGATCCGGAAGCGCCTTCAGGCCTCCCCCGCGCTTCGGCGCCTCAGGGTGAGGGCGCGACGAGGGGCTTTTCCGACCCGTCGGAAAGTCAGGCCGGCTTCTGCTCGCTGAGGAACGTGCCCATCCGGTCCAATGCACGTCGGATGTTCTCGGCCGAGTTGGCATAGGACAGACGGATGTAGCCCTCGCCGTGGACGCCGAAATCCGGGCCGCCGATCACCGCGACGCCCGCTTCTTCCAGAAGGGCCGACGCCAGCGCCTTCGCCTTCCAGCCGGTCCGGGAGATATTCGGGAAGGCGTAGAATGCGCCCTTGGGCGCGATGCACGACACGCCCGGCAAGGCGTTCAGACCGTCCACCACGATCGTCCGGCGCCGGTCGAATTCGGCGACCATCTCGGTCACGCAGTCCTGGGGGCCGTCCAGCGCTGCGATGCCGGCCCACTGGGTCGCCGCGTTGACGCAGGAATGCGCGTTGACGGCGAGCTTGCGGGCCGCGTCGTAGAGCGGCTTCGGCCAGACCGACCAGCCGAGGCGCCAACCGGTCATCGCGTAGGTCTTGGACGCGCCGTCGAGGTAGACGAGCCGGTCGCGGATCTCGGGATACTTGAGCAGCGAGTGATGGGTCTCGCCGTCGTAGGTCATGGTGCCGTAGATCTCGTCCGACAGTACGGCGACGTCGGGGTGCTCGGCCAGGCCCTTCACCAGGGCGTCGATCTCGGCTTTCGGTGTCACGCCGCCCGTCGGGTTGGCGGGTGAGTTGACGATCAGCAGCCGGGTCTTCGGCGTGATCAGCGCCAGGGTCTCGGTTGCCGAGAAGGCGAAACCGTTCTCCTCGCGGATCGGCACGGGGACCGGCGTCGCGCCCGTGAACTCGATCATCGAGCGGTAGATCGGGAAGCCGGGGTCCGGATACAGGATCTCGGTTCCGGGCGCGCCGAACATCAGGATCGCCATGAACATGGTGACCTTGCCGCCGGGCACGATCATCACGGATTCGGGGGAGACCTCGACGCCGTGGCGGCGATGGATGTCGCGGGCCACCGCCTCGCGCAGCGGCGGAATGCCCACCGCCGGCGTGTAGCCGTGGTGGCCGTCGCGCAGGGCCTTGATGCCCGCCTCGACCACGTGAGCGGGGGTCGGCATGTCCGGCTGGCCGATACCGAGGTTGATCACGTCCCGGCCCTGCGCGGCGAGGGCTTGGGCGCGGGCCAGCACCGCGAAGGCGTTTTCCTCGCCGATACGCGAGAAGGCCGGGACCACCTGCAGCATCGCGCCCTCCGGGCGGTGGGATCTCAGTGCTTGGACCGCTCGGAGAGCTTCATCGCACCGAACGACATCGCCACCGCGATCGCGCCCAGGATCACGAAGGTCTTCACCGAGGCGTAGAACAGGTCCGGGTTGATGCCTTCGTCGGTGTAGAGCACGAGCCCGATGGCCGCGAGCGGCAGCGAGAGCAGGATGAAGAGCGGGACGAGCGGGTTCATGTGCGGCACTCGAAATCCGGCGCGCGGCTGACCGCGGCCCTGGGAAAACGACCCTGCATATCACCGTGCTGCGAAGGTTGGGACCCCGGAATCGGCAGTTTTTCGCCGGCTCGCCCGAACGCTCATGGATGTGCAATCATTTGGCGCGAGAGTATCGCCTCTCAAAGGCGGGCATGTATGCGTCGGGCATCGGTCAGTGGGAATGGGAAGGGCACGGGGGCTTCGGACCCCGCGACCTCCGGCGTCGACATGCTGGTCCTCCATATCGGGAAGCTGCTGCGCCACCCCGCCTACCGGCGTGAATCGATCGTGAGCGCCCTCCTGCTGCGCCACCTGCCGCACGATGCCGGCTACGCGTGGCACGGCGAGGCGAGCCTGCGCACCCGGCTCGTCGGCGCCGGCCTCGACGAGGCCAGCCTCGATCATCTCATCCGGAATGTGCAGGCCGAGCACCTGCGCCTGCGCCGGCCCGCCGATGCCTGATCCGGCCTAGGCCGGAACCCGGACGGTGGCCCGCAGGCCCCCCAGGGGGCTGTCGTGCAGGGTGATGTCGCCGCCATGGGCGCGGGCGATGTCCCGCGCGATCGAGAGGCCCAGCCCGGAGCCGCCGGCGTCCTGGCGGGCGTCGTCGAGCCGCAGGAACGGCTTGAACACGTCCTCGCGGCTCTCGGCCGGAATGCCCGGCCCGTCGTCGTCGATGGAGACGAAGAAGGTCCGGGCCTCAAGTCGGCCGGAGATCGCCACCGTCTCGCCGTAGCGCACGGCGTTGGCCGCGAGGTTGAACAGGCAACGCCGGAAGGCGCCCGGACGGACCGTGACCTCGGGCGTGCCGACGAGCTCCACGGCGGAGACATGGGCGCCGAGGCGCTCCACGTCGGTCCGCAGGTCCTCCAGCAGGGCGCGCATGTCCGTGGGCGTCGCGGGCTCGGCCGAGTCGCCCCGCGCGAAGGCGAGGTAGCCCTCCAGCATCCGGCTCATCTCATCCACGTCGCGGCTGAGATCCTCGATCTCGCTGGTCTGCTCGACCAGTGCCAGGGACAGGCGGAAGCGGGTGAGGATGGTGCGCAGGTCGTGGCTGACGCCGTTCAGCATCGTCGTGCGCTGCTCCATCGCCCGCTCGATCCGCCGCTTCATCTCGATGAAGGCGTGACCGGCTTGGCGCACCTCGCGGGCGCCGCGCGGCCGGAACTCGATCTCCCGGCCCTTGCCGAAGCCCTCCGCCACCGCGGCGAGGCGGAGGATGGGCTTGATCTGGTTGCGCAGGAACAGGATCGCGACCCCGAGCAGCACCAGCGAGGAGCCGATCATCCAGACGAGGAAGATGTGCGAATTCGACGCGTAGGCTTGGCTGCGCCGCGCGGTGATGCGCATCACGCCGTCGGGGATCGCCACCCGGATCTCGATCAGGTTGGAGCGGCCGACCGTGTCGATCCAGAAGGGCCGGCGGATCTGGCGCTTGATCTCGTCCGAGAGGGCCTCGTCGAGGATCGAGAAGAACGGGCGCGGGCCCGGCGGCGGGAGCTTGGCCCCCTTGAGGATGTCGAGGTCGAGGTTCAGCCGCTCCCCGGCGATGCGCGAGAGGGTCTCGGCATCCTTGTCCTGCGGGTAGCTCTCGTAGATGTCGATCAAGGCGGCCACGTCTGCGGTCACCGCCGCCGACAGGCGCTTGGTCACGAGCTGCCAGTGCCGCTCCATGAAGGTGTAGGCGATCACCGACTGGAGCAGGACGACCGGCGCGATGATGATGATCAGCGAACGGGCGTAGAGGCCTTTCGGCAGGACGTCGCCGATCGCCCGGCTGATGCGCCGCCACAGGCGGTGCGGCGCGGAGCGCGGCGGCGGATCCTTGCGCAGCCTGCGCGCCAGAGCGGGATCGGGGGCGTTCACGTCACCCGGAGCACGCGCCGCTCCCTCCCGCGAAAGCAGGGGCGGGTCGTCTGGCATGAACTCCGTTCGACGGTGGCGGACATGGTCTGAGCGGGAACGCTTGGCCGGCCTGTTATCGCATCCGCGCCGGGATCGGCCAAGGCGCGCGCACGACGGCCACAGGCCCGGTGCCCCGGGCGGTGGGCATGGTGTGCGAGTCGGAGGGCGCCTTGCACGGCGGCGCGTGGGCCATACCTGTGGGAAGCGGGGGCCACCCGCCGGCCGAAAGTCCACGAGGCCATGCTCAGCACCGATACAGACATCCTCTCCGCCGCCCAGTCCTGGCGGCGCGACGGTCGCGCCGTGGCGCTTGCCACCGTGATCGAGACCTGGGGCTCGGCGCCCCGGCCCGTGGGCAGCCACCTCGCGGTCGACGGCGACGGCAACTTCCTCGGCTCCGTCTCGGGAGGCTGCGTCGAGGGCGCGGTCATCACCGAGGCCCTCGAGGTGATCGAGGCCGGCACGCCGCGCGTCCTCGAATTCGGCGTCGCGGACGAGACGGCCTGGCGGGCCGGCCTGTCCTGCGGCGGGCGGATCCGGGTCTTCGTCGAGCGGGTCGACTGATGCGCAGCGACATCCTTGCGGCGCTGAACGACGAGCGCGCGGCCCGCCGCGCCGCGATCCTCGTCACCGACATCGCCGACGGCGCGCAGCGCCTCGTGCGCGAGTCGGACCTCGCCGTCGACCCCCTGGCCGACGTCCTGGCGAAACACCTTGCGTCCGGCAAGAGCGGCCTCGTCGAGGCTGACGGGCGGACCCTGTTCCTCACCGTGCAGGTGCCGCCGGTGCGGCTCGTGGTCGTCGGCGCCGTCCACATTTCGCAGGCCATGGCGCCGATGGCGGCCGGGCTCGACCTCGCGCTCACGGTGATCGACCCCCGCACCGCATTCGCCACGCCGGAGCGTTTCCCGGGCATCGCGCTGGTCGCCGAGTGGCCGGACGCCGCCCTCGGCACAACCGTCCCGGTGCTGGATCGCTACTGCGCCCTCGCAGCCCTGACCCACGATCCCAAGATCGACGATCCTGCGCTGAAGGCGGCCCTGGCGGCCGAGTGCTTCTACGTGGGCGCCCTCGGCTCCCGGAAGACCCACGCGGCCCGCGTCGCGCGGCTCACCGAGGCGGGGTTCACGCCCGCGCAGATCGGCCGGATCCACGCACCGATCGGGCTTCCGATCGGCGCCGTCAGTCCCGCCGAGATCGCGCTGGCCGTGCTCGCCGAGGTGGTGGCGTGCCTGCGCCGTGCGCCCCGTTCGGAGGTCGCGTGAGGTTCGGGACCGTCCCGCTCGCCGAGGCGGGCGGACTGATCAGCGCGCATACGGTCCGGCGGGCTGACATCACCCTGCGCAAGGGGGCGGTGATCGGCCCGGAGGAGGCCGCCGGTCTCGCGCGGACCGGCCTCTCGGAGATCGTGGTGGCCGCTCTGGAGCCTGGCGATGTCGGCGAGGACGAGGCGGCCGCGCGGCTCGCCGGCTGTCTTCGCGGGTCGAACCTGCGTGTCGAGTCGCCGTTCACCGGCCGCTGCAACCTGTTCGCCGAGAGGCCCGGGGTGCTGACGCTCGACCCGACCCGGATCGAGGCCGTCAACGCCGTCGACGAGGCGGTGACGGTGGCGACGCTGCCGCGCTTCCGGCCGGTGATCGAGGGCGAAATGATCGCCACCGTGAAGATCATCCCCTACGCCGTGCCGGGCGCCGTGCTGGCCCGCGCCTGTGCGGCGGCCGGAGCCGACGCGCTGGCGGTGGCGACCTATCGCCGCCGCCGTGTGGGCGTGGTCTCGACGCGGCTGCCGAGCCTCAAGGAGGCCACCATCGACAAGACGCTCCGGGTTCTGGCCGAACGTCTCGCCCCCACGGGCGCCGCGATCGTCGCCGAAGCCCGGATCCCCCACACCGACGACGCCGTGGCTGCTGCGGTGACCGATCTCATCGATAGAGCCGGGGCGGACCTTGTGGTTGTGTTCGGTGCCTCGGCCATCGCCGACCGCCGCGACGTCATCCCGGCCGGAATCGAGGCGGCCGGCGGGCATGTCGCCCACCTCGGCATGCCGGTCGATCCCGGCAACCTGCTCCTTGTCGGTGCCCGGGGCGACGTGCCGGTAGTCGGCGCCCCGGGCTGCGCGCGCTCGCCGAAGGAGAACGGATTCGACTGGATTCTGCACCGTCTGCTCGCAGATCTGGCCGTAACCCGCGCCGACATCGTCGCCCTCGGTGTCGGCGGTCTGTTGATGGAGATCGTCTCGCGTCCGCAGCCCCGCGCCGGCGGCGCGGTGACAGGGGACGCGCGCGATCCGGCGACAGACGATTGAGGCGGGAGAGGATCTCGGGGATGCCGGAGGTCGGCACGGTTCTGCTCGCCGCGGGCCTCGGCAGCCGGTTCGGCTCCGCGCCGAAGCTGCTCGCCCCCCTCGACGGCAAGCCGCTGGTGCGCCACGCCGCGGAGGCCGCCCTCGAGGCTTGTCCCCGCCCTGTGGTGGTCGTGCTGGGCGCGCACGCGGAGGCGGTCCGCGCGACGCTGGCCGGGCTGGACCTGATCCGGATCGACAATCCGGATTACCGTACCGGATTGGCATCCTCGCTGCGCGCCGGTCTCGCGGCGTTGCCACCCCGCTGCACGGGCGCCGTGATCGTGCTGGGCGACATGCCGCGGGTGACGGCCGCCCATATCGACCGTCTCGTGAGCGCCTTCACGGGGGCTGCGGCGACTCCTGCTGCCGTGGTGCCGGTGCAGGACGGGCGGCGCGGCAATCCCGTACTGCTCAACCTGCGTCGTCTCGGGGAGGAGATCGGCCGCCTCGCCGGCGACCACGGGGCCGGACCGCTGCTCAGGGGGCGGCCCGACGTGCTGGAGATCCCAGGCGATCCGGCCACCGCCCTCGACATCGACACGCCGGCCGGGCTTGCCGCCCTGAGCCGTGGTCCGGCCTGAGCCATCGGCGCCCTCGGTGTGGGACGGATCGCGCTGACGGCCGTCCGTGCCTGCGGTCGATTCGGCGGCGCGCCGCCTATCCCTGTCGCGCGGTCGTGGGTCGGGTTTCTGCGCTCGCCCCGACGGTGCGCCCGCGCCCTGCCTTGGCCTCGGCCCGGCATCGGTCGGAGCAGTAACGGACCTCGTCCCAGACGCGTGCCCACTGCTTGCGCCACGCAAACGGGCGGCCGCACTGGGCACAGACCTTCTCGGGCAGGTCGCCCTTGCGGCGCATCGGCGGCATCGTCTCTCCTCGCGTCCTATCCCGGGCGGCGCAGGTCCGGGCCCGGAGCGGCGGCACCGCGGCGGCGCGCATCCAGGAGGTGCGCCAATCCGAGCATGACCGCGAGCCCGCCGAGATTGACCGCGATCTGCAGCGGCCATGTGGCGTCGAAGGTCCGATAGAGAATGCGGCCGATGAGCGCCGCCAGGCATCCGGCTGCGAAGATCTCGAGCGAGTGCCGGCCGCAGGCATCGATCAGGCGCAGCCGCCGCCACCGGCTGAGACGCGCCACCGCGGGTATGCTGAACAGCAGGTAGGCCAGGGCCAGCATGTTGATCAGGCGCAGGGGGCCGACATGGCTCTTGTCGGGGACCCCGATCGACAGCGGCCGGAGGTCCGGCAGCCCCCATTCCGCCCAGGAGCCGCCCTGGAAGAAGGCGAAGGCGAGATAGGCCGAGGCCATGGCGACGGCCCAGCCACGCCACGGCAGCAATCCGTCCTGGGCCTGGACCCAGACGGCGAGGGCCGCTCCGAGCACGAACAGGAACTGCCACGCGAAGGGATTGAAGTACCAGCCCTCATCGACCGCCGCGGCGTTCGGCAGGTTCAGCTGATGATCGACGTTGGCGGCAATCCACAGGATCGCCGACAGCGCCAGGACGCCCCAGATCCCGCGCCGCATCCCGAGATAGATCAGCGGGAACAGTGCCAGAAGGAGAATGTAGAGCGGCAGAATATCGAGGTAATTCGGGAGCGCGTTCAGCGCGAGGCCGCGCAGCAGGCCCGGCAGCAGACCCATCTGCAGCAGGGGCGCGACGCCGAACCGCGGCGTGAGACCGGTGATGTCCATCCAGATCCGGACGATGACCAGGGTCGCCAACAGCAGCCCCGCCTGGAACAGGTAGATGCGCAGACAGCGCTGCGCGATGCGCACCAGCGCCGTCCGGACGCCGGCTCGGCGGAAGAGTCCGCCATAGGCGATCATCGAGGAATAGCCGGCGAGCAGAACGAAGATCTCGGCCGCATCCGAGAATCCGAAATTGTGCAGCGTCAGCAGGGCCGGCGCGTTGCGCGGGATGTGGTCGACGAAGATCGTCAGCAGCGCCAGCCCGCGCACCACGTCGACCCGCGCGTCACGGACGGGCTTCGTGGGCCGCGTTCCGGCTTCCGGCGCGGGGATCGTCCGCTGCTTCGTGGCAGCGGGCCGCTCAAGATCGTCGACGCGCGTCACTCAGTTCATCACCGCGGCGGTCTCCGACCGGATGTGGGATACGGCAGAGTCCGCGGTGCAACAATAGCGCGCCTGCGGTGCGCGGCTGCGCCGATCACGCGCCTGTGTTCGGCCCGGCGCAGGGATCCGTCGCCCTGATGGTCCGACGCTCCGCGGAGCGCCTCGAGCCTCTCGCATCGCGGCCGAGCCCGGTATAGAGGCGGTGGGCGATCCCGGCTTTCCTAGCCCGCGACCGGGAGGGCCAAGGCCCGGGGCGCGCTACAGGACAAGGTTCAGGGCAACAGCCATGCGCGTCCTCGTCACCGGAGCCGGAGACTATCTCGGCCGCCGCCTGCTCGAGGCGCTGCACACGGGACTTCCGCCCGGCAGCTCCATCCTCGGCCTGGATCGGGCTCCGCAACCGCCCCTCGGCGGCGTGTCGCTGAGAGCCGTCGATCCGTTCGATGCCCACGAACTCGCCGAGACGATCGCCGCCTTCGACCCCACCATCGTGTTCCACTTGGCGGCGCTGGCGTCCGTGGCCCAGTCGAGCGAGACACCGTCCTATGCCTGGCGGGCCGAGCTGCTCGGCACGCTGAACCTGGCCGAGGCGGTGGCGAAGACCCGCGCGGCCCTGGTGTTCCTCAGCTCGACCGTCGTCTACGGGGAGGCGTTCCGCGAGCAGGCACGTCCGGACGAGACCGTGACGCCGCGTCCCGACACCATCGCGGGCCGAACCAAGAACGCCTGCGAGTACATCCTGCGCGATGTCCTGGCGAATGCCGGCGTCAAGCATCTGGTGCTGCGACCATCGAACTACATCGGTGCGGGTCAGAGTGAGACGTTCGTGGTCGCCTCCTTCGCGGGGCAGATCGCCCGTATCGAGCGAGGCTTGGTGCCTCCGAGCCTGGAGGTTGGCGACCTCTCCGCCGGGCGCGATTTCGTCGACGTGGCCGATGTCACCGCGGCGTGCCTGCGCGTAATCGGACAGATCGACGATCTTCCGAATGGCGGAATCTTCAACGTGGGATCGGGGGTCGTGACGCCGGTCGCCGAGATCCTGGAGATGTTCCGCGGCATGACGGGCGCACGCTTCACCCTTCGGGTCTCGCCCGATCGAGTCCGGGCGGCGGGCGTGCGCAGCGAGGGCTGTGATTCCACGGCCTTCGCAACCGCCACCGGATGGACTCCAGCCATCCCGCTCTCGCGGAGCCTGTCCACGATTCTGTCGGAGGCCCGGGCGCAACTCGGATGAGGGCATATCGGGCGGCCGGCCGTCGATGCCGTCCCGGTCCCCGGGGTGGCACGCTCCGGCTCTGCAAGCGCTCCGGGAGCTTGCGCATCCGCCTTTCCCCCCGGGCGCAGGGGGGCACGACATCCGATCTCCCGCTCGCTCCGGCAATCTGCATCGCCGGAGCGCCGCAGAGGCTTTGAACCGAGGTCAGGGACCGCGCGACCGGCCGATGGATTCCTCCCGGCCGTGTTCAGAGCGTACCCGGGCGAGGTCCAGGGCTGGACCTCGCCCGTCAACGGCTATTCGGTTCCGGTCTCGCCGTTACGGCCCCGGAACGACGGGGCCGGTCCTCAGCGCGAGAACCGCTTGTACTTGATCTTCTTCGGCATGATCGAATCCGCTCCGAGTCGGCGCACCTTGTCGGCTTCGTATTCGGAGAAGTTGCCCTCGAACCATTCCACGTGGCTGTCGCCCTCGAAGGCGAGGATGTGCGTCGCGATGCGGTTCAGGAACCAGCGATCGTGGCTGATGATGACGGCGCAGCCGGCGTAGTCCTCCAGCGCGTCTTCGAGGGCGCGCAGGGTCTCCATGTCGAGGTCGTTGGTCGGCTCGTCGAGGAGCAGCACATTGGCGCCGCCCTTCAGGGTCCGCGCGAGGTGCACCCGGTTGCGCTCGCCGCCCGAGAGCGTGCCGACTTTCTTCTGCTGGTCGGGCCCCTTGAAGGCGAAGGCGGCGCAATAGGCACGCGAATTGATTTCGCGCTTGTTGAAATAGATGATGTCGTTGCCGCCCGAGACCTCCTGCCAGACCGTGGCGTTCGGATCGAGGGCGTCGCGGGACTGGTCGACGTAGCCGAGCTTCACCGTCTCGCCGATGTCGATCTTCCCGTTGTCAGGCTTCTCCTGGCCGGTGATCATCTTGAACAGCGTGGTCTTGCCGGCGCCGTTCGGGCCGATCACCCCGACGATGCCGCCCGGCGGCAGCTTGAACGACAGATCCTCGATCAGCAGCCGGTCGCCGAACGCCTTGCTGAGATGCTCGAACTCGATGACGTTGTTGCCGAGCCGCTCGTCGATCGGAATGACGATCTGGGCCGCGGCGTCGATCTTCTGCGCCTGCTTGGCCACCAGCTCCTCGTAGCGGGTGATGCGGGCCTTCGATTTGGACTGGCGCGCCTTCGGGGAGGCGGCGATCCACTCCTGCTCGCGGGCGATAGAGCGCTGCCGGGCCATGTCCTCACGGCCCTCCTGCTCCAGGCGCTTCTGCTTCTGGACCAGCCACGCCGAATAGTTGCCCTCGTACGGGATGCCCTTTCCGCGATCGAGCTCCAGGATCCAGCTCGTGACGTTGTCGAGGAAGTAGCGATCGTGGGTCACGATCAGGATCGCGCCGGGATACTGGCGCAGGTGGCCCTCCAGCCAGTTCACCGTCTCGGCGTCGAGGTGGTTGGTCGGCTCGTCGAGGAGGAGCAGTTCCGGCTCCCACAGGAGGAGGCGGCACAGGGCGATGCGGCGCCGCTCGCCGCCCGACAGGGTGGCCACCGGCTGCTCGTCGCTCGGGCAGCCCAGGGCCTCCATGGCCTGATCGACCTTCGAATCGAGCTCCCAGAGGCCCAGCGACTCGATCCGGTCCTGGAGCTCGGTCATCTCGTCGGCCGTCTCCTCCGAGTAGTTCATGGCGAGTTCGTTGTAGCGGTCGAGCATGGCCTGCTTCTCGGCCACGCCCTCCATCACGTTCTCGCGGACGGTCTTGTTCGGATCGAGCTGGGGCTCCTGCGGCAGATAGCCGACGCGCGCACCCTGAGCGACCCAGCCGTCACCGGTGTATTCCTTGTCGAGGCCCGCCATGATCTTGAGCAGCGTCGACTTGCCGGCGCCGTTGATGCCCAGGACGCCGATCTTGGCGTCCGGGTAGAACGACAGGTTGACGTTATCCAGGACCTTCTTGCCGCCGGTATAGGCCTTGGTCAGGCCCCGCATGTGGTAGATGAATTCGCGAGCCATCGCGGATCGTCCTCGGCGCGTTGTTCGGGACTGCGCGGATCGTGCCAGCGGCACGGGTCAGGCACGGGGCATCAGTCCCCGTCCTGGACGCGCGTCCCTAAGATATAGGAATGACCCTCTCGGAGTATCAGGCCCGCCGGGAAGCGGCAAGGACGGCCCGGCCGTCGCGGGGCGCCGATCTCTCAGGCGAACGGGTTCTTCACCGATCGCGGCGGCGCGTCCGGCGCCTCGGCCACCGCTTCGGGCAGATCGGAGGCCTCCAGGGTCTTCACGATCGCGTCCAGCGTCTTCCGGAGAAGCCGGGCCTGCTCCAGCCCGGTCCTGTCGCGGTTGATGTCGAGGGATCCGTGCAGGGCGATCCGGTCCGTGCCGTTCTCGAAGCTCAAGCTGCCGATGGTGCGCACGCCGGCATCGTCCGCGAAGGGCGTGAAGGCTTTCGGATCTTCCGTCGCGCCTCCGGAGGCGCGTTGCGTGTCCTTGGGCATGGGTCCTCTCAGAAGAACGAACGCAGCAGGTCGCGCAGGAATTTCCGCGCCGCTCGGGCCAGCTCGCGCTCCAGCCATTCCTGCCAGGTCTGCTCGTGCCGGGGCCGGCGCTCGTCCGCGCGGGCGGAGGCCTGGGGATCAGGGAGGCTCATCGCGGTCGCGCGGGCCGCTTGCGGCAGGCCGGGAAAGACGTCGATGCCGGATTCCCGGCGCAGATCGTCGATCGACAGCACGCGCCAATCCTTCGAATCGTCGTTGCGGGCGAGGTATGCTCCGGCCTCGCCGCTGGCCGGATCGTAGAGGGCCTTGAACAAGTGGGTCGGGACGAGCACGCCGCCCTTGATCTGCTGCACCGCGTCGCCGGAGAAGATCACACCGGTGACCACGAAGAGCGCACCGCGCCGGCTGGTCAGGCGCCGGGTGCCCTCCTCGATATCGGCCCAGAGCCCCCGGTTCAGGACGCGGTTCTGCGGCGTGATGTTGGCGAGGCTGAACGACTCGGCCTGGGCGCTTGCCGTCGGCATGTCGCCGGCCGGCGCGAGATGGCCCCGGTCGAACCCACTGCGGACATAATCCTCAAGGGCGGCGCGCTGGTCTTCCGGCAGGCGCGCCTCTTCGTGGAAGGCATCGTCGCGTGCCACCGCGCGGGCCGCGGCGATGCTGGCGCGGGTGAGGTGCTCGGCGGCGTAGAGGGGCGTGCGGGTCACGCCGGAATGCAGCACCGCGAAGGCCTCGAAGCATAGCGGAGTCGCCCGAACGGCGAGCTTCGGATTGGTGAGGACGGGCATCCGCCCATCGGCGAACAGCCCCGGACAGGCATCCTGGGCGCCGACCGGAACCGATCCGAGCGCGAGAACCAGGGCTGTGGCGATGAGAGCCGGCGCGCGCATCACCAGCAGACGCGGACCCGGCGCACACCCTCCGGGGTCGGGCGATCCCGCCAGGCGCAGGGCCGGCCGAGGGTGCCGTTGAACGGGCGGACATCGCGGTCCGGGCCGCCCGGGGCGACCCGGGCCGGGCACTTGCCCAGGAAGTTGCACGCGAAGTCGAGATTGCCGTCCAGCGGCCGCGCCGCGGCGTAAGCTTGACCGTAAACCGTAATCGCGAGCGCGAGCAGGATTGTGCACAGACGAGCCGGATTCAAAGGCGAACCTCTTGTGGCGTTAAGGGCACGTGATTCAAAAAAGCGACGGCCCGACATTGATCGCGCCGCCGTTCATCCGTACCTGGCACTATCATGACAGCGGCGGACGGGCGGGTTCTAGCATGAACGCGTGCTCCCGGGGTGCTGGCGTTGCGGTTGCCACGGGCCCGTGACGGAGCCGTCGCCATATTCGAACGAACGGATGCGACCATTGGCACTCTCCCCTGAGCAATCGGCGTTGCTGGACCGTGTCCCGAATCCTGCGGCGCTGCGGCGTCTTCCGGAATCGGATCTTCCGGCTGTTGCGGAGGCGGTGCGCGCCGAGATGATCGACGCGGTGTCGATCACCGGCGGCCATCTGGGCTCGGGGCTCGGCGTGGTCGAGCTGACGGTGGCGCTGCACCACGTGTTCGACACCCCCGACGACCGCATCGTCTTGGACGTCGGCCACCAGTGCTACCCGCACAAGATCCTGACGGAGCGCCGCGACCGCATCCGGACCCTGCGCCAGGGCGGGGGGCTGTCGGGCTTCACCAAGCGCAGCGAGAGCGTCTACGACCCGTTCGGCGCCGCCCATTCCTCGACCTCGATCTCGGCGGCGCTGGGCATGGCGGTCGCGCGCGACCTCGACAACGCCACCGCCAAGGTGAAGGGCCGCCCGCAGAAGCGCCGCAACGCCATCGCGGTGATCGGCGACGGCTCGATGTCGGCCGGCATGGCCTACGAGGCGCTCAACAATGCCGGCGCCCTGCACTCGCGCCTGATCGTCATCCTCAACGACAACGACATGTCGATCGCCCCGCCGGTGGGCGCCATGTCGGCCTATCTCGCGCGGCTGGCCTCGGGGGGCGCCTACCAGTCCCTGCGCGAGACCGCCAAGCAGCTCGGCAAGCTGCTGCCGAAGGCGCTCTACCAGCGCGCCGCGGCGGCCGAGGAATACGCCCGCTCGCTCGTGGTCGGCGGCGGCACGATGTTCGAGGAGATGGGCTTCCACTATGTCGGCCCGGTGGACGGGCACAATCTCGACCACCTGCTGCCGGTGCTCAAGAACGTCCGCGACGCCGAGCACGGCCCGATCCTGCTGCACGTCGTCACCCAGAAGGGCAAGGGCTACGCGCCGGCCGAGGCGAGCGCCGACCGCTACCACGGCGTGGTCAAGTTCGACGTGATCTCGGGCGTGCAGGCCAAGGCCAAGCCGAACGCGCCGGCCTACACGCGGGTGTTCGGCGAGAGCCTGATCAAGGCGGCGGATGCCGACGACAAGGTGGTGGCGATCACCGCCGCCATGCCGGGCGGCACCGGCATCGACCTGTTCGGCAAGGCGCATCCGGACAAGACCTTCGACGTGGGCATCGCCGAGCAGCACGCGGTGACGTTCGCGGGCGGGCTGGCCACCGAGGGCTACCGGCCGTTCGTGGCGATCTACTCGACGTTCCTGCAGCGGGCCTACGACCAGGTGGTGCACGACGTGGCGCTGCAGAACCTGCCGGTGCGGTTCTGCCTGGACCGGGCGGGTCTGGTGGGCGCGGACGGGGCGACGCATGCCGGCGCGTTCGACCTGGCGTATCTGTGCTGCCTGCCGAACATGACCGTGATGGCGGCCTCCGACGAGGCCGAGCTGGTGCACATGGTGGCCACCGCCCACGCGCATGATTCGGGCCCGATCGCCCTGCGCTACCCGCGCGGCGAGGGCGTGGGGGTCGAGCTGCCGGAGCGGGGCGCGGTGCTGGCGATCGGCAAGGGCCGGGTGGTGCGCCGGGACGCGGAGGCGCGGGTGGCGATCCTCAGCCTGGGCACGCGGCTGGCCGAGGCCTCGAAGGCGGCGGACACGCTGTCCGAGCAGGGCGTGGCGGTGACGGTGGCGGATGCGCGGTTCGCCAAGCCGCTGGACGAGGCGCTGATCCTGGATCTGGCGCGGGACCACGAGGTCCTGCTGACGATCGAGGAGGGCTCGCGGGGCGGGTTCGGCGCGATGGTGCTACACCTGCTGTCGGAGACGGGCGCGCTGGACGCGGGCGGGGTCCGGGTGCGGACGCTGACGCTGCCGGACACCTACCAGGACCACGACAGCCCCGAGAAGATGTACGCCGAAGCCGGCCTCGACGCCAAAGCCATCGTCAAGGCCGCCCTCGATGCCCTGCCCGAGCGGAAGGACGGCCGGTCGCGCCTGCGCCTCGCCTGAGCGGGAGGGCCTTTCGGCCCCTTGGATGACCGGGCGGGCCGCCTGTCGGGGAGGCCCGCCCAGGGATCTTGCTCCCTCGGCGCCGCCGATCCCGGCGGCGCCGGATCCCCGGAGTGACGATCCTCGTCCCCCGGATCGCCGTCTTCCGCGATGACGGGCGCGCCAGCCGATCGGTAAGTGTCGCGGCCCCGGCCGTCTTGCCGGCGCGCGCGATCCTCCGCATATCGCCGACACGGGGTGAGGGCGCGCCGCGCCTTCCGAACCATGCCGGTAAGCCTGTCGCATCGCGCCGACACGGGGACGAACGAGCGGATGACCTCCGAAAAGCTGCGCCTCGGCGTCAACATCGATCACGTCGCGACCGTCCGCAACGCCCGCGGCGGCGATTACCCGGACCCGGTGCGGGCGGCGCTGCTCGCCGTCGAGGCGGGCGCCGACGGCATCACCGCGCATCTGCGCGAGGACCGGCGCCATATCCGCGACACCGACATCGCCGCGCTGAAGCGCGGATTGTCCGTGCCGCTCAATTTCGAGATGGCGGCCACCGACGAAATGGTGGCGATCGCGCTGGCCACGCGGCCCCATGCCGCCTGCCTCGTCCCGGAGAAGCGCGAGGAGCGCACCACCGAGGGCGGGCTCGACATCGTCGGCGGCCGGGAGCACCTCGCGCCGCGCATCCGGACCCTCGCGGAAGCCGGTATCCGCGTCTCGCTGTTCGTCGAGCCGGAGCCCGCGGTGATGGACGCCGCCCATGCCCTGGGGGCGCCCGTGGTCGAGTTGCACACGGGCAGCTACTGCGAGGCCGCCCTTGAGGACGATGACGGCCGCACGGCCCACGAACTCGCCCGCCTCCGGCGCGCAGCCGAGCACGGGGCCGGCCTCGGCTTGGAGATCCATGCGGGTCACGGGCTGACCCTCGGCAGCGTCGGGCCGGTGGCGGCGCTGCCGCAGATCCGGGAGCTCAATATCGGCCATTCGCTGATCGCCGACGCGATCTTCGTGGGGCTCGACCAAGCGGTGCGCGACATGCGGGCCGCCATGGATCGGGCCCGGCTCGCATGATCGTCGGGATTGGCTCGGATCTCTGCGACATCCGTCGGATCGCCCGGACCCTGGAGCGGCACGGCGCGCGCTTCACCCACCGGGTCTTCACCGAGGGCGAGCGGGCCCGCTGCGACCGGCGGGCCGCCCGTGCCGAGGGCTACGCCCGGCGCTTCGCCGCCAAGGAGGCCTGCGCCAAGGCGCTGGGCACGGGTTTCAGCGCCGGCGTGTTCTGGCGTGACATGGAGGTGGTGAACCTGCCCTCCGGACAGCCGACCCTCCGGCTGGCGGGCGGTGCGGCCGCGCGGCTCGCGGAACTTCTGCCGGCCGGACACGCGGCGCGCCTGCATGTGAGCCTCACGGACGATCCACCGATGGCACAAGCCTTCGTGATCATTGAAGCCCTGCCGGTCTCTGTCGCCGGTTGAGGCGGCCATCGCGGATTAGCCGGCCCCGGTCGCGCGTTGCGGGGGGCTCGCGCATGGTCTAGACCGCCGCCTACAGCGGACACGATTGCGGCGCATTCCTCGGGCCAACCGCACATCAGCAAGCCGCGCGCGGCGGGGCTGCGCCCCGCTGGCGGCAGGTGACGAACCTCAACCAAAGACGGAACGCGCGCGTGGATTACGACGGCAAGCCGCTCAGGAAACCCGCCGAGACCGGCACCTGGGCCAGCATCCGCGAGACGCTGAAGGTCGGCATCCAGGCGCTGCTGATCGCCCTGGTGGTGCGGACGCTGCTGTTCCAGCCGTTCAACATCCCCTCAGGGTCGCTGGTCCCGACCCTGCTGATCGGCGATTACCTGTTCGTATCGAAATATTCCTACGGCTACTCCAAGTACTCGCTGCCGCTGTCGGAATACATCCCGATTCAGGCCGAGGGCCGGATCTGGGGCGCCGATCCGAAGCGCGGCGACATCGCGGTGTTCAAGCTGCCCAAGGACAATTCGACCGACTACATCAAGCGCGTGATCGGCCTGCCGGGCGACAAGATCCAGATGATCGACGGCGTGCTCAACATCAACGGCAAGGCGGTCAAGCGCGAGCGGATCGCCGATTACGAGACGACCGATCCCTACGGGCAGCCCACCAAGGTGCCGCAATATATGGAGACCCTGCCCAATGGCGTGGCCCACCGGGTGATCGAGCGCGACGGCGACAATGGTTTCTGGGACAAGACCGAGCTGTACACGGTCCCGCCCGGTCACTTTTTCATGATGGGCGACAACCGCGACAACTCCACCGATTCGCGCGACCTCGCCAATGTCGGCTACGTGCCTTTCGCCAATCTGGTCGGGCGCGCCGAGATGATCTTCTTCTCGATCGACGAGGGGACCCCGGCGTGGCAGGTCTGGAACTGGCCGGCCCACGTGCGCTGGTCGCGCCTGTTCACGACGATCCATTGACCGGTCCGGACTTGGACGACGCCGCGCAGCCCCGGGCCAACGCCCGATCCCGTCGGGCCCACAAGCCGCGGCCGCCCCTGAGTGCGCTCGAGGAGCGGATCGGGCACAGCTTCGCCGATCAGGACCTGCTCACTCGTGCCCTGACCCATACCAGCAAGTCCAGCGGTCGGGGCGGCAGCTACCAGCGCCTGGAATTCCTCGGCGACCGGGTGCTCGGGCTCGCGGTCGCCGATCGCCTTTACGGCGCCTTTCCGAATGCCGACGAGGGCGATCTCTCCCGGCGGCTCGCCGCCCTGGTCCGGCGTGAGACCTGCGCGGTTGTGGCCGCGTCCTGGGAGGTCGGACCGCACCTGATCCTCGGCCAGGGCGAGGTGATGGGTGGCGGCCGGCGCAATCAGACGATCCTCGCCGACGTCTGCGAGGCGATCCTGGGGGCGATCTACCTCGACGCCGGCTTCGACGCCGCCCGGGCGGTGGTCGAGGCGCATTTCCGCCCGGGCGAGCCGACGGCTGCGGCACGGGGCCGTGACGCCAAATCGGCCTTGCAAGAATGGGCGATGGGCCGCAGCCTGCCGATCCCCACCTATGCGGTGGTGGAACGCACGGGTCCCGACCACGCGCCCCGGTTCCGCATCGCCGTCCAGGTCGAGGGCCTCGAGCCCGGCCTCGGCGACGGCACCTCGAAGCGGATCGCCGAGCAGGCCGCCGCCCGGGCGCTGATGGAGCGAGAGGGAATCGGAGCCTCCGCGGATGCGGGGCCGACGGAGACAGCATGAACACGCACGAACCGGACGATCACGACGCGCAGGACGGCCCCGGCGCCATGCCGGGCCAGGAGCCCGCGCGCGATCCGTCCATGCTCCCGGGCACGCCCGCCGACGCCCGGGCCGGCTTCGTCGCGCTGATCGGTGTGCCGAATGCCGGCAAGTCGACCCTGCTCAACAACCTCGTCGGCACCAAGGTCTCGATCGTCTCCCGGAAGGTGCAGACGACCCGGGCGCTGGTGCGGGGCATCCTCATCGAGGGCTCGGCCCAGGTCGTGCTCGTCGACACCCCCGGCATCTTCGCGCCCAAGCGCCGCCTCGACCGGGCGATGGTGCATTCGGCCTGGAGCGGCGCCGCCGATGCCGACGCGGTCTGCCTGCTGGTCGATGCGCGCAAGGGCGTCGATGCGGAGGTGGAGGCCGTGCTCGGGCGGCTCGGCGAGGTGAAGCGCGAGAAGCTGCTGATCCTCAACAAGATCGACCTGATCCCGCGCGAGCGCCTGCTCGACCTCGCCGCCAAGCTCAACGCCGCGGCGCCCTTCGCCGAGACCTTCATGATCTCGGCGCTGAACGGCGACGGCGTGGACGATCTGCGCCGCGCCCTCGCGGCCCGGATGCCGCCGGGCCCCTGGCTCTATCCGGAGGATCAGGTCTCGGACGCGCCGCTGCGCATGCTCGCCGCCGAGATCACCCGCGAGAAGATCTACGACCGGCTTCACGAGGAACTGCCCTATCGCTCGACGGTGGAAACCGACCAGTGGCAGATCCGGCCCGACGGGTCGGTTCGGATCGAGCAGACGATCTTCGTCGAGCGGGAGAGCCAGCGCTCCATCGTGCTCGGCAAGGGCGGCCAGACCATCCGGTCGATCGGGCAGGCGGCCCGCGTCGAGATCGCCGAGGCGGCCGACGCCAAGGTCCACCTGTTCCTGCACGTGAAGGTGCGGGAGAACTGGGCCGACGATCCGGCCCGCTACCGCGAGATGGGCCTCGAATTCCCGCGCGGCTGACGACGGGGCCGCGCCCAGGAGGCTGGGCTTCCCGGCCGGTTCCGGTATAAACGCGGTGTTCCCCCGGATGAACCGAGTCGGGCGCGGGCTTGCCCCGCTCCGCCGCGGATTCGCGTTCCGGCGTTGGCTCTCCAGATCCCGAACCGTTCATGCGCCATGCCGTCTACGGCCTGCCGCCGGCCGACCTCGCTGAGGTTCCCGGCGACGCCGTCCAGCTTTCCCCCATGATCCCCGGCGCCGCACGGCTTGAGGATCTGTCCGAGAACAGCCTCGACGCGGCCACGGTGCTCGCGCCGCCCGGAACGGTCGAGCGGCGCTACGTGCTGGCCCAGGTGCTGCGCGCCCTCGGGCCGGGCGGGCGCATGGTCGCCCTGGCCCCGAAGGACCGGGGCGGCACCCGTCTCGCCAAGGAGCTGACGACCTTCGGCTGCGCCGCCGCAGACCAGCCGCGCCGGCATCACCGGATCTGCACGGCGGAGCGCCCGACAGAGCCGGCCGGACTCGCCGAGGCGATCGACGAGGGCGGTCCGCGCCATGTCGACAACCTCGCCCTGTGCACGCAGCCCGGAATCTTCTCATGGGACCGGCTGGATGCCGGCACGGCGCTGCTCCTGGCGAATCTGCCGGCCTTCAAGGGCCGCGGCGCCGATTTCGGTTGCGGCCTCGGGATCCTGTCCCGGGCAGTGCTGGGCTCGGACGCGGTCACCGCCCTGACGCTGGTGGAGATCGACCGCCGGGCCGTCGAGATGGCCCGGCGCAACGTCGCCGACCCGCGGGCCACGATCCACTGGGCGGATGTCCGGACGCCCGGCGTGGTGCCGGACCAGCTCGACTTCATCGTCACCAATCCGCCGTTTCACGAGGCCGGAACCGAGGACCCGTCCCTCGGCCGCGCATTCATCGCCCGGGCATCCGAGGTTCTGCGGCCGGGCGGCACGCTCTGGCTCGTGGCCAACGCGCATCTGCCTTACGAGGCGCCCCTGCGCGCGGCGTTCCGGAGCGTCTCCGTCGCCGTGCAGGCGAACGGCTTCCGCGTCTACGAGGCGCGCCGGTGAGCGCAGCCAAGTCCGTCCGGCTCGACAAGCTCCTCGCCAATCTCGGCTACGGCTCGCGCCGCGAGATCCAGACCCTCGCCCGCGCCGGCGCGATCCGCCTCGATGGCGCGGATCTGGACGATGCCGGCGACCGGATCGCCCTCGACCCGGATCTGCCGGACCGGCTGACGATCGACGGCGCGCCCGTCGATCCGCTGCCCGGCCTGTGTCTGATGCTGCACAAGCCGCTCGGCGTGACCTGCTCGCACAAGGAGGCCGGTCCGCTGGTCTACGGGCTTCTGCCGGAGCGCTGGCGCCGCCGTGACCCGCCGCTCTCGACCGTCGGGCGGCTCGACAAGGAGACCTCGGGCCTCCTGCTGCTGACCGACGATGGCGCTCTGCTGCACCGGATCATCAGCCCGAAGGCGCAGGTGGCCAAGCGCTACCGTGTCACCCTCGACCGGCCGCTGAGCGGCGGGGAGGCGGCGGTCTTCGCCGCCGGCACGCTGATGCTCGAGGGTGAGGACCGCCCGCTGCTGCCGGTGCACCTCGACGTCGCCGATACCATGCATTGTGCGGTGACGCTGACGGAGGGCCGCTACCATCAGGTCCGCCGGATGTTCGCCGCCGTCGGCAACCACGTCACGGCCCTGCACCGGGATCGGGTCGGCGGCCTCGACCTGCCGGCGGATCTGGCGGCGGGGGATTACCGGGTGATGACCGCCGGGGACGTGGCGGCGGTGTTTGCGGCTGCGTGAGCCGTCCCGTGTTCGAGGGCGACCAGCGCGGCGACCGGGCAAGATTGACGCAAGACTGACGATTGCGCCGACGACGGCCGGGGCCTGGATGCCGATCGCGCGGGCGCCGTTCCGCGCCTTGCCTTCGCACCCGGCCTCTGCTAAGCGCCGGCCCATCCCACACGCGGAGCCGGCCTCATGCCTGAATGAGGCGTTTCCGGTGGTCGTCCGAGATCTCGGACGACCGCATCCCTCCGCGGCGGATATAACCGGAGAGTACACAGACATGGCCGTCGATTTCTCTATGCGTCAGCTCCTCGAGGCGGGGGCGCATTTCGGTCACCAGGCGCACCGCTGGAACCCGAAGATGCAGCCCTACATCTTCGGAACGCGCAACAACATCCACATCATCGATCTGGCCCAGACCGTGCCGGCGATGCACCAGGCGCTGCAGGCGGTGAGCGACACCGTCGCCAAGGGCGGCCGCGTGCTGTTCGTCGGCACCAAGCGCCAGGCGGCCGACACGATCGCCGAGGCGGCCAAGCGCTCGGCCCAGTACTATGTCAACTCCCGCTGGCTGGGCGGCATGCTCACCAACTGGAAGACGATCTCGGGTTCGATCTCGCGCCTGCGCAAGGTCACCGAGACGCTGGAGACCGGCGGCCCGGGCCTGACCAAGAAGGAGCGCCTGATGCTCTCCCGTGAGAAGGAGAAGCTCGAGAAGGCGCTCGGCGGCATCAAGGACATGGGCGGCGTCCCCGACCTGCTGTTCGTGATCGACACCAACAAGGAGCAGCTGGCGATCAAGGAGGCGAACCGCCTCGGCATCCCGGTGGCCGCCATCGTCGACACGAACTGCAACCCGGACGGCATCAGCTACATCGTCCCGGCCAACGACGATGCGGGCCGCGCCATCGCGCTCTACTGTGACCTGATCGCCAAGGCCGCCATCGACGGCATCTCGCGCGCCCAGGGCTCGTCGGGCATGGATCTCGGCGCCTCCGAGGAGCCGATGGCCGAGGAGCTGCCCGCCAACGACGACGCGGCCGTCACGGTGGAGTCCGACGCCCTCGACCCGGCCGACGTGGCGATGCTCGCCGAGTCGACCGAGCATTTCGAGCTGCTGGCCGCCCCGCGCGGCGCGCCGGACGACCTGACCAAGCTCAACGGCGCAGGCCCGCAGATCGTCCAGAAGCTGAACGACGCCGGCATCTACCACTACTGGCAGCTCGCCGCGATGACCCCCGAGGACGTTGCCAAGGTCGATGCCGACCTGAAGCTCAACGGCCGCATCGACCGCGATTCGTGGGTCTCGCAGGCCCGTGGCTTCGTCGAGGCCGCCGCCGCAGCCTGATCCATCGGGACTCCGCGGCGGCACCGTCATCGGGCCGTCGCGGTTCCAGGCATACCGGGCCCGGCCGCTCACCCGCGCGCCGGGCCTCTCGCATCCAGACCACACGAAAGGGACCGCCATGGCCAACATCACCGCCGCGATGGTGAAGGAGCTCCGGGAGAAGACCGGCGCCGGCATGATGGACTGCAAGGGCGCGCTCAACGAGACGCAGGGCGACATCGAGGCCGCCGTCGACTGGCTGCGCAAGAAGGGTCTCGCCAAGGCCGCAAAGAAGGCCGGCCGCGTCGCCGCCGAGGGCCTCGTGGCCGTCGAGTCCGCCGGCCACCACGCCGCCGTGGTCGAGGTGAACTCCGAGACCGACTTCGTCGCCCGCAACGACGCCTTCCAGGCCTTCGTCCGCGAGGCTGCCAAGATCGCGCTCAACACCGACGGCACGCTGGAGGGTCTGCAGGCCGCCCATTTCCCGGGCGCCACCGAGACCGTCTCCGAGAAGCTGCAGAACCTGATCGCCACGATCGGCGAGAACATGAACCTGCGGCGCGTGGCCAAGCTCGAGGTCAAGAAGGGCGTGATCGCCTCCTACGTGCACAACCAGATCTCCGAGGGGCTCGGCAAGATCGGCGTGCTCGTGGCTCTCGAGTCCGAGGGCGACGTCGAGGCGCTCTCGGCCCTCGGTCGCCAGATCGCCATGCATGTCGCGGCGACCAACCCGGTGGCGCTCGACGCCTCGGGCGTCGACACCGCCACGGTGGAGCGCGAGTCGAACATCCTGCGCGAGAAGAACGCCGGCAAGCCGGACCACGTCCTCGCCAAGATCATCGAGAGCGGCCTGAAGAGCTACTACAAGGAGGTCACCCTCCTGGAGCAGCCCTTCGTGCACGACGGCTCGAAGACGGTGAGCCAGGTCCTCAAGGAGGCCGGCTCGAAGGTCGGTGGTCCGGTCACCCTGACGGGCTTCGTGCGCTACGCCCTCGGCGAGGGCATCGAGAAGGAAGAGGGGCCGGACTTCGCCACCGAGGTCGCCCAGCAGGCCGGCCGCGCCTGACGGTCGTCCGCGATCGCCCGGCGCGCCGGGCCCCAGTGAGACCAGCCCCGTCCGGCGCGAGCCGGGCGGGGCTTCGCATTTTCGGCCTCGCCAAAGCGTTCCACGTCGGACCGTGTTGCGGCGCACACGCCGTTTCGCGGCGCTGCGCTATGTCGTGCCCATGCCTTTGAAACCCTTCTCCTACCTGATGATCGGCGTGTTCGCCTCAGGTCTCGTCATGACCGTTCTCGGCGCCGTCGGCGTCCTGACCGGCAGCTGAAAACCAGGCGCCGGCCTGATCCACGATCAGGCCGGCGCCTCGCCCGTTGACGGATGGTCCTCCCGGGATTGGGCCATCTCTCCCGTATGATTCGACCGATGTGCCCCGCCGGATCGGCCCGAACCCCTCGACGGAACTCCCGCGCCTGACGTAGAAGCCTCCCGGTTTGCGCGACGCGGGATGGAGCCGGGGAACCCGATGCCGGATACGACGCCGTTTCGCCGGATATTGCTGAAGCTATCGGGCGAGGCTCTTGCAGCCCCTGACGGGTACTGGTTGCATCCGCCGACCCTGGCGGGGCTCGCCGAGGACATCGCCCGCACCATCGAGGCCGGTGCCGAGATCGCCATCGTGGTCGGCGGCGGCAACATGATCCGCGGAGCGCGGATCTCGGCGGCCGGCTGGATCGACCGGGCCACTGGGGATTCGCTGGGGATGATGGCCACCGTCATGAATTCCCTGGCTATCGAGACCGCCCTGAACGCCGCGGGCGTCCAGGCCCGCACCATGTCGGCGGTGTCGATGCCGACCATCTGCGAGACCTACGCCCGCCAGCCGGCCTTGCACCACCTCGACAAGGGGCAGGTGGTCGTCCTCGCGGGCGGCACCGGGAACCCGTTCTTCACCACCGACACCGCCGCCGTCCTGCGCGCCGCCGAATTGCGCTGCGACGCGGTTCTGAAGGCGACGCAGGTCGACGGCGTTTACACGGCCGATCCCAAGAAGGATCCGAGCGCGACCCGCTACGACCGCATCACCCATGACGAGGCCATCGCCCGCGATCTCAAGGTGATGGACACGGCGGCCTTCGCGCTGGCCCGGGAGAGCCGGCTGTCGATCCTCGTCGGATCGCTCCATCCGCCGAGCTCGATTGCCGGCATCCTGTCGGGCGAGGCCCCCTCGACCCTCGTGGCGCCCTGACGAGGCGGCGGTGATGCCGCCGCCACCGTTTGCGGCCCTGAAAAAATTCGTCCATTGAGGCCGCGATTGCCCGCGCCGGGCTCAAGATACCGTCAGACGTCTCGGGACGACCACCATGGCCACACCGGAATTCGATCTCAACGACCTCAAGCGCCGGATGCAGGGCGCCGTGTCCTCGCTCTCGAAGGATCTCGGCTCGCTGCGCACCGGGCGCGCCACGCCGTCGCTCCTGGATCCGATCCAGGTGGATGCCTACGGATCGATGATGCCGATGGCGCAGGTCGCCACCGTCAGCGTGCCGGAGCCCCGGCTCCTGTCGATCTCGGTCTGGGACCGCAGCATGGTCACCGCCGTCGAGAAGGCGATCCGCGAATCCGATCTCGGACTCAACCCGCAGACCGAGGGGCAGACCATCCGGCTCCGCATCCCCGAGATGAACGAGCAGCGCCGCAAGGAGATGGTCAAGGTCGCCCACAAGTACACCGAGGAGGCCCGCGTCGCCGTGCGCCACGTCCGCCGGGACGGCCTCGATCATCTGAAGAAGCTCCTGAAGGACAGCGCCATCTCGGAGGACGACGAGAAGCGCCAGGCCGCCGACGTGCAGAAGGCGACCGACCAGTTCATCGCCGAGATCGACGGCGTGCTGGCCTCCAAGGAGAAGGAAATCATGCAGGTCTGAGGCGAAGGGACGGGACGCGCGTGACCGCCGCCGCCGCACCGGCCGCGCGTCCCTCGGGACGGCGCGAGCTGTGGCTGCGCGTCGCCTCGGGCCTCGTGCTCGGGGCCGGCGTGCTGGCCGCACTCGTCTATGGGGGCTGGCCCTTCGCGGGGATCTGGCTCGCCGCCGGCATCATCGGATTCGGCGAGTGGATGGTGATGAGCCGCACCGAGCCCCGCGAGGTTCTGATCGCACTGGGCGCTGCGACGCTGGGCGCCCTGCTGCTCTGCCAGCGCGGCGGTGCCCCGACACCGGCCTGCATCGCTGTCCTTGTACTCGGCGCCGCGGCTTGCGCCACGGTGGCGCGGACGCCTGGGGGCCGGTTCCGCGCGTTCGCCGGTGTGCTCGGCGCGGCGGCGATCGCGGCGGTGCCTGTGGCCCTGCGCGACGATCCCGCCATCGGTCTCGTCGGTCCGGCCTGGATGTTTGCGGTGGTCTGGTCCACCGACATCGCTGCCTATTTCGCAGGCCGGAAGATCGGCGGCCCGAAGCTGATGCCCCGGGTCTCGCCCAACAAGACGTGGTCGGGGGCCCTCGGCGGCCTCGTCGGCGCGGTCGCGGCCGGGACGCTGGTCCCGGTGGTCGCCGACCTTGCCGGGATGCCTCTGCCCAGCGCCGCCTCCCTGCCGGTTGTGGCAGGCGTCAGCGCGCTCGCCTCCGTCCTGAGTCAGGCGGGGGACCTGATCGAATCCGGTCTCAAGCGCCATTACGGCGTGAAGGACTCCGGAAAGATCATCCCGGGCCATGGCGGCGTCATGGACCGGCTCGACGGATTCTTCGCGGTCGCCGTGCTGGCGGCCCTCTATCTCGCCCTGCGCGGGGGCGGTCTGATCGCGTGACGATGAGGGAGTTGAACCCGTGACCCAGGTCGTCACCGTCTTCGGCGCCACCGGCTCGATCGGCCGTTCCACCGCCGACCTCCTCGCCCAGCATGCCGACCGGTTCCGGGCCGGCGCCCTGGTGGGGGGCAAGGATCCCGTCGCCTTGGCCAAAGTCGCGCGGGAGCTGAATGCGTCCTTCGCGGCACTGGCCGATGAATCCGCCGGCCCGGCCCTCGCCGAGGCCCTGTCGGGCTCCGGCATCCCGAGCGGGGCGGGGGAGGCCGCCGTCATGGAGGCGGCCGCCCGCGACGCCGACATCGTCGTGGCGGCGGTGAGCGGGGCGGCAGGGCTGAAATCGACCCACGCCGCCCTTCGGCTGGGCCGCAAGGTCGCGCTCGCCAACAAGGAGAGCCTCGTCTGCGCCGGCGACGCCTTCATGCGCGACGCCGCGCGCTACGGCGCCACGATCCTGCCGATGGATTCCGAGCACGACGCCCTGAGCCAGGCGCTGGCCGGCCGGCCGCTCGCCGACGTCCGCACCATGATGATCACGGCCTCGGGCGGCCCGTTCCGGACCTGGACCCGCGAGCGCATCGCCGCCGCCTCCGCGGCCGAGGCGGCCGCTCATCCGACCTGGTCGATGGGCATGAAGATCAACATCGATTCGGCGAGCCTGATGAACAAGGGCCTCGAACTGATCGAGGCGCACCATCTGTTCGGGATCGAGCCCGAGCGCCTGGACGTCGTGGTGCATCCGCAATCGGTGATCCACGGCCTGGTCTACTGGCTCGACGGGGCGGTGACCGCCGAGCTGGCGCTGCCCGACATGCGCGTGCCGATCTCGCACTGCCTCGGGCTCGGGGACCGGCTCACCATCGAGCGCGGTCGGCCCCTCGACCTCGTGACGCTGGGCTCGCTCACCTTCGAGGCGGCGGACGAGGCGCGTTTCCCCTGCCTGCGGATCGCCCGGGCGGCGCTGGCCGCCGGCGGCGCGGCGCCGACCGTAATGAACGCGGCCAACGAGATCGCGGTGGCGGCCTTCATTGCCGGCCGGATCGGCTTCTACGGGATCAGCGATCTGGTCGAGCGCGCCTGCACGCACTTCGCCGGCTCGTACCGCACCGCACCGGCCGACGTGGACGAGGCGCTCGCCATCGACGCCCACGTCCGGATCTGGAGCGCCGAGGCCCTGCCGGAGCTGCGCGCCGCCGGCTGAACCCCCGCCTCAGCGCGCCGGGCCGTAGCCGGCCAGGAACACCCGCACCGCCTCGTCGATCTGATGGCGCATCTCGGCCTCGCCGGCGATGCCGCCTGCCGCGAACAGCAGGCGCGTCAGCAGACCGGCCTGGCAGAGGTGCAGGAAGTGTCGGGCCGCGAGTTCGGTGTCGGCGATGGTCAGGCGTCCCGCCTGGACCTGCGCGTCGAGATAGCGGGAGAGGCGGTCGACGCCGCAGGCCGGACCAGCCTGATAATAGACCTGCCCGAAGCGGGGAAACTTCTCGCTCGCACCGATCACCATGCGAACCAGCGAGACATGCTCCGGCCGGCACATCTCGGTCAGGAAGCTCACCCCCAGCCGCGTGAGCACGCCCGGCACGTCGGGATCATCCGCATCGAGTGTGAACAGGGCTTCGGCGAGGCTGGCCTTCTCCTGCGTCGTCAGCGCCTCGAACAGCGCCTCCTTGCTCTCGAAATAGACGTAGAGCGTGCCCTTCGAGACGCCGGCCGCGCGGGCGATCTCGCCCATGCTGGCACCGTCGAACCCCGCCGACAGGAACACAATCCGCGCACCCTCGAGGATCTGCTGCCGCTTGTCGCCCTCGTGCTGGGCCTGACCTCGCTCCAGAACCGCACCCTGAGCCATCGTCCCGCTCCGCGCCCGTGGCGCCGCCACGCTTGACCGAACCGTTCGGTCAACATAATCTGCGGCTTCTGCGGAGGCACGTCAAGCCGTGCCTCGTGATTGACCGAACCGTTCGGTCATTGAGGTCGAGGCGCTGATATGTCCCTTCGCGAGGACGCGGATCGGCTCAATTCCGGTGTCGAGGCCGGAATCGAGGCCAGAGACGAGGAGCGCGCGGAGCATCATGCGCAGGCCTCAGTCACGGCACCTCTGCCGAAGCCCGTGCCGGACGAGGCGGTCCCGGCGCGCAAGCGTCCCGTCAGGCGGCTCCTCCTGCTCGGCCTCCTGACGGCCGCCCTTGGCGGCGGCGCCTATGAAGGGTGGCAGTGGTGGACCGTCGGGCGGTTCTTCGTCTCGACCGACGATGCCTACGTCCAGGCCGACATCTCCGTCCTCGCGGCCAAGATCCCGGGCTACCTCCAGTCGGTCCCGGTGGTGAACGGCCTCGCGGTGAAGAAGGGCGACGTCATCGCCCAGCTCGACGACGGCGACTATCGCCTCGCGCTCCAGGCCGCGCAGGACAAGCTCGCCACGCAGGAGAGCACCATCGCGCGGATCGCCCGGCAAGCCGAGGCGGCCCAGGCGCAGGTCGCACAGGCCGCCGCGCAGCTCGACGCGAGCCGCGCCGACGCCGTTCGCGCCCAGGCCGATTTCACCCGATCGATGCAGATGCAGGCGGATTACGTCGCCAAGTCGCGCATCGACCAGACGCGCGCCGACCGCGACCGCACCGAGGCCTCCGTCAAGGCCATGGAGGCCGGCCTCGTCGCGGCCCGCGCCAATGTCGACGTCCTCCAGGCGCAGAAGCGCGAGGCGGAGAGCCTCGCGGCGGAACTCCGCACCGCCGTCGACCGGGCCCGCCGCGACCTCGACTTCACGGTGATCCGCGCGCCCTTCGACGGGGTCGTCGGCAACAAGGCCGTCGAGGCCGGCGCCTATGTCGGGCCCGGCACGCGGATCGCCGCGCTCGTCCCGCTCCAGAGCGTCCGGATCGACGCGAACTTCAAGGAGACCCAGGTCGAGCGCATGCGTCCCGGCCAGCCCGTGACCGTCACGGTCGACGCCTATCCGGACCGCGAGATCCACGCCGTGGTGGAATCGTTCTCGCCGGCCTCCGGCTCGGTGTTCAGCCTGCTGCCGCCCGACAACGCCACGGGCAACTTCACCAAGATCGTTCAGCGCCTGCCCGTCCGGGTGAGGGTGCCCGAGGACGTCGCCCGCGAGGGCCTGCTGCGGCCGGGCCTGTCGGCGGTGGTGCGGGTCGATACCCGCATCGGCGCGGACCGCTCCGTCCTCGACCGCGCTTCCGCGCCGCGGCCGGTCAACACCGCGAGCCGCTGAGACCCGCGATGGCCGCCAGTGCCGCCACCTCCGCGGGCGATGCCGCCGCCCCGACGCGCGGCGTGACGGCCCGCGCCGCTGAGCCGCCCCTCGACCGCCGCCGCATGGTGGCGTTCGTCTGCATGGTCTTCGGGATGTTCATGGCGATCCTGGACATCCAGATCGTCTCGGCCTCCCTGAACGAGATCCAGGCCGGCCTCTCGGCCTCCGGCGACGAGATCCCCTGGGTCCAGACCAGCTACCTGATCGCCGAGGTCATCTCGATCCCGCTCTCCGGCACCCTGTCGCGGGTGCTCTCGACGCGCTGGATGTTCGCCATCTCGGCGGGCGGCTTCACCCTGATGAGCCTGATGTGCGCCACCTCCTCGTCGATCGGCGAGATGATCGTCTGGCGGGCGCTCCAGGGCTTCATCGGCGGCGGCATGATCCCCACCGTGTTCGCCGCGGCCTTCACGATCTTCCCGCCCTCGAAGCGGACCATCGTGTCGCCGATGATCGGGCTCGTGGCGACGCTGGCGCCGACGATCGGCCCGACGGTGGGCGGCTATCTCACCGATCTCATGTCGTGGCACTGGCTGTTCCTGATCAACGTCGTGCCGGGCATCTTCGTGACCGTCTCGACCTGGATCCTGGTCGATTTCGACGAGCCCAATTACGGCCTGATCAAATCGTTCGACTGGGCCGGTCTCGCCTTCATGGCCGGCTTCCTCGGCTGCCTGGAATACGTGCTGGAGGAGGGGCCGAACCACGATTGGCTGCAGGACGAGGCGGTGTTCGCCTGCGCGGTCATCTGCGGAACCTCGGCGCTGCTGTTCTTCTGGCGGGTCTTCACGGCGAAGCAGCCGATCGTCGATCTGAGGGCCTTCTCGGACCGGAACTTCGCCAGCGGGTGCGTGGCGAGCTTCGTGCTGGGCATCGGGCTCTACGGGCTGACCTACATCTATCCGGTCTATCTGGCCCGGGTGCGCGGCTACTCGGCGCTGATGATCGGCGAGACGATGTTCGTCTCAGGCCTGTGCATGTTCGCCACCGCCCCCATCGCCGGCCGGCTTTCGGGCAAGGTCGATCCCCGCATCATGATGGGCATCGGCTTCGTCGGCTTCGCCTGCGGCACGTGGATCGTCACCGGCCTGACCAAGGACTGGGACTTCTACGAGCTGCTCCTGCCCCAGATCCTGCGTGGCTGCTCGCTGATGCTGTGCATGATCCCGATCAACAACATCGCGCTCGGGACGTTGCCGCCGGCGCGGATGAAGAACGCGTCGGGGCTGTTCAACCTGACCCGCAACCTCGGCGGTGCGGTCGGCCTCGCGCTGATCAACACGATCCTCAACGACCGGTGGGACCTCCATCTCGCGCGGCTGCACGAGCGCTTCACCTGGGCGAACACGGCCGCCCTGGAACGCCTCGACACGATGCAGCGCGGCTTCGAGGCCTATGGCAGTGCCGCGTCGGGCATGGCGCTGAAGGCGATGACCAACACCGTGCGGATCCAGGGCCTGGTCATGGCCTTCGAGGATGTATTCCTGGCCCTGACGGTCCTGTTCCTGGCGATGGCCTGCGCCGTTCCCATGATCCGGCGGCCCCAGGCCGGTGCGGGCGGCGGGGCCGGCCACTGACGGGCTGCCCCGATCCCGGGCGGTCGGCGGGTGCGGAATCGGACCGCGCGTGCGACCTTCCGCAGCCGCCCCGCAGGATTGCGTTGGCGGTCGGCCCCGCCGATCTGCTAGACAGGGCGGATGGCCGGCCCGAGAAGCCGGCGCCGAGACGGCCAGGATACGGCGTATGGACTTCCTCAACGCGATGGGCGGAACCGCCGGCGGCTTCTTCGGCGCAGTGATTCCGTTCCTATTCGTGCTCACCGTCGTGGTGTTCGTGCACGAGATGGGCCACTTCCTGGTCGGGCGCTGGTGCGGGGTCGGGGTTCACGCCTTCTCGCTCGGCTTCGGCCCCGAGCTGTTCGGCTTCAACGACCGCCGCGGCACCCGCTGGAAGCTCTGCGCCATCCCCCTCGGCGGCTACGTGAAGTTCCACGGCGACGTGAACGGCGCCAGCATGCCCGATCCCGAGGCCGTCGCCCGGATGAGCCCGCAGGAGCGGGCGATCAGCTTCCCGACCCAGCCCGTGTCCAAGCGCGCGGCGATCGTCGCCGCCGGCCCTGTGGCGAACTTCATCCTGGCGATCCTGCTCTTCGCCGGCGCGATCTGGCTGGGCGGCCGCTACGAGCTGCCCGCCCGGGTCTCGTCGGTGGAGCCGAACAGCGTCGCCGCCCAGGCCGGCTTCCAGCCCGGCGACGTGATCACCGCCATCGACGGCGAGAAGATCGGCGACTTCAACGCCATGTACCGCACGGTGACCGGCAGCGCCGGGACGCCGCTGACCTTCACGGTGGAGCGCAACGACCAGCCCATCACGATCCAGGCGACGCCCGCCACCTTCGAGGAGAAGACGCCGTTCGGCCGCCACCGGATCGGCCGGCTCGGCATCCGGTCGCCCGCGGGCTCGGAGGCCCGCCTCGTGACTTATGGGGCGCTCGATTCGCTCAATCTCGGCGTGAAGGAGACTTACTTCGTCGTCGAGCGCACCTTCTCGTATCTCGGCAAGCTCGTCACCGGCCGGGAATCCGCCGACCAGCTCTCGGGTCCGATCGGCATCGCCCGCGTCTCCGGCGAGGTCGCCAAGACCGGCGGCGTCGGCGGTCTGGTCGGGCTCATCGCGCTGCTCTCCGTCTCGATCGGCCTGCTCAACCTGTTCCCCGTGCCGTTGCTCGATGGCGGACACCTGCTGTTCTACGCCTTCGAGGTGGTGCGCGGCCGTCCGCTCAGCGAGCGGGCCCAGGAGATCGGATTTCGTATCGGTCTCGCCCTGGTGCTGATGCTGATGCTGTTCGCCGCCTGGAACGACATCCTCAATCTCGGCGCCTCCTGGCGGAACACCTGATTGCGGGCCGGCGGGATCCTGTGATTCCGCCGGATCTCCACCGGAAAGGCTGCCCCAATCCCGCCGCGGTCTCGCCCCGACGCCGCCCGGATGGCGCCGCTCCGACGGGGTGAAACCGGGTTAAGATCCTGTTCACGGGATCGCGATCGGGTCTGAAAACCTTCGACAGTCCAGACATTTACGTGGCGTTCACCACGATCCGCGGTTTGTCTTCATGCTGACCGCACCGTTAAGTGGCGCGAAGGCCACGACCCCCCAAAATCCCCTGACGATGGCCTCCCGCGCGTTTGCTTGGCTGGGGAATCCCGGTAAGAGCTACGCTTGGACCGAAGCCACGCTTGGACCAGGTGACGGGACGGCCGATCAACGGTCGCCTGTGACGGGCTAACCCCCGCGACCAGAACAGAAACGGGCGATTGCATGATGTCGTTGACGGGGAAGCCCCGACGTAAGTCGGTGCGGAAAACCATCGTCCTAGTCACTGCGGGTCTTGGCGTTGTCCTGAGCGGGGCCGCCCAGGCGCAGCAGATCGTCGTCCAGGGCAACCAGCGCGTCGATGCCGACACGATCCGGTCCTACGTGACCGGGACGGCGTCCGGCTCCGCCGAGGAGGCCCGCCGCAACCTGCTCGCGAGCGGGATGTTCTCCGACGTGAAGGTCGCCCAGTCGGGTGGCCGCACGGTGGTGACGGTCCGCGAGAACAACCTGATCAACCGCGTTGTCTTCGAGGGCAACAAGAAGGTCGAGAAGGCGACCCTCGAGGGGATCGTCGAGGCCAAGGCCCGCGGCCCGTACAGCGAGGCGATCATCAACGCCGACCTCGCCCGCATCCGCGACGTCTACAAGCGCTTCGGGCGCGGCACCGCCAAGGTGACCTACCGGACGGTCGACCTGCCCAACGGCCGCGTCGACGTGATCTACCAGATCGACGAGGGCGATAAGACCGGCATCCTCTCGATCAACTTCGTCGGCAACAACGCCTACTCGGAGCGGACGCTGAAGGGGCTGATGAGCTCCTCGGAGATGAACTTCCTGTCGTTCATCAAGACCTCCGACGTCTACGATCCCGACCGCATCACCAACGACCTCGACCAAGTCCGCCGCTACTACCTGAAGAACGGCTACGCCGACTTCCAGGTGGTCAGCGCCGACGCGCGCTACGTCGAGGGCGACAAGTCCGGCTACGTCATCACCATCACGGTGAACGAGGGCGAGCAGTACAAGGTCGGCGCGGTCCAGGTGGATTCGCGTCTGCCGGGCCTCGACACCACGAAGCTCGACACCGACATCGCCACCTCCGTGGGCGACATCTACAACGCCGACGACGTTGAGAAGACGCTCAACAACGTCACCCGCGAGGTCAACCGCGCCGGCTACCCCTTCGCGCAGGTTCGCCCGACCGGGCAGCGCGATCCGGCCAGCCATCAGGTCTCCCTGGGCTTCGTGGTCGAGGACGGCCCGCACGTCTACGTCGAGCGCATCAACATCCGCGGCAACACCCGGACCCGCGACTACGTCATCCGTCGCGAGCTCGATATCGCCGAGGGCGACGCCTACAACCGCGTGCTGACCGACCGCGCCGAGCGGCGCCTGAACGGTCTCGGCTTCTTCAAGAAGGTCCGCTTCTCCAACGAGCCGGGCTCGGCCCCGGACCGCGTGGTCATCAACATCGACGTTGAGGATCAGCCCACGGGTTCGTTCTCGGTGGCGGGCGGCTACTCCACCCAGGACGGCATCATCGGCGAGGTCTCGGTCTCCGAGTCGAACTTCCTCGGCCGCGGCCAGTACGTCCGCTTGGCCGGTACGGGTGGCCAGTACTCGCGCGGCGTCGACTTCTCGTTTACCGAGCCGTACTTCCTCGGCTACCGGCTGGCAGCGGGCTTCGACGCCTTCTACAAGTACTCCGACCTGACCCGGTACTCGCGCTACGAGACCACGGTGTATGGCGGCCAGCTTCGCCTCGGCCTGCCGATCACCGAGGAGTTCGGCATCACGCTGCGCTACTCGCTGTACAACACCGAGCTGAAGGTCCCGAACACCCTCAAGCGGCCGTACAACGACTGCTCGATCCCGATCCCGGGCTACACCGCCACCTACGCGGCGGGCACGATCGACCCGAATACGGGCCGGAACATCGGCGGCCAGTCGATCTACCCGAACTGCGCGTATGACGGCGAAGCCTCGATCGCCATCAAGGGTTCGCAGGGCAACACGCTGACCTCGCTGGCCGGCCTGACGCTCGCCTACTCGACCCTCGACGTGATCGGCGCGCCCCGCAACGGCCTCTACGCCGAGCTGAAGCCCGACGTCGCCGGCCTGGGTGGCGACTCCAAGTTCTTCCGCGTGACGGCCGATGCGCGGTACTACAAGGAGATCTTCGAGGACGTCGTCGGCTTCATCCGCTTCCAGGGCGGCCACATCTCGTCGCTCAACAACGACCCGCTGCGGGTGACCGACCAGTTCTTCCTCGGCCCGTCGCTGGTCCGCGGCTTCGCGCCGAACGGCATCGGTCCGCGCGACGTCGGCATCGCCGATGCTCGTTCGAACGCGATCGGCGGCTCCACCTATGTGGGCGGTACCCTCGAGGTGCAGTTCCCGCTCCCGGCCGTGCCGCGCGATCTGGGTCTGAAGGGTGCTCTGTTCGCCGATGCCGGCACGCTGTTCGGCTATCACGGCCAGCGGAACTTCAACGTGAACGGCGACGCCTTCATCAACGGCATCTCGCCGACGACCGGGAAGTGCAACTTCAACGCCTTCACGATCGGCGTGGAGCCGGAATGCGTGAACGTCCGCGACACGGCGGCGATCCGCTCCTCGATCGGTGCGTCCATCCTGTGGAACTCGCCGCTCGGCCCGATCCGGTTCGACTACGCCTACGCTCTGACGAAGGACGAGGGTGAGAAGGTGTTCGTCCCGGCCCTCGGGAAGTACGGCCATATCGGCAAGGATCAGACCCAGGCGTTCCGCTTCTCCGGCGGCTCGCGCTTCTGATAAAAATTGCGCGCGCCGGCCGGATTGTCCCGGCCGGCGCGTTATTGAGCATGTCAGATCCCATCTTCTTCACCGCCGCCGCCGATGGTCTCACCCTGGCCGAGATCGCGGCAGCCGCCGGCGCCAGCCTGCCCGACGGAGCGGATCCGGAACGCCGGTTCAGCGGCGCGGCCTCCCTGGAGAGTGCCGGTCCGGAGCACCTCGCCTACATGGACAATGCCCGCTACGGCGACGCGCTCGCCGCGACGCGGGCGGGGGTGTGTCTGGTCTCCCCCCGGTTCGCGGCGCGTTGTCCCGCGACCACCGTCGCCCTCGTCAGCCGCGATCCCTACCGCGCCTATGCGGCCCTGCTCGGCCGTCTGCATCCCGATGCCCTGCGTCCCGGCTCCCAGTTCGCCGTCCGCGGCGTCGCGTCCGGCGCCCATGTCCATCCGGAAGCCCGGCTCGAGGACGGCGTCACGGTCGATCCCGGCGCGGTCGTCGGGCCGGGTGCCGAGATCGGCGCAGGAACGGTGATCGGACCGAATGCCGTGATCGGTCCCGGCGTCCGCATCGGGCGGGACTGTGCGATCGGCGCCGGCACCACGCTCAGCCACGCCCTGCTCGGGAACCGGGTGATCATCCACCCGGGTGCGCGCATCGGCCAGGACGGGTTCGGCTTCGCCATGGGCGCCAGCCACCTCAAGGTCCCGCAGGTCGGGCGGGTGATCGTTCAGGACGATGTCGAGATCGGCGCCAACACCACGATCGATCGGGGCGCCTCGCGCGACACGGTGATCGGGGAGGGGACCAAGATCGATAATCTCGTGCAGATCGCCCACAACGTCGTGATCGGGCGGCACTGCGTCATCGTGTCGGGCGTCGGCATCTCGGGCTCGACCACCCTGGAGGATTACGTCGTCCTCGGCGGTCAGGTCGGCGTCGTCGGCCACCTGCGCATCGGCCGCGGTGCGCAGATCGCCGGCTCGTCCAACGTCAACCGCGACGTGCCGCCGGGCAGCCGCTGGGGCGGAACGCCCGCCAAGCCGGTCCGGGCCTGGTTCCGGGAGTTGACGACGCTGGCCCGCCTCGCCGAGCGCGGCGGCAAGGACCTGAGCGGCGAGGACACCTGACCGGGAAGGCCTTGCGCTTCCGGCGATTTCTTCCGAAGAGGGCGTTCGGCCCGCCAAGGGCGGCCGGATTGCAAGCCGCCCCGGGCGGCAAGTCGAGGTGCGGATTTCGATGAGTGAGGCGGCGCGCGAGACCGGCACCGAGCTGGGCATAGCCGATATCCAGACGTTGCTGGAATTGCTGCCACACCGTTACCCGTTCCTGATGGTGGATCGCATCGTCGAGATCGACCGGGACGAGTCCTGTATCGGGATCAAGAACGTCACGGCGAACGAGCCGCAATTCATGGGACACTTCCCGGACATGCCGGTCTTCCCGGGCGTGCTCCTGATCGAGGGCATGGCGCAGACGGCAGGCGCGATCTGCTGCCGCCACATCCGGGCGGACGGACGGAACACCAAGCAGGTGTTCTTCATGACCATCGACAAGTGCAAGTTTCGCAAGCCCGTCACCCCCGGCGACCAGGTGCGCTTCCACATGACGAAGCTGAATCAGCGCCGGACCATGTGGTGGTTCCGCGGCGAGGCCCGGGTCGACGGAAACCTCGTCGCCGAGGCCGAGATCAGCGCCATGCTGGTGACGGAGTGACCGCGCCGTTCATCCATGCGAGCGCCGTGATCGAGTCCGGCGCCCGGATCGGCGACGGGGCCCGGATCGGCCCCTTCTGCCATGTCGGCCCCGAGGTCGTGCTCGGGCCGGATTGCGAACTCATCAGTCACGTCGTCCTGGCGGGCCGCACCACGATCGGACCCCGCACCCGGATCTTCCCCTTCGCGTCGATCGGCCACCAGCCGCAGGACCTGAAGTACCGGGGCGAGGCCTCGACCCTGACGATCGGCGCCGATTGCCTGATCCGCGAGGGCGTCACGATGAATCCGGGCACCAGCGGCGGCGGCCTGGAGACCGTGGTCGGCGATCACTGCACCTTCCTGGCGAATTCGCATGTCGGCCACGACTGCCGGGTCGGCGCGCATGTGATCTTCTCCAACAACGTGATGCTGGCGGGCCATTGCAGCGTCGGCGACTACGCAATCCTGGGTGGCGGCGCCGCCGTGATCCAGTTCGCGCGCGTCGGTGCGCACGCCTTCGTGGGCGGCCTGTCGGGCCTGGAGAACGACTGCATCCCGTACGGTATGGTGCTCGGCAACCGGGCCTACCTGTCGGGGCTTAACATCATCGGGCTGCAGCGCCGCGGCTTCGCCCGCGACGACATCCACGCCCTGCGGCGCGCCTACCGCCTGCTCTTCGCGCCCGAGGGCACGCTGATGGAGCGGGTGGAGGACGTGGCCGCGACCTTCGAATCCCACGCGGCGGTCCGCGAGATCCTCGACTTCATCCGCCTCGGCGGCAAGCGCTCGATCTGCACGCCGCGCGAGATCCCGACGCCCATCAGCGCCGCCTGAGCGGCCGGGCCGTGACCCAGGCCGATCCGCACCCCGAGGGGACCCTGGTTCTGATCGCCGGGGCCGGCCGGCTGCCGGAACTCGTCGCCGAGTCGCTGCGCCGGGCGCGCCGGCCCTTCCGCGTAATCGCCCTGCGCGGTTTCACGGGGGCGACCCTGCGAGCCAGTGCCGACGCCACGGTCGACCTGCTCGACCTCGCCGCCACCCTGAAGCTTCTGCGGCGCTGGGGGCCGGCGGTCGTGGTACCGGCCGGCGGCGTCTCACGGCCGAGCCCGGCCGCGATCCTCAATGCCGGAGCCGCCCTGCGCAACCGGGAGGCCCTGCGGGCGATCGCCGGCGGGGGCGACGACCGCCTCCTGCGCGCCGCCGTCACGCTGGTGGAAGAGGACGGCCACAGGGTCGTGGGCGTCCACGAGGCCGCGCCGGACCTGCTCTGTCCGGAGGGGCCCCTCGGGCGCCGGATTCCGGATGCCGAGGCGGCCGCCTCGATCCGCGCCGGGCGCGGGGTCCTCGACGCCCTCTCGCCCTACGATCTGGGACAGGCTGTGGCCCTGGCCGGCGACCGGATCCTGGCCGTGGAGGGGCCGGAGGGCACCGATCGCATGCTGGCCCGGGCGCGGGCCCTGGGGCGCCGTCCGTTCGGGTTCGGCCGGGCGATGCCCGCCACCGTGCTGGTGAAGGCTCCCAAGGTCGGCCAGGACCGCCGCATCGATCTCCCGGCCATCGGACCGCGCACCGTGCGCAACGCGGCCCAGGCAGGCTGCGTCGGCCTGGCGCTGGAGGCCGGCGGGACCCTGGTCATCGACCGGGTGGCCACGGCCGCGGAAGCCGACCGCCTCGGTCTCTTCGTCGTCGGCTACGGAGGGACGCCGTGACCGGCCGGCCCCGGACCATCTGGCTCGTGGCCGGCGAGGATTCCGGCGATCAGCTCGGCGCCAAGCTGATGCGGGCCCTGCGCGAGGCGGCGCCCGACGTGGTCTTCGGCGGCGTCGGCGGCGAGGCCATGGCGGAGGCGGGGTTCGCATCCCTGTTCCCCCTCGATGACGTGGCGGTGATGGGCTATCTGCCGGTCCTCGCCCGGGCCCGGACCCTGCTCCGGCGCATCCGCGAAACCGTCTCGGCGGCGGTCGACGCCCGGCCGGACGTGCTGGTGATCATCGACAGTCCGGGTTTCACCCACGCGGTGGCGCGGCGGGTGCGCAAGGTGGCCCCCGGCATCCCGATCATCGATTACGTGTCGCCGAGCGTCTGGGCGTGGCGGCCCTGGCGGGCGAAGGGGATGCGACCGTTCATCGACCACGTCCTGGCCCTGCTGCCCTTCGAGCCGGACGCGCATCTGCGGCTCGGCGGGCCGCCCTGCACCTATGTCGGACACCCGCTGATCGAGCGCCTTCCGGAACTGCGGCCCACCGCATCCGAGCAGCGGCGGCGCGAGTCCGTTCCCTACAGCCTCGTGCTGCTGCCGGGGTCCCGCCGGTCCGAGATCGAGCGGCTGATGCCGGTCTTCGGTGCGGCGCTGGCGCGGGTGGCGGAAGGCCTCGCGGTCGAGGCGGTGCTGCCCGCCGTGACGCGTCACAGGGCGCTGATCGAGCGGCTTTCCGCGGAGTGGACGGTGCCCGTCCGCATCGTCACCGGCGAGGCGCCGAAATACGCCGCCTTCCGGGAGGCCCGGGCGGCGCTCGCCGCCTCCGGCACGGTCACGCTGGAACTCGCCCTCGCGGGCGTCCCGATGGTCGTCGCCTACAAGGTCTCGCGGGCGGAGGAATTCATCGCCCGCCGGCTGATCCAGGTCCCGAGCATCGTGCTGCCGAACCTGATCCTGGCCGAGAACGCCATGCCGGAATTCGTCCAGGCCGACTGCACGCCGGAGCGCCTGGCAGGCGCCGTGCGGTCGCTCCTGGCAGGCGGTGCGGGCCGCGACGCACAGCTCGCTGCCCTCGCCCGGATCGACGGGCTGATGCGGCTCGCCGCGAATGACACGCCGAGCCGGGCCGCCGCGCGCATCGTCCTGCGCGCCGCAGAGCGCCACGCGTCCGATCCGAGGGCGTGACGGGGCCGCTCAGCCGGCGCGGCGACTGCAGCGGGTGTAGGTCGATGTCCCGCGATTACTCGACCACGTCAGGTGCTCGCCATCCACCAGCAGGCGGACCTGCGACGACCAGCGCCGGCCACGGTCGCTGCACTCGGCGGCGGCGACCCAGGCGCTGCCGACCCGTCGCATGTCGTGGAAGAGGCAGATCGTGCGGCCGGCGCGGGCGCGATCCTGCGTGATCGTGGCCGGGATGTAGCCCCGGCGCCGGGATCGGGTCCCGCAGGCTTCGGGGGTCGGCCCCCAGACGCCGACATACTCGGCCGCCACGGGGGTCGGGGCGGGGGCCGGGGCGGGGTGCGGCGCCGGACGGGCATTCGCCGCGGCGCCCGGCATCGCGGTGGCCGCCTGGGGCGGCGGCGGCGCCGTGGGCGCCGCCATGGCGGTCTGGCCGGGCGGATCTTCCGCAGGGGCACCCGGGTCGGGCGCGTCGAGCATCACGACCCGCCGCGCCGTGGCGCGCGGACCGGCGGCGCCCCCCGCGGAGGGGCTGGCCTCCGGCGCCGTCGGGCGAAACGGCAGGTCCTCGGTCAGGTAGGCCGCGCTGTAGGCGAACAGGCCGACCCAGCCGAGGACGAGGAGCGCCGGCAGGGCGAAGCGACGCCAGGAGCCGGAACGCGCCCCGCCGCCCGGATCCGCCAGCACGACCGCACCCATGGTCCGCCCCCTTCTCGTTCGATCAGCGGCCGAAGATACCCTTCAGGAACTGCGCCGTACGGTTGCGCTTGCGCTTGCGCTCCAATTCCGATGCGTCCCTGAGCCACGCGACCTGCACGACCCGACGCTCGCCCTCGAAGGGCTCGTGGCCGTGCCAGGAATTCTCCGCCCGCAGGAAGGCGAACATCGTGCCCATGGTGGGCGGCACCTCGACCGCGAAGGGCTCGTAGTTGCGCCCGTCGTAGAGCACCCGCAGGCGCCCCGCGGCCGGGGCGTCCCAGGCGTCGTTCATGTAGACGAGCAGCGTCAGCACCTTCGACGGCCCGTCGGTGTGGATCGAGCCGTATTTGAGCTGGCTGCGCCGCATGATCGTGGTCAGACGCGGGCAGGAGACGAGGTCGATGCCGAACTTCTCCCCGAGGATCTTGGAGAAGGCGTCGCTCTCCAGCTCGTCGATCAGCGCCTTGAACCGGCCCTTCAGGGCGACCTCGTCGACCGTGAGGTAGCCGGGCTTGGCGATCTCGGGGAAGTCGCGGCGGATGTCGTCGATCGCGTCGGGCTTCAGGACGTTGCTGCCGAGCGTGTAGGCGTAGGGCTCGTGGGAAACGGGCGCGGCGCGCACGGCGGAGATGTCGAGGATCGAGAGAGCGGACATCGCTGGGTCCCTTGACTCCGGCGCCGGTCGGCCGGCACGCCGGGCGCCGGAGACGCGTGCCGGAGGGCCGGTCGAGCCATCGTGCCCGGGTCGCCGCGCAGGCGTCCACGATCACAAATCTAAAGCGGCTTTCGGCAATCCCGGAATCTCCTAATCCGCCGATTGCGGCGGTCCGACGGCGAAAGCGGCCCGGTGGCGCATTCCGGTGACAGTCTCGGGCGGTCCGCTTGTGCAGGATGGTGCCAGACCCGCGGGCTTTCTTCCCGGGTGCGTACCGGAACCCGTTCCCGATGAGGCCGTGGGCCCTCGCCTTGCTGTTCAGCCACCTCGCCGTCGTTGCGGTCGGGTTGGAGGCCCGTGCGCAGTCGCGGCCGCCCCGCGGCTCGATGACGGCCCGCATGACCTGCTCCGAGGCCATGGCCCTGGTGAGGAACGAGGGCGACGTCGTCATCGCCGCCGGGTCGGCCCCGGAGCGTTTCGTGAGCAATCCCGGCCAATGCAGCGCCTCCGAGATCGCCGAGCTGCGCTTCGCCCCCACGCGCGACAACCCGCAATGCCCGATCGGCTATCATTGCCGCGAGCCGGGCTTCGAGGAATGGAACTGGTAGCCGCGCCGACCGCGTAAATCGCCGCACCGTCGGAACGTGACCAAAGTTTCACGCGACAGCCCGGGGCAAGTGCCACTATCTGGCCATCAGCCGGGGTCAAGGCCGCCGGCGGCGTCCCCAGTGGGCGCGCACGGATGGGGGATCGACGCGTGGCAGCACTCAGGACCGGACTGGGAATCCAGGCCGTGCTCACGGCTCTGGCCGCGCTGATCCTGCTGGCATTTCCCGGTATTCCGAGCCCGCCTCTCTATGTCTCGCTCGCCGGCTTCGCCATGGCGGGCATCCTGATCGCCGCGAACGGCATCTCGGCCTATCTGAAGGTCTTCGTCTCGGTTTACGGCGTCGGCTACCTGCTGCTGGCCGGATCGAAGACGATCGCCGCCATGGGCCTGCTGCCGCCGGTGATCGCGGCGCTTCTGCCGCCCGCCTTCGCCGCCACCGGTGCGGTGGTCTTCGCCGCCATCGTGCTCGGCATCTCGCATCTCGAGCCGATCCGGGCGATCACCAACATCGCCGACCCGTATTTCGCCAACCGCGACAAGCCCGCCAAGGAGATCGGCCTGTTCCGGTGGTTCGGCACCACGGAGGGCCGGATCGGCCGCAACCTCGTGGCCCTGTCGATCTTTGTGAACTTCGCCGACGTTGCGCTGACGTTGCGGTTCAACTTCTTCTACCGCGACATCTACAACTCGCTTCAGGAATACGACGCGAACGCCTTCTGGTATCAGCTGCTCTGGGTGTTCGTGCCGCTGGCCACGCTGAACATCGCCATCGGCATGTTCGACCTGTTCGTGGATTCCTCGCTGCTGATCCGCTGGCGCACGTGGCTGACGCACAGCCTGTACGAGCGCTGGCTCGGCAACGGCACCCATTACCGGATCCCGTTCACCGACGAGGAGGCCGACAACCCGGACCAGCGCATCCAGGCCGACGTCAACAGCTTCATCGTGCAGACCACGACGCTGTCGATCCGGTTGCTGAGCCAGGCCGCGCAGCTCGTCTCGTTCATCGTGATCCTCTGGACCCTGTCGCGGGACTTCGTGGTGCCGTTCACCGACACGGTGATCCCGGGCTTCCTGGTCTGGCTGGTGATCGCCTACGCGGTGGTCGGCACGTGGCTCACCCACCTCATCGGCCGGCCGCTCATCGGGCTCGACTTCCGGCAGGAGCGGGTCGAGGCCGATTTCCGCTTCGCGCTGGCCCGCAACCGCATCTACTCCGAGCAGATCGCCCTGCTGCGCGGCGAGCGGGCGGAGGCCTCGCGGCTCTCGACGCTGTTCCACAGCGTCATCGACAACTACGTCGGGATCATCTTCCGCCGCATCAAGCTGATCGCCTTCACGTTCAGCTACCGGCAGGCGAGCGTGATCTTCCCGATGGTGCTGGCGGCCCCGTCCTTCTTCGCCAAGAAGATCACGCTGGGCGCCCTCCAGCAGACCTCGCAGGCCTTCAGCCAGGTGCAGAGTTCGCTGTCATTTTTTGTGGATTCCTACACGACGCTCGCGGCCTACAAGGCCAACACCAACCGTCTCGGATCCTTCCGCCGGGCCATGACCAAGGCCGAGGCCCTCGAGGCCGCAGGCTACGGCTTGATCCAGGGCAACGAGAGCACGGGCGACGTCACCGCGCGCGGACTCGTCCTCGCCCTGCCGGACGGGCGCCCGATCGTGACCGCCGACACGCTGACCCTGCCGCGGGGCGGCGCGACCCTGGTCACGGGTCCCTCCGGCTCGGGCAAGTCGACCCTGTTCCGCGCGATCGCGGGGATCTGGCCGTTCGGCAAGGGCCGGGTCGACGTGCCCGCCGGGCAGTCGGCGCTGGTGCTGCCGCAGCGGCCTTACATCCCCCAGGGGACACTGCGTGGCGCCGTGGTCTACCCGAACACGACCGATCAGTTCTCGGACGCGGCGATCAAGGATGCGCTGACGGCCGCCCAGCTGCCGCACTTGGTCGACCACCTCGACCAGACCGACACCTGGGAGCGGCGGCTGTCGGGGGGCGAGCAGCAGCGGCTGGCCATCGCCCGTGCGCTTCTGTCCAAGCCGGAATGGCTGTTCCTCGACGAGGCGACGGCCTCGCTCGACGAACCCTCCGAGGCGGCCCTCTACCGGATGCTGCGCGAGCGCCTGCCCGGGACGACGATCGTGTCGATCGGCCACCGCTCGACGCTGGACGCGTTCCACGAGCGGCGCATCACGCTGGAGCCGGAGGGCTGTGTGTTCGTGCCGCGGGCGCGGCGGGAGGCGTTGCCGGCGGAGTAGCGGGCGGCGCCGCAGCGCGCCTTCGGCGGAAGAGGGCTGCGAGCCTAAACGTCGCCGCCGGACGCCAGCGTCTCCGGGACAAGCGCGATCTTCATCCGCCGCACCGGCTGGCGGCGACATCTATCGGGATCGGCAGGAGACGCCGGAGACGCCGCGGCTCTCCCTCCCCCGAGAGGGAGGAGGGACGCCCTTCGGACGCGGCGACTTAGCGGTGAGCTCCTGTCCGCAGCCCCGCAGCGGCCCGGGCTGCCTGCTCGATCGCCGCCGGATCGGGCGTGCCGGGCTTCACCACCCAGCTCCCGCCGACGCAGAGCACGGACGGGAGCGCCAGCCAGTCGGGGGCGGTCGCCTCGGTGATGCCACCCGTCGGGCAGAACCGCACCGCGCCGAACACCGCCGCGTGCGCCTTCAGCGCCTTGATCCCGCCCGCGGCCTCGGCCGGGAAGAACTTGAACCGGTCGAGCCCGTGATCGAGCCCGCGCATGATGTCGGCCGCCGTGGCGACGCCCGGCAGATAGGGGACGCCGTTGGCCTTGGCGGCGTCGGTCAGCGGGTCGGTGAGCCCCGGCGAGACGATGAACTCCGCCCCCGCCCTCAGGGCGTTCTCCAGGTCGCGGGGGTTGAGCACCGTCCCGGCGCCCACAACCGCGCCCTCGACCCGGGTCATCTCCCGGATGATATCGAGGGCGGCCGGAGTGCGCAGGGTGACCTCCAGGGCGGTCAGGCCGCCCTTCACCAGGGCTTCGGCGATGGGCCGGGCCTGAGCCACGTCGTCGATCACCAGGACCGGAATGACGGGCACGGAGCGCATCAGCGCGTCGATGCTGGTCAGATCATTCATGGTCGGCACCTCCTCTATGAACTCAGAGACCGGCGGCGGCGAGCATCGCCGAGGCGCCCCGCTCCGCCGTATCGGCCCCCTGGCGCATGAACGCGAACAATTCCCGACCGGTGCCCTGCGCCGGCTCCGGAGCCTCGGCCTCCGGCCGGGCGGCCAGCTCTGCCTCGTCGACCAGCACCTCCAGCAGCCCGTCCGCCGCGCTCAGGCGGACGATGTCGCCGTCGCGGATCCGCCCGATCGGACCGCCGCCCAGCGCCTCGGGGCTCAGGTGGATCGCGGCCGGAACCTTGCCCGAAGCCCCCGACATGCGCCCGTCGGTCACCAGCGCGACCTTGTGGCCGCGGTCCTGCAGCACGCCCAGCGGCGGGGTGAGCTTGTGCAGCTCCGGCATGCCGTTGGCCTTCGGGCCCTGGAAGCGGACCACCACCACGACGTCCCGCTCCAGCTCGCCGGCCTTGAAGGCTTTGAGCACATCGTCCTGGTCCGAAAAGACCCGGGCCGGTGCCTCGATGGTCCGGCGGTGCTCCTCCACGGCGCTGGTCTTGAACGTCGCCCGGCCGAGATTGCCCTTCACCAGCCGCATGCCGCCATCCGGCTGGAACGGGTTCGCGGGCCGGCGGAGCATCGCGTCGTCGAGGCTCTCCGGCACGGCGTCCTCGAAGACCAACTCCTCGCCGGCGAGCTTCGGGTCGCGGGCGTGGTCGCGCAGCGACTGGCCCGCCACGGTGAGGATGTCGTCGTGCAGCAGGCCGGCATCCAGCAGCGCGGCCATGACGAAGCTCATGCCGCCGGCCGCGTGGAAGTGGTTCACGTCGCCGGAGCCGTTCGGATAGACGCGGGCGATCAGCGGAACCGCGCTGGAGAGGCGATCGATATCCGCCCAGTCGATCACGATGCCGGCGGCGCGGGCGATGGCCGGCAGATGGATCGCGTGGTTGGTCGAGCCGCCGGTGGCGAGCAGGCCGACCGCGGCGTTCACGATCGCCTTCTCGTCGACGCACAGGCCGAGCGGCCGGTAATCGTTGCCGGCTGCGCCGATCTCGGTGAGCCGGTGGATCGCCGCCCGGGTCACGGCCTGGCGCAGCTTGGTGCCGGGATTGATGAAGGACGCGCCGGGCATGTGCAGGCCCATCATGTCCATCATCATCTGGTTCGAGTTGGCGGTGCCGTAGAACGTGCAGGTCCCGGCGCCGTGGTAGGAGGCCGACTCGGATTCGAGCAGTTCCGCGCGGCCGACCTTGCCCTCGGCGTAGAGCTGGCGGATCCGCTGCTTCTCCTTGTTGGCGAGGCCGGAGGGCATGGGCCCGGCCGGGATCAGGATCGTCGGCAGGTGGCCGAAGCGCAACGCGCCGATCAGCAGGCCCGGCACGATCTTGTCGCAGATGCCGAGGAGCGCCGCGCCGTCGAACATGCCGTGGCTCAGGGCCACCGCGGTGGACAGGGCGATTGTGTCCCGGGAGAACAGCGACAGCTCCATGCCGGTCTGCCCCTGGGTGACGCCATCGCACATGGCCGGCGTCCCGCCCGCCACCTGCGCGGTGGCCCCGCGCTCCCGGGCGAACAGCTTGATCTGGTCCGGATAGCGCCCGTAGGGCTGATGAGCCGAGAGCATGTCGTTGTAGGCGGTGACGATGCCGATGTTCATCACCGTCCGCTCGTCGCGGATCGCCGCCTTGTCCTCGCCGGAGGCCGCGAAGCCGTGGGCGAGGTTGCCGCAGGCGAGCTTGCCGCGCCGGACCCCCGACTCGCGCTCACGGGCGATCAGGTCGAGATAGGCGCGCCGGGTCTCGCGGGAGCGCGCCACGACGCGCTCGGTGACCGCCGCGACCTCGGGATGAAGCTCGGTCATTCTCGTTCCTCCAGGCTCGGTGCCGACGGGCGCGGGGCTGAGGCCGTGATTCGGGCTCGGTCCGGCGGTCGCGTCGGTGGCTGGTATCTAAGGAGTGCACCGCGGGATGTAACCCGGGCGGCGCGCGGGAGCGCCCGGCCATTTCGGGAGCCGGCGTCCGATTCACGGCCTCATCCTGAGGCGCCGGGGCGCTCCAGGCATCGGGCGGCTCGCCGGAGCGCTCCTGCGAGGCGACGTCGCCGCACCTCAGAATGAGGCGCGGCTGATGGGACCGCCCGGGTTGCAGCGGCGCCGGAATCCGCGCTTGCGACCCGGGCGGCACGCGTCCGTCGCCGACCCTCAATACTCCCAGAAGATGCGCTGCAACTCCTTGGTGTCGGTCGTCTTTGTAAGCGCCACGGCCGCCAGGACCTTGGCCTTGGCGGGGTTCAGATCGTGGGCGACCACCCAATCGTACTTGTCGTCGGGCTGCTCGGCGTTGCGCAGGACGAATCCATCCGGCACCCGTGAGGAACGGATCACGAGCGTCCCCTTGGAGCGGATGTCCTTGAGCTTGTCGACGAGGTAGCCGGGGACCGAGCCGTTGCCGGTGCCGGCGTTGACGATCGCCTTGGCGCCCGCTTGGACCTCGGCATCGTAAACGCCCGGGATCATGTTGCCCGAGCCGTAGACGATGCCGACCAGCGGCAGGCTGTCGATCTGGTCGATGTCGAATTCGGAGCTCATGTTGTGCCGCTTCGTGAGCGAGCGGAAGAAATAGGTCTTGCCCTCGACGACCATGCCGAGCGGGCCCCATTGGCTGTAGAAGGCGCTGGGCACGATGTTGGTCCGCTTGTTCACGTCGCGGCCGGACTGGATGTAGTCGTTCATCGTCACGGTGACGCCCTGGCCGATCGCCTCCTTGCTGGCGGCGACCGTGACGGCGTCGAGCAGGTTGAGGGCACCGTCCGCCGAGATCGCCGTGCCCGGCCGCATCGAGCCGACCACCACGATCGGCTTGTCGCTCTTCACCACGAGGTCGAGGAAGAACGCGGTCTCCTCCAGGGTGTCGGTCCCGTGGGTGATGACGATGCCGTCGACGTCATCCTGCTTCAGAAGCTGGGACACGCGCTTGCCGAGCTGGACGAGCTGGGCGTCGGTGAAGCTCTCGGAGGCGATCTGGAAGACCTGCTCGCCGCGGACATTGGCGATGGTGTTCACCTGCGGCACGGCCGCGATCAGCTTGTCGACCGGCACCTTAGCGGCCGTGTACGTGGCGCTGTTGGCGGCATCGGCGCCGGCGCCGGCGATCGTGCCGCCGGTGGCGAGGATCACGACGTTCGGCTTCTTCACCGCTGCGGCGGTGCCGGACTCGGGCATCTCGCGGGCGCCGAGGGGAGCCGCCCCGAATCCGCCGGCCAGGGCCAGGGCGAAGATCGCTCCGCGCAGGTGTAGGGCCGCACCGCTTCGGCAGGAGAACATCGGAAATCCTCGATGATGGACGGGAGGACGAGTCGGACTCGACGCGGGGATGGTAGCCGCGCCTCGGTCCGAGGCAAGGATCATGCAGGGCTCGGACATGCAGGGCGCGGCGGATCGTTACGCCCGCTCGGGCGTTAGTTAGGGTTGTTGTCCGCTCGGAGGTAAGCCCCATGCTGAATCTCGCCGGCCTGCTCGAGGAACTCGAGCGGAGCGAGCCCGCACGGGCCGCGATGTCGATCCTTGAGGCGTCCCTCGCCCGCCGCTCGGTGGAGGAGCAGGGGGCCTTCTGGCGCGCCGTCGACATCTACTACGTCTCGCGGAAGGCCCCGCCGGAGGCGACCGACCCGGCTACGGCGACGGCTGCGCCGGAGCTGGCCGCGGTGTCGTAAGGCCCGGCCGACAGGAACGGCGCCGCTTTCGGCTTCGCCTGCGGCGCCAGGCATCGACACGGACGGCAGAAGCCGTCGTGGCTTCGGGGTCGAAGCGCCGCGTTCAGGCGCGCACCGGCACAGCCGGGGTCCTGCCCCCGCCGCTCTCGGGCTCGCTGCCCGCGCGCACCGCGCCACGGGTCTCGGGCATCAGTGCGAAGTACAGCACGAAGCCGAGCGCCGCGATGGCCGCCAGCGCCAGGAAGGCGGTGGAATAGCCGGCGGACACGATGATGACGCCGGCGAGCGTGGCGCTCAACGAGGCGCCAATTCCCTGAGCCGTGGCCACGGCGCCCTGGGCCGCGTTGAACCGGCCGCCACCGCGGGTCAGGTCGGCCACCACGATCGGGAACAGCGCGCCGTAGACGCCGGCGCCGATCCCGTCGAGGAGCTGCACGCCCACCAGCCAGAACGGGTTGTCCGACAGGGTGTAGAGGACGCCGCGCAGCGCCAGGATCCCGAAAGCGGTCAGGAAGATCGGCTTGCGGCCGATCACGTCGGCCTTGGCGCCCACGAAGATCGCCACCGGCACCATCACGCATTGCGCCGCCACGATGCAGACCGCGATCAGCGACGTCGCGTGATCCTTGCCCGACAGGTGCGTCAGCAACTGGCCCACGGAGGTCAGCATCGCTGCGTTGGCGAGGTGGAAGATCGCGCAGAGCACGGCGAACAGGAGCAGCGCCCGGTTCTGCAGCAGGGTGGCGAGGCCCGAGGGCTTCTCCTGGGCCTGCTCCTCCTCCTCGGTCATGCCCCGGGCGAGGTCGTTGTCGATGGCGTCGGCCGGCACCATCAGCATGGCGCCGATCGAGAGCGCCGCCAGGATGCCCATCAGCCAGAACACGACCACGGGCCCGAAGAAATAGGCCAGACCGCCCGCCAGCGCCGCGGAGACCGCGTTGCCGGCATGGTTGAAGCCTTCGTTGCGGCCGATCCGCTTGGCGAACATCTTCGGTCCGACGAGGCCGAGAGTGATCGCGGCGAGCGCCGGAGGGAAGATCGTGCCGGCGACGTGGGCGATCGATTGGGTGGCGGTGACGAGGTAGAAGTTGGTGATGAACGGCAGGACGAGGCAGCTCGCCGTCACCGCGATGGCACCGCCGATCACCACCGCGCGCTTGTGGTTGGTGGCGTCGATCAGCGCCCCGGCCGGCGTCTGCGCTACGAGGCCGAGGATGCCCGCAATGGTCATCACGAGGCCGGTGGTGGCCTCGTTCCAGCCCTGGTCGGGACCGCGCACGGCGATCAGGTAGATGGCGAGGTAGGGGCCGAGGCCGTCACGCACGTCCGCGAGGAAGAAGTTGAGCGCGTCGAGGCCGCGCAAAGCCTTCGCGGAGGTGGTCCGGCTGCCGCGCGCGCCCGCGCCTGTCTCGATCCTGTCCATCCCGCCGCGATCCCCCGATCGACGAATGGCCCGGTCCCGATCCGGGCCGCGCCGTCGCATGCGGGGCTCGACGCCCGCGCGTGCCAACGGTTCCCGGCCGCGGCAGTCCTCACGCCGGATGTGAACGCTTCTCCGGTCCCAGAGGCGTCAGCTCGGGTCGATGTCCCGCGCAGCGTCCGGATTCCCGACAGCTTCTGTCGTCTCTTCCGACAGATCAGCCCCTGGCGCAGCGAGGCCATAGCGCTCGATCTTGGCGTAGAGGAGCTGCCGCTGGATGCCGAGGCGGCGGGCGGCGCGGGCGCGGTTGCCGTCGGCTTCGCGGAGCGCGGCGGCGATCATGGTCCGCTCCAGGCGGGCGACGGCGCCGGGCAGATCCCCGGCCAGCCAGCTGTCCGCCGTATCGCCGCCACGCCGGTCGGTCCGCATCGCCGGCAGGTCGATCGCCTCGGCCGCGATGGCGCCACCGCGCACCAGCATGGCCGCCCGCTCCACGACGTTGCGCAACTCCCGGACGTTGCCGGGCCATTCGTAGGCCAGCAGGCGCGAGGCGGCTCCACCGCTGAGGCGCTTGCCCGAGGGCACGAGGAAATGCTCGGCCAGGGGCACGATGTCGGCGAGGCGCTCACGCAGGGGCGGCAGGGTGATCGGCACGACGTTCAGCCGGTAGAACAGGTCGGCCCGGAACCGACCCTCGGCGACCAGCTGCGGCAGATCGCGATGCGTCGCCGCCACGAGGCGGACATCGACTCGGGTGGACCGACCCCCCAGCGGGGTCACGACGCAATCCTGGATCACCCGCAGGATCTTGGCCTGCATCGCCGCCGGCATGTCGCCGATCTCATCCAGGAACAGGGTGCCGCCCTCGGCCTCGTGGAAGGCGCCGGCGCGGTCCGCGATCGCGCCCGCGAAGGCCCCCCGGACATGGCCGAACAGCGCGCTCTCCAGGGCATCGGCCGGGATCGCCGCGCAGTTCACCGGGATGAACGGCCGCGCGCGGCGCCGCGAGAAGGCGTGCAGGGCCCGGGCGACCTCTTCCTTGCCGGTGCCGGTCTCGCCCTGGATCAGGATCGTCGACGCGCTGTCGGCGACGAGGCCGATGGTCTTCTGGATCTTCCGCATGCCCGCGCTCGATCCGATCAGAACCGGATGCTCCGGCGGCGGAGCGGCGCTGCCCGGATCGAACCGGGCCTCGCGCAGCATCGCGTCGAGCACCGCGGCGAGGTCCGCGCGGCCGATCGGCTTGGTGAGGTGGTCGTGCGCGCCGAGGCGCATCGCCTCGATGGTGTTGGCCGGGCTCGCGAAGGCGGTCAGCACCGTCACGGGCGGGGGCTCCGGCAGGGCACGGATCCGCTCCAGCGTGGCCATGCCGTCGAGGTCGCCGGGCATGCGCAGGTCGAGGAGCACCGCCGCCACCGGCCCCTCGTGCAGCCGCGCCAGCGCCTCCGAGCCGGACGCGACCGGGACCGGTGTATGTCCGAGATCGGTCACCGTCTCGGCGAGCCCGTCGCGCAGGGCTCTGTCGTCGTCGACGATCAGGATGGTTGCCATGGCAGATCCAGGACAAAGGTGGTCTCGGGGGCGTCCGCGACCAGCCTGGCCTCGCCGCGATGCGCCAGGGCGATCTCGCGGACGATCGCGAGGCCGAGGCCGGTGCCGTCGGGCCGGCTGGTGACGAAGGGCTCGAACAGGCTGGCGCGAATCGCCGGATCGATGCCGGCGCCGGTATCGGCGACGCTGAGGCGCAGCCGCAAGGCGCCGTCGGCCGTGAGCCGTTCGGCCCCGAGGCGGATCCGGCCGCCCGGCGGCGCGTGCTGCAGGGCGTTCAGCAGTAGGTTGTCGAGGGCCCGGGCGATCTGCGCCCGGTCGAGATGCGGATGGTCCGTGGCGGGCAGTCCGTCGGCGGCGATCGCGACCCGAACGGAGCGCGCGTGCGCCAGATCCTCGTGCAGGTGCGCGCATTCCGCCAGGAGGGGCGCCACCGGCGTGGGAGTCCGGTTGAGCGCCCGCGCCTGCGTCAGGTTGAGGAGGTCGCGCAGCAAAGTGTCGACCCGGGCGATCTGGCCGAGCACCGTCTCGAGGGCTGAGGCGGCGCGGTGCGGATCGCCGCTGACCAGGGCGTTCTCGGCCTTCAGCCGCATCGCCGCGATGGGATTGCGGATCTCATGGGCGATGCTCGCCGCCAGCCGGCCGACCGCAGCCAAGCGCTCGGTCGCCACGATGCGGGACTGCGCCTCCCGCAGCCGACCGCCTGCGGCGTTGAGGGCGTCCACCAGCCGGTCGAGCTCCCGCTCGCCGGTGCGGTCGAGATGCGGCAGATCCTCGCCGTCCGGGCGCGGCGCTGCGAGTGCCGCTTCCAGGCGGGCGATCCGCCCGGAGAAGCCGTACAGGAACCAGCCCAGGAAGGCCGCCGATCCGAGCACGGTCGCGGCCAGGAAGCCGAGCCCGGCGAGGAAGCGCGTGTAGGTCGGGCCGTCGTTGACATGCGCCCGCGCCATCGCCCACGCGGTGAGGCCGGCCTCCGGCCCGTGCAGGGGGCAGGCCTGGAGCATCAGCACCTGGGTCCGGCTCGGCCGACGGTCCGAGACCGCGTGGTCGACGCGCAGGGCCTGGGCGTTCAATGCCGCGATGGCGTCGTGCTCGGCCGCCGGAAGGTCGGTCTTCGGTCCGGTCCCCTCGTAGGTCGGATAGGCGTAGGCCACGGACTTGCCCGAGGCGCTCCAGATCCCGCCCTCGATGCCGGGGAAGCGCGCCAGCGCGGCGGACACGGTGCCGACGCGGTCGCCCTCTGTGATTCCGCGGCCGCGGGCGCGGACCAGGGCGGCGTAGCGGTCGATGATCTCGCGGCAGGCGCGCCCGACCGCGAGATCGGCCTGCGCCACCTGGACGCCGGTCGATTGATTGTACACGCCGAACATCAGGTAGGCGGTCGCAGCCGCGGAGGCGAGCAGCAGGACCCAGAGCGCGAGCAGCCGGGCGCGCAGGCTGTAGGCCGTCACGACGAAGTCCGACCGGGCATGGCGCTGGCTCCTGCGGCGGCGCCGTGCGCGCCCGGACCCATCCCTAAGCCAAGGCCCGGCCCGGTGACCACTCGAAGACCGCACGCGGGCCGCGATGCCGAGTGAACCGCGCGCGAGCCGTCCCGAGCCAGGCCCGGGACCGCCGGGAGAGGAGCACAGCGTCCGGTGTTCCTCTCGGTAGCAAGACAGTCAGTCGTCGACGGGAACGCGACCGCTCACTTGCGGTTCGTGATCAGGCTGTCGACGTTCTTGTTGGCTTCCTTATTCTCCTTCCGCTGCATCGCCACCTCGTGCTTGGTGTCCTTCATCGACATCTCATCACGCTTGCCCTGGGGCATCTCCTTCGGGGCCGCTAGAGCGGGCGTGATGGACCAGACGCAAGCCAGGCAAAGAGCAGCGCGAGCCGTAGTCTTGAACATGATGCCTCCTCCATTCAATAGATAGTGCAGGACGTCTTGGAGATGTCGCTGGTTCCTCATGCGTGGATCACGGACGTGCGATCCGTTGCGGCGTCGACATGGCGCGTGCAGGCGGGCGTCGCGCGGATGCCGTCGTCTCAGGGCGGACCCGACGGGTTGACCGGCAGCGCGTCGCTTCCGAGCTGCAGGCAGGTCAGCATCGCCACGTAGGATGGGGCGCCGCCGATCTGGCTCTCCGCCGCACAGGTCCGGCGCTCCGCCACGTCGAACGTGGCCCAGCGCCTGATCAGGGTGCGCCGCGCGGCAGCCTCGTCGGACAGGCAACCCCGGTAGCTCGCCCGATCGACGGCGCTGGATCCCGCCCGGTGCTCCGGCGCGCAGATCGCCCGGATATTGAAGTCCGGAACCCCCGACGCCCGCGCGGACGCCGTCAGGGTTCCGCCGAGGAGCAGTTCGAGTCCCAGGACGGTCGAGATCCAGAATCGCCGCACGCGACCCTCCCGTGTTCGTGCCGACCGGGCCGCGCCTGAGATCCATCGGGCGCGGCCATCCTCAGCGGTCGGTCACCGACCGGTCTTGGCACCCGCGGTCGTGCCCGTGGCCTGCGGCACGCCCTTGTCGGCCGCGGCGGCGGTCGCCTTCTGGGGCACCGCGACCGCATCGATCACGTCGAAGCGCATGTTGTCCTGGGCTGTCTTCAGAGCCGCATTCGCTTCGTAATACTTGCCCTGTCCGATCAGCGCCGCCGCCTGGTCGACATTTGCGATGGTCGTGTTCAGCGGCAGGACTGCCATCGTGAAGTTGACGTCGACATGGGCGAGCTTGAGCTTCTCCAAGGCGCCTTTCTGGTCACCCTGTGCGAGGTTCTTGTTCGCCTCGGTCACCGCCGAGGCCTTGGTGGGCGTGGCCACGAAATCGTCGCCCACGGTCAGCTGCGCGTCGACAGGCACCCAGGCGACCTGCTCCTTGGAAGCCGGCTTGGCTCCGGCCTTGTCCCCCGGCGCGGTCGCCTTGTGAGCGGCCATGTCGGCCGGCGACTTGAGCTCGGCCTCGGCCTTGGTGAACACCGCGTCGTCCGACTTGGCCTTCGCGAAGGCCGCCTGAGCCTTGGCGATCATGTCCTTGGCCTGGCCGGGATTGGCCTCGAAGATCGCGAGGCGGGTAAGCTGGAGATCCCTGAAGCCCTGCGCGCCGTCCTTCGAGAGCTTGCCGACATCCTTGTCGATTGCGGTCTGGCTCGCGCTGACCTGCGTGCCGTTGTGCTGGGCCGCCTGCTCCGCCGCGTAGGCCGTTCCGCCGACGATTGTGGTGAGCACGAGGGCCGCAACCATGGATTTATGGTAGGACATAGTGAAATATCCCTCTATTAACGGAGACAAGGCCTTCATCTGCATTGGCCTTATTCATTCCGTGTTCAGATAATAGACCGGCGATGATTTGGTGGCATGTCCGCAAGATTAAAAACCGGCAATGCGGCTGCCGGCATCGGACGGCGATGGCGATCCCTCGGCGGCGTCACGGGTTCCTCCGCGGCGCGCGCTCAGCGCGGCAGGAAGCGGCCCGCGCGCGCTTCCAGCAGGCGGACCAACGCGGGCGCCATGAACGCGTAGGCGTCGGGGATATCGAGGCAGACGAGGCGGACCCCGCGCAGATGTGCCCCGAAGCGCCGTATCAGCTTGCGCCGGTGCGCGGGCTCCATGACGACGACGATCTCGGCCCAGGCGAGATGGTCGACGTCCACCGGCTCGTCGGCGTCGGGCGACACGCCGGCGCTGGCCGTCTCGATCCCAGGGACGCGCGCGAAGATCTGCTCTGCGGTCGGGCTGCGGGCGCGCGCCCGGCCGCAGACGAACAGGATCCTCACACGCCCTCCGCCAGGACGGATTGCCGCTCGAACAGGGCCCGATACGCCCCGTTCGGGTGACGCATCAGGGCTGCGTGGGGGCCGTCCTCGACGATGCGGCCGCGGTCGAAGACGAGGATGCGATCGAGGGCCCGCACCGTCGACAGCCGATGGGCGATGACGATGGCGGTGCGCCCGCGCATCAGTCGGATCATGGCCTCCTGCACCAGCGCCCCGGATTCCGAATCCAAACTCGAGGTCGCCTCGTCGAGGATCAGGATCGGCGCATCCGCCAGGAAGGCGCGGGCGAGCGCCACGCGCTGGCGCTCGCCGACCGAGAGCTTGACCCCGCGCTCGCCGACCAGCGTGGCGTAGCCCTTGGGCAGCCGCCCGATGAAGGCGTGCGCGTTCGCGAGATGCGCCGCCCGCTCGATCTCCTGCGCCGAGGTGCCGGGGCGGGCATAGGCGATGTTCTCGGCCAGGGAGCGGTGGAACAGCACCGGTTCCTGGGGCACGATGGCGACCTGAGCCCGCAGGCGCGCTTGGCTCGCCGACGCCACGTCCTGTCCGTCGATCGCCCACATGCCGCGGGAGATCTTCCGGACCGTGGAGCCCGAGAAGGTGTTGGCGTGCCACTCCGGGGAGAAGCGCTGGACCCGGCCGAAGCCGTTGCGGACGATGCCGCTCATGGTGTGCAGCGAGAGCGGCACCACCAGGCTCCACGCGACATGCCGCAGCACCGCGGTGGCGAGGCCGAGCCCGGTCATCGCCAGGAAGGCGGGCCACGCCGCCTCCAGCGCCGCGCGGCGCTCGCTCCCGAAAGGGCGTCGACCAAGCGGCCCGCGTAGAGCGGCAGCAACACTTCCGCCAGGGTGGCGGGCGTGATCGCGCCGGTAAGACCGGCGACGAGGGGCCAGCGCCTGTGCCAGCTGCGGACGACGAAGGCCAGGACGCGACGGACCGCGTCCGCCTGCCGGGGCGAGGACAGAGACATGCATGTGCCCGACGCGGGCAGGCGTCGGCTCCGAGCGACGCGGGCGCACCATCGCGAAGGATGCGCGCCGGCGAAATGAGACGGGCGTGTATTCAGGAGCGCCGGGCAGCGGGGCCGGGCGAAAGCGGGAAGCGTTTAGCCGACCCGCACGGGGGCGCGGTCAAGTCCTGCGGTGAGGACGGCAAACACAGCACTCATGCAGCTCCCTCCCGATGCCAGCGCGACAGTTCCCGAGGCTAGGAGAGCCCGAACTGATTCGCAACGCGCGGCGCACGGTCGTGCCAATGTGGGTTGCGCCGCGCCCGGAACGCTTCTCAGTCGACTGGGCGGCCGCCTCGCGCCGACCGGCGCGCCGGGATCCGTCCCGATGAGGGCGCCAACCGGTCACGCTTTGTTGAAAAGCTGACGCAGGCCGGTGTAAACATGTCTGTGCGAGTCTGGCCTCTGGCCAACGACCTGGTTGCGCGCTTCTTGATTGCTGCGACGCATCCGCAATTGGAGACGGACGGTGTCGCACTCCCTGGTGGACCGGGACGCGCTCGATGAACTCACGGCCGTCATCGGCGCGGAGAAGCTCGTCGGCCTCCTCGACCGGTTCGTCGTCAGTCTCACCACCGCCTTCGAGGGGCCGGATCGCGCCAATGACGATTACGGCCGCGAGGCGCATACGCTGGTCTCGATGTCGGGCATGCTCGGCTGCGCCGAGCTGTCCCGGGCCTGCCGCGGTCTCGAGGAATCCGCCAAGGCCGGCGACGATCTGACTGGATCGCTGATCGACCTCAGAACCCTGCGCGACCGGACGATCGCGGCCCTCCGGGACCTGCGGGCGCAGACCCGGCTCAGCGCCTAGCGCCGGGCAGCAAAGTCCGGATCAGGCCGCCATCACGGCGTCGAGGGGCGCCTCGAAGGTCAGCACCGCGCCCTCGCGGGGATAGCTCAGGTGGGCGGTCCCGCCGAAGCTGTGGGCGAGGCTGCGGGCGATGAGACGGGTGCCGAAGCCCGTCCGGGTCGGAGGCGTGACGGGCGGTCCGCCGCTCTCCTCCCACCGGAACCGGAGCGTCTGCCCGCCCGCCGCCTCCGCGACGTTCCAGGTGATGCGGACCCAGCCTGCGGCCACCGACAGCGCGCCGTACTTGGCCGCGTTGGTCCCGAGCTCGTGCAGCATCAGCGCCAGGGTCATGCCGTGCCGCGGGCCGAGCGTCAGATCGGGGCCGGCGATGCGGAAGCGGCCCGCCACGCCGTCCCCGTGGAGGGACACGGCCCCCTCGACCAGGCCCGTCAGTGAAGCCCGGGCGAAGGAGCCCTGCAGCAGGACGTCGTGGGCCTTGGCCAGGGCCAGAAGCCGCGCGGCCAAGGCCTCGCCGGCCGCCTCCAGCGAGGGCGCGTTGCGCATCGTCTGCGTGGCGACGGCCTGGACCATGGCCATCGTGTTCTTCATCCGATGGGCGAGTTCCTGCATCAGCAGCGTCTGGTTCGCCTCGGTCAGCTTCAACTCGGTGATATCGCGTGACACGGCCAGGATGCGCTCGGGCCGGTCCGGTGCCGCACCGATCGGCGTGACGGCCACGTCCCACCACCGGATCGTGCCGCCGGTCTCCGACTGGGCCTGAAACCGGCTCGGGCGTCCGATCCGCGCCCGGTCCAGGGCCGCGGCCACGGCCTCCCGATCCTCGGCGCGCGTCCAGGCCTCGATCCAGGGCCGGCCGATCGCCTCCGCCTCGTCCGCGGCGGCGGACAGGGCCGGGCCGTCCTCGCTGGCGGTGATCAGGCACCCGTCACGGTCCAGCAGTTCCAGGAAATCGTTTGTGGCTTGCTGTGACCCCGACGGGAGCAGCCGGTCGGTGGCGCGTGGTGCCATCGCCGAGCCGAGCCCGGAAGTTCCCCGGAATGTCGGCCTGTGCGGCGTCGCAATCCATTCGGCCGCCAGGCGCCCGGCTTCGACACGGCTCGCCGCTTCGACGATCCGACCGAGTCGCCGGCTCCGCTGCCGTTCCCGGTCCGCCTGCGTTGTGGCCTGGGAGAGCAAGTGGCGCAGGCGGATGTTCTCCGCTTCGAGCGTCTCGACGTGGCACTCAACCCCGTCGATCCGCGGCCGTACGATGTCCGCATCCATCGCCCGCCTTCCCCCCTCGTCGTCGCGACGGGGCGCCCGTGCAAGGCGCACCGCCGGAGGTCTCCCGATCACGCGGCGCGGCGACGCGAAGTCGGAGCCTGAGCGGCACTGGCGGTCTGAACCGCTTCTGGTGCCGTCTGGCCACTCGCAGCCAAGCGAATCGCTGGACGTGTCACGCTAGCATGGCGTGCGGGATAATCAAACGAGTACGGTATTCGGTCGCAGGTGAGACGGTTTTAATCGCCGAGTGCAGGCGCGAAGACGGTTACTTATTTCGCATCAGCAGCACGAGCCAGCCGATCCCCAGGATGAAAATAATTAATCCGATCGAGACGAAGACGGGGGTGCCGAGGTCGATCAGCCGGGGCGCGAGCTGGGTGGCGAAGGCCGCCACCACCAGGGCCACGGCGACCCGCGCGGCGGCGCGCTCGATGCCGCGGGTGACCTTGTCGAGGCCCTTCACCTCGATCTCGACGGTGACGCGCCCCTGCTTGAGGCGCACCAGCATCAGGTGGATCAGGGTCGGCAGCTCCGAGGCGGCACCATACAGACCCACGCCCAGAGCCTCGGCCTTCTGCTTGAGGGCCGAGAGCGAGAACTGCGTCTGCATGCTGGCGCGCACCGTGGGACCGGCGGCGGCGAACAGGTCGAAGTTCGGGTCGAGGTGGCGCATCACGCCGTCGGCGGTCACCAGCCCCTTGAACAGGATGGCGAGGTCGGTGGGCATGGCGAGGTCGTTCTCGCGGGCCATGTTCATGAAGTCGGTGAGCACCAGTCCGAGATTCAGCGGAATCGACGAGTGGCTCTCCACGAAGGACTGGGCCGAGACCTGGAGGCGGGTCAGGTCCGGGTTGCTGGTGCCGGTCCAGTCGAGGAGCACGGCCATGAGGCCGTCGGCATCCTGCTTGAGCATGGCGCCGATCAGCACGAGCAGCTGCGAGCGCCGCCGCTGCGACAGCCGGCCGATGATGCCGAAATCGATGAAGCCGATCTTGTTGCCGGGCAGGGCCAGCATATTGCCGGGGTGCGGATCGGCGTGGAACACGCCCTCGATCAGTGCCATCTGCAGGAACGCGTCGGTGCCCTTCTGGGCGAGCAGCTTCTTGTCGATGCCCGCCGCGCGCAGGGCCGCCTCGTCGTTGGGCGGGATGCCGTGGATGAAGTCCTGCACCAGCACGCGCTCGGAGCAGTATTCCCAGTGGATCTTCGGGAAGACGATGTCGTCGCGGTCCTCGAAGATCTGGGCCAGCAGCTCGCAGTTGCGGGCCTCGTTCAAGAGATCGAGCTCGCCGTTCAGCCCGTCGGCCAAATGGCGCATCTGCTCCCGCGGCTGGTAGCGGGCCATGTCGGGCCACTCGTTCTCGACGATGCGGGCGCCGTGCGCCATCAGACGCAGGTCCGCCTCGATGATCTTGCGCAGGTTCGGTCGCAGCACCTTGACGATCACGTCCTCGCCGGAGTGCAGCCGCGCCCGGTAGACCTGGGCGATCGAGGCTGAGGCGATGGGGTTGGTGTCGAACTCGGCGAAGACCTCGAGGGGCGAGCCGCCGAGATCGAGTTCGAGCTGCGGGCCGATCTGCTCCCACGTCACCGGGACGACCTGGCTGTGGAGCTTCTGCAGTTCCTCGGTCCAGGCCGGCGACAGGAGATCCGGCCGGCTGGCCAGGACCTGCCCGAACTTGATGAAGGTCGGCCCGAGCGCCTCGATCGCCCGGCGCAGCCGCTCGGGCTCGGACAGGCGGGTGACGTCGACCCGGGGCTGACGGCGCGGCACCAGCGGCAGGTAGCGCAGGCCGAGCCGGTCCACGACGCGGGTGACGCCGAAGCCGATCAGGATCGTGGCGATCTCGGACAGCCGCTGACGGTCGCGGGCGGCAACGAAGGCTGTCTTCAGCATGAGTGGGGCGATCCGGTCGGACGGGATTGGGCGTCCGGACAGCACGAGCATAAGGACTTTTTTGCGGTCGCGAACCCCGGGAAGCCCGTCGCGGCCGAGAGAGCCGTCGCCGCAGGCGTCAGGCGGGGGCGCGTTCCCGATCCTTCCGCCCGTGCCGGATGCGGACGATCAGGAGAGCCGCGCCGTCCGCGATAGGGTCGATCCCGTGCGCGTGTGAGTGGGGGCGCACGGGCGGCTCGACATCCCACTGTCCAGGCGCCGTTCGGGGATGGGATGCCGGCATCCGGAACGCGTCGAACAGGCCGTCGCGGTGGTGCCCGCCGCGCAGGCCTCGGCGACGCTGTCCTGATCGCGTCGGACCGGGTCGCGCGCACAGTCACTCGCATGCCTTTCGCGGCCCGTATCGGCTGCGCTTCGGTTCCAGGCTCCATGGCCTCGGGATGGCCCCGGGCAGCGAGACGTTCATCCGGCCCCCCTGCGCTCCGGGGCAGGGTGTGCCGACGATGATCAAGAGCTTGACCGGATCCGGCCGCGTCGTGCGTTTCAGAAGGCGGGCTCCAGCCCGCTCGCCCGGTACGCCGCAGCCGCCGCCGGCGTCGTCAGGCCGGCCAGGAACCGGGCGGCGCCGGCCCGGTCGGTCGCATCGCGCAGGATCGCGGCCGCGAAGGTCGTCACCTCCTGCACCGGCTCGGGGAAGGGGCCGACCACCGCGATCCCCGGCACCACCATCAGCTCGCTGATCTGCTGGACCGCGATGTCCGCCTCACCGGAGACGAGCTTCTCGGCGGTGAACCCCTGCGGGATGATGGTCGCCCGAGCGTTGACCGCGTCGGCGAGGCCGAGCCGCGGCAGCAGGCCGGCGAAGTAGATCCCGCTGGCCCCCGCCCGGGAATAAGCCACGGACCGCGCCTCCACGAGGGTGCGTTTCAGCGCCTCGACGCTCGTGATGTCCGGATGAGGAGCGCCCGCCTTGACGGCGATGCCGTAACGCGAGCGCACGACATCGACCCGGCTCTCCGGCTCCACGCGGCCTTCCGCGATCAGCCGGTCCATGGCGTCCGACAGAACCACCACCGCGTCGGCCGCCTCACCCTCGGCGAGCGCCTTCATGATCACGGTGGTCGGCGCCCAGTGGATCGCCGTCCGGCCACCCGCGGCCTCGCAGGCCGGGATGACATGCGCATCGAAGGCGCCGCGCACCACCAGGGCGCATTTCAGCCGTGTCACCGTCTGCGCGTCTACCATGTCGTGTTCCATCGGGTTGCGTGGGCGACTGTCGATCCATCGATCGGATGGCCGCTCCCGGACGCTCCGCGCCCGGACTTCATCAGGATGCGGCGTCCGGATGGGCGTGCCGTCGCCCGGAAGCCTGGGCGCCGTCACCGCGGTGGCGCCGCCCGTGAATAATCGATCCCCGCGAACCCGCCGCCCTGGTAGCGCTCGACCACCGGGTCGCCGCTGGTCTTGCCTTCCAGGGCCGCGGCGTAGGAATCCGCGCTGTCTTGCGGGGTCCAGCCGATCACGGCGCGCCCGTCCCGCCGCCACCATGTCATGCGGCTGTTGTTGGATGCGGCCCAGATCACCACCGAACCGGCCGGTCCGAGGCTCGGCGCCAGGGTGGCGCGGGCGATCAGCCGGGTCAGGTCGGCGTAGGACAGCCAGGTCGCCAGCATCCTGGCGTCGGTGGGCTCCGGGAAGCACGAGCCGATCCGCAGGAAGACGCTCTCCACCCCGTGCTTGTCGCGGTAGAGGCCGCCCATCAGCTCGCCGTAGGCCTTGGACAGGCCGTAGAAGCCGTCCGGGGCGAGGCTGCAATCGTCGTCCAGTACCGCGGAGCGCGGGTGGAACCCGATGGCGTGGTTCGAGGAGGCGAAGATCATCCGCGCGCCCTCGCGGCGGGCCGCATCATAGACGTGGTAGAGGCCGCGGATATTGGGGCCGATCACCGTCTCGAACGGATGCTCCACCGAGATCCCCCCAAAGTGGAGGATCGTGCCACAGCCCTCGGCCAGCCGCAGGATCGCCGGCCCGTCTTCCAGGTCGGCAAGTTGGAAGCGCGCCCCCGCGGGCAGGGGGTCGGGGAAGGGGGCGCGGTCGGTAAGCCGGAGGGCCCACCCCTGTTCGCCGAGGGCGCGGGTCAGTACGCGCCCGAGTGCGCCCGAGGCTCCGGTCAGGAGGACGGGTTTCTGCGGGACGGTCTCGGTGGTCATGGGACGCGGCTCCGGAGAGCGCTCTCGGCCGACGGTGTCCCCGGTGCGGCGTGGGAGAACGCGCGATCGATAGGGATAGACAGCTGCGCGCGGTGGCGGGGCCACGATACACGGCAGCGATCCTGTTCTCACCTCGCGACGCACAAGGCCCCTCTCCCGTGCGGGAAAGGGGATCCGCGCGCCGCTCGGAGCCCGTCCGGTCACGCGGCCCGTTCGGAACGGACCGTGTCCCGGATGTCGGGTTTTGTCCCGCACGCCGTGACGGTCGGCTGCAATCGGGTACGGCGATGCGAGCGGCGAGGGTGGCGGTGAGCCCCGCGGCTGCACGACGCTCATGGCCAACGGCGCCCCTGCCTCAGCCCCGCCGCGGGACGCGGCGGAGGAAATCGGGGTTCAGCTCCGACAGGCGGTTCACGCCGATCAGCGCCATGTCGCGGTTGAGCTCCTCCTTGAGGATCCGCATGGCGAGTTCGACCCCCGCCACCCCGCCCAGCGCGGCGGCGAACATGAAGGGCCGGCCGAGCAGGACGAAGTCGGCGCCGAGCGCCAGGGCCTTCATCACGTCGGTGCCCCGGCGGATGCCGCTGTCGACGATGATCTTCAGCCCGCCCTTGCGGGCGGCGACCTCCGGCAGCACGTCGAGGGGGGCGACGGCGTAGTCGAGCTGGCGGCCGCCATGGGTCGAGAGGATCACGCCGTCGACGCCGCACGACCGGGCGATCTCGACATCCTCCGGCGCCAGGAGCCCCTTCACCAGCAGGTTGCCGGACCAGCGCTTGCGGATCGCCTCCAGGTTCTTCCACGAGAGCTGGTCGCGGGCGATGGTGTTGCGCACCGCCCCCTGCGACATCATCGGCGGTCCGCGCGTCGCCTCGGTGTTCTCGAAATGCGGCGCCCCGTGCTGGAGGAAGGTCCGGGCGACTGTGCCCAGGAGCCAGCGCGGGTGCGTCGCGCTCTGCCACGCCACCTTGGGCGTCACCTTGATCGGCATGGAGAAGCCGCTGCGGGTGTTGTGCTCCCGGTTGCCCAGCGTCGGCGTATCGGCGGTGACCACGAAGGTCCGGTAGCCGGTAGCCTCGACCCGGTCGAGCAGACGGTCGATCCGGTGCTGATCCCCCGGCAGGTAGCCCTGGAACCAAGCCTGCGGGTTCTGGGCGTACACGTCCTCCAGCTTGATCAGCGAGGACGCGCTCAGACACATCGGCAGGTTCATCCGCCGCGCCGCCTCGGCCAGGACGAGGTCGCCCCGGTAGGCGATGAAGGCGGCGCCACCCAGCGGACCGATGCCGAAGGGCGCCGCGTAGGTCTGGCCGAACAGCGTCGTGGCGGTGTCGCGCCCAGAGGTGTCCCGCATCAGCCGGGGCAGAAGGGCGTAATCGGCATAGGCACCGCGGCTCTGCGCCAGGGCCGATCCGGTCTCGACCCCGCCGGCCACGTATTGAAAGATCATCGGCGGCAGGCGCTTGCGTGCGTGCCGCTCGAAATCGTCGAGGGCCAGCAGGTCGCGGAACCGGTAGGGCGTGGCCGCGTCGCTGCGCTTCAGGCTGGTGACGATCGCCTGCGGGGCGGCGATGCCCGCCGCCGTCGCGTCGGCGCCGCCGATGGTTGGCGCCGCGCGCTCGGGCGTTCTCAACTCGGACGCTGGCCGGTCGAGCGTCGCCATCGGATCCTCCTCCGGGCCGCCCCGATACACGGCTGTCTTGAAAGCGCTTTCAGATAGTCAGGAGGCAAGAGGGGTGTCAATATACTGCCGGTTTGCGGGTCCGGCCGCGTCACGCATCGACGCGATGCGGATATGCCGTCGATCCGGGACGATGCGCATCGCGCTGACCGTCGATGCTGGCTGAGGGAAGCAGACGATTTCGACGCGGGAGCTGACCGGGGCTTTGCCTGGAGACATTCTCGACCCGCCATCCCGGGGCCCGGTGGCGCGGGATGTCGCCCGCCGCGCCGGTGTTTCCACCGCCACCGTCTCCCGGGTGCTCAACGGCTTCGCCGGGGTCCGGGCCGACAAGCGGGAGGCCGTGATACGCGCCGCGCAGGACCTCGGCTTCGTCGCCAACGGGGCGGCCCGGGCGCTCTCGACGCGCCGGTTCATGGCGGTCGGCGCCGTCGTGCCCAACATCGAGAACGAAGCCTTCGTGCGTGTCCTGTCGAGCTTCCAGGACCGGCTGCGGCAGGCGGGCTACACCCTGGTCGCCGCCAATGCCGGCTACGACCTGGAGGACGAGTTGCGGGAGGCGACCTTCCTGCTGGAGCGCGGCGTCGACGGGCTGATGCTGGTCGGCGACATCCACCATCCGGACCTCCATGCCCGGATCGCCCGCGCCGGTATCCCGATGGTGCAGACCTTCAGCCTGTCCCGCGAGCGCCCCTGCGTGGGCTTCGACAACGCCGCCTCGGCGGCCCGGGCGGCCAACTATCTGATGGATCTCGGGCATCGCCGGATCGGTGTGATCTCGGGCCTGCGCAAGGACAACGATCGCGGCGGCGCCCGGGTGACGGGCATCGCGGCGGCGCTCGCTGCCCGCGGCCTCGGTCTCGCCCCGGAGCACGACATCGAGATCTCCTACGGGATCGGCGGCGGCCGCGACGGATTCCGCCAGATGCTGGCCGGCGGAGAGCCGCCGACCGCGATCATCTGCGGCACCGACCAGATCGCCTTCGGGGCGATGATCGAGGCCCGGGCGCGGGGGCTCTCCATCCCCGGAGACCTGTCGGTGATCGGCCACAACGATTCCGACTTCGCGCCCTTCCTGGACCCGCCGCTCACGACGATCCGCATCCACTCCGCCGAGATCGGGCACGCCGCCGGCGACCACCTGATCGCTCGGATCCAGGGCAAGCCGGTGGTGCGCCTCACCGAGATCGAGGCCGCGTTGATCCTGCGCGCCAGCACCGCTCCGCCCGGGCGTCGCGGAACCTGACCTGCGCTATCTTGCTACCCATTTGAAATCGCTTACAACACCACGACCGGCCGCGGGCCGGCGCTTCGACCAGCCCGGGACACGGCATGGCTCCCCGCATCGTCCTCCTGCACGCGACACCGGTCGCCATGGCACCGATCCAGACCGCCTTCGCGGAGAACTGGCCGGAGGCCGAGACGGTCAACCTGCTCGACGATGGTCTCTCGCTGGATCGGGCGAAGGAGCCGGCCGCGATCTCGGAGGCCATGATCGAGCGCTTCGTGCGGTTCGGCCGCTACGGCCACGACATGGGTGCCGACGGCATCCTGATCACCTGCTCGGCTTTCGGGCCGGCCATCGACCGACTGATGGAGGCCGTGCCGGTGCCGGTGCTCAAGCCGAACGAGGCGATGTTCCGTGCCGCCATCGCCAGGGGCGAGCGCATCGGCATGCTGGCGACTTTCGGCCCCTCGGTCGGCACGATGACGGACGAGTTCGAGGAATTCGTCGCCGAGACCGGACGTCCGGCGAGCCTGCGGACGATCCTGGTGGACGACGCGATGGCGCGTCTGCGCGCCGGCGACGCCGAGACCCACAACCGTCTGGTCGCCGAGCGGGCACCGAAGCTTGCCGATTGCGACGCGCTCATGCTGGCGCATTTCTCCACCTCCCGGGCGGCCGAGGCGGTGCGCAAGGCCGTGGACGTCCCGGTCCTGACTGCGCCCCATGCCGCGGTCGACCGGATGCGGGCGATGGTCGAGACCGGCGGGAGCGCCTGAACCATGAAGCTCGGTGCCTTCCAGGACCGTCTCAGCGGCCATTGCGGTTTCCTGTTCACGGAGCTGCCGCTCTCCGAACGCTTCGCGGCGGCGGCCCGGGCGGGGTTCCGTGCCGTCGAGCATCCCAACCTGTTCGCGACGCCGGCCCGGGAGGTCGCGGGCTGGCTGGAACGGGCGGGCGTGCCGCTGGTCCAGACCGGCTTCCCGGCAGGGGACGCCGCCAAGGGCGAGAAGGGCTTCGCGGCGCTGCCCGACCGGGTCGCGTACTATCGCTCCACCATCGAGCCGACCCTCGACTACGTCGCGCAGCTCGGCTGCCGGATGGTCCACCCGATGGCGGGCGTCCGTCCCGCGGGGGTCGAGCGGGCGCGGCTCTGGGACACCTACCTCGACAACCTCGCCTTCGCGGCCGATGCCGCCGGGGCGCGCGGCATGACGGTGATCGTGGAGCCGATCGGCCCCGGCTCGATCGCCGACTACGTGATCGACGACCCGCTGGTGGCCGTCGAGGCGATCCGGGCGATCGGCCGCGACAACGTCAAGCTGCTGTTCGACGCCTATCACTGCGTCTGCCTCGGCCACGATCCGGCGGCGCTGATCCGGGCGCACGCGCCGCTCATCGCCCATGTCCAGATCGCCGACGATCCCGGACGGCACGAGCCCGGGACCGGCACGATCGCCTTCGACCCGATCTTCGCCGCCCTGGAGGCGGTCGGCTATTCCGGCTTCGTCGGCTGCGAGTACCACCCCGCCGCCGGCACCGAGGCGGGGCTCGGCTGGATTCGGGCGGCGGCGGTCTAGGGTTCGGGCCGGATCCTCAGAACCGGGCGGCGACGCCGCCGATGATCGTGCGGGGCTGCCCCGGCGTCGCGTAGCGGTTCTGGAACGCGCGATCGTAGAACGTCGCGTCGAACACGTTGTCGACGTTCAGGTAGATCCGCACGCCCGGTGCGATCTGATAGTACGAGATCAGGTTGACCAGCGTGTATTGCGGCAGGTTGAAGGTCGAAAGCGCCGTTCCCGCGGCGCGCCGGCCGACGAAGTCGAGGCCGCCGCCGAGCCCGAGCCCCTTCAGGTCGCCGCTCTGGAACTCGTAGACGGTCTGGAACGCGAGGCTGTTGGCGGGCACGTTGGCGATGCGCGTGCCGACCGGCAGGGTGTTGTCGCGGGCGACGGTGGCGTCGACGCGCGTGTAGGTCCCGATCACGCGCCAGCCCGGGGCCAGGTAGCCGGCGGCGGTCAGGTCGAAGCCGCGGCTGCGGACCGTGCCGGTGGCCACGCTGAAATTCGGGTCGACCGGATCGGTGCTCAGGATGTTGGAGCGTCGGATCTCGAACAGGGCGGCGGTGGCATCGAGACGGCCGTCGAGGAGGCTGACCTTCGCGCCGGCCTCGTAGCCCTCGCCAGCCTCGAACGCGAAGGGCCGGCCGCTGCGATCCGTGCCGATATTGGGCCGGAAGGAGCGCGCGTAGTTGCCGTAGACCGCCACCGTGTCGGTCAGGTCGTAGAGCAGGCCGAAGCGCGGCGTCGCCACCAGGCCCTGCAGGCCGGTGGTGGCCTTGGTCAGATTGTTCGTCGAGACCAGCCCGAGGTCCTCGACCCTGACGCCCACCAGGGCGTGGAGACGGGGCGTGAGGTCGATCTGGTCCTGCACGAAGCCGGCATAGCTCTCCGTCTTCTGCAGGAAATTCGTGACCCGCGCGGTGATCGGCGGCAGCGGCTGTCCGTAACGGGGCGCGAGCAGATCGAGGAGGAACGGGTTCGTCGCCACATTCGAGCGGTTGAACACCTCCCGGTAGCGGTAGCTGTCGTATTCCAGCCCGAGCAGGAGCGTGTGGCGGAACGGGCCGGTGTCGAACTTGCCCGCGAGATTCGCCTGCAGGTCGAGGTCGGACCACGTCAGGTCCCGCCATTCCAGGGTCCGCCGCTGGGTCCGGCCATCCGGTAGCAGGCCGATGGCGCCGACGCCATAGCCCGACAGGTTCCCGCCGAGCACCTGGGCGCCGACGTTCAGCACCCAGTCCTGGTCGAACCGGTGCTCGACCCGCAGCTGGCCGAGGGCGTTGTCGACATGGGCCGGGGGCAAGCCCGGCTCGCCGATGAAGCGGCTGCGCGGCAGGGCGCGCAGGTTGCCCCCCAACGGGACGACGCCGCGGTCGAAAGTCTGCGCCGTGCTGATGAAGTCACCCTCCAGGGTGATGGTCGTGTCCGCGTTCGGCTTCCAGGCGATGACCGGGGCGAGGGCGTAGCGGTCGCTGGTGACGAAGTCCCGGAAGCTGCCGTTGTCCTCGACGGCGCCGGTGACGCGCGCCAGAACCTGCCCGCTCTCGTCGAGGGCGCCGGTGGCGTCGAAGGTGCTCCGCTTGGCGCCGAAGCTGCCGTACTGCGTGCCGACCGTGAGGGAGCGCGCCGCGAGGGGTTGCTTGGTCACGATGTTGAAGGTGCCGCCGGGGTCGCCACGGCCGTACAGGAAGGCCGACGGTCCTTTCAGCACCTCGATGCGCTCGATGGAGACGATGTCGGGGCTGTTCGGGTAGCCGCGGTTGATCGGGAACCCGTTGCGGTAATACTCGCCGGTGGCCAGACCGCGGATCGTGAATTCGGTCAGGCCGAGGCCGCCGAAATTGTTGCCGCGGCCGACGCCCGCGAGGTCGAGGGCCGTGTCGATCCGCGTGGCCGCCGCGTCCTCCAGCACCTCCTGCGGCACCGCCACGATGGTCTGGGGCACCTCGCGCACGGGCGTGTCGGTCCGCGTGGCGCTCACCGCCCGCGTGGCCCGGTAGCCGTCGATGCGGGACGGCCCGTCGCCGGTCCCGGCCACCGAGAGTTCCTCGAGCTGGACCTCCTGGGAGTTGTCAACGATAGGTTGTGCCCAGCCGGAAGTCGGAAGAAATACTGGAGCGAGGAGGAGAGAGATTCGGGCCGCGCGCCTGGAAACGCCGCGCGATGCCTGCGTGCAAGGTCTTGCACAGTTTCGCCGTACCACGATGTCGACCGATCTGTTTCGATTGGCGTCAGATACGGTGCAGAAACATTCACGGTCAAGCTTGATTGCGGAACGTTTTGCGAGGCTAGATTTCGAATAATTACAATCTGAGCGGGATCGACAGTTCGGCCGGGCTGGCGGAGCGCACGGCGTACGGTTGAGCAGCTCCGTTGTTGCCTCGAACTTCCGGTGCTCGTGTGTGGACGAGCGAGCGGTGGATGTATCGGAGCCGTTCGGCCCCATCATCTCGGGCCGCTTCGCCGAGCCCGGGATCCAGACCCACCGAGGCGAGAAGATCTCGCACGGACCCCGGCTCCGGATCGCCCGCCTCCCGCATGCCCCTGCGGCGCCGGGATCGCCTTCGACCCGGGATGACGGCGCGACGCCGCGGCTGAGCCGGCGTCCAACATCGACGCGGAGGCGAAGCCCTTCAGCCCCGCACCGGCTCGCGGTCAGGCGCCGCCGAGCAGCCGAGCCCGACGCTCCAGCACGGCGGGCCAGACCTCCGGGTTGACGAGCCGCGGCGGCGTCTCGCCCCGGAGCAGGCCGATGATCTGCTCCGCGCCCCAGGCCGCTACGGTGCGCCGCGCCTCGTGGGTGACGCCGGCGGTGTGGTAGGTCGCCACCACGGTGTCGAGCTGCAGCAGGACCGAATCGAGGGGCGGCGGCTCCGGCGTCCAGACATCGAGGCCCGCCCCCGCGAGGTGTCCGGCGGTGAGCGCTGCGGCGAGCGCCGCCTCGTCATGGATGCCGCCCCGGGCCGTGGTGATGAACAGCGCCCCCGGCTTCATCGCCGCGAAGGCCCGGGCGTCGAAGCTGCCCCGGGTCGTGTCGTCGAGGGGGCAGTGCAGGGAGACGATGTCGGACTCGGCGAGCAGCCGCGCCCGGTCCACCGGCTCTGCGCCGCGGGACCGGATCTCGGCGTCCGGGAGCAGGGGATCGTGGGCGAGGACCCGCATGTCGAAGCCGCGGGCCAGCTTGGCGACCGCCCGGCCGGTATGCCCGATCCCGATCAGGCCCAGGGTCGCGCCGCCGATCTCGTGGCCCATGAGCGATTCGCGGGTGAAGCCGCGCGCGGTCCGGAGCAGGCGGTCCGAGACGCAGATCTTGCGCGAGACGGCGAGCATCAGGCCGATCGCCAGCTCCGCCACCGAGCGGGCATTGCCGCCCACTTGGTTGACCACCGCGACGCCGGCCCGGGTGCAGGCAGCGGCGTCCACCGTGTCGAAGCCCGCCCCGCCCGACGAGACCGCCAGAAGGTTCGGGCATTCGGCCAGCAGGGCGTCGCTCACGTGCCAGCGGAGCGGCAGCTCGTTCCGCGCCGGAGAGACGTGGAAGACGTGGGCCTGCGCCAGAAGCGCCCGGAGCTTGTCCTCCGGGCCCTGCAGGTCGCCCACCTGCAGGTCGATATCGGGCTCGGCCCTCAGGCGTTCGTCGAAGGCCGGATCGATCCAGACGTTGAACCGGCAGACGCGCTTGAGGGCCGCCACATGTTCAGCCCTTCACCACCGCGTCGATCGCATCGATGACGTGGTCGATGTTGTGGGTGTTGACCGCGGCCACGCAGATCCGGCCCGTCTCCAGGGCGTAGACCTCGTGCTCCTCGCGCAGGCGGGTGGCCTCCGCGGGGCTGAGACCCGTGTAGGAGAACATGCCCTTCTGCGTCTTGATGGCGTCGAAGCCGCGCTCGGGGTGGCGCTGCTGCAGGCTGTCGGCCATCCGCTCACGCATGGCGCGGATCCGGTCCCGCATCTCGCCGAGCTCCCGCTCCCAGTCGGCGCGCAGCTCCGGATCGGTGAGCACGATCTCGACGATCGCGGCGCCGTGGGTGTGCGGGTTCGAGTAGCTCGCCCGGACGAGGCGCTTGGCGAAGGACTCGACCTTGGCCTTCGCGGCCGGATTCTCCGCCACGATGGTGAGCGCACCGACGCGCTCGCCGTAGAGCGAGAACGACTTCGAGAACGAGGAGGCGACGAGGAACTCCTGGCCCGACTCGGCGAAGAGGCGCACCGGCTCGGCATCGGCATCGAGGCCGTTGCCGAAGCCCTGATAGGCGATGTCGAGGAACGGGATCAGGCCGCGCTCCGCAATCAGGGGCACGAGGTCGCGCCACTCGTCGAGGCTCAGATCGGCGCCGGTCGGGTTGTGGCAGCAGGCGTGCAGCACCACGATCGACCCCTTCGGCAGATCCTGGAGATAGGCCTTCATGGCCGGATAGTCGGCGCCGCCGGTCTCGGCCGAGAAGTAGGGATAGTCGACCACGGTGAAGCCGGCCTGGGTGAACAGGGCCTTGTGGTTCTCCCAGCTCGGATTGCTCACCGCCACGGTGGCGTTCGGGAAGAGCTTGGCCAGCACGTCCGCGCCGGTCTTCAGGGCGCCGGTGCCGCCGATGCTCTGGAGCGTCGCCGCCCGGTTCTGGGACAGGATCGGCGCGCCCTTCCCGAACAGCAGCTCCTGGACCGCGTCGCGGAACGGCTTGGTGCCCTCGATCGGACGATAGGTCTTCGGCAGGCCCTTCTCGATCCAGCGCTTCTCGGCGGTCTGCACGGCGCGCAGGCGCGGCACCTTGCCGTCCGCATCCGTGTACACGCCGACGACGAGGTTGAGCTTCTTCGGGCTCGGGTCGGCGTTGAAGGCCTCGAACAGGCGCATGATCGGGTCGAGCGGCGCGTCCTGGATGCCGGCGAACAGCGAGGTCATGATCGTCAATCGTCCCAGAGGGTCTCGGCCGGCGACGCGTGGAGGGGCGCCGGCACGCCCGGCGACGGGCCGGGCCGACGCCCTTATTCCGCACATCGCGCCCGCCCGCCAGCGCTTCTGCGCGCATCAGCGTCCCGATCCGTTCAACGATCCGGTGACGCTGCTCTTCCGGATGGGGCTCCGACGGCCCTAGAGTGCCGCCATGATGCGTCGCCTCATCCCGATCCTCGCCGGTCTCCTCGCGGCTAGCCCGGCCGTCGCGCAGGCTCCGGTCCGGATCGGGCTTTCGGCCCCGCTGACCGGGCCGGACGCCGCCTTCGGCCAGGGACTGCGGCAGGGGGCCGAGCAGGCGGTGGCCGATCTCAATCGCGCCGCCGGCGGACGCCCGCGCTGGGTCCTGGTCCCCGCCGACGACGGCGGCGAGGCCCGGCAGGCCGCCGCGAACGCCAGGAAGTTCGCCGCCGACGGCGTGCGCCTCGTGGTCGGGCCGCTCGAATCCGGGGCGGTCGCGGCCGCGGCGCCCGTCTACGAGGAGGCCGGGGCCGTCATGGTGGCGCCCGCGGCGGCCTACGGGCCGCTCACCGGCCGGGGCCTGTGGAACCTGTTCCGCCTGGGCCCGAGCGACGCCCAGCAGGGCCGGGCGGCCGGAGCCTACCTGGCGAAGGCCTTCGCGGGGCGCCGGGTCGGGATCCTCAGCGACCGCTCCACCTTCGGCCGGGGCCTCGCCGACGCGGTGGCGGCGCGTCTGAAGGAGGCCGGCACGCCCGAGGTGCTGTTCGACGGCTTCGCCCGGGGCAGCCGCGATCTCTCGGACCTCGTCGCCCGGCTGAGGGCGGCGCGGCTCGATGCGGTGTATTTCGGCGGGCTCGCGCCCGATGCCGCCACCCTGCTCCGCGCTTTGCGCGCGGCCGGCCTCGGCACGACCCTGGTGGCGAGCGATGGCATCCTCGATCCGAGCTTCGCCGCGGCGGCCGGCGCAGACGGGGACGGGACCGTGATGACCCTGGCGCCCGATCCGCCGCGCCTGCCCGAACCGCGCGGCGCCCGCCCGGCGCCGCGGAGTCCCGAGGCCGAGAGCGTCGCGGCCGGGGCCTACGCGGCCGTGGAGCTCCTGACCCAGGCGACCGAGCGCGCCCGGGCAGCCGATCCGAAGACCGGCCGCATCGCCGACGGCCGCAAGGTGGCCGAGGCCCTACGGGCGGGGCCGTCGCGGACGCTGCTCGGATCGGTGGCCTTCGATGCCCGGGGCGACCGCTCCGCAGCGCCGATCGCCCTCCGGATCTGGCGCCGGACCGCGGATGGGCGCCTCGACTATGCCGGCAACGACGCGGAGCCCTGAAAGCCGGCGATCAAAACCGGCGAAACGTGTCGATGACGGAACGGGTTCGGCGTCCGTGACTTGCGGCGGGTTCCAGCGGGGACTACATGCGGGCGGTGCTGCTGAGCTGGCGCGGACGGTCCACCGGATCGGATCCGCGCCCTGCGGCGTTTCCCGAGCTCGATGACAGCTGAACACGCATTGCCGGAACGCCTGCTGCCGGACGGTCCGACTGGAGAAGGTGCATGGCGAAAGAAGAATTGATGCAGTTCGACGGTCTCGTGATCGAGATCCTGCCGGACGCACGCTACCGCGTGCAGCTCGACCAGGGCCACGAGATCGTGGCCTACACGGCCGGCAAGATGAAGAAGAACCGCATCAAGACGCTGGCCGGCGACCGGGTCACGGTCGAGATGTCGCCCTACGACCTTGAGAAGGGGCGCCTCGTGTTCCGCCACAAGGACGAGCGCTCGTCCGGCCCCCGTCCGCCCGTGCGGGGCGGCCAGTTCCGCCGCCGGTGAGGATCCGGGGCGCGAGCCGGGCTTCCCCGGCCGCGTCCGCCTACCTGCTGCTGACCGTCACGGCGCTCCTCTGGGCCGGCAACGCCGTCACCAGCCGCTGGGCGCCCGGCCACGTCTCGCCCCAGGTCATCACGACGCTTCGCTGGGCGGTCGCCTGCCTGGTCCTCATGCCCTTGGCCGGCACCCGGCTCCTGGCCGCTTGGCCGGAGCTTCGGCCCCACTGGCTGCGCATCCTGCTGATGGGCGGCCTGGGCTACACGGCCTTCAACTGTCTGTTCTATGCGGCCGGCGTTCATACCGGCGCGATCAACCTCGCCCTGTTCCAGGGGGCGATCCCGGTCTTGGTGATCGTCCTGAACCGGCTCGCTTACCGGGTGCCGGTCACGCCTGGGCAGGTGCTCGGCGTCGTTCTGACGCTGATCGGCGCGGGGCTCGCCGCCACCCATGGCGATTGGTCGGTGCTGACGAACCTCGCCTTCAACCGCGGCGACGTGCTCGTCTTCGCGGCCTGCCTGCTCTACGCGGGCTACACGGTCGTCCTGCCGACGCGCCCGAAGGTGCCGGCGCTCGTGTTCTTCGCCGCGATGGCCATCGCGGCGTTCGTCACATCCCTGCCGCCCCTGGCCGTCGAGTGGGCGACGGGGCACGCCGTCTGGCCCAACCGCGCGGGCTGGATCATGGTCGCCTTCGTCGGCCTCGGGCCTTCGCTTCTGGCGCAGCTCTTTTTCATGCGCGGCGTCGAGCAGATCGGCCCGAATCGCGCCGGCCTGTTCGTCAACCTCGTGCCGATCTTCGGCGCGCTCCTCGCCGTCCTGCTGGTCGGCGAGCCGTTCGGGGCGACGCAAGCGCTCGCCCTGGCCCTGGTGTTGGCCGGGATCGCCTGCGCCGAGCGCCTGAAACCGGCGCTCGGCGCGGAGGCGACTCCGGAAGCCGCCTATTCGCAGACGCGGACGCGGCGGATGTAGACGTCGCCGTAGGGATCGATGGTCCGGCGGCGCTCGAAGTGGCAGACCGGGCCGTAATCCTCCTCGACGTAGACCGGCGGCGGGGCGCGGTAGACCGGGCGGCCCGGATAGTAGCCGTTGTTGGCCGACGCGATGGCGCCGCCGACCGCTAGGCCGCCGAGCACGCCGAGGGCGGCCGCGCCGCCGGCACCGATCCCGTCGCGGGCCTGGGCGGCCGGTGCGAGGGTGGCGAGGCTCCCGACGACCAGGCTCGTCGCGAGAAGGTACTTCATGACATCCCCCTGAAAGCAGGCGATTCGCGCCGATCGATCGGCACAGTCCTGCTAGCACACCCGAGCTTTAGGGCGTTTGTTCGGCCGCACATGCCGGCTTGACGCGAGGTGCTCCGCCGCACCAAACCCGGGGGGAGAGCGAGAGGGGCGGCGACCGGCATGGTGACACGGGGCTTCGTCGGACGCAGGCAGCCGCCGGAAACGGGCGCGCGCCTGCCGCCGGGTCAGTATCTCACCGACGATTTCCCGATCCTCCAGATCGGCCCCAACCCGACCGTTGACCTGGCCACCTGGACGTTCACGCTGCGCGCGGGATCGCGGCCGATCAAGGCGTGGAGCTGGGCGGAATTCGAGGCGCTGCCTCGCACCACCTGGAAGGGCGACATCCACTGCGTCACCAAGTGGTCGAAGTTCGACACGACCTGGGAAGGCGTCAGCTTCGACGACCTGCTGGCGGATGCCGGGATCGAGGCGCCGACGAACTTCCTGCTCGCGGAATCCCACGACGACTACACCACGAACGTGCCGGTGGCCGACCTCGTGGGCGGTCGCGCCCTGGTGGCGACGCGCTACGAGGGCCAGCCGATCCATCCCGATCACGGCGGCCCGGCGCGGCTCTTCGTGCCGCACCTCTACTTCTGGAAGAGTGCCAAATGGGTGAAGGGCCTGCGCTTCACCCAGGTGGACACGGCCGGCTTCTGGGAGCTGCGCGGCTACCACATGTACGGGGATCCCTGGCGTGAGCAGCGCTACATCGGTGATTGAGTCGGCGATCGAGCCCGTCGTCTTCCGCTGGCACGAGGCGGAGATCACCGCGCTCTCGCCGGTCACGCCGCACGTGAGGAGCGTCCGGCTGCGCTGCAGCCTCGCCGAGGCTTACCGGGCCGGGCAGCACGTCGATGTCCGCCTCACCGCCGAGGACGGCTACCAAGCGCAGCGCAGCTACTCCATCGCCTCGGCCCAGGACGGCAGCGGCACACTGGAGCTGATGATCGAGGCCCTGCCGGACGGCGAAGTCTCGGGCTGGTTCTCGCATTTGGCCGAAGTCGGCGACCGGGTCGAGCTGCGCGGGCCGATCGGCGGCTCGTTCTCCTGGGACGGCCCGGATGGCGGGCCGCTGCTCCTGGGCGGCGGCGGGTCGGGCGTGGTGCCGCTCCTGGCGATGCTGCGGCGGCGGGCGCAGGGCTGGCGGCAGATCCCGGCGGCGCTGATCTACTCGGCCCGCACCCGGGCGGAGGCCATCGCGGTGGCCGAGCTGGAGCGGCTCGCGGAAGCCGATCCCAACTTCTCCCTGCATCTTGCGACGACGCGCGAGCCCGGCGGCAAGCGGATCGACGCGCCCCTCGTCGCCGATGCCCTCGCGCGGATCGGGGCGCCCGGGAAGGTCTTCCTCTGCGGCTCCAACCGGTTCGTGGCCGCAGCCTCGGACCTGATCCTGGCGGAGGGCGTCGCGCCGGGCCTGATCCGCACCGAGCGCTTCGGCGCCTGAGCGCCGGGGCCCCGCGCCGGCATGGCGGGCGAAGGCGGAGTCGATCGGGTCCCCGTCTTCAGGACCTGACGGAGCCCGTCACGGAGTGCGCAGAGGAAAGGCCGTCGGTGACGAACCCGATCCCCGCGAGGATCACGGGCTGAAGATCAGCACGAGGTAGACGAAGAACAGCACGAGATGCACCGCGCCCTCCAGCACGGTGGTGCGCGAACCCGAGAAGGTCTGCGCGCTGAGGATCAGCGTGACGGCGAGGAGGGTCATCTCGGTGGGCTTGAGGCCGAGCACCACGGTCTGGCCGGTGAGCAGCCCGATCGTCAGGATCGCCGGCACGGTGAGGCCCACCGTCGAGGTGGCCGCGCCGAGGCACAGATTGATCGCCCGCTGGAGTTCGTTGCGGGCCACCGCCTTCAACGCCGAGATCCCCTCCGGGGTGAAGACGATGGCGGCGATCAGCACGCCGCCCAGCGCCGAGGGCGCGCCGAGGGCCGCGATGCCGTGGTCGAGGATCACCGCGAGGCTCTTGGCGAGGATCACGATCGGCAGGACGTTGGCGAGCAGCAGCCCGATATGCTTGGCGATGCCGCCCCCCGAGATCGAGTCGGCGCCGTGGGGCGCCTCGGCGCTCTCGCGGGCTTCCGCATCGATGAAGAAGTCGCTGTGGCGGCCGGTCTGGATCAGCAGAAACACGCCGTAGAGCGCGAGGGTGAACAGCGAGAACGTCACCGCCTGCAGGATCGTCAGGGTGCCGTCGCTGGTGGAGCTGGTGAAGTTCGGGATGATCAGCGCGATGGTGGTGAGCGGGATGATCACCGACAGGAAGGCCGAGGCGCCCTGAAGGTTGTAGCGCTGCTGGTGATGGCGCAGGCCGCCGACCAGGAGGCCCAGCCCGACCACGCCGTTCAGCACGATCATCAGGACCGCGAACATCGTATCGCGCCCCAGCGTCGGCGCGTCCTTGGCCGACAGCATCACGGCGGAGATCAGCGCCACCTCGATGATGACGATCGAGAGGGTCAGCACCAGGGTGCCCAGGGGCTCGCCCAGACGGTGGGCCAGTTCCTCGGCCTCGTGCACCACCCCGAAGGCCGCCCAGACGATCACCGCGAGCAGCCACGCGAACAGGCCGCCGGCGAAGAGCGGCCGCGACAGGTCTCCGAGCCAGTCCTTGCCGAACCACGCGAAGGCCAGAACCGTCGCCCAGGCTACCGCCACCCGCAGGGCTGCCATCATGATGAACGTGTACTCCGGTCGGGGCGCGTCGCGGCTGCGACAGGCGAAACTTGACCGTGCCTTAGCAGGTCGCCGCACCAGAGTCGGCCCTTCGTCCCGGCCTCGTCACGGCTTCGCACCGCTCGCAAGGACGCGGTCCACGGCAAGTCGTCCGGTGGAAGGTTCGAGCACCCCGCAACCGGCGCGTCCCGGATTGAGCGCCTGCAACCGCCCCATGCTGCGGCGGGAGTGGTCAGGCGGCTCGCGACGCGTTACCGTCTTGGCACCCGAATAAAGTCCGGCGCCTGATTCCCCCGCCGCGCGATGGCGCGCTGCCGGGCGCGGCACGGCCGTTGAGAGTTTCCGAAGCTTGCCTTTCCCGACCCTGCCCGCCCCCCTCGCGCGGGCCCTGAGCGACCGCGGCTATGCCGATCCGACCCCGGTCCAGGCCGCCGTGCTTGAGGCCGCCGCCGGCTCCCGCGACCTCCTCGTCTCGGCCCAGACCGGCTCCGGCAAGACCGTGGCCTACGGCCTCGCCATGGCCAGTATCCTGATCGGGGAGGCCGACCAGTTGCCGCCCCCGGCGGCGCCCCTGGCCCTCGTGATCGCCCCGACCCGGGAACTCGCCCTGCAGGTGCAGCGCGAGCTGTCCTGGCTGTACGGACCCGCCGGCGGCCGCGTCGCGGCCTGCGTCGGCGGCATGGACCCGCGCCGGGAAAGCCGGATGCTGGCGGAGGGCACCCACATCGTGGTGGGCACGCCGGGGCGCCTGCGCGATCACCTCGAGCGCCGCAACCTCGACCCGACGGCCCTGCGGGCCGTGGTCCTCGACGAGGCCGACGAGATGCTCGATCTCGGCTTCCGGGAGGATATCGAGTTCATCCTCTCGGCGACGCCGCCGGAGCGGGCCACCTACCTGTTCTCCGCGACCCTGCCGAAGGCGATCGAGACGCTGGCCGAGCGCTACCAGCACGGCGCGCTCCGTCTGGCGATCAAGGGCGAAACCAAGGGACATGCCGACATCGCCTACCGGGCGGTGCGGATCATGCCGCGGGAGACCGAGCACGTCGTGCTCAACCTCCTGCGCGAGGCCGATGCCGCGACCGCGATCGTCTTCTGCAACACCCGCAACGCCGTCCGCCATCTCCAGGCCAGCCTGACCGAGCGGGGTTTCTCCGTGGTGGCGCTGTCGGGCGAACTCGGCCAGGGCGAGCGCAATGCCGCGCTTCAGGCCCTGCGCGACGGCCGCGCCCGGGTCTGCGTCGCCACCGACGTGGCCGCCCGCGGCATCGACCTGCCGTCCCTGAGCCTCGTCATCCACGCGGACCTGCCGCACGATGCCGAGGTGCTCCAGCACCGCAGCGGCCGTACCGGTCGCGCCGGCCGCAAAGGCACCTCGGTGCTGCTCATCCCCAATTCCCGGCGACGCCGCGCCGAGCAGATGTTCGCCATTGCCAAGGTGAGCCCCGAATGGTCGGGGCCGCCCTCGGCCGACGAGATCCGGCGCCTCGACGGCGAGCGCATGCTCTCGGATCCGCTCTTCGCCGAGCCGCCCGCCGAGGAGGATGTCGCGCTCGCCGAGACGCTGCTCGCCGGCAAGAGCCCGGAGGAACTGGCTGCCCTGCTGGCCCGCGTCTACCGCACCCGCCTGCCGGCTCCCGAAGAGGTCAGCGATCCCGGAGAGGGCCGCGCTCCCCGGGGCGAGCGGCCGCCCTACGACCCGATGGATCCGGAGCGGATCGCCGCCATGGGGCCGGCCGTCTGGTTCCGCCTCAACCTCGGCCGCCGCGACAACGCCGACCCGCGCCGTCTGCTGCCGATGCTGACCCGGCGGGGCGGCATCGGGCGCCAGGAGATCGGTGCGATCCGGATCTTCGACCGCGAGACCAAGTTCGAGGTGCGGGGCAACGCGGCGGCACGCTTTGCCGAAGCGTTCGCCCGGAACGGCTCGCCGGATATCCAGGTCGAGGCGCTGGTGGGCGATGCGGGGCCGGATGAGCGCAGGGACCGACCGGGTGGTCCGAAGGGTTTTGCGAGCCCGCGCGCCGGGAAGCACCAGCGCAAGGTGGATCGCACCGGGCCGAAGAGCGATAAGGCCGGGCGCCATTCCGGACGGGCCTGAGCGCCGGATCGGAAGACTTGTCCGGCCCCCATGCGCGGGGCCGGAGCCTCGGGTCAGAACACGTTCTTCACGGCGTTGCCGAGAGCGTCGACGCTTTCCTTCAGCTTCCGACCGGCCGGTGCGAGGGACGGGAGCTTGATCCCGAGCACCTCGGTGTCCTCCGCCTCGGCGGGTTCTGCCTGAGCCACGGTCGCGGGCGCAGTGCCGGTGGCCTTCTCGGCCGCCCGCGCCGGCGCAGGCGCCTTGCGGGTCGCCACCGCCTTCGAGGCGGGCTTCTCGGGGCGCTCGATCTTCTGGGCGCGCTCGACCTTCTCGGCGCGCTCGACCGGCGCCGGGCGCTCGGTCCGCTCGGTCGCGGGAGCCGGATTCGGCACGGCCGGTTCAACGAGTTCGCGGGCCCGGACCGTCTCGGACGCGCGGGGCGTCTGGAGCGATGCCGTGCGGGTCGACGCCAGCGGCGCGACCTCCCGCGTGGCCGCCACCGGCATAACGGGGGTCGGGACCGGGATGCGCTGCGTCGGCGGGACCGGTGCCGCGGCGACCTTGGCGGGCTGTGAGGCGGCCGAGGGCGGGGCGGCGGGGGCCTTCGCGGGCGTCACGATGGGCGAGAAGGCCTCGGGCAGCGCGACCATCCGCAGGGCCGGCGCCTCGGGCTTGGCGGGCACCGCCGCCGCCGGCGCTGCCTGGACGGAGCCCTTGATCACGGGCAGCCCGTCCTTCAGCTCTGGCCAATCGGCGGCCTGCTTGGACGCGACGATCCGCACCGGCGTCGGCGCCGCGAGGCCGGCCATCACCGTCGAGGCGGCAACGCCGAAGCCCACCAGCGCGCCCGCGCCGGCTACGCCGAACAGCACGACCTTGAGGTTCAGCGACGGCCCGGGCTTGGCCGACGGCCTCCGGTCGGGCCGGGTCTCGGACGGGTCGAGGTTGAGATCGATCATGGTCCGGGGTCTCTCACTCGATACACGCCGCGCGCGACCGGGCTCCCCATGACCGGCCGCCACTCTTCGAGGATTCGAAGCTGGTTCGACTCTGTTGGCGATAGAGAAGCTGCAATACGGCGCAATGATGTCGGCCCGAATTGCCAGCCCAGCCAGTCGTGACCCGGCTATCCACAACATAACGCGCCGCCGCTTAAGAATCGGTATTCGGACCGCCCGTGCCGAAGCGTGCGTCGGGGTCCGCGCGGCCATGGCCCGGTCGGCCGCGGGGCGCGGCATGGACTTCGCCGGCACGGTCGCTATGCGTCACGGTGTGGATACGAGCCCGACCCTGACCCCGAGATCCGCGGTACCCGCCGCGCCGATCAGACCCCGCGCCGGCCTTTGGCCCTGGTCCGGCTGGTCGACGCGCGCGCGGCTCGTCGCGGTGGTGCTGCTCATCGATGCCTTCGCGGCTTTGATCTCCTGCGCGGTCATCGTACTGAACGCCCGGTCGGCGGTGCGCGTCGAGACCCGCGCCTCCCTCGCCACCGTCGAGTCGCTGGTGGCCGACACGATCCGCCTGTCCGACACGGCCTCCCCCGACACGCTGCTCCAGACGCTCGACCTCCGCTTCAAGGTCCTGCGGCATGTCCGGGTCGCGGTGCTCGATGCGGATGGCGACCAGATCGGCCGGCCGTTGCCGCCGACCCGCGCGGACCGGGAGGCACCCCACTGGTTCGCCGACCTGATCATGCCGCCGATCGAGCGCCACGCCCTGCCGATCGTCGTCGACGGGCGTCGGCTCGGCACGGCGCAGATCACCACGCAGCCGATGGACGAGATCGACGAGATCTGGGGCTATGCCCGTGCGCTCTCGCTGACCACCCTGGCGATCAATGCCGCGATGCTGATCGCCCTCTACATCGCCCTGGGCCGGATCCTCGCGCCGCTGCGGCGGCTCGGCGCCGGCCTGACCCAGCTGGAGCATCACGACTACACGGCTCGCCTGGAGCCGCCCGGTGCCCGGGAGCTGGCGGTGATCGCCGAGCGGTTCAACAAGGTCGCCGAGGCCCTGGGCGAGGTCCGGGCCGCCAACGGCCGCCTCAACCGCCAGCTTCTGACCGCCCAGGACGACGAGCGCCGCCGGACAGCCCTGGAGCTGCACGACGAGTTCGGCCCCTGCCTGTTCGCTCTGGAGGCCAACGCCGCCTCGATCGGCCGTATCGCCTCCGGCTCCGCCGAGCCCAGCCGCGAGAAGCTCGCCGCCCGGGCGGCCGAGATCAGCGCCATCGTCGGCCAGGTCCAGACGGTCAACCGGGAGCTTCTGAACCGCCTGCGGCCGCACGGACTCGGGCAGGCGCCGCTCGCGACTTGCCTGGACCTGCTCCTGCGCGGCTTCGGGCAGCGCCACCCCGGCCTCGGTTTCGTGGGCCGGTTCGACGGTCTGGCCAAGGGCTACGGCGACCTCGTGGACCTCACGGTGTTCCGCTGCGTGCAGGAGAGCGCCACCAACGCCGTGCGGCACGGCGCCGCGACCCGGGTGGAGGCCGAGGCGACCGAGGCCGAGGGCCGGCTCGACCTCACCATCCGCGACAACGGCACCGGAATCCCCCCGGAACACGGCACCGGGCTCGGTCTGTCGGGGATGCGCGAGCGCGTGGAGGCCCTCGGCGGCACCTTCGCCCTTGACAATGCCGGCCCCGGGGCGATCGTCCGGATCATGATCCCCGTTCCGCCTGACCGGGGCGACGAGACCAGCACCGCGCCGAGCGCATGAACGCCATCGCATCCCAGATCGACGCCGCCGCCACGCGCCTGCCGGTTCTCGTCATCGATGATCACCCCATCGTCCTGCAGGGCTGTCGACGCGTCCTGGAGGATTCCGGCGTGGAGACCATCGCGGAGGCGACCACCGTCGTCGGCGGCTACCGGATCTTCCACCGGCTCCGTCCGCCGGTGGTGATCTGCGACCTGACCTTCCAGGGCAGCGGCATGGCCGGCCTCGGCCTGATCCGGCGCATCCGGGCGGTGGCGCCCGAGACGCGCATCCTCGTCTTCAGCATGCACAACGACCCGGTGATCGTCGCCCGCGCCCTCGAGGCGGGGGCCCTCGGCTACGTCCTCAAGGATCACGCCTCCGCCGAGCTGTTCGAGGCCTTCGCCAAGGTGCGTATCGGCGAGGTCTACCTCGACCGGCGGCTGGCCACCGAGGTGGCGATGCTGCGCGCCGACGCCCGCCGCGCGCCGGAATCGCAGCTGACCCCCCGCGAGCAGCAGATCCTGGCGCGCCTCGCCCAGGGCCGCTCCTACGGCGCCATCGCGGCCGACCTGTCGGTGAGCTACAAGACCGTGACGAATGCCTGCTCGCAGATGCGCCAGAAGCTCGGCGTGCGCACCCTCGCCGAGCTGATCCACGTCGCCGTCACCCACGCGCAGCGGCAGGGCTAGGGCGTGGCGTCTCTCGGACTGGCCGAGGCGGGCGCGCCGGTCTCGTTCTCGCAGGAGGCCTGGGCGCGCAACGCCGCCGCCTACGAGACCATCCGGTCGATGCCGTTCAATGCCGAACTCGCCGCCGGCACGCTGCCGCAGGGTCGGTTCCGGCACTACATCGTGCAGGACGCGCACTACCTGATCGGCTTCGGCCGGGCGCTGAGCCTCGCCGCCGCGAAGGCGCCGGATCCCGACGCGATCGTGCAGTTCTCCCGGGCCGCGCAGGAAGCGATCGTCGTCGAGCGCGCGCTCCATGGCGGCTTCTTCCGCGACTACGGCATCGGCCCGGAGACCTTCGCGGCCACGCCCCTGACGCCGGCCTGCGATCATTACGTCTGCTACCTGCTCGCCACCGCCTATGCCGAGCCCTTCGCGGTGGTCTGTGCCGCGCTGCTGCCCTGCTTCTGGATCTACAAGGCGGTGGGCGACGACATCTTCGCCCGCGCCGCGCCCGGCAACCCGTACCGCGCCTGGATCGACACCTATGCGGGGGCTGACTTTGCCGAGGCGGTGGCGGCCATGATCGCCGCCACGGATCGGGCCGCGCGGGACGCGTCGGCGGCCGAGCGCGCGCGGATGCATCAGGCCTTCACGCAGGCCACCCGGCTGGAATGGCAGTTCTGGGACAGCGCCTACCGCGACGCGGCCTGGTCCCTGTGACCGGCCCGGCGCGCCCGTGACCGCGCCGGAGGCTCGCCGCCGGGATCTCGTCGCCGCGGCACTCGCCGCCGCCCTGGTCTGGCCGCTCCGTCCGGCGCAGGCCGCCGGCTCTGCAGACGCGCCGGACCCGATTTCGCCGGAGCCGATCCCGCCGGACCGCCCCGTCCGGATCGCCATGCTGCTCTATCCGGGCCTGACCGCCCTCGATCTCGTGGGCCCGCAGACCTTCCTGGCCGGCCTCGCTCCGGGCAGCCTCCACCTCGTCGGTGCGGAGACCGGTCCCGTCACGAGCGATACCGGCCTCGCCCTGGTGGCGACCCACAGCTTCGCGACCTGTCCGGCGGATCTCGACGTCCTGTTCGTGCCCGGAGGCGACGGCACGCCCGCCCAGATGGGCCATGCGGCGCTCCTCGCCTTCCTGCGCGACCGCGCCGCCCGGGCCGGCTGGGTCGTCAGCGTCTGCACCGGATCGCTGATCCTGGGGGCGGCCGGCCTCCTGCGGGGCTACCGCGCGACGTCGCACTGGAGCGTGCGCGACGCGGTGCTGCCGCTCCTCGGCGCCGAACCGGTGGCGGAGCGCGTCGTGTTCGACCGCAACCGCGTCACCGCGGCCGGGGTCTCGGCGGGGCTCGACCTCGGGCTGGCGCTCGCCGCCCGCCTGCGCGGGGCCGACTACGCCCGCACCGCGCAGCTCGTCGCCGAATACGCTCCGGCGCCGCCGTTCCGGGCCGGCACACCGGCGGAGGCCGGTCCGGCCGTGGTCCGGGCCGCCGAGTCGATTCTCGCGCCGCTGGTGACGGGGGCCGAGGCCGTGGCGCGCCGTTGAGGGCCGCGCCGGCGATGCAACTTCGCCACGGTCGGGCGCCACGTGCGGCGCCGTGCTTGACGGAGCGACGCCGGGGACCGAACTGTTGCGCTGCACGATCCCCCCGGAGCCGCCATGTCCCTGATCGCACGCCTGCGCGCCTACGCGGCCGAGGCTCTCGGCGTCGGCAACCCTGAGACCGTGGACGAGACGCATCTCGCGGCCACGGCGCTCCTCGTCCACGTCGCCCGCGTCGACGGCATTCTGGCGCCGGCCGAGAGCGAGCGCCTGTCGCGCCTCGTGCAGGGTCATTACGCCGACGGGCCGGATGCGGCACGGGCCCTGATCGAGCGGGCCGCCGCCATGGACTCGGAGGTGCGCGACGTGGCGAGCCTCGTGGAGATGATCCCCCACGAGGCCGACCGGGCCGAGCGCGAAGAGCTGCTGACCATGGCGTGGTCGGTCGCGGCGGCGGACGGCAACGTCGACGAATTCGAGGAGGCCCTGGTCGAGCGCCTCGGCCGCCTGCTCGGCTTCGACGAGGCCGCCATCTCGGCCGCCCGGCGGAGCGGTCAGCAGGGTGTCGCGGCCGCCTAGCCCTCGCGTCCCGCCATGATCGCCAGTCTGGCGCTGATCCTGCTCGCCCAGCTGCTGGGCGAGGTCCTGGCGCGCGGCGCGGGCGTGCCGGTGCCGGGGCCGGTGATCGGCATGGGCTTGATGTTCGCGTTCCTGCTGCTGCGCGACAGCGCGGGGCTCGGCCTGTCGCGCTTCCTGCCGAAGCCGCTCACCGATGGGACGCTCGAAACGACGGCGCGCGGCCTGCTGATGAACCTGTCGCTCCTGTTCGTTCCGGCGGGGGTCGGCGTCGTCGGCCGCCTCGACCTGCTGCGGGCCCAGGGTGCCAAGCTCGCCCTCGTGCTGATCGTCTCGACGGCGCTGTCGCTGCTGGTGACCGTCCTGGTCTTCCGTGCCGTGGCCGCCCGGGTCGAACGGCGTCGACCCGACGGAGAGCCCTGACGCATGGGCGGCGATTTCTCGCTCTGGGTCTATCTCGCCAAGACGCCGCTCCTGTGGCTGACGGTGACGCTGACCGCCTACGTCCTGGCGGACCGGATCGCCGCGGCCACGGGCCGGCACCCGATCGCCAACCCCGTGCTCATCACCGTGGCCCTGGTCGGTGCGGTCCTGGCCATCACGGGCACGCCCTACGGGACCTATTTCGAGGGCGCGCAATTCGTCCACTTCCTGCTCGGACCCGCCACCGTGGTTCTGGCCATGCCCCTCTACGAGCGGCGTGCCACGGTCCTGCGCGCCCTCGCGCCGATGCTCGCGGCCCTCGCCGCCGGCTCGGCCACCACGCTCGCCGTGGTCATCGCCCTCGCGCGGCTCCTCGACATCCCGCAGCCGGTCCTCGTCTCGCTGGCCCCGAAATCCGTGACGTCGGGGGTGGCGATGGGTATCGCGGAAGCGCTGGGCGGCGATCCGACGCTCACGGCCATCCTGGTGATCCTCACCGGCATCATCGGGGCGATCCTGGTCACGCCGATGATGAACCTCCTGCGCATCCGCGACATGCGCGCCCGCGGCTTCGCGGCCGGGCTCGCGGCCCACGGCATCGGGACGGCGCGCGCCTTCCAGGTCAGCGAGGTGGCCGGGACCTTCGCGGGCATCGCTATGGGGCTCAACGCCTTCGTGACGGCGATCCTCGCCCCTCTGGCGCTGCACCTGCTGTTCTGAGGCCTCAGGCGTCCAGACGGTCGGCCACCGCCTCGGCGAGCGACAGGCTGGAGGTCAGCCCCGGGCTCTCGATCCCGAACAGGTGCACGATCCCGGGCAATCCGTGCTCCGCCGGGCCGTCGATCCGGAAGTCGGCCGCCGGCTCGCCCGGGCCGGTCAGCTTGGGGCGCAGGCCCGCATAGTCCGGATACAGCGCCCCGTCCGGCAGACCGGGCCAGTACCGCCGGATCGCGCCGTAGAAGGCCTCGGCGCGCCGGGGATCGACCCGGTAATCGAACCCGTCCACCCATTCCACGTCGGGCCCGAAGCGGGTGCGTCCGGCGAGGTCGAGGGTCAGGTGGATGCCGAGGCCGCCGTCGATCCGCGGCGCCGGGTAGATCAGCCGCGAGAAGGCCGGCTTGCCGGTGCAGCCGAAGTAGTTGCCGCGGGCGAGGCGCAGCCTCGGGACGCGCTCGGCCGGGTAGCCCTCCGTGCGGGCGGCCAGGGCCGGGGCGCCGAAGCTCGCGGCATTGACCACCGCGTCGAAGGCCATCGTCCCCGGCTCGGCACCGCCGAACGCGGCCTGCCATTGCCCGTCCCGCTGCGTCAGGCCCTCCACCGGGGTGCGCAGGGCGAGGGCGCCGCCGTGATCCTCGATCTCGCCAAGCAGGGCGAGCATCAGCGCATGGCTGTCCACGATGCCGGTGCGCGGCGAATGCAGCGCCACCGTGCAGGTGAGATTGGGCTCCAGGCGCCGGGCCGCATCGCCGTCGAGCAGCTCCAGGCCCGCCACGCCGTTGGCCTCGCCCTGCCGGCGGATCGCCGCGATGGTCTCGGCCTCGGCATCGTCGGACGCGACGATCAGCTTGCCGCAGGCGCGATGCGGGACACCATGACTCGCGCAAAAGTTGTATAGTCGATGCGAGCCCGCGACGCAGTGATGCGCGCGTTCCGAGCCGCTTGGATAGTACATGCCCGCATGGATCACCTCCGAGCTTCGGGCCGACACGCCGGTTCCGAAGGCCTCCTCGGCTTCCGCCACCACGATGGCGTGTCCGCGCAGCGCGAGCGCCCGCCCGATGGCGAGACCGACGACGCCGGCTCCGACGACCAGGACCTCCATGTTTTCGGGCTCTCCATCGCGCCCCGACGGGCAGGTGAGTCTTCAATACCGCACTTCAATCGGAACCACGACGCGTCCGTTGATTCGTCATTGACCCTAAATCTCAATCCTAAGTAGAAATATCGGCGTCACAAATGCGCGTCTCGGTTGTGGCGACGGTGATCTGGCGCATAATGGGTCATTCACCGCCTCCGGCCGGGGCCGAAACCGTCTCACGAACATAGATCCGGCCGTCGGCGGCGAAGCATCCGACGGAAGCCACGAGAGCCACAACCGAACACAACCGAACAACGTCGAACCGAGGTGATGACCATGCCGACGACATCGCCGAGCGTCGAACTCGCCGCAAAGATCCTGAGCGCCTACGTCACGCGCAACAGCGTCCCGGCGGGAACGCTCCCCGACCTGCTCTCCGAGGTTCACCGCTCCATCACCGCCCTGGACCAGCCGGTCGAGCCGCAGGTGAAGCGCCCGACCGAAGCACAGATCCGCGCCTCGATCCGGCCGGACACGCTCATCAGCTTCGAGGACGGCAAGCCCTACAAGGCCCTGCGGCGGCATCTGACGATGCGCGGCCTCACGCCCGAGGCCTACAGGGCCAAGTGGGGCCTGCCGGTCGATTACCCGCTGGTCTCGGCGGTCTACAGCGCTCGCCGCTCGACGATCTCCCGCCAGATCGGGCAGGGGCAGCGCCTGCGGATGCAGCAGGCCGCGGAATAGCCGGCGCGATCCCTCGCCGGTGCCGGCGAGGGGCGACCGTCACGTCCAGTCCGGGGCCGGGACCTCGGCGCCCGCGGTCGCCACCTCCTGGATCAGCAGGGCCACGAGCCCCGACCATCCGGTCTGGTGCGCGGCGCCGACCCCGCGACCCGTGTCGCCGTGGTAATATTCGTAGAACAGGACCAGATCGCGGAAATGCGGATCCTCCTGTTCGATCCCGCTGTCCCCGTAGACGGGCCGTCGCCCGTCCGGGCCGCGGGTCGAGAGTCCGATCAGACGCCGTGACAGGTGGGCGGCGATCTCGCGCAGCGAATAGGTCCGTCCGGAACCGGTCGGTGCCTCGACCCGGAAATCCGGGCCGTAATAGTCGTGGAAGCGGTTCAACCCGGCGATCAGCAGGTAATTGACCGGCATCCAGACCGGGCCCCGCCAGTTCGAGTTGCCGCCGAACAGGCGCGAGCGCGACTCCGCCGGCTCGTAGGCGAGGCCCAGGTCGCTGCCGTTCCAGGCGAAACAGAACGGCGCGTCCGCATAGACGCGGGAGACGGCCCGCAACCCGTGCTTCGAGAGGAACTCGTTCGGATCGAGGGCGCGCTGCAGCAATGCCTTCAGCCGGTGCCCGCGCAGCAGCGACAGCAGCGCGGTCTGGCCCTCGCCGGGTTCGTTCCAGCGCGAGACCAGGGTCGCGAGGTCTGGGCGGTTCTTCAGGAAGAACAGCATCCGGTCGCGCAGCGATGGAAGCCGCTCCAGATCGCACGCATTGATGACCGCCACCGCGAAGATCGGGATCAGACCGACCATGGTCCGGGCCCGGATCGGGAGGCGCTGTCCGTCACGGGTCTCGATCACGTCGTAGAAGAACCCGTCCGGCTCGTCCCAGACACCGGCGCCGGTGGCAGCCGCGATGAGGAGGAAGTGCTCGAAGAACTTCTCGGCCATGTCCTCGTAGGTCGGGTCTTCGAGGGCCAGCTCGATGGCGATCCGCATCAGGTTGAGAGCGTAGGTCGCCATCCAGGCCGTCGCGTCGGACTGGGTCAGCGAGGCGCCGTCGCCCACCGGCTTCGACCGGTCGAAGATGCCGATGTTGTCGAGGCCGAGGAAGCCGCCCTGGAACAGGTTGCGGTCGTCGGAATCCTTGCGGTTCACCCACCACGTGAAGTTCAGGGTGAGCTTGTTGAAGATCCGCTTCAGGAAGGCGTGGTCCGGCGTGCCGGTCAGCGCCCGGTCCAGTTCGAAGACCCGCCAGGCGGCCAGCGCGTGGACCGGCGGATTGGCGTCTCCGAAGCCCCATTCGTAGGCCGGCAGCGCGGCGTTCGGATGGGTGTAGGCCTCGTCGACCAGGAGCAGGAGCTGGTTCTTCGCGAAATCGGGATCGATCAGCCCGAACACGATGGCCTGGAGGGCCAGATCCCAGGAGGCGAACCACGGATACTCCCAGGCATCCGGCATCGAGATGATGTCGTTGGCCCGCAGATGGGCCCAGTCGCTGTTGCGGCCGTGCCGCCGCTCCGGCGCCGGTGCGGGCTGCGCCGGGTCGCCGGTGAGCCATTCGCGCACGTCGTAGTGGTAGAGCTGCTTCGACCAGAGCATGCCGGCGAGGGCCTGCCGTTGCACGAGCCGCATCTCGGGATCGGCGATCGGCGCCTGAAGCGCCCCGTAGAAGTCGTCGGCCTCCGCCTCCCGGTCGGCGAAGACGGCGTCGAAATCCGCGAAGGGCTCGCCCGGCGCGGTCTCGGGGCGCAGGCGCAGGCGCAGGGTCCGCGTCTCGCCGGGGCCGAGATGGAGATCGTAGCGGGCGGCGCACTTGGTGCCCGACAGGGCGTTGGCGGCGGCCCGGTTCCCGCCCGCGACGCACCGGTCGATCCCGTCCTTGTAGAAGCCCTCGGCCGAACCGGTGCCGAACAGCCGATGCGTGTTCGTCTCGTTCTCGGTGAACAGCAACTCGCCCGCGCCCTCGGCGAAGAAGCGCAGGCCCGGCATCTCGGGATGGCGCGCCCAGACCGAGCCATCCGAACCGGCCATCAGCTCCGGCTTCTGGACGCCCTGCTTCCAGGACCATGTGTTGCGGGCCCAGAGCTGAGGCAGAAGCGTCAGGTCGGCGGGGTCCGGACCGCGATTGGTGGCGGTGACCCGCATCAGGATGTCGTCCGGCGACGCCTTGGCGTAGGCGATCGCGACGTCGAAATAGCGGCCGACGTCGAACAGGCCGGTGTCGAGGAGCTCGTATTCCGGGTCGTCGAGACCGCGCCGCGCATTCTCCTCGACCAGCCGCTCATACGGAAAGGCCGCCTGCGGGTACTTGTACAGCATCCGCATGAAGGCGTGGGTCGGGATACCGTCGAGGTAATAGTACAGTTCCTTGACGTCCTCGCCGTGGTTGCCTTCCTGATTGGTCAGGCCGAACAGGCGTTCCTTGAGGATCGGGTCCCGCCCGTTCCACAGGGCGAGGGACAGGCACCAGTTCAGATGCCGGTCGCCGAAGCCGCCGATCCCGTCCTCGCCCCAGCGGTAGGCGCGGGATCGGGCGTGGTCGTGGGGCAGGTAGTCCCAGGCGTCGCCGCCCGGGCTGTAATCCTCCCGCACGGTGCCCCATTGCCGGTCGCTGAGATACGGCCCCCAGCGGCGCCAGGCCGGGTCGGAGCGGGCCTCCACGAGACGGCGTCCCTCGGCGGTCTCGAAGAGGTTGCGCGGCACGCCGTTGGGCTTGGTCATAGGCTCGCTGCTCCTGCCCCCGCGGTCGCATCAACCGATAGTGCCGCGCCGCCGGCAGAGAAAGTCCGGGCCCGCGCCGCGGCCCGATCCGCGCGGGATCGGGTCACACGATGCGGATCGACAGGTCCGGCAGGCCCTCGATCGAGCCCGCGAGCATGTCTCCCCGCACCACCGGCCCGACATTCTCGGGCGTGCCGGAATAGACGATGTCGCCGGCCTTGAGCTCGAAGGCCTTCGACAGTTCGGCGATCTGCTCGGCCACCGACCAGATCATATCCGACAGGTCCGCGTCCTGCCGGAGCGTGCCGTTGACGGAAAGCCGGATGCGCCCGCGCCCCGGATGCCCGACCCGTGCGACGGGCAGGATCGGCGTGATCGGCGCGGAGTGGTCGAAGCTCTTGCCGATCTCCCAGGGCTTCTTCTGGTTGCCCATGCCGCGCTGAAGATCCCGCCGGGTCATGTCGAGGCCGGTGGCGTAGCCGTAGACGTGATCGAGCGCCTGCCCGACCTGGATGTCCCGGCCGCCCGATTTCAGCACGGCGACCAGCTCGATCTCGTGGTGATAGTTCTGCGTCAGCGACGGATAGGGATGGTCGGCGAGGCCGTTCGCGACCACCTGCACGGCGTCTGCGGGCTTCTGGAAGAAGAACGGCGGCTCGCGGGACGGGTCGGAGCCCATCTCGCGGGCATGGGCCGCGTAGTTGCGGCCGATGCAGTAGATCCGCCGGACCGGGAAGACCTGCGCCTCGCCCAGGATCGGAATGGTGACCTGTGGCAGCGCGAACAGCGTGCCCGGCTGCGCCTCCCCTGCAGCGGCCTGACCGAGGGTCCCGGCACCGCCCACGGCGACCGCCCCGAGCACGTGACGCCTGTTGATCGTGGCCATGACCTTCGTCCTTCTGCCCGGCTGCGTGCTGCCGCGGACCGCACAACTCGGTCGGCGATACGATGGGGCTGCCCCGGCCGCCAGCGGATGCGGGCCTGGTCGGGGATCCTCAGCCGGCCCGTGTCACCCGGATCCCGCTCCGGTCTGCCGCGACGCGTAGCCGGGTGTAGTCCGCGATCGCGGGATGGCCGGTCGTCACCGGCTCGTGATGGGTCGCGGTGACCACCACGATGCCTGCGCCCGCGGCTTCGGCCGCCCGGATGCCGGCCAGGGCGTCCTCGAAGACGAGGCACTCCGACGCCGCGGCACCGAGGCGTTCGGCCCCCAGCAGGAAGCAATCCGGCGCGGGCTTGCCCTGCGCCACGTCCTCGGCGGCGACCAGGAGGTCGGGGACCGGCATGCCGGCCGCCGCGAGCCGGCGCTCGGCGAGCCGCCTGGGCGCCGATGTGACGATCGCCCAGCGCTCGCGCGGCAGCGCCTCCAGGAACGACCGCGCGCCGGGGATCGCGATGATGTCGCCGACATCCTCCATCTCGGCCTCGGTGATCGCGGCGGCCTCGGCTTCTGGATCGACGCCGGGCAGGTTCAGCCGCCGGATCGTCTCCACCGAGCGCACCCCGTGGATCGTCGGCAGGAAGGCGGCCACGTCGAGGCCGTGCGCCTCGGCCCAGCGCGACCAGATCCGCTCCGCCGACGCAATCGAGCTGATGATCGTCCCGTCCATGTCGAACAGGAGCGCGGCCAGGGGACGTGTCGGGAAAAATGTCTCGGGCATGGGGGACCGCTAGGCCGCCGCCGCCGCCCCGGCAACCGACCCGCGCGCATGGCCGCGTCACGCGGGCTGGCGAGCCTCCGGGACCGACTCGGCGCGCGAGCGGCGCGCTGTCGCGGGAGCCCGGCCCGCTTCACGGGCCGATGCCTTTGGTGTAGCGCGGGTGCAACCCCGGGCCGTCGGCGGCCCTGCAACCGCGAATATCATCCGACCATGCCGAGCCGCATCGACGCCACCTTTGCCCGCGCCCGCGCGGAGAACCGGTCCGTCCTCGTCACCTACGTGATGTCGGGCGATCCCGATCCCGAGACCTCGCTGGAGGTGCTGTCGGCGCTCCCGGGTGCCGGCGCCGACATCCTGGAATTCGGCCTGCCGTTCACCGACCCGATGGCGGACGGCCCGGCGATCCAGGCCGCCGGCCTGCGGGCCCTGAAGGCGGGCCAGACGGTCGCGGGCACCCTCGACCTCGTGCGCCGCTTCCGCGCCGGCAACGACACCACGCCGATCGTGCTGATGGGCTACTACAACCCGATCCACACCTACGGCGTCGACCGCTTCCTCGACGACGCGGTGGCGGCCGGCGTCGACGGGCTCATCGTCGTCGATCTCCCGCCCGAGGAGGATTCCGAGCTGTGCCTGCCGGCCCTCGGCAAGGGCCTCGCCTTCATCCGGCTCGCCACGCCCACCACCGACGAGCGGCGCCTGCCGGCGGTCCTCGCGAACACGGCGGGCTTCGTCTACTACGTGTCCATCACCGGCATCACCGGCACGGCGACACCGGATTTCGGCAAGGTCTCCGAGGCGGTCGCCCGCATCCGCCGCCACACCGAGCTGCCCGTGGTCGTCGGCTTCGGCGTCAGGACCGGCGCCCATGCGACGGCGATCGCCAAGGGCGCGGACGGCGTCGTGGTCGGCTCCGCCCTCGTGGACGCCCTGGTGCGCTCCCTCGACGGCGAGGGCCGGCCTCAGGCCGGAAGCGTTGCGGCGGTGACGGAGCTGGTGCGGGAACTCGCCGCGGGCGTGCGGGCGGCGGGCGTCGGACGGGCCGCCTGACGGCCGGATCGGGGACCCCTGGCGGCGGCGTGCGCCGCACCTGATATCTGCGCGGGCTTGAAGCGGACGGACGCAAGTCGATGGTCGAACCGATGAACTGGATCTCGGAGGTGGTGCGCCCCCGGATCAAGACCCTGTTCAAGCGCGAGACGCCCGAGAATCTCTGGGTCAAGTGCCCGGATACGGGGCAAATGGTGTTCCACAAGGAGGTGGAGGCCAACCACTGGGTCATTCCCGGCTCCGAGCATCACCTGAAGATGGGCGCCCAGGCGCGCCTGAAGATGATGTTCGACGAGGGCACCTGGATCGACGTGGCGCTGCCGGAGGTCGCCACGGACCCGCTGAAGTTCCGCGACGAGAAGCGTTACGTTGACCGGCTCAAGGAAGCCCGGGCCAAGACCGGCCTGCAGGATGCGTTCAAGATCGGGTTCGGCCGGGTCGGCGGCCTGCCGATGACGCTCGCGGCGCAGGAATTCGGCTTCATGGCGGGCTCCCTCGGCATGGCGGCGGGCGAGGCCTTCGTGCGCGGCGCCGAGACGGCGCTGGAGAAGCGCACGCCCTACGTGCTGTTCGCGGCGTCGGGCGGTGCGCGGATGCAGGAGGGAATCCTGTCCCTGATGCAGATGCCGCGGACCACGGTGGCGGTGCGCCGGCTCAACGCGGCGCGGCTCCCCTACATCGTGGTGCTGACGAACCCGACCACCGGCGGCGTCACCGCCTCCTACGCCATGCTGGGCGACGTCCACCTCGCCGAGCCGGGCGCCCTGATCTGCTTCGCGGGACCGCGGGTGATCGAGCAGACCATCCGGGAGAAGCTGCCGGACGGTTTCCAGCGGGCGGAGTACCTGCGCGAGCACGGCATGGTCGATCAGGTGGTCCACCGGCACCAGCTCAAGGAGACGATCACACGTCTCTGCAGCCTCCTGACCCAAGCGCCCCAGGCCGCCGCGCCGGCGGCACCCTCCGAGGCGGCCTGACCCGGCGATGGCCTCGTCCGATGCCCTGATGGCGCGCTTCCTGGCGCTCCACCCCCGCACCATCGACCTGTCCCTGGGCCGGATCGAGCGGCTGCTCGCGCGGCTCAACCATCCCGAGCGTCGCCTGCCGCCGGTGATCCACGTCGCCGGGACCAACGGCAAGGGCTCGACCATCGCGTTCATGCGGTCGATCCTGGAAGCCGGCGGGCTGGCTGCGCATGTCTACACCTCGCCGCACCTCGTCCGTTTCCACGAACGGATACGCATCGGCGGGATCGGCGGCGGCCACTTCGTGGACGAGGATCGTCTTGCCGACGCGTTCGCCCGCTGCGAGACGGCCAATGCCGGCGAGCCGATCACGATGTTCGAGATCACCACGGCCGCGGCCTTCCTGCTGTTCTCCGAGAGCCCGGCCGACGTGCTGCTCCTGGAGGTCGGCCTCGGCGGCCGGCTCGACGCCACCAACGTGATCGACCGGCCGGCCTGCGCGGTGGTCACGCCGATCGGCCGCGACCACGCCGAGTATCTCGGCGACACGGTCGAATCGGTCGCGACCGAGAAGGCCGGGATCTTCAAGCGCGGCTGCCCGGCGGTGATCGCCGCCCAGGATTACGCCGAGGCCGATGCCGTCCTCTGCCGGCGTGCGGAAGCCGTCGGCGCCGGGCCGGTGTTCGTCGGCAACCAAGACTTCTCCGTGCACGAGGAACGCGGCCGCCTCGTCTATCAGGACGAGACCGACCTGTTCGATCTGCCGCGGCCGCGCCTCGCCGGGCGCCACCAGCTGGTCAATGCCGGCACGGCGATCACCGCGCTGCGCGCCGCCGGATTCGGCGATATCGGCACGGCGGCCCTGGAGCGGGGCCTCACCGAAGTCGATTGGCCAGGGCGTCTGCAGCGTCTCGGTCGCGGCCGTCTGGCCGCCCAGCTCGATCCCGGCACCGAGCTGTGGCTCGATGGCGGCCACAACATCGACGGCGGCCGGATCCTCGCGGCCGCCATGGCGGATCTCGGCGAGAAGAGCGACGTGCCGCTCGTCCTCGTGGTCGGCCTCCTCGGCACGAAGGACGCCGACGGGTTCCTGCGCAATTTCGTCGGACTGGCCCGCGCCCTCGTGGCCGTCCCGATCACCGGGACCATGGCCGCGCGCCCGGCCGAAGAGGTCGCGCGGATCGGCGAGGAGGTGGGTCTCTCCACCTACGCGGCGCCGAGCATCGAGGCAGCCCTCGCCCTGGTGCGGGACATCGCCTTCGAGCGCCCCCCGCGAATCCTGATCTGCGGCTCCCTCTACTTGGCCGGCATGGTTCTCGCCGCCAACGACACGCCGCCGGTCTGAGTCGTCTCCAGTGCGGCCGACCTGCGCGCGGCCGCCGTATCAAGTGGCGGGAACGCCGGACATCTGTGAAGTCCGGATTTTGCATTCGAAAATCCGTCGAATCGCCGCAATCGCGCGGGCGGAAACCCGTCCACGGCCACGCTTTCCTCCCGCTGTGGCAGCTAAGCTACATCCTCCCGGGGCTCGATCGCATAATTTCATGGGCGATCGGGCTTATGCTGGGGATCACAGTAATGAAGAAGCTTCTCACGTCTCTCGCGGCTTTCACCGCACTCACCGCTGCCGCTTCGGCCGCCGACCTTCCGCGCCGCGCTGCGCCGCCGCCGGTGTTCACGCCCGTTCCGGTGTTCACCTGGACCGGTGCCTACTTCGGTATCAACGCCGGCTACGCGTTCGACGCCAGCAGCAACTCGACCCGCGGCTTCGTGCAGACGCCCGGCAACCCGGTCGCTCTCGTCCCGGGCGGTCTCGTTCCCTACCAGGCCCTGCTGCCGAACGGCTCGTCGCTGATCTACAGCAACGACAGCCGCGAAGGTTTCTCGGGCGGTGGCCAGATCGGCTACAACTGGCAGCTGACCCCGGGCTCCGGCGCCGTGATCGGCTTCGAGGCTGACGCCCAGTACCTCGACTTCGGCCGTCGCGCTCGCTTCGCCACCAACGCCGTGGCGATCAACCCGGGCTTCATCCCGGTCAACGGCACGCTCAACACCATCGACTTCTTCGGCACCGTCCGCGGTCGTCTCGGTTGGGCCTTCGACCGGACCCTGGTGTACGCCACCGGCGGTTTCGCCTACGCCACCGGCACGGATGACGGCGCTCGCGTCGGCCTGCAGAACTTCGCTGGCCGCCGGAACGACTTCAAGACCGGCTGGACCGTCGGCGGCGGTGTCGAGTACGCCCTGCCCACCGACTCGTTCCTGAACTTCTTCCGCTCCTCGGCCGTCACGCTGAAGGTCGAAGGTCTGTACGTGAACCTCGACAACAACAACGGCCGCGCCCAGGCGCCGCTGGTTGGTGCTGCGATCTCCCCGGTCGGCCTCGTGCCGGTGTACTCGCTCTCCGGCATCAGCCGGAACGAGAACGCCTTCGCCGTCGTCCGTGCCGGCCTGAACTACAAGTTCGGCTCGTACTAAGACCTGATACCGGATCCCGGGCTCGACCCCGGGATCCACCAATAATCTTGGGCTCGAAACCGAGAAAGCCCGGCCTCGCGGCCGGGCTTTCTTTTTTATCGTCTAGGTCTTGGGAGTGGCTCAGGCGGTCTGGGCGCCGATCCAGCGCGACAGGTCGCCCTTCGGGGCCGCGCCGACCTTCTGGTCCACACGCTCGCCGTTCTTGAACAGCAGCAGCGTCGGGATCGAGCGGATGCCGTACTGGGCGGCGATCTGCGGATTCTCGTCGACATTGACCTTGGCGATCTTCACCTTGCCCTGCAGGTCGGTGGCGATCTCCTCGAGCGCCGGACCAATCTGACGGCACGGGCCGCACCACTCCGCCCAGAAATCCACCACGACGGGCTCGGCGGACTTGAGAACGTCCTGCTCGAAGCTCGCGTCGGTTACCTTCACCGTCGCCATAACGTTACCTTTCGGAAGCCGCCGTCCGTCGGACGGCGTCGAACGGGCAGGGGCCCGTGCGGTCCCGCCAGAATTGGCGACGCCCCGGCGCGCGGTCAAGAAGTCCGACCGACCCGGCCCGGGGGCCGTCGCGGTGGGCGCGCCACCCATGTGCGGTGCCGCATGCCGGTCGCCGTGTTCGCCCGGACGGCCGGAACGGACCATTCACGCCTCGATACCGACCCGGTCCAGTGCCGCCGCAACGTCGTCGGGGCCGAGGGTGCGAATCACCGGGCCCGAGGTCCAGACGAGGATCGGCTGGATCGTCCGGCCCGGATAGATCTGCGCGAGAAGGCGCGCATAGAGGGCGATCTGGCCGGCCTCTGCCGCGGGGAGGGGGGCGTCGGGTTCGGGCGGGCGGCCGGTCTTGAAATCCGCGATGCGGACGACGTCCGCCGTCACCGCGAGGCGATCGACGCGTCCCTGAACCGCGCGCTCCGCGCCGGCCGCCCGGACACGCCCCGACAGGGCCACCTCGGCGCGGGCATCCGGGCTGAAGAGAGGCGCGAGATCCGGGTCATCGATGATTCTAAGGACCGACCGGACGATCGCGTGCGGGGCCGCCCGCGGGAGGCCGGGCGCCCGGGACCGCACGAAGGCCAGCCCGGCCGCTTCCCGGCGGGCGGGCTCCACGCGGGGCAGGTGCTGGAGCAGGGCGTGGATCAGGATCCCGCGCCGCCGGGCCTGCGCGTCCGCGAGGCGCGGCGGCGGTACGCGCGCGCCGTCCGCCGCCTGGAGTGCGCCGGACGGGCTCAGGGCCTCGACCTCCGGTTCCGACGGGACCGGGCTGCGCAGCCAGTCCGGCTCCGGCTCCGGAGACCGCGCAGCCGCGGAGGCCGCCGCCGCCGGGGCCGGCATCTGCGGGGCGCCATCCTGCCAGAACGTCGCGGGTCCGTAGGACAGGTCCAGCGTCCGGCCGGCCCCGAGCGCCGCTTGCAGGCCGGCATGGATCATCCGGCACCACGCCGCCTCGCTCTCGCGCTCGTGGCCGCGGAAGGGCGCGACGATGAGCCGGTCGGCGGCGCGGGTCATGGCGACGTAGAGCAGGCGGTTGTGCTCCTGCCGGGCCTTCGCGAGCAGGGCCGCCCGCGCGGCGTCGGTGGCGGCGCAATCCTGGGTCCGCCCGCCCGACCAGACTGGCGGCAGGGCGATCTCCGTCGCCGGGAGCGGCAGGAGGGGCGGATCGTTGCGGCCCAGGGGCTCGCAGCCGTCGAGGATCACCACGACCGGCGCCTCCAGACCCTTCGCGCCGTGGACCGTCATCACCCGGACCTCGTCGCGGCCCGATTCGAGGTCGCGTTTGACGGTGTGACCGGCCTCGGCGCCGACGTAGCGGGCGAGGAAGCCGCCGAGGGACGGCGCGTCCTCGCCGGTCTCGGCCTGGGCGGCGGCTGCGAGGAACACGTCGATAGCGTCCCCCGCCTCGCCGCCGAGGCGGGCCACAAGCTTCGCCCGGCCCCCCTGCGGCCCGAGGAGCCGCGCGTAGAAGCCGAACGGGCCGTGGAGCCCGGCCAGCGCGATCCACCCCGACAGGGCCTCGAGCCCGCGCCTTGCGGCCGGGTCGCCGGAGGCGGCATGGCGGTGCAGGGCGTCCTCCAGAGTCTCTGCGAGGTCGCGGCGGGTGGCGATCCGCACGAGGTCGTCGTCGGTCAGCCCGACGAGCGGCGTCTTGAGGGCGGTGGCGAGGGTCAAGTCGTCGGCCGGCAGGAGACCCGCCCGCCCGGCGGCGACCAGATCGGCGACCGCGATATGGGCGGAGACCTCCAGCCGGTCCTGCCCGGCGACCGGAACGCCCAGTCCCTTCAGGGCGCGGATCACCTCCTCGAAGGCGGGCCCGCGCTTCCGGACCAGGATCAGGACGTCCCCGGGGCGCCAGATCCGACCGGTGGCGTCCCCCGTCGTGGTCCAAGTCCGCACCGCCTGCGCAACCCGGCGGGCTGTGACGATCGCCGGGGCGCTGGTCTCCGGCGCGTCGACGGGAGCGGTCCAGGCATCCGGCTCGGCGGCGGGCTCCGGCTCGGCGATCGGCCACAGCTCCACGGCGCCGGGCGCCCCGGGTCGGGCGCTGGCATGCACGGTCGTGCGCACCGTGTCCTCGAAGGACAGGCCGTCATTGTGCGCATCGATGGCGAAGACCGCGTCGACGGCGCGCAGCACGAGGTCGGTCGAGCGGAACGACAGGGTAAGCGGCACGTCCTCGAAGGTCAGCCCGGCCGAGCGCGATTCCGCGATCCAGGACGCGCGGGTCAGGGCGAATTCCCGCGGCTCGGCACCCTGGAAGCCGTAGATCGACTGCTTGGGATCGCCCACCGCGAAGCGCGTGCGGCTGCCGGTCCGAGCGCCCTCGCCGGCGGCGAATTCCTGCGTGATCGCCCGCAGGATCGCCCATTGCTCCGGATTCGTATCCTGCGCCTCGTCGACCAGGACGTGATCGATCCCGCGATCGAGCTTGTAGAGGACCCAGCCGGCCCCGACCCGTTCGAGCAGATCCAGCGCCTTGTGGATCAGGTCGTCGAAATCGAGGGCGCCGAGGCGCGCCTTCTGGGCCTCCACGCGGCGGTGGATCTCGGCGGCGATCCGGAACAAGGCCTGCGTCCGGGCATGGGCCCGGGCGGCGCGCAGGCGGTCGAACAGCGGCTCCAGCCGATCCCGCTCGGCGAGCAACGCCGCCTTGGCATCGGCCGGCACGCTCTTGGTCCCGAGGCTGCTGTCGGCCTTGGGCTCGTCCTTCTGGGTGAAGAAGACCGCGCGGTAGAGGGCCAGGGCCTCGGACCGGTCGGGAAGATCCGCGGAGCCGGCCCGTTCGGCCTCGGCGGCCGCCAGGGCGTCGGCGAGCTTCTCGTCGTTGGCCTTGCCGGTGCGGAGTGCCGCGATCAGCGCTTCCCGATCCTCCGGACGGCACCCGGGGCCGCCGTCCAGGATCCCGGCCTCGATCCGTTCGGCGGAATCCTCCGGCGCCAAGCCCAGCGCCCCGTGCAGCCGCCCGAAGGCCTTCTCAAGACCTGCCGCGTCGCCGATGAAGCTCCGGGCCCGCATGGCCGAACGGATCGCGGACCGCAGGGTGTCGCCCGTCGCCTCGGGCGTGACCCGCGCCAGGGCGGCGCTGAGCGGCGTGTCGCCGTTCGCCACGGCATCGGCCAGCACGTTGGCCATCTCGATGTCGAACAGCTCCTGGGCCTTGGTCTCGTCGAGCACCACGAAGCGGGCCGGCACGTTCGCCTCGAAGGGGAACATGTGCAGCAGCCGCTCGCACAGGGCGTGCAGGGTCTCGATCTTGAGGCCGCCCGGCGTCTCCACCGCCCGGGCGAAGAGGCGGCGCGCCAGCCGCAGACGCTCGGGCCCGGCGCGCTCGCCGGTGAGGTCGGCGAGTTCGGCGGCGAGGGTCTCGTCGTCGAGCGTCACCCAGCGGCCGAGGAGCCGGAAGACGCGGATCGCCATGTTGGCCGCGGCGGCCTTGGTGAAGGTCAGGCAGAGGATCCGCCCGGGCGGGGCACCGTCGAGGAGCAGCCGCACCACCCGGTCGGTGAGGACCTTGGTCTTGCCGGCGCCGGCATTGGCCGAGACCCAGGCGGAGGCGCGCGGATCGGCCGCCCGCCGCTGGTTGGCGCGGGTGAGGTCATCGACGACGAAAGGGGCGGGGGCGTGCGAAGTGGCGCTGCTCAACGGTCCAATCCGGCTCGGCTGCCGGGTCTCTCTACAACAGAAACGCGCCCGCGGGCCCGCCAAGGCGTCACAGCAGGCATTGCGGGATTGCCCCCGGCGCGGCGCCGTCCCATGGATGCGGACGATCCTGTCCGCGACACCGAACACGCCCGTGACCCAGCCGACATCCGAGCCGGCGCGCCCGCCGATCCGCTTCCGCGGCCGCTCCTTCATGGCCACCGTCCTGGCGCCGATACCCCCGGTGGCCGAGTGGTTCGGCGACCTGGACGCCCTCAATCGCCGCGCCCCGAACTTCTTCGCCGGCCGGCCCGTGATCCTCGACCTGTCCGGATTGCGGCTCACCCGCGAGGATCTCGACGGGCTGCTCGCCGAACTGGCTGCGCGCAACATCGCCGTCCTGGGGATCGAGGGCGCGGCGCCGTCGCTCCTGGGGGCGGGCGCCCCGCCGGCCCTCGCGGGTGGCCGGCCCGCGGGCGAGGTCGCCACGCCGGACGAATCCGCCTCGGACGCGTCCGCGTCGACCGAGCCCCAGCCCAAGGAGACGGCCCGCTCGCTGATCCTCGACGCCCCCGTGCGCTCCGGCCAGACCGTGCTGCATCTCGAGGGCGACGTCACGGTCCTGGGCGCCGTCGCCTCGGGCGCCGAGGTCATCGCCGGCGGCTCGATCCACGTCTACGGCGCCCTGCGCGGCCGCGCGATCGCCGGCGCGGCCGGAAACCCGACGGCGCGGATCTGGTGCCGCCGGTTCGAGCCGGAGCTGGTGGCGATCGACGGCCTGTACCGCGCCGCGGACGACCTCGACCCGGCCTTCAGAGGGCAGGCCGTCGAGGTGCGGCTGCTGGAGGATGCGATCAAGCTCAACCTGTTCGAGCGGGGTTGAGCGGCGTTTCCCCGCGGACGTTCGGGCCGTCGGTCGAAGGACGGGGCGCCTGACTCCGCTCGCGGTCGAGCCGTGAAAGCGTCCTCCGCTGCTCCGATACAAGGATCCCGGCAGAATTTGCCGACCGGATCAGAAACTTAACCCTTCGGTAACCATACCCGCCGTCAATGGTCCGGTAAGGACTCTTAACGGGCGGACATGAGCGAGACCCACCCCGAGCCGATCGATCCGGAGACCGCCCCCGCGGCGGCTCCTTCCGCGCCCCGGCCGCTCAGCCTGCGCGGACGGGCCTTCAAGGCCCTGGCCCTCTCCCCCGAGCCGCCGCTTCCCGAGTGGCTCGCGGGCCTCGACGCGGCGCTCAAGCGCTCGCCGACCCTGCTGAAAGGCCGGGCCGTCATCCTGGATTGCGCCCAGCTCAAGCCCGAGCCGGACGCCCTCGAAATGTTAATGAACGAACTCAAGGCCCGCGGCATCGCGGTCCTGGGCATCGAGGGCGCCGACACGGTCCTGGACGGCCTGCCGCCGCTTCTCGTCAAGGGACACCCGTCCGAGAAGGTCGAGATCCCGAGCGTCCCGGCCGAGCCGGAGCCGCAGGTGGTCACCTCGATCACCGTCGAGGGCTCGGTCCGCTCCGGCCAGAGCGTCATCAATCCCACCGGCGACGTGACCGTGATGGGTTCGGTCTCCTCGGGGGCCGAGATCCTGGCCGGTGGTTCCATCCACGTCTACGGCGCCCTGCGCGGTCGCGCGATCGCCGGAGCCGCGCGCAACCCGCGCGCACGAATCTACTGCCGCAAATTCGAACCCGAGTTGCTGGGGATCGACCGCCTCGTGCGGACGGCGGAGGACATGGGCACGGCCCTGCGCGGCAAGGCCGCCCAGGTCTGGCTCGATGGCGGCAACATCCGAATGGCAAGCCTAGATTAAGGGAGATCGACGCGTGGCAAAGGTTCTCGTCGTCACATCGGGCAAGGGCGGCGTCGGCAAGACGACGACGACCGCAGCCCTCGGAGCGGCCCTCGCCCAGGGCGGGCAGAGCGTGTGCGTCGTCGACTTCGACGTCGGCCTGCGCAACCTCGACCTCGTCATGGGCGCCGAGCGCCGGGTCGTCTACGACCTCATCAACGTGGTCAACGGCGACGCCAAGCTCCCGCAGGCGCTCATCAAGGACAAGCGGCTGGAGACCCTGCACCTGCTGCCGGCCTCCCAGACCCGCGACAAGGACGCGCTCACCGACGCGGGCGTCGCCCGGGTGATGGACGAGCTGCGCGACAAGTTCGACTGGGTCATCTGCGACTCCCCGGCCGGCATCGAGCGCGGCGCCCAGCTCGCCATGCACCACGCCGACGTGGCGGTGGTCGTGACCAACCCCGAGGTCTCCTCGGTGCGCGACTCCGACCGGATCATCGGCCTCCTCGATTCCAAGACCGCCAAGGCGGAGAAGGGCGAGGACATGGAGAAGCACCTGATCCTCACCCGCTACGACCCGATGCGGGCCGACCGCGGCGACATGCTCAAGACCGAGGACGTGCTCGACATCCTGTCGATCCCGCTGCTCGCGATCATCCCGGAGAGCCAGGAGGTGCTGCGCGCCTCGAACCTCGGCTGCCCGGTGACCCTCAACAACCCGCTCTGCGCCCCGGCGCGGGCCTATGCCGATGCGGCCCGCCGGCTCAAGGGCGAGACCGTTCCGATGAGCCTGCCGGTCGAGCGCAAGTCCTTCCTCGACAAGCTGTTCATGCGGAGGGCGGCGTGAGCATCCTCGGACTGTTCCAGAAGCGCAGCTCCGGCGCGGTCGCCCGCGACCGCCTGCAGCTGATCCTCGCCCACGAGCGCGCGGAGTCGGGTCGCCCCGACCTCGTGATCCAGCTCCGGGAGGAGATCCTGGCGGTGATCGCCAACCATGTCGCGGTCGAGCCCGACAAGGTGAAGGTCACCCTGGAGCGCGGCGAGGGCGTCTCGACCCTCGGCCTCGACATCGAGCTTCCGCTCGGTGCCTCGGCCAAGCTCGACGCCAAGCTGGCGGCCAAGCTCGCCGAGGTCGCGGCCAACAAGGGGTCGGCCAAGCCGGCCTCCTCCAAGAAGGCCGCTTGAGCCGGGCGGGGACCATCCCCGCCGGCACGGTAGACCGCAAGCCGCGCCCGGCCCGCCGGGTGCGGCTTCGTCGTGCCGGTCCCCTGTCGATCCGCGGCCTCGGCTCTCGACCGGGCGCGCCGTCGCACCATGTCGCAAATCTCGGGGGAGATTGGTGAAAGGGTAGCCATGCCGAGCGCCGCGACGGATGACGGGATCCGGCTCCACTACGAGGAGAGCGGTCGGGGTACGCCGCTGATCTTCGTGCATGAATTCGCCGGCGACCATCGCAGCTACGAGGCGCAACTGCGCCATTTCGGAAGGCGCTACCACGCGATCGCGTTCAACGCCCGCGGCTACCCGCCTTCCGACGTCCCGGAGGCCGTCTCCGCCTACTCGCAGGCGCGAGCCGCCGACGACATCCTGGCCATCCTCGACCATCTCGGCGCGCCGAAGGCCCATGTCGCCGGCATCTCGATGGGCGCCTTCGCAACTTTGCATTTCGGCCTCCGGCATCCCGACCGCGCGCTGTCGCTCTGTCTCGGCGGCTGTGGCTACGGCGCCGAACCCGAGCGGCAGGCGATGTTCCGCGCCGAGGCCGACGCCACCGCGGCGATGCTGCGTCGCGACGGCATGGCCGCTTTCGCCGAGCGCTACGCCGTCGGGCCGACGCGGGTGCAGTTCGAGGCCAAGGATCCGCGCGGACATGCCGAATTCAAGCGGATGCTCGCAGAGCACTCGGCCCTCGGCTCGGCCAACACCCAGGCCGGCGTGCAGAAGGGCCGCCCGTCGCTCTACGATCTCACGGACGCCTTGCGCCGCATGACCGTTCCGACCCTGATCGTCGCCGGCGACGAGGACTGGCCCTGCCTCGCCCCGAGCCTCATGCTGAAGCAGGTGATCCCGTCGGCGGCCCTCGCGATCCTGCCCAATACCGGCCACGCCCTCTCCGTCGAGGAGCCGGATGCCTACAACCGACTCCTCGACGAATTCCTGGCGCAGGTGGAGAGCGGCCGCTGGCCGATGCGCGATCCCCGGGCGATCTCGGCGACGATCACCGGGATCAAGGGCTGACCGGATCCCGGGGGATCAGACGGAATCGCGCCGGCCGGTCCGGCTGCGTCGTCACCACCGCCTGGGGCAGGACCGGTTCGCGCTCGTCGAGCACGAGCCGGAATCGCGCCAGCAGACGCGCCAGGGACAGGACGGCCTCGCTCAGGGCGAACTGCGCGCCGATGCAGACCCGGGGGCCTGCTCCGAAGGGCAGGTAGGCGAAGCGCCGCGGCGCGGGGGCGCCCGGCAGGAAGCGGCCCGGATCGAACGCGTCCGGATCCGACCACAGCGTCCGGTGCCGATGGAGCACCCAGGGGCTGACCATGACGATGTCGCTCGCCTTCACCGCATGCCCGGCAACCGAATCGGGACCGAGCGCCCGCCGGACGACCACGAACGCCGCCGGATACAGCCGCAGCGTCTCGTCGATCACAGCGCGGGTGAGCGGCAGGCGACCGTCGCTCTGGCAGCCGGTGGGATCGGTCAGGTCGGCGCTGCGCGCCTCAGCGGCGACCCGCTCCTGCATCTCCGGGGCAAGGGCCAGCAGGTAGGCCGCCCAGAACAGCGTACCGGCCGTGGTCTCGTGGCCGGCCAGGATCATGGTGGCGACCTGGTCGCGCAATTCGTCGGCGGTGAAGGCAGCCCCCGTATCGGGATTGCGCGCCGCCGCGAGCAGGTCGAGGAGGTCGCCCGCGTGCGGCCTGTCCCGCTCGGCGTCCCGGCGCGCCGCAATGATCCGGTCGAGGAACGGGATCCAGCGGCGGCGGAACCGCGCGCGGGACCAGTCGAGGGGCACCGGCCAGCCCGGGGGGATCACGATGTCGAGGAGATGCGGCCGGCCCATCCGCTCGGCATATTCGGCGATGAACCGGCGCAGCTCCGCGCCGTGCTCGTCCATGCCCACCGAGAACATGGCGCGCCCGGCGATCTCGAGGGCGAGCCTGTAGAACGACGTGAACAGATCGACCGGCCCCGTCGCAGCCTCGGCGGCGATCCGATCCATCCCGTCCGCCACGGCGGCGTCGATATGGGGCACCAGCCCGTCGATGGCCCGTGGCGTGAAGGCGGGCGCAAGGGTCCGGCGCTGGTGCCGCCAGGCCGAACCCTCGCTGATCAGCAGTCCGTCGCCGAGGATCGGGCGCAGGATGCGGGTCGTTCCGGTGGTGCGGGCGTAGTTCGCCTGATTCTCGACCAGAACCCGGCGGATCGCCTCCGGGTCGCTCAGGACGAAGCTCGACCGTCCGAGAAGCCCACGGCGGGTGACCGGCTCCTCGAAGGCGCGCCGGGGGAACCCCTCCAGCGCGTTGTCGCGAATCGAGCGCAGGTAGGCGGCGAGCGGCAGCTCCCGCTCCGGTGGCGCACGGTGCGGCGGCACCACGCGCGGCAGGCCGGCAAGGCTCGGGGTCGTCCGGTCCGGTCTCGCGCTCGCGTCCGAAAGTATGGGCATGTGGCGCCATCCTGTGCCGAAGACGGGCAAGCCTGTAAACCGCCGCCCGCACGCCGCGCGGACCGGTCACGCCTACGTCATTCCGCGGCCGTCCGCAGGCGCGTTTCGGCACTTCCGAGCGCCAATCGCGCGGGGAAGCGGGCCGGATCCGAGTCCGTCGAGAGGCTGGCCACCAGGCTGGCCCGGGGCAGGGTGGCCTCCGTCACGTCGAGCAGCGTCCCGACGCCGCGCTCCAGATGCTCGTCCACCCGGTCGACCACGAGGATCTCCGGCTCGCGCAGGATCGCCCGGGCGAGGCCAATTCGCACCCGGACCCGCTCCGGCAGGAGCTGCCCGCGATTTCCGACCTCCTTCTCGAGGCCGCGCCGCTGGATCGGCCGCTCCAGGTCGAATTCCCGGAACACCGCGCGGGCTTCCCGCTGGATCAGCGTCTCGCCGTGCATCCGCACCGTGTCGATGCGGCCGAACAACAGGTTGTCCAGCACGGTGCTGCGCGGGTTGATCCGGTTCGGATCGTAGGATTCGACGTCGTATCCGTCGTCGCCGTGCATGAAGCCCTGCACGACACCCCGTGCGCCGACGATCCGCTTGGTCAGCGGTTGATTGAGGAGGCCGAAGCGCATCCGCGGCTCGACATAGGCCAGGGCCAGCGCCAGGAAGGCCACGCTGTCGGCTTCGCTGAGGCGCCCCGCCGCGGGCAGGCGACCGAGGCGGCGCAGGTAATCCGGCAGCGCGTCCGGGGTGATCAGCGAGAACCGCCGGAACAGCGGGTGGCCCGGCGGCACGTCGGCGAAAATGTCCTTCAGGTTGCTGGCGATGGCGACGCCCATCCGGTCGAGTTCGTCGAGGAGCTTCACCTTCTCCAGCGCCTCGCGGAACATGGGCACGCCGGCGAGACGGCGCGGATCCGTCAGCGACGTATCCCGGGGGACGCCGAACAGCAGGTTCTCCGCCACGGTCGCCTGATCGTTGTAGCGGCCCCGGGCGAACGGGATCACGAGGTCGGCGAGGCCCTTCTGGGCGAAATGCTCCCGTAGGTGCTCCCGCGCCGCGATCATCCGCTGGCCCACCGGCGTGTCGTGGGCCACCGAACTGAGGGCGCCGAGCCCGAACCTGTAGAGATCGTCGCCGAGGTCGAGCCGGCCGAGCAGGTCGAGCAGACGCTCGTCGAGATCCAGGGCGTCGCGAACCCCGAGGCGTCCGAAATCGATCCAGGGATCGTCGACGCTGTCGCAGGGATTGCCGGTCTTCACCGCCTCGTTGATCCGCGTCTTGCTGAGATCGAGGATGTGCGTGCGCAGCGGCTGGACGCGCAGCCCGTACAGGACATTGTCGCGCAGCGTTCCCGGGAACAGCACGGGTTGGATGCCGGCATACGCGATGCGGTGCGCGTGATCCCGTCGCGGCAGGGTGGACAGGTCGTGATCGCCGATCCGGATCGTGCCCCCGGGCGGTAGCTGCAGCCCGGCCAGGACCCGGGCAAATTCCTGCGCCACCGGGCCGGCCGGCACCAGGGCAAGCCGCCCCGGCAGGCGGATCTCGGCGTCGCCGACCTCGATCGGGGCGCCCCCCTGCGGATCGCGCAGGGATAGGCCTTCGAGACGCAGCGGGCTGCCGAGGCGTGGCGGCGGAAGCTCGGCTTCGCGCTCCACCGGTCGCAGGCGGTGCGGGCCGAAATGGGCCGCCACGGTCTCGTACTTGACCTCGACGTCGAGGCGCTGCTGATCCCAGTCGATCAGCTCCTTGAGGGGCGGGGGCAGATCGCGATAGGCGGCGAGCACCGCCACGAGCTGGCCGATGTCGAGCTCTCCCTTCAGGGCGAAGTACCCGCCGATCGCGTAAAACAGGAACGGCGTCACCTGCGCGAGCAGGTTGTTAAGGTACTTTACCGCGAACTTGCGGCGGTAGATTTTCAGCCGCAGGTCGTAGAGGTCGTAGAGCCGTCCACCGATCTCGGCCCGCTCCCAGCGGCCGGTATCGTTGAGCATCACCGCCTGCAGCCCGTCGAGCACTTCGGCGACGCGGCCGGCCAGGGCCCGGGAGGCGATCTGACGCTGCCGGCTCAGGCGGATGATCTCCCGTCGCAGCCGCGGAATCACGATCATCTGCACGGCGACCATGCCGCCGGCCGCGATGCCGAGCCAGATGTTCTGCATCATGATGAAGGCCAGCGCGGTGGCGGCCTGGCAGCCCTGGAACACCGGCACCACGATGGCGTCGCCGATGAAGGCGCCGATCGGCTCGACCTCGTCGCGAATGATCGTCGCCGTCTCGGAGGATTTCACCTCCCGCTGCGTCTCCGGCGAGAAGCGCAGCATCAGCGCGAAGAGCTGGAAGCGCAGGCGGCGCAGCATCCGCTCGCCGAGCATGCCCTTCTGCAGGTTGATCCAGAACTTGAACGCGCCGTTGATCAGGACGAGGCCGAGGAACAGGCTCGACAGGCTCAGGAGCAGCTCGAAGCGGTCGAGCTGGAAGCCCTCGAACAGGTGCGTCGTGCCGCCGCCGAGCGCCGCGGGCCAGTCCACGGTGAGTTCGAGGAATGGGGCGGTCGCCTCGCCATGCGCGTAGGCCTTGCCGGTGATCGCGTCGTTGACGATGCGCTTCGGCAGGTCGAGGGAGGCGAAGTAGAACGGGAGCGACGCCAGCACGACGGCGCAGATCCTGAGCTGATTGCCCTTCGAATAGCGCCAGATGTACGGGAACAGCCGCGGCTCAAGCGCGCGCATCGTGTCCTTCCGACGAAAGCCCGCCCTGGCGGCCCGAGGGCCGAATCGCCGCAGTCGGACGCTTGACCCTGGTCGATACGCTACCCGAGGGATCCGGTTTCATCCAATACACCCCGATACGGACGGCGGCGCGCCGGTCGCGGCGTGATCGCGCCGTCATATAGGGTATCCTGCGATGCGGGGGGCATGCAGATCTGCCCTGCAACGGCGGCTCGCGCCGGGCCCAGCCGCAGGCGTGGCGCCGGTGCCGCAGTCGAGAGCCGCCCCCAGCAATCCGGCCCGCGCGGTGCGCCCATGACGTCAGCGGCCTTGCTCAAGAGCGCGCGTCCTTATATTGCGACGCAACCACCACGACTCCGTACCTGAACCGGCGCGGACGGCCGCGCCGCGCGGCCGCCAGGGAGCCGGCACAACCCGTTTCGGGCCGCCATGAATCTGCGCAACATCGCCATCATCGCTCACGTCGACCACGGCAAGACGACGCTCGTCGACAAGCTGCTGGCTCAGTCCGGCACCTTCCGCGAGAATCAGCGGGTCGAGGAGCGGGCGATGGACTCGAACGACCTCGAGAAGGAGCGTGGCATCACGATCCTCGCCAAGGCGACGTCGGTCGTCTGGAAGGACACCCGCGTCAATATCGTCGACACCCCCGGCCACGCCGATTTCGGCGGCGAGGTCGAGCGTATCCTGTCGATGGTCGACGGCGTGATCGTGCTGGTGGATGCGGCCGAAGGGCCGATGCCGCAGACCAAGTTCGTGGTCGGCAAGGCGCTCAAGATCGGCCTGCGTCCGATCGTGGCGATCAACAAGGTCGACCGGCCGGACGCCCGGATCAACGAGGTGGTGAACGAGGTGTTCGACCTGTTCGCGGCCCTCGACGCCACCGACGAACAGCTCGACTTCCCGATCCTCTACGGGTCGGGCCGTAACGGCTGGATGGCCGACAGCCCGGAGGCCGACCCGTCTGTGGGTCTCGAGCCGCTGTTCGACCTCGTGCTGAAGCACGTGCCGCCGGCCAAGACCGAGGATGGGCCGTTCCGGATGCTCGGCACCCTGCTGGAGGCCAACCCGTTCCTCGGCCGGATCATCACCGGCCGGATCGCCTCGGGCTCGGTGAAGCCGAACCAGTCGATCAAGGTCCTCGACCGCACCGGCAAGGTCGTCGAGACCGGCCGCGTGTCGAAGATCCTCGCCTTCCGCGGCCTAGAGCGTGCGCCCATCGACGTGGGCGAGGCGGGCGACATCGTGTCGATCGCCGGCCTCATGAAGGGCACCGTGGCCGATACCTTCTGCGACCCGCAGGTCGACACCCCGATCCAGGCGCAGCCGATCGACCCGCCGACGGTGACGATGTCGTTCATCGTCAACGACAGCCCGCTCGCGGGCACCGAGGGCGACAAGGTCACGAGCCGCATGATCCGCGACCGCCTGTTCAAGGAGGCCGAGGGCAACGTCACGCTCAAGATCGAGGAGGCGGCCGACAAGGACTCGTTCTACGTCTCGGGCCGCGGCGAGCTGCAGCTCTCGATCCTGATCGAGACCATGCGCCGCGAGGGCTTCGAGATCGCCGTCTCGCGGCCGCGCGTCGTGTTCGAGCGCGACGAGGCCGGCGGGCTCCTGGAGCCGATCGAGGAGGTCGTGATCGACGTCGACGAGGAGCATTCCGGCGTCGTCGTGCAGAAGATGTCCGAGCGGAAGGCCGAGATGCTGGAGATGCGGCCGTCGGGCGGCAATCGCCTGCGCCTCGTCTTCCACGCCCCGACCCGTGGCCTGATCGGCTACCAGGGCGAGCTGCTCACCGACACCCGCGGCACCGCGATCATGAACCGGCTGTTCAAGGCCTACGAGCCCTACAAGGGCGAGATGCCGGGCCGGCGCAACGGCGTGCTGATCTCCAACGACCAGGGCGAGGCTGTCGCCTACGCCATGTGGAATCTGGAGGACCGCGGCCCGATGATGATCGAGCCGGGCTGGAAGGTCTACCAGGGCATGATCGTCGGCGAGCACAACCGCGAGAACGATCTCGAGGTGAACGTGCTCAAGGGCAAGAAGCTCACCAACATCCGCACCACGTCGAAGGACGAGGCCGTGCGCCTCACCCCGCCGATCCGTATGACCCTGGAGCGCTCGCTGGCCTGGATCCAGGACGACGAACTCGTCGAGGTGACGCCGAAGTCGATCCGCCTGCGTAAGGCGATCCTCGACCCGAACGACCGCAAGCGGGCGGAGCGCTCTAAGGAAAACGCCGCCTGAGCTGAACGACCGGCAACCGGGCGCTCAGGCCCGGTTGCTGATGCAGCCCTTATGTCCGGCTGATCTCGGGCCCATCGAACCCTTATGCCGGGGACAATACCTCGGTGCGGCGGACCCGAGAGGCCCGCGTGAACCCCGTGACACCGATGTCCGTCGCGTTGAATCCAATCCCGTCGCTCCCGCCTGCCGCTTCTGCGCCGCCCTCCTATCTCGTCGGTCAAGACGGCGAGGGGCATTGGGTGGCCGTGGAGGCTGGTGGGCGTGCCGGAGGCATCTTCCGCAGCCGTCAAGATGCGATCCGCTACGCCTGCCTCGAGACTGGCTGCCGCCCCGGCGACGTGCCGCTGGCGGCCGGACCGATCCCTCTCCGCCTCTCCTGAGCCGCGAGCAGCCGCACCGCGTCGCGGTGCGGCTCTGTCGCGTCAGCTGCCGCCGGGATCGGTCTCGTCGTTCTGCGTGCCTCCGGAGGGCGTGCCCAGGCCGGGCTTGCCCTCGGTCTTCTCATTCGGGTCCTTCACCGCGTCGGGGGCAACGTTCTTCGGCTTCTCCGGCTGCGGATCGGTCTCGCGGCGCTCGGTCATTCCTGGGTCTCCTGCTCGGCGCGTGAATGGCCGGCCGCGACTTTGGTGTCCGCGGCCGGGCCCCGCGAGGCTTTCTGGTCCGAATGGCCGCCGGAAGAACCGCCGATGGCGGGCGGCGCGCGTCCGGGCTCGCCGGTCGAACCCCAGCCCTCCTTCGGCTCGCTCCGTGGCGTTCCACCGGATCCCATGTCGGTGATCGCCGCCTGCTCGGGTGTTTGGTGACCACCCCCGGCCGGCGGGGTTCCGCGCGACCCGACCGCGTCGTCAGGCTTGCGGGTGACCGTCTCGGACTCGCTCGTCGCTCGGCTCATCAGCGCTTCCCGTCGTCCTGACCGACGGCGGCGGTGGCACGGTCGATGGCTTCGCCAAGGTCGGTGCCGCTCCTGGCCTTGTCTTCCATCTGGCCAAGCTGCTCGCGCGGGGTCCCGATCTCACTGGCCTTGTCGGCTTCAGGACTTTCCCGCGACGTCTGTCCGGTCTGCTCTGTCATGGCTCGCCTCGCTGCCTCTTCGAGGGACAACGGAGGCGGGGCAGGAGGGTTGCGGGGGCCGAGGCGATCGAGCGCCGGCGGTCCCCTGATGTCAGGGGCCGACGATCCGCGGCAGGACGGCCTCAGTCAGGCGGCGCACGGAATCCTCGGCAGCCCCGCGATCCGCCGCGCGGGCCTCGATCGTCAGCAGATCGCCACCCCGGAGGATGACGGCTGTCGCGCCCGCACCGCGTTCCAGCGCGTAGACGCTCAGCCAGCCGATCGCCGGGCCAGCCGGCAGAACCGAGAGTCGGCAATCCGGGTTCCGCCGGACGCAGAGCGTTTCGAGCGCGCCGAGGGACGTCCTGCCGGAGCGCACCCGCTCTTCCGTCCCGTCGGTCAGGCGCCCGAGCTGCAGCTCGATCGTCGGCGCACCCCTGCAGGACGAACAATTCACGCCGAGATGAAGCGGTGCGGCCTGCGCGGCGGCCTCCGGCCCGAGGGCGGTTCTGGAAGCTTCGGCCAGCCCGGTCAGGTCGTGCAGCGCGAAGCCCTGCGCCAGCGCGGCCTGAGCCCAGAGGCTGAGCAGAAGAACAAGGAGACCGCGCATCAGAGAATCGCCACCCGATCGACGGGTCTGGCGTTACCGGAAAGGCTTTTCCGGATCTAGATGCGGCGCTTTTCGGAACGGCGCGAACTATATCAATTGATCTGTAGTGTTTATAGGCAAAATAGACGGAACTGAAGTTTCCAAAGATCACATTTAATATTCGAGATTTCTCTTGGCGTAGTGGTCCCATTCGGGCGGTGCGCCAAGTCCGGCCTCTGTGGGGTATATGTCTCGCGCCGAACGGTGCCGGCGCGATTCCCGGGACACCCGTGTTGGAGCGGCCCGAGGGCCGCTCCGATAGCGCCTAACCGATTCCGTCGAACAGGGCCGACGAGATGTAGCGCTCGGCGAAGGAGCAGGCGACGGTCACGATGCGCTTGCCCTGGAATTCGGGCCGCTTGGCCAGTTCCAGCGCCGCGGCGACGTTGCCGCCGGTGGAGATGCCGCCGGGGATGCCTTCCAGGCGGGCGAGGGCCCGGGCGGTCTCGAAGGCGGCCTGATTGGTGACCTTCAGGACGCCGTCGAGGATGTCGGTGTGAAGGTTGTCCGGAATGAAGCCGGCGCCAATGCCCTGGATCTTGTGCGGGCCGGGCTGGCCGCCGGAGATCACCGGGGAATCCTCCGGCTCCACGGCGAAGACCTTCAGGTTCGGCAGGCGCGGCTTCAGCACCTCGCCGACGCCCGTCACGGTGCCGCCGGTGCCGACGCCGGCCACGAACGCGTCGAGCTGGCCGCCGGTGTCGCTCCAGATCTCCTCGGCGGTGGTCTTCCGGTGAATCTCGGGGTTGGCGGGGTTCGAGAATTGCTGCGGCATCACGGCACCCGGGATCTCCTTCAGGAGTTCCTCGGCCTTCGCGATCGCGCCCTTCATGCCTTGTGCGCCGGGGGTGAGCGCCAGCTCCGCTCCCAGGAAGGCGAGCATCTTGCGCCGCTCCAGCGACATGGTCTCGGGCATCACCAGGATGAGCCGGTAGCCGCGGGCGGCGGCCGTGAAGGCGAGGGCGATGCCGGTGTTGCCCGAGGTCGGCTCGACCAGCGTGCCGCCAGGCTGGAGCTTGCCGGAGGCCTCCAGCGCGTCGATCATGTTGACGCCGATGCGGTCCTTGACGCTGGCGATCGGGTTGAAGAATTCGAGCTTGAGCAGGATCTCGGCCTCGACCCCGTGCTCCTTGGGCAGCCGGTTGAGGCGCACCAGCGGGGTGTTGCCGATCGTCTCGGTGATCGAGCCGTAGACCCGGCCGTGGCCGACCTTCGCCGGTGCGTTGATGGTATCGGCCATCGGGGAACTCCTGCGCGTGTTGAAGGATCTGACAGATCTCGGGTCCGGGACGGGCCGCGCCAAGGGATCGCTCACGCGAGGCCGGCCCGGCCGGTTCCGGACGGGAGGCTGCGATATCGCGTTGCCGCGGCCGGAGCAATCGGGCTAAGTGCCCTTACCGAAAGTTCTTTTCATTATTTCAAGGGCATTCGCCCCCGGATGGAAGGTCTATATCGATTGGTCCGAGCCTGATGGAATTTCGTTCTCCAGACCCCGTCGAGACGACCGGCGGGATCGGCGCGTCGTCCGCATCGGGAAGGCTGGGACGGCCCCGAGGGCCGACTCGTCGAGTCGCTCTGTTGGCTGGCTTCGGGGTGATCCTGGCACGGCCGACCTGGGGGAGCGAGGTGGTCCGCCTCGTGCTCGCCACCGCGACGCCGGGCGGCGGCTTTCCAGCCTTCGGCGAGACGCTCGCCCACGCCATCGCAGCCGTCGACCCGACTTTGGCGATCGAGCGGCGTGCCACCGGCGGGTCCGCCGAGAATGTCGGCCTCCTCCGCACCGGCCGGGTCGATCTCGGCCTCGTACAGGGCGCGTACGCCTATCTGGCCCTCGCCGAAGGCGGCGACCTGACCGTTCTGGCGCCGATGTACCCGACGCCGGGCCTGTTCGTGGTTCCGGCCGGCAGTGCGATCCGCTCCGTGTCGGATCTGCGCGGGCGCAGGGTCGTGCTCGGCACCCATAATTCGGGGCTTACCGTCATGGGCCGGAGCGCCCTCAGCGCCTCGGGTCTCGATCCCGAGCGGGACATCAGCCCGATGCTGCTCGACCGGGCCGGCGACGGTCCGGCCCTGGTGCGGGAGGGCCGCGCCGACGCGCTCTGGGGCGGCGGCCTCGACTGGCCAGGCTTCCATGCTCTGGCCGCCGATCCGGGCGGAGCCCGCTTTTTCGGACCGTCCGAGTCGGGAATCGCGCGCCTCGCGAAGCCCGGCGCGGCGACGCGGCGCCTGACGGTCCCGGCAGGCAGTTTCGCCGGCCAGACGGACCCGATCGAGACGGTCGGATCCTGGAGCTTCGTGCTCGCGCGGCCCGGCCTCCGCGAGGACGCGGCCTATCGCGTCGCGGCGGCGCTGGCGCGCACGGATTTGGCCACCGCCCAGCCGAAGAACCTCGTCGGCCTCGTCCCGGCGGAGAGGATCAATCCCGGGACCGCCCGCCTCCTCCGCGAAGCGGGCGTGAGCCTGCGCTGAGTCCGCCGGGCTTCAGCGGAAGGAGGCGACGCGGCGGTCGCGTTTCCGCTCGGCTGCCGGCTGGTAGGCGATCTCGGCGTGGTGGGTGCAATAGGGCAGCCCGGTGATCGACCGGGCGCCGCAGAACCGGAATTCCGGGGTCGTCGGATCGCCAAGCGGCCAGCGGCACATCGATTCCCGCAGGTCCATGATGGTCACGCGTTGCGAGACCGCCAGAGCCACTGGCTCCGGAGCCGGCACGGGCGCGGGCGCGGGAAATTCGGGGGCCGGACGATGGGCGAGGATCGCCACCGGCTCGGGCGCCTGTGTCTCGACCACCGCGATGGCGGTCTCGATCTCGACGGTCTTCGACGGCGGCGCGGCGGCGGGAGCCTCCTCGCCACCCCGGGCACGCCCGGCCAGACCGAGGCGATGGACCTTGCCGATCACCGCATTGCGGGTGACGCCGCCGAGCTGCGCCGCGATCTTGCTGGCGCTCTGCCCATCTTCCCACAACCGGCGCAGCAGCGCCACGCGATCATCCGTCCAGCCGAGAACCGGTTCCATCATCCCCTCCGCCCCCTGCGGCTCGGCTGCGTTCCCGAAAGCGAGGCCGTGTGTTCAGGCCGCCGGACGCCTTATCTCGGCCGACCGTGTCGCCGCGCAGACCGCGCCCTCGCGCGCCGGCTGCCGCACCGCGTGCGACACCCTGTCTCGCCAGGCCACGGGGGAACCCTAGCGCGGCGTTCGCGAGCGTTGCAAGGGCGGCCGGTCCCCCGATGCGGGCCGCCGCGGCGCCTGTCCACCGGCAATGGCGGCGGCCGATGGCCCCTCGGCCGTGCGATCGAGGCGGCCACGCTTGTGCCCGGATCCCGTGGAAACGTGACCCCTCCGCAACAGCGCGGCCATATCGTCCTGCTCAGCCGGCTATGGTGGAACAGGCTGTACGGCCAAGCTCGTTCCGTGTGGCAGAGTGGGCGCGTTACGCGGTTCAAGGAAGCGACGATGGGTTTTCGTCAGGTCAGCCTGCGCATGGCAGTGGCGTTCGGGCTGGCGGGGCAGGTCGCGGCGTGCGGCAGCGTCCCGCGGACTCCGTACAGCGCCGAGCAGGCCGCGCTGGCGACCATCCCCGGCGTCCCCGGTGCGCGCGTCTTCGCCGACGCGTCGGTGGACACGATCGCGGCGCTCGCCGCCAATCCGGAGCGTCGCCTCAAGGGCTTCACGTATCTGGCCCTGTCGGGCGGCGGCGGTGACGGCGCCTACGGGGCGGGCGTGCTCAACGGCTGGACGGCCTCCGGCAAGCGCCCGGAATTCACCCTCGTGTCCGGTGTCTCGACCGGCGCGCTGATCGCCCCCTTCGCGTTTCTGGGACCGGCCTACGATCCCTATCTGACCGAGTTCTACACCAGCGGCGTCGCGGGTGAGCTGGTGGCCTCGCCCAACCTGGCAAACGTGCTGTTCGGCTCCGGATTGTTCGGTGACGGACGCCTGCGCAGCCTGATCGACCGCTACGTCACGGCGGATCTCCTCAAGGCGGTTGCCGAGGAGCATGCCAAGGGGCGGCGCCTCCTCGTGGTGACGACGAACCTCGATTCCCAGCGGGCGGTGATCTGGAACATGGGCGCCATCGCGGCGAGCGGCGTGCCGAACGCCCGGGAGCTGTTCCGCGACGTGTTGGCGGCCTCGGCCAGCATTCCGGCGGTGTTCCCGCCCCAGTTCATCGACGTTTCGGCCGGCGACACGCGTTTCCAGGAGATGCATGTGGACGGCTCGGTGGTGACGCCGGTTTTCACCCTGCCGCAGAGCCTCCTGTTGCGCGACGGACGGATCCGTACGGGCGGCAAGGCCGAGATCTACGTGGTGATCAACGGCCGTCTTGAGCCGGATTTCGAGGTCACGAAGGACAACACGCTCTCGATCGTCGAGCGCTCATTCACGACGGCGAGCCGGGCGCGCTCCCGGGCCACGCTCACCGCGACCTACGCGCTCGCGCGTGCCAACGGCATCGGCTTCAACCTGACATACATTGACGAGAACGGCCCCAAGGCCTCGGCCGCCAAGGGCTTCGACACCGCCTACATGCGCGCGCTCTACGATGCGGGCCTCGAGAAGGGCCGGAGCGGCACCTTCTGGCAGCACACGGTTCCGGCTTCGCCGGTCCTCAGAGAGACCGCGAGCGTCGTGGCGCACTGATCGAACGGGGTTTTGCCGCGCGCCCGGCAGGGCGCGCGGTGGACGATGTCAGGTCCCGGAGCCGGATTGCCGGCGCAGGCCCGGTCCTGCCGACCTCTTATTTGCCCAGGATCTTCGTCACGAGGCGGCCGAGCGGGGTCGCCGAGCTGGCGTTCCGGTCGTCGCGGTACACGGGACGGTTCTCGTTGCCGAGGATCTTGGTGACGATGCGTCCGATCAGGTTCATGGCTCGGCCCTCCGTTATCGCGCCCAAATGGCGCAGCTTCCTATCAACGGGTGAGATGTGGGCCGCGTTCCAGATCACGCTCCCGATCGGCCGGCTCAGATCTGCATCAGGCGGATGTTGTTGGTGTTGCCGGCCGAATGGAACGGGATGCCGGCGGTGACCACGATGATGTCGTTCGGCTTGGCGAAGCCCTCGTCCTGCGCATGGTGGCGGGCCTTCGTGGTCATTTCCTCGTAGCTGTCGACATCCTCCGTCAGGACGCTGTGCGCACCCCAGAGCAGGCTCAACCGCCGCGAGGTTGCGACGTTCGGGGTCAAGGCCAGGATCGCAGCGGCCGGACGCTTGCGCGCCACCCGTGCCGCCGTGGTCCCGCTCGCCGTGTAGGCGACGATCGCGGCGGCGCGCACGGCCTCGGCGAGATCGGCCGTGGCGGTCGCCACCGCATGCGGCGGCGTCTCCTCCTCGCCCGGCTCCGAGGCCGCGATGATCGAGTGATAGAGCTTGTGCCCCTCCACGCTGCGGATGATCCGGTCCATCATCGCCACCGCCTCGACCGGGTAGCGGCCGGTCGCCGATTCCGCCGAGAGCATCACCGCGTCGGCGCCGTCATAGATGGCGGTGGCGACGTCCGACGCCTCGGCCCGGGTCGGCGCCGGGGCGTTGACCATGGAATCGAGCATCTGGGTCGCCACGACCACGGGCTTCACGGCCAGCCGGCAGGCTCGGATCAGCTCCTTCTGGCGCGCCGGCACATCCTCGTGCGGGATCTCGACACCGAGATCGCCGCGGGCAACCATCACGGCATCGGAGAGCCGGATGATGTCGTCGATCCGGTCCAGCGCCTGCGGCTTCTCGATCTTCGACATGATGCCGGCGCGGTCGCCGATGATGCCCCGCGCCTCGATCACGTCGGAGGGCTTCTGGACGAAGGACAGGGCGACCCAGTCGACGCCGAGATCCAGCCCGAAGGCGAGGTCGGCCCGGTCCTTCTCGGTGAGCGGCGAGAGGTCCAGCAGGGTGCCCGGCAGGTTCACGCCCTTGCGGTTCGAGATCGGTCCGCCGGTGATCACCTCGGCAGTGATGGAAGTCCGCTCGGGCCCTGTGACCCGCACCCGCACCCGCCCGTCGTCGATGAGGAGTTCCTGTCCCGGCACGACGGCGTCGAAGATCTCCGGGTGGTGCAGCGGGATCGCCTGCTTGTCACCCTCGGCGCCCTCGAGGACGAAGCGCACCGTCTCCCCGGCCTGAAGATCGAGCCGGCCGCCCTGAAGCGTGCCGATCCGGATCTTCGGTCCCTGGAGATCCTGCAGGATGCCGATCGGCCGGCCCACCTCCTTCTCCAGGTCGCGGATCGCCGCGTGGACCTTGGCGTGATCCGCCTGGACGCCGTGGCTGAAGTTCAACCGGAACGTGTCGACGCCGGCGAGGAACAGGGCGCGGAGCTGGTCCGGCGTGGAGCTGGCGGGACCGACGGTGGCGACGATCTTGGCGTGGCGGTGACGGCGCATGCGGGTCTCGCCCTCCTGGGGCTGTCTCTGGGAATCGAGCCGGGCGCTCGGTCGCGCCGCCGCCGCACACAGCGGTGCCCGGCACCGCCGCGGCTCCGGCCAGGCGATGTTTGGCGCGGCGGACTGATTCGGCCGGCGCCTATCTGGCCGTCTCCCGGGCGATCCCGGCAAGCCCGGCGTCGAACACGCCGGTGATGTCGGCGACCGCGTCGGCGTCGCTCATACCCTCGGCGTCGAAGGTCGCGCTCCAGATCACCGTGGACCCTTCACCGTTGGGGCGGACCGCCAGTGTCGCGTTGTAGGCGCGCACCGGCAGGGGGCCCTGGATGACGCTGTAGCTGTAGCTCATGCCGGTTTCGTCGCGCGCGGTCTCGACTTCCGCGATCGTGCCCAGGCCGCCCTTGACGACGAGGCCGCGGATCTGCGCGCGGATGCCGTCGTCGTCGTCCTCGCCCGACAGGATGCAGCGCTGGACCTGCGGGTGCCAGTTCTGGATCGCGCAGAAATCGCCGATCAGGGCCCAGACGGCAGCCGGCGGGGCCGGGATGTCGCGGCTGCGGGTGACTTCCAGGGCACTGGCTGGTCCGGCGGCCAGAAGGGCCGCACCGATCGCCGTGAGATAAGCACGTTGCACGGTTCGGTCTCCTGGCGTTCGGGCTGACGTGACGCGACTTGGGGCGGAGCCGCCGTCGCGGCGAGTCCCCGCTGAAGGTGCCGTCGCGGGCTCGGTGTGCTACGTCGCGCGCATCTGGATCACCGGAGATGCCCATGGACGATCGCGCTGCGCCGATGCGGCCCGCGACCTGGAGCGGCCCCCTGCGGACGGTCCTGACGACCGGAGCCTCACTTCTGATCGGTCTGGTGGCGCCGACGCTCGCCGCCGCGGGGCCGGACCAATCCCCGCCGGCCACGCCCCAGCCCTTCGAGACCTGCCGGGCCGATCTGATCGCCTGGGTCACGGCGCGGGCCGTGCCGCAGAGCCTCGCCGAGGCGCAGCTCGCCACCCTGACGCCCGATCCGGACGTGCTCGCCGCAACGCAGAGCCAGGGGGAGTTCGTCCGGCCGATCTGGGACTACATCGAGGCCAGCGTCACGCCGGCCCGCATCGAGGCCGGTCAGCGCAAGCTCGCCGAGCACGCCGACACGCTCGCGGCCATCGAGGCCCGGTACGGGGTCGACCGCCACATCCTGGTGGCGTTCTGGGGCGTGGAATCTAGCTACGGCGCCGTGCTCGAAAACGCGGCAGTGGTGAAGCCGGTCGTCCGCTCGCTGGCGACGCTCGGCTGCAGCGATCCCAATCGCTCCACCTACTGGCGCGACGAACTGACGGCAGCGCTCCAGATCCTGGCCTGGAACCAGGCGCCCCTCGACCGGATGCAAGCGGGGCTCACCGGATCCTGGGCCGGCGCCATGGGGCACACGCAGTTCATGCCCAGCGTCTACCAGCGCGAGGCGGTGGATTTCGACGGCGACGGACGACGCGACATCTGGACCTCGGTGCCGGATGCGCTCGCGTCGACGGCTCATTACCTCATCACCCACGGCTGGAAGCCCGGAGAAAGCTGGGGCGCCGAGGCGGCGCTGCCCGAGAATTTCGATGCGGCCCTCGCCGACGAGACGACGGTCCGCACCATCGCGGCATGGCGGGCGCTCGGCGTAAAGCCTGCGCGTGACCGCGCGATGCCGGACGAGGCCGAGGCGACCCTGATCCTGCCCGCCGGAATCCGCGGCCCCGCCTTCCTGCTGCAGCCGAACTTCGCGGTGATCCTGCGCTACAACACGGCCCTGGCCTACGCGCTCACCGTCGCGCTCCTGTCGGATCGCCTGAGCGGCGACCCGGGCCTGGTGCACGACTGGCCGCGGGGCGACCGGCCGCTCACGGCTGACGAGCGGCGCGATCTGCAGACCCGGCTCACGGAGCGCGGCTTCGCCACCGGCAGGGTCGACGGCAAGATCGGCCCCAAGACGCGGGCGGCACTGCGCGCCTTCCAGGGGTCGATCGGATTGCCGGCGGACGGCTATGCCGACGCCACGCTGCTGGACCGGGTCCGTGCGACGCCCTGAGTGGCGTCTACGCCAGGAAGGCGGGCTCGTCTCGGGCCAGCACCCGCTTGACGCTCTCCAGGTGCAGCCGCGCACTCTCGGCGCGTCCCGCCGCCTCCTGGGCCGCCACGTGCCTGACGATCGCCTCGGGCACGGTCTTGAGCGTGCGCCCCGTGCTCATGGCCAGGACCTGCGCCTGCGCGGCGCGCTCGAGATAGTAGAGATCGTCCCAGGCCTCCGCGATGGTCTCGCCCAGCACCATCACGCCGTGGTTCTTCAGGAACACCACGTCCGCCTCGCCGGCGCTCTCGGCGATCCGCCGGCCCTCGGACGCGTCGAGCGCCAGCCCGTTGTAATCCTCGTCCACGGCGATCCGGCCGTAGAAGCGCAGGGCCGTCTGGCCCGCCCATAGCAGCGGCTCGCCCTCCAGCATGGCGAGGGCCGTCGAATAGGGCATGTGGGTGTGGAACGCCGCCCGGGCGCGGGGCTTCAGCCGGTGCAACTCGGCATGGATGTGGAAGGCGGTGGCCTCGGGCTGACCTTCGCCCTCGACGACGTTGCCGTGGAAGTCGCAGAGCAGAAGGCTCGACGCGGTGACCTCCGCGAAGGCGAGGCCGTAGGGATTGACCAGGAACAGGTCGGGCCGCTCCGGCAGCACCGCCGAGAAGTGGTTGCAGATCCCCTCTTCCAGACCGTTCCGGGCGGCCCAGCGCAGGCAGGCGGCGAGGTCGATCCGGGCGCGACGCACGCTGTCGGCGTTCAGGGGCTCGTTGCTGCGGGCGGGCGGGCTTCCCGGGGCGGTAACGGCGTGCGCCATGCGTGCGGGCTTTCCTGTGTCTCGGGATCGGGCCGGGGACTCGGCCGGTGCCGCATTCTATCTGCTTGCGCCCTTGAGCGCAGCCGATCTGCGCTCAGCTGCGGCCGTCGGTGACGCCACCGACGAGGTTGAGGCCCAGCAAGAAGTCCGACGCAAAATCCGTGCGGATGACCGGCTCGCGGGGCACCGCCTCGCGCAGGAGATCGCGCTCGGCGCGCCGCGCCGCGACCGCCTCCTCCACCGACACGCGCCGGAACGACAGGCGCGCCCCGCCCCGGACCTGCGCCAGCCGACCGAGATCCGGTCCGATGACCGTGGCGATCTTCGGGTAGCCGCCGGTGGATTGCCGATCGGCCATCAGGATGATCGGCAGGCCGTTGCCGGGGACCTGGATCGCCCCCATGGCGACTCCGTCGGAGACGATGTCGTGGCCCTTGGCGTGCTTGAGCGGCGTGCCGTCGACGAAGCAGGCCATCCGGTCGCCCCGCGGCGAGACCGTCCAGGGACCCGCCAGGAAGGCCTCGATCTGATCGGGGGCGAAATAATCGTCCTGCGGGCCCAGCACCACCCGGATCACCCGGCCGTCGCGGTCGAGCCAGGGGGCGACGAGCCGCTGCGGCGCCCCGTCCAGGGTCCGGCCCTCGGCGACGGGCAGGCGGTCGCCCGCAGCGAGGCCGCGCCCGTCGAGGCCGCCGAGCCCCGAGCGAGTATGGGTCGCCGCCGATCCGAGGACCGGCGCCACGTCGAGCCGCCCAGCGACCGCCAGATAGCCCCAGGCGCCCGCATCGCCGGCCCGCACGACGAGCCTCTGGCCGGGTTCCAGGGTGAGCGCGACCGTATCGGGCAACGGCACCCCGTCCAGCGCGACGCGGAAACCCGGCGCGAGCAGGGCGATGCCGACGGGTCCGTCCTCCGCCGAGACGGTGACGCCGCCGGTGGAGATCTCGACGGCGGTGGCGTCGAGGGCGTTCGATGCCGCCCGGTTGGCGGCGGCGTGCATCAGCGGGTCCATGGGACCCGCGGCCGTGATGCCGTAGCGCAGGTAGCCGTGCCGGCCCCCGTCCTGCAGGGTTACGCCGGGTCCGGCGGACTCGATGACGAGGGCGGGCATCAGTGGGGCTCCCCGCGCCGGGCCACCGGCTCGCCTGCCGCCTCCCGGGCTGTCAGGGCGTCGAAGGTCGCGGAATCCACCGGTTCGAAGCGGATCTGGTCACCCGCGGCGACGAAGAAGCTCGGGTCGCGCTCGGGCGCGTAGAGACGGGCCGGCGTCGCGCCGAGCACGTACCAGCCGGTCGGCATCGGCACGGTCGCCACGGCGGCGAGACCCCCGCCGATCATGACGGCGTTGCGCGGATGCGGCGGCCGCGGGCTCGCGCGCCGGGGCACCGCCAGGGCCTCCGGCAGGCCGCCGAGATAGGCGAAGCCCGGCGCGAAGCCGTACATGTAGACCCGAAACGTCGTGGCCGAATGGGTCGACACCACCGCCTCCGGCGACAGCCCGCTGCGCTCGGCGACCTGCGCGATGTCCTCGCCATGCGGAGAAGCGTAGCAGCAGGGCAGGGTCCACAGGGTCGGACTGGACGCGCGCGCGGTCGCGCCCGACACCAGCGCCCGGACCCGTTCGGCGAGCGTCGCGCGGTCGAGCACCAGCGGATCATAGTGCAGCATCAGGGAGCGGTAGGTCGGCACGCGCTCCCGCAGCCCCTCGGGCGGATCCGCCCCGAGGGCGTCGTCCAGCGCCAGGACCCGGTCACTGATCGCCGGGTCGACCGTGCTGCCGAACTCGACCACGAGGGCCGCCTCGCCGGCGTCGAGAAGCCGGGGCTCCGCGACCGCGCTCACGGCCGGAACGGCGCCAGCGTGACGCCCGCGCCCTCCAGTCGGGTCCGCACCGCGCGGGCCGTGGCGACGGCGTGGGCGGAATCGCCGTGGACGCAGATCGAGCGGATCGGCGTCGGCAGCGTACGGCCGTCCGCCGTGAGGATCGCGCCCGCCTCGACCATGCGCAGGACCCGGTCGGCCGCCTCGCCGGCATCGGTGATCATCGCGCCGGGCTGGCTGCGCGGGATCAGGAGCCCGGTCGGCATGTAGCCGCGATCGGCGAAGATCTCCTGATGCACGTCGAGGCCGCAGGCCTCGCCCGCCGGCACCTGGGCGGTGAGCGCGATGGCGAGCAGCGCGAGATCGCGGTCCACGGCACGGACGGCCCGGGCGATGGCGTCGGCCACCGGTCGCTCCTCGGCGGCGACGTTGGCCAGCGCCCCGTGCGCCTTCACGTAGGTGATGCGGTGGCCGGCATAGGCGGCCAGCGCCTGGGCGGCGCCGATCTGGTAGGCGACGAGCCGCTCGATCTCGTCCGGGCTGAACGGCATCCGCCGCCGCCCGAAGCCCCAGAGGTCGGGGAAGCCCGGATGGGCGCCGACCGCGACGCCGCGCGCCTTCGCCAGCGCGAAGGTCCGGGCCATGATCTCGGGGTCGCCGGCATGGAGGCCGCAGGCGACGTTGGCCGAGGTGACGATCCCGAGGATCGCCGCGTCGTCGCCGCAGGCATAGGCGCCGTAGCCCTCGCCGAGGTCGGAATTCAGGTCCACGCTGGTCATCGCCGCCGCTCCGCGTGCCGATCGGGTCTCATAGGGCCGCAACGGGCTCCGGCTCGCTCGGATCCGCGCTGCAAGAATCGAGCGCGCGGCCCGCCGTCTCGGGCAACAGAAGCGCCGCGACGATCACGAGGCAATAGGCGCCCGCCGCCACGACGCCGATGGCGATGCCGAGTGTCAGCGAGCCGCTGAGATGGCCCACCACGGCCGGGCAGATCGCGCCCGTGGCGCGCCCGAAATTGTAGCAGAAGCCCTGTGCGGAGCCGCGGATCCGGCTCGGGAACAGCTCGCTCAGGAAGGCGCCCATCCCGGAAAAGACGCCGGAGAGGAAGAAGCCGAGGGGAAAGCCGAGGACCAGCATCACCGGGTCGGTGATCGGAATCAGCGTGTAGGCCAGGACGAGGAGACCGGCGCAGAAGCCGAACAGGATGAAGCCCAGGCGGCGCCCGATGCGGTCGGAGAGCCAGGCGCTGGTCAAATACCCGACGAACGATCCGAAGATCAGCATCAGCAGGTAGCCGCTGGTGTTCAGGACCGAGAGGTTCCGCTCGGTCTTCAGGTAGGTCGGAAGCCACGTGGTCACCGCGTAGTAGCCGCCCTGCATGCCGGTCGCCAGCAGGCTCGCCAGCACGGTCCGGCCGATCAGCGGCCGGGAGAAGATGTCGAGGAAGCTGCCCGTATCGCCGATGTCCCGCATGGCGGCGCGCGTCTGCCGGTAGACTTCCGGATCCTCGATGTTGCGGCGGATCCAGAATATCAGCACCGAGGGGAGGGCGCCGAGCCAGAACAGGATCCGCCACGCCACGGCGGGCTCCGCCAGGGCGAACACGGCCCAGAAGGCGATCGCCGCGCAGGCCCAGCCGACCGCCCAGCTCGACTGGACGAGGCCCACCGCCTTGCCGCGATAGCGGGCCTGGATCGTCTCGGCGATCAGCACGGAGCCCACCGACCACTCCCCGCCGAAGCCGAAGCCCTGCAGCGCGCGGGTGACGAGCAGTTGCTCGTAGGAGTGCGTGAAGCCGCTGAGCACCGTGAATAGGGTGAACCACGCGACGGTGGCCTGCAGGACGATTACCCGGCCGTAGCGGTCCGCCAGGATCCCGGCCGCCCAGCCGCCGATGGCCGAGGTCACCAGCGCGGCGGTGGCGATGTTGCCGGCCTCGACCTTGGTCAGGCCCCAGACCACGACCAGCGTCGGGATCAGGAAGGTGTAGACCATGTAGTCGAACGCATCGACGCCGTAGCCCGCGAAGGCCGCGCCCAGCACCCGGCGCTCCGCCGGACTCGTGTCTTTCACCCACATGGCGCAACTCCTTGGCGGACAGGCCGTCATGCGGCCGGGAGGGTCACAGGAACGGCAGGTCGCGGTTGAGGAGGTCGGTGATCAGCATGTGACCGGGCGCGTGGGTGATGCAGAGCGGCAGCCGCGCCGCCATCGCCACCGCCTGGGGGGTGACTCCACAGGCCCAGAAGACCGGGAGCTCGTCGGGCTCGATCGGGACCGGATCGCCGAAATCCGGCTGCGCGATGTCGCGGATACCGATCAGGCTCGGGTCGCCGAGATGGATCGGCGCTCCGTGGACCGCCGGCATCCGGGCCGTGACCTGCACGGCCTTGATGGCGTCCGCCGCCTTCATCGGCCGCATGGAGACCACCAGGGGGCCGTGGAACGGACCCGAGGGCCGTGTGGCGATCGAGGTCCGGTACATCGCGACGTTGCGGCCGAGGGCGACGTGGCGGAGCGGTATGCCCGCCGCGATCAGGCCGGCCTCGAACGAGAAGGAGCAGCCGAGGACGAAGGTGACGAGGTCGTCCCGCCACACGCCGGTCAGGTCGGGCAGCTCCGCCACGAGTTCGCCGCCCTCGTAGACGCGATAGCCGGAAACGTCGGTGGCGAGGTCGAGATCGGCGCCGAGCGTCGGAAGCGTGCGGGCGCCGGGCTGCGCGACGCCGAGGATCGGGCAGGGCTTGGGGTTCTGCTGGCAGAAGCGGTGGAAATCCTCCGTCATGGCCCGCGGCAGGATCATCAGGTTGCCCTGCGCGTGGGCGGGCACGAGACCCGAGGTGTGGCCCCGGAACCGACCCGCGCGGATCGCGCGCCGCGCTTCCGCCGCATCGGTGAAGACAGGTGCTGCGCCGTCGGCGCCCAAGTGCTGGCTCACCGCGATGATCTCCCTGGCTGGTTGTCGAGCGCCGGGCCGGCATCGTCGGCAGCCCGGATTCCGCAAGATCCCGATCGCTTCAGCGATTCATGTCCTGCCGCAACGATTTCATCGCGCCGCAGGGCACGCCAATCGTGATTGCGAATGAGGCGCGATAAACCAGTCTTATCGGCCGGCGGCCCAGGTTTCGGCCACGTCCTGGGCGAGGCGGGCCGCATCCGCCACGAAATGGTGGGCCGGCCGCTTCATGTGCATCGCCGTGAAGGTCAGATTCGAGAGCAGCGGCTCGGCCGGCAGGACGCGGAGGGTGCCGGCGCGGATCTCGGCCTCGACCACCGCCGGCGGGATCACGCAGATCCCGAGGCCCTCGATGCCCATCTTCACGATGGTGGCGAGCGAGGCGCTGGTGTGGATCTGGCTCGGCAGGAGGTTCTCCTGCAGGACGAGGTCGCGCAGCTCGACATAGGGGCTGGTGTTGCGCGGGTAGGTGATGAGCGGATGGCGCAGGAGCGCGCCGAGGCTCAGGAGCGCGTCGCCCGGCAGCAGGCCCGGCGCGGCGATCCACGCGACCGGGGTGCTGAACAGGGCACGGTTGACGAAGCTCGGCAGGGTGATCGGACCCACGAGGAGTGCCAGATCGATCTCGTCGGCGACGAGGGCGGCCTGCATGTTCGGCGAGATGTCCACGGTGATGTCGACGCCGATCCCGGGATGGGCGGCGCGCATGCGCTCGATGAAGCGCGACAGCCACAGATGGACGATCGTCTCGGACACGCCGAGCCGCAGGGTGCCCCGCGTGCGTCCGGTCTCGTGTAGGGCCGCGCTCATCTCGTCCTGCAGAGCCAGGAATCGCTCCGCGAAACCCAGGAGGAGACGCCCCCGCTCCGTCAGGGCGACGTCCCGGCTTCGGCGCTCGAACAGCGTGCCGTATTCATGCTCCAGGGCCGCGATGCGCTGGGAGACGGCCGGCTGGGTCGTGTTCACCTTCTCGCTGGCGCGGCGAAAGCTGGAGAGTTTCGCAACCCAGTAAAACACCTCCAAGCTGCGGAAATCCGCCATCCCGCGATTGTCCCGCTCCGCCGTCGTGGCCGATCATATCGCGCCCTCGCGCGCTGGCATGCAAGTTGTCGGCTGTCGCGTGTCGGCGCGGGATCACCCCGTCCCGCCGCCAGGTCCGCCCGCCCGCCCGGATGACAGCGGCGCGGTTCAGGGCGATGGAAAATCCGAAAGCCTGGCGCTCCCGTGGCGCTTCGGGCGGCATCGATTAGCGCAGGCGCGAAGCCTGAGGGTCTCGTGAAATCCCTTCCAGAGGCACCGACAAGGGCCCGACATCGCGAGCGGAATGCTCAGGTGTGGGCGCAACGGTTTCGGGTGGCCCCACACATGCGGAAACCCCGGGAGCGGAATGCTCCCGGGGTTTTGTCGACCTCGCGACCAGGTTGATCGGGCTGGGATGCAAGGGTCGAGCGAGGGGCATTGCCATCCCGCGGCGACCGGCATGCAGAGGACCAGTCCCATGCCAAGTCTCCGTGAGGGGCGATGGCCCCTCGAGTCACGCTCGGCTTAGTACGAGCCGAACTTGTAGTTCAGGCCGGCGCGGACGACGGCGAACTCGGTCTTGGCGGCGGCGCCGTTGAGGTAGGCGGTGCCGTTCGGGGGCAGGAGGTTGCCGTAGAAGACGCCGCCGGCGGAGTTCTTCTGGCGGTCGAGGCTGACGTACAGGCCTTCGACCTTCAGGGTGACGGCCGAGGAGCGGAAGAAGTTCAGGAAGGAGTCGGTGGGCAGGGCGTACTCGACGCCGCCGCCGGCGGCCCAGCCGGTGCGGAAGCTGTCGCGGAAGCGGTTGCCGGAGAAGTTCTGGTCGTCCTGGCCGGATCCGTAGGCGAAGCCGCCGGTGCCGTACACGAGGGTGCGGTCGAAGGCGTAGCCGAGGCGGCCGCGGACGGTGCCGAAGTAGTCGAGGCCGTTGCCGCTGGTGGCGACGAAGGCGGGCGGGTTGGAGAAGGCGACGCCGGGGAAGCCCAGGAAGCTGTAGTTCTGGGTGGCGTTGGCGCGGCGGGCGAAGTCGACGTACTGGGCGTCGGCCTCGAAGCCGATCACCACGCCCGAGCCCGGCGTGAACTGGTAGTTGTAGCCGATCTGGGCGCCGCCCGAGAAGCCGTCGTTGTTGTTGCGGTTGTTGACGCTGACGACGCCCGAGGTGCCGGGGGAGTTGATCAGCGAGCCGCCCGGCAGGGCGTAGCTGGTGGTGTTGCGGCTGTTGGCGTCGAAGCCGTAGCCGGCGTTCACACCGACGTAGAAGCCGGTCCAGGTGAACACCGGCACCGGCGTGAACACCGGCGGCGGCGCAGCGCGGCGCGGCAGGTCGGCGGCGGACGCCGCAGCCGTGAGAGCGGTGAATGCAGCCAGAGAGGCCAGGATCTTGGTCATGTCCGTGTTGGTTCCGTTAGCAGCGTCTGCTGATCTCGACGTATCAGGCGCGCGATCGGGAAGATGTAGCTCGCCGGCAACACTTAGAAATTCGCGCGCGTCCCGATCTCGGCATCCTTAACGGTTCTATACCGCAGAAATGTTACTCAAAGACGAACAGGAAGATCTATCGTCGTCTACGAGTTGTCCTCCGAGCCGCGGCGCGCAGGATCGCGCCGGCCTGCGTTGGGTCGGCGAGCCTGACCAAGCAGCCTGGAGGCCTGCGGCGAAGATTTGCAGCGAAGACCTGCGCGGTGGCGCCCGGACGCACGTCGCCGGTGTCGCCCAGGGTCAGCCGCACGCCGTCCGTCCGCGGTCCGGCACGACGGCCCCTGGCGTACGTCTCGACGTACGCGGACGGATCGAAAGCTGATCGATACGGTACGGGCACTTTGCGATTGCAGCTTTCGGGATCGGATCTCGTGGCGGCGTCGCGGGCCGCGAATGCGGCCGATCGCCGGCCGGCGGCGCCTCGACCCTGTCCTGCGGTCTCCGAAGCGCTGGGATAGAGGTGGGCGCCCCGCGATGACGATGCGCCGGGGTCGACTTACCGGCGCGGGGGCTGCGGTTCGAAGTCCAAACCGCATCTCTTCTCGACAGAGGCCTGCTCCAATGCCTTCACCGCTCCCTTGCGGCGCGTGAGTTCGGCGGTCTGATGGTTGTCGCCATCGATGAAGTGAAGGGCCGGCAGGACGATGACCGCACCGACTGTCGTGGCGACTTGGTCGCTGCGGCGCTTTTCATCCTGCGGCCCAATCGCCTGTGCCGCCCGCGCGGAGACCCGTCCCGCCTCTTCGCGGATCTGCGCACAGGTTAAATGGCTGAGCTGAATCGGCGAAACCGACGTCGCCGCGACCTTCTCGTCGTGTGTTTATGCGGGGATCCTTAAGATGCCGTCCAGATATCGGCTATGGCGTCGTCTGCACAAATCGGCCGTTATCAAATTACAGGGACGCAAAGGACCAGCTTTGAAATAGAAATTTATGTCGAAGAACGTTCTGGCCGGGTCGATCTATCGCGATCGTGTGACCGATCGCACGGGTTGCACCGGGACGGCTGGACCGATGACGGATGACTTCCAGGCGGTGTTTCGGTCTTCAGGCGGCATTCCCGCGGCTCCTCGCCGGTTGCGACCCGGACTGTCGTTGCGCGGACCTCGTTGGGCGGTCAGGCTCGTCGAACATGGCGCGTGTCGAGGGGGTATCTCCGGGGACGAATCGGAACGCCCCGGGCTTCGCCGTCGACTCGCCCGACGTGCGATCGGCCCGCCCTTGCCGCTCCGTGATCGTCCGCGGCTCGATCCGGGCCGCCGGCGGGCGGGCGCCGCCTGCGAGATCGGACCTGAGCGCCGGACGCCCCGTTCCGCCCGGATCCCCTCCGCGTTCGGCGCAGCCCACCGCGGTTCCGCTGCCACCGATCCGGTGGCGCTGGCGTGACCGTTGCACCTGAAGGTCTCCATCGGCAAAGACCCTGCCGCGATACGTCTTCGAACGCATCGAAGCGTCTCGCGACCGAGAATGGACCATGACGCACCAATGCGCAGAGGTATCGGCGATCGGCCGCGGACGGCATCGATGAAGGCGGCCGACGAAGGCGATCGCGTGGGCGCCATCTGCCAAGCCCTGCGCCGGGCCATCGTGGAACGGGCGCTGGCCCCCGGTGACCGCCTGCCCGAGGATGCCCTGGGCGAACGGTTCGGCGTGAGCCGCACCATCGCCCGGCAGGCCCTGTTGCGGCTGGCCGGGGAAGGCCTGGTCGACCTCCGCCGCAATCGCATCGCCGTCGTGGCGACGCCGAGTTGGGAGGAGGCGCGTGACACCTTCGACGTGCGCCTCGGCCTGGAGCGGCTCGTGGTGCGCCGCCTCGCCGGACAGCTCAGCCCCGAGCAGCGTCAGATTCTGCTGGATCAGATCGCCCGCGAGGAGGCCGCCCGGGGTGGGCCCGAGGCGCTCTCGATCCGGCTCGCGACCGAATTCCATCTGATGCTCGCCGAGATGACCGGCAGCGCCGTGCTGACCCGGTACGTCGCCGAACTCGGCTATCGCTGCGCCCTGATCCTGTCCCTCTACAGCCGGCCGCATTCCTCGGACTGCGCCGTGAGCGAGCACCGCGACATCGTCGCCGCCCTGGTCGCGGGTGATGCCGAACGCGCCGCCGCGCTCATGGACCACCACCTCGATGCGGTCGCCGAGCGGGCGCGCATCGTGCCCCCGACCCCGCGCGAGCGCGATCTCGGACGCCTGTTGGCGCCCTACGTCGCGGGCGGCGGAGCCTGAGCCTTCGGCGTCAGGCCGTGAGGCCGTGCTTCGTCAGCAGACGCTCTGCGCTGTCGTTCCAGACCTCCATCCCGACGATCAGGCCGTCGCGCACGGTGAAGCGGTCGACGTAGCGGTTGCCCTCGAAGGGCGTGCCGTCCGGCCAGGCGCCGTAGAGCGTCCCGAGGCTGTAGACCGTCGTGACGCCGTCGCCCGGGACCACGTCCAGCCGCTCCATCCGCTTCTTCACCCAGGCGTAGCGCCCGGCATTGAAGGCCGTGACCTCGGACGGATGGTTGAAGACCCGCGCGCCGGTGAACACGATCCGGGTGCCCGGCGCCATGTAGCGGGCGGCCGTCTCGGGATCCGGGACCATCGAGGCCTCGAGATAGGCGGTGACGTTGGCGGCGTCGCGCGCGGTCGCCGCGCTGTGAATCACATCGGTCATGGCAGGCCTCCTGTCGGCCCTAACGTGCCGCAAAAGTCAGGTCCGTGCATGCAGGAAGTGTATGCACTTTGACACGTGATTGAGCACAATATGCCTCCGAGGGTGCACGCATCCGGCGCCGGGAGCGGCCGAGCACCGGAATCTCGCTGGCATGGAGGTTGCGGTCTTCTGGGGCGCCCCGCCCTCGGAGACACGCCATGGCCTCCTTCCTGCCCCCGACCCTGCGCCGCTTCGCGGTGACGACGAGCGCGCTGCTCGGCCTCGCGATCTCGACCGCGCAGGCGGCCGACACCGTCAAGATCGGCCTCGTGACCGCCCTGAGCGGCCAGTCCGCGAAATCCGGCGAGGCGATCTCCCGCGGGATCGGGCTTGCCATCGACGAGATCAACGCCAAGGGCGGGGTGCTCGGGCGTCCGCTCGAGCTGGTGGCCCGCGACGACGAGGCCAACCCGTCCAAGGGCGTGCTGGCGACCCGCGAGCTGATCCAGCGGGTCGGCGTCGTCGCGGTGGTCGGCGGCCTCGACACGCCGGTCTCGATGGCGATCGTGCCCATCGCCAACCAGATGAAGGTGCCGTTCATCGGCCCCTGGGCGGCCGGCACCGGCATCACCCGCAACGGTGCCGCCGACAATTACGCCTTCCGGGTCTCGGCGGTCGATGCCCTCGTCGACGAGGCGCTGGTCGCCTACGCGGTGAAGACCTACGGGGCGAAGAAGCCCGGGATGATCCTCGTCAACAACGCCTGGGGCGAGTCGAACCAGAAGGGCCTCAAGGACGCCCTGCAGGCGGCCAACCTCCCGGCGGCGGGCATCGAGAAGTACGAGGCCAACGACGTCGACATGGTGCCCCAGTTGTCGCGGCTGAAGGAGGCCGGGGCCGACGCGCTGTTCCTCGTCGGCAATGTCGGTCCCTCGGCCCAGGTGGTGAAGTCCCTCGACCGGATGGGATGGTCGGTGCCGGTTGTCTCGCATTGGGGGCCGGCAGGCGGCCGCTTCGACGAGCTCGCCGGCCCGAGCGCCGGCAAGGTCCACTTCATCCAGACCTTCACCTTCGCGGGCAACACGTCGCCGAAGGCGAATACGGTGCTGGACGCGCTCAAGGCCAAGTACCCAGCGATCAAGTCGATGGCCGACGTCACCCCCGCCGTCGGCATCGCCAACGCCTACGACGCCACGCACCTGCTGGCGCTCGCCATCGAGGCCGCGGGTTCCACCGAGGGCCCGAAGGTCCGCGACGGCTTCTACAAGATCGGCACCTATCCGGGCCTGATCAAAACCTACGACAAGCCCTTCGCCCCCGGCCAGCACGACGCACTCGGCCCGAACGACTACGTGTTCACCCGCTTCAAGGACGGTGAGATCGTCGCGGTGACCAACTGAGCCCGGCGATGCTGACCTCCATCCTCGTCAGCGGCCTCGGCCTCGGCAGCATGTACGGGCTCGTGGCGCTCGGCTTCCACGTGACCTACGCGGTGTCGGGGACCGTGAACTTCGCGCAGGGCAGCGTCGTGACCCTGGGCGCGGTCCTGGCCTACGCGCTGGGCGTCACCCTCGGCTGGCCGATGCCGGCCGCGATCGTCCTGGCGCTCGCCGGCTGCGCCCTGTTCGGCCTTGTGGTCGAGCGGGCGCTGGTCCGTCCGTTCGTGGCCCGCGGCTCGGATGCGTGGCTCCTGGCGACGGTGGCGGGCGGCATCGTCCTCGACAACACCGCGCTGTTCACCTTCGGCAAGGAGCCGCGCAGCCTGCCCTCGCCGCTGGCGACGAAGCCCGTTGAGATCCTCGGGACCGGCATCTACCCGCTGCAGCTCGTGATCCCGGTGGTCGGGATCGCCCTGGCCTTCGCGATCCGCACGGTGTTCCGCCGGACCGATCTCGGCCGCGTCCTCCTCGCCGTGGCGCAGAACGCCGACGCCGCCCGCCTGATGGGGATCGACGTGCGCCGCACCGTGGCCTGCGCCTTCGCGCTCTCGGCGGTGCTGGCCGGCATCGCGGGCCTGCTGATCGCGCCGCTCTTCTCGGTCTCGGCCGAGCTCGGCACGCTGTTCGGCATCAAGGCCTTCGCGGTGGCGATCCTCGGCGGCATCGGCTCCGCCACCGGGGTGATCCTGGCGGGGCTGCTCTACGGCCTCGTCGAGGCCGGCGTCACCGCCACCCTCGGCTCGACCTACACGCAGCTCGTGGTGTTCTCGGTGATCATCCTGGCCCTCACCCTGCGCCCCGACGGCCTGCTCGGCCGCGCCGCGGTCAACAAGGTCTGACGCGATGCCGTACCTGCGCTCGGCTCCGGCGATGCGGCTCGGCATCGCCGGCCTCACCGCCGCCGCGCTCGGCCTCGTCGCGCTGACCGCGGGCTACAGCCACTTCGTGATCGCCCTCGTGGCGCTGACGACGGTGGCGGGGGTCGGCCTCAACGTGCTCCTCGGCCTGACCGGGCTGATCTCGTTCGGCCATGCCGGCTTCTACGCGATCGGCGCCTACGCGAGCGCGATCCTGACGCTCCACGGCGTCAGTTTCTGGCTGGCGCTCCCGGCGGCGGCGCTGATCGCGGCGCTCGTCGGCGGCCTCGTGGCGGTGCCGGCGATGCGGGTGAAGGGCCCCTACCTCGCTATGCTGACGATCGCCTTCGGGTTCATTGTCGAGCACGGCCTGATCGAGGGCGGCGAGCTGACCGGCGGCCAGAACGGCCTCGTCGTGACCGATGCGCCGAGCCTCCTCGGCGAGCCGCTCTCGCCGGCCGGCCTCGCGGTGCTGGCGGTGCTCGCGGCCGGCGCGAGTCTCGCCGGGTTCGACCTCCTCGCCCGCAGCCGCCTCGGCCGGGCGATGCGCGCCGTGCGCGACGCCGACGTCGCCGCGGCGGCTTTGGGCTTCGATCCGGTCCGGGTGAAGACCCTGGCCTTCGCGATCTCCGCGGCCCTGACCGGCCTCGCGGGCGCTGTCCTGCCGCCGCTGATGCTGTTCATCGCGCCGAGCTCGTTCCCGTTCTCGCAGTCGATCCTGTTCGTCCTGTCGGTGATCGTCGGGGGCGCCGGCACGGTGCTCGGCCCGCTCTTCGGCGCCCTCGTCACCGTGCTGCTGCCGGAGGCGCTGTCCGGCCTCGCCGAGTACCGCCTGCTGTTCTTCGGGGTCGCGACCCTGGCGGTGCTCTGGCTGGTGCCCTCGGGGCTGGTCGGCAGCCTTGCCCGACTGCTGCCCCGCGGCCGCGACGCGCCGGCCGCCGGGGACAGCGAAGAGGTGTCGCTGCGCGGCACGACGGCGCGCGATCCCCTGGTCCTCGAGGGCATCGGCATCCGCTTCGGCGGCATAACGGCTGCGGAGGGGGTCGACCTCACCGCCCAGCCGGCGGCGGTCACCAGCGTGATCGGCCCGAACGGGGCCGGCAAAACCACCGTGCTGAACATGATTTCAGGCTTCTACCGCCCGACCGCCGGGGCGATCCGGCTGGGCGGATGCGACCTCGCCGGACGGCCGGCCCACGTCGTCGCCCGCGCCGGCATCGCGCGCACCTACCAGACCACGCGCCTGTTCGGCTCGCTCCCGGTGGTGGACAACGTCGCCCTCGGCTTCGCGCCGGGCCGGCTGTGGCGCCGCGCGCAGGCGCAGGACCGCGCGACGGCCGCGTCGCTCCTCGCGTTCGTCGGCTACCGGGGCGCCCTCGACCGCTTGGCCGCCGAATTGCCCCATGTCGACCGGCGGCTCGTTGAGATCGCCCGGGCGCTCGCCGGCGGCCCCACGGTGCTGCTTCTCGACGAGCCCGCCGCCGGCCTGTCGCGGGCCGACACCGACCGGCTGGCCGGCCTGATCCGCCGGATCGCCGACAGCGGCGTCGCGGTCGTCCTGGTCGAGCACGACATGCCGCTGGTGATGGGCATCTCCGACCACATCCTCGTCATGGATGCCGGGCGCCCGATCGCACGCGGCACGCCCGCCGAGATCCGGCGCGACCCGGCCGTCCTGCGCGCCTATCTCGGCGGCGCCGACACGCCCGCCCGGCCGCGCAGCACGCCGTGGCAGGGGCCGGCGGATGCCGTCCTCTCCGTCCTCGACCTGACGGCCGGCTACGGCGCCGCGCCCGTCCTCGATGGCATCCATCTCGACGTGCGGCCGGGCGAGACCGTCGCCCTGCTGGGCGCCAACGGCGCCGGCAAGTCCACGGCCATGCGGGCTCTCGCGGGACTGCTGCGCCCGGTGGCGGGATCGATCGTGTTCGACGACCGGCGCGTCGAGGCGCTGCCCGCGCACCGGATCGCCCGCAGCGGCCTCTGCCTGGTGCCGGAGGGCCGACAGGTCTTCCCGGAGCTCAGCGTCGTCGAGAACATCCGCCTCGGCGCCTTCGGACGCGGGACGCCGATCGACCCGGCCGAGGTCGAGCGCCTGCTCGACCGGTTCCCGCGGCTGCGGGACCGGGCGGCGAGCCGGGCGGGCCTGCTCTCCGGCGGCGAGCAGCAGATGCTGGCCATCGCCCGCGGGTTGATGGCGCATCCGCGCATCCTGCTCCTCGACGAGCCGTCGCTGGGCCTCGCCCCGGCGATGATCAACGCCCTCTACGCCACCGTGGCCGAGCTGCGCGACGAGGGCGTCACCATCCTGATCGTCGACCAGATGGCGGCGCTCGCCCTCACGGTCGCCGACCGCGGCTACGTGCTGGAGCAGGGCCGGGTGGTCGCGCGCGGAACCGCCGCGGCACTGTCGGCGGACAAGGGGCTGGAAGCGGCCTATCTCGGTGCGGCGTAACAGGGTCTCCACATGGACACGAATGCGGGCCACGGCCGCTACAGCTACAGCGCGCTCCCGGACCGGCCGGTCTACGACTGGCCCGAGGGCAAGCGCCTCGCCGTCTATGTCGGGCTGAACCTGGAGACTTTCGCGTTCGGCCAGGGCCTGGGCGCCGAGCTGGCGCCGGGCGGCCCGCAGCCGGACGTGCTCAACTACGCGTGGCGCGACTGGGGCAACCGGGTCGGCGCGTGGCGGATCGCCGAGATGCTGGACGCCCTGGCGATGCCCGCGAGCGTGCTGGTCAACAGCAACCTCTACCGGGACTGCCCCGGGCTGATCGAGGCGTTCCGCGCCCGCGGCGACGAGATCGTCGGCCACGGGCGGACCAACGCGGAGCGGCAGGGCACCCTCGACGAGGCCGCCGAGCGGGCCCTGATCGCCGAGACGACGGCGGTGATCGCCGCGCAGGAAGGCCGCCCGCCTTCCGGCTGGCTCGGCCCCTGGATCTCGCAGTCGCGGGTGACGCCCGACCTGCTCGCCGAGTCCGGCTACCGCTACCTGCTGGACTGGGACCACGACGATCAGCCGACCTGGTTCGCGACCCGCAACGGCGGCCGGATCCTGACGGTGCCGTACCCGCAGGAACTCAACGACGTCCCCGCCATCGTCGCCCGCAAGGAGACGGGTCGCCAGTTCGCGGACGCCATCGTCGACGCCTTCGACGAGATGTTGGAGCAGTCCCGGCGTGCGCCCCTCGTCATGGGCATCGCGCTCCACCCCTACATCGTCGGACGACCGCACCGGCTGCGGCCCCTGCGGCGGGCGCTCCAGCACATCGCCGACCACCGCGGCGACATCTGGCTCACCACCGCCGGGGCGATCGCCGACCACATCGTCGCGCAGGAGGCCGGGCCGCGCTGACGCGGTCCCAGTCCGGACCGGAGGGCCTCAGAGCACCTGCGAAAGGAACCGGCGCGTGCGCTCGTCCTGGGCGGAGGCGAAGAAGGTCGCGGGCGGGCCGTGCTCGACGATGACGCCGCGGTCGGTGAAGTAGATGTGGTCGGCGACGTCGCGGGCGAAGTTCATCTCGTGCGTGACGAGCATGCAGGTCATGCCCTCCTCGGCGAGTTCCCGGATCGTCACCAGCACCTCTTTGACCGTCTCCGGATCGAGGGCGGCGGTGACCTCGTCGAACAGCATCACGTCCGGCCGCATCGCCAGCGAGCGGGCGATGGCCACGCGCTGCTGCTGGCCGCCGGACAGCTCGCCGGGATAGGCGTTCTCCTTGCCGGCCAGCCGGACCTTGGCGAGGAGCGCCCGCGCCCGCGCCTCGACCTCGCGCTTCTCCTGACCGAGGACGTGGATGGGAGCCATCATCACGTTCTGCAGCGCGGTCTTGTGCGGGAACAGGTTGTATTGCTGGAACACCATGCCGACCTTGCGGCGCAGCGCCAGCTTGTCGAGCCGCGGATCGGTGACGTCGATCCCCTCGACCTCGATCGAGCCCGCGGTGACCGGCACCAGCGCGTTGATGCAGCGGATCAGCGTCGACTTGCCCGAGCCCGAGGGGCCGATGATGCAGACGACCTCGCCCTTGCGGACGTCGAAGCTGATCCCCTTCAGCACCTCGAACGTCCCGAAGGACTTGTGCACGTCGGCGATGCGGACGATCGGCTGATCGGGCGTCCAATTCGGGGACGGGGTTTCGGCCAGGGTCGCGCGCGTCATGGTTTCAACGGGTCTCGAAGCGGCGTTCCAGGGCGGCGGTGAACCGGTCGATCGGGTAGCAGTAGAGGAAGAAGCAGAGCAGGGCGAAGCCGTAGAGCGGGGCGAACAGCTCGGGGCGGCCGCCCTCGGCGGCGTGCACCTGTGCGGTCAGCGTCAGCATCTCGGTGACGCCGACGATCGACGCCTGCACCGTCGCCATCGCGATCAGCGAATAGACGTTCATCCAGGGCGGCAGCATCCGCTTTGCGCACTGGGGTAGGATGATGCGCCACATCGTCTGCCGACGGGTGAAGGCCAGCGACTCGGCGGCCTCCCACTGGGTGTTCGGCACCGAGCGCACCGCGCCGCGGACGATCTCGGCGACGTTGGCCATGACCGGCAGGCTGAAGCCGAAGGTCGCCTTCACCCAGTCGGGCAGCGGCACGCGGAGGCCGAACACCGTGATCTGGAACGGCACGAGGAACATCACGAAGAACAGCAGCACCAGCCAGGGCACGTTGCGGAAGACCTGCGTGGCGCACCACGCGAGGCGGGGCAGGATCCGCCCCTCCGCCAGCATGGCCAGCCCGAGCCCGATGCCCGCCACCGTGCCGATCGCCATCGCCATTAGCGAGATCGCCACGTTAAAGGCGAAGCCCGTGAGCAGGAGCGGCGCCCACTTGATCACGACCTCCAGCGGCGACAGCGCGGCGGCCCCGCCCTGCGCCCAGGCCGGGACGGCGACGAGGGCGAGCCCGGCGAGCAGCCAGAGATGGGCCGGGCGCAGGCGCGACGCTGCGCGGTCCTTCGGGAGCGCGAACGGCAGGAGGACCGGCAGGTCCCCCGGTCGCCGGCCCTGCGAATCTGGGGCGCTCATCGGCCGTATCCCGGGATGCGCAGGGCGCGCTCCCAGCGGTGCATGATCCAGACGAGCACGCCGACGAGGACCGCGTAGGTCGCCAGCAGCACCAGCATCATCTCCAGGACGTTCTGCGACTCGGACCAGATCTGCTTGACCGCGTACAGGGTCTCCGGGACCGCGATGGCGTAGGCCAACGTGGTGGTCTTCAGGAGGTTGATGAGGTTGTTGTTCAGGGCCGGCAGGCACACGCGCAGGGCCAGCGGCAGGACGACGTACCGGTAGGCCTTGAAGCGGGTATAGCCCAGGGCCTCGGCGGCCTCGATCGTGGTCCGGGGCACGGCCTCGATGCCGGAGCGGAAGATCTCGACGTTGAACGCGCCCGCGAACAGCGACAGCGAGATGATCGCCCACTGGACGTTGTTGAGGATCGGCGCGCGCAGGCCGTCGGCCGAGCGGATGTCCGGGAGCAGCGTCCCGAGGCCGAAGTAGAAGAAGAAGATCTGCACGAGCGGCGGCGTGTTGCGGAACACCACCACGAAGCCGTTGACCAGCGCCCGCAGGACGCGCGACGGCCCGCTCTGCAGGAGCGCCCCGACGGCGCCGATGACGAGGCTCGCCAGGATGGTGCTGATCCCGAGGAGCAGCGTCATCCGCAGGCCGGCCACGTACCGGTCCCAGTCGTAGGGATCGTAGAAGATTGTGAAGTTGAAGCCCGTGGTCTCGTAGAGCTGCTGGAACCACGCCTGGATCGTGGCGATCATCGCGGGTGAACGCCCGGCTTCGTCGTGCAGGCGCGCATCAGTTGGTCGCGTTCTTGTACTTCTCGTACATCGCCTTCGAGTAAGCGGTCGGCTCGATGCCCCACTTCTTCTCCTCGTTGACGATGAAGCCGGTCTTCATCCAGTCCTTGGTGGCGTCCTCGACCGCGGCCTGGAGCGTGGTGTTGCCCTGCGCCACCGCCATCATCCACGGGGCGTCGAGGATGCCCTTGAGCGGCAGCGCGTAGTTGGCCTTCCAGTCGTCGTCGAGCAGTTTACCCTGCAGCATGCTCTGGTCGTAAAGGTAGCCGATGCAGTTGCCCTGCTTGAGCGCGAAGAGCGGCTTCTCGGATCCGTCGAAGGCGACGATCTCCGCCCCGTAGGTCCGCGCGACGTCCTTGTTGTACCAAGCCCCCGAGGTGGCGCAGACCGGCTTGCCCTTGAGCTGCGCCCAGTCGGTGATCCCGGACGACTTGGGCAGTAGGACGTTCACGAAGTCGGAATAGTAGTTCGGGTCGATCGCCTGGACGACGCGGCGGCGCTCCGGCTTGTCCGACAGGGTGGCGATCAGCAGATCGACCTTGCCCTGCTGCAGGAACTCGATCCGGTTGGCCGAGACGACCGGCACGAGTTCGAGCTTCACGCCCAGGCGCTTGGCGAGGTCGGCGGCGAGGTCGGGCTCGAGGCCGATGATCGTCCCGCTCGGGTCGCGGAAGCCGAACGGCTTGTAATCCGCCTTCACGCCGACGATCAGCGTCCCGCGCTTCTTGATCGCGTCGACGCCGTCGGCGGCCGTGGCCCGGCCGGGCAGCGCGACGGCCGAGAACGCCGCGAGCGCGGCCAGCGCACCGGTCGTCAGAAGGGTGCGGATCGTGAGGCGCATCGGATCTTTCCTGCTCGGGTCAACCGATCTTGGCATGGTTTCTAGCAATCCACGAGCCATTAGCCGGCGCATCAACTGAAACGTGCCAAGGCGAAGGGCGTGAGATCGACTGTGCCGCCGGTCCCGGCCAGTTCTGCCGCGACGGCCTCGCCGATGCCGGCCGAGTGCTTGAAGCCGTGCCCCGAACAGGCGGAGACCACCGTGACCCGGTCCATCGCGGGATGCCGGTCGATGATGAAGCCGCGGTCGGGGGTCACCGTGTAGACGCAGGCCGCGGCCTGGACGACCTCCGGGGTCGCGCCGGCCACCCGGTTCGCGACGCGCAGCCGGTACATCTCGGCGGATTCGGACAAGTCGACGCGGCGCTCCACCCCGTCTGCACTGGTAATGGTGTCGTACTGCTCCGTGGCGACCTTGATGGACCCGTCGAGCGGCGGGAAGCCGTAGAGGTATTCGGTGTCGCCCGTCCCGTACATCCAGATGAAGACCGGCGAATGCGGCCCGTAGGCGGTCTCGTCCGCCAGCGCGTACCAATGCAGGAGCTGACGGCGGACGGTCAGGAGCCGGTCGAATGGGCTCCCGAGCAGCGGGGCCGTCCAGGCGCCCGCAGCCACGACGGCGCGGTCGGCCAGGATGGTCCCCTCCGCGGTGTCGATACGGACGCCGCTCCCGTCCTGCTGCAGCCCGACCACCGCGCAGTTCGTGCGGATCTCGGCGCCCGCGGCCCCCGCGCGGCCGAGCTGCGCCGCGAGGCAGCGCTCCGGGAACACGTAGCCGCCGCCCGGCTCGTAATAAGCCTTCTCGTCGCCCGCGAGGTTGAGGAATTGCGGGAACCGGCGGGCCACCGCCGCACCGTCGAGCACCTCGTGGGCGATGCCGGCCCCCTGTGCCGCGCTGATCGAGCGTCCGACGAAATCCGGCTTCCCGTGATGGGACGAAGTGCCGTGGCCGGGTGCCATGACGAGGGCGCCGCAGGCGTTCAGCAGGGTCTCGCCGGTCTCGGCCTCCAGCTCGCGCCAGATGCGGTGCGAGGCGGTGACGAAGGGAACGTAGTCGGCGCCCTCACCGACCGCCTGCCGGGTGATCCGCGTCTCGCCGTGGCTGGACCCGAGCGCGTGGGGCGGCGCGAAGCGGTCGAGCCCGATGACCGCGGCGCCCCGCTTCGCCAGCTGGTAGAGCGCGGCGCTGCCCATCGCGCCGAGTCCCAGAACGGCGACGTCGTAGCGGCGGCTCACGGCCGGCACTCCCGCAGGCTGCCGGGACGGGACGCCGCCGCAGCGCGGAACGGGGGCAAGTCGGCAGGTCGAGGCATCCGGAGGCGGTCTCGCGTGGCACGGGAAGACGACACACAGGATGATGGATGCCAAGCATCGCGTTTGACCAGGACCGACGGTTTCTTGCACGGCTGAGCCGTGTGAGGCCGGAGAGCGCTAGCGGAATGGCTGTAGAGACCGCGGATTCACCGCAGGAGATCGGCTTCATCCTCGTGCCTGGCTTCGCGCTGATGTCCTTCGCCTCGGGCTGCGAGCCGTTCCGCGCGGCCAACGATCTCGCCGGGCGGCCGCTCTACCGGCTGCGCTACTTCGGCGAGGCGGAGGGCCGGGTCGCCGCCTCGTCGGGCGCGGAGGTCCCCACCGAGGCGCTGCCGCGCCAGCGCGGCCATCTCCATACCCTCTTCGTCTGCGCGGGCGGCGAGCCGACCGGGTGGGACAGGCCCGAGATCCACGCGACCCTGCGGCGGATGGCTCGGCTCGGCGTGCGCATCGGCGGCATCTCGGGCGGTCCCTACCTGATGGCTGCGGCGGGCCTGCTGGCCGATCGCGCGTTCACGCTGCACTGGGAATATGCCGGCGCCACGGTCGAGACCTTCCCCGACGCGCGCCTGAACCGGGCACGCTACGTCGCCGACGGCGATCGCCTGACCTGCGGCGGCGGCGTCGCGCCCCTGGAGATGGCCCACGCCCTGATCGCCGAGCGCATGGGTGAGGCCTTCGCCCGCCGCGTCTCCGACTGGTTCCTCCACACCGCCATCGGCGCCGCCGACGACCCGCAGCGGGCCTCCGCGGTCGAGCGCTATGGAATTCACCATCCGGCCCTGCTGACGGTGCTGGAGACGATGGAGAAAACGGTGGAGGCGCCGCTCGGCTGCCTCGCCATGGCGCGCCTCGCGTCCATCAGCCCACGCCACCTCGACCGGCTGTTCCTCGAGAAGCTCGGGTTGAGCTTCTCGGCCCAGTACAGGGCCATCCGCCTCGCCCATGGACGGCGTCTGCTGCGCCAGAGCCCGCTCCGGATCGGTGAGATCGCGACCGCCTGCGGCTTCGCGAGCGCGGCCCATTTCGCCCGCTGCTACCGGTCCCAGTTCGGCTGCAGCCCGTCCGCGGAGCGAGCGTGACGACCGTTCGGGCAATCCGAGCGGTCAGTCCCGCGCGTCCGGGAGAGCCTTCGGCTCGGCGGGATCCTCCCGGCGCAGCGCGACGCCGCTGGTGCCCTGGGCCAGCATCGCCCGCAGCAGCGCCTCCATCTGCCCGGCGGCCGCCTCGACCGAAAGGCCGCCCTCCCGGATGTTCGAGATGCAGTTGCGCCGGGAATCGGCCAGCCCCGGCTCCGGGCCGAACGTCACGTAGCAGCCGAGGCTGTCCGAGGCCGACAGGCCCGGCCGCTCCCCGATCAGCACCACGACGCAGCGCGCCCCCAGCCGCGCCCCGATGGGATCGCCGATCGCCACCCGCCCCTGGCTCGCGACGACCACCGGGGCGAGGCTCCAGCCCGCCCGGCGCACCCGCGCCGCGAGCGCGGCGGCGGCGGGGACCGCGTTCAGCGCGACCGCCGTCGCCGAGAGCCCGTCCGCGATCACGATGGCGACGTCGAAGCCCGGCCCGTGCCCGTCGAGCACCGTGGCGGATTCCGGAGCGAGGCTGCGGCCCCGGTCCGGCCGGCGCAGGTACTCCGTCCGGTCGGACACGGCGGAGCGGACCTCGACCGACTCCAGGCCCTGGGCCCGCAGCGCTGCGCCGATCGCGGCCGCGTCGAGGGGCGTCCAGACCGCCTCGCGGGCGCGGGCATGGTCGAGGCCGAAGGCGAGCGCCGCGCCGGTGGGAAGGCCGGCGCCGTGCGCGCCCAGGGCGATGCGGGCCTGGGTCAGCCCGCGCAGATCGCGCAGCGTCGGGGTGCCCGCGTGGGCCGGCTTGGCCGGCTCGCTCACGCGGCCCGCCCGGGCAGGAGCCGGGTGGCCGCGGCGAGGGCCGGGGGCAACTCACCCGTGGCGCTGGTGAGCCGGCCCTGCGCGTCCGTGATGCGCACGTCGCGCAGCCACGCCTCGAATTCCGGGGCCGGCGGACGGCCCAGGGTCTCGCGGGCGAAGACCGCGTCGTGGTGGGACAGCGACTGGTAGTTCAGCATCACGTCGTCCGCCCCCGGCACGGTGATGACGAAGTTGACGCCGGCCGCGCAGAGCAGGGTCAGGAGCGCGTCCATGTCCTCGCCGTCGGCATCGGCATGGTTGGTGTAGCAGACGTCCACGCCCATCGGCAGGCCGAGCAGCTTGCCGCAGAAATGGTCCTCCAGCCCGGCCCGGATGATCTGCTTGCCGTTGTACAGGTATTCGGGGCCGATGAAGCCCACGACCGTGTTGACGAGGAGCGGGTCGAACTCGCGCGCCACCGCGTAGGCGCGCGCCTCCATGGTCTGCTGGTCGACGCCCCAATGGGCGTCGGCCGAGAGGGCCGAGCCCTGGCCGGTCTCGAAATACATGACCTGACCGCCCGCCGGGCAGCGGCCCAACGCCCGCGCCGCCTCCGAGGCCTCGCGCAGGACGGCGAGGTCGACGCCGAAGCCGGCATTGGCCTTCTGCGAGCCCGCCACCGACTGGAACACGAGATCGACGGGCGCGCCTTTCGCAATGGCCTCGATCGCCACGGTGACGTGGCCGAGGCAGCAATGCTGGGTCGGCACGTCGAGGCGCAGCCGCAGGGTCTCCAGAAGCTCGACGATGCGGATGTAGTCCGGCAGGGAATCGGTGGCCGGGTTCACCCCGATGACCGCGTCGCCCGAGCCCATCAGCAGGCCGTCGAGGGCCGAGATCAGGATGCCCTCGGACGAATCGGTCGGATGGTTCGGCTGGTTGCGGGTGGCGAGGCGTCCGGGCAGGCCGATCGTGGAGCGGAAGCGCGTCACGACCGGCCGCTTGGCGGCCACCGCGACGAGGTCCTGCAGCCGGCAGATCTTCGAGACCGCCGCGACCATCTCGGGGGTGAGGCCGGGCGCGAGGGCGGCGAGCGCCCGCGCGTCGGCGGCGGGGGAGAGCAGCCACTCGCGGAAGGCGCCGACCGTGAGGGACGAGACCGGCGCGAAGGCCGCCGCGTCGTGCCGGCGGGCGATCAGGTCGGAGACCTCGTCCTCCTCCGAGGGGATCAGCTCCTCGGCCAGGAAGGTCTTCAGCGGCAGGTCCGCCAGCGCGATCTGCGCGGCCAGGCGCTCGACCGGCCCGTCGGCGCAGAGGCCGGCGAGCTGATCGCCCGACCGCTCCGGCGTCGCCTTGGCGAGCAGGCGGCGCAGGTCGGGGAAGGTGAAGCGTGTGCCTTCGATTGTCGTCGCGTAGGCCATGGCGGGCGCTCCCGGCGCGCTGTCGGACGTCAGGGAACCCGATCCTGCAGGATGTCGAGGCCGCCGGGGAGCGCGAACGGCACCGCCATCGGCGAAACTGACGCGTTCCGTCCGGGATCGCGCGCGGCGGATGCCCGCCCTCAGGCCGGGAGCACGACCACCTTCGTCTTGACGGGCGTCTGCGCGTAGAGGTGGATCATGTCCTGGCTGAGCAGGCCGACGCAGCCGCTGGTGATGCCCGTGCCGATCGATTCGGCGTCGCTGCTGGCGTAGATCGTGTAGAGCGTATAGGCGCCGTTCTGGTAGAGATGGAGCGTGCGGGCGCCGAGCGGGTTGTCGAGTCCGCCGGGCATGCCGCGGGCGTATTTCGCCGCCTCGGGCTGGCGCCGGATCATCTCCTTGGGCGGGGTCCAGGTCGCCCATTCGGACTTGCGACCGACATACGCGTTGCCGTTCCACAGGAAGCCCTGACGGCCGACATTGGCGCCGTAGCGCGTGGCAGCGCCGTCGCCCTCGATGCGGTAGACGTAATAGTTGGCGGGATCGACGACGATCGTGCCGGGCGCCTCCGACGAGGCGTACTGGACGGTCCGCCGATAGTATTTCGGGTTGACCTTGCTGATGTCGACCGCCGGGATCGGGAATTTCTCGTTCGGCATCGGCCCGTAGGTCTTCGCCGCCTCGGCCATGAGCAGGGTGTCGGTCGTCCCGCACCCGCCGAGCGAGAGGGCGCCGATCCCGAGAGCCGAGCCGGCCAGGAACGACCGGCGGCTGAGAAGCCCCGCGTCGGGTCCGGGGCGCCCGCGCTCGTCGAGCCCGCCGGCCATGCGATCGTCCGTCATCATCGCCCTGGACTTCCCTGTCCTGCAGCCCGGCGCGACCGCGCAACGTGCCTCCGTCGCGCGAAAGGCCAAGCTTGAGAGTGCCGCGTGCCAGCGCGCCTGGCAAGCTTGTCTCTACAGAGCCGAGAGCAGGCGAATTGCGTCGCAAGTGTGGTCGATATCCGCGATCTCCAGACTTCGTCGCCGAACATCCGATGCGCATGGGCCGGCCGCGCGTGTCCTTCGGGACCGTGTCCCGATCCCGCCTGCCGATGCGCGGCAGGCCGGTCCCGTCGCCGCTTCAGGCTTCCGGATGTCGCCCGCGGGCGTTCGAAAGTCTCAGAACTGCACGCCGCGGGTCAGGCTGCCGTCCACCACGAGGTTGGTGCCGGTGATGAAGCTCGCGGCCGGGCTCGCCAGGAAGACGGCCGCGCGCGCCACCTCCTCCGGACGCGCCATGCGTCCGGTGGGGTTCAGCCGGAGCGCCTCGGCGAACAGCGCCGGGTTGCCGGTCTCGATCTGGTGCCAGACGCTGCCCGCGAAGTAGGTGTTGCCGGGCGAGACCGAGTTGGCGCGGATGTTCCGGGGCGCGAGCTGGAAGGCCAGCCCCTGCGCGTAGTGGATCAGCGCCGCCTTGAAGGCGCCGTAGGGACCGGCCGCGAAGTCGATCTCGCGCCCGGAGACGCTGGAGATGACGACGATCGCGCCGGCCTCGGAGCGTTCGAGGAACGGCATCGCCGCCTCGACCGCCGTGACGGTGCCCATCATGTCGACCGTGAAGCCGCTGCGCCACGCCGCCTCGTCGCTTCCGACGGCCAGCGCGCTCACGTTCGGCACCACGATATCGAGGCCGCCGAGCTCCCCTGCGGCCTCGGCAACCCAGCCGCGCAGGGCGGCGGGATCGGCGACGTCGAGGGCGCGCCCGGTCGCCGCCACGCCCTTGGCGCGCAGGGCGTCGACCTTGGCGGCGACCTCCGCGGAGTTGCGGGCGCAGAGGGCGACCGCCGCCCCCTCGTCGGCAAGCAGGTCGACGATCGCCGCGCCGATGCCCTTGGTGCCGCCGGTCACCAGCGCCCGGCGGCCTCTGAGCCCGAGATCCATGCCATCCTCCTCCGTCGCCGATCAGGCGTGGGCGATCGCCTTCGTGATCGAGGCGCCGAGCGTGTACTTCGGATCGACCATGTTGCCGAGCCGCACGCGCCCGCACTGCGTGAGCAGCATGTAGGCGTCGATCTCGTCGAAGCCGAAATCGGCGGCGAGCCAGCGGACCAGCTCCCGGTAGGCGATGCGCGCGGCGTCCTCCATCGGCCGGGCCGAGCCGATCGTCATGTAGAAGTCGGCGGTCTCCAGCCGCGGCCAGCGGAAGGTCCAGCCCTTGATCAGGTCGATCTGCACCGTCGTGTGGGTCGGGTGCTCCACCGCGACGCCGCAGAGCTCGCCGTCGCCCTGCGCGGCGTGGCAGTCGCCGAGATACAGGAGCGCGCCCTCGGTATTCACCGGCAGGTAGATCACCGCGCCGACGCCGACGTCGGGCAGGTCCATGTTGCCGCCGTAATAGTCCGGCTGCAGAGAGGAGATCGCCTCGATCTCCGGCGAGGTGCCGATCGTGCCGATGAACGGCTGGTAGGGCAGCGTGATCCGGTCGTTCCAGCGCACGCCGTTCTCGGCCGTCACCTCGAGCTTGCGCACCCGCTCGGGCAGGGACGGGTTGAGGAGCGCGGTGTCGCCGGTGGCGACGAGGCCGCCGAATTCCGGCATGATCAGCGTCGTACCGCAGGGCTGCGGGCCGCGCGGCCGGATCGAGCGGATCGCCACCGCGAGGCAGTCGCCCTTCTCGGCGCCGTTGACGAAGATCGGCCCGTTCTGCGGGTTGAGGTAGGGGAAGTTCAGGATCTGCGTCGGGCTGTCGGTCTCGTGGCGGATCTTGCCCTCGAAGGCGTCGTGGGTCTCGACGGTGACCACGGCGCCCGGATCGACGGTGAGGACCGGCTCGGCGAAGGGCCCGTAGACGTAGTGGTAGCGGCCCTGCTCGGCCTCGGTGATCGTGTGCTCCTGGCCGGACTTGCCGCCGGCGACACCCTTGCGGGCCATGATGGACTGATCGAGCCACTGCATGGTCGTCTCTCCCTTGGTTGACGGATTGAGGTGTCAGACGGCGAGGTGGCGCCGGACGAGGTCGCGGTCGTCGAGGTCCCGGGCCGTCAGCTCCGCGACGATCCGGCCCTTGTCCATGACGTAGCTGCGCTGGGCCATGGCGCGGATCAGGTCGAGGTTCTGCTCCACGAACACGATCGTGACCCCGGTACGGCGGTTGAGATCGACCAGGGTGCGGCCGATCTGCTGCACCACCGAGGGCTGGATGCCCTCGGACGGCTCGTCGAGGAGGATCAGGGCGGGTCCGCCGACGAGGACGCGGCCGATGGCGAGCTGCTGCTGCTGGCCGCCGGAGAGGGTTCCGGCCCGCTGCCCGCGCCGCTCCCGCAGGATCGGGAACGGCCCGAAGGCGCGCTCGTAATCCGGCCGCTCGCCCTTCGGCAGCAGGGACGCGCCGACCGTCAGGTTGTCGGCGACGCTCATGCGCGGGAAGACGTCGCGGCCCTGGGGCACGTAGCCGATGCCGAGGCGGGCGCGCCGGTGGGCGGCGAGGCCCTCGACCGCGGCGCCCCGGAAGGCGATGCCGCCCCCGGAGGCGGGCAGCAGCCCGACGAGGCTGCGCATCAGCGTCGACTTGCCGACGCCGTTGCGGCCGATCACCGCCACGATCTCACCGGGCCGGACCGCGAGGTCGACCCCCTGCAGCACGGGCTTGCCGCCGTAGCCGGCCCGCAGGCCGGTGGTCGCGAGAAGCGGCTCAGGCATCGGCGACACTCCGCAGGGGTGGCGCATCCGTCTCGCCGAGGTAGATCGCCGCCACCCGCTCGTCCGCGATGATCGCGTCGGTGGTGCCCTGGGCGAAGATGCGCCCGACATGGAGCACGGTCACCCGCTGGGCGATCTGCCGGACGAAGGCCATGTCGTGCTCGATGGCCAGCACCGCGACGCCGTCGCGGTTGAGGGCCTGTACCATCGCGCCGGTGGCGAAGGTCTCGTCCGGCGACATCCCGGCGGTGGGTTCGTCGAGGAGGAGCAGGCGCGGCTTGAGGCTGATCGCCATGCCGATCTCCAGCCACTGCTTCTGCCCGTGGCTGAGATTGCCGGCCCGCTCGGAGGCCGCCGCGCTGAGGTTGAGGAACGCGAGCAGCCGGCGGATCTCGGCGCCGAGCGAGGCCCCCTCGAGATGATGCTGGAGCGCAATCTCCAGGTTGTGGGCGACCGACAGGCTCGGGAAGATGCCCGGTACCTGGAACTTGACGCTCATGCCCCGGCGAATCCGCGCGAAGGGCTTGAGCGCGGTGATGTCCTCGCCGGCGTAGAGGATCTGCCCCCGCTCCGGCGTGTACTCGCCCAGCAGCAGGCGGAAGAAGGTGCTCTTGCCGGCGCCGTTCGGCCCGATCAGGCAGTGGATCTCCCCCGCCGCGAGGGCGAAGTTCACGTCGTTGGTGACGTGGAGGCCGCCGAAATGCTTGCTGAGAGCGCGGGTCTCGAGGAGCGGAGTCATCGGCCGGCCTCCCGGCGGCGCAGGCGGCCGAGCCCGCGCATGGCTGCCACCACCAGGCCGTCGGGCGCCGCCAGCACCACCACGACGAGGAGCAGGCCCATCACCACGAGGGCGTACTGGCTGCCGTAGATCGTCAGCGCCTGGAAGCCGCCGAGGACCACGAGCGTGCCGAGCAGCGTGGCCGTCAGGTCGCCGCGGCCGCCGACCGCGACCCAGATCACCGGCAGCGCGGCGGCGGTGAGGCCCATGCTGGAGGGCGTGATGTACTGGCCCCACGCGGTGTAGAGGGTACCGCTCAGCCCCGCGAGGGCCGAGCCGATCACGAAGGCGGCGAGTTGGTAGCGCCGCACGTCGTAGCCCAGCATCTCGGCCCGTTCCGGGTTCTCGCGGATCGCCACCAGCACGTTGCCGAACCGGGCGTTCACCAGGATGCGCAGCGCGAGGTAGACGACGATCAGCAGACCCAGGAGGCCGTAATAGAGGGCGACGTCGGGAAACAGCACGATTTCGCCGTCGAACCACGGCACGGTCAGGGGCGGCATGCCGCTCATGCCGTTGTAGCCGTTGAGGCGCGCCGCCCCGATCTTCCATTCCGGGCCGGCGGTCTGCGCCATGAAGCGCTCCAGGGCGAGCGTCACCGACAGGGTGATGATGCCGAGAAACACGCCGCCGATCCGGCCGAAGAACAGGAAATAGCCGAGGAGGGCCGCCATGACGGCCGAGAGGGCCACCGCCAGCACCAGGGCCGCCAGGGTGAAACCGTAGGCGGCGCCGACATTGAGGGTGAGCACCCCGTAGGCGTAGCCGGAGAGGCCGAAGAAGGCGGTCTGGCCGAAGCTCAGCGCGCCGCCATAGCCCCAGATCAGGCACAGGCCGAGCGCCATGAACACCCAGCAGAAGAAGTAGGCGGTGTTGCCGACCGTGTAGCCGTCCGCGAACCACGGATAGGCGATGGCGGCGGCGATCACGATCGCGAACGCGGTCCAGAAGGCCGGCCCGCGTCCCAGGGTCTGCGGGCCTTCGAGGCGCCGGAGCAGGGTCATCGCCAGACTCATCACCATGGCGTCACGCCCGCTCGCGCAGGATCAGGCCCGAAATGCCCCGCGGCAGCACCCGGATCACCAGGATCACCGCGACGAGGAGCCCGATCTGCCCGAAGAGCTGGCCCTGCCACGTGGTGAGCAGTGCCCGCACCGTGCCGAGTACGAGCGCCGCCGGCGCCGTGCCGAGGAAGATGTCGGCGCCGCCGACCACCACGGTGACGAAGGCCTCCATGATGAAGGTCGTGCCCATGGTCGGCACGATGGTCATGGTCGGCGCGTAGAGCCCGCCCGCGAGGCCCGCCAGCGCCGCGCCGAGGCCGAAGGTCAGGGCGTAGACGGTGCGCGTGTCGACGCCGAGGGCCTCGGCCATGTGCGGCACCTGGATGGTGGCCCGCGCCAGGGTGCCGAAGCGGGTGGCGTTGAAGGCGAGGTAGAGCCCGGCCAGCACCGCAACGGCGGCGACCATCAGGACCACGCGATAGGTCGAGTAGGAGTAGCCGCCGACCGCGAAGCTGCCGAGCGGCGTGCCGATCCCCGGCATGCTGGAGCCCAGCAGGATCAGCGTGCCCTGCGTCGCCGCGAGGCTGATGCCCCAGGTTGCCACGATCGTGTCCAGGGGCCGGCCGTAGAGGTGGCGGATGACGAGGCGCTCCATCACCATGCCGACGGCGCCGGCCGCGAGCGCCCCCGCGAGGATGCCGAGGGGCAGGGGCAGCCCGGCCCGCGTCGTCGCCGCGGTCACGTAGGCCCCGCACATGATGAGTTCGCCGTGCGCGAGGTTGATGACGCCCATCATGCCGAACACCACCGCGAGACCGCAGGCGGAGAGCACCAGGAACGAGAACGCGTCGCCGATCTGGTAGAGGAACGTGAAGGCGTGGGTCAGCAGATCCATCCAGGAGGCCCGATCATGACGGAGGGGGCCGGGGCGCACGGGCCCCGGCGGTATCGTGCGCCTCAGGGCTTGGGCGGGTTGCTCGGCGTGTACTGCGCCATCGGATCCTTCTGCGTCAGGTCGCAGCCGGCCTTCCCGAGCCAGTAGGGCTGGATGTTGTCCCAGGTCTTCGGGAACGAGATCGCGTGCTTCTCGTCGACCTTGGCGAGGGAGATCGTGTGGGAGGCGTGCTGGCTCTTGGGGTCGATGCAGACCTTGCCCTCCGGCGCGTCCACGCAGACGTCGCCGGCCGCGATGACCTTGCGCAGGTCGGCCCGCTTGGTCGAGCCGTTCGCCCGCTCTACCATCTGCTTGTAGAGGTAGACCGCGAGGTAGGAGTTCTCGGCCTCCTGGTTGACGTAGGGCTCGTTCGGGAACTTCGCCTTCCACTTGGCGAGGAAGGCCTTGCTCGACGGGCTGTCGACCTCTTCGATGTAGTTCGTGGTCACGTACATGTTGGCGAGGCTCGGGGGCTGGAAGCGCTTGTGCTCGTAGCCCTGGCCGATATTGACCGAGGACCCCATCGGGATCTTCAGGTTCGCGGCCGCCGCCTGCTCGTAATAGGAGGCCTGCGCGGTGCCGACGAGCAGCGTCATCAGGATGTCGGGCTTGGCCTTCTGGATGTTCTGGATCGTCTGCGAGAACTGCGACACGCCGAGGGGGATGAATTCCTCCCCGACCATCTCGCCGCCGTTCTCCTTGACGATGTTGCGCACCCACTCGGCCGAGATCTGACCGAAATTGTAGTCGGCCGCGATCGTGTAGACCCGCTTGCCGAACTTCTCCATCATCCACGGGATCAGCGTCGAGAATTGCTGCTCCGGCACCGCGCCCGTGATGACCATGTGGCCGTCGCAGACGCCGCCCTCGTACTGATTGTTGTAGAAGGCGAAGCCGTCGAGCTGGTCGACGATCGGCCTGTAGGCTTCGCGGGACGCGCTGGAGAAGCCCGCGAAGACGGCGTTGACCTTGTCGCGCTGGAGCACGCGGCGCATGAATTCCTGATAGCGCGTGTTGTCCGACTGCGTGTCGTAGATCACGAGTTCCAGCTTGCGCCCGGCGATGCCGCCGGCGGCGTTGATCTCGTCCGCGGCGAGTTGGATTCCGTGGACCTTGCCGATCGTGGCGAGGGCGAAGTCGCCGGACTGGTCCTCGAGGACGCCGAGCTTGATCGGGTCGGCGGCGCGGGCCGCGGGGGCGGCCAAAGGTGTGCTCAGGAGCAGGGCGGCCGCGAGGGCGGACAGGCGGGATCCGCGGGGCGTTCTCGGCATCAGGGCATCCTCGTCTTCGGGGGGCGAAAGAACTTCAGGAGCGGGCCAGTCGCGGCGCCACGGTGGGCGCCACGGGGGACGGCCGGGCGCGGATGAGCGCTTCGCAGTACGCTTCGAGGGGTTGGCGGGCGCGCATCGCTTCGCGGCGCAGGGCCTCGTAGGCCGCGTCGTCGTCGAGGCCGTGCTCTTGCATCAGCCGCAGGATCGCCTTGACGACGTGGCGCCGGCCGCGCCGCCGCTCCTCGTGGCGGGCCAGCTGTTCCTCGAGCACGCGCCGTCGGTTGTGCTCGTTCACCGCGAGGAACAGAGCGGCGTAGACCGAGGCACCGTGGATCGGCTTGCGCAGCAGCCCGGTGGCGCCGAGCTGGAGCAGCCCCTTGAGCCGGCTGGGCGCCTCGGCGCCGACGAGCCCGACCACGGGCACTGGCGGCAGATCGGAGACGGCGCTCGCCGCGATGCCCGGCAGCGGCAGATCGCCGTCCACGATGACGATGTGGCGCTCGGGGTCGAGGCTCTCGAAATCGAGCCAGGGCGCTTCGCCGGCCGGGACGACCGAGGCGACCGTGAGCCCCAGCTTCAACAGGGTGCCGGCGAGAACCTCGGTGGCGGTGCCCGGCGGCGCGATCAGCAGGGCCTGCGCGCCACTGAAGTTCTGGATCAGGCGGGGATTCGTCATGGCACCACCCGCAGGCGCGGACGCCGGCTCACCGGCACGACGCGCGGGTCGCTGCGCACGAGATAGGGATCCGGCGCCACCGGCTCGTCCGCTTGCGCCACGATGCTGAAGCGGGCAGCCGCCGTCGAGAGGCCGATCCGGGGCGTCAGACAGGCATGGAGCGTGGTCTCGTCGAGACGGACCGGCCCCTGCGGCGCGTCGAACGCGTCCATGCAGGCGGTCCTGCGCACCGTCGCGGCGTCCTCCGTCCCGGCCCGCGCCAGCGCCCGCGCCAGGAGATGGACCGCGATGTAGGAGGATTCGGTATCGGCCGACGCGGTCGGCCCGTCCGGAAAGCGCGCCGCATAGGCGGCCGTGAAGGCCCGGTTTCGGGGAGAGTCGATCGACGTGAAGTAGACGCTCGACGACAGGTGACCGTCGACCGCCTCCGGCCCGATCGCCTCCAATTCCGGCTCGGCGAGGCTGCAGCTCGCCACCGGCAATGTCCGCGGCTGGTCGATGCCGCGCGCGCGGCAGGCGCTCCGGAAATCGCGGAAGAAGCGATACGCCGACGTCCCGATCAGGGTGTTGAAGACGAAGTCCGGCTTCGCGTCCAGAATCGCCTCGATCACCTGCCCGAGGGCGGTCTCGCCCACTGCGAGATAGCGTTCACCCGTGACCTGGCCGCCCGCGATCGCCAGCGTCTCGCGCAGGATCCGGTTGTTCTCCCATGCCCAGATGTAGTTGGATCCGACGCAGAAGGCGGTACGGCCGCCCCGGGCGAGCAGGTATCGGACCAGGGGGACGATGTGCTGATTCGGTGCGGCGCCGGTGTAGATCACATTCGCCGACGTCTCGAAGCCTTCGTAATGCGATGGATACCAGAGCAATCCATCCCGCTTCTCGAAGATCGGGATGATCTCCTTGCGGCTCGACGAGGTGTAGCAACCGACGACGTGGCGGATGCCCGCGCCGAGGAGCTGTTCGGCGCCGGCGACGTATCCGGCGAGGGCGCCCTGCGGGTCGCAGATCACCGGCTCGAGGGTGATGTCGCCCTGCGCGTTCACCTCCTCGACCGCCAGCCGTGCCCCGTTCAGCATGGCCCGCCCCACGAGGCCGTAGGGACCGTCCGTGGAGAACAGGATGCCGATGCTGTGATGGCTGAGGCCCATGCAATCCTTCAGAACGCAAAAAGCCCGCCAGTGCGTGAGCACTGCGGGCGGCATCGCCGGGAAAGGTCGAGACATTGTGGCGCGAAACTGGGCAGCTTTGCCCCGCGCCTGAAAACTAGGCTCTTCGGTTATGAAGCCCGTGTCAAGGCCCGCGCGGTCCTTTCGGAGGTTGCGTCCCGCCCCTCTCTTCGCGGCCTTCGACGCGGCTCTTCAGCCCTGCCACCGGTCCTGTCCGGTGCGGGACCACGTCAGCTTCCGCGATAGGTCGCGTAGCTCCACGGCGTGACGAGCAAGGGGACGTGATAGCGCCCGTCCGGGTCGCAGACCCCGAATCGGACGGGGATGACATCGAGAAAGGGTGGCGATCCGTCCAGGCCCGTCCGGGCGAAATACGCGCCGACGTGGAAGAGCAACTCGTAGGTGCCGGCCGACAGGGTCGCCTCGTCCAGCAGGGGACCGTCGGTCCGCCCGTCGGCATTGGTGACGGCCGAGGCGATAGGCTCCGCCGTCCCGTCGGCGGCGAGGCGGCGCAGTTCGATGACCACGCCGGCAGCCGGCCTGCCCGAGGTGGTGTCCAGCACGTGCGTCGAGAGATGGCCCATGGCGAGAATCTTATCGACGACCCGTCCGCGGGCCCGGCGGAGGCGGGTGAGACGAGCACGCGGATCCCGCAGGTGCAACCCGAAAAGAGGACGTCATCCCTCCAATCGCTCCTCACATCCCCGAACCTTCGCGCGCGGCATCGGCGCGCCGGCACGGATCCGAGGACTGGTCGCGATCCCGGCTCTCGCGCCAGGCTGGCGACAGGCGCCGATGATTATTCCGATTTCCGGAATGATGTGCTGCGCAGAACGCGCATTCCGCCGAAGCCGCGACGGCAGCATTCTACCGTCGCGGCGCGGGGCAATCCCGGCCACCGACGGAGAACCGCCACCATGAAGCTCTACCATCATCCCCTCTCGGGCCACGCGCACCGGGCTCGCCTGTTCCTGTCCCTGGTCGGCGCGCCGCATGAGCTGGTCGAGGTCGACCTGAAGGCGGGCGAGCACAGGACACCGGCCTTTCGCGCGATGAACCCGTTCGGTCAGGTACCGGTGCTGGACGACGACGGCGTGATCGTCGCCGATTCCAACGCCATCCTGGTCTACGTCGCGAAACGGCTCGGCCGGTCGGATTGGCTGCCCGAGGATCCGCAGGGCGCGGCGGCGGTCCAGCGCTGGCTGTCGGTCGCGGCGGGTGAACTCGCCTACGGACCGGCCGCCGCCCGGCTGATCACGGTCTTCGGCGCCACGTTCAATCCGGAGGAGGTGATCGCCCGGGCGCACACGCTTCTGGCGCGGCTCAAGGCGCATCTCGATGGGCGGGACTGGCTCGCGGCCGAGCGGCCGACCATCGCGGATGTGGCACTCTACAGCTACCTGGCCCGGGCCCCGGAGGGCAACGTGGATCTGTCGAGCTATGCGAACGTCGAGGCGTTCCTGCGCCGGGTCGAAAGCCTGCCGGGCTTCGTCCCTCTCGCGAAGACACCCGCCGGCCTCACGGCCGCGGGGTGACCGGCAGGCCTGGATGCAACCGCATCCGGGAGCGGAATCGAGCGGAGGGCGCCATGATGGATGACGGTCAGACCTTTGCGAAGCTGCCGACCTGGCATGCCGGCGAAAAGTCCATTCAGGAGACGGTCGGCGCCGCCGAACGGATGGAAATGATCGGACAGAGGGTGGTGCGGGACTTCATGCCCGATCAGCACCGCGCCTTCTATGCGCAGATTCCCTTCGTCGTTCTCGGCAGCGTCGACCGGCGCGGCGATGCCTGGGCCACGCTTCTCGCCGGCGGCCCGGGCTTCATCACCTCACCGACACCGACGGCCCTCGACATCGCCGTGCGGCCCGACCCGGGCGATCCCGCGGCTGAGGGTACGGGGGAGGGCGACGCGATCGGTCTCCTCGGGATCGAGCTGCACAGCCGTCGACGGAACCGCGTCAACGGGATCGTCCGATCCACGGCCGGCGGGATCCTGCACTTCGACGTCGATCAGAGTTTCGGAAACTGTCCGCAGTACATCCAGCTCCGCGACATGACCGTCCTCGGGGATCTTCGCGCGCCCGTCGCTGCCCCGGTCGAGGAGCGCGCGGATCTCGACGAGGCGGCGCGGTCCCTGATCGCGGCGGCCGACACGTTCTTCGTGGCGTCGTATGCCGACCGCGAGGGCCGGCGCCAGGTCGACGTCTCGCATCGCGGCGGCAAGGCGGGCTTCGTCCGTGTCGCTGCGGACGGTACGCTCACGATCCCCGACTTCGCCGGAAACCTGTTTTTCGCCACCCTCGGCAACATCCACCTCAACGGCAGGGCAGGGCTGGTCTTCACCGATTTCGCGACGGGTGATCTTCTCCACCTGACCGGCGACGCCGCCGTGATCCTGGATTCGCCAGAGCTCGCCGCCTTCCAGGGCGCCGAGCGTCTCTGGAGCTTCCGGCCGCGCCGGGTCATCCGTCGGCGGGGCGCCCTCCCGCTGCGGTGGTCGTTCCAGGCGGATGGATGGTCGCCGAACGCGCTGATGACCGGCGACTGGGTGGAGGCGGCCGATCGCGTCCGGGCGACCGAGCGTGCCGCGCATTGGCGGCCCTTCCGGGTGACGAAGATCACCGACGAGAGCCGCTCCATCCGGTCCTTCCATCTGGCTCCGGACGACGGAGCCGGACGGCTCTCGCACCGTGCGGGCCAGCATCTCCCGATCCGCGTGACGCTGCCCGGAGCGGACGCGCCGGTGATCCGCACCTACACGCTCTCGGTCGCGCCCTCCGACCCGACCTACCGCATCAGCGTGAAGCGCGACGGCATCGTCTCGCAGCACCTGCACGACCGCCTCCAGGTTGGGGACATCATCGAGGCGCGGGCGCCCGGCGGCGATTTTTCCCTCGAGGCCCACGCGGCGCGCCCCGCGGTGCTGCTGGCCGGCGGCGTCGGGATAACGCCGCTCCTGGCAATGCTTCGGCACGTGGTCTACGAGGGCCTTCGCACCCGCAACATCCGACCGACCACGCTCATCTACGCCGCACGTGCGCGGTCCGATCGCGCCTTCGACGCGGAATTGTCCGAGCTGGCCGCAGCGGCACAGGGCTCCGTCCGGATCGTGCGCGTCCTGAGCGACGTCTCCGACGCCCGGGCCGGCGTCGATTACGAGGCCGCGGGCCGGATCGACATGGCGCTGCTCACGCGCTTCCTGGCTTTCGCCGATTACGACTTCTACCTGTGCGGGCCGCCGACCTTCACGCAGGCGCTCTATGACGGGTTGCGCGGCTACACCGTGTCGGACGACAGGATCCACGCGGAGGCGTTCGGCCCGTCTGCGCTGGTCCGGACGGCGGGGTCGGAGGGCGTCGCGCCGCCCCGCCCGCCCGCCTCTACGAAACCGGTGCCCGTCGCCTTCCTCGACACCGGCAAGGAGGCGCGCTGGACCCCCGAGTCCGGTAGCCTCCTCGACCTCGCCGAAGCCCGCGGCCTCGCACCCGCCTTCAGTTGCCGGGAAGGCAGTTGCGGGACCTGCCGCACAAAGCTGCTCGCCGGCGCCGTGACCTATCGCAAGGAACCGAGCTCCGCCGTAACTGAGGACGAAGTGCTGATCTGCTCGGCCGTGCCCGCCGAAGGCACGGACCGGGTGCAGCTCGCGCTGTGACGCCCGGCACGCTTCACCCGACTCCGTTTTCCACCTTCCGGGATCGTCGGCGGCCGATCATTGTGCGCGGCGTCGATATCGGGCCCGGGTCCCGCAACCTCGCGCACCCCAGGAGTACACCATGTCCCGTCCCCCGCTGCCGCCCTTCGATGAGCAGAGCGCGATCGCGAAGGTCCGCCTCGCCGAGGATGGCTGGAACGGCCGCGACCCGGCCAAGGTCGCCCTGGCCTACACGACCGATACCCGCTGGCGGAATCGCGCCGAGTTCCTGAACGGACGCGCGGAGGTGGAGGCTTTCCTGACCCGCAAGTGGAACCGGGAGCTCGACTACCGCCTCATCAAGGAGCTCTGGGCCTTCACCGGTAACCGGATCGCCGTGCGCTACGCCTATGAGTACCACGACGACAGCGGCCACTGGTTCCGGGCCTACGGCAACGAGAACTGGGAATTCGCCGATGACGGGCTGATGCGCTACCGGCACAGCAGCATCAACGAGCTGCCCATCGCGGAAGCGGACCGCAAGTTTCACTGGCCCCTCGGACGCCGGCCGGACGATCATCCGGGCCTGAGCCATTTCGGGTTCTGATCACCGGCCCGGCGGGTGAGGGGAGCCTGGACCGGGCGTCGGCGGCGCGGTCCGTTTCGCGAAGCCCAGGAGCGAGGCCTTGGATCGTTGGCAAACCATGCGCGTCTTCGCCAAGGTCGCCGAGACGGGGAGCTTCGCGCAGACCGCCCGCCTCCTGCACATGAGCCCGCCGGCCGTCACGCGTGCTGTGGCGGCCCTCGAGGAGACCATCGGCGCCCGGCTCCTGATCCGGACGACGCGCTCCGTGAAGCTCACGGAGGCGGGCAGCCGCTACTACGAGGATTGCCGGCGGATCCTGGCCGACATCGCCGAGGCCGAGTCGGCGGCGGCCGGCTCCAATGCGACGCCCTCGGGGACGCTCGCGGTCACGGCCTCCGTGCTGTTCGGGAAGATGCACGTCCTCCCGATCGTGACCCACTACCTCGACACCTACCCGACCATGTCGGCGCGGACCCTGTTCGTCGATCGGCCCGTCAACATCGTCGAGGAAGGGATCGATGTCGCGATCCGGATCGGCCGCTTGACCGATTCCGGATTGACGGCGGCCCGGGTCGGGTCGGTCCGCCATGTCATCTGCGGCGCCCCGGCCTATTTCGCGCGCCACGGCGTGCCGACGACGCCGGCGGATCTGAAGCGGCACCGGATCGCAGTCTCCACCGGCGCCTGGGCGTCGCCGGAATGGCGGTTCGCGGGGAACGAGCGGGTGGTCGTCCATCCCACCCTTCAGAGCAACACCAACGAGGTTCCGATCGCCGCCGCCCGGTCAGGCTGGGGGCTGACGCGGGTCCTGCACTACCAGATTGGCCCGGATCTGCTCGAAGGCCGCCTCAGGATCGTGCTCGACGAGTACGAGGAGGCACCGATACCCGTCCACGTGCTGTATCCCGAAGGCCGGCGCGCACCCGCGAAGGTGCGGACCTTCGTCGACCTCGCGGTGTCGCAGCTGCGCGCCAACCGGACTTTGAACTGAACCATCGCGGCGCAGCCGCCGACCCGGCCGAGTGCGGTCGCATTGGTCGCAGCCCCGGATGAGGAAAGGGTGGTTCACTCTCAGGTTAGCTTTCTATGATCTTCCGCATCCAGTGCGGGTAGGAGGCGAGACGTGACGACATCCGAGCGCTCGACCCTGCGCGGCTGCGCTCCTGTAACCGGCCGCGCGGATCGCGATGCTAGGCGCTCAGCGTGCACGGATCGGCGGTGCAATCTGCGCACTCCGCCGCGCCCGGCCGCGACCTGAAGGGGAAAGACGCATGGACCAGTGGACCCGTCTGGACCCGATCTACGATTCCGAGGCGGCCGCCCGAACCATTGCCGCTGCGGCCGCGGCGCGCGCGGATGCCCAGGACCATGACGGCGGCTTTCCGCAGGACGATGTTGCCGATCTCGCGCGGCTCGGGCTGCTCGCCGCCCCGGTCCCGGTGGAACAGGGCGGGGCCGGCCTGGGGACGGAGCCGGGAGCCGGCGCCCTGGCTGAGGTTCTGCGGTTGGTCGGCTACGGCAGCCTCGCCCTCGGCCGACTCTACGAGGGACACGTCAACGCCATCCAGCTCATTGCCCGGTACGGCACGCCCGACCAGCGAAGCCGCCTGTTCGCCGACGCGCGCGCCGGTCATCTGTTCGGAGTCTGGAATACGGAGCCGGCCGAGGGCGGCTTGCGGGTCGAGGCGCGCGATACCGACGGACAACTCCTCGGCGTGAAGACCTTCGCGTCGGGCGCCGGCTACGTCACCCGCGCCCTCGTGACCGCCCGGCATCCGGACCGGGCCGGCGTGGCGATGATGGTGGTGCCGCTCGAAGCCGGCACCCGGGCCGATCTCTCGGCCTGGCGCGCGCAGGGCATGCGCGCTTCGGCGACCGGCACGGTCGATTTCACCGGTCTCGCCGTCAATGCCGGCGACATCCTGGGCCAGCCCGACGATTATTTCCAGCAGCCGGCCTTCTCGGGCGGCGCGTGGCGCTTTGCTGCGGTCCAGCTTGGCGGCATCGAAGCCGTGTTCGATGCTTGGCGCGGCCACCTGAACCGGACCGGCCGGGGCGGCGACCCGCACCAATTGGCCCGCCTCGGCGAGGGAGCCATCGCGGTCGAGGGGGCGCGGCTCTGGATCGAGCGCGGCGCGCAGGTCGCATCGGACGCCGGGATGCCGCCCGCACGCGTGGTCGCCTACATCAACTTGGTCCGCCTCGCGGTCGAGCGCGCCGGCCTCGATGTCCTCCAGCTGGCCCAGCGCTCGGTCGGCTTGCAGGGATTCATGCGCGGCCATAGGCTGGAGCGGCTCGCGCGCGACCTCGCCACCTATCTGCGCCAGCCCGGACCGGATCATGCGCTCACCGCCGCGGCGTCCGAGATCCTGCAAGCCGACGCCATGGCCGGAGACCTGTGGACCGAGACCGCGGCATGACCAGGCCGATGAACCGCGAAGCCGCGCCGCAGAGTGTCTGGCTGGACACCCCGCACCGCTACGGCCGCATCAGCCGCGGCTTCCACTGGCTGATGGCCGCCCTCTTCGCGTGGCAATTCACGGGCGCGCTGCTCTACGTCGCGATCGGTGACACCGCGCTCACGCGCCTCGTCGGCGGGAGCCACTTCACCCTTGGCTTCACGCTGTTCGTGCTCGTGCTCCTGCGCGGGGCCTGGGGACTCGCGAATCTCCACCGGCGCCCGTCACATCCGGGCGCTCCGGGGCGCGCCGCCGTGGCCGGTCATGGCCTGATCTATCTGCTGATGATCCTCGTCCCCGGCCTCGCGCTGCTGCGTCAGTACGGTTCGGGCAAGCCCTTCGCGCCCTACGGCCTCCCCCTGATGCCGGAGCGGGACACGAAGATCGCCTGGATGATGCTTCCCGCCGATCTGTTCCATTACTGGCTGGGCTTCACGCTCCTAGCGGTCGTCCTCGGCCATGCCGCGATGGCCTTCCTGCATCGCAGGTTCTGGAACGAGGCTGTCCTGACGCGCATGACGTGAACGGCGGCGCGCCGGCGCTCGAGGTTCTCAGGCCGTCGGGTCCTCCGCTGCGGCCGGTCTCCGGTCGGGCAACGGCGCGTCCAGGGTGAAGACGACGCCGCGGGGGCGGTACTCGATTTCCGCCGAGCCTCCCATCTCGGCGGCCAGCGCCCGCTCGATCAGGCGCGTGCCGAAGCCGCCGCGGGCCGGCGCCGTCACCGCAGGTCCGCCGATTTCCTCCCAACGGAACCAGAGGTGGGCTGGCCTCGCCCCATCCACCACGTCCCAGTTCAGGATCACCCGTCCCCTGTCGTTCGACAGGGCGCCGTACTTGACTGCGTTGGTCGCCAGCTCGTGCAGCGCCATCGTGAAGGCGAGGGTCAGGCGCGGCGTCAGCCACACCTCCGGGCCGTTGATCAGGAACCTCTGCCCCGCGCCGCCGCGGAACGGCTGCAATGTGCCCTCCACGATCACGGTCAGCGTGGCGCCGATCCAGCTCTCGCGGGTCAGAACGTCGTGGGCGGCCGAGAGCGATTGCAGCCGTGCGTCGAGGGTCTTGTGCGCTTCCTCCACGGAGGATGCGTTGCGCAGAGTCTGGTGCGCGATGGACTGCATGGTCGCCATCGAGTTCTTCACCCGGTGGTTCAGCTCGTCGGCCAGGAGGGTGCGGTGCTCCTCTGCGCGCTTGCGCTCGGTCACGTCGATGGAGACGCCGGCCATGCTCAGCGGCTGGCCGACCGCGTCGTAGAAGGTCTGGCCGCGGATCTGCAGCCAGCGCAGCTCGCCACGCGGCGTGCGCGCCCGGTACTCGATGTCGTAGTCGCTGTGCTCACGGATCGAGGTCTGCACCGCCGCCTGCATGCGCGGGCGGTCCTCGGGATCGATCGCCGCGATCAGATCCTCGTAGCTGAAGGGGTCGTCGGCCGCCCGTCCGAAATTCTCCTTGCAGGTTTCGGAGGCCACCAGGCGCATGTCGGCGAGATCGAGGGTCCAGGAGCCGAAGCGTCCGGCCTTCAGGATGAAGCGCAGCCGCTCTTCGCTGCGGGTGAGGTCGCTGGTGCGACGCTCCACCTCCAGCTCCAGCGCCAGCCGGTCGCGATGCATCCGCGCAAGCTTATCCCGCTCCAGGGTCACGTCGAACTGCGACGCGAAGAAATAGGTCAACTCACCGTCGCGATCGAAGACCGGCGAGATCAGGAGCCGATTCCAGAAAAGCTCACCGCTCTTCTTGTGGTTCAACAGCTCGATCTCGATCGGCACCCGGCGCGCGATGGCCGCTCTGATCTTGGCGATATCGGCGCGGTTGGTCTCGGGCCCCTGCAGGAACCGACAGTTCCGCCCGATGATCTCGTCATGGGCGTAACCGGTCAGCGTGGAGAAGGCGGCATTGACGAAGACGATGGGATTGTCCGGCTGATTGGGATCGGTGATCAGCATCGGCATCCGCGTCGCCCGAACGGCGGATACGAACGGGTCGGAACTCGCGCCGATGCGCGCAAACTCCGCTTCGAAGCGGGTGCGTTCCTGCTGATCCGTCAATGCCCCGTCGCCCCTGCCACGACCTGCACATGGCGGCCTTCGACCGTGATGGCTCCTCGTATCACAGGGATTATCGCTTGTGCGCAATCATCTTAATGGCCAAGACGCCGCAGGCCGGTCGCTGCACGCGGCGACCGGCCGCCACCCCTAGGTCCTGGCTGGATGAGGCCCGAATCCTGCCGGCGGGCGCGAGCCGAGATGGTCCCGCAGGGTTCGGCCCTCGTACTCGGTGCGGAACAGGCCGCGCCGGCGAAGCTCCGGCAGGACCAGCGTGATGAAATCCTCGAGGCCGCCGGGCAGCGTCGGAGGCATGATGTTGAAGCCGTCCGCCCCGCCAGCCCGGAACCGCTCCTCCATCTCGTCCGCGATCTGGGCGGCCGTGCCGATGATCTGCGAGTGGCCGCGGGCGCCCGCGATGCGCAGGTAGAGCTGACGCAGGGTCAGACCTTCGCGACGGGCGAGATCGACCATCAGCTGCTGGCGGGACTTGATGCCGTCCGTCTCGGGCAATTCCGGGACGGGCCCGTCGGGATCGTAGCCCGACAGGTCGTGGCCGCCGATCATGCGTCCGAGCAGCGCGAGGCCGACGACGGGATCGATCAGGTCCTGCAGGGCTTCGAACTTCGCCCGCGCCTCGGCCTCGCTGCGGCCGACGACGGGAAACAGGCCCGGCATCACCTTCAGATCGTCCGGGGCGCGGCCGAACCGCGCCATCCGCTCCTTCAGGTCGCCGTAGAAGGCCACCGCCTCCTCCAGCGTCTGATTGGCCGTGAACACGATCTCGGCGGTGCGCGCCGCCAGATCCTTGCCGGGCCCGGAGGAGCCGGCCTGCACCAGCACGGGCTGTCCCTGCGGCGTGCGCGAGATGTTGAGCGGCCCGCGCACCTCGAAATGGCTGCCGCGGTGGTTCAACGGGCGGAAGCCATCCGGCTTCGAGAATTGCCCGCTGGCGCGGTCGATGATCACCGCGCCATCGTCCCAGGTGTTCCAGAGGCCGAGGACCACGTCCACGAACTCCTCCGCGCGCTCGTAGCGGTCGGCGTGGCGGGCGATCCGGTCGCCGCCGAAATTCGCCGCCTCGGCGTCGGTCGCGGAGGTGACGAGATTCCAGCCGGCCCGTCCGCCGCTGAGGTGGTCGAGGGACGCGAACCGGCGCGCGACGTTGTAGGGCTCGTTGAAGCTGGTGGAGGTGGTGGCGACGAGACCGATCCGACTCGTCACCGCCGCGAGTGCCGACAGGAGCGTCACCGGCTCGAAATGGGTGGAGCGCGCGGTGCGCTCGCTGGATCGGAGATCGAGGTCGCGGATGCCGGTGCCATCTTCGAGGAAGATGAGATCGAACTTGGCGGCTTCGGCCCGCTGCGCCCAGCCGACATAGCGCTCGAGGACCAGACCGCCGTCGGCCTCGCTGGAGGAATGGCGCCAGCCCGCAACATGGTGGCCGGTCGCGTAGAAGAATGCGCCGAGGCGCAGGGTGCCCTGTCTCATCGAACCGACCGTCATCGAGGCTGATCTGCTCCGTGCCGCGTGAGCGGGCCGGAGTCTAGCCGACCCACCTGTGCAAGCGAACCCAGCGTTGCACGCGCGAGGCTCAGCCCGCTTCCGCTGGGACGGTACCGGCCGGCACCGGGGCAGGGCCCGTGGCGCGCGTCAGCGGGACACGGACGTTTCCGGCGCATTCCCCGAGGGAAGGTCGTGCAGATCGGACGTGGCATGCCGCGCGTGCCGCGTCGCCAGGGAGCCGCGCGCCTCCTGCATCGGCATGAAGGCCGAGAAACCGACCGCGCCCGGGACTGCGTTGTAGATCGCCTCCATGCCGCCGCGCATGTGGTAGGTCTCGTGCCAGATGCCGACGCCGCGCGTGTCCCGCAGGAAATCCCGCCACCAGATCCGATGGGGCTCGGATTTCGCCCAGGCGACCATGCTGTCGATGTCGCGCCAGTACCAGCGCATGCCCAGATGCAGCGGGCGCAAGCTGAAGATGATGTTGTTTTCGTAGTGCAGCAGGCCGTCCGGGCGTTCCGCGCCGACCGTGGCGATGCGCGGTCCGAAGCCGAGGAGAGTCCTGACGCCGGCGAGCGTCCGGACCTTCATGCCGAGATAGATCACGACGAGATCCGGATAGCCCGAGAAGTCCGGGACCCGCTCGTGCCGGTTCGCGCCCATGCTCGTCCCCATGATCGCGCCTGTATCGCCGCGTGAATCGCCCGAACCCGTAAACCGATAATATTCACCGGCTTTTCTGCAAATCAATATTCGCGCACGAAGGGTCGGTACATCTCGTGATCGAGCGATGAATGACGAAGGCCGCTCCCGACGCCATGTGCCGGGCCCCCGGGGGGACGACGCAGCCGGCTCTGCCATCGACGATGCGGGAGGGTCGCATCCAATCCGACGTCGGTTCAGGCCGGGGCACGCCGGCTGCCGGAAGTCCGCCCGGGATTCGGCGTGGCGCAGACCGGCTGCGATGAACCGGGATGCGCGACCGCCAGGAGGCTCGACACGCTTGCGCGCCGCGCACGTCCCCGATGGCGCCGAGCGGCCCCCGTCGTCGGACGCAGGGCGTCTCGCTGGCCTGAATGGGCGCCGAGAAGGGTCGGAGAACCGCAGTGGCATCGCCGGTCCGTTCAAGCGCAGAATATTCTCGTGCCGTCGCAAAATGACGAACATTCTTGCTTTCATCCAGCAAAGTAGAGAAAGCCGTTTCGTTGACTCCTTGGCCGACCGACAGGATCTTGTATTCACTGTCACGGTAAGGGCAGCGCAGGGAAGATGAAGACGCATGGGCGGTCCGGTCGTGTCCCCGGGACGAACAGGGACGCCGTCCGGATCGGGTGGACGGTTCGCGCTCGAACCTCGCCGCGGTCCGAAAGACCCGTCCGGCTGATCTGCCGCCGCTGCTGACTCCCCGAACGCGGCCGCCTCGAAGGAACAGGCTCGGATCGCACCGCGAACCGGGACCTGTGCTACGGCGCCGCAGACCGAACGCCTCCCGCCGCACCCACTTCAGACGCCAGGCCCGATTCATGATCCCGAACCGCCGATCCCTCCTGGCCGCCGGCCTCGCCCTGGCGTGCCTGGGCAGCCTCTCGTCGCGCGAGGCCCGGGCCGAGGATCCGAAGGAGGTCCGCCTGGACTGGGCGACCTACAATCCGGTCGGCCTGCTCCTGAAGGAGAAGGGCTTCCTCGAGGAGGCGCTGGCGCCGCGGGGCATCAAGGTCCGCTGGGTCCAGTCGCTCGGCTCCAACAAGGCGCTCGAATTCCTGAACGCCGGCGCCATCGATTTCGGCTCGGCGGCCGGCGCCGCAGCCCTCGTGGCGCGGATCAACGGCAATCCGATCAAGGCGATCTACGCCTATTCGCGCCCGGAATGGACGGCGCTCGTCACCCGCAAGGACAGCGGCATCGCCAAGCCCGCCGATCTCAAGGGTAAGCGCGTCGCCGTCACCCGGGGCACCGATCCGCACATCTTCCTGATCCGCGCGCTCCAGAGCGCCGGCCTCACCGAGCGCGACGCCAAGCTCGTGCTGCTGCAGCATCCGGACGGCCGGACCGCCCTCGACCGCGGCGACGTCGATGCCTGGGCCGGCCTCGATCCGATGATGGCGGCCGCCGAGATCGAGAACGGCGACGTGCTGTTCTACCGTGATGCCGCCGCGAACACCTGGGGCCTGCTGGACGTCCGGGAGGAGTTCGCGACGGCCCATCCCGACCTCGTCCGGACGGTGATCGCCGCCTACGAGCGGGCCCGCGCCTACGCGCTCGCCAACCCCCAGGCCCTCGCCGCGTCCCTCGTTGCGGCCACGAAGCTGCCCGAGCCGGTGATCGCCCGTCAGCTCGAGCGGACCGACCTGTCCCAGCCGGCGATCGGCGCAGCCCAGGCCCAGTCGATCAAGGCGGCCGGAACAGCCCTGCAGCAGGCGGGCGTGATCCCGGCGGGTACCGACGTGGCCGCGGCCGTCGACGGCCTGCTCTACGCGCGCTTCAATCCCGTCGCCGGACAGTGAGCGGCAGCGTGCCGCTGCTGCGGCGGGGCGGCCGCGCGGGTTTGGGGCTTCTGTTGCCGCTCGTCGCGGCGATCGGTTGGGAGATCGCGGTGGCGACGGGCGCGGCCTCCGGACGGCTGCTCCCGCCGCCGAGCCGGATCGGCGCGACCCTCTGGGAGCTCGCGGTGTCGGGCGATCTCTGGCTTCACGTCGAGGCGACCCTCGTGCGGGTCGGCCTCGGCTTCCTGTGCGGAGCGGCGGCCGGGATCATCGCGGGTGCCCTCGTCGCGACGATCCCGCTGCTGCGCTGGCTCGTCGATCCAAGCCTGCAGGCCCTGCGCGCCGTCCCGTCTCTGGCCTGGGTGCCGCTCTTCATCCTGTGGTTCGGCATCCTGGAGACGCCGAAGGTGCTGTTGATCGCCGTGGGCGTGTTCTTCCCCGTCTATGTCGGCGTCTCGGGGGCGATCGCCTCGGTGGACCGCAAGCTGGTCGAGGTCGGGCGGATCTTCCGCCTGTCCCGCCTTGCTCTCGCCCGCCGGATCCTGTTGCCGGCCGTGCTGCCGGCGACCCTCGTCGGGCTGCGCACGGGGCTCGGTCTCGGCTTCCTGTTCGTCGTGGCGGCGGAACTGATGGGCGCCTCCGAGGGCCTCGGCTATCTGCTCGTGGACGGCCAGCAGTTCAGCAAGCCGGATCAGATCGTGGCGGCGATCATCGCCTTTGCCCTCGTGGGCAAGGCGGCCGACATGGCCCTGCTGACGCTGACACGGCCCCTGACCCGATGGCAGGATACCGTGCGGGACAGCCTGTGACCGCAGGATTGGGGCTGACGCGCGGCGCGGAACCGGGGACGGTCCCGCGCCGCGGTTCCAATCCGATCCCCATCCCGCGACCGCGCGAGAGACGCCCGTGCTGACCGTCGACGACCTCTCCAAGACCTATGCCGACGGCACGCGGGCCCTGTCGGGCATCGACCTGTCGGTCCAGCAGGGCGAGATCGTCGCGCTGATCGGCGGCTCGGGCTGCGGAAAGACGACGCTGCTCCGGCTGATCGCGGGGCTCGATCAGGCGAGCCAAGGCGCCGTGCAGGTCGACGGCGAGACGATCCGCGCGCCCCATCCGAGCGTCGGCGTCGTGTTCCAGGAGCCGCGGCTGCTGCCCTGGCTCGACGTGGCCGGCAATGTCGGCTTCGGCCTCGCCGACCTCCCGCGGTTCGAGCGCCGGGCGCGCGTGACCCATGCTCTGGAGCGGGTCGGCCTCGCCGAGCACGGTGGCCGCTGGCCCCGGGAACTGTCCGGAGGCCAGCAGCAGCGCGTGGCCATCGCCCGGGCCTTCGTGGCGCGGCCGCGGGTCCTGCTCCTCGACGAGCCGTTCTCCGCCCTCGACGCCTTCACCCGGAAGGGATTGCACGAGCAGCTCCTCGATCTCTGGGCCGAGTCGAAGCCGACGATCCTGATCGTCACGCACGACGTCGGAGAGGCCGTCACCCTGGCCGACCGGGTGGTGGTGATGCGGCCGCGGCCGGGACGCCTGGACGAGACCGTGCCGATCGGGCTCGCCCGGCCGCGCGAACCGGTGGCGGCGACCTACGAGGACGCCGTGCGCCGCGTGCTGGCCGCCCTCGATCACTCCCTGCGCCCGGCCTCGGCCAACCGGCCGGCCGCCCCCGAGACCCGCGCGAGCTGGTGGTAGGACCAGCGGCGACCTGCGGCGCGAGGCCGGATCGGCCCGCCGTCAGGACCCGATCGCGGTCAGCTCCAGATCCGCGGGATCCACGCGCCGGAACCGGGCGAAGCGGAGCGCCAGCACCGGCAGGATCAGCAGGTTCAGCACCGTCGAGGTGACGAGGCCGCCGAGGATCACGAGCGCCATCGGGCCCTCGATCTCACGGCCGGGCTCGCCGGCGCCGAGCGCCAGCGGCAGCAGGCCGAGACCCGTGACCAGGGAGGTCATCAGGATCGGCACCATCCGGTCCGCGGCGCCCTCCGCCGCCGTGGCCGCGTCCCAGGATCGCCCGTCCCGGGTGACCATCTGCTCGTAATGGGCGATCAGCATCACGCTGTTACGCAGCGAGATGCCCGACAGGGTCACGAACCCGACGATCGAGCCGAGCGACAAGACCCCGCCGGTCAGCGCCGCCGCGGCCACGCCGCCCACGAAGGCGAAGGGCAGGTTGACGAGCACCAGCAGCAGGTTCGCCGCCGAACCGGTCACGATGGCGAGGAGCACCACGATCCCGAAGCCGGCGAGCCCGGCATGGACGAGGAGGTCGCGGCGGGCGGCCGCCTGGGCCTCGGCGGCGCCCGAGAAGGTCACGTAGACCCCCTCGGGCAGCCGAACCTCGCGGGCGATCTTGCGCTTGGCCGCCGCCACGAATCCCGCCAGATCGCGGTCGGCGACGTTGGCGGTCACCGCCTGCACGCGCTGTGCTCCGAGATGCTGCACTTGGTATCGGCCGGCGCTCTCGTAGACGTCGGCGACCTGCGACAGGCGGACATAGCGCCCGCCGGGGGCTCGCAGGGGCAGGTCCCCCACCGCGCTGAGGCGATCCCGCACGCGTGCGTCGAGGATCACGAGCACGTTGAACACGGCGTTGCCGCGATAGGTCTGGCCCACCGTGTCGCCCTGGTAGGCGGTGCGCACCGCCTCCAGCACCTCCACGGGATCGAGGCCCCAATGCCGCAGATCCACCGGGCGCAGCGCCACCGTGACCTGCGGCAGCCCGGCGGGCGAGGCCTGCTGGACGTCCCGGGCGCCCTTCACCTCCGAGAGTTCCTGCGCGACCGAGCGGGCCGCCGCTTCGATCCGGTCGAGATCGCTGCCGATCACGTTGACCACGACCGGTGCGGTGAAGCCCGAGACGGTCTCCTCGATGCGCTCGGTCAGGAAGGTCTTGAGCGAGAAGGCCGCCCCCGGGAAGCCGGCGATCAGCGTCCGGATGCCGGCCTCGACGCGGCGCTGGGCAGCCCCGTCGAGGCCGGGCTCCAGATCGATGTGGATCTCGCTGTAATGCGGCCCGGCGGTATCCTCGGCGGCCTCGGCGCGCCCGATCTGCGCCGCCACGGCGCGCACGCCGGGGATCTCCTTCAGATCGCCGGTGATCAGGGTCCCGAGCCGCTGCGATTCCTGCAGGGAGGTGCCGGGAATGGCCACCATGTGCAGGATCATGTGTCCCTCCTTCAGGTCGGGGAGGAACACCGCTCCGAGGGTCGGCAGGATGGCGGCCCCCGCAAGGGTCACCAGCAGCGCGCCGGCCATGGCGATCCGCGGCACCCGCCCGATGCCGGCGAGCAGCCGCAGATAGGCCGCCCGGCTCCAGCGCACCACCGGCGGGTCGGGCGGAGCGGCGCCCGCATGGCGCGTCAAACGACTGCCGAGGAGCAGGATCGCGAGGGCCGGCGTGACCGTGAGCGCGACCAGAAGCGAGGCGACGACCGCCGCGATGTAGGCCAGCGCCAGCGGACCGAACAGCCGGCCGGCGACGCCGGTCAACGCGAGGATGGGCAGGAACATCAGGATCACCGCGAGCGTCGCGTAGGCGACCGACGTCCGCACCTCGAGCATCGCGGCCAGAACCACGCGGGGGATGCTGCGCCGTCCGCCCCGCGCCTCCCGCAGGCGGCGGGAGACGTTCTCGACGCCGATCACCGCGTCGTCGACCACCTCCCCGATGGCAAGGGCCAGCCCGCCCAGCGTCATCGTGTTGAGGCTCTCGCCCCAGGCTTGGAGAACGAGCGCGGCGGTGATCAGCGACAGCGGGATCGCCGCTGCACTGATCACCGCCGCCCGCCAATCCGCCAGGAAGACGAGGAGTACGATCATCACCAGCACGCCGCCCAGCGCCAGCGCCTGGATCACGTTGCCCGTGGCGACATCCACGAAGTTCGCAGGCCGGAACAGGTCCGCCCGCAGGCTCACGCCCTCGCGCTTCAGAACCGGGCGCAGCTCGTCCAGGGCCGCCTCCAGGCGGGCCGTCACGGCGCGCGTGTCGACGCCCACCTGGGCGCCGACCATCAGCAGCACGCCGGGCTTGCCGTCCACGAGGGCCGCGCTGATCGCCGGCTCCGGGGCGGCCGTGACGGTGGCCACATCCGAGAGCACGACGCTCGCCCCGCCGTCGTTGTGCAGCACGATCTGTCCGAGCGCCTCCGGCGTGAGGGACTGCCCCTCCGTCCGGAGCAGGACACGCTGGTTCGGCGTGTCGACGAAGCCCGCCCCGCGCACGCCGGTCCCCTTTCGGGCGGCCGCCAGGACGTCGTTGAGGCCGATCTGGAAGCGGATCAGGTCGTCGGAGCGGACCTGAACCTGCAAGGCGCGCACGCCGCCGCCATAGAGCGAGACCTGGGCGATGCCGGGCACCGCCTGGAGCCGCCGGCGCACGGTCCATTCCGCGATCTGGCGCAGGTCCATGGCGTCGCGGGCCTCGGCGGTCAGCCCGACGAGGAGGACGGTGAGCGTCGAAGAGGTGAGCGGGGTCATGGCGGGGGCTGCCACGCCGTCGGGCATGCGGCCGGCCAGCGCCGCCAGACGCTCGTTGACCCGCTGGCGGATCCGGTCAACGTCGCTGCCGGGCCTGAACGCCGCGGTGATCACCGACAGGCCCTGGATCGAGGTGGAGCGCAGGGTCTCCAGGCCCGGCAGGCCGCCGACTGCCACCTCGACGGGCTGCGTGACCAGCACCTCGACCTGTTCGGAATCGAGGCCCGGTGCTTCGGTCTGGATCGTCACCGTCGGCGGCGCGAACTCGGGGAAGACATCGTACCGGGCCCCCGCGAGGACGTAGAGCCCGAAGACCAGGACCGCGCAGGCCAGCGCGAGGACCACCCGCGGCAGGCGGACGGCGAAGCCCACGAGTGCGGCCTGCAAACCGCCGCGGCCGGCTGCAGGGGAGGGCTCAGTCATCGTCGTCGCCCACGACGCGGATGCGGCTCTTCATCTCCTCCGAGAGGAGCGCCTGCGCCCCCCGCAGCACGATCTCGCTGCCGTCCGGCAGGTCCTCGACGACGAAGGCATCGGCCGACATCGGGGCATCCGGCCGGACCGGATGGCGCACGTAGGCGCCGTCGCCGGTGCCGCGATACACCCAGGTGCCGCCCTCTCCGTGGACGACGGCATCCTCCGGCACGAGGACGCCCTTGACCGCGCGGGACGCCGGCAGGAACGCCATCGTGCTGGTGCCGGGCAGGAGGCCGCTCTCGCCGGAGACCAGGTAGAAGAAGCTCTGCCCTTGGATCCGCGGATCGGTCCGCGTCGCGGGCGAGACCGGCCGGAGGGCAACCCGCGCGCTCTGGGGCGGCACCTCTGCGAAGGCGGCCTGCGGCGCTTCGGGAAGCGTCTCCCCGGGCGGTAAGGTGACCTGCATGAGGAAATCGGTCCGCTCGATCAGGCGCGTCACCAGCGGAGACCGCTCGATGATCGCCTTGCCGAGCACCGAACCCCATTCCTGGCGCGCCGTGGCGGCGAGCGTCCGCAACTGCGACTCCGCCACCGTCATCGACGCCTGATCGGTCAGGAGCGTGCCCTCGGCGGTTTCGATCTGCGCCACCGCCACCACGCCGGCGCCCAGGTTACGGGCCCGGCGGGCAGCACTGGCCGAGACTTCGACACGGGCGCGCGCCGTCTGGAGCGCCGCGACGGCGCCCGCATAGCTGTTGGTGAGTTCGGTGATCCGGGCGAGGTCGAGGACGCTGCCGTAGGCGGTCAGCTCCTGCCGGTGAAGCACGGCCGGCCGTGACTCGGCCACGAGCCCGATCCGCGCGCGCTCGATTGCCGTCAGCCGCACCACCGTCCGTCCATCCTCGACGGCGGTGCGCGGCGCCGGAAGCTGTGCCGCTGCAGGTGGACCATCGCGCCAATCGGGGACGAGCGCCGTTGCCCGCGCCCGCATCTCCGCGATGATCGGGCCCGCATCCGCCCGCAGCCTTTGGCCCGGTGGCGTGACGGCGAGACCGGCCGCGGCGAGCACCATCCCTCCGATGAGCAGCATCGCCCGGCGACCACCCACGTCGCACTCCTCCCTTAACCTCGATTGCCGAATCTACCCGGTTTCGATGCCAGATACACCCGAACTTGGCCGGTTCAAACCGGATCGCTCGATCGGGAGCCCGGGTTCGCCGCGGCCGGAGGACAGGAACGAAAAAGCCCGCCTCGACACTGCGAAGCGGGCTTTCATAGAGCGGGAAAGGGTACGGTTCGGATCAGCAGCCGTCGTCGGAGACCGGAGCGGTCTGCCTGTCAGCAGCGGCCTTGTTCATGGCGCCCACCGTGCCGGGCGAGGCGGGCTGCTGGCCACCGGCCAGATTCGCGGCAGCCGGGTCCGTCGACTTCGACTTCGCGCCCGCATCGGTCGGGGCCTGCCGATCCGCGGTCTGCGTCGCGCCGGCGTTGTTCATGGCGCCGACCGTGCCGGGCGAGGCGGGCTGCTGGCCGCCGGCCAGATTCTTGCTCGACTTGTCGACATCGGAGCTGTTCGGGTTGGAAGCCTGCTGATCAGGGGTCTTCGATTTTGTGGTTCCAGTGCTGCACGGGGCCGCGAAAGCGGGACCGGCAGCGACGGCCAGAAGCGCAACCGCGCCCGCCAGACGTGAGACCTTCATCAAACGCTCCTCCAAGATTCAACGAACGTCCAAGTGCCTAATCGTCCCATGAGTTCCGTGCCGATTGTCTAAGATCTTCAAAACGGTCGGGTCCGATCGGGACATCTGCGCGTTTGACGTGCCCCGAGCTGGTGAAAACAGACCTTCGTCGCAGGGGGGCGCGCATGGGTCGCCCCGCCGGGCCTGGGTGCGGCATCGTAACTCGGGCGGTGCTGCCGGAGCGTGATCCGGCGTCGGTTCGGTCGATCGGAGGCGTCCGCCGCGCGAGCCGCCCCTACCTCGTTTGGCCGAGTTCAGCGCCCGCATCGGTCGGGCTAGCGTCGGATCGCGAGGGGCCGAGTCCGCGGCTGCGTCGGGCCGTAGAGGGCTCGCGCGTCCGAGATGGCACCGCCTCATCCGGGGACCCGAGATCGAACGATGGCGTTTCCACGCGACTTGGCCACCCTCGAAACCGGACATGCGGCGGGCGTGGCGTGGTCACCGTTCGGCCCGTCCGGCGTCGGTCCTCGCTGGAACGGCGCGGCGCGCGACGAAGGCGCGACCGATGCCATGCCGAAGCTCGGCGTCGCCGCCATCCCGTGGATCGCCCTGTTCGTCTTCGCGCCCGTGATCGGCGAGCAGATCAAGCTGCCGGGTCTCGAAAGGCTGATCTGGGCCTGTGCCGATCTCGCCGCCCTGGTGTTCCTGGTCCTGCGCCGCGACCTTGCCGCGACCCTGTTCGGAAGTCGGTTGCTGCTGCTGACTTGGCCGCTCCTGGCGATCGTGTCGGCTCTGTGGTCCCTGACACCCGGCCTCTCGGCCTATTACGGATTGCAATTGCTCGCGACCATCGTGGCCGGCATTGCGCTGCGCACCACGATGGGTCTGTCGCGCATTATCCGGATTGTCTTCCTGGGTCTTCTGTTCGCTCAGATCCTGTCGGCCATCCTCACGGTCGTGGCCCCGAGCCTCACACGCGGGATGAACGGCGACTGGGCCGGCATCTATTCACATAAGAACGTTCTGGGCTCCATGGCGAGCTTGCAGATCCTGTGCGCAGCCTGCCTGTTCCTCCGGGGTTGGAACCGACTCCTCACCGCTGTGGGGTTCGGCCTCGCGCTGGCGCTTCTCGTGGCAACCCACTCGGCCACGGCGCTGGTGGCGGCGATGGTGGGACTGGCGCCCCTTGCCGCGATCTTCGCGTGGCGGCAGGGCAAGCACGTGACGGGCTTCTGCCTCGGCCTCGTCATCGCACTCGCGGGCATTGGCATTGTCGTGCTCGCCGCGCGAGGCGCAGACATCTCGGCGAGCCTGCTCTCCGACCTCGGCAAGGACAGGACGCTGACGGGCCGTACGATCCTCTGGCAGTTCGGACTCGATCAATTCTGGCGCGAGCCGCTGATCGGTGTCGGATACAGAGCTTACTGGGACAGCCCGCTCACAACGGCCGCATATCTGCATTTCGTGACCAAGCAAAAGCTTTGGTTTTTCCACAACAACTTCATCGACGCCATCGTCGCGTTCGGCATCGTCGGTCTCATCGTCTTTACGGTGACATTCCTCGATATGGGGCGCCGGGTTATCGCGCACTTCGCGCGCTCGTCCGGATATGTGGAGGCTTGGCCGATCCTGTTCATGAGCCAGCTCTGCGTCCTCATCTGCCTGGAATGCCCGCTCTTCATCAATCACGGTCTGCACCAACTCCTGTTCGCGGCGCTCTTGCCGGTCATGGGGTCAGGGAACGTCGCGGGGCGGATGATTCATGGGCGTGCGGCCTTTCGGGCTTGAGCCGTGTCTGACTGTGGCGGCGGGGCCTGGACGCGGGCACGAACTCCGTCGGCCCCCCGTCTCGTGAGCCGGCACCACACAGAGGTGAACACGATGTATTGTTTTGGAATTTCCTTGCGTCGTTTTCCGGAACGGCACGCGTACATCTCCCGTCATCTCGCCGCAGCCTGGGGGCCGGATTTCGAGGTTGCCGGGTACGAGGGCGCGGTCCCGGATCCGCGCGTTCCGCCCCCGCCTCATCTGTCGCCTGGGCAGATCGGCTGTGCGATGTCCCACATGGCCGCCTACGAACGCCTGATCGCCCGCGATCTGCCGTATGCGCTCATCGTCGAGGATGACGTCGTCCTGCCGCCGCAGATCCACGGGATCGTGGCTGGCATCGAGGCCGCCCTTCGACCGGGCGATGTCGTCTTGATGTTCAACTGGCCGAAGAACATCGGGGTTTTCAGTACCGTCGATGCCGTGCCGATCGGCAATCACCGCTTGTGCTTGCCCATGCAGATGAGCGGTCTCGGCTCCACGGCAGCCTATGTGATCACGCGGGAGGCCGCCGAGGGAATCCTGCGCGTCAATCGACCCGTCGTGGTCACGTCAGACAACTGGAACTATTTCTTCGAGAACGGCGCACTCACACGCGGTCGCGTGGTTTCACCGAATGTTGTCGCCTTGAAGCCGTTCGAGTCCACGATTTTCGTGTCCGGCTCGAAGCTCGGCGCATTCTTGAAGAGCAATGCCCTATTCAAACCCCTGCTTGCTGCGCGGCGCAGGGTCCTGACGGAAAAGATGCCCGTCAATATGACCTTCACGAACGAGATTTCACCCTTCGCGTGACATGAGCCGTACCCGAGCCCGGATCGGGTCGAAGGAAAATTCTACGCTGTCTTTACGATTTTAAGACTGGCTGCGCAGGCTGCCCGTCCGTCAAAAATATTTAAACAAATTCGTTTTATGTGCATTAATACTGGATGACCATACGTTTCAATGAGGGTCTGTCCGGGTCTGTCCGGGTCTGTCGCTCCACCTGTCCGCCGTGATGCGCGGCGGAAGCGTCCGCTCGACGTTCGCAGCCGGAGGCCGCCATCCGCCGCGGCGAAGACAAGCATCCTGTCCCGTCGACGGCTTGCGCAGCGGCAGCCCCCCTGATCGCCCGGTGTGGTTCGGCCGAGCGGTTTGCCGGTCACATGGCGACCCGGAAGGCCGCGCGCCCGTTGCGGATGATCGACACCAACGCTCCGACGATACAGGCCAAGATGGCTCCATCGATCACGAGAAGGGTGATGGTCCGATTCCATAACCGGTCGAGACCGAGATTTGTGGTGACGATATCGGGCCGCGCCGGGTCGGCCATCACCACGAGGTCGAAATTGGCGGCCTGCGGGCCGGAGAAGACGTAGTTCACCCGCCGTGTCGTGCTGCCCCGAGGCGTGGATAGCGTCAGTGTCGCATTGCAGATGTGGATGACGAGCTTGGCGTTGCACTTGCCATCTGCCACCCGTGCGCGCGGGACAGGCTGCGCCGTCTCGCGGACCTGCCAGTCCGAAATCAAGACAGGCGCCGTGTAGAGCGCGCTGGCTGCCAGGATGCCGCTGAACAGGACGAAGCCGAACAGCACTCCGAAGATCACGGTCCAGCTGGTGCGCTCCGATGGCAGCCGCAGGGTTTCCTCGGCCTCTGTCTTCGCAGGGGGAGTCATGGCGATCCTCAAGCAGGATGGGTTTCGAGAGGGACGGCGGGGGTCGCGATCGGCGCACGTTCGGCCAGAAGGCGGCGAGCCTGATGGGCCGCTTGATAGCGGGCGATCAGATCGGCGAAATCCTGCGGCTTCATCTTGCGCGGCAGCCCGACCGTGAGGGTCACGATGCGGCGCTTGGGGTCGAGCTTCACCGCGTGCCGGCCCGGTACCCGCTTCGGCCAGTCGGCGCCGGGCGTCAGCAACAGCCGCATTGCGATCCCGCCGCGGCTCAGCGTCATGTCGAGATCCGCGATGGCCGCCCAGGGTATCACGCGGTCGAGGCCCGGCGCCGTCAGCCCGGTCGGACTCAGGATCAATGTGATCGGCTCCCCCCGCGCCAGCACGAAGGCGCCGGCAACGCAGAAAACAGCAGCAAGGGCCAGCATCACGACCAGAATCGTGCGGGCCTCGTAAGGCGACAGGCCGGGGATGCGGACCAGCGCGAGCGGCAGCGCGGCGGCGGCGAAGAAGCCGCCACTCACCGCGAACGCGAGGCCGCGGGCACGGTGGCTGGCGCGCAGCACCCGATCCTCGGGACCGACTTCCGCGGCGGTGGCCTCCAGATGGGCGCGCGCGGCTGCCTCGCGCGCCTGGACTGCGCCAAGGAAGTCCTGCGTTGCGGCCCGGCACAGGCCGGACGGATCGGTGAAATAGGCTGCGAGCTGTTCGCGGGCGCGAGCCGGAGGCGGGGCTCCAGCGGCCGTCAGCAGGTCCGCATTGACCGCCAGGCCGAGGGCCGCGATGCGCTCGCGGGTCGGCGGATGGGTGTCGGTCGGGTGGGCCTGTCCGTCTTCGAGACGCGCTGCCGGGTCGTCGAGGCCGCGCGCCATCGCCCGGTCGAGAGCCGCCGCCACGAGATCGGAGGAAGCCGCGGCCGGCGCAGCGGCAGCGGTCCCCAGAACGTCCACGATGCCCGGACGCACGGCGCCGGAGCGGAGGAGCGCCCGGGCAGAGGCGGCGGACGAGGTCGCAGCCGCGCCGGCTGCATCGGCGGCGAATTCGCGCTTCCGGCTCCAATGGCGCACGGCAAGGTGAAAGCGCTCCATCACGAACAGGCCCAGCCGCACCGACGGTCCGAGCAGGCCGAGACCGCCGCGCTCGCGCTCCAGGAGCGCATCGAGGGAACGCCCGACGCCCGTGTAGATCGGCAGGAAGCGCTGACTGTAGGCGGTGTCGCCGCCGGCATAGTGAGCGAGTTCGTGCCCGATGATCGCCGCCGTCTCGTCCACGCGCATCAGGGCGAGATAGGGAAGCGGTACGTAGAGGATCCGGCCCTCGAGACGCGTGCCGCCCGGTTCGAGTACAGCCGGACCCGCGCTGACGAAGAAGCCCTCGGTGAGGCCGACGACCAGGGCCTCGGGCTTGAGCGCGCTCATCCGATCGGCAATCGCTTCGACGAGGCGCCAGAGACCCGGAGCTTCCGCCGGCGCGATCTGGCGCCCGAGGATCGGCAGAGGCTCGGGCTCGAAGGCAACAAGCGCTTGGCGCAGGCCGATCAGTGCGCCCCCCGCGGCGATGATCGTGCCGCCGGCCGCAGCGGCCGCGAGGCCCAGGAGCTTTGCGCCCCCGCCGGTGAAGCCGCCCTGGATGAGCAAGCCTGCCTCGAAGAGAACGATGGCGACGAAGCCTGCGGTCGCCGCGACGATCTGAGCGGCGAGCACGACGGGGAGCAGCCGCCGCACCAGCGAAAAGCCATGAACCAGCGTCTGGCGGGAGGTGCGTCCGACCTGCCCGAGCACACCGCCGACGACCAGGACGAGCAGGGAGAGCGTTGCCGCGATGCCGCCACCGAGGACCGCCACCGGCGGCAGAATGCGGCGCCAATCCATCACCGCAGCGAGGGTGCCGGCTTCGTCGCGGGCCTCGCGCGCCTTCACCACGGCGTAGGGGCCGCCATAGAGGTGGCCGTCGTGGCGGAACTGCAGGCGGAAATCGGGGCGCCCGTCCCGGGGAGCGCGGGCCTCCAGATCCGCCACAGCCGCGGCGAGGCGGTCATGCTCGGTCGCGAATTCCCTCCAATCGTCGGTTCCGCGCTGGCCCTGCCAGAGTCCGAGCAGCAGGATTGCGAGGGGCAGCAACACGGTGGCCGCGATGAGGCTCGCGAGGATGCGCATACGCGAGCGCTCTGGCAGGGACGTTTCCTCGGCGATGGCTCGCTCCTGAAGTGTCGTCGGCACGATGGCCGTGCGCCCAGCCAATAGGCTGGCCACGCGGATGATCAGTCAACGTGGAGACCGAGATTGGACCAGATATAACCATGATGAGAGGCAATAAAGATTGGGCGCAATCGATCTGATATCCGACATGGGTTCGGGATTTCTACCCAATCCATGAATCGCGTCAATAGAATGCTGCCGGGTTCAGTCGGATCTGCCGGCGCGTCCCGCCGGTGCGTGTCGGCGAACCTGGCTGCGGGCAAGGCCGTGATGAGCGCCGTCCAATCTCGCGCGTCTCGCGCTCCGGGCTCAGCTCCGGCTGTCGCAGATCCATTCGGCGCGGTCGGCCGGCGCGGTCATCGGATGCATTCCGAGCGGTCGGTCGGCCTGTCGGTCGGTCGATGTCGCGGGGCTCAGGCTGCCGGCTCGTCTGAATCCGACGGGTGGGCGGCGGCGCAGTATATTGAGAGAGATCAATGCTCAGCTGTGGTATCATGATCAAGGATGCAGCGATTGCGAGTTGCGACCCGGCGCGGCTGTTCAAGCGATCTGCGCCGCAGGGCGCTCAGGCCAGCTTCTCGCACGAGACCCGTCTTCTTCCGCCGCGAGGAGAACTCTTGATCATGGCGCCGAGCCGACACAGGCCCCCTCCGGAGTATCTGCCCGCACCCAGCCATTCCGCCGCGGCAGCGCAAGTCGACGTGTCGATCCAGCGCAGCCCAGGGTGAGGCCGGGGCGGGGAAGCGCGCGGGGTGGACGGGCACGGGCACGGCGCATGTGCGCCTCATCCTGCAGGCGCAGTTGCAGAGATCGTGGCGCTTCGCGCCGAAGACCTGCACGTCGATCGTCTAACAGAAGACTCTCCTGATACGGGAGAGAGCGGCCCGGCTTCGAACGGCTCTCGGCCGGCTCGTCCGAACCATCGACGGCACGCGTGCAGACGGGTTCGGGATATGCAATCGATGCAGTGTCGACGAATAAAGTTCGGTGCCGATCAGCACGAGAATATTTAGATCGGTTGCATATACAATAATCGGAGGGGTCCGTGACAGACAAAATTTCATCGTCTTTAGCCGACGTCGACCAGGCCGTCGTGCAGTCCAAAGCCGCCCGCGTCGGTGCCGACGTCTTGGCCCTATATCGCCAGCTTGCCGCGACGCTTCGACAGAAAGGCCGGTCCGAGGCAGCCGCCATGGCCCGTCTCTCTGATCCCACCGCGCGCGCGGCGCACCGGTGCGCCTTTCAGCTCTACGGTACCGCAGCCTCCGAACTCGACGATGTTATCGCGGATCTCCTCGCCAGCCTCGAACGGCCGTTCACGGAGGTCTCGACGGGTCCGATCCTGACCGTTGTGGTTGGTGACGGGACGGGCCCGTAGATCGTGAGCGCAGTGGCGCAGAAAGCAGGCCGCTGGCAGAGGCTGCGGTTTGGACGCGCGTCAGGTCGGCCAGGGCTCGAGCAGACGCCGCGGACAGGCCGGTCTCAAGCCGTGGGCGCAGAATGGTCTGGGTCTCGATGCTCGTCTCTGCGATCTGCGGGCGCGTTGCACTGGACAGGACATCTTGCAGACCGTGTGGTGTCTCGAGATTTTCAGCGGAGAAGTCCCACCCGCGGTGGGATCTGTTCGTGGGTTATCGGAATTCGTCGGTGCGCTATCGATCGGGCCTGCATTGAGGGGTGCTGCGTCTGAAGCAAACGGCATCCCTGCGCAGGGCCACGCCGCCTGATCGCGACCCGTCGCGCGCTGGTTGCGGGCGTGCGGGCGATCACGGAGCGACCGACTTCAATACGAAGGCGGGCGTGGGAAAGCCGGCTCGTGCCAGGGCTCTGAAGGCTCTGCAGACGGGACATGATCGGCGCCGTTGCCGCCAAGGCTTGTGCGACGCTCAAGCGCAACCCCGAGGGGCAGGCTCTCGATACAGGGCCGACGGGGCCGTCTCGATCACCCCCCGATAGCGGTGCGTCATCTCGAATGGTGCCGAACGGCGTTATGTCCGTGCTCGGCGATTGGGCTCAGCCGCTTGGGTGTGATGGCCGGCTCTCATTGCGCCGGTCCTATGCGCGCCCGGCATCTGACGACGTTCGATGTGCCGCAAAGTCCTGGTCGGCACAGATCATCGCCCCGGGGCGGTGCCCATCCTCCGCAGGGCTCAGGCGCAGACGTCGTGGAAAAGATAGAAGCCGAGGCGGCTATTCGCCTCCTGGGCCGCTTTGGACTGGAAACTGACCGGCCCATCCGACTTGCTGCGGACCGTGTAGCCGAATGCCCAACTCTCCGCGTCGAGGAAACTCGGAACCGGACGGTCCTCGCGCACGGCGCAGCACAGGCCAGGCTTATGCTTGCGGCAAAACACGTTGTAAGCGTCGCGCAGTTGCTCTCGCATCGGCAGGGCCCTCCCTCAGGATTGCCCTTTTGGCGGAAGACCGGCGTCCCAGTCGTTGATCCAGCGCAATGATCGAACTTTCGCCTCCCGAGCCGCCGGGAGGATCGACCGGATCCGCGTGCTTCGGCTCATGGGCCTCCCATACGGGCTACGCTTCCCTGTCGTCCGAAGTCGCGCCCTGCTTTCGCCGGACAGAAGATCGATTGCACGCGCTCGGTCGAGCGGGCCGCGCCGATGGCCATCGAGAACTGATCCATCCCCGTCTCACAACGGTGGAATGGCCCGAATGGTGTCTCGCGTACCCTGCATGGTCAGCACAGGGCCGACTTGGCTGAGAGTGGACACAGGAACGCCGATCTCTCCGCCTCCCAACAAGCGCCGGCGGGCGACGATCGCCAGGAGCGTGGTTCCGTCCTGCCCGACCCTAACTTCGCGGACGCGCCCGACGCGCACACCCTGATCGGCATAGAGATGCCGCCCGCGCAGCGTGGGCATCAGAGACGCGGCGTTTTCCTGGATCACGGAATTTCCGCGGTCCATGAGCGGCGAGCGAAGCTCCTGGGCGCTTGCCGTGCGCGCAAGCGCGATCAGAGCCAGCAGGCATATCCAGCCGGTATGATGTCGCGACATCTGACGCGCCTTCCTGGCTACGGGCAGACAGCGTTCCGACGCAGGCCCGGTGAGGCATTCGGATCGATCCGGGCTGCCCTCCCGCCATCTCGGCGGGGGCTGACCTCAGAGTGTCCGTCCTCCCGCCGTCGAAAACGCGGTCGATCCGAATTTTTCCGCACCGCGCTTGAAGCGGCACATTGCCAAATGAAACGATTCAAGCGGAGCCGGAATATCGATCGCGACTGGCTTATGAGGCTGATGAAAGAAACTTATTATCGTGTTTCACGCGAAATTTTTTAAGTCCAGTTCCTGCGCTGTCATTTTCAAATTGCGAAACAATTTTTCCCGCGCCTTGACCTAGATCAAATCATGTCCTCAATAAATACGCTTTCCGGAATGTCAAAACCGTAATCCGACAACGGTCACTGTCGCAAGACAACGGCGGCTCCATCGGTTTTGTTGATGTACCAGACCATCGCGGTCCTGTTCGCATTCGTCTTCGCCTACAGCCTCGTGGCGGTCCCTCTGGAGCGCAGTCCACTGGCCGGCGCCGTGATCTTCGCCGCCTTCGGTTTCGCTGCGGGGCCGGCTGGGTTGAGCATCATCACGGTGAACGCCGAGGCCCATCTTCTTCAACGGTTGGCCGAGTTCACGCTGGCCCTCGTGCTGTTCACGGATGCCGCCAAAGCCGACCTCGGCGTGCTGCGACGCTCATACGCGATCCCCGGCCGTCTCCTGCTCATCGGATTGCCGCTTACAATCCTGTTCGGTTTCCTGGTCGGTATCATTCTGTTCCCGGAATTGGGCTTCCTCGAATGCGCCCTTCTCGCGACGATCCTGGCGCCGACGGATGCGGCCCTCGGAAAGGCAGTGGTCACGAATCCGGACCTCCCGGGCCCGGTGCGCGAAGGGCTGAATGTGGAGAGCGGCCTGAATGACGGCATCTGCGTCCCGGTCCTTCTGATCTTCCTGACGCTCGCCGCTGGATCCGATCCAAGGCGGCCCCCGCTGGATCTTGCGGTCCACCATTTCGGCACGGAGATCGGTATCGGTCTCGTCGTGGGCGGCGGGTTGGCCGTTCTGGGCGTCGGGGCCCTGCGCTATGCCGGCAATCGCGGCTGGATCGACTCGGCTTGGCGGCAACTCCCCGCGGTGGCGCTCGCGCTTACGGCGTTCGCGGCCGCGCAGGCTCTGGGCGGCAGCGGCTTCATTGCATCCTTCGTCTGCGGCCTCGTCGCCGGTGGCATGGCGCGGCACCGCGTGGTCAAGCACGAGCTGCTCTGCGCGGCCGAGGGGGCCGGCGACGTCCTGGCCCTGTCGACCTGGGTGCTCTTCGGGGCCGTCGTGATCGCGCAGGTCCCGCAGCGGCTGACCTGGGCGGTCATCGTCTACGCGGTCTTGAGCCTCACCGTGATCCGCATGCTTCCGGTCTGGCTGGCTCTGACGGGCATGGGACTGAAGACGGACGGCAAGCTGTTCATCGGCTGGTTCGGTCCGAGAGGGCTCGCCAGCGTGGTCTTCGCCGTCATCGTGCTCGCGGCCGATCTTCCCGGACGTCAGGCTCTGACGACGACCGTCGCGGCCACCATCATCCTCAGCATCCTCGCGCACGGCTTGACCGCGAACGCGCTCACCGCAGCCTTCGCGCGCCGCGCCACCGCCGCCGATCCGGGGCAAGCCGGCAAGGCTCCTTCGGCCGGTCTTGAGACGGCCCCTGAACGGAGCGTCGCGCGCCGACAGGGGCCACATGCTGTCTCGGCCGATCAAGCGGGCGACCGCTGACGCCATACACTGCGGTGCGCTTCGGCGAGCAAGGGCGCCTGATCCTTGATCTCGCTCAAGGGGGCGCTGGCGAAGCGGCGTACTGTCTCTCCCGCCAGGAGAATTCACGATGCCGACTTTGGCTCCCGCACGGCCATCGTCTGACACGCGCCGCCACGAGAAGGACGATCGGCTGATCACGGCCGCGCAGGCGCTGCCGGAGCTTCGGGTGGCGGTCGCCCATCCCTGCGCCGTGGCCTCCCTGTTCGTCGCCGGGCAGCGGGCGGCGCGTCTGATGCCCAAGGTCTAGCCGATGACCCCGGTCCTGCTCGTCCTGAATGCGGGCTCGTCGAGCCTCAAGTTCCAAGTCTTCACCCTCGGCGATGGCGAAGAGCCGCAGCGTATCTTCCGGGGCCTGTTCGAGGGGCTCCGTGAAGCGCCCCATCTGCGGATCCGTGATCGGACCGGCACGACGGTGGCCGACGAGGACTTCGGCAGCGACGGGGCGTTCGGCCACGAGGACGCGCTCCTGCACGTGGCCGCCTGGATGCGCGCGCACAGTGGCGGCTTCGAGCTGGTCGCCGTCGGGCACCGGATCGTCCATGGCGGGATGACCTATTGCGAGCCCGTGCGCGTGACTGCGGAGGTCCTGGAGGCCCTGGAGCGCCTCGTGCCGCTGGCTCCCCTCCACCAGCCGCACAATCTCGAGCCGATCCGCATCTTTCGGCGGCGCTTTCCCGATCTGCCCCAGGTCGCCTGCTTCGACACGGCCTTCCATGCCGGTCAACCGGAGATCGCCCGGCTTTTCGCCCTGCCGCACGCGATGATCGAGGGCGGCGTGCGCCGCTACGGCTTCCACGGCCTGTCCTACGCCTACATCGCCTCCGTGCTGGCGGAGTATGATCCCGCCCTGGCGGCCGGACGCGTGGTCGTGGCCCATCTCGGCAACGGCGCCAGCCTGTGTGCGCTGAACCGCGGCGCCAGCGTCGCCACCACGATGGGCTTCTCCGCCCTCGACGGGCTGCCCATGGGGACGCGCTGCGGCAGCCTCGATGCCGGCATTGTGTTCTATATGCTCCGCGAGATGAAGCTCGGCCCGGCCGAGGCGGAGCGCATGCTCTACACGCAGTCGGGCCTGCTCGGCGTGTCGGGGATCTCGAACGACATGCGCACGCTGCGCCGCGTCGCGGCGCGCGAGCCCGATGCCCGCCGAGCCATCGACCTGTTCGTCTACCGGATCGGTCGTGAACTCGGCTCCCTCGTCGCCGCACTGGGCGGCATCGACGCTCTCATCTTCACGGCCGGCATCGGCGAGAACGACGCCGCCACCCGTGCGGAGGTCCTGCGGGGTGCCGCCTGGGCGGGATTCGAACTCGACGACGCGGCCAACGCCTCCGGCGGCCCCCGCGTGACCCGGGGGCCCGGGCCGACCGCCTGGGTCATTCCGACGGACGAGGAACTGATGATCGCGCGCGGCACGCGCGCCGTGTTGTCTCGGCCCAGGAGCAGCCGGCCGCAGCCGGCGCTTTGAACAACGGGAGCTTGCCATGGACGCCGTGAGAACCAGGTCGCCGGCCGATCTCGAACTCGCCGACGAGACCTTCATGTCGGCCGCCGAACTCGGTGCCTACACGGCCAAGTTGAAGGCCGCCAAAGCCATGAAGGCGCTGAAGGCCGAGGACCAAGCGAGCCAGGCGCGGGCCGAGCTGATCAAGACTCTGTCCAAGACCATCGAGCTCACGCCCGAGAAGGTCCAGGAGATCACGCGGCCTCTCCTGCACAAGCTCCGGGTCGCGGCCGAGCAGGGCAAGAACGAGTTGCTGGTCATGCGTTTTCCGAACGCGATGTGCACCGACAGCGGGCGAGCCATCAACAATGCCGAGGCGGACTGGCCCGACACCCTGACCGGGCGGCCCCGGCAGGCATACGAGTTCTGGCGCGAGCGACTGCGCCCCCTCGGCTATGGCTTGTCGGCGATGATCGTCGACTGGCCCGACGGCATGCCGGGTGATGTTGGTTTCTTCCTGACCTGGGAAAAACTCCACGTGTGATTCAGGACGCCCCGAGATGGCGATCATGACCGAGCAGCGGACACAGACCGCCACCTCAGCGGGTGAACGACCTGCGCTCCCGGATCTCTTCGCGTTGCTGAGCGCTGGCCGAGGTCACGGCGAAGCGGGTGACGATCCTGGCCGCGCGGGTCCTCTCCGTCGAGGAGCTGAACGGCGACCAGATCGACGCGGAGATCCTGAAGCTCCAGACGCAGCGGGATGCGACGCGTGACGAGGCGACGCGGGCCCGTTTCGATGTCTCGATCGCCCGGCTCGAAGAGTTCAAGGCCGCGCCCGGCTTTGAAGGGTCGATGTCCGGGCGCGCGGCTTCACCTCAGTGCAGTTCCGGAACGAAATGCCCCTTGGTGAGAGTGTCGTCGTAGGCCTTGTCCTTGAGGCGCTTCGGCAAGATCACGGCCTCGCGCTTCACTTCCTTGTAGGGGATCAGGCTCAGCAGATGGGCGATGCAGTTGAGACGGGCGCGCCGCTTCTCATCTGAGCGGACGATATGCCAGGGCGCCTCATCGATATCGGTCGCCGCCAACATCTCGTCCCGGGCGATCGAGTAGTCGTACCAGCGACTGTAGGACTCGAGGTCCATGGGACTGAGCTTCCACTGCCGGAGAGGGTCATCGATCCGGGCCAGGAAGCGGCGCTTCTGTTCCTTCCGGCCGACTTCGAGCCAGAACTTGATCAGCTGCGTTCCGCCGCCGACGATGAAGCGCTCGATCCGCGGACACAGATCGAGGAAGCGGCGATATTCAGCGTCGCTGCAGAACCCCATGACGCGCTCGACGCCCGCGCGGTTGTACCAGCTCCGGTCGAAGATCACGATCTCGCCGGCCGCCGGGAAGTGCTCGATGTAGCGCTGAATGAACATCTGGGTCTTCTGCCGGTCGGAGGGGGCCGGCAGCGCGGCCACGCGAAACATCCGCGGGCTCACCCGCTCGGTGAGCGCCTTGATCGTGCCGCCCTTGCCGGCAGCGTCACGTCCCTCGAAGACCACGACGATGCGCGCGCCGGATTTCCGGACCCAGTCCTGCAGATGGCAGAGCTGCACCTGCAGCGCGCGGAGTTCCCGCTCGTACGCCTTGCGCTTGAGCTTGGGCTGCGCCAGCCCCTCGTCGGTGGCTTCGTCGTCGGTCTCGGGCTCCTGTGCCCGCGTCGCATCGTCCATCACCGCCCAGCCCTCCTCATCCTGCCCGGCTCGACCGCGCACGGTCACTCGGCCGGCATGTGCTCCTGCGTTCCGGCCGGCTCCGCCGCCGCGTCGTGCCGCGTCCCGTTCCCGCCCAGAAGGCCCCAGGCCCGCTCACGCAGGCTCTGGAACAGCACGTAGAGGGGCGGGATCACGAAGATCCCGATGATGGACGCGGCGATCATTCCGCCGAACACGGGCGTCCCCACGTTGCGCCGCGCGAGTTGCGAGGCGCCGGCGGCGATGACCAGCGGAAACAGGCCGAGGATGAAGGCAAAGGAGGTCATCATCACGGGCCGGAAACGCAGGCGCGCGCCCTCGGTCGCCGCCTCGTGGAGCGGCACGCCCCGATCGCGCTGCTCCTTGGCGAACTCGACGATCAGGATGCCGTTCTTGGCTGCGAGTCCGATCAGCACCACCATGCCGATCTGCGCGTAGAGGTCGAGGGTGAGCCCGCCCCACACCATCGCCGCGTAGGCGCCCAGGATCCCGACGGTGACCGACAGCAGCACCGGGACGGGGATCGTCCAGCTCTCGTAGAGGCCGACCAGGAACAGGAATGCGAACAGGACGGCGAAGCCGAGGATGATCGCGGTCTTGCCCTCGGCCCGCTTCTCCTGGAACGCCGTGTCGGTCCACTCGCCCGCGAACCCCGCCGGCAAGGTGCGGCCCGCGACCGCCTCCATGGCGGCGAGCGCTTGGCCCGACGAGATGCCCGGCGCCGGAGAGCCCTGCACGGTGACCGCCCGCAGGTTGTTGTAGCGGATCAGCGCCGGCGGTCCGACCACGATCCGCGCTTCCGCGAGGGAGCGCAGCGGCACCATCTCGCCGTCCTTGTTGCGCACGTTGATGCGGTAGATGTCGTCGATCCGCGTGCGATCGGCGGCCTCGGCCTGGACCTGCACCTGCCACGTGCGGCCGAACAGGTTGATGTCGTTGACGTAATAGCCGCCCAGCGAGGCCTGCAGCGCCTGGAACACGTTCTCCAGCGGCACCCCGAGGATCTGCACCTTGTTGCGGTCGATGTCGAGAAACACCGAGGGGTTCGTGGCCGAGAACGTGCTGAAGACGCGGTTGAGCTTCGGCTCGTCGTTCGCCGCCACGATCAGCCCGCGCACGACCTGGGCGAGGTCCTTCGGATCGCCGCCGCGCAGGTCCTCCAGGACGTAGGCGAAGCCGCCGCCGGTGCCGAGGCCGATGACGGGAGGCGGCGCCAGGGGCACCACGGTCCCGCCCGGGATGTCCCGGAACTGACGGCTCAGCCGGGCGATCACGGCCGCCGCCCCGTCCGCAGCGCCGGTGCGTTCCTCGAACGGCTTGAGAGTCACGACCAGGAAGGCCGCGTTGCCTTGCGAATAGTTGTCGATGAAGTTGAGGCCGATCACCGATGTCGTGTCGGCGACCACGTGCTCCTGCCGCAGGATCGCCTCGGCATGCGCCACCACCTCGGCGGTGCGTCCCACCGCGGCGCCCTCGGGCAGCTGCACCACGACGAAGAAGGCGCCCTGATCGTCCTCGGGCAGAAAGCCGGTGGGCGTCATCTTGGCCAGCTGCAGCGCGCCGTAGGCGGCCGCGCCGGCGAGTACGAGCCCGATCACCGAGAAGCGCACGATCCGCGCCACCACGGCACCGTAGCCGTCGCGCACCCGGTCGATCGCCCGCATGACGACGCCCATGATCCCGCGGCGGGGACCCTGATGCGGCCGCAGAAGCACGCCGCACAAAGCCGGCGACAGGGTCAGCGCGTTGACGGCCGAGATCAGCATCGCGACCGCGACGGCGACCGCGAATTGCCGGAAGAGCTCGCCGGAGATGCCGGGGACGAAGGCGACCGGCACGAAGACCGAGAGCAGCACCAGGGTGATGGCGATGATCGGCGCCGTGATCTCGGCCATCGCCCGCTTGGTAGCCTCCCGCGGGGAGAGATCGGGATGCTCCTCCATCACGCGCTCGACGTTCTCGACGACCACGATGGCGTCGTCGACGACGATGCCGATGGCCAGCACCAGGGCGAGGAGCGAGACGGAGTTCGCCGAGTAGCCCACCGCCTTCAGGGCGATGAAGGTCCCGATCAGGCTCACCGGCACGGCGAGCGTCGGGATGAGCGTCGCGCGTAGGCTGCCGAGGAACAGGAACACCACCACGACGACGAGCACGAAGGCTTCGATCAGGGTCTTGCGGACCTCGCGCACCGTCTCGGTGATGAAGGTGGTCGGGTCGTAGGTGACTTTCCAGGCGAGCCCCTCGGGGAAGGACTTGGCCAACGCGCCGACCCGGGCCTGGACTTCCTTCAGGGTCGCGAGGGCGTTCGCGCCGGGGGACTGGTAGATCGCCACCACCGTGGCGGGGCTCCCGTTCAGCCGTGTCTCGCGGTCGAGATTGGCGGCGCCGAGCTCGATGCGGGCGACGTCCCCGAGCCGCAGCACGGACCCGTCCGGATTCGTGCGCAGGATGACGTTGCGGAACTGCTCCGCGGAGTTCAGGCGCCCCTGCGTCTGGATGCTGAGCTGGAGCTGCTGCTCGTCCGAAATCGGGCGTGCGCCGATCCGGCCCACGGGAGCCTGCACGTTCTGCGTGCGGATCGCTGCGATGACATCGCCCGTGGTCAGGTTGAGACCGGTGAGCTGGTCGGTCTGCACCCAGGCCCGCATCGCATAATCCTGCGGCCCCCACAGGGTCGCGTCGCCGACGCCGGGCGTGCTCTTGATGCGGTCGAGCAGGTTGATCGTCACGTAATTCGAGATGAAGAGCGGGTCCTGCATGGCTTGGGGCGAGTAGACCGCCAGCACGCCCAGCAGCGCGGAAGATTTCTTCTTGACCGTGACGCCCTGCTTGCGGACGTCCTCGGGCAACTTGGCCAAGGCGATCTGAACCCTGTTGTTGACGTTGACGGCGTTGATGTCCGGATCGGTGCCGAGTTCGAAGGACCCGGTGAGCGTGTAGCTGCCGTCGTTGCCGCTGACGCTCTTCATGTAGATCATCTTGTCGACGCCCACGACCTGAGACTCGATGGGCTGTGCGACGGTCGATTCCACCACCTCGGCGGAGGCGCCGGGATAGGTCGTCGTCACCGAGACCTGGGGCGGCACGATGTCGGGGTATTGCGCCACCGGGATGGTGAACAGCGCCAGCGCTCCGGCGATCGACGTGACGATCGCGATCACCACCGAGAGGCGTGGCCGGTCGACGAAGATCGCCGAGACCATGGCGTCAGATCCTGCCGGCCGACTGGGCGATCGGGTTCGCCTGCACGGTGATTCCGGGCCGCACCCGCTGCAGGCCGTCGACGATGACGAGCTCCCCGGCCGACAGGCCCTCGTCGATGACGGCATCCGGGCCGGTACCGGCGGAACCGAGTTTGACGCGCCGGGTCACGGCCCGCCCGTCCTCGACGACGAAGACGTAGACCCCGCCCTGGTCGGCGATGAGCGCCGCTTGCGGGACGACGATCTTCTGCTCGGGCTCCCCAATCTGAAGGGCGACCTGGACCAGCTGCCCGTCGCGCAGCACGCCCGCCGGGTTCGGCATGACGGCGCGCACCAGGACCGTGTCGGTCGTGCGGTCGACGCTGATGTTGACGAAATCGACCCGTCCCACCTGGCCGTATTCCGATCCGTCCTGGAATCGGATCCGGATGCCGACCTTGCTGCGGTCGGGGCTTTTCGCGCCCTGCTGGTAGCGCAGGAACTCGCGCTGGCTCACCGGGAAGGTGACGTAGATCGGGTCCTGGCTGACGATCGTGGTCAGCACGCCGCTGTCGGGCCCGACGACGTTGCCCTTCGTCACGCTCGTTCGGCCGATCTGGCCGGCGATGGGGGCGGTGATATCCGTGTAGCCGAGGTTGATGCGGGCGGTCTGGAGATTGGCCTCGTCGCCCGTGACGGCGCCCTTCGCCTGATCGAGGGCGGCCCGTGCTTGATCGCGGGCAACGACGGTCCCCGAATTCCGGTCGAGCAGCTCCTGTGCCCTCTGCAGTTGGATGGCGGCCAGAGCCTGCGCCGCCCTGCCGCGCTCCAGGGCGCCTTCGGCTTGCCTGACGGCGGCCACGAACAGATCGCGCTCGATCCGGTACAGAGGGGCCCCTGCCTTCACCGGATCGCCCTCCTTGAACAGGACCGCCTCGAGATAGCCGGTCAAGCGGGCGCGCACCTCGACGCGCCCCACCGCCTCGACCCGGCCGACGAAGTCCAGCGCCCTGTCCAAGGCCTTGCGCTGCGCCGTCACCGTTCCGACCGCCAGCGCGGCAGGGGGCTCTCCCTCGCCACGCGCCGAGGGGCCGGGACTGGTGATCAGCAGGGCAACCAGCACGAGAAGGGGGACGCGGACCATCGCAAAGCCTTGCCGCACCGTCTCACGGCTGCGGGGTGGTATTCTGGCAGCTTTCCGCGGGATCGCTTGATCGAGCAGGACGCGTCCGAGCCGAAGCTGCGGCCTCCCCCAGCGCGTTTCGGTCCGTGAGCGAGGCTCCCGCATGAAACGCCCCGTGCCAGGGTGAGCGTGGTCGTGCGCGCTGGCCGCGTGACGGCTGCTGCGACATCCGGCGCTTCAGCCCCGTCCGGCCTTGTCCTGATCCGGCAGGTCCAGGTGACTCCCGTCGCGAAACAAGAGCGCCTGCAACCGCCCAGGGCCGAGCACGCGGCTAAGCTCTCGAAACGTGAAATACGGGATCAGGGCGACGGTCATGATCAGGACGACGGACGCCCAGCCGAGGACGCCCCCGCCGCCGATCATCGGCACGCTGTCGACCAGCGTCTTTCCCCGCCAGAGCCCGATTGCCATATCCTCAAGCGCGTAGAAACAGACCATCAGCAACGCGAAGAGGCCGGACCGGGTCAGGATCGGATAGAGCAGTGGACCGCTCCGAACGGCTGTCCGCGCGTCGAAATGCTCGGCAATCAGCATGATCTTCGCCAAGATCCACGCATTGAGGAAGGCCAGCCCATAAAATCTATAGACGATGCCGTGACGCGACAGGACGGCATGCTCGTGCAGGATCAGAATGCCAAATATGACCCATAAATAAACAAATATACCGATAAAACTCTTTAGTTCTGCTAAAATTCTTGTTCCGATGCCTTTCATTCGATTGCGGCGGTTGGATTTCGGATGATTTGATCCATCGGCATCGCCTTCCGAAATGCGAGGGTGTGAAGTGATCATGGTTCGATCCAGCGACCGAGCGTCAGGCTATTGTCGGCGCCTTCGGGCGATGTGTCGTCCTTTCAAGGTGTTTCACGGTGAAGCCCGTCCGATGGCTCGCGTCTCGATCTATGCCTGACGCGGAACGGACGCGCGGCTGGATGCGACACCCGCCGGACAATTTTCGACAGGGTTCCTGTCTGGCCGCTCCGCGGTATTGGCCAAGCCCCATGTTGGATTTGACGCAGTGCGAGCCTGTTCAGGATTGCAGACATTCGCGTGGGCGGCTTGATCGGGTGAGACGTCGTGAATTCGAGGGAGCGCCCGATTCATGGCGTGTCTGCTTTCCGGCTCCGATCGCGATCGTATGCCGGCCGATGTGGTTCGACCGCGCCATCCCGGCGTTCGGCAGCGCCGCTCGGCAAGGCGTTTCCGGGGTCTGACGGGTGCGTTGAACCTGTCGGAACGGCGCCGCGGACCGGTCTTGCCCCCGCAACATCCGGGCGCTGCCTGAAAGGGCGCCGACACCAAAACATCAAGATTGTCCCAAATCATCAAGCATCAAATTCGGCTTGTCTCTATGTAAACATTCGTACTGATCGTGGCATTTGCTGCAAGGCTTCGGAGGGCGTCATGATTGCTCGTCGGTCACCTGCGCTGTCGGCCTTGTCCGGAGCCATGCTTGCGGCCGTAAGCTGCTTCGCCTGCTTTCCGGCATCTGCCCAACCGCTCATCGTCAGGGTCAACCCGCGTCTGGCCCAGCAAGGTGTCCTCATGTTCGGCAACGAACCCGGCACGATCCAAACGCTTTTCGACACGGGGCCGCGGTATAGCGATCCGAGCGGTGTGCGCGTCGGCCGGGGCAGTCAAATTCCGGGATGGCTGGAACTCGGATCGTTCCAGAACGTCGCGATGCCCGGCCTGAACCCGGTCGGTTACTACGGCTATTACATTTCTCCCGATGATCGCGCGGTCATCGTCGACCTGGATTCGCGTCAGGTCGTACAGGTTCTCCGTCGGTGAATAGAGGGACATGCCGGGATCCGCGGCGCCTGGAACTCCCCTGACGGGTCAAGTCGGGCGGCGCGCCGTCGAAACTCCCGGGGATGGGGCCACCAAGCCATTTCCAGCGCGACGAGGGCGCGAGCCGGAACAGGGGCCCGACCGACGGGATCGTTCGGCCGCCCGACCTCGCCGGATGCCCGGTCTTCGAGACGGGAAGCCGCTCTCCGCCCTGGGCCAAGGGTGGCCGATAGCGATCCCGGATCGGCGCGCCGGTTCGATCGCATTGTGACGCCCGCCCGTCGCGAGGCAAAGGTCAAGCTTCGTCCGGCGACCCGAATTCGGGTGTCTCTCACAGGATCAGTGCAAGCGCTGACTGTGACGATGATAGAGATTGAACAGCAGCAAACCACATATCGCCGCTGCATTCACGAAGAGGGCCCAGCCATAGCTGCTGATATGGGGCGCCACAGGATACTCGATCGCGCCGAGGCCCAGCAGTAGGCCGAAGCCTGCCATGGCTGAAAAAATACCAGCGAATACAATCATATCCGCCTCCAAAAGTATTTTTTCCTTACGCTTCACCGTTCGAAGCGATTTCATTAAACTATTATCAGGGCGGACGAGCATACTCAAGAGGTGTTTATCCGGTTCCACGAGGCGGTGCGCGCCCAGGGCTTGCAGACATGCGAGCAGGGCCAAGCTGTCGCGACGCTTATGAAGTCTTCAATCCACCTTTTCTCGGTCTCGACCGTCGCGATCGGGGCGCGTGCGACGTTCAACCTGCGCCAATGATCGCACTGGCCGATACGAGGCCCCGCCACGCGTTGGCGCGTGACGGTCACATCCCATGCCGGGCAAGTGCCAGGAAATCATCGGATGGGACTGGAAGCGGCCGGTCCGTCCCGCAGGGCCCGACTGCCAGGCTGATCCGAATGGCCCGGCAGGTCACCGCCGGCCGGCCGCTGCCAAGCTGGTTCGGTCGACGATCTCGACGGCACCTCGCCGCAACGCGATCAGACCGGCCTCGGCCCATTGGGCCAGGATGCGGCTCACCACCTCACGCACGCTACCGATGTCGTCCGCGAGCTTCTGGTGGGTTACCGCGGCCACGCCCTGCGGACCAGCTTCGGACAGCAGCCGCTGGGCGAGCCGCTGTTTGAGCGGCGAGAACGCGACCTCGTCGATCAGCGTGAACAGGCCGGTCATCAGCCGCGTGTAGTCGCCGAGAACAAAGCTTCGGAAGGCTGCGCTTTCACCCATCAGGTGTTGGAAGGTGCCAACCGGAAGGGCTGCGAGTTCGGTTCTCTCCTCGGCCACGCTCTGGGCCGGGAAAGTGCCGCCGGACAGGAGGCACTGCGTCGTCAGCGCACAGGTGCCGCCCGGCCCGACCTTGTAGATCAGAACCTCACGCCCGCTCTCCGACATGCGAAAGATACGCGTCCGTCCTTCGAGACACATCAGGTAGTGGGCGCACTCGCCATGGAGTTCGTAGGCCGTCGCGCCGGCCTCGAGCACCGGGAATTGCACGGTGCCCCGCGCGATCTGAAGATGCGCGGAACTGAGTGCCTGAATCGGAGGAAAGCGCGCGATCCAGCGCTCGAGCTTCTGCGCGTCCGTCATGGCTGGCGTCGTTCTCCGGCCGTGACGACGGGCTGATCGTCCGGCACGTGGTGCGTGTTTCTCCCGCCACGTCAACTTGTGTGACCGGGGTCACCGACCGGGCGCGGCGGCTCGGGATAGCATTGCGGCACACTGAACACGATATGGACGCCAGCGTTGCGTGGCGTCTGCCGGGAGTGAACCGATGCGCCGTCTCGCCTTCAGCTTCATGATCGCTGCCCTTGCCGCCGGCCCTGCCGCGGCCGAACAGGATCTGCTGCTCGGAGCCGACATGGCCTCCCCCGCGATGACGAAGGCCGAGATGAGCCGCGCCGACATCGAGGCGATGATCAGGGCCTCGGACGGCAAGCCCCTCGACCTGCACGACAAGGCGTTGTCGGGCCTCGACCTGTCCGGGCTGAACCTCCGGGGCGCCAACCTGCGGACGGCGCGCCTGAACGGCACCAATCTTCGCGGGGCAGATCTCAGCGGGGCGAACCTCGAACAGGCGTGGTTCCTGAAAGCCGATCTCTCCGGCGCGAAACTCGCCGACGCGAGGATGTTCGGCATCACCGCCCGGGATGCCAACCTGAGCGGCGCCGATCTCAGCCGATCCACGCCGATCGGCGACTTCAAAGGCGCCAATATGAGCGGTGCGATGCTGGTTGACCTCAAGGGCGGTGCCGACATCAGGAACCAGTCCATGGGCCTGATGCGGGCGGTGTTCACTTCGGTGAACCTCTCGGGGGCGAATCTCAAAGGGGCCGACCTGGGGCGGTCGCGCCTGGAATATGCCGACCTCAAGGATGCCGACCTGACCGACGTGGTGCTGATGGGCTCGGACCTGTCCGGTGCGAACCTGACCGGTGCCACGGTCGCCGGCGCGGACTTCAAGAACGTCGATGTCAGCGGCGCCAAACTGATCGACCTCAAGGGCGAGGCCAGCGCCAAAGGCTGGGCCCAACGCGTGAATGCCGACCGCGCCGTCACCCGGGTTTCCCCGTGAAGCTCCGATCGGCGGCCGCTCCGGCCGGCTCCGTGGATCGAGGCATCGGAGGCCGTTGGCCGTCCGGGCTCACGAGCCCGGCGCGAAGTTACAACCCGGCCTCGGCCCCGCCCTTCAGCTTGACCGGGATGGTCAGGTAGCGGACGCCGTTTGCCTCCGCCGGGGGGAACTTGCCGGCGCGGATGTTCACTTGGATCGACGGCAGCAGCAGGCGCGGCGCCGCAAGCGTGGCGTCGCGGGCGGTTCGCATCGCGGTGAACTCCGCCTCGGTCACGCCCTCCTTCACGTGGACATTGCGTGCGCGCTGCTCGCCCACCGTGGTCTCCCAGGCGTACACGTCGCGCCCGGGCGCCTTGTAGTCGTGGCACAGATGCAAGACCGTCTCGGGTGGCAGCGCGAGGAGCTTGCGGATCGAGCGGTAGAGGGCGTGTACGTCGCCGCCGGGGAAATCCGCACGCGCGGTGCCGAAATCGGGCATGAACAGTGTGTCGCCGACGAAGACATGGTTGCCGATGCGATAGCAGATATCGGCCGGCGTGTGGCCGGGCGTGTAGAGCACCTCGACGGCGAGATTGCCGATGTGGAAGGTTTCCCCGTCGGCAAAGAGGCAATCGAAATCGCTGCCATCGGTTTTCAGGTCCGTGGCATTGAAGACCGGACGGAAGATTTTCTGCACGTCCTTGATGTGCTCGCCGATGCCGATCCGCGCGCCGGTCTTCGCCTTCACAAAGGGCGAGCCGGACAGATGATCGGCATGGGCGTGGGTCTCCAGCGTCCAGACCACCGAGAAGCCCGCCTCCTCGGCCGCCTTCAGCATCGCCGTGACGGAGCGCGTGTCGATGCTGCCGCCATTGTGGTCGTAGTCGAGCACGGGATCGATGAAGGCGGCCTGTTTGGTCTCGGGATCGGCCACGATGTAGCTCACCGTATTGGTGGGCTCATCGAAGAAGGCGTGGATGACGGGTTCGGTCATGTGATCTCTCCTGTCGGTGTCGGGCGTCCCGGGATTGACGCGTGGCGGATCTGGCTGCTGCAGATGCGGATCTCAGCGGACGTGGCGGCCGGGCTGGCGCCGGCCAGCCCGGCCCCGCGCAAGTCCCGCGCCCGCAACGCTCACGGAGCTGCGGCGAAGGCACTGCCATTGAGGTAGAGCATGAAGCCGGCGACGCCGAAGATCACGGTGGCAAAGATTGTATTCAGCGCGCCCTTGTAGCCGGCGAGTCGGTTGGCAAGGCGCATGCCGAGGACGCCGCCGGCAAGGCCACCGGCCATGAACTCGCCCGCGACCGCCCAATCGACCAGGCCCGAAAGGGCGTAATTCAGCGCGGTCGCGAGGCCGAAGGCGCCGACCGCGAGCAGCGAGGTGCCGACCGCTGTGATGAGCGGCATTCCGGTCGCGAAGACGAGGCCCGGCACGATCAGAAACCCGCCTCCGATCCCGAAGAATCCCGATAGCATGCCGACCGCAAAGGCGACGGCCACCACTCTTCCGCTCGGTGTCGGGCCGCAGCCGACCGGCTCGGCCGAGCCCCCCTGTCGGGTCCGGCCCCGCAGCATGTGGATGCCGACGATCACCATCAGAAGCGCAAAGAGGAACAGCAGGCGCTGTCCGTCCACGACCTTGCCCAGGGATGACCCGACGAGGGCGCCCAGGATGCCGACGAGGGCGAAGACAAGGGCGCAGCGCCAGCGCACGTTGCCGGCCCTGGTGTGCCCGATGAGCGTCAGGAACGCGTTGGCTGCGACCGCGAGCGCTCCTGTCCCGATGGCGGGGTGCGGTTGGGCAATGCCCACCACGTAAAGCAGCAGCGGCGTTGCCAGGATCGAGCCGCCGCCGCCGATCAGCCCGAGCGTAAATCCGACCCCTGCGCCGGAAAGAACAGCAGGAAGAGCGCTCATCGGCAGTGTCTCTCCGATCTTCCGCTAGACCGACATCTGGCGGGCGGCAGGGCAGGACACGCCCTGAGCCGTCGTTCATTTCACATAAGAATATATCGATAGGCCCGAGCCTGAGTCTCTCCGCGCATATGACGATCTGTTGCCGCTGCTGTCAATATGTGATCTTATCGATTCAGCCTATCATATACGTATAATATAGAATGATGGATGCGACGATGGAATCAAAGCGCCTTACGCCGGATCTGTCGGTTGCGGGGCAGATCTTTCCTGCCGATCTCGTGCATATCGCGCAGGCCGGCTTCCGGGCCGTAATCTGCAATCGCCCGGACGGAGAGGGCGTGGATCAGCCGAATTTCGCGGAGATCGAGGCCGCTGCTCACGCCGCGGGGCTCGAGGCCCACGATCTGCCCGTCGTGTCCGGCAAAATCTCCGACGAGAACGCGGCGGCATTCGGCGTCGCGCGCGCGACGCTGCCCAAGCCTCTCCTCGCCTATTGCCGCACGGGAATGCGTTCGGCGACGCTGTGGTCGTTCGACGAGGCGGCCCGCGGCCGTCCTCTGCCGGAGATCGTGTCAACGGCGAAGGCAGCCGGCTACGACCTGTCCGGCGTTGTCGGGCGCATCGCCGCGGGCGGCCGCATCCGGAAGGTATCGGCCGATCTGTTCCACAGCGTGGTCGTCATCGGCGGTGGGGCCGGCGGCATTGCCGTGGCGGCCAGTCTCAAGGCGCGCAAGCCCGATCTCGACATCGCGCTGATCGAGCCCGCCGATGTGCACTATTACCAGCCAGGCTGGACCATGGTCGGCGGCGGAATCTTTTCGCCCGCCGTCACAGCCAGGACCATGGCCTCGCTGATTCCCACAGGCGTATGCTGGATCAAGGACGCTGTGGCTGCCTTCGAGCCGGATCGGAACACCGTGATCCTGGAGGGGCACCAAACTGTGCGCTACGATCGACTGTCGTCGCGCCCGGTCTGACGCTCGATTGGGCCGGTGTCGCGGGGTTGACCGAAACCCTCGGGCGGAACGGCGTCACCTCCAATTACCGCTACGATCTGGCGCCCTACACCTGGGAACTCGTACAGACCCTGCGCGCCGGCCGCGCCCTGTTCACGCAGCCGCCCATGCCGATCAAATGCGCCGGCGCCCCGCAGAAGGCGATGTATCTCTCGGCCGATCACTGGCTACGCCAGGGCCGGCTCAAAGATATCGACGTCGAATACTACACGGTCAGTCCGGCGCTGTTCGGCGTCGAGGATTATGTCCCCGCATTGATGACTTATGTGAATCGTTACGATGCGCGCCTGAACTTTCGCCATACGCTGACGCGGATCGACGGCCCCGCCAAGCGCGCGTGGTTCTCCCGCCAGACCGAGACCGGCATCTGCGAGACGATCGAGACCGATTTCGACATGATCCACGTCGTGCCGCCGCAACAGGCGCCCGATTTCATCCGTGCGTCCCCGCTCGCCGACGCGGCCGGCTGGATCGCCGTTGATCCCGCGAGCCTGCGCCACGCGCGCTTTCCCGCGATCTACGCCTTGGGCGATGCGATCGGCGCTTCCAATGCCAAGACGGCCGCCGCCGCGCGCAAACAGGCCCCGGTCGTAGCCCACAATCTCCTCGTCGAGATGGGGCATCTGCGCGGGGCCGAGGTCGCCTACGACGGCTACGGGTCGTGCCCCCTGACGGTTGAGCGCGGAAAGATTCTGCTCGCGGAATTCGGATATGGCGGAACGCTGATGCCGAGCTTCCCGGCTTGGCTGATCGACGGCACGAAGCCGAGCCGCGTGGCGTGGCTGCTCAAGGAACGGATGCTGCCCCCGCTGTACTGGAAGGCTATGCTGAAGGGCCGAGAGTGGATGGCGAAACCGCAGCGAGCCGAACGGACCGCCTGATCGGGGAGGCCGGTGCCCGCCTACGGGCTGGCGCCTCCGCCCTCAGCGGCTCACCGTGATCGGTCCCGTCGAGCGCGGGGCGGTGAACCGAAAGAGCAGCATCCCGGCGAACATCGCCGCAACGAACAGCGCGACCTCCGGCAGGCCGAGTGTTAGACCGGCCAGGGCCGGGCCGGGGCAGAAGCCGGCGAGTCCCCAGCCGATTCCGAACAGGACGGCGCCCCCGAGCAGGCGGGCATCGACGCTCCGGTTCGCCGGTATCTCGAACCGGTCCGCGAGGGCAGGCCGGGGCATCCGGGCCTTGACCGCGTAGCCGAGGGCCGAGACGCCGACGGCCCCGGCCAGGACGAAGGCGAGGCTGGGATCCCAGGCCCCCGCGACATCGAGGAAGCCCAGCACGCGTGCGGGGTCCATCATGCCCGAAAGGGCGAGCCCCGCTCCGAAAAGCAGGCCGCTCGCGAAGGCTGCGAGGAGGCGCGGGGTGTTCATCGGACCAGGCCGTGCCGAACGAGGAAGACGGTGATGATCGCGGCGGCCATGAACGTCGCGACTGCTGCGAGGGAACGCGGCGAGAGCCGCGCGAGGCCGCAAACCCCGTGACCGCTGGTGCACCCCGACCCCAGACGCGTCCCGAACCCGACCAGAAGCCCGGCCCCGACAAGCATCGGCCAGGAGGCATCGATGCGGACCTGGGGCCAATGGCCCGCCGTCGCTCTGAACAGGGCAGGGCCGGCGAAGAGCCCCACGAGAAAGGCCACCCGCCAAGCCCAATCCCGAGAGGCCGGGCCGAGCAATCCGCCGACGATGCCGCTGATCCCCGCGATGCGGCCATTGGCCAGGAGCAGCAGGGCCGCCGAGGCGCCGATCAGGGCACCACCGGCGAGGGGGGCGAGAAAGGCATTCATGGCGCGTCTCCGATCTGGCCGAACATCGCGGCCTGCCCGAGGGCCCGTTCGCGCGCGTCGGGGCTGCGCGCCGCCAGGCGCCGCTGCGGGCGGTTGACGATCAAGATATCCTCGATCGCATCGAGGAGCGCACGCGTGCGGGCCTCTGTCAGGCTGTAGAATACGACCTTGTGCGCGCGCCGTGTGGTGACGATCCCGGCGTTGCGCAATTCGCCGAGCTGCTGCGACAGGGTCGGCTGACGGATGCCGAGGCGCTGCTCGATGTCCGAAACCGAGCGCTCGCCGTCCGTCAGCAGGTAGAGGATGCGCAGCCGGTTGGGGTTTGCGACGAGCTTGAGCAACTCGGCGGCCGCGCTCGCCTTGGTCTCGTCCGTGCCGGGTGCCATCAGACGCTTTCCAACCTGTAATACCAGTCGGTCCCGCAGTCGCCGATCTCTTCGCTTGTCATCGGTGGATTCGCGAGCACCGGCTCGCCCGGTTGCCATCCCTCGGGCGTCGAGACGTCGGCCGCGTCGGAGGCCTGAAGCGCCCTCACAAGCCGCAGGATCTCGGCGACGCTGCGCCCTACCGTCAGCGGGTAGGTCACGAGGGCGCGCACGATCCCCTCCGGATCGATGACGAACGTGGTGCGCACCGTGGCGCTCGACGCCGCTCCCGCCGGCAGCATGCCATAGGCACGGGCGATGCCCATGGCCGGATCCTCGACGATCGGGAACGGCATCCGCACACCGAAACGCTGCTCGATGCTCTGTTGCCACGCCAGGTGCGACGACAGGCTGTCGACGGAGAGGGCGAGGAGGTCGCAATCCAGGGCCTGGAAAGCCTCGTGGGCCCGGGCGAAAGCCACGAACTCGCTGGTGCAGACCGGCGTGAAGTCCGCGGGATGCGAGAAGAACACCAGCCAGCGGCCCCGATAGGACGAGAGCGTGCGCGGGCCCATCGTGGTGCGGGCCCGGAAGTTCGGTGCGCCGTCCCCGATAATGGGCGGGCCGGCGGGGTGAGGCGCAGCGGTGACGCCACTGTCGATATCGATAGCCATGAAGCGACCTGAGCGGAGCGCGGCTCTGACCGCTAACGGGTCGAACCGATCAATCTCGATTTTATATGGATCACTGCTTCAGACAACGCGAAATATGGATTGACGCACGGGCGATGCCAGGAGGGCCATGGCTCAGTGTTCCGCGCCGCATCTTGGGACGTTTCGAGGCTTGCGCGAATTTGCGCCGCGAACCGGCCTTCAGCGAAGATCGATCTCTCTCCGCCTCTGGGTGGCCATTCCGGCACCGGGCGAACAAGCACGCCGCCGCCCTGTGACTTGGACCGGCGGCCGGATCGTCCGTCTGTGGCGCCCCCTCCGGCCGCATGCGAGGGGGATCGTCAGAGTCCCGAGGCTTGGTCTAAGAGCATCATCCGGGAGGGCGTCCGATGGCAGGCGCCTCGAACTATGCGGGGGCCCATGTTGGCCGACGACGCCACGCTGCGCCGGCTGCTTGCAGGAATCGCTCGAGGTGAGGCGGACCGGCTCGCTGAACTCTACGATGTCTCAAGCCCGAAACTTTACGGGCTGATCCTGCGTATCCAACGCGACCGCGGCTTGGCCGAGGACGTACTCCAGGACGTCTACATGCGGATCTGGCAGGCAGCGGGCAGCTATCGGCCGGAAGCCGGGCCGCCGCTGCCCTGGCTTATTACCATCGCACGGAACCGCGCCATCGATAGCGTACGCCGGAAGGCGGAGGTGCAGGGGCCGGAATTGGACAGCGGCGAGGATTGGGTGGACCTGCTGATCGATCCGCACGACGAGGCGGGCGCGTTTCAAGACCGCAATGCCCTCGTGGCATGTCTCGGCCGACTCGAACCGTCGCACCGGGATTGCGTCGTGCTGGCCTATTGTGAGGGGCGCTCGCGTGAGGAACTGGCCGCACGGTTCGATCGTCCCGTGAACACGATCAAGACCTGGCTCCACCGGGCGCTCGGCGCCTTGAAGACCTGCCTGGAGACGGTGTCGTGAGCGGTACGAGGGCGCCAGACCCCGACGATCCCGATCTGCGTGCGGCCGAGTACGTCCTCGGAACGCTCGACGCGCAGGAGCGTGCGGCCATGGAGGGCGAGGCCGCGCGCGATCCGGTCGTACGGGCACGGATCCAGGCTTGGGAACGCCGCCTCGGCCCGCTCGCGATGGTGATCCCCGTCGAGACACCGCCGCCGCATGTCCGCGCTGCACTCTTGCGGAGGCTTCCGGCGGCGGGACGCGCGGAGTTGCATCAAATCGAAGCCCTGCGCTCCCAGCTTCGGCGGTGGCGGGTTGCCGCGGGCGGGGCCGGGCTGCTGGCGGCTGGCCTCGCTCTGGTCCTGACGCTCGGACCCTGGCAGAGGCCGTCGGATGGCCGCTATCTGGCCGTGGTGCAGGGCGGGGGTACGCTCCCGGCGCTGATCGTGCGCGTCGATACGCGCACCGGCGTCGCAATGGTGAGGCCCGTCAGCGCCGAGGCACCCGCGGATCGAAGCCTGGAAGTGTGGTATGTCGGTGCCCAGGGGCCGCGGCCGCTCGGCCTTGTCGGCACGGCGGTGAGCCAGATGAGGCTGCCGGCGGGGGCCGCTCCGGATGGCGTGATCGCGGTCTCGGTGGAGCCGCCCGGCGGCTCGCCCACCGGCCAGCCGACCGGTCCGGTGGTCTACACCGGCAAACTCATCGCGGACTGACGCGATCTCGGCAGCCGCAGCGGTCAACGTTTGCGAGAAATCGGCGTCGGCAGCCGGATCAGGGCCGCCGACGCCGGACCGTCCGGGTGGATCAGGGCATCAGCACCGCATTGACGACGTGGATGACGCCGTTCGATTGCATGACGTTCGGAATGGTCACCGTGGCGGTGTTGCCCTTCACGTCGGTCACATAGACCTTCTTGCCCTGCACCTCGACGGCGAGAGGCTCGCCCGCCACCGTGGTGAGCGTGCCCTGTCCGCCGCCCTTCTTGGCGAGCGCCATCAGATCCTTGGCGGTGTAGACACCCGGGACCACGTGGTAGGTCAGGATCTTCGTCAGCGTCGCCTTGTTCTGCGGCTGGACGAGGTTCTCCACCGTGCCCGGCGGCAGCTTGGCGAAGGCGGCGTTCGTGGGGGCGAACACCGTGAACGGACCCGGACCGTTCAGCGTGTCGACCAGGCCGGCGGCCTTCACGGCGGCGACCAGCGTGGTGTGATCCTTCGAGTTGACCGCGTTCTCGACGATGGTCTTCTGGGCGTACATCGGCGCGCCGCCGACCATCGGGTTCTTGGCGTAGGCTGCGCTGCTTGCTCCGAGACCGAGCGCGAGGGCCAGAGCAAGCGCCTTCATGCGGTGGCTGTTCGCTGTGGGCATCGTTTTTCCTTCCATCCGACCCCGACGCAGGGGTAGCACCCGCCCTTACGGGGGCGCCGGACGGAAAGTTTCGTAGCGGTCGCAGACCGGCGCCGGTCGGCTCGGCGGCGCTCCCCCTTAATGGGAGCATGGCCATCGTCGTGTCGGCGATGGGCCCCCGGAGCCGCCGGCCTTCACGCGGGTCTCGATGTCGCCACCGCGACCCAAGCGGCGGGCACCTGCACCGCCACGGCTCATTCTTCGGACGGTCTCGCGGATCCTCCGGTGGCGCCTCCCGCGATGGCCGGGTGCGGATGAGGGGGGCGCACCCGCAGGGACGGCTACTGATCGAGCAGACCGGCGAGCTTCAGCGCCACGCCCTGCGAGCCCTGCACCTTCAGGCGGCCGGTCGAGAAGGCCATCATCGGGCTGAGCCGGCCCTCCACGAGCTTGAGCAGATTGTCGGAACTCAAGCGCATCACGGCATCGGCCTCGCCCTCTTCGGCGATCGACACGGCGACCGTGCCGCCGGTGGCGTCGAGCAGGATGCCGCCGCCATCGGTGAGGTCGAACCGCACCCGATATCCGAGCGCGCTCAAGGCGCCCGACCGTTCCTCGATCGAGTCGACCAGCAAGCCGAGATCCGCCATCCGTTCCACTCCATCAGTCGCATGAGGATTCCCCGGAGGTCCGGGGCGGTCAGAACATCGCCTCGTCGAGGGCCATCATCGCGCCCTTGCCGGACTTGATCGCCGCCAGCAGGCCGGCCACCTGGGGCAGGATGCGCTCGATGAAGAAGCGGGCGGTGGCGAGCTTGGCCTCGTAGAAGTCCCGCTCCGGCGTTCCGTCGGCCAGCGCCGCCTGCGCCACCTTGGCGGCGCGCACCCACATGAAGCCGAGCGCCACCAGGCCGAACAGCCGCAGGTAATCGGTCGCGGCGGCGCCGGCCTCGTCCGGATCTTTGAGGCCCCGTTGCGCGATGTGGGCGGTGGCGAGCTGGAGCGCACCGAACGCCTTGGACACGGGCAGGGCGAGGAGCGCCAGGGCATCGTCCTCCAGCGCCGCGTCGAGGAAGGCGAGGACCGGGTGGAAGAAGCCGCGCAGCAGCCGGCCGGCATGGGCCGGGAGCTTGCGGCCGACGAGGTCGAGGGCCTGCACGCCGTTGGTGCCCTCGTAGATCATCGAGATCCGGGCATCGCGGACATACTGCTCCATGCCGGGGTCTCGGATGAAGCCGTGGCCGCCGTAGACCTGCAGGCCGATGCTGGCCGCCTCGAAGCCGAGATCGGTGAACAGCGCCTTCACCACCGGCGTCATCAGGGCCGAGAAATCCTCCGCCCGCCGCCGTTCGGACGGATCGGGATGGCGCTCCATCACGTCGAGGCTCCGGGCGACCCAGCCGCCGAGCGCCCGGGCGCCCTCGTTGTAGGCGCGGATCGTCATCAGCATGCGCCGCACGTCCGGGTGTACGATGATCGGGTCTGCGGCCAGGTCCGGCCGCTTGGCACCGGAGAGCGCGCGCCCCTGCAGGCGCTCGCGGGCATAGGCGACGGCGCCCTGGTAGGCCGCCTCGCCGGCGCCCAGCCCCTGGATTCCCACAGACAGGCGCTCGCTGTTCATCATCGTGAACATCGCGCGCATGCCCTTGTGCGGCTCGCCGACGAGCCAGCCGACGGCGTCGTCGAAGGAGAGCTGGCAGGTGGCCGAGGCCTTGATGCCCATCTTATGCTCGAGGGCGCTGCAGGTGACGCCGTTGCGCGCCCCCGGCGTCCCGTCCGGCGCGGGCAGGAATTTCGGCACCAGGAACAGGCTTATGCCCTTCACGCCCTTGGGGGCATCGGGCAGCCGCGCGAGGACGAGGTGCACGATGTTCTCGGTGAGGTCGTGATCGCCCGCCGAGATGAAGATCTTCGAGCCGGTGATCCGGTAGGAACCGTCGTCCTGCGGCACCGCGCGGGTCCGCAGCAGGCCGAGATCCGTGCCGCAATGGGCCTCGGTCAGGCACATGGTGCCCGACCACGTGCCGTCGACGATCTTGGGCAAATAGGCCGCCTTCAGCGCCTCCGACGCATGACCGGCGATCGCCTTGTAGGCACCGTGGCTCAAGCCCGGATAGAGCCCGAAGGACAGGTTGGTCGAGCAGATCATCTCCTCGACGAGCTTGTTGATCGTCTCCGGCAGGCCCTGGCCCCCATAGGCGGGGTCGGAGCCCATCGCGGTCCAACCGCCCGCGCGGAACGCCGCGTAGGCCTCGGGAAAACCCTTCGGCGTCCGGACGACGCCGTTCTCCAGGCGGCAGCCCTCCGCGTCACCGGAGGCGTTGAGCGGCAGGAGCCGCTCGGTGCAGAACTTCGCCGCCTCCTCGAGGATGGCGTCGGCGACGTCGGGCGTGATCTCCTCCAGGCCGGGCAGCGGCTCGGAACCCGGATCGGCGTGCAGTTCGTGGAGCACGAAGCGCATGTCGCGCAGCGGGGCCTTGTAGGTCTGCATGATCGTCAGTTCCTCACCGGCCGGCCGGTCTCGAGCACGCTCTCGAACCGGTCGAGGGTTGCCTCGGTGCGGACGAGGCGCATGAAGCTGTCGCGCTCGAGTTCGAGGATGGCATCCTCATCCAGGGTATCGAGGATGTCGGCCTCTCCTCCGGACAGGACGGAGGCGAGTTCGCCCGCCACCACGAGATCGTGCTTCGTGGCGATGCCGCGCCGCGCGAAGCCCTCGGCGGCCATGCGCAGGGCGAGGCCGCCCGCGGAACCCGGCAGAGTCAGAGGCACGGGCTTCGGCGGCGCATAGCCTGCGACCAGGGACAGCGCTCTGGCCTTGGCATCGGCGAGCAGCCGGTCGCGATTCATGGTGATGCCGTCGTCGGGGCGCAGGAACAGGAGGTCCCGCGCCTCCTCGGCCGACTTCGCCACGGTTGCGGTCGAGACCGTCTCGAACACCCTGGCGACGACCGGCATCGGCCCCTTCGGCAGCGTGCCGGAGGCCTGCCAGCGGCCCAGCATCTCCGTGCAGCCGCCCCAGGCCGGCACGAGGCCGACGCCGCACTCCACGAGGCCGATATAGCTCTCCGCATGGGCCTGGACGGCATCGCTGTGCAGCAGGATCTCGCAGCCGCCGCCGAGCGCCATGCCGGAGGGTGCGCTCACCACCGGAAACGGCGCGTATTTGAGCTGCCGATAGGTCTGCTGGCCGAGATGGACCAGCTTCTCGATCTCCCCCCACGCCGCGATATTGGCGGCGAACAGCGCCAGCCCGAGATTGGCGCCGACCGAGAAGTTCGTGCCCTCGTTGTAGACGACCAGCGCCTTGTAGCGGTCCTTCACGAGCTTGATCGTCTTGCCGAGCAGGACCATGACCTGCTCGTCCAGGGCGTTGCTCTGCGACGTGAACTCGAAGCACACCACGCCGTCGCCGATGTCCCACAGGGCCGCCGAGCCGTTCGTCAGGAGCGGCTCTCGGCCGAGCTTGATGTCTGCGAGCCGCAGCACGCCGTCGGGCCGGACGATGTCGCGGTAGCCGCCCCCGGGCTGGAGCACCTGCCGGCGGCCGTTCTCGACCCGGTAGAAGCTGCGGCCGTTGAGACCCGCGAGGAGCGGCGGGACCGGCCGACCGTCGCGGGCGAGGCGATCGGCCAAGTAGGCGCCGCCGATCCGGTCGATCAGCTCGAACGGTCCCCATGTCCAATTGTAGCCGAGGCGCATCGCCTCATCGATCGCCGCGACGTCGTCGCTCGCCTCGCCGACGAGGCCGGCGGCGTACGACAGGGTCGCGCCGATGACGCGCCACGCGTAGGCGCCCGCCCGGCCGGGCAGGTCGAGTACCGCGCGGGGGCCTTTCGCGTCCTTCAGCTCCGGCAGGTCCGCCTTCCGGGCGGGCCGGTAGGCGCCGCTCGCGAGATCGATGGCCTCCTTGGTCTTCTGCCCGCCCGTGCGGTTCAGGCGGTAGAATCCGCCCTTGCCCTTACGCCCGGTGAAGCCCGCGGCGATCAGCCGGCTGACGAGCGGCATCTCGCGGTAGGAGTCGTGGAAGGCGTCCTCCGGCGGCAACGCCGCGCGCAGGCTCGCGGTGGTGTGCGGGATCAGGTCGAGGCCGACGAGATCGACGAGGCCGAACACGCCGGTCTTCGGGATGCCGAAGGGGCGTCCCATGATGGCGTCGGCCTCCTCGACCGGGACGCCGAGGTCGTCGGCGGCCGCGATGGCGTTCTGGATCCACGTGATGCCCAGGCGGTTGGCGATGAAGCCCGGCCGATCCTTGCAGCGTACGACGCTCTTGCCGAGCCGGCGGTCGGCGAAGTCGGCGACCGTCTCGGCGAGGGCCGGATCGGTCTGCGGGCCGGTCACCAGTTCGAGCAGCCGCATGTAGCGCGGCGGGTTGAAGAAGTGGGTGATCAGGAAGTCGCGCCGGAAGGATTCCGGCATGCCGTCGACCAGCGCATCGAGCGGGATCGTCGAAGTGTTCGACGAGACCGCCGTGCCGGGCCGGCGCACGGCGTCGATCCGCCGATAGAGCGCCCGCTTCGCGTCGAGGCGCTCGATGACCACCTCGATGATCCAGTCGACTTCGGCGAGGCGGTCGAGATGGTCCTCGACGTTGCAGGCCTCGACGCGCTTGGCAGCCCGTGGGGTCATGAACGCCGCCGGCTCGGTCTTGAGCATCCGGGCGATGGCGGCCGCCGCAAGACCGTTCCGGTCGGTTGCGCCCTCCGGCACGATGTCCATGAGCAGGACCGGCACGCCGGCATTGGCCACATGGGCGGCGATGCCGGAGCCCATCACTCCGGCGCCGATGACGGCGACTTTGCGGATCCCGCTCATCAGACACGCTCCAGAAGGGTGGCGATGCCCTGGCCGCCGCCGATGCACTGGGTCGCCAGCGCGAAGCGGGCGCCCTCGCGGTCGAGCAGCGCCGCTGCCTTGCCGACGATGCGCGCCCCCGTCGCACCGAGCGGATGGCCGAGCGCGATCGCGCCGCCGTCGATATTGACCGTCTCCGCGCGCAGGCCGAGTTCCCGGATGCAGGCGAGCGCTTGGCTGGCGAAGGCCTCGTTCAGCTCGACGACGCCCACCGCGTCGACGGCGATGCCGGCGCGGGCCAGCGCCTTCCGGGACGCGGCCACCGGACCGATGCCCATGATCTCCGGCTCGCAGCCCGAGACGCCGATCGCGGCGATCCGGGCGAGCGGCTTCAGCCCGTGGCGTTGGGCATAGACCTCGCTGCAGACGAGGACCGCCGAGGCACCGTCCGTCAGCGGCGACGAGGTGCCGGCCGTGACGCTGCCGTCCTGCTGGAACGCGGGCTTGAGCGCGGCGAGTCCCTCGGCGCTGGCCTCCGGCCGGATGCAGCCGTCCGTCTCGACCGTGCCGGCCTTTGTGGCGATCGGGACGATCTCGGCGGCGAGCCGTCCGGCGGCCTGGGCCGCGGCGGCCTTGCGGTGGCTCGTCACCGCGAAGGCCTCCTGGTCGGCCCGGCTGATCTGCCAGCGGCGCGCCACGTTCTCGGCAGTGTCGCCCATGCCCATGTAGGCGCCAGGGCGCGCCGCATGAAGCGCCGGGTTGGGCATCGGGTTGAAGCCCATCATCGGCACGCGGCTCATGCTCTCCACGCCCGCGCAGATGAAGGCCTCGCCGGCGCCGAGCTGGATCTGCCCGGCGGCGATGTGCACCGACTGCATCGAGGAGCCGCAGAAGCGGTTCACCGTGACGCCGCCGACGCTGAGATCGAGATCGGCCAGCATGCCGATCAGGCGGGCCACGTTGAACCCCTGCTCGCCCTCCGGGAAGGCACAGCCGACGATCAGGTCCTCGATGGTGTTCGACGAGATGCCGGCCTCGGCGACGAGCCGGCGCACGACCTGCGCGGCGAGGTCGTCGGGGCGGACCCGGGCCAGGGCGCCCTTCTTGGCGAGGGTGAAGGGCGAGCGGGCGTAGCCCACGATAACCGCGTTGGTCATGCTGTCCTCTCGGAACGATCACGAAGGATCTGCGACACGGGCGGCCCGCCGACCCGGACGTGCCTTGACCCGGCGCGCACAAGTCCGGCGTGGGAGCACGCACGAGAACGGGGAAGGAGGTTGTGAGACGCGCGGGCCGATTCCGGCCGCGCGGCCTCGGCCCGCGGAACCGGTCGCCCTGACGACGCGGTATGCCCTAGCGGGCGCGGCGTGATTTCGCCGGCGCCTCGGATGAGGCCAGAGCCGCGAGGGCGTCCTGGGCCTGCTGCTCGATGGCGCGCAGCTCGGCCAGCGTCTCGACGAGGGCTTGCTCCTGATCGACGAGGCTGCCGATCCGGGTCTGGATCCGCTTCAGCAGGGCGCGCAGCTGTTCCTGCTGGGTCGGATCGGCGTCGTAGAGGTCGAGATATTCCTTGATCTCGCGCAGTGAGAACCCGAGCCGCTTGCCGCGCAGGATCAGGATCAGTCGCGCCCGGTCGCGATGCGTATAGACCCGCGTGTTCCCGGCCCGCTGAGGCGTCAGGAGACCCTTGTCCTCGTAGAAGCGGACCGTTCTCGCCGTCACCCCCAGGTCCTTGGCGAGCTGGGTCACGGTGTACAGCGTATCGGACACAGGTGACCTTCTCTTCGGAGAATTCACCGTATTCCCGGTGCGCGCGAGCGGTCAACGTCGTGCCGATACTCGGATGTTGATGGGCCCCGCATCGGCCCGCCGGCGCTCGTCCACCACGCGCTCCGTCTCCGACAGCCTGCCGACCCCGGTCTTGGGCAGGATCGTGCGGATCTCGATCGCCCATCGCCGGAAGCGTCTCCGGAGCGTCGTCGCAAAGCGTCCGTCGATGGCGCGGACCCTGAGCGTCGGCTTCGCCGGCCCATTTCCTTATGCCCTGCTGGGTTCCCACCTTCCCCTCCCTTCACCGGCCTCGCTCTCTCGCGGAGCGTGCGTGATTGGCCGGGCCAGGATTGACGTATAGGTTAGCTTCTATCCCAAAGCGTCAGCCGGTCGCAAGCGGTTCAGACGATGTCGCGAGGGCCGCTGTGACACTCGGCGAAGCTTTGTATTCGCGCCGCCGCACCCGAAGCCCTGTGCCGTACAAGGCGGCCCATCGGCGTCCTCGACGCGGTCCGCCGCCCGCCATCCAGCGCCTCCGCCTCGCGGCGTGAAACCGATTTGTCACACCAGCGCCTTCCCTGCGCCGGCCGGACGCCGGAGTTCATCAGCGCACCGCTTCGCGCTTGCATTTTCTTGCCGCTTTCGGCAGCGTCCTGACCTATTGGGAAGGGGTAATGCCTGCGCGTACCGGCAGTATCGTGACAGTGGCGGCCGCGCAAAGTGTCGGTGTCGCCGATGGTTCTGGCGGCACAAAACTCAGAAAACATGACATCCGCCCGAAACCGGAAGTGGATGCGCGGTAAACCTTGGGGAGGATCGTGATGAGATTTCGGTTTCTGGTGGCCGCCGGAACGGCGTCACTCTGTGCGTCTGTCGCCACGATTGCCGAGGTTCAGGCCGGGGCGTTCGGTCTGCGGGAGCAGAGCACGCAGGCGCAGGGGCTGGCGTTTGCGGGTGCGGCCTCGGGATCGGGCGGCGTGTCGTCGATGTTCTGGAACCCCGCGACCATCACGATGAACCCGGGCTTCGTCGCGGAGCAGAACTTCACCTATATCGGCCTGTCCTCGGAGATCCGCCCGGCGCCGGGCACCAATCCGGGCTTCGCGCGGCTGGGCGGCTCGGGCGAGCTCGGTCAGGGCGCCCTCGTGCCGGCGGGCGCGACCTCGTACCAGATGAACGACCGCCTGTGGCTCGGCCTCTCGACCGGCGCGCCCTTCGGGCTCGTGACCAAGCCCAACCAGGTCTGGGCCGGGGAGGTCTACGGACGCTCGTCGCGGATCTTCTCCCTGGCGATCAACCCGGTGATCGGCTTCAAGGTCAACGAATGGTTGTCGATCGCGGCCGGGCCGAACATCGAGTATTTCCGCCTGACCCTGCGGCAGGCGCTGCCGGTCCCGGGCCTCCTGCCGACCGCCTATCCGAGCTCCTTCCTCAAGGGGGAATCCTGGGGGGTGGGCTTCACCGCGGGCGCCACGCTGACGCCCCGCGACGGGACCGTGCTGGGCATCGGCTACCGCTCCTCGGTGCACCACGACATCGACGGCTCGATCGGCGTGCCGCTGCTCGCCCTGGCCCCGCTCGCCGGCCAGGTCCGGGCGAGGCTGAACACCCCCGACAAGCTGAGCGTCGGCCTCACCCAGGCGGTCTCGCCGGTGGCGCGGGTGAACCTCGGCTTCGAGTGGGACAACTGGTCGAGGCTCGGGACCATCGGGATCGTCTCGAAGACCCTCGGCCTGCCGGTGAACACCCTGCCGCTCAACTACAAGGACGGGTTCACCTACGCGATCGGCGCCGAGTACGACGCCTCGCCGAACCTGACGCTGCGCACGGGCTTCGCCTACGAGACCTCGCCGATCGACTTCCGCAACCGTTCGGTGCGGCTGCCGGACGGGGACCGCTACATCGCCTCGGTGGGCGCCAGCTACCGCTGGAGCCGGCAGCTGACGCTGAACCTCGCCTATTCGCACTTCTTCCTGGACCGGTCGCGGATCCTGGCGGGCCTCGGCCGCGACTACAACGTCGGCAACATCGCCTTCGCGGGGGTGGTGGATTCCAGCGCCGACATCGTCTCGGTGGGCTTCCGCTACGTGTTCGGCGCGCAGCCCGCCCCCGCCCCCGCGCCCCTCGTGCGGAAATGGTGATGCGCCTGCGCGGATCGCCCGGGCGACGCTCGCACTCGAGGACGGCCGCGATCCGCGCTTCGACCTCACGGTCGACCGGCACATCCTGAAGCGGTCAGGCGGCGACGGCGAGTCTGCCGCCTGACCGCCTTCCACGACGACGAGATCCCCGACGACGCGGCGAACCGCGGGCTGCTCGGACCCTGGTCCTGATAGGGTCTGGTCGCGATGGGCCCAGAAGGCGGCGTCGGCCGCCAGGGCGACGGCCGAGGCGTCCTTGTGGGCGAGCTTGTCGTTGCGGGCTGCGAAGCGGCGTCGGTCCTTGCTTTGGTTGAAAGGGACCTCACGCATTCGCGGGAGCGGGGCCCACCGTGCCGGATCTTCCGCTTGTGGCCGCGCGTGCCCCGGATGACCCGCGTGATCCTGCCCTTGCGTCGGTTCGCGCACAACCAGACGGCATCGCAGCCTGAGCCGGGGGCCAAGCGCCGTGTCCGGCTTGGCGCCCCGGCCAGTGCCGCCGGGACGATTGTCAAGTTACGACGTTGCCGGGCGTCAGCGAGCGGATGCGAGGGCAGCCGCGGAGATCAGTGAGCGTATGGGTCTCGGTAATCCGGTTACCATCGCCGCCATGCTGGCTATCCGGGGTGCCGTCCGGGACATCATCAAACGGACCCTGACGTCGCTCTTCGCCGTGCCGCAGCCCGTCGGCGTCGACAACAAGCTCGCCTTCGAGGTCCTCGCCTCTCCGCTCGCCAAGCCCGTGGCTCCGTCAGACCCGCCGAGCTTTCGGCGCCGAAGTCGCAGATTCCACGCCGGCCACGGACGCGGTCGCCGCGCTCGACCCGGTTCACGCAAAGGAGCGCATCGCGTATGACGATGCATGCTCGCCCGCCAGCCGGGACGACGAGCTTTTCGCCGAGGGGGCAGATGAGGCCGCGGGCGCGGCGCCTCACCGCCTCGCAGAGAGCCCAACTGACGCCTCTGCCCGGTCACCGCCCGGGCCGTAACAATCTCGAACAAAGCGGCCGCGACTTCCTTCCGAAGCCGGGCAACCTCCGCGCAAAGCGCGACGGATCCATTGATCGCGTTCCGAGGGGAGGCGTTGGCAGGTGACAGACGCCATCGCGCGAGAGGCGGCCGATGGGTCGCGCTGGGCCTACTCGAAGCCGAGATCGGCTTGAACGATGTGCCGCTCCGCAACCCTCGTCGCGTTGGTGCGCGCGTGTCAGGCGAGCACCGTTGAGGGTCGAGGCGATGGCGTCGCCGCTGCGCGCGGGGCTCTCGGTCGTTTGTGGTGTGATCCCGCCGTTCAGCTGGTGAGAGCGCGATCATTGCTCCCCATCAATCCGTGGATATACTGGTTGCAAGCGCGTGATGGAACCAGCTATGGCCGCCTACGGCAAATTCTCAATGCTGATTTGGGCGCAAATGATTTATCTCGCCCCAGTATCGGTGGCGACGGCCGATATCGGTGTGGCGGACGCCAAGGTCACTGGTGGTGAACTCTGGATTATAGGATATTCAGACGAGAAAGATACGGATATTAGTCTGGATGGCCGCTTTTCACGTCAGATCGACCATCGGGGCTACTTCGAATTCCGCGTCATCTATCACCCGGCCACGTGTATCGCGACGCTGCGCACAGCGCGTCAAGAGCGCAAGATCGTGGTTGCCAATTGCGGCGAGCAAGGACCAGCCGGACCTCCGGGACCGCCGGGCGCTGCGGCCGCGACTGGACACAGCAGCAGGGTCGAACAGGGAGACAGGATGGACGGTACCAAGCCGTCCGAGCTCAGCGGATCAGGGGCATCCAGAACGGCCATTGCCGGCCCCCCCTGGCCACCAGGACCGAGCGGGCCGCCAGGGTCCGTTGGCCCACCGGGGCCCGCCGGCCCACCGGGACCCGTTGGCCCGCCGGGGCCTGCTGGCCCGCGAGGGCCTGCCGGGCCAGCAGGCCCCGCCGGCAAGGCTGGTCCACCAGGCCGACCTGCAACAGTGCGGCCCACAGTAGCCCGGACATTGCCCCTTCGTCCGGCGCCAAAGGCCGCTCCCAACCGGCAAGGCGCGAGCACCCCCAATCTTGGTGAAGAACCCGAAGCGAGTGATGGTGTGAGCCCGGAAGACAGGTACTGATCTCTGCACAATCAGGATCCGTCCGTGCCGCCACCGAAGCGGATCGTCTAGCCCTGTTCCACCGAGGCCGTCGAAACCTTCCTGCTCGGAACAAGCGGCCGAACTCTCTTCCTTACAGAACGCGCGGAGATGCCCGGCCGGCCCGAAAGGGATGACGGGCTTAGCGGCTCTATTCATCGTGCAGCCTTACCGGTTGCGCACTCCGCTTTCCGTGCCTTGCACTCAAAGCGATCCGAGAGGGCAGCCGTTCAGTAGCACCTGAGGCGGCCGGCCAAAACTGGCGCTCATTCGCGCCCGCTCGATTCATGTGGGCCCCTGCCTGTAGGAGGCAGCACTGTCTGCAGGATCAAGCCCAGCACCAGTTTTGTCGACCGACCAAACGACATCCGTCTCGGAAACGAAAATCGGTCGGCCAATTTCCTTCTCCCTAAGCCAGCGCGTAAATCCTGAAAAGCCGCTAGTATGGAAAATCATCGGCCGGCTAAGCGCGCGAAACGCTTTCATCAACGTCTCCGCTTCGGCATCGCTGACCTCCTTTTTGAGCGCTAGGCTCAGAAGCTCCATTCTGTCAACCACCCTCTTTGGAGAGTAGCCCTTCACAGACGTGAGTTCCCGGGTGCAACTCATGGAGTACCCGGCTCGAGATGTCGGAACCGGAACATCGCCACACACGTATAGGGCACGCCTGGCAAATACCGCGATCGGCCGCTCGTCAGGCGCAGTAAAAAGCACGGCATCGGGCGGCGCTTTCTCGCGAACGACCCGAAGCCAGGATGGCATCGCCTTCGCGTCAGGCGCGATATCCGATGCATAAATGTCCAAGGGGGTCGCGTAGCGCAAATCGGGATTGGTCCAGCGAGGAAACTCGTAGACCACGCACGACAGAAACAAAACGATCAATACGCCCGCCACGACTGAGGATCTCGATCCCCTGTCCGCCCATCGGGTAATTTCAGCCGCGACCACGGGGGCCGCGAACAGCAGCGCCGTGAAGAGGAATTTATATCCGACGCCGTCGCGAACCGCGATCACGACGTAGGCCAACTGAAGTCCGAATGTCACGCCGATGAAAAATAACGTCGGCCAGGATATGATTTTCCATCGAAATATGAGAACTGACAGTAATATCGCGTCTATTGCACAATAGATCCATCCCCACCTGATGAATTGGAGAGGAAAGTCACGAAGCTTGACAAGCCCGAAGGGCGGAACTTCCGAATCTCGTCCGAGGAAGAGCCCATAGAGAACCACTATGCCGAAGCTCGCGATCCAAAGGGCAAAAATCAGGCCGGTCTTGATTAGAGTCCGACGACCGGACGATCCCACTCCACGGACTTGTTGCAGGATTTCAAAGGCAATCAGTGCCGCGGCGACCGCCATACATGATGGTAAGAAAAGCGGATAGACCAAAGAACTCACAAAAGACGCTATGATCGCAAGTAAGAGGAATGAAGACCGCTTGAAATTAAGGTAGCCCAGTACTGCAAAGACCATTAAGGCAAACGAAGACAACCCGAAAACCATCGTGTCCATATTCTGAATTTTTTCCATCATTGGCGTTATGCGTGCGTCTCCCAATGCATGGTATTCATTTTTGGCTATGCCGAGTATGATATCGGGTAGACCGACGGCGAGGAGTGCAATTGCGGTACTTGCGGCTACCTTCGCAGAGTTATGGCGCTGACCAAGAAAAAAGATCGAGCACTCTACGATGATGATGAACATCGAGATAAAGTGCAAAATATTTAGAGATAAGTAAAGTCTCGTTGGCGAAATCGCGACAAGGTTTGAAATTAGAGACAGCTGCGTCCACCCAAGCCAACCATAATTCAGCCGAAGCCCAGCCATCTCAAACTCTTCCGGCAATCGCGGCAGCGAATTGATCTGCTGTATAGCCGCGATCTGCATCATGTTGTGCCAACTGTAATCCGTTCGGAATGTTTCATTAAGAACCGTAAAGATGATCGGGGCCGCCAAAGCGCAAGCCAGAAGCGCGGAATACCCGCAGCCACGAAAACTAAATCTTGGGCGGAAGTAAAGAATAAGAGCGCCCGCTACGAGAGCATTCAGCGCGCTTGCTAAGTATGTAAACTGCCTGAATTCTACACCGAATGCTATTGCGACCGGGAGCTCGAGAGACAAAAGTCCCGGCGACAGCACGAAAGCTGCCAAGACTCTCACTCGCATCGGAATCACATCGGCTAGCAAGGCGACCAATAGAAATCCCGGCGCTATCACCGAGGACCCCGCGAAAAGGAGATTCACAGCCTGTGACGCAATCGCCGACATGGTGCCCATGGGAGAACTGCTGCTTATAAGGCAACGATATAAGCAAAAACACGCAAGCGCAACTTGATAGGAATGGCATATGGAACCAAAAATCCAGTCGAAAATCGATATACGAAACTAATGCAGCTGCTGTATTTTCTGTCTTGGCTGGATATTGCTCGCTAAAACAGAAGCTATATAAGATAAAATGACGCTCGGCTGTGCGCCGTCAGGGCTCTCTCGCTTCGTAGAATTTGGCGGATGATGCCAACAAACTTGGAGGCTCGCAAACATTTTTGATAGCGAGAGAGTGAAAGCGATCGATTGCGCCTCGGATCTTCGGACGTTGAAAGCAGATCGTGCGATCACGTCATCAGGTGATCAGGAGACCGAATTACGCTCCGCGAATCGATCGTGCCGGTAGGGTTCTTCGCCCTGGCGGCTTCACAAGCCGGGCGACCTCGGCCTTGTCGATCCCCCTCATGGCTTGAACGCTCCAACGTGGTGCGCGACGGCTCCTGGCACGTCCGAACGGATGGAGGCGTACCCCCCGGTGGTTCCGATGTTTGAGGCGCCGAACTCTGAACAGGTCAGACGCGAGGGAAGCGCCTGGTCCCGTGGTGCCTGCGATGCATTCGACAGCCGACTTGCGTCTTGGGTTGGGTCCGGTCAGGGAAGATCGGGCCGAAACTAATCGATGCGGACCATCTTGTCGGCAAATGCTATCAGACGAGTTTGGCTACGCGATCCCATATGTGAACTTCATTAAAGCCCCGTCGTAAATCGCTTGGTGCCAATACGATCAAGATCGTGACAGAATCAATCATTAGCATATTTTCCGCCATTTGAACAAATCTCAGAATTGTTGCTGCCGATAATTTCCATCTACGGCGTTCATCATGCAGATAACGACGATAATCATAAACTGAAGAATATGATCGCGAGAAAGGAGCGTAGACTCTGTGAAATTGTGACCCACACAAAATACAAATATAGCCATAAAAAGAGCACCAGTTTTGTTGTTGTAGGCGGGATGGCTCAACAATGTCGCGACAGGCCTGACAATAAGAAAGTATAATGCGATCGCGAGGCCAGGCAAACCGATCTGCGACGCGATATCTAAGTATCCGTTATGGCCCTGAGAGGCAATTTCGAACCAGCTTCCTCCTTTCGCATAATCATAGACCGGGCTAACACCTCCGATGTACCAAAAAGAACCATATCCGGCACCAAGACGCCAGTGATCGGAAATATAAGCTATCAATACGCGCCAGATTTGTGAACGACCTGTCAGTGTATCATCGCGATCCAAGGGTTCCATCAGCCATTCGCCGTACCACAGCAGAATGACCCCGAAACAGAAGACGCCCGTCATTGCCGCTGCGAAGGCTAGCGGCCAATCCCGATGATTGTTGGCACGAAATGCGTGCCCCGATAGCAGGGCCAATAAGGCGAGTGTGGTCGAAGTTTTGGATCCGGTCTTGATCAAAAATAAAAAAGCCGCAATGATAACGATCCATCTTAGAAAGGACAGGTGCCTTTGCTCCATGAAGTAAAAACACAGTACGGTTATCGCACAGAGTGCGCCCATAAAGTTCTTCTCGGGATAAATTCCCCGCCAATCACCAATGAGAGCGACATCTCGGCCGGCCTCCGGCTGGTGTATACCGACGCTCGGAAAGAAAAGAACGGTTACGTAACTTGCGAAGAGCGCCAAAATTAGAGCGATTCGGATATGCACAATGCTCTTCGCTACACCGAGTGATTGAATGGCAATAGCAACGGACAGGGCAACGATCGTTGTCAAGGCCAAGCGACGGGTCGCAATTGACGGATCGATTGCCCAGACGATACTCAGCCAACAGTAGGCCAAGATCACACGAACGTTTCCCGGAAGCGCGGACAAGCCTAGAAAGTCGCGATGGATGCCCGTTCCAGCCAATATAATTAATAAAATCAGTACATATCCAAGTTGTCGGAACGGATTTCCTTCGGTCATGGAAGCGGTGCCGCCGCTCAACCCATCCTGAGTGATTGGAGCAGTGACGACCATAATACAAAGTGCAAAAAAAGCAATTGATACGACGCTCTCATGAGCGGACGATCGCAAATTTTGCTCGAAGACGCTGAGTGGACCTGTCCTCATAGATATGTTGTTGTCCTCTCTGAGAAAACGAATAGACTTTAGCTCTGCAAAATCAACGGGAATCCTATTCCGAAAGCGTTGCTAGCGCCGCCTTGCTGCAGCTGCGAATAGACGAAGCGACAGAATCTACACCCAAATCACTTATTCTGACTTTATATCGTAATAGTCGATGTGTCCAGATCGATATAGCCGGTGATTCTCACAATCATTGCCATCATCGCCACTGACCTGACCGGCTGGCTTTGGACCGGGCTGATTGAGAGGATCAGCCAGGACCGAAGGAGCTGGGACATGAAGCGAGGTCAGAAGACGAGCGCGGAGCAGGTCGTGCTGAAGTTGCGCCAGATCGAGGTGCAGACAGCCCAGGGCAAGAGTTTGGCGTTGGCGTGCAAGGAGGCGGAGATCTCCGAGCAGAGCTACTATCGCTGGCGCAAGGAGTACGGCAGCTTGCAGGTCGACTAGGCGCGGAAGATGAAGGATCTGGAGCGCGAGAACGCTCGGTTGCGGCGGCTTGTGGCGGACCTGTCCCTGGAAAAGCAGGTGCTGGCGGACGTCGCCTCGGGAAATTTGTAGCCCCCGAACGACGTCGGCAGGCAGTGGCGGCGATCCAGGAGAAATTCGGCCTCTCGGAACGTCACGCCTGCCGGATCGTCGGCCAGCACCGCGGCACGCAACGCTACGTGCCCACCGTGTTGGCCGACGAGGTGAGCTGACTCGCGCCATCATCGCCCTGGCGTCCGAATACGGGCGCTACGGCTACCGCCGCGTCACCGCGCTGTTGAGAGTAGACGGCTGGCGAGTGGGCAAGGATCGGGTCCAGCGCATCTGGCGTCGTGAGGGGCTCAAGGTCCCCCAGAAGCACCGGCCGCGCAGCCGCCCCTGGCTCAACGACGGCTCGTGCGTGCGGCTGCGGCCGCTTTACCGCAATCACGTCTGGAGCTTCGACTTCGTGCAGGCTCAAACGCACGACGGCCGGAGCCTGCGCATCCTGACGCTGATCGACGAGCATAGCCGGGCGTGCCTCGCGCTGAAGGTGGCGCGGCGCATCAACAGCATCGGCGTGATCGAGGCGCTGGCCGACGCCGTGTGCCTGCACGGCCTCCTGGAGCACATCCGCTGCGACAATGGCCCTGAGATGATCTCAAAGGCACTGCGCAAATGGGTCGCCAAAAACGGGGCCGCAGATCCAGAACATTGCACCCCGCTCGCCGTGGGAGAACGGATACTGGGAGAGCTTCAACGGCAAGCTGCGCGACAAGTGTCTGCGCCAGGAGATCTTCTACTCGCTCAAGGAAGCCCAGGCTGTGATCACCCTCTGGCAAAAGACCTATAACCGCGTTCGGCCGCATCCGTCCCTGGGCGACCTCCCGCCTGCGCCTGTCAGCTACCCGGATCTGGCCTTCCGGCTCCCCATGGCAGCGGCCATGCAGTAGCCTCTTGTAACTTGATTCCGCCCGCGTCGGGTATGCTCCTCGGCGCGGTGGCGAGTGAGAGACCGTTAGCCTCTGGGGTTACCAAGCCCGCAAGTGAGCCAGGGGCCTCGCCCGCCGTTCCATCGAACCCGAATAGTCGCTTGGGCCGCTCAACGCTAGGCCCGGTTGCGCAAGGATGGGATCAGATGGGCGCTCCTGTTGTCGGGATCGACGTGGCTCGTGACCGCCTCGATATTCACGTTCATCCCGCAGGGGCAAACTTCGCCGTTGATCGTACGACCGAGGGCGTGGAGCAGCTGTGCGAACGCCTCCGGCTCCTGAAGCCGAAGCTCGTCGTCCTTGAGGCGACCGGCGGTTTGGAAGCCATGGTGGCACGTTCTCTCACCACCTGGGGGCTGCCAACCGTGATCGTGAACCCAGCACAGGTCCGTGCCTTCGCTCGCGCGTTGGGCCAACGTGCCAAATCCGACCGCATCGACGACACCGTGATCGCCCGGTTCGCGGCGGCCACCAATCCGCCCGTTCGCGCCCGGGCCGATGCCGAGACTCAGGCGTTGGCTGATCTCGTCACGAGACGCCGTCAGATCGTAGGACTGATCGCGTCTGAGCGGCAGCGAGCGAGTCAAGCTCCATCCTGCATTCGAGACCGCGTCCGGCGCGTCATAGAGGCGTTGGATGATCCTCCCTCGGCACCGCGGACACCTCTGATACGCTCATGCTGAGCGGGGAAGGTGTCGGATGGCGAAGACGAGACGCGAGTTCACACCCGAGTTCAAACGCGAAGCGGTTGCCCTGCTGGAGAGCAGCGGCCGGCCGCAGATGCAGGTCACGGCCGAGCTCGGGATCCAGCTTTCGATGCTGAGGCAGTGGCGCGCCACGCTGAACGGGGCCTCGCCCGGGCCGCGGTCTGCTGGATCGATGGGCGCCTCGCCACCAAGCCCAGTTGCGTCCTCTTCCGATCAGGCCGCCGAGATCGGCCGACTGCGGCGCGAGCTCGACCGCACGCGCATGGAGCGCGACGTACTAAAAAAAGCCATCGGCATCTTCGCGGAGATGCCCAAGTGACCTTCGCCTTCATCGAGCAGCATGCGCGGACCTGGCCGGTGCGTCTCATGTGCCGCGTGCTCGGAGTCTCACCCAGCGGCTTCTACGGCTGGCGGTCACGGCCTGAGAGCGCGCGCTCGGCCTCCAACCGTCAGCTCCTGGACGACGTCCGGCGCATCCATGCCGCCCATCACCGACGCTACGGTGCCCCACGCGTGCATGCCGCCCTGCGAGCTGAGGGCCGGTCCGTCAGCCGCGGACGGGTGGAGCGTCTCATGCGCCGGCATGGCATCCGTGCTCTGGCGGGTCGTCGGTTCCGGCCCTGTAAGACCGACAGCCGTCACGATCTCCCCATCGCGCGCAATCTCCTCAAGCAGGACTTCTCAGCCGCGCGACCCGACACGGTCTGGCTGGCCGATATCACCTACCTGCCGACCGGCGAGGGCTGGCTGTACCTGGCCGCCGTCCTCGATCTGGCCACGCGCAAGATCGTCGGTTGGTCGATGCGCGATCACATGCGCGCCGAGCTGAGCGTAGCGGCATTGATGATGGCCGCCCAGAGGCAGCGGCCGGCCGCCGGGCTGATCTGCCACTCGGATCGCGGTAGCCAGTACGCGGCCGAGGCCTGCCGGAGACAGCTCGCCGGTATGGGGGTGAAGCCGTCGATGAGCCGCACGGCTTGCTACTACGATAACGCCCCGATGGAGAGCTTCTTCCACACGCTCAAGGTCGAGCTCGTCCATCAGCGACGACGGGCGACCCGGGATGAAGCGCGGCGTGATCTGTTCGCTTACGTCGAGGGCTACTACAATCGGCAACGCATCCACTCGGCACTCGGCTATCTCACGCCCGAGCAAGCCGAGAGGACCGCGAAATGATCTCCTTGTGTCCGCGACACCGAGGGAGGATCAGCCGCCACGGCACCGAGTAGGCGTTGCCGTCCACGCTGACCGCGCAGTCTGCCCCGACCCGGCGCACGAGATCGCGTGCGGCGGAGAACGGCGGCACGCCCGCCAGGGGCTGCAGCGCCCGGGCCTCGTCCCGGGCGAACCGCGCGCCCGGCGCCTCACCGGTCGTGCCGTGCGCGCGCCGGTCGGCCACATCCCGCGTCCAGGCATCGAGATGCGCCTCCAGGGGGGCAAAGCTCGCGAAGCGGTGGTCGGCCACAGCGTTCCTCTTGACGTAGCCAACGCCGCGCTCGTCCTTGCCCTTCGTGCGCGCCCGGTACGGGGCGCAGGCCCGCACCCGGAGGCCCCAATGCCGGGAGAAGGCGTGCAACCGCGGATGCAGGATGACCTTGCGGCTGACCGGGTCATGGTGCAGGACCAGGGCGCGGGCATTGTCGAGCAGCACCTCATGCGGCACGCCGCCGAAGGCTTGAAAGGCGCTCTCCAATCCGGCGAACCAGTCCTCCTGCCGTTCGTGGCCGAAGGCGCGCACGTGCAGTCGACGCAAGTAACCGAGCGTCGCAACGAACAGCGAGACCCGGGTTGGCGCACCGCCGATCTCGATCCGCCGCTCGCCGAAGTCGATCTGCATCTGCTCACCTGGCCGCGTCTCGAACCGCACGCTCGCCGTTGCGGCGATCACCAGGTCCCGCCGCAACGGCGCCACAGCCCGTTCCACGGTGCGCAGGCTGACGTGGATGTCCTTCTCGTTGGCGAGGTCCTGGCGCACGACGTCGGCGTTGCCGGCATGCTGCCGGAACCGTTCGGCCAACCAGTCCATCAAGCCGTCGAGCCGCTTCGATCGAGACGGCGTTTTAGAGGGAAGCCAATCACCCTGACGGAGCCAGTGCTTGACCGTGTTCTTCGAACAGCCGAGCTCGGTCGCGATCCGCTTGGCACCCCAGCCCAGCGCCGTCAGCCGCACCATCGCCGATACGTCGTCCGGCGTCTTCATCTCGGCCCTCCGCGGATCGTCCGTCCGCTGAAGAGCCTGATCTTCGTTCCTGATCATCTCAACCTCCTCGCTCATCGAGGGGGGCAGGTCCTCATGGCGTCAGGGGGGGGCAGTTTGCCGTGTCGCCTGGCTTAAGCTCGTTGCTCTGATTGCCACTGCTCGGAAGCTGATCACCATCCTCAACGCCATCCTGAGGGACGGAACGCCATGGCAAACCGCTTGACCGGCAAGACAGTCGCTCACGCGACTCGGTCCACAATACCGGTCAGGTCATTCCTGGGTTTTAAATTGCACTCTTATCCACGGCTCATTCGCGGCTGAGATATGTAAGCGGCCTTTGAAGGCGAAGTAGAGCCGTGCCTTGCGGTGTTGCGACAGGACGGTGGCTGGAGCGTTGACGGGTGAAGGAGCCAGCGATGCCTTCACCGTTGTCTGTCGATCTGCGCGAGCGCGTCGTGGCGGCCGTGACAGAGGGCGCTTCCTTTCATCAGGCGGCGGAGCGGTTTGGGGTGAGCGTGTCGAGCGCCAGCCGCTGGTCGCAACGGTTTGCGCAGCAGGGTCACGTCGCCCCCAAACCGACGCACGGCGACGACCGCCTGCCGGCGATCGAGGAGCATGCGGATCTGATCCTCTCCCTCGACGAGGCCCGGCCCGAACGCTTCCTGCGCGAGTTGCGCGACGTCCTGGCCGAGCAGGGCGTGCAGACCAGCACGAGCGGGCTGTCACGCTTCTTCGCTCGCCATGGGATCACCCGTAAAAAGGGGCGCTGTACGCAACTGAGCAGGAGCGGGCTGACGTGAAGGCGGCGCGTGAGGCGTGGTTCGCGGCTCAGCCTGACCTCGACCTCGACAAGCTCGTCTTCCTCGACGAGACGGCAGCCGCCACCAACATGGCCCGCCGCTACGGTCGCTCCCCGTGCGGCAAGCGCTGCCGGCTCCTCGTGCCCCAGGGCCATTACATAACGACCACTATCACCGTCGCTCTGCGCACCATCGGCCTGTGCGCCTTCGACCTCGCGGATGGCGCTACCAATGGCCAGCGCTTTCGCGACTACGTCGCCAACCGCCTCGTCCCGGTGCTGCGGCCCGGCGACATCGTGATCCTCGACAACCTGCAAGCTCACAAGGTCAGCGGCATCCGCGAGCGGGTCGAGGCGGCCGGCGCCCGGCTGCTCTACCTTCCGCCCTATAGCCCCGAGTTCAACCCGATCGAACAGATCTTCGCCAAGCTGAAAGCCCTGCTGCGGAGCGCAGTCGCCCGCACCGTGCCAGACCTCTGGAACGCCATCCGGCACGCCTTCACCCGCTTCACCCCAGACGAGTGCCGCAACAGCCTCGCCGCCGTCGTCTACGACAACGACTTAGCCGTCGCTACGTAAGCGGGAACGGCTCTAGACGAGGGTTCAATTCTCTCACGCGATGCAGAGATAGCTGAAATCCATCTTGGATCGAGCGACGCCGGCGCCGCCGGTCAACACCTCGAACTGATCAATCACTGATGGAAAGGCTGGCGCCGGTTGGCCCGCGCTCGAGTCCCGTCTGTTTTCAAAGCCATTTGTGTACCGAAAAGAATGCAACCTTTATCATCTGCTCAGCCCTCCGAAAGCAGTATGGTCCCAGAAATCGCACATTTCGATCAGCGTTCTGCAATCAAATTCGGTAAGCGTATCGCCGGAGGACTACCTATACGGGCGATCCATCGTCGGACCAATTCGTTTTGGCTAGATCTCATTCATGAGGGCCCGAAATGGCTTCGAAGCAATGGCGAATCGCCTCCTTCAGTCTTTCGATCTGTCTGAGCGGAGGTTTGGGTGGATGTCTGAGCTTGACGGCTTTGGAATCAAGCCCTTCCATGACGACCGTGGATCCCGCACCGGTGGCCGATCTCGATGACAGTGGGGTTCTCGAAACGCCCCGCCGACGTCAGACCGGCAATGGCGTCGACCCGATAGCCGTGCTCGCTCATCGCACCCACGATCGAATGGGTGATGCAGCCGTCACAACGGTCGAACGCCTGCCGGCCTTTGCGGCTGCGCCCTCGACGAACGAGCCGAAGTCGGAAGGCTCGCAACGGCGTATTCAGGCACCGCGCCGTCAGGTCAGCAACGCCGAGATTGCAAAGCGGGATCGTCAGGCGGAGGTCCTCATTCGGCAGTCTGTTCGATCCATCTGCGAAGGATGCCAGAATTGAATGTTCGGCGGCTCGGCACTGAGCGCGGGACTCGGTCCTGACATCAGAGCCGAGAACGATCTTCAGTGAGCGTAAGCAACCTGAGAGGTGCCTAGAACGATGACACAAACGACGCAGCCCGCGCCCGGACAAAGATGGATCACAGGGCGGGTTGGGTTGTCGCCGGCTCACGGCACCATTGCGATCGAAGGCGCCCCCACGTGGGGCCGAGGCCCTCTGGCCCACCAGATGCCGGTTAACTCTTCATCCTTGAGGCGCCGCTGGAATCAATCCGCCACCCGGCCGGGCATGGCGACCGACAAGTGGCTTCTGTCGAACTGGCTTGCAATCGAACAACACGATTCATCCGCGCACCAGCCAGCCTATCCAGTGACCCTGAGGGCTCTGGAGCCGGGCAATTGAGACCCATTCCCATGCCGTCCGGGGGGCAGTATACCTTCTGCAGTGGCAATCGAGCGGGCCAGTCGAAGCGGCTTCAGCATCGTGTCACGCCGCAGGATATACCGAGTGACGGGAGCTCGATTGTTCTCCGGCGAGCTATATTTTCGTCGGCTCGGTATCGACATGGAGCGTTAGATATGCGTAGTTAATCACCTGCTGAATAATAGAGTGTCTGGATTTGCGCCAAGCTCAGCCCGCACTTGAGGTTCAGGACAGCACCCACGGATCCCGATCTCGATCGGCTCGGGCTGCTGACGGTTTGATCATTGCGTTTTTATTTTTTGCGTCGATGCTACTGCTCTGCGCGACTGTACTATATATGACGATGCATCGCATCTTTCCGGCTATTGTCCCGCTACATGCATACAGATCTCTCGCTGTGTGGCATCGCTTTAGCTCGCTTGCGATTCAAGAGATTCGATCTTGGCGCTGATTGATTTGAGCGAGCGGGGCCACTGTGATTTGCCTCTTTGATTGTTACTTGCGATTGCTGCGTTTACTTATAAAGTCGATGCGAACGGTCGAAATCTGACGAAATCAGCTTTGTGTGTCCATCTGAATCACGGGCTCTGAGGCCGGTGCCGTGCGACCAGATGACAGCTTCGGTATCCGATCTGTGCTCACAAGGCCAAAATTATTCGGTGGCAATCCTGCCGTGATATGGACTGTAATCTGCAAGACGACCGGCCGCGCGTTGACACCAGCGCGGGTCGGTGCAGTTCGCCGCGCGCTGGGAACAGTTTATATTTACCAATATCGATTGGCGCACATAGGCAAGGACGCAAAAGCCTCCGTTATGTCGCCACAGACATCGGAGAGGCGTCCAAAAGCCCAAGCCTCATCTTTCGAATCTTTGCGGTAGCGACCGCGGGTCACCCGCGGCCTTTATCGAGAAAACGGTGTTTCCATCTATGAAAGTTCGGCTCGGTAAAGTCGCTTCTGGGCACCTGAAGCCAGATTGCCTCGGATTTCGTCGGCGCAGACAACTCGTTTTTGGCTTGGACCCGTTCACCTGATCGCACTCATATTGCTGCTCACATGCCGGGGCCCGAAACCGAGACTGGTGCCCTTCGTCGCTAAGAGGGAGCGATACCATTCGACCGTATGACAGCAAGGCGCATTACCGGCCCGCCCATCCCGGAGCGCCCTTTGGACGTCCGAGACGGCGCACCCAATCGACCGATGCGCCCGGAACGCGAGTACTTTCTCAGCCTTGGCAAAGCTGACGCGATAGTTTCGACGATCTTCACCGACACCCACATAGGAGATCGCTGTTGCAGCCTCACTCGCTAACCAGACTTGGTATGCAATTTCCAAGATCTGGTAATTTTCACGCCCTATGTTGAACACTTGGCCGGCAATGGACCGATCGGGCGCATCAAGGGTAAGCAAAAACGCTTGCGCGACGTCCTCGACGTGAATGAGAGGGCGCCATTGTGCGCCATTTCCGACGACACTGATGCAGCCGAGTTCATAAGCATCGAGCGCCATTTTATTGACCACCAAGTCGAACCGCATCCGTGGCGAAAGGCCAAAAACGGTACCATTCCGCAAGGATACGGTGGTGAAATCCGATCTGTTTCGGCTCAATACGACCTCTTCGGCTTTTGCACACGTCTCTGCATATAAGGTGAGCGGCCGAAGCGTAGAATCCTCATTCACGTCACTGCCAATATGCTCACCATAGACGGCACAGGAACTTGCAAAGAGATAGCGTTTGACCCCAGCCCGCTCAGCGAGCATCACCGAGGCGATCCGTCCCCGCTCATTGATCGAACGCGTTAGTTCGGCATCGAGGTCTCCGGACGGGTCATTCGACAATGCGGCTAAATCAACAACAACGTCGCAATCATCGAAAACTCCTGGCGGATAATTGCGGATGTCACACCGCAGAATCTCCATCGCGGGATGGTCTTGAAGGCTAAGCAATGACTGATGCCCGAAAAAAAAAGCATCGATTGCTCGAACGCGATAGCCGACATTCAGAAGCTGTGTGACGAGAACAGAACCGATGTATCCCGCGGCGCCAGTAACAGCAACTGTCTTCTGCATCGCGAAAACCTCGCTTGGAGCTACCGGATTTCGGGACGCCGAAGCGCCAATATGTGCAGCCGTCCCGGGGAACGCAGCATCCGTTCTAATCTCGGGCGCCAACAAAAATCCGTTGCATTCTTTTTAGATTGCGATTTCAGTAAGCATCCAGCTTGAATGCCAGGCACATTAAAACGGTTTTCACGATAATCTTGAAATCAAGAATAAGGCTTGCGTTTGATACATACCAAAGATCGAGCGCAAGGCGCTTTTCCATATCGGCAGAGTAAGGCGTTGCGCCCCGTGACCCACTAATCTGTGCCCATCCGGTGATACCGGGGCGCACGTTGAACCGAGCATTGTAATTGGGGATTATTTTTCCATAGTAAATGTCGTGGGAAACAGCGTGTGGACGAGGTCCGACAATCGCCATCTCACACTTGATTACGTTTAGCAGTTGCGGAAGTTCGTCGAGACTGCTGCGTCTTAGAAATTTTCCGATCCGAGTTACGCGCACATCGCTGCGACTCGCCTGTTGCACGATGGGTCCGTTTTCTTGAACATGCATCGTCCGAAATTTATATATATTGAATTTGCGACCCTTCAGTCCAGTCCGTTCCTGCCGGAACAAAATAGGGCCAGGACTGTCGAGCGAGATCAAAATGGCGATCAAAACGAAAAGAGGCATAAGAAGGAGGATGGCGGCTGCCGCAACAGTTATATCGATTGCGACATGCGCGCTGTGCCGAATATTGGATGTGTGGTCAGCCCCCGCTCGAGCTTCAGGACCTGAGGTCACAAGCAACCCGTGTTCAGCAGAACTCATCGCTTAAGTCTCCTCGATCTATTTCGCATAATCGATTGAGTCAAAGCGGCGTATTGAAAATGTCCTCCCAGCTTTATTTCATGTCACCTGAAAATAAATATAAATAGATAGCGTTCCGACGCGTTATAGTATATCATCAATGACTAAAAGTATAGTTCATTTTCCAATATAGCTCGAATAAGCTTGATATATCCATTTGTTGTATTGGGATTTTTCGAAAAGTACGGCTTCGCGCGAGATTGCACCATACGAACGTTGCGAAATACTATCGCTGAAGGCTGCTGTTTGGCATTTTCGCAGCTCCGAGATTTTTAAGAACGACTTCGCAACTCGACGTGTCCCCAGAACTCGCAAAAGCACTGGTGCGCGGCGCACGCTAATAGGCAGCCCACTCTATAGATCCGGGCCGCATTTCGGACTTGGTGTGCGGCCTCGATGACGTGGCCGAATTCTCTATATCGGCTATAGCACCGCCTGGCAATAGGGTTAATTTTCATACATTGATTGCATTTACCGGTGCTGAAAATCGGTTTTAACAGATGACTGGTTGATGTTCAGATTAGGTGTGCGGCCCATGAGGGATGGTCCATAGAAACGGTCAAAATCATGTCAATGATGGCAGGATGATCAGTGCCTACGCACCGTTTTCCGCTGCTGTGATAATACGATTCTTGAGAAAATCGGCTCGTGGATACACCATAAGATTATCATGCTGGCACAAAGAATATGAAAACAGACATCGCGTTTTGAGATCGGCGGAACCGAAAGGCCTGTCTCTTCGCACGTTTTCCTAGAAAGTCGCCGGAATCTGACAAATGGATGGCCCCCCGTCACGCCGCTCGTGTCGCTCTGCCGACGAAAGCAAAGCGCACTTCACTGCAGGCTACGAGACGGATGGAAACGCAGCCAGAAACGCTCAATCGCTCTGTCTTTCGCGTCGAAGAGCCGAACTCTGTCGCGCGAATGCTGCTCGCGATCGGCGGTGACGTTAAAACGGTTTGTCGGTTGAGGGCCCTGGGATGTTTCTCGTGAGCCGAGTGATCGGAAGATGGTAATCAAGCCGTTTGATGCCGGCTAGATGTCCTCAGATTGCCGATTTTATGAGCGGAGCGGCAATTTTTTAACCAGGGATTTGAGGCGCGTTTGATCAATCCAGTTTCCGCTCTCGATGAGGGCGGAGACTCGACTCAAAGTGCCTTTTTAGGTCCATCGAATTCGGTATTGCGTTCCGGTGATCGCCTGGATATAGGTTAACAAACTGTTAAGATGCCGTGTAGGCCCTACTCCCGAGCGCTATAGGAGGGATGTAGAGATGTCGCATTTTGGCCGGTTGTCGACATACTTCAGATGGTCAGGTGCTGTGCAGCGCCGGCTCCGTGCAGACGGGGCCGTGCGACTGAACGACAGTCGTTCCGGTTCTCGTGACGACAACACTTTTCAGCGGCAGCTGGTTCACGGTGCTCTACTCAATGAATCGAGTGGTCGAACGTCCCTGATCCGTGTTGGTGGGATTCCCACCGCAGTGCTATCGCGCAAACAACTGGCACGCCGCATGGACGAGGATTGCCGTTTGGTATCTCTGGGGCATCTCGCAGAGCCCCGAATAATCGTCGCGTCCAATGGATCGGTAATTGCGAGATTTCATCTGAATAGAAACTTTCGACGACTGATTTCCAAGGCTTCAATCGTCGATGCTGACGGTGCATCGCTCGTCTTTGCGTCGCGCCTGTTCTGTCGAAGTCCCTTGCCCGAGCGGGTGGCGACGACTGATCTCATTCATGATTGCGCCGATCTAGCATCCCAGAAGTGCATACGTTTTTATTTCCTGGGCGGAAAGCCTGAGGTGGCTTTGCGTGCATCGCAAAAGTTGAAGCTGATTTTTCCGAATCTACAGGTGGTTGGGTGCCGCGACGGGTATTTCAATCGCGCCGACGAGGATGAGATCTGTTCTGAGATACTCCGCACAGGAGCGCAAGTCTTATGGCTCGGTCTAGGCAGTCCGATGCAGGAAGAGATCGCTTGTTCATGGCAGAGGAAACTGGGCGGTTTGGCCTGGATCAGAACCTGCGGCGGGCTCTTCGATCACATCGCTGAGGACGTTCCTCGAGCGCCGCGATGGATGCAAGATATCGGTCTTGAGTGGCTTTACAGGATTTATCAGGAGCCGAGACGATTATTGTTTCGCTATTTATGGTCTAACCCCGTCGCTTTATTTTATCTTTTGACCAAAACGTCCGACGATCCGATCTATCGTGGACCAGTTGTACTCAAATGATATCATATCTTTCTATATCCGAATATTGATTGTGGACTAATTACAGAAAACCGGATCCATGCTCAGGTGCCGGGCTAGGTGACAATCAATGAGGCGGATTGGGATGTGCGCTGTGGTATCGTTGACGGAGCCGATCCAGCGTTCCGTACGGAAAGCCTCGATACGGTCGCAGCCGACCGTTTACTTTTTTGCCAACCATTCGTCATCCGGTGGTGTCGGCGAGCTGTGGAGCGATCTGGCTGCTGGATTGGCGGCTAAGGGATTTCGAACACGTCTCATCGCGCTTTGGCCGAGTGCCGACACATCGATGGCTGGCGATGAACGCGTCCCTTGGCAACATGTGGTCTCTGAGAAGCCACGATCGATGCGCCGTCTTCTCTGCTTGGTCAGAGATCTTGTTCTGCTCTTCAGGAAGGATACGCCAGATTGTGTCGTGACAGCGATGCCTGCCACAAACCTATTGGTGCCCGCGGCGGCTTTGCTTTCTTACCGGCGCATTCGAGCTATCACATCGCATCATACGCCTGCGAATACGTTGAAATGGCCTATGAATTGGCTTGATCGATATGCCTCTGTGCCGCCGAACGTCTCGGCGTCGGTCAGTGTCTCGAAGACGGTCGCGACGTCGTATCACCGGGGTCGGGGGTGGTTGCGATCAAAGCAGCGGGTCATCAGCAACGCGCTTTCTCCTGCGATCGAGCAGCATCTTTCGGAATTGTCCCGGATGAGGCAACCGCGCATCGGGGGTGATGCCCCTTTTCGCGTTATAAGCCTCGGCCGCCTCTCAGCGCAAAAGAATTACGACGTCTTGATCAAAGCGGCGTTGTACATGCCAAACGTGATTGTGAGCATCATAGGGCATGGACCTGAGGAGACGAGACTGCGGTCACTGGCTGACTGCCTCGGTGTAACGGATCGGGTAAAATTTCTCGGACTCATGGGCCGCAAAGATGCACTTCGCATGCTCGCGGCGGCCGATGTCTTCGTGCAGATGAGTCGCTTCGAAGGCCATAGCCTCGCACTCATCGAAGCGGCCAAACTTGGGTTGCCGCTTGTCGTTTCGAATATCCCGGTCCAATTGGAATTTATCACTGACGAGATCGGCCGACACTGCGGCATTTCAGTTGATCTCGACGATGCGCGTAGCTTGGCACGATCTATTGACCGATTGTCTTTCGATCATGAATATTATGAGGACATGGCTTTGCGATCAAGACATATCGCGGCAGCTCTTTCATTCGATAATACCTTGTCGCTCTACGAGGATCTTGTGTCTTAACGCCGGTTTTCGGCCGAGGGATGGGTGACGTTCGTCTGAAAGAGTCCTTCGATGCGGAACTGGCAATGAAGCTCACAATTGGGATTAAGGTTTTCAATGAGGCCGCCCGGATCGGGCGGGCGATCGAAACTGCGCTTGAGGCCGCCGCTCCGTACGGTGGTGAAGTCTTGATCGCTGATAGCGGATCCACGGACGGTACGCTGGAGATTGCGTTGCGGTACGACGTAAAGATCGTCCAATTGGCGAATCCAGCCGAACGCTCGTGCGGCGCTGGTGCCCAACTCGCGTATATGTTCGCCCGCGGAGAGTTCTTCTACCTTCTCGACGGTGATATGGAGATCGATCCTTCATTCCTGCGGTGTGCGATACCATTTTTGGAGACGCATTCGGATTTCGCCGGGGTCGGGGGCCGTGTCGAAGAGGCGAATGTCGAGAACCATGAATTCCGCACACGGAAAATCAATGCGGAAAGGAGATGCGCTTATTACCCTCGTCTGATCGATCGTCTCGATTGTGGGGGGCTTTATCGCGTCTCGGCGGTAAAGCAGAGCGGGTATTTCGCAGACCGAAATTTGAAATCATTTGAAGAATTTGAGCTCGCTTCGCGATTGATTGCGGATGGCTGGAAACTCACCCGGCTCAATGTTCCTGCCATCGTGCATTATGGGCATACGTCCGAAAGCTATAAGCTCCTGCGGGCTCGATTTCTATCTGGCTACGCGAACGGCGTCGGCCAAGTTTCTCGGGCAATCCTCGCCCGGCCTCGCGGTCGGCAAGCGCTTTCTAAACTTACGCAGTTTTGGACATGCGCTGTCGTCGTGATCTGGTGGGCCGCAATTCTCACATTGACGATGTTGGCAGTCTCAGACTGGCATTACCTCGCGTACCTTCTCGTGGCGATTGTCCTACCCGTGCTGTTTCTCATGCTGCGGCGCGGCTCAGTGCAAGCCGGGCTATATTCGTTCGTGGCGTGGAACACGGTTGCAATCGGTTTTTTTGCGGGGTTCGCCGCATCGCGCCGATCGCCAACGGATCGATTAGACGCGGTGATCATCAGGCGCTGAATAATCGGCGAGTGAGGGTTGCTGATATCGGTGAAATTCGGGCTTGATGTTTCATTCGCGCAGGACGTGGATCTAAAACCCTAGGCCTTTATCTCGATGGCTGTGTTTAAGTTCTTGAGTTTGTAATTCGTAGATCGAGAAAAAGGGAAGGCGAGGCTGATTGTGGGCGTCCTGACCATAACTGAATCAGTGGTAGGCCAATTGTTCGCTTTGGTTCAATTCGCGATGCGGCCGAACACCGCGATGCTCTCCGGAAGGCGCAGGTGCGGATCGATCGGCGACCGACAGGTCTGGCAAAGCCCTGTGTGGTGCCGGGATCGGGTCAATTGGCGGTCCGTTGCTGCACTAGGGTTCATGGTTCCAGCCAATGTTGGTTGAGTTGATGCTGGCTGAACTCGGTCTTGCGGACCCGAAGATGACCGGGCGATCTGCGGTCGCGCATCGCATGTGGAGGCTCGGTCGGCCGTTCGATCAGGGACGCTCGTCGATGATGCGCCTGTCGCTGTCCGTGTCGTTACGCGGTTTCGCCCTGTTGCTTTGGGGGGGCGTGGTGCTGCCCGTCGCTCGTGCGGAGACCTATCTCTGGCGGCCGGTGAAGATCGGCGGCGGTGGATTCATAACCGGATACTCATCTGATGCCAGCGGGTCGACGCGCGTCGTCAGAGCGGATGTGTACGGAGCTTATATCTGGAGCGACACGGCCAATCGGTGGATCCAATTGGTGACCACCGCGTCGATGCCGTCGACGTTTCACGTTCAGAACGGACTCAACGAGGGGGTGTACGAGGTCGTCGTTGCCCCGTCCGACGCGCGCCGGATCTATCTGGCTTTGAAGGGACGGGTCTTTACCTCGCGGGATGGAGGGCGGTCCTTTGCCGTCTCATCGACGGCTCCGTTCGAGCATGGATTCGACCCAAATAGCGAGTTCCGCAATTACGGGCCGTTCATTTCGGTCGACCCTGTGCGCCCGGACGTTGCGCTCTTCGGAACCCCGGCGGATGGTCTCTGGCGCACCGAGGACGGAGGGGTGACGTGGTCACGCATCCCGACCGTGCCTCCGGCGATGGATCTACGCCCGGCTCAGGACGGCCATCAGAGCCCCGGCATCATCACGTGGTTCGAGAAACCGGGCGGCCAAGTCGCAGGGCGCGTCTGGGCGATGTCGGCCGGGAACGGCCTTTTCGCCTCGTCTGACGGCGGCCGAAGCTTTTCCCGTCTGGCATCAGACGGGCAGGGCGGGCCGTCGCTTCTGACGCAGGGCGCCTTCGCGCGCGACGGGACCTTCTTTGGTGTCGATCGCGAGACACGAATGGCTTGGCGTTATCGCGGGGGTGGATGGCAGAGCCTTACATCCAACGGAGGCCTGCCGAGCCTGCCCTTCGCAGCCGTGGCGATCGACCCGGACGATTCACGCATCCTCGTCATCGATCAAAGCGGGACGGTGTTCCGATCGAATGACGGAGGACGGTTGTGGACACGACTGGCGCATGAGTCCCGGGTCGGGTTCGGCGACCCGCCATGGCTTCGCGTCAGCAATGCGTCCTACTTCGCCATGAGCCGTATCATGTTCGATCCTGTGAAGAAGGATCGGCTCTGGGCTGGCGCAGGCATGGGCGTGTTCTACGCCGACCTCTCCGACTCTTCGCGGACAGTGACGTGGGTCAGCCAGACCCGGGGGATTGAGGAGCTCGTCGCGAACGACGTTAACCAAGCCGCAGGGCAGGCCCCCCTGTTTGCGGTCTGGGATTTCGGTATTCACGTCAAGCGGGACCTGACGGCGTACTCAACGACATACGGTCCGAAAGAGCGTGTGCTGATCGCAGCACAGCAAGTGGCGCTGACACCCGCCAATCCGCGTTTCGTCGTGACGAATGCGTCCGATACCCGAACGTCCTGCTGCTCGGAAGACGGCGATGCCGTGCTGGCCGGGTACAGCTTGGATGGCGGCGACAGCTGGACCAAATTCGCCGCGCTTCCGACCCCGCCGGGGACCCGTCCCGAGGACCCCTGGCGCATGGCGTTCGGTACGATCGCGGTCTCGGCCGGCGACACTAACAACATCGTCTGGGAGCCGACCTATAACCGCGCTCCGTTCTACACGAAAGATCTTGGTCGAAGCTGGCGACGGGTGGTACTGAGCGGCGAGTCCCTTCCGTTCACGGGCTCACATCCGCACATATACCTGTCGCGGAAGACACTCACGGCGGACGGCACGCGGCCCGGCGTCTTCTATCTCGTTCACAGCGGGGAGGGGGCGAATCAGCGGCTCCAAGGGCTTTGGCGGACGGGCGACGGTGGCGAGACTTGGCGCCAAGTCTTCAAGGGTGAGATCGCGCCGAACACCGGGTACGCCGCGAAGCTCCGCGCCGTGCCAGGTCGACCGGGCGAGCTCTTCTTCACGTCGGGCATCCCGTACGCAACGGGGACGCCCCTGAGGCGCAGCCGCGACGGCGGGGAAACCTGGACCTCGATCCGCGGTATCAGTCAAGTGGATGATATCGCTTTTGGTCGACCTGATCAGGCAGGTTATCCTACAATTTTCTTATCCGGTCGGCTGAATGGCGAATATGGATTCTGGCGATCGATTGATGAAGGTGAGAATTGGACGAAGATAGGGGCTTTCCCCGTCGGCAGCTTGGATCAGGTCACTGTTCTCGGCGCCGACACCGATCATTTCGGCCGTGTCTACGTGGGTTACATGGGATCCGGTTTCCTGGTCGGGGAACCGGCCGACTGCAAAGCGAAGCCCTACGCATTCGGAGAGGACGCAGAATGCTTTTCGCTGCGCTGAGACCCGCGATGGCAGCCTCTCCAGTCGCCGCGTGGCCCCGAAGAACGGCGCTGTGGCGACTCCGGCAATGAGTCTTCGGCTGGGAAATTGTCATCTCGGTCGTGACCTGACCAGCCGGATATGGATTACGGCAATCCAGCAGTCGTGATTGAGGTGGCCCTGTTTAAATCGGTAGCGGAGCTTTCGGTCTGTGATGATGCGATCTGTTCTGCACGATATCACCCGCCGCATTCAGTATGGCCGGTCTCCGAGCTTGGGAGCCGGATCCGTGCTGTCAGGGCACATCGCTTCGGGGGGCGAGGCCATTCGGCACCCGGCTTGGCCGAAACTCGGGTCTCGCGAGGTTCCCCTCATCCTCGATCTCGACGGAACGCTCCTGCGGACGGATGTCCTCTACGAGAAGGCGCTTGCGTTGGTGCGGGCCGATCCGCTGAACGTCCTGCGCATGCTCTACTGGGCGATGGGCGGCCGCGCCCACCTCAAGCGGCGCATGGCCCAGGCTGTCACGCTCGACATCGAGGCGCTGCCGGAAAACCCCGAGCTGGTCGCCTTCGCAGAGGCCGAGGCCAAGGGAGGCCGGCCGATTCACATGTCGACCGCCACCGATAATGTCACGGCCTCCCAGATCGCCCGCCGCTTCCCGTTCATCAGCAGCGTCATCGCCAGCGACGGGCAGACGAATCTGAAAGGGGCCGCCAAAGCGGCTGAGCTTGCCCGCCGTTTCCCGCTCGGCTTCGACTATGCGGGCGACAGCCGCGCCGATCTGCCGGTGTGGCATGCCGCCCGGCAGGCGATCGTGGTCGGCGCCTCCCCGGGGGTGGAGCGCGCGGCCGGCAGAGCGGCCGACGTCGCCGGCGTCTTCCGGCGCCCGCCCTATGGTCGCCTGCTCCTCAAGAGCATGCGGTCCCATCAATGGGCCAAGAATGCGCTTGTTCTCGTGCCAGCAGTCCTGGCCAACCGCTTCCTCGACCCGTCCGCCCTCGGGTCGCTCGCGATCAGCTTCGTGGCGCTCTGCCTGATCGCCTCGGCGACCTACATCCTCAACGACATCTGGGACGTGGCGGACGATCGTCGGCATTGGTCGAAGAAGAACCGTCCTCTCGCCAGCGGCCAGTTTCCGATCGTCTACGGCCTCGCCGCCGTGCCGGCCGGCCTGGGAGCCGGATTCCTGCTCGGCGCACTGGCTGGCCCGAAGGTGGTTCTCACGCTGGCAGCCTATACCGGGCTGACGCTCGCCTACTCGTTCTATCTCAAGCGGGTGGTCCTGCTTGACGCCTTGACGCTCGCCAGCCTCTTCACGATTCGGTTGGCGGTGGGCACCGCCGCTGTGGAGGCCATCGCCTCGCCGTGGCTGTTCGTGTTCTCGATGTTCCTGTTCACCTCACTGGCCTTGGCGAAGCGCCACACAGAGATCGCCCGTGCGGCGGCGCGCGGCGCGGCTCAGATCAACGGACGCGGCTACGTGGCAGTGGATTTGCCCCTCGTGCTGGCCGCCGGTGTCGCCGCGGGCACGTCCGCGCTCCTGATCTTGGTGTTCTACGTGATCGACGACGCGTTCAAGCAGACCTTCTATGGCGATGTGGCATGGCTCTGGGGCTTCCCCCTGGCGCTGTCGATCATCCTGGGGCGAATCTGGGTCGCGTGCCAGCGCGGCACGCTGCAGGATGATCCGGTTGTCTTCGCGCTGACGGACCGGCTGGCGTTGACGGCCGGCAGTGCGCTCGCGATGTGCTTCGTGCTGGCTTGGGCGGGCTTTTCGGTCTGAGATGATGCGGCTCTACCTGCAGGACCTCATCCGCCTCGACCAGCGCGTCCGATTTCTGCTCGCGGGCGGCTTCGCCTCGGGCGTGAGTTGGGCATCACGCTTCCTGTTCAACAGCGTAATGCCGTTCGCGCTTGCGGTCGCCACAGCGACCGCGCTCGGCATGGTGATTGGCTTCCTGATCTACCGCAGCTTCGTCTTCCCGGGCTCGTCGCGATCCCTTGCCGCGCAACTCGGGGGGTTCCTCCTGGTCAATCTGATCGGGGGACTCGTCACCGTGGCGGTGGCGATTGTCGCACGCGATGGGCTGTTGATGCCGCTCGGCCTTACAGAGATCGCGGCGCCTGCCGCGCACGCGATCGGTATCATGGCCGGTGCCGTCGCCAACTATATTGGACACAAGACGGTCACCTTCAGGACGGCCTGAATGCTTCTTCGAGAGCGCTGATCATGCCCCCGTGCTGCTTTCCCGCGCGCGGCGTCAAAACGGACTGTCGCGCATCCGAGGATCATCCCCTCGCGCCTTGCCGCGCACGTTCGTCGGCTGGAGCGGCGCGAGACCCGCCGAAGCCGCGCCGGTCCGGTCGAATCGCGCCGCCTGGAGTCCTCCGTTCCGGAAGGCCGGGGATGCAGCGGCTCACCCGAGCCAGACGCCGCGATTTCGCGATCGCTGAGGTGTCGGCAACGTCGTGTCGAACGGTGGTCCGAGCGGCTTCGGCTGGTGCGGTCGTCTTGATCCTGGAACCGCGCGCTTATCCCCGGAACCGGCGGTCGATTCGTTGCCGCGCAGCCAGGTTGTACTGCGCGTCGCGAGCGATCAAGAGGTCGAGCGGTCAGTTCGCCAGCAACCGATCCCGTTAAGCCGCGCCCCGCTGGCGCATGAGCCAGCATCCAGCGAGCAGAGCGGCACAATTGCCAGAGATGAAGACCGCGAGGATCGAGAAAACCAAGCCGCTGCCGATCGTGGAGATGAACGCAACGAGAGCCGCTGCGAAAGCCGAGGCGATGATAAAGACCATGTCTGGGCATCCTCGCTTGGAGCAATCGCCAGCTCACGCCGATCGCGAACTCTCCTCGTCAATCGTTACAGAAGCGTAAACAGTAATTTGCCAGCGCAGCACCTCGGTAAGGCCGACCACCGGACCCCTATCGCGACGACGCTCATGAGCGGTGAACTGGACCGCGTCGCGCCTCAGCCGATGCAACCGAGGACGGCGCCGAGCTCGGCCCCCGGTCTCAACGACGTCCCCGCCGGCACGGCAGTCGGGATCTCCTGTCCGCAGCTTGGACTTGAGCAAGGCAGCAGCGATCGCGTCGCGCGAGAAACCCGATGGCATCTGCGGGATCCGCGCAGGCAATGGGGCCTTCATTGAGCCGGCGCGTGTTTGGGCCCTGCGCCGCGGGTGCGCCGTATGCTCAGGGGGCCGCGACCCTTGGCGACCGGACCAAAGGCGCAAAGCGGCCTCGGCCGTGTCGGCCCGCGCGAGCCTGACGCGCGTCGCGTCGACAGACATCAGAGCAGATCAGACGATCGGACGGCCGTCTCGTGGGGGGCTTGATCTGTTATACCGCTCGGTATTCCGACTGCCCGGACGGTGTATACTGATACCGAACAACCCTCTTTCAGCGAGGTCAGCTGAATGGCTGTCCCATTTTATCGACACGCCCTCCCGGCTTGCTACGCTGAACGTGTCGCGTCGGTTCTCGCGAGTCCCTTTCTCACGAGCGGTCCGCGGTGCCAGGAGGTCGAAACGACGCTGCGCCGCTTCTTCGGGGTCGGGAGCGCCAAGCTGACGTCAAGCTGGACGCAGGGCGCGGTCGCAACTTTGCTCGCCCTCGATATCGGACCGGGCGACGAGGTCATCGTTCCTGCCATGACATTCGCCGCGACAGCCAATGTCGTCCGGCAAGTTGGAGCGACACCGATTTTCGTGGACGTTGATGCGCGAACGTTGCTCATGGACCTGACCCAGGCAGGGCAGGCGGTGACCACGAGGACCAGAGCCGTCATCCCGGTTCACCTGTATGGCCAGATGGTGGATATACCGTCGCTCAGGGCCGTGATCCCCGAGTCGGTCAAAATCATTGAAGACGCGGCGCACTGCTTCGAAGGCACGCGAGACGGCCGGCGTCCGGGCCAGCTCGGCGATGCGGCGATCTTCTCGTTCTACGCGACCAAGAATGTGACCTGCGGCGAAGGCGGCGCCGTCGTCACAAACGATTTGGCTCTGGCGGATGCCTTGGCTCAGACCGTTCAACACGGCATGTCGGCGAGCGCGGCCCGGCGTTTCGAGGGGCACACCTACCGCCATTGGGACATCGCCCGCTTGGGGACGAAGGCCAACCTCCCGGATTTGCTCGCGGTCCTTCTGGAGCCGCAGATCGCTGAGATCGACCTGCAACTGCAGATCCGGGAACGTCTCTGCAGACGGTATGAGGCTGCACTCGCGGGGACGCCCTTCAAATGGCCGACCATCGACGCCGACGCTGTCTCGGCGCGGCATCTGTTCCCGATCCACGTTCCGGGCGGGGCGCGGGATGCCGTCTTGAATGCTCTCGGCGAGGCCGGGATCGGTGCGACCGTGAACTATCGCTGTGTTCCCGCGCTGAGCCTTTACCGCACTGCGCAAGCGCAGCTTCGATATCCCATCTCGTGGCACTGGGGCGAAGGTACGCTCTCGCTTCCGCTATACCCGAGCCTGCGTGAGGATGAGCAAGACGAAGTCATCGCGGCCCTGCGGCGTTCCATTGCGACAACGGGCTTATCGGGCGCCGAGCCTGCACCGATCGCGTTCTGATCACACTTCGGTGTCTCGCATCCCTTGGGTGTGCTCCAGCTGTTCGGCAACGGTGTCGGATGGCCGGGACAAGTCGGGCGTTCACGCACGATGGCCAATGCGAAGCCGCAGCGTACCTCGCTGAACGGGCGCTCGCCCCGCGTTTTCGGTCGGCAGGATCGATGCGGGCTTCTTCCTCCGGCCCGGTTGCGTCCCTGTCCGATCAGGCTGCCGAGATCGCGCGGTCGCGTCGTATGCGCGACCGAGTGCCCCGGAGCGCGACGTGCAAGAATGGCCATCGGCACCTTCGCGGAGAGGCCCGAGTGAGCTGCGGCGTCACGGCAACAGCGTCATCCCGGCTTGAGCAGCGCTCTAAGATCCTGACTGCGTCCGTGCGCGGCGCTTGAGGTCGGCCATCGCGAAATAGGCCGACGCCTTCCGGAGAAGCTCATTGGCCTGCGCGCCGGGTGTCGAGGCGTGTGCGGCGGTGAATCGACCTGGAGCGGCCGGCGCGTCCGGGGCCGTCGCGTCGGACACCGGTCGCGGGCCGTACATTTCGAGCATCAGGGACGCCGATGCACCCAGGATCAGACCGAACACGACGCCGAGCCCGAGGAATTGAGCCCCGTTGGGAAAAACGGCTCGGAGCGGAGTCGTAGCCGACTGAATCACACGGATGTTCGTCAGCTTTGCCGATCTGAGATCGGCATTGATTTGCTCCTCGGTGGTCCGCTTCGCGTAGAGTTCAGCATTCAAGGTCGCCTGGGCGACGTCGCGTTTCAGCCTCTCGAATTCGGTCTGTTTGCTCACAAGCGTCGTCAGGTCTCGGTTGACGGTGCTGATCTCCTGCTCCTGCTGCTTGACGAGATCGAGAAGGCCGGCGATCTCGGAATTGACCTTCAGTAGCGCCACCATCGAGTCTTGATAGACGCGCACCATCAACAAAGGCGGGTCGCCCGCGCCGGCCGTGTTCTCTGAAGGGCCGCGTGACGGCGACCGACCTTTCTCGTCACCGCCGAGATTTTCGACCAGATTCGACACGAACGGAGATTGTGTCACCGGCTTGAGAAGTCGCAGCTGTGCGACAAGCGCCCCCTTTTGACCCTGTTTATCGACCAGCGAGCTGCGCGTCGCCGTCAGAGCCGCCGCAATGTCGCTGGCCCGATGCAAAAGCAGGCTTCGCTCATCCTCCACGGAGTACATTCGTTCCCGGCGGGAGAAATGCTCCAACAGTCGGGAGCGCATCTCCACTTCTTCGTTGAATCGCTTTTTCTGCTCGCGAAAGAAATCAATGGCGCCCGGCGTATCGGCGAGACGGATCTGGCGCTCGATGAACGATTCGGCGACGGCGTTCACGAACGCCGCCGTCAGACGTGGATCCGTGTATTGAAACGAGATTTTCAGGACCTCGGAATTGGGTTCAGTCCGCACCGTGAGGCGTCGGCTCAGGACGGAGGCGACCAGATCGATATCGGAGATGCCTGAGTCCTTACCCCCAGCGTTCTCCGGGACTGCCTCCTCTGTGTCACGCCGGCCATGGACGATCTGCCTCAGCCATCCTCCCAATCCGGGAAGGCGGGATTGGCCGACGCCTTTGAATTTATCGAGCCCGACGCGATTGATTGCGCCGCGAACGACATCCTCGCTTTCCGCGATTCGAGCTTGAGAGGTGATCAACTCAAGCTGCTTCCGGCTGCCATCGGAAATATTTTCCGAAGCTTGACTGACAAGAAGCGATGTAGACGCTTCATAGACCGGTGCGATCAACAAATAAGCAGATAAAAACAGGGCAATACCGGCGCCCACCGCCAGGACCATCAATGCCTTATGTTTCCACATGCATCGCAACACCGTGCCTATCGAAGGCTTCATGTCTTGATCGTGCAGCATCAACGACATCCTACTGGCGTGCGCTCTATTTATATTCGAGCCGCGAATTCAACGGCTAAACTAAAAAACGCACAAATTACTGCGAGCGTTACTCCATTTTAAGGACTTGATATTTTCTGCGATTAGGCGTTCATTCAAAAGTCGGCGCTTAATCGCTAGTGCTCAAGGATATCGTGACCTTAGCAGGATTCATGCCTGAATTGCAACAACGCTCTTTATTCGCCCTTCGAGGCGAGACGTATTATATTTGAATTGGTGCTGGAATGCTCGTTTGGAAACGAAATCTTTCCATGAAGATCGCCGTTGCACAGGCCGTGCAAATCATCGCGCCCTACATGCTTGCCGTATCCGGCCCGTTGGTGCTGTCAGCGACACAATTCGTTCTGTCAGTCGTTCTTGTCCATCTGATGAGCCCGAAGGATTTTGGCACTTTTTCGTTCCTTATGGTGACATCACAATTTCTGATGAGCTTTTCCGGCGCCTTTTTATGTGCCCCCCTTCCCGTCGTGATGGCGAGAGCCGGCAAAACAGGCGATGCCGCTACTGTCGAGTGTTTGTTTGGTGTAAATGTCATCATCGGCTTGTTAGTTTTTATACTGCTTACTGCGCTCAGTGCTGCTCTCGGGATTGAAATTCTACCTGCGGCCCTATTCGGAGGATTTGCAAGCCTGACAATGCTGCGCTGGTTCGGTCGCGCCTACGCGTATGCAATCGGCCTGCCGAAACGTGCCACCCTGTCCGATATCGTATCCGGCGTCGTCCTCGGCGTCGGCATCGGGTTGATCGCGTGGCAGGGCAGCGCTTCCCCCCTCTTCGCTTACGGATTTCTGATGCTCAGTGCAGCCGGCGGTCTGCTGGCGTTCGGGCCTCGTCATCTCGCGGAACAGCTTCGATTGCCCCGCCTCGAAGAATTGTCGCGCTATGGTGCCGTCTGGAAAGAGCATTCGAGCTGGTCGCTGCTCGGACTGGTCACGACGGAGGCCACCGGCAACGCACATGCTTATTTCGTGACCCTGATCTCGGGTGCCGTCGCCTTTGCGGCGCTCGCGGCGAGCGCACTCCTGATCCGGCCGGCCATCATCCTGATGAACGCCCTCGGAGAATTCGAGAGACCGCGTCTCGCACGGCTCGTCGCCCAACAGCGATGGAGCGACGTCGATCGCACGCTGTCCCTGTTTCGATTCATTCTCATGAGCGGCTGGTTCGCAACCTTGGGTCTCGGCGTCATTGTCGCCTATTTCGCGCCCTCGCTTCTGTTTTCGAAAGACTACGATTTGCTTTATGTTCAGAAGGCATTTGTCCTCTGGTTGGCGATCATGGGCCTCCGCCTTGTCCGCACCCCGGAAAGTATCTTGCTGCAAGCCGCAGGGCAGTTCCGGGTGCTGGCTTTCTCAAGCGTCTACTCGTCGGTGATCTCAGTCATCCTCGTCGTTGTCATGGTCTGGGTGGTGGGGCCGCTGTACTCGATGGTCGGCGTTCTCGCAGGCGAGGCGATCTTCACGCTGGCTGTATGGCGCGTCGCGCGCGCCTGGCGCTGGAAGGGCAGGCAGGCGTCTCCGCACGTGCAGTTGCCGTGAACGCGTGCAGTCTTCGCGATCACCGCCGCAGACGGTTCATCGTGGCCAGCCAGACGCGCCCGGGCGGCACGGGTCGCGCCGGTCTGCGCCGCTGACGGTCGCCGCGCCCCGCACGACGCCTGCCCCGACCCCGGTTCACCATTCCGAGGGCGGCATGCAACTGAACTGTGGACTCACCTCGAAGACACGGAGAGCGCTGTCCGTGAACGCGGAAGCCGTCCACACTTGGGTCTGGCGCCGCGGCGGCCCGTCTTGCTCAGACGAGCGGACGGTCTCGCCGCGCGGCGGCCGCCGATCTCGGCTTCAGGCTCCCGACCGTGCGCAACGGGATCGACGGCCGGCGTGATCGCGAGATGGACGCGGCACCCGCAGACCGGCTGGAGGGCATGGCGGCCGCGCTGAGGCGCCTGCACCGCGGGAACGCCGTGCAGCGTCAGGACGGCCCGAGACACATCATTTCATCCTGAGCCATAGCCCGTCCGAAGCCGACTCGATCTCGAACAGGCGAAGGGCTCGAAACGACCAGCCCGGTGAGACGGAGCCATCTCGGAGATCAAAAGAGGCGAGATGCCGGGGGCAGAGCAGCCGTCCACCGACGCACTGGCCGAGAGACAAGTCTGCCCCCTCGTGCGGGCAGGCCCGCTCGGCGGCTACGATCCGCTCGCCATCGCGCACGAGAAGCAGATGGTATCCTCGGACGGTGATCGCCACCGAGTTCCGCCCGGCGAGAAGGTCGTGCGGGCCGAGGCAAATCCGCTCTGGCCCGTCCGTCTCAGCCACCGAGATAAGCGTCCCGCACGTGGGGATCGGCGATGAGGTCCTGCCCGCGCCCCGCGAGTACGATGCGGCCGGTTTCGAGCAGGTAGGCGTAATCGCACAATTCGAGGGCCGCGAACGCATTCTGCTCGACGAGTAGCACGGTCGTGCCGGCATCGCGGATCGCCCCGATCACCGAGAACATCCGCTCGACGATGTTGGGGGCGAGCCCCAGGGAAGGCTCGTCGAACAGCACGAGCTTCGGGCGCCCCATCAGCGCGCGGCCGATCGCCAGCATCTGCTGCTCGCCGCCCGACAGCGTGCCGGCCGCCTGATCGCGGCGCTCCGCGAGGCGCGGAAACTCCCCGTAGATGCGCGTCAGGTCCGCCGCGACCGCCGCCCGGTCGCGGCGGAGATAGGCGCCCATGGCGAGGTTCTCGGCGACCGTCATCTGCGGGAAGACGCGCCGGCCCTCCGGGCAATGGGCGATGCCCGCCGCCAGGATCCGGCGGGGCTCCGCCCCCGCGATGTCCCGGCCGGCGAACCGGATCGCGCCGGAGCGCGGCGCGACGAGGCCGGAGATCGCCCGGAGCGTCGTGGACTTGCCGGCCCCGTTCGCGCCGACGAGGGCCACGAGTTGGCCCTCGCGCACGTCGATCGTCAGCCCCTTCAGCGCCGTGACGTGGCCGTAGCCGCAGACGAGGTCGCGGATCTCAAGCATGGACCGCCTCCTGCGCGGCAGCGGCGGCCTGCCGGGCCGCGCTGCCCTGGCCGAGATAAGCTTCGATCACCGCCGGGTCGCTGCGGATCCGGTCCGGCGGCCCCTCGGCGATCAGGCGGCCGTAATTGAGGACGACGATGCGGTCGGAGACCTCCATCACCATCGGCATGTCGTGCTCGACGAGTAGGATGGTGACGCCGCGCTCCCGGATCTGCCGGATCAGGCGCACGAAGACCCGCGTCTCGGAGGCGTTCATCCCCGAGACCGGCTCGTCGAGGAGCAGCATGGCGGGCTCGGTGGCGAGCGCCAGCGCCACGCCGACGAGGCGCTGCTCGCCGTAGGCCAGGGCGCCGGCCTTCTCCTGCGCCCGGCCGGCGAGCCCGACCCAGTCGAGCAGCGCCGCGGCGCGGGCGCGCAGCTGCCTCTCGCCGGCCCCCGCGCGGCCGAGGAGCGCGTCGAGAACGGGCGCGCGGCCCGCCGCGGCGCCCATCTGGTGCAGGCCGATCATCACGTTGTCGAACACCGTGTCGTCCGGGAAGACGCTGGTGCGCTGGAAGGTGCGGGCGAGTCCGAGCCGCGTGATCGCGTGCGGCGGCAGGCCCTTCAGCGACGTGCCGCGGAAGCGGACATCGCCCTGGCTGGGCTTGAGGAAGCCCGTCATCACGTTGAAGGCCGTGGTCTTGCCAGCCCCGTTCGGGCCGATCAGGCTGACGATCTCGCCGGCCTGGACGTCGAAATGCAGGTCGGCGATGGCGACGAGGCCGCCGAAGCGGACGCCGACATGCTCGACCGAGAGGATCGCGCTCATCGCTGCACCGCCGGGTTGGCTTCGAGGACCGGGATCGACCGGACCTGCCGGCGGCCGAGCAGCGCCGACAGTCCCGGCACGATGCCCCGCGGCATCACGAACAGGATCACGATCAGCACGAGGCCGTAGACGATCCACTGCGCCTCCGGCGCCATGACCGGGCGGAGCGCCACTGGCAGCAGGCCGAAGATCAGGCCGCCGACGACCGGGCCCATCAGGCTGCCCTTGCCGCCCGCCACCACCATGATGACCATGGTGACCGTGGTGGCGAACAGGAACACGTCGGGATCGATGATCCGCAGGTAATGCGCGTAGAGGCTGCCGGCCGCGCCGGCCATCGCCGCCGAGATCACGGCCGCGACGGTCAGCGTGCGGGTGGCGTTGATGCCCACCGAGAGCGCCAGGGGCTCGTTCTCCTTCAGGCCCCGCATCGCCCGGCCGAAGCGCCCGCCGACCAGGCGGGCGATGATCAGCCAGCACAGCGTGCCGACGGCCAGCACGAGGTAGTAGTTCTGGAGCTTGGTCTTCAGGGTCCACATCCCGAGGCCCGGTAGACCGAGGGTGATGGCCGGGATGTTGGTCAGCGCCAGCGGTCCCTGCGTCAGCTCCACCCAGTTGAGGGCCACGAGCCGCACGACCTCGGCGAACGAGATCGTGACGATCACGAAGTAGGCGCCCCGCACCCGGAAGGAGAGCCGCCCGATCAGGTAGCCGCAGCCGCCCGCCGCCACCGTCGCCAGCAGGAGGCCGGCCACCGCCGGCCACGGCTCGTGGACCGCGCGGATGCCGAACCCGAGATCGACGTCGAAGCCGAGGCTCGTCAGCGCGCTGACATAGGCGCCGATGCCGAAGAACGCGATGTGGCCGAGGCTGAGCTGCCCGGTGAAGCCGAGGAGCAGGTTCAGGCTCATGGCGCCGATCGTCAGGATGCCCGTCACGATCAGCGCGTTGAGGAGGTAGGGGTTGGCGCCGAGACCCAGGGGCAGGGCGACGAGGCCGGCGAGCAGGGCGAGGGGGAGAAGCCGGGTCATCCGATGCGCTCCGCCTTCGCGAACAGCCCGGTCGGCCTGTAGAGCAGGACCGCGATGATGATCAGGAAGCCCATCGCGTCCCGGTAGCCGGAGGAGACGTAGCCGGCACCCAGTTCTTCGGCGAGCGCCAGGATGAAGCCGCCGATCGCCGCGCCGGTGACGTTGCCGAGCCCGCCCAGGATGACGATGGCGAAGGCCTTCAGCTCGGCGAGGCCGCCCATCTGCGGGAACACCACGTAGACGGGACCGAGGAGCGCGCCGGCGGCCGCCGCCAGCGACGAGCCCAGCGCGAAGGTCGCGGTGTAGATCCGGCGGACGTCGACGCCCATCAGCGCCGCCGTGTCGGAATCCTGGAAGGCGGCGCGCATGGCGAGCCCGAGCTTGGTCCGGTTGATCAGCGCGTAGGTGAGGGCGATCAGGGTCAACGCCGCGCCGAGCACGAACAGCCGCAGCCACGACACCGAGACCGGGCCGATCTCCAGCGGCGCCTCCGGGAAGGGCGCGGGGATCGCCTTGGCGACGCCGCCGAAGGTCCAGAGCGTGCCCGATTGCAGGATGATCCCGGCGCCGATCATCACCAGCATGGTGGTGTCGATATCCGAGCCCCGGAACGGCCGCAGCAGCACCAGCTCGATCGCGGCCCCGAGCAGGAGGCCGCCGAGGATCGCCACCGGCAGCGCCAGGAAGAAGTTCAGCCCCAGCGCCGCGACCGCGAGGTACATCACGTAGGCGCCGACGGTGTAGAGCGCGCCGTGGGTGAAGTTCACGACGTTCATGATCCCGAAGATCAGCGTCAGGCCGATCCCCAACAGCGCGTAGGTACCGCCGAGGATGAGCGCGTTGACGAGGTGCTGGACCAGTTCGTTCATGGGCTTCTCCTGGCAGGTTGCGTGCCGGACGACCGGCGCCTCGCTGCGTGCGGGGACACGCGGGTTGCCAATTCGGGAGCCGGCACCGCGCGTCTCCCTCCCCCGCAGCGACGATGGTCACACATCTTCGTTTTGCACCGCCGCGGGCGGCAGAGCGCGACAGGCCCCCTCTCCCGTGCGGGAGAGGGTTGGGGTGAGGGATGAGAACTCTTCGGATCGAGCGCGCGATCGATGCGCGACAGGACGCGCCTCGTTCTGAAAGCTCTCGTCCCTCACCCTATCCCTCTCCCGCTCGGGAGAGGGGACCCGCGCTCGGTCCTGAAACCGCGTGGCCGAACCCGATGTGTGATCCTGTAAGCCCCCGCCGAGGGGGGAGGGACGGCGCGCGGCGGCAGCCCTACAGTGCCGGCACGATCACCTTCCCGTCCTTGATCTCGATGAGGTAGACGTCGGGCTTGCTCTGCCCGCTCTCCTTCCCGGCGGGGCCGGCCTTGGCGAAGCGGATCGGACCGTTGAGCCCGACGAAGTCGACCGACCAGAAGGCCTTGGTGATCGCGGCCGGATCGGCCGAGCCCGCCTTCTCGATGGCGTGGGCGATCGCGCGGATGCCGTCGTAGCCGCGGAAGCTCTCGGTCACGCCGGCGAAGTCGAAGCCGCGCTTCTTCCACGCGGCGATGAAGGCCTCGGTGGCCTTCGGGTCCGGCGTCCTGTCGGGCGACCAGGGCAGGAAGGTCGTGAGGTGCATCGTGCCGTCGGCGGCTGCACCGGCCTGGGCGATGATCTGGTCCGGATTCTGGGATCCGCCGGTGGTGATGACCCGCTTCTTCAGGCCGAGCGCCGCCATCTGCTTGAACAGCAGCACGAGCTGATCGACGGAGCTCGTGATCATGATCGTGTCGGAATCCGAGGCCTTCAGCTTGGCGAGCTGGGCGCTCATGTCCTGCGCGCCCTGGTCCATGGTCTCGACGAGGCCGACCGCGACGCCCTTGTCCTTGAGCATCTTACCGAAATCGGTCGCTGCGCCGCGACCGAAGTCGTTGTTGAGGACGAGGAAGTCGACCTTCTTCAGCCCGAGGCGGCCGACCATCGGCGCGAAGGTCTCGGCCTCCAGCGATGAGGGCGGCGAGATCCGGAACACGTAAGGGTTGCCGGAGGTCGTGATCTTGCCGGACGAGGAGGTCTCGACCAGCATCGGCGTCTCGTAATCCGCGAGCTTGGGCATCACGGCGAGCGTCAGGCTGGAGCCCCAGGCGCCCATCATCACCGGGGTCTTGTCGCTGGTGATCAGCTTCTCGGCGACCGCGGCGGCCTCGGTCGGGTTGCTCTTGTTGTCTTCGATCACGAGTTCCAGCGTCTTGCCGAGGACGCCGCCCTTGGCGTTGATCTCGTCGGCGGCGATCTTGGCGCCGTTCACCACGTAGGTGCCCGAGGCCGCGAACGGCCCGGTCAGGGGCTCGTTGACGCCGATGCGGATCGCGTCCGCCCGGGCGCCCGTCGCCGTCAGCGCCAGCAGGATCGCGGTCGTGAGGGTGAACCTGCTGGGCATTCGCGTGTCTCCGGTGCGTTCAGGCGGGGTGGGATCAGGCGCGGCCGAACCACGCCGCGAGGCGCGCGCGGGCGAGGCCGAGGAGCAGGCGGAGCGGGTTGAGGCCGGCGGGGGCCGGGGCCGCGACGCCCGAGAGCCGGGCATCGAGGTTGCGGGCGAACTCCGCCGCGATGCGGCCGGCGAGGTCGCGCACGAGGCCGGGGCGGCCGAACTGGGCGAGTGGCCCGGTCAGGGTGTAGCCGACGTCGAGTGCGACCCGGGCGGTGCCCGGCGCCGGTCCAGCCTCGACCCGGTAGCGGATCCGGCCCTCGGTGGCCGAGCGGCCGCCGGAGTCGGTTCCGGCGCCGTGGACCGAGCCGGTCCGCGCCGCCTCCTGCCGCGTGAGGCGGGCGCGACCGCGGAACGTCACGGCGATCGGTCCGATCCGCGCCTGCAGGCCGCCCTCCACGGCGTCAGGCGCGGGCCGCGTCGTCAGGACCGCGCCGGGCAGGCAGGCGGCGACCGCGTCGATATCGCCCAGCAGCGCGAAGACGGCCTCCGGCGGATGCGCGAGGTCGAGCGCCTGCGTGAAGCTGTGAGCCGGCTCAAAGGTGTCGGACAGATCCGCCACCGCGGCGGGCGCGACCGGGGCGAGGGGCTTGGCCGGCGGAGTCAGGGGCGCGACCATCGCCTCGCCGACCCGCGCGCCGACCGGGCCGAGGGCACGCCCCGCGCCGGTCTCCGGGGGGATGCCGCGCCCGCGCCGGTCCGCGATCACCGCCATCACGGCCCGGACGATGCCGGCATAGCCGGTGCAGCGGCAGAGATTGCCCGACAGGCCGACGCGGATCCGCCGCTCGTCGGCTTCGGGCAGCCGCAGGACCAGGTCGCGGGCGGCCACCAGCATCCCGGGCGTGCAGTAGCCGCACTGGAGCGCATGCTCGCGGTTGAAGGCGGCCCGCAGCTCGCCCGTGATCGCGTCCGTGTCGAGACCCTCGATCGTGGTGACGGCGGCGCCCGCGCAGGCGCCCGCGAAGGTCAGGCAGGCGCGGGCGGGCTCGCCGTCGAGCAGCACCGTGCAGGCGCCGCAGACGCCGTGCTCGCAGCCCAGATGCGTGCCGGTGAGGTCGAGCCCGTCGCGCAGCACGTCGCCGAGATGGCTGCGTGGCTCGGCCGCGACCCGGACGGCGCGGCCGTTCACCGTCAGCGCGAGGGCCATGCGGGACGCCCCGGGTTCGGCCAGCGCGGCGCTCATGCGGCCTCCGGAAGGGGCTTGGCGTGGGGAACGGGCCCGGCCGCCGCCACCGCGCGGGCGAGGACGGTGACGTGGATGTGCCGCTCGACCGCGTCGGCCATCCCGGCCTCCCGCAGGGCCTGATCCGCGACCCGGGAATCGAAGCGCGCGGCGAAGTCGGCGCCGATGCGGCCGCCGAAGAGCGGGCGCGCATCGGCCAGGAGCACGGGCGGCCCCTCGACCGCGCCGATCACGGCCCGGCCCCGGCCCGCGCCGGGTTCGAGGCGCACGGCTCCGATGGCGTGGGCGAACTCGCCGATCTTCGCACAGTGCTTGACGTAGCCCCAGGCGGCGCCCGCCGGCAGCGCCGGCACGCGCACGGCGACGAGGATCTCGCCCGCGCCGAGCGCCACTTCGAGGGCGCCGGTGACGAAGCGCTCCACCGGCAGGGTGCGGCGGCCGTTCCGGCCCGCGATCTCGACCTCGGCACCGAGGGCCGTCAGGGCGCTGACCCAGTCGGCGGCCGGATCGGCGTGGACGAGGCTGCCGCCGACCGTGCCGCGGTTGCGCACCGGCCGGTAGGCGATCGCCGACGCCACCCGCTGCAGCGCGCCGCCGGTGACGTCGGCAACGCGCCCGTCCTCGATGTCGGCATGGGTCACGCAGGCCCCGAGGACGAGCGTGTCGCCCTCGACCCGGGCTTCGTGGAGCTCGGGGATGCCGGTGATGTCGAGGATGAGATCCGGCTCGACGAGGCGCAGGTTCAGCATCGGCCCGAGGGACTGCCCTCCCGCGATCAGCTTCACGTTGCAGGTGGCCTGTGCGAGGCGGTCCAAGAGCGCGGCGAGGCTGCCCGGCCGCTCCCAGGCGAAGGGTGCGGGCTTCATGCGGCCTCCCGCGCGGTCTCGGCGGGCGCGCGGGCGGCGAGCACGGCCTCCACGATGCGTCGGGGGGTGACGGGGGAATGCAGCATCTCGACGCCCAGCGGCGCCAGCGCGTCGTTGACGGCGTTGGCCAGCGCCGCCGGGGGCGCGATGGCGCCGCCCTCGCCGATGCCCTTCTGGCCGAAGCGCGTGTAGGGCGAGGGCGTCTCCATGTGGTCGATGCGCGCCATCGGCACGTCGGCGGCGCCGGGCAGGAGGTAGTCGGCGAAGGTCGAGGCGAGCGGCTGGCCGCGCCCGTCGAAGCGCACCTCCTCGAACAGCGCCGTGCCGATCCCCTGGGCGAGGCCGCCGTAGATCTGGCCGTCGACCACGAGGGGATTCACCAGCGTGCCGCCGTCCTCGACGATGACGTAGTCGAGGATCTCGACCGCTCCGAGATCGGGATCGACCGCCACCACGGCCGCGTGCGCCGCGTACGAGAAGGTGCCGGAATCGCGCACCGGCTTGTAGCCGGCGGTGACTTCGAGGCCGCCGGGATCGGTGTCGGGCGCGAGATCCTGCGGGCGCCGGTACCAGGTGCGGGCGATGGCCTCGAGCGGGACGTCGCCCGTGGGGCCGACGACGTGGCCGCCTTCGAAGCGGCACGCCTCGGGCCGCGCCTGGAGCAGGTGGGCGCCGATCCGCACGGCGCGGGCGCGCAGTTCCTCGCAGGCCGCCGCGACCGCGCCGCCGGCCATCACCATCACGCGCGAGCCCCAGGAGCCGGTGGAGTAGGGTGTCATCGCCGTGTCGCCGTGGACGAGGCGGGTACGCGCCACCGGCACGCCCAGGATCTCGTGGGCGACCTGGGCGAGGGTCGTCTCCAGACCCTGGCCGTGGGAATGGGCGCCGATCCGCAGCTCCAGGCCGCCGTCCGGGGTCAGGCGGGCGCTGGCCTGCTCGTGGCCCGGCACCATCGGGATCCCCCAGCCGGAATAGACCGAGGTGCCGTGCGCCGCCTGCTCGCAGTAGATCGCGAGGCCGAGGCCGATCCGGCGCCCATCCGGCTCGCCCTGCCGCTGGCGTGCGCGGACCGCCTCCACGTCGATGGCCTTCAGCGCCCGGGCCAGGGCCTCCGGGTAGTCGCCGCTGTCGAAGTGCTTCTTCGTGATGTTGTCGAACGGCATCTGGTCAGGCCGCACGAGGTTCTTCTCGCGCACAATCTCGGGCGCGACCCCCGCCGCGCGGGCGACCGCGTCGAGCACCAGTTCTAGGGCGAAGCAGACGCCGGTGCGCGCCACCCCCCGATAGGGCAGGATCGGGCACTTGTTGGTCGCCACGGACCATGTCCGGCAGCGATAGGCCGGGAAGTCGTAGGGCCCCGGCAGGATGCTGGCGACTTGCGCGGCCTCCAGGCAGGCCGAGAACGGATAGGCCGAGTAGGCGCCGGAATCGACGGTGGCCTCGCAGTCGATGCCGCGCAGGGTCCCGTCCCGCTCCGCGTAGGCGGTGATGCGGTAATGGTGCTCGCGGCAATTGGCGTTGGCGGTCAGGTGCTCGCGTCGGTCCTCCAGCCAGCGGACCGGGTGGCCGCAGCGGAGCGCGAGCCACGCCAGCGCCACGTCCTCGGCGAGCAGGATCGCCTTGTAGCCGAATCCGCCGCCGACATCCGGCGAGACGATGCGGATGCGCCCCTGCTCGATCCCGAGGCACTCCGAGAGGCCGTTGCGCACGATGTGCGGCATCTGGCTCGCGGTGTGGACGACGAGCTGGTCGAGGCGGTGATCGAGCTGCACGACGGTGCCGCGGCCCTCGATCGGCGCCATGCATTGCCGCCCCGTCGAGATGGTGCGGCTGACCCGGATCGGCGCGTCGAGGGCACTCTCGATGCCGACGTCGACCAGGGTCTCCAGGAAGACGTTGTCGCCCCAGTGCTCGTGGACGAGGGCGGAGCCCGGCTCGCGCGCGGCCAGCATGTCGTGGATTGCGGGCAATTCCTCCAGGTCGAGCACCACGGAGGCGGCGATGTCCTCGGCCTCCGCGCGGGTCGGGGCGACGCACATCGCCACCAACTCGCCCACCTGCCGGACCTTGCCGGTGGCGAGCACCGGCTGCTCGGAGACCTTGAAGCCGGGCAGCCCCGAGACGGCCCGGATCGGCAGCACCCCTTCGAGGTCGGCGGCGGTGAAGACGCGGTCGCGGCAGGCTTCCGGCACGTGGATGGCGCGGATCCGGGCATGCGCCATCGGACTGCGCACGAAGGCGACGTCCTGCAGGCCCGGCAACCGGAGGTCGCCGACATACTGGCCGCGCCCGCGCATCAGGCGGTCGTCCTCCTTGCGGGGCAGGGAGGCCCCGACGCCCTCGCGGCTCATCGGGCGCCTCCGAGAAGGTCCTGCGCGGCCCGGACCAGGATGCCGTCGGGCCGGCGGAATCCGTCGAGGATCGAGAAGTGGTCGGCGCCCGGCACAGGCAGCAGGGCGCCCGGCGCGTGGGCGGCGCTGCGCAGGGCGTGGAGGTTGCGTGCGTCGTGGACGAGGGCGGGCAGCTCCCGGCTGCCGTAGGCGATCGTCATGGGCTTCGGCGTGACCGCCAGCCGCAGGGGCGACAGCGTCTCGATCTCGACCTCGGTCAGCCCGAGCTTCTCGTTCAGGTAGGTCTCGCGGATCGGCGCGAGGTCGTAGACGCCGGAGATCGCCAGGACCGCGGACACGGCGGGATGTCCGAGGTGGAGAGCGGCGAGGTGCGCCCCCGCGGACCAGCCGGCAAGGATCGTCGGCCCGCCGATCCCGCGCGCCGGTCCGTGCACGGCGAGCCAGTCGAGGGCGGCACCGATCTCGGCGACGATGCCGGTGAGGCTCGCCTCGGGTGCCAGCGTGTAGCCCGGCATCGCCACGGACCAGCCGGCCGCGTTCAGGCCCTCCGCGAAGCAGGCGAAATCGGCCCGGGCGTTGCGCTGCCAGTAGCCGCCGTGGACGAAGACGAGGCAGGGCGCCCCCGTCTCCGTCGCCGGGTAGAGGTCGAAGCCCGTGCGCGCTCCGGCGGCGTAGGGGATGTCGAGCCCGTCCGGATGCGCGGCCCGGTAGGTCGCGGAGGCCGCGTTGCGGGCGGCGACCTGCGCGGCGCTGTCGGGCACGCCCGCGTTGTTGTCGTAGCAGGCGCCCCGGGCCGCCGCGTCCAGGCTGTCCCAGCGGCGGCGCGGATCCGGCGGTGTCGCGTCGTCGAGGACGAAGGCGGGCATCGGCGCCACCTCAGGCCGCGATCGCCTGAGGCAGGATCGGCGAGTCGGCCTCGAACCGCCGGCCCGCGCGCAGGCAGAAGGCCGGGCGCAGCAGGCGGTCGGCGATCACCCGCGTGTCCTCGTTGTCGCGCAGCAGGAAGCGGCCGCGATCGTCGTGCAGCACCGAGACGTCGGCCGCGTATCCAACCTTGAGGGCGCCGATCCGGTCGCCCATGCGCAGCATCTCGGCCGGATGCGACGTCACCATCGGCACCACGTCCTCCAGCGGGATGCCGAGCGCCATCATCGAGCTCATCGCCTGGGTCAGGCTGAAGCGGGCTTGGCCGAGGAAGGGATGGTTCTCGTCGTCGTGGTGTTCGTCCGGGGTGCCGGCGGGTTGAGGCACCTCGGTGTTGTAGCCGTGCATGTCGGCGCCCAGCGTGTAGGGGATCACGCCCGCCGGCAGCGAGGCGCGGGCGACGCGGTAGGAGAAGTGGCTGCCGTGGCCGACATCGACCTTCAGCCCGGCCTCCATGGCTCGGCGGATGATGTGGTGGACCTCGCCCTGCTCGTTGATGAAGCCGCCCGGGTGGCGGGTGAAGGGATGGGCCAGCACGTCGCCGGGCCGCAGCAGGGGGATCACCCGCTCGACGATGGTGTCGGCATCCTCGCCGTTGGCGCCGGATTCCGGCAGGCCCCAGAGCTGGCCGAAATGCACGTAGAGCGGCAGGTCGGCGCGCCGGCTGATCTCGGCGGCCATCTCCATCACCTTGATGCCCCAGCGGGCGAAGCCGCCGATCTCGGCATGGCCTTTGATGCCGCGCACGAGGTCGCGGTTCTCGGTGGCCGACTTCACCGTCGCATCGATATCGACGCCGTCCGGGCTGTAGAGGTTCGGGTAGAAATGCCCCTCCAGGCCACCGACGAGGTAGGCCGACAGGAAGGCGAGCACCTGCGTCTGCGACCGCTCGGCGATGAAGTGGCGGAAGCCCGGCAGGGTCATGCAGGACGGGCCGCCCTGGTCCACCACCGTCGTGACGCCCGAGCGCACGCCGACCATGTCGGGGTTCAGGCCGAACCGGCCGGTGACGTACTGGTAGACGTGGGCGTGGGTGTCGATCATGCCGGGCAGGACGAGCTTGCCCGCGACGTCGATGACCTCGGCGGCGGCCGAGGGCAGGATCGTCTCCGCCACGGCGGCGATGCGCCCGTCCCGCACCGCGACGTCGCGGATGCCGTCGATGCCGGAGGCCGGGCAGATGACCCGCCCGCCCCGCAGAACCAGATCGTAGCGGCGATTGTCCATGTCGACCTCGTGGTTCCGGCCGGCGCGCGCCGGCCTCGCCCTTGCCAAAAGCGAAGCATGCTTCGTATTCCGGCGTTGCACGCGGCGTGCCAAGACTGGAACCGTTCTGCGGAGTCGGACGATGGATGAGGGCCTGGACGCCGGATTCGCGGCGGGGTCGGCAAAGGCGAACGGGGCGGCGGACACGCGGCACTGGCCCCTGGGCGAGCGCCCGGGCTTCCTCGCCCGCCGCATGCACCAGATCCACGTCAGCCTTTTCGCGGAAAGCTGTGCCGCGTTTCGCGTCACTCCGCTGCAGTACAGCCTGCTGTCGCTGCTGCGGGACCTGGCGGAGGCCGATCAGACGACCCTCGCGAGCGCGGTCGCCCTCGACCGGACGACGACGACCGGCGCCCTGAAACGCCTCGCGGCGCGCGGCCTGGTGAGCCGCTCGACCTCGCCCCTCGACCGCCGCGCGCAGGTCTGTCGGCTGACCGAAGCGGGGGCCGCGCTCCACAGCGCGATGGAGCCGGCGGCGCGGGCCGCGCACGCCCTGACCGTCGAGGCCCTCACCCCGGCGGAGCAGGACACCCTGACCCGGCTCCTGCGCCGCGTCATCGCGGGGCACGAGCACCGGCGCGGCCAGCCCGACATCGTGTAGGGCGCGGCGCCTGCCTAAAGAAGACACAGATTGTTCTGCGTCGAAGAGTTTCGAAAGGTTCCTTATCCCAATACCTTCGGGAAAATTGGACGGGTATTCCATTTACAGAGCGCGCGCCGGTTGCGCATAAATACGGCATGACATGCCCACAGGGCGTGCTGAGCTGATCACCCGGCGCATCTGAGCTTCCCAGCCCGGGGCGAATGCCGGCATCCGACAATCGTTCTGCTCACCAATGCCCAATGGGCGCCGCCGGGCGGACGCGTGGTTGGCACATGTCCTGCGTGCGGTGAGCTGCTCACAGCGTGCTGTGGGAGCCTCAATGCCCGAACAGCGAGGGGCCATGACGACGCGCGATGACAGGTCCCGGCCGGCTCGCTCGATGGCGACGGTGCTCGCCGTCCCCGACGCCACGCGCAAGGGCAATCAGGCCTACGACCTGATGCGGCGCGAGATCGTCGCCTGCCGCCTCCTGCCCGGCACGCGCTTCACCGAGGCCGAGGTGATGGAGCGGTTCGAGATCGGGAAGGCGAGCTGCCGGATCGCGCTGCAGCGCCTGGCCCAGGAAGGCTTCGTCAGCTCGATGCCGCGGCACGGCTACCGGGTCAGCCCGGTGACCGTGAAGGATGTCGACGAGGTCTTCGCCCTCCGGATGGAGCTCGAGCCCCTCGCGGCCCGGGGCGCCGCCGGCCGCGTGAACCGGGCGCATCTGGAGCGCCTCGAGCAGGCCTGCCGCCGCAAGATCACGGTGGAAATGGGCAACCAGATCGACTTCTTCCTGGAGGCCAACCGGGGTTTCCACCTCGCGATCGCCGCCGCGGCCGGGAACGGACGCCTGTACCGGACCCTGTCGGGCCTCCTCGACGAGATGACCCGCCTCGTCGCCCTCGGCTTCGGCGTGCAGGGGGTCAGGCCGAACATCGAGAACGACCACACCGCGATGATCGAGCATCTCGTGGCGGGGGATGCCGACAGCGCCGCCCTGGTGGCGCGCCGCCACGTCGAGACGTTCCGCGACATGACCCTGGAGAAGGTCATCGCCAGCCTGCGCGACACCGCCGTGGTGGCGCCGGTGCGGACGTCCCGGGCCGAGGGGGGCGAGCCGTGAACGCCGTCGAACTCGACCACGTCAGCAAGTGGTTCGACCGGCGCGAGGGCGGGCCGCTCCACGTCCTGGACGCCATCGACATCGCGATCCCGCAGCACGCGATCGTCGCGATCCTGGGCGCGTCGGGCTGCGGCAAGAGCACCCTCCTGAACATGATCGCCGGGCTGGTCGAGCCCGATCAGGGTGCCGTCCTCCTGAACGGCATCCCGTCGCACGCCTTCCGCGACTGGCGGGCGATGACCTACATGTTCCAGGAGGACCGGCTGCTGCCCTGGCGCACGGCCGCCCAGAATGTCGCCTTCGGGCTCGAGGCCGGACGCATGGGCCGGGCGGAGCGGGCGCGGCGGGTCAACGAGACCCTGCGGCTCGTCGGGCTCGAGGCCTTCCGCGACGCCTACCCGCACGAATTGTCGGGGGGCATGCGCAGCCGGGTGGCGCTCGCGCGCAGCCTCGTCACCGAGCCCCGGATCCTGCTCCTCGACGAGCCGTTCTCGAAGCTCGATCCCGAGATCCGCGCGCAGATGCACGCGGAGCTGCTGCGCATCGCCGACCTGCGGGCGATGACCCTCGTCTTCGTCACGCACGACGTTGAGGAGGCGGTGGTGTTGGCGAGCCAAGTGGTCGTTCTGCACCCGCGTCCGGGCCGGATCGGTGCGGTCCGGGCGATCGACCTGCCGTATCCCCGCGACCCCCTCTCGGCGGAGGTCGCCGAGGAGGTCCGGCGCCTGCGCATCAGCCTCTCCGCCGCGAGCGCGCGATGCTCGTGAAGACCCCGCCGCGCCTGATCCGGCAGACACGGACGTCCGGCGCCGGACGCCGGGCGGGCGTGCTCCTCCAGAGGCTCGCCCTCCTCGCCCTGGCGCTGGCCGCGTGGCAACTCGGATCGCTGCACGCGCCGAGCTTCGTCCTGCCGAGCCCCGCGCGGGTCTGGCACGCCTGGCTCGGCCTCGTCGCCACGCCGAGTTTCGCCGCCGATCTCGGCATCACGCTGGGCCGGATCGGCGCGGGCCTCGCCTTCGCGGCCCTGGTGGGGCTGCCGCTCGGCCTGCTGCTCGGCGCGAGCCCTCGCCTAGGCCGGTTCTTCGAGCCGGTGCTGACGGTGACCAACACCGTCTCGTCGGCGATCTGGGCGATCTTCGCGCTGATCTGGTTCGGTCTGTCGAACTGGACCACGATCTTCGTGGTGTTCATGACCGCGATGCCGTTGATCCTGACCAACGTCTGGCAGGGCACGCGCACGGTCAGCGCCGAGCATCTCGAACTCGCCCGCACCTTTCGCATGCCGCGCCACAAGGTGCTGACCAAGATCTACCTGCCGACGATCCTGCCCGCCTTCTTCTCGGGCGCGCGCCTCGCCATCGGCTTCGGGGCGCGGGTCGTGCTCGTGGCGGAGTCGCTGGGGGCGAGCAGCGGCATCGGCTACCGCCTGCGGCAGGCGGCGGACCTCGTCCAGACCGATCAGGTCTTCGCCTGGACCCTCACCCTGGTCGCCCTGATGATCGGACTCGAGACGCTCGTCCTGAAGCCGGCCGAGCAGCGCCTGTTCGCCTGGAAGAAGGTGGCGCAGCCGTGACGGCCGAAGCCACGCGGGGAAACGCCCGTCGCACGTCCTCTCTTTGCACCCCCTGGAGAACGCCTTGAAACGGATCCGCGTCCTCGCCGTCGCCGCGCTCTGCGCGGTCGGCCTGCCCGCCCTCGCGCGCGCCGAGACGGTGCGCATCGGCTACTGGAGCTCCGGCATCAGCCTCGGCTTCGGCGCCGTGCTGGAGGCCGGCAAGTTCATGGAGAAGGAGGGGCTGACGGCCGAATACGTCAAGTTTCCGGACGTGAACGCGCCCACCAAGGCCATGGCCGCCGGGGCGATCGATTTCGCGATCGCGGCGAGCGCGGGAACGGCGCTGAGCGTGACCGCCGACGGCCTGCCGATGAGCATCGTCCTGGCGACGCAGGTGGCCGACCTCGAGTTCGTCGTCCTTGAGGACTCGCCGATCAAGACGATGGCCGACCTTAGGGCCAAGAAGATCGGCACTTCGCCCGCGGGCAGCGGCACCGCCGCCATTGCGGCGGCGATCCTGGAGACCAATCACGGCCTGAAGCCCGCCGATTACCAGGCCGTGCCCGGCAACGATTCCCGGCTGGCGCAATTCCTCGTCCAGAAGGACATCGACGCGGCAGCCCTGCGCACCGTGACCCTCGCGCTCCTGCCGGGCGTCAAGCTGCGCCGTCTGGGCACCTTCCGGGAGGAGTGGAAGCGCCTCACCCAGCAGGACGCGCCGCCGGTCCTCGGCGTCGGCCTGATGCGCAACGCCTGGATGACCCAGAATCCGGACGCGCCCGCCAAGGTCGTGGCCGCGATGCGCAAGGCCTACGCGTTCGGCCAAGCCGACAAGCCCGGGGTGGCCAAGATCCTGAAGGCCGCCGCGAACCTAAGCGATGCCGACGCCGCCGCCTACGCGGGTCTCTGGGACGGCATCTACACGGTCAGCCTAGAGCCTGCCGACATCGCCTCGCTGAAGCGCGAATTCGACGTGTTCAAGGCGGTCGGCGCCGTCCAGGGCAGCCTGCCCGACACCGCCCTGGTTCCCGGCCCCTACGAGCGGTCGAAGACGATCCCGTAGCCTTTCCGACCTGCAGAAGAGGGTTTTCCCGATGGCTGAGACGATGAAGGCGCTCGTGCTGGAGGCGCACGGCGACATCGACACGCTGAAGGTGGTGAACGACTATCCGAAGCCGTCCCCCGGCCCGGGCGAGGTTCTGATCCGCGTCGGCGCGACCTCATTCAACTACCACGACGTATTCACCGTGAAGGGCATGCCCGGCATCAAGGTGCCGATGCCGGTGGTGATCGGCCTCGACATGGCCGGACAGATCGTCGAGCTCGGCGAGGGCGTCGCGGAGTGGCGCGTCGGCGACCGGGTTCTGGTCAACCCGCTCAACAAGGCCAAGGGCCTGATGGGCGAGATGCTCGACGGCGGCATGGCCGAGTATTGCCGGGTCTCGACGGGCCAGCTGATCGCAATGCCGCCGGACGTGAGCTACGCGGACGCCGCCTCCCTGCCGGTGGCCTACGGAACGGCCCACCGCATGCTGATCACCCACAACACCGTGAAGGCCGGCGACAAGGTCCTGATCCTGGGCGCCAGCGGCGGCGTCGGCACCGGCTGCGTGATGCTGGCCAAGCAGCTCGGCGCCGAGGTGATCGCCTGCGCGGGTAGCGCGGAGAAGATGGCGGCGCTGACGGCGCTCGGCGCCGACCACGTCGTCAACTACCGCGAGACCGACTTCTCCAAGTGGGCGATCCAGCAGTACGGCAAGCCGCAACGCCGGACCTACGAGGGCGGGGTCGACGTGGTGATCAACTTCACCGGCGGCGACACCTGGGTGCCCTCGCTCAAGTGCTTGAAGCGCGGCGGCACGCTGCTCGTCTGCGGGGCGACCGCGGGACACGATCCCAAGGAGGATCTCCGCTACATCTGGAGCTTCGAGCTCAAGGTGATCGGCTCGAACAGCTTCTACGACGACGACCTGTCGGCCCTGATGGACATGATTCAGGCCGGCACGCTGAAGCCGACCATCGACAAGGTCCTGCCCCTGGAAGAGGCCGCCGAGGGCCTGCGGATGATCCGCGACCGCGAGGTCATGGGCAAGATCGTCGTCACCCCTGACACCGTCTGAGGCCGGTCCGCCGCGCGTCGTCGCCACCAGCCCCGCCCGAGGAGATCCCGAAGCCATGTCCGACACCCCCCTCAGCAAGGAGCAGGTCGAGGCGCTGCTGCTGCGCGGCCCGTTCCACCAGTGGCTCGGCCTCTCCGTCGTCGCCGTCGGCGAGGGCACGATCGAGCTGAAGGCGACGTGGCGGCCCGAATGGGTCGTCAACGCCGAGCGCGGCTACGTCCACGGCGGCATCCTGGCGACGCTCGTCGACCTCACTGCCGACTGGGCGCTGGTCTCCAAGACCGGCCGGGGCGTCCCCACGGTGGACCTGCGGGTCGATTATCACCGCGCCGCGATGCAGGGCGATCTCACCTGCCGCGGCACGGTGGTGAAGTTCGGCAACCAGCTCTCGGTCGCCGAGGCGCAGATCCTCGACGATGCGGGACGTCTGCTCGCGAGCGGCCGCGGCGTCTACATGACGGCGCCGGCGAAATGACGGGGCCGCCCCCCGGCGCCCCGGCGGACGGGGCCCTCGACCACGTCGTGATCAACGTGCTGCGGCGGATGGACGAGGCGGCGGACCTGTTCGCCGCCCTCGGCTTCTCGCTGACACCCCGCGGCCACCACTCGCTGGGCTCGATCAACCACCTGATGATGACGGCAGGCCCCTACCTGGAGCTTGTCGGCGTGCCCGAAATGGGGCCGCAGCGGCAGGACGTTCTGGACAGCCCGTTCGGCCTGAATGGGCTCGTGGTGGCGAGCCGGGACGCCGACGCGACCCATGCGCGGCTGGCGGCAGCGGGGCTCGCGGCCAGTCCGCCCGTCGCCTTCTCGCGCCCGGTGACCGTCGACGGCCGCACGGAACAGGCCCAATTCCGCACGGTGCGGGTGCCGGCACACCTGTTTCCGGCGGGTCGCCTCTACCATTGCGAGCACCTGACCCCGGATCTCGTCTGGCGCCCCGAATGGCTCGACCATCCGAACGGCTTTTCGGGGATCGACGCGCTGACGATCGAGAGCCCGGCGCCGGAGGCCGACGCTTACCTCTACGCGGCCGCGATCGGCGCTCCGGCCGAGGCCGTGGGCGCCGGCTTCACGATCCGGGTCGGGGAGACGCGGATCGTGATCGTGCCGGGGCCGGCCGCCCGTTTCGCCGCCCTCGGCCTGGACTTTCGCGGCCTCGACGCCCTCGAAGCCCGCTCGGCCGTCCTCCCGGAGGCGACTTGGGTCCGGCACGGGCCGGACGCGGCCGATCTGACGCTGCCGGCCTTCGACCTCCATCTCGCGTGCCGGGCGGCCCTATGACGTGTGCGACCACGGGTGCGACCAATCTCGGCGACCTCGTCGACCGGTCCGGGCCGCCGGACCGGCCACTCATCATCGGCGTCGCCCCCGAGGGCGGGCCCGAGGTGATGACCCGCGCCGGCCTCGATGCCAGGGCCGACGCCTTCGCCCGCGGCCTCGTACGCGGCGGGATCTCCCGCGGCGCGCGGGTCGCGATCCTCTCGACCAACCGGCCCGACACCGTCGCGGCGCTGCTCGGCGCGATGCGGGCCGGCGTGGTCCCGGTCCCGGTCAATCACAAGTTCCCGCCGGCCACGATCGCGGCCGTGCTCGCCGATTGCGGGGCGCGGCTCGTGCTCTGCGACCGCCCGCGCCGGGCGATGCTGGCGGGGCTCGACCCCGATATCCGGATCGCCGGGTTCGACGATGACGGGCCGGAGGGTTTTGCGGCCTGGCTCGATCCCGGACCCTTCGTGCCGATCGTGCCGGAGCCCGGCGAGGCGGCTCTGTTCCTGTACACGTCCGGCTCCACGGGCCGGCCGAAGGGCGTGCGGCTGAGCCATGCGAGCCACCTCTGGGTGGCGCGGACCCGCGCCGCGGAGACGAACCTGCGCGACGACCGGCTGCTCGTCGCGGCCCCGCTCTACCACATGAACGCGCTGGCCCTGGCGCTCCTCGTCTGCGCGGCTGGCGCCACGATGGTGCTGCTGCCGCAATTCGAGGCGCGGGCCTACATTGCGGCGATCGATCGCCATCGCTGCACGTGGCTCACCGCCGTGCCGCCGATGATCGCCATGATGCTGCGGGAGCCGGATCTCCTGGCGGAGGCCGACCTCACCGGCGTGCGGACGGTGCGAATGGGCTCGGCGCCCGTCAACGACGCCCTGGCCCGGCAGATCCGCGCACTCCTGCCGAACGCCCGCATCCTCAACGCCTACGGGACCACCGAGGGCGGCCCGGTCGTGTTCGGCGACCATCCGGACGGCCTGCCGACGCCGGTCGCGTCGGTCGGCGCGCCGCATCCCCAGGTCTCGGTGCGCCTCGTCGGGCCAGACGGGCCGGCGACCGGCGTTCTGCAGATGCGCAGCCCCGCGATCATGCTCGGCTACCACAACCGGCCGGACGTCCCCGTTCCGATCACCGCGGACGGATTCTACGACACCGGCGACGTGTTCCGCCGCGACGCCGACGGGTTCTTTTACTTCCTCGGCCGGACCGACGACATGTTCGTCTCGGGCGGCGAGAACATCTTCCCCGGCGAGGTCGAGCTGGTGCTGGAGCGCCACCCCGACGTGCTCCAGGCCTGCGTGGTGCCTGTGGAGGATTCCATCAAGGGTACCAAGCCCGTCGCCTTCGTGGTCCGCCGGCCCGGCGCCACCGTCGACGAGGCCGCTCTCAAGGCGCACGCGCTCGCCCACGCGCCGGCCTACCAGCACCCGCGCCGGGTCTGGTTCGTCGAGGAGCTGCCCCTCGCCTCGACCAATAAGATCGACCGCGCGGCCCTACGCCGGCGCGCCGAAGAGGCCGTCCGCGCCCCGTGACCGGCCCGGGCGGAACGGCGCTTGCAGGTTGTGTTCCCGCGGCATGCGCGCCCGCAGAAGGCTGCCTCGCGAAGCGCCGCCCGGCGCAACCGTCCCCGCCCGCCTGACCCGGAAAGCCAGGAGTGACCTCCATGCTGCGACGAACCTTCCTCGGCGGTGCCGCCGCCGCGGCCGCCGCCCCCTTCCTGCCGGCACGCCCGGCCCTGGCCCAGGGCGGCCGGGCGAGCGTCCTGCGCTTCGTGCCGCAATCCGACCTGACCATCGTCGATCCGGTGACGACCACCGCCTACGTCACCCGCAACCACGCGCTCATGGTGTTCGACCAGCTCTACGGCCTCGACGCGCAGTTCACGCCGCAGCCGCAGATGGTGGAGGGGCACACGGTCGAGGATGACGGTCGGCGCTGGACCTTCCGGCTGCGCGAAGGACTGAAGTTCCACGACGGCGAGCCGGTGCGGGGCCGTGACTGCATCGCGTCGATCCGGCGCTGGGCGCAGCGCGACAGTCTCGGGCAGGCCCTGATGGCCCGCACCGACGCCCTGGAGGCCCCGGACGACCGGACCTTCGTCATTCGCCTGAAGCGCCCCTATGGGCTGATGCTCGAGACCCTGGCGAAGCTCGGTCCACCGGTCCTCGTCATCATGCCCGAGCGTCTCGCCGCCACCGACCCGGCCCAGCAGATCCCCGAGCTGATCGGCTCCGGGCCGTTCCGGTTCAACACCAAGGAGCGGCTGGTCGGCGCCCGCGTGGTCTACGACCGCAACCCGGATTACCGGCCCCGCGACGACGGTCCGGTGTCCTGGGTGGCGGGGCCGAAGCGGGTCCATTTCGAGCGGGTCGAGTGGCAGGTCATGCCGGATCCCGGAACCGCGGCCGCCGCCCTCCAGAACGGCGAGGTCGACTGGTGGGAGAACCCGATCAGCGATCTCGTGCCGACGCTCCAGGCCAGCCCGCAGATCGCCACGCAGCTCGCCTCGCCGCTCGGAAATCTCGGCACCGGCGTCATGAACCACCTCTATCCGCCCTTCGACAAGCCCGCGGTCCGTCGCGTGGTCCTCGAAGCCCTGTCGCAGGCGGACTTCATGGCGGCGGCGGCCGGTGACGATCCCAAGTTGTGGCGCAAGGATGTCGGCCTGTTCACGCCGGGGACCGCCATGGCCACCGATGCCGGGCTCGACGTGCTCACCCGGCCGCGCGATCTCGCCAAGGCCAAGCGCGACCTCGTGGCCGCCGGCTACACGGGCGAGCGCGTCGTGCTCATGTCGACGAGCGAGAATCCCGTGCTCAGCGCCCTCGGCGAGATCATGCACGACCTGCTCCAGCGGCTCGGGATGAACGTGCAATACGTCGTGTCCGACTGGGGCACGCTGGTCACGCGCCGCGCCAGCAAGGCGCCCCCGGACCAGGGCGGCTGGAACATCTTCAACACGACCTGGACCGGCCTCGACATGGCCAACCCGGTCGTGGAGCAGGTCCTGCGCTGCGGAGGCCCCAAGGGCTTCTTCGGCTGGCCGGACCTGCCCGAGCTGGAGAGCCTGCGCGAGGCCTGGATCGAGGCGCCGGATCAGGCGGCGCGGAAGACGATCGCGGCCCGGATGCAGACGCTGGCGATGCGCGACGTGCCGTACCTGCCGACCGGCCAGTATTTCTACCGGACGGCCTTCCGGCGCGATCTCCGGGATGTGGTCGACGGCCAGTTCGTCTTCTGGAACGCCCGCCGCGTCTGACGGGCGGTGCGCCCCGGCCGCCCGTCGCCGCTCCGGCGACGGGCCGTTGCCACGGGGAGGGCGCTTGAGCCTCAGTGCGCGAAGACGGCGGCCAGATCCCGGAAGCCCTTGATCTCGATCGGATTGCCGCTCGGGTCGAAGAAGAACATCGTGCGCTGCTCGCCGGGCTCCCCGGCGAAGCGGACGACCGGCGGGATGTCGAAGGCGATGCCGGCCGCCTCGATGCGGCCGGCGAGTGCCTCCCAGGCCTCGAGCGGCAGCACGACGCCCAGATGCGGCATCATCACGGTGTGATTGCCGACCTTCCCGCTCCGGGTGGTGGTGAAGGGCTCGCCCAGATGCAGCGAGAGCTGATGGCCGAAGAAGTCGAAATCGACCCAGGTCTCGGTGCTGCGGCCCTCCTGGCAGCCGAGGACGCCGCCGTAGAAGCGGCGGGCCGCGTCGAGATCGGTGACGTGGTAGGCGAGATGGAACGGCGTGAGCATCGACGGTCTCTTGCTTCGCAGGGGAGGGGGTGGCGCTGTCAGGGCGCCGGATCCGGGGCGCGCGCCGAGACGACGCCGCCGACGAGGTTGCAGGACAGCAGGAACGCGCTGTCGAGAGCGCCGCCGCCGGCCGGCACCAGCGCCGCCAGCCGCGCGTCCAGGCTGCGCCGCGCCGCGCGGGCGATGGCCTGGGCCTCCGCGACGGCAACGGCCGCGAACCGGATCGTCTCGCCTGGCCGCACCTGCGCGAGGCGACCGAGATCCGCCGAGATCACCGTGGCGATCTTCGGGTAGCCGCCGGTGGTGTGCCGGTCGGCGAGCAGGATCAGCGGCCGCCCGTGGCCGGGTACCTGGATGGAGCCGTTCACGATCCCGTCCGAGACGATGTTGAAGCCGTCCGCGTGGGCGATCGGCGGCCCGTCGAGGTGGCAGCCCATCCGGTCCGCCCGCGCCGTGAGGGTGTAGGGTTCGGACAGGAAGGTCCGCAGGCCCTCATTGGTGAAGCCGTCGGCCTGCGGCCCGAGCACCACACGGATCGGGCCGCCGAAGGTCGGCCGGTGGGCCGGCGGCAGGGTCAGCGGGCGGTCGCGGGGCGCGGGCGCCGCGAGGGGCAGCAGGTCGCCCGCGGCCAGGGGGTTGCCGTCGAGGCCGCCAAGACGGGTGCGGGTGTGCGTCGCGACGCTGCCGAGCATTGGCGCGACGGCGAAGCCCCCGGCAACCGCCAGGCAGGCGCGCAGGCCCTCCCGCGGGGCGCCGAGGATGAGTCGATCCCCCCGCCGCAGGTCGTGAGCGGTGAACGGATCGAGGGCGCGGCCGTTCAGGCTCATCGCGAAGGGTGCCCCGGCGAGGGCGACGCGGCAGACCTCCGTCTCGCAGACGAGGGTCGGACCGACCATCGCCATTTCTATTACCGCGGCGTCGAGCGGATTGCCGACGAGGCCGTTGGCGAGCGCCAGAAGGTCTGGATCCATCGCCCCGGACCCCGAGATGCCGTAGCGCAGGTAGCCCGGCCGCCCGCCATCCTGCAGGGTCGCGGAAACACCGGGGGCGATGACGTGCAGTCCCTCAGGCATCGATCCGCTCCAGGGTCGCGACGGTCTCGCCGGCGCGGGCGGCCTCGCTGAGGGCGTCGAACGCGGCGCGGTCGATCGGCTCGAACCGGATCAGGTCGCCGGCCGCGAACAGGAACGGTTCGGCCCGGGCCGGATCGTAGGAGCGCGCGGGCGTGCGACCGATGAGCTGCCAGCCGCTCGGCAGCTCCAGGGGCGGCGAGACGCCGGTCTGGTTGCCGCCGATCGAGACGCTGCCCGCCGGGGTCCTGGGGCGCGGATCGGTGCGCCGGCTCGCGTGGAGCCGGGGATCGAGGCCGCCCAGATAGGCGAAGCTGGGGGCGAACCCGATCATGTAGACGCGGTAGTCGCGGCCGGCATGGAGGGCGATCACCGCCTCCGGGGTGAGCCCGGCTCCGGCGGCGAGGTCGGCGAGGTCGGCGCCGTGCGCGCCGCCGTAATGGACCGGCACCCGCCAGCGGCGCAGCGACCCCGTCGCCCCGTCCGGGGGCGGCCAGTGCGCGGCGATCAGCGCCGCGAGATCGGCCCGGGGTAGCAGGTCCGGATCGTAGAGGACGAGGAGCGAGCGGTAGGTCGGCACGGTCTCCAGGAGCCCCGGGCGCCCGGCACCGCGGAGCGCCGCGTCGAGGGCGATGACCTGCGCGTTGATCGCGGGGTCGACCGCGCGGCCGAGCTCCACCGTGAGCGCCCGGTCGCCGCTATCGAGGAGGCGGTAGCCGGGCTCAGACACCGAGCACCTCGGCCATCGGCCGCAGGGCGATCCCCTTGGCGGCGCAGTCGTCCCGCAGGCGGTGCGCCATGGCGACGGCGCCGGGCGTGTCGCCGTGGACGCAGACCGTGTCGATCCGCGTCGGGATGCGCCGCCCGGACAGGCAGATGATCGCCCCGTCCTCTAGCATCCGCGCCACGCGCTCCGACACGGAATCGGGATCGTGCAGCACCGCGCCCGGGAGCTTGCGCGACACCAGGGTGCCGTCATCCGCGTATGCCCGGTCGGCGTAGATCTCCCGAGCGATCGGCAGCCCGAGCTTCTCGCCGGCTTTCTCGGTCTCCAGGCCGGGCATGACCACGAAGATCAGGTCGCGGTCGAGGGTGCGGATCGCCCGGGCCACCGCCAGGGCGAGGTCGGCATCCTCGTTGGCCATGTTGCCCATCGCCCCGTGGGTCTTCACGTGGCGCACCGGGCAGCCGGCATCCTGCGCCAGGGCCAGGAGGGCGCCGACTTGGTAAAGGACCGCCTTCTCGATGTCGGCCGGGCGCTCGCCCTGAATCGGCCGCCGGCCGAAGCCCCAGAGGTCGAGGAAGCTCGGATGGGCGCCGGCCTGCACGCCGTTCGCGGCCGCGCGGCTCAGGGTCTCGTGCATCACCAGAGGGTCGCCGGCGTGGAAGCCGCAGGCGATGTTGGCCGAGGTCGCCACGGTCAGCATCTCGGCGTCGTCGCCCAAGCGGTAGACGCCGAAGCCCTCGCCCATGTCGCAGTTCAGATCGACGATCATCGGTGCATCCTTTCTTGCGCGCGGGGTTCAGGCTTCCGCGACGAGGTGGGCCACCAGGGTCGCGGCCGCGCAGAGATCCTCGATCCGCATCGCCTCGTCGGGGTTGTGGCTGCCGTTCTGGTTGCGGATGAAGATCATCGTGCTCGGCACGCCCTGGCCGGCCAGCGTCGCGGTGTCGTGCCCGGCCCCGCTGGCCATCGTGCGGAACGGCATCCCGAGCCGGCGCGCGTGGCCCGACAGGGCCTCGACGAGTGCCGCGCTCATCCGCGCCGGGGTGCTGCCGGTGCGCTCGCCGAGGACGAAGCGCACGCCGCGGGCGGCCTCGATGGCGGCGACGCGCTCGGCGAGCGCCGCCTCGACCCGGTCCAGCACGACGGGCTCGGTGCTGCGCACGTCGAGGCAGAAGCGGACCTCGCCGGGGATCTTGGCGAAGGCGTGCTGGACCGGGTCGGTGGCGACCTCGCCCAGCGTGATCGTGGCCGGGCAGCCCTCCGCCTCCAGTGTTCCCCAGAGGGCATCCAGGCCGGTGATCAGGTCGGCGAGGGCGAAGACGGCGTCGCTGCGCGCGCTCCGCGCCACGGCGCCGGAATGGCCGTAGCGGCCGAAACAGGCGGCCTTGCGATAGCGGAAGCTGCCGCTGATCGCCGTGACGAACCCCACCGGGCTCCCGGCCGCCTCCAGCGCCGGTCCCTGCTCGATATGCATCTCCACGAAGCCGTGGATCCGCGCCGGATCGAGGAGCCGCTCGCCCCGCGCCACCGCCTCCGGACGCAGGCCGAGGTCGGCCATGTGGTCCCGCAGGCTCCGGCCGGTATCGGCGCGGGGCAGGTCGAGAACCTCCGGCGGCAGCAGGCCGAAGGCAGCCCGGCTGCCGACATAGGAGGCCGGGAACCAGACGCTCTCCTCGGCCCTGAACACCGCCACCGTCACGGGACGCGCCGGCACGAGGCCCGCCCGGCGCAGGGCCTCCACGGCCGCGAGGCCGCCGATCACGCCCGCCGCCCCGTCGAAATTGCCCCCGTGGGGCACCGTGTCGACGTGCGAGCCGACCATCCAGGGCGCCAGGGTCGGGTCGCGTCCCGCCATCGTCAGGAACAGGTTGCCGGCCGCGTCGGTCTCGGCGGTGAGCCCCAGCGCCAGCCCGGTGGCCCGCATCAGGGCGTGTGCGCGCTCCTCGCCAGCGCCGTAGGCTGCCCGCGTCACGCCGGGTGCGTGCTGGCTGAAGCCGAGGAGCTCGGCGAAGAGCGCCGCGCAGAAATCCGGGTCGATCGCGAGGCCGGTCATGCCGGCTGACCGGTGCGCGCGTCGTCCAGCCGCCGTTCCCCGACGTCGGGTTCGGCGCGGATCGCGGGAGCGCGGCCGTTGCCGCCCCGGGATTCCGCGGCCGGAGCCCGCCGCGGCGCCGGACCGACCCGGTCGATCGGCTGAACAATGAGGCACGCGCCAGGCGCGCTCGCGCAGGGAATACCGGGATCCATGGGCTCAATGACCATGTTGGAGGCAGCCATGCTCAAAAATACCGCTTGAATGCCGGCGGTATACCGGCTCTGCTAAGACATGGCATCGGATTTGGCAACGTAAAACCGCGCCAAAATCGAAATAAAATCCCCACATTAAGAGATTTGATGAGCAAACATGTAGTGTCATAGCGCGAATAACGCGCAGGTATAATCAATCATTCGGCGCATGATCGCATAACATCAGGTTTGACGATGGCTCAGATCGAGACGACCGCGCCCCCGATCCTGAAGATCAGGAAGCTGCACAAGAGTTACGGCGCCAACGAGGTCCTGAAGGGCATCTCCCTCGACATCCACGAGGGTGAGGTCGTGTCGATCATCGGCGCGAGCGGCTCGGGCAAGAGCACGTTCCTGCGCTGCCTGAACCTCATCGAGACGCCGACATCCGGCTTCATGGATTTCGAGCGCTTCGCCTTCGACTACGAGCAGGGCGCCCGCCGCCAGCCGACGCCGCAGCAGCTCTGCGAATTGCGCACTCGGATCGGCATGGTCTTTCAGAGCTACAATCTCTGGCCGCACATGACCGTGCTGGAGAACGTCATCGAGGCGCCGATCCGGGTGCGGCGGATGCCGCGCCGTCAGGCCGTCGCGGAGGCGGAGGCGCTGCTCCAGCGCATCGGCCTCTACGAGAAGCGGCACGCCTACCCGTCGAAGCTCTCCGGCGGGCAGCAGCAGCGCGTGGCGATCGTGCGCGCCCTGGCGATGGCGCCCAAGGTGATGCTGTTCGACGAGGTCACCTCGGCCCTCGATCCGGAGCTGGTGGGCGAGGTGCTGGCGCTGATCAGCTCCCTCGCGGCGGACGGAATGACGATGCTGCTCGTCACCCACGAGATGGCCTTCGCCCGGGATGTCGGCACCCGCACCCTGTTCTTCGACGGCGGCGTGATCGCCGAGGACGGTCCGCCCGACGACATCATCGGCGCGCCCCGGAGCGAGCGGCTGCGCCAGTTCCTCCGGCGCGTGCTGCACCAGCCCGCCGCGCTCGGACAGACAGCGTGAGCCGCCGGCCCATCACCGGGGAGATCGGACAGCGATGAGCGTCGCGACGTTGCAGGAATGGTGGCTCACCCTCTCGGACGAGGTCGTCACCTACGGCCCCGGCTTCCTCTCGGCGACCCTGGTAGTGCTCGGCGTCACGGTGGCGAGCATCCTGGTGAGCTGGGTCTGCGGCCTGCTCGGTGCGCTGGGCAAGCGCTCGTCCTTCGCGCCCTTCCGAGCGCTCGCGAGCTTCTACGTCTGGTTCATTCGCGGCACGCCGACCCTGATCCAGGTCTTCATCGTGTATTTCGGCATGCCGCAGATAGGGGTGAAGCTTTCGCCGATCACGGCCGGCATCATCGCGCTGGGGGTCAGCAGCGGCGCCTACGTGGCCGAGACGATCCGGGCCGGGCTCGCGGCTATCCCCCGGGGTCAGGTCGAGTCGGCGCTCGCCCTGGGCATGAACCCGCGGATCATGATGGTGCGGATCGTCCTGCCGCAGGTGTTCCGCATGATCCTGCCGTCGCTGACCAACGAGGCGATCTCGGCGGTCAAGAACACCTCGCTCCTGTCGACGATCACGGTCGTGGAGCTGACGCTCTACGCGCAGCTCATGATTGCCACGACCTTCCGGCCATTCGACTTCTACATCGCGGCGGCGCTGATCTACCTCGGCCTTACGTCGATCCTGTCGCAGCTCTCGGCCTATTTCGAGCGGCGCTACGCCCGCCTCTCCTGAGCCTCCCCCGCCGCGGGACGGGCCGCGGCCGACACTTCCCGCCCCGTCTCGAGACCGGAGATCACCATGAACCGTCGCCACGTCCTAGCCCTCGTCTCCCTCTGCGCCAGCCTCGGCGCCGGACTGCTCGCCGCCCCCGCGACCCGCGCGGCCGAGGGCAAGCTGGAGCTGATCGAGCCCGGAAAGCTGATCGTGGCGACGGACAGCACCTTCGCGCCGTTCAGCATGCGCACGCCGAGCGGCGAGCTCGACGGGCTGGAAGTCCGGGTGATGCGCGAGGTCTGCCGGCGGATCGGGCTCGCGTACAGTCCGGTCAACATCAAGTTCGACGCCCTGCTGGTGGGCCTGATGGCCGATCAGTACGACATCACCAGCGAATCGATGGACATCACTCCCACCCGGCAGAAGCAGGTCGCCTTCGCGGACGGCTGGCTCGAATCCGGCGCGCGGATCGTCACCCGCAAGGATACCGGCATCAAGGGGCCGGAGGATCTCAAGGGCCGCAATGTCGGCGCGCTCTCGGCCTCGACCTTCGGCAAGCTCGCCGAGGAGCACGGCGCCACCCTGAAGAGCTACAAGACCGCCGCGGACGCCATGCAGGACCTCGTCGGCGGCAACATCGACGCGGTGATCAACGATGCGGTGGCCGGCAACTACGCCATCAAGGCGCGCAAGCTCCCCCTGGTGATGATCGAGACCCCGCTCAGCACGGTCCAGAAGGGCTTCGCCATCAAGAAGGGCAAGCCGAACCTGCACGCCGCGGTCAACAAGGCCCTGGCCGAGATGGTCGCCGACGGTACCTACGCCAAACTCATCACGCCGTTGATCGGCTATGACCCGGCCCCGAAGGCGCCGATCCGCACGCCCGCCATGTAGGCGGGCGCGAGGCCGGCGCCGGAGGAGAAGAAAACGGGGAGCAGCCTGGCCGGCTGCTCCGGGAGGACGCGATGAAAACCCTCGACGCCGCGTCGTACACGACGGCGCTCAATGCCCGGCGCGAGCAGAGCCTCGGCCAGATGGCCTACGACCGGCTGCTCGACATGCTCGTCCGCCGCGACCTTCCGGCCGGCACCGTGCTGCACGAGCGCCGCCTCGCCGAGATGCTCGACATCTCCCGGACCCCGACCCGCGAGGCGATGTCACGGCTGGAGACCGAGGGGCTGATCGAACGGCAGCCCGGGGGGATGCTCGTGGTCAAGGAATTCTCCCTGCGCGAACTGGTGGAGATCCTGCATGTCCGCCGTCTGCTGGAGCGGGAGAGCGTCATGCTGGCCACCGGCCGGATCGCCGACGCGGTGCTGGCGGATCTGCAGCGGCAGATGGAGGCGCTGCTGGCGGCGGGCGACCCGGACGCGCCGGGCAACTGGGAGGTCGACCGGCGCTTCCACGACCTGATCGCGGATCACAGCCACAACGCGATCCTCGCCAAGACGATCAAGGATCTGCGGCTCAAGACGCAGATGTTCAACCTGAGCCGGATGCCTGAGCGGTTCGAGGCGGTCCATCGCGAACATCTCGCGGTGGTTGCCGCCCTGCGGGCGAAGGACGCGGCGGCGGCGGCGGACGCCATCGCGGCCCATCTCGAGAATTTCAAGCAGGGCATCATCCGTCGCCTGAGCGAAGTCTGAGCGAAGTCTGAGCGGAGTCTGAGCGGAGTTTGGGGCGAGGGCGGCGCGATGCACGAATTCACAGGCCTGCGCGGCCGCGAGGCGGCCTTCCCGGAGGCGGAGTTCGCCGCCCGGCAGGCGGCGGCCCGGGCCGCCATCGCGGCGGCCGGCCACGACGCCCTTGTGGTGACCGGCCCGGAGACGATCTACTGGCTGACCGGCCGCCAGACGGCGGGCTACTTCGCCTTCCAGGCCCTCCTCGTACCGGTAGAGGGGAACCCGGCCCTCCTGGTCCGGCAGCTCGAATTGCCGGGCGCGGCCGCCAACACTTGGCTCGACGACATCCAGGCCTATCCGGACGGCGCCGACCCGGCCGAGGCCCTGGCGGCCCTCGTGCGCGGGCGCGGGCTCACCCGGCCGGCCCTGGAGCGGGACGGCTGGTTCGTCTCGCCCTTGCTCGCGGGGCGGATCGACGCCGCGCTCGGAAGCGGGCCGCTGCTCGACGGCTCCGGCCTCCTCGCCCCCTTCCGGGCCGTGAAGTCGGCGGCTGAGCTGGAGGCGATCCGGGCCGCCGCTCGATACGCGCAGGCCGGGCTCGCCGCAGGACTCGACGCCTGCGCGGCGGGCACCGACGAGAATGCCGTCGCCGCCGCCATGCTTGGGGCCGCGATCGCAGCCGGGTCCGAAGCCGTGGCGATGGAGCCCCTGGTCGCGTCGGGTCCGCGCAGCGGACTGCCGCACATGACGTGGCGCCGCCGCCGGCTGGAGCCGGGCGACGCCGTCTTCCTCGAACTCGCCGGCAGTCACGCCCGGTACCACGCGGCGCTGATGCGCAGCGTCTGGATCGGTCCGCCGCCGGCCGAGGCGTTGCGGATGATGGATTGCGCCCTGCGCGCCCTCGACGCGGCGCTCGCGGCGATCCGCCCCGGCCATCCCTGCGCCGCCCCGCACGCGGCGGCACAGGCCATCATCGATGCGGCGGGCTACGGTCCGGCCTTTCGCAAGCGGATCGGCTACTCCATGGGTGTCGCCTTCGCCCCGGACTGGGGGGAGGGCGGCCTGCTCTCGCTCTTCACCGGACAGGACCGGCCCATCGAGCCCGGCATGGTTTTCCACCTGCCGGCGACCCTGCGCTCTTACGGAGCCTGGACGGTCGGCGCCTCGGAGACCGTGATCGTCACCGCCAACGGGGTCGAGCCCCTGTCCGACCTCCCCCGCACCCTGTCGCTGCGGTGAGGCTCACCCCATCATCGCTTTCTGTAGGGGCATAACGTGAGGTCGGACCGTCTGCAGCGTCAGCGACCGAACTGACCCTGATCCAGCATGGCGTAGGCTGGCCGAACGTGTAACGGCCGCTTCGGAGAAGACCGGTCGAAAAGGCGGGCAACCTCCTATCAATCCATGCCGGCCGCGCAGACTGCCGTGAACAGATCCCGAAATCGGCTGTCCGTCGGCCGTTCCGCAACGTCGACTTGGGGTAGATTGGTACGAAAATTCCGCGTGTTATACTTTCACAGTGATGCGACAGACCGCCAAGTGAGGCGGGAATGAAAGCAGATGATCGGTTTATCGCAAGTCGAATAGATCCCCTGTTGTCGCCTCGACAGGCCGCCTTTGCGTCACCCCGACTTGACGTTTCGCATGACGGCACTCGGCAGACGCCACTCATCCCGATCTGCTCATGCAATCTCTGCATATCGGGTTTGAGGTATGTGGCATACCAGACAAGGCGTGCAGTGCGATATCGCTTCTTGCGCACCGCACAACAGGACGCCGCCGATGACCTTGCTCGCCGCTCTCGCTTTCCTCCCCGTTGCCGCCATCGCCAACTTCGCAGTCGTGGTCGCGCTCGCCAATCACTTCGACGGCGACAAGCCGGCCGCGGGCTTCACCGGCCCGGTCCCGACCCTGGCCTGAGCCATGACGGGCCGCGTCACGCGGCCTCGCTTGAGGATGTCCCGGAGTTCGGTTCGGCCGGCAGGTGAGGCTCCGGGATTCATTCGCCCGCCTGCGTGACCACCTCAGCGAATGCCCGGGGAGTCAACGGACGAGAGGCTGCCCGTGCACGGAAGCCGCCTCGATCCTGGCCGTTCGCGTTTGTCCCCGACGAAGCACCGTTGGTCTCCACAGGAGGCGCGGAGACGCCGTCCGCTTTAGGGCATGTCTGTCCCGGAAGCGGTGTGACGGACATCTCACTCCGCAGACGCCGGAAGGCCCTTCAGACGTATCGGGAGCAGACCGATCGACCGTCGGAGGCACTGGGCTGGTTCGCTGCCGCACGCGAAGAGGCCGATCCTGCTTGCGCTGTGTCTGTCATTCGGCAAGTACGAAGGCGAGCCCGAGGATCGCCACAAGCACCGCTCCGCCCGCGAGTTCCTCACGCGGCTCTTCTGCAAAACGCGGCGACCGGCTTGCGCTGGCAACGCCCGCTCCGACGAGGCCGATGATCAGGAAGCCGAGGCCGAGCAGGTCGGTGGTCTGAACGGACGGTAGCATGGGTCGATCCTCCGTCAGAGATGTCCCTTATTCTTCTGGCCACGCCCAATGTGCTTCGACGTGGGCGATCAAACCAAGTGCATGATCGCGAACGAGGACCGCAGCCTGATCGGCGTCGCGTTCCTGCAGCGCGGTGATGATGGCGGCATGCTCGCGCATCGAGACTTCATACCGCCCCGACCGATGGAGGAAGGCCGATCGAACCGCCCGCATGTGGATGAACAGGTTGGTCGTCATCTCGACCATCAATCCACAGCCGCCGAGACGGATGATCATCTGGTGAAAATCGAGGTTGGCTTCCTCATAAGCGGTCAAATGAACAGGCAATGCCGAGGGATCGAAATCCTGGAAGACTTTGCTCAGGTCGCGGAGATCGGCGTCCGTGGCGTGCGTGGCGGCGGCATGAGCTGCCGAGCCCTCCAGCGCGGCCCAGACCCTGATCATCTCGATGACTTCGCGCTTGGTCTTGCGCGTCACGAAGAGTCCGCGGCGTGGCACCGTGCTTACGAAGCCCTCCCGTTCCAGAAGCGTCAGGGCTTCTCGGACTGGCGTTCGGCTGATGCCGAGATCTTGCGCAATCTGGTGTTCGTTCAGCCGGATCTGTGCCGATCCGTCGTAGAGATCCATCGCGAGGATCGATCGCTTGATGCGGTCGTAGGCCTGCTCACGCAGGCTCACAGTCTGTCCGATCGAGATTAGACCCAAAGAGGTCTCAGGTGGCTGCAGCACAGTCGAGCTCCGAGAGCGCCGAAAAATCGATCTTGGCATCAAATCCGAGGAACGCGCCGGAGCGCACCTGGGAGGCCGCTTGAAAACGGGGGCCTGGAAAGCGGTGCCTGACGCGATGGTGGCTGGAGGCCCGAGTGTTCCAGGCTGTCTGCGACGCGCATGCGTCCCGGAGATGCGATAGGCATGCGGGTGCCGCAACTTGGCCGGTCAGCACGACCCCGGCTCCGGAATTCCGGAGCCGGGGCCTTGAGGCTTTCGCCGGGCCGCGCCGTGGCCGAGCCCGACGCTCAGGCGTGAGCCAGCGCCAGCTTGGGAGCTGCCGCGTCGTTGTTTGCCTTGTGGTGCTGCTTGAGCATCGGCCGCAGCACCGCGATCGCCAGCAAGGCGGCGATCAGGTCCATGCTCGCCACCGTGTAGAGGACCGTGGCCCAGGTGCCGGTCGCCTGCATGATCAGGTTGCCCACCGGCACGAACAGCGCCGCGAAGCCTTTGGCGCAGTAGAGCACGCCGTAGATTTTGCCGATGTGCTTGGAGCCGAACGTGTCGGCAGCGGTGGCGCTGAACAGCGAGTAGACCTCGCCCCAGGCCAGGAACACCACCCCGGACAGGATGACGAAGGCCCACGGATTGGAACCGAAATAGCCCAGTGCCACGATGCCGATACCCTCCATCGCGAACGCGATGAACATGGTCTTCTCCCGTCCGATCCGGTCCGAGATGAAGCCGAAGAGCGGGCGCGAGATGCCGTTCATGATCCGGTCGAGCATCAGCGCAAAGGGCAGCGCCGCCATGGCAAAGAAGTACAGGTTGACCTGGAAGTTCTTCACCCCGAGATCCTGCGCGATCACGCCGAGCTGGGCCACCGCCATCAGGCCGCCCGTCACCGTGCAGGTGAACATCAGCAGCATCACATAGAAGACGGGGGTGCGCAGCGCCTCGGCCAGCGTGTAGTCGCGCCGCGACTGAAGGACCTTGGTGGAGAATGGCACCTGGTTCTTGAGTGGCGCGCGCATGGCGATGGCGGCGGCCATGATGATCGCGCCCTGGATCAGACCGAAGATGAAGAAGGCCTGGGCGTAATTGCCGCCGTCGATCATCTTGGCGATCGGCAGGATGGTGAGTGCGGAGCCGGCGCCGTAGCCGCCCGCCGTGAGGCCGACCGCCAGGCCGCGCTTGTCGGGGAACCACTTGAGCGCGTTGTTGACGCAGGTGGCGTAGACGCAGCCGACGCCGATACCGCCGGCCACGGAGCCGAGATAGAAGCCGCTCAAGCTCGTGGCGTAGGAGTTGATGACCCAGGCCAGGCCCGTCATCAGACCGCCGAACATGACGACGCGGCTGGGACCGTACTTGTCGATGAAGTACCCCTCGATCGGGGTCAGCCAGGTCTGGACGACGACGAAGATCGTGAAGGCGACCTGGATCGCGGCACGGTCCCAGTTGAAGGTCTTCTGGATCTCGGGGACGAACAGCGTCCACGCATACTGGATGTTGGCCGCTGCAACCATGCAGATCACGCCAAGCACAATTTGTAGCCATCGATTGGTATTAGGCGTTGCCGTACCCGGCACGGCATCTGGCATGGCCATGAGCTTCCTCCCTCGTCCCTGCGCTGACATTCGGCGACGTGCTGTAGTATTGGCGTGCACGTCGGCGGGTTGCTTGCCCGTGCCGGAACCATCTCGCGGGTTCCGAGATTGACTTGGCGGCATGCATTATTCTGTGTGCCAGGATCATATGGCAAGCGAAATAATTCATTTTTTGTTGTCGAAAGCGCGGGATGAAAAGTCGGTTCTGCGCGTGCATCCCGATCGGCGGTGGCGGCTCGTCAGCGTGACACGCGAAGGTCGACGCCGCGTCCTCGTGGCTCTCCGGCAGAGCGAACCCAGTCTGGATCCCGAACAGGCTGTTCGGCCCGCCGCGCGCCGTCGCCGTAATGCGCTCCGAATGGGCGACTCCGCGGCCCGCGACCATCCAGTCCACTGCGCCCGGACGGATGACTCGATCGGCCCCGGGGCGGGTCCGGCGATGGACGTCGCCGCGGCAGAGGCCGGTCACGGTGGCGAGACCGATCTGCGGATGCGGCCAGACATCGATACCCTGGCCCGTCAGACGTGCGGCGGGGCCGGCTTGGTGGAAGACACGGCATGCCCGAACCGTCCGGCGATCCGGTGCCGGCACGGCGCGTCGAATCTCGAAGCCGCCGAGATCCCTTGCACGGAGACTGATGAGCGTCTCGGTCGCGTCGACGCCCACCCCATTGTGGCAACGCGGTTCCAGAGCTTGCTCCCGCTCATGGCGTCATACTCTCGGTCTGGTTCGGCCGCCCACGATCGTTGCCACAGGCCCGTGAACAAGCGCGATCCCCCTTCGGGCCACTCACACCCGACAGGCCCCGGTCAAGGGGCCACATAGCGCGGCTTCCCGCCATGCGGTCTTGTCGAACACCACGGTGGTGAGGAACCAAGCATGGCACATGTTCTCGTCATAGGCGCCAGCAAGGGCATCGGCCTGGTGACCACAAAGGCGGCTCTGGCGGCCGGGCACCGTGTGCGCGCCTTCGCGCGGTCTGCAGCCGGCATCGGTCTTCCGGATCCGAGCTTGGAACGGTTCACGGGCGACGCGGTGAATGCGGCCGATGTCGCCGCCGCCCTCGATGGCGTGGATGTCGTGGTGCAGGCGCTGGGCGTACCGACCAGGGATCTCATCAGGCCCGTCCGCTTGTTCTCGGAAGCGACCAACCTTCTCGTGCCCGCAATGGAGACCGCCGGGGTGAAACGGCTGATCGCCGTCACCGGTTTCGGTGCGGGCGACAGCCGGGATGCGATCGGACTTCTCCAGCAACTGCCATTCCGTTTGGTGTTCGGACGCGCCTACGACGACAAGGACGCGCAGGAGATGCGCATCCGCAGGAGCAGCCTAGATTGGACGCTCGTCAGGCCCGGCGTCCTGACGCCCGGCGCCGCGACAGGCCGCTACAAGGTCCTGACCGAGCCCGCGTCCTGGCGAAACGGCCTGATCTCTCGAGCCGACGTGGCAGGGTACATCGTCGCCCAGATCGACCATCCGTCCCACGAGCGGAAAGCCGTCGTCCTGGTCCGGTAGGCCGGAGGTCGCAGACTTGCCCGCTCCGCATCGTCGGAGCCGGGTCGCCCTCGACATGAGGGCATCTCTGCCCATGACGCACCCAAGGGATTGCTCCCGATGCCAAATCCCATTCGATCCGCCGTCCGCGCTGTCCTCGAAGGCGGCGTCGAATTGGTGGCTGCCTACAACCGGGCGCGGCTGCCAAAGACTCCGAACCCCTTCGTGATCGGCATCCACGAGCCGATGCGGGAGGAACTGACGCTGCAGGATCTCGCCGTGATCGGCTCGATACCGACCCAGCTCGACGGTCGGTACCTCAAGATGGGCGCGAACCCCGTGCGGCCCGCGTCGGGCGGTCACAACTGGTTTCTCGGCGACGGCATGGTGCACGGTCTTGCCATCAAGGATGGCAAAGCCTTGTGGTACCGCAATCGGTGGATCGGCTCGCGCACGGCCGCCGCCGCCCTCGGTCGGCCCGCCGCACCCGGCCCGCGTCGGGGCGCAAACGACACCGTCAACACCAACGTCGTCGATATCGGGGGCCGCGCCTTCGCGGTCGTCGAAGCAGGCAGCTTCCCTGTCGAACTCTCCGACACCCTGGAGACGCAACGCTACAATCCGTTCGAGGGCACGCTCGCTAGATCCTTCACGGGGCATCCGCACCGCGATCCGATCACTGGCGAGACCCACGCGATCGCCTATGACGGGCGTGTCTGGGACGCCATCCGCCACGTCGTCGTCTCGGCGGCCGGCAAGGTGGTCCGCGACGTACCGATCGCGGTCCAGCACGGTCCCTGCGTCCACGACTGCGCGATCACGGCACGCTTCGTGATCGTGCTCGACCTTCCCGTCACCTTCTCGATGCGGGCCGTGCTCGCCGGCCACCGCTTCCCGTTTCGCTGGAACAGCGCTCACCGCGCCCGGGTCGGGCTGCTTCCTCGTCACGGGGGCGCCACCGACATCGTGTGGTGCGACGTCGAGCCGTGTTTCGTCTTCCATGCCGTCAACGCCTTCGACGGTGACGATGGGCGCGTGATCCTCGACGTGATCGCCTATCCGACGATGTTCGCCTCGGAGGGCGGCGAACTCGACACGCTGGGTCGGCTTGAGCGCTGGACCCTGGACCCCACGACGCAACGCGTCGAGCGTCGCGTGATCGACCAAGCCGCGCAGGAGTTTCCCCGCATCGACGAGCGCCGCTTCGGGCAGAAATATCGGTATGCCTACACGGTGTCCGTACCCGCAGACGGCAATCCGCAGCTTGCCGGCGCGACGACGCTCTACAAGCATGATCTTGAGACGGGTGAGCGCCGCGTGCACCCGTTCGGCGAGCATCACGTCCCGGGCGAGTTCGTGTTCATGCCTGCAAGCGAAGGTGCTGGTGAGGACGAAGGCTGGCTGATGGGCTTCGTGATCGACACGACGCATGAAACGACGGACTTTGCGATCCTCGATGCTCGCTCGTTCGAGGCGCCCCCATTGGCGATTGTCCGGCTCGGGCATCGGATCCCGCCAGGTTTCCACGGAAACTGGTTTCCGACGCCCTGAGCCGGACAGGCCGCACACAGGCAAGGCTTGCAGGTCCGACCCACGGCGCGAGCCAGCGTCGATGTCCCCCGACGAGACAGTGCCGACGACAACCGAGGGACCCCGGCCGCTTCAGGGTCCGAAGGAGTTCGCCTCACAAAACCGAAAGGGGCACATTCTGGAGGCGAATATGCTGGCAACACGAAGACCAGACTTCGGCGTCTGCTATCACTCCGGCATAAACCGTATGACGCGCGTCAGCGGGTGCCGCGCCTAGGCTGGGATACGCGTGCCGTCCCAGGCGAAGACGCCTCCGGTATCCTTCACTTCGAGGTCGCCGAGCACGCGCAGGAGATGAGCCGCACTCTCATCGGGCTGAAAGACACCCTCGGCACTCGGATCGGGCCGGAAGGGCCGCGACAGGTTGGAGGCGACTGTGCCCGGATGCAGGCCGACGACGATTGCGTCCGGTCGGCTGCGGGCCACCTCGATCGAGAGGGTCCGTAGGATCTGGTTCAAAGCCGCCTTCGAGGCGCGATAGGCGTACCAGCCACCGAGCCGATTATCTTCGATGGATCCGACCCGCGCCGACAACGCCGCGAACACGCACCGTCCCTCCCGCGCCAGCAACGGCACGAAATGCTTGGCGACGAGCGCAGGGCCGATCGTGTTGATTGAAAGGACGGCGGCCATGGCGGCGGTATCGAGCGTCTTGAGCGCCTTCTCGGGCAAGACGCCCTCTTGATGAAGGATGCCGGTCGCGACGATGATCAGACCGGCTGATCCGGCCTCACCGACCTTGGCCGCGGCCGTGGCGATCGACGCCTCGTCGCCCAGGTCGATCGAGTGGGTGCGGACGCCACGCGGGACTGACGGCTGCGAGCGGGAGAGCGCGAAGATCGGCGCATAGGCCTCACTCGCGGCGAGTCGGGAGACCAGGGCTTGGCCGATGCCGCCGGAAGCGCCGATCACGACCGCGCTTGTCGAGGTCGATGAGGTCAAAGCGATGCCTCCCGGACAGGCGCAGGGGATTGGCCTGTCTTACGGAAGATCAGGCTCAGATTGTTGGCCGGCATCGCGACGCGCTCGAAAAGGTGTAGCCCCTGCGCCCTGGCGGCGGCCGCGACGGCCTCGATGTCACGCACGCCCCAGGACGCGTTCCTCGCTCGCAGGCTGTCATCGAACGCTGTGTTGCTCGGCGCGGTGTGGGCACCATTCTCTCGGAACGGACCGTAGAGATAGAGAACGCCCCCCGCCGGAAGCGTTGCGCCCGCGCCGGCCATTAACCCGGTGGTGGCGTCCCAGGGCGCGATATGGATCATGTTGATCGCGACGAGCGCATCGGCCCGCGCCACCGGCCATGGCGGACGGGCCGCATCGATCGCGAGCGGCGAACGAATGTTGGACAGGCCCGAGGCCCGCGCATGGGCGCCGATGCTGCGGCGCGCCGCTTCGTCTGGATCGCTGGGCTGCCAATAGAGCGCGGGCATCGCATTGGCGAAGTGAACGGCGTGCTCACCAGACCCGCTTGCGATCTCGAGAACGAGGCCGTCGGGCGGCATGACGCGCTTCAGGACTTCGACGATGGGTCCGGCGTTGCGAGCCACGGCCGGCGAAAACAGAGCGTCTGACATGGAGCGCCTTTAGCGCCTTTCCGTAAGGGCCGCACGGCTTACCCGCACGGCGCGCCCGTTCTCCGCCGATCATGCGCGGCACCCGAAACTGCTATCGTAACACGAGGCAGCCCGCCGGATTGGGCCGAGATCTGAACGGCGGCTTTTGGGCGCCCCAGCGGGCTAGACAGACGTCCCATATCGGCCTGTGCCGCCCCTGAACGGGCCGTCGAAAGGGGCTCTTTCGATCGGGGCTGAAGCGAAGAGTATCCGGAGATCCGGTATCTCGGCCTACGGGTGCGGACCGTGGCACGCAGGCTCAGAAAAACTTCCATCAGATCTAGCCGGATGGGACAGTGCGCTTCCGAGCCGAAACCGATCCCCTGTCCCATTCGGTCAAGCTGCCGTGCGCAGACTTGATACGTTGCTTCACGCCTTCAGCAGGCATTCTCGTTGGTCCGCGTTGAGGCGCGCGCGATGCCGAGAGTTCCCATCCTCCACCGGTTCGCCATGTCGTCAGATCCCTCGCCGGACATGGTCTTTGTGCCTGGAGGGACGTTCCGGATGGGTTCGGACCGGCACTATCCGGAAGAGGCCCCGGTCCATCGAGTCTGCATAGACGGCTTCTGGATCGACCGCACGCCGGTCACCAATGCCGATTTCCGGACCTTCGTGCGCGCCACCGGCTACGTGACGATGGCCGAGCGCCGGCCCGACCCGAAGGACTACCCCGGCGCGTTGCCGCACATGCTGAAGCCCGGCTCGCTCGTGTTCAAGCCGCCCAGGGGCGCGGTCGAACTGCACGATTGGAGCGCATGGTGGCGCTTCAGATTCGGCGTGCATTGGCGGCGGCCCTACGGGCCGGGCTCCTCGATCGCCGGCCTTGACGATCACCCGGTGGTGCACGTCGCCTACGCCGACGCTGATGCCTACGCAGCCTGGGCGGGCAAGGTCCTCCCGACCGAGGCTGAGTGGGAATACGCCGCGCGCGGCGGTCTCGACGGGGCCGAATTCGCCTGGGGCGACAAGCTCACGCCGGGCGGCCGGCACATGGCCAATACCTGGCAAGGCGCCTTCCCGCACGAGAATCTCGCCCTGGACGGCTACGAGCGCACCTCGCCGGTGACCGCGTTCCCGCCCAACGGCTACGGCCTGCACGACATGATCGGCAATGTCTGGGAGTGGACGACCGACTGGTATGCGCCAAGGCATGAGGGCGATGCGCCCAAGGCTTGCTGTATCCCGATGAATCCGCGTGGCGGATGCGTGGAAGGCAGCTACGACCCTGGTCAGCCGGAGATCAACATTCCCCGGAAGGTGATCAAGGGCGGTTCACACTTGTGCTCGCCGAACTACTGCCAACGCTACCGTCCGGCGGCGCGACATGCCGAGGCAGTCGACACTTCGACGAGCCATCTTGGCTTTCGTTGCGTCGTCAGATCCGGGCATCGAACGCGATCGGCCTCAGCGGGAGGACTGCGATGATCAAGAAAAGCGAGCCCTCTGAGACAGCGCCGAATATTGATTTGCCGACGCCCCCCGAAGGCGCAACGTTCCGTCCAACCCGCCGTGCCCTGCTCTCCGGAACGGCCGCTCTGGCTGTGACAGGAACCGCTGTCCACGCGCAGCTCCGTGGAAGCCCAGGGGCGCCGAATGCCGTCGAGTTCCCGAACAGCCGTGTGTTGCCGACGCCAACGCCGCAATTCAGCGGCACGATCATGCCGACGGCAAAGGATAGCGTTGCCGCTTGGCCGCCCGCGGTTGCTGCCCCGGAGGGCGCGCCCAATGTACTTCTGATCCTGACCGACGACGTCGGTTTCGGCGCGCCGTCGACCTTCGGCGGCCTCATCCCGACCCCCGCGCTCGACAAGATCGCTGCGGCCGGTCTTCGATACACGGCCTTCCACACCACGGCCCTTTGCTCGCCCACGCGTGCAGCCATGCTCACGGGCCGCAACCATCACTCGGCAGGGACCGGAAATATCTCGGAAATGTCTTCGGGCTTTCCCGGATACAACTCGATTATTCCGCCGGAGAAAGCCACGGTGGCGCAGACGCTGCGTCTGAACGGTTATTCCACCGCCTGGTTCGGAAAGAACCACAATATCCCTGCGTGGGAAGCCAATCCCGTCGGCCCGTTCGGCAATTGGCCTGTCGGCATGGGCTTCGACTATTTCTTCGGGTTCGTCGGCGGCGATACGAGCCAATGGCAGCCGGGCAACCTCTTCCGCAACACAACACCGATCCATCCTTACGTCGGACGGAAGGATTGGAATCTCGGGACCGCGATGGCCGACGATGCCATCAGCCACATCAGGACGCTTGCGGCGGTCACGCCCAACCGTCCCTGGTTCATCCACTACGCGCCAGGCGGCACGCACGCGCCGCACCAGCCGCCGAAAGACTGGATCGAGACGTTCAAGGGCAAGTTCGACGCCGGTTGGGAAACGCTTGCCCGTCAGATCTTCGACAATCAGAAGACGCTGGGCGTGATTCCGGCGAACGCGCAATTGCCGCCGTGGCCGGATTTCCTGAAGCGGTGGGATAGCCTGACGATCGACGAGAAGAGGCTCTTCACGCGGCAGGTGGAGGTCTATGCGGCCTATCTCGCCTACACCGACCACGAGATCGGCCGCGTCATCCAGGCGGTCGAAGATCTCGGACAATTCGACAATACGCTGATCATCTACATCAGCGGCGATAACGGCAGCAGTGCCGAAGGCTCCATGAACGGCACGCCGAATGAGGTCGCCTATTTCAATCTTCAGTCATTCACGGTCGAGCAGCAGTTGCCGCTGATCGAGGCCTGGGGCAGCGACCGCACCTATAATCACATGGCCGTGCCATGGACGTTCGCATTCAATACGCCTTATCGCTGGACCAAACAGGTGGCGTCGCACTTCGGCGGCACACGCAATGGTATGGCAATCTCCTGGCCAAAGCGTATCGCCGATAAGGGCGGAATACGAATGCAGTTTCATCACGTGATTGATATTGTGCCAACGCTGCTCGAAGCGATCGGCATTCCACCTCCCACCATGGTGAACGGGATTGCACAAGCGCCGGTGGAAGGCACCAGTGTTGTGTACACCTGGGACAAGCCCAACGCGGATGCGCCGTCCCATCGCAAGACCCAGTATTTCGAAATCTTCGGCAACCGCGCGATCTACCACGACGGATGGGTCGCGTGCACGACACCCATAGCCACGCCGTGGAATCCGGGCGCCCCGGTTCCCGATGATGCGATCAACGGCTACAATTGGGAGCTGTACAATCTCGCGCAGGATCCCACAGAGTTGAACGATCTTGCGAGACAGGAGCCTGAGCGACTGCGTGTCATGCAGGAGCTCTGGCTTGTGGAAGCGACCCGCTATCAAGTGCTTCCTGTAAACAATTCGGTGATCACGGGTATGATCACGCCACGACCGGGCCCGGCCGCCGGCCGCAAGCAATTCATCTATACAGCGCCGGTCTTCGGCATTCAGGCGAATTCGGCGCCCAATATCCTCAATCGCTCATATCGAATTTCGGCCGAAATCGAGGTGCCGCAGGGCGGGGCCAACGGGATGCTGATTACCCAAGGCGGCCGCTTTGCCGGCTGGGGCCTGTACCTGCGCGAGGGCAAGCCTGTGTTTACAATGAACCTGCTGGGCATGGAGCGACCGAAATGGGAAGCCGCGGTCGCGCTGTCGCCCGGTCGGCACACTCTTGTCTTCGACTGGCAGATGGACGCGAACGGCGCCCCGTTCTCGCGAGGCGGATCGGGTACGCTTTCCGTCGACGGCCAGGAAGTGGCACGGCGTTCCCTGCCGCGTACGCTGCCCTTCACCTTTGCCTGGGATGAAACCCTGGATGTCGGTCTCGATACCGGTACGCCTGTCGATGACTCTGACTATCAGGTTCCGTTCAACTTCACCGGCAAGCTGAATCGGATCATTGTGGATCTCGGGGAGTCGAGCGTGACACCTGAAGCGCTCCGCGATTTTCAATCGCAGGCGCAAAAGCGCGGATGAACGATCTGCAAGCTCTGCCTGCGGCGGCATCAAACGCGCTGCAGACCTTCTCCCAATCTGCCCGCCCTTGAAGAAGCCCGTGATGCGGCCTTGCAGGGCATGGGTCACTCCTCTCCGGAGGCGATTGGCGCAGGTGGAGGCCGGCCTTGGATCGGCGTTCGGGGACGTTGTCCTTCAGCGCAGTGGCCAACGATGCACGCTCCTCCCGCGCGGCAGGTCCGTCGGCTGCAGGCGTCCACGCAGCTTTGGCTTGTCACCGGTCGTGTTCTGGCGCGGTCCGGGAACGCGCCAAGCAGGCTGCATGCTTGAAGAACAAGCCTGTCTGCATCGCATATCCGGGTTCTCACTACCGGCCGATGACGACGCCCGGTGTCTGACCCCTCACCGTCCCACTTGGCCAAATCGACCTCGGATGTGAGGCTAGCCCGTGTGGCCGCGTTCTTGGGCAGAGATAATCCGTAACCGACGTCAGAGCTTCGTCACGAGCGGCTTAAGGTCCGCCGGCTGCTGTGCCGGAGCGACCCAGAGTGGCGCAGAGATTGTTAGATACGTTGCCGTGCCGGCGAAGCGGTTCTTGACATCGAACTCGCGGAAGAAGCGCACATTCGTCGAGACCGGGATTTCGCCCAGCTTGAAGGTGTAGCCAATCTGGGCACCGAGTGACGTGACTCGACCTTTGAACGAGCCGATCCTGTCGCCCGAACCGCTGTCGCCGGTGAGCTGGTTGTAATAGTAGCCAACGAGACCGACCGACAGTTCCTTGCTCAAGTACTTCGACGCCGACCATTCCAGATGGAACTCCGTGCCAGTGAGGTATTGCGTCGCTGGATTGATCCAATTGAATGTGATGCCCGGGACGACCGAGAGCTCGTAGCCGAGAAGCGCATCGAGGTAGGTGAGCGCGGCGCTGAGATCGATCGCCGGGCGATTGAGTGCGATATTGGAGAGCTGGCCGTTCTCGAAACTGCCGGACGGGACGACGCCGAGGAGCGTGCCGCTCCAGTGGAAGTTGCCGGAATGCCAGCCTACGAACGAGGCGAGATAGATGTCGCCGACGGTAAAGTTGGCGTCCCGCTCGCGGCCGGCAATGATGCGGTCGATGCGCGGCGAGGCGAGGACGGCCCCGGCACTGACATTGGGCGTGCCGAACGGAATAGTGATGGAAAAGCCGAGATTGCCGCCCAGGATCTCGAACGGCGTGACCCAGATCGGCGTAACGAAGTTCGCGCTCGTGTCGTTCTTGATGTTAGCGGCGACGACGCCGCCGCCCTGGAAGAGGCGGTTTCCGCCGAAATTGCCGGAATAGTAGTATGTCTCGCTCTCGAAGTAGAAGCCCGGCGGCGGTGTCACGCCCGCGAGCGGGCCACGGTTGCCGAGAACGTAGATGCCTTGCGCATATTCCGCCGCCTGTGCATCCGGCGCAGCAACGAGCCCCGCGGCGCAGGCTATGGCCAAATAAAATATTCGCCAAGCCCTGTGCATCGCAACGCCCTCGGTATATTCGACGTTGCTGAATGATCTCACAAATCGAATGCAGTGGCAATGGCCAAGCTAGGATGCTGGCGCCCCGATCGTCGCGATATTATTTATTTTCCTGGAGCGAGATGGATGCAAAATCTATCATCCCGCAGGTCGATATAAAATGATCGCCCGATGTGCGCGATTCGGCTCCGGGTGGCCGATCGGGCCAGGATGCTTCGTTTGCAGGAACACAGGCATCGACCGACGTGAAACGTCTTTCCTTCGAGCCGCCTACGCGAATCCCGGCCCTGGCGATTTCAAGACGAATCTCTGGAAGTGGCGCGACTAAGACTTACAAGCCGGGATGCAGCAATGTCCGCGCGTCATCGCACCGACTGTCGGAAAGCGGATGGGGTGGATGGCTACACGGCGAATTTCAGAGCGAACCGCTCGGCACCGAGGCGCTTCTGGATGGCTTGCGCGACGAACTCGGCATCGCGGCCGACCGCGCCGAAGCGGCCCGAGCCCCAGGTGTGCAGCCAGGGCAGGCCGATGAAGTAGACACCGTCCTCCTTCGTCACCCCGCGTTTGTGCTTGGGGCTTCCTGCGCCGTTGAAGACGGACGCATCGAGCCACCGGAAATCCGGCGTGAAGCCGATGCACCAGATGATCGACGTGATGCCGGAGCCCGCAAGGGTGAGGCCGGTGACGGGCTCACCCGGCTCCCAAACGGGTGTGTAGGGCTCCTGAACAGGAGCCTGGATGTCGTTCTCGGCGATGTACTTGTCGATGGCCGCGTTGATGCCGTTGTACGTCCGGTCTGCCCCGTCGAGTGAGCGCTTGAGGTTGTCGCGGAAGCGCAGCGTACCGTCGTGGTAGTCGTCCAACGCGCCGTAGAGCTTCATGCCCTCGCGGGCGAAGCGGCGCAGGTCGATGTCGCGCCCGCCGTCGCGGCCGGTCACATAGTGATTGGTGTTGTCGCGGACGCCGTCGCGCAGCGGGTGGTTGTCGACCGTCATCTCGTAGTAGCCCATGTCGGCGAGCCACGTGACGACGTCGCGGCCCCGGTAGAACCGGGCGCAGCGCGGCGCGTCGCCGACCGCGAGATGGACCATGCGGCCGGCGAGCTGAAGGTCTTCGGCGATCTGGGCGCCGGACTGACCCGATCCCACCACCAGAACCGCGCCCGCGGGCAGTTGCGCCGGGTTGCGGTACTGGTTCGAGTGGATCTGCGTGACCGAACCCGGCAGCTTCTCGGCCATGCGCGGGATGATCGGCGTATGATATCCGCCCGACGCGACCACGACCTCGCTCGCCGTGTAGTCGCCGTCCGAGGTCCGGACCGAGAAAAGACCATCTTCGCGGCGTTCGACCCGTGTGACCGCGACACCCTCGCGGATCGGCGGGTTCACCTTGGCGACGAAGCCCTTCAGGTAGGCGACGATCTCGTCCTTCTTCATGAACCCGTGAGGATCCGGCCCATCGTAGGGGTGCCCCGGCAGGTCACACTGCCAGTTCGGCGTGACCAGGCAGAACGTGTCCCAGCGCTGCGAGGACCATGTATGCGCCGCGGATTCCTTCTCGAACACGAGGTGCTCGATGCCGCGCTGCTTCAGGTGGTAGCTGACCGAGAGGCCGGCTTGGCCGCCACCGACGATGGCGACAGGGACGTGACGGGACGTGGACGTCATGGCTCTGACTCCGGGATGTTCCTAAGGACGCTCTGGTTCAGGGCTCGAAGGTCTCGACCGTGACGAGGCCGCCCGGGGCCTGCCGCTTCGCCGCGGCCTCGATCCGGGCGAGTTGGGCCATCGCCGACGAGCAGGCGAAGCCGTACTTCTCGCGCACCCGCTCGCTCGCGATGTTGAGGGCCGTGCGGGTCTTCTCGACAAAGTCGTCGAGGGCGTAGCTCTCGCCTGGGGCGAGGAAGTCCTTCACGACGAGGGAAGGTGAGTAACAGGCCTCGCGCCGGCCATCGGGCCAGCGGATGTGGAAATGCATCTCAGACATGGATCGGCTCCCGTTCGACGCGGGCGCAGGCCGCGTAGGTCGCGAGGTGTCGCTCGGCGCAGGCGCGCCAGGAGTGGGTGGCGGCCCGGGCCGACCCGGCAGCGTGCAGGCCGGCGCGGGTCATCGGGGCCAGGGCGGCCGTCATGGCGTCGGCGATGTCCCGGGGATCGCCAGGATCGACGAAGAGGGCGTCGTCGCTCCGGAGATACTCGGTGAAGGGCGGCCGGCGGGAGACGATCGCCGGAAGGCCGCAGGCCATCGCCTCCAGCACGCAGAGGCCGAAGCCCTCCGTCCAGGAGGGAAAGGCGAGAACGTCCGCCGTCCGATAGAAGGCCGGCATCTCCTCCTGAGAGACCGGCCCGGTCTCGATGACTGCCTCGCCGCGCCCGACCACAAGTCCGTGGGCGCTGAGCGCGGCGCGGCATCGGGCGCCGTAGGACGCATGATCAAGGAGCGATGCGCCGCCCACGACCACGAGCTGCGCCTGCGGGTGGCGACTGCGCAGGAGCGCGAAGGCCTCGATGATCCCGGCGGTGTTCTTGCGCTCCTCGAAGCCGCCGACGCTCAGGACGATCGGCCCGCCATCGAGGCCCCAGCGCGCCCGCACGATCGCGTCGGCTTCGGTCGGCATCGCTCGGTAGATCGACAGGTCCACCCCGTTCCCGACAACGGGGATCTCCGTACCGAGATCGCCCGCGATCCGGTCCGCCCAGGCGCGGCTGACGCAGAGCAGGCGCGAGGCCTCACGAATCGAGCGATCCTGCCAATCCGCCAGCACCGGGTCGGAGAAGCTGTCGAGGTGATGGACCGTGCGCACGAAGCCGGGGATCAAGCGGCGGTGCTTGAGCGTCGCGAGGGCATTGCCGCCGATGCCGCAATGGGCGTGAAAGACGTCGAAGTCACAGGCGGCGGGGGACGCGAAGTGGCGCAGGTAATCGTCGATCCGAGCCCGGACGAGGTCAACCGTCGTGCCGGCGACCGGCCTTGCGGCCACTGAGACCATCGGGCAGGCGGCAGGGCGAAAGAAGCCGCGCCCGGACGGATCGGGCGCGTGGACCACGGCCTCATGCCCGAGCGCGCACAGGGCCTCGGCCAGGGCGAGGCAATGCGCGACCCCGCCCCGCGGATTGGTGGAGTGGGTCAGGACGGCGATGCGCAGGGCCGTCATCGGACGGCATCCAAACCGTCCTGGCCGCAGCCGATCAGCGGGCTGACCGTGAAGTCCCAGACCACGGCTTCTCCGCCGGAGGCATCGCGCACTCGGGCGACCCGGCTTGCATCGAGCTGACCCACCGTGGCGACTGCGATGCCCCGTTCGGCGAACCGCGCGCACACGGCGGCCGTGCGCTCAGGGCGAACGCTCAGGAGGTAGCCGAAGCTCGGAAAGGCGGTGAGCCAGCGGGCGAGCGGTATATCCGCAGGCCGCGGGATCGCGTCGAGGTCGATGACACCGCCGACCTTCGAGCATTCCAGCAGCATCAGGGCGGTGCCGACGACGCCCGCCATGCTGATGTCCTTGGCCGCCCGGCAGAACCCGTCCTCCGCGAGGCCCGGCAGCAACGCGAGATCACCGCGCAGGCGCTCGCCCGCCGTGCCGGTCGAAGCGTCCCAGTACGGGTAGGGTTCGCGGAAGCGTCCGCGCAGGTCGATCGCCGCGACGAGGTCGTCGCCGGGCGCCGCGTCGAAGCTCGTGAGCAAACGCGGCCCGGCCCGGCCGAGCACGGCGACCGCCAGGTTGCTCGCCTGGGCGCGCGTGTTGGTGTGACCGCCGACGATCGGGACCCCGTAGAGCGTGGCAGCGGCGGACAGGCCTGCCAGGATCGGGTCCGCCGCCGCGGCATCCCGGCTCCACAGCGCGTCGACCACGGCGAGCGGCCGCCCACCCATGGCGGCGATGTCGCTGAGGTTGACCATGACGCCGCAATAGCCGGCGAAATACGGATCGGCCGCGACGAAGCTGTCGAGGAAGCCTTCGATGGCGAACAGCAGGTGGCCGTCGCCATCCGGTATGGCGGCACAATCGTCACCGACCGGCACCGCGGCGCGCCGGCTGGTCAGGCCGAGCCGCGCGACCACGGCATCGATGTCGCGCTTATGGGCGACGCCGCGCGCGTCACGGATCTGGCCGGCCAGGGCCTGGAGGTCGAAGCCTGCCGTCATCACGCGGCCTTGCGGAACGTGACGAGCCCGTGCTCCGGATCGTGCATCGGCGGGTAGGCCGCGAGGTCCGCCTGCATCAGGTGATGGGCTCGCCCGTGCAAGGCGACTTCCTCGAGGCTCGTCCAGTTCAGGGCCCGGAACAACGGGACGTTCCGGTCCTGCACATGGGCCAGGAACCGCGTGCAGCCCCGCGCATGGGCCGAGGCGACCGCGACCTGGATGAGCCCGGCGCCCAGCGCGGCGGTGCCGCGGAACGGTCCGGCGACGGCCAGGCGCGAGCCCCACCACTCGCCGGGACGCTCCGATCCGTGGTGGATGCGAACGGTGCCGACGACGGCATCGGCGTCGCCGCCGAGCGTCGAGAGGGCACAGATCGGGATGGCGTGCGCGTCGACGGCGTCCCGGTCGTCTTCGGTGAAGATGCGCTGCTCCGCGCAGAAGACTTGGCGGCGCAGCGCCGCGCAGGCGCGCCGCTCCCACGAATTCGTGGCGAACTTGATGCGGAAGTGGCTTGGCCAGTACGGCGGTACGGGTTCGAGGATCATGAGGTCGCCCCCGCGCGCTCGTAGGTGGAAAGCGCCGAGCAGGCGCCGCAGCGACCGCAGCCGGCCTTGATGTCGGTCGCGCGGAGATCTGCGCCGACCAGCATGTCCGCGAGGGGTTTGAGGATGCCGTGCATGAATTCGGGGCCGGGCGCCGGGTGGCTCTCCAGCGGCGTGCCGGAGATCGGCACGAACGGCACCACGAACGGGTAGACGCCCATCCCGATGAGGCGCTCGGCCATCTCCAGGATCGCCGCCGGCGCGTCGCCGAGGCCGGCCAGGATGTAGGTCGAGACCTGGCCCCGCCCGAAGACCGGAACGGCCGCCTCGAAGGCCGTATAGTACCGCTCCAGTGGCACGCTCGCCTTGCCGGGCATGATCCGGGCCCGGACCTCGGGCGTGACGGCCTCCAGGTGCATGCCGAGGGCATCGATGCCCGAGGCCTTCATGCGCTCGAACCAGCGGTCGTCATCCGACGGCTCGCATTGCGCCTGGATCGGCAGGTCGACCGCGGCTTTGACGGCGAAGGCGCTCGCGCAGAGGACGGCGGCGCCCCGGTCGGTCGCGTTCGGGGTGCCTGTGGTCATGACCATGTGCTTGACGCCGTCGAGGAGCACGGCCGCGCGGGCGACCTCGGCGAGCTGTTCGGGCGTCTTGTGCGCGACGGTGCGACCGGCGGCGAGGGACTGGCCGATGGAGCAGAACTGGCAGGTCTTCGTGCGACTGGCGTAGCGGATACAGGTCTGGAGCACGGTGGTGGCGAGCACGTCCCGCCCGTGCAGAACGGCGATCTTCGCGTAAGGCACGCCGTCGAGGGTCGAGAGCGCGTAGAAGCGCGGCTTGCCCGGGAAGGTCGCCTGCCCGATCACCACGCCGTCATGCTCGATCGCCGAGACCCCGTTGGCGTCCGGGTGACGGACCAGGAAGGGCGAGTCGAAGGCGGCCTCGGTGTGGACCGGCACCATCACGGTGCGGCCCGCGATGGTCATGGCCTTGTGGTCCGACGGTCCGGCCCCGCCCCGACGGCTCGGCGCCCCGGCGCGGGTGTCGGCGAGCCTAACGCCGTAGGACTGCAACGCGTTGATCAGGCGCTCCGTTGGCATCCCGACCAGGCCCGCTACCACCGGCGGACACGCGGGACGGCTCGTCGGAAGCGGAGAACGGCTCATGGTCGAGGCTCCGGAAATCGGTCTGGGAATGGATCGGCTGGTGCACGAACGAGGCCGGCCGGTCGTCGTGGAGGAGGCTGAGGAGTTCGGGCCTCGCGTAGTGGCCGACCGCGTCCATCATCCGCTTGCGCTTGGTCACCAGCGCGAGGTCCATGTCGGCGACGAGGATGCCTTCGCCGGGCCCGAGGGGATCCGCGAGGTGCTTGCCCTCCGGCGAGACGATGGCGGTGCAATTGCCTCCCCGGCAGGCGCCGCGCAGGCGCTCGTCCGGGCACACCTGTGCCACCTGCGCGTCGGTGAGCCATCCGGTGGCGTTGACCACGAAGCAGGCCGCCTCCAGCGCGTGGTGGCGGATCGTCACCTCCATCTGATCGGCGAAGATCTGGCCCACGAGCGAGCCCGGGAACTGCGCCGCGTGGATTTCCTCGTGGCGCGCCATGAGGGCGTAGCGGGCGAGGGGGTTGTAGTGCTCCCAGCACGCCAGCGCGCCGACGCGGCCGACCGCCGTCTCGACCACGGTGAGCCCGGCGCCGTCGCCCTGACCCCAGATCATGCGCTCGTGGTAGGTCGGGGTGATCTTGCGGCGCTTGAGCTTCAGGGAGCCGTCCGCATCGAAGATCAGCTGCGTATTGTAGAGCGAGCCGTGGTCGCGCTCGTTGACCCCCAGCACGATCACGGCGCCGTGGCGGCGCGCGGCGGCCGAGACGGCCTGCGTCACGGGTCCCGGCACGGCCACCGCGCGCTCGTAGAGGCGGAGGTGCTCGGCGCCCTGCAGCGCGGGCGGCAGCACGAAGGAGAAGTAGGGGTAGTAGGGGACGAAGGTCTCGGGGAAGACCATGAAGCGCGCGCCCTTCGCGGCGGCCTCATCGATGGCGTTCAGCACCCGCTCCAGGGTCCCCTCCGGCCGGTCGAGATCCGGCGCGATCTGGACGGCGGCAGCCCGCACGATCCGGTTCTCTGACATGGTTGAACCTCCGGCTGTGACGGCGGCCACGTCCCGCATGGCCGCCGGATGCGACGTCCCGGATTGGGGGCCGAGGGCCCGGTCAGACGGTCCAGGTGTCGATGATCACGGCGTTGTCGCGCTTGTGCAGGAGGATGCAGTCGAGGACGTCGAGGGGATTGATCATGCGGATGCCTTCGATGAAGGCGGCCTCGCCGTGTCCGTAGAGCGCCTGGGTCGAGAACCGGCAGGCATAGACCTTGCCGCCCTCGGCCATGAACTTCTCAAGCTGGTTGTTGAAGTTGAGGTGACCTGGAAAGGCCTCGTCGCCGAGCCTCGGGAAGCCGCGCTGGACGCCCAGCGTAATGCCCGGGCCGTAGAGAAGGATGGACGTCTCGAAGCCCTTGCGCTGCAGGCGCGTCGCCTGAAGCAGGTTGACGAGGCCGATGGAGCCCTCGAACGCGACGGTGTGGAAGGTGACAAGCGCCTTCTGGCCCGGCTCGGCTTTGACGTCCTCGAAGACCTTCTCCTCGTAATCGACCAGGACATCGCCCTTCTTGTGAGGCTCGCGGTTCACAGCAGGCATTGATCGTTCTCCTCGATGGACGAACCGCGGCAGACTGATCTTCGAGCGGTCGCAGTCCATTCATGGCAAGCGGTGTGCCAGAGATCTTCGATCAATGGGCCATACAAAGCGCGGGTGTTATATTCATACAATAATGCGATCAATAATTACGGCTTAGCTTCGCCAGATCTGTATCCGGGGCCTACCAGATGGGCGTGACGTGGACAAAAAATCGCCAACGCGTGCGCATTCGCGGATCTGCGATTATATGGATTGTATGGAAATAACCCAGGGAGTGTTCGAGGTATGGCCGCGGTATGGCTATTGCAAGCCATACAATCACGCATTGATCGCATCATGATCTGGGCCGCCACGCATGATTTCGCCGGAGCGAGACGCACGACCCAAGCCGCAGACGGGTGCGGTCGGACTCTGGGTGCCGGATCTGAAGCGGTGGGGTAAGCCTCGTTACCTCGCCATTGCAGAGGCGTTGGCCGATGACATCCGGACCGGGCGTCTGACGGCGGGGACGCGCCTCCCGACCCAGCGCGCACTCGCCGAGGCGCTCGACCTGAACTTCACGACGATCTCGCGCGGCTACGTCGAGGCCCACAAGCGCGGGCTGATCGAGGGGCGCGTCGGCCAGGGGACCTTCGTGATCGATCCGGCGCGTCCGCCCCGTTCGAGCGGTGCGGCGGCAGCGCGTCGGATCGGGCCGGTCGACTTCACCATGAACCTGCCCCCAGAGCCCGACGCGCCGGCCCTGCAAGCCCGCATGCAAGCCGCGTTCGTGGACCTGTCCGGCGATCTCACCAGCCTGCTGCGCTACCAGGGCTTCGGCGGCACCGAGGAGGATAAGGAAGCGGCTCTGCGCTGGCTGAAAGGCCGCGGAATCGTCCCGCCCCGGGAGCGTCTGCTGATCTGCCCCGGTGCGCACAGCGCCCTGTTCAGCATACTGGGTCAGGTCGCCCAGGCGGGCGATACGATCTGCGCGGAGCGGATTACCTATCCGGGCATCCGCGCACTCGCCGCGCATTTGCGGCTGCGCCTCGTCGATCTGCCCATGGACCGATTCGGGGTCGACCCGGATGCTTTTGCCGCCGCCTGCACCAAAGTCGCACCGAAGGCCATTTACCTGAATCCGTTGCTGCAGAACCCCACCACCGCGACCCTGCCCAGGGCTCGGCGCGAGGCCATTATCGCGGTTGCGCGGCGATACGCCGTCACCATCATCGAGGACGACGCCTACGCGCGCATCTGCCCGACTCCGCCACCGAGTTTTGCGGAGCTTGCTCCGGAGATCACCTACTACGTGGCGGGTCTCGCCAAGTGCCTGGGTGCCGGACTTCGCCTCGCCTTCCTGGTCGCCCCGAGCGCCCGTTCCGCCCTGCCGCTCGGCGGTGCACTCCGGGCCGCGACCGTAATGGCCTCGCCGATCGCGACGGCCTTGGCAACGCGCTGGATCATGGATGGCACGGCGGAGGCCATCGTCCAGTTCGTTCGCGAGGAATCGGCCGCGCGCCAGCGCATCGCGGCCGCGATGCTTCCGGCCGGGACCTATACTGCCGACCCGCATGCCTTCCACGTTTGGATCACGCTGCCGGAGGGCTGGACGCGCTCGGCCTTCGCCAGCCAAGGTCGGTCGGCCGGGCTCGGCGTCATCGGCAGCGACCCGTTTTGCATCGCGGGGACGCCGCCGGAGGCGGTGCGTCTCTGTCTCGGCGGCCCCTCGACCCGGCAGCAGATCACGCACGGATTGGAAGTGCTCGCCCACGCGCTCGAAGGCTCGCCGGCCCTGGCCTCCGCCTATATCTGACCCGTCCGAGCCGCGCACAGGTCGAAGTGACCTGACCGGCCGGCTTTGGGCCGGGCTGATTGAGGGGATCGGCCAGGACCGGAGGAGTCGGACATGCGGCGAGGCCAGAAGACGAGCGCGCAACAGATGGTGCTGAAGCTGCGCCAGATCGAGGTTCGGACCGTCCCAGGCAAGAGCTTGGCGCCGGCGAGCAAGGAGATAGAGAATTCCGAGCTGGGATTGCCGCGTTTCTGTGGACGGTTAGGGGGCTTGGGAGAGCAGGGTCGCGATCGTCGGTTCTAACCCCTTTTTCTGCTCGTCGACGACGGGTGAGCGGTCGCCGAGCGCCGAGTGACGGCGCAGCGGATTGCAGAAGCCCTCGATGGAGCTGAAGACCGCCATCCGTGCCTCGGTCTGCGCGCGGAGGCGGACGGCGAGCCAGCAACTCGCATTCGAGGGTGGAGAAGCCCATCGACACGCCGAGGGCGCGGGCCATGGCGGCGACCAGGAAGTCGGCCTGGTTCGCGCTCATGAACCGGAAGACCCCTACGGCAGAACTCCGGTCTCCTTCGCAAACCAGGCCGTCGCGAGCGAGAGGATGTCGCGCTCCACCTTCAGCTGTCGGTTCTCACGCCGCAGCCGGACGAGTTCGTCCCGCTCGGGCGCGGTCAAGCTGGGATCGGCCGTCGCCGGCTTGGCCGCGCGGCGGCCTTCGCTGCGGTCAGCCTCCGCAACCCAGTTCTGGATGGTCTGACGCGCAGTCACGCCTCGCGGACGCCGGGCTTCTTGCCTGCCTCGAAGATGAATGCGACGCCCGCCTCTTCCAGGGCACGACGCACGGCGAGCAAAGTGTCCGAGCGCGACCGAACGGCCGAGGCTGGGTCCTCCAGCCGATTGAGTGTCGAGACCGAGACATTGGCCAACGCGGCAAGATCATCCTTAGAAAGGCCCGTGATCGCACGGGCCGCGCGGATTTGGCTCGGGATCAGGGTCTCGTCGGCGGGCGCGGTCGACACGGTTTTCTGCTGCAGTGCAGCCTCGGGCGGTGACGCCCCGTAGCGGGTACGTCCCGGAACGTTGAGGCAGACGCCGACCCATTCGCGGACAGAGCCGTCCTTGTTGAGGACCGGCGCGCCGCGGGCGTTGAACCAGCGATAGATTCCGTCCGCGCACAGGACGCGATAGTCCGTGTTGTAGGGCGCCGTGTGCTCCACAGCCGTGGTCCAGGCCGCGAGCGTGCGGGAGCGGTCGTCCGGGTGGACGGCGTCGAGCCAGCCCAGACCCTGCATCTGCGCGTGGGACTGACCGGTCAGGGCCATCCACTGCGGCATCTCGCTGGGCTCACCGTTCGCCTTATTGACCCAGAAGACCGCTGCCGTCGCGGCGATCAGCGCGTTCAGGCGGTCATGCCGCTGCATGAGCGCGTTCATGGTCTCGTGCTGCGCCGTGACGTCGAACACGACGCCCATGCCCTGGCTCGGGCGCCCGTCCGCACCCAGCATGACCTCGGCGTGGTGCAGGAGCCAGCGCTGGGTCCGGTCCGGCCGGATGATGCGGAACTCGCGACTGACCGGCTGACCGGAGCGCAGCACAGCGATCTGGTCACCGTGCGCGGCTTGATCCTCCGGATGGATCATGTCGAGCCCGAAGCCGAAGGTCATCTCGGTGGTCGGGTCGAGGCCCAGGATCCGGTAGAGGCCCGGCGATGCGTCCAGCCGCTCGGAGCGCAGGTCCGCTGACCAGAAGCCCACTTTGCCCGTGTCCTCGATCAGCTTCAGATAGTGGCGCGAGGAGAAGCCGCGCGGGGCGGCGCCGGCCTCGGTCGTCGCCTGCGGACGCATCAGTGCCCGTGTCGGCATCGCCTCACCTCGGTCGCCAACGTTCCATCTCGTGAGCTGCAGCATGCCATTATCGCGGCGATCGGGACGTTAAGAAGACAGCATTCGCCCCATATTGACTGACATCCGATGGCGATTGTCAGTGCCTCGCAGTCAATCGAACTTCTAGGAAAAAGTACCCCTGTCGGAGTGCGCCGGTTTATTTGGTCGATATCAGCTTTCGAAATTCGATTGTCCGGGGACGTGCGACGAATATGCAGCGAAATGAAACAGAAAATTCCACGCGGCCGACAGGTCGGAGAATGCGCAAAGAAATGACAGGAAATACCGCCCTCGCATCTTCGGTCGCACCCGAATTCCGTCGATCGGCTTGAGACTCTGGCAGTCCGGGACGTTCATCCTCGCGGGCGAGACGCGAAGGGGCGTCTCCTGCCTGGATGCGTCGATGTCGCTGTCGAATGCCGAACTCAAGGTGAAGTCGAGCATGCTCGACCCCGCGCGGGCGCTGACGGCTTTCGACCGCGACGGCGCGGTGATCGTCGCCGATGCCGACACTTCGACGTACTCGGACGGGCCCGGCCATGAGTGAAATCATCCTGCCGATGGACGCCGACGACGCGGTGCACCTGCCCGACGAGGAGGCGCGCTTGCGCGAGGCGACACGCGCGACGATGCTCGCCGAGACACTGCAGCTCGGCAGATACTCGGCGGTGACCCAGGCCGCCGTCGTGCTCGCGCTGGCCGCCATCTTCTGGGGCATCGCCTCGCACGCTTACCTATCCGGTCTCGCGGTGGCGGTGACCGCGCTCTGCGCGGCGGCCCTGATCGCCATGCGACGCTATCGCGGCCGCCTCGGCGATCGGTCGACCGCCCGCGAGGCCTTCGCGGTCCTTCACGGCCTCGCACTCGGCCGAGGGCTCGCCTGGGCGAGCATGCCGGCGATCCTGTTACCATCCGTCGACAACGCCTACCGGATCGTGGTCGGGGCCGTCTGCGCCGCCCTGATCTCGCACGCCTACGTCGCGGGCCCGATCTTCTCCCTGGCGCTCCTCGCCGTGGCGCCGGTCGTGGCCGGCATGTTCGTCGGGCTCGCCGGTTGCGAGAGCCCGATCGGCCAGTATGTCGCTGTCCTGCTGTCGATGTACGCGGCCTTCGTGTTCGTGAGCGCGCGTCGGATGTGTCGGCACTCGTACCAGCGCATCCGCGACCGCGTCATGGTGCAGGCGCAGAGCGAGACCATCGGGTTCCTGCTCAAGGACTTCGCCGAGGGCACGAGTGACTGGCTTTGGGAAACCGACACGGTCGGGCGGCTCCGGCAGGCCCGCGGCGCTATCGCCGCCCTGCTCGGCGTCGAGGCCGCCGGGCTGCGCCACCGGACGCTGCCTGCGCTTCTGCAGGCGTTCGCCGACCCGGACGGCGACGGCGCGGACGTCCAGGCGGTCGCCGCGGCGATCGCGGCGCGCGCACCCTTCCGCGACAGAACCGTCCGGCTCCGGACCGCGAACGGCACGCGCTGGATCACGCTCAACGGCAAGCCCGTCCTCGACGCGCAAGGGGCGTTCGCGGGCTATCGCGGCGTGGGGTCGGACGCCACCGAGAGTCGGGAGGCGCAGGCCCGCATCGCCTTCCTGGCGGGTCACGACAGCCTGACGGGACTGCCGAACCGCAGCGGCTTCCAGGACACGCTGGAAACGCTCTGCCGCGAGGTCGGCACGGCCGGGAGCCCGAGCGCGCTGTTCTATCTCGACCTCGACGGCTTCAAGGCCGTCAACGACAGCCGCGGCCACCTCGTCGGCGACCGACTGCTGCGAGAGGTCACGGCGCGCCTGCTCGCCATCGGCGACCCACACGGCCTGTTCCGCCTCGGCGGCGACGAGTTCGCGATGATCGTCCGGGACCTCGGTCGGCCCGCGGCCGAGTCCCTCGCCGCGCGCGTGGTGGCCGACCTGCGCCGCCCGTTCCAGATCGACGAGGCCCGGCTGGAGGTCGGCGTCAGCGTCGGCATCGCCTACGTGCCGGACGACGCCATCGAGCCGGCCGCCCTGCTCATGCGCGCCGACTTGGCCCTCTACGCCGCCAAGGCCGGCGGCAAGGGCTGCTGGCGGACCTTCGACCCGTCGCTGGAGGGGCGGGTCGTCCGCCAACGGCAGTTCGACTTGGACATGCGCGCGGCCCTGGCGGCGGACGCGATGGAGCTGCACTACCAGCCCCTGGTGGATATGAAGACCGGGCGCGTCGCCGGTTTCGAGGCGCTGCTGCGGTGGAACAAGCCCGGACACGGCTGGGTCTCGCCGGGGGAGATCATCCCCATCGCCGAGGCGACCGGGTTCATCGTCGAGATCGGCCGCTGGGCGCTGCGCCGCGCCTGCACCGACGCCCGTGCCTGGCCCGACCTGAAGATCGCGGTGAACATATCCTCCATCCACGTGCGCATGCCGGGCTTTCACGCGGAGGTCGCGGCCATTCTCCGCGAGACCGGCCTCGCGCCGGAGCGGCTGGAGATCGAGATCACCGAGTCGGTGCTGCTCGACCACGGTCCGGAGGTTTTGGAGAACCTGAAGCGCCTGCGCGCGACGGGCGTCCGCATCGCGCTGGACGACTTCGGCACGGGCTATTCGAGCTTGAGCTACCTGACCGAATTCCCGTTCGACAAGGTGAAGGTCGACCGCTCCTTCGTGCGCGACCTGCAGGGGCGGCCCGAGAAGGTCGCCGTGGTCGAGGCCATCGCCCGGATGGCGCGGGCCCTGTCGATGAGCGTCACGGTGGAGGGCGTGGAGACCCGCCAGCAACTGGACGTCCTCCGGGACAAGCGCTGCGACATCGCGCAGGGCTTCCTCTACAGCCCGGCGCGCCCGGTCCACGAGGTCGCGGCGCTCATCGCGCGGATCGAGGGGACGCCGCCGCCTGCAGGCGACGGCGACCCGGATGGGAGTCCGGCCACGCAGGCGCCCGCGCCGACCCTCGAGAGGAGCCCGACCTCCGTCGCGCGGCCGGTCCTGTCGATGGCCCGCGCCTCGTGACCTCCGTCGACGCCCAAATGAGAGAAAACGTCGCTTATGGCGCTGAGAATGCCTCCAGAGCGCGGCCGCCAGCAAGGCGGCTTTAATTGCGGCCATGCCAAAAATTGAAAACAGTGGATCAGCAGTACATGTCGCGCCTTTCCGATGTCAGGATTGTTACAAAGGTCACGATCCCGCTGCTGCTGGTGGCCGCCGTCGCGGCCGGCCTTGTGTATCGCGCGCACGGCGTCTTCGACGAACTGAGTGAGAAGACCCGGCACATCGTCGACGTTCAGTCCAGTCGACTTGAGAACATCCTGAATGTCCGCACGAACATTCTCGAGGCGACGGTTCAGAGTCGCAATATTCTCATCGAGGACCGGCCGCCGGAGATAGCCACGTACCGATCACGCTACGACGAGGCCGTGAGACACGCCTTCGTGGCCGTCGACAGGCTGATCGCTCTGTCCGATTCGCCTGAGCGGCGGGCGATCAATCAAAAGCTGCACGAGACCGTCGAAGCCTATTTCCATATCGTCGGGCGGGCGAACGCGGCGGCTCTCGACGGGGACGCCGAGACCGCGCGGAGAATCGTGCTCTCCGAAGGTCTCGCCGCCCGCACCAAGGTCCGCGACCTCGTCCAGCCGCGCATCGATAATCTGACGGCCGAGCTCGCCCAGGCGAAGGCCGAGGCCCAGGCGAGCGCGGAGCGAGCGACGACCGTCCTCGTCACCGCTGCGGTCGCCGGGCTGCTCGCGGCATTGGCCATCGCGTTTGCCATCGTCCATTTCGGACTGACGCGGCCTCTGGCGCGCCTGGTCGCCGTCCTGCAGCGCATGGCCGAGGGCGACATCGACGCCGCCATCCAGGAAGCCCACCGTCGCGACGAGGTCGGCCAAGTCGGCAAGGCGGTCGAGGGCATCAGGGCCATGGTCGCGCGGAAGGCCGCCGCAGAGGCTGAGACGAAGCGCGGCGCCGACGCGACGGCCGCCGCCGACCGACGCCGCATCCTGATGGACCTCGCGAACGGCTTCGAGCGGACCGTCGGCGGCATCGTCGGGATGGTCTCGGGCTCCGCGACGGAGTTGCAGGTCACCGCCGCGACGATGACGGCGACCGCGACGGAGACGGCCACGCAATCCACGGCCGTGGCGGCGGCCGCCGAGCAGGCAGCATCGAACGTCGGTACCGTTGCGGCGGCCTCCGAGGAACTGGGCAGCTCCGTTCAGGAGATCGGCCGTCAGGTGCAGGGATCGGCATCCCTCGCGCAGGCCGCGGTCGGCGAGGCCGACCGGACGGCGCGGCTCGTCGAGGACCTCACGGCGGCAGTTGCGAGGATCGGCGACGTCGTCGCGATGATCTCGGCCATCGCCGGCCAGACCAACCTCCTGGCGCTGAACGCGACCATCGAGGCGGCGCGGGCCGGCGAGTCCGGCAAGGGCTTCGCGGTCGTCGCCGCCGAGGTCAAGGAACTCGCGTCGCAGACGGCCCGGGCGACGGACGAGATCGGTGGCCATATCGGCCGCATCCAGGGTGTGACGGGCGAGGCGGTCTCGGCCATCGGCGCGATCACGGGGCGCATCCGCGAGATCAACACGGTGGCGGCCAGCATCGCCGCCGCCGTCGAGCAGCAGGGCGCGGCGACCCAGGAGATCGTGCGCAACGTCGCCCAGGCGGCGACCGGCACCGCGGAGGTGACCAGCAGCATCGCCGGTGTCGCCCTGGCCTCGGAGGCCACCGGCGCCGCGGCGACCCAGGTGCTGGCGTCCTCCGGCGAGCTGTCGCGACACGCCGAGCAACTCGCGTCGGAGATGACGCGCTTCCTCACCACCGTGCGCGCGGCCTGAGGCGGTCCCGATGAAGTGCCGCACCGCCAGCGCCCCGGAGCTCGGGACCGATCCCACGCTTCGGCCGGATCGCCGGGGAGAAGCCCCGGCGGGGCACCGGCACGGCGGGCCGCACCGGGTCGGGCAAGCGTGACCGCCATGGCCGACATTATCCCCCTCGGCATCATCCCGGGCGCCGAGAGCGCCCGCGCCATGCTGCTCGACCTGCGCCGTCGCCTCGATTCCGGCGAGGACATCGGTCCCCGGATCGCGCAGATCCGTCAGGCCGCGGCGTCCATGCGGGCTCTAGCCGGTGGCCTCCGGCGGGTCCTCCAGGCCCCGGACGAGAGGCTCTCCGCGGAGCCGGAGTTTCTGGTCGCGGCCTGGAAAGTCCTTGGCATGGCCGAGTGCAACGTCGCGAAGGTCGAGGAATTGCTTCGGCTCGCGGACGAAGAGGATTCGGAACAGGCTTCGCGATAGCCGTCGTGCCAACCTCGCCGATGCGGGGCCGGCGATCCGGATCACGGCCCTGTCCAAGACTGAGCGAGTTCCGCACACCGAGGACGTGCCCGCGCGATCCAAGGCGCGGTGCGCGATCGGTAAGACCGCGCTCCATCTCACGCGCGAAGCAAGCCGTCGCCAGGCCTGCCACTGCACGCAGCAGCTCTCGATGCGCGCGCTCGGACCGGTCCTGGGGATCTGACGACCGCTGTTCGCTCGTCGGCAGGCGCCCAGACTCGGGGACGAGGGTCGATCTGACAGGAAATAGGTCATGATGCGACCGAGCTCTGTTTCACGCTCCACATATGCGTTCGAAATGAAACCTCGTGCCGCACGTTACGGGTCGAATTCAGCGATGCGACTAAGGACGACTTATGGTTTTGAGTTCACGATACGGTGTCCAATGAGAGTTGCACCATGTTCCGTAAGTCCGCCTATAATGAAACCCAGGCCACCATCGATGCGCTGACGCGCTCATTGGCCATCATCGAGTTCGGCATGGATGGCACCATCTTGCGCGCCAACCCGAATTTCCTGGCCGTCGTGGGCTATGATCTGGATTCCTTGCAGGGAAAGCATCACCGGATCCTGGTCACCGACGAGATGGCCGGCAGTTCGGAGTATGACGAATTCTGGTCGAGGCTTCGGGCCGGCGAGTTCGCGTCCGGCGAATTTCCCCGCCGCGCGCGGTCCGGCGCGAAGGTCTGGCTCGAAGCCACCTACAACCCGATCCTGGGCGCCGACGGCAAGCCGTTCAAGGTCATCAAGTTCGCCAGCGACATCACGGCCAAGAAGAGCGAGACCAACAGGCTGCTGCGCATGATCGACGAGATGCCGGTCGCGGTCATGACCGCAGACCCGAAGAACGACTTCAAGATCAATTACATCAACAATACCTCGCGCAAGACCCTGGAGGCCATTGAGCGGTATCTGCCGATCAAGGTCTCCGATATGATGGGCAAGTCCTTCGACGTTTTTCACAAGAACCCGCATCATCAGCGAAACATGCTCGCCGACGCGCGCCGACTGCCCCATCGCACCAAGATCAAGGTCGGACCCGAGACCCTCGACCTGCAAGTCTCCGCCATCACCGACGCGGACGGCGCCTATGTCGGGCCGATGTTGACTTGGTCGGTCATCACCGCACAACTCGCCATGGCCGAAGACGTCGCCGGCGTCGTCGAGGCACTCGGAACCGCGATCGGCGAGATGAAGGAATCGGCGGAGGGCTTGAACCGCTCGGCGGACGCGGCGAGCGAGCGCGCGAACTCCGTAGCGGCCGGATCCGAGGAGATGACCAGCTCGATCCACGAGATCTCGGGCCAGGTCGGGCGGGTCTCCGAGCGCACCCAGCAGATCGCCAATCAGGCGACGGCGACGGATGCGACGGTGCGCAACCTCGCTGCCAATGCCGGCGAGGTCGATGCAGTGGTCGGAATGATCAAGTCGATCGCCGACCAGACCAACCTCCTCGCGCTCAACGCCACGATCGAGGCGGCGCGCGCGGGCGCGGCCGGGCGCGGCTTCGCGGTGGTGGCCACGGAGGTCAAGGAACTCGCCGGCCAGACGGCCCGGGCGACCGGCGAGATCACCCACAAGGTCCACGCTATCCAGAAAGCAACCGGCGAGGCCGTGACGGCGATCCGCCTGATCACCGACGAGGTGGCCGAGCTCTCGAAACTCACGCTGGCCATGGCGAGCGCCGTCGAGGAGCAAGCCGCCTCGACCCAGGAGATGTCGTCCAACATCACCGGTGTTTCGGCCGCGGCCGGAGAGACGGGACAGCTCGCCGAGATGGTCCGGCGGATCTCCGACAAGCTCGAGGCGCATTCCGCCGGCCTCGGTGCCAGCATGGAGAAGTACCTCAAGGCGGGTTGATGAAAGACATCAGGAGGCCTGTCCAGCGACCCGCTCCAGGCTCTCCCGGGGGCGGCCTGGAGCGAACGCTCCTCCATCGACCCATTGTAAAAGCGCCGGCGTGAGCCTGCTTCATGGCGCGCCGGAGAGAGATCGCGCAACGCCGGATGCGGCGACCATCCGCGCCATTGCCGAGACCAATAAGCTCGCCACGAGCCGCCGACATCACGGCTCGTGGCGTCGCTTTGTAACGAGAGTCGAGCGCTCTGTGATGGTTAATTGCATAACACCCGCGATCATCATGGTTGACGGCGAGGAGGTGATCAGACCTTCTGACACGCGGTTGTTGCAGAGTGGCGCGACGCGGGAGGTAAGACGATCGCATGTCGGCCTCTGTGATCTCAATATCGGCCACCGGCGCAGGCGAACAGGCCAGGCGGTGAGCGATCTCTTGAAGAAGACGCAAGGCGAACGCCTTGCTCTGATCGGTGCACGCAACCGCGAGATGGCGGCCGACGATACGAGAAATCTCCTTCTGGAACGCCTGGGCCTTATCCAGCGGATCGGAGGTCCGCGCCTGCATCATCTGCGCGGTCATTCCGTCATTGAGTGGACGATCACCGCGGCAGGCATGACTGCGCTCTCTGAGTTCCTGATCGCGACAAGCTGGCGCTGAACCACGAGAAACCGAGAGGTTCGCCCCACCTGGAGCAACGGCGGGATCCCCGTGCTGCCGGCCGGATCGGTCCCACCTGTGAGGTCGTATCGTGAGGACGTGGATCGTGGCCATGGTCGCCTCAGGCGGCGCACTCGGGAGCGGCGCAATCGATTCGAGTTGACCCATCGCTTGCAAACGGCGCTCGGAAGAGCGTCTTCCTAAAAGCTATGCGCTGGTGTCATCGTTGGCGCGGACCGGTTGTCTGCCAATAGCGTCTGACAAGTTCAGTCTGAAGTACTTATGGACGATGAACCGCTGGGCGAATTTCAAAAAAGCTATCATTTGAAAGAATGAAATGATCGTTAGGCTCACGCCGAATGCAGCAATTTATTCGACTTATTGGATGCGGTAGGAACTCACTGATTAGCCATGCTGAGCGCGTTACGGACGTAAAAGCAGTGGGAGATGCGTCCGCTCTTGGGATCAAACGGCCGTCCTTGATTGATTGCGTGGTATCGGACGCGAGACGGCTGATCAGCGTGGATTTACAACGTTCTGCTTTCGAGCGTCGAACGCGAACATCAGATGTTCGCCGCTCAGCGTGCTCCGGACGGAAAGCCCCGGAGCTTCTACGAAGATGATCAGTTATTGAAGGGGCCGTATGCGCCTCGGCGCGAGTACAAGGGCGGCATCCTGATAATGTTTGCTGTATTTGAAAATAGGTAATTGGCCGGTTCTACATCCGCAAGACGGCGGGCGAAAATTATCAGTTTTTGCAATCTCAAGCAAAAATCGGAGTTTTGAGGAACGGGAGGTTGCTGCAACCCGATTGCTCAACAGCCCTGTATCGGCCCGCTCCGCCTTCCGTAGGCCGACCACGCCTGCGAACGACTTCCCGCTCGAAAGCGATGAACGCTTCCAAATGCCCATCCAGTCCATAAATTGGACGAATATCGAGCTCGCACAGATAAGACTCGCCAGTCCTTCGGTAGTTCTGCAGGCGCCCGACGAATCGTCCATCGCCTCGAAGCGCGCGCTGGACCTGGCGCGTGCCCTCCCGGCTGGTTCCCGCCCCCTGAAGCATCCGGGGCGATTGGCCCAGGACATCGGCCGCGCCATAGCCGCTCATCCGCAGAAATGCGTCGTTCGCGTACAGAATGGTCGGTCCAGGTCGCCTCAGATCTGTATTGGTGACCAGAACGCCCACGTCGAGACCGTCAGCGACGTGCCGCACGAGATCGATCAGGTTCATGGCTCCACTCCTCGGGTACCCGAGGGATATTCAGACTTCGTTAACTCCCGCTTAAAGAGCGTGACAGGAAATATACCACCGATTTTCGAGGTCTCGTCGCCAAAATTCAGGAACTTTTAGAGGCCGGCAGATCATCTATCCGGCGATGGAACGCCCGCGAGCTCAGAGTGTTCAGGCGCGTCTCCACACCCAATCGAGGCACAGCCAATGTTCGGGGGCGCGCGATGAATTGGATCCGGAAGATCAGGTCGGCGGGCAACACCAGCGAGATCGCGGCCCTGGCGGCCCTGCGCACGAATGTCATGATCGCGGACGCCGCGATGAACATCACCTACATGAATCCGGCCCTGACCCGCTTCATGCAGGAGGCGGAGGCCGATTTGAAGGCCGAGTTGCCCCGCTTCGACGCCGCCAAACTGATCGGCAGCAACATCGACATCTTCCACAAGGACCCCTCCCACCAGCGCCGGATGCTGGCCGCGCTCGACAGGCCCCATGAGGCGACCATCCGCGTCGGCAAGCGCGTGTTCGACCTGCTCGTGACGCCGCTCTCGGATGGGGGCCAGCGCATCGGCTTCGTCGTGGAATGGGCCGATGCCCAGGAGCGGTTGCTCAACCTCGACTTCTCGTCCCAGATCGCCGCGATCAGCCGCTCGCAGGCCGTGATCGAGTTTCAGTCCGACGGGACCATCGTCACCGCCAACCACAACTTCCTCGACCTGATGGGCTATCGCCTCGAAGAGGTCCGCGGTCAGCACCACAGCCTGTTCGTCGAGCCGGAGACCCGGGCCAGCCGCGAATACCACGAATTTTGGGATCGCTTGCGCAAGGGTGAGTATCAAGCCGCGCAGTTCAAGCGGCTGGCGCGCGACGGCCGGCCGATCTGGATCGAGGGCTCATACAACCCGATCTTGGACCGGCACGGCAGGGTCGCCAAAATCGTGAAGTTCGCGACCGACGTCACCGAAGACGTGAAGCGTCTCACGGAGCTGAAAGTCCTCATCGACGAGAACTTTGCCGAGGTCGACCGCGCAGTCGGCCGCTCGAACGAGGAATCCGAACAGGCCCGGATCGCCGCTGGCAAGACTTCCGACAGCGTCCAGTCGGTGGCCGCCGCCGCCGAAGAGCTGGCACGCTCGGTCAACGAGATCGCCGCAAGCATGAGCAAGGCCCGCGCGACGAGCGACGAGGCGCATCAGCAGACCCAGGCGGCGGGCGACCTGACCCAGAAGCTGAGCGACACGGCCACGGCCATGAGCGGGATCGTCGGCCTGATCCAGAACATCGCCAGCCAGATCAACCTGCTGGCGCTCAACGCCACGATCGAGTCCGCCCGGGCCGGCGAGGCGGGCCGGGGCTTCGCGGTCGTGGCCCAGGAGGTGAAGAACCTCGCCAACCAGGCCTCGCGCGCCACCGATCAGATCGCCGGAGAGATCGGCAACGTGCAATCCGTGTCCGCGCAGGTCGTGGGATCTCTTCAAACGATCCTGACCTCCGTCGAGACCATGCGCGACTACGTGGTGCGCACGGCAGCCGCGGTGGAGGAGCAGAGCGTGGTCACCCAGGACATGTCGGCCAACATGCAGGATGCTGCCGGCGCGGTCGGCGCGATCGCGCAGAACATCGGCGCCATCGCGCAGGCGGTGGGCAGCGTGTCCCAGGCGGTCGAGACCACCAAGGGCGCCGCCCGCGTCCTGGCACGCTGAGAGGACGCTATGGCCCGCATCCAAAGACTTCCGATCATGCTCCAGGGCGAGGCCGCTCGGCGCCTGACCGATGACCTTGTCGCCGCCCTCGAAGCGGGCGAGGATCCAGGACCGCGTCAACATCAGATCGAAGTTTTGCGCAGGTCGATCCGCGAGGCGCTGCGGGTTTTGCCGATCGCGCTGGCCGCGGCAGCGGGAACACTCTCGTCGGACGACCCGACGCGGCGCACGGCCGAGCATGCGGTGCGCCGCTTCATGGATGAGGTCGAGGCGCTGGTCGCGACGGTCGAGCCCGAAGCCTCGACCGATCCATCGCCGCGCGTCGCTGTCGCGACGCGCTAAGCGGCAAAACGCGGGGCGCGGTTCGGATCGCGCGGGCAGCGGGCGTTCTTCTGCTCGCGGTGAGCGTCATCGACCCCAACGAGTTCCTTCGACGCCGGCCTGCTCGGCGTGTCGGCGATCCTCCTCATGTCGGTGTTCATCGACGGATCGCTCAAGCTCGCCACTCAGTCCGATTGAAGATTTCAATTCAAATCAGACGCTATCAATGAAATTTTTACAGTCGAAATTCCGGCGGATGATTCATGCCTACGCACCGTATCAAGATAGAATATAAACAGATCTGTTGTTCAATCTCTATTTTTTGACATAAAATAAACCATAAGCCGATTTATCCCAGAGATATTGCAGCATAAAAGCTGACCTTGCCCCCTGGTCTGCCCTCATTCTGAAGCTAGAGTCCGTCGATCAGGAGACGGACGATGAAGAAGAGCCGGTTCAGCGAAGAGCAGATCATCGGCATCCTGAAGGAGCAGCAGGCTGGGCTGCCAGTCACTGAGATGTGCCGCCGCCACGGCATCAGCGATGCGACGTTCTACACGTGGCGTTCGCGCTACGGCGGCATGGAGATCTCGGACGCGCGCCGCTTGAAGGCGCTCGACGAGGAGAACCGCAAGCTCAAGAAGCTGCTAGCCGAGGCGATGCTCGACGTGGCGACGCTGCGTGAGGCGCTGGGAAAAAACTTCTGACGCCCGGCGCACGGAGAACAGCCGTGAGCTGGGCCATCGAGGAGAAGGGCTATTCGCAGCGTCGCGCCTGCGGGCTGATCGGCTTGGAGCCGAAGACGTACCGCTACGCCTCGACCCGTGGTGACGACGCGGCCGTGCGGGTACGCCTGCGTGGCCTGGCCGGCGAGCGCCGCCGGTTCGGCTACCGGCGCCTGCTCATCCTGCTGCGGCGAGAGGGCCTCACGCTCAACCACAAGAAGCTTTTCCGGCTCTACCGAGAGGAACGGCTGTCGGTGCGCAAGCGCGGGGGTCGCAAGCGAGCACTGGGCACGCGAGCGCCGGCCGCGGTGCCGCAGGAGCCGAACCAGCGCTGGAGCCTCGACTTCGTCTCCGACACGCTCGAAGACGGACGGCGCTTCCGCATCCTCGTCGTGGTCGATGACTGCACGCGGGAGTGCTTGGCACTGGTGGTCGACACGTCGCTGTCTGGACAGCGGGTCGCGCGCGAACTCGACTGGATCATCGTGGGCCGGGGCAAGCCGCTGATGATCGTCTCGGACAACGGCACCGAGCTGACCTCGCACGCCATCCTGCGCTGGCAGGAGGAGCGTACGGTTGAGTGGCACTACATCGCCCCCGGCAAGCCGCAGCAGACTGATGTAATCGACAAGAGCTTTCTTCGTAGATCTGCGCTATTTTCGGCTGGCGCACGGGCGACCGCGTGGCGAAGAGCAGGGCGTGAGGTGGGAGCCCTGCCGCGCAGCCTCTATCGGCGCACCTCAGTTGCGGCGCCCGTGCGCACCTTCTTGGGCCCTTGCGGATTCCAGCCCGTCACGAAGCGGGCGTAGACCGTCTCAGCCTGTTCGACCCAGCGCCGCTCCCCATCGCGGTGGCTCTTGCTGTTGTAGGCGTGAGCTGCCCCCTTCTGACCGCGAGCCGCCTTGTAGCCGGCCCTCAGCTCAAGATCGCGAAGCTTCTTCGCGTGAAGCGAGGGGCGGGCCCAGACGTAGCTCTCGCTCTTGGTCAAAAGATGCCAGATCACGACCGCGAGCTTGCGGGCGGTTGCGACAGCGGCAACGTGCTGGCCGCGTCGCGCCCTGACCCGCAGGAAAAAGGCTCGGAGTGGGCCTGGAGCGCGGGCTGCGGCCCAGGCGGCCTCGACCAACATGCCGCGGGCGTGACCGCGACCCTGCTTGGTGATCCGGCCGTGGTGCGCGGGTCCCGGTCCTGATTGCCGCACGCTCGGGTTCAGACCGAGGTAGCTGACAAGCTTTTGCGGCTCGTCGAAGCGGGTCACCTCGCCGATGGCCGCTGTCAACGCAAGCGCCACCACCATGTCGATGCCGGGGACCGTCATCAGTCGCTTGACGCTTTCGTCAGTGAGGGCCGAACGGGCGAGATCGCGCTCGATGACCTTCAGGTCCTCGCCAAGCCTGTCAAACTCGCGCAGGTGCCGCTCGATCGCGAGCCGTTCGTCCTCTGGCACGACCTGTTCGACGAGCCAGGCCCGGCCCTTGGCCCCGCAGAGGTCGGCGTGGGGACAGGATGGGATCAGGTGGCTGTGCAGGATCGACTGGATGATGTTTTTTAGCCGGGATCGCTGCCGGACGATCTGGTTGCGGCGGGTAACCTGCCGGCGCAGCGCCTGGGTCGGCTCGTCTGGAACCCACACCTCCGGCAGGAACCCGCTCGCGTAGAGCTGCGCCAGCACGCCGGCGTCGATCGTGTCGGTCTTGATCTTGGCATGCGCGATCATCCGCACCTGCATCGGGTTGGCGATCACCACCTTCTTCACGTGCGGCGCGAGAACCGCCACAACGGCCGAGGCATTGCCAGTGGCCTCAACGACCACGACGTCATCCGCCGAAAGTTGCTCAGCGAAGGCGGTCAGAAGATCGCGACGCATGTCGACGCGACCCAGCCGCCTCAGCTTGCCATCATCCCACGCTACCGCTTCCGCGAAGGCGCGGTGAATATCCAGTCCGATAATCCGCATGCCCACTCCCCATGATGGTTCGTCGACAAAAACGGGAGCTGGCGGGCAACACGACACCTACTGATCCGCGCTCGCAGCGCATCCGGGAAAGTCGCAAGGGGCGGCCATGTAACGAGTTCGGGCTCTCAGCCCACTGTCTATCGACGGCCTGCCCGCACCTTCGTGCTCCCGGTGCCCCGCGTCCCAGATGGGCTCACCATAATGCCGTTCTCCGGGGAGAACAGCGGAACGAGAAGGCACCGCACAGGTACATACCGGATAACGGTTTTGTCGAAAGCCTGAACGGGCGCTTGCGCGACGAGTGCCTGAACGAGCATCTCTTCCGGAGCCTGCCGGCGGCCCGGACAATCATCGAGGCGTGGCGAGTCGACTACAACACCTGCCGCCCCCACACGAGCCTCGATGGGCTCACCCCGAACGCGTTTGCAACCCGGTCCCAACAGGACCAGAACCAGAACGGACTCTGGTTATGAACGGGGGCAAACACGGGGCAAGGTCACTGCGAGCCCCGGGAAGCAGCGGCTGACCCGCAGGCCAGGCTTATCCACCTCTGGATCTGCGGGGACAAATCGGAGTCATATCCTCATTCGACGCAAGTCGCCGCTGAGCGGTGACAAGGACTTACGGCGGTATGAGGTAAATGGCGGAGACGGAGGGAGTCGAACCCTGGTTCCAGCTTCGAAGATGCAACTACAAAAAGATGCCGATGCGACCCCCTTGCTGGCGCAGGACCGGTGGCCTACGTGCGACCGCCATCGGCGCAATTGCCGGTCGTTATCGCTTGAGCTGAAAGAACGAAAGCACCATTTTGAAGCAATGGACCTGAAGCGGTCCATGCACGCAGGCGATATCGGTACCAATCCGGTACGAGTTTGCCGGTCAGCTCGTCCGTGGCGCCGAAAAGCCCAATAAAATCAGCGGTAGCGAGGGAGGGATTTGAACCCCCGACACAACGATTATGATTCCTTATGAACGAACTGCGAAGCAGCCGCCAGGTAGGGCCGATAATGTCGATGAGGCTAAATCGCACGAGACCGTTTTACGACCGTTGTACAACGCAGGCGGTCCGTCAAGAGATAGACCGAGGTCTGGCGTCACAAGCCTTTGCCGCCTTGGCGGAAATTGATGGAGCGGGCGATCGGGATCGAACCGACGACATTCAGCTTGGGAAGCACAGGTAAGCCTCTGATCTAGCTCGCCCTCGTCCCTCGTCTCGCGGCTCGACCGCCTGACCACGAGAGGGATGCCCATGCGCGATGTGATGATCGACCTCGAAACCCTGTCGACCCGGCCGGACGCCATGATCCGGTCGATCGGCGCCGTAGCGTTCGGTCCGGACGGCCTCGGCGCCGAGCTGTCGATCGTGATCGACCCGGCCGGCGCCGTCGGCCACATAGACCCAGAAACGGTGGCATGGTGGCTCGGCCAGAGCGGCGTCGCACGTCACGTTCTGAGCGCCGCCTATCCTGGCGAGCGGGTGCCCTTGGCGCACGCCCTGCAGCGGTTCTGTTGGTTCCTGAACGATCTCAACGTTCCGCCCGCCAAGGTCCGCGTCTGGGGGCACGGCTCGTCGTTCGACCTCCCGATCATCGAGTCTGCATTCCGGGCCTGCGGCCACCCTATCCCATGGAACCATAGCGCCGCCCGCGACACGCGGACCATTCTAGAGCTTGCCGAGGTCAAGATCGCCACGCCGGAAGCGGCTAAGCACGACGCCCTAGGAGACGCACGCGCGCAGGCGCTCGCCGTGATCGAAGCCGCCCGCATCCTCGGCTCGCACCGGCTTTGGCCCGAGGCCGCCGTGTAGGCGGAGGGATCATCACCGCTTACGCGAAACGCTGGATTTAGCCGGAGCGGAAGTGGATAAGTTAGAACGGATCGTGATCAGACCGCTATTGGGAGCGAAACGTGGATGCTAAGACGCCGACCAAATGGCGACCGCCGTCAACAAAGCCCAGCACCGCGCCAGCACGCTTCATGGCGAAAGCGCTTCCTGAACCCAATACAGGCTGCTGGCTCTGGACGGGCACTGTCGCTGGGAATGGGTATGGAAGCATCCACGATGGCGAGCGAATTGTGGGAGCGCATCGGTACTCTTACAGGCTTCATCACGGGCCTGTGCCGAAGGGCATGTACGTCTGTCATCGTTGCGACGAGAGAACCTGTGTAAATCCCGACCATTTTTTCGCTGATACGCCAGGCGCTAATCAAGCAGATATGGTGAAAAAGGGCAGAGAGCGCGGAGGTAGGCCAGAGTGGCGGCACCCAAAAGACTTGAAGGAGAAAATAAGGCGTGATCCTCGCCCCTATCACGTCATCGCTGAAGAATACGGATTGAAGTTCAACACAGTTAAAAGCTTCAAATCCGCCGAAGGAAGGGGCCACAGGGCGCCGCGCGTCGAAAGCCTTCGAAACGAGGTTAGCCGCCTGAAGGACGTGCTTCAACAGATCTCAAGAATGACTCATGCTGAGGAAATGGTGGAGGCAGCTACCCGCGCGCTGAATGACGAATCGGGACTTTCACCGTCGGATGGAAAACGCTGAGGATGCGCGTTCTAGTGATTGAGGCGGAAGGCGAAGCGACGGCCATTGCCGAAGTCATGCGTTGCGCCCTGTCCCAAGAAGCGGCAGAGGCGCGCAGCCCGCCGCCATCCGAAGATCTGCTCAACCTCAGACACGACGCTATCGCAGCGCCTGCCAAGGCGCAGCTTACGAAAATCGCGCGGCAGCTGCGCAAGCGATGAGGGCAGAAGGGAAAGGAGTCGAACTCAGGTCGCAATCGGTTCAGGGGCTGATGGATCGCATGGACTGTTGCTCATTGCGAGTGGACTGGCGGCCAGTGGCATGCATCTTGGCATTATGAAGATTTTCTGGTCCTGGCAGAGCGACACCCACCAGCCGAGTGGCCGATATTTCGTAGCCGACGTGCTGAGAGCGGTGGCCAAGGGGCTCAGCGGGATTGAGGCAGAGGCAGCAGATCGACCTGAAAGCGAAGACGAAGGTGCCGGTGAGGCGGACGGCGCAATTGCGCACCAGTCTGACGAAGACGAGCTCGCTGAGCCCCCAGAGGGCGCCGTGACGATCGACCACGACACTCAGGGTGTTGGTGGCTCTCCCCCTATCGCCGAGACGATTTTGCAGAAGATCCGCGAGGCGGCGGTATTCGTCGCAGATGTTACTCCGATAGTTCGGACGGCGGGCGGGAAATACGTTCCGAACCCGAATGTCATGATCGAGTTGGGGTATGCGCTCAGGTCTTTAGGTCATGAGCGCATTATTTTGGTCATGAACCAAGCCGAGGGCGGCAAACGGGAGCGGCTGCCGTTCGATCTTAAGCATTGGCGCGGGCCGATCACCTACAACTTGAAGCGAGACGCCCCTGAGGAGGTCAAAATTGAGGTTTTCGAGAGCCTTAGGGTTGATCTGAGACGAGCGGTCGGACCGTGCCTCACCACCGCACGCCGTGCACAAGTGGAAGAGCTTCGCCGCGTGACCCGAGAACCGGTGCTCGCCTTGGAACTCGCTAGGGATAGCGCGGGCGTTTACGTGATCTCTCAAGCGCTGCCTGCGATGTCTTTTAAAACACGCCAGCAGCTCATGGAGCAGCATCCATTCGTCGAAAAACGAAAGCCGACTTTCGCCGGCGATCCTGCATCTTCGAAGGGGATAAATTCCGCGCTTCGGAGTATGGGCGTTCCTATTCCGTTCATAAATTGGGATCAAGATGACATCGACGGCTATAATGGGCGCGTCAGGAAATATCTTGACGACTACGCGCTATATGAAGGGCATTTGAAGTCACACAAATTGGATGAAATGAGGACTTTGTCCCTGCGTTTCGCCATCGTCAATTCAGGCTCTGCGCCGGCAACAAACGTGGACGTTAAGGTCTACTTCCCGCCGCAGATCACTATCTTCGATAGCGCCGACGATATCGAGGAGCCCAAAGCGCCGAAACCGCCCGAAAAAGCGCCTTTGGGGAGGGCCGCCGCGCTCTTTACGGCTGGGCCGCCGGGCTTAAATTTAAAGTCCTTCAACAAGACGTATACAGTTGACGCCGAGCAAGGTCTTTTCAGTTTTCATGCCGACAATGTAAAACATCACCACCACTTCAATTCACCGGTTGTAAAAGTTCGACCGCAAACTGTGGATGATATTGCGGACTTCGAAGTTCAGTACGTCGTAACTTCAAACGAGCTTGTCGACAGGGTCGAAGGCAAGCTTGTGGTCAGAATTGTGCGGGACGACGCCGCAGCATAGGCTCGGCGGACGTTCTGTCTGTTCGGGATGGAGATGGCGGGCGGTCACCAAATGGCAAAGGGGTATCGGTCGAACTCGGCACCGAAATGTGCGATGCGTGCCACCTTGTGGATATCTGGTTGCAAATCTTGGAACTAAGTCTTGGGAGATCGTTATCGTATTAAGCAATGCGGGGCGATCTATGAAAGCTGAAATTTCCGACAGGCTGTCAAAGCTGATACCGCGACTTGCAACGGATCAAGAAGGCGAGATCGTCGCCACTGTGCTCGCAATCGGGCGCGTGCTGAGGTCAGACGGTCTCGACTTTCACGATCTCGCCGATGCGCTGATCTCACCCAGACCGATGAGCGGAACGGCCTACTACTACAGCACTCGACGCAAGGAGAAGCCGCCCAAAGCGGGCCTCCACACGCGGGACGGCTTCTTACGCCCATGGAAACAGGTCGCGTCTGAAATCTTGGAGCGTCACCGCACTGTGACCAAGCGGTACGGCGGCAAATTCCTCCTGCCGCACCAGGTCGATCTGCTTGAGCGGATCCGCCGCGGGGAGGAAGCTGGCCACCTCCACGAAGGCCCGATCAAGATCATTGACGACCGCATGCGGACCGCCTTTGAAGCGTGGCAGGCGGAGCGAAAGAGCAAGGCGGCATGACGCGCGAGATCGTCCTCGACACCGAGACCACCAGCACCGATTCGAAGGTCGACCGCATCATCGAGGTCGGCTGCGTCGAGCTGGTGAACCATACGCCCACCGGCCGGACCTTCCACCGCTACTGCAACCCGCAGAAGGCCGTGCATCCGGACGCCTTTGCGGTCCACGGCCTGTCCGACGCGTTCCTCGCCGACAAGCCGCTGTTCGCCGCCATCGCGCCCGAGCTGATGGCCTTCATCGGGGATGCGACGCTGGTGATCCACAACGCGCCCTTCGACGTCGGCTTCCTCAACGCCGAGTTCGCGCGGTTGCCCGAACCTCGGCCGGCCGAGATCCGGCTCGATGACGTCGTCGACACGCTGCTGATCGCCCGGCGCAAGCACGCGGGCGCGGCCAACAACCTCGACGCACTCTGCACCCGCTATGGCATCGACCGGAGCCGGCGGACCAAGCACGGGGCTCTTCTGGACGCGCAGATCCTCGCCGAGGTCTACGTCGAGCTGCTTGGCGGCAAGCAGGTCGGATTCGATCTGGGGCCAGTTACTGCCACGCCGACCAAGGTGTCTGCGCAGGCCGACCGGCCGTCGGCGCCGCGGGTGTTCAAGTCCCGGCTCACGGATGCGGAGCGCGAGCGTCATGCCGCGTTCGTTGGCACGCTCAAGACGCCGATCTGGGCGGAGTACCTCAGCGAAAGCGAGGGGTGATTAAACGCGCGCTTGCAAGATAGCCGCCGATTTGCCCGCATGGAGCACCCTCGTCCGGCGATTCGCCGGACGAGGGTGCTCCATGCTTGGCGAACGGTCAAATTTGTGCGTCCGGCGGGGGGCAGCGCCGGTTGTTCTGCGGAATAAAAAAGCCCTGCCGAAGCAGGGCTTTAGCCTATGCGATGAAGATGCGCAAAATGGCTTTAGCCAAACCGCCGTGAACGATTCTCGCTGTGATCATCATTCGATACAGCGGGACGCGGCGTACGGCGCAAAGCCGCCTTCACGGATGCGTCCTTCATCCACGCGCGCAGATAGCCCGTGGTCCGCGCTTCGGCAGACTGCATCAGCTCGATCTGTTCGTCGCGCTTCATCGCATCGCTCCTGAGATATGACCCTTAGCCGTAACACGCATCCTGTCAACGCGGTTGTTATGCGCACCCTTAATCCGAACGCCCTTATCCCGCACGTCGTTCCGCTAACCAGACTCGGCGACCGTGGTAGGGATCGGGCGTAATGACGCTGTAACCGTTCACGTCAAACACGTTCGCAATAAGGAAGTGCTTAACAAGCGCCTTGTCCGGTGGATCCTCGTCGTGCGTGAACCAGCGGACGGTTTCAGGCTGCGAGCTTCGAAGCAGCCCCTGCGTGAGATAGAGCATCGCTGCCAAGATCGCCTTCCGATCCTCGGGATCGGAGATGAACCGGGTTTCCCGCCCGCTCCAATATATGTGCTCCTCGTCCATCTCGGGATGGGCTTCGACGACGTGGAAGAAAAATTCGGTGTCGCCGCCCGGCAACGGTTCAAACCCGACCGCCATTGAGTAGACCGTGCCGAGATCGTCGTTGTAGCCGATCGGCAGGACGGACAGGCTAGCATCGCCGCGCTTGAAGATCTCAACGTTCAGATCGTTCTCGCTGACGGTGCAAACGAACGCCACGGATCGCGCCTCATGCGTGGCAAGTCTGCCGGTATGCAATCTCAGATAGATATAGGTGCGCCCGCCATCGCGACTAGGGTGATGTCTTCAGCGGGCGTTCATGGTCGCAAGCTGGGGGCTGAATGTCAGCGCTACCTGCCGCCAGGATCGGCGTCGGCGTGGTTCAGCGCGCCCGGCCGATCGCGGGAGCGCACCACCCGGCAGGCCTGGCGCAGCGTCACCTCGTTCTTCGGATAGGCCGCCTGCACCGCCTCGAACGCGGCGATCGCGCCGTCGAGGGGGTAGATCACAGCCAGTCGCATCTCGACGCGGCCGCGCTCATCCCAGACCTCGATCGCGAACGGCGTGCCGGGCGGGACCGGTGGCTCCAGGCTGACGGCCTTCGGCAGGCGTAGCGTCGCGAGGCACTGGCTCTCGTACTTGCGCGCGACCTTGGCGCCGGGCCCGCGCTGGTGGCGGCACGAGGCGGTGAGCGCCCGGAGTAGGTCGAGCGTCGAGATCTCCGGCCCGAAGCGCTGCATCAGGCCGTCGAGGCGGTAGCTGCCATGCCGGCGGCAGGTGGCGCAGTCGATCGCCAGCCGGTCGCCGGCGATGTCACCGAGGGTCTGCATCGCGTCAGCCGTTTAAACGGGCGCGCGCGTAGCCGTGGGACACGAGGCGGCGCTGCTCGATGGCGTGCCGGTCAGCCGCATCAAGGTCGGCGAGCGCATCCGAAATCGCCTGCACAAGCGCGATCCAGCCGTCCCGGTGGGCCGCCCGGTAGTAGTGCAGGGCGATCGCCTCGGCCTCGGTGAGGCGAATGTCCACAGGCGCTTCGTGCGGTTGAGCGTGCATCGCGGATCGAATCCCTGTTAGAACATATAAAGAACAAAGCGCAGGGACGGCCGCGGTTCAACCGCCGGTTTTTGGGCGGGTCAGATCGCGGTGGATCGCTGTGGAAGCTTTCGGGAAAGGTCAATGCCAGCCAAGCTTTACCGCTTCCACTGCACGGACGGTCGCGAGTTGGTCACCGACCTGCAGGGGCGCACCTGCCAGTCCGCCGTTCAGGTGCGCCGCCATGCGGATCGAGTCGCGCTCGCGCTGATGGAGGCCGCCGACCACGTCGCGTGGGCGCGTTGGCAGGTGGAGGTCTACGATCCGAAGGGCCGGCGGGTGCTGACCCGTCCCTTCCTGGAGGTCGATGTCGACGCGCGGGCCGCGTGAGAGGAGGAGACGATCATGGCGCTCAAGACCAGCTTCCTGGTGCAACCGTTCGAAATCCACCGGAAGCGGCTCCGGCCGGCACGCCAGGAGGCCGCGCAGACCGAGAGCGGCGCGCTGAAGAAGGCGGAGAACCTTGCGAAGCGCGTACCGGGTGCAGCGGCGCTCAAGATTGTGGCCGACGACGAGACCGGCGAATTGGAGGGCGTCACGATCCTCGGGCAGTGGGGCGAGGTGCCGGACGACTTCGCCGAGAGCCTTCAGGGCTGATGCTCTGCGGACTCTCGATCCGAATTTTTGATGTCGCTCAGTCGGCGCTTGGCTTAGCGGAGCGTGCGATAAGCGCGCGCCGTACTGGGCTGAGGTGGAAGCAGCACACCTCGTGCGTCGCTCAATATTCTCTGAGCCAGCGCCCCATCCCTCAAATTCCAGTGATCACCTGCATAAGAGATGGTATCTCCATCGCGGAGCAGTGTGAAATTCTTCGATCCGATAGCGCTATAAATTCGAACGTTAAGCTTCGCATTGTTAGCGCCAGGCTCAAGAGTAACTGGACCTGTCTCGGCTCCAGCAGCTTCCCCGAGGGTATCTTTCAAGCGTTGATCAAGCGCTCGCACGAAAGATATCGTCGAAGCAAAAGCACTTTCGCTATCTGTTTGACGGGTCCTCTGGTCGTTGTGCCAGGTTTCCCACTGACCCTTAGCGGTAGTAGTCCAGTTGTCGAGGATCTGTTCCCAAGCTTCAGGCATTTAACACCTCCGGCGCGAGAGATGGGGTTCCTGCTGCAAGCTGCAAGATCTGGGGGCTGAAAAACAAAAAGCCCGGCCCCGCATCACGCAAGGGCCGGGCGAAGGGATGAGCCAAGGGATCGGGGGCTGAGACCGCCGGCTCGCGGCGGGGTGAAGCCGCGAACGTGGCCGTTGGTTCCAATGGTCGAGGTGATTGCGATGCCGATTGATTCAGAGCCACTTCTCATTCCCGACATCGAGAACAAGGTCGGCGCAATCGTCGTGTTCGCGCCTTTGGACGTCACCCGGGACGCGGATCGTCTGCGGCGCTTGGAGACGTACCTCGTGGCCGAGTTTCCTGACCAGCAATTCGTCGTCACCGTCAGAGAAAATCGGTCTGACGGTGCGATCAGCGCGGGCTTTCTCACCGTTCAAGACGGTCAGTCGCTCCAGCCGGACGCGGCGGGCATGGCCTTGATCGGTCGCGTGCTTGATGCCGTCACGGAGTTCGTCGAGCACGGCCCGCGCTACCACTGAGGCGCTCAAACGGCATGCTCCTCACGCGGCGCGCTCGATGCGGCGCACCACGAAGTCGAGGCGGGCGAACAGGGTGTCGGGGCTGCCGTCGTTGAGCACGGCGTAGGCGTCTTTGATCCCGCTCTCGGAGACGTGGCCGCCCGCGATCGCCGGGAGCCCGGGCCGCTCGATGCGCAGCACGGATCCGCCGACGGCGCGCACGGCAGCGGCCTCATTCTCGAAGCGGCAATCCTCGGCGACGACGCCGAGCGCGCCGCGCTCGAAGGCGCGCTCCACCGCCTCTTCCCAGGCCCGGGTCCAGAAATCCGGGCCCATCAGCTCGCGCCCCCAGGCAGTGCCCAGGTGCTGCATCGCGTAGCGCGGCGAGCGCCCGGCGAGCACCGGCGAGGGCTTCTCCTTGCGGTCGCCCTCGATCAGCGCCTCGATCGCCTCGGGCCCGAGCCCGATCTCCGCCAAGTAGGCACGCAGCATGGCCTTCAGCGGGCCGGCGAAGCGCACGCGGGCGAAGCCGTGGCGCTCGACGAGGTAGGCGGCCGCGGTGGATTTCCCGCAGCCGGCGCGGCCGGACAGGGCGATGATCATGCGGCGGCCTCCTCGGCCTCGCCGGCGTCGTCGATCGGCACGACTGAGCGGCCGTACTCACCGCGACGCTGGTGATAGGTGATGATCGGGATGGAGCGGCCCGACAGGAAGCCGGAGCCGAAGTGCCACGCGTCCTGCGGGACGGGCGAGCGATGCACCTCCGTGATCACGCCCTCGCCCTCGGTGGCGATCTTGGCGGTGTGATGCAGGTGGAAGGTGTGGACGTAGCGGTGCCGTGTCACGCCCCAATCGGCAGCACGGCGGTGCGCCATAATGCCGGCCATCGCCGCCGCCTTCACGGTATGACCGTGCGTGGCCCCGAGCAAGACGTTGCCCCAGCGGAACCACCAAAACAGCGAAGGGTCGAGGTCGACGGTCACCCGCCGCTCGTCGCGGAACCACGCCGATAGGAAATAGGCGACCGCCACCGCCGAGTTCTCGTCGTGGTTGCCGGGCAGGATCCGCACCGTCACGTGGCGGTGACGACGCAAGCACAGCTCGACCGTGCGGACCATGAGCTTGCAGGCGGCCATCAGAACCTTGGGCCATCGGCCGTCGACCTGTAAGGCGTTGCCCGAGCGGGCCGTGCGGTTCTCGGAATTGTCGGCATGCAGCAGATCGCCGCCGCCGAGCACGACGCACTCGGCAGAGGCGGGCGAGCGCTCGATCGCCTCGGCGACGGCGCGCCCGATCGCTTCCTCGGCGAGCTTGAGATCCCAATTGGCGCCGGCCTCGGCGCCCCAGGCGTACATGCCGATATGCCAGTCGGCGCACGGCAGAAGCGTGAGCAGATCCTCGCGCACGGCCTTAGGCGCGGCCACGGGCGCGGCGCAGCCGGGATAGTCGGCGAACGCCGCCTTGATCGCCTCGACCACGTCGAGCGGGTCGGCGCCCTCGCGCGTCTTGACCCACTTCGCCAGGGTGCGGCCCTGGCCGTCCTGCAGGATGGAGACGCCCTTGACCACGTGCCCATCCGGCACCGCCTCGACGGGGCCCGGGGCCCGCGTCTGCTGCACCCACTCGCGTTCGAGGTTACCCTCGGCGTCGCGCTGGGTCGCAACGGCCTTGATGGCAAATCCCGCCATCGCCGGACGGGTGCAGAACTCGCCGCGGGCGGCCGGGATCGACCAATCGGGCGCGATCTGGAACGCGCGGAAGTAGGCGCCGGGCGCGTCCGGCTTGCCGATCCGGTAGGCGAACGACACGCGGTTGAGGCCGAGCAGGTCGGCCGCCATGCGCACGGCCGACTTCATGGTGCGGTCACCCTGCTTGGTGTCAACCGGGTGCCCGAGGGCGAGGAAGCGGGTCACCAAGCCGACGTGGCGTTCGGCCTCCTCGCGGGTGACGTCGAGGCGTGCGGTCATGCCTGAGGCTCCGGCAGATCCTCGACCGGCTCGAGCGGAGCGGCGTGGATGGCGGCGTGGGTGGGAGCGGGCCGGCTGAACAGCTCGGCGACGGCGCGGGTGAGGGCAGCCTCGAAGCTCTCGCCGTTGATGTCGGCGAGGCTGGCGCGGCTGCACAGGACAGCGAAGGCGGCGCGGAGATCCCCGCCAACGGTCTCGACGACCGTGAGCAAGAGCGCCTCCGCGCGCAGGTCGAGCGCGAACTCCCTCATGGCACGCTGACCTCCGCCGCGGGTTGTCGGACGGTCCACAGCGCGCCGGTGAGCGCGGTGCGGTACTCGACGAAGCCGGTAATGCGGAACGGCCGCCCCCAGAGGTCAGGCGGCACGTCGATGCACTTGCGCGTCCACTGGCCCGGTCGCACGGGGCGGGCGACGAGGGCGTTGCCGTCCTCGAAGCTGTCGGCGACCCGCACCACGCGCTGGTAGGGGTAGATCCGGTCGCCCGCCCGAATGGTCCAACCGGCGTCGACCGCCTCGGCGGTGCGGACCTTGCCGAGCCGCCACGTCCAGCACGCGCGGGCGCCGCCGTCGAAGCGGTCGACGTGGTCGACACGCTGGTCGCGCAGCACGGGGGCAACCACCGCCTCGAGGTCGGGACCGACCCAGAGCCCGAGCAGGCCGGAGACGCCGAGCACCGTGAGGGCGGCGGCGACGCGCAGGATGAACAGGAGCGCCATCATTTGGCGCCCCCGAGCGACAGGTACTTCCCGACCGCCGCGAGCAGGCCGAGGCCGATCGAGGACATGATCGCGGTCACCACCGCCGCGCCGGCCTTGTCCCACCATTTGCGCGAGCGCCGGAGGTGGGCCAGCGTCTCCCGGAAATCCTCGACCGAGGCGACGCTGGTGAGGTCGACGCCGAACTGCTTGAACGCCTCGTTGACGACGCGCTCGCAGATCTCCTCGACGGCCGCCTCGTCGGGCGGCTCGGCGCGGCGGCCGGTGTCCTGGACGGCGAGCCGGGCGGCCGCCTTGGCGATGGCGGCGAGCACCACCTCAGGATCGCCGGCAGCGGCGGGCAGGGCCTCGGTCATGGTGTCCCCCTGGCCGGCCGGTTTGTCCGGTCGCGGCGAATGTCGTCGGGCCGGTTCGGGATGGTCGGGAGAAGCGGAGCCGGGCGACGCGCGCCCGGCCGCCGTCAGGGTTTGGCGAAGTCGGCGCGCACCGCCGCGATCCAGTCGAGGGCGCGCAGGCCGCAGGCAGTCTTGGCGCGGTCGAGCACCTTGGCCTGCCCGACGATGCGGACGATGTCGGCCCGAGTGAGCGCCCGGTCCGGGATCTCCGGGAAGGCGCGCTGCAGGCAGGGCGCGACCCCCTCGGGCGCGGCCGGCAGCGTCACGCGCAGGCCCGGGGCCAGCGGGTCGACAGCGGGCAGCCCGTCAGAGTGCGCGCAGGCGGCGAGCGAGGTCGCGAGGCAGGCAAGCGCCAGAAGCATCCGGATGCGAGCGCAGGTCATCGAGGAGGCCCTTCAGCTTGGCGGTGTCGGCCTGCTCGGCCGCGAGATCGCGGGTCGCCTGCTCGGCGATGGCCGAGGAGACGGCCTCGGCCGCCACGCGGCGGACGCGTTCGGCCTCGATCGCGCGGTCCGCGTCGAGGGCGAGCTGGTTATGCGCACCCCGGGCCTGTCCGGCTTGGAACAGCGCGGCACCGACCAAGACGCCGAGGCCAGCGCCGACCAGGGCGTGGCGGATCCCGGCGGGCAGGTAGGCGCCGAACACGAGCGCGGCGGCGATCAGCGCGATGCCGCCGAGCCCGCTGATCGTGGCGAGCAGGGAGAACGCGGCCCAGCCGTTGGCGAAGGTGGCGAGGAGGTGGACCACGTCACACCCCCTTCAGGCACATGGCCCGCTCGGCCTCGCGCCGCTTGACGAGGCCCGCGACCACACGTCCGCCAGCCTTGTCCCACATCATGAAGGCGTTGCAGCTCGCCCGGCGCTCGCCTGCGTTCCACAGACGCACGACGCTCGACTTGCAGTAGGCGCCGACGCCGATGTTGTAGGCCAGCGACAGATGGGCGGCGTAGAGATCGTCGCCCATCGGCTGGCGGGCGCAGCGCTCGACCGCCGGGGCGAAGTCCTCGGAAAGCCGCTGGAGCAGCATCGCCTCGCACTGCGGCTTGGTGAAGGTCATCCCCATGCGGATGCCCTTCGTCTCCCCGACGCACGCGGTCGGGATCCCGACCACATCGCGGTAGGCCGTGGTGCGCAGGCCCTCGAAGCCCGTGACGGTGCCGCAGGCGAGGGCGGCGAGCGCGGAGCCCGCGACGAGGCGGCTCTTAGCCCCCTTGGGCAGGGCGGCAGCGACCGCGGGCGCGGCCTTGGCGAACAGACGGAACGGCATCACGCGTCCTCGGTCGGCGGGGCGGTGGGGGGCAGGGTGGCCTGCGGCATCAGCCGGGCGACGGCGGCGAGCAGGGTCGCGGAGAAGCCGAGGGCGGCGATCCACGGGCGCACCCGCTCGGGCGCGTCGGTGAAGAACCCGGCGAACATCGCGAGGCCGTCGAACAGCGCGGCCGCGAGCGCGAAGCGCACCGACCACGCGTAGCGCACGAGCTGGCGCCAGTTGTCGTGCAGCGGAAACCGCGCCCGCAGGGCCGCGCACACGCGGTCGAGCAGGCCGGCGCCGGGGAGGGCGACCATGGGTGAACTCCGAGGGTGAGGGCAGGTCAGCGGACGGCGAGGCGCAGGCGCCCGACACCAGGACCGAGCACGGTGAGGCGGGCGCGGATGACGCCGCGTCGGCGGATGCCGAGGGCATCGGCGGCGCCGCGCGCGAGGTCGAGGGCACGGCGCAGGCGCGGATGAGGGCCGCGGTCGGTGATCCTGACCTCGACGCTCCGGCCGGTGGCGAGGTCGGTCACGCGCACGCGGCTACCGCACGGCAGGGTCCAGTGCGCAGCCGTCATGCCGGCGGGATCGAACCGGCCGACCCCCGGGCAGGCGACGTTGCGTCGGGCCTGCCCATGCTCGGAGCCGTACCACGATACCCGGCCATCAAACGCCTTGGCCGGGGCGGAGAGCAGCAACACCAGGGCCGCGCCCACCAGCGTCGCGGAGATGGCCGCAGCCAGCCATTGCTTAAGGTTGTCGACGCCCCAGCGGAACCCGTACTCCGCGCCCAGGAAGGCGATCAGAGGCGTAGTGGGCGAGGTGGCGTGTTTGAGGTCGTGCTCACGCTGGCCAGCCTCGCGGCCGTAGTAGAACGTCGACACGACGAGGGCGGCGATACAGGCCGGGTGTGCCAGGCCGACGAGCTGGCCGGCGAGGGTGAGGGCGACGGTCTCCAGGGCGGCAATGACGGCGTGCGACGCGCACGGGTTCGCGACGAGCCACGCGATAAGGCGCTGCATCGGGGATCTCCAGACTTTCAGGGGGTGACCCAGGACCGCGCACAATCGGCAAGACCCCGCAGCGCGAGGCGCTGCAGGGGCGTCGAGATCGCCGAGTGAGGAGCGCTGGTCGGCGCGGCCTAGTAGGCGGTCGGGACCGCGGCGAAGACGGCGTCGACCTCGGCCGTCGTCGTAATCGTGGGCGGGCCCGCCGACAGGCCGGCGAGGGCTTCGCCCTCGGCGTCGAAACAGGCCTGCGTGTGCGCGAACAGCGCCGAGCCGACCGCCTTGACCTGATCGAGGGTCAGCACGACGAACCCGGCCGACGCCTTGAACCGGATCGAGGCGGCGCCCGTGACCTGCATCCCCGCGTAAGCGTTGGACACGCGGGTTTGACTGTCGGGATCGCTGGCGACGGCGAGGCCGGCGATCGTGATCCCGGCGGCCTCGGCCTCGTCGCGGCGGCGCTTGGCGTAGGCGGCGAGATCGACGATCGGCGGGGGCGGCGTGTAGGCGGTGAGCTTGCCGTCAACGAACCGGTGCCCGGCCTGATCTTCGAGGAAGGCGAGCCAGTCCGCGACCGCGATCTCGACCGCGTCGGCCGGGACCGCCGGATTGCGGGTCCGGGACAGCTCGATTTCCGGTACCTCGGCCGGGCCCGTAATCGCGTCGGGATCCTCGACCGGCCCCGAGATGAAATTCGGGTCCGGCCCGTACACCACGACGTCGGGATAGGCGTCATCCGGCCAGAAACCGCGCGGCACCCCATCAGTGCCGATCAGCGCGTAGCATCGCACGCTCATGTTCAGTATCCGCACGCGTAGAAATAGACGGGAATATTGATTGTCGCTACGGCCCCGGAGCTTATCTGTCGAGCACCGGTGCTGAAATTATTTGTCGTTATGCTTCCCGTCTGCACAGTCAGAGCATTGCCATTGTACGGCGTGACGGGCGTCCCGCCGACGTATCGGCAAGCGCTCGCGAAAGCGATCGGAAACGTGAGGGTAGCATCCCCGTTCACCGAGGAGAGGAACCATTGCTCGATAAAGCCGTCCGACCACTTGCGATAGCCGGCGGCCGCGTTTCCGCTCGACGCGACGATCGAGGCCGTGCCGGCTCCGATGTTCGTCCGCGCCTGCGCCTGCTGTCCGGCCGAGAGCGATTGGGCGAGGTCGACATTGACACCGGAAAAGAACGGCATCGAATACTGAAGCACGTTCCATTCGCTCGCCCATGCGTGAAGTATGAGCGTTTGCCCCGGATACACCTTTACGCTCGACATGGTGCCCATCAACACCAATGTGTCACTGCCATTGACATTGACTGTGCTCGGCGGATACCCGGCCGGCGCCAAGTTTGTGAAAGCGACGATATCACCCGCCTTAATGGCCGAAAGAGCCGGAAGGTTAAATATCTGCGATCCGCCGTAGCTATAGAATTCGCTGCCCATCTGTGCCGCAGTAACATTCACTGTCGCATTTGCGGCCGAGGATACCTGACCCGCGCCGAGCGCTCCAAGGTTAGATTTGGCCTGCATGCGCTGCGCGGCCGTGAATGACTGCGCCTCCACGGCGCTGACCGTCGTCCCAAACGGTGCCGCATAAGCCGAGACGAGCCACGCGCCCTGCCAAACCGAAAGCCGCGCCGTCTGACCGCCCGACCGCAGCAGCATCGAACTGACTTGCACGCCGTTGAGGTCGATTTTTGTAGTGGATCCGGAGGGCACTTGGATCGTTGCTGAGGCGCCGCCCCCGTCCCAGCCAACCAACAGGTAGAAATCGCCGTCTGCCAAGGTAGAGATATCAGGCAGTGTAATGACGGCGCTGGCGGAGACGAGGTATTCACAACCCGCGTTGCTCGCCGTGAGCGTCACGGCGTTCGCGAGGTAGCCGGTCCCCCATGAGATCCCGAGGTTAGCTCGGCCAGTCTTCCTCTGCGCGGCCGTAAGACCCTGCACCGCGTCATAGCGCAGCGCGCCCGTGCCCGGGGAGACCGCGCCGAACATCACATCGGTGCCGTCTGACTGCACGACGGTGCCGGAAGCGCCGAGCGGCAACAGCCCCCAACCCGAGGCACCGCGGCGCAGCAGGGCGCCGCGGTTGTTGCCGAACACGGCGTCGATCATTGCCGAGAGGCCGACATCGGCCGGGCTGGCGGTCGAGGCCAGCAGGTTCGCCTTGAGCGTGTAGGCCGGGGCCGGCGCAAGTCCGAGGGTCCGATCCGCACTGAGATCGCCGCCGCCCGCCATGCCGGCGCCGGGCGCGATGGTCCGGGCCGCCTTCACCGCCCCGATGTCGTCGAGGCTGAGATCCGCCCCGGTCTTGCCAGCGATGCGGCGGACGGCTCCGGAGAGGCCGGTTGCCGCGTCCGTCGCATCGAGCTTGCCGGCTAGGTCGGAGGACGTGGCTTTGCCGGCCGCGAGCGTCGCGGCATCCACGATTGCCTGCGCAAGGGCTGCAGCGTAGGCGTCGCGGGCATTGAGCGCCGACAACAGCGCCTCGAAGACTAGGCGCACCCCGGCGCCGTTGCCGTCATCGGGGGCGAAGCCGAGATTGATCGAGACCGGGGCCGGGGGCGGCGGGACGGACATGGGCGCGAGGCTCCGGACAAACAAAAGCCGCCCAGAGGCGGCGCGATGATCGGATCGGACGACGAGACGCGATGTCAGGCCCCGAGGCCGGCGAAGGCCGCATCGACCTGCGCGAACGTGGTGATGGTCGGCGGGGAGGCGTGAAGCCCGGCGTCGACCGAATCCTCGGCCTGGAAGCAGGCCTGGACGTGCGCGCCGACGGCGAGGCCCACCGCCTTGATCTGCTCGGCAGTCAGCGTCACGAACCCGGCCGGCGACTTGTACGACACGGACGCAGCGCCCGACGCCTGCACGTAGCTCAAGGCGTTGGCGATCATAGCTTGGCTGCCGCGATCGGTGGCGACCGGAGCGCCGGCGACCACGATGCCGCCGGTCTCGACCGCGAAGCGCTTGGCCGCGGCATAAGCCGAGAGGTCGATCGCGGGCGGCGCCTTTCCGAGCATGTCGGCCGGGCGCACCTCGCCCGCGTAGGGCAGCACCACCGTGGCGCCGGGGTAGGCGGCGAGCGGGGTGGTGTCGCCGTCCGCGTGGACGGCGAGCACGATCAGGCCGTCGCCGGCCGGTTTGCAAAAGAGCTGCATGGGACCCTCAGGAGATGTAGCCGTTGCTGTTGCCGGCGTTGCCGACCGCCGGGCTGGTGCCGCTGGCACCCGCCACCGTGCCGCCGGAGCGGCTGATGTAGCCGCCGTCGGTGGCGAGGTAGGCGTAGGTTCCGTTGCCCGCGCCGGTGGTGTTTTGGGCATTCACCGAGGCCGAGAACTGCGCGATCACGCCGGACCCTGCATTGCTGGCCGCCGCAGCGCCGACGAAGTAGCCGTTGGCGTTGGCGGTGAAGTTCCAGCCATGGCCGCCGTTCGAGGAGGACACCGAGGCGGACGATGCGGTCACCCGACCGCCACTCGCCTGGACGCCGTCGGAACCGTTGCCGCGGGCGTGCAGCGTCGCGAGGCCGCCGAGCGCCGTGGAGGCGATGACGCCGCCGAACACCCCGAAGCCAAGGGTCGTATTGCTCAGGCTCACCGCCACGGCGTTGAGCGTGGTCAGGATGAAGCCGCCGGCCGCGGCCTGGAACCCGGCCTGGGTGTTGCCGATCGCGTAGCAGGTCCCCGACATGAGCAGGGTGGCGTTGTTGACCTGCACGCCGCAGCCGCCGAAGCCGAAAGTCGCGACCCGGGTGAGCGGCAGGGTGCCGGACTGCCACGCGATGCCGTCGGGGCCGGTGCCGTCGCTGGTGATGAGCAGGTCCTGGATGCCGCCGATTGCACCCTGACCCTTGATGCTGGCCCCGCCCGTGAAGGTGATCTCCGTGGCGAAGACGTTGCGCAGGGTGGCGAGGTTCTGGGTCGTGTCGGCGAGCCGGTTGGCCGAACTGGTGCCGTTGACCTGGAGGGCCGAGCCCGCCGGGAGCGCAGCGGTGATCGGCTGGCCCTGGATGAAGATGCGCGCGCCGTCGGGGTGGAAGAAGTTGATGCTCTGGCTGTAGCTGTACCGGCCGGTGTTGACGCCGGCGGCGAGCTGGAAGGTGAGCGAGCCGGTCGCCGCGATACGGCGGCGGTTGGCCCAGGCGATCGCCGCGTTGAGGTCGGGGAAGTCGGCGCCCGTGCCGTGAACCGACTTGACCACACCGGTGTCGATGATCGGCTGGCTGATCGGCGACAGCACGATGAAGGCCGTGCCGGCGGCGTTGACGCGCCCGACCAGAAGGTCGCCGGCCAGGAAATCGTAGCGCTGCAGCGGCGTGCCGCCGGGGTAGACCGCCGAGAGCACGCCCAACCCGTCGAGATTGATCGTGGTCGAGCCGGTGATCGCGTTGGCGAGCTTGATGCACAGCGCCTGGCCCGGAACGTAAACGGTGTGCTTGATGTTGCGCGAGGACAGGATGATCGCGTTGCTCTGCACGCCCTGGTCGGCATAGGTCATCAGGCCGCCGGAGCGCACCGCGCGCATGACTTGCGCGAGGTCGACGTTGGTCGGGACGAGGCCGGCCTCGACCACCACGGCGACCTGCTCGCGCTGCAGGTTCTCCGGCACGGCGGCGGGGATCGAGGAGCCCTGGATGCCGGCCGCGAGGTTCTTGTCGACGTAATGGGCGTTCGGGTCCGTGGCGCCGGTAGGCGGGGTGTAGGCGACCATGCGGGCTATCTCCTGGGCGCATGACACCGCACCCGGCGGCGGCGCCGCGGGTGGGTGACGAACGAGGGGGCGAAGGAAGAGGCGGGCGGCGGGCTCGGCGACCTAGCCGCGGTAGTCGAACACCGGGATCAGGTACTCCGGCGTCACAGCGCGGATCGCGCATTCAAGCGCAGCCGCGTTCTTGAACCCGGTCACGGGCGTGAAGCCGCACTGGCTGTCGAGGTCGCCACAGGCGAAGGCGGTGTCCCCGCCGGAAGCGAGGTGGACGACCATGAACTTCGACACGGTGCCGGCGGGATCGCGCTCACCGAACCCGGTCACCGGCGTCTCCCCGCACACGCTGTCACCGTCGCCACAGCGGAAAGCCGTCTCCGGGATGGCGCCGCCGGCACACTGGTCGCCGATGTCGGTGGGCGCCGGCAGCGCGTAGCCCGTCACTGGGGTGGCGCCGCAGACGCTGTCCGCGTCGCCGCAGAGGAACGCCGTCTCCACGAGCCCCGGCCCGACGCACGCGCTCTCCGAGCAGCGGAACTGGCGCGGCTCCTCGATCCGAACCACGTAGCCGAGGCCGGCGGCGTAGCACCGGAAATCGTTGGGGGTGACCGGGCCGAGCCCGCCGTGGCGCGACCGAACCGCAGCGATCCGCTGCGCATCGGTGCCCGCCGGCAGGCAGGCGTCCGGCAGGCCGAGATCGGCCTCCCAATCCGGCAGGGTGTAGGTCACGGCCGAGGGCAGCGCCTGGGTCGCGGCGAGCCAATCCCGGCCGAGGTGGTCGGCCACGAACGCGGCGAGCGCCCGCCAGACCCGCCGCTGCACCGGCGAGGCCCCGCGTCCGTCGCCGACCTCGTCCGTGCCCCAGGCGGCCCCGCGCGGGGTGAGCTGCAGGATCTGGGGCAGCAGGTCGTCGGCCGTGGGCTGCGCCTCGCGGTCGGCCACGGACGGCGGGGCGATCCCCAGCCCCGCACAGGTCATGGGCACGAGCCGCCCGTCGGCGGTCGCGTGGGTCGTGTCCGCGGTGATGCGGGTGCTGTCGCCGGTCAGGCCTGTCACGGGGGCAGCCTCACGAGTAGACGGGGTCGGCGTAGACCGGCATCTGCCCGGCGGTGAACACGGGGTCGCCGGCCGGCAGGTTCAGGATGTGGCTGTCCTCGCCGGTGGCGCGGCTCACCGCCTCGTCGAGCCAGGAGCGCGACAGGATGAACGACTGCGACGGGCGCCCCGGCTCGGCGCGGTCGGCGAAGACGGCGGCGAGCTCGGCCGCGATCGAGGCGCGGATCGCCGGGGCGTCCGGCTTCAGGCTGCCGATCGCCACCGGCACCGGCACGGGGGTGAGCGGCACCGCGAAGGCCCGTGCCTGAACCGGCCGGCGCACCGGATCGCCGATATAGGCCTGGACGATCGCGATCTGCGCCAGCGTCGGGATGCCGTTCGGCTGATCGGTCACCGTGAAGGCGACCCACACCGCGCGGGCGTCGTTCTGGAAGCTGTCGACGAACACGCGGTCGACGGTGGAGCCCAGCGCCTCGCGGACCCACTCCTCCCAATCGCCCGCGTTGCCGCCCTGCGCGAGCCGGCGCTTGCGCGCCAGCACCCGGGCGCGGAAAGCCTCGGTCTCCTCGGCGTCGGCGCCCCCGGCGAGGCCGGATCCGTCGGCGGCCGTATCGACCGCACCCGCGCCCCCAAAACCGTCCGGCGCGTCGTCGACATCGACCAGGGTGAGCGCGGTGCCGCCGTCACAGTTTCCGGCAGCGCCCGGCGCATCGGCCTCGATCGGCAGGGACACGGTGGCGCCCGTCGGCGTCACGGCCGCCACGCTGGTGTAGGTCGCCCCGTCGGCGCGGGAGAACTGCAGGCCGGCCGGGACAGGCACGCCCACCGCGGCCGGGAAGGTCGCCGAGCCGAGCGCCGTGTTGGCCGGGAACGGCTGGAGGTCCAGCTCGAACCCGTGCCGGATCAGCCACAGCCGGTCGGCCGTCGAGGCGAAGATCTGGCGCACGAGCCACGCGCGGCGCTGCTCCAACTCGAAGCCGAGGAGGGCGAGTACCTTGGCCTCGACCCGCCAGACGCTCGGGAGCAGCTTGGCGGCCGTTCCCTGGACGGCCTGGGTGAATGCGCCTTTCGCCTCGGCCGCGAGCTGGCCGAGGGAGCGAACCGTGTAGCCCGCCATCAGGCGACCCCCATCGCGAGTTTCCAGAGCAGGTCGAACCGTTCGGCGAAGACGCGCCCGCCATCGCGCCCGTAGAGAGCGATCGCGAGCGTCATCCGGTCGTTGGCGAGATCGGGTGCCCGGCCGCGGAGGTGAGCAGGAAGGCGGCCGGCTGCCCCAGCGCCGCGGCGACGCGGTCGACTGCGGCGTCAAGTGCCGCCGTGATGCGGTCGCGTGCGGCGCTCGCGGCCTGACGATCCCCGAAATCGGAGCGCGCCTCCGCGAGGAACGCCTCGCCGAGGCAGGCGGCCTCCAAGGATACACACAGGGCGCGCGCGAGGCCGTAGGCTCGCGTCAGGGCCGGCGACGCCGAGGACGGCGCACAGGATCGCGTCGCGAGCGCAGCGGCGTACAGGGACGCCGCCGCATCGCCGGGCGCCGCGTCGCGGGCGAGCGCCTGCGTCGCCGACACCAGAGCCGCACCGATCTGTGCGGCGTCGCGCAAGGTGAGCAGCCGCGGCGCCCAGATCAGGCCGATCCGGCGGGCGGTGGACAGCCCGGCCCGCGCCGACTCCGCGGGTACGGGCAGGGTGCGGCTGAGACCGGCGAGCACGTCGGCGAGCGCAGTCGCGGCCACGGACGCACCGGCCACGGCCGAGGACGGGGGCGAGGCCATCGGAACTCCTGGCGGCTAGAACGGCAGCAGCCCGGCGAGTTCGTCGGGCACGAAAGCGCTGATCGCGTCTGCGACGGTGTCGGCGAGATCGTCGAGCAGACCTTGCGCGATGCGGTCGCCCAGCGGGATCGCGGGCGGCCCGCCGGCTTCGGAGCCCAGCTCCAGAAACTTGAGGTCGAGGGCGACCTTGCCCATCTCGGTCTTACGGTTGTTCGTCGCGCAACCGACGCACCGAACCATCTGGCTCGGCGTGATCGGCAGGACGAGCAGGCCGGGGCCGGGCGTCGAGCACCGCTCGATGAAGGCCTGCGCCCGCACGTCGGCATCGTCGCCGACGATGTAGGCGGCGACGCGGAAGGTCCGGGCCTTTCGGCCCATGTCCTCAGTGCCATGCGTCTCGGCCTTGGCGTAGCCGTGCAGGGCGACGAGGCGGCCGGCGCCGTCGGTGCCCTCGTCCTCGACGTGGAACGGGAAGCCCTTGAACGAGGCGCCCGGGATGGTCTGCGTCCAGTCGCGCCCCATTCACCGCCCCCCTTGGCCCATGAGCTTCATCAGCTCGGCCTCGACCTCGACGGGAAGGTCGCTGTCGACGATCCGCCAGAACGCCTTGGCCGTCTCCCCCGCAACGAACTCATAGGGGATGAACACGCCGGTCTTTTCCTTACGGATCTGGCCGCGCCAGCGCTTGCCATCGACGTTGACGTAGACCTGCCGATTGAGCTTCGCGACCATGCGCCGGCCGCCCTTCGGGCCGGAGCGCCGGAAGCCGCCCTCGACGAAGTCCTTGTGCCCCTTGACGGTCGCCTCGACGCCGCCCGCGACCTCATGGGCGCCGAAGAAGCGAAACGACACCTCGCCGCCGCGGGTGAGCAGCACCACGCTCGGGTTCTGCGGCGAGGCCCGGTAGGTGCGGACCGCCTTGGCGATGATGCGCTTGGACAGACCGGTCTGGCGCACCATCGCGGGCACCACCACGTTGCGAGTGCGGGTCAGGACGCGGTTGAGCACGTTGGCCTGTGCGTTCGGCAAGCGGGCGCCGAACGCCTCCAGCGGCTTCATCGCGCCGAGGCCGGCCGACTGAGCGGTGATGTTCAGCACAGCCGGCCTCCCTCAGGTCCAATCGTCGTCGCTCTCCTTGGCGCCCGGCATGGAGACGCCCATGTCGGCCGTCACAGCTCCACGGCTCTTGATCCGCATTCCCCGGGGGCGCATGCCGCCGGAGGCCACGACTTCGATCTGACCGTGAAAGCTCGCCTGCTCGAACCGCTCGGCCGCCGCGTGCATCCGGTCGGCCGCGGCCTGCAGGCCGGCGCGCCCGCCGCCACCCCCGATCCCGCCAACTGGCGCCGCCGGGATGATCGAGCGGATCGACCCGTCCGGCATCTTCATGGTGCCGTTGCCGAGGTCGAGCCCCTCCTTGCCGTCGAGGCCCTTCACGAGGCGAGGCTCACCGTCGCCCGGCTTGGCCGCGGTTACGCCGCCGCGCCGAAGGCGGTCGAGGAACGGCTTGCGGATGGCGTAGGCGAGGTCGTGGTGCTTCGGGTTCTCGTAGCCCGAAATGCCGGCCCCGAGAGACTGCTCTCCGGTCTGCGCCCGACGGATCCGATCATAGACGCCTCGATAGGCGCCCATCATCTCCTGGCGGTACATCTGCTGCTGCACGCCGCGGTCGGTCCAGTCCTTGCCCATGCTCTGGGCGAGGGCCTGAAGTTTTCCGAAGCGTCCAGCCGCCCGGTTCCACTGCACCGTTCCGAACGACTGCGGGACGCCGGCCCGATTGTGATCGCCCTTCGAGGCCGGGTCGAGGTTGAGCCCCGACTCGCCCTGCATCATGGCAATCTGACCGCGCGCCTGCTCCTCGGTGTAGCCCATGCCGCCCTGATCGACCGGGCGACGGAAGAACTCCATCCAAGACGCGACGTTGGCCGCACCGTCTGCCGACATCCGCCCGCGCGCCGCGCGGCGCCCGTCGTTGCCGGTATAGTTGCCGTCGTAGGCACCGCCGCCGAAGCCGCCGCCGCCTCGACCGCTACCGCCGCCGATACGGACGCCGCCAAGGCCGCCACCGCCGCCACCGCCGCCACCCTCGCCGCCGCCGAGGCCGCCGCGACGGATCATGCCGTCGAGGCCACCCTCGCCGCCGCCGAAGCTCGCGCGCTGGATCAGTCCGCCGCCACCGCCCCCGCCACCGCCAGCGGTGCCGGGCACTAAGTTGATCGGCATCATGATCCCGGCGCCCACCGCCTCGGTGACCCGGTCGCGCCGGACGAGGTTGCCGCGCTTCTCGTTGAGGTCGAGGCGCCGGGTCTCGGCATCGATCCAGGTCTTCTGCCGCAGCGCCTCGTCGTAGCCGTCGGCGGCCTTGATCGGCGCCGTGGGCGGCGGGTCGGCAGCCGGCGCGTCGGCGCGAGCCGGAGCCTGGGCCTTCGAGGGGTCGCCGTAGCGGCCCCGGAGGTGGTCGTACTCGGCGGCGTTCACCCGGGCGACGCGGCCCTGCGCATCGCGCTCGACCGTGAGACCGGCACGCTCGATCAGCTTCTTGACCGCGATCGACACGGTGGGCTTCGACACGCCATCACGGGCCGCCAGCTCGGCGATCGTGAGCATGACGGCCCGCGGAGGGCTGTTAGCCCCGTTAGGTCCGTCCGTTAGCATCGTTAGCCCTGATTTCTGATCTGCCTCACTGGAAAGGGCCCGCGCCTCTAATGGCCGTGTGGCCGACCGAGGGGGGAGGGACCCGCGAAGGGGGGGGTTGCAACAATGCTGCAACAGAGTTGCGCGCCCGCAACGCCCGGAGGGGCCCCGGGTGGGGGTGTTGAACCCTCGGCCGCCCGTGGATCGGGCGGCCGAGGGGCGCAGCCGTGCGCCTCCGCTGTCAGCGTGAGGAGGCCGTTGGCTGGCGTCTCGAATGTCTCTGGGTCAGGGCCGGCGGCGCGTCAGGCGGGCCGCCAGATCCTGCGCATCCCGGTTGAGGGTGCGGGCGATGGTGTGCGCGCTCTGCGCTGCGGTGCTCGCGTCGGCGCGGACCACCGCGCGGGCGATCCCCTTGAGAGCGACCCGGCGCTCGCCGCAGCGGCAGCTCATGGCGGGCCTCCCGCGCAACGAAAAACCCCGCCGGGCGAACCGACGGGGTTGTTCAGGTCATGAAGACCCTAGCCCGTTGCTATCAAAACATCTGTCGAACTGTCAAGCTACCGCCACGCGCCGAACGGGCGAATTTTTGCGGATGGGCCGCGCGTGGGCGCGGGGGAGGCCTGCAGGCGCGGCAAAATCGGTCTCTGGCATGGGGGTATCGTCCACGCGCTCCAAGAGCGGAGTAGGCTTTGCGCCGAGCAGAATGCGGGGCTCGCACGGCGCGTCGTCGACCCACGGCCGCGCGGGCCGGCTCGGCAGTTCGAGGGCGTAGCCCGTGAGCTTATCCACAAGCTCAGCGTGCAGGAGGTGGAGCGCAGCCACGTACACCTCGTGCAGGCCGCGGTCGTAGATCCCCTCAACGGGGTTCGGGTGGAGGTAGGGCTTCCTGTAGGCGTCCGGGTGCGGCATGCGCCGCTTGCGGTCGAAACCGTCGACCTCGATCTCGTAGGGACCGTCCGCGCCCTGGACGATCTCGCGTCGGAACCAGCCCGGCCGGCCCTTGCCGACGCAGACGAACTTGACCCACGGCCGTTCGATCTCCCAGCCCGGCTCGCCGTTGAGCACAGCGAACCGCATCACGAGGCGGCGCACCCCGCCCTTGAGCAGCCGGTTGCCCTTCGCGTCGACCGTCGTGAGATCGGCTAGCGCCTCATCGACCGCCGCGCGGCCGAGCCGGCCGGCATCCAAGTCGACCCGGTGGATCAGTCCGACGTCGCCCAGATCCGTGATCGGATTCCAGTCGTCGGGCAGGCATAGCTCCAGATCATCCAGGCTCGCCATGGCCACTGCGGCACGGATCGCGTCCGGGTGTGGATCGTCCTTGGCGTAGCGGTCGGGGATCACGCCCCAGGCGTTCTCGCGGGCGTAGTCGACGAGCGCGCCGACCTCGGCCATCGCGATGACGCCGCCCATGCCGGAACCGAACCCGGCGGGCCCGACGTCACCTTCCTCGCACTGTGCCTTCGGCAATTCGTCGCGGTAGGCCCACTTGAAGAACGCCTCGATCCCGATCCGCTTGCGCATGGTGAGCCTCGCTCGGTTCGGCGCGGGCGGGTTGCGGCGCGGACCGTGATACGAGCGTAAAACGGGAAGATTATCGAAGGCTTTCAGAAGCTTAGCCGCTTCGGTCGCGGCGGTTCTGTCCTACCTTGTCCTACCTCTCGAAGATCAAAAAAGAAGGTGGGACAGGCTAACCCGCTTATTTCATTGGTCGCGTCCTACCTGTCCCACCTGTCCCACCTATTTCTCCCGTGAATCAAGTTTGATCGCGCCGGATCGACGCCGCGGGAGACCGGGGGGGGAAGGGGTGAACGCATCTCGCGCGCGCGGGCGCGAAAAAGGTAGGACAGGTAGGACAGGTAGGACGCGACCAATTAAATCAATGGCTTAGCCTGACCCACCTCCCTCGGCTGTCCTACCTCGACGTGGGACAGCGGCGACCGGGATGGGGCGATTCCCCCCTTAGCTCCCGGTCTCTCCAGGCTTCGGATCGTCATCCCAAGCCACAGCTTGAGACAGTTCGGTCTCGAACAGGGCGCGGGCGTCATCGAGCGGCGGCAGCACGTAGCACCACAGGCGTTTGAGACCAACGTGGCCGTCGCTTACGCTGAGGCGCTCGCGCTTTAACCCCGGAACGAGACGGCGCATCTTGATGCCGAAGCTCGTGATCTCGGACTTGCGCTTGATCCCAATCTTGTCAGCAGAGGCAATGTAGTCATCGAACATCTCGTCGATCGGCATGTCGCAGCGCCAGTACTCCATCTTGGCTGTGGGCGTGCCGGCGGCCAGCCGCTCGAACCACCAGCTCTCGACCGCGTCGAGCGAGCGCAGCTTCTGTTCGAGCAGCGCCTCCGTCTTCGGGATCTGGCGCAGGTTCACGCTGGTCAAGTCGAAGTGCAGCAGGTCGTGCAGCAGCGCCTCGCGGCCCCCGTCGGCGAGCTGCTTGTGCAGCTCCGCGAAATACTCCCCGTTCTGCGCGCATCCGTCGCCGACGTCGATCACGCCGAACCGCCGCTCGTCCTTGCCGGCCGGGATGACCCAGTCGTTGTTGGAGGTGATCAGGAGGCGCACGTAGTTCTTGAGCCGGATCGGGTCGACGCCCTTGCTCTCGATCATTTGGGTCTCGGCCGTCACGAGGCCCTTGAGGCGCCCCTCGGCGGCCTTGTCGCCGGCCCAGAAGCCCTCGTCGGCCTGGAGCAGGAGGCAGCTCGCCATGTGGGCGTTGAACTGGCCCACGAGATAGCGGGGATCGTCGACCAGGAAGTAGTGGCTGGCGATCAGCGAGCCCATCACCTCGCCGATCGTCGACTTGCCGGTGCCCATCTTGCCCCGGAAGACGAGGGCCGTGCCAATCCGCTCGCGCGGGCGCTGCACGATGTGGGCGAACCACCCGAATACCCAGGTTGCCAGCGTCTTCGAGCCGCCGCAGACGTTCGTGAGCAGGTGATCGTAGAAGATCGAGTATCCGCCGGATTTCGCGCGTGGCGTGACCGTGAAGCCCTGCCACAGGTTGAAGTAGCCTTCCGTGTTCGGCGCATTGTCCGGATCGGGAAAGAACTCGATCCCGCGATACTGGCGGCGCGACCGGGCGACGAGCCACGCGGCCGCCCAGGTCGTGCGCTTGATCTTGCCGTCCTTGTCGAGATGCTCGGTCGGCCGGTTCATGAACCACGCGCGGAAGGCGTCGAGCGTAAGAAGCTTGACCCGATCCTCGATCGGCCCTTCGCTCTGCTGCTGCATGATCACGGCTTTCGAACCCATCAGCACGAGCGCGAACTCCTGGTTCATGCGCTCGACGTCGAAGCCCATGGCGCGCGGAACCAGGGGCGCGTCGCCGTCCTCATCCGGAACGGGGGCGTCGGAATCACCCTCGGCGACATCGTCGAAGGGCGCGCCAACGTCATCGACGGCGTCGAGCTCAGGCTCGGCGGCGTCCGCGATGATGCGGGCGATGCGGTCAGTGGGGTCGTCGGCGCTCACGGCGGGCTCACTGGATACGGGCGTGCGGGCGCCGGTTGATCGGCAAAGAGGTCGGCTTGCTCGTCGCCTCGAACGCGGGAGGCGACCGATGGCGCTGGAGAGTTACGCGGCATCCAGTTCGGCGGTTATCGACCGAGAGACCGGGGCGCATGTCCGGTTCGCCATGCTCGATGGCGACGCTCTGGTCCCCTGTCGGGTGACGTTCGAGGCGCTGCACCACCTGTTCGCCGTCGAGGGGCAGCCCTTCGATCCGCTCGACCTTTTCCGCCGCTACCGCCTCGTGGTGGAGGACGCGGCGGCTGAGAAGCACGAGCGCGAGGGGGCCACGGACGGGTGGATCCACCTCGACGACGCGGATTTCGGCTAGCGTTCCGGCCCGCGAGTGGTCGGAGATGCGGCGCCGCTCTAGGTCCCGGGGCCATCCTCCGAGAGAGTGGCCATGCCCATTCCCACGACGACCGACCTCACCGACGAGCCGAACACCGACCTGGTGATGGTCAACGGCCTCATCGCGCGCAAAGAGGCCGGCGAGCCGGTCGATGGCGATATTCTCGCGCTTCTGACCGACATGGAGCGGGTCGGGCTGACCGATACGGAAGCTTACGTGGCGCTGGATGCCTATCGGCCGGGGTCGGTGGAGGGCGCGACAGGCGGCGACGATGATGCCGCCCGCACGGCAGAGATGTAGGCGACCTAAAAGATGACAATTCATAATAGGTTGCGCTGGGGTGCGGTCGCGCTTGTGCTCCTGATGCTGTTCCTGCTGGGCGGGGCGCACCTGTGCGGAGCGGCACTGACGGCAGATAAAGAGCCGGGCATGCGGCCGCTCGCTCAAGGCGGCCTTGCATGTACAGAGTTTTGGCTCAATCGCTACCAGACACTTCTGAGTGCCTTCGCGGCAATCTTCGCTGCCTTGTATGCAGGAAAGTTGGTCTGGCAGCAGATTTCTCGTACGGAGAAACAAATCACGCTTACACGCTCGCAGATTGCATTCGATAATCTGGACAAATTGCGATCTCAGGTCGATGCAGCCGAAAAATTGAACTTGGCGTACCTTGAGATCACCCGTGCGATTAACGAAGCAACAATCTGGAATGGGGAAGCGATCGAAGCGATGGCTGCTATTGCTGCTGATCCAAACCTTCAGCAAGATGTTGTCGCTGGAAACACAACTAATAAGGTCGAGAAAATAATTACATCTAAAAGTATCACGAAAAACTATCTTCAAGAGGCGCTCGACAGGGGTACTTCTATGGCCTCCAGCCTGAGATTTCATACGAAAATTGAGGGACCGTTCAATAAATTCGCAGACTATGCCGATCTTTACATAAGAAGCTGTGGCGAGTTCATTAATTTCTTGCAGTCCAAAAACGCAAACATGGCAAGCCAAATCAGCGTTAATCTCGTGATTACGGCACAGGAGCGCCGGCCAAAAAGAGACCGGGAGGTCGAGGTTGAGGCTGAACGGGCTGTAAGTAGCTTTCGCACAGCTGCGATCGCCTTTCATGACCAAGCTGTTGAACTCGCTAACAAAGCATTGGACAGCAAGGAAGCTTAAGAATGCATCTGTCTGACCTGTGTATCGCTCAAACATCGGAGCGTCCGGACAAGAGGTCTGTCAGCGCGCCCTCGTGCCCCAGCATGCCGCGCAGGAAGTCGGCGGTGGCCCCGGCCATCTCGGCCCGGCGCTTGGCCTCGAAGGCGGCGATCCGGTAGCTCTCAGGGGTGGTGAAGCCCGGCAGCAGCGAGCGGTCGCCGTAGGTGCGTCCGGCGGCCAGACCTTCCAGGTGCTCGGCCTCGATGGCGAGGTCGATCGCGGTGCGCCGCGCCTCGACGTAGAGGTCGAGGATCGTGAAGCCACGCAGCGTGCGCTCCAGAGCGACCACGGGGACGACGGGTGCGGCGACCGCGACCACCGCGACGACGGTGAGCGGCGTGATCGTGGGCGGCGGCTCGGCCACCTCCTCGGTGGGCGGTAGCTCGGGGGGCTCGACCGGGGCGGCCGGCACCGGTGCGGGTGCGGCGTGCTTGGCCATCGCTGCTTTGGCGCGCCGGATCGCGTCCTCGGCGAGCAGCCGGATCGGCAGGCCGCCCGCCCGGATCTCCGGGTTCATCGGCGGCAGGATCATGACGTGGGCACCCATGTCAGGCGGCGCTCCGGAGCATGTCGTTGAAGTCGTGGCCGGGCTCGGCCCAGGCGATCCCGACGTGCCGGCCGGGGCGGGCGAGGCGGGCGCGCGCGCGGGTGAGCGCCATCTCGGTGTCGAAGGGATCGCTGTCGCCGTCGCCCAGCAGGATCACGAGGTCGACGGCGTCGGGGATGGCCAGACACTGGCTGTCCAGATCCGGCGTCGGGCCACGGGTCAGCGCCGGCCGGCCGCGCGCGTCGAAACGGCTCGGGTGGCGCACGCGGTCGAGCGCCCGGCCCGACAGGTTGCCGAGGCTGACGCTCGACCACACGGCGGCCTCGCGCCAGAGCGGCAGATCCCGGGCCCTGAGCGCCTGATAGACCGACAGGCAGGTCTCGATTCCCTCGCCGAGGATCAGGGTGTGCGGCTCAGCGACCCGCACCAGCTCGATGCGGGCGCCGTGGACCGAGCCGCGAACCTTCTTGGCGGGCAGGATCTCGCCGGTGTCCGGGTCGGGGACGACCGCCTTGCCGTCAGCGCGGGTGAGGTCGATCCAGGTCTGGTGCACGCCGCAGAACCGCCCGTCGGCGCCGGTCAGGCCGGCGAGCAGGGCAGGGCCGACGTGGAGCACCCGGTGCGGGCGTCCGCCGTGGCCGGGCTGGACGTAGGGGTGTGCGGGCGAAAAGCGCAGATGCGCGCCCGGCGGCGCCATCAGCTCGCCGCGCTGACGCAGGTAGGCGGCCGCGGCGGAACCGAGCACGACCGGGCCGGCCGCGACCCAGAACTTCCGGGCGCGCTTGATCTCCGCCATCCGGAAGCTGTCCTCGGCGACCTTACGCGCGTGCGCCTCGGCCGCGACCGCCGCTTGGCGCGCCTCCTGGGCGGCCTGCCGCCGGGCGCGGTCCTCGGGCGTCTCGGCGATGTCGCGGCCCGGCGCGGGCCGACCGGTCAGGCTCGCGACCGCGCCGAGGAAGTCCAGGCCCTCGACGTACTGCGCGAGCGCGATCACGTCGCCGCCGCGGCCGGCGGCGCGGCAGTGGAACACGCCCTTGCGCGGCGCCACGGAGAAGCGGTCGCGACCCCCGCAGGCCGGGCACGGTCCGACCCACTCGGAGCCCTGGCGGCGCAGGTCGGGCGACCGGGCGCGGGCGTAGCCCACGAGGTCGACGGCGCGCGCCTCGTCGATCCAGGCGTCGAAGGCGACGGATTGGGCCAGATCAGCCATGGGCGCCCCCGCGGCCGGCTCGGGTCCGAAGGTTCGCGTTCTGCGCCTCCAGCGCCGCGATGCGAGCGTTGGCAGCGAGCAGGCGGTCGAGCGAATCGGCGTAACGCCCATGCAGGCGGTCGAGGCTGACGGTCACGTCGGCGCGGGCGAGGTCCACTGCGTGGCACGCCGCGCGGGCCTCGCGCAGCTCGACGGTCAGGCGCTGGATCACGCCCTTGGCAACGTGGAGCGCGTGCTGGGTTCTCTGGTATTCCGCACGCGTCGGCGGAAGCGGCGCGGTCTCGGCCTCCGCGCCGGCCTTGACTGCGCGAGAGCGCTCGGCGCGGGCATCCAACGCTCGCTCGCGACGGCGGCGCGCGTCGACGATGCGAGCGGGGCGAGGTTCGGATTCGGACCGTCTCTTGGCCATGGCGTGCGCCCGTGCGGGGTTGCGGGGAACCTCGGGAGGTCACCGGACACAGCGAAGCCGACCGCCGGCCAGTTCGGGCCGCGGGTCGTGCGATGCGTGTCTCGGATCAGCCCCCGAGGTCATCGATCCCGCGCTGACGTGGCGGGAGACGTCGGCCCGTCCGCTCAGCGGATCTGTGGCCCGTCGCGTTGGGCGGCGGCTCGATCGCCGTCCGCCAGTTCGACGAGATCGGGCGGTCCGCGGGCCGGCGGCGGATACAGCTCGTCGGCGCGGGTGAAGTGCGCCCGGGCGCGCTCGGCGCTGATCCGGTTATCGATGAAGGCTTCGCGCGACAGACGCGCCATGCGCTCGGCGCGGCGCATCCAACGGTTGCCGCGGGCCTGATGCCAGAGCCAGGTGAGGGGGCGGATCACGGCCGATCCTCCCCGAGCAGCAGCGGGCCCATCTCGGCGACGAACGCCGCCTGCTCGGCCTCGAACCGGGCGCGGCGCTCGTGCCACGCAGCGACGGCAAGCCACTGCTCCGCGCCACCGAGCAGCGCGATCAGCAGGTCGGTCTTATAGACCGCAATCAGCTTGAGGATGCCCTCGGCGTTCGGCGCCGAGCCGCGCTCGATCCACTTCGCGACGGTCTCGCGGGAGATGTCGAGGTCGCGCGCCACGTGCTTGGCGGTGCTGTGCGGGTGCCGCTGCCTGAGGAACGCGACCACACGTTCTGCGACAATTGTCTGATCCAAACCGGACAACTGTCCGATATTTCCGTGTGACTGTCGCACAGGCTTCTCCGATGCTGTGTGCATCGGAGAAGCAGCGGACCGGAAAGGAGAGGCGATGACGGAGCTGGCGGCCATCTCAGGACGCGGCTCCGGGCTTGATGATCGCGGTCGGCAGACCTTGGCGGGCTCCCGCCGACGCGATCGGGGATTGAGAACAGGCGGCGGCGAGCCTCACGCGGAGGCAAGCCGCCGTCGCCTCGCTGTGGTCACGCGTGAAAGCGGCGCAATCGATCTGCAGGACGTCGCAGATCTCGCGCAGCAGGGCGCGTCGATAGGAGAGCCACGCATCGCCCTCGGCTGTCACGCGGGACAGGGTCGAGCCGGAGGCGACGCGCGGAACGGACGATCCGAGCGGTGCCGGAAGAGCGGGCGCGACGGCGGTGGCGAGCAGACCGACGAGCAAGGCGCGGCGGCTGGGCGGATCCCCGAAAAGGACCGGAGCCCCCCGGCTCCGGCCAGTCTCGAGTCTCGCGCGCCGAACTGGCGCCTCCGCTGCCAGGGAAGATGCCAGCGGAGCTTGGTCGACCGGGCGCGTCATCGCGCGCCCTCGGTCAGGAGGGTGATCAGACAATCGCGCGTGTCGTCGTCAACGAGGGCGTCGTACGCGACGCCGCCGAGTTCGATGCGCAGCGTGCGCTGGCCGAACGGACGGAACACCGACAGGCGCAAGGCTCCATCGGGCGTCGAGGTACCGAACGGATCAGGGATCAGACGGGCGGCCGGGGATCGTGAGGGGATCGCCCCGGTCGCCGCCTCGCCGCCGACTGAGGAGACCTCGGGAAGGTCGGCGGGCGAAGAGATGAGGATGGGAGTATCGCTGTGGTTCACGTCTGCACTCCCTCGGGTTGAGGGCGAAGTGCTAACGAAGCCTCGGGCGTCAGGAGCGCCAACAGGGCAGCGAGGAACCGCGGATGCGACCGAAGACCCCCGAGGAGATGTACAGCTTCCTGACGCATGCCTTCTGGACGCGCGTGTACGGCGACATCACCGCCGCCAGTCGGCGTAAGCGCCTTACCGAGCATGACATCGCCCAGATTGAGCGGCAGGCCATCGACCTGATGGCCGGCGCGCTGGAGAGCGCACACGAATTTCCAGAATTCGACGCCAGAGCGGTGATCGATGCCACCCTGCGCGAGGGCCGCGAAGGCTTCAACGTGATCCGCGAGGCCAGGACCCAGCAGATCGCGAAGGAACATTGAGAAGCGGCTCACGCCCTCACTCCCTCGGGATGGGGGGTCCGAAACGAGTGCATGTTAGAAAGCGCACTAATGCCAAACTGGATAACGCAAGCAATCGCGTTGTATGCCGCTGTCGTTTCAACATTCAGCGCTGCTGTATCATTCCTAAATTGGCTCGACGCACGGAAGAAAGATGCTGAGGAGCGTCGGCGGTCGAATCCTTGGGCCACCATGAGCGCAGAGTGGACCGGCGACGGCATAACGCCCGCCGGGCTTCTACTGACCATCGCTGTGAACAATGCGCGGGACCGGGCACTGCTCTTGGATTGGGCAGAACTCCGAGCGCCAAACGGATGGCGCTTCATTCCGTCTTCCAGTCCAGACGCGCTCCAAATCCGGGGGAGAGGCACAACAATCGGCTTTGATTGGCGCATCGATGCAACCGATGCTCCGACGCCGCAGGTAAGCGACCGAGTGCTCACGATTGAACCAGTGGCCACCATGCATGGGTCAATGAGCAAGCAGCAAGTCCGACTTGCAGTCGAAGTGGTTCTGCATGGCCGCTGGGATGCCGGCGAGCCGAACACGATCACCGTCCCGGTCAAAGTAACAGTTCCGCTCCGCTCGGCGGCGCGCATTTGAGCGATCGCTGAAAGGTGTTCCATCACACCCGCACTCCCTCGGGGTGGGGGTGGGGTGTGGAATCCGAAGCATGCGCGTCAGGAACTACCGGCGGCGCCTCATCGAGAAAGTCGTTAGGGGTGACGTGACCTGCAGTCTCTTGTGCGATCCGCTCCAGCACGTCCCAATCAGGTCGGCGCTCGCCGGACTTGTATCGCCAAAGCGACTGGCGCGTGACGCCGATCCGCTCCGCAAATGCAGAATCGGAGATGGCGTGCTCACCGAGGTAGGCCGACAGCTTCATGGCGGCCAGAGTGTCACCAAATCGGTGACCTTGCAAGAGGCGGTCACCATTTTGGATGCTCGCAGCGTCACCGCCTTGGCGACATGCTCTCTCGCGTGACTGAGAAATTCCCCAATGGGCTGGCCGTCGCGATGGAGCGCGCCGGAATGGGCCCCACTGAGCTTGCCCGTCGTCTCAATCAGACGAAGCAAGATGTTTCGCGTTGGGCAAAGGGAGAGCGTCGCTTGCCGCCTGAAGTTGCGAATATCGCTGCACCTATTCTCAACACATCGGCCGCAGCGCTGCTGTTGTTGACTGAGGCCGCGCCGACGCGTGTCTTTCTTGGCGGTCGGATTGGCGCAGGTGGTGCGATCGATACTTCCACCGATCAGTCCGAACCGAGCGTACAATATGAAGTCGAGACCATGGTTCAAGTCCCGGACGCTTCTATCGCCTATCAAGTCGTCGGCGATTCCATGCTGCCGATCTTCGAACCGGACACCGTGATCATTTGCCGGGCGCACACTCAAGACGTCGCCCAGCACATCGGCCGGCGCGTGGCCGTCGGCACCGTCGAGCATGGGCGTCAGCTCAAGATCCTGCACCAGGGATCAAGGTCAGACCTGTTCGATCTGATCAGCCTCAACCAGGCATATCCGACCATGCGCGACGTCAAGGTCGAATGGGTTGCTCGCATCGCAGCGATCATCCCAGCCGATGAATGGCGCATCATTGAACGGCGCATCCAAGTGGAAGCTGCCAACGGCGCGCGCCTGAAGAAGCCGTCGCAGAGGCGGCGCAGCGTATAGCGAGGTAGCGACGCGATGAAGGTTGGTCGGCTCCTGCCTGGTCTCGCAACCGGCGTCGCTCTACTGTACTTTGTCGGGCAGGCCCAAGCTGGCGCGCTTGATGAGGCTACACGGGACTGCAGGGCCGCTTCTGCGGCTGGCAAGATCGCTGCGTGCAGCCACGTGATCGCGCGCGTGAACGATCGGGCCGCCTTGCTACGGGCCTACAACCGACGCGGATTAGCTAACGTCGAGCTGGGCCAATATGCCGAAGCGATCCGCGATTTCTCCGCGGTTATACGGCTGAACCCTGACGTCGCGGGATACTACGACAACCGGCAGAATGCCTTGCGTCAGCTCGGCCGACTCCCAGAGGCGCTTCGAGACGCCGATGCGGCCGTGCGGCTGGCCCCCGGATACACATTCGTCCTGCGCGGCCGTGCGCTCGTATACGACGCCATGGGCCGCTTCGATCTTGCACTTGCGGATTTTACACGCGCCATCAACCTGGACTCCAAAGATGCGGGCCTCCGTGCTGATCGTGCCAAGATTTTTGCAAAAATCTCGCGGCTAGACGACGCCTACAGCGATCTCACCACAGCGATCTCCCTCGACCCATCTAACGCCGGCCTCTTGAAGGATCGCGGCCTGCTTCTGGCGCGCTACGGCGAGCCAGCGGCCGCGCGGTCGGATCTCCTGGCTTATCTTGTTCGCCAGCCCGGGGATGCTGAAGCGACACAGGCGTTGGCTGCGCTTGGACCGACACCCACACCTCCTGCCGCAAGCAGTGCAAATCAGGACTCGGACACTCTCGACGCGAAAAAGAAGCTCGTCACCGAGGCAGTCGAGGCACATGAGAACTGCCTTGCGGCAGCGCTTGTCGATATCACTCCCTATTCGGCGGAGAGTGCACCCACGATTGTGGACGTGGCGCTGGATCGGTGTAGCAAACTCGCCGAGCGTCGGATCGCGATCGGCGTGGCCGCTTTCGATATGACGCGTGAACAGGCGTCTGAGATCGTGAACCGTAAGGTCGCTGAGATGCGGAACAAGATGATCAGTGCCGTCGTCACTGCGCGAGCTGAGCTAGCGAAGAAACAGAACGGCGGCCCTGAAGCGCCGAGAAGCGGAGATGGCTTGCCGAAAGGTCAGCCGCTTTGAAATAGCCGATCTACCGCTTCTTCAGCGCTCACAAATTTCAGTATCAAAGTAGAGGCTTTGAGAATGCGCCGCTTGCTCGCCGCTGTCTGCGCGACGATCGCCTTGTCCTGCTGTTCGCCGTCTGGATTTTCCGAGGCGGATGTCCAACAGATCAAAAACAGCATCCGTGACAAATTCAACGCCGATAAGAATTATTCCGTTGACGAAGTGGTGCTGATCAAGGAAAGCGCGACCAGGCTGACCGGCTATGTACGCTTGCATCACAAGCTGCTGGGCGAAATGACGAGAAATTGCAACGCCTCAATGGCGGAAGATGGCCGCAACTACATCTGGCGCTGCGGATCCTAAGGACACCTCGATATGGCTCATAATATGGCCAGTCTGCCGCCGCCCGAGCAGAAGATTCGGTCGTGTGGGCCATCACCACACCGGCCTCACGCTTAGGCTGTGGATGGACGCTGATCTTTCCACAAAGTTGTAATGCGCCTTGGCGCGCTGCGCGTCACCTTTTTGGTGACGAATGAGTTGACTCGTCACCATATCGGTGACAACTTGCGGCCATCGCCTTTCCGCGATGGAGCCCGCTATGCTCGATCCCGCCGGCCTCGCACCGACCGCTGTTCCGCGCCGTGAAATCCTGGACGCTTTGCAGGTCAGCGATGACCCGTTCGTCCGCGTTGTTCTGGTCCCGCTCGACAGTCCGATCGCGGACGGCCCGAGCTTGCGCGCCGAGCGCAACGGCCACGGCGGCTACCACGTCGGGCGTCGCACACTGGTCTCCGTCAACGGCGGCGCGGCGATCCCATTCGAGCGGTTCTGCCTCGACCAGAACGGCCTGAGCAAAGCCGAGAAGCGGATCCTGCTCGCCGATCTGATCGCCTGCGGCACGCACAGCGACCCCGCCGCCGGCCTCACCGTCAGCGTTATTCCCGCATCCGACACTGCCGCCATCGCCGCGCATCGTCTGCGGAGGATGCGCTGATGCACGGCTGGCTGATCCTCACCCTGTGCGCCGCCTGGCTCGCCCACGCGCATCTCCGCCACCGCCTGCGGGATCAATCCCGCGCGCACCACCGCCGCTCCGTCCCCTCGCGCGGGAGCCCGCACCCATGAACGCCGTCGCCTTCGTCGATACCCTACGCGCTCGCTTCCTCGAACGGCTGGCCGCAAACCTGCGCGGCGCTCGCGTGCCCGGCGGCGATCTCGCGGCCTGGGTCGCGCCGCTCCCGACCGCCGCGCTGGTCGAGGTCCTGCTGCACCCCGCCGGGCAAACGCGTGAGATCCTGTTCGCCGCCGTCGGCACGGTGCGCCTGTCCGGACGCCCTGTCCTTGATCAGGACTTCATGTTCGGCGCGCTCGACCACGTGCCGCTCAGCGACACCGCGCAGGGCGCGCTGATGGCCTGGGCCAGTTGTCGGCTGGCGCGCGAGTTCCTCGACGCGGGCATGGCCGCGGAGGCGCAGCGCGCCCTCATCGCCGTGACTCGCTCTATCCACCTCTGGCCGACCCCGATCGCGCGCCGCTTCGAGCCGCGGATCGAGGCGCTCTACGCGGCGGCTGAAGCGATGCGGGCCCGGCAGCTCGCCCAGGAGGTCGCGTGATGACCTGGATGCCCTCCTGCAACGGCCTGCCCGTCGAGCTGGCAACCCCGTCTCCAATCCAGGTCGACTTCGCCGAGATCGCCCACGCGTTGTCCCACCTCAACCGCTCGTCCGGCAACAGCCTGACCCCGGTGTCGGTCGGCCTGCACACGCTGATCGGCCTCAACTTGTGCCCGACGGCATCGGTCGCCGCGCACTGGCTCCTGCACGACTGCCACGAGGCACGGCTCGGCGACGTCACCACGCCGATGAAGGAGGCCACGCGCTGGATCGCCTGCGATCTTTTCGGCGGCGAGCGCGGGACCGATGTGGCCGACGCGATCGACACGGTGCGCCGCGAGCTGGAGGCGCGCCACGATGCGGTGATCTACGCCGCCGCCGGCCTGCAGCGCCCCGACGCGCTCACGGCCCAGGCGGTCAAGCTGGTGGACCTGCGCGCGCTCGCCACTGAGCGACGGGACTTCTACCGGCGCGGGCCCGCGCCCCGGCCGTGGGCGATCGACGCGATGGCGCCCGCGATCCAGCCCAGCCCGAAGGTCTGGCGCTGGCTGCCGCCGGCCGAGGTCACCGACCGGCTGATCAGCGCCTTCCGCACCCACCTGCCGGCGCTCCAGAGCGGGCGCCGCGCGTCCTGAGCCTTCACCGGAGAGCAGTCCCGTGTCCCGACCCATCCGCCGTTTAAACGACCTCCTGCCCGTGCTCAGCCGCGGCCGCTTCGTCGAGAAGTGCGACGAGCACCTGTCCAAGACCCTGGAGACGCTCGAAGCGCTGCCCGAGGGTCAGGGCAAGGCGACGATCACGCTGACGCTCAACGTCGCCTACCAGGACGGCCGACTGGAGGTGACGCCCTCCGTCAAGTCGAAGCTGCCCGAGGAGAAGGGCTTCACCGGCACGCCGTTCTGGGCGGCCGACGGCGGCTTCTCCGTCCAGCATCCCTCCCAGGTCGACATGTTCTCAGGCCCCCGGCCCGCGCCCGAGCGCGACCGTGAGCAGGCCTGACCCGATCCCAGCAACCGGTCCAACAGGAGAGAGACCACTATGGGGGCTTCCACGTCCACGTCCCGCGAAGGCGCGCCGCACGGCGTCGCCGGCGAAGCGGCGGCGATCACTGCGATCGCCGAGCTGACCAAGGCCGGGCAAAAAGCCGAGATCGTGTTGATCGACACGAGCGGCCTCGGCCACGGTCTACCCGAGAAGGTGCCGGTGCTGATGAAGCCCGGCACTTACGAATCGGCCACCGGCATCAAGCCGCTTCTGGAGCAGTACCGCACCGGTCCGGAGCGTCGGAAGGGCGTCGCGACCGTCACCACGCTCGCGGCCTTCATCGACCTCGTGAACCGCCACAAGGATGCGGGCTCTGTGATCTTCGCCAAGACCGATTGGCCGAAGCCCGCGCTCACGGCCGTGATCGACTACCACGACGACAAGAACGCGCCGCGCCACGGCGAGCACCGCGTGCACTACGCCTTCCCGGTCACGGTCGAGTTCCAGGCGTGGATCGACGGCAACGGCCAGAAGATGGAGCAGGCGGTCTTCGCCCAGTTCCTTGAGGATCACGCGGCCGAACTGTCCTCGCCGTTCGACGCCGAGGTCGTCGAGTTCGAGCGCCTGTTCAAGGCGACCTTTGCCGCGCCCAACGAGCTGATCGACCTCTCCCGCTCGCTGGAGATCCACGTCGGGCAAAGCGTGAAGAACTCGGTCCGGCTCTCCTCGGGTGAGGGCGAGATCACCTTCGCCGAGGAGCACACGAACCGGTCCGGCGAGAAGATCGCGGTGCCGGGCATCTTCATGGTGCAGTTGCGCGCCTTCCGCGACGGCGGCCCGGTCCGGATTCCGGTGCGCCTGCGCTACCGCGTCCAGGGTGGCGCGATCGTGTGGTCCTACCAGCTCTACCGGTGGGAAGACGAGCTGCAGAACCGGGTCAGTCAGGACCTCGCACAGGCCGGTGAGGCGACCGAGCTGCCGACCTTCGAGGGCCAGCCCGAGCGGACCTGACGCCATCTGCGGGCGCTCACGCTGCGGGCGCCCGCACTTTCCCGCCCGATTCTCCACGAGCCCGCGCGATGCACCGCTGTCCCGCCGAGGAAGCCGAGATCCTGTCGCTGTTCCACACCCGCATCGCGGATCGCCCGGCCGCCGGCTTCGTCGTCGCCACGGCCGAGGTCGAGCCCGACGCGAGCGCCGTCGGCGTGCAGATCAGCGACGTCGCCTGTTCGCCCGTGCAGCTCGTCGCGCTCGCCCACGAGCTGCTCGGCACAGCCTCCGAGCGCGTCCGCGCGATGCGGGACGCCAATGCCTTTCTCGACCTGATCTGCGCGATCGAGCGCGCCCAGGCCGCCCTGGATTTCACGCTGCCGCCCGACGCGCACTGACCGAAAGACCGCGCCATGCTCAACAAGGTCACGCTCATCGGCCGGCTCGGCCGCGATCCCGAAGTCCGCCACACGACAGCCGGCGATCGCGTCGTCAGCTTCGGCCTCGCCACCTCCGAGCGCTGGAAGGACAAGACCATCGGCGAGCGCAAGGAGCGCACCGAGTGGCACAACATCGTCATCTTCAACGACGGGCTCGGCAAGATCGCCGAGCAGTATTTGAAGAAGGGCTCGAAGGTCTACCTCGAAGGTCAGATCCAGAGCCGCAAGTACCAGGGCAACGACGGCGTCGAGCGCACCGCCTTTGAGATCGTACTGCGCCGATTTGCCGGCGAGATGACGCTGCTGGACGACAGCGAGCGCCGGCCCGCGCCCGATCCCGACAGCTACGGCACGACCCGCTCGCGCGAGAGCGCGCCCGGCTCCGTCCAGTCCGGCGGCGCATCTCGCCCCGCGATCCCGGCCGGCAGCCCGAACCGCCCCGGCTAAGAGATGGACGACGACATCCCGTTCTGACGGCCGGCCGTCCTGTCCTCCCCTGATCTCGTCATCCTGGAGTCCTTGTCCATGCCGTCCCCGTCCCAGGTTCGCGCCGCCAGAGCCGCGGAGAACCGCATCACCCGCGTGCTGCTGATGGCCGAGGTGATGCAGCGCCAGGAGGCGTCCTCCGGCGCCTGCACCTACGCGGATCTCTGCGCGGCGGGATTTGCCGAGGCCGAGATCGAGGCCTACCGCGACGATGCGCGGCGCCTGATCGGCGGCCTCGACCACGTGCCCGAGATCCTGCCGCCCGGCCGGGTCGAGGGGCGGATGCTGGTGGCGCAGGCCCAGGCGATCCGGGCGCGGCGGGAGAGCGGCTACCAAGTGCCGGCGATCGAGGTGGCGGGGGCGCGGATCGCATGAGCGCGCCGCCGCCCACCTACGTCTACTTCCTCGGCGACCACGAGGAGAACGGCACGACGAACGTGGTTGCCACGCTCGACCGTTCCAAGCTCCCGGCGATGCTGGCGTCCTGGCTTGATGAGGTGGCTGCCAGCTCGACCGAGACGGTGCGCGGCTGGTCGCCCGAGTGGGTCGCCAAGCGCGCTCAGGAGATGCGGGAGTACCGCGAGGAATGCGAGAGCCGCCTCGCTCGCAGCCTTGAAAAAGCGGACGCGGATCTCGCCGCGGACGGGCGCCCGTGGCGTTTATCGAACGGCTGGGGCGGCGTCATTCTCACCGTAGCGAGGCTCATCTGATGGCCTGCTACGTCGACCAGCCGATCTTCCCGTTCGGCCGAATGATGATGTGCCATCTCTGGGCCGACAGCCTCGATGATCTGCTGGCCATGGTCGACCGCATCGGCGTCGCCCGGAAATGGATCCAGGGTCATCCGACCCTGTCGTTCGGCAAGCACCGCGACGCTTCGTGGATCCACTTCGACATCGTCAAGAGCAAGCGCGCTCTGGCGATCCAAGCTGGCGCGGTCGAGACCGATCGCTACGGCGCCAGCTACTTCGATGCGCAGCAGCGCGGTCGCGTGCAGATCGTCGCCTCGATTGAAGAGATCCGAATCAAGGCCGGCAAGCCAGTCGACGGGATCATCAGGCCCCCGGCCGTGTCCGAGGGAGCGCTCCTGTGATCGTCCGCGCCGCTCTCGCCTGCACCGCCCTCGCCATCGCGACGACACCGGCTCTCGGCCCGATCGAGGTAGAAGCCTACGGCCCGTCGAGCGGGTGGTTCTGCACTTCCGTGCGCGACTGGCAGGCTGTGATGCGCCGCGACCATCGCGACGCGGACCGGTCGCTGCCGGAGATCGAGCGCCGCTGCCACCTTCCCCGTGGGGAGGTGTCGCGATGAGCACCCGTTTGAAAGCCCGCTGCGAGCAGTGCGGCGACCCGCTCCAGCCCCACCGCTGCTCCCCGAAGTGGTGCAGCCGCGCGCGGGTTTGGTCCGATCAGGACCGCCGCAAGCGCCGGGTCACCGACGAGCCGTTCGTCCGCGAGGTCCTGGCGCGCTTCCCCGGAGCCGAGATCGTCACCGTGCGCGAGGAGCGCGAGAGTCATGGCTGAGAAGCCGCCATTCCGCACAGGCGACGCCCTCCTGCACAAGCCGTCCGGTGAGACCTGGGTCTGCGCCTGGGCTGATCCGGAGACCGGCTACCTGTCCTGGCTCGGCTGGCCGCCAGGCGAGGCGAAGATCTCCGACTTCGAGCTGGCGAAGGCCGCGAGTGACGACGAACACCGCCAGTGGCTGCGCGATCTCAAGCGCTCGGGCCGTCGCGACTTCAGCCGTGCTCTGCGCCTCTACGGCGATCCTGATGCGGACGAGGTGGCGGAATGACCCTCAAGCATGTCCTCGCGCATTTCGAGTGCGACCGCTGCCGCAAGGACTTCCGCGTCGTCATGGAACGCGGCGATCCGATCCCGAACGGTTGGGATCTCGACGATCTAGCTGCCGACGCCGTGCGCGGTGGCGAGCTGTACATCGCCCCGCGCGAGGTCGTGACCTTCGACAGCCCGTCCGTCACTGAGGCCGGCGAGCACCTTTGCCCGGCTTGCACCGACGTCGACGATGGGAAGCACGCGGAGGCGGGACATGGGTGAGCGCAAGCGCCGCATCGCGGCCGGCTACGTCCCGCCCGCGTACCTCACCGATTGCGACCGTATGGCCTTCGCGATCCCAGCGACGCTCGTTGGCGCTCTCGTCTTCGCCGACGTGTTCGGACCCGATCCGGATGCGCCGGATCCGGTAGAGGCGCAGGCCGAGATCGCGGCCAAGACGAAGCAGCTCCGCGACCTCATCATCGCCGGATGCAGCGAACCGTTCGTAGGGCTGGCCATCGGCCCCCGCTCGCGCCTGCTGCGCCGGACCGCCGATCTCTGCCAGTCCTGCATCCGCGCCATGGGCTTCGAGGATCAGTCCTCGGTCAAGTTCGGCATGGTCTACTACTACTGGCTCGAAGACCTGCTCGCGCGCGACGTCCTGAGCCTTGCCGAGGGCAGCTCTATGGCGGAGGCCGTGACGCTGCTCCTGCCGATGATGGAGCACGGCTTCGCGGTTCAAGCGCGCGACGCCAGCGCCCGCAAGCAGGCGGCGCGAATGCTGCGCTGGTTTCAGGAGCGCGGATTCTACGTCGAGGCCGAGATGGAGGCGCGCTGTGCGTGACGTCATCGCGCGCGCGATCGACCGCGCGGATCTCATCTGCCTCCACCTCGATCCGGCCTACGCCGGCGTGGCTGAGCCGGTGCGCACCGCGGTGTCGAAGCGCGAGGCCGCCCGCATCGCGCGGCTCGCCGAGCCGGCCGGCGGCGTGCGCCTGACCTGGGAAGGCACGCGGCTGATCCTGTCGCCGCCGGGCCGATTAAACGGCGAGGCGCAGCCATGATCGCCGTCCGTTTGAACGCTGCGCCGGAGGCGTCCGTCGATCAGCTCGCCCCCACGCCGGAGCCCCGCGCCTGTCTGGAGTGCGGCACGCTCCACACGAGCGCCAACGCCGAGGCCGAGTTCTGCTCCGACCGCTGCCGCATGGCGTTCAACAACCGCCGGGCCAAGCGTGGGGCCGAGCTGTACGACCTGTTCATGGCCCTGCGCCACGACCGGGTGACGGCCACCCGCTTCAAGGTCTGGCGGCTGCTCAATCGTCTCGCGGCCGGGTTCCGGGCCGAGGACGTGGCCGAGCGCGCCGGGCGCCGGTCCTGGCGCTCGCCGGCCGCGATCCTGGCGCGTCGGCCGCACCTCGCGGATGAGCGCCTGATCGAGAGGGGAGGGCGGTAGACCATGGCACAAGCTGCCGCTCGCACCGCCGCGCACCGCCGCCAGGGCCTGTTCCCTTGCGAGGCTGAGGTCGCGCGCCGCCTCAGTCAGTCGCCGTCCGAGTGGGCCGCCAAGGCCTTGGTGCTGGAGCGCGCCGGCCTGCCCAGGATCGATCCCGTCATGGGCGGGCGCTTCTGGCCGGCGGTCGATGCTTTCTGGCGCAAGCGCTACGGTCTCACCACCGTCGAGGCGTCCGCCCTCGACGGGGTGGAGAACCTCGATGCCCTCTGACCTCAACGCTCCCGGCTTCAAATCGAAGCCGAATCGCGACGGGAGCCGGCGCCTGTACTGGAGCGCCCGCAGCGACTTGGTGAAAGCCGGCTACCGCCCGGAGAACGTACGTCTGCCCTACAGCCTCGACGACCCGGCGGACCGCCTCCTGATCGAGGCCGCCTGCCTCAGGCTCCAGGCTGAGATGCTGCAGTGGTCGGCCAACCGCGGACAGCCCGACGCGCGGTTCGACGGCACGATCCTCGGCCTGTCGCGCCGCTACCAAACCGACGAGGCGAGCCCGTTCAAACGGCTCAAGCACAACACGCAGCATAAGGACGTCTACACCCTGACACTGATCGAGAAGGCCTTCGGCACCCGTTCGCTGGCCGCCCTCAAGATCGGCGACTTCTATCGGTGGTATGACGCGGCCAAGAAACCGAAGGCGCCGGGCGCTCCGGAGCGGGTGCGTCGCGCCTACGGCATCATCAAGAAGCTGCGCGAGCTGTTCGCGTTCGGGATCATGGCCGAGCTACCCGAGTGCGCGCGGCTCTACGAGATTCTGGCGCGCGCCCGCTTCAAGCAGCCGGCGCGGCGCAGAATCGCGATGGAGCTTGCCCACGTCGAGGCCTTCGTCGCGACGGCTCTGGAGATGAACCGTCTGTCGCTGGCGCTCGGCACCGCGATCCAGTTCGAAGCGGTGCTGCGCCAGAAGGACGTGATCGGCGAATGGGAGCCGATCCCGAAAGGCGAGGGGACTACCGGCATCGTCCTCAACGGGCGACGCTGGAAGAACGGCCTGACGTGGTCGGATCTCGCCGCGGATCTCGTGCTCCGGAAAGCGACCACGAAGACGGGTGCCTATGCCGCGCACGATCTTAAGCTCTCGCCCCTCGTGACCGCGCTGCTGGCGCGGGTGCCGCCGGCACAGCGCGTCGGCCCGCTTATCGTCGACGAGATCGCCGGGCGCCCCTACGCCGAATCGGCCTACGGACGGGAGTGGCGGATCGTGGCGCGCGCGGCCGGCGTGCCGGACGGCGTCTGGAACATGGATGCGCGCGCCGGCGCCATCACCGAGGCCGAGGACGCGGGCGCCGATCTCGACGCCATCCGCTCGTCGGCCGCGCACGCGCAGCTCGCCACGACCCTGCGCTACTCGCGGGGCGCCGTCGGCAAATCCCGCGCGGTCGCGACGCTGCGCGCGGCGCACCGGAAAGCCGGAACGGGCACCGAACAACCATAAGGGACGCGATGGGGGACGATGGGGGACGCGAGATCAGCGGTAGACTGTCAGAAAGGCTGATGCTTCAGCGCGTTAGTTGGAGCGGGCGATCGGGATCGAACCGACGACATTCAGCTTGGGAAGCTGACGTTCTACCACTGAACTACGCCCGCCCACATGACTGGTCCGGATCCGGCGTTGACGACGGTCGATGCGACCGGTCCCAAGCCCTCATGTGCGCCGACCGTTTAGCAGTTCGACGGCGATGGCGTCAAACGCATGGGAACCTCTCAAAGCGGCTACGAGGCCCGAAAAATCTCACGCGAACTGTCCGCGGCACATAAAAGGATCACGGTTCCGAGGGCGATCTTCCTTGTGCTGCCCGGCGAAGGCGCGACGGGTTCGGATACGCCTTGCGATCCGGTGGAGGCGCTGACCTGGATCCCCGATTTCGCGGCCCGGCATCCGACCCCTGCATGGCCGTGCGCGCGAATCAGCGCGATTTCTGTGTGCCTTGGACGGCAGTGAGCTCGTTGTCTCGAAGCCGGTCGATCGGAATCCCGGCCCCGGCGCCGCCTGTCGAGAACAGCCTCCTCGTCGCGTGGCGGCTTGCTCTGGTGGCTCTCCTGTCCCTGGCGCGGTTCAGCCCGGGCCCCGCCCGCTGCGTCGGGCCGCTGGCTACGCGTCTGACCGACGGCGTTCAGGCGACGCGGGAGAGGCTGCCTGTCTGTGCCCCCTGCGTGCCGCGGGCGGTATCGTAAGCGCGATTGCGCAGAGCGGTTTCGCTGGGGAGTTGATCGATCACGTTGCCGGACGCAGGATCAACCACCTGGAAGACGATCGTGCTCGTGTCCGGATCCTGAATGTAGCGCGCCTTACCGCCGTTTGCGCCGATGTCGAGCTTCACCGCGGGTTCGAGGGGCGCGGATGTGCTCTGGGGCACGGGGGCCTCCTGCGTCACGGCGGCGGCGGCCGTCGCGCCTAGGGCGTCGAGGCCCTGCGGCCCCGACGTCGGGGGTGTCAGCGGACGGATCTCCATGGCCGGTCTCCTGCGATCCTGTGATCGAAGGATTGAGACGGGCGGCTGCCTAACCAGCGGTTAACAGCAGCAGGCGATCCACCGGATGGTGGCTCGCGGTCCGAGATGCGATGAACATCCCGTTAGCGTTGCGACACAAATCCGTGCGGCTTTCTCCCCGAGAGGCGGCTCGTCGGGCATCTGATCCATTCAGTCGCCACGGTACCGCGGGCCATCCCGTGTCGTCCGGAGTGCGGTTCAGGCAGGTATCTTCCGATGCTCGCCATCGCGAGGCGGGTGCTCGCCGTGCAGGCGACCGGAGACGATCGGGGAAGCGTGACCCGTTTGTCCGCAAGCCTCGCTGCAAGATCGTTGCGCGGCTCCATGCCATCCACGGGCGCGCACCGGTCGACGTCGGACGCGCCCGCATCATCGTGATCGCATGCGCAGCCGCAGTGCTGCATCCGGTGCCCATTTTCAGGCTCGGGATACCCGCTTGCTCAGCAAGGCTGCGTCGGGCGGCTACGGGGCACCTGACAGGAAGCGCCTGCGACTGGAAGCGCTCCGCTCTGTCCAGGCGGATCAGAGAAGGATTTGCGCCCCGATCGTCGAACTGGGCACCCCGCGCGCCGTCGGCATCGCCGCGGATCAGATGCGTGAGGCGATGCGCGGTACCAATGGCGCCCGACCCGGAGCGGTCCTCGACATTGAGGCCCCGTGCGGTGGAACGCCGGGGCGGAACGGCGGCACGCCCGCATCCGGATCGGACCGGGCGTGCCTTGGCCTCACTCGGCGGCGTCGACGTAGAGCTTGCCGCCCTCGGCCAGGAACTCCTCCGACTTGGCCCGCATGCCGGCTTCGGCCTCGGCCTTGGACATCGCGGGCGACGCGCCCACGACTTCGCCGGCTTCCTCCATCGCCAGCACCTCGGCGCGCAGATCCTGCGTGATCTTCATCGAGCAGAATTTCGGCCCGCACATCGAGCAGAAATGCGCGACCTTGTGGGCGTCCTTCGGCAGGGTCTCGTCGTGGTAGCGGCGGGCCGTATCCGGATCGAGGCCCAGGTTGAACTGGTCCTCCCAGCGGAAGTCGAACCGGGCGCGGCTGAGCGCGTCGTCGCGCAGCTGCGCGGCCGGGTGGCCTTTGGCGAGGTCGGCGGCGTGGGCGGCGATCTTGTAGGTGATCACGCCGGTCTTCACGTCGTCCCGGTCGGGCAGGCCGAGATGCTCCTTCGGGGTGACGTAGCAGAGCATCGCGGTGCCGAACCAGCCGATCATCGCGGCGCCGATGCCCGAGGTGATATGGTCGTAGCCGGGGGCGATGTCGGTGGTCAGCGGGCCGAGGGTGTAGAACGGCGCCTCGCCGCACTCCTTCAGCTGCTTCTCCATGTTGACCTTGATCTTGTGCATCGGCACGTGGCCGGGGCCCTCGATCATCACCTGGCAGCCCTTGTCCCAGGCGACCTTGGTCAGCTCGCCCAGCGTCTCCAGCTCGCCGAACTGGGCGGCGTCGTTGGCGTCGGCGATCGAGCCCGGGCGCAGGCCGTCGCCCAGCGAGAACGACACGTCGTAGGCCCGCATGATGTCGCAGATCTCGTCGAACCGCTCGTAGAGGAACGATTCCCGGTGCCCGGCCAGGCACCAGCGCGCCATGATCGAGCCGCCGCGGGAGACGATGCCGGTGACGCGCCGGGCGGTCAGCGGCACGTGGGCCAGCCGCACGCCGGCATGGATGGTGAAGTAGTCGATGCCCTGCTCGGCCTGCTCGATCAGCGTGTCCTTGAAGACCTCCCAGTCGAGCTTGAGCGGGTCGCCGCCGACCTTCTCCAGCGCCTGATAGATCGGCACCGTGCCGATCGGGACCGGGCTGTTCCGGATGATCCACGAGCGGATGTTGTGGATGTTGCGGCCGGTGGACAGGTCCATGACCGTGTCGGCGCCCCAGCGGATCGACCAGACGAGCTTCTCGACCTCGTCGGCGGCCGAGGACGTCACGGCCGAGTTGCCGATGTTGGCGTTGATCTTGACCAGGAAGTTCCGGCCGATCGCCATCGGCTCCAGCTCGGTGTGGTTGATGTTGGCCGGGATGATCGCTCGGCCGCGGGCGATCTCGTCGCGCACGAATTCGGGGGTGATGAAGGGCGGGACCGAGGCCCCGAAGCTCTGGCCGTCGGCGAGTGCGGCCTCGGCGCCCGCGAGCATCTTCTCGCGGCAGACGTTCTCGCGATGGGCGACGTAGATCATCTCCTCGGTGATGATCCCCGCGCGGGCGAACTCGTACTGGGTCACCCTCTGGCCCGGGGCCGCCTTGCGGATGGTCCGCTCGGCGGGGCAGGGGGCCACGAGCTTGTCGCCCGCGAAGCCGTTATCCTCGGGCTTCACCGCCCGCGGGGCGACGGCCGCGTAACCGCGGGCCGCGATCCAGGGCTCGCGCACGCCGGGGAGGCCGGCATTGAGGTCGATCCGCGCGTCGGTCTCGGTGTAGGGGCCCGACGGGTCGTAGACCCGCACCGGTTCCTCCTTCGGATCGGAGAGGACGATCTCGCGGTAGGGGACGCGGATGTCCGGCCGTCCGGCCGGGCTCGCATAGGCCTTGCGCGATCCGGTCACCGGACCCGTGGTCACGGTCTCCGGGCTGCCTTTCACATCCTTGGGGAGAACGGGTGCGTTCATCGTGGGCCTCTCCTCGTGCTGGAGCAGTCCGGTCCACGCGATGGCCGAGATGAGATGGGGCCGCGCGACATGCGACCGCAGGTTCCCGTCCCTCCGCCGGTATGAGCCGGATCAGGTTCAAGGGTCAGGGCAGCGTGCCCAATCTCAGCCCCCTGCGGGGCTCCCCTCGGAACGGTTCCAGACTCAGGCGCGCGGACGGCTTTGTCAATGCTGACCGGGCGCCCTAGAAAACACATCCCGAAAACCGTTCGATCGAACGTATCCGCTTCTCAACCCCACGGCCTCCCCCGCATCGCATGCGACTCCTCGCCGGCCTCCTGCTCGCCGTGCTCCTGCTCTGCGGGTTGGCCTGCGCCGCGCTCGCCCTCGGACAGCGCCGCTTCCTCTATCCGGGCGCCTTCAGCCCGCCGACACCCTGGCCGGTGCCGCCCGGGGTCGCGACGATCACGGTCGCGACCTCGGATGGCGAGACCCTGCACGGACTGTGGCGGCCGCCGCGGCCGGGCTGCGGCGTCATCGTCAGTTTCCACGGCAATGGATCCCGCCCGGAACCGCACGCGGAGCGCTTCGCCGCGGAGCCGTGGCGGGCGCGCGGCTGGGGTCTGCTGACCGTGGCCTATCGCGGCTATCCCGGCTCGACCGGCAGCCCCAGCGAAGACGGCCTGATCCGCGACGGCCTGGCGGCCGTGAACGCCGCGCGAGCACAGGCGCCCGATGCGCCGATCCTGCTGCACGGCCATTCGCTGGGGGCGGCCGTCGCGGTCGCAGTCGCCGAACGGGTGCCGACGATCGGGCTTTACTTGGAGGCCCCGTTCGACTCGATGATCCACACCGTGCGGCTGCATGTCCCGCTAGTCCCCATCTGGCTCCTGCGCGACACATACCGCTCGGACACGCGCATCCGTGGCGGAACTGCGCCGGTTCTGATCGTGCAGGGACGCGACGACACGGTGGTGCCGCTCAAGTTGGCGCAAAGCCTCGCCGCAGCAGCCGGCCCTCGGGCGCGGATCGCCGTGATCCCGGGCGACCACGTGTCCATCCTGGGGGGCCGGGACCGAGAGGCCGAGGCGTTGTTCAGAGAGCGTGTCGGTCCGACCTGCCCGCAGCCGGTCGATCAGCAAGGATAGGAGAGGGGGGCGCGTGGTCGGACGGCGCTCGCAGCGCTGGAGCGCCGAAGATCCGGACGCACCGGGTGCGCAGGGCCGGCCCGAGCCGGTCTGCCCGCTCTGTGAGCGCCCGATTCCGCACGGCGCTCGCTCCAGCCTCCATCACCTCACCCCGAAGCTGAAGGGCGGAACCCATCGCGGTACCGTCCGCCTGCACCAGATCTGCCACTCGGCGATCCATGCACGCTACAGTGAGGCCGAGATCGCCAAGCGCCTGGCCGATCTCGAAGCCCTGCGGACCGATCCGGAGATAGCCCGCTTCCTCGCCTGGGTGCGCGGCCGGCCGGACGATTTTCACGCCGCGACGCGTATGACCCGCGCGCGGCGGTCGGCGCGGCGCAAGGTCTGACCGCCGGCGTTTACCGACCGTTCGTCACATCCGCAGGTTGCGGCGATCACGTTCATCGCCGTCAACCCAAATCGGTCCAGGATCCCTCCGATCGCGAGGGTGGGACGATGGCCGGGGTCGGGGATACGGGTGATCGGCTCGCCTGGGTCGATATCGCCAAGGGGATCTGCATCCTCCTGGTGGTCATGATGCATTCCGTCACGGGCACCGGCGACGCCATGGGCGGGGAAGGTTTCCTCCATCCGGTCGTGGCCTTCGCGAAGCCGTTCCGGATTCCGGACTTCTTCCTTCTGTCCGGCCTGTTCATGGGGCGGGTGATCGACCGCGACTGGCGCCTGTTCTCCGACCGCCGGGTGGTCCATTTCGCCTATTTCTACCTGCTCTGGCTCGTGATCCAGTCGGCCGCCAGATACGGCAAGATCGCCGGCGATGACGGCCCCACGGCCTTCGCGGCGCATCTCGCCCATGCCCTGATCGAACCCTACTCGACGCTGTGGTTCATCTATCTGCTCGCGGTGTTCTCGGTCGTCACCAAGGCTCTGCGCCGCGTGCCCGACGCCGTGCTGCTCGCCGGTGCCGCCGTGCTGCAGATTGCCGACATCCGCAGCGAGTCGACCCTCATCGAGGAGTTCTGCGCCCGATATGTCTTCTTCGTCGCCGGCTATCTGTTCGCCGGCCGCATCTTCGCCCTCGCGGACGCGGCCCGGCACCGGGTCCGGCTCGCCCTGTGCGGCCTCGCCGCATGGGCGTTCGTGGAAGGTTGGCTCGCGCTGACTCCGTCGGGCCTTCCGAATCACCCGACCCTCGCCAGCCTGCCGCTGGTGAGCCTCGCTCTCGGCGCCGCCGGTGCGCTCGCGATCGTGGTGGCGGCGTCGCTCCTTGGCCGCGTCGGGGGGCCGATCGCCGAGGCGGTCCGAACCTGCGGGCAGCGCTCGATCGTGATCTATCTCGCCTTTTCGCTACCCATGGCGGCGACCCGGGAGATTCTCGTGCGCACCGGAGCCATCGCCGATATCGGACTTGCAAGCCTCATCGTCATGACCGTGGCGGTGCTGCTGCCGCTGGTCCTGGAGCGGCTGGTTCGCGGCACGGCGCTCGATCTGCTGTTCGTGCGGCCGCGCTGGTGCCGGCTCGTGGGGTCGGAGTCCCGGACCCGCCCGGTCCTGCAGGCGACCTGAGACGGGCGGCTTCAGCCCTCGAAGGCGATGCCGATCCGGCGGCTGCGCCGCCATGCAACGGCCGCCGCGCGCGGCTCGGCGCCGGCGCTCACGCGGAGCGGGAAGCGGTCCGGCACCACATGATCGCCGTCGACCTCGATCTGGGCGCCGACCTCGGTCGCGTCCCAGACCAGGCAACTGACTTCGCCGCCGTCGAGCAGGACCGCGCCGAAGGTGAAGGCGTTCTTCCGGAAGACGCCGCGGCGATTCTCCCTCATCGACTCCCCCATCCGCACCCGCGGGCCCGCGGAGACGATCTCCGCGGTCCGGGACGATGCCGGATGGGGGTTAACAGGGCAAATACGATCCCTTGCCTGCGCTCTCAGATCGAGATCAATAGTCGTCCGGATCATCCCTGTAGCGGCGCGGCCCAGGCCCATAATCGTCGTCGTACGAGCGGCGTGCGCGCGGCCGGTCGTAGTCGCGGCCATAGCGATAGGCGTCGCGCCGGTCGTCGTAATCGTCGCTCCGGTACCCGCCACCGCCGTAGCCGCCACCGCCGTAGCCGCCACCGCCAGAGCCGCCTGCAGTGATGCGCGGTGCGTACCAGCAGCTCTTCGCCTGGCCCGGTGCGGGATCGCCGAAGGTCTGGCTGTTGCAGGGCACGGCGCCGCCCTGAGGAAACGGCCGACCGTTGGTCCGGCCGGGCACGCCGTAATAGACGTTGGTCGCGTAGGGCATCCGGCAGACGCCGCCTTCCTGGGCGCAGCCGACCAGATACACCGTGTCGAGCTGATAGGCCCGGGCCGGCGCGGGCATCACCGTGCCGGCTCCCAGCATGATGGCTCCGAAGGCCAGAGCGATCCGAATCTGCACGTCCCCGATTCCCCATTGCGTCGCGGTCCGCGTGCCGAATAATCCGGTCGGCGGCTTCCGGCCAGCGGCCGCGCTCGCTATGGCGTCGCGCACGGATCTGTGCGGGCTGTTTTGGCACCGCCATGACGATGATCGGGCGGAGCCACCCGTGGTCGAACGGGATAGGGCGCCCCAGGAGGCCTTAATGAGGGATGCGTCCGCGCAGGAGCTTCTGTTGCTCAGCGCGCTGCAGGAATGCCGGATCCAGCTCGACGCGGCGCGCAAGGACGAGGCGGCCCGCGCCGCCGTCCGGGAGGAGCTGGAGGCTGCCCTTCGCCGCGAGGCGGCGCTCTCGGCTGTGGTCGCCGAGGAGCGCGAGCGGACGGAGGCCGTCCGTCTCGTGCTTCAGGCGCTGCTGATGAGCATCGGCTGGTTCGGCCTGCGCCGACGCCTGTTCCGGTCGCGCATCGCCCGGCTGGGCCGCGAGACGCCGGATTCAGGTCCGCAATCGGCTCGCCATTCCGTGCTGCTCGCGGAGGCCCGACGGGTGCTCGGCGCGCCGGCCGTCCAGCCTCCTGCCCAACGCTAGGGCGTATCGGCGCGCGGGATGGGGAACGGGCGCCGAACGCTTCGATAACGGCCCCTTAAACCGCCGCATTTAGCGTGCGGAAACCGTCCTGCGGCGCGCCCGACAGACGCGCTGCGGCGGAACATTCGTAGACGGGATGCATGGCCAAGGGTCGGGGCAGGATTGAGCCGAACTTCGACGTGCCCGAGGGGCGTGTCCGGGATCGCGGCGAACTCGATCTGCGCCTGTCCCGGGAGGACCGTCCCGGGGGGGCAGGAGACGGCGTGGCGAAGCGATCGGGCGGCGGAGGAGCGCGGCAGCCGAACAAGGCGCCGGCGCGGACCACCGGGCGGGCGAAGGCCTCGGGTCGCGGCCGACGCCGGCGGTCCTGGCTCGGCCGCATCGTCTACGGCACCGTCGTCCTCGGTCTCTGGGGGGTGATCGGGCTTGCCGGGCTCATCGCCTACCACGCGTCGCAATTGCCGCCGATCGACCAGCTCGCGGTGCCGAAGCGGCCGCCCAACATCGCCATCCTGGCAAGCGACGGCTCGCTGCTCGCCAATCGCGGCGAGACCGGCGGCCGGGTGGTCTCGATCAAGGAATTGCCGCCCTACTTGCCGCGCGCCTTCGTGGCGATCGAGGATCGGCGCTTCTACCAGCATTTCGGCGTCGATCCGGTCGGCATCCTGCGCGCCATCGGTCAGAACCTGACCCGGCGCGGCGTCGCGCAGGGCGGCTCGACCTTGACGCAGCAGCTCGCCAAGAATCTGTTCCTGACGCAGGAGCGGACCGCCTCGCGCAAGATCCAGGAGGCGATCCTCGCGCTCTGGCTGGAGCACAAGTACACCAAGGACGAGATCCTCGAGCTCTACCTGAACCGTGTCTATTTCGGCGCCGGCGCCTACGGCGTCGAGGCGGCCGCGCAGCGCTATTTCGGCAAGCCCGCCAAGGAGGTGAGCCTTGCGCAGGCCGCGATGCTCGGCGGCCTCGTTCAGGCGCCGTCGCGGCTCGCTCCGAACCGCAACCTCCCGGCCGCCCAGGCCCGCGCCGCCCAGGTGCTCGCCGCGATGCAGGAACTCGGCTTCGCCGCGCCGCAGGACGTGAAGGTGGCGCTCGCCCAGCCGGCGAAGCCCACCAATGCCCGCGGCGGCGGTTCGGCCAATTACGTCGCAGACCTCGTGATGGACGTGCTCGACGACTACGTCGGCAAGTTCGACACCGACATCACGGTCCAGACGACCGTCGATCCCGTCCTCCAGGCCGCCGCCGAGAAGGTGCTCACCGACGAGCTCAACGCCAAGGGCGCGCGCTTCAATGTCGGCCAGGGCGCGCTGGTCTCGATGCGGCCCGACGGCGCGATCCGGGCGCTGATCGGCGGGCGCGACTACGCCCAGAGCCAGTTCAACCGTGCCACGACCGCGAAGCGCCAGCCCGGCTCCTCGTTCAAGCCCTTCGTGTACCTCGCTGCCGTGGAGCACGGCGCCACGCCCGACACGGTCCGCGAGGACGCGCCGGTCCGGATCGGCAACTGGGCCCCGGAGAACTACTCGCACCGGTACGAGGGGCCTGTCACCCTGCGGACGGCGCTCGCCCATTCGCTCAATACCGTCGCGGTGCGGCTCGGCCAGGAGGTCGGCCCGAAGACCGTGGTGCAGACCGCCCAGCGGCTCGGCATCACCTCGCCGCTCCAGGCCAACGGCTCCATCGCCCTGGGCACGTCCGAAGTGACGCTGCTGGAGATGGTCGGCGCCTACGGGGCCTTCGCCAACGGCGGCACCGGCGTGATCCCCTACGTGGTGACCGCCGTGAAGAGCCAGGGCGGCAAGGTCCTGTACAAGCGCTCCGACAACGGTCTCGGCCGGGTCATCGATGCCAATGCCGACGGCATGATGAATGCGATGATGCACGAGGTCTTCGTCAGCGGCACCGGCAAGAAGGCGGACATCCCGGGCTGGGACCTGGCGGGCAAGAGCGGCACCACGCAGGACTACCGCGATGCTTGGTTTATCGGCTTCTCGGGCAGCCTCGTCACCGGGGTCTGGCTCGGCAACGACGACGGCGAGCTGACCAAGAAGGTCACCGGCGGCAATCTGCCGGCGGAGATCTGGAAGTCGTATATGACCCAGGCGCTGAAGGGGCAGACTCCGGTCCCGCTCCCCGGCCTCAACCGCTGGCGCAGGCAGCCGGAGACGACCGCCTCGGTGGCGAGTGCCGCGCCGCCTGCACCGGGCGGGCTCCTCGGGCAGATTCTGGGCGAACCGGAGGCACCCGCGCCGCGCCAGTCCGCCCCGGCGCGGCGCGCTCAGAAGGATGACCGCAACTTCATCGAAAAGCTGTTCGGGATCGGCGACTGACCCCGCCGATCGGTGACGGCCCGGCGCTCGCCACCCCATCGCGGGCCTGATCGACGGTGCTCGAAATCCGGCTGACCGCTGACTTGACGCGGCAGCACTTACAGACCTGGTGCCGATTGATCTATATTGGCGCAAATCGGACGCTTCTTAATTCCTAAAATAACTCCTTTTTCAATATTCGGGACTCAGAATTCGGGTCGATAGCAAGTCCGCTCTCCGGTTGCCGGGGCCGGCGGCAACCCGATCGAGCCCATGGTCCCGCGCGCGACTGCCACAGCGATCCGAGTCCACCTCGCCGATCGCGCCTCGCGTCTGATCGCGCTGGGGGGCACGTGCCTGCTGCTCTGCCTGACGCTGCTCGGGGTCTATCTCTGCCTCGATCTGCGCGATGTCGCTTGGCACAATGCGCGCCGCAACGCTGCGAACCTTCTGGCCGTGATCGAGGAGGGGGTCGGCCACAGCCTGCGGGTTTACGATCTCTCCCTGCAGAGTTCCGCGCGCTTGGCGCACCGCGCGGATATCATAATTCTGGACCCGGAACTCAGACGCTTGGCCGTGTTCGACACCGCCGTCGCGGGCTCCGGTCTCGGTCCGATCACCGTCACGGATGCGGCGGGTGATGTCCAACTGACGAGCGATCCCAACCTGCAGAACCGGCCCAACCTGAGCACGCTGCCGGAATTCCAGATCCATAAGTCCAATCCCGATGCGGGTCTGATCCTTACTGGACCGACTCAGTCCCGTCTGACCGGGGAGAGCATTATCCGCATGACCCGGCGGATCCAGACGGCAGACGGTTCCTTCGCGGGGATCGTGTACGGATCGATCAGACTCGCGCATTTCCGGGCGCTCTTCGACCGGCTGCGCTTCGATGACGGTATCGCCCTGAACGTGTTCCATCGGGACGGGACGCTCCTGATCCGCGCGCCGGCCCGGCCGCAACTGCTCGGGCAGAGCATCCGTGCAAGTCCGGCCCATGCGTTCTATCAGGCGCATGCCCGCGGCGAGTTTCAGGGACGGTCGGCCTTGGACGGCGTTGACCGGGTCTACAGCTTCGCGAATCTCGACGACCTGCCGCTGATCGTGACGGTGGCTACGGATGTCGACAGCATCCGTGAGGTCTGGATCTATAAGGCGGCGATCGTCGGTATCCTGATCCTCAGTCTCTGCGTCCTCACCTTCGGGCTGACGGTTCTGCTTCACCGGGAGGTGGGTCGCCGGGCGGCCGCGGAGGCCTCCACGCGCGAAGCGAATGCTGCACTCGCGGTGCTCGCCCGGACCGACGGCTTAACCGGGCTGCCGAACCGGCGCAGCTACGACGAACACTTCGCCGTGGAGTGGACCCGTGCCGCGCGACTGCGGACTCCTTTGGCCCTGATGATCGTCGATGCCGACCACTTCAAGCAGTTCAACGACCGCTTCGGCCACCAGCGCGGCGACGAGGTGCTCAAGGCGGTGGCGCTGTGTCTGCAGCAGACGCTCGATACCGGCGGGCTGAGCTTCCGGATCGGCGGCGAGGAATTCGTCGCGCTGCTGCCGGGACTCGATGCGACGGCGGCGGGGGCGGCGGCGGAGCGCATCCGCCGCGCGGTGGTGAGCCTCGGGATCCCCCATGCTCCGGACGTCGGCGGCAGCGCCACGGTCAGCATCGGCGTGGCCTCCGCCGATCCGGCCAGCGGGGATCCGCCCGATGGCCTCTTCACGGCGGCGGACGCGGCCCTCTATGCCGCCAAGAAGGCCGGCCGCAATCGGGTGCGGGCCGCACCGCCGCGCGCACCCCCGACCCTCGCGATGCGGGCCTGAGCCGGCCCGCGGCTCAGAGCATGGGCAGGATCCGGGGGCGTGGCCCCCGAGGGAAATGCGCGTCGATCAGGGCAATCTCGGCCGCACCGAGATGCAGGTCCGCCGCGCCAGCATTCTCGATGGCCCGGTCCGGGCGACCGGTCTTCGGAATCGTAAAGGTGCCGGGCAGCCGGGTCAGGAAGGCGAGGGCCACGGCGTAGGGCGTCGTCCCATGGCTCTGCGCGATGCCCGCCAGGACGCGGCCGCCAGCACTGGCCGGATCGGGAAAGTCGCCGCTGCCGAAGGGCGAGTAGCCGACCATCGCGACGCCGTGCTTCTCGCACCAGGGCAGCACGGCATGCTCGATGGCCCGCTCGTTCAGGTGGTAGAGGACCTGATTGCAGGCGATCCGGTCCGGCCCCGCAATGGCGAGGGCGCGGTCGAGATCCTCGACGTCGAAATTGCTGACACCCCAGGACAGAATCTTGCCCGCCCGGCGCAGATCCTCGAAGCCCGCGATCGTCTCCTCGAGGGGGTGCTGGCCCGGCCAGTGCAGCAGATAGCTGTCCAGCCGATCCGTCCGCAGGCGTCGGAGCGAAGCCTCGCAGGCCCGCGCCACGCCGCGGCGCGTCGCGTTGCCAGGGACCACCTTCGAAACGAGGAAGACCTCCTCGCGGCAATCCGCGATGGCGGCGGCGACGATTGCCTCCGCGTCGCCGTACATCTCCGCGGTGTCGATATGGGTCATGCCGGCGTCGATTCCGGCCCGCAACGCGCGGATCGCATCCGTCCGGTCCGAACTGTCGATGTGCCACGTGCCCTGGCCGATGACCGGGACCGAGACGCGCATCGCGCCGAAGCTCCTGGCATACATGGCAGCGCTCCCTTTTCGCTGTCACAGGGGTTGCTGACGGCGATCCGGTCGGGATCGGGCCGCCGACGTGTCATGGGTCCGCCGTTCAACTCCCCGGCACGCCTTACTCGCGCCATCTTGGGGCGTTGAGCAATGGCTGGCGGCCTTCCGCGACGCTAAACTTTAGGCCCAGGCTCGAGGTCAGGCGGCGCGGGTATGCCGAGCCTGCGCCTCCCGCAGGGCGCCGCCGCGCCCGGCCACACGACACCCGGTCCGTCAGTGGCCATGCTGGAGATGTGTCGATGCTGCCGGCCCATCGGATATTCTGGGGTCTGATCCTGCTGGCGGCGGCCGGCGCGGGGTTGCTCTACAACATCATCTTCGCGGCTGGCGCCTCTCCCCTCGCCGGATTCACCTACGGCCTCTGCATGGGTGCCACGGTGCTGGCTTTCGACCGCGGGCTGATCCTGGCCGGCCTGCAGACGCGGATCCGCCGCCTGCCGGCGTGGCTCTACGTGCTGGCCGCGGAACTCGCCTACGTCCTGATGATCATGGCGGGCAACGCCCTCGGCGGCTTGGTCGTCTGGGCCTTCGCCCTGACACCGGACGATCTGACGACCGCGACCCGGATGACCGCGCGGGTCCTCGCCTACGCCTTGGCCGTGTCCGGCCTCCTCGTCTTCGTGATCCGGATGCGCGATCTGATCGGCGGCGAGGTGTTCGTGAACTTCATGATCGGCCGCTACCACAAGCCGGTGGCGGAGGAGCGGATCTTCCTGTTCCTCGACGTCGTCGGCTCCACCGCCTTCGCGGAGGCGCACGGGGACCTGCGCGCCCAGGAGTATCTCGGGGCCGTGTTCGCGACGCTGGCCGAGCCGGTGCGGCGCAACGGCGGATCCGTGGACGACTATGTCGGCGATCTCGCCATGGTGACCTGGCCGATGGCCCGCGGCCTCAAGGACGCGCGCTGCATCACCTGCCTGTTCGACGTGCTCGACCGGATCGAGGCGGATGCCGCGGCCTGGACCACCCGATTCGGGACGGTGCCGCGGCTGCGGGCGGCGCTGCATGGCGGCTCGGTGGTCACGGCCGAAGTCGGAGTCGACCGCCACAAGATCGCGTATTTCGGCGACGCCGTGAACGTGACGTCGCGGATCGAGGCCCTGTGCCGCCCGCTCGGGGTCGGCATCCTGATCTCGCAGGATCTCCTCGGCCGTCTTCCGCGCCTGCCAGCCGGCGTCCGGGCGCGCTCTCTCGGCGCCCATGCCCTCCGCGGCCGCGGCGCGCCGTTGTCCGTGGCGACGCTGGAGCGTGGTCCTGTCGAGAGTGCCGCCGTGGCGGATCTGGCGCCGCGCCGCGCTGCGGTCGCCCGCTGATGGCCCGTGTCAGCGCCGCCCGCGCCAATACCTTGATCGCCGTCAAGATGGCGCTCCGTTTTGGCCTGCCGCTGATCGGGGTCGTGGTCTTCGGCCGCGCCATCGTGCTGTCGGTGGGCGGCGATATCGAGCGCTGGCAGTTCGGCCTGGGTGTGCTTCTGATTTTGGCGGGCTTCATCTCGAAGGTCGTGCCCCGGTCATGAGCGCTGCCACGAGCGACCCGACGCGTGCCACCCCGACCGGCCCGGCGATCTATCTCGACGCCGATGCATGCCCGGTGAAGGACGAGACCTACCGGGTGGCCGCACGCTACGGCCTCACCGTCCACGTCGTCGCCAACAGCGTGCTGAATCTCCCGCGCGAGCCCTGGATCGAGCGCGTGGTGGTCGGTTCGGAACTCGACGCCGCCGATGACTGGATCGCCGCGCGGGCGGGGCCCGGGAGCATCGTGCTCACCGCCGACGTTCCGCTGGCTGCGCGCTGCGTGAAAGCCGGCGCCACGGTTCTGGCCTTCACCGGTAAGCCGTTCAGCGAGTCCGGGATCGGCCTCGCGCTCGCCACACGCGACCTGATGCAATCGTTGCGCGAAGCCGGAACCATCACGGGCGGGCCGAAGCCGTTCTCGCGCGCAGACCGATCGGCCTTTCTGTCCGCCCTTGACCGGGCGGTGAACCGGATCCTGCGTGACCGGCCGAAGCCGGGCTGAGACCCGGCCGCCCTCCGATCAAATGGACGATTCAGGCGTCGTCCGCCGGGACGAGGCTTCTGAGCGCCTCGTTGATGCGGTCCTGCCAGCCCGGCCCGTCCTTCTGGAAATGCGCGAGCACGGCGCTGTCGAGACGCAAGCTCACCACCTCCCGCGAGCCGGGGATCGTCGTCGGCCGTGCGGCCGGTTGCGGCGGCGGGGCAGCCGGCTTCGGGGTCGTGGCGGCCCGGAAAGCCGCCTCGGCGGTCGCGCGCGGATCGGTGAAGCGGCGGCGGTTGCGGTCCTCGGCCATCGACCCCTAATCCTTCGCGGTCGTCTTCTTCGGTGCCGCCTTCTTCACGGCCTTCTTCGCGGAGCCTTTGGCGGCCGCCTTGGCTTCCTTCTCGGCCGCCTTGGCCTGCGCGTCTGCGGCCTCCTTGGCGAGGCGCAGCGAGCGCAACCGAAGCGTCCGCTCATCCACAGCCTTGATGGCCGCGTGATGCTCCGCCATCGCCTGGGCGCCTTCGCGCGCCATGCGCTCCGCACGTTCCGCACGCTCGGCGCGATTCTCGGCACGCGTCTTCGCTTCCGCTTCCGCGTCGCGGACGGCATTCACCTCGTCGAGGTCAAACTCAGTCTCGTCGCTCATCCTGTCCCTTTCACCCCGGCTCGACGGATCCGACCCGACGCATCCTGCGCGAGACGGTGTCTGAGCGGGTCCGGCCTGTTCGACGGGCGGAGGGCAAGGCCGGATCATTCGCCCTCCCGCACCGCCGTCAGGCGCGCAAGGAGAGCAGCTTCGCGAAGGCTTTAGCATGCCCGCGACGCCGATGGCGAATCCGGATCGACGGTCGGGACTGGCCGCGCACACCCTTCGTGCGGGTCCACCTGTCCATGCGGCCCGGGTCCGCGTTCTGACGAGAGATGTCGGCCCCGATCGTCGTTCGATCAGCGCACGCCGAACCGAAGCGGGATGGAGACCGTCAGGTTCGACAGCGTAACACCGGGCGGCGCCGCCGGCATGCTGCCGCGCACCGCCGCGAGGGCGGCGCTGTCGATCTGGCCGATCCCGCTTGAGCGGGCCAGGCCCGCGCCCGTCACCTGGCCCGAGCGCATCACGGTGAAGCGCACCACCGCGGTCCCGCCCCCGGTTCCGACGGCCGCGTTCACGTTCATCCGGCTGTGGATCGCTGCGCTGATCGCGCCCTGCCATTGCCGCATGGCGCTCGGATCGTTGCCTGCGGCGGCCCGGCCGACCGCATTCTGACGCGAGGCCGAGGCCGAACTCCGCTCGGCGCCCGCCCGGGCCTTGGCCTCACGCGCCTTCGCCTCGCGCGCGGCCTTGGCTTTCGCCTCGCGGATCTCCTCCAGGCGCTCCTGACGCGCCTCTTCGCGCTTCTGCTCGCGGAGCTTCTCCTCGCGGATCTTCCGCAGCTTGGCCTCCCGTTCCGCCTTGAGCTTGGCGGGGTCCGGTGTGGGCTTCGGCGGTTCCTCGGTCTTGGCGACCTCGGTGGGCGGCGCCGCCAGCGGCTCGGCCGCCTCCGACGTGGAGGTGATCACTTGGTTCTGCGCCTCGACGGGCTGAGCCTCCGCCGGCGCTTCGACCGGCTGGGTGTCCTCCGGCTTGACCTCGGTCATCTCGGTCGGCGGCGGGGGCTGGACGGCCTCGTCGGGCGGCGCGTCCACCGGCTTCGTCTCCGGCGGGGCCTCCTGGCTCATCTGCTGCTCCGCCGGAGCTTCGGTGGTCGCATCCGTCATGAGCGGCGCGAGGTCGACGGTGATCTGCTGCTCGCCGGGCGGCGCGGGCGGGGCCAGCCGCAGGAACATCATCGCGGCCAACGCAAGCGCATGCAGCCCGAGGGCGACCAGGAAGGCGGCGACCAGCCCGGACGGGCGGCGCTCGCCGGCCCCGACCGGCAGATCCGTCGACGTGAAGGTGCTCATCGGTTCAGCGCGCGGTCCCTGCGGAGGCGGCCGGAGCGGCGGCCGCTGCCGGAGCGGCGCCGCCGGGCGACTGCGCGATCAGCGACACCTTGGTGAAGCCGGCCTGGCCGACAAGGCCCATCACCTCCATCACCTTGCCGTAGGGCACGTCACGGTCGCCGCGCACGAGGATGACCTGATCCTTGTCGGCAGCCGCCATCTCGCGCAGGCGCGGCACGATGCTGTCCATCGTGAACACCTCCTTGGCGATGGACGGGTTGCCGTCCTTGTCAACCGTCACCTCCGCGGGCTTCTTCGACTGCGCGACTTTGGGGGCCGCCGTCTTCGGCAGCTGGACCGGCACGCCGGTGGTCATCAGCGGTGCGGCGACCATGAAGATGATCAGAAGCACGAGCATCACGTCGACCATCGGCGTGACGTTGATGTCGGACATCGGCATGTCGTCGAGGTCGTCGTCGTCGTTCGCGCGAAGGGATCCCATCGCCATGGGGCGTCTCCGGTACCGTTACGTTCGGTTCTGTGCGGGCGGGCGCGGCGGCTCTATTCGGCAGCCGCCCGATGGGCGCCGGCGCGGTCGCGCGCGAGACGGTTGCCCAGAACCGAAATGTAGGACGAGAAGGTGCTCTGGATGCCGCTCACGTCGCTCGACAGCTTGTTGTAGGCCATCACCGCCGGGATCGCGACGACGAGACCGATCGCCGTGGCGAACAGCGCCTCCGCGATGCCCGGGGCCACCACGGCCAGCGACGTGTCCTGGCTCCGGGCGATCGACGAGAACGAGTTCATGATGCCCCAGACGGTGCCGAACAGCCCGACGAACGGGGCCGTCGAGCCCGAAGTCGCCAGCAGCGACAGGCCGGTGCGCAGGCGCTTCACCTCGAGGGTGAGGGCGCCCTTCATCGCCCGCTCGATCCGGTCGCGGCGCTCGGCCCGGGTCTCGGAGGAATCCTGATCGCGCCACGCGTCGATGGCCGCCTTCACCACGTGGCCGGCGATGCCGCGATGCTCGCCGTCGAGGCTGCCGCCGGAGCGGACCAGCGTGGCGAAGGCCTTGGCCTGACGCCGGGCGGCGGCCAGCCGGATGATCTTCTCGAACACCACCGTCCAGCAGGCGATCGAGGCGATCACCAGCAGGATCATCACGCCCTTCACGATCGGGTCGGCCTGCAGGAACAGACCGAGGAAGGAGAAGTCGTGGGCCGCCTCGATCGGCGCTTGTGTCGGGTCCATCGCGGGCTCCTGGCGTCTTGGTCTCACGCGGCCTTGCGCCGCCGTCATCTCGGGGTGCGGCGAAAGCCGCAGGCCGCCCGGCGACCCTCGCCGCCGGGCGGTTTGGTCTGATCGACCGTCAAACCATCCGCATCAGCGGTCGAACGGGAGGCCGGCCTTGCTGTCGGTCTCGGTCCGCTCGAGGCAGGCCTCGCGCGCGGAATCACCGCCGTCGCAGGCCAGGACGTCGTTCAACAGGACGCGCCCGACCTTGTTGCAGGCGATGCCGGGGAAGTCGAAGATCTTGACGGTGGTCTTCTTCGGCGGCAGCGGACCGAGCTCCACCGCGACACGCTTCTGCGCGACGCCCTCCGGGTCGAAGGCGAAGAGATCCACCTTGTAGGATTTCAGGCCGGGCCCCTTGTTGTCGATCACCATGGTGATCCGGCAGGCCTCGCCCGCAGTCTCGACCTTGTTGAGCTGCAGCTTGATCGGCGCGGACTTCTCCGCGGCATCCTGCGCCAGGGCCGATACCACGAGGAGCGCCGAGAGCGCGAAGCAGGCCGCCGTGTCGAGGGCGATACGCCCGATCCGCCGACGGTACAGGGGGGCGCGCAGGGCAATCACCGTGACCAAGTCCTTTTCAAGTGTCTGCCGGCCGGCGTTTCGCGCCGCGCCGGCCGGGCGGGTTGGGGGCCGGATCAGTGAAGCACCGCGCCGGCGGGGCAGGAGGCCGGGGCGAGGCGTTGGGCCGCCGCATCCAGCGGCCCGACGGCCGCGCGGACCGCCGCCACGAGGCGGGGCGCCGCCTCCCGTCCGGTGATCTCGGCGGCGGCCGCCTCCAGATCCGTCCAGAGGCGCTGACGCCCCCGGTTGATCAGCGTCACCAGGGCGCATTCGTGACCGGTCACGCGGCAGCAACTCGCCGGCATGAACGACCAGTCGCCGTCGCGCTCCGCCCGCAGTGCCCGGATGATCGCGACCACACAGGCGACGAAGCGGCAGCCTTCGGTCGGCCCAAGCAGCTGCTCGGCGCCGTCGAAGGCCGCGTTCCAGCAGGCGACGTCGCTGGTCATGTAGCCGGCGGCCACGAAACGGGCCACCGACAGGGCCAGGATATCAGCCTCATCGCCGCAGATATCGGCGACGCGCCGCATCGCCGCATGATCAGTCCGGGTCAGGGGCGCGCTCATGGACTGCGGTGCCTCGCGTCGCAGGACAACTTGCATAGACCGACCGTCATGGTCGGATCATCTTCTTTCGCGGCAGTATCCAGGCCGGCCGCCCGGATCAAGGCCCAGCGAGAAAATCAGAGCAGTTCCAAACTGTTAGAGGAAAGCGTGGCCGTTCACGTCTTTGCCTATGCGTCCCGGTAATTTTTGCCTAATTATCCTGGATTGGATCGGACCACGCCGTCCGGACGAAACCCGCGGCCTCCCTTGATGGCCCGGACGGCCTTGGCCATATCTCGTTGTTGCCGGCGACGTCTCGTCCGGCGGAGCGCTACTTCGGTGGGCTCCCTGTCGACGAGGTGCTCAGGCATCCCGGGATTGCGGCGGATCCCGGGGTCGGAGGCCTCGCTTTCTGGATGATGGCCGCGATGACCCGATCCTCGCCCTTCGGGCACCCGTTCCTGCTCGGCTTCGACGAGATCGAACAGGCTCTCGACCGGGTCTCAAAGGCCGCCAATGACGGCTATCCACCCTACAACATCGAGCGGCTGCCCCGCACCGAGAGCGAGCCCGAGCGCCTGCGCATCACGCTGGCGGTCGCCGGCTTCACCCGCGACCAGTTGGACGTCATGCTGGAGGAGAGCCAGCTCGTCGTGCGCGGTCGCCAGGTCGACGAGCGCGAGAGGCACTTTCTTCACCGCGGCATTGCGGCGCGCCAGTTCCAGCGGGCCTTCCTCCTCGCCGACGGCATGGAGGTCCTCGGGGCCGACCTCGCCAACGGCCTGCTGTCGATCGATCTGGTCCGTCCGGAACCGGATCGCATCGTGCGCAAGATCGATATCGGCGCCCGCGGCTGAGACCGATTGATTGGACGGCGCGGATCCCCACATCAGTGGGGAGCCGCCGAAGCCTTCAGGATCGGCGGCGCACGCTCTGCCACCCCAGGAGGGCTTTGATGACCAATCTGAACCCGTCTCCGTTGACCCCGGCCGATCTCGACCCGGCCGATTTTGCGCCCGCCGATCTCGCGGCCTTGGGCGAGGGTCACATCGCCTATGTCCGGCCCATCCGGTCCGACGAGGTCCGCCGTTTCTTCCCACAGGCGCCCGAGCTGCTGCCCGGCCTCGATCTGTTTGCCCTCCTCTCGGCGAGTGGCGCTCCGATCATGCTCGCCGATTCGCGGGACGTCGTCCTGGCGAATGCGGTCGCGCAGGACCTGCAGCCGGTCAGCCTCCACTGACCGCTCCGGCCGAGGAACCGGTCAGGCGATCTCGTCCACTGCCGCGACCAGGCGCGCGATGTCCTGCGGCCGCGACAGGCGGTGATCCCCGTCGGCGATGAGCGTCAGCACGGTGCCCTCGGCCGGCAGCCGGCCGAGGATCTTCAGGGCGTGGGTGTAAGGCACATCGGTGTCCCGCATGCCCTGGAGGATGTGGACCGGGCAGGCCGGATCGACCGTGTCGCCGAGCATGCAATGGCGCCGCCCGTCGTCGATGAGGTTCAGGGTGATCGGGTCCGGTTCCGACCCGTAGTCGCTGGGCCTCCGCAGGATGCCGTCTCGGATCAGCATGGCGCGGGCCGCCTCGCCGAGGCGGTTCCAGATCAGCTCTTCGGTGAAATCCAGGGCCGGGGCGATGAGCACGAGACCGGCGGTCGCCTGACCTCCGTTCGCCCGGTCGCGGGCGGCCAGGCAGGCGATCCATCCCCCCATCGACGAGCCGACGAGAATCGGCGCCTCCGTGGCGTAGGCGGCCAGGACGGCCTGCGCGTCCTCGAGCCACGAAGAGATCGTGCATTCCGTGAAGGTGCCGCTCGAGGCCCCATGCGCGGCATAATCGAAGCGGATGAGCGTGCGGCCCCTCTGCGAGGCCCAGGCATCCAGCGCCGTCGCCTTGGTTGCCGTCATGTCGGAGCGGAATCCGCCGAGCCAGACCACCGGTGGCCCGCCCCCCTGACGCACCCGCACGGCGATGCGCCGGGCGGCCTCGCCCGTGCCGACGGTGAGGAACTCGGGGCCCATATCCGACATCGTTCTCTCCGATATCCCTGTCTCGACGTGGAAGAAGTCCGGACCTGAACGGTTCGGCTTCAACTCTCGTTTACCGGACCGTAAAGCCCGGCGGCGATGCTGGATCAATGGTAGCGAGCATTTGGCAGATACCGGTCGGGGGCCTGCGCGTCCTCGCCGATGGACCGCGGACGGGCGAAGGTACACACGCCTTGTCGGGTTTTCCCGCGGAAGTCGGGGCCCTTGCGGGCGCTCGCGTCCTGCAGATCATTCCCGAACTCGACGCCGGGGGCGCCGAGCGCACCACCGTCGATGTCGCGGGCGGCCTCGCGGCCGTGGGCGCCCGCGCGCTGGTGGCGACGGAGGGGGGGCGGCTCGTCGGGGAATTGCAGGCCAAGGGCGGCCACTGGCTTCGCTTCCCGGCCGCCGCGAAGAATCCGGCGCTGATGGCCGTGAACGTCCTGCGGCTCATGGCCCTCTGCCGCCGCGAGCAGGTGCAGATCATCCATGCCCGCTCCCGTGCGCCCGCTTGGGTCGCCCTCGGAGCGGCGCGCCGGCTCGGCCTGCCGTTCGTCACCACCTATCACGGCAGCTATTCCGGCCGGACCAACGTCAAGGTGCTGTACAATTCGGTGATGGCCCGCGGCGACGTGGTCATCGCCAACTCGCACTACACCGCAGACCTGATCCACCGGCTGCATGCCGAGCAGGCTGGCGACCGCGTGCGGGTCATCCATCGCGGCACGGATCTCGGCGTGTTCAACCCGGTCGCCGTCGGCGCCGTGCGGGTCGAGGCGCTGCGCCGGAGCTGGAACGTCGCGCCGCACGAGCGCGTGATCCTGCTGGCCGCCCGCCTCACGGCCTGGAAGGGCCATCGGGTGCTGATCGAGGCGGCCGCGCAGATGCGCGACCGCGGCGTTCCCGATCTGGCGGTGGTCCTGGCGGGAGACCCTCAGGGACGCGCCTCCTACGAGCGCGAACTCGATGCGCTGATCGCCGCGCGCGGGCTCGAAGGCATCGTCCGGCGGGTCGGTCACTGCACCGACATGCCGGCCGCCTTCCGGGCCGCCTCGGTGGTGGCGGTGCCGTCCGTCGAGCCGGAGGCCTTCGGCCGTTCGGCCGTGGAGGCGCAGGCGCTCGGTACACCGGTGGTGGTGTCCGATCTCGGGGCCGTACCGGAAACCGTACTGGCGCCGCCGGAGACGCCAGCGGGCCAGCGTACCGGATGGCGCGTCCCGGCCGGCGACGCGGCCGCGCTCGCCACATCCCTGACCGAGGCCCTTTCCCTCGGCGCCAGCGCCCGCGACGCCCTTGGGCGGCGGAGCCGTGCGCATGTCGCGGCGCATTTCTCCCTCGAGCGCATGGTCGGCGACACGTTGGCGGTCTATGCGGGGCTGCTCGGCCGCTTGCCCTGAGCGGCCGGCTGACCCGGAAAGCGGACCGAGACGCCGCGGCCGATTATTTTCGGCACCGCGGCTTCAGGCGGTTGACTCTGGTCGCGGTTCCACCAACGTTGTACGTCCGGAAGAGACCGGGGCGGCAGGCGGCCAGGAGATCTTTCTGGGAACCGCCGTTTCGCCGTTGCAGCAGGAGACCTAAGCCATTCGTAGACCGATGAGAGCCATGCCGGCCCCGCAGAAGGACGGGCCGCGCGCCAACCGCGACATTCGCGGTGTGCGGGAAGTGCAGCTGATCGACGATACCGGGCAGAACCGCGGCGTCGTCCCCTTCTTCGACGCCCTCAACCTGGCTGAGGAAGCCGGTCTCGATCTCGTGGAGATCGCGCCGAACTCCGTGCCGCCCGTCTGCAAGCTGCTCGATTACGGGCGCTTCCGCTTCAACGAGCAGAAGAAGCAGAACGAGGCCCGCAAGCGCCAGAAGACCGTCGAGGTGAAGGAGATCAAGCTCCGCCCCGGCATCGACAAGCACGACTACGACACCAAGATGAAGTCGGTGCACCGCTTCTTCGAGGAAGGCGACAAGGTCAAGGTGACCCTGCGCTTCCGCGGTCGTGAGATGGCTCACCAAGATATCGGTCTGCGCCTCCTGGAGCGCGTGAAGAGCGAGACGGCGGAGATCGCCAAGGTCGAGAGCGAGCCGATGCTCGAAGGACGCCAGATGATCATGATCCTGGCGCCGCGCTGAGCGGCACCGATCCCGAGACGCGAGACCCGCGCCGCCTCCTCACCGGGGCGGCGTTGTCTTTTCAGCGCTTCCGATTGGCGGCGCCGCGGATTAAGGGGCAGCCATGGCCCTCGCTCCCGATGAGATCGAACGCTACGCCCGCCACCTCGTCCTCGCCGAGGTCGGCGGCCCCGGCCAGGCCCGGATCAAGGCCGCCCGGATCCTGGTCGTCGGGGCCGGGGGGCTCGGCGCGCCGCTGATCCAGTATCTCGCCGCCGCCGGAATCGGGACGATCGGAATCGTCGACGACGACGCGGTTTCCCTCTCGAACCTCCAGCGGCAGGTGATCCACGGCACGCCGGATCTCGGCCGGCCGAAGGTCGAGAGCGCCGCCGACGCGGTGGCGCGGCTCAACCCGCACGTGACCGTCGTCCCGCATCCGGTCCGGATCGATCCGGACAACGCCGTCGACCTGATCGCCGGCTACGACCTCGTGGCCGACGGATCCGACAATTTCGCCACGCGCTACGCGGTGTCGGATGCCTGTTTCCGCGCGCGCCGCCCGCTGGTGACGGCGGCGCTCGGCCGCTTCGACGGGACGCTGACCACGATCCGCGCCCACGAGACCGGGCCGGACGGGACGCCGAACCCGACCTATCGCTGCCTCTTCCCGAACCCGCCGCCGCCCGGCAGCGTGCCGGCCTGCGCGGAGGCCGGCGTGCTGGGAGCCCTGGCCGGAGTGATGGGCTCGTTGATGGCCATGGAGCTGCTCCGCGCGGTGGCGGGCTTCGGAGACCCCCTGGTCGGGCGCCTCCTGATGGTCGATGCCCGCGCCATGCGGTTCGAGACGCTGAGCTACGGCTGGGATCCCGACAACCCGCTCAGCGGCACCGGCGCCTCAGCGACCTAGGGAACCCGGCGGCATCCACGGGCCCTCGACGGTCTCGGCGCCGAGGCAGCACTTCTTGAACTTCTTCCCGGAGCCGCAGGGACACGGATCGTTGCGGCCGACGTCCTTAAGCGGATTGCGCTGCGGCTCCCCCGCGCCCTCCTCGGCCCAGTCGAGGGCTTCCACCGGCTCGTCGAGGTAGCCGTACTGGTAGGGGCCGAGCCGGTCGCGGTCGTCCGGATTGGCCTCGGCCTTGCGCAGAGCGTCCTTGAACCACCCGGCGTCGCTGATCTCGTCGGTGAGGCGTCCGTCGGCACGGGCCGCAGCCGCCCGGGGCGCGAGGTCCCGGAAGCCGAGATGGGCGATCGTCTCCTCCCAGCCGACCCAGGCCGGCGCCTCTTCCACGGCCGCCTGGGCGTCGTCGAACCGGATCAGCAGGTCGTGCATCGCGGCCCGGTCGATCCGGCCCTCCAGGGTCAGGAAGGTGCAGGCGCTGAGCAGCGCCATGCGCACGTAATCGTCCACCGTGCTGTCCAGGATCAGGCGGAACAGCGGCTGCGGATCGCCGTCGAACAGGCTCGCCAACACCTTGGCAAGGGTCGCCGTGACGGCATCGCCGAGGATGGCGTCGAGGGTTTCCTCGTCGTGCCGGAGCAGCCTCAGCAGCGGTGCCAGGGCGCGCGTATCCCGGGCATGGGCCAGGACGTGCAGGCCCCAGAAGAGAAGGTTCGTCTCCTCCGGCGTCAGCTCACGTCCGTCGGCCGCGCCCTCCAGCAGCGGCAGCGTCGCCTCCGCGACGGCGGACGGGTGCTTGAGCGCTTCCCGCAACGCTGCCTTCGGCCGGTATTCGGCCGCCGCGAGGTCTTCGATCAGCAGGGCGATCCGGTCCATGGCGGCGCCTCAGGTCCGAAGGGTCGCGCCGGTTTTGCGGGACACCTCGGCGACGATCCTGGCGCTCACCGCCTCGATCTCCGCGTCGGTGAGGGTCCGCTCGACGGGCTGCAGGCGCACCGCGATCGCCACCGACTTCGCGCCGTCCGGCACGCCGGGTCCCTCGTACAGATCGAACACGTCGACGCCGGTGACGAGCTTGCGCTCGGCGTTCTGTGCGGCCTTCACGAGGTCACCCGCCGGCACGTCGCGGCCGACCACGAAGGCGAAGTCCCGCGACAGCGGCTGGAGCTCCGACAGCACCAGGGCGGCCTTGGCCTTGGTCGGCTTGTGCTTGGGCAGGGGCAGGGCGTCGAGGACGATCTCGAAGGCCACGAGGGTGCCCTTCAGGTCGAGGGCCTGGAGCGTCCGCGGATGCACCTCGCCGAACCAGCCGATCTCGGTCTTCGGACCGAAGCGCAGGGTGCCCGAGCGGCCGGGATGAAGCCAGGACGGGCCGCCGGCGGTGATCTGAAGGCCGCCGGTCGGAACGCCGAGGCTGCCCAGCAGGGCCAGGGCGTCGGCCTTGGCGTCGAAGGCGTCGACGGGCCCGGCCGTGCCGTGCCAGTGGCGCCCGGCGCCCGACAGACCGGCACTGCCGCGCCGGACCGCCGCCGCCCGGATCGTCTGGCCCTCCGGCGCATCGGAGGCGAAGCACTGGCCGACCTCGAACAGGGCCGCGTCCGGATAACCCCGGTCGGCATTTCGCTGCGCAGCCCGCAGGAGCCCCGGCAGCAGGCTCGGCCGCATGTCCGACAGTTCCGCGGCAATGGGATTGGCCAGGACCAGATCGGCACCGCCGCCGCCGAACAGTTCGGCATCGCCATGCGGGACGAACGACCACGTGACCGCCTCCATGAGGCCCCGGCTCGCCAGGGCCCGCTTCGCGGTGCGGGTCCGCTTCTGCATCACCGTCAGCAGCGGACGGCCGATCCCTTCGAGCGGGGGCAGCGGCTTGGCCTCGATCCGGTCCAGCCCGGCGATGCGCACGACCTCCTCGACGAGGTCGGCCTTGCCTTCGACATCGGGCCGCCAGGACGGCGTCAGCACCTTCACCCGGTCGCCGGTCCCCGAGATGTGGAAGCCCAAAGTCTCCAGGATCACCTTCATCTCGACACGCGGCACGTCGAGGCCGGCCAGGCGGCGGACCTCGGTCCACGGGAAGTCGATGATCCGCTCGGATTCGGGAGGCTCGCCGACGATATGCGCCTCGGTCGGCGTACCGCCGCACAGGTCCACCACCAAGCGCGTCGCGAGATCGAGGCCCGGCAGCGTGAAGGCTGGATCGACACCCCGCTCGAACCGGTAGCGCGCGTCGGTGATGAGGCCGAGGCGGCGGCCCGTCTGGGCGATGTTGGCCGGGTCCCAGAGCGCCGATTCGATCAGCACATCCGTGGTGCCGGCGTCGCAGCCGGAGTCCTGGCCGCCCATGATGCCGGCGATGGATTCGACGCCGTTTCGGTCTGCGATCACCACCATGTCGTCGGTGAGCGCGTGGGTCCGACCGTCGAGGGCGAGCAGGCTCTCGCCCTCGCGCGCACGGCGCACGGTGAGCGGCCCGGCGACCTTGGCGGCGTCGAAGACGTGGAGCGGGCGACCGCGATCGAAGGTCACGTAGTTGGTGATGTCGACGAGCGCATTGATCGGGCGCAGGCCGATGGCCCGCAGCCGGGCCTGCATCCAGCCCGGCGACGGCCCGTTCGTGACCCCGCGGACGAGCCGCAGGGCGAAGAGCGGGGCGAGGTGTCGGTCGGCCGGCTCGAAGGCCAGCTCCACCGCGACCGGGCAGGGGCCCTCGCCGCGCACGCCCGGCAGCGTCTCGCGCTTGAGCGTGCCGAGGCCGGCGGCCGCGAGATCGCGGGCGATACCGTGGACCGAGGTGCAGTCCGGCCGGTTCGGCGTCAGGTTGATCTCGATGACCGGATCGTCGAGCCCGGCATAGAGGGCGTAGGCCTGGCCGATCGGTGCGTCGGTCGGGAGCTCCATGATGCCGTCATGGTCGTCGCCGAGGCCGAGCTCGGCGCCCGAGCACAGCATGCCGCGGCTCTCCACACCGCGGATCGTGCCCACCGACAGGGTGATGTTCTTGCCCGGGACGTAGGTGCCCGGCGGCGCGAAGACCGAGACGAGACCGGCCCGGGCGTTCGGCGCTCCGCAGACCACCTGCACGGGTGCGCCCGCGCCCGTCTCGACGGAGCAGACCCGCAGCCGGTCGGCGTTCGGGTGCTGCTCGGCCGTCAGGATCTTCGCGATCACGTAGGGCTTCAGCGCGGCGGCCTTGTCCTCGATTCCCTCCACCTCCAGGCCGATCCGCGTCAGCGTCTCGGCGACGGTGTCGAGGGTGGCCTCGGTGTCGAGGTGGTCCTTGAGCCAGGAGAGAGTGAATTTCATGATGGACCTTCGAGAGCCCGATATCGGCTCGACCGTCGGAGGAACAGGATGGCGGGGCCGTCACCGGAGCCGGAGGGCCCCGGTGAGGCCGGTGCGGCTCAGCCCGTGAGGCCGCCCACGAGGCTCGGAACGTCGAGCGGGCGGAAGCCGTAATGGTCGAGCCAGCGGACGTCGGCCTCGAAGAACGGCCGCAGGTCCGGCATGCCGTATTTCAGCATGGCGATTCGGTCGATGCCGACACCGAAGGCGAAGCCCTGCACGGCATCCGGGTCGAGCCCGCAATTGCGCAGCACGTTCGGATGCACCATCCCACAGCCCAGGATCTCCAGCCAGTCGTCGCCCTCGCCGAAGCGGATTTCGCCGCCCTTGCGCGAGCACTGGATGTCGACCTCCGCGGAGGGCTCGGTGAAGGGGAAGAAGGACGGGCGGAAGCGCATCTTCACGCCCTCCACCTCGAAGAACGCCTTGCAGAACTCCTCCAGCACCCATTTCAGGTTGGCGATGTTGGCCGCCTTGTCGATCACCAGCCCTTCGACCTGATGGAACATCGGCGTGTGGGTCTGATCGGAATCGTGCCGGTAGGTCCGGCCCGGGATGATCACCCGGATCGGCGGGGTTTGCGCCCGCATGGTGCGGATCTGGACCGGCGAGGTGTGGGTGCGCAGCACCTTGCGCTTCCCGTCGCGGTCCGGCGCCAGGAAGAAGGTGTCGTGCATCTCGCGGGCCGGGTGCCCGGGCGGGAAGTTGAGCGCAGTGAAGTTCAGCTCGTCCGTCTCGATGTCCGGACCCTCGGCCACCGCGAAGCCCATATCGGCGAAGATCGCGGTGATCTCGTCGATCACCTGGGAGATCGGATGGATCCGACCGCACACCTCGGGGGCCTCGCGGACCGGCAAGGTCACGTCGACTCGCTCGGAAGCGAGGCGGGCCTCCAGGGCGGCCTCGGCGAGGGCGGTCTTGCGCGCGGTGACGGCGCCCTGGACCCGGTCGCGCAGGCCATTGATGAGCGGACCGCGCTCCTTGCGCTCCTCCGGCGTCATCGCACCGAGGGTCTTCAGCAGATCCGAGACACTGCCCTTCTTGCCGAGCGCGGCGACGCGGACCGCGTCGAGGGCAGCCTCGTCGGACGCCGCGCTCACCTGGGCCAGGAGATCGCGTTCGAGGGTATCGAGATCGGTCATCGCTGTCTTCGAGCAGGGTTGGCGGAGTCGGCCGTCGGGCCGTGCTCTCGCGCGTTGTGCGCCCGCACGCAAGCGCGGGGCAGGGGACCTCGTAAACGACGAAGGCGCGGCTCCCCGGGGAACCGCGCCTTCCGTACGTCTCGCCTCAGGCCTGGATCAGGCGGCCTTGGCGGTGGTCTGCGGCAGTGCGGCCTTCGCCTTCTCGACGACGGCGGCGAAGCTCGCCGGCTCGTGGATCGCGAGCTCCGACAGGGCCTTGCGGTCGACGACGATGCCGGACTTCGCCAGACCGTCGATGAAGCGCGAGTAGGTCAGGCCGTGCTCGCGGACCGCCGCGTTGAGACGCTGGATCCAGAGGGCGCGGAACGTGCGCTTCTTGTTCTTGCGGTCGCGGTAGGCATACTGCATGCCCTTCTCGACCGCCTGCTTGGCGATCCGGATCGTATTCTTGCGCCGGCCGTAATAGCCCTTGGCGGCCTTCAGAACTTTCTTGTGCTTCGCGTGACTGGTCACGCCGCGCTTGACGCGGGCCATCGGTTATCTCCTGGATTCGACGAAAGACAGTGGCAACGGGTGTTGAAGGACTTACCGCGCGTTCGGCAGGAAGTACTTCTTCACGTTGGCGGCATCGCCCTCGAACAGGGTCGTGGTGCCGCGCAGGTTGCGGATCTGCTTGGTCGTCCGCTTGATCATCCCGTGGCGCTTGCCGGCCTGGGCGTACATCACCTTGCCGGTGCCGGTGATCTTGAAGCGCTTCTTCGCGCCCGATTTCGTCTTCAACTTGGGCATTTGGCTCTCCGTTGCGCGAAATGATCCCGGACCGCCCCGCAAGGGTCGGATGGGGTTCGCGCGCTGATGCTTCTGGTGGAGCAGCACGAGCCGCCACGGCAGCCCTATCGGCCGGGCGGTTCGACGCGGTGCGGCTTATGACAGAAAGCTGACGCGGCGGCAACGCCCGTGAGGCGGGACGCGGGCCGAGGGGGCGGAGGGCCCTGCACATCCGCGTCGCCGGTCCGGGGCGCAGCGGGCGAGCCCGGGATCCAGAAGCGCCGACACCGCCGTTTCGGGCGCCCGGTCCGTATCCAGGTCCGGGATCTGCTGCGCCGTCCCGGAGTACGGGTTTGTCGGGTTCGGGCGCAACCTGATCCCGATAGCCGGCGTTCGTGATCCTGAGGCGCATGGAGGCGATGCGCGTGTCCGGACCGGAGACGGGCCGGCTCCGCGCGACTGCCCCGCGAGCAGCGGATTGGGCGCCGGTGACCATGTCGCGGCCGCTGATTCGGAGGAATTCGGGGACAGCGAGCGCGCTGCACAAAACGGTGAGCGACAACGGGGGTCGCCAGGAACCATAACCTTGGCCGTCCGTTTCATTCATGTCCCGCTCAGGCCGGCAGGGTTAGACCCCCCGTCAAATTCGGCCAACCAGGAGACACTTCGTGCGCATTGCCCAGATCGCTCCGTTGTCGGAGGCCGTCCCTCCGAAGTTCTACGGCGGCACCGAGCGCGTCGTCAGCTGGATTACAGAAGAACTGGTCCGCCAGGGTCACGAAGTCACGCTGTTCGCCAGCGGGGACTCCGAGACGTCTGCCAAGCTCGCAGCCTGCACGCCCGAGGGCCTGCGCCTGCTTGGCTACCGGGATCACACCGCCAGTCACCTGGCGATGCTGCATCAGGTGCACCGCCGCGCGCACGAATTTGACATCCTGCACTTCCACATTGACCTGCTTCAGTATCCGATGTTCGAGGATCTGAACCACAAGTGCATCACCACGATGCACGGTCGCCTCGACGTGCCGGACTTCATGCCGGTCTACCGCACCTTCACGGGCATGCCGCTGGTCTCAATCTCCGACAACCAGCGCCTGCCCATGCCGCCGACCTCCAACTGGCTGGCGACGATCCATCACGGCCTGCCGGCCGAGAACTGCCCGTATTACCCGGACGCCAAGGGCGGTTACCTCGCCTTCCTCGGCCGCATCTCGCCCGAGAAGCGCCCCGACCGCGCGATCGAGATGGCGATTCGCTCCGGCACGCCCCTCAAGATCGCCGCGAAGGTCGACAAGGCGGACCAAGATTACTGGGACGAGGTCATCGAGCCGATGATCCATCACCCGCTCGTGGAGTATATCGGCGAGATCAACGAGGAGCAGAAGAAGGACTTCCTCGGTAACGCCCTGGCGCTCGCCTTCCCGATCGACTGGCCGGAGCCCTTCGGTCTCGTGATGATCGAGGCCATGTCGGCCGGCACCCCGGTGATCGCCTTCCGCAACGGCTCCGTGCCGGAGGTGATCAAGGACGGCGTCGGCGGCGTTCTCTGCGAGAACATGGACGATGCCGTCGCGGCCGTCGCCAAGGTCAAGACCATGAGCCGCGCCGGCGTGCGCCGCCACTTCGAGAGCGCCTTCACCGCCGAGTGCATGGTGAAGAAATACGTCGCTGCCTACGAGGACCTGCTCGGCCGTGGCGCCGACGTGATCAAGCTGCCGAAGTCCGGCTACAAGGCGCAATACGGCGAGGTGAACGGCTCCGCACGGCCGGCGATCCCGGTCGCCGCCATGCCGGCCTGAAATCCGGCCCCGGGCTTGCGAGGCAGGTCCGGCTCGGCCTAGCGTCTTAAAGGCGACTCATCCGTAGGATGAACAGGGGCTGCCGCATCGAATGGATGCGGCAGCCCTCTCGATTCGCACCTCTCACTTGCACCCGGAGATGCCCTGCATGGCGGCGGACAACACGGCAGCGGCCCACGATGCGAAGGCCCGGACCGCGGAGAGCGCCGGAAGCGTGGCGCACGGTTTCCAGGACGCGGACGACGTCCTGCCGACCTATCACATTGAGGCGCACACCTCGCTTGTGGAGCGGCCCCTCCGCTCGCTGAAGTTCGGCGAGGCCTTCGGCGTTCTCGATTCCTACGGCGATATCGGCGTCCAGCCCGGCCCGGAGGGCCTGTATTTCCAGGACACGCGTTACCTGTCGCGTCTGGAAGTGACGGTGGAGGGTCAGCGCCCGCTGATGCTCTCCTCGGTGATGCAGGACGACAACGGCGCGCTCAGCGTCGACATGACGACGCCTGACATCCGTCTCGATGCCCATGACGAGACCTCGATCCCGCGCGAGACGATCGCCATCGAGCGCACCAAGTTCCTGTTCCGTGGGGCCTGCTACGACCGGATCGGTCTGCGCTCCTACGATTCGAAGCACCGCCGCCTGCGCATCGTCGTGACGTTCGACGCGGATTTCCGCGACCTGTTCGAAGTCCGCGGGACCGACCGCCAGGAGCGCGGCAAGCGCGGCGTCCTGGTGGCAAGCGATCGGGAGGTGCAGTTCCGCTATGTCGGCCTGGACGAGATCGTCCGGACGACGGCGCTGCATTTCGGCCCGAAGCCCAACTCGATCGAACCCGGCAAGGTGGTTTTCGATGTCTCGCTCCCGCCGGAGGGCCGGGCCTCGCTGTTCATCCGCGTGACCTTCGAGGCGCACCGGGCCTTCACCAAGCCGCCGACCGACACGATGGTCGGGGAGGACGCGGCCGCCAAACTGACGCTCGCGGCCAATGCCGGAGGCGCCCGGCGCGAGCCGAAGGACCTCGCCGAGGGCACGATCTTCGCCCGCGCCTATCGCGACTCGCGGCGCGATCTCCGGAGCCTCACAGCTGGGATCACCACGATCATCTCGTCGAACGACCAGTTCAACGAGGGCCTGTGCCGGGCCACGGCCGACCTCTACATGCTGGCGAGCCGCACCCCGGAGGGCATCTACCCCTTCGCCGGCATCCCCTGGTACTCCACGGTGTTCGGCCGCGACGGCATCATCACGGCGATGATGGCGCTCTGGATCGACCCGAAATTCGCCCGGGGCGTGCTGCGCTACCTCGCCTCGACGCAAGCCAAGGCGGTCGATCCGGCGGCCGACGCCCAGCCCGGCAAGGTGCTGCACGAGACCCGGCGCGGCGAGATGGCGATGCTCGGCGAGGTGCCGTTCCGGCACTATTACGGCACCATCGACGGCACCCCGCTCTTCGTGATGCTGGCCTGGGAGTACTACGCCGTCACAGGCGATCTCGACACCGTTCGGGCGATCTGGCCCGCGCTGGAACTCGCCCTGGAATGGATGGACCGTTACGGCGACCGGGACGGCGACGGCTTCGTCGAGTACGCCCGCGACACCGACAAGGGCCTGGAGAATCAGGGCTGGAAGGACAGCCACGATTCGATCTTCCACACCGACGGTCACCTGGCCAAGGGCCCGATCGCCCTTTGCGAGGTGCAGGGCTACGTCTACGCGGCCAAGAACGGAATGGCGAAGCTCTCGGCTCTGCTGGGGCACGACCCGATGGCCGAGCGTCTCACGCAGGAAGCCGTGGCGCTTCGCGAGAACTTCGACGCGGCGTTCTGGAACGAGGAGATCGGCACCTACGCCCTGGCCCTGGACGGCGCGAAGAAGCAATGCGCGGTGCGCTCGTCCAACGCGGGCCACGCCCTGTTCACCGGCATCGCCAAGCCCGAGAGGGCGTCACGGGTCGCCGAGACCCTGCTCGGCAAGGACGGCTTCAACGGCTGGGGGGTGCGCACCATCGCCAAGGGCGAGGCGCGCTACAATCCGATGTCCTACCACAATGGCTCGATCTGGCCGCACGACAACGCGCTGATCGCAATGGGTCTGGCGCGCTACGACCGCAAGCACGAGGCCGCCCGCATCTTCCAGGGCATGTTCGACACCTCGCTCTACCAGGACCAGAAGCGCCTGCCGGAACTGTTCTGCGGCTTCATGCGCCGCAAGCAGCGCGGGCCGGTCTCCTATCCGGTGGCCTGCAGCCCGCAGGCCTGGGCGGCGGCGGCGCCCTTCGCCTTCCTGGCGGCCTGCCTCGGTCTCGAACTCGACCACGAGCGCAACCGCGTCCGGCTCAAGAACCCGATCCTCCCGGCGTTCCTCGACGGTGTGACGCTCTACAACGTCAAGCTCGGCGGTTCGCGCCTGGATCTCCGCTTTCAGCGCTACGACGACGATGTCACCGTCTCGGTGCAGCGTCGCCACGGCGACGTGCAGGTGGTGGTGACCAAGTAGGGCCGGGCACACGGGAGTTCCGGGGCGGCCCGCTTCGGGGTAAGCGGGCCGCGCGGCACGTCACGCCGCCGAGGACGGGTTCATGCCGGCTGATCATCACGCCCCCGACGCGGCCCTGCGCCTTGCACAGGCCCTGATCCGGTGCCCGTCCGTGACGCCGGAGGACCGGGGCGCCCTCGACGTTGTCGCCGACGCGCTCCGGCCTGCCGGCTTCGCCGTCGAGCGGCCGGTCTTCTCGGAGCCCGGCTATCCCGACACGCCGAATCTCTACGCGCGCATCGGACGGGACGGTCCCTGCCTCGTCTTTGCCGGCCATACCGATGTCGTTCCGGAAGGCGAGGGCGCCTGGCGCCACGGACCCTACGCGGGCGAGGTGGCCGACGGGATGCTGTACGGCCGGGGCGCCGCCGACATGAAGGGCGGCGTCGCCTGCATGCTGGCGGCGACGCTCGCCTTCCTGGAGCGGCGGGGCGACGGCTTCGCCGGCTCCATCGCCTTCCTGATCACCGGCGACGAGGAGGGGCCTGCGGTCAACGGCACCGTGAAGCTGCTCGACTGGGCGCGCGCGCGGGGCGAGCGGTTCGACCATTGCGTGCTCGGGGAACCGACCAATCCTGGCCGGCTCGGAGAAATGATGAAGATCGGCCGGCGCGGGTCGCTGACCGGCAAGCTCACCGTGATGGGGCGGCAGGGACACGTCGCCTACCCCCACAAGGCCGAGAACCCGATCCCGGGCCTGCTGCGCCTCGCCTCGGCGCTGGTCGGCGAGCCGCTGGATCGTGGGACCGCGCATTTCGATGCTTCGAACCTGGAATTCACCACGATCGACGTGGGCAACCCGGCCAGCAACGTGATCCCGGCGACCGCGCGGGCGACCTTCAACGTCCGCTTCAACGACGACTGGACGGCCGAGACTCTCGGGGCCGAGATCCGCAGGCGCCTGGAGCAGGCGGCCGGGAACGCGGTGCGCTTCAGCCTCGACCTTCAGCCTTCGAACGCCCCGGCCTTCCTCACCCGGCCGGACGCCTTCGTGGATCTCGTCTCCGAGGCGATCCGGGCGGAGACCGGCTTGACGCCCACGCTCTCGACCACCGGCGGCACGTCGGATGCGCGCTTCATCAAGGATGCCTGCCCGGTGATCGAGTTCGGGCTCGTCGGTGAGACCATGCACCAGATCGACGAATGCGTGGCCGTCGCCGATCTGGAGCGGCTCACGGCGATCTACGAGCGGGTGCTCGAGGCTTATTTCCCGAGCGCGTAGTCGACGCCCACGAAGGTCAGCCCCGCGGCTGGAGCGAGCGGTCCGCACCGGCGCTTCTCGCCCGAAGCGAGGATCTCGGCCACGTCTTCCGCCGAGAGGCGTCCACAGCCGGCGAGCATCAGCGTGCCCACCATCGCCCGCACCTGATGGTGCAGGAAGGAGCGCGCCGCGGTCGCCACCACGATCTCGTCGTGCAACGCCATCGGAGCCCGGGCGACGTCGAGCTGCTCCAGCGTGCGGATCGGGCTGTTCGCCTGGCACTCGGCGGCCCGGAAGGCCGAGAAGTCGTGGCGGCCGACGAGGCGCTGGGCGGCGGCGTGCATGAGACCGACATCGAGGGGCCACGGCACGTGCCAGACATGGGCCCGCGTCAGCGCCGCGGGGCTGCGCCGGTTGAGGATGCGGTAGCGGTAGTGCCGGCGGATCGCCGAGTGGCGGGCATCGAAGCTCTCCGGCACGATCTCCGCGGACAGGACCGCCACCGGCTGCGGCCGGAGATGCGCGTTCAGCGCGTCCCGTACCGTGTCGGTCCGCCAGTCCTTGGCGAGGTCGAGATGGGCGACTTGATGAATGGCATGCACGCCGGCATCGGTCCGGCCCGCGCAGGTGAGCCGGACATGCTCTCCCGAGAAGCGCGTGACCGCCGTCTCGATCGCGCCCTGGACAGTGAGGTCGTCGGCCTGCCGCTGCCAGCCGCAGAACGGGCTGCCGTCGTACTCGATGACGAGCTTGTAGCGGGGCATCAGCCGAGGCGGGCGCCGGGCGTCAGGCGGGCGCCGCGGACGAACTCGGCCCCGCTCGCGCTGCCGCCCTTCCCGGCGCGTCGCAGCTCCATGAGCCGCACGGCGCCGTCGCCGCACGCGACGGTGCAATCGGTGTCGCACAGCGTGCCGGGTGTGCCCGCATCCTCTGCCGGGGCGGCTCGTAGCACCTTCACGCGCTCGGGTCCCTTGCCGAGATCGACCTCGAAGAAGGCGCCGGGGAAGGGCGACAGCCCGTTGATCCGATTGGCGATTTCACCGGCCGACCGGGACCAGTCGATCCGCGCCTCGTCGTTGGTGATCTTGTGCGCGTAGACGACGCCGTCCTCCGGCTGGGGTGTGAACGTCAGCGTGCCCGCATCGAGCCGGACGAGGGCCTGCGCCATCAGGTCGGCGCCGAGGGGCATCAACGCGTCGTGCAGCTCGCCCGCAATCATACCTGGCGCGATGGGTATTCTCGCCTCCAGGGCCACGGGGCCGGTGTCGAGGCCCGCCTCCATCCGCATCACGCCGACGCCGCTCTCGGCATCGCCCGCCATCACGGCGCGCTGGATCGGCGCCGCGCCGCGCCAGCGCGGCAGCAGGGAGCCGTGCAGATTCAGGCAGCCGTGCTTCGGTGCGTCGAGGATCGCCTGCGGCAGGAGCATCCCGTAGGCCACCACGACGGCGACGTCGGCCCGGTGCGCCGCGAAGGTCTCGGCCGCTTCGGGCGTGCGCAGCGTCGCGGGCGTCAGGACCGGCACGCCGAGGGTGTCGGCGAGGGCGTGGACCGGGGAGGGGCGCAGGCTCATGCCGCGGCCCGCCTTCGCCGGCGCACGGGTATAGACCGCCACGATGTCGTGCCCGTCCTGCGCGAGCCGCGCGAGCGTCGGCACAGCGAAGTCCGGCGTGCCCATGAAGACGACGCGCATGGCCGGCTCAGGCCGCGTCGCGCTTGGCCGCCTTGGTGAACTTCTTGATCACCCGGTCGCGCTTCAGCTTCGACAGATGGTCGATGAACAGCACGCCGTTCAGATGGTCGATCTCGTGCTGGATGCAGGTCGAGAGCAGGCCGTCGGCCTCGATCTCCTGCTCGTTGCCGTCGATGTCGCGGAACCTCACGCGCACCCGGTCCGGACGCTCGACTTCGGCGTAATAGTCCGGGATCGACAGGCAGCCCTCGTCGTAGACCCGCCTTTCCTCCGAGGACCAGACGATCTCGGGGTTGATGAAGACCCGGGCGTCGCGGACGCCCTCCTCCTTCGACGTGTCGATCGTGACCACGCGCTTGGCCACGCCGATCTGGATCGCGGCCAGCCCGACGCCGGGGGCATCGTACATCGTCTCGAACATGTCGGCGACGAGGGTGCGGATCTCGCCGGTGATCGGGCCGACCGGTTCGGAACCCAGGCGCAGGACGGGATCGGGGAGGATGACGAGCGGGCGGATGGTCATGGCGGAAACCGGCAGGGAAGGCGCCGGGACGGGTCCAGGCTCAGCGTCGAATAGGATGCGGCCGAAGACCGGTCAAATACCGGCTCGATCCGCGTGATCGCCCGTCAGAAGGCCGTGCGGCTGCGGATCGCCGCCGACAGGGTGCCCTCGTCGAGATAGTCGAGTTCGCCGCCGACCGGTACGCCGTGCGCGAGGCGCGTGACCTTCACGTCGCAGTGCCGGATCGACTCGGTGACGTAGTGGGCGGTGGTCTGGCCGTCGACGGTGGCGTTGAGAGCCAGGATGACCTCCGTCACCTCGGGCCGGGCCACGCGCTCCACGAGGCTCGCGAGGTTCAGGTGCTCCGGCCGCACGCCGTCCAGCGCCGAGAGGACGCCGCCGAGCACGTGGTAGCGCGCCTTCACGGCGCCCGAGCGCTCCAGGGCCCAGAGATCGGAGACATCTTCCACCACCACGAGCGTCGTCGGGTCGCGCTCCGCGTCGCGGCAGATCGTGCAGGGGTCGGATGTATCGACGTTGCCGCAGCTCGAGCACACGATGATGCGGTCGGCCGCCACCCGCATGGCGTCGGCGAGGGGGCCGAGCAGCGTGTCGCGCTTCTTGATGAGCTGGAGGGCGGCCCGCCGCGCCGAGCGCGGTCCGAGGCCAGGCATGCGGGCCAGCAGCTGGATCAGGCGTTCGATCTCGGGGCCGGCGACGGCTTGGGGCATCGTGCCTCTTGATGAGGAAGGGGCGGTCAGGTCCGGATGGGCATAGACGCCGCCGGGCAGCGCGCAAGGGTGTACGCGTGCGTGTCCGGCATATGGGTATTCCAGAGCCGCTCCGCCGATAGCGTTACGCTGTGCGATGAACGGAACTGCTTACAGACTTGGGTTCCTGAGTCCACAACTGTGCTCTAATCTGTTTGTCCACGTTGCGGGCCCCTGGCGGAGCCCATAATGACAGCGAAGCTTCGCCGCCTACTCGATGGAGAGACGGGAAGCAGCCGGGAACGGAGATCCTGCGTGCGGCGGTCCTGTACGACCGCACGGACGTCTCCCGGGCAAACCCGGACGGCGGAGCCGTCCGGCACAATCGCGTCGACGGTCGAACAGGGGCCCGGGAGATACGATCTTGACCAACATCGGTGATCACAACGCGGCCCACGGCGCCGAGGCGACCGGCTTCCGCGACCTCAAGGCCGTCCACTGGAATTTCGAGGCGCCGCGTCTCTACGAGGAGGCGCTGGCCCGCAAGGAGGCCCAGCTTGCCCGCGGCGGCGCCCTCGTGGCGACCACCGGCAGCCACACCGGCCGCTCGCCCAAGGACAAGTTCGTGGTCCGGGATGCCGGGACCGAGAGCGAAGTCTGGTGGGACAACAACGGCGCCATCACGCCCGAGCAGTTCGAGACCCTGCGCCAGGATTTCCTGAAGCACGCCGAGGGCAAGGAGCTGTTCGCCCAGGACCTCTACGGCGGCGCCGATCCGGCCTACCGGGTCAAGGCCCGGGTGTTCACCGAGTTCGCGTGGCACTCGCTGTTCATCCGTAACCTGTTGATCCGGCCGGACCGCTCCGAGATCGCGTCCTACGTGCCCGACATGACGATCATCGACCTGCCGAGCTTCCAGGCGGATCCCGCCCGGCACGGCTGCCGGTCGAAGACCGTGATCGCCATCGACTTCTCGAAGAAGCTCGTCCTGATCGGCGGCTCCGCCTACGCGGGCGAGATGAAGAAGTCGGTCTTCACCTATCTGAACTACATCCTGCCCGGTCAGGGCGTGATGCCGATGCATTGCTCGGCCAACGCGGCCCTCGACGCGGAGGGCGGCTCGGCGATCTTCTTCGGCCTCTCGGGCACCGGCAAGACGACGCTGTCGAACGATTCCTCCCGCCAGCTCCTGGGTGACGACGAGCACGGCTGGTCGAATTCCGGCATCTTCAACTTCGAAGGCGGCTGCTACGCCAAGACCATCCGCCTCTCGCGCAACGCCGAGCCGGAGATCTACGCCACCACCGAACGCTTCGGCACGGTGATGGAGAACGTCGTGATCGATCCTGCCACCCGCGCGCCGGATTTCGACGATTCCTCGCTCACCGAGAACACCCGCTGCGCCTATCCGCTCGATTTCATCGCGAATGCCAGCGCCACCGGCCGGGCCGGGCATCCCAAGAACATCGTGATGCTGACCTGCGACGCCTTCGGGGTGATGCCGCCGATCGCCAAGCTCACCGGCGCCGAGGCGATGTACCACTTCCTCTCGGGCTACACCGCCAAGGTGGCCGGCACCGAGCGCGGCCTGACCGGGCCGGAGGCGACCTTCTCGACCTGCTTCGGTGCGCCGTTCATGCCGCGGCACCCGAGCACCTACGGCAACCTGCTGCGCGACCTGATCGCCAAGCACAGTGTCGATTGCTGGCTCGTCAACACGGGCTGGACCGGTGGCGGCGTCGGTACCGGCCGGCGCATGCCGATCCGGGTCACGCGCCGTCTGCTGAGTGCGGCGCTGGACGGCTCCCTGGCCCAGGCCGAGTTCCGCCGCGACCCGTATTTCGGCTTCGCGGTGCCGGTCTCCGTGCCGGGCGTCGAGCCGCACATCCTGACCCCGGTGAAGACCTGGGCCAACAAGGGGGCCTTCGTCGAGACGGCGGCGCGTCTGGTGAAGATGTTCGACGACAACTTCAAGCGGTTCGAGACCCATGTCGATGCCGACGTGCGTGCCGCCGGGCCGTCCGCTCAGGCGATCGCGGCCTGAAAACGCGATCGGGCGGCCCGAGGGGCCGCCCGCCTTCATCGGGCCGGAGCGACCCACGCATGTCCGAACCGCGCCGGCCTCGCGAGGTGCCGCAAGGTCGCGGAGGCCGCCGAAGAGACCTTCAGCCGGCCGCGCGAGCCCCGAAAGTCTCCGCGATGGCGCGGCCGCACCGCGGGATGCGGATCGGGGACGGGATGAACGGCAATAGACCGACCTAGAACGGCAGCTTCATCCCGGGCGGCAGGGGCAGATCCTTGGTCAGTTCCGCCATGCGCTGCTGCATGGTCGCCTCGGCCTTGCCGCGGGCGTCGTTGCAGGCCGCCACGATCAGATCCTCGAGAATCTCGCGCTCGTCCGCCACCATCAGGGATGGGTCGATGCTGACGCCCGTCATCTGGCCCTTGGCCGTCATCGTCACCCGGACAGATCCCCCGCCGGAGGCGCCGGTGACCTCGATCCCGTCCATCTCGGACTGCAGGTTGGCCATCTTCTCCTGCATGGCCTGAGCCTGCTTCATGATGCCCATCAGGTCGCGCATGCGGCTCTCTTTCCGTTTCCTCGTCTGATCTGGGTACGATGCGGCTCCGGCGCCACCGTCGGTCGGGCGCGCCTCAGGCGTCGTCGTCCTCGGCCTCGCCGACCGGCGCGGCATCGCCGTCCGCGAGAACGTCCGGCTCGGCGGAGGGCAGGGCCTCGGGCGCGGTCTCGCGCACATCGACGATCTCAGCCCCGGGGAAGCGTGTCAGCACCTCGCGCACGAAGGGGTCGGCCGCGGCGTTCTCGCGGCGCGTCTCGGTCGCCGCCCGAGCGGCTGCATCGAGGGTCGGCGCACCCTCTTCCTTCGACAGGGCCACCGACCAGCGCCGCCCGGTCCATCGGTCGATGGCGGCGGCGATATCGGTGGCGAGGCTCGGGCGGCCGCCCGGGGCGAGGCGGAACTCGATCCGACCTTCCTCGAAGCGCACCAGATGCACGTCGCGCTCCAGCGCGGTGCGCAGCAGGATATCCCGATTGGCGTCGGCCAGAGCGATCAGGTCTTCGAATCGCCCAAGGCGCGGCGCCGGGGGGGCTGCGGGCACCGGTCTCGGAGACGGCACGCTCATGGCGGTGGGCGCTGTCATAGGCGCCGGCTCCGCCGTCGCCGTCCGGGGTGCGGCGGCCAGCGCAGCGGAGCCGCCGCCACGCAGGTCGGGGATCGGCGGCAGCGGTGGCCGCGCCGGCACGGGAGGGGGCTCGTGCGCGGGCGGAGCGGCCGCCTCGGCCTTGAGCTGGCGCAAGGCCTCGTCGGGGGTGGGCAGGTCGGCCGCGTAGGCGAGGCGCACGATCGCCATCTCGGCCGCCGCGAGGGGCCGGGGTGCGGCCTGAACCTCGGGGATCGCCTTCAGCAGGATCTGCCACGCCCGCGACAGGGCGCGGATCGAGAGCTTCTCGGCGAATTCCGCCCCGCGGACGCGCTCCGTCTCGCTGAGCGTGGGGTCGGCGGCCGTCTCCGGAACCACCTTGAGCCGGGTGACGAGATGCGTGAACGCCGCGAGATCGGAGAGGACCACCGACGGGTCTGCGCCGGAATCGTACTGCGCCCGCAATTCCGCGAAGGCGGCCGGGACCGAGCCGCGCATCACCGCCTCGAACAGGTCGAGGATCCGGGCGCGATCGGCGAGTCCCAGCATGTCGCGCACGCTCTGCGCGGTGATCGTGCCGGCGCCGTGGGCGATCGCCTGGTCGAGGAGCGAGAGCGCGTCGCGCACGGAGCCTTCCGCGGCGCGGACGATGGCGCCCAGGGCCTCGTCCTCGACGGAGACGCCCTCGGCCGCGCAGACCTTCGCGAGATGCGCATGCAGGGTCGGCGCCTCGACCCGGCGGAGGTCGAACCGCTGGCAGCGGGACAGGATCGTCACCGGGACCTTGCGGATCTCCGTGGTGGCGAACACGAACTTGGCGTGGGGCGGCGGCTCCTCCAGCGTCTTCAGGAAGGCGTTGAACGCCTTCTCGGAGAGCATGTGGACCTCGTCGACGATGTAGACCTTGTAGCGCGCCGAGACCGGCCCGTAGCGGATGCCGTCGATGATCGCCCGGACGTCGTCGATGCCGGTATGCGAGGCGGCATCCATCTCCAGCACGTCCATGTGCCGGGATTCCATGATCGCCGCGCAGTGGAGGCCGAGTTCCGGCATCGACACGGTCGGGCCGGTGTCGGGCTGGCCGGCGCGGGCGTAGTTGAGGCCGCGGGCCAAGATGCGGGCCGTGGTGGTCTTGCCGACGCCGCGGACGCCGGTAAGCATCCAGGCCTGCGGGATGCGGTTGGCCGCGAACCCGTTGGCGAGGGTGCGCACCATGGCATCCTGGCCGATCAGGTCGCCGAAATTGGTGGGGCGGTACTTGCGCGCGAGCACCCGGTAGGGCGTCGCCGCGACGGCGGGCGCTGGAAACCCGGGCAGGCCCGGCTCGTCGTCAGGCGTGCCGGTCGTAGCGTCCATGCCGTGTCGGGATCGAGCTTCCGCGCGCGGGAATGAGGTGGGAGGCTGGACGAAGACCCGCTCGGTCTCGTTAGGGCTGCTTCCTTCCGGACCTGACCCGGTTGGCGAGTGAAACGTCCCTCGCCAACCCCCCGACGGCTATATGGCCGTGCCGTTCGCCGAACGCAAGCGCCGCCTACTCGGCCTTGCGCTTCACGATGGCCAGGGTCTTCGGATCGAGATGCAGATCGAACTGCTTGCCGTTCGCGTCAATCGCATCGTCGACCTCGATCATGCCGTCGTCGAGCTCGATCTCCTTCCACTTGGTGAAGCCCTCCTGCTTCAGCATCGCCTCGACCTTGGCCTGCTGGTCGGGAGGAAGCTTCTCGTCGGCATGGGCTGCGAGGCCGGTGCCGGCGATCAGGGTCAGGGCGAGGAGGGGCGTGGTCAGACGCATGGCTTTCTCCAGTCCGTCGAGGGTTTCCGGCTTTGAACAGGAATGCGGCACCGGAGTTCCGTCGCGGCAGCGGTCCCCTTGAGCCGCTCCCGAATCTGCCGCACATCTTGGCCGCACCGGAATATGGCGGCGAGGGCAGTGCATCGATGGTCACCCGCGTCGCCACCGTCGCCTTCGAGGGCATCGAGGTGCGGGCGGTGGACGTGCAGATCCAGATCATCCCGGGCTCGGTGGTGTTCACCATCGTGGGCCTGCCCGACAAGGCGGTGGCGGAGTCCCGCGAGCGGGTTCGCGGCGCGCTCATCGCCTCCGGACTGGCGCTGCCCGCCAAGCGCATCACCGTCAATCTCGCGCCCGCCGACCTGCCCAAAGAGGGCTCGCACTACGACCTGCCGATCGCGCTCGGCGTCATGGCGGCGATCGGCGCGATCCCGGCCGACGCGCTCGCCGGCTACTGCGTGCTCGGCGAACTCGCCCTCGACGGCAGCATCACGGCGGTCAGCGGCGTGCTGCCGGCCGCCATGGCGGCGGGGGAGCGGGGGCTCGGGCTGATCTGCCCGGCCTCCACCGGTCCGGAGGCGGCCTGGGCCGGAGGCGAGCTGGATGTGCTCGCGCCGCGCTCGCTCATCCAGCTCGCCAATCACTTCAAGGGCAGCCAGGTCATGGCCCGGCCGGAGCCTGCCGTCGCCGCGCTGGCGGGACCGCTCCCGGATCTCGCCGACATCAAGGGCCAGGAGGGCGCCAAGCGTGCCCTGGAGATCGCGGCGGCCGGCGGCCACAACCTCTTGATGAACGGGCCCCCCGGCTCGGGCAAATCCATGCTGGCGGCGCGCCTGCCCTCGATTCTGCCGCCGCTCAGTCCACGCGAACTCCTCGACATCTCCATGATTCAGTCGGTGGCGGGCGAACTCAAGGATGGGGCCCTGTCGAATCGCCGGCCGTTCCGGCAGCCGCACCATTCCGCCTCGATGGCGGCGCTGGTGGGCGGCGGGCTCGGGGCGCGGCCGGGGGAGGTATCCCTCGCCCATGGGGGAGTCCTGTTCCTGGACGAGCTGCCCGAATTCTCGCCCCAGGTTCTCGACAGCCTGCGTCAGCCGATGGAATCCGGCGCGGTCATGATCGCCCGGGCCAACCACAGGGTCACATACCCGGCGCGCTTCCAACTCGTCGCCGCGATGAATCCCTGTCGCTGCGGCCAGGGCCTCGAGCCGGGCTACGCCTGCCGCCGCGGCCCGAACGAGCGCTGCATGGCGCAGTATCAGGCGCGGATCTCCGGCCCGTTGCTGGACCGCATCGACCTGCGCATCGAAGTGTCGGCGGTCACGGCCGCCGACTTGATCCTGCCGGCCCCGGCCGAGGGCTCCCGCGAGGCCGCGGCCCGGGTCTCGGCGGCCCGCGCGCTGCAGGGGAGCCGCTATGCCGCGCGGGGCCTGCCGGATTCCACCACCAACGCGACCTGTCCGGCCAACCTCATCGAAGAGGTCGCGAGCCCCGACGCGGACGGCACGGCGCTGATCCGGCAGGCGGCCGAGACCATGCGCCTCTCCGCACGCGGCTTTCACCGCACGCTGCGGGTAGCCCGGACCCTGGCCGATCTCGACGGCGAGACACAGGTGCGCCGGCTCCATCTAGCGGAGGCCCTCTCGTACCGCGGGCGCGGCGCGGGCGCGGCAGCCGCCGCTTGAGCACCGGATCGGACGTCTCCGGCGATCTGACGGTCACGATCGGCCAGTACAGCAGCGCCGGCCGCAAGGCGGCCAACCAGGACTTCAACGGCATATTGGTGCCGGTTCAACCCGCTCTGGGTCTGAAGGGGATCGCGGTGGCGCTCGCCGACGGGATCAGCAGCAGCGCGGTGGGCGCGGCGGCGAGCGAGACCGCGGTCAAGAGCTTCCTGAGCGACTATTACGCCACGCCGGACACGTGGTCGGTGAAAACCTCGGCCCAGCGCGTGATCGCGGCGGCGAATTCCTGGCTCTACGCCCAGACCCGGCGCGGCGCCGATCCGAACGACGCCGACCGGGGCTACGTCACCACCTTCGACGCCCTCGTCCTGAAATCGCGCATGGCCCACCTCTTCCACGTGGGCGATGCCCGGATCTGGCGCGTGTCCGGCTGGTCCCTCGAACAGCTCACCGAGGACCACCGCGTCGTCGTCTCCGCGGCGGAATCCTATCTCGGCCGCGCCCTCGGGGCGAATGCCCGTGTGGAGATCGATTACCACGTCGTCGGCATCGAGGCCGGCGACACCTTCGTGCTGACGACGGATGGCGTCCACGAGCATGTCCGGCCCCGCGACGTGGTTGCGGCGATCGCGCAAGCCGCGACCCTCGACGCGGCGGCGCGGGCGATCGTCGAGGCAGCTCTGGCCGCCGGCAGTCAAGACAACCTGACGATCCAGATCGTGCGGGTCGAGAGCGTACCGGCCGGCGCGCCGGCGGATCTCCTCGGGGAGGCCGAGGGGCTGGACCCCGCGCCCCTCCTCGACCCGCCCGCCGAACTCGACGGCTTCCGTCTCGTGCGGATCCTCCATTCCGGACCCCGCAGCCGCGTCTATCTCGCCGTCGAGGCGGAGACGGGTGCCCAGGCCGCCCTGAAGGTGCTGTCCCTGGACCTGCGGGACGACCCGGCCCAGCGGAAGCGGTTCGTGATGGAGGAGTGGATCGCGCGGCGGATCGACAATCCTCACGTGCTCAAGGCGCATCCCCGGGCCGGCCGCCGCAGCCACCTCTACACGGTCATGCGCTACGTCGAGGGCCAGAACCTGACCCAGTGGATGCGAGACCACGCGACCCCCGATCTGGAAACGGTGCGCGGCCTCGTCGAGCAGCTCGCCCGGGGCGTACAGGCGTTTCACCGGCGGGAGATGGTCCATCAGGATCTGCGGCCCGACAACGTCCTGATCGATACCGCAGGGACCGTCCAGATCATCGATTTCGGGGCCACGACGGTCGCGGGCGTCGTCGAGGGCGATCCGCGGATCGATCCTGCGGAGATCCTCGGCACGGTCCAGTACACGGCGCCCGAATGCTTCCTCGGCGCGCCGGCCAATGCCGGGTCCGACATCTTCGCGGTCGGCGTCATCACCTACCAGATGTTGACGGGACGGCTGCCGTACGGAGACGCCGTTCCGCGGGCGCGCACGCGCGCGGCGCAACGGCGGCTTCGCTACACGTCGGCTCTCACGGTGCGTCCGCTGCTTCCCGTCTGGGTCGACGGGGCGCTTCGCAAGGCCGTTCATCCCGATCCGCTGCGGCGCTACACGGCCTTGTCCGCCTTCGTCCACGACCTGCGGCATCCCAATCCGGCCTTCACGGACGGACGGCGGGCGTCTCTGCTGGAGCGCGATCCGCTGCTGTTCTGGCGCCTGCTGTCGCTGGTGCTGGGGCTCGTCGCGCTGACGCTCGCGGCGATCCTGATCGCCGGGCCGCGGCGGTGAGGCCTGCGCCTCAGGGATCGAGTTCGGGATAGCGGCGGAAGATGCCGTCCTCGTTGAACGGGATCCGGCGGTCGCTGGCGAGATAGGCGGCAATCCGCGGTCGCCGGGCCACGGTCTCGTGGAGCCGCGCCACGTTCGCGTTGGGGCGCAGGGCTGCGGCGGTGGCTTTGGGAAAGGCGTAGCGCAGCCCGTCGACGAGCTGGAACAGCGACAGGTCCGCGTAGGACAGATCCGCGCCGACGAGCCGACCGCCGCCATTCCCCGCCAGAACGCGCTCGAAATAGCCGAAGAATTTCGGGATGCGCTCGGTGCGGAATTCCGCGGCCCGGCGCAGGGCCTCGGGCTTCTGATCCGCGTAATACAGGCCGACACCTAAGGGATGGTGCGTGTCGTGCGCCTCGTCGACCGCGTCCGCGATGGTGAGCTGGAGCTGATGGGTCCAGATCCGGTCGCGCTCCGACGCGCCGACGAGGCCGAGCCGCGGCCCGAGATAGAGCAGGATCGCGGCACTCTGCCCGATGACGGTGTCACCATCGCGCAGGAAGGGCGGCGCCAGGGGCGGCCGCGGGTTGCCGGGATCGGACAGGCGGTCGAGCATGGGGCCGATCCCGCCAGCCTCGTCATCCTGGCGGGTGACGTCGATGTAGTCGGCGCCGGCTTCCTCGAGGGCGAGGCGGACGAACTCGCCGCGCCCCTGGATCATCGGCCAGTAATGCAGTTCGTAAGGCATCGCCGTCTCCGCCTCGGGGAAGACACGGACGCCCGGACGGTTCCCGCTCAGTTGCCCTCGGCCGAGTCCTCTGCCGAGGCCTTCTCCAGCGGCGGCTCGGCGCTGGCGACGGCCTTGCGGGCGAACATCGGCTGGAGCCGCTCGGCGAGTTGCTGGTCGAGATGCTTGACGTAGGCGCCCTTGAAATAACGCTCGCCCGTCTTCGCGCCGTACAGGCGGTCATGAGCCTGGATCATTGCGGCGACTTCCGGACGGCAGAGGAAGCCGGTGATGCCGACGGCCTCGTACCAGCGGCCCGCCCGCGCCTCGGCGGTGGCCTTCGGGTTCGACAGCACCGTGTCGGCGAAGCATTCGGTGGCGGCCTGCCGCAGCGGCGCCAACACCTTCTCGGCCTCCGCCGTGTTCACTTTCGACGCAGCCGGAAGCCGGTGAGGACGCGCCTCGGCCCCCGAGACGAGAGCGAGGACAGCGAAGGTGGCGAGGATCGAAGTCTTCATGCAGGCGGCCTCGTCGGGTGTCCGAACGGTGTTCAGGTCTCGCTCATGATTGCGTCGGGATCGGGGCTTTCGGCACGGTCGAGCTGCCCGATTCAGGGCGAGATCCGGACTGTTTCGCGACGGCCACACGCGGCCTCAGCCGCGCCGCTCGGCGTTCCAGTGACCGCGGCAGGAGAGGGCGCCGGACGCGACCCAGGTGCCGGCCCCGAATCCGTTCCGGTCAAGCCGTCCCCGCACGTCGGCGGTGGCGGCCCCGTTCGAGATGGATCCCCGGATCGCCCCGTTCCGGGTCACCCCGCCCTCGACCACGAAGGCGGTCCCGATGAAGCGCGCCCGTCCGTTCTCGATCCGCACCGGATAGCGATAGGCGCGGTCGCAGCTCCCGGTCTCGGTGATGATCTCGACGCTCCAGGTGCCGTCGAACCGGTCGGGCGGGGCCGCTTGGCGCGGCGCGGCGGCGGCGGGACTCATGCCGACGAGGAACAGGGCGAGAGCGAAGCGAGACGTCATCGGATCTGGGACGAGGCGGGTTCGCGAGGATTGGCGCCTTTCAGCGTGGGGTCTGCGGCGCAGGACCCCGCATAGCCGCGCGCAAGGCCGCGTTGAGGAGGGCGAGCAGGTCGCAGCCGACATGCAGGAAGGCGGCCACGCCCGCCTGCTTCAGCGGCTCGGCGAGGTCCGTCGGCTTGCCCGCGAGGTAGATCTGACCGGCGCCGGCCTTCGCCAGGGCTTCCGCCGTCGCGACGGCGTGCTCGGCGTAGATCGCGTCGGTGGAGCAGATGCAGGCCAAGCTGGCACCGGAATCCCGGAACGCCGCCGCCGCCGCCTCGGCGTCGGAAAAGCCCTCGTTCGACAGCGCCTCGATCCCGCCCGCCGCGAAGGCGTTGGCCGCGAAGGTCGCACGGGCGTTGAACGACGCTACAGGGCCGAGATTTGCGAGGAACACCGCTGGCCGGCGGCCCGCCTTGGCGAGACAGGCATCCGAGGCGTCCCGCAGGGCTTCGTAGGGCTCCGCGAGGCGCAGGGACGGCAGCGCGTCGCAGGCGACGGCCGAACCCGCGCCGAAATTGGACCCGCGCGGCCCGGCCACGGGCGGCACGTCGAGGACGGCCGCGGGCTTCTCGGAGAGGTTGGGGAACTCGCTCGCGCCCGTGAGCGGTTCACGGCGGTTCGCCACGGCCTTGGCCCGGGCCTCGCGGGTCAGCTCGATCCGCCGCTGCAGCTTGCCGACGCTGAGCGAGGCGACGATGCCGCCCTCCGCCTCGATCGCCTGGAATGCCGCCCAGCCCGCCTCGGCGAGTTCGGCGGTCAGGGCCTCGAATCCCCCGGCGCCGGCCGCGGGGTCGCTGACGCGCGCGAGATGCGATTCCTCGATGAGCACGATCTGGCTGTTGCGTGCGACGCGCCGGGCGAAGGCGTCGGGCAATCCGAGGGCCTGGGTGTAGGGCAGCACCGCGACGCTGTCCGCGCCGCCCATGCCGGCCGAGGCGGCCGCCATGCCGGTGCGGAGGATGTTCACGAAGGGATCGCGCTTGGTCATCATCCGCCACGCGGTCTCGGCATGGAGCCGCAGCGGCTTGGGATCGAGCCCGCAGGCCTGCTCGACCCGGGCCCAGAGGCGTCGCATCGCGCGGAATTTCGCGACCGTGACGAACTCGTCGGCATCGGCCGTCAGAAGCATCGCGACGCGGTCACGCGCTGTGGAGAGGTCGTGACCGGCATCCTCCAGGGCGCGCAGATAGGCAACGGCGGTGGCGAGCACAGCACCGAGTTCCGCCGCCTCTCCTGCACCGCCCTCGTGATAGGGCCGTCCGTCGGCCAGGAAGGCTCGGCCGGTGAAACCCGCCGCTTCCAGCTCCGCGACGGTCTCGGCGAGACGGGGGGCGATGTCCTTCCAGACCGCTCCGAGGCTTCCAGTCGCCGCCAGAACGCCGACCGGATCGATGCCGAGATCGAGGTCGTAGGTCGAGAGATCCTCGCCCCGGCGCTGCGCCAGCGCGCTCACCAGCCGGGCCACTTCCAGGCCGCGCCCGCCGGCGTCGATCCGCAGGGCGATCAGGGGCAGCATCACGCCCTTCAGCGCCGCGTCGAGATCTTCGACGCTCGCGGCGGTCAGGCCGTAGCCGCGGGCGCCCGCCGCGCCCGCAAAGGCCAGGACGAGGGCGTCGGCCCCGCCTTCGAGGTCGATGAGCGCCTGTGCGTTGGCGGCGGCGAGATCGGGGTGATCGACCCGTTGCGCGATGCGCCAGGGGCCCGGCTCACGCACCGGCTGGGCCGCCGGGGCGGCGGGTCCGTAGAGGGGTTCGATCCGCAGGCCGTCGGCCGTGTGCGACACCAGCCGCTTCTCGAAATCGGCGCCCTTGAGGACGCCTTCGACGAGGCCGAGCCAGCGCGCCCGGTCTGCGGGCTCGAAGAGGTCGGCGAGCGGTGTGTCTTCCATCGGAACGTCCCAGAGCGCGGCGTCTTCTGCACCGCTTCCATGCGTTTGCCTCGCACGCCGCTCCGCCGCTGGCAATCGCCCGATGGTTGAGGAAAGCTGAAGCCGCCCATCACCGATTTTTGACGGTCCCGGCGGCGCGACGGGGAGCCCGGAAACCGGACATGCCGACCCGGCAGGCTTCGGCAAAGCCAGCATTTCCGGATTGCGGGCCCGTCTACGGCGCCCGGACCGACGACCGGACGGATCAAGCCGCCGAGGCGGATCCGCCGATCCGGTCGTCCGGGCCCGAGAGGGACCGGCCCGTTAGCCCAGGATGATCAGGCCGGCGAAGCCGAGGGCGCCGACGATGATCCGCCACCACGCGAACAGCCAGAAGCCGTGGCGGGAGACATAGTCGAGAAGCACCCGCACCACGAACAGCGCCGAGACGAACGACACGACGAAGCCGATCACGATCAGGCCGACATCGTTGCTCGAAAGGTACTTGTAATTGTCGAGCAGGTCCTTGGCGAAGGCGCCCGCCATCGTCGGCATCGCCAGGTAGAACGAGAACTCGGTGGCCGAGCGCTTGTCGGCGCCCATCAGCATCGCGCCCACGATGGTGGCGCCCGAGCGCGACACGCCGGGGATCATGGCGAGGCACTGGAAGATGCCGATCTTCAGGTCCATCGGCAGGGTGAAGTCGTAGACGTCCTTCTTCTTCACCTCGAGGTCGGTGTCGTCGATGACGAGCAGCACCAGGCCGCCGGCCACCAGGGTCGCGCACACGATCCACGGATTGAAAAGGTAGGCTTTGATCAGCTTGGAGAAGAGGCCGCCGATGATCGCCGCCGGCAGGAACGCCACCAGGATGCCGAGCACGAACCGGCGCGCCCTCGGATCGGACGGCACCGCCGTGGCGATCGCCAGCAGGCGGCGGAAATACACCAGCAGGATCGCCAGGATCGCGCCGAGCTGGATCAGCACCTCGAAGGTGTTGTTGGGCGAGTGGAAGCCGATGAAGTGGCCGACCAGCAACTGGTGGCCGGTCGACGAGACCGGAATGAATTCGGTCGCCCCCTCCACAAGGGCGAGCAGCACTGCCTTGCCGATGCTTGCCGGATCCATCGTGACGCCTTGTGCCGTGGGCGCTGCGGCCCCCGTCGAGCCGCCGCCTGCCACGCGAAATGGTTGAGCCCGAGGCTTCGCCCATTAGGGTTGACGAGCGGTTACCGGGCCGGGCCGGGCGTGTTAAGGGCTCGGAAACGGTCGGGCAATAACGCTCGGTCCGAAGTCCTGCGCGCCGAACACCTGCGCATCAGGGCCCTCGACGAGCGCGGGACAGGCCGCGTTGGCAGACCGAACGTCCTCCACGGCCTCGATGGCAACCCTCTACCACTTCCCCTTCTGCGCGAATTCCCGGTTCATCCGTCTCGTACTCGCCGAGATGGGCATGGAGCCGACGCTGTTCGAGGAACGGCCCTGGGAACGGCGCGACGACTTCCTGCTGATCAATCCGGCGGGCGTCACACCCGTGCTGCTGGAGCAGAACGGGCTCGTCGTCCCCGGCGCCGGCGTCATCGCCGAGTATCTCGACGAGACCCGCGGCCTCGGGCTCTCGGGGCGGCGGATGCTGCCGGAGGACACCGTCGAGCGCGTCGAGGTCCGGCGCCTGCTCGACTGGTTCCTGGTCAAGTTCGAGTCCGAGGTGACGGCCTACCTCGTGAACGAGAAGATCTCGAAGCGCTTCATGTCGGCCCATGAGGGCGGCGGCCCGCCCGACATGAACGCGATCCGCGCCGCGCGCTCCAACGTGCGCTACCACCTCAAGTACATCGGCTACCTGATCGCCAGGCGGCGATGGATCGCCGGCGACAACCTGACCTATGCCGATCTGGCGGCGGCCGCCCATCTCTCCTGCGTCGACTACCTGGGCGACGTGCCCTGGGACGAGGACGAGATGGCCCGGAACTGGTACGCACGGGTCAAGTCGCGGCCCTCGTTCCGCGCTTTGCTCGCCGACCGCGTGCCCGGCATGGCACCGGCCGCCCATTACGCGGACCTGGATTTCTGACCGCCCGACGAACCTATTTCGGCGCCGATCTCCGCCGCCTCGTCGAGACCCGCGCCCGGACGCTCGGCTTCTGTGGCCTGCGCGTCACCCGTCCCGACCGGCTCCCGGACCTGCCGGGCCGCCTGTCGACCTGGCTCGCCGAGGGCGCGCACGGCACCATGGAGTGGATGGCGGAGCGGGCCGACCAACGGGCGAGCCCGGTGGACTTGTGGCCCGGCCTGCGCAGCATCCTGGTGCTCGCGATGAGCTACCGGCCCGAGCACGATCCCCTGGACCTCGTGGCCCGGCCGGATCGCGGGGCCATCGCCGCTTATGCACAGCGGCGGGATTATCACGAGGTTTTGAAGGGTCGTCTGAAAGAATTGGGGGGGTATCTTTCCGCCAAGGGCGACGTGCGGGTGAAGGTTTTCTGCGACACCGCCCCCGTCATGGAAAAGACACTCGCCGAGGCGGCCGGCCTCGGCTGGCAGGGCAAGCACACGGTGCTGATCTCCCGCGGGCACGGCAACTGGCTGCTCCTCGGGGCGATCTACACGAGCGCGGAATTCGAGCCCGACCCGCCGGAGCGCGACCATTGCGGCTCCTGCCGCGCCTGCCTGGACATCTGCCCGACCGACGCCTTTCCGGCCCCCTACAGGCTCGATGCCCGCCGCTGCATTTCGTATCTGACGATCGAGCATGCCGGTCCGATCCCTGCCGCGTTCCGGCCGGCGATCGGAAACCGGGTCTTCGGTTGCGACGACTGCCTCGCCGTCTGTCCCTGGAACAAGTTCGCCCGTACGGCGGCGGAGAACCGGCTCGCCGCGCGCGCGGATCTGGCGGCCCCGGCGCTGGCGGATCTCGCCGGTCTCGACGATGCGGCGTTCCGGTCGTTCTTCGCCGGCACGCCGGTGAAGCGCACGGGGCGCGACCGCTTCCTGCGCAACGTCATGATCGCGATCGGCAATTCCGGCGATCCCGATCTGGCGGGCGCGGCTGTCGCGGCGCTCGATGACGCGTCTCCCCTGGTGCGCGGCATGGCGGTCTGGGCCTGCGGCCGGCTGCTCGCGCCGGATGCCGTGCACGCGCTCTGCCGCCTTCATGGCGACCACGAGACCGACACCCATGTCCGCGACGAGTGGACGGCCGCCGCCGCCTTGACGGAATCGCCCGTGGGCGAGACATCCGCCCCATGAATCTCTTCGTCTTCGGGCTCGGTTTCACCGGCCGCCGTTTCGCCGAACGGGCGCGAGCGCGTTTCGGGACCGTCCGCGCCAGCGTCACGGATCCCGCGGCCGCCGACCGCGTCGCGGCGGAGACCGGGTTCGCCATGCGCGCCTTCGGGCCGGAGGCCGACGATCCCCGGATCGCCGCGGATCTCGCCGACACGGACGTGCTGCTCGCCTCGGCCCCCCCCGGCGAGGCCGGCGACCCGGTTCTCGCCCGCTACGGGGACGCCATCGCGGCGAGCCGGATCGGCTGGATCGGCTATCTCTCGACGATCGGCGTCTACGGAGACCAGGGCGGCGCGTGGATCGACGAGGCGACACCTGCGGCGCCACGCAGCGCCCGGTCGAAGGTGCGCCTCGAGGCCGAGGCGGCGTGGCTCGCGCTCGGCGCCGAGACCGGGAAGGCCGTGCAGGTCTTCCGGCTCTCAGGCATCTACGGACCCGGGCGCAACCCGATCGTGAAATTGCGCGAGGGTCGTTCGCAGCGGATCGTGAAGGCCGGGCAGGTCTTCAACCGCATCCATGTCGACGACATCGCCACGACGCTGCTGGCCTCCATCGACCGCCCGCGGCCGGGGGCGATCTACAACGTCGCGGACGACGAGCCGACCGCGCCCCAGACGGTGACCGAGCACGCCGCCTCCCTCACCGGTCTGCCGCTGCCGCCCGAGATCGATTTCGAGACCGCCGACCTGTCGCCGATGGCGCGCAGCTTCTACGGCGAGAACAAGCGCGTGCGGAACCGGCTGATCCGCGAGGAGCTCGGCGTGGCCCTCGCTTATCCGACCTACCGCGAAGGTCTCGCGGCCCTGAAGGACCAGCCCTGATCAGGCTTCGAGGTGACGCGGCCGCACGAGGCGGCGCAGCAGGCCGCCGCGCGGCCCCACCATCATCGAGGCGACATAGAGTGCCCCGGCCGCCAGAACGATGGCCGGGCCGCTCGGCAGGTCGTACTGGTACGACAGGCTGAGCCCCGAGACGCTCGCGAGGGCGGCGATCAGCATCGAGACCGGGATCAGTCCGGCCAGGTCGCGGGCCCAGAACCGGGCCGCCACTGCGGGCAGCAGCATCAGGCCGACCGCCAGCAGGGTCCCGAGGGCCTGGAACCCGCCGACGAGGTTGACCACCACGAGCGCCAGGAACGCGAGGTGCACGGGACCCCCGCTGCGGCTGACACTCCGCAGGAACAGCGGGTCGACGCATTCCATCACGAGCGGCCGGTAGATCACGGCGAGCGCCAGCAGGGTCAGCGTGCTGATGCCGCCGAGCAGCCAGAGGGCGGAATCGTCCAGGGCCAGGACCGAGCCGAACAGGAAGTGCATGAGGTCGATCTGCGATCCGCGCAGGGAGACCAGCAGCACGCCGGCGGCGAGCGAGATGAGGTAGAAGGCCGCGAGGTTGGCGTCCTCCCGGATCGTGGTCGCCCGGGTGACGGCGCCCGCGAGCAGGGCCACCGCGAGGCCGGCGACGAGGCCGCCCAGCGTCATCGCCGGCAGGGACAGGCCGGCGACCAGGAAGCCGACCGCAGCCCCCGGCAGGATCGCGTGGCTCATCGCGTCGCTCATGAGGCTCATGCGGCGCAGCGTCAGGAAGACGCCGATGGGCGGTGCCGACACCGACAGGGCGAGGCAACCCGCCAGCGCCCGGCGCATGAAGCCGAATTCGACGAACGGCGCAAACAGAGACCCGAACGGATCGGTCACGCGGCGTCCTCGTGATGGTGATGCGCAGCCCGGCCGTGATCGTGCGCCGGCTCCGCGGGCTTCCGCGGTCCTTCACAGATCGCCGCGCCCTCATCCCAGGCCTCGGACAGGTTGCGGGCGCGGGCCAAATTCTCGGCGGTCAGGACCCGCGCGGTCGGCCCCCAGGCCACGGGCTCCCGGGCGAGCAGCAGCGTCGTCGGGAAATGCGCGCGGACCTGCGCGAGGTCGTGCAGGGCGGCGATCACGGTCCGCCCCTCCTTGTGCCAGGTCGCAATCAGCACCAGCAGATCGTCGACCGTCCGCGCATCGATCCCGGTGAACGGCTCGTCGAGGAGCACGACGGGGCAATCCTGCAGGATCAGCCGGGCGAACAGCGCGCGCCGGAACTGACCACCCGACAGGGTGCCAATCGGCCGCGCCGCGAAGCCCTCGAGACCGACCGCCGCCAGCGCGGCCTCGATGGCCGGCCGCCGCCGGACGAGGCTGCGCCACGCTCCCGCCTGCCGCCAGAGACCCATCCCGGCGAGATCCATGACGGTGAGCGGAAAGCTCCGGTCGATCTCGTCCGCCTGCGGCATGTAGGCCAGGGCGCCCGCACGTTCGATGCGGCCGTCGAGGCAGCGTATCTCTCCGGCCATGCCCTTCAGCAGCGTCGACTTGCCGGCGCCGTTCGGTCCGACCAGCGCGAGCAGGTCGCCCGCTCGCACGGTCCCGTCGAGGTGGTGGACCGCTGGATGCCGGTCGTAACCGAGGGTGAGGCCGACGAGGCGGATCGGATCCGGATTCCGGCCGCTCATGCCGAAAGCGCCCAGGCGATGGTCAGCCAGACCAGCGCCGCGAGCGTCGCGGCGAGCGCCAGCCGCAGGCCGATCCCGCTCTGGAACAGCGATCGTCGGGCCGCGCGTCTCGGGCTGGGAATAGTCGGCAAGGAATCCTCGTCGCGCACTGACACCGGCGCGGGCACCACGCAGAGCTACTGGTGCGGTCCTGGGCCGCGGTGATACACTGTAACAAACCCGCGGGACAACCTGCGGATCATGTTTGGAGCAATCATGCACCGTCACGAGGGTCACGACGCGTGCCACGCCGGCACCGGTGACATTCTCGCGCGGGCCGAGGCCCTCTGTCGCGAGCGCGGTCTGCAGTTCACGCCCCTGCGCCGCGAGGTGCTGGAGGCCGTGGCCGAGGCCGGGAAGGCTCAGGGCGCCTACGACATCGCCGAGCGGCTGAGCGCGCCGGGCAAGCGTGTGGCCCCGGTCTCGGTCTACCGCGCCCTCGATTTCCTGATGGATCAGGGGCTGGTCCATCGGATCGCGAGCCGCAACGCCTTCATCCCCTGCGCGCACGGCCACGCGCCCGGGGAGGGGGTGATTTTTCTGATCTGCCGGACCTGCGGTGGCGTCGACGAGGCCTCGTCGGAGGAGGTCGAGGGCAGCCTCGGGCGCACTCTGGAGCGGGCCGGATTCACGCCGACCCACAGTATCCTGGAGGTCGAGGGCGATTGCGGCACCTGTCGTCAGCGGAAGCTGGCACCCTGAGCCGCGAGACCAGGTTGCCTGATCCATCCCGTCCGCGCTGACGGAGGGGAGCAATCCAGGGGCGTGCCACGCCTGCGGGCATGGCGCCTCCCGACCGCCTCGCGCCCGCGCCTTAGAACGCGTTCTGGTATGCGCGGCGCGAAATCACCGTCTGGATCATGATCTGGATATCGAACCAGATCGACCAGTTGTCGATGTAGTGCAGGTCGCAGGCGACGCGCTGCTCCATGGCGAGGTCGGTCTGGGTCTCCCCCCGGTAGCCGTTGACCTGAGCCCAACCCGTGATCCCAGGCTTCACGTTGTGGCGGCGTGCATAGAGGGCGATCCGCCGCTCGAAGCTCCGGTCGTGGGCCAGCGCATGCGGGCGGGGACCGACCAGCGACATCTCCCCGCGCAGGACGTTGATCAGCTGGGGCAGCTCGTCGAGATTGGTCCGGCGCAGGATCGCGCCGACCCGGGTGATCCGACTGTCGTTGCGGGTCGCCTGCCGGAAGGCGGCATTCGCATCCGTGCGCATCGACCGGAACTTGAAGACGCCGAACGGCTGCTGATTGAAACCGTAGCGCTTCTGCCGGAAGAAGACCGGGCCGGGGCTGTCGAGCTTGATCGCAACGGCGATGGCCGCCAGCAACGGGGACAGTGAAACCAGGGCGATGGTCGCCAAGGTCAGATCGAGGAGGCGCTTCAGCATCACCTCGCCCAGATTGAGCGGCCGACGACCGATATTGATCCCCGAGACTCCGCCGACCCGGGCGACCTGCAGATCGGGAAAGCGATCGAGGACGGCGCCGGGGCGCAGATGCAGGGCCGAGGGCACCCGCAGGAACGCGTCGATGCACCGCTCGACCTCCGCGGTGTCGGCCCACGGCACGAGCACGAAGACGTCGTCCGGCCGGAGGAATCGCACCACCGAGACCGCGAGGTCGAGATCCTCCTGCAGCTGGTCGTATCGGGTGGCCACGTCGGCGCCGGGATCGACCCGTCGCAGGTAGCTGGTCCCGATGATCCGCGAGCCGAGATGATCGGCTTCCTTGCCGGCGTAGAAGCGCGCGATGTCCTCCTCGTAGCCGACGAGGTGGATCCGGCTGGCCGTGGCCGAGCCAGCACTGAGCCGCGCCCGCACGAGGCGCCGCACCGATGCCCGGGCCGCGATCAGGACCGGAAGGCCCACGGCGAACGTCCCGAACGAGATCAGGCGCGAATAATCGTTGGTCGTCTTGGTCATGAAGCTCACGACCAGCACGGCGGCCCAGGCGACCAGCCAGAGGGAGGCCACGCGTTGAACGCCCGGCTTCTGCGCCATGACGTTCTCGAGGCTGTACTCCTCGCGCAGGACGTTCGCGGCGATGATCACCAGTCCCAGCAGCGCCGACAGGCGCAGGCCGCGAACGCTGCTCGCCCAGAATGCGCTGTCCTGGGCGAGGGCGTGGTAGGCGAACTCGACGCCCAGGGCCACCATCACGATCGCCACGAGATCGGTCGCGGCGAGCGTCGTCGACAGGGCGATCCGCGCCAGGGCACGACCGCGCCGGGGCAGCAGCGCCGACCATACGTTGCGTCGGCGCTCCGCCGAGGTGGGCAGCGCCTGAAACGTCTCCGGAAGCCGATCGTGAAACATCTGACCCGCAACGTCCCGTCTTAGTCGGACTCTGTACCAGTCTGAGACACGAAAGGTTTCGGCGCCGCCTGGTGACGGTGACGGAGCAAGCCGCGGGCCCGGCAGGTTCGCATTCGCTGTCACGGAGGGAGGCTGCGACCTAGAGCGCGCGCCCAGGCGTTGCAATACATGATTAATGCTGAGCGCCGGCATGACGCATGCGGCGGCCGCCAATGTTGGAGTTCGGCCGTCATCGAACGCGTCGTTTCAATTCAAGCGCGTTTCTTCGTCCGAAGTTTCAACCGGCCCTGCGCCCGCCCCGCATGCGGAACGGGCGAGGACTCTCGGTTGAGCTTTAAGACGTCGCCTCGGCGTCGGCGGGTCTGGCGACGGTCTGGATCGTCTCGAAACCCTCGAACTGGGGATGACCGAGATACAGGGGTTTGGTCGAAGGCACGCGACCGTGCGCCTTGCGGAACTGCTCGGATCGGGTCCAAGCTTCGAAATCCGCGTGCGACCGCCAGATCGTGTGCGAGGCGTACAGGACGTGGTCTTCGTGCTCGGGGCCGCGCAGGAGGTGGAATTCCACGAAGCCGGGCATCTCGCCGAGATGGCTGTCGCGGCCGAGCCAGACGGCCTCGAAGTCGGCCGTCGCGTCCTTGACGACCTTGAAGCGATTCATCGCGATGAACATGCGTCTCTCCTGCGCGCTACCAATCCTACAAGCATCGGCGGTCCTAAGGGGAACACCTGCGCGGCGACAAGGCGCACCACTTAAGCTGCCCAATCATCGCCATCGACATTTCCGCAACAATGTTGCAAAGATGTGTGTACTTAAACTAGAAGCTGTAACCTTTGACTTGCGAAGCTTGACAACTTGGTGTCCAACTGCGGTGCACGCCACCTGTGTCGGGATCAGGGCTATAGCCGCATGAGCGGCAGGGATGACCGGCCACACGGCGTGCACGACATGCGACTTAGGGGCGGGCGGTGAAGCGGCGCGATAGCGAGGCGAAAACACCGCATTCGCAGGAGGATGCATCCCACTCCATGGAGAAGGATTCCCCTGGGCAAACGATGCCGAAGCAGACCACCGACGTCGATCGTCTCGTCGGGATTCGCATCACAGCCCTGCGCAAGGCGCGGGGCATGAGCCAGACCGCTCTCGGCAATGCGGTTGGGGTGACCTTTCAGCAGGTCCAGAAATACGAGAAGGGTCAGAACCGGGTCGGCGCCGGCCGGTTGCGGGAGATCGCGCGCCTTCTCGAAGTTCCGGTTTCCGCGTTCTTCGAGGAGACCGAGCCCCGCGAGAACGCCCAGGAGGACGTGTTCGGCTTCCTCAGCGCCCACGGTGCCATCGAGCTTCTGCGCGCCTACGCCCAGATCGAGGATGAGCAGATGCGCCGCGATGTGCTGGCGCTGGTCCGCAGCGCCGCGCGCCTCGCGCAGAACCGCACGGCGGCGCCGGCGGCGGATCCGGCCTGACAGGCGGGCTGGCGGGCCTCGCCCGGCGCGCCCCGGAGGCGGCTGCATCCGGGACGGTTTCAGGGTGCGTCAGACGCGATCAGGTGGAAGAAGCTGCCGGTGACGGGGCCGACCCGATGTCCGGCAAACCCCAGGTCCACACCCTCCGCATCCGAAACGCGAGCGAGCGCTGATGCCTCCGGTGCGATCGGCGAGAGCTCGGTGGCGTAGTGGAACTCGTGGCCGATGAGGCGCGCCCCGTCTTCTCCGAGCATGCCGGATCCGCAGAGCCGCGCGACGCGATAGCCGAGATGCAACTTGCGGCGGTGATAGGATGTCGCCACCGGGAGGAGGCCCGCCATGGGATGGGTGGTGCCGTCGGCGTCCTGAAGCGTCTGCCCGAGGACCATGTAGCCGCCGCACTCTCCGTGGACGGGGCGTGTCCTGGCGAAGTCGCGCAGCCCGTCCAGGAAACGGACGGCGCCGGCGATCCGGCCCGCATGCAGTTCGGGATAGCCCCCCGGCAGCCAGCAGACGTCGCAATCCTCCGGTGGGCCTTCGTCGGCGAGGGGTGAGAAGGGGACGAGTTCGGCACCGGCCAACCGCCACCCGGTCGCAAGGTGTGGATAGAGGAAGCTGAACGCCGCGTCCCGAGCGACCGCCACGCGTTGTCCGGGCGGCCGCGGTAGCCGGCCGCCGGAGGCCGGCACGGTGCCGCCCGCACTGGCCGTGACGGCGTCGAGGTCGATACCGGCTTCCGCGAGGTCGGCCAGCCGGTCGAGGCGGGCGGTAAGATCCGCGGTCTCGCCGGCCTGGACGAGCCCGAGATGGCGTTCGGGCAGGACCAGCTGCGCGTCGCGCATCAGGGCGCCGAGCACCGGCAATCCAGCGCGTTCCATGCCGGCTTCGACGAGCCGGCGATGGCGGTCGCTCGCCACCTTGTTGAGGATGACCCCGGCGATCCGCACGCGGGGATCGTAGAGCGTGCAGCCCAGCGCTACTGCAGCCGCCGATTGCGCCGCGCCCGACACGTCCACCACGAGCACGACCGGCCAGCCGTAGCGCGCCGCGATGTCGGCATTCGCCCCGGTCCGGTTCTCGGCTGCCCGGACGCCGTCGAACAGGCCCATGGAGCCCTCGGCGATCACCAGATCCGCCGCCGCCGCCGTCTCGCCCGCGAGCGTGTCGAGGAGGGGCGTCGCCATGGCGAAGCTGTCGAGATTGAAGCTCGGATGGCCGGTGGCGGCTTGGTGAAAGGCCGGGTCGATGTAGTCTGGACCGCATTTCGCGCCGCGGACCCGCAGGCCGCGCCGGGTGAGGGCGCGCATCAGGGCGAGGGTCACGGTCGTCTTGCCGGAGCTGGAGCGCGGCGCCGCGACGAGGAGGCCGGGGGCGCTCACGACGGCTGGCCCACGGTGCCGCCGGGCCGGTATCGCCGGTCGTAATCGGGCGCGTAGAGCGCGCTCTCGCGGAAGCCCTCGGCGCCGAGGGCGGGCCCAACCAGGATCAGGGCGGTGCGCTCCAGGCCGGCCGCCGCGACGAGGCCGGGCAGCGTAGCGAGATCGCCGACCAGCGCCCGCTCGTCGGGCCAGGAGGCCCGGAACACAGCCGCCGCCGGGCAGGACGGTCCGTAGAACGGGATCAGTTCCGCGGCGACCGCCTCGACCACATGAATCGACAGGTGGATCGCCAGGGTCGCCCCGGTGGCCGCATAGGCCGACAGGGTTTCCCCCTCGGGCATTGCACTCGCGCGGCCTGAGGTCCGGGTCAGGACCACGGTCTGCGCCACGCCGGGGACCGTCAATTCGCGGCGCAGCAGGGCGGCTGCGGCGGCGAAGGCCGGGACGCCCGGCGTAACCGTATAGGGAATCGCCAGCGCGTCGAGGCGGCGCATCTGCTCGGCCAGCGCGCTCCAGATCGACAGGTCCCCGGAATGGAGGCGTGCCACGTCCTGTCCGGCCGTGTGCGCCGTCCGGATCTCCGCCATGATGGCGTCGAGGTCGAGGGGGGCCGTGTCGACGATCCGGGCGCCGGGCGGACACCAGCCCAGGATCTCGGGGGCCACGAGCGATCCGGCGTAGAGGCAGACGGGACAGGCCGCGATGCGGTCGCGCCCGCGCACCGTGATCAGGTCGGCCGCGCCGGGTCCGGCGCCGATGAAATGAACGGTCATGTGTCCCGTGTCGTGTCGCATCGGACGGCCAGGGCGCAAGTGGCGCCGGCGCTCGTGATCCGCGGCAGGGCGAGGCGGCTCTGCGGCCCGGCGCCGGCCAGGGCCGTCGCCTCGGCCAGCGAGCCGACGCCGCGCAGCTGTTCGATCCGCGCCGAGCGGGTGACGATCTCGGCGTCGCGCGCCTGCAGCGCGGCGGCTGCCACGGGCTGGGGCGACAGGCCGAACCGTGCCGTCGCCGCGCGGATCGCCGGCTCTGCGGCCCGGTCGGCCGCCGTGGCGACGGCCGTCAGGCTCGACCGGTCGGCGCCGAGCGCCGCGAGCGCGCGCTCGATCAGCGCCGCGATTTCGTCGGCGTCGGTCCCCCGACGGAAGCCGATCCCGGCGACCAGCAATCCGGTCACGGCTTGGTCCAGGCCCATTGGGTCACCGGCATGGCGGTGCGCCAGCCATGCATCCCGCCGACCGGGCTCGCCCGCTCGACACCGTAGCGACGCAGGCTTCCGCCCTGCGCCGCGAAGGCCGCAAGCAGCGCGGCCTCGCCTTCGAGGGTGACGGCATTGGCCACGCAGCGACCACCGCTCCGGAGGGCCGCAAGCACCGCTGGCAGGACCCCGGGCTCGGAGACGCCGCCACCGATGAAGACCGCATCCGGCGTCGGCAGGCCCTCGAGTGCCCCGGGGGCGGTGCCGACGACGACGGAGAGGTCCGGCGTCCCCAGTGCGACGGCGTTGCGACGGATGCGCTCGGCCCGGTCCGGGCGTCCCTCGATCGCCGTGGCGCGCAGGCTCCAGTGACGGAGCATCCATTCGATCGCGATCGAGCCTGCGCCGGCGCCGACATCCCAGAGATGCAGGCCCGGATGCGGACGGAGCGCCGATAGGGTCAGAGCCCGGATCTCGGCCTTGGTGAGCTGGCCGTCATTCTCGAACAGGCCGTCGTCGAGGCCCGGGGCGAGGGGAAGGGCGTGACCGGGCCCCGCCACCGCGATCGCCACCGTGTTCAGCGCGTCGATGTCGGCGCGGTCGAACGCGTCCGCGCGGGTCGTACCGACCCGTTCATTCGGGCCGCCCATCGCTTCCAGCACCGTCAGCGTCGACGCGCCGAAGCCCCGCGCGCAAAGCAATGCGGCGAGCGCGCCGGGGGTCGTGCCGTCCCAGGACAGGACGAGCACCCGCGCCCCCGGCTGGAGATACGGCACGATCCGGGTCAGCGCGCGGCCATGGAGCGTGACCAGCGCGCATTCGGCCAGCGGCCAGCCGAGCCGCGCACAGGCGAGGCTGAAGGCCGAGGGCTGCGGGAAGGCGCGGATCTCGGCCGCCGGCACCATCCGGGCGATCTCGGCGCCGATGCCATAGTGGAAGGGGTCGCCGGTGGCGAGGAGGCAGGTCGGCTGCCCCCGCCGCGCGAGAATCTCCGGATAGGCCTCGTGGATCGGGCTCGGCCAGGGCCGCGTCTCCGCGACGAGCGGACCCGCGAGGGCGAGATGGCGTCGGCCGCCATAGACCACGCGGGCGGCATCGAGCGCGGCGGCGGCGGCCGGCGTCAATCCGGCCCGCCCGTCCTCGCCGATGCCGACGATCGACAGCCAGGGTAAGCTCGACAGCGCCTCAGGGCTCATGGACAAGGCGTCCATGGACACGGCGTTCCTGACGAGCGGCACGATGCGGATTCTGATCCTCGGCGGGACCGGCGAGGCGAGCACCCTGGTCCGGTCGCTCGCTGGTCGGGCGGATCTGTCCGTGACGCTCTCGCTGGCCGGCCGGACGGCCGCGCCGAAGCCCGAGCCCGTGCCGACCCGGATCGGCGGATTCGGCGGGATCGAGGGCCTCGCCGACTACCTGAAAGCCGACGCGATCGATTGCCTGATCGACGCGACCCATCCCTTCGCCGCGACGATGTCGCACCATGCGGCGTGCGCAGCCGCCCTGACGGCGGTGCCGATCCTCGCGATCCGCAGATCCGCCTGGACGCGCGAGCCCGGCGATCTCTGGATCGAGGTCGACCGGATGGATGAGGCGGTCGCCGCCCTCGGATCCGCGCCGCGGCGCGTGTTCCTGACGATCGGCCGGCAGGAGGCCGGGGTCTTCGCGGCGGCCCCCCAACACACCTATCTGGCGCGGACGGTCGAGCCGTTGGGCGGGATCCTGCCGGTGCCGCACCTCACCGCCCTGGAAGCCCGCGGGCCCTTCGATGTCGCGTCGGAGGCTGCGCTCATGCGCACGAACGGCATCGAGATTCTCGTCAGCAAGAATGCCGGCGGGGCGGCGACCTACGGCAAGATCGCGGCGGCGCGCACCCTCGGAATCCCCGTCGTCATGGTGCGCCGGCCGGGCAAGCCCGACGTGCCGAGCGTCCCGGACGCTGCGGGCGCCCTCAGCTGGCTGGAGGCGGGCGATCACGCCGGTTCCTCAACCTTGCGGGCCGTGTAGACGAAGGGCGTCCGGCCGGCGCGCGGGATCAGCCGCGTCGTCGAGGCGCCCAGGATGACCATCGTGGCCATGTCGGCCGGCACGTCGCGCGCCTCGGCGAGGGTCGCGACCCGGATCGCCTCGTCCGGCCGGCTGATGGCGCGGGCGAACATCACCGGCGTGTGGGGCGCGCGGATCCCGGACGCGATCTCCAGAGCCGCCCCGAGCTGCCAGGGCCTGGCGGCGGAGATCGGATTGTAGAGCGCGATCACGAAGTCGGCGCGCAGCACCGCCTCCAGCCGCGCGGTCACCACCGGCCAGGGCTTCAGGTTGTCCGAGAGCGACAGCGCGCAGAAATCGCCGCCGAGGGGCGCGCCGAGCCGGGCAGCGGCGGCCAGCATGGCGGTGACGCCCGGCTCCACGGTGATCGCGAGGTCGCGCCAGTCAGGCTCGCCCTGCTCCACCGCCTCGAACACCGCCGCCGCCATGGCGAAGACCCCCGGATCGCCGCCGGAGACGACCGCGACCCGTCGTCCGGAGGCGGCGAGCTGCAGCGCGTGGCGCGCCCGGTCGACCTCCACCCGATTGTCGCTGGCATGCCGGACCAGGCCGGGTCGCTCGGGCACACGGGCGACATAGGGGAAGTAGCCGACGACATCCTCCGCCGCATCCAGCGCCCGGCGGGCGGACTCGGTCAGCAACGCGGCGTCGCCCGGGCCGAGGCCGACGACGGCAAGGCTTCCGCTCACGGCCGCCGTCCCTCTCCGGGCAGAAGGACCATGGAGAAGTAGGGTGCGTCGTCGTCGGCCTTGTCGGCCAGCATCACCACCCGCTCGCCCGCCATGGTGCCGCGCTCCACATAGACCGCACGGGCGAGCAGCCCGGCGGCCGACAGAGCGGCGCGCACCTTCGGCAGATGGCGCCCAAGCTTCATCACGACGGCGGCGTCGGTGCCGCGCAGGCGCTCCGCCAGGGCCTCGAGCGAGAGGGTCGCCGGCAGGACGGTGAGGACGTCGTCGCCCCAGGTGATCGGCGTGCCGGCCCGAGTCCAGCAACCCGACATCCCGGTGACGCCCGGAATCACCTCCACGGGGAAGCGGTCCCTTAGGCGCCGCCACAGGTGCATGAACGAGCCGTAGAAGAACGGGTCGCCCTCCGACAGGATCGCGACGTCGCGCCCGGCGCCGAGGTGGTCGGCGAGTTTACCGGCCGCCTCGTCGTAGAAGCCCGCCAGCGCGGTGACGTATTCCGGATGCTCGGGGTGAATCTCGGTGGTGTAGGGATAGGCCAGTGCCATCTCGCGGGCCGGATCGCGCAGGATCGCGTCCGCGATGGTGCGGGCGTTGCCCCGCCGGCCGCGCTTGCAGAAATGCACCAGCACCGGCGCGCGCATCAGGATGCGCTGCGCCTTCACGGTCAGCAGATCCGGATCGCCCGGGCCCATGCCGACCCCGTAGAGCGTTCCCGTCATCGCCGCCGCGGACAGCTCCTCGGTCGGGCCGTCGAGGCGTTCGAAACCGTCCATCACTCGACCTCGCTGGCGAGCGCGTTGATAGCGGCGGCCGTCATGGCGCTGCCGCCGCGCCGCCCGTGCACGACCACGAACGGCACGCGGCCGTCCCGGGCCAGCGCCTCCTTCGATTCGGCCGCGCCGACGAAACCCACCGGGATGCCGATCACCGCGGCCGGAGGCGCGACGCCGGCGTCGAGCAGCTCCAGAAGGCGGAACAGGGCGGTCGGCGCGTTGCCCACCGCCACGACGCTGCCCGGCAGGCGTTCGCGCCACAGCTCCATGGCGGCTGCGGACCGCGTTGTGCCGAGGCTCCTGGCGAGCTCCGGCACGCGCGGATCGCCGAGCGTGCAGACCACGTCGTTATCCGCGGGCAGCCGTGCCCGGGTGACGCCGTCGGCGACCATGCGGACATCGCACAGGATCGGCGCGCCGGCCTTCAGGGCCGCGACGCCCGCTTCGGCGAAGCCCGGCGACATCTCCACGTCGGTCGGCAGGTCGGTCATCCCGCAGGCGTGGATCATGCGCACGACGACGCGCTCGGCGGCGCCCGACCAGCGTCCGAGATCCGCCTCGGCGCGGATCATCGCGAAGGAGCGCGCGTAGATCGCGCCGCCGTCGCGGATATACTCATAGCGGGACGGGGATTCGTGGGCCGCGGCCGGCTCCGATCCTGTCTGGCGCAGGGCGTTCTGGCTCGCGCTCATGCCGGTCTCCTGGTCCTCCCGCTGTCCGTCCAGGTCGTCTCCGGCGCGAAGGCGGCGGACAGCCCGACGATCTTGGCTCTTCCTAACCGCTCCAGCACGGCCTCGATAGGGAGATGCATCGCCGGCTCATCGGCGGGGGCACCGCCGATCACCACGCCGTACAGACCATCGCGACCGACGAGGGTCAGGTCGGCCGGGCCCGGTCGGGCGCATCCCTTGGCGCATCCCGAGACATGCGCGGCGCGGCCCAAGGCCGCCAGGGGAGCGAACGCCGCCGCGAGGCGCGCCGCATCGGTGAGGGTCCGGGTCGACCCGGAGGCGCAGCCCGGGGCACCCGTGCAGGCATCGATCGCCCGCCGCGGGTCGTCGGCGGCAACGATGAAGTCCACCGACAGGGCCTCTCGCACCGCCGCTGCCGGGACGTCCGGGGGGGCCAGGAGCATGAAGCCGCGGGTCGGCGACAGTCGAAGCTCGTCCGCGCCGAGCGTGACCGCGGCATCCGCGAGCCGGTCGAGGGCGTCGGCCGTACAGCGACCGAAGGGCGCATCGATGGCGAGGATCTGAAGGTCCTGTCCGCCTCGTGGCTGCCGGGCTTGGCCGGGCCATACGCTTTCGCCTCCCCGCGCTGCGACGCGTGGTCGCTCTCCGGTCCGCAGCGCCTCCGTCAGCGTCGCCCTTTCGTCTTCCGACAGATCGCGCATCCGGCGCCGGCCGGTCCGCGCGAAGGCGGTGAGCACGGCGGCCACCACGTCGGGCGCTTCCCGTTCCCCGCAGGTCAGAAGATCCTGCCGCCCCTCGCCGCAAGCGATCGTGATCGCAACGCGGCCGGGTGCGTTAGCGATCACGGCGCAATCGGCCTCCGCGGTCGCCCGATCGACGCGTCCCTCGATCACGACCAGGGTCTTGGCCGGCAAGCCGGGAATCGTCAGCCCCGCCGCTTCGATGGCACGGGCCAGTCCCGGCACGTCGATGGCCTCCTCCGGATCGCGGCCCGCCAGCGGGCTCGTGAGCGTCAAGCGCTGAGGCCCGCCATCGGCCCGCACGTCGCCGAGGCCCTGGGCCGAGAGCCACGCGGCAAGGGAAGCCTGCGTCGCCTCGGTGACGCCCCGGATCTGGAGATTCGCCCGCGCGGTGAGATCCAGGTGCCCGTTCCCGAAGCGCCGCGCGCCCTCCGCCACGGCGCGGGCCTGACCGAGGGTCAGGACGCCCAGGGGCGGGTGTACCCGCGCCAGCAAGCCGTCGCCCGTGGGCATCGGCCGGGTCAGGCCGGGGCACCAGCCCCGACGGCTGGCCGCCTCGGGCAGCGCACGTCCATGCGGGCGCGGAGCGACGCTCATTCGGCGGCCTCGTGCAGCAAGGCGTCGGCCGGAAGAGCGTTGCGCCGGCTGTGCCAGAGTCCCCGGTCCCGGGCGGCGTCGAACCGTTCCAGGATCGCCCGGGTGGCCGCGGGGTTGGCGGCCCGCAGGCGCTCGAACACCTCGGTATCGGCGATCCAGGCGGCGTACAGCGTCTCGAAGCCGGCATCGGACACCGCATCGCTGGCGGCGGCGAGGACGAAAACCGCGTCGAGCCCCTGAGCCAGCTCCTGCGCGCCGCGATAGCCGTGACGGAGCTGTGCGGCGATCCAGCGGGGATCGGCGAGGCGGCCTCGGATCAGGCGGGCCGCGTCCTCCCGGGCGGTTCGGGCTTTCGGTCGCTCCGGCTGCGAGACATCGAGGCTGTAGAGCGCGGGGCTCGCCCCCTCCAGGGCAGCGGCGGCCGCGAAGCCGCCCATCGCGTCCACAGCGGCATCCCCGTCGAACAGATCGCGCTCGGCCACGTCGAAGGCGTGGAGATAGGCGTCGGCTCCCGCCACCCGGGCGGAGAAGTCCGCATCCGGCGCCTCGCGGTCGCCATAGGCGTGCGTACTGGCCGCAAGATAGGCGCGACCGAGATCGGCGCGGCCATCCCACGTGCCGTCGAGGGCCGTTGCGGCGGTACCGGCGCCGTAGCGGCCCGGCGCGGCGCCGTAGACCCGAACGGCCGTCTCGCCCCGTCGGCGGGCCGCCGCCAGCGGGTTCTCGTCGTCGGCCTCGTCCCTGTCGGCCACGGCGCGGGTCGCCCGGTCGAGCAGCGCCAGGGTCTCCGGGAACGTGTCGCGGAACGCCCCGGAGACCCGCACGGTGACGTCGATCCGGGGCCGGTCGAGCATCGCCAGCGGAAGGATCTCGAAACCGGTGACGCGAGTGCTGGCATGGTCCCAGACCGGCCGCACGCCCATGAGGGCGAGGGCATGCGCCACATCCTCGCCTCCGGTGCGCAAGGTCGGCGAGGCCCAGAGATCCATGACGATCCGGGCCGGATAGGCACCCTCGTCCTGAAGGTAGCGGGTCACCACGGCGGCGGCGGCCCTCTCACCGAGGAGCGCGGCGGCGCGGCTCGGGATGGCCCGTGGGTCCAGGGTCGCGAGGTTGCGTCCGGTGGGGAGCACGTCGCTGCGCCCGCGGGACGGCGAGCCGGAGGGCCCCGGTCGGACGAATCGGGCGTCGAGGGCCGCGAGCAGCCCGGTCCGCTCGGCGGCGGCGCTTGCCAGCACCGCCTCCGCGGCCTCGCCCGGGGCTCGGGCGAAAACGTGGAGACCGTCGCGGAAGACGGTCTCGCCGAGGTCGCAGAGATGCGCGTCCAGCCGGGTCAGCGCCTCGTCCATCGGCGTGTCCGCGCCGATGCCGGCGCCGTCGAGCAATCCGGCGGCCTCGGCCTCCTCGAGGATGGCGCGGGCCACCAGTTCGGCGCGGCGGGGATCGAGCACGCTCGCGGCGGCGTATTCCTCCACCAACTCGCGCAGGCGTGCGGCCTCCGGCTTCAGCGCGTGGACGGCGACGTCCGGCGTCAGGTGACCGAGCGCGACGCCGCCGAGGCGCCGCTTGACCGGCGCGGCCTCGCCCGGATCATCGACGATGAAGGGATAGACCACCGGCAGGCCGCCGACGCACAGCGTCGGCAAGCAGGTGGGGGACAGGGCCACGGCTTTGCCGGGCAGCCACTCGGTTGTCCCGTGCGTACCGAGCTGCACCAGAACGTCGAAGTGCTGCTGCAGGCCGAGATGGAACGCCAGATAGGCATGGGTCGGAGCCCGGTCGAGATCGTGGTAGCCGGCCTTGCGATCGGGATCGCGCCCGCGGTCCGGTTGAAGGAAGACGGCGAGCCGACCGCGGTCACGGATCGCCCCGTCCCCGGTTCGATCCGGAGCGGCGCTCCGATCGGATGCGGTCGTGCCCGTCAGCATCCGGAACCGGAAGGCGCCGTCGACGCAGGCCGGATCCGATTCGGCCTCGCCCCAGACGGCGGTGATCGAGGCGCGGGTCTCTTCGGGAAGGGTGTTCCACCAGGCCTGGTAGGCGGGGAGGGGCACGCGGAACGCGGCCGGACCCTCCGTGAGATCCGCCATCAGCGTGCCGGCTTCCGGAAGCGCCCCCGTCGCGTAGCCCGCGGCGGCGAGGTCGGCGGCGATGGCGCGGGCGCTCTCGGGCGTGTCGAGACCGACGGCGAAACCGGCCCGGCCGCCCCGGGCCGGATAGTCGGACAGGACCAGGGCCACGCGGCGCGCCGGCCGGGGCAGGGCGGCCAGCCGCAGCCATCCCGCGGCCCGGTCTGCCAGGGCGGCAATGCCTGCGGGGTAGGGCACCGCCCGCCGCTGGGTGAAGCCGGCGACCTCCGGGCTTTCCTCCTTGAAGGAGATCGGAAAGCCCGAGAGCCGGCCGTCGAATTCCGGCAGCGCGATCTGCATGGCGAGATCGGACGCGCCGAGGCCGCGGGCCGACGCCTCCCAGGCCGCGCGCGGTGACCCTACCGTGAAGGCCTGAATGACCGGGCAGCCGGCGCCGTCGAGAACGAAGTCGGTGCCGTCCTCACGCGCGGAGAACGCCGTGGCTGCGATGACGAGGTCGGGTCTGCGCGCCCGCACCGCATCGGCGACCGCCGCGGCGGCCTCGGGCTCCTTCAGGCTCGACACGACCATCGGCAGCGCCCCGATCCCGCGGGCGCGCAGGGCGGCTGAGAGTGCGACGAACGGCTCGGTGTCGCCGCCGAGCACGGCGGAGCGATAGATCAGCAGCAGGGCCAGCGGATGGGCGGGCGACGGCGCGCCGTCGAGCGGGGTCGCCGTTTCAGCCGCGGCAATGGCTGTTTCGAGGGGGAGAGCGCCGCAACCCGGACACCAGGGAAAGCCGCGGGGCAGGGGCTGCGGAGGCTCGACCGCCCCCTCGGCGCCTAGCCGGATGGCCAGGGATCGCAGCATGCGCCGGAGATTGCCGGGACCGCCGGCACGGAAATAGGCGTCGAGTTCCCCGGCGAGGGCGGGATCGGTGGAGAACGGCGCGAGACGGGGGTCCGGCCGGTCGTCGCCCGGCAGGACCGCGAGCACGACGCCGTGCGCCCGCGCGGTTTCGGCGCAGCGCTCGATCCCGTAGCGCCAGTAATCCAGTCCGCCCAGACAACGGATCACCACGACCTTGGCGTGCGCCACGACGCGTTCGACGTAGAGGTCGACCGACAGCGGATGCCGCAGTTTGGCGAGCTTCGCGAGCCGGAGACTCGGCAGACCGGGCTCTGCGGCGTGGGCCTGACCGACCGCCGCGAGGTCGCTGTCGGTGAACGACAGCACAACCAGATCGCCGGGCTCCTGCCCGAGATCCACCGCCGCCTCACCCTCGTCGAGCGAGACGGTATCGATGCGCACGAGATGCATCGACGGCCCCTAAACCGCGGCCGCGCGCACCGGCGCGCCGCCGTCAGCCGCGCAGGCGCGCGCGGCGGCCGTCATCCCGCGAGGGCCGCAGCGACGGCGCGCTGGTCGAACCCCTTGAGGCCGATCACCACGAGGTTGCCGTCCCGGGCCTCCCCGGACTTCCACGGCCGGTCGAAATGGTGGGCCACGCGCCGGCCGACCCCCTGCACCACGAGGCGCATCGCCTTGCCCTCGACCTCGGCGAAACCCTTGATCCGCAGGACGCCCGGGATCTCGGCTGCCTTCTCGACCCGGGCCGCCAGATCGCCCGCCGTGATCGCGGGGCGGACGGGCAGCGCCACGGTCTCGAAGTCGTCGTGGTCGTGATCCTCGCCCTCGCCGTGATGCGACGGACGGGAATCGAGATCGTCCTCGGCGGCCGCCGCGAGACCGAGCAGCACCCGCGGGTCGATGACGCCGTTCTCGGTCTCCACCACCTTCACGGCCCGGGGCAGGTGGCCTTCCACCTCGGCACGCACCCGAGCGCGGGTCGGGGCATCGATGAGGTCGGCCTTGTTGAGGACCACGAGGTCGGCGCAGAGGAGTTGGTCCTCGAAGACCTCTTCCAGCGGATTGTCGTGATCGACCGATTGGTCCGCGGCCCGCTGGGCGGCCAGTGCCTCCGGATCGTCCGCGAAGACGCCGGCGGCGACGGCCGGGCCGTCGACCACTGCGACGACCCCGTCGACGGTGACCCGCGAGCGGATCGCCGGCCACTGGAACGCCTGAACCAACGGCTTCGGCAGCGCGAGGCCCGAGGTCTCGATCAGGATGTGCTCCGGCGGCTCGGCGCGGCCGAGGAGAGTCTCCAGCGCCGGAACGAAATCGTCCGCGACCGTGCAGCAGATGCAGCCATTCGGCAGCTCGACGATAGCCTCTTCGGTGCAGCCTTCGACCCCGCAGGCGGCGAGGAAGGACTTGTCGAAGCCGACGTCGCCGAACTCGTTGACCAGGATGGCGAGGCGGCGCCCCCTGGCGTTCTCGACCACGTGGCGGACCAGTGTCGTCTTGCCGGCTCCGAGGAAGCCCGTGACGATGGTGCAGGGGATTTTGTTCACGATGGTCATTCCGCGGCCTCCAGGGTGCCGGCGGGGAGCGGGCGGGGTTCAGGGAACGGGGGGATGCGGGCGATCACGCCCTTGCGGAAGGCCTCCGGACGCTCGCGCCAGGGCACGATGCCGTCCGAGGTCGCCGCATAGGCCGCGAGCCCGGCGAGGATGGTCTCCGCCGAGGCGGCCGGATCCATGTCGCCGTAGACGTAGGTCCAGCGGTCGGCCGAGGCGACCGCCACGGTGCAGGGCCGCTTGCAGACCGACAGGCATTCCACCGCCTCGACCCGCAGGTCCGGGGTGCCGGCGCTCCGGGCCTGCAGCGCCTCCAGAAGGCGTGCTCCGGCGCGCGGTCCATCCGGATCGTCATCCGGACGGCGGCAGGTCATGCAGACGTACAGGACGGTCTCAGGCACGGGCCGTTCCCCGTTGCGTGTCGCGGGAAAACGCCTGCCACGCCCAGCCGAGCCCCAACCCGATCAGGATCCAGAAGACGAAGCTGATCGCCAGCGACCGGGCGGCGAACTGTGCGGCCAGCGCGGCCGGAAGCTCCGACGCGGCCTCCGGTGCCTGCGGGGCGCCGACGACGTGGGGGGTTATGATCAGGACGAGGCCACCCAGGATCGTGATCAGAGCACGGCGGATCGTGATCAGGTAGAGCCCCATTCCGGTCGCCGCCGCGGTCATCACCCACCAAGCCTGCCGCGCGGCCAGCGGTGCAGCGGCGCTGCCGGGCAGTTCCGGCGGCAGGCCGAGGCCCGGCGCGAGGGCGACGCTGGCGAAGCCCGCCACCGCGAAGGCGAGACCGACCTGCGGCGTCGGCTCGCGGCCGCAGGCGATCATCACCGCGCCGAGCAGCAGGGCGTAGCCGACGCCGCCGACGAGGGTCGCAAGACCGGTGAAGGCCATCCGCGGCAGTCCGGGGCCGGGCTGCCATTCCGGTGCCGCGGCGGGTGCGGCGTGGTCATGCCCGGCATGGGCGAGCACGATCGGAAGGGCCTTCGCGGCCTGATGCGAGGGTTCCTGCTGCTCGTAGCGCTCGGCCGCGACGATCAGCGGCGAGGTCAGCGTGAGTTCGAGGCCCGTCACAACGGCAGCCGCGAAGAAGCCGGCGGCCAGGGCCGCCGACAGAAGCCGAATGATCATCCCTGCGCCGAGGGCGTCAGTGACAGGGGAAGTTCTGGGTATGGCGGAAGTCGTGCGCCGCGTTGTGGAACGCGATCGCCGGCGAGAAACCCGCCATGAACAGCAGGCCGAGGCCCAGCATGGCCGCGAGCGCGACGGCGACCGGACGCTCCGACGAGCGGGTACCGGCGGCGACGGGGGCGAGGGTCTGAGCGGTCATCGTCGAGTGTCTCCAGCCGCCCCACCGGCGGCATTGCGGGATCCTGTTGCGACGGCAGGTCTCCTGGCTCGCGGCTCGGCGCGCCCACCGCCTTCCCGGATCGCTCCGGTGGCGCTTGGCAGGCGCTCGCCGCTCACAGTTGCGGGGGCAGCCGCGGAATCGGGGCGAAACCCCTCACCGCATTCCCTTTTCACCCCGTTGCCGGGGCACCGTCACCGGCACGTTGTAGACGCATGCCGGCGACGACACAACGGAGCGGCGCCAGATCCGTTCGGATTCCCGTGCGTCCCTTCGCAGGTGGCCGGGCTTGACGTCCGCGCCCCGATGCGGGCACCGCCGCACCGGATGCCCGGCCGGCCCGGCATGGGCGCCTCCGCTCAGTTCTCGGAGACCCGATGGCCCTCGCAGACGATCCGAGCCCGGTCCTCGTCGATCTCGCCACCGGCCGCGCCCCCCGGATCGTACAGGACGAAGGCACCGCCTGGCTCGAGATCGATCTGGACGGTCGCTTTCCGATCCGCGCCATCGCGCTGCGACCCGTACAGGATGCTGTCGCGCCCGAGGTCGGCGATGTGGCCGTCGAGGTCTCGCAGGACGGCGTCACGTGGTCCGCGCCCGACATCGTCGGCTGGACCGCCAAGCCGGGCGCCCTCGTGGCCGCCATCGGCGCCGACGAGCGGGCCTGGGCGCGTCTCGTGCGGATCGCGGTGCCGGATCCGGCGCTCGTCGCAGGCGTCGACATCCGCGCCGATGAAGCCGCCATCGACCTCATCGCCCTGCGGGCGCTGCTCGGGCTCGACATCACGCTCCTGAACGAGAAGCCCGGCGCTAACGTCTACGTCACCTACAATCTCGAAGCCGCGCCTGGCCGCGCTAGCCGCAACCTCGTCGGCCTGTCGCTGTTCGAGAACGGCGCCTTCGGCAACTGCCTCGTGCAGTACATCATCGCGGTCTCGATCGCGAAGGCGCTCAACCTGAAATACATCAAGGTCCCGAAGGTCGACCGCAGCAAGGTGATCTTTCTGACCCAGAGGCTGACCTGCGACGGCATCACGTTCATTCCGCCGGACGAGCCGCTTCCGCCGGACGGCTACTTCCTGTCCGGCTTGTATTTCGATCCGACGCAGTTCGAGCGGGTGACGGCGCTGCAGGGCCCGATCGACTCGCGCGCGATCGTTCAGGATGTGATCCGGCCCCTGTTCAACGGCCTGCCGCGGACATTTGCGGCCAAGCCCGACGATCAGCTCCTGATCCATATCCGGTCGGGCGACATCTTCAGCACCTGGGTCGACCCGCACTATCCGCAGCCGCCCTTCGCCTTCTACCGGATGGTCATCGACCGGCTGCAGGCCGAGGGCCGCATCCGTTCCGTCAAGCTCGTCTTCGAGAACCGGCTGAACCCGGTCATTGCAGAAGTGGAAGCCTATGCGGCGCAGCGCGGCCTGCCCGTAGAGATCCAGAGCGAATCGCTGATCTCTGACGTCGCCGCTCTGGTGAACGGCCGCTACCTCGTCTTCGGGCTCGGAACCTTCGGGCCGGCGATCTGCCACCTCTCGGAGCGCGTCGAGCAGGTGTTCTACTTCGCGTCCAATTGGCCGCAGGGCTTCCAGTCGATTCCCACGATCGGGAAAGTGGTCGAGGTTCGCGATCGCGAAGGCCGGTACATGAAGGTCGGCGAGTGGCAGAATACCGACGCTCAGCGCCGGAGCATGGTGGAGTACCCGGCCGAAGCTCTCGCCTTCGACGATGTCTGATCGGTCGCGCCGGTCACGATCCGACCGGCGACGACCCCGCTGCCTGCATCTTGGCCGAACACGTCACGGTGCGGTCCTGAGACGTTCCGCGGGTGCGCCGGCCGAACGCGCCGAGCCGCCATCGCGGACCTTCAGGGCGTCCGTGTACATCCGTTCGACATCCGCCTTGAAGGCGGCGCGGGAATCCGGCCGCGTGTAGAACATGTGGCCGCCGGGATAGACTGCGAGGCTCAGGCGACCGGCACTGTAGGCCGGGACCTGCGCCAGCAGGAGCTTCGAGGCGAAATACGGGGTTACGAGATCGGTGAATCCGTGCGCCACGAGGACACGCAGGTGCCCGTCGAGGGCCAGGGTTCCCTGAAGATTCGACAGCACTTCCGGTGCCTGTCGTCCCGAGCCCCAGCTCCAGCCCCGATTGACCGCATTGTTCAGGAGCTCGTAGCGCATGTTGGCCACGGGCCATTTCAGCGTGCGCGCGTAGAGATCGAGCATCGCGCTGGTCAGCGGCGCCTGGAGCGCGGTGAGCTGCGGATCCTCGAAGCTCGATTGCGCGGCGGCCGGATTCGGGTCCCAGCCGGTGATGCCGGTGTCGTAGGCGCTCGTCACGCGACCTTCGGCGCGATCGATCTCTCGCTGGACGCTCCGGGTCGAGAGGCGCGCCGCCTGCGCGCGAACCAGGGCGGGATCGAGCCCGACGAGCGGGGCGACCTTCTCGGTCATCCGCGCGACTGCTGCGGAATCGCTCGGCCCCTTCAGGAGATCCGCCAGATAGGCACCGGATGCGTAAGCCTCGGCATCCCCCAGCAAGGCCGGCGTGGGTACCGTCCCGGCCCGCTCCAGCGCGCCGGCCGCCAGCGACGGCAACTTCAGCACGTAGCCCCAGGGATTGGCCCGCGGGGTCTCCAGCCACCCGAAGTCGAGCACCGGCGAGAGCAGCACCATGCCCGACAGGCCGACGCCGATCTCTTCCTGGAGTTTCTCCGTGATCAGCGGGCCGCGGAACCCGCCATAGCTCTCGCCGACGAAGAACTTCGGGCTCGCTAGACGATCGTTGTTGCGCAGGTAGCGGGCGATGGCTGCCGAGAGGGTCGCGGCGTCGGACTCGATCGACCAGTAGGCCTTGCCGTTGCCGTCCGCGGCCCGGCTGTAGCCGGTACCGACGGGGTCGATGAAGACGAGATCGGTGAAGCCGAGCCACGTCCCGTCGTTGGGCGTGAGCGTGACCGGCTGCGACGGGCTGATGCTGTCGCCGCCGACGGGCAGCCGCCAGGGGCCGATGGCCCCGATGTTGAGGTAGGCCGACGCGGCGCCCGGGCCGCCATTGACCGCGAAGGTCACCGGGCGCTCCTGGCCGTCCTTGGACGCCACCGTGTAGGCCACGAAGGCGATCTCGGCCTGCAGCTTGCCGGCCTCGTCGACGAGCGGCAGGCTGCCGGCCGTGGCGGTGAAGTCGAGGACCCTGCCGTCAGGCAGCGTGACGCTCTGCTTCGTGACGGAATCCGGCGGCAGGCGTCGTCCGTCCGGCCCGCGCGGTGCCGGCTTGCTCTCCGCGGGCGGATGTCCGTGCGGCGCTTCCTCTGCCCAGCCGGCGGAGGGCAGGGCGATGAGCATGCCGAAGGCGAGCGCGGCGCGCGCGAGACGTCTGTTAAGGGCCACCATCACGCCTTCTTGTTCCAGCGTCCGGAATCGTCCTGCTGCCAGTAGGCGACCGTGTGGCCCGCCTCCTTGGCCTGCTTCCACTGCTCACGCGCCCTCAGGAGGGCGTCCTGATCGGTCCCGTCGAACAGGATACAGATCCGCTCATACGTGCCGGCATCGGGCGGCAGGTCGGCGCCCTCGACGAGGAAGCGGATCGAAGCCGCGTTCGGGTTCACGTCCCGAAGTGTCAGCACCACCGGCTGGCTCGCCGCGTCGGGCTCGCGATCGGTCCCGTGCGGCAGGAAGCTCTCGTCGGAATAGGTCCAGAGGTGGTCGTCCAGCGCCTGCAGGCGCTCTTCGCTGGCGGCCTGGATCGCGGCCTGCCAGCCGCGGTCCAGCGAGCGCTCGACGAGGCTCGGCAGCACCCGTTCCAGGGGCTGCCGCTGCATATGGTAGAAGAGGATCTCGGTCACGATGCCGAGGATATAGGGCTCCGGCCCGCCGCGCGAGCAGCGGCGCGCCGCCGCGGCTCAGACCAGCCGGCTCTGTTCGATCGCGGCGCCGACGAAGCCCTTGAACAGCGGGTGCGGCTCGAAGGGGCGCGACTTCAGCTCCGGGTGGAACTGCACGCCGATGAACCACGGGTGCCCGACATGCTCCACGGTCTCGGGCAGGAGGCCGTCGGGGGAGACGCCGGAGAAGCGCAGGCCCTTGGCCTCCAGCCGCTCGCGATAGGCCATGTTGACCTCGTAGCGGTGGCGGTGGCGCTCCGAGATCTGCTCGGACCCGTAGATCTGGGCGATCTTGGATGTGGGATCGAGCTTCGCCTCATAGGCACCGAGCCGCATCGTGCCGCCGAGATCGCCGGCCGCAGCCCGCCGCTCCAGCTCGTTACCGCGCAGCCACTCGGTGAGCAGGCCGACCACCGGCTCGGACGTCTCGCCGAACTCCGTGGAATTGGCGTCCGGCATTCCCGCGAGCGAGCGGGCGGCCTCGATGACGGCCATCTGCATCCCGAAGCAGATCCCGAGATAGGGGATGCGCTTCTCGCGAGCGTAGCGGGCCGCGCGGATCTTGCCCTCGGCGCCGCGCTGGCCGAACCCGCCCGGCACCAGGATCCCGTTCAGGCCCTCCAGGAACGGCGCGGGATCCTCGCGCTCGAACACCTCGGCCTCGATCCATTCGAGGTTGACCTTGACCCGATGGCTGATGCCACCGTGGGTCAGCGCCTCGGTCAGCGACTTGTAGGCGTCCTTGAGCCCCGTGTACTTGCCAACGATGGCGATGGAGACCTCGCCCTCGGGGTTGCGCACGCGCTCGGAGATCGTCCGCCAGCGGCCGAGATCCGGCTCCTCGCCGTGCTCCAGGCCGAAATGGCCGAGCACCTCGCGGTCGAGGCCGGCTGTCCGGTAGGAGAGCGGCACCTCGTAGATCGACGCCACGTCCCGCGCCTCGATCACCGCGGTCTCGCGGACGTTGCAGAACAGCGCGAGCTTGCGGCGCTCATCGACCGGGATGTCCCGGTCGCAGCGGCAGAGCAGGATGTCGGGCTGGATGCCGATGGAGCGCAGCTCCTTCACGGAATGCTGCGTCGGCTTGGTCTTCAGTTCGCCCGCGGACGGGATGTAGGGCAAGAGCGTCAGGTGGACGTAGCAGCAGGTGCCGCGGGGCAGTTCCTGGCCGAGCTGGCGGATCGCCTCGAAGAACGGCAGCCCTTCGATGTCGCCCACGGTGCCGCCGATCTCGACGAGCACGAAATCGAACGCGTCGTTGCCGTCGAGGACGAAGTCCTTGATCGCGTTGGTGACGTGCGGAATCACCTGGATCGTGGCGCCGAGATAGTCGCCGCGGCGTTCCTTGGCGATGATGTCCTGGTAGATCCGGCCCGTGGTGATGTTGTCGGCCCGGCTCGCCGGGACTCCGGTGAAGCGCTCGTAATGCCCGAGGTCGAGATCGGTCTCGGCGCCGTCGTCGGTGACGAACACCTCGCCGTGCTGAGTCGGGCTCATCGTGCCCGGATCGACGTTCAGATAGGGGTCGAGCTTGCGCATCCGGACCCGGTAGCCGCGGGCCTGCAGCACCGCCGCCAGGGCTGCGGAGGCGAGCCCCTTGCCGAGGGAGGAGACCACGCCGCCGGTGATGAAAACGTACCGCGTCATGGGCCTCGGTCCATAAAGAAGCTGCTGCCGTTTGCCAAACGACCCGTGCCCCGGCCCGCGCATGGGCTGGGGATCATGGAACGCATGGCACGGACCGGCTGAGTGCCGGCCCGTCGGAGATGGAATGAGACGCTGCGCCGTTCCGGGCGCAGCCCGTCAGCGGGATTGCGGCGCGTCCGGGACCGCCGGCTGGGCGGGCGCGGCCGGCTGGGCCGGCGCCGTGGCGGGCACCCGGTCCTGTTGCTGGCGGAGCGTGTCGAGCAGGTTGTCGGCGCCGGTCGGCTGCTTGGCGGGCTGGCCCGACGTCTGCGGCGCGCCGGTATCGAGGATCGATTTCGGCGCCGCGGAGCGATGCGACAGGATGGCGAGCGCCAGGCTGGTGGTGAAGAACAGGGCCGCCAGGATCGCCGTGGCCCGGGTCAGGGCGTTGGCCTGGCCACGGCCGGTCATGAACCCCGCGACGCCGCCGCCGCCTCCGCCGCCGAGCCCGAGGCCGCCCTCGGAGCGCTGAAGCAGCACGACGCCGATCAGCGCGAGGACGATGATGAGGTGGACGACGATCAGGACGGTCTGCATCGGTGTTCCGGGATCTTCTTCAGCGCCGCGCGCCGGCAGCGGGCACCGGGAGACGAACGCACGAGGGCCGGAGCCCGCCGTCGCTTCCGGTGCTCCCCGGCACGCATGCGTGCAGCGGAAGCCTCGTGGGCGACTTTGCGGGCTGACCGGCCGGAATTGGGCGACGGCATACACCACCGGCCGCCCGCCGCCAACCTGACGCGCGCGGCCGGCTGTCGGCGGCGCCCCTCGCCTTCGGCCGCGCCGCGTGGTTTCTGGACGGGAGAGAGCGGCCGATCGAACGCGCCGCCCCGTCCGGGAGGCCAACCATGTCCGTGTCACGCCGGGTGGCGCTCGTTGCCGCCATCGCCGCGCCCGTTCTGATCCGCGCCGTCCCCGGCACGGCCGCCGGGCCCGACGCCGCCGCCGTGGAGCAGGCCGTCGACGCTCTGACCCAAGCCTTGCTGGCCGCGGACGGGCCTGCCCTCGACGCCCTGGTCCTCGACGGTCTGAGCTACGGACATTCCAGCGGTCAGGTGCAGGACAAGACGGCGTTCGTCGAAACGCTCACCAGCAAGCGCTCGGCCTTCCCGAGCATCACCCTGTCGGACCGCTCCGTCTCGGTGGTCGGCGACGACGCCGTCGCCCGACATGTTTTCACGGGCGAAGTCGTCTCGGGCGGCAAGACGGCGCCGGTGCATATCGGCGTGATGCAGGTCTGGCACCGGGATCACGGCCGCTGGCGGCTGCTCGCGCGTCAGGCCTTCAAGATCTGACAGCGCCTCCGTGCGATCGCCGCTCCGCCCGCGCCGGCGGAGCAGTCCGGTGCCGCCGCACTCAGGCCCTGCAAAGACTGAAGGCTCTTTGCAACGCGTGACGACGGCAAGCGCCACGAGCGCATCGAACCGTCAGAGGCGCGCTCAAGCGTAGGCGGCGCAGATCCCCAGGAAATCCGCGGCCACGAGACTCGCGCCGCCCACCAAGGCGCCGTCGACGTTGTCCACCGACAGAAGTTCGCGGGCATTTCCTGGCTTCACCGAGCCGCCATAGAGGATGCGGATCTTGTGCGCCTCGTCGCCCACGAGCTTGTCGAGCATCTCGCGCAGGGATGCGTGGACTTCAGCGATGTCGCGCGGAGTCGGTGTCCGGCCCGAGCCGATCGCCCAGACCGGCTCGTAGGCGATCACCGTGTCGGCCGCCGTGGCGCCCTTCGGCAGGCCAATGGCGAGCTGCGCCCGGACGATGTCGAGGGCGCGGCCCTGCTCGCGCTCCTCGATGGTCTCGCCAACGCAGATGATGCCGCACAAGCCGGCACGCCGGGCACCCAGCGCCTTGGCGTGGACGCCGTCATCGGTCTCGTGGTGGTAGGCCCGACGCTCGGAATGACCGACGATCACGTATTGCGCGCCGAGATCGGCGAGCATCTCGGCCGAGATCGAGCCGGTGAAGGCGCCGCTGGGGCGGGCATGGAGGTTCTGGCCGCCGATGGCGATGGGCGAGCCGGCGGCGGCCGCCACGCAGGAGCCGATCAGCGTCGCGGGCGGGCAGATCAGCACGTCGATGCGGGCCGCGAGGTCGGGCGAGAGCCCGTCGCGAATCGCTTCGACCACCTGGATGGATGCCCGGGTCCCGTTCATCTTCCAGTTGCCGGCGACAAGCGGCCTGCGCCCCGATTGCGTCATTCCTGCCCTCGCTCCGCCGCGGCGTTTCCCGAAGTTGCCGGGGCCTACCAGAGCGAGCTTGAGCGCGCAAACGCGCCGAAGCGCCTGAGTCTTTGCCTGTGGACGCGAATGGTCTATCGCGGTCGGCTCTCAGGAACAGCGCCGGCCCGGCGACGGGACGGCTGCCGAAGGTACTCGATCACAGACCATGCTTCAGGGCATCCGCAACGCCAGCCAGCACTGGCTCGGCAAGATCGTCTTGACGATCATCTTCACGCTGCTGATCGCCGGCGTCGGGATCTTCGGCGTCGAGGAGTTCTTCCGCGGCGGCGCGAGCAACAAGGTGGCGACCGTTGGCAGCACGCCGATCACCGCCGAGCAGGTGCGCCAAGCCTATCAGAACCAGCTGCAGCGCTATCAGACGCAGTTGAAGCGTCCCCTCACGCCCGATCAGGCGCGGATGCTCGGCCTCGACCGGCAGGTGATGTCCCAGCTGATCACCGAGGCCGCCCTCGATCAGAAGACCCACGATCTCGGCCTCGTCGTGCCGGATTCCGCGGTGATCAAGGCGATCCACGAGGAGAAGAGCTTCCAGAACGCGCAGGGCCAGTTCGAGCCGCAGCTCTTCTACCAGACCCTGCAGCGGGCGGGTCTCAACGAGGGCATGTTCGTGCGCGAGCAGCGCTCCGTGATCGCCCGTCTGCAACTCGCCGAGGCGGTGTCGTCGGACCTGCATGTGCCGGTCGCCATGCGGGAGGCGGTCCACCGCTACACCACCGAGCGCCGTGCCGCCGCCTACCTGATGCTGACGCCCTCGGTCGCCGGGCAGATCCCCGAGCCGACCGACGACGAGTTGAAGACCTGGTACGAGGCCAACAAGTCCGGTTTCCGGGCGCCGGAATTCCGCGCGGTCAACCTCCTTGTGGTCGAACCCGAGGCGATGGCGAAGCCGGACGCGATCACCGAGGCCGACGCCCGCGCCGCCTACGCGCTCAACAAGGATCGTTACGGCGCACCCGAGAAACGCACCATCCAGCAGATCGTCTTCCCCGATCCGGCCGCCGCCGAGGCGGCCCGCAAGGCGATCACCGACGGCGCCAAGACGTTCGAGGCGGTGGCGACGGAGCGCGGCACCGACGACAAGGACCTGACCCTCGGAACGCTGACGAAGAGCGAGCTGTTCGACAAGGCGGTGGCCGACGCGGCCTTCGCGCTGCCGGAGGGCGGTGTGAGCCAGCCCGTCCAGGGCCGCTTCGGCACGGTGTTGCTGCGTGTCACCAAGATCGAACCCGGGACGGTGAAGCCCTTCGAGGCCGTGGAGGGTGAGATCCGCAAGGGCCTCGCCCTGGCCCGCGCCCGCGACGCGATGGAGACCACCCGCGACGCGATCGAGGATCAGCGGGCCGGTGCAAAGCCCCTCGCCGACATCGCGGCGGAGCGCGGCCTCAAGATCGTCAGCGTCAAGGCCGTTGACTTGAACGGCAAGGGACCGGACGGGCAACGGGTCGCCGACATCCCCGATCCGGACACCACTGTGCCGGCCCTGTTCCGCGCCGAGATCGGCGGCGACAACGAGCCTCTGCGCACTAAGACCGGCGGCTATGTCTGGTACGACGTCACCGGAATCGATGCCGCCCACGACAAGCCCCTCGACGAGGTCAAGGACGGCGTGAAGGCCGGCTGGACCGCGACCGAGATCGCCAAGCGCCTTCAGGCCAAGGGCCGCGAGCTGGTCGAGAAGATCAACAAGGGCGAGACCATGGAGGCCGCAGCGCAGGAGGTCGGCGTCAACCTGCAGGAGGCCCAGGATCTCGCACGCAATCAAGCCAAGGACATGCTCAAGCCGGATGACGTGAACCTGATCTTCGCGACCCCGGTCGGCAAGGCCGGTACGGCGGCGGCCGGAGATTCGCGCGCGGTGTTCAAGGTCACGGCGGCGACGGTTCCGGCCTTCGTTGCCGACAGCCCCAGCGACAAGCAGATCACGCAGAGCTTCCAGGCCGCCCTCGCCGACGACGTCCTGTCTCAGTACATCAGCGAGGTTCAGAAGAACGCGGGCGTCAAGGTCGATCCGGCGGCCCTGCGCCGCGCCATCGGCGGCGAGTATTGAGGCATGGCCGAAGCGCCCGATTATGCGGCCTTCGCGGCGCGCTACGAGGCCAGGCAGCCGAGCCTCGTCGCGGTCAGCCTCGTCGCGGATCTGGAGACGCCGGTCGCGGCGTTCCTCAAGCTGCGCGCCGGCCATTCCGGTCCGGCCTTCCTCCTCGAATCGGTCGAGGGTGGTGCCGTGCGCGGCCGATACTCCATGATCGGCCTCGACCCGGACCTGATCTGGCGCTGCCGGGATGGCGCGCCCGCGATCGCGCGCGGTGCCGACCTCACCCGGTTTGAGCCGGATGACCGGGCACCGCTGGCGAGCCTGCGGGCGCTGATCGCCGAGAGCGCCATCGGCGAAGAAGCCGACGGCCAGGATCTGCCGCCGATGGCGGCCGGTCTATTCGGCTATCTCGGCTACGACATGGTCCGCGCCATGGAGCGGCTGCCGGAGCCGAACCCGGATCCCCTCGGCGTGCCGGACGCCATCCTGATGCGCCCCCGGGTCATGGTGGTTTTCGATTCCATCCGCGACCTGATCACCGTCGTGTCGCCGGTGAGGCCCACGGCCGGGACGACGGCCCGGGCCGCCTATGAGGAGGCGCTTCAGCGTCTCGACCGGGTCGCCGCCGCCCTGGAAGGTCCCTTGCCGATCGAGGCGCGGGTGGACCTGTCGGCGGTCGCCCATCCCGAGCCGGTCTCCAACACGTCGCCGGACGCGTTCGCCGCCATGGTGGCGCGCGCCAAGGAGTACATCGTCGCGGGCGACGTGTTCCAGGTGGTGCTGTCCCAGCGCTTCTCGGCGCCGTTCACCCTGCCGGCCTTCAGCCTGTACCGCTCCCTCCGGCGCACGAATCCGGCGCCGTTCCTGTGCTATCTCGATTTCGAGACGTTCCAGATCGTCTGCTCGTCGCCGGAGATCCTCGTCCGGGTGCGCGAGGGGACCGTCACGGTTCGCCCGATCGCCGGAACCCGCCGCCGCGGCGCAACCCCGGCCGAGGATGCCGCGCTCGCCGAGGAACTCCTTGCCGATCCGAAGGAGCGGGCCGAGCACCTCATGCTGCTCGATCTCGGCCGCAACGATGCCGGCCGGGTTTCGCGGATCGGCAGCGTCCGGGTAACCGACTCGTTCTTCATCGAGCGCTACAGCCAGGTCATGCACATCGTGTCGAATGTCGAGGGCGACCTCGATCCACGCCACGATCCCCTCGACGCGCTGGCGGCGGGCTTCCCGGCCGGGACGGTCTCGGGGGCGCCGAAGGTGCGGGCCATGGAAATCATCGACGAGCTGGAGCGCGAGAAGCGCGGGCCGTATGCGGGCTGCATCGGCTATTTCGGCGCCCGGGGCGAGATGGACACCTGCATCGTCCTGCGCACCGCGGTGGTGAAGGATGGTCAGATGCACGTCCAGGCCGGGGCAGGGATCGTGTACGATTCGGATCCTGCCTCCGAGCAGCAGGAATGCGTCAACAAGGCCAAGGCGCTGTTCCGCGCCGCCGAGGAGGCGGTGCGGTTCGCCGCGCAGGCGAAACGGGGGCAGTAGGCGGGGCCGCAAACCGGTTCCGCGCCCGACCCGATTGCCGAACGACGGGGATGGTTGACCGCGCCGATGCGAGCGGTCACATCGCCTGCATGCCCGAGCGTGCCGCCGCGATGCCCAACGTCCTCGTCATCGACAACTACGATTCCTTCACCTGGAATCTCGTGCACCTGATCGGTCCGCTCTGCGGGACCGTCGATGTCGTGCGCAACGACGCGCTCACGATCCCCGACATCCGCGCCAGGGCGCCGGACGCGATCGTGCTGTCGCCCGGGCCATGCACGCCCACGGAGGCGGGTATCTGCCTCGACGTGGTCCGTGATCTGTCCGAGGAGATCCCGATTTTCGGCGTGTGCCTGGGTCTCCAGGCCATCGGACAAGCGTTCGGCGGCGATGTCGTGCGGGCGCCCCTGCCGCTCCACGGCAAGGTATCGACGATCCGGCACGGCGCCCGCGGCCTGTTCCGCGGCCTGAACGACAGCTTCGAGGCGACCCGCTACCACTCCCTCGTGGTTGATCGTGCGACCTGCCCGGCCGCGTTGCGGGTCACCGCGGAGGCGGACGGCCTGATCATGGGGCTCGAGCATGCCGAGCGACCGCTCCATGGCGTCCAGTTCCATCCCGAGAGCATCCGGTCGCAGCACGGCACGGAGATCGTGAAGAACTTCCTCGATCTTGCCACGGCCTGGAATACGGCGCGTGACAGGACGCGTGCCGACGTGCATTGACGCCGGGAGGCCGGGGCGGCCCTCCGTCAGAAGCCATGGATCGTTTCAGACCCCATCTCGCGAAGGTCGCCGGGGGCCTCGCCCTCGACCGTGCCGAGGCCCGTGCCGCCTTCGACGACCTGTTGTCGGGCGAGGTGACGCCGGTCCAGGCCGGCGCCTTCCTCACCGCCCTCAAGGTGCGCGGCGAGACCGTCGACGAGATCGTCGGCGCCGCCGAGGCCATGCGGCAACGCATGACGCGCGTCGCGGCGCCCGCGAACGCCATCGACGTCGTCGGCACCGGCGGCGACCATTCCGGCAGCGTCAACGTCTCGACGCTGGCCGCCATCCTGGTGGCCGCTTGCGGCGTGCCGGTGGCCAAGCACGGGAATCGCGCCGCGACCTCCCGGTCGGGCGCGGCCGACGTGCTCGCGGCTTTGGGCGTCCGTCTGGGCCTCGATCCGGCCGGGCAGGTGCGCTGCCTCGACGAGGCCGGCCTTTGCTTCCTGTTCGCCCAGGCCCATCACCCGGCGATGCGACACGTGGCGGCGGTTCGCTCCGAACTGCCTGTCCGGACGATCTTCAATCTGCTGGGCCCGCTCAGCAACCCGGCCGGCGTCGGCTATCAGCTCTTCGGCGTCGCCCAGGAGGCGCTGGCCGAACCGCTGACGCGCGTCCTTTCGGAACTCGGCAGCCGCCGGGTCTGGACCGTCCACGGGTCCGACGGGCTCGACGAGATCACCGTCACGGGTCCGACGCGGGTGGTGGCCCTCGATCAAGGCAGGCTGTCTCGCTTCACCATCGACCCGCGGGAATTCGGGCTGGCGCTGCGCGCCCCCGAGGAACTGCGCGGCGGCGATCCGGCCGACAATGCCCGGGCGCTTGAGGCCGTCCTGGCCGGCGCCCAGAACGCCTACCGGGATATCGCGGTTCTCAATGCGGGGGCTGCCCTCGTCGTCGCGGGTGCCGCGCAGGCCCTGGCGGACGGCGTCGCGCGGGCGCAGGATGCCGTCGATTCCGGGGCGGCCCGGGCGACGCTCGCCCGCCTTGTCCGGGCTTCGAACGACCACTCCAACGGGGAGGAGGGCCGATGAGCTCGCTGACGCACGACGCGACCCAGCAGACCGGCGCCGAGGCGCCGCCCGAGCGGCCGAACGTCCTCGCGCGGATCGAGGCCTACAAGCGCCGCGAGATCGCCGAAGCGAAGCTGCGCGTTCCGCTCGCCAAGCTGGAACGCCGGGTCGCGCAGGCGGAGCCGGTGCGCGGTTTCGCGGCGGCGATCCGCGCCCACCTCGCCGAGGACCGCCCGGCGCTCATCGCCGAGGTGAAGAAGGCCTCGCCTTCCAAGGGCCTGATCCGCGCCGATTTCGATCCGGCCACCCTGGCCGCCGCCTACGAGGCCGGCGGCGCGACCTGCCTGTCGGTGCTCACCGACGAGCCCTCGTTCCAGGGCCGGCCCGAATACCTGACGGCGGCGCGCGAAGCCTGCGGGCTGCCGGTGCTGCGCAAGGACTTCCTGTTCGAGCCCTATCAGGTCTACGAAGCGCGGGCCTGGGGCGCCGACTGCATTCTGGTCATCATGGCCTGCCTCGACGACGACGAGGCCGTGGCCCTGGTTGAGACGGCGAATCTCCTCGGCATGGATGTCCTGGTCGAGGTGCATGACGCGGCTGAGCTGACCCGGGCGATCCCCCTCGGTACGGCCCTGATCGGCATCAACAACCGCAATCTCAAGACCTTCGAGGTGTCGTTCGAGACCGCGATCGGGCTCGCGCCGGGCATACCGGCCGATCGCATCGCCGTGGCCGAGAGCGGGATCGGCGACCATGCCGACGTGGTGCGTCTCCGGGACAACGGCCTCGGCGTGGTGCTGGTCGGCGAGAGCCTGATGCGGCAGCCGGACGTCGCGAAGGCGGCCCGTACCCTGCTGTTCGGCGATGCGGAGACCAAGGGCGGCAAGCCGCGGAAGAAGGCTTAAGCGATGGAGCCGGGCTCGACGCTGACCCATCTCGACACCAGCGGCGCGGCCAACATGGTCGACGTCACCGACAAGCCCGCCACCGACCGGACCGCCCGGGCGGAAGGCCAGATCGTGATGAGGCCCGAGACCCTGGCGCTGATCCGCGAGGGCGACGCCAAGAAGGGGGACGTGATCGGCACGGCGCGACTCGCCGGCATCATGGCGGCCAAGCGCACCCACGAGTTGATCCCCCTCTGTCACCCGCTGCTGCTGTCGAAGGTCCGGGTCGAGTGCGAGCCCGACGCGGCGCTGCCGGGCCTGCGCATCGCCGCGGAAGTCCGGGTGCAGGGTCCGACGGGTGTCGAGATGGAGGCCCTGACCGCGGTCTCGGTGGCCTGCCTGACGGTCTACGACATGGTGAAAGCGGTCGATCGCGGCATGCGCATCGAGGGCATACGCCTCATCGCAAAGGACGGCGGTCGCTCGGGCGCGTATCGGGCCCCGCAGGAATGAGCGACCTGATCCCGGTCGCCGAGGCGCTGGCGCGCGTTCTCGCGAGCGTCGCCGGTCCGGTCGAACCCGAAACCGTGCCGCTGGCGCAGGCTGCCGGCCGGACGCTCGCCGCGGATGTCGGCGCCTCCCGCACACAGCCGCCGTTCCCGGCCTCGGCCATGGACGGCTACGCCGTGCGCAGCGCCGACGCCTCAGAGGTGGGGGCATCTCTGCGGATGATCGGCACCAGTGCGGCCGGACACGGCTTCTCGGGACGCATTGGCGCAGGCGAGACGGTGCGGATCTTCACCGGCGCGCCGGTTCCGGAGGGTGCGGATGCGATTCTGATCCAGGAGAATGCGTCCGCGGAGGATGGGACGGTGCGCGTCCTCGAGCCGGTCGAGCCGATGCGGTTCATCCGTCGGGCGGGCCTCGATTTCACCGCGGGCGAAACCCTTATCCCGGCCGGCATGAGCCTCGACGCCCGGCGCTTGGCGCTGGCCGCGGCGGCTGGCCATCCGCGCCTCTCCGTGCGGCGGAGGCCGCGGGTTGCGATCCTCGCCACCGGTGATGAGTTGGTGGAGCCCGGGGCGACGCCCGGCTGGGACCAGATCGTCGCTTCGAACAGCCTCGCGCTGGCGGCCCTCGCGGCGGAGGCGGGTGCCGACATCATCGATCTCGGCATCGCGGCCGACGACCACGCCGCCCTGGCGGATGCGTTCCGTCGGGCCCGCGAGGCGCGGGCCGACCTGCTCGTGACCCTCGGGGGCGCCTCCGTCGGCGACCACGACCTGGTTCAGAGCGCGCTCGCCAAGGAGGGACTGGAACTCGGGTTCTGGCGGGTCGCCCTCCGTCCGGGCAAGCCGCTGATGCACGGCCGCCTCGGCGATATGCTGGTGATCGGATTGCCGGGCAATCCGGTCTCGTCGATCGTCTGCGGGCTGCTGTTCGTGGTCCCGGCCATCCGTGCGCTCCAGGGGGATCCGCAGGCGGGCGCCGACCGCAGCGAGCCGGCGAGGCTCGGCCGCGACCTTTCGGCGAATGACGGCCGCGCCGACTACATGCGCGCGAGCCTCACCGTGGAACCTGGCCAGCTGCCCATCGCGACCGCCGAGCAGCGCCAGGATTCCTCCATGCTGGGCGTTCTCGGACGCTCTGAGGCCCTGCTGATCCGCGCGCCGCACGCGCCGGCCGCGACCGCCGGCGATCTTTGCCGGATCATCCGTCTCGATCGTCGCCTGTTCTGACGCTCAGGGCATCACGCGCCACGCCTTGAGAGGGCCGGGCAGGTCCAGCGGCATCAGGCGGGCGCTCCGGACCTTGCCCTGGGCGAGTCGCGTGGCGAAGGCCGTCTCGGCCTGAAGATCGTCGGCCGGCCGGGCCGGGCAGGCGACGAGGTATTGAACGCCGAGCTTCGTCAGCACCCGGTCGAGGTCGGCCTCGGTACCGCCCAGCCCTTCGATTGCGGCCGTGAGTCCGGGAATCGCCCGGTGATACGGCGCGGCCACGATCTTATGCGGTGTCCGCAACAGGATCGACGGTCCCAGGACGATCGGCGCCAGCACGGTGCCCTCCGGCAGGGCCGCGAGGGGGCGCACGGCGGCATCGCTGAGGCAGGCTGTGACCTCGGCCGCATCCGGCGCGGTGCGCAGGTCCGGCGCCAACGCTCCCAACAGGAGCGCCGGGATCATCCAGAGGCAACTGATCATTCCGGCGCCGAGGAGCGCGATCTGCCAGCGTGGGCCATCGGCAGGCGGGCCTGCGGCGCGCGCCAGCGCCCGATCGAGGATGATGCCCGCCACCAGCGGCACGAAGCCGGAGGCGATGTAGAGGCCGCGGAACTGAATGATGCCGAGGATCAGCCCGGGCCACAGGAACAGCGCCATCACCGACCAAGCCCGACGCTCCGGCATGCGCCAGGCCATCCCGGTTGCGGTGAAGGTCGCGAGGATCACGACGGGATAGAAGACCAGCGCCTCCCACTGGCCGCGCGCCACGAATTTCGTCAGTGGCGCCATCTCGTTGACGGTCAGCAGCCAATGGATCCGCACGAGAGGCGGCATGTCCGGGAAGGGGCCGCCGAGACAGGCCGGGAAGGCGGCGACGAACCCGACCAGAAGGACGCATCCGGCCAAGCCTGCGAGGGCGAGCCGGGTGCGGATCGTCGCGAGGCGCTCTCCCGCGACGGCGACTCCGGTGGCGAAGACGAGGCCGCCCACGGTCAGCCAGAGCCACGGTGGCGAGAGCGCGTCGCAATGCGAGACACCCCAGAGGGAAGGCGCTGTCTGCACGGCGAACAATGCGGGCGCGGCGGCCCCGAGCCCGAGGCCAAAGCCCGCCAGCGGGGCACGGGCGGGCGCTCCGCGCAGGCACCAGTCACCCGTGAGATACAGGGCGGCCAGCGCCACGAAGGGCAGCCCCTCAAGCCCGATCGCCAGGGAGACGGCGGCCAGAATCCCACCGATCACGCCCCGCTTCAGATCGCCGCCGATCATGCAGAAGGCGAGGCCGAGGATCGCGATGATCTGCAGATTGTGATGATCGACCCGGCCTGCCTGGAACTGGATCGTGACACCGAAGGTCTGCGTCGCCGCCACCAGGGCCAGGAGCGCGGCCCGGCTCCCGAAGCTGTGCCGGACGCCGCGATACAGAACCCAGCCGTAGAGCCCGAACAGCACCATGGGCCAGAAGGCGGCTGTGAGGCCTTCCGCCAGCGCGCGACCTGCCAGGGGCGTGAGTCCCAGGATCATCGCCGCGATGGGTGCGTCCACGAGGCGCGACCAGTGGCTGGGCGTGCCGGCCGGGGCCAGGAACCGGTACTGGACGTTGTCGAACCAGCCCTGTCCGGCCAGCAGGTCGCGGACTTCCACGAGGCGCATGGCGTCGTCGGTATCCGGAACCCGCAGGTGCCGGATCGTCTCCCACACCGCGTGGGGCGCGTTCATCGTCGCGATGCAGAGGGCAGCGAGCACCCACAGGAGCGTGCGGGTCTCGATCCGCCGGCGCGGTCGGGAGGGCAGGGGCGCCGGAGCCGGCATGGTTGGATCACCCGGGCGGGCGGTCGATGCCCTCGCCGTCATGCTGGCGCGGTTCGGCTTAACGCGCGGTCAAGGGACATCGGCCGCGCGTTCCCGCCGCCGCGCCAGCGATTCCTTAACCACGACCCGGCATCCTGCCGTCCGGTCGGCGTCCTGCGCGTCGCGCGCCGCACCAATCGCCGGAGCATGGGATGAGCCACCACACCGAGACGCTGGTGATCGGCGCGGGGCCCGCGGGTCTGACCGCCGCCTACCTGCTGTCGAAGAAGGGGCGCTCCGTCACCGTCCTGGAGCGGGATCCGGCGCAGGTCGGCGGGATCTCGCGAACCGTTTCCCACAACGGCTACCTGTTCGATATCGGCGGCCACCGCTTCTTCTCGAAGTCGCAGGCCGTGGTCGATCTCTGGGACGAGATCCTTCCCAACGACTTCATCGAGCGGCCGCGCCTGTCCCGGATCTACTACCGCGGCCGGTACTACGCCTACCCGCTCAAGGCCTTCGAGGCGCTCCGCAACCTCGGCGTCTTCACCAGTGCGGCCTGCGTCGCCTCCTACCTCTATGCCCGCCTGCGGCCGATCGAGGAGCCGAAGACCTTCCACGCCTGGGTGCGCAACCAGTTCGGCGAGCGCCTGTTCGCGATCTTCTTCAAGACCTACACCGAGAAGGTGTGGGGCATGTCCTGCGACGCGATCTCGGCCGACTGGGCGGCGCAGCGCATCAAGGGGCTCGACCTCGGCGCGGCGATCCGCGACGGCATCAAGCGCTCCCTGGGCCTGCGCAAGCGGGCCCCGGCCGGCGGACCCGTCATCAAGACGCTGATCGAGTCGTTCCGCTATCCGCGCCGGGGACCCGGCATGATGTGGGAGGCCGCCGCCGCCAAGATCGAGGCCCAGGGCGGCCACCTGCGCCTCGACCGCAGCGTCGATTCCCTAAGCTACGATGCCGGGACCGGCATCTGGACGGTGGCGGCCCGCCGCGCCGACGGCAGCCGCGAGACCTTCACGGCCCGCAACGTCATCTCGTCCGCGCCGGTCCGTGAGCTGGTCGACGCGATCCGCCCGCGGCCGCTCAGCACCTTCAACGCCCGGGCGCTGAAGTACCGCGATTTCCTGACGGTGGCGCTGATCGCCAAGTCCGACAAGAACTTCCCGGACAACTGGATCTACATCCACGACCCGTCGGTGAAGGTCGGCCGGGTGCAGAACTTCCGCTCCTGGTCCCCCGAGATGGTGCCGGACGCGGATCATACCTGCCTGGGCCTCGAATATTTCTGCTTCGAGGGCGACGGCCTGTGGAACGCCGACGATGCCGAGCTGGTGGAGCTCGCCAAGCGCGAGATCGGTCAGATCGGCCTGATCGACCCGGCCGACGTGGTCGATGCCTGCGTGGTCCGCCAGCCGAAGGCCTACCCGGTCTACGACGAGGAGTATGCCGGCCACGTCGTCACCGTGCGGCGGGAGCTGGAGCGGGATTTCCCGACCCTGCACCTCGTCGGCCGCAACGGCATGCACAAGTACAACAACCAGGACCATGCGATGATGACCGCGATGCTGACCGTGGAGAACATCCTCTGCGGCCGGCGCCGGCACGACGTCTGGCGGGTCAACGAGGATGCCGAGTACACCGAGGCTGGCGTGTCGGGGGCCGAGGCGGCGCTGGGCAGCGAGCGTCTCGTGCCGCGGAAGGTCGCCTGACGCGCAACAGCACCGGGCCCGCGTCACCGAAGCGGCTTGCCGGTCTCTCCCGCGCCCCTATCGTTCCCTTCCGGTAATGCCCTGAACCGAGGGCCGCCGGGAGGATTTGTTTCGATGCGATCTCTGCTTCTCGCCGCGCTCGTCGCGGGCGTGGCCATGCCGGCGGCGGTTCTGCCCGCCCTGGCGCAGGGCGCCGCCCCTGCCGAGACCAAGGCCAAGACCGACGATCTGGAGAAGCTCGAGGGCTTCCACAGCACGGACACGCAGGCCGCCGCCGAAATCCCGCAGACCGGCCGGCGCGCCGACGCGATCCGCAAGAACCTGTCGAAGATCAAGCTGCCGGACGGCTTCAAGATCGATCTCTATGCCGTGGTGCCGGATGCCCGCGCCATCGCGGTCGGCCCGAATGCCGGTGTGCTGTTCGTCGGCACGCGCAAGAGCAAGATCTTCACGGTCACCGACCGCGACAAGGACCGGGTCGCCGACGAGGTCCGGCCCTTCGCGCCGGGCATCGCGTTCAAGATCCCCAACGGCGTCTGCTTCTCGAAGGACGGCGTGCTCACCGTGGTGGAGCAGAACCGCGTCCTTGCCTTCCCGGCCGCCGAGTTCTTCTACGAGAATCCGGACGTCGCCGCCGGCGTGCTGGTCAAGCAGGGCGCGCTGATCCCGGCCTCCGAGGAGAGCTTCAACCACACCGCCCGGGTCTGCCGGGTCGGGCCGGACGGCAAGACCTACATCGCGCTGGGCCAGCCCTACAACGTGCCGCCGCCCGAGAAGATGGATCTCTACAAGAAGACCGGCATCGGCGGCATCATCCGCATCGACGCCGACGGCAAGAACCGCGAGGTCTACGCCACCGGCATCCGCAATTCGGTGGGGATGGACTTCAACACCGACAAGTCCCTCTGGTTCACCGACAACCAAGTGGACGGCATGGGCGACGACAAGCCGCCGGGCGAGCTGAACCGCGCCACCAAGGCCGGCGAGAATTTCGGGTTCCCGTGGTTCGGCGGCGGTGCGGTCCGCACGGTGGAGTACAAGGACCAGACCCCGCCGGCTGACGCCGTCGCGCCGCAGGCCGAGCTGCCCCCGCACGCGGCCGATCTCGGCATGACCTTCTACAACGGCAAGCAGTTCCCGGCCTCCTACAAGGGCGGGATCTTCATCGCCGAGCACGGGTCCTGGAACCGCACCGAGCCGGTGGGCGCCCGGGTGATGTTCGCCAAGCTCGGCGCCGACGGGAAGGTGGAATCGGTGAAGCCCTTCGCCGAGGGCTGGCTCACCGGCGACGGCGAGTATCTCGGCCGCCCGGTGGACGTGGCGGTGATGCTCGACGGCTCGCTGCTGGTCTCGGACGATTCCGCCGGGGCGATCTATCGGATCTCCTACGAGAAGTAGTGTCTTGTGACGGGGCGCCCCTCACCGAGAGGGGCGACCCGTCGCGAACGGGCGCGACGCACCCCCTCTCCCGTCCGGGAGAGGGTCGGGGTGAGGGGTGCGCCGTCTCCGGAAAGATCCGATCCCTCACCCTGTCCCTCTCCCGCACGGGAGAGGGGACCCGCGCCCCGTCCGGAAGCGCGGGTGCCAGTTTCCACCGGTCCGAGAGTTCGAGCCCGCCCCGATGATCCGCTTGCTTCTCCTCCTTGCCGCCACGCTCGTCCCGCTCTCGGCCGAGGCCGGCGACGCCGCTGCGGGCAAGAAGCGCGCGACCGCCTGCCAGACCTGCCACGGGATGGACGGGCTCTCGAAGCTGCCGGAGGCGCCGAACCTCGCGGGTCAGGTCGAGCCCTACCTCGTGAAGGCGCTCACCGAGTACCGCGACGGCAAGCGGCAGAACGAGATCATGAACGTGGTCGCGAAGGAGCTGTCGGACGCGGATATCGCCAATCTGGCGGCGTATTATGCGGGGATCCAGATCGACGTGCTGCCGCCGGGGTAGACGCTCTTTTTGCGCCCCGCAGCGCCGCTGCGCTCGCAACGACGGAAAAGGCCGGTTCCCATTTCAGAACCGGCCATCACGTTCGAACGCAAAAGCAAGATCGGCTCTCGCGTCTTCCTCGTGACAGATGACGGAAAGCGCCTCACCAACGCGGCGCCTCAATCGTCCATCTTCAGCGCCGCGATGAACGCTTCCTGCGGAATCTCGACGCGCCCGAACTGGCGCATCTTCTTCTTGCCTTCCTTCTGCTTGTCCAGAAGCTTGCGCTTGCGCGAGATGTCGCCGCCGTAGCACTTGGCGGTGACGTCCTTGGACAGAGCCTTGATCGTCTCGCGGGCGATGATCTTGCCGCCGATCGCCGCCTGGACGGGGATCTGGAACAGGTGGCGGGGAATCAGGTCCTTGAGCTTCTCGCACATGGCCCGGCCGCGCGATTCGGCGCGGGTGCGGTGGACCAGCATCGACAGGGCGTCCACCGGCTCGGCATTCACCAGGATCGACATCTTCACGAGGTCGCCCTCGCGGTAATCCGAGACGTGGTAATCGAAGGAGGCATAGCCCTTCGAAATCGACTTCAGCCGGTCGTAGAAATCGAACACCACCTCGTTCAGCGGCAGGTCATAGACCACCATGGCGCGCTTGCCGACGTAGTTGAGGTCGATCTGGACGCCCCGGCGGTCCTGGCAGAGCTTCAGAACGCCGCCGAGATACTCGTCGGGCGTCAGGATCGTGGCGCGGATCCAGGGCTCCTCGATCGATTCGATCTTCATGATGTCCGGCATGTCGGCCGGGTTGTGGAGTTCCTTCACCTCCCCGTCGCGCATCTTCAGGCGGTAGACCACCGAGGGCGCGGTCGAGATCAGGTCGAGGTTGAACTCGCGCTCAAGCCGCTCCTGGATGATCTCCAGGTGCAGGAGGCCGAGGAAGCCGCAGCGGAAGCCGAAGCCGAGGGCGGCCGAAGACTCCATCTCGTAGGAGAAGGAGGCGTCGTTGAGCCGCAGCCGGCCCATGGCCGAGCGGAGATTCTCGAACTCGGCCGCGTCCACCGGGAACAGGCCGCAGAACACCACCGCCTGGACTTCCTTGAAGCCCGGCAGCATCTCGGTGGTCTGGCGCTTGTCCTCGGTGATGGTGTCGCCGACGCGGGTGTCGGCCACTTCCTTGATCGAGCCGGTGAAGAAGCCGACCTCGCCCGGGCCGAGGGCGTCGATATCGGCCATCTTCGGCCGGAACACGCCGATCCGGTCGACGCCGTACACGGCGTCGGCGCCCATCATGCGGATGGTCATGCCCTTCTTGAGTGTGCCGTCGATGATTCGCACCAGCACCACGACGCCGAGATAGGCGTCGTACCAGCTGTCCACGAGGAGCGCCTTCAGCGGCGCGTCGCTCCTGCCCTTCGGCGGCGGCAGGCGGGTGACGATCGCCTCCAGCACCGCCTCGATGTTCAGCCCGGTCTTGGCCGAGATCGGCACCGCGTCGGAGGCATCGAGGCCGATCACCTCCTCGATCTGTTCCTTCACCCGCTCCGGCTCGGCCGCCGGCAGGTCGACCTTGTTGAGGACGGGCACAATCTCGTGGTTGGCGTCGAGCGCCTGATAGACGTTGGCGAGGGTCTGCGCCTCCACGCCCTGCGAGGCGTCGACCACGAGGAGGGACCCCTCGCAGGCGGCGAGCGAGCGCGACACCTCGTAGGCGAAGTCCACGTGGCCGGGCGTGTCCATCAGGTTCAGGACGTAATCCTTGCCGTCCTGCGCCTTGTATTCCAGGCGCACGGTCTGCGCCTTGATGGTGATGCCGCGCTCCTTCTCGATATCCATCGAGTCGAGCATCTGCTCGCTCATGTCGCGGAGCGCGACGGTGCCGGTGGCCTGGATCAGCCGGTCGGCCAAGGTCGATTTGCCGTGGTCGATATGTGCGACGATCGAGAAATTGCGGATGGATTCGATCGGGGCTGTCATCGGCATTCCGTTCGGGCGCACGCCGGCGCGCACCCTCTGACGTCGGGACGTATTCGAAAAGATCGGCTCCCGCGCGAGATAGCAGCGCCGCGGGAAGGCGCCAAGCGCGGCCTAAGCGCCTGAGGACCGGCGCCGTCGCGATGAGGGTCCCGTCCCGTCATTCCGGGCGGGCGCAGAAGGGCCCGAATACCGGAACCGCACCGGCTGGCGCCCTCGGATGCCGCCGCGTGTCCCGATCGCGGGCTGCGCGTCGCGGTCCCGGGATGACGGAGGGCATGGACCCGGTCGTCCGATCCACGGACAAACGACGGGGGCCGGAACGTGCCGGCCCCCGGGTGAACGACGGGACTGTCGCCGACGATCGTCCGTCCGATCAGCGACCGCGGTCGCGGATCAGGCGCTCGATCTCGGCCTCGCCATGGGAGCGCGCCTTGGCCTCGGTCGGATGTTTCCGGTCCGAGCGCTGGTGCAGCTTGCCGTGCTTGCGGATGCTCCACTGGAACAGGGAGCCGCTCTCGCCGACCGGCTCCACATCGAGGCTGAAGGGGTAGGTATCAGTCTGGGTATCGCTCATCGCCCCGATATGGGGCACGCAGCGACTTTTCGCCATGCCTGATCGTGAAGTCCTTGCGCGTTCACGCGTCCGCACCGGTCGCGCGCGCCCGCGCGGCCATGGCAACGAGGCTTTTGCGCAGCGCACCCATGTCGGTGACGCGCTCCGGATAGGGGGCCCGGACGGTGCGATCGCCCGCCATCAGGTCCATGCCCTCGGGGTCGAGGCCGGTGAGCCGCCAGGGCAGCCCGGCCTCGCCGCCCGCGCCCGCGGCGTAGAGCGCCAACGCGTCCGCATGGTCGGCGTTCATATGCTCCACGGCGCCGCGCTCGCCGGCCACGATCGGCTGCACGTCCGAGAGATCGAGGAGGAGCTGGTCCCGGGTCAGCGTCGCGGCCTTGGCGAAGCCGCCGTTGAGATGGCCGGCGTCCGGCGCGAGGGCGAAGAAGCCGAAATCGGGGAAATCGGCGTAGAGCTTGGCCTTCGGGTGGCGGGCCAGGAACCGCTCGCGCGCCCGCGCCTCAGGTGTCTGGACGGCGCGGCCGACCACCGTCAGCCGGGGATGGGCGAGGGGATCGCCCTTGCCGCCCTGCGCGAACAGCAGCGAGCAGCGCGGCTCGGCGAGCAGGTTGCGGGTATGGGCCGACAGCCGCGACAGCAGCATCAGCGGCGTGCCGTCCATGTCGGTGGCGATGGTGACGAGGGACGCGAAGGGCGTGCCGTCCGGATCCAGGGTCGCGAGGGCACCCGAACGGATGCTGCGCAGGAGCATCCGCGACAGGCCGATCGCGTCGAACGGCGCCGCTTCGGCGGGCAGCGGACGGGCCGGTCCGCCGGGACCCGGACCCGTGTCCATCGTCTCGCCCATCCGCGATTCCTCCCCGGTCCGAATTGCCGCCGCATTCCGCCGCCATGTTAGCGATCTGCTGCAGCGCGCGCGAGGCGTCCGAACCGCGTCAGATGGGCCGCGGCGTGCCGCTGTTACGGCCAAGCTATGACCGCCGCTCGCTTTTTCCGATCGGTCGTACTAAAGCACCTGTCCCTTTGCGTGTGCCGGGCTGCGCCGAAACTGCCCGGTTCGCGTTTTCGTCTGCCCCTCGTGGGCCGGGATGCGGCGCGGCCTGTGCGTAGAGCCGGGACCGCGCCTGAGCCCGTTCAGTCAGGGACCGCGCATGCCGACCATCGCCCTCGTCGACGACGACCGGAACATCCTCACCTCTGTGTCGATCGCGCTGGAGACCGAAGGTTACCGCATCCAGACCTACACGGACGGCGCCTCCGCGCTGGACGGTCTGCGCCATTCGCCGCCCGATCTCGCGATCTTCGACATCAAGATGCCGCGCATGGACGGGATGGAGCTTCTCCGACGCCTGCGGCAGAAATCCGACCTTCCCGTGATCTTCCTGACCTCGAAGGACGAGGAGATCGACGAGCTGTTCGGCCTCAAGATGGGCGCGGACGACTTCATCCATAAGCCGTTCTCGCAGCGGCTCCTCGTGGAGCGGGTCAAGGCGGTGCTCCGGCGCTTCGCCAAGGAGGCCCCCGGCAGCACGCCCCGGGGCGAGGCCGAGGTGGCGGCCCGGTCGCTGGAGCGCGGCGCGCTGATGATGGATCCCGAGCGCCACACCTGCACGTGGAAGGGCGAGCCGGTGACCCTGACGGTCACGGAGTTCCTGATTCTGCAGGCGCTCGCGCAGCGCCCCGGCGTGGTGAAGAGCCGCAACGCCCTGATGGACGCGGCCTACGACGATCAGGTCTATGTTGATGACCGGACCATCGACAGCCACATCAAGCGGCTGCGCAAGAAGTTCAAGGTCACCGACCAGAGCTTCGACATGATCGAGACGCTCTACGGCGTCGGCTACCGCTTCAAGGAGGCGTGATCTCCAGGATCCGCCCCGTGACCGCCCGGACCACCCAGCCCCAGACCGAGGATGCCCCGCCCCGCGCCTCCCTGGCCCAGATTCTGTTCCGACCGCTCGGCCTGCCCCGCGCCGTGTGGGACGCGATCGGCCAGCGCGCCTCGTCGAGCCTGACGCGCCGCATCGTCGTCCTCAACCTCGTCGGGCTGATCGCGCTGCTCGTCGGGTTCCTCTACCTGAACCAGTTCCGCCAGGGCCTGATCCAGGCCCGGATCCAGAGCCTCGCCATTCAGGGCGAGATCATCGCGGGGGCGATCGCTGCCTCGGCGTCGGTGGACACCGACACGATCCGCATCGATCCCGACAAGCTGCTCCAGCAGCAGGCCGGCGAGGCGGCGGAGGAGGAATCACAGCCGCTCGCCTTCTCGCTCAACCCCGAGAAGGTGGCGCCGCTCCTGTCGCGCCTCGTGACGCCGACGGGCAACCGCGCCCGGGTCTACGATCAGGAGGGCGGCCTCCTGTTCGACACCCGCACCCTGTTCAAGCGCGGCGACGCCAGCCGGCCCGATCCGCTGGAGCCCAAGCCCCACAAGCCCGGGATGCTCGAATCCGCCTTCGAGACGATCCAGGCGAAGCTCGGCGGCCTGTTCCGCAGCCGGACCGAGACCGCCGAGGAGACCGGGCCGGTGAACGGCCACTCCCTCCGGGAGGTCCAGGCGGCGCTCGGCGGCAACCGCGGCAGCCTCGTGCGCCGCAACAAGCTCGGCGAGACCACCGTGTCGGTGGCGGTGCCGATCCACCGGGCCGGCTCGGTCCGCGGCGCCCTGCTGATCTCGACCCAGGGCGACGCCATCGACCGGGTCATCGCCTCGGAGCGGTTCGGCCTGCTCCAGGTCTTCCTCGTCGCCTCGGCGGTGATGGTGGTGCTGTCGTTCCTGCTGGCCGGCGCCATCGCGGGGCCGGTGCGCCGCCTGGCCGAGGCCGCCGAGAAGGTCCGGATGGGCATCAAGACCCGCGAGGAGATCCCCGATTTCACCGAGCGGACCGACGAGATCGGCCATCTGTCCGGCGCCCTGCGCGACATGACCCAGGCGCTCTACCGGCGGATCGACGCCATCGAGAGCTTCGCGGCCGATGTCAGCCACGAGCTGAAAAATCCGCTCACGTCGCTGCGCAGCGCGGTGGAAACCCTGCCGCTCGCCAAGACCGACGAATCCCGCGGCCGCCTGATGGCGATCATCCAGCACGACGTGAAGCGCCTCGACCGGCTGATCAGCGACATCGCGGACGCCTCGCGGCTCGATGCGGAACTCGCGCGCGCCGAAGCCCGGCGCGTGGATCTCCGGCGGCTTCTCACCACCGTCGTCTCCGTGGCCAACGAGCGGCGGCGCCCGAAGGACTGCCTGATCCAGCTCGACGTCGAATCGATCGGATCGGAGCAGGATGCGCCGTTCACGATCATCGGCCACGACAGCCGGCTCGGCCAGGTGGTCAACAACCTCCTCGACAACGCCCGTTCGTTCTCGCCGAGCGACGCGAAGGTCCGGGTGGTGCTGCGCCGGGTCCGTGGTGAGGTGGAGATGATCTGCGAGGACGAGGGTCCGGGCATCCCGGAGCATGCCCTGGAGCGGATCTTCGAGCGCTTCTACACCGACCGGCCCGAGCAGGGCTTCGGCCAGAATTCAGGGCTCGGCCTGTCGATCTCCCGCCAGATCGTCCAGGCCCATCGCGGCACGATCCGCGCCGAGAACCGGCCCGGCGCCCCGGATGAGGATGGCGAGCCCACCGTGCGCGGCGCCCGCTTCGTGGTCCGCCTGCCGGCGGCCCCGCGGCAACTCCACGCCTGATGGTCACCCTTCACGGCGCCTGTATCGCGCTGTGCGAGACCGGGATCCTGATTCGCGGCCCGTCGGGCGCCGGCAAATCCAGTCTCGCGCTCCTGCTCGCCGCCGCGGCCGACGGGGCCTTCGTGGCCGACGACCGCGTCGTCTGTACGGTGCGCGAAGGGCGACTCGTGGCATGTCCACATCCGAGCCTCGCCGGACAGGTCGAGATCCGAGGGCAGGGGATCCTGCCCGTGGCCGAGCTCGGCATCCCGTTCCGCCCGGATGTGGTCCTGGATCTCGCCGTCGATCTCGTGGAGACGGCACCGCGCCTGCCGGAGCCCCCCGAGGCGGCGGCGCTCCTCGGCCTGACCCTGCCGCGCCTCGTGCTCGACCGGGGCGTGCGCGCCGCCGGCCTCGCGCCGCTGCTCATCCGTGCGGCACTGCGAAAGCATCGGCCGTGACTTCGCAGCCGCACAGGCGGTTCGATTCGCCTAAGACTGGTATACCCCCATGGCGCAGCCGCTGCGGCCGTGGCATGATCGCGGAAATGTCCGGGCAAAAAAGTCGCGTTCGCCTTGTGGGGGGCTGTGCGATGCACAACATGGCGGCATTCACAGGACGTTGGAACACGTGTCGATGATTGGCATGGTGCTCGTAACTCACGGGCTACTGGCGACCGAGTTCAAGGCCGCTCTGGAGCACGTGGTCGGCCCGCAGGATCAGATCGAGACGATCACGATCGGGCCGGAAGACGATATGGAATTGCGACGGCGGGACATCATGTCCGCGGTCTGTCGGGTGAATACCGGTGAGGGCGTGGTCGTGCTCACCGACATGTTCGGCGGCACGCCGTCGAACCTCGCCCTGTCCTGCATGAACGGCGGCTCGGTGGAGGTCGTGGCGGGCATCAACCTGCCGATGCTGATCAAGCTGGCCAGCGTCCGCGACGAGGAGAAGCTCGGCGACGCCGTGCTTCACGCCCAGGAAGCGGGCCGCAAATACATAAACGTCGCCTCGCGGGTTCTGGCGGGGAAGTAGTCTTCACGATCAGGCTTCCAGTACGGCCGCGGTCGGGGTCGTCCGCCGCGTGCTCACGGTGATTCCCACGGAGGCCGCGATCACCAATCCGATCGCCAGCCATTGGATGGGACTGATTCGCTCCCCCAGGAGAACGAGGCCGGCGCAGGCCGCCACGGCGGGTTCCAGGCTCATCAGGACGCCGAAGCTCTTCCGGTCGAGCCGGCGCAGGGCGAACATCTCCAGGGAATAGGGCAGGGCACTCGACATCACTGCCACGCCAAGGCCTGCGGCCAGGATGCCGGGGGTGAGCAGGGCCGGTCCGGCCTCCGACAGGCCGAAGGGCGCCACCACGATGGCCGCCGTGAACATGCCGAGGGACACGGCCTGGCCGCCGTCGATCCGCCCCGCGCGCTGTCCGAAAAGGATGTAGAGCGCCCAGCACAGGGCCGCGCCGAGATCGAGTAGGATCCCGATCGGATCGAGTCCGTCCTGACCGGAGATCGGCAGGAGCAGCGCGAGTCCGGTGACCGCCACGCCGATCCACAGGAAATCCGACCGGCGGCGTGACGCGATCAGAGCGACGGCCAGCGGCCCGACGAACTCGATGGCCACGGCCGGTCCGAGGGGCAGCCGTGCCAGGGCGAGATAGAACAGGAGGTTCATCAGCCCGAGGGCCGTCCCGTAGAGGGCGATCCAGCCGGCCTCGCGCGCCGGGAGGCTGCGCCGCCACGGCCGCCAGACGGCAACGAGGATCAGTGCCGAGAAGCCGACCCGCAGGGCGGACGTCCCGGATGCACCGACCGCCGGAAACAGGCTCTTGGCGAAGGTCGCTCCGCTCTGGAGGGAGACCATGCCGGTCACGAGCGCGGCGACCGAGAGCATCGTGTCGCCGAGGCCGAATCTTATGCGTGACACGCGTCGACATTCCCCAGCACCGCGCCCCGGCGCGGGCCTAGCAGACGCGGCGGCCGCCAAGGGCCGCGCCAGGCCGCATGGCTCACGCCACCCTCAATCATGACTGGAGGTTCCGGGACCGCGTCGCGAAGCCCGGGCTCGCCTCTGGCGCTCCGGCGTGGCGCTCCGGCGCGGCGCTCCGGAATGACGGCCTGGCCGCAAACCGGAGCGCGGATGACGTCCAGGTCCTAGAGGATGAACCGACTCAGATCGGCGTTAGACGCCAGGTCCTGAACCCGCTCGCGCACATAGGCCGCGTCGATCGGCACCGTCTCGCCGGAGCGGTCTGTGGCGGTGAAGGAGATCTCGTCGATCACCCGTTCGAGAACCGTCTGAAGCCGGCGGGCACCAATGTTCTCCACCGAGGAATTCACCTCGACCGCGACCCGGGCGAGCGCGTCCACCGCGTCGTCCGTGAAGGACAGGGTCACGCCCTCCGTTTCCATCAGCGCGACCGTCTGCTTGATCAGGCTCGCCTCGGTGGCGGTGAGAATCTGCTTGAAGTCGTCCACCGTCAGCGGCTGCAACTCCACGCGGATCGGCAGGCGGCCCTGCAGCTCGGGCAGGAGGTCGGACGGCTTCGAGACGTGGAAGGCGCCCGAGGCGATGAACAGGACGTGGTCCGTCTTCACCGGGCCGTGCTTGGTGGCGATCGTGGTGCCTTCGATCAACGGCAGAAGGTCGCGCTGTACGCCCTCCCGGGACACGTCGCCGGAGGACCGGCCCTCGCGGGCACAGATCTTGTCGATCTCGTCGAGGAACACGATGCCGTTGTTCTCGACCTCGCCGATCGCCTCGCGGACCAGCGCCTCGTCGTCGACGAGCTTATCGGATTCCTCGGCCATCAGGGGCGCATAGGCGTCCCGGACCAGGATCCGGCGCGGCTTGCCGCGCTGGCCGCCGAGTGCCTTGCCGAGCATGTCGCCGATGTTGATCGCGCCCATGGAGGCCCCCGGCACACCGGGAATCTCGAACATCGGCATGCCCGTGGGGGCGCCGGAGGTCAGCTCCAGCTCCACCTCCTTGTCGTCGAGCTCGCTGTTGCGGAGCTTGCGTCGGAAGCTGTCACGGGTGGCCTGGCTGGCGGTCGGCCCGACGAGGGCGTCGAGGAGGCGGTTCTCGGCCGCGGCTTCGGCCTTGGCCTTCACGCCCTCGCGCTTCACCTGCCGGGTCAGGCCGATCGCCACTTCGACGAGATCACGGATGATCTGCTCGACATCGCGGCCGACATAGCCGACCTCGGTGAACTTGGTGGCCTCGACCTTGAGGAACGGGGCGTTGGCGAGCCGGGCGAGGCGGCGGGCGATCTCGGTCTTTCCGCACCCGGTCGGCCCGATCATCAGGATGTTCTTGGGCGCGACCTCCTCGCGGAGCGGACCGATCAGCTGCTGGCGTCGCCAGCGATTGCGCAGCGCGATCGCCACGGCGCGCTTGGCGTCGTGTTGCCCGACGATGAAGCGATCGAGTTCGGACACGATCTCGCGCGGAGAGAACGTCGTCACCGCTGTGCCATCCCTGTTCCCGGCCCGAAATCGGCCCCGCGCCGGGAATGGGGTCCCACGCGGCCCCGCGCAAGGGGGCGCCGCGTGGGCCGATAGCCGCCTCAATGCGCTGCCGGCACCGCTGCGACGCCGGGCTTGTCGTGCTGGCCGAACCGCTCGACCAGGGTCGAGCTGGCGGCGTTGAGGCCGACGACCTCGACGAGGCGCCCGCGGGCGCGGGCCTTCAGCACCACCCGGTCGAGGGCTGCGACCGCCGAGATGTCCCAGAAATGCGCCGCGTGGACGTCGATCACGAGACGCTCGACCGGCTCCAGCACGTCGATCGCCTCGGAGAACGTGCCGGCGGAGGCGAAGAACACCTGCCCGGTGATGGCGTAGGTGCGGGTCCGGCCATCGGCCGAGAGGCTGGAGGTGATCCGGTTGAGACGGGAGACCTTGCCGGCGAAGAACACGCCCGAGAGCAGCACGCCGACCAGCACGCCGATGGCGAGATCCTTCGTGGCCACGACGACCAGGACGGTGGCCAGCATCACCGCGGAGGATGGCAGCGGGTTGGTCCGCAGGCGGGCCAGGGAACGCCAGGAGAAGGTGTTGATCGAGACCATGATCATCACGGCGGTCAGGGCCGCCACGGGCACCACGGCGAGCAGATCCTGCAGCGCCACGAGGAGCAGCAGCAGGAAGGCCCCGGCCACCAGCGTCGAGAGGCGGCCGCGGGCGCCCGAGGAGACGTTGATCACCGACTGGCCGATCATCGCGCAGCCGCCCATGCCGCCGAACACCGCGGAGGCCATGTTGGCCACGCCCTGGCCCATGCATTCACGGTTCTTGTCGCTGCCCGTGTCGGTCAGGTCATCGACGATCTGCGCGGTGAGCAGGCTCTCCAGCAGGCCGACCGCGGCCAACGTCGCCGCGTAGGGCAGAAGGATCCGCAGGGTCTCGAAGGTGAGGGGCACGTCCGGCAGGGCGAAGCTCGGCAGCGCCGAGGGCAGGGCGCCGAGATGGGCGACCGTGCGGACGTCGAGGTGGAAGATCGCGGTGATCGCCGTCAGCACCGCGATGGCGATGAGCGGGGCGGGGATCGCGCGGGTGATCCGCGGCACGCCATAGATAATCGCCAAGCCCAGGGCGATGAGCCCGTAGGTCGCCGGCGTGACGCCGGTCAGTTCGGGCATCTGCGCCAGGAAGATCAGGATCGCCAGGGCGTTGACGAAGCCGGTCATCACCGACTGCGAGACGAACCGCATCAGCCGGCCCAACCGGAGGAGGCCGGCCAGGATCTGGATCACGCCCATCAGGATGGTGGCGGCGAAGAGGTACTGCACCCCGTGGTCGCGCACGAGCTCGACCATCACGACGGCGGTGGCGGCGGTGGCGGCCGAGATCATGGCGGGGCGGCCGCCCGCGAAGGCGATGGTGCAGGCGATGACCACGGAGGCGTAGAGACCGACCTTCGGGTCGACGCCGGCGATGACCGAAAAGCCGATGGCCTCGGGGATCAGCGCGAGGGCGACGACGATCCCCGAGAGGGTGTCGCCGCGGATGTTGGATGTCCACGACCGGAGAAACCCAGTCTGTCCGGGTGAGCTGAGTGACATGCTTGATTCCGCACGAGCGGCGTGCCCGCGTCGCTGGCGGGTCATGGCGCGTCTCGAATGCGTGGTCCGGCGGATCGGCGGCCGGAAGAGCCACCCGGGCTTTCACCGGGTCCTTGCGAATGCGCGGACCCTAGGGGCCTGCGCGCTGCAATGCAACATCCGCGCGCGGCGGCTGGACCGTCAGGCCGCCCGGACCTGCGCCACGAAGCCCGCCACCTCGCTCCCCAGCCCGTTGGAGCGGCGGGCGATGTCGGCGGCGGCCGCCAGCACCTCCGCGGCGCTCGCGCCGGTCTCGCGGGCCGCACCCAGGACCAGCGCCATGGTCTCGGTGACGGAGCGGGTGCCGCTCGCGGCCTCCGAGACGCTGCGGGCGATTTCCTGCGTGGCCAATTGCTGCTCCTCGACGGCCGCGGCCACACCGAGGGCGATGCCGTGGACCTGCTCGATCGTGCCGCCGATCTCCTCGATCGCGGCGACGGCCTCGTGGGTCGCCGCCCGCATGGCGGCGATCTGCCCGGCGATCTCTTCGGTGGCCTTGGCGGTCTGGGTGGCCAGATCCTTGACCTCTGTGGCGACGACCGCGAAGCCGCGTCCGGCCTCGCCGGCGCGGGCGGCCTCGATCGTCGCGTTGAGCGCCAGCAGGTTGGTCTGGCCGGCAATCGTGGAGATGAGGGAGACGACCTGCCCGATGCCCTCGGCGCTGCGGGCGAGGGCCTGGACGCTCGTCCGGGTCCGCCGCGTCGCTTCGACGGCCCCCTCGGCCGCGGTGGAGGTCTGCGTGACCTGAACGCCGATCTCGCTCGCCGTCGCGGCGAGTTCCTCGGTGGCGGCGGCGACGGCCTCGACGTTGTAGGCGGTGGTCTCGGCGGCGCGGGTCACGACCTGGGACTGCGTGCCGGCGTGATCGGCGTTGCCCGCCATGGTGGCGGCGGCGCGCTCCAAGCCGGCTGCCGCTCCGGCCAGGTGATCGACCAGCCCGCCGAGGTTGCTTTGGAACTGATCGGCGAGCCCGGCCATCTCGGAACGCTTGCGCGCCGCCGTATCGACCCGCATCCGCTCGTGCTCGTGCCGGAGGGTCTCGGCCTCGCGCATCGTGTCGCTGAAGACCTGCATGCTGGTCCAGATCGCCCCGATCTCGTCGCGCCCCGGCTTGATCGCGGGCAGGGTCAGGTCGCCGCGCGAGAGGCGCTGGATCGCCTCCGAGACCGCCCGCAGCGGCCGGGCGATCTGCCGCTGCCCGATGAGCAGGCCCAGGGCGCAGCAGATCGCGGTTCCGGCCAGCGCGAGGCCGAGGAGGAGCAGCGTCCGCGCCTGGAACAGCGCCTGGGTGTCCGACTTGATCGCCGCCATCTCGGTCCGGCCCTGCTTCACCAGGGCATCGATGCTCGCCTGGAAGACCTTGCGGTTGGCGCGATTGGCGTCGTTGAAGCCGAGTTCGGCGGCCGCCTTGGGGCCGGTCGTGTCGCCAGCCTCCGCGAGGGCGCTGCGCAGGGTCCGGAACGCCTCGGCATTGCGCACCATGGCGTCGAAGAGCGGGCGCTCGGCCTCGGTCACCCGCGGCGCCCAGTCCGCCCGGAGCGCGTCCATCTCGGCCAGACCCTTGCGGATGCCGGCGGTGTACTTGGCCGCCTCCGTGCGGTCGGCGGAGGCGTAGACGCCCCGCGAATCCATGGTCACTTCGGCGGCGAGGCGGTTGAAGTTGGCGGCGTCGAGCGCCCGGATCGAGGCGTTCTCGACGCTCGTGAGGGAGTGCTCGAAGCTTCTCAGCGTCGTGACGCTGACCCCGGCCACGATCAGCGTCGTCAGGCTGCACGCGCCGACGAAGCCCAGAAGTTTTCCGCCGATTTTCATTGAGATCCAACCGCAGAGGCTCGATTGGCGCTAAAATGCCGGTTATTCGTCAAAGCCGCGTAAACTAATCGCCGTCGGCATTATTTGTTTTGACGAACGGGCCTCCGTCGCCGGAAGCCCGCTGCGCGGCACCGCTCACGCCGCGCGGACGCTCACGAGGAACCGGTCGACCTCGGCGGTCAGCTTCTCCGATTGCCGCGAAAGCTCGGACGCCGCGTCGAGCACCTGGCCGGCCGCCATGCCGGTCTCCTCGGCGGCGCCCGCGACACCCGAGATGTTGCTCGTCACCTCGCCGGCGCCGACCGCCGCCTGCGCGACATTCCGGACGATCTCCTGCGTGGCCGCGCCCTGTTGCTCGACCGCGGCGGCGATCGAGGTGGCGACGCCACTGATCTCCCGGATCCGCTCGGTGATGCCGCCGATCGACGTCACGGCCTGACCGGTCACCGCCTGGATCTGCGCGATCTGGCCGGAAATCTCGTGGGTCGCCTTCGCGGTCTGCTCGGCCAGCGCCTTCACCTCGGCGGCGACGACGGCGAAGCCCTTGCCGGCGGCACCGGCGCGGGCGGCCTCGATGGTGGCGTTCAGCGCAAGCAGGTTGGTCTGGCCGGCGATGTTCGAGATCAGGCCGACCACGTCGCCGATCCGCGACACGGAATTGCTCAGCTCCTGGACCAGGGCGCCGGTCTGGTCGGCGTCCGAGACGGCGCGCTGCGCCAGATGGGCCGAACCGTCCACCTGCCGGCCGATTTCCTGGACCGAGGAGCCCAGCTGCTCGGCCGCCGCCGCCACCGTGTTCACATTGGTGGCCGCCTCTTCGGCGGCCGCCGCCACCGTGGTCGACTGGCTCGACGTCTCGGAGGCGGTCGCCGACATGGTCCGCGCGGTCGCCTGCAGTTCCGTGGCCGAGGACGACACCATCCCGACGATCCCGCCCACTGCGCGATCGAAGCTGTCGGCCAGCTCGATCATGGTCCGGCGCCGCTCGGCCGCCGCCGCCGTGTCGGCGATCCGCTTGATCTCGGCATCCTCGGCCGCCTTCCTGGCGACCATGGTCTTGATTCCCTCCACGGCCCGCCCGACCGCGCCGATCTCGTCGCCGCGTCGGGCCTCCGCGATCTCGGCCTCGATCTCACCCCGGGCCATCCGCTGGAGCACCGCGACGAGCCGGCCAAGCGGGCGGGTCAGCATCGCGAAGACCAGGAACGCCAGAAGCGCTGCGATGACGACGCTGGCCACGCTGCCGAGAAGACTGGCGAGATAGGCGGCGCTGAACGAGCGCCCCTGTTCGTCGCTGCGGGCTCCGAGGAGCTCCCGCTCGGCCTGGTCCGCGTCGGCAAGCTTCGCGCGCAGGGCGTCCATGGACGCCTTCCCGGCCCCGCTCGCCTCGATCTGGCGCGCCGCGTCGAGCTGGCCCGCCTCGACGAGGGCGATCTCGTTCCGGGCGATGTCGTTCGACCAGGTCGCGGCCAAGCTGTTCACGGCCGCCAGGCGCGCCTGCTGCGCTGCGTTGTCCACCGTGAGCGCCTGCGCGGTCTCCAGCGCCGCCTTGTAGGCCTTCTGGCCGTTGCGGAACGGCTCCAGAAATTTCGGGTCGCCCGAGAGCAGATAGCCGCGGAGCCCCGTTTCCTGGTTCAGCATCGACTGCGTCACGCCGTCGAGCGCAGAGATGACCTGGTAGGTATGCTCCGTAAGATGATTGACCCGCTCGATCGACGTTAGATGACTGTATCCGATCGCGCTGATCCCAACCGTTACCGCCGCTAAGCTGCCGAAGGCGGCGGTCAGTTTCGTCACGATGCGGACGTCATTAATCGATCGCATAGTTCAGCCCTCAGCGCGCATGTTGCGCGACGAATTTTGCTTATTATGGGCCGACTATGCATTTTACAGCGTGAAAATTCCCTTACCGATGCAGTCGTCGTCGTAAATCTCGGCTGGAGCTGTGCCGCGAGATGGCGGGCCCGGCGCTCAAATTTCAGTGATGGATCCGGAAGCTCTCGTACTCGGTAGATGAAGCGCACGAAATTTAGCTAATCTGACCGTTTTTACATCAATCGATTGATTGATCGTCGAATTTTCATTGTAGAATTTAGGATTGAGAGGATCTCCTGAAGTCGGCTGGAGCCGCTTCTTTTCCTCATTGCACGCGAATACGACCCGCATCGCAAAGTCCGCTGCGTGCGCGATGAGGATGCGCCGCGTAGCCCGTCTCGGCGGCGCATGCGCGCCCCGACGATCCGGATGCGGGCGGCCACGGTGCGAGAAGCGGCGTCGATCGTACGGTGTCGACGCCGGCTCAGGCCGCAGCCGCGGGAGGTCAGGCTTCGAGGGTCTCGATCACCAGATTGCCGTTCGTGTAGACGCAGATCTCCGCGGCGATCCCCATGGCGCGCCGGACGATCGCCTCTGCATCGAGGTCTCCGTCTTCCAGCGCGCGGGCGGCCGCCAGGGCGTAATTGCCGCCCGAGCCGATAGCCATGACGCCGCTTTCCGGTTCCAGAACGTCGCCCGAGCCCGACAGAAGCAGGCTGACATCGCGGTCGGCGACCAGCATCATCGCCTCGAGGCGGCGGAGGTAGCGATCCGTCCGCCAATCCTTGGTGAGTTCGACGCAGGCCCGCGTCAGCTGACCGGGATATTGCTCAAGCTTGGCTTCGAGGCGTTCGAACAGAGTGAAGGCGTCCGCCGTGGCGCCGGCGAAGCCGCCGATCACCGCGCCCTTGGCCAGGCGCCGGACCTTGCGGGCATTCCCCTTCACGATGGTCTGGCCCAGGCTGACCTGACCGTCGCCGCCGATGACGACACGGCCGCCCTTGCGCACCATCAGGATCGTGGTCGCGTGCATCTGGGGCACCGCGCCCCGGTCTTCATACCTGAATGCATCCTGGCTCAAGGTTCGGCTCCGCTCTCGATCGCGCCGAGATGGGGAGCTTCGCCGGCCGAGTCCAGCCGGAAGGGACGGTGGGGCGCCCTCTATTCGGCCACAGGCTCGAAGCTCCGCACAGGACCCGCATCCTGCAGGATCGATTGCGCCGCGGCCTCGGCCAGGAGGGCGTAGCCGCGATCGGCCATGTGGAGCCCGTCGGCGGCGAAGAGCTGCTTGGTGGTCAGCTTACCCTCGCGCACCCAGCCGTGCATGAGATCGGCGCGGCGGATCACCGGAACGTCGAGGTCGTCGCCGATGCTGCGGACCGCGTCACGGAAGCGGGAGGCGCCCGGCGTGGCTTCCAGCTTCGGGCACCATTGCGGTTCCATCAGCACCACGTCGATCCCGGCCTCGCGGATCCGGCGGATGGCCGACACGGTGGCCTCGCGGAAATGTTCGACCGAGACCCCGCGCAGCGGATCGTTGCTGCCCGTCTGCCAGATCACGAGCTGCGGTTCGGCCGCGATGACGTCCCGGTCGAGCCGCGCCAGCATGTCGTCGACGTGCTCGCCGCCGATCCCGCGATTGATGACCGCGACGTCGATTCCGTGCAGCTTCTTGCGGAGGTCGATCTGGAGGCGGGCCGGGTAGGCGTTGGCCGGGCTCGACGCGCCGATACCCTGCGTCGAGGACGAGCCGAAGGCCACGATCTTCAGCGGTGCGCCGATGGCGATCTGACGGGCGACGTGCGGCAGGTCCGGACTCTCACGCAGGTCGAGACCCAGCATGTCGAGCGATTCGGGCAGGAGGTCCGCATAGGCCAGAACCGCCGTCGGCAGGACCAGCAAGGCGCTGAGCAAGCCCAGACGGCGCAGCAGTTTGCGGGCGGGGAAGGCAGTGTTCAGCGACTTGGACACGGGACCGACGGCTCCGGCTCACGTGAGCGTTAGATACAGTCTGACACACGGTGCTGAAAAGAGCGGTTCCGTGCCGACCTTGAAAACACACTGAATTCGTAACGCAAAATTAGGCGGCTTTTGGGGCTGGCGACCGGCCGGCCCCCGAAACGGCGCCGACGCGACGTTTCGGCAGGATGCTGCCGCATCCGGCATGAACCATGCGACCGGTGCTGGGCGCATCTCCGTGAGGGCGGCGGAGCGCGTGGTCAGGGTTTCGGGCGCGATCCCCGACCGGCTTGAGGCCTCCATGAACCGTCCCCCGGTCGGCCGCTTGCGCATCGCGATCCTCACGCACTCGACCCATCCGCGCGGCGGCGTGGCCCACGCTCTGGCTCTCGGAGAGGCCCTGTGCCGGCTCGGCCACGAGGCGGTCGTCCACGCCCCCGATCCGACCGGACGCGGCTTCTTCCGCGCGGCGCGATGTCCGGCGATCTCGGTCGCGGCTAAGCCGGTGGGCGGATCGGCTGCCGCGCTGGTCGGTGCCCGGATCGCCGACTACCTCGCCCATTTCTCCACCCCCGCCGCCTGCGACTTCGATGTGTTTCACGCTCAATGCTGCATCAGCGGCAACGCCCTCGCCACGTTGACCCGCCGCCGCCTCATCCCGGGCTTCGTGCGCACCGTCCACCACATCGACGCGTCTACGGATGCGCAGCTTGCGCAGTGGGAGGAGCGGGCGATCCTCGATGCCGGGCGCCTGCTCTGCCTCAGCCGGACCTGGGCGGCGACGCTGGCCGTGGAATACGGCGCCCGGGCCGAGGTGGTCGGCACCGGCGTGGATAGCGCGACCTACACGCCCGATCCCGGACCGGAGGACGAGGCTCTCCGTCGAAGCCTCGGTCTCGGCGGCGGCCCGGTCTTCCTCAGCGTCGGCGGGTTCGAGGCGCGCAAGAACACGTTGGCGGTGATCGAGGCCTTCGCGGCCCTGCGTCGCGCCCATCCCGGCGCGCAGCTCGTCGTGGCCGGCGGCGCCTCGCTGCTCGACCATGCGGGATACGAGGCCCGCTGCTGCGCCGCCCTCGAGCGCGAGGGGCTCGCGGTCGGCACCGGCCGTCCGGTGATCCGCACCGGCCCGGTGGACCAGGCAGACATGCCGAGCCTCTACCGGATCGCCGATACCCTGGTGTTTCCCTCGCTCATGGAAGGCTACGGCTTGTGCGTCCTGGAGGCCATGGCCTGCGGCACGCCGGTGATCGTCTCCGCCCGTCCGCCCTTCACCGAGTATCTCGCCCCCGGCGAGGCCCTGTCGGTGAACCCGGAAGACACGGGCGCCATCGCGGCGGCCATGGAGGCGAGTCTCGAACCGGGCCGGCGGGGGCGCCTGCGCAATGCCGGCCGGGAGGTCGCCCGGGCCCATGTCTGGGACGCCTGCGCCGCGCGCCACCTGCCGACCTACGCGGAACTGGCGCCCCGGGACGCGCCGGTGCTGCCGGCCGCGACGGGGGCGGCGGCCTGGAACACCCTTCGGATCCCCCGCGATGCCTGAGATGCGTTTCCATATCCGCTGGCCGGACGGCACCCGCGAGGCCTGCTACGCGCCCTCGTTGGTGATCAAGGAGCACCTCGCGGTCGGGCAGGACTATCCCGTCGCGGAATTCGTCGCCCTGAGCCGCCTTGCCCTGGGCATCGCCAGCGCGCGCGTCCGCGCCCGCTACGGGTTTCCCTGCGGCCGCGCCGAGGCGCAGCTCGCCCGGATCGAGGAAACCGCGCGCCGGCAGGCGCCGGGAACCGTGTACGTCGAATCCTTCGAGGTCTGACGCCGGGCTTCGATCGGCCCGGCCGCGGGGCTTCGGACCTCAGGGGGACGGGAGCGCCGTCCCCGACGAGCGGCCTTGCGGCGAGGCGACGCAGGACGGGTGCGTGTCCCCGGCGTGTTGTCCGCAGGATCGATGGGACGAGGACAGGCGTCGGCGATGATGACCCGGATTGCGGCGGCCCTGGTCCTGGCCGCGTCACCCGCGGCGGCGCAGACGCGGCCGTCCAGCACGGCCATGACCTGCCAGCAGACGATCCGCCTCGTTCAGGCCCGGGGCGCCCTGGTCCTGGGGACCGGCGGCATGACCTACGACCGGTTCGTCCGCGACCGGTCGTTCTGCGAGCCCACCGAAATCGCCAAGCGCGCCTTCCGTCCGACCCGCGACAACCCGAACTGCCTGATCGGCTACACCTGCTACGAGCCGGGGGCCGGCGACTGGTTCGGCGCTGACTACTAGTCCGCTTACTGGTCCGCGGCGTCGTTGGAGCGCCCCGGCGGCCGTCAGCCCGCGTCCGGTGCGGCGCGCGCGGGTTCGAGGGCCACGATCACCCGGCGATCCCCCGCCCGGCGGGTGAAGCCCGTCGCGTCGAGGTGCTCCAGCAGGGGGATCGAGAACTTGCGCGAGATTCCCAGCGTGGCGCCCGCTTCCCGGGCCAGGAAGCCCATGTCGGGCGTCCCGGCCTCGGGGAAGGCCTCCACGAGGCGGGTCTTGGCGGTGGCGACCGCCTCCCGGTGGAACAGGACGGCGCGGCGCTGGACCCGGTCGACGGCGCGGATCACCGTGCCGGCGCCCACGAGGTAGGTGAGCGCTTCGCGCCGCCGCACGTCGCGTCCGATGGCCTCCGCCTCGTCGGGCGGGCTGAGTCCCGCGCGGCGGAAGACCTGTTCCAGCCGGCGGGCGGCCTCGCTCTCGTTGCGGGCCGGGTCGAACTCGGCTCGCCGCCACAGGGCGCCCGCCTGGGCGACAGCGCCCGCGGCCGCGAGGTCGCGCAGCACCGCACCGGTCACCGTCTCGGGCAGCGCCAGGGCACGGGCGAGCCGCTCCAGGGCGATCCCGTGATCCATCGGGTTGTCGCGGTGATGGTGGGCGAGGGCCGCCAGCGTGCCGCTGCGCAGGGCCGCGAAGGCTGCGGCGCCGATGTAGCGGTCGCCGATCGCGCGGGCGCCCGCTTCGGAGAGAATCTGCCGGGCGCGCTCCGGCGCGATGCCGGCGATCCGGGCGAGTTCGATGAGGGGTGCCCCGGCCGCGCCCAGCTGACCGAGGCGGACCGTGATCGCCTCTCCGGCATGGCCTGCCGCGAGTGCGGCCAGGTCCGCCATGACCCGCGGGTCGTGGCGCCGACGGCGGCGGCTCGCCGGATCGAGGATCCGCCCGCCCGCCACCGTGACGGAGGGCGAGTCGAGCCGCAGCACGAAAGGCTCCCGTGCCGGCACGGCGACCGGTTCGCCGAGATGGAGTTGGGCCTGGGTGCTGGCGCCGGGCTCCAGGGCATCACGGTCGAGCAGGCGCAGCCGCGCCTCGACCTCGGTGGTCCCGAACAGAAGGCGACAGGCCGAGCCCCCCGCCAGGGCGTCCGCACCGGCCGCCGCGGTGATCGTCACATCGAGCCACGCGCTCGGGGCGAGCAGGCCCGGCGGCGACAAAGCCTGCCCGCGGGCGACCTCGTCGAGGTCGATCCCGCGCAGGGCGACCGCGGTGCGGCGCCCGGGCTCGGCGCGCTCCACCGCACGTCCGTGAATCTGGAGGCCACGCACCACCGCCGTGCGGCCGCCGGGCGCGATCTCCACCGTGTCGCCGACGGCGAGCGGTCCGCGCCGCAGCGTCCCGGTGACGACGGTGCCGAATCCCGGCCGGGAGAAGACCCGGTCCACCGGAAGATACGGGAAGCCGTCGTCGCGGCCGGGCTCCGTCTCGTCCAGCAGCCCCGACAGGGCGGCCGACAGCTCCGGCAGGCCGGCGCCGGTGACGGTCGACGTCGCGATGACCGGACCGGCCGCGATCCCCGCGCGGGCGGCGGCGGCGGCGATCTCGGCCGCGCGGGCCGCCACGGTCTCAGGCGTCGCCAGGTCCGCCTTGGTCAGCGCCAGCACGCCGCGGCGCACGCCGATGAGGCGGGCGATCTCCAGATGCTCCACCGTCTGCGGCTTGATGCCCTCGTGCGCGTCCACCGCCAGCAGGACGGCCCGCATGCCGGTGGCGCCGGAAATCATGGCGCGGACGAACCGCTCGTGGCCCGGCAGATCCACGAGGTCGATCTCACCGCGATCGGACGCCAGCAGCGCGAAGCCCGGCACGATGGATACGCCGCGGGCGCGCTCCTCCTTCAGCCGGTCGGTCTCGACGCCCGTGAGCGCCCGGACGAGGGCCGTCTTGCCGTGATCGACGTGCCCGATCACGCCGACGAGGAGTGTCTTCAATGCAGTCACCGACCGGACCATCTCCGCGGTGCCGCCGTCCACCCGGGGCGCACCGCTCGCGCGAAAGAAGAATCCGCCGCGCCGGCGCGTTGCGGCGCCGTTGGCCGCCGGACGGTCGGGGCGGGGGCGTGCGCGGCAGATGGATTGTGGACAATTTGTCTTGCCACGTCGTGCCGTTCCGGGAAAGCGCGTTTTTAACGCAGTGCAGCATGGCGCTTCCGTGCCGGAGTGCCGCGCTCTCTGCTTGACGCCGGGAGGCCCGCCGCCTTTGGTGGATCGGGTGCGTCGGACGGTCACGCCCCGATGCCGATGCCGCGGGGGCCGATGCAACCCAGGGGCATCTGTGCATCGTTAGGCGAGGCAGGTCATCAAGAGGAGCGTATGAGCGACACCGAGAGCCACGCCGCCGAGGAACCCCGCGAGGTCGAGTTGAAGCTCGACTGCGCCGGTGCGGACCTGACGGCGCTCGCGTCCCACCCCCGGCTGAAGCACGCGGCGACAGCCGAGCCCGAACGGTTGGTCACCACCTATTACGACACCCCCGACGGCGCGCTTCGCGAGGCCGGCTTGACCCTCCGGGTGCGCGCCAAGGGCGGCCGGCACATCCAGACCGTGAAGGCCGGGAGCGGCGGCGTCGGCCTGTTCGACCGGGCCGAGTGGGAAACCGAGATCGCCGGGGAAGCGCCGGACCCGGCCGCCTGGGCCGACACGGCGGCGGAGCGGATCCTGCGCAAGGCCGACGCCCCTCTGGAGCGGGTCTTCTCCACCGTCGTGATGCGCCGGGAGATCCCGGTGGAGCAGGGCACGTCCCGGATTCTCGTCACGCTGGACGAGGGCCAGGTCGAGACTGCGCGGGGCCATGCACCGCTCTGCGAAGTCGAGCTGGAACTTCAGGACGGCGACCCGGCCGATCTGTTCGTCCTGGCCCAGTCCCTCGCCGAGACCGTGCCGCTGCGCCTCGGCGTGCGCGCGAAGAGCGCCGTCGGCTACGCCCTGCTCGACGGGCGCGGCCCGGCGGTGGTGAAGGCCGAGCCGGTGGACCTGCCGGAGGGAGCGAGTGCCGGGGACGTCTTCCGTCACGTGGCGCGCGCCTGCCTGCGCCACATGCGCCTCAACGAGACCGCCTTCCTGGAGGGGGGGCGCCCGCCCGAGGCCCTGCACCAGATCCGCGTCTCCCTGCGGCGCCTGCGCTCGGCGCTGTCGCTGTTCGGTCCGATGCTGCAGGCCGATCCCCGGGGCGCGGGCTTCAACGATTCGATCAAGCAGGTCACCGAGCCATTCGGTCACGCCCGCAACCTCGACGTGTTCCTCAGCGACACGCTTCCGGATCTCGCGAAGCAGCGGCCCGACGAGCCCGGCCTCGACGCGCTGCGCCAGCGGGCCGAAGCGGAGCGCGCCGTCGCCTACGAGGCCGTGATGGCGACCCTGGAAAGCCCGCGATGGCGCGCGCTCATCATCGACCTGGCCGGCTGGGTCGAGGCGGGGTCCTGGGCCGACGGGCCCGACGCCGCCGTCGACGGGCGGCACTTCGCGGCGCAGGTGCTCGATAAGGCGCGGTCGCGGCTGAAGAAGCGCGGGCGCGGTCTCCGACACCTCGACCCGCATACCCGCCATCGGGCCCGGATCGCCGCCAAGAAGCTGCGCTACGGCGCCGAGTTCTTCGCCGATCTCTACCGGAAGAAGAAAGCAGTCCGCCGGCAGGAGAAGTTCGGCGCCGCGCTCTCGGACCTGCAGGACCATCTCGGCGCACTCAACGATCTGGAGACGGCCCGGTCGATGACCGAGAGCCTGTCCGGCCCGCCGATGCCGGGACCGGACGACCCCGGGGCTCAGAAGCTGCTCGACGCCGCCGCGGAGGCCCGGTCCGACCTCCTCGACGTCAAGCCGTTCTGGCGCTGACGCGATCCGGGCCGCACTGTGGGCCGGAGCCGGGTCTGCGCGGCGCCCCTCGTGAGAGCGGTGCCGCGCAGGCCATGCTGACCTGCGCGCCCGGCGGCTCGTCGTCTCCGGGGACGTCTGATCCGGAGACGCGGCTTCGGGATCTTCGAGAACTCTGACCGTCGGGGGAGCCCGGCGCCGCAACGGCAACCCGCGTCGACGGGGCGAGCGCCCGAACCGTACCGGAGGCCGAACGGGTCGATCCGCGTCGCGCCGAGCCACGGAACGCGCTTTTTGACGGACGGAGCGCCGACCGACCCGGGGCGTTTATCGGCGCGGGTTACAGATCCGGCGCCCGCCGGCCCGCGGCCCTGTCGATAGCGGCGGAGTATTGCCCGGGGGAGACCGCCGCCGGCTCGAAGCGCGGGCCTGGGGGGCACCCGAACTTCGTTCCGGCGGCGTGACGACGTGCACGGCTTCCGCGGAGGGGGAATCGCTGAAGCCGCATTTCGCCGGCCGCGCTTTGGAACGCGGTCGACCGAAAATCTCGCATGGCCATGTTGCCGAAGGATGTCTGGTCTCGGGTTCCGACCCCTTTTATGGGCTGACCTTCGGGGATGGGTTTCCTCCGCGCCGCCGTCTGCTATCCCTCCCGATCACTCCCGACGTCCGACCCTGCCGCCGACAGTCCCGAATGAGCCTTCTGCGCGATCTCTTCGGCCATGTCGGCCGTACCGTGACGGCCTATGCCGGTGACAAGGCGCTGATGCTCGCGGCGGTCTCGGCCGCGGCCAACGTCATCGTCGCCGACGGCGAGGTCGCCGGTCCGGAATTCGACGCGGCTCTGCTCGGCCTGAAGGCCGACCCGGTCCTGATGAAGGGCTACGACGCTTTGATGCTGGAGACCGAACTCTACGAGGGCATCGCCCGGGCGCGGACCCGGCTCGGCCGGGCCGAGAATCTGCGCCATGTGGCGGCGGTCGCCGAGCGCCCCGCGAACCAGCGCGAGAACGTCTTCCTGATCGCCGCGGACGTCGCCGATCAGGACGGGATCAGCAACATCGAGGCGAGCGCCCTCGGCGAGATCGCCGTAGCCCTGCGGGTCGACGCGATCGGACTGCTCCGCGCGAATCCGGTCCGGCGCCCGCCGGTCTGACAGATCCGGTTGGCATCGCGGTTGCTCGGCGCGGACGCGCTGCCCAGCCGGCCGCACCCGCCTATAAAGACCCCGTCGCACGGCGACCCGCCGTGAAAGGAACCGGCATGGCCGAGATGAGCCTCAGCAAGACCCACAACCTGCGCGCCGATGGTGCGCGACTCTGGGCGACGATCCTGGAGACCGCGGCGTTCGGCGGCACGCCGGCCGGCGGCATCAACCGCCTGACGCTCTCGGCCGAGGACGGCCAGGTCCGCGACTGGTTCCGGGAGGCCTGCGAGGCGGCCGGGCTGACGGTGTCGGTCGATGCGCTGGGCACCCAATACGCCCTGCGGCCGGGCCGGGACATGGCCCGCAAGCCGATCGCCTTCGGCTCGCACCTCGACACCCAGCCCACCGGCGGCAAGTTCGACGGCGTCCTCGGCGTCCTGGCGGGCCTCGAGGTGATGCGCAGCCTGAACGATGCCGGGATCGAGACCGAGGCGCCGCTCCTCGTGGTCAACTGGACCAATGAGGAAGGCTCGCGCTTCGCCCCCGCCATGATGGCCTCGGCGGCCTATGCGGGAGACTTCACCACCGACGAGATCCTGGCCAAGCGCGACGCCGCCGACACGACGGTGGCGGAAGCCCTCGACGCCATCGGCTATCGCGGGGTCGAGGCCGTCGGCACGCGGGAGATCGGCGCTTTCGTGGAATTGCATATCGAGCAGGGCCCGATCCTGGAAGCCGAGGGCAAGACCATCGGCGTGGTCGAGGGCGGCCAGGGCATCATGTGGTTCGACGGCGTCATCACCGGCTTCGAGAGCCATGCCGGCACCACGCCGATGCCGCGCCGCCGGGACGCGCTGCTCGCCCTCTCCGAGTTCGCCCTCGCGGCCGAGCGGATCGCCCTGGCGCACGCGCCCTCTGCCGTGGCCACGATCGGCGAGGCTGCGATCCTGGCGCCGTCCCGCAACGTCGTGCCGGGCCGGGTCGCCTTCACGGTGGATGTGCGAGACCCGCGCTCGGCGACCCTCGACGCCATGGAGGCGGCCCTGGTCGAGGCGGCCGCCGAGATCGCCGGACGCCGTCGCCTGGAGATCGCGCTGACGCGGATCTGGCGGAAGGAGCCGGTGCCGTTCGATCCCGCCATCGTGGCGGCGATCGATGCGGCCGCCGAGAGCCTGGGGCATGCGCGGCGCCGGATCATTTCGGGCGCCGGCCACGATGCCTGCAACCTCGCCGCCAAGGTGCCCGCCGCGATGATCTTCGTGCCGTGCAAGGACGGGATCAGCCACAACGAGGCCGAATCCGCCACACAGGCCGACTGCGCGGCCGGCGCCGACGTGCTGCTGCAGACCGTGCTCCGTCTCGCCAACGCCCCGCGCACCTAGAAACCTGCAGCCTGGTGGTTCCGGCCGCACAGGAGAAGCGGCGCGCCGATCCTCGGACGTCGCCGATCCGAGACCGCGTTGCCATCGTCCCGGGCTCGCCTCCGGCGCCTCGGAATGATGGCAGCGCGGCCGCAAGCCCCTCGGTCCGGAGGTGTACCGCGGCGGAAAATCCCGTAAGGACCGCTCCATGAGCGCGCGATCCTACCGCGACGCCAAGGGCCGGCCGCTCGTCGCGGTGACCGGCATCGGCGTCGTTTCCTCCCTCGGTCGGGGACAGGCCGATACCTGGACGGCCATGACCGAGGGCCGGTCCGGCATCCATGCCATCGCGCGGTTTCCCACCGACGGTCTGCGCACGCGCATCGCCGGGACGGTGGACTTCCTCGACACCGATCCCCTCGTCGCGCCGCTCCTGTCGGAGCGGTTCGCCGCCGTCGCCGCCGAGGAAGCGGTGGCGCAGGCCGGGATCGGCACCAGCGGCGATTTCCCGGGCGCGCTGTTCATCGCGGTCCCGCCGGTGGAGATGGAATGGCCCCAGCGGCAGGCGCTGGCCGAGGCCGCGGGCGGCGACGGTCCGGTCGACTATGCCGGCCTGCTGCGGGCTGCCGCGACGCGCCGCTTCGATCCCTGGCACGACCTGTTCATCTTCGGCACGGTCGCCGACCGCATCGCCGACCGTTTCGGCACCAAGGGCTCGCCGATCTCGCTCTCCACCGCCTGCTCGTCGGGGGCCACGGCGATCCAGCTCGGCGTCGAGGCGATCCGGCGCGGCGAGACCGCGGCGGCGCTCTGCATCGGCACCGACGGGTCGGTGAACCCGGAATCACTGATCCGCTTCTCGCTGCTCTCGGCGCTCTCCACCCGCAACGATGCGCCGGAAGCGGCCTCGAAGCCGTTCTCGAAGGACCGGGACGGCTTCGTGATGGGCGAGGGCGCGGCCGCTCTGGTTCTTGAGGACGCCGAGGCCGCGATCGCCCGGGGCGCCGCGATCCTCGGCTACGTCCTTGGCTGCGGCGAGAAGGGCGACGGCTTCCATCGCACCCGCTCCAGTCCCGACGGCGCGCCGATCATCGCGGCGATCCGGGCCAGCCTTGAGGATGCCGGCGTCGCGGCCGAGGCGATCGACACGGTGAACGCGCATGGCACCTCGACGCCGGAGAACGACAAGATGGAGGCCCTGGGCCTGGGGGCCGTGTTCGGCGCCCGCGCGGCCAGCCTGCCGGTGACCTCGAACAAGTCGATGATCGGCCACACCCTGACGGCGGCGGGCGCCATCGAGGCCGCGGTCTCGCTCCTGACCATCCGCCACGGCCGTATCCCGCCGACCATCAACCACCGGGTGCCGGACCCCACCATCGCCCTCGACATCGTCGAGACCGCCCGCGACCTGCCGGTGCGCACGGTGCTGTCGAACTCGTTCGGCTTCGGCGGCCAGAACACCTGCCTGGTCTTCGGCGCGGAGCCCGCGTGAGCGCCGCACCTGCCCAGAGCCGCGTCCTCGTGACCGGCGGCGCGTCCGGAATCGGCGCCGCGATCGTCCGCGCCCTGGCCGAGGCCGGGCTGAGCGTCGACTTCACCTATCGCGCCTCCGCCGAGGCCGCGCAGGCCTTGCTGGCCGACCTGCGTGCGGCGCATCCGGACCGGGCCTTCGCGGCCCATTCCGTCGATCTCGGCGATCGGGGGGCGCTGGAGGCGTTCTGCGAGATCGCGGAAGCGGCGGGCTATTACGGCCTCGTCCACAATGCCGGCCAGTCCTGTGACGCCCTCGCGGCGATGCTCGATCAGGAGCGGGCCGAGGCGGCCATGCAGGTCAACTTCTTCTCGTTGACGCGGCTCGCCAAGTCGCTCGTCCGGGAGATGACCCGGGCGCGGTCGGGCCGCATCGTGGCGATCGGGTCCGTCGCCGCCATGCGGGCGAATGCCGGCAACGCGGCCTACGCGGCCACCAAGGGCGCGCTCATCGCCTATTGCCGCACGCTGGCGATCGAAACCGCCAAGCGCGGTGTGACCGTCAACGTGATCGCCCCGGGCTTCGTCGACACCGCCATGATGGAGCGCTACGCCGCCTACCGGGACGGGATGGAGCGCCAGATTCCCGCCGGCCGGTTCGGGCGGCCCGAGGATGTCGCGGCGCTGACGGCCTTCCTGATGGGCGAGGGCGCCGCCTACATCACGGGGGCCGTGCTGCCCGTCGATGGCGGCCTGACCGCCATGATGGGTGTCCACCGGTCCTGACCGGTGGCCCCGCCGAACCGGACCATCCTGACGATGCGCGCCAGCTTCGCCCTATCCGCCGCCATCTGCTGTGCGGCCGTCCTGATCCCGGGCCACGCCCGGGCGGAGCCGCAGGTCTACCGGATCTCCGGCCTGCCGCCGGGCGAGCCGCTCAGCATCCGCGCCGAGCCGGATCCGTCCGCCGAGCAGATCGGCGAGATCCGCACGCGTGCCCTGGTCTTCGGCTGCACCAACGACACGCCGAGCCGCACCACGTGGTGCCGGGTGAAGGCCGGACGGGTCCTGGGCTGGGCGCGGCGGCGATATCTGGCGCCGGAGTGATGAGAGAGACGATGAAAGCCCTGCAGCTGTTCGGCGACCGCGACCTGCGCCTGACCGAGATCGAGCCGCCGCCCGCACCGGGCGCCGACGAGGTCCGGATCCGCATCCGCGCCGTCGGCCTCAATTTCATCGATGTCTGGGGCTTCCGCGGCATGGCCTTCGCCAAGCGGAAGATGCCGCTGATCGTCGGCGCGGAAGCGGCCGGGATCGTCGAGTCGGTCGGAGCGGGGGTCACCGGCCTCGCGGCCGGGGACCGGGTCGTGCCCTACGGGGCCATGACCTGCGGCCGATGCCGGGCCTGCCGCGAGGGGCGTGACAACCTCTGCGAGGACGTGTCCGGGGTGATGGGCTTCCATCTCGACGGCTTCGCCCGGGAGTTGGTCACCCTGCCGGCCCGCCTCGTCGTGAAGGTGCCGGACGGGGTCAGCGATACCGACGCCGCCTGTGCGGGCATCGCCTTCGGCACGGTCCAGCACATGCTGTTCGACAATGCCCGGCTGGAGCCCGGCGAGAGCGTGCTGGTCCATGCCGGCGGCTCGGGCATCGGCACCGGGGCGATCCGCATGGCCAAGGCGATCGGCTGCACCGTCTACACGACCGTCGGTGATGACGAGAAAGGCCGCAAGGCCGCGGAACTCGGCGCCGACCACGTCATCAACTACCGCACCGAGCGCTTCGAGGGCGAGGTCCGCCGGCTGACGAAGCGCAAGGGCGTCGACGTGGTGTTCGAGCATGTCGGCGCCGACACCTGGAACGGCTCCCTGCTCTGTCTGAAGCGCGGCGGCCGCCTCGTGACCTGCGGGTCGACCTCGGGTGTCTCGACCACCATGAACCTGATGCAGCTGTTTCAGCAGCAATACCGCATCACCGGCTCTTTCGGCTGCTCGCTCGCCAATATCGGTCAGTCGCTCGCGAAGATGGAAGCCGGCATCCGGCCGGTCGTCGACACGGTGTACCCGCTCGCCGATTTCGCGCAGGGTCTGGAGCGGCTCGAATCGCGCCGGGTGTTCGGCAAGATCCTCGTCAGCCTGTAGCGCCGACGGCGGCGCGCCCGTCGGGCGCTGCAATGTCTCCGGGTGTCGCGATCAACATTTCGCGCCGCGAGAGACTTGGCGTAAACGTCGCCGTACGGGTCGCTGGGGGGCCGCCCGGACCGTATCCCTGGAATCGATTGTGCTGCGTCTCGCCCTCCTGCTGAAACGATCGTACCCGCGCCTCGCGGGCTTCGCCATGGTTCCGGTGATCCGGGCCCTGGTCCTTCTGGCGCGCCTCCTCGGGCCGGTGCGGTCCACGGCGTTCGCGGCGCTGCTGCTGCGCACCCTCGGACCGCTCCTGCCGGCGCACCGCACCGCGATGGCGAATCTGCGGGCGGCGTTCCCCGACATGCCGGACGCGGAGCGGAGACGGATCGCCCTGGAGGCCTGGGACAATCTCGGGCGGACGGGGGCCGAGTACGCCCATCTCGACACCCTGTTCGATTACGATCCCGCCGCGACGGGGCCGATGCGGACCGAGGTGTCGGGCATCGAGCACTTCTACGCCCTGCGCGACGACGGCGAGCCGGGTCTCATCTTCTCGGCGCATCTGGCGAATTGGGAGCTGCCGGCGATCTGCGCGGCCCGGTTCGGCCTGGACGCCACCGCGGTCTTCCGCCCGCCCAACAATCCGGCCGCGGCGCGCCTGGTCCAGGAGGTCCGGCGCAAGACGATGGGCGGCTTGGCCGCATCTACGCCGGGGGCCGTCTTCGCCATGCGCGACGTGGTCGAGAATGGCGGCCATCTGGGCCAGCTCATCGATCAGCATTTCACCCGCGGCGTCGTGGTGAATTTCCTCGGCCGGCCCTGCCTCGCCAACCCGCTGCTCGCCAAGCTCGCCCGCCATTACGACTGCCCGGTCCATGGCGTGCGCGTCGTGCGCCTGCCGGAGGGCCGCTTCCGCCTCGACCTGACCCCGCCCCTCGACCTGCCCCGGGCCGCCGACGGGACCATCGACGTGGCCGGCGCCATGCAGGCGATGACAGCCGTCGTGGAGGGCTGGGTGCGCGAAAATCCCGGGCAGTGGCTGTGGATGCATCGCCGCTGGCGGCCCGACATGCTGCCGAGGGCAAGAGTGACCCCAGCACTATCTCAACCGACGGTATAGGCTTCTCAAGCCAACGTGATTTCACCTTCGGCCTCCCAGACGGTCTGATGGATCGATGACGCCCCGGCCCCGCGCCCCGATCCGCGACCGCCGCGCGCTCCGCGCCGCCGTGTTGGCCTGCGCGGCGCTCGCCGCCATGCCGGCGCGGGCCGAGCCGGTCCGCGCCGTCGTGGAATTGTTCACCAGCCAGGGATGCGGCGCCTGCCGGGCCGCGGACCCGGTTCTGCGCGATCTGGCCCGCAAGCCCGGCGTCGTCGCCCTGACCCTGCCGGTGACCTACTGGGACTATCTCGGCTGGAAGGACACGCTGGCGCTGCGGCCGTTGACCGAACGCCAGCGGGCCTACGCCCGGGGCCGGGGGGCGCGGCAGGTCTTCACACCGCAAGTGGTGGTTGACGGCAACGGATTCGCCGTGGGCTCCGACCGGCCGGCCCTGGACCGGCTGATCCGCGAGGCCTGCCAGCACGGCGGGTTGCCGGTCCCGGTGCGGGGGGAGATGAAGGGCGACCGGATCCTGGTGGAGGTCGGGGCGGCCCCGGAGGCTAAGACCGAGATCCGCGGCGATGTCTGGCTCGTGCCGGTGCTGCGCAGCCGCGCCATCGCGATCCAGGCCGGGGAGAATGGCGGCCGGACGGCGACCTACGTGAACGTCGTGCGGGGCATGCAGCGCCTCGGCCACTGGACGGGCCAGCCAATCAGTTTCGAGGTGCCCGATGCCCAGGCCCACATCGCCGACGCGGACAGCTGGGTCGTCCTCCTGCAGGGCGCGGCCGATGGCAGGCCGGGCCGCATCTTCGGCGCCGCGAAGGGACCCGGGCTGTAGCGCCCGGGTGCCGGCTACGCCTATTTCAGCGAGATCGGGTCGATCTGTCGGCGGCCCTCGCGCTCGTGGCGCGCCCGGGACTCGCGCGCCAGCGCCGCGAGCCGGCCGTCGAGCCGGTCGGACAGGCGGCCTACCAGCCCGATCGCGCCGTCGATCATCCGGCTGACGAGCGCGACGGTACCGGTGACGGCTCCGACGATCCCGCTCTCGATGGCGCGACCGATTCGGCGAACAAGCTTCATGTCGACGGACTCTGGAAAGGCGGCGCCATCAGCGCCTCGGTCCGCGGCAGGTAGGGCAGCGCGTTGGGAGCGTGATGCGGCGGAAAGCGGCGCAGATCCGCGTGCCGGGGGCGGAACTTTTCCGCGACGCGGCCCCCATTTGCGCAGTGCGGCCGGACGGCCTGAACCGGCGGGGTGGCAGGCTCGTTGCAGAGGTGTGAGCGTCCGCCGTTCCGCACAGGCGCTTGCCATCGAGGGTCGACCATGCGGCGACGCCCGTTTCTGTCCGGGATGCTTGCCGCCCTGTCGCTGGCCGGTCGCCGCGCCCATGCGGCCGATCCGGGGGTGGACCTCCTCCTCGTCCTGGCGGCGGACGTGTCGCTCAGCATCAGCGCGGCCCGGTTCGAACTCGAGCGCAGGGGCTACGCGGAGGCCTTCGCGGATCCGCGCGTGCTCCGCGCCATCGGCGAGGGCCCGACCGGCCGCATCGGCGTCGCCCTGTTCGACTGGGCCGGCCCCGGCGAGCAGCAGGTGGCGGTCGACTGGATGGTGATCGGCTCGGCCGGCGATGCGGCCGCCTTCGCCGCCCGTCTGCTGACCGTACCGCGCCCGTTCTATGGCCGCACCGCCATCGGCTCGGCGATCGCCTTCGCCACCGATCTGCTGGCGCGGGCGCCGTTCCGCGCCGACCGGCGGGTGATCGACATCTCGGGCGACGGCACCGGCAATGCCGGGCGCTCCATCGCGGAGGCCCGGGACGCCGCCGTGGCATCCGGCATCACGGTGAACGGCATCGTGATCCTCAGCGCTCCCGAGGGGATGCCGGACTTTCTAAAAGAACACACCAACCCGTCGGGCGGTCTGGCGGCGTATTACCGGGCCGTCGTCATCGGCGGCGAGGGCGCCTTCGTGATGACCGCCGAGAGCTTCGCGGCCTTCGGCCGCGCGCTCATCGCCAAGCTCGTGCGCGAGATCGCCTGATCGTCACCCGGATCCCAGAGGACCCACCATCGATGCGCCTCGCCGTCCTCCAGTTCACGCACGAGACCGTGACGTTCCTGCCGAATGACACGACCCGGGACGACTTCATTTATCCCGGTTCGCCGGCGGCCGGAGACGCGCTGCTCGCCACCGATCCCAAGGGCTACATGGGCGGCTTCGTGCAGGTGGCGCGGGAATACGACGGCGTCGCGCTGGTCGGCATCACCTCGCCGCTCTGGCCGCGCACCGGCACCGCCTCCGGCTGGATCACTGCGGACGCCTACGCGCATTTCCTCGGACGGATGATCTCGGAGTTGCGGGAGACGGGTCCGTTCGACGGCGTCTACCTCGCGCTGCACGGCGCGATGGCGGTGCGCGGCGTTCCCCGGCCCGAGGCCGACATCGCCCGGCAGGTCCGCGCGGCGGTGGGCGACGCGGCGGTTCTCGTCGGGACCTTCGATCTGCACGGGAACGAGGATCAGGCCTTCCTCGACCATGCCGACCTGGCCTTCGCGGTGAAGTATTTCCCGCATTACGACGGCCACCTCCAGGGCCAGCGGGCCGCCCGGATGCTGGTCCGCGCCGTGCGCGGCGATTACCGGCCGGCGCATCGGACCCTCAAGGTGCCGATCCTGTCACCCACCGTGGTCCAATGGACCGGTGCCACGCCCTGGGCCGACCTCGTGCAGCGCGCCCTCGTCTGGGAGGCGCGCGAGCCGGACGTGTTCGTCAACGTCTTCTTCGGCTTCCCGTGGGGCGATGCTCCGGATGGCGGGATGACCGTGCAGGCGATCACCAACGGCGATCCGGACCTCGCCGACCGCGCGGCGCGGGACGTCGCGGATTTCGCGTGGCGGCAGCGGCGTTCGCTGCTCGAGGCGACGCGGATCCATACGATCGCCGACGGCGTGCGCCTCGCCCGGGCGGCGGTCGCGGAGGGCGCCGTTCCGGTCGTCCTCGCCGACCACAGCGACCGGTCCGGCCGGGCGACCTGGCTGCTGGGCGAGATCCTCCGGCAAGGTCTCACCCGCACCCTGGTCGCCACCGTCGCATCGCCCGCGGTCCTGGCGGCGGCGCGGGAGATCGCGGTGGGCGACCCGTTCGACGCACCGGTCGGCGGCGGCGGCGACCCGTCCGCGGGCGATCCGGTGCGGATCACCGGAACCGTGCTGCGCGTCGTCGCGGCACCGGAGCCCGGTGTCGCCGGCAGCGGCGGTGGCGGCGGAACCTGGATCTGCGTCGCCTTCGGAGGCGGCAACGTGCTCGTCCTGAGCCCGCAGCTCGCGCAGATCGTCGACCCGGAGGAGCTGTGGCGTCTCGGCCTGGAGCCGGCCGATTTCGACGTCGTGGCGATCAAGTCGCGGGTGCATTTCCGGCGCGGCTTCGACGACAGCGGCTACGCCCGCACGATCCTGCTGGTGGAGCCCCCGGAGCCGTTCCTCGGGACGGTGCGGCTCGATCATCTCCCCTACGCGCAGATGCAAGCGGCCCACTTCTATCCCTACGGCGATCCGCCCGGCCCGGTCCCGTCCGATCGTTGACCGAGCCCTCGGGGACGACAGGTGGCGTCTCCCGTCACCCCCGGGTGCTCGCCCTGCACGTCCGAGACCGCTAGGTTCATCCCGCACGCGCTCGGTGAAGCGCGGCGAGGGAGGGACGGAATGCGGATTTCGGCCGACAGGCTGTCCGCCTATGTGCGGGACATCTTCGTGCGCGAGGGCTGCGCCGAGCCGGAGGCCGAACGGATCGGCCGGTTCCTGGTGGCGGCCAACCTCACCGGCCACGACAGCCACGGGGTCGTCCGGGTGACCCGCTACGTCGAATGGCTGCGCGCGGGCGAGGTCGAGGCCGGCCGCACGCCCGAGATCGTCACCGACGCGCCGAACTTCGCCCTCGTGGACGCCCATTACGGATTCGGCCAGACGGCCGGCCCCGTCGCCGTCGATCTCGGGATCGCCAAGGCGCGGGAGAACGGTGTCGCGATCATTGCCCTGCGGCATGCCGGGCATATCGGCCGGATCGGCGAGTGGGCCGAGCGGGCGGCGGCCGCGGGGCTCGTCTCGGTGCATTTCGTCAACGTGGCGGGCAGCCTCCTCGTGGCGCCTTTCGGCTCGGTGGAGCGCCGGTTCTCGACAGCGCCGTTCGCCGCCGGCTTCCCGGTTCCGGATTCCGAGCCGATCATCCTCGACTTCGCCACCTCGCTGGTGGCCGAGGGCAAGGTGCTCGTCGCGTCCCGGGGCGGCAAGCCGCTGCCGGAGGGCGCGCTGATCGAGCCCGACGGCCGCCTGAGCGCCGATCCGGCGACGCTGTTCGGACCGCTGGAGGGCGTCGAGCGCGACAACCAGCGCGGCGCCGGGGCGATCCGGGCCTTCGGCGAGCACAAGGGATCCGGCCTCGCGCTGATGTGCGAGCTGCTCGCCGGCGCGCTCACCGGCTCCGGAACCGCCGGCCCCGGGCAGCGGCGGATCTGCAACGGCATGCTGTCGATCTACGTCACGCCCGCCGCCCTCGGCACCGAGGATGTGCTCGCCGCCGAGACACGGGCCTATCTCGATTTCTTCAAGAGCGCCAAGCCGATGCCCGGCGCCGAGGTTCTGCTGCCGGGCGAGCCGGAGCGGCGGATGCGCGCCGAACGCCTCGCCGAGGGCGTGCCGCTGCCCGAGCCCGTCTGGGAAACCCTCCTGGCCGCCGGCCGGCCGCACGGCCTCGACGGGAACGCCTACCGCGACTGAGCCGGACAAGGCCCGGCGCCACACCACGATCGGCGGCGACCCCCGGCCAAAACGGGGGCGCCGCACGGCCCGGGGACGCCATCCCCGGCATTCGGGAGGAGAACGCGATGCCTCGTTTGCGCTGGCTCATGATCGGCCTCTGCATGGCCGCCAACGCCATCAATTACATCGACCGCGCCAATCTCGCGGTCGCGGCGCCGTCCATGTCCAAGGAACTGGGGCTCGACGCCACCGATATGGGCCTGATCCTGTCGGGCTTCTTCTGGACCTACGCGATCATGCAGCTGCCCTTCGGCTACGTGGCCGACCGGGTCGGCGCGCGGCTCTCCCTGGTGGTCGCGGTGGTCTGGTGGTCGGCCTGCACGGCGCTGACCGCGGCCGGACGGGGCTTCCTGTCGCTGCTCGGCCTGCGCATGCTGCTCGGCATCGGCGAGGCCGGGGCCTATCCGTCCTTCGCCAAGGTCGCGGCCTCGTGGTTTCCCCGCGGCGAGCGCAGCTTCGCCAGCAGCATCTTCGACAGCGGCTCCCGGGTGGGCTCGGCGCTGGCGATCCCGCTGGTCTCCTGGGTGATCGCGACGCTCGGCTGGCGGGAATCCTTCATCGTCACCGGCGTGCTGGGCTTCGTCTGGGCGGTGTTCTGGATGTGGCTCTACCGCGAGCCGGAGAACCACCCGAAGGTCTCGCCGGAGGAACTGGCCCGGCTCCGCGCCGCGCAGGACCGGCCGAAGACCGTCGATGCCGCCGACGCCCAGAATCAGGTGCCGTGGCTGTCGCTGTTCCGGTACCGCACCGTCTGGGGGATGATGGCAGGATTCTTCTGCCTGAACTTCGTGATCTACTTCTTCATCACGTGGTTTCCGACCTATCTGGTCAAGGCGCGCGGCTTCTCACTGGCCGAACTCGGCACGCTGGGCAGCCTGCCGGCCCTGGCGTCGATCCCCGCGGGCTGGCTCGGTGGCTTCGCGTCGGACGCGCTCTACCGCCGCGGCTGGAGCCTCACTGCGGCCCGCAAGACCTGCCTCGTCGGCGGCATGCTGATGTCGTCGGTGATCACGCTGTCGATCATCGCCCCGAACGTCTACGTGGCTCTGCTGTGCTTCGCGGTCGCCTATGGCAGCCTCGCCTTCACGGCGGCGTCGATCTGGGCGCTGCCCGGCGACGTGGCGCCGACCCCGGCCCACGTGGCCTCGATCGGGGGCATCCAGAACTTCGCCTCGAACGTCGCGGGGATCGTGACCACGACCTTCACGGGCATCATGCTGACCGTCACCCAGGGCTCGTTCGTGATCCCCCTCATCGTCGCCGGCGGGTTCTGCCTGCTGGGCGCCTTCATCTACCTGTTCGTGGTCGGCGAGATCGCGCCGCTTCCGGTCCGCGACTCCCGCGTCCCGGCCCTGCGCCCCGAGGCGGCGCGGTGACGGCGACCGGCCCCACCGAATCCCAGGAGAGACCGATGTCCACCTATCCCGTGATCACCCTCCGGCCGGCCGACGGCGTGGCCGTGGCGCGCGGCGCCATCGAGCCGGGCACCCCGGTCGCCGACGGCGTGACGGCCGCGGAGCGGATCCCGGCCGGCCACAAGGTCGCGGTCAGGGAGCACCGCAGCGGCGAGCCGGTGACCAAGTACGGCCAGATCATCGGCTTCGCGAAGGAGGACATCGCGGCCGGCCGGCACGTCCACGTCCACAATCTCGGGATGGGGGAGTTCGCCCGGGACTACGCGTTCGGCGTCGACGCCAAGCCGACGCGGCTCGTCACGCCGGCGGCGACCTTCCAGGGCATCCGCCGCCCCGACGGGCGCGTCGCCACCCGCAACTACGTCGGCATCCTCACCTCGGTGAATTGCAGCGCGCACGTGGCCGACCTGATCGCCGACGCGTTCCGCCGCCACCCGATCCTCGGCCTCGACCCGCTCGCTCCCTATCCCAACGTCGACGGCGTCGTGGCGCTGACCCACAAGACCGGCTGCGGCATGGCGATGGGCGAGCCGCTGCGGCTCCTGCGGCGGACGCTCGCGGGCTACGCGCGGCACGTCAACTTCTCGCACATCGTGATGATCGGGCTCGGCTGCGAGGTGAACCAGATCGGCGCGTTCCTGGAGGAGCAGGGGCTCGGCGACCGGATCCGCAGCATGAACATCCAGAGCCTCGGGGGCACGCGGAAGACTGTCGAGGCCGGCATCGACTTCGTGAAGGGGATCCTGGCCGAGGCGAACGTGGTCCGCCGCGAGCCGGTGCCGGCGAGCGAACTGATCGTCGCCCTGCAATGCGGCGGCTCGGACGGGTATTCCGGCGTCTCGGCGAATCCGGCTCTGGGGATCGCCAGCGACCTCGTGGTGCAGAACGGCGGCACGGTGATCCTGTCGGAGACCACCGAGACCTACGGGGCCGAGCACCTGTTCACCCGCCGTGCCGTCAGCCCGGAGGTGGGCCAGAAGCTCGTCGACCTGATGCACTGGTGGGAGGACTACACCCGCAAGGAGGGATCGGAGATCGACGCGAACCCGTCGCCGGGCAACAAGGCCGGCGGCCTGACCACGATCCTGGAGAAGTCGCTGGGCGCCATGGCGAAGGCCGGCAGCACCAACCTCGTCGACGTGCTGCGCTACGCCGATCCCGTCACCGCCAAGGGCTTCGTGTTCATGGACACGCCCGGCTACGATCCGGTCTCGGCCACCGGGCAGGTGGCGGGCGGGGCGAATCTCGTCTGCTTCACCACCGGGCGCGGCAGCGTATTCGGCTGCAAGCCGTCGCCGTCGATCAAGATCGCCACGAACTCGGCCATGTACCGGCGGCTCGAGGAGGACATGGACGTCAATTGCGGCACGATCCTCGACGGCGAAGAGAGCGTGGAGCAGGCCGGGCGCCGGATCTTCGACCTGATCCTCCGGGTCGCGAGCGGGGAGCGGACGAAGAGCGAGCAGTTCGATTTCGGCTCCTCGGAATTCGCCCCCTGGCAGATCGGCGCGACCGTGTGAGCCCTGGGCCGCTCGCATCGGATCGAGCGCTGCGCCAGTCCTAAGCGCCGGTTAGAGATCCGTCCGCGTCACATGCGGAAAGCCCAGGATGAAGTCGGCGCCGAAGGCGGTGACGGGCGTGTGGAAGCCCGGCGCGACCTGTCCCGCGGCGACGCGCCGGGCGATCTCCAGGGCGGTCCAGACCGTCAGCGTGTAGCCCTCGGCGGTCTCCATCCGGCTCGCCGCGCGGCGGCCGGCGCCGTCCCAGGCTTCCGCCAGGAAGGTGCTGCGGGCTTTTTCCCGCGCGGCGGCGGACGGGCCGGCGGGCAGCCGGTCGATGCCGCGGTTGATCAGGCGCTGCGCGGTTTCGCCTGCGATGATCCGCCGGATTCCGGCGGGCAGACCGGCCACCGCCGCCATGGCGGGGAAGGCCTCGAAGTAGACGTCGATGTTCGGTACCCCGGTCGAGTACCACGCGCTGGACACGTCGCCCCAGCCGAGCCCCACGGTCCGGCGCGGGCCGGCGCCGAAATCGGCGGTGCCGCGGGGCGGGCTCGGCAGCTCGACGATGCGTCCGTCGCGGCGCACCCGCGTCCCCCAGGCGATGCCCTCCACCATGGTGCGGGCGGTGCCGCGGCTGAAGCCGCCGAACCCGCCGATGGAGATGCGCAGATGCGTCGCGCCGGGCAGGCGCCCGGCCACGTGGGCGGCGAGGCAATCGCTCGGCACCACATCGAAGCCGGCGGCCGGCAGGAGGACAAGGCCGGCCGCCTTCGCCGCCGCATCCTGCGCGGCGAGCGCCTCCAGCACCGCGATCTCGCCGGTGATGTCGACGTAATGCGCGCCCGCGGCGAGGCAGGCCTCCACCATCGGCCGCGCCGTCTTCGAGAACGGGCCGGCCGCGTGGATCACCGCCGCCACACCTGCGAGCGCGGCGCGCAGGCCGTCGGCATCGTCGAGGCGTGCGACCCGCATCTCCAGACCGAGCCGGGACGCAAGCGGCCGCAGCGTGTGCGCGTCGCGCCCCGCCAGGATCGGATGCAGGCCCTGCCCGACGGCCTGCGCGGCCAGGAGCTGGCCGGTATAGCCGGTGGCGCCGTAGATCAGGATCGCGGTCATGCGGGGCTTCTGCCACCGCTTCCGCAGGTGTCAAAGCGCGCGCCGAACGGCGTTCGCCGATGGTAGGGACGGACACATCGAATCGCGACACGGCGGGCGGCCCCGGATGTCGGACCCGCCGCCATCGGGAGAAGCGGCACCATGTTCAAGCGAACCGTCCGGCCGAGCGTATGGCGAGCTCGCGGCAGGGCTGCGGGTTGGACCGCGGTCCTCCTGGCTTTGACCACACCCGCCTGGGCCGCCGACGGGCCCGTGGACCTGAAGGCGCCGGCCGACCTGATTCCCGGCCTCGCGGCCATGCCGCAGATCGCTGCGCCGGCCGACGACGCCGAGCGGCGGATCAATGCGGCGGTGAAGCGCCTCGACACGAAGGCCCTCGCGGCGGCGCGGGCCTGCAAGGCGCAGGATGGGAAGAACGGCTCCTGGGAGCGGACCGTCGAGATCCCGATGCGCGGCCCGCGTTTCCTGAGCTTCGTGATCTCCGACAGCATGTATTGCGGAGGCGCGCATCCGAACTCCAGCACGATGTCGATCGTCTACGACCTCACGACCGGCGCCCCCGTGGATTGGACCACCCTGCTGCCCGCATCCCTGACCGGCACGCTCGCCCTCGCCGAGGGCGCGGGCGGCACCAAGATGGTGACGCTCGCCTCCAAGACGCTGCACGAACTCTACCTCGCGGGCTATCGGCCGAGGACGGGCGATCCGAAGTCCGTCGATGCGGACAAGGAATGCCGCGAGGCAGTCACCGAGACCTACGACGGCCAGCCACCGGCCATGATGGCGTGGCTCGACGCCAAGGTCGGAGGCCTCGCGGTGCAGTTCGACCTGGCGCACGTCGTCCAGGCCTGCGCCGATCCGGTGGTGATCCCCACCGCCACCCTGCGCCGCAAGGGCGCCCAGCCCCTCCTCACCGAGGCGATCGAGGCCGCCCACGCCCAAGCCATGAAGTGACGGGATCGCGCGACGGACCGTTTCGCGTCCCGCGGCCTCAGGTCGGGCCGGGCGGTGCGGCCGGCCGGTCCGCGAGCGCCGCCAGGACCCGCCGGCCATAGGCGGTGGTCGCGAGGCTGGCTCGGAGTTCGCGAGACAGGGCGTCCGGGCCGAGGTGGCAATCGAGATCGGGCCGCGCGGCGAACCCGTCGAGTTCTTCGCGGATGAGCACGGCGAAGTCGGCGGGATCCAGCAACCCCTCGGCAGCATCGAGGACACCGTGTTCCTCGAGGAAGCCTCCGCCCAGGCTGATCACGCCGTCCCTGTACCGGATCAGCGCAAAATAGACGCCGAACCCGATCATGGCCCGGTCCCGCCAGCCCGTCGCGGCGATGTAGGTCTGCATCATCACCGTGGTGGAGTAGTCCTCGTGCTCCCCGTCGCGCTGGGCGAGATAGTCGCGAAACACGTCGTGGGCCGCCGGATCGAGATGGAGCAGCGCCTGCATTGCCGGCGCCAGCGCTCCCTGGTCGTCCTCGGGGCCCCAGATCTGCCGGTACAGGTTCCTGGCGGCCACGAGTGCGGGCTGGACTTCGAGATAGGTTGTCAGGAGCTCACGCAGCACGGGCGCCACCGCGATGCGCTCGCGCGCGATCCGCGCGAAGAAGGCCGGTTCCGTCAGTGCCTTCCCGCCGACCCTGAAGGTCAGCGCCAGGGCGTCGCTCCGCAGAAGGGCGGCGAGATCCGCCCGGATCTGGCCTGTGAGCCAGCCCAATGATTCGGCGATGGCCGCAGCCGAGAAATCCGTCACGGTGACCACCGGTAGCGAGCGCGCCAGGAAGCGCCCGACCGCAGATGCGCTCGGCCCCGCCGACGCCAGAGGGCGATACCCGTCCTCGTCCTGCGCGATCAGCCGCGCGAGCCCCGAATCGGCGCACCAGGGTCGCGGAATGAAGACTGCGTCGCTGTAGAAGCGGATCTCGACCCTCTCGGCATCGGCCACGTCGCCGAATGTGGAAACGGCCTTGGCGCCCGCATAGCGGCCGAACGCGAAAACGGGCGAGCGGGCGCCGTCCAGGCCGATGCGCTGGAACTCCGTGTTCCGATCCCAGAAGAACCCGTACTTGACCCAGAGCGCCCGCTCGTCCGGTTCCCAGGCCACCTCCGTCATGACGCGGTGCGGCTCGGGGCCCGGGCGCGCGACGAGGGTCGCGACGTGGGCGACGGGTTCGGTCGTCCAGAGTTCGACGGCCTGTGCGCGGTGTCGGGGCTCGTCCCCCACCGCATCCGCTGCCGCTCCGGGTTGCCCGGGCGAAGGATCGGAGCGCACCGTGACCGCGTAGCGGCCGCTCGGGCTGAACCAATACGGCTTCACCGCCTCTGGAAGCGGATCGTAGCGCACCGACCCGTCGGTTCGCTCCAGGCGGCAAAGCCCGTAGGACGACCCGCCCGGCCCACATCGGAGGCCGATGAAGGCCAGTCTTCCCTCCAGATCCTCGAACAGATCGCCGTGAATCGTCAGGATGGCCGGTCCACCCGGTCGCGGCGGATAAGCCTCCTCGGCGGAAAGACGTCCGATCGGACCGTCGGACGGCCAGGTGATCCCCCGCCCATCCAGCAGGATTTCGAGATCCGCCGCCCGCAGGACGACGAGGCGGTGGAGGTATTGGGTCTCGTCGCTCGGAACATGGCTCACATAGGCTGCGATCAGCTCGGCATCGCGCGTGACGAACAGCCTACGGGCACAGGAATCCCCGCGCGGCAGGCGCCGCCGCACGACATCCCGGCGCGAGCGCCACGCGATCAGGCAGAGTTCCCCGTCTTCGGACAGGCAGATCAGCCTCTCATCGCCGACAAGGGCGGCGGCGCGGATCGAAGCCCGCGGAAAGGGCATGACCATCTGCCACGCACCGTTGTCTTCGATGGCTGCGACCGTGTTGTAGCGTCGTTCGGTGCCGGTGATCTCCAAACGCGGCATGCGGCGTCCTCATCGAGACGTGGGACTCTGACCTGAGCGGTCCGCAACCAAGGGCGGACAATCCGAATGTGCAAAACGATTGAATGCCCTAATATATCTCAATATAGTCTAATGTAACTCGCGGCTAGCGGACCAATAGACGGCCAAAACATACGACAAGACCTTATGTGGGCGGAAGCCTATGGATTGACCTAGTTCATCGCCGGGGCATCCCTGCATACGGGATCCGATCTCGCGCAGGCGCAGGCTTCGCTCCTGAAAGGTGAGGCCGCGTGACCGTGACCGCCCGGGACGGGCCGGTCGGTCCAAGCCTTTCCGTCGGCACCCCGGCTTCGACGCGGCGCCCGGATTGTGTAGCCTGAGGTCGCAACGGCGCGGCATCGTGCCGTGTCGGAGGGACGGATCATGTCCGGGACCGGCGTCGTCGAAGCTGCGGCCGTCGGGGCGAGTGCTGCCTCCCGCCGGCTCGCCGCCGGCCTGCCGGACCGGTCGCCCCTGAGGCAGGCCGTGACCGCGGCCTGTCGGCGGCCCGAGAGCGAGTGTGTGGCGGCGCTCCTCGATCAGGCCCGCCTGTCGCCCGAGGCCGCCCGGCGCGTCGCCGAACATGCGGGACACCTGGTCGAAACCCTGCGTCGGCAGGGGCGCCGCGGCGGCGTCGAGGGGCTGATCCAAGAATATGCGCTGTCGAGCCAGGAGGGCGTGGCGCTGATGTGCCTCGCCGAGGCGCTGCTGCGAATCCCCGACACGGCGACGCGGGACGCGCTGATCCGCGACAAGATCGCGGGCGGCGACTGGGCAGCCCATCTCGGGCACAGCCCGTCGCCTTTCGTGAACGCGGCGACCTGGGGCCTGCTCGTCACCGGCAAGCTCGCCGCGACCCGGGACGAGGCCGGTCTGTCCGCCGCGCTCACCCGCCTGATCGCCCGCGGCGGTGAGCCGGTGATCCGCACCGGCGTCGATCTTTGCATGCGGATGATGGGCGAGCAATTCGTGGCCGGGCGGACGATCGCCGAGGCCCTGCGGCATGCCGGGCGGCGCGAGGCCAAGGGCTTCACCTACTCGTACGACATGCTCGGCGAGGCTGCCGTGACCGCGGAGGATGCGGAACGCTACCGGCGCGCCTACGCGGAGGCGATCCGGGCAATCGGGGCGGCCTCCGCCGGCCGCGGCGTGCTCCTCGGACCCGGCATCTCGATCAAGCTGTCGGCGCTCCATCCCCGCTACGTGCGGTCGCAGCGCGACCGCGTCCTGGCCGAACTCTATCCTCGTGTGCGGGACCTTGCCCGCCTCGCCAAGGGCTACGGGATGGGCCTGAACATCGACGCCGAGGAGGCCGATCGCCTCGACCTGTCTCTCGATATCCTGGAGCGGCTCGCCCTCGATCCGGACCTCGCTGGCTGGGACGGGCTCGGCTTCGTGGTCCAGGCTTACGGCAAGCGGTGTCCCTTCATCATCGACGTGCTGATCGATCTCGCCCGCCGAAGCCGTCGGCGGCTGATGGTGCGTCTGGTCAAGGGCGCCTATTGGGACAGCGAGATCAAGCGGGCGCAGGTGGACGGTCTGGCGGACTTCCCGGTCTTCACCCGGAAGCTTCACACCGACGTCTCGTATCTCGCCTGCGCGCGTCGGCTCCTCGCGGCTCCGGACGCGGTCTTCCCGCAGTTCGCCACCCACAACGCCCAGACCCTGGCGAGCATCGTCGAGATGGGAGGCCCGGATTTTCGGCCCGGCCAGTACGAGTTCCAGTGCCTGCACGGCATGGGCGAGCCGCTCTACGAGGCCGTGGTCGCCGGAGAGCGCCTGCGCCGCCCCTGCCGGATCTACGCGCCGGTGGGCACGCACGAGACCCTGCTCGCCTATCTCGTCCGGCGGCTTCTGGAGAACGGGGCGAACACCTCCTTCGTCAACCAAGTCGCCGACGCGGCCGTGCCGATCGCGGCGTTGATCGCCGACCCCGTCACCGCCGTGGAGGCCATGCCAAGTCCCGGAGCGCCGCATCCGCGGATCGCGGCTCCCCGGGACCTGTACGGTTCGCACCGCGCGAACGCCGCCGGTCTCGACCTCGCCGACGAGGCCGCCCTCGCCAATCTCTCGGAGGGGTTGCTGACGAGCGATCGCACCGTCTGGCGGGCGGTGCCGTCGGGCGAGGACGACGCGGCGGCCGACGAGCCCGTGCGCAATTCCGCCGACCACCGGGACGTCGTCGGCTTCGGCCGGGCGGCGACGGCTGCGGCTGTCGCGGGCGCATTGGCCCGGGCGGAAGCGGCCGCCGCCGGCTGGGCGGCGACGCCGGCGGCCGCGCGCGCCGCCTGCCTGCGGCGGGCCGCCGACGCCTTCGAGGCGCAGATGCCGGCGCTGATCGGGCTCATCGTGCGGGAGGCGGGCAAGACCTACGCGAACGCCGTGGCGGAGATCCGCGAGGCGGTCGATTTCCTGCGCTACGACGCCGCCGAGGCTGAGCGAATCCTCGGCGACGCGCACGAGCCGCTCGGCCCGGTCGCCTGCATCGCGCCGTGGAATTTCCCCCTGGCGATCTTCGTCGGACAGGCCGCAGCCGCCCTCGCGGCGGGGAACACGGTCCTGGCCAAGCCCGCGGAGGAGACGCCCCTGATCGCCGCCGCGGCGATCCGCGTGCTCCACGCGGCCGGGATCCCGGCGGATGCCCTTAACCTGCTGCCGGGGGACGGCCGTGTCGGCGCCGCCCTGGTGGCGGATCCGCGCGTGCAGGGCGTGATGTTCACCGGCTCGACCGCGGTGGCCAAGGCCATCCAGCGCGCACTCGCGGGGCGGCTGAACCGCTTCGGCGAGCCGGTGCCCTTCGTCGCCGAGACCGGCGGCCAGAACGCCCTCGTGGTCGATTCCTCCGCGCTTGCCGAGCAGGTGGTGGCCGACGTGATCGCCTCGGCCTTCGATTCCGCGGGCCAGCGCTGCTCGGCGCTGCGGATACTGTGCCTGCAGGAGGAGATCGCCGACCGGACGCTGCACATGCTCAAGGGCGCCCTGCGGGAGCTGCAGGTCGGCGACCCGCGGCGCCTCGCCATCGATGTCGGACCGGTCATCACCGCCGACGCCGCCGCCCGACTCGTCGATCATGTGGCGAGCCTGCGCGCGCGGGGGTTTCCCGTGGAGCAGTTGCCCCTGCCGCCCGAGGCCGGCGCCGGGACCTTCGTACCGCCGACGCTGATCGAGATCGGGGCGGTCGCCGATGTCGAGCAGGAGGTGTTCGGCCCGGTGCTGCATGTGCTGCGCTACCGTCGGGATACCCTCGACAGGCTCCTCGCGGCGATCGATGCCACCGGCTACGGGCTGACCTTCGGGCTGCACAGCCGCGTCGACGAGACCATCGACCACGTCCTCGGCCGCGTGCGGGCCGGCAACCGTTACGTGAACCACAACATCATCGGCGCGGTGGTGGGCGTGCAGCCCTTCGGCGGCTCGGGCCTGTCGGGGACGGGCCCCAAGGCCGGGGGCCCGCTGGCCCTCGGCCGGCTGGTGCGGAGACCGCCCGCCGCCGCCCGCGACGGGCTGCCCGCCGACGAGGCGGCGCTGCGCCCCTACGTGGCGTGGCTGCGGTCGCGCCATCGCCACGACCTCGCGGAGAGGCTGGAGACCGTCCGCTATCCCGGATCCGCCCCGATCGCGCTGGCCGGACCGGTGGGTGAGCGCAATCTGTACGCCCTGCGTCCGCGCGGGCGCGTCGCCGCCATCGCGGCGACGGAGACGGCGCTCCTGCTCCAGCTCGGGGCGATCCTCGGCACCGGCAACGCGGCGGTCATCGTCGCGGCCGGCGGCAGCGATGCGGCCCTGGACGGTCTGCCGGCGGTGTGCGCGGCCCGGATCGCCTGGGCTCCGGATCTCGACCGCGCGGGCGACGTCCAGGGCGTCCTGTTCGCGGGCGATGCGCTGGCCCTGCGGGATCTCAACGCCGCCATCGCGGCCCGCGACGGAGCCATCCTGCCGCTCCAGGCCCGCGAGCCGGAGGCGCTGGCGGCCGGCGATCTCTACGATCCGGCGGGCTTAGTCGAAGAGATCTCCACCGCGATCAACACCGCGGCGGCCGGCGGCAATGCCAGCCTGATGAGCGTCGGGTGACCCGGCGGCTGCGCGCTCAGGCCGACCGGCGCAGGTTCCAGAACAGCGGCAGCCCGGTCAGCATGCCTTCGAGGTCGCGCCGGTAGGCGGTCGGCTGGAAATACTGGCCGCAGGGGAGATAGGCGCCGACCTCCAGGGCGCGCGCCTGGATCCGCGCCGCGAGGGCCTTTTGGGCGGCGAGGTCCGGCGCGGCGAACCACGCGCTGCGCATCTCCTCCAGGGGGGCGTCCGTGAGCCAGCTCGGGACGCCCGCGCGGCCGTTCCCGCGGGCGGCCAGATGGTAGGCCGGCGAGAGATGGTCCAGCCCGCCGGAGAAGATCCCGAACATCGACCAGCCGCCCTGGTCCAGGGGCTTCGCGTTCAGGATCCGCTGGTTCACGGTCCCCCAATCGGTGGCGACGACGTCGAGGTTCATCCCGAGCTTGCGGCAGGCATCGGCCATCACCTCGCAGATCGCGTTGATGCGCGGCACGTCGGTCCCGGACAGCAGCACCACCCGCTCGCCCTTGTAGCCCGCCTCGGCGAGCGCCCGCTTCGCTGCGGCGAGGTCGCGAGGGCCGGTGAGCACCGCCATGCCGGCCGATGACGCCATCGGACCACCCGCGGTGAAGATCCCGACGGGCCCGCGGCGGATCGCCGGGTCGCTGCCGGCGACCGCGTCCATCATCTCGGTCTGGTCGACGGCCGAGAGCAGCGCGCGGCTGATCGCGGGATTGTCGAAGGGCGGCAGGGTGTGGTTGAGGCGGATCTGTCCGATCAGCCCGGCGGTCTCCACCAGATCCACCCGCACGGCCGGCTGGCGCATCAGGTCGGGCACGAGATCGACGAGGGGCTGCTCCCACCAGTCGATCTCGCCCGAGCGCAGGGCGCCGGCCGCGGTCGCGCCGTCGGGGATCGTGCGCCACTCGATGCGGTCGAAATGCGCGATGCGCGGTCCGGCGGTGAAGCTCGCCGTCCCGTCCGGACGGGGTCGGTACTCCTCGAACCGGCGGTAGACGTTGAGCGAGCCCGGAACCCGCTCGGCGGCAATGAACCGATACGGGCCGCTGCCGACGATCTCCGGCACCGCCTGCGTCGCCGGCGTCGCGCTCAGGCGCTCCGGCATGATCACCGGGACATAGGAGGTCGGCTTGGCGAGGGCGTCCGGCAGGAGCGGGAAGGGCCGTTTCAGGCGGAACTGCACCATGGTGTCGGAGGGCGCCGAGAGGTCGTCCACCGTGTCGAACAGCGCCCCACCGTAGGCGTCCCGCTGCGACCAGCGTTTGAGGCTCGCCACAACGTCGCGGCCGAGGACCGGCGTGCCGTCATGGAAGCGCAGGCCGTCCCGCAGGGTCAGGCGCCAGGTGAGGCCGTCGGCCGTGACTTCGTGGCCCGCGACCATCTGCGGCTGGGCCCGATAGGCGGCATCCAGGCTGTAGAGTGTGTCGAACACCATCAGCGCATGGGTGCGCGTGACATAGTTCGTGGTGATGATCGGGTCGAGAAGCGCCAGATCCGCGTAGGGCACGAAGCGCAGCGTCGTCGCGGAGGCCGCCCGCACCAGGGCCGGACGGGCGAGCGTCCCGGCCACCAGCGCTCCGGCGCCTGTCAGCAGGGTGCGTCGCTTCATGGATCGATCCCGGTCTCGGCGGCGACCGATCTGGCCGCAAGCCGGACTCGCGTGCAAGTGGTGCGCCACCTGGTGCGCCACCGCTGCGGGCCGTTCCGGATCGCGAGACCCCGCCCGGGCCGGGGGCCGGACGGGTCGAACGTGACTGCGCTGCGCGGGCCGTCAGGCGGCGCGCGACCAGCGGATGTCGCCGAGGCTCTCGCGGAAGGCGAAGCGGGCGAGGTGGTCGGCCACGACGTTCTCCAGCCGGGTGAGGTTCACCGGGTCGGAGCTGTCGATGCGCATCACCAGGGCGTCGGGCTCGGCGTCGAAGGTGCAGACGCGGTCCTCGCCGAACGGCACGGTGCCGTGCACGGGCGTCGCCTCGACCTTGAACTTGTGGCTCCAGTGCCGGCAGAGCTGCTGCAGGTAGCGGCTCGCCTCGTTGGTCTGCACGCGGGCCTGAGAGGTGGGCATTCCGTCGGTCTCCAAAGAGATATGAAAACAGCCTGTCGGTGACGGTTCGTCGCTCGATCTCGCATCTGCGAGATAGGAAGGCCTCTGAGCAATTGCCATGCCTGGCGCCGAAGGACCCGTCTTTGTCGTCTACGGTGAAGGTCTGTCCGAAGCGTTAGCAGCGGCTTAACGCAGCGGGCCACCCCGGCGGATGACGGCGCGGCGTTGCTGTCCTGCACCCGGCTCCGCGCCGAATTATGGCGCGATGCACAAAATTCCTCAGCGCGCCGTCGAGGCGTCGCGGTCGTCCCGGATGATGACCTTGCCGGGGTTGAGCAGGTCCTCGGGGTCGAGGGCGGCCTTCAGGCGCCGCATGAGGTCGAGCCCGACCGGATCGCCGTAGCGGGCGAGTTCCTCGCGCTTGATCAGGCCGACCCCGTGCTCGGCGGCGATGGAACCGCCGAGGTCGTGCACGATGTCGTGAACGATCCGGTTGAATCGGCCCCATTCGGCCAGGAACTCCGCCGCCGCCATGCCGGACGGCTGGGACAGGTTGAAATGGATGTTGCCGTCGCCGAAATGGCCGAATCCGCAGGGTCGCAGGCCGGGCATCTCCGCCGTGCAGGCCGCGCCTGCCTGCTCCAAGAACGCGGGGAGCCGCGACAGCGGTACCGACACGTCGTGCTTGATCGACGCGCCTTCGCGGGTCTGCGCCTCGGGAACGCCCTCCCGCAGACGCCAGAGCGCGGCGTTCTGGGCGCCGCTGGTGCCGATCGTGGCATCCGCGATCACCCCGTCCGCCAGGGCCTGCCCGAGGGCGGATTCCAGCTCGGCCTGCGTGTCGGCATCCGGGCGCGCGGACGCGACCTCGATCAGCGCGTAGGCGCCGTGCGCGCCATGCAGCGGCTGCACCGTCCCCGGGATGTGGCGCAGCACGATCTCCAGGGCGAAGGGCGGGAGGTATTCGAAGGCCGTCAGGTCGCGGTCCATCCGCGCCCGCAGGAATACGAACAGGTCGAGGGCGGCCCTGGCCGAAACGAGCCCGACGAAGGCGACGCTCGTGGAGCGCGGCCGCGGGAACAGCTTCAGCACGGCCGCGGTGACGATGCCCAGCGTGCCTTCGGAGCCGATGAAGAGCTGCTTCAGGTCGTAGCCGGCATTGTCCTTGCGCAGGGACTTGAGCCCGTTCCAGACCCGTCCGTCCGCGAGCACGACCTCCAGCCCCAGGACGAGGTCGCGGGCGTTGCCGTAGGCGAGGACCGCGATCCCGCCGGCATTGGTGCTGACGCCGCCGCCGATCCGGGCCGAACCGCGGGACGCATAGGAGAGCGGAAACATCATGCCGGCCGCCTCGGCCGCGTCCTGCACGTCCTGCAGGATCATCCCGGCCTCCACCGTGATGGTGGCATCCACCGGATCGACCGCCCGCAGCCGGGTCATGCGCTCCAGGGACAGCACCACGCCTCCTTGCGGCACCCCGGCGCCCGTCAGGCCGGTATTGCCGCCGAGCGGCACGACCGCGATGTCGGCCTGCGTGCAGGCGCGGACCGCGAAGGCGACCTCCTCGGTGCTCCCGGGCCGCAGCACGGCGAGTGCCGATCCGGTGAACAGTCGCCGGCTCTCGGTCAGGTAGGGCGCCAGGGCGTCCGGATCGGTCAGCACGTGCCGCGCGCCGAGCCCGTCCCGCAGGGCGGTCAGCAGGGTGTCGAGGGCGGCTGTCGGGGTCATCGCAAAGATTCTGTAGGCCAGGGGCGGGGGTACGCAAGCTCCGGTATGGCGCGCGCCGGTGCGGACCTTACAACGATGATGTAGGGCCCGGGCGTCGTCGCGCCGGGCCGTCCGGACGATCCACCGCAGAGGCAGAGATGCTCTCCGTCATCCAGAACCCGCAACGCATCGCGCTCCCCATCGTGGGCAGCAGCGACCTGTTTCCCGTGCGCCGCGTCTACTGCGTCGGCCGCAACTACGCCGCCCATGCCCGCGAGATGGGGGCGGACCCCGACCGGGAGCCGCCGTTCTTCTTCATGAAGCCCGCGGACGCCCTGCAGATCGTCGGTTCCGAGCCGACGCCTCACGCCTACCCCCCGAAGACCGGCAACTACCATTTCGAGGTCGAGATGGTGGCGGCCCTCGCCAGCGGCGGCAGCGACATCCCGGCGGAGACCGCCCTCGACCACGTCTACGGCTACGCGGTCGGCCTCGACATGACCCGGCGCGACGTCCAGGACGAGGCCAAGAAGATGTCGCGGCCCTGGGACACCGCCAAGGCGGCCGACGGGTCCGGCCCGATCGGCGCGCTGCATCCGGTCTCCGTTTTCGGCCATCCGGCGCGGGGCGCGATCACGCTGTCGGTGGACGGCGAGATTCGTCAGAAGGGCGACCTGGCCGACATGATCTGGTCCGTCGCCGAGCAGATCGCCTACCTGTCGGGTTACTTCGCCCTGCAACCGGGCGACCTGATCTTCACCGGCACGCCCGCCGGCGTCGGCCCGGTCCAGCGCGGTCAGCGCATGGTCGCGGCGATCGCCGGGCTCGGCGAGATCACCCTCGACGTCGTCTGAGCCGCGCACCCGCATGCTCCTCGACCGGCCGCTCCTGCGGCGCCTGTTCCACCTCGGGGCTCTCGCGTCCCGGGGCATGACCCTCGGCGTGCGCGGCGTCGCCCTGGACGGGGCGGGACGTGTGGCCCTCGTGCGCCACACCTATGTCAGCGGCTGGCACCTGCCCGGCGGCGGTGTGGAGCGCGGCGAGGCCGTGCGCGACGCGATGGTGCGGGAATTCCGCGAGGAGGCCGAGATCGTGCCCCAGGGGGAGCCGCGCCTGCATGCCCTCTACCGGAATGTGGTGGCCGCCCCCCGCGATCACGTCGCATTGTTCGTCCTGCCGGCCTTCACGGTGCTGCGTCCCAAGGCGCCGGACCGGGAGGTCGCCGAATGCGCCTTCTTCGCGCTGGACGCATTGCCCGAGGGCACCACCCGGGGGACCCGCGCCCGGCTCCGCGAGATCCACGAAGGCCTCCCGCCGGACCCGAATTGGTAAATCGTCACGGTTCGCGAAAAGGGCGCTTGCGTCGTCCGCCGGAATGGTGTTTAGAGAGCCGCGCCGGGGGCCGCCGGCACGAAAGTCCAGGCGGCGCGGCACTAGTGAGCGGGTGTAGCTCAGGGGTAGAGCACAACCTTGCCAAGGTTGGGGTCGAGGGTTCGAATCCCTTCGCCCGCTCCAGTTTTCCCAACCATACGATCGACTTACAAGGCCGCAGCTCTGCGGCCTTTGTCGTTTCTGGGTCCTGCAGAAGCATCCTCGGCCGCCGGGCCACGGGGCTCCGGAGGAGGCCGAGCAATACGGTGACCGTCTGGACCACCGTACCGCTCGGCCTCGACGTTTCTCGGATCAGGCAGTCTGCTTCCGCAGGGCCGACAGGGCGTGCCACGTCGGCGCAAGCACGAAGCTCGTGAGCGGAATCAGCAGGCCGCCGACCACCAGCCCGATCAGGCCCGACGCGAGGGCGGTGACCAGCCATTCGACGAAGCCCTTGGCGAACGGCAGGCGCGCGGACGCTGCCGTCGCCGCGTCGTGGGCCGCGTGCGCGGGCCATGCCAGGCCGTAGGTCTCCAGGCCGTGCATCAGGATCCCGCCGCCGACCCAGATCATGGCCGCCGTACCGACGACGGCCAGGAGACCGAGCAGGATCGGCATGCCTTTGACGACGCCGCGGCCGAGCCCGCGGACGAGGCTTCCGAGCGGCGGCCCGGCCGTGCTGCGGGCCAGAGCCAAGCCCGCGTCGTCAGCCTTCACGATCACAGCGACCACGCCGTAGACGCCCACGGTGATGCCCAGAGCAACGATGGCCAGGACGGCCGCCCGCATCCAGAAGCTGCCCTCCGGCAAGGCCGCGAGGGTGATGGCCATGATCTCGGCCGAGAGGATGAAGTCGGTCTTGATGGCGCTCGCCACGCGGCGCTCTTCTCCGGCCGCAGCGCCACCGGCGCCGTCCGCGTGGTCCGCCGCGTCGCCGTGGGCGCGATGGGGAAAGAGGCCCTCGTAGACCTTCTCGGTGCCTTCGTAGCAGAGATACGCACCGCCCAGCATCAGGAGCGGCGTGATCGCCCAAGGCGCGAAGGCGCTCAGCGCCAGGGCGCCCGGGAGCAGGAACAGGAGCTTGTTGCGGAGCGATCCGACGGCGATCTTGCCAACGATTGGCAGCTCGCGCTCTGCCGCGAAGCCGACGACGTAGCGGGGCGTGACCGCCGCATCGTCGATGACGACACCGGCCGCTTTGGTTCCGGCTTTCGCGGCCTGGCCTGCCACGTCGTCGAGGGACGCCGCCGCACTCCTGACCATGAAGGCGACATCGTCCAGCAGGGCAATCAATCCGACGCTCACACGTCTCCCCTCATCCGTATTCGGTCCGCCAGACAGACGAACCGCGCCGCGATTTGATCCGTCGCGCTCAAAGAATCGCGGCTCCTAGCGCAGGGCCAGGGCATCGAGCCATCCGTGCGCGGCCGCGTAACGGATGATCTCCGCACGCGTGCGCAGGCCGAGCTTTTCGGCGGCCCGCGCCTTGTAGGTCTCCACGGACTTGACGCTGAGATCGAAGCGGCGCGCGATCTCCTTGTTGCTGAAGCCCTGGGCGATCAGGCGAAGGACGTCCGTCTCGCGCGGGCTCAGCGCGTCTGCGGCAGGCTCGGCCACCGAGATCCGGGAGTCTGCTGCAGGATGCGCCAGGGCATGGCTCGCCACCGAAGGGTCGAGATAGACGCCGCCTGCGGCGACGGCGCGGACCGCGCGGAGCAGATCCTCCGCGGCCGAGCGTTTGAGCAGGTATCCCCGGGCGCCGGCCTTGAGCAGCGGCTGGACGTAGGCCGCATCCTCATGGACCGTCAGAACCAGCACGCGCGTCCGCGGGCACGCATCCGCCACGCGCTCGGTGAGCTCGAGCCCGTTGAGACCGGGCATCGAAACATCGACCACGGCGACGTCGGGGTCGGCCGCATGGATCATCGGCAGCGCCTCGCTGCCGTTCGTCGCCTCGCCCACCAGCTCGATCTCGGGGTCGGCGTTCAGGAGCGTCCGGATCCCGGCGAGGACGATGGGGTGGTCGTCGGCCAGGGCGACGCGGATGCGATCCATCGGGCGCTTCTCCTCAGGGTTCGGGATGGTGCGGTACGGGAATGGTCACGAACAGGGTTGTGCCGACATCCGGGGACGATTCCAGCGTGAGTGTCCCGCCGAGAAGGGACAGGCGCTCGCGGATCCCGGACAGTCCCAGCCGCAGCTTGGCCTGTCCATCGCTGCCGGAACGGTCGCGGAGGTCCTCGACGTTGAAGCCGACGCCGTCATCCTCGATGACGACCCGCATCTCGGTGGTGCGCTTCTCCACCGAGACGCTGACGCTCGCGGCGCGGGCATGCTTGAGTACGTTGGTGAGGGCCTCCTGCACGATCCGGTAGACGGCCGTCTCGATGGCGGCCGGCAGACGGGTCGCCTCGTTCAGGCATTCCAGATCGGCGCGGATCCCGTGCCGCTGGCTCCAGTCGCGCAGCAGGGTCGCGAGCGCCTCGCGCAGGCCGAGATCGTCGAGGGCGGTCGGCCTCAGGTCGACGGCAGCCCGATGGATGTCGCGTCCGATCTCCCCGGCAAGCGCTTGCAGCCACTCCATCTGCCTTCCGGCTTCGGCTGTGGCACCGCGGGCCAGGAGCCGCTCCATGCTCTTGAGGCCCAGCGACAGGCCGGTCACCGTCTGGCCGACCTGATCGTGGAGTTCCCGCGCGATCCGGCGCTGCTCGTTCTCCTGCGCCTCGCCGAGGCGGCGGAGCAGCGCGGACCGTTCGGCCTCGGCGCGCTTGCGCGGCTCGATATCCGAGACCACGCCGTAGATCAGCCCATCCGGGGTGTCCTCGTGAAGCTGTGGCACGCGACCGGCCACGCGGACCCAGCGCGGTTCCCGATCGAGCCGGTTCACGCGGAACTCGACGTCGAGCGGCGTACCCTCCGCGAGGCTCCGGCGCAGGGCTTCGCTCAGGCGCCCGCGATCCTCCGGCTCGACCGCCTGCAGGACGGTATCGGCGTCCACGGCGCTGTCGCGCCCTTCCGCGGCCGCCCGCCACCCCAGAAGCTCGGCCGCGCGCGCAGAACCCGTCACCCGGCGCGCGACGGTGTCCCAGCGCAACGTGCCGAGTTCCGCGGCCTCGGCGGCGACCGCGCCCTGCTCCTCGCTGGACCGGAGGGCGAGGGAGAACCGGGCCTGCTCGCCCGCACGGCGCTGCGCCATGTCGCGGCCCACCAATCCGACCAGCGCCAAGGCGAGGCCAATGCTGACGAAGCTGCCGCCGCCCAGCACGACATACGACCGTGACACCGGGGCATTGAGTGTGGCGACCGGCATCCCGAAATGCACCGACCAGCCGCCGGTGTGCTTCAGCGTCCGGTAGACCACCTCGACATTCGCGCCCTCCAGCGTCGGGCCGGTGTAGAATCCGTTGGGCGCGTGCCGGATCGCCGCCTGCAAGGCGGGATTCGCAGGGTGGCCGAGTTCCTCGACCTCGGCCCGGGTCCGGGCGATGGTGTTCCCGTCCGCATCCACGATGGTACCGACCCAGCCCTCGGGGGCACCGGCATCCCGCAGGATCGAGCTCACCGCGTTGGTGGCAAGCCGGACCGACAGCACGTAGCGCAGGATCCCGTCGCGGATGACCGGGACGCGAAGGGCGACGAGGCGCTTGCCGGAGATCAGGCCGGCCGGACCGATGCCGCCGATCACCGGCTGACGCGTCTGCACCACGGCGTCGAAGCTCTGCCGGTCCGAAGTCGGTCCCAGTTCCTCTTCGAGGGAGCGGAGCAGGTTGACGATCTGAGCGCCGTCCGGACCGGCGAGTTCCACCGTCTCCCACAGCGGATGCGCCTGCCTCAGCCGCTCGGCCTCGGCGTAGAAGGCCGCGAGATCCGGTCGGTCGAGGGTGGCGGAGGCGGCCTCCGCTTCGAGAACCGCGATCTGGGCTGCAATGTCCGAGGCGACCCGCTCGGCCACACGGGTCGCGCTGGCGACCGCAGCGTTCCGGGCGAGGTCGCGCTGCTGCTGCGCCATGAGCGTGGCGACCCAGCCGCTCAGCAACAGGACCGGTATGGCCGCCGCGAGGGCGAGGGCGATGAAGGTCCGGCGGCTGCCGCGGCTCAGCGGGGGCTGAGACCCGTGGATGGCGGCGTCGCGGGGTCGGATGTTCATGGGCCCGGGCGCGGGCACGCAGCGCGCCAAGGCGAATCAGACCTCCATCGCTCAGGCGGCTCGGCCTTCCTGTCTCGCCGTCCCGAGCGCATCGCCACCTGCCTCCCGAGTCCCCGTCCCGGCCCGTGTGCCACGCGCTCTGTCGCGGAAAAGTCGCCCCGCGATCAAGCCGGCGGGAGCGCGTCCGAAGCGAGGGTGGTGTCGCACAGCGCCGATCCGGGCAGCATCCGGGCCGGATGCGGCATCCGCGTCGCAACGGCCCAGGAGGAGCCGTCATAGCCCTCGAACCACGCGCGGCGCTCGCGCGACTCGCCGGGATACGGACAGGCATCGCGGGGCCGACCGACGGAACGCGCGCGGGCCCCCTGTTTGACGATGTCCATGAGCATGGGCGCTGATCTCTCCGGCTGCTCGGGATGATGTCCCGCACCGTGAGAAGCGCGCAGTTCGAACGGTCGAGCAAGCTGTTTCAGGTCGCGATGCTGCTCTCACCGACGCGTGTCGGGTTTATCCCGACACGCTGTGCAGACGATCATCCGTTGACCATTGCGCGAAAGCGGCACCCAAGCGGCAAATCATGCGGTCGTTGAGCGTCGACGCCTGTCGGGACGTCCGCGGTTCCTTGCCGGATCCTGCGCAGGGGTCACCCGGACAGCCTTCATGGCCCACGGATCCGGGAGGCTGCCGCACGTCGGCTTCCCGGATCCTGAGGGGCTTCCTAGAAGCCGCAGCCGTAGCCGGCCGGCGCGTAACGGTAGCCGTAGGGACGGCTGTAGACCGGCCGATAGAGGTTCGGCCCGGCACCCGCCGCCGCAAGGCCGAGGCCGGTGGCGAAACCCGGCCCGCGGTACCCACGGGGACCGCCGTAGCCGTAGGCGTGCGGCCGGTAGCCATAGGCGGAGGGGCGGAAGGTCACACCCCGATAACCGCGATACCGCCTGTGGTGCGGACGGAACCGGTGGATGTGGTGCCGGTGGAGTCGGTGATGGTGCAATCCGTGGCGTCGCCCTCTCCAGGCGCCATGGCCCAGATGGTGGTGCCCGTGATTGAGGCCGGGGCCATGACCGTAGGGCCGCGCTTCGCTCGACGGCGCAAACAGAACGAGGCTCGAGAGCGCCGTCAGGGTGATCGCAAGACGTTTCATGGGCTGAACTCCACGGAAGAGGAAGGACGACCGTGCGGCCACGGTCGGACGGGGAACCGAGCCTTCGCCGCCGTCGAATGCGGCGGCGTGCCCCGAAGGCGGCGGACGAAGATCGAAGTCTCCCGCCACTGTCCCGCCGTCCCATCTGTGGTCCGCTGGCCCGATCAGCAGTCGGAGAGATCGGAAGGCGTGTCAGGGTCGGCCCGACATGCTTGCGTTGAAGGCCTGGCTTAGCTTGGCGGTTGGGAGCCTAGGTCGACGGGGCTGAGGGCGCCTCGCCGCATGGTCGCGCCAGGGGGAACGGCATGAAGTTGGCGGTGGGCCTGCCCGTGCGGCGCGCGCGGAACTGGTATCGGCGTTGTGGGCGCGTGGGATCCCCGCTGAAGATCACGCGGGAGCGGCACGGTCCGCAGGCCGGCCGGACGCGTACGCTAGAGGACTGGGCGCGATTCGGAGGCGGCCTGCTCGCGTCCGATCTCTCCGAGGTCCCGCGCGCGCACAGTCCGGTCTGGACCGAGAGACGGTGGCACGGCCTGGACTGGCCTCAGGCCAACGGACCCTGGGCGTAGCCGGGCGTTTAGAATTGGGAGAAGCCTGCGGATGGCCGGAACCCAGGGAGAGCCGTCACCGAGGCGGATGCCCCGCGTGCTCGGCCGCCGGACGACCTCGTAACCCCATGTGCGGCGGCGCGGCCGGGCCGACGTCGGAGACCCGCGGCTTCCGCGAAGCCAACGCCTCGACCAATCGCGCTGACGCCTTCATCCTCCACGAAGATCATGGCGCGCCCGATCGTGCGTTTTGTGACGCGTCTCTCCTCTCCGCCGCAACGCTCCGACCAGCATCAGCAAGCCCTGCACGGCGGCGAGCAGCAGGGTCAGGGCCATGAACGGCAGGAAGGCGATCAACACCCACCCCGTCATCATCAGCCCGTACAGCAGCTCGCCGATATCGTGACCGGCGACCGGGCAGGGATACGTGTTTGCCTCGTTGACTTGGCAGCCGGTGAGGCTGGTCAGCGCGGCACCGGCGGCGAAGGGCAAAGCCGGCAGCCACGCGACGACCGTCAGGATCAGGATCACGCGCAGACGCCGGCGGGACCGGCCCGGCCATTTGGTCTCGAGGGCGTTCATCGGACATCCTCCTTCGGGCGGGCGCGGATTGGTCGGAAATGCGCATCGTCCGGCCGGCGGGCGGGGGCGATCCGGTCGATGCCCGTCTGCACCGGTCGCGCCCCATGCGAGTTCCCGTGGCCGCGGCGGTGACGGGGCGTCGCGCCGGTCGTGACGGGCAGCGTCAGGATTTCGCCGACCGTCGTGGTCTGCCTCACGCTGTTCTTGCCGATCATCACGGCTGCGCCGTGGGCGGTCTCGGCCAAGGCCGCCGGATCGGGTGCTGCCCGGGCTGGTCGTCTTCGATTCTGGCCGATCAAGCCGAACGGAGTGATCGCGGTGCGAGCGGCGGACGTCCGGGCAGATCCCGGTTCGGCTCTCGGCAAGAACGTCCTCCTGCCCCGGGTCGCGGCCCGAGCTCATGATCCTCGAGACGGGGTGCACCCAGTTCGGGCGCACGACAGGATTATCCGCCGCGGGATCTGGACACAATGTCACACCGTGGATGCACGGATCGGCGCTGCCGTTCAGCCGGCGCGGGCTCGCCGCCCATCGAGGGCGCGTGGATTGAAGCGTTGCCCGGAAGGGCCGAGCATGTGAGCGGGATCGCTCAGATATCGTCCCGCGGAGGACCGGCATGCGGCAGGCTTTGCAACGTCCCCGCGGCGACGCTCAGGCGCGCGGTCACGGCGCAAGATCGGGTTTGGCTGTCCTGAGTGCGGGTTTCGCTGTGGCCGGGCTTCTCGGACAGGCTAAGTTCGCGAAGGCCGAGGACGGCCCGAGCTATTTGGAGGACCGGCGTGGCGTGTTCCTGCCTTTCCTGAATGCACCGCAACCCGGCGACGCCATCGCGCAGTCGCCGCGGCTCGGGCTCTCCTTCGGCGGCGCGGCCCGGCCCGTGTTGGTGGATACCGGCTCGACCGGCATCGTGGTCTCGGCCAGCCGCATCCCCGACAACGCGACGCTGCCCAGCCAGCCTGGGCGCATCACCTACACGAGCTCCGGCCGCATCATGATCGGTCGCTGGATACGCGTCCCGGTAAACCTGTGGGGCCGCGACGGCGAGAGCGTGGCGACGCGGCCGATCCCGGTCCTCGCGGTCGACCGCATCGCCTGCACCGCGCAGGCCCGCCACTGCACCCCGGAAGAGGCGCCGGAGCACGTGGCCATGCTGGGCATCGGATTCGGCCGCGAGGACGACAGCCAGAGCCAGAGCACGCCCGACACCAATCCCCTGCTCAATGCGGAGCCGTCCGGCCCCGGTGCGATCCGGCGCGGCTACGTGCTCACCGCCCGAGGCGTCCATGTCGGCCTGACGCGCGCAAACACCCAAGGCCGCTACCGCTTCGTCAAGCTCGATCCCCACCCGCGCGTGCCGGGCGACTGGCTGGGCGTGCCCGTGTGCATTTCCGTCGACGGTCAGGAGCCGGGCGCCTGCGGCCGGGCACTGCTCGACACCGGCGTCACCGCCATGTTCCTGACCCTGCCGCCCTCGGAGGTGGCCACCAGCCTTCAGACCGACGCGACCGGTCACAGTGCGCTCCTTCCCGGAACGCGACTGCGTTTTCGCTTCGGCGCCGCCGCCGCTTACACGGTCACCGTCGGCGACCACGCCACGGGACTCGCACCGGAGCGCATCGTTCTGAACACCACGCGCCCGCAACCCTTCGTCAATACGGGGCTGCACGTCCTGAACGGTTTCGATGTCCTGTTCGACGCCGACCGCGGATATTACGGCTTCCGCGCCCGCGGCGCGGTCCCGGACGCCGACCAACCGTGAGCCGACGCCACGACGCCCGGGAACAACGGCAGCCTCGCCCCGATGCTTTCCGGGGCATGCAAGATCGCTTTGACGCGCCAGCGTCTTCAGGACTTGGCCGCGCAGATCAGGTGGCCGGGCGGCGACCTCGCCTGCCCGCCGTAGGGAAGATAATCCCTTCTCTGCGCCCCAGTCACAGGGCTTGTTCGAAGCCGTGCGAGCCGACAGACGAGAAATCCGTCGCGTTGTCCGATCTCTAAGCCGCAATGCATCTTGGAGACGATCGGGTCCCTGCCGCTGAAAGCGTAATCGACACGGTTCCCGCATCCTCGGGGACCGCACCCATGGATCCGCCCCGGTCCAGGCTGGCGGGCTGTCGAATGGTTTCGAGGACGCGCTTGCCGAAGCGCGTCGGTATTCGGGGCGTGGCGCAGCCTCTCACGCCGTATCGGCTGCGGCCCGCGATGCCATCGGCGCTCAAGGGAATCCGTCGTTGTCCGACGCTCCTCATACAAACGGCCGGAGCGTCGCTCCGGCCGTCATGGCGATGATGTGACGAAGGCTTAGCGCAGGATTAGCGCAGGAGCTGGAGGACGCCCTGCTGCGCGGAGTTGGCCAGGGACAGGGCGGAGATGCCCATCGACTGCCGGGTCGACAGCGCCTGGGAGTTGGCCGCTTCCTGGTTCAGATCGGCGTTGGTCAGGTTGGCCGAGCCGGTCTGCAGCACGTTGATCAGCTGTTTGGAAAAGTCCTGGCGGTTCTGCACGACCGACAGGTTCGAGCCGAGCGCGCTCGCCGCGGAGTTCAGCGTGTTGCCGGCGCTCGTCAGGGTCGACAGGGTCTTGTTGACGTCCGAGTTCAACAGGAAGTTGCCGAGGCCGTTCTGGCTGGACGTGCTGTTCGAGTTGGTGATCGACGACAGGCCCAGGCCGCTGGACGTGGCATCCACCGAGGCGACGTTCAGGTTCGAGCTGCCGGTGTCGTTGAACTTGATGTTCATGTCATTGCCCTTGCCGGCAATGAGGTTGACGCCGTTGTAGCTGGCATCGCCGGCGAGCTGCGTGATCTGGTTGAGCAGGTTGTTGTACTGGCTCGCCAGAGAGGCGCGCTGCGACACGCCGGAGATCGAGAGGTCGCTGGAGACGACGGTGGTGGCGGCGGTGCCGTAGGTCGAGGCGGTGGTGCTCGATCCGGTGAAGCCGAGCGCCGTCTGGCTGCCGGAGTTCTGAAACTCCACATCGGCCTGGGCGTTCAGGACGATCTTCGTGCCGGTGCTGTCGGCCGAGAAGATCGCGCCCGCGCCGAACGAGCCGCTGGACGAGGTCGACGCCGAGCTGACGGCGGCGTTCAGGGCCGCGACGGTGGCGCTGATGCTCGACGAGGCGGCGATGGTGGCCGACACGGAGGTGCCGTTGATGGTCAGGAGCACCGTCTGGGAGGCGGTGCTGGCGCTGTAGGCGTTGGCGGCGGTTCCGGTGGTGGAGAGCTGGGTCGAGAGGGCCTGGTTGGCGATGGACTTGGCCTGATCGACCAGCTTCTGGATCGAGGTGATGCCCTGGTTGGCGGCCTGGATCGTCTGGACGCCGTTGGAGATGCCGTCGAGCAGGGTGTTCAGGTTCGAGGACCGGGCGTCGAGGGACTGGGAGGTGAAGAAGTTGGTTGGGTTGTCGAGGGCGGAGTTGACCGTCTTGCCGGTGGCGAGGCGGTTCTGCGTGGTCGCCATCAGCTGGGCGGTATCCTGCAGGGAGAGCAGGTTCTGGCGTGTCGCGGCCGACAGGGTGATGGAAGACATGGATCGCTAACTTTCCAACCGGAGCAACCCGATTCTCGGGGATCGCTTAAGAATACCGCTTAAGGTTAAATACGGATTAACTGCGCGAGTATTTTCAGCGCCCCGCCGCTCCTTCCGAAACCCTGCGCCGGCGCTAGGCTCATCTGCCCGCTGCAGCACAGGCCGGTATCGGCCGATTGGAGACTTGATCACGCGCGGTCGCTCATGCCGCCTGATATCTCAGTGGTCGGACCGGTACGGCGAGCCGCGCGAAGGGAAGTCAATCGAGTGCGTAGCCGAGTAGGCCCTCGGTCGTATGCCCTTCACAGCCCGCGAGGGTCGATACGAAGTGATCGCGACCGCCGGCATTGCAGCGGTAGATGGGGTGGCTGCCGGGCCTGGGGGCCTCGTAGACGTAGCCGGTCTGCCCGAGCGGGGTCTGCCCCTCGCAGCGCACGTCCCGGCTGAGGAAGTGATCCTGTCCCGCCACGCAACTCATCAGTCTTGCGGTCCCGGGGGCCGAAAGCGTCAAGACGCTGCCGACGCTGCCCTCGGCCCTGTAGGCGGGCGCGACATAGCCCGTCGTGACCCAATGTCCGGCGGGACCAATGGCGCGCCGCAAGGGGAGACGGTCGGCACCGCGGGTCGCGCGCGCCTCGGCGATCCGCCACGTGCCCGGGTAAGGGTCGCCGCCCGAGAAGAAGACGGTGATGTCCGGCAGGAAGGGCGTGAGGCGCCCCGTACCGTCCCGCCGGAAGCCCGGACTGTGATTGAGATAGAAGCCGGTCACGTCGGAGTTCAGATAGCCGAGCGGCGTCCAACGTGCCGGTGACCCGCTCAACAGGACCTTCAAGGGCATCTTGAACAGGCCCATCTGGTAGGTCTCGCGGTCGGGGTTGCGGGCCGGATCCTTGCAGGCGACCTGATGGCACACGCGACCCGGAAGCCCGGTGATGACGTAGACGTCTCCCGTCTTGGCATCGTACGCGAAATCGGAGTTCGGATTGATGGTCGCTCCATCGGTCGTCCCGTTGGGGATCCGCACCGGCGCCCCGAAATGGATGCCGTCCGCGGTGTGACGGACGTAGAGATCGCCGAAGCCGGCAACGCCCTGTGGTCCGGTGAGGTCCGTCGTGAAGACGAAGAGACCGGACTTGCCGTCCGTGAACGACGCCGGCTGACCGGTGCCGTAATTGCCCTGCGCCACCGCCGGGTTGAGCGGCCTGATGACCGGTTCGGGATAGTCGACCCACGTCACCTTGTCGTTCGAGAATGCGAGACCGGTCTGATTGTTGTTCCCAGGCTGGTTGTCCGCGCCCGAATAGTACATCGCATAGGTGTAGGTCTGGCCGTCCCCTGGGTTGACGAAGCGGCCCCGGATCACGCTGGGATCACAGACGTATTGGCGGTTCCAGGAGCCGGGCGTCGGCTTGAACACGATCCGGGCCGGCGAGAAGCCGGTCTGCGGGTCGTAGGATCGATGGAAGATGACATCGGTCTGGCCCTGACCGCACCACCAGAAATCGGTGACGCCGTTCTCCGAGATGATGCTGGGCGCGTAATTGTAGCCGGCCGGATTCGCCTCGTTGACGAAGAGGGGCTGCGCGTCCGGTCCCTTCCAGTCGGCCTCGACCCGAGCCGGGAGGGCGAGCGACGCCAGCACCAGGCCGAAAAGGGCGCCGATGAGCAGGGCAGAACCGGGCTTCACTCTCACGATCTCCCGCGATGCGCGCCGTCCGTTTCAACGCCGGCCGGAGCACCTGTCCCGAGACTGGCGACCTGAATAAGGCGGCCCTGCAGCCGACGGCCTGAACGCCTGGATCGCGGGTGGGTCGGCATCCGACCGACGCCGACCCTATGGATCCTGCGCAGGGGCGACGGGGCGCCGGCAGTTCGGACGGAGGGCGCGACCCAGGAGCGATTGCCGGCCCAGGATCATCTCGAAGAAATCGTATTCTCCGGGCCTGAAATTGGCTTTCAGGAACTGGAAGTGCATGTGGAACGGCCGAAGACGCAAGCGCTTGTAGTCACATTCCGGTATCCGGTCCTTGACCCCAGCCGATCGTATCAATGGATTGTGGGCGAGAAAGGCCGGTCTCTCGAGACCGATGTCGAAAATGGGGTTGAACCCGTAGCAGTTGAGCCAATCCTGCGGCGCCTGATAGTCGCACCAGACGATGCGGTCGCTGTAGACGAGCGACGCGATGCGATCGCGGATTCCCACGGCTTCCTTCGGCAACGCGACGAAGGGAAGCCCCGAGCCCAGCGTGACCAGGGACAGGCGGGGTAGGGGCCGATCGTCCGTACCGAGGCGCGCGAGGATCCGGGCAGCGACCTCCACGGCCATGGCAGCGCCGAGGGAATGACCGACGATCATGACCTCATCGGGCGCCTCCGCCGGATGCGCACGCCATTGTGCCAGTTCCGTCAGGATTCGCTCGCTGAAGAGCGCGATTCGCGCCTCGTAATCCGGTCGCCGGCCCGTGGCATGCTGCCAGAAGAAGATGCGTATGCTCAGGATATGCCAGAAGAACAGCCGGCCCAGCGCCTTGCGGATGGCGTAGAGACCCGCGCCCGCGGCCACGGCGCAGATCAGCGCCGCCCCGACCGTTTCCATCGGCGATAACGGTTTCAGGACGGCGAAGAGCGCCGTGCCGGCCGAGATCAGCAGGGCCGGGACGACGAAGACGACGAAGAACGGAAAAGCGCTGAGCAGGGTGTAGGGCCATCCGAAGCGCGCCGTCTTGAAAAACAAGCCCTGTGCGAGCCCCGAAACGACGCTTCTTGCCAGCAGCGCCAGCTGGCGGAGCACGGGCCGGGAGAGATCCGCGTGGACAATGTCGCTCCAGATCAAGGTCTCGCAACAGACGGCGGCGCCGTCGCCATCGGCCGGCGGGCCGACCGTCCAGGTCCGGCTGAGACCGTCGGCGCTGGTCCGGATCTCCGAGACCGCGCGTGGCATGGTTCCGAACCGGGCCGTATGCCGGCCGAGTTCCCGTTTGAAGAACGCAGGAAACCGGATCCCGCTGCGGGCGTCGAAGCCGTGAATGAAGAAAACGTGCCGTCGCCCGACCGGTGCCGGATGAAGGTCTCTCAACTTGAATGGGGTGAACGATAAGTAGCCGCGGACCATAGGATCGGACAAGGACCTGAGCACGCGAAAGGATTGTGGCGGTCGACGGCGCCGATGGGCGCGCGCTCCATTGCACGACCGAGCGGGCTCCTCAACAGCCCGCCGCCGAAGACGGTTCCGCCGCGAGCCATCATTCATCATCCGGACGTCCTGGGGATCTCCCTCCCATGACAAGGGGGGCGAGGTCAAAAGGCGCTGGCAGGCTGGAGAAAGACTGGACTTGTGAAAACTGAACCTCCTACGGTGCGGGACGCGGGGGCAGTGTTCAAGATTCGCATGCGCTTTTCGGGGGCCTTGAGGGCGTTTCGCACCGGCGCCCTCCGACGTCACGGGCTCGGCCACCTCCAGGCTGGCTTCGATGCTGCGCCGAGCGGCTGCATCGTTCTGGTCGGGGACGCGCATGCGGCGCTCATGCCGCGACCGATCGTTCCGCGCCCGGTCCTGAACGCGGGCATCGCCGGAGCGACGGCGCGCTCCTGTGGCCGCGCCCTCGATCTGTTGCGCGCGCCCCTGCCGGCTCTGCTCGCCGTCCTGATCATCGGGACGAACGACATCCGTACCCGCTCGGCGCTGTCGAAGGCGGCGACCGACGACTTCTTCGGGCAGACAGACCGGATCGTCGATCGCCTCCAGGCCTGGACCCTCGATACGCTCGTGGCGGCGTTACCCCCGACCCCTGCCGCGAAGGCATCGGAACGCGACCCTGCCGCGGTCGAAGTCTATTCGGATTGCCTCCGCGCTGTCTGCGTGCGCCGCGGCGTCTCGTTCTTCGATCCGTTTGCGGGATTGCGCGGCGCCCGTTTCGGCTTGGCCGAGGATGACGCCTTCGTCGATGGCACCTACCTGCGGGATTACACGGCCGTCGCCGCCCGCATCGCCAGCCACGTCCGGACGCACTTCAAATCCGAGCCCTACCTGGACAGCGCGCTCCCGGGTTTCGATGAGGAATATTACAGGAGCTGGTACGCCGACACGTGTCGGTATCCCCACGGGCTGGCGCGGCACTACCTCGATCTGGGATGGCGCGAGGGGCGAGACCCGAGCGGACAGTTCAGCACCGACGGCTATCTCGAAGCCAACGCCGACGTCCGCGCCGCAGGCGTCAATCCGCTGATCCACTTTCTTGAAGTCGGCTTCGCGCAAGGTCGGACGGGTTGGCAGAAGCCGCACCCGCGTCCGACCCGCTCCCCCCACGGCGACCCGGACGCCTGAACCGAAGACGGCCCGACAGCCCGGGACGCGCTCGTGACGGCAACCGTCGCAAAGCTGCCGCAGATTGGCGGCCAGATGCTTCCATGCGCCTCCTCCTCGCCGCCCCTGTCCTCGTCCTCATCGCCACGGGCGCAGCAGCCGGCGATACGCGCCTGGACGGAGCCGTGGTTGCGGGCAGTTTCGGAATGGGGGGGTCGGACTATTACGGCGATGTCCGCAGTCGCATGCCGTTCACCCGCGACGCGCCGCCCAGTCCGGTCGGGATAACCGACATCGAGCGCGTCCGGGCCGCACGCCGGCGTGCGGATGCCGGCGCCCGCCGTCCGGCCCATCGCTCCGCCCGTCGCGGCTGAACCGCCCCGGGCCTGACACTCGGTCCCACTCGGTCCGTACGAAGCGAAGGGCCGGGTCGGCAGAACCGGGACTGGACGATCCGGCCAAGGGGCGCGCCGCCTCAGTTCCGGTAGCGTTCGGCGAGGGCCATGAGGGCCTGGGCGAGTTCGGTGAGGTTGGCGGAGGCGGCCTCGACCTGCCGGGTGCCGGCCGCGGTCTGCTGGCTGGCCTGGCGGATGTTCTGGAGCGCGCCCATCACCTGCTCGATGCCGAGCTGCTGCTGGTTGGTCGAGGCGACGATCTGCTGGAAGGTCTGGACGTTCTCCTCCACCCGGGCGGTGATCTCCTCGATGGTCCGCTGCGTCGTGTCCGAGCGCGTCTTGCCGGCGGCGGCGCGCTTGACCGCCTCCTCGGTGAGCATCACCGAGGTGTTGATGCCCCGCTGGATCTCGCCCAGGATCCCCCGCACCTGGCCGGTGGCCGCCTTGGCCTGATCGGCCAGGAGCTTCATCTCGGAGGCGACCACCGCGAAGCTGCGCCCGCTCTCGCCGGCCGCCGCCGCCTCGATGGCGGCGTTGAGCGCCAGCAGGTGCGTGCGCTCCGAGATGTCGTTGACCGTCTCGATGATGTCGCCGATCGTCTGGGTCTTCTCCGACAGGCTGACGATGTTGCCGGCCACCGCCTCCGCCTGCTCGCGGATCGCCTCCATGGCCTTGGCGGTGTCGGACACGGCGCGCAGGCCCTGGCGGGAGGTCTGCGCGGTCGCCTGGGCGGTGGCGATCACCTCGGTGGCCCGCTTGCTGATCTGCGCGCCCGAATGGGTGATCTCGTCGACCGTCGCCGCCGTCTCCTGCACCGCCGCGAATTGCTGCTCCACCGAGGCCGCCTGCTCCTGCGCCGAGGCGCGGATCTCCGCCGCCGCCGCGTTCAGGTCCGCCGTCGCCGCCCGGTTGGTCCGCGCCAGATCCGACAGACCCGCAACCATCGTGTTCAGCGTCGCTGAAAGTCGGCCCACTTCACCACCGGCGCGAACAGCCAACTGGCCGGACAGGTCGCCCTCGCCGACGCGGCCGACGAAGGCCATCACGCGCACCAGCGGCTGGACGATGAGGCGGTTGATGGCGATTCCGATCCCCAGGCAGATCAGGAGGGTGATGAGCGTTCCGCCCCACAGGGCGATGCTCTCGTTGCGCTCGCCCCGGGCCACGCGCTCGGCCAGAGCCGTCCGTACCACCTCTTCGAGGCCTTCGATGGCCGACAGCTTCTCGCGGAAGGTGTCGAACAGCTGCTTGCCCTGACCGTCGGCTTCGATGCGGACCGCCTCGGCCCGTTTCGCCGGATCGGCCGCCATGCGGAGGGCCGCCTCGCCGACCTCGGTCTGCCAGCTGCGAGCCGCCGCCACTGCGGCGGCGAGCAGGCGTGTCCGCTCCGCATCCTGACCGACGAGGCCCCTGAGCCGGTCGATCGCCTCGTCCAGCGTCTGACGGCCGGTTCGGTACGGTTCCAGGCTGCCGTCGCGCCCCGTGATCAGGTAGCCGCGCAACCCGGTTTCCTGGTTGAGCATGGCCGCGCGGAAGCTGTCGAGGGCGCGGACCAGCTGGTTTGACCGGCTTCGCGCGTCGGTCGCGTCCCGCAATTGATCGCCCGTAACCAGGACCGCACCGCTGCTGAGGACCGAGACCAGCGCGATGATCCCGATGGCACCGCCCAATATGCGGTTGAGACCCAGCGATTGGGGCATGGTCTGCTTCATCCTGCTCGGAGCTGCGGACGGCGCCGGATGGGCCGCGATCGAGGCATCGGGGCCTCTTAGCGCCGTCGCCCGGTCGATGCGAGGGACGGCCCTCCGTCCCGCCCCAGGCAAGTGGCGCAACGACGGTCGCCTGGCCCAGACACCGCCGCCTGGGCGCCGTGATCACCGGAGGGGCGGCTGCCGAACTCCAGACCGGAATTTACGAATTGTTCACCATCGAGCAAGTTGAACTTGTGCGGGCGAACCAATTCGTATGCATCTAAGCGCTGATATCCGGAGTTCTTGATCGTAACGGTTTTGCAACGAGCATTTGTGTCGCGGGAGATGCTGATTTCTTTCCTGATCGATACCGATCGCAAGGCTGATCCACTCGACGCGAACCTCAGGGCACGCGCGCGGATCGAGCAGCTCGACGTCGCCCTTCGTCTGGTGCCCTTCACGATTCTCGTGAGCCTGAGCGTCGTACAGGTCATCGTCTACCTGTTCTGGCAACCCGGGAACCGCGCCTATCTCGCGGGCCTGGAGGCCCTCGTCCTGCCGCTGGCGGTCGTCTCGCTCCGGCAGTGCTGGCGCTGGCGCTCGCAGCCCAAGCCGCTCGAGGTGCCATCCTCCTTCGTCAAGCGGCTCGTCCTCGCCGCGCAGATCTATGGCCTTCTCCTGGCCTCCATCCCGGTCATGCTGTTCGCCGGGGCCGATCCGAATGGGCGGCTCCTGATTGCCTCCAGCATGGCGGGCCTGATCGCGACGGGGATGAGCGCGGCGGTGCTGCCCCGAGTCGCCATCGGATATGCCGGCCTGATCATCGTCGGTTCGTTCATCGCCCTCGCGGCGACGGGCGAGGCCTTCTACATCTATGTCGGCGTTCTGCTGTTCTTCTATGCGAGCTTCATCTGCTTCACGATCCTGCACCTCAGCCGCCTGCTCACGATGCGCGTCATCGCGCAGATCGAGCTGGAGCGGCAGCAGGAATTCACCCATCTCCTGCTCAACGAGTTCGAGGAGAGTGCCAGCGATTGGCTCTGGGAGACGGATGCCGACCTGCGGCTGCAGCACGTCTCGCCGCGCCTGATCGAGGTCGCCGGTTCCTCCGAGCGACAGCTCATGGGCCTGCCGCTGGAACGCCTTCTGCTCCCGCCGCTGGCGCCGCCCAAGAGCCATTCGAGCACGGCTCTCTGGAGCTGCATCGCGGAGCGACGCGTTTTCCGGAATCTCCACCTGCAACTCGACATCGCCGGTGAGCGGCGGACCTGGTGCCTCTCCGGAAAGCCGACGTTCAACCGGGCCGGCGTGTTCTCAGGCTATCGCGGCGTCGGCTCCGATGTGACCGAGAAGCGGCGCTCCGAGGAGCGCCTGTCCTATCTCGCCCTGCACGATTCCCTGACCGATCTCCCCAACCGGGTTCTGTTCCACCAGCTTCAGGAGACGGCCCGGGCACGACTCGCGCAGGGCGACCGGTTCGCCGTGCTCGCCCTCGACCTCGACGAGTTCAAGAGCGTCAACGACACGTTCGGCCACGCCGTCGGCGACAAGCTCCTTACAGCCGTGGCCGAGCGGCTGCGGGGCTTCGAGAACGCCGACGTGCAACTCGCCCGCCTCGCGGGTGACGAGTTCGCGGTGCTCGCGGCCGGGCGGAGCGCCCGGGACCTGCACGCCATCGAGTCCCTCGCGAGCGGCATCGTCGAGGCGCTCGCCTCGCCATTCACCGTCGACGGCATTCGGCTGACCGTCAGTGTCAGCATCGGGATCGCCATCGCGCCACAGGACGGATGCCAGGAGATCATGCGGCGGGCCGATCTCGCTCTCTACCGCATGAAGAGCGAGGGGCGGAACGGTTACCGGTTCTACGAAGCCGAGATGGACGAGCGGATCGAGGCGCGGCGCGCCCTGACGTCCGATCTGCGGGGCGCGCTCGATCGGAACGAGTTCGTCCTCTACTTCCAGCCGATCGTGTCGGCCAAGGAGTGCCGCGTGGGTGGTTTCGAAGCGCTCCTGCGTTGGAAGCATCCCGCACGGGGCTTCGTCTCGCCGGGCGACTTCATTCCGCTCGCCGAGGAGACCGGCGTCATCATCCCCCTCGGGGAATGGATCCTCCGAGAGGCCTGCCGGATCGCCGCCGGCTGGCCGGAGGATGTCCGGATCGCCGTCAACCTCTCCCCCCGCCAGTTCCGGCATTCGGATCTGCCGCACCTCGTGCGCTCTGCCTTGCGGACGAGTGGACTGGCCGCCGCCCGCCTGGAACTGGAGGTCACCGAGTCGGTGTTCCTGGAGGCGACGCCGGCGATCAACGCCACCCTGTCCAGGCTGCGTGAGATGGGCGTGCGCCTGTCCCTGGACGATTTCGGGACCGGCTATTCGAGTCTCAGCTATCTGCGCCGGATCGCCTTCGACAAGATCAAGATCGACCAGAGCTTCGTCCGCGACCTGCCGCACGAGGGCAGCGCCGCCGCGATCGTGCGGGCCATCATCGACATGGCGACGCGCCTCGACATGACGATCACGGCGGAAGGGGTCGAGACGGACGCGCAGCGGATCTGCCTCCTCGACCAGGGATGCCACGAATTCCAGGGCTATCTCTTCAGCAAGCCGCTGCCGGCCGAGCAGGCGGCGGTTCTCGCGCGCAGCCGCAAGTTGCTTCCGACCGCCGTCCAGGCGGCGTGAGGTGCCGTCAGGCGCCGAGGGGCGCCACGCCGGCCGGGCTGGGCTCGCCCGTGACCGCGTGGGGCGACACCTTCGGCCAGTAGGGCAGGAAGCCCTCGACGATGGTGCGCGGGATATCGAGGGGCCGGTAGTGGACGGTATCCACGAACATCAGCGACTGCTCGCCGCGGCCGAGCAGGCCGTTGACCTCGCTGTGGATCTCGTGCGCCAAGGTCACGAATTTCCGGTTGTGGCTCGCGATGGAGATCCGGACGGTGACCGGCTCGAACTCCATGGCCTCCCGCCGGAAGTCGTGATGGAAGGACTTCGTCAGGATGTAGAAGTCCGTCGACTTCAGGTCGAAATCCGGCATGCAGACGTTGAAGAACAATTCGCGCGCCTTGCCGACCCAGCGCACGTAATTGGCGAAATAGACATTTCCGACCGAATTCGTATCGTCATAGGTCGGAATCAGGCGCAGGACGAACCAGTGGCCGTCGAAGCCGTGGGAGGCGACGGTGTCGGGCCGGTCGAGCGCGACGGGCACCGGCGCCGCCCGCGGCGCCCGCTCCGCCGCCGGAATCAACTGGTCGGCCGGCTGCGTTGCGCGCCATCCGAGGATCTGTGCGATCATCGGCAGGGCACCGATCAGCCCGATGAGCGGCGCGATGGCCAGGAGCGCCCAACTCGGCGCCAGATAGCCGGTGACGAAGATCAGGCACGCCGTCGCCCCGATCATGGCGTTGAGGACCGAGTCGTACCGCCGCGTCGCGCCGAGCGTCTCGCAGACAAGACAGGCCGCCGCGCCGACGAGGAGCGTGGCGAACGGCATCATCAGGTAGAGGAGCGAGAGATTCGCCCAGATCGCCGCCGCCGCCGTGGCGAGCGCCGCGCCCAGGATCCAGACCGGTGAGGACACGAGTCCCGCCGGCACGAAGGCGAGAAGCGGCGAATTGCTGCGCGCCGTGACCGAGGTCCCGAGCCACCGCGTGGCGTTGTAGAAGCTGTCGATCGTGGTGGCGGCCGCGATCGCCGTCCAGACCACGAAGGCGGCTGTCGCACCTGCCACGGATTCCCGCCCGATCGCCTGCGCCACGGCCGCATAGGCCCCCGGCAGCCCGTCCGACGAGACGACCGGCACGCCGAGCCCCGCCCGCGCTGCGAGTAGGGCATTGAGCGTCAGCAGTCCGAGGAACAGGACGGCGCCGGTGACATAGGCCACCCGCACGGATCCCCCCGAACGCCGGATCTCGAGGGCGCGCTGCCAATGCTGGATGTCCATCCACGGGCCGAGCAGGAAGCCGACCAGGGAGGGCACGACCAGACCGTAGAAGCGCTCGTCGAAGGCGTGGACCGGGACCGTCCAGCCGTCCGGATGCCGGGGCAGGTCAACCAAGAGCAGCGCGCAGGCCGACAGTCCGAGGACCAGGGCGACGCCGTGGATCGTCCGGAGGCCGCGCAGCGGAACCGCATGCGCGATCGAGCAGGCGATGAGGATCAGGGCGACCAGGCCGACCACGGAGTCGCGGCCGAACAGCGGAAGCCACGCATAGGCGGCGAAGCCGAAGATCGTGATGGCGACGGCGAAGAACTGGGCCCCGAGGAACAGGAGGGCGTAGGGACCCTGCACGGACGCGACAATCGTGTCGATGCGCCGCCGGGGAGCGCCGAGTAGCCATCCGAACAGGCCAAGGCCCGTGGCATTCGGCAGAGCGAAGGCAAGAAACCCGAGCCATCCATACGTGAGGGTCACGTGGATCGCGTAGAAAAATCCGAGCCCCCAGAACCACGACAAAGCAATCGTCGGCGCCCAGGTCGCTGAGCGAATGAATTGGGAAGGCATTGTGGCCGCGAGCGCTCCGTACCGAGTGTTGCAATAGCGTATCAGACTCGTTTCGGGAATATGTCCGGCAAAAAAGAAGGCGAATATAAGATCTTACCTGCACGAAAATGCATCGACCTGTCGACAAGCCGCGGCTGCGGCTCAGCGCGGGCACATTTCCGCTCGCCGCGTCCCGATGGACACGCGTTTGGGCCTCGGGCGCACGACCCGTCGCGGATTCCCGGGCGATTTGCCTAATCGGCGGGCGCCGGGCCGCTGCGAACCAGATCGACGAAATTGGCGATCAGCGGAGCCTTCGGGGCCATCCACAACGCGAAGACGTCGGCGCGGATGGGCGGCCCTTCGAGGGGCCTGTAGACCACATCCGCATGCGCCAGACGGGCGACGAATTCCGGGATGATGGCGATGCCGAGCCCCGATGCCACCAAGCTCGTCAACGAGGCCGCCTCGACGGCCTGATAGGTGATGGAGGGGACGAACCCGGCCTCTGCGCAGCAATCCCACAGGTAGTTGGCGAACAGGGAATCCGAGAGCCGCAGGAAGACGAATCGCTCGTCGCGAAGGTCGGAGAGGCGGAGCGCGCCCGTCGCCAAGCGGTGGCCCCTCGGCAGGACGACCCGTACGGTCTCGGTCCACGCGCAGACGCGGATTAGATCGGCATCCTCCGGGGGGCACCGCAGGAAGCTCAGGTCGGTCTGACCGGACTTCAGCATCGCGATCTGCCGATCCGGCGACATCTCGTGGATGCGGAGATCGACCGCCGGATAGGTGCGGGCGAAGTCCCAGAGCGCCGGGCCGAGCGGGCCGGCCAACATCGAGCCGGTCAGGCCGATGTTGATGATGCCGGCGGTGCCCGCGCCGATGGCACGCGCCCGTTCCACCGCTTCGCCGGCCCGCTCCAGAATGGCGAGCGCCTGGACGTGGAAATCGTGGCCGGCCCGGGTCAGCGTCACCCGCCGCGTGGTCCGCTCGAAGAGGGCAGTGCCGACCTCATCCTCCAGGTCGCGGATCTGCTGGCTGAGGGGTGGTTGCGCCACGCCGAGGCTCTCTGCGGCGGCCGTGAAGCTCAGATATTTGGCGACAGCCACGAAATAGCGGAGATGCCGGAGTTCCATCCCGCCATCTATATGCCCCGCCTATCAATTGGAATGAAAAAGATATTTGACGTCTAGATCGGCCGGAACGATTTTGCAGCTCGGCAAATCGAAACGATGCTGCGCGTCACGATCGCCCCGCGCGCCGCCATCGGGCTTCGGTCGCCAGTCCGAGGCTGCCCAGGGGAATTGCGATGCAGCGCGTGTTCGGGTCGCTTTTCGGGCAGGTGGTCGCGGCCCTGGTCCTCGGCGTCCTCGTCGGGCGGCTGTGGCCGGACTTTGCAGTCAGCCTGAAGCCCCTCGGCGACGTCTTCATCAAGCTCATCAAGATGGTCGTCGCGCCGCTGGTGTTCGGTGTCGTGGTGCATGGCATCGTCGGCGCCGGCGATCTGCGGAAGGTTGGGCGCGTCGGCCTCAAATCCCTGATCTACTTCGAGGTGGTGACGACCATCGCGCTCGCGCTCGGGCTGGTCCTCGCCTACGTCTTCGCGCCCGGCCAGGGCATGAACGTCGACCTGGCGAAGCTGGATGCCAATTCGCTCTCCAGCTACACCGACCGGGTCGGACAGGTCACGGGAACCGTCGATTTCTTGATGAAGCTGGTGCCGACGACCTTCGTCGACGCCTTCGCGAAGGGCGACATCCTCCAGGTTTTGCTTCTCGCGATCCTGTTCGGGTCCGGCCTCTCGCTCCTCGGCGAGCGCGGCAAGCCCCTGGCCGACAGCCTGGAGCGCATCACCGAAGTCCTGTTCCGGATCATCGGCTTCATCGTGCGGCTCGCGCCGCTCGGCGTGCTCGGCGCCGTCGCGTTCACGGTCGGCAAGTACGGCGTCGGATCCCTGAAGCAGCTCAGCATGCTGGTCGTGCTGTTCTACGGGGGCGTCGCGGCCTTCGTGATCGTCGTGCTCGGCGGCATCATGCGGCTCGCGGGCTTCAGCATCTTCAAGCTGCTCGCCTATCTGCGTGAGGAACTGACCGTCGTGGCCGGCACCGCATCCTCCGACTGCGTGCTGCCGCAGGTCATGCGCAAGATGGAGCGGCTCGGCATCAAGGAATCGACCGTCGGCCTCGTGATCCCGACCGGCTACTCCTTCAACCTGGATGCCTTCTCGCTCTACCTGACCCTGGCCACGGTGTTCATCGCGCAGGCGACCAACACCGACCTGTCCTTCGGTCATCTGATGCTGATCCTCGGCATCGCCCTTCTGACGTCCAAGGGCGCCCACGGCGTGCCCGGCTCGGCGATCGTGGTCCTCGCCGCGACGCTGTCGGCGGTCCCGGAGATCCCAGTGATCGGTCTGGTCCTCGTCCTGTCGGTCGACTGGTTCGTCGGCATCGCCCGTGCCCTCGGAAACCTCATCGGCAATTGCGTGGCGACCGTCGTCATCGCAGCCTGGGAGGGCGATATCGATCGCGCCCAGGCTCACCGGGTCCTGAACGGCGAGGACACGGCCGACACCGCGGCAATCCTCGAGGCCCCCGTCGCGCAGCCGCACACCGCGTGACCGATCCGGGGCAGCCGATTACAGCTTGAAGCCGAATCCCGGAGACCGACCATGAGCGCTGGAGCCTACAACCCCCCGTGCGGCGGCCTGCCCGGCCAGACGGCGCTGATGACCGGCCGCGCCGTGTTCACCGAGGCCTACGCGGTCATCCCCCACGGGGTGATGAGCGACATCGTCACGAGCCTCCTGCCGGGCTGGGAGGGGACCCGGGCCTGGATCCTGGCACGGCCGCTCTCGGGCTTCGCCGAAACCTTCGCCCAGTACCTCATGGAGGTCGCCCCGGGCGGCGGCAGCGAGACTCCCGAGCCGGAGGCTCAGGCGCAGGGCGTGCTGTTCGTGGTCGCGGGCACGGCGAGCCTCACCCTCGACGGCGCCCGGCACGCCCTGCGGCCGGGCAGCTACGCCTATCTCTCCCCCGGCGCGGCGTGGTCCCTGCGCAACGACGGCGACGGGCCCGTGCGCTTCCACTGGATCCGCAAGGCCTACCAGCCGGCGGCGGGGCTGGACGCGCCGCCCTCGTTCGTGACGCACGAATCGGCGGTCGAGCCGACCGGCATGGTCGGCACCGACGGCGCCTGGGCGACCACCCGCTTCGTGGGCTCCGACGATCTGCGCCACGACATGCACGTGAACATCGTCAGCCTGCGGCCGGGCGCCTCGATTCCGTTCGAGGAGACCCACGTGATGGAGCACGGGCTGTTCGTGCTGGAGGGCAAGGCGGTCTACCGACTCAACCGCGACTGGGTCGAGGTCGCGGCGGGCGACTTCATGTGGCTGCGCGCCTTCTGCCCGCAGGCCTGCTACGCGGGCGGGCCCGGCCCGTTCCGCTACCTCCTCTACAAGGACGTCAACCGCCATCCGGCGCTCGCGCCGCGCGGACTCGGCCGTTGAGCGCGGACGCGCGCGGGATCGTCGCCCAGCCTCTGACCGCGGCGGCCTTCGCCCCGTTCGGCACGGTCATCGACGCGGCTGCCGTGGCGCCGCGGCCGATGAATGCCGGGATGGCCCGCCGCTTCCACGATCTCGCCGAGATCGAGGTCGTGGGGGAGGGCGCGCGCGTGGTGATCGGCTTGGTGGAGGCGCAGCCCTATCCGCTGCCGCTGCGCCTCGGCCTGGTGGAGCGGCATCCGCTCGGCGCGCAGGCGTTCCTGCCGCTGAGCGCGGCGCCGTTCCTGGTCGTGGTCTGCCCGGACGAAGAGGGCCGGCCCGGGCGGCCGCAGGCCTTCGTCACCGCGCCCCGCCAGGGAATCTGCTACGCCCGCAACACGTGGCACGGGGTGCTCACGCCCTACGGTCAGCCACAGGATTTCGTCGTGGTCGACCGCGGAGGCCCGGGCGTGAACCTCGAGGAACACACCTTCGCCGAGCCCTGGCCGGTAAATCTGCCCGGCCTGGACTGAAGGCGGACGCAGACCGCGCCTGTGGCGCGCCAAAACGACGGCGATTCCGTCGCGCAGGCGGTCTCGCGCGGTCGGGACCGCTTTTGGCGGCGCTCGGCGTGTCAGGGGCGCCCAGATGCAATCAATCCCGGGGGTGGGGCCGCGAAAGTCCGTTGACTGGCACCGGTCAGCGGCTATCGAGGCCGCAACGATGGAGTCCGCACCAACGCGGACCCGAGGAAACGCCGGGCCCGCGGGCCCGCACCGGAAAGGCCGCCATGTCCCTGTCCCGCACGCCCCTGTCCCGCCGGCGATTCCTCGCCACCGGCTCGACGGCGCTCATCGCCGGCACCGTGGCGGCGCCGCACGTGGCGCGGGCGCAGAAGGCGGAGTTCACCTACAAATACGCCAACAACCTTCCCGACACGCACCCGATGAACATCCGCGCCCGCGAGATGGCGGAGGCGCTCCGCACGGAGACCGGCGGCCGGTTCGACCTCAAGATCTTCCCGACGAGCCAGCTCGGCTCCGACACCGACACGTTGAGCCAGCTGCGCTCGGGCAGCGTCGAGTTCTTCACGATGTCGCCGCTAATCCTCTCGACCCTGGTCCCGAACGCGTCGATCAACGGCATCGGCTACGCCTTCCCGAGCTACGACGCCGTCTGGCCGGCCATGGACGGCGAGCTCGGCGCCTGGGTCCGCCAGCAGATCGCCAAGTCCGGCCTCGTCGCCATGGAGAAGATCTGGGACAACGGCTACCGCCAGACCACTTCGTCGACCCGGCCGATCGCCACGCCCGACGATTTCAAGAGCTTCCGGATCCGCGTCCCGGTCTCGCCGCTCTGGACCTCGATGTTCAAAGCCTTCGACGCCGCGCCCGCCTCGATCAACCTCAACGAGACCTACTCGGCCCTGCAGACCAAGATCGTTGAGGGCCAGGAGAACCCGCTCGCGGTCATCTCCACGACGAAGTTCTACGAGGTGCAGAAGTACTGCTCGCTCACCAACCACATGTGGGACGGGTACTGGTTCCTGGCGAACCGCCGCGCCTGGGAGCGGCTGCCGCCGGATCTGCGCGAGACGGTGGCCCGCCACATCAACGCCGCCGGGATGAAGGAGCGGGCCGACGTTGCCCAGCTCAACGCCAACCTGCAGGCGGAGCTCTCGAAGAACGGCATGGTCTTCAACAAGCCCGATCCGGAGCCCTTCCGCGACAAGCTGCGCAAGGCCGGCTTCTACGCCGAGTGGAAGGGGCGGTACGGCGACGAGGGCTGGTCGCTGCTGGAGAAGGCCTGCGGGAAGCTCACCTGATGAGCGCCGCGGGGGCGCCGCGCGGCGGGGTCGCGCCGTGCTCCCGGCGGGTGATGAACCTCGCGCACTTCCTGCGCCGGGCCGCGCGCCGCTTCCCGGATGCGGTGGGGCTCGCCTGGGGCGCGCGCAGTTGGACCTGGGCCGAGCTCGACGCCCGGGTCGACGCCATGGCGGCGGCGCTCGCCGCCCGCGGCGTGACCAAGGGCGACCGCGTCCTGGTCCAGGCGCGCAACAGCAACCAGCTCTTCGAGTCGATGTTCGTCTGCTTCCGGCTCGGCGCCGTCTGGGTGCCGACCAACTTCCGGCAGACGCCGCCGGAGGTCGCGTATCTCGCGAGCGCCAGCGGTGCCTCCGCGCTCATCTGCGGGGCCGGCTTTCCGGACCATGCCGCCGCCGTGCGCGCGGCCTGCCCGGACCTGAACCGCGTCGTCGAGATCGGCGGCACGGCCTTCGGGGCGGATTACGACGCGCTGGTCGCTGAACATCTGGGCCGCGCCGCGTCCGTTTCCGGCGTCGAGCACGACGATCCGTGCTGGTTCTTCTTCACGTCCGGCACGACCGGCCGGCCGAAGGCGGCGGTGCTCACACACGGCCAGATGGCCTTCGTCGTCACCAACCACCTCTGCGACCTGATGCCGGGCACCACCGAGGCCGACGCGTCCCTGGTCGTGGCCCCCCTCTCGCACGGCGCCGGCATCCACCAGCTCGCGCAGGTCGCGGCCGGTACGAAGACGGTGCTCACCGCCGGCGAGCGGCTGGATCCCGAAGAAGTCTGGGCGCTCGTTGAGCGTTGGCGCATCGCGAACCTCTTCACCGTGCCGACCATCGTGAAGCTGCTGACCGAACATCCGGCCGTGGAGGCGCACGATCATTCCAGCCTGCGGCACGTGATCTACGCGGGCGCGCCGATGTACAGGGCGGATCAGCAGCACGCGCTGCGTGTGCTCGGCCCGGTGCTGGTGCAATATTTCGGCCTCGGCGAGGTGACCGGCAACATCACCGTGCTGCCGCCCCGCCTGCACGCGGCCGAGGACGGCCCCGCTGTGAAAGTCGGCACCTGCGGCGTCGAACGCACGGGCATGCAGGTTCAGATCCAGGACACGGAGGGGCGCGAATTGCCGCCCGGTGAGACCGGCGAGATCTGTGTCTGCGGCCCGGCCGTCTTCGCGGGCTACTACGACAACCCGGAGGCCAACGCGGCGGCGTTCCGCGACGGCTGGTTCCGGACCGGGGACCTCGGCCATTGCGACGCGGAAGGCTTCCTGTTCATCACCGGCCGCGCCTCGGACATGTACATCTCGGGCGGCTCGAACGTGTATCCGCGCGAGATCGAGGAGAAGCTCCTGACGCATCCGGCGATCTCCGAGGCCGCGATCCTGGGCGTGCCCGACCGCGCCTGGGGCGAAGTCGGTGTTGCGGTCTGCGTCGCGCGTCCCGGGGCGTCGGTGGAAGAGGGGGAATTGATCGCGTGGCTGTCCGCCGCGGTCGCCCGCTACAAGCTGCCCCGGCGTGTGTTCTTCTGGGAAGCCCTTCCGAAATCCGGCTACGGCAAGATAACGAAGCGCGCGATCCGCGCGGAACTCGAGTCGCGCGGTGATCTGCCCCTCGAAAAGCCGGCCCAGGCGTCGGATCGGTAGACGTCTGGCGGACGGCTCTCACGGCGTCGTCGCGCGCGCGGCGACGCAGATCGGCGTCGCGGGAGATCGGCGGCCGTGGCACCGCTGGATCGCTGCGCTGCCCGCGGAGACGTCCAGACCCACCACAGTGCAGCTTGCGCATTGAGCGGGCTGCGCAGACCGCACTGCACACGTCGCCGAGATCGCCACACCGTCCTGATTCCGGCGTCTGTTAACGTCCCATCCCGAAAGCATGTTTTCGCTGCATGACAGCCCGAACGCGCAGCCTCTGACACGCGCTCGCAAACCGGCTCATATTGCATCGCAACACGCCGGGCGCCCCGCCCGGGCATGACCGGGATCGGGTACGATGACCACCCTCGCGAATCTCGTCGGCTTCCGCACCCAGAGCGGCGCGCCGCTCCTCGCGCAGATCGCCGGGCGCTTTGGCGTCGCGATGCGCCGCGCCGCGGCCGGGCGCTACGCCGAGCAGCGCGACCGCATCGTGCGCACCGGCGGCGCCGGCATGATCTGAGTCCTCAGGCGCGTCTCAGCGCAGGCGCGCCCGTGCAGTCTCCGCCACCGCCTCCGCGGTGATGCCGAAATGGCGGAACAGGTCTTCCGGCGCTCCCGAGGCGCCGAAGCCGGTCATGCCGACGAAGCCGCCATCCTCGCCGATCCAGCGGTCCCAGCCGAAGCGAAGAGCGGCTTCGACTGCCACCCGCACGGTATCGCGGGGAATGACGCTCGCGCGATACGCGGCATCCTGCGCGGCGAAGGCTTCCCAGGAGGGCATGGAGACGACGGCGGTCGGCACACCCTCGGCCTGCAGCATCGCGCGGGCCGTAAGCGCCAGCGCGACCTCCGAGCCGGTCCCGATCAGCGTCACCCGCCGGGGACCCGAGGCCTCCGCCAGAACGTAGGCGCCCCGCGCGCTCCGGTTCTCCTCGATGCCCGGCCCGCGGAGTGCCGGCAGAGCCTGGCGCGAGCAGACGAGCGATGTCGGGCCGGTCCGGTTGGCCAGGGCCATCTCCCAGCATTCGGCGGTCTCGACCGCGTCGGCCGGGCGCAGCACCAGCATGTTGGGGATGGCCCGCAGGGACGCGAGGTACTCGACCGGCTGATGGGTCGGTCCGTTGCGGCCGATGGCGATCGAATCGTGGCTGTAGACGGTGATGACCGGCAGGTTCATCAGCGCCGCCATGCGCAGGGACGGCCGCATATAGTCGGAGAAGACCAGATAGGTCGCGCCCACCGGCACCAGCCCGCGATGGGCCGCGATGCCGTTCATCATCGCGCCCATCGCGTGCTCGCGGATGCCGTAATGCAGGTAGCGGCCCGACCGGTCCTGGGCCGTGAAGGCGTGGAGCGCGCCCTTGTGCTTCGTCGGCCCCTCCAGATCCGGGGCGCCCGAGAACAGTTCGGGCATGCCGTCGGACACGGCGGCGACGATCTCGGCGGAGACCTCGATGCTGGGCCGCGCCGCCCCGGCCTCGGCGAAGCGGTCGCGCAGCCCGCGGAGCGGCGCATGCCAGCCCTCAGGAAGGCGGGCGTCGGAAACTCGGTCGAATTCCGCCCGCACCTCGGCCGGCAGGGCGTCCCGGCGCCTCGTCCAGGTGGTGTAGCCGTCGCGGTTGCGGCCGGAAACGCCGGCCTGCCACGCCGCGGCGACATCGTCGGGCACGGTGAAGGGCGGGTGATCCCACCCCCGGGCGGCCCGCGCCTCGGCGCAGTCACTGGCGAGCACGCGCCCGCCATGGGCGCCGCGCTGGCCCTCGAGGCGCGGCAGGCCCCGCCCGATCACGGTGCGGCAGGCGATCAGGGTCGGGCGCGGGTCGCCCTGGGCGAGCCGGATCGCCGCCGAGACCGCCACGACGTCGTGCCCGTCGGCGTCGATCACCTGCCAGTCGGCGGCGCGGAAGCGCGCGCGGACGTCCTCCGAGATGGACAGGTCGGTGGCGCCGTCGTCGGTGATGCGGTTGTCGTCCCACAGGAAGGTGAGCTTTCCCAGGCGCAGATGGCCGGCCAGCGAGATCACCTCGTGGGCGATGCCTTCCTGCAGGCAGCCGTCGCCAACCAGGGCGTAGGTGCGGTGATCCACCAGATCGGAGCCGAAGGTCGCCGCGAGCCTGGCCTCGGCCACCGCCATGCCGACGGCGTTGGCGATGCCCTGTCCGAGCGGGCCGGTGGTCGCCTCGATCCCGAGTTCCGGGGCGATTTCCGGATGGCCGTGGGTGTGGGCGCCGAGCTCGCGGAACCGCCGGATCTGCTCCATCGGCAGGCCTTCATAGCCGGCGAGATGGAGGGCCGCGTAGAGCAGCATGGAGCCGTGGCCGTTCGAGAGGACGAAGCGGTCGCGGTCGGGCCAGACCGGGTCGGCGGGGTTGCAGCGCAGATGGCGGGTGAACAGCGCCACGGCGATCTCGGCGCAGCCGAGGGGCGCGCCGGGATGCCCGTCCCCAACCCGCTCGATGGCGTCGAGGGCGAGGAAGCGGATCGCGTCGGCCATCCGGGCCGTGAGCAGGGCATCGGGCGTGTCGGGCATGGGTCTGGCTCGGGCGGTGCGAATTTTCGGCGCGCGAAGGCCGCCCGGGCGGCACCGCGGCGGCCCGGGATGGATCTCGGTCTGTGTTCTGACCCGCCGTCCCGCGCCGATCCGGCATCCGCCGGGGCGCAGAGCCTTCAGGTTCGCGCAGGCGCCTTCAGAGGAAGCCGATCGAGAACCAGGGGACGAGGATGATGGCGAGGAGGCCGATCAGCAGGGCCACGATGTAGCCGACGATCGGGCGCATCCCGGCGTCGGGGTGGATCCGGCTGATCGCGCAGGCCGCGTAGTAGCCGACGCCGAAGGGCGGGGCGAACAGGCCGATGCCCATCGCGAGGATCACCACCATGGCGTAGTGGACCTCGTGGACGCCCACCGCCCGTGCGATCGGGAACAGCAGCGGCCCGAAGAGGACGATGGCCGGGATGCCCTCCAGCACCGAGCCCAGGATGATGAAGGCGACGGCCGAGACGAACAGGAAGCCGAGGGCTCCGCCGGGCAGACTTTTCATCACCTCGGCGAGCGTTTGCGAGAAGCCCGACTGCGTCAGCGCCCAGGCCATGCCGGTGGCCGCCCCGATGATCAGCAGGATCGCCCCCGACAGGGTCGCGGTGGTCACCAGCATCGGGTAGAGCCGCCGCCAGTCGAACTGGCGGTAGATCAGCAGGCCCGCGAGCGCCGCGTAGACGATGCCGATGGTCGAAACCTCCGTGGCGGTGGCGATGCCCTCGACCACGGCGAAGCGGATCACGAAGGGCAGCGCCAGGGCCGGGATCGCCACCAGGAAGGCGCGACCGATGATCCGCCCGGACGGCCGGGCGACGTGGCTCAGGTCCTCCCGGCGGTAGCGCCACCAGACCAGCGCGCACAAAGTCACGGCGAGGACGAGGCCCGGCAGGAGGCCGCCGGTGAACAGGGCGGTGATCGATACGCCGGTGACCGAGCCGATGGTGATCAGCACGATCGAGGGCGGGATCGTCTCGGTCTGTGCGCCCGTGGTGGCGAGAAGGGCCACGAGGTCACCCTCCTTGGCGCCGCGGGCCTTCATCTCCGGGAACAGCACGGGCGCCACCGCCGCCATGTCGGCGGCCTTCGAACCGGAGATGCCCGAGACGAGGTACATCGCACCGACCAGCACGTAGTGCAGGCCGCCGCGGACGTGGCCGAGCAGCGAGGCCAGGAACCCCACCATGGCGCGGGCCATGCCGGTCATCTCGATCAGGAGGCCGAGGAAGACGAAGAGCGGCACCGCGAGCAGGATCAGGTGGCTCATGCCCTCGTCCATGCGGCCGACCACCACCATGGAGGGCGCGTCGGTGGTGAGCGTGATGTAGGCGAAGGTCGAGAGGCCGAACGCGAAGGCGATCGGCACCCCCGAGAAGACCAGGGCGCCGACGCCGAGGACGAAGAACAGCAGCAGGTTGAGATTGCCGAGGTCCCTCAGCCAGGGTTGTAGCGCCAAGAGGCCGGCGGCGACTCCGCCGCCCAGCACGAGCGCCCCCGCGGTCAGCCGCCAATCGGCGGATTCCAGGAGGCGGATCACCGCGACCACGAGCATGAGGCCGAGGCCGATCGGCAGGGCGGCGGCGCGCCAAGCGTTGTTCAGCTCCAGCGCCGGCGTCTGGACGAAGGTCTCCTCGCTGGCGAACTCGAAGGCCGGTTCCAGCAGCAGGGCCACGAAGATCAGGCCGGCCACCAGCGCCACCGTCTCCAGGAAGGCGCGCAGGCGCGGGCCGCTCATCGCCACGAAGGCGGTCATGCGCATGTGCTCGGCGCGCCGGAAGGCGACCACGGCGCCCAGCATGGCGAGCCACAGGAACAGGATCGAGGCGAGTTCGTCCGACCAGACGAGGGGTTCGCGGAACACATAGCGGCTCACCACGCCGCCGAGCAGCACCGCGATCTCGGCCAGGACGAGCAGCGCCGCGGGGATCTCCACGAGATAGCCGAGCCCGGCATCGAGCCGACGCAGCCAGCTTCCGGCGCGCAGGGGCGGACCGGACAACTCTACCCCTGCCGTCGTCTCGACAGCCGCAATATCGATCTGCATGGCGCCCTCCCGTCGGAACCGCTCCCGATGCCGCTGCCGGCGGGAACGTCTCCGAGTGCGTCTTCGCGTGTTTCTTGTGGTGCGTCTCGGCGCGCCTTCGTTCTCCGATACCGTTACCCGATCCGGCGGAAAGCGCGTCAGGTCAGTTTGCCCGACACGTCCTCAAGATGCGACCACGCCACGTCGCCGTACTTGGTTTTCCAGTCCTTGTAGAAGCTCGTCCGCCCCAGGGCCGCGCGGAATTGCGCGCGGTCGACGTCGATGAAGGTGATGCCCTTCGCGGCCAGGCTCTCCCGGAGGGAGACGCTGAGCTTGGCGACGTCGGCCCGCTGGGCGTCGGCCGACCGGTCGAGTTCCCGCGAGACGATGGTGCGCAGATCCTCGGGCAGGCGCTGCCACGCCCGCTTGTTGCCGAGGATCCAGTAGCCGTCCCAGACATGGCCGGTCAGGCTGCAGGATTTCTGCACCTCGTACAGCCGGGTCGTGGCCGTGATGGCGAGCGGGTTCTCTTGGCCCTCGACCACCCTGGTCTGGAGCGAGGAGTACAGCTCGTTGAAGTTGATCGGCGCCGCGCCGGCGTCGAAGGCCTTGAACAGCGAGGTGAGCATCGGCGCGGGCGGGACGCGGATCTTGAAGCCCTTCAGATCCTCCGGCGTCCGGATCTCGCGGGTCGAGGAGGTGATCTGCCGGAATCCGTTATCCCAGACCTTCGACACGGTCAGGATCGGCGTCTTGGCGATCTCGGACCGGACATAGGTGCCGAGGCCTCCGTCCATCGCCGACCAGACGGCGTCGTAATCCTTGAACGCGAAGCCGGTGTTGGGCAGGCTCGCGGCGGGCACGAAGGTGGCGAGGATCGAGGTCGCGAGGTTGAAGAACTCGACGCTGCCGTTGCGGACCTGCGCCAGCAGGTCGGTGTCCGAGCCGAGCTGGTTGGCGGGGAACAGCTTGATCTCCAGGCGGCCGTTGGTGGCCTCGCGGATCCGGTCGAGGGCCTCCTGGGCCCGGATGTTGACCGGATGGGTCGGGTCCTGGCCGCTGGCGAGCTTGTAGGTGAACTCGGCAGCCTGCCCGCGCCGGGTGAGGATGCCGAAGGCCGGTAATGCGGCCGCGCCCACGAGCAGGCTGCGGCGACTGAGACGGGTGTCGCGCATGGTTTCACTCCCTGGGTGGTCCAGGCCGCCCGATCCCCGCCGTTGACCGTCGGTGGAGCGTGCGACCCGCATTGCTGTCCGGGGCGGCGGGTGCGGACCCGGCGCCGTCGTCGCGCGCCCTGCGCGGCGCGTCAGGCGCCGTCGCCGTTGAGCAGGCGGTAGGCGCGGATCACCTGGCTGTCGTCGGCGGCGCCGTCGCCGCGCCCGGAGGTCGAGACGAAGAGCTGATGGGCGAGCGCCGCGAGCGGCAGCGCCGCCCCGGCGCCGCGGCCGGCCTCCAGCACGATGCCGAGGTCCTTCACGAAGATGTCGACCGCGCTGGTGACCCGCGGTTCGTCCTCCAGCATCCGGGGGCCGCGGTCCCGCAGCATCCAGCTCGCGGCGGAGGAGCCCGTGAGGATCTCAAGGACCACGTCGCGGTCGACGCCGACGCGCCCGGCGAGGGCCAGCGCCTCGGCGGCGGCGGCGATATGCACGCCGCACAGGAGCTGATTGACGGCCTTGACGGTGGCGCCCTGTCCGGGCCGCTCGCCGACATGGAAGATCCGGTCGCCCAGGGCCTCCAGCACCGGCCTCAGCACGGCCAGCGTCTCCGCGGGCGCCGCCGCCATGATCGTGAGCGTGCCGGCTTTCGCACCGACGACGCCGCCCGAGACCGGCGCGTCGACGAAGCGGCGGCCGGTCGCCGTCACGCGCTCGGCGAGGTGCTCCACCGCTTTCGGCGGACAGGTGGCCATCAGGGCCACGATGCCGTCCGGTTCCATTGCGTCGAGGGCGCCCTGGGCGAACAGCACGTCCTCGGCCTGCGCGGCGTTCACCACCATGAGGAGGAGCGCGTCGCTGCCCTGGGCGACAGCGGCCGGCCTTTCGGCCGCAACTCCGCCGGCCGCCGCGAAGGCCGCGCGGCTCTCGGGCCGCAGATCGTAGCCGCGGACCGCGAAACCTGCCGCGACCAGGTTGGTCGCCATCGGCAGGCCCATGGCGCCGAGGCCGACGAGGGCGATGCGGGTCAGAGCCATGCGCGGATGCTCCGCGCCATCGCGGCGGCCGAGATGCCGTAGCGGTCGTGGAGCGTCGGCAAGGCGCCGGCATCGAGGAATTCGTCCGGCAGGCCGATCTGGCGGAAGCCGCGGCCCGGCATCACGCCGTTGCGCATCAGGAGACCGGCCACCGCCTCGCCGAGGCCGCCGATCACGCTGTGGTTCTCGGCCACCACCACGAGCCGGCCGCCGCGCCCGGCCTCGTGCAGGATCGTCGCCGTGTCGAGGGGCTTGATCGTCGGCACGTGGAGCACCGCAACGTCGACCCGGTCGTCGCGCAGGGCCTCGGCGACCTCCAGGGCGCGCATGGTCATCAGGCCCGACGCAATCACCAGGACGTCGCGGCCGTCGCGGATCGTCTTGGCCTTCCCCAACTCGAACCGGTAGCCGTACCCGTCGAGCACCAGGGGCACGTTCCCGCGCAGGAGCCGCAGGTAGACCGGCCCCTTATGGGCCGCCATGGCGGGGACGACCTGCTCGGTCTCGTGGGCGTCGCAGGGGTCGATGATCGTGAGGTTCGGCATCCCGCGGAAGATCGCGAGATCCTCCGTCGCCTGGTGGCTCGGGCCGTAGCCGGTGGTCAGGCCGGGCAGGGCGCAGGCGATCTTGACGTCGAGATTCTCCTCCGCGATCGCGAGGCAGATGAAGTCGTAGGCGCGCCGCGCCGCGAAGACCGCGTAGGTGGTGGCGAAGGGCGTGAACCCCTCACGAGCCAAGCCCGCGGCGGCGCTCATGAGGAGCTGCTCGGCCATCCCCATCTGGTAGAACCGCTCGGGATGGGCCTGCGCGAAGATGTGCAGGTCCGTGTATTTCGACAGGTCCGCCGAGAGGCCGACGATGTCGGGCCGGGTCTTGGCGAGCTCGACCAGGGCGTGGCCGAAGGGCGCGGCCTTCGTGCGCTGTCCGGGGGCGGCGAGCGAGGCGATCATCGCCGAGGTCTTGGCGCCGCCGCCGGTGCGGGGGGCGGGCTTCTCGTATTTGGAGCGTCTCACCGCACCCTCCCTTCGTCCAGGATCGCCAGGGCCCGCTGCCACTCGTCCGGCTCGACCCGCAGGAAGTGGTTGCGCTCGCGCGCCTCGAGGAACGGCACGCCCTTCGCCATGCGGGTGTCGCAGATGATGATCCGGGGCTGCGGGCCCGGATGGTGGCGCGCGGCGTCGAAGGCCCGGACCAGCGCGTCGATGTCGTTGCCGTCGACCCGCTGCACGAACCAGTTGAAGGCCTCGAACTTCGGCGCCAGCGGCTCGAAATCGAGCACCCCGTGCGAGGCGCCGTCCGCCTGCATGCCGTTCACGTCGACGAGGCCGATCAGGTTGTCGAGCTTGAACGAGCCGGCCGACATCGCCGCCTCCCAGGTCGAGCCCTCGTCGAGTTCGCCGTCGGAGAACAGGTTGTAGATGAAGCTGTTCGAGTTCTTCCGCTTCAGCCCCAGCGCCATGCCGACCGCGATGCCGAGCCCGTGGCCCAGCGACCCGCCGGTGATCTCCATGCCGGGCGTGTAGGCGGCCATGCCGGACATCGGCAGGCGGCTGTCGTCGCCGCCGTAGCTCGTCAGCTCGTCCTCGGGGAGGATCTCCGCCTCGATCAGGGCGGCGTAGAGGGCGATGGCGTAGTGGCCGATCGACAGCAGGAAGCGGTCGCGGCCTTCCCATTCGGGATCCTCGGGCCGGTAGGTCAGCGCGTAGAAGTAGCTCACCGCCAGCACGTCGGCGATGCCGAGCGCCTGGGCGATGTAGCCCTGGCCCTGGACCTCGCCCATGCGCAGGGCGTGGCGGCGGATGCGGTAGGCGCGCTCGCTCAGCGGCACGTTGGAGCCGGCGCGCGGCCGCTCGGTCGGGACGTCGATCGCCATGGCGACCTCCTCAGTGGATCAGCATGCCGCCGTTCACGTCGATCACCGCGCCGGTGATGTACGTGGACAGGTCGGAGGCGAGGAACAGGCAGGCATTGGCGACGTCGTCCGCCACGCCGAGGCGCCCCAGCGGGATGCCCTTGGCGATCTCGACCTTGAGCTCGGGCGTGAGCTTGCCGCCGGTGATGTCGGTCTTGATCAGGCCGGGGGTTACCGAGTTCACCCGCACGCCGTCCGGACCCAGCTCCCGAGCCATGGCCTTGGCGAGGCCCAGCACACCGCCCTTGGCGGCGCTGTAATGCGGGCCGCCGAAGATGCCGCCGCCCCGCTGGGCCGAGACCGACGACATGCACACGATCGCGCCGGAGCCCTGGCCGCGCATCGCCGGGATCACGGCCTGGCTCATGTAGAGCGTACCGCGCAGGTTCACGTCGGTGACCGCGTCGTAGTTCTCCGGCCCGATCTCCATGATCTTCAGGGGCTGGGTGATGCCGGCATTGTTGACCAGCACGTCGATGCGCCCGAGGCGGCCGATAATCTCCTCCGCTGCCGTCGAGCAGGCCGCCCGGTCGGTGACGTTGCAGGCGAGGCCGATATGGCCCGGGCCGATGTCGCGGGCGGCAGCCTCGGCCTGGCCCGCATCGAGGTCGAGAACGGCGACGCGGGCGCCGTGGCTTGCGAAGAGCCGCGCGGTGGCTTTGCCGATGCCGCGGGCGGAGGCCGCCCCAGTGATGATGCACACCCGGTCGTTCAACAGCATGGATCCCTCCCGGCGACCCGCGACAGCGCGGGATCGGACCTGTCGTCGTGACGGAAGGGGCGTCCGGCCGGCGGCTGCGATTCCAGGGACCGAGCCCTTGGATCGAGCGGCCTGCGGCGTCGTCTCCTCTCGCCTGTTTTGTTGCGACGAGAGTGCCGACGCGCTGCCTCCGCGACAAACGCGGAATTTGCACACGCAGGTGAATCCCAGTCACCTGTCGCCGCGTCAGGCGAGGTCGGGACTCAGCGTGATCCCGAGTTCCTCGGCCAGCCACCGCGCGAAGACCCGCAGCGGGGCGCGCCGGCGCACATCGGCGGGGCAGACGAAATGGTGACCGACGTAGCTGATGTCCTGAGACCGTCCGGCCAGCGGCGCGACGAGGCGGCCGGCCGCGACCTCGCGCTCGGCGAGGCGGGTGGATTCCAGGGCGACACCGAGCCCGTCGGCGGCGGCAGCCAGGGCCAGGAAGCTCCGATCGAAGCGGATTCCCGCGTTCGGCTGCGCGGCGAGCTGATTCCGCTCGAACCAGTGCGTCCAGCGCACCTGCTTGTTGTCGCTTTGGATCAGGGTCTGAGCCAGGAGGTCGGCCGGCTCGCGGATCCGGGCGGCCCGCGCGGGATCGCAGAGCGGCGTCACCGTCTCCGGGCCCAGCGGCATGCGCAGCAGACCTTCCCCGCGGGGCGGTCCGTAGACGATGTCGGCGTCGAATTCGTCGGTGATGAAGCGGGCGTAATCCATGCCGGCGGCGAGGCGGACCTCGAAGCCCGGATGGGCGCTGAGGAACCGGGCGAGGCGCGGGGCGAGCCACTGCGCGGCGAAGCTCGGCGCGCAGTGCAGCCTGAGCAGCTGCGGCCCGCGATTCGCCACGAGGTCGAAGCCGCGGTTGAGCTCCGCGAAGGCGCGCCCGACATGATCGCACAACGCCTCACCGGCCGGCGTCGGCACGATGCCCTGCCCGACGCGCTCGAACAGAACGACGCCCAGGGCTTCTTCCATCTTGCGGAGGGCGTGACTGACCGCGCTCGGGGACAGGTTCAATTCGCCGGCTGCGGCTTTGAACGAGCGTCGCCGGGCAGCGGCCTCAAAGATCCGGATCGCGGAGAGGGGGACGGGTGGCCTCATCCCGAGCAGAATGGGCTTTGGTCCCCGATCCTGGCAATGGTGCCGATCTCGCGGGCAGGCTGCGGCCCGGCGCGCGACCCCGCAGCGGCGCGACGATCAAGTCGACCGTCAGCGATGGATACGCACCGGCGCGACCGCCATCCCATCGGACCGTGCCCGGCCGCCGTGACGATCGGTATCCTCGTGAGCGCCGCGCCACGCGATGGAGATGCCCGCGAAAATGGCCGACGCACTGGCCGCGAGGGGCACGAGGATCAGCGCGGCCAGACCGCTGACCGGCGCGAGAATCGCCGCCGTCGCGAGTCCACCGGCAATCGCCGCCGCAATCAACACGATCATCGGAGCCTCGCCCGATCGACGTGGCCTGGATCATGTGCCGGGCCATGGCAGGATGATCCTGCCGTGAGGATTAAAAATTCGTTACCCGAAGAACTCCGCGATTCGCTGATCTTCCCGACGATCTTGCCCGTCGCGCGCCGATCGTTTCGTCTGAAGACGTCGTGCAGCATGGCCAGCGATGGGCGTCCGAGCCTCCCGGATGAACGGCCGCACGGAGATGTCCGATCGGTCAACGTCCGCACGCGATGCGCGCGTTCGAGGCCATCGACGACATTGCAGCGGGGAGGCCCGGATCAGGCGCCGATTTCGCTTGGAATAGATTTCGCCGATTGCGGAGGGCGCCCGGGCCGACAGAATCCGTGCAGAGGCGGGGGCGGCGAAGGGCTGTGGCTGCGGCCTCAATGACCCTGCGCGATCCAGCCGAGCACTGTGGCGCAGCGCTCGGCCTGCCAGCGGGTCAGACCAGAGGCCACGACCGCGCCATTCCGATAGACCACGAAGGTCCCGTCATCGGTTGCACGGATCTTGATGGACGCCATCAGTGAGCTCCCGACGTCAGCATCTGAAGCTGGACCAGTCCGGCCGGGGTGATCTGCCAGACGGCGACCGTACCCTCCGAGTCTTCGCAATGGTCGACCCGTCGGAGATGACCGGTGCTTTCGAGCGCGAGGAGCCGGCTGTGGTCGCCGGGCCAGGACGCGTTCGCCTGTCTGCAGACCGCAATCCGGTGTCCCAGAGTCTCGGCTGCTCGGATGAGAAGGCGGCGCTCGTGATTCACCAGCATCGGCGCTCCGGCTCGGATCGATCCGTATGAACTGCGTAGAGGCTGGCGCATATGGTCAAGCTTGGCAAGCCTGCGGGCGTATCACGCTTTGGATCACGGCGATCGGTCCGTCGGCTTCGATGCTGTGCGAGCGCCGGGTTCAGGGTGCCGTGCACGGGCCGACGGAGACCTTCGCCACCTGGAGCGGATGGCGATGGCAGGTGCAACCGGGACCGTGCGGGATCGCGTGATCGCGATGTGGATTGCGGCCGAAGCCGCGGACATGCCGGGTCCGGGCTCGATGGGCGGTTGGCCGTTGCGAGAGCGGACGGAGCGGATCCGCATCTCGTCCGTCCGGTCAATCCACCCGATCGCGCCCAAACGAAAACGGCCGGCCAGGAACCCTGGCCGGCCGTCGTTTTGAACCGCGTGCCGCTTAGCGCAGGAGCTGGAGGACGCCCTGCTGCGCGGAGTTGGCCAGGGACAGGGCGGAGATGCCCATCGACTGCCGGGTCGACAGCGCCTGGGAATTGGCCGCTTCCTGGTTGAGATCGGCGTTGGTCAGGTTGGCCGAGCCGGTCTGCAGCACGTTGATCAGCTGCTTGGAGAAGTCCTGGCGGTTCTGCACGACCGACAGGTTCGAGCCGAGCGCGCTCGCCGCGGAGCTCAGCGCGTTGCCGGCGCTCGTGAGGGTCGACAGGGTCTTGTTGACGTCCGAGTTCAACAGGAAGTTGCCGAGGCCGTTCTGGCTGGCCGTGCTGTTCGAGTTGGTGATCGACGACAGGCCCAGGCCGCTGGCCGTGGCATCCACCGAGGCGACGTTCAGGGTCGAGCTGCCGGTGTCGTTGAACTTGATGTTCATGTCATTGCCCTTGCCGGCAATGAGGTTGACGCCGTTGTAGCTGGCATCGCCGGCGAGCTGCGTGATCTGGTTGAGCAGGTTGTTGTACTGGCTCGCCAGAGAGGCGCGCTGCGACACGCCGGAGACCGAGAGGTCGCTGGAGACGACGGTGGTGGCGGCGGTGCCGTAGGTCGAGGCGGTGGTGCTCGACGCGGTGAAGCCGAGCGCCGTCTGGCTGCCGGAGTTCTGAAACTCCACGTCGGCCTGGGCGTTCAGGACGATCTTCGTGCCGGTGCTGTCGATCGAGAAGATCGCGCCTGCGCCGAACGAGCCGCTGGACGAGGTCGACGCCGAGCTGACCGCCGAGTTCAGGGCCGCGACGGTGGCGCTGATGCTCGACGAGGCGGCGACGTTGGCCGACACGGAGGTGCCGTTGATGGTCAGGAGCACCGTCTGGGAGGCGGTGCTGGCGCTGTAGGCGTTGGCGGCGGTTCCGGTGGTGGAGAGCTGGGTCGAGAGGGCCTGGTTGGCGATGGACTTGGCCTGATCGACCAGCTTCTGGATCGAGGTGATGCCCTGGTTGGCGGCCTGGATCGACTGGACGCCGTTGGAGATGCCGTCGAGCAGGGTGTTCAGGCTCGAGGACCGGGCGTCGAGGGACTGGGAGGTGAAGAAGTTGGTCGGGTTGTCGAGGGCGGAGTTGACCGTCTTGCCGGTGGCGAGGCGGTTCTGCGTGGTCGCCATCAGCTGGGCGGTATCCTGCAGGGAGAGCAGGTTCTGACGCGTGGCGGCCGACAGGGTGATGGAGGACATGGGTCGTATCTTTCTGATTTGATGCGCCCGTTTCTCGGGCACGCCAGTAATCGCGCTCCAGATGTTTCGTGGGGGTTAATCCGATTGTCGACACTCAAGTCGACCGAAGTGATCCTTAATGAATCGCCATCGAAATCCATTAAGTATTGATGGAAGACGGCGCCGTTCAAGATCCATTAACCATCCGCGGCCATAACCGACGGCGCTCGCCAATTCTGTGGTGCCTGCCCGGCCGGTCTCGATCCGGCGTGGCAGGCGAAGGGAAATGGGGCACACCCTAGTACGGAGCTCAACTGTGATCGCTCAAGCGTCCGGTGATGTTGGCGACCCGGCCCCCTCCGCGCCGACGAAATTTCCCCATGTGGCGATCGCGATCCCCTGCGGGACCATGGTCCACGCGGATTTCGCCGTCAGCCTCGGATCCATGATGCATTCCCTCGGCGAGATGCCGATGTCGATCGTGGTCGGGAAATCATCGATCGTCGCCGACGCGCGAAACCTGGGCCTGGAATACGCGCAGAAACACAATGCGGAATACGTCCTGTTCATCGACAGCGACATGACCTTCCCGAAGGACGCCCTGCTCAAACTGCTGGTGCGGCAGGTCGACATCATCGGCGCGACCTATTCCCGGCGCACGGCGCCCTTCCATTTCCTCGGCGAAATCCTGCCGGAGCAGCCGGCCGACGCCCCCAAGGGCCTGCTGGAGATGGCTCGGATCCCCACCGGCTTCCTGCTGATCAAATCGACCGTCTTCGAAAGCCTCAAGCGGCCGTATTTCCGGTTCCGCGTCGATGAGGAGGCCGGGGTGAACATCGGCGAGGACTTCGACTTCAGCGACCGGGTCCGTGCAGCCGGCTACCGGATCTGGTGCGATCCGTATCTGAGCAAGGAGCTCGGACATATCGGCGAACAGTCCTTCAAGCTCTGAGTGACGGCCGGCAATTCGATCGGCCGCGACGCAACTGCGCGCCGCGCTTCCGCGAGCTGCGCTCCAAACGATGAGGCGTGGGAATGCGGATTGCGATCATCACGCCGTCCCGGATGAAACCTTCGACTCTGGCCGGTAAATCCGGCCAGTACTTCCTGGAACACGCGGTGGAGAGCGCGAACAGCCAGGAACTCGACAGGCCGGCGACGATCCATTTCTTCGTCGGGACCGACCCCGAGACCGAGATCCCGGCGCGGCTCGCCGCGCATCCGCAGATCACCTTCGTGCGCGGCGAGCGCAAGGGGCAGATCCCCGCCCTGAACGCGGCTATCCGGGCCGTCGATGAAAGCTGGGACTTCGTCGGCTTCCTGGAGGACGACGACCATTGGCTGCCGCCCTATCTCGGTTTCGCGCTCCGGACCCTGGACAGCTTCGATTTCGTCTCCTCGACCCAGGTCGAGACGGACGAGGCCGGCGAGGTCGTCCGGATCAACGACTTCCCGACGCCGTCGGGCTGGCTGATGCGTCGGTCCACTTTCGCGCAGGTCGGCGCGATCAACCCCGCCTCGAAATGGCATTACGACAACGAGTGGCTCGGCCGCCTCGCCGAGACCGGCCTGCGCCGCGCCCACCTCGTCGAGGCGACGGCGCCCGGCACTTTCGAGAACGCCGTTCAGGTCCGCCCGTGGCTCGCCAACGTGCTTCGGTTCGGCGGCCCCAACACGCACCTCGTGCGCCACGGCTTCATCCTGCCGCTGGTGTGCCGCCTGGTGCATCCCGGCTCCGGAACCTCGGATGTCGGCCAGGGCGGGACGTCGAGAGTCGAGAGCGACGCCGAGTATCAGCGGCTGATCGACCGCTTCGGCCGCATCCCCTGGTGACAGGGCGGCCCTGTCCGCCGTTCGAACTCCCGCAAGGCCTGGATCGGGGCCCGCCCGCTTCGGAAAGGGCGTGAATGCCCGACCGTGCGCGTCCTAGGCGGGGCGCGTCTGAGCGCGCCCGCGGACGGCCTGCTGGAATGCGGAGAACACCCTGCGCATCTGCGGCAGCTTGTAGGGAAACAGGTCCACGGGATCCATGTCGTGGACGACCATCCCGGTATCCGCCTCGAAGATCAGCAGCCGGCCGTCCGTGCTCTCCGCGCAATCGAGGATCAGGTAATCGAGCCCGATCCTTCGGTGGATCTCGGCGAACGCGGCGCGATGGCGCTGCGCGAACGCGGCGTCGAACGTGGCCATGGCGGTGGCCTCCGCCGTCCGCTTCTCGGCATCCTCGAGCATTCCGGCGTTGAGGTAATGAATCATCCAGTGGTCGCGGATGGCCAGGTGACACAGGAACGGGACACCGTCGATCAGAACGACCCGGAGCTTTCGGAATAGTCCATCGGGGCCACGATAGTCGCAGAACTGCGTGACGTAGAATCGCTCCGCGGTTGCGTGATCGAGGTAGCGCGTCAGATCCTCGGCCCGATCGACCTTCTGGAGGTCGTTGCCGGCATGGGTATCCAGGGGGCGCACCAGCACCGGATAGTCCAGGCCCTCGGGAAGGCGGGACGCTGAGGCGCTCAGCGCCGCCCGGTCCAGGAGGGCGACGGCAGGCGCCAGGATCCCCTCGGCGCCGCGGAGCGCATCCGCGATCCCGTGCCGGGACGTCTTCAGAACCGCGCGCGGGTGATTGACGATCGGCCGCGACCACCCTTCGGCGGCGGCCGCGACGGCTTCCAAAAGCGGCTCGGCGCCACTCGAATACGCGATGCCCGTGATCAGCACATCGTGCTCCGGCAGGTCGCGCGGCATGTCTTCGCCGGGGCAGAGGAAGAGATAGGTGAGGCTGAAATCGTCGTCGTTCAGCAGGAAATCGATCGGCGTGTTGGCCATGAGATCGCCGGCCGTGACGAGGATGAGCACGCGGACCCGCGCCTGATCCGGGTTCGAACGCAGCGAGAAGAGCCGTTGGCCCTGAAGGATGTCGGTCTGGAGCTGCAGTGCCTCGTCGGTGCGGTGCATCAGCAACAGGATCGTCGCCAGATCCATCGCCGCCCCGGCGTCGATGACGCCATCGGGCGATCGGGCGAGGATCTCCTGGGCCAGCGCGGCCATGTCCGAAGCTTCGAAGGCGGCTCTGATGAGGCGTGCCGGGCCGATCATCGGGCTCGGATTGTCGATCCCCGCAGCACGCGCTTGCATCACAGCCTCCGAAAAGGGGAGCCGCCGCTGCGATGCGGCCGCCGGTATCCGGCCACAGGGATCGCACAGGGCGGCACGATCCCCGATCTGTGGCCGGAGGGAGGTTTACGAAGCGCTAACCATAACGGGGCGCATGCGGGACGTCAGCCGAGGCGCTTCCCGTTCCGCGCCGGCGGATGCCGCGTGTCTCGCGATGGTCAGCTGCGCCGCGCCGATGCGGCGGCGCGACGGAGCGCTTCCGCCAGCGGTCCGGTCGGCGCGGATTCCGCGGTGGCGTTCGGCCGGGTTCGTGGCGCGTCGATCTTCGATTCGCCCCCGCGTCGGGCGGGCTGAGCCGGGTCGATCGGATCGTCGAGCCGCATCGACAATGCGATGCGCTTGCGCGGTACATCGACCCCGAGGACCAGCACCCGGACGACCTCGCCGATCCGGACGATCTCCGTCGGCGACGCGATCCGGCGCCGCGCCATCGCCGAGATGTGGACGAGCCCGTCCTGATGAACGCCGATATCGACGAAGGCACCGAACGCGGCCACGTTGGTCACGACGCCCTCCAGCTGCATGCCGGGCTTGAGATCCCCGATCGTCTCGACACCCTCCTGGAAGCGCGCCGTCTTGAAGGCCGGCCGCGGATCGCGCCCCGGCTTCTCGAGCTCGGCGATGATGTCGCGGACCGTCGGCAGGCCGAAACGCGCGTCGACGAACGGCTCCGGCGCCAGGCGGCCGAGGAGGGCGGCATTGCCGAGCAGGACGTGGATGTCGCTCTTCGTCGCCTGGAGGATGCGGCGGACCACCGGATAGGCTTCCGGGTGGACGCCCGACCCGTCGAGCGGGTCGTCGCCGCCCTGGATGCGAAGAAAGCCGGCGGCGAGCTCGAAGGTCTTCGGGCCGAGCCCCGGGACCTTCTTGAGCGCCGTGCGCGTTCGGAACGGGCCCTGGGCGTCGCGATGGGCGACGATCCGCGCCGCCATCGCGCCGCCGAGGCCGGAAACCTGCGCCAGCAGGGCCGGGGAGGCTGTGTTGACGTCCACCCCGACGGCGTTGACCGCATCCTCCACCACCGCGGAGAGCGAGCGCGACAGCTTCGCCTCGCTCACGTCGTGCTGGTACTGCCCGACGCCGATGGACTTCGGATCGATCTTGACCAGTTCGGCCAGGGGATCCTGAAGGCGCCGGGCGATCGACGCGGCGCCGCGATGGGACACGTCGAGATCGGGCAATTCCCGCGCGGCGATCTCCGAGGCCGAATAGACCGAGGCGCCGGCCTCGGAGACCATGACTTTCGCGAGCGGAAGATCCGGGTTCGACGCGATGATCTCCGCGGCGAGGCGTTCGGTTTCGCGGGAGGCCGTGCCGTTGCCGATGGCCAGAAGCTCCACGTTATGGAGGCGGCACAGGCGCCCCAACGCCGCCACCGCCTCGCGCCAGCGGCGCTGGGGCTCGTGCGGATAGGTGGTCTCCACCGCGACGACGCGGCCGGTGCGATCCGCCACCGCCACCTTCACGCCGTTCCGATAGCCGGGATCGAGCCCCATCGTGGTGCGGCCGCCCGCCGGAGCGGCCAGGAGCAGGTCCTTCAGGTTTCCCGCGAAGACCGTCACGGCCTCATCCTCGGCCCGCTCGAACAGGCGGTTGCGCAGATCCTGCTTGATGCCCACCCGGATCTTCGTCCGCCAAGCCGCGCGGACGGTTTCAACGAGCCAGGAATCGCCTGCGCGGCCCCGCAGGGCGATGTCGAAGCGGCGGCAGATCGCGGTTTCGAACGGTCCGGGAATCCCGGGCGCGGAATCCTCACCCTCCGCGGTGAAGCCGACCTCGAGAATCTCCTCCCGTTCGCCGCGGAAGATCGCCAGGATGCGGTGTGAGGGCATCCGCTCCAGCCGCTCGCTCCAGGCGAAGTAATCCGAGAATTTCGCGCCCTCGTTCGCCTTGCCCTTCCGGACCTGGGAGACGAGCTGGCCGCCCCGCCAGTAATCCGTGCGCAGGCGCCCGACGAGGTCGGCGTCCTCGGCGAAGCGCTCGATCAAGATCGCACGGGCACCGTCCAGCGCGGCGTCGACATCGGTGATGCCATGGGCGTCCGACAGGTAGCGCGCCGCCACCGTCTCGGGCGCGTTATCGGGCCGGCGCAGGAGAAGCTCGGCCAACGGTTCAAGGCCGGCCTCCCGGGCGGCGTGGGCCTTCGAGCGCCGCTTGGGTCGGAACGGCAGATACAGGTCTTCCAGGCGTGCCTTCGTATCGGCGGCCTCGAGGGCTGCTGCGAGAGGCGGAGACATCTTGCCCTGCGCGGTGATGCTCGCGACGATCGTGGCGCGCCGCTCGTTGAGATCGCGCAGATACGAGAGCCGTTCTTCGAGCCGGCGCAACTGCGTGTCGTCGAGGCCGCCCGTATTCTCTTTCCGATAGCGCGCGATAAACGGCACGGTCGCCCCGCCATCGAGGAGCGCGACGGCGGCGGCAACCTGCGCCTCCCCGACACCGAGTTCATCGGCGATCAGCGCGTTGACGGCTTTCATGGAAACTCCGGCGGGGTGCGCAGCAGGGATGCGCCGTCTGCCTGAAACGCCAAGCCGTCGGAAACAAGGCGTCCGTCAGGCCCGTTCGCATGCCGCCGCTTCTGCAGCCGGATCCCGCACGCGCTTCGGCATGGTTTCCAGCCAGCGACGCACCGAACCCGGTGGAAGACTTCCCTGAACCGGACGGGCGGCTCGAAAGCCGTGACGATCATCCCGTGTCGTCATCGGGATGTCACCGGCTGATGCGAGCCTTTCCCTTCGCATGTCCCGGAAAGGCAGGCGCCCGTGCAATTCGAGATCCGTGAGAACAGCCGGTCGCTTTGGTCGTGGGTTCTCGTCAACGAGACCGACGAGCCGGTGCTCGAATCGCGGCGTAGCTTCCCGTCCCGCGCGCAGGCGACGGCGGCGGCGCTCGCGTTTTCTCAGCTGGTTGCGCGGGCCGGGCGGAGTTTGACCGGCGGTCCGCGACCGGTGGGCTTCCTGTAGAGAAACGACTCCCCGCTTCGGGCCGGACGGCGATTCCTCTCAGGTCGGCCGCGCCCGGTGGCGGAGGAGGCTGGCCACGCTCAAGCAGGCGATCACGCAGCCCACCCCCATCGCGCCGAGGCAGCTGATGGTGCGGACCGGCTCGCCGCGGGCCAGAACGATGGCAAGCGCGAGCGGTAGGAGCAGGAACACGAACAGCAGGGTCATGACCGGATCCGAGTGACGATGGCCGAGTCTAGGATCCGAATGGTTAATCCCTTCTCTCGACACCCGGCCGCGCCCTTGAGCCGGTGCCGCGACGGCTGCGCGCAGCACGAGGACGTGATCGCCGAACACCCCGCCCGAGATTCCGGCGCGAACCGCAATCAGGCTTGGCTGGTCTCGAGGCGCACGAGACGGTCCACGAGGGCCCGGTCGTGAAGCAGGGCCATCCGCTCCTTCTGGGAGAGCCACAGCTGTGCCTCCGCCACCGTCTCGGCCTCGCAGATCTTGGCGGCCGCAAGCGTCTGGTCGGCGTCGATCGCGCCCCGGGGCCGCCGCTGTCCCTTCGGAAGCATCCGGCTATGGGCATGCGCAAGGGCGGGATCGGCGTGGATCGCCACGAGGGAATCGGTGTCGTCGTAGCCGCGAGCCGCATTGCGGGTCGCAAGCGCCGCTGCCCGCAGCGCGATCTCCGGCGGCGATGCCTCTTCGGGCGTGGCGAGTAGCATCCGGTGCTTGAGCGCCAGGCCCAGGGTCAATTGTCCGCTCGCCCAGGAAATCGGGATCGCGAGCACCAGACCCAGAATCGTCGGGCTCATCCAGAGGAACAGCGACGTCGCGATCGCGAAGGCCGCAATTCCCGCCACGAGCCCCAGAACCGTGTGCCAGCGGTGACGGCGGACGATGTCCCGCAGCGGGATCGAGCCGTCGTCGCGGCGCTGCGGATTCCAGCCCGTGTCCCGTCCCAGCAGAATACCGATCACCGAGCCGGACTGGATGACCATCGCCACCGGCGCCACCAGCGCGGAGAGCAGGATTTCGACCAGGCTCGACAGGATGAGCCGCCCGGCGCCCCCGCAGGCGCGCCGCACCGGACCATCCAAGAGGGCCAGGATCAGGCCCAGGACCTTGGGCGCAAGCAGAACCGCCATGGTCAGGCCGAACAGCTGGAGCGCGCGGACCGGATCGAATCGCGGGAAAACCGGCGAGAAGCCCGCCCCCCCGAAATAGTCCGGCCGTTCCGTGGCGGTCTGCAGCACAAGCAGGATGCCGACCACCAGCTGCATCAGCCAGAGTGGCGAGGCGAGATAGCCGGCGATGCCGGTGGCGAAGTGCTGGCGGGTCGCGGGATGCAGCCCCGCGGCGCCGATCACTCGCGCATGCTGGAGGTTGCCCTGCGCCCAGCGCCGGTCGCGCACCGCGACGTCGATCAGCGACGGCGGGCTCTCCTCGTACGAGCCCGGCAGGCGGTGGAGCATGTACACCGCCCAGCCCGATCGGCGGATCAGGGCCGCCTCCACGAAGTCGTGCGACAGGATATGGCCGCCGAAGGGGGGCTTCCCGGGCAGATCCGGCAGGCCGCAGGATTCCGCGAAGGCGCGGGTGCGGATGATCGCGTTATGCCCCCAGTAGTTGCCGTCCCGCCCCGACCACGCGGAAAGCCCGGCTGCGATCACGGGGCCGTAGATCCGGGCCGCGAATTGCTGAAGCCGGGCGAACAGGGTGTTGCGGTTGATGATCAGCGGCAGGGTCTGGATGATACCGGCATCCGGATCCGCCTCCATGGCGGAGGCCAGCGCCACGATCGCCGATCCGCTCATCAGGCTGTCGGCATCCAGCACGAGCATGTGCTCGTAGTGGCCACCCCACCGCGTGACGAAGTCGCCGATATTGCCGGCCTTGCGATGGTGATTCTTCGCCCGGTGGCGGTAGTAGAGCCGGGCATCGGGACCCAGGCGGCCGCGCAATTCGAGGAAGGCGCGCTCCTCGGCGATCCAGGCATCGGGCTGGGTCGAATCCGACAGGACGTACCAGTCGAAATGGTCTCCCAGTCCGGTGGCCTCGACCGCCTCGCGCATGGCCTCGACACCCGCGAAGGTGCGGGCTGTCGCCTCGTTGTAGACGGGCATCAGGACCGCGGTCCGCGTGGTCAGGGCCGTCGGAGCCGACATCGGACGCGGCCGCCGCAGCAGCATCCCGAAGCCGAGTACGGCGCTGGTGAAGGCGAGCGCGATCCACGAGAACGTCAGGCAGAACAGGACGACCAGCACGAGCTGGAGCGCGGTCGGATTGCCCGAGACCGACACGGTCTCGACCATCTGCCAGCCGCCGAAGGCGGTGAGCGCCAGCGCGCCGCCGAAGACCAGAATCCGCGCCGGCCAGGGATCACGGCCGGGTCGTGCGGGCCGATGGCCCAGGCCCATGTCCCAATGCGACAGATCTTGGACGGGCATGGCCAGCGGCGCTTCGCGCGGCATGCCGCCTCCGTCATCGGGGCTCGCCTCGGCCACGCGCGCGGCGTCGATCGCGGGCGGCACGGTCATCGTCTCGTCCAATTGCACGGTGCAGGCCGGTCCTTGATGTTGAGGCGGATCGGGGATCACGGTGTCCAGCGGAACAACCACGACTCGCTGACCCGGGCTTGGCCGCGCCGGAGGGCGAGGCGCAGCTCGCTCGCGCGGGCGCTGCCGGGATCGAGTTCGAATAGGATCCGCAACGTCTTGCGCTCGGGATACCGAAACCGGTCCTGGCGTGTGATCGTCCCGGCCGACGCGCTGAGATCGACGTCGATATCGCCGGGCTGAAACAGCGTGTCGCCCTCGAAGTCGACGGCGAAGAGGCGGCGGCTGCCGGTGCTGCCATGGCCGCAGCGGCTGTCGCGCACCCGTGCAATCTCCGGAGGCAGTGGATCCGGCCAGCCCTTGGACCAATGCTGACGGCACTGGAAGCGCATCTCCACGCCCTTCGCCAGCTTCGCCTTGGGTCGCCAATAGGCGAAGACGTTCTCGTTCAGCTCGGAATCGCTCGGGATCTCAAGCAGAGTGACGGCGCCCTCGTTCCAGTCATCCAGCGGCTCCAGCCACAGGGACGGGCGCTGTTCCCAATGACGCCGGTCATCCTCGAAGTCATCGTACGCGCGGGCGCGCTGCATGAGGCCGAACCCCTTCGGACCCCGATCCACGAAGGCAGAGACCTGGAGGGCCTCCGGATTGTGAACGGGCCGCCAGATCGGCTCGCCGTAGCCGTTGTGGATCGCCAAGCCCTCCACCGAGAAGGCCGCGGCGCGCAGATCGTCGACGCGGTTCCGGTCGAGGGGTCCGAACAGGTAGCTCCCCTGCATGCCGCCGAGCCCGATATGGTCGAGGTCGGCGCGGGCGAAGACCGTTCCCTCGATCGCCGCCGTGGAGACGTCACGGCCGGGCGTGAGCGTGATCTTGAACGCCGCCGTCGCCGACTCGGAATCGGCGAGGGCATGAACGACGACCGGCTGACCGGGCGCGGGCGTCTCCACGAACAGGGCCCGGAAGAGCGGGAACTCCTCCCCGCGGGAATCGGCCGGCCGCAGGGCCAGCGCGCGGGCGTTGATGCCGAAATCCTGGCCCTCCGCGACGAGCCGGAAAAACGAGGCGCCCTGGAACAGCGCGAAGCTCGATACGTCCTCCGCACCCTCGAACCGGGCCCGGAGGCGGAAGCCCGAGAAGGCGGCGTCGGGTTCGAGATCTGGCAGATCGAGGCCGGGGGCGACGAACGCCGTCTTGTCGTACGCGACGGGCTGAACCAGCCCGTTCTCGACGACGAACAGCGACACCGGCGTCTCGAAGATCGATCCGCGCAGGAGCGGCTCCAGAACGTAGCCCACGTTTCGGTCGGCCCAGAGCGCGCGGCCCTCCGCCGGGTGGATCGCGTCGTACGCCTCCCGGGACAGAGCCTTCAAGACCGCCGGGACGTCGCCGGTCTTCGGCCCCGCATAGGGTGCTGCGGCACGGGCGCGGGCCAGGTCGGTCAGGGTGTTCGCCTCGAAGGCCTCGCCCTTGCCGGGCAGCGCGGGCGCTTTGTCCGGCTCGGCCGAACGGGCCACTGCCGGAAGCAGTCCCGCGGCGGCACCCAGCGTGCCGACCAGCAGGGCGCGGCGTGTCGGTGCGGCGGAAGGCACGGCGTCGATCGTCATGCAGGCAGTCGTCTCACGTCTCGGGAGCCTCCCTGTATACGGACAGGCCGGCTGAACCCAGGGTTAAGCAACCGCCTGAACCGCAAGTGGCTCCGTTGACTTAACCCGAGCCGGCTCTCTAAGTCGGCCGTCTGCATCGAAACGGGGGAGGCAGCATGGGATCGTTGCGAGTCACTGGCCACGGCGTGGATCTCGGAGAGAGCCTGCGCGGCCGCGTCGAGGAGCGGATGTCCGCGATCCAGGCCAAATATCTCGACTCGCACATGCACGATTCCTGCAACGGCCATGTCACGCTCCGGCGTGACGGCACCGCCTTCCGGACGGATTGCGTGCTGCACCTCGTGTCCGGCCTCACGATCGAGGCGAACGGCTTCGCCCACGATGCCCGGGCGAGTTTCGAGCAGACCGCCGAGCGCCTGGAGACGCGGCTGCGCCGCTACAAGCACAAGCTCAAGCAGCACGCCACCGGACCGGGGGACGACGCCGCGATCGAGGCCGCCTATGCGGTGTTCGCCGCCCCGCCGGAGGAGGACGACGAGGACGCCGTCGAGGGTGACGCCCATCCGCCGATCGTCGCCGAAAGCACCAAGACCCTCCAGCGCCGCACCATCGGCGAGGCCGTGACGGCCCTGGATATGACGGGATCCCCGGTGGTCGTGTTCGTCCACGCTGGCACCGGACGCGTCAACGTCGTATATCGGCGCAGCGACGGAGCGATCGGCTGGGTGGACCCACCGAGCGCCGCCGAGTGACGCGATAGGTCGGGAGAAGCGAAGCCGGAACCGGCTGGTTTCCCCACCTATTGATCCAGCAGGGGCGCGGCCGGAACGGTCGACGACGCCCCTGCGACGAGGCCCGCTTCCTCGCGAACGGGTGACGGGGCAACGGTCGTTCGATGCCAGTTCTGGAATTTCTCGACCCCGAGTCGGTCGTGCCGGCCCTGCGCGCCCGCGCCAAGAAGCAGGTTCTGCAGGATCTCGCCGCGCACGCGGCGCGGCGCCTGCCGGCGCTCGGCGAGCGGCCCGTCTTCGACACCCTTCTCCAGCGCGAGCGGCTCGGATCGACCGGCATCGGTGATGGGGTGGCGATTCCCCACGGCAAGCTGCCCGGACTCGATCGGCTCTTCGGGCTGTTCGCCCGATTCGACCGCCCGGTGGATTTCGACGCCCTCGACGGCCAGCCGGTGGATATCGCTTTTCTGCTCCTCGCGCCCGAAGGGGCAGGGGCCGATCACCTGAAGGCGCTCGCGCAGGTTGCCCGCATTCTTCGCGAGCCGGGCATGCTCACGCATATCCGCGCCGCTCGGGATGCCGGTGCCCTCTACGCCCTTCTGACGCGCTCGACGGCACCGCAGGCGGCCTGATGATGCCGATCTTTCGGACCACCGCCGCTCTGGCCTTCGCGGCCATCGCCTCGACCGCCGCCGCGGCGCAGGGGGAGACGACCTGCGCCCGCGATGTCCTCGTGGCGCAATCGATGCAGCGCCAAGCCCTCGACCAGCTCGAGCAGGCCGACGGTGACGACGCCAAGAACTGCCGCATCTGGCGCCGTCACGTGGAGACGATGCGCCGCGTGGCGAGCGTGTACGGGCGCTGCCTTTCGGGCACCGAGCGCAGCGAGCGCCTCGCCCAGGTTCAGGGATCGGACCGGGAATTCTCGGCGGCCATCAAGGCACGCTGCAAGGGCCCTTAGACCGCTGCCGAGCGCCCGTGATCCGGCAGACGGTCACGCGCGGTGATCCACGATGGCCTGGGGCCGAACTGTCGGCTCCGACGGGACGGCGCATCCGGGGGCGAGGTCAGTCCACGCCGCGCATCATCAGCGGCTCGGCCACCATCTTCACCGGCTTGCCCCGCCCGATAAGGATCGCGGCGCGCGAGCGCTCGGGGTCCGCCTCGAAGCGCGTACGGACCCAGCTGACCAGGAATTTCATATATTCGGAGGCCAGAAGGCGCGCGGCAGGCGGGTCGTGCCACCAGCGGTCGGCGTCGAATGCCTCCGTCACGACGGGATGCGGCAGGACCCGGTCGCTGTCCTGCAGAGCATGATCGAGTTCGATCAGCGTCCGCGGCATGTGATAATTCGAGGTGACGACCGCGACGGTGCTGAAGCGGTGCGCCCGCATCCAGCGCCGGGTTTCGATCGCGTTCCCGATCGTGTTGCGCGCCCGGTAGTCGAGATCGACACAGCAGGCGATCAGCGCGCGCTGGGTCGGGTTCAGGCGGGCGATCTCGTCGCGGCTGGTCCGCTCGTTGACGCCGGTGATGAGAAGCCGCCGGCCGTAGCCTCCGGCCAGCAGGTCGATCGCATCGCCGATCCGCTGCGCGCCGCCGGTCAGCGCCACGATTCCGTCGGCCCGATCAGACGGCGCACGCTCGTGTCGCGCCAGCGCGCCGACGAAGATCAAGAATCCGGCAAACAGCGCCAGCGCGCCCAAACCCGTGCCGAGGCTGCAGGTCCACAGCGCGATCCGCCGCCGGCGGCGCGGGCGCACGACGGCGCGGGGCGGGTGATCCCACACGTGCCAAGCCCAGCCGACGGGGTCGGTCATGAGCGGATCCGATGCGCGCAGCATACGCGTGGTCATCCTCCGGAAGATCGGAGCCGATTGCGGCAACCCGGAGGCCGGCGCCGTCAGCCGTATCAACACCGCGATGATAAAGTTTCCAGATGGTAAACGTGCTATCGAGACTCCCTATTTCCACCTGAACGCGACGTCGCACGCCCTCACGCCAAGAACCGCCGGACGGTCACGCGCGAGACGATGCCGGTGACCAGAGACGCGATCACGCCGATCAGGAGCACGCTGGCATAGCCGCGCACGCCGATATGGAATGCGCCGAACAGAGCCTCGACCTCCTGGCCGGCCGGTCCAGACCGGGCGGCCCTGGCCAGAAGTCCGGCGATGACGAAGGCGACGAGAGCCAGTCCGGCCCCGATCGCGCCACCCCGCAGGCCCAGGCCGAAGAAGCGCCGCTGAAATGCCCGGGCGATGTAGTCGTCGTCGGCACCGACGAAGTGGAGAACCTCCACGACCTCGCGGTTGCTCGCCATGGCGCCGCGGGTCGCGAAGGTCACGGCGAGCCCGGTGGCGATCAGAACGAGCAGCACGAGTCCGATCCCGATCCCCACGAAGGCGTTGGCGGCGGTCGAGAGCCGCTGCAGCCAGAGGGCGTGGTCATCCAGGCTGGCCACACCCGGCAGAGCCTCGACGAGCCGAGTTCGCAGGCGCTTCAGATCCGCAACCTGGCCGCTCGCGAGCTTGAGGGCGATGAGCCGCGGGACCGGGAGGTCCGAGAGGTCGAGCCCGGTCCCGAGCCACGGCTCGAGGAGGCGCTCGGCCTCGGCCTTGCTGAAGACCCGCGTCTCCGCGATCCCCGGTTCGGCCTTGGCGATGCCGTCGGCGCGGGACACGTCGGCATCGACGTCGCGGCCGGGACCCGGCCGGACCTGGATGGTGACCTCCCGGGCCACATCGCCCTGCCATTGGGCGGCATTCGTCGCGACCATCTCGGCGGCCCCAGCGCAGAGCCCCGCCAGGAAGGTCAGGATCGCGATGACGGCCGCCAACGAGCGGCCGGCCGCGGTGTCGGTGGGGACCAGCGGCGCGTTGCGACGCAGGTTGGCCGGCATCGACGGGTCGGGCGGCACGGCCGATCCGCCGGGCTTCGTCCGCGGGATCGCCTGCGTGCTCATTCCTCGATCCGCAGCCGGCCTTCGCCCAGGACCATCCGGCGGGCGTCGACGGCGTCCATGATGCCGAAATCGTGGGTGGCGATGATGACCGAGGTCCCGAGCTTGTTCAGTTCGAGGAAGAGTCGAAGCAGCCGTCGCCCGAGGCCCGGATCGACGTTGCCGGTGGGCTCGTCGGCGAGCAGCAGGTCGGGCCGCGCGATCAGCGCCCGAGCGATCGCGGCGCGCTGCTTCTCGCCGCCCGAGAGCAGCGGGGGAAGGGCGTGCATGCGCTCGCCGAGGCCGACCCAGCGCAGCAGCTCCACCACCTCGGCCCGATAGCTGGCCTCGGCCCGGCCCTGGACGCGCAGGGGCAGGGCCACGTTCTCGTAGGTGGTGAGGTGGTCGAGGAGCCGGAAATCCTGGAACACCACGCCCATGCGCCGCCGGAGTCCGGTCAACGCCTTGGCTGAGATCCCGCTGACCTCCTCGCCGAAGATCGAGACGAGGCCGCGGGTCGGACGCACCGACAGCAGAATGAGGCGCAGCAGCGTCGTCTTCCCGGCTCCGGAGGGACCGGTGAGAAACTGGAAGGAGCGCGGCGCGATGCGGAAGCTCACGTCGGACAGCACTTCCGGCCCGAGCCCGTAGCGCATGCCGACATTCTCGAACTGCACCACCGGCCGCTCAGCGCCGGGCAGCAGGCTTTTCATGCTCGCCTGTAGGTTCAAGGCCGTGCCGTGTCTCGTCTGTCCATGCCTCGGGAATCGCCGGACGGGCGGGCGTTTTCAAGGCCTCCTGAGTTTCACCGCCGCTTAACCCTGTTCAGCGACACTTCCTCAAGCACTTTTAATTTCCGCCCCGGCTGCGGCCGATCGATGCGAGATTGCGGCGTATGCTGATCGCCTGCCCGAGCTGCGCGAGCGAATATCGCATCGATGCCAGCAAGGTCGGCATGGAGGGCCGTTCGGTCCGCTGTGCCGCCTGTCGCGAGACGTGGTTCATCACGCCGGCCGATGTTCTCGCCGGCCATGAGGCGGAACTCGCCGCGCGTGCCGAGGCCGATCCGCTCGCCGACGCCGCGTGGGAGGAGGCGACGGCCTCGGTTCGAACGGCGGCCGACGTCCCAGCTCCCACCGTCCCGCGAAAGGCCCGGCGTTCGAAATCCGCCGGGAAGGGCCGTCGCGCGATTCCAGGCCTGTCGCCGTCCCTGGCCTTCGGTCTGGTGCTCCTCGCGGCACTGCCGCTCGCCTGCCTCGCCCGGACGAGCGTGGTCAAAGCCGCGCCGCAGACCGCCTCCTTGTTCGCACGCGTCGGCCTGCCCGTGAACATCCGAGGCATCGAGATCCGCGACGTGGTGGCCTTCACCAACCCTGCCGAGGACGGCCATCCTGCGGAACTGGTGGTGGAAGGCGACCTCGTCGGCGTTGCCCGTAAGGACGCTGCGGTCGCGCCGCTGAGCGTTGAAATTCGCGACGCCGGTGGCCGGACGATCCGCACCTTCTCGGTTGCGCCGCCCCGGGCAGTCCTCGCCGCAACCGAGACCGCCCGATTCCGTGCGAGCCTGTCGGCACCCCCGTCCGATGGCCGCGCGATCCTGGTGCGTTTCGCCGATGCGTCGGGCGCCCGGCCGGACGCGCGGGTGGCAGCGTCCGAGCGTTGATCGCTCCCGGCGTCGCTCCGCGGCGAGACCATTCGGCTTATCGGCGTCATCTATTTAAGGTTGCGCCGCGACCTCAGATCTGCAATTTGCTTCGTTGAGGTTCCAACGCGCGAAGGCGCGCAGGCTGTTGTTGGCGCCCGGGGCAGACCCGCTTTGAGTGTCCGCGAGACGGTTCCCATCGTCATCCAGACGACCGACACGGTCGAGCAGAAGCGCGCCTTCGATTACTGGCGCAGCACAGCGTTGGCCCGGGTGGACGCGACGATGCTCGCGCCCGATGTGCCGTTCACGGCGGGCCGCAGGCTCGCGGTCTCCACGCACGGCGTGGTCCTGCACACCCTCAGCGGTCCGATCGGGGTCGAGCGCACGGCGCACCATGTGCGCCAGGACGGGCGCGACGACATCGCGATCGCGTTTCTCGTTCAGGGGGGCGGCTTCGTCGAGCAGGGTAACAGCGGCGCCCTGCTGAGCGCCGGCGACATCACGGTCCATGCCATGGATCAACCGTTCGCGATCGGCAGCCGCGACGCCTACGAGGAGATTCGCCTACAGGTGCCCCGTGCCGCCTTCCTGGCGCAAGTGGGCAACGTGCCGGCCTTTGTCGGGCGCAAGCTCCGGGCCACGCCGCTCAGCGGCCTGTTCGCGACCTATCTCCGGTCGTTCTCGGAGACGGTCGGCGGCATGACGGAGGCGGAGGCCGGCATTGCGCTGGAGGGCGTGTTGCATCTTCTGCGCGCGCTCGCCGACGGTCAGGGCGACCAGGGGGACAACGATCTCTCCGGCGATGCCGTCCGGTCTCTGGCCCTCGCCCATATCGAGCGCCGGCTGCACGATCCCGCCTTCGGGCCCGAATCGCTTCCGGCCGCCCTGAGGGTCTCGCGCAGCCGGCTCTACGCGGCCTTCACGGGCGACGAGGGCGTGGCGGCAAAGATCCGCGACGCGCGTCTCGACCGCGCCTACCGGCGGCTGCGGTCGCGTACGAGCGGAACCCGGATCGGATCCGTGATGGCCAATTGCGGCTTCACCGATGCGGCCGCCTTCAGCCGCGCCTTCCGCCGCCGGTTCGGCATGGCCCCACGGGACGTCTTGGAAGGCCGTTTCTGAGGATATCAGATCCGGCTGCCCCGCGGATCCGCGACCGGCCGGCCGGAGGCCGCTGAACCCGCGATCCGCCGCGCGAAGCCCAGGAGGCCGAAACCGAGGCGGAGTGCGGCGACGCCGAGCCGCGCGATCCGGATCTGGCCGGGCAGCTGCCGCGGACCGATGGGACGATAGGCCAGATCCGGGCTGAGCCGCTCAGCCTCGGCGATGGCCTGGCCAAGGGGGAGGGCAGCGATCCGCCGCGCCTCCACCGGGGCGATCCCGATGGCCCGCGCCCAGGCCTCGTTCCGGGCGAGCAGCCCGCGATCGTGCATCCGACGGAACCGCCGGCGCCAGGCGTAGCGCCGCACGGCGCGCGGGAAGGTTTCCATCCGGGCGTCGCAGAGCGCGTCGGGCTCCTCGCAACGGGAGCGGATGGTGTCGGCGACACCGCCCGGAGCCCGCCCGGCGAGTCGCGCCGAGATGGTCACGCACACATCGGTGGCGTGACGGACCCGCAAGCCGTGTTCGAGCAGGCGCGCGATGAAGGCACCGTCCTCCCCGAGGGGGATCTCGGGCATGCCGCCGACCGCAAGGTAGGCGCTTCGGGTCACCGCCAGGGTCGCCCCGATCGCTGTCCGATGACACGGCCAGGGATCGTGCGGGTCGGGGTCGATCCGCGCCTCGGCTTCGGTGATGAGGGCGTCGTAGAGATCCTCCAGGCGCCCGCGGGCAGGGAGCGAGGGCGGCAGCAGCGCCGCCTCCGCGGCATCGAGCTCGACCCGGCCGGCCACCGCGTCGGCCCCCGCCCGGATCGCCGCGCGATTGCGGGCGACCCAATTGGGCGGGACCCGGCTGTCGGCGTCGGTGGACAGGATGATCCCCGCATTCCCCGCATCACCCAGCCAGGCGGCGGCGGCATCCATGGCCCTGCGCCGGGCCCAGCCGGCATGCGCGCCGGAAAAGTTCTCGCTCAGCACCCGGACCGGGATCGACAGCGTCGGCACCAGGGCCGACACGAGGGCCTCCGTACCGTCCGTGCAGTTGTTCAGGAACAGCACCAGCCCGAGGCGACCGGGTTCCAGACGCTCCTGGGCGTCGATCGCCTTCAGGCAGGCGGCGATCCGCTCCTCCTCGTTTCGCACGGGTACGGCCACGATCGCATCGGGACACGGATCGTCTGACAGGAGGGCGCTCGACACCGGTGAAGTTCTCCGCCGGACCCGTCGCGCGGGCCCGCATCGGGCTTATGTCGGAGCTTCCCTGAACGGGACCGGACAGGCCGGCCTCGCAGGACGCGGCCGATCACAGGGTCTTCTCCACGAGGCCCTCGATCCATTCCGGCTGAGTCTCGCCGACCGAGCGTCCGACCTCGGTCGCTCCCTTGTAGGCGATCAGCGTGCTCTGCATCCGGACGTTCAGGCGCCTCAGCAGATCCTTCTGGCTGTCGAAGTCGATGTCGAAGATCTGGAGGTCCTTGAAGCGCGGCTCGGCCGCGAGCTTCGCGAGGATCGGCTTCTGCGTGCGGCAGATCGGGCACCAGGGGGCGCTGACCGCGACCAGGACCGGCTTTCCGGCTTTCTGCGCAGCCTCGAAGGCCGCATCCGTGAACGGGAGCGTCTCGGCCGCCCTGGCCGGGGCCGGAATTCCGAGCAGGATGGGGCAGGTGAGGGCGAGGCCGGCCAGCGCGAGGACGTGACGGCGGTTCTTCATGGCGTGCTTTCCTCCCGGCCTGCTGATGGACCGGATTGCGGTGTTTGAGGAATGCTACGCCGCGAGCCCGGGCGCGTCGCGAGATCCTGGGCGGCCCGAAGATCGAAAGCGCCCGCGCACGATCACATTGTCGAGACGCCGGTCGACGGCGCTCCGGACGACCGGTCTTCCTCGGCCAACGCCGCGATGTCGTCGGCATCCACCGCGTCGATGGGGCGCCGGATCCGCAACGCCCGCGTGGGCGCGCCGGCGCGCATCACCAGCACGATGGTCTCCATGTCGGGACAGCCTGGATCGGTGCAGGCGATCTCGTTCACCGCCAGGGTATCGTCCTCCCCGAGGCGCAGGGCCAACCGCAGGTCCTGCTTCAGGCGCGACGCGATCTCGGCACGCTCCGCCGAGCGGGCGCGCCACGCCTTGAGGCTCACAAAGGCCATGCGCGATGCTCTTCGTCCTGCACTGGAAGCCCCGGCATTCGCCGCCGTCTGGGGGGATCGTCGATCCCTCTGGATTTTCCGATGTAATAGTGTTGCATGCTCGGGAGGTGGTCAAGCGTGGTGCGGGGCGGCCCGAAACAACCGTCGCGTTCGGCCGTCATACCGAAGGGCGGGCCTGGAGACACAGTCTCTGGCGGCCTTGGACTCGACAGCGGCGCTGGGGTCCTGTGAGGTGCAACAGGCGCGCGAAGGATGATGAGATCTTGCGACCCTGGCGGGACGGGCCGGACGACCGGCGCAGCTACCATCACGGCAATCTGAAGGAGGCCCTCCTGGAGGCCGCGCGCCGGTTCATCGCCGAGCGCGGAATCGGCGGCTTCACCCTGGTGGAAGCCGCGCGCCTCGTCGGCGTCACCCCGGCCGCGCTGTACCGCCATTTCCGGGGCCGGGAGGCGCTTCTGGAGGAGCTGGCCGGGCGCGGTTTCGCGGAACTCGCCGCCCGTCTGGCGCGGGCCCTGACGTCGCGCGGGACGCCGTTGGAGCGGTTCACGCGGATGGGTGAGACCTACCTCGCCTTCGCCGAAGAAGAGCCGGCCTACTATGCGGCGATCTTCGAGACGCGCGGCTTCCCCACCGGCGGCGCCGACCTCGACACGGCGGCCAGCGATGCGGTGGCGTCGCGGCCGAGCCCGTTCGATCTCTTGGTCGAGGCGCTGCAGGCGACGTTCTCGGACGGATTCGGGGGCGTGGCACCCCGCTTCATCGCCCTGGAGGTTTGGGCCTTGGCCCACGGCCTCGCGACCCTGTCGGCCGCCGGACATCTGCCGCGCGGACCGGGATTTCCGGACAAGTACGAATTGCTGCGGGCCGGGGTCCTGGCGCTCGTCCACGGAGCCTCCCGACAGACCGAGCGCGAGGGCGGTCTCGGACGACCTTGAAAGGCACCTCCGGGACCCGCATGTTAACCGCGTTCACATGAACAGCGGAGCACAGCCGTGACCTCTCAAACCTCTTCACCCTGGGCGACCGGCAAGCTCTGCCGGACTGGCCCGTTCCCGCGCCGGTCGCTGGAGATTGGCGCAATCGTCGTCGGTTTCATCTACTGGTGGCCGGTCGGCCTCGCGCTGGTGGCCTGGAAGCTTGCGGGTTATCCGGCCTTCGCGGAAATGCGCGACGCGGCGCGGCGCGCGGCTTCCGAGTTCGAGGGGGGACGCCCCGCCTCGCGCTTCGCCCGGGCGTTCGAGGCCGCCAACCGACGCGACAGCAGCGGCAATGCCGCCTTCGACGCGTACCGTCGCACCGAGCTCGACCGTCTTGAGGCGCAGCGGCGTGCCCTCGAGGAAGAGAGCCGCGCCTTCTCGGAGTTCGTGGAGGAGCTGAAGCGCGCCCGGGATCGTGAGCAGTTCGATGCCTTCATGGCCAAGCGCCGGGCCGAGGGCGGGGATCGCTCCGTCTGATCCTGCATCTGTGGGCGTCCGGGCTCAGGGGCCCGGACGCGCCGTCCCGGTGGTTCAAGCGCCGGCGTGACGCCTATCCGACGGTTCAGGCCGCGCGGACGGTTTCCAGGAACCGTGCCACTTCGGCGTTCAGGTGCTCGGATCGCTCCGAGAGCCGAGACGCTTCGACCAGAACCTGACCGGCCGCCGCGCCGGTCTTTTCGGCTGCATCGGCGACGCTGACGATGTTGCTGGTCACCTCGCTCGTGCCGGCCGCGGCTTGGCCGACGTTGCGAACGATCTCGTGGGTGGCGGCGCCCTGCTGCTCCACGGCGGCGGCGATCGAGGTCGCGACCCCGTTGATCTCGCGGATCCGCGCCGTGATGGCGCCGATGGCCGATACGGCCTCCCCCGTCGAAGCCTGCACCCGCGTGATCTGACTTGAAATCTCCTCCGTGGCGCGGGCGGTCTGCTCGGCCAGCGCCTTGACCTCCGTGGCGACGACAGCAAAGCCGCGTCCGGCGACACCCGCTCGGGCCGCCTCGATCGTGGCGTTCAACGCCAGAAGGTTGGTCTGGCCGGCGATGGTCGAGATCAAACCGACGATGTCGCCGATCCGCGACACGGCCTCGCTCAACTTCTGGACAAGCGCACCGGTCTGATCCGCCTCGTCCACGGCACCCCGCGCCAAGTTGGCCGAGCCATCGACCTGCCGGCCGATCTCCTGCACGGAGGTGCCGAGTTCCTCGGCGGCCGCCGCGACGGTGCTGACGTTGCTCGCCGCCTGCTCGGCCGCGGCAGCGACCGTCGTGGATTGCTCGGCGGTCACCGCCGCAGTGGCCGTCATGGACCGGGCCGTGGTCTGCAGCCCGATGGCCGAGGCCGAGACCTCCGCGATGATTCCGCCGACGGTCTCCGCGAAGCGATCGGCGAGCTGGCGCATCCCGAGCCTGCGCTGGGTCTCCGCATGCCGTCGCGCCGCCTCCGCTTCGGCCTCGAGCTGATGGGTGCGGAGCAGATTGTCCTTGAACACCTGGACCGCCGCCGCCATGGCGCCGATCTCGTCGCGCCGGTGCTTGAACGGGATGTCCGCGCGAGCGTCGCCCTCGGCCAATTTGGTCATCGCACCCGTCATCGCGGCGATCGGGCGCGAAACATGACGCAAGCCGAAGATCGCCGCGCCCAGAGCCGACACGAGGGCAAGGGCGATTCCTACATATGCGGCCACCGACGCAGTGTTGACCCTGGCTATCGCGGTATCGGCGTTCCGGGCCGCGGCCTCCTCATCATGGGCCACCAGACGCGCGAGGGCCGCACGGGCGGTATCGTACATTCCGACGACGTCGGGGTTCACCAGGAGGGCGCGGGCCTCCCGTTCCTGGCCCGATTCGAGCAGGCGAAGCGCCTCGTGATCCGCTTGCTTGAATCGGCTCCATGAGGCCGCGAAGGCATCGTAGAGCTTCCGTTCCTCAGCCGTGCTGATCAGGGGCTCGTAGGCGCGACGCGCTCGCCACAACTGGGCGTGCGTCTCCGCGAGGTTGGCCGCGTTGCTCATCCGATGCTGAGGCGTGTCCGACAGCATGATGAGGCGGTATTGCTTGATGCGCACCTCGGATGCCGCCATCTCGATGGCGCCCACTTTCTCCAGCGAGGGGATCCAGTTTTTAGCAAGGGTCGCCGCCGCATCACCGATGTCGCTGAGCTGATGCAGGGACAGGCCACCCTGAGCCGCCGATATCAGTGCGAGCCCTCCGAAGAGGATTCCAAGCATTGCTGTGATTGACGTGGTCAGACGCATAAACGGGGCCGATCGGATCGGAGGATCGAAGGGTCGCATCAGAAGCAAGGATGCTCGTGATCCGATTTAGAGCTTTAATGAATCTGAGCAAGTCACGGCTATGGCGTGCAAGCTAAAACAAAACTCTGCAATATGGCACAAGATATTATTTTACTATCGTCGCATGTATTGTAAATGTAGCGATTTTACTATTATGTATTGGATTACAATCCGCTGGCGTATTGATATAAAAATGAATGGCCATGATAAAAGATCTGTTATGAGGGCCGGCGGCCGCGATTTTTAAGCCCCATGATCCGCGGCTTTCAACCCGGCACTCGTTGGATAGGCATTCCGCGGCTCGCCTGAATGTTCCGATCGCCGCGGCGACCGGTCGCCCGCGCCGAACTTGTCTTTGCGCCGCGCGCTCCGCAGTGCCTCCGAGCGCCCTCGACACATGGGCCGTCGCCGGGCCGCAGCGTCGAGTTGCGCCTCGGCGCGGGCTCCGGCATTGATCCTCCCTTACTGATGGAGGGGGGGCGAATGCCGACGGGTCGGGTCACCGTGGTCGATCACCCGCTTGTGCAACACAAGCTGACGCATCTTCGTGACAAGAACCGCTCGACCAAGGGCTTCCGTCAGATCCTGAACGAAATCGGCATGCTCCTCGCCTACGAGGTGACGCGCGACCTGCCGCTGGAACCGGTGACGATCGAGACGCCGCTTCAGCCGATGGAGGGGCGGCAGATCCAGGGCAAGAAGCTGGTCCTGGCGCCGATCCTGCGGGCCGGGGTCGGCTTCCTCGATGGTATGCTGTCGCTGGTTCCGTCGGCCCGCGTCGCCCATATCGGGCTGTACCGGGATCCCGAGACGCTGGAGGCGGTCGAATACTACTTCAAGGCGCCGTCCGATCTCGCCGACAGGACCGTATTGGTCCTCGATCCGATGTTGGCGACGGCCAATTCGGCCATCGCGGCCCTCGACCGGCTCAAGGCGCGTGGTGCCTCCGATCTGCGCTTCGTCTGCCTGCTGGCGGCTCCGGAGGGCCTCGCCAAGTTCCAGGCCGCCCATCCCGACGTGCCGGTCTGGACCGCGGCGATCGACAGCCATCTGAACGACCATGGCTATATCGTCCCCGGCCTCGGCGATGCCGGCGACCGGATGTACGGCACCCGGTAGGATCCAAACTCAGCCGTCGTCGCGGTCGGATCGCGATTTCAGATGTGCGCGCGGCAGACGGATCATCTGTCACCGCTTTCCGTATCTGCACATTGTATTCACGCGCCTGAATAGAGCACAATCCTGCCTCGGATCCGATGCGGCGCCAAAAGCCGCACGGACCGCAGGAGGAAGCCCATGCCGATGGAACGCAGCGTTTCGAGTCGTGTCCTGGCCCTGCTCGCAGTGGCCGGAGTGCTGGGGTCGACGCAGGCACGCGCCGCCGACCCGATCCGGATCGGGGTCATCGCCGAGGCGCAGTCGGTCGTCGGGGCCTCGATCCCGCAGGCCGTCCAGCTCGCCGCCGACGAGATCAACGCCAACGGCGGGATCGACGGGCGCCAGATCCAGATCGTCAGTTACGACGACAAGTCGTCCGCCTCCGACGCGGTCCGGGCCTTCCAGCGGGCGGTCTCCGAGGACAAGGTCAACGTCGTCATCGCCAGCTACATCTCCGAGGTGGTGCTGGCACTGATGCCCTGGGCGGCGCGGCTCAAGACGCCGATGATCACGCCCGGTGCCGCCTCCAACGAGATCAGCCTCGCCGTCCACAAGGACTACGCGCGCAACAAGTACACCTTCCACGGCTACCTCACCTCGGCGGCCCTGGCGCAGTCGATCTGCGATTCCACGAAGGACATGCTGATCGATCTGATGAAGGTGAAGACGGCCGCGATCATGAGCGAGGACGCGGCTTGGACCCGTCCCCTCGATGTCGGTTACGAGAAGTGCCTGCCCGAGATCGGTGTGAAGGTCGTCGACCATATCCGCTTCTCGCCGGACACGGGGGACTTCACGCCGATCTACAACAAGATCGAGGCGGCCAAGCCCGACCTGATCGTCACCGGCATCTCGCATGTCGGCGTGCAGCCGACCGTGCAGTGGCAGAACCAGCAGGTTCCCCTCGCCATGACGGGGATGAACTCGCAGGCGACCTCCTCGACCTTCTGGGCGAACACCAACGGCGCCACGCAGGGCGTGATCTTCCAGAGCATCGCGGTGCCGGGCGCGGCGATCACCGACAAGTCGCTCGCCTTCAGCGACGCGTTCAAGAAGCGCTTCGGCAGCGATCCGTCCTACGCAGGCTACATGGCCTACGATCAGGTCTACTACGCGGCGGATGCGGTGAAGCGCGCCGGCTCGACCGAGGCCGACAAGCTCGTCGAGGCCCTGGAGAAGACCGACTGGGTCGGCACCGTGGGGCGGACGCAGTTCTACGGCAAGGACGACCCGTTCACGCACTCGATCAAATACGGTCCCGGCTTCGTCACCGGACTGATGGCGCAGTGGCAGGACGGCAAGCAGGTCGCGGTCTGGCCGAAGAGCCTGGCGCAGGGCGCGATCGTCTTGCCGGCGGCGGTCAAGGCGGCCGCCCGCTAGCTTGCCGTTTGGACCGGCAACGGACGCGTGCGGCGCCTTCGGCTTGCCAAGCGCGCCCGTTGCCGCAAGTAGAGCCGTACCGCGTCAGCGTGAACGCGGCTGAGATCACGTGCGCGCAAAGGATTATCGTTGATGGCCAGCACCGACCTGCCCGGGACCATGCGTCAGATCCGCTTCGCGGGTTCCGGGGGCCCGGAGGTGATCAGCGTCGAGACCGCCCCCGTGCCGCATGCGGGACCCGGACAGGTCCTGATCGAAGTGGTGGCGGCCGGCGTGAACCGCCCCGATGTCGCGCAACGCGCGGGGGTCTATCCGCCGCCGCCCGGCGCCACCGAGATTCCCGGCCTCGAAGTCGCCGGTCGTGTGGTCGCGATGGGGAGCGACGTCACGGGTCTGTCGCTCGGCGATGAGGTCTGCGCCCTGGTGATCAGCGGCGGCTATGCGGAGTATGCGGTGGCCGAGGCGGCCCATTGTCTGCCGCGTCCGAAGGCGGTCTCGCTCGTCGATGCCGGCGGCCTGCCGGAAACCTTCTTCACGGTCTATTCGAACGTCGTCCAGCGCGGACGGCTCGCGCCCGGCGAGAGCTTCCTCGTGCATGGCGGATCGAGCGGCATCGGTGCCACGGCGATCCAGATCGCCAAGCATGTCGGCGCGCGGGTCTTCGCCACGGCGGGCTCGGCCGAGAAGTGCCGGTTTTGCGAAGATCTGGGGGCGGATGCCGCGATCAACTACAAGGAGGCGGACTTCGCCGAGGAGGTGAAGCGCCTCACCGACGGACGTGGCGTCGACGTGATCCTCGATATGATCGGTGCGAGCTATCTGGCCCGGAACCTGAAGTCGCTGGCTCCGGACGGCCGGCTCGTGATGATCGCCCTGATGGGCGGCTACAAGGTCGATGGCCTGAACATCACGCCGATCATGCGCAACCGCCTGACCTTTACCGGCTCGACGCTCCGGCCGCGCGGGAAGGCCGACAAGGCAGCGATCGCCGAGGGGCTGCGCCGGGATATATGGCCCGAGCTCGATGCCGGGCGCATCCGGTCCGTCACCCACGCCACGTTCCCGCTGGAGCAGGCGCGGGAGGCGCACGAACTCATGGAGTCGAGCGCGCATCTCGGCAAGATCCTTCTGACGACCGGGCGGTGACACCGCGATCCGGCAGGAACCTGCCTCGGCGGCCCCGCGTTGGCGGCCGGTAACGAGATCGTGTCGCACCGCGCCCGTTTCGGCGTGTGGCGTCCCGCCGAGGAAGGTCCTGCAGATGGTCGAGAGATTGAATCCCAACGAGAGCCGTCAGGGCGAGCGCGGCAAACCGATGCTCTGGGTCCTGGTGGGGAGCCTCGTTCTGCTGGCGATCGCCACCGTGGGTCTCCTCACGTGGAACGGCGCCAATTCGCCGAAGGATTACGCCAGCCAGAGCCAGGACGCGTCCCGCAAGGAAGTGACGGGTTCGGTGAACGGGCAGTCGGGCGCCGCGTCGCCGACCAACAGTACAGGCGTGCCGGGCGGCAACCCGTCCTATCCGCAGCCCGCGCAACCGGGGGCCAACGGCAACGCGCCGAAATAACACCGACCCGGGACGGCTTCTCCAGCCGTCCCGCGGCCTGGCGGCTCAGCGGGTCGGGATCGGCGTCGGCCCGCGGTAATCGTAGAACCCGCGTTTGGCCTTACGGCCGAGCCAGCCGGCCTCGACATACTTCACGAGCAGAGGGCACGGGCGGTATTTCGAATCCGCCAGGCCTTCGTAGAGCACCTGCATGACCGACAGGCAGGTGTCGAGACCGATGAAGTCCGCGAGCTGAAGCGGGCCCATCGGATGGTTCGCGCCCAGCCTCATGGCCGTGTCGATCGATTCGACCGATCCGACACCCTCATAGAGCGTGTAGATCGCCTCGTTGATCATCGGCAGCAGGATGCGGTTGACGATGAAGGCCGGGAAATCCTCCGACATCGTCGAAGTCTTGCCGAGCTTGGCGATGAACGCCTTGGCGGATTCGTAGGTCGTATCCTCGGTGGCGATGCCCCGGATCAGCTCGACAAGCTGCATCACCGGCACCGGATTCATGAAGTGGATGCCGATGAACTTCTCCGGCCGGTCCGTCGCCGCCGCCAGCCGGGTTATGGAGATCGACGACGTGTTCGTCGCTACGAACGTCTCCGGACGCAGCGATCCGCACAGGCTGCTGAAGATTTCGCGCTTCGTGGCCTCGTTCTCGGTCGCGGCTTCGATCACGAGGTCGCACGGCTCGAGGGCGGCGAAGTCCCGGGCGGATACGATCCGCGACCGAACCTGAGCGCTGTCCTCCTCCGACAGCGTGCCTTTCGAAACGAGGCGGCCCAGGCTGCCCTCGATGACCGTCAGACCATTCTCGAGCCGGGCGGGATCGCGATCGTTCAGCAGGACGTCGAGGCCGGCGGTGGCGCAGACCTGCGCGATGCCGCTTCCCATCTGGCCTGCGCCGATGATGCCGACCCGCTTGATCTCCATATGCATGTGCCGACCTGTGCCCCCAATGCGGATGCCGATACACGGCCGCCCGGTTCGACCGAGGGCACGAGCGCGACGGCACCGCGCGAAGTCTCGCCGTCGCAGCGTTCTAGACCAATCTTCGATCCGGAAGGAACCCGCGAATCCGCCTTCGGCGACAATACTCGCGGGTTGCCAGATTCCGTTCCGTTATTGACCCTTGGCTTTGCCGATCTCGGATTGCAGCTCCGGCACGACCTGAAAGAGATCGCCCACGAGCCCGTAATCGGCCACTTGGAAGATCGGTGCGTCCTCATCCTTGTTGATGGCGACGATGACCTTCGAGTCCTTCATGCCGGCGAGGTGCTGGATCGCCCCCGAGATGCCCACCGCGACGTAGAGGTCCGGCGCCACGACCTTGCCGGTCTGCCCCACCTGCCAGTCGTTCGGCGCGTAGCCCGCATCGACGGCGGCCCGAGAGGCGCCGACGGCGGCTCCGAGCGAGTCGGCCAGCGGCTCGATCAGCTCGTGGAACTTCTCGGACGAGCCGAGCGAGCGGCCGCCGGACACGATGATCCGCGCCGAGGCCAGCTCCGGGCGATCCGACTTGGCGATCTCCTCGCCCTTGAAGGTCGAGCCGCCGGCCTCGGGCGCTCCCGCCGACACGGCCTCGACGGGGGCGGCCGCGCCACCCTCGGCCGCAGCCTTGAAGGCGGCCGTCCGCACGGTGATCACCTTCTTGCCCGCCGGCGCCTGAACGGTCTGGATCGCGTTGCCGGCATAGATCGGCCGATCGAACGTGTCGGGCGCAACCACCTTGATGATGTCGGAGACCTGCGCGACGTCGAGCAGGGCCGCCACCCGGGGCAGCACGTTCTTGCCGGTCGTCGAAGCCGAGGCGATGATCGTGTCGTAGGGCTCGGCAATCGACGCGATCAGCGCCGCGACCGGCTCGGCGAGATCGTGGTCGTAGACGCCGTCCTCGGCGTTCAGGACCTTCTCGACGCCGTCGAGCTTGGCCGCCGCCGCGGCCACGGCCTGCGATCCCGAACCCAGGACCAGAGCGTGGATCGGGGCGCCGATCTCCTTGGCGGCCGAGAGCGCCTTCAGCGTCCCGTCCTTGATCTGACCGTTGCCGTGCTCGACGAAAAGGAGTGTCGTCATGGTCTGCTGGTGCCCTTGAGGGTTGTGGCGCGGGGCTCGACCGTGGCTCAGGAGCCCCGCCTGCGGATCAGATGACGCCGGCTTCGACCTTGAGCTTCTGCACCAGCTCGGCCGCGGAGCCGACCTTGACGCCGGCCGAGCGGCCCGGCGGCTCGGCGGTCTTCAGCACCGTGAGCCGCGGCGTCACGTCGACGCCGAGCGCGTCGGGCGTCAGCTCCTCCAGCGGCTTCTTCTTCGCCTTCATGATGTTCGGCAGCGATGCATAGCGCGGCTCGTTGAGGCGCAGATCCGTCGTCACGATGGCCGGCAGCCTGAGGCTGACGGTCTGCAGGCCGCCGTCGACCTCGCGGGTCACGTCGAGGCTGCCCTCGCCCGGCTCGATCTTGTACGCGAAGGTGCCCTGCGGCCAGCCGAGCAGCGCACCGAGCATCTGCCCGGTCTGGTTCGAGTCGTCGTCGATCGCCTGCTTGCCGAGGATGACGAGCTGCGGGCTCTCCTTCTCGACGACGGACTTCAGAAGCTTCGCCACCGCCAGCGGTTCGCAGGTCACGTCCGTCTTGACCAGGATGGCACGGTCGGCGCCCATGGCCAGCGCGGTGCGCAGCGTCTCCTGCGCCTGCTGCGGGCCGATCGACACCGCCACGATCTCGGTGACCGTGCCCTTCTCCTTGAGCCGGATCGCCTCCTCAACGGCGATCTCGTCGAAGGGATTCATCGACATCTTCACGTTGGCGAGCTCGACCCCGGAGCCGTCGGCCTTCACGCGTATCTTGACGTTGTAGTCAACAACCCGCTTGACGGGCACCAGCACCTTCATGGCGGTCACGATCCTTCCCCGGAGGATTCTTGTCGTCGTGCAGGCCACTTCCACGGCGCGCAAGGCGCAGCGTGGCGGGGGCACGCAAGGCGCGCGGACCGTAACGGCCACATTTCCGCCTTGTCAACGCGGCGCCGTGGCGGCCCGGCGAAAACCCCTCGGCCCGGGCTCAACGATTGGCGCCGGGCACCCAGAGCACGTCGTCGGCGCCGTCGGCATTGGCGGCCCGGCTCGCCACGAACAGGAAGTCGGAGAGGCGGTTGAGGTAGCGCAGCGCCTCCGGCGACACCGACTCGTCCTCCTGGGCGGCGAGGCTGACCGCCAGGCGCTCGGCGCGGCGGCAGACGGTGCGGGCGAGGTGCAGGGCCGCCGCGGCCGGCGATCCACCGGGAAGCACGAAGGATTTCAGCGGTGGGATCGCCTCGTTCAGGCCGTCGATGTCGCGCTCCAGCCGCTCGACCTGGCTCGCGACGATCCGCAGCGGCTCGTAGGGGAGGGGCTCCGGGCTCGGCGGCGTCGCGAGGTCAGCCCCGAGGTCGAACAGGTCGTTCTGGATCGCCCCGAGCATCTGGTCGAGCGGCCCCTGCGTGTGCAGGCGCGCCAGTCCGATGCAGGCATTGGTCTCGTCGACGGTCCCGTAGGTCTCGACCCGCAGATCCGCCTTCGAGCGACGCTGTCCGTCCGCCAGGGCGGTCGTGCCCTTGTCGCCGGTCCTCGTGTAGATGCGGTTGAGCTTGACCAAAGGGTTTGATGCCTCAGAACGTGTAGCCGATCTTGCCGCCGTAATTCGTCAGGCCGCGATTATTCGCGCAGAGCCCGGCATTCGACATGTGCTCGATCGTCGCCATGATGCTCCAATGTTCCGTGATACGGAAGCCGAGAGCCGCCGCCTCGCGGAACATGGGTGAGCACCCGAGCGTGTTGAAGCCGTAGGGCGTCTCCGCCTTCGGGCCGGTCCAGCCGTTATGGGCCACGCCGCCGAAGAACCCGTCGAGGAAGACGCGGCGGTTGAAGGTCTCGGGAAAGACTTCGAGGGTCCAGGTCGCGCCGAGATAGGCGTAGCTGGTCCGGCCGCCGGTGTTGTAGCTGCCGCCGACGGTCGGCCGCGGCACGAAAGCCTGCCAGAACGGATCGGCGCTGAGGATCGGCTTGGCGAAGAGGATCTCGCCGTTGACGTTCGCCTTGCTGAACCCGGGAAGCTTGCCCTCTGCGCTGCCCGGGTCCTGCACCGCGCCGCCGATCCGGATCTCGGACACGATGCTGAGCGGCTGGACGGGGGCCAGGTAGGCGGCAGGCGGCGGTGGCGCGTCCGCGGCCGAAGCCGGCATGATCGCCGCCCCGGTCAGGATGCCGAACAGACAGAGGCGGGAAGGGGCAGTCATGCGGGCTCGGCCGGTTAGGCGCAGCGATTTGCTTCTACCGAGCGTAGCAGAGGCCCGCGATATGCGGCGGCCAATTCATCCGTTACCGGGCCGAAAGGTGTTCGGTGCGGCGGCGCAGTCACACCCGTCCCGGCGGAATTCAGGCCGAGCGCCACCAGACGACGCCCATGATGATCACGATCGCCACGAATTGCAGGAGCACGCGCAGGCGCATCAGCCTCTGCGAGAGACTGGCGCTGCCGCCCCGCATCATGTTGGCCAAGCCCAGGAGCAGGATGGCGGCGACGGCAAGGCAGGCGATCAGGACGAGGGTATTCGACGACATGCGGGTGGGGATCCGGGTGGGGCCGGAGCCGTGATCCGGCTCGGCGCGTCGTGAGGGTGCGGACGCTCAGTTGCGGCGGAGCAGGCGCTCGAAATAATCGAGTTCCTCGCGGGGGCGGGTCGGGTCGCCGAGCTTGCGCCGCAGCTCTTCCATGATGCGCCGGGCGCGCTGGACCGCTGATTCATCGGCTGTCGGCACGCGGACACGTCCGTCGCTCATATCGCGGCCGCGCGTCGGACGTCCGAGGGGATCGTCGTCCCGTGCCCCGGCCTGGCCCTGCTGCCCCGGCTGCTGACCGCCGTCCTGCTGGCCTTCACCCTGGCCCTCGGCCATGTCCTGCATCTGCTGCGCCATGCCGTCGGCGCCGCGCTTCAGGCCGTCGAGGGCGCGCCCCTGCGCGTCGACCGCCCCGCTCGAATCGCCGTCCTTCAGGGCGTTCTCGGCCTCGCGCATGGCTTCCTCGGCATCGGCGAGACCTTGCTCGCCGCGCATGCCGTTCTCCTTCATGCGCTGTTGGAGATCTTCGAGCCGCTGCCGAAGCGCCTGCTGCCGCTCTCCGACATCGCCCTTCTGGCCCTGCTGACCTTGGCCCTGCTGCCCCTGGCCCTGCTGTCCCTGGCCCTGTTGTCCTTGGCCCTGTTGTCCTTGGCCTTGCTGACCCGGCTGTCTCTGGCCCTGCTGTCCGCGCTGGCCTTGCTGCGGCTGCCCGCGATTCTGCTGCCGCTGGCCGCCGCGCGGCTCTTCGCCGTCCTTGAAGGTCTCGTCGCGCAGGCCCTGCTGCTCGCGGGACATGGCGTCGAGATCGCGCATCTGCTTCTGCATCTCGCGGGACGCCTGATCCGACCGGCTTCCGCGTTCGGCCGTCTGCAGGTTCTCCAGGATGTTGCGCAGCTGTTCCATCAGGCGCTGTGCCTCGGCGGTGTCGCCGCGCTTCATCGCCTCCGCCATGTCCTGGATCATCTTATCGAGATCCTCGGGCGTGACGGTCTTCGACTGAGCATTGTTCTGCCCGCGATCGCTCTGCTCGCGAGGCTCGCGGCCCTGCTTCTGCGCCATCTCCGACAGGAACTTGTCGAGCGCCTGCTTCAGATCCTGGGTCAGGCGCTTGATTTCGTCGTCGGGCGCGTTGCGCTCCATCGCCTCCTTCAAGCGATCCTGGGCTTGGCGGAGCTGCTTCTCGGCATCCGAAAGGTCGCCATCCTCGATCTTCAGGGCCATCTCCCACAGGAGATCGGCCACCGCGATGAGATCGGCGTCCGTCCGGGCGCGGCGCAGCCGCTCGGTGGCCGTCCGCAGGCCCAGGAAGATGGCAGGCTGCGGCGTGTACGTGTCGGGCGCGACCAGGAGGGCGTCCAGGGCCCCCTGAACCCACCGGCGGTCCGTATCGGGTGCCGTCACGAGGCGGCGTCGTTCCTCGGCGAGCGCCCGCGCCAACGGCTCGCGGAACGGGCGCGCCGGCAGGACGATCTCGGCATCCGGCGTCCGGCCTTCCTGACCGGCCTCGTCCTTGACGACGATGTGATAGCGGACCCGCGCCCCGGACCATGGGCTGTCGGTCAGGTCGACCAGGGTCTTGGTGTCGGACTCGCCGTTGGCGTCCCCGGGCAATGCCAGATTGATGTGGGGAACCGGGACCAGAGCACGGGCCGATTTCAGCGGCTCGATCACGGCCTCCGCCGAACTGAGCCCGTAATCGTCCTTCGCGCGGTAGGTCAGGTTGAAGGTACCGCGGCCGTTCACTTCGGGGCCGCCGACGGCCGTCACCTCCGGCGGCCGGTCGGGGATCGCGTCCACGGTGAGGCGTTGCCGGCCTGCGGGAGTCACGATCGTCAGTTCGGCGCCGCCAACGATGCGATAGCGCTCCTCGCGCAGGTCGGGGCGCGCCTCCTGGCCAGGGACGGGGACCAGGCCGGCATTGGGTGTCAGCGTCGTCTCGGACGCGGCCTTACCCTGACCGGCGATCCGCACGATCAGCTGCGCGTTGACGGGGGCGCGCAGGCGCTGATCGCTTCCGTCCATGGCGATCAGGAGGGGCGGAAGCCGCGTGTAGAGCGGCGGGTCGATCCAGCCGTCCACGCGGAAATTGGGGCTTTGCGCCGCGGGCTCCTGCCAGTCGAACGCCGCGCCAAGGCGCTGACGCCACTCGGGCCCGGCGACGAACAGGCTGGCGATGGCGGCGACCACCAGGCCGGCGCGAAGTGCGAACGGATCGTGCCGGACCATGCCGGGCCTCGGCAAACCGACCCGCAGGGCCGAGACCGCCTGCGCGGCCCGCCGTTGATGGAGCTCCCAGAGCGTTCGGCTTCCCGGATCGGCGGCACCCACGGCGAGGCTGTCCTGTGCCGCGGAGGCCGGTCCGTGACGCAGGGCCGGATCGCGGGCCGCCGCCTCGCGATCGAGCCGTGCCAGGGCGACGCGCCGATCGGGCCGGGCGATATGGATCAGCGGTACGAGCGCGGCGACGAGGAGAAGTCCCAGGATGCCCAGACCGATCTGGCGCCAGATCGGCGTGAGATCGAGCCACAGCCCCGACCAGGACAGCATGAGGAAGATCAGTCCGACCCCGATCCCCCGCCAGAGGACAGGCCAGGCTTGCTCCCAGAGAGCTGCCGCCCGGGCGCGAGCCACCAGCCGGTCGAGCCGTGCGGAGACCGTTGTCGGGCCGTCCGCGCTGGTCTTGTTCTCGGTGCCGATCACGCCGACCGTTCCGCCTCACGCCGCAGGAGTGGCCCCAGGAACCACGCGAACCGGGCTCCCATCAGAAGACGGTAGCATGGTGGGCCGCGCGGGTCGGCGGGTCAAATCGGCGCGACGCTTCCCCGGTCGCGCGGTCAGTTGTGCGCCTGGATGAAGTTGCGCACCTGCGGGTAGATCTGCGACTCCCAGCGCCGCCCGGCGAAGACCCCGTAATGGCCGACGCCCGCCTGGAGGTGATGGGTCCGCATGTAGGGGGCGAGGTCCGAGCACAGATCATGGGCCGCCATGGTCTGGCCGACCGCGCAGATGTCGTCGCGCTCGCCCTCGACGGTCATCAGGGCGGTGCGGCGGATTGCCCGAAGGTCGATCGGTTCCCCCCGATAGCTCACCGCATTCCGAGCCAGGGCGTGATCCTGGAACACGGTCTTGACCGTTTCCAGGTAGAATTCGGCCGCGAGATCGAGCACGGCGAAATACTCGTCGTAGAAGGTCTCGATCGCCTCGGCTTTCTCGCGCTCGCCGTTGGCCATGTGCCAGAAGAGATCGGCGTGACCCTGGATATGGCGCTTGGCGTTCATCGCCATGAAGGCCGAGACCTGCATGAAGCCCGGATACACCTTGCGGCCGGCGCCCTTGTGGCGCGTCGGGACCGTCGCGATCAGGTTCTTCTCGAACCAGTCGATGGGCTTGGAGGTCGCGAGTGCATTCACGCCCGTCGGGTTGATGCGGCAATCCACCGGGCCGGCCATCAGGGTCATGCTGCGCGGGGCGGCGGGATCCTTCGCCTGCGCCATCGCGGCTGCCGCCACGAGGGCCTGAACGGCGGGCTGGCAGACCGCCACCATGTGGGCGCCTTCACCCATCGTCTGCAGGAAGTGGATCAGGTGGCCCACGTAGTCGTCGAAACCGAACTGGCCTTCCGACAGCGGCACGTCGCGGGCATTGTGCCAGTCGGTGATGTAGACGTCATGGTCGGGCAGCATGGTGCGCACGGTGGCGCGGAGCAGCGTGGCGAAATGGCCCGACATCGGCGCGACCATCAGCACCTTGGGCTGCTCGGTGTGGATGTCCTTCTTGAAGTGCAGCAGCGTCCCGAACGGCGTCACCTCGACCGGCTCCTCTGAGACCGGGACGCTCCGGTTCCCGACGTTGACCGTCTCGATGCCGTAGGGCGGCCGCGCGAAGGTCAGACCGGCGCGCATCATCATCCGGGCGCCGGCGGACATCCAGGTGACCGGCTCGCCCAACCCGATCCAGGGCGACCAGATGTCGTTCAGCAGCCGGCCCCATGCCCGGGTCTGGGCAGCGATGTCGGTCTGCAGGTCGAACGCGTCGTACAGCATCGTGCAGGCACTCGCTGGAGCCCTGCCCGGCACGCGGGCCATCGGGGCGGCAAAGGTGGCGGATGCCGGGGTTTGAATTGCATCAGCGTGGCCGTGCAGGATGGGTCCCGTTCCCGGAGGCGGCAACTGTCCGAACGGCGGATGCGAACAAGAAAAATCGTGACGTGGCTTTGATGCACCAGACCAAATCGCGGCCGGGCGCGACGGCACGGACACCGCCGACGCGCCGGGCCGCGTCAGGACGCGCGCCGGACGACCGTGCGGGGTTCGCCTTCGGTCCGGCGATGCTCGCAGGCGATCTTGAGATACCGGTCGCTGCCCCCCGGAAACCCGGCCTGGGCTGCCATCGTCTGGGCGTGCATCAGGCACTCCATCGGCGTATGCGCCGGGGCGATGATGACGTCCAGGGCGGTGTCGCGGGAGCAATCCTGAGCCAGAAGCGTACCGGCACAGACCAAGGCAACAGAGAGCAGTTCCGACATGACGGACCTCAGCTTCGAGCGATCGAAAGGTCCGCGGGGTGCTCTGGCGTGCGAGCCGCCGCGTTGTCGTTGCCTGAGTGCTTCCTCCCGGTTGCCGGACCCTTCAAGCACGTCGTGTGCCAGTTGGGTGGACGGCGGAATACTTGATCTGCGCGCCCTCAGTCGCGGGACGACAGCCAGTGCGTTTCCGGTTCGTCGGCGGGCAGGAGGGCCGCGACGGCGTCGAGATCGACGACGTACCGCTCGGTGAGACGCTGCCACATCTCGACCGGCGACGTGACCTGCGGCCGGAGCCCGTCGAGGGCACGGGCGAGCAGGGCCGTGGTTACCAGCGTCGGGCGCTGCAGGAGCGGATCAGCGTTCAGCATCGATGTCGATCCCCTTCGGAGGACAACACTCTCAGCCGCACGTAGTTAACGGTCGGTTACGATCGCGGACGACGTCTTGCTCTAAGCTTACCAGATCGTCGGGCAGCACCTCTAGTCTGGCTTGCCGCGCCGCGATCACAGTGCCGGCCGCGGCCCCCGGTCGGCCTACTCTTGCCGGCGGGCGGGCGGGGGTATCCCGGATCATGACCCGGGCCGGCCGGGGTCTGGGAGATCTGCAGAAGCCCCTCCGAGTTCACAAGCCCGACCCCATCCCTTATCAGGCGGGTGGATCGAGCCTGTCCCGGCCGACGAAGGGCCGCCGCGCAGGGCGCGCACGGCTCCGGTCGATTGTGCGAACGGAACATCATGGACGCCAAACCTGAAGCGATCGGCGCGACGCAGGGGCCGACGGCGCGACTTGTGCTCGCCTCCGCTTCGCCGCGCCGCCTCGCGCTGCTGCAGCAGATCGGCATCGAACCGGCGGCTCTCCTGCCGGCCGAGATCGACGAGACGCCCCGCAAGGCCGAGCCGCCCCGCGAACTGGCACGCCGCCTCGCCCGGACGAAGCTCGCGACGGCCGAGGCGGCGCTGCACCTCCAGGACACCACCACGCCCACCTGGCTCCTGTCGGCCGATACGGTTGTGGCGGTCGGGCGTCGGGTCCTGCCGAAGGCCGAGATCCCCGACGAGGCCGCGGATTGCCTGCGCCTGCTCTCTGGACGTCAGCATCGCGTCTACACGGCGGTGTGCGTCCTCTCGCCCCGCGGGCGCAGGGAGCGGATCGTGGAGACCCGCGTCCGATTCAAGCGGCTCTCGGGCCGCGATATCCAGGGCTACGTGGCGTCGGGCGAATGGCGCGGGAAAGCCGGCGGCTACGCGATCCAGGGCCTGGCGGGGGCGTTCGTCGTCAAACTGGTCGGCTCCTACAGCGCCGTGGTCGGGCTGCCCCTCTACGAGACCCTGAGCCTCCTCGACGGGGAGGGGTATCCCGTGCGGGCTGGCTGGGGCGCCCTGGCATGAGAAGCGAGCGCCGGCCGCCCTGTCCGATCTGTCGGCAACCGTCCACACCGGAATTCCAGCCGTTCTGTTCTCAGCGGTGTGCCGACGTCGATCTCGGACGGTGGCTTAACGAGCGCTACGCGATCCCCGAGGACCTCGATTCCGACGAGGTTCCGCCCGAGCCCGATCCGGAGCGATGAATTTTTCCGGCATTTCCGTCGTGTCGACGTCACGGCAAGGCTGGACAGGCCGCGAAGCACTGACTATACCCCGCGGCGTCCGAGGCCGACACCGGCGCGGACGACGCCCAGGTAGCTCAGTTGGTAGAGCATGCGACTGAAAATCGCAGTGTCGGTGGTTCGATTCCGCCCCTGGGCACCATCTTCCCGCTGAGTGCCCGCTCCGGCAACGGTTAGCGAAAACGGCGCCGCGTTATCTTCATATCGATAGATCCAGACTGCGGTCCCGCGTCGGCTCGGCTTTGGCTTTCGACGGCCGGCGATACATCGGGCAGGGCGACAGCGCGCCCTCGTCAGCTCGAAAGCCTGCGCTCTCCCGCCCGGTTCAGCGAGTCTCCGCATCCCGCAGATGCAGATAGGCCGGATCGAACCCGGCCGCGGCCTGCAGCCCCGGCCAGTCGTGGACGGTCAGGCGGCGGTCGCGCAGCGTGATCAGCCCGGCCGATTTGAGATCCCGGATCGTGCGATTGACGTGAACGGACGTTATGCCGAGGGCGTCTGCGAGTTCGGGCTGCGTCATGGGCAGCTCGCAGGTCCGATCCGGCGCAAGCCCGACCGCGCCGAGGCGGGTCACGAGTTCGCAGAACAGGTGGGCCATCCGCGCGTAGGCGTCGCGGCGACCGGTGTTGAGCATCCACTCGCGGACCAGAGCGGCGTCGATGAGTGTGGCGCGCCAGAAGACCTCGGTGAGGCGCGGATGCGCACGCATCAGTCCGCGGACCGCCTCATGCGAAACGAAGCCGAGCCTGCAGGCGCTGACCGTGGCGATGTTGATGTCGAGCACCTCCAGATACAGGCTCTGGAAATCGGGCACATCGCCCGGGACGTGGTAGGTCATCACCTGCCGCTTGCCGGCCAGCGTCGACTTGTAAGTGCAGGCGATCCCGCTGAGCAGGGTGAAGCTTCGGGTCGGGCGGTCGCCCTCCCGAACGATGTCCTGATTGGGCTCGAACTGCGCCACCTGCATCGGCAGCGCGACGAGGGCGGCCCGCTCCGCATCGCTGAGCGTGAACAGGGCGACGGTCTCGATGCGGCGCAGGAAAGGTTGTCGGCTTGCTTGGTGCGGTGTCTCGAACATTGCGCCTCGGCCGTCCGGCGGCCCCGGCCGGCATTTCGCAGTCGGCAATTCACCGTCTGCCATCCACGGCAAGGATAGGGCCGACGGCCGGGCCCGGCCAGAGCGGCAGGGCTGCTCGCCCGCAGCCGCGGGGGTCGGGGTGGCGGCCGGAGCTGCGCGCCGGGCCTCGGTGAATCCCGGGACTGGAATTCTCCGCCCCATCCGCGCACAGAGATCAGGCGGCGCGGTCGCCGCACAGCCTGACGGAAAGCCCGATGAAGACGGCAGATCTCGCCCCGCACGCGCACCAGGTCCTGCGCGACGCGACCCTGCCCGAACTGCCGAACCATTATCGCGGCAAGGTCCGGGACAATTACGACCTGCCCGACGGCCGGCGCATCCTCATCACCTCGGACCGGATCAGCGCCTTCGACCGGGCGCTCGCGGCGATCCCCTTCAAGGGCCAGGTCCTGACCCAGACCGCGCGCTACTGGTTCGAGCGGACGGCCGACATCTGCCCGAACCACGTCATCGCCTATCCTGACCCGAACGTGGTCGTGGGCCGGCGTCTGGAGATCCTGCCGGTGGAGGTGGTGGTTCGGGGCTACCTCGCCGGCACCACCTCCACGTCGGTCCTGACGCGCTACCGCGCCGGGGAGCGGGATATGTACGGCCACCGTTTCCCGGATGGCATGCGGCCGAACGAGCGTCTGCCGGAGGCGATCATCACGCCGACCACCAAGGCGTTCGACGGTGGCCACGACGAACCGCTGACCGAGACCGAGATTCTGGAACGCGGGCTGCTCACGTCCGAGCAGTGGCGCACCGTGTCCGACGCGGCGCTGGCGCTGTTCGCCCGCGGCACGGCGCTGGCGGCCGAGCGCGGTCTCATCCTGGCCGACACGAAATACGAGTTCGGCACCGATCCCGAAGGCCGGATCGTCCTCGCCGACGAGATCCATACGCCCGACAGCAGCCGGTACTGGTTCGCGCAGAGCTATCCGGAGCGCTTCGCCGCGGGTTCCGCGCCGGAGAGCTTCGACAAGGATTTCGTGCGTAATTGGGTCGTCGCCCGCTGCGATCCGTACAAGGACCCGATTCCGGAGATTCCCGCGGAGGTCGTCCTGGAGACGGCCGCGGTCTACATCCGCGCCTACGAGACGATCACGGGGGCGCGCTTCGTCCTGCCGGATCCGAGCGAGGAGCCCTTGGAGCGCATCCGGCGCAACATCGCCGCCTATCTCGCGGGCTCCCCGCAGTCCTGAGGGGAGGGCGGCGCGCGCCGCGCCGCACTCCGTCGAGAGGATCAGGCCGCGGCCGCGATCGGGGCCGGCGAGGGCGCATCCATGGCGCGCAGGTAGACGTCGAGGAGCGTCTCCTGCTCGTCGCGCTCATCCTTGTCCTGCTTGCGGATCTTCAGGATCTCCTTGAGCACCTTGACGTCGAGACCCTCGCCCTTGGCCTCGGCGAAGACCTCCTTCTTGGCCTCCATCAGGTCCTTGATCTCCTCCTCCAGCCGTTCCACGCGCTCGATGATCGAGCGGATGCGGTCGCCCGCGACGCCCACGGTGTCGGTCATGTCGGTCATGCATTCCCTCGTCGGATGACGGCGGCACCCTCGCCGGGACAGGGTAAGCGACCGGTTAAGGACGGCCCGGCGCGTGGACCCGGCTCTCGATCCAGCCGACGATCGCATCCGCCACCGCATCGCTGTTCGATTCCAGCATCATCATGTGGCCGTTGCCGTGGATGTCGTGCTCGGCGAGCGCCAGCCGGTCCGGTTTCGCGCCCGCCTGGGCCAGGAATGCAGCCGTGCAATCATCCATGGTGGCGCGGAACGAGGCTTCGGCGGTGACGAGCACGGCGGACACGCGGGCGAGGTTCGGCAGCGTTCGAGCGGGCTCGGCCTGAAGCCAGCAACGGATCTTGTCGGGTGCGGCGGCGCGGTCGTCCTGAACGACCGTCAAATCGGCCGGGCTGCTCACGGGGGGCTCGAAATGCAGCGGCACCCGGGTGATGCCGTAGGGCCGGGCCCGCGCCTCCCCGACGCGCTCGTACCAATCGGCGCCGCCCTTGAAGCGGATGTCGAAGAAGGTCGGCCCGTTGGGCTCGACGGCGACATGCGCCTTCACGAGGTCGGGGCGCTGATCGGAAACCGCCCAGCCGAAGACGCCGGCCTGCGAATGCGTCAGCAGGATCGCGGGGCCGATCTTCTCCAGAAGGGCGATCAGGGCCGGATCGACCAGTTCCTCGCTCTTCAGCGCGCTGGCGATGTAGGGCACCTGGGACAGGTAGAACTGGTCGAAGGCGGCGTTGCCGCGCACCCCCGGGCCCCCCGGCCACTGGCTGTGCAGCTTCGCCTGCGGGTAGAGCGGGACGCGTTCCTGCCCGGTGAACACCGTCTCCAGATCCTCGACGGGCAGCCGGGCATAGGGTCCGTAGGTCTCCGGATCGCCGCCCGAGCGGCCACGCCCGACCTGATCCACAACGTAGACCGTGAAACCCTTGGCGGCGAAGCGGTCAGCCCAGCCAGGCCGTCCGTCCGGCGTGCCGAGGAAGTTGGTCCCGGTCTGGGCGGTGCCGTGCACCAGGACGATCGGATAGGGCTGCGTCACCCGCGCCGGTGCGCGATACTCCACGAACATCTGCCCGGAGGCCGTGGTCTTGCCTGCCGCCGTCGCGGAGCGGCCGCCGACGAAGAAATAGCCCGCGGGCTGTTTCGGCTTGAACGGCGTGTCGCCGGAGCCCCCCTCGGTGGCCTCGGATGCCGAAGCGGTTGCGAGGCAGAGCAGAGTCAGTGCCCCGGCGGCGGCCTTCCTGAGCATGGCGTCCTCCCGCGGACGTCTGGCGCGTCCGGCGGGAGGCATATCAGCGTGAAAGTCGGGCCCGGTCCAGCCGGACGGCCCACCGATCAGGCGTGTGCGAGGCCGCGCTTCTTCCCCAGCGCCTCCTCGACGGTGCCGGCGCCGTCGAGATAGCCGTGGACCTTGGGGTTCGGCATGATCAGCGAGGCCACGAAAGCGATCGCCATCAGGACGGTGACGTACCAGAAGAACGTGCTCTCCATCCCGTTGTCCTTGAACCACAGGGCGACGAACTCGGCGGTGCCGCCGAAGGTGGCGTTGGCCACCGCGTAGGAGAGGCCGACCCCGAGGGCGCGGATGTTGGTCGGGAACAGCTCCGCTTTCACGATGCCGCTGATGCCCGTGTAGAACGACACGACCGCGAGCCCGAGGGTGATCAGCGCGAAAGCCAGATAGGGATCCTTGTTGGTGCCGAGCGCCGTCATCAGCGGCACCACCATGAGAGTGCCGAGGCCGCTGTAGAGCAGCATGTTCGCCTTGCGGCCGATCTTGTCGGACAGCGCGCCGAAGATCGGCTGGATGATCATGTAGACGAAAAGCACCACCGTCATCGTCTGCGACGCCGAGGTCTTCGGCATGCCGGCGGTGTTGACGAGATACTTCTGCATATACGTCGTGAAGGTATAGAAGCTCAGGGAGCCGCCCGCCGTGTAGGCCACGACGACCAGGAACGCCCGCCAGTGCTTCGACAGCTCGGCGAAGGTGCCGGCGGTCTCCTTGTCACTGCTGTCCTTCGTCTCGGCCAGGGAGCGTCGCAGATAGAGTGCGACGACCGCCAGCCCGGCGCCGATGAAGAACGGGATGCGCCAGCCCCAGGCGGTCAGTTCCGGGCCGGTCATCACCGCCTGGAGCAGGACCAGGACCAGCGAGGCCAGGAGCTGGCCACCGATCAGCGTGACGTACTGGAAGGAGGCGAAGAAGCCGCGTCGGCCCTTGATCGCGACTTCGCTCATGTAGGTTGCAGAGGTGCCGTATTCGCCGCCGACGGACAGGCCTTGGAGCATGCGGGCGAGGAGCAGCAGCACCGGGGCCAGGGTACCGACATGCTCGTAGGTCGGCAGGATGCCGATCAGCAGCGAGCCGAAGCACATCAGCAGCACCGAGACGACCATCGAGGTCCGGCGTCCGACACGATCGGCGATGCGCCCGAACAGCCAGCCGCCGACCGGTCGCATGAAGAATCCGACCGCGAAGATGCCCGCGGTCTGGAGGAGCTGGCTGGTGGAATCGCCCTTCGGAAAGAAGGCCGGCGCGAAGTAGAGGGCGAAGAACGCGTAACAGTAGAAATCGTACCATTCGACGAGATTGCCCGAGGACGATCCGACGATGGCCCAGATGCGGCGCTTGCGGTCTGCGGCGTCATCGTGGGCGCTCGGTGCGATACCGATCGTATCGTCGCGCGAGGCGGACATGGCGTCTCCGTCGATCAATCTCGATGCCGGCCTGGGCCGGTCTCTACTTGGTGCGGCGCGACGTTACAGGTGACGGGCCTGATCGCAAGACCGTGAGCGGACTTAGCCGAGGACAGCCCGCGCGGGTGTCACCGGCCGCATGGCCACGACGCCGCGGGACGGAACGGTTCGCCCCGAGGCCCGTTGCGGGCCGGCATGGGCGTCGGGGATGGTCCGACGGCCGCAGGAGGAGAGGCCATGAAGCGCATTCTGAGAGACACGGTTGCGGCGGCCATCGTCGTGGCCGGAGCGGCAACGGCATTCGCGCAGGGCGGCCCAGGCGGCGGGGGCGGCCCCGGCGGCGGCGGACCCGGCGGTCCCGGTGGAGCTGCCGGCGCAGGCGCCGGTCCGGCCGGTGGCGGCGGCGCTGGCGGCGGCGCTGGCGGCGGGATGCGGGGCGGTGCCGGCGGCGCGGACGGCGGCGCGATGCGCGGGCCTGGCGGTGCCGAGGGCGGTCCGCGCGGCGCCGAGCCGGGTGGACCGGCGGGTCGTGGTGCCGAGGGACCGGGCCGCCCGGATGGCGCCGCCGAGCGCGACGGATCGTCCGGTCGGGCCGGCCCGGCCGCGAAGCCCGATGCCGGTGATCGCGGTGATCGCGGTGACCGGGGCGAGCGCGGTGCCCGTGAACCCGGTGCCGGCGGCGAGCGCGGCAATCGCGACGCAGCCGGCCCCGATCGGGGCGGCCGCGGTCCGGCTGGCGAGCGGGGCGGACGTGCCGGCGCCCGCGAGGGCGGCGCCGTTCGCGGTGCGGTCGGCCGCCTCGATACCCGGCAGCGGACCGAGTTCCGCAGCTCGATCACCCGCCTGGGCGTGTCGCCGCTCCGGGACGTGGCCTTCGGTCTCGCGGTCGGCACCGCGATCCCGCGGTCGGTGACCCTGCACCGGCTGCCGCCGGCGATCATCTCGATCGTGCCGGAATACGAGGGCTACGAGTTCATCCTCGTGCGCGACGACATCGTGATCATCGACCCCGACACCTACGAGATCGTGGACGTGATCCCGGCCTAACGCCTGGCCGCGCGTCGGTCGAAACGGCTCTTCCGGCCGCCGACACACCGGCGCAAGCAAAGCACACGATCATCACCGTCGATCCGGTCCGCGCCCGACAAGGCGCGGACCGGCTTTGCGCGGGGAATGGTGTCACGCCCGATCGACGTCCTGATCCATGCCATCCACGATCTGATAAAAAGAACACAGACGCCACAGGTCGCGGTTTAGGTTTGAATTTGGCCTCGTCAGGCGCGACTCCTGAAGATCGGGGTGTGCATGTCGATTGAAATCGGTGGCTTTTCTGGAGCGGCACGCCAGGTACGCGTCGGGATATCGGGTCGCGCGACACTCCTGATTCTCGCGATCGTATCGGCGGCCCTCGTCGCCTGTTCGTCCTATCTGTACCTGTCCCAGTCCAGCACCCTGCAGGGCGACGTCGACGCCAGCATGTCGAGCCTGAGCGGATCTGCCGCCCGCAGCGTCGGCAACTGGCTGCGCGGCAAGCTCGATCTGACGCAGATGATGGCTCAGCAGATCACCGCTGGCGGCCGTGAGTCGGACACGGATCGGGTGCTCGACGCGCCCATCATCCGCGACTCGTTCTACGTCAGCTTCTTCGGGCGTCCGGACGGGTTCTACACCAAGATGCCCAAGGCCGAGATTCCGCCGGGTTACGATCCGCGTCAGCGTCCGTGGTACAAGGAGGCCGCCGCGACGGACGGCCCGATCCTGACCGAGCCGTACATCTCCGCCAGTCGCGGCACCTTCATCATCACGGCGGCGGCGCCGGTGAAGGATGCGGCGCACGGTCTCGGCGGCGTGGTCGGAAGCGATTTCGACGTCTCGGTTCTTGCCCGGATGATCACCGAGGTCGCGCCGGGTGACGGCGGTTATGCCTATCTGGTGTCGGGCGCGGGCACGATCCTGATCCACCCGCGGGCCGCGTTCATCGGCAAGCCCCTGTCGGAGCTGATCGACGGTCCGGTTCCCGGCATCGCCGCCGGTCGGGCGGTGGACACGCGCGAGGCGGGACGGTCCGTCCGCACGGTCTTCGCGCGCGTCCCAAACCTGCCGCCGGCGCTCGACTGGTACATCGCGCTTTCGGTCGACCACGCCACCGCGTTCGCACCCATCACGCATCTCGCGCAGAACTTGGCCATCGCAACCGCGATCACGCTGCTTCTGCTGGCCGTCACCGTCAGCCGGATGATGGCCGCGACTGTCGCACATCCCCTAGACCGACTTGTGGAAGTCCTTCAGCGCATGAGCCTCGGCGACCTCGATACCGAGATCGCCGAGGCCAGGCGCCGAGACGAGATCGGGATGGTCGGGCGGGCGGTCGAGGGTATCAAGGCCGTTGTGGCGCAGAAGGCACGTGAGCAGGAAGAGACTCGGCGCTCGGCCGAGGCGTCGGCCGCAGCGGAGCGCAAGCGGGCCATGGCGGCGCTCGCCGATGGTTTCGAAGAGGCCGTGGGCACGATCGTCGGTTCGGTGTCGTCGGCGGCGTCCGAGCTTCACGCCACCGCCCAAGCCCTGACAAACACCGCCACGCAGGCCGCGGCACGATCCAGCAGCGTCGCTGCGGCCGCCGACCAAGCCTCGACCAGCGTCCGCACCGTCGCGGTTGCGGCCGAAGAACTCGGCGCGAGCGTGCGCGAGATCGCCGGGCAGGTCGCAGGCTCGTCACGCCTCGCCCGGACGGCCGTGGACGAGGCCGACGAGACGGGACACCGCGTGCAGGCGCTGTCGGAGGCGGTATCCCGGATCAGCGACGCCGCCGGGTTGATCGCCTCGATCGCCGCGCAGACCAACCTGCTGGCCCTCAACGCCACCATCGAGGCCGCGCGGGCCGGCGAGGCCGGGCTCGGCTTCGCCGTGGTGGCGGCCGAAGTGAAGGATCTGGCTGCGCAGACCGCCCGCGCCACCGAGGAGATCAACGATCATATCGCGCGCGTCGAGGGCTCCACCGGCGAAGCCACCCGGGCACTCGACGGTATCGTCACGCGGATCCGGGACATCAACGCGGTCGCTGCGGCCGTCGCCGCCTCGATCGAGGAGCAGGGGGCGGCCACGCAGGAGATCGTCCGCAACGTGACCCAGGCGTCAGACGGGACCGCGGACGTGACGGTGAATATCGCCGGGGTGGCCGGAGCCGCCGCGCAAACGGGCGAGGCCGCGCGACAGGTCCTGGGCTCCGCATCGGATCTGTCGCAGCACTCCGCGCGCCTCGGTGTCGAGGTCGCACGATTCCTGGATTCGGTTCGGGCGGCCTGAGGCCCGACAGGACCTACCGGCCGCCGTCCAGAAGCTTCGACACCACCCGCGCCGTATAATCCACCATCGGCACGATGCGCGCGTAGTTGAGGCGGGTCGGACCGATGACTCCGACCACGCCGACGATCTTCTGCGATCCGTCGCGGAACGGCGCCGCGATCAGCGATGACCCCGAGAGGGAGAACAGCTTGTTCTCGGAGCCGATGAAGATACGCACGCCCTCGCCGCCCTCGGCACGGGCCAGCAGGTCGATGACGTCCTTCTGGGTCTCCAGGTCGTTGAACAGCAGGCGGATCCGCTCGAGATCCTCGACCGCGCGCAGGTCGTCGAGCAGGTTGGCCTGGCCGCGAACGATCAATTGGCGCGCTTCCGTCGGCCCCACCGGCGTTGCGAGCCCCGCATCGACGAGGCGTTCGGTGATCGCGTCGAGCTCGCGCTTCATGGCCTTGCGGCCGGCCTCGATCTCGGCGCGCAGCGACCCCAGGGTGCGGCCCTGCAGGCGCGCGTTGAGGAAATTCGTGGCCTCCTGAAGCGCACCCGCCGGAAGTCCGGGCGGCAGATCGACGATGCGGTTCTCGACGGAGCCGTCATCCGAGACGAGGATGACGAGGGCGCGGGCCGGATCGAGCCGCACGAACTCGATGTGCTTCAGATTGACGTTGGCCTTCGTGGTCAGCACCACGCCAGCCCCCCGCGAGACGCCCGACAGCATGGTCGAGGCCTCGGCCAAGGCGGAATCGAACGTGTGGCCCGAGGCTGCGGCCCGCATCTGTGCCTCGATGCGCGCCTGCTCGTCCTGGCTGACGTCGCCGAGTTCCAGCATCGCGTCGACGAAGAACCGCAGCCCGAGTTCGGTCGGGAGGCGTCCGGCCGAGGTATGCGGCGCGAAGATCAGGCCGGAATGCTCCAGATCCGCCATCACGTTCCGGATCGAGGCCGGCGACAGCGCCATCGGGAGGATCCGAGCGAGATTCCGGGAGCCCACCGGCTCGCCGGTCGTGAGATAGCTCTCGACGATCTGCCGGAAGATCTCGCGGGCGCGCTCATTGAGGGCGGCGAGGGCCTGCATGGATTGGCCGTTGGCAAAGTTGGGACTGGGGTGTGTCACGCGGTCATCCTGTGGTCCGATCATGCGCAACCGACCCGCGCGGATCAATCCGTATGGCGATGCTTGCCCGTGATGTCGCGGCGGCCTAAGAGCCCGGCCCTCGACACTCTCGACAGAAGGGGCCCGCGATGCGGCCTTCCAAGCGTGCCGCCGACGAGTTGCGGCCCGTGAGCCTGGAGCGCGCGGTTTCGCGCTACGCAGAAGGCTCGTGCCTCGTCAGCTTCGGAAATACCCGGGTGCTCTGCACCGCGTCGCTCGAAGAGCGTTCGCCCCAGTGGCTGCGCGGATCGGGCAAGGGCTGGGTCACGGCGGAGTACGCCATGCTCCCGCGTGCGACGCACGAACGCACCCGCCGCGAGGTTGGTTCCGGGAAGCCGTCGGGTCGAACGCAGGAAATCCAGCGGCTGATCGGCCGGTCCCTCCGGGCCGTCACGAACCTGCCGGCCATGGGCGAGCGTCAGGTGACGATCGATTGCGACGTCATCCAGGCCGATGGCGGCACCCGGACGGCCGCCATCACCGGCGCCTGGGTGGCGCTGCACGATTGCTTCGCCTGGATGCGGACGCGCTCGATCATCTCGGTCGATCCCCTGCGCGACCATGTCGCTGCCGTCTCGTGCGGCCTGTACAAGGGCATGCCGGTCCTCGATCTCGATTACGCCGAGGATTCCGCCGCCGAGACCGACGCCAATTTCGTGCTCACCGGGCGCGGCGGCATCGTGGAGGTGCAGGGCACCGCCGAGATGGAGCCCTTCACCCAGGAGCAGCTTCTCGAACTTCTCGGCCTCGCCCGCGCCGGCACCGAGCGGCTGGTCGCCCTGCAGAAGGAGGCCATCGCGTGAGCCGCCGCCTGACCGGGAAGGTGGTCATCGCCACGCACAATGCCGGCAAGCTCACCGAGATGCGCGAGCTGCTCGCGCCGTTCGGGGTCGAGGCGGTGTCGGCCGGCGAACTCGGACTGCCCGAGCCCGAGGAGACCGGCACGATGTTCGCCGAGAATGCCGCCATCAAGGCGAAGGCGGCGGCCGACGCCACCGGACTGCCCGCCTTCGCGGACGATTCCGGCCTGTGCGTCGACGCACTCGACGGAGCGCCGGGCATCTTCTCGGCCCGCTGGGCCGGCCCGAACAAGGATTTCGCCGCCGCGATGGCGCGGATCTTCGCCGAACTCGACGACCGTGGCGCGGCCGACCGCCGGGCCCATTTCGTTTCGGCCCTGGTCCTGGCTTGGCCGGACGGCCATACCGAGCTGTTCGAAGGGCGGGTGTTCGGCGACCTCGTGGCGGCGCGGGGCACCGCCGGCTTCGGTTACGACCCGATCTTTCGGCCGGACGGGCACGCGCGCACCTTCGGCGAGATGAGCGCCGAGGAGAAGCACGGCGTCGACTGGCAGAAGGGTCAGGGGCTCTCGCACCGGGCCCGGGCCTTCGTGGCGTTGAGCCGGGCCTGTCTGGCCTCCGGTTCCTGATTGCCAAACGGCGCGGTCGCGCTCACATCCCGGTCATCATGGTATCGACCGGCCCGGACCATCCGACCCGCGACGTGGGTTTCGGAATCTACCTGCACTGGCCCTTCTGCGCGGCGAAGTGCCCGTATTGCGACTTCAACAGCCACGTCCGCCACGCGGGCGTGGACGAGCCGCGCTTCCTCGCGGCATTCCGGGCCGAGATCGCCCACACGGCCGCCCGCACCCCGGGGCGGACCGTCACCAGCATCTTCCTCGGCGGCGGGACACCCTCGCTGATGCAGCCCGCGACCGTGGCGGGCCTGCTCGACGCCGTCGCGGAACACTGGCCGGTGGCTCAAGGCGCCGAGGTCACCCTCGAGGCCAATCCGTCGAGTGTCGAGGCCGGGCGCTTCCGGGGTTACCGCGCCGCCGGGGTCAACCGGGTTTCCCTCGGCATCCAGGCCCTCGACGACGCGTCGCTTCGGACCCTCGGGCGCCTGCACGACGCCGCACAGGCCCTGGAGGCGATCACGCTGGCGCAGTCGGCCTTCGAGCGGACCTCCTTCGACCTGATCTATGCCCGGCCCGGACAGACTCCGGCGCTGTGGCGGGCGGAGCTGAAAGCGGCGCTGGCGCGGGCCGCAGAGCATCTCTCGCTCTACCAGCTCACCATCGAGCCGGGGACGCCGTTCTACGGCCTCGCCGCCGCCGGCAAACTGGTGACGCCGGACGACGAGGTCGGACGCGCCCTCTACGACGTCACCCAGGAACTTTGTGCAGAGGCCGGCCTGCCGGCCTATGAAATCTCGAACCACGCCCGGCCCGGGGCGGAGTCGCGGCACAACCTGCTCTATTGGCGCTACGGCGAGTATGCCGGCATCGGTCCTGGCGCGCACGGGCGGCTCGTGACGGCGGGGGGACGGATCGGGACCGTCACCGAGCGGTCGCCGGAAGCCTGGCTGGCCCGGGTCGAGCGCGACGGACATGCCGTCGTCGAGACCGAAACGCTCACGGCCGCCGACCAGGCCGACGAGTTCCTGGTGATGGGGCTTCGCCTTCGCGAGGGCATCGATCCGGATCGCTACGCTGCCCTCAAGGGCCGGCCGCTGAACGGCAACCGCATCGGCATGCTGATCGGCGATGGCGTGCTGGAGCGGCTTCCCGGCGGCCGCATCGCCGCGACCGCCAAGGGGGCGCCGGTGCTCAATGCCCTGGTTGCCGAACTTGCGGCCTGATTAGATCCCGGGCTTTGCCAGCACCCGCGGCGCGGGGCTGACGGGTATCGCGGCATTGTTGCGGATCTCATAGACCGCCAGGGACCGCTCGCTCTGCCCGTCCGGCCGGAAGCGGAAGGTCCCGTCGATGCCGGCGAAGCCGGAGCCGTTCGTCAGGGTCGACTCCGCGAAGCGCTGCGAGCCGTAGCGTCGGGACAGGGCGGCCGCGAGCATCACCGCATCATAGGCCAGGGATGCGACGCGCGGCGGAACGGCGCCGAACCGGGCTTGGTAGCGGCCGCTGAAATTCGAGAACCCGGTGCGGTCCGGCGAGGCGAAGCGGCCGCCCTGCAGGGCGGGAAGGGCGAAGAGCGACGGCTCGTTCCAGAGGGCGGTGCCGATGGGGCGTATCCGGGCGGGCGAGAAACCCGCCTTGGTCAGCGCCGCGGCCACGCCCGGCAGCGCGTCGGCGGTTTCGGGGATGAACAGCGCATCGGCGGTGGCGCCCGGCCCTGCGATGACCCGGGTCAGCCGTTCCACCGCCGGACCCGGCACGCCGGCCGGGTAGCGTTCGACGGCGGCGACCCGCGCGCCCTTCCGGGCAACGGCCTCCCGGAACTCCGCCTCCACGGCATTGCCGTAGGCCGTCTCGGGGATCAGAGCCGCGAAGGAGCGTTTTCCGCCGGCGACGGAATCCTCGACCACGCGGTCCACCTCCGGCTGCGGCAGGAAGCTCAGGAGGTAGACGCCCCGGCTGGCCACGGTCACGTCGGTCGAGAAGCCGACCACCGGCTTGCCCGCCGCTCTGGCCGCGGCCGCCGCCGTTTGAACATTGCCGGCGAAGAGCGGACCGAGCACGATCTCGGCCCCCTGGCGCAGCGCCTCCTGCGTCGCGTCCCGGGCGCCGTCCGGGCTGCCTCGGTCATCTTCCACCAGAAGCGTCAGGTCGGGTTGCTGTGCCTCGTCGTAGGCGAGTTGTGCCGCGTTGCGCATGGCGGCACCCACCGTTGCCCCCTGGCCGGTCAGCGGCAGCACGAGGGCGACCTTGACGGCTCCGGAACCGATGCGCCCGGTGCCACCCGCCGCCGGCATCGGCGGCGCTGCGGGTGCGGGTGGCGGTGCCCCGGGAACGGCCGCCGGCGGCGTCAGCTCGGCCTGTGGCGCCGTCGCGCGCCGAGCGATGTCGGTGCCGAGGCAGCCGCCCAATGACAGCAGGACGGCGCACAGCGCAGCGGTCGGGGCGGTGACGCGCACGAGACGGTCCCGCATGCTCGTCGGGCGCGCCATCGCGCGGACTCCTCTCGGCAGGCACCGCAGCCTGACGATCGGAATCCGAATTGTAAACGCGGAGCGGCAGAGTTGCCCCCGGTCGGACGCCTTCACCGCGACGGGAGACGGCCGGTGTGGCAAGATCACCGATGATGACACGCAGATTCGATGCCCCGGGGCCCGCCGCCCCGACCCGAGCTCCGTCCCCGAAGCTCGCCCCCGATCGGCCGCGCAACACCACCTTCACCGCCTTCGGTCTGGCGAGCGAGACCGAACCCCTGTCGCCGGGCCTGCACATCGTGGCGACGCCCATCGGGAACCTGCGCGACATCACCATCCGGGCCCTGGCCACCCTGGCGGCCGCGGATGCGGTCCTGGCCGAGGACACCCGCGTCACCCGGAACCTGCTGGCGCATTACGGGATCACGACGCCGCTGCTCGCCTATCACGAGCATTCCAACGATGCCGTGCGGGAGCGGATAATCGCGCGGCTGCGCGCCGGCGAAGCCCTGGCTCTCGTCTCGGATGCCGGGACGCCGCTGGTCTCGGATCCCGGCTACAAATTGGTCCAGGCCGCGATCGAGGCGGGGATCGCCATCACGCCGGTTCCGGGCCCGTCGGCGGTGATGACGGCCTTGGTCGCGGCGGGTCTACCGACCGATCGTTTCTTCTTCGAGGGCTTCCTCCCGCAGAAGGCCGGCGCCCGGCGCAACCGCCTGGAGGCACTGGTCCAGGTTCCCGGCACGCTGGTCCTATTCGAATCGCCGCATCGCCTGCCCGATATGCTGGCCGATGCCGCTGCGGTGCTCGGCCCGGAGCGCCCGGCCGCCGTGACCCGGGAATTGACCAAGCTCTACGAAACCATCCGACGCGATACCTTGGGCAGCCTGAGCGAGCGCTTCGCCCAGGAAGGACCGCCCAAGGGTGAGATCGTGGTGATCATCGGTGCGGCGACAACGCCGGAGCGAACGATTGATGCGGATGCCGCCCTCGACGCGCTGATCCTGTCGGCGCTGGAGCGGCACTCGATCAAGGATGCCGCCAGCCTCGTCGCTGACGAGACCGGACAGCCGCGGCGTCAGGTCTATTCGCGGGCGCTGGCTTTGGCGCGGGGCCAGGGATGAACGGGGCTGTGCCGGACCAGACCGGCCGGCGCCGCGCCGCCTATCGGCGCGGCCACCACGCCGAATGGCTGGCGCTGGCCGCACTGATGCTCAAGGGCTACTGGCCGATCGGCCGGCGCGTGAGCATGGCCGGGGGCGAGATCGACCTCGTCGTCCAGCGCTGGAACACCATCGTGTTCGTGGAGGTGAAGGCGCGTGCCAAGCGTGACGACGCGCGGGAAGCGATCGATGCCGCCAAGCGGCGGCGCTTCTCCCGCGCGGTCAGGGCGTGGATCGGGCGCAACGCGTGGTGTGCTGGTGTGACGTTCCGTGCCGACGCCGTTTTCGTCGGGGCCCGCGGGTGGCCAGCCCATGTCGAGCAGGTCTTCACGATCGAAGGGCTCTGAAGCCGCGGTCAGGAACCGCGGCGTCTCGCCTCACCCGACAGCCGCCGTGCTGGGGACGCGCCGGTTACCCGGCGTGCGTCAGGCGCGGGCGGCCCGGATCGCGCCGATCAGCGTGCGCTTGAGATCGGCCTGGCTGAAGGGCTTCTGGACGACGGGCCGGTCGCGGAACGGCTCGCGGATGCCCGCGCCGCCGTACCCGGTGGAGAAGACCAGCGGCAGGTCGCGCTTGGCGATGGCCTCGGCCACGGGATAGATCGGCTCGCCCGCCACGTTCACGTCGAGGATGGCGACCTCGAACGCTTCCTGCGACGCCATTTCCAGCGCGGAGGAGAGCCGTGCGGCCGGCCCGACTACGGCACAGCCGAAATCGAGGAGCATGTCCTCCAGAAGCATGGAGATCGCGGCCTCGTCCTCGACGACGAGAACGCGGACACCGTTGAGAACGTCGTCGTTGGAGTCAGCAATCACGCCGGGCCGTCTTCCCTTCGAACGCCCCGTTTCCGGGGATTATGCCGTGCGGTCGGTCGAGCCCCGCGCACCGCGACAGCAGCGCTCGTATGAACGAGCACGGCCCGAAGGATGGCCCGCGAGACAACCTGTGGCGTCGCCCGTATTCCGCAACGTGTCAAGCGTTCCCGGCCCGTTCCGATGGTGCGACCGCGCGCTATGTTAACGGCTGATACATTTTTGTCCGCCCGGCAGCCGGGCGGATCGACGCCGGGTGATCAGTCTTCCTTGAAGACGACCTCAGCACCGCGCGTGACGTGCGCGGCGAGGTCGCGGGCATTCCAATTGGTCAGCCGGATGCACCCATGGGATTCGGTCTTGCCGACCTTCTCGGGCTCCGGCGTTCCGTGGATGCCGTAGCTCGGGATCGCCAGATCGATCCAGACCAGACCGACCGGGTTGTTGGGACCGGATTGGATAGTGAACTTGTGCTGCGCTTTCACGCCCTTGAATGCGTATTTCGGATTGTACGTGTAGTCGGGATTGAACGCGACGCCCTTCACCTTGGTGTCACCGCTCGGCGCTGGCTTCTCGGAGCTGCCGATCGAGGCGGGGTAGTAGGCCAGCAGCTTTCCGTCGGCGCCGAAGGCCCGGACGTCGCGGCTCGCCTTGCCGACCTCGATGCGCTCGACCTTCGGACTTTCGGGGAGATCCTTGGCCTTCGGCTTGTCGGTCCCCATCGGCTCCACGGCCGCGACGGCGATGACCGTGCCGGCCTTGTCCAGGGACTTGCCGGGATTGAGCGCGCTGACGAGGTCACGGCCCATGTGGAAGCGTTCTGCGAGCATCTCCCGGGCATTGGTGTACCCCAACGTCTTGAGCTCGGCCTGCTGCTCCATCTTGGGCGGGATCCGCTCGACATAGGGCCCCGAGGCATCGGATTCGGTGATCGTATAGTCCGTGACGACGGGCTTATCGCTCGTTGCCTGGAGCTTGTCCCAAACCTCAGGATTCAGGCTCTGCGTCGCTGAAAGCCCCTGCGCCACAGCGAAGGCGGAGAGCGCGCGTTTATAATTTTCGCCGGTCCGGCCGTCGATCGCGCCGGGATAGAAATGCGCCCGGTCGAGCAGCACCTGCGCCTTGACGATCAGCGGGTCGGGCTTCTCCGCGGACGCAGCGGCCCGGCGCGCCTTCGTGTTCGGCTTGGCATCCCGATCCTTGCCCGCTTCCGGGGGGGCCAGGGCGGCGGCGTTCACGGTGTCGGCGGTGAGCGCCGGCGGCTGCGCCGCTTCGGTCGTCCGGTCTTTCTCGGGCTTGGCCGCCGCGCCTTGCACGACGATGCAGCTCGCCACGAGAGCCGCGCCAACGGGCCGCCAGGATTTTGGGATCATCGACGTCGCAATTCCGGAGAGCGGAGGCGCTCCCGTGCCAAAAAGCGCCGAGCCGGCCGGAACGTTCCACGCGAGGCTACTCGCACAGCCGGTGGCCGGCATTGCGCTCGCGCTGGTCCACATGAAGATGGTTGGCGTGGGCGGCGTTCGAACCCGGCCCCAGGACCGTGCGGAAGAAGCCGCAAGCCTTGGTGCGCACCGCGCCCAGGAACTGCGCCTCCTCGGAGCCGTCCGGCATCGCCTTCACGGGGATGCTTGCGCGTCCGGCGAAGGCGAAGCCCATGATGTCGGCGGCATTGGCGAAGGCATGTTCGCTCAGCTTGGCATCGATGTCGTGATTCTGGCCTCGGCAGACATAGGAGCCGCCGAGTTCGAGGGCGGTCAGGGGATGCTTCAACGTCCGCTCGGCCTCGACCTGCACCTCGGTGACCCAGCGCGCGAGGGCTTCGGCGGCCCGGCAGGTCAAGGTCGCGCCCTGCGGCAGCGCCACGCCGTCGGCGAATTTCGTCACCTTGAGCGGCAGCGGAGCGGTGCATTGCCCTTCCGCGATGGGCGCCAGCGGCTCGAAATCGACGCCAAGTCGCTTCAGGCGCATCCGGCAGGCCGTATCGTCCGGCGGCGAGACCTTCAGGGCCAGGGCCGCCCCGCCGGACAGTTCCGGCGGGCGCTCGGGCGGCGCGGGTGGCGGCGTCGGGATCTCGGGTTTGGACGCCTCCTTCGCGGATTCCTTCGAGCCTTCCTTCGGGCTTTCCTTCGCGGATTCGGAGGCCTTTTCCCGGCCGGGATCCTTGACCGGCTCCTTCGCCGGCTCCGCGACGGCAGGCTTCAGTTCCGGAGGCCGGGCCGGCGGGGTCGGCGGCGCCGGCTCCGGAATGGGTGGCTTCAGCGTCTCAGGGCGTTCGGGCGGCAGGGGCGGGGGCGTCGGCACCGACGCGGCGGGCGTTTCGGCGGCCCCGACCGGATCGGCGGCGAGCAGGCCGAGCGCCAATGCAAGGGCCACCCCGGCGCGCAAGACGGACGGAGGGCGGATCGACAGAGTGCGTCCCGGCATGGGGCCTCGAAGCGTGGGCGTTGGCCTCTACAACGGACGAGACGCCATTCGGATCGCGCCCATGTGGTTGACGGACCCGTCGAACGGGCCACTGTCTTTCCGATCGCGCCGGCAGACCCCATGTCGGCGCACCGGCGGCGCGGACAGACGCGGCGTCGCGTGGACGTATCGTTGAGGACCGCATGTCGGACGCAGCTGATGCCGGGCTCCCGAGCCTGCCGCAGGACAATCCCTTCCGCGAGGCGCATTGGAGCACCCCGCACGGCCTTCCGCCGTTCGAGCGGATCCGACCGGAGCACTACGGGCCGGCCTTCGCAGCGGCGCTAGAGGCCCACGCTTCCGAGATCCGCGTGATCGCGAGCCAGGATGCTCCGGCCACCTTCGGCAACACCGTGGAGGCCATGGAGCGGGCCGGCCTCGCCCTCGAGCGCGTCGCCGGCGTCTTCTACAATCTGACCGGCAGCCATACGAACCCGGAGCTTCAGGCCATCGAGCGCGAGATCGGCCCCAAGCTCGCTCGGCATGGAAGCGCCATCTACCTGAATCCCGAGCTCTGGGCCCGGATCTCGGCGATCGCGCCCGAGGGCCTGGAGCCGGAGGAGCGCCGGGTCCTCGACCGATACCGGATCCGCTTCCGGCGGTCGGGGGCCGATCTCGCGCCCGAGGACAAGGGCCGCATGGCGGAGATCGCGGCACGCCTGTCGGAACTCGGCACGCGGTTCAGCCAGAATCTCCTGGCCGACGAGAGCAGCTTCATCCTGCCGCTTCGGGGCGAGGAGGATCTGGCCGGCCTGCCGCCGTTCCTGCGGGCCGCCGCCGAGAGCGCCGCCAAGGAGCGTGGCCTCGACGGGCACGTCATCACTCTGTCGCGCTCGCTGATCGAGCCTTTCCTGGTCTTCTCGACCCGGCGCGACCTGCGCGAGCGCGCCTATGCGGCCTGGACCCGGCGCGGCGAGAACGGCGGCGAGACCGACAACCGTGCGATCCTCGCCGAGATCATCCGGTTGCGCGCGGAGCGGGCGCGGCTTCTCGGGTTCGCGAGCTTCGCTCATTTCGCCCTCGACGACACGATGGCGGCGAGTCCCGAAGCGGCGACCGGGCTCTTGCGCGACGTCTGGACGCCCGCCCGGGCGCGGGCGGCCGAAGAGCGGGACCGCCTCCAGGCGACGATCCAGGCCGAAGGCCACAACTTCGCGCTCCAGGCGCACGATTGGCGGCACTACGCCGAGAAGGTGCGTCGCGCCGAGCACGACCTCGACGAGAGTGAGATCAAGGCCTACCTGCCCTTGGAGCGGATGATTGAGGCGGCGTTCGACACGGCCTCCCGGCTGTTCGGCCTGACCTTCACGGAACTCTCCGACGTCCCCCGGTATCATCCCGATGTCCGGGTCTGGCGGGTCGGCAATCCCGACGGGTCCGAGGTGGGCCTCTTCCTCGGCGATTATTTCGCCCGGGCCTCGAAGCGCTCCGGCGCCTGGATGAGCGCCTTCCGCTCGCAGGAGCGCCTGAACGGCCCGATCACGCCGATCATCGTCAACGTGATGAACTTCGCCAAGGCGCCTGACGGCGAGAGCACGCTGCTGTCCTTCGACGACGCACGCACCCTGTTCCACGAATTCGGCCACGCCCTGCATGGTCTGCTGTCGGACGTGACCTACCCGCTCCTGTCCGGAACGGCCGTGTCGCGGGACTTCGTCGAACTGCCTTCGCAGCTCTACGAACATTGGCTGGAGCAGCCGGAGGTCCTACGCGCCCACGCGCGGCATCATCGGACCGGCGAGCCGATGCCCGACGCCCTGCTGCAGAAGCTGCTGGCGGCACGGACCTTCAACCAGGGTTTCGCCACGGTGGAGTACACCGCCTCGGCCATCGTCGACATGACGCTGCATCTCTCGGCGGAGGGCGAGGCCGGGCTCGACGTCCCCGTCTTCGAGTCCGAAGCGTTGCGGCGGATCAGCATGCCCGCCGAGATCAGCATGCGACACCGGACACCGCACTTCGCCCACATCTTCTCGGGGGATGGCTACGCGGCCGGGTACTACAGCTATCTCTGGTCGGAGGTGCTCGATGCGGACGCGTTCGACGCGTTCCGCGAAGCGGGCGACATCTTCGATCCGGAGACGGCCAAGCGGCTGCGGACCTTCGTGTACGGTGCCGGCAATCTGCGCGATCCGCGCGAGGCCTACACGGCCTTCCGCGGGCGGATGCCCAGCATCGAGCCGCTGTTGAAGAAGCGCGGGCTGGCGGCCTGAGCCGCGCGCCCGCGGTAAGGGTTTCGTAAACAAACGTCCTTAACGAACGCTTGCAGCGCGAGGCCGCGTGCGGAGTTCGGGGCGATGACGAAGATCCAAGCCAAGCAGGCCGTTTCCGAGGGCATCTCGCCGGCGGATCTGCTCAAAGCTGTGGTGACCGGAAAGGCGGAAGTTGCCCCGGCGGCGACCGCGTCCGTGGAGCCTCCCGCGGGCAAGGGCTTCGCTCGTCCGTTCCTGTCGCGCCTCGATCATAAGCGGCTCGCGCTCCCGGGCGCGGCTTTGGCCGTCGGCGCAATTCTGGGCGGGAGCGTGATGGTGCTCTCCCGCCCGGCAGCCGTGCGGCCCGCTGCGATTGCGGCTCTCGAAACCACGCTCGATGCCGGCCGGACCGAAACCGTTCGGCTGGCCGGCGACATCGCGCAGCTCCACACCGTCCTCGCCGACCTTCGCGCCTCAACCGACGCCGCGCGGAAAGAGGCCGCGACCCGCAGCAGCGCCCTCAGCGAGCGTCTGGCGCAGGTCGATAAGAGTGTTAACGCCAAGGTCGCGGCGCTAGGCGAGCGCCTTGAGCAGGGCGAGCGCGAGCACACCGCCCGGCTCACCGGCCTCGCCGCGCAGCTGGAGCGCCGGACAGCCGCAACACCGGTCGCCGCGAAGGCGGAGCCGACCCAGACGGGAAGCATCGGCGAGCCCGCCCGCGCCAGCGAGGGGAAGCCCGAGGTCAAGGGGGCGGACGCCAAGGTGGGCGAGGCCAAGGCAGGCGAGGCTAAGACTGGCGAGGCCAAGATTGGCGAGACCAAGCCGAAACCGGCGACCTTCGACAGGCCGCCGGTGATCGAAGGCTGGGCTCTGCGGGACGTCTACGAGGGCACGGCGGTTTTGGAGAATCGGCGCCGCCGCCTGGTCGAGGTCTCGCCCGGCGACATCCTTCCGGGCGTCGGTCGCGTGGAAGGCGTCGAGCGACACGGACGGGAATGGGTGGTCGTGACGCGCCAGGGTCTCGTCACGTCGCAGCCCTGGTAGGCTGACCGAATCCGAACAGCCTCAGCGGCTGGGACAGCCGGTCGGGGCCAGTTCACCGGGCGCAATCGGGAAACGCGGCTCGATCGTCATCGGATCGGCCAAGGCCGCCGCGCGCTCCGCCCGTTGGCGACCGTGCCTCAGAGCGCGGGTCTGCGCTGCGCGGGTCGGATGCAGGATGGCAGCGAGCAGGGTCTGCCCTTCAAACTCGCTGTCCAGATTTTTGGCTTCGAAGACGGGCATGGCCGGCCTGCTTGAGAGCGGAACTGGACACTGCCAAAGGCGTCGATCCAGCCCGCATCACTAATAACGGGGATCGCGTGGACAGGTTCCGTCAAGCTTTCGCCTCGAAACCTCTTTTTTACCTTCGTCCAGGCGGCACCCGAATGCAGTGCGACCGCGCACATCGATGGGCGTCAGACGAATTGGTTCAAGCCGGGGATCGAGCCGATGATCGGGCCCATCGCGTCCTCGCCCACCTTCTCGCGACCGAAAGCGAACAGCTCCTGGCCGAGGGGCTGCATCTGACCCATCGGGACACCGGCGGCCATCAGCTTCTGACCCAAAGCCATGACGCCGCCGCCGCCCATCATGCCGCCGAGCATGCCCATCAGACCGCCGCCGCCGCTCTCGCCGGCATTCGACTCGGCGATCAGGGACTCGGAGCCCGGCAGGGCAGCCAGGAGTTGACCGACCTCGGTCGCCGGCCCTTCCTTCTGCAGGAAGGCCAGGATGTGCCCGATGGCGGTCTGAGCGGTCGCGGCGTCGAGCCCGGTGCGGGTGGTGACGCGGGCGAGCAGTTCTTCCATGGTGATGATCTCTTCGGAACGCTTCCAGACGTCATTCGACTCTGAGGCGTCGGAAATCAAGCGCGCGGCCCAGCATCCTCGGGAAACTCTCCGGCTGCGCACGGAGGAGCGTCACCCCTCGACCGGATCGACGACGCCGACCGCCAAGCCCCGGGAACGACGTCCCCTGACCGCGGATCCACGGCCTGGAAGACGGAGGGGCTGCGGACCCCGCATCAACGGCGCGCTGCGTTACATCGGGCCCGGTGACGCAGTGTCCGATCTCGCCAAGATCAGCGACATCCGGTAGACCCACCACCAATCTTGAACCGTTCCAGATCGCCGCGCGGCCGATCTTCAGGGAGTTGTCGCACCATGCGGGTCGGCCTGTTCGTGCCGTGCTACGTCGACGCCTTCGAGCCCGAGGTGGGGATCGCCACCCTCGAGCTGCTGGAGCGGCTCGGCTGCACTGTGGAATACCCTTACGATCAGACGTGCTGTGGTCAGCCGATGGCCAATACCGGTTGCCACGCCGAAGCCGCCGCCACCGAAGCGCTGTTCGTGAAGAACTTTTCCGGCTTCGACTATGTCGTCGCGCCATCGGGGTCCTGCGTCCACCAAGTCCGCGAGCATCTCACCGCGATCCCCCAGACCGACGCGGTGCGCCACGTCCGCGCCAGCACCTACGAGCTGGTGGAATTTCTGCACGACGTGCTGAAGGTCGAGGACCTGCCCTGGACGAACTTCCCTCATAAGGTCGCCTATCACACCAACTGCAACGCCTTGCGTGGCATCCATCACGCGCGGCCATCCGAGTTGGTGAAGCCCTACTATTCGAAGCCCCTCGACCTGCTGCGCCTCGTCAAGGGTGTCGAGCTCGTCGATCTCGCCCGGCCGGACGAGTGCTGCGGCTTCGGCGGGACCTTCTCGGTGTTCGAGCCCGCCGTCTCGGCCAAGATGGGCTACGACAAGGTGGCCGACCAGAATCGCGCCGGCGCCCAATATGTCGTCTCGGCGGATTCCTCCTGTCTCATGCACCAGAAGGGCTGCGCCGAGCGCCTGGGCCTGCCCCTCAAGTACATCCACATCGCCCAGGTGCTGAACGGAGCCACCGCATGAGCGCCGAGGATCTGAATCCCCGCGAGCGCGACGGCGTCATCCACCCGGAGGTGCGCGCCAGCCACGACGAGAGTGAACGCGCGCAGGACGGACGGCGCCTCCAGCACGCCGAGGCGGCCTCGAAGCCGATCCGCGCGCCCCAGGTCCGTGAGCCGCAGCCCCGCGGCGCGAAGATCCGGGGTGACCGTCCGATCAATCAGTCCGAGGCCGCCGAGCGCTTCCTCGCCGCGCCGCTGCACCAGGCTGCCCACGACGAGCGGCTGTGGGACCTGCGCAAGAAGCGCGACGTCTCGGCCCACGGCATTCCCGAATGGGAGGAGCTCCGCGAGCTCGCCTCGCAGATCAAGACGCACACGCTGAGCCATCTCGACCGCTATCTCGAGCAGTTCGAGGCAGCCGCGAAAGCCAACGGCGTCCATGTCCACTGGGCCAAGGACGGGGCCGACCACAACCGGATCGTCCTGGAGATCCTGCGGAGCCACGGCGCCAAGACGCTGGTGAAGTCGAAGTCGATGCTCACCGAGGAGTGCGGCTTCCGCCACCACATGGCGGCGAACGGGATCGAGGTGATCGAGACCGACCTCGGCGAGCGGATCCAGCAGCTCGACAACGAGGAGCCGAGCCACGTCGTCGCGCCGGCGGTCCACAAGACCCGGATGGACGTGGCCGAGGTCTTCGCCAAGACGCTCGGGACGGACCCGAACAACGACGACGCCCACTATCTCGCCGAGAGCCAGCGGGAGACGACCCGCCCCTATATCTTGAAGGCCGATGCCGGCATGACCGGCTGCAACTTCGCGATCGCGGAGACCGGCTCGGTCGTCACCTGCACCAACGAGGGCAATGCCGACCTCTCCGGCAACGTGCCGCCGCTGCAGATCCACTCCATCGGCATCGAGAAGATCATCCCGAAGGTCGAGCATCTCGGCGTCTTCATCCGCCTGCTGTCGCGCTCGGCGCTCGGCTCGCCGATCACCCAGTACACCTCGCATTTCCGCGCGCCGCGGGCGGGCACCGAGATGCACATGGTGCTGGTCGACAACGGCCGCTCCGAGCGCCTCGGCATGGAGGAGTTCTGGACATCCCTGAAATGCATCCGCTGCGGCGCCTGCATGAACACCTGCCCGGTCTACCGGCGCTCGGGCGGCCTCTCCTACGGGGCGACCTATTCGGGGCCGATCGGGCTGATCATCGATCCGACCTTCAACAAGCGCAAATACTCGACGCTGCCGTTCTCCTCGACGATGAACGGCTCGTGCACCAACGTCTGCCCGGTGAAGATCAACATCCACGAGCAGATTTTCGCGTGGCGCAAGGTGCTGGTCGAGGAGCACCAGATCCCGGCGCTCAAGCAGGGCATGATGAAAGCCGCCGGCGCGGTCCTGTCGCGCCCGGCCGCCTACCGGGCCGCGATCGGCGCGGCGGACTCCGCCCTGAAGGTCCTGCCGCGTTTCGCCGTCTACAATCCGCTCAACACCTGGGGGAAGAAGCGCGAGATGCCCGACGCACCGCGCCAGACCTTCCACGCCTGGTACAAGCAGAACCGCATGAAGGACACGCGTCGATGAGCGCCCGCGACGCGATCCTGGACGGCATCCGCAGGAACCGGCCAGCCGGCGATTTCCCGCTGCCGGAGGTGCCGCTGTTCACGCCCCTCGTCGGCGACGACCATGTGGCCGAGTTCGGCGAGCGGCTGAAGCGGATGGGCGGCCGGGTGGCGGAGCCCGGCGCCGGTGATGTCTTCGCGGGGGTCCGCGAGCGACTCGATGCGGCCAAGGTGATTGCCTCCGCGGTACCGGAACTGAACGGCAACCGGGACCTTCGGAACGTCCGCGCCCCGCAGGAGGTCGAGGACGTGGACGTGGCGGTGGTGCGCGCCGTGTTCGGCATCGCCGAGACGGGATCGGTGCTGTTCACGGAGGATCAGCTGATCGTCAACGCGGTCGCCTATCTCGCGCAGCACCTCGTCGTTCTGCTCGATCCCGCCGATATCGTGCCCAACGTGCAGGCCGCCTATCGCCGGCCGGAATTCGGCCGCTCGGCCTACGCGGTGCTGCACACCGGACCGTCGGCGACCGCGGACATCGAGGGCGTGCTGATCCACGGCGCGCAGGGCGTGCGCTCGCTCACGGTGCTGATGCTGCCGCGGCGCGCCTGAACCGGAACCCACGATCGGGCGCGCCCCTTGCTTGGGCGGCGGATAGGCCGTCATCCGGCAAGGAGATCCGATGCGCTACATCCTCGGTTGCAGCCTGTCATACAATATCCTGTCGGACACCACCTTCATCTTCAATCTGGAGGTGGCGAAGCTGAAGAGCGTCGAGATCCTGACCGAGAGCCTGGTCCTGACGCCGAACCTCAAGCGCGACCTCTACACCACGCCCGACCACCAGAACCGCTATCTCGCGGTCAACGTGCCGACCGGCCAGTTCGCGCTGGAGTACAATGCCGAGGTCGATCTCACGGTGTATCGGGCCGATCCCGCGACGATCAACGAGACGCCGATCGGGCAATTGCCCCTCGACATCCTGCCCTTCCTGCTGCCGAGCCGGTTCGTGTCCTCGGACCGGCTGACGCCGTTCGCTCTGGCCGAGTTCGGCGCGCTGCCCAAGGGCTATGGCCGCGTGAACCAGATCTGCAACTGGATCCACGACCACATCGCCTATCAGCCGGGCTCCAGCGACGGCGAGACCACCGCGCATGAGTCTCTGCTCAAGCGCGCCGGCGTATGCCGCGATTTCGCGCATCTCGGCGCCGCCTTCTGCCGGGCTCTCGGCATCCCGGCCCGGTTCGTGAGCTGCTACGCCCACGGGCTCGTTCCGAGCGACTTCCACGCCGTGTTCGAAGCCTATCTCGACGGCCGCTGGTGGCTGTTCGACGCCACACGGCAAGCCGACCTCGACGGGCTGGTGCGGATCGGCGTCGGACGCGATGCCGCCGAGATCGCCTTCTCGACGCCCTTCGGCAACATGCAGCCGGTCAACCAGCAGGTGCGGATTCAGCGCGCGGACGGGCAGGGCAGCCCGATGCCGCGCACGGTCGACGCCATCTCCACCGAGATCCCGGCGCCGCAGAGCGGAGCGGCCTGAGCCGCGACCCGCCTGGGATCAGGCCATCCCGTGATCCTGTGATCCCGTCCGGCCGGCCGCCCGCGGACGCCGTCACGGGATCGTCTTCCCGCATCGGAAAGCGTGCCCACCGGTGGGGTCGCCTGGAGATACGCCCTGTCCCGGGCGGGCTATGGTGCGGTCCTGCAGGGCCCGCGTTCGAACGAACCGCGGATCCGGTCCCACGGGTTATTTCCCGATCCGCCCAGGTCTTTCCGGCGCAGACCGCGCACGGCGATAATGCTGCGCCGACGATCTCCGGCCGGTTTTGCCGCGGCGCGGCCGGATTCCTCTGCGAAGATCCGCGCTGATCCTGAAGACTAGACGGATCGAGGCGGATCACCGGGCGGTGCCGTCGCGATTGTCCTTCTTTTGGTCCTGGCGAGCGAAATGGCTGCAAGCGTGGCTGTGGCGGGGTCGCAACACCGTAAAACGATCCCGGCTCCGCCCCGAGACCTGCCTGTAAACGCCGCGATCCCGCCATAGTCCGGGCCCACCTCAAGATCCGCGGTAAACGGCAATCTCGACAACGATTTACCGATCGGAAACGAGGACTTCCCGAGCACGCGGATGAATATCCCGGCGCTTCGCGAACGGCGACGCGCCGCGGTTCAGCGCACCCTCGGGATCGGCTGTGCGAAGGCTTGGTCTGAAGTCATGGTGACGCGTTTGAACGACAAGTCGAAGCTGCCGAGCCGCCACGTCACTGAGGGGCCGGACCGCGCCCCGCACCGCTCCTATCTCTATGCCATGGGTCTGACGCGCGAGCAGATCCACCAGCCGCTGGTCGGCGTCGCCTCCTGCTGGAACGAGGCCGCGCCCTGCAACATCTCGCTGATGCGCCAAGCGCAGGCGGTGAAGAAGGGCGTCGCCGCCGCCAACGGCACGCCGCGCGAATTCTGCACCATCACGGTGACCGACGGGATCGCCATGGGCCATGGCGGCATGCGCGCGTCGCTGCCGTCCCGCGAGGTCATCGCCGATTCGGTCGAGCTGACCATGCGGGGCCATGCCTACGATGCCCTGGTGGGACTTGCCGGCTGCGACAAGTCCCTGCCGGGGATGATGATGGCCATGGTGCGCCTCAACGTCCCCTCGATCTTCATCTACGGGGGCTCGATCCTGCCGGGCTCGTTCCGCGGCAAGCCCGTGACCGTCCAGGATCTGTTCGAGGCTGTCGGCAAGGTCGCCGTCGGCGACATGAGCCTGGAGGATCTGGACGAGCTGGAGCAGGTCGCCTGTCCGTCGGCCGGCGCCTGCGGCGCGCAGTTCACCGCCAACACGATGGCAACCGTCTCCGAGGCGATCGGCCTCGCGCTGCCTTACTCGGCCGGCGCCCCGGCCCCGTACGAGATCCGCGACAAGTTCTGCGCCACCGCCGGCGAGAAGGTGATGGAGCTTCTCGCGAATCGGATCCGCCCGCGGGACATCGTCACCCGCAAGGCGCTGGAGAACGCCGCCACCGTGGTGGCCGCCTCCGGCGGCTCCACGAACGCCGCCCTGCACCTGCCGGCCATCGCGCATGAATGCGGCATCGAATTCACGCTGTTCGACGTGGCGGAGATCTTCCGCCGCACGCCCTACATCGCCGACCTGAAGCCCGGCGGGCGCTACGTCGCCAAGGACATGTTCGAGGTCGGCGGCATCCCGCTGCTGATGAAGACGCTCCTGGACCACGGCTTCATGCACGGCGACTGTCTGACGGTCACCGGCCGCACCATCGCCGAGAACATGGACCGGGTGACCTGGAACCCGGACCAGGACGTCGTCTACCCGGCCAACCGGCCGATCACCCCGACCGGGGGCGTCGTGGGCCTGAAGGGCAACCTCGCCCCCGAGGGCGCCATCGTGAAGGTCGCGGGCATCCCGGCCGAGAAGCAGGTCTTCACCGGCCCGGCCCGGGTGTTCGACGGCGAGGAGGCCTGCTTCGCGGCCGTGCAGTCGCGTAGCTACAAGGAAGGTGAGGTTCTCGTCATCCGCTACGAGGGGCCGCGGGGCGGTCCCGGCATGCGCGAGATGCTGTCGACCACCGCGGCGCTCTACGGGCAGGGCATGGGCGACAAGGTGGCGCTGATCACCGACGGGCGTTTCTCGGGCGCGACACGCGGCTTCTGCGTCGGCCATGTGGGACCCGAAGCCGCCGTGGGCGGTCCGATCGGCCTGATCCGCGACGGCGACGTCATCACCCTCAATGCCATCCAGGGCACGCTCAGCGTCGCTCTCTCGGACGAAGAACTCGCCGAGCGGCGGAAGGCCTGGACGCCGCGTCCGAACTCCGCGACCTCCGGCTACCTCTGGAAATACGCGCAAGGCGTCGGCCCGGCGCTTTACGGCGCCGTGACCCATCCGGGAGGTGCCAAGGAGACGCAGAGCTATGCGGACGTCTAGGACTGACCTCAGCCGGCGCAGGGCGCCGGTCGGGGCCGATCCCGGTCGGTTCCGGTTCGCCCGCGGCCTCGCCGTCGCGACCTGGGCGCTCGCTTTGCTTGCGCTTCCGGTCGAGACCTCGCGTGCGCTGGACGCCAATGTCCGCACGCCCGTTCAGGTGCCGGTCGCCGACAAGAGCTATCGCTCGGCCAAGGACGCGCTCCGGGCCGGCATGCGGGAGTACAATGCCGGCGACAAGCAGGGCGCGGCCCGCGCCCTCGAATACGCGGCCGGCCAGGGCCACGCCCTGGCTCTGTGGAAGCTCGGCCGGATGTATGCCGACGGCGACGGCGTACCCCATGACGACTTGAAGGCGTTCGAGTTCTTCTCCCGGATCGCCGATGCCAGCACCGATGACGGCCCCGACCCGCAGAACTCGGCGGTTCTGGGGAGCGCCTTCACGGCTCTGGGCACCTACTTCCTGGAAGGGATCAAGGGCACCTACGTGCGCCCCAATCCCGAACGCGCTTACGACATGTTCAACTACGCCGCGTCGTACTACGGAGATCCCAACGCGCAGTACAATCTCGCCCGGCTCTACCTCGACGGCACGGGCGTCGAGGCCGATCCGAAGCAGGCGGCGCGCTGGTTCAACCTCGCAGCCGAGAAGGGCCACCATCCGGCGCAGGCACTGCTCGGGGACATGCTGGTCAACGGTCTCGGCGGGATCCCGATCCAGCGGGTGAGGGGCCTGATGTGGCTCTCCCTCGCGCGGGAAGGGGCCGAAGCGCGGAAGGACGACTGGATCGTCGCGCTCTACGACAAGAACTGGGCGGCCGCGAGCGAGGACGACCGCGCCGAGGCGCAGACGCAACTGCAAACCGTGGGCTCGATCCGGCGGCGGCGCTGAGCGCCGCCGCCGGACCGCCCGGCCGGTTCAGCCCTTCTTGGCCTCGAGTGCGGCCTTGAACGACGGCCGCGCCAGCGTGGCGTCGACATAGGCCGCAAGCTTCGGCCAGCGGTCGGCATCGACCTTCGCCTGCGCCAAATGCAGATTGTAGAAGCTGGTCGCGATGGAGATGTCGGCGATGCTGAACGCGTCACCGACCAGATACGGGCCCGAGATCTCGCGCTCCAGATAGTCGAACAGCGGCGGCAGGTCCGTGTCGAGCGCCTGGGCGACCGCACCTTCGTCGGTCGGCTGCTTCATCATGTTGGGTTTCAGCACCCGCTGGACGAAAGGCACGATCAGCTTCGCGAACAGTTCGGTGTCGCCGAACTTGTCGAACCAGACGGCGCGGCCGAGCGCCTTCGGTTCGGTCGGAACGAGGGCCGGCGTCGGGTGCTTCCGCTCCAGATACCAGAGGATCGCCGAGGAATCGGCAAGGCGGAAACCATCGTCTTCGATGGCTGGGATCTTCCCGAGCGGGCTGGCCGCCTGGAAGTCGGCATCCGGCGCGTGGAACATCACAGGCCTGTGCTCGTAGGCGATGCCCTTCTCGGCGAGCGAGACCAGGACCTTGCGGACGTAGGGCGAATAGCCGGTACCGTAGACGATCAAGCGTGGCTCCTGAGCTGAAAGACGGGTGGCGACCGGTCTGGTCGCTGCGCCCGCCAACATGGGTTATCTTTTCAGCCGGCCGTCAGTTCCACCGTCACCGGCACATGATCCGACGGCTTGTCGAGCCCGCGCAGATGCTTCTGGACCGAGGCCGAGACCAGGCGGTCGCCGGCCTGGGGCGACAGCAGAACGTGATCGATGCGGATCCCGGCATTTCGCTGCCAGCAACCGGCCTGGTAATCCCAGAAGGTGTAGAGCCCATCGCGCGGGTCGCAGGCGCGCAGCGCATCGGTATAGCCCTCGGCGAGAAGCGCCCGGAACGCCGCGCGGGTCGTTCCGAGAAAGAGCGCGTCGGAGCGCCAAGCCTCCGGATCGGCCGCGTCGGCAGGTTCCGGGATGACGTTGTAGTCGCCCGCCAGCACCACCGCGATCTCGTCCTGCAGGAGTGCCCGGGCGTGGAGCCGCAGCCGCTCCATGAAGGCGAGCTTGTAGGCGTATTTCGGGCTGTCCACCGGATTGCCGTTCGGCAGATAGATCGACGCCACGCGGACCGGGCGCGTCTCCGCGCCGGAAATGAGCGCCTCAATGTAGCGGGCCTGCTCGTCCGACGCATCGCCCGGAAGCCCGCGCCGGATCTCGGAGAGGGTGAGCGGTTCCCGGACGAGGAGCGCCACGCCGTTATAGGCCTTCTGGCCCAGCGTCTCGACCGTGTAGCCCGCCGCCTCGATGTCGGCCCGCGGGAAGGCCTCGTCCTGGCACTTGAGTTCCTGCAGGCAGACCACGTCGGGCCGCGCTTCCTCGAGGAAGGCGAGAAGATGCGGGAGCCGCTGCTTGATCGAATTGACGTTCCAGGTGGTGATCCGCATCGCCTCGCTTCCGGTCGCCGCCGGGCCGTCATCCGCGCTTCGCGTCGCGCTGACAAGGCCATCCCGGCGCAAGGACGGGGATCTAGGGTCGGCGGATGGACTGGTTCGAGCCGGTGAGAGCCTATTGCGAGCGCGGCGGTCCGCAATTCTGGGCCGAGCCGGCCAACGCCCTGTCGAACGCGGCTTTCCTCGTGGCGGCTGCCGCTGCTGCACGACGCGCCTCCGCAGCCGAGCCGCCGGACCGAGCCGGCCTCGCCCTATCCGCCCTGGTCGCGGTGGTGGGCATCGGCTCGTTCCTGTTTCACACGCTGGCGGTCTACTGGTCGATGCTGGCCGACGTGATCCCGATCGCCCTGTTCATCTACGCGTATCTCGCGCTCGCCCTGCGGCGATTCCTGAGGCTGGCGCCGATCCGGGTCGCTGCGGCGACGGGGGGCTTCGCGCTCCTCGGCTTCGCCCTCACGCCCGTGCTCGACGGGCTTACCGGCCTCGACGTCGCGCGGCTCACCAACGGATCGGTCGACTACCTGCCCGCCCTGCTGGCGCTGTTCGGGATCGCGGGCGCGGTCACGCGTCGGCCGGAGGAGCGCTTTCTCGGGACCGGGCGGCGGCTCGCCGGGATCGGCCTCCTGTTCCTGATCTCGCTCGCCGCGCGGACCGCCGATCAGGCCGCCTGCACGCTTCTGCCGACCGGCACCCATCCGCTCTGGCACGTGCTGAACGCCGTCATCCTCTACGCCCTGGTGGCGACGGCGGTGCGGCACCGCGAGTCCGCCGGGTGAGCCGTCCGGCGATCCGGGGCCGTTTCCTTGCGGGCGGTGCGGAATTCTTGCAGAAGTGCGCCGCATCGGGCGCCCGGCCCATCACGGTCGCCCGGGTACGGAAGGGGTCATGACAGTGAGCTTTCGCCTCGGGATCGCCGGACTCGGGACCGTCGGTGCGTCCGTGGTCCGGATGGTCGAGCGCCGCCGCGCCGCCTTTACCGCCGCGGGCCTCGATCTCCGCGTCACGGCGGTGTCCTCGCGGGACCGCACCCGGGACCGCGGCCTCGACCTCGCCGGCATCGAATGGTTCGACGATCCGGTGGCGCTCGCCCGGTCCGGTTCCGTGGACTGCGTGGTCGAGCTGATCGGCGGCGCCGAAGGACCGGCCAAGGCGGTGGTCGAGGCGGCGCTGGATGCCGGCAAGCCGGTGGTGACCGCCAACAAGGCGCTGCTTGCCCGCCACGGTGCCGCCCTCGCCACGCGCGCCGAGGACAAGGGCGTAGCCCTCGCCTTCGAGGCGGCGGTGGCCGGCGGCATCCCGGTTATCAAGACCCTCCGCGAGGGCCTGCCGGGCAACACGATCTCCCGCGTCTACGGAATTCTCAACGGCACCTGCAACTACATCCTCAGCCGCATGGAGCGCGAGGGCCTGACCTTCGAGGCCTGCCTGAAGGATGCGCAGGCCCTGGGCTACGCCGAGGCCGATCCGACCTTCGACGTCGAAGGTTTCGACACGGCCCACAAGCTCGCGATTCTGACGAGCCTGGCCTTCGGGACCGCGGTCGACGCCGAGGGCGTGTCGGTGGAGGGCATCTCCCGGGTGCAGCCTCTCGACCTGCGCATGGCGGACGAGCTCGGCTACCGGATCAAGCTCCTCGGCGTCGCGCAGGCGGCCGAGGCCGGCATCGAGCAGCGGGTCCACCCGACGATGGTGCCGAAATCCTCCGCCATCGCGCAGGTCATGGGCGTGACCAACGCCGTGACGATCGACGCGGATGCGGTGGGCGAGCTGACGCTGATCGGTCCCGGTGCCGGCGGCGAGGCGACGGCCTCCGCGGTCGTGGCCGACATCGCCGACGTGGCGCGCGGCGTGATCCGCCCGACCTTCGGCATTCCGGCCGTCGCGATGCGCCCCAGTGAGCGCGTGGAGATGCAGCGGCACGAGGGCGGCTACTACATCCGCCTCACCGTCCATGATCGCCCGGGCGTCGCGGCGGGTGTCGCTCAGCGGATGGCCGAGCGGGAGATATCCCTGGAGAGCATCCTGCAACGCCGCATCGAGGGCGCGGAGACGGATCCGCACGGCCGCTCCGGACGGCCCGTGCCGCTGGTGCTGATCACCTATGCGGCGACCGAGGGTAACATCCGGGACGCCCTCGACGCGATCGGCGCCGACGGCCTGCTGGCGGAGCCGCCGCAGGTGATCCGGATCGAGCGCGAATAACAGTGCATGCCGGACGGTGATCCGCGAGGCCTTGATGCAGGATAGTGGGCGCCCGCGAACAGGGGTATAGGCTTGGCGGCCGTCATTCGACGGCGTCCACCCGGGATCCGACCTCAAGATCGGGCTCGGACAAAGGCAGGAAACCATGGCTGAGGCCCCCAAGTCGGCATCGCGCGGCGTCCCGCGCACGCTCGCCCTCGAACTCGCCCGGGTCACGGAGCGCGCCGCCATCGCCGCCGCGCGATTGCGCGGTCAGGGCGACGAGAAGGCGGCGGACCAGGCGGCGGTCGACGCGATGCGCGACGAGCTGAACAGCCTGCCCATCCGCGGAACCGTGGTGATCGGCGAGGGGGAGCGCGACCAGGCGCCGATGTTGTTCATCGGGGAGCAGCTCGGTCTCGGCGAGGGGCCGGAGGTCGACATCGCGGTGGATCCGCTGGAGGGAACGACCCTCTGCGCCAAGGACATGCCCGGGGCGATCGCGGTCATGGCGATGGCCGAGCGCGGCTCGCTCCTCGCGGCCCCCGACGTCTACATGCAGAAGATCGCCATCGGGCCGGGCTATCCGCCGGGTCTCGTCGATCTCGACGCCAGTCCCACCGACAACATCGCTGCCCTGGCCCGGGCCAAGGGGGTCGAGCCGAAGCAGATCACGGCCCTGATCCTCGACCGGCCCCGGCACGCCGCCCTCGTGGCCGAGGTGCGGGCGGCCGGCGCGGCGGTCCGCCTGATCTCGGACGGCGACATCGCGGGGATCATTTTCACCGCGAGCCCCGAGGAGACGGGCATCGACATCTATCTCGGAACCGGGGCGGCTCCCGAAGGCGTCCTGGCCGCCGCGGCGATGCGCTGCATCGGCGGCCAGATGCAGGGACGCCTGATCCTCGACACCCCCGACCGGCGGCGCCGGGCCGCCGAGATGGGCATCGAGGATCTCGACCGGAAATACGATCTGACCGACCTCGCGAGCGGCGACGTCATCGTGGCCGCCACGGGCATCACGGACGGGGCGCTTCTGCGGGGCGTCCGATTCCGACCGGACCGGATCCAGACCGAGACGCTGGTCTACCGTTCCGAGGCCGGCACGGTCCGGCGAATCCTCGGCGAGCACCGCCGCGGCTTAACCTGAAGCCGCAGGCCGCTGCCGCCGGTTCTACCGGCGGCGCGGCTGATCGCGGTTCAGCCGGGCATCAATTCAGCACGACCACCTTGGTGCCGACATTGACGCGGCTGAACAGGTCGATCGCGTCCTGGTTGATCATGCGGATGCAGCCCGACGACACGCTCTTGCCGATGGAGAAAGGCTCCAGAGTCCCGTGGATGCGGAACAGCGTGTCCTTGTTGCCCTGCCAGAGGTACATGGCCCGGGCGCCGAGGGGATTGCGCAGGCCGCCCGAGACGCCGAGGCCGCTCTGCAGCTTGTCGACCTCGCTCGCGAGCTTCGGGCTGCGGGCAATCATCTCCTTGGGCGGGTACCAATCCGGCCAGGCCTGCTTGGAATTGACCGTCGCGGTGCCCGACCACGAGAAGCCTTGCTTGCCGACACCGACGCCGTAGCGGCGGGCCCGGCCGTTGCCTTCCACCAGGGTCAGTTGGTGGGCCCGCGGGTCGACGATGATCGTCCCCGGCTCGTAGGGCCCGTGATAGGCGATCTCCTGGCGCAAGAAGGCCGGGTTCATTTTCTTGTAGTTGAACGCCTGCACCGGGAACACGTCGTCGGTGATCGGGCCATAGATCTTGGCGTAATCGATCGGCTCGTTGTCGGGCGCGCGCAGGATGGCCTTCGCCTTCGCGGCCTCCAGGGGCGAAAGACCTTCGGCGGGCGGTGCCCCGCCCGGACGGGCCGGGACGGTCGCGTCGGGGTCGAAGCTGGCGGCTGGAGGCGCGACGGGCGCCTGGACCGCCGGGGCGGGGCGCACGAAATCCGTGCGGCCCGTATAGGGCAGGTAGCGGCCGCCGCGACGCACATAGAGCGCACCGCTCTGATCCTGATAGAGCTGGCCGTCATCGCCGAACCCGTCGATGCCGGCATCGCCGACCGGGCCGCGGCCCTGGGCGTGAACGGTCGAGGCAAAGGCGAGGACTGTGAAGCCGGCCAGGAGAAGGCGACGGATCGAGGCGGACATGGATCGAAATTCCTCGGGAGGCGACACCGGGACTTGCCGCGGCGCGCAATCGAGCGGGCCTGCACGAAGTCGCGGCGGAGCTCGTCCCGGGGCTTAGCAAAACTCACGCTTTGCCGCCAAGTTGCCGACCGTGATCGAAGGCAATTTACTGGGTCTTCCGGACCGTTTCTCCGCCCCTGTGTTGCGCGCATGCAGCAACCATTACGAGCTGCGGCGCTCACCGATCCGTGATGGCGCCGTCCGGCCGCCCGTTTACTCGGCAGGCCTGCCTCGATGAACGGCAGCGGTTGGATCGATTCCGACCCGATCCCGGGCCCGCCCGTTTGGGGCGATCGGCGCGTCGCGCATCAAACCCGACGTGGCACGCATGCTGCATTGCTCGATCAGCCGCGCCTGCTGCGGCGGCGGAGCAACGGCGCTCCAAACAGCGGACGGTGTGAGTCCGGATCCCCGGCATGAGCGACCGCGCAGCGGTTCGCCTCCTTTCGACGAGCACCAGCTATGGCCAGCTTCAAAACGGTGATGAAGTCGGGTCACCCCCCGACGCTGTTCGCGGCATTCCTCTATTTCGATTTCTGCTTCGCCATCTGGGTCCTGAACGGCGCCATGGGCCCGTTCATCACCGAGACCTTCAAGCTCACGCCGGCCCAGACCGGCTTCATGATCTCCCTTCCGATCCTCGCCGGGGCGCTGATGCGCTTCCCGCTTGGAATTCTGGCCCAGTATATCGGCCGCAAGAATGCCGCGATCACCGAGATGAGCGTGATCATGCTGGCGATGGCCTACGGATATCTCTTCGTCTCGTCCTACAACGACGTGCTCGCCATGGGCGTCCTGCTGGGCATCGCCGGCGCGTCCTTCGGCGTTGCACTGTCCCTCGGATCGGGATGGTTCCCACCGGAGCACAAGGGCTTGGCGATGGGCATCGCGGGCGCCGGCAATTCTGGCACCGTGCTGGCCGTGCTGTTCGCCCCGCCGCTGGCGCAGGCCTATGGCTGGCAGACCACCTACGCCTTCGCCGGCATCGTCATGCTCCTGCCGCTGGCGATCATGATCGTGCTCGCCAAGGAGCCGCCGGATTGCGAGCACCAGTCGTTCAAGGAACACGTCTCCTGCCTCTTCACCAAGGATGGCTGGGCGTTCTCGCTGATTTACGTCATCACCTTCGGCGGCTTCATCGGCCTGTCGAACTTCCTGCCGACCTTCTTCTACGAGCAGTTCGCCGTGACGAAGGTCGAGGCCGGGCGCCTGACCATGCTGGCGGCCTTCATGGGCTCGGGGATTCGGATCGTCGGCGGCTACTTCGCCGATCGGATGGGCGGGATCGCCGTGCTGTCGGTGGTGCTGCTCGCGGCGATCGCCACGCTCCTGTCCCTGACGGCGACCCCGTCGCTGGCATTGACCACGATCCTGTTCATGCTGTGCTTCGCGGCGCTTGGGGCCGGCAATGGCGCCCTCTTCCAGCTCGTTCCCCTGCGGTGGCCCAACAACACCGCCGTCGCCGGCTCGATGATCGGCGAGATCGGGGCCCTCGGAGGCGCCATCCTTCCGAACGTCATGGGCCTGTCCAAGCAGTATACCGGGTCGTTCTCCATCGGCTTCATCGGCTACGCCGCCTTCACGGCGGTCGTGCTCGGCTGCCTCGCCCTCTGGCAGCGGAAGTGGGTCGGAAGCTGGGTCGGGCCTCGCGGCAAGGCCCTGGGCACAGCGACCGAAGCCGAACAGAACCAGCTGCAGCCCGTCACGGCCTGACAGCCCGCGTCGCGAACGCGATCACCCAGAACGGGGGCCCGGGCGGCCCCCGTTTTCCGTTGGGGCGACCGGATCGATCGCGCGCCGGATACAAGTCGGCGGTTGCGTTCTGCCGCGCGACGCGTTTGAATAATGCATTATGAAAGAGCGTCCGGTCCATCAGCCGAGGCGCCCGGCGACCGCCAGCGGCGGCGCCCCGATGGGAGGAACGGTCGATGTCGAAGCGCATCAGCGCCACGAACGGCGTGCTCGGCCTGCTCTGCGTGATGTATTTCATCACCTATCTGGACCGGGTGAACATCGCGACCGCCGGCGCAGAGATCATGCGCGATTTCGGGATGTCGAAAACCGATTTCGGTCTGATTCTGTCGGCCTTCGCGTATCCCTACGCGATCTTCCAAGTGATCGGCGGGTCGGTCGGCGACAAGTTCGGCGCCCGGCGCACGCTGCTCGCCTGCGGCGTGATCTGGGCTGCCGCGACGATCCTGACCGGAATGGTCGGCGGCTTGGTGAGCCTATTCCTGGCCCGGGTCCTGCTCGGCTTCGGCGAAGGTGCGACCTTCCCCACCGCCACCCGCGCAATGCAGAACTGGACCGCGCCCGGCCGCCGCGGCTTCGCCCAGGGCATCACCCACGCCTTCGCGCGCCTCGGCAACGCGGTGGCGCCGCCGATCGTCGCCTTCCTGATCTTCCATTTCGGGTGGCGGACCAGCTTCGTGATCCTCGGCGCCGTGAGCTTTATCTGGGTGGCGATCTGGTGGCTGTATTTCCGCGACGATCCCTCCGACCACCCGGCGATCACCCGGGCCGAACTCGACACGCTGCCGCCGCCCCGCAAGGTCGGGGCGAAGCAGAGCGTCCCGTGGGGCGCTCTGACCCGCCGCATGCTGCCGGTCACCATCACGTATTTCTGCTACGGCTGGACCCTGTGGCTGTTCCTCGGCTGGCTGCCGAGCTTCTTCAAGGAGAACTACAGCCTCGACCTGAAGAACTCGGCGCTGTTCGCTTCGGGCGTGTTCTTCGCCGGCGTGGTGGGCGACACGGTTGGCGGCATGATGAGCGACGCCATCCTGCACCGGACTGGCAAGGTGAAGCTCGCCCGCCTGTCGGTGATCGTCGTCGGGTTCCTCGGCGCCGCTGCGAGCCTCGCCGGCGTTTTCATGACGCGGGATCTGACCCTGGTGGCGCTGCTCCTGTCCTCGGGTTTCTTCTTCGCCGAGCTGGTCATCGGGCCGATCTGGTCCGTGCCAATGGATATCGCGCCGAAATATGCCGGCACCGCCAGCGGATTGATGAATACCGGTTCGGCCGTGGCCGCGATCGTCTCGCCGATCGTCTTCGGCGTGATCGTCGACATGACGGGGAGCTGGACGCTGCCCTTCGTCGGTTCGATCGGCCTGTGCCTGCTCGGTGCGGCGCTGGCCTTCACGATGCACCCCGAGCGGGAATTCGTGGATCCCGCCCCGCCACTCAATGGTCGCGTGGGCTCCGTGGCGGCCGGGGAGTAGCGCGCGATGGCGGAAGCGATGAAACGGTCCGGTCCGCTCGCCGGGATGCGGGTGATCGAGCTCGCCCACATCATGGCCGGTCCGGTCTGCGGGCTGATGCTCGCCGACATGGGCGCGGAGGTGATCAAGGTCGAGAAGATGGACGGCGACGACACGCGTCGCACCGTTCCGCCGGCCCTGGAAGGCGAGAGCGCCGCCTACATGATGATGAACCGCGGCAAGCGCGGCATCAGTCTCGACCTGAAGGACCCGGACGGTGTCGCGGTCCTGCGCCGCCTGCTCAAGGGGGCCGACGCGCTGATCGAGAACTACCGCGGCGGCACGATGGAGCGCCTCGGGATCGGCTACGAGACGCTGCGCGAGGAGTTTCCCGAACTCGTCTACTGCTCCCTGTCCGGCTTCGGCCGCACCGGGCCCTATGCCGACCGGGCCGGATTCGACCTCGTGGCGCAGGGCATGAGCGGGCTCATGTCGGTCACCGGCGAAGGTCCGGGGCGGCCGCCGATGAAGTGCGGGCCTCCGGTCACCGACATCACCGCCGGCATCCTGGCCGCCATGGGCGTTCTGGCGGCCTATTCGAACCGGCTCCGGACGGGGCGGGGCCAGGCCGTCGACACGTCGCTGTTCGAAGCGGGCATTACCCACACCTACTGGCAATCGGCCATCGCCATGGCGACCGGGATCGCGCCGGGGCCGATGGGCTCGGCCCATCCGCTGAACGCACCCTACGAGGCGTTCGAGACCGCCGACGGCTGGATCACCATCGGCGCGGCCAACCAGACCAACTGGCTGCGCCTGCTGAAGGCGATCGGAGCCGACAGTCTCGCCGATGACCCGCGCTTCGCCATGAATCGCGACCGGATGGCCAACCGGCACGAACTCGCCGCGACCCTCGCACCGGTCTTCCGGGCGCACAGCTCGGCCGAATGGCTCGCCCGGCTCGAAGCCGGCGGCGTCCCGGCCGGGCCGGTGCTCGACGTCAATGCCATGCACCGGGATCCGCAGGCCCTCGCCCGCGAGATGGTGGTGGAGGTCGAACACCCGCGGGTCGGCCGCATGAAGACCCTCGGCCTGCCGGTGAAGTTCTCGGAGACCCCGGGGCGCGTGCATGGGCCGGCCCCGTTGCTTGGCGAGCATTCCCGGGCGATCCTGGCGGAGGCCGGATACGCCTCGGCCGAGATCGACGCGCTGATCGCGCGCGGCGTGGTCCGCGAGACCGCGGCCTGACCCCGCCACCCGGAGACCCCGCGCATGAGTGCCACGCCCGCCACCGACGAACTGCTGTTCACGACCGATGAGGCCGGCATCGCCCGCATCGTCCTGAATCGGCCGCAGGCCCGCAACGCGCTCACCTTCGCGATGTATCAGGGCCTGATCACCTGCTGCGAGGCGATCGCCGGCAATCCGGCCATCAAGGCGCTGGTCATCACCGGTGCCGGCGAGAAGGCTTTCGCGGCCGGCACCGACATCGCCCAGTTCCGCAGCTTCAGCACGGCGGAGGATGCGCTGGGCTACGAGCGGTTCATGGACAAGGTGCTGGGCTCCCTGGAGCGGCTGCGGGTTCCGACCATCGCGGCCATCGCGGGTGCGTGCACGGGCGGCGGCGCGGCCATCGCGGCGGCCTGCGACCTCCGCATCGCCACCCGCGATGCCCGCTTCGGCTTCCCCATCGCCCGGACGCTGGGCAATTGCCTGAGCCAGGGCAATCTGAAGCGGCTTTCCGGTCTGATCGGGCCGGCGCGGGTGAAGGACATCATCTTCACCGCCCGCCTGGTCGGGGCCGAGGAGGCGCTGGCCATCGGGCTGATCGGCGAGATGGTGGACGATCGTGCCGCGCTCACCGAGCGGGTCGATACCCTGGCGCAGCTCCTCGCCAACCACGCGCCGCTGACCATGCAGGCGACCAAGGAAGGGCTCCGGCGGCTGGCGGAAGAGGAGGCGGTCGCCGAGGGCGCGCCACATCCCGGCGATGACCTGATCCTCATGTGCTACATGAGCCAGGATTTCCGCGAAGGCATGGAGGCCTTCCTGGGCAAGCGCCCGCCCAACTGGACCGGGCGCTGAGGGCAGCCCTCAGGTCGGCAGCGCGCAGACATCGACCCAGGCGGCGCCGGTCAGTTCGGCCATCCGCGCCGGCGCGATCCGCACGGAGCTGTGGGTGCCGCCGGCGGCCGGCACCACCTCGTCGAACGCTTGGAGCGAGACGTCGCAGTAGACGGGCAGGGGCGTGGCCAGGCCGAACGGGCAGACGCCGCCCACCGGGTGGCCGGTAACCGCCTCGACCTCGCCGAGATCGAGCATCCTCACCTTGCTGCCGAAGACGACCTTGGCTTTCCTGTTGTCGAGACGCGCGTCGCCACGGGTGACGACGAGAGCGACATGATCGCCCACGCGGATCGACAGGGTCTTGGCGATCTGCGCCGGGGCGACGCCATGGCCCTCGGCCGCCTCGGCGACGGTCGCGGTGCTGGCCTCGAGCTCGATGACCGCGATGTCGGGCGCCTTCTCGGCGAAGAAGGCGCGCACGGAAGCGAGACTCATGATTCGTTCCGAAGTTTCGATCAGGGCAGTGCGGGAAGCCCGCTGCCATAGGCGTCCCGGCACGCTTCAGCCATCGCCTGGACGCGACCCGCCGGTGCGTGGGAGGTGGCGCTCGCGCGGCTGCACCCCGGCATGCGGCAGGCCCTTCCCCGGACGGAGAAGGGCCTGCCTGAGGAATCGATGCTTCGGTCCGCCTACCGTGTGGTCGCCAGCAGCAGGTCCGGGAGCCACAGGGCGATGCCCGGGACGAGGCACAGGATCAGGATCGCCACCGCCATCAGGATCACGAAGGGCAACGTCCCCCAGATGATGTCCGACAGCGGGATGTCGGGGGCGATGTTCTTGATGACGAAGATGTTCAGGCCCACCGGCGGGTGGATCAGGCCCATCTCCATGGTGATGGTCATCACCACGCCGAACCACACGAGGTCGAAGCCGGCAGCCTTGAGCGGCGGCAGGATGATCGGCGCCGTCATCAGGATGATCGAGACCGGCGGCAGGAAGAAGCCCAGCGCGATCACCAACGCCAGGATGGTCAGCAGCAGCAGCCAGGGCGAGAGCTGCATCGCGACGATCGCAGCGGCGGCCGATTGCGAGATGTGCAGGTAGCTCATCACGTAGGCGTAGAGCAGCGACATGCCGATGATCAGCATCAGCATGGTCGATTCCCGCAGGGTCGCGGTCAGGATCGGCGTGACGTCGCGGAACCGCCAGACGCCGTAGATCGCGGCGATGAGCGCCAGCGCCATCAGGCCGCCGAGACCCGCGGTTTCCGAGGGCGTGGCGTAGCCGCCGTAGAGCGCCACCATCACGCCGGTGAGCAGGACCACGAAGGGCAGGACCCGCGGCAGCGTCGAGAAGCGCTGCGCCATGCTGTACTGATCGTCGGCCAGGATCGGCGAGGCCGGTCCGCCACGCTCCATCACGGCCTTGGCCGCGGCGTATTCCGAGCGGAAGCGCACGATCGACCACGCCGCGAACAGGGCCACGAGCAGCAGCCCGGGTCCGATACCGGCGAGGAACAGGCGTCCGAGCGACTGCTCGGCCGCCACCGCGTACAGGATCATGGTGATCGAAGGCGGCAGCAGGATTCCGAGCGTGCCGCCCGCCGCGATGATCCCGGCGGCGAAGCCCGGCGAGTAGCCGCGCTTGCGCATCTCCGGGATGCCGGCCGAGCCGATCGCCGAGCAGGTTGCCGGGCTCGAGCCCGCCATGGCGGCGAACAGCGCACAGGCGAACACGTTGGCGATGCCGAGACCGCCCGGGATGCGGTGCATCCAGGCGTGCATGGCCGAGTAGAGGTCCTGCCCGGCCTTGGACCGGCCGATGGCCGCACCCTTCAGGATGAAGAGCGGGATCGACAGCAGGGTGATGGAGGCCATCTCCTCGTAGACGTTCTGCGCCACCGTATCGAGGGAGGCGCCGGGCATGAACGCCACCATGAAGGCGAGCGCCACGAAGCCGAGGGCGAAGGCGATGGGGATGCCCGAGAGCATCGCACCCAGGGTCGCGCCCGCGTACAGGAAGCCGATCGCGGCCGTGCTCATCGTTCAACCTTCGCGGAAACGGTCTGACCCATCGGATCCGGTCCTCGAGGCGCAACCTCGGGCGCCCCGTGCATGTCGCGGTTGACGTCGGCCCCGAGCCCGATCTTGGGCTGTGCCCAGCCGGCGGCCCGCGGCCCGTAGGCCAGGCCCTCGGCAATCTGGAGGACGAACTGGATGCACAGCAGGCTCATCCCGACGGACATCAGCGTATAGGGGATCCAGAGGGGCGGCCCCCAGGTCGATTGCGAGACCTGCCCGTCGACCCAGGCCTCGTGATCCAGCGACCAGCTCTTCCAGGCGAAGAACAGGCAGAAGGCGAGGCTGACGATGTCGGCCAGCAGAAGGCGCACGCGGTTGGCGGCCGGCGGCAGGAGACCGGTCAGGGCCTCGATCGCGACGTGGCCGCGCTTGGCCTGGACGCCGGCGGCCGACAGGAAGGTGGCCCCGATGATCAGGAACACCGCCATCTCGTCCTGCCACTCCGTCGGTTCCTTCAGGAGATAGCGGACGACCACGCTGTGGGTCAGGACGAGGCAGGCCGCCACCAGGCAGAGGCCGCCGACCGCCAGGATCACTTGATTCAGCAGGCGCATCGTCCGGTCGAAGGCGCCGAGCAGGCCGGGCAGACGCGGCTCGGCCGCGCCCCGCGCCTCCGGAGCGGCCGTAGCCGCGTCGAAGCCGTGGCTCACGCGACCTGCTCCGCGAGCTTCAGCAGTTCCGCGCAGTTCGCGTTCTTGGCGGCGTAGTCCTTCCAGGCCGTGTTGCGGGCGAGGTCCCGCCACTGACCCAGCGACTTCTCGTCAACCTGGACGACCTTGGCCCCGGCCTTGGAGAAGATCTCCTCGACCCGAGTGTCATCCTCCTTGGCGCCGGCTTGGCCGAAGGCTTCCAGCTCGGTGCCCACCGCCATGATCAGGTCCTGCTGCTCCTTCGGCAGGCCCGAGAACACGATCTTCGACATCATGATCGGCTCGAGCATGAACCAGTAGGAGCGCTCGCGGCCCGAAGTGAGGGCCTTGGACAGCTCTTCCAGGCGGAAGGAGATCAGGCTGGTGGACGATGTGATCACCGCATCGCAGGCGCCGGTCTGCATCGCCGCGTAGGATTCGTTCGACGGGATGGAGAGGGTGGCTGCGCCGGCCTCTTTCATCATCATGTCCATCTCGCGCGAACCGCCCCGGACCTTCATGCCCTTGGCGTCGGCCGGCGAAACGAGGGCGCGCTCGCGGCTCGCGACGCCGCCGGCCTGCCAGACCCACGAGACCAGGACGATCCCCTTGGCGTCGAGGATTTCCGAGAGCTTGCGCCCGACCGGCGCCGCCTTCCAGGCCACCGCCTGGGCATAGGACGTCACCAGCGCCGGCATCAGGCCGATATTCAGCTCCGGCACCTCGCCGCCGGCATAGGGGCTCGGATAGAGCGACATGTCGAGGGCGCCCTTGCGCATCGCGCCGAACTGGGCGTTCGTCTTCATCAGCGAGGAGCCGGGATAGACTTGGACGTCCAGGGCGCCCTTCGAGCGCTCGCCGACCATCTTGGCGAACTTCCGGCACATGCGGTCGCGGAAGTCGCCCTCGTCGATGGTGCCGCCCGGGAACTGGTGGGACAGCTTCAGCGTGGTGGCGGCCTGGGCAGAGCCCAGCCCGAACCGCAGGACCGCCGGAGCCGCGAGCGTGGCCGCGATCAGCGAGCGACGAGTTGGCGTCATGGATTTCTCCCGCACCGCAAACAACGCGGCAAAGTTTTGTGCGCCGCAATAGTGGGGCGCTTCGTTGTATGCATGGAAAACCGCCTTGTATATTTTGTCAATGCTCCAGCATAATGTTCGCGTGCGTTGGACATCCGCCGGCCTCAACGGGCGGGACGACGCGCGGCCCGACGATCGGGGGAGGAACCAGGCGCATGAGCCACGCGCAACGGCTACGGCAGCGAATCGAGGACGAGATCGTGGCGGGCGAACTCGCGCTGGGATCGCGGCTCGATGAGAATCAGCTCGCGGCCCGTTTCGGGGTCTCGCGCACGCCGATCCGCGAGGCGCTGCTGCAGCTCGCCGTGACCGGACTCGTCCAGACGAAGCCCCGGCGCGGCGCCATCGTCAGCGCGCCCGAGCCACACCTGCTGCTGGCCATGTTCGAGACGATGGCGGAAATCGAGGCGGCGTGCGGTCGCCTCGCCGCACGCCGCCTCGTGGCCGAGGATGCCGCCGCGCTGCGCGCGGCCCTCGAAGGCTGCCGCGGGGCCCTGTCGACGGAGGATACCGAGGCCTATTACGCTGAGAATTACGTGTTCCATACGGTGGTGTATCGGGCCAGCCGCAACGCCTTCCTGGCGGAGCAGGCGCTGTCACTGCATCGCCGTCTCGCGCCGTATCGGCGTCTGCAGCTGCGCGTGCGCCAGCGCTTGCCGCAATCGCTCGCCGAACACGAAGCGATCGTCGCTGCCATCATCGCCGGAGACGAAGTCGGGGCGGCCGAGGCGCTCCGGAGCCACGTCATCGTCCAGGGTGACCGGTTCACCGATCTGGTCGCGGGGTTGCGGGCGCAGAGCGCGGCCTGAAAGCTTCGACCTCTCCGGGTGCCTGACGATCATCCCGCGGCGCAGACCGCCCGCAGCGGGCCGCGAGGCCGGTGCGTCTTCATCGCCTCCTAACCGTGAAATCAGGTCGGACTGCGTAGGTGGTCCACCGGACTCGACCAGAAGTTGCAATCCCGGCATCCTTCACCCGGAACCCGGGAGGCACCATGCTGAAGGACGTTGTCAGGACTGCCGGCCGACGCGCGGGGGTGGATATCTTCCGGGCGAGCGGCGAAGCCTTCCGCTGGAGTCATACGGTCCACGATTACTATCCGGTCGTGCCGTCCGCGCGATGGAAGCCGGGCCAGGCGCCGCACGGCCGGCTCAAAGCCGTCCTCGGCCAGAACCATGCGGCCTACGAGGCATTCCTCACCGCCCTGGAAGCGCAGGCCGACTTGCTCCACAGCGTCCCGCACGACGCCCACGCTGCGGGTTCGGCTGCACCGCACTGGAACAACACGTGGTTCACCGCCCTCGACGGCGCCGCCCTGCTGACGATGCTGGCCTGGAAGCGCCCTGAACGATACTTCGAGATCGGCTCCGGGTGCTCGACCTGCTTCGCGCGCCACGCGATCGACACGCTGAAGCTGCCGACGCGGATCACCTCCATCGATCCGATGCCACGCCGCGAGATCGACGCCCTGTGCGACTGGACCGTCCGCAGCCCGCTGGAATCCTGCGACCTGAAAATCTTCGAGGAACTGAAGGCCGGCGACATCCTGTTCTTCGATGGATCGCATCGGTCCTTCGCGAATTCCGACGTCACGGTGTTCTTTTTCGAGGTGATGCCGCGCCTCGCGCCGGGCGTGATCGTACAGATCCACGACATCTTCATTCCGGACGATTATCCGTCAGCCTGGAATTGCCGCCTGTACAACGAGCAGTATCTTCTGGCCGCGATGCTGCTGTGCGGCGCTCCGCCGTTCCGCGTGACCGTGCCGGTGATGTATATCTGTCAGGACCCGGCGATGAGCGCCCGGGTGAAGACGGTCTTTGCCGCCCGCGCGACCGGACCGGACATTCCGTTCCTCTACGCGAACGATTCCCGCACCCCGGGCGCGTCGTTCTGGTTCGAGATGACGGGGATGCCGGGCTGAGCCTTCAGGCAACCTCCGCCGCGCCGTAATTGGCGGCGATGACGGACTTCTTCCCGCGGATATGCTCGCGCATCAGGACGGCCAGGGCAGCGCCGTCCCGAGCACGGAGGAGTTCGATCATCCGTTCGTGCTCGGAGACCGCGCGGGCCCACTGATCTGGGGTCTGGTGCGCGGAATACCGCGACCTTTGGATCCGGCCGGACAGGCTCTCGTAGATATTCGCCAGAATGACGTTGCGACTGGCCGCCATGATGCCTTCGTGGATCCGGCGATTGTGGCTGAAGTAGCCCGCCTCGTCGCCCGACTGCCAGGCCGCCACCATCGCGTCGTGGTCGACCGCGAGGGCGTCGATCTCGGCGTCGGTGATGGTGCGGCAGGCCAGGTCCCCGGCGGTCGCCTCGAGCCCGGCGATCACCTCCATCATTTCCTCGAGCTCGGTCTCCGAGATGCTGGCGACCCGCGCCCCGCGGTTCGGAAGCAGTTCGAGCAGCCCTTCCGTCGCCAGGATCTTGATCGCCTCGCGGAGCGGGGTCCGCGAGATCCCGAAGCGCTCCGTCAGCTCGCTCTCGTTGATCCGGGCCTTCGGCTCCATCTCCCCGGACCGGATCAGCTCCCGCATCCGGTCCGCGACCTCGTCGTGGAGGTAGCGGCGGCTGATGCCGATCCCGGGCTCGATCTTGTTCATGGTCCCCCGACACAAACCAGATCAGTGCGACCTGTTGTGTATGTGTAAGTCTCCGGCAATGGAGTGTCGAGGCACGAGGGCCCGATCGAGAACGCGAGCCACATGTTCCGCCTCGAGACCGAGGCCATCGTGAATCTGATGTCGGCAGCTCGTCCCGTCGGCGATCACGAGATCGTCCGGCCCGGCGGCGCGCAGGGTCGGGAACAGCGACAGCTCTGCCATGGCGAAGGATGTCTCGATGGATTCCGGCCGGTAGCCGAAGGCGCCGGCCATGCCGCAGCAGCTCGATTCGACGACCCGTAGGTCGAGCCCCGGCACGGCCCGGAGCACCGTCTCCACCGAGCCCATCACGCCGAACGACTTCTGGTGGCAATGGCCGTGCAGGTGCGCGACGCGCCCGCCCTGATCCGCGAACGGTAGCGCGATCCGGCCCGCCGTCAGGTCTGCCGCCAGCAGCTCCTCGAACAGGACGGACTGCCGCGCCAGAAGCGCCGAATCCGCACCGGGGAGGAGCGCTGTGAACTCGTCCCGGAACGTGAGCAGGCAGGATGGTTCCAGGCCGACGACCCGCGCGCCCGCGCGGACGAAGGGCAGAAGCGCGTCGAGGGTTCGGCGCGCCTCCAGCCGGGCCCGGTCCGTCTGGCCGGCGGAGAGCCACGTCCGGCCGCAGCAGAGCGGGCGCCGGCCGCGGGCCGGATAGACCCGATGCAGCCGGTAGCCCGCGGCCAGCAGCACGCGCTCGGCCGCCTCGAGATTCTCCCGCTCGAAGGCGCGGTTGAAGGTGTCGCCGAAGAGGATCACGTCGCGGAAATCCCCCGCGACGTCGTGGGTATGCGCGGGTTCGCCCTGCTCGCTCCAGGGCCGACGCCAGCGCGGCAACGAGCGCCTGGCCGACAGGCCGGCGACGCGCTCCGACAGGGCCGCGAGGGCCGGGTACCGGTCGCGCAGATTGAGGATCGGCGCGAGCTTCGCGGCCGCCCCGGCATAGAGCGGCATCATGGCGATGAGCCGCTCGCGGAGCGGCAGCCCGTGGCGGGCGTGGTAATGGTGCAGGAACTCGATCTTCATCTTGGCCATGTCCACGCCGGTCGGGCATTCCCGGCGGCAGGCCTTGCAGGAGACGCAGAGATCGAGAGTCCGCTTCATCTCCGGGCTGGTGAAGGCCTCCTTGCCGAGCTGGCCCGAGATGGCGAGCCGCAGGGAATTGGCGCGGCCGCGCGTGAGGTGCTGTTCCTCCCCCGTCACCCGGTAGGACGGGCACATGGCGCCGCCGGCGAGCTTCCGGCAGGTGCCGTTGTTGTTGCACATCTCGACGGCGGAGCCGAAGCCGCCCCAATCCGACCAGTCGAGCGCCGGCTTCATCGGCTCCGTCACCGTGTAGTCGGGCTTGAAGCGGAACAGAGACCGGTCATCCATCGCGAGCGGGCGCACGATCTTGCCGGGGTTGAGGCGGTTCTCGGGATCGAACGCATCCTTCACATCCTCGAAGGCGCGCGTCAGGACCGAGCCGAACAGCGGCTCGATGTATTCCGAGCGTGAGATGCCGTCGCCATGCTCGCCGGAATACGAGCCCTTGTAGCGGCGCACCAGCTCGGAGGTCTCCTCCGCGATCGCGCGCATCCGGCGGACGTCGCCAGCCTCCTTCATGTCGAGGATCGGGCGAACGTGCAGGCAGCCCACCGAAGCGTGGGCGTACCACGTGCCGCGGGTGCCGTGCTTGGCAAAGACCGCCGTGACCGCGTCTGTGTAATCGGCGAGGTGCTCCAGCGGGACGGCGCAATCCTCGATGAAGGAGACCGGCTTGGCGTCGCCCTTCATGGACATCATGATGTTGAGGCAGGCCTCGCGAACCTCCCACACCGATTTCTGGCGGGCGGGCTCGATCACCTCCACGACGGCGTCCGGGAAGCCGTGATCGGCCATGCAGGCGTCGAGGCGCTTCAGGTCGCGCGTCACGGCGGCGAGGTCGTCGCCGGCGAATTCGGTGAGCAGCAGGCAGTTCGGCTGTCCGCGGGTGATGTCGGCCAGCGTCGTGCGGAACAGCGGGATATCGGCGCCGAGCACGAGGACGTTGTTGTCGACGAGCTCGACCGCCACCGGGTCCAGGCCGACGATGTGCCGGGTCGTCTCCATGGCGGCCCGGAAGGATGGGAGGTGGCACACGCCCATCACCCGGTGCGTCGGCAGGCGCGAGAGCTTCAGCGTCACCGCCGTGGTCGCGGCCAGCGTGCCCTCGGATCCGACGAGCAGGTGCGCAAGGTTCGGCTGCGCTTCGATCAGCGCGTCGAGGTTGTAGCCGCCGACGCGGCGCTGGACCTTCGGGAAGCGCGCCTCGATCTCGGCGCGGTGATCCTCGGCGAGGCCGCGCATCCTCGCGGCCAGCGCCGCCGCCCGATCCGAGCCGTTCACGCCCGACCGGACGTCACCGGTCAGTCCGAAGCCGAAGGCCTCGCCGTCGTGGAACAGCGCCTCCATCGCCAGGACGTTGTCGCTCATCTTGCCGTAGCGCAGGGAGCGGGCGCCGCAGGAATTGTTGCCCGCCATACCGCCGATGGTGCAGCGGGTCGCCGTCGAGGGCTCGACGGGGAAGAACCATCCGTCGGCCTTCACCCGGGCGTTCAGCCGCTCCAGCACCATGCCGGGCTCGACCGTGATCGTGCCCGCCTTCGGATCGTAGGCCCGGACGCCGTTGAAGTACCGCGAGCAGTCGACCACCAGGCCCGACCCGATCGGCTGGCCGTTCTGCGACGTGCCGCCGCCGCGCAGGATCACCGGCGCGCCGTGTTCGGCGGCGATGCGCAGGGTTGCGGCGATGTCGGCCGCGGAGCGCGGCAGCACCACGCCGGCCGGCATGATCTGGTAGATCGACGCGTCCGTGCTGTAGCGTCCGCGCGTGAACGCGTCGAACCGCGCCTCGCCCTGGAGCTGCTCCGCCAGCCTGCGCGGCAATCCGGCTTCCAGGCGCGCCGCGGCACGCGGCGCCGGGGCATGCGCCCTCGCTTCCGTCACGATCGATCCCTCCCGTGATGGGACATGCCCACCTGACGGGAAATGTATTCAAAATTCAGTGCGGAGCAAACCGGCCGCGCTGTCGCGCTGGAGAGCGGGCTCGCGATGCCCTGTGCAGCCGTAGGCCCGGAGGGCCGTCGCAAGGGTTGCTCAGGACACCGCATGTTTCAACCCCGCGGCCGACCCGGGAAACAGGTCTCAGTGGTTGTCCCGCGGCACTCCGGAGACCTGCGCGACCTTCTGGAACTTCACCGCGCCCTTGAGCACCATGCCCTGATCGAGCTGATCGACCTGATCGCGATAGATCTCCTGCCACGGCGTCTGGGTCGCCGGGTAGGGATAGCCGCCGCGCGCCTCCAGATCCGCGCGCCGGCGGGCGAGATCCTCGGCCGGGAGCAGGATGTCGGCGCTCCGGCGATTGAGGTCGATGCGGATACGGTCGCCGGTCTGCAACAGGGCCAGCCCGCCCCCGGCGGCCGCCTCGGGCGAGGCGTTCAGGATGGCGGGCGTCCCGGAGGTGCCGGATTGCCGGCCGTCGCCGATGCAGGGCAGAGCGGTGACACCGCGCCGGATCAGCGATCCCGGCGGCTGCATGTTCACCACCTCGGCGGCGCCGGGATAGCCGATCGGTCCGGCTCCGCGCATGATCAGGATCGTGTTCTCGTCGATGTCGAGCGCCGGGTCGTCGATCCGTGTGTGGTAGTCCTCCGGTCCGTCGAACACGATGACGCGCCCCTCGAAGGCCATCGGGTCGTTCGGATTGCGCAGGTAGCGGGCCGCGAACTCCTCGGAGATCACGCAGGTCTTCATGATCGCCGAATCGAACAGGCTACCCTTGAGGTTCAGGAAGCCCGCGCGCTCCATCAGCGGCGCGCCATAGGCGCGGATCACGTCGCGGTTCCAGCTGTGCCGGCCGCGGTAGTTCTCGCCCACGGTTCGGCCGTTGCAGGTCAGGGCGCCCTCGTGGACCTTCCCGGCGTCGATCAGCTCCGCGAAGACCGCCGGAAGGCCGCCGGCGCGAAAGTACTCCTCGCCGAGCCAGCGTCCGGCGGGCTGCATGTCCACCAGGAGAGGGATCTCGAATCCGACCCGCTCCCAGTCGTCGCACGTCAGCGGTACACCGATATGCTTCGCAATCGCGTTGATGTGGATCGGCGCGTTGGTCGAGCCGCCGATCGCCGCGTTGGCCACGATGGCGTTCTCGAAGGCTTCGCGGGTGAGGATGTCGGAGGGCTTGAGGTCCTCCCAGACCATCTCGACGATGCGTTGGCCGGTGGCGTAGGCGGCTTGCCCGCGCTCGCGGTAGGGGGCCGGGATCGCCGCCGAGCCGGGCAGGGCGAGACCGAGCGCCTCGGCGAGCGCGTTCATCGTGGAGGCCGTGCCCATCGTGTTGCAGTGGCCCGTGGACGGCGCCGAGGATCCGACGATGTCCATGAACTGCTGGAAGTCGATGTCGCCCGCCGCGTGCCGCTCCCGGGCCTTCCAGACGATCGTCCCCGAGCCGGTCAGCTCCTTGTGGAAGTAGCCGTTGAGCATCGGCCCGACATTCAGCGAGATCGCCGGGATGTTGACCGTGGCCGCCGCCATCAGACAGGCCGGCATGGTCTTGTCGCAGCCGGTGAGCAGGACGACGCCGTCGAGGGGATAGCCGTACAGCACCTCCACCAGGGACAGGTAGGCGAGGTTTCGGTCGAGGGACGCGGTCGGACGCTTGCCGGTTTCCTGAATCGGATGGCAGGGGAATTCGAAGGCAACGCCGCCGGCCGCCGTGATGCCTTCCCGGACCCGCTTGGCGAGTTCGAGATGGTGGCGGTTGCAGGGAGACAGGTCGGACCCCGTCTGGGCGATGCCGATCAGAGGTTTGCCCGAACGCAACTCCTCCGGCGTCAGTCCATAGTTGAGGTATCGCTCCAAATAGAGCGCGGTCATGCCGGGATTGTGCGGGTTGTCGAACCACGCCTTGGAGCGCAGGTCAGATGGGGTGATCCGGCGTTTGTCGCTCATGGTCGCTTCCTCGCATCCTGTGGCCGGCGCGGACGGTCCGGCTCCTGTCTTCGGCAGCGGCCGCAGGACGCGCGACCGCGGTCGCGGTCGCGGCGCCCCGGACTCGGTTTTGGATACTCCGGCGCATCAGGCAGGGCAGCCTCATCGGCGCTGGATTGATTTCAGGACAGCATCCGCGTGTCACCGTCGATGGAAATGGCCTGACCCGAGATGGTCCGGCCGCGGGGCGAGCAAAGCAGCAGGATCTGGTCGGCGAGCTGCCGGGCGGTGACGTAGTCCTTGACCGAAACGAACGAGAAGGCGCGGGCTTCCATCTCGGCGAAGCTCGTGCCCTGCTGCTGTGCCTTCGATTCGAGCACCCGGCGCTGCCGGTCGCCGGCCACCAAGCCCGGCAGGATCGCATTCACCCGGATGCCGGACCCGCCGAGTTCGATCGCCAAAGACTTGGTGAAGCCGATGACCCCCCATTTGGCCGCCGCGTAGGGGCTGCGCAGGGCGAAGCCGAACTTGCCGGCCGCCGAGGACAGATTGACGATCGAGGCGTTCGGGCTTTGGCGCAGATGGGGCACCGCGAGGCGCGCGCAGTTGAACTGGCTGGTCAGGCACACGGTGAGACATCGGTCCCACTCTTCGGGGGCGATCTCCTCGACCCGGCCGGTCGGGCCGGCGATGCCGGCATTGTTGATCAGCACGTCGAGGCCACCGAGGAACTCGACCGCGCGGTCCATCATCGTGGCGACGCCATCGCGGTCGGCGACATCGGTCCGGATACGGCCGACCGCGTCCGGCAGACCGGCCAGGGCCTCGCTGTCTACGTCGCAGGCGAAGACACGCGCCCCTTCCTCCAGGAAGGCCTCGACGATCCCGCGGCCGATTCCGGCAGCACCCGCCGTCACCAGGACACGCAGGCCGGCAATCCCCAGATCCATGATCAGTCCTCTCCCTGAACGTCCCGCAATCCGCCGCGGGTCAAGATGAACTCCGCGGCTTCCCGGATGTCGGCCGCGATCGCGGCGGCGGCGGCCGCGCCGTCCCGGTTCTCGATCGCCACCACGGCCTCGGCGTGCCGCCGAAGCGCGAAACCCTGGCGCAGCCGCTCCGGATGGGCGCGCAGATCCAGATTGATCACCGGGCCCGCCTTCAGCCAGAGCCGGGCGATGATCTCCTGCAGGGGACCGAGTCCGCAGGCACCGTAGATCGCGAAATGCAGATCGCGGTTGAGTTGCACCGCGCGCGCCCGGTCGGGCTCTGCCGCCTGCGCTTCCGCCCGGAACGCGGCCTCGGTCCGCCGGATCGCTGCGAGTTCAGTGGCGGTCCTTAGCTCGGCCGCACGGGCCACGGCGATGCCCTCCACGGCGATGCGGGTCTCGACCAGGGCCCGGAAGGCGTCCGCGCTCATGACCGGCACCCGGATCACTCGATTTGGTGCCACTTCCAGCACGCCGTCCGCCGCCAGACGGCTCACCGCCTCGCGGACCGGCATGACCGAGACGCCGAGCGCCGCCGCGCTCTGGCGCAGGGACAGCCGGTCGCCCGGCGCCAGCCGTCCCGAGGCCAGGAGGTCCGACAGCGCTTCGTAGACGGTGTCGGACAGGGTCCGCCGTTCGAGCAGAGGCAGTTCGGCAAGGACCGATGTGGAATTCATATGCCGACCCTAGACGGATCCGGCACTATCGCGCTAGTGATCTGTGATCACAGTTTGGGTGAGGGCCGCCAGAGCCCACAACAACAACCCGGCTGGAGGAAACGCACGGGAGCGGAACGATGACGGACCGGTTCGGGGATTCCCTTTCTCGCCGCAGCCTTCTGAAAGCCGGCGGCGCGGCGCTTCTCGCGCCGGCTCTTGCGAGCCCGGCCCTGTCGCAGGGTCAGTCGGACGTGATCCGGATCGGGCACCTGACGCCGCGGACCGGCTTCCTCGGACCGCTCGGCGAGTTCGCCGTGCAGGCGGCGCAGCTCGCGGTCGAGGAGATCAATGCCGCGGGCGGCATCGCGGGTCGGAAGGTCGAGCTTCTCTCCGAGGACAGCGTCAACCCGCAGACCGCCTCGGCCAAGGCCGAGCGCATGGTCCAGCGGGACCGCGTGGCGTGCCTCGTCGGCGAGATCAACTCGGCTTCGGCGCTGGCGATCAGTCAAGTGGCTCAGCGGGAGAAGATCCTGTTCATCAACACCGGCGCCAATTCGGACGCGCTGCGCGGCTCCGACTGCAAGCGCTTCATGTTCCACGTCGAATCGCAGAACACCATGATGGTGCGCGCCTGCGGGCGGGCGCTGCTCGACCGGGGCCTGATCAAGGGTCGCAAGGTCTACGCGCTCACGGCCGACTACGCCTTCGGCCACGACCTGTTGAAGCAGGCCAAGAAATACTTCGCGGCCAACGACGCGACGCTCGTCGGCGAGGATCTGATCCCCACCGAGCTCACGGACTTCTCGCCCTTCCTGCTCAAGCTCCGTCAGGCCAAGCCGGACCTCGTGATCTGCAACCTCGCGGGCGCGCAGATCACCAATTTCCTCAAGCAATACAGCGAGTTCGGCCTGCCGTTCCCGGTCGCCGGCTTCGGCTTTGACACGGCGCTCGCCTGGGGTGCCGGGCCCGGCAACTTCCTCGGAACCTGGCCGGTGATCTGGCATCACCAGATCGACTCGCCCTCGGCGAAGACGTTCGTCGCCGCCTTCAAGGCCAAGTACAAGAAGCCGCCGGAGAACCAGGGCTGGGGCGACTACACTGCGCTCAAGATCGTGGCGCAGTCGATGAACGAGCTGAAGGCGACCGGGTCGATCAGGGTCGTCGAGCACCTGGAATCGGGCGCGAAGTTCGACATCGCCAAGGTCCGCGAGGGCTATTTCCGCCCCTGGGACCACGAATTGATGCAGGAGATGTTCGCGATCACCGCCCTGCCGGCGGATCAGGTCAAGAACCCCTACGACATCTTCACCTCGACCGGGCCGCTCCCCGGTCCCGGCGAGAGCCTGGAGGTCCTCGCCACCACCCGTGACGAGAACGCCTGCACCTTCCCGGCGTGAGGCCGTCATGCAGCTGGTCTTCATCCTGGAGCAGGTGCTCAACGGCCTGCTGATCGGCGTGCAATATCTGCTGATCGCGCTCGGCCTGTCGCTGATCTTCAGCCTCGGCGGCATCGTGAACCTCGCCCACGGTGCCTTCTACGCCATCGGCGCCTACCTGACCGTGCTGCTGACGCCCTCGATCGGTTTCGGCGGCGCCCTCATCGCATCTCCCCTGGCGGTGGGGGTGCTCGGGCTCGTGATCGAGCGCTTCCTGTTGCGGCGCTTCTACCGCGGCGATCCGACCCTCGGTCTGCTCCTCACATTCGGACTCGCCATGGTGGCCGAGCAGGCCCTGCGCATGGCCTTCGGGGCGGCGCCGGTGCCGTTCGGGATCCCGACATGGCTGCGCGGTCAGGTCTTCATCGGCGACCTGATCTACTCGCGCTACCGGCTCTCGATCCTCGTGGTGGCTGTGGCCTGCGTGGCCGGCCTTTGGCTGCTCCTGACCCGCACCAGCTTCGGGCGCGTGGTCCGGGCCGGCGTGCAGAACCCCGACATGGTCGCGGCCCTCGGCATCTCGCTCCGGCCCTACATGACCGCCGTTGTCACCATCGCGGTGGGGCTCGCGGCGCTGGCCGGGACCATGATGGCCCCGGTCACGGGGGTCCAGCCCGCCATGGGCGCCGAGATCCTCACCTTCGCCTTCGTGGTGGTGGTGATCGGCGGCCTCGGCTCTTTCTGGGGGGTGGTGCTCGCCGCGCTGATCGTCGGCGTGGTCCGGGGCCTCACCGCCTACGCCTATCCGCCGGCCACCGAGGCCGCCGTCTACGCCCTCATGGTGCTCGTCCTGCTGCTGCGCCCGCGCGGCCTGTTCGGCGAGCACATCGCCCGGTTCGAGTGAGCGGAGAGCGTCCCATGTCCGGAACCGCCGAGCCGCTGCCGCTCGCCCTGCCGCAGCGCGGCCTGATCCTGCGCGAGAGCCGCCAGCTCTGGGCGGCGCTCGCCGCCCTCATCGTCCTGCCCTTCGCCCTCGACGCCATTGGCCTGACGCTGATCACCGCCACCGACGTGGTGATCTTCGCCCTGGCCGTGCTCGGCCTGAACATCCTGGTCGGCTGGACCGGGCTCACCTCCTTCGGCCATGGGGCCTGGTTCGGGATCGGCGCCTACGCGGTGGCGATCCTGCAGACCCGGCTTGTCCCCGGCGACATGGCGCTGCCGCTCCTCGGCGCCCTGGCGATCACCGGAGTCGCGGCCCTGGCGGCCGGAGCCCTGATCCTGCGACGGCGGGGTGTCTACTTCTCGCTGCTGACGCTCGCCTTCACGGCGATGCTCTACGCCATCGCGTTCCGCTGGACCGACCTGACCGGCGGCGAGAACGGCATCGGCAACCTGCACCGCTGGGCGGTGCTGCAGGAGCCCGGCGCCTACTACGCGGCGGTGTCGGGTATCGCCTTCGCGGTGCTGGTCGCGCTCTGGCGGTTCCGGCGCTCGCCGATGGGCACGGTACTCGTGGCGATCCGCGAGAACGAGCAGCGTGCCGGCTTCCTCGGCTACGCCACCAACCGCTACAAGCTCGCGGCCTTCGTGATCTCGGCGACGATCACCGGGCTGGCCGGGGCGCTCTCGGCCTACAGTCATCGCTTCACCTCGGCCGACCCGATCTCCATCGCGTTCTCGGGCGAACTGCTCGCCATGGTGGTGATCGGCGGGATGCGCTCGTTCCTCGGGCCGGCCCTCGGCGCGCTGTTCTACATCCTGTTCCGCGAGTTCCTGTCGATCTACACCGCCGACTGGCTGCTGTATTTCGGGCTGCTGTTCGTCGCCTTCATCGTGTTCTCGCCGGACGGGCTGGTCGGCATCGCGGCGCGGCTGCTCAAGCCGTTCCGGCGCGTTCCGGCCGAGGGCGCGGCCATGGCGGCCCGCCGCTCCGGCGCCTCGGGCCGCGTTCCGGCGCGCTTCATCGCCGAGGGACGCGGCACGGGACCGGTTCTCGTCGCCGATGCCATCAGGAAGAACTTCGGCCCCGTGAACGCGGTGCGGGGCGTCTCCTTCGCGGTGGCGGACAAGACGCTTCACGCCCTGATCGGCCCCAACGGTGCCGGCAAGACCACGGCCTTCAATCTGCTCTCCGGCATGTTCCGGCCGAGCGGCGGCAGCATCCGCCTCGACGGCCAAGAGATCGCCGGCCTGGAACCGCACGCGATCACCCGGGCCGGACTCGGGCGCTCGTTCCAGATCACCAACCTGTTCCCAGGCCTCTCGGTGGAGGAAAACGTCCGCCTGGCGGTGCAGGCGCGCCACGCGGCGCATTTCAGCCCCTGGCGGGACGCCCTTTCGATCCGCGCGATCGCCGACGATACCGCCGAGCTGCTGCGCTGGACGGGCCTCGCCGGGATCGAGCGGGCCGAGGCCGGCAGCCTGTCGTACGGCGGCCAGCGGCTCCTCGACATGGGGCTGGCGCTGGCCACGCAACCCCGCGTGCTGCTTCTCGACGAGCCGCTCGCCGGCTTGGCCGCCGCCGAGCGCGAGCGCGTCGGCGAGCTGATCAAGGCGCTCTCGGCCGACATCCCGGTCCTGCTCGTGGAGCACGACATCGACCGCGTGTTCCGTCTGGCCGACCGCGTCACCGTGATGGCCGACGGCGCCGTGCTGGTCGACGGCTCCGTTGCGGATGCCCGGGACGATGCCCGGGTCCAGGCGGTTTATCTCGGATCGGGCACGGCGGCGATCGCCGCGAAGCCGCGCGCCAGCGCCGCCGAGGCCGAGACGCTGCTCGCCATGGAGGGCGTCGATACCTTCTATGGCAAGTCGCACATCCTCAACGGGGTCAACCTCACGGTGAACCGGGGCGAAGTGGTGGCGCTCCTCGGCCGCAACGGCGCCGGCAAGTCGACCCTGCTCAAGACGTTGATCGGCACAGCATCACCGGCCGCCGGCCGGATCGTGCTCGCCAACCGGGACATCGCGGGCCTCTCGCCCGACAAGATCGCCCGGCTCGGCATCGGCTACGTGCCGCAGGGGCGGGCGCTGTTCGCCGGGATGAGCGTCGCCGAGAATCTGGGCCTCGGTCGTCTGCGGCGGCTCACCGGTGCCGGCATCCATTGGGACGAGGAGAAGGTTCTGGAGTTCTTCCCGCGGCTCAAGGAGCGCTGGACCGTCGATGCCGCCCGCCTGTCGGGCGGCGAGCAGCAGATGGTGGCGGTGGCGCGCGCGCTGTCGGGCGATACGCGGCTCCTGCTTCTCGACGAGCCGTTCGAAGGCCTGTCGCCGGCCGTGACCGAGGAGCTGTTCGAGGCCTTCGATCGGCTGCGCCGCGAGATCGCGATCATCCTGGTGGACCATCACCTCGATCTGGCGCTGGCCCTGTCCGACCGGACCGTGGCGCTGGAGCGGGGCAGCGTGCAGTGGGCGGGCGAGTCGCGCCTCTTGCGCGAAGATCAGGAGCTGAGACGGAAGGTGCTGTGGCTATGACCGAAAGCGTCGCGATCGTCGGCGCCGGCCTGATCGGCCGGGCCTGGGCGATGATCTTCGCCCGCGCCGGCTGGGACGTGCGGCTGTTCGATTCCGCCGAGGGCGTCGCCGAGGCCGCGCTCCCGCTCTGCGCCGAAGGGCTCCGCACCCTGGCGGCCAACGGGCTCTGTACCGATCCGGAGGGAGCTGCCGGGCGCATCCGGAGCGCGGGGAGTCTCGCCGCCGCCCTCGACGGTGTGGACTTCGTCCAGGAGAACGGGCCGGAACGGCTCGACGTCAAGCGGACCCTCTTTGCCGAGCTCGATGCCCACGCGCCGCGGGACGCGGTGATCGCGTCGTCCTCATCGGCCATCCGCTGCTCGCTGTTCACCGAGGATCTGCCGGGTCGGGCGCGCTGCCTCATCGGCCATCCGGTGAATCCGCCGCACCTGATCCCGCTCGTGGAGATCTCCGGCGCGCCCTGGACCGATCCGGCGGCTCTGGCACGAGCGCGAGAGGTGTACGAGGCCATCGGACAGGTCCCCATCACGGTGCTGAAGGAGATCGAGGGCTTCATCCTCAACCGGCTTCAGGGCGCCCTGCTGGCGGAGGCGTTCCGTCTCGCCTCGGAGGGCTATGTCACCCCGCAGGATCTCGACAAGACCGTCGCGGACGGGCTCGGCCTGCGCTGGAGCTTCATGGGACCGTTCGAGACGATCGAGCTGAACGCGCCGGGCGGCATCGCCGATTACTGCGCCCGCTATACCGGCTTCTACAAAAGCCTGGCCGCCGATCCGGCGCCGCCTTCGGTCTACGAGGCGCCGGCCACCGAGGCGATCATGGCCAAGTGGCAGCCGCCGGACGATCTACCCGCACGCATGAACCGCCGCGACACGCGGCTGGCGGCGCTCCGGGCCCACAAGGCATCACAGAAGGACTGAGCATGGCCTCACAGCGGAAAGTCATCATCACCTGCGCGGTGACGGGCGCGATCCACACGCCCAGCATGTCGCCGCACCTGCCCGTGACGCCCGAGGAGATCGCCGACGCCGCCATCGGCGCCGCCGAGGCCGGCGCCGCCATCGTGCATCTGCATGCCCGCAATCCGGTGAACGGCCAGCCCGACCAGACACCCGAGGCCTTCGCCAAGTTCCTGCCGGTGATCAAGCAGCGCTCGAACTGCGTGGTGAACATCACCACCGGCGGCGCGCCGACCATGTCGATCGAGGAGCGGGTGCGCCCGGCCGCGACCTTTCAGCCGGAGGTCGCCTCCCTGAACCTCGGCTCGATGAATTTCGGCCTGTTCGGGATGCTCGACCGCTTCAAGGACCTGAAGCATCAGTGGGAGCGGGACTATCTCGGCAACAAGGACATCATCTTCCGCAACACCTTCGGCCAGATCGAGCACATCCTGACGACCTGCGGTCCGAACGGGACGAAATTCGAGTTCGAGTGCTACGACACCGCGCATCTCTACAATCTGAAATACTTTTTCGACCGCGGCCTCGTGCAGGCGCCGCTGTTCATCCAGACGGTGTTCGGACTACAGGGCGGGATCGGCGCGCATCCCGACGACGTGATGCACATGAAGCGCACCGCCGATCGGCTGTTCGGCGATCAGTACCGCTGGTCGGTGCTCGGGGCGGGCCGCAACCAGATGAACATCGCCGCCATGGCGGCCGCGATGGGCGGCAACGTCCGCGTCGGCCTCGAGGACAGCCTGTGGGACGGGCCCGGCAAGCTCGCCGAGACCAATGCCGCGCAGGTGCGCCGCGTCCGGTCGATCATCGAGGGGCTCGGCCTCGCCGTCGCGTCGCCCGATGAGGCGCGCGAGATGCTGGCGCTGAAGGGCGGCGACAAGGTCGCGTTCTGACAGCGCGTCCTGCGAATCGGGACAGTGCGTCGCGATTGGCGATGCGCACTGTCCCCCGCCGCGGGGTTTCGCGATCCCAGGCCCTCCTGGCGACCAGGGCAAAGCCGCTCAGCGGAGCGAGCCATCGGCGAGCGTGCCCGGCTGGATGTTCCCGCTCCGCGCAAAAGCCGGGTCGGCAGCCTCTCAAGGCTGACCGAACACCCGTTCGAGATCCGCCTCGATGACGCCGTCGATCTCCAGGATCTTCAACCGGCTCTGATCGCCGGCGACGATGCGGACCGAGCGGCGTCCGACCTTGAGCGCCTTGGCGATCATCGCCACGAGGGCCTCGTTGGCGGCACCCTCCACCGGTGGCGCCGCGACGCGCGCCTTCAGGTAGGGCTGGCCCTTCTCGTCCCGTGCCCAGCCCTCCGCCACGTCGCGGCCGCCACGCGGCGTAAGGCGGACAGCCAGCCGGGTCACCACGGGCGATCTCTCAGAAGATCTTGCCCGGATTCAGCCGCCCGTCCGGATCGAGCGCCCGCTTGACCATCCGCATCACGGCGATCTCCTCAGGCGAGCGCGACAGTTTCAGCTTGCTCCGCTTCTCCAGCCCGATCCCGTGCTCTGCCGAGACGGAGCCGTTCAGCTCCGCGAGAGGCTCGTAGATCGCCGCGTCGATGGCGGCGTTGCCGGCGACGTCGAGGCGGGTCGTGTTCCAGTGCAGGTTGTTGTCGCCGATATGCCCATAGACGACGGCCCGGCAGCCCGGGATTGCCGCGAGCCGGTCGAGCGCTCCGCGGACGTAGCCATCCATCCGCGACAGCGGCACGCTGACGTCGAAAGCGCGTTCGATCCCGTCGGCATTCAGATGCTCCACGCGGTCGCGGATGCGCCACATGCCCCGGCGCTGCTCCTCCGAGGCGGCGACGGCGGCGTCGAGGATCGTGCCTTCGCCCATCAGCCCTTCGAGGAGGCTCAGAAAACGGTCCGATTCCTCGGCGACGCACTCGATCTCGATGATCGCGTAGAACGGATAGTCATGGCCGAGGGGCGGGGTCGCCCGTCCGGCTGCCGTCATCAGGCGGTAGAAATCCGGCCACAGCCCCTCGAAGGAGGACACGCGTCCCTGAAAGGCGCTTTGGGCTGCCCGCAGCACCCGCGCGCCGTCATCCACCCCCGGGCAGGCGATGAGTGCCGTCGCGTAGCCGGCCGGCTCGGGGCGCAGGCGCAGGACGGCCCGCGTGACGATGCCCAGCGTGCCTTCGGTGCCGAGGAACAGCTGCTTCAGGTCGAGCCCGGTGTTGTTCTTGATGAGGGGGCGCATGGACGACACCACGGTGCCGTCGGCGAGCACGGCCTCCAGGCCGAGCACCATCTCCCGCATCATGCCGTAGCGCAGGACGCGCAGGCCCCCGGCATTGGTCGAGATCGCGCCGCCGATGGTCGCCGAGCCGCGGGCGCCGAGGTCCAGGGGAAAGAACAGCCCGGCCGCCGACGCCGCTTCCTGCACGCTCTCGATGGTGGCGCCGGTCCCGACCACCACCGTCATGCCCAGCGGATCCACCGGCTCGATGCCGATCATCCGCTCCGTCGACAGCGTGATCTCGTCAGGCTGGCAGAGCGTCCCGTCGACGAGGCCGGTGGCTCCGCCGCGGGGCACCACGGCGACGCCGGATTCGTGGCACGCTGCCATGACCGCGCTGGTCTCCTGCGTGCTGCGGGGTCGAACGAGTGCCAGAGCGGCGCAAGGCTCGGCCGGGCGCGTCCAGTTGGCCGAGCGCCCGCGGAGCTCCGCGCCCGTGACGAGGCCGGACGGTCCGACGATCGCGGCGAGGCGGTCGAGGAAGGCGGCGTCGGTCATCGGCATCATCTCAGGCTTGGTCTGGTCGCCGCGTCGGGCGGCACTCCGCGCGACGCTCTCTCATAGAATCTTCCGCGCCGCGAGGTTTCGCATCAGTGCGCGGGCGCCGAACGTCCAGGGCTCGCAGGCATCGCAGGGGCGCATGCGGTTGACGAGGCTGCCGAGCTCCGGGCTCGCCACCACGACGCGGTCGCCCTCGGCATGGGTGAAGCCGAGGCCGGGCCCGTGCCGGTCCTGGATCGGCGCGAACATCGTGCCGAGGAGGAGCAGGGCCCCATCCGGGTAATTGTGCGTGCGCCCCATGAGCGCCTCCGCGAGTTCCTCCGGATCGCGGCTGATCTCGGCGAGCGGCGAGGTGCCCTCAAGCCGGAAGCCATCCGTCCCGGAGACTTCGAGGGTCACCGTGGTCCGGCGGACATCGTCGAGACCGAACGTGTCGTCGAACAGGCGGAGGAACGGGCCGACGGCGCAGGAGGCGTTGTTGTCCTTGGCTTTGCCGAGGAGCAGCGCCGATCGCCCTTCGAAGTCGCGCAGATTCACGTCGTTGGCGAGGGTCGCGCCGACGATTCGCTGGTCGGAGGCGATGGCGAGGGCCACTTCGGGTTCGGGATTGTTCCAGCGCGAATCCGGGTGCAGGCCCGCATCCGCGCCGCACCCCACCGCCGAGAGCGGCTGTGCCTTGGTGAAGATCTCGGCATCCGGGCCGATGCCGACCTCGAGATACTGGCTCCAGGCCCCTTGCGCGACCAGCACCGCCTTGAGCGCCGTGGCCTCGGGCGATCCGGGCTTCAGCCGACGCAGGTCGTGGCCGACCAAGCGCTCGACCTCGGCACGGATCGCCGCAGCGGCGGCGAGATCGCCCCGGGCGCGCTCCTCGATGACCCGCTCCAGCATGGAGGTGGCGAAGGTAACGCCGGCCGCCTTGAGCGCCTGCAGATCCACCGGTGCGAGGAGCCAGGGCCGGGCCGGGTCGCGGTCGTCCGGCGGCGTGTTCGCCAAGATGGCGTCCAGGCCTCCGAGATCCTCGCCCGCCGCGCCGCGCAGGGCCGTTCCCGGGTCGCGCGCCTCGCACAGGTCGCTGACCGTCGGGAAGGCCGCGGTGATGTCGACGACGCGGGCCTCACCCACGGAATCGGCGCGGATCGCCACGACGCTCGGCCCGGCCGCATCGGGACGCCAGACCCGGCCCACGAGCGCGCCACGGCATCCGTCGGCGGGGAGGATCTCCCGTGCAGTCAGACCCGATGACGACATGCGCTCACCTCTCTCGGATGTCCGGGAACCGGGCAGCCCGCTGCGACGGGGGTTCGGTGCCACGATTCCGGATCGGCCTGCCGGCAGCGAGGCCGGATCGCGGTGCCATATCATCCCCGGCGCGCCGAGACGCGACGGTTGGTTTCACCGCGGCGCCCTCGTCACGGGTACAGATCGCGCCGCCTGACAGAACGAAGATTATCTGTAGCTTTACCCAGGTCCCCGCTTGCTTTCCCCCGGCCCCTCCTTTGTACTGCCGCCCTAGAGCCGCCGATAGAGCGGCCTTGATCGGGAGGAAGCATGGCCTCGGTGGGAATCCGCGAGGTTCGCAAGGCTTTCGGGTCGACGAACGTCCTGCACGGCGTGTCCGTGGACATCCGGGACGGGGAATTCGTGATCCTGGTCGGTCCGTCGGGGTGCGGAAAATCGACGCTTCTGCGGATGATCGCCGGGCTGGAAAATATCTCCGGCGGCGAAATCCGGATCGGCGAGCGCGTCGTGAATGATGTTCCGCCGAAAGAGCGGGACATCGCCATGGTGTTCCAGAATTACGCACTCTACCCGCATCTCACGGTCCGCGAGAACATGGCGTTCTCGATGCGGATCCGGAAGGCCGCGGCCTCCGAGATCGACCTGCGCGTGAACAAGGCGGCGCAGATCCTCGGTCTCACCCACCTGCTCGACCGTTACCCGCGCCAGCTCTCCGGCGGCCAGCGCCAGCGCGTCGCCATGGGCCGGGCGATCGTGCGCGACCCGCAGGTGTTCCTGTTCGACGAGCCGCTCTCGAATCTCGACGCCAAGCTGCGCGTGGCGATGCGCACCGAGATCAAGGAGCTGCACCAGCGCCTGAAGACGACGACCATCTACGTCACCCACGACCAGATCGAGGCGATGACCATGGCCGACCGGATCGTGGTGATGCACGACGGGGTCGTGGAGCAGATCGGGCCGCCCCTCGAACTCTACGACCGGCCCGACAACCTGTTCGTCGCGGGCTTCATCGGCTCGCCGGCCATGAATTTCGTGCCCGGGAAGGTCCGGGCGAACGGACATCTCACCTTCACCACCGAGACCGGCCTGACGATCCCGCTTGCCGACGCCCCCTCCGGCGTCGAGGGGCGCCCCCTCATCCTGGGCGTCCGGCCCGAGCATTTCGACCTCGCATCCGACGGGATCGCAGCCGAGGTGGTGGTCGTGGAGCCGACCGGATCCGAGACCATGCTGGCGGTCCGGGCCCTCGGCCAGGAGCTCACCTGCGTGCTGCGCGAGCGCGTGCGCGAGCGGCCGGGCGAGACCGTCTCCCTGCGTCCGAACCGCGTGCATTTCTTCGACGCCGAGACCGGCCGTCGCCTGCCGAACTGACCTGCATCGGGGCCGATGCGGGCGCGCGCGCGGCGCGCACCTGAAGCAGATTCACTGAGGGAGAAGAACCGATGCCCGTTCTCGACCGCCGTTCCCTCCTCGCCGGTGCCGCCGCGACCGGCCTCGCCGGCGGCGACCTCCTCGGCTTCGCCCGGGCCTGGGCGCAGAGCACCGAGTGGAAGCCCGAGCCCGGCGCCAGCCTGTCGCTCCTGCGCTGGAAGCGCTTCGTGCCGAGCGAGGACGAGGCGTTCATGAAGATGGTCGACGCCTTCACCAAGGCGACGGGCGTCAAGGTCACGGTGACCAACGAATCCTTCGACGACATCCAGCCCAAGGCATCGGTGGCCGCCAATACCGGACAGGGCCCCGACATGGTCTGGGGCCTGTTCTCGTTCCCGGCACTCTTCCCCGACAAGTGCCTGCCGCTGGAGGACGTGGCGGACGCGCTCGCCAAGAAATACGGGCCCTGGTTCCCGTCGGCGCAGGCCTACGGCAAGGTCAAGGGCAAGTGGATCGCGATCCCCGTCGCCTTCAACGGCGGCTATCCGAACTACCGCATCTCAGCGATGAAGAAGGCCGGTTTCGACAAGTTCCCCACCGACACGGCCGGATTCCTCGAACTTTGTCGGGGCCTGAAGAAGAACAACACGCCGGCGGGCTTCGCGCTGGGTCACGCCACGGGCGACGGCAACACGTGGTGCCACTGGGCCCTCTGGTCCCACGGCGCCAACCTCGTGGACGCCAACGAGAAGATCGTGATCAACTCGCCCGAGACCGCCAAGGCGCTGGAATACGTCAAATCCCTCTACGAGACCTTCGTGCCCGGCACGGTGTCGTGGAACGACTCGTCGAACAACAAGGCGTTCCTCGCCGGCGACCTGTACCTCACCAACAACGGCATCTCGATCTACGCCGCGGCCAAGAAGGACAACCCGAAGCTCGCCGAGGACATGGACCACGCCGTCTGGCCGATCGGCCCCGCCGGCAAGCCCACCGAGTTCCAGCTCGCCTTCCCGATCCTGGCCTTCAAATACTCGAAGGCGCCGAACGCCTGTAAGGCCTTCATCAGCTTCATGATGGAGGCAGCGAACTACAATCCCTGGCTCGAAGCTGCGCAAGGCTACCTGTGCGAGCCGCTGTCGAACTACCCCAAGAACCCGATCTGGACGAGCGACCCGAAGAACGCGGTCTTCGCCGAGGCCGGCCGGCGCTCCCTCGCGGCCGGCGGCCTCGCACCGGTCAGCGAGCGCATCGCCGCGGTGCTCGCCGACTTCGTGATCGTCGACATGTTCGCGAGCCACTGCACCGGCCGTGAGGACGTGAAGGGCGCGATCAAGAACGCTGAACGCGCAGCGACCCGCATCTTCCGGAACACCTGAGCGCGGCTGCCGGAGGCGAGACCATGGCGCATTCCGCACTGACAGAGTCGGCGCCAGTCGCTGTCCCGATCCGCTCGGGCTGGCAGCGCGTGCGCGCGAGCCGCGGCTGGGCGGGCTTCTGGTTCATGCTGCCGACGGCGCTGATCCTCGGCCTGTTCCTGGCCTATCCGCTGCTGAAGGGCATCTGGCTGTCCTTCACCAACGCGCGGATCGGCCGCGAGGGCGTGTTCATCGGCCTGGAGAACTACGCGTGGCTCTGGGACGACGACGTCTTCTGGCTCTCGGTGTTCAACACCTGCCTCTATACGGCGGTGGCCTCGGTGGTGAAGTTCGGCATCGGGCTCTATCTCGCCCTGCTGCTCAACAAGAACATGCCGTTCAAGGCGATCATCCGCTCGATCGTGCTGATCCCGTTCGTCGTTCCCACCGTGCTCTCGGCCATCGCGTTCTGGTGGATCTTCGACAGTCAGTTTTCGATCATTTCTTGGTCGTTGCGCCATCTCGGCGTCATCGACGGCAACATCGACTTCCTCGGTGATCCGGCGATGGCGCGAGCCTGCGTGATCTTCGCCAATATCTGGCGGGGCGTGCCGTTCATCGCCATCACGCTGCTCGCCGGCCTGCAGACGGTCTCGCCGTCCCTCTACGAGGCCGCGACCCTCGACGGCGCCTCGAACTGGCAGATCTTCTCGCGGATCACGCTTCCGCTGCTGACACCGATCATCGCCGTGGTGATGACCTTCTCGGTGCTGTTCACCTTCACCGATTTCCAGCTGATCTGGGCCATGACCCGCGGCGGACCGGTCAACGCCACGCACCTGATGGCGACGCTCTCGTACCAGCGGGGCATCCTCTCGGGGACCCTGGGGGAGGGCGCCGCCATCGCCACCGCCATGGTGCCGTTCCTGCTCGCGGCCATCGGAATCTCGTGGTTCGGCCTGCAGCGCCGGGCCTGGCAGGCCGGGGAGTCCGACCGATGAGCGCGCCCGCACCGCCCGCCCACGTCGACCCGCACCTCGCCCCCGTGATGGAGGCGCGACCGGTCGGGCTCACCGACAACTCGGAGGGGATGGCCTATCTCGAGCGCCTGCCCCGGCGGCTAGTGACCACCTACCTGCCGCTCCTCGTCATCCTCGCCGTGCTGCTGTTCCCGTTCTACTGGATGGCGCTGACGGCCATCAAACCGGACGAGCAGCTGATCGACATGGAGCGGTTCAACCCGTTCTGGGTCGTGGATCCGACATTCAAGCACATCCACAAGCTGCTGTTCGAGACGCAGTATCCGCGCTGGCTCTGGAACACGATGTACGTGTCGGTGGCGGCGACCGTGCTGTCGTTGTTCGCCAGCGTGCTCGCCGCCTATGCCTGCGTCCGCGTGCGCTACCGGGGCGCGGGCTGGGTCGGCGCGGCGATCTTCCTCGCCTACCTCGTGCCGCCCTCGATCCTATTCATCCCGCTGGCCACGATCGTGCAGGCCTACGGCCTGTTCGACTCGCCGATCGCCCTCATCCTCGCCTACCCGACGATCCTGATCCCGTTCTCGACGTGGCTCCTGATGGGGTACTTCAAGACCATCCCGTACGAGCTGGAGGAATGCGCGCTGATGGACGGCGCCAGCCGGTGGCAGATCCTCACCAAGATCATCCTGCCGCTGGCCTTCCCGGGGCTGATCTCGGCCGGGATCTTCTCTCTGACGCTGTGCTGGAACGAGTTCATCTACGCGCTGACCTTCCTGTCCTCGACACAGAACAAGACGGTGCCCATCGCCGTGGTGAGCGAATTCGTGGACGGCGACGTCTACAAGTGGGGCTCGCTGATGGCCGGCGCGCTGCTCGGCTCGCTCCCGCTGGTGATCCTCTACTCGTTCTTCGTCGAGTACTACGTGTCGGCGCTCACAGGCGCCGTGAAGGAGTGACGGAGACCGGCTCTACGCCTCCATCATCGCGGGTGGCGTGACAAGGCCGTTGCCTGGGCGACCGGATTGCGCCGACACTGCATGCGGATCCGCCGACCCAGAATCGGTGACCGCCCCATCGAAGGTCACGCCATGGCCCATGTCATCGACGCCCGCGCAACCCTGGTCAACGACGCCCTCGACGGCCTGCTGGCAGCCAGCGGCGGGCGCCTTGCGCGCCTCGAGGGCGATCCCGGAATCCGCGTGATCCTGCGCGCCGTACCGGAGCCCGGAAAGGTCGCGGTGGTTTCCGGTGGCGGCTCCGGTCACGAGCCGGCCCATGCCGGTTTCGTCGGGCCGGGTCTGCTGAGCGCGGCCGTCTGCGGGGACGTCTTCGCCTCGCCGAGCGTCGACGCGGTGCTGGCCGGGATCCTCGCGGTGACGGGACCGGCCGGCTGCCTGCTCGTCATCAAGAACTATGCGGGCGACCGGCTGAATTTCGGTCTCGCCGCCGAGCGGGCCCGGGCGCTGGGCCATAAGGTCGAGACCGTGATCGTCGCCGACGACATCGCCCTGCCGGACGCCAAGCAGCCGCGCGGCGTCGCCGGAACGCTGTTCGTCCACAAGGCGGCGGGTCATGCTGCGGAAGCCGGGGAATCGCTCGAAACCGTTGCGGCGCTCGCCCGCCGGGCGGCCGAAGCGGCGAAGTCGCTCGGCATCGCAGTCTCGACCTGCACGATCCCCGGTTCGCCGCGCAGCGAGCGATTGGCGGAGGGTCAGGCCGAGCTCGGCCTCGGCATCCACGGGGAGCCGGGCGTGGAACGCATCACCCTGCCGAGGGCCAGCGATCTCGCCCACATGATGGCCGACAGGCTTTCGCGGGCGATCGCGGGCGCCGACCGTCTGGCCCTCCTCGTGAACAATCTCGGCTCCGCCTCAGCCCTGGAGATGCAGATTCTCACGCGGGCGGTGCTCGCCACCGATCTGGGCCGGCGCGTCCGTCTGCTGCTCGGTCCGGCGCCGCTGATGACGGCGCTGGACATGCACGGCGCCTCGCTGTCGGTCCTCCCGCTCGACGATGCGCTGGAGCGGGCCCTGTCGGAGCCCGTGCCGGTCGCGGCCTGGCCGGCGGCAGTCCGGATCGCGCCGCCGATCCTACGGCCGGTGCCGGAGGGGCTTGCGGGTGAGACCTTCACGCCGTCGCACGACGCCGTCACGGGGGCTCGCATCGCTGCCGTCACAAAGGCGCTGATCGAGGCTGAGGAGACCCTCAACGGTCTCGACGCCAAGGTCGGCGATGGCGATGCTGGGACGACCTTCGCGGGGGCCGCGCGCGCCGTACGGGCTGAGTTCGACCGACTGCCGCTGGCCGATCCGGCCGCCCTGTGCCGGGCCCTGGCCGAGCGGATCGGCCGCGCCGTCGGCGGATCGAGCGGTGTGCTCGGCTCGATCTTCTTCGCCGCGACGGCCTCGGCCCTTGCCGACGGGGCCGCATGGCCCACGGCGCTCGGGCAGGGCGTCGCGCGCGTCCAGAGCCATGGCGGCGCTCAGGCCGGCGACCGCACCCTGCTCGACGCGCTGATTCCCGCCGTCGAGGCCCTGGGGAGTGGAGATCTGACCGCCGCCGCTGCGGCGGCCCGAGCCGGTGCCGAAGCCACGGCCCGCATGACCCGCGCCGGCGCCGGCCGCTCGAGCTACCTGGCTATGGGCGATCTCGTCGGTGTTGAGGATCCCGGCGCCGCCGGCGTCGCGGTGGCGTTCACAGCATTGGCCGAGGCCTAGGAGCCGTCCGCGTCTCCTCCGCGATCCCGCCGGCCGAATGTCGGGAGAGCCCCGACAGAGGGGGGATCTCTCATACTGGCCGTCCGCCCCGAAGGCCTGGTCGATCCCGGGCTCCGGGCTGGACGGCGCGGTCGTGGCGTGACGGGCTCGCTTGACCGCACCGCAGTTTCGAAGAGCCGACGTCGTGTCATCGATCGGACTTCGTTGACGCTCTGCCCACCGAGGCCTACCCCATCGCCATGCGCACCTGCCTCATCCTCGACGATTACCAGCAGGCAGCCCTCGCGCTCGCAGACTGGACGCGCCTCGCCGATCACGTCGCCGTCTCGGCCATCGCCGAGCACATTCCGGATGCGGATGCCCTCGTGGCGCGGATCGCGCAGGCGGAGATTCTTGTGATCATGCGGGAGCGCACGCCGTTCCCCGCAGCCCTGCTGGAGCGGCTGCCCCGGCTTCAGCTGCTCGTCACCAGCGGCATGCGCAACCTCGCGATCGACCTTGCGGCCGCCCGGGCGCGCAACGTGGTCGTCTGCGGCACGGATTCGAGTCCGACGCCGCCGACGGAGCTGACCTGGGCGCTGATCCTTGGACTGGCGCGTCACGTGGCGTCTGAGGGCCGGGCCATGCGCGAGGGGGGGCCCTGGCAGAGCACGATCGGAACCGATCTCGCGGGCGCCACCCTCGGCATTCTCGGGCTCGGCAAGATCGGGACGCGGGTGGCCCAGATCGGGCGATCCTTCGGCATGCGGGTGATCGCTTGGAGCCCGAACCTCGATGAGGCCCGCGCGGCCGCCGCGGGGGTCGAGCGGGCAGCCTCGAAGGAGGCGCTGCTGGAGGCGAGCGATGTCGTCACGATCCACCTCGTGCTGGGCGATCGGACGCGCGGCCTCCTGGGGCCGGCCGAGTTGCGCCGCATGCGGCGCGACGCGTTCCTCGTGAACACCTCACGGGCGCCGATCATCGATCAGGACGCCCTGGTGCGGGCCCTGGACGAGGGCTGGATCGCCGGCGCGGGCCTCGACGTCTTCGAGACCGAGCCGCTGCCAGCCGACAGCCCGTTCCGCCGCCTGCCGAACGTGCTGGCATTGCCGCATCTCGGCTACGTGTCGCGCAACAATTACCGGACGTTCTTCACCCAGGCCGTCGAGGACATCGAAGCCTGGCTCGCCGGTGCCCCGATCCGGCAGCTGGGCTGAGTCGAGGAAGCCGCCGACCGCGGCATCAGTCTCCGCGGGGGTCCAGCGCATCCGCGAGGCCGTCGCCGATCAGGTTGAGGGCCACCAGGGTCGCGATCAGGAAGGCGGCCGGGGCCGCGAGCATGTGGGGCGCCCCCTCGATGGAACGGGCGCCTTCGGCGATCAGGACGCCCCAGCTCGTCTGCGGCTCCTGCACCCCGAGCCCGAGGAAGGACAGGAAACTCTCCAGCAGGATCACCTGCGGCACCAGCAGCGTGGCGGTCACCGCCACCGGACCGAGGGTGTTGGGCACGATGTGCCGGAGGATGATGCGGGGTGTCCCGAGGCCGAGCGCCCGTGCGGCGCGGACGAAATCGCGCTCGCGCAGCGACAGGGTCACGGCGCGCACCACCCGGGCCATGTCGAGCCATTCCACCGCGGCGATCGCCACCAGCATGAGCAGCAGGCTCGGGCGGAAGAACACCAGCAGGAGGATTACGAAGAACACGAAGGGGAGGGCGTACAGCACGTCGACGCCGCGCATCATCACGGCATCGACGGCGCCCCCGATGAAACCCGCCGTGGCACCGTAGGCGACGCCGATGAGCAGGGCGACGAGGCTGGCGGCGAGCCCGATCGCCAGCGAGATCCGGCCGGCGACGAGGCAGCGGGTCAGCAGGTCGCGGCCCTGGATGTCGGTGCCGAGGAGGAAGTGCAGGCGCCGGATCGGCACCGCGACGACGAGGCTCCGACCGCCGTCGCGCTCGTCCAGGATGTCGGGGGATCCGAAAAGCGCCGAGCGCGGCAGATAGGCCAGACTGCGCCGATCGACGCCCGCGTCGGACCCGAGGGTGAGCCGCAGCGTGTCGCCGTCGCGCGCGACTGAGTCGAGCCGGACCCGCATCCGGAAGGCGAGGCGCTCAAGCGCCGGCCGGAGATGCTCGGCATCGGGCTGTGCGGTGAGGCCGGCCGGGAGCTGACGCAGGTCCGGATAGGCGCGCTCCGGATCGTGGCCGGTGAGCCCCTGACCGATCAGGCAGGCGAGGGCGATCAGGATCAGCACGGCGAGGGCCGCCATGGCGGTGCGTTCCCGGGCGAAGCGGAGAACGGCGCGCCGGGCCGGCCCCGGAGCCGCGGCGGTGATGGTCACGACGCCGCCCGGAGGCGCGGGTCGAGCCATGCGCAGGCGAGGTCGGCGGCGAGGTTGAGGGCGATGACCAGTCCGGCGACCAGCAGCACCGTGCCCATCACCAGCGTGTAGTCCCGGTTGAGCGCGCCCTCGACGAAGTAGCGGCCGATCCCCGGCAGGCCGAAGATCGTCTCCACCACCACCGAGCCGGTGAGCAGGGACGCGGCCAGCGGCCCGAGATAGGCCACAACCGGGAGGAGCGCGCCCCGCAAGGCGTGGCGGGTGACGCGGGCCGGCGGCAGGCCGAGGCTGCGCATGGTGCGGACCGGCTGCGTCCGCAGGGTCTCGGCCAGCGAGGTCCGGGTCAGCCGGGCCAGGGCACCGACCTGCGGCAGGGCCAGCGTCACGACCGGCAGGACCAGGTGGCTCGGGGCGCCGTCGTTCCAGCCTCCCAGCGGCAGCCAGCGCAGCGTCAGCCCGAAGGCGATCTGGAGCAGGGGCGCGACCACGAAGCTCGGCAGCGAGAGGGTCAGGGCCGCACCGACGCCCAGGAGCCGATCGACGACGCCGCCGCGCCGGAGCGCCGCCGCGATCCCGAGCCCGGCGCCGAGCGCGGTGGCCAGCACGAGGGCGAGGGCGCCCAGCGTCGCGGAAACCGGGAGGCCCCGGGCGATCAGATCGAGGACGCTCTGGTCGCGGAACGAGAAGGAGGGGCCCAGGTCGCCCCGCACCAGCGCCGCGAGATAGCTGCCGAACTGCGCGACGAGCGGCCGGTCGAGGCCGTAGACCCGGCGCAGGTTCTCCATGGCGGCGGGCGCCAGCGGCCGCTCAAGGTCGAACGGTCCGCCCGGGGCCAGCCGCATCAGGAAGAAGCTGACGGTCACCACGGCGAGCAGCGTCGGCACCGCCTGGAGCAGGCGGCGCAGGATGAAGCGGATCACGCGTCGAGCCTCAGGAACCGCGTCGGCGCGGCGTTGCGCAGGTTCGGACGGTAGCCGTGCAGCCGCGGCGCGATCAGCGCCTTGGAGCGGTAGTGCATCAGCGGGATCCAGGGCAGTTCGCGCAAGGCGATGGCCTCCGCGTCGTAGAGCAGGCCGGCCCGTCGGGTGAGATCGCGCTCGGCGGCCGCCTGCGCCATCAGGGTGTCGTAGGCGGCATCCGACCAATGGCCGGCATTCATGCCGTCATTTCCGCTCTGGAGCAGGAACAGGAAGTTCTGCGGGTCTGAATAGTCGGCAAGCCAGCTCATGCGCGCGACGTCGAAATCGCCGCCGTCGCGCAGGTGGGCGAAATGCGTCTTGGCGTCGGTGTAGACGAAGCGGGTCCTGATCCCGAGGTCGCGCCACATGTCGCCGAGCGCCACCGCGACGGTGCGGTTGTTGTCGCTGATGTTGAACCGGTACTCTAGCGTGAGCGGGCGGTCCGGGCCGAAGCCCGCTTCGGCGAGCAGTCGGCGCGCCTCCGCCTCGTGGTCGATCGGCAGGCCGCGGCGGCCCTCGGTCTCGGGCGGCGTCCGGTAATTGTCGAGGCCGGGCGGACATAGGGAATAGGCGGGACTCATGGTGCCGCTGTTAAGCCCGTCGGCCAAGTATTCCCGGTCGATCACGAGCGACAGCGCCTGTCGGACGCGCCTGTCCGAGAACGGCGCCTTGCGGGTGTTCACCACCAGCGCCGCCAGTCCCAGCAAGGGTCCGAGCACCACCTGCGTTCCGAAGCGGCGACGCAGGTCGGCGATCTGGTCGACGGGCAGGTCGGAGAGCGAGTCGATCTCGCCGGCGGCGTAGCGGCGCACGGCCGATGCGATGTCGGGCGTCGGCAGGAAGGCGACCCGGCGGATCGCGAGGCTCGCCGCATCCGGATGGTGCGGGTTGGCCTCCAGCGTGATGGCGCCGCCCGGCACGCGGTCGGCGAGCCGATAGGGCCCATTCGTCACGAGGTTTCCCGGCCGGGTGAAACTGTCCCCGTAGCGCTCGATCGAGGGGCGGTGGACCGGCAGGGCGGTCTGATGGGTGAGGAGTTCCAGGATGTAGGGCGTCGGCTGTTCCAGGGTGATCGCGAGCCGCAGCGGCGCCTCCGCGACCACGCCCAGGGCGTCGGCCGGCTTCTCGCCGCGGTTCACGGCGGCGGCGTTGCGGATCGGGAACAGGATCTCAGCGTATTTCGCCGCCGTGGCCGGATCGAGCATCCGGCGGAGCGAGTAGACGAAATCCGCCGCGGTGACCGGCTCGCCATTCGACCAGCGACCGTCGGGCCGCAGGTCGAAATGCAGGGTCGCGCCGTCGTCCGAGACGGTCCAGGCGCGTGCGGCGCCCGGGATGATGGCGCCGCAATTGTCGTAGGTGAGCAGCCCGTCACCGAGGTCGCGCAGGATATGCGCCTCCGCGACCGTGGACGATCGGTGCGGGTCGAGGGTCTCGGGATCGGCGTCGTTGCCGCGGCGGTAGAGCGCCTCGGCCGCGCGGGCGGGCGGCACGGCCGAGAGGGCCATCGCGCCGGCCAGCCAGTCGCGCCGACGCAGGCGCATGGTCAGGCGCCGGTTTCCGGCTTCAGGCCGGCGGCTTCGATGCCGGCCACCGCGCAGATCTCGTCGTTGTCGGAGGTGTCGCCGGAAATGCCGACCGCGCCGAGGAGCCGTCCCTCACCGGACCGGATCAGCACGCCGCCGGGCACCGGCACGAGGGCGGCGGGGCCGGCGAGATGGGTCACGGCGGCGACGAAATAGGGCTGCTGCTCCGCCCGCGCCTGGATCGCCCGGGAGCCGAGACCCAGCGCCAGCGCGCCGTTGGCCTTGCCGCTCGCGATCTCGGCCCGGCGCAGGGAGGTCCCGTCCTCGACCGCGGCCGCCTTGAGGGCGCCGCGGGCATCGTAGACGACGACGGCCAGAGGCTTGAGCGTCCGTGTCCGTGCCTCCCGCAGGGCGGTGTCGACGATGGTGCGGGCGGCCTCGAGGGTCAGGTCGATCATTGGAATCCAACACGGACGCCGCTCCCGGCGGCCGCCGCATTCTTAGGGACCGGGGCGCGCCGGGTCCACAGACGCGGATCGCTGCGGCGTTCGATCCCGCGCGCCGCCCTGGGCCGAAGGGACGATCCGCCTAGTTTCGCGGGCGTTTGCGGGGGGAGCCCCGGCGCGCTGAACGAGGATCGTCCATGGCATCCGCCGAACGCCCATACGTCATCTGTCACATGACCTCGTCGGTCGACGGCCGGATCAAGGTGCGCCGCTGGAAGACGCTGGATGCCGACAGCCATTACGAGCGCGTCCACGGCGAGCTGCAGGGCGATGCCTGGATGTGCGGGCGGGTGACGATGCAGGGCTATGCCGACAGCGCCGATCCGTTGCCGGAGCCGGTCCGGGACGACGGCGTTCCGGTCCCGCGGACGGATCATGTCGCCCGCCGCGACGCGCCGGGCTACGCCGTGGCCCTCGATGCGCGCGGACGTCTGGATTGGGGCGCGCGCAATGCGATCGAGGGGGACCATGTGGTGGTGGTGCTCACCGAATCCGTGCCGGATCCGCATCTGCGCGCGCTCCGGGCAGGCGGCCAGTCCTACCTGTTCGCGGGCGAGCGGACCGTCGACTTCGCCCTGGCGGCGGCGAAGCTGCGCACCCTGTTCGGGATCGAGCGGCTCCTCGTCGAGGGCGGCGGCCTCATCAACGGCTCGATGCTGAAAGCCGGGATCATCGACGAACTGAGCCTGCTCCTGGTGCCCGCCGTCGATGGCCTGACCGGGACGCCCGCGGTGTTCGACTTCGCCGGCGAGGAGGCGGACACGATGGGCAGCCGCCGCAAGCTCGACCTGACGGCCTGCGAGCGCCTTTCCGACGGCGTGGTGTGGCTGCGCTACCGGATCACGCCGGTCGAGCCGCCGGCAGCCGGATGATGCTCGTCAGGAACGCGTCGTAGCCGGCCGCGACCGCCGCCGGCTGCTCGAAATGCGGGAATGCGCCGGTCGGCAGGGTCTCGACGCGCCAGTTGGGCCGGTCGGCGACCCGCGGCGCCAGCCGGTAATCGACGAAGTCGCCGCGCGTGCCGTGCACCATCCAGACCGGAAGGCGCAGGCGCTCGTAGAGACGTGTCGCGTCGGTGGGGAACAGGTGACCGGCGATAAAGCACCAGGGGGCGTGCTCGGCGCCGGGCTGGTGGGCCGACGCGTAATCATAGGCGAGCAGACCCTCGTCGATGTCGGACGAGCCGAAGGTCTTCTGCAGGAAGAAGCGCATGCTCGGCCGCGTGACCAGGGCATCGAACAGCGGCCGGCCCAGGGGCGGCCGGTCGAGGGCGTCGCGCAGCCAGTCGCGGCCGCGATGACCGTCCGGGGGACCGTCCCCCGAGAGCCGCCCATCGAATCCCGTCGGGCTGATCAGCGCGAGGCTACGATAGGCATCCGACCGTTCCAGGCTGGCCCGCGCGAGATACGAGGCCGACAGTGAGACAGCCAGGGCATCGATCGCCCAGCCGCCATGCCGGTGCCGGATCTCATCGACCGCGGCGTGGATCGCTTCCACCATCAGCCGCGGCGTGTACCGGCGGCGCGACCGTTCCGAGAAGCCGAAACCCGGCAGGTCCAGGGCGTAGACAGGCCGCGTGCCGCGGTAGCGCAGATAGAGCGGCCGTACCTCGTAGGCGTTGGCCGCGGCGTTGATGGAATGGATCAGCAGGAGCGGCACGCCCTCGACCTCGGTCGATCCGTAGAGCGAGATGTCGCCGGCGCGTCGAGTCCGGAGCCGTTCGTGCCGTCCCGGCAGGGCGGGCGGCAGGGGCATCCGCCGGTTCACCGCGAGCCCGCTCCAGCCGGCCAGGGCCGCGGCCGAGCCGACGAGCGTCAGGGCCGCCGCGGCCGCGAATCGACCGGCGCTGTGCCGGGACTGAGAGCCCATCGAACCACCTCGACGTCCATCCCGCAGCCGCGGGCCGTGCGCGACAACGCCGGGACCGATGGGAAGTGCCCGCCCGAACCTTAAGACGCGTGTCCGGCGAGGCTGCCGGCGCTCAAGGCCGGGGCCCGGCTCTCCGACCGCGCCGGCGCCGCGTCGCGCCCCGCGGCCTCACGCAGGAAATCCACCGTCGGCGGGTCGGTGAGCCAGCCCTGGACACGCTGCGAGATCAGAAGCTTGCGCTCGCGCCGGTCGTAATTCGCGTAGGAGGCGGCGACGAACTCGGCCCGGCTCATCGTGCGCGCGGGACCGGACCGGCGCGTCTCCGCCTTGAAGAACAGGGCGCTGCCGGGCACGCCGTAATGCTGGGCGATCTCCGGATAGACCGGCCAGCTGCCCTGACCGCCGAGATCGTCCGGAAGGAACGCGTCGAGATCGCATTCCTCGAACGGGACGCCGGCCCGGGTCAGCAGGCCCCGGGCGAGGTCGGCGACGACGTAGAGCTTCGTGTGGTTGATCGAGTGCATGAAGCAGCCCCGGCGCGCCCAGCGCGTGAGGTGCGTGTCCAGATCGTACCCGGCCTGGACGCCGAGCCCGCGCAGATACGAAACCGACTCGTCCCAGAGATTGAAATACCCGAGGCGTTCGAAGACCGGCTCGGAGAACAGGCGCAGCGCCTGCGCCTGCGAGAATCCGGAGAGGTAGGCGAACAGCGTGATCGCCGAGTGCGAATGCCCCATCGGCCCCGAGATCAGGCCGTTGAGCGTGACGGAATCCTGCATGCCCACATGGACGAGATCCGGATGATAGGCGCTGAACACGATGGTGGGGATCAACCGCACCTTCGGGTGCGTCCGCAGCGTGTCGATCGTGCCGCCGCCCTTGAACCGGGGCAGGTAGATGCTGCTGAAGACGTGATCGTAGCCGTCCGCATGCGCCATCAGGTCCGCGAGACGCGGGAACCGGCGGGCCGCCGTAAAGGCCGAAACGAAATCCACCCGCGCCTCGGGCAGCAGGTAGCGCATCGTCTTAGCGATGGACCCCGCTTGGCAGACGCCGATCACGAGGATGCGCGGCGATCCGGTCCGCTTCTTCCCGAACTGCGCGAGCCGGTGCCGCGCGCGCCAGAGGCTATCGACGGTCAACATTCGGCCTCTCTCGCATGTCCGCGGGCTGCGGGCAAACGCAGCCTTCGCCCACCCATCGGACGAGGGGATCGGCGGCGTTTGCTGGACGAAAGGCACCGTCGTCCCCGGCCACCGGGTCGCCCGATCACCGGGCCGCGGACCGCCGCATGGCATCCACCGGGTGCCCACGGCACAGGCGCACCACGCATCCTGTGAATCGGGACGGCTCATGGCATGATGGGGCATGCCTTGGCATGACCGCCAAAAACTGCGTGTCATCCACTACATGTTTCAGTATAAAAATAGAAAACTCTGTTGCGTTACAGGCCTATTGTCTTCGCACATCGGCGCCGACACCGTGGAAAGGCGCGGGCACGGCCAGAATAGACTTGACATCTTCAAGTGTTTGAGTGCACGTAAGAATTAACGGAGCATGAAGCTCGCGGATGGGGTGCCGGTGGTCATGAAGGCCGCGTGGCGCCCGAGAGCCGAGGCGTTTCCCGCTTGCATCCCCGCCACTCCGCCTAACCGGCATCACGGACCGGCGCGTCCAGTTCTGAACGGGCCGCCCCGCGCCGCCGGCCGCCTACGGCATGACCCGGCAGGCGCGACCGCTGACGCGCTTGGTCGCGCCGCGCGGCGACACCGCAGCTCGGCCCGGCCTTGCCGGGCGTCGCCGCGCCGGTTGCCGGTCCGGACGGCATTCGCCCGCTGTACCGCCGGCACGTATGTCTGCCGGCGCATCACGCGGAGGCACGTTGCTCACGTTGAGCGGCAATGGGAGCGCATCGGCTCGAAGAGATGGAGACCGCGCGATGGATTACATACCTCCCCTGGCTGCCGTCACGGCTGCCACCCAGAAAGCGAACCACGCCGAAGAACTCGGGCTGACGACAGCGAAGACGGCGCCGGCCGCCGTCTCGGCTGCACCGGATCCCCGGTCCATCTACACACTCTCGCCCGAGGCGGCCGGCGCCGTCTTCGCGCTGGCCGAAACCCAGATCCGGGCGATCGACGCCATGCCGTTCGATCCGCCGGATCGGCGCAGCACCCAGATTGCCGCGGCGGCCATGGCGACGGTCACGGCGACGACGCCTGTCGTCTCTCCGGAAACGACCAAGACGATCGGCGCAGCCAACCGCAACTGGAGCGAGGATGTCCGGCTGGATCACAGTCCATCCCGCATCGTGGGAACCGACACGGTCGTTCAGTATGACAATCCCCGGGTCATGGCAGCCTGGAGCGCGGCCTTTCCGGACGTGGCTGGCCGGAAGTTCCGGGGCGCGCACCTGTCCGATACGGACTTCCGCTCGGCCCTTCGCCAGTCGGAGATCGATATCGGCTTCCACGGGCCGGAGCGGGAGGTCTACGTTCTGTGCAACAGCGCGCATTTCGAAAGCATCAGTCAGGACAACCCGAAGACGCACTTCAATTGGATCGATGTCGACAACGACGACATCGTTGTGTTCTGGCCGAAATCCGGTGACGAAGCATAGATCCTGGCATACGGCGGCGCTGGGCTTCACCGTCGTGGTCGATCGGCTTTCCCTCGCCGATCGATCGCGGGCTCAGAGCGCCGGCAGAACGGACCGGACATGGGCGGCGAAGGCCCGCGTGAGCGGAGTGGCATACGCTTCATCCAGGCGGATCGTCAGACCGATGCGCGGCAGCGCCGGCAATCCGCTGCTGCCGGTCAGGATGCGCAGATCGGGCGGGACGGCAGCGCGGGTCAGGACTGCCACGGCCTGCTCGGAGCGCGTCACGGCCAGCAGGCCCGACAGGCTGCCGCTCGCGTAGGCGATCCGGTATGGGCGCCCCGCCTTGTCGAGGGCGGCCCGCGCCGCCCGATGATCGAGGGTATCGGGATCGCCGAGGGCGAGCGGCAGCGGGTCGGGCCAAGCCGCGGGCGTACCGCGCGGTGCGACCCAGACGAGATCCTCGTGCCGGAGGATCTACCCCTCGGCCGAGCGGGCAACGGAAACCAGCGCCAGATCGAGTCCACCGCGTTGCCATCGCTCCTCCAGACGGGGCGTCGCGGCGCAGACCACCGCGATCGCCGCCGCGGGGTGTCGGGGTGCGAAGCCGCGCAGCAGGGCCGGCAGGAACGCCTGCGCATAATCGTCCGGACAGCCGATCCGCAGCGTGCCGGTGAGACTCCGTCCGGACAATTCAGCCAGGGCGTCGTCGTGCGCGGACAGGATCCGGCGCGCATGAACCAGAAGGCGCTCCCCCTGCACCGTCAGGGAGACCCCGCGCCCCGTCCGCCGCAGAAGCGGCTGCGCGACGAGATCCTCCAGGCGCTTCATCTGCATGCTGAGGGCGGCCTGACTGCGGCTGACCCGCTCCGCCGCCCGGCTCAGGGCGCCGGTCTCCGCCACCGCGGCGAAGCTGCGCAGGAGATCGATGTCGAGGCTGTGAGCCATAAGAACCTCTGAACTCTCGGTTCAGAACGATAAGCTTTTCTGCCGTCCGCGGCGGTCCTAGCATGGTGCGGCTGGACCCGGCTGCAGGACCGACGATGACACGGAACGACGACGCCGATTTCTGGACGCGCGCACGTCGGCATCTCGTGCGGTACGGCGGCTCCTTCGCGCCGGTCATCATCGAGCGGGCGGAGGGCAGCTTCGTCTACGACGCGGACGGCCGGAAGATCCTCGATTTCACCTCCGGCCAGATGAGCGCGATCCTGGGCCACGGGCATCCCGAGATCGCCGCGGTGGCCGCGCATCATGTCGGACATCTCGACCATCTGTTCAGCGGCATGCTGAGCCGGCCCGTGGTCGATCTCGCGACGGAATTGGCCCGGATCGCCCCCGGCGACCTCGACCGGACGCTCCTGCTGACCACCGGCGCAGAGGCCAACGAGGCCGCCCTGCGCATGGCCAAGCTCGCCACGGGCGGCTGGGAGGTCGTGAGCTTCGCGCAATCCTGGCACGGGATGACGGCGGGGGCGGCCGGGGCGACCTACAGCGCCGGCCGCAAGGGCTACGGCCCGGCCTCCGTCGGCTCCTTCGCGATCCCCGCGCCGAACGCCTACCGCCCCACCTTCGAGAAGGACGGAGCCCCCGACTGGCAGACCGAACTCGATTACGCCTTCGCGCTGGTCGACCGGCAATCGACCGGCAACCTCGCGGCGTTCCTGGCCGAGCCGATCCTCAGCTCCGGGGGCATCCTCGAACTGCCGCCGGGCTACCTCGCCGCGCTCAAGCGGAAATGCGCGGAGCGGGGGATGCTGCTGATCCTCGACGAGGCCCAGACGGGCATCGGCCGCACGGGCCTGATGTTCGCCTGCGAACGCGACGGCGTGGTCCCGGACATCCTCACCCTGTCGAAGACCCTGGGCGCCGGCCTGCCGCTCGCGGCGGTCCTGACCACGCCGGAGATCGAGGATCTCTGCCACGCCCGCGGGTTCCTGTTCTACACCACGCACGTCTCCGATCCGCTGCCCGCAGCGGTGGGCCTCAAGGTGCTGGAGCTCGTCCGGCGCGACGGCCTCGTCGCCCGGGCCGAGGAGGCCGGCGCCCGGCTCGCCACGCGGTTGGGCGCCCTTCAGCAGCGCTTCGCCTGCATCGGCGACCTCCGGGGCCGCGGGCTTCTGCAGGGCGTCGAGATCGTGGCCGACCGGGGCACGAAGGTGCCGGCGCCGGATCTGGGCGATGCGATCACCCGGCGCTGCCTGGACCTCGGGCTGAGCATGAACATCGTGCAGTTGCCGGGCATGGGCGGCGTGTTCCGCATCGCCCCGCCGCTGACCGCCACCGACGAGGAGATCGACCTCGGCGTCGACATCCTGGAGCGGGCGATCGAACTGTCGCTCTGAACGAGCATCGCGCCGCCCGGCCTGCCGTGGCGCTGCTGGATGGTTTCGCAGCGCCCGCACGGATGGGAACCACCGGCCTCGAGGGGTCCGAGCGCGCCGGGGAACGCCTCAGGCGGCCTCGATCTCCGCGCTCACATTCAGCCATTCCTCCTCAGCGGAGGCGAGCGCCTGCGCGGCGTCCGCGCGCATCTTGGCGATCTCGCCCGCCTTGGCGGCGTTCTCGCGGAAGGCGGACCCGTCCTCCAGCGCCGCGTCGATCTTCTGGATCGCCGCGGTCAGCTTGGCCATGCGGGCCTCGATGGCCTCCAGGCGTTTGCGCAGCGGCGCCAGGGCCGCGCGGCGCTCGACGCCGGCCCGGCGCGCCTCGGCCTTCTGGCCGCCGGACGGTTCGGTCTCGCGCTCCGCCTCGCGCTCCGGCCCCGACAGGACGAAGCGCCGGTAATCGTCCATGTCGCCGTCGAAGGTCTTCACCGTGCCGTCCGCGACGAGCCAGAGCCGGTCGGCGCAGGCCTCGACCAGGAAGCGGTCGTGGGACACGAGGATGACGGCCCCTTCGTAGTCGTTGATCGCCTCCACGAGGGCCTGCCGGCTCTCGATATCGAGGTGGTTGGTCGGCTCATCGAGGATCAGGAGGTGTGGGCCGTGGAAGGCCGCGAGGCCCATGAGCAGGCGCGCCTTCTCGCCGCCCGAGAGCTTCTCGACCGGCGTGTCGGCCTTGTTGGCGCCGAAGCCCAGCCGCGCCGTCGCGGAGCGCACCTTGGCCTCCGGAACGTCCGGCATCAGGGTTCGGACATGCGCGTAGGCGCTCTCGGAGGGCCGCAACTCGTCGAGCTGATGCTGGGCGAAATAGGCGACCTCCATCTTTGAGGAGCGTTTGACCTCGCCGGCCACGGGGCCGAGCCGGCCGCCGATCAGCTTGCAGAAGGTCGACTTGCCGTTGCCGTTCGCGCCCAGCAACGCCACCCGGTCGTCCGGCGCGAGGCTGAGGTCGAGCCCGGTCAGGACGATCCGGTCCCCGTAGCCGGCCTTGACCCGCTCCATCGCCACGATCGGCGGCGACAGGGGCTTCTCCGGGCTCGGCAGGTGGATCACCGGCACGTCGTCGTCGAGCAGCGCCGCGATCGGCTCCATCTTGGCCAGCCGCTTCATCCGCGACTGGGCCTGCCGCGCCTTGGTGGCCTTGGCCTTGAACCGGTCGATGAAGCTCTGGAGATGCGCGCGCTCGGCATCCTGCTTGGCCTTCGCCTTGGCCTGGAGCACCCGCTTCTCCGAGAGCTGCTTGGCGAAGCTCGAATAGCCGCCGCGGTAGATCGTCAGCTTGCCGCGATCGAGATGGAGGATGTGATCGACGCTGGTGTCGAGCAGGTCGCGGTCGTGGCTGATGATGATGGCGGTGCGCGGGTAGCGCTCCAGGTAATCGTACAGCCAGAGCGTGCCCTCGATGTCGAGATAGTTGGTCGGCTCGTCGAGGAGCAGCAGGTCCGGCTCCGAGAACAAGACGGCGGCCAGCGCCACGCGCATCCGCCAGCCGCCGGAGAAGTCCGAGCAAGGCCGCCCCTGGGCGGCCGCATCGAACCCCAGGCCGTGCAGGATCGCGGCGGCCCGGGCCGGCGCCGAGTGGGCGCCGATATCGACGAGCCGGGTCTCGATCTCGGCGCGGCGCAAGCCGTCCGCATGCTCGGCCTCCGCCATCAGCCGGGTGCGCTCCGTGTCGGCGGCGAGCACGACGGCGTGCAGCGTCTCCGGCCCGGCCGGTGCCTCCTGGGCAACGGCGCCGATCCGCATGCCCTTGGGCAGCGCCACCGATTTCGCATCCACCGGCAGATCGCCGAGAATGGCCTTGAACAGCGTGGTCTTGCCGGCCCCATTGCGCCCGACGAGACCGACGCGGGCGCCTTCCGGGATCGTGAAGCTCGCGGAATCGAGGATCAGACGGTCGCCGATGCGATAGGTGAGGTCATTGACGCGCAGCATGACGGCGTTCTGGCTGTCCGGACGCGGCGAGGCAAGCGCCGGCTCCGCGCCGACCGGCACGATTCGCGAGGCCTCGGCGTGACGGGTTGGATACCTGATTGAAGCGGAGAATACCTGCCTGGGCGGCTAAAATTTTAACGTAATGCGACTATAATTATCTTGAGCGACGTCTATCCAGATTTCGATAGGCCGATCATTGGTTAGAGTGCGCTCGCACACGTTGGACGCCCGGAACGAGGCGAGCGACGGGGGGAGTTGTTGGGCCAGACCCTGATCTTGACCGACGATCTCGAGCGGGGCGGGCGGCTCGCGCGCAACCTCGGCGGCGGCATTTCCGTGATGTTGCACGACCTCTACGGCGACGCGGCCCCGCCATCGGGCGCCGCATTGATCATCAGCGACGTCAGCGCACTTACCTCCGAATCCGTCCGGCGCCTGCGTCAGGTCCTGTCCACGGTGCGGGCCCCCGGGGTCCCGTTTCTCGCCCTGATCCACGGCAATCTCGGGCGCGGCGAGATCCAGGCGACGGCTCTGGGGGCGACCCGGGTGATGGCGGCCTCCACGGCGAGCGCCCTGCTGCTGAATGCGGTCGCGACCCTGACCGACGGCGGGCCGGATACGCGATCCGCCCGCCGGTGGCGGCATCAGATCCATGAGGCACATGCGGCCTTCGTCAGCCTGTTCCGGGCCGATCAGGCGCCCCCGCCAGCGGTGGTCGAAAGCGGCGCCGACTTGGTCAATCAGGCCATCCGCGAGGCGAAGGTGCGCAACTGGCTCGACGTCGTCGCGAATTTCGACGACGTCACCCACCGCCACTGCCTGAGCGTAGCCGGGATCGCAGCCGAATTCGCCCGTATTCTGGGGCTCAGCGAGGCCGATTCCCGGTACCTGGTCAAAGGGGCGCTGCTCCACGACATCGGCAAGGCCAAGATCCCGCTCGCCATCCTGAACAAGCCGGCACCGCTGACGCCCCTCGAGCGCAAGGAGATGGATCGTCACCCGGCGCTCGGTCACGCGATGCTGCTGACGGGCGATTATGACGCGCTGACCCTGTCGGTGGTCCGCTCGCACCACGAATATCTCGACGGTTCGGGCTATCCGGACGGCTTGCGCGGGTCGCAGATCCCGGATCTCGTTCGGCTGATCACCATTTGCGACATCTTCGCCGCGCTGATCGAGGCGCGCCCCTACAAGGCGCCGAAATCGGCCCCGGAGGCCTACGCCATCCTGAGGCAGATGACCGCGAAGCTCGATGTCGATCTGGTCCGAGCCTTCGGTGAGGTGGCGGCCGCCTGCGAACCTCCTCGACCTGCCTCCGCCTAAGGCCTCCTCCGATCTGTCGGCTGCGCCTCAAACGAGTTCCCAGGCCGAGCTGTCGCTCATCAGGGCCGCGACCAGGGCGTGGTTGAGTTCGTGTCCCGTGTGGAAGGCTGAGATGCGGCCCTCGATCGGGTGCCCCGCCAAAGCGAGATCGCCGATGAGATCGAGGATGCGGTGCCGCACCGGCTCATCGGGGACCCGCATCCCGCCGAGCACGTGCCCGCGCACGAGGAGCGCCGCCGAGCGGGGCGATACGCCCTGCAGGAAGTCCGTCCCCCGGACGAAGCCGTAGGCGCGCCCCGCCATGGCTCGCAGGTAGCGACCGAAGCTGCGCGCCGGCGCAATCTCCCGCTCGAAGCCTTCGGGCGTTATCGCACCCGACCAGTCGACCGACCCGAAATGCGCCAGCGCGAGGTGGCCGCTGATGTGAAGTCCGTCGCCGGGCTCGATCTGAAGCCGCCGCCGCCCGTTCTCGACCGCAACGGTCCGCAGCAGGCGGATGACCCGGCAGGGCAAGGTCTGCTCGCTCCGGCCCGCGGCCCGGATGGCCTCGCACCACGGCGTGGCGCTGCCGTCGAAGATCGGCAGCTCGTCCGCGTCGATCTCGGCCAGCACGTTGTCGATCCGCAAGGCACTCAGCGATGCCATGAGGTGTTCGATCGTGCGGACGAGGACCCCCTCCCGCCGCACCGCCGAGGACAGCGGCTGCGATTCCCGAAGTCGCCAATCGGCCGGCACATCGACCGCGCGACCATCCTTCAGACGACGCCGAAAGACGATGCCATGGCCGGCCGGCGCCGGGCTGACGCGGACCGTGGCGTGTCGCCCCGAATGGAGGCTGCGTCCCGACCGCTCGAACGGATGAGACAAGGTCGCCTGAAGACGAGGGCCTGGAGAGGCTGTCGAGAGCGGGAATGGAACGTCTTGATGCATCGAGTCAGGCCGCCGCAGCGGACAGGGAACCTAGCCCTCATGGGTGATCCACGCCAATAAACTCCTGTTCATCGGGACGCGGCTTGACCGTCCAGCCCGCGACCGTCACGATCATCATGCCCGATCGATCCAGCACCGCCCCGGCGGAGCGCGACGTCACTGTACGGGCTGCTCCCGTCCCCAGATCTGCTGGCTGGCCCCCGTCAGGGCAGGGACGGAGGCCGGAGTTGAGGGAACACGATCGATGGCGCGGTTGGGGACGATACCCTTCTTCAAGGATCCGGGCATTGAGCTCGGGCCCTACGAGCCCCGCTGCCACTGGCGCCGCTTCGACGAGAACGAGGTTCTGGTCGACTTCGACGACATCTCCACCGACGTGTACTTCATCGCCTCCGGCGAGGTCCGCATCCTGAACCGGACCCAGTCCGGCAAGGAGGTCATCCTGGGGGAGATGCGGGGCGGGGCCTTCTTCGGCGAACTCGCCGCGATCGACGGGATCGGCCGCTCGGCCAACGTCACGGCGCTGACGCGCGGCGAGGTCTGCGTGGTGCCGGCCCCGGTGTTCCGCCAGATCGTCTTCGCGTCCGAGGCGATCGCCGACCGGCTGTTCCGGCTCCTGGCCAAGCGCGTGCGCGAGCTGAATACGCGGCTGATGGAGCACGCCCTGCTCGATCTCAAGCACCGGCTGTATGCCGAGCTGCTGCGCCTCTCCGTGCCGCGGGCCGGGGCCGGGGGCGAGCGGGTGGTGTCGCCCCCGCCCTACCACCACGTCCTCGCCGCCCGGATCGGCTGCCGGCGGGAGCAGGTGACCCGGGAATTCACCGCGATGGCCGCCGAGGGTCTGGTCGACCGCACCCGCGGCGCCCTCGTCCTGCGGCGGCCGGATCTCCTGGAAGCGCGCGTGGCCGAGGCGCTGCGCGAGGATTCCTGATCCGTTGTCCGGCCTGCCGGCGCCGCGCCTGCGGCTCGAGGAGCTGACCAAACGCTTCGGCACGCACCACGCCGTCGAGGCCGTGACGCTCGATCTCGAGCCGGGGGAGTTCTTCTGCCTGCTCGGGCCATCCGGCTGCGGGAAGAGCACCCTTCTGCGCATGATCGCGGGCTTCGAGAGACCGACCGCCGGGCGGATCCTGCTGGGGGAGGCCGATTTGACCGCGCTGCCGCCCCACCGGCGGCCGGTCAACATGATGTTCCAGTCCTATGCCCTGTTCCCGCACATGAGCGTGGCCGGCAATATCGGCTACGGTCTCAAGGGCCTCGGCCGCGCCGCCGCCGCGAGCCGGGTGGCGGACCTGCTCCGGCTCGTGCGCCTCGACGGGTTCGGCGACCGCCGACCCGACACGCTCTCGGGCGGTCAGCGGCAGCGGGTCGCCCTGGCCCGGGCGCTGGCCCGGGAGCCGCAGCTGCTGCTTCTCGACGAGCCGCTCGGCGCCCTGGATCGCGGCCTGCGCGAGGAGACGCAGGGCGAGTTGCGCGCCGTCCAGCGGCGGCTCGGCACCGCCTTTATCGTCGTCACGCACGATCCCGAGGAGGCGATGATGCTTGCCGACCGGATCGGCGTTATGGAAGGCGGGCGCTTGATCCAGGTCGGACCTCCGGCGGAGCTCTACCGACGCCCGGCGAGCCGCTTCGTGGCCGGGCTGCTCGGCGACGTGAACCTCATCCCCGGCCGCCTCGGCGCGGGAGGGCCCGGCGGCGCCCGCGAAGTCGAGACCGCTTATGGCGCCGTGCGGGGCGTCGCGGCGGGCACGTTGGAGACGGGGGCCGCCGTCGTGGTCGCCGTGCGGCCGGAGGACCTCGTTCTCGGCACGGAGGGGCTGCCGGTGGTGATCGCCGATTCCGTCTTTCTCGGAGACAGGCTGCGTCGGACCCTGCGCCTGCCCGACGGCACGACGCTGCGGGCGAGCGGGCGACCGACGGAGGCCGGGCAGGCGCTTGGATCGGTATCGCATGCCGGCTTCGCGGCCGAGGCCGCCGTGATCCTGCCCGCATGAGGCCCATCGCGCCGTCGGACGACCCGCATGCCCGCCCAAGGCGGCGCGATCCGGGTGCCTACCGGTGAGCGGCCGGATAACGGCACGGCTGTTCGATCGTCTCGTGCGGCTGCCACCCTTCCTCTGGCTGGCGGCGTTTTTCCTGCTGCCGTTCGCGATCACCCTCAAGATCAGCCTGTCGGAGCCGGCGACGGCGATTCCCCCCTATCTGCCGGTGCTCGACTGGCGGGCCGGCCTCGACGGCTGGTCGAGCTTTCTCGAAGCCCTGAACTTCGACAATTATTTGACGCTCTACGCCGACCCGCTCTATCGGGACGCCGTCCTCGGCTCGCTGACCTACGCCGCCCTGGCCAGCCTGATCCTTGTCGCCCTGGGCACACCGCTCGCCTACGCGCTGGCCCGCGCCCCGTCCCGATGGCAGCCGCTCCTCGTGGCGCTGGTGGTCGTGCCGTTCTGGACCAGCTTCCTGATCCGGGTCTACGCCTGGATCGCGATCCTCAAACCGGAGGGTCTGCTCAACCTCACGCTGATCCGGCTCGGGCTGATCGGCGAGCCGCTCACGATCCTCAACACCGACGCCGCGGTTATCATCGGCCTCGTCTACGCGTATCTGCCCTTCATGGTCCTGCCGCTCTACGCGGTGATGAACCGCCTCGACCCGACGCTGCGGGACGCCGCTGCGGATCTCGGCGCCTCGCCGACCCGGGTGTTCTGGACCGTGACCCTGCCGCTCAGCCTGCCCGGGATCGCGGCCGGCGCGGGCTTGTGCTTCATCCCGATGATCGGCGAGTTCGTGATCCCGGACCTTCTCGGCGGCTCGGAAACCCTGATGCTCGGCCGGGTGCTCTGGACCGAGTTCTTCTCGAACCGCGACTGGCCCCTGGCCTCCGCGGTGGCGGTCCTGATCCTCGCCATCGTCATCGGCCCGGTGGTGCTGTTCCGGGACAGCCTGCGCGCCGGCGAGGGAGAGTCCCCGTGACCTGGGTCACCCGCACCGCCCTCGCGGCCGGCCTCGTCTTCCTCTACGCGCCGATCGTGGTGCTGATCGTCTACTCGTTCAACGCCTCGCCCCTGGTCACGGTCTGGGGCGGTTTCTCGACCCGCTGGTACGGTACGCTGATGTCCGACGCGCCGCTCATCGCGGCCGCCTGGGTGTCTCTGAAGGTCGCGATCCTTGCGAGCCTGCTCGCCACGATCCTCGGCACCCTCGCAGCCCTAGTCCTCGAGCGGCAGGGCCGCTTCCGCGGACGGGCGCTGTTCACCGGCCTCGTCGTCGGACCGATCGTGATGCCGGAGGTGATGATCGGCCTCTCGCTCCTGCTGATGTTCATCGGGATCGGGCTGGACCGGGGCCTCCTCACGATCGTCATCGCCCACACGACGTTCTGCACGGGCTTCGTGGCGGTGGTGGTCGGGGCGCGCCTGCGCGGTCTCGATCGATCCCTGGAGGAAGCCGCGGCCGACCTCGGCGCGACGCCGGCGCGGGTGCTGATGACCGTCACCCTGCCGCTTCTGGCGCCCGCTCTGACCGCCGGGGCGCTCCTCGCCTTCACCCTGTCGCTCGACGACCTCGTCATCGCGAGCTTCGTGTCCGGCCCCGGCTCGACCACGCTGCCGATGCGGCTCTACAGCCAGGTCAGACTCGGGGTGAACCCGGAGATCAACGCGGCCTCGACCCTCCTGGTCGGGCTGGTGAGCGCCGCGGTGCTGCTGGCATCCTGGCTCACGACCCGGCGGGGGCAGGCCTGAGGCCCGTCACTCAGCGGCCTGCGCGGCGGTCGCCCCGACGCGCATCAGTTGCGCCACCGCGAGGGTGACCACGAGATTCACTATCAGCGCCACGATACCGACATTCACGTCCTGGAGCGGTCCGAGGGCGGAGAGGCTGGACAGGCTGAACCCGCTCAGGACGGTCGCCGCCACGGTGGCGACGCCCGCGACGATGCCGGCCATCGCAGCGCGCCGATCGAGCGGGTTGCGCCGCATCAGGCTGGCGATGAAGCACGGGAAGAGCTGCGTGACGAAGTTGTAGCCCATCAACAGGAGCTGCACGATCGTGTCGCCGCCCGACAGGGTGAAGCCCACGCAGACCAGCGCCAGAATCGGCACCAGTATCTTGCACAGCCGGGCGGTGGCGGCATCGTCCATGCCGGGTCGCAGGGGCCGGACGAGGTTGTTGGCCACCAGCGTCACGCCGGCGATCAGGATCATCGATCCCGGGACCAGAGCGGTCAGCACGCCGGTGGCGCCGATGAGGCCGATGACCCAGGGCGGGAAGGTCGCAAGGGCGAGCTTGAACAGCGACAGATCGACATCCGGGCCGGTGAGGCCGGGCACCTGCATGACGGCCGTGAAGCCGATTACGAACACGAAGAGGTTGATCAGCTGGTAGATCGGCAGGATCACGGCGTTCCGCCGGAAGGCGCCGGGCTCGCGCGCCGTGTAGAGCGACGCGAAGGTGTGCGGCCACATGTATCCGCCCAGGGCGGTGAGCAGGACCGTCGTGGTGAACCAGGTCGGGCTCTGGCCGCGATCGGGCAGGGCGAGGAAGCCGGGCTTCGCCGCCTCGATGGCCTGGAACAGCCCTCCATAGCCGCCGTAATAGTGCACCGGCAGGTAGATCCCGAGGAAGACCACCACGAACAGGATGCTGGTGTCCTTGATCACCGCCGTCCAGGCCGAGCCGTGGACGCCCGAGACGACCACGTAGACGGTGAGGGCGGCTGCCCCGATCCAGACCGCGGCGGTCGACGAGATGGCTCCGTAGGACGCTGTGGAGACGATGATCCCCAGGCCCTTGAACTGGAGCACGAGGTAGGGGACCAGCGCCACGATCCCCACCAGAGCCACCAGCATGCCGAGCGTCGGGCTTCGGTACTTGCGGGCGAAGAAATCGGGCTGCGTGTAGAGGCCGTTCTGCTTCGCGTAGCGCCAGACGGGCGGCAGCAGCCAATACGAGGTGACGTAGGCGAGCGTCAGGTAGCAGAGGATGTAGTAGGCCGGGCCGCCCTTGCCGTAGGCGATGCCGGACCCGCCCAGGAACGTGAAGGTCGTGTAAATCTCGCCGGCCATCAGCAGGAAGACGAGGGTGGTGCCGAAGCCCCGGCCGCCCACCGTCCACTGTTCCAGGCCCATCTCACGACCCAGCCGTGCGTAGAGCCCGAGGCCGATCGCCAGCGCGAACCCGGCCGCCACGATGATGAGGGCGACGCTCATCGCGGTTCCTCCGGGCTTCGGTTCTGGGGATCGGCGAGATAGATCACCGCCATCACCGCCGAGGTTCCGATCACGCAGAACACCAGCCAGGCGAGGAGCAGCGGCAGGCCGAGAACGAAGGGTTCGACCCGGTTCAGAAAGAACGGACCGATCAGGATGCCCAGAAAGGGCAGGGCGGCGAGCCACCGCAGATTTCGCATGCGCGATACCGTCCAGAAGGCCCCGATACCGCGGGTTGAATCAGTCGCGACGGACTGTCAACCTGACGGAGCCAGCTCGATGCGCAGACAGATCAATCTTACGTGTTGTGCGCTCGCGCACGCGGCCCCGGGTCCGGCACGCCTAATCTCGTGCGGCTTCGCGACGTTCGGCGCCGCGGATGCACGAGGGATTTCGCGCGATGAAACCGACCCTGACCATCGCCGCGCTGGCGGCGCTTCTCGCCGTTCCGACGGTCCAGGCTGAGGCACGGCCGCGTCAGGCGGCCGCCAAGGTCCAGCCCAGCGCCGCACTCAAGGCGCGCCAGACCGTCATGAACGATTTCAACGCCCGCATGAGCCGCCTCGACGCGCTCATGGGTGTGCCGAAATCGTCGTCGGTTCGCGCCCGCTCCGCCGAAGCCGGGCGCTAGAGTCGAGCACCACGCGTTCGACGCGACCGGCTCATCGGTTCAGCGACCGAGACCGCCCGCCTCTTCGACGAAGCGCGCGACAGAATCCGCGCCCGCCCCCTCCCGCAAGGACGCGAACACGTAGGGCCGCGCGCCGCGCATCCGCTGCGTGTCGGATTCCATGACCGACAGGTCGGCGCCGACGAGGGGCGCGAGGTCGGTCTTGTTGACGATCAGCAGATCCGAGCGCGTGATGCCCGGGCCGCCCTTGCGGGGGATCTTCTCGCCGCCGGCGACGTCGATGACGTAGAGGGTGATGTCGGCGAGTTCGGGCGAGAACGTCGCCGCGAGATTGTCGCCCCCGGATTCGATCAGGACCAGATCGAGCTTGGGGAACCGCCGGGTCATCTCGGCGACGGCGGCGAGGTTGATCGAAGCGTCCTCTCGGATCGCGGTGTGCGGGCAGCCACCGGTCTCGACACCAAGAATGCGCTCCTCGGGGAGGGCGCCGGCCACCGTCAGGATGCGCGCATCCTCCTTCGTGTAGATGTCGTTGGTGATCGCACAGATCTCGTAGCGGTCGCGGAAGCGCTTGCAGAGCTGCTCCATCAGGGCGGTCTTGCCGGAGCCGACGGGACCGCCGATGCCGACGCGGAGGGGGCCGTTCGAGGAGGTCATGCTTCAGGCTCAGGATCGGAAGATGCGGGAATATTGGGTCTCGTGCCGAAAGGAGCCGAGATCCAGGCGGAAGGTTGCGGCACCGAGGGCGTCGAGCCCCGCCTCAGCGGCGGCGGCGGCCAGCGGCACGAACCGCGGAGCAAGGGCGGCGATCACCCGGGTCCCGGCTGCCTGGCCCACGGGCGCCGCCCGCAGGGCCGCCGAGACGAGGTTCTGAAGGAAGGCGAGGCCGTAGGCGGCGAGAACCGGCGCCAGCGCCATGCGATGCGCCCCGGCGGCGAGCCCGACGGCGACCGGGTAGGCGACCGGACCCGGCAGTTCTTCGGAGAGCGCCGCAAGCGCCGGGCAGGGCCAGGCGCCGCGTGTCGCGTCGAGAAAGCTCCGCCCCTGCTGGCTCGTCTCGAGGTGCAGTTCCCGCGACGGGGCGAGGGCGAGCGCGAGGTCGTTGACGGCGATGAGGCCGACGCCGTCGGAGGCGCCTGCCGCCCGGTGGGCCTCGGCCGCGAGGATCAGGTCGTTGCGCAGGGCGCCGCGGGTACAGACGTCCTCGAGCCACAGCGTCAGGCCGGCCTCGTCGCGGATATCTCCGGCTTCGACAGCCCATTCCAGGCCGTGCGAGTAGGCGTAGGCGCCCACCGGGTAACCCGGCGACAGCCACGCCATCAGACGCAGCGAATCCAGGGTTTCAGCCGCCGGCATGGTGGTGATGGTGTTGGCCGCCGTGGGAATGGTCATGCTCGTGGGCGTGGCCGCCGGAATAGGCACCGCCCTCGGGCCGGAACGGTCGCTCCACGGGCTCGGCGGTGCCGCCGAGACCGCGCACCATCTCGGCGAGCACATGGTCATCGGCGATCCACACCGCGTCCGCGCCGATCTCGGCGGGGATGTGCCGGTTGCCGATGTGCCAGATCAGGCGCTTGAGGGCATGGTCGTCCGGTGCGCGGATCTCCAGAAGGCGCTCCGGCGCCGCCTCGACCCAGACGAGGCGGCCGTCCTGCAGGACCAGGGCGTCGCCGTCCTCCAGCACGGCCGGCTCCGGCAGGTCGAGCAGGAAGCCCAGCCCGCCCGCGCCGCGCATGGCGACCCGGCGGCGATGCCGGTCGCCGTGATCGAGCACGACGCGGTCGACGATCTCGCCGCCGGACAGGGCGTCCCGGCGAAGGATGCGGGTGGCGCGAATCATCGGACGGGACCGCTCAGAACAGGAAGTAGCGCTGCGCCATGGGCAGCACCTCGGCGGGCTCGCAGACCAGCAGCTCGCCGTCGGCCCGGACGTCGTAGGTCTCGGGATCCACCTCGATCTCGGGCGTGGCGTCGTTGAGGATCATGCTTTTCTTCGAGATGCCGCCGCGCACATTCTCCACGGCCACCAGGTCCTTCTGGACGCCGAGCCGTTCCCGCAGGCCGTCGTCGACGGCGGCCTTGGAGACGAAGGTCAGGGCGGTGGCGAAGGGGACCCGACCGTAGGCACCGAACATCGGCCGGTAATGCACCGGCTGCGGCGTCGGGATCGAGGCGTTCGGGTCGCCCATGGGGGCGGCCGCGATGCTGCCGCCCTTCAGCACGAGATCGGGCTTCACCCCGAAGAAGGCCGGCGTCCAGAGGACGAGGTCGGCAAGCTTGCCGGGCTCCACCGAGCCGATGTGCCGGGAGATGCCGTGCGCGATGGCCGGGTTGATCGTGTATTTGGCGATGTAGCGGCGCGCCCGCAGGTTGTCGGTGCCGGAGGCATCCCCCGGCAGCGCGCCCCGCTGCCGCTTCATCTTGTCGGCGGTCTGCCACGTGCGGATGATGACCTCGCCGACCCGGCCCATGGCCTGGCTGTCGGAGGACATCATCGAGAGCGCGCCGATATCGTGCAGGATGTCCTCGGCCGCGATGGTCTCGCGCCGGATCCGGCTCTCCGCGAAGGCGAGATCCTCGGGGATCGACGGGTCGAGGTGGTGGCAGACCATGAGCATGTCGAGATGCTCGTCGATCGTGTTCCACGTGTAGGGCCGCGTCGGGTTCGTGGACGACGGGAGCACGTTCGGCAGCCCGGCGACCTTGATGATGTCGGGGGCGTGGCCGCCGCCGGCGCCCTCGGTGTGGAAGGCGTGGATCGTCCGGCCCTTGAAGGCGGCGATCGTGTCCTCGACGAAGCCCGATTCGTTGAGCGTGTCGGTGTGGATCATGACCTGGATGTCGTGGGCATCGGCCACGGACAGGCAGGTGTCGATCGCCGCGGGCGTGGTGCCCCAATCCTCGTGCAGCTTCAGCGCGCAGGCACCCGCCCGCACCATCTCGACGAGGCTATCCGGCCGGGACGCATTGCCCTTGCCGGCGAAGGCGAGATTCATCGGGAAGGCGTCGGCCGCCTCGATCATCCGGGCGATGTGCCAGGGGCCCGGGGTGCAGGTGGTGGCGAAGGTGCCGTGGGCCGGCCCGGTGCCGCCGCCGAGCATCGTGGTGATCCCCGAGCAGAGCGCCTCCTCGATCTGCTGCGGGCAGATGAAGTGGATGTGGCTGTCGAAGCCGCCCGCCGTCAGGATCTTGCCCTCGCCGGCGATGACCTCCGTGCCCGGGCCGACCACGATGTCGATTCCGGGCTGCACATCCGGGTTGCCGGCCTTGCCGAGCTTGAAGATCCGGCCGCGGACGATTCCGACATCGCATTTCACGATGCCCCAATGGTCGAGGACCACGGCGTTGGTGATCACCGTGTCGACGGCGCCGTCGGCGTTGGTCGCCTGGCTCTGGCCCATGCCGTCGCGGATGACCTTGCCGCCGCCGAACTTCACCTCCTCACCATAGGTGGTGAAGTCGCGCTCGACCGTGATCTCCAGGCTGGTATCGGCGAGGCGGATACGGTCGCCGACCGTGGGGCCGAACATGTCGGCGTAGGCGGACCGGGGCAGGCTGGCGGGCTTGGGCGAATTGGCCATGGTCAGAGCTTGCCCATCACGTCGCCGCGGAAACCGTACACGGTGCGTCCGCCGGAGAGCGGCACCAGCGCGACCTCCCGCGTCGATCCCGGCTCGAAACGCACGGCGGTGCCCGGCGCGATGTCGAGGCGCTTGCCGCGGGCCTGCTCCCGCTCGAACACGAGGCCCGGATTGACTTCGAAGAAGTGATAGTGCGAGCCGACCTGGATCGGCCGGTCCCCGACATTGGCGACTTCGAGCACGGTCCGCTCGGCGTCTGCGTTGAAGACGATCTCGCCGGGCAGCGTCGTCACGGCCCCGGGGACGTCTGCCGAGGCCGTCCCCCGGATCGGGTGGTGCACGGTGACGAGCTTTGTCCCGTCCGGGAAGGTGGCCTCGACCTGGATGTCGTGGATCATCTCCGGCACGCCCTCCATGACCTGATCGCTGGTCAGCACTTTGGCGCCGGCCTGCATCAGATCGGCCACGGTGCGGCCGTCCCGGGCGCCCTCGACCACGAAATCGGTGATCAGTGCCACCGCCTCCGGGTGGTTGAGCTTCACGCCCCGTGCGAGGCGGTTGCGCGCCACCTGTGCCGCCATGGCGATCAGCAGCTTGTCCTTTTCGCGGGGTGTCAGCAGCACGGGCAACCTCGTCGTCGTGGCCGCCGGAGCAAGGATCATGCGCGTTGCGCGGTCAAGGCCAAGGCGGACCCCGTGGAGACGCTTCGGGCCATCGACGGTCGGGGGCCGCTCAGGGTCTCGGCGACGTCACGACGTCATGGCGATGAACCCGGCGAACAGGTCCGGCAGGGGCTCGCCCTTGACGGCGCCCGGCAGGTCGCGGGGATGGATGAACTCGTCCCGGAACCAGGGATAGCGCTTCGGATCGAAGGACGCCCGCAGCCAGTCGATCGTCCGCCGCACGCGGCCGATCCGCTCCGCATCCGGGTGATAGGTCAGCCAGATGTCGACGCCGAAGCGGCCGAGATTGTCCACCGGGACGACCTGCGCGCCGATCGCGCTGGCATAAGTCGGGAGCAGGCCGATCCCGGCGCCCTTCGCGATCGCCCAGTAATACGCGCTGCTGACATTGATCTTCAGGGTGATCGGCACCGTCGCGGGAAAGCCCGGCACTGAGCGCACGTAATCCTCGAGGCGCATGGTCTGGCTGCCGTCCTGAACCACGATCCGGTGACGCGCGAGATCCTCGGGGCGATCGGGAAGCCCATACGTCTCCACGTAGCTCCGCCCGGCATAGGGCACCATGTGGATCCGGCCGAGCTTGACGACGCGCAGGTCCGGGCTCGTCGGGCGCGTCAGCTGGATGGCAACGTCCGCTTCGAGCCGCAGGACGTCGGCGGATTCCATGGCGCAGCGCAGGTCGACGGTCAGGCGCGGATTGGCGCGCTGGAACTCGACGAGCCGCGGCGCGAGCCAGAACGCCCCCAGCCCTTCCGTCACCGCGATGCGGACCTCGCCGGTCTCGGCGAACGGAGCGACCTCGCCCGTGCGCACCAGGCTGAACGCCGCAGCCTCCATGCGGTTGGCCGCGTCCAGGATCGCCTGCCCCTCGGTGGTCAGACGGATCCCGTCGACATGGCGCGTCATCAGCGGGGCACCGATCAGGGCCTCGAGATCGCCGATCCGGCGACGCACCGAATTCACGGACAGGCCGAGCTTGGCGGCCGCCGATCGGAAGCTTCCGGACCGCTGGAGCGTCAGGAAGACTCGGATGCTCTGCCAGTCGGGCATCGAGCCCCGGCTTGCCTCCGTCTGTTCCATCGACGGAACACCCCTGTTTCAATTTTTGCACATACAGCCAGAGCGCTAGATGCGAAGTGCTGGACCGTCAATCCAAAACCGAATGACAGGTCATCCGATGACACTGCACATGGCTCGCGGCCAGTTCGTGGCGGGGGATACGGATCAACTTGGTCCAGCGTCAGTCACTGTGGAGCCGCGGCATGACCTGAGCATGTTGCGCGTCGATCGTATCGCCCGTCATCTCGTCGTATTCATGCCGGCGCCGGACGATCTCAGACGCCTGATCGAAGATGCGCGTACAGATCTGCCGGATCTGGCACCCCTGCACGTCGTGCAGCGCGTGATGTCGATCAATCCGGACAGCGTCCTGGCGATTGCCCAGAAACACAAGTTCGATGCGGCACATCCGCAGGGCGACGGCTTCGTCGCCTGCCTGATGCTGAATGCGGCCGGCCTGGCCGCGCTCAAGACGGGAACGCTCGATGCGTCGGATCCACCGGCCGCGATGCTGGCCGGTCAGCACGAACGTCCGGCCGGGATCTATGTCTGGGCGGTCTACGCGCGGCGGCGGCTTGCCGGTGGCGTCAGCCTCGTCTTCGACCGTCTGTCGAGCCCAACCTATCGCGGCGTCGATTTCTACGCCCGGGCGGCGACGCCCGAGGGCGCGGATCTGCTCACGACGCTCGGCTTCACGGTCCGCAAGACCGGCTGTGTGGACCTGTACCATTTCGCCCGCGGGCCGAAGACGGAGGCCGCACCGCTCTACGACAGCCACAAGCCGGGCGGGGCCGGCACCAGCGTCGCGGTCGCGCGGAACCTGGAGGATCTGTCTCGGGTCATCGCCCTGCGCGCCGCCGTGTACATGGCAGAGCAGGCCTGCCCCTACGAGGAGGAGTTCGACGGCAACGACCTCTCGGCGACGCACCTGATCGGCTATGTCGGGGACGAGCCGGCGGGCTGCCTGCGCATCCGGTTCTTCGCGGATTTCGCCAAGATCGAGCGACTTGCGGTCCGGGCCGAGTTCCGCAACACCCGCTTGGCCTTCGCCCTGGTCCGGGCCGGCATCGAACTCGCGCGGGTGAAGGGCTACCGCCGGCTCTACGGCCACGCCCAGAAGCGCCTCGTCGGCTTCTGGAGCCGCTTCGGCTTCCGGATCTTCGACGGTGCGCAGGAACTGGTCTTCTCGGACTTCGACTACGTCGAGATGCTGATGGAGGCAGAGCCGCATCCGCAGGCCATCGGGCTCGGCGCCGACCCCTATGTCATCATCCGGCCGGAAGGACGCTGGCACCGGGCGGGGACCCTCGACCGGTCTCGCAGCCGGGCCGTGACGCGGCCCTCCGTGGACCGGACGGTGGCGGCGCGATGAACCGGCCGATCAATCCGGCGCTGTATCGCCGGCCCCGCAGCGTCCCGGTTCTGGTGCTGGTGGACATGCAGCAGGAATACGAGATCGCCGGGCGTCCGCTCGCCCTGTCGGGGATCGAGCCCGCGCTCCAAAACTGCCGCCGCGCCCTCGCACATGCCCGCGCGAGCGGCATACAGGTGGCCTATGTCCGCTGGGTCGGGGCGCCGCTGTTCCAGGCGGGCAGCCGCTACGCCCGCTGGATCGAGGGGTTCGAGCCCCACGGCTGCGACATGATCTTCGACCGGGACCGCCCCTCCTGCTACGCGAGCCCCGCCTTCGCCGACGCGATGGAGCGCGGAAGCCCGCCCCTGGTCATGGCGGGCTTCGCCGCCGAATCCTCCTGCCTCGCGACGGCGGTCGACGGCTTCCACCGGGGTCAGGACGTGACCTTCCTGTCCGATGCCTCCGCCAGCCACGATCTGGAGGACATCGGCGCCGAAGAGATCCACCGGTCGGTGAGCGCGGTGATGCGGGTCTTCGGCGACGTCACGGACACGCAATCGTGGATCGCAACCTCCTCGCCGTTCAAGCCCATGCCAGCCGCCCCGAGATCGAGGCACGACAATGACTGACCGCGCCCAGAGTCACGGGATGCCGGACGACGACCCAGCGGGCGAAGAGGACGTGAACCTCCGTCTGGGCCGCCACGCGATCCAGCTGCTGCAGGCGGCGCGCGATGCCGGCGAGCCGACGCTGATCGCACAGGCCGAAGCCATGGCGATGGCGGTCGGCTTCGTCCTGGCGAGCCGCATTCAGGACGGGATGCCGGAGACCGATTGATCAGTCGGTTCCGTCGTCTCCGCCGATCAGGCGCATGGCGCGCAGGCGTGCCATGCGCTCGTCCCGCGCGCGCCTGTCGGCCGCGAGCGCGCGCCAGAGGGCCAGAAGCTCGGTCTCGTGAGGCGTGTCGAGGGTTTCGTCGGCGTCGTGCGCCGTTCCGGCGTGATCGAAGGCGTCCATCTTCGTAGTCCTGCGCCTTGAGTTGCGTTGGGCTAACAGCACGGCATCGCGATCGTCCAGCCCGAAAGATGTGCAGAGCCTGTACAAGCCGCGTGGATCGTCACGCCCGGGCGAATCCATAACCGGCAAACGAGCACCGACGCCGCGGCAACGCGCCGTCCCATTCGACTGCCGGGACCTGCCAGCACCGCCGAGGCACCAATATTGTGCAGGGCTGGATCAAGGGCCTTTTTTCGGCAAAGCGCGGCGTCGAATCCTGCCGCAGGACTGATCGATGACTCGGCACACCGGCGTCTGATTTCAAGGGCCGACCGAGCGGCGCATCTCCGATCCCGGGAAGGCCGAGCAAAAACCCCAGAAACATCCCGGACATCGAACTGTGGCAGTGCCGGACAACGGCATTCCGGACGAGGCGCCCGGAACGGATTTTCCGACGATGCGGATCCGGATCGCGTCAGGTCCGGGATTGCGTGAGCGCGGCGATGATGGATTCGACCACTTCGATCTGCTCCTGCACGGCGACCAGCCGCGGACCGGCATCGGCGCCGTCACCCAGTACGAATGTGCCTTTCCGGCGTCGCGCGTCGCGCAGTTTCCGCACCGATGCGACGATGATCTGCCGTTCCTCGATTAGCGCATCGCGCAGCTCGTTCAGGCCATCCAGTTCCAGCGTCGAGGCCATGCGGCGTCCCGGTCTCACATCCTCGGCGCGGCATCGGCGGATGTTCCGCGCCGCCGCACCAGGCACGGATCGTCCGGACGGGGTGTCGGACGGCGTGACGCTACCCTCTGCCGTCGGCGCTTGCACGCGTTACGTCGGGGGACTTTGCCGTGATCGGCGGGACGCCACGATGTTCGGAACGCGGATTGTATGCTAATGGATGCAAAATCTTCCGGCTGTGCGGAGCTTTCGGGCCAAGGGGCGGATAACGGCGCATGCTGAATGAGGACGTGCGTGAGCGCGACACCTTTCGATCCGACGCGCCGGTGACGCGCACGGACGACGACGGCGTCCATCGACCGGCGCCGGGCCCCGCATCGAGACGCTCCGGCGCGGCCGGTCTGGGCCTGCTCCTCCTCGCCATCACGGGCGGCGCCGCCTACGGCTACACGTATCTGAACCGGCCCGTCGCGAAGCCCGTGGCGGCGGCGCCGCTTCCTGTGCCCGTCACCCTCGGGACGGTCGAGCAGGGTCCGTTCGCCCTGGTCTCGAACGGCCTGGGCACCGTGCAGGCCTACAACACCGTCCAGGTCCGCACGCGGGTCGACGGCGAGATCCAGCAGGTGGCGTTCCGGGAGGGACAGACCGTCCACAAGGACGATGTCCTCGTTCAGATCGACCCGCGGCCCTATCAGGCGGCGCTCGCTCAGGCGAAGGCCAAAAAGGAACAGGACACGGCCAATCTCGGCAACGCCAAAGCCGACCTCGTCCGCTACACCGGACTGGGCGCCTATGCCTCCCGGCAGCAGACCGAGACGCAGACCGCCCTGGTCGCCCAGCTCACCGCGCAGGTGGCGTCCGATCAGGCCGCCATCGACAACGCCACGACGCAGCTCGGCTACGCGACGGTCCGCGCGCCCATCGACGGCGTCACCGGCTTCCGGCAGGTCGATATCGGCAACATCGTCAACGCGGCGGGCCAGACCCCGATCGTCACGATCACGCAGGTGGAGCCGATCTTCGTCGTCTTCACGGCGCCGGAGGATCAGTTGCCCGCGATCGCCGCAGCCCTGCGCAAGGGCGACGTCCCGGTGGAAGCCTGGAGTTCGGACGGGCTGACGAAGCTCGCGGACGGCAAGCTCGCCCTGTTCAACAACCAAGTCGACACGGCGACCGGCACGATCCGCCTCAAGGCCGTTTTCGAGAACAAGATCCACGCCCTATGGCCGGGCCTGTCGGTCTCCACCAAGATGCGGGTCGGCACGGTCGCCGTCGCCATGACCGTACCGGACAATGCCATCCAGCACGGTCCCGACGGCCTGTTCGTCTTCTCGGTGGATGACGGAAACCACGCCCATCAGCGCGCTCTGAAAGCGGGGCGCTCCGATTCCGGGCGGACCCGGATCCTCAGCGGCGATCTGCAGCCCGGCGAGCGGGTGATCGTCGCCGGTCAGTACAAGGTTCAGGACGGCAGCCTCGTGGGTGACCCGCACGCCGCCCACACCGCGCAGGCGGAGGCGGTGCGTTGAGGGTGAGCGAGGCGGCGATGACGAGAGCAGTTCCGCGCGAGGCCGAGCGGTGAAAGGCGGCATCTCGGCACCCTTCATCCGGTTTCCGGTGGCGACCACGCTGATCATGGTCGGCATCCTGTTCCTCGGGGTCGTGGCCTATCCGCTGCTGGGCGTCGCACCGCTGCCGCAGGTCGATTTCCCGACGATTCAGGTGACCGCGCAGCTCCCCGGCGCGAGCCCGGAGACGATGGCCTCGTCGGTGGCGCAGCCACTGGAGCGGCAGTTCTCGCAGATCCCGGGCGTGGCGCAGATGACCTCGACGAGTTCCCTCGGGATCTCGACGGTCACGGTCCAGTTCGATCTCAACCGCAACATCGACGGCGCGGCGAGCGACATCCAGGCGGCGATCAACGCCGCCAGCGGCCAGCTCCCGAAGAACCTGCCGACCCCGCCGACCTACCGCAAGGTCAATCCGGCCGACTCGCCGATCCTGCTGCTCTCGGCCACCTCCGACAGCCTGCCGCTGATCGATGTGGACGACGCGGTCGACGTGCAGCTGGCCCAGCGGATCAGCCAGATCTCCGGCGTCGCCCAGGTCTTCATCGGCGGCCAGCAGAAGCCGGCGGTCCGCGTCCAGATCGACCCGGCCAAGCTCGTGGCCAAGGGCCTGTCCCTGGAGGACGTGCGCGCGCAGCTCACGCTGACCACCGTCAACAACCCCAAGGGTAGCATCGACGGCGGCAGCCACAGCTATACGATCTACGCCAATGACCAGCTCACCGCGGCGCAGAATTGGAACGACGTCATCATCGCCTATCGCGACGGCGCGCCGCTGCGCGTGCGCGACATCGGCCAAGCCGTCGCCGGCCCCGAGGATACCAAGCAGGCCGGCTGGACCAACGGCCGGCGCGGCATCTTCCTCGTCGTGTTCAAGCAGCCCGGCGCCAACGTCATCGACACGGTGGACAGCATCAAGGCGCAGCTGCCGCGCCTGACCGCCACCCTGCCGGCCGCCATCAAGGTCGGCATCCTCAGCGACCGCACCCAGACCATCCGCGCCTCGGTCGAGGACGTGCAATTCACCCTGATGCTGACAATCGTGCTGGTCGTCGGGGTGATCTTCGTCTTCCTGCGCAGCTTCTGGGCGACGGTGATCCCGAGCGTGACGGTGCCGCTCGCGCTGCTCGGCGCCTGCGCGCTCATGTGGATGGCGGGCTACACCCTCGACAACCTCTCGCTGATGGCGCTCACCATCTCGGTGGGCTTCGTGGTGGACGACGCCATCGTCGTGCTCGAGAATATCAGCCGCTACGTCGAGGCGGGGATGCGGCCCATGGAGGCCGCGTTCAAGGGCGCGGGCGAGATCGGCTTCACCATCGTGTCGATCTCGGTATCGCTGATCGCGGTGCTGATCCCGCTGCTGCTCATGGGCGGGATCATCGGCCGGCTGTTCCGCGAGTTCGCCGTGGTGCTGTCGATGACGATCGCGGTCTCGGCCTTCGTGTCGCTGACGCTGACCCCGATGATGGCCTCGCGGCTTCTCAAGCCGCACGACGGCGAGCGCCATGGCCGCCTCTACCGGATCAGCGAGGCCGCGTTCGACGGGCTGCTTGCAGTCTACGCCGATGCCCTCGACGTGGCTCTGCGGTTCCGCCGCGTCACGCTCTTGGTGTTCTTCGCCACGCTGGCACTGACGGGCTACCTGTTCGTCGCGATCCCGAAGGGCTTCTTCCCGCAGCAGGACACCGGCTTCATGATCGGCGTCACCGAGGCGTCGCAGGACATCTCGTTCTCGGCGATGCAGGCGCTGCAGGAGAAGGTCGGCGCCATCGTCCAGGCCGATCCGGCGGTGGCCACCGTCGGCATGTCGCTCGGCGGCAACGGCCAGGCGCTCAATTCCGGGCGCATGTACATCACGCTCAAGCCGCGTGACGAGCGCGACGCCAATGCCTTCCAGGTGATCGGCCGCCTGCGGCCGAAACTCGAGCGCGTGGAGGGCATCCGGACCTTCATCCAGGCCACCCAGGACGTGCGCACCGGAGGCCGCACCTCGCGGACCCAGTTCGAATACACGCTCCAGGATCCGGATCTCGCCGAGCTGAACGCCTGGGCGCCGCGCATCCTCGACACGCTGAAGACCCTGCCCGAGCTGCGCGACGTCGCCACCGACCAGCAGACGCGCGGCACGACGCTGACGCTGTCGATCGACCGCGACGCCGCCTCGCGCTACGGCATCACGCCTCAGCTGATCGACGACACGCTCTACGACGCGTTCGGCCAGCGCCAGATCGCCCAGTACTTCACGCAGCTGAACAGCTACCACGTCGTGCTGGAGGTTCTGCCGGCGCTGCAGGGCAGCGTCGAGAGCCTCGACAGGATCTACATCAAGGCGCCGATCGGGGGCGGGCAAGTACCGCTGGCGGCCTTCGCCCGCTGGACGACCGTTCCGGTGGCGCCGCTCGCCGTGAACCACCAGGGCCAGTTCCCGGCGGTGACGATCAGTTTCAACCTCGCTCCCGACGTGGCACTGGGCCAAGCGACCGAGGCGATCGGCCGGGCGATGCGGGAGCTGCAGGTGCCGCCGACCGTGGTGAGCGGCTTCCAGGGCACCGCCCAGGCCTTCCAGCAATCGCTCTCGACGGTGCCGCTCCTGATCCTGGCGGCGCTGTTCGTGGTCTACCTGATCCTCGGCATCCTCTACGAGAGCTTCATCCACCCGATCACGATCCTGTCGACCCTGCCGTCCGCCGGCGTCGGCGCCCTGGCGGTGCTGATGTGGGCGGGGTTCGACTTCAGCCTGATCGCGCTGATCGGCATCATCCTCCTCATCGGCATCGTGAAGAAGAACGGCATCATGCTGGTCGATTTCGCCATCGTCGCCGAGCGCGAGGAGGGGCTCACCCCCGAGGCCGCGATCCGGAAGGCCGCGCTGCTGCGCTTCCGGCCGATCCTGATGACCACGATGGCGGCGCTCCTCGGCGGCATCCCGCTGATGGTCGCCACCGGCACCGGTTCGGAGATCCGGCAGCCCCTGGGCTACGCCATGGTGGGCGGCCTCGCGGTGAGCCAGGTGCTGACGCTGTTCACGACGCCGGTGATCTACATCTATCTCGACCGGCTCGCCCACCGCCTGTCCTTCCGCGACCGGCCGGAGGCGACGCAGGTCGCCCGCGCGGACGCGGAGCCGGTGGAGGAGGTCCGCGGACCGCCCACGCTGCACGCAGCCGAGTAGGCTCGACCGCCGGCCTCGCCGGCACCGGGTGAAAGCCCGGCCGGAGGCCCACGACCGGGCAGCCCTGTCACCGCCGCCCGCTTGGCGGAGCCTCCGGCCGTTCCACTTGTTCCAGCTCCGGCCTCGCGGGGCGGCGCAAAGACGAAGGGTGCGGATGAGCCAGAACTTGCCGTTGCGAGGGCTCACCGTGCTCGCCCTGGAGCAGGCCGTCGCCGCCCCCTATTGCACCTCACGACTCGCCGATGCCGGCGCCCGGGTCATCAAGATCGAGCGGCTGGAAGGCGATTTCGCCCGCGGCTATGACGCGGCGGTCGACGGCCTGGCGAGCTACTTCGTCTGGCTCAACCGCGGCAAGGAGAGCCTCGTCGCCGACATCAAGGACCCGGCCGATGCCCGGCTCCTGCACGCGATCCTCGCGCGGGCCGACGTGTTCGTGCAGAACCTCGCCCCCGGCGCCGCGGCGCGCGCGGGCTTCGGATCGGCGGAGCTGCGTGCACGCTATCCCCGGCTGATCACCGTCGACATATCGGGCTACGGCGCCGGCAACCCCTACAGCGACATGAAGGCCTACGACCTGCTGGTCCAGGCGGAGAGCGGGCTCGCGGGCATCACCGGCCATCCGGCGGGACCCGGCCGGGTCGGCGTGTCCGTCTGCGACGTCGCCTGCGGCATGGATGCCCATGCGGCCGTGCTGGAGGCGCTGATCGCCCGGGGCATCTCCGGGCAGGGCTGCGCCCTGGAGGTCAGCCTGTTCAGCGCCGCCGCCGACTGGATGAACGTGCCGCTGCTCTATTTCGAGGGAACCGGGCAGGCGCCGCAGCGGGTCGGCCTCGCCCATCCCTCGATCTGTCCCTATGGCGCCTTCCCCACGGCCGACGGCAGCCTCGTGCTGATCTCGATCCAGAATGAGCGCGAATGGGCGCGCTTCTGTGCTGGCGTGCTCGGAGAGCCGGATCTCGCCCGCGCCGAAGGCTTCGCGTCCAACAACGCCCGGGTCGCCAACCGCGCCGCCGTCGACCTGCGCATCGGTGCCGAGCTGGTGCGGCTGAGCCGCGACGCCGCCGCCGCCCGGCTGGAGGCCGCCGGCACCGCCTACGGCTTCGTCAACACGCTTGCGGACCTCGCCACCCACCCGGCGCTGATCCGCACGGAGGTCGGGACACCCGCCGGATCCGCCCGCATCGTCGCGCCGCCGGTGCTGGTCGACGGGCAGATCCGCGCCCTCGGCCCCGTCCCGGCGATCGACGCGCACGGCGCGCGTATCCGGGCCGAGTTCGCGCCCGGCACCTGAGGACCTAGAGATCGACACCGAACGACACGCGGGGAGGACACGATGAGGCTCGACGGCAAGATCGCGCTCGTGACGGGCGCCGGCAGCGGCTTTGGAGCGGGGATCGCCCAGCGTTTCGTCGCCGAGGGGGCGAAGGTCGCCTGCATCGACATCGACGGCGCGGCCGCCGCGCGGGTCGCGGCGGATCTGGGCGACAACGCCATCGCCATCGCCGCAGATGTCGGCCTCGCCGCCGATGTCATCGCCAGCGTCGACGAGACACGGCAGCGCTTCGGTCTGCCGAACATCCTGGTCAACAACGCCGGCACCACACACCGCAACAAGCCGCTGATGGAGGTCACCGAAGAAGACTTCGACCGGGTCTTCCAGGTCAACGTGAAGTCGATCTTTCACTACGTCCGGGAGGTCGCCCCGCTCATGCGCGATGCGGGCGGCGGCGTTATCCTGAACGTCAGTTCGACGGCGGCTCTGCGGCCGCGGCCGGGGCTGACGTGGTACAACGCCTCCAAGGGCGCGGCGAGCCTCGCCTCGAAGTCCCTGGCGCTCGAACTGGCGCCCTGGAAGATCCGGGTGAACGCCCTCTGCCCGGTCATGGGCGCCACCGGGCTCCTCGAGCATTTCATGGGCGTGCCCGATACCCCCGAGAACCGCGACCGGTTCATCGCCACGATCCCGCTCGGCCGCCTGTCCCAGGCGAGCGACATCGCGTCGGCCGCCCTGTTCCTCGCCTCCGACGAGGCGGCCTTCATCACCGGCGTCGATCTGCCGGTCGACGGCGGCCGCACGGCCTGAGGAGATGTCGATGGAAGCCTATACCGAGATCCGCGAGGCGGTCGCCAAGCTCTGCGCCGGCTTCCCGGGCCCGTACTGGCGGGCCCTCGACCGGGAGATGGCCTACCCGACCGCGTTCGTGAACGCGCTCACCGAGAGCGGCTACCTGTCGGTTCTGATCCCCGAGGCGTATGGCGGCTCCGGCCTGCCGCTCTCGGCCGCGGCCGCGATCCTGGAGGAGGTCCAGCGGGCCGGCTGCAACGGGGGCGCATGCCACGCGCAGATGTACACGATGGGCACGCTCCTCCGGCACGGCTCCGAGGCGCAGAAGGCCGAATATCTGCCGGCCCTCGCGGAAGGCCGCCTGCGGCTCCAGGCCTTTGGCGTGACCGAGCCCACCTCCGGCACCGACACCGGCAGCCTCAAGACCACGGCCCGCCTGGAGGGCGACCACTACGTCGTCAACGGCCAGAAGATCTGGACCAGTCGTGCCGAACATTCGGACCTGATGCTGCTCCTGGCGCGCACGTCGCCCAGGACCGAGGGCATGAAACGCACCGACGGCCTGTCGGTGCTCCTCGTCGACATGCGGGAGGCCAGGGGCAACGGCCTCACCATCCGGCCGATCCGCACGATGATGAACCATGCCACCACGGAGGTGTTCTTCGACAACCTCAGGGTGCCGGCCCAGAATCTCATCGGCGCGGAGGGGAAGGGTTTCCGCTACATCCTGTCGGGCATGAATGCCGAGCGGATCCTGATCGCCGCCGAATGCATCGGCGACGCCAAGTGGTTCATCGAGAGGGCGCGGATCTATGCCGGCGAGCGTTCGGTCTTCGGGCGTCCGATCGGTGCCAATCAGGGCGTACAGTTCCCGATCGCCAAGGCCTACGCCAACATGCGCGCGGCCGAGCTGATGGTCCGGGAGGCGCTGGCCCTCTACGAGGGCGGCGCGAATCCGGGAGCCGAGGCCAACATGGCCAAGATGCTGGCGGCCGACGCCTCGTTCGAGGCGGCCAATGCCTGCATCCAGACCCATGGCGGCTTCGGCTTCGCCGAGGAATACGACATCGAGCGGAAGTTCCGCGAGACCCGCCTCTACCAAGTGGCGCCGATCTCCACGAACCTGATCCTCGCCTACCTGTCCGAGCATGTGCTCGGCCTGCCGCGTTCGTACTGACATGACCGATTTTGCCGCCTGGATCGGCCGGACACGCGAGGCCTCCGACCTCGTCACCCCACGCCTGATGGCCGAGTTCCGCGCGACCCTCGGGCCGCATCTCGCCCCGGTCGCCGACGGCATCGCGTGGCCGGCGCTGCACTGGTGTCTCGCCCCGGAGACGCCGGCCGCCGACGCCCTCGGGCCGGACGGCCACGTCGCGAAGGGTGGGTTCCTCCCGCCCGTGCCGTTGCCCCGGCGGATGTGGGCGGGCGGACAGATCGAGACCCTTTCGGATCTGCGCGCGGGAGACGCGGTCACCCGCACCGAGACGGTACGGGACGTCGTCTTCAAGGACGGGCGAAGCGGAAGCCTGTGCTTCGTCACCGTCGAGCACGCCGTCGCCACGGGACGGGGCGTCGCGATCCGTGAACGGCAGGACATCGTCTATCGCGAGGCGGCCGGGGCGCAGACCGGAACCGATGCCGCGCCCGAACGCGACGATCCCGATGACTACGCGGCAATCTGGGCAGTGCCCGCGACGCCGACGCTGCTGTTCCGCTATTCGGCGATGACCTTCAACGGCCACCGCTTCCACTACGATCAGCCCTACGCGACGCAGGTGGAGGGTTATGCCGATCTCGTCGTCCACGGCCCGATGCAGGCCACGCTGCTGATGAACCTCGCCGCCACGCTTCTGGGACACGTGCCGCGGATGTTCACCTATCGCGGCGTCTCGCCGATGACGGCCAACCAGACCTTTCGCGTCTGCGGCCGAACCCGCGGGTCCGGGTTCGAGGGTGTGACCCTCGATGCAGCAGGGAAGGTCTGCATGCGCGCCCGCGCCGACATGTGAGATCCGGCGCGCGAGGTCAGTGGGGAGGGCGGCCTCGTCCGGCACGGATTGCGGGCCAGCGCCATCAGCGTACGCGTCGCGGCGCCACGACGGCACAGCATCGACCCGCGGATCGAGCCCGCGGGTGGTGCGACGGCGGGCCTCGCGGACGCGAAACCCGCCGGACGCCGTCTTAGGCCAGCTTCAGACCGACGTTGACGTTGCCGCGGGTCGCGTTGGAGTACGGGCAGACCTGGTGAGCGGCGTCCACGAGCTTCTGCGCGTCGGCGCGGTCGAGGCCCGGCAGGCTGATCGTGAGATCGGCGGTGATGCCGAAACCGCCTTCGGAGCGCGGACCGATGCCGACGTCAGCCGTGACGCTGGTATCGGCCGGGACCTTGAGCTGCAGCGACGGCGCCACGGCCTTCATGGCGCCGAGGAAGCAGGCCGAGTAGCCGGAGGCGAAGAGCTGCTCCGGGTTCGCGCCCGGGCCACCCGCGCCACCGAGTTCCTTCGGCGTCGACAGCTTGACCTCGAAGCTGCCGTCGGCCGTGCGGGCGGCGCCGTCGCGGCCACCGGTGGCGGTGGCGGTGGTGCGATACTTCACATCTACGGACATAGCGATCTCCGGTTGGAGGAAGAAAGTCGGCATGTAGGCGCCGGCGGGCCTTCGCACAGCCCCATTTAAATTGCGCACAATCGAAATCAAGGGTCGATCAGGGCGAAACGGTCGACATCCACAAGCCCCCGGTCGGTGATCTTGAGATGGGGGATGACCGGGAGCGGCAGGAACGCCACCTGCAGGAAGGGCTCCGGCAGCACGACACCGAGGCCTCTGGCGGCCGACCGCAGGGTCACGAGCGACCGGCGGATGTCGTCGAACGGCATCACGCTCATCAGGCCGGCGACGGGCAGCGCGATCTCGGCGCGCACCTCGCCACCCTCGACCACGACGAAGCCGCCCTCGATCTCGCCCAGACGGTTCACGGCCACGGCCATGTCGGAATCATCCGCCCCGACGACCGTGATGTTGTGACTGTCATGCCCGACCGACGAGGCGATGGCCCCCCGCTTCAGGCCGAAGCCTTTCACGAACGCGACCCCGATGCCGCGCACCCCCGGCGCGGAGCGGCCGTGCCGTTCGACCACCGCGACCTTGATGACGTCCTGGTCCAGGTCGATTCGGCGCTCCCCGCCGGAATAGGGCAGGGCGAGGTCGTGACGCAGGGTGATGATCTGGCCCGGGATCACCCCGATCACCGGCGTCGAAGGCCCGGAGCCCGGCGCGGCGAAATCCGCGGCGCTGACCCGCCGCGCCCGCACGCTGCCGCGGCCGATCGGCTCCACGGCGGGTCGCGTGGCGAACAACGCCTCGTTCACCGGGCGTCCGGCACTGAGAACCTGGGACACGGCGCAGGTGTCGAGATCGTCAAGCACCACGAGATCGGCGCGCTGGCCGGGGGCGACGAGCCCCCGGTCGTGAAGCCCGAACGCCCGGGCCGCCGACCACGAGGCCGCACGGTAGGCGGCGAGGGGTGGGACGCCGAGGGCGATGGCGGTCCGGATGACGAAGTCGAGATGCCCCTCCTCGGCAATGTCGAGGGGGTTCCGGTCATCGGTGCAGAAGGCCAGGAACGGCGCCGTCCGCTCGGTCAGGATCGGCGCCAGCGCGTGCAGATCCTTGCAGACCGAGCCCTCTCGGATCAGCACCGTCATCCCCTTGGACAGTTTCTCCAGGGCTTCTTCCGGCGTGGTGGCCTCGTGTTCGGTGCGGATGCCGGCCGCGATGTAGGCGTTCAGTCCGAGGCCGCGCAGGAGCGGGGCGTGACCGTCGATATGCCGGCCCTGGAACGCGGCGAGCTTGTCGAGCACGCCGGGATCGGCCGCCAGCACGCCGGGGAAGTTCATGAATTCGGCGAGCCCGATGACCTTCGGGTGGCCGACGAAGGACAGCAGGTCCTGCGCGTCAATCCGCGCCCCCGAGGTTTCCAGATGGTCGGTGGCCGGGACGCAGGACGAGAGCTGCACGCGCAGGTCCATCGCCAGCGTTTCGGACGAAGCGAGGAACCATCGGAAGGCGTCCGTTCCGAGAACATTGGCCATCTCGTGCGGGTCGCAGATCCCCGTGGTGACGCCGTGGGGGAGAACGCAGCGCTCGAATTCCTGCGGGGGCATCAGCGAGGATTCGACGTGGAAATGCGTGTCGATGAAGCCCGGCACAACGACCTTGCCGGAGATGTCGATCTCCCGCGTGCCGCGATAGTGGCCGAAGGTGCCGACGATGCGGTCGCGGCAGATCGCGATATCGGAGGCGACAAGCGCCCCGGTGACGAGGTCGAGGAAACGGCCGCCCTTTAGGACGAGGTCAGCCTCCGTGCGACCCTGGCCCTGCGCGATGGCCTGCCGGAGCGATTCCACCTGTGTCATCACCATATGCTCCCTCCCTCCTGCCATCTGCCAGGAGCATGCCATGGGTGCGGCCCCTTCCGCGACGCTTGCAGAGGCGCGAGCACCGGCGCAGAAGCCTTTCACCTTTGAACCAGTCGAAGCTCTCGATGCCCGCCTATCGTTCCCGCACCACCACCCACGGCCGCAACATGGCCGGCGCCCGCGGCCTCTGGCGCGCCACCGGCATGAAGGATGCCGATTTCGGCAAGCCGATCATCGCCGTGGTGAACTCGTTCACCCAGTTCGTGCCCGGCCATGTCCACCTCAAGGATCTCGGCCAGCTGGTCGCCCGCGAGATCGAGGCCGCCGGCGGCGTCGCCAAGGAGTTCAACACCATCGCGGTGGATGACGGCATCGCCATGGGCCATGACGGGATGCTGTACTCGCTGCCGTCCCGGGAGCTGATCGCCGATTCCGTCGAGTACATGGTCAACGCGCATTGCGCCGACGCGATGGTGTGCATCTCGAACTGCGACAAGATCACACCCGGCATGCTGATGGCCAGCTTACGCCTCAACATCCCGACGGTGTTCGTCTCGGGCGGCCCGATGGAGGCCGGCAAGGTCCAGCTGCCGGGCATCGCCAGGAAGGTCGACCTCGTCGACGCGATGATCGCCGCAGCCGACGACCGCATCTCCGACGAGGATGTCGCGGTGATCGAGCGCTCGGCCTGCCCGACCTGCGGATCGTGTTCGGGCATGTTCACGGCGAATTCCATGAACTGCCTCACCGAGGCGCTGGGCCTGGCGCTGCCGGGCAACGGCTCAGTGCTCGCCACCCATGCCGACCGCAAGCGCCTGTTCGTGGAGGCCGGTCACCTCATCGTGGATCTCGCCCGCCGCCACTACGAGCAGGACGACGCGGGCGTGCTGCCGCGCGCCGTGGCGAGCTTCAAGGCGTTCGAGAACGCCATGACCCTCGACATCGCCATGGGCGGCTCGACCAACACGGTCCTCCACCTGCTGGCGGCGGCGCACGAGGGCGAGGTGCCCTTCACCATGGCCGATATCGACCGGCTGTCCCGGCGGGTGCCGGTGCTGTGCAAGGTCGCCCCTGCGGTGGCCAACGTCCATATGGAGGACGTGCACCGGGCCGGCGGCATCATGGGGATCCTCGGTGAGCTCGACCGGGCCGGTCTGATCGACACCGAGGTCGGCAACGTCTCGGCCGGCACGCTGGGCAACGCCCTTGCCCGCTGGGACGTGCGCGCCGCGCCGAGCGCGTCGGTCCAGACCTTCTACCGGGCGGCCCCGGGCGGCGTGCCGACCCAGGTGGCCTTCAGCCAGGAATCCCGCTTCGACGAGCTCGACCTCGACCGGGAAGGCGGCGTCATCCGCGATGCCGCGCACGCCTATTCGCAGGATGGCGGGCTCGCGGTCCTCTACGGCAACCTCGCCGAGCAGGGCTGCATCGTGAAGACCGCAGGCGTGGATGCCTCGATCCTGACCTTCACCGGGACGGCGCGGGTGTTCGAGAGCCAGGACGCGGCCGTCGACGGCATCCTCAACGGCAAGGTCACGGCCGGCGAGGTGGTGCTGATCCGCTACGAGGGGCCCCGCGGCGGCCCCGGCATGCAGGAGATGCTCTATCCGACGAGCTACCTGAAATCGAAGGGGCTCGGAAAGGCCTGCGCCCTCGTCACCGACGGGCGGTTCTCCGGCGGCTCCTCGGGCCTATCCATCGGCCACGTCTCGCCGGAGGCCGCCGAGGGTGGCCTGATCGGCCTCGTGCGCGATGGCGATCGGATCGCCATCGATATCCCGAACCGGCGCATTCATCTGGACGTGGATCAGGCGGAGCTGGATCGGCGGCGGATCGCGCAGGACGCGGCGGGCTGGCAGCCGGCGACCCCGCGCAAGCGCAAGGTGAGTACGGCACTGCGTGCCTATGCCATGCTGACGACCAGCGCGGCCCACGGGGCGGTACGCCGGCTCTGATCAGCGGGCGCCGAGAACCAGAACGGCGGCAGCACCGAGGAGCGCTACCGCTGCCACCGCAAGACCGATCCACCGTCGGCGGACCTTGGCTGCGCCCCGCCCCACCCCCCCGGGCGTCGGCGGCGGGATGCGCCCGAGCGCGGCGAGCATCAGCGGCTCGATGGCGGCGTAGCCGGCCGGGCTCAGATGAAGCCCGTCGGTGCCGTATTCGGGCCGGAGTCCGCCTGTCTCGGTCGCCAGCACCGCATGGTAGTCGATGAATGTCGCGCCGTGCTCGTGCGCATGGTCTCGCAACCATGCATTGACCGCCGCGATCATCGCCGGCGCGTCGCGCACCTCCGGATTCCAGGGGATGCTGGCGGCGGGCATGATCGAGCCGATCCAGGCCTTCACGCCCATGGCGCGGGCCTCGTCGAGCATGCCGGCGAGCGTTCGGGCGATCTCGTCGGCCGGGACGAAGAAGCCCTCGTTGCGGCCGATATCGTTCACACCGCACAGAAGATGCACGCCCCGGGCTCGCGTTTCCTCGAGGTCGCGCCGAAACCGCATGGTGATCCAGCGGGCCGTCTGACCGGACCCGCCGCGGGGGATCAGGTTGTAGGCCTCGAAGGTGCCGGCCCGGTGGAAGCCCCACAATTCGGTGATTGAATCCCCGATGAAGACGATCGGTTCGCGCACGGTTCAGGCCGGCGTCGCGGTCCCGAGGGTCTCGGCCACCTCCGCCTGGAGGCGGTCCGCCATCATCTGGCGGCCCTCTGAGGTCACGTGAACGATGTCCGTGAAAAGGTTTCGGGCGTCGCCTTCGAACAGGCGGCTGAGGTCCCGGGCCGCAAAGGCTGAATCCTGCGTATCCAGCCGGCCGAGAACACCCTCGAAACGTGCATACTGGCGATCGAGATAGGCCAGGAACGCGTCGGAGGCCGTGCCCGCCTCCGTGCCGACGGGCGCGCCCTTGCGGACGATCGTGGGCTGCAGGAGGAACCGAACCGGGGCACCGATGCCGGGAGCGAGCCGCGCGAGCCGCCTGAGCGCCAGCTCGAACTGCCGCACGACCTCCCATTCCCAGATCTCGGACTGCCAGTTCGTCAGCGCCCGCAGATTCTCGAGACGGTTGAAGATCATCGCCTGCAGGCCGTCATAGGACAGTGCTACCGTGTCCTCTGCGCTCTTCCTCGGGTCGAAGAAGTAATCGTAGAGACTTTCATTGGCGAAGTGATTGTATGGAACGCCGGCCCGCGGATCGAAGCTCCAGGGCTGAAAGATGTCGGTCGCTCCGCCGACGATCAGGATGACATCGGGCTGAAGATCCATCAGCCGCGTCGTGACCAGGGCGATCATCTGATTCAGGCAGGCCGAGACGGCACCGAAATTGTAGACGCGCGCCCCCGCCCCATGGGCCTGCTTCAGCCCGGTCTCCAGCCGCCCCGGCACGGTATCGGCGAAGACCTGTCCGTCGATCAGGGTGCTGTCGCCGACGACGAAGACCCGCAGCGTCTCAGATGAGGGCCGCGTATCCGCATGCACGTCGTTGCGATACCCGAGGGCGTCGTAGCGCCAGTCCTGGCCGCCCGCGACCGTCAGCGGCTTGCCGGCGAACTGGACGTACGGTGCGGGAAACCGGCTGTTCGCGTCGAAGTTCTGGAAGCTCTGCAGGAACTTCCGGCGTCGCGCATCGGCGCTGTCATCGGGTGGCCGATGGGCCATGAACCGTCTCCTCCCCGAGCGGCTGGTCGGTGGCGATGGAGTGAAAGGATGAGGCGGCCGCGCCGGCGCGGCCGTTCAGCTCCGAAGCGAGGCGTGGTTCTCGAGGAACCATCCATAGGTCTGGCGCAGCCCGTCCTCCAGGCCGATCTCCGGCCGCCAGCCCATGGCCCTGAGGCGCGACACGTCCATCAGCTTGCGCGGCGTCCCGTCGGGCTTGGTGGCGTCGAAGTCGAGCCGGCCTGCGTAGCCGATTACCTGGGCCAGCGCCTCGGCCAACTCCCGGATGGTGCAATCCTCGCCGGTGCCGACATTGATGTGCGACAGGTCCGGCCGCGTGTTGGCCGCATAGACCCCGTCGTCCATCTCCATCACGAAGACGCTGGCGCGGGCCATGTCGTCCACGTGCAGGAACTCGCGCATCGCCCGGCCGGTGCCCCAGACCGTGACCGACGGGCGGCCTTCGACCTTCGCCTCGTGCAGGCGGCGCATCAGCGCCGGCAGGACGTGGGCGTTCTCGGGATGGAAGTTGTCGTTCGGCCCGTACAGGTTCGTCGGCATGACGCTGCGGTAGCGCCGCCCGTATTGGCGGTTGTAGCTCTCGCACATCTTGATCCCGGCGATCTTGGCGATCGCGTAGGGCTCGTTGGTCGGCTCCAGAAGCCCGGTCAGGAGCGCGTCCTCGCGCATCGGCTGCGGGGCCAGCTTCGGGTAGATGCACGACGAGCCGAGGAACAGCAGCCGGTCGACATCGTGCGTGTGCGCGGCGTCGATCAGGTTCGACTGGATCAGCAGGTTCTCGTGGATGAATTCGGCGGGATAGGTGTTGTTGGCGTGGATGCCGCCGACCTTGGCGGCCGCAAGGTAGACCTGATCGATGCGGTTGTCGGCGAAGAAGCGACGGACCGCCGCCTGATCGAGAAGGTCGAGACTCTGGCGGTCGGCCGTGAGGATGCGCTCGTGGCCCAGCTCACGCAGCCGACGCACGATCGCCGAGCCCACCATGCCCCGATGGCCCGCCACGAAAATGGTCTGACCTCGACCGTCCATCACGCGTCCGTTCCCTGCCGAAAGCTCGGATTTCCAAGCCCCTATAGCCCCTTTCCGTCGGGATATCGCCGCGCAAACACGCGTTTTCTGAGGCGGCTGCCGGTGCCCCCTCGGCCGCTGGGAGAACACCTATCTGTGCGGGCACTTTCGATATCAATACAACCGAAAGTTGGCGTTAATCATTCCACTAGAAGATGCATTCTGTTCCCGCTCGCTGATCGCTGAGTTGCATGGCCGGTTCGGAACCCCGTCCCGCTGCGCAGCAATGGAGTTCCAGATGCGTCCCTCGACCCTCGTGCCGGCTCGCGCCCGGGCTGCCTGGCTCGCCGTCCCCCGCTGGTGGATCACGCCGACCATCCCGTTCACCGCCGGCCTCCTGATCTGCACGGCGCAGACGACACCGGTCCAGGCGCAGCTTCTTCGCGGCACCCTGGACACAACCGCGAGTGGCATACTGGGCACCGGCGTGACGCTCGGCACCACCGAAGCCGGGACCGGCATCCTCGGGACCGGCCTCAACGTGGGGACCACGAGCGGAGGCGTCCTCGGAACCGGTCTGGTCGTCGGCACGACTGGCCCAGGCGACGGACTGCTCGGCACCGGTCTCAACCTAGGGACGGCGAGCGGAACCGGAACTGGCGGAACTGGAGCCGCCGGCGGAACCGGCGGAAGTGTGACCGTCGGTGGGACCGGCGGAAGTGGAACAGCCGTCGGGACCGGTGGAAGTGCGACTGCCGTCGCGACCGGCGGAAGTGGAACAGCCGTCGCGACCGGCGGAAGTGCGACTGCCGTCGGGACCGGTAGAAGTGCGACTGCCGTCGGGACCGGTGGAAGTGCGACTGCCGTCGGCGGAACAGCGGGAAGCGGAGCAGCCGCCAGCTCCAATCAGGGCCTCTACATCGTCACAGGGAGCACCACGCAGTCCCAGGGCCAGACCGTAATCACCGACCTCAGGCTCTCGCAGCTGTCCAGCATCACCGGCGTCGCCGCCAACAACACCAGCGGCTTGGCCGCCCCGATCGCTGTCGGCGCCGACGCCCTCGCGGTGGGCGCCGGTTCAAGTGCGGCCGGTTCTGCATCGACCGCCGTGGGCACCGGCGCAAGCGCGGCGAATACCGGCAGCGTCGCCCTCGGCTTTGCGGCGAGCGCTCAGGGCCTCGGCGGAACGGCCATCGGTACGGCATCTGCGGCGTCGGGGGCCGGGAGCACCGCGCTCGGGTTCGTCGCCGGCGCGACCGGGACAGGTTCCACCGCCATCGGCGCGGCCGCTTCGGCCGCCGGAAACAACAGCGTCGCGCTCGGCAACGGGGCTGCCGCCGACCAAGCCAACACGATCGCCATCGGCGCCAACGTGAAGACCACGCAGGCCAACCAAGTGGCGATCGGCAATTCCGCCAACACCTACCGGCTGGCCGGCGTCGCATCTCAGGCGAGCGCTGCCGCTCAGAGCGGAGCGACGGCCTTCGTGACCACCGATGCCAGCGGCAATCTTGCGGCCTCGGCCTACGGGCCGTCGACGATCGCAGGTCTCGGGAACCGAATCGATTCGGTCCAGGGACAGGTCAACGCTTTGGAGGCCAAGACCGATTCCGTGCAGCGCTACGCCATCCAGACCCGCAAGGAGGCCCGGCAGGGCGTGGCGATGGCCATCGCGATGGCGACCGCGCCGATGCCGTCCGCGCCGGGCAAGACCACCTGGGCGACGAATGGCGCGACCTATCGAGGCGAGTGGGCCGGCGGCCTTGCGGTGGCGCACCGCTTGCCGACCTGCTGCGTCCCGATCGCGGTCACGGCCGGCATGGCCTATGGCGGCGACAACGCCGTCGGCGTCCGCGCCGGACTGGCCGGCGAGTTCTGAACGACTGGGACCCGGCACGGCGGACGGCACTTCGATCTTGCGCGTCGGTGAAAGGCCGCAGTAGTGTCAACCAATGCTGACACTCGCGGTCGACCACAGGGTTGCGCATTCGATCGATGGGCGTCCGCACGCCGTCGTCGTCGGCTCAGGCTTCGGGGGTCTCGCCGCCGCGATCCGTTTGGGTGCGCGGGGCTACCGCGTCACCGTCCTCGAACGCCTGGCCCAGGCCGGGGGCCGTGCCCGGGTCCACCGGCAGGACGGCTTCACCTTCGATGCCGGTCCGACGATCGTCACGGCCCCGCAGCTTTTCGAGGAACTCTGGCAGCTCGCCGGCCGCCAGCTCGCGGACGATGTGACGCTGGTGCCGATGGATCCGTTCTACCGGATCCGCTTCGCCGACGGGACATCCTTCGCGTACAGCGGCGACGTGGATCGCATGCGCGCCGAGGTCGCGCGCTTCGCACCGGACGACGTCGCGGGCTACGAGCGCTTCATGGCTCACAGCCGGGCCGTTTGCCGGATCGGCTTCGAGCAGCTCGGTCATGTGCCTTTCGGCAGTGTCGGATCGATGCTCAAGATCGCACCCGACCTGTTGCGCCTGTCCGGACACCGTTCCGTTTACGAGGTGGTGGCGCGGTTCATCCGCGACGAGCGGCTACGCACGGTGTTCAGCTTTCACCCGCTGCTGATCGGCGGCAACCCGTTCCGAGCCAGCGCCATCTACTGCCTGATCGCCGATCTCGAGCGGCGTTGGGGCGTCCACTTCGCCATGGGCGGGACCGGGCAGCTGGTCGACGGCTTGGTGCGTCTGATCCGGACACAGGGCGGCCGCCTCCGCCTCGGCGTCGACGTCGCGCGCATCCAGGTGGAGGAGGGCGCTGCCACGGGTGTCGTACTGACCAGCGGCGAGGTGATCGGCGCCGACCTCGTGGTCTCCAACGCCGACTCGGCCGTGACGCATGCGAGTCTGCTGCCGGAAGCGCAGCGCTGGAGCCGCACCCGGTTTCGGCGGGCCCGCTCGTCCATGGGGCTCTTCGTCTGGTATTTCGGCACCAATCGGCAGTATCCGGGGGTAGATCATCATACGATCCTGCTCGGACCGCGGTATCGCGGCCTGCTGGCCGACATCTTCGACCGGAAGGTCTTGGCCGAGGACGCGAGCCTCTACCTGCACCGGCCGACCGCCACCGACCCGAGCCTCGCCCCCCCGGGATGCGACGCCTTCTACGTCCTGGCCCCGGTGCCGAATCTCGCGGGTGGCCAGGATTGGCAGGCGCTTGCCGAACCGTATCGGCGCCGGATCGCCGCCATGCTGGAGGCGAGTGTGATGCCCGGCCTGTCGGAGTCCATCGTCACGTCCAAGGTGACGACCCCTCTGGATTTTCAGGACGATTTCCTGAGCTACCGGGGCTCGGGCTTCGGTCTGGAGCCGGTGCTGACCCAATCGGCGTGGTTCAGGCCGCACAATCGGTCGAACACCGTCCGCAACCTTTACCTGGTCGGCGCCGGCACACACCCGGGTGCGGGCCTGCCCGGCGTGCTCTCCTCTGCCCGTATCCTCGACAGCGTGGTCCCCGATGCCCGCGTTACCGCCTGAATTCGCCGCCGCGGCCGACCGCACCGCCTGCCGGGTCGCGATCCGGGCCGGTTCGAAGAGCTTCTTCGCCGCCGGCCAATTGCTGCCGGCCGAAGTCCGCGAGGCGGCCTACGGCCTCTACGCCTTCTGCCGACTCTCGGACGACCTCGTCGACGACGCGGCCGATCCGGCCGGACGACGCGACGCCGTGGCCCGCCTCGAGGCACGCATCGGCCGTGCCTATGCCGGGCGACCCGCCGACGCTCCCGCCGACCGGGCCTTCTCGGAGATCGTCGCCACGTACGCGATCCCGGAGGCCCTGCCGCGTGCCCTGATCGAAGGCTTTGCCTGGGACGCCGAAGGCCGGCGCTACGCCGATCTGGGGGCGCTCCATGCCTACGCCGCCCGTGTCGCCGGCTCCGTCGGTGCCATGATGGCGCTGATCATGGGCACCCGCGAACCGGACGCCCTGGCCCGCGCCTGCGACCTCGGCGCCGCGATGCAATTCACCAACATCGCCCGCGACGTCGGCGAGGATGCCCGGATGGGCCGTCTCTACTTGCCGCTGGACTGGATGGATGCGGCCGGGCTCGATCCGGAGGCATTCCTCGCAGATCCGCGGCCGAGCCCGGCGCTGGCCAAGGTGGTGGCCCGCCTCCTCGCCGAAGCGGACGTCCTCTATGCCCGCGCGGAGGCCGGAATCGCAGCGCTGCCGCGCGGCTGCCGGTCGTCGATCCGGGCGGCCGGATTGATCTATTCCGAGATCGGCCGCGTGGTGGCAGCGCACGACTACGATTCGGTCCAGCACCGCGCCCGGGTCGGAACGGCACGGAAGCTGGTTCTGATCGCCCGCGCAGCCCGCACGCCCGCAGTCGCGGCCGGCCTCGGCGGGCCTTCACTGCCGGAAGCCGCCTTCCTGATCGAGGCTGTCGCGCGCGAACCGCTCGTGCCGACGCGTCGGCGCCCGGCGCTGCGGCCGTGGTGGGATGTCGGCGGCCGGGTCGTGCACGTCCTCGATCTGATCGAGCGGATGCGTGAGCGCGAGACGTTCGGCCGCTCGGCGCCGTCCTGACCTGCAGCCTGGAGGACATCGGTGAGCGACGGGCTATTCGCGGCTTTCGATATCGGCCTCGTCTTCGCCCTGGCTTTTGGGGTGGGGATTTGGCAGCTCATCGTGGTCCGCCGCAGCATCCGGCGTGATCGCGATCGCAAGCCGGACTGAGGCGATCCGCACCGCACAGGTCCCGGCCGACTGGCCAGGCGCTGAAAGCGCCCCTCGGCGGATCCGGGCTCTGTCAGCGACGGGCGACGTCAGGCCCCAAATTCGCCCTCCAGCACGTCACGCTCCCCGCCACAGGGCGGCGGCCGGTCGCCATCCGCACCGGCCTGCGTGAAGGCGATCGGGAGCGTGGGTCCTGCGGCCCGTCTTCTACTGCAGGTGACGGGTATAGGTGTCGCCGGCAGCCGCCTTGAGGGCGGCTCCCGCCTCCTGGCCGATCCGCTCCGCATCCGTCACGGGCCCCTGTCGGGACGCGGACCAGTGGCGGCTGCCGTCGGGCAGGAACAGCAAGCCGTCGATCCGCAGGACATCCCCGTCGATCTGCGCCAGGGCGGCGATCGGCGTCCGGCAGGATCCATCGAGTTCCGCGAGCAGCGATCGCTCGGCCGACACCGCGATGGTGGTCCGGGCGCAGGCGATGGGCGCCAGGAGGTCGCGGATGACCGCGTCGTCCGTACGGCACTCGATGCCCAGTGCCCCCTGTGCCACGGCCGGCAGCATCTCCTCGACCGACAGGACGCTGCGGGCCATGTCTTCCAGCCCGAGGCGCTGGAGGCCCGCCAGGGCGAGCAGCGTCGCGTCGCATTCCCCGGCCTCGAGCTTGCGCATCCGGGTGTTGGCGTTGCCCCGCAGCGGCACGACCCGGAGATCGGGCCGCCGCATCAGAACCTGCGCGCCGCGGCGCAGCGACGAGGTCCCGATCCGCGCGCCCGCCGGCAGCCCCGCCAGACCATCCGCATGCGGCGACAGGAATGCGTCCCGCGGATCGTCACGTTCGAGGATGCAGGCGATGGTGAGCCCGTCGGGAAGCCAGGTCTCCACGTCCTTCATCGAGTGCACGGCGACGTCGACCTCGCCGGCGAACAGCGCCTGCTCGAGTTCCTTGGTGAACAACCCTTTGCCGCCGATCTCGGAGAGCGGCCGGTCCAGGATCTTGTCGGCCACGGTGGTCACGACCACCAACTCGGTCTCCAGGCCCGGATTGGCGGCGACGATTTGGTCCCGCACCATGCCGGTCTGCGCGAGCGCCATCGGAGAGCCGCGGGTGCCGATGCGCAGGGGGCGGTTCAACATCTGGTTCCGGATCACTTCGCTGGACGAGACACTGCCTTATAAACCGAGCGGGGCGGCAGGCCATGGTCCGTCTCGCGGTTTCGAAGCGGCAAAGCGCGATCGTGAAATCCAGTCTTGCCCCGCTTTCGCCGGACTGCGCTCCTAGCGGGACACCGGCGTAGTTCGGAGCCAACGGGTGTTGTCGCGATGCTGATCATGCCGAGCCGACGGCAAGTCCTGACGGGGCTCGCTGCAGGCGCGGGCATCACCGCCGCCACCGGCGTCTATGCCCTCGACATCGAGCCGCTGCATCGGCTGGTGGTGACATCCTATGCGCCGACCCTGCCGCGGTGGGATCCGTCGCTGCAACTACGGGTGGCGGTCCTGGCGGATTTCCACATCTGCGAGCCGTTCATGCCGTTCGACCGGGTGGCGCAGATCGTCGAAGCGACCAACGCGCTCGAACCGGATCTGGTGCTTCTGCTCGGCGATTATCCGGCCGGGCGGATCGCGTGGCGCAAGCTGCCGCTCGATCAGTTCGCCCGGATGATGACCGAACTCAAGGCGCCCCTCGGCACGCACGCGATCCTCGGCAATCACGATTGGTGGGACGACCATACGGTCCAGAGGAACGGCCGCGGCGTGCCCGCGGTCAGGCGCCTGCTGGAGGCACAGGGTATCCCGGTTCTCGAGAATCGTGCGGTGCGCCTGGTGAAGGACGGCCGGCCATTCTGGCTCGCCGGTCTCGGCGACCAACAGCCCTTCTTCGACGCGTGGAACACGTTCAGCTTGGCCGACCTGCCGCGAACGCTCGATCCGATCACCGATTCGGCACCCGTGATCCTGATGGCGCACGAGCCCGACATCTTCGTCGCCGTGCCCGACCGCGTCTCCCTGACCCTCGCCGGGCACACCCATGGCGGCCAGATTCGCCTGTTCGGCCACGCCCCCGCGATCCGCAAGGTGCAGGGACACGACTATTCCTACGGCCATGTCATCCAGGACGGCCGCCACATGATCGTCTCGGGCGGGTTCGGGATGAGCCGCATCCCGGTGCGGATGGGCGTCCCTCCCGAGATCGTCCTCCTCGAACTCGGCAAGACGGACGCGGTGACAGCCGCCAGCTGAACGCGGGGCATTCGCGGGACCGCCGCTCGACTGTCAGACGATCGATGGATCGTCGAAGCACAATCCAGCCGCGCGCAAGTCATGCGATCGGAATTTTGTAGATCAGATGATGAATTCCGGTGCCCGGAGGCTTTCGGCGGCAATTTGACACATCGAGATGTGCATGGGACCGTCCCGCATCGATTCGATCTGGGGACGTTCATGCCGATCCTGCTCGGCCTCATCGGTCTCATCGTTGCGGGACTGTTCTGGATCTTGCGGACGCACGGGACCGTCAAGGGTCTGCAGGAGGTCAACCGGGACACGAAGGGGCTCCAGCGCCGCGCCGTGTCCACCTTCGAGAACCTCGTCGGAACGCCGCTGCAGCGTGTGCGCGATCCCCGCTTGGCCGCGATCATCCTGATGATTCAGCTGGTCCGTACGGGCAGCCCCCTGACCGCCAGCGAGAAGACGCGGATCCTCGAATACATGGAGACGCCCCTGGAGGTGGAGCGGATCTCGGCGACCTTCGAGCGGGCCTGGGGCTACACGCAGGCGCGGCTTCCCTTCTCGCACGTCGCCGACGCGCTGGCTCCGCTGCTGCGCGACGCGCTGACACCGGCCGAGCGGGAGCAGTTGATCGCGATGCTGACCCAGGTGGCTGGCGCGCATTCTCCACCGAGTGAGTTGCAGCGCGAGGGCATCGCCCGCCTGAAGCGACGGCTTCTCGCCGGCGCGGGGGCCGCTCTCGACCCGCAACGGGGCGAATCCGCCTGATCCGGACCATGGCGGGTCGGAGGCGCCGAAGCGCCGGTTGGCTCGCCTTTGCGCGCCGTCGCGCTACCTCGGGGGAATGCGCGCACTCTTCCCCCTGATCGTCTTCACACTTCTCGCGGCCGGCTCAGGAACGGCTTGGGCGCAATCCTGCGACACCTTGATCGACAAGGTGACCGGCGAGACTGCGGCCAAGACTACGGATCGCCGGAGCGACTATGCCAGCTTCACGGCCGGTGAGGACATGACCCTGACCCTCGCCTGCGGCGGACCGGACCACTCGTCGGTCGGCGCCCAATATCGGGGCGCCACTCCGCCGGATCGCTATTTCGACGTGTTCGGCAAGGCCGGCCACGCGGTGACGGGCATCGATGCCTCCGTCATCACGGAGGCCGCGCACCGGGCCCAGGCCACCGCGACCAAGCTGCGCCACAGCAATGTCGATCTCGGCGGCGCTCGGGTGACCTGTTCGGCCATGGTGTCGCCCGACAAGGGTCCGCTGACCCTGTGCGCGGTGATCGAGAACAGCGACCGCAGTTGAAAGGCCGGCGGAGCGTGCCGCCGGCCACCGAGCCCGTGTCAGAGCGGGATGTTGTCGTGCTTCTTCCAGGGTTGCTCCATCTTCTTGGTGCGGAGCATGCCGAGGGCCTTGGCGATCCGGCGGCGGGTCGAGTGCGGCATGATCACCTCGTCGATGTAGCCGCGCTCGGCCGCCACGAACGGTGACAGGAAGCGGTCCTCGTACTCGCCGGTGCGGGCCGCGATCTTCTCCGGGTCGCCGATCTCGCTGCGGAAGATGATCTCCACCGCGCCCTTGGCGCCCATCACGGCGATCTGGGCGGTCGGCCAAGCGTAGTTGACGTCCGCACCGACGTGCTTGGAGGCCATGACGTCGTAGGCGCCGCCGAAGGCCTTCCGGGTGATGATCGTCACCAGCGGCACGGTCGCCTGCGAATAGGCGAAGAGCAGCTTCGCGCCGTGCTTGATCAGGCCGCCATATTCCTGGGCCGTGCCGGGCAGGAAGCCCGGCACGTCCACGAAGGTCACGATCGGGATATCGAAGGCGTCGCAGTAGCGCACGAACCGCGCGGCCTTCCGCGAGGCGTCCGAATCGAGGACGCCCGCAAGCACGAGCGGCTGATTCGCCACGAAGCCGACGGTGCGCCCCTCGATCCGGCCGAAGCCGGTGATGATGTTGCGGGCGTAGGCGGACTGGATCTCGAAGAAGTCGCCCTCATCCACGACGCGGCGGATCAACTCGCCCATATCGTAGGGCTTGTTCGGATTGTCGGGGATCAGCGTATCGAGGGATGCATCGATGCGGCTGACGTCGTCGAAGCTCGTGATCTCCGGCACGCCGTCGGTGTTGTTGGCCGGCAGGAAGTCGAGGAGGCGGCGGATCTGCAGGATCGCCTCGACGTCGTTCTCGAACGAGCCGTCGGCGATGGACGACTTGGTGGTGTGGACCTTGGCGCCGCCGAGCTCCTCGGCCGTGACGACCTCGTTGGTGACGGTCTTCACCACGTCGGGGCCGGTCACGAACATGTAGCTCGTGTCGCGGACCATGAAGATGAAGTCGGTCATGGCCGGCGAATAGACGTCGCCGCCCGCACAGGGGCCCATGATCACCGAGATCTGCGGGATCACGCCCGAAGCCATGACGTTGCGGCGGAACACCTCCCCGTAGCCGCCGAGCGCCGCAACGCCCTCCTGGATGCGGGCGCCGCCGGCGTCGAAGATGCCGATGATTGGGGCGCGCATCTTCAGCGCCATGTCCTGGACCTTCACGATCTTCTGGGCGTGCGCCTCCGACAGGGAGCCGCCGAACACCGTGAAGTCCTTGGAGAACAGGAAGACCGTGCGGCCGTTGATCGTGCCCCATCCGGTTACGACACCGTCGCCCGGGATCTTCTGCTTCTCCATGCCGAAATCGGTGGAGCGGTGCTGCACGAACATGTCGAACTCCTCGAACGACCCGTGGTCGAGGAGGAGTTCGATCCGCTCGCGCGCCGTGAGCTTGCCGCGCTTGTGCTGCGCCTCGACGCGCTTCTCACCGCCGCCGAGCCGGGCCTGCGCCCGCCGCTCTTCGAGCTTGTCGAGGATATCCTTCATGGCTGTTCCCGCCCTTCCCCTGCCCGTGACCTGCGACCCGGATCGGGCCGGGTCCAAGCTTATGCGTTCACCGATCGAGCGCCCTTAGCACGCGCATTTCGGGTGGCAAACCGACACGGTGGTCCGCGGGATCAGACCGTCTGGGGATGGGAGCGGGATGGTGGACGGTGCAGGGATCGAACCTGCGACCTTTCCCGTGTGAAGGGAACGCACTACCGCTGTGCTAACCGTCCGTACCGACGTGCCGTTTCAACGCACGCGATCGAGCCGCTCGCCCCCGAGGGCGCCGCAACCCGGTGGCCGGCGTTCTAGAGCGCGGCGGCCCGGGACGTCAAGCGCGGCCGACGATCTTTGCCGCACGGAGACGGGCCGGCGAAGCGCCTCCGCGTCCCGGATTGCCGAGTGCGGGTTCGGCCGTCGCCGGCGGCAGGCGCGCCACCACGGGCGCCGGCGAGGTTGACAAGGCCCGCGGCCCGGTGCGCTGTGGGGCCATGCACGATGGGCCAGCGGGCGCGAGACAGGGCAGCGACGTGACGGCGGCCTGCGCGACGGGGCCGGATCGGCCGCGCGTTGCGATCACCTACTGCACCCAGTGCAACTGGCTGCTGCGGGCAGCCTGGATGGCGCAGGAGCTCCTCTCAACCTTTCGCGACGATCTCGGCGAGGTCGCCCTCGTCCCAGCCTCGGGGGGCCTGTTCCGCATCACGCTGGGCGATGCGCTCCTCTGGGAACGGGTGCGGGACGGCGGCTTCCCGGACGTGAAGACCCTGAAGCAACGCGTGCGCGACCACCTCGACCCGGCGCGCGATCTCGGCCATATCGACCGATCATGAGGCGAGGGAACGGCAAGGCGCCTGCGGGGCACTGCGGGCCGGGGACGGACCCCGCTTGAGTCCGGATCACCAAGCCGAGGGGGCGGGCGTCCCGGCGATCATCCCCGCGCGCCGATCGTGGCTGTCGCGGCGGCTGCATCGCTTCGGGCGGAACGGCTTCTCGACGCAGGTCTACCTGATCGCGCTGGTGATCGCGCTGATCGGCCCGGGCCTGCTGTTCACCAGCATCCTGCTGATGCGCTACGCCTCTGCCGAGCGGGCGCGCTTCGAGCAGGACGCCCGCGAGAACGTGCGCGGCATCGGCCTGTCCCTCGACCGCGACACCGCCGGTCTGGTCTCGGTGCTCCAGACGCTGGCCACCTCGCCGCGGATCAGGCAGGGCGATTTCGAGGCGTTCGACGCCCAAGCGCGTCTCGTGCGCGAATCGATCGATCTGGACGTCCTGCTGCGCCGGCCCAACGGTCAGGAGGTGGTGAACACCGGCGTTCCCCGTGGGGCGCCGATGCCGATCGTCGCGTTCCCCTTCGATCAGGACCTCGCCCGGGGCACGCAACGGGCGATGGTGAGCGGCTACGTGCCGGGTCCGATGCCGGGCGAGGCGACCTACGCGGTGGGCGTGCCGGTGATGATCGACGGCGAGGTCGGCTACATCCTGAGCTTCACGGTGCCCCTGTCGCGCCTCCAAGGCATCCTGTCCCGTGAGGTCGTCCCGGGCTGGACCACCGGCATCAGCGACCGGGCCGGCATCGTTCTCGCCCGGCTGCCGGATCCCGAGGCGGTGGTCGGCAAGCCGCGCCTTGCCAGCCTTCGACAGGTGCAGTCGGCGACGCCCGGCGTCTGGGACGGCCAGGACCGCCAGCACAAGCCGGTGGTGGTGATCGAGGCGCGCTCGCGGCTCACCGGCTGGATGGTCGCCACCAGCATCCCGCAGACTGTCGTCGATGCGCGGGTGCGGCGCTGGATCTGGGCGTTCGCCGGTTTCGGCCTGCTGGTCCTCGCCACGTCGTCGCTCCTGGCGGTGAATCTCTGGTCGCGGGTCTCGCGCCCCCTCCGGTTGCTGGCCGCCTCCGGGCCGGCCCTGGCCCGGGGTGAGGCGATCCCGCGGGTGTCCTCACCGGTGCACGAGATCCAGCGACTCGCCGTCGTGCTGTCCGAGGCCTCGCTCCGGCTGCGGACCCGGGAAGAGGAGCGCGACCGGGCGCTGGCGGAGACCAAGCGCGGCCTGAGCGCCCTGAGCGAGAGCGAGGCGCGCTTCCGGCACATGGCCGATTCGGCGCCGGCCCTGATCTGGATGACCGACGAGACCGGGGCGGTCAGCTTCGCCAATCTTCATTTCGAGCACCTGTTCGGGCTGCCGGCCAACCAGTTCAACGACGATGGCTGGCACCAGATCGTCCATCCCGATGATCTGGACGGCTTCCGGACCGCCTTCGCGGAGGCCTTCGAGGCCCGGATCCCGTTCCGCACGGAGGCCCGGGTGATCGACCGGACGGGGGCGGTGCGCTGGCTCCAGTGCGAGGGTGTCCCGCGGCTGGACGACGGACAGAATTTCCTGGGCTACACCGGCTGCAACATCGACATCACCGACACGAAGAATGCCGAGGAGCACCTGCTGCTCCTGATCCACGAGTTGAACCACCGGGTGAAGAACACCCTGGCGACGGTCCAGTCGATCGCCGCCCAGTCGCTGCGCGGGCTGGAGGGCGCGGAGGCCGATGCGGCACGCGCCGCCTTCGAGGCGCGCCTCCTGGCCCTGGCGCGGGTCCACGATGTCCTGACGCGGGAGAGCTGGGAGGGCGCGGAACTCTCCGCGGTCGTGGCGGACGCGATCCGGCCTCTGGAGGCCGGCGCCGGCCGGGACTCGCGGTTCCAGGTCGTGGGACCGGCCCTGCGTCTGCCGCCACGGCTCGCGCTGTCCATCGCCATGGCCCTGCACGAACTCGGTACGAACGCCGTGAAGTACGGCGCGCTCTCCGCGGAGGGCGGCGTGGTCGAGATCTCGTGGACCGTCCGGCGCGCGGAGGACATGCAGCTGTCGCTGCGGTGGTCCGAGCGCGGCGGCCCGCCGGTGAAGAAGCCGACGCGGACCGGCTTCGGCTCGCGTCTGATCGAGCGCAGCCTCGCCCGGGAACTCGCCGGCGAGGTCGTCCTCAGCTACGAGCCGACCGGCGTGGTCTGCACCATCGACGCCCCGGTGCCGCCGCCGGGCCTGCTCGAGCGCAAGGGCGTCGCTGCACCGACACGGATCGCACCGTTGCCGCTCGCGGGTTAGGGGTTTCGAGACGCCCGCCCGTGGGCGCGGGGACGGCCGCCTCCGTCAGTGATACGGATCGGCCGCGTCGCGCAGGCCGTCGCCCATGAAATTGAAGGCCAACACCGTCACCAGCACGGGCAGGACCGGCAGGAGCAGCCAAGGGTAGAGCTGCACCGCCGCAAGATTCTGCGCCTCGTTGAGCAGCACACCCCAGCTGGTCACCGGCGGTCTCAGGCCCAGGCCGAGGAACGACAGGGCGGTCTCGCCGAGGATCATAGTCGGGATCGACAGGGTCGCCGAGGCGATCAGATGGCTCATGAAGTTCGGGATCAGGTGCCGGCCGATCACCCGGGCGGGCGAGGCGCCCATCAGTTCGGCGGCCTGGACGAAATCCTCCTCGCGCAGCGCCAGCAGCTTGCCGCGCACCGCCCGGGCGAGCCCGGGCCAGTCGAGCAGCCCGAGAATCACCGTGATTCCGAAGAAGATCAGCAGCGGGCTCCAGTTCGGCGGCAAGGCCGCCGACAGGGCGAGCCAGAGCGGCAGCTCGGGCAGGGACCGGACCACCTCGATCAGCCGCTGCACCCCGGCATCGACCACGCCGCCGAAATAGCCCGCGATACCGCCGAAGAAGAGCCCGAGGGTGAAGGAGATCGCCACGCCGACAAGGCCGATGGTGAGGGAGATCCGGGCCCCGTAGACCATGCGGGAGAACAGGTCGCGCCCGAGCTTGTCGGTTCCGAGGAGGAACAGCGTGCCGTTCTCCGGCGGGCAGACGAGGTGCCAGTCGGTGTGGACGAGCCCGAGCCAGTCGTAGCCGTCGCCCCGGCAGAAGAACCGCAACGGCTGCGGCGCGGACGCGTCGACCTTGTAGTCGCGGCGGAACGTGTCGAGGTCGAGATGGGCCCGGTAGGGATAGACGAACGGGCCGACGAAGCGGTCCGCATGGAACAGGTGAACGCCCTGGGGCGGCGCATAGAGGTAGTCGCCGTTGCGGCGGGCCTGGCCGTAGGGTGCCAGCTGCTCGACGAAGGGCACGATCGCGTAGAGGGCGAGCAGGATCAGGGCCGAGGCCACGGCCAGACGATGGCGCAGGAACTTACGCAGGATCAGCCGCCAGGCGGACGCCGTCGCGACTGGGCTCTCGGCCCTGGCCTCAGGCTCGAAGGGGGCCGGATCGACGAAATGTCCGGATGCGGGGAGCGCGTCGTTCATGGCGGGCCGGTTCATCGCAGGCCCATGCGGATGCGCGGATCGAGCCAGACCAGGATCAGGTCCGAGATCAGCATGCCGACGAGGGTCAAGGCCGCGACGAACATCAGGAGGAAGCCGGCCATGAACTGATCCTGACTGCGCAAGGCTTCGAGGAGCAGCGGCCCGACGGTCGGCAGGCTGAGCACCAGAGAGACCAGAACCGAACCCGAGACGAGGTGCGGCAGCAGGTTGCCGATATCCGCCACGAACGGGTTCAGCGACATCCGGAACGGATACTTCAGCAACGCCTGCAGGGGCGGCAGGCCCTTGGCACGGGCCGTGACCGTATAGGGCTTGGCCAGTTCGTCCAGCAGGTTGGCACGCATCCGCCGGATCATGGCCGCCGTACCGCCGAGTCCGATCACCAGGGTCGGCACGATGAGATGCGCCAGGAGCGAGCGGACCTTCTCCCAGGTCCAGGGCTGGTTGGTGAGGGCCGAATCGTAGAGGCCGCCGATCGACAGCCCGAACCAGCGGTTGGCGTAGAAGAGCAGGATCAGCGCCAGCAGGAAGCCCGGGACCGCGAGGCCGACATAGCCCAGCAGGGTCACGACGGCGTCGCCGACCGTGTTCCGGTGCGTCGCCGAGTAGATCGCCGCCGGGATCGCGACGAGGTGGACGAACACCACGGCCGTCAGATTGATCAGCAGGGTCAGCCACAGGGCGTCGCCGACGACATCCGCCACCGGCTTGTCGTACTCGAACGACCAGCCCCAATCGCCCTGGAGCAGGCCCGAGAACCCCACCGAGCCGGGCATCACCCCGATCCACATCAGGTATTGCTGCCAGACCGGGCGGTCGAGCCCGTATTGCTGGATCAGCAACTCCGCCTTCGCCACGGAGCTGGCATCGCCGGTGGCGCGCAGCTCCATGATCCGGTTGGACAGGTAGTCGCCGGGCGGCAGCTTGATGATGATGAAGACGAGCGCCGAAATGACCAGCAGCGTCACCGCCATGGTGACGATCCGGCGAAGGATCTGACGGATCACCGGACCTCCGCGCGGGTGTCGGCGCCTGTCTCCCAGAACAGCTCGTCGAGGCGCTGCACGCCGATCATCGCAGTGGGTTCCCAGGAATAGAGGGCGCGCTTCGGAAGGTTGATCAGGCGATCCGCGCCGACAACGGGCTGGAGCGCCCCCGCCACCGTGCCGATCACCCAGGTGTTGCGCGCGTGATTCGTCAGCATCTCGCGCCAGATCGCGGCCTGCTTGGCGGCGTCGTCGGTGTCGCGCCACTGGCGGTCGAGGTCGAGCAGCCGCTGGACCTCCGGAACGTCGCAGGGCTCGCCGCTCTTGCCGCGGCTCTCGACGTTCATGCTCCAAAGGGGCCAGGAATAGTGCTCCGGCTGGGCAGGGCTCAGCTCGGTCGGCGGCATGATCGCGGTCGGCACCGCGAGGTCGAGCCCCTGGGCGGCCACCATGATGGTCATGCCGCCGATGGAGCGCCGATGCAGGTTGGTGCGCTCCTGCGGCTTGGTGATCAGCCGGATGCCGACCTCGCGCCAGAACTCCGTGATGAGGAGCAGCGCGTCCAGCACCATCTCGGCCTCGCCGTCGCTCTCCACCACGATCTCCAGCGGCCGCCCACCGGGCAGCAGCCGCGTGCCCGCGCCGTCGCGTCCGGTCAGACCGAGTTCATCGAGGAGCTTCGCCGCCTGCGCCGGATCGTAGGCGGCGTTCAGCGTCCGCATCTCCGGCTCGAAGAGGGCGCTGTCCGAGAGGATCGTGTCGTTCCCCTCGGTGCCCAGTCCGAACAGCAGCGTGTTGTTCAGGGTCCGGCGATCGATGGCGAGCGACAGGGCGTGCCGGTAGCGCACGTCGCGGTTGAGCTGCCGCCAGGCCGGATCCGTCGTGGTGAGATTCGGGTAGAGGGCGATCTCCGATCCCCGGGCCACGGGCCACAAGTTGGTGCGGTACCGATGGGCCGCCTCACCCTCCTTGAGGCTCGGGATATCGGGCATCGTCAGGCCGCGAAACATCAGGTCGGCCTCGCCGGCGTTGGTCTTGGCGACCAGGAGGCCCTGCGAAGCCACGTCCATCACGATGGTGTCGACATAGGGCAGTTGCGTGCCGGCCGTGTCGACCCGGTGGTAGCTGCGGTTGCGCTCGAAGCGGAACCGGGTGGCCGGCGAGCGGGTCCGCGGCACCCAACCCTGCAGGGTCGGACACTCCGGATTGTTGAGCTCGTAATTGTCGTCGAGGCGGTTGTGCAGCGCCGCCCAGCTGCGGAGCTTGAGCGCCTTGGCCTTCGCGTCGGCCGCCTCCTTGCCGATGTAGCGGGCATGATACGGTTTCAGGTAGTGCGCCGGCCGGTAGATCAGCGGGTCCCGCGGCGCCGCCAGGGCGGGCAGGAACATCGGGTTCGGCCGGTCCCAGCTGTAGCGGACCGTGACCGGGTCGAGGAATTCCACCTGCGGCAGCTTGCCGTCGACCCGGAAGAAGGCCGGCGGCCCATCGGGATTCAGCGCCTTCTCGTTGGCGACGTCCTCCCAGTAATAGCGGAAATCCTCCGTGGTGAACGGATGGCCGTCCGACCAGCGGTGGCCCTGGCGGAGCGTGAAGGTGAAGCGCCCGCCCTCGACATCGACACGTTCCAGCACGTCGGGCCGCAGGTTCAGCTCGGCATCGTAACCGACCAAGCGGGTATAGCCGTAGACCGACAGGTAGCGGACATCCCGGGCCTTCGCGATGAGGGTCCGGATCGTGCCGCCTGCCGTCCCGAGACGGCGGCCATGGGCAGCGAGGTCGGCGACGGCGGGCTTGGTCGGCGGACCGAGCGCATCCGTCGGCGGCGTCTCTGCGAAGGCCCATGACGGCGCGCGCGACCAGCTCAATGTGGCGCCCAGGCCGACGAGGAGGGCGCGGCGGGAGACCGTGCCGTCCCGCCTGCCGCGGCGCGGGAGGGAGGCGGAAGAATCGTCCCGGAAATCCCCGGCGCTCATGGGCTGCCCCGAAGCGTCACCGAGGTCAGCCGCGCCGGCGAGTAGCCCGTGGCCCGGTGCAGGTCATCGAAGGCATGCGACCGCACGATCAGGTCTGCAGCCTGCCGGAGAAGAGAAGCGTCGGCCGGCTGCTCGAAGTGGCGGCCGTTCCGGGTCCAGCGGATCGGCTCCGGGCTGCGTTCGGGGCCGGTGATCATCGCGATGGTCGGATGCGCAGGTCCGCCATGGGCGTGGATCCGGTGTCCGGCGGCATCGTCGTCGAAGAGCAGACGGGTCAGGCCCCGGGCCTGCGCCTCGACGACCCGCCGCCCCTGGGCGACGTGGTCGTCGAAGAACGCCACCGTCCGCGCCGGGTCCAGCATGGACCAGTCGGCTTTCGACCAGTCGGCGGTGCTGTAGCGCGCCTGCCGGTCGCGGTACTGGAGGCCCGACAGGTCGGGATCGTGGCAGAAGATCTGTGCCTGCGGGCGGGCCTGCCGGATGACCCAGGTGGTGAGGCCGCGGAACACGCCGGATTCGACCACGAAATCCGGCTTCAGCGCCCGCATCGCGATGTAGAGCTGCAGCGCGCCGTTGAAGCCGCTGCCGCCCCGGCGCTGGCGGACGGGCGCGGTGGGGATCAGCGCCCAGAACGCCTTAACCTGTTCGAGGACGTCGCCATCCGGAACCAGGCCGGCGGCGGCGAGATCCCGTTCCAGGATGGCGGCGGCCGATTCGAGCAGCGTCGCCACCTCGCGCGGTGACGTCGGCCGGTGGCTCCAGTCGGGGGCCGCCGGGACGAGGTCGTAGCCCAGGCGGTCGAAGAGCGGCGACAGCACCTTGCGGCGCAGGCGCTCCAGCATCACGGGTGGCCGGGCCTGCATCACGCGGCCTCGACCGCGTGGGCGGCGCCGAAACGCACCCGGTGGCCGGTCTCGACCGCGCGCATCGCCCCGGCCTCGTCGGGGGCCAGGCGAAAAGGCTCCTCCCAGCGCATCGGATCGTTCTGGTCGCCCGCGACCGCCGCGAAATCGAGCGGATGGTCGAGGCTCGGATCCGGCACGGCCGCGAGCAGCGCCTGCGTATAGGGATGCACCGGACGGCGGAACAGGGCGGCGCGGGGCGCCTCCTCGACGATGCGCCCCCGGCACATCACGCTGATGGTATCAGCCATGTAGTCGATCACTGCCAGATTGTGGGAGACGATGAGGTAGGAGAGCCCCAGCGCCGCCTGGAGATCCTTGAGCAGGTTCAGGATCTGGGCCTGGACCGAGACGTCGAGGGCCGAGACCGGCTCGTCGAGCACCAGCAGCCGCGGCTTCGGGGCGAGGGCCCGGGCGATGCCGATGCGCTGCCGCTGGCCGCCCGAGAAGGCGTGCGGGTAGCGGCCGAGACCGCTCGACTCCAGACCGACCATCGCCATCAGGGCACGACAGCGCTCCCGTCGCTCTCCTGCCGGGACGCCGTGGATCTCCATCGGCTCGGACAGGATCTGGCGCACGGTCATGCGCGGATCCAGGGACGCGTAAGGGTCCTGGAACACGAACTGGACCGTGCGGCGATAGGCGAACAACGCATCGCCGCTCAAGGCGTGGACGTCCCGGGGGCCGCTGCCGTCGTCGAACAGGATCCGCCCGGCATCCGGCCGCAGCGCCCGCATGATCATCTTCGAGACGGTGGTTTTGCCCGATCCGGACTCGCCGACGAGCCCGAGCGTCTGGCCGCCCGCGAGGCTGAGCGAGACGTCCGAGACCGCATGGACGGTCCGCGGCTTCTGCCACATCCGTCCCGCGCGCAGGGTGAAGCTCTTGCTGACGCCCTCGACCTGGAGGAGCGGCCCCGCCAGCGGCGCGGGCTTCTGCCCGGGCGGTATCTCGGCCCGCGCGGGGCGGATCGGCGTCAGGCGCTCGCCGGGTTGCATGTCGAAGCGGGGCACCGCGTGAAGGAGCGCGCGGAGATAGGCATGGCCCGGCGTCCGCATCACCGTGTCGCGCGGGCCCGCTTCCACGAGGCGGCCGCGATACAGGACCGCCACGTCGTGGGCGATGTTAGCCACCACGCCGAGATCGTGCGTGATCAGCAGGATCGCCATCCCGGTCTCCTCCTGGAGCCGGGCGAGCAGGGCGAGGATCTGGGCCTGTGTTGTGACGTCGAGCGCGGTGGTCGGCTCGTCGGCCACCAGCAGGGCGGGCTTCAGGATGAGCGCCATGGCGATCATGGCCCGCTGGCGTAGGCCCCCGGACAGCTCGAACGGATAGGTCCGCAGGGCGCGGTGCGGATCGGGGAAGCCGACCCGGGCCAGCGCCTCCTCGGTTCGGGCATCCGCCTCCTTGCGGTCAGCACCGGTATGGATCCGCAGGGCCTCGCCAATCTGATCGCCCACCGTGTGGAGCGGAGACAGGCAGGTCATCGGCTCCTGGAAGATCATCGCGATCCGCTGGCCGCGGATCGCCCGCATCGCCTCGCTGTCGGCGGGGTGGCGCGCGATGTCGGTCTCCGTTTCGCCATCCCGAAACAGGATCCGGCCGCGGGTGATGGCGGCGGCCGGGGGCAGAATCCGGAGGATCGCCTGGGCGGTCACCGATTTGCCCGAGCCGGACTCCCCGACGAGAGCGAGGGTCCGGCCGCGGTGAACGTCGAGGGACAGGCCGTGCAGCGCCTCGAACGGGCCGCTCTCCGTGCGGAACGCGACCGCGAGGTCGCGGATGGACAATAGCGGGCTCAACCCGTCCTCGCGATCTGTGAGACCCGAGACTTAGACGCCTTGAGGCCCATGTCCATCGCGGCGACGCCGAAGTGCTCGCGAAGATCCAGCAGCTGTATCGCCGGGTGCCGGACGAGGTGCGCGATCAGCGCCGCGACGAAGCTCCAGAGGGCGTCGTCATGGACGCGATGGTGGGTCAGCAGACCGACCGGCTGCTCCGGCGCACGGACGATGGCGTCGGCGACGCCGGTCAGCAGCGCCTCCGGATCGCGCAGGGACCGGGTGCCCCGCCAGTCGATCGGGTCGAGCGTGGCGTCGAGCCGGCGCAGACCCGGAACCGGTGGGCCGGGTACGGCCGAGAGGCCGCAATAGCCGAGATCAGGCAGGGCGGCGGCGAGATCCGGCGCGAGGCGGTTCCAGGGTGGGACGAAGACCGGCAGCACCGTGGCCTCCGCCAGCCGCGCGCGGGCGATCCGCAAGCCGGCCGCGGCCTCCGCGATCCGGATATCGAGAGGCCGGTGCGCACCGAACTCCGCCGGCTTCTCGCCGGGGCGCGCATGGTTGCTGTGGGCGAGGCCATGAATGGCGACCCTCACGCCCGGAGCCGTTTCGAGGCGCCGTTGGAGCGACGGCTCGATCCCGGACGGAATCGCCGCGAGGAGCAGCGGGATGCCGTGCGCCTCCGCAAGCCCCACGAGCCGATCGAGCTTCGGACTCGCCGCGATCGCATCGTCGTCGCGCCAGAACAGCGGAACACGCCCGCCGCGGGCGGCCACGGAATCCAGGGCGCGATCGATGACCGCGAAGGCCGGATCCGTCGCGGGAACGGATCCGCGCCGCGCCGGACCGACGCCGTGCAGGCTCTCGACCAGTTCCACCGTGCGCCGGGCGCCGGCGATGTCGATGCCGTGCGGACCGGGGACGGGTGCAGCCGCCTGGGCCTCGACGGCCTGGACCAGGGTTTGGGCCGTCAACTCCGATTCCGGCAGCACACGGGCGAGACCGCGGGCGGCGAGGCACGCGGCGCGCAGGCGTTGCTCGGTCTCGACGCCGGCCTCGAACGGCACCAGCACGGCGGGCGTGCCCGTGGCAAGGAGATCGATGGCCGTGTTGTAGCCGCACTGGCTCACAGAGACGGCGGCCCCGGCCAGGAGGGCGCGGTAGTCGGGCCGGGCACGGCCGAGGACGCCCGGAGGAAGTTCGCGGCCGATCCCGGACAGCGCCGCCTCGGGCACGCCATGGCCGGCGAGGATCCGCCAGCCGAGATCCGGCCGTTGCCGGGCCGCCTCGGCGGCAGCGCCGAGCAGAACCAGCCCGGCCGGCCCGGATCCGGCGGCGACCAGCACGCCGGCGCGACGGGTTGCCGGCGGAGCGACCGTGCCCTCGTCCACGTAGCCGGTGTACCGGACTTTCGCGGCGGTGGCCGCATCGACGGGCCAGGAGGTATCGAGGGGCACGAGAGCCGGATCGCCGTGTACCAGAACGGCGTCATAGAGGTCCGCCACGCGTGCGTGCGCCTCGGCGATGCGCGCGGGCTTCGTCGAGGCGACGAGAATGTCGCGGACGGATGCGAGGACGAGCGGGCGCGGCCGACCTGCACGAGCGGCATCCACCAGAGCCAGGAACTCGTGTGCCAGGGCGCGCCGGCCGAAGGGGAACAGCTCGGTGATGACGGCATCCGGTCCGAAGGCCGTCACGGTCTCGATCATCAGGGCGCTTCGGCGTGCCAGCAGCGCCGACTCGGCCGGACGGCCGTCGGGCTCCAGCAGCGTCGAGAACTCCGTGCCGGCGATCCGTAGCGGCGGCAGCTGAACGAGGCGCAGGCCGTCGCGGCGGACCATCGGCGCCGGAACGCCCCCTGAGACCAGCAGTGTCTCGTGACCGGCCGCCGCGAAGGCGCGGGCGAGGGCGGCGGCGCGGGTGAGATGCCCCGCGCCCAAGAGATGCGTCACCGCGATCAGGACGCGCACGCGGGCAGCTCCGATTCGTGTGCGGCCACGTCCGACGACAGACCCGCGGAGGCACGCAGCCGGCCGGCGATCAGCGCGATCGCGGCCTCCTCGGAGAAGTCTCGCACAAGCCGCGCCCGGGCGGCCTCGCCCAGCCTCCGGCGGAGGCCCGGATCGTCGGCGAGACGGATCAGCGCCGCCGCCAGCACCGCCGGGTCGCCCGGCGGGACCAGGACCCCGTGCGTGCCATCGGTGATGAATTCCGGCGTGCCGGCGAATGCGGTCGCCAGAATCGGCAACGCTTGGCTTGCCGCCTCCATCAGCACGTTCGGCAATCCGTCGCGGTCGCCGCCCGGGGCCGGCTTCGTCGGCAGGACGAACAGGTCGGCCGCGCGCATGGCCTCGATCACCGCAGGCTGCGCCAGGGCGCCCCGGAAGCGGATCCGCTCAGCGAGGCCACAGGTGCCAACCCGCGCCTCCAGGGCAGCGCGCAGCTCTCCGCCGCCGATCAGGTCGAGCTGCCAATGCAGGCCTGGGGGCAGGGTGGCCAGGGCGTCGATCAGATCGTCGTGTCCCTTCTTGGCGACGAGCCGTCCGACGCAGAGGAGCCGGAGCGGCCGGGCCGGATCCGTGCCGTCGCGCGTTTCATGCGGCGGCGGGATCGGAAAGCGGCTGAGGTCGAGCCCGTGGTAGGCGAGCAGCGTCCGGCCGGGCGCGAGCGCGTCCAGCCGTGCAAGCCCGTCGCGGGTACAGGTCACACCCCAAGCGGCGTCGCGCAGCTTCTCGGTCAGCTCCCAGTCCGGCGTCGTCCAGATATCCTTGGCATGCGCCGAGAAGCTCCACCGGCGCGCGGTGAGCAGCGCGGCGTAGCGGGCGACGCTGGCCGGCGTATGCAGAAAATGCACGTGGATATGGGCGATGTCGGCCGGCAGTTCCCGGGCGAGGACCAGGGCCTGCCCGAGGCGGCGCAGCCGCGACGCCGTCGGGTCGCGCCGGAAGTCGCGGGCGAACAGCGCGAGAAGCGCCGGGAGGTTCCGCCGCCGGAACGCCGCACCGAGTCCGCGGAGCACACGCAGCGGCGCATCGCGCAGATATTCGGGCAGGTAGGCGGCCTCGGCTCGGATCTGCCCGTGCATCGGATGGCGCGCCCGGTCGGTCGGGCGGCGCAGGGACCAGATCTCCAGGGACAGACCGCGCCGCTCCAAGGCGAGCAGCTCCTGCGCGATGAAGGTCTCGGAGAGCCGCGGATAGCCCTTCAGCACCACGGCGACCCGTTTGGCGCTCACGAATAGGCCTGCAGGCACGGGCGGGTCTCTTCGTCCGCGCTGCCGCGCGCCGTCAGCGCCCGCACGCGGCGGGCCACCGCGTCGAGGCCGTCGAGCAGACCCGGCACCAGCACCCGCGACGGCGGATCCTGCTCCGGCAGGTCGCGGAGCGCGGCCGCCATGCGTGCGGGCGTCCGGCCCTCGGCCTCCATCAGGACCCGCGCGAGGCCGAGCCGCTCGGCCGCGAGCGCCCGGATCGCCTGCTCCCGCCGCGGCTCGGTCCGGGGCACGAGGATTGCGCGACGGTCGAAGGACAGAATCTCGCAGAAGGTGTTGTAGCCCCCCATGGCGACGATGCCGGCGGCCTTGCGCAACAGGAACTCGATCTCGCTATCGAAGGTGATCGCGGCGATTCTTCCGCCGAGCGCGCGGATGCGCGCCGCGAAACCGTCGCGGGTGGCGGTATCGAGGAAGGGACCGAAGGCAATCAGGGCGGGCAAAGGGATCGCAGGATCGGCCTCGTAGGCGGCGATCACCCAGTCGATCAGGGCGGCACCATCGCCGCCGCCGCCCGGCGTGACCAGAATGAACGGGCCGTCGGCGATGGCCGGCTCCTTGCGGCCGGCGCGGCGCTCCGGGAGGTCCCGGCGCAGATAGCCGGTATAGATCAGGCGCGCGTCGATGCGCGCGGCGATCTCGGGATCCATCGGCAGCGCCGCGAGGGGCTGATGGATGCGGCTCAGCCCATAGACCCAGATCTCGTCGTAGAACTGCACCATCGTCTCGATCGCCCCCTTGCGCTCCCATTCGGGCACGAGACGATCGGCGTCGTCGAGGACGTCGCGCAGTCCGAGGACCAGGCGGATGTCGCGGTCGGCGGCGCCTTCCAGCACCGGCAGCAACTCGCCGTGGAAGCCGGCCGGTTCCTTGTCGACGATGATCAGGTCGGGGCGGAAGGCGCCGCAGGCCTGGGCGATGATCGCCGACCGCTGCTCGACCGTGCGGGCGAGGGGGGTGGCCGCGTCGAGGCTGGCATAATTGCCATCCGCGAACTTGGTCACCGGCGGCAGCCGGACGGTCCGGACGCCCGGCGCAAAGGCGAAGCGATCAACCACCGGCGAGCCCGAGACGATCATCGCTTGAGCGCCGCGGTTGCACGCCACGATCGCGTTGGCGATCGCCCGCGAGCGGCGCAGATGCCCCAGCCCGAAGGTGTCGTGGCTGTAAATCAGGACGCGCGGGGCCGAAGACGCCTCGTCCAGTCGCATCAAGGTGACCGCCCCGGTTGACGGCGCAAGGATCGCAGCCGCCGCCCTCTCGCACAAGCCGGGCCGGGCCGCAAACAGCGCTGTTAACGGGCTTCAAACCGCGGGAACCTAAGCTTCCGCCAAGTCCGGATACCGAAATCGCCCGATGCCTGCGCCTTCCCAGTCCCGCGCGCCGGGCCCCGCGACCGCACGCCTGCCTGCCTTATGGGCCGACCTCGCGGATCTCGTGAGCAGCGACGCCCGGCTGTCTGCCTTTGCCACGCGCGCGGCCTGTGTGCTGGTCCCGTTCGGCCTCGCCCTGGTCCTGCTGGTCTACGGGACCGGCCCGGAGCCGCGGCGGAACTGGTACGGCGATCCGCTCGGAAACGATTTCGCTCAGGTCTGGACGGCGGGCCGTTCCGCTCTGGAGGGCCGGGGCGGCGAGCCCTACGATCTGCCGGTGCATCTGGCGAACATGAAGGCCGCCTTCGGGCAGGATTGCCGCTTCGCCTGGCACTACCCGCCGGTGTTCCTCCTGCCGGCGGCCGCCATGGCGCTCATGGAACCGCAGCCGGCCTATCTGCTCTGGATTGCACTCTCGGTCGCCCTGTTCGCGCTGACGATGCGCGTGGCAGCCGGCCGGATGGATCTGGCTTTCGTCGCGCTCGCGCATCCCTTGGTGCTGAGCAACCTCGCCTACGGCCAGAACGCTCTGTTCACGGCGTCGCTTCTGACCCTCGGCGCGGTGCTCGTGGACCGGCGCCCCTGGCTGGCCGGGCTCTGCTTCGGCCTGCTGGCCTACAAGCCGCATTTCGCGGCGCTGGCGCCCGTGCTCCTGCTGGCGACCGGGCGGCGGGATTGTCTGGCGGCCTGCCTCGCCACGGTGCTGGTCCTCTGCCTCGCATCGCTGGCCCTCTTCGGCACGGCGCCCTGGAGCGGCTTCTTCGGCACGCTCGGAGACACGAATCGGATCATCCTGCAGAACGCCGCCGCGGGCCTCGACCTCAATGCCAGCGCGTTCGGGGCCGTGCGCTTGGTCGGCGGCGCGATGGCCACAGCCTGGATCGCGCAGGTGCTCGTCGCCGCACTGGCCCTCGGGGTGGCCTGCCGCGCCTGGTGCCGCCCCACCGACGCGGCGCTGCGCGCGGCGGCGCTCGTCGCCGCAGCGCCGATGCTGTCGCCGTACCTGCCGGTCTACGATCTGGCGCCCGTCGTCCCGGCCACGCTCCTGCTGGCCCTCGCCGCGCACCGGGCGGGCGGATTGCGACCGCACGAACGCGTCCTGATCTGCTGTACGCCGCTCTTCGCGGTCACGCGGGAGGTGGCGGGGCTGACCGGCTTTCCCCTCGGATTCGTGCTGAGCGTCGCAACGCTCGCCTGCATCGCCCACCGCATCCGGCCCTGGACGGTCTTCGAAGGTCGGCACCGAACCGGGAGGGGCGGCGTCGACATCCAGGCCCTCACGGGGCCAGCGGCCGGGGAATCCGGAAGGGCAGCATGAGCCGCACCAGCGGGTTGCGGAACCGGTCGAGCGACAGGCTCTCGTGCATGGCCCGCACCGGCTCGCCGCCCAGCGTCGAGGCGAGGAGCGAGCGGGCGTAGAACGGCGTGTCCTCGTAGGTCGCGAGCACCCGCGACCGCCCGTCATCGCTGCGGGTCTCGCGCGGCATCCGCCAGAACCCGGTCGCCGGCAGCGACGCCGCGGGCGGCGGCCGTATCTCGCGCCGGCTGCCGTCGGCTGAGAACCGGAGCGACAGATTCTGTCCGCCGCCGTCGCGGTGGTGGACGTCGTACAGGATCGCGGCGCCGTCCGGCAGGTCCGCCCGGCACCACGTCCACCGGGAGAAGGCGGCCTCCAGCGGTTCGTCGCCGTCATTCGTGTCGAAGTAGCCTCCGCCACTCCAGCGCAGATCCGGCTGGTCGAAATCCACCTCGACCCGGGAGGACGGCGCCATCGGCCACCAGCGGTGGCGGCCCGCCTTGTCGAGATGGAACGGGCCCGCCGTGAAACCGCGCGGCTCGAGACGGACGGTGCCGCGGAGTCGATGGGGCAGCGGCGCCCCGCGCTCGTCGATGCGAACGGTCAGCGCCGTGCCATCCCAGTGCATCACGCTCGGGCCGATGGCGATGTGGTCGGGGCCGCGCGACAGGCTGGCGGCGCGCCGCTCGGTCATCGCGAAGCGACCGCGATCGCCGTAGAGGACCACGTTCATGGCGCAATGGGCGAAGGGGTCCTTCTCGGCGCTCCACGCGTAGTAGGGCGAGAACACGCTTCCGATGAACGCGATGATCGTGAGGCCGTGGCGGCCATCGTCGCTCACCGCATCGACGTACCACCACGCGTAGCCGCCCCGCGCGACCGGGCCATCGAATCGCGGTCCTCCAGGATCGCCGCCGCTGCCAGCCGACCCGATTGCGCGGCCATCGGCACGCCCGGGCCGGGATGGATCGAGCCCCCCGCCAGATAGAGGCCCGGCAGCGCCGTCCGGGCGCCCGCGCGCTTGAAGGTCGTCGCCCATCCCTGCGCCGCCCGCCCGTAGAGCGCTCCGCCCGTCCCGGGAAAGAGGGCGTCGAAATCCCGTGGCGTCGTGGTCACCGCCGACGACGCGAAGGTCAGGGTGAGCCCGCAGGCCTCCAACCGGCGGATCAGGGTCGTCTCGCATCTCTGGGTCTCCGACGGCGTGAGCGGTCGCTCCCGGCCATCCGCCGGTGCGTTGACGAGCATGAGCAGGCGCTCGGGCCCCTGCGGCGCGGTCCCCACCGCGTCCCGGTCCTGGGCACAGACGTAGACCGTGGGATCGTCGGGCAGGCGACGGTCGCGCAGGATCGTGTCGAACTCGGCCCGGTAATCGCGGGAGAAGAAGACCGTGTGGTGCGCCAGCGGGAAGCCGGAAGGCACCGCCTCCGCGCAGAATGTGACGGCGGACAGCGAGCGCTCGCCGGGCGCGAGCCGCTCGCCGGCGACGGCGGCTTCCGGTCCGAACAGGCCCGCGCCGACGGCGGCGCAATCGGCATTGCAGACGACGCGGTCGGCCGGAACCGTCGTGCCGTCGGCCAGGCGCACGCCGACGACCCGACCGCCCGCGGTGAGGATCCGCTCGGCCTCCGCAGCGTAGCGGAAGGCCGCGCCCCGCTCCTCGGCGAGATCGGCCACGGCCCGCGCGAGGCCGCTGAGGCCGCCCGAAACGGTCCAGATTCCGGCCTGCTCGACATGGGCGACGAGCATCAGCGTCGCCGGCGCGGTGTAGGGTGAGGCGCCGCAATAGGTGGCGTAGCGTCCGAACAGCTGGAGCAGCCGGGGATCGCGGAAGTAGCTGCCCAGCGCAGACTGGAGCGTGGTGAAGGGCTGGATCCGCCAGAGGTCGCCGAGGCCCGACAGGCCGACCCTTTGCGCGAGGCCGGCGGGGCCGGTCCGGCCCTCGCGGATGAACGGCCCTTCGAGGGTGCGGTAGACCTCCGCCGAGCGGGCGCAGAAGCGCCGATAGCCGTCCGCCTCACGCCGTCCCGCGAAGGCCGCGACGGCGTCGGCGGACGCCTCGATGTCGGCGAACAGGTCGAGGCGCTCGTCCCGGCTCCAGGCATGCCGGGCGAGGAGCCGAGCCGGCGCCAGGGAGACCCGGTCCCCGAGCTCTGCGCCGCATTCCGCGAACAGCTCCTCGAAGACCCAGCGCATCGTGAAGACGGTCGGGCCGGCCTCGATGGCGCGGTCTCCGACGGGGATGGCGCGCATCTTTCCGCCGGGCTGCTGCGCCCGTTCGAGGACCGTGGTGTGGAATCCGGCATGAGCGAGCCGCACGGCCGCGGCGAGACCACCGATCCCCGCTCCGATTACGACGACGCGCTCCTGCGCCACGGTCGCTCCACCTTCTCCCCCGGAAACGGGATTGATCTGCCGGCGCCAAAGTGTCAATAAGAAATGACACTTGTTGCTGACAACCGCACACAACACGGGAGGCAACGCGATGGAGTCCGGTCGGCGGATCGAGATGGCGCTGGATCGCGCCGTTGCTCACGCGGAGGCGCCGGGCGCGCCGCCCCTTCTGGCGGAGGCGCTCCGTTACGCGGTGTTCCCGGGCGGGCATCGGATCCGGCCGCGGCTGTGCCTGTCGGTCGCCCGCGCCTGCGGTGATGACGACCCGGCCGGCTCAGAAGCGGCGGCCGCAGCCATCGAGCTTCTGCACTGCGCCTCCCTGGTCCATGACGACCTGCCGTGCTTCGACGATGCGCCGATGCGGCGGCAGAAGCCCTCCGTCCATGTCGCTTTCGGCGAGCCCATCGCCGTCCTGACCGGCGACGCCCTGATCGTCCTTGCCTTCGAGACACTGGCCCGGTCCGCCGGCTCCCATCCCGCGCGCCTGGGACGGCTCGTGGGCCTCCTCGGTCGCGCCGCCGGGTCGCCGTCGGGCATCGCCGCAGGGCAAGCCTGGGAATCGGAGGCCCATATCAGCCTCAGCGACTACCAGCAGGCGAAGACCGGGGCCCTGTTCGCCGCCGCCACCGTCGCCGGCGCCGCCGCGGCGGGAGCGGATTCGGAGCCCTGGCGCCGCCTCGGCGAGTGCCTCGGCGAGGCCTATCAGGTCGCCGACGACCTGCGTGACGTCGCCTGCCGCCAGGAGGAGATCGGCAAGCCTGCCGGGCGCGACGCAACTCTGGGGCGGCCCAACGCTGCGGCGCTTCTGGGCACCGGCGGCGCGCTGGATCGGCTGTCGAGACTGACGCGCGAGGCCGTGGCGGCGATTCCGGCCTGCCCGGGCATGGCCGCGCTGACCGCCGAGATCGAGGCGCAGGCGCGGCTGTTCCTGCCCGCGAGCCTGCGGGCGGTGACGGCCTGACCGGCCGATCGCTCTCCGGCATCGGTGCGGCGGCGTCCGTCCCGTCCGCCTGGACGGATCGATGGAACGCTTGGCGCAGCCGCCTGGTCGCAAGCCCCCGCTTCCAGCGCTGGGCGTCGGGCTTCCCCCTCACGCGGGGCATCGCCCGCCGGAACACGCGCGCCCTCTTCGATCTCTGCGCGGGCTTCGTCTACGCGCAGGTTCTGACCGCCTGCGTCCGCCTCGACCTGTTCGCGATCCTGGCCGAAGGCCCCCTGACGATCGAAGCCCTGGCTCGCCGGCTCGACCTGCCGCCGGACAACACCCGGCGCCTTCTTCGGGCCGCGGAATCCCTCGGGCTTGTCCGCGCCCTGTCGGGCGAGCGGTTCGGGCTGGCCGATCTCGGCGCCGCTCTCGTCGGCAATCCCGGGATCGCCGCGATGATCGAGCATCACGCGCTGCTCTACGCAGACCTTGCGGATCCGGTGGCCCTGCTGCGCGGCCAGGCCCAACCGACCGGACTCGCGCGCTACTGGCCCTATGCCTCCGGCCTCTCGGGCGATGCGCAGACGGTGGCCCCCTACAGCGGCCTGATGGGCGCCTCGCAGTCGCTGATCGCTGAGGACGTGCTCGATGCCTGCGACCTGTCAGGGGTCCGGCACCTGATGGATGTCGGAGGCGGGGAGGGCGCCTTCCTGCAAGCGGTGGCAGGACGGCACGCGACGCCGCGCCTGACCCTGTTCGATCTCCCCGCCGTGGCCGAGCGCGCCGACAGCCGACTGGCGCGGGCCGGCCTCGAAGGCCGGATCGCCTGCCGCGGCGGCGATTTCCACGGGGGTCTGCCGACAGGCGCCGACACGATCTCCCTCGTTCGGATCGTCCACGACCACGACGACGAGCCCGCCCTGGCGTTGCTTCGAGCGGCCCACGCGGCTCTGCCGCCGGGCGGAACGCTTCTGCTCGCGGAACCCATGGCCGGAACGCCGGGCGCGGAACCGGTCGGGGACGCCTATTTCGGCTTCTATCTTCTGGCGATGGGATCCGGGCGCCCGCGCCGTGCCGAGGAGCTTCGCGCGATGCTCGGCACGGCAGGATTCGCCGTGACGCATGAACATCCGACCCGACGCCCGCTGCTCACCCGAGTTCTGAAAGCCCAAAAAACAGGCCGTCTCAAGTAAGTGTCACTTGACGCTGGCCTGTGTCTATCTAGGATGACACTTAGCGGCTTCGCATCAGAGAGAGTCGCAAGGCAAAGGGTGGACGATTCCAGCCATGGACGCTCTGGCCGTCATTCTGGAAAACCCGGAGCACCTTTCGGTTCAGCGCTTGGCTCTGACGCCGCCCGGCGATGCCGATGCCGTGGTGGCCATTTCCTGGAGCGGGATCAGCACCGGCACCGAGCGCCTGCTCTGGTCGGGCCGCATGCCGCCCTTTCCCGGGATGGGATATCCGCTCGTACCCGGCTACGAATCCGTCGGGACCGTCATTGAGGCCGGCGCCGATACCTCGGTTCGGGTCGGCCAGACCGTCTACGTTCCGGGGGCACGCTGCTTCGGTTCCGTCCGCGGCCTGTTCGGCGGCGCGGCCTCTCATCTGGTGGCGCCGGCCGCCCGGCTCGTGCCGGTGGACGCGTCGCTGGGCGACCGGGCCTGCCTCCTGGCCCTGGCGGCGACGGCCTATCGCGCCCTCGGCGGGATCCGGCCCGGGGCGACCCCGCTCATCGTCGGGCACGGCGTCCTCGGACGGCTGCTCGCCCGCCTGACCCTGGCGGCCGGCGCGGAGCCGACGGTCTGGGAGACGGATCCGGCCCGGGCCACGGGAGACCATGGCTACGCGGTCATGGCGCCCGGCGCCGACCCGCGCCGCGACTACGCGACGATCACCGACGTCAGCGGCAACGCCGCCGGCCTCGACGACCTGATTGCCCGGCTGGCGCCCGGCGGCGAGATCGTCCTGGCCGGGTTCTACGAGGCTCCCCTGAGCTTCGCCTTCCCGCCCGCCTTCATGCGCGAGGCGCGCATCCGGATCTCCGCCGAGTTCCGTCCGGAGGACACGGCGGCGGTGACGACGCTGATCGAACGCGGACGCCTGTCCCTCGACGGACTGATCACCCACCGTCTTCCCGCGGGTCGAGCCCAGGACGCCTACCGCACCGCATTCGTGGATCCGGCCTGCCTGAAGATGATCCTCGATTGGAGGGACGCCGCGTGAACGTTCAGCTCAACAAGGCCGCCCTGTCCCAAGCCGCGCAGCTCCGCGCCGAGGCCGCGGTCGAACCGGATCCCGTCGCGACGAGCCCGGCCAAGAAAGAGACCCAGATCATCGCGATCTACGGCAAGGGCGGCATCGGCAAGTCGTTCACCCTCGCCAATCTCAGCTACATGATGGCCCAGCAGGGCAAGAAGGTCCTGCTCATCGGTTGCGATCCGAAGAGCGATACCACCTCGCTGCTGTTCGGCGGCAAGGCCTGCCCGACCATCATCGAGACCTCGACCAAGAAGAAGCTGGCCGGCGAGGCGGTCGCCATCGGCGACGTCTGCTTCAAGCGCGACGGCGTCTACGCCATGGAACTCGGCGGCCCGGAGGTCGGGCGCGGCTGCGGCGGCCGCGGCATCATCCACGGCTTCGAGCTCCTCGAGAAGCTCGGCTTCCACGAATGGGGCTTCGACTTCGTCCTGCTCGACTTCCTGGGCGACGTGGTCTGCGGCGGCTTCGGCCTGCCGATCGCCCGGGACATGTGCCAGAAGGTCATCGTCGTCGGCTCGAACGACCTGCAATCGCTCTACGTCGCCAACAACGTCTGCTCGGCGGTGGAGTATTTCCGCAAGCTGGGCGGCAATGTCGGCGTCGGCGGCCTCGTGATCAACAAGGATGACGGCACCGGCGAGGCGCAGGCCTTCGCGGATGCCGCCGGCATCCCGGTCCTCGCCTCGATCCCGGCCGACGACGACATCCGCCGCAAGAGCGCGAATTACGAGATCATCGGCCGGCCGGAGAGCCGCTGGGGCAGCCTGTTCTCGGATCTGGCCGCCAATGTCGCCGACGCCGCGCCGCACCGGCCGACCCCGCTGACACAGGATGGGCTGCTCGGCCTGTTCTCCAGCGACGTCACCGGCCGCGACGTGGTGCTGGTGCCTGCGACCCACGAGGACATGTGCGGCGTCGCCCACGTGTCCAAGCCGTCCCTCGAAGTCGTCTACGACGAGGTCTGAGCGATGGCCGTCTCCCTCGACATCGCCGATCTGCGGGCCCGCCAGGCGGCGCCCACCATCGATCGCGCCGCCACCGAGGGCGACGGGCTCGGCTGCCACGCCGGCAAGGACGCGATGCGGGCGGCCGCCGAGGCCGCCGGCCTGTCGGACACCCTGGCACAACTCCGCAGCGACTATCCGCAGGGTCCGCACGACCAGCCCCAGAGCATGTGCCCCGCCTTCGGCTCGCTCCGGGTCGGGCTGCGCATGCGCCGGACCACCACGATCCTCTCCGGGTCGGCCTGCTGCGTCTACGGCCTGACCTTCACCTCGCACTTCTACGGGGCCCGGCGCAGCGTCGGCTACGTGCCGTTCAATTCCGAGACCCTGGTCACCGGCAAGCTGTTCGAGGATATCCGCGAGGCGGTCTACGCCACGGCGAAGCCCGAGGATTACGACGCCGTCGTCGTCATCAATCTCTGCGTGCCCACGGCCTCCGGCGTCCCGCTACGCCTTCTGCCGAAGGAGATCGACGGCGTCCGGGTGATCGGCATCGACGTGCCGGGCTTCGGCGTCCCGACCCATGCCGAGGCGAAGGACGTGCTCGCCGGCGCCATGCTGAAGGTCGCCCGCGCGGAAGCCGAGCAGGGACCGGTGGCGGCGCCCCGGGGCGGCCGTTCGGAGCGCCCGAGCGTGGCGCTCCTCGGCGAGGTCTTCCCGGCCGATCCGGTGGTGATCGCGTCGCTCCTGGAGCCGCTCGGACTCGCGGCCGGCCCGGTGGTGCCGACCCGCGAGTGGCGCGAGCTCTACGCCGCCCTCGACTGCGCCGCCGTGGCGGCGATCCACCCGTTCTACACCGCCTCCATCCGCGAATTCGAGGCGGCGGGCCGCCCGATCGTCGGTTCGGCCCCGGTGGGCGTCGACGGAACCGCCGACTGGCTCGACCGGATCGGCGAGGCCTGCGCGGTGCCCCGCGCCATCGTCGAGGCGGCCAAGAACCGGATCCTGCCCGGCATCCGCGGGGCGCTCGCCGCCATGCCGATCAAGGGCCGGATCACCCTCTCGGGCTACGAGGGCTCGGAGCTGCTGGTGGCCCGGCTGCTGGTCGAGAGCGGCGCCGAGATCCCCTATGTCGGCACCGCCTGCCCGCGCACGCCCTGGTCCGAGTCCGACCGCGCATGGCTGGAAGCGCGGGGCACGCAGGTTCAGTACCGCGCCTCCCTGGAGGACGATCTCTACGCCCTGGATACGCTCAAGCCCGACCTCGCCATCGGCACGACGCCGGTGGTGCAGCGGGCCAAGGAGCGCGGCACGCCCGCCCTCTACTTCACCAACCTGATCTCGGCCCGCCCGCTGATGGGCGCGGCCGGTGCCGGGTCGCTCGCCACGGTGATCAACGCCGCGCTCGGCAACAAGGCGCGGTTCGATGCCATGCGCGACTTCTTCGAGGGCGTCGGCACCGGCTACGCCGCGGGGGTCTGGCAGGAGGTGCCGCAGCGGCGGCAGGGCCCGAAGATCGAGGGCCCGAAGAAGCCGATCGGGGAGATGGCATAATGCTGATCCTCGATCACGACAGGGCCGGCGGATACTGGGGCGCGGTCTACGTCTTCACGGCGATCAAGGGCCTGCAGGTCGTCATCGACGGCCCCGTGGGCTGCGAGAACCTGCCGGTGACGTCGGTGCTGCACTACACCGATGCGCTGCCGCCCCATGAATTGCCGATCGTGGTCACGGGCCTCGCCGAGGAAGAGCTCGGACGGCACGGCACCGAGGGCGCCATGAAGCGCGCTCACGCGACCCTCGATCCCGGCCAGCCCAGCGTGGTCGTCACCGGCTCCATCGCCGAGATGATCGGCGGCGGCGTCACCCCCGAGGGCACCGGCCTCCAGCGCTTCCTGCCCCGGACCATCGACGAGGACCAGTGGCAGGCCGCCGACAGGGCGATGCGCTGGCTGTGGCAGGAATACGGGGCGAAGAAGTTCGCCAAGAAGGGCATCCCGGCCCGGCCGGAGCGCAAGCCCGGCGAGCGGCCGCGGGTCAACCTCATCGGTCCGGCCTACGGCACCTTCAACATGCCCTCCGACCTCGCCGAGATCCGGCGGCTGGTGGAGGGGATCGGCGCCGAGGTGAACCTGACCTTCCCGCTGGGCTCGCACCTCGCGGACGTGCCCAAGCTGGTCAACGCCGACGCTAATATCTGTCTGTACCGGGAATTCGGCCGCCTGCTCTGCGAAGACTTGGAGCGGCCCTACCTGCAGGCGCCGATCGGCATCCTCTCGACGACGAAGTTCCTGCGCTCGCTGGGTGCCATTCTGGGCCTCGACCCGGAGCCGTTCATCGAGCGGGAGCGGCATACGACCATCAAGCCGGTCTGGGATCTCTGGCGGTCGGTGACCCAGGATTTCTTCGGTACCGCGAGCTTCGGCATCGTCGCCACCGAGACCTACGCCCGGGGCGTGCGCCATTTCCTCGAAGACGAGATGGGCCTGCCCTGCCATTTCGCCTTCGGCCGCTCCGCCGGGCTGAAACCCGACAACGACGCCGTGCGGGCCGCCATCGCGGCCAAGCCGCCCCTGGTTCTCTTCGGGTCGTTCAACGAGCGGATGTACCTCGCGGAGTGCGGCGCCCGGGCGACCTATGTTCCGGCCTCGTTCCCCGGCGCCATCATCCGGCGGCATACCGGGACGCCGTTCATGGGCTACGCGGGCGCCACCTACCTGGTCCAGGAAGTCTGCAACGCCCTGTTCGACACCCTCTTCCACATCCTGCCGCTCGCCCGCGACATGGACAAGGTCGAGGCCACACCGGCCCGCCTCCACCGCGAGCTGCCCTGGGACGAGGCCGCCCGTCAGGCCCTCGACAGCCTCGTGGAGGCCCAGCCGGTCCTGGCGCGGATCTCCGCCGCCAAGCGCCTGCGCGACGCCGCCGAGCGCGCCGCCCGCGACACAGAATCCGCCGCCGTGGCGCCCGCCCATGTGGCGCGGGCCCGGGCCGATCTCGCCGGGGGGATCCCCGCGTGAGCCGCCTTTCCGTTTCACCCAGAGGAGACCTGACGATGAGAACGATGGTCCCGACCGGCCGCCAGCATCAGGAAGCCATTCAGTTCCGGCTGATCCTGACGGCGACCTACCCGTTCTTCCTCGCCGCGGCCGCGCTGAACCGGTTCCGGCCGGCGCGCGAGGCGGCCCGTCCTGGCCTGGCACCGGCGCGGCGCTCGGTCTTCGGCGAGGCCCGCGCCATGGCGGTTCAGGCGATCCCCTTCGCCTTCATGGGCTGACACGCCCCTGAGCGAGACACTTCCGTCCGGTCACGCGGGGGAAGTCGAGCCGCGACCGCCGCACGGCATCGTGGCTGAACCCGTCGCGCCTCGTCAGAGGCGCGGCCAACACACGGAGGTCTGAACGATGGCGAGTGGACCCGTCACAACAGAAAGACCGAGCAGCCTGTCCGGGCTGACGGAACCGGAAGCCAAGGAGTTCCATGCGATCTTCCTGACGAGCTTCCTCATCTTCACGGCGATTGCCGTGGTCGCTCACATCCTCGTCTGGTTGTGGCGCCCCTGGCTTCCCGGACCGCAGGGCTACGCCTCTCTCGACGGCGTCCGCGATGCGGCCCACGCCCTCGTCACGATGATCGGCTGAGGAGGATCGAATGCACAAGGTTTGGTTGCTCTTCGATCCGCGGCGCACGCTGGTGGCTCTGTTCACCTTCCTCTTCATCCTGGCGCTGCTGATCCACTTCATCCTGCTCTCGACCGACCGGTTCAACTGGCTTGACGGTCCGAGAAACAACAAGGCGGCCGAGAACACCATCACGCTCGCGCTGCCGCAGATGCCGGCCTGACCGCCGGTCCGGACCGCGGCGCGCGAGGGCCGCGGTCACCCCAAACCTTCCCTTTCTCCGGCCTGACTGAGGAGCAGCCGCCATGGCGATGCTGAGCTTCGAGCGCAAATACAGGGTCCGCGGCGGCACCTTGCTCGGCGGCGACCTGTTCGACTTCTGGGTCGGGCCGTTCTTCGTCGGCTTCTTCGGGGTCGTCGGTTTGTTCTTCACGGTGCTGGGCACCGCCCTCGTCATCTACGGCGCGGCGATCGGGCCGACCTGGAACGTCTGGCAGATCAACATCGCGCCGCCGGATATCAGCTACGGCCTGCGGCTCGCCCCGCTGAAGGAGGGCGGTCTCTGGCAGATCATCACGTTCTGCGCGCTCGGGTCCTTCGTGTCCTGGGCGCTGCGCGAGGTCGAGATCTGCCGCAAGCTCGGTATCGGCTACCACGTGCCCGCGGCCTTCGGGATGGCGATCTTCGCGTATTTCACGCTGGTGGTGGTCCGGCCGTTCCTGATGGGCGCCTGGGGATACGGCTTTCCCTACGGCATCCTCAGTCACCTCGATTGGGTTTCCAACACCGGCTATCAGTATCTGCACTTCCACTACAATCCAGCGCACATGCTGGCCGTGACGTTCTTCTTCACCACGACGCTCGCCCTGGCGATGCACGGCGGCCTGATCCTATCGGCGACCAACCCGAAGAAGGGCGAGGTCGTGAAGACGCCGGAGCACGAGGACACCTTCTTCCGCGACACGATCGGCTACTCGATCGGCACGCTCGGCGTTCACCGCCTCGGCCTGTTCCTAGCCCTCTCAGCGGGGTTCTGGAGTGCGGTCTGCATCGTGATCAGCGGGCCGTTCTGGACGCAGGGTTGGCCGCAATGGTGGGGCTGGTGGCTCAATCTGCCGGTGTGGCGATGACAAGCCGGACGCGATCGGAACGAAGGACATAACGCGGGTCGCCGCCGTCGAGCGCGCGGCACTCCGGGGGAGGGCAGGCCATGGCCTATTACCAGAACATCTTCACGCAGGTTCAGGTGCGCCCGCTGGTACCGGAGCACGGCGTTCCGGTGGCGGTCGATGACCGGATCGGCAAGCCGTTCAACAGCTACCTGTTCGGGCTCATCGGCAACAGCCAAGTCGGTCCGATCTATATCGGCTATATCGCGGCGCTCTCGATCGTCTGCGGCTTGATCGCCTTCGAGATCATCGGGCTCAACATGTGGGCCTCGGTGAATTGGGATCCGGTCCAGTTCGTCCGGCAATTGCCGTGGCTCGCCCTGGAGCCGCCGCTCCCGAAGTACGGGCTGAAGGTCCTTCCACCCCTCAACGAGGGTGGCTGGTGGCTGATCGCCGGCTTCTTCCTGACGGCCTCGATCCTCCTCTGGTGGGTCCACCTCTATCGGCGGGCGCGGGCGCTCGGGCTCGGCACCCACGTGCCGTGGGCCTTCGCGTCGGCGATCTGGCTCTACCTCGTCCTCGGCTTCATCCGGCCGGTGCTGATGGGATCGTGGTCGGAAGCCGTGCCCTTCGGCATCTTCCCGCACCTCGATTGGACCGCGGCCTTCTCGCTCCGCTACGGGAACCTGTTCTACAACCCGTTCCACATGCTCTCGATCACGTTCCTCTACGGATCGACGCTGCTGTTCGCGATGCATGGCGGCACGATCCTGGCCTGCTCGCGCTACGGCGCCGAACGGGAGATCGATCAGATCGTCGACCGCGGCACGGCCACCGAACGCGCAGCCCTGTTCTGGCGCTGGACCATGGGCTTCAACGCCACGATGGAGTCGATCCACCGCTGGGCCTGGTGGTTCGCGGTCCTGACCACGCTAACGGGCGGCATCGGCATCCTGCTCACCGGGACCGTGGTGGACAACTGGTACCTCTGGGCGGTCAAGCACGGCGTCGCGCCCTCCTATCCCCAGGTCTACGGTCCGATCGTGGATCCCGCTCATCTCGCACCCGGCATGAAGCCGTGAGGAGGCCGTCATGAAGACGATTCTGGCGGTCATCGGCGGGGCTCTGGCCCTGTTCCTCACCATCGCGATGTTCGGCGGCGCGGGCTGGACCCATCCGCCGATGGCGAACAAGCAGACCGGCTTTCGCGGAACGGGCATGGACCTGATCCGCACCCGGGCCGGGAACGCGGCGCTGTCGGCGGCCAATGTGGCGCCGGCGCCGGCCGACCCGGCTGAGGCAGGGGGCGACAAGGCTTCGGCGGTCTACCAGAATGTGCAAGTGCTGGGAGATCTCTCGGCCGAGCAGTTCAACCGCTTGATGGTGTCGATCACCGAGTGGGTCGCACCCCAGCAGGGCTGCACGTACTGCCACAGCACCGAGAACATGGCTTCGGACGAGCTCTACCAGAAGCGCGTCGCCCGGCGCATGCTGCAGATGACTCAGTACATCAATTCCACTTGGAAGGAGAAGCACGTCCACGAGGCGGGTGTGACCTGCTACACGTGTCACCGCGGCAATCCGGTGCCGGCGAATATCTGGTTCGACCACCCGGTTCAGGGGGCGGGGCGTTTCATCCCGCGCAACAACAGCCAGAATCTCGCGTCCGCAGAGGTCGGCAACACGTCGCTGCCCTACGACGTCTATCAGGCCTTCTACCAGCACAAGGACACGCCCGAGGATGCGGTGCGGGTCAACGCCACCACGGCGCTGCCCGAGACGAAGGGCAAGCCGATCCAGGACGCGGAGAAGACCTTCGCAATCATGATCAGCATGTCGCAGTCACTGGGCGTGAACTGCACCTTCTGCCACAACACCCGCTCGGTGGCGCAGTGGGATACGAGCACGCCGAACCGCGTCCATGCCTGGTACGGCATCCGCATGGTCCGCGATCTGAACCAGGACTACATGACGCCGCTGACCTCGGTCTTTCCGCGGAATCGCCTCGGCGTTCTGGGCGACGTGCCGAAGATCAACTGCGCCACCTGTCACAACGGCGCCAACAAGCCGCTCAACGGCGCCAACGTGATCGAGCCCTATCCGGAACTGTCGCACCCGACGATTTCGGCGAACCTGCCCACGGGCGAGGCGAAGGACCCGATTCCCGGCACCGAGACGCCGAAGCCGTGATCGGACCGGAGCGGCCGGACCGTCCGGCCGCTCCGCTCAAGCTCCGGGGAACCTCTGTTGGGTAAAGGCGTCGATACCGGCGGCCAAGCTCGGCCTCAGGAGGCGCCCGTGACCATCACCATCTCGAACCTCCAACCGCTCATCGCGATCCTTGCCGGGATCCTGATCCTGGTGATGCCGCGGCTGCTCAACTACATCGTCGCGATCTACCTGATCATCGTCGGCGTGATCGGGCTCGGAATCCTCCATTGAGGGGCAGCGCCCGCACCGCGACGCGGGGGGCCTGACAGACCGTCGAACCCGTCATCCACGCACGCACAGGGCCATCGCGCGTTCATCTTGCGTTGCGCTGCGGGATGGTCCAACCCCGCCCATCAGCTCGGCCAGCGCCGGGCACCAGATACGGACGGGATCGACATGGCGACCGGAAGCGCGAAGTGGGTCTACGCCTTCGGCGACGGCAAGGCGGAGGGCAAGTCGCAGATGCGCGACCTGCTCGGTGGCAAGGGCGCCAACCTCGCCGAGATGTGCAATCTCGGCCTGCCGGTTCCGCCCGGCTTCACCATCACCACCGAAGTCTGCACCTACTACTACGATCACGGGAAGTCCTACCCGCCGGAGTTGAAGGATCAGATCGCCGCTGCGCTCGCCCAGATCGGCACGCTCACCGGCCGCAAGTTCGGCGATGCCACGAATCCCCTCCTCGTCTCGGTCCGCTCGGGCGCCCGGGCGTCGATGCCCGGCATGATGGACACGGTCCTGAACCTCGGGCTCAACGATGAGACCGTGCTGGCGCTGGCCAAGGAGGCCGAAGACGAGCGCTTCGCCTTCGATTCCTACCGTCGCTTCATCACCATGTATTCGAACGTGGTGCTGGGCGTTGAGCACCACGCCTTCGAGGAGGCGCTGGAGCAGTACAAGGAAGCCAAGGGCTTCGAGCTGGACACCGAGCTCAGCGCCGCGGACTGGAAGACGCTCATCCAGACCTACAAGAAGATCGTGCGCGACGAGCACGGATCCGACTTCCCGCAGGTCGCGGACGACCAGCTCTGGGGCGCGATCAGCGCCGTATTCAATTCCTGGATGATTCCCCGGGCCAAGAAGTACCGGGAGCTGAACAACATTCCGGAGAGCTGGGGCACGGCCGTCAATGTGCAGGCCATGGTGTTCGGCAACATGGGCGACACGTCGGCCACCGGCGTCGCCTTCACCCGCAATCCGTCCACCGGCGAGAAGGCGCTCTACGGCGAGTTCCTGATCAACGCGCAGGGCGAGGACGTGGTCGCGGGCATCCGCACGCCGCAGAACATCACCGAGAAAGCCCGGATCGAGGCCGAGAGCGACAAGCCTTCCATGGAGAAGGCCATGCCCGAGAGCTTCGCGGAACTGACCCGGATCTACGGGATCCTGGAGTCGCACTACCGCGACATGCAGGACATGGAATTCACCATCGAGAAGGGGAAGCTCTGGATGCTCCAGACCCGCAACGGCAAGCGCACGGCGAAGGCCGCCCTGCGCATTGCCGTGGATCTGGCGGGCGAGGGGCTGATCTCCCGTGAAGAGGCGATCGGCCGGGTCGAGCCCGGGGCGCTCGACCAGCTCCTGCATCCGACCATCGACCCGAAGGCGGACCGCAAGGTCATCGCCTCGGGCCTGCCGGCCTCGCCCGGCGCGGCGACCGGCGAGATCGTGTTCAGCTCCGAGGACGCGGAGGCGCATCGCAAGGCGGAGCGCAAGTGCATCCTGGTGCGGATCGAAACCTCGCCCGAGGACATCCACGGCATGCACGCCGCCGAGGGCATCCTGACCACCCGGGGCGGCATGACGAGCCACGCAGCCGTGGTCGCCCGCGGCATGGGCAAGCCCTGCGTCTCCGGCGTCGGCTCCATCCGGATCGACTACAAGGCGCAGACCCTGACGGTCGGCGGCAACACGCTCAAGGCCGGCGACAAGATCACCATCGACGGGTCCACCGGACAGGTGATCCAGGGCGAGGTGAAAATGCTGGAGCCCGAGCTGTCGGGTGACTTCGCCACCCTGATGGAATGGGCCGACGCCTTCCGCGGCATGAAGGTGCGGGCGAACGCCGATACGCCGACGGATGCCCGCACGGCGCGCAACTTCGGCGCGGAGGGCATCGGCCTCTGCCGTACGGAGCACATGTTCTTCGAGGGCGACCGCATCATCGCGGTGCGCGAAATGATCCTGGCAGACGACGCCGAGGGCCGCCGTGCGGCACTCGCGAAGATCCTGCCCTATCAGCGCCAGGACTTCCTCGAGCTGTTCACGATCATGTCCGGGCTGCCGGTCACGATCCGTCTGCTCGACCCGCCGCTCCACGAGTTCCTGCCGCATACCGATGCCGAGGTCGCCGAGGTCGTGAAGGCGACCGGGGTCTCCGAGGAGAAGATCCGGCACCGGATGCGGGAGCTGTCCGAGCACAACCCGATGCTCGGCTTCCGCGGCTGCCGGCTCGCCATCGCCTTCCCGGAGATCGCCGAGATGCAGGCCCGGGCGATCTTCGAGGCGGCCGTCCAGGCCGCCGCCGATACCGGTAGCCCGGTCACGCCCGAGGTGATGGTGCCGCTGGTGTTCACGCGCGCCGAGTTCGACATCGTGAAGGCGCGCATCGACGCTATGGCGAAGGCTGTCGCCGAGGAGAAGGGCGCGACCCTCGACTATCAGGTCGGCACGATGATCGAGCTGCCGCGCGCAGCGCTCAAGGCCGGCGAGATCGCCGAGACGGCCGAGTTCTTCTCCTTCGGGACGAACGACCTGACGCAGACGGCCTTGGGCATCTCCCGCGACGACGCGGCAACCTTCCTGGGTCCGTACACCCAGAAGGGCATCCTGCCGGCCGATCCGTTCATCACCATCGACCAGGAAGGCGTGGGCGAACTGGTGCGCATCGGCGTCGAGCGCGGCCGCAAGACCCGGCCGAACATCAAGCTCGGGATCTGTGGCGAGCACGGCGGCGATCCGGCCTCGATCGGCTTCTGCCAGGAGGTCGGCCTCGATTACGTGTCCTGCTCGCCCTACCGGGTGCCGATCGCCCGGCTCGCGGCCGCCCAGGCGGCGCTGGGCAAGGTCTCGGGCAAGGAAGGCTGAGCGCGCGCCGGAGGCCGCCGCGCGGCGGCCTCCGGATGGCGATCAACCATCCGAATGAAGACCAGTGGAAAAACCTCGCCTTTCGGTTGAACTCGACTCTTTGTGAGGCGTTCTTTCGTTGAACGAGGCGGTCTGGCGTGCGCCTATTCGGCCTGCGTCGGGTCAACGTCGCCCGTCAGAATCGGCCGTCAAGATGTCTCACAGCCCATCGCCGCTGTGCCTCACTGGGACCGATGCGGCCGTGTCGGTGCCGCGCGCGGCCGTCCGTGCGTATCTCGCCCTGGTCGGCGGCCTGGGCGGCTTGGTGACCGCCGTGATGCTGATGATGTCGGTCGCGGCCAACAGCGGTGGCGAAGCCGAACGCATCGCCGGGACGCAGGACGACAGCTACGCGGCAACGCTGGTCGGCGCCTTGGCGGTCAACCTGTCCAAGCCCCTGCGCTGAATCGAACGGGCGCGCTGGTCATCCTGCACGAGCCGTCCGACGCAGACGGGCAGGCGAAGCGCACCTCCCCGTCAGACCGACGCCTCGATCAGCGTGCTCCGGGCAAGGCGCGCGCGGCGGAGCCGGTAAACCGGGTTGTCAGGTCATCGCCCGGACTGCGCGTGCTGAACCGCGTCGTGACGCGGTCCGGAACCGCAGCGACGACCGAGTCGGGCGCTGCACCGCGGAGACGCGTGGCAGCCACATGCACGGGGACAGCGCGGCTCGCCGGCGTCGCAACGGGACCGGCCGACACGGAATCGAACAGGGCGCGCAGCTGGGCCTTGGCGTCCGCGTCCGGAGCCACGAGCGAACGCGGACGAACCGGATCCGGCGCCGTGGGCTTGCCGAGGGCGCGGATCTCGCTCGCGGACGGAAGATTGGCCATCCCGCGCTCGAGCGCGGCGAATTGCACCGGGCGCGGTGGCGGAAGCGGCATGTTCAGGCTCGCAACCGCGGCTGCGAGGTCCGAGGGACGCCGCGGCGGCAGCGGCGTCGTGACCGCCGGCATAGCGTCGTCGGCGGGCGCGGTTTGATCGGCCGTCAGAAGCGACTTGGCATCGGACGGCTTGATCTCCGCGCTCTTCGCCTGAGCCCGCGCCGCCAGCGAACCGCGCAGCGCGTCGTCGGTGGCGGGGGCCGCATAGGCGAGGGCCGTCCGTGCGCCCACCGGATCCTGCGGATCGGCGCTCGCCACGGCGACGACGGGGGCGCGCCGCCCCTTCTTCTCGACCGCCACCGGCGGCGGTGCCGGAGCGGGCTCGGGGCTAAATCGACCGCCGCCGAACAGACTCGCCAGGAAGCCGAACAGGCCGGGACCGTCTTCTTCCTCGCCGCCGGCCATCTGGGTCGTGATCCCCGCGACGGTACCGCCGCGGGCCAGGATCTCGGCCTTGGCCTCCTCGTAGCGCGGGAAGGGACGGTTGTCGCTCGGGAGCAGCACGGTCTTGCCGTCGGGGAAGAGCCGGGCGAGCTGATCGTGGGTCATCCGCGGCCACATCCGCACGGAACCGACATCGAGATGCACGAAGGGCGTTCCGGCATGCGGATACCAGCCGACGCCGCCCCGCTGCATCTGGAGCCCGACCTCGCGGATTCGGTCGATCGAGACGTCTGGCACGAAGAAGTCCATCGCCTTGCCGAGCATGTGCTGGCTGTACTCGGCCACCATCTTGGAGCGGCGGCGAAGCATCGCGTTGGTGCCGGGGGACCGATAGGCCGAGACGATGTGGATCGGTTGCGACGAGCCGACCTGGCGATAGGCCTCCCAGACCGTATCGAACAGCCGCGGATCCATCTTGGTGGGCTCGTTGATTCGCCAGTCGCGGAGCAGCCAGTTCAGCTGATCGAGGGCCGCGCGGTCGTAGCGGCCATCGCGCTTGAACGTGATGGTCGCGCTTTCCTGCGTGTGCGTGTGGTAGATGGTCAGCGAGCGGGTGTCGCCGTTGGCCACCGCGTCCTCGGTTTCGGCCGTCCCGACCAGCACTCCGAGCACGAGGCCGGACAAGCCCAGGGCGAGGTGACGGAGGGGACGCGGGAGACTGGGCACGACGGTCCTGATCCTCTCCCGAAACCCTCGCCCGAACGCATCTCAGCCCGGGCTGTCGGTCGAAACGGCTAAGGCTCGACCGTGGCGAAATCGTGCCCGGCTGTGCGTCTGCGCACGCGAAAGTTGCGGGTTCCGCGGGTGGCCTACCACCACCCGCGCGGCGCCGATTGCTGCGGCGCAGGCGTCCAGAGCCCGGGCTCGCCGTATTCCGGCGCGCTGTCGGCCCGAGCGGCGCGGCGCAGGGACCGGCGCCGCGTGTCCGCGTCCTCGTAGCGCCCTTCGGGCCACGCCTCGGCATTGGCCACCGGGCGCTCGGGCGCGCGGCGATGGACCGTCCGCGCCACGGTCGGCTTCGGGGCGGGCTCGGCCTTGCGCCGCGGCGGCTCGTCCGGCAGCCGGGCGATCGCCGGTCCGCCGCCGCCGGGCAGCCCGAGGGCCGCGCGCATCGGCGCGTCGTAGCCGTAAAGGTCCGGCAAGGTACGGTAGGTGCCGCCATCGTCCACGAAGGCGGTGAAGTAGGCGAGATGGACCGGCAGCTTCTCCGGCAGCCGGATCGTCCGCTCGCCCTTGCCGATCAGCTTCTTCAACCTGTCCTGAGACCAGTCCGGCAGCACCGCGTCGGCAAGGCGGAACGGGTCGTCGACGCGCACGCAGCCGTGGCTGAAATCCCGCTTCGAGGCTGAGAACAGCGAGCGGTTGGGCGTATCGTGCAGGTAGACCGCGTGCTGGTTCGGGAACATGAACTTGATGAAGCCGAGCGCATTGCGCTCGCCGGGGGGCTGGCGGAGCGAGATGTGCCCCCCGCGGCGGACGACCTCGTAGCCCCCCCAGGTCTTGCCACCGTAGCCGGCGAGCTTCGGCGCCATCGTCTTCAGGATCGAGGGCGGCACGTACCAGGACGGGTTGACGACCGCGTATTCCATCAGCCCCGAGAACAGGGGCGTCCGCGATTCCGGCTTGCCGACGATGACCCGCGCCTCATCGCGCAGGACGCCGCCCCGGTAGGCGCGCAGGCGGTATTCCGGGACGTTGACCAGGATGTAGTCGGATCCCAGATCGCCGGGAAGCCACCGCCACCGCTCCATGTTGACGATGAGTTCGGCCTCGCCCCCCGTCGGGCGTGCGGCGCGACCGGCATCGGCAAGGGCCAGGACCGTCTGGACGTTCAGGACCCCGTTGCCCGGCAGCCCGCGGCCGCGCTGGAACTTCGCGACCGCGTCGGCGACGACGGAGTCGTACTCGTCCGGCTCGCCGGGGGGCTTGTCGAACGTTCCGGCCGGGCGGCTCTCGAGATTGAAATGCGCCCGGAGCAGCGGCACGCGGGCATCGCGCATGCCGACGCGCAGGGCTGGTCCGGCCGGAAGGCGCAGCGGCTTCACGGCGGTCGGCACGGGACCGCGCAGGGCGGCGAGACGCGCCTTGAGGGCGAGATAGCCGGGCGTCGCCGGATTGTAGCCCTGGAGCGCCTCGCCGGCCTTCGCGCCGGCCTCATCGAGCTTCGCCAGCACCGCGTCCCCGGCGGGAAGATCGAGATGCGGCGTGATCAGCCGCGAGATCGAGGCCAGGTTGACGCGGCCGCCACGGGCGTCCCGGGCATAAAGCACGGCCGCCGCGGACAGGCGGAGATCGGCATCGGCGAGCGCCTTCTCGTCCGGCTTATCGGGCAGCGACGGGACCGTGTAGGCACGCGAGTCGAGACCGTCCTCGGCGGCAGCCGCCAGCCGGGCCGACACCGCCTTTGCAGCCTCGGTCCACGCCCCGCCGGAGATCCAGAGCGGCTTGTAGGTGCGGGCTTCGTAGAAGCTCCGGATCGCATCGCGATCCTTGCCGGTCAGACGGAGCAGAAGGGGGGCGGGATCCGCGAAGCGGGCGAAGACCGCAGCACCGAGCGGATCCGTCGGGGCGACCGGCGCCGTGGCGGCGGGGGCCGGCGCCGGCTCGGCCGCCGGTGCCTCAGGCTTGTAGTCGGGTAGAGCCGTCGTGGCCGGAGCCGAGGGAGCCGCCTGCGCAGGCGGCGCGGCGGCTGGCGATGCCGGGACATCGGCGGAGGGCTGGTCCAGCGAGACGGTCTCCGCACGAAGCGAGGCGGCCGGGGCCAGCGTACCGCAGAGAAGGGCGGCCAGCGCCATGAGGCTGGAGCGCGGGACGCGCATCGTGATCTCCCGGGGTGCGGCGGCAGGACCGCACGCTCAGAGTGTGATTATCCGCGCAAGCGTGGCTTTCAGCAACCGCAGTCGTCGCGAATAGAACCTCTGTCGCGCAGATGAATGTGTCATTTCTAATGCTGCTCAGCTTATGATCTACCTAATCGTCGGTCGATTGCGTGCAGCATCAGGTGAATTTCCCGCACCACCGCGCCGACCGAATGCGGTCGGTGCGTTAGCGCACGCGGCGCTCGATCAGGCCGCGTCCTCGGTCTTCGCGTCGTCCTCCAAGCCCAGATCCTTGAGCTTGCGGTAGAGGGTGGAGCGACCGATGCCGAGGCGACGCGACACCTCCGACATCCGCTGCCGATAGAACTGGAGCGCGAAGCGGATGATCTCCGCCTCCAGGACGTCCATCGGCTTCATCTCGCCGGTTTCCTCGGTCACGAGGGACATGGCATGAGGGTCGCGCACCTCCACGCGGACGATCTCGCGCACGGGCTCGGGGGCGTAGGCCGGCATCTGCGTCTGAACCGGCAGGGCCGGGATGCGGACGTCGAAGCCTTCCACCTGCGCGGCGATCTGGGGGAATTCGGCCACGGTCAGCTCGTCGCCGTCCGCGAGCACGACAGCGCGGAACAGGGCATTCTCCAGCTGCCGGACATTCCCCGGCCAGGGATAGCGCGTCAGCAGCGCCATCGCCTCCGGCGTGATGGCCCGCACGCGCTTGCCTTCCTCGGCCGAGAACCGCGCGCAGAACGAGCGAACGAGGTCCGGTATATCCTCGCGGCGCGCCCGCAACGGCGGCAGCGTCATCGGGAAGACGTTCAGGCGATAATAGAGATCCTCGCGAAACTTGCCCTGCTTGACGAGGTCGAGCAGCGATCGATTGGTGGCGGAGACGAGGCGGATGTCCACCCGCACGGAGCGTTTGCCGCCGACGGGATCCACCTCGCCCTCCTGCAGGGCCCGGAGCAGCTTGACCTGCGCGTCGAGGGGAAGCTCGCCGATCTCGTCGAGGAAGAGCGTACCGCCCGAGGCCTCGACGAACTTGCCGGCATGCTTTTCGGTCGCGCCGGTGAACGCGCCCTTCTCGTGACCGAACAGCGTGGATTCCACGAGATTCTCGGGGATCGCCCCGCAATTGACCGTCACGAACGGCTTGCCGCGCCTGTCGCCGGATCCCTGGATCGCCCGGGCCAGCACCTCCTTGCCGACGCCGGACTCGCCCTCGATCAGGACCGGGATGTTCGATTTCGCCGCCCGCTCGGCGAGGCGGATCAGCCGCTCCATGTCGGGGCTTTTGGACGTGAGATCCTTGAAGGTCAGCGCCCCGGAGGCCCGGCGGCGCATGCGGCGCACCTCCTCCTCCAGCGTATCGACCCGCAGGGCGTTCTTGATCGAGACCTGCAGCCGCTCGGCACCCGCCGGCTTGACCACGAAGTCCACGGCGCCGGCCCGCATGGCGCCGACCACCGTGTCGATGGAGCCGTTGGAGGTCTGGACGATCACCGGGGTGGCGAGGCCGCTCTTGCGCATCTCGGCCAGCACGCCAAGCCCATCGAGACCCGGCATGACGAGGTCGAGGAGCACGACGTCCGCGCCTTCGGACCGGAGCAGGGCCAGTGCGTCCGCGCCCGTTTCGGCGACCCGGGGCTCGAAGCCGAAGCGGCGCACCGCCGCCTCGGCGAGACGCCGCTGGACCGGATCGTCGTCCACAATGAGCACGGTGGCGGACATGGCGGCTCCCTGAACGGCGCGCGAAGGCCGGACTCGCGACATGGGCTCAACCCCGTCACGGGCTCCGATTCGGCGACTGTTTCGTTTCGAGCCGCAGGGTGACCCACAGACGTAAAGTGGCGCTTAACGACGTTTGCATCGTGTCGTCGACGATCGCGCGGGGCTTCGAACCGACACGCCGCGTTGAACGCGTGGCGGCACGCTCGATATCAGGGTACGGGGCCGCTGCCCTTAGAGAGGATTGCACGACATGATGCCGAGCCACGCCGCATCGCCGGTGACTGTCCGCCTGCCGGAGGGCGTGAGCGCCGCGCGCGCCGCCGCGAAGGCTGCCGACCTCGGCCATCTTCCGGAATGGGATTTGTCGGACCTCTATTCCGGCCTCGATGACCCCAAATTCTCCGGCGACATGACCCGGGCCGAGGAGGAGTGCCGCCGGTTCTCCGAACTCTATGCCGGCCGCATAGCCGAGCTCGCCGCGGGACCGGAGGCGTCCGCCCGACTGGCGGAGGCTGTGCGCACCTACGAGGGGATCGAGGACCTGCTGGGCAAGCTGATGTCCTTCGCGGGTCTCGTCTATTCCGGCGATACCACCGACGAGGCACGGGCCAAGTTCTACGGCGACACGCGCGAGCGCCTGACCAGCGCCTCCGCGGATCTCCTGTTCTTCGCCCTGGAGCTGAACCGCGTCGACGACGCGGCGATGAATGCCGCGATGGCGGAGGGGCCGCTCGCCCACTACGCGCCGTGGATCGAGGACCTGCGCAAGGAGAAGCCGCACCAGCTCGACGACCGGACCGAGAAGCTCTTCCTCGAGAAGTCGGTCACGTCGAACGCCGCCTGGGACCGTCTGTTCAACGAGACGATCGCCTCGCTGCGCTTCACCGTGCAGGGCGAGGAGATGCCGCTGGAGCCGACGCTCAACAAGCTCCAGGATCCGGACGGAGCCGTCCGCAAGGAGGCGGCCGGTGCGATCAGTGAGGTTTTGCGCGGGCAGTTGCGCGTCTTCACGCTGATCACCAACACGCTGGCGAAGGACAAGGAGATTTCCGACCGCTGGCGCGGCTTCAAGGACGTGGCGGACGCGCGCCACCTGTCGAACCGGGTCGAGCCCGAGGTGGTGGAAGCCCTCGTCGACGCCGTACGGGCGGCCTATCCGCGGCTCTCACACCGCTACTACAAGCTGAAGGCGAAGTGGTTCGGGCAGGAGACGCTGCCCTATTGGGACCGGAACGCGCCTCTCCCGCGGGTCGAGCAGCGGACGATCCCCTGGACGGAGGCCCGCGACACGGTTCTCTCCGCCTACGATGCCTTCTCGCCGGAGATGGCGGGGATCGCGAAGCGCTTCTTCGATGAGCGTTGGATCGACGCGCCGACCCGTCCCGGCAAGGCGCCGGGCGCCTTCGCGCATCCGACCGTGCCGTCGGTTCACCCCTATGTCCTGGTAAACTACCAGGGCAAGCCGCGGGACGTGATGACGCTGGCGCACGAGCTCGGCCACGGCGTCCACCAAGTTCTCGCCGGGCCGAACGGCGCCCTGATGGCGCCGACCCCCCTGACGCTCGCGGAGACCGCCAGCGTGTTCGGCGAGATGCTGACCTTCCGCAGGCTCCTCGCCGCCACCACCGACACGACCCAGCGCCGGGCCATGCTCGCCGCCAAGGTCGAGGACATGATCAACACGGTGGTGCGCCAGATCGCCTTCTACTCTTTCGAGCGGAAGGTGCATCTCGCCCGCGCGAAGGGCGAGCTGACCACCGATCAAATCAATGCCCTGTGGCTGTCCGTGCAGGCCGAGTCGCTCGGTCCGGCCATCACGCTGGATTCCGGCTACGAGCCGTTCTGGGCGTATATCCCCCACTTCATCCATTCGCCGTTCTACGTCTACGCCTACGCGTTCGGCGATTGCCTGGTGAACTCGCTCTACGGCGTCTATGCCCAGGCGGAGGAGGGCTTCGTGGAGCGCTACTTCGCGCTGCTCGCGGCAGGCGGCTCCAAGCCCTACGGAACGTTGCTTGCGCCGTTTGGGCTCGACGCGAAGGATCCGGGCTTCTGGCAGATCGGGCTCGGCATGATCGAAGGGATGATTGCCGAACTGGAAGGCATGGAAGGACAGCCCTGACAGCGACGCCGCGGGGTGCCCCCCCGCGGCGCCGGGCCCCACGCCCCTGGTTCACGCGGGGGCGCGGCTTATCTCCGGACCATCACACGACAAGCAGATCGAGAGATGGCCGAGACCGACCGCGAAGCCAACCGCTTCTCCGCCCGTGCCGGGCGCTACGCCAGCGTGGGCGCCAATGTCGGCGGCGTAGCCGCTCGCATGGCCATGGCACGGCTGTTCGGGAAGGAGGGCACGACCAACGCGGCCGCCCTCGCGCAGGCGCTGGGCGGGCTGAAAGGTCCGATCATGAAGGTGGCGCAGTTGCTGGCCACCGTCCCCGACCTCCTGCCCCCGGAATACGCCACCGAGTTGCAGAAGCTCCAGGCCGACGCGCCGCCGATGGGCGCGGCCTTCGTCCGGCGCCGGATGCAATCGGAACTCGGAGCCGGGTGGCAGAGCCGCTTCGGCAGCTTCGACCTCAAACCCGCAGCCGCCGCCTCGTTGGGCCAAGTGCACCGTGCAACCGCCCAGGATGGTGAACGGCTCGCCTGCAAGCTTCAGTATCCGGACATGCAATCGGCCGTGGAGGCCGACCTGAAGCAGCTGGAAGTCGCCTTCGCGCTGCATCGCCGGATGAACACGTGGCTCGACACCCGCGAGATCGCCAAGGAGATCGGCGCCCGGGTCCGCGAGGAACTCGACTACGAACGTGAGGCCAAGCACGCGGCACTCTACGGAGCCGTTCTGAAGGACATCGCGGCGGTGCGCGTGCCCCGGGTCTTTCCGGACCTCTCCACCAAGCGCCTCCTGACGCTCGGCTGGCTCGACGGAGACAAGATCCTGGGCTTCGCCGACGAGCCGGTGGAGGTGCGCAACCGGATCGCCCAGGCGATGTTCAAGGCGTGGTGGCACCCGTTCAGCCGCGCGGCCGTGATCCACGGCGATCCGCATCTCGGCAATTACACCGTCTTCTCAGAAGGCGGCGAGGCCGCGGGCATCAACCTGCTCGATTACGGCTGCGTCCGCATCTTCCATCCGCGATTCGTGGGCGGTGTCGTGGATCTGTATCGCGGCCTCTTGGAGAACGACGAGGCCCGCATCGTCCACGCCTACGAGGTGTGGGGCTTCAAGGACCTCGACAAGGAGAAGATCGAGATCCTGAACATCTGGGCCCGGTTCATCTACGGCCCCCTGCTGGAGGATCGGACCCGCACGGTCGCGGACGGGGTGAAGCCCGGAGAATATGGCCGGCGGCAGGCCTTCCAGGTCCACCAGGCGCTGAAGGAGCGCGGACCCGTGACCGTTCCGCAGGAATTCGTCTTCATGGACCGCGCCGCCGTCGGCCTCGGCGCGGTGTTTCTCCACCTCAGGTCGGAACTCAACTACCACCGGTTGTTCGAGGCCGAGATCGAGCATTTCTCGCTGGACGAATTGTCGGATCGCCAGGGCCGGGCCCTTGCCGAGGCGGGATTGCCGGAACCGGTCTGATCGGGATCGAAGATCCACCGAGAGAGCGATCAACTTGCGTGCGTCCGATTGCGGCAGATAAACGCTTGAGCTACATCCGACCCTGACCGCAAGAAGTCGCGTCTTAGGGAAACGAGCGCACGATGGCCGAGAGTGACACGGTGGCCGGGCACACCTACAGCCCGGCGATGGACGCGAGGACTCACGAACAGACCTATCGCGGGTTCGTCCGGTTCGTCGAAATTGCCACCGGCGTCGTGATTTGCTGGGTCTTGGCCCTTGCGATCGGCGGAATCCGCGAGGCGTGGCTGCTGGCCATCGTCGGCGTGATCGTCGCTGGAGCGGCAGGAGCCGTCGGTGCCCTGGCGCCGGCCGTCGGCTGGCGTGCGCCGCTGGTCGTGGGCATCCTCCTCGTCCTCTACCTGTTCTTCGCCTGAAGCGAGGCCCGAGCGGCCGGTTCGCTGGCTGCCTCGGATGAGGAGCTCGCTCGCATTCGCCGAGCGGGCCGCTGACGCATTGTTGGCAATTAAATTGAGCACAAGTTACATTCCGGCCGCTTCCAACGCGGTATCGTAGATCCGCCTCTCGAAAACCGTCGCCGGTTCGCGCATTCGAAGGCCGAGCTTTTCCAGGGGAACCCTCGCATGCGCATTGCTGTGCTGTCCGAGACGGACTCCGCGGAGCCGCGCGTCGCCGCGGTTCCTGAGACCGTCAAGAAGTTCATTTCGCTCGGTGCCGACGTCGTGGTGCAGTCCGGTGCGGGCAAGAGAGCCGGCATCCTCGACAGCGAGTACGAGGCGGCCGGCGCCAGCATCGCTGGGAGCGCGGCCGACGCCGCCGGTGACGCCGATCTCGTGCTCAAGGTCCGCCGACCGAGCGCCGAGGAGCTGCCGCAGCTGAAGCGCGGCGCCACCGTGATCGCGATCATGGACCCCTACGGAAACGAGGCGGCCCTGAAGGCGATGGCCGAGGCCGGCCTCGACGGTTTCGCCATGGAGCTGATGCCCCGAATCACCCGGGCCCAGGTGATGGACGTGCTGTCCTCGCAGGCGAACCTCGCCGGCTACCGCGCGGTCGTCGATGGTGCCGCCGAGTACGGGCGGGCGATGCCCATGATGATGACCGCCGCCGGCACGGTGCCGGCCGCCCGCGTCTTCGTGATGGGCGTCGGCGTGGCCGGTCTTCAGGCCATCGCGACCGCCCGCCGCCTCGGCGCGGTGGTCACGGCCACCGACGTCCGGCCCGCCACCAAGGAACAGGTCGAATCACTCGGCGCCAAGTTCGTGGCCGTCGAGGACGACGAGTTCAAGCAGGCCGAGACCGCGGGCGGCTACGCCAAGGAGATGTCGGCCGAATACCAGAAGAAGCAGGCGGAGCTGGTCAAGGGCCACATCGCCAAGCAGGACATCGTCATCACCACGGCGCTGATCCCCGGACGCCCGGCTCCCAAGCTGGTGTCCGAGGAGATGGTGGCCTCGATGAAGCCGGGTTCGGTCCTGGTGGATCTCGCGGTGGAGCGTGGCGGCAACGTCGCCGGCGCCAAGGCCGGTGAGGTCGTCACCAACGACCGCGGTGTGAAGATCGTCGGCCACGTCAACGTTCCGGGGCGCCTCGCCGCGACAGCCTCGAGCCTCTATGCGCGCAATCTCTACGCCTTCGTCGAGACCCTGATCGACAAGGACTCGAAAGCGCTCGCCATCAACTGGGACGACGAGCTGGTGAAGGCCACGAACCTCACCCGCGGCGGTTCGGTCGTCCACGCATCCTTCCAGCCCAAGACCGAGGGAGCGACCTCGGAAGCCGCGTCCGTGGGGCTCGCCAAGCCGGAGACCGGCACGGCCGCTCCGGCCGGCGCACAGTGAAGCCCGGCCGAGAGGAGTAGCAGAATGGCAACCGTCATCGTCCCTCCCGATCAGGCGGCCGATCAGGCCCGCGTGCTGGCCGACGCCGCGCGCGCGGCGGCCGCGGTGGCCCGCAACGCCGCCGACCAAGCACAGGCCATCGCCGACGGCATGGGCCACGGGCTCAGTGCCGCGACCGGCGGCGCCGTGGATCCCACGGTGTTCCGGCTCGCGATCTTCGTGCTGGCGATCTTCGTCGGCTACTACGTGGTCTGGTCGGTGACGCCGGCGCTCCACACGCCGCTCATGTCGGTCACCAACGCGATCTCGTCGGTGATCATCGTCGGCGCGATCCTGGCGGTCGGCGTTCCCCTGATCGAGAAGGGCACCGGACTGGCCCGGTTCTTCGGCTTCATCGGCATCGTGCTCGCCAGCGTGAACATCTTCGGGGGCTTCCTCGTCACGCAGCGCATGCTCGGCATGTACAAGAAGAAGGGCTGAGCCGGTGTCTGAGAACGTCTCCTCCCTTCTCTATATCGTCGCCGGCGTCCTGTTCATCATGGCGCTGCGGGGGCTCTCGCACCCCACCACCTCCCGGCAGGGCAACCTGTACGGCATGGTCGGCATGGGTCTCGCGATCCTCACCACGCTGGTCGGCCACCCGCCGGCCGGGTTCGGCGCCTGGATCCTCGTGCTCCTCGGCCTCGGCATCGGCGGCGGCGCCGGCGCGGTGATCGCCAAGCGCGTGCCGATGACCGCGATGCCGCAGCTTGTGGCCGCCTTCCACTCGCTGGTCGGTCTCGCCGCGGTCTTCGTGGCGGCCGGCGCGCTCTACGCGCCGCAGGCCTTCGGCATCATCGAGAACGGCCACTTCCACAAGCAGTCGCTGTTCGAGATGGGCCTGGGCGTCGCCATCGGTGCCATCACGTTCACCGGCTCGGTGATCGCCTTCGCCAAGCTCGACGGACGCATGTCCGGCAAGCCGATCATGCTGCCCCAGCGTCACCTTATCAACGCGCTGCTGGCCGCCGGCCTCGTCCTGCTCATCGCCCTGTTCATCGGCACCGAGTCCAAGGCGATCTTCTGGCTGATCGTCATCGCCGCGCTGGTCCTTGGCGGCCTGATCATCATCCCGATCGGCGGCGCCGACATGCCGGTGGTCGTGTCGATGCTGAACTCCTACTCGGGCTGGGCGGCAGCCGGCATCGGCTTCACCCTGGGCAACCTCGCGCTGATCATCACCGGCTCGCTGGTGGGCTCCTCGGGTGCGATCCTGTCCTACATCATGTGCCATGCGATGAACCGGTCGTTCATCTCGGTCATCCTGGGCGGCTTCGGCGGCGATACCGCGGCGGCCGGCACGGGCCAGGTCGAGACGCGCCCCGTGAAGCAGGGCTCCGCCGACGACGCCGCCTACATCATGAAGAATGCTGAGCGGGTCATCATCGTCCCGGGCTACGGCATGGCGGTCGCCCAGGCGCAGCACTCGCTCCGCGAGATGGCCGACATGCTCAAGAAGGAGGGCGTCGACGTGAAGTACGCCATCCACCCGGTGGCGGGGCGCATGCCGGGCCACATGAACGTGCTGCTCGCCGAGGCGAACGTGCCCTACGACGAGGTGTTCGAGCTGGAGGACATCAACGGCGAGTTCCCGCAGGCGGACGTCGCCTTCGTGATCGGCGCCAACGACGTCACCAATCCGGCGGCCAAGACCGACAAGGCTTCGCCGATCTACGGAATGCCGATCCTCGATGTGGAGAAGGCCAAGACCGTGCTGTTCATCAAGCGCGGCATGGGTTCCGGCTATGCGGGCGTCGAGAACGAGGTGTTCTTCCGGGACAACACCATGATGCTGTTCGGCGATGCCAAGAAGGTCGTCGACAGCATCCTGAAGTCGCTCTGAGGCCCGGGTCTCGGGCGGATTTCCGGGGCGGGCAGCGATGCCCGCCCTTTTTCGTTGCGGCAGCGCGCGTTCGCCGACGCTGTTGCGGCGGTGCGCAAGATTCCGCGGCCCACCCGGTGTAGGGTGGCATCCGTGTCATCCGCCCCGCTCTCCGTCGATCCGCCGCCCTTCCTGGGGGTCGCCGCCTCCATCACCGGCCGGCGCTGGCAGGAGCGCTGTGGCGGCGCGGCAGTCCAGAATCACATCGCCAAGATGGTTCAGGCCCACGGCCTGCCGGAATTGCTCGCCCGTGTGCTGGCAGGGCGCGGGATCGGTCCGGAGGCCGCGCCGCGCCACCTTGCGCCGCGTCTGCGCGACCTGATGCCGGACCCGAATACGCTGCTCGATATGGACGCCGCCGTCCGCCGGCTCGTCCGGGCCGTGCGCCGCGGCGAGACGGTGGCGGTCTTCGGCGACTACGACGTGGACGGCGCTGCGAGCGCGGCCCTGCTCGCCGGCTACCTGCGCGGTGTGGGCCTGAGGGCTCCGATCCACATCCCCGATAGGATCACCGAGGGCTACGGCCCCAACATCGCTGCGATCACCGCATTGGCGGCGGACGGCGCGACGCTTCTGGTCTGCGTCGATTGCGGCACGAGCGGCCACGCACCTTTGGAAGAAGCCGAGAAATCGGGCCTCGACGTGATCGTCCTCGACCATCATGCGGCCTCCGAGGTGCTGCCGCCGGCCCGCGCCGTAGTCAATCCCAACCGCCTCGACGACCTGTCGGGCCTCGGCCATCTCTGTGCCGCCGGGATCGTGTTCCTCACCCTGGTGGCACTGAACCGTGCCCTGCGGCTGGAGGGCTTCTTCGGGCCGGACCGCCCCGAACCGCAGCTCACCGACGCCCTCGACCTCGTAGCGCTGGCGACCGTGGCCGACGTCGTGCCCCTCACCGGTCTCAACCGGGCCTTCGTGACGCAGGGCCTGACGGTGATGCGCCATCGCGGCCGCATCGGCCTGGCGGCCCTGCTGGACGCGGCCTCGCTGAGCGAACCGCCGGAATCGTGGCATCTCGGCTTCGTCCTCGGGCCGCGGATTAATGCCGGTGGCCGCATCGGCGATTCAGCCCTCGGTGCCCGGCTCCTGACGACGGCGGACCCGAACGAAGCGGCCCGGATCGCCGCCGACCTCGATCGCCTCAATCGCGAGCGTCAGGCGATCGAGGCGCAGGCCGTCTCCGAGGCCGAGGCCGAGATGGACCGTGCTCTGACGCTCGACCCGACCCGCACCGTGCTGGTCACGGCCAGTCCTGAGTGGCATCCCGGCATCGTCGGACTCATCGCGTCGCGCCTGAAGGAACGGTTCAACCGCCCGGCCTTCGCCTTCGCGATCCGACCCGACGGCAGCGCCACCGGCTCGGGTCGCTCGATCCCGGGGTCAGATCTCGGGCTTGCGGTGCGCGCCTGCGTCGAGGCCGGGATCGCCCTCAAGGGGGGCGGACACGCCATGGCGGCCGGCGTCACCGTGCGGACCGACGACATCCCCCGCTTCGAGGCGCATCTCGTCATGCTGCTGGGGGCGAGCGTGACCGTGGCGCGGGCGGCCGACGCCCTGCTGATCGACGGCGGACTCAGCGCCGGGGGCGCCACCGCAGAAACGGTCCGGCTGCTCCAGCAGGCCGGACCGTTCGGACAGGGCGCGCCGGAGCCGATCTTCGCCCTCGGTCGCCATCGCCTGGTCGATGCCGGCGTGGTCGGGTCGAGCCATGTCAGGGCTCGCCTGCGCAGCCGCGACGGACAGGCGGTGGGCGCCATCTGCTTCCGTGCCGCCGAGCGCCCCCTCGGCCTCGCGCTGCTGAACGGGATCGGTCGGGAACTGCACGTGGCCGGAACGCTGTCCTGCGACCGCTGGCGCGGGGCCGAGCGGGCCCAGCTCCGGATCGTCGATCTGGCGCCGGTGGACCCCTGAGAGCCGCTGCGTCAGGTTCCTGCCATGACAAGGGCCCAGAACCGCTTGTAGCGCGTGGTCGGCGCATCCACGCGGGCGATCCCGATCCTGCGGATCTGCGGCAGCAGCATATTCTTGTTGTGCTCGGGGCTCGCCTTCCAGCGGGCGAGCACCTGCTCGAGGGTCTCGGAGCCGGCACTGAGATTCTCCGCCGCCCAGGCTTTCGCCAGACCGACGGAGGCCATGCGCGACGTGAAGCTGCCGCCGATCTCGTGGCTGAGCTGGCCGTGGCGCGCGTTGTTGCCGGCCTGGAAGGCCGCCGCCTTCACGAGAACCGGATCGACCACGACGGGGCTCAGGCCGTTCTGAACCCGGTAGGCCGAAATCGCGGCCGCGGCCGCGACCTCGTCGAGCACGGCAGTATGCGTCGCATTCTCAATGGACGCATCCGGCATGACGGAGACGCCGCCGCATGCGGTGAGGCTCATCAGAAGGGCGGCGGCGAGGGCGAACTTGAATTTCGGCACGGTCCGGACGGCGATCGGTGACAGACACCCGCCTCCCTCCAGGGCGGTTGCGGCGAAAGCGCGGCACGCGGCGCGCCCGCACGATGCCGCACTCGCGCGTGGCACACGCGCCACGCACCCGGCGTGATCACGCCGCCAGGGACATGCCGGCCAGCATCGAGGGTGCGAAGGCGCGGAGGAGATCCAGGTCCAGATGACCGGTGCCGCCGACCATCGTCGCCAGGGCGTCGGCGGGGGTCGCCGATTGCCGATACGTGCGCCGCTCGGTCAGGGCCGAGAACACGTCGCAGATCGTCACAATGCGCACGAGGTCCGAGATGGCCGAGCCGGCCAGGCCGTCGGGGTAACCTTTGCCGTCCAGGCGCTCGTGGTGATGACGGACCACATCGATGATTGCCGCCTCGAACTCACCCTGAGCGACCAGCAGGTCGGCGCCGATATCGGGATGGCGCTGCATGAGCCGCATCTCCTCAGGATTGAGCGGCCCCGGCTTGTTGAGGATCTCGACCGGAATGCGCGACTTGCCGATGTCGTGCAGCAGCGCGGATCGAACCAGTCGCGCGAGGTCGGTCCGATTAAGGCCGATCTGCGCGCCGAAGGTCGCAGCGTGTCCGGCGACGCCGAGCGTGTGCTGATAGACGCCGATCTCGTGGCGCCAGACTTCGGCGAGCCACGCACCGATGCCGACCTCGGAAACGGCAGCGAGGACCAGCTCGGTTCCCCGCTCCACGTCGGCACGGCGGAGTCGGGCGCCGAGGGCGGCGCTGTCGAACAGGTCCGCGACGATTGCGGTGGCACCCGTGACGCGCTCCGCGAGCTGTCGCCGACGCGCCTCGGCCGACCGCGTCGCCTCTTCGATCATGGCGAAGACATTCGCCAGGACGATCTGGCGCGGTGCCGCGGCGGGGAGCTGGCGGAGGTTGGACGCACCCGCCATGGGCTCGCCGCGTACGAGAACCAGGAGCGGGAGTGACGGCCTGTACCGGTCGAGAGTGGTCCGCAACGTTGCGGCTTGGACCGGTGGAAGATCCAGAACCACGAGGTGGGGCCGCTCGGCCGGGATCGGCGCGCCCGGCGAGAGCGCCCGGCAATCCATCACCAGCGCGATCGCGCGCTCAAGGGCTCTCTGCTCGGATGGGCGATCCGAAATCAGAAGGACGTAGGGGCCGTCCGAGAATCGCGATGCGGCGCCGAGGGCCAACGCGGTCGCTCCTCGCCCGCAGGGTCAACGATCCATTTACCCTACGCGCAAGTTTTGAGGAAAGCGTTAACCGTGCTCGGCGCCCTCACCGAAACATCGACGGATCGCGTCAGGCCAGCTTGGCGGAGGCGACGTCGCCGGTCGGTGCGACGGTCGAACGACCGGACGTGCGCTCGGAGCTCAGAAAGTCGGCGAACTTCACGGTCAGCAGCGCCTGGCAAACGGCGAAAGCGACAAAGATGGCGAGGAAGCTGGCGATCATCGGACTCTCCAGGGCGGCCGGGCACCGCAATATGTTGCGGTGCGAGAGATGTCATGCCGCCCCGCAAACTGGTATGCCAGATAACGAATACCGTTCATGCGGCCTATGCATGGAGGACGGAGATGCGCCCTCGTTCCACACAGAAGCCACACCTCGCATGCGCCACGCTCGCAGTTGAGAGGGGAGCAGAGGGACTGCGCGCCTTTCAAAATTTTTGCAGTGCGGCAATGTTTGTGCGCGATTTAATTGGTGACCAGCGCTCGGTCGGGGTTCTGAGCACCGGGTCGGTCGGTGCTGTCGCAGCCGACGCGCACGACCGTGCGGCCCTCGCCGACAATTCCCGATGCGGTCGGCGAGGCTTTGTAGGTGGAAAAGGACCCTGTGGGACGGCCTCGACGCCGATCAGTCCAGGTAGTCGCCGTAGGTGTCGACGTGCTGAGCCAGCCCGAGGCCATGCTCGCGCACGAGACGCTCTGCCAGGTCGGCATCTCGGGCTTCCAGCGCCGAGATGATGGCGACGTGCTCCCGGATCGAACGCTCGGCCCGGTCGCCCTGCCGGAGCGCCGTGCTGCGGATGCCCCGCACATGCATCAGGAGATTGCTGGTCAGATCGGCAATCGCATCACAGTGTCCCAGAGCGATGATGCGTTGATGGAAGCGGATGTTCGCGTCCGAGTACTCATCGATGTGCTCTGAGGGCTGTCCTTCGAAGAATTCCGGGAAGGACTCCCGCAGGGCGCGAAGCTGGGCATCGGTGGCGCGGGTGCAGGCGAGGCGAGCCGCCATGCTTTCCAGCGCCGTCCAGGCGTGGATCATGCTGACGATCTCGCGCTTGTTCTTCTTGATCACGAAGACACCGCGCCGCGCCTCGGACCGGACGAAGCCTTCCTGCTCCAGAACCGTCAGCGCCTCGCGCACGGGCGTCCGGCTGACGCCGAGATCCTGCGACAGCTTCCGCTCGTCGAGGCGGACCTCGTCCGGACGTCCGTAGATGTCCATGTTGGTGATGGCTGTCTTGAGCGCCTCGTAGGCCAAGGTCCGGAGACTGGAGCTGGCGACGATGGGCTTCACGCTCAGCGGTTCGGAATTCGACATCCCTCGTCCAGTCAGCTCACACGTATGATGTCTCGCACGCATTCTCTGTCGTGCGCTCCCAAGCGGACTAACCCAAACCTTGGCCAGATCCTAGTCAATTGCGGGGCGGCCCCACAGACCTGTGACCTTTGCCGACTTTTCGCCTCGTGGAAGTTGTGCAGGCGCGGCTCCCCATCCCCCGTTTTGACCGCACGTTCGGCCGATCGGTTTTAATCCCAGCATCGAAACGTGTATTTTTATGCCGGTTCGATTGACAGACCGGAGGGATACCAGCAGCATCCTGCTGGCATACCGTCGACCATCAGTCCCGCGCTGCTGAGTTCAATGCGGATGCTCGAGTACTTGAGACTTTATTTGCCTGCGGGCCAAGAATTTTTCGAAGAATCCCGGTCATCTTGTTCTGCCAAGCTGGGCCGCGGCAGGGCATACAGCCGGTCTGAGCACAGACCCCAACAATAATACTGCCAAGGAGGGATGGGTATGTCCGAGATCGTCAAACCGGCGGGGCGTGGCCGCTGGCTGCAACTCGCCTTCGGCGTCGTCTGCATGTGCATGATCGCCAACATGCAGTACGGTTGGACCTTCTTCGTGAACCCGATGCAGGAGCGGCACGGCTGGGATCGCGCGGCGATCCAGGTGGCGTTCACGCTGTTCGTCGTCACCGAGACGTGGCTGGTCCCGATCGAGGGCTGGTTCGTCGACAAGTACGGCCCGCGGATCGTCACGCTGTTCGGCGGCCTGCTCTGCGGCATCGCCTGGGTGATCAACTCCTACGCCGACTCGCTCACCGTGCTGTACATCGCGGCCGCGATCGGCGGCACCGGCGCCGGTGCGGTCTACGGAACCTGCGTCGGCAATTCGCTGAAGTGGTTTCCCGACCGCCGCGGCCTCGCCGCGGGCATCACCGCGATGGGCTTCGGCGCGGGCTCGGCCCTGACCGTCGTGCCGATCCAGGCCATGATCAAGTCGCAGGGCTACGAGGCGGCGTTCTTCTACTTCGGTATCGGGCAGGGCGTCATCGTGATGCTCATCGCCCTGTTCCTGCGGTCGCCCGCGAAGGGGCAGGTTCCGGAGATCGCCCGGGTCAGCCAGTCGAAGCGCGACTACAAGCCCTCCGAGATGGTCCGCACGCCGATCTTCTGGGTCATGTACGCGATGTTCGTCATGATGGCGGCCGGCGGCCTGATGGCCACCGCGCAGCTCGGCCCGATCGCCAAGGACTTCAAGATCGCCGACGTTCCGGTCTCGCTGCTCGGGATCACGCTGCCGGCGCTGACCTTCGCGGCCACGCTCGACCGGGTGCTCAACGGCGTGACGCGTCCGTTCTTCGGCTGGGTCTCCGACCATATCGGCCGCGAGAACACGATGTTCCTGTCCTTCGCGATCGAAGGCCTGGGCATCTACGCGCTCAGCCAGTTCGGCCAGAACCCGATCGCCTTCGTGCTTCTGACCGGTCTCGTGTTCTTTGCCTGGGGTGAGATCTACTCCCTGTTCCCGGCGACCTGCGGAGACACGTTCGGCTCGAAATACGCCGCCACCAATGCCGGTCTGCTCTATACGGCCAAGGGCACGGCGGCGCTGATCGTCCCCTATACCAGCGTGCTCACGACCATGACCGGGAGCTGGCACGCGGTGTTCCTGGCGGCAGCGGCCCTCAACATCGTCGCGGCTCTGCTGGCGCTCTTCGTCCTGAAGCCGATGCGGGCCGCCTATACCAAGAAGCCCGAGGCGAGCCTCGCGCCGGTTCTGGCCCAGTAGCGCGGTCCAGGCGACACGAACCGACGAGAATGAGCCCGGCGCCGTCTTTACGGCGCCGGGCTTCCTGCATACCGGGGACCGGGCCTTCCGGAGATCGGGTATGGATAGGGACGAGCGGATCGCGCGGGAGAGCGTCGTGGCGGCGGCACGGGCGCTCGACGCCCAGGGGCTGAACCGCGGGACGTCGGGGAACGTCTCGGTGCGGTTCCGCGATGGGCTCCTGATCACACCCTCCGGCATGCCCACCGACAGGACGGGACCGGACGATGTGGTCCCGATGGCATTCGACGGCACCCACCCGCCGGATCAGAAGCCCTCTTCGGAATGGCGCTTCCATCGGGACATTCTGGTGTCCCGTCCGGAATTCGGTGCGGTGGTCCACGCACATCCGGTCTACTGCACCGCTTTCGCCATGTGCGGTCAGGCGATACCGGCGATCCATTACATGATTGCCGCCTTCGGAGGCCCGTGCGTGCGCTGCGCGCCGTATGCGCCCTATGGCACCGCTGAACTCTCGGACCTAGCCCTGACTGCGCTGGCCGATCGCAACGTCTGCCTCCTCGCCAACCACGGCATGATCGCGGCCGGCACCGATCTGGAGAAGGCCCTCTGGCTCGCCGTCGAGCTGGAGACCCTCTGCCAGCAATACGCCGTCGCCCGGCAGATCGGGACGCCGATCATCCTGTCCGATGAAGAGATCGGCATCACCGTCGAGCGCTTTCGCGGCTATGGGCTGAATGCGGCGGGGAGCACAGGCTCAACGACCGCGTAGCCGAGAGGCCCCCGCGGGATCGGTCGGGCGCCGCGCCGTCTAAGGTCGGATGCGCTCCACCGCCGGCGCGGGCATCCTACCGCCCGAGCACCTGCCCGACCGCCAGCCCGACCTCCTGGGCGAACGCGGCGGCCGCGATCTTCTTGCCGCCCTCCGCCTTGACCTTGCGGATCTCGATCCGACCACCCTGCGCGCAAACGCTGAACCCCGCGTCGTCGATGGCGATCACCTCGCCGGGCTTGCCCACGACATCGCCGAGCTTACGGACCCGATGCAGGGTGGAATCGAAGATCTGGAGCTTCTTGCCGTCGAGCGTCGTCCAGGCGCCCGGCGCCGGATTGGCCGCGCGGATCAGGTTGTAGATCTGCTCGGCATGGGCGGACCAGTGGATCTCTGCCTCCGCCCCCCGGAACCAGCCCTCGTAGCTGGCGGCATCCTCATCCTGGTCGATCTCGACATGCTCTCCCGCAACGACGAGATCGGCCGCCTCGAGCATCGCCTCGACGCCCATCGGGAACAGGTTGTCGAAGTAGACGTCGCCCAGCGTCGCATCGGCGCCGATCGGGCAGGTCTTCTGCAGGATCACCGGCCCTTCATCGAGCCCGTCGGTGGGCCGGAAGATCGTGAGGCCGGTCTGCAGCTCGCCGCGGGCAATCGGCCAGTTGATCGAGGACGGGCCGCGATACCGCGGCAGCAGGCTCGGATGATACTGGATGGTGCCGTGCTTCGGGATATTGACGAAGCTCTGGGGCGCGAATTGCAGCACGTAGGCCATGATGCCGATGTCGGCATCGAGCCCGCGCATCGCGGCCTCGGCCTCGGGACTCTTCAGGCTGGGGAACTGGAAGACGGTCAACCCCTTCTCGACCGCCGCGGTCTTGAGGACGTCCGGCTTGGCGCCGGGCTTCTCGGGCGCGCAGAACACCGCGGCGACCTCATCGCCTCGCTTGAGGAACGCCTCCAGGACCGCCTTGCCGAAATCCTGTTGGCCGATGAAGGCGATGCGCATGCAATCTCCTGGGCTTCGACCGGGCCCATGGCGGCCCGGGAAAGGGACGGTCGGAGCGCGGGGCGCGGCGGCGAACGGTCGTGCCCCGTTGGTCGGACGGCGTCATCCGAAGTCCGGGACGGTGCGGCCCCGGACACGACGGCGGCGAACCCAGGCCGGAGCCCGGGATCGCCGCACGCCGCTCACTCTGCGGCGATCTTCTGAACGACGCCGATCGCGCCGGACTCGGAGATTTCACCGACCTCGGCCTCGGAATAGCCCAGCACGCTGCGCAGGATCTCCTCGGTATGCTCACCGAGCAGCGGGGAGCGCTTCACGTCGCTCGGGCTCGCCGACAGCTTGATGGGGTTGCCCACCGTCAGGTACTTGCCGCGCGTCGGATGGTCGACCTCGACGATCGTGCCGGTCTTCCGCAGCGACTCGTCCTCGGCGATCTCCTTCATGGACAGGATCGGGCCGCAGGGGATGTCGTACTTGTTCAGCGTGTCCATCACCTCGAACTTGGACACCTTCATCGTCCACGCCTCGATCCGCGTGAAGATCTCGTTGAGATGCGGCAGTCGGGCCTTCGGCGTGGCGTAGTTCGGGTCGGTCTTCCAGCTCGGCTCGCCGATGATGTCGCAGATCGGCTCCCACACGGCGGCCTGGGTGATCACGTAGATGTAGGCGTTCGGATCCTGCTCCCAGCCCTTGCAGCGCAGGATGCGGCCCGGCTGACCGCCGCCGGAATCGTTGCCGGCGCGCGGGGTCGCCTCGCCGAACGGGATGCCTTCACCGAACTGGCTGTATTCCTTCAGCGGCCCGTGCTCGAGCCTCTGCTGATCGCGCAGCTTCACCCGGCACAGGTTGAGCACGCCGTCCTGCATCGCGCAGTCGACCTTCTGGCCGAGGCCGCTCTGGGTCCGGTGATACAGCGCCGTGACGATGCCGAGCGCGAGGTGCAGACCCGTTCCGGAATCACCGATCTGCGCCCCCGTCACCATCGGGATACCGTCCCGGAAACCCGTGGTCGAGGCCGAGCCGCCGGCGCATTGCGCGACGTTCTCGTAGACTTTGCAGTCCTCGTAGCGGCCGGGACCGAAGCCCTTCACGGAGGCCAGAATCATGCGCGGGTTGGCCTCGTGGATCTTCTCCCAGGTGAGGCCCATGCGGGCGAGCGCGCCGGGTGCGAAGTTCTCGACCAGGACGTCGCATTCCTTGATGAGGCGCCAGAGGACCTCCTTGCCCTTCGGATTCTTCGAATCCAGCGTGATCGAGCGCTTGTTGTGGTTCAGCATCGTGAAATAGAGGCTGTCCACGTCAGGAATGTCCTGAAGCTGCTGACGCGTGGCGTCGCCGACGCCCGGCCGTTCCACCTTGATGACGTCTGCACCGAACCAAGCCAGGAGCTGCGTGCAGGTCGGGCCGGATTGAACGTGGGTGAAGTCCAGGATGCGGACGCCTTCGAGGGCCTTGGTCATGATCGGTCTCGGAGCTGGAGTTGGATTCGGGAATGTCGGAGGGCGGCTCAGGCCGCGCGGAATGCCGGCAAGCTGCCTGCACGGGTCGGTGACGGGCAACGCGCGACGCCGGGGCAGGGACCTCTCATCCTCGAACGGATCATGTCTGCTATCCCTCCCAATGCGCGGTCTCGTCGTGTCGCGACACCGTCACTCGGACCCTGGGTGACGAGTCCTCGAATTTGTATACCACATGCCATTCGCCGGATGCGAGTGCCGATTGTGGATCGGGCCTATGGCGGCCCGTGACGAAGCGTAAGCCGGCCAGACGCGGCGCTCAACAGACAGCTTGCAGCCTCGGACCAAGTGGGAGCGCCCCTTGGCATTCGCGGCCGGGCGGTCCATGATTTCGCCAAAATTGGCCCGCCGCCGCGGGATTAAAGTCGCAACGCTGCACGAGGAACGCCCATGCTCGCCAGCACCAGCCTGATCAAATCCTCCTGGATCGCCGTCGACGTCGCCCGAGACCGCGCCGAGCGCGTCCTCGTCGTGGAGACCTACATCGCGGTCAGTCCGCTCGAGCCGAACTACGATGCCGCGCAGTACGAGCGTGTCCTGGCCTGCGTCCAGAACGTGCTCAAGTCGCACCCGGAGATCGACCGCGCGTCGATCCTGAGCATGCACCGCGGTTCCGGATGCACGGCGCTGTTCCGAGACCAGTCCGCCAAGCAGTCCGCCGCCGCCTGAGGGTCTCAACCCTCTCCGTCTTCGGCTGGCCGGGTGAGATCCGGCGGGTCCAGGGCGACGCGCGCCGCGTGAAACCACCAGAGCGGTATGTCGCGATTGGCCTGGGCCAGTTCCGAGGCCCAGCCTTCCTTCGGCATCACGTCGGCGCGGTCGGCGAACAGGCGCAACGCCGCCTCCGCGCGCTCCCTTCGGCACCGTTCCGCGATGGCCCGGCGCTCGGCCTCGGCGCGCGCATCCGTCTGCTCGATGAGGCGGCGGGTCGCGAGATCGTCGGCATCGAAGGCGAATTGCTGCCAGAACGCCTCCGCCTCCCGGGCAACGTCGCGCTCGCGGCGGAGCGTGGCGAGCGCTCCCTCGGCCGCCTCCCGGGCCGCTTCGGCCGTTTCAGCGCGCGCGAGAAGACGGTTGTTGGCCTCCAGAAGCTCGCGCTCCCGCTCCGGCGACATCCGCTGCCGACGCAGCACCCGCAACTCTTCCTCGTCGGCGAGGCGGCTCAGAAGCCATTCGGCGAGCGGGCCGTCGGCAAGGGCGTCGGCGGAGCGGCGATAGCGCTCGCGCAGACCCGGGTGACGGCTCTCGAAATCCGCGGCCTCCCAGCCCGCGCACGCCTCGCCCGCCGGACGGTCGTGATCGTAAAGGGTCCGCGCCAGGGCGTCGCGCAGGTCGTCCGGAAGTCGTGCCGCAGCGTGTCCGTTCATGAACCTGCATTCGCGATGAGCGATCGACGGAACTCTAGAACGCGCGCGCGCGACCGATGAGGCCATCGCGGTCTGGCGAACGCGGATTTTTCTACGCAGTCTATGGGCGCGCCGGCGGCGGCGCCCAGGGTCGTTCGGGGCCCGGCCGTCGGGTTGCCCGGATCGGGCCCGCATCTGGGCTCCCCCTCCACCGCGACCCCGCGTCAGGGCGGCGGATCTTCGGCTCGGGCGGGGGCCACGATGGATCGTCGCTCCTCCTGCTTGCCGCAACCTGTCGGGACAGGCCGAAGGCCGCCGCGCGGGACAATGCGCGATCGCCGCGGCGACGGGAAGGCCCGGGCTTCCGCCACGTCGCGCCACCCGCAGCCGACCGGCAGGTCGGCCCCGCGCTCACGATCCTGGCTGCGGGAGACCACGGGGCCTTCGATTCCCGATGGCGCGCTTCGAGGGCTCAGGATACATCCCGATCTGCGCGCTCCACACGTCGATCCCAGTCGATGGTCCATACAGGCTACAATCCGGCGCTCGTCGCCCTGTCGATCGGCCTCTCCATCTTTGCGTCCTACACAGCGCTGGATCTGGGCAGTCGCATCCGAGGGCCCGTCGCGGCGGGCCCCCGCTGGCCGTGGATCACCGGCGCTGCGCTCGCCATGGGCGGCGGCATCTGGTCGATGCATTTCGTCGGCATGTTGGCCTTCGAAACCGGCATGCCCACCACCTACGACATCGGCCTGACCCTCCTCTCCCTCGCGATCGCCGTTGCGGCCACCGGCGCCGGCTTTCTGTGGGTGGAGCGGACCGGGGAGGGGCTCGGCAGCATCCTCGTGGCGGGCGTGCTGATGGGTCTGGGGGTCGCCGGCATGCACTACACCGGCATGGCGGCGCTTCGGATCCCCGGCGACCTTTCCTACAATCGGCCCATAATCGCGCTCTCGGTGGCGATCGCCGTGACCGCGGCGACCGCGGCCTTGTGGCTCTCGTTTCACCAGCACGGCGTCTGGCAGAAGCTTGTCGCGGCCTGCGTCATGGGGGTTGCCGTGGCCGGCATGCATTACACCGGCATGGCCGCCGCGACGATCACCGTCGATGAAGGCGCCCCCCACGCCGCCCATGCGATGACGAGCGTGCAGGGCCAGCAGAATCTCGCGCTCTACGTCGCCGGCGCGACCTTCCTCATCCTGTTCCTGGCGATCCTCGCCTCGTCCCTGGACCAGCAGCGGGTGCAACGCGAATTGCTGGCGAGCGAGGCACGGTTTCGAGCCGCGGTGCAGGCCGTGCGTGGCGTCCTGTGGACCAACGATGCCGAAGGCCGGATGCTCGGCGACCAGCCCGGCTGGAGCGCGATCACCGGCCAGACGCGGGCGGAGTACCAGGGCTACGGCTGGGCCGACGCGGTGCATCCGGACGACGTGCAGGCCTCCATCGAGAGCTGGAACGCAACCGTCCGGGCGCGACAAACCTACGTCCACGAACACCGGGTCCGGTCCCGCGACGGATCATGGCGACATTTCGCGATCCGCGCCATTCCGGTGCTCGATGCACGCGGCGCGATCCGCGAATGGGTCGGCGTCCATACGGACATCACCGAACAGAGACAGGCCGAAGCCGATCTGCGCGAGTCCAACGAGGAGATCCAACGCTACGCCTATATCGTGAGCCATGACCTGCGCGCGCCGCTCGTCAACGTCATGGGTTTCACCAGCGAGTTGGAGGCGACCCGGACCGAGATCCAGGCGGCCCTTCGCGGGCACCCGGAGGCGGAGCGGCTCGACGGCGATCTCGCCGAGGCGCTCGGCTTCATCAAGGCGGCGGTGAACCGGATGGAAGGGCTGATCGCCGCCATCCTGAAGCTCTCCCGAGAAGGGCGGAGGCAATTTTCCCCCGAGCTCCTCGACATGACGAATCTGCTGCGCGGCGTGGCGGACGCCCAGAGGCACCAGACGGAGGCCACGGGCGCCACCGTGACGATCGCCCCCGACTTGCCGACGATCGTTGCCGATCGCGTGGCCGTCGAGCAGGTCTTCGGGAACCTGCTGGACAACGCCGTGAAGTATCTCGACCCCAGCCGGCCGGGACGCGTGACCGTGACCGCCACGGCCGTCGGAGACCGGCGGGTTTGTTTCTCCGTCGCCGATAACGGCCGGGGGATCGCCGCACGGGATCATGCCCGCGTCTTCGAACTCTTTCGACGCTCCGGCCTGCAGGATCGCCCGGGCGATGGAATAGGCTTGGCCCATGTCAAAGCCCTGGTGCGCTCGTTCGGCGGCCGGATCGAGGTCCGTTCGGAACTCGGCATCGGCACGACGTTCGACGTGACCTTGCCCCGCGCTCCGGCTACAGCGGTCCAGATAGACCCCGAACCGGCGCCCATCGCCGCCGAATGAGCGTGGAGCCCGCCCGTGCATCCTGTCAGCATCGTGATGATCGAGGATGACGAGGGGCATGCGCGCCTCATCGAGCGCAACATCCGTCGCGCCGGCGTCAACAACGAGATCGTCCCGTTCCGGAACGGCACCTCGGCGCTGGACTACCTGTTCGGCGCGGACGGCACCGGCGAGGCGAGTGCTCGGCGGCATCTGCTGATCCTGCTCGATCTCAACCTGCCCGACATGACCGGCCTCGACATCCTGGAGAAGGTCAAGGCGAACCCACATACGCGGCGCTCCCCGGTGGTTGTGCTGACCACCACGGATGACAGCCGCGAGATCCAGCGCTGCTACGATCTCGGGGCCAACGTCTACATCACCAAGCCGGTCAGCTATGACGGCTTCGCGAACGCGATCCGTCAGCTCGGATTGTTCTTCTCGGTCATGCAGGTTCCCCAGAACCCATGAGCACCGGGCGTGTCAGCGGGGACGGGACCGCCGCGGCGGCACGCATCCTCTACATCGACGACGATCCAGGCCTCGGTCGCTTGGTCCGGCGCGCCCTGGAGGCCCGGGGCTACGCGGTCGAGATCTGTCCCGACGGCGCCGCGGGGCTGGCACGGCTGGCGCAGGGCGGTATCGATGCCGTCGCCCTGGACCATCACATGCCCGGCCAGACCGGGCTCGATCTGCTGCCGGAAATCCGTGCCCTGCCTGAGGCGCCCCCGGTCATCTACGTGACCGGCTCCGAGGACAGCCGCGTCGCCGTCGCGGCCTTGAAGGCCGGCGCGGTCGACTACGTCTGGAAGGACGTTCAGGGGCAGTTCCGGGAGCTGCTGGGCGAGGCCGTCGCCACGGCGCTGCGGCAGGAGAGCCTGCGGCGCGACAAGGAACGCGCCGAAGCGGAGGTGCGTGAGGCGCGCGACCGCGCCGAACTGCTTCTGCGCGAGGTCAACCATCGCGTCGCCAATTCCCTGGCCCTCGTCGCGGCCCTGGCGCATATGCAGCGCAACGCCGTCACGGATTCGGCTGCCAAGGCTGCACTCGACGAGATGCAGGCCCGGATCTCGGCGATCGCCGGGATCCATCGGCGGCTCTACACCTCGGACGACGTCGAGTCCGTGGAGCTCGACGCCTACCTGCAGAGCCTCGTCGAGGAATTGCAGGCGGCCATGCGGGCGAGCGGGCGGGATCATGCCATCCGGCTCCGGGCGGCGCCCGTGCGCCTCTCGACGGACAAGGCTGTCTCGGTGGGCGTGGTCGTAACCGAACTCGTCACCAACGCGTACAAGTACGCCTATCCGGTCGGCACGTCGGGCGAGATCCGCGTGGCGATCGAGTGCGATGCCGCCGACACCGTGCGGCTCGCCGTCGAGGATGATGGAATCGGCTGGACCGGAGAGGGTGAGATCCGCGGCACCGGGCTCGGCTCACGGATCGTGCGGGCGATGGCGTCGAACCTGCGCTCGGCATTGTCGTATGCTCCCGGATCTCCGGGCACGCGGGCGGTTCTCGCCTTTCAGGTCTGAGCGCGCAATCTCAGCCGTCGGTCCGGCTCGCGATACGATCGAGGGCGTCGAGCATCGGCACGAGCGAATCCTCGCCGAGCTGGTGGAAGCCCAGGGCCCGACTCATGAACAGGCCGAGGATCGCGAAGAACAGGACGGAACCCTCGCCCGGACGGGCGCCGTCGATCTGACCGAGCTGATCCAGCTGATCCACCACGAAGGCCTGGAACCCCTTCTGCGCCTCCGGCGACTCCATCGAGGCCAGCAGGAGTGCGCGCGCGGATTCGTTGTCCTCGCAATAATGCCCGCGCACATGCGCCACCATCGCCTTCGGGAACTGAGACGGGCCGGCGGGGATCGCCGCAGCGCATGCCGCGATTTCCTCGCGCACATCCGCAAGCTTGCGGGCGACCAGAGCCACCACCAACGCATCCTTCGACGCAAAATGGTGCAGAACCCCGCCTTTGCTTAGTCCGGCCTCGGCGGCAACCGCGTCGATCGTCAACCCCCGCACGCCCGCCTTGAGCAGCACCGCGGCGGCGGCCTCAAGGATGATCTCGGGCCGGGCCGCCAGCCGTTGTCGCTTCACCTGCATCGCTGACCTGCACTAAAAACCGTCTGGACGGTATGTAACGGATGGCGTAGGAACGCGCCACGCATTTCGCACGAGCCGCGCCGACACGGTCGATCGCATGAGCCGCATCGTCTTCCGTCCACCCCCATCCGTTATACTGGTGTTAACCGCGCTCGCGTCGATCGGGTGCGCACGGGCCGAACCGGACGCCGCGCTCGATCCCGCGATGGCGCGCGTGCGGGTGGTGCAGGCACGCCGTACGCCTCAGGCGCTCGAGGTCGTGGTGACCGGCGACATCCAGGCCCAGGCGCAGGTCAACGTCTCGTTCCGGACCAACGGCAAGGTGGCCGAGCGGCGGGTCGAGGTCGGGGATCACGTCACCGCCAATCAGGTCCTCGCCGTTCTCGAGCCCCTGACCCAGCAGGCGAATCTCGACAACGCGAAAGCCGCCCTCGCTTCGGCCGAGGCACTCCTGACCCAGGCCAAGATGTCCTTCGAGCGCCAGAAGCAACTTCTTGCCGGCGGCTTCACCACGCGCTCGACCTACGACAATGCCGAGCAGGAGCTGCGCACGACACAGGCGGCCGTCGATTCGGCGAAGGCCGCTTTGGGAACCGCGCAGGAGCAGTTCTCCTATACGGAACTGCGCGCCGGCGTGGCCGGTGTCGTGACCAGCCGGAGCTTCGAGGTCGGCCAGGTGGTCCAATCGGGGCAGACCGTTCTCGTGATTGCGCAGGACGGCCCCCGGGATGCGGTCTTCAATGTCTACGAATCGCTGCTGGCCCAGCCGCCGGCGGGCGACACCATTGCGGTCGCGCTCCAGTCGGATCCGGCGATCACCGCGGTCGGGACCGTGCGCGAGATCTCGCCGACGGTGGATGCGGCGAGCGGCACGGTGCGGGTCAAGATCGGACTCAAATCGACTCCGGCCGCGATGGGGCTGGGTGCCGTCGTGGTCGGCCGCGGACGCTTCGCGCCCCATGAAGCGGTGATCCTGCCCTGGTCGGCGCTGTACCGCTACGACGGGCAACCGTCCGTCTGGATCTACGACCCCGACCGGCGGACAGTCTCGGTCCGCGCCGTCGAGATCGACCGCTTCGGGCCCGACATCATCGCGCTGAAGCGCGGCGTCGAGCCGGGCGAGCGCGTGGTCGTCGCCGGCATCCAGTTCCTGCGCCCCGGTCAGACCGTCGCGGCCGCCGAGATCGGAGCTCGCCCGTGAAGGCGCACACGTATCTCGCCCTGACCCTCGTCGCGGCAGCGCTGGCGGCCTGCAACGGGCACGGCGAGGAGGGCGGCGAAGCTGCGGCAGCGGCCCCGATACGTCCGGTGCTCACGCAGGTGGTCGTGCCGAGCGACACCGTCATGTTCGGGCCCTTCGCCGGCACGATCGAGCCGCGCTATCAGGCGCAGCTCGGCTTCCAGATTCCCGGCCGCATGGTGGCGCGGGACGTGACGATCGGCGACCTCGTCACCCGGGGCCAGCGCCTCGCGGCCCTGGACACCATCGTGACACGCTTCGACCTGACCCGTGCCGAGGCGGACCTCGCCGATGCGAAGGCGCAGGCCGAGAACGCCGAGGCCGCCGAGGCGCGGACCCGGCGCCTGATGTCGGGCAACAGCGTCGCCCAGGCCACGCTCGACCAAGCGGTTGCCAAGCGCGAGACGGCCCGGGCGCGGGTGGACCAGGCCTTGTCCAGCCTGCAGAAGGCCCGCGACCAGATGGGCTACACCGAGCTGAAGGCCGAGTTCGACGGTGTCGTGACCCAGCGCCTCGCCGAAGTCGGCCAGGTGCTCACCGCCGGCCAGGGTGTCGTGACCGTGGCACGGCCGGACGTTCGCGAGGCCGTGGTCGACATTCCCGAGGTCTATGTCGGAGCGCTGCCGGCGGACGGCATCTTCACCGTCGCTCTCCAGAGCGCCCCGGAGCTCACGGCGCGCGGGCGCGTCCGCGAGATCGCGCCGCTCGCCGAATCGGGGACGCGCTCCAAGCGCATCCGGATCAGCCTCGACCAGCCCGGCCCGGCCTTCCGGCTCGGCGCGACCATCAACGTGTCGCTGACGCGGAATGTCTCGCCCACCGTGCTGCTGCCGGCATCGGCACTGCTCGAGGACGGCGGCCGCCGCTCGGTCTGGGTCGTGTCCGCCGACGGGAAGTCCGTGTCGCGTCGCGACGTGACCGTAGCGGCGGCACGGGACAACGCGGAGGACGGTCGCATCGCGGTCGTCGATGGGCTGAAGGCCGGCGAACGCGTCGTGGTCGCGGGCGTCCATGTCCTCAAGGAAGGCCAGGCCGTGCGCCTGGCCAACGGCGCCGTCTGATCCGGCCGCACGGGGTTTTTGCGTGAAGGATTTCAACCTTTCCGACTGGGCGCTCGAGCACCGCTCGTTCGTCTGGTTCCTGATGCTGGTCTCGCTCGTGGCGGGCGTGATGGCCTATAGCCGCCTCGGCCGCGAGGAGGATCCTCCGTTCACCATCAAGACGATGGTCGTGCAGACGACTTGGCCGGGCGCGACCATCAAGGATACCCTCGATCAGGTCACCGACCGGGTCGAGAAGGAACTCCAGCAGCTCAACGGCCTCGACTACGTCCGCAGCTACACGACCCCGGGATCCTCCACAGTCTTCGTGAATTTCCGCGACACCCTGAAGAAGGGCGAGGTCCAGCCCGCCTTCTACCAGGTCCGCAAACGTCTCGGGGATATCAAGAGCCAGTTCCCGGACGGTGTGCAGGGGCCGTTCTTCAACGACGAGTTCGGCGACGTCTACGGCAACGTCTACGCCTTCACGGCCGACGGCCTGACCCACCGGCAGTTGCGCGACTACGTGGAGAGCATCCGCACCGATGTGCTGCGCGTGCCCGATATCGGCAAGACGCAGCTGCTCGGCACCCAGGACGAGACCATCTATCTCGATTTCTCGACCCGGAAGCTCGCCGGTTACGGCATCGATCTCCAGGCCCTGATCAAGGCGCTTCAAGCGCAGAACGCCGTCTCGGCATCCGGGGTCGTTCAGGCCGGACCGGAGCGCATTTCGCTGCGGGTCAGCGGCTCCTTCGCCTCCGAAGCCTCGCTTCAGGACTTCAATCTGCGGGTGAACGATCGCTTCTTCCGTCTTGCCGACATCGCCGAGATCAGCCGCGGCTACGAGGATCCGCCCGCGCCCCTGTTCCGGGTGGACGGCAAGCCCGCGATCGGGCTGGCCATCGCGATGCGTCCGGGCGCCAACCTGCTGCATTTCGGTGAAGCGCTGAAGGAGCGCATGCGGCGGATCGAGGCGACGCTGCCGGTGGGCGTCGGCGTCCACCTCGTTTCGGATCAGCCCAAGCAGGTCGAGCATGCGGTCGGCGGCTTCACCGAGGCGCTGGTCGAGGCCGTGGTCATCGTGCTGGCCGTGAGCTTCGTGAGCCTGGGCATCCGGGCCGGCCTCGTCGTCTCGGTGTCGATCCCCCTCGTGCTGGCGATCGTCTTCGTGGTCATGCAGATCATGGACGTGACCCTGCAGCGCATCTCGCTCGGCGCGCTGATCATCGCGCTGGGCCTGCTGGTCGACGACGCCATGATCACCGTCGAGATGATGGTCGCGCGGCTGGAGCGGGGCGACACGCTGCGCAAGGCCGCCACCTTCGCGTACACGTCGACGGCGTTCCCCATGCTGACCGGAACGCTGGTGACCGTGGCGGGCTTCCTGCCGATCGGCTTCAACGGCTCCGGCGCGGGCGAATACACCTACTCGCTGTTCGTGGTGATCGCCGCATCGCTGCTGGTATCGTGGGTCGTGGCGGTTCTGTTCGCCCCGCTCGTCGGCGTCACGCTGCTGCCGAAGACCATGAAGCACCACACGGAGAAGCGCGGCATCTTCACGCGCCTGTTCATGGCGGCCCTGCGCGTCGCCATGCGCTGGCACTGGACGACGGTGGTGGTCTGCCTCGCGCTGATGGCGGCCGCCATCGTCGGGATGGGGCATGTGCAGCAGCAGTTCTTCCCGTCCTCGGACCGCTCCGAGGTGCTGGTCGACCTCACCCTCCCGCAGAACGCCACCATCGCCGAGACCAGGGCGCAGATGGACCGGTTCGAGACGAACCTGAAGGGCGATCCGGACGTGTCGAGCTGGTCGTCCTATGTCGGTCAGGGCGCGGTCCGATTCTACCTGCCCCTCGATCAGCAGCTCGCCAACGCCTTCTTCGGTCAGATCGTCATCGTCACGAAGTCGCTCGAGGTGCGCGACCGCGTGATGGCGCGTCTCCAGGCCATCGCCCTGCGCGACTTCGTCGGCACCGACGTGCTGGTGCAGCCCCTGAGCCTCGGACCGCCCGTAGGCCGACCGGTGCAGTACCGCCTCAGCGGCCCGAACATGGAGACGGTGCGCCGCCTCTCGCTCGACCTCGCCAACGTGGTGGCCGGCGACAAGCGGCTCGACGTGCCGACCTTCGACTGGAACGAGCCCGGCAAGGTGCTGCGGGTCGAGATCCTTCAGGACAAGGCGCGTCAGCTCGGCGTCACCAGCCAGGACGTCGCCGGGATCCTCAACGGGATCGAGGGCGGCCAGGCGATCACGCAGGTCCGGGACTCGATCTATCTGGTCAACGTCGTCGGCCGTGCCCGCGCGGTGGAGCGGTCTTCGCTGGACACCCTGCAATCGCTGCAGGTCGGTCTCGCGAACGGCACCGTGGTCCCCGTGCTCGCCTTCGCACGGATCGGCTACGATCTCGAGCAGCCGATCGTCTGGCGCCGCGACCGTCTGCCGACCGTGACGGTGCGCGCCACGATCCACGACGCGACCCAGCCGGCCACCATCGTGGCCGCTCTGCAGCCCGGCATCGACGCCTTCATCAAGGCGCTGCCGGAGGGCTACACCGTCCAGACCGGCGGCGCCGTTGAGGAATCCGCCAAGGGCCAGGGCCCGATCGCGGCCGTCGTCCCGGTCATGCTGCTCGCCATGGCGTTCCTGCTGATGATGCAGCTCCAGAGCTTCGGCCGGATGATCCTCGTCTTCACCGTGGCGCCGCTCGGTCTGATCGGCGTCGTGCCGGCCCTGCTCCTGTTCGACAAGCCGATGGGCTTCGTCGCCATCCTGGGCATCCTGGCGCTGATCGGGATCATCATCCGCAACGCGGTCATCCTGGTGAGCCAGATCGAGGAGTTCCGGGCCGAGGGGATGGCCCCCTGGGAAGCGGTCTTCGAGGCGACCCACCACCGCATGCGGCCGATCCTGCTGACGGCAGCCGCCGCGAGTCTGGGCCTGATTCCGATCGCCCGGGAGGTCTTCTGGGGCCCGATGGCTTTCGCCATGATCGGCGGGATCCTGGCGGCGACTTTCCTCACGCTCCTGTTCCTGCCGGCCCTCTACATCGGCTGCTACCGCATCCGCCCGGATGCGGGCGCCCGTCCGGCGGCCCACGCCGGCTGATCGCCCGGCTCACGCGATCGCAGCGCCCGCGGGTGCTGCGAGAAACGGTCGGCCCGCCCCTCCGCCCCCTCAGGGCGGGCCGACCGTGACGAAAGCTTGATCGCGGGCCGTAGCCCGTCATCGGAAACCTTGCGGTCGCTTGGCGCGTAGGGTGCGGCGAGAACGAGGACCGCCCCATCCATGAACGCCTTCATCGCCGTCGTATTGGTCTGCGCCAACGGCCTCGCACAGGACGCCTGCACGGACGACCAGGCCCTTGAGGTCCGGAAGATCCGAGTGGCCAACGAGCTCGGATGCGCCACCGGCTGGCAGGAGATCATCGCCCGCACCGAGCGCCGCGACGAGATCGGCAAGACCGCCTACCTCAAGACCGAGTGCCGCCGCGTGAAGGACCCGCAGTGACGCCCGCGCCGCGCGGCTACTTGTCGTACTTGATGTAGGCGAAGCGCGGATCCGTGGGCGTCCCTTCGAGGCCCTGTCCCTCCAGGGCCGGCTGCCAGGACACGACCTCCTCGATTTTCCGGGCGAGGGCGAAGTCCTTCTCGGTGATGCCTTTGGCGGCGTGGTTCATCAGCCGGACCTCGACCCAGGCATAGGACGCCGTGATGTCGGGATGATGCCAGGCTGCTTCGGCGAGGTGACCCACGGTGTTGATCACCATCAGCGTGCCCTTCCAGCCGGCCGTCTTGTAGGTGCGGCGGATCCAGCCATCCTCCAGGCGCCAGGCGGGCAGTTCGGCCTTCAGCCGCGCCTCCACGGTCGCCTCGTCCAGAACTCCCTCGCGTCGCTCGGTCATGATCGCATGTCTCCCCTGATGGCGTCTCGGTCGAGGGTGCCGCCGCAGCCGGTTGCGCGCAAGCGTGTTCCGCACGGTGGACGGAAACCGGTGTGAGCCCTATGACCTTTTTCCAATGGCGTCCCGTTCATGCGGCACGTCAGTCTACCGCCGTCGAAGACTGCGAAATACGATGGGAGAAGGCGTGATGCTGTCACGGCGCGCGATGCTCGCCGGCGGCCTGCTGGGCGGCCTCGGCCTGCGGGCGGCGCGCGCGGACGTGCCGACCATCCGTCTCGGGAGTCTGCCCTTCGGGACGTCGACCTGGGAGGCTGCGGTGATCAAGGCCCGCGGCCTCGACACCGACAACGGCTTTCAGCTCGATGCCGTGAAGCTCGCCGGCAACGACGCGGCCCGCATCAGCTTCATCGGAGGACAGGTCGATACGATCATCGGCGACCTGCTCTGGGCCGCCCGCCTCGGCAATGACGGGCAGGCGGTGCGCTTCATCCCGTACTCGACCTCCGAGGGCGGCGTGATGGTACCGGCCGGGAGCGCGGTGAAGAGCCTCAAGGATCTCGCCGGCAAGCGCCTCGGGGTGGCCGGCGGTCCCCTGGACAAGAACTGGCTGCTGCTCCGGGCGCAGGCGAAGGACGCGGCCGGAATCGACCTGGAGCGCGAAGCCGAGATCGCCTACGGCGCGCCCCCGCTGATCACGCTGAAGCTGGAGCAGGGCGCCCTCGACGCAGCGCTCACCTACTGGACCTACTGCGCCCGCCTTCAGGCGAAGGGGTTTCGCCAACTGGTCGGTGCCGAGGACATCATGCACGCCCTCGGCGTCCCCGGTGACGTGGCGCTGATCGGCTACCTGTTCCAGGACACCACCGTGAAGGAGAAGCCCGCTGCCGTGGCGGCCTTCGCGCGGGCGTCGCGGGCGGCCAAGGACATCCTGGCCTCGGATCCGACCGCGTGGCAGATCGTGCGCCCGCTGATGGCGGCCGAGGACGATGCAACCTTCGAGGCGCTCAAGCGCAACTTCCTCGCCGGCATCCCGCGGCGCCCCGTGGCGGAGGAGCGCGCCGATGCCGAGAAACTCTACACCGTGATGGCGCGGCTCGGCGGAGCGCGCCTCGTCGGAAAGGGCGACGCACTGCCTCCCGACCTGTACTACACCGGTCGCAATGGGTGATGCGCCGGCCCAGCGGGCCACCGTTGCAGCGGTCCAGACACTCGGGATCGCCTGGGCGTGCTGACCCGCATCGCGTCTTTGGTCGTGCTCCTTGCAGCCTGGCAGTTGGCTGCACTCGAGGCGGGATCGCGCCTGCTGCCGGCGCCGCTGGCGGTGCTGCGCTTCATCGTTCAGGAGGCGGAGCGCGGCGACCTCGCACACAATGTCGGCATGACGCTGCTCCGCGTAGCGATCTCATTCACGGTGGCGATGCTTCTCGGCGTCGTCCTCGGCGTCGCGCTCGGACGCTCGAAGGTCACCGATCTCACGCTCGACACGCCGCTTCTCGTCCTCCTCAACACGCCGGCCCTGGTGATCACCGTACTGGCCTATGTCTGGGTCGGGCTCACCGAGACCGCGGCGATCCTGGCGGTGGTCCTCAACAAGCTCCCGAATGTCGCGGTGATTGTCCGGGAAGGGGCCCGTAATCTCGATCCCGGCCTCGACGAGATGGCCCGCGCCTATCGGCTCGACCGGCTCACCTGGGCCCGCGACCTCCTGATCCCGCAGCTCCAGCCCTACATCGTCACGGCGGCGCGGTCCGGCCTCTCCCTCGCCTGGAAGATCGTGCTGGTGGTGGAACTGCTCGGTCGTCCCGACGGAGTCGGCTTCGCGATCAACTATTACTTCGTCCAGAGCACCGACGTGGCGGCCATCATCGGCTACAGCCTCGTCTTCATGGCCGTGATGATCGGCATCGACGTCCTCCTGCTGCAGCGGCTCGAAGCCTATGTCCGTCGCTGGCGCTGAGCCCGTTCTTCAGGTCGCGATCGCGTCGAAATGGTATCGGCCGCGCGATGCCGAACCGGTCGAGGCGGTTCGCAACCTCGAATTCGAGGTCGCAGCCGGGGAAATCGTCTGCCTGATCGGGCCATCGGGCGCCGGAAAGACCACGACGCTGCGGATCCTGCTCGGCCTCGATACCGCGTTCGAGGGACGCGTCTCCGGGGCGGAGCGGGCCGGTATCGTTTTCCAGGAGCCGCGGCTGCTCCCCTGGCGCAGCGTCGAGCACAATGTCCGCCTCGGGCTCCCTCGGGCGCGGCGCGGGCTCGACCTTGACGGCTTGTTCGCGCAGCTCGGCCTGACAGCGTGGCGGGCCAGCTATCCGAAGGCGCTCTCCCTGGGGATGCAACGCCGCGTGGCACTGGCGCGGGCCCTGGCCGACGGGCCGCGGGTGCTGGTCCTCGACGAGCCCTTCGTGTCCCTCGACGATGCCGCCGCCGCCGCGCTTCGCGGCCTCGTGGTGGATACGGTGGATCGGTCCGGCATGAGCGTCCTGATGGTGACCCACAACGTCGCCGAGGCGATCGGGATCGCCGACCGTCTGCTGCTGGTCTCCCGGCGTCCGGCGGGTCTCATCGCCGCCGTGTCCCTCGATCGACCGCGCCGGGAACGCGACCGCGCCTGGGCCGAGGCGACCCGGGCGAACCTCGCAGCGCAGCATCCGGAGATCATCGCGCTGTAACCTCCGCAACGGGCCTGCGTGATCGCTTGAGCAGCGACGTTCAACGCAGGCCGTTCCGCGGTCGACGACGAACGCTCCGACAGCCGGCGCGGCAGCTTTCAGCCTTGGGCTGTCTCGGCTCGGTCCAGTTCGAGAGCCAAGCCCGATCGGCGAGACGGGAATCTACCCGACCGGCCGAAGGCCAGATCGCGCGGCGGCAACGTCTGCGACGTTGCCATACACGACCGGCATGCAGGTCAGCGCCAGGGCGGCGGCGAGCGCAGCCTTCGCGAGACGGACGACGCGCATGGGGCCTCCTCAGGCCGGTCTTCCGGCTGCGAAAGCCCGGAGACCGGTCACGGTCGCCTCAGTTCGCCTTCGCCTCGACGTCCAGCCGGTCGAGCACGGCCGCCGGCGAGCGCGCCGCGCCGAGATCGATGAAACCGATCCCGGCGGGCTCTTTGGACTTCGCGTGGACCACGAGCTTGCCGGGCTTCATCACGAACTGGCCCATGGCGGCGCCGATGCCCTTGGCGGCCGCGCTGTTGCCCAGGATGATCGGCACGCCGAGCAGGCTGGCGGTGACGTACTCCTTGCGCAGCTCGTCCGGCTTGAGGCTGAGATCCTTCGATTGCGCGGCCAGGAAGCGCTCGAACAGGCCCGCGTTCTCCACCGTCAGGTCGAGGGCCTTGGCGCTTCCCGAAAACATCACCATGGTCGCGGCCGGCAGGGTGCCGGAGAACAGCTCGGGCCCGATACCGCCCAGCGTGCCGGATAGCCGGACGGTGCCGATGTCGCGACCCGACACCGTCACCTCGCGCAGGGCGAGGTCGCGGGCCTTCTCATCCAAAGTGGCGTCGGCCACGAGGTCGAGGTCGAGATCCCGGTACCCGTAAACCGGCAGCATGCCGATGATCGGCGCGCCCGCCACGAGATCCGCCGGCAGGCTGAGGCCGGAGAGACTGAGGCGGGTCGCGCTGGGCACGCCGTCATTCGGCGCACCCAGAGCGAGTGTGGCCTCGCGCAGGGCGATCCGGCGGACAGGCCGGGGCGATACCGACAGGGCGAGGGGGTCGGCGGCGGTGTCGCCCGTCCTCGGATCTGCCGGCCTGCCAGGCCCCGCCCGGCCAGTATCGGAGAGGCCGCCGCGGGCCGGAGCCCGACCATCACGCGGCGGCGCCCGCTCGGGTTCGCCCTCCGGCGGCAGCTCGATCGACAGGTCGCTCAGGGTCAGGTTGCCGAGCTTGGGCGTCAGGCGGCGCATCTCGATATCGGAGAAGCCGGGCCCGGCCGTCGGCTCGGCGGCGATCCCCTGGAGGGCCGCGACGGTCGGCACCAGCGAAGTCCCGAGAACGGCGAGGCGACCGACATGGACACGCAGACTGCCGCGCGACAGCGCCAGGTTGTCCAGGACGGTGGTGCCCTCCGACCCGGCGGAGGTGTAGGCGGCCCGGCCGATCTCGAACAGAACCGGCCCCTTCGGATCGGAGTCGCTGACGCTGAGGCCCTGCATCTCCAGGCTGCCGACGGCGGTGGCGGCGATGAGATCAGCCGCCGCGGCGGCCAGGGGACGCCGGTCGCTGGAGCCATCGAAACCGCCGGCCACGATCGCGAAGGCGCCGCTCCAGCCGTCGGGGATCTGCCGGCCGCCGAGATCACGCCCGTCGAGGCGTGCGATCTTCACGGTCGTGCCGCGCGCGTCGGAATAGGTCACGTCGGAGACCTGGATGGTGCCGTAGACCCGTTGGACCGGTCCCTTGCCGTCGCCCGGAACCGTGTACAGCCGGCTGAGGGCCGCCAGATCCAGATCTGTGGCGCGCACCTGCCCGTAGGTTCCGGAACCGCGGTTCGGCCCGGCGACGGAGCTGACCGTGGCGCCGGCCGCCGTCAGTTCCCCGACACGGCCGGCGCGGATGTCGCGGGCGACCACATCGCGGTAGGTGACGGTCTGCCGGTTGTCGCCGGGATCCGCATTCTCGGAGGTCAGGACCGGGACGGTGAGGCTGCCCGCATCGAGCCGGGCGAGCCGCTGCTCCCAGGGCACGTTGGAATCGGGCCGCAGGATCGCCGCGAGATCCTCCTTGGAGAGGCGCGTGCCGCTCGCCGTGAGCTTCGGGGCCTTCAGCAGCGTGCCGCCGAGCGGGATGACCACGTCGGTGACCGTCACGTCCTGGACGGCGGCGGCGCCCTCCTGCGCGGCGAGTGGCGCGGGGGCGAGGCCGAGGAGGACGAGGATACCGGTTGTCGCCCAGGCCGACCGGAGGCGGAGGCGGGCCTTCGGGTGGTTCATGGCTGCATCCGGACCAGGGCTCGCGCGGGAATTCCCTAGCCGTGCCGGGTTTTTTGAGGCGAGGCAATCAGGCATGCCGGCCCGGGCGACCGTGCCGGCACCGGTGTCGTATGGACGCAACGGCGCGGATGCGCCGGGCGGGTCGCTACAACGAGAAGGAGGTGCCGCAGCCGCAGGAGGCGGTGGCAAGCGGGTTCTCGATCTTAAAGGACTGGCCGATCAGATCGTTCACGAAGTCGATCGTGGAGCCGTTCATGTACTCCATCGAGATGGGGTCGACGATGACGGTGGCGCCGTCGCGCTCGATCGCGACGTCCTGCGCCTCACGGGTGCGGGCGATGTCGAAGGCATACGAGAAGCCCGAGCAGCCGCCGCCATTGACGCTGATCCGCAGCGACGAGCCGGCCGGCTCAGCCCCCATGATCTCGTTGATGCGCTTGGCCGCGCGGGCGGTCAGGGTGATATCAGCCATCAGTCTCTGGCCACGCAATCGTTCGGTGGACGGCGCACCCCGCCTGTTGCCGAGGGCGTCCCGGCCCACAAGATATGAGGCGCAAGCCCGCGCCGCAACGCGCCGGGCGAGGAGCCGTCATGAGCAGGGTGCGTGAGTTTGCGAGCGGATGCCGTGCGACGCAACGGTGAGCGCTGGCGCGCGGCTTACGCCACCGATCCGGCCCGCACCCGGGGACGCCTGATCCCCGAGGCCGGTTCGCCGACCCGCAGCGACTTCCAGCGGGACCGGGACCGGATCATCCACTCGACGGCGTTCCGGCGGCTGAAGCACAAGACGCAGGTCTTCGTGCATCACGAGGGCGACCATTACCGCACCCGCCTCACCCACACCCTCGAGGTCAGCCAGATCGGCCGGGCGCTCGCCCGCGCCCTCGGGCTCGACGAGGATCTTGCGGAGGCGCTGGCCCTCAGCCACGACCTCGGCCACACCTGTTTCGGCCATACCGGCGAGGACGCCCTCGACGCCTGCATGGCCCGCTACGGCGGGTTCGACCACAACGCCCAGGCCCTGCGGATCGTCACGCGGCTGGAGCGGCGCTACGCCGGCTTCGACGGGCTGAACCTCGCCTGGGAGACCCTGGAGGGCCTCGTCAAGCACAACGGCCCGCTGCTGACGGCCGACGGCCAGCCGACGCCCCGCTACGCCGCGCGCGGCATCCCGGCGGCGATCCTGGAATACGATGCGCTGAACCCCCTCGACCTGTGGAGCCAGGCCGGCCCCGAGGCCCAGGCGGCCTCCCTCGCCGACGACATCGCCTATGCCGCCCACGACCTCGACGACGGGCTGCGGGCCGGCCTGTTCGAGATCCCGGAGCTGCGCGCGGTCCCGTTCCTGGCCGGGCTGCTCGACGAGATCGACCGGCTGCATCCGGGCCTGGAGCCCTCGCGCATGATCCACGAACTCGCCCGGCGGGTGATCACCCGCTTCGTCGAGGACGTGATCCGCGAGGGCGGACGCCGCATCGCCGAACTGGATCCGCGCCGCGTCGAGGACATCCGGAATGCGGATCAGGCGGTCATCGTCTTCTCGCCGGAGATTGCGGCGGCCGATGCCGATATCATGCGCTTCCTGTGGGACCGCATGTACCGGCATCCCGGCGTGGTGGCGGTGCGGAAGAAGGCCGACGCCATCGTCAACGACCTGTTCGCCGCGTTCACCGCGGCGCCGTCCCGGATGCTGGAGGAGTGGAGCGCCGGTCTCGAGGAGGCCAGCGATGCACGGGTCGCCCGCCGGGTCGCCGACTACATCGCCGGAATGACCGACACCTATGCGGTCCTGGCGCATCGCAAGCTCTACGCGACGACGCCGGACCTGCACTGGGAATTGCCCAGCCGGGGCCTGCCCCTCGCCGAGCCCTGAAGGCCCGGCGCGGGATGGGTTGGGATCAGCAGCCGCAGCCGCAGGTGAAGCTGCCGTAACACCCGCCGTAGCCACCGCCGTAGCCGTAGCCGTAGCCGTAGCCGCCGTAGGCCGCCGGGTAGCCGTATCCGTAGCCGCCATAGGCGGCCGGGTAGCTGTAGCCGTAGCCGCCGTACCCGTAACCACCATATCCGTAGCCGCCGTAGACGCTCCCGGCGGCGAGCCCGAGCCCGAGGCCGATCCCCGCACCGGCCAGCCCGTAGCCGAGGGCCCGTCCGTAGCCGCGGCGATAGCCGTAGCCGTAGCCGCGCCCGTAGAAGCCGCGGGCCGCGTAGCCGCCCCGGTAGCCGTAGCCGCCCCGGAAACCACCGTGGACGCCGCCGTGGAAGCCGCCGCCGTGGAAGCCGCCCGCCTCCGCACCCGGCGCGGCCAGGATCAGGGCGCAGAGCGCCGTACCCGCAATCGTCAAGGTCTTCATCAGTAACTCCGCGATCGGCCCACGCGCGATCGTCGGCGATGACACAGTGTCGTCCCGGCCAAAACAAGCCGAACACTGCGCGATCCGTATTCGTCGCGTGGGATAACGTGGGAGCGCCGCGCGCTTGGTTACCGGACCGATGCCGGGAATGTGGGCTCCTCCAGGCCGGCGAACCGCTCGGCGCCGTGACACCCTCCCGCCCCCTTGCTAGACCGCCCGGGCGGGCACAGGCCGGACGGGCCGGGCGACGAGACCCCCGCGCAAGCGAGATCGAGACCCATGAACATCTTCGCCCTGTTCGAGGCGCGCGTGCGCGAGGCCGTGGAGGCGCTGACCCGCGCCGGCCATCTGCCCGAGGGCCTCGACCTGGGCCGCGTGGTCGTCGAGCCGCCCCGGGACGCGGCGCACGGCGACCTCGCCACGAACGCGGCGCTGGTCCTGGCCAAGGAGGCGCGGGCCAACCCGAAGGCGCTGGGCGAAGCCCTGGCGGCGGAACTCCGCGCCGATCCGCGGATCGTGGAGGCGAGCGTCGCCGGGCCGGGCTTCATCAACCTGCGGCTCGATCCCGCGATCTTTCACGCAGTCGTGCGCGACGCGCTCTCCGCGCCGGATGCGTTCGGCCGCGCGGAGCTGCCCGGCGGGCCGATCAACGTGGAATACGTGTCGGCCAATCCCACCGGGCCGATGCATGTCGGCCATGGCCGCGGCGCGGTGTTCGGTGACGCCCTCTCCAATCTGCTCGTCGCGGCCGGCAGGCAGGTGACGCGGGAATATTACATCAACGATGCCGGCGCTCAGGTCGATGTGCTGGCCCGCTCCGCCTTCCAGCGCTACCGCGAGGCTCTGGGCGAGCCCTTCGCCATCCCGGACGGCCTGTATCCGGGCGACTACCTCAAGCCCGTGGGCGCCAAGCTGGCGGAGACCCATGGCCGCGCGCTCCTCGACCAGCCAGAGGCCGCGTGGCTTCCCACGGTGCGCGAGACCGCGCTGGACATGATGATGACCATGATCCGGGCCGATCTGGAGGCGATCGGCATCCGCCACGACGTGTTCTTCTCCGAGCGCACGCTCCAGGAGAGCGGTGCCGTGAAGACGCTGCTCGCGGAGCTGCGCGCCAAGGGCCTCGTCTACGAGGGCCGCCTGCCGCCGCCCAAGGGCCAGCTGCCGGAGGATTGGGAGGACCGCGAGCAGACGCTGTTCCGCACCAAGGAATTCGGCGACGACAGCGACAGGCCGCTGCTGAAGTCGGACGGCTCGTACACGTATTTCGCCTCCGACATCGCCTACCACCGGGCGAAGTATCTCGCGGGCGCGACCGAGCTGATCGACGTCCTCGGAGCGGATCACGGCGGCTACGTGAAGCGCATGCAGGCTGCCGTGAAGGCGGTGAGCGACGGCGCGGCGACGCTCGACGTCAAGCTCTGCCAGCTCGTGCGGCTGTTGCGCGCAGGCGAACCGGTCAAGATGTCGAAGCGGGCCGGGGAATTCGTGACCCTGCGGGACGTGATCGACGAGGTCGGCCGCGACGCCATCCGGTTCATGATGCTCTACCGGAAGAACGACGCGACCCTGGATTTCGACCTCGCCAAGGTGGTGGAGCAGTCGAAGGACAATCCGGTCTTCTACGTTCAGTACGCCCATGCCCGCGTCCGCTCGGTGCAGCGGCAGGCGCGCGAGGCGTTTCCCGAGGCCGACCTCTCGGCCGCGGCGCTGGCACGCGAGGCGGACCTCGCGGTGCTGAGCGATCCGGGCGAGATCGAGATGATGCGCCTCATCGCCCAGTACCCGCGGGTTCTCGAATCCGCAGCCCTGGCGCACGAACCGCACAGAATCGCATTCCACCTCTATGAACTGGCCTCGGCGCTACATAGTTTCTGGAACAAGGGCAAAGACTTGCCGCAATTACGGTTTGTTAATGCAACCGACCGAAAGTCGACGTGGGCCCGGCTGGCGCTCATCGAAGCTCTGCGGAGCACGCTGGCGGCCGGCCTTGCGATTCTCGGTGTGACCGCGCCGGACGAGATGCGATAGGCCCGAGCGCATCGGGCCGGTCACCGGCGTTGATGTGAGGATGCTGCCATGACGAACGCTTCGCGCGCTCAGGTCGATCTGGACGCTTTCGCGCGCGATCTGCGTCAGGAGACGGGTCAGGCGCCGCAGGCGGCCAAGGCGGATCCGCTGGCGGAACTCGCCCGCATCGTCGGCCAGGACGATCCGTTCCGGGCTCTGCTCGCCGCGCGCGACGAGATGCGCGCCGTCGCGCCCGACACCCAGCCGCAGGCCGGCTGGAACGCCCGGGTGGAGCCGAGCTTCGCGCCGGAGCCCGCCAAGGCGACGCCGGCCGACGCATTCGATCAGTACCTCGCCTCCGTGGAGCAGGACACGCATCGCGAAGGCGGCGCCTACGCGCCAGATGGCGTCGCGGTATCGAGCGGCGACGACGCCTACGCGGACAGCCACGCCCTGCGTCGCGCGAATCCGCGCCGGCGCCTCGTCTCGGTCGGCGCCGGCGTCGCCGTGGTGGCGCTCGCGGTCACCGGTGCGCTCACCTACAAGGGCATGAGCAATTCGGGCCATGGCGGCGTGCCGGTGGTGCAGGCCGATTCCACCCCGCTCAAGGTCGCCCCGAAGGTGGCCGACGGTGTCGAGATCCCGGATCAGAACCGGCAGATCTACGATCCGAAGGGCAAGAAGGACGGCCAGATCAAGATCGTCAACCGCGAGGAGCAGCCCCTCGACGTGGCCGAGGCCGCGCGCGCGGCCCAGGGCCCGTCGCAGCCGACCGGCGCCCAGGGCGGCACGACGCCGGGCAACGGCCCGTTCGAAGCGTTCGGGGAGCCCCGCCGCGTCCGCACCGTCGCGGTCAAGCCCGAGGCGCCGCCCGCACCGCCGCCGCGGGAGCAGCAGGCCGTCGACGCCGGGCCGGCCCCGATCCCCACCATGGTTCTGCCCGGCGACGAGCCGCCGCCGGCAGCGCCCGCGAAGTCGAAGCCGATGCGCCAGGCCGCCGCCATGCCGGCGACCACGGCCACGCCCGTCGACGCGCAGCCGGACGCCGCGGTCGAGCCGCCGGCTCCCAAGCCGGTGGCCGTGAAGCCGCCGCCGAAGGCCGCCCAGCGGATCGCCGCCGTCGCCCCGGCCGGAGCGGCCGCGCCCGACACCACCGCCAGCACCACCACCGACGACGAGGCCGTGAAGTCCGGCCCGGTCAGCGGCTTCTCGGTGCAGCTCGGGGTGCGCAGCTCCGCCGCCGAGGCGAAGGCCGCGTTCCGGCAGATGCAGGCCAAGTACACACAGCTCGCCGGCAAGCCCGAGCTGATCCGGCAGGCCGAGGTGAACGGCAAGACGATCTATCGCGTCCGCGTCGGACCCCTGGAGAAGGCTCAGGCCGCGAGCCTGTGCAGCGCCCTGCAGGGCGAGGGCGGCCAGTGCTTCGTGGCCAAGAACTAAGGTTCTGACGGAAAGCCGCGGTCGGGGCAGCGCTCCCGCCCGCGGTGATCCGCTCGGGCGCCCCGCCGACCGAGTCTTGCAGGCCACACCGGCGGCGGCATCGCTCCGGCCTCCGCCCGGAGCCGCGGTTTGGTCTTGCCGGCTCCCCGTTCCCGCCCGACTCTGTCGCCATCGAGCCGAACCGCCCGGCGATCCCGCCGCCGTCTTCGCGCCGCCACCGAGCAGTTTCCGAGCCGTTCCTGATGACCTCCCGCGCCCTGATCCTCGGTTGCACCGGCTCGTCGCTCTCGGCGGAGGAGCGGTCCTTCTTCCGGGACGTGAAGCCCTGGGGCTTCATCCTGTTCAAGCGCAACATCGGAACCCCGGACGAGGTCCGCGCCCTCACCGGCGCGCTGCGGGACTGCGTCGGATCCGATCGCGCGCCGATCCTGATCGATCAGGAGGGGGGCCGGGTCCAGCGCATGGGTCCGCCCCACTGGCCGGCCTACCCGGCCGGCGGCCGCTACGGACGCCTGAACGGCAGCGCCGCGGCCGTCGCCCGCCTCGGCGCGCGCCTGATGGCGCACGACCTCGCGGAGGTCGGCATCAACGTGGACTGCGCCCCCGTCCTCGACGTGCCGGCGCCGGGCTCGCACGACATCATCGGCGACCGGGCCTACGGGACGAGCCCGGACAGGGTGGCCGAGATCGGCCGCGCGGTCGCCGAGGGCCTGATGGCCGGGGGCGTCCTGCCGGTGATGAAGCACATCCCGGGGCATGGGCGCGCCACCTGTGACAGCCACCACGGCCTTCCGGTGGTGGATGCGACGCGCGCGGATCTGGCGGAGCAGGATTTCCGGACCTTCCGGGCGCTCGCTCACCTGCCGATGGCGATGAGCGCCCACGTGGTCTTCACCGCCATCGACCCCGACCGGCCGGCCACCCAGTCCGCCATCGTCATCCGCGACATCATCCGCGGCGCGATCGGCTTCGACGGGCTTCTGATGACCGACGATCTCTCCATGCACGCGCTGACCGGCTCGTTCCGCGACCGGACGGAGCGCGCCTTCGCGGCGGGGATCGATATCGGGCTCCACTGCAACGGCGCCATGGACGAAATGCGCGCCGTGGCCGAGGCGGCGCCCGCGCTCACCGGAGAGGCCGCGCGCCGCGCCGCCTCCGCGCTGGCGCAGCTCGACCCCGCAGGCGACGGACTCGACGTTCCGGAAGCCCGGGAGCGCTTCGCCGCGGCCCTCGCCGCCGCCTGACCTGGGCCCCTTGCGGCCTTCCACCGCGGCCTTCCACCGGCCGTGGCATCGCCTCTGCTTGTGTTCGGGCGGCGCGATCCCTAGGTTCGCCCCGAAATCCTCAACCGGACGTGGCGTCGCGCTCCCGCTTCTTCGGGGCGCCCGCAGGAGGTTGCCATGGGCAGCATGAGTATCTGGCACTGGGTCATCGTCGCGGTCATCGTGATGCTGCTCTTCGGACGCGGCAAGGTGTCCGATCTGATGGGCGACGTCGCGAAGGGCATCAAAGCCTTCAAGAAGGGCATGGCCGAGGATGAGACCCCTCCGGTCAGCCAGGCCGCGCCGCCGCCGGCCGAACCGGTCCGCACCATCCCGCACGCCACCGAGACGAGCCCCGGCACGGCGATCCCGGCGAGCCATCTTCCCGGCGGCGAGCGCAAGCCGGTCTGACGGCGGGCGCGACTGTAGGACTGGCAGAGCGCACGCGCTCGTGTAGAGCCTGACGGGGTCCGGCCACCGCGCCGGATCTCAGGGCAGCAGGACCGTCGACGACATGCTGGACATGAGCTGGGGCGAGGTGATGCTGATCGGCGGCGTCGCCCTCATCGTCATCGGGCCGAAGGATCTGCCGAAGGCGCTGCGCACCGTCGGGCAGATCACCTCGAAGCTGCGCCGCATGGCCGGCGAATTTCAGATGCAGTTCAACGAGGCGATCCGCGAGGCGGAGCTCGACGATGTCCGGCGCGAGGTCGACGGGATCCGCAACACGGTCCGGAATGCGAGTTCGACCTTCAATCCCGTGCAGACCATTCGCGACGAGTTGAAGGGCGCCGTCGAGGGCCGGGCCAAGGTCGGCCCGGAGAAGCTCGGCCCGGAGAAGCCGCCGGTCGAGACCCGATCCCTCGCCGATGCCACGGCGCAGCTCAAGGCCGAGCAGGACGCCGCAGCACCGGCCCCGGTCTCGGGGACGCCGCCCGCCGAATCGTCCCATGATCCTGCACCGCAGATGGCGGAGGCACCCCTGCCCGTGCCCGGGTCGGTGGACGATCCGTTCGGGCCTCCGCCCGCCCCGCATCACGCCACCGAAGAGTCCCAGAACGGCACGGCCGCCCGATGATCAGCGATGCGGACGAGGCCGAGATCGAGGCGTCGCGGGCGCCCCTGCTCGAACACCTGATCGAATTGCGGGCGCGGCTGATCAAGTCGCTGATCGCATTCGTGCTGATGTTCTTCGCCTGCTTCTTCTTCTCGCGCGATATCTACAACGTTCTGGTCTACCCCTATGTCTCGATCGTGGGTGCGCAGAACGCCGAGCTGATCGCCACGCACTTCCTCGAGCAGGTGTTCACCAACATCAAGCTCAGCGTCTTCGGGGCGGCCTTCCTGGCCTTCCCGGTGATCGCCACGCAGATCTACGCCTTCGTGGCCCCGGGCCTCTACCGCAACGAGCGGAAGGCGTTCCTGCCCTACCTCGTGGCCACGCCGATCTTCTTCGTGCTCGGCGCGCTGGTGGTGTTCTTCCTGGCGATGCCGCTGCTGATCAAATTCTCGGTGTCGCTCCAGCAGGTGGGCGTGGCCGGGGAGCCGACGATCAAGCTGCTTCCGAAGGTCGACGAGTACCTGTCGCTGATCATGACGCTGATCTTCGCGTTCGGGATCGCGTTCCAGCTGCCGGTAATCCTGACGCTGCTCGGTCAGATCGGGATCATCGACGCGGCCTTCCTGCGGGAGAAGCGGCGCTATGCCATCGTGCTGGTCTTCGTCGCCGCCGCGATCCTGACGCCGCCGGACGTGATCTCCCAGCTCTCCCTCGCGATCCCGATGCTGCTGCTGTACGAGGCCTCGGTGTTATCGGTGGCGCGGGTCGAGAAGCTGCGGGCGGCGCGGCGCGCGGCGGAAGGCCTGGAGCCGTGAGGCGGCGCGCCGGGCTCAGTCCGGCGCACGCAGGCGGTAGCCCACTCCGGTCTCGGTGAGCAGGTAGCGCGGGCGCTCCGGATCGGGCTCCAGCTTCTGGCGCAGCTGCCGGATATAGACGCGCAGGTATTGCGGATCCGACGAGGCCGGCGCGTGGCGCATGAGCTGCGCGTGGGTCAGCACCTTGCCGGCATGCTGCACCAGCACGCGCAGGAACTCGTATTCCCGGGGCGACAGCTTCACCGCGCGCTCGCCGACCCGGACGACGCGGCGGACGAGATCGACCGAGAGGTCGTCGACCCGGAAGACCGGCCGCTCCCCCTGCATGGCCAGGCGATGGCGCAGGGCCGTGCGGATGCGCGCCAGCAGCTCGTTCATGCCGAAGGGTTTGGTGACGTAATCGTCGGCCCCGAGATCGAGGGCCTCGACCTTGCCGCGCTCGTCGTCGCGACTCGACAGGATCACGACCGGCAGGTCGGGCCAGCGCTCGCGGATCGCCGCAAGGAGGGCATGGCCGGGCATGTCCGGCAGGCCGAGATCGAGGATCGCGAGATCCACGCCCCCGGCCTCCAGGGCGGCGAGCGCCGCGGCCCCGTCGGCGGCCTCGGCGACCGCGTAATCCTGTGTCCCGAGGCCGGTGCGGAGCAGCCGGCGGATCGGCGGCTCGTCGTCGATCACCAGGATCCGGGCAAGGCTCACGCGGGCTGTTTCCCGTCGCGGATCCAGGCGGCCGGGCGGCTCATTCCGGCCGGAGCAGCACGTGCCGCTTCTTGCCGAAGGACAGCTTGATCACGCCGTCCGGGGTCAGGTCGCCCTGGCCGAGCATCGCCTTCTCATCCGTGACCGGTACATCGTTGACCCGCAGGCCGCCGCCCTTGATCTGCCGGCGGGCCTCGCTGGTGGAGGGCACGAGCTTGGCGACGTCCGGGCCGAAGGCGGTGAGGACCCCGAGGCCGGCCTCCAGGGTGGCCGACGGCACGGTCACGCTCGGCAGGTCGGCGGCCAGCGTTCCTTCCATGAAGGTCTTGCGCGCGGTCTCGGCGGCGGCCTCCGCGACCTCGCGGCCGTGCATCAGCGCGGTGGCCTCGGTGGCCAACACCGTCTTGGCCGCGTTGATCTCGGAGCCGGCGAGCGCGGCGAGACGCGCGATCTCCTCCATCGGCAGCAGGGTGAACAGCTTGAGGAAGCGGGCCACGTCCGCGTCCTCGGTGTTCCGCCAGAACTGCCAGTAATCGTACGGCTTCAGCATCTCCGGGTTGAGCCAGACGGCCCCGGCCGCGGTCTTGCCCATCTTGGCGCCCGAGGATGTCGTCAGCAGCGGGCAGGTCAGGGCGTAGAGCTGCGGCGTGCCCATGCGGCGGCCGAGATCGATGCCGTTGACGATGTTGCCCCATTGATCCGACCCGCCCATCTGCATGACGCAGCCGTAGCGACGGTTCAGTTCGACGAAGTCGTAGGACTGGAGGATCATGTAGTTGAACTCCAGGAACGACAGCTCCTGGTCGCGCTCCAGGCGCAGGCGCACGCTGTCCATCGACAGCATCCGGTTCACCGAGAAATGCCGGCCGATGTCGCGCAGCATCTCGATGTAGTTGAGCTTGGTCAGCCACTCGGCGTTGTCGACCATCACGGCGTCGCCGGCCCCTTCGCCGAAGCGGAGGAACCGGTCGAAGGTCTTGCGGATCTCGGCCTTGTTGGCGTCGATCTGCTCGACGGTGAGGATCTTGCGGGTCTCGTCGCGGCCCGACGGGTCGCCGACCCGGGTGGTGCCGCCGCCCATCAGGGCGATCGGCCGCCCCCCCGTGGCCTGCAGCCAGTGCAGCATCATGATCGACAGCAGGTGCCCGACATGCAGCGAGGGCGCCGTGCAATCGTAGCCGACATAGGTGGTCAGCCGCCCTTCCAGGGCCGCGGCGTCGATGCCGGCCAGGTCCGAGGTCTGGTGGATATAGCCGCGCTCGGTCAGGATCCGCAGGAAGTCGGATTTCGGCGCGAAGCTCTCGGCGGTCATGGCTGCCATCTCGGGTCGCGCGCTGGCGCGACAGGCCGAGGCCCCGCATGCTAGCTCGCGCTGGGTTCAGGATACGGCGCGCTCTTAGCAGGGCGTTGGCCGAAAGGCACGGGGCAGGGCGGCATGGCGATGATGCGCGCGATCGGACTGATGAGCGGCACCTCGCTGGACGGCGTCGACATCGCGCTGATCGAGACCGACGGCGAGCGGGTCCACGTGGTCAAGGGCCACAACAACTTCCTGGAGCCGCTGGGCCCCACCGGCTACCGCGGCTATGCCGACGACGAGAAGGCGCTCCTGCGCGCGGCCACCAAGGATGCCGAATCCGTGCTCCATCCCGGCGACCGGCCCGGGCGGCTGCCGGAGGCGGAAGCGTTCGTCACCCTGGCCCATGCCGAGGCCGTGGAGCGCTTCCTGGAGGAGCACGGCCTGGCAGCGTCCGAGATCGACGTGATCGGTTTCCACGGCCAGACGGTGATCCACCGGCCGGACCAGCGCATCTCGATCCAGATCGGCGACGGGCAGGCGCTGGCGACCCGACTCGGCATCCCGGTCGTCTCGGACCTGCGCCGGGCCGATATCGAGGCGGGCGGGCAGGGGGCGCCCCTGGTGCCGGTCTTCCACAAGGCGCTCGCCGAGGCCTCGGGCTTCGACGGGCCGTTCGGCATCCTCAACATCGGCGGCGTCGCCAACGCGACGCTGATCGACTCGAAGGGCGGCGTCATCGCCTTCGACACCGGTCCCGGCAATGCGCTGATCGACGAATGGATGCAGGAGCGCGAGGGCAAGAACCTCGACGATGGCGGCCGCACCGCGGCCCGGGGCCGTCCCGACGAGCAGCTGCTGGCCTGGCTGCTGACGCACCCGTTCTTCTTCCGCAAGCCGCCGAAGTCGCTCGACCGGAACTGGTTCTCCCACAAGCTCGCCGGCCAGCTCTCCACCGAGGACGGCGCCGCCACCCTGACGGCCTTCACGGCGCGCGCGGTGGCCCGCGCCCTCGACCACGCCCCCGAGATCCCGACCCGCTGGATCGTGGCCGGCGGCGGCGCGCGCAACGGCGAGCTGGTGCGGCTCCTCAACTATCATCTGCGCGCGGAGATCACGACCGCGGACGCCATCGGCTGGTCCTCGGCCTACCTGGAGGCGCAGGCCTTCGCGTATCTGGCGGTGCGTTCGCTCAAGGGCCTGCCGATCACCTTGCCGTCGACCACCGGGGTGCGCGAGGCGATCACCGGTGGGGTCCTGACGCGGCCGTGAGTCTCGGCCACGCGCTCCGGCGGATCATCGAGGAATACCCGCTCGCCCGGCTCGACCCGCCGGCCGGCCATCCGCTGGCCTCCGTCATCCGCAAGGGCGCGCCGGAGGAGCTGCGCGCCGCACTGGCGCCGATCGACGGGCCGTTCCTGGTCAAGGGCAGTCCCGGGCGCGGAAGCCATTGGGCCGCGATCCCCTGGCTCGCCGTGTTCGACCCCGCCATCACCACCAGCGCCACGCGGGGCTACTACCTCGTCTACCTGTTCCCGGCCCATCGCGAGGCGGTGCACCTGTCGCTGGCGCAGGGAACGGTGGCGGCGATCCGGAACCACGGTCCGGCGGCAGCCGGCGCCCATCTCCGTGCCAGCGGCGCTGCGCTCAAGGCGCGGATCTCGGACTTCGCCGACGCGCTGCCGAACGCGACGATCGCCCTCGGCAGCGCGGGCGAATTGCCGGAAGGCTACGAGGCCGCCCACATCCTCGGCCTCACCTACGACCTTCCCGATCTCGGCGACGAGCGCCGGCTGCACCGGGATCTCGCCGTGGCGGTCGCGGCGTATCGGGCGCTGAAGGCGCGGGGCGGGCTCGACCTGCCCCGTTCGGATGGGACGGCATGAGATCGCAGGCCGCCGCGAGGGCCGTCCTGACGCAGCGACGCAATCCGGGAGCGCCGCTGTTCCGCTGCCCGGGATCGCTGCGCTGCGCCCGCAGGGACGGGGATACCGAGCGAGCGAACGCATCCGCCAAGCCCTCCGCCAAGCCCTCCGCCAAGCCCTCTACCCAGCCCTCCGCCCGGCCCCTTGCAGGCACCGCGTTTGTGCCCCCGGCGCTCCCGCGCTAAGGCAACGGCGCCATGTCGCACAACACCTTCGGCCACCTGTTCCGCGTCACGACCTTCGGCGAGAGCCACGGGATCGCACTCGGCTGCGTCGTCGACGGCTGCCCGCCGGGCCTGCCCCTGGAGGCCGAGGAGATCCAGGCCGAGCTGGATCGCCGGAAGCCCGGCCAGTCGCGGTTCACGACGCAGCGCCGCGAGCCCGATCAGGTGAAGATCCTGTCCGGCGTGTTCGCGGACGACCGCACCGGCGGCCGCCAGCTCACCACCGGCACGCCGATCGCGCTGATGATCGAGAACACGGACCAGCGCTCGAAGGACTATTCGGAGATCCGCGACAGCTTCCGCCCCGGCCATGCCGATTACACCTACGACGTGAAGTACGGCATTCGCGACTATCGCGGCGGCGGCCGGTCCTCAGCGCGCGAGACCGCCGCCCGGGTCGCGGCCGGCGCCGTGGCGCGCAAGGTCATCCCGGGCGTGACCATCCGGGCAGCCCTGGTGCAGATGGGACCGCACGCCATCGACCGGTCCCGTTGGGACTGGTCCTCGGTCGGCGACAACCCGTTCTTCTGCCCCGATGCCGAGACGGCCGCTTTCTACGAGACCTACCTCGACGAGATCCGGAAGGACGGCTCGTCGGTCGGCGCCGTCATCGAGGTCGTGGCCGAGGGCGTGCCGCCTGGCCTCGGCGCGCCAGTCTACGGCAAGCTCGACGCCGATCTCGCCGCGGCGATGATGTCGATCAACGCCGTGAAGGGCGTCGAGATCGGCGACGGGTTCGCGTCGGCGGCCCTGCGGGGCGAAGACAATGCCGACGAGATGCGCGCCGGCAACGGCGATCGGCCGCGTTTCCTCGCGAACCATGCCGGCGGCATCCTCGGCGGCATCTCCAACGGCGAGCCGGTCGTGGTGCGCTTCGCCGTGAAGCCAACCTCCTCGATCCTGACGCCCCGCCGTTCGGTCAGCCGCGACGGCAGCGAGGTCGATCTCGTCACCAAGGGCCGGCACGATCCCTGTGTCGGCATCCGCGCCGTGCCGGTTGCGGAGGCTATGATGGCCTGCGTGCTGGCGGATCACTATCTGCGCCATCGCGGACAGGTCGGATCGCAGCCCTGATCCGGGTCCGTCCCAACGATTCGAGAATGCCCGTGCCCCACTGCTCCGTCACAGAGGCCATCGCGGCCTTCGCCCGCGGCGAGATCGTGGTCGTCACCGACGATGACGATCGCGAGAACGAGGGCGACCTCGTCGTCGCCGCCTCGCTCTGCACGCCGGAGAAAATGGCGTTCATCATCCGCAACACCTGCGGCATCGTCTGCGCGCCGATCACGCAGAGCGAGGCGCGGCGGCTGCACCTCGCTCCCATGGTGGCGTCGAACGACGCGCCGCTGGGTACGGCCTTCACCGTCACGGTCGACGTCAAGCACGGCCTGACCACGGGGATCTCGGCCGAGCAGCGCTGCAACACGGTGCGGGCGCTGGCCAACGGCAACATGGGCGCGGGCGACTTCGTACGGCCCGGCCACGTCTTCCCGCTCATCGCCCGGGACGGCGGCGTGCTCATGCGCTCGGGCCATACCGAGGCCGCGGTCGACCTGTGCCGCCTCGCCGAGCTGCCGCCCGTGGGTGTGATCTGCGAGCTCGCCAACGACGACGGCACCGTGATGAAGGGGCCGCAGATCGAGGCCTTCGCCGAGACGCACGGCCTCAAGCAGGTCTCGGTGGCCGATCTCATCGCCTACCGGCAGGCGCGCGACCGGCTGGTGGAGCGGGTCGGCCACTTCACGGTCCGCTCGAACCACGGCGACGTGAACGCCTACGTGTTCTCGACGCCCTTCGAATCGATCCAGCAATTCGCCTTCGTGATGGGCGACATCGGCGACGGCCGGGACGTGCTGGTGCGCCTGCACCGCTCCAACGTCGCCGCCGACGTGATCGGCGGGGGAAAGCAGATCGACGCCGTGCTGAAGCGCTTCGCGGCCGCCGGGCGCGGCGTGCTGGTCTATCTCCGGGACGGGACTGCGGGCGTGCCGGTGAAGACCGTCACCGACGAGGGCACGGAGGCCCTGCGGGCGCGGCAATGGCGCGAGATCGGGCTCGGCGCCCAGATTTTGCGCGATCTCGGCGTGGTCTCGATCCGCAACCTCGCGACCTCGTCGCGCTCCTATGTCGGCCTTTCGGGCTTCGGCATCGAGCTCTTGGGCGACGAGCCCCTGGAGGGCTGACCCTCTTCAGGCGCGGCGCAGGACGGTCCAGACAGCGGCGCCGGCCATGATGGCGGCGGCGCTCCGGTTCGGCCGCACGCGGATGGCGGGCCGTCGCAGGGTCTCGCGCGCCCGGGCCGCCAGCGCCGCGTAGGGCGTCATCACGGCCAGCAGGATCGCGGCCGTGAGCAGGATGAGGGGGACGACATCGGCCGCCGTCACGCGCCGCAGATCGACGAGCGTGGGCAGGATCGCGAGATAGAAGACGATTGTCTTCGGATTGCCCAGGGTGATGGTCAGCCCGGCGACGAAGCTGGTCAGCGGCCGGTCGCGGGCTTCGCCCGCGATCCGGACAGCCGTTCCGGCGGCGCGCCAGAGCCGGAACGCCAGGTAGGCGAGATAGAGCGCCGCGCCGTAGCGGATGACGGCGAAGACCGCGCCGAACGCCTCCGCGATCAGCGACAGGCCGAAGATCGCGGCGGCGAGATAGGTCAGATCGCCCAGGATCAGACCGGCCGAGAAGGCCATCGCGGCGCCGAAGCCCGAGCTGAGGGCCCGCGCGACAAGCGCGACGACGCCGGGTCCCGGCACAGCGGCGGCAACGCCCAGGGCCAGCGCATAGGTTAGGAAGCCCGTGAGCGTCATCGGCCGAAACCCGGACGGGCTGCGCCGGTGCGGTCGACGCGCTGGCGCGCAAGCGACGGCATCCGGCTCAGCGGCAGCATGGCGGCGGTCTCCCCGAAGCGCAGATTACGGCGCGCGCGGGAGCGGGTGCAATCGGGATGCAGCGCCCCCGTCAGCGCCCCATCAACGCGTCGACATGGGCGGCCACCGATTTGCCGAGCCCCTCGAGACTGTAGCCGCCTTCCAGGATCGAGACGATCCGCCCGCCGGCGCAGCGGTCCGCGACGTCCATGAGCCGGCGGGTCGCCCAGCCGAAATCCTCCGCTTCGAGGCGCAGATTGGCCAACGGATCGAGCCGATGGGCGTCGAAGCCGGCGGAGATCACGATCACGTCCGGCCGGAACCTTTCCAGGCGCGGGAGGATGCCGGTTTCGAAGGCTTCGCGAAACACCTCGCCGTCGTCGTTGGGCCGCAGCGGCACGTTGACGATCGTGTCCTTCTCGCCGCGCTCGGACGATGCCCCGGTCCCCGGGTAGAGCGGCATCTGGTGGGTGGAGCAGTAGAGCACCGTGGCGTCGTCCCAGAAGATGTCCTGGCTGCCGTTGCCGTGATGGACGTCCCAATCCACCAGGGCCACCCGCTCGGCCCCGTGTTTCTGGCGGGCGTGGCGGGCCGCGATGGCGGCATGGTTGAACAGGCAGAAGCCCATCGACCGGGTCCGCTCGGCATGGTGGCCCGGCGGGCGCATGGCCACGAAGGCGTTGCGGCACCCGCCGCCGACGACGGCATCGACGGCGTGCATTCCGCCGCCCACCGCCCGCAGCGTCGCCTCCAGGCTCCCCGCCGACAGGATCGTGTCGGAATCGATGCCGACCATGCCGTGCTCGGGCACCGCCGCCACCAGCGCGTCCACGTAGGCGCGCGGATGGGCGAGCGTCACCGCCTCGATCTCAGCCTTGGGTGCAGAGGCCCGCACGAGGCCGGCGAAGCGCTCATCCTCCAGGGCCCGCTCCACGGCGCGCATCCGGGCCGGCCGTTCCGGATGTCCCTCCGGGACCTCGTGATCGAAGCTGGCGGGATGGCTCACGTAGAGGGTGGTCACGAGGGTCGCTCCCGGATGCTCTCCTGTCGCGCACCTGCAACAGGAGCCGGCAATGTGCCACGGGCCCAACGCGCGGACTACGGCGGGGTGCCGTTGCCCCCTTATGGTTGCGCGATTCTTCCGTGGGACGGACCCGGATCATCAATCCATCGAGGCTCCGTCCACGGCCCCGAGGATCTTCGGGGCAGGACCATGCGCATCACATCGGTCATCGGCTGCGCGCTGTTGCTGGCGGGCTGCACCTTCAAGAGCGTGCCCGATCCGGCCCTTTCGGCCCGCGATGCCGAATTCATGGCCCTCGTCCCGGATGCCGAGTTCGATCCGCACTTCGCCCGCTATGAGGTCGCCGATCCGACCCGGGAATCGCCCGGCACGATCGTGGTCGAGACGAAGGAACGGCAGCTCTACCTCGTGTTGCCGGGCGGCAAGGCGATCCGCTACGGCGTGTCGGTGGGCGACGAGGCCTATGGCTGGACCGGCACCGCCCGAATCGACCGCAAGGCGGAATGGCCGGCCTGGAATCCCCCGGCCGAGATGATCAAGCGCTGGCCGCACGTCCACGCCATGCAGGGCGGCCCGATGAATCCCCTTGGCGCCCGCGCCCTGTACCTGTCGGATCACGGCCGGGACACGCTCTACCGGATCCACGGCACCAACGAGCCCGAGAAGATCGGGCAGGCGGTCTCCTCCGGGTGCATCCGGATGCGCAACATCGACGTGGTCGACCTCTACAACCGGGTCCCCGTCGGGGCCTCGGTCATCGTCCGGTAACGCAACCGGTCAACGTCCCAATAAGCCTGCTTGCTCGGGGGGTGTTTACCTGAACTTCCGTTCAGATCTCGCCATTAACCTCTGGAAGGGAAGCGGTCCCGTAAGTTGAAGACACACAGGGACTAGCACCGGCCGCAGCAAAGGTCGGAGGAGCAGGCGATCATGACCACCATCTCCGTTCAACAGTTCTGCAACCATGCTGTTTCGACCGGCACGATCAGCGACGAGGACCTGCTGGTCCTGAAGCGCGAGGTTCTTCCGGAAGGCCTCATGAACCGCGAGGACGCCGACCTGCTGATCGCCCTCGAGCGGGCCGTGATCGGCTCCGACGCCTTCGCCGACTTCCTGGTGGCCTCGGTCGTCGACTTCGCCGTGTGGGGCTCGCGCCCGACGGGCTACATCGACCGCGACGTCGCCGCCTGGCTGGCCGCCTCGCTCAGCGGCCGCGACGGCCCGAGCGCGGTGGGCGCCCGGATCGCCATGGAAGTCGTCCGTGAGGCGCAGAGCAGCGCAGAATCGCTGGTGGCCTTCGCCCTCGAAGCCAACCGCCGCGCCCGGGACACGGTTTCGGCCCCGCGGATGACCTTTGCCCTGGCGGCGTGAGCCTCGGAGCAACGCACAGCTTCCGTCCGCGGCGCAACTGATCTATCGGGACAGTCAAGCCGGTGCGCAATCCGGCGATCTCGAAAGCAGTGCGCCAGCGATGTTCGAAAAGATCCTGATTGCCAACCGGGGCGAGATCGCCTGTCGCGTGATCAAGACCGCCCGGAGGATGGGCATCAAGACCGTAGCGGTCTACTCGGATGCCGATCGCGACGCCGTGCACGTCGCCATGGCGGACGAGGCGGTCCATATCGGCCCCGCTGCCGCATCCGAATCCTATCTCGTGATCGAGAAGATCGTCGAGGCCTGCAAGAAGACCGGCGCCCAGGCGGTCCATCCCGGCTACGGCTTCCTGTCCGAGCGCGAGGCCTTCCCGAAGGCGCTCGAAGCCGCCGGCATCGTGTTCATCGGCCCCAACCCGGGGGCCATCGCCGCCATGGGCGACAAGATCGAGTCGAAGAAGGCGGCGGCCGCCGCCGAGGTCTCGACCGTTCCGGGCTTCCTCGGCGTGATCGAATCACCCGAGCACGCCAAGACGATCGCCGACGAGATCGGCTACCCGGTGATGATCAAGGCCTCCGCGGGCGGCGGCGGCAAGGGCATGCGCATCGCCTATTCGGGCGACGAGGTGGCAGAGGGCTTCGCCCGCGCCAAGTCGGAGGCGGCCTCCTCCTTCGGCGACGACCGCGTCTTCATCGAGAAGTTCATCACCGACCCGCGCCACATCGAGATCCAGCTGATCGGCGACAAGCACGGCAACGTCGTCTATCTCGGCGAGCGCGAGTGCTCGATCCAGCGCCGTAACCAGAAGGTGATCGAGGAGGCGCCGTCGCCGCTCCTCGACAAGAAGACCCGCCGCAAGATGGGCGAGCAGGCGGTCGCGCTGGCCAAGGCGGTGAACTACGATTCGGCCGGAACGGTCGAGTTCGTCGCCGGGCAGGACAAGTCCTTCTACTTCCTAGAGATGAACACCCGTCTGCAGGTCGAGCATCCGGTCACCGAGATGATCACCGGCCTCGACCTCGTCGAGCTGATGATCCGGGTCGCGGCCGGCGAGAAGCTGCCGATCACCCAGGACGACGTGAAGCTGAACGGCTGGGCGGTCGAGAGCCGCGTCTATGCCGAGGACCCGACCCGCAACTTCCTCCCCTCGATCGGCCGGCTGACCACCTACCGTCCGCCGGAGGAGGGCCGGCAGGGCACGGCGATCGTGCGCAACGATACCGGCGTGGAGGAGGGCGGCGAGATCGCCATCCACTACGATCCGATGATCGCGAAGCTGGTCACCTGGGCGCCGACGCGCGCCGAGGCGATCGCCGCGCAGGGTGAGGCCCTCGACGCCTTCGCCATCGACGGCATCCGCCACAACATCCCGTTCCTCTCGGCGCTGATGGCCCATCCGCGCTGGCAGGAGGGGCGGCTGTCCACAGGCTTCATCGCCGAGGAATTTCCCGAAGGCTTCACGGCGCCGGAGCCGGCCGGGCCGGTGGCCATCCGCATGATGGCCGCCGCGGCGGCGATCGACCACAAGCTCAACCAGCGCAAGCGCGGCATCTCCGGACAGATGCGCGCCCCGGGCCTCTTCGCCTTCGAGCGCGAGCGCGTGGTGATCCTGGCCGGCCAATCCTATCCCGTGACCGTCGAGCCGGAGGGCGAGGACATCCTCGTGACCCGGGACGACGGCACGGCGCTCACGGTGGCGAGCGCGTGGCGCCCGGGCGAGCCGGTCTGGATCGGCACGATCGGCTCCGAGCGCGTGGCGATCCAGGTGCGCAGCCTGCTCAACGGCGTGTTCCTGCAGCATGCGGGCGCGGCCGCCGAGGGCCGGGTCTATACCCGCCGCGAGGCGGAGCTCGCCGCCCTGATGCCGGTGAAGGAGCAGGCGGGCTCGGGCAAGCAGGTGCTCTGCCCGATGCCCGGACTCGTGAAGCAGATCCTGGTCACCGAGGGCCAGGAGGTAAAGAACGGTGAGCCGATTGCGGTCGTCGAGGCGATGAAGATGGAGAACATGCTCCGCGCCGAGCGCGACGCCACGGTGGCGAAGATCCACGCCAAGGAGGGCGACAGCCTCGCCGTCGACGCGGTGATCCTGGAATTCGCCTGATCGCGGCAGGCGCGTCGCATCCGCCGTCGCGACGGCGGTTCACGACGCGCAGACCAAGCTCCTGGCGACGGCGCTGAACAACGTCGCCGGTGCTTCGCGGTGATCGGCTGCGTCACGCCGATCACCGCCATGAACTTCGGGATCGCCAATGCGCCCGTCCTGCGGCCGGCGACCGCTTTCTTCGCGGCGATCTGGCCTTGCGCGGCGATGGGCTTACATTGGATCGGGAGGCGCGTGCTGCGGCGCATCAGACCATGAGTTCGGGGGAGATCTTCGTGACATTCGTGATCCCCGCCTTCACGCTGGCACTCGCCTATGCGGCCATGCGGGCGAACGAGTGGTCGGTCCAGCGCGACGAGCGCAAGCCCGGACGGTAATTCGGGCGCTCGGCCGACCAAGCGCGGCCACATGCCCCTCTATTTCGCCTACGGCGCCAACATGGATGCCGCCGCGATGGCGCTCCGCTGCCCGGTTTCGCGGCTGATCGGCGGCGGGCACCTGCCGAATTACCGCTTCATCATCATGCGTGAGGGCTACGCCTCCGTCGTGCCCGATGCCCGACGCACCGTCTGGGGCGTCCTGTGGGAATTGGCTGTCGACGACATCCCGGCGCTCGACCGCTACGAGGGCGTCGCCGGGGGGCTCTACACGAAGGCGGCGCTCCCGGTCCGCACGGGAGAGGGCGTCAAGCGCGCTCTGATCTATCGCGGATGCTCGACCGCGCCTGGCCGCCCGCGGCCCGGATATCTGGACGCCGTCGTCGCGGCGGCGCGCGCGGCGCAGCTGCCGCCGGCCTATCTCCGGGAACTCAGCAGTTGGGCCCGCGGCCTTCCCGCCTGAGCGCCGCGCACTTGGTACGCGACATGCTTGCCCACGATCGAGCTGGAGGGCGAACGGCAGCACCACGCCTGGCCAGCCATCCATGATTGCGCAGCGCGCCCGTCGGCCAACGATGATTGGCGTGCGCCTGCGAGGGAGAGTTGTACATGTCGTATTTGGCGCCCGCCGATTTCGTGAAGAAGGCCGTCGATGCCGGTGAGGCAAAGGTCTTCATGGCGACCAAGGATACCTTCATCCGGGCCTACATGGCCGGCGCGATCCTGGCGCTCGCCGCCGCCTTTGCGGTGACAGTCAACCAGGCGACCGGTCAGCCTCTGGTCGCGGCGCTGCTGTTCCCGGTCGGCTTCTCGATGCTGTACCTGCTCGGCTACGACCTGTTCACCGGCGTCTGCGTGCTGACCCCGCTCGCCCTGATCGACAAGCGGCCGGGCGTCACCGTCGCCGGCGTCGCCCGCAACTGGGTGCTGGTCTTCTTCGGCAACTTCGCGGGCGCGCTCACCACCGCGGTGTTGATGTCGATCGTCTTCACCTTCGGCTTCGCCACCGAGCCGAACGCCGTGGGCAAGCTCATCGCCGGCATCGGCGAGGCGCGCACCCTCGGCTACGAGAAGTACGGCGCCGCCGGGATGCTGACCCTCTTCGTCCGCGCCATGCTGTGCAACTGGATGGTCTCCACCGGCGTCATCGGCGCCATGCTGTCGACCTCGGTGCCCGGCAAGGTCATCGCGATGTGGATGCCCATCACGGTGTTCTTCTTCATGACCTTCGAGCACTCGGTGGTGAACATGTTCCTGTTCCCGTCGGCGATCCTCATGGGCGGCCACCTGACGGTGATGGACTACCTGCTCTGGAACGAGATCCCGACGCTGATCGGAAACATCGTGGGCGGCATCGCCTTCACGGGCCTGATGCTCTACTCCACCCATGTCCGCACCGGTGCGACGCGGAGCCCGGCCCTGGGTGCCGGCGTCCGTCGCCCGATCGCGGCCGAGTAAGGCCATCCCGGCCCGCGTCGCCAGGCGCGGGCCCAGTCAGACGAAGCGGCACCCGCATGAGCGAGACCCGGACGATTTCAGTCATCGTCACGGGTCGCGTCCAGGGCGTCTCCTACCGGGCCTGGACGCAGGCGGAAGCCCGCGCCCGGGGCCTCTCGGGCTCCGTGCGCAACCGCGACGACGGCACGGTCGAGGCGGTGTTCAGCGGCTCACCGGAGGCCGTGGCGGCGATGGAGGCCCTGTGCCGGTCGGGTCCCGCCGGTGCGCGCGTGACCGACGTGGCCGTGCGTGCCGGCGGCGACGTGCCGCCCGGCGGCGGATTCCGGATCCTGCGCGACTGACCTCGGCGGCGCGGGTTCAGTACGCGCCCGCGGGCTGATATGCGGGATCGCCCCCTCGCGAATCCGCCATCCGGAGACCATGAACGACTTCTCCGCCGGCAGCGCCGCCTTCTCGCACCTCGACCTTGGGGCGCTCCTCTACTTCATCGTCGCCTGGGTCGCCTACGGCCTCTCCGTGGGCCGGCTGCGCGGACGGATGGTCTCCCTCAGCCAGATCATGAACGGCCACCGGGCCAACTGGGCGCGCCAGGTCATCGGCCGCGACAACCGGGTGGTCGATACGCAGATCAACGCCTCCCTGCAGAACGGCACGGCCTTCTTCGCCTCGACGTCACTGATCGCCCTGGGCTCCGTCCTCACCCTGTCGCGGTCCGGGGACGATGTCCTGAACCTGTTCGCGACGCTGCCCTTCGGGACGGTGGCCAACCGCCTGACCTGGGAGTTGAAGGTCGCCGGCCTCGCACTGATCTTCGTCTACGCCTTCTTCAAGTTCGCCTGGGCCTACAGGCTGTTCAACTACACGGCCATCCTGCTCGGCGCCGTGCCGCCGAAGGGATCCGGCGCGAGCGACACCGAGATGCTGCGGGCCGTGCGGCGGCTCGCGGCCATGAACGTCAGCGCCGGGCGTCACTTCGCCCGCGGACAGCGGGCGTTCTTCTTCGCGCTCGCCTATCTGGGCTGGTTCATCAGCCCCTACATCCTGTTCGTCTCGACGACCGCCGTGGTGATCATCATGTGGCGCCGCCAATTCGCCTCGGAGATCCGCAAGGCGCTTCTGGAAGCCGGGGAGGGACCGCACGAGGGGCCGCTCCTGTCGCCCGCCGAGGAGGCACGCACATGACCGACGCACGACCCGACGACGACGCCATCGAGACGACGATGCTGCGCCTCGTGACCGAGCGCGGCGCCGACAAGACCGTCTGCCCCTCGGAAGTCGCCCGCGCCCTCGGCGGTCCGCATCCGGATGGCTGGGGGCCACTGATGCAGCCCGTGCGACGGATCGCGGTGCGGCTCGCCCATGCCGGGCGCATCGCGATCCTGCGAAAGGGAAAGGCCGTCGATCCGGACGATTTCCGGGGCGTCTACCGGCTGTCGTTGCCGGGCTCGGGCGCGGGAAGCCAGTCGGGCGTGTAGCCGGACCAGCGGTAGACGGCGAGGCCGATCCACTCCTTGATCGCGAGGTCGAACTGGAGGAGCCCGTCCGAGGCGAAGCCGTGGACACGGGTCACGTCACCCCAGCCGCGGGTCCGGTAATCCACCGGGAAGGCGTCCACCGTGAAGCCCGCTTGGCGGAAGCAGCCGATCGCCCGCGGCATGTGCCAGGCCGAGGTGACGAGCAGCCAGCGCTCGCCGGGCTTCGGCTGCACCAGAGCGGCCGAGAAGGCGGCGTTCTCCTGCGTGTTGCGTGAGCGGTTCTCCAGGATGAGGCGCGTCCGCGGCACGCCGATCACATCCGCCTGCCGACTGACGATGTCGGCCTCCGCGATGCCGCCGGCGATGAAGCCGCTGCCGCCGGAGAAGACCAGCCGCGCCCCGGGAAAGCGGCGGGCGAGGTCGGCGAGGTAGATCGGTCGCTCGCCGGCATCGTTGACGACGATCTGATCCCGCGCTTCCGAGAGGCCGGCCTCGATCCCGCCTCCCAGCACGATGATCCCCGCCGGCGCCGGACCGTCGGCCGGATAGGGCGGGAACCGCTGCTCGAGGGGCAGCAGGACCATTTCCGACACCGGCGACAGGCCGCCTGCGGCGAGCAGCAGCGCGCCGAAGAGCGCGCATCCGAACCCGGTTCTGCGCCACCGCGTCATCGCCGTCAGGCCGAGGCCGACCAGGATGGCGAAGATGCAGAAATTGGAGGGCGTGATCAGGAAGAAGATCAGCTTCGAGGCGGGGAAAAACACGGATCTCAAGCCGGCTTCGTCTCGGATTCGAACCGGGCCAGGGCGGCGGCATCCGGCGGAAGCAGGCTCGCGAGCGTGGCACCCCGCTCCACCTCGCGCTGAATCCAGAGGTCGAGACGCTGCTGCTCCACGGCTTCGAGGGCGACGCGCTCGGCGATCGCGGCCGGCACGGCGACGATTCCGGTGGATTCGCACACGAGAATGTCGCCCGGATGGATCGCCGCCCCTCCGCAGGCCACCCGCTCCTGCGTGCCGACCAGGGCGAGAGTGCCCCCGGCGGCTGCCGGACGGCTCCAGGCCGGTATGCCGATCTCGTCCGGCAGGGCCGCGTCGGTCACGAGGCCGACGGCGCCCCGCTGGGCGAGCCGCGCGGCCAATATCGCCCCGAACGGCAGGGCGACGCCGGACGCGGCGGCATCGATCACCACGACCGCGCCGTCCGGCACGGCGTCGATGGCGGCGGCGAGGTCGCCGGCGGCATCGTCACGGGCTGGAATCATCCGCATTGTGTAGGCGGGGCCGACGACGGCGCCGCTCCCGCGCGCCGAGAGGCCGTGCGGGGTGAAGGCCTTCACGCCGGCCCGCGTCAAGGCGCGGGCGAGGCTCGCCGGGGTGACGGCGGAGAGCGCATCGCGCAGGGTCGGATCGATGGCCATCGGGGGCTCCGTGAAAGGCCGGCCCCGGTCCGGGCGGCGCGGTCGGGAAAGGTGGATCGCGCCGGCGCGCCGGCAAGTCCGAGGGGGCCGTCAGGCGATGGGCTCGCCCAGGGCGCGGGCGGCGCCGGGCCGGGCGGCCACCCGCTCGTACCAGCGGTGCAGCGCCGGGCGCTCGATCCGCTCGGCCGGCAGGTTCAGCCAGCGATGCGCCGCGCAGCCGAGGGCGATGTCGGCGATGCTGAAGCCCTCGCCGACCATGTAGGTCCGCTCCGCGAGATGGTGGTCGAGGATCGCGGCCATGGCCTCGCTCTTCTCCAGCGAGGCGGCGATCAGGGCACGGTCGGGCGCGGCCGCCCGGTAGAGTTGCCAGAACGCGTCGCGCATGGCGGGCGTGAAGCTCGTGGCCTGCCAATCGACCCATTGCTCCACGTGGGCGCGCGCCCGCGGATCCGCCGGCAAGGCCAGGGCCGGACTGGTCGCCGCGAGGTAGCGCAGGATCGCGTTGGATTCCCAGAGGACAAAGCCGTCCTCCTCCAGCGTCGGGACGAGACCGTTCGGGTTCAAGGTGCGGTAGCCGGGATCGTTGACGACCCCGTGGGCGCCGCCGGCCGCGACCCGCTCGTAGGGCAGGCCGGCCTCGTCGAGCCCCCAAACGGCCTTCTGCACGTTAACCGAGGTGAGGCGGCCCCAAAGCCTGCGCATGGTCGAAGAGTCTCCGTCACACCTTGGGCGGGTAGGCATGATCCTGCCCGTTCGGATCGGTCACGCGGACCCCGTCCCCGGTCTCGCGAAGGTAGCCGGGGCCGATCGGCACCTTGCCGTGCCCGCCGGGAATGTCGAGCACATAGGTCGGCTGGGCGAGGCCCGAGAGGCGGCCGCGCAGGGCGCGCATCAGGTCCTGCCCCTCGGGTACACCCGTGCGGAGATGGCCCGTTCCGGGGGCCAGATCGCCATGATGGAGGTAGTAGGGCTTGATCCGGTTCTCGACGAGAACTCGCATCAGCGCCTCGAGGGTCGCGGCCTCGTCGTTGACGCCGCGCAGGAGCACCGACTGGCTCACCAGGGGGATGCCCGCATCGACCAACCGGGCGCAGGCGGCGCTGGCGGCGGCGGTGAATTCCCGCGGATGGTTGGCGTGGATGGCGACGAAGACCGCCCGCCCGAAGCGCTGGAGCGCCTGGACGAGCGCATCGGAGACGAGATCGGGTTTCACCACGGGCACGCGGGTATGGACCCGCATCACCCGGACATGCGGGATGGCGGCGAGGCGCTCCGCGATGACGCGGAGGCGGCGCGGCGAGAGCGCGAACGGGTCGCCGCCGGTGAGCACCACCTCCCAGATCCGCGGATCCTGCGCGATGTAGGCGAGGGCGGTGTCGAGCTCGGCGTCGGTGAGCGTCCCGAGCCCATCGGGTCCGACCATCTCCCGGCGGAAGCAGAAGCGGCAATAGACCGGGCAGACATGGAGCGGCTTCAGCAGCACGCGGTCGGGATAGCGATGCACGATCCCGGTCACGGGGGCGTGGGCGGCGTCGCCGATCGGGTCGGCGCGCTCCTCCGGCGTCGCCACGGCCTCCTCGGCCCGGGGGACGAACTGGCGGCCGATCGGATCGTCGGGATCCTGCGGGTCGATCAGTTCGGCCATGTCGGGCGTCACCGAGACGGCGTAGCGCGCGAGGACGGCGCCGAGGGCCTCGGCCTCCGCCCCGGAGATCAGGCCGGCGGAGAGAAGGTCGTCCGCGCTGCGCAGGGCCCGGTTCATGGCCGCGTCTCCGCCACGGGTGTCCAGATCACGTCCTCGATCCGGGTTGCCCCGCAGGCCAGCATCGCCAAGCGATCGAAGCCCAGGGCGATCCCGGACGCCTCCGGCATGACGGCGAGCGCCGCGAGGAAGTCGTCGTCGATCGGGTAGCGCTCGCCGTAGACGCGCTGCTTCTCGGCCATCTCCGCCTCGAACCGGCGGCGCTGCTCCTCCGGGTCGGTCAGCTCGCCGAAGGCGTTGGCGAGTTCGACGCCGCAGGCGTAGAGCTCGAAGCGCTCGGCCACGCGCGGATCGTGCGGCGCCGGACGGGCGAGGGCGGCCTCGCTGATGGGGTATTCGCACAGGATGGTCGGGCGGCCGAGGCCGAGATGCGGCTCGATCCGCGCGACGAGGACGCGGGAGAACAGGTCGGCCCAGGTGTCGTCCGGGACGACCCGGAGCCCGGCCCCGGCGACGGCGGCGGCCAGGGCATCCCGATCGGTCGCACCGCTCGGCGTGACGCTGGCCAGGAGGTCGATCCCGGCGAAGCGGTCGAAGGCCTCCGCCAGGGTCAGGCGCTCCGGTTCCGCGAAGGGATCCGTCTCCCGGCCGCGGAAGACGAGACGGCGGGCGCCCGAGGTCTCGGCCGCGCAGGCGAGCAGCGCGGCGCAATCCGCCATCAGCGCCGTGTACGAGGCGCCGGCCCGATACCATTCGAGCATGGTGAACTCGGGATGGTGCAGGGGCCCGCGCTCGCGGTTGCGGAACACGCGGGCGACGCTGAACAGCCGCGTCTCGCCCGCGGCCAGAAGCTTCTTGCAGGCAAACTCCGGTGAGGTGTGAAGGTAGAGGGGCGTGCGGGCACCGCTGGCGCCGATCGCCTCCGTGGCGAAGGCCGACAGATGCGCTTCGTTGCCGGGCGAGACCTGGAGGCAGGCGGCCTCGGCCTCGATGAAGTCGCGGTCGGAGAACCATGCGCGGAACGCCGCGAGGATGCGGTTGCGCAGGAGCAGCGCCGGGCGCCGGTCGGCGTGGCGGCCGGCTGACCACCAGGGGGAGGCCGCGCCCGTCACGACCGGCCTCCGCGTCCGCTACGGAGCGAGTCCGGCCGGCTCCGACCGTACGGCGTCGCGTTCTGGAGCACTCTCAATCCTCGGCCCTGACTGGCTCCGGACCGCGGAGACGCGCCGCGGCCGAGGCTGTGTGCCATCGACGGTTCACGCCCGCCCGCTGGCAACCGCGGCGCAGATGCGATAGTGGCGGGGTCCGAGATGCAGCGCCCGCGCTTGGCGCGTGCCGGCCCCCATGTCAATGCAGGACGCAATTCCGTGAAGGTGATCGCCTCAACGCTCCGTAAGGGCAATGTCGTCGAGAAGGATGGCAAGCTCTACGTGATCCTGTTCGCCGAGAACATCCACCCCGGCAAGGGCACGCCGGTGACCCAGCTCGACATGCGCCGGATCACGGACGGCGTGAAGGTGTCCGAGCGCTACCGGACGACCGAGCAGGTCGAGCGCGCCTTCGTGGAGGATCGCGAGCACACCTTCCTGTACAGCGATGGAGAGGGGTTCCACTTCATGAACCCCGAGAATTATGAGCAGATCGCCGTGCCGGAGGACGTGGTGGGCGATGCCGCCCCGTATCTCCAGGAGGGCATGGCGGTGATGCTCTCGGTCCATAACGGCGTCCCGCTGACGATCGAGCTGCCGCAGCGCGTGACCCTGGAAGTCGCCGAGACCGAGCCGGTCCTCAAGGGTCAGACCGCCTCCTCGTCCTACAAGCCCGCGACCCTGTCGAACGGCGTGCGCACGACCGTGCCGCCCCATATCGCGGCCGGCACCCGCGTCGTCGTCATGACGGCCGACGGTTCCTACGTCGAGCGCGCCAAGGACTGATCCGGTCCTCGCCGGTCGCCGGGCCCGGGCGGTCCGGCGCCGGGCTCAATGCGCGGCCCGCGCGGCCGCGTCCAGGGTGGCGTAGCAGGCCTGCGAGAGCCCCTGCGCGCGCAGGCGCTCCGTCCCGCTGAAGGGGCGTCCATCCTCCCGGAACAGATCCTCGCGGAGCAGCGCCTCCGACGTGCAGCGCGCGGCGATGCGGCAGAGCGCCGGCTCGCCGCCCGTGCGGGTGCAGATCGTCACGTAATCGGCGCGGAACGCTTGCAGCCCGGCACGTGGATTGGCGCCGATCACCGTGACGACACCGGTCAGCAGGGCCAGCAGGACGGGCTGGTGGATGAGGTAGATCGCGAGGCTGTGGCGGCCCGCGAAGGTGGCGGCGCGCGCCAGGCGCGTGCGTGGAGCCCAGGCCCCGAGGCGCGAACGGGCAAGCTTCGGCAGCGCCAGACGACCCAGGACGATCCCGGCCAGAACCAGCCCGAACCAGGGGAAGAGCGGCACGTAATCGTTCGTCCGTGGCACGACCGAGCCCAGGCCGAGAAAGGACAGGGCCGCGGCGTCGAAGATGGGCGCGTGCACGACATGCGGTGCGGCGAGGAAAGCGGCGGCCGCAACGGCCGTGACGGGCACCGGCAGGAACAGGAACGGCAGCCCGAGCAGGCTCGAGACGGCGATGCAGTGGAGCACGCCGAAGAACACGAAGGCGTCCGGGAACATGACCCAGGTGCCGAGGGTCACGAGCAGCGCCGCCCCGCCGATCCGCGCGAACCGCAGCAGGGTCGGCCGGACCCGGACGCCCCGGCCGTTCATCAGCACGAGCCCGACGCCGACCAGAAGCAGGAAGCTTCCGGCGATCGCCTCGGCGGCGTGCCGGCCCAACGGGGTCAGCGCGTAATTCTCCGCCGTCAGCCGCAGATGGCCGAGATCCCAGACCGTGTGGTAGCTCGCCATCGCCGCCAGGGCTGCGGCCCGGGCGGCGTCGATGACCGGCCATCGGCGCTGCGCAGCCGGTGATGCGGAGACGGGGCGGTCGAGGGTGACGTCAACGGACATGATGGTGCTCCCAAACCATGTCGGCGCCGCCCTTTCCACCGGAACCGGCTCGGGGCGCCTCGGCCCATCGTGACGCTGGCGCGAAGGCTCTCGGAAACGTGAAGGCGGTGGGCACACGAATGCGCGGCGGCGGTCCGCAGCGGGGGATCGGAAAAACCCTTCGGCGGCCCCGGCCCTTAAACCCCGTTTTCCCCGGGAGCTGCGACCGATCGACTGTTGCGGCCCCGCCTCCGTGCGCCAAGATTGCAACTTCGCGGGGCTCATCAGACGGCCAAATGGGCTTCCCGGCCATCAGGACTTCGTTAATCTTGCCGGGAGAGCGCGCGGCGTGATTCGGTGTAGGTTGCTCGGCCATGTCTGACGAACGCGGATCCGGGCCGGAGAACCCCGAACGGTTGCCGGTCGCCCGAACCGGCGAACAGGGTCAGTACGAGGACGAGGCTCTCGATCTCGTCGAGGTGGCGGGGCGCATCAAGTGGTTCGACGTCTCGAAGGGCTTCGGCTTCATCGTGCCCGACGACGGCGCGCCGGACATCCTGCTGCACGTGACCTGTCTGCGTCGCGACGGCTATCAGGCCGCGAGCGAGGGCGCACGCATCGTCGTGGAAGCCGTCGAGCGCCCACGGGGCTGGCAGGCGTTCCGGGTGATCTCCCTCGATCAGGCCACGGCGGTGCATCCGTCCGAGATGCCAATGCCGCGCACCCACGTTACCGTGACGCCGACCAGCGGATTGGAAACGGCCGTCGTGAAGTGGTTCAACCGCCTGCGCGGGTTCGGCTTCCTCACGCGGGGCGACGGAACGCCTGACATCTTCGTGCACATGGAGACGTTGCGGCGCTACGGGATCGCCGAGCTGAAGCCCGGGGAGTCCGTCCTAGTCCGCTATGGCGACGGCTCGAAGGGCGTCATGGCGGCCGAGGTCCGGCTGATCGACGGGGCGATGCCCGCCTCGCATTAGTTTGCGCCCTCCCGGCGGCGCGAAGCCTGCGCCATAGGCTTGGCGAATCGGCGGAGTCCGGCGCCGGATTCCCCTGTCGCACATCCTAGTCTAACACCGGCGACGGGCGCGCGGGCCCGCGCGCCATTCCTCGAGAGGCTTGAGCCTGTGAGATCCATATTCCGCGCCGCCTCGGCGGCCGCACTAGCCTGTCTCGCCGTGAGCGCGGTCGGCCCGGCCCCGGCGGCCCGGGCACAGGCTGCGGCGCGCGCCGCTGCGGTCAAGTCGGAGCCGCTGACGATCATCACGAAATCCGGGCCCAAGCGCTTCGACGTCGAGGTGATGCGCGACGACGCCGCCCGCGCCCGGGGCCTGATGTTCCGTCGGCACATGGCGGGGGACCACGGCATGCTGTTCGATTTCGAGCAGGACCAGCCCGTCACCATGTGGATGAAGAACACCTATCTGCCCCTCGACATGGTCTTCATCCGCGCCGACGGGACGATCAGCCGGATCGCGGCCGATACCGAGCCGCTCTCCACCGCGATCATCGCTTCGGGCGGCCCCGTCCTCGCGGTTCTGGAACTGAATGCGGGAACCGCGGCGAAGCTCGGGATCGCGCCGGGCGACCGGATCGAGCATGCCATGTTCAAGGCCCGCTGACGTCCATCCCGGCCCGCGAACGCACCGGGAACAAGTGCCTTGACCGCCGCCGAATTCCGCGCCAGTGTTCCGGCAATGTTCCGGTGCGCCGGAAGGCAGGTTCAGGGCGGAGGACCCGATGGGCAACGCAGCCGCGGCCGAACTGTTCGGCAATGACGACTGGTCGGTCCAGACGGACGGGATCGAGCACCGGGAGACCGGCTATTTCATCGCGCGCGGCGCCCTGGCCATGCGCCGGGCCGAGGGCTTGTGGGACTGGCCGCTGCAGATGGCCGAGAAGCGCTGGTGCCGGCCGAGCCTGTTCCGGGAAGCCTTCCTGGCGGCCCTCGACCGCTTCGGTATTGCGCGCGACGCCGAGCTGATCCGGTCCTTCGCGCTGGGCTACGGCATCCGCGCGGTGGTCGCACCGGCCGCCGACACCTTCGTCAGCCTGGGTGAGATGCTGACGCCACGCGAGACGCCCGAACCGGTCCGGGTGACCGTGCGCCGGCCGGCGCGGGCCCTGGTTGCTGCAGGGGCGTGACGGTCCGGCGGCGGGCGGAAGATTTGACCCGGGCCGCCGCACGCGGATAGCCCTCATCCTTGAAGCAAGGGAGAGAGCATCATGGCGGATCACGACCGGGCTGGACTCGACGGGCTGATCACGCCGCCCTTGTCCCGGCGAGGCTTCGTGATGACGAGCCTGATGAGTGGCTTGACCCTCGCGACCACCCGCGTGGAAGCTCAGGTGATCCACACGGACCCGACCGGCATCGAGGCCGGCGAGGTCAAGATCCCGGCCGCAGACGGGCCGATGCCGGCCTATCGGGCGGTTCCGGAGGGCACCGGCCCCTTCCCGATCGTTCTGGTGATAGAGGAGATCTTCGGCGTCCACGATTATATCAAGGACATCTGCCGCCGGCTCGCGAAGGCCGGCTACTGCGCGGTGGCGCCCGAACTCTACGCCCGCCTGGGCGATCTCTCGACCATGTCGGATCCCAAGCAGATCATCCGGGACGTCATCGCGAAGACGCCGGACGCGCAGTGGATCGGCGACCTCGATGCGGCGGCCGCCTGGGCGGCTTCGGCGGCGAAGGGTGATCCGAACCGGCTCGGCGTCATGGGCTGGTGCCGGGGTGGACGCGACGTGTGGCTGTACGCGGCGCATCGTCGCGACCTGAAGGCGGCGGTCGCTTGGTACGGGCCTGTCGGCGGCGAACGCACCGACATTCAGCCGCGCACCGCCGGCGACGTGGCCGCCGAGATCCACGCTCCGCTGCTCGGCCTGTATGGGGGAGCCGATACCGGTATCCCGGTAAAGGCCGTGGAAGAGGCGCGCGATCGTGCTCTGGCGGCGGGCAAGAGCGTCGAGATCGTGGTTTATCCGGATGCGCCGCACGGCTTCCACGCGGATTACCGTCCGAGCTACCGGCGTGAGGCTGCCGAGGATGGCTGGACACGCGCTCTGGCTTTCCTGAAGTCACACGGTGTCGGCTGAAAAGACGTCATCGACGGTCGAGCGAACGCGTTCTGCGTTGGCTGTGTTGCCCAAGACACGGCCTCACTTTCTCAATTGTGCAAGGATCAAAGGAGGATCTGTGCCCGCGCGGGTGTGGCCCTTCGCGGCGTTCGGGCGTTGAACCGATCGAAGCGACCGCCGTTCAGCCCCTGTAGAGTGTCCTGGCCCATGAGCGAATCGGTACAGCCTGGCCAGAAGCCCGTGATCCTCGTCGTGGAAGACCAGCCCGACGAGCGCTTCCTCGCGGCCACGCTGCTGGAGGATACGGGCTTCACGGTCATCGAAGCCGAGACCGCCGATCGCGCCCTGGCCATTCTCAATGATCGCGCGGACGAGGTCAGCGTGGTCTTCTCGGACGTCCGGACCCCCGGGCCGATCGGCGGTTTCGAACTGGCGCGGATCATCGGCGTGACCTGGCCGCGCGTGCGGGTCCTCCTCACCTCCGGCGATGCCGGCGACCAGCCGAGCGACCTGCGCGTCTCGGCGACGTTCATCCCGAAGCCCTGGCGCGCCGAAGACATCCTCGCCTGGGTGGAACAGGCCGCGGGCCGGCCGTCCACCGAGCCCGGACCGTCCGTTATCGGACCGGGCGGCAAAATAATCCCCACCGGCCTGGAAACCTGAGGCGGCCACACAGTTGTACGCCACTCCGGAGCAGCAGCCCCCGGACGTGCGCAGTACACTTGACCCGCGGCACCGCCATGAAGATCGTTGCAATCAACCACGCCGATTCCCTGCGCCGGCCCGGCGCCCGGGATACGGTCGAGTCCGTCCTTCTCGATACGGTTCGCGAGGGGCTGCTCAGCGTCTACGGCGCAGCGGAGCACGACATTCCGGCGGAGATGGCAGCGATCGTGCGGCGGCTCGACCGTCCGGATATGACGCGGTGCATGCTGTCCTGAGGCTCAACCGTCGAAGCTTGGCGGAAGACTGAGGCGATGAGTCGCCAAGGCGAGAGAATCTGCTATTCAGCGCATTCTGACCTGCCGACGCCAAGCGTCTCTCAGTCGAGTCCCTGATGCGTCTCACAGTTCTTCGCGGATCGCTGACTGCCGCCGCGATCATGACCTTGGCCGGCCTCGTATCCGTCCAAGCGGCGACGCCGCCCGCCCAGCCTGCCGATGGGGCGGGGGGGGCGGGTGACCGCAAGGCCACGATCACCAAGCGGCTGCTCGGGCGCGGCACGGCCTCCACCTATGCGTTCTACGCAGCGGGCGCTGCGCCGGAGGCGGGACGGCCCGTCGCCATCGTCCTGCACGGCTGGGGGACGGTCAATCCGCAGAGCTATGGCGGCTGGATCGACCATCTCGCCCGCCAGGGCTGGCTCGTCCTGTTCCCCCGGTTTCAGGAGGTCAACCGGACGCGACCGGCCGATGCCCCGGCCATCGCGGAAGGCTTGGTCAAGGCCGCGCTCGCGGAACTTGCGACGGAGAGCGAGGCCAAGCCCGATCTTGGCCGTGTCGCGATGATCGGCCACCTCGCCGGCGCGCCGCTCGCCATGGATCTCGCAGCGGCCGCGAAGGCGCAGGGCCTGCCGGTTCCGAAGCTGATCTTTGCGGCGACGCCCGGCGGTATCGCCAGCGGGCCGAAATCCAGAGGCATCGCGCTGACCGACCTGGCGGCGATCGACCCATCCACGCTCCTCGTGGCCATGGTCGGCGACAAGGACACGCGGGCTGCCGATCTGGCGGCGAAGCGTCTCCTGCGCGAGGCCAGCGGCGTGCCGCTGGACCGCAAGTTGTTCGTGCGGGTCCTTTCGGACGATCATGGCTTCCCGGCCCTTACGGCGACGCTGGCCGCCCCTGCGGGCGTCGACAGCGCCTATGACGGGGGCAACATCAAGCCCGCGCCGGAGCCCAAGGATGCGCCGAAGGAGTCGACCAAGCCGCCGCCGTTCCGCTGGTCCGCCGACATGGCCTTGACCGGCGAGCAGCAGACGCTGGTCTCGCAGATCAATCTCGCCCGGGTCGATGCCCTGGACTATCTCGGTTTCTGGAAGACCTTCGACCTCGCCGCCGCCGCGGCCTTCGCCGGGTCGGATGCGACGGCGCTGAAGAACAATCCGCGCTTGGCCGACATGGAGCGCTGGAGCGACGGCTGGCCGGTGAAGCGGCTCGCCGTCGAGACGCCCCGGCCCACGCCGGCCGCGCAGGCGGGGACGCCGGCATCCGCGCCCGCAGGCCGCAAGCGCTGAGATCGGCGGTTCCGGCAGCTTGGCCCTGGCGCGGGGCTTGCTAATCTCCTCCCGTTCGACACGGGAGCGCGATCATGCCCGAGTTCGTCGCCAGCCTGCTGGCCGCTGCAGCCTTCTGCCTGACATTGCTCGCGCTGAATGCGCTGACGCGGCTGCTGATCCAGGCGCATTTCGCGCCCTCGGATCTCGGCGAGACCGGCCTCCTGCAAATCGGCGGCGCGCTGGTGATGGCCCGGGCGGCCTACCGCCGGGCGCCGCACCGCCGCACGGGCTGAGCCTCAGCGCAGGAAGGCACCGAACGAGCGCGGGCCGTTGCCGGTGGGGATGGTCGCCAGCACCTTGAGCGTCTTGGAATCGAGGACGCTCAGGGTGTTGTCGCCCCAATTGGCCACGTAGAGGCGGCCGTCCGAATCCGCGGCGATCCCTTCCGGATGATCGCCGACATCGACGTCGGCGATCGGCTTCAGCGTGGCGAGGTCGAACGCCGTGACGCTGCCGGCATATTGGTCGGTGACGAAGCCGCGCCCGCCGGCGAGGGCGATCACGTAAGGCCGGCGGCCGGTCGGCACGCGGCCGATCTCGCGCCCGGTCTTCAGGTCCAGAACCGAGACGTCGTCCCCGGTGACATTGGCCGTGTAGGCGCGCCCGGCCGCGGCATCGAGGGTGATGCCGAACGGATGCTGCCCCACGGGAATGACGGAGCTCTCCCGCCGGGTCGCCGTATCCACGACCGAGACCGTGTCGGCCTCGCGGTTGGCGACATAGAGCGTCCCGCCATCGGGGCTGACGGCGATCCCCGAGGGCGAGGCGCCGACCGCGATCTCACCGTCCGGGACCAGCGCACCGTCGCGCTCGGTCAGCACGAACAGACGGTGCCCGTACCAGTCGGCCACGTAGACGGTGCCGCCCCGCGGGTCGGCCGCGACGCCGAGCGGCCCGCCGGGCAGCGGCACCTCGGCGAGGACGCGGCCGGCATCGAGATCGAGGATCGCGAGACCGTGCCCCTCCGGACGCGTGACGTAGGCGCGCCGGCGATCGGGCGACAGGGCGATCCCGGCCGGGGCCCCGTCGACGGGGATGCGGCGCACCACCGTCCGGGTGGCCAGATCGACGATCTCGACCGCGCCGCCGAGCTGCGCGGTGACGATGGCCTCCCGGGCCGGTTCGGCTCGGGAGGCGGTTGCGATGAGAACGAGGCCGGCGGCGAGGGCCGCGCGGCCCCGAGACAGGCTCACGAGCCCTTCTCGACCTTTGCCTTCAGGTTGGCGAGGCTCGCCTTGATCCAGTCGCCGACGCCCTTCTCGGAAGCCTCGTCGTTCAGATCCGGCGGCGGATCGTTGTTCATGTAGCCGCGATAGAAGGCCGCCTTCCACTCGACCTTCGACTTGTCGTTGCCCTCGGGCTCGACCGTGATCGTCGCCGAGTAGTCGTTCGCCGGAAGATCCTTCACGTCGACCTTGTCGATGTAATAGGAGAACAGCTTGTCATCGGGCTTGTACTTGTTGCTGGTCTCCTGGATCTGATCGCCGTTCTTCAGGGTCAGGACACGCTTGAACTTGCCGGCCGGATCGCCGTTGAGCTCCGTCTTGGTGACGTTCTGCATCCAGTCGGAATTCTTCATATCGCCGAGCACGGCCCAGACCTTGTCGGCGGGGGCGTTGATCTCGATCGACTCGGTGATCTTGCGCCGGGTTGGGCCGTGGGCCTGCGCGGTAGCCGCCACTAGGGCGGCCGTGGCCGCCAGGGCCAGGGTGATTTTCTTCATCTTGTCCTTCTCCTCCCGCCCTCAGCGGTCGTCGCGATCGAGAACGCGCGCCTCGGGGCCGAGCGCCGCCGCGACCTTGTCCTCGATCCAACCCCAGGCCTCGCGCTCGCGCGGCCCAGCGGTCTTGCCGATGGCGATGGCGAGGTAGGCCATCTCCGTCAACACCTTATCGGGCTCCAGCATGTGGAGCCGGGTCGAAAGAATGGCGCCTTCGAGGACGGCGGCCTGCGCGCGGTTATAGCCGATGAACGGCGCGTGCGCGGCGCTGTGGACCACGCGGCCGCGGAAGCGCGGCCGCGTCTCGTGGGCCTCGACGGCGGCGACGGCGAACTCCGCGTGGCCGAAACTGTCGGCGAGGCGGCGGCCCTCGATTGCCGTGCAGGGCAGCGTCGGCCATTCGCGTCGGCCGGTCACCGCGCCGGCGATCACCCGGATGTCGCGGGGGCTCGAGGCTGCGAAGCAGGGGTTGGCCTCCAGATTGGCGATGGTCGGCGACGGCCGGAACGGCGCGAGGACGTAGCCGTCATCCTCGCCGATCAGTCCGAACGGAACGAGGTGCAGTTCGCCCGCCGGGGACAGGGTCGTGACGATGGTCTCGAGGATCAGCGGCATGGCCTCACGCCTTGTCGGCGGGGACGAGGCGCCCGCAGACCAGCTTCGTCGGCGGGTCCTGCGGACGCTCGGGCGCGGCCTCGGCCCGCACCTGGGCTTCGGGAATGGTCTCGGGCGGCGTTGCGCCGGCCTCGGGCCCGGCCAGCCGGGCATCGCGTGTCCCAGGTGGCGGCGCATCGGGTCCCGAATGCCGGGTATGGCCGGCCTTCTTGAAGGCGGTGGCATCCTCGATGTCGGCGTCGGCGGCGCAGCCCCAGTCGAGCGCCTCGTCCTGGACGTAGCGCTTGCCAAGCCGCCACGCCGTCTCCGCCTTGGCCAGTTCGGCGCCGAGATAGAAGGCGTGGGCGCCGTCGCTGGCCACATCGAGTTCGGGGAAGAAGGCCATCGCGTCGGTCCCGACCCTGTGGATGTCGCGATTGTAGAGGTGGATCCCGTCTGCGGCGGTCACGATCCGGTAATTCGGGTCGCGCACCTCCGCGGCGGCCTGGGCGATCTCGTCGGCCGTCTGCACGAACGGGCGCTTGTCGTGGAGGGCAAGCAGCGCCCGACCGTATCCCTTGGGCAGCGCGGAATCGGCCTTGGCCGCGTACATGATCCGTCGGGCGGCGTCGTGCTCCTCGACGGTGCGGCGGGTGTGGTTGGAGACCTGCACGATCAGCACATTGCCGATCGACAGTTCCGAGCACATGCCGACGAGCAGCGCGGTGACGCCAAGGGAATCGGCCTCGGTCAGCTCGGTGAGATTGCCGGTGCCCATCATCATGTCGATCTCGGGCCAGCGGGCGCGGGTGTCGCGGTAGCGCGCGATCGAATCGACGAAGCCGTGATGGATCGGCTCCAGGATCGGATCGGCGAGGAAGGGGCGTCCCGCCTTCAGCATGCGCTCGATCGCGCGATCCAGGGAGGGCAGGTCGTCCGGCCGCAGGGGCACGAGGATCGGCACCGCGTCGGTCTCGAAGGCGAGATCGAGAGTCTCCTCGTTCAGGCTCAGCAGGAAGTCGGCGCCGGCCCCGGCGCCCCGGACCAGTTCCTCGCGGGAGAAGGAATCGACGCTGACCTTCAGGCCTGCGCCCTTGAGGGCCTGGACGGACTCCTCGAGATGCGGAAACGGAGTGTCGGGCAAGCCGCCGAGATCGATGACGTCCGAGCCGCGCTGGGCGAGATCGAGGCCCTTGGCGACGATCTGCGCGACACTCATCTTCGACGCATCCACGATCTCCGAGAAGATCCGGAGGTCGTGCCGGGACAGATCGACCTTGCGCGCGGTCAGGCCGAGCCAGGCCGGCAGGTCGACCACCTCGTCGGGTCCCCGCTCCACGGGCACACCGAAATGGGCGGCGAGATGCTCCGGGTTGGCCCGGCACCGGCCCGGAAGGATGATCCGGGTGGCGCCCTCGGGGAGGACGATCCGTCGGCGGATGATCTCCTCGGTCATCAGCGCCGCGACCTTCACGCCGGCATCCGCGATGCTCCAGTGCAGATTCTCCGGCAGCCCCGCCGCGACCTTCTCGAGCCGCGCCCGGGCCAGACGGCCGGTGACGAAGACGATGTGCTCGGGGGTGCTCACGCGGCGGTCCTCGTCTCGACCGCAACGCGGCACTGCGGGCCCCAGATCTCGATCGCCCCCTCGAACTTGGCTGCGAAGCCCGGGAAGGCGCCATCCACGATCCCCTCCTGCGCCAGCGCGACGGGATCCCGGCCCTGCGGTACATCGATGGATTTCACCAGGACGCAGCGCTCGGCCCGGATCCGCGTCGCGAGCCAGAGGGCGAGGCTGTCCGAGGTCACGTCCCAGGTTTCCGGAATGTCCGGATGGCCGCCGCGCAGGCCGCGCGGATTCCAAACCCGAATCCGGGCGGGCGCGGTCTCCGCCCAGGGCTCCAGGCTCTGCGCCAGACGCGGCTCGATCCCGCGGAAGATTCCGGCCGCGTCGCTCATGGCATCGAGGGCCCGGCGATGGGCCTCGGCATCGCCGAACCGCTCCCGTGCCTGCGCGGCCCGGACGGCGTCGGCGAAGGCGCCGCCGCCCGGGACCACGATGCAGCGCCCGTGCGCCCCGTCGCCGATCGCCGTCAGCAAGGCGCGGCGGCGATGCGGATCCGCTTCGAGGCTGCCGCCGATCTTGATGACGGTGGTCACGCCGCGTCCTGCCGGCTCGGCCGGAGGGCGCGCAGCGCCTCGGCCACGCGCAGGGGATCGATGCCGTTGCGGCGGTCGAAGTCCCGGCACAGGCCGCCGCGGAAGCCGAGATAATCCGGCCGGTATGCGCACAGAACCGGGATGTCGATCACTCGAAGCGACCCGGCGAGGCCACTCATCAGGCCGTGCCCCCGGCAGGCGGCGGTGAAGGCCGAGAGATCCGCGGGAGCGGCGAGATCGGGCAGGCGGGCGCCGGTCTTCCCTGCGGTATCGACCATGGCGCCCGCGAAGCCGGCGGCTGCGAGTGCGGGCACATGCGGGGCCGTCGTGCCGTCCTCGGCGAAGAGCACGGCGATGAGCCGCCGCGGTGCCGCCGCGACAAGGTCAACAAGGGCCGACGGATCCCGGAGCAGGGCTGGCGTGAGGCCCACCTTCACCCAGTCGACGCCGGTCCGCGCCAGGGCGGCCACGGATCGGACCGCGGGATCGGCCACCGCACTCGTCGCGGCGCCGCCGGACACGCGGGCGACGATCTCCCGCACGATCCCGTCGTCCAGGGCGCCGAGCGCCCCGCGCTCCGGATCCTTGGCATCGATCAGGTCGGCACCCGCAAGGCGAGCGGCCTCGGCCTCAGCCGGATCGCGGACGCTGACGAGGAGCCGGGGCAGAGGATCTTGCTGGGTTGAAGACGTGGGCACGAAACACTCGGACTTGAACGGACCGTCTCAGGACTTCCCGGGCAGCGGCTCGGCGAGCAGGCGGTTCTTCACCACCCAGCGCATCGCGTGCGCCCAGGTATCGTCGGTGTCGGCGCGGATCGTCACCTGGCCGCCGCGCACCGCCTTGCCGGTATCGGCCTCGGCGATCGTGACGCTCAGGTTGAAGATCTGACCGGACCCCTTCTCCACATAACCGGTCACGACGAGGTCCGCACCCAGGCTCTTGGCGATGTCCGCCGCGCAGCCGTTGCATTTGTAGAGCGGCCCCTCCTTGGCGACGACGTCGGCCTTGGATGCGGTATCGACGATCTCCAGCCCGGCCCTGTCACGGAGGGCGTTGCGCAATTCGTCCGTGACGAGGGTGAGTTTCCGCGCATCGACCGGCCGCGTCCGGGTTCCATAGGAGGCGCCGGGATCGAAGAGTTCGACCGGAAACACGGCCGCCTTCTCGGCGGCGCTGGCCGCGCCGGGCAGGGCGGCCGAGAGCGCCACGAAACTGCAGGCAATCGCGGCGCGGAGAGACGTCAGGCGCATCGGCGGGAGCTTCCTCTCGAGGCGTTCGGCCGCCCGTATCGGCGGCGTCGTTCCCGCCATAGGTCGGGCGAAGGGACAATTTGGCAATGTACTTCCGCGTCCACCTATCCCACGACGGCAACGTGAACGTCGGGACGACACGCCGCGGTTGAGCGGCCAGAGCGGAAGCTGATAGAGGCCGCCTACATGCATCATCCTGCACCCGACACCGTCTTCCGGCCTCCGACGCGCCCAGCTTGGCTGCGCGCTGCCCTCGTCGCGCTGGCCCTGGCTCCGCCGTCGGCATGGGCCGAGGACCAAGCCCCGGCTGCGGCGGCGCAACCGGCCCAGCACGCGGCCCCGCAGGGGATCGAGACCCATATCGGCCTGATCTACCGGCCGCAGCCTGCGCCGTCCTCCTACGATGCCGAGGCGGCGCCCGAGGACGAGGGCCTGGCCGGCGCCAAGATGGGCATCGCCGACAACAACACCACCGGCCGTTTCACCAAGCAGTCCTACGTCCTCGACGAGGTGGCGCTGACGGACGACAAGCCGGACGCCGTGGCGGCCGCCAAGACGCTGATCGGCAACGGCGTCCGCTACCTCGTCCTGGCGCTCCCCGCAGATTCCGTCCTGGCGGTCGCGGACGCGGTCAAGGACACGGGGGCCGTCATCCTCAACGCGGGGGCTGCCGACGACCGTCTGCGCGGCACCGATTGCCGCGCCAACGTGTTCCACATCCTGCCGTCCCGGGCGATGCTGACCGATGCCCTGGCGCAGTACCTGACCGTGATGCGCTGGCGGAAGCTCTTCCTGATCGTCGGCCCGACCGAGGCCGACAAGGCCTACGCCGACGCGATGCGCAATTCGGCGCGGAAATTCGCGCTGAAGATCACCGCCGAGAAGCCCTGGACCTTCGGCCCGCTCGCCAAGGCGCGCGGCGACACGCCGACCCGGGCCGAGGCGATGGTCTTCACCCGGGGCCTCGACTACGACATGGCCGTCGTGGCGGATGAGGAGGGCGACTGGGGCGACTACGTTCCCTACCGCACCGTCGATCCGCGGCCCGTCGGCGGAACGCAGGCGCTGACGCCCACGACGTGGTCGCCGGTCCTGGAGACCTGGGGCGCCGCGCAGGCCCAGAACCGCTTCCGCCGGCTCGCATCGCGGCTGATGCGCCCGCTGGATTACCAAGCCTGGGCGGCGGTGCGGACAGTCGGCGAAGCCGTCACGGCGAAGAAGACCAACGATCCGGCCGTGATCGCCCCGTACCTCGTCGATCCCGCCTTCACCCTTCCGGCCTACAAGGGCGTGCCGCTGAGTTTCCGGCCCTGGGACCATCAGTTGCGCCAAGCGATCATCGTCGTGCAGCCCAAGGCGCTGGTCTCCGTCGCGCCCGAGCAGGGCTTCCTGCACCAGCGCACGCCCCTCGACACGCTGGGCGTCGACCTCCCGGAGACCACCTGCAAATTCAAGTAGGCCCGCGGCCTGCGGCGATGGAGAGCGGCCAAGGCCCTCGCAACGCGCGGGAATCGCACTACAAACCACCGGAGAGAACGTCCGCCGAGGACGCCGGGAAGCCGCAAGGGAAGGAATTGGGATGAGCCGCCCCGTCGAGGCATGTCTGAGTGGGATCGCCCTTGGGGCGTGGTTCGCCCTGTGCGGTCCGGCCGCCGCCTTCACCGCCTACGTCACGAACGAGAAGGGCAACTCGGTCAGCGTCATCGACACCAACACGATGGCGGTGACGGCGACCTGGAAGGTGGGGCGGCGCCCGCGCGGCGTGACCGTCTCCAAGGACGGCAAGGAGGTGTACGTCTGCGCCAGCGACGACGACCGGATCGACGTGCTCGATACCAGTTCCGGCAAGGTGGTGCGCTCGCTGCGCTCCGGGCCGGATCCGGAGCAGTTCATCCTCGATGCCTCCGGCAACCCGCTCTACGTCGCCAACGAGGACGACAGCCAGGTCACGATCATCGACATCGAGAAGAACAAGGTGCTCGCCGAGGTGCCGGTGGGGGTCGAGCCGGAGGGGATGGGCCTGTCGCCGGACGGCAAGGTCCTGGTCAACACCTCCGAAACCACCAACATGGCCCACTTCATCGACACGAAGACCTTCCAGGTCATCGACAACGTGCTGGTCGATGCCCGGCCGCGCTTCGCCGAGTTCACCGCCGACGGAAAGTACCTGTGGGTCTCGGCTGAGGTCGGCGGCACGGTGAGCGTCATCGACGTGGCGCAGCGCCGGGTGATCAAGAAGATCACCTTCAAGATCCCGAGCGTGAACGACGAGGCGATCCAGCCGGTGGGCATCCGGATCACCAAGGACGGCAGCAAGGCCTTCGTCGCCCTGGGTCCGGCCAACCGCGTCGCGGTGATCGATGCCAAGACCTACGAGGTCGAGAAGTATCTGCCGGTCGGCCAGCGCGTCTGGCAACTGGCCTTCACGCCGGACCAGAAGATGCTGTTCACCACGAACGGCACCTCGAACGACGTCTCGGTGATCGACGTGGCCGCCGAGAAGGTGGTGAAGAGCATCCCGGTCGGGCTCCTACCCTGGGGCGTGGCGATCTCGCCGAACTGATCAGCGCGACCTCCGGGCGCCAAGCGAGGACGGCCGCGCGCGAAGCGGCCCTAGGGTGGAACACGACATGACGCGCATGTTTCGAACGGCGGCCCTCGGCCTGGCAGGGCTGCTCGCCGCAGCCCCGGCGAGTGCCCTCGACCTGACCAAGAAGCGGGAGAACCTGCCCGACCTCGTCCTGGGCGACGATCAGGGCAACGACTTCGTGGTCGAGAACAAGGACATCACCCTGGAATCCGGCAAGGCCTACCGGCTGCGGATCGTCGCCAAGGGGCGCCAGGAATACAAGTTCTACGCGCCGGAGTTCTTCCGCTACATCTGGTTCAACCAGATCGTGATCGAGCACAAGGAGATCCACGGCGGCGGACCGCCCGATCACCTGGAGTTCGACGATCCCGGCGAGATCGCCATCGAGTTCGTGGCGATCAAGCCCGGCACCTACAGCTGGGCGGCGCGCGGCCTGGAATCCAAGGGCATGACCGGCACGCTGACGGTGAAGTGATGCGCATCCTCCTGTTCTCCGCCTGCCTCCTCGCTGCCGGTCCGGCTTTCGCGGCCGACGATGCCTCCGCCTGTGCCGAAGGCATCACGATGATCCGCGACGCCCTTGCGCTGAATCCGCCGGAGGCGGCCGTGCCGAAGCTCAAGAAGGCCCTGCGGGTGGCCGAGCGGGAGCAGAAGGAGGGCGAGTTCGACGAGTGCCTCGACGCCGTGGCCGACGCCCGCAAGGTCCTGGGCCGATGAGCACATCCGAGGCGGCGGCCCTCCTGATCGAGCATGTCGGCCACCGGTTCGGCGCCCGCGCTGCGCTGGACGACGTCTCGATCACGGTGGAGCGCGGGCACTTTGCCGCGCTGCTGGGGCCGAACGGCGCCGGCAAGACGACGCTGTTCTCGGTCATCACCCGGCTCTACAACAACCAGACGGGGAGGGTCTCGATCTTCGGCCACGCCCTCGATCGCGAGCCGTCCCGGGCGCTGGCGCGGCTCGGCGTCGTGTTCCAGGCCCGCACCCTCGACACCGATCTCACCGTCGAGCAGAACCTTCTCTACCATGCGAGCCTGCACGGCATCACCCGCACCGCCGCCAAGGTCCGGGTCGGCGAACTCCTCGACCGCGTCGGTCTGGCGGACCGGCGCCACGACAAGGTTCGCACGCTCTCGGGCGGCCAGTCGCGCCGCATCGAGATCGCCCGCTCGCTGATCCACCGCCCGAACCTGCTGCTCCTCGACGAGCCCACCGTCGGACTCGACCTCGAGTCGCGGGCCGACATCGTGGCGATCGTCCGCGCCCTGGTGCGGGAGGAGGGATTGTCGGTGCTCTGGGCAACCCACATCTTCGAGGAGATCGCGGACGACGACGATGCGGTGGTCCTGCACCGGGGCCGGATCGTCGCCCGGGGACGGGCCGGCGAGATCGGCATGCCCGGCGAGGCGCTCGCCGACGCGTTCCGCCGCCTCGTGGCCGAACCGGGAAGGGCGGCGGCATGACCCATCCGACACCCCTCGCCACACGGATCGGCGCCGCCCCGCCGCGGAGCCAAACGGAACGGATCGGTCGCCTCGACGCGGTGGGCTACCTGATCTGCCTCGGCGGCATCGTCCGCCGCGAACTGCTGCGCTTCTTCAATCAGAAGGAGCGGTTCTTCTCGGCGCTGGTCCGGCCGCTGGTCTGGCTGTTCATTTTCGCGGCGGGTTTCCGCAACACGCTCGGCGTGTCCATCGAGCCGCCCTACCAGACCTACGTGCTCTACGAGGTCTACGTGGTGCCGGGCCTCGCCGTGATGATCCAGCTGTTCAACGGCATGCAGTCGTCCCTGTCGATGGTCTACGACCGCGAAGTCGGCTCGATGAAGGTGCTGCTGACTTCGCCCTATCCGCGCTGGCTGCTGCTGCTCGCCAAGCTGATCGCAGGCGTCGCCGTCTCGATCGTGCAGGCCTACGCGTTCCTCGCCGTGGCCTATTTCTGGGAAAGCGACATCCCGGTGCTCGGCTACCTCACGGCGCTCCCGGCCTTCCTGGCCACCGGGCTCATGCTCGGGGCGATCGGGCTGTTCCTGTCCTCGCTGGTCCGCCAGCTCGAGAACTTCGCCAGCGTGATGAACTTCGTGATCTTCCCGATGTTCTTCGCTTCCTCGGCCCTCTATCCCCTGTGGCGGATTCGGGAATCCTCGGAGACCCTGTACTGGATCTGTGAGCTGAACCCGTTCAGCCACGCGGTCCAGCTCGTCCGCTACGCCCTCTACGTCCAGTTCGAGCCGGTCGCCTGCGCCGTGGTGGTGGGCGTGGGGCTCGCCTTTTTCGGCATGGCGGTGGTCGCCTACGATCCCGGTCGCGGCATCATGGCCCGGCGCGGCGGCCCGGCCGGCGACAACACCTGATGGAGCCTGCCCGATGAACGTCCTCCTCACCCGCATCCTCGGCCCGGTGCTGGGGCTGGCCTTTCTCTCCGGCCCCGCCCTGGCTCAGCCGAAGCCGGACCCGAATTGGCCCTGCGTCCAGCGCAAGGTCGCCACCCTGAGCGCCGGCCAGTTCTGGACCGGACCGGACGTCGCGGCGGCCGGCGATTGGGGCAGCGACAACGATGCGGCGGTCCTGGCGCAGAAAATCGCCTCCCGGCGCACGGACCTGTCGCAGGTCGGGCCGCTCCTCGACACGTTCGTGGAGAAATTCGGGTCCGACAAGGACGCGAAGGACAAGGCCCTGACGCGCGTCTTCGCGGGCGTGTTCGAGGTGCTGAACGGCGAGCGGGACAAGGTGGTCAGCGGCATCGCGCGCTACGCGCAGGGGCAGCGCCGGATGGCCGAGCGGATCCGCGACGAGGCCGACAAGATCAGCCAGGTGAAGGACGCGCCGAGCGCCTCGGACGCCACCGAGCTTCCCAAGGACCAGTCCGAGCTGGAGACGAAGTTCGCCTGGGATCGCCGGATCTTCCAGGAGCGAAGCCAGTCACTGACCTATGTCTGCGAGGTTCCACAGCTGCTGGAGCAGCGGCTCGGCGAGCTCGCCCGCCTGATCCAGGCGCGACTCTGACAGCGTTCGGCCTCCTCTTGCCGATTCATCCCGAGCATATTGCCGAAACGTCCCTAAGCCTCTGAGATCGTTATCGAAACTGTTGCCGTTTCACCACGTCGTGACGGCTTAGCTTGGCTCCGACCGGAAATAGAGCCGAAACGCGGCTCGCGTGTTCTTGAACCAATTGTGTGCGTCCCCGGCACCCGCCAAGAGAGACCCAAGCTCGGAAGTCACGAGCATGTGTTCGGTCTTGAGGGGGTTGGGGATGTCACTTCGGGCGCTTCGGAGCAGCCTGGTCGCGTCAGCATCGGTCCTGGCGGGAACGGTTCTCCCCACCGCCGTGCAGGCTCAGCAATCGGTGACGCTCGGCGAGATCAGCGTCGTCTCGACGTCGCCGGTCGGGTCCGGCGGCGGCAATTCGAGCCAGGCGCAGATCTTCAACGGGCCCGGCCCGGTGCCGCCGGCGGGTTCGGTGGGACCGAGCATCGGAACGCGGCTGCGCGGCTCCGAGCAGCCCCTCTACAAGATCCCCAGCACCGTCGAGTCGGTCACCGCCAGCGATCTCACGATCGATCGCGCCAGCAACAACCTGACCACGACGCTGGCCCGGCGCACCCCCGGCATCAACGTCTCCGACTCGCAGGGCAACAACAACCGCGTCGACATCACCTATCGCGGCTTCACGGCCTCGCCGGTCCAGGGCGTGCCGCAGGGACTCGCCGTCTACCAGAACGGCGTGCGCATCAACGAAGCCTTCGGCGACATCGTCAATTTCGACCTGATCCCCCCGCAGGCGATCCAGCGGATCGACGTCGTCACCGGCAACCCGGTCTTCGGCCTCAACGCGCTGGGCGGCGCGGTCAACATCCAGATGAAGAACGGCTTCACCTGGCAGGGGACCGAGATCTCGGCTTGGGGCGGCTCGGACGCACGCACCGCCGGCTACCTCGAATACGGCAAGGTCTCCGGCCCCTGGAGCGTCTACTTCACCGGCGACGGCCTGAACGACCGCGGCTGGCGCTACGAGAGCCCGAGCACGATCGGCCGGATCTACGGCGATATCGGCTACCGCTCTCAGGATTCGGAGTTCCACCTGATCGGGCTCGCCGCCCGCAGCTTCTTCGGCGCAGCCGCCGCCACCCCGGTGGACTTCACCCACCGCGACCCGCGGGCGATCTTCACCTACCCGCAGACCACCACCACCGAGGTCGGCACCCTCCAGCTCACCGGCCGGGTGGACATCTCGCCGACCTGGGATCTCGCCGGCAACGCCTATTTCCGCCGCTTCAGCCAGACCTACGTCGACGGCAACGACGGCAACTTCGAGAATTGCAGTACACGGTCGAGCTTCCGCGGGAATCTCTGCTTCGAGGATGACGGCTTCAGCCCGGCTGCCGGCCAGTCGCAGAACGCCTTCCGCAACCAGTTCCTGATCCTGGGCCAGCAGAACCAGCGGATCCCGTTCCGGGCGGGCATCCCGTACGGCACGCTGGACACGACCCGGACGGAAGCCACCGGCTTCGGCGGCTCGCTGCAGGCGGCCAACCGCGACCGGATCTTCGGCCTGTCCAACACGTTCGTGGTCGGCGGCAGCATCGACGCGGCCAACTACTCGTTCAAGTCGTCCAGCACCCTGGGCGTGATCAACCCGAACCTGTCGATCACCACCGATCCGAGCAACCCGTTCTACGGCAACATCCCGGGCCTCGGCACGCCGCAGCTGCGGACCGCGGGCGCGCTGGGCATCGCGCCGAGCTCGGTCAACGGCTCCAACCTCTATATGGGCCTCTACACCCTCGACACGCTCGACGTGACCGACCGGCTGTCGCTGACCGCCGGTGCCCGGCTCAACTTCGCGCGCATCCAGAGCGAGGATCTCACCGGCTTCTCGCCGGACGTGACCGGCACGCACTACTTCAACAAGATCAACCCGGTCGCCGGCCTGACCTACCGGTTCTTCGACGCGCTGAACCTCTACGGCAGCTACTCGGAGTCGAACCGCGCCCCGACCCCGCTGGAACTGGCCTGCGCCAACCCGGACCGGCCGTGCCTGCTGCCGAACTCGCTGGTGGCCGACCCGCCGCTCAAGCAGGTCACCGGGCGGACCTACGAGGTCGGCTTCCGCGGCCAGCTGCCGAACACCTATGACGGCGGCATCATCACCTACAAGATCGGCGCCTTCCGCACCGACCTCGCCAACGACATCCTGTCGCTGGCCACCCCCGGCAACACCGCCCGCGCCTATTTCGTCAACGTGCCGTCGACGCAGCGGCAGGGCATCGAGGTCGGCGGCGAGTACACGGCGGATTACCTGCGGGTCTACGCCAACTACGCGCTGGTGGATGCGACCTTCCAGTTCAACGGCACCCTGTCGTCGCCCAACAACCCGCTGGCGGATGACGGCGCGATCCAGGTCCGCAAGGGCAACATCGTGCCGCTGGTGCCGACCCATCAGATCAAGGCCGGGTTCGACTACTTCGTCACGCCCAGCTGGCAGTTCGGCCTCTACCTCCAGGCGTTCTCCTCGTCCTACTTCCGCGGCGACGAGTCGAATCTGAACCGTAAGCTGCCGCCCTACTACGTGCTGAACTTCCAGACGAAGTATCAGGTGACGAAGAACCTCGAGGTCTTCGGCCTGATCACCAACCTGACCAACAACCGCTACGCCACGTTCGGCACCTTTGCCGAGCCGGGCGCGGTGGCCGGCAACCTGCGGATCAGTGATCCGCGGACCACGACCCTGGCGCAGCCGTTCTCGGTCTACGCCGGCATCCGCTACGCCTTCGGTGCCGACCCCGTGCCGATGTCGCCGGAGCCGATCATCCGGAAGTACTGATCCGTCCCAGGTGTCCAGAAGCGGGCGCCTCCCGCGGCCGACCGGCCGCGCGGGGCGCCCGTCGCGTTTCGCGGCCCTGCATGCGGCCTCCTGTCTCGGGAACGGGCCCGTCTGCCCGGCGTCTCCCCGGTAGCCGCGCCGGCGCGTCACAATCCGCTCAGGAACGGGATGTCAGCGCCGGCCGCAATCCGACACCGTGGAGTTTCATCCTGATGATCATGCGTTTCGCCGTTGCAGCCCTGGCCCTGGCGGCCGCCACGCCGGCCCTGGCGACCCCGTGCGCCGACGAGGTCTCTACGCTGCAGAGGCGGCTCGACAGCGCCGGCGCCGTCGCAGTGACGGGCAAGACGCCGCCCGGCGGCCCAACCTCGTCCAACTCGCCCAAGGCGCTCGACACGCCGCCGAAGCTCACCGAGTCGGATGCCGCGGTGAAGCCCACGGCTGCGGGTGTCGAGGAGGCCAAGAAGCTCGTCGCGCAGGCGAGCCAGCAGGACAAGGCCGGGGATGCTCAGGGCTGCCGCGACACGATCATGAAGGCCAAGGAGAAGGCGGGCGCCCTGCCGTAGCGGCACCCGTGGCCGGCACCGTCCGGGTGCCGGCCCCTCTGCTCAGTAGGCGTTCTCGGTCTTGAACAGCGCGAAGGGCGTGGTGAGCAGGATCTGCAGGTCGAGCAGAACCGACCAGTTCTCAATGTAGTAGAGGTCGTGCTCGACGCGCCGCTGCAGCTTCTCGGACGTATCGGTCTCGCCGCGCCAACCGTTGACCTGGGCCCAGCCGGTGATGCCGGGCTTGACCTTGTGGCGGGCGAAGTACCCGTCGACCACCTGATCGTACAGGGTGTTGGCGGCTTTCGCCTGAAGGGCGTGCGGGCGCGGGCCGACGAGCGACAGGTCGCCCTTCAGCACGTTGAACAGCTGCGGCAACTCGTCGAGCGAGGTCTTGCGGATGAAGCGGCCGACCGGCGTCACGCGCGGATCGCCCCGCGTGACCATCCTGGCGGCGCCGGCATCGCACTGATCCACGTACATCGAGCGGAACTTGTAGACCTCGATCAGCTCATTGTTGAAGCCGTGGCGCTTCTGCCGGAACAGGACCGGCCCGCGGGAGGTCAGGCGCACGGCGAGGGCGATCACCAGCATGAGCGGCGACAGCGCCAGAAGCATCATCAGACCGACGCACCGATCGAACACCGCCTTCACCACCACGTCCCAATCGGCGATCGGCCTGTCGAAGACGTCGAGCACCGGAACCGAGCCCAGATACGAGTAGCTGCGAGGACGCAGGCGCAGCTTGGCGGCGTGGGCCGAGAGCCGGATATCGATCGGCAGAACCCAGAGCTTGGCGAGCATCTGGAGGATGCGCGCCTCCGCGGTGATCGGGATCGTGAAGACGATCAGGTCGAGCCGGGCGTGCCGCGCATAGGCCACGAGGTCGTCGACATTGCCGAGCTTCGGATGCCCCGCCACCACGTCCGATGACCGATCGGCGTTGCGGTCGTCGAACACGCCGACGATTCGGATGCCGCTCTCGCTCTGTGTCTCCAGGGCGGCGATCAGGGCTTCCGCGGGCTGGCCGCCGCCCACGATGGCGGTGCGCCGGTCGAACCGTCCGGCCCGGGTCTGGGCATCGATGATCCGGAAGAGGACGAAGCGCCCGATCAGCAGCATCGCGAGGCCGGCGCCGAAGAAGGTTCCCAGCCAGAGGCGCGAGTAATGGTCGGCCACCTTGGCCAGCACGAGGCCGGTGGCGACCATCAGAAAGGTCAGCGACCACGCCACGATCAGCCGGATCGCCGTCCTGAAGAAGCTCCGGAAGGCGGCGATCCGATAGCCGCCGGACGCCTGAATCAGCGTCACGGTGGTCACGGCGATCATCCCGATGGCGCCTGCATAGGTCAGACCGAACGGCACGCGGCCGCGCAGCATCAGCACGTGCAGGAGCGTGCCGAGGCCGAAGATCAAGGCGCATTCCAGCGCGCGCACCAGCCCGGCCACGACGACGGGAGAGATCGCCGTGGGCCCGGGAACCGCAGCCTCGGCGAGGGGGACGCTGTCACGAGCCGGCGCCGAAGAGGCCTCCATCGGCACGGCGGCGTCGAGAAGATCGCGAATATCGAACGCGCTCATCGATCGGCTCCCCCCGAGCCCTGCAGCCGCCACTTCGAACGGAGCTTGGCACGGGGCATTGATTGAAGACTTAAGGGCGAGGCTGTCGCCGCCTTTTCCACTGCGACGCACAAGCCCCGGCGCATCACGTCCCTGCGACCGAGCTCAGGCGGTCCGGGCTCCGGCGATCTCACCGGGGGCAGGCTTGCGGCTTTGCGCGCGGGCCTCGAAGGCCGCGGCGTAGCCGGAGATCACCTCGCTGCCCATCCGCTCCAGCGAGAAGCGCTGCCGGATCGATGCGCTGAGGCTCTGCGTCCGGGCGGCGAGCACATCGGGTGGGGCGTCGAGGACGCGCCGGATGCCGTCTGCGAGCGCGCCCGCATCCCCGGACGAGACCAGATCGGATGCGGCCGGACCGAAGATCTCCGGTATGCCGCCGACTCGGGTGGCGACCAGGGGCTGCGCCGCCGCCGCGGCTTCCAGCACGACGTAGGGCAGCGATTCCGCCAGCGACGGGACGACCAGGATCCGTCCGCGGGCGAGGACGGAGCGAATCGCCTGGGGCGGCTCGAACGCCACCGCGTCGGCGAGACCGAGGCGTGCCACGGTCTCGCGGAGGCTCTGGGCATCCGGGCCCGAGCCGACCATCAGCAGGCGCAGCGCCCGGCCCTCGGCGCGGAGCCGGACCAGGGCTTCGAGCAGAAAGGGCAGACCCTTGGCCTCCCGCAGCTCGCCGACATAGAGCAGGTCGAAGGGCTCCGCGACGCGGTCCAGGGGCGCGAACTCGGCCTCGGCGATACCGTTGTGCACGATCCGCGTCACACGCTCGGGACCGCCGACGAAGCGCCGGTGCCGGCCGGCGACGTACTCGCTCTCGAACAGGAACGCGTCGGTGCGGCGGGCCAGCATCGCCTCGGCCCCCATGTAGAGACGGTGGAGCCCAGTGCCCGGACGGTAATTGTAGCTGCCGCCATGCGGGGTGTACGCGCGGATCGCCGGGCCCGCCCCGGCAAGGCGTGCAAAGACACCGCCTTTGGCGCCGTGACCGTGAAGCACCTCCGCGCCGACCGCGGCAGCCCGTTGCGCGACGTTCCGGAGGCAGGACCAGTCCGACGGATGCGGATTACGGCGCATGGGGATGCGGAGGAGGCCGAGATCGAGGATCGGCAGCAGATCCGCCAGGGCTCCCGCGGCGCGCTCGCCTCCGGTGGTGGCGTCGCAGACGATCCCGACCTGATGGCCCGCGGCGGCCTGCAGGCGGGCGAGATCCATTACGTGCCGGAACAGGCCGCCTACGGGCGCCCGGAACACGTGAAGGATCCGGTAACGCTCAGCACTGCCAGGGGCGTTCGACTTCGGGACCACGGTTCAGCTCCCGGGAATATAAGTTCCCAGGTTATGATCCACCGGTGGTCGCGGGACACTTAAAGCAGGATCGGGGGGCTCGACCTTTCGGTCGGGACGGTAAGCGGAGTTTTACGTGCGAGGCCGCAACCGATCCCGCCCTATGTCAGCGGTGCGCCGTTCAGGCTGGCCCAGATCGTCCCGTAATGGCAGGCCGCCGCGGCCAGGACGAAGCCGTGCCAGATCGCGTTCTGGAAGGGCAGGGTCCGCCAGATGTGGAAGATCACACCGATGGAGTAGAGCGCCCCGCCGATGCCCAGCAGCCACAGAGCCGTGGGCTGGAGCGCTGCGATGACGGATTCGTACGCGAGCAGGCCGCTCCAGCCCAGCAGCAGGTAGAGGCCGATCGACAGCCGATCGAACCGGCCCGGCAGGAGCAGCTTCACGGCGATCCCGATCAGCGCCACCACCCAGATGATCGCCAGCAGCGCATAGGCTCGGATCCCCGAACCCACGAGGGCGACCAGCGGCGTGTAGGTGCCGGCGATCATCAGGTAGATCAGGGCGTGATCGGCGCGGCGGAGCAGCCATTTGCGCGGACTCACGGGGTACAGGTTGTAGAGGGCAGAGACGCCGAGCATCAGGACCAGTGCCGCGGCGTAGACGACGACCGCCGCCCGCTCGCCGAGGCCGAGATGTGTGGTGACCGCCGTGGCCACTAGGGCTACCGCGCCGGCGAAACCGAGGAGAACGCCGAGGCCGTGGATCACGCCATCCGCCACGATCTCCCGCGGCGTGTAGTGCCAGGTCAGGGAGAGGGGTCGGCCATCTTCCGCGAGAGACATCTTGAAGCCTCCTGCAACGCTTGCAGCATAAAGCTTGAGAAGTCTAAGTCGTTCCCCGTGCAGATTGCTGATGCGGAGTTATCCCAAGGTTCCACTAAAAGCGGTAAAAGTCTCGTGCAGCGCAGCACGATGGCCGCACCGCACGATAGCCTAGATCCGGCCTCTCGCCAGCCCCTCGAACCCCAGGGGCGGCTCCGCGGCCGCCGGCATCACTACGCCGGATCCCCGGCTGACCCGGGCATGGACTGTCGCCATCGTCAGCACGGCCATGGCCAGCACCTGATGCGCGAGCGCCGCCCAGAGCGGAACGGCGAGGAGCAGCGTCGCGATTCCCAGCGCCATCTGGGCGAGAACGAGGATCACGACACCGTTGGCGCGGCCGGCCGCGTTCGCCGGCCCGGTGAGGCGGGCGTCGATGGCGTGAAGGATCGCCACGACCAGGACCAGATAGGCCGTCACCCGATGGTCGAACTGAACCAGGGCGTGGTTGTCGACGAAGTTCTCGATCCAGGGCCGGATCGCGAACAGGCTGTCCAGCGGCGGCACGAAAGCGCCGTCCATGGTGGGCCAGGTATTGAAGACGAGGCCGGCATGGGAGCCGGCGACGAGCCCTCCGAGGAAGATCTGCACCAGCACCAGGATCGGGAGCACCATCGCGGTCGCCTGCAGGCGTGCCGGGACCGGCGCCAGGACGCCGCGGCGCTCGCCCGCCGCCAGCCAGACGAGGCCGGCCAGGATCAGGCTGGCGGTGGTGAGGTGCAGGGCGAGCTTGAGCGGGGCCACCGCGGTCATGCCGGGCTGGAGGCCCGAAGCGACCATGATCCAGCCGATGGCGCCCTGAAGGCCGCCGAGCACGCCGAGGCCGAGCAGCCCGAATCCGAGACGCCGGCTTATCCGGCCCTGCCACCAGAACACGATCAGCGGCAGGAAGAACACGAGGCCGATGAGCCGGCCGAGGACGCGATGGCCCCATTCCCAGCCATACAGGACCTTGAACGCGGACAACCCCATCCCCTGGTTGAGGATGTTGTATTGCGGCGTGTCCTTGTACTTGGCGAATTCGGCGGCCCAGTCGGCCTCGGTGAGGGGGGGGATCGCCCCGGTCACGGGGCGCCACTCGGTGATCGACAGGCCGGACCCGGTCAGACGCGTCGCGCCGCCGACCGCCACCATGGCGACGACCATGGCCGCGACCACGTAGAGCCAGGTTCGCACCGCCCCCGACCGCCGGTCGCCCGCGCCACTCATGTCCATGCCCGTCCCTTCCGCGGATGCCGGGATGCCCCGGCCGCCGCCTTCGGGTTAGGGGATGTCCGACCGCCCAGCAACGGCGCCGGCGCCGCAGCCCGCGTCAGCGGGCGCGTTGCCAACCGGACCACAGGACGGTAGCCGTCCCCGGTCGGCGCCGGGAGCGCCGGCCGCGAGGCCACGGACACAGCAATGCGTCGCCGCACCCGAACCCTGATCGGCACCCTCGTGATCCTCGCCTTCGTCTGCCTCTACGGCCCGCTGGCGATGGCCCTGGCCGACAGCCGCATCGCGGAGACGCCCGCGCCGGTGCAGGCGGTGATCTACTCGATTCTCGGCATCGCCTGGATCTTCCCGCTGATGCCGCTGATCCGGTGGATGGAGCGGCCCGATCGCTGACGCCGATCCCTCGATTTTGCCGCACTCGGGGATCACAAGCCTGCCCGTTCCCGCTCGAGATCCCGCTCCGTGCACCGCCCGTCCCTATGCCTTACGCCTCTGGCTGCCCTCGTCGTGATGCTGGCGCCCTTGCCGGTCCTGGCTCAGGGGACCCCGCGCTCTATCGGTGAATGCGAGCGCCTGAAGAACGACCTCGCCTACAATCAATGCCTCGCGATGTTCGGCCCCGCGGCCAAGAACGTCGCCGGCGGCTACGCCTCGGCCGACACCGCTGTGGCCACGGCTGCCACCCCGGCGGCCGCCATGGCAGAGCCAATCCCCCAGGTGGAGGAGACGGCCGAGGCCAGCACCAGCCGCCGCCGGCGCTACCGGTCCGCGCGCGGCCGGCAGTACGCCTCGTTCTCGACCGGCTACCGGCACCGGCGCCGGCGCTGACGCCGGCCTCCGGATCGTCCGCTCCGACGCCTGGCAGCTCGACCGGGATCCTCTGGGATCTCGACCCTAAGGCAGGTCCGGAGATTCCAGAGCCTCGAGGACCCGCGCGCCCGGCATCGAGCCGTCGCCGGGCCAGACGTTCCAGTCGGCGACCTGATCGAGGGCTTCGGCGAGCCGCCGCTTGTAGACGTGCCGCGGCACCTCCTCGGCGCCGAACTGGGTGAGATGGTCGGTGACGAACTGGGTATCGGCGAGCCGGTAGTGCCCGGCGCGGAGGCGGGCCATCAGGTGGACGAGGGCGACCTTCGAGGCGTCGCGCACCTCGTGGAACATGCTCTCCCCGAAAAAGGCCGCCCCCAGCGAGACACCGTACAGGCCGCCGACGAGCCGCCCGTCCGCGCCCGCATAGACCTCGACCGTGTGGACATGGCCGAGATCGAACAGGGCGCCGTAGAGTTCGCGGATCCGTGCGTTGATCCAGGTGCGCTCGCTGTCCCGGCGCGGCGCGGCGCAACCGTCGATCACAGCTTCGAAGTCGGTGTCGCAGCGGACCACGAACTGGTCGGACCGCACCGTCCGGGCGAGGCGCCGGGGGACGCGGAACGCGTCGAGGGGCAACACGCCCCGCGCCTTGGGCTCGACCCAATAGAGCGTCGGGTCGTCGGCGTCCTCCGCCATCGGGAAGATTCCCGCCGCGTAGGCCTTCAGCAGGATCTCGGGGGTGATGTCCACGCGGGCGGAATCGTGCATGCCGTGAGTGTCGCGCGCGGCCGGCGCGAAGACCAGATCCCGCGCGTGGAGCGGTCGCCGCAGCCCCGCCCCGGTCCGGTCAGGCTTTCATGCCGCCGTCTTCCAAGAAATGCTCCAGCCAATGGATGTCGTAAAGGCCGTTCTGCACGTCCGGGTTGCGGACCAGCGTCCGGAACAGCGGCAGCGTCGTGTCGATGCCGTCGATCACGAACTCGTCCAGCGCCCGGCGCAGGCGCATCAGGCACTCGTTGCGGGTCCGGCCATGGACGATCAGCTTGCCGATCAGCGAATCGTAGTTCGGCGGGATCCGGTAGCCCTGGAACGCCGCCGAATCGACCCGGACGCCGAGGCCGCCCGGCGTGTGATAATGGGTGATCTCGCCCGGCGAAGGCCGGAAGGTCTCCGGGTGCTCGGCATTGATCCGACACTCGATGGCGTGGCCCTCGACCTTGATGTCCGCCTGGCTGACCGAGAGCGCCCCACCCGAGGCGACCTGAATCTGCTCGATGACGAGGTCGATTCCGGTGATCATTTCGGTCACCGGATGCTCGACCTGGATGCGGGTGTTCATCTCGATGAAGTAGAACCGGCCGTCCTCGTACAGGAACTCGACGGTCCCGGCGCCGAGATAGCCGAGTTCCTTCATGGCGTTGGCGCAGATGCCGCCGATCTCGGCGCGCATCGATTCGTTGAGCGCCGGCGAGCCGCCTTCCTCCCACACCTTCTGGTGACGGCGCTGGAGCGAGCAGTCGCGCTCGGCGAGGTGGACGGCGCCGCCGCGCCCGTCACCCAGCACCTGCACCTCGATGTGGCGGGGCTTCTCCAGATATTTCTCGAGATAGACCGCGTCGTCGCCGAAGGCGGCCTTGGCCTCGGACCGGGCCATGCCGATCGCCTGCTCAAGCTCGGCCTCGGTGCGCGCGACCTTCATGCCGCGGCCGCCGCCGCCGGCCGCCGCCTTGACGAGGACCGGGTAGCCGATCTCCGCTGCGACGCGCTTGGCCTCATGGGGATCCTCGACCCCGCCCTCCGAGCCCGGCACGCAGGGGATTCCGAGTTTCAGCGCCGTGCGCTTCGCCTCGATCTTGTCGCCCATGGTGCGGATGTGCTGCGCCTTGGGGCCGATGAAACCGATCTGGTGATGGGCCAGCACCTCGGCGAAGCGGGCATTCTCCGAGAGGAAGCCGTAGCCGGGATGCACGGCATCCGCTCCGGTGATCTCGCAGGCCGCGATGATCGACGGAATGTTGAGGTAGCTGTCGCGGGCGGCGGGCGGCCCGATGCAGACGCTCTCGTCGGCCAGCCGCACATGCATGGCATCCGCGTCGGCGGTGGAGTGGACCGCCACGGTGGCGATCCCGAGTTCCTTCGCCGCCCGCAGAATGCGCAGGGCGATCTCGCCGCGGTTCGCGATCAGGATCTTGTCGAACATCGGACCCGTTAGGGCGTCCTGGCGATCCCGGACCGCGCAGGATGCTCTATCCTCTTGAGTTGCGGCATCGTCCGGGACGGAGCGGCGAGCGCCCGGCGGACGTCCTAAGTGATGACGAGCAGGGCCTCGCCGAACTCGACCGGCTGACCGTCCTCGACGAAGATCGCGCTGATCGTGCCGGCGCGGGGCGCCACGATCTCGTTGAAGGTCTTCATCGCCTCGATGAGCAGAAGCTTGTCGCCGACCTCGACCTTCGAGCCCACATCCACGAAGGCCTTGGCGTCGGGCGAGGGCCGGAGATAGGCGGTCCCGACCATCGGCGAGGGCACGGTGCCGGGCTGCGCGCGGGCCGGCTCGGCCGGGGCGAGGGGGGACGGCGCCGCGGCCGCCGCCGGGGGCGAGGCCACGGCCGCGAGGGGCGCGGGCGCCGCCACCTGAACATTCACGGGTTCGAGCCGCCGCGCGACACGGATGCGCAGGTCGCCCTTCTCGACCTCGATCTCGGACAGGCCGGTCTCGGTGACGAGGTTGGCGAGCTCGCGCACGAGTTCGGGATCGATGGCGTCGTTCTTTGGCATCCGGCCTACTTCGTCTCGCGGCACGTCGGTGCGTCCATCCGGGCTCGGCCCTGGACCTCCACCGCGGCCCTGCGGCTGGCGGCTCTTAGACGAAGGCGCCCCGGCGCGACAAGGCTGCGCGGAACGCCTTCGGGGTCCGTCGGGTCGATCCGTCAGCTCAGCAGGAGGCGTGGCCGCACTGGCGCACGTCGGCGATGGTCTTGCGGATCGGCTCGACGCCGACCGCGCCCGGGATCACCTCGTCGCCGATGATGAAGGCCGGCGTGCCCGAGAGGCCCAGACGGTCGCCGAGACCGCGGTTCTCGCTAAGCGCGGCCTTCACCTCGGGGGAGGCCATGTCCTTCTGGAGCTTGGTCGTGTCGGCGCCGAGGTCCTTGGCGACCTGGATCGCCCGGGCGCCGTTCACCCGGCCCTTGGTCTCCAGGAGCTTCTGGTGGAACTCCCACAGCTTGTCGCCCTTGAGCTGCTGGCGCACCGCGATGGCCACCTGGCTCGCCTCGAGGGATTCCGGGCCGAGCACCGGGAAGTCCTTGATCACCACCCGCAGCTTCGGATCGGACTTGATCAGCGTCTGGACGTCAGCCAGCGCCTTGCGGCAGTAACCGCAATTGTAATCGAAGAACTCGACCAGCGTGACGTCGCCCGACGGGTTGCCGGCGACGACATCGTGAGGCCCGTTGAGCAGCGCCTCGCGCGACTCCTTCAACGCGGCGGCCTGGGCGAGACGCTGCGTCTCGGCCTGCTGCTTCTCAGCCTCGGCAAGGGCCTCCTGAAGCACTTCGGGATGCTTGATCAGGTAGTCCTTGACGATCGCCTCGATGCCGGCGCGCTGCGCGTCCGTGAAGGGCGCGGCGGGGGGCGTCGCGGTCTGCGCGAGGGCGGGGACGGCGACGAGGCCGAGCGCCAGGACCAGCGCGGGCAGGGGGCGGATGAAAGGCATGGATCCTCGCTTGCGCGGCAGGCCGGCCCGCGCGTGGCGCGAGCGGTAGGGGCTGGGTTAGGCGTTTTCGCGGCGTCCGGTCAAATCCTGCCCGTGCCGATCGAATCGGTCGCGGCTGCCGGTCCGGCATCCGGTTGAGGCGCGGGCCGCGAGGGTCTACCCCCGGCGCGCCGGCAGCGCGGCGCAGACGACTTTGCAGCGAGGGATGCCATGACCCCGATCTCCCGGCGGGCCGCCGCAGTCCAGCCGTTCCTCGCGATGGATGTCATGGCCGCCGCCGCCGCCAAGGCGCGGGCTGGCGTCGACGTGGTGCGGATGGAGGTGGGCCAGCCCTCCGCCCCCGCGCCCGGCCCGGTGATCGCGGCCGCGCAGGCGGCGCTCGCCACCGGCCGCATCCCCTACACGGAGGCCCTCGGCCTGCCTGCCCTTCGGGCCCGCATCGCCCGGGACTATGCCGAGCGGCACGGCGTCGCGGTGAGCCCGGAGCGGGTGGTGATCACGACCGGATCCTCGGCCGGCTTCGTCCTCGCCTTCATGAGCCTGTTCGATTCCGGCGACCGGGTCGCCGTGCCGCAGCCCGGATACCCGGCCTATCGCAGCATCCTGACGGCCCTCGACCTCGTTCCGGCGCCGATGGTGCTGCGCGCCGAGGACCGCTTCGCCCCGACCGCCGCCCTGCTCCGCGAGACCCATGCCCGCGCGCCGGTCGCCGGGGCGCTGGTGATGAGCCCGGCCAATCCCTCCGGCACGGTGATCACGGAGGCCGCCCTGCAGGATCTCTGCGCGGCAACGCGCAACCTCGGCCTGCCGCTGATCTCCGACGAGATCTATCACGGCCTCAGCTACGGCCTGCCCACGGTCACGGCCCTGCGCTTCGACCCCGACGCGGTCGTCATCAACTCCTTCTCGAAATACCATTGCATGACCGGCTGGCGCGTCGGCTGGATGGTCGTGCCGGAGGCGCTGGTCCGCCCGATCGAGCGGCTGGCGCAGAACCTCTACATCTCGGCGCCCTACCTCTCGCAGGTCGGTGCGCTGGCGGCCTTCGACGCCACGGAGGACCTGGACGCCGTGCGCGACGGCTACGCGCGCAACCGCGCGATCCTGCTGGACGCGCTCCCGGCCCTCGGCCTCGGCCGCGTGCATCCCGCCGACGGCGCCTTCTACCTCTACGCCGACGTCTCGAACCTCACCGACGACGCCTCGGATTTCTGCCGGCGGATGCTGGACGAGGCCGATGTCGCGGCTACGCCGGGTCTCGATTTCGACCCGGATCTCGGCCACCACCACGTCCGGTTCTCGTTCGCGGGCTCGGAGGCCGAGTGCCGCGAAGCGGTGTCGCGGCTGAAGACCTGGCTGCGCTGAGGATCAGGCGAGTACGGCCGGTACGAGGGCGCCCACCGCCTCGACAAGCTGCGAGAAGTGCTCGATCACCCGATCGGGCCCGAGTTCGGAAACCGGGCGATCGGTATAGCCGAAGGTGACCGCCACCACCGGGATGCCGGCGGCCTTGGCGGTGTCGATGTCGGTCCGGGAATCGCCGACCATCACGGCACGCGCCGGATCGCCACCGGCGCGTGCGATCGTGCCGGTGAGATGGCGCGGATCGGGCTTGGCTTGCGGGAAGGTGTCGCGGCCGCAGATCGCCGCGAAGCGGTGACCGATGCCCAGGAGGCGCAGCAGCTCCACCGATTGCCCCTCAAACTTGTTGGTGCAGACGGCCAGCGTGAATCCCGCCGCCTCGAGAGAATCGAGGGCCTCGACCACGCCGGGGAAAAGGTAGGTCGTGTCGGCAAGGTGGTCCCCGTAATGGTCGATGAAGGCATCGAACAGCCGGTCGTGGTCTTCCGGCGAGAGCGGCCGACCCTCGGCCTCGAAGCCGCGCCGGATCAGCGCCCGGGCGCCGGCCCCGATCAGCCCGCGCGCCTGGGAAAGGGGCAGCTCCGACAACCCCTCGCGCGCCATCAGGACGTTGAGCGTGCCGATCAGGTCGCCCGCGGTCTCCGCGAGGGTCCCATCCAGGTCGAACACGGCGATCGGTGGCGGGGTCGTCGGTTCGGTGGGCATGCCTGCGGGGCTCCGTGCTGGCCGGGATCTCGAAACGGCGTCGCTATCGGGGCCGGCGATGCGGGGCAAGCCGGCGGAGGGGACGCGGCAGATGCACCGATCGTCTCACCCAGCGCCCCAGACTCGCCTGAAAGCGCGGCGAAACGCAGCGCGTACCAGCCCCGGGATCCGCGATGAAACCGTCTCTGCCCCTTCTGGCCGTCTGCGCCGTGCTCCAAACCCTGCCGGCGGCCGCGACCTCCTTCGAGTTCGTGCCCGCGCCACAGACCGACCTGAACCGGATGTACCGGGTCGACAAGGTGACCGGAGAGGTCACCTCCTGCCAGTACGGGCTTCAGGAATCGGCGGGGGGAATCGGCCAGACGGTCTGCTTCGGGCCGGGCGAGGGCGCCGGGCCCCAGACCCCGTCGGAATACGGGCTGGTGGCGAGCCGCCACACCCGCGAAGCCGGGGTCTTCCGGGTGAATTACCGGACCGGCGAGATGAGCATCTGCTTCGTGCTGGTTAAGAAGGAGCAAGTCGTCTGCACCCAGCAGGGCAAGCCCGGGGTCGAGAGCGCGTCCGATGCGCCGCTGACCGGACCTGCGCCCGGTCGGGCCGGGGCCAGCGCCACGCCGACACAGGGTGGGCGGCCGTGATGCCGCCTTGCCGGCGTGGGCGTTCCGGTCGGCCCGGTCCCGTGCTACGGGCCGACCGAATCTCACGGAGAGACCGGCTGCCCATGACGCGCGATTCCTCGCCCAACCTCGCCGATCGGGCGGTGTCCCGGTGAGCGGGCCGGATCTGCGCCGGGCTGCGGCCGCCCGCGCCCTCGACCTGGTCGAGCCGGGCATGCGGCTCGGCCTTGGGACGGGATCCACGGCGGCGGCCTTCGTGGCGCTCCTCGGCGAGCGGGTCGGCGCCGGACTCGACATCCTCGGGGTCCCGACATCCGAGGCGACCCGGGCCCAGGCGGAGAGCCTCGGCATCCGCCTCGCGACCCTCGACGAGCAGCCGGAACTCGACCTGACCATCGACGGCGCCGACGAGGTCGACGACCAGCTGCGCCTGATCAAGGGCGGCGGCGCGGCCCTGCTGCGGGAGAAGATCGTCGCCTGCGCGAGCCGCCGCATGGTGGTGATCGCCGACGCGGCCAAGCACGTGGCGCGGCTGGGCGCCTTCCCGCTTCCGATCGAGGTCAATCCCTTCGGCCTCAAGGCCACGCACCGGGCCGTCGAGGCGGCGGTCGCGGCGGCCGGCTGCTCCGGTGCGGTCCGGCTGCGCGGCCGGCCCGATGGCAAGCCCCTGGTCACCGACGGCGGCCATTACATCCTCGACGCGCATCTCGGTGCGATTCCCGATCCCGAGGCTCTCGGCGCCGCGCTGTGGGCCGTGCCGGGCGTGGTCGAGCATGGCCTGTTCCTCGGCATCGCCGACGCCGCGATCCTGGCGGCGGCGCGGGACGGGCAGGCCGAGGTCACCGTTCTCGGCAGCCTCGCCTGAGGCGCCGTCCTCAATCGCAGGTCATCCTCGCAAGAAAGTCCAGCATGTCCCGACGCCTCATCGCCGCGCCCGGCCTCGCGCTCGGCCTCGCGCTCCTGGCGCTTCCGCATCCAGCTGCAGCCCAGCCTCAAAAACCCGCGCCGACCAAGCCGACGGCGCAGCCGAATGCCCCGGCGGGCGGCACCCCGGCCGCCAATACGCCGGCGGCCTCCACCTTTTCGCCGAGCCATCTGGCACTCGCCCGCGAGGTGATGCTCAGCTCCGGTATCGCCCGTTCGTTCGACTCGGTGCTGCCCGCCTTCGCCGATCAGATCCGCAAGCAGACAGTCACCAGGCCCGAGCTTTCCAAGGATCTCGAGGAAGTCCTGGCCTCGCTGCAGCCGGAGATGGAACTGCAGAAGCAGCGCATGATCGACATCGCGGCGCGGACCTACGCGTCGAAATTCTCCGAAGCCGAGCTGAAGGAGATCGCGACCTTCTTCCGCTCGCCCGCCGGGAAGCACTATGTCGAGGCGCAGCCCCAGCTTCTCGACGAGATGGTGCAGGAGATGCAGGACTGGACGCAGGACGTCTCGGAATACGTCATGGTCCGCGTCCGCGCCGAGATGGGCAAGCGCGGGCATCAGATGCAGTGAGGGTGGCCGCCCCCGCGGGTCGATCACCGTGAGAGGTCGACCATGAGCGCGGCCGGCCGCCTCTACGCGGCGGGCGGCGTGCTCCTCGCCGTCATGCCGCTCGCCATGGTGCTCGCCAACCGGTCGAGCCCGCTCATCTGCGGGCTGGCGGCGCTCGCCTTCCTGGCCGGGCGCTGGGCGGAGGACGCGGCCGCCCTGCGCCGCCATCTGCTGGGACCGCTCCGGACGCCGCTCGCCGGCGCAGCGCTCGCCTTCCTGGCCTGGGCCCTGATCTCGCTCGCCTGGAGCCCGTTCCCGGCCGCGTCGCTCCGGGTTCTCGGGGAGTTCCTGCCGACGCTGCTGGCCGCCTACCTGCTCACCTGTCTGGCGCCCGGCCGCATACCGGCCTTCGCGCCGCGCCTCGGCGCAATCGCGGTCGGGCTCGCAGGCCTCCTGATCGCGATCGACCTCGCCTCCGATCTTGCCCTGGAGCGTGCGCTCGGGCGCCGGGTCGCCGCCTTCGTTCACAACCGGCCGGCCTTGACCCTCGATCTCGTGGCCGGTCCGCTGGCCTTGGTGCTCTGGAAAGGCAGCGCCCGGGGCTTGGCGGCGGCGGTGCTGGGCTTCACGGCGCTCGGCGTCCTCCGCTCGATCAGCGGCGCCGCCCAGCTCGGCCTGCTGGCCGGCGCCGCGATGGCCGCCCTGGGCCGGATGCTGCCCCTGCGGGTAGGTCTCGGCCTCGCCGGCCTCGGTCTCGGCCTCGCCGTGGCGCTCGCCCCGGTCGAGGGCGACCTTCTCGCCCGCGCCATGCCGGAGGCGGCGCACGAGCGGCTCGTCCAGTCCTCCTCCCGGGCACGGGTCGCGATCGCGCGCAGCTTCGGCGCCGCCGTGGCGGCCGATCCCTGGCGCGGCGCGGGCTTCGGCACCAGCGCGCGCTTCGCCGAGACGCCCGTCGCGGAGACGGTGCCCCCCGAGATGCGGGTCCTGCTCGGGGTCGGGCATCCGCACAACAGCTTCCTGCAGATCTGGGCCGAGCTGGGCCTGCCCGGCGCCCTCCTCGCCGCCCTGACGCTGATGCTGATGCTTGCCCGGATCGCGCGGCTGACGCAGCCGGACCGCGCCACGGCCCTCGGTCTCGTGGCCTGCGCGGCCGCGATCGCCTTCGTCGAGCACAACGGCTGGGCGGCATGGTGGACGGCGGGGCTCGGCGCTGCCATCACCTGGATGCGTGCGGCGTCTCCAGCCGACGCGAACGAGAGATCCGAGCGGGACGGTCCGGCATGAGCGCGTTCGACGTCGACCTCTTCGTCATCGGCGGCGGGTCCGGTGGTGTCCGCGCGGCGCGGATCGCGGCCGGATACGGCGCGCGGGTGATGCTGGCCGAGGAGTACCGCGTCGGCGGCACCTGCGTGATCCGGGGCTGCGTCCCGAAGAAGCTGATGGTCTATGCCGGCCGCTTCGCCGACGAGTTCGCGGATGCCGCGGGCTTCGGCTGGACGGTGGGACAGCCCCGTTTCGACTGGGGCACCCTCAAAAGCCGGCGCGACGCGGAGGTGACCCGGCTCGAAGGCATCTACGACGCCAACCTGATCCGCGCCGGCGTCGAGATCGTGCCCGAGCGGGCGGTGATCGAGGATCCCCACACGGTCCGCCTGCTGAAGTCCGGCCGCACGGTCCGGGCGGAACGCATCCTCGTGGCGGTGGGCGCGCATCCGGTGAAAGAGCCGGCGGTGCCCGGGATCGATCTGGCGATCACCTCGAACGAGGTGTTCGAGCTGGAGAGCCTCCCGGAGCGCATCCTGGTGATCGGCGGCGGCTACATCGCGGTGGAATTCGCCGGCATCTTCGCGGCGCTCGGCAGCCGCACCACGCTGCTGCACCGGGGCGAAAAACTGCTGCGCGGCTTCGACGACGAGATCCGCGACGCCCTCGCCGAGGCCTACGGCCAACGGATGGACCTGCGGCTCGGGCGCACGCTGCGGCGCATCGCACGGCAGGACGGCGGCCTCTGCGCGGAGCTCGACGACGGCAGCGAGATCCGGGTCGATCAGGTGCTCATCGCCACCGGCCGGCGGCCCAACGTGGACGGGCTCGGCCTCGATCGCGTCGGGATCGAGACCGACGGGGTCGGAGCGATCCCGGTGGACGCCTATTCGCAGACCAAGGTCCCGTCGATCTATGCGGTGGGCGACGTGACCAACCGCGCCAACCTGACGCCGGTGGCGATCCGCGAGGGCCACGCCTTCGCCGACACGGTCTATGGCGGCAGGCCCTCCTGCGTCGATCACCGCCTGATCCCCACCGCGGTGTTCTCGACCCCCGAGATCGGCGTCGTCGGCCACAACGAGGCGGCCGCCCGGGAGATCTACGGCAAGATCGACGTCTACAAGGCGCGCTTCCGCCCGATGAAGGCGACCCTGTCCGGACGCGAGGAACGCATCCTCATGAAGGTGCTGGTCGATTGCGCCAGCGACCGGGTGGTGGGCGTCCACATCTTCGGCCACGATGCCGGGGAGGTGATCCAGGCGGTCGGTATCGCCGTGACCATGGGTGCGACGAAGGCCGATTTCGACCGGACCATCGCGGTCCATCCGACAGCCGCCGAGGAGCTCGTGACCATGCGGGTTCCGGAGGTCACCAAGCATCCGGTCGGCGTCGGCTGAAACCTCCGTGCGGGCGGGGCCTCGACGCGGTGCGCGACCGAGCCATATCTGTGGCATGGGCAAGCCGAGCACAGGCAAGGGACGACGCGAGGACGACGCGCATGCGCGGCGGCAGGCGATCATCGATGGCCTGCTGGCGGACGCCCTGCGGCCGGCCTTCCATCGGCCGCCGAGCCACGATGCCCTGCCGCCCGATATCCGTCAGGCCATCGACCGCCTGCTCGCCAAGGCTGAGGCGCAGCGCAGCCGCAACCTGACCTACGACGATCTGGAGGAGGCGCTGCCACCCCGGGACGTGTCGGCGGAAGACCTGGAGGCGATCTTCTGGATCCTGGCCGAGCACGGGATCGAGGTGGAAGACGGCGAGGCCTGACGCCGAGGCGCGCCTGCCCCCGGTTTCGCGGCACTCGCAAGTGTGAAGGAACCTCTCTATAAGCCGCGCTTCGCGCGACGGCGCGATCGCACGAAGAGGTGCGCGGAGAGAGACCATGGGCGAGCGTTGGACACCGAAAAGCTGGAGACATCTGCCGATCGAGCAGGTGCCCGCCTATCCGGACGCTGCCGCCCTGGGTGCCGTCGAGTCGCAGATCGCGAGCTTTCCGCCGCTGGTCTTTGCAGGTGAGGCCCGCAAGCTGAAGGCGGCGCTGGGGCGCGTCGCCGCGGGCCAAGCCTTTCTGCTGCAGGGCGGCGACTGCGCCGAGAGCTTCGACGAGCATTCCGCCGACAACATCCGGGATTTCTTCCGGGTGTTCCTGCAGATGGCGATGGTGCTGACCTTCGCGGGCGGATCGCCCGTGGTGAAGGTCGGGCGCATCGCCGGCCAGTTCGCCAAGCCGCGCTCCTCGCCCACCGAGACCCTCGAGGGCGTGAGCCTGCCGAGCTACCGGGGCGACATTATCAACGGCATCGGCTTCACCGAGGAGTTGCGGGTTCCGGATCCCCGCCGCCAGCTCGAGGCCTACCGTCAGTCGGCCGCGACCCTGAACCTGCTGCGCGCCTTCGCCACCGGCGGCTACGCCAACCTGGAGAACGCGCACCGCTGGATGCTGGGCTTCGTGAAGGATTCGCCGCAATCCTCGCGCTACCAGGATGTGGCCGGCCGCATGACCGACGCCCTCGACTTCATGCGGGCGATCGGCATCAATCCGGAGACGCATCCGGAGGTGCGGACCACCGATTTCTACACCAGCCACGAGGCACTGCTGCTCGGCTACGAGGAGGCGCTGACCCGCGTCGATTCGACCACGGGCGACTGGTACGCGACCTCCGGCCACATGCTGTGGATCGGCGACCGGACCCGGCAGCCCGACCACGCCCACGTGGAATACGCCCGCGGCATCAAGAACCCGATCGGCCTCAAGTGCGGCCCGTCCATGAAGGCCGAAGGCCTGATCCGGCTGATCGACCTGCTCAACCCGGAGAATGAGCCGGGGCGCCTCAGCCTGATCTGCCGCTTCGGCGCCGACAAGGTCGGCGACCACCTGCCGGCGCTGATCCGGGCGGTCGAGCGTGAAGGGCGCTCGGTGGTGTGGATCTGCGATCCGATGCACGGGAACACGATCCCGGCGGGCCGCTACAAGACCCGGCCCTTCGAGCGGGTGATGCAAGAGATCGAAGGCTTCTTCGGCGTTCACCGGGCCGAGGGCACCTTCGCGGGCGGCATCCATCTGGAGATGACCGGCAAGGACGTCACCGAATGCACGGGCGGCGCCCGGGCACTGACGGCCGACGACCTTCAGGACCGCTACCACACCTACTGCGACCCGCGCCTCAACGCGGAGCAGGCTCTCGAGGTGGCGTTCCGGACCGCCGAGCTGGTCAAGGCCGAGCGCAGCCACGTGGAGCGCCCGCGCCTCGACGCCGCCGAATAGGGCGGTCCCTCCGTCCACAGACCGATGGCGCGCGCGACCTCCTCGCGGGGGCGGCGCGCGTCCGGCTCCGGCCGCCGTCCTGGCAATCCGATCCGCCGCAGTGCCTCGCGCAAAGCGGTGACGAGGCGTGCCGACGTGAACGCGCAGATGCGATCCGCCCCGAGGCTGTAGACCGGCCGATCACAGGCCTCGAAGATCTCCCCGGCGGGCACATCGGGCAGATCGCGCTCCAGGATCCTGCGAACCTGGGGGCACTCATCCATCGCAGGCCCGAAGAACCGCAACGCGCCGCACGCCTCGGACTTTTCCGCGATTGCGGGTGACCTCGGCGTTCTTGATGCGCTTCTCACAGCTCGTCCCGTCGCTCGGCGCGAGGGTGAGGCCGATGGTGAGCCCGACGCGGATTGCAGGGGGCTGTTCCCGGCCGATCAGCGTTGCGCCGATCGGAGCGGCTCCATCGACTGCGGCGGTTTCACGGGTTCGGCCGACTGGCCGTCGCGCAAGTCCGGAGCCGGGCTGTAGATGATGCGGCTGTCCGCGGAGAGACCGGAATCCAGCTCCAGCGTGCGCCCGAGATCGCGCCGCACGCGGATCGTCCGCCATGTCACCCGGTCATCGTCGCCCAGGGTCGCGACCTGCAGGCCGTTGCTGTTGAACACCGTCGCCTCGGCGGGGATCGTTACGCCGGGCTCGGTCCGGGGGATCTTGAGGGTGACGTAGGCATAGAGCCCGGCGCGCAGGGTCCGGTCGGGATTGGGCACGTCCACCTGGGTGGTCAACGTACGCGACGCCGCGTTCAGCGCAACGGAGCTGCGCTCCACAAAACCCTCGAAGCGGCGGCCCGGCATCTGCGGGACGGTGATCGCTGCCTGGACACCGGGCTTGACGCCGATGGCGTCGTTCTGCGGGACGTTGACGGTGATCCGCAGGGTGCTGTCCTGATCCATGCTCAGGAGCGGCGTCCCGCCGTTATCGGCCCGGACAAGATCCCCGACATCGACATTGCGCACCGTTACGACGCCATCGAACGGGGCTACGACGCGCTCGAACGCGGTGAGCGCCTTCAGGCGGTCGACGACGGCCTCCTGCACCTTGATGTTGGCCGTGGCGACCTTCACGCCGGCCTCTGCGGCGGCGAGCGCCGCGGCCTGACTGAGCACACCGGCCTGGGTGTTGTCGGCGTTCTGCCGCGACGCCCAACCTTGCACCGCGAGCGTGGAAGTGCGGTTATTGGTGAGGTTGGCGAGGTTGACGTTGGCGCGCGCCTGCTCGACCTGCGCCTGTGCCTGGAGCAACTGCGCCCTCAATTGTCCGACCTGCGCCTCGGCCTGCGCGAGTTGCTGATCGAGATCCGGTGCGGCGATGCGCAGGAGCAGCTCGCCCGCCTTCACGCGCGATCCGATATCGACCCGGCGTTCGGCGATGTAGCCGGTGGCGCGGGCGGCGATCGCCGCCGTGGTGAAGGCCTGCATCTCGCCGGGAAGCACGAGATCGACGGGACCCTCCGCCCGCACGGCCGTGACGGTCCGCACCTGGGGCACGAGGGTCTTGATCCGCTCCAGCGTCGCGGTCGCCTCCGCGTCGCGCTGCCAATGGCCGTAGGCGCCCCAGGCCAGGAGACCCATTGCGGCAAGCCCTACGAGAAAGAACGGGACCTTGCCGGGCGGCGGTGGAACGTCCGCACCTGCGTCGTGGGCCTTCATCGATCGGCTCTCCGCCCCGAACGTCAGGTCGGGTCACGGTGAAGGTAGCGGGCGACGGCCGGGCCGGCCAGAGCGGTCACGGGCCGCATCCTCGCAGATGCGTGGGCCTAACGCAGGGGTCCGGTCACCAGCGGGCGTCGGCCGAGGCGCTTGTGGAGGTGGACCATCAGCGCGATTCCGAAGAGCGGCGTCAGCAGGTTGAGGATCGGAACGACCATCAGGGCCGCCAGCAGGCAACCGGCACCGAGTGTCCGGACGGAGAAAGCGCGGCGCATCTCGGCGGCCTCCGGAAGGGGCCGGAACCGGGCCGCCGCCATCTCGAAATACTCGCGGGAGAGCAGATAGGCATTGGCCGCGAAGAAGGCCGCGATTCCGATCACCGGCACGAAGAAGATCACCAGCGCCGCGAGATTGACCAGAAGCGTCAGGCCGGCGAAGCGCACCGCATAGAGCATGGCGGTTCCGAACGGCATGGGGCGTCCGGGCGGGTCATTCGGGAAATCGGTGCGCTCGACGATCTCGGCGGCATCGTCGAGGAAGAAGCCCGCCACCAGGATCGAGACCGCCGGCATCAGGTAGGCGAGGACCACGACGAGACCGACCCCCGCCAGATAGTAGGCGAGGTTGTCGAGGATCGGGTACTGGGTGGAGATGTGGTGGCTCGCCTGGAACGCCTGGATGAGCCGGGTCAGGCCGAGCCAGACCAGGAGCAGGAGCCCGACCGTCAGGCCGAGGGATTTCCACAGGATCGCCCGCAGCGGTGGCGAGAAGGTCTGGCGCAACGCCGCCGCGGCGGACTCGACGAGCATCGGGCGAAGTGTTCCGGCCCGCGCCGAAAGCGGCGCAGGCGCGTTGTGGAGCGGTGTGGCGACCGGTGCAAGGCCGGGAGCCGTCGCAGGGGCGAGAGGGTGCGGGGAGAACGCGTGCAGGATACCACCGGACAGGACACGACCGGACAGGGCACCGCCGGACAGGTCGCGATGCCGCAGGCTGCGGAGTCCCGATGGATCGACCCGGCGTTCCGCCCCGCCTACAGGCCGCGCCTCGCGCCGCTTCCCGAAGTGGCGGACGTGCTGGTGATCGGTGCGGGTGCCGCGGGGATCGGCGCGGCCCGGACTCTTGCCGCACGGGGTGTTTCGGTGGCCGTGCTGGAGGCACGGGACCGCGTCGGTGGCCGCGCCCTGACGGTCGCCCTGCGCGGCCATGCCCTCGATCTCGGAGCCCATTGGCTTCATGCCGGGCCGATCAACCCCCTGGTGACGCTCGGTCGGACGCGCGGCGAGCGGCTGCGCCGTGCGCCGCAGGAGAGCCACGTCTGGGTCGGGCGTCGGCCCGGCCGCGCCGCCGAGATCCGGGCCAACGGGCGTGCCTTCGACCGGGCCGACCGGGCCATGACCCGCGGCGCCGCGCAGCCCGGTCCCGACCGGCCGGCAGGCAGCGCGCTGCCGCCGGGGCTCGGGCCCTGGGGGGCGCGGGTGGCGCAGGTCCATGGCCTCGTGTCGGGCCGGCCGCTGAACGAGGTCTCGCTTCAGGACTTCCCCAGCCTCGAATACGGCGACAACTACTTCCTCGCCGACGGCTACGGCAGCTACCTCGCCCGCTTGGCGGACGGGTTGCCGGTGGCGCTCGCGACAGCGGTGACGCGGATCGACTGGTCGGGCGGCCGGGTCCGCGCGACCACCGCGGCCGGAGCCGAGCACGCCGCGCGCGCCGTGATCGTGACCGTGCCGATGATGGTGTTGCGTGAGGGACCGGTCTTCTCGCCGCCGCTGCCGAATGCGGCCCGCGCCGCCATCGACGGGTTCACCACCGGCATCTACGAGCACGCGGTGCTGCACTGGCCGTCGAGCCCGTTCCGCGGCCGCGACCGGCTCGCGGCGATCCATGGCGGGCGTCACGCGCCGCCGGGGCTTCTGACCCGCATCGACGGAACGCCGTTCCACTATTACGAACTCGACCTGCACGAGGCGGCGGCGATCGACGCCGCTGGCTCCGGCGCAGACGGCGTGCGCCGCCATGTCCGCGCGGTCCTGGCCGAGCATTTCGGCGGCGCACGGCTGCGCGATCTCACGATCCCGGCGGTGAGCGCGTGGCGCCACGACCGATGGTCGCGCGGATCGTGGGCGGTAGTCCCGCCGGGCCATGCGCCGGCGCGACAGGCCCTGCGCGGCGCGGTGGCCGATACGGTCTGGTTCGCCGGCGAGGCGCTGTCCTGGGAACAGTGGGGCACCGTCGGCGGCGCCTACGAGGAGGGCGTTCGGGCCGCCGAGGCCGTGGCCGCGGTCGTCACGGACGGGGCCGGGACGCGTATCCGTGCAGGCACAGGCTGAGATCCCCGCTGCGCGGAAAGCCCCGAAAAGCTTGCCGGAGCGGGGCAAGACAGGCATCCCCCGGCTGACACGCTTCAGGGGGCGGCCATGGATTGGGTCGAGGGCATCGGCTATCTCGGGACGGCGCTGACCATTTCGGCGACGGCCATGAGCACGATGATTCCGTTGCGGATCATCTCGCTCTGCGCAAGCTGTGCCGTGATCACCTACGGCATCCTGATCGGCAGCATGCCGGTGGTGCTCACCGAGCTGATCCAGATGCCCTTCAATGCCTACCGGCTCTGGCAGATGATGCGCCTCGTCCGCGACGTGGAGACGGCCGCCGACGGCGACCTGTCCCTCGAATGGCTGCGGCCCTTCGGCTCGCGGCGCCCGTTCGGCGTCGGCGAGGTGGTGTTCCGCAAGGGGGATCTCGCCGACGAGATGTACTACATCGAGAGCGGCGTGTTCCGGATCCCGGAGGTCGGCCTCGAGGTGCGCAAGGGCGGGATCGTCGGCGAGCTGGGTCTGCTGTCACCCGGCAATGCCCGAACCGCGTCGTTGGTCTGCGTCGAGGCGGGCCACGCGCTGTGCGTGTCCTATTCGGACGTAAAGCAACTCTACTACCAAAACCCCGAATTCGGGTTCTACTTCCTGAAGCTGACAAGCGAACGCCTGTTCCAGGGCGTTCAGGGCATGGCCAAGCCGCAGGCGGTGACCGGCGACGCCCTCTGACCGCGGCCAGACCATCCGTGCGGCTCGTCTACGCTTCCGGACGCCGGAAGTCGGTCTCGCGGCGGGCGCGGGCAGTGTCGTGGGCGAATTGGGCCTTCCGTCGCCGGTGCACGCGCGCACCGCCTCGCGGTCTGCGCGGAGCCGGGCAGGGTGCTGTGCGTCGGCCATTCCGATCTGAAGGACCTCTCCGATCAGAGCCCGGAATGCGACTTCGCTTTCCTCAAGCCGACCTCGGAGCGCCTGTTCCAAAGCGTCGAGGCCGCCAGAAAGCCGCTGGCGGCCTGAGGCCCTTCGAAGGCGCAGCGCTGCTCAGAGCATGCTGGGCAGGATGCGGTCCGGCGGCCTGTGGCCGTCCATGAAGGTCTTGATGTTGATGATGACCTTCTCGCCCATGTCGGTGCGGCTCTCATAGGTTGCCGAACCCATATGCGGCAGGAGCACGACCTTCCCCTGGCGCGCGAGCTTGACGAGCCGGGGGCTGACTGCGGGCTCCTGCTCGAACACGTCGAGGCCGGCCGCCGAAACCTCGCCGCCCTCGATCAAGCGCGCCAGGGCGTTCTCGTCGATCACCTCGCCGCGGGCGGTGTTGACCACGATGGCCTCGGGCTTGAGCAGCTTCAGGCGCCGCGCCGAGAGCAGATGGTAGGTGGCTGGCGTGTGCGGGCAATTCACCGACACGATGTCGACGCGCGCCAGCATCTGGTCGAGGGATTCCCAGTAGGTGGCGTCGAGGGCGCTCTCGATGGCGGCGGGCACACGGCGGCGGTTGTGGTAATGGACCTGCAATCCGAAGGCGCGGGCGCGCTTGGCCAGGGCCTGGCCGATCCGGCCCATGCCGACGATCCCCAGCCGCTTGCCGGTGATGCGCCGGCCGAGCATCCAGGTCGGCGACCAGCCCGTGGTCCACTCGTCATCCGGGATGATCCGCGCGCCCTCGGTCACCCGGCGGGCCACCGCGAGGATCAGCGCCATTGTCATATCGGCGGTGTCCTCGGTCAGAACGCCGGGCGTGTTGGTGACCGTGATGCCGCGCTCCAGCGCCGCCGCCACGTCGATGTGATCGACGCCGTTGCCGAAATTGGCGATGAGCCGCAGGTTCGGTCCGGCCTGGGCAATCAGGCCGGAATCGATCTCGTCCGTGACAGTGGGGACGAGGACATCGGCCTCGCGCAAAGCGGCCGCCAGATCGTCCGCCGCCAGCGGAGCGTCGTCGGCATTGAGCCGGACGTCGAACAGCTCACGCATCCGCGTCTCGACGGCATCCGGAAGGCGCCGCGTCACGACCACCAGCGGCTTGCGCTTCGACACGTCTCTCTCCCCGTCAGCCCCGCGGCCCTGATTGCGGCACGCGCCCGGCGGCTTCCGCCCGGACCGCTTCCCGCAAGCGTCCGTTAACCGAACTCGGCCAGACAGGATCGGTCACGAGGCGCCGGTTCCGGAGCCAGTTCCGACCCATCGGCCTCTCTACCAGAGGTGGGCCGGAACACAATCGGATGCGGCCCGGTCCGCGTGTCGAACCGGCCCTGCTTTCGACAGGTCCGGCGCCCACCAACGCCACGTCTGGATAGGGAGACGACCATGCGCGTGTCACGCCTCAGCTTCGCCGTCGTGGCGATGCTGGCCGGCGGCCTCGCGACCGGTGCCCGGGCGGCGCCGCCCGCAGGCCCCGAGGCTGGGGTCGGACCGGTGACCAAGCTGCCGCTGCCGCGCTACGCGAGCCTGAAGACCGATCGCGTCAACCTCCGCGAGGGCCCCTCCAAGGATCACCGCACCCTTTGGGTCTTCCAGCGGGCCGGCCTGCCCGTCGAGATCATCGGCGAGTTCGAGACCTGGCGCCGGATCCGCGATTCGGAGGGGACCGAAGGCTGGGTGCTGCACTCCCTGCTGTCCGGCCGCCGGACCGCCATCGTGAATGCCGGCCCCGACAAGGGCGTCGAGAAGGCTGCCGTATCGCTGCGCGCGAAGGCCGACGACGGCGCCGAGGACGAGGCCAAGCTTCAGACCGGGGTGATCGGCAGCGTCAAGAGCTGCACCGGCACGTGGTGCCGCCTGATCGTCGCCCTGCCGAACAAGCGGGACGTGGATGGCTATATCCGCCAGAACCGCCTGTGGGGCGTCTATCCGAACGAGGTCGTGGAGTAGCGTTCGGCGCGATCATCGCCATCGGGCGATGCCGGCCGGCACGGACACTCCCATACCGGGACCGCGCAGCAGACGGTATCCGATGCCGGCACCGATCGCCGCACCCCGACCGGAATGGCCGGCGCTCCGGTGTCGCGCGACCGAGCGCAAACGCAAAGGCCCGGACGAAACCGGGCCTTTGCGACGATCCTGATGATTCCTTGAGCCGTACCGCGGCGTCAGCCCTGGCGGCGGCCCGCCGGCCGGCTGCGGCGCAGCCGTACGATCACCTCGACCCCGGCGATCTCCATCCCCTCGGGGGCCTCGGGCAGCGAATCAACCGTGATGCCGCAATCCGGCATGTCGATGACCTGGCTCTCGTCTTCCAGGTAGAAGTGGTGGTGCTCGGTCGGGTTCGTGTCGAAATAGGCCTTCGACCCGTCGAGCGCGAGCTGGCGCAGCAGCCCCGCCTCGGTGAACTGATGGAGGGTGTTGTACACCGTCGCCAGCGACACCGGCACCTTGGCGCGCATCGCTTCGTCGTAGAGCATCTCGGCCGTGAGATGGCGGTCGCCGCGGCCGAACAGAAGCCAGCCGAGGGAGAGACGCTGCCGCGTCGGCCGCAGGCCGGCCCGACGCAGGCGGTCGCGGAGGTCGGACAGCGGGCACCCGCGCCGCGGAGTCCCGTTGGCCTCCAACTGGGGGGCGGGGACCCGGCCGTTGAAGACGGCCTGGAATGGCACCGGTTCGGACATCGCTGGACTGAACGCTCGACGAGGGGCCTGAAGGAACGGATGTCGCCCGAGTATATTGAAGTGGTCAGGCTGTCGCAACCCGAGCGTTGCCGCATGCCTGCGGCCGCAGGCTTTGAAGGCGCGACGCCCCGTGCTAACCCGCGCGCCAGCCGACGGGCCGAGTATAGTCGCCCGCGACGTGAAGATCGCGCACATCCGAGGAAACAGCCAACCCAATGCCGCCAGACGCCGAGACACAAGCGCAGGACGCGAACCGCCGGTCGCACTATTCTTACGAGGATCTTCTGGCCTGCGGGCGCGGCGAACTCTTCGGATCCGGGAACGCGCAATTGCCGCTTCCGCCGATGCTGATGTTCGACCGCATCACGTCCATCGCGGCCGAGGGTGGCGCCCATGGGAAGGGCCACGTGACCGCCGAACTCGACATTCGGCCGGACCTCTGGTTCTTCCCCTGCCACTTTCAGGGCGATCCGGTGATGCCGGGCTGCCTCGGGCTCGATGCGCTCTGGCAGATGCTGGGCTTCCATCTCGGCTGGCTCGGCTCGCCGGGTCGTGGCCGCGCCCTCGGCGTCGGCGAGGTGAAGCTCGCCGGCCAAGTCCTGCCGACGATGAAGAAGGTGGTCTACAATGTCGACGTGAAGCGCGTCCGTCAGGGCAAGCTCGTCCTCGGCATCGGCGACGGCTGGCTCGAAGCGGACGGCGAGCGCGTCTATCAGGTTCAGGACATGCGGGTCGGCCTGTTCCAGAGCTGAATCGCGTCGGCCGGGCGTCCGGTTCGCGGCTCGGCCGCAACGCCGGACGATCTCGGTGGTTGAGATTGTGTCCGCGTCACCTTAGCTGACCGGTACGTGGCCCGGGCGACCGAGGCCGCGACGGAGGTAGTGTCACCATCATGCGCCGTGTCGTCATCACCGGGATGGGCATCGTCTCGTCCATCGGCAACAACACGCAGGAGGTGCTCGCCTCCCTGCGCGAAGCCCGCTCGGGCATCGCGCGCGACGCCAGCTACGCCGAGCACGGCTTCCGAAGCCAGGTCTCGGGCGCGCCGACCCTCGACCCCGAAGGCGTGGTGGACCGGCGCGCCATGCGCTTCCACGGCGGCGGCACCGCCTGGAACCACGTCGCCATGGATCAGGCGATCCGGGACGCGGGTCTAGAACAGGGCGACATCTCGAACGAGCGCACCGGCATCATCATGGGTTCGGGCGGTCCGTCGACCCGGGTGATCGTCGAGGCCGCCGCCATCGCCCGGGAGAAGGGCCCCAAGCGCATCGGCCCGTTCGCGGTGCCGAAGGCGATGTCGTCCACCGCCTCGGCGACCCTGGCGACGTGGTTCAAGATCCGCGGCGTGAATTATTCGATCTCCTCCGCCTGCGCGACGTCGAATCACTGCATCGGCAACGCCGCAGAGATCATCCAGGGCGGGCGGCAGGACATCATCTTCGCGGGTGGGTGCGAAGACCTCGACTGGACCCTCTCGGTGCTGTTCGACGCCATGGGCGCCATGTCGTCCAAGTACAACGACACGCCGTCCCGGGCCTCCCGCGCCTACGATGCCAACCGCGACGGCTTCGTCATCGCCGGCGGCGCGGGCGTTCTGGTCCTCGAGGAGCTGGAGCACGCCAAGGCGCGGGGCGCCCGGATCTACGGCGAGATGGCCGGCTACGGCGCCACGTCGGATGGGCACGACATGGTGGCGCCGTCGGGCGAAGGGGCCGTCCGCTGCATGCGGCAGGCCATGGAAGGCCTGAAGGGCGCGCGGATCGACTACATCAACCCGCACGCCACCTCGACGCCGGTCGGCGACGACAAGGAGATCGAGGCGATCCGCGAGGTCTTCGGCCGGGGCGACGCATGCCCGCCGATCGCCGCCACGAAGTCGCTCACCGGTCACTCGCTCGGCGCCACCGGCGTGCAGGAGGCGATCTACAGCCTGCTCATGATGAACAACGGCTTCATCTGCGAGAGCGCGCATATCGACGAACTCGATCCCGCCTTCGCCGACATGCCGATCCTGCGGGCGCGTCGGGACGACGCGCAGCTCGGGCACGTGCTGACGAATTCCTTCGGCTTCGGCGGCACCAATGCGACCCTGGTCCTGAAGCACGTCGACGCCTGATTACTGAAGGGAACCGCCGGCTTGAGGTCGGCGTTTACCGAATGTTGAGATCTGGTGGTGGCAATGGGGACTTTCATCTTCGGAACGCTAAGCGGGCTGGTCATCGCCGGTTGCGCCGCGATCTACGCCAAGCAGGCCCTCATCGACGAGGCCCAATCGCATACGGACGGCCATTTCTGAGTCCGGCCGCCCCGCCGGGAACGCCCCGCCAACAGGCGGGGCTTTTTTTTGCCTGCCGTCCGACCGCCGACCGGTTTGGAACGCACGGCGAGCCGCGCTAAGGCACCCTTTGGCGGTTCGCTTGCGCGGATCGCGGACCGTCCCCGCCTGGTAGGGGCGGCGTGCTTGGTCAGGATGTGAGTCGGCATGACGGGATTGATGGCAGGCAAGCGCGGCCTGATCATGGGCGTCGCGAACGATCACTCGATCGCCTGGGGTATCGCCAAGGCGCTGCACGCCCAGGGCGCGCGCCTGGCTTTCACCTACCAGGGCGAGGCTTTGGGACGCCGCGTGGCACCGCTCGCCGCCAAACTCGATTCGGATCTCGTCCTCCCCTGCGACGTCGAGGACCTCGCCTCCGTGGATGCGACCTTCGAGGCCCTCGATGCGCGATTCGACGGCGGCCTCGACTTCGTGGTCCACGCCATCGGCTTCTCCGACAAGGCGCAGCTCAAGGGCCGCTACGTCGACGTGACCACCCGCGAGAATTTCGTGCGGACGATGACGATCTCGTGCTTCTCGTTCACCGAGATCGCGCAGCGCGCGGCCAAGCGGATGACGCAGGGCGGGTCCCTGCTGACCCTGACTTACGGCGGGGCGACCCGGGTCATGCCGAACTACAACGTGATGGGCGTGGCCAAGGCGGCGCTGGAGGCGTCCGTCCGCTACCTCGCGAGCGATCTCGGTCCGGACGGGATCCGCGTCAACGCGCTCTCCGCCGGCCCGATGCGGACGCTGGCGGGCGCCGGGATCGCCGACGCGCGGCTGATGTTCAATCACCAGCGGGCCCATGCGCCGCTGCGGCGCACGGTGAGCCTGGAGGATGTCGGCGGCTCAGCCCTCTACCTCCTGTCGCCGCTCTCGGGCGGTGTCACCGGCGAGGTCCATTTCGTGGATGCCGGCTACAACATCATCTCGATGCCGCGCCCGGACGTGCTTCAGGCCCAGGACGCGGCCGGAGTCGTCGGCGACGCCTGAGCCTCACTCCTCCGGGATGCGGCCCGGAGGCAGCGGGCCGCGCCGGACGCCGCGTTCGTCGCGCCGCGCCCGCACGGCGCGGATTTCTTCCGCGGAGGGCGGCGCGGACGGGTAGTTCGAGGCGAACGGATTGGGCGGCGTCCCGCGCCCGGAACCGCCGAAGAGCTTGTCGAGGAACCCCTCCTCGGCGCTGGCGGGCCGGGCGACCAGGAGGAGGGCGAGGGCGAGAAGCGGGCGAAGCTGCATCGGGATCGTCTGGATATCGGGATCCGCTGCCGATAGCGGCACTTTCCGGCGGATCGGAGGCCGCCACGCACCACGCCTGGAACCCCCAGCACATCCGGCGGGTTCGCGCTCAACAATGCCGGGCGTGAACAGGAGGCGTGATGTCTGAGGTTACCTATCGCATCGTCGAGCACGACGGCGGGTTCGCCTACAAGGTCGGCGACGTCTTTTCCGAGACCTTCCCGAGTCGCGAAGAGGCGCTGCAGGCGGCCCAGGCCGCGGCGGCAGAGCAGCAGGTCCCCGGCTCGACCGAGGGCATCCGCTACCAGGATCAGGCCGGCGGCTGGCACGACGAGACCGCCCAGGGCAGCGATCGGCCCCGCGCCCGCGTCGTGGAGTAGCCGGCGCGGACGGGACGGCCGTGTGGAACCCGACGCATCGAAGGAGGCCATCGTGGCGCGCGCGCGGCGGGTGACACCGGAACCGCCGCCGCAGGGACGCCGGAAGGCGCCCGCCCTCCCGAAGGGCGTGCGCCGCACGACACCGTCGCCGGAAACGCTGGCGGCGCTCGGCCCGGACCGGTTGATCGGGCTGATCCTCGGCGAGACCGCGCGCAATCCCGCCTTCAAGAAGCTGGTGAGCGCCGCTTTGGCTTCCCTCCAGGGGCCGGACGCCGTGGCGGCCATCGTCGACCGGCGGCTGACGGCCCTGGAGGGGGCCCAGGGCTATATCGACTGGCAGAAGCGACGGACCTTCGCGGCCGATCTCAACGCCACCGTGACGGTGATCCTCGACGAGCTGCGCCCCCTCGATGCGGGCGCCGCCCTCGATCGCCTGAGACGCTTCCTCAACGGTGCCGACGCGGTCCTGAACCGTGTCGACGACAGCACCGGCGCGGTGCAGGGCGTGTTCGATCGCGCCTCGACGGCCTTCGTGGAGATCGCGGGCAACCTGCCTCCGGCGGAGGCTGCCGGGTTGGCGGCACGCCTCGTCGAGCCCTTTGCGGCGGATCCGTTCGGTCCACTGGGACTCGTCCTCGGGGACATGATCCCGACGCTGCCCGAGTCGGCCCTTGCCGAGATCGACGACAGGCTCGCCGCGGCCGACGCCGCGATGCCGACGGGCGGCGATCCCCGCCGCGAGGCGACGCATCATCGGCAGGCGGCCCGGATCCAGATCCTGCGCCTCCGGCAGGCCATAGCCGACCGGCGCGGCGATCCGGACGCCTTCATCGCCCTGGAGCGCACGGTGCTGCCGGGGCGGGAGAACCGCGTCGAGATTGCCCGGCGCCTCCTCGCCGCCGGACGGGCGGAAGAGGCGCTGGACTGGATCCGGCGCATGCAAGATCCGGGATTGCGCATCGCGACGCGGGCGGATCTGATCGCGGGATTCGATACGCGCGGGCCGGAGCGCGAACGGCAGTCGCTGGAGATCGAGGTCCTCGATGCCCTCGGCCGGTCCGACGAGGCACAGCTCCTCCGGTGGACCCGATTCGAGCGGGAACTCGACGCGCCGATGCTGCGGACCTTCCTCGCCAAGCTTCCGGATTTCGAGGACGAGGAGGCGCTCCAGCGCGCCCTCGACCATGCCGAGGCCTTCCCGCAGCCGCACCGGGCTCTGACCTTCCTGACGGCTTGGCCGGATCTTCGCCGCGCCGCCGGATTGGTGGTCGCGAGGCCCGGGATCTGGCAGGGCGATCAGTACGCGGTGCTGGCGCCGGCGGCCGAGGCGCTTGCCCAGGAACACCCCCGGGCGGCCACGATCCTGTATCGCCGGCTCCTCGACTCCATCCTCGAGGGCGGCCGCAGCGCCGCCTACCCGCATGGGGCGCGCTACCTCGCGGAACTCGACGCCCTGGCGGGGCGCCTCGCGGCCGGCGATGCCGAGCCGGATCCGAAGGCCTACCGCGCGGCGCTGCGGCAGGCGCACGGCCGCAAGCACGGGTTCTGGAGCCTCGTCCGGGATTGAATCGGGTAAACCGGGCGGGTGACCGGCTCAGTCCTCCAGCGTGATGGCGTCGACCCGGTCCGGATAGAACGCCACGTGGTCCCGGATCGCCGCGACGGCCGGGTACGGGTCCCCGTAGCTCCAGACCGCGTCGGGGCGCCGGGTGCCGTCGACGACGAGGTCGAAATAGTGGGCGTCGCCCTTGTACGGGCAGTGTGTGGTGCGCGACGAGGCGACGAAGCGATCGGCCCGGATGTCGCTCCGCGGCACGTAGAAGACTGGCGGATACTGGGCCTCCTGCAGCCGGAGGGCGTTCCGGCTCTCGGCGACCGCGACACCCGCCACGACGACGCGGACGCGGCGGGGCTCGGGCTCGATGGTGATCGGGTGGTCCGGTCCAGGCACCTTCATGGCGTGCTCCCTCCTTCGGGCTTCAACTCGACGGTTCCGAGCGCGTCGGCGAGGCGCGTCTTCGCGGTCCCGGGCCGAAGCGGCTTCTGCTGGGTCTCGTGCGGGACCCAGCCCGAAAGCCACAGCACCTCGAAGGTGGCCCGCACGCGCCCATCCGGATCCGCGAACCGCTCGGCATAGATCTCGGCCGTCCGCAGGAGCGTCGCCCGCCGCAGCGGCGTCCGCCGCCGCTCGGTGAGCACGTTGGTCATGCCCATGGCGCGCAGATCGCGCATCAGGCCGAACGGATCGGCGTAGCGGACCGTCAGCGTATCGGTATCGGCCACCGGCAGGGCGAAACCGGCCCGCTGGAGCAACCCGCCGGCCTCACGCACCGCCGCGAAGGGCGCCACGCGCGGGCTGATCCCGCCCTCGACCTCGCTCTCGGCCTGGGCGAAGCTCTGGCGCAGCTCGGTCAGGGTGGCGCCGCCGAGCAGGCAGCCGAGGAACAACCCGTCCGGCCGCAGGGCGCGGCGCAGCTGGATCAGCGTGCCCGGGAGGTCGTTCACGGCGTGAAGGCTCAGCAGCGAGACGGCGAGGTCGAGGCTTCCGGCCGCCAGCGGCAGCGCCTCCGGGTCGCCGACGATCAGGCCGCCGCCCGTCTCGGGCCGGGCCGCGAGACGGAGATGCCGCGCCTCCGGATACCGGGCCGCGAGCATCCGGGCCGCCACCGGGACGGGCGTCGCGAGGTCGAGCACCGAAGTGAAGCGGCGCAGGACCGCCCCCAGGCGGTCATCGAGATCCTCGGCGAGCCGATCGACGAGGAAGCCCGCGTAGCCGCGGCCCTGGGCTCGGGCGAGGCGACGGCGGGCGAGGGCCGTGTCGAACAGGGCGGAGGGAGCATCCATCGCGGGGGAGATGGCATCTGAAGCCGTCCCGCGCCACCTCTCGCACGGCCGCGCGCACGGATCCGTGAGCCGCGCTAGAATGTCGGAACGACTCGGCAGCGTCGCTGTTCCTGCTGCAACCGGCTTAAACGGCCGAGATTCGTCATGGAGCATTGATCATGAAGCGTATGCTCGTCGGGGCCGCCGTGGCCCTCACCACCCTCGCGGCCGCCGGCGGTGCCGAAGCCAAGGGCTGCATCAAGGGCGCCATCGTCGGCGGCATCGCGGGGCACTATGCCGGCCATCACGGCCTCGTCGGCGCTGCGGCCGGCTGCGCCATCGGCCGTCACCGCGCCAACGCCCGCGACCGCCAGATGCAGCAGCAGCAGATGGCGCCGCAGGCGCGCCCGGTCTCGGCCCAGTAGAGGCGCGGATTCGGGCGGCGCGTCCGCCGCATGACGGCTCTCGAGGCCGTCGCAAGGACCCTGCGCGGACTGCCGCGCGGGGTCGTCTCGCTGATCTATCCGCCCACCTGCGCGGGCTGCGGCGGCGCCACCGCGGATCCCGGCGCCCTGTGCCCGGCCTGCTGGTCGAGCCTGCGGCTGATCGAGGAGCCGGTCTGCCAGCGCTACGGGACGCCGTTCGCGGTCGATCTCGGGGTCGGCCCGCTGCTCTCACCCCGGGCGATCGCCGAGCCGCCGGTCTTCGAGCGTGCCCGGTCTGTAGCCCTGTACGACGCGGTGGCGCGCCGCCTCGTCCATCGCCTGAAATACGAGGACCGCCTCGATCTGGCCCGCGTCATGGCCCGGATGATGGCCGCGAGCGGCCGAACCCTGATCGCCGACGCCGATTGCGTGGTCCCGGTACCGCTCCACCGCGGACGCCTGTGGCGCCGGCGGTTCAACCAGTCCGCCCTTCTGGCCCGGGTGATTGCCCGATCGGCCGGGCTCCCCTTCGTCGCCACGGCGCTCGTGCGCGTCCGCGCGACGCGGTCCCAGGTGGGTTTGAGCCGTGCGGCCCGCGCCGAGAACCTGAGCGGCGCCTTCCGCGTGGCAACCGCCGAACAGCACCGGATCCGCGGGCGCCGGATCCTCCTCGTGGACGACGTCATGACCACCGGCGCGACTGGCAACGCTGCCGCTCGGGCATTGCTGCGCGGCGGGGCCCGGTCGGTCGATCTCCTGACCTTCGCGCTCGTCGGCGACGCCGCCGGGTGAGCGCGCGGGCTCTCCGCGTGGACGGCGCTCACGGATTCAGGCCGGGGGCCGCATCTGCTCCGGAAAGCTTGCCGCCAGGGTGAAGTCGAAAGCCTCCGCGATCCCTTCGTACCAGAGGGAGAACGGCGTCGGACGCGCGAGGTGGAGGGCGCCCTCGATCTCACGCCCCTCGTGCTGGAGGGCCGCCCCGTGCTTGGCCGCGAGCCGCAGCATCGGTCCGTTCCCCGACAGGCAGCGCACGTGCAGATCGACGACGCCGCGATGCCGCGCCGAGCTCGCGATCCGCGCGAACAGGGCGGCGCCGATGCCGCGCCGACGGAATGCCCGCTCCACCGCGAAGGCCGCCTCGGCATGCGGCCCCAGGACGTAGCGCGAGGCACCCGGTCCCATGGGCCGCAATTCGCCGAGGCCGCGCAGCGCACCACCCACGAACGCGCCGTACATCACGCCCTCGGCGGTCAGGGCCTGCGTGGCGTAGGCCCTGACCCCGGCCTCGCTGACATTGCCCATGAAGCGGCTCGCCCGGGTCTCCGGATCCAGCCGCAGGAAATAGTTCAGGACCGCCGTGCGGTCGGCCGGCCACAGACGGCGGACGGTGTGGGCCAGACCCTCGAAGGCTTGTGCCGCCATGATGAAGCTCCGGTTCGTGCGCGGTGCCGCGCAGGGAGATCCGGACGCTCCTCCCAAAGACGGAGCGGATCTCGCATCCTCAAAGTCGTTGTGCAATGCAGCGAAACGCTTGGCTGACCCTCGGCGGATCTGCCATGCGCAGGGCCGATGGGACGCTTTCCTGCGACTGTTCAGCCGCGGGGTTGATTCAGGCCGAGCTTGCGCGGCACTGGAACAGGTCCCGGGTCGTTGACCGCCGACGCGGGCGCGGGGGGTGCCGAACCGGTGCCGCGACCAGCAGCGAGGAACCGGCGGCGTGAACGACAGATCCGGCAAGCACATCGCCCCGTCGCCGGCGGCGCGGGCCAGCGCGGTCTCGCCTGGGCCGGTCCACGAGCGCTACGAGGCCCTGGTCGCCACCGGGGCGATCGAGCGCGATCCGGCCCAGGGGCATCTGGTGCGCGCCCTCGACCGCTTGGTCCTGGACCTGCAGCGTCGCAAGCGCGCCAGCAAGACGAGCGCCCTCGGCTGGCTGTTCCGGCGCAAGGACGAAGCCGAACCGATCCGGGGCCTGTACGTCTGGGGCTCGGTCGGGCGCGGGAAGACCATGCTGATGGACCTGTTCCATGAGGCGGCCCCCGAGCCGAAGCGGCGGGTCCATTTCCACGGCTTCCTGGCTGACGCACACGAACGCATCCACGCCTATCGGCAGGCGCTCAAGGCCGGCACCGTCAAGGGCGACGACCCGATTGGGCCGGTGGCCGACCAGCTCGCCGACGAGGCGACATTGCTGTGCTTCGACGAGTTCACCGTCACCGACATCGCCGACGCGATGATCCTGGGTCGCCTGTTCAACCACCTGTTCCGGCGGGGCGTCACGATCGTCGCAACCTCGAACGTCGAGCCGGACAGGCTTTACGAGGGCGGGCTGAACCGGGCGCTGTTCCTGCCGTTCGTCGCGACCCTGAAGGAGCGCGTGGACGTCGTCCGGCTCGACGCCCGTACCGACTTCCGACTGGAGAAGCTCGGCGGCGCGGCCGTCTATCACGTTCCCGCCGACGCCAAGGCGCGCGCCGCCCTCGACGCCGCCTTCAAGGGACTGACCGGAAAGGTCCGGGGCCTTCCGGCGACGGTCACGGTTCACGGCCGGGCCGTGGAGGTCCCCGAGCAGGCGACCGGCGTGGCCCGGTTCGGTTTCGACGATCTCTGCCGCAAGCCGCTCGGCGCCTCCGACTACATGGCGCTCGCCCGCGCCTACCACACGGTCATTCTGGACGGGATCCCGGTCATGGCAGAGGCGGACCGGAACGAGGCCAAGCGCTTCATCACGCTGGTCGACACGCTCTACGACCGGCACGTGAAGCTCGTGGCCTCCGCGGACGCCGACGCGCAGGAGCTCTACACCGCCGAGAGCGGCCGCGAGGCCTTCGAGTTCGACCGGACCGTCTCGCGACTCATCGAGATGCGGTCGCGGGAATACCTCGCCCAGCCGCACGGCCGGCCCGATTCCGAGGCGTCGGGTGCCAGCACCGGGCTGGTGGAGACGTGAGCGCCCCGTCTCGCGTCGGATCGATCTTCTCCTTGCGTCGGCGGAACTGGCGCAGCGCCGGCCCGCTCGGCTGGCTCCTGGGCTCCCCGGCGGCGTTCGTCCTGCTGGTCGTCGCCCTGGGCAGCGGCACGGCGAACTACCTCACCGGCGAGGCCGACCGGACCGCGACGGCCCACGCGAACGACACCGTCGCCGGGATCGAGCGCCTGATCTCCGAGGTGAAGGACCTGGAGACGAGCGAGCGGGGCTTCGTCCTGGTCGGCAGCGAGGATTACCTCACCCCCTACACGAGCGCCCTCACCAAGATCGAGACGGAACTCGCCGGCCTCGGCTCGGCCGCGCAGGATCCGGTCCGCGCCGGCGGCCCCTCGCTCGCCGGACTGATCGCGCAGAAGCGGGACTTCGCGGCCCGGGTCGTGGCGGCGCGGCGCAATCAGGGGTTCGAGCCGGCCATCGAGCTGGTCCGCACCGGCGAAGGCAAGCAGCTGATGGACGCGATCCGCGCCGAGGCGGCAGCCCGTCAGGCCGCGACGCTGGAGCGTCTCGCCACCCTTCAGGCGATCGAGGGTTGGCGCGGGCTCCTGCTGTTCCTGCTCTCGGGGGCGGCGGCGCTGGGCGCGATCGTGCTGCTCGCCCGCCTCGCTCTGGTGCGCCGGCAGGAATCCTTGCGCATGTCGCGCCTGCTCGACGGCGTGCTCGCCAACGCGCCGGTGGGCCTCGGCTTCCTCGACCGCGACCTGAAGATCCGGCACATGAACCGGGCGCTCGCCACGATGAGCGAACGCGGCTTCGGGGCCGATCTCGGCGCGCCGATCTGGGCCATGCTTCCGACCCTCCGGGAAGAACTCGCCCTGAAGCTCGCCGCGGCCCTGAAGGACGGCCTGGTCTCGCCGAACGTCCCGGTGGCCGTGCCGGCTCCCTCCGCTCCCGGCGGTGTCCGCCACTTCTCGATGAGCTTCTACCCGCTCCGGGGCGTGGAGAGCGCCTCGACCGATGAGAACGTGGAGGGCGTCGGCCTCGTCGTGGTCGACGAGACCATCCGCCATTTGGCCGAGGCCCGTCTGCGCCGCAGCGAGGAGCGGTTCCGTTCGCTGATCGAGGCCAGCGCGGCCATCGTCTGGACCGCCAACCCGGAGGGCAGCCTGCACCGACGCCAGGTGGCCTGGAGCCGCTTCACCGGTCAGGACGAGGCCGCCTATGCAGGGCTCGGCTTCCTGGATGCGGTCCATCCCGAGGATCGCCCGCACACCCGGGCCGCGTGGTCCCGCGCCCTGAGCAGCCTGGAGCCCTACGCGACGGAGCACCGGATCCGCGCGGCCTCCGGGGCATACCGGCACATGAGCGTGCGCGCCGTTCCGATCCTCGAATCCGACGGCACCCTGCGCGAATGGGTCGGGACCCATACGGACATCACCGAACGCAAGGAGGCCGAGGCCGCCATCGAGGCGGCCCGCGCCGCCGCAGAGGCCGCCAACGCCGCCAAGAGCCAGTTCCTGGCCAATATGAGCCACGAGTTGCGCACCCCGCTCTCGGCGGTGATCGGCTATTCCGAAATGGTGCAGGAGGAGCTGGAGGATATCGGCGAGGCCGACTTGGTCGCCGACATGAAGAAGATCGAGACCAACGCCCGGCACCTCCTCGGCCTGATCAACGACGTGCTCGACATCTCCAAGATCGAGGCCGACCGGGTCGAGGTCTACGCCGAGGATTTCGACGTCGCCACCGTGGTGCAGGAGGTCGCGGTCACGGTCGAGGGTCTGATCGCCAAGAAGGGCAACACCCTGGTGCTGGCGCTAGAGGCGGATCTGGGCAGCGCCCACACCGACGTCACCAAGCTGCGCCAGTGCCTGATCAATCTCTTGAGCAACGCCGCGAAGTTCACCGAGAACGGCCGGATCACCTTGTCGGTCGCCCGGGTCGACACGACGATGCGCTTCTCCGTGACCGATACCGGGATCGGGATGACGCCGGAGCAGGTGGGGCGGCTGTTCGAGCGCTTCACCCAGGCCGACGCCTCGACGACGCGCCGCTTCGGCGGGACCGGGCTCGGCCTCGCGATCACCCGTGCCTTCGCCGAGATGCTGGGCGGCGCGATCGCCGTGGAGAGCCGGCAAGGGGAGGGCACCACCTTCACGCTGACCCTGCCGGTCCGCTTCGAGACCGGTGCGGCGGAAGAAGCGGATGCGGACAGCGCCGCCAGTCCCGGCGAACGCGGAACCATCTTGGTGATCGACGACGACGCCGCGACCCGGGATCTGCTCGCCCGCTTCCTGGAGCGCGAGGGCTTCTCGGTAACGGTCGCCGAGGACGGGCGGCGGGGGCTCGATCTCGCCCGCAGCCTGCACCCGCGGGCGGTGCTCCTCGATGTGACCATGCCGCAGATGGACGGCTGGGCAGTGCTGCGGGCCATGCGCGCCGATCCCGAGATCGGCGCGACACCGATCGTGATGGTGACGGTCCTGGACGAGCAGAACCTCGCCTTCTCGCTCGGCGCCACCGACTACCTGCAGAAGCCGATCGACTGGGGAAGTCTGCGCCAGATCGTCGACCGCTTCCGACCTACGGCCGGTAGCGGGCCGATCCTCGTCGTCGAGGACGAGGCGGACGTTCGGTGCCATGTCTGCGCCTATCTCGAGCGCGAGGGCTTCCCGGTGCGCGAGGCCGAGAACGGCCTGCGCGCCCTCGCGACCCTCGAGTCGGAACGGCCGTGCCTGATCCTGCTGGATCTGATGATGCCCGAGATGGACGGCTTCGCCTTCCTGCGGGCGCTCCGGGCGCGCCCGGACAGCCGCGACGTGCCGGTGGTCGTGCTCACCGCCAAGGACATCACGGCCGAGGATCGGCGCCGACTGGCCGGTCAGGCCGACCGGGTGCTCGCCAAGGGATCGACCGGTCTCGGCGAACTTGCCCGGGAATTGCGGGCCCTGGTCCCGACGATGGACGGCGCGGACTGACCGGAAAACCGCAACACGAGCCGGGCGAGCCGACCCGGCAGCGCCCGACGGGACCGTGCGATCACCCCCGTCGCGCGGACCCGCGATGCGGGTTCACCCCCCGCGGAACGCCAGCATCAGCGCCCCGGCGGCGATCGCCCAGAGAGCCAGCGTCGACCAGATCGCCCGATAGCGTTCGTTGCGGGCGAAGCGCTCCAGGCGGCGGGCATCGCCCGTTCCGGCCTCGTCGAGGCGCACCAGCACGCGCTTCAACCGCATGGCGAGATCCGGAATATCGCCGACCACGTCGGAGACCACACGCAGGGCCTCCAGGCCGCTCTGCGCCCGGCCGACCGGGCCCATGTTGCGGGCGATCCAGGCGCGCACGACCGGCTCGGCCGTGGTCCACATGTCGAGCCGCGGGTCGAGGGAGCGGGCGACGCCCTCCACCACCACCATGGTCTTCTGGAGCATCACCAGCTCGGTGCGGGTGCTCATGTCGAACAGGGCCGTGACGTCGAACAGCAGGGTCAGGACCTTGGCCATCGAGATCTCGTCGGCCCGGCGCTGGTGGATCGGCTCGCCGATCGCCCGGATCGCCTGCGCGAAATCCTCCACGGAATGGTGGGCCGGCACGTAGCCCGCCTCGAAATGGACCTTCGCCACCCGGCGATAGTCGCGCAGGATGAAGCCGAGCAGGATCTCGGCGAGGAACCGGCGCTCGTTCGGGCCCAGGCGGCCCATGATACCGAAATCCACCGCCACCAGGCGGCCCTCGGCGTCCACCAGCAGGTTCCCCTGGTGCATGTCGGCGTGGAAGAAGCCGTCGCGGATCGCGTGCCGCAGGAAGCTCTGGATGACGGTCCGCCCGATGGTCTGCGGGTCGTGCCCCTGGGCGGCGATCTCCGCCGCGCTGTGCAGGCGGGTGCCCTCGATCCACTCGGCCGACAGCACCTCGCGGGCGGTCAGCTCCCATTCGGGCTTCGGCACGCGGAAGTCGAGGTCGTCCTTGGTGTTCTCGGCGAGCTCGGAGGCGGCGGCCGCCTCCAGGCGGAAATCCATCTCCATCAGCACCGAGCGGGCGAGGATCTCCACGACTTCGCGGGGACGCAGCCGCTCCGCCTGCGGGGACAGGGCGTGCACCACCCGGGCCATGAAGCGCATGACCTCGAGGTCGCGCATGAAGCGCTCGCGGACGCCCGGCCGCATCACCTTCACGGCCAGCGCGCGCTGCGTGCCGTCCGCATCCTGGACGATCGCCTTGTGGACCTGCGCGATGGAGGCGGCGGCGATCGGTTCGCTGAACGACACGAAGAGCTGACTGACCGGCTTGCCGAGCGCCGTCTCGACGGTGCGGAGCGCGACCTCCTGCGGGAAGGGCGGCACCCGGTCCTGCAGCTTCTCCAGGTCGAAGGCCGCCCGCATGCCGACGATGTCGGGCCGCGTCGCCAGGAACTGCCCGAACTTGACGTAGGACGGGCCGAGGCGGGTCATGGCCGCCGAGAGCCGAGCGGCGCCGTCGTCGAGACCCGGCCGCTCGAGGGAGCGGCCGAGCCGCAGGGCGAGCCGCAGATGCGGCGGCAGCTCCGCGGGATCGGCGAAGGCGAGGGCGCCCTCGCGGGCCAGCACGAAGCCGACCCGCGCGCCGCGGAACAGGTTGATGGCGGCGCTGATCACCGGTGCTGGCTCCCGTCGCGCACGGCGGCGGTCAAGAGACCTTCCAGCCCGAATGGATCGCCACGATCCCGCCCGTGAGCGGCCGGTCGGTGACGTGCCGGAAGCCGGCACGCTCGATCATGCCCGCGAAGGCGCCGCGCGTCGGAAACTTCCGGATCGATTCCACGAGGTAGCGATAGGATTCCGCGTCCCCGGCGACCCGGGCGCCGATGCGCGGGATCACGTTGAAGGAATAGGCGTCGTAGATCCGGTCGAGCAGCGGGATGTCGACGGCGGAGAATTCCAGGCAGAGGAAGCGCCCGCCGGGCTTCAGCACCCGCCGCGCCTCGGCGAGCGCCGTCTCGATCCGCGGCACGTTCCGGATGCCGAAGGCGATCGTGTAGGCGTCGAAGGTCGCGTCCGGCAGGGGCAACGCCTCGGCGTTCCCGGTCACGAACGCGATCCGGTCGCCGGCCTCGTCGAGCTTGCGCTCCCGGGCCCGCTCCGCGCCGACGCGCAGCATCGACTCGTTGATGTCGAGAACCGTGACCCGGGTGCGAGGGCCGCCCGCGGCCAGGACCCGGAAGGCGACGTCGCCGGTGCCGCCGGCGACGTCAAGATGCGCGAAGGCCCGGTTCTGGGAGGGCCGCAGCATCGAGACGAGCTGCGCCTTCCAGGCCCGGTGCAGGCCCGCCGACATCAGGTCGTTCATGATGTCGTAGCGGCGGGCGACCGAGTGGAAGACGCTGTCGACGCGCCCCTGCTTCTCGTCGAGCGCCACGCGCTCGAAGCCGAAATCCGCGCTCGCGCGCTCAGACGCCCCGTTTCCGGCCTTCATGACGCTCCCATTCCTCGATGGGCGCGTCATAGCGAAGGTCGGGCCCGGCCGCCATGCGTCGAAACACGCGGCTGGGGACCGACCCCGATGCTGAGACGCGCCGAAGTCCTGTCTCAGCCGACGCGTGCGCGGAGCGCGTCCGCCACCGCCGCCGCCATGGCCCGGGTGCCTATCGGGTTCGTGCCCTCGCCGGCGATGTCGGCGGTGCGCGCACCGCCCGACAGGGCGTCGGTGATGGCGCCGTCGAGGGCGTCGGCGGCGTCGCCGAGGCCGAAGGAATAGCGCAGGCACATGGCGAGCGAGCCGATCATGGCGATCGGGTTCGCCTTGTCCTGGCCGGCGATGTCCGGGGCCGAGCCGTGGACCGGCTCGTACAGCGCGCGCCGCAGGCCGCCCGCATCGACCGCGCCGAGCGAGGCGGAGGGCAGCATGCCGAGGGAGCCGGTGAGCATGGCGGCGATGTCGGAGAGCACGTCGCCGAACAGGTTGTCGGTCACCAGCACGTCGAACTGCTTCGGCCGGCGCACCAGCTGCATGGCGCAGTTGTCGGCCAGGATGTGCTCCAGCTGGAGGTCGGCATAGTGCTCCGCATGGACCTTGGTGACGACCTCCTTCCAGAGGACGCCGGACTTCATCACGTTGTGCTTCTCGGCGGAGGCGACACGTCCCGAGCGCTTGCCCGCGAGGTCGAAGGCCACATGGGCGATCCGCTCGATCTCGGCCGTGGTGTAGACCTGGGTATCCACCGCCCGCTTGGAGCCGTCCTTCAGCACGGTGATCTCCTTCGGCTCGCCGAAATAGACGCCGCCGGTGAGCTCCCGGACGATCATGATGTCGAGGCCCTCGACCAGTTCCCTCTTCAGGGCCGAGGCTTCGGCCAGGGCCGGGTAGCAGATCGCCGGACGGAGGTTGGCGAAGAGGTCGAGTTCCTTGCGCAGGCGCAGCAGGCCGGCCTCCGGGCGGTTCTCGTAGGCGACGCCGGCCCATTTCGGCCCACCGACCGCGCCGAGCAGGATCGCGTCCGCATCCTTGGCGCGCTGCAGGGTCGCGTCGGCGAGCGGGCTGCCATGGGCATCCAGCGCGCAGCCGCCGACGAGGTCGGTCTCGGTCTCGAAGGTCGCGAGACCGGTCTCCTTGAGCGCCTCGAGCACGACCTGCATGCCGGCCGCCACCTCCGGACCGATCCCGTCGCCGGGGAGGAGCAGGAGCTTGTAGCTGGCCATGACGGTCTCGCGGGTTGGTCTCGACGTGCCGGCGGGCTTTATCGAGGCTGGCCCGTCATTGGCAAGGCGCCGGCTCGATCGTCGATGCGCCTGCGTCCTCTCAGAGGAGCGCGACCTTGCCGGTGGCGATGTCGTAGAAGCCGCCCACGACCTTCACCCGCTGGGCGGCGACGGCCTCCGCGATGATCGGCCCGGACTGCTCCAGCCGTCCGACGGTGTGCCGGACGTTCTGGGCGATGGCCTCGGCGAGGGGATCCTGCGCCCGGGCCTTCGCGGCCAGATCGACCGCGGGCCGAATCGCGTCGACCAGCACCGGGAGATGGCCGGGAAGCACCGCCTTGGTCCGCATGACGTCGATCGTCGCCTTCACGGCCCCGCATTCGGAATGGCCGAGGACCAGGATCAACGGGGCGCCCAGGACGGACACGCCGTATTCGAGGCTGGCGAGGCCGTCGGTGTTGACGAAGTTGCCGGCGACGCGGACGACGAACAGGTCGCCCGGTCCCTGGTCGAAGATGAAGTCCGGGGCGACCCGGGCATCGGCGCAGCCGACGATGCAGGCGATCGGATGCTGAGCCGCGGCCCGCGCCGCGCGACCGGCCGAAAAATCCCTGTTGGCGGGCGCGTTGGCCGCGTAGCGGCCGTTGCCGTCGAGCAGCCGAGCCAGAGCCTCCTCGGGCGTGATGGCCTTCGACCGAGCCCCGTCGGAGGCCGCTTCGGCGCGAAACGGCGGTGCGGACGCGCCGGCCAGGGTGCCGACGGCGACGGCCGTCAACAGGCCGCGCCGTGAGAGTCGCCGTGAGAGGGAGGGTCGATGCAGATCGCACACGCTTGGCGGTCCCCTTCGTCGTCCTTGCCGGCCGAGCCCGGCGAGCCGCTCGTCCCGGCAGCAGCGGGCCGAGCACTCCGGATCGTATCCCCTGCGGATCTTCACCGCCGAGTCCAAACTTTGCAGGAAATACTGGACCGAAGGGGCTGCGCCGGGCATCCCGAAGGCATGGATCCGGCTGCTGCGAGGCGCGGATGTTGGACGATCATTTTCGGGACCGGATCGCTCTGCTTCGGTCCGAGCGCGATTTCCGTGGGGCGGTCGCCGGTTACTGCCAGGGGATGATCGAGCCGTCGCAGATTGTTTGGCCGAGTCACAAGCTGCTCAATCAGATCGGGCGCTACGTGGTCTCGTTCATGCTGATCCACAACGACTACGCGTGGCGCCACCATGGCGGCCCCCGTCCGACCCTGACGGCGCTCCAGGCGATGGTCGGACTGAGCCACCGGCAGACGGCCGGCTTCGTGTCGACCCTGAAGGCCGGGCGGTTCGTCACGGCGGTGGCGGATCCGGATGATGCACGCGTGAAATGCCTGCAGGCTTCGCCGGCCCTGGTGACCGAGATCGGCCGGTCCGGGCGCCTGTTCGTCGTCGCCATGGACGCCGTCGCGGGTCGCGATCCGGGCCGCGCGGCAGGACTCGACGGGCCCGGCCGGCTCGGGGAACTCGTCCGCCGGTCGGCGGCCCATGTTCTGCGGCACGGGACGCTCATCGCGCCGTTCCCCCGGGTGTTGCATTTCGCCGGCCGGGATTGCGGCTACCCGCTGCTCGCCGCCCTCGTCGGCGCCCACTACGCCGCCACGATTCCCGGGGCGCCGCCGGCCGCGCCGCTCAGCCTGCGCGGCCTCGCCGAGCGGCTGGACGTGTCCCGGGCGCATGTCGGCAACCTGCTCGCCGAGGCGGAGGCGGCCGGATGGATCCGGATCGCCGACAGCCGCCTGAGCTTTTTCGATCCGACAGTGCTGGCGGAATTCGAGGACTGGGCCGCCGGACAGATGCTGTTCTACGACGATCTGGCGGCGGCGGTTCTCGCGGATCCGCCGGCCGTACGGGTTCCGGACTGTGCCTGCACCTCCTGATCCACCGGGTGCGCGGCGCTCGCTTGTGTTCCGGCCGTTCCGGGGATACCTACGGGCTGCACCGCGCCGTGAGACCATCCCGCGTGGGTCGCCGACAGGAGAGACGAGCCTTGGCCAGAGCCGGCTCAGCGCCCGAGATCGCCCGCGCCGCCATGACGGCGCCGCGGTCGCGCGCGCGCCGCGCCGGGCTTGCTCTTCCGCTTCTGCTTACCCGCCCCTGAGGGCCGTCCGGGCGCGCGCCTGGGCCTTCAGGGGAGTTCTTCCATTCGCGAATCCGCCCGCGAGGGCACCACGCCGCGCCGCGCCATCTCGAGCCGGGCGGCCCGCGACAGGGTAATGCCATGACCACGACGAACACCACCTCCGCCCGCGACCGCATCGTGATCTTCGACACCACGCTGCGCGACGGCGAGCAATGCCCCGGCGCCACCATGACCTTCGACGAGAAGCTCGCGGTGGCCGAGCTGCTCGATACGATGGGCGTCGACATCATCGAGGCCGGCTTTCCCATCGCGTCGAACGGCGATTTCGAGGCCGTGTCGGAGATCGCCCGGCGGACCAAGCGCGCCACCATCGCGGGGCTCGCCCGCGCGATTCCCGCCGACATCGCCCGGGCCGGCGAGGCGGTGCGCCACGCCCAGCGGGCGCGGATCCACACCTTCGTGTCGACCTCGCCGATCCACCTCGCGCACCAGATGCGCAAGAGCCAGGACGAGGTCGTCGAGATCATCCTGAAGACCGTGGCCCAGGCCCGCGACCTCGTGGAGGACGTGGAATGGTCGGCCATGGACGCGACGCGCACGCCCCTCGACTATCTGTGCCGCTGCGTCGAGGCGGCGATCAAGGCCGGCGCCACGACGATCAATCTCCCCGACACGGTGGGCTACGCCACGCCCTCCGAGTACCGCGACATGTTCGCGAATGTGCGTGAGCGCGTGCCGAACGCCGACAAGGCGGTGTTCTCGGTCCATTGCCACAACGACCTGGGTCTCGCGATCGCCAACTCCCTGGCGGGCATCGAGGGGGGCGCCCGGCAGGTCGAGTGCACGATCAACGGCATCGGGGAGCGGGCCGGCAACGCGGCGCTGGAAGAGATCGTGATGGCCCTGCGCACCCGCGCGGACGTGCTGCCCTACGAGACGGGGGTCGAATCGACCATGCTGACCCGCGCCTCGAAGCTCGTGAGCCACGCCACGAACTTCCCGGTGCAGTTCAACAAGGCGATCGTCGGCCGCAACGCCTTCGCCCATGAGAGCGGCATCCACCAGGACGGCATGCTCAAGAACGCTGAGACCTACGAGATCATGACGCCGGCCTCGGTGGGGCTGACCAAGACCTCGCTGGTGATGGGCAAGCACTCGGGCCGGGCGGCGTTCCGCTCCAAGCTGGAGGATCTCGGCCTGCACCTGTCGGACAACCAGTTTCAGGACGCCTTCGACCGGTTCAAGGCTTTGGCCGACCGCAAGAAGAACGTCTACGACGAGGATATCGAGGCGCTGGTCGACGAGAACCTCGCCACGGCCCACGACCGCATCCGGCTGGTCTCCCTGTCGGTGATCGCCGGCACCCGCGGGCCGCAGCGCGCGACCTTGCGCATCGCCGACGAGGCCGGCACGCGGATCGAGGAGGCGGACGGCAACGGGCCGGTGGATGCGGTGTTCAACGCGATCTCGGCGCTGGTCCCGCATCAGGCGCAGCTGGAACTCTATCAGGTCCATGCCGTGACCGGCGGCACGGATGCCCAGGCCGAGGTCTCGGTGCGCCTGCGGGACGGCGAGCGCAGCGTCACGGCCCGCGGTGCCGATCCCGACACGCTGGTCGCGTCCGCGAAGGCGTATCTCTCGGCGCTGAACAAGCTCTCGGCCCATTCGGTGCGCGTGCATGCACAGCATGCGGCGGCGGAATGAGAAAAAGCTGCGGCGGGGGGTGGACACCCCCCAGCCGCGTTGGTATCAGCCCGTCACCCCGGACGGACTTGGTGGCCACCGGGCGGTCGCAGACGCGATCGGGCGCATAGCTCAGTTGGTAGAGCAGCTGACTCTTAATCAGCGGGTCCTAGGTTCGAACCCTAGTGCGCCCACCAAGATCTTCAAAGACTTAGCCCCGGAAATTGGTATCGAGCCGCAAGCTCTGCCCCATCCGGGTAACTCCCAGGGTAACGCGACGCTACCCGGACCCTTCCCCAATCCATCGAAGTAGTCCGGGGCCGAGGCGTCAGCTCCTTGGCCGCCCTGTATGGGGCGCAGCATGGGGGAGGGGGGCGACGGCCCTCAGCGCAAGCTCTGCTGTGCTTCTGCGGCGTCCTGCATGGACCTGGCCCAATGTGGGCACGAATGCATTCGCAGGTCGCTCAGGTGTCGGCGCTCGTGCACGTGCTCGCACATGTGCACGAACTCCTCGGCCCAGATCCCGGCATCGGCGAGCCGCTGCTCATCCGTGCCGAAATCCGTCCGGCCGCAGCACGGACAAGCGGACATGTCCATGCTCATCCCGTCCCCTGCAGCTGACTTGACCGATGCACGAACGGTCTTCGTGATGACGTCACGGCACGGTCGTCCGGGGTGGTTAACGGATCGTTAACCCGGCGATGGTCCTCTGAGCCGTCGCTACGGCCACTCTTCGGGGGTTGAAGCCGAACGGCATGCGGGCCGGCCCCTTGAGGGCTCGGCCCGCGCCTTCAGCTCTTCAATCGCTCGCATCTGGTCCGTTGCCCTGATTTCGACAGGGTGTCGAAGCCGAGCCGTTCAGCATAGGGCGTCGCCTAAGCGTTCATCAGATCACGCCGCGGGCCTTTCAGCCGATAACGGACGAGTGCGAGCAACGCTTGCTCGCGTGGATCCGCTCTATCAATTGCTTCCGATAGAGCCTCATCAACTGCCCGTTCTATCGACTGAGTAACAGGCTCATTGTTCTCAGTCATGAGGTAATTGATGGCGGTGAACAGCGCATCAAGGTGTTCCCTGTCCCTGATAGGAGCGCGAACAACATCATAGAGAACGGAAGCGAAAAGCTTGGAAGGTCGGTCCGGCTCACCGTAGTATTCGCCAGCTTCTTGCCTTTTTAAGCTTTCGATGGAACGCACTAGCTTCCGATGCATATGCTTCAGATCAACGTCGGCGGTCTGCATGTGCATGACTCGCCGGTTTGCTTCTATCGACATTGTGTCTTTGGTCCCATTTCGCTACGTTGTCGCAACGATGGTGGGAGCAAGTCGCTCCGTCAAGCGGAATTGTTAACGCAGTGGCGATTATAACCCCGGCGACCTGCAAGGCTGCCCGAGCCGGCCTGGATATCTCCGTGCGCACGCTCGCCGAGATGGCCGACGTGAGCACGAATACGATTGTCCGATACGAGGGCGGCGCCGAGCTGCGGGACCGAACGATCCGAGCCATTCAGACCGTGCTTGAAGCCGCCGGAGCCTCGTTCCTCGAGCCTGACGACGCCGGGCCGGGCTTGCGCCTTCGGCCTCGCTCTGAGGGCGAGATGGCGGTGAGCGCCAAAGGCTGAGCCGAGGCCCGCCGGCGGGAGATTTCCGAGAACCTGCATCGGGCCGACCTTACGACCCTGCAGCGGAACGAGCAGATTGCCGAGTGGATCCGGCTCACAGAGGCGCAGACGGTCGAGGGAATTTCGGGGCAACTTGCCCCGAAAATGCGGCGGGGTCGCCCCGAGGGCGGCATCGCGGCTGCAGCCCGTGAACTCGGGGTCGAGAACACCGAGGCCAAGCGGGCCATCAAGATCGACGGCATAGCGCCGGCGGCGAAGGAAGCTGCCCGAGCTGCCGGTCTCGAGAACAACCAGAGCACTCTGCTGAAGGTCACGCAGGCTGAGCCCGAGTGCTAAGCGTTCGCTTTTCGTACCGCTGTGATCCCGGCGCGGCAGGCAGCAACGTACGGCTCAGCTATCCTCCCGGCGTCTCCTCCAGGCGCCTTTCATGCTCGTTCCCGCGCTCACCATCCGTCGCTGCATCGTGCTCGGGCTGATGCTCGGCAGCCTCGTGGCGCTCGCGGATGGCGTGGCGCGCTATGAGCTTCGGCGGGCCGCGAGCGAGATGGCGTTTGCCGTGGCGGCCGATGAGTAGGCGGCTGCCCGTCCCCCTCGGCCTGGCCTTTCTCACGGCCCTCGCCAGCGCTGGGCCGGCGTCGGCCCTGGCGGCCGAGCCGGCCAACCTGCCATCGCTTGAACAGGCCTGGCACGGATGCGTTCGGGAAGCCTTCGACCGACAGCCTGAGCAAGGCAGCCGGGCCGGGCGTGAGCGTAACGCCCTGGACGAGTGCAAGCCGCACGAGGACGCCTACGTGGCCGCCCTGATGGCAACCCGTCCGGATGACGCCGACATGCCCGTGCATGGCTGGGCGCGGACGTGGGCGGCGTACGTGTCGTTCGTGGTGGATCCAGTCAAAGCCTGGATCGAGGCGCTGCGGCGCTGATCTGCACCGAAGCGTCAGTTGCGGCGGAGCCCTCCCACGCACGTGTGAGACACTGGTGGGCAAGAGACGGCATCCCGTGCCGTTCCTGCTGGTCGCCGGCCCCTAATAGGAGGAGCCCGCTCTGGGGGGCCTTGAAGCGTTCCGAGCGAAGCTGGCTGCAGTCGGCTTGCGGCTGTGCCGGTGGAAGGTAGGGTTGCGGCTGGCTACACCGGAGGTCAGTAAAACGCTCCCGCGTTTTGTTTGAAGAACTGATCCAATTGCGCAGCGATTTTTCTTGCTTCTGCAGAGGTTCCTCCAAACAAACCCGCCTTCAAGATAGGGGAATCATCCCCAAGGCTTGTCAAATCGAGGGGTGTAGTAGTCTCCCTGCTGAAACGCCCCCTCCACATATACCTCCCGAGCGGCGCCCAAAACCAAGGTCCAACTCCTTCTTCTACTTTCTTTATCCGTTGATGCGCAAAATCCGCCGTAATGGTAAATTCCATCCTGTTGAACAAATCTTCGACCTCTTGCGGATTATAATTGATATCGGAGATTTCCTTCTGAAGAAGATCGAACAAGAAATCACTTGCTGGCGTCTTTCGGTTCTCAAGACCCTTTAGGAACTTCCAATTGTTCGATTGTATAGCATAGATGTTCAGCACATCTACGAAGCGCTCCAACTCATCATCTCTCTTGATTTTTTCATGTAGGACTTGGGCTGTCCGTAACCAGCTCTCACGTGCCAGAGAGCCAGCCAAAAGCCAGTAGAAGCAGAGAGACGCAGGCAGATCGCGCATTTCAGAGTAGATGGTATAACCGCCTCGAAATTCTCCACGCATGCCGAGCGAACGAACAGTTTTAATCGCCGCCTTGTTGGCCTCTACGGTGCCCCATCGGCCGCACAGCATGCAAACTCTACGCAGCGTCTCCGTTTTCGCAACCACGGCGCTCACAAGTTCGTTCATGATCTCGGGCGTTGGGTGAGCTGTCGGATAATTGGGCCCGTTTATGTAGTCGCGGATCTTGTTCGCCTCCAATGCGAGCAATTCCGTCCATTCCAAGCCAAATTGATCTTCTCTGCAGTATCGTTTGGTAAGCGCAAGCGCCATCGCGACGGTGCTGGGATGCGCGCGGTTCACGCTTCGAAGTGCGTCAACCGTATTTGACAATCGGGAGAAGAATGAATCGGCATCCGTTATCTGAAAAGATTTACCTCCGCGATGTCTTACGAGGTCCTCCGCGGACCGAGCGATCGACCCCCGAGCAGCCCAGTACATTGGATAACGACGGCTCGGCGCTCGCATCAAAGCGGCGCGGAGCGCAGTGTCCCATTCTCCGGACCAACCCACGACGAGAAGGCCGAATCGATCAAAGACCTCGTCGAGCAGACTGTTCATCTCTGGAGCATACCCGTCTAATTCTGCGTCAGTGTTTCTGATGCGGTTATCCAAGTAATCTCCATGAACTTTGATTATTGTGCAGCGAGAATGAATAAGAGGCACCGCACCAGAAATAGCATCGTCACTAGCGATCACCGTAGCTTCGATTCCCAGCTCTCTCAAAGCATTCTCGAGTAAGCGATCAAAATTGGTCGTGACGATGACACGAATTATTCCGTCTTCCACCAACTTGGCGATAGCTCGATGAGCCTTGGTTGGGCGACGCGTTTCTTCGCCTTCCGCAGGCTCAATATATCTGTGCAAGATACTGCGGCGCTCGCTTGGGGTAGAGGCGATCTTATCTAGTATTTCAGAATAGCTCGGCTCTATTCCAAATTTTTCACGATACCACTTGGCCCAGTCGTCACTCTCTGTATTGTCATTGAGTGCGCCAAGCTCTCGAATAAGATCTAACGTGATTTCCCATCCAGTAGGAATGCCCGCTGCTCGCGAGAGACCGGAGCCGATCAGGAGGGCGAACACTCCGGGACCATGGTGAAGCGAAACGGCAAGTGCGTCGAACGGTTCAAGCTCAAGCATCGATCAGAACCTCAGGCGCGGCGAGTTGTTGCCGAGGTTAGACACCGCAACCGCCGGTTGGAAATTAGGCTAGATGCTCATCCTCTGTTTTATCGTCGCATGCCGCGCACCGGCTCGCGGATGAGTACGACGCCGCGCAGGACCGGGGCGAGGTTGCGGCCAACGGGCAGCGCGGAAAAGCCGTTCCGGACGGGAACAGCTTGGCGACCGTCGCCGACCTTGGCCTAACCCGCAAGGCGATCCACGAGGCCCGGCAGATGCGCGACGCTGAGGCGGCCGACCCTGGCGTGATCCGCCGCACGCTCGATGCCCGGCTAGAGTGCGGGCAGGAGCCTACGAAGGCCGCCGTCCGCGGCGCCGTCGCGTCCGTCACGTGGCTCGTGCGGCCTGCGTCGCCGCCAGGGCGGGCAAGGCGGTTCATAAGCCGATCCCCCGCGCTGCCAGAACGGCACGTAGGGCTTCGGCGAGCCCCTTAGGGGCGTACGGCTTGCGCAGGAAGCGTGCGCCCATGGGCATCTGCTCCTCGCCAGGCCACTCCACTCCCGACACGATCAGGATCGCGATCTCGGGCCAGCGCGCCGCCACTGCTTTTGCCAGGGTAAAGCCACTCAGGGGCTCGCCGGCGAGGTCGACGTCCGCGACCATGGCCACTAGCTCGGGACGGGCTGCCAGGTGGGCTTGAGCCGCGTCGATGGTCGACGCTTCGGCTACCTCAAAGCCAGCCTCTCGCAGAGCCGCGGAGGCGTCGATGAGCTGCAGGGGATCGTCCTCGACCAGCAGCATGGCAAGGCGCGGCGTGAAGGCGTCCGCCATCCGTCCTCCTCATCACTTACTCCTTTCAACGCCGCAGATGCCGATTGCGCCCAACGCTCGAGGCCGGACCAAGGCTAAACCTATCGCCGGCGCGAACAACGCTCCTCGGCGGCGCAACGAAGGGAAGCGCGGGCTCGGTCTCAAGCGCTGGCGGCTCGACAGGCTCAGCCTCGACAGGGACACTCGGTGCCGGCTCGGCGGCCTTGCGACCGATCCGGGCTGTGTCCATGCGGGTCACGTTGCCGTGTCGGTCCTGATAGGTGCGCGGGGCTGGTTCACTGAGGATTTCCTCAGTCTTGGGGCTCAACTCATCGCGAAGGCGGGCGACGGTCTTGTTGTCGACGGCGCAACGCCGGGCAATCTCTCGGTCCGACCAGGCGGCCCATTCCTCATCCTCGAGCAGCATGAGCACTGCGCGGCGCTTGTCGGCGTTCGTGCGGCGCAGGCCGTGGGCCGCGTTGGCGCCGGCGCTCGGCCTCGAGCTGCTCGACGCGCTGGCGCACGGCTGGGTCGAGGACCTTGGCCGGATTGATCGTAGCCAGCCACATCGGGTAGCGGCGCAACGGAATGCAGGCCATTTCCCGCTGGCGGCCATCTGCGCCAAGCGTATGGATATCCATACAGTTGAACCGGCCCGGATCTGCGGACAGCTTCTGCTGCTGACCTGCCCAGTTCAGCCCCATGCCTTCGACCACGGGGCGCATCACAACCCATCGCTCGCCGGCGTGTTCGAACGTGGCGAGTGGGCTGCCGTGGAAGTCGAGGCCCTGCAGCGGCGGGGCGGCTCAATCCCCGCTGTCGCCGTCGCCAGCGTCGAGCAGCCAATCGGGTATTCCAGGGAGCACATCCCCGGCGACCTCGCCGGCGCTTTCAAGGGCTCGCTCTGCCTTCGCCTCTTCGCTCTCAGCCCGAACCTCAGCGAACAGTTTCCGCGCCAGCCGGTCGAGTTCCTCGTCCGATAGCGTCTGGCCAGGCTCGTCCGTCATGAGCATGCCCCCCAAAACATCGGCCGCTCGGCCCCGCCCCGATCTGCTCACGGGGCGGGGGAGCGTCCGATCTCACCAGCAATGAGCCGAGCCGATACGCAACGCGGCTCAACAGCATCATGCGCGAGGCGGGTTAGGCGCCCGTCACCAGGCTGATCGTGCGGCTGTCCCGGGTTGGTGCTGGAAGTTCGGGACGCGCCGGCCGCCATGTGTCAGGGAAGCACGGCAGCCGGCGCGCTCGCATGCGGGAGCCGTTCGGGGCTCGACCGCGGCGATGAACGGAAACGAGACGTCGTGGGGCAAGGATCCCAGCTGACGGCGGGGCGTCAGTCCACCCCGCAACCCAGCAGATCGCGCCTGCGCTGCTCGGAATTCTCCTGGGCTTCGTCCTGCCAGCTCGCCGCTGGCGGATCCGGATCTGCCCGAACCGGGTGCTCGCCAGACATATACAGGCTGCGGGGATCAGCAGGCAGCGCGCCCGTCGTCTCTGGATCCATGTTGCAGTCCCGGGACGGTTGACCGGCTTGGGCAAGCGCGGGACAGGCGCACACGACCATGGCCGCGGCGAACGCGAGCAACCTTCTCATAGGGGCGTTCCTGATCAGCCAGCGTACGCGCACGTGCCGCCCCGCAGGCGGGGACGGGACAGGGCTGGCGGACATAGAGCAAGGCCTCGCATGGCTGCCACGCCCGTGTCAGCGGGGCAGCCATGCGCATCCGCGGGCTGGCTCGTAACACTCGGCTAGGCGGCCGGCGCGTGAGCCAACGCAGCCTTGTCGCGGATCAGGCCACGGATCGCGCGCAGGGGCTTTAGGGGCAGCTGTATCAGGCCGCCGATCGCGACGACGGCGAGGACGGTCAGCAGGGCAAGCGCGCACTTGAACATCGGAGATCACTCCTGACGACATCGGCCGGTAAGGCCGCCATTGCCCCGAAGCTGGCACCCTGAACCTGGCGAAGTCGTGAACGGCTCGTGGTCGTTGTGGAAAACTGCCGAAGCTCTCTTGGCTGTGCCCCCGGTGAGACTCACGACGGGGGCAGCTGCTGAGCTGTTAACCATGCCAAAGCCACCCGACCCCGACCTGTTCGCCGCCGCCGGCCTCATGCTTGAGGAACATGCGCGCAAAACTGCGCGGATCTCGCGCCCGAAGCGCCCCCGGAAGCCAAAGCCGCCGACGCCGGCCGAGCGCGCCGCGGCGGTCCGCCTCGAGGGCGGCCGCCGCTCTCGGGCCCCGGCGAGCCTCGGCCAGCGCTCACGTGTCGGGACGCCGCGCGACCTGAGCCCGGCGCCCGTGCTCTCTTTCCCGCTCGTCAGGAATGCGACCGTGCTCGCGGAGGTAATCAAGCGACTTCCGCACTGTGATCCTGACGAATTGGATGTGGTGTGTGATCGAGAGGCCCGGAAGTTCGAGAAGCGGCTGATCAGCCGCGGCCTTCAGAAGCAATCTGCTCGGCGTTGTGCTAAAGATCTACTGCATGAAGCGTACATGGAACGTGTACGTGAGCTATTTGAGAGGACATAGCGACATGTCACTAGCCCCAGGTTGGGGCGACGCTGCGCAACCGGACAGAGAAAAGGCCCCCCGGCGGCAACCGGAAGGCCTCTCGAATTTCTCATCAGCTGTACCCGGATATAGCGCGCCTCGCCCTTCCGACCAAGAGCGGGAAACGCCTGGATCCGTCGTTGGGAAGGACGGCTCCAAGATCATCAGCAACATCGGGCACCTCACGAAGGTGATTGGCGACACGGTAAAGCTGCTGAAGCTTCGTTATGGCCGAGATGGCGCCCCTGCCGAACACTCGTCCGACATCTACAGGGTCGTTGCCGCGGCAGAAGATGCGGCCGCCGCCCGCAATCCGAAGTTCGAGCGCGACCTGCACAATTGGAGCCAGAGGCACCTTCGCCGGCTGAGCGAGGCCGAGCGGATCATGGTTCGCTCGGATCTACGGGCCTACCCGGTCGAGGTAACGCATCGTTGGGTTGGCGAGCAGCTCGGACTCCTGGATGCGGAGCGTGACCTGATCGACTTCCGCTACGCCGAGGCAGTCGACATGACTGACGTAGCTCGAGCCGAGAAAAAGCGGGCCAGGGACCGGGACCGGAAAGCCGAAGTTCGCAGGGCGAAGGGCACACCGCGGCGCGGTGAGAAGCTCGCAAAGGCGAAGCTGCTCGATCCCGAGGCCCCGGCCAAGACGCTTTACGACCGGCAGCAACACGGACGTAAGCCTCGAAAGCCGGGCAAATCAGTCTCAGCCCACTCAGAATTCAGTTCCGTTTGCGGGGGCCAAAAACCCCCTCAGAAGTCGGAATTCAGTTCCGTTTGCCTATAAGAGCCAACGCCTGAAACCGGGCTTCAACAGCCTCAGCCTGTGTGGTCTGCCAATCGGCCCGGGCCGTGAGTTTCGCTCTGGCATCGCGGCGAGGGCTTTGCCCCTCGACCGCGACCATGCCGGATAGAGCGAGGAGACGGAACGCATGGGCGTGACGGCGGCAAGATGAAATTCCGTAGCATCTCACCCCGCGCCTGCGCACGAGCACACATGAGGCCGGGCCTGCTCGCCCGCTTTCGTGCCTTGAGGGCACACGCGGGCGCTCAGCCCCTCGCCAAGGCGCCGCTGATAAGCGGGCATGAGCGAGCCCTCGAGCCGCAGCTCGCCGGCGACGTCGAGGGCGACGAGTTGGGAGCAGAAAACACCCGGAGTGTTCAATTCTCAAAGCACAGGCCCGACGTAAGCCTGTCCTCGCTCCTGAGAGGCATAACCCTCAGCGCGCATGATCTTGAAATTCGAGCCCTGTTCGGTCACATAGCGGATCAAGAGCGTATGTTGCACTTATCAGTCGCGTGGAACGCAGCCGCGGTGCGCTCCTTTGCCAGCCTGTCGCGATCAGGCAGGCCGCGATTGCCGGCAGGAGCCGGGTGGAACAGTGCTTGAGGCCCCGCCCGGCTTCGCGCCGGCGGGGCCTTTTCGTTCAGCCCGGAACGACGTCAGGCGCGGCGCGAGCTTTCAGAAATGCGACGCCGACATGAGCAGCCCTGCGCCAGACGACGCGGACGGCACAGGGCTCAGGATCCGGGCCGATGTGCAGGTTGAAGAGCCGGGGCGGCGACACACCCTCGGCGAAGCGCACGCACGCACCCGCGGCCGAGAAATCGACAACGACGCATGACGCCTCTGCCGTAGCCATGGAGAAGATGGCGCGGCCGGGAACGGCGGCGTGGGCACGTAGCTTGGTGCGGCGCTCGAGCATGACATGCCCCGAGGGCGAGCTGCCCTGGCTGTGAGCATGACCCATAGGCCTTAACGGGTCTGCCCTGTGCGTGGCCGTCGAAGCTGAGCCTGCCGCGCAGGAATTGGTCGCTCACGGGCGCTCGCCCCGCGACTTCCCTCCGGCCGTCCATGCCTGAACACACCCGCCAGCGACCCGCGCTGACGCTCGGCCCGGCCATTCGAGTGCCATGGAGGGAGGGGAGGGGGGAGGGCAAAAGGAACGTACGCGGCGGCAGGGACCCGCGATGCCGGCGCAGCGGAAGGTTCGAGCGTTTTTTGCGGTTCGCCAATTCGAGTTTCAGTTCACTCCGGATTGTGAGAAATCAAGGACTTAACTCCCCTCCCGCATTTTCCAGCGGCCCTCGAGTTCGGCGTCGAGCATCGGCGTCTAGCCGGCCAATTGGCTCAGCGTCGCCAGCATGTGGATAACCCCGCCTCAGGCGCCCCTGCCGTGGCACTCAGACCACTCCTAAGCCTCTGATCTAGCTCTCGGTTCTGGTAGTGTTCGGGCTGTTGATGAGCCTGCTGCCATGACCGCCGACGTCATCCGTCCAACCTTCCCGTCCGTGTCCCGCACGCCGGCAGAGATCGACGCCGAGATGCGTGCGGTCATTGGAAGGCTGAAAGAGCTCGCGCTTGAGCTCGCTGCGGCTCAAGGAGTAAATCCGGACGCCTACCGACACCCCGTCGAGGAACGTGACGAGGTATTGTCCCTGCAGCGCGCCGCGCATGCCGTAGGCTGGACGACGCAGCGCTTGCGGCGTCACATCGTTCGCCACAACGCCGCTCACCCCCGCGACCCGATAGGCTATCAGCCTGGCGGCGTTCCGAACGCCCCATGGTGCATCCCGATAGCTCGGCTTCGGCGATACGTGCGTGACCAGCGCGACTGACCAACGGCGTACGACGGCGAGCAACCGTAATGGGTGCTCGGCCACGACCCTGCGCCCTAGCCTGCGGCCATGCTTCGCCGCCCTCCCTATAGTCCCAGCCGGGACCTCGTGACCGAGACCGTCCGCGTCGGGCTGCCGCTCGACACCAAGGATGCGCTCACCAAGGCCGCCCGCCGCGCTGGCAAGTCGATCAGCGGCTTTGCCCGCGAGGCCGTCGAGGAAGCTATCGCTCGCGACACGCGCCCGAAGGCCCGCCCATGACCTCGCTCCCGCACATCGCCAGCCTCGTGCTGAACCGGCCGCTCGCGATCTTGCCAAGCAAGCTGGAAACTATCGCGGCCGTGCTCGGCGGCCGGATCGGCCTCGAGGTCTCGGGACTGACGCCCGAGGCCTCCCGCTTCGTCGGCAGCCACGTCGACCGCCAGGCGCCTGGCTCTCAGGGCAGCCTGCCTTACCGCCGCACGGCAGCGGGAACGGCTCTGATCCCCGTCATCGGCTCGACGGTCAACCGGGGCGCCTGGATTGGCGCCAGCAGCGGCCTTGTGAGCTACGAGGGGCTAAAGTTTCAGCTCGCGCACGCCTCGCAGGATGACCGCACCCGGGCCGTGCTGCTCGATTTCGAGTGCCCCGGCGGCGAGGCGGTCGGCGCCTTCGAGGCGGCGGCCGTCGTCCGTCAGGTCGCGGCGCTCAAGCCCGTCGTCGCGGTCGTGAACGGCCTCTGCGCGAGCGCAGCCTACGCCATGGCCTCGGGCGCGACCCGCATCGTGACCACGCCCTCGGGGATCGCCGGCAGCGTCGGCGTCGTCATGTTGCACACGGACGTGTCCGGCGCGCTGACCAAGGCCGGGGTGAAGCCGACCCTGATCTATGCCGGCGCGCATAAGGTCGACGGCCATCCGTACGGCCCGCTTCCAGCCAGCGTGAAGGCGGACCTCCGCGCCGAGATCGACGCGTTCTACAGCGCCTTCGTGGGGTGCGTCGCCGCGGGCCGCGCCAATCTCACGGCCGAGGCGATCCGCAGCACGGAAGCTCGGACATACATGGGCGCGGCGGCCGTCGCCGCTGGCTTGGCCGATGAGATCGGAACTTTCGAGGGTGCTCTCGTGGACCTCGAGGCCGGCCGCATCGGCCTCGGCACCCCCCAGGGCAGTCCCACGGCCACGCGCGCCGGCAGCTCGGCGCCGGCGTCGAGCGATGCCAGCGTGGCCGCCTTGAACGCGACCCTCGCTGGCCGCGCCGGCGCAGTCATCCCCGCTGCAGCCTCATCTCGTGACGCCGTTGCGAGGCTCAATGCCACTCTTCCGCGTGGCGCACACATCCCGGAGACCGCACGATGATCCGCGCCCTGAAGGCCCTTCTGGGGCTCGCTCAGCGTGAAGATGCAACCGCGGACGAGCTCGCGCCGTCGTTGCCGGCCGCCGAGGCCGAGCTCTCCGCGGCGCGCGAGGCACAGGCAGCCGCCGAGGCTGCGTATCGCGCTGGGCTCCTGACGGCGGATGAGAAGGCCCCCCAACTGCTCGACGGAGCTCGCCGCGACGCCGGCATGCGCGTTGAGCGCGCTGAGGCCCTGGTCGAGACCCTGCGCGAGCGCCTGGCCGAGGCGCAGGATCGCGAGGCCGAAGCCGAGCGCGTGGCTGTCTACCAGGCTGCGCGGGCGGAAGCTGACGACGCGCGCCGTGCACTCGCCGAGTTGTATCCGCAGCTCGCCGCCGACCTTGTGCAGCTCATGGAACTCGTGGCGCGCGCCGAGGTCGAGGTCGAGGCGGCGAACGCCGACCTGCCGCGCGGTGTAGAGCCGCTCGCCGGGGTCGAGCATCCTGCTCGAGACGTTCCGGCCGAGGCAGACGAGGTTCTGTCCGAAGTCGAAGTGAAGCGGTGGGTTGCGGTCGGCAACGTCAAGCCGGGCACGTTCGAGCAGGGGAACGTCTACAAAACGGGGCCCGGTCGAGGCGTCATCAGGATCGAAGGCGTGCCTGTAAACGAATGCACGCAAGTGGAGCTGCGCACATTCACGGAGCGGCGCTTCCAGAGGGGCAGGGGGCACATATCCGCCTATCGCCTCGCCGAGAAGATCTCGCTCCCGGGCTTCCTGGCGTCTGACCCTTACGTTTGGCGCCCGATGAGCAGCCTCTCCAAGCCGGGTGAGGTCATCGGTCAGGTGGAAGCGCTCCGCTACGCGCGACCGGGAGGGCCTGCCTTGGCATCGGGCGCTATCATCACACAGCTCATCCCGGCGCCTGGGGCCGAGCGCGTGCAGGCCCTCCCGGCCGCGCCGCCGACGCAGCCCTACCGGGGCCCATACGCCGACGCGCCCGAGAACGAGGCGCGAGCCTGACTTTGCCGGGCGCGCACCGCGCCCGGCAGCAACCCTGCGGGGGGATCCTTTGACGGCGTAGCGGCCCGTCGAACAGCGAAAAGCGCGCCTCCGTCCCCCGGAGACCTGTTCACGGCCAAGGCGCGCGTGGCCGCAACCATTTCACGAGGGGATCATGATGAAAGCCAACATCACTTTGCTCGGCCGCGCGACCGCGGCTGAGGATTTCGCCTCGCTCTGGACTGGCACGGCCGAGGTCGATGCCGGCACCGTGAGCGTCACGCCGATCGTCCCGGCCGCAGCTGCAGGCCACGAGCTCGCGGTCTCGGTCCTGTCGAGCGGGGGCTCGGTCAACTTCGCCTCGTTCGCCGTGATCCCGGCCGCGCCGGCCGCCGATGGCGAGCCCGACGCTGCGCAGGCGAGCCCGCGCCTCGAGCGCCGTTCATCCGTGTACGCAACCCAGGGCGCGAAGGCACGACGCGCGCCCTTCGTCGGCAGCCTGGTGGCGCTATGCCAGGTCGGCACGCCGCAGCCAACCGTCTGACCCATCCTCGAGCTGAGCGCACTGCCCCATGTCGAATTTGACCTCGACCCTCACGCTTCAGCTCAAGGACGACGGGCTCGCCGCCAAGGCGAAGGCCGACGCCGAGGCGCTGAAGAAGCTCGGCGCGAGCGGCGCGGACCTGAAGAAGCTCGGCGAGGCCGGCGCAGCCGCGCTCAAGCAGCTCGACGCGCTGGCCGGCAAGGGCGCGCGGATCGACGCGTTCAAGGCCGGATCCCGGGCGCTGAAGGAACAGGGCAACGCCCTGCGGCAGGCTCGGGCGACCGCCACCCGGGAAGCCGCGGCGCTCGCCCGCGCGCAGGCCGCCGGCGACGCCAAGGCAATCAAGGCCGCGGAGAAGGCCCACACGGCGGCCATGCGCCGCCAGGCGGCCCAACAAGAGGCGTTCATCGAGCGCGGCAAGGCCGTGCGCGCCGCCCGGAACGAGCTGCTCAATACGGGCGTCGGCCGAGCCGGGCGCGGCTTGGCGCTCGGCGCGGCCGAGAAGGCGCTCGCGTCTGAGACTGAGGCTGCCAACGCCCAGCTGCGCGAACAGATTGCGCTGCTCGGCCGCGTCGCCGGCGCCGAGCACAAGGCGGCTGCGGCAGCCAAGACGCACGCCATGGCCGAGCGCATGGCGACGGCCGACAGCCGCCGCCAGGCTATCGCGCAGGCCGAGCGCCGGCTCAGGAATGGCATGGGCCGTTCCGGCGGCATGGGCGGCGCCGCGGCAGCCGGGGCCGAGGCCGGCGCACTCGCGCACGCCTCGCGCCGCCGCCGAGGGGGCGGGCATAGCGAGGAGGAACAGCGCGACCACTATATTCGTCATCACGGCATTATCGGCTACACGGCCGCCGGCGCCGCGGGCTATGCCTCGGCGCATGGCGTCGTGGGCGGCATCGAGCATGCCGTGCGGGCGGGTGCAAACTATCAGCACGAGGTTGTCGCGCTGCAGAACGCCGGTCGCTCGGATCACGAGCTCGAGGAGATCCATGCGGCAGCGAAGCAGACTGCCGCCGCGATCCCGACTGCTTCGTTTGAGGAGAGCCTGAAGGTCGTGAACGAGACGACCAGCGCTTTTGGCTCGCTCGAGCACGCCATCGAGCATCTGACCTTCATGCAACGCGCGGCGAGTGTCGTGCACGCGGCGGCGGGCGACAAGGTGCAGGACGACGCCGGTGAGATGGGGAACAAGATGGCCCGTTTCGCCGAGGAACGCGGCACGGCGGGCGACGGCGCAACCTTCGAACGAGAGACGGGAAAGCTCGTCCGCGCCATGGTGTTCACGCGCGGCAACTTCAATCCGACTGAGATGCTCAACTTTGCCCAGCAAGCAAAGTCGAGCCTGCAGGGCTATAACGAGCGGTTCTTGACCGGCATCATGCCCTCGATTGTTGGAACGATGGGCGGCGACCGCGCCGGCACGGCAGCGAATTCATTCAACGGTGTCATCGACGGCAAGGTCAATGACATGAAACAGGCCGAGGAATGGATGCGCCTTGGCCTGCTCGATAAGTCGCAGGCCATCATGAAAAAGGGCCATGCGGTCGGCTGGCGCACGGGCGCGATCAAGGACACGGCCGGCGCGCACGCGGATCCCCTGCAGTGGATGGAGGACGTTGTTCTGCCGGCACTTCGCGAGAAGGGCGGCCGGGATGGAAAGGGGATCGACGTAGACGATAAGGAGGCACTGAAGCAGGCCCTAGCCACACTATTCCGCAACCAAAACGCCAATTTCTTCGCCAACGAACTGTCACAGAAGAACATGCGCAGTCGTCTGCACAAAGACGAGCACCTGATGGAGCTTGTTGGCACGCCCGAAGAAATCTTCAAACGCAACATGAGCAAGGATGCAAAAGTTGCTTTGACGGCGCTCAAGGCCGGCCTCGATGATCTCATGACGACGGCGACGGCGCCCGGCATGCCGTTTGCGGCCTCGAGCCTCAAGAATTTGGCAGTGGGGCTGCACGCCATCGCGAATGCGGCGTCGGACCATCCGGCGCTGGCCACGGCAGCCGGCGCCTCGGCAGCGGCTGCCGGCCTCGCGGGCGCCGGGGCGCTCAGCTACGGCATCATGAACGGGTTCGGCCTCGGGGCCAGCGCCGTCGCCCTAGACGGCTCAGCCGCGGCCCTGACGGTCGCGGCGACCGCTCTGGGCGGCGGGGCGGCAGCCGGCGCCGCGGCCAACGGCGGCGCCGCTGCAGCTGCGGCGGCCGGCGCTGGGGCTGCGGGGGCCAAGGCGAGCCGCTTCGGCCGGGCAGGCAAGCTCGTGAAGGGCGCAGCCGGCGTTGCCGGCGTCGGTGCCCTGGCCGAGCTCGCACAGCAGCAGAACGTGCTGACGGCGCCCGACCTATCGGATGGCTTGGGGCGAGCTGCCGTGGCGGCGTTCGATCCAGTCCTCGCCGACATGATCTACGGCGAGAGCAGCGCGGTCGGCCGGCAGCGTCGGGCGAACGCTGCTGGGCGCCGTATGGCCGGGATCCGGGGCTCGAGCCTGCCGACAGAGGTAGGCTCGGCCCGGCTCGGCTTCGGCCTCAACGGGCCGGTCGGGGCGCTCGACGCCGTGCCGCTCGGCTCGGGCGGCGGCGGCCCGAGCTCGGGCTTCGGCGCCTCGCCCGTCGACGCGGGCAAGATCGCCGAGGCGAAAACGGCGCTCGAGGGCTACCGGGCCGAACTGGCCTCGCTCAAGACCGACATGAGCGCGACGGCAGGCCTGGACCTGCCGGGCCTTGGCGAGGGCATGGAGCGGCGCAAGACCGAGCTCGAGGGCCTCATCTCGGGCATGGAAGCCAAGCTGCAGTCGCTCGGCGCGGTCACGGTCGCCCCCACTATCGACACAGGCTCAATCACGGCAGCTTCCGGGGCTGTAGATGGGCTTCTCAGCAAACTGGCGCAGGTCGGTCCGGCGGCGTCGGCCGCCGCAGGCTCAGTAAGCCGGGCCGCTGCGGCAGCCGGCACCTTGCGGGGCCGGTCGAGGAACAGCTTCTCGGACGGTGAAACGCCGGGTGCCGGTGCGGAGTGATGTCTATGGCAGACGACCGGCTCGCTGACCTCGAGCGCCTCGCCCTGGTGCAGAACGGCGCTCTCCGCGTGCTCATCGAGCACGTGCGAGCCCTAACCGTCGTGAACGGCGCTCTCCTCGTGCAGCTCAGCGGCCAGATTGACCGCGACGTGATCCGAGAGGCGGCTTTTGGCGCTTTGGCCGCTCAGGGGGGTGTTCCGGGCGGCCTCGCCGGGACGCTTGTCGAGGCTCTAACCCTCGAGCCCGCGGAACAGGAGGACGTCATGCGCTCGACGCTCGCTAGTCTGTCGGCAAGGCTGCAGTGAGCCCTGCAGCTCTCAGACGTGCGGCAGGCCGGGCCGGCTTCGAGCCGGACCCGGCCTTTGTTTGGGGCTGCGTTCGCAGAGCTTATCGGGCCGGCGCAGCTGTGCTTCCGCCAGCGCCGACTCCAGGGCGCGCAGTGCCGGTTCCGGGGACTGCCGCGGCGCCGGCTGCGGGCGAACGGGTGCTTGTCCCGGTCGCCTCCTCGGTCGCCTTCTGACCTTCGCTCTTCACAGACCCCGGGTTGTTCATGTTGCCGGTCGCGCTGCCGCCGCCCGCGGGTTGCTGGGCGTAAGCCGCGCCGGTCAAGACAACAGTAAGCGCAGCCGCAAGGCCAATAATCTTCATGCGCATAGGCGTTCCCTCAGTCTGCCCGTGTTCGGGCTCGTGAGTGAACGGCGCACCCACCATATTCGTTCAATAATATATGCGGACAGGCGCTATGAACATTGATGAGAGCTCGAACCTGATCCGGGTTGTGATCCCGCCTGTGGATCCGAATGCGCCGCCTGTGAAGCGGCCGCCGAGCTCACGGACGATTGCCCGGCTGCGGGAGAAGGCCGAGGTCGCAGCCCGTGATGCCGCTGCAGCCCGATCCCTGCGCGCTCGGGTGCAATCTCGCCTGAGGCCGCCGGCCGGGAGGCTGTTTGCTGTCGACGCCGCCGCTCTCGTGATCCAGGGCCCGGCCGGCGGGCTCGGCTCGAGCGAGCGCATCGTGCGCACGCTCGCCCCACTGGCCGCAGGCGGGCGCCATCCTGCAGCTGCTCTGGTGGCCGCCGGGGGCTGGCAGGACGAGGCCGCCCTTCGTGAGGCGCTATCTGGCCTCGGGCCGAAGCTCGCGGCCCTCGGCCTCCGGATCTGCCGGCGGAAGGCTGGTCTCCGCATGGCAAAGGTGAAGGGGGATAGGGCCTGCCCAGCGAGGCAGGCCCCGGGCATCAGCTGAGTGAGCCGACCGCCGGCAGGCTGCTCCCCGTGGATGGCCGGGCTTTGGGCGTCTGCTCTCGCGGCAGCCGTGAGAACGCCTTCGCGAGGCTTGTGATAGGGGCGTCGCCCTCGGGGGCGATACGCAGGGGTGCGCGGTCCTTGTTGTGCGTCATCGGTGCTCCGTTCCTGCCTGGCCTGAGGCCCAATCGGCATGGTCACGGGCGCAACGCGGGGCGCGCCGGATCGGCGAGGCGCGCGTCAATGTGTCAGTGCGCAAGCCGACGCCTGGCATCGCGGCGGCATCATGTAGGCCGTGGCCATGCCGGCAGCGAACAGGGCTGCGCCAGCCAGCATGCCGAGCACGACCAGCAAGGGGATAAGCCAGCGGTCCCGGCGAGCCTCGGCCGCGTGCTGAAGGTCGAAGCGCCCGATGCTGCTAAGCCTATCCATCACTAGCCCTCCGCCTCATCGCTCGGATTGCGCCTGCCAGGCTTTGGATTGTTCGCCTTGGCCGCAGCAGCATCGGGCAGCGGAGGCTCTTTATAGTTCGCCACCGACAATGTGTAATCGTCCGTCATGTTGAACTGAAACACCGCCTCCGCGCGGAACTTGAATACATCCCGGCCATCCTTATCCGTCAGTACGAAAATGAACATGCGGCGGCGCTCTACCGGGCGTGGGCGTGGTCTTTGGCCTCGAGGGCCGAGATGCTGAAGCGCACGAAGCGGTGCAGCGCGCCGCCCGTGCTGCCCTCGGGGTCGTACACGAGCGCCCGCAGGCCCTCGATATCGCCGGCGGCCTGCAGCGCGACGGCCTCGGCGAGCCATTTCCGGCCGCTCACGTGCGTCGGCTTGCTGAAATCGGGCGCCTCGGGCAGCTCGCCGGCGGCCGCGGCCTGCATGGCGCCGAGCCAGCGGGCGCTGAAGCCCCGGGCGTCGGCCTCGCTGAGCATGAGCCGGCGCTTGGCGATGACGGCCTCGCTCGAGGCCCGGGCGGGCTTCTCGGGCGCGGGAACGGCCTTGGGGGCCTCAATCACGGGCGTCGGGCCCTCAGCCGGGGCCTGCAAGGCGTCAGTAGGGGGCAAGAGGGCCTGCGGGCCCTCTTGCTCGGCCGACACAGGCGCCCAGACCCAGCCGGCGTGCGTCGCCGTGAGCGTGAAGTCCCGGTCCGCCTGCGCCTCGGCGCCGAGCGCCTTGCGGGCGGCGCGGATGCAGTTGCTCTTGAGGCTGTAGGCCTTCGGCTCCTCGCACGGGCTGCCGTCGTGATTGAGCCGGTAGCGGGCGCAGAGCGCCAGGATGCCGGCGTCGATATCCCCCTGCGGATCCCGGCCGAGCTGCTTGGCGAAGCGGGCGTTCCCGTAGGCCTCGTGGCCGCGAACGATGGCCGCCTTGTGCTCGCCGAGGTCGGCGAACTTGGCGGCGATCCGAAGGGCGCTCTGCCAGTCCTGGCGGGCGGCGGCGTCTTTGAGGCTCTGAAGCTTGGTCTGCATAGTATGGTGCCGTTTTCGAACGCATATCAGCGACGCCGGCAAGCTAATCTGATACCTGCAGCTGTAAACACTCCCTCCCTGAAAATACTCCCGGAGAAGTACGCCGCCCCTGTACTCCTCAAGGCCCATCGAATCTTCCGCGATCCGCCCATGTTCATCCCTCGAGCACCGCGCTTCGGGCCATCCGCCGGCTCTCGGCAGCCCTTCGCCGTCGCTGGCGCCAGCCGCGGCCTGTAGGAAGAGCTCGTCCCTTCGGAAGCGTGAGGCGGCCGCTCGCCATGCGAGCGAAGCGGCCGGCTCACGCGCCTGCCCTGCGCGCTATAGGCCGGCTCGCACGATTCGGATGTGCAGCGAGCCCCTGTCCCGGCTTCCAACGCGCTTCCGAGGTTGGAGAAGAAACTCTGATATTCGTGGGGGGCGCTACCTGGCCCCCAGGAGGGCACAGGCCCGCGTGGTTGCCCCGGGGCAGGCGCAGGCGCAGCCAGGCGGCCCACTCGCGACTCGCCACGCGCAGCACGTTGGTGTCGTTGCGCGAACGGCTGAGGCGCCGTTCCTCGACAGTCACAAGGCCGAGCGTGCGCGCCTGGCGCAGGGCCCGCTTCGCCGTCGTCTCGCTTACGCCGGCGAGCGCCGCCATGTGGCCGAGGGCGAGCGTGCATGTGCCCCGCTTCCCGACCTCGAGAGCGACGACGGCCAGCACCGCGAGCTCGCCTTGCGTGAAGCCGGCGGCGAGTGCCGGGGGTAGATAGCCGCCGGCGGCCATACGGCGGCGCCTGGCAAGGCTATCAGGCGTGCGAGGGCGAGAACCTGTACGATGGTGCGCGCGGGCAGGTGGCGCTCCTTCCCCTCGAGGGGGCAGGGCGACCGCCGGCACGAGCTGCGCCGCGACGGCCGCAAGGTGCTGCGCCTTCGTAGGGGCCGCCCGAGCCGCCCCGCGTCGGGCGTTCAGGAGCCCCTCGAGTTGCTCAGCCTCGGCGTCTGTGAGGCCGCCAGCGCCGTAAGCCTTCCACACGGCTGTGACGACTTCGCCCAGCCGGTCGGGAGCGGCGGCCTCTATGGCGCGCCGCATCTGCTCATAGACCATCGTTCACGAACCCTCTCGGGCCGCGTTCCAGGGTTCAGGCAAAGCTCACCCGATCCCGGAAATTGCGTTTCCGGGTTGACGCCCAGGTGGGCGATATGGCTTTGTTAGGGCTGTGGCTTGGGGCCCTTACAGAGCTTCAGGTTTTGACGGCCTCGCCCTGCCAGGGGCGGGGCCGTTGCTTATTCTGGATCTAGGTTCCGCGGCGGCAATACCTCGGCTATCGGACACTAGCTGCAGGCGTATTCTGAGACCGGCAGGGTCGCAACTCCCACCAGACGGTATTTTTGCAACCTGCTTGGAGACAGATACTCCGACTTCCGCATCAAAAACGGCTGCAGCGCCGCTTGATAAGAAGCTTCGGAGTATTGATCGTGGAAGCTGGCGACGGAGTGTCCTGCCGCTCACGCCTTTCTCAGGCGGCCTCGGCTGCTGAAGGCTTAGGATCTGTCGCCGCAGCTGCCCGAGCGCGCTCCCACGCCTCGATCCGGGGGAGCTCATAGAACTTGCGCTTGTTGATCTTGAGCGGGGCGGGAAACGGCAGAGCAGCGTCGTGTTCCCAACGCCATAGCGTCATGGCGCTCACCCCGTAGCGTTGGAGCACCTTCTTTGTGGGCAGGTAGCTGGTTTCCGCTGTCATCTGGCGAGCCTCGTTATTAACGGCGGCTCACGTACTGATATCTTTCTCTCGGCCTGTCATAGGACATTTGCCTGTGCCGCCTGTCTCACTCATCGCCCCTCAAGCTAGCTCGCCACAAGCGTTCGACCGCCTTGAAGGCAGCCGGGAAAGAGTTTCCAGGCCATTGCAAATTGACAGCTGTGTTTGCGATTGCGAGACGTGCTGAAATCCCGTTTTCTACAAACAGACTCACTAAACGAGCAGCCTTCGCTTTGTGGCGTTCTTCAAGTCCATTTATGATTGGGAACGGCGACTTATTGGTCCAACTATATCCGGACACGACACCAACTTCTCGCAAGGCTTCGACTGCGGCCTGAAAACGCGCGTCGCCTGTGACCATGTGGAGTGTCTCAAGAGCGATTACAAAACTTGGTGCGTCGATCTTGAAAGCCAACTCATCTTCGACGCCGCGAAAATCGATTTTGTCATGAGCGACCCAATGCCTCTCGGCGCTCTCATAGGTGTCGAACACTTTGAGATCGCTCATCTGTCTGAGATCTCAGCCGCAGATTTGCATAGCTTCGTGACAAAATCGGCCCACTTAGACTGAGCAGCCTGACGTTCGTCCGCGAAGTCATGCCGCTGATAAACACCCACAATGCCTCCGAAGGTACCAGAGGTGTGGTTGAGGATTTTCTCGACCACGTGGATGCCGACGCCGAGCCGCGCGCAGCCGCTGGCGAAGGTGCGACGAAGATCATGGAGGCGCCAGGGCTCGATTTCCTGCCCGGCCGGCATGTGAGCAGCCGCCAACTTCGAGAGCCGCTCCGTCGCCTTGCTGATGCCGGAAAACGGCGTTGCGCCTGTGGTGGTGAAGAGGAAGCGCGCAGGCTGCCCGATACGGGGGAGGGCACTCAGGATCGCTACGACGGCCTCAGACAGGGCAACCACATGCGCGCGGTCGTTCTTCGCGCGCTGGCGCGGGATCGTCCACTGGCGGTAATCGAAATCGAATTCGCGCCATTCCGCCTCAAGCACCTCGGCGCGACGCTGGCCGGTGAGGATCAGCAACTGCACAGCGTGGCCGAAGGGGTAGCCGATCTCGGAGGCTGCCATCCAAATGGCCCGCAGCTCGGCGTCAGTGAGCACGCGGTCCCGAGCGACCTCAGGCGAGGGCGGCTTGAGCGTCGCCATGGGCGAGGTCTCAAGGATGCCCCGCTCGACCGCCCAACCGAACAGCTTCCGCATGGCAGCGAATTGGCGATTGGCCTGAACCGGGGCACCGCGCTCGACCATGGCGTCAATCACGTCGAGGACGTCGCGCCGACCTATCGAGCGCACGTCCCGATCCTGCCACGGGGCAAGATCGCCGCGGCTGAGAAGCCGCTCGGCCTCAGGCCAACTGCGATTACGAGGCTTGGCGTAGCGCTGGATGAAGTCGGCGACCACAGCACCGAACGTGAGGCGTGCGGCGGCGGCCTGCTCCTGCAGGACCGCCGTCCGTTCGCCGGCAGGGTCACGACCCTCGGATACCGCCTGCAGAGCTGTACGCGCCCGCTCTCGGGCATCCGCGAGGCCAAGGCGAGGGTAGGGGCCAAGGGTGAGCTTGCGGGACTTTCCATCCGCCCGATACCGCACGGCCCAGCTTTTGGCGCCGGATGGCTGGACGACCAAGTAGAAGCCCGGCAACGTGCTATCGGCAATTTCGAGACGCTTGCCAGGATCCGGCTTCTGCAACTCGACGGCGCGCGCGGTGAAGGCCGGCATCTAGGCTCTCTTGAGCCCGAGGATACGCCGGCGACACCATCAGTTGGCCCGCTTTGGGTAGCCCGGGGGTAACACGGATGGCCTGTTAAGGGCCGTTACCCCGTGTTATTATCGAGGACGTACAAACCGCGTCAACGCCCGGAAACGCATGGGCTTTGGACGCCCGAGATGTTCTGATGTGAGAGCCTATGTGATGCCCCCAAAAACGGCTCTTAATCAGCGGGTCCTAGGTTCGAACCCTAGTGCGCCCACCAAGATCTAGACCACTTCCTGATTACCGGTAATTCAGTCTGGTAGGCACATGGTAAGCGGGGCGAGTCGTTTAGCTTTCCTTCATCGACGCCCTCAGAACTGATCGCGCTGATTTGCGGCCGTCACTGGCAGCTCATCGTGACGGTCTGGGTGATCCGCAGAAAGCCCCGCACGGTGATGCCGGCGGGGCTCATTGGCCTGGAAGAAACGGTCGAACCGACGCACGCTGCAGGCCAGCAGGACACCAGACACGAATAAACTGCCGCGGCCGGAGCCGGGCGGTTCAAGGTGGGTCGTGCTGAGGATCAGAGGCCCGTCCCCGCACGGCCGGCCGGGGCGGTTCCGGTCAGACCCGCGGTTCGCGGTCGAGCCAGGGGACTGAGACGTCAGGGCATAGCCGTCCGGCCATGGCAGGCGGTGGGTTAGTAGACCTGAGCGCCGCTTTCTGCGTAAGGTGTCCGCGAGGTTGATGACCGGTTCATAATAACGTTTCAGGACCCGGGGGCGGTACCCGGCGCCTCCACCAGAAGCATCCTGCCCCGGATACCGCACGGAGGTGAGGGCGAGCGTCCGGCGTTGCGGACAGCGCGCTGCCAGGATGCTTCTGCTGGGGGCGAAACAGGTTCGACTGGACGGTAAAGGGATCGCGAGTTCTGCCCTGCCTCGGCAGGGTAAGATGCGGCTTTCGGTAAGGACTCGACCGGTTCGGCGCGGGTAACCCTCGTTCCGAGCACCTGACCAAAACTCTAAATGCCAACGACAACGTCGGCATGGAGATGCGCCTCGCGGCGTAATCTTCCGGGGCGTGGGCACGCCTAGCAACAGAACCCGAGGCTTCGGCCTCGGGGCCCGCTAATTCTCTTCCAGGAACGACGATCGGCCCTGCGGCTGAAGCCAGGGCAGCCTGGGGCATTGACGGCCGAAAGTCGGCCAGGCGGCGGTCGCGGCTGATCCGCGGCCCATCCGCTGACAAAGAAGCCGATGCTGACCCCGTGAGGGGGCCGCCGGGATGTATCCAGAGCATCAGCCCAGAGGCTCTGCGGCCGGACGCCGACGTGGAGCGCGCCGCAGGTCCGCCGCCTCCGGACCGGGCCGACCCTCTCGATCAGCCCGGTCCGACGCCAGCCGATCAGGTCAGCTGGCGACGCCCCCTAACCGAACCCAAGCACCATGGTTGCAAGCCATGTTGCGGATCGGCTCATCGCCAACGAGATCGGATGCTCTCCGGCCCCTGAACGGAGCGGGGAGGGGGCCGAGCCGCCGAGGCTTCGCCGTCAGGTCAGCGCCTGGGGGTGCGGTGACGGCGTCCCAACATAGCCCTGAGGCCTCAGGGGGCAGCCGGTATGCGCGCGGCGGTGCTGTAGCTTCAAACGACCGGTGCCGGTGTAGCTCCCGGCGACGATCACTTGGCCATGGCAGGCCGGGCATCGCTTCGGGGTCATCGTGTACAATCCGCGTGCCTCCGCGAGGCTAACCGGCGTCCACGCCTCGCCCACCTTCACCTCACAGATCTGCTGGTCAGCAGCGGGGATAGCACCCACCGCTATCGACCGAGCGATGGGCCGCCGGATGTCCCCCCGGTGCCGGGCGGCCCGCTGGTGGGCGTGCCGCCGATGTTCACATCTGGCGTCGTGCCCGGCACCGAGGAGTTGCTGGGATTGGCTTCGTTCCCCCGTGTGATCGGGCTGGGGCCCAGATCCCGGGTGCCGGGGGCGACGCCGCCGACCGTCGCGGGTGGGGCGACACCGGTGTTGCCGGCGCCTCCAGTGACCACCTGGGCAACGGCAGGGCCGGCCAGAACGATGCTCAGGACGCCGGCGAAGGCCATGGTGGTGCGGGTCATACAAGTGTCCGTGCTGCGTGCTGCGGCACAGGAACGGCCCAGATGTCCCGAAGTTCGAGGGGACCGTGCGCCGGGCCCGGAGGCAGCCCGATCAGGGGCGCCATTGGAGACCTGCTGATGCGGCTGTGGTTCTGGCTAGGGCTGCTCTGCCGGCCGATGCGGCCGGTGCCCATCGCGTGGCGAACCGCCGCGATCCACCGCCGAATGCCTTCGCGTGACATCATCTCTCTCCGGAGGGCGGAGAGAGGCTGCATCGCAGGGCGTATCCGTGCGGACCGCCAACGCGGCGGCGTCAGGCTGAGGGGCACCAGCGCGATCCGCGCCCATACGCGGAAGTCGAGACGAAGCCCCGGCCCGACGGGTGGGTGCCATCGCAGATCCGGATCCCTATTCCGCCGCCGAGGCCATGGCATCGGCACCATCGTCGGCGCCGAAGCGCGCGATGCTGCTCTCGAGCCGCAGCGCCGCGTTGATCAGGGCCATGTGGGAGAAGCCCTGCGGCATGTTCCCGCGCTGCGCCCCGGTGGCCGGATCGATCTCCTCCGCGAGCAGCCCGACATCGTTGGCCCGGGCGATCAGCCGCTCGAAAGCGGCCTTGGCCTCGGCCGCCCGTCCGCCGAGAGCGAGACAGCCGACCCGCCAGAAGGCGCAGGCCGTGAAGGTGCCCTCGTCACCCTCCAGGCCGTCCTCCATGCGGTAGCGATAGATCAGGTCGCCGACACCGAGTTCCCGCTCGACCGCCGCGAGGGTCGCCCGCATGCGCGGCTCCGTCGGATCGAGGGCGCCGAACAGGGCCGCGCGCAACACCGCGGCATCGAGATGATGCGAGCCGTAGGCGCCGACATAGGCCTGCTTCTCCGCGTTCCAGCCCTGTTCGAGATACTCCGCCCGGATCTCGGCAGCGATCCGCTCCCATTCGGCAATCGTCTCCGCGGCCACGCCCGCGATGTTGCGGGCGATCCGGGCGGCGTCCCTCAGGGCCACCCAGATCATCGCCTTGGTGTGGACCTGCTGTCGCGGCCCGGTGCGCAGCTCCCAGATGCCGTGATCCGCATCGTGGCGGTGACGGATGGCGCGGGCGGTGAGGTTGTGCAGCACTTCCGGCAGGCGGTCGTTGACCTTCTCGGGCGGGTCGTAGTCCACCGCCTCAAGGAAGATGCACAGCGCCCGGAGCAACTCGCCGTAGATGTCGTGCTGGTCCTGAGCCTCGGCGACGTTGCCGATCACCACCGGCCGCACGCCGTTCCAGCCCGCGAGATGGCTCAGCTCCTCCTCCGGCGGCATGCCGTCGGCGATGCCGTACATCAGCCGGGTCTCCCGCCCGTAGGTGCCGTCGCGCTCGCGCAGGAAGCGCAGGAATTCAGACGCCTCGCGGACGTAGCCCAGCATCACGAAGGCGGTGACCGTGAAGGCGGCGTCCCGCATCCAGGTGAACCGGTAGTCGTAGTTGCGGTTGCCCGGCACCGCCTCGGGCAGACCGGCGGTGGCCGCTGCCACGATCCCGCCCGAGGGCGAGTAGGTCAGCAGCTTCAGGCACAGGGCGGACCGCATCACCGCCTCCCGGTAGGCGCCGCGATAGGTGCTGCGGGCGCACCAGCGACGCCAGTAATCGGCGGTGGTCTCCAGACGGCGTCGGGCGCCGGCGTAATCCTCGATGCAGGCCTCGTCCTGATCCTCGCCATGGGTCAGGACCAGATAGGCGGTCTCTCCGGCCGACAGGCTGAACCGCACTTCGGCGGCATCGCCGTCGAGGGTGGGACAGGGCTGCGCGTTGACGCGCAGACGCCAGTCTCCGGCCTCGAACAGGACGGACCCGCCCGCCATCAGGGGCGTGCAGGGGCGTCGCGCATAATCGAAGGTCGGCCGCACCCGGAACGCGCCCGTCACCCGGCCCTGCTCGCAGGTGAGCAGCCGGATCAGCCGGCTCTCGCTCTCGCCATCCGGGCCCTCGTCGGGCTCCGGGCTCGGCGGGTTGACCGGCATCAGGTCGACGAGGCGCGCCCGGCCGGTCGCCGTCGTGAAGGTCGTCTCCAGGATGTTGGTGTCGGGCAGGTAGCGGCGCACGGCCTCGGTCGGCCCGTCGAAGGCGACGCTGCACGAGCCACCCGTGTCGTCGTCGAGGAGCTTCACGAACAGGGCCGGCGAATCGTGACGTGGCCAGCACAGCCAGTCGATCGATCCGTCGCGGGCGATCAGCGCGCAGGAATGGGTGTCACCGATGAGGGCGTAATCGCTGATGGGCTTCGACACAGGGCTTCCGGCTGGCGGCACCCGGTCCGCCGGGCAGTACAGAGTCCTGAGGTAGCCGGAGTGCGCCGGGCGGGGAGTCCCGCTCGACGATTCGCCGCACGAGCGATCAGGCCGCCGGCCGGGGCAGCATCCGGTCGCTGATGATCCGGCGCTGGATCTCGCTCGTGCCCTCGAAGATCGTGGTCAGCCGCGCGTCGCGCCAGTAGCGCTCGACCCGACGCTCGGTGGTGTAGCCGTTGCCGCCGTGCAGCTGCATCGCCTGGTTGGTGACCCGCACCGCCATCTCGGTGGCCAGGAGCTTCACCATCGCCGATTCGCTCTCGGCGGCCTCGCCCTGGTCGAGGAGGTGGGCGACCTGATGCCAGAAGGCCCGCGCCTGCGCGACCTCGGCCGCCATGTCGGCAAGGGCGAAGCGCAGAGCCTGGAAATCGCCGATCGGGTGGCCGAACTGGACCCGCTCCTGAAGATAGCTCTGGCAATCCTCGACCGCCGCCCGCGCGACGCCGACGGCCCGGGCCGCCGTGTGGACCCGGGCGATGTTGAGGCCGCGCTGCACCGCGGCGAAGCCGCCGGAATCCGCGTCCGCTCCCTGGTCGCCGTAGAGTCCGGTGAGCCGGTCGCTCTCGGGCACGCACACGTCCTCGAGGGTCAGTTCGAAGGTCTGGAAGCCGTGGTAGCCGATCTTGTCGATCACCCTCCCGGTCACGCCGGGCGGGAAGCTGTCGCGTTCCTTAAGCACCAGAAACGGCTCCAGGCCGGCGGAGCGCGATTCCCCGGGCTCCGGGTCGCGGGTGCGCGCGAGGACCTCGATGAAATCGGCGCCCTTGGCGAAGCCGGCCCAGCGCTTGGTGCCGGTGAGCCGCCAGAGGTCGCCGTCCCGCACCGCCCGGGTCTGCACGCCGGCGAGGTCGGAGCCGGCATTGGGCTCCGACAGGGAGATCGAGCCGATCCAGTGTCCCCGGGCCGAACGGCGAAGCAGCTCCGCCCGGCGCTCCGCGTCGAGGGTCTGGGTGCCCAGCCCCTGGCCGCGCGCCAGGATGCTGCCTACCGAGAGCCACGCCCGTGCCAGTTCCTCCGAGACGAGGCAGTACTCGAACACGCCGAGGCCCAGGCCGCCGTGCTCCGCGGGGATCGTGATGCCGAACCAGCCCTTCTCGGCCATGGCGTCGATGAGCGTACGCGGCATCTCGGCCTTCTGCCGGTCGAGCGTGTCGGCCATCGGCAGCACCGTGTCGCGCGCGAAGGCGCGGGCCTCGGCCTGAAGCGCCGCCCGGGCCTCGGTCCGCCAGGGCGAGGCGAGTTCCGGCGGCTGCGGCGCGATCAGGTCCTTCCGATCCTCGGATCCGGTCATCGTTACCCCCGTATGGTTTGACGCCATGTGGCAACTCAGTTGAGGCCCGTGCGGGAAACACGCGCTTACAAATTGGTTCCGTCGTCCACCTTCGAATAATCGGCGGATCGGGCCATAATAGCCTGATGATGCAGGCCGAACCGCTGACCGATTCCTTCGCGATGAACGCACCCGCAACACCCCACATCCTCGTGGTCGAGGACGATCGAGAGATCTCGGCCCTGATCGCGCGCTACCTGCGCGGCAACGATTGCCGGGTCACGCTGGCGGGTGACGGGGCCGAGATGGACCGGGTCCTTGCGGAAGCGCGGATCGACCTGATCGTCCTCGACCTGATGCTTCCCGGCGAGGACGGACTGAGCCTGTGCAAGCGCCTGCGCGGCACGTCGCAGATCCCGATCCTGATCCTGACGGCGAAATCCGAGGAGGTGGACCGGATCCTCGGCCTGGAGCTCGGCGCCGACGATTACCTCGCCAAGCCGTTCAACCCACGGGAGCTGCTCGCCCGCATCCGCGCGATCCTGCGGCGGGTCGCGGCCGAGGCCCCCGACGCGGACGAGCGGCGGCGGCTGCATTTCTCGGGCTGGACGCTCGACGTGTCCCTGCGCCAGGTTCTGTCCCCCGAGGGCGCCCGCATCTCGATCACCGGGGCGGAGTTCGATCTCCTGCACGCCCTTTGCCTCCGGCCCGGGCGGGTTCTGTCGCGGGACCAACTCCTCGACCTCACGCAGGGCCGCTCCGCCGGCCCGTTCGAACGCAGCATCGACGTGCTGATCTCCCGGATCCGTCAGAAGATCGAGCGCGACACCCGCAATCCGGAATTCATCCGCACGATCCGGTCGGGCGGCTATCTGTTCACGCCGGAGGTCACGCGGTCATGAGCGGTCTGCGCCGTCTTCGCGCGCGGCTGCGTCCGAAGACCATCGCGGGCCAGATCGCGCTGCTCGTGGTCGCCGGCATCGCGGTCGCCCATGTGGTCGCCACCGCGGCATTCCTGATTCTGCACGAATCGCAGAACCCCGACACGCTGCCGGGTGTGGCCGCGAGCCGCCTCGGAGTGCTGGTGAGACTGCTGGACGCCGCCAATCCGGCGGCGCGGCCGGCCCTGCTCGCGAGCGGTCGCAGCCTGCCGCTGATCCATGTCGAGCCCTGGGACGGCACCGTATTGCCGGGGGCGACGTCGCCGCCCGACCTGCCGGTGATCCGGCGGCTGCGCAACGGCGCCGGCCGGCCGGTGACGATCACCGACCTCTCCGCGGCCGATCCGGACGGGGAGCGGTCGGACGCGCGGCTGCATATCGGCATCGTCACGCCGGCGGGCGCGCGGCTCCAGGCGACGCTGCCGAACGATCCCCTCCGTGGGCCCCGCCAGGGTGCGCTGATCTTCACCGTCGTCTTCCTGGCGCTGACCCTGGCGCTGCTCTGCGTCTGGGCCACCCGGGCCCTCACGGCGCCGCTGAAGCGGCTCGCCGGTGCCGCCGAGGCGTTCGGCGCCCGCGACGACCACGTGGCGCTGCCGGAGGCGGGCCCGCGCGAGGTGCTCGCCGTATCCCGGGCGCTGGATCGGATGCGGTCGCGGGTGCGCCGCCTGATCGACGACCGGACGCAGATGCTGGCGGCGATCAGCCATGACCTGCGCACGCCGATCACCCGGCTCCGCCTGCGCGCCGAGTTCATCGAGGACGAGCACGCCCGGGCCTCCACCCTGCGCGACCTCGACCAGATGAACGGCCTCGTCGAGGCGGCGCTCTCCTTCGTGCGCGACGGCCAGATCCGGGATGCGAACAGCCACAGCCTCGTGGACCTCGCATCGGTGGTCCAGACGGTCTGCGACGACTTCTCGGATTTCGGATCCCCGGTCAGCGTCAGCCGCAGCCGGCACGTCCTGGTCCAGGGAAGGCCCGAGGAACTCCAGCGGGCGGTGACCAACCTCGTGGACAACGCCGTGAAGTACGGCGGCCGCGCCGAAGTCCAGATGGAAGCGTCCGAGCGCGGTGTCCGGGTCTGCATCCTGGATTCGGGCCCCGGGATTCCCGAGGCGGAGCGGGAGGCCATGCTCCAGCCCTTCGTGCGCGGCGACCGCGCCCGCAACCTCAACGAGGCCAGCGGCTTCGGACTCGGCCTGTCGATCGTGCAGGCGATCGTCGAGGCCCATAACGGGCGCCTGCAGCTGGAAAATCGCCCCGGGGGCGGGCTCTGCGCCGCGATCGAACTGCCCCTGGCCGCACAGGCCTTCGCGGGGCGCGCGGCGCAGAAGCCCGTGCCGCGTCCGGCCGAGGCGGCCTGAGGCCGCCTCGGGTCTCGTCCGGTCTACGCGGCCCGCACGTTGCGCAGGAACTGCGCCACCTCGGCGCGGAGCTGCTCCGAGCGCGTCGCCAGGGCATCGGACGCCTGAGCAACCGAAGCCGCGGCCTGACCCGCATCGCCCGCGACCCGGGCGACCTCGGCGATCTCGACGGTCATCGTGCCGGTGCCGGCGGACGCCTGGCCCATGCTGCGGACGATGTCCTGCGTGGTGACGCCCTGCTGATCCACCGCGGCCGCGATGCTGGTCGACACGTGATTCATCGCCTCGATCTGAGCCGTGACTCCCTGGATCGCACCGGCCGCATCGCCGGTGACGGTCTGGATCGCCGCGACCTGCCGGCTGATCTCCTCGGTGGCCCGGCTGGTCTGGGCGGCGAGTTCCTTGACCTCGGAGGCGACCACCGCGAAGCCGCGCCCGGCCTCGCCGGCCCGGGCTGCCTCGATCGTGGCGTTCAGGGCCAGCAGATTGGTCTGACCGGCAATCGTCGAGACCATCCCGACGACGTCGCCGATCCGCGTCGCCGCGGCGGCCAGCTCCGTCATGGTCTGCTCGGCCCGACGCGCCTCACCGACGGCCGTCGCCGACATCCCGGCCGCCTGCTCGACCTGGCGGCCGATCTCCTGCACGGTGGCGCCGAGTTCCTCGGCCGCGGCCGCAACGGTGTTGACGTTCTCGGAGGTCTGCTGGGCGGCACTGGCGACGCTGGTCGAGCGTTCGGACGTGCCCGCGACCGCACTCCGCATGGTACCCGAGGCTCCCTGAAGCTCCGTGACGGCCCCCGTCAGGCCCTCGACGATCGCCCCGACCGAGCGTTCGAAGCCGTCGGCGAGGTCTTTCAGCATGGCGCGGCGGCTCTGCTCCTCGCGCAGACGCGCGGCCTCGGTCGTCTGAAGCTGCTGGGCGGCATCCTCAAGCGACATGTCGCGGATGGTGACGACCGCGCGGGCGATGTCGCCGATCTCGTCCCGCCTCTTGCTGCCGGGAACGTCGGTCAGGGCCTGGCGGTCGGCGAGGGCCTTCAGCGCGCGGGTCAGGGCTCCCAGCGGCGACACGATCGAGCGCGCGAGCAGCAGGCCGAGCACCGCCGTGACGGCCAGGACGATGAGACCGGTCAGGATCAGCGTCCGAGACAGGGCCTGCACGGCATTGATCGCCTCCGCCTGGGTCTGCTCAGCCAGCACGGTCCAGGGCGCGCCGAGGACCGTCACCGGCGAGGCGGCCGCCATGTGTGCGCCGTTCTCGGCCGTGAAATCGACCGGACCGCCGACCTTGATCCGGTCGGCGGCCAGGCCGATTCCGGCGAGGCCTGCACCGGCATGCAGAGCCGGGTTCAGCGGTGGGTTGCTGCGCAACAGCCCGTCTGTCCCGACCGCCAGGATCTGCCCGGTCTCGCCGAGACCGGTCCGCTTGGACAGCGTTTGATCGAACAGGGTCGGCGTGACCCGCATGACGATGTAGCCGGTCCGCTCGGCCGCCTGCGCCGTGCCCATGGCGACGTTCGCCCGCTTGGTCATGACACGGCCGATGAAGGCAGCCGGGGTCCCATCCACCGGGTAGGCGGCGAAATCCTCGAAGAGAACCGCGCCCGGATCGGCGGACTTGAGACGCTCGACGAGCCGCGCGAGCGCCGAGCCCGCCAAGCCATCCTCCGAGACCGATTTGGCGAAATCGGCGCCCTTGGTCGTGGTGTAGACGATCCGGCCGTTGTTATCGACGAACATCAGGTCGGCGTAGCCGGGCTGGGCCACGAGCTTGTGGGCCACTTCCTGGACCTTGACGTGGCGCCGGGCATACATCGACGTCATGCCGCTGCCGTCGAGGGCGATCCGCGCCTCAGCCGTCTGAGGCGCTTGGAACGCCTCGATGACGCTCGCGGTGTCGGGCTTCGCAGGGTCGAGATTCTCGATCAGGTCCGTGAAATTCGAGACGATCTGCGGATGGGTCGCCACCGCCTGGAAGTCCGCCTGCATCCGGTCCGCCACCAGCTCGATCGCGTCCCGGCGCGCCGCCGCGGCGAGTTCGAGGCGCTCGTGCGCCGCGGTGATCAAGCCCGACCGCGCCGAGTACCAGCTGAATCCACCCATGGCGGTGGCGCTCAGAAGCGCGAGGCCGACGGTTGTCGCGGGAAGGCGCGTGCTCAGCCGCGAAAGCGTTTTCATGATGACCCTGAACTATTGAATGACGGCGATCCAACCAGTCCAATGGCCCGACTCTTATAAAAATCTCGTAAACATCGATGCAGCGCGCGGATATCGAGCACTGGCACTATACAACCTGAAAGAACGTGCTCTGCCAAGAATTCAAGTTGTGGACGGGCCCCCTTCGGTTTTCGATAGTCACCCGCCCTGCGGCCATGGCGGAGGGTCTGCAGCATTGCGGACCCGGCCGGCGCGCGTGCTGGCTCTCCTGCTCCCGGAATCTCGGATCATCACGGTCATGTCCACGGACCGTCCTCGTAATCACTCGGCCATCTGACGGTGACCCAGTGCCGGTCGGGCTCCGAACCCAAGGCGTGGATGCGCACGGGCCGGCGGTGATCCGATGGGCGACGGTTGGGCCGCCGCTGGAGGCAGGCGAATGAACGGTTTGCGACTGTCGAAAGGCAACAGTCCACCGCCCTGCGCGGTCGGACGCGCGATCTGGATCCCCGAGACCGAGCCGCGATCTGGCCCGCCGCGCGGGCCTTCGGCCGCTCGTGAGCCCGCCATCTCGGGCTGTGATGCAGCATCCGCCGACGATGCAGCCGAGATCCGGAGGTTGGACAAGTCGGGTGCTGCCGCGCGACCCTTGGCGGCGGTAAGTTCGGTCGCATCTGCCGCGTCGGCGGAGGCACGGAATGTTCATCAATAGCGACGCCCTCGCCGGCGTCCTGCGACTCCTCTGGATCGCGATCGTCCTGCTTGGGGGTGTGATCGTCGCGCATCTCGTCTGGGTCAGCCGCGTCGCGCGCTGTCGGGCATTGGCGTCCAGGCCGCTGCCGACGAAGATCGCGATCGTGGGCGCGGCCCTCGCGACGCCCGTCGTCGGCTTCTATGCCGTCGAGATCGCGTCTTGGCACCGGCGGCAGGCGGCGCGGCCGCGCTTCCGCGTCCCGCGACACATCGCGGTCGCCGCTTTGCTCACGCTGGCGCTGGCCGCGGCCGGCACCCTGTTGGTGGAAGGGCGGGCGGTGCCGGAGGACCGATCCTGGTGGCGTGCGGCAGGTCGTTTCGAGGGACAGGTCTGCGTGCTGCTGATCGGGCAGATGATGGTGTTCATGATCCTGCGCGTGTTTCTGACGGCCCGACGTCCAGCGCTGCTGTGGATCGCCTACGTCCTCTCGGCCGGGATCCTCGCTGTCCTGCTCGCCTGAACTTGTCTTCGAGAGCGGCCGGGTACACGTCGATCCCTGAGACCGATCGTTGCGCGTGTGCCAGGACATCCATCGCGCGCAGGATCCATCTCCGGCCCGGGATGCGGTCTCGCAACCGCCATCGGCGGAAGGTTATGAGCCCGATGGCCGAGGCCCTGCGGAGCGCGGGTGCGCCGAGATGGCGATGGTGACGGCGATGGAGACGGGATGAGCAGCGAAGTCAGCCTCCACGCGGCGCGCAGCATTGCGCTGATCGGCGCGCCGATCGAAGTCGGAACCAGCGAGCCCGGCGCCCTTATGGGACCTGCGGCCCTGCGCACGGCCGGGCTCGTCCGCGCGCTCAGCGAACTCGGCCATAGCGTCACGGATCGCGGCGACGTCGCCCCGGAGGGGCCCGCCGGGATGCGCGGGCTCGATGGCGTCGCCGCCTGGACGCGGGCCCTGTCCCGGGTCGTCGAGGGCGCCCTCGATGCCGGGTCGCTTCCGTTGACGGCCGGGGGCGATCACAGCCTGTCCCTGGGCTCCGTCGACGGCGTGTTGCGGCACTGTGCGCGGCATGGCCGATCCGTCTTCGTGCTCTGGCTCGACGCCCATGCCGATTTCAACACGCCGGCGACATCGCCCTCCGGGAACGTGCACGGCATGCCGCTCGCCGCCCTGTGCGGCGAGCCGGGCTTTCCACGCCTGTTCGCCGAGCCGGTCCCGCAGCCATTGTCCCCCGCCAACGTCCACCTGTTCGGGCTGCGATCGATCGATGCCGGCGAACGTGCGCTGGTGACGACGCGGCGGGTCGGCATCACCGACATGCGGACGATCGACGAATTCGGCGTGGTCGCGCCGCTCCGGCGGGTGCTCGACCGGGTCGCGGGCCAGGGCGCGCATCTCCATGTCAGCCTCGACATCGACTTCCTCGACCCGTCGATCGCGCCCGGCGTCGGCACCACGGTCCCGGGCGGCGCCACCTTCCGGGAGGCGCATCTCATCATGGAGATGCTTCACGATTCCGGTCTGGTGCAGTCCCTCGACGTGGTCGAGCTCAATCCCTTCCTCGACGAGCGCGGGCGCAGCGCCCGGGTGCTGGTCGAGCTCGTGGCGAGCCTGTTCGGCCGTCGCATTCTCGACCGGCCCACCCTGCCGGTCGAGGCCGCCCCCATCGAGCCGGCCGGGCGCGGCTGATGGACCACCGCCTCCCCACGTCGTCATGCCCCCCCGCGGCGACCGGCGCCCCACCGGCACGCCAGCGCTCGGACGGGCGCGTCCGGCTGCGGGTGGGCCCGACCCACCCGGGCGGCGCGACGCGCATCCTCGATCTCGCCGAATCCGGCCCGTCGCGGCTCCGATTCCCACGGGGAACGGGCGCGCTTGAGACGGTCCTGGTCAACACCGCAGGCGGCGTGGCCTGCGGCGACACCTTCGCCATCGACCTCGCCCTCGATCCGGGCGCCGAACTGGTCCTGACCACCACCGCAGCCGAGAAGATCTACCGATCGGACGGCCCCGTAAGCCATATCGCCAACACCCTGGCTCTCGAGGCCGGCGCGCACCTCGCCTGGCTGCCGCAGGAGACCATCCTGTTCGACCGCGCCCGGGTGCGCCGCCGCTTCACGGCCGATCTCGCCGAAGGTGCGGCGCTGATCGCCGTGGAGGTCGTCGCCTTCGGCCGAGCGGCCAGGGGCGAGCGGATCACGGACGGGCTGTTCGCGGATTCCTGGCGCATTCGCCGGGGCGGCCGGCTCGCTTACGCCGACGATCTTCTGCTGGACGGCCCGATCAGCGATCTCCTCGCCCGTCCGGCGGTGGGCGGGGGAGCGCGCGCCTGCGCGACCGTCCTCGACATCGCCCCCGGCGCGGAGGCGCGCCTCGAGGAGGCCCGCGCCCTCCTGGCCGGGGCCGCCGCACCCGGAACAGCGGCAGCCGCGAGTGCCTGGAACGGTCACTTGGCGATCCGCGCCCTCGGGGAGGCCGTCGGCCCGTTGCGCGGCCTCATCGCCCGGTTCGTGGCGCAGTATCGCGGCGTCGCGATGCCCCGGGTCTGGCAGAGCTGACAGGAACCGCCACGTCGGCGGCTCAGGACCGTTGCCTGCGACGGCCGACCTCTGCTAGAGACGCGCACCCGGAGCTGTCCGCCAAGCTCCGGACCGGATGGCAACGCCGTTCAGGAAGGCCTCGTGGCGGAGTGGTTACGCAGAGGACTGCAAATCCTTGCACCCCGGTTCGATTCCGGGCGAGGCCTCCATCCTTCTTCTTCCTCTCCTGGCTGATCCCGCCGTGATGCTCCGGCGTGAGCGTCGCCGCGCGCTCATGCGCTGTGGACCTGCGTCGTGAAGGTCTCGATGGCCTTCTGCAAACTGTGCGCCCCGGACGTGACCCGCACGGCGCCGCCGCGCACCTGTCCGGCCTGCGCCTCGTTGGACGCGGCGGCGGCCTGAACACCGGCAACGCTCTCCGAAACCCTCCGGGCGTCCGCGGCCGCGCTGGAGATCGCCCGCGCGATTTCCTGGCTGGCCTGGCCCTGCTGATCGGTGGCCTTCGCAACTTCGGAGGCGATCAGGCTCATGCGGGCGATCGTCTCGCCGATCGTGCCGATCGCGCCGACCGTGCGTCCTGCGGCCCCCTGGATCGCCCCGACCTGCCCGGTGATGCGGTCGGTTGCGAGCGCCGTCTGGCCGGCCAGGGCCTTCACCTCGGCGGCGACCACCGCGAAGCCGCGCCCGGCGACACCGGCCCGGGCGGCCTCGATCGTCGCATTGAGCGCCAGCAGATTGGTCTGCCCGGCCACCTCGCGGATCAACGTGACCACCGTGCCGATCTCCTCGGCCGCTTGCGACAGGCTCATCACCGTCTCCTTCAGGCCCTGCGTGTCGGAGAGGGCGGAGGAAGCGATCTCGCTCGTGTGCCGCACCCGGGCCTCGATCTCCCGGGCCGAGACCGAGAGTTCCTCGGCAGCGCTGGCGATGCTGTCGACCAAACCGGCACTCTGGCTGGAGGCGCCCGCCACGATGGCGGCCTCGGACGCCATCGCGCCGGCATTGCCGGTGAGCGTGTCGGCGGCCGCCTGCATCGCCTCGGCCGATCCGGCGAGATCGGCGACCGCGCGATGCGTCTCGGCCTCGAAGGCATGGGTCGCCGTCGCCAAGGCTTCCGCCCGGATCCGGTCACGATCACGGCGCATCTGCGCCTCCGCGTCCAAGTCGCGCTTCTCGATCAGAGCGGTCTGGAACGCCGCGATGGCGGCTGCCATCTCGCCGATCTCGTCGCGACGATGCGTGAACGGGATGACAAGGCCGAGGTCGTTGGCGGCGAGCGCCGTCATGCCATCCTTGAGACGGTGCAGGGGGCGCCGCACCTGGGTGACGATGATCCAGACCGCCGCGAGCAACCCCAGCACGAGCGCCACCGCCGGCACGACCACGAGGGTGATCCGCGCCTGCCGCCGGTCGACGGCGTCCCCGGCGCGTCGGGCATTCAGGCGGCTCAGCACCTCCCGTCCAAGGGCGCCGATCTCGGCCACCATGCGCTCCCGATTCTTCACGGTCGCCTCGTCGGTCGCCTGGATCAGGGCCGCCTTGGGCGACACCGTCAGCCCCAGCTCGGCCGTGTCGGTCTGGTAGGCGATGAATTCCTTCACGAAGAGATCGAAGCGCCGGCGCCGATCTTCGGGAAGCTGATCTTCCATCGCTGCGAGGAAGGGTCCGCGCACCTGCTCCACCGTCGCAAGGGCGTCGTGGAGTGCCGACAGGCGTGTCCGTGCCTCCGCGGTGTCTTCCGCCGTGTAGAGGGCCGTGGCCTGCACCACCGCGTGCTCGATCGCCTGCCCCAGGGCACCGGCCTGCAGCCCGGCATTCCAGATCCTGTCCGTCGCGGCGGCGCGCTCCTGCTCCCAGTTCGACTGCCGGACGGCGAAGGCCGCGATGCCGATCGCCACGAGGGCCAGCAATCCGATCACTGCCGAGAGCTTGAGGCCGAGTGAAATTCGCATGGGAGCCGCGCCGCTTCAGCGAGGGTTACGACGAGGCGCAGCTATACACGAACACTTCCTTTTGAACAGGTAAATATAGCCGGCAAACTCTATTATCTGATATGGCGATCGAGACCGATATCTATCAACGAATAGCCAGAGATAGCGGCACGCACTCAGAATGACCGCGTGCTTCCGGACCGGACGACTGCGAATGCTGGATCTCGCGAGCGCTGGAGCTGCGTATTGGACCGCGTCGGGCCTATGGACGCCCGCGTGCCGGTGGCGGGCTGCGCGCCCGCCGCGAGACCCGTCAGCGATCCCGCGCGACGGGGGCCGGACTGCGGACCGGCTGACGGCGGGACTGCTCCTGCATCCGGAGCGCGGCGACGATCTCCCGGCGGAGGTCGTCGCGCTGCACGTCGACGAGATCGGGCAGGATATCGGCCTCGTGCTCGTCGAGGGCCGCGATCAGTCGGGGACGGTCGGCGGCCCACTCGAAGGCGACACGCACTTCGCGCTCCGCATAGGGGTCTTGGGGGTTCAGGCAGTGATGGGTCAGCATGATAGCAACGGACACGCACCGGGTCGTCCGGGCTGGCGCTCCCGTAGGATCGCGTCGCGACATTCGGATGACCCAGGCGGCGACGGCCGGAGCGAGCGGTTCAAACCAGCGGCGGGACCCGGCGCATATGTTGCCAAAAAGCCACATAGCAGGCGCTCGACTGCCATCGGTGCAGGCCGCGCCCTGTGACGCAGAGCGCCGTGCCGTGGAATGCCCGCGGATCATGCGTCGAGGCCCTTGCGTCCCGCCATTGCGGTGTGTAGAGACCCCCTCGTGATCCCCGATAGCTCAGTTGGTAGAGCAGGCGACTGTTAATCGCCTTGTCGCAGGTTCGAGTCCTGCTCGGGGAGCCATCAGCCCCCATCACAGCCCCGCCTCTCGGATCGCACGGCGTTGAGCGCTGATGCCGATCCGTTCTTGCGACAGGATCTCGGGGCCCCTTCGTCAGCAGCCGCTTCAGCCCGTCTGTGCGCCGGCCCAAGATCCCGGTCGTCGATACGGCTGAGACACGCGCAGCGCTCAAGGCGAAATGCTGGTCGCGAGCGCGACCGGACGGTCTCGGGGCGGCCGCGCATGTCGGCGGCTGCGTTCACCCGGAGCGGCACCCGAAATGTCGGCGGGCCGCGGCGGGGATCGAAGGAGGCGCCCCGGCTCAGCCGGGCGTAGAGCGGATCAAGATCGCCGTGCTTGTCTTCGTCGACGGACAGCCCCCCGCGCCGCACCGACCTGACCCGCCCCCTCTCAGCGGGGTGGATCGGCAGAATCTGCCGCTGGGCCGATCCTGCCGGTCCCCGGCCCGGGAGCGTCGCTGAAATCATTGGGAAAATTCTGGAATGCGCCGTGCCTCCCCGAACCGAAGGCGGTCGCGGAGGCGTAGCATGTCGACGAATGCGGTTACGGGCAGTTCTCTCCAGCGGGATCTTGTCAGCGCCCTGAGACAGGCGCGTGCGGCGAATACGGCCCGGATCGAGGCCGGTGCCTCGACCACGGCGGGCCAGGATCCAACCACCACCCAGGCTACCGGAAGCACCGGGCAGACGACCGGCACCACATCGACACCGACCCTGTCGAACGATCTGATGGCGTCGCTCCTGCAACTGCAATCCGACTTCAGCCAGATGGGCCTTCAGAGCGGCGTCACCACACCGGCGGACGCCACCGCCAATGCCGACGAAGCCTCAGCGACCGGCACGTCGTCGAGCCCGACCGCGGACGGCGCGGCGCCCGTCCATCACCGTCGCGGCCACCATGGCCATCGGCCGGCGTCGGACGCGACGCAGAGCGGGGCATCCGCGCCGACCGGCGCCGCAACGGACGGCGCGTCGTCCACAAGCGCGTCCACAAGTGCGTCCGCGGGTACGACGGCGACCGCCGATGCCGCGTCGGCGACCGGCAGCGGCGACGGCCTGCAATCCTTCCTGCAACAGGTGACGAAGGCGATCGCCGCCTATGCGACGGGCGGCCCGGTGGGCATGGCGGCTGCACTCACCAGCAGCACCCAGGCCTGACCCGGCCGGGATCGCCTGGCGTCTGGAGTGGTCCGCCGGCCTCTGGCATGATCGGGGGAACCGGAGATCGCCATGCCCCTGACCATCCCCGTGATTCTCGGTAGCGTCCGCACCGACCGCATCGGCAACCGCGCCGCGCAGTTCCTGATTGCGCAACTCGAGGCGCGCGGCCACGCCGCCCCGCTGGTGGACCCCGCCGAGCTGAAGCTCCCGCTCCTCGACCGGATGTACAAGGAATATCCGGCCGGCACCGCGCCGGAGCCCCTGCAGCGCCTCGCCGACCTCTTCCGCGGATCGGACGCCTTCCTGGTGGTCACGGCCGAGTACAATCACGGCGTCCCGCCCGCGCTCTCCAACACCCTCGACCATTTCCTGGAAGAGTACTTCTGGCGGCCGTCGGCCATCTGCTGCTACTCGGCCGGTCAGTTCGGCGGCGTCCGGGCGGCAATGGCATTGCGGGCGATGCTTGCCGAGATGGGCATGTCCAGCATCCCCTCGCTCCTGCCGATCCCGCGGCTCCAGAAAGCCATCGACAGCCAGGGCATTCCTGCCGAGCCCTGGATCACGACGGCGGCCAACCGCTTCCTCGACGAACTCGAATGGCACGCCGAGGCCCTGCGGGACCGGCGCCAGCGCGGCACGCCGTACTGAGCGGCAGCCGGCCGCCCCCAGCCCCGTCGCGGCGGCGTCATCGCCCCCTCGCGGGAGACAACGCCCCCGGTGCATCGGAGGTATTCGAACGGCCAAGCGCACCTCGATGCGCGCAATTTTGCGCCATGAAGTGATCGAGACAGCGCTTTCGATTCTCAGGATGCGCAAATACTCGACACACGATTGCAGAACAACTTTGCATGATCTCGCCGACGAAACGGTGAACGCGCCGCGCGCCCGGCGCACGAGACAGTATTGCTCTGTTGCAAAAAGGTGGCTGCACGGTGAGCCGAAGTATGAGAGCTTGGCCGTGTTCCCCAACGCGGACCGATTCCGATGAAGATCGACGAGAGGGCGCTCCTGCAGGAGCGCGTGCGGACGCTTGTCCTGCGCCATGCCCTGGAAGCCGTACTGGACCGTCTTGCATCGGCCGCGCGGGATGCGGGACGGGATGCCGAGGCGGAATTTCTCGGCCTGGAGCAGTCGCTGATCGCGGCCGCCCGCAGCGTCGCCGACCGCGCCAGCGCCCAGAAACTGGCTGTCCTGGTTGCCGTCGAGGACGCGAGCACGACGATCCGGGCCGCCTTCGACAACGCGCACGAGCGCCTCGACGTGCTGCGACCGTCGCATCTCACCCTCGTCGAACCGGAGGCTGCCGTCGCAGCCTAGAAGCCGCACCATCTCCCGCAGAGAGCCGGACCGATCGTCGGGCTCAGGGCTCTCAGCGCGGCCCCGCCTCAGGCAGGGAGCCTTCGGGGTCCAGGGGAATTGGCGCGCGGAACGCCGCGAGACCGGCGGAGAGCCGCGCCAGCGTGGCGAGGCCGAGCGCCAGGAAGACGGCCCCGCCGGTCAGGACGACACGCTCGATCCGGTCCGTATTGATGATGTGGTCGGGGACCTCGACGCATTGCACGAGGATCTCGGCGACGAGCCCCAGCACCAGCAGGGCGAGGCCGCAATGGTGGCAAAGCGCGTCGATCGCCGCCTCGCGATCGGGATCCTCGGTCGGAAGGCCGCCGAGGAGATGGCTCACGCCAGGCCGCTCTTCCAGCACCACGCCCCAACCGATCAGGATCACGCCCATCCCCTCGATCAGATGCCCGGCCTCGTGAATCGTGGCGTGATGCTGAAATCCAGCGCCCCAGAGCAAGATCGCGACCTCGACAAGCGCGAGCGTCAGCGGCAACGCGATCAGCACATTAAACGCGAAGATCGACCAGCGGTTGAGAAGTGATCTTGCCAGCATGGACCGAATGAAATTCTGAACTCGCAGGGGCGCAGAACTCTGGCGCGACCCAGAGCCACTGTCACTGGACGAAATCAGCAAGAGCGCGTCGCTTCAGCCCCGTCAAGAACTAGAGACTGTTTGGAACGCAGGGGCCGCGATATGGGATTATACGCCCCCCCTGAGAGACCCTGGGCACCGCGCGGCGCCAGCGGCCGCGCCGCGCACGGCGTCGAATCCCGTTCCCCATTCGGATGCGAGGCACGAAACCATCGGCCCGGCCCGGATGGTGCTCGACCGCGGCCCCCGACTTTGCAGCGATACGGGCGGAAGCGTCAGGAAGGCCGCCCGAACGAACGCATCCGATCCGCTCCTGCCCCGGCGCTCACTGCTTGGCGCGATTGATGATCGCCCACAGCACGCGGGCGACGGGCTCGGTGACGGTGCGGCGGTACTTGCGGTGGACCAGCTGACCGTTGTGATAGACGTCCTGCTCCACATAGAGCCGCTCGCCGTCCCAGCGGACGATATTGTCGGACTCGATGGTCTCCTCGACGCCGAGATCGCCTCGGAGAATCGAGTTGCCTGTCTGGGTCAGCATACGCGCGTCCTCGTTCACGCAGTCGGTTCCACCCGGGGAGCGCCACCGCGGCCCTGGCAGCGCGGCTCCCGGCGGCCCCCGACACCGGGCAGCATAGGAGTGCATCGGTGTACACGCCAGCGACCCGGTGGACGCAATCGTCGGACCGTCACCGCACCGGGCGCCAGGCTCCGACGCGCCGGGATCGGTCTCGACGCGCCCCGTGTGCGCTTCGGCACGTTCAGCTCGGCCGTAAGGTGCGATGCTTCACATGCGCTCCGATCCGCATGCACGTTGCAGGCGAGACCGGCGGCGCGACGGAGGCGTCCATGCTCGCTCGCCCGTTCCGCCTGATCGCCCCGGCGCTGGCTGCCCTCGGCCTTGTGGCCCTGCGCCTCGCAAGCCCCTTCATCGGGCCGGCCTCGCCCCCGCAACCCGGCACTTCCGCGGATACGGGGGTCGTGTTCCGGCACTACCTCTGAGGCTCAGCCGCGCCGGCTCAGAACGGCCGGCCCGGGCACCGGGCATGCGGATCCGACTGCGGGTCCGAGAACGATGTCGCCCTGCCGCGGGTTGTTCACTGTAAAGGGAGCCGTCTCCTGAAGACCGATGAAGCCGCGCCCCAGTTGCGGCACGAACAAGTCGCCCCCGAACCGGACGAAGCAGCGGTCGAGGACCGCCTCATAGTCGAAGGTCCGCTGGACAACCGGGCCCGCACCCGCGCCCGGCATCCCGCAATAGCCCGTGATGTCGATCTGGCCCGGCCGTGACAGCCGCATCGGCAGCGACCGACCGGGCAACAGCGTGGCGGGCGGCCCGCCATCCTGGCGGGCGACCAGGACCAGGTTCGATCGATTGTAGACCCGCCGCAGGCAATCCGCCGACGCGCCGGAGACGCTCGAGACCGTCCCGGCGATGCCGAGCGCGAGTCCGGCCCATGCCCATGCTACACGCTTCGTCACCGCAATTCCTCCGCCGGCCGGGCGCTCGATCGGTCGAGGCCGTCGATCATGCCGCTTGCGACTTGAACAGCGGCCAGCTTGGCCGCGCAAGACGAACGCGGCAAGATCGGCCGCGTTCACGCGCGCCGCGTAAATTACCGCACGCTTGAAAGCCCACAGGCTCGCCGGTCCCGCGAGGCGCGTCCTTCCGGCTAGCGCCGCTCGTAGAGCAGGCGGGCGCGGATCGTGCCCGGGATGGCGCGGATCTCTGCGAGCAGCGCCTCCGCATCCGCGTCGGTGGCGTCGGTCTCCAGCACCACGTACCCGACCTCGCCGTCGGTCTGGTAGAACTGCGCGGCGATGTTGACCTGCCCGCGGGAGAACACGCCGTTGAGGCGTCCGAGCATGCCGGGCAGGTTGCGCTGGACGTGGATGAAGCGCGTTCCGGTCGGGCGGGCCGGGAGTTGCACCTGCGGGAAGTTCACGGCGCCGACCGTCGAGCCGATATCGGAATAGTCGAGGAGCTTGCGCGCCACTTCGGAGCCGATGCGCTCCTGAGCCTCCTCGGTCGATCCCCCGATATGCGGCGTGAGGATCACGTTCTCGAGTCCCTGGAGGGGGCTGACGAAGGCCTCCGCGTTGGACCCGGGCTCCGCCGGAAAGACGTCGACGGCGGCGCCCTTGAGGTGGCCGTCGCGCAGCGCCGCCGCCAGAGCCTCGAGATCGACCACGGTGCCCCGGGCGTTGTTGATCAGGAAGGATCCGGGCTTCATCGCACGGATCTCGGCCGCGCCGATCATGTTGGCGGTGGCCTCCGTCTCGGGCACGTGCAGCGAGACCACGTCGCTCTGGCCCAGAAGCTCGTGCAGCGTCTCGGTCGGCTCGGTGTTGCCGTGGCGCAGCTTGTCGGTGTGGTCGTAATACAGAACCCGCATGCCCATGGCTTCGGCGAGCGTGGAGAGCTGCGTGCCGATGTTGCCGTAGCCGACGATGCCCAGCGTCTTGCCGCGCACCTCCAGCGAGCCCGCCGCCGACTTGTCCCAGCGGCCGGCATGGGCGCCCACCGAGCGCGGAACGATCCGGCGCAGCAGCATCACGATCTCGCCGATCGTCAGCTCCGCCACCGAGCGCGTGTTCGAGAAGGGGGCGTTGAAGACCGGAATGCCCCGATGCCGGGCGGCCTCCAGATCGACCTGATTGGTGCCGACCGAGAAACAGCCCACCGCCAGGAGCCGGTCCGACGCCGCGAAGGCGGCCGCGTCGAGTTGCGTCCGCGAGCGGATGCCCACCATGTGCACGCCCTGGAGCGCCTCGTGCAGGGCCTCCCGGTCCAGCGCCTTCGGCAGCCGGGTCAGGTTGGTGTAGCCGGCGGCCCGCATCAGTGCCACGGCGCTGTCGTTGATGCCCTCCAGCAGCAAGACCCGGATCTTGTCCTTGGGCAGGGAAAGCTTGTCGGGCGTCATGGGCATGGATCGTCTGGCAGCAGGCCCCCCGGCGGCGGCCGGACGACCTTGGGTTCGAAGCGGCTCCGGATACGAGGGCGCCCTGTGCGTTGCAACATGGCGCGACGCCGGGCAGCCCCGCCCGGGGAGCGCTTCAGGGCGCGCAGCGGGGTCGCGCGGCCTCGGCCTGCGCCGAACCGTGCCGAATATTCGGGCAGGTCGACGACGCTCGGCGGGCATCTCCGACGGAACTTGAGGTCGCCTCGCGGCTTGTAGGGCCCTGTACTGTTATCGGCTCGATCTCCGGCAGCGCCGGACAGCGACCTACCATTCGGTCCTCGACGATGCATATCCGCACCGGCTTCTCGATCGCGTTCGACACGTTCGGCCCGACGCCGATGAACCTGCTGCTCAACGTCCGCCCGGAGCTGAGGCACGACCTCGTGACCCCGGAGGTGATCACCTTCGATCCTCCGGTGGTGGCCCGGCAGCACGTGGATGCCTTTGGGAACGTCTGCACGCGCCTCGTCGCGCCGGGTGGACGAATCACCATGGCGGCTGATTTCACGATCGCCGACAGCGGCCGGCCGGACGACCAGGCACCCGACGCCCGCCAGATCGCCGTGCAGGACTTGCCCGACGACGTCCTGACCTTCCTGTTGGGTTCGCGCTACTGCGACACCGACAGGCTCTCGCAGACGGCCTGGTCGCTGTTCGGCGCCACGACGGAGGGCTGGGCGCGCGTCCAGGCCATCGTCGATTTCGCCCATAACCGCCTGCGCTTCGACTACCAGCAGGCCGACGCGACCCGCACCGCCTTCGACGGCTACACGCAGCGCGTCGGCGTGTGCCGGGACTTCGCGCATCTGGCGATCGCCCTGTGCCGGTGCATGAACATCCCGGCGCGCTACGCCACCGGCTATCTGGGCGACATCGGCGTGCCGAAGGATCCGGCGCCGATGGACTTCTCCGCGTGGTTCGAGGTCTACCTCCACGGTCCCGACGGACCGCGCTGGTACACGTTCGACGCCCGCCACAACCGGCCCCGGATCGGCCGCATCGTCATGGCCCGCGGCCGCGACGCCACCGACTGCGCCCTGACCACGAGCTTCGGTGCCGCGCAGCTGATCCGCTTCGATGTCCATACCGACGAGGTGCTGGCCGCACGGGATGCGCTGGCCCAGGCCGCCTGAGGCGGCCCCACGCCCTAGACGGTCTCGACGGTCGGGTGCGCAGGGGCGGCGTTGTTCGCGAGGTGCAGGAACGTGGGGTCGAACTCGGCGACTTCGGCGAGCGCGTCCCAGTTCTCGATGGTCAGAATGCCGCCGCCCAGCGTGACGAGCCCGCGGCCCCGGAGCGTCCGCAGAACCCGGTTCAGGTGGACGCTCGTCAGGCCTAGGGAGTCCGCGAGTTCGGACTGCTTGGGCGCCAGCGGACAGCTCAGGCCGCGCGTCAGCCCGACCGCCTTCTGCCGGAGATAGAGCTCGCAGAACATGTGGGCGACGCGACCGAGCGCCTGCCGCCGCCCGAGGCTGGTGATCCGCTCGCGGTAATGCGCGGCGTCGATCAGGCTGTCGCGCCAGAGGGTGGCGGCGAGACCGGGATTCTTCAGGAGAACCGCACGCAGGTCGTCATGCGCGACCAGCGCCACGACGCAGGACGTCAGCGTGGCGAGGTTGTGATCCATCCGGTGCAGATGGAGGCTCTGCAGGTCCGGAAGGTCGCCCGCGATGTAGAACGACAGGATTTGGCGTCCGCCCTCGGCCAGGGCGGAATAGCGATAGACCCAGCCCTGAAGGACGAGGCAGCTCTGGTTCGGCCTGTCGCCGAACCGGACGATGTCGTGGCGCGCGGGCAGGTTCCGGACGGTGTGGGGCAGCGCGAGGAGCGCCTCGCGGTCGGCATCCGCAATCCGCGCGATGCTGTCGAGCTTGCGCGCCAGCATCTCCATCGGGGCGTTGTACCCGTTCGGCATCGGGCGTTCAGGCCTCGGTTCGCGAGACATGGGGGATATCGCTGTGCCGCAGACGCGGGGCACGACGGGAGACGAGATCAGGACGCAGCACGCTTCTTCCCTCAAAACGCTCCGGATGCGCCGGACAGACACCAGGCCGCGCCCGACGGACCGGTGCGGGCTCTCCTGACCGGCGGATATGCGCCGGGCAAGCGTCCGGCGGCAGACAGACTTGCCACATCCGCAGCCGGCGGCAAGACCGCACGCAAGACCGCACCTGCGCCGCGGCCATCCGACGCCCGGCGAGGCTAAAACCCTAATCGGTTGAAGTCGCAAGGCCGATGTTGTAAGGGACCCGCGTCCTCCCGGATCCCCTCTCGCGCGCCCGTCTTTCCGGTGCGCCCGCCAGGTTTCCGGCTGGACCGCCCTCGTCATCCGTATCGACGCGTCGGCAAGCCGGGTCCCGCGGGACCGGCCGCCTCTCCCGAAAGACTCCGGGAAGGCCGCGGCGAACGGGGGCGCCTGCAACGCGAGCCGCCGACGCAACGGGCCTCCGATGGAGGCCGTTCAGGAGACAGAATGACCGCAGGTACCGCTCTGGGGCGTGGCCCGAGCCGCGAGGATTTCGCAGCCCTCCTCGAGGAGAGCTTCCTCGAACACGAGATCACCGAAGGCTCCGTCGTCAAGGGTCGCGTCGTCGCGATCGAGAAGGACGTGGCCGTCATCGACATCGGCGCCAAGACGGAAGGCCGTGTCGCGCTGAAGGAATTCACCGGTCCTGGCCGCGAGGGCGAGCTGAAGGTCGGCGACGAGGTCGAGGTCTACGTCGACCGGATCGAGAACGCGCTGGGCGAAGCCGTCATCTCGCGCGACAAGGCCCGCCGCGAGGAGAGCTGGGTCAAGCTCGAGAAGTCGTTCGAGAACAACGACCGCGTCACCGGCACGATCTTCAACCAGGTCAAGGGCGGCTACACCGTCGACCTCGACGGCGCCGTGGCGTTCCTGCCGCGCTCGCAGGTCGACATCCGCCCGGTCCGCGACGTCACCCCGCTGCTGGGCACCCCGCAGCCGTTCCAGATCCTCAAGATGGATCGCCGCCGCGGCAACATCGTCGTATCGCGCCGGACCGTGCTCGAGGAGAGCCGCGCCGAGCAGCGCTCGGAGCTGGTGGCCAACCTTGAGGAAGGTCAGGTCATCGACGGCGTCGTCAAGAACATCACCGAGTACGGCGCCTTCGTCGATCTCGGCGGGATCGACGGCCTGCTGCACGTCACCGACATGGCGTGGCGCCGCGTGAACCATCCGTCCGAGGTCGTGACCATCGGCCAGACGGTCAAGGTCAAGATCATCAAGATCAACCACGAGACGCACCGCATCTCGCTCGGCATCAAGCAGCTCCTCGCCGATCCGTGGGAGGGCATCGCCGCCCGCTACCCGGAGGGCGCCAAGCTCAAGGGCCGCGTGACCAACATCACCGACTACGGCGCCTTCGTGGAGCTGGAGCCGGGGATCGAGGGCCTGATCCACGTCTCCGAGATGAGCTGGACCAAGAAGAACGTCCATCCGGGCAAGATCGTCTCCACCTCCCAGGAGGTCGAGGTGCAGATCCTGGAGGTTGATCCGGTCAAGCGCCGCATCAGCTTGGGCCTCAAGCAGACCCTGCAGAACCCCTGGGAGGCCTTCGCCGAGAAGCACCCGGTCGGTTCCGAGGTCGAGGGCGAGGTCAAGAACAAGACCGAGTTCGGCCTGTTCATCGGCCTCGAGGGCGACGTCGACGGCATGGTCCACCTGTCGGATCTCGACTGGAACCGTCCCGGCGAGCAGGTCATCGAGGAGTTCAAGAAGGGCGACATGGTCCGCGCTCAGGTTCTCGACGTCGACGTCGAGAAGGAGCGGATCTCCCTGGGCGTGAAGCAGCTCGGCGGTGACCCCTTCGCCGAGGCCGGCGAGATCAAGAAGGGCCAGATCGTCACCTGCGAGGTCGTCGAGGTGAAGGATGCCGGCGTCGAGGTGAAGATCGTCGACACCGACATGCAGACCTTCATCCGCCGCGCCGAGCTGGCCCGCGACCGCGGCGACCAGCGTCCCGAGCGCTTCGCCGCCGGCGAGAAGTTCGACGCCCGCGTCGTCCAGTTCGACCGGAAGGCCCGCCGCGTGCAGGTCTCGATCAAGGCCCTCGAGGTCGCCGAGGAGAAGGAGGCCATGGCCCAGTTCGGCTCCGCCGATTCGGGCGCCTCGCTCGGCGACATCCTCGGCGCCGCCTTCAACAAGAAGCGCTCCGACGACGAGTAAGACGCCGACCCCGCCGCCCGGCCCGTCCGGGCGGTGGATCCCTGGCTTCGACACCCGCGCAGGACCGACGTCCTGCGCGGGTTCTTTTTTGCGCCCAGCAATTCAAGGTTGACGATGGCGGAGCGCCGGCGGGGTCGCCCCGTCCGGAACGACAGGGACGGGCCACCCGGTCATTTTCTTCGCGCGCCCCGTATCCACGCCTGCGGAAAATGCTCTAGAACACCGGCCTCGCCCGGCGCGGACCGAGCGAGCCGAAGGAAACCAAGGACTTGCCCGGCGCGAGCGCGATGCGCCCGCATCCCGTCGAGGGGGCCGGCCGGGGGGCTTTAGGGGAAGCGACAGCATGGCAGCCGATGCCGAACTGCTGATTGACCGGCGGCGCCTGCGTCGCAGGTTGTCCCTCTGGCGCGTGCTCGGCGTCGGCGGCCTCATCGTGGCGGTCGGTGCCCTGGGCTATCGGGCGCGGACGGGCGTCGAAGGCGCATTCGCGGTGCAGCCGCAGATCGCCCGCATCTCCGTCTCCGGCTTCATCGCCGGGAGCGAGGCCACCGCCAAGCTGATGAAGCGGGTAGGGGATTCGGATGCGGTGAAGGGCGTGATCGTCTCGATCAACTCGCCCGGCGGTACGACCACGGGGTCGGAGGAGATCTTCCGCAACCTCCGGACGCTCGCCGCCAAGAAGCCGATCGTCGCCTTCGTGGACGGCACGGCCGCGTCCGGGGCCTACATCACGGCCATCGCGGCCGATCACATCGTCGCGCGTGAGACCAGCCTGGTCGGATCGATCGGCGTGCTGTTCCAGTATCCCGATTTCTCGGGGCTCTTGGACAAGGTCGGCGTCAAGGTCGAGTCCGTGAAGTCGTCGCCGCTCAAGGCCGAGCCGTCGGGCTTCACACCGACCTCGCCGGAGGCGCGCGCCGCCCTGGCCTCCGTCGTCGGCGACACCTATGCGTGGTTCAAGGGCCTCGTCGCGGAGCGCCGGGGCATGGATCCGGCGCAACTCGGCGCCGTGTCCGACGGCCGGGTGTTCAGCGGTCGCCAGAGTATCCCGCTGAAGCTGGTCGACGAGCTCGGCGGCGAGCGTCAGGCGGTGGCGTGGCTGGAGAGTGCCCGCGGCGTCCAGACGAACCTGCCGATCAAGGATTGGAAGCCCGCGACGGAGAGCCGGTTCACCCTGTGGTCCGCGGCCGGCATCGGCGCCGACCTCCTGGGCCTGGACGGCCTCGCGGCGCGCCTTCGGTCCGTGGGGGCCGAGGCACAGGCCGCCCGGGGTGGGATGCTTGCCCTCTGGCGTCCGGAACCCTGAACCACCGCCACCGCGCAGCCCGCCCCGATCCCGCGAGAAGATTCCACGCCATGATCAAGTCGGAGCTCGTCCTCAGGATCGCCGAGCAGAACCCGCATCTCTACCAGCGTGACGTGGAGATCCTGGTCAACGCGATCCTCGACACCATTTCCGATGCGCTGGCCCGCGGCGACCGGGTGGAACTGCGCGGCTTCGGGGCCTTCTCGGTGAAGCGCCGGGAGGCGCGTCGGGGACGCAACCCGCGCACGGGTGCCGCCGTTGCCGTGTCCGAGAAGGCAATCCCCGTGTTCAAGACCGGCAAGGAGATGCGCCAGCGCCTCAACGCCGCCGGGATCGGCGAGAATGCCTCGGCCGCCGAGTAGGAAGGACCTGTGAGCGCGATGATCCGTTTCCTGAAGAGCCTCGTGCTGCTGCCGATCGCCGCCTTGGTGATCCTGCTGGCGGTGGCCAACCGCGCGCCGGTGCAGCTCTCCTTCGATCCGTTCAACGCGGACGCGCCGGTCTTCAGCGTCGCTCTTCCGCTCTACGCGATCCTGTTCGGCGCCGTGGCCCTCGGCATCGTGGTCGGCGGCATCTTCACGTGGCTCGGCCAGGGCAAGACCCGCGCCCGGGCGCGCTACCATCGCCGCGAGGCCGTCCGGTACGAGCGCGAGGCGACCCGGCTGCGCACCTATGCGCCCGAGAGCGAGACCGCGGGCACCTATACGGTCCCGAATACGGGCCGGACCGCGCTGCCCGCGCCGCGCTGAGCGGTTCCCGTTCGCGGCGCTGAGGCGGAAACCTCAGCGCGCCCGCCGCGCGGCCGCCACGAAGGCCGCGATCTTCGCCGGATCCTTCACCCCCGGCGCCGTCTCGACCCCGGACGAGACATCGACGGCGCCCAGTGCCGTGCGGGCGATGGCATCGGCGACGTTGCCGGCATCGAGGCCGCCCGACAGCATGGTGCCCTCTGGAAGCGCGGCGCCGCGCAGGATCTCCCAGTCGAAGCATCGGCCGTTGCCGCCCGGCAGGGCCGCATCCGGCGGCGCCTTGGCATCCAGCAGGATCCGGTCGGCGACCGCAGCATAGGCCTGCAGGACGGCGAGATCCGCGGACGTGGCGATGCCGAGGGCCTTCATCACCGGCCGGCCAGTACGGGCGCGGATCGCCGCGACGCGCTCCGGGCTCTCGCGCCCATGGAGCTGGATGAGATCCGGATCCACCGCCGCGACGGCCGCGGCGAGCAAAGCGTCGTCCGGATCGACCAGCAGGATCACCCGCTCGGCCCGCCCGCGGGCGAGGGCCGACAGGGCGGCAGCTTGCTCCAGCGCCACGTGCCGGGGACTGCGCGGGAAGTGGACGAGCCCGATCCAGTCCGCCCCGGCGTCCAGAGCGGCGGTGAGAGTCGCTTCGGTGCTGAGCCCGCAGATCTTGATACGGGTCGGGGACGCGGATGAGGCCATGGGCCTCCTATAGCCGATCCAGCGTCGCCGAGCAGGCCCGTGCGACAGGCCCGTTGCTCTAATCCGCCCCCACGCCGACGAACCAGGCATCGCGCGCAGGGCGACACGTGCCGTCGCGCTGCGCGATCATCCCGTAGCCCCGCAGCGCCGCCCGGGATCCCGACGCGCCGAGGCCGCGAGATCCTGCACCACGAGATCCTGCACCACGAGCGCCTTTCCATTCCGGTCTCGCCGGCAACGCCCCGGCCTGACGGCGCAGGACATCAATGGTGAGCCAGGGTGTCCGATGCGCGCGGCCATGAGCCCGGATAGGCGGCAAGGCGCGTTGCATCGTCTTGCGCCGAAGACGCGCCTGTCCGGGCGTTTCAGAGCCCCCCTCAGACCGAGAGCCGCCTAATACAGCGCCGGCACGAAGACGTTGGGGATCGGAAATCCGCTGAAGACCACCTTCCCGTCGACGAGCCGCAGGGGTGGGAGCGCCTTGAGGGGTGTCGCGTCGGCCGGCGCGTCCGGGTTCGGACGCTGGGCCAGCCCCAGCAGGCCGCCGACCAGCTGGCCGACCAGCGCGCCCCGATCCGAGCCGAAGCGCTGGCCGACGATGCTGCCGACCAGCGCATCGACGCCGGCCGCCCGCAGGTCGATCTGGCCCGCCGGGCGGTGCGCGGCATCGAGGGCGAGGGTGCCCTTCGCCTGAACGCGCTGTGCGCCCTTGGCCAGCGACAGGGCCGTCAGGTCCAGGTTGCCGCCGGCTTGGCGCCAGCGCTCCAGCTCGCGCGCCACCGTCCCGGTCCGCAACACGGTGGCCTGCGTCAGGCTCGCATCAAGGGCCAGATCGACCGGATCCCGTGTTCCGGTGAGGGCATCGAGTTGAGGCACCGCCGCCTGATTCAGGCGCAGGCTGAGATCCACCGCACCGTCGGAATCGAAACGGCCGGGGCTCGGCCGGGCGTGCAGTTCGAGGTGCCGGCCCGCAACCGCGATCGGACCGGGCTCTGCCCCCTTCACGGTGACATCGGGATCGTCGACGACCAGAGAGGCGCGGGTGAAGCCATCCGCGGCGCCGTGGAAACTGCCCTGGAGCGCGGACCAGGACGCGTCTCCGGTCAGCGCTCCCTGCTCGACATGGAACGGACCGGCGCTCTCGAACACGACGAGGCGCGGCTGATAGATCTGCGCCACCGCGGTGCTCGGTCCCAGCCGGAAGCGTCCGTCGGCACGGTCGAGCGTGACGGCGCTGCAGCGCAGCTCAAGCCGGAACGGGTAGCCGCCGAGCGAGCGGTCCGCACAGGTCCAGGTGCGCCCGGCCGACGCCTCCCGGGCGATCCAGCCGTCGATCTCGGCGGCCGCGCGCTCACGCATCCACAGCCAGCCGGCCGACCAGCCCGCCACCACGAGGGCGAGCAGGATGTAGGGCAGGAACAGCCCGAGCCGGGATCGCCGCGCGCGCCCCACCGGGGCTGTCTGGTCGGCACCCTCCGGCCGCGTCCGATCCTGCACCATGCGCTCCGCTCCCCGACCCGATCCCCGCAGGGACATCGCGGCCTCGCCTTGAGGCCATGCAAGGGGCGAAACTGGGGCAGCGCCGCCCCGGGTCGACCGCTGCGGACGTGATCCGTCCGCGCGCGTGGCGTTTCCGGTCAGACCTGCGCCGGCTCGACGGTGTCGACCTGCAGATCCTCGACGATCGCCACCCGCTCGACGTCGTTCTCGGCCAGGCGATGCACGTGCATCTCGGTGGCGCCCCGGCGGCGGACACGGTCGAGCCAAGTCCGCCGCAGATGATCGCGCGGACTCTCGCTGGAGCTGGCCACCGAGACCATTTCGGCGATGCCCGCATTGTCTCGGCGGACGGCGATCACCACGGCCTGGGCCATCTCGTCGAGGTCGAAGCCCCCGGCCGGATGAACCCCGACCACGTAGCGGCGGCCGGAACGGCCGCGCCAGGCCGAAAGGGGAAGCGCGGGCGAGCCGCGCAGACCTGCGGTCGTCTTGAGGCGTTCTTCACGCACGTCCTGCCTCCGGGTGCGATCGTCCTTCAGGTCGCGGAGCGCGGCCGACCAGGACAGGGCTCTTCTGTTCGCCATTTGTTCCAACCTAACGCGCGATATCCACAGGCGTCAAGCGCGACGTTCCCAAGGGCAGATGTGGCGACGATGCCCGTTATCCACAAGCTGGCTCAGCGCCACCGGGGACGGAACGCGGCGGTTGCGCGGGGCTCAGCGGCGCGGCGCGGCCACGGCCGGTGCCTCGTCCGCCGGTACGGCATGGCCGTCTGCCGCGCAGCCTGCGATGCCGCCGTCGACGAGGGCGTTCGAGGCCGTCTCGAGCCGATCCTGGACCAGCGCCTGGAACTCCTGGCGGGGCAGGCCGGGCGGGATGGGCGGCAGGAATTCGATCACCGCCGTGCCCGGCCGGCGCACGAGGCTGTTGCGCGACCAGAACAGGCCGGTGTTCAGCGCGACGGGCAGGCAGGGGACCTTCAGGGCGGTGTAGAGATGCGAGAGTCCCTGCTTGTAGGCGGGCGGCGCGCCGACCGGCCGGCGGGTGCCCTCGGGAAAGATGATGAGCTGGCGCCCGTCCTGGATCGCCGCGCCGGCCGCGGCATTCATCAGGCTCATGGCCCGGGTGCCCTTGGACCGGTCGATCGCCACCATGCCGCTGCGCGACAAGTACCAGCCGATCAGGGGGATCAGCAGCAGCTCCTTCTTCAGGACGTAGGCGAAGTTCGGCAGCACCGTGCAGAGGGCCAGGGTCTCAAGGGCCGACTGGTGCTTGGCCGCCACCAGCAGGGGACCCGTCGGGATGTTCTCCAGCCCACGGAACTCGACCCGCGTTCCGGCGACGACGCGCAGCAGCCACAGGGTGATCCGCCCCCAGGCGCGGGCCAGCCGCAGAACCGACCGGCCGGAGACCAGCATGGGCAGGCCGGCGACCGCCAGGACCGCCGTGACGGCGTAGAAGCAGATGTTGAAGGCGAGGGAGCGCAGGGCGAGCATCGGATACCGTGTCGTAGCGGCCTCCTGTAGCGCGCCCGCGTGTCCGCGGCCAAGGGCGACGTCGCCGGGAGCCGTCAGGCATCCTCGGAGAGGTCGGCCTCGCGGATGCGCCCGGCGCCGCGCCCCGCGACCAGCCAGTAGACCAAGCCCGCACTCGCGCCGACCACGAACAGGATCAGCGTCAGGCGCACCTCGCCGGCGAGGAGGGCGGCATCCCGGGTTGCCCCGCCGGACCGGAGCGCGCCGCGAGTCAGCCAGGGGAGGGCGGCGGTGAGCAGGCCGCAGCCGGCGCCGTACCACAGGAGGCCGCGACATCCGAGGATCTCCCCGCCGAGACCGATCAGGGCCGGGGGCACGAACAGCAGCACGAACAGCGCCTTGGCGAGGCCGGCGACGAACAGGGCGAGTCCCTCCGGCGGGAGCCCGGCCGAGAGGTCCGACAGGGCCATGTCGAGGCCGGCGAGCGCCCCGCCGCTCAGCCAGGCCTGCGCGGCCGGATCGACGAGCAGCGCCAGGACGAGAACCACGAAGCCCGCCGGAACAGCGAGCAGGAGGGCGAAGGCCCCGAGAATGAGGCGACCGAGGGCGTGCATGGCGCCAGCCTCTACACCGGGCGCGCCCGCCCGTCGCGCGAAAGCCGCGCCCGATCCTCGCGGATCCGGCACGGCTTCCAGGATACGGCAGCCGAGAGTGTGCCCGTCAGCCGTGCGCGGGCGCGGCGCCGCCGGAATCACCGTGGGTGTGCTTCTTCCGGAACCGCCCGATCCAGAGCGAGAAGTGGCGGATCACCACGTAGAAGACCGGCGTGAGGAACAGGCCGAAGAAGGTCGCGCCGATCATCCCGAAGAACACCGCCGTGCCGAGCGCCTGACGCATCTCGGCGCCGGGGCCGGTGGCGATCACCAGCGGCAGGGTGCCCAGGATGAACGCGAAGGCGGTCATCAGGATCGGGCGCAGGCGCAGGCGGCAGGCTTCCACCGCCGCCTCCACCGGGCCGCGATGCTCCCGCTGCTCGATGTCGTGGGCGAACTCGACGATCAGGATCGCGTTCTTCGCCGCGAGGCCGATGAGCACGATCAGGCCGATCTGGGTCAGGATGTTGTTGTCCTGGCCGCGGAACTGCACGCCCGCGAGCGCCGCCAGCACCCCGGTCGGCACCACCAGCAGGATCGCCAGCGGCAGCGCCCAGGATTCGTACTGCGCGGCGAGGACGAGGAAGACCAGCAGCACGCCGAGGGCGAAGACCGCGCCCGCGGTGCCGCTCGCGGCCTTCTGCTGGTAGGCGATCTCGGTCCAGTCGTAGGAGTAGCCGTCGGGCAAAGCCTTCTTGGCGATCTCCTCCATGGCGGTCAGCGCCTGACCAGTCGAGACGCCCGGCTTGGCCACGCCCTGGACCGGGACCGAGTAGTAGAGGTTGAACCGCTGCACGATCTGCGGACCGGTCACGTCCCGCACCGAGGCGAGGGTGCCCATGGGCACCAGCGCGCCGGTGGAGGAGCGCACCTTGATCTGCGAGATGTCCTGCACCGAGGTGCGGAACGCCGCGTCGCCCTGCAGGCGCACCTGATAGATCCGGCCCAGCGTGTTGAAGTCGTTGACGTAGGTGCCGCCGAGATCCGCCTGGACCGACGAGAACACGTTCGCCAGCGGCACGTTCAGCATCCGGGCGATGGTACGGTCGATGTCGAGGAACAGCTGCGGCGTCGAGTTATCGAAGGTCGTGAAGACGCGCTGCACGTCCGCGCTCTGGTTGGCCTGAGCGATCACCTCGCCGGCCGCGGCCATGAGCGGGCCGATATCCGACGACTGGCGGCTCTCGATCTGCATCTTGAAGCCGCCGCCGTTGCCGAGGCCGCGGACGGGCGGCGGCGGGATCACGATGACCCGCGCCTCCTGGATGTCGGAGGTGGCCTTCAGCACGTCGCCGGTGATGACGGCCGCGCTTCGACCGACCTCCGCGCGCTCCTTCGCCCCCTTGAGGGTCAGGAACATCACGCCGGCATTGGTCGTGTTGGTGAAGGTCGCGCCGTCGAAGCCCGCGATGATCACCGCGTTGGCCACGCCGTCGACGGTCCGGGCCTGCTTGGCGGCGCGCAGACACACCTCAGTGGTGCGGTCGAGGGACGAGCCGGACGGGAGCTGGACGACGCCGATCAGGTAACCCTGGTCCTGGTCCGGGATGAAGCCCGTGGGCGTCGTCTGCGCCAGATGGAGCGTCCCGGCGATCACGGCCGCATAGACCAGCAGCATCACGCCCAGGCCGACGATGCCGCCGGTCAGGACGCGGATCGTCCGGCCGTAGGCGTTCGACGTCGCGTCGAAGGCGCGGTTGAAGCCGTTCGCCAGCCAGTTCACGAACCGCGTCAGGAAGAATTTCGGCTCCTTGCGCGCATGATGCGGGACCAGCAGCAGCTTGCAGAGCGCCGGCGACAGGGTCAGCGAGTTGAAGGCCGAGATCAGCGTCGAGGCCGCGATGGTCAGCGCGAACTGCTTGTAGAACTGGCCCGAGATGCCCGGGATGAACGCCGTGGGCACGAACACCGCGGCGAGCACCAGCGCGATGGCGATGACCGCGCCGCCGACCTCGTCCATGGTCTTGTGGGCGGCGTCCCCCGGCGACAGGCCCTCGGCCATGTTGCGCTCGACGTTCTCCACCACCACGATGGCGTCGTCGACCACGATGCCGATGGCGAGAACCAGCCCGAACAGGGTCAGGTTGTTCAGCGAGAAGCCGAAGGCCGCCATCGCCGCGAAGGTGCCGATCAGCGACACGGGAATCGCGATCACCGGAATCAGCGCGGTGCGCCAGCTCTGGAGGAAGACCAGCACCACGATGACGACGAGGCCGACGGCCTCGAACAGGGTCTTGTAGACCTCGTGGATCGATTCCTCGATGAACTCCGTCGGGTTGTAGGCGATGCGGTACTCGACGTCCGGCGGGAATTTCTTCTTGACCTCCTCCATCACCTTCTTGACCGACGCCGCCGCGTCCAGGGCGTTCGTGCCCGGCCGCTGGAAGGCGCCGATGCCCACCGCGGGCGTGTCGTTGAGGAACGAGTTGGTCGTGTAGTCCTTCTGCCCCATCTCGACGCGGGCGATGTCCTTCACCCGGACGAGGCGTCCGTCCTGCGCCTTGATGATCACCTCGGCGAACTGCTCGGGCGTCTTGAACCGCGCCTGCGACTGAACGACGAGCTGGAACGCCTCGCTCTTGGCCGCGGGCGGACCGTTGAGTTGGCCGGCCGCCACCTGGACGTTCTGCTCCTGCAGGGCCGTGGTGACGTCGGTGACCGACAGGCCGTAGGCGGCGAGCTTGTTGGGATCGACCCAGATGCGCTCGGCATACTCGTTGCCGCCGAAGATCGTGATGTCGCCGACGCCGTCGAGGCGCAGCAGCTCGTCGCGGATGTTCAGGTAGATGTAGTTGGCGAGGTAGTTCTGGTCGTAGGTCTTGTTCGGCGAGAGCAGGTGCACGACCAGCATCAGGTCGGGGGAGGCCTTGCGCACCGTGACGCCGAGGTTGCGCACGTCCGGCGGCAGGCGCGGCTGCGCCACCGAGAGCCGGTTCTGCACCAGCACGTTGGCGATATCGAGGTTGGTGCCGACCTTGAAGGTCACGGTCAGCAGCATGTTGCCGTCGTTGGTCGACAACGACGTCATGTAGAGCATGTTGTCGACGCCGTTGACCTCCTGCTCGATCGGCGTCGCGATCGTGGCGGCCACGGTCTCGGCATTAGCGCCCGGATAGGAGGCGCGCACCGTCACGGTCGGAGGCACGATCTCGGGATACTGCGAGACCGGGAGGCTCTCGTAGGCCACGAAGCCGAGGATCAGGAACACGATCGACGTGACGGACGCGAAGATCGGCCTGTCGACGAAGAAATGGGCGAAACGCATCGGTCAAACCTCTGAGGCCCGCCGGTCTCCCGGACGGGGCCCTGCGTCGTCGGTGCGGGGCGCACCCTGGGGCGCGCACGAAGGCATTCGTGACGAGCCGCGCGGGCTCAGGTCTTGCTCGGCGGCAACTCGACGGTCTCGGGCGTGACCTTCGCCCCCGGCCGGACCCGGGCGAGGCCGTTGACCACGATGGTCTCGTCGCCCTTCAGCCCCGACTGGATCACCCGGTAGCCGTCGACCTTCGGTCCCAGCACGACATCCTTCTGCTGGATGACGTTCTCGGGCCCCACCACGTAGACGATGCGCTTGTCCTGGTTGGCGGCAACCGCCTCGTCGGGGACCAGCACGCCCTGGAAGGGCTTCGTCGCCGGCATCGCGACGATGCCGAACAGGCCCGGCTTGATGAACAGGTCGGCGTTCGGGACGGTGGCGCGCAGCAGGATCGTGCCGGTGGCGTTGTCGACGCGGTTGTCGACGAAGTCGAGGGTGCCCTTGCGGGTCGGCTTCGCCTCGCCGGACAGCGAGATCAGGATCGGCACGCCCTTGCCCTGCTGGGTCTGGCCCATCCCGATGCCGAGGCTGTTCTGGTACTTGAGGAACGCCTTCTCATCGACCGTGTAGCTGAAATAGATCGGATCGAGCGAGACGATCGTGGTCAGCATCGTCTGGTCGGCGCTGACGATGTTGCCCTCGGTCACGAGGCGCCGGCTGATGCGGCCGTTGATGGGCGCCTTCACCTCGCTGAAATCGTAGTTCAGCTGGGCGTTGTTGAGGGCGGCCTGCGCGCTGTCGACGTCGGCCTGGGCCGTCTGGGAGGCCTGCCGGCGCTGGTCGGTCACCTGTTCGGAGATGTTGCCGCTGCGGGACAGGGTCTGCGCGCGCTCGAGATCCGTCTGCGAGAAGGACTGGCGCGCCTTGGCCGAGGCCAGCGCGGCCTGGGCCTGCTCCAGGGCCGCCTTGTAGGGCCGCCGGTCGATGACGAACAGCACATCCCCCTTCTTCACCGTCTGGCCGTCGACGAAGTTGATCTTCTCGAGATATCCGGTGACGCGGGCCCGGACCTCGACGTAATCGATCGCGTCGAAGCGACCGGTATACTGGTCCTGCTCGACGATCTGGCGCACCACGGGCTTGGCCACGGTGACCTTCGGCGGCGGCCCGCCCGGCGCCTGGGCGCGGGCCGCCGGGGTGAGGGGACCTGCCGCGAGACCCGCGACGAGGGCTGACAAGAGGGTGAGAAGGCTGGGAAGCCGGCTGCGCATCGGGTCCTGCTGTCCGTTGGCTGACCGTGCGGTCGCGCCGAGCTTGACGATTGTTCCGCCGCGGGTGCGGCCTAACCCGCGCGCCACGCTGTTGCTTGTGCGCGAGCGCACATCACGGTCTCGTGTACCGGATTGAATCCGCAGGTCAGGCGATCGTCTCACCTGCGCTGTACCAGTCCTTGAACCCGCCTTTGTAGTGTTCGGCGAGATTGAGTCCGGCATTCTGCACGGCCATCAGCGCGTGGATCGAGCGGACGCCCGAGCCGCACGAGAAGACCGCGCGCCGACCATCGGCGGCCACGAGATCCGCCACCGCCTGCGGATCGAAGCTGGAGAGGGGATGCGAGACGGAACCGGGGATGTGCCCGGCCTCGAATTCGTGCGGCTCACGCACATCGATGATCAGCATCGAGCCGTCGCTGAGCCCGCGCTTGACCGTATCGCGATCGAGGTCGACCACCCGCATCGGCAGGATCTCCGTTCCGCCCGCTCTCGGCCAGGCTGGTTGACTGACGCTTTTCCTTATTCGTCAGACCCGAGCGGCGCAACTTGTGCGGCCGGGCGCGCAGGCGGCGCGACCGGACATCGGACCGGAACGGCTCGGTCAGAGCATGGCCAGGGTGGGGGTCACGGCGGCGAAATGCGCGGGCCAGTCCGGCGGTCGATATCCGTCCAGACGTCCCGCCAGTTCGGCGCGCAGGGACGCGGCGGGCTGCGCAAGCGCCTCGATCGCTTCGATCCAGCCCGGCCCGTCCAGAGGGTCGCGGAACAGGGCGAACCCGTCGGCGATCTCCCGATGGACGGGGATGTCGGAGGCGATGACCGGCAGCCCCGAAGCCGCGGCCTCGACCACGGGGATGCCGTAGCCCTCCGTGAAGGACGGCATCAGCAATCCCGTGCAGCTGCGCATCAGCGCGGCCAGCCCGTGCGTGGACAACCCCGACGCCTCGATGACATGGGCCTGCACGCCAGGGCAGCGTTCGAGCATGTCGATCGCGCTCTCGGCCTCCCAGCCCCGGCGCCCGACGACGATGAGCCGGGGCGTGGCAGCCCCGTGCCGCTCGGCCAAGTGCCGCCAGATCTGGAACAGCAGCAGGTGGTTCTTGCGCGATTCGATGGTGCCGCAGACCAGGAAGGTCGGCCGGTCCGGCCTGAACCGCGGTCCCGTGCGCCCGAAGGCGGGCTCGACCCCGAGATGGCCCACGGCCACCGGCGGCCGGCCGAACCCCTCGGCGGCGAGATGCGCGAGGGTGCGCCGGCCGGTATCCTCCGAATTCACCAGGATCGCGGCGGCGTGCCGGCCGATCGTGCGCAGGCGCGCCCGGTGGCGGTCGGCCTCGCCGGACCGGCCGTATTCGGGATGGGTGATCGGGATCAGATCGTGGACGAAGAAGGCGGCCCGCACGTCCCGCCGCGTGTAGAGCCAGTCGAACCGCCGCGGATCGTCGAGGCGCAGATGCGAGGTGTGGAGGTAGAGCGCATCCCGGGGCAGCGTGGCGACCGACCGGCCGCGCAGGGCGATGTCGAGCGTCTTCCGCGCTTGGATCCGCCGCCGGTCGGCGATGTTGGCCGGCGTCTCCGAGAGGGCTGCCGGTCCCGCGGCCGGATCCCCGCAGAGGGCGGCGAGCCGCCGATAGACCGGGTCCGAGGCGGCGTCCCGGTCCTCGACCCAGCCGGCCGCCACCGCCTCGACGATCTCCAGAGCCTGCGCGCGATCGAGGATGCGCGGTCCGACGGCTGTGGAGACGACGCCGACACCTGTCTCGGCCGAGCCGAGGAAGGCGCGGGCGTAGGCGAGGTCGACGCGGTCGATCCCGGACGGGCTGGCGTGACGCAGGCGCGTGACGAGGCGCGTGAGATCGAAGGCGATCGGTCGGTCCGTCATGATCCTCTGGCAATCGTCGGGGCGGGGGCTCCCCGTAGCGGTCCTGATCCGCAAGTGCCAGCATCTGCCGGCCTCGCGGCACGGAACCCGGATGCCGGAAGGGGTTGCGCGGGCGCTGCGCGGAGGCTAAGAGCCGCGAGCCTAAGCGGCGTCGGAGTGTAGCGCAGCCCGGTAGCGCACCTGTCTGGGGGACAGGGGGTCGTCGGTTCAAGTCCGGCCACTCCGACCATTTTTCTTCTGCGACGCTCAGCCGGTCGCGGACCTTCTGTAGCGGCCGCCGTGCCCGCAGGCTCCCTCCATCAAGCCCGACCGAAGTGACGCAGGACGAGCGGCTCGCTCCGGGAGAGCGGAACGCCGCGCGGCTGCGATCGGACCGTGCGTCCGGCGACGAGGGCAATGCCGACCAAGCCGACCGATCCGGTCATCGCCACGGCTACGCACCACCAGAAGGCGACATCAAGCATGGCTGCTCATTAAGCTCCGACTGAGTTCGGAACTCTCGAGCCGCAGGGTAAACGGACGCTTAAACATCTGCTCAACCGAGGATTGTTTATCCCGGTGACCGCCGGGCCGCACGACCGAACCCTCGTCACGGGTTGGGCGGCCCGGATTCAACGGGCCGCGAGCCGTGAGGGTCGCGACGCGACATCCCCGCTCCGGTCAGCCTCCGCTCCCTGCCTGCAGGGTTGAGGCAGAGGGTCGCAGGGCACACGCGCCGGCGCCCAGGTGGGCACCCGGGACGCACTCAGCCGATCCGCCGCGTCGACTTGGCCGCAGCGAGTTTTCGCAGGATTCGCCGGATATGGGCGCGCAGGGCCGAGGTCTCGGCCAGCGCATCGGCCCGGAGGACGGAATCGGCAGTCTCCGAGAGGGTGGTCAGAGAGTCGGTCATCGACGCGGGCGCTGTGAATGGACGGCGAACCTACCGCTGGGGTCGGTCAATGAATACATCATTTCATAGATTTCTTTATCTCAAACTTAAAGTGTTCACCCCGCCACATAGGGAAAATCCCGACACCGGCACGGTCCTTGAGCGCGGCTTCAGCGGGCTCATGATCCTCCTGCAACACCATTAAAGTCCTGAGACGGCACGGCCGGCACCATCCCGGTTACGTCGCCGGCAGTTTCCGCGCCTGATCAGCCCGGTCCTACGCAATTCAACATCTCAGTACTCTTTATCGCTTCCGATTTCCGCTAAATCGTCGCCCGAATAGACTCAGAGTCTCGGTCGATAGCGTTTCGAGGCTGATCTGAACCGCTATTCATTGGAGCCGACAACGCGGCGTGCGCGCGACGAATGGCCCAGCCGCGCCCGGCCAATGGCCAAGGTATGCGTCCCACGCAGACTTGGCACGCGCAACTTGTTGGTGCACTAAGCATTTCTCGGTTGTGTTTTTCGCCGCCACGGCGAGTTAACTCGCGATCAATCCACCACGCCGAAAGCTCTCATCCATGTCATCCTCCCCGAAGCCCAAATCCGCCACCGACGCCGACCGCACGATCGGCGGACGCATCGCGGCGCTCCGGGTGGCGCAGGGGCTGAGCCAGACGAATCTCGGCCAAGCGATCGGCGTCAGCTTCCAGCAGGTTCAGAAGTACGAGAAGGGCCGCAACCGCATCGGTGCCGGCCGTCTCCAGGCCATCGCCGACCTGCTGAAGGTGCCGGTGGATACCTTCTTCGCCGATCTGCAGGAGAGCGGACGGGATAAGGCCGGACCTGCGGCCCTGTTCGATGATCCGAAGGTGCTCGAACTGGTCCTGGCCTTCACCAGCATCCCCGACGAGACGACCCGCAGCGGCATCCTGTCGATCGTCAAGGCGGCCGCCGCCCTTCAGGAGAGCCGCGCGAGTGCGCAGCGCGCGGAAGCCGCGGCCCGGGAGTGAGGGCGCCGGTCCGACACCCCGAACCGGCGAAACGTCCGGACGATCGCCGTTCGGGCCGCCAGCGGGATCCAGAGATGGCGGCGACCCTGCCGACGGCATGATTTGACAGGCGCGATAGAGATGCGCGCCTTAATTCAAATTAAACCAAGACCTTCGCGCGCAACGATGTAAATAGCCGACCACGTTGGACATGATATTTACGCCGCCTTAGCGGACAGCATGCTTCAAGATCGCTTCGGGAACCGGGTCCAGAACATGCCGATCGAGACGCCGACCACGTGGGGTCGCGGCGAGCTTTACGAGACCCTGTGCCTGCTCGTCATCGGCGTCGGGATCTGGTTCGTCGGCGTCACCCTCGGGACCTTCGACTACCTCAACGGTCTCGTTGCCGCCTACAACCTCACCGACCTCCTGCTGCTGGCCGCCTGCATGGGCGTCGCCCAATGCGGCGCCAGCATCCGCAAGTCGATCATCCTCCGCCGGCTGATGCTCGAACGCGCCGCCGCCGCCGCGCAGGCCGAAGCGATCGCTCGACATGACGGGCTGACGGGCCTCGCGAACCGTCGCCGCTTCATCGATGCCGTGGAGCGCGCGCATGCCTCGGCTACCGGGGATTCGGCGGTGCTGCTGATCGATCTCGACCGGTTCAAGCCGGTCAACGATCTCTACGGCCATGCTGCGGGCAACGCCGTCCTGTGCGCCGTGGCCGAGCGTCTCCAGCAGCTCGTCCCGCCGGGCGGCCTCGCGGCTCGGCTGGGCGGCGACGAATTCGCCATGCTGGTCCCGCTGCGCTACGAAAGCGAGGGGCTGAGGCGCCTCGCCCAGACTGTCATCGCGCGGATCGCCGAGCCGGTGACGTGGAACCAGAACGACCTCAAGGTCGGCGCGACGGTCGGGGTCGCCGCGGTATCGGCCGACCATGGGGATGCCGACGCGGTGCTGCATGCGGCCGACCTCGCGATGTACCAGGGCAAGAAGGACGGGCGCGGTAAATTCCGGTTCTTCCGCAGCGCCATGGACGCGGAGCTGCGGGCCCGGGCCCGCATGGAGACGGAACTCCGCAGCGCCATCGAGACCGGGGCGATCGAACCCTTCTACCAGCCGGTGGTGTCCTTGCCCGAGCGGGAGATCGTCGGCGTCGAGGTGCTGGCGCGCTGGCGCCATCCGACGCGCGGACTGGTCGCCCCCAGCGAGTTCATCCCGGTGGCGGAGGAGACCGGGATGATCGGCGATCTCAGCTACAACCTGATCCGTCGCGCCTGCCTGGATGCCCGGGCTTGGCCGCCCCACCTGATCCTGGCGGTCAACATCGCTCCGCAGCAGTTCCAGGACGCGTGGCTCGCCCAGCGGATCCTGGGGATCCTGACCGAGACCGGCTTCCCACCGCAGCGCCTCGAGGTCGAGATCACCGAGAGCGCCCTGATCCAGGACCTGGAAGCGACCCGGATGACCCTGCTGTCGCTGCGTGAGCTCGGGGTGCGCATCGCGCTGGACGATTTCGGCACCGGCTATTCGAGCCTGTACCACCTGCGTGAATTGAAGTTCGACAAGCTGAAGATCGACCGCAGCTACGTCGACGCGATCACGATGAGCGACGAGCGGGCCAAGCTGGTCGATGCCATCATCAAGCTCGGGGCGAGCCTCGGCCTCTCCACCACCGCCGAGGGGATCGAGACGGACGCGAGTTTCGACTGGCTGTCCGACCAGGGCTGCCAATTCGGCCAGGGCTACCTGTTCGGTCACGCCATGCCGAAGTCCGAGATGGACGAGATCCTCGCCACCGCGCAATCCGCGCTCCCGCTTCGGCCTCTGGCGCAGGCCTCGTAAGGGCAGTTGGCCGTCCGAGCGTCGCGGCCTCCCGTCGGCTGGCCCGAGCGGGTGGTCCCCGGGACGGCCAGGCTTCGGGGCGGCGCTCCGGCCCCTGCGACGCGCGGCCTCGCGCCGCTCCGGGTGGCCGACCGAAGCCTGGCCAACCGGCTCGGCCCGGACGTAAGACTGGCGCGGCACGGCGCGCCGCGGCCTCACGCCGGTCGACACGAACCCCATATGGGCAGCATCGACGCGCCGTCGCAGGTCACAGCATGGCACCGAGCCCCCTCGCACTCATCGCCTCCGCCGCCCTCGTTGCCGTGGTCGCCACCGGAACCGGGGCGATCGTCCTGCAGCAGGGCTCGCGGTTCAGCCATCCCCGAAAGGTGGGCGGCCCGTTCACGATGGCGGATCTCGAGGGCCGCCCGGTGACTGAGGCCGACCTCCGCGGCAAACCGGCCGTCCTGTTCTTCGGCTTCACCCACTGCCCGGATGTCTGCCCGACGACGCTCGCCACCCTGTCGACCGCCCTCGGCCGGATGGGCCGCGATGCGGATCGCCTCAACGTCGTCTTCGTCACCCTGGACCCGCAGCGCGACACGCCCGACACCCTGCGGGACTATCTCGCCTCCTTCGATCCGCGCATCCGCGGCTTCGTCGGCACGCCCGAGCAGGTCGCCCGCATGGCCGACGCCTATCACGTCGCCTACAAGCACGTGCCGACTAAGGACGGCGACTACACGATGGAGCATTCCGCCACCGTGGCGCTGTTCGACAAGTCCGGCCGCATGGTCGGCGAGATCGGCTACGGCGAGGACGAGGCCAGCGCCTTCGCCAAGCTGATAACCCTGGCGCTGCCGGGCCAATGCCCGCCGGGGGGCGGCGCCAATCTCTGGGCCACCGACGGCAGCACCGGCAGCTGCGGCCCGCGGAGCTGAGCTGCAGCCCGGGAAATTGCGCCGTGGCGCCCGCGTGGCTAGAGGGCGGCGCGGGTCGCGAGGCCCGGCCGAATCCGGGGGTCCCAGCTTGATCACGCGCCGCGTCCTGACTGCCATCGGGCTCCTCGCTCTCGCGCCGTTCCCCGGCCTCGCCAGGGCCGCCTCCGGGGGGCCGCGCCTCGCGCCGCCGGAACCCATGGATCTCGACCGGCTGAACGCTCTCGCCCGGACGCTGCGGGACCGGCCCTATGCGCCGCCGCCCGAAGCCCCGGCCTCGGCCGCCCTCGACGCCCTGACCTACGGACCGCTCCAGGAGATCCGCTACCCGCCGGGCCACGCGCTGTTCGCCGAGAGCCCGTACCCGGTGACGTTCTTCCACCTCGGCAACTTCTTCCGCCACCCCGTGAAGGTCTATGCCCTGGAGGGCGGACAGGCGCGCGAGGTGCTCTACGCCCACGACCTGTTCACCTATCCGGCCGGCAACCCGGCCAAGGACGTCCCGGACGGGGCGGGCTTCGCGGGGTTCCGCTTCCAGAAGGCGCCCGCCGGACAGCCCGGCGACGACGGCGACTGGCTGGCCTTTCTGGGGGCCTCCTACTTCCGCGCCGCCGGAGACGGCGCGCAGTACGGCGCCTCGGCCCGGGGCATCGCCATCGACACCGCGCCGGCACCGGGCAGAACCGAGGAATTCCCGGTCTTCACGCGCTTCTACGTGAGCCCGGCCGCGGACGGCGCCGTGACCGTGCTGGCGCTCCTCGAAAGTCCGAGCTTGACGGGCGCCTACCGCTTCGTCGCCCGGAAGGAGCCGCATGTCGTCATCGACGTCGCCTGCACGGTCTACATGCGCAAGTCGGTGGAGCGGTTCGGCATGGCGCCCCTGACCTCGATGCTCTGGTACTCGGAGGGCATGAGCCGCTTCCTCGCGAGCGACTGGCGGCCCGAGGTGCATGATTCCGACGGTCTGCTGATGCAGACCGGGGCCGGCGAGCTGATCTGGCGGCCGCTCAACAACCCGCACCGCCTCAGCGTCAGCGCCTTCGCGGACCGCGCTCCGAAGGGCTTCGGCCTGCTCCAGCGCGACCGCGCGTACGAGAATTACATCGACGACGGCTTCGAGGAGAACAGGCCCGACATCTGGGTCGAGCCGCAGGGCGACTGGGGCCGGGGCAGCGTCCAGCTCGTGGAGATCCCGACCCATCAGGAAACCGACGACAACATCGTCGCCCTCTGGGTACCGGACGACCCGCCTCAGGCCGGATCCGACCGCAGCTTCGCCTACCGGCTGCGCTGGCCCGTGAAGGAACCGGTCGCCACCGATCTCGCCCGCTGCGTCGCCACACGGGCCACCAAGGCCGCGTGGCTCGCGGACGGGGACCGGCGCCCGGGCCGCGCCAATCTCGTGCGGCAATTCGTGCTGGAATTCGCGGGTGCGGCCCTGTCGGGCCTCAATCCCGAGACGGCCACGGTGGCGTTGACCCTGTCGCGCGGCAGCGCCGAGGAGGTCGGCGCCACCTGGGCGCCCTACGGCAAGCCGAGCCCCTGGCGGGTCTTCTTCAAGGTCTATGCCGAGGGCCCGGAGCCCGTGGAGATGCGTCTGCAGCTCAAGTCCGGAGACCGGCTGCTCTCCGAAACCTGGGCCTACCGGTACGACCCGCAGGCGCCCGGCACGGTGCTGTGAGCCGGGCGCGGCGGATGCGGGATGCGGCGCGTGGGTCTTGAGGGCCGCAGGGCCTGCGCCCATGTCCGTCTGCGTGCCGCTTCGCCCCGCACAGGCCCCCCGCCGCATCCGAGACCGTCATGACCGGCGAGGGACCGCCCGGCCCGCATCTTCCGGAGGCGCTGACGCGGCTCCTCAAGGCGCCCAGAGCAGCGATCTGGCCGACGCCAGAGGACCGCCATCGCCTGCGTCCCGGCCGGCCGCGACCCCGCCAGCCGAGCCGCGCCGTGCTGGGTGTCTGGATCTGGGCAATCCTCTACAACGTCCTCGGCTTCGCGATCCTCGCGGCCCTGTGGTGGACGATGCGCTGACCCGATGAGCCGATTTGCCCTGATCACCCGCCGGACACTCGTCGCGGCGGCCCTGCTGCTCGGCCCGGGCGTCCGGCCCGGCGCGGCGCAGAGCCCGGGCGATGCGCTCAACGCCGATGACGGCACCGGGGCGGTCAAGGTCTGCTCGCCCGTGGCGATGCCGCGCTGGCGCTCCATGACCCCGGTGCCCAAGACCTGGACGTTCCTGGACTGCATGGGCTTCTCGGGCGAGATGGGCGCGACGCACTTCCAGCTCGGCTGCCTCTTCGCCAACGTCACGCCCCACGCCCAGAAATACGCCTGGGGCGCGATGGTGCCGATCGAGAAGTCGGCGATGGCCAAGGCCCAGCCGCCGGTCCCGAACTGCGGCTGGTAGAGCCGGGTCTCGCCCGTCGACATCAAAGTCGATCCGGCGCGCGGGCGGGTCAACGCGGAAGAGGATGCCACCGAGCGGGCTTCCGGGCCCGCGTCGCCTGCACCGCGCCGTCCTCTCCGACGGCAGGCCGGTCAGCCTTGAGGCGGAGCCGGGCCTGCCCGGTTTCGCCCGGCACTGCCGCCGCCGCGCGACAGGCCTGCTGACAATCGCCGAATCGCGGCCCTTCCGCGGGGCGGGACAGCCGGCCCTGGCGGCGTCCCGTGCAAGCGCGCCTGGAGGTCCAAGGGGCATGGACCGGTCTGAGGCCGGCGCCTGCCCGGCCCGGTCCAAGCCGGTCCGACGCGGATTGCGGGGCAGAGACGGCGATCGCGGTGCGGACAGGGCCACGTGTCCCTGACAGAGGACCACCGCCTGCGCGGCGGGACGCGGCGCATCGGCACCGATACCCGGCCGGCCTCTCTCCGGTGGGGACGTGACCGGCGCGTCGGCACGCCACGGACCTGGCGTTCGGATACGGTCGGGATCACCGATGAACCGGCCTCGTCGGCGCAGAGGTGCCTTACGCCGGCGAATCCTCAGACCGCCGCAGCGGGCCGATCAGGCGCTCGTATTCGGTTTCGGCCGGCCCGTAGGTCTGGCCGGCGGCCTCCTCCAGGCGGGCACGGCTCAGGACCCGGATCCGGCCGCGCCGAGCCCGGATCAGGCCGGCCCCCTCCAGCGTGTGGATCGCCACCGTGACGGTCGGGCGACGCACACCCAGCATGATCGACAGGAACTCGTGCGTCACGGAAAGGTCGTCGCCGTCCTGACGGTCGTGATACATCAGCAGCCACCGCGCGAGCCTTTCCTCGGCAGGCGCCCCTGCGTTGGCGATGGCGGTCTGGGCCACCTGAACCAGGAAGGTCTGGACGTAGCGCAGAAAAAGAGTGCGCAGCGAAGCGCTGGCTTTCACCGCGTCGCGCAGGGCCGGCACCGCGATCCGGTGCCCGTGACCGGCAACCTGCATGAAAAGTTGGTACGGGATCGTGTCCGTCCCCAGCAGCAGCGCCGGCGTCGCCATGCCGTCGCGGCCCACCAGGCCGACCTCGATGCGCCCGCCCTGGTCGAGCGTCGACACCATGGAGCACAGGCCGGTGTCGATGAAGATCGCGTACGGGATCTCGGCCGCCGGTTCGACGAGCACATGGCCCAATGGGAGGTCGATCGCCTCGAGATGCGGTCCGAGCAGCGCGCCATCCGCCTCGGATAGGGCAGCCAGAAGACGGTTTTGGTGTCGCATCGGCCGCAAGCGTACGCAGAATTCGGCATTGGCACGCCAGCTCAAGTCCGCGAGCCATTGTGCCCAGGGAGCCATGCTCGGATCATCGGACAATAGCGAGCGGATATCGCATCCCGTCGCGGAACCGTCCGCAACCGAACAAAGCAACGCGCAGCTTAGTCGGACATCTCGGCAGACACGCCGGGATAAAGGGGAACACAGCGGCCCCCGAGACCTGCTCTCAGACTGACCGTGGCGTCCCGGCGATGGAGCGGGAGCGCCAGACCCCCGGAACTGCAGTGCAGTTGCCAACACGCCTGTGCAAGGCCGCGCTTTGACCCGCGCCACGGATCGGGCTAGAGAAGGCCTGGCGGAGCAAGCAAGAACCATGCCGTGAGCAGCGTGGCTCAGGCTGGCGAACCGCGCCGGAAGGGCATCGAGGCCTCACATGAGTTTGGTGCAACGGCTGGAAGTGCGTCAGGGCCAGGCCCTGGTGATGACGCCGCAGCTTCTGCAAGCGATCAAACTCCTGCAATTGTCGCAGCTCGATCTCGCGGCCTATGTCGAGGCCGAGCTGGAACGCAATCCGCTGCTGGAGCGCGCCGAGCCGGAACTGCCCGGCCCCGGCGAGACCTCCGAATCGAGCGGCCATTCGGACGATGCCTCCTCCGACGGCCTGGAGGTCACGGAACCCGAATCATGGCTGTCCGCCGACCTTAACCCGAGCCGCGGCGAGATCGAGAGCGATTTCGACACGCGCCTCGACAACGTCTTCCCGGACGAGACGCCGGTCCAGGCGCGCGAGGCGGGTGGGGGCGACATGCTCTCGCTGACGCCGCCGCCCTACGGCAGCACCGGGGGAAGCTTCGACGCCGAGGCGCCCGATTTCGAGGCGACCCTCACGGCCGAGACCTCGCTGCGCGATCACCTCGCGGGCCAGCTCGATCTCGCGACCCGCGATCCCGCCGAGCGGCTGATCGGCGGCTTCCTGATCGACGCCGTGGACGAGGCCGGCTACCTGCGCGAGACCGTGGAGGACGTGGCCGAGCGGCTCGGCGCCGACCCCGCCCTCGTCGGCCGGATGCTGGCGCTGGTGCAGACCTTCGATCCGCCCGGGATCGCGGCCCGCGATCTCGCCGAATGCCTCGCGATCCAGCTGCGCGAGCGCGACCGGTTCGACCCGGCGATGCAGGCGCTGGTCTCGCGTCTGGACCTCGTCGCCAAGCGCGATTTCGCGGCTTTGCGCCGGCTCTGCGGCGTCGACGACGAGGACCTCGTCGACATGCTGGGCGAGATCCGCCGCCTGGATCCGAAGCCGGGGCGCGCCTTCGGATCGAGCGCCGTCGAGGTTCTGGTTCCGGACGTGTTCGTGCGCGCCGCGCCGGATGGGTCCTGGCTGGTCGAGCTCAACAGCGAGGCGCTCCCCCGCGTCCTGGTGAACCAGAGCTACTACGCCCGCGTCTCGCGCAATGCCGCCGCGGAGGGCGATAAGGCCTTCCTGTCCGAGGCCCTGCAGAACGCCAACTGGCTGACCCGCTCGCTGGAGCAGCGGGCCCGCACCATCCTCAAGGTCGCCACCGAGATCGTCCGCCAGCAGGACGGGTTCTTCGTCCACGGCGTCTCCCACCTGCGGCCCCTGAACCTCAAGACCGTGGCGGAGGCGATCGGCATGCACGAATCGACCGTCTCGCGAGTCACCTCCAACAAGGCCATCGGCACGAGCCGGGGGACCCTGGAGATGAAGTACTTCTTCACCGCGGCGATCCCCGGTGCGGCCGGCGCGGCCGCCCATTCCTCCGAGGCGGTGCGCCACCGCATCAAGCAGCTGGTCGACGGCGAGACGCCGGACGACGTGCTGTCCGACGACGCGCTGGTGCAGAAGCTGCGCGGGGAGGGCGTCGACATCGCCCGACGCACGGTGGCGAAATACCGGGAATCCCTGCGGATCCCGAGCTCGATCGAGCGCCGCCGCGAGCATTTCGCCCACGGTTCGGGCCAGCACGCCGCCCTGGCGCTGCGCTGATCGCCCGGATGGGGTTGCGCCGGGCGCGCGTCCGGCCCATCCGTCGTGCCGTTTGCTCGACGCCTGGACCTGCGATGACCCCGACCGGAACGCCCCCGCGCAGCCTCACCGCCATCGTGCTCGCGGCCGGGAAGGGCACGCGGATGCGCTCGGACCTGCCGAAGGTCCTGCATCGGATCGCCGGGCGCAGCATGCTCGGCCATGTCCTGGCCGCCGTACAGGCGGCGGGGGCGGGCCGGATCGCCGTGGTGGCCGAGCCCGGCCGCGACGACGTCGCCGCCGAGATCGCGCGGGCGGCCCCCGGCGCCCGGGTCTTCCCGCAGGCCGAGCGCCTCGGCACCGCCCACGCGGTCCTGGCCGCCCGGGAGATCCTGGCCGAGCCCGACGACGACGTGGTGATCGCCTTCGGCGACACGCCCCTCGTCTCGGCCGAGACCTTCCTGCGCCTCCGGGCGCCCCTGGCCGACGGCGCCGCGGTGGCGGTGCTGGCCTTCGAGACGGCGACGCCCACCGGCTATGGACGGGTTCTGACCGAGGGCGACCGCGTCCTGGCGATCCGCGAGGAGAAGGACGCCAGCGCCGCAGAGCGGGCCGTGACCCTGTGCAATGCCGGGCTGATGGCGCTCGCCGGACGGCACGCCCTGGCGCTGCTCGCCCGCATCGGCAACGACAACGCGGCCGGCGAGTACTACCTGCCCGACGCGGTGGCGCTGGCGGTGGCCGACGGGCTTCCGGTCACGGTCGTGCCGGTGGACGAGGCCGAGGCGCAGGGCGTCAACGACCGGGTGCAGCTCAGTGTTGCGGAAGCCGCCTTCCAGGCGCAGCTGCGTCGCACCGCCATGCTGGGCGGCGCCACGCTGATCGCCCCCGAGACGGTGATCCTCAGCCACGACACGGTGTTGGGGCGCGACGTGATCGTGGAGCCGAACGTGGTGTTCGGGCCGGGCGTGCGGGTGGCGGACGGGTGCACCGTGCGCGCCTTCGCGCATCTCACCGAGACCAGCCTGGAGGCGGGGGTGAAGATCGGGCCGTTCGTCCGGTTGCGCGGTCACGCCGTGCTGGAGGCCGGCGCGGAGCTCGGCAATTTCGTGGAGCTGAAGAACGCCCGGATGGGTGCTGGCGCCAAGGCCGCGCATCTCACCTATCTCGGCGACGCGGAGATTGGGGCCAAGGCCAATATCGGCGCCGGCACGATCACCTGCAATTACGACGGCGTCCTCAAGCACAAGACCACGATCGGCGCGGGCGCGTTCATCGGCTCGAACTCGGCGCTGGTGGCCCCCGTCGCGGTGGGGGAGGGCGCCTACGTGGCTTCGGGCTCGGTGATCACCGACGACGTGCCGGCGGACGCCATGGCGGTGGCCCGCGGCCGGCAGGCGGTGAAACCGGGCTGGGCCGGGAAGAAGCGCGCGGCGCTGCAGGCCGAGAAGGCGCGACGCGGGAAGAGCTGAGGCCCGACGGACCGAACGGGCCGGGGCTGGCCCTGCGCCGCCCCGATCCGGTACAAGTCGCGTTTGGCCCCGCATGAAGCGGGGCGGCCTGGACCTTGCGCAAGACCCTCGCGCGGCCAGCCGGGCACGACAGCGAGAGACACACCCATGTGCGGCATCGTCGGCATCGTCGGGCGCGACGCGGTGGCGGGACAGGTGATCGAGGCCCTGCGCCGGCTCGAATACCGCGGCTACGACTCCGCCGGCATCGCCACCCTGGAGCACGGCCGGCTGGCGCGCCGCCGGGCCTCGGGCAAGCTCGTCAACCTGGAGGCCAAGCTCGCTGAGGAGCCGCTCACCGGCACGCTCGGCATCGGCCACACCCGCTGGGCGACCCACGGCCGGCCCAACGAGACCAACGCCCACCCCCACGCCACCGCGCGTCTGGCCGTCGTCCATAACGGCATCATCGAGAATTTCCGCGAGCTGAAGCAGGAGCTCGAGGCCGACGGCGTCGTGTTCGAGACCGAGACCGACACCGAGGTCGTCGCCCAGCTCGTCAGCCGCAACATGGACCGGCAGATGGGCCCGGTCGAGGCCGTGGCCGCCGCCCTGCCGCGGCTGCGCGGCGCCTTCGCGCTGGCCTTCATCTTCGCCGGCGAGGAGAACCTGCTGATCGGCGCCCGCCACGGCGCGCCGCTGGCGGTCGGCTTCGGCCAGGGCGAGACCTATCTCGGCTCCGACGCCCTGGCGCTCGCCCCCTTCACGGACGCCATCACCTATCTCGACGAGGGCGACTGGGCGATCCTGAACCGGGCGGGCGCCGAGATCCGGGACGCCTCGGGCGCCACGGTGGAGCGGCCCCGGCAAAAGATCGCCACGCAGGCCTACCGGATCGACAAGGGCGAGTACCGCCACTTCATGGCCAAGGAGATCCACGAGCAGCCCGAGGTCGTGGGCCGCACGCTCGCCCACTACGTCGACATGGCGCAGGGCCGGGTCGTGCTGCCCGAGTCGCTGCCCTTCGACTTCGCCAAGCTCAGCCGCGTCTACATCACCGCCTGCGGCACCGCCTTCTACGCCGGCCTCGTCGCCCGGTACTGGTTCGAGCAGGTGGCCCGCCTGCCGGTGGAGATCGACGTCGCCTCCGAGGCCCGCTACCGCGAGGCGCCCCTGGAGAAGGACGGGCTGACGCTGGTGATCTCGCAATCGGGCGAGACCGCCGACACCCTGGCCTCCCTGCGCTATGCCAAGAGCCAGGGCCAGCACACGCTGAGCGTCGTCAACGTGCCGACCTCGACCATCGCGCGGGAATCCTCCGTGGTGATGCCGACGCTGGCCGGGCCGGAGATCGGCGTCGCCTCCACCAAGGCGTTCTCGTGCCAGCTCACCGTGCTGCTGTGCCTCGCCATCGCGGCGGGCCGCGCCCGCGGCACCCTCGACGCGGCGGGCGAGCGTCGGCTGGTCGACGCGCTGATCAAGGCGCCGGGCCTGATGGCGGAGGCGCTGACCCACGAGGCGGCGATCGAGGGCCTGGCCCGGGAGGTCTCCAAGGCGCGGGACGTGCTCTATCTCGGCCGCGGCACCAGCTACCCGATGGCGCTGGAGGGCGCGCTGAAGCTGAAGGAGATCAGCTACATCCACGCGGAGGGCTACGCGGCGGGCGAGCTGAAGCACGGCCCGATCGCCCTGATCGACGAGAGCGTGCCGGTGATCGTGATCGCCCCGCACGACGCGGTGTTCGAGAAGACCGTCTCGAACATGCAGGAGGTGGCCGCGCGCGGCGGCCGCATCGTGCTGATCGGCGACGCGAAGGGCGCGGCCGAGCACGGCCTCGACACGCTGGCGACTTTCACCATGCCGGCGGTCAACGCCACCGTGGCGCCGATCGTGTACGCGGTGCCGATCCAGCTGCTCGCCTACCACACGGCGGTGTTCATGGGGAAAGACGTCGACCAGCCCCGGAACCTCGCCAAGTCGGTCACGGTCGAGTAGGCGCACCGCCCCCCGTCCGGGCTACGGATGCGCGGCGCCGTCCTTGCTTACCCGGCGAGGCACCTTCGCCGCGGGAAACCGGGGCTCGCTCGAAGCCGGCCCGCAACACACCGCGCACGCTGGCGGGCGCGGCGACCGGGTCCCATCACCCTTGCCCAGGATCGATCCATGACCGCACGCGACGCCGACGTTCTCCAGTGGCTCGACGGGCAGGAGGGCGCGATGCTGTCGCTCCTCGAGGAGCTGGTGAACATCGATTCCGGCTCCTACGACAAGCCGGGCGTCGACGCGGTCGGCATCCGCATCGCGGAGTTCCTCGCCGGCCACGGCATCCCGGTCACGACGATCCCGGTGGAGGGCTACGGCGACGCGGTGAAGGCGAGCGTGGCCGGGTCCGGCGGCGGCAACCGGCCGGTCGTTCTCATGGGCCATCGCGACACCGTCTTCCCGAAAGGGGAGCCGACGCGGCGGCCGTTCCGGGTCACCGACGGCCGCGCCTACGGGCCCGGCGTCGCCGACATGAAGGCGGGCCTCGTGATGAACGCCTTCGTGCTCGCCGCTTACCACCGGGCCGGCGGCGCCCCGGTGCCGCTCGTCGGCCTGTTCACCAGCGACGAGGAGATCGGCTCGCCGGCCTGCCGCCCGATCATCGAGGAGACCGCCCAAGGCGCCCGCGCGGTGCTGAATTCCGAGCCGGGGCGGCCGACCGGCAACGTCGTCACCGGCCGCAAGGGCGGGGTGTTCATGCATCTCGAGGTGCTCGGCAAGGCGGCCCATTCCGGCGGCAACTACGCCGACGGGCGCAGCGCCATCCTGGAGCTCGCCCACAAGACCGTTGCGTTCCACGCCCTCACCGACCTCGACCGCGGCACCACGGTGAATGTCGGCCTGATCGCCGGCGGCCAGTCGGTGAACACCGTGGCGCCCCGGGCGACCTGCGAGATCGACCTGCGCTACGTGACCCCACCCGACCGCGAGGCGGCCATGGGCCGGATCGCCGCGATCGTGGCCGGATCGACGGTGCCGGACACCACCGCGCATCTCACCATCAAGGGCGAGTTCCTGCCGCTCGTGCAGGACGAGGCCTCGCGGGCGCTGTTCGAGACCTATGCCCGGGTGAGCGCGCAGGGCGGCCATCCCGTCACCGGCGAGTTCGCCGGCGGCTGCGCCGATTCGGGCTTCACCGCCAGCGTCGGCTGTCCCACCCTCTGCGCGGTGGGCCCGGTGGGCGGCAAGGCCCACTCGCCCGAGGAATACCTGGAGGTGGGAAGCCTCGTGCCGCGGGCGCGCGCGATGGCCGAGACCATCGCGGCGCTCTGACGATTCAGAGGCCGACCGTCGCCAGCCCGGCCGCGCCGCGGCGGTCGCCGTCTCCGGGCGGACGCCGCGGCGCCGGACGCGCCTGTCCGTTCGAGGCGCAGGCGGCGGCCAGGATATCGCGGCCGGCCGCCAGATGCGGCCGGTGCTCAGGAGCTTCGTCGATCACGTCCGGGGCCGCTAGCGCCGCCGGCGCGCCTACGGGCGCAGGGCCGCCACGAGGCGCAGCAGGAACCCGTCGAGGGCCGCCTTGTCGATCCAGCGCAGCACCGCGACGAGGTCGTGCTCGGGATCGCACCAGATCACGTTGTTGCCCGCCCCGAGGGCGCTGAAGGCCGAGGCCGGCAGCTGCGGCCTGGCGGCCGCGCCGCGGTTCAGCCACCAGAGGTAGCCGTAGCTGTCCAGCGTCGGGGACGGCGTCAGCATGGCGCGGATCCAGCGCTCCGAGAGGAGCTGCCGCCCGTTCCAGGCGCCGCCGCGGGCGACGAGGAGGCCGAAGCGGGCGTGGTCGTCGGCCCCGATGAACAGGCCGCCGCCCCAGTGGCCGCCGCCGGGGACCGACTGGACCCGCGCGCCCGCGACCTCGACCCAGGCCGTGTCGTAGCCGTGCCACGCCCAGTCGCGGGAGGCGCCGATCGGATCCATGATCCGCTCGCGGAGCACCTCCGGGAGGGCCCGGCCGAAGCGGCGCATCAGGCCGTACGACAGCAGGTTCACCCGGACGTCGTTGTACTCGTAGTAGGTGCCCGGGCGCCGCAGCGCGCGGGCCTCGCCCTTGCGGCTGTTGTCGGCGCCGGGGCCGATCTGCCGGAAATGGTCGACCTGATCGGACTTGCCGAACAGCGTGCCCTGCCACTCGCTCGATTGCTGCAGGAGGTGGCGCCACGTGATCGCGCCATTGTGCGGGCCGTCGAGCAGCGGGTCGGGGACGCTGTCCCGCACCGGCGCGTCGACGTCGGGGATCAGTCCGTCGTCGTGGGCGAGGCCGGCCAGCACCGCGAGGTAGCTCTTGGCGATCGAGAAGGTCATGTCCGGGCGGGCGGTGTCCCCCCAGGCGGCGACGCGCCGGCCGCCCTTCAGGATCACGCCAGCCGGGCCGCCCCGCGGACGCACCGGCCCGTCGATGGCGCTCCAGGGCCCCGTCTCGTTCCACTCGACGATCCCGACGTAGCGCCCGTCGGGATAGTACAGGCTGCGCGGCCACGCGCTCTCGTGGGCCTCCGCGAAGGCGACCGCGTCCGCGAGCCGCCCGGCATCGAGCCCCGCCGCACCCGGGTCCTGCTCCGCCCAGTCCTGCGTCGGCCAGTACGGCCCGGTCGCTTCGGTCACGCGCGTTCTCCCGACGGTCCTCTCCGGTGCGGACGCATGCAGGGCCTGCGCCGCGGATCGGGCCATCCGTAGAGCCATCGCCCCCGCGGGGGCAGAGCGCGTGGCGCGGTTCGGGCCTCGCCCCGCGCACCGGAGCCGGATGTGTCAGCCCTTGCCGGTGAAGCGCACGGCGCAGCCCGGACGGGCCGCGACGAGGCCCGCGCCGCGCGCGCGGCCGAGGACCATGCAGGCGGTCGACAGCCCGTCGGCGGCGAGCCCCGTCGGCGCGGTCACCGTCACGGACGACAGGGCGCGCGGCGACCGGCCGGTGGCCGGATCGAAGATGTGATGGTCGGCGCGGTCGTCCGAGAAGCTCATGTTGTAGTCGCCCGAGGTCGCGGCGAAGCCCGTGAACGGGGCGATGACGGCGGCGACCGCGCCGGGATGGCGGGGATCGGCCAGCCCGAGGCGCCAGGGCGTGCCGTCGGGATGCGCGCCGGCGGCGCCGAACTCGCCGGTATCCACGAAGGCGTCCGCGATCCCGCGCGCCCGGAGCGCCGCCATGACTTGGTCGGCGGCATAGCCCTGGACCAGGGCGTTCAGGGTCAGGGCCGTCCCGGGCTCCAGGACGACGCGGTCCGTCCCCACCTGCACCCGCCGCCAGCCGACCCGCGCCAGGGCCGCGCGCAGGGCTTCCGCCCCGGGGCGCTCGCCGCGGGCGGCGGCCTGGGCCCAGACCGGCCAGAGCGGCTGGACTGTCGGGTCGAAAGCGCCGCCGGTCTCGGCCGCGAGGGCGAGGGCGAACCGTAGCAGGACGACGAGGTGCGGGTCGGGGGCCTCGAGAACGCCATCGCGATTCAGCCGCGCCAGGGCGCTGTCGGACCGGAATAGGCTGGCGGCGTCCTCCACGGCGCGCATCGCCGCGAACCCGTCGCTCAGCGCCGCCTCGATGGCGGATGGGTCGGGCCCCGCGGCGGTCAACGCCACGGTGGTGCCGAAGGCGAGGCCGGCGCGGGTGCGCAGCGCCAGCCCCCTTGACGCCGCGGAGGCGCGGAACGCCGCGACGCCGCCGAGCGCGGCCAGCCCCGCGGCACCGACGAGCAGCCGGCGCCGGCCGGGCGCGAAGCGGACCGGCGCGCTCATCCGACGGTCACCGGCCGGGGCGCGGCGCGGCGGCCCCGCTTGCGCGCCACCACCTCCGGCACGCACTGCCCGGGATCGTGGATGATCGTCACGCACTCCATGCACTGGAAGCACTCGGCGTAATCGACGCGGCCGGAGGGCGCGATGGCACCGTAGCGGCAGCGGACCTTGCAGAGCTGGCAGGGCGAGCCGCACTCCGCCCGGCGCGGGATCCAGTCGAGGATCCGGACCCGCCCGAGGAGGGCGAGGCCGGCGCCGAGCGGGCACAGGTAGCGGCAGAAGCCCTTGAAGACGAACAGGTTGAGGACCAGCAGCGCGGCCGCGTAGGCGACGAACGGCCATGCCCGGACGAAATACAGGGTGATGGCGGTCTTGAACGGCTCGACCTCGGACAAGGTGTCGGCGAGGGGCGACCCCGCCGCGGCCGCGCCGAGGATGCCGGCGAGGACGACGTATTTCAGCGACCGCAGTGCCCGGTCGAGGCCGGGCGGCACCGCGACCGGGCGGATGCGCAGCGGCCGGGCCAGCAGCCCGACGAATTCCTGGAGCGCGCCGAAGGGGCAGAGCCAGCCGCAGAACGTGCCGCGCCCCCAGGCGACCAGGGCAACCAGCGCGAAGGCCCAGAGCACCAGCGAGGGCGGATCGTAGAGCAGGAAGGCAAGGTCGTGGGTCACCGTGGCGGCCCGCACGAGGCCGACGAGGGTCACGATCGACAGCTGCGCCTGCGCGAACCAGCCGACGAAGCCGAGGGTCAGCGCCAGGAAGCCGAGGCGGAAGAGGGCGAAGCGGCGCCGGTCCGCCACCAGCGCGCGCTGTCGGCTCAGGACCGGCACCAGCACGGCGAGCATTAGCCCGATCAACGCGAGTTCGGGCGCCCGGGCCCGCCAGGGGTCGGTCCAGCTCGGCCCGTCATCCGGCCGGATCCGGGTGAACAGGTCGGCGGGGAGGGCGGTCTCGACCGTGAAGGTCCGGGCGATCTTCTCGGACAGGATCTGGCCGCGCTCGCGGACGATCGTCTCGGTCAGCACCCACGGCGCGGACGGGTCGAACCCGGCGGCCTGGTCGATCCGCAGGATCGTCCAGGGTCCGGGCGGCAGGCCCTCGGCGAGGCCGGCCCCGCGGCGCTCCACCGCCATGTCGCGGGCATTCACGATCAGGCCGCCCTGGCTGATCGCCAGCCTTTCGGGAACGGCGCCCAGGACGAACCGGTCGCCGACCGGGTTCTCGGGCGCGTCCTCCGGTCCGGCGCTGATCACCATCACAGCGTGGTTGCCGGGGCCGAGTTCGTGCATCAGCGCGTCGTAGCGGGCCTGCCCCAGCAGGTTGCGGCCGATCGCGGGCGGGTCCAGGGCGGCGACGTACAGGTCGGTCAGGGCGGCATCGGGCGGTCCCTCGGACGGGTCCGCCACGCCCGTGCCCCTGAAGGCCGACGCGGCATCGGCGTTCGTCACCGTCAGCCGCCTCACCCAGCCGCGGGCGAGGAGGTCGGCCAGGGCCAGGGGCTCGTAGAGATCGGGCTTGGCCTCGACCTTCAGCCCGACATTGGCCGCCCCGAAGCCGAGTTTCGCGCGGGCGACCGCCAGGGCCGAGGCGAGGATCGACTGGTTGATCACCCGGGTCGAGGCGGTGGCCATGGAGATGCCGTCCACCGTGGTCTGGGGCGCGGCGCCGGCGGCCCGCGCGTTCGGCCGGGCGACCCGGATCGCCTGCCGGGCCGAGAGGCCCGCATACTGCTCGACGAAGGCGAAGAGCGGCTCCGGGCCTAGGCCTTCGAGGAAGACCGGCTCGTGATGCGAGAGCACCGTCACGTCCCGGAAGGTGCCGTCGGGGGCGAGCGCGATCAGCAGGTCGGGGGGCGTGCCGCCGAAGCCGGGGATCGGCGCGAGATCGACGGATTCGAACGCGTAGGCGAAGACCTCGTAGGACCCGGCCTGCTGCTTCAGGATGGGCCAGACCGGGAGCCTGTCGTCCTTCTCGCCGACGACCAGCGGAGGCGGGAAGTGTCGTTCGAGGCCGGCCCGATCGAGCTGGCCGGCGGCAGCGGGGTGCGCGACCAGGACAGCGAGAAGCAGCAATGCGGCGCGCAGGAGCAGGCCCGCGCCCCGGCCGCCACCCACCGCGGCCCGGGGCGCGGGCGGGCGCGGAGACACCCCGCCCCGCATCGGCCGGGCCTTCCGCCTGCCTCCGCCCCTGGCAGCGTCGGTCACGCGTCCGGGTTGAGCACGGCCGCTGGCGGCAGAGCGCGACGGGCCCCCTCTCCCGTGCGGGAGAGGGCTGGGGTGAGGGATCGGAACGTCCAACATGGAGCACACCGTCGACGTGCGGGTCCGCTGCGCCTTATCCGGATGCCGCATGTCCCTCACCCTGTCCCTCTCCCGCACGGGAGAGGGGACCCGCGCTCCGTCCCGTAGCCGCGTCGCCGCTGCCGATGCGTGGATCCGATCGCCCTCACGGGAGCGGGAGATGCGGCCATGCGCAATCGCGGAAGATTCACGGCACCGCACCGGCGGCGCGCCCATCCGGCGCCTGCGCGGGCGTCATCGGCCGCGCCGCCGCGCCCCAGGGGAAGCGGCCGACCTTCACGGTCTTGATGGGCTTGAACGTCGCGGCGTCGATCACCGTCACGTCGCCGGAGACGCCGTTGGTGGCGAAGAGCCGCGTGCCGGCCGCGTTCAGGGCGAGCTGCCAGACCCGGCGGCCGACCAGGATGTAGCTCTCGACCGCATAGGTCGCGGTGTCCACCACCGCGACCCGGTCGGACGGCCCCAGGGCCACGAAGGCGTGGCGTCCGTCCTTCGAAAGCTGGATGCCCACCGGCTGGATACGGTCGGCCGCGATCCCCTTAACGGCGAATTCGATCGTCCGCATCACCTGGCGGGTGGCGACGTCGATCACCGACACGGTGCCGCCGATCTCCGAGGATGCCCAGAGCCGGGCCCCGTCCGCCGTGAAGGCGGCGAAGCGCGGCCGCTGGCCGACCGGCGTGGCGTCCACCGCCGCCAGGCTCTTGGTGTCGATCCAGTGGACCATGTTGGTGGTCTCGGAGGTCGTGACGGCGGTGCGGCCGTCCGGGCTCACCGCCACGCCTTCCGGCTCGATGCCGACATCGATCTGCGCCAGCACCTTGCGGCTCTGCGCGTCGACCACCGTGGTGGTGGCGTTCTCCTCGTTGGCGATGAACAGGGTGCGCCCGTCCGGCGCCAGGGCGAACTGCTCCGGATCCTCGCCGGAGGGCAGGTTGTGCCGCACCTCGCCGGTATCCGGATCGATCACCTGCACGGCATCGGAATCGCTGGCGCAGACGTAGAGGGCCTGCCCATCCTGCGAGAAGGTCAGCCCGCGGGGCCGACGGCCGACCGGAAAGGTGCGCAGCACCTCCAGGCTGTCGCCGTCGATCACCGAGACGGTGTTGTCGCGCTCGTTCGAGACGAAGATCTCCTCGGCCCGCGTGGGACCTGTGAGGCAGAGGAGCAGCGCAAGGGCGGCGGGCCGGCTCATCCTGGTGTCCCCGAGAAGGCGCGGCAGGCACTCTCGGGCTCGTCGAGGCCGAGGGTGTCGAGTTCCGTGCGGTGGTGGAGGAAGCCCTCGATCGGCGCCGTCGCGGTCACGGCCCCGGGCCAGAGCAGGAAGACCGGCTGGCGCAGCTGCCCGTCCCAGGCACGGAAGCTCAGGGGGCGCCCCTTGAAGCCGCCGATCTCGAAGCCGGGCGCCGTCAGGGCGGCGCGGACCGTCGCGGGATCGGCGCTGCGCGCCTTCACGGCCGCCTCGCCGACCGCATGCACCGCCATCCAGCCGGCCCAGTCGACGGGCCGCATGGCGCGGCCGGCGAGCTTCCGGAACCGGCCCTGGAGCTGCACGGCGGCCCAGGCTTCGACGGGGCGCCCCCAGGCGGCCGGCGCAAGGCCCTGGGTGCCGACCAGGGGGCGGGGGGAGGCGGTGTTGTAGTTCAGGCTCGCGCCGAACGCGCCCGCCTCGTCGGCCACCGCGACCACGTCGTGCTCGGGCCCGCGGGTCGGCAGGGCGAACTCGCGCAAAGCCGTGTCGCGGACGTCGCCGCCCTGCGGGTCGTAGCGCGACTCGGCGACGATCCGCGCGCCGAACTTCCGGGCGCTGCGCCTCAGCGCCTCGGCGTAGAGCGCATCACCCGGCGCCGGCCCGGTCACCAGCAGGATCCGGGACCAGCGCTTGAAGGCGAGGAACTGCACCAGCGCGTCGGCCAGCATGGCGCGGGACGGCAGGACGTGGAGCAGGTTCCGCCGGCAATCGGCGTCGCGCAGGCGCGTGTCCGGGGCGCCGATGTTGAGGAGCACGCTGCCCTTCGCCTCCGGCAGGTCGGCGAGGGCGAGGACGTCGGCGGCCGGCGCGTTGAGCACCACGAAGCGGCGGTCGGCGAGATCCCGGAAGGCCTGGCGGATGTCGTCGCCCGGCTCGACCACCTTCGCGTCGAGGCCGAAGCTCAGGCCGAGGAAGCGGCCCGTGGCGTTCGAATCCTTCAGGCCGAGTTCCGCGCCCTTCGCCCCCTCATCGGCGGGGATCGGATCCTCGTTGTTCAGCGGCACCGGCCGCTCGACCCGCCGCTCCAGGTACTGGATCGTCAGGGGCGGACCCGCCGGCGCGGGCGCGGCCCGCCCGGGCGAGACCGGCGCGAGAGCCGCCAGGACGACGGCCAGCCGCAGGGCGGCCTGCGGCCCTCCGCGTTTCCTGGCCCGTCGCGCACCGGAGGACACCATCCCCGCCCGTTTCCTCCAGCCCCGCGTCCCTTGTCGTTGAGCCGGAGTCTAGAAGCGGAGTTGTGCCCGCCGATATTGGACCAAGGTGCACCCATCAATCATGATGCAGTGCAACACAAGTCGTGGATGGCGATCAGCCTATAGATCCGTACCAAAGCATAATGGGTCCGCTGCCCGAACCTTGCTAACCCTCGTCCAACAACGAGGGGAGGCGGCGGATGCGCACCATGAAGACGGCGGCGGGCGGCATGCTCGCGGCGCTGGGGCTGGCCCTCGCCGCCGGCAGCGCCCTCGGACACGGCGACGTCCAGCCCCAGCCGGTCAACACCGACGGCCTGAAGCCGCTCGGCACCGAGTGGGTCGCCGAGAACCCCTACAAGGGCGACAAGCACGCCATCGCGATCGGCGCCTCGGGCTTCAACCAGAACTGCGCCCGCTGCCACGGCCTGGAGATGATCTCCGGCGGCCTCGCCCCGGACCTGCGCTACCTGCCGCAGGGCAAGGAGGGCGACGAATACTTCGTCGAGCGCATGAAGCACGGCGCCGTCATCAACGGCGCGACCAAGATGCCGGCCTTCGACGGGGTGATCTCGCAGGAAGGCCTCTGGGCGATCCGCAGCTACATCGAGTCGAAGCATGAGGAGTAGCGCGCGGCTCCTCCTCGCCTGTGGATTGCTTCTGGCCCTCCGGTTCCAGCCGGAGGCGGCCGCGCGCCCGCTCGATCAGGTCGTGGCGGACGGTACCCTGCGGGTGGCGGTCTACGGCGACAACGCGCCGTTCTCCGACGCGGGGACGGGCAAGGCCCGGGGTATCGATGCCGATCTCGCGCAAGCCATCGCCGACAGGCTGAAGGTGAAGCTCGACCTGCGCGTGGTCGATGCCGGCGAGAACGTGGATGGCGACCTGCGCCTGAACCTGTGGCGGGGCGATCTCGCCGGCACGCCCCTCGCCGACCTGATGCTGCACGTGCCGACCGACCGGCAACTCGCCCTGCGCAACGAGCAGGTGTTCTTCACCGCCCCGTATGTCGAGCAGGAGATCGCCTTCGCGTACCGGAAGGACGCCCTGGAGGGCTTCGACAGGCTCGACGACATCGGCGACAGGACCGTCGCCCTGGAAGGCACCAGCGCCGCCGACCTGATGCTGCTGACCGCGCAGGGCGGCCGCTTCCGCCCGAACCTGAAGCATTACAAGAGCTTCGCGGAGGCCGCGACGGCCTATCTCGCCGGCGAGGCGCCGATCCTGGCGGGCACCCGCGCGGCGATCGAGGCCGCCCTATTCGCCGCGAAGGCCCCGAAGGACGACAACCCGATCGCCACGATCCCCTCGACCGGGCTGGTGAAGACCCGCTGGGAGATCGGCGGGGCGGTGCGCACCGATTCCCGCGACCTCGCCTACGCGGTCGGGGACGCGATCACGGCGCTGAACGCGGACGGCGGCCTCAAGGCGATCTGCGAGACCTACGGCGTCACCTACACGCCGCCGAAGGGGTACTGAGCGGCGCTGAGCCGCTCTCCGGCGGAGGACGATGAAGGGAAGGAGAAATCACGGTCCGAAGCCGGATCTCCAAGTCTCAACGGCATCCTGAGGTGCTGCGCAGCAGCTTCGAAGGAGATCTGCAGGGATGGCCCGACCAGCTGGAGGTCTCCTTCGAGGACTCCACTGTGCTCCGGCGCCTCAGGATGTGGTCGTGGGTCGGATCTCAGCGTCCCTCGACCGGCCCGTTCGAGACCGGCGCGTCGAACGGACCCGACCGTGCATTCCGTCCCCGACCGGCGCGCAGCGCCGGGGCGGCAGCTGTTCTTGGTTCACCGAATACTTTCTTCTCGGCCATTGGACCGATCGTCTTATTGGACCAATGGCCAATAAGACTTTCCTGAGAACAGCGATAGCGTCGTTCTCCAAGGGGGCGCCCCGCGACTCGTGCGGCTCGCGCCGAAACCCGAAAGCTCCGGCCGCAGGGACCGGAGACGATCACGGAGGAGACGTCATGAGAATGCGGACCCGGTTCCTCGCCGCGGTGGGCGTCGCCGCCCTCGTGGCGGGCGGTGCCCTGCCGGCCATGGCCCAGGGGGTGAGCGAGCAGGACATCATCAACGACGCCAAGACGCCCGGCGACGTCGTCACCTACGGCCTCGGGCCGCAAGCCCAGCGATTCAGCCCGCTGAAGACCCTCAACCGCGACAACATCAAGAGCCTCGTGCCGGCGTGGTCGTTCTCGTTCGGCGGCGAGAAGCAGCGCGGCCAGGAGAGCCAGGCGCTGGTCAAGGACGGCATCATCTACGTCACGGGCTCGTATTCGCGCATGTACGCGATCGATTCCCGCACCGGCGAGAAGAAGTGGGAATACGATGCCCGCCTGCCGGAGGGCATCCTGCCCTGCTGCGACGTGGTGAACCGCGGCGCCGCCCTCTACAAGGACAACGTCTATTTCGGCACGCTCGACGCCAAGCTCGTCGCCCTGAACACCAAGACCGGCAAGGTCGTCTGGCGCAAGGACATCGACGACTTCAAGGCCGGCTACAGCTACACGGCCGCCCCGATCATCGTGAAGGGCAAGATCATCACCGGCGTGTCGGGCGGCGAGTTCGGCGTCATCGGGCGGATCGAGGCCCGCGACGCCGAGACCGGCGAGGTGGTCTGGAAGCGCCCCGTGATCGAGGGCCACATGGGCGAGCTCAACGGCAAGCCCTCGACCATGACCGGCAAGGTCAACGAGAGCTGGCCGGGCGACATGTGGAAGTTCGGCGGCGGCGCCACGTGGCTCGGCGGCACCTACGACCCCGAGACCAACCTGATCTACTTCGGCACCGGCAACCCGGGCCCGTGGAACTCCTGGCTGCGGCCGGGCGACAACAAGTGGACCTCCTCGCGCCTCGCCCTCAACCCCGACAACGGCGAGATCGTCTGGGGCTTCCAGACCACCCCGCACGACGGCTGGGACTTCGACGGCGTCAACGAGTTCGTGCCGTTCGACCTGAACAAGGGCGGCAAGACCATCAAGGCCGGCGCCACCGCCGACCGCAACGGCTTCTTCTACGTCCTCGACCGCACCAACGGGAAGTTCATCTCGGCGACGCCGTTCGTCGAGAAGATCAACTGGGCCAAGGGCATCGATGAGAACGGCCGCCCGATCTACAACGAGGAGAACCGGCCCGGCGACCCGAGCAAGGCCCAGGGCGACGACAAGAAGGGCAAGTCGGTCTTCGCGGTGCCGAGCTTCCTCGGCGGCAAGAACTGGATGCCGATCGGCTACAGCCCCGACACCAAGCTGTTCTACGTGCCGTCCAACGAGTGGGGCATGGATATCTGGAACGAGCCGGTGAACTACAAGAAGGGCGCCGCCTATCTCGGTGCCGGCTTCACCATCAAGCCGGTCTTCGACGACCATATCGGCTCGCTCAAGGCGATCGACCCGGCCTCCGGCAAGGTCGTCTGGGAGTACAAGAACAAGGCCCCGCTCTGGGCCGGCGTGCTCACCACCGCGGGCAACCTCGTCTTCACCGGTACCCCGGAGGGCTTCCTGAAGGCCTTCGACGCCAAGACCGGCGAGGAGGTGTGGAAGTTCCAGGTCGGCACCGGCGTGGTCTCCTCGCCGATCACCTGGGAGCAGGACGGCGAGCAGTGGGTCGGCGTCGCGGCCGGCTGGGGCGGCGCGGTGCCGCTCTGGGGCGGCGAGGTCGCCAAGTCCACGGCCGGCATCAACCAGGGCGGCAGCTTCTGGGCGTTCAAGCTGCCGAAGACGGTGGCGGCGCGCTGACGGCGCGCAACCGAAAGCGTGTCGGCCTTCCCGGGCCGGCACGCCTGGGCCTCGGGGCGCGGCGTTCGTCTCAACACCCGCTTGCGCCCCGGGGCCGCATCGATCACCCTTCGGACCTCCCGCCCGCGGGTTCGGCGGATCCTGTGAGGATCTCGAGCGAAGGACCGAGGTCTGCGTGAATCTCCTCATCGTCGACGACCACCCGCTGTTCCGTGACGCCCTGGCGGCCACGATCCGCCTCGCGCATCCGGACGCGGTCCTTCACGAGGCGGACGGGATCGAGGCGGCCTGCGCGGTGCTCGCCGCGAATCGCAGCATCGACCTGACGCTCCTCGACCTCTCCATGCGGGGCGTGACCGGCTTCGACGGGTTGATCACCATCCGGGCGAGCTTTCCGCGGATCCCGATCCTGATCGTCTCCGGCCACGAGGATCCGCGCATCGTGCGCGAGGCGCTGCAGCACGGCGCGGCGGGCTTCGTCCCGAAGGCCATGGACAAGGCGACGCTCACCCGGGCGATCACCGAGGTGATGCGCGGGGCGCTGTTCCTGCCGCCGGGTCTCGCCGAGGCCACAACGCCCGCACCACGGAGCAAGAAGGCGCCGCTCCCCGAGCGCCTCGCCCGGCTGACACCGCAGCAATTGCGGGTGCTGATGATGATCCGGCAGGGCAAGCTCAACAAGCAGATCGCTCACGAACTGCAGGTCGGTGACTCGACCGTGAAGGCGCACGTCTCGGAAATCCTGCGCAAGCTCGAGGTCATCAGCCGGACGCAGATCGTGATCGATACGGCGTCGCTGGACTTCGACCAGATCCACAACACGCATCCGGCCTGACGGCGCGGCTGCGAGACCGCGACGCCCTTGATCGGCGCCCCCCGCTCCACCTCATCCTGAGGTGCCGGAGCGCAACGGAGGCCTCGAAGGCGGGCTCCAGCCAGCCGCGCGATCCCCGAAGCCCGCCTTCGAGCCCCGCTGACGCGGGCACCTCAGGATGAAGGGGCGGGATGGACTGGCCCGCTCACCGTTCCGCACACGTGCGTGCCGGACCCTGAGCTGCATTCCGCTGACGCTGCACACTCTCGCGACGAGGGACGTGCCCATTCGTTGCCCGCAACCCTGACCGACCACGATGTCACCCTGTCCAAATCGATATGATGCTATCTATCAGTATGTGAACTGATTGATCCGGCGTCTTCGCCGGGTCCTCGCGGCGGGGGATCAGACCGTGACCGACATCGACGATCCCAGGACGCGCGAGCGGCTGCAGCAGGCCATCACGCACGCGTTGCTGACGACGGGACGCCACTGGCGGCGCGCCGCCAACAATGTCGCGGAGGCGCATGGCCTGTCCGACGCCACCGCGCACCCGCTGATCATCATCGGTCGGATGGAAGAGGAACCGCGCCAGAACGTCCTGGCGGAGGCCGTCGGCATCGAAGGCCCCTCGCTGGTCCGCCTCCTCGACCAGCTCGCCGTCGCCGGGCTGGTGGTCCGCCGCGAGGATCCCTCCGACCGCCGCGCCAAGGTGCTGGGTCTGACCCCGCGCGGACGGCAGGTCTTCGAGGAGATCGAGGCGGCGCTCTCGACCCTGCGCGCGCGGGTCTTCGCTGAGGTCGACGACGCCGATCTCGAAGCGAGCCTGCGGGTCTTCGCGGCGCTCCAGCGCTACGGGCGGGAGGCCGCCGCGGCCGCCCCCGAGCTGGAGCCGGCGTCGTGACCCTTCCCGGATGGCGCGACTGGGCGTTCGCGCTGAAGACCTACGCGGCGGCGATGCTCGCCCTGTTCCTCGCGCTCTGGATCGACCTGCCGCGGCCCTACTGGGCGGTGGGCACCGTCTACATCACCAGCCAGGTCCTCTCGGGCGCGACGCGCGCGAAGGCCGTCTACCGCGTCGGCGGCACGGTGCTCGGCGCGGCGGTGAGCGTCGTGCTGGTGCCGAACCTCGTCAACGAGCCGATCCTGCTGAGCCTCGCGGTGGCCCTCTGGGTCGCGCTCTGCCTCTACGTCTCGCTCCTCGATCGTACCCCGGCGAGCTACCTGCCGATGCTCGCCGGCTACACGGCGGCGCTGATCGGCTTCCCCGCCGTCGAGGATCCCGGGGCGATCTTCGACACCGCCGTGGCGCGGGCCGAGGAGATCTCCCTGGGGATCCTCTGCGCCAGCCTCGCCGCCACGCTGATCCTGCCGCAATCGGCGGCCCCCCTGATCGTCGGGCGTCTGAATCTCTGGCTGGCGGAAGCCCGTGCGTGGATCCAGGGTGCCCTCGCGGCGGCCCGGGCGCCGGAGGCTTCCGGGACGAGCCAGGGCCGGCGCCTGCGCCTCGCCTCGGACGCCCTCGGCCTCGATGCCCTCGGCCTCGCCCTGCGCAACGAGGCGACGGGTGCAGAGCGCGCCGCGGAGGCCTTCGCGCCGCTCCGGCAGCACATGCTGATGGTCCTGCCGATCGTCGCCGCCGTGGCGGACCGCGTCGAGACCTTGGAGCGGGCGGGCGCGCTGCCGGCGCGGGTCCGGTCGTTCCTGTCGGACCTCGCCGTCTGGCTCGCCGACGAGGCGGATGATCCGGAGCGCGCCGCGCATCTGCGCGGCCGGATCGACGGGTTCGAGCCGACCCTCGGCCGGAATCCGGACTGGACCACGCTGCTGCTCGCGAGCCTCGCGGCACGCCTGCGCGACGTCATCGACCTACGGCAGGACCTGCGGGCACTCCGTGGCCACCTTGCCGCCGGGACGCCGCCGCGGGCGCCGCTCGCCTTCGCCTACACGGCTCGGGTCAGGTCCATCCGCCACCGCGACCATGGGCTGGCGGCGTTCTCGGCCTTCGGGGTGTTCGTGGGCCTGCTGGTCTGCTGTGCGATCTGGATCGCCACCGGCTGGCCCGACGGATCCGCGGCGCCGATGATGGGCGCGGTCGCCTGCTGCCTGTTCGCCGCGCAGGATGATCCCGCGCCGCAGATCCTGAGCTTCACCAACTCGGCGCTCGTCGGCGCCCTCGGCGCGGGCTTCTACCTGTTCGCCGTGCTGCCCCTCGCCACCTCCTTCGAGATGCTGGCCCTGGCGCTCGCGCCGGCCCTGATCCTGTGCGGCCTGATGATGACGCAGCCGCGCACCGCCCCGATGGGCATGGGCGCGGCGCTGAACGGCGCGACGCTTCTGGCGCTCCAGAACGGCTACAGCGGCGACTTCGCGCCCTTCGCCAACGGGGTGATCGCCTCGGTGGTGGGCATGTGGGTCGGGGCGGTGGTCACCCGGCTGATCCGCTCGGTGGGCGCCGGCTGGAGCGCCCGGCGGCTCGTGCGGATCAACCGGCAGAGCCTCGCAGCCGCCGCGGACGGGCGCGGCACCGGCCACGGCCTCGAACTCGCCGCCCTGATGCTCGACCGCATCGGGCTGATCGCCCCGCGGCTGGCGACGCTGCCGGCCGAGACGTCGGCTTCCGTGGGCGACCTGCTGGCCGATGTCCGGGTGGGCATCAACCTCGTGGAGGTCCGTCGGGTGCGCCGGCGGCTGACGGGTCCGCCCCGGACCGCCGTCGACCGGGCCCTCGCGCTGGCGGCGCGCCAGCTCCGCGACCGGACCGGCCGACCGGATTCGGCGCTTCTGGCGGCGCTGGACGACGGGCTTGACGCCGTCGCGGATGCGGCCCCCGGGCCGGAACGCCGGGCCGCCCTGATCGGACTCACCGGCCTGCGCCGCGGGCTCTTCCCCGACGCGCCGGCCTACCGGGCGGCGCCCCCCGCGCGGGACGACCGGGAGATGGCGGCATGATGGGCGAGATCGACCTCTACGGCGTGTTCGTGCCGGGCCTCGCGCTCTGGATGGCCATCGCCTTCGCGCTCAGCCTGCCGCTCCGCCGTCTCCTGTCGGCGACCGGCTTCTACCGCCTCGTCTGGCACCGGCCGCTCTTCGACCTCGCGCTCTACGTCGTCCTGCTCGGCGGCGTCGTGACCCTCGCCCACCGGACCCTGCAATGACCGCCCTGTTCTCCGTCCTCGGCCGCCTCCTGGTCACCCTCGGCATGGTCGCCGCGGCGCTGATCGTCGGCCTCGGCCTGTGGGATTACTACATGGATGCCCCCTGGACCCGGGACGGGCGCGTGCGCGCCGACGTCGTGGCGGTGGCCCCCGACGTGTCCGGCCTCGTCACCGAGGTGCTGGTGGAGGACAATCAGGTCGTGAGGAAGGGCGACGTCCTGTTCCGCATCGATCCGGACCGGTTCCGCATCGGGCTGCGGCAGGCGGAGGCGATGGTGGAGGGCCGCAAGGCCACCGCCGAGCAGACCGCCGCCGACTATGCCCGCTACAGCAAGCTCTCCGACGCGGCCGTCTCGCAGCAGAAGGTCGAGGCCACCAAGGCCGCCGACCTGTCCGCCCAGGCGGCCTACGAGCAGGCCCTGGCCGACCGCGACCTTGCCAAGCTCAACCTGGAACGCTCGGCGGTGCGGGCCTCGGTCAACGGCCGGATCACCAACATGGAGCTGCGTCCGGGCGCCTACGTCACCACGGGCCGCGGGGTCATGGCGCTGATCGACCGCGACACCGTCCGGATCGAGGGCTATTTCGAGGAGACCAAGCTGCCGCGCATCCGCGTCGGCGCGCCGGTCACCGTCCAGCTGATGGGTGAGGACGGCGTGCTCACGGGCCGCGTGGCGAGCATCGCGGGGGGCATCGGCGAGACCGGCCGCAGCGACGCCACCAACCTGCTGGCGAACGTCAACCCGACTTTCTCGTGGGTGCGGCTGGCCCAGCGCATCCCCGTGCGGATCACCCTCGACGGCGGCCCGGCGGACCCGCGGCTGGTCAGCGGCCGGACCGCGACGGTGTCGATCGCGCCGTCGGCGGGCGGGGAGGCCCTGCGCTGGCCCTGGACGGCGTGGCGGGAGGCGCTCGCCCGCTAAAGGCGACCGAACATTCCCGGCGCCGCCGGGTTGCTCTGACACGACCCACCATTGTCAGGAGTCCCCATGAAGACGATCCTCGCCCTCGCCACATCCCTCGTGCTCGCCACGTCCGGCGCGGCGCTGGCTCAGGCCCCCCAGACCGGCGGCGCCAACCAGGGCAACGTCAACAAGTCCGGCGCGGTGGGTGGCACCGGGACGGGAGCCGGCTCCATGGAGAGCACCGGCTCCACCGGCGCCGGCATGGCGCCCGGCACCAGCGGCGGCCCGCGCGTCAGCACCCCGGGCGCGCCCGCCGGCAGCAGCTCGGGCAACGGCGCCACGGGCAGCGGCGCGGCGCCGAGCGGGAAGTAAGACGCACCGGTTCTCCCTCCTCCGCAGGGGAGGGAGAACCAATCAGGCCCCGATCCGGGTCGACCTGGGACTCGGCCCTACGCGCCGAGGCCGCCCACGCAGAGGTACTTGGTGTTCAGGTAATCCTCGATGCCCTGATACGAGCCCTCGCGGCCGAGGCCGGATTCCTTCACGCCGCCGAAGGGCGCCACCTCGGTGGTGATGATCCCCTCGTTGATCCCGACCATGCCGTATTCCAGCGCCTCCGCCACCCGGAAGGTGCGGCCGAGGTCGCGGGTGTAGAAGTAGCAGGCGAGCCCGTACTCGGTGTCGTTGGCCATGCGGATCGCCTCGGCCTCGTCGCGGAACCGGAACAGCGGCGCCAGCGGTCCGAAGGTCTCCTCCCGGGCCACCGCCATGGCGGGCGTGGCGCCGGTGATCACGGTGGGCTCGAAGAACTGGCCGCCGAGCGCGTGCCGGTGGCCGCCCGCGATCACCCGGCCGCCCTTCTCGAGCGCGTCGCGGATATGCGCCTCGGTCTTCTCCACCGCGGCCATGTCGATCAGAGGCCCCTGGGCGACGCCGTCCTCGACGCCGTTGCCGACCTTCAGGCGGTTGGCCGCCTCGGCCATCTTCTCCGCGAAGGCGTCGTAGATCCCGTCCTGCACCAGGAAGCGGTTGGTGCAGATGCAGGTCTGGCCGGAATTGCGGTACTTGGCGAGCATCGCGCCGGCCACCGCCTTGTCGAGGTCGGCGTCGTCGAACACGATGAAGGGTGCGTTGCCGCCCAGCTCCATCGAGACCTTCTTCACCGTGTGGGCGGCCTGCTCCAGCAGCACCTTGCCGACCTCGGTGGAGCCCGTGAACGTGATCTTCTTGACGAGCGGATTGCCGGTCATCTCGGCGCCGATGGCGCGGGCCGAGCCGGTGAGGATCGAGACCGTGCCGGCCGGGAAGCCGGCGCGCTCGCACAGGACGCCCCAGGCGAGGCCCGAGAGCGGGGTCTGCGAGGCGGGCTTGATCACGATCGGGCAGCCGGCGGCCAGCGCCGGGGCGATCTTGCGGGCGATCATCGAGGACGGGAAGTTCCACGGCGTGATCGCCGCCACCACGCCCACCGGCTCCTTGGTGACGAGGATCTTGCGGTCGCCCCAGGGGGAGGGGACCACGTCGCCGTAGACGCGGCGCGCTTCTTCCGCGAACCACAGCACGTAGGCCGCCGACATGGCGACCTCGCCGCGGGACTCGGTCAGCGACTTGCCCTGCTCGGCGGTGAGGATCTGGGCGAGGTCCTCCTGATGCTCGGTGACGAGCGCCGCGAGCTTGCGCAGCAGCACGGCGCGCTCGTTGGCGGTCTTGGCGCGCCAGGCCGGGTAGGCCGCGCGGGCGGCCTTGATCGCCTGGGCCGTCTCAGCAGCGCCGGCATTCGGCACCCGGGCGATCAAGGCGCCGGTCGCCGGGTTGGTGACGTCGATGCTGCCGGAGCCGGCCTTCGACCATGTGCCGCCGATCAGGCAGGCATCGACCAGCAAGGCGCGGTCCGTCAGGGCGGGGGTCTCGAACTCAGGCATCCAACGGTTCCTTCGGCGGCTGCGATCTGTCGGGCTGGGACAGGCCGGGGCGCGGCTTGAGGGGCACGCTCTGGGCGGTGTTCCGCGCCTGCGCCTCGGCTTTGGTCTCGAAGACATGGGGAGCCAGATCGCGGCTCGCCAACGAGGCGCCGAGTTTCAATCGCAGGAACGCGCTCGTGGTGTACCGCGACGCGGTCTCGTAATAGCGGTTCTCGAGATAGGCGATCGCCGAGAAATAGGCGTCGCTCACCGTCGGGTCGATCTCGAACCCGTCGTAATTGGCGATCAGGTGGACCTTGCGGCCGATCTCCTGGCAGGCGCGCTCGTATTCCCGGCGCACCAGCTCGACATCGTCGATGGTCCGCACCTGGAAACCTTCCAGGTTCGAGAACAGGATGTTGCGCTCCGGGTCGTAGCTGATCCGCTCCGACAGCGAGAGGCCCAGCAGCCACGGCTCCAGGGCCATCACGGCCTCGCGGAACAGGCGCGGATCCATCGGTTTCGGGTCCTGCACGATGGGCGCGAAACCCATCTGGCCGAGGATGTCCCGCGCGATGTCGACCCCCGGCGCAACCTCGACGAGTTCCATCCCGGCCCGGGTCCGCCGGAACACGCAGCGCTCGGTCACGTACAGCACCGGCTGGCCGCGCTCGGCCGCGTAGGCCCCCGAGAAGGTCACCTGCTCCACCGCGGCGATAAACTTCCGGGAGCGGCCCTCGGTGAGGATCCGGATGCCGCCATCCTCCACCGCGACCTTGAGCCCGTCGGCCGTGAAGGTGCCGGCGAAGACGAGGCTCTTGGCGTTCTGCGAGATGTTGATGAAGCCGCCCGCGCCCGCGAGCCGCTTGCCGAAGCGGCTGACGTTGACGTTGCCCTCCGCGTCGCACTGGGCGAGACCCAGGCAGGCGAGGTCGAGGCCGCCGCCGTCGTAGAAATCGAACTGCTGGTTCTGGTGCAGCACCGCGGCCGGATTCAGGGCGGCGCCGAAATCGAGCCCGCCCTGCGGCAGGCCGCCGATCACGCCGGGCTCGGCGGTGAGCGTCAGGTATTTCAGCACCCGCTCCTCGGCGGCGACCGCCGCGACGCCCTCCGGCATGCCGATGCCGAGATTGACCACGCCGCCCGGCGGCAACTCGAAGGCGCAGCGCCGGGCGATGACCTTGCGGGCATCGAGCGCCATGGGGGCGATCCGGTCGAGGGGCACCCGCTGGCGGCCCGTGAAGGCGTGGTTGTAGGGCGTGCCGTAGGTCTGGCGGTGGTTCTCGGGCTGGCTGAGCACCACACAATCGACCAGCACGCCGGGCACCTGCACCTCGCGCGGATTGAGCGAGCCGGCCTCGGCCAGCCGCTCCACCTGCGCGATGACGAAGCCGCCCGAGTTCTTCGCCGCCATGGCGGCGGCGAGGTTGTCGAGGGTGAGCGCCTCGCGCTCCATGGTGATGTTGCCGGCGGGATCGGCCGTGGTGCCGCGGATCAGCGCGACGTTGATGGGAAACGCCTTGTAGTGGAGCCAGGATTCGCCGCCGAGCTCGACCACGCTGACGAGGTCCTCGTGCGTCACGGCGTTGAGCTTGCCGCCCTCCAGCCGCGGGTCGACGAAGGTGCGCAGGCCGACCTTGGTGATGTGGCCCGGCGTGTGGGCGGCGATCTCCCGGTAGAGGTGCGAGACCACGCCGAGCGGCAGGTTATAGGCCTCGATCAGGCCCTCGACCGCCATGGCGCCGAGCTTCGGCACCAGGGCCCAGTGGCCGCCGACGACGCGGCGGACGAGGCCCGGGAGCGCCAGCCGGTTGAGGCCGCGTTCCTTGCCGTCGCCGGGGGCGGCGGCGAACATCAGACCGAGCCCGTGCGGGCCGGCGCCGGATTCGAAGCGGCGGGCGAGCGCCAGGATCAGCTCGTCGGGCGTGCCGATGCCGACGAAGCCCGACACCGCCACCATGTCGCCGTCCTGCAGGATGGCGACCGCCTCGTCGGCGCTGACGATCTTGTTCTTCAGGCTGCCCATCGGGTGATCCTCGGCGCCCGGGATACGGCCGGAGCGGCTGCGCTCGCCCTTCTCCGGGAAGCGACGATGTCCATCGGCCCGGATTGAACGCTGGCCTCCGCGGCAGATCGCGAGGCGCTCCCTCTCCCGTGCGGGAGAGGGTCGGGGTCAGGGACGGGACGCGTCAGGATGGAGCACGCCCTCGAAGCGCCGTCAGGTCGCGCCTTTATCGGACGGACCTGATCCCTCACCCTGCCCCTCTCCCGCACGGGAGAGGGGACCCGCGCTTGATCCCGCCGCCACGGCGCCGCGCACGATGGGTGTGTCCAGTCGCCGTCCCCACAGCGGGGGGAGGGGAGGGGCGTCCTGCTCATCGAGAACCGTCGGGCCGACATCCTACCCCCGCTGGCCGAGCCAGTCGGCGATGCCCGACCCAAGCAGCTTCTGGGCCTTGCCGCCGACGAACACGCCGACATGGCCGCCGGGCAGCCCCATCTCGGTGTAATCCGCGGTGCCGATCTTGTCCTTCAGCGCCTGCGAGGTGGCGGGCGGGATGATGTGGTCGTCCTGGGCGAAGACGTTCAGCACCGGGCATGTGATGGCCTTCAGATCCACCGTCCGGCCGCCGAGCTCGAAGGCACTCTGGACCAGCTTGTTGTCCTGGTAGAGATCCTTGAGCCACTGCTTCGCCGCCTCGCCGGGATGGTCCGGACGGTCGGCGATCCACTTCTCCATGCGCAGGAAGTTCAAGAACTTCTTCTTGTCGTCGAGGGCGTCGAGCAGGTCGAGGTTGTACTTCGTCAGGGTGCGCATCGGCGTCATCATGGAGAACACCGAGCCCATGAAAGCGCCGGGCAGGGAGCCCTGCGCGTCGATCAGCCGGTCCACGTCCTCGGGCGTCAGCGAGCGCGTCCAGACATTGATGAAGCCGTGGCCGGCGCGGGCATCCCGGGCATCGGCATGGAAGTCGATCGGCGTGATGGTCAGCACCATCGCGTTGACGGTCTCGGGGTAGAGCGCCGCGTAGCAGGTGGTGAAGACCCCGCCCTCGCAGATCCCGAGCAGGCTGATCCTGTCGCGCTTCGCCGCCTCCTGGATGACGGCGACGCACTCGGCGAGGTAGCCGTCCACGTAATCGTCGATGGTGACGTAGCGGTCGGCCCGGCCGGGATTGCCCCAATCGACCACGTAGAGGTCGAGGCCGAGGTTCAGCAGGTTGCGGACCAGCGAGCGGTCCTCCTGCAGGTCGGCCATCGTGTAGCGGCCGATCAGGCCGTAGACGATCAGGACCGGCGGCAGGCCCTTGCTCTCGGCGAGGGGCCGGTAGCGGTAGAGCCGGACCTTGTCCTGGCTCCAGACCAGATCCTTCGGCGTGGTAGCGATCGCGACGTCGGCGTCGCTGACATCGGCGAACAGCTTGGCCCCCTCGCTGATCCGGCGGCCGAGGGTGCCGACTTCGGCCAGCAACGCGGCGGGTGTGAGATTCAGCGGAGCGGCCGGCCCCTTCGGGCTTTCCTGGTCAGCCATGGGCTTCCTTCCTGACCTCTGAACCACCCGCCTGCGCGACCTTGCCGGCCTGCCGGCGCTCGCGGCGGAGCGCCCGCACCTCGCGGCGCAGCTCGGTGAGGCTCTTGTGGACGTCGTCGAGCTCGGCCCGGGTCGGCTGGCCGTAGAACTCGGACAGGATGGCCGCGACGTCCTGCTGGGCCAGCCGGAGATCGGTGGAGGCCCGCAGCACCGCCCGCTGCGAGGCCAGGAACTTGTCCGAGCGCTGGACCTCCAGCAGGACCGCGTTGGCGGTCTCGATCCAGCGCGTCATCATCTCCCGGGCGGAGGCGAAGCTCTCGCCGCGCTCGGCGCGGGCATTGGCCTCCTGGGCGAAGGTGCCGGCGGCGCGGGTCCAGGCGTCGAGCATCACGGCCTGATGCTCGCTCTGCGCTCGCCGCAGCGTCGCCCAGGCGGTGAACAGGGCCGCGTAGCGTCGCTCGGTCTGCCACAGGTCGGCGAGCTGCGGACCCTCGGCCATGCGGGTCAGCGCGGCGTCGAACTCGCCCGAGCCGCCGAGCCAGGCCTGGGGATCGAAGATCCGGGCGAGCACCGCCCCGGCGGTCGGGTCCGGCGCCCCGGGGCCGCCCTGGAGCGATGTCGCGAGTGTCTGCGAGAGGGTGTTGGCGGCGGTCCAGGCCTCGGTGAGCTTGGACTGGGCGGCGGCCATGCCGGCGAGATCGGGCGCCGGAAAGGTCGGCCAGCCGAAGCCGGGCGCGGATGGCCCCAGACCCTGCGTGAAGAAGCCCGTGCCCGCCCGGGTCCAGAACTCGCCCATCGCCCGGAACGCGTCGAACTGGTCCATGCTGGCGTTTCTCCTCACAGCCCTAGGGCTGAAACGTCGCCTCCGTCCTTGCGAGCGGAGCGAAGCAATCCAGCAGCGTCTCGCTCGGCGAGGTCGCGCTGCCCTGGGTCGCTTCGCTGCGCTCGCGATGACGGCGTGGCCGGGACTGGCCGAGCGGCAGTCCAGCGCCGCTTCCGCCCTCACGCCGCCGGGCGTGCCTCGCCCAGCGCCTCGGCGTAGATCGCGAACGCGTCGTCGTAGGTGACCTCGCGCGGGTTGTTCACGAGGAGCCGCGTCTGCTTCATCGCGTCGGAGGCCATGCGTTCCAGGTCCTGCCGGGCGACGCCGACCTCGGCGAGGGACGCCGGAACCTTGCAGTCGCGGCAGATCGCGTCGAGGCTCTCCACGAAGCGCTTGGCGGCCTCGGACGGCGGCAGATCCGCGGCCGCGGGATCGAGGATCGGCGCCAGCTCGGCGTAGAGCGCCTCCGCGTGCGAGAGGTTGAAGCGCATCACCCCCATCAGCACGAGCGCGTTCGAGAGCCCGTGCGGCACGTGGAAGATCGCCCCGACCGGGTAGGCCAGGGCGTGGACCGCCGCCACCGGCGCGTTGGCGAAGGCCATGCCGGCGAGCATCGAGCCGAGCAGCATGCCGGAGCGCGCCTCGAGATTCGCCCCATCCGTGCAGGCGGTGCGGATGTTGGCCGAGAGCAGCGCCAGCGCCTGCTTGGCGAGCTGGTCGGAGATCGGGTTCTTCTTGTTCTTGCTGGTGAAGGCCTCGATGGCGTGGACCATGGCGTCGATGCCGGTCGCCGCGGTGACGTGCGACGGCAGGCCGAGCGTCAGCTCCGGGTCGAGCACCGCCCAGTCGGGCAGCAATTTCGGGGCGACGACGCCCTTCTTCTCGGTGGTCGGCGTCGTGACGATCGAGATCGGCGTCACCTCCGAGCCGGTGCCGGCGGTGGTGGGAACGAGGATCAGCGGAAGCCGGTCGCCCGTGGCGAGGCCGACGCCGTAGATCGCGTCGAGCGGCTCGTCGGACTTGGCGAGGTAGGCAACCAGCTTGGCGGTATCGAGCGCCGAGCCGCCGCCGATCGACAGGACGAGGTCGGTCCCGAGCTCCCGGGCGCGCTTGGCCGCCGCCTCGATCACCGTGGAGGGCGGATCGGCCACCACGTCCTCGTAGACGTCGAGGCTGACGCCGGCCGCCGCCAACGCCGCCTCGGCGGCCTGGGTCAGCCCGGCGCCGCGCACGCCCTTGTCGGTGACCAGCAGGACGCGCTTCGCCCCGAAGCGGCCGACGATCTCGGGCAGCTTCCTGGAGGCGCCGGCCTCGAACAGCACGTTCGGCGTGGTCTGGAAGGTGAACGGGTTCATCGCGCTGCCCTGTCTTGGTCCCGACCCAACTGCGACACCAGCCTCACTCGGCCGGCTCGAAATCCTTCACCTTGGCGCGCAGCTCGTCGACCAGCACGCGGGTGTTCTCGGAATAGTCGATCGGCACCGCCACGAGGTGGACGCCCCCCGCCGCGAAGGCCCGGTCGAGGGTCGGCACGAGGTCGTTGACCGACTCGACCCGGTGGCCGGTGGCCCCGTACGACTTGGCGTAGAGCACGAAATCCGGGTTGCTGAAGGTCATCCCGTAATCGGCGAACTTGTCGACCGCCTGCTTCCAGCGGATCATCCCGTAGGCCGAGTCGTCCAGCACCAGCACCACGAGGTTGAGCTTGAGGCGGACCGCGGTCTCCATCTCCTGGCTGTTCATCATGAACCCGCCGTCGCCGCACACCGCCATGACGCGCCGGTTCGGGTAGAGCATCGCCGCCATCATGGCCGAGGGCAGGCCCGCGCCCATCGTGGCCAGCGCGTTGTCGAGGAGCAGCGTGTTGGCGACGTAGGTCCGGTAGTTCCGGGCGAACCAGATCTTGTACATCCCGTTGTCGAGGCAGACGATGCCGTCCTCGGGGATCACCCGGCGCACGTCGCGCACGAGCCGCTGCGGTGTCACCGGGAACCGGTCCTCGCCGGCCCGGTCGGCGATGTGGTTGAGGATGTGCTCGCGCAGGTGGAGCAGGGCGCCGGCGTTGGGGAGCTTGCCGTCGAGTTGGTCGGCGAGCAGCTTCAGGGTGGGGCCGAGGTCGCCCACCACCTCGGCGTCGGGATAGTAGACCTGCTCGACATTGGCCGGCATGTAGCTGATGTGCAGGACCTTCTGGTCGTGCTGGCCCATGAAGAAGGGCGGCTTCTCGATCGTGTCGTGGCCGATGGCGATGATCAGGTCGGCCCGGTCGATCGCCTCGTGGACGTAGTCCCGCTCGGACAGCGCCGCCGTGCCCATGTAGAGGTTCGTGCCGCTCGCCACCGTGCCCTTGCCCATCTGGGTGGTGAAGAACGGGATCTGGGTCCGCTGCACGAAGCCGCCGAGTTCGCCGGTGGCCCGGGGGCGGCTCGCGGCAGCGCCCAGCATGATCAGCGGGCGCTCGGCCTTCAGGATCATGGCGGCGGCGCGCGCGATGGCGGTGGGATGGGCCACCGGGATGTCGATCGGGTGCGAGGGCACGAGGTGGGCCTCGGCCTCCTCGGCCGCGATGTCCTCGGGCAGCTCCAGCAGCACCGGGCCCGGCCGCTCCTCGGTGGCGACCCGGAAGGCGTCGCGCACGATGGTGGGGATCGAGGAGGCCGAGACGATCTGCCGGGCCATCTTGGTGATCGGCTTCATGGAGCTGATCACGTCGACGATCTGGAACTTGGCCTGCCGCGACGACAGGATGCCCTTCTGGCCGGTGATGATGATCATCGGCATCGCGCCGAGATGGGCGTAGGCGGCGCCGGTGGAGAAATTCAGCGCGCCGGGACCCAGGGTCGAGAGGCAGACGCCGGGGCGGCCGGTGAGGCGGCCATGGGTGGCGGCCATGAAGCTCGCCGCCTGCTCGTGGCGGGTCAGGATCAGCTCGATCTTGGAGTTGCGCAGGGATTCGACGACGTCGAGATTCTCCTCGCCGGGAATCCCGAAGATTCGGTCGACCCCCTCGTTCTCGAGGGCGGCGACGAGGAGATCTGAACCCTTGGGCATGCGAAGTCTCGCTGATGCAACGGCGTTCCCGGAACGCCCCGTCCACTTCCGGAACTCTGATCGCGACGCTGTGAACGGCCCGGCACCCGGAAACGCCCCGCGAATACTCGGTTCGTTAGAGGGCTCGCCTATAGAGTGGTCAAGGGCCGTTCGGGCCCGGGACGTCACAGAGCGGGGCCGATGCTACCGTATGGAAATCGCTCCCGGCTCGGGGGGGAGACCCGTACGGCCGCGGCCGCCCTGCATGCCGCGATGGGACATCGATGGATCGCATCGAGAGCGACAGGACTGCCCCGGAAACCGGCGTCTCCGACGCCCCGGGTATGGACTCGGTGCTCGCGCCGGTCGCGGAGTTTCCGCGGATCGACCTCCGCGTGGGCGTCGAGGCCTGGGACAAGCGCCGCAAGGCCGGCAAGCGGCTGCGCGCCGAGGTGCCCCATGCGAGCCAGGCCACGCTGGATCCCGGTCCGGACCGGCCCGACCCGATCGCCCTGATCGAGGCCGCGCATAAGGGCCGTCAGCCGCATCTGATCCCCTTGCGGGTCGCCCGGATGGCATCCTCGCCCTTCGCGTTCCTGCGCGGGGCCGCCCATGTCATGGCCTGGGACCTGTCGCGCGGGCCGCGCAGCGGCATCGACGTGGTGATGAACGGCGACGCGCACACGGACAATTTCGGCCTGTTCGGTACGCCGCAGCGCGACGTCGTCCTCGACCTCAACGATTTCGACGAGGTCACGATCGGCCCGTGGGAATGGGATCTCAAGCGCCTCGCGGCCGGCCTCGCGGTCGCCATCGCGGATGCGGGCGCGCCGGCGGCCGAGCGGCGCGCGGCCGTCATGGAGGCGGTCTCCGGCTACCAACACACGATGCGGCGCCTGGCGCCGCAGGGCTCCCTCGACGTCTGGTACCAGACCACGCGTGCCGACGCGCCGCACATCGCCGGTTTGCAGATGGATGCCGAGGCCCGGGCCGTGGTGCGGCGGGCCGTCGACAAGGCGCGGCGGCGGAACAACCGCAGCCTCCTCGCCCAGGTCGCCGAGCGGCGCACCGACGGCAGCTGGCGCCTGCAAACCGATCCGCCGATCCTGACGCCCGTGGACGAGGCGACCCGCGAGGGCGTCGTCACCGGTCTGGAGCGCTACGCCGAGACCCTGCCGCGGGAGCGGCGCTTCATGCTCGACCGCTACCACGTGGTCGATGTCGCCCATCGGGTCGTCGGCGTGGGCAGCGTCGGGACCCGCGCCTATCTGGCGCTGCTGTTCGGCAATTCCGACGCGGACGCACTCTTCCTCCAGGTCAAGGAGGCGGTCCGTCCGGCGCACGCGCCGTACCTGCCGCGGGTGCCGGCGCCCTTTTCCGGGCACGAGGGCGAGCGCGTGATCTACGGCCAGCGCCTGCTCCAGGCGGTGGGCGATCCGCTGCTCGGCTGGACCAGCATCGCGGGCCGCCCGTTCTACGTCCGGCAGATGAAGAACCTGAAGGGCGCGATCCCGCTGGCGCGGATGTCCGGCGCGCCGCTCCTGACCTTCTCGTACGCCTACGGCACGCTTCTCGCCCGTGCCCATGCGCGGACCGGCGATGCGGCGGCGATCGCCGGCTATTGCGGCAGCGGCAAGCACGACGACCTCTGCGCGGCGATCGCCGACTGGGCTGCGGCCTATGCGGAGCGCAATGCGGCCGATTTCGCGCTGTTCCGCGCGGCGATCGCGAGCGGCCGCCTGGAGACCGCGGACGATCCCTGCCTGTGAGCGCCGAGCTCAGATGATGCCGGGGGCCGGCGGTTCGTGGGCCAGCCGGACCAGCAGATCCCGGAGCCAGCGATGGGCCGGGTCGTGGTCGTACGAGGCGTGCCACAGCATCGACACGGCCACGTCGTCGAGGGGCACCGGCACGGGGCTGACGCTGAGCGCCAGAGCGTTGGCGAAGGAGGTGGCGAGCCGGGCGTGCATCGTGGCGATCACCGGCGCCGCCCGGACCATGAACGGGACGACGAGGAAGCGCGGGGTCGTCACCGCCAGGGTGCGCGAGCGGCCGATCAACGCGAGGGCGTCGTCGACCACCCCGTGGGCGGTTTCGCGCAGGGACGTCAGCACGTGGGGGAAGCGCAGGTAGTCGTCCAGCCCGATCGGCGGCTCCAGGCCGATCAGCGCGGCGTTGAACAGCACCACGTAGCTGTCGCGGTAGAGGAGGCGCTGCTTGTGGTGGAGCTGCCCCTCGGAGAACAGGCCGATGGCGAGATCGACCTGGTCGGCGTCGAGTTCGTCGAGGATCCGGGTCCGGTCGACCGAGCGCAGCAGGAGCCGGATGCCGGGCGCGTCCCGGCGGAGCTGCGCGATCAGCCGCGGCCCGAGCAGCGCTTCGACGCTGTCCGGCAGGCTCACCGTGAAGCTGCGCTCGACGGTGGCCGGGTCGAACCGCTCCTCCCGATGCACCAGCGCCTGCACCTGCCGGAGGGTGGCCCGCAGCGGCTCGGCGATCTTGAGGGCGCGCGGTGTCGGCCGCATCCCGTCCGGCGCCCGGGTCAGGAGTTCGTCGTCGAACAGGCGGCGCAGGCGGGCGAGGCTCGAACTCATCGCCGACTGACCGATCCCCACCCGTGCGGCCGCCCGCGTGACGCTGCGCTCGTCGAGCAGCGCATCCAGGGCCACCAGCAGGTTCAGGTCGATCCGGCTGAGATCGATATGGTCAATGGCCACGGGCGGCGCGATCGATGAGGATTCGGACCGCCGACATAGCAGACGCGGCCGCTTCCCCGTCATCCCGGTGTTGCTGCGCGGAGCCCGGGATCCGGACGCGCCGACCGCGGCACCGGATTTCCGGCGCGCCCGCGGCGCCCCGGAATGACGGCGCGGGGACGTACAGAAGACCGCGGCGGACAGGCCCAGTCCCGCGTGCCGCGCCGCCCGCACCTTGACAATGTTCCTATTTTGTGCTTCCTGACCGCACCTGTCCGCGGCGGCCCGGGAGCGATCCCGGGGCGTCCTTCGGGGGCCCGCCCGGTGGCTGACCGTGCGGGTCCGGGGGCGGGGCGGCGCCCGCGTCGGTGGCTTTCAGCCGCCATCGCCCCGGGCGGCGGACCGGTGCGGGGCGTGTCTCGGAAGCGGGCGTGAGACCGGGCGGCAGTTTGCCCGGCGGGGTCGAGGAAATGCCCCCGCGCCGACCCGCCTCTGGGCCGACCCTGAGCGACCTGCGGACCCGCCCACTACGAGGCGGGGGGCGGCTGGAAGGCCACGGCGCTGATGCGGGTTCCGGAGGTGCGGGCACGGCGTGCCTGGGCCTCGCCCGAGACCGCTAACAGGGAGTCGCAGGACCGGGGCGCTGGAGACGCCGCGACGAGAAAGACGGCACCGGCCGGGGCAGGCGCCCGGTCGATGCCGCGGGGCGCCGCGGGGATCGGATCCCGCGCGACTTTGGCCGACACCTGGGTTCCCGCGGCGTCCCGCGTCCCTCGTGTTCGCTCCCGGGCCATGCCCCCGGCGCCAGCGGCGCGCGGGGACGATAACGCACATCCGAAGCCGGCCCCTCATCCCGAGGTGCCGGAGCGCGGCGACCTCGGGAGAGCCCTCCACAGGTCGCGCGCGTCCTGGAAGCCGCCTTCTAGGCCCGCCGGCGCGGGTGCTTAAGGATGCGGCGCCGGGCGGGAGCGGTGTTCCGCGCCCCGCCGATCCTCAGGCGGGCAGCGGCTCCCGCGGCTCGGTGTGATCGAAAAGCCGGGGCGGCGCGATCGCGTCCCGGGCCCCCATCCGGGCGACGAGATGATCGGCGACCCGCAGGGCGTTGGCGATGATGGTCAGCGTCGGGTTCACGGCGCCGATCGACGGGAAGAAGCTGGCATCGGTCACGTAGAGGTTGTCCAACTCGTGCGCCTTGCAGTTCGGATCGAGCACCGACGTCTTCGGATCCTCGCCGAACCGCAGGGTTCCCGCCTGGTGGGCCGTCCCGCCGATCGGGACGTTCTTGCCGAGATAGAGCGAGCGGTCGAACAGGTGCGGGTGGATGTCGGTGAAGCTGCAGATCTCGCGCAGCTTCTGCCGGAGCCGCTTGTGCGCCTCGACGTTCGTCTCGGTGAGGTCGAGATGGACCTTGCCGTCCTTATAGAAGATCCGGTTCTGCGGGAGCGGCACGTCCTCCGAGGTCAGCCAGAAATCGACGGAGTGCTTGGCGATCCAGTCGAAGGGCTTGTCGGGGAACCATTGCAGGAAGCCCGGCAGGCCCTCGCCGTGGATCTGGGCCCCGTCCGATTTGCCGACCATCTGGATGTGGCCGAGGGGGAACTCCCAGCCGTCCTTCGGGTCCGGATCGCCGAAGTAGAAGTCGTTGAGGCCGAGCGTCTTCTGGAACCGGGTCGGGTTCGGGACCTTCGAGATCGCCAGCACGGTGGAGTTGTTGTGGCGCATGTAGTTGCGCCCGACCTGGTCCGACCCGTTGGCGAGGCCGTTCGGGTGTCGGTCGCTGGCCGAGCGCAGCAGCAGCAGCGCCGAGGAGAGGGCGCCGCAGGCCACCACCACGAGGTCGGCCGAGGCCTCGAAGGGCGCGCCGTCGCGCGCGCCGACGATGCCCGTGACGGTGCGGCCGGAGGGGTCGGTGACGAGGCGCTCGACAAAGGTGCGGGTGAGCAGCGTCAGGTTCGGGCAGTCCCGCAGGGCCGGGTCCACCACCATGGTCTGGGCATCGGACTTGCCGTTGGTGGGGCAGGGGAATCCGTCGAAAGATTCGCACTTGATGCAGGGCGAGGTCGGCACCGCGCGGCCGTCCTTCTCCACCAGCCGCACGCCCACCGGCAGGTGGAACGGGTGGTGGCCGGCCCGCTTCAGGTTGTCGAACAGCTCTTGGATCCGCGGCTCGTGCGCCACCGGCGGATGGGCATAGGGCTTCGTCGACCAGGGCTCGGTCGGGTCCTCGCCGCGCAGCCCGTGGACGTGGAACAGCTCCTCGGCCGCCTGATAGTACGGCTCGAAGACGTCGTAGCCGACGGGCCAGGCCGGCGCGACGCCGTCCTGGTGGCGGATCTCGGAGAAGTCCTTCTCGCGGAGGCGGAAGAGGATCGAACCGTAGAACTTCGAGTTCCCGCCGACATAGTAGTGAAGGCCAGGGCGGAAGCTCTTGCCGTCGGAGGAGTACCACGTCTCCTTGGCCTGGTAGTAGCCGTCGACGATCACCGCCTGACTGTCCCAGTTCCGCGGCTCCCGCAGCAGGTAGTCGCCGCGCTCGACCAGCAGGATCCGCTTGCCCGTCTGGGCGAGGCGCCACGCCATCGTGCCGCCGCCGGGACCGGACCCGACAATGATGACGTCGTAGTGCTCACCGGGCATGTCGCGTCTCCGTCCGGACCTGCGTCCTGGCAGGCAACTCGCGAGCCGCTTTTCGGATCACCTCACGGTTCCGTTAAGCGCGCGCGGCGTCCCGGGCTCCGCGAAGTCTGCAACCGGCGGTTAAGCGCCTTTCCCAACGCGGCCTTCAGCTTCGGCTGCGATCCTGCGGCGGACCGGCCTGAAGCCGGGGAGGCCGGAATGATCGACATGATGGCGCCTGTCCTGGCGCTCCTGACAGCGGCCGCGCTGGGCCTCGGCCTCTGGCGCGTGCGCGGAACGCGGCGCGCCGAGCGCGAGACCGAGCGGCTGCAGGACCGCATCTGGCGGATCAGCGAGAGCGAGGACCGCTATCGCGCCCTGGTGGCCGCCACCACCGAGATCATCGTCCAGCGCGATGCCCGCGGGCGCATCACCTACGCCAACGAGGATTTCGCCCGCCTGCTCGGCCGCGAGCCGATCGCGCTGATCGGCTCTCAGGACGATCTTGAGATCCTCGACCGCAACGCCGTGGAGATCGGGCCGGACGGGGTCCGCCGCCTGGAGGCGCAGGTCCGGGCGGCGGACGGGCGGGCGCGCTGGTTCGCCTTCGTGGAGATGCCGGTGGCGCACGGCGACGCGACGCACTGGCTCCGCGCGGGCCGGGACGTCACCGCGCGGGTCGAGGCGATCCGCAGCCGCGACGCGGCCCTGGAGCGCGCCGAGGCGGCGAGCGTCGCGAAATCCCGCTTCCTGGCGACGGTGAGCCACGAGATGCGGACGCCGCTCAACGGCATCCTGGGCATGGCCGACCTCGTGCTCGGAACCGAGCTGAACCCCGAGCAGCGCACCTACGTGGAGGCGGTGCGCACCAGCGGCCAAGCGCTGCTCGGCCTGATCGACGGGGTCCTCGACTTCTCGCGGATCGAAGCCGGGCGCCTCGACCTCGCGGCCGAGTCCTTCGACCTGCCGGCCCTCTCCGAGGGCGTCGTCGAACTGCTCGCGCCCCGCGCGCAGGACAAGGGGATCGAGATCGCCCTCGACGTGACCGAGGACTTTCCGGCCGCCGTTCTGGGCGACGCCGACCGGGTGCGGCAGATCCTGATCAATCTCGCGGGCAATGCCATCAAGTTCACCGAGCGGGGCGGCGTCGGCGTCAGCCTGAGCTTCGTGCGGACCGCAGCCGGCGGCGAGGTCGTGCTCGCCGTGGCCGATACCGGCCCAGGCATCCCGGAGGAGAGGCTGCCGATCCTGTTCGAGGAGTTCGAGCAGGGCGACGGCAGCGCGAGCCGCAGCCATGAAGGCACCGGTCTGGGTCTCGCCATCACGCGGCGTCTGGTGACCCGCATGGGCGGCCGGATCGAGGCGGAGTCGCGCCTGGGGCGGGGTTCGACCTTCCGGGTCCTGCTGCCGCTGGCCGAGGTGGCCGGCATCGATGACGGCGGACGGGTCCCGTTGCCGCCGCTCTCCGCGCGACGCTGTCTGATCGTCGCCGACTCGCCGTTCCAGGCGCCGTACCTCGCCCGCAGTCTGTCCCGGGCCGGAGCCGCCACCGTGATCGTCGACAGCCTCGAGTCGGGCCTCGACGCCCTGTCGGGCGCCGCCTTCGACGTGGTGCTGGCCGACCGGGCGCTGGGCGACGGTGCCGTGCGGCAGATCGCCGATGCGGCGCGGGCCTGCGGGGTTCGCACGAGCCTCGTGCTCCTCTCGCCGTTCGACCGGCGCGGCTTCGGGGCGCCCGGTGCGGCGGGCTTCGACGGCTACCTGATCAAACCGGTCCGCCCGCGCTCCCTGTTCGAGCGCCTGCTCGCATCGACGGGCCCGGTCGAGGCCGCAGCCGCCCCGCCCGAGGCCCCCTCGCATACCGGCAGCCACCTTCGGGTCCTGCTGGCCGAGGACAACCCGATCAACGCCCTGCTGGCGACCCGGGCGCTGGAACGGCTCGGCGCCACGGTGGTCCATGCGGCCGACGGCGTCGAGGCCCTCGAGCGGTTTGAGTCGGACGGCCCCTTCGACCTGGCGCTGATCGACGTGCGGATGCCGCGCCTCGACGGGCACGAGACCGCCCGGCGGATCCGCGCGGCCGAATCGGGCTGCGCGCACCGGCTCCATCTCGTCGCACTGACCGCCAATGCGGGCCGCGAGGACGAGATCGCCGCCCGGGCGGCCGGCTTCGACGGGTTCCTGGCCAAGCCGCTCAATCTGAAGCTGCTCCCCCCGCTGCTGGAGCGCCAATCCGCGCGCGCGGCCTGAGGGCGCGCGTTGACAGGCGGGCGAGTCCCGCGCCAACAGGACGCCCATGTCGACAGCCAGCCCTCTGCCGCCCGCACCGCGCTCGTCGAGCGGCGCGCTTGCCGCCTGGGGCATCGCGGTCCTCGTGATCGCCACCGTGCTCATCGGCGCCCTGGCGCCCGCCCGTCACCCAGCACCGCTGCGCTCGGCGGCCGAGGATCCGGCCTGCCTCGAATGGAGCGACGGCTGCAAGGTTTGTCAGCGGCTCGCAGACGGCCCGGCCTGCTCGCTCCCCGGCTTCGCCTGCCAGCCCGGCGCGCTGCAATGCCTCCGCCGCCGCGAGGGCTGACGCCGCACCCGCGCAGACCGGCCGATCCGGGCGCCTCGGCGGAGCGGCTCAGAAGTGCGGGAGGACCGGTCCTGCGTTTCGCGCCGAGCCCGAATGGACGCCTGCACCTCGGCCACGCCTACTCGGCGCTTCTCAACGCGCAGTTCGCCACCCGGCTGGGCGGCCTCTGCCGCCTGCGGATCGAGGACATCGATCCGGCGCGCTCGAAGCCGGACTTCATCGACGGGATCGTCTCGGACCTCGCCTGGCTCGGGCTGAGCTATCCCGAGCCGGTGCGGCGTCAGTCCCGGTATATGGATGCCTACCGGACGGCCCTCGACGGGCTCGTCGGCCGCGGGCTCGCCTATCCCTGCTTCTGCTCGCGCGGGCAGATCCGGGCGCGGATCGCGTCTGCGGGCGAGGTCCCCTGCGATCCGGATGGCGTGCCGCTCTATCCCGGCACCTGCCGGCACGAATCTGCCGTGTCCGTGGCGGACCGTCTCGCCAGGGGCGATCCGCATACCTGGCGTCTCGACATGGCGGCCGCCCTGCGCGGCGCCGGCTCGACGCTCGGCTACGTCGCCTTCGACGAGGCGGGCGAGCGCTGGATCGCGGCCGATCCGGGGCGTTGGGGCGATACGGTGATCGCGCGCCGCGACGTGCCGACAAGCTACCATCTCGCAGTGGTTCACGACGATGCCGCCGAGGGGATCACCCATGTGGTTCGCGGCCGCGACCTGGAGGCCGCCACCGACCTGCACGTGCTCCTGCAAGCGCTGCTCGGCCTGCCGACGCCGCGCTACCACCACCACCCGCTGCTGCACGACGCTGAGGGCGAGAAGCTGTCCAAGTCGCGCGGCTCGCAATCCCTCGCCGACCTTCGGCAAGCCGGCCAGACCCCCGGGGACATCCGCGCCCGGCTCGGCTTCGCCTGAGCGATCGCCTCAGCGCACCGCCGCATCGCGCTGGGCGATGGCGGTGGCGCTCTTCGACTTCTGCATGGTGGCGTCGATCTGCTCCCGCTGACGCTTGAACTCGGCGAGCAGGCGCCCGTCGAGCTCCCGGCCACGCGGGACACGGATCTTCATCGGATCGACGAAGTGGCCGTTGATGATCACCTCGTAGTGAAGATGGGCGCCGGTCGACAGGCCGGTCGAGCCGACATAGCCCACGACCTGCCCTTGCCGGACCTTGACGCCCTCCCGGATGCCGCGGCCGAACCGTGACATGTGGTTGTAGGTCGTCACGTAGCCGTTGACATGCTGGATCTCGACCCGGTTGCCGTAGCCCGAGGTCATCTCGGAGCGGATCACCACGCCGTTGCCGGCTGCCATGATCGGGGTGCCGATCGGATTGGACCAGTCGACGCCGGTGTGAAGCTTGGCATAACCCAGGACCGGATGGCGCCGGTAGCCGAAGCCGGAGCGCATGATCCCGTCGGCGATGGGCTTGCGCAGCAGGAATTTCTTCAACGAGCGGCCCTGCTCGTCGAGATAGTCGATCGTCCCGTCATCCGGGGATTGGAAGCGGTAGACCTTGCGGGTCTCGCCACCGAGCGTCAGCGCCGCGTAGAGAAGATCCGGACGGTCGGCGCTGGCATCGTCGTCGGTGCTGTAGAACACGTCGAGCCCGTCGCCGCTGCTGATGCGGCGCTGGAAGTCCAGGTCGTAGCTGAACACCCGGACGATATCCTCGACGGCGGCCCGCGGCAGGTCGTGGCGCGCGGCCGTCTCGTA
>NZ_CP015367.1:1230000-2150000 GCF_001936175.1 Methylobacterium phyllosphaerae | reverse complement strand
CAAAAGCGCGGCGGGTTTTTTCGTTCGGCGCCGTCGATCAGCCCCTTCCGGTCATCGTGCGGATGCACGCCGCGCAGGTCACCGCTTTCCGGCAGGGGAGGGGAGGCCGGACATCTCACCGCCGGATCCGACCCGCTTCTCTGGTCCCCATCTCGGAAAGCCTCGCCAAGGGTAGACAGTCCCGGTTTTCGAGCGCGGCCTCTGAGCAGCGACCGTGGAGGTGTTGGCCTGGAAGGCACCTGGCCTTAAGATGAGGCGGGGTACGTCGTGACACGGCGTAAGGGGGGAGCGGCAATGATCTCACAGGCGGGCGGCACGGCCGACCTCGATCGGAGCTGAAGACCGCGGTTTGCGCGTCTCCGCTCCCATTCATCGTGCGGTCCGTCCGGGGATGCGTCGCGCATCGCCGCCGAGGCTGGCTGCCCTGGCCCTCGCCCTGCTGGTCGCTGCGGGCGCTCAACCCGCACGCGCCTTCGACCTGTTCGGTCTGTTCGCCAGCGAGCCCGAACCGCCGCCGCCGAGTCCGACCGCGCTGCCATACACGCTGCGGATCACCGGGACCGACGATTCCGACGTGCTCCGGGCTTTGCAGGACACGTCCACCCTGCATCGCCTGAGGCAGGATCCACCGCCCGACGGTGAGGGATTGCTGCGTCGGGCAGAAGCCGACCGCGCCAAGCTCGCCGACGTGCTGTCGGGCTACGGCTATTATCAGGGAACCGTCACGATCCGGATCGACGGCGCGCCGGTGGCGGAGCAGGCACCGGTCGCGGTCGCCGCCGCGGAGGCATGGCGCAACCGCGGCCTCGTCCCGGTCCGGATCGCGGTCGATCTCGGCCCCCTCTACCATCTCCGCCGGATCACCGTGCGCGATCCGGCGGGCAACCCGTTTCCGGAATCCGTCCTGCCCGCGCGGATCACCCGCGTGGACGAGGATGTTCCGGCCCGCTCGGTCACCGTGCTCGCCCGGGAAGCGCAGATCGTCGACCAGTTCCGCGCGCAGGGCCATCCCTTCGCCAAAGTCGTCGCCCGCGACCCCGTAGTGGACGATTCCGCCCACGTCATGGACGTGACCTTCACGGTGGCGCCGGGCTCGGTCGCAGGTCTCGGTCCGGTCGCGGTGAGCGGCGCACCGGGGATCGAACCGGCGACCATCCGCTCCTTCATCTATGCCGAACCGGGCGACCCGTATTCGCCCCAGGCGGTGGCGGCGATCCGCCGGTCGGTGGCGCGGATCGAGGGCATCGGCGGCGTGCGCGTCCGCGAGGGCACGGCGCTCGACGCCGACGGAAACCTGCCGCTGTTCGTCGAGGTCACCGAACGCGAGCGCAACCTCGTGGGTGTCTCGGCACGCTATTCCACCGTCGACGGGCCGGGCGTGCGGGCCTACTACGCCAATCGCAACCTGTTCGGTGGCGGCGAGTCCTTCCGGGTGGACGCCGACATCTACTATCTGGGCCTCGGCAACGACCCCTTCGCCAACCAGCGCAAGGTTGCGGGAATCGGCACGAACGGCCTCGGCGGACGGCTCTCGGCGACCTACGTCCAGCCGGCCCTGTGGGGCACACGCAACGATCTGCTGGCCAACGCCTTCATCACGCGTGAGGTGCAGCAGAGCTATCTCGTGGATGGCGGCGGTGTCTCTGGGGCGATCCGCCACCGCTTCTCGGACACGTTCTCGGCGCAGATCGGGCTCGACGCCCAGGCGGGCCGGTCGAAGGATGCCCTCGGTACCGTCAATTACCGGTTGATCGGCGTCCCCGCCTCGGTGACCTACGATTCCACCGACAGCCTCCTCGACCCGACGCGGGGCATTCGGGCGATCGCGTCGCTGGCGGTCTATCCCGGCGCGATCTCGTCGCCCGGGATCGTCGTGGCCAAGGCGCAGGGCTCGACCTACTACGCCCTGGACGACGAAGCCCGCATGATCCTGGCCGGCCGCATCGGGTTCGGCTCGGTCTCCGGGGCGCCGCTGGGAGAAATCCCGGACAATTTCCGGTTCTTCGCCGGCGGAGGCGGCTCCGTGCGCGGCTATCCGTATCGGACCCTCGGACCAATCGGCCCCTACAACCTCCCGATCGGCGGCCGCAGCCTGCTCGAGGCTTCCCTCGAGGCGCGCATCAAGGTCACGGACACGATCGGCGTGGTGCCGTTCTTCGACGCGGGCACCGCCTTCGCCTCGGCGACGCCGGATTTCGATGAGAAGATCCGCAAATCCGTGGGCATCGGCCTGCGCTACTACACCGGTATCGGCCCGATCCGCGCGGATCTCGCCTTCCCGCTCGATCCCTATAAGGGCGGGCACGTGCGGCCGGCCGTCCTGTATCTCAGCCTGGGACAGGCGTTCTGAATGGCTCTTCGGACCGGACTCACGCGACGCCGCGCCACGCCGAACCGCGGCGGCGGCCGGTGGCTTGGCCTCGTCCTGGTCTGCCTGATTCTGGCGCTGCCCTGGGCCGTTACGCTGACCTCCGCCGAAGAGGGGGACAAGTCCGTGCTCGGCGGACTCCTGTCGCGGGCGCTCTCGACGCCCTCGTCCCGGGTGGCGATCGGCGCCATCGACGGCGCCCTGTCCTCCGACGCCACCATCCGGGACGTGGCGATCAGCGACCGCGACGGCGTCTGGCTGAAACTCGACCGGGCCCGCATCGTCTGGCGCCGGCTCGCTCTTCTGTCGGGACGCCTGGAGGTCGACAGCCTCGAGATCGAGCATCTCGACGTGCTGCGGCGACCGATCCCCGGTCCACCGCCGCCCGAAGCGAAGCCCGATGGCCGGCTGCTCCCGGACCTGCCCGTCAAGGTCGAGATCAAGGGCTTCAAGCTGGCCGAGCTGACGCTGGGAGAGGCGGTGGCCGGGCAGCCGGCGCGGCTGTCCGCGGAGGGCCGGGCGAAGCTCGGCGCCGCCAGCGAAGGGCTCGACCTCCAGGCCAGGGCCCTGCGCCTCGACGCGCCGGGCCGCTTCCTGCTGTCGCTGCTGTTCGTGCCGAACGGCGAGCGGCTCGAGCTGAAGGCGAACCTCGTGGAGCCGGCAGGCGGCCTGCTCTCGAAGGCGGCCAACCTGCCCGGCACGCCGCCAATCGACTTCGAACTCGATGGAACCGGGACGTTGGACGCCTGGGGGGCCAAGCTCGACTTCACGGCCGGACCCGACATCGGTGCCAAGGGCGGTGCGAAGATCTCCCGGATCGGGGCCGAGCGGCGCCTCGCCCTGGATCTCGCGGCCCGGATCGAGGGCCTGATGCCGGGCCCGGCGGCCGCGATCTTCGCCGGCACCACCAAGCTCGACGGCGGCATCGCCTTCGCGGATAGCGGCGCCTTCCGGATCGACCGGCTGGAACTGACCTCCCGCACGGCGCGTCTGGCCGCCGGCGGCAGCCTGACCCGCGACCGGGTCGCCGACCTGACGCTCCAAGCCCGCGCCCTGCCCACGGAGGGCGACGTCACCCGGGCCGGCGAGGCCGAGATCGGCAAGCTCGTCTTCGACGGCAGCTTGAAGGGACCGCTCGCGGCACCGACGGTCCGGGGCCGCCTCGACGCGGCTGCCCTGCGCAGCCGCGATTCCAGCCTGGACCGGATCGAGGCCAGCCTCGGGATCGACCCGCAGGGCGACCCATCGGCGCAGCGTTTCGCCATCACGGCGGACGGCCGGGTCGAGGGATTGAAGCTCGCCGATCCGGCCCTGCGCCGGGCGATCGGCAGCCGGGCCAACGTGACGCTCCGCGCCTCGGCCGGCGCCGACGGCGTGATCGATATCGCGGCGCTCCGGCTCGACTCCGACACGGCGCGGGCGGCCTATGTCGGTCGCGTCGGCCAGAACACCCTGACGGGCACCGTAGACGCGGCCCTGCCGGACCTCTCGGTGTTCTCGGGTCTCGCGGGCCAGGGCCTTGCGGGCAGCCTCGACGCCAAGGCGCGGCTGAGCGGCGATCCGGCGCGCAAGGCCCTCGCGGCCGACCTCGCCGTGACCACGAGCGGCCTCGTCACCGGGATCCAGGCCGCCGACCGCACCCTCGGCCGCGCACCGACCCTTCAGGGGCGCGTCTCCCAGACCTTCGACGGCTACGGCTTCGACCATCTGCGCCTGGAGGGGGCCGGCGTCGCCGCGACCCTGCAGGGCGAGGCGACGGCGTCCCGGGCGGATGTCACCGGGCGGCTCGATCTCAGGAGCCTCGGGGATCTCGACGGACGCCTCACCGGCAAGGCCAGCATCGATGCGCGCCTGACCGGATCCCTGGAACATCCGGATGTAACCGCGGCTCTGACGGCGCCGTCCGCCACCGCGGCGGGAAAGCCGATCCGGGACCTGCGCGCCGAGGCGGTCCTGCGGGACGCGCTCCTCGCCCCGGACGGAACGGTCCGACTCAGCGGCGACGTCGCCGGCAAGACGCTCACGGGCGGTGCCCACCTCGCGCGCGTCGGCGGCGATTGGGTCCTCGACCGGCTCGGTCTCGATCTCGGCTCTGTCGCCGTCGCGGGCCACGCCATGGTCGCGGCCGACACGTGGCTGTCGGCCGGCGCGCTCACCGTGCGGGCCGGCGATCTGACGGACATCGCGCCCCTGGTCCCGGAGCCGGTCACGGGCCGACTCGACGCCGCGCTGACCCTCGCCCGTGACGGCGGCCGCCAGGATGCGGCCATCCGCGTCACCGGGGCCGCGCTCCGATACGGGGAGACCAGCCTCGCGCGTCTCGATGCGGATCTCTCGGGCCGCGATCTGCGCGCGCATCCCGTTCTCGAAGGGCGGCTCGAAGCCGACCGGCTTGTGGCCGCCGGCCAGCAGGTCGACACGATCCGGCTCCTCGCCAACGGCAGCCCCGCCTTCAGCGACGTGACCCTGACCGCCCGGTCGCGCGGCTTCAATCTCGATGGCGCCGCGCGGGTCGTTCCGGCCGAGGACACGCGGATCGAGATCCAGCGTCTGTCGGCCGCCCGGGGCGGCGATCGCTTCGCCCTCACCGGGCCGGCGGCGATCACGCTTCGGGACGGCGGCGCCGTGATCGACGGCCTGTCCATCGCGGCGGGCGCGGGTCGCATCACGGCCGCGGGCCGTGTCGGGCAGGCTCTCGACCTGCGGGTGGCGATCCGGTCGCTACCCCTGTCGCTCGCCCGGATCGCCGCGCCGAGCCTCGCCCTTTCGGGGACCCTGGACGGCGAAGCCGATCTCCACGGGCCTGTCACGCGCCCCGAGGGACGCTACGCGATCAGCGTCGCGAAGCTCGTCGCCCCGCAGACGCGGCAGGCCGGACTTCCGGCGATCGACGCCACCGCCAAGGGCACTCTGTCGGATGGGCAGGCGAGCCTGGACGGTCGAGTGACGGCAGGGCGCGGCGTCGCCCTGACGGTCTCGGGATCGCTGCCCGTGGAGGCAGGGGGGCCGTTGGACCTGCGCGCACGCGGGATCCTGGACGCATCCCTCGCCAATTCCCTGCTCAGCGTCGGCGGCCAGAGCGTCACCGGCAAGGTTGCCATCGACGGCGGCGTCACCGGTACGCTGGCGGCGCCGCGGGCGCAGGGCGCGGCGGTGCTGACCGGCGGCAGCTTCACCGATCCGCTGAACGGCCTCCGCTTCACCGGGATCGAGGGGCGCGTCACCGGTCGGGGCGACAGCGTCGTGGTCGAGCGCCTGACCGCGAGCGCCCGCAACGGCGGCCGGGTCTCGGTCACCGGCCGCGTCTCCCTCGCGCCCGACTTCCCGGGCAGTTTCCATGTCGTTGCCGACAAGGCCGAACTCGTGTCGAGCCCCTTGATGACGGCCGTGTCGAGCGTCGACGTCACGCTGGCGGGTCCGCTGGCGCGGACACCGCGGATCGCCGGTCGCGTGGATGTCGTGTCGATCGATGTCGCGGTCCCGGATCGGCTCCCAGCCACCATCCGGCCGCTGCCGGGGGTCCGCCACGTCAACACGCCGCCGGAGCTGCGCGCGCGCCTGGCGCAGCGGGCGGAGAGGAAGGCCGCGGCACGTCCCGGGCGGCGGTCCGGAAAGCCGGCCGTGCCGTTCGACGCCACCCTCGACGTGACGATCGATGCGCCGAGCCGCATCTTCGTCCGCGGGCGGGGCATCGACGCGGAACTCGGCGGCGCGCTGCGTGTCACCGGAACCTCCGCGTCGCCCAACGCGAACGGCGCCTTCTCGCTGCGGCGCGGTCAGTTCGAGCTTGTCGGCCAGCGCCTGGATTTCAGCCGCGGCCGGCTGACCTTCGCGGGCAGCCTGACCACGCCGGAACTCGACTTCGTCGCCGAGACCAAGGCCACCGACGTGACCGCCCGCATCGCGGTCTCCGGCTTCGCGGACGCACCGCAATTCTCCCTGACCTCGGATCCAGCCCTGCCGCAGGACGAGATCCTGTCGCGGATCCTGTTCAAGAAGGCGTCGGCCGGCCTGTCGCCGTTCCAGGCCCTGCAGCTCGCCCAGGCGGTCGCCCAGCTCTCCGGGGGCGCCGCGGGGCCCGACATGTTCGAGCAGGCCCGCAAGAGCCTCGGCCTCGACAGCCTCGACGTTTCCACCGGCGCGAGCGGCGGGCCGGCGATCGGCGCCTCGCGCTACATCTCGGATCGGGTCAGCGTCGGCGTGAAGGCCGGGGCGAAGCCTGCCGACACGGCCGTCGGCGTCGATTTCGACGTCACCCGCCGGATCAAGCTGAAGGGCGAGGCCGGGAGCGACGGCCGCACCAGCCTCGGCGTCGGCGCCGAGTACGAGTGGTAGCCGGCACGATCCACAGGACCGGCTTGCGCGTCCTCAGCAAGGCTGCGGGATCGACACGCCCGGTCAATGGTTTAGGTTCGGCACAGGCGGCCGCCAGGGCCGCCGATCGGGCGGGAAACACGACGGACGATGGACGAGCTTTTCGAGACGGATGACGATCCGCCGGTTCCGGAGGGCGGCCTTCTCCGCAAGCTCCCGATCATCAACAGGCGGGGCCTCCATGCCCGCGCATCCGCGAAGTTCGTCCAGACCGTTGAACGCTACGACGCCGCCGTGACGGTGACCCGGGCGGGCGAGACCGTGGGCGGACGCTCCATCATGGGCTTGCTGACGCTGGGGGCCGCCATGGGCACACGCATCGCCGTCACGGCCGTGGGCCCGGATGCGGAAGACTGTCTCGACGCCATCGAGGCCCTGCTCGCCAACCGCTTCGGCGAAGACGAGTAGCGGCTAGGCCGTCGATCGGCCCGGCCAGGCGCACAGGTCGGAGACGGGGCATCGGGGGCAGGCAGGCTTCCGGGCGGTGCAGATGTCGCGCCCGTGTCGGAACAGCCAGACATGTGCATTGTCCTTGAAGCCCTCCGGCACGCTCCGGGCGAGGCCGTCGGCCACCGCGTCGACCGTCGGGCCCGGGGCCAGAGGGATCCGGTTCGAAACCCGGAAGACATGGGTGTCGACCGCGATCACCGGCTCGTGGAAGGCGAAGTTCGCCGTCACCTCCGCGCTCTTGCGGCCGATCCCCGGGAGGCGGCGCATCTCCGCGGCGCTGCGCGGGACGCCGCCGCCGTAATCCGCCACCAAGGCCGCCGACAGCTTGACGATGTTGCGCGCCTTGGATGGCCCGAGCCCGACCGGCCGGATGATCTCGACGATCCGGGCTTCCCCGAGCGCCACCATGCCGGCGGGGTCGCGGACCTCGGCGAACAATGCCTCTGCGACCCGCGAAACGGTCGGTCCGGTGGACTGGGCCGAGAGCAGCACGGTCACGAGCAGGCGGAACGGGTCGGTGCGGTCGAATCCGGCCTTCGGATCCGGATCCCTGTCCGCGAGACGCGCGAGGACCGCGGCCACCGTGGCGGCGTCTCCCGCCTGACCGGCTTCAGACGCCGGTCCCGCGGCGGCCTTCCGGCGCGGAGCGGATCGAATGCCATGGGTCAGGTCGCGGGTCATGGGCGCCAGCTAGGGTTCGGACGCCTCCCGCGACAGGCTCCCTGCGCGCGGCGGATTGACCGCTCAGGCCCGGGCCCGCCGCCAGGGTACCGCGTTGGAGCCGGCGCAGAGGTGGAGTGTTCCGGACACGACTGCGCCGGCCCGGCGCCGGAACTCGACCTGCAGCGCGCCGCGACGGGCGAACAGCCGGGTGACCACCCGGACCAGCGATGCTTCGGCCGGGTCGGCGATGATCGGCCGCGCGGCCGTCCGGGCGTCGAGGGCGAGGAAGGTCTCGACCGCATCGCGGACGGCGGCTGGTTCGGTCACGGCCAGAATCTCGGACTCCGCGGGCTCCCAGCCTGCCGGGCGGATGCCGATCAGGTTCCCGGCCGGAACCGAACGCGGTCGCGCCGGACGGCTCGCCGCCAGGATGGGACGCGGCGGTCCCGGATCCTGCACGGGCGCGGACTCACCGACCAGGCGGAGCGGGCGGCGCAGCGCCCCGAGCCGTTCCCGTAAGGCCCGGTCCACGGCCTCGGCGGCTGCGTGCTCCACCAGGGCTGCGGCGTCAGGCTCCGCGGGCTGCCAGGGCCGGGCCCGGCCGCCCCAGACCGAATGGGGCATCGCCAGCGGGACGACCCCGCGCAGCGTCTCGCGGCCGTCGCGCGCATCCCGGCTCCAGGCCAGGGCGACGGCGACGGAACGCGTCGCCGGACGATGCTGGGCCAGCGGCAGGAGATGATCCGGGTCGCGCAGCGGATCGCTGACAGCGTTGCGCACCAGCATGGCCCGCCAGGCGGCGACCGCCGCCGCGTCCACGGCACCGGGCCGCTTAAGATCGACCCGCCACGTCTCGGCCTGCGGACCGGCTCCGGCATCCAAAATTGCCGTGTCGTCTGCCCGCTCGGACAGGCCGCCCTGTATCACGGTGAAGCGTCGCACCATCGCGTGTCCTGCCTGTCGACGATCCGTCCCGATCCGGGACGATCCGGCGCCTCAGGGGCGCCATTCGGCTCGATGGCTTCAAGGATGGTGCCGCCCGCCGGCGTCAGGGGCCGGGGATCGCCAGGGGGTTGTTGGTGAGCGCCGCGGCGTCCGGCGCGTCGATCCGGGGACGGCCCAGGAAGGCGTCCCAGAGCTGGCGCACGAAGGCGGGATCGAGATCGCGCAGGATCAGCACGAGCCGCGAGGTGTGGTCTGGATCAGGCCAAGCCGGCAGCGTGATCGGCGCGTGGAACACGTGCTGGACGCCGTGGACGACGAGCGGGCGCTCGGGATCGTCGGCAAGGGCGACGATGCCCTTGAGCCGCAGCAGCTTCGGACCGTGGCCGGAGCGCAGGAGGTCCATGAACATCTCGAAGGCGGGGCGCGGCACGGGCGCCGGGCTGGTCAGGCAGATCGCCTGGATCGCGGCGTCGTGGCGGTTCACGTCGGCGTGGTGGCGATCCTGCGCCAGCGCCGCGTCGCCGAGCCAGGCGCGCACGTCGGCCGCCTTGCCGTCGAGACCGAATAGACCCCCGAGGAGCGCCTCCGCGGGGGCGTCCGGCGTGACGATCGGGGCGGCCGGGTTGAGCGCCGCCAAGCGTGCGCGGATGCCCGACAGGTCGCCCGCGAGATCGGTCTTGGTCAGCACGATCCGATCGGCGACCGCGGCCTGCCGCAGGGCCTCCGGATGGGCGTCGAGGGTCTCGGCGCCGGTCAGCGCATCCACCAGGGTCACCACGGCCTGGAGGCGGTATCGGAGCACCAGATAGGGATGGTAGATCAAGGCGTGGAGGATCGGTGCCGGATCGGCGAGGCCCGTCGTCTCGATCACCACGCGCCGGAACGGCCGTATCCGGCCGTTGTCGCGCTTGCGCAGCAGATCCTCGAGGGTGGCGATCAGGTCGCCCCGCACCGTGCAGCACAGGCAGCCGGCGCCGAGAAGGATCATGTCCTCGTCGACGGTCTCGATGAGCAGGTGATCCAGGCCGATCTCGCCGAACTCGTTGACGATCACCACCGTGTCGGCGAGCGCGGGATCGCGCAGCAGCCGGTTCAGCAGGGTGGTCTTTCCGGCGCCGAGGAAGCCGGTGAGCACGGTCAGCGGGATAGGCTCCGGGCGACGCGGGTCCGGAGCGGGCACGATGGTGTCTGACATAGGCGGCGAAGTGGGGTGCGTCGGGCTCCGCGGCAACGCGGCGCCACGCCGGACACCCGCGATGGCCTACTCGTCCGCCGCGGCCTTCTTGGCGGCCGGCTTCCTGGCCGGCGCCTTGGCCGCCGCCTTGGCATCGGGCTTTGCATCGCCCTTGGTCTCGCCCTTGGTCGACCCGGACTTGTGGGCGGCGGCCTTCGGCGCGGACTTGGTCAGGCCCTTGCCGGGCTTGGCCTCGGGCATCCCGGGCGTCTCATCGGCCGTGTAGGCGCTCGCGTTCCGCGGCACGCCGTGACCCGGCTTCGCGGCGACCTTCGGGGCAGTCTTGGCGGCGGCCTTCGCGGCCTGGGCGCGTTCGAGCCGGGCCGCCTGGGCCTGCTTGGCCGCCTCAAGGGCCGCCGCGCGCTTGGCCTTGGCGGCCTCGAGCTTGGCGGCGCGGGTGTTGGCGGCGGCGGCCTTCTGCTCGGCCTCCTGCGCGTCGAGGATGTTCTGGCCTTCGGCCGGGTTGCGGCCGATCCAGACGGCGATCGGCTGAAGCGGCGCCCGCGGCGGCAGGGAGCGGGCCCGCAGGGCAGGATTGGAGAAGGCGGCCAGCGCCAGCGCCGGCGAATTCGCCGCCGAGCCGCCGATCAGCTGCGCAGCGGAACCGGGGGCGCTCAGCGCGCCGGCCCCGTCCTCGATGGCCGGTGGCTTCTTGCCGCCGCAGATGAAGGGGCGCATGTCCGGCGGCGCGGACAAGGCCGAGGCCGGGAGCGCATCGAGGGTCGGGCTCGTCCAGCCGGCGCTCTGGCCGAAGGCGTAGTCGAACAGGTCGGCGGCCTTCACGTCGCGCTCGCGCGGGCTCGGCTGCCCCATCACGATGGTGACGATCCGCCGACCGTTACGCGTGGCGGTCGCCACTACGTTGAAGCCGCCCGAGCAGATGAAGCCGGTCTTCATGCCATCCGTGCCGGGATAGCGTCCGAGCAGCCCGTTGTGGTTCGCCATCACGGCGCGGCCGAACTGGATCGCCGAAATCGAGAACAGGTCGTGGGAATCCGGGAAATCGCGGATCAGAGACCGGGCGAGAACCGCCATGTCGCGGGCGGAGGTCCATTGCCGCGGATCGGGCAAGCCGTTGGGATTGTACCAGCGGCTGTCATGCATGCCGATCCGCTGGGCGGTCTCGTTCATCAGTGCGGCGAAGTTGTCGACGGTGCCGCCGAGCGACTCGCCGATCGCGTAGGCGACGTCGTTCGCCGACTTGACCATGATGATCTTCAGGGCGTTGTCGAGGGTGAGCTGTGTCCCCGGCTTGAAGCCCATCTTCGAGGGCGGCTCGGCGGCGGCGGCGGCCGAGATGGTGATCATCGAATCGAGCGAGACCTTGCCCTGCCGCACGAGATCCAGGGCGACGTAGGTGGTCATCAGCTTGGTGATCGAGGCCGGATACCAGGGATCGGTCGGCGCCTGCGCGTAGATCACCTTGCCGGAATCCACGTCCGCCACGAGGATCGGCACCGTCACGGCATTCGCGGCGCCGATCCCGATCAGGCCCGCCCCGAGCAGACCCGTCAGCGCCGCAAACCCGACGGTGACGCGTCGGTAGAGAGAAGAGGACATTCGAGCCCGACTCATCAGAGGATCGCCTGGTCGACGCCGCGGGGCGTCGGTTTTCCGGCCGGCCAGCCGGAGAGCGGCGCAACCCGGCCGGCCGAAAGCGGTCGCCGGACTGCATCTCGGCATGAACGAGTCCACCATGGCAAGAGCAAGGCGAGATCGCACCGCGAGTCTGCTCGGCGCGGTTGTCGGTGGCCCACCGGCCAGGCACGGCTTATGTGCAGTCAGAGCGCGGAGCGGACCGCGCGCGGACGTGACTGGGACAGTTGTGGCTTACGCGGTCAAGGAGATTTTCCACACACTTCAGGGTGAGGGCGCCCAGGCCGGCCGCGCCGCCGTGTTCTGCCGCTTCGCCGGCTGCAACCTGTGGTCCGGTCGCGAAGCCGACCGCGCGTCAGCGGCCTGCCGATTCTGCGACACGGATTTCATCGGGATGGACGGGGAGGGCGGCGGCCGCTTCACGGATGCGGCGGCTCTCGCGGACGCGATCGCCGCCACCTGGGCGGGAGGCGCCGAGAACCGCTACGTCGTCTTCACCGGCGGCGAGCCGCTGCTCCAGCTCGACACGCCCCTGATCGAGGCCGTCCACGCGGCCGGGTTCGAGATCGCGATCGAAACCAATGGGACTTTGCCCGCGCCGCCCGGTATCGACTGGATCTGCGTCAGCCCCAAGGGAAGCAACGCCCTGGCGCAGACCTCCGGCCATGAACTGAAGCTCGTCTATCCGCAGGCGGACGCCGATCCGGCGGCTTTCGTCGGGCTCGCATTCCAGCACCGCTTCCTCCAGCCCATGGACGGGCCGGACCGGGCCGCCAGCACGGAGGCGGCGATCGCCTATTGCCGCCGCGATGCCCGCTGGCGGCTGTCGCTGCAATCCCACAAGATCATTGACATTCCCTGACAAGATCAGCGCAAGACGTGGGATGCCGCTCGACAGTGCTCTTCCCATCGCGCGGAGAATCGGAAACGATCAGCCCTGTGTTTCAGCTGCGGCACAGGGCCGTTGAGCGCCGATGGATCTTTCTTACAGCCGAGGATCACCTCCGCGCCAGCGCGGAATGCGCACGCTTCCGAATGCCACGGGATCTGGCCGGTCGATCCCGATCCGCATGTGACGAACCTGTCCGGCCGTCAGCTCTGGCATTTCCGGGGCGGGATACCGGTGGCGGCCGAGATAAACGGAATCCGCATCGCCGCGGATGACGCGCGGATCGCCCAGCTCGGCATCCGGCGGGACACCCAAGCCCGCCCCTATCCAGCGCATTTCACCCACGCACCGGCAACCGGCGAGATCCTGCGCAACCCCGCAACGGCCGAGCAGCCGGCCACGCTCGACATCGACCGCGGCAGCTTGAACGAGCTTCCTCTGCCGAGCGGCGTGCCGGCGCTGCTCCGGGCCGGGCGCCCGGCCGCGCTCTACCTGTTTCAGGAAAACCTGGGCGCCTTGGACACCTGGGACGGCCGGACGTTCCTGCCCCTCGGCCGTCTGCCCACCGCTGCACCGCGAACCACGCCGACGGCGTCTCCCGCCGCGATCGCCTACACCACCGCCGACGCGCTGGTCGCGGCAGGACTTCCGCAACTCGGTCTCCGCCTCGCCTCCGGCGAAGTCGGCCTACCGCGCCTGCGCTTTCTCTCCGCTCCGGGCTGGGACGGGATCGACCTCCTCGTCCTAGCTGAACGGGACGGGCGGCTCATCCTGTGCCGCGGCACGGTCGGCTCGGATGCCCTCGCCCTGCTGGACCTCGACAGATCCGCGTCCGGAAGCCGGTTCTCAGGTCCCTGGACAAACCGCCTGGGCGACATGTTCTGGACTGGACTCGACGGGTTCGTCGCGTTCCGGGCTGGCGGCGCAGGCGCGGCTTTCGTTGCTTGGCCGGACGGCTTCGCGCCGATCACCGCGCAGGCGCCGTGGCGCGACCGGGCCGGCCAGCACCACCAGCTCGGCATCCTGGAGGGTCGCTGCCACCTCGCCGCAGTGACGCCGGACCGGACGCTCCGCCCCTCGACGGGCCGCGCCTCGCCGCCGGACCCGTCGCCGACTGGGGCGCGGACCGCTTCGAGCTGCCCTGGCAGCCGCCGGCCGAGACGCTCACGCTCGGAGCGCATGCGGGCGCTCTCCTCGTTCCGCTGCTGGCCTTGCCCCGCGATACCGTGCTCCTCGCCCTGGACATCGACGCTCCGCGCGCCGGATTCCTCAAGGGCGCCGCTCTCCGCGAACCGGTGATCGGCCACGTCCTGCACCATGCCCACGGGGTTGGCCTTCACCGCCTTCCGATCACCCTGGAGGTGGCGTCACGCGGCGACGCCGACGCGCTCCTGCACGACAACGCGCTGTACCTCTGGACCCGGTCCGGGCGCAGCTGCCACGCGCTGCGGCTTCAGACGGCATGAGGTCGCTTCCGACCCGCGCGGCGCTCGCGCTGCTCGTCCTCTGGTCGCCCCCGGTCCAGGCCGCCGCCCATCAGTTCGTGCTCGTTCAGGATCCCGGATGGATGGAGCCGTTCCTGAGCGCCGAGGGCTCGCAATTCCGGCCCTTCGTCGAGGCACTGGCGGCCGCCATCCGCGTACCGGTGGGCACGATCGCGATCGGGACCTTCGACCAGGACGGTCAGGTTCCCGGGCGCACGTCGCCGCGCATCCTGCACAAGATGCGCAAATAAGCGCCGCCGGGCCCGGACCGCACCGCCATGACGGCCCTGTTCTCGCTGAACTACTCGGCGCTGAGTCGAGCCGTGCTCGCCACACGCGGGAGTCTGGACTTCGAGGAAGCCGCCGCTCAGGCCGGCCTCGACAAGGTCGCGGCCTTCTTCGGGGTCGCCCGGGGCGAGGCCGAGCGCCACCTCCCGACCGTCGATCCGGCGGCCTTCGCGACCGACGCCCTGCTGCGCCTGGTGGATCGGACGCCGCCGGCCCCGCCGGAGGAGACGGCGATGCGGTTCTATCTCTATCGCGACGCGGTGACGGGGCCGTTCCCGCTCTCCGCGCTCGTCGGCATGGCGCGTTCGGGCGCCCTGCGGGCGGACACGCCGATCCATCCGCTCGGGGGAGCGTGGATGCCGGCCGGCGGCCAGCCCGAGCTGGCGCCGCTCTTCGTGCCAGCGCCGCCGGACCTGTGACGTCCCGCTCAGCCGGCCATGGCCCTCCGCTGGGCGCGCGCCGCTCGGAGCGCCAGGCGGGCGAACCGTCCGTTGACGTGCGACGGATCGGGATCCTGCCCGGCCAGGATCGTGCGGCGCAGGGCGACCAGCGCGGGATCGCCCCAGGCGTCGAGCACCAGCGCGAACGCCGCGTGGCGTCCGGCATCGAACGGGATCGGCCGACCGGGCCGATCCCGGGCCGGATGCGCCGGATGGAACGCGCCGCAGGGCACCCAGCCCTGCGGGATCGGCGCGGTGGCCGCATGGGTCCGTCCGAGCCGCAGCAGCTGCGGCAGGACGTGGCTCTGCGGTCCGGACCCCGCTTCGGCCGGATCGGGCCCCGGGGCGAAGACCTCGATGCGCCCGCAGCGCGTGATGAAGACCCGATCCGGGTGCGCCGCGAGCGACCGCAGGATTCCCGCATCGCCGGACGCCAGGAGCGGCCGGCCCGCCAGCGCCCGAAGCCTACGGATGCCTTCGGGATCGGCCACCCGCAGGCAGGCATCCACGGCGCGCAGGCCGAGGCCGAGGTCGAACAGGGACGCGGCGCGGTCCTGCGGCCGGATTGCCGCCGCATCGGGCCCCAGCTCGGTCAGTACGGTGCGCCCGCCCATGGCACAGGCCGCTTCGGGGAGGCAGAGCGCGACCGCTTGGCTCCAGCCGTCGTTGAAACCGGTCTCGTAGGCGAACGGCCTGAGATCCGGCGGCACCACGAGGGCGAGGGCGCCCCGGGCCGTGACGATGCCGATCCCCCCATTCTCGAGGGGCCGGGCCGCCTCGTCAGGGTCCCGCGCGAAGACGGCGCCGGCTCCGTAGCTGCCGAGGCTCCACGTGCAGGCCGGATCGGCCATTTGGGCCCGCAGCAGGGTCTCCACCGCGGATGCCGGTCCGGTCGTCATCGGCTCCTCGCACGCACGCCACAGCAGCGGGCACGCCTTGACACGGACGGCGAATGACCGGAAGTCGCGGGGCATCACCGAGGTTGTGGTCGGCAAGGCGGGCGCGCGGCCCGGAACGACCGATGCGGAGACGTCCGCTGGACCTCGCGACGGGATCCGCAAGAAGGGCGCTGGCATGGACGTCATCGAGACCGAGATCCCGGACGTGAAGCGCATCGCGGTGAAGCGCTTCGGCGACACGCGGGGCTGGTTCTCCGAGACGTTCCGGGCCGACGCCCTGGCGCGGGTCGGCATCACGACGCCGTTCGTACAGGACAACCAGTCCTTCTCGGCGCCGCAGGGCACGATCCGCGGGCTGCACTTCCAGATCGCGCCCCGGGCCCAGGCCAAGCTGATCCGCGTGCTCCAGGGCGCGATCCTCGACGTCGCGGTCGACATCCGCAGCGGGTCGCCGACCTACGGAAAATACGTCGCCGTGACTCTCGACGCCGAGACGGGCGAACAGCTCTACATCCCGCACGGCTTCGCCCACGGCTTCTGCACCCTGACCCCCGACGTCATGGTCGCCTACAAGGTCGACGAATACTACAGCCCCGAGCACGACCGGGCGCTCGCCTGGAACGATCCCGAAGTCGGGATCCCGTGGCCGGTCTCGGGCGAGGCCGCCATCCTGTCCGACAAGGATCGCCGCGCCCCGCGCCTCGCCGATCTCGGCCAAGTCTTCTGAACCGCGCGGCCCGGCCGCAATTTCGTCACGCCGGCCAGTCTTACGCTGCCCGGCTATTCCGTTTCTGACCTATCCGAAGAGGTGACACGCCATGCGCATCCTGGTGACCGGAGGCTGCGGCTTCATCGGCTCGGCGCTGGTGCTGCACCTCGTCAACGATCTCGGCCACGACGTCTGCACCCTCGACGCGATGACCTATGCGGCCAACCCGGTCTCGCTGGCGCCGCTCGCCGACAACCCGCGCCATCGCCTGGTCGAGGCCGACATCTGCGACCGCGCCGCCGTGCAGAAGGCCTTTGCCGACTTCAAGCCGCAGGCGGTGATGCATCTGGCCGCCGAGAGCCACGTCGACCGCTCGATCACCGATCCGGGCGCCTTCGTGCGCACCAACGTCATCGGCACGCAGACCATGCTGGATGGGGCGCGGGGCTATTACGAAGCCCTGCCGGAGGCGGACAAAAAGAGCTTCCGGTTCCTCCACGTCTCCACCGACGAGGTCTACGGCTCGCTTCCGCCGGACGCGTTCTTCACCGAGGAGAGCCGCTACGATCCGCGCTCGCCCTACTCGGCCTCGAAGGCGGCCTCCGACCACCTCGCCCGCGCCTGGCACGAGACCTACGGCCTGCCGGTGCTGGTGACCAACTGCTCGAACAATTACGGGCCGCGGCACTTCCCCGAGAAGCTGATCCCGCTGATGATCCTGAACGCCCTGGAGGGGAAGAAGCTGCCGGTCTACGGCGACGGCCTGAACGAGCGCGACTGGATCCACGTGGAGGATCACGCCAAGGGCCTCGTCGCCGTGCTGGAACGCGGCCGGATCGGCGAGACCTACCTGCTCGGCGGCCGGGCGGTGCGCAACAACCTCGCGGTGGTGAAGGCGCTGTGCGCGGCCTTCGACCGGCTGAGTCCGCAGAACGCCCCGCACGAGCAGCTGATCAGCTTCGTGGCCGACCGCCCGGGCCATGACCGGCGCTACGCCATCGACTGCACCAAGGCCGAGGCCGAACTCGGCTGGCGCCCGCAGAAGACCTTCGAGCAGGCGCTTGAGGAGACCGTCGCTTGGTACCTCGCCAACGAGGGCTGGTGGCGCCCGATCCGCGAGGGCCGGTACAAGGGCGAGCGCCTGGGACTGAACGGCTGATGGACATCCTCGTCCTCGGGGGCGCGGGCCAGGTCGGCACCGAGCTGCAGGCCCTGTCCTGGCCGGACGGCGTCCGCGTGCACGCACCGGGCCGCGCGGATCTCGACATCACCGACGCGGATGCCGTCGGGGCGGCGCTCGCCGCGCGCGACTACCGGGCGGTGATCAACACCGCCGCCTACACGGCCGTCGACAAGGCCGAGTCCGATGTGGTCGCGGCGTGGCGCCTCAACGCGCTCGCGCCGGCGATCCTGGCGGCCGCCACGGCGGCGCGATCCATCCCGCTGGTCCACGTCTCGACCGACTACGTCTTCGCCGGCACGAAGCCAGACGGGGCCTACGCGCCCGACGCACCGATCGATCCGCAGAGCGTCTACGGCGCCAGCAAGGCCGCCGGCGAGCTGGCGGTGCGCACCGGCAATCCGCGCCACGCCGTCGTCCGCACCGCCTGGGTGGTGAGCCCGCACAGGGGCAACTTCGTCAAGACGATGCTGCGGCTCGCGGCCGAGCGCGATGCCCTGACCGTCGTCGACGACCAGCACGGCTGCCCGACCTCGGCCACCGACCTCGCCGCCGCCCTCGCGACGATCGCGCAGCGCATGGCCGGGGATGCGGACGCTCCCACCGGCACGTTCCACTGCGTGAACGCCGGCGACACCACATGGTGCGGCTTCGCCGAAGCGATCGTGGCGGGCTCGGCCCGCCGCGGCGGCCGCTCGGTGCCGGTCAAGGGCATCCCGACCTCCGCCTATCCGACACCGGCCCGGCGGCCGGCCAATTCGCGCCTGTCCACCGACAGCCTCACGGCCGCTTACGGCATCGCGCCGCGGGCCTGGCAGGCGGCGCTCGACGATATCCTGGACCGGCTCGTCGGGCCGGTTTCAGAGGGAGTTTCCAAGCCATGAAGGGCATCGTTCTGGCCGGCGGATCCGGCACGCGCCTGCACCCGGCCACGCTGTCGATCAACAAGCAGCTCCTGCCGGTCTACGACAAGCCGATGATCTACTACCCGGTCTCGGTGCTGATGCTGGCCGGCATCCGCGAGATCCTGATCATCTCGTCGCCGGAGCACCTCGACAATTACAAGCGCCTGTTCGGCACCGGCGAGCAGTTCGGGCTGAAATTCTCCTACGCGCTGCAGCCGCGGCCGGAAGGCCTCGCCCAGGCCTTCGTCATCGGGCGCGACTTCGTGGGCGACGACGACGTGGCGCTGATCCTCGGCGACAACCTGTTCTTCGGCGCCGGCATGGGCGAACTCCTGGATCGCGCCGCCGCGCGCAAGCAGGGCGCGACCGTCTTCGCCTACCACGTCGACAACCCGCAGGCTTACGGCGTGGTCAACCTCGACAAGGCGGGCCGCCCGACCAAGATCGTCGAGAAGCCGCAAAACCCGGAATCCACCTGGGCGGTGACCGGCCTGTACTTCTACGACAATCAGGTGCTCGACATCGCCGCCGACGTGAAGCCCTCGGCCCGCGGCGAGCTGGAGATCACCAGCGTCAACGAGGCCTACCTGCAACGTGGTCAACTGCACGTGGAGCGCATGTCGCGCGGCTATGCGTGGCTCGACACCGGGACCCACGACAGCCTGCTGGAGGCGAGCGAGTTCGTCCGCACCCTGCAGCACCGCCAGGGCCTGCAGGTCGCCTGCCTGGAAGAGATCGCCTACCTCCAGCACTTCATCTCCCGCGACCAGCTCGTGGCTCGGGGCGAGATGTTCGCCAAGACCGCCTACGGGCAGAACCTGCTGCGCCTCGCCCGCGAGAGCGAGGACGACCTGCGGCTGCGTCGCGGCAAGTAGCCGGAGTGCCCTCGGTCGGATGCGCCTCCTATTTCGGAGCGCATCCGATGCAGATGCCCCGCATGATCCGATCGTTCTGCGCCTCGTTCGGCGTGAGCGTGCGCCGGTCGTCGGGCGTCGCCGCGCCGGCCCCCCGGCTCGGCGGCATCACACGGCCGAGGGAGGAGGTGTTCGGCGCGGTCGCCGTCGAGGCGGGACCGCCGCCGGTGCCGGTCTGAGCTTGCGCCGCCGCAGCGCTGGCCGCCAGGATTGGCAGGAAGATCGCGAGGCCGAGGGTGGTGAGCGGTCGGGTCATCTGTCTGGAACTCCGTGCCGGGCCATAACGCGGGTGTGACCATCCGGTTCGACCCCACGGGCCGATCCCTACCTTTGTTCGCCTTTGCAGAACCGATGCGGCACCGTATCAGGAGCCGCGTTCCCGCAGCCGACATTCTGAAGCGTCGAAACCCGGAGCCGCCGCGACGATGCGGGACCCCAACGCGATCGACTTCTGGCGCGGCTTCGCCCTGATCACGATCTTCATCAACCACATCCCCGGCAACACCTTCGAGCGCTACACCTTCTCGCAATACGGCATCTCGGACGCGGCCGAGCTGTTCGTGTTCCTCGCGGGCTGGTCGATCGGCATCGCCACACGGGGTCGCGACGGCAACCCCGAGCCGCCCGGACGGAGCGTGGTGCGGCTGCTGGCCCGCACCGTCGAGGTCTACCGGGCGCAGCTCACCGTCATGCTGCTGGCGCTGGCGATCATCGCGGGCGCGGCGCTGCTGCTCGACAACCCGCTCATCCTCGAATGGCACAATGCCGGCGGCTTCTTTGCGGACCCGATCCAATCGGTCTGCGGCATGGCGCTGCTGACCTACCAGCTCGGCTACTTCAACATCCTTCCGCTCTACGTGCTGCTGATCGGTATCGCGCCCGTCTTCGTGCTCGTTGGGCGCGTCAGCCTGCTCGCGGCCCTGGCGCTCTCCGTGGGCGTGTATCTCGCCAGCCTCATCTTCGGCTGGAACCTTCCGTCCTGGCCGGGGGAAGGGGACTGGTTCTTCGATCCGTTCTGCTGGCAGCTTCTGCTCGTACTCGGCTTCGTGCTTCAGGGCTGGAACCTGCGCTCCGATATCCTGCGCCGCTGGGCGAGACGCCTGTTTCCGATGGGCGTCGTCATCGTTCTCCTCGGGATCCTGCTCGCGGTGACGGAGATCCGCCCGGATCCGATGCTCGTTCCGGAGCCGCGCCTGCTCTTCACGTTCGAGAAGACCTACCTCACACCGGCCCGGCTGCTTCATTTCTTGGGGGTATTGTTAGCGTTTGCGCCCCTTTACAGGGTACTCGCCCCCCGAATCGGTCGCATTGTCGGTTATCTAACTCAGATGGGCCGGAACTCGCTGGCTGTCTTCTCGATGGGTTCGATCCTGAGCCTGATCGGGCAGCTCGTGCGTTTCCAGACTGGCGGCGGCGTGCCGATCGATATGCTGGTCGCCGGCTCGGGCCTCGTCGGGCTGGGGTTTACGGCATGGTTCGTCGAATGGCGCAGCCGCAGCAGATCGTCGCGACCGCGGACATGATGCGGGCGGGGTATCCTGTGCGCCCATCCCGGGCCGTCCGGACCGGTGCCGCCGGCGGGCTCGCCCCGGCGCTGGCCACCTGGATTCTGACGGCCAGCCTGTGGGGCATTCCGGGCGGATCGGCCGCGGCGGAGCAGCCCACCATTCCAGCCCCGGGCGATCCAACCCTCTCCCTGGAGTGCCGGGTTCCCGGCGCACAATTGTACACCGTGGCCCAGCTCGGCGCCGTCAAGGCGGCGCTGGCGGAGAACCGCCCGCTCAAGATCCTGGCGATCGGCGGCAGCGCGGCGCCCGGGGCGTCCGCCTCCTATCCGGCCAAGCTCGAAGCCGCCCTGGAGCACGCTCTGCCGAAGGTCGACGTGACGATCGACCATCGCGGCCTTCCGGGCGAGATCGCCTCCGGGGCCGCCGAGCGCCTGCGGACCATGGTGGCCGAGGCCGAGCCCGACCTCGTAGTCTGGCAGGTCGGCACACACGATGCCATCGCACGCGTCGACGTCGACGCCTTCGCGAGCGCGCTGGCCGAGGCCGTCGGCTGGATCCGCTCTCACGAAATCGACGTGGTGCTGGTCGACCCGATCTATACCGCCAGCATGGCGGCCGACGTCGACTACAACCGGATCGTCGAGGCGGTCCGCACCGTCGCGACCCAGCAGGGCGTGCCGCTCGTGCGACGCTACGAGGCGCTGCATTACCTGTCGAGCCGCACGGACAAGGGCGAGGGGCACATGCTCGGCCGCCAGTTTCGGCTCAACGATCTCGGGTTGCGGTGCATGGCCGAGCATGTCGCCCTGACGATCGCAACCTCCCTGATGCGGACCGAGACGCCGAAGGAACCCAAGGCGGCCCCGGCCCAGCCGCCCTTAACCGAGCCGCAACGCGCCCCGGGCTAGACCGGACGGCCAGAGATCGGCCTCCCGCCGAGTTCAGGACGGGCGCGGAGCGCGTAGTGTCAGCCACGGCTCTCCCTCTCCGCGCGTTCCGGCACCTCCGGGCTCTGAAGATCGGTCCCCAGCGGGCGGCCCTCACGGTCTTCGCGATCCGCGTGGGGGCAGCCGGCTTCGCCTACGGCGCGCAGGTGCTCGCGGCCCGGATGATGGGCTGGGACGCCTACGGGATCTTCGCCTCGGTCTGGGTCTGGACCGCGATGCTCGGCCATACCCTGACCCTTGGCCTGTCGCAGGGCGCCTGCCGCTTCGTGCCGGGCGATCAGGCGCAGGGCGATCTCGACCTCGCGCGGGGCTATATCCGGGCCGGCGCCCTGGTGACCGGCGGTGCGGCCCTCGCCATCGCGGGGCTCGGTGCGGCCCTGCTGATGCTCGAACCGGACCTGTTCGCCCCGGCCTACTGGGCCCCGATCGCGGTCGCGCTCGGCGTGATGCCGCTCTTCGCGCTCCAGGATTACCTCGAGGGCGTGGCCCGCAGCCAGAACTGGGTCGGGCTCGCCATCGCGCCGCCCTACCTCCTGCGCCAGACCCTGATGATGGGCTGCATGATCGCGGCGATCCTGCTCGGCGCGCCGCCCCGCGCCGAGGTGGCGATGGCCTGCATGCTGATCGCCGCCGCCGGCGCCACGGGCCTGCAGGCTGCCCTGCTCGCCGCGCGGCTTCGGCGGAGTCTGCCGGCCGGGCCGCACCGCTACCGGTGGCGGGCTTGGCTGGGGACGAGCCTGCCGATCGCCGCCATCGACCTCGCCAATGCCGGCTTCACCTTCGTCGACGTCATCGTGCTCGGTGCCCTGGTGAGCCCGGCGGAGGTCGGGGTCTACTTCGCGGCGACGCGGATCCAGCAATTCGTCGTGTTCGTCCACTACGCCGTCAGCGCGGCGACGCTCCAGCGCTACAGCGCCGCCCAGGCACAGGCCAACCGCTTCCTGCTCGCCGAGCTGGTCCGCCGCCAGGGCCGCATGACGGCAGCCGCGACGCTCGTGGTCGGCGGCGCGATCCTGGCCGTCAGCCCCCTGCTGCTCGCCATGTTCGGCCCGGGACTCGGCGCCAGCGTGCCGATCCTGTGCATCCTGATCGCCGGCAGCGTCGGAGCGAGCCTGTTCGGGCCGGGAGAGGACCTCCTCACCATGCTGGGCGGCGAGCGGCTCTGTGCCGGCATCACCGTGGGGAGCCTCGTCGCCGCCGCAGGTCTGTGCCTCGCCCTGGTTCCGGCCTTCGGGACGCTCGGCGCCGCCATGGCGGTGGCGCTCGCGACCATGGGCCGGGCCGCCCTTCTGGCCCGGGCCGCCGGGCGGATCCACGGGCTGCCGACCCCGGTCTGGGCCACCGGGATGGCCCGATGACCGCGGCGAACCCCCTCCGCGCGCCCTCCGACGTCGCGTTCGCGCTGACCGACGCACCGGATCCCGTCGCCTGGGATGCGCTGGTCGCAGCGAGCACCGCCCCGCATCCGCATTTCGCGCGGCACGTGATCGATGCCCATCGGGCCGCAGGACTCCTGTCGGCCGCTCTGCGCTATGTCACGGTCCGCCAGGGAGACCGGCTCGTGGCGCTGCTGCCGTATGCGCCGACCCGCGACCTGTGCGGTCTCGGCAGCCGGATCCTGCGGCCGTTCCTCTCCCCCTACGTGACCGCCACCGCGCCGCTGATCGCCGACGGCCCGGACCGGACGGCCCATGCGCGGGCGCTGGTGGCCGGGCTCGAGGCGGCTTCCGGTGGCCGGGCGTGGCGCTGGCCTCTGCTGCCGACCGGAGAAGGCGCCGTGCCGGACATGCTGGCGGAAATGCGCCGGCGCGGCTGGGCGATCGGCACGGTGGCGGCCTTCGACCGGCCGGTCATGGACCGGCGCGCCGACCAAGCGGCGTTCCTCGCCGATCATCCCAACCGGGCGCGCTTCAAGGATCTGCGCCGCCGGGCGCGCCGTCTGGCGGAGACCGGCGCCGTCGCCCATGTGAGCGCCGCGGACGGACCGGACCTCGCCCGCCTCGTTGCGGCATTTCTCGATCTGGAGCGCGTCGGCTGGAAGGGAAAGGCCGGCACCGCCATGGCCTGCCGCCCGGAGAGCGCCGCGCTCGCCGGCGCCCTGTTCACGGCGACACCGGGCCCGGTCGGCGTCCGGGCCGATGCGCTGACCCTCGACGGGCGGCCGATTGCCGTCAGCCTGGCCCTCCTCACCGGCGGCACCGCGACCCTGCTGAAGACCGCCTACGACGAAGGCCTGCGCAGCCTCGCCCCGGGCCTCCTGCTGGAAGCCGAGATCGTGCGGGCCTGCCACGAGACCCGCTTCGCCGAACGCCTCGACTCGGCGACGTTGGACGGTTCGGCTCTGGAAAGCCTCTACCGCGACCGGACCCCGATCGCCGAGATCATCGCCGTCCCGCCCGGTCGGCAGGTGATTCCCCTGGAGCGGCGCCTCCGGCTCGCCCGATTCGAGCGGGACGCGCGCGCCGCCGCCAAGCGGGCGCTGCGGCGGCGCTAGATCGGCGCGGCGCAGGTCGCACCCACGGGCGCCCTGCGGAGATTTGCGAGCGCGATCTCCGGTCATCCGCCCCGGGAAGGCCGGTGACGGCGCCCGTGCTCCGCGCGCAGGCCGGCCCGGCGGCGTGTCCGAGCCAGGGCGCCAGGGCGAACTGCGCGTTGCCCGCGACCGCATCGCTCGTATTCTCCACGTCCGGTCCGCCGCACGGACCACCTGCCGGGCCACCACCGGACCGGCCCTGGGGTTTGGCGCCGGGTAGCCATGCCGCGGGAGGACCGGCAGCCGGGCCGCTCGGAACCGCGGCCCGGTCGCGTCGGGCGATCAGCGCAGAGGGGGCATCATGGACGACTGGAAAGCGGGGCTCCGGGCGGAACTGCGGGCGATCGACATCGCCACCGGCGACGCGGCTTCGGCGCAGCTGCCGGACCTGCTGCGACGCCTGAGCCGACATCAAGCCGGGCTAGGTCGCAACCCTGTCCTGTCCCTCTATCGCCAATGGCGCATCCGGAGCTTGGCGCGGGCCGTGGCGGATGCGCGCTGGCGCGTGGAACAGGGGCGCCGCGCGCGCCTCGGCGGTCTCGATCCGCGGTCGTGAGAGGGTGCGGTCAGGCCGCGGCGGATCGGCCGGCCGCGCCGCGACCCGACCGCGGCGTCTCACTCAGGGTCTTCAACCCGGGGCCGGCCGCCGCGAGGGGGACCGGCGGATCCAAACGGTCGGCCGGCACGGCCGGCAGGCGCACGAGGACGATCGTGCCCACCGTTTCCTCGGAACGGATCCGAAGCGAACCGCCATGCAGCTCGACCATCGAGCGGGTGATGGCGAGGCCCAAACCCGATCCCTTGTGGCTGCGTGTCATTTGCGTCTCGACCTGGGTGAAGGGCCGGCCGAGCCGGTCGAGATCGGAGCGCGGAATGCCGATGCCGTTGTCCTCGATGTACAGATGCGTGCACGCCCCGGCACGGCGCGCGCGCACCGCGACGCGCCCGCCGGCGGGCGTGAACTTCACGGCGTTCTGCAGGAGGTTGGCGAGGATCTGCCGGATCGCCTGCGGATCGGCCAGCAGGTCCAGCCCGGACGTCACGTCGACGCTGACGGTGATCGCCTTCTCGCGGGCGGCCGGCTCGACCGGGGCGAGCGCAGCCGTGATGGCGGCCTCCGCCGAGATCGCCTTCGGGATCAGCCGTACCCGCCGGGCCTCGAGGCGGGCCATGTCGAGGATGTCGTCGATCATGGACAGCAGATGCGAGCCGCTCTCGCGGATGTCGCGGCAATATTCGGTGTAGCGCGGGGTGCCGAGCGGGCCGAGCACGGCATTCTCCATCACGTCGGCAAAGCCGATGATGGCGTTGAGCGGCGTGCGCAGTTCGTGGCTCATATTGGCCAGGAATTCGGCCTTGGCCTGGTTCGCGGCCTCGGCGACTGCCTTCTGGTCGAGATAGCGCTCGGCGAGGTCGGCGAGCTGCTGGGTCTGAAGCTCGAGGGTCCGGCGGGACCGTTTGAGGTCCTTCACGGTCTCGATCAGTTCGCGCTCGGACGCGAGGAGCTGCTCCTGATTGCGCTTCAGGCTGGTGATATCGGTCCCAACCGAGACGTAGCCCCCATCCTTGGTGCGCCGTTCGCTGATCTGCAGCCAGCGGCCATCGGTGAGTTCGGCCTCGAAGGTCCGGGCCGCCATGCTGGTCAACGCCATGCCCGCCTCGGGTGATTCCCGACGGACCTGAGGCAGCACGCCGCGACCCATCACGTCCGTGTAGCTTCGCCCGGCCTGCGCATCCTCCGGGCTCAGGGCGTGGAGGTGGCGGAACTTGGAATTGCACAGGACCAGCCGATTGCCGGTATCCCAGAGCACGAACGCCTCCGAGATCGCCTCGACGGCGTCGCGCAGGCGCATGTCGGCCGCCGCGTTGGTCTCTTCGAGGGCCCGCTGTTCGCTGATGTCGGTGGCGATGCCGACGAGGTGGCGGCCACCATCGGCGGCGTCGGCCACGACCTCGGCCCGGGCACGCAGCCAGACATAGGCCCCGTCGGCGCCGCGCATCCGGAAGGCGTGGTCGATATGCGTCTGATTGGCGGCGAGCCCCCGGGCGAGGCTGTACAGGTCGCCATCATCGGGATGGACCAAGCCGTTGACGTCGCCGAACGAGAGATACTCGTTTTGTCGCCGGTAGCCGAGCAGCGTGTACATCGAGTCGGACCAGTAGATCCGGCCCCGGGCGATGTCCCAGTCCCACAGCCCACAGGCACCCCGGCGCAGGGCGGTCTCGAGGCGACCGCGGATCTGCTCGCGGGCGCGGTCGGCCCGGGCCGCCTGACGGGTCTGCAGCCCGTAGGCCAGTCCGACGCCGACGATCACGAGGGCGGCGGCGGCGATCAGGACGATCTGGTCGCGGGTGCGGGCGCTCCAGCCACGCAGCAGCGGCTCGATGGGCTGCAGCACCGCCACCTGGCCCGCGCCGCCCGGGAGGCTGTGCATGGCAGCGAGCACGCTCTCGCCCCCGGGGAGTTCGAGGGCCATGGCGCCTGCGCGCTCGCCGAGGCCGGAGAGCGGCTCGCTGTCGCCGAGGACGGCGGCGAGCGTCGTCCGGTCGGCGGGCAGCGGCGGATGGGCGGCGAGAATGCGGGTGTCGGGGCGGACCACCAGCAGGCGGCGGCCGGGATGCCGTTCGCTCTCCGGCATCAGCGCCCGCAGGTCCTGCGCGACGGTACCGGTCGGGTCCACCGCCCGGGCGGCCAGACGGGCGAAGCCTTCGACCTCGGCCCGGGCACCCGCCAGGATCTCGGCCCGCTGGCCCTGGATGTGAAGCGCCGCGAGCCCGACGAGGCAGGCCAGGAACACCGCCAGCGTCCCCGGCACGGCGTAGCGCAGCCAGCGTTCGGCTTGGCCGAGCCGCGGATCCCGGGTCCGCATCGGCCAGGAGATCGTGAGATTCGAATCCGCACGCGCGGAGAAGGAAGCGGAAGCCGCCTCCGGCATGGCCGAACCTCACCCGTGGGAACAGCGATCCGGTACGGGCGCCCGGCCCCCGAAGGCCCCCCGAATCTGAGTGAATACAATCACCTCGGGGGGCCGTTTGTCCACGGGTTTTTTACCATAACGACTTGACGCCCGTCGGGTGTTGCGCGGCCGCCCGGGAATCAATTTCTACCGCAGGTTCAGACGCTTAGCCGTCTCCAAGGGTGCGGGCGAGGATGTCGGCCGTGTCCCGGGAAAGGCCGGGGATCGCCTTGATCCCATTCAGCATTTCGACCGCTTTGGCGCCGCGTGATTTTTCCAGCCGACGCCATGATCCGAAGGCCGTGAGGAGCCGCGCGGCAACCTGTGGGTTGGTCGAATCAAGCGCCGCGACCGTGTCGGCCACGCGGGCGAAGCCCGACCCGTCCGGCCGGGCGAACTGGGTCGGGTTGCCGAACGCGAAGCTTCCGATCAGCGCCCGGACGCGGTTCGGATTGGTCATGGTGAAGGCGGGGTGCTCCTGGAGACGGGCGATCCGGTCGAGCGTGCCGGGTTCCGGGATCTGGGCCTGGATGGCAAACCACTTGTCGAGCACGAGGGGTTCGTCGGCGTAGCGCGTTGCGAACTCCGCGAGGGCAACCTCGCGGGTCTCGCCCGGAATCAGCGCCAGGGTGCCGAGGGCGGCGAGCCGGTCGGTCATGTTGGTCGCCTCGGCCAGCCGCTCGGCGGCGCGGGCCGCGCCGGTCCGGGGATTCCCGGCGGCGATCAGGTCGAGGGCAGCGTTGCGGAGCGACCGGCGCCCCGCCGAGGCGGCGTCGGGGCTGTAAGGGACACCCGCGTCCGGCACGAGCGCCGCGTCGATCGCTTCGAGCCGCGGCCGCAGGACCTGGCCGAGACGGGTCCGCAGATCGGAACGCCCCCGGTGGATGGCGTCGGGATCGACCTCGGCCGGGACGGCGTCGGCGGCCTCGCCTTCGCTCGGCAGTGCCAGGACCAGCGCCGCGAAGGCCGGGTCGGCCAGGGCCTCGCCGTCGAGGAAACGGCCGAGCGCCGCCGCGAAGGCTTCGGTCCGGTCGGCGTCCGGGTCGAGGATCAGCCGCAGCGCCACGTCCTGCGCGGCCTGCCAGCGATTGAAGGGGTCGCTGTCCTGTGCCAGGAGCCGCATCCGCTGCGCATCCGTCAGGCCGAGATCGAGCTTCACCGGCGCGGAGAAGTCGCGCAGGAGCGACGGGACCGGCTCCTCGGCGACGGCGTCGAACACGATCGCGGCCTCCGGGCGGTCGAGCACGTAGACGCCGTCCCGCACATCCGGGCAGGTGGCGCCGGTCAGTGGCCCCGTGGCCCCCACGAGGCCGAGGGCAACGGGGATGACCAGGGGTGTCTCGTCGGAGTCGGCGGTGCCGGGCAGGCTCTGAGCGAACCGGAGGGTGTAACGCGCGGCGGCCGGATCGTAGGCGGCCGTGATGGCGAGGCGGGGCGTACCGGGGCGCTCGTACCAGCGGGCGAACGCATCGAGGTCGCGCCCCGTCACGGCCGCGAAGGCCGCGAGGAAATCCTCCACGGTGGCGGCGCGCCCGTCGTTGTCGGCGAAGTAGCGATCCATGCCGGCCCGGAAGGCCTCGGGACCGATCAGGGTCCGCAGCATCCGGACGATCTCGGCGCCCTTGTCGTAGACGGTCGCCGTGTAGAAGTTGTTGATCTCGGCATAGGCCCGCGGCCGCACCGGATGCCGCAGCGGCCCGGCATCCTCGGGGAACTGACGCGCCCGCAGCGAGCGCACCTCGGCGATGCGATGCACCGGCCTGGAGCGCATGTCGGAGGAGAATTCCTGGTCGCGGAAGACCGTGAGACCCTCCTTCAGGCAGAGCTGGAACCAGTCCCGGCAGGTGACGCGGTTGCCGGACCAGTTGTGGAAGTACTCGTGGGCAATGATCGCCTCGATGGCGGCGTAATCGCCATCGGTGGCGGTCTCGGGGCTGGCCAGCACGTACTTATCGTTGAAGATGTTGAGGCCCTTGTTCTCCATGGCGCCCATGTTGAAGTCGGACACCGCGACGACGTTGAACACGTCGAGGTCGTAGGCGCGGCCGAAGGCCGTCTCGTCCCAGGCCATGGAGCGGATGACGGCGTCCAGGGCATAGCCCGCCCGATCCTCCTTGCCGGGCTCGACGTAGACCGCGCAGCTGACGGTGCGGCCCTCCATCGTGTTGAAGGGGGTCTCGACCTTCCCGAGCCGGCCGCCCACGAGGGCGAACAGGTAGGCGGGCTTGGGGTGCGGATCGTGCCAGAGGGCGTAATGGCGGCCGGGCCCGGCATCGCCGGCCTCGACGGGATTGCCGTTGCCGAGCAGGACGGGCGCCTCGGTCCGGTCGGCCTCGATGCGCGTGGTGTAGACCGCCAGCACGTCGGGACGATCGAGGAAGTAGGTGATCCGCCGGAAGCCGTCCGCCTCGCACTGGGTGCAGTAGACCCCGTTCGAGCGGTAGAGCCCCATCAGCTTGGTGTTGGCGGTCGGATCCACCTCCGTGACGAGGCGCAGCGCGAAGGGCCGCGGAGGCGGATCGCGGAGGATGAAGCCGGACGGCGTCGCCGCGTAGGCGTCGGGCGCCAGCGGCGCCCCGTCGAGTTCGGCCGAGACCAGCCGGAGATCGTCGCCGTCGAGGGTGAGCGGAGCCGCCGGCACACCGGCCGGGTTCGGCCGCAGCGTCAAGGTCGCGTCGATGCGGGTCGCGTGCGGGTCGAGACGGATGTCGAGGTCGACCCGATCGATCAGGTAGTCGCTGGGCCGGTATTCCTCGAGGCGGATCAGCGGCGGCGTCTCGGTGCGCATTCGGCTCACTCCGGGTGCGGGATGGGCCCGTTCTGGTCCCTCGGCGCGCGCGGCGCAACGATCGGAGCCGCCGAAACGGCCCCGGAGAGACAGCGCGCCGTCGGGACAGCCTTCGCGCGTCAAACCGATCCGATCACCGCGCCGCATCGCCCGGCGCTGGCGGCCGGCCGCGGCAACGGACGCGTCCGCGGTCGTCTTTTTGCGGTAGCCTCCCTCGCGCCGGACGCCGGATCGTCACGGGACGCAGGAGCGCCAGGGTCGATTTATGGCCCGTCCGGCGCGCGCGGCCTTCTCACCGCCGGGCCGGCCGCTAGCTAGCGGTGGCGATCAGCCGGAGGCGGGACGCGCGTCCCGAACAGGACGCACGATCCACCTCCGACCAGCCACAGGATAGGTCCGATGGAATACCTGCACACCATGGTCCGGGTCGCCGACCTCGACCGGGCCCTCGCCTTCTACGTCGACACGTTCGGCCTGAAGGAGGTCCGCCGCGTCGAGAACGAGAAGGGGCGCTTCACCCTCGTGTTCCTGGCCGCCCCCGGCGACGTCGAGCGGGCCACGGCCACACGATCCCCGCTCATCGAGCTGACCTACAATTGGGATCCGGAAACCTACTCGGGCGGGCGCAACTTCGGCCATCTCGCCTATCAGGTAGACGACATCTACGCCTTCTGCGCGCGGCTGCAGGAGAAGGGCGTGACCATCAACCGCCCGCCGCGCGACGGCTACATGGCCTTCGTGAAGTCGCCGGACGGCATCTCCATCGAGATCCTCCAGAAGGGCGGCGCCAAAGCGCCGCAGGAGCCGTGGACGTCCATGGAGAACACCGGCACCTGGTAGCGCGGGTCGACTCCCTTGACCCGGACGGCCCCGCGGGCGCATCTGCCCGCGGATCAGCCGGCCGGGCGGCCGCTCCGGACGCGCGAGCGTCCGGGGAGGAAAGTCCGGGCTCCATGGAGAGACGGTGCCGGATAACATCCGGCGGGGGCGACCCCAGGGACAGTGCCACAGAAAGCAGACCGCCCCGGATCCGTCCGGGGTCAGGGTGAAAGGGTGCGGTAAGAGCGCACCGCGGACGCGGCAACGCGGACGGCACGGCAAACCCCACCGGGAGCAAGACCGAATAGGGGCGGCGCGCCCTTCGCGAGAAGGGCAGGCCGGCTCTCCAGGCCAGTCGCCCGGGTTGGTTGCTCGAGGCGGTCGGCAACGACCGTCCCAGAGGAATGGCCGCCACGTCGGCGCGCGCGAGCGCTCCGGCCCTACAGAACCCGGCTTATAGGCCGGCTGATCCACATCCCGATAAGCCCTGCGTCCTCAACGCCTTATCGGCCCGGCGCCGCGCCCGCGCCGCAGCACGCCGCGCCGAAGATTCCGGTGCGGAAAAAACCTTCGGTTAACCTTGCCGGGTTCAGATCGTTCGGCGCGGCAGCGCCAAGCTTGTGCGTTGACGATCCTCCGAGGCCCATGATACCCGGCATCCTCCCGTCAACGGCGTGTATCGGATCGCCGGGCGCAACCTGCCTTCCTGCAGGTCCCGTCCGTGCGCGGCGTTTTGCGCGCTCCGCATCCGGTGCCGTTCCCGTCACGCGCGCCGCGCTCGCGCGGCCCGGCACAGGGCACCATGAGACGCACGAGCCGCTTCCGCGTCCGGATCTCCGGACCGCGCCGATCCTCCGCCGGTTCTCGCAACCCGCGTCGCGCCCCGTCGGCGAGGCGCCCGTGAGCCGGCGCCGTCCTTCTCCCGAGAGCTCGCCCCGCCACAGCGGCGCCGTCGCGCCGTCGGAACCGCACGTGCCGGTCCTCCTCGATGAAGTCGTCGAGGCGCTCGGCACCGCGGGCGGGATCGCGGTCGACGGCACGTTCGGTGCCGGCGGCTATACCCGCGCCCTCCTGGCGGCGGATCCGGACCTGCAGGTCGTCGCGATCGATCGGGACCCCACGGCGATCGCAGCCGGGCAGGCGCTCGTCGCGGAATCCGGGGGGCGCCTGCGCCTCCTGCCCGGCCGCTTCGGCGCGCTCGACACCCTCCTGGCGGAGACGGGTCTCGCGCAGGTCGACCGGGTGGTCCTCGATATCGGCGTCTCCTCGATGCAGCTCGACGTGCCGGAACGGGGCTTCTCGTTCCGGAGCGACGGGCCCCTCGACATGCGCATGGGCTGCGACGGGCCGAGCGCCGCGGACCTCGTGAACGAGGCCGACGAGACCGTGCTCGCCGACATCCTCTATCATTACGGCGAGGAGCGTCGCTCGCGCGCGGTGGCACGGACCATCTTCGAGGCGCGCCGCCGCGGCCGGATCGAGACCACGGCGCAGCTCGCGGAGCTGGTCGCCAGCGTCGTGCGCGTCGAGCCCGGCAGCCACATTCACCCGGCGACGCGGACGTTCCAGGGCCTGCGCATCGCCGTGAACGACGAACTCGGCGAATTGGTGCGGGCGCTGCACGCCGCCGAGCGCGTGCTCAGGCCGGGCGGCCGGCTCGCCGTCGTGACGTTCCATTCGCTCGAGGACCGGATCGTCAAGCAGTTCTTCGCCGCGCGGAGCGGCCGCTCCGCGCAGGGCTCTCGCCATCTCCCGGGAGCCCCGGTCGAGACCGTCCGCAGCTTCCGTCTCGTCACCAAGGGCCCGGTCCTGCCGGGCGAGGCCGAGACCGCCCGCAACCCGCGCGCCCGGTCCGCCAAGCTGCGGGCTGCGGAGCGTACCGAATCCGACATTCCCGAACCGCTGGCGGCCCTGACCGCCCTGGCGAGCCTGCCGGATGCGGCCCGCGGAGGCCATCGCCGATGATCCGCCTGCTGAACCTGCTGGCGGTGGCCGGCCTCGTCGCCTCGGCGATCTACGCCTACTCGATCAAGTACGACACGCTCTACCAGGGCGGTCAGGTCTCCAAGCTCCAGACGGCCCTGCACAAGGAACGGCAGGCGATCGCCGTGCTGCGTGCCGAGTGGCAGCTTCTGACCCGGCCCGACCGCCTCCAGGCGGCCGTCGACAAACATCTGGCTCTGGAGCCGATCGGCACCAGCCACTTGGCGCGCCTCTCGGACCTGCCCGCCCGACAGGAGCGCGGAGACGAGATCGGCCGCCTGCTCGCCGCCACGGCGACCCCCAAAGACAAGGGCACGATCGAGCCGCGAACGACCGGCGCGATCACCCGCACCGTCACCACGACCCGCACCCCGCCGACGGCTTCGAGGTAATCCCCCGTGTCCGATGACGCCGCCCAGACCCTAGAGCCGACGGTCGAGCCCGCCGTGTCGGACCACGAGGCCGCGCTTCTCGAGGCTGCCGCGCTGGCGCATGCCGCGGGCGCGCCGCGCCCTGTCGAGGAGGAGGCGCGCGAGCCGGTGCCGCCGTCGGAGCGCGCAAAGCTGCTCCTGCGGAGCATGTTCCGGCTGGCCATCGAGCGCTCGCACATGCGCGTCGCCCTGGTCGGCCTGGTCTTCGTGGGCGTGTTCGGGACGATCTCCGCCAAGCTCCTGATGATGGCGATCTTCGGGGATCCGCCCAGCCAGGAGCACCGGGTCGCGGCCGCATCCTCGACCGCCTTCCGGCCCGACATCATCGACCGGAACGGCGAGATCCTGGCCACCGACATCCGCACGGTCTCGGTCTTCGCCGAACCCGGGAACATCTACGACAAGGACGAGGCGGTGGAACTCCTCACCGCGGTCCTGCCGGAACTCAACGCCTCCGAGCTGCGCGCCAAGCTCACCCAGCGCAAGGACAAGAAGGGCGCCGGCTTCGTCTGGGTGAAGCGCGAGCTGACCCCGAAGCAGCAGGCCGAGGTCCACCGGCTCGGCATCCCGGGCATCGGCTTCCTGCCCGACCACAAGCGCGTCTACCCGAACGGCGTCGCGGCCGCCCACATCCTGGGCGCGACGAACCTCGACGGCATCGGCATCGCCGGCATGGAGAAGTACATCGACTCCACCGGCCTGCAGGCCCTCAACAGCTTCGGGCTGATCAACAAGCAGGCCGACCTGAAGCCGGTGCAGCTGTCGATCGACCTGCGCGCGCAGTTCGCCGTCCGCGACGAGCTGGCCTGGGGCATCGACCACTTCAAGGCCAAGGCCGGCGCCTCCATGATCCTCGACGTGAAGACCGGCGAGGTCATCGCGCTCGTGTCCATGCCCGATTTCGACCCGAACGATCCCAAGGATGCGCTCTCGCCGGATCGCATCAACCGCATGAATGTCGGCGTCTACGAGATGGGCTCGACCTTCAAGGCGATGACGCTGGCCATGGCGCTCGATTCCGGAAAGTACAACGTCAACTCGACCTTCGACACCCGGGGCGGCGTGCTGAACTGGGGCCGGCAGAAGATCCACGAGTACCACGGCACCAACCGGGTCATCACGATGCCGGAGGTGTTCACCCACTCCTCCAACATCGGCTCCGCCAAGATGGCGCTCGGCGTCGGCGTGCCCGGTCACAAGGCCTTCCTGAAGAAGATGGGCCTGCTCGACCGGCTGCGGACCGAGCTGCCCGAGAGCGCGGCGCCGATCGTTCCGTCCCGCTGGACCGAGATCAACACCATCACCATCGCCTTCGGCCACGGCATCGCGGTGGCGCCGATCCAGGCGGCGGCAGCGGTGGCGGCCATCGCCAATGGCGGCGACCTGATCACCCCGACCTTCCTCAAGGCGAACCCCGACGACAAGGCGCGATCCACCCACGTCCTGTCGGGCCAGACCTCCGAGGCGATGCGCTACATCATGCGGCTCAACGCCTCCGAGGGCTCGGCCAAGAAGGCCGCGGTCCCGTACTACTTCGTCGGCGGCAAGACCGGCACGGCCGAGAAGGTGATCGGCGGACGCTATATTCACAACCGCCTGTTCACGACCTTCATGGCGGCGGCGCCGATGAACGACCCGAAGTACCTGTTCGTCACGATCATGGACGAGCCGCAGGGCCTGCCGGAATCCGGCGGCTATGCCACCGCGGCCTGGAATTCCGGCGTGGTCACCGGCAAGGTGATCGAGCGCGTGGCGCCGATCCTCGGCCTGCCGCCGCAATTCGAGCCGCCGGTGAGGCCGTTCCCGCAGATGGTCAAGCTCAACGCCTACCACATCAACCAGCTCGGCGGCCCATGAGGGTGGATTCATGAGTGCGCGGCTCGCCGACCTCTTCCCCGAGGCCACCGGCCCGGCCGCGGACCTGACCGTATCGGACCTCACGGCCGACAGCCGGCAGGTCGCCACCGGCACGGTGTTCGTGGCGGTGCCGGGCACGAAGGCCGATGGCCGGCGCTTCGCCGCGCAGGCCGCCCAGCGCGGCGCCGCCGCGGTGGCCGGGGAGGGGGCCCGCCCCGCCGACCTGCCGGACGCGGTCGCCTGGATCCCGGTCGCCGACGCGCGCCGGTCGCTCGCTCTCGCCGCGGCCCGCCTCGCCGGCGCGCAGCCCGGGACCGTGGTGGCCGTCACCGGCACCGCCGGCAAGAGTTCGGTGGCCGACTTCGTGCGCCAGATCCTGGCCCGCCTCGGCCGCGACGCCGCGAGCCTCGGCACCGTCGGAATCGTCACGAACCGCGGCGCGCAGTACGGCTCCCTGACCACCCCGGACCCGGTGACGCTGCACCGGACGCTGGCGCGTCTCGCCGCCGAGGGCGTCACCGACCTCGCCATGGAGGCCTCCTCCCACGGGATCGAGCAGCGCCGGCTCGACGGCGTGCGCCTCGACGCGGCGGGCTTCACCAATCTCGGGCGGGACCATCTCGACTACCACACGAGCATCGAGGAATACCTCGCGGCCAAGGTGCGCCTGTTCACAGACCTGCTGCCGCCGGGCTGCCCGGCCATCGTCAATGCCGACGGCGCCTATGCCGAGCGGGTGATCGCCGCGGCCGAAGGCGCAGGGCGGCCGGTCCGCACGGTCGGGCGGGGCGGCCGGGATCTGCACGTCGAATCCGTCCGGACCGAGGGGTTCGCGCAGGCCGCCCGGGTCCTGTTCGCCGGCCGGGCCCGGGATCTGCGCCTGCCGCTCGTCGGCGAATTCCAGGTGGAGAACGCCCTGGTGGCGGCCGGCCTCGCCCTCGCCACACCGGCGGGCGCCGCCGATCCCGACGGCGTCTTCGCCGCGCTCGACCATCTCACCGGCGTCCCCGGCCGCATGGAGCGGATCGGCGAGGCGCGGGGCGGGCTCTGCCTCGTCGACTACGCCCACAAGCCGGAGGCCCTGGAGAGCGTGCTCGCTGCGCTCCGCCCGTTCGCGTCGGGCCGGCTGATCGTGGTCTTCGGCTGCGGCGGCGACCGCGACCGGGGCAAGCGGCCGCTGATGGGCGCCATCGCGAAGCGGCTCGCCGACGTCGTCATCGTCACGGACGACAACCCGCGCACCGAGGATCCCGCCACCATCCGCCGGGCGATCCTGGACGCCGCTCCGGGCGCAGAGGAGATCGGCGACCGCTCCGAGGCGATTCACAGCGCCGTCGGCCGGCTCGGACCAGGCGATGTCCTAGTCGTGGCCGGCAAGGGCCATGAAACCGGCCAGATCGTGGGGGATCGCACGCTGCCGTTCTCGGACCATGCGGTCCTGCGTGCCGCGATTGCCGCGGCGGCCTGAGGACGACGGGGGAATCGACGATGACCGCACTCTGGACGCGGGAGGAGCTGGAATCCGCGACGGGCGGCCGACTGATCGGCCCCGAGCGCGCCATCGGCGGCGCCTCGATCGACACCCGCACGCTCCAGCCCGGCGACCTGTTCTTCGCGATCCGCGGCGATGCACGCGACGGCCACGACTTCGTTCCCGACGCCCTGGGCCGCGGGGCCGGCGCCGCGGTGGTGAGCGCGTCCCGCCTCGGGGACCTCGCGTCCCACGGTCCCGTCCTGACGGTGCCCGAAGCGGGCGCCGACCCGGTACTCACCGCGATGGTGCGTCTCGGCGCCGCCGCCCGCGCCCGGACAGGCGCGCAGGTCGTGGCCGTCACCGGCTCGGTCGGCAAGACCGGGACCAAGGAGGCGCTGCGCCACGTCCTGGCCGAGCAGGGGGAGACCCACGCCTCGGCGGCCTCCTACAACAATCATTGGGGCGTGCCCCTGACCCTGGCGCGGATGCCGCGCTCCACGCGCTACGGCGTGTTCGAGATCGGCATGAACCACGGCGGCGAGATCGTGCCGCTGACCGCCCAGGTCCGCCCCGACATCGCGCTCATCACCACCATCGCGCCCGCCCATATCGAACATTTCCTCTCGCTCGCCGCCATCGCGGACGCCAAGGGCGAGATCTTCTCCGGGATCCAGCCCGGCGGCGTGGCGATCGTCAACCGCGACGTTCCGCATTTCGACCGGCTCGCGGCCCACGCGCAGGCCTCCCGGGCGGGACGGGTCGTCACCTTCGGCGAGCACCCGGAATCCGACGTGCGCGCCTTGAAGATCGTGCTCCGCCCTGACCTGTCGGTGATCGACGCGGCGGTGATGGGCCAGCCCGTCACCTACAAGCTCGGCACGGCCGGACGGCACGCGGCGCTGAACTCGCTCGGCGTCATGGCGGTGGTCCACAGCCTCGGGGCCGACCTCGCCCGCGCCGCCTTGTCTCTGGGCAGCCTGACGCCGCCGGCGGGCCGCGGCGAGCGCACCGCCCTCGAGATCGGTGGCGGCACCGCCTACCTCGTGGACGAGAGCTACAATGCCAACCCCGTCGCGGTCCGCGCGGCGCTGGCGACGCTCGCCGGGATCGAGACCGGACCCCGCGGACGCCGGATCGCGGTGCTGGGCGACATGCTGGAACTCGGCGCCGCCGCGCCCGACCTGCACCGCGGCCTCGCGGAGGCGATCGAGGCGGCACGGATCGACCTCGTCTTCACGGCCGGTCCGCTGATGCGCCACCTGTTCGAGGCCCTGCCGGTGAGCCGCCGCGGCGCCGTGACCGACACCGCCGCCGACCTGCTCGAGCCGCTCGCCCGGAATCTCAGATCCGGCGACGTCGTCATGGTAAAAGGATCGAACGGCAGCCGCATGGGCCGGATTGTCGAGGCGCTGAAAGCCCGCTACGCGGTCGATCCGACCCGGCGGACCCAGGCCGTCCCGTGACCGGCACGTCCGCGCGTTCGGCGCAGCCGGCGCCGCTCCCCGAAACCTGAGCCTGAACAAGGGGGCCGAGCGCCCGGATGCTGTACCTTCTCTCGGACCTGAGCAGCGCCTTCACGCCGCTCAACGTGTTCCGCTACATCACCTTCCGCACCGGCGGCGCGCTGTTCACCGCGGGCCTGTTCGTGTTCTGGTTCGGCCCCTGGATCATCTCGCTGCTGCGGATCCGCCAGGGCAAGGGTCAGCCGATCCGCGAGGACGGGCCGCAGACCCATCTGCTGACCAAGCGCGGCACGCCGACCATGGGCGGCCTGATGATCCTGGCCGGCGCCGTGGTGGCGATCCTGCTCTGGGCCAACCCGCGCAACCACTATGTCTGGGTGACGCTGACCGTCACGCTCGGCTTCGGTGCGATCGGCTTCTACGACGATTACCTCAAGGTCACGAAGCAGTCGCACAAGGGGTTCTCGGGCAAGTTCCGCCTCGCCCTCGAGGCCGTGATCGCCATGGCGGCCTGCTTCACCGTCGCGGTCTATTCCCCCGCCGCCCTCCAGAACCAGCTCGCCTTCCCGGTGTTCAAGGACGCCCTCCTCAATCTCGGCTGGTTCTACCCGCTGTTCGGCGCCTTCGTGATCGTCGGGGCGGGCAATTCCGTGAACATGACCGATGGCCTCGATGGCCTGGCGATCGTGCCGGTGATGATCGCCTGCGGCACCTTCGGGTTCATCGCCTATCTCGTCGGCAACTCGTTCACCGCCAGCTATCTGCAGGTGAACTACGTCCGCGACACGGGCGAACTGGCCGTGGTCTGCGGCGCGGTGATCGGTGCCGGTCTCGGCTTCCTCTGGTTCAACGCGCCGCCGGCCCAGATCTTCATGGGTGACACCGGCTCCCTGGCGCTGGGTGGCCTGCTCGGCTCCATCGCGGTGGCGACGAAGCACGAGATCGTCCTGGCGATCGTCGGCGGGCTGTTCGTCCTGGAGATGATGTCGGTGATCATCCAGGTTGCCTCGTTCAAGCTCACGGGCAAGCGCGTCTTCCGCATGGCGCCGATCCACCACCATTTCGAGCAGAAGGGCTGGAAGGAGCCGCAGGTGGTGATCCGCTTCTGGATCATCGCGGTGATCCTGGCGATGGCCGGTCTGGCGACGCTGAAGCTGCGCTGAAAAACTGTGCTAGAGGGGCGATGAAAGTGGGCGATCCCACGCTCGCCCTCATCCTGAGGTGCTGCGCAGCAGCCTCGAAGGAGCCCTCCAGCCGGCCACGCGATCCCTGGAGCCCTTCGAGACCTCCGCTGCGCGCCGGCACGACGGGATGAGACGGCGGGCGGGATCGGCCGGGTTCGGCTGCCGCATCCAGAGTTCCGCATGACCCCCGTCACCGTCTTCCAGGAAAAGACCGTCGCCCTGTTCGGACTCGGCGGCTCCGGACTTGCCACGGCGCTGGCGTTGAAGGCCGGCGGCGCGGGGGTGCAGGCCTGGGACGACAATGCCGACAGCCTCGCGCGGGCGCGGGAGGCCGGGATCGAGACGCGGGACCTGCGCGAGGCCGACTGGTCCGGCTTCGCCGCCCTCGTGCTCAGCCCGGGCGTGCCGCTGACCCATCCCGAGCCGCACTGGAGCGTCCGGCTCGCCCGGGACGCGGGCGTCGCGATCATCGGCGACATCGAGCTGTTCTGCCGGGAGCGGCGGGCCCAGGCGGCGGGGGCGCCGTTCGTGGCGATCACCGGGACCAACGGCAAGTCGACCACCACGGCGCTGATCGCCCATGTCCTCGCCCAGGCGGGCCGCGACGTTCAGATGGGCGGCAATATCGGCACCGCGATCCTGTCGCTGGAGCCCCCCGCGGCGGACCGCGTCCATGTGATCGAGATGTCGTCGTTCCAGATCGACCTGACGCCGAGCCTCGACCCGAGCGTCGGCGTGCTGATGAACATCACCCCCGACCATCTCGACCGCCACGGCACCATGGAGCAGTACGCGGCCATCAAGGAGCGCCTGATCCAGGGCGCCGGCCTCGCGGTGGTCGGCATCGACGACGCGCCGAGCCGGGCGATCGCCGACCGGCGCGGCGCCGACCTCGTGCGCGTCCACGTGCCCCACGGCGACGTGCTGTGCACCGACGCGCTGACGGTGCGCGAGGGGATCGTCCGCGATGTCGACGGCACGGCGCTCGCGGACGTCAACGGGATCGGCTCCCTCCGGGGGGCACATAACTGGCAGAATGCAGGCGTTGCGGTGGCGGTGGCGCGGGCCCTCGGCCTGTCGCCGGAGCAGATCCAGGCGGGTCTGACGTCCTTTCCGGGCCTGCCGCACCGGATGGAGGAGGTGGGACGGCGCGGCCACGTCCTGTTCGTCAACGATTCCAAGGCGACCAACGCCGATTCCACCGAGAAGGCGCTCACCGCCTTCCGGGACATCCACTGGATCCTCGGCGGCAAGGCCAAGGAGGGCGGCATCTTCCCGCTGGTGCCGTATTTCGAGCGGGTCGCCCACGCCTACCTGATTGGCGCCGCCTCGGATGCCTTCGCGGCGACCCTGGAGGGCGCAGTGCCCTACACCCGCTGCGAGACCCTCGAGAACGCCGTCCCGAAGGCTGCCGAGAACGCCGCCGCCTCGGGCGCGCCGGAGCCGGTGGTGCTGCTGTCACCGGCCTGCGCGTCCTACGACCAGTTCCGGAACTTCGAGATCCGCGGCAACCGCTTCCGCGAGCTGGTCCAGGCGCTGCCCTGAGGGTGCGCCGCTCTCAGCGCGCGAGAACCTTGGCGGCGTCGCGGGTGGTGCCGACCGCCTGCGAGACGTTGGCCACCGACTGGACGATCGCCCCGATATTGCCGGTGATGGCCGTGACGGCGCCCGCGGCGCTCTGCATGTTCTCGGCGAGGTCCCGGGTCACGGTGCTCTGCTCCTCGATGGCGGCCGCGGTGGCCACCACGGTCTCGCGCATCACCGAGACCGAGGATCCGATCGAACTGAGCGCCTGCACGACCTCCTGCGAGACGCGCTGCACGCTGGCGATCTCGCCGTTGATCTGGCCGGTGGCGCGCGCCGCCTGATCGGCCAGCGCCTTCACCTCCGAGGCCACGACCGCGAAGCCGCGGCCCGCCGCCCCCGCCCGGGCGGCCTCGATGGTGGCGTTCAGCGCCAGCAGGTTGATCTGGCCGGCGATATCCCGGATCAGGCCGACGATGCCGGTCATCGCGGTGGCGGTCTCGGCGAGGCGCTTGGTGTGGCCATCCGCGTCCTGGACGCAGGCATAGGCGGTGTCGGTGGCGCCCTGGGAGCGCACGATGCTCTGGGACATCTCCGCCACCGACGCCGCGAGTTCCTCGGCCGCGGCCGCGACGGTCTGGACGTTGCCGGAGGTGGAATCCGCCGCCGACGAGGCCAGCGCGGCCGCCTTCGTCGAATGCGTCACCGCCTGCTCGATCTCGCCGAAATTCTGGTCGATGAGCGTCCGGAGATTGGCGAGCAGCCGGACCTGATCGCTGATGTCGGTGGCGAACTTCACCACCTTGTAGGGGCGTCCGGCGGCATCGAGGATCGGGTTGTAGGAGGCCTGGATCCAGACCTCGCGGCCGTCCTTGCCGATCCGCCGGAACTGGGCGGCCTGATAGGTTCCGTTCCGCAGGGCCGCCCAGAAGGCCCGGTACCCCTCGCTCTCGCGGTGGGCGGGGTCCACGAACAGGCTGTGATGCTGCCCGATCACCTCGTCGCGGGTGTAGCCCATCGCGGTCAGGAAATTGTCGTTGACCGCCGTCACCGTGCCGTCGAGATCGAAGGCGATGACCGCCTGCACCTTGTCGATCGCGGCGATCTGGCCGGCGCGGTCGGCCTCCTCGGTCCGCTGCTGCGTGATGTCGGTGGCGAACTTCACCACCTTGTAGGGGCGGCCGCGGACGTCGAGCATCGGATTGTACGAGGCCTGGATCCAGATCGGCCGGCCGCCGCGGCCCACCCGCTGAAATTGACCGGATTCGAATGCGCCGGACCGAAGGCGTTCCCAGAAGGCCCGGTAGTCCGGCGCGTCCCGCTGGGCCGAATCCATGAACAGGCTGTGGTGCTGCCCGACGATCTCGGGCAGCGTGTACCCGACGACGTCGAGGAAATTGCGGTTCGCCGAGAGGATTCGCCCGGCCAGATCGAACTCGATCACGCCCTGAACCCGGTCGAGGGCCGCGAGCTTGGCATGCGCTTCACGGACGTTCAGGGCAGAAAACATGGCGCGTCGGCTTCCTCTGGGCGGGCCAGGCGCAGCGCGCCTCGACCCGCCGGGGGTACACCTGAAAGTTGCAATGGGAAGATTAACATAGGGTGTCTTTATACCAGTATAAAACCGGTCGAATACAGCACTCCACCGCAGGCCGGTTTCGCGGCGGCCGAAAGCCCACGCGGCGACCATAAGGCTCCGTTTACCATTCCTGCACAGGATCAGGCCCGACCCGCGCGGATCGGCATCCGCGCGGCCTGGAGTCGTTGCCCGGCATGATGTCACGCGCGGAACGCACGCCCCTGACGGACTGGTGGTGGACCGTGGACCGCGGTCTGCTCGCGGCCCTGTTCGCGCTGATGATCGCGGGTCTGGTCTTCCTGATGGGCGGCGGCCCCCCGGTGGCCGAACGCATCGGCCTCCCGACCTTCTACTTCCTCAACCGGCAGGCGATGTACCTCGCGCCGACCATCCTGCTGATCTGCGCGGTGTCGTTCCTGTCGCTGCGCGGCATCCGGCGGCTCGCGCTGGTCACCTGGGTCTGCGGCGTCGTCCTGTGCCTGCTCGCCGGCAAGTTCGGGCCCGAGATCAAGGGCGCGCACCGCTGGATCCAGTTCGGCTCCTTCGGCCTGCAGCCCTCGGAATTCGTGAAGCCCGCCTTCGTGGTCGTCGCCGCCTGGGCCTTCTCGGAAGGCGCCCAGCGCCGCGACATGCCGGGCGGGATCCTCGCCCTGCTGCTGCTGCCGATCACCATCGTGCCGCTGCTGCTCCAGCCCGATTTCGGCCAGACCATGCTGATTACCATGGTGTGGTGCGCGCTGTTCTTCGTGGCCGGCCTCCACCTGATCTGGGTGGCCGTCCTCGGCGTGCTGGGCCTCGGAGGCGTGTTCGCTGCCTATCTGTTCTTCCATCACGTGCGTGAGCGCTTCAACAAGTTCCTCGACCGGGATTCCGGCGGCGGCTTCCAGGATTTCTGGTCGCGGGAATCCTTCCGCTCGGGCGGCTGGTTCGGGACCGGGCCGGGGGAGGGCGTGGCCAAGCGCCACCTGCCGGACGCGCATACCGACTTCATCTTCTCGGTCACCGGCGAGGAGTTCGGCGTGATCGTCTGCCTGTGCCTCGTGGCCCTGTTCGCCTTCATCGTCCTGCGCGGCCTCAAGCTCGCCCGCCGCACCGACGACACCTTCTCGCGGCTGGCGATCACCGGCCTGACCACGCTGTTCGGCCTCCAGGCCTGCATCAACATGGCGGTGAACACCCAGCTGATGCCCGCCAAGGGCATGACGCTGCCCTTCGTCTCCTACGGCGGCTCCTCGCTGATCTCGCTGGCGCTCGGCACCGGCTTCCTCGTCGCCCTGACCCGCAAGCGCCCCCGCACCGTGATGCTCAGCCAGAAGCCCCCCGGCACCGCGCCCGCCACCGTCGCCGGAGTGATGCGGTGACGGTCTTCACCCCCACGATCCTGCTCTGCGCGGGCGGCACCGGCGGACACCTGTTCCCGGCCGAGAGCCTCGCCCACGCCCTGCGCGCCCGCGGCATCCGGGTGGCCCTCGCCACCGACGCCCGGGTCGATGCCATCGCGTCCGAGTTCCCGGCCTCCGAGGTCGTCACCATCGCCTCGGCGACGCCGTCCGGCCGCTCGCCGCTGAAGCGGGCCGGCGCCGTGCTGACGCTCGGCCGCGGCTTCGGCGTGGCCGCGAAGGAGATCCGACGGATCAACCCGGCCGCCATCGTGGGCTTCGGGGGCTATCCGACCGTCCCGCCGGTGCTGGCCGGCCAGATCCTGCGCGTGCCGACGATCCTGCACGAACAGAATGCCGTGATGGGCCGGGCCAACGCCTTCCTGGCGCGGGGCGCCCGCACCATCGCCACCGGCTTCAAGGACGTGCGCGGCGTGCCCGAGAAGGCCAAAGCCCCGCGGATCCACACCGGCAACCCGCTTCGCCCGGCGGTGATCGAGGCGGCGAAGATCCCGTATCCCCCCTTCGGTCCGGATGACGCCCTGCGGCTCCTGGTCTTCGGCGGCAGCCAGGGCGCCCGGGTCATGGGCGAGGTCGTGCCCGAGGCGATCGCCCGTCTGCCCGAAGCGCTGCGCGCCCGGCTGCACCTCGTCCAGCAGGTCCGGCCCGAGGACCTGACGGCGGTGCAGAACCGCTACCTCGCCATGGGTCTCGCGGGGATCGAGGCGGCGCCCTTCTTCAAGGACCTGCCGGCCCGCATGGCCGCGAGCCACCTCGTGGTCTCGCGCTCGGGCGCCTCGACGGTCTCCGAACTGGCGGCGATCGGCCGCCCGGCGATCCTGGTCCCGCTGCCCGGCTCGCTGGATCAGGACCAGGCCGCCAACGCCGCGACCCTCGACGCGATCGGCGCGGCGCTGGCGGTGAAACAGTCGGATTTCACGCCCGAGCGCCTCGCCGCGGACCTCACGGCCTGCTTCGAGACGCCGGCAAAATTGACCGCAGCGGCCGATGCGGCCAGAAGCGCGGGCATCCATGACGCCGCCGAGAGGCTGGCCGAGGTCGTCGTCGAGACGGCCGCCCGCACCTGATCCTCCCGGGATTCCGCACCGGCGATCCCGACACCAGACGGTTCGACCCATGAAGCTGCCCGACAAGCTCGGACCCATCCACTTCATCGGCATCGGCGGTATCGGCATGTCCGGCATCGCCGAGGTGATGCACAACCTCGGCTACACGGTGCAGGGGTCGGACGCCTCGGACAACACCAATGTCCGCCGTCTCGCCGAGAAGGGCATGCGCACCTTCGTGGGCCACGACGCCCAGAACGTCGAGGAGGCGGCCCTGGTCGTCGTCTCCACGGCGATCCAGCGCGACAATCCCGAGCTGCAAGCCGCCCGGGAGCGCCGTCTGCCGGTGGTGCGCCGGGCCGAGATGCTGGCGGAGCTGATGCGCTTCAAGTCCTGCGTGGCCATCGCGGGCACGCATGGCAAGACCACGACCACGTCGCTGGTCGCGACGCTGCTGCTGGCCGGCAACCTCGACCCGACGGTGATCAACGGCGGCATCATCAACGCCTTCGGCACCAATGCCCGCATGGGCGAGGGCGACTGGATGGTGGTGGAGGCCGACGAGTCCGACGGCACCTTCCTGAAGCTGCCGGCGGACGTCGCCATCGTCACCAACATCGACCCCGAGCATCTCGATCATTTCGGCTCGTTCGATGCCGTGAAGGACGCGTTCCGGCGGTTCATCGACAACATCCCGTTCTACGGCTTCGCGGTGATGTGCATCGACCATCCGGTGGTGCAGGATCTCGTCGGCCATATCGAGGACCGGCGGATCATCACCTACGGCGAGAACCCGCAGGCGGACGTGCGCCTGATCGACGTGGACCTGCGCGGCGGCCAGAGCCGCTTCCGGGTGATGATCCGCGACCGCCGCCCCGGCTACCGGATGGAGATGGAGGACCTGGTCCTGCCGATGCCGGGCAAGCACAACGCGCTCAACGCCACCGCGGCGCTCGCGGTGGCGCACGAGCTCGGCGTGAAGCCCGACGCGATCCGCCAGGCGCTCGCCGGCTTCGGCGGCGTCAAGCGGCGCTTCACCCGCACCGGCGAGTGGAACGGCGCGACGATCTTCGACGATTACGGACACCATCCGGTGGAGATCAAGGCGGTGCTCAAGGCCGCGCGCGCCTCGACCGAGCACGGCGTGATCGCCGTGGTGCAGCCACACCGCTATACCCGGCTGCAATCGCTCTTCGACGATTTCTGCACCTGCTTCAACGATGCCGACACGGTGATCGTGGCGCCGGTCTACGCGGCCGGCGAGACGCCGATCGAGGGCTTCGACCGCGACAGCCTTGTGGCGGGCCTGCGCTCCCGCGGCCACCGCGACGCCCGGGCGCTGGAGCGGCCGGAGGAACTTTCGGGGATCATCGCGGAGCTCGCCAAGCCGGGCGACTACGTGGTGTGCCTCGGGGCCGGTACGATCACCCAATGGGCCTACGCGCTGCCGGGCGAATTGGCCGCGCGGGGACGGTGAGGGGATGCGCGGGGCCGATCCGGAACCGACCCGTTTCCGGCGATGCCTGCGCGGATCACTGACCGAGGCCGAGCGCCGTCTCCGGTGCCGCTTGCGGGACCGGCGTCTCGGCGGGGCCGAGGTCGTCCGGCAGGAATCGATCAGGCGCTCTGTCGCGGAGTTCGACTGCCGAACGTCACGCCTGATTGGCGAGCGGAATGGCGACCACCACGCGGACAGCGACCATGGCGTTCGGGCCCCGTGGCTGACCGCACAGGACTCTCGCGTCCTGGGGTTCTGGAATGCCGGGATCGTGAACACCGTCGCCCGCGTCCGAGACACGATCTTGTCCGTGCCGCCCTCAACTCACCGCCTGCCGCGAGAGGGTCGCGACGACCCCGTCGTCGGCACGGACCGCCCGAAGGGCGAAGGTGAGGGGGCGGCTTCAGTCGAGCCACAGCTGGAGCCGCCCCCTCACCCTCGGCTGCCGCCCCGATGCGACGACACGGTCGTCGCATCCCTCTCCCCGCAGGCGGGGAGCGGGGAGATCCAAAGATGACCGCATCCCTCCACGACCGAATCCGCGCCGCCGCGCCCGATCTTCGCGGGCGCCTGCTCGCCGACCAGCCGCTGGCCGACCTCACCTGGTTCCGGGTCGGCGGCCCCGCCGAGGTCCTGTTCACCCCGGCCGACGAGGAGGATCTGGCGCGCCTCCTCGCCACCCTGGACCCCGACGTGCCGGTCACGGTCATCGGTCTCGGCTCGAACCTGATCGTCCGCGACGGCGGGGTGCCGGGCGTGGTGGTCCGGCTCGGCGGCAAGGCGTTCGGCAGCGTCGCGATCGACGGCGACACGCTGGCCGTGGGCACCGCGGTTCCCGACATGCGCCTCGCCAAGGCGGCCGCCGAGGCCGGTCTCGACGGGCTCGCCTTCTACCGCGGCATCCCGGGCTCGATCGGCGGCGCGCTGCGCATGAATGCCGGCGCGCATGGCGGCGAGACCACCGACGTGCTGGTGGAAGCGCGCGGAATCGACCGCCGGGGCGCATTGCGCACCTTCAGCCACGCCGACATGGGCTTCTCCTACCGGCATTCGGATGCCCCGGAGGACGTCATCTTCACGAGCGCCCTGTTCCGGGGCAAGCCCGGCGACCGGGCCGCCATCGAGGCGGAGATGGAGCGGGTCACGGCCGCCCGTGAGGCCGCCCAGCCGATCCGCGAGCGGACCGGCGGCTCGACCTTCGCCAATCCCGAGGGCGGCAAGGCGTGGCAGCTCATCGACGCCGCCGGTTGCCGGGGCCTGACCCGGGGCGGCGCCCAGGTCAGCGAGATGCACTGCAATTTCCTGATCAACACCGGCCATGCGACCGCCGCCGATATCGAGGGACTCGGCGAGGAAGTCCGTCGCCGGGTGCGCGAGACGAGCGGCGTCGAGCTGCGCTGGGAGATCCGGCGGATCGGCGCGGCGGCCGCCCCCCGGTGAGCGCGGTGTTCCCGTCTCGCCGATGCGGCCGGGATACGGTGCTCGTCTGCCACCGGTGACCGTCCGGTCCCTGCAGAGTCTGTTTGAAGCCGACCTATTCGAGGTGCCCTGATGTCCAAGCACGTCGCCGTCCTGCTGGGCGGCACCTCCGCCGAGCGCGAAGTCTCGCTCAGTTCCGGCAAGGCCTGCGCCGACGCCCTCGAAGGCGAGGGCTACCGGGTCACCCGGGTCGATGTCGGTCCCGATATCGCCTCCGTGCTGACGGCGCTCAAGCCGGACGTGGCCTTCAACGCGCTGCACGGCCCGGACGGGGAGGACGGCACGATCCAGGGTCTCCTGGAGATCCTCAGGATCCCCTACACCCATTCCGGCGTCCTCGCCTCGGCGCTCGCGATGAACAAGGAGCAGGCCAAGACCGTCATGCGCGCGGCCGGCGTCGACGTGCCGGAAGGCCGGATCGTTAACCGTCGTGAGGCCGCCGGGACACACCCCCTGCCGCCACCCTATGTGGTGAAACCCATCGCCGAGGGCTCCTCGGTGGGTGTGATCATCGTGCGCGACGGGCGCTCGCACCCGCCCCAGATCCTCGCCTCCGAGGAGTGGACGTTCGGCGAGCAAGTCCTTGTAGAACCTTACATAGCCGGCCGCGAGCTCACCTGCGGGGTGATGGGCGACAGGGCCCTCGGCGTGATCGAGGTGAAGGCCGCGACGGGGGATTGGTACGACTACGACGCTAAATACGCCCCGGGGGGGTCGGTGCACGTGCTCCCGGCCGAACTTAAACCAAATGTTTACCAGCGTGTCCAAGAACTGTCGTTAACGGCGCATCAAGCACTGGGCTGTCGGGGCGTCAGCCGTGCCGACCTTCGCTACGACGACACACCGGGTGGAACCGGTCTGCTCGTCGTGCTGGAGGTCAACACGCAACCCGGCATGACCCAGACGAGCCTTGTGCCGGAGATGGCGGCCCATGCGGGCCTGAGTTTCGGTGAGCTCGTCCGATGGATGGTGGAGGACGCTTCCCTGAATCGCTGAGCGGCGACGCCGCCGGCCGGACCGGTCCCGCGCGCCTCGCTGGCGCGATCCTGGGCCGGCTCGCCGGCCGCGTCTCGCCTCGGTCGCTCTCGGTCCGCCGGGCTCGCTCGGGTCAGCGCCTGAGCGAGCGCCTGCCGCGCGGCGTCGGCGTGGTGGCGGTCTCCGTGTCCGCCGCCGCCATGGCGCTCGCCGGTTTCGTGGCGAGTGGCCGCTACGACGCCTTCGTGGCGGAGCAGGGCCGTCCCCTCGACATCGCGGCGCGCGTCGCGGGCTTCGGCGTCGAGCGCGTCACCATCTCGGGCATCTCCCGGATGTACGAGCGCGAGGTGCTGGCCGCCGCCGGCATCGACTGGCGCTCCTCGGTTCCCTTCCTCGACGTCAACGAGGTCCGCGAGCGGCTGCTGCGCGTGCCGCTGATCGCCCAGGCCTCCGTCCGGAAGATCTATCCCAACGAGATCGCCATCACCCAGGTGGAGCGCGAGCCCGCGGCCCTCTGGCAGAAGAACGGCGAGATCAGCGTGATCGCCGCCGACGGCACCGTCATCGACGCCATGCGGGACGACCGCTATGCCAGCCTCCCCCTGGTGGTCGGCGACGACGCCAACACCAAGCTTCCGGAATATCTCGCCCTCATCGCCGCCGCCGGACCGCTCGCCGAGCGGATCAAGGCCGGCACCTACGTGTCCGGTCGGCGCTGGACCCTCAAGTTCGACGGCATCGACGTGCGCCTGCCCGAGGCCGACCCGGCCGCGGCGCTCGCCCGCCTCGTCCGGTTCGAGCGCGAGGCCGGCCTGCTTGAGAAGGACATCATCGCGGTGGACCTGCGCATGCCGGACCGCCTCGTGGTGCGCCTGACCGAGGAGGCCGCCGCCGCCCGTGCGGAAGCCCAGAAGGCGAAGAAGAAGGGCGCGGCCAGCTGATGCCCTTCCTGTCGATCTCCGCCCGTCCCGCCTCCCGCGTCCGGTAGCGTCAATGCACAGCCAACACGGCCTCACGCCGCGCTTGAAGCCGCTCTCCGCCCGGCGCTCGACCACCCTCTCGGTGCTCGATATCGGCACGAGCAAGGTGGTCTGCCTCATCGCCGAGCTGCAGCCCGCCGAGGCGCTCACCACGCTGCGCGGGCGCACCCACCTCGCGCGCATCATCGGCATCGGCCACCAGCGCTCGCTCGGCCTGAAGGGCGGCGCCATCGTCGACCTCGCCGCCGCCGAGGGCGCGATCCGTCAGGCGGTCCACGCCGCCGAGCGGATGGCCAAGGTCGAGGTCCAGTCGGTCATCGTCAACATGTCGGGCGGCCGGCTCGCCTCTCAGCATTTCCAGGCGCGGGTGAACGTCCGCTCCGGCACCGTCACGGGCAGCGACGTCGAGCGGGTGCTCGAGACCGCGAGCGCCCACGGCGTCAGCCCCGGCCGGGCCGTGCTGCACGCCCTGCCCACCGGCTACGCCCTGGACGGGCAGGGCGCCGTCATCGACCCGTCGGGCATGATCGGCGAGGCGCTCAGCGTCGACCTGCACGTGGTCACCAGCGAGCTGGCCGCCGCCCGCAACGTCATGCTGGCGGTGGAGCATTGCCACCTCGGCGTCGAGGCGGTGATCGCCACGCCCTACGCGGCCGGACTCTCCGCGCTCGTGGACGACGAGGCCGAGATGGGCGTCTGCGTCGTCGACATGGGCGGCGGCACCACCAGCGTCGGCGTGTTCTCCGGCGGGCACCTCGTCCACGTGGACGCCCTGGCGGTGGGCGGGCACCACGTCACCATGGACATCGCCCGCGGCCTCTCCACCCGGATGGCCGCGGCCGAGCGGCTGAAGACCCTCTACGGCTCGGCCCTGTCCACGCCTTCCGACGACCGCGACATGATCGCGGTGCACGGGGTCGGCGAGGACGAGGGCGAGGCCCCGGCCCACATCCCGCGCTCGCAGCTCGTGCGGATCATCAAGCCGCGGGTCGAGGAGGTGGTCGAGCTGGTCCGCGACCGCCTGCGGGACGCGGGCTTCGCGGCCCAGGCCGGACGGCGTGTGGTTCTCACCGGCGGCGCCAGCCAGCTCGTCGGCCTGCCGGAGGTCGCCCGCCGCGTCCTCCAGGGTCAGGTGCGAATCGGACGGCCCCTCGGGATCCGGGGTCTGCCGGAAGCCGCAAAGGGCCCGGCCTTCTCGGCGGCGGTCGGCCTGCTGGTCTACCCGCAGGTGGCGCATGCCGAGCATTTCGAGCCGCGGGGGCACGGCGCCTTCGCGGCGACCGGAACCGACAACTACCTGAACCGGGTCGGCCGCTGGCTCCGGGACAGCTTCTAGGGTTTCGCATCCGCCCCCGCGGACGGGCGGATCGAAGAGTATCCGGCGCCCAGGCGTCGCACGGAAAGCACAGTTAGCGAGAGGCTCGACACCATGGCCATCACCCTCCAGGCGCCGGACATCCGGGAACTCAAGCCCCGCATCACCGTCTTCGGCGTCGGCGGCGCCGGCGGCAACGCCGTCAACAACATGATCGAGTCGGGCCTGCTCGGCTGCGAATTCGTCGTGGCCAATACGGACGCCCAGGCGCTCACCTCCTCGAAGGCCGAGCGGGTGATCCAGATGGGCCTGGGTGTGACGCAGGGCCTCGGCGCCGGCTCGCACCCGGAGGTCGGCTCGGCCGCCGCCGACGAGGTGATCGACGAGATCCGTGATCAGCTCTCGGGCGCCCACATGTGCTTCATCACCGCCGGCATGGGCGGCGGCACCGGCACCGGCGCCGCTCCGGTCATCGCCCGTGCGGCCCGCGACATGGGCATCCTGACGGTCGGCGTCGTGACGAAGCCGTTCCAGTTCGAGGGCATGCGCCGCATGCGCACCGCCGAATCCGGCATCCAGGAGCTGCAGGCCGCGGTCGACACCCTGATCGTGATCCCGAACCAGAACCTGTTCCGGGTCGCCAACGAGAAGACCACCTTCGCGGACGCCTTCGCGATGGCCGACCAGGTGCTCTACTCCGGCGTCGCCTGCATCACCGACCTGATGGTGAAGGAAGGCCTCATCAACCTCGACTTCGCCGACGTCCGCGCGATCATGCGGGGCATGGGCAAGGCCATGATGGGCACCGGCGAGGCCTCCGGCGAGAAGCGCGCCAACCGCGCCGCCGAGGCGGCCATCGCCAATCCGCTCCTCGACGACGTCTCCATGAAGGGGGCCCGCGGCCTGCTGATCTCGATCACGGGCGGCTCGGACCTGACCCTGTACGAGCTCGACGAGGCCGCGACCCGCATCCGCGAGGAAGTCGACCAGGACGCCAACATCATCCTGGGCGCCACCTTCGACGAGAGCCTCGACGGCATCATCCGCGTGTCAGTGGTCGCCACCGGCATCGAGCCGCTGCTGATCTCGGCGAACTCGCCCAACAACCCGGCCATCGCCGAGACCGAGCAGCGCATCGCGGAGGTTGCCGAGCGCCTGCGCGCCGAGGCCCGCTCTCGCGCCGCCTCGCCGGTGCCGAGCATCCGCACCGAGTCGGCCGCGCCGGCCCCCGCGCCGCAGCCCAGCACGGAGATGCGGGCCGAGCCGCGGATCGAGAGCCGCATGGAGAGCGCCGCGCCGGTGACCCGCGACGACGTCGTGCTCGCCCCGGCCCAGGCGCGCGCCGCGGCACCGTTCGTCCCGGCTCCCGCACCGCAGCGGGCCGAGCCGGCCCCCGCCATCGAGGCCGGCCCGTTCGTGCCGCCGCGTCCCGCCGCCCCGACGGGCACGCCGCTCGCCCGCGCTCCGCGCATGCCGCAGATCCACGAGCTGCCGCCGATCGCCCAGACCCAGATCATGGCGAACCGCGCGGCCGAGGAGGCCGCTCCGGAATCCAAGCGGACCTCGCTGCTGCGCCGGCTCGCCACCGTGGGCTTCGGCGGCCGCCGCGAGGACATGGAGGGCGCCCCGGCAGCCCGGCCGGCCTCTCCCGCCGCCCCGCAGCCGCATTTGGCCCAGCCGCACATGGCCCAGCCGCACATGGCCCAGTCCCACGTGCCGCCGGCCCCCCGTGCCCCGGCCGCGCCCGCGGTGCCGCAATACCGCCCGGCCCAGGGCAACCTCGACGCGCAGGGCCGGGTCTCCGCGCAGCCCCGGATGATGGACGACGATCAGCTCGAGATCCCCGCCTTCCTGCGCCGTCAGGCGAACTGACAGGCCGAGATCTCGGACACGGCAGGGGGCCGGCGGGAAACCGCCGGCCCCTTCGCGCTGCAACAAAGCAACTCGTGGTTGTTACAGCCTGAAACAGGCCCCATCGCGTGGGCATGCGGCGTCTCGCGAGGCCGGGACCGTGGTGCATCCGCGCCACAGAACGGCCGCCGCTTAGCCATGCGTTAACCAAGCTTTAAGCCTTTGATGGACCAGCGTTTTGCGGCAACGAGCCGGTAAGCGTGTCTGTAACAGACCGTAAGAATCCGTGATTTGGCTGCCCTGTGCGGTGCAGCTATAGAAACCATGTGATCGAGACGACACGCATCGGGACACAACCTGATCGCGTGGGCTAGGGCATCAAGCAGCGGACGGATCAGTCGGTTTTCTCTTCACCCCCGGTCGGGGTGTCGGGATCTGGTCGCGCCCGGGGGCTAAGGAATGCGAACGCACAAACAGACGACCCTCAAAGGGCCGGCGACTCTCTCGGGCATCGGAGTTCACTCCGGCAATCCCGCCGAGATCACGATCCGGCCCGCTCCGGCCAATCATGGCATCGCCTTCCTCCGCACCGGCACCACTCACGGCAACGACCGCCTGATCAAGGCACACCACGCCCTCGTCTCCGCCACGGAACTCTGCACCGTTCTGGGGGACGTTGAGACGGGCGCAGTCGCCACCGTCGAGCACCTGATGTCCGCCCTGTTCGGCCTGGGCGTCGACAACGCCCTGATCGAGATCGACGGCCCGGAGATGCCGATCCTCGACGGATCCGCGCTCCCCTTCGTCCAGGCGATCGACCAAGTGGGGATCGCCACCTGCGACACCCCCCGGCGCTGGCTCAAGATCCTCCGCCACGTCCGCATCGAGACCGGCACGTCCTTCGCGGAGCTGCGTCCGATCGATCGCGGCTTCCGCCTCGATGTCGAGATCGATTTCGAGAGCCCGGTGATCGGCCGCTCCCGCAAGGCGATGGACCTCTCGCCCGCCACCTATCGCCGCGAGATCGCCGGCGCCCGCACCTTCGGGATGATGCGGGACGTGGAGCGCTACTGGAAGGCGGGCTTCGCCCTCGGCGCCTCGCTGGAGAACACCGTGGCGGTCGGCGAGACCGCGGTGGTCAACCCCGAGGGGCTGCGCTTCCAGGACGAATTCGTCCGCCACAAGATCCTCGACGCGATCGGCGACCTGGCGCTGGCCGGGTTGCCGATCCAGGGCGCCTACCGCTCCTATTGCGGCGGCCACCGGATGAATGTCGGCGTGCTCTCGGCCCTCTTCGCCGACCGGGCGAACTACGCCATCGTCGAGGCGCAGGGCTCGCGCCGCGAGACCGTTTTGTCCGAACTCGGCGTCGGCCTCGGCATCGCCGCCTTCGCGGGCGACCTCTAGAAAGCGCCTGTGGCCGGTGGGACACAGCCGGCAACCGATCCTGGCTGCCGCAGCCTTGCCGCTTTCGTGCCCGAATCGAACGTCACGGTTTAACGGTCCGTGAACGGCGGGCACGGCCCGGGGCGGGCCGGATCCACCCACGCGATGGCATGACGGCGCGAGACGGCGCCGGTTCCGGGAAAGAGCGCCAGATGCCTGTCACCATTCGTCATCGCCGGGGAGCGGCCTTCGCGGCGCCCCTCGTGGCCATCCTCGGCCTGGGCCTCGGCGGCTGCGACTTCGACCCGACCAGCATCTTCGCTGAGAAGTACAAACCCGAAGTCGTCCCGGACGTCCCGGCCGACAAGCTGTACAGCGATGGCTTGGCCAAGCTCGAGGACAGCGACTACGAGGGCGCGGTCAAGAAATTCGACAATCTGGACAAGCAGTATCAGTATTCCGAGTGGTCTCGGAAGGCACTGCTGATGACGGCCTACGCCAACTACGAAGGCCAGAAATACGACGACGCCATCAGCGCCTCGAAGCGTTACCTGCAGCGGCATCCGGCCAGCAAGGACGCCGCCTACGCGCAGTACCTGATGGCGATGTCGAACTATAAGCAGATCCCGGACGTCACCCGCGATCAGGACCGGTCCGAGAAGGCGCTCGTCGCCCTCCAGGAACTGGTACAGAAGTATCCGACATCGGAATACGCTGCTGACGCGAAGGCGAAGATCCAGATCACCCGCGATCAGCTCGCCGGCAAGGAGATGGAGATCGGCCGCTTCTACCTCGAGAAGCGGAATTTCCCGGCGGCGATCAACCGCTTCCGCGACGTGGTCGCCAAGTACCAGACCACCCGCCACGCCGAGGAGGCCCTGGAGCGCCTGACCGAGGCCTACTGGGCGCTGGGCATCACCCAGGAGGCGCAGAATGCCGCCGCGGTGCTCGGACACAACTTCCCGGAAAGCCCCTGGTACAAGGACGCCCACGCGCTCCTGGCTCAGGGCGGCCTCGAGCCCCGCGAGGAGAAGTCCTCGTTCCTCTCGAAGATCTACCGCACGGTCACCGGCAAGACCGCCTCGGCCGAGTAGGCATCGGAGCCCGCAACCGGGCCGTCCCGCGCACAGATCGAGGCCCGGAGCCGCCGCTCCGGGCCTTTCCCGTTGCGGCGCCCCCTTGCGTGGTGCGACGCATTTTTGGGGTGAATCCGCGCCGCAGCGGCCTTATGTGTGCGGTCCCGTCCTGAGGAATCCCCGTCGCCGCATGCTGGCGCAGCTCGCGATTCGCGACATCGTCCTGATCGACAGGCTCGAACTGAATTTTCGATCGGGACTCAGCGTCCTGACCGGAGAGACGGGCGCGGGCAAATCGATCCTGCTCGACGCCTTCGCCCTGGCCCTCGGCGGTCGTGGCGACGGCCGCCTGGTGCGTCACGGCGAGGCGCAGGGCGTGGTCACGGCGGTCTTCGACCTGCCCGTCGACCATCCCGCGCGCCGGATCGCGGAGGAGGCCGAGATCGACACCGAGGGCGACCTGATCCTGCGCCGGACCCAGATGGCGGACGGCCGGACCCGCGCCTTCGTCAACGACCAGCCGGTGGGCGTGCAGGTCCTGCGGGCGATCGGCGCGGCCCTCGTGGAGATCCACGGGCAGCACGACGACCGGGCGCTCGCCGACCCCGCCTCGCACCGCGCGATCTTGGACGCCTTCGGCGGGCTTCAGCCCCAGCTCGCCAAGGTCGGCACCGCCGCTCGGGCCGTCCGGACGGCTCGGACCGAACTCGCCGAGCACCGCGCCCGGGTCGAGACGGCCCGCAAGGAGGCCGACTTCCTGCGCCATTCCGTGGAGGAACTCGCCGAACTCGCGCCGCTTCCGGGGGAGGAGGCGCAGCTCGCCGAGCGCCGCACCATCATGCAGCAATCCGAGAAGGTGGCGCGCGAACTCAGCGAGGCGCTGGAGGCGGTCGGCGGACCCCATTCCGGCGTGCCGCATCTCTCGGCCGCCCTGCGCAAGCTGGAGCGCCGCGCCGCGCAGCTGCCGGCCCTCGTCGACCCGTGCGTGAACGCCCTCGACGCCGCGATGGTCGCCCTGGACGAAGCCCGGGCGGTCCTCGATGCTGCAGTGGCCGAGACGGAGTTCGATCCCCGCGACCTGGAGCGCGTGGAGGAGCGGCTCTTCGCCCTGCGCGCCGCGTCGCGCAAGTACGACGTGCCCGCCGACGACCTCGCCGCCCTGGCGGAGCGCTACGCCAACGACGTCGCGGCCATCGATGCCGGCGAGGCGGCGCTGTCCGGCCTCGAGGAGGGGCTCGCGACGGCGGAGGCCGCCTACGCCGAGGCTGCCGAGAAGCTCAGCGCCGGGCGCCGCCGGGCGGCCAAGCAGCTCGACGCCGCCGTGAAGGCCGAGCTGCCGCCCCTCAAGCTGGAGCGGGCCCGGTTCATCACCGAGATCGTCACGGATCCGGATACCCGCGATGCCGCCGGCACCGACCGCGTCGAGTTCTGGGCCCAGACAAACCCGGGGACCAAGCCCGGTCCGATGATGAAGGTCGCCTCGGGTGGCGAGCTGTCGCGCTTCATGCTGGCGCTCAAGGTGGTGCTGGCCGACAAGGGCTCCGCTCCGACCCTCATCTTCGACGAGATCGATACCGGGGTCGGCGGCGCGGTGGCGGACGCCATCGGGCTGCGCCTCGCCCGGCTGGCGGCCACCGTGCAGGTGGTCGCGGTGACCCATGCCCCCCAGGTTGCCGCGCGCGCCGAGACGCATTTCCTGATCGCCAAGGCGCCCGTGAAGGGGGCCGGCCGCGTCGCCACCCGCGTGTCGAGCCTGCCGGTCGCCGAGCGCCGGGAGGAGATCGCCCGGATGCTGGCGGGCGCCACCGTCACCGACGAAGCCCGGGCGGCAGCCGCGCGCCTGCTTCAGGGCGCCGAGGCGTAGCCCGGCGACAGCCTTAACCGTTGGTTGAGCTTAACGATGCGTTAACTATTCGACTTGAAAGTGCCGTCATCCCGGTACCGCGGAAGGCATGGGCGGTCGATGGGCGGGAGGGAGCCATGAAGCCGGCTATCGTCGAGTCCGATGGGCATCTGCCTGCGGGACAGTCGCTGAAGCGGGCGCTCGACACGCGCCAGCTCGGCCTCAACCTTCGCACGGTCTACGAAGGCAGCGTCGACACGCAGCCGATCACCGACACGCACGTCGAGCTGCTTCTGCGACTGCGCCAGAAGGAGCGGGAGCTGCGCCGGGCGATCTGATCCGGCCCCGCGCCGCTACCAGCGGCGCGCCCCCGGCCGTCGACGATACTCGGCGGCACGAATCAACGTCAGCACCCGGTCGAGGTTGACCAGCAGCTCGGCCTCCTCGCGCCGCGCTGCGGCCGCCAGCTCCGGATCGGTGGAGAATTTCTGGCGCGCCTGCGCCAGCGTGAGGGCACGCTCCACGGCTTCCCGCTCCGCATGCAGGGCCGACCAGACCGGGTCGGCATCCGCCCCCGTATCGACCTCCTCGCCGCCCACGATCCGACGTCCTCCCGCTGTAACTGCCGCTGCCGCTGCCACTACCGCTGCAGCTGGCATTGCCCCGGCATTGCCGCTGCCCATGCGGGTTATGAACGCGCGAGAACCACGAACCGTGCCGTCGGGCCCGCGGCGCGATGTCATCCCGGTGTCATCTGCCTGTCGTATGCGCCCCTCCATCGGGCGGCCGGCGCTGGGTCTCTTCGGAAGATCGGCCGCAGAGCTCTGCCGCGGGCATGGGCTTGCCGGCAGGGCAGCGCAGGCTCTTGCCCGACGGCAACGGAGAATCCCTTGAGACCCTTCGCTTACGCGCTCGCCGTCGGCCTCGCGACGGTTCAGCTGGCGTCCGCGGCGCTCGCCGCCGATATCACCGGCGCCGGGGCTACGTTCCCCTTCCCGGTCTACTCCAAGTGGGCCGAGGCCTATCGCAAGGAGACCGGCTCGGGCCTCAACTACCAGTCGATCGGCTCCGGGGGCGGCATCAAGCAGATCCAGGCGAAGACGGTCGATTTCGGCGCCACCGACGCGCCCCTCAAGCCCGAGCAGCTCGCCAAGGACGGTCTCGTCCAGTTCCCGACCGTGATGGGCGGCGTCGTGCCGGTGGTGAACATCCCCGGGATCGAGCCGGGCAAGCTCAAGCTCACCGGCGACGTGCTGGCCGACATCTATGCCGGCAAGATCGCCAAGTGGAGCGATCCGCGGATCGCGAAACTCAATGACGGGCTGAAGCTCCCCGACTCCAACATCACCCCGGTCTACCGCTCCGACGCGTCGGGCACGACCAACATCTTCACCACCTACCTGTCCCAGGTCTCCGAGCCCTGGAAGAAGGAATACGGCGCCGCTACGACGATCTCCTGGCCGGTGGGGCAGGGTGGCAAGGGCAACGAGGGCGTGACCGCCACGGTGAAGCAGGTCCCGAACGCGATCGGCTACGTCGAGTCGGCCTACGCCAAGCAGAACAAGCTTTCCTACGCCCTGCTGCAGAACAAGGCCGGCAAGTATCCGCAGCCCGACGACAAGGCGTTCCAGGCCGCGGCGGCGAGCGCCGACTGGAAGGCGACCCCGGGCTTCGGCATCTCCCTGACCAACCAGCCGGGCGAGGCGGCGTGGCCGATCACGGCGGCGACCTTCATCCTGGTCCACAAGGACGCCGTCGATCCGGCCAAGTCCGCCGATGTGCTCAAGTTCTTCAACTGGGCCTACAAGAACGGCGACAAGCTTGCCGTCGACCTCGACTATGTCCCGCTGCCGGACAACGTTGTCGAGCTGATCCACCAGGAGTGGAAGGACGTGAAGGGCAAGGACGGTAAGCCCGTCTTCAACATGTGAGCGTGGCCGGGAGGAGGTGGGAACCTCCTCCCTCGCTTCTTGGAACGCCCCGCGCTACCACGCCCTCTTCGCAGAGAACAGCGGATGCCCGCTTTGACAGAATCGATCGCCCTCGGCCGAACCCGTTCCGCGACGGCGCGGAAGGCGCCGAGCCGGAGCCTCGACACCCTGTTCCGGACCTCCTCGTATGCCGCAGCGCTGCTGGTGCTGCTCGTCCTCGCCGGCATCCTGGGCTCGATCCTCTACGGCGGTTGGCCCGCCTTCCGCGAATTCGGCTTCGGATTCCTGACCTCCAGCGCCTGGAACGTCGGGACCGAGCAGTACGGCGCCCTGGTGGCGGTGATCGGGACCGTCGCCTCCGCCTTCCTGGCGCTCCTGATCGGCGTCCCCGTCTCCCTCGGGATCGCGGTCTACCTCACCCAGCTCTGCCCGGGCTGGGCCCGCAAGCCGGTCGCCATGACGATCGAGCTGCTCGCCGCCGTGCCCAGCATCATCTACGGCATGTGGGGCCTGTTCGTGTTCGCGCCGCTCTTCGCGCGCTACATCCAGATCCCGGTCTCGAACCTCGTCGAGGGCATGCCGATCGTCGGCACGCTGTTCTACGCCCGGGTGCCCTCGGGCGTCGGCGTCTTCACCGCCGGGATCATCCTGGCGATCATGATCGTGCCGTTCATCGCCTCGATCGCCCGCGACATGCTCGACCAGATCCCGACCGTGCTGCGCGAGAGCGCCTACGGCATCGGCTGTACCACCTGGGAGGTGGTGCGCCACGTGCTGGTGCCGCAGGCCTCGGTCTCGATCATCGGGGCGATCATGCTCGGCCTCGGCCGGGCGCTGGGCGAGACGATGGCGGTGACCTTCGTGGTCGGCAACGCCAACCGCCTCTCGGCCTCGATCTTCGATCCGAGCTCGACCATCGCGTCGCGCATCGCCAACGAGTTCAACGAAGCCGACGGCCTCCAGCTCAACGCCCTGATGGCTCTGGGCTGCATCCTGTTCGTGATCACCTTCGTGGTTCTCATCATCGCCCGGCTGCTGACGCGCCGCGTCCAGGCCGCCTGAGGAGCACGCGCGATGGACGCCTCCCCCACGATGACCGCGGCGCCCCGGCGCCGCTCCGGCCGGGTCCGTCAGGGCCGGCGCATCGCCGACCGCACGCTGCGGGTTGCCTGCACCGGGGCGACGCTGGTGGGCGCCCTGGTCCTGGGCTCGATCCTGGTGATGCTGATCGTCCAGGGCGTGCGCGGCTTCACGCCGACCCTGTTCACCAACCCGACGCCGGGCCCCGGATCCGAGGGCGGCGGCATCGCCAACGCCATTCTGGGCAGCCTCGTCCTGACCGGGATCGGCATCGTGATCGCGACGCCGGTCGGCGTCATGGCCGGGACCTTCCTGGCCGAGTACGGGCGCGGCTCGAAGCTCGCGGCCCTGATCCGCTTCCTCAACGACATCCTGCTCTCGGCGCCGTCGATCCTGATCGGCCTGTTCGTCTACACCCTGATGGTGCGGCCGATGGGCACCTATTCGGGCTGGGCCGGCGGCGTCGCGCTCGCGATCATCGCCGTTCCGGTGATCGTCCGCACCACCGAGGACATGCTGCGGCTCGTCCCCGGAACCCTGCGGGAGGCCGGCGCGGCGCTCGGGGCGCCGCCCTCGACGGTGATCATCAACGTCACGTGGCGGGCGGCCTCGGCCGGCATCGTCACCGGGATCATCCTGGCCCTGGCGCGCATCGCCGGCGAGACGGCGCCATTGCTGTTCACCGCCCTCAACAACAATTCCTGGTTCTCGGCCAACCTGATGGGCGGCGTCGCGAACCTGCCGGTGATGATCTACCAGTTCGCCCTGTCGCCCTACCCGAACTGGCAGGGCCTCGCCTGGGCCGGCGCGCTTCTGATCACCGCCACCATCCTGGTGCTGTCGATCATTGCCCGCCTTGTGATCAAGCCGCAGACCTCGCGCTGAGACCCTTCGAGGACACGACGATGAACGCCGCCTCCGCGATCCCCACGGTCGAGCTGAACCGCAACCGCGCCGACGAGGGCGGTCCCGTGCGGATCGCCGTGAAGCGCCTGAACTTCTACTACGGCAGCTTCCACGGGTTGAAGGACGTCAACCTCAACTTCCACGACCGGCAGGTCACGGCGCTGATCGGGCCGTCGGGCTGCGGCAAGTCCACCCTGCTGCGCTGCTTCAACCGGATCTACAGCCTCTATCCGGAGCAGCGGGCCGAGGGCGAGATCCTCCTGGACGGCGAGAACATCCTCAGCCCCTCCATCGACCTGAACGAGCTGCGCTCGCGCATCGGCATGGTGTTCCAGAAGCCGACGCCGTTCCCGATGTCGATCTATGACAACGTCGCCTTCGGCCTGCGCCTCTACGAGAAGCTGCCGAAATCCGAACTCGACGGCCGGATCGAGGCCTCCCTGCGCAAGGCCGCACTCTGGGACGAGGTGAAGGACAAGCTCAAGCAGCAGGGCACGGGCCTGTCGGGCGGCCAGCAGCAGCGCCTGTGCATCGCCCGCACGGTGGCGCAGCGCCCGGAGGTGATCCTGTTCGACGAGCCGACCTCGGCCCTCGACCCGATCTCCACCGGCCGCATCGAGGAGCTGATCGAGCAGTTGCGCGACGAGTTCACCATCGTGATCGTCACCCACAACATGCAGCAGGCGGCGCGCATCTCGCAGTTCACCGCCTTCATGTATCTGGGCCAGCTGATCGAGTTCGGTCCGACCAACCGGATGTTCATGAACCCGACGGAACGCCGCACCCAGGACTACATCACCGGCCGGTTCGGCTAGTCTGCCTGAACGCTCCGGTCTCGGGGAAGGCCGTCCGGTCGCCGCATCCGCGGAGGGCCGGCGGGTCCCCGAGGGCCTCCCCGGAGCGCCGCCCCCGGGACCCATCGAAGGATTCGCCATGCCCGGCCATATCGTCACCTCCTACGACACCGACCTGGAGAACCTGCGTCGCTCGATCTCGGAGATGGGCGGCGTGGCCGAGAAGATGACCGCGGAGGCGACGGACGCCCTCGTGCGCCGGGACGACACGCTCGCCCAGGCGGTGATCGTCGCCGACAAGCGCCTCGACGCCCTGCAGCGGGACATCGAGGAGCGCGCCGTGCTGTTGATCGCCCGGCGTCAGCCCCTGGCGATCGATCTGCGTGAGACGATCTCGGCGATCCGCGTCTCCGGCGACCTCGAGCGGATCGGCGACCTCGCCAAGAACGTCGCCAAGCGGGTGGTGGCGATCTCCGATCAGGCGCCGGCCCAGAAGATCGTTCTCGGCGTGCGCCACATGAGCGACCTCGCGGAGGGCCAGCTCAAGGACGTTCTCGACGCCTATGCGAGCCGCGACGTCCAGGCAGCCCACGATGTCTGGGAGCGGGACGGCGAGATCGACGCCCTGTACAATTCGCTGTTCCGCGAGCTCCTGACCTACATGATGGAGGATCCGCGCAACATCTCGTTCTGCACGCATCTTCTGTTCTGCGCCAAGAACGTCGAGCGGATCGGCGACCACACCACCAACATCGCCGAGACGATCCATTATCTCGCCACGGGCGAGGCCCTGGCGGGCGACCGGCCGAAGAACGATGCGTCGAACTATGCGACCGTGGACGGGGTGCCGGCTCCGTAAGCGGGCCGCCCCCGGTCCAGGCGTCGGCCTGCGCGCGCTCCTGTGGGGCGCCGCCGGAGAATCGGAGCGTGCGGGTTGAGGCTGAGCGGCGCCTCCTGCACCCTCTGCCTGCCCGCCAACTCCAAGGAGAGTCGGCGCGCCTGCAGGCCGTATGGCGCCGCTTCGTGAACGGATCTTCGAACGTGAGCATGCAAGTCCTGATCGTCGAGGACGAGGAGGCGCTGACCACGCTGCTGCGCTACAATCTGGAAGCCGAGGGCTTTCTGGTGGATTCCGCGGCTCGGGGCGACGACGCGGAGCTGCTCCTGGCGGAGCGGATCCCCGATCTCGTCCTGCTCGACTGGATGCTGCCCGGCCTCTCGGGCATCGAGCTGTGCCGGCGGATCCGGGCGCGCCGGGAGACCGAGCGGCTGCCCGTGATCATGCTCACTGCCCGGGGCGAGGAGGGCGACCGGATCCGCGGTCTCGGGACGGGCGCCGACGACTACATCGTCAAGCCGTTCTCCGTCCCGGAACTGCTTGCCCGGATCCGCGCGCTGCTCCGCCGGGCCAAGCCCGCCCATGTCTCGGACCGGCTGGCGGCGGGCGACCTCGAACTCGACCGCACCGGCCATCGCGTCCGCCGCGGCGGCGAGGAGCTGCATCTCGGCCCCACAGAGTTCCGTCTGCTGGAATTCCTGATGCTGGCGCCGGGCCGTGTCTTCTCCCGCGAGCAGCTCCTCGACGGGGTCTGGGGACACGACGTCTACATCGACGAGCGCACGGTCGACGTCCATGTCGGGCGGCTGCGCAAGGCACTGAACGGCCCGCGCCAAGCCGACCCGATCCGTACGGTCCGCGGCTCGGGCTACGCCTTCGACGAGACGTTCTCGCTCGACGCTTGAGAGGGGCGCGAAGCGTTCCGGGACAAAGGGTTCCGGGCCGGAGGCCGGTCGGCCGCGCCGCCCGCCCGCGTGCAGCGAAGGGAGCCAGGGACGTTCGAGGCCGGCGGATGCTGCGAGGCCCGGCGGCCCCCCGGGCCTCGCGCAGATTCAGCGGGTCAGCGCCGCGCTCCGGCCGGACGCGACCGGCACGGCGTCGAGCGCCGCCAGAACCGTCCCCTCGGTGAGGATCTGCGGAAGCACCTGAGGCGCTCCGGTTCCGGTATAGAGGAGGTAGAGCGGCACGCCGCTGCGCCCGTGCTTCTCCAGCAGACGGGTGATCTCGGGATTCTGGTTGGTCCAGTCGCCCTTCATGTAGGTCACGCCGCGCTCGGCCATCGCGGCCCGCACGGCCTTGGTGTTGAGCGAGGTCGCCTCGTTCACCGCGCAGGTGATGCACCACGCGGCGGTCATGTCCACGAAGACGGGGCGGTGCGCGTCCACCAGGGCGTCGAGACGCGCTTGAGTGAAGGGCTCGACCCCGTCGGCGGCGGCCTGCGCCGACGGCGCGGTGCGGTCCCGCGGAAGGGTCACGGCGAGGGCCGACACGGCGATTAGCGCGAGGGCCGCAGCGACCCGCGCGACCCGGCCCGCCCCGGGCGCGGCGGCGCGGCCGTGTTCCCAGGCCCAGGCGGCGAAGCCCACCAGGACGAGGCCGATCAGCGCCGCCAGCAGCCCACGCGGATCGACCTGCTGCGCCAGAACCCAGATCAGCCAGGCCACGGTGGCGTAGACCGGGAAGGCCAGGACCTGTTTGAGGGTCTCCATCCAGGCGCCCGGCCGCGGCAGCGCCCGCAGGGCCGGCGGCCAGAGGGTCAGCACCAGGAAGGGCAGGGCGAGGCCGAGGCCGAGGCTCGCGAAGACGGCGAGCGCGACACCGGCACTCTGCGTCAGCGCGAAGCCCACCGCCGAGCCCATGAACGGCGCCGTGCAGGGGGTCGCCACCAGGGTCGCCAGCACACCCGTGAAGAACGAGCCGCTCAGGCCGGCACGCCGGGTCAGGCCGTCTCCGAGGCCGGCGAGCCGGCCGCCGACATGGACCACTCCGGACAGGCTCAGGCCCATAGCGAACAGCAGATAGGCGAGGGCTGCGACCATGGCGGGCGATTGCAGCTGGAAGCCCCAGCCGATCGCGGCCCCACCGCCCTTCAGGGCGATCAGCAGGGATGCGAGGCCGAGGAAGCTCGCCAGCACGCCGGCCGTGTAGGCGAGGCCGTGCAGCCGCAGCCGCGCCGGGCCCTCGCCGGCATGCCGCACGAGGCTCAGCACCTTGATGGACAGCACCGGGAAGACGCAGGGCATCAGGTTTAGGATCAGGCCGCCCAAAAAGGCGAAGGCCGCGGCGGTCGCGAGGGTCAGCGCGTCGAACTCGGCGGCGGCCGGCGGGGCTCCGGCCGGATTCGGCGCGCTCGACGCGGCCGCGACGGCAGGAAGCACCGGCTCGTCACCATACGCGAAGGCGAGGCGGCGGGTGCCGTCCGTACCGACCTCGTCGATCGTCAGGACGCCGGGCAGGGCGGCGGGCAAAGGATCGGTCGGGCTGCTGCGCGCGATGGTCAGATGCAGACCGGTCTCGTCGACGGTCATCACCTGCGCGGCGGCGTTGTCGATCGCCGTCTCGGCATAGGGGAAATAGGCGGCGTTCCGGATGGATTCGGGTTTCAGGCCGGTCGCGGCGAAATCGAGCTGCAGCGTGTCGCCCTGGCTCGACAGGCGCAGGGGCCAGAGCGCCGGCGCGGGCAGGGCAGCCCGGGCGCGCGCGAACAGCGCGGCGTTGGCCGGGTCCGGCTCGGCCTTGCCCACCGGCAGGGTGAGGGCGAGATCGGCCGAACCGGGGACGCACTCGGTCTCGCAGACGAGATAGGTCAGCTTCGCCTGAATCTGAACGGGATTAGCCGGGTCGAGGCTCGGCGGCGGCGTCACGGGCACGAGGAGCGTGACCTCACCCTCGTAGCCGTAATTCATGAGGGTCGCGATCGGGATGCGCTCCGGCGCCGGCCACCGGATCGCGCTGGCGTTGAAGCCGGCCGGCAGGGTCCAGGTCACCTCCGGAGGCAGTCCGGAATCGCCCGGGTTGCGCCAGTAGACGTGCCAGCCGGGCTTGATCTGCATCCGCACCGCCAGCGTGAACGGCTGTGCGCCGGCGACCGCGGCGGGCTCGGCCACGAGGCTCGCCCGCACGAGGTCGGCCGGCGTGCGGAAGCCCTGCGGGACCCCTTGGGCTGCGGCGGCCGAGAGGCTCGCGGCGAAGGCCAGGATCAGAATGGCGAGGCGGCGGATCATGCTGTCCCTTCGCGCGCAGGGCCGGCGCGGTTTCACGCACGGTGTATCCGGGCCAGCGCGGTCGTTTCGATGGCGGTGGGTCTTACCACGGGCCGCGCCCGGGATCCCACGCCGATCGCTCAGTCCGCGAGCGGCACGGTCGCACGCTCCAGCCAGTCGCGCGTCCCGGCATCGACCCGGGGCGCCAGGGTCTCCCGCACCCGGGCGTGATAGGCATCGATCCAGGCGCGCTCCTCCGGTTCGAGCAGGTCCGGCTGGATCAGCCGCCGATCATAGGGGGCGAGCGTCAGGGTCTCGAAGCCCAACATCGGGCGCTCGCCGCCCGCGATCGTGCGGGGCTCGACCAGCACGAGGTTCTCGATCCGGATGCCGTAGGCGCCGCGGGCGTAATAGCCCGGCTCGTTCGACAGGAGCATGCCGGGCTCCAGCACCACCGTGCCGGTCTTGGCGATCCGCTGCGGTCCCTCGTGCACCGACAGGAAGGCGCCGACGCCGTGGCCGGTGCCGTGATCGAAGTCGAGTCCCGCCTGCCAAAGCGGCGCCCGGGCGAAAGCGTCGATCTGGGCGCCGGTCGTGCCGACAGGAAACACCGCCCGGGCAATCGCGACGTGGCCCTTCAGAACCCGGGTGTAACGGTCGCGCATCTCCGCGCTCGGCGTGCCCACCGCGACCGTGCGGGTGATGTCGGTGGTGCCGTCCGGATACTGCGCACCGGAATCGATCAGGAACAACTCGCCGGTCCGGACCGTCCGGTCGGTGGCGCGGCTCACCCGATAATGGACGATCGCGCCGTTCGGCCCGGATCCCGAGATCGTCGGGAACGAGACCTCGCGCAGATCGCCGCCCGCCGCGCGGAAATCCTCAAGGGCCTCGACGGCGGCGATCTCGGTGAGGCCCCCGGCCGCGGCCGCACCGTCGAGCCAGGCAAGAAACCGCACGACACTCGCCCCGTCGCGGACATGGGCGGCGCGCGCACCGGCGATCTCGGCGGCGTTCTTGACCGCCTTCATGCCGGTGATCGGATCCTTGCCGACATCGGCGGTGCCGCCGGCAGCCTCGATCTTTTCCTTCAGGGCGACGGCGCCGGTCGCCGCGTCGAGGCGGACACGCACGCCGGCGAGGGATCCCAGCCCGTCGTCCAGTTCCGCCCGGGGCAGGATCTCGGCGATCGGGGCCAGCACCGCGCGCAGCGCCGGATCGACCTCGGGCGAGACCAGGAACAGCCGCGCCAACCCCTCGCGCGGCAGGATGGCATAGCCGAGGGCCAGGGGCGTGTGACCGACATCGGAGCCGCGCAGGTTGAAGGCCCAGGCGAGATTGTGCGGATCCGAGATGACCAGGGCATCGCAGCCGCCCTCGGCGAGGGCCGCCCGGATCCGGCCGATTTTGTCGGTGCAGGCCTCGCCGCACAGGGCATCCGGATGGAGCACAACCGGTCCGGCGGGGGCCCTCGGGCGGCCCGCCCAGACGGCGTCGACGAGGTTCGGCACGGCCCGCACGGTGCCGCCGGCCCGGGTGGCGGCCCGCTCCAGGCGTGCGAGACCGTCGGGTGTATGCAGCCAGGGATCGTAGCCCAGAACCTGATCCCTCTTGAGGTTGACGCCGATCCAGGCTTCAGGCGTCGACTCGGCCAGCGGCACCACCGTGAGGATGCCGGTATCGACCTGTTCGGGCGCCTGCAGGGTGTAGCGGCCGTCGACGACCAGCGCGGCGGATTCCATCAGGATCACGGCCGTCCCCGCAGAGCCGGTAAAGCCGGTGAGCCAAGCCAGCCGTTCGGCGTCGGCCGGAACGTATTCGGACTGGTGCTCGTCCGCCCGGGGCACGACGAAACCGTCGATCCCGTGCTCGCGGAGAGCGGCCCGCAAGGCCTCGATCCGCTCGGCGCCCTTCCGGTGGCTCGGGTCGTCGAAGCTCTGGAAGCGCTGACGCGGCTGGGGCGGACGGGGCTCAGTCATGAGGCGAGCCTAGCGCCCGCCGCTCCCACGCCGCAACACCCCGTCCTCAGAGGAGGCGCCCGGGTGCGGTGCCTAAAAGATCGCTAACAATCTTATCACGCCGCCGGATTTGGCCTATTCCTCAGACATGCCACGCCGCGTCTACTACCGGATCAGCGACAGACCCGATGGCCGCTTCGACGCCATCGTGACGATCGAACCCGACACGGTGGTTTGCCGGGACGGATTCGATTCGCTCGCCGAACTCGAGGAATGGGTGGACGGTCTGCGCGTGCTGATGGCGGCGCTCGGCGCTCCCGTGTCGCGGGCAGACGGGGCGGAAACAGCAGCCGAAACCGCCCCCACGTCGGATCGTTCGACGCCGTCGGGCCGGCTCCGCACCGCGCGCTGATCAGCGCTTCGTGACCGGCAGGTCCGGCATGCGCTCGATGGGCGCGCCGTCATAACCTTCGAACCACGCAAGGCGTGCGGGCGAATTCGCCGGATAGGGGCAGGCGTCCTTGGCACGGCCCTGGGCCCGGGCGCGGGCGCCCTCGGCGATGGGGTCCGCGGGCGGATCATGGAGCGACGTCTGGCTCATGGCCAATCAACGCGCCGGCGCGCCGCCGGTTCGGGGCGCCTCAGGGCCGTGGGCGGCGGGCGGCGCCGCCGCGCATCAGGACCAGGGCGACCCATCCCTCGATCATGCCGCGGCGGACGAGGGAGAAGCCCTGGAGGCGGTAGGCCGAGAGGACGCCGGGCACGTCGCGCGCGATCAGGCCGGACAGGACCAGAACGCCCTCGGAGGCGACCACGCGCGTCAGCGTCGGCGCGAGGAGCCGCAGGGGCCGGGCCAGAATGTTGGCGAAGACGAGATCGAAATGGCGCGGCCGGTCGGCGAGGCGGTGGCGCACCCCCGGCCCCTCGTAGAGCTTGAGATAGGGCCCGAGCCCGTTGGCCCGGGCGTTCTCGCGGGCCGTGCGCACGGCCTCCGCGTCGAGGTCGCCGGCCACGACGGGTTGCCGCAGGGCCTTGGCGGCCGCGAAGGCGAGGATCCCGGTTCCCGTACCGACATCGAGGACATGGGCCGGGCGCCGGCGCTTCAGCTCCGAGACCAGCGCGCGCAGACAGCCCAGGGTGGTCCCATGGTGGCCGGTACCGAAGGCGAGGGCCGCCTCGATCTCGATGGGCAGATCGTTGCCCCGCACGGCGTCGCGGTCATGCGAGCCGTGGACGAGAAAGCGTCCCGCCCGGACCGGCTTCAGCCCCTCGAGCGACGCGCGCACCCAATCCTGCTGCTCGATGGTGCGAAACTCGGCCGCATCCGCCGCATCGCCGATGACGGGCCGGATCAGGTCCCGGACGTAATCCTCGTCGGGCGCGTCGGCGAAATAGGCTTCGAGGCGCCACGTGCGGCCGTCCTCGTCCTCGAAGGCGGCGACGGCCGTGTCCATGGGATCGAACATCTCACCCAGGAGGTCGGTCATCGCCCGGGCCGACCGTTCATCGGTCAGCAGGCGCAGGACGTGAGACGGGCGGTGGGGCGGCAGGCCTTCGAGCATGATGCCGGGCTGTAACGCCGGGGCGCGCCGCAGCCCAGGGGCTAACGCGAAAAAATACGGTCCCCGCCGGCGCAGGGAGGCCCGGGAGACGCGGCCGACGCGCGGCCGACGCGCGGTCCCGCCCTTTGTTGCCGGACAGACACAAGGGTCAATACTTGTGATCTCAGCGATCTAAATCAGTGTCCAGGGGCATCGCGCGTGCTTAAACAATCTCGGCCTCCCCAAGGCCAGACCCTCGACTCAGGCGCGCCGCACTTTGTGGAGCGGCGCGCCGGTTTTGACAGACGATCGTGCTGCCATGACATCGCCTCTCCTTATCAGCGTCGCCTTCGCGGTTGTGACCACGGCCGCGGCCACGCTGTGGGCGCTGCTGGTTGCGGACGGCATGAGCGGCGCGCCGGAGAGTCAGCCGGTGGAAGGCCGCGACATCCGGACCTGGTGAGCCCCGCCTTTCGATTCGTGTGCGCGACTGCCCAGGAATGCGGCACGATGGTCGCGCGTTAATCACATGATCCACCGGGGCCGTGGAACCAGCTGCTTCGGGCGGCGTTTTTGCCGGCTTTTTACGTGAATCACGATTGAGCAGGGTGCGTACAGCGTGACCAAGTCCCGGCGTTCCGGCCCCCGTGGGCCCGTGGTCGTCACCGGCACGGCCGTGCAGTCCCGACCGCGTGAGCGGATCTTCGGGGGCCCCGCACCGGACGGGCCCCTCCCGGGCCACCTCCTGGTTCTGCTGAGCCGCCTGCACCGCGCCGAGGCCGAGCCCAAGGATCGCCGCGACGCCAATCTGGGGTGATCCGACGAGGGCGTCCTTCCCGGCGTGACCGCCGGCCTTGGCCGGCGGCCGCCACGTCCCTATGATCCTCGTCGTTCCCCGCCGGATATAGCGGGTCGCGACCGGGGAGACCCCATCCATGCGCCTGACCCGACGGATCCTGGCCACGCTGGCCCTCGCAACGCTGGCGCTCGCCCCCGGGGATCGGGCGGCGCGGGCGGAGGAGCCCGTCGTGGTGTTCGCGGCCGCCAGCCTCAAGAACGCCCTCGACGACGCTTCGGCCGCCTGGACCAGGGCGACGGGCAAGACCGCGCGGGTCTCCTATGCGGGCTCGAACGCCCTCGCCAAGCAGATCGAGGCGGGGGCGCCGGCGGACCTGTTCATCTCGGCCGACCTCGCCTGGATGGACTACGTGGACCGGGCCGGGCTCCTGAAGACCGGATCGCGGATCGATTTCCTGCGCAATGCCCTGGTGCTGATCGCGCCGGGTCCGAAGAACGGCGCCGCGGCCCCGCAGATCGCCCTGGCGCCGGACCTCGGCACCACGCTGACGCAGATTCTCGGCGGCGGCCGGCTGGCCATGGCGACGATCGACGCCGTCCCGGCCGGCAAGTACGGCAAGGCGGCCCTGGAGAAGCTCGGCGCCTGGGACGCCGTGAAGGGGCAGGTGGCGCAGGCGGAGAACGTGCGCGCCGCCCTGCTGCTCGTCGCGCGGGACGAGGCGCCCCTCGGCATCGTCTATGCCACCGACGCCGCCGCGGACCCGAGCGTCCACGTGCTGGCGACCTTCCCGGCCGACAGCCACCCGCCGATCATCTATCCGGCGGCCGTGACCAAGGTTTCGCGCAACCCGGATGCCGGAGCCCTGCTCGGCTACCTGCGCGGCCCGGAGGCCCGGGGCTTCTTCGAGCGCCAGGGCTTCACGGTGGTTGCGCAGCCCGGCGCCAGCCAGTAGCGGCGCGCCGGCCCCGTGTTCGGTCTGACCCCGGAGGAGTGGACCGCCGTCGGCCTGAGCCTTCGGGTGGCGACGGTGGCGACGCTTGCGAGCCTCGTGCCCGGCCTCGCCGTGGCGTGGCTGCTGGCGCGGCGCCGCTTTCCCGGCCGCGCCCTGCTCGACGGGCTGGTCCACCTGCCGCTGATCCTCCCCCCGGTGGTCACCGGCTACCTGCTGCTGCTGGCCTTCGGCCGGCGCGGTCTGCTCGGCGCCCCCCTCGCCGAGATCGGCGTGGTGCTGTCCTTCCGCTGGACCGGAGCGGCGCTCGCCTGCGCGGTGATGGGGTTCCCGCTCATGGTGCGGGCGATGCGGCTGTCGATCGAGGCGGTCGACCGGCGGCTGGAGCAGGCGGCCGGGACGCTGGGGGCGAATCCCTTCGCGGTGTTCCTGACCATCACGCTGCCGCTCAGCCTGCCCGGCTGCCTCGCCGGGGCCGTGCTGGCCTTCGCCAAGGCGATGGGCGAGTTCGGCGCGACCATCACGTTCGTGTCGAACATCCCCGGCGAGACCCAGACGCTGCCGTCGGCGATCTACACGCTGACGCAGGTGCCCGGCGGGGAGGGGCCTGCCCTGCGCCTCACCCTGATCTCGATCGCGCTGTCGGTCTCGGCCCTTCTGATCTCGGAAGTCCTCGCCACGCGGGCCGGTCGACGGCTGGGGGCGGGCTGAATGGCCGCCGCCTCTAAGGGGGAGACCCGCTCAGGCATAGGCGTAGGGGCCGCCCTGCTGCAGCGCCCTCTGATAGGCCGGGCGGGTATGGATGCGTGCGAGCCAATCCGTGACCTGCGGGCCCGTTCCCGTGCCGCGCGCTGCGAAAGCCTCCAGCGGGAAGCTCATCAGGATGTCGGCCGCGGAGAAATCGGTGCCGCAGAAATACGGCCGGTCCGCGAGCTCCGCCTCCCAGAAGGCCGCATGCCGGCGCAGATCCGGATCGACGAAGCCCCGCAGCACCGTGTCGGCGATCCGGCGCACGAGGGGCCGCAGCAGCCAAGGGCTGCTCGGCGCCAGCCGACCGAAGACCAGCTTCAGCAGCAGCGGCGGCATCGCCGACCCTTCGGCGTAATGCGACCAGTAGACGTAGCGCCGCCGCGCCTCCGTCCCCGGTTCGGGCACGAGCCTCGCGCCGGCCAGCTCCGTGAGATAAGCGACGATGGCGCCGGTCTCGGCGACCACCGTCTCGCCGTCGGTGATCACCGGCGCCTTGCCGAGCGGGTGCACGGCCACGAGCTCGGGGGGCGCGCGCAGGGTCCGGGGATCGCGGGCATAGCGCGTCACGCGATAGGGCAGGCCGAGTTCCTCCAGCAGCCAGAGCACGCGCTGCGACCGGCTGTTCTCGAGGTGATGGACCGTAATCATCGCGGGCAAGTCCGGGCCGGCGCCGGAACGCGCCGCGGCCCCTGTTACCCGAGTCCCGCCGCGTGAGCATCCAGGTCGACGTCCAGATCCGGCGCGGCGCCTTCGCGCTCGAGGCCGCCTTCGAGGCCGGGCCGGGGCTCACCGCCCTGTTCGGGCGCTCGGGCTCGGGGAAGACCACGTTGATCGACCTGATCGCCGGCCTCGCCCGCCCGGATCGGGGCCGGATCACGGTCGGGGGGGCCCCATGGGTCGATACCGCGGCGGGACTGATCCTGCCGCCGCATCGGCGACAGGTCGGCGTGGTGTTCCAGGATGCGCGGCTGTTCCCGCATCTCAGCGTCCGGACCAACCTCGGCTACGGCCGCATCTTCGCCCGGCACCGTGCCGACCCGGTGGCCTTCGCGGCGGTGACGGGCATGCTCGGGATCGACCATCTCCTCGACCGGCGGCCTGCCGGGCTCTCGGGGGGTGAGCGCCAGCGGGTGGCGATCGGCCGGGCCCTCCTGGCCAGACCGCGCCTCCTGCTGATGGACGAGCCCCTCGCGGCCCTGGACGAGGCCCGCAAGGCCGAGATCCTCCCCTACATCGAGCGCCTGCGCGACGAGGCCGGCATCCCGATCATCTATGTCAGCCACGCGGTATCCGAGGTGGCACGGCTCGCCACCACGGTGATCGTGCTGGAATCCGGGCGCGTGGCCGCCGCCGGCCCCGCGGAAACGATCCTGCGCCGGGCCGATCTCGTCCCGATCCACGAGGCCGAAGCCGGCGCGCTGCTCGACATGGTCGTCGAGGCCATCGATGACGCCACCGGGCTCACGCGTCTGACGGGCGCCGCCGGGCGCCTGCTGGTGCCGGGGCTGTCGCGCCCGCCCGGAACGCGGCTGCGCGTCCGGATTCCCGCCCGCGACGTGCTCGTCGCCACAGAGCGCCCTCGCGGGCTCAGCGCCCGCAACGTGCTGGCGGGCCGGATCTGCGGGCTCGCCCCGGCGGGAGCCGAGACGGCGGTGGAGATCGATTGCAACGGCGCGCGCCTCGTGGCGCGCGTCACCGCCGCTGCCGTCCGCGAACTCGGGCTGGTGCCGGGGCGCGACGTTCATGCCATTATCAAGAGCGCGGCCTTCGATCCCGCCGGCATCGGTCTGCTGCGGCCGCCGACGGCCATCTGAGGCCGCCCCGGCGCGACGGCGTCGGCGCCGCACGCGGTGGCGCAGCGCGGTCCCCCCTGCCGGCGCCGCACCGGAGCGGCTGTTTTCGCCCAAAGGTTGTATAATCGACGATTAAAACAACCATTGGTTAGAAGATCGGCGCCACCATAGGTCGTGCAGTCATCGGGCTGCGCGACCCGTGGAGGGCGATGCGATGGACTTGCGGCGCTTGCGCCGGCGTGGCGCGCCGAAGGGGTGGACCTGCCGGCGGGGCAGCTCCGCGGTGGAGTTCGCCCTCGTGGCGCCCATGCTGCTCCTGCTGTTCGCCGGGATCGCGGTGTTCGGGATCTGTCTCGGCGCGGCCCACAACCTCCGCCAGATCGCCGCGGAGGCGGCACGCGCCTCCGTGGCGGGCGTCACCGATTCCGAGCGCGCCAGCCTCGCCCAGAAAATGGTGAACCAGAGCCTGAACGCCGGCGCGATGTTCCGGCCGGGCAGCATCGTCGTGCAGGTCGGGCCGGATCCCAGCGACGCCACGGTGTACACGGTCACCGTCACCCTCGACGCCACGACGCTGGGCATCAACGTCTTTTCCCGCCTGCTGCCGATGCTGCCGAGCGTGCTGCGCAGCACCGTCAGCGTTCGAAAGGGCGGCCTGTGACCGCGCCGCGCGCAGGCCGGGCACGGCGCTTCCGGGCGGCCCGGGGCGGCAACGTCGCGATCCTGGTCGCCCTCGGCAGCGCGATGCTGATGGGAGCGGGCGCGGTCGGGATCGACCTCGGCATGGTCTTCCAGGCGCGGCGCAAGGCACAGGGGGCGGTGGACATCGCCGCCATGCTGGCGGCCGTCGATCCGGCCCAGGCGGACACGGCGGCGCGGCGCTCCCTCGGCGACAACGGCTACGCCACGGCGACCGCCACGGTCAGCCCGGGCAGCTACGACGCCAGCGCGCCGGGAACCGCGCCCGGCAGCCGGTTCAAGGCCGGCGGCAGCCCGGCCAACGCCGTGCGGGTCGGTCTCTCGACTTCGGTCCCTGTGACCTTCGGCCGGGCGATCGGCCTTCCGGCCGCGGTGCCGCTGCGGGTCACGGGCACCGCGGCGAGCGCGCAGTTCGCCGCCTTCACGATCGGTTCCGGCACCCTGCAACTCCAGGGCGGCATCGCCAACGCCCTGCTCGGCGCGCTTCTGGGCGCCAAGCTGTCGCTCAGCGTCAGCGACTACGACGCCCTGGCGAGCGCCCGCGTGGACGGCCTGCGGGTGCTCGACGCGCTCGGGGCGAGCCTCAACATGCAGGCGGCGAACTACACCGACATCGTCCAGGCGCAGGCCAGCGTCGGGCAGATGTTGATGGCGCTCCGGGTCGCCGCGCAGGACAATGGCAGCGTCGTCTCGGCCCTCTCGGGAATCCTCAACGCCCTGCCGAATGCCGGCAACCTCATCGCGATCGGCCAGGTGGACGGGCTGGGCGATGCCGCGGCACTGGCGCCGCCCCGGGGCTTCGCCGGCCCCTCCCTCAACGTGCTGAACCTTCTGGGTGCCGCGGCCGCGCTGGCGAACGGCCAGAACCAGGTGGCGGTCGATCTCGGGGCGACCATTCCGGGCCTGCTCGCGACCCGCTTGACCCTGGCGATCGGCGAGCGCAAGCGCAGCTCGGGCTGGGTCCGCCCGGGCAGCCCGAACGCCACCGTGCAGACCGCGCAGACCCGGCTGCTGATCGAGGCCACGGTCACGGCGCCCCTCGGACTCGGGAGCCTCACCCTGCCGGTCTACGCCGAGGTGGCGCCCGCCCAGGCGACCCTGCGGTCGCTCACCTGCGCGGGGCCCAGCGGACGTCAGGTCACCCTCGACGCGCAGACCGGGCTGGCGACCCTCGCGATCGCCGGCGTGCCGCGCACGGCGATCAACGGCGGCAGCACAGGTCCGGACCTCTCGCAACCGGCCCCCCTGATCGCCCTGCCGCTGATCACCGTCTCCGGCCGCGCGCTGGTGACACTGGGTACGGGCGCGCAGACCCTGACCTTCTCGGAGGCGGACATCGCCAACCACACCGTGCGCTCGGTCGCGTCGGGCAACCTGACCCAGTCGCTGACTGGCAGCCTGCTGCGCAACCTCACGCTGAACATCAACGGGATCGGCGTGGCTCCGCTGCTCCAGTCGGCCCTGACGACGACCCTGGGCGCCGTGGCGCCCGCGATCGACCTCGTGCTCGACAACGTGCTGCGCAGCCTCGGCCTGCGCCTCGGCTACGCCGATCTCGATGTCGACGGCACCCTCTGCAGCCAGGCCGTTCTGGTGCAGTGAGCCGGGCCGGCCCGGTTCAGTGGCCGCGGCCGCGCGCACCGGTCGTGGAAGCCTTGGCGATGTGCCGGCCGAGGTGCAGCAGCAGCATGTCGACGAGGAGCTGAAGCTCGGTATCCGCCACCCCTTCCAGGGCGTCGCGGCATTCGAGGGCCCGATCCACCGCCTGCGTGAGCGCGTCCGCGGGCTCCGCCGCCGCAGCCGCGGGCGGCGACGCATCGGTCACGTCGATGATGATGCCGTGTCCGAGGCGCCGGCTCGACGCGCCCGCCGGAATGCGACCGCGATCGAGGATCCGGCGGACCTGGCCGGAGGGCGACAGCGTCCGGTACTCGGCCACGAACAGGCCGCCGCGCGCGCGCACCGCCTTGAACTGCCGCACCACGGCCGGCCGGTCCTCGGGATGAACGCAGGCCTTGGCGACCGAGAGCGGGAGCGGACGTCCGGCGAGCCCGGAATCCCCGGCCAGAACGTCGGCGGCGCCGGCATCAAGGATGCACCGCTCGTCCCGCGGCGACCAGGACCACGCACCGATGATCCCGGACGCGTTCAGCGCGGCCGCGAGATCGACGGGCCGAGGACGGGGATCTTGGATCGCGTCGGCAATCATGGGCGATCTCCGATTCCGGCGTGCCGCATGCACGCATTCGCCGGAGACATACAACCTTTGATAGAATTAATGAGCAGTTAACTCAACCCATAGCGAGGCATCTATCCCGGTACGCGACTGAGCCTCCATCACGATTCTCTTTTCCCGGCAGCGGGTCCACTTCGTTGCGCTCGCCTAACGACCCGCCCAAGTTGCAATCCCGGCAGCACGTCAACCGAGTTGCGTGAGCAGCGTGAACGCGCCGAAAATCAGAACCGCTCCCACCGAGGCGGCGAGCAGGATCAGCGCCGCGCGGGATTCCCGTATCTCCGGTGACATGGCGCCCTCCCATCACGGCCCGTGTTGGTTCGCGGGCTGGTTGCGTCAAGAATCGCACCGATCGGTCGGTCTGTCGACGGTCGCCTGCGCCCAGACCCATCATCGCCCGCCATCCGGACAGCTCCGGACGGCGGGGACCGCCGGGCGTCAGGCGGCGGTGCGCCGCTCCACCATCCGGGCGAGGAAGGCGCTGCCGATCGGGATGATCGAGTCGTCGAAGTTGTAGCCGGCATTGTGCAGGCCGGGACCCGGATTGGCGCCGAGCCAGACATAGGCGCCGGGCACCGCCATGGTCATGTCGGCGAAGTCCTCGCTGCCCATCTTCGGCACGACGTTCGCCTCGACCTTGTCGGCGCCCAGCAGCTCGGTGGCGACCTCCGTGGCGGCGGCCGCCTGCTCGGGGGCGTTCTCCAACACGGAGAACACGTCCTGCAGGTCGACCGTGACCTCGGCGCCGTAGGCCGCGCCGAAGCCCGCCGCCAGCTCGCGCATGCGGGCGCCGGCGAGGGCCCGGATCTCCTTGTCGAAGGTGCGGATCGTGCCGGCGAGATGGGCCGTCTCCGGGATGACGTTGTAGGCGGAGCCCGCCTCGATCCGGGTGATCGACAGCACGATGGATTTCAGCGGATCGGCGTTGCGCGACACGATCGACTGCAAGGCCTGGGCGAGGCCGGTGGCGATGATGATCGGGTCGACGCCCCGGTGCGGCTGGGCCGCGTGGATGCCCTTGCCGCGGATGTGGATGTCGAAGAAGTCCGCCGCCGCCATGATCGGCCCCGGCCGCAGCTTGATCATGCCGTGGCCGCCGCCCGGCTGGTTGTGCAGGCCGTAGATCTCGTCGCAGGGGAAGCGCTCGAACAGCCCGTCCTTCAGCATGGCCCGGGCGCCGCCGCGGCCCTCCTCGGCCGGTTGGAACACGAACACCGCGGTGCCGTCGAAGTCGCGGGTCTCGGCGAGGTAGCGCGCCGCGCCCAGCAGCATCGTGGTGTGGCCGTCATGGCCGCAGGCGTGCATCTTGCCGGCATAGGTCGAGCGATAGGGGAGGTTGGTCTCCTCCTCGATGGGCAGGGCGTCCATGTCGGCGCGCAGGCCGATCCGGCGGCCGTTGTCGGTACGGCCCTTGAGCAGTCCCACCACGCCGGTGCCGCCGACGCCGCGATGCACCTCGCAGCCGAAGGTCTCGAGGAGGTCGGCGACGATGCCGGCGGTGCGCACCTCCTCGAAGCCGAGCTCCGGATGGGCGTGCAGGTCGCGGCGCAGGGCCGTCAGCTCTTCGGCATAGGTCTGGATGCGGTCGATCGGGCTCATGTCTTACGGACTCTCGGGGGCTGACGTCTTGGAGGGCGAGGTTTCGGAAGGCGCAGCGCCGTCGCAGGCACCGCCCTCGTCCGTGCGCCGGAACGGCGTCAACGTGTCGAGGACGTCCACCGCCTCGGCGACGTGGGCGCGCTCCCGCTGCAAGTAATCGGCCACCGCGCGGCGCAGGGCCGGGTCGGCGATGTCGTGGGCCGAATGCATCAGGACCGGCCGGTAGCCGCGGGCGAGCTTGTGCTCGCCCTGGGCGCCCGCCTCGACCCGCTTCAGGCCTCGGGCAATCGCGAAGTCGATCGCCTGATAGTAGCAGATCTCGAAATGCAGGAAGGGGTGGTCCTCGATGCAGCCCCAGTTGCGCCCGTAGAGCGCCGTGTCGCCGATGAGGTTGATGGCCCCGGCGATGTAGGTGCCCGCGCGCTTGGCCATCACGAGGAGCACCCGGTCGGCCATGCGCTCGGACAGGAGCGAGAAGAAGCGGCGGTTGAGGTAGGGCCGTCCCCATTTCCGGGAGCCCGTGTCCATGTAGAAGGCGTAGAACGCGTCCCAATGGGCCTCGGTGATGTCCGCGCCGGTGAGGTGCTCCACGGTGATCCCGGGCGCGAGGGCGTCGCGGCGCTCCTTGCGGATGGTCTTGCGCTTGCGCGAGGCGAGGGCGGCCAGGAAGTCGTCGAAGGTGGCGTAGCCGTCGTTCTGCCAGTGGAACTGCTGGTCGGTGCGCTGCAGGAAGCCGGCGGCGCCGGCCCGCTCCCACTCCGCCTCGCGCATGAAGGTGACGTGGATCGACGAGGCCTTGGTCTCGCCCCGCAGCGCCCGCAGGCCCGCGACGAGGCCGGCGGTGGCCTCGTCGGGATCGGCCCCCGGCGCGATCAGGAAGCGGGGGCCGGTCACCGGCGTGAACGGCACGCTGACTTGCAGCTTCGGGTAGTAGGCGCCGCCGGCCCGCTCATAAGCGTCGGCCCAGCCGTGATCGAACACGTACTCGCCCTGGCTGTGGGATTTCAGGTAGCAGGGCGCCACGCCGAGGCGCTCGCCGTCGCGCTCGACCGAGATGTGGAGCGGCAGCCAGCCGGTCCTGCGGGAGACGCAGCCCGAATCCTCCAGCGCCGACAGGAAGGCGTGCGACAGGAAGGGATTGTGGGTCTCGTCGCCCGCCGCCAGCGTCTCGGCCGAGAAGGCGCAGGCATCCCAATCCGCGGCGCCGATCTCCTTCAATCCGGGAAGCGCCCGCACGGTGAGTGCGGCGGTCTCCGGCGTCGGCCCGGGTGCTTGCTTCATGGGCCGGAATCTAGCCTGTGCCCCGCAGGGAGCAAGCGGGCGGATGCGCACGGCAGCCATGGCTGCCTTGTCAGATGGCCGCCGCCGTCACCCGCTGCGCGCGCCGGACCCGCCGTCGCGCGCTTCCTCGACGGCTTGCTCGACGGCGTGCGCGACGGCGCGGATACGGGCCTGAGACCCGAACGGGACGCCGCCGTCGCGGCCCGCGCTCACTCCCCGAGCCGGCCCACGCAGGACACATCGTCCGGCTTGCAGTCGAGGTAGCCCTTCAGGATCTTGGTCCGCGCGTCGGTCAGGCCCTTCAGGCAGCCGTTGTACTCCATCGCGTAGGCCGAGCCCCCGTCGAAACCCATGGTCTCAAGGAAGCAGGTCGCGTCCCGGTACGACAGCCAGGCCTTCTGGGCGCCCCGCAGGGCGTCCTTCGTCTTCGGACCGACCTTCTTCATCAACTGCCCATAGACGGCGTTCAACGCCGTATCGGCGGTCCGATAATCGGCACCCGCGCAGGCGTTGAGATCCGCCTGGGTCGTGCCCTCGCACGGGTCGGCCGCAGCGGCGGGCACCGGGGAGAGCAGGGTCGCGGCGAGGGCGAGCCCGCCGCAGAGCCGCACGAACCGTGTGCGCGATTCACTCGAAACGGTCATGGCGGTCTTCGTCGTGACGAATCGGACGGGTCTTAGGAAAATTTACGGGACGAATCCCTCGAACACCATCTGGTCCGCGTGTGCGGCGGCCCGGGCGCGCTGCTCCTCGGTCCGGACCGTCCAGGTCATCACGGGGACCCGTCCGAGCAGCCGGCAGAGATAGGTCGGCGCGCAGGGCAGGTCGTCCACCCGCCAGGACAGGAAGTCGGGCCGGGTCTCGGCGAAGTGCAGCAGGTCGGAGAGCGACCGGCGGAGCGAGGGCGTCAGGGCCGCGTAGACGGGATCGTCCTGCGTCGTCTCCGCCACGATGCCCCGCGGGATCGTGGCAGGGCAGAGATCGCGCAGGGCCGCGACCACCTGCGGGTCGAAGGATTTCAGCGCCACCGGCCCGGCATAGGCCGCGGCGACCTCGGCGGTGCGGGTCGCGAGCCGCAGGTCGCCGTCGTAGCGGGACTTCACCTCGATCACCACCGGCACGACCCCGGCCACCGCCGCCAGGAAGGCCGGCAGCGTCGGGATCGTCTCCGCGGACCCGGCGACTTTGAGCGTCCCGAGTTCGGCGGCCGACCGTTCGGCCACCGCCTCGCGCGCCGTCGTGAGGCGGCCGAGGGCGGCGTCGTGGAACACCATCGCCTCGCCGTCGGCACTCAACTGGACGTCGCACTCGATGGCGAAGCCGCCCGCGACCGCCGCCCGGGCCGCCGCCAGCGTGTTCTCCGGCCGGCCCGCCGCCCGGTCGTGCAGGCCGCGATGGGCGATCGGCCGCGCGGTGAGCCAGTCGGGGGCGCCCACCGTCAGCGGACCTCGAACATCGCCTCGACCTCGACGGCGGCGTCGAGGGGCAGCTCCGCGACGCCGACGGTGGAGCGGGCGTGGCGCCCGCGGTCGCCGAGCAGCTCGACCATCAGGTCGGAGGCGCCGTTCATCACCCCGGCCACCGCCGAGAAGCCCGGCGCCGCGTTGATGAAGCCGCCGAGCCGCACGCATTGCACCACCGCGCGGTCGAGGTCGCCGACCGCGGCCTCGAGCTGGGCGAGGACGTTGAGGGCGCACAGACGGGCAGCCGCCTTGCCGGCTTCGGCCGAGACCCCGCCGCCGACCTTGCCCTTGTGCTCGGCCGCGATGGCGCCGTCCGCGCCGAAGCAGACCTGGCCGGAGATCACCACGAGGTTGCCGGTGCGCACGAACGGCACGTAGTTGGCGACGGGCGCGGCCGCCTTGGGCAGGGTCAGGCCCAGCGCCTCCAGGCGTTCCTTGATCGAGCTCATCGGGTTCTCCCTGGTTCCTGCGAATCCGCGGGAGCAGGAGCACGGCCGCGCCCCGCGGCGCAAGGGCCGCGCGCCGCGAAGGCTCGGATCGCGGCCTCGATGACCGGCCGCGGCGGCGGCCGTCCAGCCTCCGTTTCGCGGGCTCGCGATTCGCCGACGGCGCACGGCAAAGCCGCGGATTCGTCCCAGAGATCAGCTCTGTCCGTGCTCCGTGCAGGCCTGCCCGGCGGGCCCACCTGACATTGAAACGTTGACAGGAGCCGGCTCTTTCATAGTAATCGCGCGCGTGCCGCCCAGGACTGAGGCGGCACTTTCATTTGGAGCCGGCTCAACGCTGGCTCCCGGATCCTGCATGAAACGGAGATGGGACCCGTGACGTCAGCCCTTCTGCCGACCTACGTCCGCGCGCCGCTCGCCTTCGAGCGCGGCGAGGGCGCCTGGCTCGTGACGGAGGGCGGCGAGCGATACCTCGATTTCGGCGCCGGCATCGCGGTGAACGGCCTCGGCCACGCCCATCCGCACCTCGTCGGCGCGCTCACCGAGCAGGCGGGCAAGATCTGGCACACCTCGAACCTGTTCCAGATCCCCGGCGGCGAACGCCTCGGGCAGCGGCTCGTCGATGCGACCTTCGCGGACGTGGTGTTCTTCTGCAACTCGGGCGCGGAAGCCAACGAGGCGGCGATCAAGATCGCCCGCAAGTACCACGCGGCCGACGGCCATCCGGAGCGGTACCGGATCATCACCTTCGCGGGCGCCTTCCACGGGCGGACCCTGGCGACGCTCGCGGCCGGCGGACAGCAGAAGTACATCGAGGGGTTCGGGCCGAAGGTCGAGGGGTTCGATCAGGTCCCGGCCGGCGACTGGGCGGCGCTGGAGGCGGTGATCGGGCCGGAGACGGCGGCACTGATGATCGAGCCGATCCAGGGCGAGGGCGGCGTGCGGGTGATTCCCCACGCGGACCTGCGCCGGCTGCGCGAGATCTGCGACGCGAAGGGCCTGCTTCTGATCATGGACGAGGTCCAGACCGGCGTCGGCCGCACCGGCCGGCTGTTCGCCCATGAATGGTCCGGCATCACGCCGGACATCATGAGCGCGGCCAAGGGCATCGGCGGCGGCTTTCCCCTCGGCGCCTGCCTCGCCACCCGCGAGGCGGCCCGCGGCATGACCGCCGGTACGCACGGCACCACCTTCGGCGGCAACCCCCTCGCCATGGCGGTGGGCAACGCCGTGCTGGACGTCGTGCTGGAGGAGGGCTTCCTCGATCGCGTCGCCCGCTCCGGCCTGCTGCTCAAGCAGAAGCTCGCGGCTTTGCGCGATCGCCATCCGCACGTCATCGAGGAGATCCGCGGCGAGGGGCTGATGCTCGGCCTCAAGCTCGGCGTGCCGAACACGGATTTCGCCGCCGCCGCGCGGGACGCGCACCTGCTGGTGATCCCGGCGGGCGACAACATCGTCCGCCTGCTGCCGCCGCTGACCATCGGCGAGACCGAGATCGACGAGGCGGTCCGGCGCCTGGACGCGGCGGCGTCCAGCTTCGAGGCCGTGCGCGGCGCGGCCGAGTAGGACCGATCCGAGAGTTTCAGAACACCGCCCTCCGGATGCCGGGGGGCGGCCCGAAGCATTTCCGGGTGCGGTCGATCCCGCCGCGCCTGACGGAGATGCCCCTGCCAGGAGGTAGAGTGCGGTTCATGATCAGGTGATCGTTGAGCAGACTCTAGTTATTGTGACGCGATGAAAGCCCAGATTGACGGCCGGGCACAGGCCCCGGCCAGGCACCTGAACGGTGCCGGCCCTCGTCATTTCCTCGATCTGAAGGACTTTTCCGGAGCAGAGCTGCGCCGGGTCCTCGATGCCAGCGCCGCCATCAAGGGGCGCCGTCGGAAGGGCGAACTGGCCGCGGAGCGCCCCCTCACGGGCAAGACCCTGGCGATGGTGTTCGACCGGCCCTCGACCCGCACCCGCGTGTCCTTCGACGTGGCGATGCGCGAGCTCGGCGGCGAGACCTTGATGCTCACCGGCTCGGAGATGCAGCTCGGGCGCGGCGAGACCATCGGCGACACCGCGCAGGTGCTGTCCCGTTTCGTCGACGCGATCATGATCCGCATCCTCGACCACGGTCAGATGCTGGAACTGGCCGAGTACGCCACCGTCCCGGTGATCAACGCCCTGACCAAGGTCTCGCATCCCTGCCAGATCATGGCCGACGTGCTGACCTTCGAGGAGCATTGCGGGCCGATCAAGGGCCGCAAAGTGGCCTGGTCCGGCGATGCCAACAATGTGCTGGCGAGCTGGGTCCATGCGGCCGCGCGGTTCGACTTCACGCTCAACATCGCGAGCCCGCCCGAGCTGGCCCCGCCCCCCGCGCTCCTCGCCTGGGCGCAGCAGGAGGGCGCCGACATCCACGTCACCACCGACGCCTTCGCGGCGGTGGAGGGCGTCGATGCCGTGGTCACCGATTGCTGGGTGTCGATGGGCGACGACGACGAGGCCCACCGGCACAACCTGCTCAGCCCCTATCAGGTCAACGCCAAGCTGATGGCTGCGGCGAATCCGGACGCGATCTTCATGCACTGTCTCCCGGCCCATCGCGGCGAGGAGGTGACGGCCGACGTGATGGACGGCCCGCGCTCCGTGGTGTTCGACGAGGCCGAGAATCGCCTGCACGCGCAGAAGGGCATCCTGGCTTGGTGCCTGGGCGCGAACGGGCTCTGATCCGGTCGATGTCACCGGCCTCGCGCTGGCGGGGTCGGTGCACCATATGGGCGTGAGCGGTCGGCCGGTGCCGTCCGCCTCCCCATCATGGCTGCCGTCAGGCGGCATCCCGGCGACGGACGGCGCGCGCAGCGCGGCGGCTCCGACTCCGGGCCGGTCGGGGTGAGGGATCCGATCGCTCCGCCAAGGTCATCGCCTCACGCCGCCCGGTCCGCCGGGAGGACGGATCCACGCCTCGCCGGCACGACATGCCGGACGCATCGATCGGAGAGGGCATGACCTCAGGAACCCAGTCGCATTCCCCGTCTCATTCCCCGTCGCAGCCCGAGAATGCCGGCAACGGCCAGGCAGGGGCGGACGATGCCGTGCTGCCCTTCGCCGTCGAGGCGCTGGACGTGCGCGGACGCGTCGTGCGGCTCGGTCCCGCCGTGGATACGATCCTGCGCCGCCACGGCTATCCGGACCCGGTGGCACGCCTCCTCGGCGAGGCGGCGGCGCTGACGGTGCTGCTCGGCTCCTCCCTCAAGTTCGAGGGCCGGTTCCAGCTCCAGACCAAGACCGACGGTCCGGTCGCGATGATCGTGGTCGATTTCGAGGCTCCGGACCGGCTGCGCGCCACCGCGCGGTTCGACCCGGCGCGCGTGGCCGCCCTCGGCACCGGCCCGCTCGCGGATTCCGACCTGATCGGCACCGGCCATCTGGCCATGACCATCGACCAGGGCACGGCCGCCAGCCGCTACCAGGGCGTCGTGGCCCTCGAGGGCCAGAGCCTGGAGGAGGCCGCGTATCAGTACTTCCGGCAGTCGGAACAGATCCCCACGCAGGTGCGCCTCGCCGTGGCCGAGGCCGTGGAGGAGGGGGCCGGACGCTGGCGGGCCGGCGGGCTGCTCGTGCAGTTCCTGCCGCAGTCGGTGGACCGGGCGCGCCTCGCCGATCTGCCGCCGGGCGACATCCCGGAGGGGCACAGGCATCTCTCGGGCGAGGCACCGGAGGACGATGCCTGGGTCGAAGCCCGCTCGCTGGTCGCCACGATCGAGGATCACGAACTCGTCGATCCGCATGTCTCCAGCGAGCGGCTGCTCTACAGGCTGTTTCACCAGCGCGGGGTGCGGGTGTTCGACCGCCAGCCGGTCCGGGAGACCTGCCGCTGCTCGCGTGAGCGCGTGATGGGCATGATCCGCTCGTTCTCCCCGCAGGAGCGCCACGACATGGTGGCCGATGACGGACGCATCGTCATCACCTGCGAGTTCTGCTCCCGGCGCTACGATCTCGATCCCCAGGAGGTCGAGGCGGAGGTTGCCGGACAGCCGACCCAGTAGAGCGCCGATCGGCGCAAGCACGGATCCGCAGACCTGTGCTTATGGCCAAGCTTTTCCGCGCGAAACGCACGAAGTTCGGTATTCGTTGCGTGAATTTTTGGATCCTCCAGTCTGAACCGTTTCGCGACCTTCGACGTTGCGTGGCAGATTCAAGATTGGAGGTTTCGCCATGCGGAAGATGTCGATTGGTTTGGCTGCGCTGCTGATCAGCACCTCGGCCTATGCCCAGCAGGGTGGCGCCGAGATGGGCGGGCGTGGCGGTCAGGGGGCTGCCGAGTCCAGCATGAAGGCCGGCGGCGGCGAGCGCGGCGGGATGCAGGGTAGCGCGCAGGGTGGCGCGCAGGGCGACATGAAGGCCGGCCGCCAGGCGGGCTCCGAGCGCGGGGCCGCCGAGACGGGCCGGTCCGCGCAGGGCCGTGAGGCCGGCGGCGAGGGTCGCATGGCCCAGGACAAGGATCGGGCCGGTGCCGAGCGTGGCGGTCGGGATGGCGACCGCGCCGAGCGGAATGAGCGCGGCGATCGCACCGGCGACCGCGCCGAGCGCGGCGACCGGCACGGTGATCGACATGGCGACCGTCATGGCGAGCGGCGTGGCGACCGTGCTGATTTCCGCGGTCGGACGGATGTGAGCCGTACCGATGTCCGGTCCGAGCGCTTCGAAGGCGGCTTCCGCCGTGAGGGGCGCTACGTGTTCATCGGTGGCCGCCGCGTCGTGTACGGCTCCCCCGAGTATCGGCGCCTGATCGTCACCGAGAACCGTGGCCCGCGCGTCCGCTATGTCGTCATTCGCGGCCAGCGCGTCCTCTACGGTTCGCCCGAGTACCGTCGTCTCGTCAGCATCCGCGAGACCGGACCCCGCGCGCGCTACGTCGTCGTCCGCGGCCAGCGCGTCCTCTACGGTTCGCCCGAGTACCGTCGCCTCGTCTCGGTCCAGGAGGATCGCTTCGTGACGATCCGCGGTCAGCGGGTGCGCTACGGCTCCGCGGAATATCGCCGTCTCAGCGGCGGCGGCGCGGTCAGCGCGAGCTTCCGCTCCGAGCAGCGGGCCGGGGCGCGCTTCGACAACCGCGGCGGCCGGGACGGCATCCGCGACGTCTCGCGGACCGAGGGTCGCAACGACACCCGGACGGACCGCAACGACCGCGGCCAGGATCGCGGCATGGATCGGGCCGCCGGTCGGGACGGCAAGATGGACGGCAAGACGGGCGGCAAGACGGACGGCATGCGCAACAGCGACATGCGCGGCGGCCAGCAGGACGGCATCCGCAACGCGTCGGATCGCGGCGGCCAGGCGGGCGGCATGAAGTCCGGCGCCGAAGGCGGCCGGATGGGCGGCGCCGAGCGTGGCGGCATGAACGGCGGCAAGGCCGGCATGGATGGTGCGCAGGGTGCCGGCCGGTCGGGCGGTCAGGCGGGTGCCGGCCGCAACTGACGCGACGATCAGGGGGAGGAGCCGTGGCGCTCCTCCCCCCTTCTGTGTCAGTCGACGGCCTCGCGCCCCGTCTCAGGACGCGGAGCGAGGCCGGTCGGTGAACATCCGCCGTGCGGCATCGCGGAGCCCGGACGTGCGGGATTGACTCGGCGACAATGTTCGACGGCGTCGCGGCTGATGCGAGGGGCTGCCTCGCCCCCAGCCCTCCGGCCGAACGGTCTCACGCCTTCAGGACGGGCTCCGCGATGTCGCCGCCACCGCCGCGGGCCCTGAGATATTCGGGCTGGAACAGGCACATCCGCACGGCGTCGCGGTAGCGCCCGTTCACGAAGAACTCGTCCTTGAGCACGCCCTCGGGATGGAAGCCGCAGCGCTCGTAGATCCGCACGGCCCGGGCATTGTCCCGGTCGACGTGCAGGTAGAGCTTGTGGATGTTGAGCACGCTGAAGGCGTAATCCATGGCGATCCGGGTGGCCTGCCACGCGTAGCCGCGCCCCTGGAAGCTCGGATGGATCGCGATCTGGAACTCGCAGCGCCGGTGCAGGTGGTTGATCTCGACCAGCTCGATCAGTCCGGCCGGTTCTCCGCTCGGATCGGCGACGATGAAACGGCGCTCGGTCTGATTGTGGATGTTGCGCTCGTAGAGCTGCTGGAGTTCGGCGAAGGACTCGTAGGCCTCCTCGAACCAGTAGCGCATGATGCTGTCGTTGTTGTTGAGCTGGTGGACGAAACGCAGGTCCTCCCGCTCCAGCGGTCGCAGCTTGATGGTGATTCCGCTCATCGCGTTCATGACGCACACGCCTCGATCAGGTTGCGCAGGAACCGCTCACCCTGGCCGAGGGCGTCGAGGGTGATGAACTCGTCGGGCTGGTGCGCCTGGGCGATGTCGCCGGGGCCGCAGACCACCGTCGGGAGGCCCGCCGCCTGGAACCGTCCGGCCTCGGTGGCGTAGGGGACGGCGACGGTATGGTTGCGTCCGGCGAGACGCAGGCAGAGCCGCTCGGCCTCCGAGCCCGGCTCGGGGGCCAAGCCCGGGATGTCCACCTCTTCAAGGGTCTCGATCCGCCCATACGCGCCGTAGCGGTTCAGGCGCTCGCGGGTGATCCGATCGACCTCCTGGGCGAAGAGGCGCGGAATTTCGGCCGGGTCGAGATCCGGGAGGCCGCGATACTCCCAGAGGAAGCGGCACTCCTTGGCCAGGATGTTCCGGGCGGTCCCGCCTTGGATCGTCCCCACATGGACCGTGGTCGAGGCCGGGTCGAACCGCCCGGACGAGTCGCCACGCTCGATCATCAGATCGGCGATCCGGTTGAGGCCGGCGACGAGATCGCAGGCGGCCGAGACGGCGTTCGCCCCGAGGGCGGGACGGGCCGAATGGGCCTCATGGCCGTGAACCGTGGTGAGGCAGGTTACGATGCTCTTGTGGGCGTCCGCCACCTCCATGCCGGTGGGCTCGCCGACGATCACCGCGGCGGGCCGCGGCAGGTCGGCGCCGAACCGCGCGATCCCGTCCATGGATCCGAGACAGGTCGTCTCCTCATCGTAGGAGAGCAGGATGTGGATCGGCCGCTTCAGGCCGGCGGCGAGCATGTCGGGCACCAGGGCCAGGGCCAGCGCGTCGAAACCCTTCATGTCGACCGCGCCCCGCCCGTAGGCCCGGCCGTCGGCAAGGCGCAGCGTGAACGGGTCGCTGGTCCAGGCCTGCCCCGTCACCGGCACCACGTCGGTATGTCCGGACAGGACGACGCCGCCATCGACCATCGGCCCGATCGTGGCGAGGACGGCCGCCTTGTCGCCCCCAGGGTTCGGCAGATGCAGATACGGGACGTTCCAGCCGCCCAGATAATCGCAGACGGCCTCGATCAGCGGGAGGTTGGACTTGTCGCTCTCCGTGTCGAAGGACACGAGGCGGGCGAGCATGTCGAGCGGGCTGAGCCGCTCGCCGGTCGCGGACATGGATTCCTCCGGGGCGAGGCCCCGGGCCGGGACCTCAGTGCAGGCTGCGGCGGACGTGCGGGCTGTCGAGGGAGAAGGCGGGGATCTCGGCCTCGAAGCTCTCGCCGGCCACCGTCGCCATGGTGTAGCTGCCGGCCATCAACCCGTCGGGCGTGTTGAGGGGACAGCCGCTGGTGTAGCAGAAGGACTCGCCCGGCTCCAGCACGGGCTGCTTCCCGACCACGCCGGTGCCGCGCACCTCCTGGCAGGCGCCGTGGCCGTCGATGATGCGCCAATGCCGCGAGCGCAGCTGAACCTGCTCGCTGCCGTTGTTCACGATCTCGACCGTGTAGGCGAAGAAGTAACGGCTCTCATTCGGCGAGGATTCCTCCTCGACGAAGCGAGATTGCACGGTCACACTAATTCCCCGCGTCTCGGCCTTGTACATCGCCCTATTTGGCCCTTCTTCGGACTGTGCGATTCGCAGAAGCCGAAAGGAACGCGCTTCCTGGCCGGTCGTAGTAGGCGGCGGAATCGCCGTCAATTGCGGCGGACTACCTCGCGTCGTCCCGATCCCGGCCGCGGGCCGGGCGCCGCGACCGGCCGGGTCGCGGCGCCGACATGACGCGGCCCTCGGAAGCGGTTAAGCCCGCGTTAGCGGGTCCCGGCCGACAACGCTCGCCGACGCGGACCTGCCGGGCGCGCGAAGGAGTCATGGGCGCGATGAACGCGGGCGCAGCCACGGGAGCCGCCGATTCGGGCGCGGATGGCCGGTCCGGCATTCTGCCGGCCCAGGCGATCGCCGCCCTGGCCAGGGCGGGCGGGATCCGCGCCGCGACGCCCTTCGCGCCCGACCAGATCCAGCCCGCGAGCCTCGACCTGCGCCTGGGCGCCAAGGCCTACCGGGTGCGGACGAGCTTCCTGCCGGGCTCCGGCCGGACGGTCCAGGCCTGCGTCGACCGGCTGTCGCTGCACGCCGTCGACCTGCGACCGGGTGCCGTCCTGGAGACGGGCTGCGTCTACATCGCCGAGTTGCAGGAGAGCCTCGCCTTGCCGGGCGACCTCGCGGCGGCGGCCAACCCCAAAAGTTCGACCGGGCGCATCGACGTCTTCACCCGGGTCATCACCGACCGGGGCGAGGCCTTCGATCAGGTGGAGCCCGGCTATGACGGGCCGCTCTACGCGGAGATCTCGCCGCGCACCTTCCCGGTCCTCGTGCGGACTGGCTCGCGCCTGTCGCAGATCCGCTTCCGCCGCGGGGCGCCACGGCTGACCGAGGCCGAGCTCGGCCTGCTCCATGCCCGCTCGGCGCTGGTCGACGTGGGCAGTCCGTCCCTTCAGGGCGGTGTGGCGGTCTCGGTGGACCTCTCCGGCTTCGACGGCCTCGTCGGCTATCGGGCGAAGCGCCATACCGGCCTCGTGGACGTGGACGCCCCCGGCCGTCATCGCGCCGCGGATTTCTGGGAGCCCCTGGCGGCCGACGGATCGGGCAGCCTGATCCTCGATCCCGGGCAATTCTACATCCTGGCCTCCAAGGAAGCGGTCCAGGTGCCGCCGGACCATGCCGCCGAGATGGTGCCGTTCGATCCGCTGGTGGGCGAGTTCCGGGTCCACTACGCCGGCTTCTTCGATCCGGGCTTCGGCTATGCCGGAGCCGGCGGGGAGGGGGCGCGGGCCGTCCTGGAAGTCCGCTCCCGCGACGTGCCGTTCCTGCTGGAGGACGGGCAGATCGTCGGCCGCCTCGTCTACGAGCGCATGCTCGACCTCCCGGAGACGCTCTACGGGGCGGGGGCGGGGTCGAACTACCAGGCCCAGGGCCTGAAGCTCTCGAAGCACTTCGCGTTGTAAACCGGCCCGGAGCCGTCGACGGGAGCATCGTTCGCATGGACGCGGTGGACCGGAAGATCCTGGACCTCCTCCAGCAGGACGCGACCCTCCCGGTGGCCGAACTCGCCGAGCAGGTCGGGATCAGCGCGGCTCCCTGCTGGCGCCGGGTGAAGAAGCTGGAGGCCTCCGGCGTGATCCGGCGCCGGGTCGCCCTGGTGGATCGCCGCAAGGTCAACGTCCCCACCACGGTGTTCGTGGCCGTGAAGGCGCCCCGTCACGCCGCCGACTGGTCCGACGCGTTCCGGCGGGTCGTCGCCGGCTTCCCGGAGATCGTCGAGGCGTGGCGCCTGACCGGCGAGATCGACTACCTTTTGCGGATCGTGGTGCCGGACATCGAGGCCTACGACGCAGTCTACCAGCGCCTCATCGCCAAGCTCGACTTCTCGAACTTGTCCTCCTCCATCGCCATGGAGGAGATGAAGTACACGACCGCGGTCCCGACGATCTACGTGGCGTGACGCGGTCGCTCCGCGGCGCGACTCAGCCCGCCGCGACCGCGTAGGTCCGGTGGATCGACGAATCCTGCGCCCGGTGGTCGTAGCCGTAGACGTGGATCGAGACGGCCGCGTCCGGCCCGTCATTGGCGATCCGGTGCAGGTTCGGTCCCGACGGCATCATGCAGGCGACGAAGCCGGGCTCGCGGACGACGTCCTGCGTCGCCACCGCGTGGGTCTCGCTGATCGGGCGGTACCACGTTTCCCGCAGCCGGCCGCGCAGCAGGCCGAAGCAGCACGAGCAGTGATGGTCGTGGACCGGCGTCACCGCGCCCGGCGCCCACACCATCGCCCAGACGCTGATCGCCTCGGTGCCGAACAGCAGATTGCGGCTCAGGCCCGGACCGCGACCGACGAGCCGCGACGGGTCGAGGAGATCCGGCTGGGTCAGGATGCGGACCAGCGTGGCCCGGGCCGCGGCCAGATAGGCCTCCGGCGAGCGGCCCGCGGAACGGGCGAGGCTCGCCATCATCGCCTCGACATCGGTCGGGATGGTCGTCTGCGGCATCGGCGGGTCTCCTTCGGCGCCCTTCACGCGGCGCCCTTCACGAGGCTGCGCGAAGCGTACCGCAGGCCCGACGGCGCGGGGTTGCGTTCTTGACCGCGATGTCGCCCGAGCGAGCAATGGGATTGCGCCATTCGGCGATCGGACGAAATCCCGTTGCGCGCCCTCCGCTATCCCGGCGAAGCCGATGCCGTCGTGACGGAACCGGGCGTGCCGTCGGCGAACGTCCGGCCGTCCCGACGCCATAGCTCTCCGGGGATCGGTTCCTGCCGGGAAAAGGCGGCGGATGAGCCCGCGATGCCGCCGGCGAGAACCACCGAGGGTGTCAGCCGGCCGCGGCCTCGTCGAGCAGCCACGCCACGGCGCCCGTGCTGGTCACACGGCCGGCGGGCAGGCTCTCGCCCGCGGCGAGCCGGGCGAGGGGCGCCCGCTTGCCGGCGCCGGTGACCAGAAACAGCACGTGTCGCGAGGAGGCGAGCGCCGGCAGCGTCAGGCTGATCCGCGGGACGAACGGCTCCAGGCCGGCCTCGGGCACGGGGACGACGAGCCGCCGGGCCTCGTCGGCGGCAGGCGTGCCGGGAAACAGCGAGGCGGTGTGCCCGTCCTCGCCGAGGCCGAGCAGAACGAGATCGAACAGCGGCCTCGCCGGATCGAGGCGCTCGGCGCCGTAGAAGTCGAGAAGCGTCCGCTCATAGGCGCGGGCGCCCGCGTCCGGGCCTGCGTCGGACGGGATGAAGTGGAGGTGCGTCGGCGGGATCGGGGCACCGTGCCCGAACGCCTCCCGGACCATCCGGACATTGCTGCGCGGGTCGTCCCACGGCACCGCGCGATCATCCCCGAAGAACCAGTGGATTCGCGCCCAGGGCAGCCTGGTCGCGTAGTCCGGCCCCGAGAGCAGGCCGTACAGCACCTTGGGCGTCGAACCGCCCGAGAGGCAGATCGCGATCCGCTCGGACCGGCTCTCGCCGCAGGCCTCGATGAGCCGCTCGGCCGCCGCGCGGGCGACCGCCTCCGGATCCTTCAGGATGTGGCTTCCGACGGGAAGGCTCATGGGTGACGGCCCTGCGGCTTCGGGGGTCGGACGGGTCGGTCTGCGGGCGGCCCGAGGCGGCCGGCTCAGCCCTTCGGCTCCTGGTGGCCGCCGAAGCCCTTGCGCATCGCCGAGAGCAGCTTGTCGGCGTAGCTCGCGTGCTCCCGGGAGCGGAAGCGGCGGTAGAGGGCGGCGGAGAGCACCGTCGCCGGGACGCCTTCCTCGACGGCGGCGTTGATGGTCCAGCGGCCCTCGCCCGAATCCTCCACGTAGCCGGAGAAGTCGGTGAGCTGCTCGTCGCCCGCCAGCGCCTGGGCGGTCAGGTCGAGGAGCCACGACGAGACGACGCTGCCGCGCCGCCAGACCTCGGCGATGTCGCCCATGTTCAGGTCGAAGCGGCGCTCGGCCGGCAGCTCCTGGGCATTGGCGTGGCGGAGGATGTCGAAACCCTCGGCATAGGCCTGCATCAGCCCGTACTCGATGCCGTTATGGACCATCTTGACGAAGTGGCCGGCACCGGTCGGCCCGGCATGGATGTAGCCCTGCTCGGCGCGCGGGTCGCGCCCCTCGCGGTTCGGCGTCTTGGGGATGTCGCCGACGCCCGGCGCCAGGGTCTTGAAGATCGGGTCGAGGCGGTCGACGGTCTCCGTGTCGCCGCCGATCATCATGCAGTAGCCGCGCTCCAGGCCCCAGACGCCGCCCGAGGTGCCGACATCCACGTAGTGCAGGCCCTTCTCCTTCAGAGCGAGCCCACGGCGGACATCGTCACCGTAGAAGGAATTGCCGCCGTCGATGACGCAGTCGCCCGCCTGCATCAGGCCCGACAGCGTCTGGACCGCCTGCTCGGTGATCGCGCCGGCCGGCAACATCACCCAGGCCGCGCGCGGCACCTCCAGCTTGGAGACCAGATCCTCCAGGCTCGATGCGCCGACCGCGCCGGCCTCCACCAGCGCCGCGACGGCCTCCGGGTTCTGGTCGAACACCACGGCCGTGTGTCCGCCGCGCAGGAGACGCCGGACGATGTTGCCGCCCATCCGGCCGAGGCCGATCATGCCGAGTTGCATTGCCGTCATCTCCTCGGGGGTTTTCCTCCCCCGTGCGGGGAGGGGTCAGGGGGTGGGGGTGGTGCAGACGGGACCGCTGAGCCTCATCGGGAATCGCCCCCACCTCCGGCGCCTACGCCACGGCGGCCTTGAGGGCCGCCGCGATGCGCTTCAGCCCGGCCTCGAGGTCGCCCTTGATGTGGACCCGCAGCGCCCGCCGGCCCCGCTCGGCCAGCACGGCGAAATCACCCCGCGCCTGCGCGGCCACGACGGTGGCGAAGCCGAGGGAGCGGCCCGGGATCGGCAGGTCCTGCGACGGATCCGCGGTGATCTGCAGGAACACGCCGGTATCCGGGCCGCCCTTGTAGGCCTGACCGGTGGAGTGCAGGAACCGGGGCCCGAACTCCAGGCAGGTCGCCACCTTGCGGGTGTCGCGCACGGCGATCCGTGCCTCCTGGAGGATGCCGGCGGCCTCGGCGTTGCGTGGCACGTAGGCGAGCAACCCGAGGTAATCGCCGTCCTTCAGCCGGGCGATCTGCGCCTTGAGCGCAGGCTCCAGGCCGTCGGTCGCCTGCTTCAAACCGTCCGCGTTCTGCGGGTCGGCGTAGAGGGCGATCGCATCATCCGAGAAGAGCGGCGTCTCCGCGGGGAGGGCGCCGCTCGCCTCGGCCTCGGCGAACAGCTTCTTGGTCTCGACCTTGCTGGCCTCGACGTCGGGCTGGTCGAACGGGTTGATGCCGATCACCGCGCCGGCCACGGCGGTGGCCATCTCCAGCCGGTAGAATTCCTGCGGCAGCTGCTCGACCGAATCGAGGGTGATGCGGGCGATCGGGTGGCCGTCCCGCTCCAGGGCCCGCAGGGCCTCGTCCTGCGCGGCCTCGGCGTTGCCGTCGAGGCGGAGATAGATGAAGAACCGATCGTGCCCGTAGACCGCCGGAACGCCCACCGGCTCGCCGTCCACGGGAACCAAGCCCTTGCCCCGCTTGCCGGTCGATTCCGCGATCAGCTGTTCGGCCCAGGCGCCGAAGCTCGCGATCGCCGGGGAGGCGACGATCGTCACCTTGTCGCGGCCGGCCAGCGCCGCCGCGCCCATGGCGGTCCCGAGCAGCACGCCCGGGTTCTGGGCCGGAGGCACCGCCGGGCCGCAGGAACGGACCATGATGCGGGCCGTCTCCAGAAGCGCCTTGACGTCGAGGCCCATGGCGGCCGCCGGCACGAGGCCAAAGGCCGAGAGCACCGAGTAGCGCCCGCCGATCTGCTTCACGCCGTAGAAGATGCGCTTGAACCCGTCCGCCTTCGCGGCCCGCTCCATGTCGGAGCCGGGGTCGGTGACGGCCACGAAGTGGTCGCCGGCCCGGTCGCCGAGCACGTCCTTGGCGCGCGCCAGGAAGTAGTCGCGGAAGACGTTGGGCTCCAGCGTCGAGCCGGATTTCGACGCGACGATGAACAGCGTCTTCGCCAGATCGATGCTCGCTTCCAGGGCGCGCACCTGATCCGGGTGGGTCGAGTCGAGGATCTGAAGCTTCGGGAAGCCTTCGCGCTGGCCGTAGGTCAGGCTCAGAACCTCCGGGCCGAGGCTCGATCCGCCCATGCCCAACACGACGACGTCGGTGAAGCCTTCCGCCTTCACCCAGTCCGAGAAAGCCGCGTAGTCGGCGGCCTTCTCCAGTTCCTCCTCGACGATGTGCAGCCAGCCGAGCCAGTTCGCCTCGTCATGGCCGGACCAGACCGAGGCGTCACCCGCCCAGAGCCGACGGATCGAGCCGCTCGCGCGCCAGGATTCGACGGTCTTCTTGGCCTCGGCCGCGAGGGTGTCGTCCATAACGAGGCTCTGGCCATCCAGCCGATGCCCCAGGAGCGCGGTGCGCTTGCCCGCCACGGCGCCGAGCAGGTTGTCGGCGGCGTCGATGAAGAGCTGCACGCCCTCCTTCACCAGCTGCTCGGCGACGGCCTCGATGTCGATGCCGGACCGCGCGAGCTTGGCCATCACGGCCTCGGCGCCGGGCACGTCCTCCTCGATCGTCGCCCGCACCACGCCGTGGTCGCGGAACGCGTCCATGGTGGCGGGCGGCATGGTGTTGACGGTGTTCGGCCCGATCAGCTCCTCGACGTAGAGGACGTCCGAATAGGCCTTGTTCTTCGTGCCGGTGGAGGCCCAGAGCAGGCGCTGCGCCTTGGCGCCCTTCTCGGCCAGGGCCGTCCACTTGGACTCCGCGAAGATCCGCTTGTAGCGCTGGTAGGCGAGCTTGGCGTTGGCGATCGCCACCTTCCCCTTCAGCTGCTCCAGGGCGAATTTCTCGTCGGGATCGTTGGCCTCGGCGATCTTCTCGTCGAGGCGCTTGTCGACCAGGACGTCGATGCGGCTGATGAAGAAGCTCGCCACGCTGGCGACCTTCGAGACGTCGTGGCCGGCCTTCGCGCGCGCGTCCAGCCCGTCGATGAAGGCGCGGGCCACGGCCTCGTAGGCCTCCTGCGAGAACAGGAGGGTGACGTTGATCGAGATGCCCTCGCTGGTGAGCTGCCGGATCGCCGGGATACCCTCCGGTGTGGCCGGCACCTTCACCATCAGGTTGTCGCGGGCGACCGCCTTGTGCAGGCGCCGGGCTTCGGCCAGCGTCTCCTCGGTGTCGAGGGCGAGGTAGGGCGACACCTCCAGGCTGACATAGCCGTCGGCCCCGTCGCTCGCCTCGTAGACCGGGCGGAGCACGTCGGCGGCCGCCTGGATGTCGGCGATGGCGAGACCCTCGTAGAGGTCGATGACGCGGCTGTCCCCGGTCACCTGAACGGCCTTCAGGCTGTCGTCGTACTCGTCCGAGTGCCCGATCGCCTTCTCGAAGATCGACGGGTTGGAGGTGACGCCGCGCAGGCCGTCGCGCTCGACGAGCTGCTTCAGTTCGCCTTTCTGGATGAAGCCGCGGGCCACGAAGTCGAGCCAGACCGCCTGATCCTGTTCGTCGTGCAGGGCCTTGAGCGCGTTCATGTCGGTTCCTCGTCTCGCGTGCCGCTACTTGCCGGGCGCTCTCCCTCCCCCCTCTGCGGGGGAGGGTGGCCCTCGCGTCAGCGAGGGTCGGGAGAGGGGGACCCGGGTACAGGGAAGGACGCGGCCTTCATATAAGGACGGCACCGTCCTGTGCACCGTCGCCCCCCTCTCCCGACCCCCTTCGGGGCCTCCCTCCCCCCGCAGAGGGGGGAGGGAGGCGTCGCGCATCAGCTGTTACCGCTTATGCTTGGCCATCTGCGCCTTCGCGGCCTCCAGGACCTTGTCGGGGGTAAAGCCGAATTTGGTCTGGAGATCCTTGATCGGCGCCGAGGCGCCGAAGGTGTGCATGCCGATGATCGCGCCCTCGGAGCCGGCGTAGCGGTCCCAGCCGATGACGCTGCCCTGCTCGACGGCCACCCGTGCCTTGACGGCGGGCGGCAGCACCGAGTCGCGGTAGGCCTGATCCTGCCGCTCGAACAGGTCCCAGGACGGCATCGACACCACCCGGGCCTTCACGCCCTCGGCCTTCAGCGCCTCGTAGGCGCCGACGCAGAGCTGCACCTCGGAACCCGAGCCCAGCAGGATGACGTCGGGCGTGCCGTCGCAATCGGCGAGCACGTAGCCGCCCTTGGCGGTGCCGGAGGCCGCGCCGTACCGGGTCCGGTCGAGGGTCGGCAGCGGCTGGCGGGAGAGCGCGAGCACGGCCGGCTGGTTCCTCAGCGAGAAGATCACCCGGTAGGCCTCGGCCACTTCGTTGGCATCGGCCGGGCGCAGGGTCACGAGGCCCGGGATGCAGCGCAGCGACAGCAGCTGCTCGACGGGCTGGTGGGTCGGCCCGTCCTCGCCCACGCCGATCGAATCGTGCGTGAAGATGTGGAAGACCGGCAGCTCCATCAGGGCGGCGAGACGGATCGGCGGGCGCATGTAGTCGGCGAAGACCAGGAAGGTCGCGCCGTAGGCCCGCAGACCCGACAGGCCGAGGCCGTTCACGATCGAGCCCATGGCGTGTTCGCGGACGCCGAAATGCAGGTTGCGGCCGCCCGGCGAGAACGGGCCGAACGAGCCCGCGCCCTCGAAGGTCAGGTTCGACTTGTTGGACGGCGCCAGATCCGCCGAGCCGCCGAGCAGGAACGGCACGTGCTGGGCGATGGCGTTCAGCACCTTGCCGGAGGATTCCCGGGTGGCGAGGCCCTTGGCGTCGGCCTCGAAGACCGGGATGTCCTTGTCCCAGCCGTGCGGCAGCCGGCCTTCCAGGAAGGCGTTCAGGTCCTCGGCGTGGGCGGCATCCGCCGCCTTGGCCTGGCTCAGCAGGCCCTGCCACGCGTCGTAGAGGCCGGCGCCGCGCTTGCCGATCCCATCGCGGAAATTCTCGCGGACGCCGTCCGGGACGAGGAACTGCGCGTCCTCCGGCCAGCCGTAGGCGCGCTTGGCCCCCTTGACCTCGTCTTCGCCCAGCGCGTCCGAGTGGGCCTTGGACGTGCCCTGCTTCTTCGGCGCCCCGTAGCCGATCACCGACTTGACGATGATCAGGGTCGGCCGGTCGTTGGTGGCGAGGAAAGTCTCGATCGAGCCGGCGAGCGCGTGCACGTCGTTGGCGTCCGCAACGCGCAGAACCTGCCAGCCGTAAGCGAGGAACCGGGTGGCCACCTCCTCGCCGAAGGCCAGCTCGGTGTGGCCCTCGATGGTGATGGTGTTGTCGTCGTAGATCCAGCAGAGGTTCGCGAGCCGGAGGTGGCCGGCGAGGGACGCAGCCTCCGAGGCCACGCCCTCCATCAGGTCGCCGTCCGAGCACATCGCGTAGACGTTGTAGTCGAAGAGCGGCAGGTTCGGCCTGTTCAGGTGCTGGCCGAGGAAGCGGCTGCCCATGGCCATGCCGACCGAGTTGGCCACACCCTGGCCGAGCGGGCCGGTGGTGGTCTCGACGCCAGCGGTGAAGTGGTACTCGGGATGGCCCGGGGTCCGGCTGTCCAGCTGGCGGAACTTCTTGATGTCGTCCAGCGACACCGCCGGCGCGTTGCCGCCGTCGCTCTGCGCGACGCCCGCGAGATGCAGCAGCCCGTAGAGCAGCATCGAGGCGTGGCCGCAGGACAGCACGAAGCGGTCGCGGTTCGGCCAGTGCGGATGGGCCGGGTCGTAGCGCAGGTAGCGGTTCCACAGGGTGTAGGCGACCGGCGCCAGCGCCATGGGCGCACCGGCATGGCCGGAATTGGCCTTCTGCACCGCGTCGATCGCGAGCGTCCGGATCGTGTTGATGCTGAGCGTATCGATCTCAGCGAGGTCCGCCTTGGCGGGAGTGTCAGCACCGCTCATGATGTCGCGTCTTCCAGTTCGCCTCGCGCGGTCCGTTTCGCGGCTTCGCGCTGCCGTAGGACGGCGGGAGGGGCTCCGTTGGCCTTACCACCCTGCCGATCCGCCGGCCCTTCGCCGCGCGTATAGCTGAGCAGCGTGTTGACGAGCGCGACGTGCGTGAACGCCTGAGGGAAGTTACCCACAAGACGCTTGGCTTGCACGTCGTATTCCTCGCTGACCAGGCCGAGATCGGTGCAGATGCCGATCAGGCGCTCGATCAGCACCCCCGCTTCGTCGCGGCGCCCCAGGCCGATGAGGTTGTCGGCGTACCAGAAGGTGCAGGGCAGGAAAGCCCCCTCGCTGCCCGTCAGGCCGTCGGTCATCTGGCCCTCGGTCTCGTAGCGGAGGATGAACCCGTCCCGCATCAGCCCCTTGCCGATCGCGTCGACGGTGCCGATCACCCGGGGGTCGTCCTGCGGCAGGAAGCCGGTATGGGCGATGAGCAGCAGGCTCGCATCCAGCGCCTTCGAGCCATAGGACTGGACGAAGCTGTTGAGCGCGGGGTCGAAGCCCTTGGCGCAGACCTCGGCGTGGATCTCGTCCTTGATGGCGCGCCAGCGCTTGGCATGTTCCTCGGTGGCGCCCGATTCGTGCATCTCGTGCATGCGCAGGGCCCGGTCGAACGCCACCCAGGCCATGACCTTGGAATGGGTGAAGTGGCGCCGCCCGCCGCGCACCTCCCAGATCCCCTCGTCGGGCTCGCGCCATGCCTGTTCCAGGTGGCCGAGGATCGCGAGGCCGACCCGCAGGCCGTCCTGGCTCACCGGCAATCCGCGGGCGTGAGCCTGATAGAGCGCGTCGAACAGCTCGCCGTAGACGTCGATCTGGAACTGGCTGGCGGCGGCGTTGCCGATTCGCACGGGCCTCGAATTCTCGTAGCCCGGCAGCCAGTCGAGCTCGATCTCGGGCAAAAGCCGCTCGCCGCCGATCCCGTAGAGGATGTGCGCCTGCTCGGGATTGCCGGCCACGGCCCGAAGCAGCCAGCCCAGCCAGTCTCGGGCCTCGTCGATATAGCCCGCATCCATCAGGGCGATCAGGGTCAGGGTCGAGTCGCGCAGCCAGCAGAACCGGTAATCCCAGTTGCGGATCCCGCCGAGCCCCTCCGGTAGGGACGCCGTGGGCGCCGCCACGATGCCGCCGGTGGGTTCGTAGATCAGCGCCTTGAGGGTCAGCAGGGAGCGCTGGAGCATCCGGTCCCAGGGGGCGCCGCCCGCGCAGCGGCACGCCCAATCCCGCCAGTGCTGATCCGTGGCTTCGAGAACCTTGCGCGGCTCGATCGGGGGCGGATCGTCCTCGTGGGAGGCCCCGTAGCTCAGGACGAACCGGTGCTGGTCGCCGGCATGGACCGTGAACTCGGCCACGGTGGTCTGCGCCTCCGATCCCTTGAGATGGACGTCGGAGCGCAGCACGACTTTGTGCGGTCCCGAGACGGCGCGCAGGTCGCCCAGCTCGGAGCGCGACACCCAGGGCACGGCCGAGCCGTAATCGAACCGGACCGCCATCTCCATCCGCATGGCGACCCGCCCGTGCACGCCCTCGACGAGGCGCACGAGATGCGATCCGTCGCCGACGGGCATGAAATCCGTGACCAGGACCTCGCCGAGCCGCGTGGTGTGCCGCGTCTCCAGGACGAGGCTGCCCGGGCGGTAGGACCACCGGGTCTCGACGTGCTCCGCCTCGGGGAAGATCTTCCAGAAGCCATGCGCCTCGGTGCCCAGCAGGCTGGTGAACAGGGCGGCCGCGTCGAAGCGCGGCCAGCACAACCAATCGACGCTGCCCTGCCGGCTGATCAGCGCGGCGCTGCGGCAATCCCCGACGAGCGCGTAATCCTCGATGCGTGCAGCCATCCGGCCCCGGCTCCGGTCCGCGGACGGAAGCTCGGTCCATCCGCTGCGACGCACCTAGGACGTCCGTCCACGAGATCCAGAGGTTTGGGGCCGGCCCGCGGATGCGGTCAGCGCAGGCAGTCGGCCACCGCCAGGGCCACCGAGCCCTGAACCGACGCCGCACCTTTGCGCACGAAGTCCGCGGCATCGCCGACCGCCCGGGCCGCGGGGACCAGCGTCTCGACCACCGAGGTGGCAAACGGCAGGGCCCGCCCAGGGAGCAGCGCATCCTCGGCCGGTTCGGCGGCTTCCGCGCGTCCGGGCGTCATGGGATCGATCGGGCTGCGGGGCGGCTCGGGGCAGCGCCGTCCCGGGCAGGGACGCCGACCCGCCACCGCCACATGGGACGTCGCCCGCGCCGTCGTCGCCGGACGGACGGGCAGGGCCCCCGTCCGCGAGACCGCAGCGTCCAGAGGGTACTGCTCGGCGAACGCGATCGCGGCCGGCGGCCGGATCGGCGACGCCACCGCGGCGACCGGTGCGAAATCCGTGGGTCCGAGAGCGGGGGATCCGCCCGCCCGGACACCGGGGGGCACCGGATTGGACGACGGGCAGTAGAGCGAGGCCACACCCAGGAGCGCCACGACGGCCAGCGTCGGCAGGAAGGGCATGGACACGCGGCCATTCGCGGCATCCGTCAGGGCGGGCTGATCTGGCCTGCGCATCCGAATCACCGATCTCCCTGACCACCGTGAGGCGAAGAGAATGCGGCCAGCATTGCGGCGGAAGCTGGACCGTTTCTTTGCGCGGCGGTTACCGGCATCGTACATTGGGATTGCACGGATGCGTCCGCGGCGGGCCCCGACGCGGGCACGGGCCTTGCTTAGGTCGCGGCGGCCCAAGCCGGGCCGTCCTCCAGAAGAAGACCCGCCCTGTCCCGGGCCAAGATGACCGAATCCAATCTCACCGTCGCCGTGATCGATCCGAGTCGCGCCCGCGCGGCCATTCTGGAGGAGGGCCTGCGCGCCGCCGGAATCGGGCGTGTGGTGGTGATTCCCGATACCGCCGACCTCATGGAACGCGTGGCCGCGCTGAAGCCCGACGTGGTGGTGATCCATCTGGAGAGCCCGAGCCGGGACATCCTAGAGCAGATGTCGGGCGTTTCCCGGCAGGTCGAGCGGCCGGTGGCGATGTTCGTCGACCGCTCGGATTCGACCATGATGCAGGCCGCCGTCGATGCCGGGATCTCCGCCTACGTGGTGGACGGGCTGCGGGCGGAACGGATCAAGTCGATCCTCGACATCGCGATCCTGCGCTTCAACGCCTTCGCGCGCCTCCAGCGCGAGCTGACGGAGGCGCGCAGCGAACTCGCCGACCGCAAGCTGATCGAGCGGGCGAAGGGCATCCTGATGACCATGAAGGGCCTGTCCGAGGACGAGGCGTACAAGCAGCTGCGCCGCAAGGCCATGAACGAGAAGCGCAAGATCGTCGACATCGCCCGGGCGATCGTCACCACCGCGGACCTGCTCGGATGAGGCTCCAGCTCGGCTACGTCCCGCTCTGCGATGCGGCCCCCCTGATCGCGGCCCATGAACTGGGCTTCGCCCGGGCCGAGGGGCTCGACCTCGACCTCACCGCCGAGCCCTCCTGGGCGACCCTGCGCGACCGGCTGGCGCTGGGGCACCTCGACGGCGCGCACATGCTGGCGCCGCTGGCGTTGGCGAGCCGGCTCGCCTTGTCCGGGCCGCCCTCCGACCTGATCGTGCCGCTCCAGCTCAGCACCGACGGCAATGCCCTCACGCTGTCCCGCACCCTCTGGGCGGCGATGGCCCCCGACAGCGAGGCCCTGCCGGATGTCGCCCGCGCCTTCGCGGGCGTCGCGGAGATGCGGCACCGCGCCGGAGACCCGCTCACCCTCGGCACCGTGCATCCCTTCTCGTGCCACAGCTACCAGCTACGGCTGTTCGCCGAAGCCGGGAGCCTCGACCCTGCCGCGTTCCGCACGGTCGTGGTCCCCCCGCAACATTGCGTGGAGGCCCTGGCCCGCGGCCTGGTCGACGGATTCTGCGCCGGCGCACCCTGGAACGACGTGGCGGCCGAGGCCGGGCATGGGCGCATCGCCGTCCACGGCAGCGCCCTCGCGCCGAACGCGACCGAGAAGGTCCTGGCCGTCTCCGCACGGCTCGACGGCGCGATCCTGCCGCTGGTGCGGGCGGTCGCCCGGGCGGGACGCTGGTGCGCGGATCCGGAGAACCGGACCGAGCTGATCCATCGCCTCGCACGCCGGACCTATCTGAATCTCGATCCGGCGTTGGTCGCGCGGACCTTTTCCGACGGTCCGGACGTCATGGCCGAGACGGGTGCGCGTCTCCGCTTCGGCGCGGCGATCGAGGAGCCGCGCGCGGCGCAGGCCCGCTGGGTGCTGGAGCAGATGCGCGCCGCGCAGCAGATCCCCGGGCCTTTCGACATCCCGGCGGCGATCACCACCGTCTACAGACCCGACCTTTACCGGCAAGCGATCGCCGACATCTGAGGCCCGCGACACTTCGAGCCATTCGTCATCGACCCGCAACGCCGGCGCGAACAGCCGCGGAACGTCGGGCGGGCTCGCCCGTTGTGCCTACGCCATGCCTGGATGTCGCAAACTCGAAACTGGATCGTTGATGTCGCATCCGCGCGGGCGGGTCGAACTTCGACGCTACGTATGCCGGGGCGGGCGTGTCCCCCGCGCCTGCAACGACAACCGGCGGGCCGGTGCGCGCCACGCTTGGTACTGGGTGCTGGCGGCCGGCGCGATGCCGACCCTGGGCCTCCTGGCGATGCTGTCGCAGCTGCTGTAGCCCCCACATCGATTGGATTGGTGACCGGCTGGCGAGAGCGTGGGCCGAGCGCCCGCGCTGCCCGAAAGAACAGATAGCGACATTCGACACATGTAGAGTGTTGTTCTAAAACAAATGTTGTTCACGTAGAATTTTCATATCTCGTCGTCGAAGTTTTCTCGACCGACTTTTGCTCGCTCTCCAGTTTGCCCGTGTCGTGATCTCGCGACAGTGAGCGCCGAGCCGACCCTCCGTCAGTCCGGAAGTCATCCTTAACCCTCCGCAGCTCGCCCCACCGCGTCGCTGGCGCGTGATCGCTTTTGCGACGGGCCGCACAGATTTTGTGCAGCGCCGATGGGCGGCCCCTGGGGTACCTCCGATCTGCAGGCCTCGCCCCGACGTCAGCGTCCACGCGCGCCGTGCGGCGCATTTCGATTGGCACGGAACCTGCGAGGCGAGCCGCGTCCGTCAACGGCGACGGACAGCGCCGTCAGCGAGGCCGCTGATCCGGTTCTCCTGGGGCTGAAGCCTGCCGGGAGACGACCGGCAGCGGCTTTTTCGTGGGCGGTCCGCCAACGACCCTGCAATCGAGGTTCCAGACACGATCGAGCGATGGCGACATCCCCTAAGGACACACGCGGACATGACGCGCGCGCCGAGAGCGGCCTGCCGCGCGATAGATTGGTCGTCGTCGGCAACGGCATGGCCTCCCTGCGCTTCCTGGAGCGGCTCACGGAGATCGCACCCGGCCGTTACGACATCACCTGCATCGGCGCCGAGCCGACGGTCGCCTACAACCGGGTCCTGCTCTCCTCGCTGCTCGGCGGCGAGGTCGACGAGGCCGCCTGCGCCTTCCGCGGCCTCGACTGGTACGCGGATCACGGCATCCGCCTGATCACCGGCGCGCCGGCGACCCAGATCGACCGGGAGAACGGGTACGTCCGCGTGGGCGAGACCCACGTCCTGCCCTTCGACAGGCTGGTCCTCGCGGTCGGCTCCCTGCCGATCCGCCTGCCGAAGCCCGGCATGGATCTCCCCGGCGTCATCACCTTCCGCGACCTCGCCGACGTGGCGGCGATCCGGAAGGCCGCCGTGCAGCACGCCCGGGCGATCGTCATCGGCGGCGGCCTTCTCGGCCTGGAGGCGGCGGTCGGGCTCGCGCGCCTCGGCGTCGAGACCACGCTGCTCCACGTCATGGACCGGCTGATGGAGCGCCAGCTCGACCACCATGCCGCCGCGCTCGTAAAGCGTGCCATGGAGGCGCGGGGGGTTCGGGTGATCCTCAAGGCGGATACCGCCCGCCTCGAAGGAGACGGCCGCGTCGAGCGCCTCGTCCTGGCGGACGGCACCGCGCTCCCGGCCGACCTCGTGGTGATGTCGGTGGGCGTGCGCCCCTCGGTGGCGCTGGCGCAGGACGCGGGACTGGCGGTCGGCCGGGGCATCACGGTCGACGACCGGATGACCACCTCGGACCCACGGATCTTCGCGCTCGGTGAGTGCGCCGAGCACCGCGGCCAGATCTACGGCCTGGTCGAGCCCGCCTACGAGCACGCCGAGACGCTCGCCCGCCACCTCGCCGGCGAGCCGGCCGAGTACCGGGGCACGGCCCTGTCCACGAGCCTGAAGGTGTCGGGCCTGCCGGTCTTCTCGGCCGGGATCGTGGACACGCCCGACGATGCGGAGGCGATCGTGCTCTCCGACCCCGGCGCCGGCCTCTACCGCAAGCTTCTGGTGCGCGATGGGAAGCTGATCGGCGCGGTGTTCGTCGGCGACATCGCCGAGCAGGGCGCCTGCAAGGGGCTGATCCGCTCCGGCGACCCGATCGAGAACGTGGACGACTTGATGTTCGGGCGCCCCATGCCCGAGCCGCTGGCTGCTTGAGGAGGCGCGGATGTCCGAGACCACCACCCAGAGCGCCGCAGGCGCGTTCGAGGCCGAGCAGAAGCGCTACCTCGAGGGCTTCGCCTCCGGCATCGCCGCCGTCCGCATGACCGGCGGCCTCGCCGCGGGCGGGGCCGGGGCGGCCGCGCCGCCCGCCGAGCCCACGGGCCCGGACGCGATCCACATCAAGGCGCAGGACAAGACCGTCAAGGCGGGCGGCAAGCTCTGCGACCAGGAGAAGTGGAAGCGCGCCGAGAACCCGTTCGACGGCCACAACCGCCTGATCCAGGAGGCCGCCGCCGGCAAGCAGCCGAAGCCCGAGGACAATTTCCGCTGGCGCTACCACGGCCTGTTCTGGGTCGCGCCGAACCAGGTCTCGTACATGTGCCGGCTGCGGATCCCCAACGGGATCCTGCACCATTGGCAGTTCGCGGGCGTCGCCGACCTCGCCGACGAGCATGGCGGCGGCTACGTCCACGTCACCACCCGGGCGAACCTCCAGGTGCGCGAGATCGGCCCCGAGCACGCCCAGCCCTTCCTCGACGGGCTCACCGATATCGGCCTCACGGCCCGGGGGGCGGGCGCCGACAACATCCGCAACGTCACCGGTTCGTCGACCGCCGGCATCGACGCCCAGGAGCTGCTGGACACGCGCCCGCTCGCCAAGTCCTGGCACAACTGGATCCTGAACGACCGCTCCCTCTACGGCCTGCCGCGCAAGTTCAACGTCGCCTTCGACGGCAGCGGCGTGATGCCGACCCTGGAGGAGACCAACGACATCGGCTTCCAGGCGGTGGAGGTTCTCGACGGCGCTTCGGTGCCTCCGGGGATCTACATGCGCCTCGTGCTCGGCGGCATCTCGGGCCACCGCGACCTCGCCCGCGACACCGGCATCGTCCTGAAGCCGGAAGACTGCAACGCGGTCGCCGACGCGATCATCCGGGTGTTCATCGAGAACGGCGACCGGACGAACCGCAACAAGAGCCGGATGAAGTACGTCCTCGACGCCTGGGGCTTCGACAAGTACCTCGCCGCCGTCGAGGACAAGCTCGGCCGCAAGCTCGACCGGGTCGCGCCCGAGCACGTGGCGCCGCGTAAAGCCACCGACCGCTACGCCCATGTGGGCGTCCACGCCCAGAAGCAGCCCGGCCTCAACTGGGTCGGCGTGGTCCTGCCGGTCGGCAAGATGACGAGCGATCAGGTGCGGGCGCTCGCCAAGATCGCCGCGGAGTGCGGGGACGGCCAGATCCGCCTCACCGTCTGGCAGAACTTCATTTTTTCCGGTGTTCCGGACGCGAAGGTCGCCGAGGTGGAAGCCCGCGTGGACGCGCTCGGCCTCACCACCAAGGCCGCCGGCATCCGCTCCGGCCTCGTGGCCTGCACGGGCGCCAAAGGCTGCAAGTTCGCGGCCTCCGACACCAAGGGCCACGCGCTGATCATCGCCGACCATGTCGAGAAGGCCGTGCCGAACCTCGACGTGCCGGTGAACGTCCACCTCACCGGCTGCCACCACAGCTGCGCCCAGCACTACATCGGCGATATCGGGCTGATCGGCGCCAAGGTCGTCGTCTCGGAGGAGGGCGACACCGTCGAAGGTTACGACGTCGTGGTCGGCGGCGGCTTCGCCGAGAACCCGAAGATCGGCACCGAGATCTGGCAGGCCGTGAAGGCCGAGGATGCGCCCTCCCGCGTCGAGGCGCTGCTGCGCGCCTACCTCGCCCTCCGCCAGGGCCCTGAGGAGAGCTTCCAGGCCTTCACCAGCCGCACCGGCGCGGAGGCGCTCCGCGACGCCGCCGAGGACCAGCCCGCCCTGAAGGCCGCCGCATGACCCAGCACGTCTCGCCCCCCCTCGTCCTGATCCCCGAGACCGCGCCCTTCAACGAGGACCAGCGCGCTTGGCTCTCGGGCTACTTCGCGGCCCTGCTCGGCCCCGCCGTCGCGGGCGCCACGGCGCTCGCGCCCGGCGAAGGCCCCGCGACCGGGCCGAAACTGGCCGACAACGACGACGCCCCCTGGCACGACCCGTCGATGCCGCTCGGCGACCGGATGGAGATGGCCAAGGATCGGCCCGAGCCGCAGAAGCTGATGGCCGCCATGGCCCAGCAGGATTGCGGCCAGTGCGGCTACAACTGCGCCGACTACGCCAACGCGATCTTCCTGAAGAACGAGGCGCGCCTGAACCTTTGCCAGCCCGGCGGCAAAGAGACCCTGCGCATGCTCAAGAAGCTGGACGAGGAGTTCGGCGCCGCCGGGGGCGCCCCGGCCGCGCCGAAGGCGGACGATGACGCCCCGAAGGCCGCCGCCGACCTCGGGCCGCTCGGCTTCTGCCGCGAGAACCCGGTCGAGGCGCTGTTTCTGTCCCGCCGCCGCCTCAACGATCCGGGCGGCGAGAAGGAGACGTGGCACATCGAGATCGGGCTGGACGGTACGCCGATCCAGTACGAGGTCGGCGATTCGCTGGGCCTGTTCCCCGCCAACGCCCCGGCGCTGGTCGACGCGGTGATCGCGGAGCTCGGCGCCCGGCCCGAGCGGGTGATCGGCGAGAAAACCCTGCGTGAGCACCTGCTGATCAACTACGCACTGGGTGCCGCGCCCGACAACCTCTACCAGCTCCTGTCGCTCCTCACCTCGGGGCCAGCCCGCAAGAAGGCGCAGGCGCTCGCCTCCGGCGAGGATCCGGACGGCGATGCCGCCTATCTCGACGTCCTCGGCGCGCTCCACAAGTTCCCGGGCGCGCGGCCCGACGCCGAGGTCTTCCTGGAGGCCTTGGACGAGCTGCAGCCGCGGCTCTATTCGATCTCGTCCTCGCCCAAGATGGATGTCGGCCGCGTGTCCCTGACGGTGGACGCGGTGCGCTACAACCACCGCTCGCGGCTGCGGCTCGGCGTCGCCTCGACCCATCTCGGCGAGCGCCTGCCCGAGCAGACCAAGGTGAAGGTCTATCTTCAGAAGGCGCACGGCTTCGGGCTGCCGGCCGATCTGTCGAAGGACGTGATCATGTGCGGCCCCGGCACCGGCATCGCGCCGTTCCGGGCGTTCCTGCGGGAACGCGCCGCCACGCAGGCGCCCGGCCGCAACTGGCTGTTCTACGGTCACCAGCGCCAAGCCAGCGACTTCTTCTACAAGGACGAGCTGACCCAGCTGAAGGACGACAAGGTGCTCACCCGCCTGTCCCTGGCTTGGTCCCGGGACGGCAAGGAGAAGACCTACGTCCAGGACCGGATGCGGGAGAACGGCGCCGAGCTCTGGAAGTGGCTCGAGGGCGGCGCGCATTTCTACGTCTGCGGCGACGCCAAGCGCATGGCCAAGGACGTCGAGCGGGCGATCATCGATGTGGCCGCGCAGTTCGGGGGCAAGAGCCCCGAGGATGCGGTGGCCTACCTCGCCGCGCTGAAGAAGGCCGGGCGGTATCAGGCCGACGTGTACTGAGCAGCCCAACCCTCCACCCCCCTCTGCGGGGGAGGGTGCCCCGCGGATGCGGGGCGGGAGAGGGGAGCGACGGTGCAGAAGAGGGCTGTGGCCTTCATGAAGGCTGCACCCCTTCCGGACGCGTCGCTCCCCTCTCCCGACCCCCTTCGGGGGCCACCCTCCCCCGCAGAGGGGGGAGGGAGACGCGGCGCGAACCTTCGAGGACTTCAGCCATGACCCAGCCAGTGGCGGCGCCGAAGGTGCGGACCACCTGCCCCTATTGCGGGGTCGGGTGCGGCGTGCTCGCGAGTCCGGACGGGCAGGGCGGCGCCACGATCGCGGGCGACACCGACCACCCGGCCAATTTCGGGCGCCTGTGCTCGAAGGGCTCGGCGCTGGGCGAGACCCTGTCGCTGGAGAACCGCCTGCTTCACCCGCAGGTCGACGGCGCGCAGGTCTCGTGGGATGCGGCCCTCGACACCGTGGCGGGCAAGCTCCGCGCGGTGGCCGAGGAGCACGGCCCGGACGCGATCGCCTTCTACCTGTCGGGCCAGCTGCTCACCGAAGATTATTACGTCGCCAACAAGCTCGCGAAGGGCTTCATCGGCACGCCGCACGTGGACACCAATTCCCGGCTGTGCATGTCGAGCGCGGTGGCGGCCCATCGCCGGGCCTTCGGCTCCGACACGGTGCCGGGCTGCTACGAGGATCTCGACGAGGCCGACCTGATCGTGTTGGTCGGCTCCAACACCGCGTGGTGCCACCCGATCCTGTTCCGCCGCATGGCCGACGCCAAGGCGCGCCGCGGGACCAAGTTCGTGGTCATCGACCCCCGCCGGACCCAGACCGCGGAGGAATCTGACCTGTTCCTCGGCATCCGGCCAGGCACCGACACCGCGCTGTTCTCGGGCCTGCTGGTCTACCTGTCCGACAACGGCTTCCGCGATCGCGCTTTCATCGATTCCCATACGGCCGGCCTCGACGGCGCCCTCGACCGCGCCCGCCAGATTGCGCCGGACGTCGCGGCGGTCGCCGCCGTCACCGGCGCGCCGGAGGCCGACATCGCGGCCTTCTACGCCCTGTTCGCCGGCACCCGCCGGGTGGTCACGGCCTTCTCGCAGGGGGTGAACCAGTCGGCGCAGGGCACCGACAAGGGCAACAGCATCATCAACTGCCACCTCGTCACCGGCCGCATCGGCGAGACCGGGATGGGGCCGTTCTCCCTGACCGGCCAGCCCAACGCCATGGGCGGGCGCGAGGTCGGGGGGCTGGCCAACATGCTGGCGGCCCACATGCACTTCACCCCCGAGGAGGTGGACCGGGTGCGCCGCTACTGGGGCGCCCCGCGGATCATCACCGGCGAGGGCATGAAGGCGGTGGCGCTGTTCGAGGCGATCGCCCGGGGCAAGATCAAGGCGCTGTGGGTGATGGGCACCAACCCGCTGGTCTCGATGCCGCGGGCCGACGCGATCCGCGAGGCGCTCGCCGGCCTCGACCTCTACGTGGTGTCCGAGGCGGTGGCCGATTCCGACACCGCCCGAGGCTGCGGCAGGACCACGGTGCTGCTGCCCGCCCAGGCCTGGGGCGAGAAGGACGGCACGGTCACCAATTCCGAGCGGCGGATTTCCCGCCAGCGCCGCTTCCTCGCGAGCCCCGGCGAGGCGCGGCCGGACTGGGCGGCGCTGGCCGATGTCGGCCGCCGCCTCGGGCACGGAAAGGCCTTCGCATTCGACTCCGCCGCCGCGATCTTCCGCGAGCATGCCGGGCTCTCGACCTACGAGAACAACGGCACCCGCGACTTCGACCTCGGCGCGCTCGCGGACATCAGCGACGCCGCCTACGACGTGACCCTGCCGGTGCAGTGGCCCATCCCGAAGCGCTCCGGCTTCCGGGGCGCCCCGCAGGGCAAGGCCAGGCTGTTCGGCGACGGCCGGTTCTACACCTTCGACCGGCGCGCCCGCTTCGTCGCGGTGCAGCCGCCGGCCCTCGCGCTCGCGGCCTCGCCGACGTTCCCGCTCATGCTCAACACCGGCCGGGTCCGCGACCACTGGCACACGATGACGCGTACCGGGAAGAGCCAGCGCCTCTCGGCGCACCGGGCCGTCCCGTTCGTCGAAATCCACCCGGACGACGCGGCGGCCCACGGCCTCGCGGAGGGCGACATCGCCCGGCTCACGACCGAGCACGGCGCGGCCGAGCTGGAGGTGACGGTCACCGACACGGTGGTGCCGGGCAATCTGTTCATGCCGATGCACTGGGGCGGCGCCTTCGCGTCGCAGGCCCGGGTCGGCGCGCTGGTGCGCGGCATGACCGACCCGGTCTCGGGCCAGCCCGAACTCAAGGCGACCCCGGCGGCCATCGCGTCCGTCGGCTACCGCGCCCGCGGCTTCCTGCTGACGCGCCGGCAGGTGGCGATGCCCGAGGGCTGGTGGTGGGCGCGCGCCGCGATCACCGGCGGCTGGGGCGCGCAGTTCGCCACCGCCGACAGCTCCCAGGCGGTGGCGCTGATGGTGCGCGGCCTGATCCAGAGCGAGGCCCTGTCGGGCTGCGAGCTGGCGGAATATGCCGATCACACCCGCAACCGCTACCGCTGCGCGGTCTATGACGGCGACCGCCTCGTCGCCTGCCTCGCCTACGCCCCCGCGGGGGAGCGGCCGGACTGGGAGGCCGCCAAGGCCCTGTTCGCCACCGGGGTGCCCGACGCCGCCGAGCGACGGGCGCTGCTCTCGGGCCGCGCGGCCACGGCCTCGGCGGGGCCCGTGGTCTGCGCCTGCCACGGCGTCGGCGCCGACGTCATCGCCACCACCATCGCCGGGGGCGCCGCCTCCGTGGAGGCGGTGGGCGCCGCCTGCACGGCCGGCACGAATTGCGGCTCGTGCATACCGGAGATCCGCAAGATGCTGGCCGGGCAGACCGCATGCGCCGCGTGATTTTCTGATACACTTGCCGGCGAGGACAGACCGACCCGTCCAACCGGACCCCCTCATCCTGGGGGGGGTGGACAGGAGAGGCCGGTTCGAGACGATTCAGGACAGGCCCGTGACCGAGACCCCCCTGCGCGCAGCCCGCGCCCCCCGCGAGACCAAGGCCGCCGGCCTGGAGCCGCTGGCGGTGCTGCCCGTCTTCGTGCCCCTGCGCGGCAAGCGGGTGGTTCTGGCCGGATCCTCCGGCGGGGCGCCGTGGAAGGTGAAGGTCCTGGCCGCGGCCGGCGCCCATGTGGACGTCTACGCCCCCGATCCCGGCGAGGAGCTGCGCGCGGTCCCGGGCGAGATCGTCGACGGGAGCGTCACGCTGCACGAGCGCGCCTGGACGCCGGACGACCTCTGGGGCGCGGCCTTCTGCATCGGCGCCCTGGAGGACGAGGCCGAGTGTGTCGCCTTCGTGGTGGCGGCCCGCGGAGCCGGGGCGATCGTCAACGCGGTCGACCGCCCGCATCTCTGCGACGTGAAGTTCGGCGCCATCGTCAACCGCTCGCCGCTGGTCGTGGGCATCTCGACGGAGGGCGCCGCCCCGGTCTTCGGCCAGACCGTGCGCGCCCGGATCGAGGCGATGCTGCCCCGGGGCTTCGCCCGCTGGGTCGGCGCCGCCCGCGACTGGCGGGACGGCGTCACGGCGCGCTTCCACGGCTTCGCGGAGCGCCGTGCCTTCTGGGAGCGCTTCACCGACCGGGCCTTCGCGGAGCCGGACCGCGCCCCCTCCGACACGGATCTCGCGGAATTGCTCGGCGAGACGGAAGCCGCCCCGAAGGGCGGGGCGGTGACCCTGGTCGGGGCCGGCCCCGGCGACGCGGAGCTTCTGACCCTCAAGGCGCTGCGGGCGCTCCGCAACGCCGACGTGATCCTCTACGACGACCTCGTCGCCCCGGAGATCCTCGACTATGCCCGCCGCGAGGCGCGCACCATGCTGGTGGGCAAGACCGGCCACGGCCCGTCCTGCCGCCAGGACGACATCAACGCGCTGATGGTCCAGCTCGCCCGCTCGGGCAAGCAGGTGGTGCGGCTGAAATCCGGCGACCCGCTGGTCTTCGGCCGGGCCGGCGAGGAGATCGAGGCCTGCCGGGCCGCCGGCATCCCGGTCACCGTGGTCCCCGGGGTCTCGGCCGCGCAAGGTGCAGCGGCGGCGCTCGGCGTGTCCCTGACCCATCGGGACGCCGCGCGCCGGCTCCAGTTCGTCACCGGCCACGACCGCCGCGGGGCGCTGCCGGACGACCTGAACTGGGGGGCGCTCGCCGATCCGAGCGTCACCACGGTGATCTACATGCCCAAGCGGACCCTGCGGGCGCTGCTGGCGCGCGCGGTGGAGGAAGGTCTGGCGCCGTCGACGCCGGCGCTGCTCGTGTTCAACGCGACGCGCCCCAACCAGCAGGCCCTGCGGGGCACGGCCGCCGACCTCGCCGACCGGGTGGAGGCGGCGGGGCTCGAAGGGCCGGCGCTGCTGATGGTCGGTACGGCCTTCTCGGAGATGCGGAGCGCCGTGACGGAAGACGGGGCGCAGAGCCGGATGGTCGTCTGACCGCACGGATCCCGCGTGCCCCGCGCGGCTTGCGACGATCTGAAACGGTTGCCCTGCCTGGGAAACGGCCCGCCCGGACCCAGAACTGCCCGTGGGCCCAGGCCTTGGGCAGAAACGGAGGGTGGAATGACACGGTCATGGATCAGCGCCGCGGCGGCGCTGGCGATGCTCGGCGGTTTCGGGCCGGCTTCGGCGGCCGACCACGCCGGGCTGGTGGTGGTTCCGGATGGCGCCTCCGCCACCTACGAGCCCGGCCCGCCCAACCTGCCCAGAGGGACCCAGATCAGCCGGATCGCGGGCGATCCGTCGAAGCCCGGCGCCTTCGTGCTGCGGGTGAAGGTACCGGCCAATACGGTGATCGCGCCGCACACCCATTCCAAGCCCGAGACGCTGACGATCCTCTCGGGTTCGATCCATCACGCGCACGGGCGGACCCTGGACAAGACCAAGGGTTCGGTGCTGAAGGCCGGCGGCTTCGTCTACCTGCCGGAGGACATGCCGCATTCGCTGTGGACCACCGATGAGCCGGTCGAACTGCAGGTCAACGGCTCCGGGCCGTTCGGGCTGAACTACATCAACCCCGCCGACGATCCGAGCCGGGACGCCGGCAAGCCCGGCTAGAAACGGGCGGGGGCTCAGGTCTCGCCCGCCACGAACGCGCGCATCAGGTAGTGCGCGATCGCCATGGGCGGCGGGGCCTGGATCCCCTCGGGATGCGTCCCGTCGAGCATCGCCGCGACCGCGTCCCGGTCGAACCAGCGGGCATCCTCCAGCTCGTTCGGATCGGTCACGATGGCCGCGTCGAGGGCCTCGGCGGCGCAGCCGAGCATCAGCGAGGACGGGAACGGCCAGGGCTGCGACGTCCGGTAGGTGACGGCGCCGACGCGGATCCGCGTCTCCTCGAACACCTCGCGGCGGACCGCGTCCTCGATCGTCTCGCCGGGCTCCAGGAAGCCCGCGAGGCACGAGAACATGCCCGGCTTGAAATGCGGTCCCCGGCCGAGCAGGCAGGTGTCGCCCCGGCGCACGAGCATGATCACCACCGGATCGACCCGGGGGAAGTGGTGGGCGTCGCAACCCGGGCATTCGCGGCGGAAGCCGCCGGCCTTCGCCACGGTGGCGGTGCCGCACTTGGCGCAGAAGCCGTGGCGGGCGTGCCAGTCGAGCATCGACTTGGCCACGGCCAGCAGGCCGAGCTCCTCGGCCTCCACGGCGGATTCGGTGGCGATCGACCGCAGGTCGAGGGTGCGGACCGGCGCCTCGGCGAACCGCTCGGCCGCCTCGGCGGGGGCTGCGGCGGCGAAGACGGGCTGCCCGTCCCGGTGCCCGAGGAAGATGCGCGTCCCGCCGTCGAGGCCCGCGGCCTCGGCGGGGGCGATCAGCGCGGTCGATCCGCGCAGCACGATCCGGTCGCCGCAGATCAGGACGAGGCGCGCGTCCGGCGCGTCGAAGGCGGGCACCGCTTCCTCGGGCTGCTCGGACGAGTGGCGGTCGAGGCGGTTGCGGACGAATCCGAGGGTGTCGCGGGGATCGGTCATGCCAGGGTCAGGCCGCGGAGAACAGGGCGCCGGCGCGCTCGAGGAGCTGGGCGCGGGCGTGGGGCGGGTAGGGCTTGCGGGTCTCGAACCCCCAGACCGGACCCGGCCAGGCCGGATCCGACCGGAATCGGCCGATGACGTGGACGTGGAGCTGCGCCACCACGTTGCCGAGGGCGCCGACATTCACCTTGTCGGGCTTCGACAGGGCCTGCATCACCCCCGTGGCGAGACGGATCTCCTGCCAGAGCGCGGCGGCATCAGCCTCGGAGAGATCGGTGATCTCGCAGAGGTCCGGGCGGCGCGGCACCAGGATCAGCCAGGGGAACCGGGCATCGTCCATCAGCAGCACGCGGCACAGGGCGAGTTCGCCCACCTCCGCCGTGTCGGCGGAGAGGCGCGGGTCGAGGGTGAAGGCGGACTCGGTCATCGGGACACGATGTAGCGCAGCTTCCGCATCGGCGCGCGGGTTTGGTACGCCGCCGATGATGCGGCGCGGGTCTCCTCCGCCTCAGAGCCCCGGCACGACGCCCTGGCGGCCGACCGCGATCGTGCCGGCCACGAGGCCGCCCTCCGGGTGGGAGCGGGCGAAGATCGTCACGGCGGCGCCGGGCTGGAGCATGGCTTTCTCGCCCGGGGCGAACTGCGTCACCGGCGCACCGTCCGGGATCGCGAAGGACGCCTGCCCGTCCTTGTAGGCGAGCGTCACGCGCATCGGCGGCCCCCTCTGTAGGTCGGCGACCCAGCCGGCCGTCAGGCTCGCGCCCTGCGCCGTGTCCCAGGGCTGGCTGCCCGCCTCGAAGCCGCGCTCCGAGGGCGAGTACAGGGTCACCGCGGTCGCCTGCCGCGGCTCGGGGCCGGCCTCGCCGATGACGCTGACGTAGCTCTCGGGTTTGATGTTGCGGAGGCTCGCGGCATTGACCGCGTAGATACGGGTGCGCGGGACCATCCGCACGGTGAGGGTGCCGCCGCTGGCGCGGCGGATCTCCAGGCGCTCCGAGTCGGCCCGGACCACCGTGCCGCGGAACCGGACCGTCGTCGGCTCCGCCCGGGCGGCGCCGACGGCTGAGATCGCCAGAAGGCCGGCGAGGAAGAGGCGTCTCACGGGGCTCGTCACGGGACTCCTTTCGCGGCGTCGCACCATCCGGACGCGGGAGCCGAACGCCATGGGCCGGCGCCGGTTCCCGGCGCGGTCCCGGTTGCCGCCGTCCCGGTCCGCGCAGCGGTCAATGGGCCATCAGCACCGGCATGTCGGCATGGGCCAGGACATGGCTGGTGACGCCGCCGAAGATCATCTGGCGCAGGCGGCTCTGGGTGTAGGCGCCCTTGATCAGCAGGTCGCAACCGAAGGCCTTGGACTCCGCCAGGAAGGTCTCGCCGGGCACCCGCCGGCCGGCCGGCAGCGCCCGGTGCGACGCGTCCACGCCCTCGCAGGCCAGTGCCTGGGCGAGATCCTGGGCGGTCGGGCCCGGCACCATGCCGCCCTCGACGCTGAGCACCAGCACCCGCTCGGCCCGCCGCAGGAACGGCATCGCGAAGGCCACCGCCCGGGCGGTCTCGGTGGAGCCGTTCCAGGCGATGACCACCGCGTCGCCGAGGCTCGCCGGGGCGCTGGGTGGGGCCAGAAGGATCGGCCGGCCGCTCTCGAACAGGGCCGTCTCGAAGGTGGTCATGCGCGGGGCATTGTCGGTCGTGCCCGGACGCCCGACCACGGTGGCCGAGAAGAGCCGTGCATACTGGCCGAGGAACGCGTCGCCGGTGGGGACGTCCTGCCGCCAGCGGTAGCGCGGGCCGGCATCCGGCACGCGATCCGGAATGCACAGGCCGTCGCGGGCATGCCGCGGGATGCCGGCACCGTCCATGAAGGCGATGAAACGGCTGCCCGCCTCTTCGGCCTCGGCCCGGTCGGCCTCCTCGTCGCGCAGCCACGTCATGCCGCCGACCATGTCGACGGGGACGTACTCGGCCAGGGCCGGGCGCAGGGACACGCCCTCGATCAGGCTGCCGAAGCGCGTCGCCGCCAGCCGGGTGGTCTCGAAGACGGAGGGCAGGGCGTCGTGCATCGCGACGGGTACGAGCAGGGTCTTCATGGTGGCAATCTCCCCGGTCTCGAGAGGCTAATCCGCCCGGCCGCCCGGTGGAACCGGGGCCAGCGCGGCGCGCACACGGTTTTGCGGCCCGCGCGGATCGAGGCGCGCCCGCAGGATCCGGGTCAGCGGCGCCTCGACGAGGCGGTGGACCACGAGCGCGGCCGCCACGCTGCCGGCGAGCATCAGGACCATGCTGCCCCAAGGCTGCACGGCCGGCGCCAGCCCGAGCCGGAGCAGCCCCTCGCGCACGAGGCGCAGCGCGAAGGGATGCACGAGATAAAGGGCGTAGGAGGCGTCGCCCAGCCCGACGAGCCCGCGCACCGGGACGGGAAGGCGCGCGACCTGGGCGGCATCGCGCGTCGGTCCGAGGGCGGCCGCCACCAGCAGGGCGGCCGGGCCGCCGACGAGGAGGGGCCGCAGAAATCCGTCGGCCCCGCCTTGGCCGGCGAGCACGCGCGCGGCCAGGACGAGCCCGACGCCGCCCAGAACCGTGAGACCGACCCGCAGGGGCAGGCCCGGCCGGAAACCCTCGCGGTAGGCGAGGGCGAGACCGGCGCCGGCGACGAATTCGAGCACGATTGGATCCGTCCAGAAGCGGAGCGGCACCGGAAGACCGGGCACGAGGGCTCCGACAGCCACGAGGAGCACAAGGGCCGCGCACAGCCAGGCGACGGCGCCGCGCCGGCCGAAGCCGAGCCCTGCCGCGAAGACTGCGTAGAACAAGGCCTCGTAGTTCAGGGTCCAGCCGAGGCCATAGAGCGGTTGGACGGTGCCGTCGGGCCGGGCCACCGGCCAGAACAGGAAGCTCGCCACGAGGGCTGCGGGATCGCCGAGGAGGGCCGCCGCGTCGCCGAGCAGATCCGGCCGGGCCAGCGCGAGGGCGAGGAAGACGAGGCTCACCAGCCAGTAGAGCGGGACCACCCGGGCGATCCGATGGGCGAGAAAGCGGGCCCGCCCCCCCGGCCTGCCGGCCAGCCGGACCCCGGTATGGACGATGACGAATCCGGAGATCACGAAGAACAGATCGACCCCGCCCCACCAGGGCACAAGCGTTTCCGGGGCGGGCGCCTGGCCGAAGCCGCGCTCCGCCAGCAGCCCCGCCTCGTGCCGCGCATGATGCCAGACGACCATCAGGGCAGCGGCGGCGCGCAGGACCTGGAGCAGGACGAAGATCACCGGGCGACCATGCCTCGCCCCGCACCCCGCCAGCAGGGCGCGCATGCGGTTCCGCCGCGGCTGCGGCCGGGGTCGGAGGCGGGCCGGACGGCGACCGGTCCGGCGGCCGAGTCTGCGGACCGGCGGCTCACCCCGCGGACCGCCGCCCTTCGGCCACCGCCCCGTCCGGGGCGAAAACGGCAGGAACCATAAGCCCATAACCTCGTTGACCGACCAATTCGCGAACCCGCCTGCGCCCGATCCTTCGTGCTGCGCATGCGACCTGCCAGAGTTCGCGTATCCATTTCGAACAGAGGTCCCGATGCTGAAGAACTATGCTGCCGCGTCCGCGCTTGTCCTGGCGCTGTCGACCCCGGCCCTGGCTCAGAGCGCCAACGACTTCCGCCTCCAGTCGATGCAGGCGAACGCCTTCGAAATCCAGTCCTCGCAGATCGCCCTGTCCAAGTCGCGCAACCCGAAGGTCCGCTCCTACGCCCAGGAGGTCCTCCGCGACCACCGGGCCGCCAACGTCGCCCTGGCGGGCGGCCAGATGAACGGCGTGGCCGGTGATCCGGGCGTCGGCGGCCTGATCACGGCGCCGATCGCGGTGGCGGGCAGCGCCGTGGGCGCCGGCGTCGGCGCGGCGACCGGCGTGGTCGGCGGCACCCTCGCGGGCGGACCGGTCGGCGGCCTCGAGGGCGCCGGCGCCGGTGCGGCGCGCGGCGCCGCCGCGGGCGGTCAGATCGGGCGCGGCGACATGATGGCCACGGGCGCCTCGACGATGGTGGCGCCGAGCCCCGAGCAGCAGGCGATGCTGGCCGAGCTGTCGTCGACCCCGGCCGGCCCGCGCTTCGACCGCCTCTACGCCAGCCAGCAGCTCCAGGCGCATCAGATGACCATCGCGATGACGCAGGCCTACGCCCAGGGCGGCCCGAACCCGGCGCTGCGCAACTACGCCCAGCAGGCCCTTCCGGCCCTGCAGATGCACTACAACCAGGCTCAGCGCCTCCCCGGCGCGATGTAAGGGTCATCGTCAGGGACGGCCCGGCTTCCGCCGGGCCAGACCTCCGGCGGCGGGTGCGAGCCCGCCGTCGTTTTCATGTCCGGCCCCTCCGCCCCGGCCACCGGCGAACCCGCGGGCGCGCCGCGTTCACGGGCCGGCACGTTGCGCCAGCCGTCTCCGCCACGGACGGGCCGCGCAGAGGCAGTGCCGAGATCCGCGCGCCGACCGGAGCCCCAAACGAAAACGGCCGGTGCGCGATGCGCAGCCGGCCGTTGCCGCAAAGTTACCGATCGGAGCCGGTCAGCCGACCCCGTTCTTCGGCGCGCGTCGCGCTCAATCGCACGCGATGGCGGCGACCGAGCGAACGGTCTGGCCCGTCGTGTCGATCGGCGGCTTGAACACGCCGGTCTCCGGGTCGCGCACCAGCAGGGAGCCGCTCGCCACGCCGAAATGCGCGCCGTGGATCTCCAGACGGCCGTCGTCGACCCGCTCCTTCACGAACGGGAAGGTCAGCAGGTTCTCCATGCTCTGGACGACCACCGCATGCTCCAGCTTGGTCAGGTAGTCCGGCGCGCCGGGATCGCCGGCCTTGTCTTCGGCCTGACCCACGAGCGAGACCCACTTGCCGATGAAGTCGCCGGGAGAGAGCGGCTTGGCCTTGTTGGCGTAGGCCTTGATGCCGCCGCAGGTGGCGTGGCCGAGAATGACGATGTGCTTCACCTCCAGAGCCTGGACGGCGAATTCCAGCGCCGCCGAGGTGCCGTGGTACTGACCGTCCGGCTGGTAGACCGGCACGAGGTTGGCGACGTTGCGGATCGTGAACAGCTCGCCCGGCCCGGCATTGAAGATCGCGCTGGGCGACACCCGGCTGTCACAGCAGCTGATGACCAGGATCTCCGGGTTCTGCGTGGAGGCGAGCTGCGCGAAGCGCCGGCGCTCGGTCGGGAAGCGGTCGAGGAGGAAGGACCGGTAGCCTTCGGTCAGGTAGACGGGGAACATAAAGGCGTCTCCAGTTAGACAATCCCGCGACGGCAGGAAGTGAACTCAAAGTTCTCGCCAGGCAAGAACGCGTGGGTGGGCCGGAATAGTCCCGTTCGCGAGGTCCGCGGCGAGATCGGCGAGACCGGCCGGCTCGAAGTGCTCGCCGCTGGCGCGCAATTCGTCGATCGGCCACCAGCGTGTCCCGATCAGCGGGTTGTCCTCGGTCTCGGCGAGGCGGCTCGTATCGACCCGGTCGTCGGGCAGGCGGACGAGAAAGTAGCGCTCGCGGGCGTCCCGCGCCTGCCGGAACAGGTGGAATGGGCCGTCGCAGGCGGCGACCTGCGGGCCGATGGCGACATCGCCGCGGCCGATCTCCTCCTCGAGCTCCCGGCGACAGGCGGTGACGTGGTCCTCGCCGGGCTCCAGGCCGCCCCCCGGCATGAACCAGAACCGGAGCGGCGCGCCGTCCGGTCCTTTGGCATGGACCGACGTGTAGGCGATGAGCAGGATCCGATCCTGCGGATCGAGCACGATCGCGCGGGCGATGTGGCGGACGGGCAGGGGGTTCGCGGCGCTCATGCATCGAGAGCTAGAGCGGGCGCGGTGAACGGACACCGCCTGTGCGCGAGGCTGCGTGCAAAACAGCACGTTGGGTCGAGCACGGCGCCGGTTGCGATCCTTGGGCGGACGGCCGCTCAGGACGGCGCGCGCAAGGCCGGGGCCCAGATCACCACGGGAAGCCCGAACGCGTCCCGCTCCGGCGGATCCGGCAGCGGCACGGCGCATCCGAGGCGGATGTCGCGGGCGACCACCAGGGCGGCCAGCGCATCCAGATGGTCGTCCTCCGGAACGCCCTTCGCCCGGGCCTCGATCAGCGCGCCCGGCAGGCCCGCCGCCGCGAGGAGCGCCCGGCGCAGGTCGAGCCCCTCCCGGGCGCGCCGGCCCTTCTTGGGCAGGCCGAGCGGCCGGCCGCCGTTGAGGGTGTGGAAGGCCACCTCGGGATGGACCTCGTGGACCCGCGCCCGCACCTCCGGCCGCTCCCGCAGGAGCGTGTCGACCGCGCGGACGGCGCGGAAGATGTTGTAACCCTGGATCGAGGGCGCGAAGGGCGGGTCGCTCGCCTCGCGCGAGGCGGCCTTCGCGGCTTCATAGTCGGGGGCGTAGACCGCGCTCCGCGGCGGCATCGGAAACACCGATGCCCGCGCCGGCCCGAGCCGGGCGCGGGCCGCCCGGTCGGCGGCACGTCCGCCGCCAATGATCCGGTCCGGCAGGCCGATCGGCACGTCGATCCCGACGATGCAGGGCCGCTCCGGGGCGTCGAGCAGCGCGGCGACGTCGGGGAACAGGGCAGAGCGGTGCCGGTCGGGATCGTCGAGGTCGAGGAGCGCGCCCGCCCAGGCTCCGCGGCAGCCGTCCAAACCCGCGATCCAGCGTGCCATGCCGTTCCTTCCTCGCGCGACGCGCGGCGGGCGTTCTTGCCGGGATGCGCAGGGAAAGCTATCCGCGTCGCCGAGGGCGCCGCCGGCCCGGGAGAAGCGTGATGAGCGAGATCCGTCCCCGTCGCAGCGTGCTGGCGATGCCGGGCTCCAACGCCCGGGCGCTGGAAAAGGCGCGGTCGCTCCCCGCCGACGTCATCCTGATCGACCTTGAGGACGGCACGGCCCCGGAGGTCAAGGCGGCCGCCCGTGCCCAGGTCGCCGCAGCGGTCACGGCGCGCGGCTTCGGCGCCCGCGAGGTGGTGGTGCGCATCAACGCGCCCGAGACCGAGGACGGCGAGGCCGATCTCGTGGCGCTCGCTGCGGCCGCACCGGATGCCATTCTGGTGCCCAAGGTGCGCACCTCCGACACGCTGATCGCGGTCGGATCCCGGCTTCGCCGGCTCGGCGCGCCCCTGGCGACGCGGGTCTGGGCGATGATCGAGACGCCGATGGCGGTGGTGAACGCCGCCGAGATCGCGGGCGCGGCCCGGGACGTGGACGGGCGGCTCGCCGCCCTGGTGATCGGCCCGAACGACCTGCTGAAAGCGTCCCGGATCCGGCCCCCGGGGCGGGCCGCCCTGATGCCCTGGCTGATGACCGTGCTGGCCGCCGCCCGGGCCTACGAGATCGAGGCGATCGACGGCGTCTTCACCGACCTCGCCGACGCGGCCGGATTCGAGGCGGAGTGCGTCCAGGGGCGCGACCTCGGCTTCGACGGCAAGATGCTGATCCATCCGAGCCAGATCGGCCCGGCCAACGCGGCCTTCGGCCCGGATGCCGCGGAGATCGCGCAGGCGCGGTCGTTGATGGACGTCTTCGACGCGCCGGAGAACCGGGCGCGCGGGGTCATCGCGGTGGATGGGAAGATGGTCGAGCGCCTCCATGTCGAGGCCGCCCGGCGGACCCTCGCCATGGCCGAGGCGATCGCGCGTCTCGGCGCGTGAGCGACCGGCCGGAGATCGGCCTGCGGCTGCTCGATCCGCGGCTGCCGGGCTGGGGCTTCCCGCGCTGGGGCTCGCCGGCTGCGGCCGGCCTCGACCTGCACGCCTGCCTCGACGCGCCGCTGGTGCTCCCGCCCCAGGGCAAGCCGGCGCTGATCCCGGCGGGGTTCAGCGTCCTGATCCGCGATCCCGATTGGTGCGGCCTGATCTTCCCGCGCTCGGGGCGCGGGCACCGCGAGGGTCTGGTGCTGGGCAACGGCACCGGCGTCATCGACGCGGATTACGAGGGGCCGCTGATGGTTTCCGCCTGGAACCGCGACGAATCCGAGCCGGTCCGGATCGAGCCGGGCGAGCGGATCGCCCAGCTGGTCTTCACGCGGATCACCCGGCCGGTCCTGACCGTGCTGGAGGGCGAGCCCGGCCCCGGCTCCGAGCGGGGGTCGGGCGGGTTCGGGTCGAGCGGGCGGTAGGCGCCCTCAGTCGAGCGTCTTGCCGAGTCGCCCCGCCAGATCCTGGATGAACTGGAAGGCGGTCCGGCCCGAGCGGGAGCCGCGGGTGGTGGCCCATTCAAGGCATTCGGCGCGCAGCTGCTCCGGCGGCACGGCGAGGCCATAGCGCTCGGCATAGGCGCGGATCATCGCCAGGTACTCGTCCTGGCTGCACTTGTGGAAGCCGAGCCAGAGGCCGAACCGGTCCGAGAGCGAGACCTTCTCCTCGACCGCCTCGCCGGGGTTGATCGCCGTGGAGCGCTCGTTCTCCAACATGTCGCGGGCGAGCAGGTGCCGGCGGTTCGAGGTGGCGTAGAACAGCACGTTGTTCGGCCGCCCCTCGATGCCGCCATCGAGCGCGGTCTTGAGCGACTTGTACGAAGTGTCGTCGGCGTCGAAGGAGAGGTCATCGCAATAGACCAGCCAGCGGTGCGGGTCCGGCCGCAGCAGGGCCATCAGGTCCGGCAGGGCCTCGATGTCCTCGCGGTGGATCTCCACGAGCTTCATCGGCCGGCTGCCGGCGGGCCTGCGGGCGTTGATCTCGGCATGGGCCGCCTTGACCAGCGACGACTTGCCCATGCCGCGGGCCCCCCACAGCAGGGCATTGTTGGCCGGCAGGCCGCGGGCGAAGCGTTCGGTGTTCTCCACCAGGGTGTCGCGCGCCCGGTCGATGCCGGTGAGCAGGCCCATCTCCACCCGCGCCACCTGCGGCACCGGGGTCAGCCGGCGCTCGGGGCCCCACAGGAAGGCGTCGGCGGCGTCGGGATCGAAGGCCGGCGGGGCGGCGGGCGCGGCCCGCTCCAGCGCGGTGGCGATGCGCTCCAGGAGCGGCATCAGGGTATCCAGGGTCGCGGGGCTCGTCATCGGATCGGGGGGTTCGCGTGCGGGTCGGTCAGGCGGCCGGTTCTACGGGGAAGATCCGGGGAAATCATCCGTATCCGGATGCATGGCCCGGGCCTTCCGAACGGGAACCCGGATCGGGCGTTGATCATCGCGGCAGCACGGGTGCCGTAACGGCCGGGGGGCATGATGGACGCGGGACCGACGATCCGGATCACCCAGGTCGCCGATTACGTCTTCACGGTGGATTTCGGCGCGGCCCTGCCGGCGCTTCTCACCGACGAGTCGCCCCCGATCGGCGGCGGGACCGGGCCGTTCCCCGAGCAGCTGCTGATCTCCGGCGTCGCGAACTGCCTCTGCGCCAGCCTGGTCTTCGCCCTGGGGAAGTTCCGCCAGGAGGCGCGGGGCGTCGCCGCCGAGGCGTCCTGCCGGCTGGAGCGCAACCCTGCCGGGCGGCTCCGCGTCACCGCGATCGACGTGCGGATCCGCCTCGGCGCGGCGGCGGCCGACCTGCCGCGGATCGACCGGGTGCTGGAGCAGTTCGAGCGGTTCTGCACCGTCTCGGAGAGCGTGAAGGCCGGGATCCCGGTCGCCGTGTCGGTGGCCGATCGCGACGGCACGCGCCTGAAATGACCGGCGCCCCGGGGAAAGATCGGCCGCCCGGCGCATTGCCGCAGCACCAACCGGCCGACGGAGCCGGACGAGGAGACGCCATGTCGGATCAGACGCGAGAACCCGCCCGCGCCCCCGAGGACCTTGCCGTCCTGTTCAACCAGCGCGCCAATGCCGGCGATGTCGAGGGCCTCGTCGCCCTCTACGAGCCCGACGCGGTGCTGGCCGCCGGCCGGGTCGTCGCCACGGGCCATGCCGAGATCCGGAGCTTCTACGCCGACCTGCTGGCGCGCAAATCCGACTTCCCGGCCCCGGAGACGCTGCCGCCCCTGCGCAACGGCCCCCTCGCCATGACCTTCGCGCGGCTGCCGAACGGCGCCCTGTCGGTGGAGGCCGCCCGGGAGCAGGCGGACGGGACGTGGCTCTGGGCGATCGACCAGCTCAAGATCGCGCCGCCGAAGAGCTGACCGTCGGCCCGGACGCGCCCCCGCGCTTGTCCCACCGGACGCGATGCGGCAAAGCGGAGCCCGCGCGCTCGACGCTGCGCAGAAGATCCGAGCCGACTCGATGCACGACATCCGCGCCATCCGGGAGAACCCGGACGCCTTCGACAGCGACCTCGCCCGCCGGGGCCTCGCGCCGCTCTCGGCCGCGCTGATCGCGCTGGACGAGGCGCGGAAGGCGTCGGTCTCGGCCGCGCAGGCCAACCAGGAGCGGCGCAACGCCCTGGCCAAGGAGATCGGCGGCGCCAAGAAGGCCAAGGACGAGGACCGCGCCGCCGCCCTGATGGCGGAGGTCGCGGCCCTGAAGGGCGCCGAGCCGGAGCTGAAGGCCGCGCAGGACGCGGCCGACAAGGCGCTGGCGGACAAGCTCGCCGCGATCCCGAACCGGCCGAAACCCGACGTGCCCGAGGGTGCCGACGAGCACGGCAACGTCCTCTACCGCAGCCACGCCGCGACCCGCGAGCGGCTTACCGAGGGCCGCGAGCATTTCGAACTCGGCGAGGCCGCCGGCCTGATGGATTTCGAGGCGGCGGCCAAGCTGTCCGGCGCGCGCTTCGTGGTGCTGAAAGGTCAGCTCGCCCGGCTGGAGCGGGCGCTCGGCCAGTTCATGCTCGACCTGCACACCCAGGAGCACGGCTACCTGGAGGTGGCGCCGCCGGTTCTGGTGCGCGACGCCGCCATGTTCGGCACCGCGCAGCTGCCGAAGTTCGAGGACGATCAGTTCTCGGTGTTCAAGGGTCTGGACGCCGTGAAGACGCTGGACTCCGCGGCGGACCCGGCCTCCGGCAGCACCGAGAAGTTCTGGCTCGTCCCCACCGCCGAGGTGCCGCTGACGAACCTCGTCCGCGAGTCGATCCTCCGCGAGGAGGAGCTGCCCCTGCGCTTCACCGCGCTGACGCCCTGTTTCCGGGCCGAGGCCGGGTCGGCGGGGCGCGACACCCGCGGCATGCTGCGCCAGCACCAGTTCAACAAGGTCGAGCTGGTCTCGATCACCACACCGGAGGAATCCGCCACCGAGCACGAGCGGATGCTCACCTGCGCCGAGGCGGTTCTGAAGAAGCTGGATCTGCCCTACCGGGTCATGACCCTCTGCACCGGCGACATGGGCTTCGCGTCGCAAAAAACCTACGACATCGAGGTCTGGGTGCCGGGCCAGCGCACCCACCGCGAGATCTCGTCGTGCTCGGTCTGCGGCGACTTCCAGGCCCGGCGGATGAACGCCCGCTACCGGGGCAAGGACGGCAAGCCGGCCTATGTCCACACCCTCAACGGCTCGGGCGTGGCGGTCGGCCGCGCGCTCATCGCCGTGATGGAGAATTACCAGAACCCGGACGGGAGCATCACGATCCCGTCGGTGCTCCACCCCTACATGGGCGGGCTCAACCGGATCGAGGGCACCCGCTGATGCGCATCCTGGTCACCAACGACGACGGCATCCACGCGCCGGGGCTCAGTACCCTGGAGGAGATCGCCCGGGAGCTGTCGGACGACGTCTGGGTGGTGGCGCCGGAGAGCGACCAGTCCGGCGTGTCGCACTCGCTGTCGCTCAACGACCCGCTGCGCCTGCGGCAGGTCTCGGAGCAGCGTTTCGCCGTGAAGGGGACGCCGTCGGACTGCGTGATCCTGGGCGTGCGCCACATCCTGGGCGACCACGGGCCGGACCTCGTCCTGTCGGGGGTCAACCGCGGCCAGAACGTCGCCGAGGACGTGACCTATTCGGGCACGATCGCGGCCGCCATGGAGGGGACGATCCTCGGCATCCGCTCGATCGCGCTGAGCCAAGCCTACGGGGTGGGCGGACGCGGCGCCCTCAAGTGGGACTGTGCCCGGACGCACGGGGCGAAGGTCGTCCGGAAGATCCTGGAGACCGGGATCGAGCCCGGCATCCTGGTCAACGTGAATTTTCCGGATTGCGAACCGGCCGACGTGCAGGGCATCGCGGTGGCCGCGCAGGGCTTCCGCAATCAGGCGCTGCTGTCCATCGACGCCCGGGTCGACGGGCGCGGCAACCCGTATTTCTGGCTGGCCTTCGCCAAGGCCCGGTTCGAGCCGGGCCACGGTTCGGATCTGAAAGCCATCGCCGAGAAGCGGATCTCGGTGACGCCCCTGCGCCTCGATCTCACGGACGAGCCGACGATGACGCGCTTCGCGCAGGCCTTCGCCGAGTGATCGATCTGGGCAGCCTGGAAGAGGCTGCCGGCAACGCGGCCTTCGTCATGGCGCTCCGGGGCCGGGGCCTGCGGGACACCGCGGTGCTGCGGGCCATGGAACAGGTGCCCCGGGACACCTTCGCGCCGCCGCAGCATCGGGAGCATGCGCGGCGGGACATCGCCCTGCCGCTGTCCTGCGGCGCGTCGATGACGGCCCCCTCCACCGTGGCGGTGATGCTGGCGCTGCTTCGGCTCGAGCCGGGCCAGCGCGTCCTGGAGATCGGCACAGGCTCGGGCTACGTGACCGCCCTGCTCGCCCAGCTCGGGGCCGGGGCGGTGCTCAGCCTGGAACGCTACACCTCCCTGGCCGGGGCGGCGACGCGGCGGCTCGCGGCCCTGTCCGAGGTGCATGTCGTCCGGGCGGACGGGCTGGCCCCGGACCTGCCGGACGGGGGATTCGACCGGATCCTGGTCCACGGCAGCGTCGCGGCGATCCCGCAGCACTGGCGCGCGGCCCTCGAACCCGGCGGACGGCTGGTGACGGGCCTCAGGGGCGAGGGCGGCTGCCGGGTCGCGGTGCTGCCGACGCCGGAGGCCGAGCCGGAACCGGGGGCGCCGGTGCGGCTGACGGCGCTGATGCCGGGACTGGCGCGGGTTCTCTGACGCCGAGCCGACGGGGCACGCGCCGCGAAGCGACCGAGGGCCGGGCGACATTTGCGAGCGCGGCGCCGCTGGATTGCCCCCTCGCGAGGACGGTGGAGCGACCCTCAGCCCACCCGCCGCGCCGCCCGCCACAGGCGCCACAGCCGGCGCCAGCGCGGCAGTTCGACGGGCGTGTTGAGCGGGTCGTAGGAGGCCCGCTCCATGGCGGCGAGGTAGGGCTCCACCAGGGCCGTGGGCAGGAAGGCGGCGCCCGCCGAGGGGGCAATGGTCGGACGCGCCGCCTCGAAGGCCTTGAGGTGCTGCCGGGCGAGGTCGCGCAGGTCGGCACAGGCCCGGCGCAGGCCCGGCCCGCCGCGGCCCGTGACGATGTCCTCGCGGGTGACGCCGTAGCGGCCGAGGATGTCCGCCGGCAGATAGACCTGCCCCGAGCGGGCGTGCCAGGGCAGGGCACGCAGGAGTCCGGTGATCCCGTAGGCAACCCCGGCATGGCCGGCCGCCCCCGCGCCGCCCGGCTCTGTGCCGTTGCCGATCACGAGGCTCGCCAGCCGGAACAGGGCCGAGGCGGTCTCGCCGCAATAGCCCTCCAGGTCGTTCACCCGGGGCATCGGGTCCTCGTAGAGATCGAACACCCGTGCGTCGATCAGGTCGACGAAGGGCTGGCGACCGAGACGGTTGACCCGGATCGCCTCCTCCAGCGCCGCCGCCACCGGATTGGCGCGCACGTCGCCCCGGGCCTCCCCCTGGAGGGCGTCGCGCCACCATTGCAGGCGGATCTCGCCGGCCAGGGGGTTCGAGGCCGCCTCGCGCACCCGCGCGATGGTCAGGCTGAAGGCGTAGAGGGCGAAGAGATGCGGACGGGCGGCGGCCGGGGCGAACAGGGTGGCGTAGTAGCGGTCCGGATCGCCGGTCCGCACAAGATCCTCGCAATGGGATTGCGCGAAGGCGAGCCCGGTCTCGGTGGTCCTGCCCTCGACCTCCGGCATCAGGCCACCGCGATCAGCGCGGCCGCGACCTTGCGGTTCTCGGCCACCAGGATGTTGTAGGTCCGGGCCGCGGCCCCGGTCTGCATCACGTCGAGGCCGACGCCGAAATCCTTGAGCCAGCCCCGCAAGGCGGGGTCGATGGCGGCGATGTCGAGGCCGGTGCCGACGAGCAGCAGCTCGATCCCCTCCGATTCAGCCTGGACCGGCCGCAGGGCCGTCCGGTCGATCGCCCTCGGCTCCGTCACCTCCCAGGCCCGAACCCCCGAGGGCAGCAGCAGGATCGAGCCGCGATGCGACATCCCGGCGAAGCGGAAGCCGCCATTGCCGTAGGTGTCGATGATGTGGCGACCCGGCACGAAGCCGGAGTCGAAGGTCTTCGGACTTGGCTGATCGGCCATCTCGGAAAAAGGACTACTCCGCCGGTTGCGGGACGCCGGACCGCTCGGACGCGGCGCGGGCGCCCGAGAGCATCAGGCCCAGATAGATCAACACCGGAGTCGAGATGAAGATCGCCGAGTAGGTGCAGATCAGGACGCCGCAGAGCATCACCACGGCGAAGCCCTTGATCGCCTCGCCGCCGAACAGCACCAGCGCCAGCAGCGACAGGGAGGACGAGATCGACGTCATCACCGTGCGCGACATGGTCGAGTTGATCGACAGGTTCAGCAGGTCGACGGTGGGGATGGTCTTGTACCGCCGCATCAGCTCGCGGGTCCGGTCGAACACCACCACGGTCTCGTTGAGCGAGTAGCCCACGATGGTCAGGATCGCCGCGATCGAGGTCATGTTGAACTCGATCCGGGTGATGATGAACACGCCCACCGTCAGCACGATGTCGTGGAGCGTGCCGACGATGGCGCCGAGCGCCAGCTCCCGCTCGAACCGGAACCAGAGGTAGAGCAGCACCGCCACGACGGAGAGCACGACGCCCAGCGTGCCGGACTGCACGAGTTCGCCGGAGACGCGCGGGCCGACGGTCTCGGTGCGGCGGAACTCGTAATCCTTGTCGAAGGCGGCGTGCGCCTTGTTCATCACCGCGGTCTGGCCCTGCTCGCCGGGCTGGAGCGGCAGGCGGACCAGCACGGTACCCTGGTTGCCCAGTTCCTGCACCTCCGGCTCGCCGAAGCCGAAGCCCGCCGCCGTATGGCGGATCGCCGCGACATCCGCGGTGCCGGATTTCGCCTGCAATTCGACCAGGGTCCCGCCCTTGAAGTCGATGCCGAAGTTCAGCCCGATCGTCAGGAACAGCGCCACCGTGACGAGCGACAGCACCGCCGAGAGCGGGAAGGTGAAGCGCCGGAATCGCATGAAGTCGAAATGCGATTCATCGGGCCAGAGGCGGAGCAGGCGCATGGAAACGGACCTAACGTTTGGGAGATCTCAGCACCGGTCCGCTCGTCCCACCCTAACCCTCGACCTGAGGCGCCGGAGCGAAGCGGAGGCCTCGAAGGAGGGCTCCAGGGATCGCAGCGCCGTCTGGAGGGCCCCTTCGAGGCCCGCTGACGCGGGCACCTCAGGATGAGGTGATGGTCTGGAGCGGCCTTCTTCCGCCGGTGATGCGTCTCCCGAAAGTGAACTCGTTCAGAACGGCAGGGTCTTCGGCCGGAAGGTCTTGTACCACACCGCGATCATCATCCGGGTCAGCGTCACCGCGGTGATGACCGTCGTCAGGATGCCGAGGATGAAGACCACGGCGAAGCCCTTCACCGGGCCCGAGCCGAGGAAGAACAGGATCAGGGCGGCGATCGCCATGGTCGAGTTCGAGTCGATGATGGTGGCGAAGGCCCGGTCGAAGCCCGCCTGCAGCGCCGAGATCAGCGAGCGGCCGGCATGGCTCTCCTCGCGCATGCGCTCGTAGATCAGGACGTTCGAATCCACCGCGGTGCCGATGGTGAGCACGATGCCGGCGATGCCCGGCAGCGTCATGGTGGCCTCCAGCACCGACATCAGGCCCAGGATCAGCCCGACGTGGACGATCAGTGCGATGTTGGCGATGAAGCCGAACGTCCCGTAGGTCGCGAACATGAAGGCCACCACGAGGCCCGCCGCCACCAGGGTCGCGAGCTTGCCGGCCTCGATGGAGTCGCGGCCGAGGCCCGGGCCGACGACGCGGCGCTCGACCACGGTGAACTTGGCCGGCAGCGCGCCGGCCCGGAGCAGGACCGCCAGGTCGTTGGCCTGCTGGACGGTGAAGTTGCCGGTGATCTGGCCCGAACCGCCGGTGATCGCCGAGCGGATCACGGGTGCGGAGACGACCTCGTTGTCGAGCACGATCGCCATGCGCCGGCCGATATTCTCCGAGGTCGCCTGCCCGAACCGCTGCGCGCCGCGCAGGTTGAACTTGAAGCTCACCATCGGCTCGTGGGACTGCTGGTCGAAGGCGGGCTGCGCGTCGGTCAGCTCGCCGCCGTCGGCCATGACCCGGCGCTCCACCGGGACCTTGGCGCCCTTCTCGTCCTTGGAGGGCAGCATGTCGACGTCGCCCGAGGGACTGTCGGCGAGCATGCGGAACTCGAGCTTGGCGGTCGAGCCGAGGAGCTTTTCCAGCCGCTCGGGATTCTGCTCGCCCGGCACCTGGATCAGAATGCGGTCGGCGCCCTGCTGCTGGATCGACGGCTCGGTGGTGCCGGTGGAGTCGAGGCGGCGCCGGATGACCTCGATGCCCTGGCTCACGGCCCGGCGGGTCCGGTCGGTGATGCCGGCATCGGTCAGCATGAGGCGGATCACGCCGCCCGGCTGCTCGGAGATGTCGAGGGTGCGGGCCGCCGTCTGGCCTATCGAGGTGGTGATCGGCTGCGACAGTTCCTGAAGCTTCGGCAGGACCTTGGCCCGGGCGGCGGCGTCGTCGATCTTCACCTGGACGCCGCGCGGCAGGAGGCCGATGCCGCCGTCGGCGCGGACATTCTCCTGCTGGAGCACGCGGCGCACGTCGTCGCGCAGGGCCTTGGCCTGGGAGGCGACCAGCTCGTTCTGGTCGACCTCAAGCAGGAGCTGCGAGCCGCCCTGCAGGTCGAGGCCGAGCACGATGGCGCGGGTCGGCACGATCCAGCTCGGGAACCATGTGGGCAGGCTGGCGACGAAGCCCTTGCGCTGCTCGGGCGAGAAGAAGCTCGGCACGGCGAGCATCAGCCCCACCAGGATCAAGCCCAGTGTCGCGATGATCTTCGCACGGGAGAAGCGCAGCATCGGCCGTCTTTTTCTCTTTTGGGCCGGCGCACGACGCCGGCCGGTTCAACCGGGAACTCAGGCGGCTTTCACCGTGCCCTTGGCGCGGACCTCGGAGATCATCGACCGGACCACCCGAACGCGCACGTTCGGGGCGATCTCGACCTCGATCTCGGGCTGGTCGTCCGACGCCTTGGTCACGCGTCCGACGAGGCCGCCGTTGGTGACGACCGTATCGTCCCGGCGCACGGACTTCAGCAGCGCCTGGTGGTCCTTGACCCGCTTCTGCTGCGGCCGCAGGATCAGGAAGTACATGATCACGAAGATCAGAACGAACGGGACCACCTGAAAGGCGATCTCCGCTCCGCCAGCGGCCGCACCGGCCCCTTGCGCGAAGGCGGGGGTGATCAACGAGCGTCTCCTGCGAATGGCGTGCAGGTCTGCCGCCGGATGAGGCGCCCGCAGACCTGTCGAAAAGCGCGCGGACTATAGCCAGGGGCTACCCGAAAGCAACGTCGAAGCGACAGGCCGATGCGGCGCGCTCACAACAGGGCGCGGATCGCCGCCGCGAAGGCCTCCGGCGCCTCCTGGGGAAAGTTGTGCCCGACCCCCGCGACGATCTCACGCCGGTACGGTCCCGTGAAGTGGCGGGCGTCCGTATCGGTGGCGGGCGGCGGCCCGACGCCGTCATCGGCCCCGAGCAGCACGACCGTCGGCACGGCGATCGCCGGCTGGGCGGCGAGCCGCGCCTCGATCTCCACCAGCGCCGGATCGCTCGGCACGAGCCCGAAGCGGTGGCGGTAGGAATGCACCACCACGTCGACGAAGTCGGGATTGTCGAAGGCGCGGGCGGTCTGCGCGAAGGTCTCCGCGTCGAACGCCCAGGTCGGCGACCAGAGCCGCCAGAGCAGGCGGCAGAAGGCATCCCGGTTCTCGGCGAGGCCGGCGCGGCCGCGCTCGCCGTGGAGGTAGTACTGGTACCAGAGACGGTGCTCGGTCTCCGGCGCGACCGGCCGCCCGGCGGCCGGGATGTTCTGGATGTTGTAGCCGACGCCGCAGCTCACGAGGCCCCGGGCCCGGTCCGGCCAGAGCGCCGCCACCACGCAGGCGGCCCGGCCGCCCCAATCGTAGCCGGCGAGCACGGCGCGCCCGATGCCGAGGGCGTCGAGGAAGGCGAGCAGGTCGGCCCCGAGGGCCGCCTGCTCGCCCGAGCGCGGCGTGGCGGGGTCCAGGAACCGGGTCGGGCCGTAGCCGCGCAGGTACGGGACGAGGCAGCGCACCCCGTCGGCGGCGAGCCGCAGGGCCGCCGCCTCGCAGGCCTGGATATCGTAGGGGAAGCCGTGGAGCAGCACGGCGGGCGGCCCGTCCGGCGGACCGAATTCCCGATAGGCGATGTCCAGCACGCCGGCCCGCACGCGTTCCATGAACGACTCCCCCTCGCCACGGGGCGATCCTAGCGGGTTCGCCGCGCAATTGCCGCACGCGCTTGCCGCCGCCGCGTCGCGCCCGACTTCTCCTGCGACGAAGAAGCGCGACGGTGGAGAACGATGGGACTGCTCGACGGTGCGAAGAACCTGATCGGCGACGTGGTCGCGGCGGCCGACCGGGCCTTTGAGGAGACCGGCAGCGGCAAGCTCGCCCTGGCGCTCGCGAAATTCTATCCCGGCGGCCTCGCGGCCTTCCTCGACCGCCTGAGGGAGACCGGACACGGCGCGGCCGTCGATTCGTGGCTCTCGCCGGGCACGCGGCAGCCGGTTCCGGCCTCCGCGCTGGCGGCCTGCCTGCCGGAGGCGGTGACCGAGCGGCTCGCCTACGATCTCGGCGTGCCGGACGCGCGCGTTCCCACCGTGCTCGCGGAGTTCCTGCCCGCCGCCGTCGCCGATCAGAGCGAGAACGGGAGCCTGAAGCCCCAGCCGAATTTCAGCACGCAGGTCCGCTGATCATCGGGACCTCATGGGGCCGCGCATTTCATCAGAGGCGGGGCGGTCGCGCAGCTCAGATGGCAGCTCTGCTTCGCGAAGCAGAACCACGAGAGCGCGCCGCTCTTCAGGCAGGATCCGCCGCAATGCCGGTACGTGCCGTAGAGCGGCCGAACGAAGATGGCATCGGCGAGGGGGCGCGCCTCCGACGACCGCGCCGTCTCCGCGGCCGGCAGCGCCACCGCCGCACCGGCCGCGACCACGAGCACGAAAGACGGTGCCAGGACTCTCATTCGCGTCGACCGTGGAACCGTGTCCGGGCCGGCATACCGGGCCAAAGTCCGGGTCCTGTCGACTAAATTGCGGTTCACGCGGGCCGGGGGCAGCCGCCGGCCTCTCCCGCTTTCCGGACGACGCCCTAAACTCCCGTTGACCGATCCTTCGACGCGAGGCCCACATGAGTCTGCTCAATTCCCTCGGCGGCTCGCTGGGGCAGATCGCCCTCAAGGCGTTGCCGGGCGTGATCCAGCAGGTCCTGCCCGGCGGGCTCAACGCCCTGCTCGATCAGCTCCGGCGATCCGGCTACGAGAGCCAGGTCAATTCCTGGCTCGGCCGCGGGCCCAACGAGCCGATCACCGCCGACGACCTGCGCAAGGTCCTCGACAACGATCAGGTGCGCCAGATGGCGGGGAAGCTCGGAATCCCGATGGACCAGCTGTTCCCGACCCTCGCGCAGGCCCTTCCCGAGACCGTGGACCACCACAGCCCCGACGGGACCCTGCAGGTGCCTAAGGCCTAGGCAGCCACGGCACGGGCGCGGGGAAGGCCGGCGCGGCGCGGCCGGACCGGCGGTCCTCAACGCGAAACGGCGGCCCCGTCCGGGACCGCCGCCGCGTGCCGCCGTCTTGCCGGTCGGCTCAGTTGCTGGCGAGCTGGGACATGGGATCCACGGGCGCGCCGCCCTTGCGGATCTCGAAATGGAGCTGCGGCGAGGTCACGTTGCCCGACGCGCCGGACTTCGCGATGGTCTGACCGCGCTTGACCTTCTCGCCGGGCTTCACGTCGATCTCGCCGTTGTGGGCGTAGGCCGAGACGTAGCCGTTGGCGTGACGCACGAGGACCAGCTTGCCGTAGCCCTTCACGTCGGAGCCGGCATAGGCCACCGTGCCCTCCTCGGCGGCCTTGACGGGGGTGCCCTCCGGGACGGCGATGTTGATGCCCTCGTTGCCGGAGCTGCCATAGCCGGAGATCACCCGGCCCTTGGCGGGCCAGCGGAAGTTCTCCGTCGCCTCGGCCACGGAGCCGGTGGCGGCGGGCTCGGACTTGGCCTGGGCAGGAGCCGCGGCGGCCACCGGCTTCGGCGTCTCCTTGGCGGCGACCTTCTCGGCGGCGGCGGGCTTCTGCGCCGCCTCCTTGGCGGCCTCCTTGGTGGCCTGCTTGGCCGCCTCCTTGGAGGCTTCCTTGGCGGCCTTCGCCTCGGCGAGCTTCTGGGCGGCCTCCGCCTTCGCGGCGGCCTTCGCCTCGGCGCGGGCTTCCTGGGCCTTGGCTTCGGCCTTCGCCTTCGCCTCGAGCTTCGGATCCGCCTTCTTGTCGTCGGCCTTCTTCTCCTCGGCCTTGGCGACCTGTCCGGGACGCACGTGCTTCGGCTTCTCGCCGTCCTTCGCGGTGGCGTCCTTGCGGGTCTTGGCGTCGGCGACCTTGCGGGCGGCGGCGTCGCGGGCGAGCGCCTCCTTGCGCTCCGCCTCCTCGGCGGCGGCGGCCTTCTGCGCCGCCTCCTTGGCGGCCTTCGCCTCGGCGAGCTTCTGGGCGGCCTCCTTGGCCTCCTCGCGCTTCGCGGCGATCTTGTTCTCGACCTGCTTGGCGTCCTCGCGCTTCTCCTCGGCAGCCCGGGCGGGCCGGGCGGACATCGGGGCCGCGGCGGGGTTCAGCCCGGAGGCGTTGTAGACCGGGATCACGATCTGACGACCGGGCGTGATCTGGCTCGCGTTGCTCAGGCCGTTGGCGGCCAGGATCGCCGAAGCGGGCACGCCGAAGCGGGTGGACATCTGGTTCAGGCTGTCGTTGCGCGAGACGGTGATCTGCGTGCCGCCCTCGGCGCTCCAGCCGACGCCGCCGGTGGAGGCGACTCGGGTCGCGGGGGCGGCAGCAGGGGTCTGGGCCGGACTCGCGGCGGCGGCCGGACGCGCGGCGCCGGGCGCGCTCAGCGCCTCCGATTGGATGCGGCCGGTCCGGACCGGCGGCACCGACTTCAGGGATCCGTCCGGCAGGCTGCCGGTGGCGGAAGGCTCCGAGTCGAACGGATTCGAGAATGGGTTGCCCAGCCGCGATGCGTCCGAGGAACAGGCGGCGGCCGCCCCGCCGATCATGCCGATGAGCGCGACGCGCGACAGCGTCCGCAACATCTGACCCGTACCGCGCACCCGCATCGACACACCCGTTTGCCTGACGCAACCTGATGCCCCAATGAAGACGGATTCAGGTTAAGCAACCGTTCCCGTTCCGCATACCTGCGACCCAGAAGCGAAGGAGCGCGCAGGGTTTCGCGCCGTGCCGGGGATGAAACCCAGGGGCGAGACCGTCCCTTTTCCTACCTGGGCGGCTCCCCACATCGTGGACATGTTTACCATCCGCGGCGCGCGCGACAGCTTGGCCGATCTGCCGGCGATCGAGACCGCGCGCCTCTCGGTCGCTGCCCTTCAGCCCGCGGACGCAGCGGCCCTGCGCCGGCTCACCGACGATCCGGCGATCACCGCCGCGGTGGACTTCCTGCCGACCCCGTTCACGCTCCAGGATGCCGAGGATCTGATTCGCAGCGGCCGGCGTGGCCGGGACTGCTTCCTCGGGGCCTGGACCCGCGGCGGCGCCGATCCCGGTGTCGCCCCCGATCCGGCGGGACGCGACCTAGTTGGGGTGGTCGGGACGCATCTGCGCGGCACCGGCACGATCGAGATCGGATACTGGATCGGGGGCGCCGCCCGCGGGCGCGGCTTCGCCTACGAGGCCGTATCGGCGATCCTCGGCCTTCTCGGCGCGCGCTTCCCGGCGCGCCTCGTGGTGGCGGAATGCCGCCCGGCCAACGTCGCGTCCTGGGGCCTGCTGCAGAAGCTGGGTTTTCGCGACACCGGCGAGGAGGGGCACCGCCCGGGCCGCCGCCTGCTCAGACGGGATTGAGCCCCATGGCCGGCGGGCGGACCCCGACCGCTGGTCTCAGGTCTCAGGCTCCACGCCGCCGCACCTTCGTGCGCCGCGGGCCGAGCGCGAAGGACGCCTCGTCGTCCGGCGAGCGCTCCGCCAGGGCGAAGCTGTGCAGTTCGTTCAGCCCGCCCCCGTCCCGGGGCTGCACCGCGACCAGGGCGTAGAAGGCTGCCCGCACCACATCCTTCCTGGACGCGTCGGGATGCGTCTCGCGGACGGCGACGCGCAGCGCCTTCGGCGTCATGCCAAGTGCGGCCAGGCTCCAGAGCGTCGCCGCGAGCGCCTCGATCGAAGCCATCCGAAACGCCCCCGTCGGTCGAGTCCCATCGTCTTTATACGGATCGGCCCAGCAACGACGCAAGTCTCGTTCAGACGACCGCAAGATCGGCGGCTCATCGAGCACATATCGTCACAACAATACGACGATATACGAAGTCGATTACTACAAATGTCGCAATCGATTTGCCAGAACACCTTCAATTTCAGCAGACAACAAAAAGCCCCCGGACCTGAGGCCGGGGGCTTGCTGGCGACCGGTTCCGTGAACCGGTCCGGGTCATCCGATCAGAAGGTGATGCCGGTCTCGACCATGTAGCGGTCCTGGGAGGTTTTGTTGCCGGTGCGGCCGAAGCCGGTGCCGAGCGTCCCCTCCGCGAGGTTGCCACGGGTGATCCCGCCGAGTTCGACGTGGGCGTATTCCACCCGGAAGAAGTACCGGTCGAAGGTGAAGGTCGGCGTGACGGTGACCGAGAAGGCGTTGCTGCCCGCACCGAAGCCCAGCAGGTTGGTCCCGCCGGATCCGCGGACGCCGGTCTGCTCGGTGTACTCGACGCGGCCGGCCAGGGAGAAATTATCGGTGAACGAGTAGGCCGCCAGCAGCGCGCCGCCGTAGGTCGACGCCGAGTTGGCGATGCCGACGCGCAGGTCCCGCTCGACATTGGTGAACTGGAAGTACGGCGAGATGATCCACGGGCCGTTCGCGTAGGTGTAGTTGATGTTGAAGATGCCGCTGTTCTGCTGGAGGTTCGGCGTCGCGAACTGGTAGCGCGGGCTGCGGTCGAGGGCGTTGGTCCGGCCGACGTTCAGGCCGCCGTTGACGCCGATCGTGTTGTAGTCGTCGAGCTTGTAGGCGACGTTGCCGGTGAACCACGTGATCTCGTTGGAGAAGAAGCCGTCCGTGCCCGCGAGGGACACCGAGAGCGGGCCGCTGCTGTAATTGACCTGCACGCCCTGGTTGATGAAGTTCTCCTGCACGAACAGGAGGCCGCGGTTGATGTTCAGGTTCTGGTAGGTGAACAGCAGCTCGGTGCCGATCAGGGTGAACATCCGGCCGCCCTGGACCGACCATTCATCGTTGATCTGGATCTTGCCGAAGGCGACCGGGACCGGGCCGAACAGGAGATCGGTCTGGGTGAAAGTGCCGAGCGTGGGGAAGCCGAGCTGCGGGATCGAGTAGCCGCCGGCCTGGATGTAGAACTGGAACGCGCCCTCGGGCTTCTGGATGATGCCCTGCACGTTCGAGAAGTCGAACCGGGCCGACCGGTCGCGGTCGTTGGGCGCCGCCGGGGTCGAGAACGAGGCGAACGGGTTCGACTGCGTGTAGCCGTAGCCGGTGATGGCGCCGCCCACGTAGAGGTCCCCGAGCGGACCCGCGGAGAAGCAGCTCGGATTCGGGTTGGCCTTGATCACGCCGCTATAGGCCGGACCGATCAGCGTGGCCTTGCACGGCTCGGCGGGGGGCGCGACGGGAACCGGCGCCGGGGCCGACAGATCGGCCGCGAGGATGCTGGTCGAGGACAGCAGCACGGTGGCCAGGCCGGCCAGGGCGGATCGCTTCAGCATGGTTCGGAGCTCGTTCGGATTCGTCTACGGCCAAGCTGACATCGCGCTGCGAATGACACAAAATCAAACATAGAGCAGTTGCATATTTTTTGGGCAGATCCCTATCGCTGAACACGTTCGACGCGGAAATGTGACTTTGCCGCCACAATCGTCCGGGCGGACCGGCGTTTTCCTTTGCGGGCGTCCGGAACAGCTTTCCCGGCACGGCCCAAGTCTACCGTGTCAGGCCGCGGGACCGATCGGATCGCAGCGAAATCCTCCGAACTCATGCCGGGCCAGCCGTTCGGCCAGGGCCGGCAGGAACAGCATCGCCTCCTCGGCGAGGCGCCACGGCGGGTTGACCACGATCAGGCCGCTCCCGGTGAGCCGCGTCGGGTCGCCCGGCCGCTCGATCAGGAGATCGAGCCGCAGGGCCGGGCGGGGCAGGGCGGCATCGAGGTCGCGGACCATCCGGTCGAGGGCCTCGGTGTCCTTGATCGGATACCAGGCCAGGAACACCCCGGTGGGCCATTTCGCCACCGCCCGGGCGAGGTGGGCGCCGAGGCGCTCGATCTCGCCGGGCACCTCGTAGGGGGGATCGATCAGCACGAGGCCGCGCCGCTCCGGCGGCGGGATCTGGGCGTTGATCGCGGTCCAGCCGTCGAGGCTCATCACCTTGGTGCGGGGATCGCGGGCGTAGCGGTCCTGCAGCGTGGCGGCATCCGCCGGATGGAGTTCCACGAACACGCCCTTGTCGCCGGGGCGCAGCGCCTCGCGGATCAGGGCGGGCGAGCCGGGATAGGCGGTGGCGCCGTCGCGCGCCTGCACCGCCGCCACCGCGGCCCGGTAGGGCGCAAGCAGCGCCTCGACATCCGGCGCGAAGGGCGCGGCCATCCGGCCCCACCCCTCCCGCCACTCGCCGGTGCGGGCCGCCTCGTCGGCCTCGAGATCGTAGACGCCGAGCCCTGCGAAGGCGTCCAGCGCCCGGAACGGCTTGTCCTTGAGGCGCAGGTGGTCGAGCACCCGCGCCAGAACGAGGTGCTTGAGGACGTCGGCGTGGTTGCCGGCGTGGAAGGCGTGCCGATAGTTCATGGCCGCGCGCTCAAGCCGATCCGGCACCCCAGGTCCAGCGCCCGGCGCGCAAAACGCCGAAAAAACCTAGCGGGCGGCGTCGAGACGCACCTCGGGCGCCCGGCAATTGCCGCGGGCGACCTCGGGGCAGGGGGCGAAGCCGCGCAGGTCCTTGCCGAAGCAGATCCGGACCTCCTGCAGTTGCCCGCGGGTGCAGGTGACCGCCATCATGTCGGGGCGCAGGCCGCGATTGGCCGCCACGAATTGCCGCGCGATCTCGATGGGGGCGAGGGATTGCGGCGGGGAGCCGCCCGTCAGGCCGTCAGGGATCGTCACCGCCTGCCGCGCCGTGCGAGCGGCCGCGAAATAGGCGGCGGGATCGAGGCCCGAGCAGGTGCCGTGCTTGCGCCACTCGTACCGGGCGAGCCCCTCGCTCGGATAGACTTGTCCGGCCACCTCCATGGCCTGCCGGGTGGGCGCACGGTTCACCGCCGAGCAGTTCTCCGGATAGCCGCGGGCATATTGCGGCCACAGGCCGTGGACGACGAAGCCGAGGCCGCGACCGGGGGCGCACTGGACGTCGTCCCGGCGTGCGCCCGGCCCCGCGCAGTAGGTCGGCGACCACGACAGGGCGAGGACGTAGAAGTCGAACGCGCCCGGCGTGCCGCCACGGGCGAAGCCGCCGTAATCCTGGGCGGCGGCCGGCCCGGCGAGGAGCAGGCCCGCGAGGCCGGCGGCGAGCCTGCGCATGGTCAGGGACGCGCCATCCGGCAGGCGGTGGCGTAGGCGTAGGCGAGGTCCCGGTCGAGCCCGTGGACGCAGAACTCGACGCCCCAGGTCGCCCCGATGATCCCGAGGCTCTCGCGCACCGAGTAGTCGACCTTGCGGCGGACGCCGTCCGACGTGGTGATGGTCGCGGTGCAGAAGCGGCGGGGATAGGTGTCGAGGCCCCAGGGCCGCCAGGCGGTGCGCTCGATCGTGTCGAAGGACAGGATCGTCATCGACGAATTCCAGAACTTCGCCTCCTTCTCGGCGAAGTTGGTCGAGACCCGCTCCAGCACCGACGGGTCCTGGCAGCCGGGGATCTGCGCGTCGAAGGGGAAGATCCGCTCCTCGGCGGGCTCGATGTCCTCCCGGGCCGAGCGGGCCAGCGCCGGCTGGGCCAGGGCGAGAAGGGCCAGCCCGAGGGCGAAGCCGTGAAAGAGCGGGCGCATGGCGCGTGCCTCGACGGATGTGCGATCCTGCATCCGCGAACGATGGCCCGGCCGCGCCGCCAGTCAAGCTCCGGCGGCCCCGCGCCGGTGCTTTGGCGGCCTGTGCGGCGCGGCCGCTACACTCGCCGGCCGATGCCCCCGGAGCGGGACCGGCCCGCGGCCCGATCCCGTCAACCCGCGTTCCGGCGTCGCCCGGTCAGTAGATCGGCCCCGTGCTCGGTGGCGCGCCGAGCTGCAGCGGCTCGTCGTAGTCCTGCGCGGGCTCCTCGGGGGCGGCCGCGGCGATCCGTGGCGCCGGCCGCACCGGCGGCGCGGCGGTGTAGGCCGATGCCGCGGTCGGGCGGGCCGGCGCCCTGGCGACCTGCGTCGCGCCGCCGGCCTTCGACATCGGCGACACGCCGTAGGGATCGTCCTGCTCCACATCCACCGGCGCCTGCGGGGCGGCAGGCTGGCGCTGCGGCGGGACCGGACGGCTCAGCGGCCGCTCGACGCCGGTGCCGAGCTGCGGCGTGAACTTGATCATCGGCTGGCAGATCCGCCTCAGACCGCGCGGGTCGTGCCGGGCGAGATCGACGTGGATGTGGTCGTAGTGGAACACGTTCGAGCCGGGGGCCAGCACCGTGGTGAAGCGCTGGCAGGCGCCGAGGAAGATCTCGCGCAGGAAGCCCTGCTCGGCCTCCGTGCCGCGCCAGCCGCCCTTCACGGTGATCACGTGGCCGTCGGCGAGCTTGATCGACATGACGTCGATGGCGTTGCCGAAACCGTGCTCGGAGAGCTTGGCGCCGGGCTGGTTGTTGCGGCCGCGGCAGGAATAGGAACCCGCGTTGATCTCGGCCACCGGCACGCCGAAATAGAGGTTGGCGGCCGGCTGGATCGTGTCGGCGAGCCACGCCTCGGCCTCGGCCAGCGCCGGGCAGCCCAGGGTCATCCGCTGCTTCAGCAGGACGGAGCCGCCGCCGAGCCGCGTCACCCGGAAGGGCTGCTGCATGCCGCACGGCCCGGGGCCGTCCATGGCCGCGATCGGCGTGACGAACTCCGAGGGCTCGACGAGCTTCTTGGCCAGGCAGACCTGCTCCGCCTGATCGCGCCACGGTTCGCGCCGCTCGAAATGATTGATCGAGCACGCGGTGAGGCCCGCGCCGAACAGCGCCAGAGCCGAGAACAGGGATACGCCACGCCACATGACCCGGACGATGCGCACGGTCGCGTAAAGCGTTCGTCAACGGCGTTTCGGGAATGACGCGACCTGTGGCGTCTCGGTTGACAGCGCCGCGGACCGCAGACTGAATGCATTATGCTTTCACTTCTCGACCTCCGCGCCCGCATCGCCGCCGGCACCCTGACCCCCGCGGGGGCGATCGATCTGTGCCGCGCCGCGATCGCCGCGCGGGAGCCGGACCTGCACGCGCTGGTCACCCTCGACCCGGCGCCGGCGATCCCGGAGACCGGGCCGCTCGCCGGCATCGCGGTGGGCGTGAAGGACATCATCGACAGCGCCGGCCTGCCGAGCCAGATGGGCTCGTCGATCTACGCGGGCTGGACGCCCCGGGGTGACGCCGCCGTGGTGAGCCGGCTGAAGCAGCTCGGCGCCGTCGCCCTCGCCAAGACCACCACCACGGCCTTCGCCAGCAGCGACCCGACCGAGACGGTCAACCCGCACGATCCCGGCCACACGCCGGGCGGCTCATCGGCGGGCTCGGCCGCCGCCGTGGGCGCCGGGATGCTGCCCCTGGCCCTCGGCACGCAGACGGCGGGGTCGGTGATCCGGCCCGCGAGCTATTGCGGCTGCGCGGCGGTGAAGCCGTCGTTCCGGCTGATCCCCACGGTCGGCGTGAAGACCTATTCCTGGGCCCTCGACACGGTCGGGCTGTTCGCCGCCGGGGTCGCGGACGTCGCCCATGCCCTCGCCCTGGTCACCGGACGCCCGGAGATCGACGGCGCGGATTCGGGCTCGGCCCCCCGCATCGCCGTGGTGCGGCAGGACTTCGCCGAGGCCCCAGAACCGGAGGCCGAAGCCGCATTGATGCGCGCCCGGCAGGCGGCCGAGCGGGCCGGGGCGCGGGTGAGCGACCTCGCCCTGCCGCCGGAGCTGGCGCAGGCCTGGGAGCGCCACCGCATCATCCAGAACTACGAGGGGCGGCTGGCGCTCGCCTGGGAGTACGACACGCACGCCGACGCGCTCCCGCCCCGCGTCCGCGAGCATCTCGACGCTGGCGCGGCGATCGAGCCGGCCCAGTACGACGATGCCCGCCGCCACGGCCATCACGCCCGGCGGGTGCTGAAGGGCCTCTTCGCCGATTACGACGCGATCCTGACCTTCTCGGCGCCGGGATCCGCACCCGCGACCCTGGATTCGACGGGCGACCCGCGCTTCAACCAGCTGTGGACGCTGATGGGCGTGCCCTGCGTGAACGTGCCGGTGCCCGGCCAGAGCCTGCCGGTGGGCGTCCAGGTGATCGGCCGCTTCGGCGACGACGGCCGGACCCTGGCGGTGGCCCGGATGATCGAGACCGCGCTGCGCGGCTGACCGGCCGTCGGGCGACCCGCACCGGCACGCTCTCGGGCGACGCCGCCGGGTGCCCATCCCGTCCGCCGTTCCGGGGCCGCGCAGCGCCCGGGATCCAGAGCCGCCGACTCGCCCGATCCCGGCGCCAGCGGCGTTCAGGGCGTGCGGGTTCGCCGGCGGCGCGCAGGACAAGCAGCGCGGGCGGCCGCTCGGGAGGGAGGCCCTTCACTGGCCGCCATGATGACGGCCGCGCAAAATGTCGCGTTGTGTTTCCTAGCGTACATTTGTGATTGTGAGCTCACCGACGCGACACTAGACACGGCTCATCGCTGGCAACGTTCTCCGGGCGCTAGCGGCCGGAAGACGCGCGCTCCCGCCCAAATGGTGGAGCGTCTTTTGGCACGCTACTTCATCAGCACGACCAACCACGTCACGGTCATGGACGAGGAGGGCGTCGAGCTCCCGAGCCACGGCGCGCTCCGCGAGCTCTTGCGCAGAGTCCTGACGGAACTCCTGCGCGACGAAGGCGACCTGACCGGGGTCAATGAATATTCCGCTCACGCCTATGACGAGGCGGGCAGACTGGTCATGGTCGCGCGGGCCAGCTTCTCCATCACGGACCAATAGGCCAGCTCCCTCAAGGACCCGGAGGTCGCGCTCCGCTTCGGCACGGAAGCGGACCCGGCTTCGTCCTCACGTGCTCCTGCCGCGCGCGGCGTCGATGAACCGGCGACGCTCTTCCTCGGGGCGCGCTTATCGGCGCCGCACCTGACGGGTTTCGTCTTGGCGGGTTTCGTCTTGGCGGGTTTCGTCTTGGCGGGTTTCGTCTTGGCGGGTTTCGGCTCGACGCATGTGTCGGCCGGCATCGTCGCGGCCCTCGGATCACCCGCGGTTTCGGCCTTCGCGCCGCCGACAGTCGGACATCGCCGGAGGACACCGCGGCGGCCGGAGCCTGATCGGCGCTTTCCTTCGGGACGCCGGGCAGGCCGTCGATGCCGCCCCTGGAGAGCGGCGCGCCGTCGCGCACGGCCTCGCGCGGGCGGCAAGCCCTCGAACCGCGCCGTCCTTCGGTCAGGCCCGGCATGCGCGGTGCGGCGGCCCCTCCCGGGGAAGGCTGGAGGATCGGGCCGGCTCCCCGACGCGGAAGCTCGGCCGGCAGGCCCTCTGCGGCGGCGATCCGATCACCGGCCGCCCTGGAGCAAGTCCCTCCGCTCAATTGCTCGGCTGCTCGTGGAGCGTATCCTCCACGTAGAGCTGCTCCAGTAGGACCTTGATGACCGCCATCAAGGGCAGGGCGAGGGCGATGCCCCACAGCCCGAAGATCACGCCGAGGATCAGCTGGCCGGCGAAGATCGTGGCCGGGGGGATGTCCAGCGCCCGCTTCTGGATGAACGGCGTCAGGCCGTAGCTCTCCAGGCACTGGACCGCCAGATACACGCCGATCGCGCCGATCACCGCCTTCGTGCCCGAGGCGAGCGCGGCGAGGATGATGACGAGGCCCGCGACCAGCGGCCCGACCGTCGGCACGAAGGCGAGCACGCCCGCCTGGAGCCCCAGGATCAGCGCACCGCCGATCCCCAGGAAGGCGAGGCCGGCCCAGGTGCACAGGAAGATCACCGCCATGATGATCAGCTGGCCGAACAGCCAGTGGCGCAGGGTCTCGCCGGCCCCGTCGAGGACCTGGCTGGCGCGCCAGCGCTTCGCCGGAGGCACGAACCGGACGACCCCGTCCCGGTAGGCCTTCGGGTCGGCCGCGAAGGCGAGGCCCAGAAAGGCGATCACCAGGACGTTGCCGAGGGCATCGAACAGGCCCAGGACCACCGCCGCGGCCGGTCCGAGGACGCTGCCGGCATCCGACACGAAGGAGCCGCTGCCCTTCATCAGGCCGGAGGCGAGGCCGGCGAGGCCGCCCTCCTTCTGGCCCGAATCCGTCGAGCCGTCCTTGCCGCTGCCCTGCGGGGCGAGGCTCGGCACGTCGATGCCGCGCTCCGAGAGCCAGCCCGACACCGTGGCCGCCTGATCCTTGATCGTGGTGCCGAGTTCGCGGCCCTGCTGGACGATGGTGGCGCCGCCGTAGCTCGCGAAGCCGACCACCGCGATCGCCACCACGAGGCTGACGACGGACAATCGCAGGGCCCGCGGCAGGGGCAGGATGCGGCCGAGCCCGCGGGTCAGGCCGTCGAGGAACACGCCGAGGAGCACGCCGGCGAAGATCAGCAGGAGCGTGCCAGCGGACATCCAGGCCAGCGCCAGTGCCGCCACGAAGCACACCACGGCGATCCCGGAGGCTGCGAGCGGCGCCGTTCCGCGCCAGGGCCCGACCGGGCCGTCCAAGTCCTGTAGCTTGCTGTCCGACATCATCACTCCTGCACCGCGGGTTCACGAACGCCCTGGGCCCTCAGGGGTCAAGGGCGAGACCGCGGGTTCTCAGGGTGAAGCGACCCCGAACCGATGGTCCGGGTTCGCCGGCGACGTCCCCGGCTTGTTCGACTCTCCGACTGCGACGGATGCCCCGATCGGCCTTCCCGTCAGTCCGGGCACCGAAGGCGGGACCGGGATGACAGGGGGGACACGCAGGCGTCCGCCCGATGGCGGCGGGCGTTCGGGACGGCGATGTCCTGAACCGCCGGCTCTCTCCGGCCTTCGCGGGCGGCTGCGGGGCGGGGATGCCCGTCCGCCGGTTGTCCGCGCGCGCCGCCGGACCGCAGGCTTCGGCCCATCGGGCGCCCCCGCAGGAGCACCGGCGGCGCCAGCCGGATCCGCGCCCTCGGCCCGGGCCGGACATCGATACCGGCGATCAACCCAGCCGCCTCGTCCTCTTCGGGACGCGGATCGTGTCGCGCGGCGCGGGACTCGACCCTCAGCGCCAGCGCCCGGCCGCGGCGTCATCCTGAGCCGTCGCCTCGACCCAACCGCCGGTGGTGCCGTCGGCGAGGTGCTCGCGCTTCCAGAACGGGGCGCGGGTCTTGAGGTAATCCATCAGGAAATCCGCGGCCGCGAAGGCCGCGACCCGGTGGCTCGCGGCGGTCACCACCAGCACGATGCCGTCGCCCGGGCGCACCAGCCCATGGCGGTGGATCACCCGCAGGGCCTGGAGCGGCCAGCGGGCCATCGCCTCGTCGGCGACCCGCCGGATCTCGGCCTCGGCCATGCCGGGGTAGTGCTCCAGCTCCAGGGCGGTCAGCCGCCCGCCCTCGTCGCGGCACAGGCCGGTGAAGGTGACGACGGCGCCCGCCCGGCCGCCCAGCGCCGCGCTCACGCTGGCGATCTCGGCCGCGGTGTCGAAGGGCTCGGCCTGGATGGCGATGCTCGGAACGGGGGCGCTCATGGCCCGATCCATAGGAGTCCGCGGCTTTGCGGGCCAGTCCCGTCCCTGTCACACCCGGCTCCGCCTCTATATGAGACGGTCCGTCGCGCCCTGCCGGCCCGGCGCGCGGTCCTCGGATGAGCCCGCGTGCTCCGGACGGCGCTGGAGAAGGATACCCGCGTGACCCCCGACCTGATCCTGCCCTACGACGGCGTGCAGCCGGATTTCGTCAGCCGCCCGGTCTGGTGCGGTCGCGGCAGCACGGTGATCGGCGCCGCGCGGATCGGCGCGCAGGCCTGGATCGGCGACGAGGCGGTGATTCGCGCCGACGGCCAGACCGTCATCCTCGGCGACCGCTTCTGGCTCGGCCACCGCTCGACGGTGCACATCGCCACCCGGACGCACGGCACCCGGGTCGGCGACCGCGTCACGGTCGGGCGCAACAGCGTCGTGCACGCCTGCACGCTCGGCTCCGACGTGGTCGTCGAGGACGACGTGGTGATCCTCGACGGCGCCGAGGTCGGCGACGGTGCGGTGATCGAGGCGGGCTCGACCGTATTCCCTCGGGCGACGCTGCCCGGCGGCTACGCCTATGCCGGCAGTCCCGCCCGTCCGAGCCGTGCGATCGGAGCCGATGAGATCGCCGAGCGCGCCGAGCGGCTGCGTGAGCGCATGGGCGACGGATCCGCTCTCCCGCCCGGGGAAGTATCGGAGGTCGACGACAGCGTGTTCGTGGCGCGCAACGCCCGTCTGCGCGGGCGGGTGAGCCTCGGAGCCGGGGCGAGCGTGCTGTTCTGCTGCGACCTCAACGCCGAGGTCGGCCCGATCGTCGTCGGCGCCGATACCAATATTCAGGACAACACGGTCATCCGCACCCGGGCGGACGGCGTGGTGATCGGGCGGGACACCACCATCGCCCACAACGTCCGGATCTCGGATTGCCGGATCGGGGCACGTTCGTTGATCGGCATCGGCGCGACGATTGCATCAGGAACCCTGATCGCCGACGACGTCATGCTGGCGGCGGGCGCCACCACGGATTCCGGCCAGATCCTGGAGGCCGGTTATCTGTGGGGCGGCCGCCCGGCCAGGATCCTGGGCCCCCTCGACGCCGAGAAACGCGCCATGATGATCCGCATCGTCGAGGGCTATTGCCAGCACGGGCGGGAATATCGGGCCGCGCAGGAGGCGTCGGAGTAGAGCGCTCCAACTCAGTGTTGCAGGATCTTCGACAGGAAGGTCTGGGCCCGCTCGGAGCGGGGGCTGCCGAAGAACTCCTCCTTCTTGGCGTCCTCGACGATCTCGCCGCGATCCATGAAGATCACCCGGTCGGCGACCTTGCGGGCGAAGCCCATCTCGTGGGTCACGACCATCATGGTCATGCCTTCCTTGGCGAGTTCGACCATCACGTCGAGCACCTCGCCGACCATCTCGGGGTCGAGCGCCGAGGTCGGCTCGTCGAACAGCATCACCACCGGGTTCATGGCGAGCGCCCGCGCGATGGCCACGCGCTGCTGCTGGCCGCCGGAGAGCTGGCCGGGGAACTTGTTCGCGTGGGCGCCGAGGCCGACCCGGGCGAGAAGGTCGAGCCCGCGCTTCTTGGCATCCTCGGCGCTGCGGCCGAGCACCTTGCGCTGGGCGATGGTGAGGTTGTCGGTAATCGACAGGTGCGGGAACAGCTCGAAATGCTGGAACACCATGCCGACCCGCGAGCGGAGCTTGGGCAGATTGGTCGCCTTGTCGGCGACCTTGGTGCCGGCCACCGTGATCTGGCCCTTCTGGAAGGGCTCCAGGGCATTCACGCACTTGATCAGGGTCGACTTGCCCGAGCCCGAAGGACCGCAGACGACCACCACCTCGCCCTTGGCGACTTTGGTGGTGCAGTTCGTCAGCACCTGGAAGTCGCCGTACCATTTGCTGATGTTGTCGATGGCGATCATCGTCTCGCCGGGCGCGACGAGGGGCGCGCCGGCGATCAGGCCGCCCGACTGCAGGCCGGCATCCTTGGGCGCGTGGCTGGCATCGGCGACGGGTTCGGCGGCGGTGGGAGCCGGCATCGGGGACGAGGTCATGGCACGGTCTCCAGTGTCGGTCAGCGGATGATGGCCACGCGGCGCTGCAGGCGGCGCACCAGGAACGAGGCCGAGAAGCAGATCACGAAATAAACCACCGCTGCGAAGATATACATCTCGACGAGGCGTCCGTCGCGCTGGGCGACCTTCGAGGCGGCGCCCATGAAGTCGGTGAGCGACAGCACGTAGACCAGCGACGTGTCCTGGAAGAGGATGATGGTCTGGGTCAGCAGCAGCGGCAGCATGTTGCGGAAGGCCTGGGGCAGGATCACGTTGCCCATGGTCTGCCAGTAGTTCATCCCGAGCGCCTGGGCGGCCGCCGTCTGGCCCTTCGGGATCGACTGGATGCCGGCCCGCATGATCTCCGAGAAGTAGGCCGCCTCGAAGGCCATGAAGGTGATCAGGGCGGACGGGAAGGCGCCGACCTGGATCGGCGTCGAGGCCCCCGTCACGTAGGCGCCGATATACGGCACCAGGAAGTAGAACCAGAAGATCACCAGCACCAGCGGGAGCGAGCGGCACAGCTCGACATAACCCTTGGCGAGGTGCCACAGGCCGGGAATGCCCGACAGGCGCGCCATCGCCAGCAGCGTGCCGATGATCACCCCGCCAACGGCGGCCATGGCGGTGAGCGTCACGGTGAAGACCATGCCCTGCCCGAACAGGTAGGGCAGGGACGAGACGATGACGGAGAAGTCGAAATTCGAGAGCATCGGGGCCTGTTACCGGTGGCCGTCGGGCGGGGTGGCGGAACGGAAGCGAGCGGCCCTCAGCGCTGGCCGGGGATGGCGACCGCCTTCTCCAGGAAGGTCGCCGCCGTGACCACCACGAGGTTGATGATCACGTAGAGGATCGTCGCCGCCGTGAACGCCTCGAACACCTGGAACGAGAATTCCTGCATCGAGCGGGCCCGGGCGGTCAGTTCCAGCAGGCCGATGGTCAGCGCCACCGACGTGTTCTTGAGATTGTTGAGGAATTCCGAGGTCATCGGCGGCAGGATGATCCGGTAGGCGTTGGGCAGCAGCACGTAGCGGTAGGTCTGATAGGTCGTGAAGCCCATGGCGGTGCCGGCCATGCGCTGGCCCCGCGGCAGCGCCTGGATGCCGGCGCGGACCTGCTCGGCGACGCGCGAAGCGGTGAAGAAGCCGAGGCACACCACCGCCGTGTAGAACGGCGCGTCGGGCAATTGCTTGATCGCGTCGCCGATCCGGGTCGGGACCACTTCGGGCAGCACGAAGTACCAGAGGAACATCTGCACCAGCAGCGGCACGTTGCGGAACAATTCCACGTAGGCGGTACCGACGGTGTTCGCGGTCTTCGACGGCAGGGTCCGCAGCACGCCGATCAGGGAGCCCAGGAAGAAGGCGATCACCCAGGAGCAGAGCGCGGTCGTGATCGTCCACATGAGCCCCGAGAGCAGCATGTCGAGATACGTGCCGGTGCCCTCCGGCGAGGCGTCGAAGAAGATCCGCCAGTTCCAGTTGTAGTTCATCGCGCCGCTTCTACTGTGAACTTACAGAGACGCACCGCGGGCGGGAGCCCGCGGTGCGCATCATGGCATGAAAGCGAACCGAACGGATCTCAGTAGGCCGCCGGGTCGGGGCTCGAGATCGGGGTCGTGAACTGCTTCTTCATCTCCGCGCTCATCGGCAGGTTGAGGTTGATGTTGCGCGGCGGGATCGGCTTCGTGAACCACTTGTCGTAGAGCGCCTTGCCCTCGGGGCTCGTGTAGAGCTTGGCGGTGGCGTCGTCCGCGACCTTCTTGAACTCCGTGTCGTCCTTGCGGAGCATGATGCCGTAGGGCTCAGGCTTCGACAGGGCCTCGGTGGAGATCTCGTAGGCGGACGGGTCCTTCGAGGAGGCGGCGAGCGAGGCGAGCAGCACGTCGTCCATCACGAAGGCGGCGGCGCGGCCGGTCTCGACCATCAGGAACGCCTCGGCGTGGTCCTTGGCCGGCAGGATCGTCAGGCCGAGCTTGCGCTCCGTGTTGGCCTCGTTGATCTGCTTGATGTTCGTGGTGCCCGAGGTCGACACGACTGTCTTGCCCTTCAGGTCCTCGATCGTGTGCAGGTTGGCCGACTTCTTCGAGACGTAGCGGGTCGCGGTCAGGAAGTGCGAGTTGGTGAACCACACCTGCTTCTCGCGCTCGGCGTTGTTGGTCGTCGAGCCGCACTCGAGATCGATCGTGCCGTTCGCCATCAGCGGGATGCGGGTGGCGGAGGTCACCGGGTTGAGCTTCACCTCGAGGTTCGGGAGGTTGAGCTTGGCCTTCACGGCGTCGGCGATCTTGTAGCAGATGTCCATCGCGTAGCCGACCGGCTTCTGGTCGCCGCCGAGATAGGAAAACGGGACGGAGGCATCGCGATAGCCGATGACGATGGCGTTGGCGTCCTTCACCTTCTTGAGGGTGCCGGTCAGCTCCTCCGCCCGCAGGCTCATCGGAGCAAGGGCGAGGGTCAGGCCCAGCGCCGCGGCAAGGCCGCGGCGAGCGATATCAGACTGCATCGGTACGGAACTCCTGGATCGGGCCGAATCGTGTCGGCCGGCGGCGGGGTACGCGGGCCCGCCCGCTCGGGCGACGCCTTTGCAATGATGGTGCCGGGAGAAGGGTTGTCGTGCCGCGCAGGCCTGCGGCTGAGTACGGACACGTCGCGGCCAAGCTGCTGCGCACGTCTGCAGACGCGGTCCCTGCCGTCCCCATGGCCTCCTCCCAAGCGCTGAGCCGGCCTCACGCTCGCGCCGGCGGCATCATGCACACTTCTTAGGCGTACGCACGCGGTGCGGAGGACGGATCCGCCCGGAAAGCTGACGAATCCACGGTATAGAAAACGACGACGCCGCCCCCCGCGGTATCGGGAGACGGCGTCGGACTGGAAACCCGGTTCGTGGCCGCGGCTTACTTCGTCAGCTCATTGCCGCTGTAGTCGATCTTGCCGTCCGGCCCCTTCTTCCATTCGTACATGACGTAGTCGGGCCGGGTGATGTCGCCCTTCTTGTCGTAGGCGATCGGCCCGACCACCGTGTCCACCGGCTTGCCCTGGTGCAGCCAGTCGGCCAGCTTCTTGCCGTCGCTGGAGCCGGTCTCGGCCATCGCCTTGGCCAGGACCTGCACGGCCGCGTACGAGTAGAGCGTGTAGCCCTCCGGATCGATGTTCTTGGCCTTGAACGCGGCCAGCGCCGCCTTGGCGTTCGGGTTCTTGCGGGCGTCCGGCGGGAAGGTGGTCAGCGTGCCCTCGGCGGCGGGACCGGCGATCGCCACGAGTTCGCGGTCGACCATGCCGTCGCCGCCCATCATCGGCGCCTTCAGCCCCTGATCGCGCATCTGGCGCAGGATCAGGCCGGCCTCGGTGTAGTAGCCGCCGAAATAGACCACATCGACATTGGCCGACTTCAGCTTGGAGACGAGCGCAGAGTAGTCCTTCTCGCCCGGGTTGATGCCCTCGTACATGACCTCCTTGCCGCCCTTGGCCTTGAGCGCCTTCAGGGTCTCGTCGGCCAGCCCCTTCCCGTAGGGCGTCTTGTCGTGGACGAAGGCGATCTTCTTGCCCTTGAACTTCTCGGCCAGGTAATTGCCCGCCACTGCGCCCTGCTGGTCGTCGCGGCCGCAGGTGCGGAACGTGTTCCACATGCCGCGCTCGGTGAACTTCACGTTCGTGGAGGCCGGCGTGACCTGGATGATGCCGGCGTCGAGGTAGACGTCGGAGGCCGGGATCGACACGCCGGAATTGTAGTCGCCGACGACCATCTTCACGCCTTCACTGGCGAACTTGTTGGCCACCGAGACGCCCTGCTTCGGGTCGGAGGCGTCGTCGCCCACCGTGACGGTGAGCGTCGTGCCCTTGAGGGTACCGGCCTTGTTCAGGTCCTCGACCGCCTGGCTCGCGCCGTTCTTGAGCTGCGCGCCGATGGCGGCGCTGTTGCCGGTGATCGGCGCGGCGACGCCGAGCTTGACCTCGGCGGCCTGGGCGGCCGCCACCATCGCGCCGAGGGCGAGCCCGGCCAGCAGAATCGATCTCATCGCGTACTACCCCTAAGTGTCAGGACCGCACGTGCGGATCCGGCCGCACTCATCGGACCTCGTCCGCTTCGGGCGCCCGTGCGCGCCATGTCAGCGGTGAGGTCTTCTCGTAGAGCCAGCGGTACTGGCTCGTCATCTGGCGCGTCCGCGTGTAGCGGAAGCCCGCCGCGCCGATGATCATGACGACGACCGCGTCGACCGCATAGTAGTGCAGCGAGAGCAGCGTGCCCGAAAACAGGGCGTAGTGGATGAAGCGCACGGCAGCCGCCACCAGAAGCAGCGCCAGTGCGCAGTGCCAGAACGGCCGCCAACCCCGGGCGATGCCGCGGGCCGCCATCCAGCCGGCCCAGCCGCCCATCACCACGGTGACGAGCAGGAACAGCCAGGCCGACGGCTCCTCGTAGAGGATTCCCTGCAGCGCGCTCATGCCCCGACCGGGCCGGCATGGCCCCCTTCCAGATAGGCGGCCTTGACGTTCGGGTCGTCGAGCAGCGCGCGGCCGGTGCCGCTCATGGTGACCCGACCGTTGACCAGCACGTAGCCGCGATGGGCGAGCTTGAGGGCGTGGTAGGCATTCTGCTCGACGAGGAAGATCGTCATGCCCTCGGTCCGGTTGAGTTCCCGGATCGCGTCGAAGATGCCCTTCACCACCAGCGGCGCGAGGCCCAGCGACGGCTCGTCGAGGAGCAGCAGGCGCGGGCGGCTCATCAGCGCCCGGGCGATGGCCAGCATCTGCTGCTCGCCGCCCGACATGGTGCCGGCACGCTGGTTCAGGCGCTCCTTGACCCGCGGGAACAGGGTGCAGACCTTCTCCAGATCCTCGGCGAAGAAGCGCCCGTCATGGAGGGCGGCGCCCATCTGGAGATTCTCGTAGACCGTCATGCGCGGGAAGACCCGGCGGCCCTCCGGCGACTGGGCGATGCCGAGCCGGGCGATGGCGTGCGTCGGCATCCGGGTGATGTCGCGCCCGTCATAGGTGATCGTCCCCGAGCGCGCCTGGGGGCTGCCGAAGATCGTCATCATCAGGGTCGACTTGCCGGCGCCGTTGGCGCCGATCAGCGTGACGATCTCGCCCTCGGCGACGTCGAGATCGACGCCGCGCAGGGCGGCGACGCTGCCGTAATAGGTCGAGACGTCGCGCACCGCGAGGAGCGGCGGCTTGCGGCCCGCCTGGATCGCCCGCGTCTCCTCGACCAGGACGTTGATGCCGGCGACGCTCATGCCGAGGCTCCCGTATGGGTCTCGTCCGCGTGCGGCACGGTGATCCCGACCTCGGCCTCCACGGCCTCCACCTCTTCGTCCTCCACACCCAGATAGGCGGCGATCACCTTCGGGTCGGCCCGCACCTCGGCGGGAGAGCCGTCGGCGATCTTCACGCCGTAATCCAGCACGACCACGTGGTCGGAGATCTCCATCACCACCGACATGTCGTGCTCGATCAGCAGCACCGAGGTGTCGTGCTCGTCCCGGATGTGGCGCAGGAGGCCATTCAGCTCGGCCGATTCCCGGGGGTTGAGGCCGGCGGCCGGCTCGTCGAGGCAGAGCAGGACCGGGTCCGTACACATCGCCCGGGCGATCTCCAGGCGCCGCTGCGCGCCATAAGGCAGGGCGCCCGCCGGATCGTCGGCCCGCGCCATCAGGTCGATGCGCGTCAGCCACGCCTTGGCGCGCTCGATCGCGGCCTCCTGCGCGTCCCGGTAGGTCTTGAGGCCGAGCAAGCCCAGGATCGTGTAGCCCGAGGCGCGCATCAGGGGGGCGTGCTGGGCGACCAGAAGGTTTTCCAACACCGTCATGCCCTGGAACAGGCGGATGTTCTGAAAGGTGCGGGCCACCCGGGCGGTGCGGTTGACCTTGTGGTTGGGCAGCCGCTCTAGCAGGTGCGCGGTGCCGTCGGCATGCGCCAGCGTCAGCATGCCCTCGGTGGGCTTGTAGAAGCCGGTGATGCAGTTGAACACCGTGGTCTTGCCAGCCCCGTTCGGGCCGATCAAGGCGGTGATGTCGCCGCGCCGCGCCGCGAAGGACAGGTCGGAGACGGCGGTCAGCCCGCCGAACCGCATGGTCAGGTGCTCGACCGTGAGCACCGGGGGGGCGAGGGGTGAGGCCGCCATCAGCCGTGCCCCTCGCTCACATGGGCGCCCGAGACCGCGCGGCGCTCGCCGAGCGACACCGACGGCATGCGCTCCGAGATCAGGCCGCGCGGGCGCCAGACCATCATGGCCACCATGGCCAGCCCGAACAGGAGCAGGCGGTACTCGCTGGGATCGAACCCCTCGCCGAACACGGCCTTCAGGAAGCCGAGGTTGCGCAGCATCTCCGGCCCGCCGACCATCGCCACCGCGGCGATCGCGACGCCGACCTGACTGCCCATGCCGCCCAGCACCACGATCGCCAGGATGATGGCGCTCTCGAGGAAGTTGAAGCTCTCCGGGCTGATGAAGCCCTGGCGCACGGCGAAGAACGAGCCGGCGACGCCCCCGAAGGCCGCCCCCAGCGCGAAGGCCGTGAGCTTCGTGGCGGTGGTGTCGATGCCGAGGGAGCGGCAGGCGATCTCGTCCTCGCGCAGCGCCTCCCAGGCCCTCCCGATCGGCAGGCGGCGCAGGCGCAGGGTGACGAAGTTCGTGATCAGGGCGAGGCCGAGGATCAGGTAGTACAGGAAGACCAGCCGGTGCATCGAATCGTACGGGATGCCGAAGGTCGCCGCGAACCCGTCGTCGCCCGCCGTGAACGGGATCCCGAAGAAGGTCGCCCGCGGGATCGACGAGATGCCCGCCCCGCCGCCGGTCACGTCGGTCCAGTTGATCAGGACGAGGCGGATGATCTCGCCGAAGGCCAGGGTGACGATGGCCAGATAGTCGCCGCGCAGGCGCAGCACGGGAAAGCCCAGGATCATCCCCCACAGGCCGGCGAACAGGCCCGCCAGCGGCAGGCAGACCCAGAACGACAGGCCGAAGGTGGTCGAGAGCAGGGCGTAGGAATAGGCGCCGACCGCGTAGAAGGCGACGTAGCCGAGATCGAGGAGACCGGCGAGGCCGACCACGATGTTCAGGCCCCAGCCGAGCATCACGTAGGTGAGGATCAGGATGCCGAGGTCGATCCAGTAGCGCGCAGAGGACAGGCCGCCGGTGGCCGCCGCCGCGATCATCGGCAGCGTCAGGGCGATGCCGATGAACAGATAGAGCCCGACCTTCGAGGTCTTCTGGCCCGCATCCGGCTCGCCGTGGACCGCCTCGGTGGCCTGGGACGGGGAGGGGGTCAGCGCCCGCCGGGCGTCACGGCGCAGCAGCACGAGGCGCTGGACGAGCCGCGCCACGAAGATCGCCGCGCAGAGCGCCGCCACCAGTCCCCAGCGCGGGACGAGCACCAGCTCGGTCCCGGGCCCGGGATCGGTGCGGTAGGCGATGATCGGCACGCAGAGGCCGAAGGTGACGAGGGCGTACAGGGCGGCGTCGCGCAGGATGCCGGCCATCGCGGAGTCGGGAAGCGCAGCCTGAGAACGGGCCATCAGACTTTCTCGACCTCGGGCCGGCCCAGGATGCCCGAGGGCATGAAGATCAGGACGATCGCCAGGATCGAGAAGGCGGCGACGTCCTTGTACTCGATGGAGAAGTAGGCGGACCAGAAGGTCTCGATCAGGCCGATGATCAGGCCGCCGAGAACCGCGCCGGGCAGGGAGCCGATGCCGCCGAGCACCGCCGCCGTGAAGGCTTTCACGCCGGGCACGAACCCGTCCGAGAACGACACGACGCCGTAATACATGAGGTAGAGGACGCCGGCGACGGCCGCCAGCGCGGCGCCGAGCACGAAGGTCAGGGAGATCGTGCGGTCGACGTCGATGCCCAGCAACGCCGCCATCTTGCGGTCCTGCTCACAGGCGCGCTGCGCCCGGCCGAAGGGGGTGCGCTGGACGAGATACCAGAAGCCCGTGAGCAGCACGGCGGTGACCGCCATGATCAGAACCTGCTTCCAGGCCAGGAACACCGCGTAGCCGTCCCGCTCGAACAGGGTGATGCCCCCCGACAGCATCGGCGGCGTCGGCTTGTTGCGCGCGCCCTGCACCACCTGGACGAAGTTCGACAGGAAGATCGAGACGCCGATCGCCGAGATCAGCGGCGCCAGCCGGAACGAGCCGCGCAACGGCCGGTAGGCGACGCGCTCGATCGCCCAGCCCCACAGGGCGGTGAGCACCATGGCGACCACCAGCACCACCAGGAAGGCCAGGGCGATGGAGCTGACCCCGAGCCACACGGTCAACAGCAGGAAGGTGATCAGCGCGATGAAGCAGGAGACCATGAAGACGTCGCCGTGAGCGAAGTTCACCATGCCGATGATGCCGAACACCATCGTGTAGCCGATGGCGATCAGGCCATAGATCGAGCCGAGCGTCAGCCCGTTGATCAACTGCTGTACGAAGACGTCCATGAACTCTCGCGCGCGCAGGTTTCTCGTGCCGCCTACGGGAACCGCAGGTGGCGCGGCGGGGCAAGTCTCGTACCGCAGCCGTAGCACACCGGCCACAGGTTTCATCGCCGCCCGAGCGTCGCGCGAAAACAGTCGACCACGCCAGTAACGCGCCCCGGCCGGGCTTGCGTGCGGCGCAGTTCCTGCGACACGTTAACGAATTGAAATGCTCGATCATCCCGGGCTCAGGCGAGGAGCAGTACCGATGGCAGGGTCGAGACTCACGACGATGATCTTCGTCGGCATGCTCCTCGGAATCGCCGTTGGCTACGCCTGCAGCATCACTTGGCCCGATCCGCAGACCGCCAAGGAGATCGCCGGCTACATCGCGCTGGTCTCCGACGTGTTCCTGCGGCTGATCAAGATGATCATCGCGCCGCTGGTCTTCTCCACGCTCGTGGTCGGCATCGCGCATCTCGGGGACACCGCTGCGGTCGGCCGGGTCGGCGGCAAGGCGCTGCTCTGGTTCGTGGGCGCCTCGTTCTGCTCGCTGATGCTCGGCCTGATCATGGTCAACCTGATGCAGCCCGGCCAGAACCTGAACCTGCCGCTGCCCGATGCCGGCGCCGGGACGGGGCTCAAGGCGGCCTCGCTGTCGCTCAAGGAATTCGTGACGCACCTCGTGCCGAAGAGCGCCGTCGAGGCGATGGCCAACAACGAGATCCTGCAGATCGTGGTCTTCTCGATCTTCTTCGGCGTCGGCCTGGCATCCCTCGGCGAGAAGGGGCGCCTCCTCGCGCAGGGCATCGAGGGCCTGGCCGACGTGATGCTCAAGGTCACGGGCTACGTGATGATGTTCGCCCCCGTGGCGGTGTTCGCCGCCATCGCGGCGACGATCACCACGCAGGGCATCGGCGTGCTCGTGACCTACGGCAAGTTCCTCGTGGAGTTCTACATCGGGCTCGCCGTGCTCTGGGCGCTGCTCATGGGCGTCGGCTTCCTGATGCTCGGGGGCGGCGGCATCATGCGGCTGTTCAACCTGATCAAGGAGCCCTTCGTGCTCGCCTTCTCGACCGCGTCGAGCGAGGCGGCCTACCCGAAGATGCTGACGAACCTCGAGAAGTTCGGGGTGCCGAACCGCATCACGTCGTTCGTGCTGCCCATGGGCTACTCGTTCAACCTCGACGGCTCGATGATGTACTGTACCTTCGCGGTGATGTTCATCGCGCAGGCCTACAACATCCCGTTGAGCTGGGGTCAGCAGCTCACGATGCTGCTGCTGCTGATGGTGACGTCGAAGGGCATGGCCGGCGTGCCGCGCGCCTCGCTGGTGGTCATCTCGGCGACGCTGGCGCACTTCAACATCCCGGAGGCCGGGCTGCTGCTGATCATCGGCATCGACCAGTTCCTGGACATGGGGCGCTCGGCCACCAACGTGCTGGGCAACAGCGTCGCCACCGTGGCGGTCGCCAAGTGGGAGGGGCAGCTCACCACCACCGACCAGCGCCTCGACCATGTCGGCACCGTGGCCTCGCCGGCGGAGTAGGGGCCGGTTTTACGGGATCTGCACCCGCCGGGATGTCGGGTGCAGGGCGGCTGTCGAACCCATCCTCCTCATCCTGAGGTGACCGCGTCTGCGGGCCTCGGAGGAGGACGCCAGGGATCGCGGCGCTGACCGGAAGGCTGCTTCGAGGCTTCCGCTGCGCTTCGGCACCTCTGGATGGGGGATGGATGGGAGGGGCCGGGCGCTGGCACTCTCCCGTGCGGTGTGGCTTGTGCGGTGCGCCTGGGAGGCTCTGTGATGACGATGCGGCTCATCGCGGTTCTGGCGCTGGCGCTGGCGGGCGTGTCGCCCGCAGCCGCCGTCGAGGCGCTCACCGGCACGCTCAGGAGCGTCGCCGAGCGCGGGGAGATCGTGCTCGGCTACCGGGAGAGTTCGGTGCCGTTCTCCTTCGTGGAAGGCAAGCGGCCGGACGGCAGCCCCCGGGCGATCGGCTACGCCATCGACCTCTGCGGCGAGATCGCCGACGACGTCCAGGCGGCGATCGGCCGGCCGGTGAGGATCCGCTACGAGCCCGTCACCGCCGAGACGCGCATCCCGGCGCTCACCTCCGGCAAGATCGACCTCGAATGCGGCTCGACCACCGCCAATGCCGAGCGCCGCAGGCAGGTCGCCTTCTCGCCGGTGGATTACATCAGCGCGACGCAGCTGCTGGTGAAGCGGGGCTCGGGCGTCGCCTCCTACCGGGATCTCGGCGGCAAGACCGTGGTGGTGACAGCCGGCACAACCAACGAGAAGGCCGTGCGCGACCTCCTCGCCCGGCTGAAGATCGACGCGCAGGTGGTCACGGCGCCCGACCATGCCGCGTCCTACGCCATGGTGAAGGCCGGAAAGGCCGACGCCTTCGCCACCGACGACGTGCTGCTCTACGGGCTGATCGCCACGGACGCGCGGGACGGGGCGAACTACACGGTGCTCCCCGACAAGCTCTCCTACGAGCCCTACGGCATCATGTTCCGCAAGGACGACCCGGAGTTCGCCGGCATCGTGCAGCAGACCTTCACGCGCCTCGCCGAAAGCCGGGCGCTGCGCTGGACCTACGAGCGCTGGTTCCTCAAGCGCCTGCCCAACGGCGAGCGCCTCGACATCCCGATGTCGAACGACCTGCGGGTGAGCTTCCAATTGATGGGGCTCGACGGGGGCGAGTGAGCGTCGCACGCGACGGGGCGGCGCCTCGCTTTCGCCCAACCGGCACGCGAGGAAGATCCGGCCTGACCGTGTTCCTCCCGCCGCGAGCGTGCCTCCTTCCATGCTGATCGCCGCGCACTGCCCGAAACCGCTCGCCCTGGTGCTGGCCGCCGCCCTCGCCTGCGCCGCCTCGGGCGCTTCCGCGCACCCCCACGTCTGGGTCACCGCCAAGGCGCAGCTCGTCTACGAGGGCGGAAAGCTCGTGGGCGTCCGCGACACGTGGAGCTTCGACCCCGAATACACGGCCTTCGTGACCCAGGGCCTCGACACCAACAAGGACGGCAAGCTCAGCCCGGAGGAGCTTGCCGGGCTCGCGGCCGAGAACACCGCCAACCTCGCCGAGTTCGGCTACTTCACGAAGCTGAAGGTCGGCGGCAAGGAGCAGGCCTTCAGCGATCCGAAGGAGCCGGCAGCCCATATGGAGGACAAGGCGCTGGTCATGACCTTCCTGCTGCCCCTGAAGACGCCGGTCCAGCAGGGGCGGGGCGTGGCTGCGCTGGAGGTCTACGACCCGACCTATTTCGTCGCCTTCTCGTTCGCCGAGGGGACCGACGCCGCGACCCTCGCGGGAGCGCCGCAGGGCTGCGCCGCCACGGTGACCCGCCCGAAGACCGAGCAGCCGAAGACGGCCGATGCCGGATCCCCGGGGATGACCGAGGCCTTCTTCGAGGCGCTCACCGCCGCCTCGACCTACGGGGTGCAGTTCGCCAGCCGGGTTCTCGTGGCATGTCCGTAGGGATCGGGATCGTCGCCCCCGCCGGGGCGGGACGGCTGGGGCTGAGGCTCGGCCTCATGGCGCTGGCCATCGGGCTGGCCGCGCTCCTGGCGGCCGGGATCGCGTGGCTCGTCGCGCCCGGCCTCTCCGCGCCGCCGCCGCGCTCGCCCTTCGGGATCGGCTTCCGGGAGGCTGCCCCGTCCGCCACGGGGATCGGCGGGGTGATCCTGGCGCTGCAGGCGAGCTTTTCCCGCAGCCTGAACGCGGCGGTCGGCGCGCTGCGGGGCGGCGGCAGCTGGGGCCCGCTGGTCGGCCTCGCCTTCGCGTACGGCGTGTTCCATGCCGCCGGTCCCGGCCACGGCAAGGCGGTGATCGCCGGCTACATCCTGGCGGGGGAGCGGGCGCTCCGGCGCGGCGCCGCGCTGAGCCTCTGCGCCGCGCTGCTCCAGGCCTGCATGGCCGGGGCGATCGTCGGCCTCGGCACCCTGGTCCTCAACGCCACGGCGGCGAGCATCACCCGGGCCGGCACCCTGATCGAGACCGTGAGCTTCGCCCTCGTCGCCCTGATCGGGCTGGTGCTGACGTGGCGCAAGGCCGGACGCCTCGCGACCCTCGGTGCGGGCTGCGGCCCGGGCTGCAACCACCTGCCCGGGCCGCAGGCCCTCGACACCCTCGACACGTGGCGCGAGCGGGCCGGGGTGGTGCTGGCGGCGGGCACGCGCCCCTGCGCCGGCGCGGTTCTGGTCCTGGTCTTCGCGGTGTCGCAGGGCGTGCCCGGGGCGGGCGTGCTGGCGGTTCTGGCGATGGCCCTCGGCACCGCCCTGACCACGACGGCGCTGGCCTGCCTCGCGGTCTTCGCCAAGCGCGCGGCCCTGCGCCTCGCCGGCGGCCGGGGACAGGCGGGCCTCCTGGCGCTCGGCGGCCTCGAACTCGTCGCCGCCGCCTTCGTGCTGGTTCTGGGAGCCGCCATGCTCTCCGGCCTCGCGCCCGGGCTCGGCGGCTGAAGGGCCTCGCCATCCGGGGCGCGGCGTGCCACGCTGCGCACCCGAGACGGAGCGCGCGCTGATGCATCCCGATTTCGAGACGATCCTGAACTGGCGTCTGCTCGCCGGATCGCATCCCTTCCCCGGCCCGGACGGCGGGACCTGCATCAACGAGGCCGCGATCGTGGCCGCGGGCCTGCCCTACCGGGCGATCCGCTCCAGCGCCGATTGCCCGCCCTGCTTCTCCAGGCCGGTCGCCGCCTACGCCCTCGGGCTCAACGACACCATGCCGGACGAGGCGCGCCCCCAGCTGATGGCCTTCGTGCTGCGGCTGTCGGGCAGCGCCGACGCTCCGGAGATCGAGGCCGCCCGCACCCGGACGCTGGCGCTGGAGAGTGTCCGCCGCATCCTGGCGCCGCTCTGCGCCGTCGCCGGCATGGTCGAGGACGCGAAGGCCTGCATCGGCGCGCCGGACTGGCCCGCGGCCCTGGCGGCGGCGAACGCGGCCGCGTGGCGGGGCGGGGCGCGTTCGCAGGCGGCGGCCGAGGCGCGGCGCTGGCGCGAGGGCGCGCTCACCGCGGCGGTGTCCCGCACCGCGACGGCGGCACAACGCGCGGGCACGGATGCACGCTGCGCCGCGGAGGTGGCCGAAGGCGCCGCGCCCTTCGTGGCCGGGACCTGGAGCCAGGCCTGCGCGATCCTCGACGAGGCGCTCGCCATCGGCCGACAGGCTCCGGAGATCGCGCTCGTCGGCGCCCGTCAGCGCATGGACGCCGCGCGGACCGGGGCGCTGGCCTGATCAGGCCGCCGCGGGCGCCGCCTCGAGATCCAGCTCGATGGAGCCGCAATTCTCCAGGAACGTGCCGGTGAGGTGGTAGAAGAACGTGCCGTGCCCGACCACCGCGATGGTGGCTTCCGGCCGGGCCCGCAGCCAGTCGCGGAACGCCGCGACCCGGGCGTCGAACAGGGGGCGCGGCTCCACCGGGTAGCCGCCGACCTCGCAGCCCGGCTCCGCATGCCACCAGACCTCGGGCAGGTGCCCGACATCGAGGTGCGGGAACTCCGCGGCGATCTCCGAGGCCGCCCGGCCGACGTCGCAGCTGCTCTCCTGGCATTCCCGGTGCAGCACCTCGACGAGGACGCGCGGCCGGCGCGGATGGTCGCCGAACAGGATCGCGGCGGTCTCGATCGCCCGGGTCAGGGGCGAGACCACCACCAGATCGAAGGGGACCGACCGGAGCCGGTCCCGCGCGGCCCGGGCCTGGGCGTGGCCCAGCTCGGTCAGGCGCGCGTCGAGGAGGCCGGGATCGCCGCCCCCATGCCTGTGCGCGGCGTTGAACGTGGATTGCCCGTGGCGGATGCAGACGATGCGGGTCTTGTCCTGCATGGATCTCGGATGCGTGTCGGGGAGGGCGGGGTGCACGGGACCGGTCAGAGGAAGCGGCCGCCGCGCTGGATGACCTCGATTTTGTAGCCGTCCGGATCGGTGGCGAAGAAGAACCGCGCCAGCACGTCATCCCCGTGTTTGAGCGTCTTGACGTCGGTGGCCGTGAAGCCTTCGCGCCGGTGCCGGGCGTGCTCGGCCTCCACGTCGTCGACCACGAAGGCGATGTGCCCGTAGCCGTCGCCGAGATCGTAGGGCTTGTCGCGGCCCTTGTTCACCGTGAGCTCCAGTTCGAACGGCGAGGCCGGATCCCGCATGTAGACGAGGGTGAAGTCCGGGAAGTCGAACCGGTCGGAGACCTCCAGGCCGAAGGCGCGGGCATAGTAGTCGCGCGCGCGCTCCTCCTCGAGGACGCGGATCATGGCGTGGACGGGCTTGGACATATGCTGTGGGTTCCGTGAGCGGGCGGGCGGCGCGCCGGGCCTCCTATGTGGCGCCCGACCCACGTGCCGAAAAGGGCCGGCCCCGACTGCAGATCCGCGGCCCCGATGGTGTCCGGCGCCGCACCCTCGGAGGGTCGGCGTCACCGGACGCGGGGAAACCGGCAGGACATCATCCGGGCTTTTCAACCGCCAATTCGCGCGTTTGGCCAGCCAATTCGCTTTGGATTTGTCTTTCTCGATGTCCTATTCGAGAAAAGATTAGTGATATTCGACAACATCGCCATCTATAAAGTTTCAATCTCAAATCTGCCGATGTTTGTATCTTGATAACACCATCGTATTAATAGATTTTTTACGTATGATGCTTACAAATGCTTCGGGATCGATTATTTCACAGACCAACCAGTCCGATCGGGTGCACGACCGCCATGTTACGCTTGTCCAACATTAAGGTTCTGCCGAAACTGGTGGCCGTGATTACCCTGATCATCACGATCGTCGGCGGATGCATCTGGTATGCACAGGCACAGATGACCAAGATCGACGACGGGTACAGCCACTTCATCGTCAACGAGGCGGCCGCCGTCGCCGAGGCGCGCCGGCTCAACCGCCTGATGATCGAGCTCAATTACTACGTGTACCGGGTCATAGCGGAGACCGAGCCGTCCCAGATGCAGAATGCCAACAAGGGCTTCGAGGCCGTCCTGCCTGAGGTGAAGGCACTGCTGCCGGTCTTCCGGTCGCACGCACCGAGCTTCGCGGCGCGCATCGACGAGCAGGCGGCACGCATGGAGCGCTACATCCGGGACGTCAGCGAGGTTCGCCGGCTCGGCACTTCCAACCAGAACGACCAAGCCATCGCGCTGGTCCACTCGGCGATCGACCCGGTCTTTTCCGGCATGCTCGCGGACGGCAACAGGCTCGCCGAAGACATCAGCGCTTACATGGCGAAGGGCTCGGACGACCTGACCGACCAGACCAACGACACCCGCCGCGCCCTGATGACCGTCAGCGCCCTCGGGCTGCTCGCCGGACTGATCGCGGCCGTGTTCGTCGCGACGGTCGGCATCACTCGCCCGCTCGATCGTTTGGTCATGGTCCTGCAGCGGATGGCGCAGGGCGAGATCGACGCCGAGATCAAGGAGGCGGCGCGCAAGGACGAGGTCGGCGCCGTCGGCAAGGCGGTGGAGGGCATCAAGGCCATGGTCGCCCGCAAGGCCGCCGAGGAGGCCGAGGTCAAGCGGCTTGCCGACGAGGCCGCGGCCGCCGAGCGCAGGCGCACCATGCTGGAGCTGGCGGACGGGTTCGAGCGGGCGGTCGGCAGCATCGTCGGGATGGTCTCGTCCTCGGCCACCGAACTCCAGGCCACCGCCCAGACCATGACGGCGAGCGCCACCGAGACGGCCAGCCAGTCCACCACCGTGGCCGCCGCCGCCGAGGAAGCTTCCGCCAATGTCCAGACCGTGGCGGCCGCCGCGGAGGAACTGGGCTCGTCGGTGCAGGAGATCGGCCGGCAGGTTTCCGGCTCGGCCCAGCTCGCCCAGTCGGCGGTGGGCGAGGCCGATCAGACGCAGCATCTCGTCCAGGCGCTGAGCCAAGCCTCGGCCCGCATCGGCGACATGGTCGGGCTGATCTCGACCATCGCCGGGCAGACCAACCTGCTCGCGCTCAACGCGACGATCGAGGCGGCCCGCGCGGGGGATGCCGGCCGCGGCTTTGCGGTGGTCGCCGCCGAGGTCAAGGAACTCGCCGCCCAGACCGCACGGGCCACCGAGGAGATCAGCCAGCAGATCGGACAGATCCAGGGCGTCACCGGCCAGGCGGTCACGGCCATCGAGACGATCGCCAGCCGCATCCGCGAGATCGACGGGGTGGCCACCACCATCGCGGCGGCCGTCGAGGAGCAGGGTGCGGCGACGCAGGAGATCGTCCGCAACGTCTCCCAGGCCGCGGCCGGAACCGACGAGGTGACCAGCAACATCACCGGCGTCGCCAGAGCCTCCGAGGAAACCGGCGCGGCCGCCGCCCAGGTGCTGGGCGCGGCGGGCGAGCTGTCGCGCCAGTCCGAGCATCTCGGGGCGGAGGTCGCCCGCTTCCTGAGCACGGTGCGGGCGGCCTGAGGCCGCCTCAGGCCCCGATCCGCAACACCTCGGTCCGTGCGCCGGCCTGGGCGAAGGCGTCCGGGTCGGCACCGGTCATCCAGACCTGCCCCGGGAGTGCCTCCAGGGCCTCGAACAGGCCGGCCCGGCGGCGGGGGTCGAGATGGGCCGCCACCTCGTCGAGGAGGATCAGCGGGGCGATGCCGCTCATGGCGCGCACGAGCCGCGCATGGGCGAGCACGAGCCCGATCAAGAGCGCCTTCTGCTCCCCCGTGGACGCCGTGCCCGCGGGCACGTCCTTGGGACCGTGGCGGACCACGAGGTCGCTGCTCTGCGGCCCGATCAGGGTGCGCCCGGCGGCCCGGTCCCGGTGGCGACCGTTGCGCAGGGCGAGGCGGTAGCGGTCCTCCGCCTCGATGGCCGGCCAGACCGCGACGAGATCGTCGAGATCGCCTTCGAGCCGGATGGAGGCCCAGGGGAAGGGCTGCGCGTCGTCCCGGGTCTCGGCGATCAGCCGGTCGAGGCGCTCGGCGGTCTCGCGCCGGGCGAGGGCCACGGCGACGCCCAGCTCGGCGACCTCCCGCTCCACCGCGTCGAGCCAGCGGTCGTCGTCGGGGCGCTCGTCCAGCAGGCGGTTGCGCGAGCGCAGGGCCCGCTCCATCGCGGAGACCCGGGCGCCGTGCGCGGCATCGACGGCCAGCACGAGACGGTCGAGGAACCGCCGCCGGTCCCCGGCCGCGCCGCGGAACAGCCCGTCGAGGTCGGGGGTCAGCCAGACCACCCGCAGGAACTCGCTGAACGCCACCGGCGAGGCGGCGGTGGCGCCGTCGATCCGGCAGAGCCGGCTCGTCCGCCCGTCGGGGCCCGGCGGCTCCAGCCCCGTGCCGAGTCGGTGCTCGGAGCCCTCTCGATCGAGGGTGAGGGACACGGCGAAGCCCCCCGGACCGCCGTTGCGCGCCATCGCGGCGAATTCCGCCCGGCGCAGGCCCCTTCCCGGCACGAACAGCGAGATCGCCTCGAGCAGGTTGGTCTTGCCCGCGCCGTTCTCCCCGACCAGCGCCACGAACCGCGCCCCGGGGGTGAGCTCGAGATCGGCGTGGTTGCGGAAATCACGGGCGATCAGGCGTGTGACGCGCAGATCCGACCCGTTGGGCTCGACCCGCGGATCGAGGACATCGCTCATCGGGGAACCCGGAGGTCGAGCCGCACCGCGCTCAACCGTCCCTTCTTGTCTGACATCCCATCCAACTACCGCATCCCGAGGTGCCCGCGTCGGCGGCCCTCGAAGGAGTGCTCCAGAACCCGTGTCGCCATCTGGAGACCTCCTGCGAGGCCTCCGCTACGCTCCGGCACCTCAGGGCGAGGGCAGGACCAGGACGTGCCGCGGCAGACTCACACCCGCATCGGCATCAGCACGTACAGCGCCGGCGCGCCCTCGCGATCCTGGATCAGGGTCGGGGAGCCCGGGTCGGCGAGCTTGAACAAGGCGGTGTCGCCCTCGAGCTGCGCGGTGATGTCGAGCAGGTAGCGGGCGTTGAAGCCGATATCGAGGTTGGCGGCCTCGTAGTCGACATCGAGCTCCTCGGTGGCGCTGCCCGAATCCGGGTTGTTCACCGAGAGCGCGAGGCGCCCCTCGGCGAGCCCGAGCTTCACCGCGCGCCCGCGCTCCGACGAGATCGTCGAGACCCGGTCCACCGCCTTGGCGAAGGCGTCGCGCTCCACGGTCAGCCGCTTGTCGTTGTTGGCCGGGATCACCCGCTGGTAATCCGGGAAGGTGCCGTCGATCAGCTTGGAGATGAGGGTCAGGCCACCCGCGAAGCGCAGGCGGATCTTGGCGGGCGACAGGTCGACCGCGACGGTCTCGCCGCCGTCGTCAAGGAGCTTCTGGATCTCGGCGACCGCCTTGCGGGGCACGATCACCCCCGGCATGCCGACACTGCCCTGCGGGGCCGGGATCTCGACGCGGGCGAGCCGGTGGCCGTCGGTGGCCACGGCCCGCATCACGGGTCCGCCCTCGGTCTCCAGCGTGTGCAGGTAGATGCCGTTGAGGTAGTAGCGGGTCTCCTCGGTGGAGATCGCGAACTGGGTCTTCTCGATCAGCCGCTTCAGGTCGGCGGCGGCGATCTCGAAGCCGTGCGGCATCTCGCCGGCGGCAAGATCCGGGAAGTCGCCCTCCGGCAGGGCGCCGAGGGCGAAGCGCGAGCGTCCGGACCGGATCGTCATCTGGCCGGACTCGCCGCCGGTCTCCAGGGAGACCTGCGCGCCGTCGGGGAGCTTGCGCACGATGTCGTAGATTACGTGCGCCGGCACCGTGGTGGCGCCGGCATCCGCCACGTCGGCCGGCACGCTCTCGGTCACCTCGATGTCGAGATCCGTCGCCCGCAGCTGGAGCCCCGAGCCTTCCGCCCGCAGGAGCACGTTCGACAGGATCGGGATCGTGTTGCGGCGCTCGACGACCCGGTGCACGTGGCCGAGCGACCTGAGTAGGGCCGCGCGCTCGACAGTGACTCTCATCGCAATACTCAAGTGATGTGGACGGCGCCGCGGCCGGCAGCCGTCGCGGAATATGGCCGTTCAGCTTGGCGAACGGGACCGGGGAACGCAAGGCCGCCGCTGGTGCGCCGCACAGCGACCTCCGCGCCCATGTCGGGTGCCCATGCCGAAACCGGGGTATCCGCTCGCGCCGCCTCGTGCGAAAGCGCCGCAACCGACCCGGATTCCTCCTCTCCCATCCCGATCATGTTGCAGACCATCGACACCGCGGGCTCGACGCACGCCACGCCGAGCGCCGGCCGGATTCTCGCCGCGAGTTTCGTCGGCACCGCCATCGAGTTCTTCGACTTCTACATCTACGCCACCGCCACCGCCCTCGTGATCGGGCCGGTCTTCTTCCCCGCCGGCGCCCCGGGCGTGCAGCAGCTCAGCGCCTTCGCGACCTTCGCGATCGCGTTCCTCGCGCGGCCGGTGGGCGCGGCCCTGTTCGGGCATTTCGGCGACCGCGTCGGCCGCAAGGCGACCCTGGTGGCCTCCCTGTTGATCATGGGCCTCTCCACGGTCCTGATCGGCTGCCTGCCGACCTATGCGGTCGCGGGCTGGTGGGCGCCGGCGGCGCTCTGCATCCTGCGCTGCGGCCAGGGCATCGGGTTCGGCGGCGAATGGGGCGGCGCCGCCCTGCTGGCGGTCGAGAACGCGCCGCCGGGCCGGCGCGCGTGGTACGGCATCTTTCCGCAGCTCGGCGCGCCGGTCGGCTTCATCCTGGCCAATCTCGGCTTCCTCGCCCTCAGCTTCGGCCTGTCCCCCGAAAGCTTCCAGGCCTGGGGCTGGCGTCTGCCGTTCCTGGCCTCGGCCGTCCTGGTCGGAGTGGGGCTCTACGTCCGTCTGAAGCTGACCGAGACGCCGGCCTTCAAGGCGGCGCTCAGCGAGGCGCGGCCGGAGCGCGTACCCTTCGCCACCATGCTGACCCAGCATGGGCGCGCCGTCCTGGTCGGCACCTTCGCGATGGTGGCGGTCTACGCGGTGTTCTACCTCTCCACCGTATTCGCCCTCGGCTTCGGCACCGGCACGCTCGGGTACAGCCGGCCGACCTTCCTGCTGTTCGAGTGCATCGCGGTCTGCTTCATGGCGCTCGGCACCGTGGTGTCGGGTGCCGGGGCCGACCGCTTCGGACGCAGGCCGGTGCTGCTCTCCGGCATGGCCGTGACGTTCCTGCTGGGCTTCCTCATGGGGCCGATGCTGGGCCACGCCGCCGGCAGCGGCACGTGGCCGCCCGTCCTGGGCTTCCTCTGCCTCAGCCTTCTGACGATGGGCTGGGTGTTCGGGCCGATGGGCGCCGTGCTGCCCGAACTGTTCCCGACGCGGGTGCGCTACACCGGCGCCTCGGTCACCTACAATCTCGCGGGGATCCTGGGCGCCTCGGGCGCGCCCTACATCGCGCAGGAACTCGCGGCCTATGGCGGGATCGGATTCGTCGGGTTCTATCTGTCGGGCGCCGCGATCCTCAGCTTCCTGGCCGTCCTCGCGATGCCGGAAACCGCCGATCGCTGACCGGTCACGCCGCCGCGGAGACTCCGCCGCGCGGTCCGGCCGAGGCCGGCCTCAGGGCGCCGGACGATCGGCGCCCCCCTGCACGACCGGCTCGAAGCGCCCGAGAAACCGGGTCCGCTCCCACAGCTCGATCGGGTCGCGCTGAACCATCGCCCGGGCGCGGCGGCGCGCCTGCGTGTCGTCCTCGGCGGACAGGATCTCGGCCGCGCGGACGCGCCCGGCCCGGTCGAGCCTGAATGTCCGGTACGCGCGGCTCCGGTGAGCCGTTTCAGCATCCAGCGCGAGCATTGCGATCTCCTCGGAGGTCGAGCGTCCGGGAAGACGGTTAACCAAACGTCAATCGCCGCGTCTGCCGCCCTCGAAAACCGGCTGGGAAAGTTCGGTCGGAACCGTGCCGGGCGGCGCCGAGACCGACGGATCGTTACGTCGGCCTGCGACCTGCGACCCCGGCCGCGCGACGGCTCGGCCGAAACGGGTGCGTTCAGCTCCGCTTGTCGAGGGGACGACCCAGGAGGCGCGCGAACTCGGCCTCGATCTCCTCCACGGAGAACGGATTGCCGGCAGACTTCGCTTCGGGCGGCGCGGAAGAAGGCGGCGGCGGGACGGGGGCGGCCTTGGGCATCGCCGGCGGCAGCACGGGTTTGGGCGGGACCGGCGCCGGGGGCGGCGGGGCCTCCTGCGGAACAACCGGCGGCGGCACCGGCGGCGACACCGGATCGAGCGGCGCGCTCGCCATCGCGGCGGCGAGCGGATCGACGCCCTCCGGCACGGCGGGCGATGGCACGGGCGGCGGCGGCGTCACGGCCGAAGACGACCGAGACAGGGCGGCCTGGAGCTGCCGCGCCATGTCGGACAGTACCCCCGGATCGACGGACTTGCGCTCGGACGGGACCGCGAGGCTCGGCGCCGGACGGGCGGGCTCCGCCTCGACCGCGGACCCGTCGGGTTTGCGCTCGGAGGCTGGACCGGGCCGCGGCTCGACCAGCGGCGGCGCGGTCCGGCTGAGGATCCGCCGCGGCGTCGTCGGCTCGCGCGCCGGCGGCGCGGGCAGTTCCACCGGCGGCGGCACCAGCATGTCGGGTGAGGGCGGGGGCGGGGCGGCCGTCAGCGGGGCGGAAACATCCTGACCGGGCTCGTCGCCGCCGAGCAACGCCGCATCGAGGGGCAGCGTGATGGGCGGGGCGGCGGCGGAGCGCGGGACCGGCGGCGGCACGACCACCGGCATCTCGAAGCCCGGATCGAACAGCGGTTCCGCGCGGCGCCCGCCGGATTCGGGCAGGACCCGGGGCGGTTCGGGCAGGCGACCGCCCTGGACGAGGGGATCCGGGAGCGGCTCGTCCAGCGGCTCGGAGGCCGACTCCGGCCGGATGGACGCTTCGGGCAACGGCCGCTGGCCGCGCTGGATGTTGCGCTCGACCACGACGTCGTTGGGGCCGCCCACGAGCAGCAGGTGCTCGACATTGTCCCGGCGCAGCAGGATCAGCTGCCGGGCGCGGTCGAGTTCGTACACGTCGACGATCCCCAGCCGCGGCTGGCGCCCACGGCCTCCGGAACGCCCCGGCAGCGCCAGGCTCCGGCCGGTGAGCCGACGCACCGTGAACACGATGGCCGCGAGCGCCGTGAAGATGACGGCGAAGATCACGATGTACTGGATGATAGGGGAGCCGTCAGAGCCGAACACGGATTGTAGCCATCGCAAGGTTACGCACTCGCAGGTTCCGACCGCCGCGGGTGCGCGCCGGCACGGACTTGTCCATACCACGCCGGGGGGGCGGCAAGGCAAACGACGTTAAGAGTTCGTTAACAGACCTTTTAATTGAACGCGATCAAGACAGTAGGGCGGGGATAAGCCGCCGGGTCAGCGGATCCGAGGCCGGACGGTCCTTCGTCCGCGGTAAAGGCTGCCGCCGCTTCGGGCCCGGCGGCCCGCGCCGGCGCGACAGCCGCGATCCCGCGGCCGATCCGCAGACCGGTCGTCCCTGATCGCGGGCTTAACGCACCGTTAACCATGCGCACGGCAGATTTTGCCGAGCCCGCTCGTTCCGGCGCGGCCACGCCATCCCGGAGGCGACCTTGGCTCTCACCGATCTGCCCGTGCTGAGCATGCTGCGCACGCGGATGCAATGGGCGCAGGCGCGCCAGGGCGTGATCGCCGAGAACGTGGCCAATGCCGACATGCCGGGGTTCAAGCCCCGCGACCTCGTGGAGCCGCGCTTCGACCGGGCGACCGGTACGCTGGCCGCCACCGCGACCGGCCTGACGCTGACGAGCCCGGGCCACATGGCGCCCGCCGGTCAGACGGTCGGGGCCGATTCAAAGCGCGCCAAGGGCTTCGAGGTCCGCCCGAGCGGCAACGGCGTCAACCTCGAGGACGAGATGATGAAGGCCGGCGAGAACCAGTCGGACTACCAACTCGCCGCCTCGCTCTATCAGCACAGCCTGACCACCCTGAAGATCGCGATCGGCAAGAGCTGATGCGCGACGACCGAGGGGGGAGCGCCGACGGCCGCACGGTCACGGCAGCAGGAGGGGCCTGAGCCATGGAATTCACCAAGTCACTGGCGGTGGCGGCGGCGGGCCTCAAGGCCCAGTCCGGCCGGATGCGCATCATCGCCGAGAACATCGCCAACGCCGATTCCGCGCCGGCCTCCGCCGGGGCGCAGCCCTACCGGCGCAAGATCCCGACCTTCACCAGCCATCTCGACGACGAGACCGGCGCAAGGCTCGTCGAGGCCGGGCGCGTCAGGCGCGACCCGTCGGCCTTCCGGACGAAGTACGAGCCGGGCAATCCCGCGGCCGACGCCCAGGGCGTGGTGCAGATGCCCAACGTCAATGCGCAGATCGAGAACATGGACCTGCGCGAGGCCCAGCGCTCCTACGAGGCGAACCTCAACATGATCAGCGCCACCCGCAAGATGCTGGCACAGACCCTCGGCATCCTGAAGTGAGCCTGCAGGACGCATAGCAAGGACGCATGGCGATGGCTTCGAGCAACTTCGCGGCGGGTGCCTACGCGGCCGTTCAGGGCCTCGCCGGCGGCCGGCCCGCGCCCCGGGTCCAGCCGACGACCGGGACCGGCAGCGACTTCATGCAGCTCCTCGGGCAGACCCTGGACAGCGTCGGCGATGCCGGCCGGCGGGCCGACACGCAGGCCGTCTCGGCCGCCGCCGGCAAGGCCAATGTCGTGGACGTGGTCACCGCGGTGGCCGAGAGCGAGACCGCCCTGCAGACCATGGTGGCGGTGCGCGACCGCATGATCTCCGCCTACGAGGAGATCATGCGCATGCAGATCTGAACGGCGGCCCGGTCCCTCGCCGATTCCGCCGCCCGCGCCCTCCGTACAGATCGCATCCCCATGACCGGCCTCGCCATCCTCGACGTCGCCCGCGACGGCATCTTCGTGTTCCTCAAGGTGGCCGGGCCCCTGATGCTGGTCGCCCTGGCGGTCGGGCTCGCGGTCTCCCTGGTCCAGGCCCTGACCCAGATCCAGGAACAGACGCTGATCTACGTGCCCAAGATCGTGGCGGTGTTCGCCGCGCTCCTGCTGATGCTGCCCTTCATCGGCGACGCCATGGCCGGCTACATGACCCGCATCGCCGCCCGCATCGCGGCCGGCGGCTGATGCCCGCCCCGGCCGGGACAGGCGCGGCCCACGCGTGCCATAGAGGCCGCGATGAACCTGCTCCTGCCCGGCATCGCCTCGGCCTACCTGATCACCTTCGCGCGCATCGGCACGCTGATCATGCTGATGCCGGGGATCGGCGAGCAGACGGTGCCGCCGCGCCTGCGCCTCGCCTTCGCGCTGCTCACCGCCCTGGTGCTGTTCCCGACCGTGCGTCCGCTGCTGGGCGGGACCGAGGGCGTGGCCGGCCCGCGGCTGATCGGGCTCCTGTTCGGGGAGACGATCATCGGGCTGGTGCTCGGCCTGACGGTGCGCATGATCCTTGCGGCCCTTCAGACCGCCGGTGTGATCATCGCGGCACAGGTCGGCCTGTCCTACGCCATGACGGTGGATCCGAACCAGGGCGGCCAGCAGGTGGCGATCGGCAACTTCCTGTCGCTGCTCGGGATCACGCTGATCTTCGCCGCGGATCTGCATCATCTCGCCATCGAGGGCGTGGCCCGCAGCTACGAGGTTCTGCCCCCCGACGGCGTGCCGTCCTTCTCGGACGCGCTGATGCTGGCCACGAAGGCGCTGGCCCGGGGCTTCACCCTGGCGGTCCAGATCTCCGGCCCGTTCATCGCCTTCGGGATCCTGTTCAATCTGGGTCTCGGGGTGCTGTCGCGGCTGATGCCGCAATTGCAGGTGTTCTTCCTGGCGGTCCCGGCCTCGGTGCTGATCGGCATGCTGCTGCTGATGGGCTGCCTCGGCGTCATGATGGGCGTCTTCCTGGACGATCTGGGCCGGTATCTCGGGGATTACGTCGGCCGCTGAGCGGCCGGACCGCCCGCGCCCCGATCACCCGTCCGCGCTGAGAGCGAAGCGAGATGGCCGACGATACCGACGACGAGGACAAGACCGAGGAGCCGTCCCAACGGCGGCTCGATCAGGCCATCGAGCGCGGCGACGTCGCGACCAGCACCGAGATCAACACCTTCGCGATGCTGGGGGCGTTCACCCTGACCCTGCTGGTCGCGGCCCCGAGCATCGCCACGAACCTCCTGCACGGCCTCAAGGCCTACCTCGCCAACGCCCATGCCCTGCCGGACGACGCCACGGCGATGAAGGCGGCCATGACGCGCGGCCTGTGGCTGTGGCTCCAGGCGGTGGCCGTGCCGGTGGGTCTGGCCGTCGTGGCCGGACTGGCCGCGGGACTCCTGCAGCACCCGCTGGTCTTCTCCACCGAGACGCTGATGCCGAAATTCTCGCGCCTGTCGCCGATGGCGGGCGTGAAGCGCCTCCTCGGCGTCGAGGCCCTGTTCCAGTTCGGCAAGGGCTTGGCCAAGATCGGCGCCGTGGGCGTCGTCGGCGCGGTGCTGCTGTGGAACGACCGCGACCGGCTGGAGGTGTTCGCCCGCCTGGACCCGGCCGCCTCCCTGCCGGCGATCCTGACCCTCAGCCTGAAGCTGCTCGCCGGCATGCTGTGCATGCATCTCGCGATCACCCTGGGTGATGCCCTCTACGCGCGGTTCCGCTGGCGCAAGCGTCACCGGATGTCGAAGGAAGAGCTCAAGCAGGAGATGAAGGAGTCCGAGGGCAACCCGGAGGTCAAGGGCCGCCTGAGGCAGTTGCGGATGGCCCGCGTGAAGAAGCGCATGATGGCCGCGGTGCCGACCGCCACCGTGGTGGTGACGAACCCGACCCACTACGCGGTGGCGCTGCGCTACGAGACCGGCATGGCGGCGCCGATCTGCGTCGCCAAGGGCGTCGACGCCCTGGCCCTGCGCATCCGCGCGGTGGCGGCCGAGCACGGCGTCGCGGTGATCGAGAATCCGCCCCTCGCCCGGGCGCTCCACGCCACTGTAGAGATCGACGGGGAGATCCCGGCCGAGCACTACCGCGCGGTGGCGGAGGTCATCGGGTTCGTGCTGCGCCTGCGGAGGCGGGCGGCCTAGCAACCGCGCGATGCCGCGGGCCGGAGCCGACGGAAAGCCACGCTTCCTCCACCTTTTTTCGCGAGGCTGTATCAAGGCTTGTCGCGACGAGAGTGGTGCCGCGCCCCGCATGTCCTGATATGGCCGGCTGACCAACCGGGTGACTGTTCTGGAATGAAGCCGATGGCCGACGTCACTGGACCTCCGGCGCCTGCCGCGGGCCCGCAGAATTCGGGGCCTCCGGTCTCGCAGGCGTCCGCCCTGCTGGGCACCGGCTCGATCGACCGGTCGGAGCAGCCGGGCCGGGTCGGCCTGCTCCTCGTGCTCGCCGGGCTGCTGGTCGGCGCCGCCATCGGCCTGTCCTTCGTGGCCAACGAGCAGGCCCAGTCGCTGATCGTCTGGCTGCTGGCCCTGCTGGCCATGGCGGGCGTGTTCTTCCTGTTCGCCCTCGCCATCGGGGCGCTCCAGCTCAGCGGCAGCGCGGCCCGGGACGACATCACCAAGGGGATCGTCGACGCCTCGCCGGACGGCAAGCTGGTCGTCGAGGAGGGGGGCCGGCTGATCTACGCCAACGAGGCCTATCTGCGGATCGCCAGCGGCGACACGTTCTCGAACCTCGTGCCGGTGGAGCGCATCCTCGTCGGCTCTCCGGAGGTCTCCGAGGCGGTCTACCGCCTGTCGCAGGCCTCGCGCGATGCCAGAGCCCATACCGAGGAAGTCCGGATGTCGCCGCCCCTCGGGCCGACGGTCGGCGAGCGCGGCTTCGGGTGGTACCGCGTCTCGGTGCGGCCCCTTGCGCGTCCGCGCCGGGCGGCCTCGCTCTGGACGGTGGCCGACATCACCGCCGAGCGCGAGCGGCAGGAGAACGTCTTCCAGGAACTCCAGCACGCCATCGACTACCTCGACCACGCCCCGGCGGGCTTCCTGTCGATCGATCCGGCCGGCGCCATCGTCTACATGAACGCGACGCTCGCCGCCTGGCTGGGTTACGATCTCGCCAGCGTCGGCCCCGGCGGGCCGCATCTCACCGAGATCGCCCCGGAGGCGGATGTTCTCGTGCGCACCGCCGGCCTGCCCGGCGAGGTCCGCACCGACCGCTTCGACCTCGACCTGCGCCGCCGCAACGGCCACACCCTGCCGGTGCGGCTCTACCACCGGGTCGCCTTCGGCAAGGACGGCAAGCCCGGCTCGTCGCGGACCTTCGTGATCAACCGCTCGGCCGGGGCCGAGACCGACGAGCCGCAGCGCGCCGCCGAGGTGCGCCTCGCCCGCTTCCTCAACAACTCGCCGATCGCGATCGCGACCCTCGACCGGACCGGCTGCATCGCCCGGGCCAACGCCTCGTTCACCCGGCTGTTCGGCACGGTGCCGCGCCAGGCCGATGACGGCGCCTTCGACGGTGACGGCGCGACCCGGGTCGAGCCGAACGTCGCCGATTCCGTGGCCGACCGGACCGCCCTGGAGGCCGGGCTCGCCCGGGCGGCGAGCGGTCGGACCGATCCGGAACCCATCGAGGTCCAGCTGACCGGGCCCGGCGGCCGCTCGGCCCGGGTCTGGCTCAGCCCCGCCGACGGCGGCGATCCGGGGCAGCAGACCGACGAGGCCGAGCGGGTGATCCTGTACGCCCTCGACACGACGGCGCAGCGGCAACTGGAGCAGCAGGTCGCCCAGGCCCAGAAGATGAACGCGGTCGGCCAGCTCGCGGGCGGCATCGCGCACGACTTCAACAACGTGCTGCAGGCGATCATCGGGTACTCGGACCTGCTTCTGGCGAGTCATCGGCCGACCGACCCGGCCTTCCAGGACATCATGCAGATCAAGCAGAACGCCAACCGGGCGGCGGGCCTCGTCCGCCAGCTCCTGGCGTTCTCCCGGAGGCAGACCCTGCGTCCGGAGGTGATGAATGTCGGAGAGGCGCTCTCCGAACTCACTCTCCTGCTCAAGCGCCTGCTCGGCGAGCGGGTCGCCCTGGAGCTGAAGCACGGCCGCGAGGTCTGGCCCGTGAAGGCCGACGTCAACCAGTTCGAGCAGGTGATCGTCAATCTCGCGGTCAACGCCCGCGACGCCATGCCGGAGGGCGGCAAGCTGATGATCCGGACGGAGAACGTCTTGGATCCGGGGGCGGCCTCCGATGCGGAGGGACGCGGCGGGGCACCGGCCGGCGACCACGTGCTGATCGAGGTGCGCGACACCGGCCAGGGCATCCCCCCCGAGCTGATGGAGAAGATCTTCGAGCCGTTCTTCACCACCAAGGAGATCGGCAAGGGCACCGGACTCGGCCTGTCGACGGTGTTCGGCATCGTCAAGCAATCGGGCGGCACCATCGACGTGCAGTCGACGATCGGGGAGGGGACCGCCTTCCGCATCTACCTGCCGCGGCATGTGCCCGTGGCCGAACCGGAGGAGGTTCCGACCCCGGCTGCGGTGCCGGCGCTCCCGCGCGCGGAGCCGCTCGCGCCGGTCTCCGGGTCGCCGCGGCCGGCTGCCGAGCCGGGCGATGCCGGCGCACCGCGGAGTGCACCGGCTCCGGCCACGGCCGACAAGCCGGCGCCGCGCAAGCCCGCCGCGGATCATACGGGGCAGGGCACCATCCTGCTCGTGGAGGACGAGGATCCCGTCCGGGCGGTCAACAGCCGCGCCCTCTCGGCCCGCGGCTACACGGTCCTGGAGGCGGCCTCCGGCCTCGAGGCCCTGGCGATCGTCCGCGAGGGCACCCAGCCGATCGACCTCGTCGTCTCCGACGTCGTCATGCCCGAGATGGACGGCCCGACCCTGCTGCGGGAGGTGCGCAAGCATCAGCCCGACCTAAAGGTGATCTTCGTCTCCGGCTACGCCGAGGACGCCTTCCGCAAGAACCTGCCGGAGGGGGAGACCTTCAACTTCCTGCCGAAGCCCTTCAGTCTGAAGCAGCTCGTCGAGACCGTGAAGAAGACGATGGCCGATTGAACGGCGTCGATGGCGTTGTCGATGGCAGCGTCCCGGCCCTTCCCTGCGAAATCCGGCATCCGATGCCGCCCACCGTGTTCAGACCCTGAACGGAGTGCGGCACCGGATCCCGGGCATGCCCCCGACGGATCGGTGCGCCGGAGGCCGCGGTTCGCCCTGAACCGCATCGGTGGCGCCGGCAGGCTATGCACAACCCACGGTACCGCCCTTGTCGAAATAGAACAAAACAGGTACATGAAGGCGGTGGGGACGCGCGTTGTGAACTGCGTCCAACCCCTTCATAAGGAGCCCGCCAGATGGCCCAGCCCGCATTGAAAGTGGTCGACATGCCCCCCGTGGACAAGGACAAGTCCAAGGCCATTGACGCCGCCCTGGCTCAGATCGAGCGCGCCTTCGGCAAGGGCTCGATCATGCGGCTCGGCAAGAACGACAAGGTTCAGGAGGTCGAGACCGTCTCGACCGGATCGCTGGGCCTCGACATCGCCCTCGGCGTCGGCGGCCTCCCGCGCGGCCGGGTGATCGAGATCTACGGCCCCGAATCGTCCGGCAAGACGACGCTGGCGCTCCACACCATCGCGGAGGCCCAGAAGAAGGGCGGCGTCTGCGCCTTCGTGGATGCCGAGCACGCCCTCGATCCGGTCTATGCCCGCAAGCTCGGCGTCAACCTCGACGACCTGCTGATCTCGCAGCCCGATACGGGCGAGCAGGCCCTGGAGATCACCGACACGCTGGTGCGCTCCGGCGCCATCGACGTGCTGGTGGTCGACTCGGTGGCCGCGCTGACCCCGCGCGCCGAGATCGAGGGCGAGATGGGCGAGAGCCAGCCGGGCCTTCAGGCCCGTTTGATGAGCCAGGCCCTGCGCAAGTTGACCGGCTCGATCTCACGCTCGAACTGCATGGTCATCTTCATCAACCAGATCCGGATGAAGATCGGCGTGATGTACGGCAGCCCCGAGACCACCACGGGCGGCAACGCCCTGAAGTTCTACGCCTCGGTGCGCCTCGACATCCGCCGCATCTCGACCCTGAAGGATCGCGACGAGGCGATCGGCAACCAGGTCCGCGTCAAGGTGGTGAAGAACAAGGTCGCGCCGCCGTTCAAGCAGGTCGAGTTCGACATCATGTTCGGCGAGGGCGTGTCGAAGGTCGGTGAGCTGATCGACCTCGGCGTGAAGGCTGGCATCGTCGAGAAGTCAGGCGCCTGGTTCTCGTATAACAGCCAGCGCCTCGGCCAGGGCCGCGAGAACGCGAAGGGCTTCCTGCGCGACAACCCGAAGATCGCCGCCGAAATCGAGGGCTCCATCCGGCAGAATTCCGGCTTGGTCGCCGAGAAGATCCTGGAAAACGCGACCCCGACCGCCGACGATCTCGACGAGGGCGAAGCCTGATCCGAAGACCGGGCGGTGGACCAAGTCCGGCGCCCGATCCCTTGAGACCGAGCCCCATGGCGATCGCAGGATCGCCATGGGGTATTGTTTTGGGCCCAAGGCACCGATCGATAGCGGAATACGAAAGAAGCGGACGTCCAGACTCGGCCGCGGCCTCAGAGATCCTCGACGCAGAGTTGGGGCACCACCAAACAGGCACGCCCCCAACCCGTATGCGACGCCACCGCGGCGAGCGGCGGTCCCGACAGAGACCTCCGCGCTTCACGTCGGCGCCTGCACACGCATTCAGATCGCAGGATGCCGAAACGACGAAGCCCGGCACGAATCCGGCTCTTGCGAGTCGAATTGCGTCCGGGCGTTCGTCGAACCGGTCATGCCGCGACCCAGGAATGGACCCGTCTCGGGGGCCATCCCACAGCGTCGCGGACCGGGATCAGGCGGATGCGGAGACCGCAGCCGCCGGGATCCCAGGATCAGGCGGCCTCGCCGGCCTCGGCCTGGGCGGCATCGCCCTCGACCAGCTTCCAGGTCTTGGTCTTCGAGAAGGGACGGCACTCCTCGATGAACACCGTCTGCCCGACCTTGGCGACATTCGCCTCGTCGTGCGCGTGGTAGTTCTTCGAGCGACGGACGGTCTTCTTCATCACCGGGTGGGTGAAGCGGCGCTCCACCTTGACCACGATGGTCTTCTCACCCTTGTCGCTAACGACGGTGCCCTGCAGGATGCGCTTCGGCATGGTGTTCTCCTAGCGGCCCGTATCAGCTCTTGGCCGCCTGCAGCGTCTTCGCGCGCTGCAGCGTCCGGACACGGGCGATGTCGCGACGGACCTCACGGACGCGGGCGACGTTCTCGAGCTGGCCGGTGGCCCCCTGGAAGCGCAGGTTGAACTGCTCCTTCTTGAGGTTGATCAACTCGTCATTCAGCTGATCCGGCGACAGGGCCTTGAGATCAGACACTCTCTGGGTCGACTTCACGATATCCTCCGTTCAGTCGGCGATGCGCTGGACGACCCGCGTGCGGATCGGAAGCTTCGCGGCGCCGAGGCGGAGCGCCTCCTTGGCGATGTTCTCGGCAACGCCGTCGACCTCGAACATGATCCGGCCGGGATGGACCCGGGCCGCCCAATAGTCCGGGGCGCCCTTACCGGAGCCCATGCGGACCTCGGTCGGCTTCGACGAGACCGGCACATCCGGGAACACCCGGATCCAGACGCGGCCCTGGCGCTTCATCTCGCGGGTGATCGCGCGGCGGGCCGCCTCGATCTGGCGGGCGGTGATGCGCTCAGGCTCCACCGCCTTCAGGCCGAACTGGCCGAAGTTCAGCTCGAAGCCGCCCTTGGCCGCACCGTGGATGCGGCCCTTGAACTGCTTGCGGAAGCGGGTCTTTTTCGGTTGCAGCATGGCTTCCTACCTTACGCGTGCTCGCGCTCGCGGCGTCCGCGCTCGCGGCCGCCCTCGCCATCGCGCTCACGGCGTCCGCCGGAGCGGCCGCCCTCTTCCTGGGCCTTCTTATCCTGAGCCATCGGATCGTGCTCAAGGATCTCGCCCTTGAACACCCACACCTTGATGCCGCAGGTGCCGTAGGTCGTGAACGCCGTGGCCGTGCCGTAATCCACGTCCGCACGCAGCGTGTGCAGCGGGACCCGGCCCTCGCGGTACCATTCCTGGCGGGCGATCTCGGCGCCGCCGAGACGACCCGAGCAGTTGATCCGGATGCCCTCGGCGCCCAGACGCATGGCCGACTGGACGGCCCGCTTCATGGCGCGCCGGAAGGCGACGCGGCGCTCGAGCTGCTGGGCGATCGAGTCGGCCACCAGGGTGGCGTCGATCTCGGGCTTGCGCACCTCGACGATGTTGATGGTCACGTCGGCCTTGGTCATCGTGCCGACGAGCTTGCGCAGCTTCTCGATATCCGCGCCCTTCTTGCCGATCACCACGCCCGGACGGCCCGAGTGGATGGTGACGCGGCACTTCCGGTGCGGACGCTCGATGACGATCTTGGAGACCGCCGCCTGCTTGAGCTGCTTCATGAGGGCGGCGCGGATCGCGACGTCCTCGTGCATGAGCTTCGCATAGTCGCCCTTGTTGGCGAACCAGCGGGAGTCCCAGGTCCGGTTGATGCCGAGCCGGAGACCGATCGGATTGACTTTCTGGCCCATCAGATCCTCCTCAGGCCGCTTCGGCCTGGCGGACTTCGCGAACCACGATGGTGAGGTTCGAGAAGGGCTTCAGGATGCGCGCACCGCGGCCGCGGGCGCGGGCGTGGAAACGCTTGAGAACCAGCGCCTTGCCCACGAAGGCCTGGGAGACGACGAGATCGTCCACGTCCAGGTCGTGGTTGTTCTCGGCGTTGGCGATGGCGCTCTCGAGGCACTTCTTGACCTCGGTGGAGATCCGCTTGCGCGAGAACTGCAGCTCGGCGAGCGCCGTGTCGACCTTCTTGCCGCGGATCATCTGCGCCACGAGGTTGAGCTTCTGCGGGCTGACGCGCAGCATGCGCGCGACGGCCTTCGCCTCGTTCTCGGGGAGCGCGCGGGGGGTGGCTTGCTTGCCCATCTCAGCGCCTCTTCGCCTTCTTGTCGGCCGCGTGGCCCGGGAAGGTGCGGGTCGGCGAGAACTCGCCGAACTTGTGACCGACCATCTCCTCGGTGACGTAGACCGGGATGTGCTTCTGCCCGTTGTGCACACCGAAGGTGAGCCCGACGAACTGCGGAAGGATCGTGGAGCGGCGGCTCCAGATCTTGATGACCTCGGAACGCGAGGAGCCCCGCGCCGCCTCGGCCTTCTTGAAGAGGTAGCCGTCGACGAACGGCCCCTTCCAGAGAGAGCGTGCCATAGCGATTACTTCTTGCGGTTGTGGCGGCTGGACAGGATGAACACGTCGGTCCGCTTGTTGGACCGGGTCTTCTTCCCCTTGGTGGGCACGCCCCAGGGCGTGACCGGGTTGCGGCCGCCCGAGGTGCGACCCTCGCCGCCGCCGTGCGGATGGTCGACCGGGTTCATCGCCACACCGCGGTTGTGCGGGCGCTTGCCGAGCCAACGGTTGCGCCCGGCCTTGCCGAGCGAGATGTTCATGTGGTCCGGGTTCGAGACCGCGCCGACGCTGGCGAAGCACTGGCCATGGACCAGGCGCTGCTCGCCGGAGTTCAGGCGCAGGGTCACGTAGCCCTGGTCGCGGCCCACGATCTGCGCGTAGTTGCCGGCCGAGCGGGCGATCGCGCCGCCCTTGCCGATCTTCAGCTCGACATTGTGGACGATCGTGCCCACCGGCATCGAGCCGACCGGAGCAGCGTTGCCCGGCTTGATGTCGACGCTCTCGCCGGCCACCACCTTGTCGCCCGGCTGCAGACGCTGCGGGGCCAGGATATAGCTCTGCTTCCCGTCGGGGAAGTTGATCAGCGCGATGAACGCCGTGCGGTTCGGATCGTACTCGATCCGCTCCACGGTTGCGGCGACGCCGAGCTGCTCGCGCCGCTTGAAGTCGACGTTGCGCAGCACGCGCTTGTGGCCGCCGCCGCGGAAGCGGACGGTGATGCGGCCGAGGTTGTTCCGGCCGCCGGAGGACGACTTGCCCTCCGTCAGCGCCTTCACCGGCTTGCCCTTGTAGAGCTCACGGCGGTCGACGAGCACGAGCTGGCGCAGGCTCGGCGTGACCGGTTTGAATGTCTTCAAGGCCATCGGCTTGGATCCCTAAAACCCGTCCTCAGAGCCCGGTCGTGACGTCGATCGTGTGGCCCTCGGCCAGGGTCACGATCGCCTTCTTCACGTCGGAGCGCTGTCCGCGGAGGCCGCGGAAAATCTTCTTCTTTCCCTTGGTGACAAGGGTGTTCACGGCCGTGACCTTGACGTCGAACAGCTTCTCCACGGCCTCCTTGATCTGAGGCTTGGTCGCCTTGGGGGCGACCCGGAACACGACCTTGTTCTGCTCGGTCAGGTTCGTCGCCTTCTCGGTGATGACCGGGGAGACGACGATGTCGTAGTGGCGCGGATCGGCACTCATTTGAAACGCTCCTCCAGCGCGTCGACGGCGGCCTTCGTCAGGACGAGCGTGTCGCGGCGCAGGATGTCGTAGACGTTGATGCCCTGCACGGGCAGCACGTCGATCTGCGGGATGGCGCGGGCGGCCCGGCCGAAATTCACGTCGACCTCGGCCCCGCCGATGATCAGCGCGTTCGAGAGGCCCATCTTGCCGAAGCGCTCGACGAGACCCTTGGTCTTGTGATCCTCGATCTTGATGTCGTCGACGACGATCAGGGTCGAGGCCTTGGCCTTGGCCGACAGGGCATGACGCAGAGCCAGCGCACGGACCTTCTTGGGCAGGTCGTGGCTGTGGTCACGCGGCACCGGGCCGAAGGCCCGGCCGCCGCCGCGGAACTGCGGCGCCGAGGCCGCGCCGTGACGGGCGTTGCCGGTGCCCTTCTGCTTGTACAGCTTCTTGCGGGTCCGGTTCACGTCCGAGCGGTTCTGCACGGCATGGGTGCCGGCGCGCCGCTTGGCGAGCTGCCAGCGGACCATGCGCTGCAGCAGGTCGGCGCGCGGCTCGAGCCCGAAGATCTCTTCGTTGAGCTCGACCGAGCCGGCACCGGCACCGTCGAGGGTTTTGATATCGAGCTTCATCACGCGGTCTCCTCAGCCGCAGCGGCCTCGGGAGCCGGGGCGGACGCGCCGTTCTCACGGAACTTGCCCGGCAGCGGAACGTCGGCGGGGAGCTTGCGCTTCACCGCGTCGCGGATTTGGATCCAGCCGCCGGCCACGCCCGGAACCGCGCCCTCGACGAGGATGAGGCCACGCTCGGGATCGGTGCGCACGACGCGCAGGTTCTGGGTCGTGACCCGCTCGACGCCGAGGTGACCCGGCATCTTCTTGTTCTTGAAGGTCTTGCCGGGATCCTGACGACCACCGGTCGAACCGATCGAGCGGTGCGAGATCGACACGCCGTGGGTGGCGCGCAGACCGCCGAAGTTCCAGCGCTTGATACCGCCGGCGAAGCCCTTACCGGTCGTCGTGCCGGTGACATCCACGAACTGGCCGGGGATGAAGTGGTCCGCGGTGATCTCGGCGCCGACCGGGATCAGCGCGTCCTCGGACACGCGGAACTCGGCGAGCTTCTTCTTCGGCTCGACCTTCGCGACCGCGAAGCGGCCCCGCTCGGCGGCCGAGACGTTCTTGACCTTGGCCTTGCCGACGCCGACCTGCAGCGCAACGTAGCCGTTCTTCTCGACGGTGCGGTGGGCAACCACCTGGCACTGGTCGATCTTGAGCACCGTGACGGGGACATGCTCCCCCGCGTCCGTAAAGACGCGGGTCATGCCGACCTTCTGTGCGATGACGCCTGAGCGCATAGGTTCTCTCCCTCGCGCGATGAAACGGTAAGCTCTAAGTCCTCAGCGGACTCAGAGCTTGATCTCCACGTCCACGCCAGCGGCGAGGTCGAGCTTCATCAGCGCGTCCACGGTCTGCGGCGTCGGATCGACGATATCGAGCACACGCTTGTGCGTGCGCATCTCGAACTGCTCGCGCGACTTCTTGTCGATGTGCGGCGAGCGGTTCACGGTGAACTTCTCGATATGCGTCGGGAGCGGGATCGGACCCCGGATGGTCGCGCCGGTGCGCCGGGCCGTGGAGACGATCTCCTTGGTCGACGCATCGAGGATGCGGTGATCGAACGCCTTCAGGCGAATACGGATGTTCTGACCGTTCATGATCCTGGAACCTTGAGAGGGACGGCGGGGTGTGCGGGGCCTTGACCCCGCCGCGCCCTGCTAAGGATGCTTGCTCGAGCTCAATCGTTGATGGCGGCGACGACGCCGGCACCGACGGTGCGGCCGCCCTCGCGGATGGCGAAGCGCAGCTTCTCCTCCATGGCCACCGGCACGATCAGCGCCACGTCCATGGTCACGTTGTCGCCCGGCATCACCATCTCGGTGCCCTCGGGCAGCGTCACGATCCCGGTCACGTCGGTGGTCCGGAAGTAGAACTGCGGCCGGTAGTTGGTGAAGAACGGCGTGTGGCGGCCGCCCTCTTCCTTGGTCAGGATGTAGGCCTCGGCCTTGAACTTGGCGTGCGGCTTCACCGAACCTGGCTTGCACACGACCTGGCCGCGCTCCACGTCCTCGCGCTTCGTGCCGCGCAGCAGCACGCCGACGTTGTCGCCCGCCTGGCCCTGGTCGAGCAGCTTGCGGAACATCTCCACGCCCGTGACCGTCGTGGTCTGCGTGTCGCGGATGCCGACGATCTCCACCGTCTCGCCGACCTTGACGATGCCGCGCTCGACGCGACCCGTCACCACCGTGCCGCGGCCCGAGATCGAGAACACGTCCTCGATCGGCATCAGGAACGGCAGGTCGATCGGACGCTCCGGCTGCGGGATGTAGGCATCCACCGTCGCCATCAGCGCCAGCACCGCCTCCTTGCCGATCTTCGGCTCCTTGTCCTCAAGCGCCATCAGCGCCGAGCCCTTGGTGATCGGGATGTCGTCGCCGGGGAAGTCGTACTTCGACAGGAGCTCGCGCACCTCCAGCTCGACCAGCTCCAGGAGCTCCTCGTCGTCGACCATGTCGACCTTGTTGAGGAACACCACCAGCGCCGGAACGCCGACCTGGCGCGCCAGAAGGATGTGCTCGCGGGTCTGCGGCATCGGGCCGTCGGCCGCCGAAACCACCAGGATCGCGCCGTCCATCTGCGCCGCGCCCGTGATCATGTTCTTCACGTAGTCGGCGTGCCCGGGGCAATCCACGTGCGCGTAGTGACGGTTCTGCGTCTCGTACTCCACGTGCGCCGTCGAAATCGTGATCCCGCGCGCCTTCTCCTCCGGAGCCTTGTCGATCTGGTCGTAGGCCGTGAACGTCGCCCCGCCCGTCTCCGCCAGAACCTTCGTGATCGCCGCCGTCAACGACGTCTTGCCGTGGTCAACGTGACCAATCGTGCCAATGTTGCAGTGCGGCTTGGTGCGGGAGAACTTTTCCTTGCCCATCAGAGCCTCCTAGATTCGAATTAGCGTTGCGGAAGAAGAGATGCCTCAGGCCGAAGCCTTAGGCGTACTTGGCGATGACCTTGTCGGCCTCGCCGCGCGGCACCTCTTCGTAGTGGTCGAACTGCATGGTGAAGTTCGCCCGGCCCTGCGACATGGAGCGCAGGTTGTTCACGTAGCCGAACATGTTGGCCAGCGGCACCATCGCGTTGATGACGTTGGCGTTGCCGCGCATGTCCTGACCCTGGATCTGGCCGCGGCGGGAGTTCAGGTCGCCGATGACCGAGCCGGTGTACTCTTCCGGCGAGACGACCTCGACCTTCATCACCGGCTCGAGCAGGACCGAGCCGCCCTTCTGCAAGGCCTCACGGAGGGCTGCACGGGACGCGATCTCGAAGGCCAGCGCCGAGGAGTCGACGTCGTGGTAGGCGCCGTCGATCAGCTCGACCTTCACGTCGACCACCGGGAAGCCGGCGAGGACGCCCGCGCCCAGGACCGAGTTGAGGCCTTTCTCGACGCCCGGGATGTACTCCTTCGGCACCGCGCCCCCGACGATCTTCGACTCGAACTGGAAGCCGGCGCCCGGCTCGTTCGGCTCGACCACGAACTTCACGCGGGCAAACTGGCCGGTACCGCCGGTCTGCTTCTTGTGCGTGTAGTCGATCTCCTGGCGGCGGGTCAGCTTCTCGCGGTAGGCCACCTGCGGCTGGCCGATATTCGCGTCGACCTTGTAGGTGCGGCGCAGGATGTCGACCTTGATGTCCAGGTGGAGCTCGCCCATCCCCCGGAGGATGGTCTGGCCGGATTCCTGGTCCGTGGACACGCGGAAGGACGGATCCTCGGCGGCGAGCTTCGAGAGCGCGATGCCGAGCTTCTCCTGATCGGCCTTCGACTTCGGCTCGACGGCGATCTCGATGACGGGCTCGGGGAACTCCATCTTCTCGAGGATCACGGCCTTCTGCGGATCGCAGAGGGTGTCGCCCGTGCGGGTATCCTTGAGGCCGGCCAGGGCGACGATGTCGCCCGCGAAGGCCTCCTTGATGTCCTCACGGTTGTTGGCGTGCATCAGGAGCATGCGGCCGACGCGCTCCTTCTTGTCGCGCGACGAGTTCAGCACGTTGGCGCTGGTCTCGACCTTGCCCGAGTACACGCGGCAGAAGGTGATCGTGCCGACGTGGGGATCGTCCATGATCTTGAAGGCGAGCATGGAGAAGGGATCCGAATCCGTCGGGTGACGGACGGTCTCTTCCTCGGTCTTGAAGTCGATGCCCTTGATCTCGCCGCGATCGGCCGGGGAGGGCAGGTAGTCCACGACGGCGTCGAGGAGCGGCTGCACGCCCTTGTTCTTGAAGGCCGAGCCGCACAGCACCGGGTGGAAGGCGCGCAGCTGCACGGCCTTGCGCACCAGGCGGCGCATGGTCGCCTCGTCGGGCTCGCTGCCGTCGAGGTAGGCGGACATCGCCTCGTCGTCGAGCTCGACGCAGGCCTCGACCAGCTTGGTGCGGTACTCGACAGCCTGATCCTTCAGGTCGGCCGGGATCTCGGTCTCGTCGAAGTTGGCGCCGAGCGCCTCACCCGTCCAGACGATCGCCTTCATCTTGATGAGGTCGATCACGCCCTGGAAGCTGGACTCGGCACCGATCGGCAGCTGCAGGCAGACGGGCTTGCCGGCGACGCGGTCGATGATGTCGGCGACGCACTTGAAGAAGTCGGCGCCGATCTTGTCCATCTTGTTGACGAACACGACGCGCGGCACGTCGTACTTGTCGGCTTGGCGCCACACGGTCTCGGTCTGCGGCTCGACGCCCTGGTTGCCGTCGAGCACGCACACGGCGCCGTCGAGCACGCGCAGGGAGCGCTCGACCTCGATGGTAAAGTCGACGTGGCCGGGGGTGTCGATGATGTTCAGGCGCTTGTCGCGCCAGAAGCAGGTCGTCGCAGCCGAGGTGATCGTGATGCCACGCTCCTGCTCCTGCGCCATCCAGTCCATGGTGGCGGCGCCCTCATGGACCTCGCCGATCTTATGGGACTTTCCGGTGTAGTAGAGGATCCGCTCGGTCGTCGTGGTCTTGCCGGCATCAATGTGGGCCATGATGCCGAAGTTGCGGTAGTCCTCGATCGCGTGCGTGCGGGGCATCGAATTGCTCCTGAGAGACGGCGGAACCGCTTACCAGCGGTAGTGCGAGAAGGCGCGGTTGGCTTCCGCCATCCGGTGCGTGTCTTCCCGCTTCTTGACGGCGTTGCCGCGGTTGTTGGCGGCGTCGAGCAGCTCGGCGGAGAGCCGCTCGATCATGGTCCGGTCGTTGCGCGAACGGGCCGCCTGGATCAGCCAACGGATGGCGAGGGCCTGGCGACGCTCGGTGCGCACCTCGACGGGGACCTGGTAGGTCGCGCCGCCGACGCGGCGGGAGCGGACCTCGATCATCGGGGCGACGTTGTCGAGGGCGGCGCGGAACACCTCGATCGGGTTGGCGCGGGCGCGGTTCTCGACGATGTCGAAGGCACCGTAGACGATCCGCTCGGCGGTCGACTTCTTGCCCTCGTACATGATGGAGTTCATGAACTTCGTCAGCACCACGTCCCCGTACTTCGGATCCGGGATGATCTCACGCTTCTCGGCAGAGTGACGACGGGACATCTTCTGGAACTCTCGAACGAAAAGATCTTAAGCACCCCGCGCAGGCCGCCTGAGCCGTAAGGCCGGCGACATCCTTGCGAGGCCGTGGAAACGCAGACCGGCGCCCGGGAAAAATCCGGGCGTCCGACTTACTTCGGACGCTTGGCGCCGTACTTCGACCGGCGCTGCTTGCGGTTCTTCACGCCCTGCGTGTCGAGCACGCCGCGCAGGATGTGGTAGCGCACGCCCGGAAGATCCTTCACGCGGCCGCCGCGGATCATCACCACGGAGTGCTCCTGAAGGTTGTGACCCTCACCCGGGATGTAGCCGATCACCTCGAAGCCGTTGGTGAGGCGCACCTTGGCGACCTTACGGAGCGCCGAGTTCGGCTTCTTCGGGGTCGTCGTGTAGACGCGGGTGCAGACGCCGCGCTTCTGCGGGCAAGCGTCGAGCGCCGGAACCTTGTTGCGGCTCCGCTGGATCTTCCGCGGCTGGGCGATCAGCTGGTTGATCGTCGGCATCCTGTGCCCTCTTCCTCGGTCACCTAGGCCGGACTGCACAGGGCAGTCCGCAAAACGAATATGCGCCGGAGGGCCTGTCACGGACCCTCGGCGCGGTGTGGGCAGAGGAGCACGCCCGAAACGAACGCGCTCATACCTACGGATCTGACTTAAGCGTCAGGCGATTTGAACCCTCGGAGCGCGCGGGGCGATGGCGGCGGCGTCAAGGGGGTATGCCCAAGGGCCGTCGGCAGCCGATGGCCGTCCGAAGTGGCGCGCTTCTAGCCGCGGTTGTCCCGCAGGTCAATGCGGTGGCGGCAGAAAACTGCACCGCGCCGGAGGTTAAGGATCGGTCAAGGCGCGGAATCCCCGTCCGCGCGTACATGACCCTCACCGCATCACCGGACCGTCAACCACGGCCGCCCCCGCGTTCGATCCGGGATGGCATCAACCCGCGGCAGAACCCGGGCAAGATCACGCGACTCTTCCTGCCGGTGCAAGAAGAACATCCACCGCCTTTCTCCACGCTTCCCCAGCACGCTGTGCTGATGTTCCGGTGAAAAACGGAAATCCGGTCCGTTGATCGGATTGCGGCTTTCAGAGAATGATGCGGAGGCTCGGGACAGACCGCTCCGATCGTCTTCTCCGGACCGGAGATCGTCTTGCGTCCGGCACCAAAGATCTTTCGTCGTCCGTGAACGGCCCGAGTTTTTGTCACCGCTCCGTCCAATGGAGATTCGCGTGCGCCGCCTCTTCGCTCTGGCCCTGGCAATCCTTTGTTCGGTGGGTGCAGCTCAGGCCGACAGGCTCGACGACATCCGGAAGGCAGGCGTTCTCCGGGTGGCCGTCTTCGACAGCAATCCGCCCTTCGGCTTCGTTGATCGCGTGACCCTGCAGATTGCCGGACTCGATGTCGATTACGCCCAGGCCATCGCCGACAAGCTCGGCGTAAAGGTCGAACTGCGTCCCACCAACCCGGCGAATCGGATCCCGCTGCTGATCTCCGGCAAAGTCGATCTGGTCCTGGCGAACTTCACGATCACGGAGGAGCGGGGCAAGCAACTCGACTTCAGCATCCCCTACTTCGCGTCCGGCCAGCAGTTCCTGACCAAGAAGGGCACCCTGTCGTCCCCCGATCAGCTCAACGGCCTGCGCATCGGCGTCGACAGGGGCACCACCAACGAGATCGTGCTGCGCCGGGACTTCCCGAAGGCGACGGTGGTCGCCTTCGATGACACGCCCTTCGCCTTCACGGCCCTGCGCAACGGCAACGTCCAGGCGATCACGCAGGACGGGCCGAAGCTCGTCGGGCTGCTGGCGAAGGTGCCGGACCGCCAGAATTACGAGATCCCGCCCTTCAGCATCTCCAACGACTATATCGGCGTCGGCATCCCGAAGGGGGAGGGCCGGCTTCGGGATCTCGTGAACGAGGCGCTGCGCGAGTTGGAGGCGCGCGGCAAGGCGGCACAGATCTACGATCGCTGGTTCGGCCCGAATACCGAGCAGCCGCTGCCGCGCCTGTTCCGAATCGGCGACCGCAACTAGCCGAGGCCGGGCGACGGCGATGGGCCAGCTCTTCGGCGACCTGTTGGCGCCTCGCTACCTCGTCTGGCTGATCCGAGGCTTCGAACTCACCCTGGCCCTCTCGGCGGCCGTGTGCCTCGCCGGCACCGGGGTGGGTCTCGCGGCGTGCTGCCTGCGGGAAGCGGGCGGCGCCGCGGCCGGGCGGGCAGTCGCCGGCTTCGTCGGGATCGTCCGGAACACGCCGCTGCTGGTGCAGCTCTTCGTCTGGTACTTCGTGGGCGCAGCCCTGTTGCCGAGCGGCGCGACAACCTGGCTGAACACGCCGCACGCCCTCGATCTGGGATTCGGCGCCGTGCATTGGCCGGCCTACGAGACCCTGGCCGGGTTCTTCGGCCTCACCGTCTATGCGGGCGCCTACATCGCCGAGGAGGGCAGGGCAGGCGTCAACGGTGTCCGCCCCGGCCAGCGGGAGGCGGCCATCGCCCTTGGCCTGACGCCGGTCCAGGCCTTCCGCCACATCGTCCTGCCACAGGCCCTCCGCGTCGCCTGGCTGCCGATCGTCGGCCAGTACCTCAACACGATCAAGAACACCGCCCTCACCATGACGATCGGCCTCGCGGAGCTGTCCTATGCGTCCCGGCAGGTGGAGACCGAGACGTTCAAGACCTTCCAGGCCTTCGGCATCGCGACGCTGCTCTATGTGGGCGCGGTCGCCCTGGTCGAGGCGGCGGGGCAGGCGGTGGCCCGCCGCGCCGCGGCTCCGGGACCGCGCCGATGAACCCTGCGATCATCACCGACAATCTCGGCTACCTGCTGCTCGGCGCCTGGCCCAGGGGCCCGGTCGGCGGGCTGGCGCTGACGCTGATCCTCTCCGGCCTGTCCGGCCTCGCCTCGGCTCTGCTGGGTCTCGTCCTGGGCATCGCCCTGGCGATGAGCGCGGGGCCGTCCCGCGTCGCTCTGACCATCGGGCTCGGCATCTTCCGCGCCGTGCCGATCGTGATGCTGATCTTCTGGAGCTACTTCCTGCTGCCGATCCTGTTCGGCGTGTCGGTTCCGGAGATCGGCACCGTGGCGGCGACCCTGGCGCTCGTCGGCGGGGCCTATCTTTCGTACGGGGTGGCGGCCGGGATCGAGAGCATCGGCCACGGTCAGTGGGAGGCCGGCCTCGCCCTCGGCTTCGGCCGCTGGCCGGTGCTGCGCTTCATCGTCCTGCCACAGGCGCTCAGGGCCATGGTGCCGTCCTTCGTCAATCAATGGACCACGCTCATCAAGGACACCTCGCTCGCCTACGTGATCGGCGTGCCCGAGCTGTCCTTCGTGAGCACCCAGGTGAACAACCGCACCATGGTCTACCCGGCCGAGATCTTCCTGTTCGTCGGCGCCCTCTACGCGGGCCTGTGCGTCGCCCTCGACAGGCTCGCCGCGCGGCTCGTGCGGCGCCGCTCGCGACCGAAGGCGCATCTCGGCTGAGGCCATCCTGACCGGAGCAGGCCCCTGGGTCGCCCGTCGTGCCGGATCGAACGATGGCCGCGACCTCGGATTCGGCCGGCGATGAAACGGTCTCCCGCCGAAACCGTCACGCGATGCGTCCCACTCCGCTGTCGGGGGGAGGAGGCAGCCCAGAGGGGCCGAAGCAATCCGGCGGAGATGAGAGGAGGCCCGTTGACGGCCGGTGCGGCCGCCGTGAGGACCCCGCCCCGGACGCGGGCAAGCCGGCAAATCCTGCCGGGTTGCCGGAGGGGACGTACCGGATCGGGGCAGGGGGGCGCCGGCAGGGTCTACGGAGAATTAAAGCGATCCGTCGAATTGTCGCGATCAACGGGCGGCCCGTGTGCCGCCGCGGGTCTGCGTCAAGGGTTTTGCGTATGGGTTGCGTCGCGGTCAGCAACGTCGTTCCGTTCCGGCGGGCCATTCCCGCCCAGGCACCGGGCGAGTGGGAGGCACGCAGCCGCCGGCGCAGCGAGCAGCGGTCCCTGCTCGATGCCGTCTACGCCACCGGCAGCATGGTCGTCGCCGCCGAGGATCGCGGGACGAAACTGACGGCCTCCCGGCTTCAGGTCTACGGATTCCTGGCGATCGAGGAGGTCGGCGAGGACGGTCTCATGCGGCGGCTCCGCCCCTCCGAAGCGATCCGCGCCCGCTCGGAGCGGCCCTGGCGCCTGTCGAAGCCCGCGAGCGGCGCGTCGGTGACGATCCCGAGCCTCGACGGCTTCCTGTTCGAATCAGGCGGCCAGCCCGCCTGAGTCTCGCCCGAGCGCTCAGCGACCGGTGCGCCGAGAGGCGCGCCGGTCGTCGCGTTTTGAGAGGCACGCCGGCCCGCACGACGCATCCGCAGCGAGTCGTGCGCGCGAGGCCGAATCGGGGCGCGCCGACGATCCCCATGCGACGCGCCCTCTTGCCGGGCGCCGACTGGAACCAGGCCGTGCATCGGGTCAATCCAGCCATGCGCCGCCGACGATTTCGCGCCGCTCCGCTTGCCATCCGGGGCGGCCCGTAGTATCCGCCCGGCCTTCGCGACATTCCGATGGGTGCTCGCACCCTGTGAACGCGGTGACCGCGCCGGTGTCCTTGCGACACCGCCAGCGCGGTCGAACACATGAGCCGGGGACATCAGGTCCCCATCAGGCGTCGTCCGCCGGGCAATACCGTCCGTGTGCGGAAACCCGCCTGAAACAAGGAGTCACGCACGTGATCCAGATGCAGACGAATCTGGACGTCGCCGACAACTCGGGTGCACGCCGTGTGATGTGCATCAAGGTTCTCGGCGGGTCGAAGCGCAAGTATGCCGGCGTGGGCGACGTGATCGTCGTCTCCGTCAAGGAGGCGATCCCGCGCGGTCGCGTCAAGAAGGGCGACGTCATGAAGGCGGTCGTCGTCCGCACCGCCAAGGACGTGAAGCGTGCCGACGGTTCGGTCATCCGCTTCGACAAGAACGCCGCGGTCCTGATCAACAATCAGAAGGAGCCGATCGGCACCCGTATCTTCGGACCGGTTCCGCGCGAGCTCCGCGCCCGCAACCACATGAAGATCATCTCCCTGGCTCCGGAGGTGCTGTAATGGCTGCCAAGATCAAGAAGGGCGACAAGGTCGTCGTGCTCACCGGCCGCGATTCGGGCCGGTCGGGCGAGGTGATCCAGGTTCTGCCGAAGGAAGGCCGGGCCTTCGTGCGCGGCATCAACCTGGTCAAGAAGCACCAGAAGCAGACCCAGAACCAGGAAGGCGGCATCATCTCCAAGGAGGCCGCCATCCAGCTCTCGAACATCGCGGTCGCGGATGCCAACGGCAAGCCGACCCGCGTGGGTTTCCGCATCCTCGAAGACGGGCGCAAGGTCCGGTTCGCCAAGACCACGGGGGATCAGATCGATGGCTGAGGCCGACAAGAACGCCTACACCCCGCGCCTGCGCAAGCACTACGACGAGGTGGTTCGCCAGAAGCTGATCGAAGAGTTCGGCTACAAGAACCCGATGGAAGTGCCGCAGATCACCAAGATCGTGATCAACATGGGCGTCGGCGAGTCCACCGCGGACTCGAAGAAGGCCTCGGTGGCGGCGGGCGACCTCGCCCTGATCGCCGGCCAGAAGCCGGTCATCACCCGGGCCCGCAAGGCCATCGCGACCTTCAAGGTCCGCGAGGGCATGCCGATCGGCTGCAAGGTGACCCTGCGCAAGCAGCGCATGTACGAGTTCATGGACCGGCTGATCACCATCGCGCTGCCGCGCGTGCGTGACTTCCGCGGCCTGAACCCGCGCTCGTTCGACGGCCGCGGCAACTACGCCCTCGGTCTCAAGGAGCACCTCGTGTTCCCGGAGATCTCCTACGACAAGGCCGAGCAGACCTGGGGCATGGACATCGTCGTGGCGACCACCGCCAAGACCGATGCCGAGGCCAAGGCCCTGCTCGCCGCCTTCAAGTTCCCGTTCCGGCAGTGAAGCTCTCGGGCTTCAGACGCGGACACCGGAGATAGACCACATGTCGAAGAAAAGCTCAGTCGAGAAGAATGAGGCTCGCAAGGCGCTGGTGAAGCGCTTCGCGGCCAAGCGGAAGGCGCTCCTCGAGATCGCCAACAACGAAGCCCTCGAGATGGAGGAGCGCTTCGAGGCGCGCCTCAAGCTCGCGGAACTGCCGCGCAACTCGTCGGCCACCCGCATCCGCAATCGCTGCGGCATGACCGGCCGCCCGCGCGCCTATTACCGCAAGATGGGCATCTCCCGCGTGGCGCTGCGCGAGCTTGGCAACCGGGGCCTGATCCCCGGCCTGGTCAAGTCGAGCTGGTAAGGAGGTCCCCATGGTCAACGATCCCGTGGGCGACATGCTCACCCGCATCCGCAACGGCCAGCTGCGCCGTCGCAACGTCGTCCAGACGCCCGGCTCGCGCCTGCGTGCCAGCGTTCTCGACGTCCTGAAGGCCGAGGGCTACATCCGCGATTACGCGGCGACGGACCTCGGCAACGGCCGCACCGAGTTCGCCATCGAGCTCAAGTACTACGACGGGCGCCCGGTGATCCGCGAGATCAAGCGCGTCTCGAAGCCCGGCCGCCGGGTCTACTCGTCCGTCGGCGAGCTGCCGCACGTGGCCGACGGCCTCGGCGTCACCATCGTCTCCACCCCGCAGGGCGTCATGGCCGATCACGAGGCGCGCGAGCGCAACGTCGGCGGTGAAGTGCTCTGCACCGTGTTCTGATCGGGACATAAGGAGGTTATCCCATGTCTCGCGTAGGCAAGAAGCCGGTCCCCGTGCCGGCGGGCGTTACCGCCACGGTCACCGGTCAGACGGTGAAGATGAAGGGTTCGAAGGGCGAACTGTCCTACGACGTCCCGTCGCTCGTCGCCGTGGCGATGAAGGACGGCGCCATCGAGGTGCAGCCCGTCAACCAGTCCAAGCCGGCGCGCTCCCTGTGGGGCACGTCGCGGGCGCAGATCGCCAACATCGCCGAGGGCGTGTCGAAGGGCTTCGAGAAGAAGCTCGAGATCACCGGCGTCGGCTATCGCGCCGCGATGGCCGGCAAGGCCCTCAAGCTGTCGCTCGGCTACAGCCACGACATCGAATACGCGATCCCCACGGGGATCACGATCGCTACCCCGAAGCCCACCGAGATCACGATCTCCGGGATCAACCGCCAGCAGGTCGGTCAGGTCGCCGCCGAGATCCGCGATTACCGCGGACCCGAGCCCTACAAGGGCAAGGGCGTGAAGTACGCGGGCGAGTTCATCTTCCGCAAGGAAGGCAAGAAGAAGTAAGGAGGGCATCATGTCTCGCAAGCTCGAAGCCCTCGATCGCCGCAAGGCGCGCGTCCGCCGCGCGCTGCGGGCCGCCGCCAACGGCCGCCCGCGGCTCTCGGTGTTCCGCTCGTCGAAGCAGATCTACGTGCAGGTCATCGACGACGTCGCCGGCAAGACGCTGGCCGCGGCCTCGTCGATCGACAAGGCCCTCAAGGGCGAACTCAAGACCGGCGCCGACGTCGCCGCCGCCAAGGCGGTTGGCAAGCTGGTCGCCGAGCGCGCCAAGGCCGCGGGCGTCACGAAGGTGATCTTCGACCGCTCCGGCTACATCTACCATGGCCGTGTCGCGGCCGTGGCCGAGGCCGCCCGCGAGGGTGGCCTGGAGTTCTGATCTTAGGGACCTCGCCGGCGGCGCATCCGCCGCCGGCGGCCCCGATCGGGATCTTTGAACGACGGCGGGCCGGACGTGCGGTGCATGTCCGGCATTCGAAGCAATCGAGCGAGCAGGCCCGCCGCCTGCGCCAGTGAGATGAACGGGTAAAGCAATGGCACGTGAACGGGAAGGCGGGGGCCGCGGCCGCCGCGATGATCGCGAGGAGCGCGACAGCGAGTTCGTGGACAAGCTCGTCCACATCAACCGCGTCGCCAAGGTGGTGAAGGGCGGCCGTCGCTTCGGCTTCGCGGCCCTCGTCGTCGTCGGCGACCAGAAGGGCCGCGTCGGCTTCGGCCACGGCAAGGCCCGTGAGGTGCCGGAGGCCATCCGCAAGGCGACCGAGGCCGCCAAGCGCGGCCTGATCCGCGTCTCGCTCCGCGAGGGACGGACTCTGCACCACGACGTCAACGGCCGCCACGGCGCCGGCAAGGTGATCCTCCGCGCGGCTCCGCAGGGTACCGGCATCATCGCCGGCGGCCCGATGCGCGCCGTGTTCGAGACCCTCGGCATGCAGGACGTCGTCGCCAAGTCGCTGGGGTCCTCGAACCCCTACAACCTCGTGCGCGCCACCTTCGAGGCGCTCAAGAACGAGGACAGCCCGCGCTCCGTGGCGGCCCGCCGCGGCATCAAGGTGTCGACCCTCCAGTCGCGCCGCCGCGATGCCGACCCGGCCGACCAGTCCGAAGCCGCGGTCGCGTAAGGGGAGGGTCCGATGGCACAGAAGACTCTCCGCATCGAGCAGATCGGCTCGCCGATCCGCCGCGAGGCCAGCCAGCGCGCGACGCTGATCGGCCTGAAGCTCAACAAGCTCCACCGCGTGTCCGAGCTGGAGGATACCCCCTCCGTGCGCGGCATGATCCGCAAGGTTGCGCACCTCGTGCGCGTCCACGGCGACGTGGCGTGAGGAGGTCCCGATGAAGCTCAACCAGATCAGCGACAATCCCGGCGCCACCAAGGACCGGATGCGCGTCGGCCGGGGCATCGGCTCCGGCAAGGGCAAGACCGCGGGCCGCGGCGTGAAGGGTCAGAAGGCCCGGACCGGCGTGTCCATCAAGGGCTTCGAGGGCGGTCAGATGCCGCTGCATCGGCGCCTACCGAAGCGCGGCTTCAACAACCTCTACGCCCAGGACCTGAACGAGGTGAACCTCGGCCGGATCCAGGAGGCTGTCGACGCGGGCAAGCTCGACAAGGCCGCCACCGTGACGGTGGAGAGCCTGGTCGCCGCCGGCCTCATCGCCCGTCCCCGCGACGGCGTGAAGCTGCTCGGCGTCGGCGAGCTCACCGCGAAGCTCAGCTTCGAGGTCACCCGCGCCTCCAAGTCCGCCGTCGAGGCGGTCGAGAAGGCCGGCGGCTCGGTCACCGTCGTCTACGCCCAGGGTGCTTCCACCCGCGGCGGCAGCGAGGCGGCGACGGCCTGACGGGAGCGACGCCGGGACCCGTTGCACGGTTTCCGCGCACCCTTTAAGCCGAACCTTCGAGCGGCGGCCCTGCGACCACGCGGGCCGCCGTTTTTCGTTTCATCCGGGCTCCACCGCCCGGCGACATGTCCAGGACGCGACGCTTATGGCCTCAGCCGCCGAGCAGCTTGCCGCCAACCTCAATTTCGGTGCGATCGCCAAGGCCGATGAGCTGAAGAAGCGCATCTGGTTCACGCTCGGCGCCCTCGTGGTGTTCCGGCTGGGTACGTACATCCCGATCCCCGGCATCGACCCGGAGCAGTTCGCCCGGAACTTCCAGCAGCAATCGGGCGGCGTGCTGGGCCTGTTCAACATGTTCTCGGGCGGCGCGGTCGAGCGCATGGCGATCTTCGCCCTGAACATCATGCCCTACATCTCGGCCTCGATCATCGTGCAGCTCCTGACCTCGGTGATCCCGAGCCTGGAGGCGCTGAAGAAGGAGGGTGAGTCCGGCCGCAAGGTCATCAACCAGTACACCCGCTACCTGACGGTGGTGCTGGCTTTGGTGCAATCCTGGGGCATCGCCATCGGCCTGCAGGGCTCCTCGGCCGCGATCGATCCGGGACCGTTCTTCCTGGCCTCGACGGTGATCACGCTCACCGGCGGCACCCTGTTCCTGATGTGGCTCGGCGAGCAGATCACCTCGCGCGGCATCGGCAACGGCTCGTCGCTGATCATCTTCGCGGGCATCGTCGCCCACCTGCCGGTGGCGATCGCGGGCGCGCTGGAACTCGGACGCACCGGTGCCCTGTCCCCGGCGATCATCCTGGGCGTCGGCGTCGCCGCCGTGGCGCTCGTCTACTTCATCGTGTTCATGGAGCGCGCCCAGCGCCGCCTCCTGATCAACTACCCGAAGCGCCAGGTCGGCAACCGCATGTACGAGGGCCAGACCTCGTTCCTGCCGCTCAAGCTCAACACCTCGGGCGTGATCCCGCCGATCTTCGCCTCGTCGCTTCTGCTGCTGCCGGCGACCGCCGCGAGCTTCTCGGCCAATGGCGGCGCCACCGGCTGGCTCGGCACGGTGACGGCCTATCTCGGCCACGGCACCCCGCTGTTCATGGTGCTCTACGCGGCGCTGATCATCTTCTTCACGTTCTTCTACACCGCGGTGGTCTTCAACCCGCAGGAGACGGCCGACAATCTGAAGAAGCATGGCGGCTTCATCCCGGGCATCCGGCCGGGCGAGCGCACCGCGGCGTTCATCGACAAGGTGCTGACCCGCATCACGGTGATCGGCGCGCTGTACCTGACCCTGGTGTGCCTGTGCCCGGAGATCCTGTCGTCCTACGCGGCGGCGAGCCTCGGTTTCGGCGGCACGTCGCTGCTGATCGTGGTCTCGGTCACGATGGACACCGTGGCGCAGATCCACGGGCACCTGATGGCCCATCAATACGAGGGCCTCGTGAAGAAGGCCAAGCTGCGTGGCGCCTCGACCACGCAACGCCGGCGCTGAGCCTGCTACAGAGGCGGGCCGTCACCAAGGACACGCCCGCCTCTGGCCCAAAGGTCTGGATGCCTGTCGGGCCCTGACCGGCTAGAAGACCCCGAACCCGGCGATGCCAGGGAGGCTTCGCCACCACGGCTTGTGCCCACAGAGAGAGTGGGCCGAACGAGGACAACGCCATGCGTATCATTCTGCTCGGGCCGCCCGGTGCGGGGAAGGGGACGCAATCCGAGCGGATCGTACAGCGCTTCGGCATCCCGCAGCTTTCCACCGGCGACATGCTTCGGGCGGCTGTAGCCGCCGGGACGCCGATCGGCCTCGAGGCCAAGGCCGTGATGGAATCCGGCGGTCTCGTCTCGGATCGGATCGTGGTCGGCATCGTCGCCGAGCGGATCGAGGAGGCGGATGCCCGCCGCGGCTTCATCCTGGACGGCTTCCCGCGCACGGTGGCGCAGGCGGAGGCCCTCGGCACGATGCTGGCCGGTAAGGGGATGGGCCTCTCCGCGGTGGTCGAGCTGAAGGTCGACGAGAACGCCCTGGTCGGCCGCATCGAGAAGCGGGCCGCCGAGACCTTGGCCCGCGGCCAGGCGGTGCGGAAGGACGACACCCCGGAGGTGTTCAAGCAGCGTCTCGAGGCCTATCGCGCCCAGACGGCCCCGCTGTCGGCCTATTACGCCAAGCAGGGCATGCTGGAGACCATCGACGGCATGCAGCCGATCGACAAGGTCACGGCCGACCTGATGGCGGTGCTGGAGCCGCACGAGGAGCGTGTCGCCTCCTGAGTCGATCGCCGCGCGCCGACCGCTCGGTGGCGCGCGGACGTGAACCCGAGGCGCGGTCAGTGGGTTGAGAGGCGCATCCCGGATCGGAATCGCCATGACCCTCCGCCTCTTCGCCACCGCGACGCTCCTCCTCGCGGTCGCACTCCCCCCTCTGCCGGCCTTCGCGCAGAGCCCCGCCCAGTCCTTCGTGTACGGGCAGAAGCGCTTCCGCCATGCCTGCCGGCCGCCGCTCAAGTATGTGGCGGGGACCTGCGCCCGCCGCTGCCCCGCGGGCTATCAGGACATGGGCGGCTATTGCCGGCTGCGGAACCAGGGCTTCCGCTGAGACGCGGCTGCCGACTCGCAGCGCCCTGGACGATGCATCAGATCCGCCCTTCGCGACGCAGGCTCCCGAAGAAGTTGGCGATGTCCATCTGAAGCGAGCGGTGGCCGAACAGGCGGAACGGGTAGCCCTCGTCGGTGCCGATGCGCAGCTCGATCATCGCCGTCATCGGGTTGTAGCGGAAGACCATACGGCGCCCCGCGAAGGTCGCCCAGAGCAGGGGCGGCCCGTCATCCGCGCTCTGGAGTGCCACGGAGCCGGGCTCCGCTTCGGCGAGGATGCCGCCGATCACCGCGAGCGTCACCGGCAGGACCTCGTCCAGGGTTTCCTCGGCGGCCCGCAACACCGAATCGGCGAAGGCCCGGAGCGTTGCGCCGTCGCTGGTCAGAACCGCCATCTTGGCTCCTCGATCTTCTCGGCCCGGGTCCCGCACGCGGCGCATGACGGGACGCGGCCATGCCTGACGGTCGTTGACATCGGGCCGCCCGCGCGCTAGCAGGCCCTCCTTCGTCCAACCGAACGATGGTCCGAGGTGCCCTTTCCAGGGCCGCCCGCGGGCCGCGTCGTCGTTTCACGTGCGCAGGGGCCGGCCTCCACCGGACGCGCGCGACACCTGCCCGGATCCCCGGGCCTGACATGGAGAGTGATCGTGGCCCGTATCGCAGGCGTCAACATCCCGACCAACAAGCGCGTCGTCATCGCGCTTCAGTACATCCACGGCATCGGCGCCAAGAAGGCCGAGGAGATCACCCAGAAGGTGAACATCCCCGCCGAACGTCGGGTCAACCAGCTGACTGACGCCGAGGTTCTCTCGATCCGCGAGACGATCGACCGCGACTACCTGGTCGAAGGCGATCTGCGCCGCGAAGTGTCGATGAACATCAAGCGCCTGATGGATCTCGGCGCCTATCGCGGCCTGCGTCACCGCAAGCAGCTGCCGGTCCGCGGCCAGCGCACCCACACCAACGCCCGCACCCGCAAGGGCAAGGCGAAGCCGATCGCCGGCAAGAAGAAGTAATCTTTTGGGATCGGGAGGCCGGGCTTCGCGCGGCCTCCATTCCGTCCCGCTGGGCGTCCCATGAGGCGCCCGGCCCTGGCTCGCCAGCCCTGCACGGGCCAAGCGGCCAAGTCCCAAGAAGAATCCCGAGCGCCTGGTGTTACGGGCGTGCCTGAAGGAAGAGTGAGAACAGATGGCTAAGGAACCGCAACGCGTCCGCCGCCGCGAGCGCAAGAACATCGTGTCGGGCGTCGCCCACGTGAACGCCTCGTTCAACAACACGATGATCACCATCACGGACGCGCAGGGCAACACGATCTCGTGGTCGTCCGCCGGCGCCATGGGCTTCAAGGGCTCGCGGAAGTCGACCCCGTACGCCGCTCAGGTTGCCGCCGAGGATGCCGGCCGCAAGGCCGCCGAGCACGGCATGCGCACCCTCGAGGTCGAGGTGTCGGGTCCCGGTTCGGGCCGCGAGTCGGCGCTGCGCGCCCTCCAGGCCGCGGGCTTCACGGTGACGTCGATCCGCGACGTCACCTCGATCCCGCACAACGGCTGCCGGCCGCGCAAGCGTCGCCGCGTCTGATCCGCGCCGGAGAAGCCTTTTGACGGAGAAGCTCATGACGGGATCGAAGCCGCTTCCGGGCGTGCTGCGTTGGAACCTCGGCGACCTTACGGTCACCGCGCTCAACGACGGCTGGTTTCAGGCCAGCCTCGATCTCGTCACGGGGATCTCCCAGGAGGAGGCCGGGCGGCTACAGGTGGCGGGCTTCCGCACCGAGCAGCCCAAGATCACGCTGAACGCCTTCCTGATCACCGGCGCCGGCCGCAAGCCGGTGCTGATCGATACGGGCTATGGCGATCTGGCTCCGGCCGAGACCCTCGGCCGGGCCGGCGCGGCGCTGGCGCTCACGGGCGTCAAGCCGGAGGAGATCGAAACCGTTCTCGTCACCCACCTGCATCCCGACCATGTGGGCGGGCTCGTGAAGGACGGTGCGGCCCGATACCCGAACGCCGAGATCGTGGTTCACGCCGACGAGGCGGCCCACTGGCTGCCGGACGAGGCCCTGTCGCGGGCGCCGGATGCGGCCAAGCCGTATTTCGAGGGCGCCCGGAAGGCCGTGGCGCCCTATGCCAAGCGGATGCGGGAGCATCGGGGTGGCGAGGTTCTGCCCGGCATCACCGCACTCCATCTGCCCGGCCATACGCCGGGCCATTGCGGTTTCCGCATCGTCTCCGGTGGACAGTCGCTGCTGATGTGGACGGATGTGGTGCACCTGCCGGCGATCCAGTTCAAGAACCCGCAGGCGGGTGTGGGCTTCGACGTCGACGGAGATCAGGCGCGGGAGACGCGCAAGAAGATCATGGACGCGGTGGCGAGCGAGCGGACCTTCATCGCCGGCTCGCATCTCGAATTCCCGGCGCTCGGCTACGTGGATCGGGACGGGGCGGGATACAGCTTCGTTCCGGCACTCTGGGTCGGCGGCGAGTAACGGCAAACACGGATTCAGGGACCGTTCGGGGCGCCAAGGGGCGGCGCCGAACGGCCGAAGCGCGGGAACGGGCGTCGCGGATCCCGGGCATGGACGAGAGGTAGGATCGTGGTCATTCAGAAGAATTGGCAGGAACTGATCAAGCCGAACAAGCTGCAGGTCACGACCGGCGACGACCCCAAGCGGGTCGCGACCGTCGTCGCCGAGCCGCTCGAGCGCGGCTTCGGCACGACGCTGGGCAACGCCCTGCGCCGGGTGCTCCTGTCGTCGCTCCAGGGCGCGGCCGTGACCTCGGTGCAGATCGACGGCGTGCTGCACGAGTTCTCGTCGATCCCCGGCGTGCGCGAGGACGTGACCGACATCGTCCTCAACATCAAGACCATCGCCATCCGCTCGCAGACGGACGCGCCCAAGCGCATGACCCTGCGCAAGACCGGCCCGGGCCTCGTCACGGCCGGCGACATCGGCACGGTCGGCGACATCCAGATCCTGAACCCCGACCTCGTGATCTGCACGCTGGACGACGGCGCCGAGATCCGGATGGAGTTCACGGTCGCCACCGGCAAGGGCTACGTCCCGGCCGAGCGCAACCGCCCCGAGGACGCCCCGATCGGCCTGATCCCGGTCGACTCGCTGTTCTCGCCGGTCACCAAGGTCAGCTACCGCGTCGAGACGACCCGCGAGGGCCAGGATCTCGACAAGGACAAGCTCACCATGACGGTGGAGACCAACGGCGCGGTCTCGCCGGAGGATGCGCTGGCCTATGCCGCCCGCATCATCCAGGACCAGCTGCAGGTCTTCGTGAACTTCGAGGATCCGCGCAAGGAAGAGGCCGCGCCGCTCGCGCCGCAGCTGCCCTTCAACCCGGCGCTGCTCAAGAAGGTGGACGAGCTCGAGCTGTCGGTCCGTTCGGCGAACTGCCTGAAGAACGACAACATCGTCTATATCGGCGACCTCATCCAGAAGTCCGAGGGCGAGATGCTGCGGACCCCGAACTTCGGCCGCAAGTCGCTCAACGAGATTAAGGAAGTGCTCGCCGGCATGGGCCTGCACCTCGGCATGGACATCCCCGGCTGGCCGCCGGAGAACATCGAGGACCTCGCCAAGCGCTTCGAGGAGCACTACTGAGAGGCGAAGCCGCCTCGGGCTGAACGGGGCGGCGCTGTACGGCGCCGTCGGTTTGGCCGGTCCAGACCCGGGACTTCGCCGAGCCGACGCGAGGTCCCGAAAGAATCCCGCCGCAGGGTCATGCGGAATCAACCGCCCCGATTTCGGGGCACCCGGCCGTACCGTGGCACGGCGGCCGAGACGAAAAGGAAGCCAGCACCATGCGTCACGGTTATCGCGGCCGCCGTTTCAACCGCACCGCCGAGCATCGCAAGGCGATGTTCGCCAACATGTCGGTCGCTCTGCTCAAGCACGAGCAGATCATCACCACCCTGCCGAAGGCCAAGGATCTGCGCCCGGTGGTGGAGAAGCTGATCACGCTCGGCCGCATCGACAGCGTTCACACCCGGCGTCTCGCCATGGCGCAGCTGCGCGATGCCGACATGGTCAAGAAGCTCTTCACCGTGCTCGGCCCGCGCTACAAGGGCCGTCCGGGCGGCTATTGCCGCATCATGAAGGCCGGCTTCCGCCAGGGTGACAACGCCCCGATGGCCGTGATCGAGTTCGTCGATCGCGACGTCGAGGCCCGCGGCAAGGATTCCGGTCCGAGCCAGGTCGCCGAGGCCGCCTGATCCATCGAAGGGCGTTCCGACGCTCCCGATGTCTGAGAAGCCGTCCCGGCTCATCCGGGGCGGCTTCTTGCGTTTCGCGTCCTTGCGAGCGGAGCGAAGCAATCCAAGGCAGCGCGCGGTCTCAGGCTGTCGCGTGTCCCTGGGTCGCTTCGCTCCGCTCGCGATGACGATGCGCAGGTCATAAAAAACCCGCCGGCTCGCGCCGACGGGTCTGTAGCAGGGTCCACGTCTCGGATGGTCGCGGGAGCTCGCCCTGGCGGCCCGTATCGTACGGGCCGGGAACTCGACCGCGCCGCGTTCCGAAAACCCCTATCCCTGCCGGAACTCGTCCGGTGGACCGTCCTGGTCCAGATCGTTGTCACGCCTGCGGCGCGGGAAGATGCCGTGATTGCTCATGGTCCACCTCCTCTTCGTAACCCGGAGCCATCGGGCTCCACGGAGAGAGAATGAGCCGGCAACCGGTTGGTTGCAAGCCCCCCCTCAGACGGAGGTCCCGACCGCACCCTCCAGCAGCGTGGCGACCCGGGCCGCGAGATCGGCCGAGCGGAACGGCTTGGCGAGCACCGGCAGGTCCTCGGGGATCTGCATCGCATCGGCGTGGCCCGTGAGGATCAGGACCGGCATGTGCGGATCCCGGTCGCGGATCTCGGCGGCCAGCTCGATGCCGCTCATGCCGGGCATGGCCAGATCGGCCACGACGATGTCGTAGCGGTCCCCCTGGAGAAGCCGGAGCGCAGCCTCGCCATCGCCGGCCTCCGTAGTGCTGTGGCCGAATCCGGTCAGGAAGGAGGCCGTCACGTGCCGCACCTGCGGGTCGTCGTCGACGATGAGGACGCGGGCGCGCCGGCCGGCGACCGGGGCGGCACCGGACGCCTCGGCGGCCTGCTCGGGGGCCTGGTCGGCGAAGGGCAGAGCCAGCTCGACACGGGTACCGCGCCCGACCACGCTGTCGATCACCAGCCGGCCCTTAGATTGCTGTGCGAGGCCGAACACCATGGCGAGCCCGAGCCCCGTCCCCTGGCCGACCGCCTTGGTTGTGAAGAACGGCTCGCAGACCCGGCGCAGGATCTCCTCCGGTATGCCGGTGCCCTCGTCGGTGACGCTGATGCCCAGATAGGTGCCGTCGGCGATCTCGGGATCGCCGTCGATGCTGAGTTGCCGGGTCGCCACCGTGATGGCGCCCCCGTCCGGCATGGCGTCCCGGGCGTTGATGCAGAGGTTGAGCACGGCGAGTTCGAGCTGGTCCGGATCGACCTGGACCGCCGCAAGACCCTCCTCGAGGTCGGTCTGGACCGTGACGAGGCCGCCGAGGCTGCGCCCGAACAGGTCGCTCATCCCGGTGATCAGGGTGTTCACGTCGACGGCCCGTGCCTGGAGGTCGTGGGCACGGCTGAAGCTGAGGAGGCGCTTCGTCAGGGACGCGCCGCGTTCGGCGGCTCCGCGGGCGTTCTCGATCAGCCGCTGGACCCGCGGTTGGTCGGCAACCTTCGGGGCGGCGAGTTCGAGGCTGCCGAGGATCGCGGTCAGGAGATTGTTGAAATCGTGCGCGATGCCCCCCGCGAGGGTGCCCAGCGCCTGCATCTTGTCCGATTGCCGCAGCCGGGCCTCCAGGGTCCGCTGCTCGGTCACGTCGCGCTCGATCATCGCGAGGTGGCTGATCGAGCCGCCGGCGTCGCGGATCGGCACGCGCGTCACGTGGCTCCACTGCTCGGCCCCCGTCGGGCCATCGCTGATGAGGCTCTCGGCCACCGCCCCGGAGCGGATCGCCGCCTCGTCCGCCGCCGTCACCGGGGCCGCCTTCGGGCCGAGGAGCTCGCCCTCGCGCCGCCCGAGGCAGGCGGCGATGTCGTGGCCGAGGAGGGCGGCCTTGCGGGCGTTCAGCCGCACGAACCGGCCCTGGGCGTCCTTGAAGCTGATCGCGTCCTGGGCGTGGTCGAGGAGGCCGCGCAGGAGCGCCCGCTCGGTGGCGAGGTCCCGGCCGAGGCTATGGCGCTCGAAGGCCTGCCGGACGGTGGAGCGCAGCAGGCCGGCATCCCAGGGCTTGGTGACGTAACCGACGATGCCGCCGCGGTTGAGGGCGGCGATCACCGCGGTGATGTCGGCGTAGCCGGTCAGCAAGATCGCCTGCGCGTCGTGAAAGGTGCGGGCCTCGGCGAGGAGCGCGTCGCCGGTCAGGCCGGGCATGCGCTGGTCGGAGAGCACGACGGCGATGTCGGGCTCGGCGCGCAGGATCTCCAGCGCCTCCGCTGGGCGCGAGGTCGTCAGCACCCGGTAGGACTCCTCGAACAGGTCCTCCAGGGCGATCAGGATATCCGGCTCGTCGTCGACGGCCAGGATCGTCCCTACACCTGCCGTACCGTCACTCATGCACTGGCGCCTGCCGCGGGATCCCGATCACGAAGCAGGCTCCCCCACCCGGGGCCGTCTCCACGGTGAGCGAGCCGCTATGCGCTTGAACGACGCTGTATGCAATCGCAAGACCCAGACCGGTACCGGAGCCCACCGGTTTCGTCGTGAAGAACGGCTCGAAGATCTTCTCCCGCAACGTATCCGGGATTCCGGGACCGGTATCGCTGATACGGATCTCGTCGAACTCTGGGCTCGACTGGGTCGTGATCCGGATCGTGCCGCCCTCCGGCATCGCGTCGGCGGCGTTGCCCAGGATGTTCATCACCACCTGATTGAGCAGCGCCGGGGTGCAGTGGATCTCGGCGCGCCCCGCGAAGCTGCGCTCCACGGCGATCCGGTCGCCGAGCTTGTGCTGGATCAGGGCCAGCACCGTCTCGATCGCCTCCGGGACGTTGACCAGGGCACGTTCGCCCTCGTCGAGGCGCGAGAACTTCCGCAGGTTCAGCACGAGATCCTGGATCCGGGTCAGCCCCATCCGCATCGAGCCGACCCGTTGCCGGGCCTTGTCGACGGCGCGGGCGGCCGCGTCCGGCGCGGCATCCGGCAATTCGCCGAGCAGGCGTTCGACCGTGCCCTGATGGGCCAGGATGAAGGCCAGCGGGTTGTTGATCTCGTGGGCGATGCCGGCCACCAGTTCGCCCAGCGAAGCCATCTTGGCGGCCTGGACGAGCTTGGACTGCGCCTCGGTGAGTTGGCGATTGGCGTCGGCGAGGTCGCGGTTGGCGCGCTCCAGGGCGTCGGCGAGCCCGGCCCGCGCCTCGGCCGCCTCGGCCTCGGCGCGGGCGCGCTCCACCGCCCGCTCGCGCTCGCCGAACTGGCCGGCGATGCGCCGGTCATCCTCCTCCAGCAGGCGCCGCCGCACGAAGCCGCGCACCCGCAGCGCCAGGACCTCGGCATCGGTCTTCGAGACCACGTCGTCGGCCCCGGCCGCGTAGGCTTCGACGAGGAAAGTCTTGGCCGGATCGCTGCCGGCGATCCCGACGAGGTGGAAGCCCGCACCCGCCGCCTGGCCGGAGCGCCGCTCGCTGATCACCTGGCACAGGGCGAGGCCGTCATAGGCGTGGCCCAGGAGATCGACCGTCACGCAGTCGAAGGCCTCGGCGCCGGCCGCCGCGTCCAGGGCGGCCAGCGCCGCGTCCGGCCCGTCGGCGCTGACCACGTGGTGGCCGTCCTGGCCCATCAGGCCGGCGAGGAAGGTCCGGTACGTCGCGCTCCCGTCGATCACCAGGATCCGCCCGCGCCGGAACGCGGCCGCACCCGGGCCCTCGCCCTCGCTTGCGGGGCGACGCTCGCGCAGCAGGGCGCGGATCCGCAGGATCATCAGGTCGCGATCGGCGGATTTCGGCAGGTAGGCGTCGGCGCCGCTCTCGAGGCCCTGACGCTCGCCCCCGCTGCCGCCGGTCAGCATCAGGACGGGGAGGGCCCGGGTGCGCAGGGACAGGCGCATCTGCCGGATCAGCTCGTCGCCGTTCATGCCCGGCAGGTGATAGTCGGCCACCACGAGATCGGGCTGGCTGCGGTTGAGGTGGTCGAGGGCGGTCTCGGCGGAGGCGCAGCGCTCCACGGCGAATCCGTGCGCCTCCAGGAGCAGACGCAGCTCCAGGGCCTGCGTCTCCGAATCCTCGACGAGCAGGATCCGGGCCGGCACCTCAACCGTGCCGGCCTCGATCACGGCCGAGCCCCCCCGTCCACGAGGCGCAGGACGTGGTCGGCGATTCGGTCGAGGGGGAGAACGGCCCGGGCGGCCCCGAGCCGTACGGCCGCCGCCGGCATGCCGTAGACGACCGCGGTGCTCTCATGCTCGGCGACGGTCTGGGCGCCGGCCTTCTGCATGTCGGCGAGACCGATGGCTCCGTCCTCGCCCATGCCGGTGAGCAGCACGCCGATGCCGGAGGCTCCGGATTGCCGGGCCATGGACCGGAACAGCACGGTGGCGGCGGGGCGCTGGCCCGAGACCGGCGCGGAATCGATCACCCGCAGGATCCGGCCGGAGCCGATCTCTAGGTGGCGGTCGCCCGGGGCCACGTAGACGCGGCCGGCTTCGGCCCGCTCCCCGTCCCGGGCCAGCGCCACCGGCAGGGTCACGACGCTGTCGAGCCAGCTGGCGAACCCGTCCATGAAGGCCGCCCCCATGTGCTGGACCACCAGCACCGGCAGCGGGAAATCCTGGGGCAGGGCGCCGATCACCCGCGCCAGCGCCGGGGGGCCGCCCGTCGAGGCGGCGATGCCCAGGAGGCTCGGGGCCTGCCCGGTCAGCTCGGCCGGCGGCGCGTGGGGCGCGGCGACGGCACGGCCCGCCCATTCGGTGCCGATCGGGCGGCGGCGGATGACCGGAACCTGGGCCATGATCCGCAGCTGCGTGCAGATCTCGCCGGCCACGCCCTCATAGCCGGCATGGGTCGTGGCCACCGGCTTCTCGACCACCGACAGGGCCCCGGCCCGCAGCGCGTTCATGGAGATGCGCAGCGAGGAATCCTCGACCGAATCCGCCACGACGACGATCGGTGTCGGGTGCTCGGCCATGATCCGGCGGGTCGTCTCGAGCCCGTCGATGCCCGGAAGGCGGATATCCATCGAGATCACGTCCGGCCGCACGGTCCGGAGCTTGTCGAGGGCCTCCTCGCCGGAGGCGACCGCGGCCACGAGTTCGAGGCGGGGATCGCGGGAGACGATGTGGCGCAGCAGCTCGCGCACCACGAGGCTGTCCTCCACGAGCATCACACGGACGGGGGTCATAGGAGCTGCCCGATCGTATCCAGCAACTGGCGCTGGTCGAACTTCTGCTTGGTGAGGTAGGCGTCGGCGCCGAGATCCAGGCCCCGGGCGACGTCGGCGGCATCCCCGCGGGAGGTCATCAGGATCGTCGGAAGCCGGGCGAAGCGCTCGTCGGCCCGGAGGGCCTTGAGCAGGCCGAACCCGTCGAGCCGTGGCATCTCCACGTCGGCGAGAACCAGGTCCACGGGCTCGATCTCGGCGCGCAGCCGTTCGAGGGCATCCTGCCCGTCGACGCAAACGACCACACGGTAGCCGGCGGCTTCCAAGATGCCCTTCTCCAAGGTCCGGGTGGTGATCGAATCGTCGACGACCAGAATCGTCGCGCGGGCGGATGCGCGCGGCGACACGGGAGTCGTCGAACGTTGAGCCGGCCCCATCGTTCCGAGCGACCCGCCCGACGCCCCGGCCAGGGCGCGCACCGCGATCCCCTCGGGATCGAGGACCAGGACCGGCACGTCCCCGTGCAGGACCGCCGTGCCGGCGATCAGGCCCGGATCGGCCCCGAAGGCGGGCGCGGGCAGGACCAGGAACGGACGGACGTCGTGCAGACGATCGACCGAAAGGGCCAGACGGCCGCCGCGGGTCCGCAGCACCACGGCGGTCAGCATGCCGGGATCGGCGGGATCGGCCGACTGTCCGAGGATCGCGGCGAGGTCCGTGACCGGGTGGCTCGTCGCCGCATCCCCCTCACCGAGCCGCAGGATCGTCCGCCCCATCGCGACCGGGAGTTCGCCGCGCTTGAGGCGCAGGAGGCGCTCCACGGCGCCCCCCGGCAGCGCGTAGCTGCGCCCGGCCGCCTCGACCAGCAGCAGGCTGCGCCGGGCCGCCGAGAGCGGCAGGCTGAAGATCAGGGCGGTGCCGGCCGGATCGCGCGGCTCCAGGCGGACGCTGCCCATGAGCTGGCGGGCGGCGTCCGCGGCGACCGAGAGGCCGTAGCCGCGCCCCGACAGGGTATCGACCGCCTCGGCGGTGGAGAAGCCGGGCTCGAAGACGAGGCGCAGCAGGGTCTCCGGGTCGGCGGCGGCCGCGGGGCCGAGGAGGCCGCGGGCCCGGGCCGCCGCCTCGATCCGGGCGAGGTCCGGCCCGGGCCCATCGTCGAAGACGGTGACCTGAAGGCGGGAGCCCTGCACTGCGACCGCGAGCCCGAGGCCCAGGGCTTCCGGCTTGCCGGCCGCGCGCCGCACCTCCGGCGCCTCCCAGCCGTGGCTGAGGGCGTTGCGGAGGGCGTGGAGCAGCGGATCCTTCAGGGCCTGCAGCGTGCCGCGCTCCACCGGCAGGTCGAGGCCCCGCAGGTCGATATCGACCTCGCGGCCCTGCTCCCGGGCCGTCTCGCGCAGCGACCGGGCCAGCGGCGCCAGCACGGTCTCGGCCGGCACCAGGGCGAGGCGCTCGGCGGCGGCCCGGACGCGGGTCGCCGCCCCCTCGACCGCGCTGGTCGCGGAAGCTTGGCGCCGCGACAGATCCGCGGCCTCCCGGGCGAAGGCGTCGGCGCGGGCCGCGAAGGCGCGCCATTCGGGCCGCTCCGCGCCGGCCCCGGCGGCGAGGGTCTCCGCGCCGAGGCGCAGGTCGCGGGCGAGGCGGGCGAGGCGGGCGAGGCCGTCGGCTGCGGGCGCTTGGCCCGCCAGGGTGCTGGCCAGATCGTGGCTCGCCCGGGCCAGCGCCTCGACGGCGTCCGCCGGCACCCGCAGGATGGCGGCGGAGGCTTCGGCCGGCTCGGGGGCCGGCTTCGGCGCAGGCGCGGCCGGTGACGGGGTCGGTGACGGGGCCGCCGGCATGTCGGGCGGGCTCGGGGCCGGAGCCGAGGCCGGGCCGGGCGGCGGCGTTTCCCCGGGCAGATCGAGGAGGCGCCCGAGCGCCGCCAGGGCGTCGGGCGGCATCTCCGGGCCGGCCCCGTCCGTGAGGCCGGCGACGTAGGACTCGATCCGGTCGAGGACGAGGTGGACGGCGTTGGCCGCCTCGCGGTCGAGGGCGGTGGCGCCGGTGCGCACGCCCTCGAACAGGGTCTCGAGGCGGTGGGCGACCGCCTCGACCGCGGGGAGGTCGACGGCGCGCGCCGCCCCCTTCAGGCTGTGGGCCCGGCGGAAGACGTCGTTCCAATCCGGCGTGGCGCTGCCGAGCGCCCCGCGGATCGCCGTGACGTGCTCCCGATGCTCCACATCGAAGGCGGCGAGCAGGAGCTTGCGGATGTCCTCGGCCAAGGGGCGCGCCGCCTCAGTTCCGGTAGCGTTCGGCGAGGGCCATGAGGGCCTGGGCGAGTTCGGTGAGGTTGGCGGAGGCGGCCTCGACCTGCCGGGTGCCGGCCGCGGTCTGCTGGCTGGCCTGGCGGATGTTCTGGAGCGCGCCCATCACCTGCTCGATGCCGAGCTGCTGCTGGTTGGTCGAGGCGACGATCTGCTGGAAGGTCTGGACGTTCTCCTCCACCCGGGCGGTGATCTCCTCGATGGTCCGCTGCGTCGTGTCCGAGCGCGTCTTGCCGGCGGCGGCGCGCTTGACCGCCTCCTCGGTGAGCATCACCGAGGTGTTGATGCCCCGCTGGATCTCGCCCAGGATCCCCCGCACCTGGCCGGTGGCCGCCTTGGCCTGATCGGCCAGGAGCTTCATCTCGGAAGCGACCACCGCGAAGCTGCGCCCGCTCTCGCCGGCCGCCGCCGCCTCGATGGCGGCGTTGAGCGCCAGCAGGTGCGTGCGCTCCGAGATGTCGTTGACCGTCTCGATGATGTCGCCGATCGTCTGGGTCTTCTCCGACAGGCTGACGATGTTGCCGGCCACCGCCTCCGCCTGCTCGCGGATCGCCTCCATGGCCTTGGCGGTGTCGGACACGGCGCGCAGGCCCTGGCGGGAGGTCTGCGCGGTCGCCTGGGCGGTGGCGATCACCTCGGTGGCCCGCTTGCTGATCTGCGCGCCCGAATGGGTGATCTCGTCGACCGTCGCCGCCGTCTCCTGCACCGCCGCGAATTGCTGCTCCACCGAGGCCGCCTGCTCCTGCGCCGAGGCGCGGATCTCCGCCGCCGCCGCGTTCAGGTCCGCCGTCGCCGCCCGGTTGGTCCGCGCCAGATCCGACAGACCCGCAACCATCGTGTTGAGACGCGCGGAGAGCTGACCGATCTCGTCGCGGCCGCCCGCCGTCAGCTGGCCGGACAGGTCGCCCTCGCCGACGCGGGCGACGAAGGCCATGACCGATTCGAGGGGGCGCACCACCGCGCGGCTGATCAGCCACGTGATCAGGAGCGCCAGCAGCACCGAGGCGGCCAGGGTCAGGTAGATCGAGAGGCGCGAGCGCTCGTAGACCGCCTGCGCGGCGCGCTGGCCCAGGGCCATGCTGCCGTCGAGTTGCGACCGGAGGTTCTTGATCCCGTCGAGGAAGGGCGCCTGCAGGCGGCTGATCTCCGCGTTGCGGGCCTCGACCGCCGCGACATCCTGCTGGGCGATGGCGGCGAACTGCGCTTCGCCCTGGGCCTTGACCTCGCGGAAGAAGCCCTGGACCGTGTTCGCCGCGGCGGCGATGCGGTCCCAGGCCGCGATGCGCTCGGCGGAAATGCCCTGCGCCCGGTACTCGCCGGCGAGCTGGATCGTCGTGGCGAGCCGGTTCTCCACCTGGGCCGCGGTCTGGCGCCAGGCCGTGAGGGTCTCGCCGGTCTGGGCCGGGCGGCCCTGAGCCTGCATCAGCATCCCGATCACGGCGGTGCGGCGCAGGAGACCGAGATCGCGCGCCTCGTTCCCGAGATCGTCGAGCTGGCGCAGGACCGTCATGTCCCGCCGGACGATCGCGTCGGTCGTGTCGCGCACCGCTCCGATCTGCTCAAGGGCGTAGAGCCCGAGCGCCACCACCACGGCGGTGATGGCGAAGAAGCCGAGAAGGATGCGTTTTCCGATCGAGAGCGACACGGGCGGGGAGGGCTCCGGTTGGGGCAGGCGGCCCGTTTCAGGGCAGGGCGCGGCGCAGGAGACGGGGGAGGTCGATGACGACGAAGTCGGGGCGGCCGTCGCCGACCGCTCCGGAGGCGGAGCCCGGCGCATAGACCGAAGCGGCCTCGTTGCCCAAGCCGTCGGGATCGACGGCGGCCTCGCCGGAGGCGGCGACCCGGGCGATGCCGAGCACGCGGTCCACCGCGAGGGCGAGGGGCTGCGGATGGGGCCCGCGCAGCACGATCAGATGACCCTCCGACCCCGCATCCGATGCCGCGTCGGGCCGGCCGAGAGCCCGGGCGAGGCTGAGGACCCCGACGATCCGCCCGGACAGGGCGATGAGGCCGTCCAGCGCCGGCACCGCGCCGGGCATCGGCGTGCAGGGGCGTGACGGGAGGACCTGCGCGACGGCTGCCAGGGGCAGGCCATAACGCTCGCTGCCGCAGGCGCAGACGAGCTGGTCGATGTCCAGGCCGGCGGCCGCCGCGACCGCACCGCGGCGGGCGAGGGCGACCGCGCGCTCGGCGCGCAGATCCCGCTCCGGCCGCGTCCGCGGCCGGGCCTCCTGCGCACTCGGGCGTGCCCCCATCAGGACCTCCTGCTGTCGGTGACGCCGAGCGCGGCGCGGGCCGCGGCCGCACTGGCCGCGATCTCGCCGGCGGAGGCGCCGTCGCCCTCGGGCAGCGCCGTGTCCGGCCCGAGGGCTTGACTCAAGGCGACGGCATTGTCGAGGGCGCGAACGGCCTCGTGCGGGCGCTGCAGCGCGATCAGCAGCAGGCCGAGGTGATAGTGCGCCATCACGAAGCCCCGGTCGAGGTAGAGCGCGGCCCGAAGCGCCCGCTCGGCCTCGGCGTCGCGCCCGAGGGTATGGGCCAGCAGCCCCTCGTAGAAGCGCAGGGCCGTGTCGGTCGGATCTCGATCCAGCGCGGTCCGCAGGGCCCGCCAGGCCGCGCCGGTCTCCCCGGCATCGGCGAGCGTGCGGATGCGGTCGAGCCCTCCCGCCTCCTCCTCGGCCGACCAAGCGTCCGGGGGCCCCGTCTCGGCGGAGATCGTCTCGGCGGAGATCGTCCCGGCTGCGGCATCGGCAGCCGGGTTCGGGGCGGGATCGGCAGCAGCGTCGACGGCCGCGTCGACGGCCGCGGCGGACGGGGTCGGAATCCGGCTGGGCTTCTGGCCGCACGGCTCCGCCCCCTGTGGCGCCGGACGGGGCGGATCCGCCGCCGGCACGGCGGCCAGGGCGAGCGGCGGCGCCTCGGGGCGAGGGCGGTAGGCCACGGTGCCGGGCAGGCTGACGGCGTCGAGGAAGCTCGCGAAGGCGGGACTCGGCTCGGCGTGGCCGAGCAGCAGCCACCCGTCCGGCCGCAGCCTGCGGCCCAGACCGCGCACCACGGCGGCCACCGTCCGGGCCTCGAAGTAGATCAGCACGTTCCGGCAGAGGATCAGGTCGAACGGCTCGCCCTGCGACGGGACGGGGGCGGCAAGGGTGAGCAGGTTGCCCCGCTCGAACCGGACCGGTCCGCGGAATTCCGGCCGCAGGGCGTAGCCGCCCTCGCGCCGGATGCCCGGAGCGGCCGGCAGACGGGTGAAGTAGCGCAGCCGGTCCTCCGGCGGCATCGTCCGCAGGGCCCATCGGCCGTACTCGGCGGCGCGGGCGGTGGCCAGCGCCTCGGTGCTGATGTCGGTTCCGAGGATCGAGACCCGCCAGTCGGGCAGGGCATCGCCGAGCAGTTCGTGCACCAGGATCGCCAGGGAATAGGGCTCGGCCCCCGTGGAGCAGCCCGCACTCCAGATGCGCAGGACGCGTTCGGAGGCCCGGGCGGCGATCAGCGCCGGCAGGATCGTCTCGCGCAGCGCCTGGAACTGCTCGGCGTAGCGGAAGAAGAACGTCTCGCCGACGGTGATCTCGGCCTCGAGCCGGGCCCATTCCGCCTCTCCCGACGCGCCGTCAGACAGGAGACCCGCGTAAGCGGCGCAGTCGGCCACGGCCGCGGCGCGGAAGCGGCGGTGCAGCCGCTCGATCAGCAACTCGTCCTTGTCGATGTAGTAATGATGGCCGGTGCGCGCGATGATCCGCGCCTTGAGGGGCGCGTAGGCGGGATCGGCACCCAGATCGGGACGGGGACTACCCGGACGGGCCATCGCGCGGTCAGACGGAGTGCGGCAGCGCGGCGAGACGTTCGGCGGCGGCCCGCGTCAGGGCGTCGACGCGGATGCGTTCCTGCGCGGTCAGGAGACGCTCCGGCGCCAGCGCGTGGACGAGGCGCTCGCCGAGGACCAGCTCGGCGGCGACGCAGCCGTTGAGGGTATCGGCCTCCTCGGCCTGCCGGACCGCGGAGTCCGGGACGGTCATGAGATCCGCCACGCGATCGACGAGATAGGCGACGGCCTCGCCCTGCATCAGCGCGAGGTGGGCGTAGAGGCCGGGCGCCGCGACCGCCGGGCGCAGGCCCAGCAGGGTCGCCAGATCGATCACCGGAATCGGCGCGCCGCCGAGATTGAGGAAGCCGAGGAGCCAGCCTCCGGCCGCGGGGGGCGTGTGGAGATCCGGGAGCGGCAGGATCTCGGCGACCGCGCTGCGGGGCAGGGCGCAGGCCGTGCCGGCGACATCCAGCAGGAGATAGGCCGAACCGCTGCTGGCCACCGCCACCCGCTCCCCTCGTGCTCGGTCGCGGCCGGGCCGGGACGGGACGCGACATAGGCCGAGTTAACGCTCCCGGCAATTGTGCGCTGCAAGGGCGGGGACTGCGGAACCAAGTCTCGTCTGGGCCGCTTATTTTCCGACGCAGCGGCAACGCGCCTGACGAGGTGCGACGCTTTGCCTGCGCCGGTCTACGCCAGGGATTGATGATGAGGAAACTTCTGTTGGCCGCCGCGTCGCTGACGCTCCTCGCGGGCTCCGCCTACGCCCAGGGTAACTCGCCCTACAACGCCTCTGGCGCGCAGGCCGGTGGCCCGCGCGGCGGCATGGAGCGCGCCGGCGAGGCCGCCGCGATGGAGCAGGGCGCCGCTCCGGCCCAGCGTCCGATGATGCGCAAGCGCATGAAGCACAAGAAGATGATGAAGCATCACCGCCGGATGCGCCACAACATGTGATCGAAGGGCCCCAGGGCGTGCCGGAGACGGCACCGCCCGGGTGGCTTGGCCTGTCGCATGCGCGGCAGGCCTTTTTTGTGCCCGCTCGCCGGCGGGCCGGGCATCCGCGCCCCCTTGAATCATAGTTCGGACCGCCGGCGGTTGCGGGCCGGCCGGAGGCGGTCCAAGCTTGCGCGGCGGCCTTCGACAACGAAAAATGTTCGCAAACGAACATCGGCCGAACACCGATACAGCGGTGCGGCGGCCGGAGGCAACGCGAGGGAGTATCGATGTCACGACCGCTCGACCGGAGATCCGACGACAGGGTCGAGGCGACCGGCGTCGAGGGGCGACGCAGCGCCATCGTCACGGCGGTGCGGCAGCGCGGCTTCGTCACCATCGAGGCCCTGGCGACGCAGTTCGGCGTCACCGTCCAGACGATCCGCCGCGACCTCAACGAATTGAGCGCCGAGGGCCGCCTGGAGCGCTACCGCGGCGGCGGCGGCCTGCCGTCGAGCGTCGAGAACATCGACTACGCCGACCGCCGCGTCACCCTGCTGCCGGAGAAGAGCCGGATCGGCCGCCTCGCGGCGAGCCGCATCCCGTCGCATTGCTCGGTCTTCATCAACATCGGCACGACCCCGGAGGCCGTCGCCCGGGAGCTGACCCGGCACGACGATCTCAGCATCATCACCAACAACCTCAACGTCGCGATCTCCTTGGCCGAGGCCACCGAGTTCCGCATCGTCGTGGCCGGCGGGACCGTGCGCAACCGCGACGGCGCCGTGCTGGGCCAGCTCACCTGCGACACGCTCAGCCAGTTCCGCGTCGACGTGGCGGTGATCGGCATCAGCGGCATCGACGCCGACGGGGCGCTCCTCGACTACGATTACGAGGAAGTCCGGGCGACGCAGACCATCCTGGCCCATGCCCGCAAGACCTTCCTGGTCGCCGACCACACCAAGTTCGGTCGTCGGCCGATGGTCCAGGTCGGGCGTCTGGAGCAGGTGGACACCTTCTTCACGGACCGGATGCCGCCGGCCGAGGTGGTCGCGCTCATGGAGCGCCAGGGTGTCACCCTCGCGGTGGCCGACAGCGCGGACGAACCGTAACGAACATTCATTTTTTCGCTTGCGAAAACACGCGGCCGTGTCAATATTATGCCAACCCGCCATCAGGGCGGCCTTGGAGGAACCATGGCGGCAGCAACGCGCCAGCGCGAGCCGTCCGACGCCTACGATCTCCTGATCGTCGGCGGCGGCATCAACGGCACCGGCATCGCCCGGGACGCAGCCGGCCGGGGCCTGTCGGTCCTGCTGGCCGAGCGCGGGGATCTCGCGGGATTCACGTCGTCCTCCTCGACGAAGCTGATCCATGGCGGCCTGCGCTACCTCGAATATTACGAGTTCCGCCTCGTCCGAGAGGCGCTGGCGGAGCGCGAACGGCTGCTGCGGCTCGCGCCGCACGTGATCTGGCCGCTGCGCTTCGTGCTGCCCCACGACGAGGGCCTGCGCCCGGCCTGGATGCTGCGGCTCGGCCTGTTCCTCTACGATCATCTGGCGCGGCTGCGGACGCTGCCGGGCTCCCACGGCGTCGACCTGCACAGCTCCGATTACGGCGCGCCGCTGCAGAAGCGCCTCAAGCGCGGCTTCGTCTATTCCGACTGCTGGGTCGAGGACAGCCGCCTGGTCGTGCTCAACGCCATGGATGCCCGCGAGCGCGGCGCCACGGTGCTGACCCGCACCGGCGTCGTCTCAGCCCGGCGCGAGGGCGACGGCTGGGTCGCGACGCTGCGCGACGAGCGCGGCGGGACCGAGCGCACCGTCCGGGCCAGGGCGGTGGTGAATGCCGCCGGCCCCTGGGTCAGCGAGACGCTCGGCGGCACGCTGGGCATCAACAGCCGCGCGGCGGTCCGCCTGATCAAGGGCAGCCACATCGTGGTCAAGCGCCTGTTCGCGGGCGATCAGGCCTACATCCTGCAGCAGCCCGACAAGCGCATCATCTTCGCGATTCCCTACGAACGGGACTTCACGCTGATCGGCACCACCGACGTCCCCTACGAGGGCGAGCCCGGCCCGGTCTCGATCTCGCCGGAAGAGACCGACTACCTGTGCGGCTGCATCAACCGCTCCTTCGACACCAAGATCACCCCGGCCGATGTGGTCTGGAGCTATTCGGGCGTGCGCCCGCTCTACGACGACGCGGCCGAGAACGCCTCGGCGGTGACCCGCGACTACGTCCTCGACGTCGAGGACCAGGGCGGACGGGCGGCGGTACTCTCGGTCTTCGGCGGCAAGATCACCACCTACCGGCGGCTCGCCGAGCACGCGCTGGAGAAGCTGAAGCCGTACTTCCCGGCGCTCAAGAAGGCCTGGACCGGCGACGCGGTCCTGCCCGGGGGCGCCATGAAGGATGCCGATTTCGACCAGTTCCTCGCCAAGCTGAGGGCCGAGAAGCCGTTCCTGCCCGACGAGACCGCCCGGCGCCTCGCCCGCGCCTACGGCACCCGGGCCCGGGACATCGTCGGGACCGCGCAATCCATGGCCGATCTCGGCGAGGTCTTCGACGGCGGGCTCACGGCGGCCGAGGTCGATTACCTGCGCACCGAGGAATGGGCCGTGACCGCCGAGGACATCCTCTGGCGGCGCTCCAAGCTCGGCCTGCGCACCAGCGCGGACAGCGCGGCGCGCCTGACCGCCTACCTCGACCGCAAGGCCGAGGCAGCCTGATCTTTTCGGCCCCGATCCGGCGCCAGACCGGTCGGGCATCACAGGGGAGGGAACGATGAGCCGTTACGTCGGGGCCATCGACCAGGGCACCACGAGCAGCCGCTTCATCGTGTTCGACCGCGAGGGCAGCGTGATCGCGCTGGCCCAGGCCGAGCATGCGCAGATCTACCCGGCGCCGGGCCATGTCGAGCATGACGCCGGCGAGATCTGGACCAAGACGCAGGCGGTGATGCGCGAGGCGCTTGAGAAAGGCGGGCTCCAGCCCTCCGATCTGGCGGCCGTGGGCATCACCAACCAGCGCGAGACCACGCTGATCTGGGACCGGACGACCGGCAAGCCCCTACACAATGCCCTGGTCTGGCAGGACACCCGCAACGACCGGCTGGTGGGCGAGTTTGCCCGCGACGGCGGCCGCGACCGGTTCCGGGATCTCACCGGCCTGCCGCTGGCGAGCTATTTCTCCGGACTCAAACTCCGCTGGCTCCTCGACCACGTCGCGGGGGCCCGGGAGAAGGCCGAAGCCGGCGACGTGCTGTTCGGCAACATCGACACCTGGCTCGTCTGGAACCTGACCGGCGGGACGGCGGGCGGCCTTCACGTCACCGACGTGACCAATGCCAGCCGCACGCAGCTCATGTCGCTCAAGACCCTCGAATGGGACGACGGCATGCTTGAGACCTTCGGCATCCCGCGGGCGATGCTGCCAAAGATCGTCTCGTCGAGCGAGGTCTACGGGGAGACCAAGGCGCCCTTCGCCGGCGTGCCGATCGCCGGCATCCTGGGCGACCAGCAGGCGGCGCTGTTCGGCCAGACCTGCTTCGCGCCGGGCGAGGCCAAGAACACCTACGGCACCGGCTGCTTCGCGCTGATGAACACCGGCACCGAGCCGGTCCCGTCGAAGGCCGGCCTCGTCACCACGCTGGCCTACCGCCTCGACGGGCAGAAGCCGGCCTACGCCCTCGAAGGCTCGATCGCCATCACGGGTGCCCTGGTGCAGTGGCTGCGCGACAACCTGCACATGATCAAGGATTCCGCCGAGGTCGAGACGCTCGCCACGACGGTCGAGGACAATGGCGGCGTCTACTTCGTGCCGGCCTTCTCGGGGCTCTACGCCCCGCACTGGAACGAGGGCGCCCGCGGCCTGATCATCGGGCTCACCCGCTACGTCAACCGGGGCCACATCGCCCGCTCGGTGCTGGAGGCGACCGCCTTCCAGACCCGCGAGGTGCTGCAGGCCATGGCCAAGGATTCCGGCATCCCGGTGAAGGAGCTGCGGGCCGATGGCGGCATGGTCGCCAACAACACGCTCATGCAGTTCCAGTCCGACCTGCTCGACGTGCCGGTGGTGCGCCCGAAGGTGGCCGAGACCACCGCGCTCGGCGCCGCCTACGCGGCGGGCCTCGCGGTCGGCTACTGGAAGGGGCTCGACGATCTCAAGCGCAACTGGGGCGTCGACAAGCGCTGGACGCCGAAGATGGATGCCGGCCAGCGCGAGAAGATCGCCGCGGCCTGGGGCCGGGCGGTGCAGCGCTCCTTCGACTGGAAGACCGACGAGGATTGACGAACGGCTCTCGGGCCCGTGCGCGGGCTCGGGGTCCGTCGTGATCCGATCCCGCCCGCCGCGACCTCATCCTGAGGTGGGGCGCAGCCGCCTCGAAGGAGGCCTCCACAGATCGCGCGGCCGGCTGGAGGCTCTTTCCAGGCGGCCGCTCCGCGCCCGCATCTCAGGATGCGGGTGAAGACCGGAAACGGTCGGACATTCGGTGACCGCCTTCGGCGGCCACACGCTCGCACAAGCTTTTAACTCTTACAAAAAAGCAGCGAACGGGGGAGACAAGACTATGACATCACCATTCCTGGGCGAATTCCTGGGTACGATGACCTTGATCGTGCTCGGCGACGGCGTGGTCGCGGGCGCCCTACTCAAGCACTCCAAGGGCGAGAATGCCGGCTGGATCGCCATCACGGCGGGCTGGGCCTTCGCGGTCCTCGCCGGGGTGTTCGTGGCCAACGCCACCGGCAGCGCCGACGCCCACATCAACCCCGCGGTCACGGTGGCGGGCGCCGTCAGTTCCGGCGATTTCAGCAAGCTTGCCACCTACATTCCCGCCCAGATGCTCGGCGCCTTCGTGGGCGCCGTGATCGTCTGGCTCCACTATCTGCCGCATTGGGGCGCGACCCAGGATACCGGCCTCAAGCTCGCCTGCTTCTGCACCGGTCCGGCGATCCGCGACGCCAAGGCCAACTGGCTCTCCGAGATCATCGCGACCTTCTTCCTGATCCTGACGATCTCCGCCCTCGTGACCACCACGCTGGGTTCCGCGGGGGCGATCCCGCGGGGCGTCGCACCCTACATGGTCGGCATGCTGGTCTGGGGCATCGGCCTGTCGCTCGGCGGCACCACCGGCTACGCCATCAACCCGGCCCGCGACCTCGGGCCGCGCATCGCCCACGCGGTCCTGCCCATCGCCGGCAAGGGCTCCTCCGACTGGGGCTACGCGCTGATTCCCGTGGCCGGCCCCGTGGTCGGGGCCGTGCTGGCCGGGCTGTTCGTACGCCTGCTCGGGATCTGACGGAAATCCCGCACCCTCAACCGCCGCGGGGCGGCCCGGCGTCGCGGCGGTTTGCGGCGCGACGCCGTGGGCCTTAAGTCAGGGCGATCCCGACCGCGCCCACGGGCGCCTCCCCGCGGTGTGGCAGCCCCCGACCCATGGCCGTCGTCCTCGACATCCTGAAGAACGATCCGCGCACCGCGCGCCTGCGCCATCCCGAGAAGGCGCACCGGCCCGACCAGCCCGTCCAGGCCAAGAAGCCGGACTGGATCCGCGTGAAGGCGCCCGGCTCCAAGGCCTGGACCGAGACCCAGAAGATCGTGCGCGAGCACGGCCTCGTCACGGTCTGCGAGGAGGCCGGCTGCCCCAATATCGGCGAGTGCTGGGAGAAGCGGCACGCCACCTTCATGATCATGGGCGACACCTGCACGCGGGCCTGCGCCTTCTGCAACGTCCGCACCGGCCTGCCCGACGCCCTCGACGCCGGGGAGCCCGAGAAGATCGCCGATTCGGTGGCCAAGCTCGGCCTGCACCACGTGGTGATCACCTCGGTGGACCGGGACGACCTGAAGGACGGCGGCGCCGAGCACTTCGCCCGCACCATCGCGGCGATCCGCCGGGCGAGCCCTGGCACGACCGTCGAGATCCTGACCCCCGACTTCCTGCGCAAGGACGGGGCTCTGGAGGTCGTCGTCGCCGCCAAGCCCGACGTGTTCAACCACAACCTCGAGACGGTCCCGGCCAAGTATCTGACGGTGCGGCCCGGCGCCCGCTACTTCCACTCGGTGCGCCTGCTCCAGCGGGTGAAGGAGCTCGACCCGACGATCTTCACCAAGTCCGGCATCATGGTCGGGCTCGGCGAGGAGCGGAACGAGGTGCTCCAGCTGATGGACGACCTGCGCTCGGCCGACGTCGACTTCCTGACCATCGGCCAGTATCTGCAGCCGTCGAAGAAGCACCACGAGGTCGTGCGCTTCGTGCCGCCCGACGAATTCAAGGCCTACGAGACCACCGCTTACGCCAAGGGCTTCCTGCTGGTCTCGGCCACACCGCTCACCCGCTCGTCGCACCACGCCGGCGAGGACTTTTCGCGCCTTCAGGCGGCCCGCCTCGCGAAACTGTCGCCCGCGCTCTCGGCTTGAGGAAATCCCAACACCATGCCGTCCTTCCGGGTCACCCGCGCGGTGAAGCACACGCCGCAGCAGATGTACGACCTCGTCGCCGACGTGGAGCGCTATCCCGAGTTCCTGCCGCTCTGCGAATCGCTGCGGATCATCCGCCGCCAGGACATGCCCGACGGCGGCCAAGTGCTGATCGCCGAGATGGGCGTGGGCTACAAGGCGATCCGCGAGCGCTTCACCACCCGGGTCACCCTCGATCCCGCGAACCTCAAGATCGTGGCCGAGTATATCGACGGTCCGTTCCGGCATCTGGAAAACCGCTGGCTCTTCAAGGATGCGCCGAACGGGGGCTGCAACGTCGACTTCTTCATCACCTACGAGTTCAAGAGCCGCACCCTGGGGCTCCTCATGGGCACGATGTTCGACCGGGCCTTCCGCAAGTTCACCGACGCCTTCGAGGGGCGCGCCAACCGGATGTACGGCGCCGGAGCATAGGCCGCACCGTCACCGCGCGCCGCGAAGCCCGCAGGGCCGGCCCTGGATGGCTCCGCCGCGTTCGGGGAAGGGGCGTCAGGCGCGCAGCGGCGCACGCACGTGCTCGGGCCGCACGCCCATGCCGATCATCCGCGCCGGCAGGACCTGCAGTCGCGGCACGGCATCGAGGAGGCGCAGCGCCAGGGGCGCCCGGAACGGCGCATCGGCCGCGAGGGACGCGGCGATCACCCGGGACTGGATCATCCGCTGGAGCGCCTGGGTCGCCCGGACCGGGAACATCCGCCGGGCCTGGACCCGGGCGAGATCGGCCTCCGAGAGCCGGCCGGCCCGCAGGGGTTCGACCAGGAGGTTGGCCGCCGCCACCGCATCCTGGATCGCCAGGTTGATCCCGACGCCGCCCACGGGCGACATCGCGTGCGCGGCATCGCCGATACAGAGCAGCCCGGGTCGGTACCAGCGGTCGAGCCGGTCGACGGTGACGGTCAGGAGCTTGACGTCGTCCCAATCGGCGATGGCCGCGGTGCGGTCGGCCAGGAACGGCGCGATCGCCGCCACCGCCGCCCGGAAGGCCGGCAGGCCCTTCGCGCGGAGCTCCGCGTCGCCGCCCTTCGGCACCACGTAGGCGCATTGCCATAGGTCGCCCCGGTCGAGGGTGATCAGGATCCGCCCCGGACCGAACCGTCCGGCCGCCGCCTCCGGGTCGCCATCCCGGCGCGGCAGGCGGAACCACAGCACGTCGATCGGCGCCCCGAAGGCCCGGGGCGTAAAGCCCGCGCGCGCGCGCATCCGCGAGTGACGGCCATCCGCACAGAGCACGAGATCGGACCGGATCTCCACCGGCCTATCCGGCCCATCGGCCCGCACGCCCGCGATCCGACCATCCGCCTCGATGAGATCGCGGGCCTCGGTCCGGCGGAGCAGCCGGAACCCCGAATACTGGGCCGCCGCGCCGGCCAGAAAATCCAAAAAGTCCCATTGCGGCATGAAGGACAGGAAGCGGTTCCGGGTCGGCAGCCGGCTGAAATCGGCGACCCGGTAGCTGCGTCCGTCGACGACGCCCGAAAAGGTCTCGACGCGCCGCTGGGGGAGGGCGCGGAAGCGCTCCGTGAAGCCCAGCTCGTCCATCAGGTCGAGGGTCGAGGGGTGGATCGTGTCGCCGCGGAAGTCGCGCAGGAAATCCGCGTGCTTCTCCAGGACGGTCACGTCGATCCCGGCGCGGGCGAAGAGCAGTCCGGCCATCATCCCGGCCGGGCCGCCGCCGACGATGCAGAGGCGCGTCGTCACCCTGTCCATGGACGTCCCTCCCGGGTTGCGGTCAGCCGCGAATGGCCTCCTCCAGAAGGCCGAGGGCGTCGGCGACCGCGGCGCAGCGGATGCCCGCGCGTCCGAGATCGCCGTAGCGACGCTCCAGAAGGCGGATGCCGCCCTCCCGCTGGGCGAGGCCGAAATGCACGAGTCCGACCGGTTTCTCGGCGCTGCCGCCGCCGGGTCCGGCAATGCCGGTGATCGCCACCGCGACGGAGGCCCGCGATGCGGCGAGCGCGCCCGCGGCCATCGCTCCCGCCACCGGCGCGCTCACGGCACCGTGCTGGCGGATGAGATCCATCGGCACGCCGATGGATTCGGCCTTGGCCTCGTTCGAGTAGGTGACGAACCCGCGCTCCACGACGGCCGAGGAACCCGGTACCGCGGTCAGCAGGCCCGCCACGAGCCCGCCCGTGCAGGATTCGGCCGTGGCGATGGTGCGCCGGGCCGCCGTGAAGGCCGCCACCAGCGCCGCGGCCCGCGCGAGAAGCTCTGCGTCTTCGATCATCGCGAACGGGCTCCCGTCGGGCGGCCGCGCCCTATCTCGTGTTGTGACCCAAGGCCGAGCCCGGCTCAAGGACCGGCGGCCGCCATCGGAGACACCCATCCATGATCTTCCCCGCGACCACGGCCGTCTTTGCCGGGCTGCTCGCCCTCGTGTACCTCGGCCTCTCGGGCTGGGTGATGGCGAGCCGCGTCTCCGGCAACGTGCTGTTCGGGGACGGGGGCGACGAGACGATGCTCAAGCGCGTCCGCTCGCACGCCAATTTCGCGGAATACGTGCCCCTGGCACTCATCGTCATCGGCCTTCTCGAGGCGAGCGGCGGCGGCCACACTCTGGTCCAGGCCCTGCTGATCGCCCTGCTGGTCGGCCGGATCCTGCACCCGATCGGGATGTTCGCGCCCCCGAACTCCCCGCGCCAGTTCGCCTGCCGGGGCGGCGGCATCCTGTTGACGATGGCGGCTTTGGCCATCGCGGCGATCGCGCTGCTGCTGCGGGTGGCCTAGGGCCGGCGGTCGCGCGGCTCGGCAGCCTCGGGGGCTGCTTTCGACACGGCGCAGTCGGGATGCGGCACGACTTGCTTTCCCGCGCGCCGGCCTTCCACTGCCTCGATGCGCATCAACCGGACCGAGCTCGCCGATCTCGGAACCTTCCTCGCCATCGCGCGCCATCGCAACTTTCGGCGTGCGGGCCTGGAGCTTGGCGTCAGCGCCTCCGCGTTGAGTCACGCGCTCAAATCGATGGAGGCGCGCCTCGGGGTGCGGCTGGTCAACCGCACCAGCCGCAGCGTCACCCTTACCGCGGCAGGAGAAGATCTGCTCGCGTCCCTGGATGCGCCTTTCGCAGCGATCGGCTGCGCACTCGACCTGCTCAATCAGCACCGCGAGCCGGCCAAAGCCACAGGCCGGATCCGCCTCAATGTGCTCGAACATGCGAGCACGCTGCTGCTCGCCCCTGTGCTGCCCCTCTTCCACGAACGCCATCCGCGGGTCGAGATCGACGTCCGGGTGTCCAACGACCTGCTCGACGTGGTGGACGCCGGAGCTGATGCGGGCATTCGGTATGGCGGAACGGTTCCCCAGGACATGGTGGCACAGCGCCTGTCGGCCGATCTGCGCTGGGTCGTGGTCGGTCGGCCGTCCTACCTTGAGCGCCACGGGACGCCCGATCATCCCCGCGACCTCGCGGCTCACCGATGCCTGCGCATCCGCCTCGGCGACGACAGCCTCTACCGATGGGAGTTCGAGAGGGAGGGCGAGACGATCGCGCTCGACGTTCCAGGGGCGGTCACGCTCGACAACACGCAATTCGCCCTGACCCTGGCGGCGGCGGGCGGCGGGCTTGCCTATCTTCCGGAACCCTGCGTCGGACCGTCAGTCGCCCGCGGCGAGCTACGCATCGTGCTGGCAGACTGGGTCGTCGCGGGGGCCGGCTTCCACCTCTACTATCCCGGACGTCGCCAGTTGCCGACCGGATTGCGGCTCCTCGTCGACCTGATCCGCGAGGTGAGACCGCTTGGCCTGTAAGGCCAATGCCATTCGGCGGTGAACTCCGCTCATCGCCTCATTGAAGGGGACACGGCTGACCCGAACGCTGCGCGATGTCTACGTCAGGCCCCTCATCGAGGTCAGCGAGGACATCAGGACATGCGCCGTTTCCCAGGAAAGGTCGCTTTCGTCACGGGCGCCGCCAGCGGCATCGGCCGGGCTACCGCCATCGCCTTCGCGAGGGAGGGGGCTCAGGTCGCGATCACGGACCGCACCGAGGCGCCGCTGGAGGAACTCCGGGCCGAGATCGAAGCGGACGGCGGCGCGGTGCTGGCGATCCGCTGCGACGTGTCGGTCCCGGCGGACGTGGAAGCAGCGGTGGCCAGCACCGTCGCGCAGTTCGGCCGCCTCGACTGCGCCTTCAACAATGCAGGCATCGAGAACAAGGCCGCTCCGGTCCACGAGATCGCTCTGGATGAGTGGGACCGGATCCTCGACGTCAACCTGCGCGGCACATTCCTGTGCATGAAGCAGGAGATCGCTCAGATGCTGCGCCAGGGCAGCGGCGTGGTGGTGAACACCGCGTCCGGTGCGGCCATCAGGGGCGTGGCGGGAGGGGCGAGCTATGCCGCCTCCAAGCACGCGCTCATCGGCCTCACCAAGTCCGCCGCCCTCGACTATGCGAAGTCGAACATCCGGGTGAACGCCGTCCTGCCGGGGAACATCGAGACGCCGATGATGGACCGCTTCACCGGCGGCGATATCCAGAAAGCCATCGCTCTTGAGCCGGTCGGGCGACTGGGCAAGCCCGAGGAGATCGCGGACGCCGTCCTATGGATGTGTTCGGACCTCGGTTCGTTCGTGACCGGCGCGTCGATCTCGGTCGATGGAGGCTGGTCGCTCTAGGCGACGTCCGGAACGCAGGAGAATCGATCCGATGGACATCAAGCGCAGCGGAAGCCAGCCGTCGAGCCAGGGACCGTCCGCGTGGTTCACCGGCACGGTCCGGATCGACCCACTTCACAGCGCCCCCGATCCGGCCCGGGTCGCCATGGCGAGCGTGACCTTCGAGCCGGGTGCGCGCACGGCGTGGCACACACACCCGCTCGGCCAGACGTTGATCGTCACGTTCGGGCGCGGGTGGGTCCAACGTGAAGGCGGCCCCATCGAGGAGATCGCACCGGGCGACGTCGTCTGGTTCGAGCCGAACGAGCGACACTGGCACGGAGCGACCGCGTCCACGGCGATGACACATATCGCCATCCAGGAACGCCTGGACGGCGAGGCGGTGACGTGGATGGAACAGGTCACGGACGGGGCGTACGACGGTCCCTGAGCCCGTGATGCGAAGTCAGCCTTTGACGTTCGGCCGCCGACGGCAGACCGTCGCAACGCCACCCAGGGCAGCGCCTCCGAGGGTCGCGCCGCCGATCCACACCCGAGGCTTCGGGCTCGATGGGCCGCCGGCGCGCCGACGACGTCAGCCCTGCCGCATCGCGGTCTCGGCCTGCGCATCGAGGGCGGGACCGTCCTCCTCGGGCAGCCGCACGGTCGCGGCGGCCTGGGCGGCGAGGCCTTCGGCCCGGCCGACGAAGCCGAGCTTCTCGGTGGTCGTCGCCTTGATGGAGACCGCCGAGAGCGGCACGCCCGCGATGGCGGCGATGCGCGCGCGGATCTCCTCGCGGTGCTTCCCGATGCGCGGCGCCTCGGCCAGCACGGTGATGTCGAGGTGGTCGATTCGGCCGCCGCGGGCACGGACCAGCCCGCAGGCATGGGCCAGGAACTGGTCCGAGGACGCCCCGCGCCAGCGCTCGTCGGAGGGCGGGAAATGGGTGCCGATGTCGCCGTCCGCGATAGCGCCGAGCAGCGCATCGGTCAGGGCGTGCAGCGCCACGTCGCCGTCGGAATGGGCGAGGACGCCCCGATCCGCGGGGATCTTCACGCCGCCCAGCCAGACATGGTCGCCGGTGGTGAAGGCGTGCACGTCGAAGCCGGTGCCGAGGCGGGTCACGTAGGTGGTCATGGCGCGGGCTCCCGGCGCTGGCAATTCGGTGGTCTCGGTCGCGAAGGCGCGGTCCGCCTCGATCAGGTCGGCGGGCTGGGTGATCTTGCGGTTGGCGACGTCGCCCGCAAAGACCACCACCGGCAGGCCGGCCCATTCGGCGAGCGCGCCGTCGTCGGTGAAGCCGTCGAGGCCCTGCGCGGCGGCGTCCCTGTGGGCGGCGAGCAGCGGACCGAAGGAGAAGGCCTGGGGCGTCTGCACCGCGCGGAGGTGCTCCCGGGGCGGCGTCTCGTGCACCCGGCCGATGCCGGGCGCGATATCGACGACGCGCTTGACCGTGTCGGTCACCGGGACGCCGGGTACGGCCGCGCCGTGATCCCGCCCCGCCGCGATCGCCCGGGCGATGAGCGCGGCGTCCACATAGGGGCGCGCCGCGTCGTGGACCAGAACGATCTCGGGCGCCGACCCGACCGCCAGGGCTTCGAGCCCGGCGCGCACGGAGAGCTGGCGGGTCGCCCCGCCCGCCACCGGCGCCGTGATCTTCGCGCGGATTGCGGGTGGAAGTTCGTCCAGGCAGTTCCGGAAGAAGTCCGCCGCATCGGCGGCGATCACCGGCTGGATGCGCGCGATCCCGTCATCCGCGGCGAGGGCCGCCAGGGTGCGGGTGAGGACCGCCTGTCCACCGACCCGGCGGTACTGCTTGGGCGTGCCGCCGCCGATGCGGATACCGCGGCCCGCGGCCACCACCACCGCGGCGACGCCGGCTCCCGCGCTGGCGGGTCCGATGGCTGGCGTGCCGGTGGCGGACATGGGCGACGAACTCGTGAGGGCCTGAGGAGCGGAGGGGCGGCCGGCGCGCGGGCCAGCGCTGCCGCCGGAAGCCTGCCGCAGAGGGTGCCCGTCGTTTAAGCGGGGGAGGGCCCGAAATCAACGCGCGGTCCCGCTTGCCAGCGGGCCGGGCTTGCCTCATTGTTGTGCAGAATGACGACTGACCATTATTTGAGCGCGCTGCGCCGCGAAGGTGCGAAGGCCGGAGCGGCAGACGCCGCCCCGCTCTGCCTGCTTGCCCCGCTTTCGGGCGTCACCGACCTGCACATGCGCCGCATCGCCCGCCGCTGCGGCGCCGACGCGGTCATCTCCGAGATGGTGGCGGCGCGGGAATTCACCCGCGGCTCCGGCGAGGCCACCCTGCGCGCGGAAGGCTCCGGCGTCGACCTGCACGTGGTCCAGCTCGCGGGCTGCGAGGCCGCCCCGATGGCGGAGGCGGCCCGTCTGGCGGAGGCCGGGGGCGCCCACGTGATCGACGTGAACATGGGCTGCCCGGCCAAGATCGTCACGGGGATCGCGTCAGGCTCGGCGCTGATGCGCGACCTCGACCACGCCGAGCGCCTGCTCGCGGCCGTGCGGGGCGCGGTGTCGGTCCCGGTGACCGTGAAGATGCGCCTCGGCTGGGACGACGCGAACCGCAACGCCGCCGATCTCGCCGCCCGCGCCGAGCGGCTGGGCCTCAACGCCGTGACCGTCCACGGGCGGACCCGGCAGCAATTCTACAAGGGCCGCGCCGACTGGGCGGCGATCCGCTCGGTTGTCGCGGCGGTTTCGATCCCGGTGATCGCCAACGGCGACGTGACCGACCTCGCCAGCGCCCGGGCCTGCCTCGCGGCGTCCGGGGCGGCGGGGGTGATGATCGGCCGGGCGGCGACCGGCCGGCCCTGGCTGGTCGGGCACATCGCGTCGGCCCTGGCCGGGCGGCCGATGCCGGAACCGGCGCGGGCCGATCAGGCCTCCCTGGCCGCCGAGCACTATGCGGGGCTCCTGTCGCTCTACGGCCGGGACATGGGCGTGCGGCACGCGCGCAAGCACCTCGCCGCCTATGCCGAGACCGGAGGGGCGCTGGACCCGGCCGAGCGCGCGGCGCTGCTCACCACCACCGATCCGGCGACGGCCCAGGCCCTGCTGGCCCGGGCCTTTGCGGGCTCGGCGGATCCTGTCCAGGAGGCCGCGTGAGCGACGATTCCCTCCCGCAGGCGACCGGCAGCCGGCGCGACACCGCCGCCGAGGCCGTGCTCAACGCCCTGCCGCTGCCGGTCCTGACCATCGGCGGCGACGAGCAGATCCTCCACTGCAACCACGCCGCGGAGGCCTTCTTCGACTATTCGGCGCGGCTGATGCAGCGCCGGCGGCTGCGCGACATCATCCCCTTCGCCTCGCCGATCATCGCCCTGGTGGCCGAGGTCCGGCGGCGGCGCGCCAGCGTCAGCGAGTACCGGGTCGAGCTGACCCAGCCCCGCCTCGGCCTGGAGCGCAGCGTCGACGTGTTCGCGACGCCGCTCGGCGACGATGGCGACGCCGTGGTGATGATGCTCCAGGAGCGGACCATCGCCGACAAGATGAACCGCCAGCTCACCCATCGCGGGGCGGCGCGCTCGATGGTGGCGCTGGGCGCGATGCTGGCCCACGAGATCAAGAACCCGCTCGCCGGCATCCGCGGCGCGGCGCAGCTCCTGGAGAGCACCGGCGCCGAGGAGGACCGGCTGCTCACCCGCCTGATCTGCGACGAATCCGACCGGATCGTCCGCATCGTCGAGCGCATGGAGCTGTTCGGCGACGAGCGCCCCTCGGATCGCGGTGCCGTCAACGTTCACGGGGTGCTCGATCAGGTGAAGCGCTCGGCGCAGTCGGGCTTCGCGCGGCATATCCGCTTCATCGAGACCTACGACCCGTCGCTGCCGCCGGTTCTCGGCAACCGCGACCAGCTGATCCAGGTGATCCTGAACCTCGTGAAGAACGCCGCGGAGGCGATCGGCCCGGACGCGGTCGAGGGCGAGATCACCCTGTCGACCGCCTTCCGCACCGGCCTGCGCCTGCAGGTGCCGGGCTCCCGCGAGCGGGTCAGCCTGCCGATCGAGGTGGCCGTGCGCGACAACGGCCCGGGCATCTCGGCCGACCTGCTGCCGGACCTGTTCGATCCGTTCGTCACCACCAAGGCACAAGGATCCGGCCTCGGTCTTGCATTGGTGGCCAAGATCGTCGGCGATCACGGTGGGATCGTCGAATGCGATCCTGCCCCGCGCCGCACGGCGTTCCGCATCCTTCTGCCGATGTCGAGTGCCCGGGACGGGCGCGAATCGGCGGTCGATCCGTGATGTCGATCCCCGAATCCGGCCCCCCGTCGGAGGTCTGAGTAGAGAGTCATGCCGAACGGCCACATCATCGTCGCCGACGACGACGCCGCAATCCGCACCGTGCTCAACCAAGCGCTGTCACGGGCGGGCTACGAGGTTCGCTCGACGGGCAATTGCGCCACCCTCTGGCGCTGGGTCGCGCAGGGGGAGGGCGACCTCGTCATCACCGACGTGGTGATGCCCGACGAGAACGTGTTCGACCTGCTGCCGCGCATCAAGCGCGTGCGGCCGGAACTGCCGATCATCGTCATGAGCGCGCAGAACACCTTCATGACGGCGATCCGCGCCTCGGAGCGGGGTGCCTACGAGTACCTGCCCAAGCCCTTCGACCTGAAGGAGCTGATCGCCATCGTGGGCCGAGCGCTCTCGCGTCCCCGCGGCGCGGCGCCGGCCGGGGCGCCCCCCGAGAACGAGGACATCCCGCTGGTCGGGCGCTCGCCCGCCATGCAGGAGATCTACCGGGCGCTGGCCCGGCTGATGCCGACCGACCTCACCGTGATGATCACCGGCGAGTCCGGCACCGGCAAGGAGCTGGTCGCCCGGGCGCTCCACGATTACGGCCGCCGCCGCACCGGCCCGTTCGTGCCGGTCAACATGGCGGCGATCCCGCGCGACCTGATCGAATCCGAGCTGTTCGGCCACGAGAAGGGCGCCTTCACGGGGGCCCTGCAGCGCTCCGCCGGCCGGTTCGAGCAGGCCGAGGGCGGGACGCTGTTCCTCGACGAGATCGGCGACATGCCCATGGAGGCGCAGACCCGGCTGCTGCGCGTCCTCCAGCAGGGCGAATACACGACCGTGGGCGGGCGCGTCCCGATCCGCACCAATGTCCGGATCATCGCGGCCACCAACAAGGACCTGCGGGTCTCGATCCAGCAGGGCATCTTCCGCGAGGACCTGTTCTTCCGGCTCAACGTCGTGCCCCTGCGGCTGCCGGCCCTGCGCGAGCGCTCCGAGGACGTGCCGGACCTCGTCCGCCACTTCTTCGTGCTGGTCGAGCGCGAGGGCCTGACCCGGAAGACCCTCGACGGGGACGCCATGGAGCGTCTCAAGCGCTACCGCTGGCCGGGCAACGTCCGCGAGTTGGAGAACCTCGTCCGCCGGCTCGCCGCCCTCTACCCGCAGGAGACGATCACCGGCCCGGTGATCGAGGCCGAGCTCGACACCCTTCCGCTGGCGACGCCCGCGGCCCCGGCCGCCAACGGCGCAGCCCGCAAGGCCAACGGGGAATCCGAGAGCCTGTCCAGCGCGGTGGAGCGCCACCTCTCGGATTATTTCTCCGGCTATCGGGACACCCTGCCACCCCCCGGGCTGTATCACCGGATCCTGCGGGAGATCGAAGGCCCGCTGATCGGCGCGGCGCTCGCCGCCACCCGCGGCAACCAGATCCGCGCGGCGGAACTGCTCGGCGTCAACCGCAACACCCTGCGCAAGAAGGTCCGCGACCTCGACCTGCAGGTGTTCCGCACGGCGCGTTAGCGGCGGCCGGCCGGACGGCTGCTTCGCGGCCGCCGCCGCGCTCCGGCGCCTCGGGATGCGATCCGGGGCGGGACAGGCGTGACGGTGCTCAGCGGCCCGGCAGGATCGGGTCGCCGCGCATCAGCGCGTGGAGCCGCTCGGTGTCGAACCCGTTCGGGATGCTGGGCACGGCCGGCTTCGGCGCGGGCGCGGCCTTGACCGGAGCCGGGATCGACCCCGTCGCCGACGGCTCGGCCTGGGCGGCGCGGACCACGGGCGCCGGCGCCAGATGGGCGAGCCGATCGGCGCTGACGAGGGCGACGGTCGCCGTCGAGACGAGGACGAGGACGGCGCCGAGGAGGGAACGCAGGATACGCACGCAACGACCCGGGACGCGACTTGAGACGGCAACAGATTTACGGCGCGGCCGTTAACGAAGCCCCACCCTCAAGTCTTCGGGAGGCGATATTGACCAACGTCCAGGCCACCGCGAGCGACAGCCCGTTCATCCAGGGCCGCAACGCGCGCCTCTACGGAAAACCCGTGAGCGAATGCCCCTATCCGGAAGGCTCCCAGGAGCGCGCCGCCTGGATGGAGGCCTACGAGGAGGCCGCCGTGTCCGATTCGCCCGAGACCCCGTGAGCGCGGCAAACACGGCGTCTCAGGGCTGCGGAACGCCGCGTCCGGCTTGACCTCGCCGGATGCGACGCGCTTCGTGCGGTGCACCGCAACGCGATCACCGAGCCTCGATGTCCCTGAAGCCTTCGCCCGACGCCCAGCAGACCTTCGCGCCCGCGACGCGCCTCGTGCATGCGGGCCGCGATCCGGGCGAGCAGCACGGCTTCGTGAACACGCCGATCTATCGGGGCTCCACGGTCCTCTATCCGACCTACGACGCGATCAAGAACCGGCGCGGGCGCTACAATTACGGCACCTCGGCGACGCCCACCATGGATGCGCTGACGACCGCCTGGACGGAGCTCGCCGGCGCCGCCGGCACCGTCGTGACGCCCTCGGGCCTCGCGGCGCTCACCGTCGCGCTGATGGCCGCGGTCTCGGCGGGCGACCATCTCCTCGTCACCGATTCCGCCTACCGGCCGACCCGCCAGTTCTGCGACGGCGTGCTGGCGCGCTACGGCGTCGAGGTCACCTATTACGACCCGATCATCGGGGCCGGCATCGCGGACCTGATGCGCCCGAACACCCGGGCCGTGCTGGTCGAGGCCCCCGGCTCGCAGAGCTTCGAGATGCAGGACGTGCCCGCGATCGCCGAGGTCGCGCACGCCCGCGACGCCTGCGTGATCATGGACAACACCTGGGCGACGCCGCTGCTGTTCCCGCCGCATGAGCGCGGGGTCGACATCGCCGTGGAGGCCGGAACCAAGTACCTGAGCGGCGGCTCGGACCTGCTGATCGGCCTGACCTCCGCCAACGCGCGCTACTACCCGGCCGTGCGCCGCACCTTCGACCATTTCGCCATGTGCGCCGGCGCCGAGGACATCTTCCTGGCGCTGCGCGGACTGCGCACCATGAACCTGCGCCTGCGCGAGCACGGCCGCGCCGGGCTGGAGATGGCCCGATGGTTCCAGGCGCGGCCCGAGGTGCTGCGCGTGCTCCATCCCGGCCTGCCCGAGGATCCCGGCCACGCGATCTGGACGCGCGACTTCGCGGGCGCCTCGGGCCTGTTCGGCGTGATCCTCAAGCCGGTGCCCGAGATGGCTTTGGCCGCCATGCTGGACGGGCTGCAGCTGTTCGGGATGGGCTTCTCCTGGGGCGGCTTCGAGAGCCTCGTGATCCCGTTCGACTGTGCCGGCTACAGGACCGCCACGAAGTGGGCGCCCGGTGGACCGGCCCTGCGCTTCCATATCGGCCTCGAGGACACCGCCGACCTCAAGGCCGACCTCGATGCAGGCTTCGCGCGCCTGCGGGCCGCCACGTAGGCGGATCGGGGCGCCGACGGCGGGGGGCGACCGGCGACGACGCGGCTGCATTTGACCTTCCCGCCCGATCCTGATTGACCGGCCCGGCATGACCACGAGCCTCTCCGCCGACGGCGCTCCGCGCCTCGCCCCAGTCGACCGGATCGGCCGCGGACTCGACGCGCTGAGCCTCACCCATGGCCGGGCCGTCGCCGCCCTGCTGGCGCTGTGCCTGATCCTGTTTCTGCCGGGCCAGATCTCCCTGCAGCCGATGGATCGGGACGAGCCGCGCTTCGCCCAGGCCTCGAAGCAGATGCTGGAGAGCGGCGACCTCGTGGATATCCGCTTCCAGGGCGAAGCGCGGCACAAGAAGCCGGTGGGGATCTACTGGGCCCAGGCCGCCGCCGTGGCGGCCGGCGAGGCGCTGGGGGTGCCCGGGGCCCGCACCCAGATCGCCCTCTACCGCATCCCCTCGCTGATCGGCGCCGTCGCCTCGGTGCTGCTCGCCTACTGGGCGGCGCTGGCCTTCCTGCCCCGCCGGCCCGCACTGCTGGCGGCCGCCCTCTACGGCGCCTGCCTGATGCTCTCTGCCGAAGCGCACCTCGCCAAGACTGACGCCCTGCTCGCCGCCTGCGCCACCGCGAGCCTTGCCGCACTCGCCCGCGCGTGGCTGGCGCCGCGGGACGGCACACCGACCTCAGGGCCGACCTCCGGACCAACCTTTGCGGCATTCTGGCTCGGGATGGCGGTCGGGATCCTGGTGAAGGGGCCGATGGTGCCGCTCTTCGTCGCGCTGCCGGCGCTCGGCCTGTCGCTCCGGGCGCGATCCGCCCGCTGGCTGCTGCCCCTCCGGCCCTGGCCGGGCCTCGCCCTCACGCTCCTGCTGGTGGCGCCCTGGTTCGCGGCGATCACCTGGAAGAGCGGCGGCGCCTTCTACGCCGAGGCCGTCGGGCACGACATGCTCGGCAAGGTCGGCGGGGCGGCGGAGCGGCACTGGGGGCCACCCGGAGCCTACGCGCTCGTGTTCTTCGCCACCTTCTGGCCCGGGGCGGCCTTCGCGGCCATGAGCCTGCCCTTCGCGTGGCGGGCGCGGCGGGAGCCCGCCGTGGCCTTCCTCATCGCCGCGGTGCTGCCGGCATGGCTGATCTTCGAGGCGGTGCCCACCAAGCTGCCCCACTACGTGCTGCCGCTGATGCCCTGGCTCGCGATCCTCACCGTGCTGGCGTTGTCCCGCGGAGCGCTGGATCCGCGCCTGCGGGGCGCGCGCCTGACGGCCCTGCTGGTGCCGGCGATCCCGGTCGCGCTCAGCCTCGGCCTCTGCCTCGCGGGCTGGCGCCTCGACGCCCACACCATCCCGTGGCCGGCTCTGCCCCTGCTCGCCGCCGCCTGCGCGGTCGCGATCCTGGCCTGGCTCGCCTTCGCGCAGGGATCCGCCGAGCGCGCCCTCGCGCTCGGGGTCCTGGCCTCGGCCCTGCTCGGTCCGGCGGTGCTCGGCGTGGCGCAGCGTTCGCTGCCGGCTTTGAAGGTCTCGCCCCGGCTCGCGGCCCTGCGCGACCGGGTGCCTTGCCCGAACCCACAGGTGGCGAGCCTGGGCTACCGCGAGCCGAGCCTCGTGTTCCTGATCGGCACCGGCCTCGCCCTGCCGCCCGACGGCGCCGCGGCGCGATCCTTCCTGGAAGGCGGCGGCTGCCGCCTGCTCTTCGTGGAATCCCGGGACCGCGACGATTTCAACGCGGCCTGGCCGGTGGGGCGCGGCGCACCCGCCCCCCTGGCGGAGGTCGAGGGTTTCAACCTCAATACCGGCCGCCGGGTCTTCGTGACGGCCTACGCGGTGGCCCCGTGAACGCGAATCCCCATCTCAGCGTCGTCGTGCCGGTCAAGAACGAGGCCGGCAACATCGCGCCCCTGGTGGCCGAGATCGAGGCCGCCTGCGCGGGGCTGGCCTTCGAGCTGATCTACGTGGATGACGGCTCCACCGACGGCACCCCGGCGGCCCTCGCGGCGGCCCGGGCCGGGCGCCCCTGGCTGCGGGCGCTGCGCCACGCCCGGAGCGGCGGCCAGTCGGCGGCGGTGCGCAGCGGCGTCCTCGCGGCCCGCGGCGCGATCGTCGCGACCCTCGATGGCGACGGCCAGAACGATCCGGCCTTCATCCCCGCCCTGCTGGAAGCCCTGGAGGCGGCGGGGCCCGACACCGGCCTCGCCCAGGGTCAGCGGCGCGGCCGCAAGGACGGCCCGTTCAAGATGCTCCAGTCCCGGATCGCCAACGGCGTCCGCGGGCGGATCCTCAACGACGCCACCCGCGATACCGGCTGCGGCCTGAAGGTGTTCCGGCGCGCCGTGTATCTCAGGCTGCCGTATTTCGACGCCCTCCACCGGTTCATGCCGGCCCTGGTGGCCCGGGAGGGCTTTTCGGTGGTCCACCGCGACGTGGTCGACCGGCCGCGGCTGACGGGGGTGTCCAATTACGGCCTGTTCGACCGCCTCTGGGTCGGGCTCCTCGATCTCGCCGGGGTCTGGTGGCTGATCCGGCGCAAGCGCGCCGATCCGCGGCCCGAGGAGATCGTCGACCCGGCCGGCCAACCCGCAGACCAGGACGTCGGATGCTGATCCAGCTCGCCCACGATCTGCCGGCCTATTTCTACGACGTGTTCGTCACCCGGCTCGACTTCTGGCTGGTCTTCGGCATCGTCGCACAGGTGGTGTTCGGCTCGCGCTTCATCCTGCAATGGATCGCCAGCGAGCGGGCCGGGCGGAGCGTGATGCCGCTGTCGTTCTGGTTCCTGTCGATCCTCGGCGGGCTGATGACCCTGGTCTACGGGTTCGTGCGCCGCGAGCCGGTGATCATCATCGGCCAGGGGCTCTCCACCGGGATCTACCTGCGCAACCTCGCGCTGATCTTCCGCGAGCGGCGGCGGAGGCGCGGCAGCCCATGAGCCGCGCGCCGCTGCCCGCCTATTACGACGACCTGGACGCGACGTTCGCGGCGCTTTGGGGCCATCTGGCGGACGGCGCCGCGCACGGCCGCAGCGGGTTCCACCTGCCGGTGGTGGCGACGCTCGGCGCGGCGGGCGGCCCGCGGCTGCGCACGGTGGTGCTGCGCGCCGCCGACCGGGATGCCGGAACCCTCCGGTTCCACTGCGACCGCCGCTCCGACAAGGCCGCCGAGATCCTGGCGAACCCGGCCTGCGCGCTCACGGCCTACGACGAGGCGACGAAGATCCAGATCCGCATCGAGGGGCGCGCCGCGCTGCACGTCGACGACGCGGTGGCCGAGGCGGCCTGGGCCGGGTCCCGGGCGATGAGCCGGGTCTGTTACGGGAGCGAACCCGGCCCGGGCACGGCCCTGCCGGCGGGGGACGCCTACGCCCTGCCGGACGAGGCCGCGGCCGGGGCGCTGGGACGGCCGCATTTCGCCGCCGTGCTGGTCCGGGTGGAGCGCCTGGATTTCCTCTACCTCGACCGCCGCGGTCACCGGCGGGCCGCCTGGCACCGGTGCGGGTCGGCATGGCAGGGCGGCTGGCTGGCCCCCTGAAAGAGTGCCGCCGCGCGGGGAAGATGTCGCGCGCGCGACGGCCCGCCGGGGCGCACTCGTCCGAACACGCGGAACGTGCCGCGATTCGACGCGCCGACGGTTGAACGCGAAATCAATCCACACGTCCCGGATGAAAGATTGCGCGACAATCCCATTCGATGTCCGATCCGTCCCAAGCCCCGCGTTCGCAATCGACTTCGCCATCCGCTAACACATAAGCAGCGGCAGCGCGGAGTTTTTCCCAGTGCGTCGCCACTTCAAGTTCCCCATTGCCGTCAAGATCGCCTTCGCGTTCGCCTTCATCGCGGTGAATGCGGTCGGCTTTCTATGGTACATCTCCAAACGGATGACCGCGGCCGATGCGGCCTACAGCGCCTATCTCGGCAACGACGCCACGGCGGCCACGATGGCGGCACGCCTCGGACGCGTGGTCTATCAGATGAGCTACGTGGCCTTCCGCACCCTCGGCGAGGCCGATCCGGACGCGTCGGACCGCATCGGCGCCGCGTTCGAGCCCCTTCCGGCCGAAGCCGCACGCCTCCTCGACGGCGTGCGCCGGAACGCCCCGACATTCGACGATCGGACCGACCGGATCGCGACGCTCCTGGGCACCTACATCGCACTCACCGGCGAGATGTGCGCCATGGCCAAGAAGGGCATGAGCGCCCAGGCCCTGACGCTGGCGCACACGCAGGTGGATCCGCTCCAGAAGACGCTGTTTGCCGCCCTCGACGCCTTCGTGGACGATCTGAGCACGTCGATCCGCACGGGTTCCGCGGCCCTCAGCGCGGACACCCGCACGACCTTGTCCTGGGCGATCAGCCTGTCGGCGGGCGGCATCGCCGCCAGCATCCTGATCGGTGTTCTGGTGGTGCATGTCGGCGTCGCCCGCCCCCTCGGCCGGTTGACGGCCGCTCTGAAAGCCATGTCGGCCGGGCGGCTCGACGCGGAGGTCCCGGAAGCGCGGCGCGGCGACGAGATCGGTGCCATCGGCAGCGCCGTCGCGGGCATCAAGGCCCTCGTCGCGCGGAAGGCCGTCGCGCAGGCAGAGACCGCGCGGCGGCAGGCCGAGGACGCCGCCGCCGACCGCAGCCGGACCCTCCTGCGGCTCGCCGAGGGCTTCGAGCTGACGGTGGGACGCATCATCGGCTTGGTGTCGGAGTCGATCGCCGCCCTCCAGACCACCGCCCGGACCATGACCGTCACGGCGACGCGGACCGTCGGCGAATCCACGGCGGTCGCGGGTGCCGCCGAGACGGCCGCGCGCGACGTCGGCACGGTGGCGGCCGCCGCCGAGGAACTCGAAACCACCGTGGCGGAGATCGGCCGGCAGATCGGCGGCTCGGCCATCCTCGCTCAGAGCGCCGTCGTCGAAGCGGATCGGACCGCGACCCTCGTGCAGGATCTCAGCGCCGCCGCCGCCAAGGTCGGCGCGGTGGTGGAGCTGATCGGGGCCATCGCGCGTCAGACCAACCTGCTGGCGCTCAACGCCACCATCGAGGCGGCCCGCGCCGGAGCGGCGGGACGGGGCTTCGCGATCGTGGCGAGCGAGGTGAAGGACCTCGCCGCGCAGGCGGCCCAGGCGACGGGCGACGTCTCGGGACAGATCGGCCGCATCCAGGGCGTGACCGATCAGGCGGTCGCGGTGATCGCCGCGATCACCGCACGGATCCGCGAGATCGACGGGGTCGCCGCCAGCGTCGCGGCCTCGGTGACGCAGCAGGAGGCGGCCACCCGGGCCATCGCCCGCAACGTCGTGCAGGCCTCCACCGGCACCCGCGCGGTGACCACCACCATGGCGGCCGTTGCCGCGGCTGCCGGAGAGACCGGGACGGCCGCCGATCGGGTGCAGGCCTGCGCCGCCGCGCTGGCCCGCCAATCCGCGGACCTCGGCGGTGAGGTTCGGCGCTTCCTCGCCACGATCCGCGCGGCGTGAAGACCCGACCGCGACCGCCGGATGGCTGCCCTGCGCGGCACCCCCTGACAGGGACTGGCCCGGCACGCTAAAGCCCGCCGACCCGGCCGCCCATCCGGGTCGACCGGGAGGACGCCGTGGGCCTCGTCTACGCGCTCGCCGCCTATCTGAGCTGGGGCCTCCTGGTTCCGGTGCATTTCCGGATGCTCGGGGCCTACACCCCGTATCATATCCTGGCGGAGCGCATCGTCTGGTCGAGCCTGTTCGCCGGCGCGTTGGCGCTGGTCCTCGCGGCGCGCCACCGCCTGAACCTGCCGTTCCCGCTGCGCAAGCGGCACGCGCTCCTGCTGCTCTCGGCGGCCATGATCGGCGTGAACTGGCTGCTCTACCTCTACGCGGTCAGCAGCGGGCACCTGCTCGACGCGAGCCTCGGCTACTACATCAATCCCCTGGTCAGCGTGGCGTTCGGGCGGGTGGTGCTGGGCGAGCGGCTGCGGCCGGCGCAGGCGCTGGCCATCGGCATCGCCGCGACGGGCGTCGCCGTCGCGGTGGTCTGGGCCGGTGAGCTGCCCCTCATGTCGCTGTCGCTGGCGGTGAGCTTCGCGCTCTACGGGCTCGCCCGGAAGATCGTCGCCGTCGACGCGCTGGTCGGATTCCTGGCCGAGACCCTCCTGCTCCTGCCGGCCGCCATCGTCTGGCTCGTCCTCTCGCCCGAGCCGTTCCTGCCGTCCGCGCCGGGCGACCGCGCGCTCCTGATGCTCACGGGCCTGACCACCGCGCTGCCGCTGATCTGGTTCGCCGCCGCGGCGGTGCGCCTGCGGCTCACCACCCTCGGCCTGCTGCAATACGTGGCGCCCACCTGCCTGCTTCTCCTCAGCGTCCTCGTCTACGGCGAGCACGTCGAGCCGCACCGGGCGCTCATGCTGGCGCTGATCTGGGTGGCGCTCGCGCTCTACACGGTGGACGCCCTGCGGTTTCGCCGCCTGCCGGCCGCGGCGTCGCCGCGGTCGGATCCGGACGCGATGCGTGTATAAGGAATACTGGTATAGGCCGCCGCTGGGGCGGATGACGGGACAGCGTCGGGTCGATGAGCGAGACTGAGAGCGGCCCAGGATCCGTCACGGATGCCGATTACCGCAACCTCGCCGAGACGCTGCCGCAGCTCGCCTGGATCGCCGAGGCTGACGGCACGATCATCTGGTACAACCAGCGCTGGTACGATTTCACCGGCACGTCCCTCGAGGACATGCGGGGATGGGGCTGGCGCACGGTCCATCACCCGGATCACGTCGAGGCGGTGACCGAGCGCTACCGGGCCGCGATCACCCTGGGCCGGTCCTGGGAGGACACGTTCCCCCTGCGCGGGCGGGACGGGACCTATCGCTGGTTCCTGTCGAAGGCGCTGCCGCACCGGGACGAATCCGGGCGGATCCTGCGCTGGTACGGGACCAACACCGACATCACCGGCCGCCGCGCCATCGAGGAGCGCCTGCGCCATTCCGAGCAGCGGTTCCGGGCGCTGGTCGACGCCTCGGCGGCGGTGATCTGGAACACCAACGCGGCGGGCGAGCTGATGCCGCCGCAGGTCCGATGGAGCATCTATACCGGCCAGACCGAGGAGGCCTACCAGGGCTGGGGCTGGCTGGATGCCGTCCATCCCGAGGACCGGGGTCACGCGGCCGATGCCTGGGCCGCCTCCGTGGAGGCGCGGGCGCTCTACGAGGTCGAGTACCGGCTGCGCCGCCACGACGGGGCCTGGCGCACCATGGAGGTGCGCGGCGTGCCGGTCCTCGCCGAGGACGGTTCCCTCCGGGAATGGGTCGGCACCTGCGTCGACGTCACCGACCGGAAGGAGGCCGAGGAGGCGGTGGAGCGCGCCCGCCAGGCCGCCGAGGCGGCCAACCGGGCGAAAAGCCAGTTCATCGCCAACATGAGCCACGAGCTGCGCACGCCGCTCTCGGCGGTGATCGGCTATTCCGAGATGCTCGGCGAGGAGCTGGAGGATATCGGCCAGGCCGCCCTCCTGCCCGACCTGCGCAAGATCGAGGCGGCCGCGCGCCACCTGCTGTCGCTGATCAACGACGTCCTCGACATCTCGAAGATCGAGGCCGGCCGCATGACCGCCTCGGCCGAGACCTTCGCGGTGGCGGACCTGCTCCGCGATGTCGGCGATTCCACCGGTTCGCTGATGGAGAAGAAGGGCAACCGCTTCGTCCTCGATGCCGGCGAAGGGGCGGGCGCCGATCTCGGGTCCATGCACCAGGATCAGACCAAGATCCGCCAGTGCCTCGTGAACCTGCTCGGCAACGCCGCCAAGTTCACCGAGAAGGGGACGATCACCCTGACGGTGCGGCGGCACCGGGAAGAGGGGGCGGACTGGCTGTCCTTCGCGGTCGCCGATACCGGGATCGGCATGACCGAGACCCAGATCGGGCGGCTGTTCGAGCGCTTCGTCCAGGCCGACGACTCGACCACCCGCCAGTTCGGCGGCACGGGTCTCGGGCTCGCCATCACCCGCGCCTTCTGCGAGGCGATGGGCGGCGACATCGGCGTCACCAGCGTTCCGGGGGCGGGGGCGACCTTCACGGTCCGCCTGCCCGCGATCCTGAGCCCCGAAGATGCGCCGACGGCCGAGGCCGAGGCTCTCACGCCGGTGGAGCCGCACGAGGAGCACGAGACGGTGCTGCTGGTCGACGACGATCCGGCCGCCCGGGAGCTGCTCCAGCGCTTCCTGGAGCGCGAGGGCTTCCACGTCCGCAGCGCCAATGACGGCCGCGCCGGCCTGACGCTCGCCCGGGCGCTCCGGCCGCGGGCGATCCTGCTCGACGTCGAGATGCCCCGCATGGACGGCTGGGCGGTGCTTCACGCCGTGCGCAACGATCCCGAACTGGCCGGGACCCCGGTGATCATGACCTCGGTGGTGGCCGAGCAGGGGCTCGGCCAGGCGCTCGGCGCCACCGACTATTTCGTCAAGCCGATCGACTGGGACCGGCTCAAGGGCCTGATGGAGCGCTACCGGCCCGAGGCGCCGAACGAGGCACGGGTCCTCGTGGTGGATGACGATGCGGATGCCCGGGAGCGCCTGCGCCGCTCCCTCGGCCGGGAGGGCTGGACCGTCGACGAGGCGGAGAACGGCCGGATCGCCCTGGAACGCTTCAGCCAGGCCCGGCCGAGCCTGATCCTGCTCGACCTGATGATGCCCGAGATGGACGGGTTCGGCTTCCTGCGGGCGCTCCGCTCGCGGCCCGATGGCGACGTGCCCGTGGTGGTGCTGACCGCCAAGGAGATCACCACCGCCGAGAAGGAGAGCCTGAACCGGCAGGCCGACCGGGTGATCGCCAAGGGCTCCATGAGCCTCGCGGAGATCGGCCGGCAACTGCGCGTCCTCTACGCGCGTTCGGCGAACGAGCCGGTTCCGGGACAGCTTCAGGGCCTGCTCGCGCAGCTCGCGGAGCAGGAGGGCGGAGAGAGACCATGAGCGATTCCGGGATCGATGCGGACAAGGCGGTGGCCATCCGCCTGCGGGCACGGCTGGCGGTGGTGGAGCGGGCGGCGTGGTTCGGCCTCGTCCACGCCATGAAGACGCGGCCGGCCGAGACCGAAGCCTATTTCGCCTCCGAGCGGGCGCGCTGCACGGAGGGGTTCGGCAGCGGGGCCTGGGCCAAGGATCTCACCGACGCCGAGCGCCGGATGCTGGCCGCGGAGGTGGATGCCGGGCTGGCGCAGTTGCTGGAGGAGGCCCGCGCCGAGGTGTGAGACGCCGCCGCCCCCTCGCGGGCACGGCGAAGCCCTCCGGTTGCGCGACACCGGGAGGCCGCATTCGGTCGTGGTTCGCTTGGCCGCGCGCGAGGACGGCGCGGGCAGCATCGACCGGGATGCCGTGACACTGCCCGTGCGGGACGACCCGCAGGCCGAAGCAGGATCACGCCTGCGCCGGTCAGGCCCGGAGCACGGTGGGGACGGCGATCTTTTGTAGATCCGGGCCAATCACACGCCATCGCGCACCAGCGCGATTGGCGTCCCGGCAAGGATCCGGCCCGCGCATCAACGTCGCCGTTCCAGCCGCCCGCGCGGCGATCACATCCATACGACAAATGCCCGACATTCAATACAATAAATAGGCATAAATACTATAAGTTCGGCCAACAAATGCCTTATAGCGACAGGCAAAAGAGCCAAGCCGTCGCGACACTCCGTGGTCCGGCCAAACCTGCCGGATCCGGCGCGGCATTCGCTATGTCACAGGCTGCGCGATTGGCCTTCTCTCGAAAATTGAGACCGATCATTTCTTCGAGAACAATTCGAGACCTCGCGAAGCGCGAAACCATTCTTCCGGCCTAGTACAGACGGTACGGGCGACTGGCTGTATTCCTCAGTATTCCGGAACAGCGAATCGGCCGCGTTCACGCCCGGAGCTTCGACGTCGTGGAGACTCGGAGCTCCGGCGGTCGAAACCGGCAGATTTTGACGCCGTTCGGCAGGATATTCGAGCTTGCCCGACACCTTCAATTTTTGGTTGTTACACCCGGCCGTCTATGGGGGCACGCCCAGAGAATTCTTCACGATGATGATTTAGTTTGCGCACATCTTTGTGGTGCATGATGATCCTATGGATCTCTTCGTCGCAGCCCTTCTGGACAGTCAGGCGGCCGGTTTCGCCCTGGCCGCGATGGTCATCTGCTTTTTCAGTGCGTGGCTGCTCGTCCACTTCATCCGGCAAGCGGAGAGCGCTTCGGCGCGCGTCAGGAGGCGCTGGCAACTCGGAACGGCCGTGGTTGCCGGGACCGGCGTTTGGACCACCCACTTCGTCGCGATGCTCGGGTACCGGACCGACCTCCTTCTGAATTACGAGGCGGCGACGACCCTGGGCTCAGCGGCCGTGGCCATTGTCGCGGTCGGCGGGCCGCTGGCCCTGTCGACGCAATGTGCGCGGACATGGACGCGCGCAGCAACCGGCGCGGCGGCGGGCTTGGGGATCGGCGGCATGCACCTCATCGGCATGGCCGCGTTGAGGGGCTGCAGCCAAACGCAGTCGCCCGACCTCGACATCCTGGCCAGCCTGATCGGCGGCATCTGTATGGCGTTGGCTCGGACCGTGGCGCGACATGCCCGTCCACCGCTCGTCACCCTGTTTCTCATCGTGTCCGCGGTCTGCGGCACGCACTTCATCTCCATCGCCGGCACCACGCTGGTCGGAGCGCGGTCCGATCAGCTCCTGCCGATCATGCAGGTCCAACTCGCTGCCCTCGCCGCGACGGGCGCCGCCATCCTCCTGCTCGGCACATTGCTCGCCCTGCTGGTTGCCAAGCGCTTCGAGGGGCAGGAGGCCACGCACGCGCGAATCCTGGCGACGACATTGCAGAACATGTCGAACGGGATCCTGAAGGTTTCCGGCGCCGAAGTCGTCGAGTTGTACAACGAGAAACTGTGCACGATGCTCAACCTGCCGCCGGGAAGCATGGCCCGAGGCATGAGCTTATCGACGTTTCTGGATGTGACCGGCCGCGCCAATGCCTGGGACGAAACCCGCATCGCGCGGGTGCTGGCGAATCATCGGACCTGGATGGCCCGGAGCGAGGAGACGCTCGTCGAGCATACGTTCGACGACGGCCGGATCCTGTCTATCGCCTGCCAGCCCATCGACGATGGCGCGGTGCTGACCTTCGACGATGTTTCGCGGGAGAAGCAGGCGCAGCGAGAGATCCTGCACCTCGCCTACCGTGATCCCCTCACGGGTCTGGCGAATCGCCGCTCGCTCATCGAACACATGGCGCTCGTCCATGAGACCGGACAGGCCTTCACGCTCCTGCTGATCGATCTCGATCGGTTCAAGGCGGTCAACGACACGTTCGGTCACGGCGTCGGCGATCGCCTGCTCGTCACCGTTGCCGCGCGCCTGCGCGCCCTAGCGGGCGCGTCAGGGTTCGTGGCGCGCCTGGGCGGCGACGAGATGGCCGTGGTCACACAGGCGGATGCCGATGCAGCGAGCCGCCTGGCCGAAGACATCATCGTGGACGTCGAGAAGCCGTACGCCTTCAACGACCTCACGGTCATGGTCGGTTGCAGCATCGGCTTGAGCGACAACGCGGATCGGTCGAGTCCGGAAGAGCTGCTGCAGCGCGCCGACATCGCTCTGTACGAGGCGAAGCGTCACGGACGAGGACGCGCAGCGCACTACGCATCGGGCATGATGGAGGTCGTCGCCGAGCGCCACACCCTGGAGAACGACATCCGGATCGCCTTGACGGAGGGGCAGTTTCATCTCGCCTACCAGCCCATCATGGCCCTCGCCGATGACGCTGTCGTCGGCTTCGAGGCGCTGATCCGGTGGCAGCATCCGACGCGGGGGCTCGTCGCGCCGGCAAGCTTCATCCCGGTGGCGGAAGAGACGGGGCTGATTGTGCCGATCGGGACCTGGGTGCTGGGCGAGGCGTGCCGCCAAGCCACCCGCTGGCAGCCGCATCAGCATGTCGCCGTGAACGTGTCGGCCGTCCAGTTCCGCTCGCCGATGCTTCTCGCCCACATCACCGCAGCTCTGGCCGAGAGCGGGTTGCCGCCGCACCGGTTGGAGATCGAGTTGACGGAGACGGCGCTGGTCGAGGACGGGCGTCAGATCGCCCACACCCTCTCCGCCCTGCGCCAGCTCGGTCTGAAGATCGCGATGGATGATTTCGGGACCGGCTACTCGTCCCTCGCACACCTGCGCGATCTGCCTCTGGACCGGATCAAGATCGATCGCAGCTTCGTAGCGGCCGCGCTGACGGACAACCACTCGATGGCGGTGATCAAGGCGATCACCCAGATGGGCCGCGACATGAACATCCTCACCCTTGCCGAAGGGGTCGAGGATGCGGATCAGCTGGCGCTTCTCAGGCAACTGGGCTGTGATGCCGTCCAGGGTTACCTGATCGGGCGCCCGGAACGACCATCGTCATCGCCGCCGCCCGCAATGGCAAGCGGCGCTCGCTAAGGTCGGTGGGACCGTCGGTCACGCTCGGCTCCTCCGAAGGCGGGCCACCGATCCGCAGAAGACGCCCGAGCCGGCCTCCACGCAGACGCGCCGCCTCGAGACCGAAACGACCGGCTTGAGCGCGGGGACCGGCACCGCCGCGGACATGGCACGCGGGCCGCAAGACACCGGTCCCGCAGAAGCCCGGGGCTCGGGGCCGCGTCCGAGCCGCCACGCGGGTCCGAGCCTCCCGGCGTCTCGCCAGCGTGCGGTTCCGTTCCGCTCGCCCCGGGCGCACTCCAGTCGGACCCGACGCCGTCGTGCGTCGGCACCGCCCCGGCGGGCGGCACCGACGCCATCGCTCAGCGGTGGCAGAAGCCCCGCGGGCCGCGGTAGAGGCCGGGCGGGCAACCGCGGGGCGCGCCGGTCATGGCGCGGCGCATCGCACCACGCGGACCGCGGTTCAGGCGGCAGCCGCCATACGGCCCGCGATGCGCGCCGAACCCGCACCCGCCGCGCACGAGGGTGACCGAGGCGTCGCCGCCGGACAGCGGCGCCACGGGCATCGCCTGGGCGCCGCCGGCGAACAGTGCGACGGACGCGGCGATGATCAGGCCGGTCATTTTCATGAGGAATCCTCCCGTTTGGCACAGGTCGCGGCCCGGCGCGATCCGAGCCACGACACGGCCTTCGGCCGCGCCCTGTAACCCCGGTCCTGCCGCTTCGTTCCGGAGCGGGCGTGGCGGATCAGGCGCCGTAGAGGTCGCGCCAGGCCGGCGGAAGCCCCGCACCCGCCAGGGGCGGCGACGGCGCGAGCCCCGGCAGGCTCGTCGCGGCGAACACCCCGCGCGCCACGGTCCGGGCCAGGACCCGCGCGGCGACATCTCCGAGGCGAGCGAGGTCCACCACCGGGTCGGCGAGGGGCACGGCGCCGGTCGCCACGGCGAAGACCAGATCGCCATCGAGCGGCGTATGGGCCGGCACGAGGGCGCGGGCGAGGCCGTCCTGCGCCGCCACCGCGAGGCGCCGGCACTGCGCCTTGGTCAGCGCCGCGTCGGTCGCCACCACGGCGAGCGTCGTGGCGGCGCCGGGCAGCGCGCGCATCGGGAAGGCGTGGGCTTCGGCGGGAACATGGGCCGGCGCGCCCAGGCCGCCGAACTCGTCACCATCCTCGAAGGGCGCGGCCCAGAAATGCGGGCCGTCGCCGACGGTCGCGTTGCCGAAGGCGTTCACGGCGGCGAGGGCCCCGACCCGGAAGTCCGTGCCCGGTACCCGCGCCGAGGCGGATCCGATCCCGCCCTTGAGCCGACCCGTGCGCGCGCCGGTCCCGGCCCCGACGGAGCCGAGGGCGAAGTCCGCGGCCGCAGCCGCGGCGGCCGCGAAGCCCAGCTCGCGGTAGGGCGGGTAGCGCCCCCAGGCCTTGTCGCCGCCGTTGGGGAGATCGAACAGGATCGCGCCGGGAACGATCGGCACCCGCATGCCGCCGACCGGGAAGCCGCGCCCGGCCTCGGCGAGCCACGCCGTCACCCCGGCCGCCGCGTCGAGACCGAAGGCTGAGCCCCCGGACAGGACTAGGGCGTCGATCCGTTCCACGGTGCGTTCGGGATCGAGCAGGTCGGTCTCGCGGGTGCCCGGCCCGCCGCCGCGCACGTCGACGGAAGCGACCACCGGATCGTCGAACAGGATCGCCGTGACGCCGCTCGCAAGCCGCAGATCGGTGGCGTGACCGACCCGCAGGCCGGGGATGTCGGTGATGCGATTCTGCAGCATGGGTCGAGCTTGCCACGGCCGGCGATCGGCGCAAATCCGGCCGGGCGCCGTTGACCGCCGCGCGGGGGCACCCAGGTTGGCAGGCGGCAGAGCGCGTCGAGGAGCACGGCATGGACGTTGGATTCATCGGACTGGGGCGGATGGGTCGCGCCATGGCCGCCAACCTCGCGCGGGCGGGTCACACGGTCCGCGCCTGGAACCGCTCGCCCGAGGCCGCGCGCGGCATCGACGGCGTCACCCCGGTGGCGAGCGCCGCCGAAGCCTTCGCCGGCGACGCGGTCATCACCATGCTGGCCGACGACGCGGCGCTCGAAGCCGTGATCGTGGCGGGCGGCCTGCTCGACCGGCCGGAGCGCCCGGGCCTGCACATCGGCATGAGCACGATCTCGGTGGCGCTCGCCCGGCAGCTCGCCGCCGTGCACGAGCGGGCGGGCGTCCCCTACATCGCCGCGCCGGTCTTCGGGCGGCCGGACGTGGCGGAGGCCGGCAAGCTCAACATCGTGGCGGCGGGGGCGGCGGCCCTGATCGACCGCGCGGGCCCGCTCCTCGACGCCATGGGTGCCAGGACCTGGCGTTTCGGCGACGACCCGGCGCGGGCGAACGCCGTCAAGCTCGCCGGCAACTTCATGCTGATCTCGGCGATCGAGGCCATGGCGGAGGCCTGTGCGCTCACGGAGGGCCACGGCGTCCCGGGCGCCGACTTCCTCGACCTGATGACCAACACGCTGTTCGCCGCGCCGGTCTACAAGGGCTACGGCGCCTCGATCGCGCAGAACCGCTACGAGCCGCCGGGCTTCCTCCTCAAGCTCGGGGCCAAGGACATGCGGCTCGCCCTCCAGGCCGCCGAGGGCGCGGGGGTGCCGATGCCCTTCGCGAGCGTGCTGCGCGACGGCCTCATCGAGGCGATCAGCCACGGCGACGGCGAGAAGGATCTCGCGGCGCTCGCCCGCGTCTCCGCACGGCGTGCAGGGCGGTAGCGGATCTCCGAAGGGCACCGAAGCGCGAAGCCCTCCGGCCCCGTCTCAGAGCCCGTAACGGGCGAAGGCTGCGCGCTCCGCGACGGCGGCCATCGCCCCCTCGGCGAGTTCGATCCCGCCCGGCGCGCCGCCCCGGCGCAGCAGGCGGGAGACGAGGCCGCCCCGGGCCTCGGCCACGAGGCGCAGGTCGACCGTCTCGCCGAAGCGGGCGCGCATCGCGGTGCGCAGGTCGCCGAGCGCATCGACGAGACCGAGGGGCAGCGCCTGCCGCCCGGTCCAGACCGCGCCGGTGAACAGGTTCTCGGTGCGGGCCAGGGTCGGGCGCCGGGCGGTGACGAGGCCGGTGAACAGGTCCTGCACGTCGGCCTGGATGCGCTTCAGGCGCTCCACGTCGGCGGGATCCTCCGGGCGGAACGGGTCGAGCATCGACTTCGCCTCGCCCTGCGTATGAACGCGACGCTCGACACCGAGCTTCTCCAGCAGGCCATGGAAGCCGAACCCCGACGAGACGACGCCGATGGAGCCGACGATCGAGGTCGGATCGGCGATGATCTCGTCGGCCGCGCAGGCGATCATGTAGCCGCCCGAGGCCGCGACATCCTCCACGAAGGCGATGACCGGCAGACGCTTCTCCTCGGCGAGGGCCCGGATGCGGCGGTGGATCAGGTGCGACTGCGCCGGTGAACCGCCCGGCGAGTTGATCAGCAGCGCCACAGCCTTGACCCCCGGCATCCCGAAGGCCCGCTCGAGGCTGCCCGCCACGCCGCCGATCGAGAGGCCCGGACGGATCGGAGACACCGCCCCGATGGTGCCGGAGAGCCGGACCACGGCGACCCGCGGACGACGATCCCTGAAGCGGCGCGGCAGGAGGGCGCGGACGGAGTCGGGGAACGCGAACGCCATGGGAGTCTTACGCGGCTCGTCGAAGGACCGGGCGGGGGACGGCCCGGATGCGCCTGTCCGGAAACTGGGCGCTTTGCCGCCGCACGCAAGGGCGGCGCATCTGCGCATTCAGAACGGATCGAACCGTTTGCCGACCTTGGCCGTTTCCGGCAACGGCGCGAGCCTCGTGCCGGCCCGGATCCGCTGGACTCGGACGGGTGCTCACACGGGAGAGAAACGATGCGACCCTGGCCAATCCTGGTCCTCCTCGCCGCCCTGCTCGGCGGGCTGGCAAGTGTGCCTGCGCGCGCGGCGCCCCTGCCGGTCCCGGCGAGCGCCGAGGCCGCAGCGCCCGCCCCCGCCGTGCAGCAGGCCCGCTGGCACTACCGGCGCCACTGGCACCGGCACCATCATTGGCGCCGCCACTGGCATCACCGCCGCCACCATTGGCACCGCCGTCACCATTGGCACCGGCACCACCATTTCCGCCGTCACTGGCACCGCCACCACGTCTGGCACGGCCGCCGTTTCGGTCCCCGGCACGTGACGTTCTACTGAGCGAAGCCCTCCGCGTCCCTGCCCGATCCGGCCGGGACGCGGCCTCGCGGGCGACCTTGCGGGCGGCCTCGGAAAACCTTATTTAACCGTCTGATATCACTGCTCTTCCGTAAGGCCGTTGCGGCGCATCGCGCGCCGCCTGGCCGCCGCGAGCACCGCCCGTCCGGGCCTCAGAACGGAAATCGACTTGGCCGAGAACGATCCGACTGGCGCCGCCCCGCCCGCCAGCGACATCCGCCCCGTCTCCATCACCGACGAGATGCGCCGCTCCTACCTCGATTACGCGATGAGCGTGATCGTGAGCCGGGCGCTTCCCGACGCCCGGGACGGTCTCAAGCCGGTCCACCGGCGCATCCTCTACTCCGCCTTCGAATCCGGGCACCTGCCCGAGCGGAAATACGTCAAGTCGGCGCGCATCGTCGGCGACGTGATCGGTCTCTACCACCCGCACGGCGACCAATCGATCTACGACGCCCTCGTGCGGATGGCGCAGGACTTCTCCATGCGCCTCATGCTCATCGACGGGCAGGGCAATTTCGGCTCGGTGGACGGCGATCCGCCGGCCGCCATGCGCTACACCGAATCGCGGCTGGCCAAGCCCGCCACCGCGCTGCTCACCGACATCGACAAGAACACCGTCGATTTCGGACCGAACTACGACGAGTCGCGCGAGGAGCCGACCGTCCTCCCGGCCCGCTTCCCGAATCTCCTCGTCAACGGCGCCGGCGGCATCGCGGTCGGCATGGCCACCAACATCCCGCCGCACAATCTCGGCGAGCTGATCGACGCCTGCGTGGCCCTGATCGACGATCCGGGCCTGACCATCGAGCAGCTCACCGAGATCGTGCCCGGCCCGGACTTCCCCACCGGCGGCATGATCCTCGGCCGCGCCGGCACGCGCCAGGCCTACGCGACGGGGCGCGGCTCGGTGATCATGCGCGCCAAGTCGCATGTCGAGGAGCTGCGCAAGGAGCGCGAGGCGCTGATCTTCACCGAGATCCCGTATCAGGTGAACAAGGCGACGCTCGTCGAGAAGATCGCCGAGCTGGTGAAGGAGAAGCGCGTCGAGGGCATCTCAGACCTGCGCGACGAATCCGACCGGACGGGCATGCGCATCGTCGTCGAGATCAAGCGCGACGCCATGGCCGACGTTGTGCTGAACCAGCTCTACCGGTTCACGCCGCTGCAATCCTCCTTCGGCTGCAACATGGTGGCGCTGAACGGCGGCCGCCCCGAGCTGATGAACCTGAAGGACCTGCTCGAGGCCTTCGTGGATTTCCGCGAGGAGGTCGTCTCCCGCCGGACCAAGTTCCTCCTCGGCAAGGCCCGCGAGCGGGCGCACGTCTTGTGCGGCCTCGCCATCGCGGTGGCCAACATCGACGAGGTGATCCGCCTGATCCGGACCTCGCCGGACCCGAACACGGCCCGCGAGGCTCTGATGGGCCGCGACTGGCCGGCCCACGACATCGCGCCGCTGATCGCCCTGGTGGACGATCCGCGCCACCGGGTCGCCGAGGACGGCACCTACCGCCTGTCCGAGACCCAGGCCCGCGCCATCCTCGACCTGCGCCTGCAGCGCCTCACGGCTCTGGGCCGCGACGAGGTCGGCGACGAGTTGAAGACGCTCGCCGACGAGATCGCCGACTATCTCGACATCCTGCGCTCGCGGGTGCGCATCCAGACCATCGTGAAGCAGGAGCTCATCGAGGTCCGCGAGCAATTCGCCACCCCGCGCCGGACCGAGATCGTCGACTTCGACGGCAGCGTCGAGGACGAGGACCTGATCGCCCGCGAGGACATGGTGGTGACCGTGTCGCATGCCGGCTACGTGAAGCGCGTGCCGCTCTCGACCTACCGGGCCCAGCGCCGCGGCGGCAAGGGCCGCTCCGGCATGGCGACCCGCGACGAGGATTTCGTCACCCGCCTGTTCGTGGCCAACACCCACACGCCGGTGCTGTTCTTCTCCAGCCAGGGACAGGCCTACAAGGAGAAGGTCTGGCGCCTGCCGATGGCCGCCCCGAACGCCCGCGGCAAGGCGCTGGTGAACATCCTGCAGCTGCAGGACACCTCCGAGCGCATCACCACGATCATGCCGCTACCCGAGGACGAGGCGTCCTGGGAGACGCTGGACGTGATGTTCGCGACCGCGAGCGGAAACGTCCGGCGCAACAAGCTGTCGGACTTCACCACGGTGAACCGCAACGGCAAGATCGCCATGAAGCTCGATCCGGGCGACCACATCGTCCATGTCGAGATCTGCCGTCCGGACCAGAACGTGCTGCTGACCACGGCCCTCGGCCAGTGCATCCGCTTCCCCGTCGAGGATGTGCGCGTCTTCAAGGGCCGCGATTCGACCGGCGTGCGCGGCATCCAGCTCGCCAAGGACGACCGGGTCATCTCGATGACGATCCTGAACGCCTTCGACGCCACCGCTGAGGAGCGCGCCGGCTACCTGAAGATGCGTCGCGCCGTGACCGGCGAGGCGGAGGAGAACGGCGAGGCGGAGGCCGAGGACGGCGCCGAGGCCGCGGCGATCTCGCTGGACCGCTACAACGAGATGGGGGCGGCCGAGCAATACGTGCTCACCCTGTCGGAGCGGGGCTACGGCAAGCGCTCCTCGTCGTTCGAGTACCGGACCTCGGGACGCGGCGGAAAGGGCATCACGGCGATGCGGGTCAACGCCCGCAACGGCAGCCTCGTGGCGTCCTTCCCCGTGGAGGCCTCGGACCAGATCATGCTGGTCACCGATGGCGGCCAGCTGATCCGCGTGCCGGTGGACGACATCCGCATCGTCGGCCGCGCCTCGCAGGGCGTGACGGTGTTCAACACCGCCAAGGACGAGAAGGTCGTCTCGGTGGAGCATATCGAGGGCGAGGACGAAACCAACGGCGAAGCCGGGCAGGAGCCCGGCATCGAGGGCAGCATCGAGGGCGGTCCCGAGAAGGCATGAGGCTCCGGCCGTCCCGCCCCGAGGTTCCGTCCCGCGCAAAAATGCTCTAGGTCGGGTCGCGATGACCCGCACCGCCCTCTATGCCGGCTCGTTCGACCCGGTCACGAACGGCCATCTCGACGTGGTCCGCCAAGCCTGCCGGCTGGTGGACCGCCTCGTGATCGCCATCGGCGTGCATCCCGGCAAGGCGCCGCTGTTCTCCGCCGAGGAGCGGGCGGCGCTCCTGACCGAGACCTGCGGGCCGGTGGCGCAGGAGGAGGGCGCGACGCTGGAGATCGTGACCTTCAACGATCTCGCCGTCTCGGCCGCCCGGCGCTGCGGTGCCGCGCTGTTCATCCGCGGCCTGCGCGACGGCACCGACCTCGACTACGAGATGCAGCTCGCCGGCATGAACGGCGCCATGGCGCCGGAGGTGCAGACCGTGTTCCTGCCGGCCTCGATCCAGGTGCGCCCGATCACCGCGACGCTGGTGCGCCAGATCGCCGGCATGGGGGGCGACGTCTCGCCCTTCGTGCCCGCCGCCGTGGCCGCGCGCCTCCGGCAGCGCTTCGCCGCCCATTCCTGAGACTGGAAGGACTTCGATGAACCGACGCCACGCCCTCCTCGCGCTCGCCCTCACGCTCGGCACGGCCCCGGCGGCCTGGGCTGCCGACGCCAACACCGTCTACCTCCAAACCAAGGACGGGCGGATCACCATCGAGCTGCGGCCGGACCTGGCGCCTAAGCACGTCAAGCAGATCAAGACGCTGGTCTCGCAGGGCTTCTACAACGGCCTCAAGTTCCACCGGGTGATCGACGGCTTCATGGCCCAGACCGGCGATCCGAAGGGCAACGGCACCGGCGGCTCCAGCCTGCCGAACATCCCGGCGGAATTCACGCAATCGGCCCAGTTCCGCCGCGGCACCGTGGGCATGGCCCGCTCGCAGGATCCGAACTCGGCGAACTCGCAGTTCTTCATCTGCCTCGGCGACGCGCCGTTCCTGAACGGCCAGTACACGATCGTCGGCAACGTCACGGACGGGCTCGACGTGCTCGACAAGATCAAGAAGGCCGCCCCCGGCGCGCCCGGCGGCGCCGTGCAGGACCCCGACAAGATCGTCAGCATGACCCTCGCCGAGAAGGCCAAGTAGCGGCCGCATGCCGGGTCGGCGCGCCGCCTCGCTCCTCCTGCTGAGCTTGATCCCGGCGGCCGCCGCGGCCTATGACGGCGCCCCCTTCTACGGCTACGCCGTCGAGCCGGGGGGCGGCTATCCGCTGAGCCTGCCCCAGACCCTGCGCGCGACGATCGCGGTGCCGGTGTCGCGGATGGCGACGCGGCCCGCCGACACCCTGGCCGAGCTCTATCCGGCGCTCGCCGCCTGCTGGCAGGCGCCGGGCGGCCTCGCCCGCCCGGGCGACGGGGCCGGCGATATCGAGATCACCGTGCGGCTCGCGCTGCGGCGCGACGGGAGCCTGATCGGCCCGCCGCGCGTCACATACGCGGCGGGCACCGCGGGCGATCAGCGGACCGCTCTGGTGCGCGGCACCCTCGACGCCCTGGCGCGCTGCACCCCGGTCCACATCACGGCGGGCCTGGGCCGGGCCATCGCGGGCCGGCCGGTGGCGCTCCGCTTCGTCTACCGCCCGCCGGCCTGAGGGCCGGCGCACCCGTTACGGGCGCTGGCCGGATCCGGCGCGCGCCGATACAGTTCCCCCAACCGGAAGGAAAGACTATGGCCGACAACGAGACCATCGTACTGGAGACCACCAAGGGCCGCGTCGTCATCGCGCTGCGTCCCGACCTCGCCCCGGGCCATGTCGAGCGGATCAAGACGCTCGCCGCCCAGGGCTTCTACGACGGCGTGCCGTTCCACCGGGTGATCGACGGGTTCATGGCCCAGACGGGCGACCCGACGGGCACCGGCTCGGGCGGTTCGGACCTGCCGGACCTGAAGGCCGAGTTCAACGCCGAGCCGCACGTGCGCGGCACCTGCTCCATGGCGCGGACCAACTTCCCGCACTCGGCGAACTCGCAGTTCTTCATCTGCTTCGACGACGCCCGCTTCCTCGACAAGCAGTACACGGTGTGGGGCAAGGTCGTGGAAGGCATGGACGTCGTCGACACGATCAACAAGGGCGAGCCGCCGCGCTCGCCGGACAAGATCGTGAAGGCGACCGTCGGCGCCGCCTGATCGTCCCTCACCCGCGCGCCCCGCAAGGCGCGCGGGTGAGCCCCGCGCAAGACCCGGATGCCAGCCTCGCGCGGTGTCCGAGTCCGATACCGGAATGCGCACCTTCAAGCCGGCCTGGTTTGCCAAGGCGGCACGAAAGGCCGGCATTGCCGACCGGGAATTGTGCGCGGCAATCAGAGACGTCGCGAAGGGCCAAGACGACGACCTGGGCGGCGGTTTCTTCAAGAAGCGCCTGAACCGGAACCGACACCGGAGCATCATCCTGACCAAGGTCGGCTCCTATTGGCTGTCTCAGTACCTCTTCGCCAAGAAAGATCGTGCCAACATCGATGACGATGAGCTGAGAGCCTTCCGTCAGCTAGCCAAGGCACTTGAGAAGACTTCGGAGGTGGATATCGCCCGCCTCGTCTCGACCGGGCACATCACGGAGATCTGCGATGGTGGGGAAGCGGACATTTAAAGGTGACGCCTTCGAGTCGATTCATGCGACCGCCGCAGCCCTCCATGAGGCTGGTGTGACCGACATGGCGACGATGCGCTGGTTCGACGAAGCATGCCTCACCGCGCCGCCCGCGATCGAGCCAGCTCAGATCAAGCGGCTTCGCGAAAGCCTCAACGTGAGTCAGCCGGTCTTCGCCCGCTATCTCAACACGAGCGAGAGCACGGTCGAGAAGTGGGAGACGGCCGCCAAGAAGCCCAGCGGCATGGCGCTCAAGCTCCTGACGATCGTCCAGAAACATGGCCTTCAGATCCTGACCTGAGTCCGAGCGCTTCCGCCGCGGCCAGATCCTCTGGCGTGTTGACGTTGAGGAACGGGTCCACCGGCTCGACCGGCCAGGACGCCACCGCTGCGCCATGGCGGTCGATGAAGGCGCCGACGCGGCGCTCGCCGCGCCCCAGATAGTCCCGCAGGTCGTCGCGCAGAATCGTCGGCCAGAGGGCGATCGTGAAGTGCCGCCGCGCGCCCGAGGCAGCCAGGGCAATGCCCGATTCAGGGCCGGCCGCGCATAGCCGCGCCACCAGATCCTCCGGCAGGAAGGGCGCGTCGCCCGACACGCTCACCACCCGCGCCATCCCATGTCCTGCGGCGTGTTCCAGCCCGGCGAGGATGCCGGCGAGCGGGCCCGGCTGATCCGGCAGCGGATCCGGCAGGACCGGCCCGGGAAACCCGGAAAACCGGGCCGGGTCGCCGTTGGCGCTGAGGGCGAGCCCCGCCCCGCATTGCGGCCCGAGCCGTTCGACCACCCGCTCCAGCAGGGTCCGCCCGTCGAGGCGCAGCAGCGGCTTGTCGCCCCCGCCCATCCGCCGCGCCTGCCCGCCGGCCAGGATCAGGCCCAGGACCGGAGGGACGGGCACGGTCTCACTCGAAGACGATCTTCGGCGCCGTCCGCCCGGCCGGCGCACCGGACAGGTTCGCCCAGAGCTGGGCGGCGATCTCCCGATAGACCTTCGCGTGCGGCCCGTCCGGGTCGGTTGCCACCACCGGCCGGCCGGAATCCGAGGTCTCCCGGATGGTCATGTCGAGGGGCACCTCGCCGAGGAACGGCACGCCGAGACGCTGCGCCTCGATGCGCGCGCCGCCATGTCCGAAGATGTGCGAGGCGTGGCCGCAATTCGGGCAGACGAAGGTCGCCATGTTCTCGATCACGCCGAGGATCGGCACCGCGACCTTCTTGAACATGGTGACGCCGCGCCGGGCATCGATCAGCGCGAGGTCCTGGGGTGTGGAGACGATCACGGCGCCCGAGAGCGGCGTCGCCTGCGCCATGGTGAGCTGCGCGTCACCGGTACCGGGCGGCATGTCGACGAGGAGCACGTCGAGTTCGCCCCAGAGCACGTCCCGCAGCATCTGGGTGATGGCCGACTGCACCATCGGGCCGCGCCAGATCATGGCCGTCTCGGGCTCGATCAGGAAGCCGATCGACATGACCTTGAGGCCGTAGCCGACCATCGGCTCCATGGCCTTGTTGTCCACGACGGTCGGCTTGCCCGAGAGGCCGAACAGCTTGGGCACCGACGGGCCGTAGATGTCGGCGTCGAGGAGGCCGACCTTCAGCCCCTGGGCCTGGAGCGCCAGGGCGAGGTTGCAGGCGGTGGTGGACTTGCCGACGCCGCCCTTGCCGGAGGCCACCGCCACGATGTGGCGCACGCCCGCGATCTGCGGACCCTGGTTCGGCGGCGCGCCTGGCCGCGGCGGGGCGACCGGCGGCGGCGTCACGGGGCGCGGGGCGGCGCTGCTCTGCGCCGGATGGCTCTGGCTCCGCTCGGAGGTGAGGCTCGCGAACACGCCCGAGACGCCCGGCATCTGCAGGACGCGCCCTTCCGCCTGCCGCCGCACCGGCTCGAACCGCTCGGCCTCGCTGGGATCGACCAGGATCGAGAACATCACCCGGTTGTTCGGATCGACCACGACCTGGGAGAGCCGGCCGGAGCCCGGCAGGGTGGTGCCGGCGGCATCGACGGTGACGCTGGCGAGCGCCTTCAGCACGTCGTCGCGGGTAATCGCCAAGATGTCCTCCAGCGGGCAAACAAGTATGCCCGTGCATGTAACCGAGCGGGCCGAGAACACCAGACCCCGCGTCCTCAATCGACGACCGGCCCGATCGCCTGCGTCCCGACGCCCGTCCCGGCCGGATCGGCCTCACGCCGCTCCGCGGTCGTCTTCGGTCGTCTTCGGTCATCGCGGTCGAGCGATGAGGTTACAGTCTTCCATGGGTCCGCGCACCACGGTCCCGTCGCCGCGCCGGTAGACGCCGTGACGCAGGCGGCGGCAGCCGAGGGGGCCACGCAGGCGCTTCACGCGCTCGATATGGACGCTGCCATAGCGCCGGTGCGAGAAGTCATGCCCGCCGATGCGCACGCCCGGGCCGAAGCGCACCTCGGCCGCGGCCGGCCGCAGGCTGAGGCCGAGGGTGACCAGCACCAGCGGCACCGCCGCACGGACGATCATCCGAACGCGTTTCATCCGAACCTCCGTCACCGCACGGGCAAGCTGAACCAACGGGAGATTGATCCGTTGTCGGGGCAGCCTTCGGCGGCCCCCTCTCGGAGAGGCCCGCCGGGACCGACACGACGCGTAGGAGACCATTTTCATGCATCAGGGCAACCACCGCGACCACGAAGGCGCGAAGAAGCTGTTCGAGCTCATCAAGGACGTGAAGATCGCCATGATGACCACCGTCGATTCCGACGGCACGCTCAACAGCCGCCCGATGTGGAACAACGATGCCGACGAGAACGGCGACCTGTGGTTCTTCACCAAGCTGCACTCGCCCAAGACGACGGAGATCAGCCGCGACAACCAGATCAACCTCGCCTATTCCGACCCGTCGAGCCAGAACTACGTCTCGGTGGCCGGCAAGGCCGAGATCGTCCGCGATCAGGCGATCATCGACGCCAAGTGGAATGAGAGCCTGAAGACGTGGTTCCCCAACGGCAAGAATGATCCCGAGGTGGCGCTGATCCGCGTCCATCCGGAGAAGGGCGAGTACTGGGACAGCCCCAACAGCACGATGCTGCACCTCTACGGCTACGTGAAGGCCTCCCTCACCGGCGAGAGCCCCAAGACCGAGACCAAGAAGGTCGACCTCGCCTGAGGATCGGTCTTCAGGACAGGCGTTCGCACGGGCGGTTTCCGGGAGGAGGCCGCCCGTCTTCTTGACGGGCGCGGGCTCGGCATGCGCTCTGCGCCATCGAAGCGCGGCAGAGTGCGAAAAGAATGCTCGATCTGGCGAAGCGGGTCTACGATCACAGTTTCCGCATCGACCCGATCGTGCGGTCGCTGCTCGACACCGATTTCTACAAGCTGCTGATGGCGCAGACGATCCTGCGCCGGCACCCCGCGATCGAGACCACCTTCGGCATCACCAACCGCACGCGGCGCATCCGCATCGCCGACGAGGTCGATGCCGGCCTGCTGCGCGAACAGCTCGATCATGCCCGGACGTTGCGGCTGAGCAAGAGCGAAATCACCTGGCTGCGCGGCAACGTGTTCCGCGGCCAGGGGCGCATCCTCGGGCCGGAATTCGTGGCGTGGTTCGAGACCTTCCGGCTCCCCGACTACGAGCTCGCCGTCCATGACGGCCAGTACGAGCTGACCTTCCACGGTCCCTGGATCGAGACCACGATGTGGGAGGTCCCGGCGCTCGCGATCCTCAACGAGCTGCGGGCGCGCGCCGTGCTGCGGGGCCTCGGCAAGCTCGACCTTCAGGTGCTCTACGCCCGGGCCATGACCCGGGTCTGGGAGAAGATCGAGCGGCTGCAGAAGCTGCCGGACCTGTCGGTGGCGGATTTCGGCACGCGCCGCCGCCACGGTTTCCTCTGGCAGGACTGGTGCGTGCAGGCCATGGCCGAGGGCTTGGGCGGCGCGTTCCTCGGTACCTCGAACTGCCTGATCGCCGCGCGGCAGGAGGTCGAGCCGGTGGGCACCAACGCCCACGAGTTGCCGATGGTCTACGCCGCCCTCGCCGAGGACGACGGGGCGCTCGCCGCCGCGCCCTACGCGGTGCTGGCCGACTGGCAGGAGGATTACGGCGGCAACCTGCTGGTGATCCTGCCCGACACCTACGGGACCACCGGATTCCTGGCCAATGCTCCCGACTGGGTCAGCGACTGGACCGGCATCCGCATCGATTCGAAGGATCCGATCGAGGGCGGCGAGGAGGTGATCCGGTTCTGGCAGGCGCGCGGGCACGATCCGCGGGACAAGCTCGCGATCTTCTCCGACGGGCTCGACATCGACGAGATCGAGCGCATCCACGCCCGGTTCCACGGGCGCATGCGCATCGGCTACGGCTGGGGCACGCTGCTCACCAACGATTTCCGCGGCCTCCTGCCGGACGGCAAGCTCGATCCGGTCTCCATCGTCTGCAAGGTCACGGAGGCGAAGGGCCGACCCACCGTGAAACTCTCCGACAATCCCACCAAGGCGCAGGGCCCGGCCGACGAGGTCGCCCGCTACCGGCGGGTCTTCGGCGTGGGCGAGCAGGAGGCGCTGCCGGTGCTGGTCTGAGAGCGGTGTCAGACCGGGCGCGATGAAACGCCCCGGCTGACCGGACACAATCGAATTCATTATCATGTCGACCAATCGGAGCCGCCGGGAGCGGCCCTGCCTGGGAGAACGCCATGTCGATGAATCGCCGCTCGCTCATCGGGGCCGCGGGGCTCGCCCTCGCGACGCCCGCGCTGCAGGCCGGAGAGGCCGCCGAGGCGGCAAAGCCCGCCGCCAAGACGCCGCCGCCGCACGTCACGAAGATCCTCGCCCAATGGATCCTGGGTTCGTCCTACGACACGCTGCCCGATCCGGTCCGCCACGAGAGCGTGCGCAGCGTCCTCAACTGGGTGGGGGTGGCGATCGGCGGCTCGCACCATGAGACCGTGGACGTGGCGGTCTCGGCGCTGCAGCCCTTCTCGGGTCCGCCCCAGGCCGGGCTGTTCGGCCGGACCGAGCGGTTCGACATCCTGAACGCCGCCTTCCTCAACGGCGTGTCGAGCCACATCTTCGACTTCGACGACACCCACCTGAAGACGATCATCCACCCCGCCGGCCCGGTCGCCTCGGCGATCCTGGCCTATGCGGAGATGAAGCCGGTCACCGGCAAGGCCTTCCTCGACGCCCTCGTGGTCGGGATCGAGACCGAGTGCCGGATCGGCAATGCCGTCTACCCGAACCATTACGATGCGGGCTGGCACATCACCGGCACCTGCGGGCCGTTCGGCGCCGCGGCGGCCGCCGGGAAACTGATGGGCCTCACCGAGCAGCAGATGGTCTACGCGCTGGGGCTCGCCGCCTCGCAGCCCGTGGGCCTGCGCGAATCGTTCGGCTCGATGAACAAGAGCTTCAACCCGGGCCGGGCAGCCTCCAACGGCCTGTTCGCCGCGATCCTGGCGGCGAAGGGCTTCACCTCGTCGGACGGGATGATCGAGGCCAAGCGCGGCTGGGCGAACACGATCTCCACCAAGCAGGACTGGTCGGAGATCACCGACGGCCTCGGCAGCCGCTACGAGGCGCAGCTGAACACCTACAAGCCCTTCGCCTGCGGCATCGTCATGCACCCGACGATCGACGCGGCGATCCAGATCCGCGACGCCGACCACGTCCGGCCGGAGGACATCAAGCGCGTCGACCTGAAGGTCCATCCGCTGGTGCTGGAGCTGACCGGCAAGACCGCGCCGAAGACAGGCCTGGAGGGCAAGTTCAGCATCTACCACGCGGCGGCGGTGGCCTTCGTGGAGGGCGCGGGCGGCGAGAAGCAGTTCAGCGACCGGGCGGTGAACGATCCGCGCGTGGTGGCGCTGCGCCAGAAGGTGGTCCCGGTGATCACCCCCGGCATCGAGCCCGCGCAGGTCGACATGACCGTGACGCTGAACGACGGGCGGACCGTCCACCGGTACATCGAGCATGCCATCGGCAGCGTCGAGAAGCCGATGTCCGATGCGCAGCTGGACGCGAAGTTCGCCGATCTCGCCGCCGGAATCCTCCCGGAAGCGCAGGCCAAGCGGGTGATGCAGCTGTGCCGGTCGCTGCCCGAACTGAAGGATGCGGGCGACGTGGCGCAGGCCGGCGTGTCGGGGGCGTAGACGGCCGGCGCAGCCCGCGGGATCATTTTCAGCCCCCGTGCCGTTCCCCGTGCGCGTGGCTTCCGTTGCTCCCGGCGGAGGCCCGCACGTCGCGTACGGGATGCGGATCAGCGTATGGGTACCAAAACCCCGGTCGGGGTCGAACCGGCAGCCCGGTCCAGGGCGCCTCTGCTTCCGCCGCGGCCGACCCGCGTCGCCGCGGCCGAGACGCCGCGGGCCGCCATGGCGTCGCCCGTGGTGGTCGGGGCGACCATCATCGCGGCCCTGTATTTCGGTCGCGAGATCTTCATCCCCATCGCGATCGCGTTGCTCCTGTCGTTCGTGCTCACCCCGCTGGTGAACCGCCTGCGTCGGCTGCGGCTGCCCCGGCTGGTGGCGGTCGGCGTCAGCGTGGGTCTGACCCTGGGCATCGTGGCCGCCCTGGCGACCCTGATCGGCATCCAGGCGGCGGATCTCGCGGGCGACGTCCCGCGCTACCGGGCCACCATCGAGCGCAAGATCAACGGGCTGCGCGACTCGCCCGTCGGACACGCCACGGAATACGTCGCCAATATCGGGCGGGCGCTCCATGGCGGCGCCAAGGAGGTGAACAACCCGGAGGCGCAGCCGCCCGCGCCGCCGACACCGCCCCCGACGCCGCCGGGTCCCGAGCAGCCCCAGGCCGCGCCGAAACCCGTCCTGGTCGAGGTCGCCGCGAGCCCGCCGGGCCCGATCGAGATGCTGTCCACCGTGCTCTCGCCGGTGATGCATCCGCTGGCGACGGTCGGCATCGTCTTCGTGGTGCTGCTGTTCGTGCTGATGCAGCGCGAGGATCTGCGCGACCGCATGATCCGGCTGGCGGGATCGAGCGACCTGCACCGGACCACCGTGGCGATCGACGACGCCGCCAAGCGGCTCAGCCGCTACTTCGTGGTGCAGCTCGCCCTCAACGCCGCCTTCGGGATCGTGATCGGCATCGGCCTCTACGTGATCGGCGTGCCGAATCCGGTGCTCTGGGCGATCTTCGCGGCCCTGATGCGCTTCGTGCCGTATCTGGGGGCCGTCCTGTCGGCCCTCCTGCCGATGGCGCTCGCCGCCGCGGTCGATCCCGGCTGGAACATGATGATCGCCGTGGCGATCCTGTTCGTCGTGCTGGAGCCGCTCACCGGCCAGGTCTTCGAGCCGATCGTCTACGGGCAATCCACCGGGCTCTCACCCTTCGCGGTCCTGGTCTCGGCGCTGTTCTGGACCTGGCTGTGGGGACCGGTCGGCCTGCTGCTCTCGACGCCGCTCACCGTCTGCCTCGTCGTGCTCGGCCGCTACGTGGAGCGTCTGGAATTCCTGGACGTGCTGTTCGGCGACCGGCCGGCCCTGACCCCCGTCCAGAATTTCTATCAGCGGGTCCTGGCGGGCGATGCCGAGGAGGTGCTGGGCCATGCCGAGCTGATCCTGCAGCAATGCTCGCTCTCGTCCTATTACGACGACGTGGTGCTCAAGGCCCTCGAACTCGCCGCCCAGGACGCGGCCCGGGGGGTGCTGACCGCCCAGCAGAAGGCGGCGATGCGCGCGGCCCTCGCCGAGCTGATCGCCGACCTCTCCGACCGGAGCGACGCCGTCGCGGCCGCGTCCGGCGACGGGGAGGAGGGCGCCTGCAGCGCGCTGCCGATGGGTCCGACCCCGGAGGCGCTCTCCGAGGACTGGACCCGCGCGGGCGCGGTCCTGTGCGTCGCGGGCCGCGGCTTCCTGGACGAGGCCGCGGCTGCGATCCTCGCACAGATCCTGGAGAAGCGCGGCCTCGGCGTCCACACGATTCCGTTCGCCGAGACGGCTTCCGCGCGGATCGGGCGATTCGATCCGGGGACGGCGCGCATGGTCTGCGTGGTCTCCCTGGCGCTCGACGGCGAGCCGACCCATCTGCGCCGGCTGATCCGCCGGCTGAAGGGTCGGTTGCCCGGGGTGCCGATCCTGCTCGGCCTGTGGCTCGCCCAGGATGACGGGGCGAGCCGCCTCGCCGGCGGACCGGGGGGCGCCGCGGAGGCCGATGGGCAGGTGGGGTCGCTGCGCGAGGCCGTCGAGGCGGTCCTGGCGCAGGCGGACGCCACCGGTGCAGCCGGAACCGGCGCGGCGCCGGACGGCGCCCCGGACCCGGAACGCGGGGCGCCGCGTCTGCCGGCCTCGGCCGACGCATGAGCCCGGGGGGCTTGACGGGCGGGGGGGCGCCCCGGTTTCGTCGGGATCGGGCAGTCGGTCGGGCGGCCTTCGGGCACAGCAGGGAACGGAACGGATGAGCGTCGTCGAACTCGGACGGTTCATGGACGACCTCGCGGACGCGTCCGGCAAGGCGATCCTGCCGTTCTTCCGCGCCCAGTTCGGCCTCGACGACAAGGCCCGCGGCGGAGCGCCGTTCGACCCGGTCACCGAGGCCGACCGGGCCGCCGAGGTCGTGCTCCGGGCGATGATCGGCCAGACCTTTCCGGGCCACGGCATCCTCGGCGAGGAATTCGGCTCGGAGCGCACCGACGCCGAATGCGTCTGGGTCCTCGACCCGATCGACGGCACCCGGGCCTTCATCGGAGGCCTGCCGACCTGGGGCACGCTGATCGGGCTGAGCCGCAACGGCGTCCCGGTGCGCGGAATGATGCACCAACCCTATCTGGCGGAGCGCTTCACCGGGGACGGGCGCAGCGCGCGCCTGCGTGCGCCGTCGGGCGAGCGGACACTGCGGACGCGGCGCTGCGCGGACCTCGCCCAGGCGATCCTGGCCACCACGGATCCGCGCCTGTTCGCGGCGGGCGCGGAGGCCGAGCGCTTCCGGTCGCTGGAGGGGCAGGTGCGGATGTCCCGCTACGGCGCCGATTGCTACGCCTACTGCATGCTGGCCGCCGGCCAGATCGACCTCGTCGTCGAGGCCGGGCTGAAGCCCTACGACATCGTCGCCCTCATCCCGATCGTCGAGGGGGCCGGGGGGCGTGTCACGGCCTGGGACGGCGGTCCTGCCGCGGGCGGCGGGCGCGTGATCGCGGCGGGCGACCCGCGGCTGCACGAGGCGGCGCTCAAGGTGCTGAACCCGTGAGGCGGCGGCGGCGCACGGCCATGTCTTTGAGCGGGGGAACGGACGGGCGCGCCGCGGTCGGAGGCACGCGCTCTCCCGCGCCCCTCTGCAGGGGGCGGGAGCGCGTCGCGACTCCGATCCGCCGACAGGATCCATCCGCGTGCTGCTGAACGCGCTGATCCTGTTCACGACCCTGGTCCCCCGAGCCGAGGCCGGCGCGGCAGCCCTCACGCACGCCCTGCCGCCCCTCGCCGCGGCCTCCGCCCCGGCTGAAAGCCCGCCCCCGCGCTTCGATCCCGCCACCCGCTCGGTCTCCAACTGGCACGCCCAGACCGGCGCGCAGCTGATGCCGCGGGCGCTGGCGGTCACGGCCTCGCTGGCGGAGGATCCGCCCTACGTCGCCCGCTGCGTGCGGCTCAACAACGGCTGGTGCATCAAGTCCGCCCGCTGGTCCGGCGAGATCGGCGCCGACGGGGAGGGCCACACCGCCTTCGCCACCCTCGAGGACGGCGCCGATGCCGCCGCGAGCCTGCTGCGGCGCTACTACCGCGATTACGGCCGGCGTACGGCGCTGGCCATCGTGCGCCGCTGGGCGCCGGCGGAGTGCCGCGTCGCGTCCGCACCCGCGCGGCCGGGGCGCTCGGCCGTGACCCCCGCTGTCTCGGCGGCCCTCGCGCCGCGGGGCCTCGGGCGGACCCTCCGGGCCCGCTATCTCGCCGCGCACCGCCCCGGCGGGGCGCCACGGGGCCGGGCGGCCCTGCGGGTGCAGCCCTGGTCACCCCTCGCCCGGATGGCCGGCCGTCCCGCCCGCCGCCCGGCTGCCGTGCCGCGCGTGGCGATGCTCCAGCCGGTGCCCGACATCGCGGCCGGGATCGCCCCGTCGGCCGAGCCGGCGCGGCCGGCCCGGAGCGTCGCCGATCCGACGGCGCTCCTCGAGCGGAAGACGGCGAGCCGGGTTCCGAGTGCCGAGCGGATGGTGGCCGAATCCGCGCTGCTGCCGGCGATTGCCGCCGGCCTGCCGGTCCTCGACCTGCGCCTGCCGGCCCCGCTCTGCACCGGCGACGAGGTCCGGATCCAGGCCTATGCCGGTCGGATCAGCGCCAGCGTCGGCCTGAAGCCCGGCGACGACCTCGACCTGTTCGGGCCGGACGGCACGCCGCGCGCCAATCTGGCCCCGGTGATGCTGGCGATGTCGGCGGTGGAACTCGGCACGCTCCGGGCCGGCCCGGACCTCGTCGCCGGGGCGATCGCACGGCTGAGGCCGCTCACGCCCGCCGCCATCGGTGCAACGCCTTAGCGTCAAGCCTTGCGGTTCGGCCCCCGCCGCGCCACCTCTGCCCGGCCTGTTCCCCTCACGACGAGCCCGCCCGTGCCCCTGATCGACCTTGCCGCGCGCGCCGGCTCGGCCGTCAAAGCCTTCGCCGAAGCCTCGCACGACCTGCTGGTCCAGCCGACCCTGCGGCTGGGCGTGACCGGGCTCGCGCGCTCGGGCAAGACCGTCTTCACCACGGCCCTGATCCACCACCTCGTGGAGACGCACGCGCTGCCGGCCTTCGCCCCCGCTCAGGAGGGCCGCCTGCGCCGTGCCAAGCTGGTGCCCCAACCCGACGACGACGTGCCGCGCTTCCCCTTCGAGGAGCATTTCGCCACGCTCACCGAGGCGCGGTGCTGGCCGCGCTCCACCGACCGGATCAGCCAGTTCCGCCTGGAGATCGCCTACGAGCGCGCCGCCGGCTGGCGCACCGGCCCGGCCACCCTGATGCTCGACGTGGTCGACTACCCGGGCGAATGGCTCCTCGACCTCGCCCTGATCGAGACCAGCTACACGGCGTGGTCCCGGGCCACGATCGGCGGCACCCGCCGCCCCGGCCGCGCCGCCGTGGCGGCGCCCTGGCTCGCGGCGCTGAAGGGCTTCGATCCGAACGGGCCCCTCGACGAGGTCGCGGCCGAGCGGGCGAGCGACGCCTTCAAGACCTACCTCGCGGGCCTGCGCGCCGGCCCGGAAGCGGTGGCGACGACGCCGCCCGGCCGCTTCCTGATGCCCGGCGACCTCGCGGGCTCCCCGGCGCTGACCTTCGCGCCCCTCGACCGGCTCCCCGAGGCGATCGCGCCCGACAGCCTCGCAGGGCTGATGGAGCGGCGCTTCGAGGCCTACAAGACCAAGGTCGTGACGCCGTTCTTCCGCGACCATTTCCAGCGGGTCGACCGGCAGATCGTGCTGGTGGACGTGCTCTCGGCGGTCGATGCCGGCCCCACCGCCCTGGCCGAGCTGGAGGAGGCGCTGGACGCGGTGCTGCTCAGCCTCAACATCGGCCGCAACACGGTGCTGTCGCGGCTGTTCGCGCCGCGGGCCGACCGCGTGCTGTTCGCCGCCACCAAGGCCGACCACCTCCACCAGACGAGCCACGACCGGCTCGACGCCCTCCTGCGGCTTCTCGTATCCCGGGCGATGCGGCGGACCGAGGCGGCGGGCGCCCGGGTGGGCACGGTGGCGCTGGCCTCCGTGCGCGCCACCCGCGAGACCACCGTCCATGACGGGTCGGACACGCTGCGGGCGGTGGCCGGCACCCCGGAAGCCGGCGAGGTGGTGGGCGACGAGGTCTTCGACGGCAACAGCGAGGCCGCGATCTTCCCGGGCGAGCTGCCGGCCCGCGCCGAGGCGGTGCTGGAGGGCGCGGTGGAGCCGGGCTCGCTGCGCTTCCCGCGCTTCCGGCCGCCGCTGGTCAGGCCCGACGGGCTCGGCCGCCCCGGCCACCTGCCGCAGATCCGCCTGGACCGGGCGATGCAGTTCCTGATCGGCGACCGTCTGGCGTGACGATGTGTGCGACTCCGCGGAGCCTTCGAGCATGACCTCCGGCCAAAAACCCCGCGCCTTCCGGATCACGCCCGAGCCGGCCGCCGAGCCGAGCGTCATCACGACGCCGCTCGCCGCCCGGCCGCCCCAGGCACGGATCGTGGACGAGCCCTTCGAGATCGTCGATGCCGCCGACGGCGTCGCCGTGCCGGTGGCGCCGCGGTCGCGCTCGCCCTGGGGCACCCTGTTCCTCTCGGCGGTGGGCGGCCTCGTCTCCCTCGGCGTCGGCCTGTCGGTCGAGCGGATGATCGCCGACCTGTTCCAGGCCGCCCCCTGGCTCGGCTGGGTGGCCCTCGCGCTTCTGGGACTTGCCGCGCTGGCGCTGCTCGCGATCGTGGTCCGGGAACTCGCCGGCCTGCGGCGCGAACGGAAGATCGAGCGCCTGCGCCAGTCGGCGCTGGACGCCCTCGCCACCCGCGACCACACCGGCGCGCAGGCGGTGGTGCAGGCGCTCTCGACCTTCTACGCCGACCGCGACACGCTGTCGGCGGGCCGCGCCCGGATCGACGCCGCCGCCGACGCGATCCTCGACGTGGACGACCGGATCGGGCTCGCCGAGCACGAGCTGCTGGCCGGGCTGGACCGGCAGGCGCGCAACGCCATCGCGACGACGGCCAAGCAGGTCTCGGCGGTGACCGCGCTCAGCCCGCGGGCGATCGTCGACGTGGCCTTCGTGGTGTTCGCGGCGGTGCGGCTGCTGCGCCGGATCGCGGCGATCTACGGCGGCCGGCCGGGCTTCCTGGGCTTCCTGCGGCTGGGGCGCGCGGCGCTCGCGCATCTCACCGTCACCGGCGGGATGGCGGTGGGCGAGAGCGTCATGCAGCAGGTTCTGGGGCTCGGGATCGCCGCCCGGGTCTCGGCCAAGCTGGGCGAGGGCGTGCTCAACGGGCTGATGACCGCCCGGTTCGGGCTCGCGGCCCTGAATGTCTGCCGTCCGCTGCCCTTCGTGCGGGAGGCCCCGCCGCGGCTCGCCGACGTCGCCGGCGAGCTGCTGCGCTCGGCCGAGGCCGAGCCGAAATCGTAGCGGGCTACTTGGCGCCCGCGGCGGCGCGGCGGTTGGCGATGCGGGAGAACATGTTGCCGGTATAGTCGGCGGTCTTCGGCTTCTCGGGCTCGCCGAGCTTGGCCTCGAAGGCCTCGATCCGCTTGAGCAGCGTCACGTCGTTGAACAGCGAGCTGTTGAAGTTGCTCTGGGCCCGGGGGCCGAGGGCGGTCTGCACCGCTTCGAGTCGTTCCAGAAGCTCTTTGCGCGTCACGGTGCTCTCCAGGGGCGGCTTCGGGACGAAGGACCGCCCGTACCGCCACTGAAGGGGCCGGTGGTAAACAGCGCGTTAATGCGGTGACCGCGTCGGGGATCGGAGCCTGGCCGACGGCGGGTTCCGTGCAGCCCTGCCATTCAGGTCCGTCACACGGACAGACCCTTCAGGAACCCGGCGAGCCGCATCAACCCTTCGGGCCACGGCCCGTGCCCGCTCGCCACGTTGATATGGCCGGATTCGCCGGCATCGACCGTCAGCGAGCCCCAGGCATGGGCGAAGTCGTCGGCCCGGTCGTAGCGGCAATAGGGATCCGTCCGGCTGGCGACCAGAAGCGACGGGAAGGGCAGGGGGTCCCGCGGCACCGGCGCGAAGACGCGCGCCGCCGCGGGCACGTCGGGGTTCTCCTCCACGTCCGGGACGGAGACCAGCAGGGCGCCGCGCACCACCCCCGCGGGAAAGTGCGGCACCGCCTCGACGCAGGCCACGACGCCGAGGCTGTGGGCGATCAGGATGACCGGCCGGGTCGCCGCCGCGACCGCCTCGGCGATGCGCCCGCACCACGCCTCCGGCGTCGGGGCGTGCCACTGGTCCTGCTCCACCACCCGCGCCGTGGCGAGGCGGCCCGCCCAGCGGGCCTGCCAATGGTCTTCCTCGGAACCTCCGAGCCCCGGGACGATGAGGATGTCGCAATCGGCGGTCTTCATGTCGGATTGCCTAGAGCGGACCGGCGGAGACGTCGAGACCGCCCCGTCATTCGGCCGCGATCGGCGCGGCCTGCTCCAGCGCCTGGATGTGACGGGCGATCTGCATGGAGGCGCGGTTCTTTGCCTTGGCCTCGATCTCGAAATCCGCCCAGACGAGATGGCGGGCGACGAGATCGTTCACCGCCCGGTTCCACATCATGTCGGAATGGGCCGCGAGATCCCGGACCGCGTGACCGGCTCCGCGCAGGGCGGGGAAGTCGGGCAGGGCGTCCGGATCGCAGTCGGACGAGACCGCCTCGCGCGACACGCTGATATGGGCCACGGGCCGCACGCCGCGCCACGACTCCGTCACCCGGGCGATCCGGGGGTCGTCCGGTTCGAGGTATGCGCCGCCGCTCTCGACCCAGTGGTGGTGCAGGTCGAGCACCACCGGCACGATGTCGGCGAGTTGCAGCACCGCGTCGAGGCCGAAGACGTTCTCGTCGTTCTCCACGGTGACGAGGTCGCGCGCCACCCGGCTCGCCCGGGGCAGGGTCTCGCGGAAGCCCGCGACCCCGGGGTCGCCGGCGCCGACATGGATGTTGATGTGGGCGCCGTGCGGGTGCCAGCCGCCGCCGTAGCCCATCCGGTCGAAGATCTCGGCGTGGTAGTCGAGTTCCGACAGGCCGTTCGCGATGGCCGCCGGGTTGCGGCTCGCCAGCAGGCAGAACGGCCCCGGATGGAAGCTCAGGCGCACGCCGAGCCGGCGCGCGAGGGCTCCGGCCTCCGCGAGGCCGCGCTCGACCAGCGCCGCCATCTCGGGCTCGGCGTAGATCGCCTGCGCGATGGGGTGGGTGTAGCCCGGCAGGACGTTGCTCGCCATGCGCAGGAGGCGCTCCAGGGGCGGCCGGGCCCCGACCCAGGCGATCTGGCGGGCCAGCGCGGCGAGGTTGTGGGCGACGAGGCCGGCGAGCTTGGCCCGCCGGGCGGCGGGCTCCAGCTTGGTGAGATGGGCCATGGTCACGCTGGTGAGGTTCATGTGCAGCGTGGCCTCCCGCTCCGCCTTGAGGGTGGCGTGGGTGCCGGGAGGCTCGTCCAGGACAAACTTGCAGCAGAATCCGAGGCGGGGCAGAGCGTGCATAACGGGCACAACGCGCGGAGGGCCGCAGCGTCCCCGCCAAATGCGCGGAACGGCCACGGCACGACGACGTTGGGAGTCCCGAGCGCGGCAGTTCCGCGCACTGGCCCCGATACATGCCTCCGTCACCGTCGCGTTCGACCGGACCATCCGAGACCGGCTCGATCCTGTGGATCCTGATGCTCGGTTCGGCTTTGGTCGCCCTCGCGGCGGCGCCGGCGCGGCGCGGCGTGTCGGCGGCTCCCCCCGCGAGCGAACCGCCCAGCGACCGCGAGCCGACGGCCGACGATCGGGGTTTGCAGAAGGGCGTGGCCGCGGGCGCGCGCTCGATCTCGGGGCGCGCCGCGCAGCTCACCGCCGCGACGCAGGCCGAGCGGGGCCGCGCCGCCGACAGCCCCACCGAGATGACGCGGTCCGGCTGGAAGGACATCGCCGTCCGGGTCTATCTGGAGTTCAACAAGGACCGTGTGCTGGCGGTCGCCGCCGGGGTGACCTTCTACTCGCTGCTGTCGCTGTTTCCCGCCATCGCCGCGCTGGTCTCCTGCTACGGCCTGTTCGCCGACGTGACCGTCATCAACGATCACCTCGCGCAGCTTCACGCGGTCCTGCCGTCCGGCGCGGTCGAACTCATCGGCGATCAGGTCAAGCGCATCGCCGCCAAGGGCAGCGGATCCCTCAGCATCACGTTCTTCTCCAGCCTGCTGCTGTCGCTCTGGAGCGCCAACGCGGCCATGAAGGCGATGTTCGATGCGTTGAACGTGGTCTACGAGGAGGAGGAGAAGCGCAATTTCTTCTGGCTGAACCTCCGGTCCCTCACCTTCACGGTGGGGGCTCTGCTGTTCATCATCATCGCGCTCAACGTGATCGTGGTCGTGCCGGTGGTGCTGAACTTCCTGGGCCTCGGCTCGACCGCGTGGCTGCTCGCGGCCCTGCGCTGGCCGGCGATCCTGATCGTCCTGCTCGGCGGCCTGTCGGTGCTCTACCGCTTCGGGCCGAGCCGGGAACATGCCCGCTGGCGCTGGGTCGGGGTCGGCAGCGTGGTCGCGGGCCTGCTCTGGCTCATCGCCTCGCTCCTGTTCTCCTGGTACGTCGCCAGCTTCGGCACCTACAACGAAACCTACGGCTCGCTGGGCGCGGTGATCGGCTTCATGACCTGGATCTGGATCTCCTCCACGATCGTGCTGCTCGGCGGCGAGATCAACGCCGAGCTGGAGCACCAGACCGCCCGCGACACCACCACGGGCGCGCCGCTGCCGATGGGCTTGCGCCGGGCGCGGATGGCCGACACCGTCGGCGCGGCCGCCTGACCGCGGCCTCGCCGGTGCCGGACGCGGCATTGCGATACGCTCCGGGACTGCCGAAAACCGTGCGCAATCCCTATATAGCCTCGCGAAAAGGGAGATCGCCATGGCCGACACGCCGACCACCAGCCCGGACACCCGCAGCGACGCGGAATGGCGCTCGACGCTGACGCCGGAGCAGTACCGGGTCCTGCGCGAGCACGGGACCGAGCGGGCCGGCACGAGCTGCCTGCTCGCCGAGAAGCGCGCCGGCACCTTCACCTGCGCCGGCTGCGGGCAGCCGCTGTTCGAGCAGGGCACCAAGTTCGAATCCGGGACCGGCTGGCCGAGCTTCTTCGAGCCCCTGCCGGGCGCCGTCGAGACCACGGTGGACCGCAGCCACTGGATGGTCCGCACCGAGGTCCACTGCGCCCGCTGCCAGGGCCATCTCGGCCACGTCTTCGACGACGGCCCGGCTCCGACCGGCCTGCGCTACTGCATGAACGGCGCGGCGATGAATTTCGAGCCCGCGGAATGAGGCGCGTTCCGGCCTAACCTGGGTTCGGAATTCGGGTTCAAAAGCCGGGATATCGGGGACAGAAGGCGCCGCGGCCGGAGCCTCGACCCGATCCGGTCTTGATTTCGTCGCGTTTTTGCTTAGCGCTCTATAGTCTCAGGTTGTCGCTGTCCGGTGATTGGCGACGGAAGCGGTCAGGCTCTGACGAATACGGCGTGGCAGTCCAGCTTATACGCCGTGCGGGTCGGTTCCACTTGCACCCTTCCGTGCGGCCCGGCGGCGCTGAGGGCTGTCCGCCGGATCGGCGCACTGCCGACCAAGCGGGAGGGGTTTTGAGTTCATGAGCACCGTTCGCCGATTTCTGGTCGCACCGTCCCTGGTCCGCCTGATCCGCAAGGAGCGGGGCGGCGCCCGGATCACCGAGGGGCACTTCGCCCCGCAGGGTGGCCGCGCGTCCTATGTGCGTGTCGACGGCCAAGTCTGCCAGCTGGTCCTGGTGAACAAGGGGGCGGACGGCATCCCGGTCGAGGAGCGCACCGACGTGCCGCGCGCCCACGGCGACGCCCTGCTGGACGTCTGCCCCGGGAAGGCCGCCTACGACCGCACCACCCTGAATGCCGGCGGCCGCGAGATCGCCATCGACCGCTACGTCACACCCGGCAGCCTGGACCTGATCAGCATCACCTTCGACAATGACGGCGATGCCGCGGCCTTCCATGCCCCGAGCTGGTTCGGCCGGGAGGTCAGCAACGAGCCGGCCTTCGAGCGGCAGGCCCTCGCGATCCAGGGCGTGCCGGCCGCCGAGGAGGTGGCGCTGAGCAACGCCGCGCTCGACGCGGTGCTGGACCTGATCGAGCCCCGGTTCGGCTTCGGCCGCTACGGCAGCAGCAGCCGGAACGCCGAGTCCGACGAGGGTGCGACGAGCGCCATGCGCCGGGCCGTGACGCCGGCCGCCGCAGCTGCCCCGGCCGCCGCGCCGGTCGTTCCGGCGCCCCCGGCCCCGGAGCCGGCTGCGGCCGCGCGCCCGCCCGAACCGGCCCCCGAGCATCACCCCGAGCCGGAGCCTCAGCCGGAGCCCGCGCCGGAGGCGGCCGCGCCCGCCGAGACGCCCGCCGCCCCGACCGGCCCGGGGGACCCCTTGCACGGGGATGCCCGCATCGACGACGTTATCGAGAGCCTGTCCCAGGCGCTCGGTGCTGCGATCCACCAGCAGCCCGATCACGCGGCGGAGAACAAGGACGCGAAGAGCGAGGATCCCGCCTCGATGTTCGAGCGCTGGACCGTCCGGCCCCGCCGGACCCAGCAGCAGACCTGAGCCCACGATAAGGCGTCAAGCAAACGGGCCGCAGCGCAGATCGCGCTGCGGCCCGTCCGCGTTTCGGGACCCGGCCCTCCTCGGGCGGTCCCGGGGGATCCGGGCCTCTGTGCCGGGTGCCGACGGCTTGCGACGCAAGCCGCATCTCCGCTCAGGCCTGGGGCAGGGGTGAGGCGGCCCGGTCGCTCAATCGCGGATCACCACCGTCGCTCCGCCGCGGCTGCGGGCGAGGCCGAACAGGGCGGCGGCATGGCCGGGCGACAGGCGGATGCAGCCGTGGCTCGCCCGGCGCCCGAGGGCCCCGGTGGCATAGGTGCCGTGGATCGCGTAGCCGCCGCGGAAGAACATCGCGTGCGGCATCGGAGAGCCGTGATACTTGCGGGAGCGCCACATCGGCGCCATCAGCCCGACGCGGAACCGTCCGCTGGGCGTGACGTAGCCGCGACGGGCCGTGGACACGGGCCATTCATAGGCCGGATAACCGTCGACATAGACGCGCATGCGCTGCCGCGACTGGTCGATCCGCGCGACGACGCCGGCCGAGGCGGGCTCGATCAGGATGCCGGAGAGCAGCACGCCCAGGAGCGCCGTTCGGGCCCGGTGGAATCCAACCACGGACACTCTCCAGAGATCACCGGATGCCGTCGATTGGCCGGCTCAGTCCGCCGGAGACCAGAAACAGCCGCGCTGCTCAGCCTGCGCGCACTTGTCAGACGAGAGAAGTGACTTCAGCCGGGATCGACAGATTTTTGTCACGGATGGTTCCCGGCCCATAACCGTGCAGGCGTTGAGGCGCCGGATGATAATCGCTAGCGTGCCGGCACAATGGGAGGGTGCGCGGTCGTCGCACGGGATGGACATGGCACAGGCAATCCACGCGCCGGCTCCCGCCGCAGCGCCCCGCGAGCCTTGGTACAAGGTGCTCTACATCCAGGTCCTGATCGCCATCGCGCTCGGCGTGCTGCTCGGCTGGTACGACCCGGCCACCGGCAAATCGATGAAGTGGCTCGGCGACGCCTTCATCGGCCTGATCAAGATGATGATCGCGCCGATCATCTTCTGCACGATCGTGCACGGCATCGCGTCGATCGGCGACCTGAAGAAGGTCGGCAGGGTCGGGCTGAAGGCGCTGGTCTATTTCGAGGTGGTCTCCACCATCGCGCTCCTGATCGGCGTCATCGTCGGCGAGGTGATCCGGCCCGGCGCCGGGTTCAACGCCGACCCGTCGAAGCTCGACGCCAGCAAGGTCGCGACCTACGCCAGCAAGGCGGCCGCCGATTCCACCGTCGCCCACATCCTGGCGATCATCCCCAAGAGCTTCCTCGATCCCTTCGCCACCGGCGACCTGCTTCAGGTGCTGCTGATCTCGATCCTCACCGGCGTCGTGGTGACGAACCTCGGAGAGCGGGCGGCCGGCGTAAACCGGGCGATCGACACCGCCGGCCAGATCTTCTTCCGGATCATCGGCATCATCGTGAAGCTCGCCCCCGTCGGCGCCTTCGGCGCCATGGCCTTCACGATCGGCGAGTACGGCATCCAGAAGGTCTACGACCTCGCGTGGCTGGTCGGCACCTTCTACATCACGGCGCTGCTGTTCGTGCTCGTGGTGCTCGGGACGATCGCCCGGATCGCGGGCTTCTCGATCCTGCGCTTCCTCGCCTACATCAAGGACGAGTTGCTGATCGTGGTCGGCACCTCCTCCTCCGAGACGGTGCTGCCGCAGCTCATGACCAAGATGCGCCGGCTCGGCGCCTCGGACTCGGTGGTCGGCCTCGTCGTTCCGACCGGCTACTCGTTCAACCTCGACGGCACCAACATCTACATGACGCTGGCCACGCTGTTCCTGGCGCAGGCCGTGGGTGTGGACCTGTCGATCAGCCAGTACGCGACCATCATCCTGGTGGCGATGCTGACCTCGAAGGGCGCGTCGGGCGTCACCGGCGCGGGCTTCATCACCCTGGCGGCGACCCTCTCGGCGATCCCCAACAGCCCGGTCCCGGTGGCCGCCATGACCCTCGTGCTCGGGATCGACAAGTTCATGTCCGAGTGCCGCGCGCTCACCAACCTCGTGGGCAACGGCGTCGCCTGCGTGGTGGTCAGCCGCTGGGAAGGCGAGCTCGACGTGGCCAAGCTCAACGAGGTGATGGCCCATCCGCTCGCCATCGGCACCCACATCGCCGACGAGGCGCCGCAGCCGATGGGAACCGACAGCAAGGTCGCTGCCGCCGAGTGATGGGGTCGCCCGCGGCAGGATCCGGAGGGCGCCCGCGCCTCGGCATCGATCTCGGCGGCACGAAGATCGCCGGGATCGTCCTGGGCCGGGACGGCTCGACCCTGGCCGAAGCCCGGGTGGCCGCCCCGCGCGGCGCCTATGGGGAAACCGTCGAGGCCGTGGCCGATCTGGTCCTGCGTCTCGAAGCCGAAGCCGGTATGCCCTGCAGCGTCGGAATCGGCATGCCGGGGAGCCTGTCCCCGGCGACGGGCCTCGTGCGCAACGCCAACTCGCACTGGCTCAACGGACACCCGTTCGCCGCCGATCTCGAGCAGCGGCTGCAGCGGCCTCTGCGGATCGAGAACGACGCCAATTGCCTGGCTGTGTCGGAGGCGATCGACGGTGCCGGCGCCGGGGCCCGTGTGGTCTGGGCCGTGATCCTGGGCACCGGCGTCGGCTCCGGCATCGCCCTCGACGGGCGGGTGCTCACGGGCCGCAACGGCATCGCGGGCGAATGGGGCCACGGTCCCCTGCCGGCCCCCCGCGACGACGAGCGACCGGGTCCCGCCTGCTATTGCGGCCGCCGGGGCTGCGTCGAGACTTGGCTGTCCGGGCCCGGGCTGGCGGCGGACCACGCCCGGCGGCACGGCGGGAACCTCACCGCGGAGGCCGTCGTCGCCGAGGGCCGGACCGGCAGTCCGGCGGCGCAGGAGACGCTGGCCGCGCATCTCGAGCGGCTCGGGCGCGCGGCCGCCCAGGTGGTGAACCTGTTGGACCCGGATGTGATCGTGATCGGCGGCGGCCTGTCGCGGATCCCGGAGCTGATCGCCGGCCTGCCGGCTGCGATCGCCCCCCATGTCTTCTCGGACACCTTCGACACCCCCGTGCGGGCGAGCCTGCACGGCGACGCATCGGGCGTGCGCGGCGCGGCATGGCTGTGGGAGGCAGAGGGCGCCTGATCCGGGCCAGGCCCCCCTTGCATGATCGGCCGCCCCTTGCACGATCGGCCGCCCGCGGCCCGCGCGACGGGTCTCGGATGCGCCGTCAGCCGGGCCAGCTCGCACGGTCCGCCCCGCCGGGCTGGGCGGCCGGCGCCCCTTTTCACCAACACGTTCCTTGCCGGCGCGCGGGGGGCAGGGCAGGGCTAAGAAGCCCCCCAGACCCGAAGCCCCGATGATCGTCCGCACCCGGCCCAACCTGCTGACCCTGCTGTTCACCCTGCGCGGCTCGATCCTGCCGCGGGTGGCGCCGAAGCTCGCCGGGATCGTCGCGGTGTCCTGCGCGGTGGTCTGGGCGGAATCGCGATGGCCCGAACTGTTCCCGGTCACCGCGGGGGTCACCCCGTTCACGGTGGTCGGCCTCGCCCTCTCGATCTTCCTGAGCTTCCGCAACAACGCCTGCTACGAGCGTTGGTGGGAAGCCCGGAAGCACTGGGGCAACCTGATCGGCGAGGTGCGCAACCTCGCCCGCATCCTCCCGGCCCTGCTGCCGGAGCGGGAGGCGGCGCGCCAGCTCCGACGCCTCTCGGCCTTCGCCCACGGGCTTCATGCCCGCCTGCGCGCCCTCGACGAGGCCGCCGCGGTGGGCCGGATGAGCCCCGGATCGGACCTGTCGGGCCCGAATCCCACCGACTCGATTCTGGGCGCCATCACCCGGGACCTGGCCGCGCTGATGCGCGCGGGCGGGCTCAGCGACATCCAGTTCGGCATCCTCGAAGCCCGGATCGAGGCGCTGTCGGGCGTGCACACCGCCTGCGAGCGCCTCGCCAACACGCCGCTGCCCTTCGCCTACACCCTGTTGGTGTACCGGACCGCGTGGCTCTACTGCCTGCTCCTGCCGGTGGGCCTCACGGGCTCACTGGGCTGGGCGACGCCCGTCGTGGTGGCGCTCGTGGCCTACACCTTCTTCGGCCTCGACGCCCTCGGGGACGAGCTCGAGGAACCGTTCGGCACCGAGCCGAACGACCTGCCCCTCGACGCCATGGTCCGCGCCGTCGACCGGATCGTGCACCACGCCCTCGGCGAGCCGATGCCGGACGCGCTCGCGCCGGATGGGTATTGGCTGCGCTAGCGTCGGCGCCTAGCCGTTCCAGGCGCGCAGCACCGGCTCGGTGCGGTCGTGTTCGTAGCCGAGCACCGAGACGCTCGCTGTGCCGAGGACGAGAAGCGCCCCTCCCTGCGGGGCGGCAGCCCGATCCAGCGCGCGGCGAGCACCCGCAGGACATGCGCGCTGGAGAACACGACGAGGTCGGCATCACGGGCGCGGGCCCGGGCGATGATCCGGTCCGCCCGAACGCCGACCGCCTCCGCCGTCTCGCCGCCGGGGCAGCCGTCGCGGAACAGGCGCCAATCCGGCCGCTCGGCCAGGATCGCCTGCGTGGTCCGGCCCTCGTAGGCGCCGTAATCCCACTCCGCGAGATCCGGATCGATCACGCGCCGGTCACCGAAGCCCGTCAGCGCGCAGGTCGTGGCCGCCCGGCTCGACGGGCTCGACCAGACCTCCGCGTAGGAGCGGGCCGCGAGGCGCGGGGCGAGGGCGCGCGCCGCTTCCTCGCCCTCCGGGGTCAGGGGAATGTCGCTGCGCCCGGTATGCTGGCCGGATCGGCTCCAGGCGGTCTCGCCGTGGCGGACCAGCGTGATCTGCGGGAACGGGCTCTCGGACATGCACGCCTCCCCGGGCCCGCACTCGGCGGCCCTGCCATCAACGCGGCCGCCGCGCTTCGGTCTCATCCACCTGGCAAACCCCCGCAAGTTCGTGCTTGCGCCCACCGCGAAACGCACATAAACATATCTTTATGTCTATTGAACGCAGGCAAGAGGCGGGATCGATCCCCTTTCCGGAAGCCCTGGGCGTCCTGCGTGCGGCCGCCGAGGAGACGCGCCTGCGCATCCTGGCGCTGCTCGCCGAGGGGGAACTGTCGGTGTCCGACCTGACCGACATCCTCGGCCAGTCGCAGCCGCGGATCTCGCGGCATCTCAAGCTTCTGGTGGAAGCCGGGCTTGTCGAGCGTCACCGCGAAGGGGCCTGGGCGTTCTTCCGGCTGTCCGACGCCCGCGCCGGCCTGGCGGATCCGCTGCTGTCCGGTCTCGACCGGACCGCACCGCCCCTGTCGGAGGACCGCGCCCGTCTCGATGCCGTGCGGGTGCAGCGGGCCGAGGCGGCCGAGACCTTCTTCGCCCGGCTGGCGCCCAAATGGGACGAGCTGCGCTCCCTGCACGTGCCGGAGGCGATCGTGGAGGCGGCGGTGCTGGACGCCCTGGGCGACCGGCCGATCGGCAGTTTGATCGATCTCGGCACCGGGACGGGCCGCATGCTCGGCCTGCTGGCTCCCCGGGCCAGCCGCGCCACCGGGCTCGATTCGAGCCATGCCATGCTGTCCGTCGCCCGGGCCAACCTGGAGCGCCAGGGTCTGTCGCGGGTGGATCTGCGGCAGGGCGACATCCACGCGCCGCCCTTCGCCCGGTCGAGCTTCGACCTCGTGGTGGTCCATCAGGTGCTGCATTATCTCGACGACCCGGCCCGGGCGCTCCGCGGCGCCGCGCGGCTGGTGGCGCCGGGCGGCCGTCTGCTGGTGGTGGATTTCGCGCCGCACGAGCTGGAATTCCTGCGCACGGGCCAAGCCCACCGACGCCTCGGCTTCTCCGCCGAGCAGGTCTCCGGCTGGCTCGCGGAGGCCGGTCTCGCCACGGTCGGCACGCGCGATCTGGCGCCGCGCGAGTCGGGTCAGCTCACCGTCACCCTCTGGCTGGCCCAGGACGGTCTGGCCGACGAGACTGAACAGCCCCGGCGCGCCGTCGCCTGACATCCAGAACCTTCGCAGACTTCGTCTGAACCGATCGACATAGAGGACGAGACCCCGATGCGCCGCTCCACCCACCGCGCCAGCCGCGACGGCTACCACCCGATCCGCGTCTCGATCGAGTTCTTCCCGCCGAAGACCGAGGAGATGGAGAAGATCCTCTGGGGCTCGATCGAGCGTCTGGCGCCGCTTCAGCCGAGCTTCGTCTCGGTGACCTACGGGGCCGGCGGCTCCACCCGGGAGCGCACCCACAACACGGTGGCCCGGATGGTCCGCGAGACCGGCCTGAAGCCGGCCGCGCACCTCACCTGCGTGGACGCCACCCGGGAGGAGATCGACGCGGTGGTCCAGTCCTACTGGGATGCGGGCGTGCGCCACATCGTGGCGCTCCGCGGCGACCCGGCGGAGGGCGTCGGCCACGCCTACCGGCCGCATCCGGGCGGCTACGCGTCGACCGCCGAGCTGGTCGAGGGGATCAAGCGGATCGGCGACTTCAAGGTCTCGGTCTCGGCCTATCCCGAGAAGCACCCGGAGGCGGCCTCGCTCGACGCGGACATCGAGGCCCTGAAGGCCAAGGTCGATGCCGGCGCCGATCAGGCGATCACCCAGTTCTTCTTCGAGAACGAGGTCTTCCTGCGCTACCTGGAGAAGGTCCGGGCCGCGGGGATCACGATCCCGATCATCCCGGGCATCCTGCCGGTGCAGAACTTCAAGCAGGCGGCGAACTTCGCCCGCCGCACCGGCGCCTCGGTGCCCTACTGGCTGGCCGCAAGGTTCGAGGGCCTGGAAGACGACGTGGAGACCCGCCGCCTCGTCGCCGCCGCGGTGGCGGCCGAGCAGGTGCTCGACCTCGTGGACGAGGGCGTCAACGACTTCCACTTCTACTCGATGAACCGCTCGGATCTGGTCTACGCGATCTGCCACCTGCTCGGCCTGCGCGCCCAGGCGCCGAAGCTGGCGGCCGCCAAGGCGGCGGCTTAATTCCCGAGGCCGCGCTCGACACCCCCGATCCGTCCTCGCGAGCGCAGCGAAGCGACCCAGGACAGCGCGACATCCGTGAGCGTGGCGCTGCTGGACGGCTTCGCTCCGCTCGCAGAGACGGGGACGCTTCCGCGCCCGTGGCACGGAAGCGTCTGGTAGAACGAAGGTTTTCACCCTCCTGAGGTGCCGCGCGAGCGGCCTCGAAGGCGGGCTCCAGGGAACACCGAGATATCTGGAGGCCTCCTGCGAGGCCTCCGCTTCGCTCCGGCACCTCGGGACGAGGTGATCTGACAGGACGCATGATGACCGATTTTGCCCCCGTCGACGGTACCGCGATCGCACAGGCGCTGCGCCAGCGCGCGGCGGAGAAGATCCTCGTCCTCGACGGTGCGATGGGCACCGTGATCCAGCGGCTGAAGTTCTCGGAAGAGGACTTTCGCGGCGACCGGTTCAAGGATCACGGCCACGATCAGAAGGGCAACAACGACCTCCTGATCCTGACCCAGCCCGACGCGATCCGGCAGATCCACCTCGACTACTTCCTGGCCGGCGCCGACGTCTGCGAGACCAACACCTTCTCGGGCACCACCATCGCCCAGGCCGATTACGGCATGGAGTCGATCATCCACGAGTTGAACCGGGAGGGCGCGCGTCTCGCCCGCGAGGCCGCCAGGCTCGCCGAGGAGACGGACGGCCGCCGCCGCTTCGTGGCCGGCGCCATCGGCCCGACGAACCGCACCCTGTCGATCTCGCCGGACGTGAACAACCCGGGCTTCCGGGCCGTCACCTTCGATCAGGTCAAGCAGGCCTACGTGGAGCAGGTCCGCGGCCTGATCGACGGTGGCGCCGAGCTGATCCTGATCGAGACGATCTTCGACACGCTCAACGCCAAGGCGGCGGTGGCGGCGGCGTGGCAGGTCTTCGATGAGACCGGCATCCGCCTGCCGATCCAGATCTCCGGCACGATCACCGACCTCTCGGGCCGCACCCTGTCGGGCCAGACCCCGGCGGCCTTCTGGCACGCCCTGCGCCATTCCGATCCGCTGACCTTCGGCCTCAACTGCGCGCTGGGCGCCCGCGAGATGCGCGGCCACATCGCCGAGCTGTCGCGGATCTGCGACACGCTGGTCTGCGCCTATCCGAATGCCGGCCTGCCCAACGAGTTCGGCCTCTACGACGAGAGCCCGGAGGCCATGGGCAAGCTCGTCGGCGAGTTCGCCGAATCCGGCCTCGTCAACATGGTCGGCGGCTGCTGCGGCACCACCCCAGACCACATCCGCGCCATCGCGGAGGCCGTCGCCGGCAAGGCGCCGCGGCCGATCCCCGAGATCCCCCGCCTGATGCGGCTGTCGGGCCTCGAGCCCTTCGTCCTCACGAAGGAGATCCCCTTCGTGAACGTCGGCGAGCGCACGAACGTCACCGGCTCGGCCAAGTTCCGCAAGCTCATCACCAACGGCGACTACGCGGCGGCGCTGGACGTCGCCCGCGATCAGGTGGCGGCCGGCGCCCAGGTGATCGACGTCAACATGGATGAGGGCCTGCTCGACTCGCAGAAGGCGATGGTCGAGTTCCTCAACCTCGTCGCCGCCGAGCCCGACATCGCCCGGGTGCCCGTGATGGTCGATTCCTCGAAGTTCGAGGTGATCGAGGCGGGGCTCAAGTGCATCCAGGGCAAGCCGATCGTGAACTCGATCTCCATGAAGGAGGGCGAGGAGAAATTCATCGAGGCGGCACGCGTCTGCCGCTCCTACGGCGCCGCCGTGGTGGTGATGGCCTTCGACGAGCAGGGGCAGGCGGATTCCTACGAGCGCAAGGTCGAGATCTGCACCAAGGCCTACCGGATCCTGACCGAGCAGGTCGGCTTCCCGCCCGAGGACATCATCTTCGACCCGAACATCTTCGCCGTCGCCACCGGCATCGAGGAGCATAACGGCTACGGCGTCGCCTTCATCGAGGCGACCCGGACGATCCGCGAGACCCTGCCGCACGCCCACATATCGGGCGGCGTCTCGAACCTGTCCTTCGCGTTCCGCGGCAACGAGCCGGTGCGCGAGGCGATGCACGCGGTGTTCCTGTTCCACTGCATCCAGGCGGGCATGGACATGGGCATCGTCAATGCCGGCCAGCTCGCCGTCTACGACGAGATCCCGGCGGAGCTCCGCGAGCTCTGCGAGGACGTGGTCCTCAACCGACGCGACGATTCCACCGAGCGCCTGCTGGAGGCCGCCGAGCGGTTCAAGACCGGCGCCTCGGCCCAGGCCAAGACCGCCGACCTGACTTGGCGCGAGGCGCCGGTCGGGAAGCGCATCGAGCACGCCTTGGTCAACGGCATCACCGAGTACATCCTGGCCGACACCGAGGAGGCCCGCCAGGGCGTGGAGCGGCCGCTCCACGTCATCGAGGGCCCGCTGATGGCCGGCATGAACGTGGTCGGCGACCTGTTCGGCGCGGGCAAGATGTTCCTGCCGCAGGTGGTGAAATCCGCCCGGGTGATGAAGCAGGCGGTGGCCTATCTCGAGCCCTACATGGAGGCCGAGAAGCTCGCCAATGGCGGCGACGGCAAGCGCCAGGCCGCCGGCAAGGTGCTGATGGCCACCGTGAAGGGCGACGTCCACGACATCGGCAAGAACATCGTCGGCGTCGTGCTGGCCTGCAACAACTACGAGATCATCGATCTCGGCGTGATGGTGCCGGCCGCCAAGATCCTGGAGACCGCCAAGCGCGAGCAGGTCGACATCGTCGGCCTGTCCGGCCTGATCACCCCGTCGCTCGACGAGATGGTCCACGTGGCGGGCGAGATGGAGCGCGAGGGCATGGACGTGCCGCTGCTGATCGGCGGCGCCACCACGAGCCGCGTCCACACGGCGGTGAAGATCCACCCGGCCTACGCCAAGGGGCAGGCCGTCTACGTCACCGACGCGAGCCGGGCGGTCGGCGTGGTGTCGAGCCTGATCTCCAAGGAGACCCGTGGGCCCACGATCGAGAAGGTCCGGGCCGAGTACGCCAAGGTCGCCGACGCCCATAAGCGCTCGGAGGTCGACAAGCAGCGGCTGCCGCTGGCCAAGGCGCGGGCCAACGCCTTCAAGGTCGACTGGTCGGGCTACAAGCCGGCCAAGCCGACCTTCACCGGCACCCGGGTCTACGGCTCCTACGAGGTCGCCGACCTCGTGCCCTACATCGACTGGACGCCGTTCCTGCAGACCTACGAGTTCAAGGGCCGCTTTCCGGCGATCCTGGACGATCCCGAGCAGGGACCGGCCGCCCGCGCCCTCTACGAGGACGCGCAGGCGATGCTGAAGCAGATCGTTGAGGAGCGCTGGTTCAACCCGAAGGCGGTGATCGGCTTCTGGCCGGCCAACAGCGTCGGCGACGACATCGCGCTCTACACCGGCGAGAGCCGGTCGGAGCGGCTCGCCACCTTCCACGGCCTGCGCCAGCAGCTCTCGAAGCGCGACGGGCGCGCCAACACCTGCCTGTCGGACTTCGTGGCGCCTTCCGAGACCGGCATCGCCGACTATGTCGGTGGCTTCGTGGTGACGGCCGGCCTGGAGGAGGTGCGGATCGCCGAGCGGTTCGAGCGGGCGAACGACGATTACCGGGCGATCCTCGTGAAGGCGCTGGCCGACCGCATCGCCGAGGCCTTCGCCGAGCGCATGCACGAACGGGTGCGCAAGGAGTTCTGGGGCTACGCGACGGAGGAGGCCTACGCCCCCGAGGAGCTGGTGCTGGAGAAATACGACGGCATCCGCCCGGCTCCCGGCTACCCGGCCCAGCCCGACCACACCGAGAAGACGACCCTGTTCGACCTGCTGCGGGCCGAGAGCCGGATCGGCGTGAAGCTCACCGAATCCTACGCCATGTGGCCGGGCTCGTCGGTGTCGGGGATCTACATCGCCCACCCGGAGGCGCACTATTTCGGCGTCGCCAAGGTGGAGCGGGATCAGGTCGAGGATTACGCCGTCCGCAAGGGCATGGATGTCCGCGAGGTCGAGCGCTGGCTCGGGCCGATCCTGAACTACGATCCGGCGCGGTACTTGGCGCAGGCGGCGGAGTAGGGGCGGGGGCTCGACGCACCACGAGGCCATACGGTCTTAGGTCGGAGCGCGGGTCCCTCTCCCGAACGGGAGAGGGACCCGCGCTCCCTGATCAGCGGCAATGTCCACCGGAGATGTGTGAACAGCGCATCCTGTCCGGGGAAGCGGCGTTTCGGATGAAACGGAACCCCTGTCCCGGGCGCCTGCGCCGCCAGCCGAATGCGAGCCTGGGATGGAAGAGTCCTCAGGCCGCCTTCCCGATCGTGAAGTCGACGTGCACGGCGTCGTAGGGAAAGACGATGCGCTCGTCGTCCGTACGATCCAGGATGCCGGCATTCAGGAGCGCGTGCACGTCGGCGTGGATGTTCTTTACGTCCCGATCCAGCAACCGCGCCACGGCGCGCAGCGACATGGGCTCCTGGCCCGCGAGCGCTCGGATCAGCGCCCAGCGACGGGGCGTCAGGACGGTCCACAAGCCCTCGACGCTGGGGAAAGAGATGAACGCGCCGCGCTTCTCGCCCCGGAAGGCCGCCAGTACGCGGGCACTAGCCTCCTCGACCGAAGAGACGCCGATGGTCACGGTTCTCATGACTCCCTCCAGGGTTCGACATCGGCCCAGAAATCGGCCAGCAGGGCCTCGGGGGTGGTAAAGCGATAGGCGATCTCCGCCTCGCCGACGTGCCTGTGGTCGCCCTTGCCGGCTTCGTTGTCATAGCGAAGCACGCATGCACCATCGACGACGAGGGCGAGCCGGTACTTGAAGGCGTGGCTGCTCTCGCGGACAGGCGTCGGCACGCGCCAGACCACCAGCTCTGCGAACGACCGCCCAGGGATGATTGCGATTCGCTCCTTGAGCAGGAGTTCGGCCTTCACGTCAGCGAAAATGCCGGTGGCGACGGCTGTTGGCAAGAGAACCAACACACGTCGGGGAGTCGAGTCGAGAGCGTGCCTGCCGCCTCTGGGTCCCGCCTGAGATTCCGCTGGCCCTCACCGGGCCGCGTGCAACGAAAACGGAAATGGAACCCGGGATCCGCCCCGCAAGTCATCGCGGAGCGGTTCGCCGTATGATGCGGCCTCAGCAGGTCCCAGCGCCCCGGGTATTCACGTAGAGCGCGTAGACCGAGTGCGTCGCCGTCATCAGCAGCAGGTTGCGGTTCAGGCCGCCGAAGCACAGGTTGGCGCAGCGCTCGGGCAGGCGAATCCGGCCGATCAGCTTGCCCTGCGGTGAGAGCACGATGACCCCGTCCTCGGCCTCGCTCATCCCCCAGCCGCACCAGAGATTGCCGTCGACATCGGCGCGGAAGCCGTCCGGCGTGCCGGTGCCGGCGTCGTAGAACACGCGGCCGTTGGCGGTCTTCGTGCCGTTCTCGACCACGTCGTAGACGCGGATCAGGCGGTTGGGCTTGGCCCGGGCCTCGATCAGGTACAGCTTCGTTCCGTCCGGCGCGAAGCACAGGCCGTTCGGCCCGGCCACACCCTCGACCACGACGCTGGCCTGCCCGGTCGCCGGATCGATCCGGTAGACGTTGCCCGGCAATTCCGGGGCCGCCATCGCCTCGTGGGGGTTCGGCCCGAAGGCGGGATCGGTGAACCAGACCGCGCCGTCGGCATGGCAGACCACGTCGTTGGGCGAATTCAGCGGCTTGCCGTCGAACCGGTCCATCAGCGTGGTGATGGTCCCGTCATGCTCGGTCCGGGTGACGCTGCGGGTCCTGTGCTGGCAGGTGATCAGCCGCCCCTGCCGGTCGCGGGTGTTGCCGTTGGCGTAGTTCGACGGCCTGCGGAATTCCGAGAGCGAACCCGACGCCTCCTCCCACTTCATGATCCGGTCGTTGACCACGTCGCTGAACAGCAGCGCGCCACGGTCGCCGAACCAGACCGGCCCCTCGGCCCAGCGGAAGCCCGTGGCGACCCGCTCCACCGTCGCCGAGGCGAGGCGGTACTTGGCGAAGGCCGGATCGAGGATCTCGACGGCCGGGTCCGGCACCCGCTGCGACGGCTCCCAGCCGGCCCCGGCCGCCCGCGCGGCGCCGAGCAGGGCCGCTCCGGCGAGCAGGCCCCTGCGTGCGATCATCACCATGTGTCCTCCCTGTGATCGGGCCCGCCGCCTGTTGCCGACGGCTCGGGCCGGTCAGTGAATCTCGGGTTCCGGGATCCCCCCGGCGCCCTCCAGAAAGTCGAAGTCGCAGCCCTCGTGGGCCTGCCGCACGTGCTGGGCGAACAGGCGGTTGTAGCCCCGGGGATAGGCCCGGTCGGGCGGCACGAAGGCCTTCACCCGCGCGGCGATCCCGGCATCGTCCAGGTGCAGGTGGATCCGGCGGGCGGCCACGTCCACGCTGATCAGGTCGCCGTCGCGCACGGCGGCGAGCGGGCCGCCCGCGGCCGATTCCGGCGCCACGTGCAGGATGCAGGCGCCGTAGCTCGTCCCGCTCATCCGCGCGTCCGAGATGCGGACCATGTCGCGCACGCCCTGGCGGAGCAGGACCTTGGGGATCGGCAGCATGCCCCATTCCGGCATGCCGGGCCCGCCGATCGGGCCGGCATTGCGCAGGATCATGACGTGGTCGGGGGTGACGTCGAGGTCGAGGTCGTTCACCGCCGCGCTCATCGCGTCGTAGCTGTCGAAGACCAGCGCGGGGCCGGTATGCTGCAGGAGCCGCGGGTCGGCGGCGGGCGGCTTGATCACGCAGCCGTCCGGCGCGAGGTTGCCGTAGAGGATCGCGGTCCCGCCCATCGACACGATGGGCTTGTCGAGGGGGCGGATCACGTCGTCGTTGAAGACCTTCGCGCCGGCGAGCCCGTCGCCGATCGTGCCGCCGGTGACCGAGCGAGCGTCGAGGTGGAGGAGGGGGGAGAGCCGCGCCATCAGCGCCCGGATTCCGCCCGCGATGTGGAAATCCTCCATCAGCCACTGCCCCGAGGGCCGGAGGTTGGCGATCACCGGGACTTTCTGGGCGACCTCGTCGAACGCGGTGAGCTTGACCGGGATGCCGGCCCGGCCCGCCATGGCCACGAGGTGGATCATCGCGTTGGTGGAGCCGGCCAGCGCGTTGTGGACGACGAGCGCGTTGTCGATGGAGCGCCGGTCGAGGATGTCGGAGGGCTTCAGGTCCTCCCAGATCATGTCCACGATGCGCCGGCCGCAGGCGCTCGCCATGCGGGGATGGTCGGCGTCGGCCGCCGGGATCGAGGCCGCGCCCGGCAGGGACAGGCCCAGCGCCTCGGTGATCGCCGTCATGGTCGAGGCCGTGCCCATGGTCATGCAGGTGCCGGCGGAGCGGGCGATGCCCGCCTCCATGTCGTTCCACTCCTGCGTGGTGATGGTGCCGGCCTCCTTCTCGGCCCAGTACTTCCAGACATCCGAGCCGGAGCCGAGGATCTTGCCCCCGAAATGCCCGCGCATCATCGGCCCCGCCGGGAGGAAGATCATCGGCAGGTTCATGGAGATGCCGCCCATCACGGTGCCGGGCGTGGTCTTGTCGCAGCCGCCCATCAGCACCGCCCCGTCCACCGGGTGCTGGCGCAGCAGCTCCTCCACCTCCATGGCCAGGAGGTTGCGGTAGAGCATCGTGGTCGGCTTGACGAAATTCTCGGACAGCGACAGCGCCGGCAATTCGATCGGGAAGCCCCCCGCCTGCCAGACGCCGCGCTTCACCTGCTCCACGCGCTCGCGGAAATGCAGGTGGCAGGGATTGATGTCGCTCCAGGTGTTGATGATGCCGACGATGGGCTTGTTGCTGAAATCCGCCCGCTCATAGCCCATCTGCAGCATGCGCGAGCGATGGCCGAAGCTGCGCAGGTCGGTGGCGCCGAACCAGCGCTGGCTGCGCAGGTCGCCCAGGTCCTTCTTGCGCGCGGTCATCGCTCTGTCTCCGGTCTCACGGGCTCGGGCCGGCGGGGCGGAACGCGCCGCCGGTCCCATCGCGCGGGTCCGCCTCCGCCCGGCCTGACCGGACAGAGACGACCGTGATCGCCGCCGAGGCGAGCGCGCAAGCGGCCAGGAAATAAAGTCCCGCCTCGTAGCTGCCGGTGTAATCCTTGAGCCAGCCCAGGACGTAGGGACCGACGAAGCCGCCAAGATTGCCGATCGCGTTGATCAGGGCGATCCCCCCGGCCGCCGCGGGCCCGGACAGGAACTCCCCCGGCATCGCCCAGAAGGCGGGCTTGCTGCCGTAGAGCCCGATCGTCGCCACCGACATGGCCGTCAGCGCCCAGAGGCTGCCGAGCAGGGGGCCGGAGGCGACGAGGCCGAGGGCGGCGACCAGCGCGGCGATCACGAAGTGCCAGCGCCGCTCGTTGCGCCGGTCCGACGACCAGCTCCAGGCGACCATGCCCAGGGTCCCCACGACGTAGGGTACCGCCGTGGCGACCCCCGTCTCCCAGTCGGTGAGATGCAGGCTCTTCAGGATCGGCGGCATGAAGAAGGTGATGCCGTAGGTGGCGGTGCCGATGGTGAAGTAGATCGCCCCGAGGGCGAGCACCCGCCGGTCGGTGAGGGCCTGTTTGAGGGTGAGATGCCCGTGAGCCCTGAGCGTGCCCGCACGCTCCGCCGCGAGTTCGTCCCTCAGCCAGCGCCGCTCCTCGGCCGCGAGCCACGCTGCCTGTTCGGGCCGGTCCGTCATCAGCGCCAGAACCGCGACGGCCAGCAGGATCGAGGGCGCGGCCTCCAGGAGGAACAGCCACTGCCAGCCGTGCAGGCCCAGCACGCCGTCGAGCTGGAGCAGCGCCCCCGAGATCACCGCCGTGAGGGCATTCGAGCCCGGTACCGCCAGGAACAGGGCGGCGACCACGCGGGCCCGGTACCGCTTCGGGAACCAGAAGGTGAAGTAGAGGATCACGCCGGGGAAGAAGCCGGCCTCGGCCACGCCCAGCAGGAAACGCAGGGCCAGAAAGCTCACCGGGCCGGTGATGAGGACCATGCTGCCCGCCACCAGTCCCCAGGTGACCATGATCCGGGCGATCCAGAGCCGCGCCCCGGCGCGCTCCAGAAGGACGTTGCTCGGAATCTCGAAGAGGACGTAACCGAGGAAGAAGATGCCGGCAGCCCAGCCGTAGAGCGTGGCGGAGAACCCGAAGTCCCGCTTCAGGCCGAACGCGGCGAAGCCCACATTCGTCCGGTCCATGTAGGCGACGAAGTAGATCAGGACGATCAGCGGCAGGAGTCGCCACGACACCTTGGCGATCGTCCGCCGCTCGATCTCCGGCGCCGCAGCGCCCCCGCGCAACCCCGCCGCCATGGCGTCCCCCCAAGCCGAATCCGACGCGTTCCGGCCCGTTGCCGATCGCGGGCCGGGCTGGAGCGGGCCAGTCCGGCACGCTCAGCGGCCGGTCCGCTTCCGCCAGGCGGCGAAATCGGCGAGGCTCTGTTCGTCGGTGGCAGGGTAGAGGCCGAGGATTGTGCGGCCCTTGCGAACCTCCTCGGTGACGAAGTCCTCGTAGGCGGTCATCTCGACGGCCTCGTCGGCGACGGCGTCGGCGAGATGGGCCGGGATCACCGCCACCCCGTCGCCGTCGCCGACGATCACGTCCCCGGGGAAGACGGGCGCGTCGCCGCAGCCAATCGGCACGTTGATGTCGATCGCCTGATGGAGGGTGAGGTTCGTCGGCGCCGACGGGCGCGCGTGATAGCTCGGCATCTCCAGCCGGGCGATCTCGTCGGCATCGCGAAATCCGCCGTCGGTGACGAGCCCGGCGCAGCCGCGCACCATCAGCCGGGTGGCCAGGATCGAGCCGGCGGAGGCCGCCCGGGCGTCCTTGCGGCTGTCGATCACCATCACGGCGCCGGGCGGGCACTCCTCCACGGCCTTGCGCTGCGGATGCGCGCGGTCCCGGAACACCGTGATGGGGTTCAGGTCCTCCCGGGCCGGGATGTAGCGCAGGGTGTAGGCCTCGCCGACCATCGTCGGGCCGCCGGCCTTCAGGGGCAGCACGCCCTGGATCATCTGGTTGCGGAAGCCGCGCTTGTAGAGGGCGGTCATCAGCGTCGCCGTGCTGACGGTCTTCAGCTTGGCGCGCATCTCAGGGGACATCCCGGACATCCGCTCCTCCTCCCTGGGCCTCGGTCTCGGCACCCGCGAACAGTGACAATCACATGTCGCTTGCGCCGGCCTTGGCTCCCGCCCGCACTGAACGCGGACTGATATCCCAGGGCTTGAGTAGCATGGTGCGCGGCGCCATTGTCAACCGGCGCGGGTTGCGACAGACAGGATCCGACATCGACGGGGAAGCCCTTGGCCGGATTGGGATTTGCGGGCGGCGGACAGGTGCCGCCGGAGGATGGGCGCAGGCCGCGCTCCCTCGCCGAGACCGCCTATGACGCCATCGAGCAGATGATCATCAGCCGCCGTCTCGCCCCGGGCGCCATGGTCTCGGAGGGCGAACTCGGCGCGGAGCTGGGCCTCGGCCGGACGCCGGTCCGCGAGGCTCTGGCACGGCTCAAGACGATCGGGTTCGTGGAGGTCCATCCGCGGCGCGGCGTTCTCGTTACCCAGGTGGACGTCATCAAGCATCTCGAATTGCTGGAGGTGCGGCGACCCCTCGACGAGACCGTGGCCCGCTGCGTCATCGCGCGCGGCACGGCGGAGGACATGGCACACCTGCTGGACCAGGCAGCCGGATTGCGCAGCGCCGCGGAGGCCCGCGATCGGGAGGCCTATTTCCGGACCAAGCGCGGCCTGCACGAGGCCCTCGTCGGCGCGGCCTACAACGCGACGCTCACCGGCACCATGGCGGCGCTCCACGCCCAGTCCCGTCGGTTCTGGTACACCTACGAGCCCACCGCCAGCTTCCTGGATTGCGCCGGGATCCACGGGGCGATCCTGTCCGGCATCGCGGCGCGGGACGAAGCGGCGGCCCTAGCCGGGATCGGAACGCTGTTCGACTTTCTCGACCGGATGACCCGCCGGGCCCTCGACCGGCGGCCCCTGGTCTGACAGGTTGACCGCCCCGAACCCGCCCCTATCCTGAAACTGGGATATCAGCAGCATCCCAGCGGCGGGCGGAACGGTGGCCGATCCCGGCGGAACGCCCCGGATGCGGCCCGAGGGCCAGGGAGGAACGGCTTGAGCGGATTGCCCCCACGCACCGGCGCGCAGGTGCTCGTCGACCAGCTCCGCGCCCAGAGCGTCGAGCGCGTGACCTGCGTCCCCGGGGAGAGCTACCTCGCGGTGCTCGACGCCCTGCGCGACAGCGGCATCGACGTGCTGGTCTGCCGGCAGGAGGGCGGCGCGGCGATCATGGCCGAGGCCGCGGGCAAGCTCACCGGCCGCCCCGGCATCTGCTTCGTCACCCGGGGGCCGGGCGCCACCAACGCCTCCGCGGGCGTGCACATCGCCCGCCAGGATTCGACGCCGATGATCCTGTTCGTCGGCCAGATCGCCCGGCGGATGCGGGACCGCGAGGCCTTCCAGGAGGTCGATTACCGGCAGATGTTCGGCGGGCTCGCCAAATGGACGGTGGAGATCGACGACGCGGCGCGCATTCCGGAGATCCTCGCCCGGGCGTTCCGGGTGGCGATGCAGGGCCGTCCCGGTCCCGTCGTGGTGGCCCTGCCGGAAGACATGCTCGACGACGTCGTGGCGGTGTCCGACGCGCCGCGCGTCGTCCCGGCCGCCCCGGCCCCGTCCGGGGACGATGTGGAGCGTCTGCGGGCGATGCTGGCGGAGGCGCAGCGGCCGATGGTGCTGCTCGGCGGCTCCCGCTGGACGCAGGGCGTCGTCGCCACCCTGGCCGCCTGGGCCGCGCGCCACGACCTGCCGGTGGCGGTCTCGTTCCGGCGGGCGCAGCTCTTTCCCGCCGACCATCCGAACTTCGCGGGCGAGCTCGGGATCGGGCCGAACCCGGCGCTGCTGGCCCGGATCCGGGAGGCCGACCTGCTGCTGATGGTGGGCGGACGCCTGTCCGAGATGCCGGCGCAATCCTACGGCCTCCTCGGCATCCCCAATCCCGGGTTGCCCCTGGTCCACGTCCATGCCGACGCGGCGGAGCTCGGGCGGGTCTATCAGCCGGTGCTGGCGATCGAGGCGGCGCCCGACACCTTCTGCGCCGCCCTGCCGGATTTCACGCCGACCGGGAGAGGTCGCGCCGCCGAGGCCCATGCCGCCTACCGCGCGTGGTCCGAGACGCCGGAGCCGAAACCCGGCGCGTTCCAGTACGGGGAAGCGATCACGTGGCTGCGGGAGCGGCTGCCGCGGGACGCGGTGATCTGCAATGGCGCCGGCAATTTCGCCACCTGGGTCCACCGCTACTACCGGTTCCGCGCCTTCGGCACGCAGCTCGCGCCGACCTCGGGTTCCATGGGATACGGCCTGCCCGCCGCCGTGATGGCGAAGCGCAGCCGCCCGGAGCGGATCGTCGTGGCGCTCGCGGGCGACGGCGACGTGATGATGACCGTTCAGGAATTCGCCACCGCCGTGCAGTACGGGATCGCCGTCGTGGTGGTCGTGCTCGACAACGGCATGTACGGCACGATCCGGATGCACCAGGAACGCGAATATCCCGGCCGCGTCTCGGCGACCGAGCTGCGCAACCCCGACTTCGCGGCGCTCGCCCGCGCCTGCGGCGGCCATGGCGAGCGCGTGGAATGCACCGCGGACTTCGCGCCCGCCTTCGAGCGCAGCCTCGCCTCCGGCCTGCCGGTGATGATCCATTGCCGCGTCGATCCCGAGGCGCTCACCCCGACCATGACCCTCGCGGCCATCCGCGAGAAGGCCCTGGCGGCGCAGCGGGGCTGACCGCCCGTCACGCGTCCGTCCCGGTGCGGCCCGCCCGCACCCCTACGAAGAGGAGCAGCTCATGACCCTGCGCGGCGAGAACCTGATCGGCGCCGAGGCACGGCGCGGCACCGAGGCGGCCGTCCGGGCTGTCGCGGCGGCCACCGGCGAATCCCTGGAGCCGGATTTCCCCGGCGCGAGCCTCGGCGATCTCGACCGGGCCTGCGCCCTGGCGGAGGCCGCCTTCGACACCTACCGGGAGACCGATCCGGAGACGCGGGCCGGCTTCCTGGAGGCGATCGCCGCCAACATCCTGGAGACCGGCGACGCCCTCGTCACCCGCTGCATGGAAGAGACGGGGTTGCCCCGGCCGCGGATCGAGGGCGAGCGCGCCCGGACGGTGGGCCAGCTGCGCCTGTTCGCCGGCGTGGTCCGCGAGGGTAGTTCCGTCGCAGTGCGGATCGATCCGGCCCTGCCGGACCGCAAGCCGCTGCCCCGGCCGGACCTGCGCCTGCGCCGGATCGCCGTCGGCCCGGTGGCGGTGTTCGGCGCCTCGAACTTTCCGCTCGCCTTCTCGGTGGCGGGCGGCGACACCGCCTCGGCCCTGGCGGCGGGCTGCCCGGTGGTGGTCAAGGCGCACCCGGCCCATCCCGGCACCTCGGAACTGGTCGGCCGCGCCATCCAGAAGGCGGTGGCGTCCTGCGGCCTGCCCGAGGGGACCTTCTCGCTGCTGTTCGATGCCGGCCAGTCGATCGGGCAGGGGCTGGTGGCCGATCCCCGGATCGCCGCCGTGGGCTTCACGGGCTCCCGTCGGGGCGGCACGGCCCTGATGGCGATCGCGGCCGCACGCCCGGTGCCGATCCCGGTCTATGCCGAGATGAGCAGCATCAATCCGGTGCTGCTGTTCCCGGGCGCGCTGGCCGCGCGGGGCGCCGAGATCGGCCAAGCCTTCGCGGCGTCGCTGACGCTGGGTGCCGGACAGTTCTGCACCAATCCGGGCCTGATCCTGGCGCTGCCCGGCCCGGGCCTCGACGCCTTCCTGGAAGCGGCCGGCGCGGCCCTGCGCGACAGCCCCGCCGCGACCATGCTGACGCCCGGCATCCAGCGCGCCTACCGGGAGGCCGTCGCGCGGGTGGCCGGGCACGCCGCCGTCACCCGCATCGCCGAGGGTGCGGAGGGCGGGGGGACACAAGGCCGGGCCAGCCTGTTCGCCACGGACTCGGACGTGTTCCTGGCGGATCCCGCGCTGCAGGAGGAGATGTTCGGGGCCTCGGGCCTCGTGGTGCGCTGCGCGGATCTCGCGGCGATGCGGGCGGTGCTGGAGCATCTGGAAGGCCAGCTCACGGCGGCGCTGCACCTCGCGCCGGAGGATCACGCGGCGGCGCGGGACCTGCTGCCGCTCCTGGAGCGCCGCGTCGGCCGCATCCTGGTCAACGGCTTCGGGACCGGGGTCGAGGTGGCGCACGCGATGGTGCATGGCGGCCCCTATCCGGCGACCTCGGACGGGCGCACGACTTCGGTGGGCAGCCTCGCCATCGACCGGTTCCTGAGGCCGGTGAGCTACCAGGACGTTCCCGACGCGCTGTTGCCGCCAGCGCTTCAGGCCGCCAATCCGCTGGGCCTGCCCCGCCGGATCGACGGCGTCCCCGAGCGCCGGTAAGCCGCTGCGGGCGGGGGGCTAGACGGCCGCGATCCACCGCTTGCCAGGGGCGGGCGCGGCGTCTAGACAGCCTCCGCTCACCTTGGGGCGTCGCCAAGTGGTAAGGCAGCGGTTTTTGGTACCGCCATTCCCAGGTTCGAATCCTGGCGCCCCAGCCAATTTTTCCAAGCAAAACAGCACCTTCGGGACCGGGACATAACCGCCCCCCCGAAACAGAAGGTGTTTTTCCGGCGCACAAGGGTCGGCACAAACCCGAATGGCAGAGCGATTCCCGGCGCCGGTGACCTGTGCCGTAAGTCCGAGGTGACGGACGAGGAGATCAAGCAGGCTACCGAAGCCGACCTTAAGGACGAGACCGCGAAGCCGTTCGCCTTCAAGTCGGGTCACACCGTCGATATGGCCAAGGCAATCGAGACTCACCCGCAGGCAAAGACACTGCTCGCGGACAAGGCAACCATCCCCGGCTTGCGCCGCACGATGGTGATGACCGCCCTGATCAGGGGCTTCCCGGACTAGGGATGATTCACAACGACGGCGGCCCGATCAGGGAGGCGGTCGATGCGCTCCGGGCCGCCGGCGCGGTCCTCGCGCCGATCGGCGAGGAACTGGAACGCCGGCAGATTGGCGACCTCACCTTGTCGGATTCGGAGTTGTGGCGCTCCGCCGCCAGCCGCGGACGGGTCGAGGACAGCACTTCGCTACAGCCAGGCCCATCCAGAAGGCCCCTGCACCTCGAGGCGCCAGGCCACGTCAGAACATCCACCCGCACGTTCTAACAGTCTGGGGACTGACCTGATCGGCTTTTGCGTCGCGTGGCTGCGTTCGACCCAACGCGGCCGTTCACGCGCGGACCCCGGAAGCGGACGTATGGTCCGCCGCGACACTGGCAGTGTTGCGCCCGATCCAGCCAATCAGGCCGCTTTGGCATCTTCTCCAGAACAGACAATCAAGCTGTCCAGCGCCACGACAGGCCCTGGGCCGCCGAGATCTATCCGGACGTGTGTCGTTCACACGTAGGGCAGATGATCTTGCACAAGGCCCGTCAGTATGGCTCGATCGGACAGTCAGGGCCGTCCAGTCGTGTCAGCGCGACCTCGCAGAAATGGTAGGCTTTAAACGGACCTGCTTTCGAAAACGACGCGTTGTGTCGCGTCGCGGCCCTCATCACGAGGGAGCAGCGATCCGAGTTTGGAACAAGGTCGCGAGTATCCGTAGATTCCTGCTGTGCGGCTCAGCGAGCAGAACCGTGCAAGTACTTGGATCGATGTTGGGAATAGACGCGACGATGCGCACGGTCCGCTTATCGATCCTGAGAACCGGCGCGCGCCATGCTTCGCCGGCTGATGTCCGAAGGACGGCGAATAATTCCTTCGGAAGTCTGGGAGACGCGTCCGAAAACTCCACCTCCGCAGCCCAGAGCTGACCGGGCGAAATCGTCGTCGCATCCATATCTTCCGGTAGGCTGTGGCGCAGCGTGATGTTCTGCGGCGGCCCATTGAGGAGCTTGCGGGGTTCAGGAACAAAGCGCGCCAGAGCCTCTGTGTCGGGCGCGATGAATACCGATGCGATGTCATCCAAGACCCGCAATTGATGATCGGCGACTTGGATAAGGGCGAGCGCGTAGTGCCCGAATGCCATTCCCGCCACCTCGATCTGTCCGGTGAAACCGGATGTCGCGGCGGCCGGTTCTCCGTACCATTTGGCGACGTCCGGCCGGAGATCGCTCTGCAGGGTGACCCACGATGTTCCGCATCTTCCAGTCAGCCGCAGGTAGAGCGCCTTGGGCGCGGGTCCGGAGATGTGCAACCATCCGCGCAGGAAAATGGACCCTTGCGCCACCGGCGAGAGATCCAGACTTCTGTTCAGGCGATCGTCGGCGCGCATCACGTCGAGGCTCCAGCCGCATTCGCTGCGTCTGATCGGCCTGAGAGGCAGACGGCGGAACGCATCGGGCAGGTCCGGCATCGGCCGAACGTGCGTGCTCGCGACGGCAGCGAGCGGCGTGGCCGCGGGGTGGGCCTCCTCGTCCCACTGGATCGCGGCGCTGGTCCACGACGGCGCGTTCGTTCGGAAGCCGAGGCTCTCAAGCCGCAGGTCGAACCCGTTCCGCAAGTGGCTGGGAATCCTGTTGTGGCGAACGGGCCGTGCCGCGATCAGGCGATCATAGAGCGCGCGGACCGTTTCGAGATGGTCGTCCACGGAGGGGAAGGACTTCTGTGCGATGGCTGCCTGCATCCGGGCCAAGCGGGCACGATCGTAGTGGAGCCCGATGAGGCGGTTGCGGACGGAGCCGGGATCGTCTGGCGACACCTTGTACCCGTCGACGCCATCCTGAACGCGCTCGGCCAAGGCACCGATATCGGTGACGATCGGGACGAGGCCGGCCTGCCACGCCTCGGTCAGCGCGATCACGAACGTTTCCGGCCACGTCGAGAGATGCAACGAGACATCGCACCCGGCCATCAGACCTCCGATGGCATGCTGCTCGTAGGAACCCGTGACGCTGACCTGATCCGGCCGGAAGGTCGCGATCAAATCGCGGTACTGGTCCTCGATCCTGCCGATCACCTTGAAGTGGATCGGATAAGCCTCACAACTCCGGATCAGGTTGATCGCCTGCAGGCCGCCTTTGTGGGCCGCGAAATTGCCCAGGATCGCTACGGTCAGCCGATCGGTGTCGCGCTTTCGCTTCAGACCGGACCCCACGCTTGGGACTGGGGCACTCGGTGCCACCATTGCGATCTCGCAGAGCCGCTCCGCGGGGAGGCCGGGGAAGAAGCGCTGGAGGTAGCGCGCCGTCTCAGGGGTACTCGTGACGAAGGCATCGATTGCCTCGGTCACCAAGGTCATCATGCCGTCGCGCCGGGCCTTTGAGCCGGGCGGGTAGTTGTTTGCCGCCACCAGGCAGGCGTCGCACTGATCCGCGCCACGGTTGACCACGTCGCAGAAGCGGCCAGCATGATCGAGAAGCAGCCAGCGCTCGCAGATCAGGAAATGATCGTGCAGGTGGTAGACGGTGGGAACGCCGCAGGCCCGCGCGATGAGAGGCAGCGACAGCGGGACATGCATCAGGTGATGGATGTGGACGAGGTCGATCTGATGCTCGAACAGGATTCGCTGGAACAATCCCTCGACGAACGGATCCGTCGAGAGCGGTGGCGTGACGGCGCCGCAGGCGTACGATTCCGCGATCCCGGGGCCTTCGAGCCGCAGCGACCAGCATCCATCGTCGACCACGGGAAACAGGAACAGGATCCGATAGGGCTCCCCGAGTTCGGTCAGCAGTTCCTGGTAGACTTCGACACCGCCGCCGGGGCGATATCCCATTCGGTTGTGGGTGAGCATCAGGACCGTGCGGACGGGCGTCGTCCCGTGGAGGGGCCGTAGCGTCTGCGTCCGCCGGTCTTCCACTACGGCATCCAGGATGGTCGCGACACGGTGATCATAAAGGTGCTCGGCCTGGGTCCGCGCCTGAGCGGCACGCGCGCGTTCGATGCGGCGCTCAGGCGAAGTCAGGGCCGCCTCAATCGCCTCGATGGCCGCAGCTTCGTCGCTGCAGAGTGCAATCTCAGAGCCGGGCGCATAATATTCGGCTGTCTCCGGTTCGGGCGAAACCACGACCTGATAGCCGCCAGCGAGGGCTGTCTCGAATAGCCGCGGCGGCGGCGTTGAGCCGGTCGCCTGATCGGCGCGCGCGGATGAGAAGCTTCGCGGCAGGGTCAGCACGACCCGGCTGCGGTTGGCCAGCAGAGCGAAGTCGCGATTCCCGCACCGCCAGTCGGTGACGAGGGTCTCATCCTCGAGTGCGGGCTGTCCGATGTGCTCGTTCCACGGCAGGGCCAGTTTGAATTTCACGTCCCGCGGCAGTCTCGCCGAGAGTGCGTTCAGCGTTGCGACCCGGTTCGGCCACGCCGTTCCGATGAAAAGGAGGTCGTAGCGGTAGCGCGTGTCGTCATCGAGCACTGCCAGATCGTGAAAGATCGACGAGGCGGCCAGCGGGAGGTGTCGTGCGCGCCCGCCATAGGCCGGGACGCTGGCCCGGTCATTGGTGAAGACAAGATCGAAAGTCTTCGCGCCGCGCACGTTCGCCTCAAGCTCGTACGGGTCTTCTGTGGTCCAGAGCACGCTGGTTCGGGCGAGGCCTGCGAGCCGGCCGACGATGTGCGCATGCGCTCGGGCGCCCCCAAAAGCGACCAGCGTGTCGAACCCCTGCTCGGCGAAGGTGATCAAAGCGTCCGCATGTCCGGCGACATGGACGCGTCTAACGGCAGGATGACGGCGGAGCGCGTCTGCGATGGCAAGCACGAGATAGCGATTATGCGTCCGCGGCTCAGTATCGAGCAACAGGATCGACAGGTCGGACATGTTCAGGTTCGTCTGTGTACGCGGCGACGGGCTCAGGCCGGAACCGTCAGGCGGCTGAGATCGAGCAGACGCGCCGCGCGATGCCGGTATGTGTGCTCGCGGAGCGCGCGCGCCTGCGCCCGACGCGCAATCGCCTCAATCGCCTCGGGCTCATCGAGCGACCGCTCGACGGCACGCGCGATGTCGCCTGCGCCATCAACCAGCAGAATCTCCGTGTCCGGCTCAAAATGCTCGCAGATCTCCAGGCCCGTGACGAAGAAGGCCTGCGTGGAGCCCGACAGGGCGACTTCGAAGGTCCGCGGTCCCGGCGTCGCCTGCGGGAGCGACAATCGGCGATTGGCCACGTCGAGGTCTCGGCCGATGTTGAGCGTCAGCCGGGCCGCGGCGGCATAGTCCGCCATCTGCGCGGGTGTCAGTCGGCGATTCACCGCGCAACGGAGTGTGTCCGGCCATCCGGCACCCAGGATCTCGACGACGTGGCGGGATAGGAAGTCGTCGATCCGACGCATCAGGGCGATGCGGTTCGGATAGGCGACGCCGCAGAAGAACATGACCGTCTCCCGCTCTGCCACCGGGCAAATGGGCCTGAAATGGCGGTTGGGGGCTGCGGCCAGAGGGAGGTGATGGATGTCGGGGTGCCGATAGTGCTGTGCCGCCCAGGAATCGTTGCTCACGACGATGTCGGCGTAGAGGTCGGCCTTGAAGGCATAGTCGAATTCGTACGGGTCGTCCGTCAGCCAGAATATGAGGACCGCACCGACAGCATCCGCGGCCCTGCGAAGTTCACGCAGGTCCGACAGATCAGGCACGAGACTTCCGACCGCCACCACCACATCCGGGCGGGACGCTCTGATCACGGATACCGCCAGTTCCAGTGGCGATTGGACGACTCGCTCGACGCCGAGGAGTTCGGCAAAGCCCTCCGCGAGGTCGCTTCGGATTCCAGGATTTCTGTTGAGCGTATCAGGGAAGGTGCTCGTCACCAGCACGTGCGGGCCGGCCAACGAGATGGCGCTGACGAAATTCATCCCTATTGACCTCGACGGGACAGGCCGGTTTTGCTTGTAGCTTAACGCTTATTATAAGTAGACACGAAACCGTCACATGTCCATTTCGGACTTAGATTCCACTCAACCAAAGTGCGGCAGGGAAAATTTGGAACAATTGGTATTGGCATTCAGGAAACATGCGGCGGGATAATTTGGCAATATGCCCATCTGTTCTGCCGGACGAGCGGGGCGCGGACATGATGCGCCCATTCTCCTCGTGGTTGACCGGCAGCCTGCTGGTGCTGGGCTCGAAGCCGCACGCCTATGCCAGAGCAGGCTGTGCGCCTGGCGTGTCCGTGCTCACCACAGCGGACGGAAACGACCTATCGGCCTCGGTACGTTTCGACGCGGTCTTGCTGCTCGATTTCCTGCCACATCACGCTGTCGGCGCAGGGCGCAGGCTCGAGGCGTCCATCACATGGGCCCGCGCGCGGCTGCGGCCGGGGGGGCGATTGATTCTGGCGATCGACAATGCCCTGTCGCTGAACGGGTTCGCTCATGGCGCCGAGGCGCCTGGACGGGGCGGCTTTCCGAGTCTCGAGGGATCGTCCGGGCCGAACGGTCTCCGATTGCCGACGCGGGTTGGTCTTCGACGGTCGCTCCAGACCTGTGGCCTGATCCATCAGGCGTGGTGGTTTCCGTTTCCGGACCGGGCGCAGCCCGTGAGCCTCGTCGCCGAGCGGGGTCTGGCTCGGCAGGGCGGCTTCGATCCCGGAGCGCTCGCCATCGGTGCGGCCGGGCCGGAGCCCGGTTCCGGCGACGAGGCGCTGTTTTCGCTCCGGCGCGCCTGGAGACAGGTGGTCGATGAGGGGCTTGCCGCCGACCTCGCGCCCGCCTTTCTGGTCGCTGCCTCAGAGGAACCGCTGCCGCAGGATGATCGTCTAGCGATCCATATCGGACTGCGCCGGCGTCCGGAATTCGAGCGGCTGGTGACCTTCGTGGCAGCGGGGTCGCAGATCCACGTGCGCCGGACGCGTCGGTATCCCGACCTTCCCCCGCACGTCGACGGGGTGGCGAACCTCCTGCCGTCGGAAGCCTACATGCCGGGGCCGCTCTGGTCGTCAGCGCTCGACACGCAACTGGCACGGGACGGTTGGTGCCTGGACGCAGTGGCTGCCTGGGCCGGGACCTGGCTCGAGGCCGTGTCGCGCAGCTTCGTGGCCGGCGCAGCGCTGAAGCCCGAGACGATCCTGCCGGGATCAGCCCTCGACGCGATCCCGAAAAATCTTGTTGCGGGGCCCATCAACACCTTCATCGACCTGGAATGGGATCTCGGCGCCCCTCTGGATCAGGGGCACCTCGCCGTGCGCGGCCTCGTCAACGCTCTGATCGACGTGCCGGACTGGGGGCGATCCGGATCGTCCGGACTGACGCTGCTGGACGCCCTTCAGGCCTTGCTGCCGCGGCTCGGGCTCGCCCTGGATGACGCGCAGCTTGCCGACCGTCTCGCCCGGGAGAGCCGCTTTCAGTCGATCGTCAGCGGCCATGCGACGGAGCGCGGCCTCGGCTGGGCCGCTGCGACGCGCCTTCCCGCCGGCGGCTCGGCGGAGGCCCGCGCAGTCCAGGCGGGTTCGCCCAGGGCGATCGATGACGCCGCCGCGGAGATCGCGCGCTTGCGTCAGGAGAACGATGCCTTGCGCACAGCGCGTGCGCTCGACGCCGCAGCGCACGAGGCGGCCGGACTGGAGAGCGCCCGCCGCACCGACCGCGTGATCGCCTACGCGGCCGAGCTTCATCGCGCGCGCGACCAGCTTGAGGCGACGCTTGCCGCTCGTCTCGCGCCATCCGGCCGCGTCGGCCGCCTGCCATTACGCCTCCGGCGCCTGCTTGGAAGAACGACCTGATGCGGCTGCTCGTGGCCTGCGATCACCTTGCGCTGACCGGCGGCCTTTTGCGCTTCGAGCGGGTCGGGCGCGTCCTTGTCCGCCGCGGGCACGACCTGGCGTTCCTGGCCCTGGGCTCAGGCGAGGACGGCTTCGAGACACAGCTCCGTGTCCTGCACCTCGAGGACGCGGCCCGTGAACATTGGGACGCCGTCATGGTGCCGGGAGGCGGCTTTCCGGATGCCACGATCGCGCGCTTCGCGGATCTGAGGGCCCCTCATTTCGGCGTGCGCGTGCAACATCTCCTCAACGGCCCGGTGCGGCGGGATGCCTACGCGCGCGTCACGCGGACCTTCGCGCCGGATCTCATCGTGGCGAACAACGACCACTGGGGTGATGCGGATCTCGACGCCTTGGGGCATCCGTGGCGCCGTCTCATCGGTGCGGTCGATGCGGGCCTGTTCGCGCCGCCTGTCCTGAGACCTGCGCGAGGTGTCCGCCACAGGCTCGGAGGCATCGCCAACAAGCGCCCCGCGGCCCAGCTCGCCGCCCTCGACAGGCTCGGCGATGCATGGGCATTGCATTGGTTCGGACGGCCGGACTGGGGGCTCGTGGGCGCGCGTGCCGATCTGGTCGCCTCGGGCCGCCTCAACGTGCACGGGCCGCTGCGCGAGGCCGACCTGCCGGCGTGGTACCACGGGCTCGACGCCTTCTGCAGTGCCGAAGCGCATGCCGGCTGGTGCAACCCGGCCGCGGAAGCCATGGCCTGCGGCACGCCGCTCGTCACGACCGTGCACGGCACGCTGGCCTTCGCCGAGGACGCCGTGACCGCCCAAGTGGTTCCGGACGGTTCCGACGAGGCACTCGGGGCGGCCATCGCGGAGGCGGCGGACCGGATCGTCGCCGATCCGGCTGGGGCAGCGGTCCGCGCGGAGGCGGGTCGCGCGCGCATCCGGGCGCTGGACTGGGACACCTACGCCGATGGACTCCTTCGCGCCATCGCAGACGCCGTGTCCTCGCGCGCGCAGCGGGCCGCCGCAGCCCGGCCGCCCGAGACGCCCACCCGCGAGACCGTGCAGCGCCTCTCAGACCTTGCGACCGCCGAAGGCCCGTTGCCGGATGATTTCGATGCGCTGGGCTACATCCAACTGCATCCGGACCTCGCGGCGCTGTTCGAGCATCCCTGGCAGGGGCGCTTGCACTACCTAGAGCACGGCCGGCGAGAAGGGCGGATCTACCCATCGAACCTCACGCGGGCACAGCAGAAAGCCGCTCAGGCCTCGCGGATCGCGCTCGCCGTGGACGGACTGGACGGCTCCGGCAAGTCAAGCATCGCGCGGCACGTCGCCGAGGCTATCGGCGCGACCGTGCTGCACCCGTTCGGCGGTCAGGTCGGCGCCATCATGGTCCACCTCGCCCGGACCGGTCAGCACGCCCTCGCCGACGACGTGGCTCATGCCGCGGTTGCGACGGCGATTGCCAACGCACCGCCGGGGCCCGTCGTCTTCGATCGGCACTGGTTCACGGCCTCGCAGCTCTTGTCGCCCGCCTTCCGTCCCGGCTGGGACCCGCGCCCGTTCACCGTCATGTGCTGGGCCGATCGACCCACCACCATCGCCCGGATGGTCGCGCGCGGCACTCCCAACCCGTCCCAGCACATGACCGAGGCCCGAATCGTCGGCTACCGGGCGCTCGCGGACGAGTTGAACGTGCCGCTGCTCGACACCTCACGCATCACGCCCGAGGAGGGAGCGGCGCAGGTGCTGGCAATGCTGGCAAGGTCCTCACCGCATGCCCCGGCCATCAGAAACCGGTAACATCTTGTCCGCTGTTCTGGCCGACCTCCCCTGCAGTGAGCGGTCGGTTTTCGGCCAGACTAGGCCATGCCGGATCGCCGGTGCGCGCAAGACCTGTCGTTCGGCTTGCGCCCATACCGGACACTCTAGTCGTCCAAATCACAGCCCCGGAGCAGACGTCACGATGGGTGGAGGTCACGGTGCCGGACCGCACCTCATTGAGTGGGGACCCGATCCCGATTGATCGCCCTCAGGGCACGGGGATGCCGCGCCGCCCGGGTGCGACCGGCCGGGCGGGATCGACCTGCCGTCGGCCGGCTGCCCGAGATCCGAATGCCCGCCCGATCAGGACGTAGAAGAGCGGCGTGACGAAGACCGCCAGCACGGTCGCCGTGACCATGCCGCCGAGCACGCCCGTCCCGATAGCCCGCTGGCTGTTCATGCTGGCCCCGGTCGCGACGGCGAGCGGCACGACGCCGAGAATGAAGGCAAACGAGGTCATCACGATGGGGCGGAAGCGCAGCTGGCACGCCTCCAGCGCCGCCTCCTTCACCGATACGCCTTTCGCCACGAGATCCTTGGCCACCTCGATGATGAGGATCGCGTTCTTCGCGGTCAGGCCGATCACCGTGATCAGGCCGACCTTGAAGTAGACGTCGTTCGGCATGTCGCGCATGAGCATCGCGAAGACCGCACCGACCACGCCGGTCGGTACCACGAGCAGCACGGCGAGGGGGATCGACCAGCTCTCGTAGAACGCAGCGAGGCAGAGGAAGACGCAGACCAGGGCCAGCGCGAGCAGGTAGATGGCCTGGGACCCCGATAGCTTCTCCTGCAGCGACTGCCCGGTCCAGGCGAAGTCGAACCCCGGCGGGAGTTGCCCGGCGAGGCGTTCCATCTCGGCCATCGCGTCGCCACTGGCGTAGCCCGGCGCGGCACTGCCGGAGATCTTGATGCTCGGGTAGCCGTTGAAGCCCACGACCTGCGACGGTCCCATCGTCCACTCCACCCGGGCGAAGGATTGCAGCGGCACCATCTGCCCCTTGGCGTTGCGGACGTTCAGGTCGAGCAGGTCCTCCGCCTTCATGCGCCGGGACGCCTCGGCCTGGACGATGACCCGCTGCATGCGCGCCTGGTTCGGGAAGTCGTTGACGTAGGCCGAGCCGAGGCTCGTCGAGAGCGCGTCGTTGATGTCGGCGAAGGTCACGCCGAGCGCGTTGGCCTTCTGCCGGTCGAGGATGAGCTCGATCTGCGGTGCGGTCGGCAGGCCCTCGACATAGACGCCCTGCAGGATCGGGCTCCGGCTCGCCGCCTTCAGCAACTGGTCGCGCGCGGCCGCCAGCGCCGCATGGCCCTGCTGGCCCTTGTCCTGGAGGCGGAAGGCGAAGCCGCTGGAATTGCCCAGCGAGTCGATGGCGGGCGGCGACAGCGACATGGCGATGGCGTCGGGCAGGCCGCCGAGGGCGGCGTTGGCGCGGGCCGTGATGGCGTCGGCGCCGTCGTCCGGCCCGCGCTCGCCCCAGGGCTTCAGTCCGACGAAGTTGAGGGCCGCGTTCTGTCCCTGGCCCGAGAAGCCGAATCCGAGAAGCAGCGTCTGGCTGTCGATGCCGGGCTCTTTGGCGAAGTGCTCCTCGATCCGCTTGGCCACGTCGAGGGTGCGGCCGGTGGCCGATTCCGGCGGCGTCTGCGCGTCGACGATGACGTAGCCCTGGTCCTCGATGGGCAGGAAGCTTCCCGGCATGCGCAGGTAGCCCCAACCGAGGGCGGCGACGAGGAGGGCGTAGACGAGCAGCGCCCGCACGGGCCGGCGCAGCACGCTAGCCACACCCGACCGATAGGCTTCCGTGCCGGAGCGGAAGCGGCGGTCGAACCAGCCGAAGAAGCCGCGCTTGTCGTGGCCGTGACCCTTCTCGACGGGCTTCAGCAGCGTGGCGCAGAGGGCGGGTGTCAGGGACAGGGCCAGGAAGGCCGAGAAGGCGATGGAGGTCGCCATGCTCACGGCGAACTGCCGGTAGATGACCCCGACCGAGCCCGGGAAGAAGGCGAGCGGCACGAAGACGGCGATCAGAACCGCGGTGATGCCGACGATGGCGCCGGTGATCTGACCCATGGCTTTCCGGGTCGCCTCCCGCGGCGGCAGTCCCTCCTCGGCCATGATGCGCTCGACGTTCTCGACCACGACGATGGCGTCGTCGACGAGGATGCCGATGGCCAGCACCATGCCGAACATGGTCAGCACGTTGATCGAGAAACCGGCGACGAGCAGCACGCCGCAGGTGCCGAGCAACGCCACCGGCACGACGATGGTCGGGATGAGCGTGTAGCGGACGTTCTGCAGGAACAGGAACATCACGGCGAAGACGAGCGCCATCGCCTCGGCGAGCGTCACCAGCACCTTCCTGATCGACGCCTCGACAAACGGCGTGGTGTCGTAGGGCACCGTCACCCGCACGTTTACCGGAAGGGTCCGCTGCAGCTGGGCGAGCTTTGCCCGCACGCCGTTGGCGGCGGCGAGCGCGTTGGCGCCCGGGGCGAGCTGAATGCCGATGCCGGCGGCGGGTCGCCCGTCGAGGCGGGTCTGCATCGCGTAGGACTGGCCGCCGAGTTCGACCTCGGCCACGTCGCGCAGGCGCACGAGCGAGCCGTCGGGGTTGGCGCGCAGCACGATCTCCCCGAACTCGGCGGGCGTGGTGAGTTGCCCCTTCACCAGCACGTTGGCGGCGATGCGCTGGTCCGGCGTCGCCGGCTGCGCGCCAACGATGCCGGAGGCGACCTGCGCGTTCTGCGCGCCGACGGCGGCCGTCACGTCACTTGGCGTCATCCCGAACCCGACAAGCTTGACCGGGTCGATCCAGATCCGCAGCGCCTTCTCGGAGGAGAACAGGGTGGCGCGGCCGACGCCCGGCACCCGCCGCAACTCGCCGAGCAGGCGGCGGGCGGCGATGTCGCCGAGGTCGGTCTCGCTGAGGGAACCGTCCTTGGAGGAGACGGTGACGAACTGGAGGAAGCTGGTGCTGGCCTCCTCGACGGTGACGCCCTGCTGGGTCACCGCCCGGGGCAGGCGCGCCTCGATACGCTTGATCCGGTTCTGCACCGCCACGGTGGCCTTCGACGGGTCCGAGCCCGGCGCGAAGGAGGCCGTGATCTGCGCCATGCCGGAGGTGTCGCTGGTGCTCTCGAAATACATCAGCCCCGGGATGCCGTTGAGCTCCTCCTCGATGATGCGGGTGACGCCGTCGTAGAGCCGCTCGGGCGGGGCGCCCGGGTAGGTCGCGGTCACCTGGATCGTGACCGGGGCCACGTCCGGGTATTGCGAGACCGGCAGGGCGGCGATGGAGATCGCGCCCACCAGCATGATGAAGATGGAGATCGCCCAGGCGAAGATCGGGCGCGCGATGAAGAAGCGGCTCATGTCGGTTCGATCCCGGCGACGTCAGGGCTTGGTGGCGGCGGCCGTCCGGGCGGCCTGCCAAGGCATGGGGTTCACCGCCATGCCGGGCTGCAGCCTCTGAAAGCCCTCGACCACGACGGTGTCCCCGGCCCTGAGGCCCTCCTCGACGACCCAGCCGGAGTCCGTCAGCGCCCCCGCCCTGACGGGGCGCAGGGCGGCCGTCCTGTCCTCACCGACGACGTAGACCTGCGCGACGCCGGCGCTGCTGCGCTGGATGGCCTGGGCCGGGACGATGACCGCGCCCGGCAATTCCCCCTGCGCGACGCGGACGCGGACGTAGGTGCCCGGCAGCAGGGCGACCTTCGGGTTGGGGAAGCTCGCCCGCAGCGAGACCTGCCCGGTGCCGGGGTCGACGCTCACATCCGTGAACAGCAGACGCCCGGCGTCGGGGTGGAGCGAGCCGTCCGGCAGGACCAGGCGTACCTTCGTCTCCCCCTGTCCCGGACCGAGGCCGGCGAGCCGCCCGGCGTCGGCGGCGGAAGCGTTGAAGTCGGCGAAGATCGGGTCGACCTGCTGGATCAGCGCGAGCTTCGTCGCTTCGCCCTGGCCCACGAGGGCGCCCTCCGTGACCATGGCCCGGCCGATGCGGCCGGCGATGGGCGCGCGGACGGTCGCGTAGTCGAGGTCGATCCGGGCCCGAGCGAGTTGCGCCTTCGCGCTCGCGACGTCGGCCTCGGCCTGCCGCAGGGCGGCGGTGGTGATGTCGTGCTGGGCGGTGCTGGCCGCCTGGCGCTCCAGCAGCGTCTCGGTGCGTTCCGATTGCCGCAGTGCCTGCACTCGCGTGGCCTCGGCCCGGTCGAGGGCGGCGGACTTGGCATCGACCTCGGCCCGGTACACGGCGGGGTCGATGCGGAACAGGACGTCGCCCTTCCTGACGAGGCTGCCTTCCTCGAAGGCGCGCTCTTGGATGATGCCGGCGACCTGAGCCCTGACCTCGGCGACCCGCGTCGAGGCCAGGCGCCCCGGCAGGTCGAGGGTGCGCGGCACCGTCGCCGCCTCGGCCGTAATGGTCGAGACATCGGGGGGTGGACCCGCGATTCCGGAACCGCCTGCCGCCTGGCCGTTCGCCGCCGGCTTGCAGCCTTGCAGGATGAGGGCGACCGCGAGGGCGAGGGCCGGCATCCGCCGCATGTGTGTGCTCGGAGACATGGAATCCGTCCGTGGGTCGAGGCCGTCAGGCCGCCTTGCGCACGAGGCGCGCGTAGGCGCCGTCGCGGGCGAGCAGGGCTTCGTGCGTCCCGCACTCGACCACCGTCCCCCGGTCGAGCACGACGATCTGGTCGGCGCGGCGCACGGTCGAGAGGCGGTGGGCGATGGTGATGGTCGTACGGGGCTTGGCCGGGCGGGCGAGGGCCTCGACCATCGCCCGTTCCGTCGCCGTATCGAGGGCGCTCGTCGCCTCGTCGAGCAGCAGCACGCGCGGGTCGCGCAGGATCGTCCGGGCCAGCGAGAGGCGCTGCCTCTCGCCGCCCGAGAAGCGGTGACCCCGCTCGCCCACGGCGGTGTCGTACCCGTCGGGGAGCGCCGCGATCAGGTCGTGCAGTTGGGCGATGCGCGCCGCCTCGACCATCTCGGCCACCGTCGCCTCGGGCCGGGCGAACAGCAGGTTCTCCGCGACGCTGGCATGGAGGAGGAACGGGTCCTGCGTCACCACACCGAGGATGTCGGAGAGCGAATGCGCGCTCAGGTCGCGCACGTCGACGCCGTCATAGAGCACGGCGCCCGCGTCGACGTCGTAGAGGCGTGCCAGGAGATGGCCGAGGGTCGACTTGCCCGAGCCGGTCGCGCCGACGATGGCGGTGTGCGAGCCGGCGGGGATGTCCACCGTGACGCCGCGGAGCGTGGCGGGTCCCGACCGGTCGTAGGAAAACGTCACGCCGTCGAGGCGCACGTGGCCGGTGACCTGCGCGGGTTCGAGGATGACGGGATCGGGCCGCTCGGTGATCCCGGCCGGCTTGTCGAGGTACTCGAAGATGCGCGCGAACAGCGCCCGCGTCTTCCGGACCTCGACGCCCGTGCGCAGCACCTCCTCCAGCGGGAACAGCATCTGCTCCTGCAGCGCGATCATGGCGACGAGCGTGCCGACCGTCATGGCCGTCCCGGCGTTCATCATCCAGCCGCCGAGGAACAGGGTCAGGGCCGGCAGGGCCTGCAGAACGAGATCGATGACCGACCACTGCCACTGGCCCGCGGTGTGCGAGCGGACCTCCAGGGTCGCCACCTCGCGCGAGGCCCGCGCGAAACGCTGCGCCAGGTGCGGCGTGCGCCCCATCGTGCGGGCGAGGACGATGCCCGAGACCGACAGGGACTCCTGCACCGCCGCGGTCATCTCGGCGATCCGCTCCTGCTGCGCGTAGGTGGTCTCCTCGCGCATCCGACCGACGCGGTTGCTGATCCAGGTCGCCAACGGCAGAACCAGGAACGAGAACAGGGCAAGCCGCCACTCCAGCAAGAGCATGGCGGCCGCGGTCATCGCGACCGCGCTGGCGTTGCGCGTCGCTTCGCCCGCGGTGTGCGTGACCAGCGCCTGGAGGGCGCCGATATCGCTCGCGATGCGCGCCTGGATGTCCCCGCCCCGGGTCGCCGTGAAGAAGCCGAGCGGCAGCGACTGGAGGTGGGCGTACACGCGGACCCGGAGGTCATGCATCAGCGCCTGCCCGACCTTCGCGGTGACGAGGGCCTGGAGCACGCCGATGCCGGCTGCCAGCGCGGCGAGGCCGACGAGGCTCCCCGCGAGCAGCCCGAGCAGGCGCACGTCGCCCCGCGGCAGCGCGACGTCGATGATCTCCCGGAGCAGGAACGGGGCGGCGAGCCCCGCCGCCGTCGCGAGCGCGATCAGCCCGAGGACGAGCGCGATCCGGCCCGCGTAGGGGCGGAACAGGCCGAGGACGCGCCCAGCGGAAACGTGCCGGGCGGCCAGGTCGCCGTATCCCGTGAGGTCATCCGGCCCGTCCGTCCCGTGGACGGGGGCGAATCCGTGCATCGAAGTCGATCCCATCGCTCAGCCCCTGTCCCCGCCCGAGGCTGGCTTCGGTTCGGCCAGGGTCATCGCGATGAGCCGTGCGCGGAGCGCGCCGAGTTCCGGCACCGGGTCGGTCGGCTTCTCGCGCACGAGGTAGGCGATCCATGCGCCGTCGGCGGCGAGCCGGACGAACTCCAGGTCGGCATCCCCGTCGGTGTCCCGGTGGCGGTGCAGGCGTTCCGCGAACCAGTCCGACACCATCCGGCGCAAGGTGGGCTCGGCGAGAATCGAGATGTGTAGGGCAGCCCACTGGCCGCCCTCGGTGATCATCGGGTCGTGCAGGGTGATGTCGACGTAAGCCCGCGTGTACCGCCCGTACGGACGAGGATCCTTCGCCATGGCGGCGTCGATATCTGCGTCAAGCTGCGCGATGAGGTCGGCGACGACGCCCTCGACCAGCGCCTGCTTGCTTGGGAAGTGGTGGAACAGCGCCCCCTTGGTCACGCCGGCGGCGTGGCTGACCGCCTGCACCGTGACGGCGGCCAAGCCCTGTTCCAACGCGAGCTTGGCGGCGCAATCGAGGAGCGTCCGCCGGACGAGCTCTGGCTGCTTCTTGCGGTTGTAGGCGGTCGCCATGCCCCCTCCTTGACGCACGGCAAATCGGCGCCGCCTCAAAGATACCTACCCAACGGTATCTTTCAAGTCGAGTGCTCCATCCAGTGCTTCCCAAGGCTTCCCCCTCGGCGAGCGAGCCTGCCGATGTTCGCAATGCGTGACGTGACGAGGAGTTTTTAAAGCCCACCCGACTGCATCCAGCCGGTACCTTCTAGCGTCCAGAAGCCGCCGAGTGGCTCGGATCGGCAATTTTTGGCGCGTCAGGTTTCCGGCCAAGCTGCGCGGTAGCTGCCGGAGCAGATGAGCCAGAGGACGCAGTCAACTGCCTCCTGTGGCTGTGTCGCCTGTCGGTTCTAGCCTGTCGCTCGCTGTTGCAGCAGCGGTCCTCGTGAGGGGGGGGACGGGATGCTGACGCAGTCCATCACAGGTATGGCACGGCGGCGCTGGCAGGCTGAGCGGCCGTTTGAAGAGCACACCAAGGCAAGCCTATAGCGGAAGCTCAAAAGCCCGGCCGTGCGCAATACCGTTAGGGAGCAGGTGCACCAAAAACTGATGCTTCGCGAGCGGGAGCCGATTTCCACGTAGCGCGTCCTGGTCCGCGCTGCTCTTCGGCGTCCGTGTCCGCTTTCGAAACTAAAACATAATGATCCAAGCGGCCGGGTCGGGTTGGGTCGGGAGCGAGAGGACGGCTTGAGGTGATTTCCTGTCTGTCCGCCTCCGCTCGAAGATGAGGCGGAAGCGGGCGTTCAAGGATTCGGTCGGCCTCTTACGTGCTCGCGACGAGAGGCTCGTCTCAGGCGGCACGCACGGTTGCGAGGAAGCGGCTGACCTCGGCGCCGAGATACTCGGATTGCCGCGACAGCTCCGAGGCCGCCGACAGGACCTGCGAGGCCGCCGCCCCCGTCTCCTCCGACGCCTGCGCTACGCCGGCGATGTTGCCCGTCACCTCGTTGGTGCCGGTCGAGGCCTGCGCGACGTTGCGCACGATCTCCTGGGTCGCCGCACCCTGCTCCTCGACGGCGGCGGCGATCGAGGTGGCGACGCCGCTGATCTCGCGGATCCGCCCGGTGATGCCCGCGATCGACGTGACCGCCTGGCCGGTCGAAGCCTGGATCTGGGCGATCTGCCCCGAGATCTCGTGCGTGGCCCTGGCGGTCTGCTCGGCCAGCGCCTTCACCTCGGAGGCGACCACCGCGAAGCCCTTACCCGCAGCCCCGGCCCGCGCCGCCTCGATGGTGGCGTTGAGGGCGAGAAGATTGGTCTGGCCGGCGATGTTCGAGATCAGGCCGACGACGTCGCCGATGCGGGAGACGGCGGCGCTGAGTTCCTGGACGCGCAGGCCGGTCTGATCGGCCTCGCTCACCGCGAGATGGGCGAGGCTGGCCGACCCCTGCACCTGGCGGGCGATCTCCTGCACCGACGATCCGAGTTCCTCGGCCGCCGCCGCCACCGTGCTGACGTTGGAGGCGGCCTCCTCGGCCGCCGCCGCCACGGTCGTCGACTGGCTGGCGGTCTCGGTGGCCGTGGCGGTCATCGCCTGCGCGGTCGCCTGCAGCTCGGTCGCGGAGGACGACACCGTGCCGATGATCCCGCCGACCGCGGCCTCGAAGCCGTCGGCCATCTGCCGCATGCCGGCCTTGCGCTGCTCTTCGGCGGCCAGGCGCGCCTGCGCGGTCTCCTCTTCGAGCCGGCGCGTGCGGATCAGGTTGTCCTTGAACACCTGAACGGCCGCCGCCATCGCGCCGATCTCGTCGCGGCGCGCGCGGTGGGGCACCGCGCCGCTCGTGTCGCCCGCGGCGAGGATCGTCATCGTGCCGGTCATCGCCTGGATCGGGCGGGACACGCGCAGCAGCACGAAGGCGGTCGCGCCGCAGGCCGCCAGCACGCTCAGCACAATCGAGAGATAAGCCGTCACGGTCGCGGAATCCGTCGCCGCCATGGCGCTGTCCGCATCCGCGCGCGCGCCGCGCTCGTTCAGGGCGACATCCTTGACCAGGGTGTCGCGCGCGGCGTTGTAGAGGTCGATGTTGGCCGGGTCGGCCATGAGCCGGGCACCGTCGGCGCTCTGGCCCGCCTCCGCCAGGCGCGCCGCCTCGCGGCCGACGGTCTGGTAGCGCTCCCAGGTGGCGCCGAACGCGTCGTAGAGAGCCCGCTCCTCGGCGGACGAGATCAGGGGCTCGTAGGTCGTCCGGGCGGCCGCGAGCGCCACGACGGCCTCATCGATCTGCCGCGCGTTCTCGGCCCGCTGCTCGGGGCTGCCGGACAGGGTCAGAGTCCGCAACTGCTTGATGCGCACGTCCGCGGCCGCGGCGCGGATGTTGGTGATCGCCACGACGGAGGGGAGCCAGTTCGTGGCGACGCCCGTGACGTTGGCCCGGATGCCCGAGAGCGTCAGAGTCGTGAGAACGGCTTGGCCGGCGCACAGGAGCGCGAGGAGGCCGAAGGCGGCGAGGAGTGACGCTTTGACTGTCAGGTGAAGGCGCATGATCCGGTCCTGGACGGGGCACCCCGCACGGCCGCCCAGCGCCTGCCGGAGTGGAGGCGGTGACGCGGCCACACGGGCAAGATGGGGGAGCCTGGATCGGCTTCCCGCCCTCACAGGCAGCCCACCAAGCAACCTGCTCTTCGCCGGGAGAGCCTTAATATTTATATTCGAACCGGCTATAGGTTGCTTCTTCGGCGATCAACCAATGGTGATTGACCCCGTCAATGTCCTGCACTCAGATCTTATTAGATCCATCAGAAGTTGTTACCCTTGGAGCCGCAAATCGACGCGCAACCGTCATCCGATCAGCGCTCGTGCGCGTTCAGGGGATGAAGCTGCACCTTAGCGTCGAAGCAGTCGGTCATGTGCCGGCATCAAGCGTCCGCTTGAGGAGTGCCTGACCGGCAGCTTGAATGCCTCCACTGGGCCGGAAGCGGGAAGGCCTCTCAGGATGGGTTCGGGACGATCCGCTCCCCGTTCTGTCTGGGGCGTAAGCGGACGCCCTTCAGACGTGCGCGGTTTATCGCGTCGGCCGAACGGCAGCGCGGGCGGTTGCACGGAAGCGTGCAACCGCGTCACCGACAGACTTGGACCGGCGCGACAGCACCGAGTCTGCCGACAGGATGGCCTGCCGCCGGCCTCGTTTCTTCCGACGCCTGCGCGCCGTCAGCGATGGTGTGGAGCGCAGCATCCCTGCCGGGTGAGGCCTGCGCGACGCAAGGCATCAACGGGCAGTCAATGCGGCCGGCATGTCCTCCCTGATCCTCAGCCCGAACCGATTGGCAAAGATGTCAGCCGGCATCGGCTTGCCGAACAGGTAACCCTGTCCCTCTTGGCAGCCCTTCGTCCGCAGGCGCGTGTACTCCGCCTCGGTCTCGATCCCTTCGGCGATCACGTCCAGCTTGAAGCCGTGGCCAAGCTGCAGGATCGCCCGCACGATCGTCATGTCCTAATGCGATGCCAGCTTTCCCGTGACGAATGAGCGGTCGATTTTTAAGCGTGTCAGCGGGAAGCGCTTCAGCAGGCTGAGGGAGGCGTAGCCGGTGCCGTAATCGTCGAAGGCGATGCCGACCCCGACCTCGCGGAGGTTGCGCAGCGCGACGACCAGTTGCGCGTCGTGGCGCAGCACGATGTTCTCTGTAATTTCCAGTTCGAGACCGTCTGCCTGCAGTCCGCTTTCGGCCAGAGCGACTTGAACCGTCTCGGCGAGGTCCCCGCGCTGCACCTGGGCACTGCATAGGTTCACGCCGATCCGGAAGCGTGCGGCGCCCGCTGCGCGCCACGCCACGGCCTGTCGGCAAGCGGTGCGCAGCACCCAGTCACCGACTTGTGCGGCGTAGCGACTCTTGTCCAACACGTCCAGAAACGCCCCGGGCGCGAGGAGGCCGCGCTCGGGATGCTGCCAGCGGATCAGCGCCTCGGCGCCGGTCAATGCTCCGTCCCGCATGCGGACCTGCGGCTGATAGAACAGCACGAATTCGTCATTCTCCACGGCACGGCCGAGCTCGTCCCGCAGCGTACGCGTGCGCTGGGCCCGCTCTCGGAGCATGGGGGCGAACAACCTGTAGCAATGTCGCCCCTCGCTCTTGGCTTGGTACAAAGCAAGATCCGCACAGGAGAGGAGATCGTCGGCATTCTCGCCATGGGCCGGCGCGAGGGCGATGCCGACGCTCGTACCGACCCGGAGGGTCTGCCCCGCGTGCTCGAACGGCTCCGCGACCGCCGTGATGATCGCTTCGGCGACCGCGGCCGCACGCAGAGGATCCCCGATGTCAGGCATGATGAGCACGAACTCGTCACCGCCCAGCCGGGAGACCGTATCGATGGGGCGCACGCAGGCCAGCAAGCGTGCAGCCATCGCCTTGAGGGCGGCGTCGCCCGTGGCATGCCCGTGGCTGTCGTTGATCTCCTTGAAGCCGTCGAGGTCGAACATCAGCACGGAGACGGCCCGCATGGCCGTGACGATCTCGGTCAACCGCTCGCGCAGCACGGCCCGGTTGGGCAGTTCGGTCAGGGGATCCAGATGGGCGAGGCGGAACAGGCGCTCCTCGTTGGCGCGCCGCTCGCGAATGTCGCGGATGATCGCGCCGAAAGCGGGTTGTCCCTGCTCCTCCCAGCGCGACAGCGACAGCTCGATCGGGAATTCCGTCCCGTCCCGGTGCCGCGCGGGCAACTCGACGGTCTTGCCGAGGAGACGGGGTTCACCGCCGGCGGCGATCCGGTGCAGACCGCCGTCATGGCCCCTGCGCATGCGCTCGGGCACGACCAGATCGATCGATTGCCCGACCGCCTCGGTGGCGCAGTAGCCGAACAAGCCTTCGGCGGCATCGTTCCAGAAGGTGATATGGCCCGCAGCGTCCGCGCAGACGATGCCGTTCGGCGAGGTGGATGCAATCTGGAGGAAGCGCGCGTGACTTGCCCGCTCGGCAACCTGCAGCCGTCGCAGTTCCATGCGGTCGAGGGCGAGGTCCGCCAGATTCCGCAGGATCGTCTGATCCGCGGCGGAGAAGCCGTGATGTGGCCGCGTATCGACGAGACACAATGTGCCGACGGCGTGGCCCGACGGTGCGACGAGCGGGATCCCGGCGTAGAAGCGAATATATGGCGGTCCAACAACCAGCGGATTGTCGCAAAAGCGTGGGTCGAGGGTGGCATCGAGGACAACGAGAGTGTCGCGCTGCGCGATGGTATGGGAGCAGAACGCGACCTCCCGGTCCGTCTCACACAGGTCAAGGCCGACCTTGGCGTGAAAGATCTGCCGGCTGCGGTCGACCAGTGAAACAAAGGCGGTAGGGACGTCGAACAGGCGGGTGGCCAAGCTGACGATCTGCGTGAAGGCAGGTGCCGGCACCGTATCGACGAGATCATACGCGGCGAGTGCTGCCACGCGGTCGTCTTCTTCGATGAGGACAGGTGGCCTCATAATGGTTTCCGAGTGTGTGTTCGTCTGTTTCTAATTTAAAATTGTTAAAAAAATACCTAAGGTAGGCAGCGCCGCGAGTGTCGCCGACGCTGTAGCGGTCGCAGAATTGCCTCCAGGACTTTTGCATCAATCGGTATAAAGCTTGAATTTTTCAGAAATAGGTCAATTTTGATTCAACAAGCTGGCGAATGATCCAATGCATGTTAGGTCATGACCCCTTCAGTGAATCATTTCGACGATGGCAATCGGCGCTTGCGAGCCGCCGAAACCTCGCTCCACGGTGCATCGGATACCTCCCGAGAGGATAGAATCCGCACGCCGTTTCGTAGCCCTTCCTCCATCAGTCTGCCGGAGTTGTCGGTGGTCTAGCGGGGCGTCTGCTTGCGGAAACGACAGGGAACCGTCGGGGCGGCCGGGTTGGGTCGGACACGGGAGGGCCGCTCAGGGTGATTTCTGCCGGTCCGGTTCTGAGCGCGAAGGCATCGAAGCGGATGTTGCCGCTCGCCCACTAAAAGCCTGCCCCGATGATCAGAAGATCAGATTACGGACAGCCCGATCCCGACTGTGCTCGATCGAGACTGAGGCTGACTTCCGAAATACCAAAGAAGCAACGGAGAGAGTCGACAGGCCTGTTTGACCCAACCCGATCACGGAAATTTGAACCACACTACTTGTAGTAGACTTGGTAAACACCCAAGAGGTCCAAGAATATAGTTTTATAAAGGCTTTATATAAGATTTTGGGGCGATAGGGGCGAAAGAATCTCTACGACCCATACATGAAAGAGAATGACGCAGGCTCGGCCGATTTTTGACCCGCCCGGACGACCCATTCGACCGAGAGGCGCAAACAGCATCCTCGTCGGCGGCTTCATCCTTCTCTGTGGGCTCGGCCCTGCCACCCTGTCGCTCAGCCCGCGGCACGATGAGCCTGTCGCGGTCTTACGCCTCAGCCCTGATGAACTGACGCCTGCGGCGATCGCTGGTGTCGACGTTCGGATTCTGTGGATGTCGCCGCGCGGGCACATCCTGATCCTCAGCTCTGCCCCACCGAATCTTGTGTGGGCGCTCTACCGAGAGGGCGCGACCCTTGTCGTTGCAGCTACCGCGGTGAGCGGCTGCTTGCCCAAGGCCTCTGCGTCATCATCCACGATTGGAACTCACCAGCTATGACGCCTGTCAGTAACCTCGCGGCGCTGCGCCACGCCTTCATGCCTGTGATGCTTGGGGGGCTGGGCCTGCTCTATATCGTGGCCGTCCTCACGGCCTGGGCCACGGACGCCAATCTTGCTGCTGCGGCTGCTTTTGGAGGCGCACTGATCGTCGTTGTCGGACTGGTCGCACGCGTCAATGGCCCAGCGGCGATCACACGCCAGCTCTCTTCCGCTGCAGCCATGTCGCTCGTTGGCTTGGTGGTGTTCGGCACGGCAGGAACGCATCTGCAAATCGACATGCACATGCTGTTCTTCGCTGCTCTCGCCGTCGTGGCCGGCTGGTGTTGCTGGAGCGCCATCCTTGCAGCCACGGGTGTGGTCGCTATCCATCATCTCGCTCTGAACGTGCTCTATCCGGCAGCCGTATTTCCGGACGGCGCTGATTACACCCGCGTCGTCATCCATGCCGTGATCCTTCTTGTCGAGGCCGGCGCGCTCATGCTGGCGGTCAATCAATTGGCGAAGGCGATGACGGCATCCGAGCATGCCACGGCGGAAGCCACGCGCAACGCTGAACTCACCCGGAAACTTGCTGAGGCGCAGGCTGTCGAGAACGAACTCAAGTTGCGCCGGGTGAGCGTGCTGGCCGTGATGATGACGGAGTTCGAGCACAACGTCTCCGCCCTTGTTCAGGGGCTGGCAGGCGCGGCCACCGAAATGGAGGCCACCGCGAACGCTATGGCGGTTACGGCTGCCGAAACCACAGAGCAGACTGTGGCCGCCGCCGGCTCGGCGCTCCAGACGTCGGTCAACGTCCAAACAGTCGCCGCAGCCAGCGAGGAGATGTCCGCGTCCGTGCAGGAGATCGTCCAGCAGGTCGGCCATTCAGCCGGTGTCGCCTATCAGGGCGTCGACAAGGCGAAGCAAACGGACCTTACAGTTCAGAAGCTTACCGTCAGCGCCGAGCGCATCAGCTCAGTCGTGTCGGTAATCTCCAACATCGCGTCGCAGACCAATCTGCTGGCGCTCAACGCCACGATCGAGGCGGCACGCGCTGGCGAGGCTGGGAAAGGCTTCGCCGTCGTCGCCGCGGAGGTAAAGCACTTGGCTGGTCAGACCACGAAGGCAACCGGTGAGATCGGTGAGCAGGTCGCCGAGATTCAAGCCGTGACGCATCAAGCGGTCTTGGACATCCAGGACCTGGAACGCGTCATCGGCGAGATCTCAGACACATCCATTGGGATCGCAGCAGCAATGGAGCAGCAGGGCGCCACGACGCAGGAGATCGCGCGGAATGTGGCTCATGCCGCGCAGGGGACGAGCCTCGTGACGGCGGCCATGACCAACGTGCGCGAGGGTGCAGGCCAGACGAGCGCCGCGGCAACTCAGGTGCTCGGTGCGGCCCGGGAGCTTGCACATCATGCGGAGAACCTGACGCAGGAAGTCTCGCGCTTCCTGGCAGGCGTGAAGGCCGCCTGATCTGCGCTCACTGATGGTGTCCGATGTCTCGCGCTGTTTGTTTCGAGACGACAAGTTGAAGTCGGCTCCCACCCCGAGCCGAAATTGCCGGACGGCCGACGAAGGGCTGCTTACGGGAAGGGCGCATGGCGCTCGATCGGCGACGGGTTTTCGCTCTTGGAGAAACGTGAGCGGGAATTCGGCGCCTTCGCTCGCCTGCAGGCACTGGTGGCCACGAAGGATTTCGCGGCGGGGCACGACAGCGAACGCGATGCACGCCTGAAACGCGAAAGCTTCAGCCTGACGGAGCGCGGAACCATCCGGCGGTGCGTCGAGAACGGTTCTCTGCGTGATCTCGGGCGCTCGGACGAGAGCCGTCGGCAGCGCATCCGCGCCGTGGCCCTACGGTATGGCGGCCAACGCGGGGGAGGGCGCGAACGGCTTCGAGCTCCGGCACCCCCCTGCTCGTTCGACCAGATCTCCACCGTCCTCCGTCAAGTCGTCCGGAGCCGCCGGAGGATCAGGTCCGGCGGCCGGCCCACGGCGGCAGGCCAGGCCCGTCCCGTCACGAAGACCTGACGCGGCGAACGCCCAGGACAGGGGCAACCCTCTCTTCCATCGACGGCTCGCCTCCGTTCAAGCAATGTTCATTTTCGTCATCGCGGAGCATCGACGCGAACGGATCGTCATTCTGTAGTATGCCTCGGAAATTCAAGTGGTGAAATTCATGGAAATTTGCACCACGGCATCTTCATGACGCGCTCTGAATACCTAAATCGTCGCTGCGGCCACGGAGATGCCGCGGAGGGAAGATTATCATGATGAAGCGTGTCGCTGTGGCCGCTGTGGCGGCGAGTGCCCTTCTGGCCGCCGGTCAGGCGGCCGAGGCGAAGGGCTGCATCAAGGGTGCCATCGTCGGCGGCATCGCCGGCCACTATGCCGGGCACGGCGTCCTCGGCGCCGTCGGTGGCTGCGCCGCCGGCCGCGCCTTGGCCAACCGCCAGGCCGAGCGCCAGCGGGCAGCCCCGTCCGTGAATACCGGCGGCCGGGTGCGCCCCTCTCAGGGCGCCGGCGGCTACGTCAGCTACTGAACCGGAGTCGGCGCCGCGCCAGCGCGGCGCCGCACGGGCGCGGCCTCGCTCTGCAACACGCAGGCGGCTGGAGCATCGACAAGATGCGTCCGTCGCACGCGCCCGGACCGTCGAAGCCGACAGAGAGGCGCCAGGGGCCGGCACGGAGTGCTCGGCAGCGCCTGTCGATGCCATCCGGCCCTGTCACGTCGCACAGGTCTGGTTGGTCGCTGTATCGGACCGGCCTGGCGGCGTCATAGCCGTCCCAAACCGAGGTTGACCCGCCGCCCAGACGAACCCGGACAACCCCGCCCACGCGGCGAAACCAGTCTTCGCAGCGTGGGAGATGACCCAGTCAGTCGCGCTTGCCGGTCTGGCCGGCGTCGACGACGTCCTTGTCCGGGAGCACGAGGACCTGTCCGGGATAGATGAGGTCCGGATCGCGGACTTGGTCCTGGTTGGCGTCGAAGATCAGCGTGTAGCGCTCGCCCTCGCCGTAGGTCCGGCGGCTGATCGTCCAAAGATTGTCGCCACGCACGATGCGGGCTGTCTCGATCCGGGGGACGTAGACTTCGGCCGAGTCCGCCATGGCCCCGGACGGAACGTCAGCCGCCAAGCTGCCGGTGCCGGTGGGTCGCGCCGGGTCCGCGCGCGGCGCCGCGGCATCTCCGGGGGGCCCTCGCTCCGACGGGTTTGGCACGGTGGTCTGCGGAGCTCCGCCCTGTTGGGTCGCCGCGTATTCCACCCCCTCGTCGTGGCCGGCACCGGGCGCCGTGAACGGCACCTCTGCCCGATCCCGGACCTTGCCCGTCACGGGATCGACCAGATCGAGCCGGACCCTGTAGTGGCCGGGCTTCACGCCCTGGCCGATGGTGAATGTCACGGTGCCGTCGCGGCCCACCGTTGCCGGGGCGACCGGCGAATCGTTCAGGTAGAGCCGCAGGCTGGCCCCGGGGGCTGCCCGTCCGGTGACGAAGAGCTTGCCTCCGTCCTGGGCATCGATGCTGACGACCTTGGGCGATGCCGTCGTCGCGTCGGCGACGGGCTTCTCGGCCGGGCGAGCCCCTCGGGGTGTGGGATCGGTCGGCGACGTCGCCCCGCCTGCTCGGCGCGCGCCGGTCCCGATACCCGTCGTCGGGATGCCGGCATCGGCGCCCGGCTCGTCTCGCCCGGCGTTCGGCGCATCCCGACCCGGCACCGTCGTGGGAGCCGGGTTACCCGGGGCCGGGCCATCCGGCCGGGACAGGACCTGGGTCGGCGCGTCGGGCGACGACAGGGCGACGAGGGGTCTGGCATCCCGGGCCGGCGCGACCACCACCGCGACGCGGGTCGACGACCGTTGCGTGTCGCCCTTCGCATCCGTCGCACGCAGCCCGATCTCGCTGCTCCCGGCCGGGAGGGGCGGTGGCGTGAGGGTGAAGTGCCCTCCGGCATCGGCCTGCGCGCGCGCCACGGGTTGGCCATCGACGAGCACCTCGACGGACGCGTTCGGCGCCGCCCGTCCGGCGATCACGGCGTCGCCGTTCGGTTCGACGCGCACGACATCGAACCCCGGCGCGGCCGATGCCGACGGGCGCGAAGGCGGACGGTTGGCCGGTGGGCCGGGCTCTTCGCGCGTCCGCGCCGACTGGGTCGTCCTCTCGTCCGCTTGGCTCGGCGTGCGGGCGGTCCCGGTGTCGGACGGCGGCAGGGCGGCGAGCGGCTGACCCGCGCCGTCCGGCGCGCGAGACACGACCCCGAAGGTCGCGTCATGGCGCTCGTAGACGAGCCCGGCCAGCCCCGTCAGGATCAACAGGCACACGAGCCCGATAGCCAGCCCCCGCCTGCCGCCGGTCGTGCGGGGGGCCGGCACGGGAGCCGCAACCGGGACCGGGACCGCGGTCCGTTGCATGAGGCGTGTCCGCGGGCGCCGGCCGAGCAGGGCCACGACCACCCCGAGGCCGGCAAGCGCGGCGATGAGCGCCGTGATGAGGATGCGACGCAGGGCGGTGATCATGGCGTGACGGTTCCCCCGCATCGTGCAAGCTGCCGCCTGATGCCGGCCCTGGTCGGCTGCCCGGCCGCCCCATAGGACGACCGGGACGTTCGGGTCCCGCTGTCAGGCGAAGCGGCGGCCGTCCGTCGCGTAGCGGTCGATGGCCGACGGCAGTTCGCGCGACAGGCGCGAAAGGATCTCCGAGCGGCTCAGGCCGGTCTGCTGGGTGAGGTGCTCCAGGGTCAGCGGGCCGATGGCGCGCTCCAGGTCCGGCTCGGCGATGTCGCGGTTGGCGCCCTGATTGACCCAGGACTTCGCCGTCTCGCCGTGGCCACCCTTGGTGAAGTGCTCGACGAGCTCGGCCAGCCCGCTGGCCAGCAGGCCGCCGACCCCGGCCGAGCCGACCCCGCCGAGCACGCGCTCGAGGTTGGAGGGAGCCGCGGACCCGATCGCCGGGGAGGTCCGCGCCACCGGCGGCACGACCGACCCGTGGGCGTCCCGGGCGGGAGTGCCGAGCCACTCCGCGATCTTGTCCCTGTTCTGGTAGCCCGCCACCGCGAGCAGGCCCAGCAGGGCGGTCATCGAGGGGTATCCCTTGCTCATGTCGCGTCCTTTCCGTGATGGATCGGCAGAAATCGCCGGGCTTGGCGGTCAGTAGCCGCGACGTGGCGGCGTGGTCGCCCGGCCGGTGACGCGGCGCGTGACGAAGGCGATCACGCGGGGCAGCAGGAAGGCGGTCAGAAGCTTGCGGATCATCGGGATCTCCAGGTTGGCGCGGTGTCAGCGCGAGGAACGAGCGAGCCAGCCGAGCGCGAAGGCCACGCCGACGAAGGCGAGCAGCGTCGTGGTGCGGTTGGCATCGGCATAGCGGATCGCGCGGCGGCCATTGGTCTGCACCCGGCGGCGGGCCTCCTGGGCGACATGGCGGCCGTCCTCGACGAGGTCGTCGGCGCGCTCCCAGACCTCGTGAGCGAGGTGACGGCCGTCCTCGGCGAGGTCCTCGGCCCGGTCGCGGGCGCGGCCGTAGGCGTATTGTGCGCCGCCGGCCACTTGATTGGCGGCGCCGCGCACTTGGCGGATCGGATCACCGGTCAGGCCGCCGACGGCGGTCTGGGCGCGACCCTGGAGGTGACGGGACGCGCCACGGATCTGGTCGCGGTTCATGGTTCACTCCTCTGCTCATCGGACACGGCTCTCTCGGGCGGCGCCGGCCGTACCGGCGCCGCTGGAGTCGCGATCAGTGCTTGCCGGTGACCTTGTCGGCGAGGTTCTTGGCGCCGTCCTTGACGTCGCCCACGGTCTTCTGCGCCTCGCCCTTCAGCTCCTGCGCCTTGCCCTCGGCCACGAGCTTGTCGTTGCCGGTCACGTTGCCGACGCCCTGCTTGACGTTGCCGACGGCCTCGTTGGCCAGACCCTTGAGCTTGTCGGTGGTGCTGCTCATCGTGCGCTCCTGCTTCGCGAGTGAGGCCGGATGCTCCGGCCGGTGAAGACCCCCGCCCGTGGGCGGGGGCCGGTTAAGGGGTTCAGACGCGGCGGGCGTCGTAGGAGGAGAGGAGCGTCGCCGGCTTCGGGGCGCCGAGGCGACCGCCGAAGAAGGCCGCCAGCGCGCCGAGGATCAGGGCGATGGCAGCGTAGAACGCGCCCTGGGTGGCGGCCGACTTGGCCGTCACGGCCGCGGCCTCAGCCTTCTGCTTGGCGGTAGCGACGGCCTGCTCGTACTGCTTCTGGTAGTCGTCGATCTGCGCCTTGGCCTGGTCGGGCGAGATACCCTGGGCCTTGGCCAGGGCGTCGGCGGCGCGGTTCTTGGCCTGCTCCTTCTGGGCGGGGTCACCGGTCAGCACGGCGCGCACCGCCGCCACCGCGGCATCACGAGCCGCCTGCGGGTCCTGGCCGGCGGCCTGCTGGCGGACCTTGTCCTCGATGCCGTCCAGCGGGTTCGAGATCTTCGACAGCGACGGCGCCGCCGCCTGGGCCGCCGTCTGCACGGTGCCGCCCACGAGGTTGCCCGCGCCGCCGAGCGCCCCCGAGACGGTGCTCAGCGTGCCGCCGACCAGGCCGCTGGCGGCCGAGGTCAGCAGGTAGAGCACGACCAGCGTCGTCACCGCCCAGGAGACGAGACCGTGCAGGGCGGCGGCGCCCGGCAGGGGCTTGCCCGAGAGCCGGCCCGCGATCAGGCCGCCGGCCAGCGAGGCGACGATGCCCGAGGCCACGAACCAGATGCCAGCGCCCATCGAGACGGTGGAGGCCGACGGGTTGTCGGCGGCGGTGGTGCCGACGGAGGCCAGGCCCACCCCGACGCCGACGAGGTTCACGATGACCTGGGTCACCAAAGCGGTGACGGCGCCGGCGAAGATGGCCCCCCAGGACACTTGGTTGAGCAGCACGGCACGCGTGTCGGCCTGCGTGGCTGTCGTGGCGAGGGGGGAAGCGGTCGTCTGGATGGTCACTCTTTCACTCCGGGTCTTGGGTCGTTCGAAGTCGTGGGTCGGCGGCTCAGTCGCGGGTGCCCGAGACGAGCAGGCCGAGACCGAAGCCGACAGCGCCGGCGATCAGCAGGGAGGCGAGGGGGTACTCGGCGACCTGGCCGCTCACACCGCCCTGGCCATGGCGCAGGGCGCGAGCGCCGCGCTCGTAAGCGTCTTCCGCGTAATCGGAGGCGTCGTCGGCGGCGCGGCGCACGGAGCGACGGGCCCGGTCGAAGTGGTCCTCGGCGGCGCCCTGCGCGCGGCGCGCCCGATCCTCGACGTCGTCGGAGCCGACGAGGCCGCCCACGGTCTCGCGAATTCGGCCGCCGATATCGCGGGCGGTGTCGGCGACGTGCTCGGCCGCGTCACGCACGGTGTCCTTGGCCTGGCCGTAGAGGTTCTCGGCCTGGCCGGCCGCCTCGCGGGCGCGCCCCTCGACCGAGTCCCGCCGCGAGCCGGTCAGATCGCCCACCGCGCCCTGCACCTTGCCGCCGATTTCCTTGGCGGCGCCCGTGATCCGATCCGTGTCAACCATGTCGTTCTCCTTGCGTGATGGTGGTGTGGGTCGGCGCCTCCGCGTCGGGGCGCCGGTCGAATTCGCGTCAGTCCCTACCCGGCTTGGCGGGCTGGATCCCGACGGACTTGGCGGCGCGGGCCTCGCGCTTCTGCCGTCGCCCCTCGGCCTCGACCCGGATGTCGCCGGTGAGCTTGCCGAGGGCTTCTTTGACCGAGCCCTTGAGGTGCTCGGCGGAAGTGGAACTCCTGTCTTCGGCCATGGGTGCTCCGTCGTGTTCGAGAAAACCCTGCACCGACGATGAGATGATCGTCCCGTCTCCGTGTTCAATGAGCAAATTATACCGGTACGGTAATCATTTTGCTCCAGAGACTTGCATCGAAAATCCGTTCCCTCGACCCCAGACGACCGCCCCCGACCCTTTGCGGACGCCGATCTTGCGGTGGATCGCGGCGTCGTGATTGCGTGAGAGGTTGAGCGTGCGGGCGTTAGCCGCGTTATTCCGGCCCGCGCAGACGAGGTTCAGGATCTGGCGCTCGCGCACCGTCAGGTTGACGGCGGATATCTTCGCCCGACCGACCTCCCGCCTTCGCAGGTTGGCGAGATTCTCGATGGCGCCACGGTCGCTGCGGTCGCGCAGGCAGAACCGGTCCCGGTACGCGTCCATGGTCGGCCCGAGCTCGTTCAGGCTCTCGGCACCCTGCATCGCCGGGGCGGCCGCGTTGGCACACCACGCGCTGGCCCAGTCGGGCTGGACCAGGATCTCGCCCTCACTCAGGCCGGCGATGATGGGCCGGAGTTCATGCCTGTCGACGTCCGCCGTCACCGCTTCCCAACCCCGTCCCGCGCTCACTGCCCCTCCGGCAGCCGGGCACAAACGGGTTGCGCACAAGCAGGTTCCAAAATTTATGTTATTATCCCGGTACGCACGTATCATTGACGCGGGGATCTGCGACTCAAGATTGATGCTCATCGCGCCTGCGGGACCGCCGGATGGTCCTGGGCGCCGCCCTCAAGACGACGGCGAGCCCACTCGCGTGCCCCATGTCGCCGAACAGTTTCGCTCGCCCGCCGTACACGGTGCCGTGATCTCGCCTGCGCGCGACGAAATCCGGCGAGGTCTGCGGAATTACTACTTAGACGTCGCGCTGCCCGATGAGAAATTCCCGTTGGCGGCTTCTTTCCGGCGCCCCTTGGAGGCGCTGGACACGGCCGAGACGCCGTCGGGCCACGGCTTCGCGGCCGAACTTGTCGCGGGGGTGCCGCATCTGCGTCGGTCTGCGCTGTCGCTGAACCGCGACGCCACCGAGAGCGACGACCTCGTGCAGTACACGTTGCTCAAGGCCCGGGAGCATTGAACCAGCTAGCGGCCCGGCGCTGCCTCGAAGGCGTGGCTTTTCACGATCCTGCGCAACAGGCACCGCGACGACCGGATCAGGCACCGGCGGGAGGTGCCCGACCCGGAGGGTTCGCACGCGGCAGGATTGTCGAGCCTCGCCGACCAGCAGCACCGGCTCGGACGTCCAGGGGTGCGCGACCGGCTCGAACTGGCCGGGGGAGCTGGCCCTCGTTTTCCGTCTCCAGCGGGGCCGGGATACTCAGGATGGAGGCGCTCGCGTCGGACTTGGCCCTCGCGCCTTCCCGGTCTGCAATCCTGCATCAGGGTCCACGACCTCGAAGGGCAGGTTGACGGCGTCCTTCGTGTCCCTCGGATCGAAGGCGCCCGCGTCGCCACGCGCGACCGCGCAAAGCCATCCGATTCCGAACACGCGCAAGCCGTGGCCATTGGTCCGCGCCCGACATCCATGGATGTCCGCGCTCGATCCATGTGGATGCAGCCTCGGTCGAACGCAGCTCTCGGAACATCCGTCGATCAGCCGCGCGCGGTCATCACTTCCTCAGCGGCACGCCCTTCGTGGTGAAACGCGGCGCACCCGGATGGCGCATGGGGCGCGGCTGGCCACCCGCCTTGCCCGCACCGGCGCCCGTTCCCGGCGGCTGCGAGAGCGGAACGAGCTGGTCCGGCCTCGGCCCGATGAGATCCGCGCGACCCATCGCCCGCAGCGCCTCGCGCAGCAGGGGCCAGTTCTCGGGATCGTGGTAGCGCAGGAACGCCTTGTGCAGCCGGCGCTGCCGCATACCCTTGATCGCGTCGACCGGCTCGCTGCCGCCGCGCCGCACGCCCTGCAACGGGTTGATCTCGGTGTGATACATGGTCGTGGCGGTGGCCATCGGCGAGGGCAGGAACGTCTGGACCTGATCGGCGCGATAGTCGTTCTTCTTGAGCCAGAGGGCGAGGTGCATCATGTCCTCGTCGGTCGTGCCCGGATGCGCCGCGATGAAATACGGGATCAGGTAGTATTTCTTGCCGGCCTGCTTGGCGGCGGCGTCGAACATCTCCTTGAAGCGGTCATACGTGCCGATGCCCGGCTTCATCATCAGGTCGAGGGGGCCGCGCTCGGTGTGCTCGGGCGCGATCTTGAGACGGCCGCCGACGTGATGGGTCACGAGCTCCTTGACGTATTCGGGGCTCCGGACCGCGAGGTCGTAGCGCACGCCGGAGGCGACCATGACTTTCTTGACGCCCTTCACCTCCCGGACCTTGCGATAGAGCCGGATCAGGTCGTCGTGCGAGGTGTTCAGGTTCGGGCAGATATCGGGAAAGACGCAGGACGGCAGCCGGCACGCCGCCTCGATCTTCGGGTCCTTGCAGGCCATCCGGTACATGTTCGCCGTCGGCCCGCCGACATCCGAGATCACCCCCGTGAAGCCCGGCGTCTTGTCGCGGATCTTCTCGATCTCGCGCAGGATCGAGCCCTCCGAGCGGTTCTGGATGACGCGGCCCTCGTGCTCGGTGATGGAGCAGAAGGTGCAGCCGCCGAAGCAGCCGCGCATGATCGTCACCGAGAACTTGATCATGTCCCAGGCGGGGATTTTCGCGTCCCCGTAGGACGGATGGGGAGCGCGGGCGTAGGGCAGGTCGTAGACCGCATCCATCTCCTCGCTGGAGAGCGGGATCGGCGGCGGGTTCAGCCACAGATCGCGGTCGCCGTGGCGCTGGACGAGCGGGCGGGCATTGCCGGGGTTGGCCTCCCGGTGCAGCACCCGCGAGGCGCGGGCATAGGCCTCCTTGTCGTCCTTGACCTGCTCGTAGGCGGGGAGCCGGATCACGGTCTCGCCGGGGCGACGGGCGGCGGCCTCGTCGGTCGAATCGAGATCGTCGGCGGGCAGCTCGGTGTAATGCGCGGGCACGCGGCGGAACAGGGCGACACCCCGGACGGCATCGAGTTCCTGCGGCGCCTCGCCGGCCGCGAGACGGTTCGCCACCTCGACCACGGCGCGCTCGGCATTGCCGTAGATGAGCAGATCGGCCTTCGCGTCCGCGAGGATCGAGCGGCGCACCTTGTCGGACCAGTAATCGTAGTGGGCGATGCGGCGCAGCGACGCCTCGATGCCGCCGAGCACGATCGGCACGTCCTTGTAGGCCTCGCGGCAGCGCTGCGTGTAGACGATGGTCGAGCGGTCCGGCCGCCGGCCGCCTTCGCCGCCGGCCGTGTAGGCGTCGTCGTGGCGCAGCCGGCGGTCCGCGGTGTAGCGGTTCACCATCGAGTCGAGATTGCCGCCGGTGACGCCAAAGAACAGTTTCGGCTTGCCCAGAACCTTGAACGGCTCGGCCGACTGCCAGTCCGGCTGGGCGATGATGCCGACCTTGAACCCCTGCGCTTCGAGCAGCCGGCCGATGATGGCCATGCCGAAGCTGGGGTGATCCACATAGGCATCGCCCGTCACCAGCACGATGTCGCAGGCGTCCCATCCGAGCGCCGCCATCTCGGCGCGGCTCATCGGCAGGAACGGCGCCGCCTTTCCGGCGGGCGGCGGTTGGCAGACGATGGGTGCCAAGGGTCGGTTGGCGGGCGCGTGGAGTTCCATGGGGTCTATGCATAGGCCGCCGAGGCCGCGAGCTCAACGAACCGCCAGAGGGAAGGCGGCCGTCGCCCCTGCATCAAACGCCAAGAGGCCGCCGGCACCGCCGCGGCCAAGGTCACCCGCCGATCCGGCCATGCGTGGGCGACGACGCCCCTCGCCGAGACCGCGCCTGAAGCGGGACCGGAACCTGGGGCTCTCCCGGGAAAGGACGCGATCCCTCCCGACCGTGATGCCCCCTGCCGTCGGCGCGGCCGCGCCCGACACGGGCCAGGGCCGTCGGGGGCGGCGCTCGAACGCCTCCGACGTGTGGTCATCACCCGGTCGGCTCCGAGGCCCGTCTTGCCCCTCAGGCCTGGCAGGAAGGCCGCTCTCGGGCCGAACGGATCGCTCAGGGCACGCGCAGGCCGAGCTGCGCCTTGTCCGTGAGCCTTTCGTTGCGGAACGTGAGCGTGAGATTGGCCCCATACGTGCCCCGCCCGGGCCAGGAATAGGTCGCGCGCCGGACACGGCCGATCGTCAGGTGCGAAATGCGACGGCCATCGCAACCCAGGCGAGCCCGCACCTGCCGATAGGTCATGCCTGTCTTGAGGGCCTCGTACCGCGCATGATCGACACGGCAGCCCGCCGGCGCCGCCGTCGAGGCCGATTGCGAGGCCGATTGCGCGGCCGATGCTTGCAGGAGCGCCAGGATCAGCCCGAGCGGGAGGATGGCTCGCATGGCGCGGTCAGCCCCGATCGTCCGCATCCCGGCCCCCCGCCTTCGTCGCCGGAGGCTTGGACGGGCCGTCGGCCTCCGCGGACCGGATCTCAACCTTGAGGTCCTGCCGCATGTCCTGAAGGTGGTCGGTCACCACCCGCTCGCCGGCCTTGAGCCCGGCCAGGATTGCGGTGTCCTCGCCGAAGCTGTCGCCCGTGGTCACGGGCTTCTGGCGTACGACACCTTGATCGTCGACCACGTAGACGATCTGCTGAGCGAGTCTGGCCGACAACGCGATCGTGGGGACCAGAAGCTTCTCCTCGGTGCCGGTCTTCACCCGGGCGCGGATGAACTGACCCGGCAGGAAGCGCTCGTCGGTGTTCGGCAATAGGGCGCGCACCAGGCGACGGGCGGTGCGGGGGTCAAATCGGTTGTCGAGCTGATAGACCTTCGCGTCGCGCATGGGTTTGCCGGCCTCGTCCAGCACCTCCACGGTCACGGGGCCCTTCTGCATCGCCTCGCGCAGCGCCTCGGAATCCTCGGAGGAGAGCGCCATCTGCACGTCGATCGGGTCGAGCTGCACCACCGTGACCAGCTGCGTCTGGTTCTCGATGACGAGGTCGCCGGGGTTGACGATCGACAGGCTCGCCCGCCCGTCGAAGGGGGCGTTCACCACCGCGTAGTCGAGGTTGAGGTTCTGCCGCGCGATTGCGGCCTCGGCCCCCTGGACCTGGGCGGCGGCGGAGGCGGCGTTGGACTGAAGCTGCTGGAGGCGCTGCTCGGACGCGTAGCCCTTGTCGGCCAGCGTGTCGGTCCGGCTCACTTCGGCCTGCGCGAACTGGAGCTGCGCCTTGGCCTGCGCCTCCTGCGCCTGCGCCTGGGCGAGCGCCACCTGGAACGGACGCGGGTCGATCCGGAAGAGCACCTGCCCCTTCTTCACGTGGCCACCCGGCTCGAAGGGGCGATCGGTGACGTTGCCGGTCACCCGGGCCCGCAGGGCCGCGTCCTGCTGCGCGATGATCGTCCCCGTATAGGTGAAGCTGATCGGCACCGCCTGCGTCCGCGCCGTCGTCACCGTCACGGCGATCGGCGGCTCGGCCTCAGCGGTCTCGGGCGGCCGGTCCGACCAGGGCAGGGCCGCCATCAGCACGGACGGGTCCGGTCGGCCCATCGCGAACCAGCCGCCCGCCGCCAGGACCAGCGCGGCGCCACATCCGAGTAAGCCGTACCGAATCCCCGCCCGCACGCCGCCTGCTCCCCGCTGCGGCGCGCTCGACGCCGAACCGGACAGGGAACACGCCAAACGCGCTCGCGTTGCACGCCCGGTCCTCGCGGCCACCGACCACCGTCGAGGTCCGATGTTCGCCCGCTTCGTCGATCGGCCGGTCCTCGCGGCCGTCATCTCGGTTCTGATCACCCTGATCGGCGCGGTGGCGGGCCTGACCCTGCCGATCGCGCAGTTTCCCGAGATCGCGCCGCCGATCATCAACATCCAGGCGACCTATCCGGGCGCGAGCGCACAGCAGGCCTACGACGCCGTCACGACGCCCCTGGAACAGGAGATCAACGGCGCCCAGCACCTCCTGTACATCGCCTCGACCAGCAACACCGACGGCAGCGTCAACCTCGACGCGACCTTCGAGATCGGCTCCGATCTCGACGCCGCCGCCGCAGAGGTCCTGACCCGCGCCAACCGGGCCGAGTCGAAGCTTCCGGCCTCGGTGCGCGCGCAGGGCCTGGAGATCCAGAAGAGCTCCCGCCAGCGGCTCGGCAACATCGTGCTCTACGCCGATCCGGGCTCGCCCTACGACGAGCTGTTCCTGGCCAACTGGGCCGAGACGCAGGTGATCAAACCCCTGCGCCGGGTCGACGGCATGGGCCGGATCCAGAACTTCTCCCAGAAGCGCTACGCCATGCGCATCTGGCTCGATCCGGTGAAGATGGAGGCCCTGGCGATCAGCCCCGATGCGGTGATCCGCGCGGTGAGCCAGCAGAATGAGCAGATCACCACCGGATCCCTCGGCAAGCCGCCGACCGATGGGCAGCCCACCGCCTTCGAGCTGCAGGTCGTGACTCAGGGGCGGCTGAGCCAGCCCCAGGAATTCGCCAACATCCTGCTGCGGGCCAACCCCGACGGCTCCGTGGTCCGGGTCCGGGACGTGGCGCGGGTGGAGTTGGGTTCGGAGCAGTACGGCGTGCGCTCCGGCTTCGACGGGCAGCCCTCGGCGACGCTCGGCCTCTACCAGACGCCCGGCGCCAACGCGGTCCATGTGATGGACGGGGTGAAGGCCACCATGGAAGAGCTGGCCCGGCGGTTCCCGCCCGGGCTCAAGTACAAGATCGCCCTCGACCGCACCGAGTTCGTCCGCGAGGCGATCCGCGAGGTGGTCCACACCCTGTTCGAGGCGCTCCTCCTCGTCGTCATCGTCACCTACCTGTTCCTGCAGAACTGGCGGGCGACGCTGATCCCCTCCATCGCCGTGCCGGTGGCGCTGGTCGGGACCTTCGGCCCGATGGCGCTGCTCGGCTTCTCCTTCAACACCCTGAGCCTGCTCGGCATGGTGCTGGCGGTGGGCCTCGTGGTCGACGACGCGATCATCGTGGTCGAGAACACCGAGCGGCTGATGGACGAGGGGATGGAGCCGCGGCCGGCCGCCCGGGAGGCGGTGAACGAGGTCGCCGGCCCGGTGATCGCCACCACCCTGGTCCTGGCCGCCCTGTTCGTGCCGGTGGCCTTCATCCCGGGCCTGACCGGCCAGCTCTACAACCAGTTCGCCCTGACCATCGCGATCTCGGTGATGATCTCGGCCGTCGTCTCGCTGACCCTGACGCCGGCGCTCTGCGGCCTGATCCTGAGGCACCGGCCGGAGGGGGCGCAGGCCCGGCAGAGCCGGTGGAAGGCGCCGCTGCGCTGGTTCAACCGGACGCTGGAGCGGGCCGCGGGACTCCTCACCGCGATGATCGGGCGGCTCAGCCGCCATCTGGTGCTTGTCGGCCTCGCCTTCGCGGCCTTCGCGGCGCTCACCGTGCTCCTCGTGATGCAGCGCCCGACCGGCTTCGTCCCGAACGAGGATCAGGGCTACTTCTTCGCCGACGTCGCCCTGCCCAAGGGCGCCGCCGTGGCGCGCACCGACCGCATGGTCGAGCGGCTCGGCAAGAGCCTGCGGGACATGCCGGAGGTCGATCACACGATCGGCGTCGTCGGGCGCAGCATCCTCGCCGACGCGGTGGCGCCGTTCTACGGGTTCCAGATCCCGGTCCTGAAGCCCTGGGGCGAGCGGACGGCCTCGGCCGACGCCATCATCGCCCGCGTGCAGAAGCAGTTCCGGCACGATCCGGACGGGACGGTGCGGGTGGTCAACCCGTCGCCGCTGCCCGGCCTCGGCACGCGCAGCGGCCTGACCCTGGAGATCCAGGACCGCAGCGGCACCGGGGGCCTCAAGCTCGCCGCGGCGGCGCAGCGCTTCATCGACGAAATGGAGAAGAGCCCCAACATCGCCCAGGCGCTCCCGACGACGAGCTACGGCGTCCCGCAGATCCGCCTGGAGATCGACCGGGCCAAGGCCGAGCAGCTCGGCGTGCCCCTCCAGAACCTGTTCGACGCGCTCGGGACCTATGTCGGATCGAGCTTCGTCAACCTCTTCAACCGCTTCGGCTTCGTCTACCAGGTCTACGTGCAGAGCGAGGCCGCGGGCCGGCGCACGATCCAGGATCTGGAGGCCCTGCCGGTCCTGAACAGCCGGGGCGAGCCGGTGCGGATCGGCTCCCTGGTGCGGGCGGAGTTCACCACCGGCCCCACCGCCGTCCTGTCCTACAACACCTACCCGGCCATCGAGGTGGCGATCGAGGTAGCCTCCACCGCGAGTTCCGGCACGGTGCTCAAGGAGGTCGAGGCGCTCGCCAAGAGCCGCCTGCCGGCCGACTACGCGGTGGAATGGACCGACGTCGCCTATCAGGAGAAGGTCGCGGGCGGCTACGCGCCGCTGATCTTCGGCCTCGGCGTCCTGATGATCTTCCTGCTGCTGGCGGGCCAGTACGAGTCGCTGCGCCTGCCCTTCGTGATCCTGCTCGCGACGCCGATCGCGATCTTCGGCGCCATCGGCTTCCTGGCGGTGCGGGGGCTCGAACTCGACATCTTCGGCCAGATCGGGCTCCTGCTGCTCGTGGGCCTGGCCGCCAAGAACTCGATCCTGCTCGTGTCCTTCGCGGAGGATCTGCGCCGGCAGGGCGAGGACGTGCTGAAGGCGGCCCAGGACGCGGCGCGCCTGCGCATGCGCCCGATCCTCATGACCTCCTTCGCCTTCATCACCGGCTCGATCCCGCTCGCCATCGCCAGCGGCGCCGGGGCGCATGCGCGCGTCTCCATGGGGACCGTGGTGATCGGCGGCCTCGTCGTGGCGACCTTCATCACCCTGTTCATCACGCCGACCTTCTACGTCGCCTTCGAGCGGCTGTTTGGGCGCCGCGATCCGGCCGCGCCCGAGCCGTCCGGGGCCGGAGACGCGGCACTGCCGGCCGAGTAGCGGCGTTGGTCCGTCGCAGGGTCGGTGGCGCGGACATCGGCGCGGACATCGGGATCGGCGGCGGGAGGGGGCCGAAGCGCGCATGAAGACCGTCATGCCGCGCTGGCGGCTGATCCTGTCCCGAACCCTCCGCCAGGCCTGGGTTCGCGCCGCGCTCTACTGCGTCGGGGGCGTCCTGGCGGCCCTGGTGGCGTGGCGCTTCCAGTTTCACGTCGAGGAGAACTTCGCCCTCAGCGTCGGTGCCGACGCCGTCGGCAACGTCCTGAGCATCCTGGCCTCCTCGATGCTGACGGTGACGACCTTCTCGCTGACCGTGCTGGTGAACGCCCTGGGGGCCGCCTCGTCGGGCGTGACGCCGCGCGCCACGATCCTCTGGAGCGAGGACCGGCGGGCACACGACGCGCTCGCCACCTTCCTCGGGGCGTTCCTGTTCTCGGTTGTGGGGATCGTGGCCTTGTCGACCCGCCTCTACGGGCCGGGCGGGCGCCTCGTCATGCTGGGCGCGACGGTGGTGGTCATCGGCCTGATCGTCGTCACCCTCCTGCGTTGGATGCAGCAGCTCACGCGCTTCGGCCGGGTCGGCGAGACGATCCGGCTGGTCGAGCAGGCGGCGGCCCAGGCGCTGCGCTGCCGGCGCGACCAACCGCATCTCGGTGGCATCCCCCCGGATCCGGCGCACCGCCACGCGCGGCCGGTCCTCGCGGATCGGATCGGTTACATCCAGCATGTCGACCTGGCGGTGCTGACGCGGGCCCTCGGCGGCCGCGACGCGATGCTGGACGTGGCCGTGCTCCCCGGCGCCTTCGTCCACGCCGCCACGCCCCTCGCCTTCGTCGACCCGGAGATGGAGGCCGCCGCCCTGGCGGCCGTCCGCCGGGCCTTCCTGATCGCCGACGATCGTGCCTGGGAGCAGGATCCGCGCTTCGGCCTGTCCGTCCTCGCGGAGATCGGATCGAAGGCGCTTCCGCCGACGGCCGCCGATTACGGGACCGCGATCGCGGTGATCGGTGCAGGTTTGCGCGTGCTCTCGGAGTGGATACCGGACCCGGACCGGCCGCCGCGCGAACCCGAGCATCCGCGCATCCGGGTCCCGGCCCTGTCGACCGATGACCTGATTGCGGATTTCTTCCATCCGCTGGCCCGTGAGGGCGGCGGGATCGTGCAGGTCGGCGTGCGGCTGCAGAAGAGCCTGGCGGCCCTGCGAAGCATGTCACCGGAGTGCTTCTCCGCCGCAGCCGCGCGCGCCTCGATCCTGGTCACGGAGCATGCGGGCTTCGCCCTGCTGGTCCCGTCCGAGAAGGCCGCCGTGGAGGCCCTGACCCTGCGCTGATGCCTAAGCGGGCTCGGCCGTCTCGACCGCCGTTCGCCTCATGCGCGCAGGGTGCCGCCGAGGCGACGCGCCGGAGAAGCCTCGGCGCGGCACCGGTCATCGCCGGTTCGGAACTGCCGATGCGCTGATCCATTGGCTTACCGGACGCGGAGCGACCGGCTTTCGAGGATGACTGGATTGATGATCCTGATGCACGCTCTCCCTGTCGGCTCCGCACGGACTGCCATGCGCCGCGCGGCCATGGGGGCCTGCGCGCTGATCGCGCTCTCTGGACCGGTGCTCGCCCAATCGGCGGCGAGCCGGATCGATCAGCCGACGCCGGCGACGCTGCCCCCCGGGGTCAGCACCACGCCGGGCGGCCCTTCCCCCGCCGATCGACCGAGCGGCCCTGTCTCACCCCCGAGCGCCCTCTCTTCATCGACGGACGTCATGCGCGGGGGGAGCACCGGGACCGTATCCGGCCGGAACAAGGACGCGCGCACCAACCCGCTCGATCATCTCTCGCCGGAATACAGGCGGTAGATCGAGGGTTCCCTCGGGGGACGTCTCGGGGTCCCGAACGGCACCGGCGGTCGGATGGGCGGTCCATCGTCGGTCGCCGCACGCCGCCGATGACGGCACGGCGTTCTGGACCGGCCCCTCTGTCGGGTTCTCGTTCCGGTGTCTTTCGGCTGACATGCTTTCGCCGCCTCGCTGTGCGACGGGCTGCGCGAGCGGCATCACAGCCTCGCGGGCCGATCGCGCCCGTGGCAGCCCGAGTTTCGAGAAGCAACGATGAACACGCAGGTCGAGAAGGCGGGGGGCAGGCCTTCGAAAGGCATCGACCGGAACAAGGTGATCGCGCACTCGCTGCGGCAGTTCGCACGCCTGCCGGGCCTTCCCGACACCAAGAAGGGCGTGCGCTCGTACCAGAGTCACGTCAAAAGCGATCCCTGGCTACCGCTCCTCTTCGTCGTCTGCTTCGTCCTGCCGACCCTGGGCGGCGCGATCTTCTACGGCCTGATCGCCTCCGACCGCTTCGTGACCGAGGCACAGTTCGCGATCCGGCCGACCGTCGGGACGGCCGACAAGGCGACGCCGGACACGGTCGGCACGAATGCCGGCGTGATCAAGGCGACGGTCGCCCAGGAAACGCTCATCGCACAGGAATACATCCACAGCCGGCCGCTGGTCGAAGCCGTCGCGGCGGAGCTTCCGATCCGCGACTGGTTCGGTCGCGACAGCATCGACATGTTCTCGCGGTTCAGCCCGGAAAAGCCGGTCGAGAAGTTCCTGAAGTACTGGAAGCGCCGCGTCGACGTCGACGTCGAGTCGGCGTCCGGCATCATGTCGCTGACAGTCGAGGCCTTCGACCCCGACGAGTCGCTTGCCATCACGAAGGCCGTGATGGCGGATACCGAGCGGATGTTGAACGACCTGAGCATGAGGTCCCGCCAGGACGCGCTGGACGTCAGCGCGCGTGTCCTGAAGCTCGCCGAGGAGCGGGAGGCGCAGGCCAACGCCGCATTGAACGATCTGCGCAACCGCGAGGGCGTGCTCGACGTCGTCAAGTCGAATACCGCCACCATCAAGGCGATGTCGGAGCTGCGGGACTCGCGCACCAAGCTCGCCATCCAGCTCGCCGTGCTTCAGCGGGATCTCGGCCCGCAATCCCGCAGCATCATCGACCTGAAGCAGCAGATTGCCGATCTCGATGCCAACATCGCCAAGGTTCGGCAGCAGCTGGCCGGCACAGCACCGACGGAGAAGCGGCGCCTCTCGGACGCGCTCACGCGGTTCGAAGACCTCGAGCACGAGCGCGAGAACGCCGAGAAATACCACCGCGACGTGCAACTGGCCTATGACCGGGCCCGGATCGTGGCCCAGCAACAGGTCGTGGCCCTCGTGCCGATCGTCGAACCCGTCAAGGCCGGCTCTTCCACGGAGCCGAGACGGATCCTGATGACGAGCCTCGTCACGGCCGGCGCCGCCGTGCTGTTCGCGGCCGCGATGTTCACCCGCCGGATGATCACGAGCTGACGGGGGCCCGGATCGGTTCTCGTCCGTGACGGTGGACGAGCCGATCGCAGCGGAACCTGCCGTGCAGCCGGCGGCGGTATCCCGCGTCGCACCGACGAAAAGGCCCGCCGCGGCGAACCGGGCGGGCTGAGGGAGTGCTTGGGAGGAAGCGCAGCTTTACGAGGCTCGTATCTGGCATACCAGCCCTGGGAACGCAGGGCAGGTCTGCGAAATCACGAGGCATTCCTCAGGGGCATTGGCGCCCACTGCCCCGCGGGTGCGCGGCGGCGGGCGACCGTTACATCCCCCAAGCGCCGGCTCCAACGGGCCGGCGGATGCGCGGATCGACTGAGGGGCGGATGTCCCGGGCGGAGCGGCCCCCGCTGCTCCGGCCCATCGGCGCAGGACATCGCCGATCCGGTGTCGATCTCAGGCGGCCACCGCCTGGGCGCGCGTCCGACCCTCGAGGTCGCGGATCGTCGCGGCGAGAAGGGTCTCCAGCCCGTCGCAGGCCTCTTGCGGCTCGGCGCAGGCCGCGTTCCGGGCGGCATCCTCGATGGCGCGCAACCGCGCGACGAGGGCGCGGGCGCCGATATTCGCACTCATCGACTTGAGGCTGTGGGCCGCCCTGGCGATGGCAGGCTGATCCGAGACAGCGAGGGCCGATCGGAGGGTGGCGAGCGCGACAGGGCCTTGCGCCCGGTACAGATCGAGGACGCGGTCCAGGAAGGCACCGTCTCCGAGGCCGAGGAGCCCGTCCAGCACCTCGGCGTCGAGCAGATCGCCGTCTGGCGATGCTTCGGGTGCTGCTCCGGGTGATGCTCCGGTCGGCAAGGCGGCCCGGGCCTCTTCCGATCCCACCGCAGCCTCCCGTGCCGCGTCCCGGAGGGACGGGACATGCGCCTGCAGGAGATCGGCGAGCTGCCGCAGGGTGAAGGGCTTCAGGAGCGTTCCGTTCATGCCGGCGGCCTCTGCGGCTTCCGCAGCCTCGCCGAGGACGTGGGCCGTGAGCGCGACGATCGGGGTGCGCCGGTCCGTGGCCGCCTCGCGCTGCCGGATCGTCCGGGCGGCCGCGAAGCCATCCAGGACCGGCATGCTGCCATCCATCAGGATCAGATCGAAGTGCTGCGACCCGGCCGCCGCCACGGCCGCGGCCCCGTCCTCGACGGTCACGACATCGGTCACGCCGCAGCGGGCCAGGGCCTCGAGGGCGACCTCGCGGTTGACCGCGCTGTCGTCGGCGACGAGCACCCGCGCGCCGGAGAACTGCGGCAGCAGATCGGTCGCGACGGCGACCGCCGCGGACGCGGTGAAGGGATCGCCCGCGGCCAGCGCCGCCAGGAGGGGCCGCCACTCCGCCTGGATCACGGGCCAGCGCAGCACCGCGTCGGCGAGGCCGGACCGGAGAGCCTGATCGGCCGCATTGTCGCCCGCCCCCGCCAGGACGAGCACGCGCCCGGCCCGATCCGGCCGGCGACCCGCCGCCACGAGGGCGGCCGCGTCGAGGACCCAGTGGGCGGGGGCCGCGCCACGGTCCGCCGCGACCGGCGCGAAGCCGGCCCCGCTCAGACTGGCGGCGAGGGCAACCCGGGTCGCGGGACCGGCGGTGTCCAGCACGATCGCGGCCGGCACCGTGCCGTGGCGCAGGATCGGCCGGGCGGGTTCGGCGACGGTCACGGGAATGCGCGCCGAGAAGGTCGAGCCCGCGCCGACGCGGCTCTCCACCGCCACGGTGCCGCCCATCGCGGCGATGATCTGCTGGGCGATCGAGAGCCCGAGGCCGGTCCCGCCGAAACGGCGGGTCGTGGATTGATCGGCCTGCGAGAAGGCCGAGAAGATCGTGGCCAGCTTGTCCTGGGGGATGCCGATCCCGGTATCGGCGACGGCAATGACGAGGCATCCGTCCCCGGCATCGAGCGCCATCCGGACGGAGACGTGCCCGGCCTCGGTGAACTTCAGCGCGTTCGACACGAAATTGCTCACCACCTGACCCAGGCGGACCGGGTCGCCGAGGATCGCCTGCGGCACCTCCGGCGCGATGTCGGCCGCGAGGTCGAGCCCGGCCGCGCGGGCCCGCTCGGCGAAGAGCGTCACCACGGTATCGGCGATCTCGGCGGGGCACACCGGCACGTGTTCGAGATCGAGCTTGCCCGCCTCGACCTTCGCGAAGTCGAGGATGTCGTTGATGATCGCCAGGAGCGACCGGCCGGACCGGGCGATGACTTCGGCGTAGCGGCGCTGGCGCACCGGCAGGTCGGCACTCGCCAGCAGTTCGGCCATGACCAGGACGCCGTTCATCGGCGTCCGGATCTCGTGGCTCATCGTGGCCAGGAAGGTCGACTTGGCGGCGTTGGCGGCGTCGGCGGCCTGCTTGGCCTCCCTCAGATCGGCTGTCCGCGCCTGGACCTCCGCCTCCAGGTGGGCGCTGTGGGCGGCGAGGCGGTGGTCGCGCTCGTTGACCGCGGAGAGCAGGTCATTGAGGGTGCGCGCCAGGGCGCCGACCTCGTCGTCGCTCTCCACGCGGGCGCGCTGCGTGTAATCGTGGCGCAGGCGGACCGCCTCCATGGTCCGGGTGAGGGCCCCCAGGGGCCGCGTGACGCTGCGCTGCAGGTAGAACGACACGCCGATCCCGATCGCGACGGCCAGCAGGGCCGCCAGGGCGGCGTTCTGGCCGGCGGCCCAGACGTGGTCGCGGATGTCGTCGGTCTCGCCGATCAGGACGACCCGACCGACGGGGCGCCCGTTCTCGAGGATCGGCGCGGTCGCCCGGAGACTCTGGGTGGCGAACAGATGAAGGAGCGAGAGATCCGCCCCGTCCAGGGCTGCGTCCTGCGTCAGCCGCAGGCCGATCCCCTGCTCGGCGAGGACGGACCCGTCCGGTCGCTCGATCGCCCCGTAGACGATGGACGGCACGTTGCCGATCGCCCGGAGGGAGGCGGCGGCCGCGGCCTCGTCGTTGGCGGCCGTGGCCCGGGCGCCCCCGTGGGCGAAGACCTGGGCGACGGCCTCTAGCGCCGCTTGCTTGTCGGCGGCGTAGCGGTCGACCTCGCGCCAGACCGACAGGGCCGCCGCCAGGACGAGGGCCGCCGTGACGGCGCCGGTCACCGCCAGCGCCAGCCGGCCGGCCAGGGAACGTCTCGGCCTGAGCCACGCGAGATGCACGCTCTTCTCCTTCAGGCGGCCCGGAGGGCCCGGTCGCGGGACGGGGGCGGCGGAAGAGGCGGGATCAGGCGGCGGCGCGGATGCAGGTCCGCGTCACCATCTCCCAGCCCGCCAGGAAGGCCTCCACGCAGCGCGGATCGAAGTGGCGGCCTGCCTGGTCCGCCAGGAAGGCCCGTGCGCGCTCGAGGGGCCAGGCCGCCTTGTAGGGCCGCTCGGTCACCAGGGCGTCGAACACGTCCGCCACCGCCACGATGCGACCGGAGATCGGGATCGCCTCGCCGCGCAGGCGCTTGGGATAGCCGGTTCCGTCCCAGCGCTCGTGGTGGCTCTCGGCGATCTCGGCGGCGAGGCGCACGACGTCGGAGGTGCTGCCCTCCAGGATGCGCCGGCCGCGCTCGGCGTGCTTCTCCATCTCGGCGCGCTCCTCGACCGTGAGCGGCCCCGGCTTGAGCAGGATCGCGTCGGGAACGCCGATCTTGCCGACATCGTGCATGGTGGAGGCGAGCTTCAGGATCCGGATCTCCGCCGGATCGAAGTCGAGATTGGCGGCGATGATGCCCACGTAGCCGGCCACCCGGGCGATGTGATCGCCGGTATCGGTGTCCCGGTGCTCGGCGGCGCGCATCAGCAGGGCGATGATCTCGCGCTCCCGCGCCTCGATGACCGCGACCGCCGCCGCGACCTCGCGGGCGAGCACCGCGGCCCGGTCCTGCTCCTGCCGGTGGGCCGCGCTGATCGTCATCAGGTTGGTGATGCGCGCCTGGATCTCGACGGGATCGCAGGGCTTGCCGAGGAAATCCGTCGCGCCGGCGCGCAGGGCCTGATGGCGCAGGCTGCGCTGGTCGAGACTCGTCACCATGACGATCGGCACGTGCGCGAAGCCCGGGACCGCCCGCGCCGCCGCGATGACGTCGAGGCCGGTCAGGCCGGGCATGTCGTAGTCGGTGACGACGACCCCGATCCTGTCGACATGCGCCCGCAGGAAGTCGAGCGCCGCCCTGGGGCAGGTGAAGGCGACCGGCTCGCAGCCGGCCACGGGCTTGAGCGCCTGCATGACCAGCAGGTTGTTCATCTCGGAATCGTCGATGATCAGCGCGAGCACCGCGTCACTCCCAGACGAATGGCCGGCAGCGGAGGATCGGCATCGTGGCCTCCGCTATTGCGAGAGCAGCAGCTTGCCCGAGAGGGGGCCGACCCCCTTGGGCACCGGCACGCTCGTCGCGTCGTAATTCGCGTTCAGATAGAGATTCGGCCCCTCGTAGAGGTTGACCTGCTGGGCCACGATCACCGTGTAGGCCGATTGGTCGGCAACGGGTTTGCTCGCGTCGATCACCACGCGGCCCGCCGGCAGGTAGAGCGTGCCCAACATGGTCCGCGCATTGTCGCTGATGATCCGGTAAGTCCGCATGGGCTTGGTCGCGGCCAGCGGCGGCGGCGTCGGCGCGATCGGGCTCAACACATCCCCGAGAACGGCCTGGGTGGGGTCGACCGGATCGCTGACCACCCGCTCCTCCATCATCAGCAGGCCGGCCATGGGACCTGTGGTGGGCGCCGACAGACTGACCGTGGTCTTCTTGTCGAAGACGAGGCCGCCCTTGTTGCCGGTGAAGTAGAAGGCGACGTCGATGCCGGTCATGGCGGCATCCTTATCGACGATGAGCGGCCCGTCCTTCATCACATAGGTGCCGGCGCGCAACGCGACGGAGGCGCTCTTGGTGATGTGCAGGCCGCCGCAATAGGTGCCCGGATCGAGGGTCACGCTCTGATCGACGAGATTGCCGCTGGTGTCGCGCTTGCTGTTGGCCGAGGCCGGGATCGCCGTGCAGGCGCCGATCGGCGGTGGCGCCCGGTCCTTCAGCGGATCCTGGATGGGCGGACAGCTCGTCTGCGGCGGCGGGGCAAAATTCGCGCGGGCGCCGTCGAAGCCGCCCGCGGTGCAGATGGTCTGTGCCCGGGCATAGGCGTTGTCCTTGCCGACCATGCCGCGAGGGCTCAGCGAGTTGCTGTAGAGCGAACAGTCCTGGGCCGTGACCTCGGCGCTCTTCTCCAGTTCGAAGGCCCCGTCGGCGAGCGGATCCAGCGTGAGCAGGCACAGGCGCATCTTGCCGACGACGCGCGCCTTCGAGCGCACCGCGACCTTGACCATCGGCACGCCGACGAAGCCGCCGAAGGCGAGCTTGACGGTCTCGTCGACCGTCACGGCGACGCTGGTCCTGTCGTCCGCCACGTCGACCTGGAGCGCATACGGGCTCTCGGTGCGGGGCGCCGCCTGGGCCTGGATCGTGTCGACCACGATACTCTTGGCCGCCGCCGAGGTCGCGACAGCCAGCTTGAGGTAATTGCCCGCCGCCAGAACGCCGGCATCGGCCGCGTTCTGGAGCTGGCTGCGCCGGGAGGCGAGGCGGGCATAGTCGATGCCGCCGCCGGTCAGGCCGAGCAGCACCACGGCGCTCAGACCGAAGGTCAGGGCCACCGAGCCGGACCGGTCCGCCAGGGCGCGCGAGCCGATGCGGAGCGCTCTCCAGAAGGGTAAAATGGGCAGTTCTCCCCGGGCGGGATCGGTGCGGCCATCGCGACTGCACCAACCGCCGACCCGACCTGGCTAGCGCCCAGCTCCTAAGAATCCGTCGCGTTGGAACGCCAAAATGCCAGCGCCGCCCGTCCGGCCACGCTTGGCTGTGAAAATCGTCGGACCCCTTGCAGACCGAAGACCGCTCGCCCCGGAACACAGGGCCGCGATACAAGCAGAAGAGTGTATAATCGAATTATATACAACTAAAGCGCGAAAAGACAGTCCTCCACAGACTCGTCGCCGCCGAACCTCGATAAGGTGGCAAATTCTACTCATGTTTGAACGTTTTCTAAACGAGCCGATCTTACATCTAGCTTCGTCCGGCCGTTGAGCTGGGACGGCAGCAGGCACAGGACCTGCAGAGTTCGTTTGTCATGATGGGCATCTTGCGGCGCGTCGCGACTGTCTGGCGCACACGCGAGCCGGGCGGCCGGGCTGGCACCGACGGAGGGATCCGACGGCTGCGCGGCCACCGCGGCGGCGCCTCGGCGGTGGAGTTCGCGCTCCTGGCGGCGCCGTTCCTGGCACTTCTGGGCGTCGTGGCAGAATCCGGCGTCGTCGCCATCGAGCAGCAGACCCTCGATATCGCCGTCGACCGCAGCGTGCGCCAGCTGCGCACGGGCGCCTTTCAGGACGGCGCCGACGGCAGCGATCCAAGCCAGCGCTTGCGCAAGCTCGTCTGTGCCGGCCCGTCGGCGCTGTTCCCCTGCGCCGATCTGCGCCTCGACGTGTCGCGGACGGCTTCGTTCTCGGCGTCGCAGCCGGCGGAGCCGTTCGACAAGACCACGAAGACGTGGACGACGGGCTTCGGCACCCGGTTCGAATGCCCGCAGGGCGGCGATACGGTGACGGTCCGGGTCGCCGTGCCGGTGATGCGCCTCTTCCAGATGCTGGACTTCACCGGGCGGATCATGTCCGACAAGTCGCAGCTGCTCGTCACCACCGAGATCTTCCGGGCCGAGGATTACGAGCCCAAACCGTGCTGAGCCTCCGTCCCCGCGCGGGCCTGACCGGCCTGATCGGCAGCCGGGACGGCGTCAGCGCGATCGAGTTCAGCGTGATCGCGCCGATCCTGCTGCTGATCCTGATGGGGTCGATCGAGCTGCCCCGCGCCTTCATGATCGGGAAGCGGCTCGACAACGCGTCGGCCACGATGGCGGATCTGATCGCCCGCGGCAGCTACGCCGACCTGAAACCGGTCTTCGCCGCGACCAGCGCGATCTCCAACCCCTACGACGTGAGCGGCGCGAGCATCGTGCTGACGGCCGCGGGCACCTACAGCGACGGCAGCTCGGCGACGACCAAGGTCTGCTCGAGTGCCGAATCCAACGGGCAGGCCTACGCGGCCGGCACCTCCCTCGGCCCACCGCCCCCGGGGATGACCCGAAACGGCGATCGCTTCGTCGTGTCGGAGGTGACGATGATCTATAATCCGATCTTCCCGGTGCTCTCGAAGCTGACCCGGTGGACCTTCCGATCCAGAAAAGTCTGGCCGGTGCGCGGGGGCGAGATCTACAACGGACAGAGCGAGGTGGTTCTGCCCGGCGGCAAGCCCTGCCCGGCCTGAACGGGCGGACGGTGGCAGGCCCGTCAAGCGGAGGCCAATCCTCCGCGGCAATCCGGTCGGCGATGGAGGATGGCGCCTGCGGCACGCAGGACGGGGTGCGCGGGCACGGCGGCGGTCTTCCAAGCGCGGCGCGGGCGATCCGGCGACGCGGCCGGCGCCACCGGATGGACCCGGTGGCGCCGGATCGCGGCCATCGCCCGCCTCAGCGGGTCGAGACCGCGGTGGCGACGACCCGCCGCGAGGCCGGGCTCGCCGGGACAAGACGCGGCGTCGTGGTCAGCTCCGAGGCCGGACGAACCGCGGCGGTGGGACGCGCCTGCTCACGGTAGAGCGGGGGAGTCAGCGCGATGGTCTCGTCGGCCAGGGCGGTGCCGATCATCGGAACGGCGGCGAGGGCGGCGAGGGCGGCGAGAACGGTGGTGCGAACGGTCATGATGCGAAGTCCTCTCGTTGTCCGGGTCGTGCCCGGCTTCGAGGGGGTATTTACGTTGCAGAGCAACATGATCCAAACAGATGCAATCGATACCGCATATCGATACGATCAATGTTTGCCGTGCCGATTCCGTTTCCGAGCGACTAGGCAGGCGGACCTTGCCGCCTGCGCCTCATCGACCGGTCGGCTCGAGGAGACCGCGCTCCGGGAGCCGGCCGATGCATCGCCAAGGATCGGCCGACCGGAAGGACGGTCCGAGTTCATACAATATTAAACCGCACCCCCGAAGGTCGGTCAGCCCATTGAATGTTTGTGAACCCACAGAGACTTAACGCGTAAAAGTTTATCTTTTCGCGCGGAAGGAGACGGCCCGTTGCTGGTTGCTGCCCTGCTCTTCGCGGTGGGCGTATGGGAGGGCTGGCGGTATCGGGCAGCGGTTCTGATAGCCAGCTCGATGCTGGTCAGCATCGGGTGGCTGGGCCTGTGGGCCTTCGTATGGACGCATCTCGACGCCGAGAAGATCCTACTGCTGTTCGCCTATCTCACCGCCCATCAGGCCGGGTATCTCGTCGGCGCCTATCTCGGGGCGGATTTCGGCGAAGATTCTTGACCGAACGGATCGTCGGCCCGCGGGCTGCAATCATCGTGGCGACGTCGACGCCAGGTTGACGCATCTGCAGCGGCGCAGACAGGCCGGCGGGGCGATCGAAGACGAAGCCGGGATGCGCAACCCGCTGTCCGGGCGCCGCCACCGGCTGCCGGAGCTCAGTGGCCGAGTTCCACCGGGATGCTGAGATCGACGATCCCGTCCCCGCTCAGGAGAGCGGGCGGCGGGGCGGAGGTCGGGTTGATCCCCTGCAGGGCGCGGAGCGCGCGCTGATCGAGTTTCGGCGAGCCCGAACTCTGCTCGATCTCCGCGCTCTGCACCGCCCCGTCCGGACCGATCTGGACGTGGACCAGCACGGTTCCGCCGCCCCGAGCCGTACCCGATCCCCTCTGAGCGCGGTCGGCGGCATCGATCCGCGTGACGAGGTCCGAGAGCCAGGCCCGCACCGCAGGTCCTGGAGTCGCCTGCGCTCCGCTCGCCAGAGCCAGACCGAACACAACAGCACCGGACATCAGGACGCGCGGCGACATGGGAAACGGTGGCTCCCTGAGCCCAGGATCGAGGGGCGACCCTACGCCCCGAACGGGCCGCTTGCGACCCCGATCCCGTGTCGCCGTCACGCGACGGCGGCGGTTTTCCAGCCTTTCGGGCCGGCGGCGGCCAGCATGACGTCGTCGCTACCGATCTCAAGGCCGGTATAGCCCAGCATCTGCGCGAGTTGCGTCCGGGCCCGCCAGACCCGGCTCTTCACCGTGCCGATCCGGCACCGCATGATCGCGGCGGTCTCCTCGTAGGTCAGGTTCTCGATCGCCACGAGCACGAGCGCTTGCCGCATCGGCGGCGTGAGACGACCGAGGGCCGCCTGGACGTCGCTCAGGTCGAGATGGCCGCCTTGCTCGGGCAGCGAGACCATCCGCTCCGCCTGCGCTCCATCCCCGTCCTGCACCTCGCGCCCGTACCTCCGGTGCTCGTTGTAGAACGCGTTGCGCATGATCGTGAACAGCCACGCTTCCAGGTTGGTGCCCGGTACGAAGCTGGCGCGCGAGCGCCAAGCCCGCAGAAGCGTGTTCTGCAGCAGGTCGTCGGCACCGACGTGGTTGCGCAGCAGCGAGCGCGCGAAGCGCTGCAGGTTCGGCACCATGCCCAGGAGCGAGGCCTGGAATTCCTTCTCACGGCCGTCTTGCGCCTCGCCGAAGGCACCGTCCAGCAACCTCAGCAGTTCGGCGAAGCGCTCCGCGATCGTCGGCTCAACGGCGTCTTGCGCGTAAGTCGCCGCCAGCAGATGGCCGAGATGAGATTGCACGCTGTCGGGGAGCCGGGGCGCCGGTGGGTCGATTGTATCAGCGTCCAGCAAGACTCCGAGCATGATAGCCGATCACCTGAACAGGATGAAAACATGATTTCGGATATTAATCCCGGAATATGTCACACTCGCCGCAACATAGATCAGCCAATACGAATATATATGGACAGAAATATGCCGGTCGGCGCGGCGGACACGAGAAACGCCCCGGAACGAGGAGGGTTTCGATGGCATTGGACGCGCTGAAAAACGCTACGCCCCGGCGCCGAATCTGTGGCGACGCCGTCCGAGACCGCGCCGCTCCGCCTGTCGTCTTCGACACGGGGTCAGGCGCGGCGGGTTGAACACAAGGATCGACTCCATGACCAGACTCTCGGATCTCGAGATGGATCCCGCCTTCCAAGAAGCCGTCAGCGCCTTGCGAGGCGCGGCCAGCACCTTGAGCGGTCGCGCCGTGACGGCCGCTGAGGCCCGCTTTCTCGTCGGCATCGCCCTGACGACCTTTGCGCATGCCGGTGGCCTCGAGGAGCCGAGCCGTGGGCGGCTCGCCCGCTTCGCGGCGCGCAGCGGCCCGGACACGGCCGTCGGGACGCGGACCCGGCACTGAGCCACCGCCGGCCAACGGGAGACGCCCGGACCGCAGATCCGAACGCCGCTCCGGTCTCAGGCATCGCGGCCCGCCGACGCCCGACCCGGATCGCGCGCCACCACGCGCAAGCCCGCAGTGCCCCCCTCGGTGCCATGCGGGCCGACGATCGGGAGGTGCCCCTCGGGGGGCCCGGCCGCCGCCCGGATCCGCCGGATCTCGTCGCGGCCGTGCCGACCGGCCGCGACCCTCGCCGACTGTGCCGCGTGGTCCGACCCGCGCCCCGACCGATGGACCGCAGGGCGCGGATCCCTCCGAGGAAAACGCCTCGACCGGAGGGCGCGCGGATCGGAGCGTCCGGTCGATCAGCCGATCTGCTGGGACTCGGCGCCGCTGTCGGGCCGCGCCGGGCCGAGCACCGGCTCCTCGCCCATCGGCTGGTTCTGGACGACGCTGAACGTGCCCTTGCCGTCGAGGGAGGGGCCCTGCGTCCAGCGGCCGGCCGGCGGCGGCGAACCGTCCGCCGACGTCCCGAAGAAGGCGTAGTTGAACTTCTGGTTCTCCTTCTCGTGCGGGAAGGAGTTCGGGATCGGCAGGGTGCCCGCGTGGCCGCCGAGTTCCTCGATCACCGCCAGCCATTGCTGCTGGTGCATGGTGTCGCGGGCGATGAGGAAGCTCCACATGTCCCGCATGCCGGCGTCGTTCGTGGCGTTGTAGAGCCGCACTGCGAGGACGCGGCCGGTGCTCTCGGCGGCCACGTTGCAGTACATGTCGGCCGCGATGTTGCCGCTGGCGTAGACGTGGCTCATGTCGAAGGGCAGGCCGTCGGAATTGCCCGGGAAGGCGGCCATGCCGGTGGACAGCAATGTCTTGTGCAGCATGCCCTCGGCGATGTGGCGCGGGTTCTCACCGCCCATGATGGCCCCGACGATCGCGTCGGCCGCCCCGGCCTCCTGCACCTTGGTCGGCGCGTTCTCAAGATTCAGCGCGACCGCCGTCGCGAGCATCTCGATATGGCCGAGTTCCTCGGTCGCGGTGGCGAGCAGCATGTCCCGGTACTTCGTGGTCGGAGCACGATTGCCCCAGGCCTGGAAGAAGTACTGCATACAGACCCGGATCTCGCCCTCGATTCCGCCGATCGCCTGCTGGAGCATGCGGGCATAGATCGGATCGGGGCTGTCGACCTTGACCGGATACTGAAGACGCTTGTCGTGATAGTACATGGTATCTGTCCCTCGCGAGAGGCACGGCGTGCTCAAGCCCACCGCACGATCGGCCGTCGGCTCGGCACCCCCGTGGGAGCATCGAGCCTCTCACCCTGTCCAACCCCGCGTCAGAACGACGGTTCGATTCCTCGATCTATTTATAACGAACAATATTTGGTCAAAGCTATTTTCTTAAGCTCGATCAGGCTATTGGCACGGTCAATCTCGATCATTCCCGCGCCAGAACATCTCGTATTACATAACGTATGTTAAGGGAGACCAACCCCGGTTCAGGGCGCTTGGCAGGCGCCTCCGGCCGGGCACCGTGCAAGCGTCCCCGGTCCGGCGGTCGCGGCCCGTGCGGCCTCACGAGGATGCCGCACCGACGTCCCGGAGCTCAGAGGAGCCCGGCTCGGCGGGCGAGCATGATCGCGAAGGCGAGGCAGGCGGCGAGGCTGACCCCCAGCATGGCGACGTTCGTCCAGAAGCGCACCGGCCGGCTGGAGCCTTCGATCCCGCTGGCGCGCAGCCGGACCCACGGCACATACAGGTAGAGGGCGATCAGCGTCAGGATCAGAAACGCGAAGGTGGCGAGCCGGCCGGTGATCAGGGCCGCGCCGGCCAGGACCGCCCAGCCGAAGACGAGGCCCAGCATGGTGAACAGGGCTGTCGAGTTCACGTCCGCACGTCCCCTTCCGCGGATGATGTCGGCAGGGCAGCCGCTGCGATCCTCAGTCTGCGCCGGGACCCGTCGAGGAACCCGCAGCGTCAGCCGGACCGGTGATCAGATCGAGAAGGTTTCTGGTGCTGCGAGAGAGGATTGAACTCTCGACCTCTTCATTACCAATGAAGTGCTCTACCACTGAGCTACCGCAGCAGGTGACCGGGGCGCCCCCGCGGGGGGCGTGTCCGTCCGGCCGAGTGGGGCCATAACGGATCGCCGCAGCGTTGGCAACGCCGTGTTGCGCTTCCGCGCATTTTACGTGCGCGATGCGGCTCGGATCAGGGCGGCGAGGCCCGGCTCGGAGACAGCCTCGGCGGCTTCCACCGGCGTGAACCAGCGCAGGTCCCGTTGACGTGCCTCGGGAAAGTCCTTGAGCTGCTTGCGCACCTCGAGGGGAAAGACCTTCACTTGGCACAGGACGGTGTCGAGGTTCCTCAGGCGCTTCTGGTAGAGGTAGAAGCCGATCGGACGCTTGCCGACCGCACCGCGCAGGCCCGCCTCCTCGTAGGCCTCCCGCGCGGCCGCCTCGAACGGCTTGCGCCCCTTCATCGGCCACCCTTTCGGGATGACCCACCGACGGCTTTCCCGCGACGTCACCAGCAGGATCTTGGGCTGGCCATCCCGCCCGCGCCGGAACGGCAAGGCTCCCACCTGCCGACGCGGCTCCCCGTCATCGTCGTTGAGGGTCATGGTCGCACCGCGCGAGGCGGAAGGCTGCCCCGACCCGGCGTCATCGACGCCGCGTGCGGGCTCTGTGCAGTCTGGCGGATGATCGGACCCTCGGTCGACGGCTCTGAGCACACGCTATAGGGCGAGCCGGCACATTCAACTGCCAGTAGACGAACGGCGCGACCTCTCCGTGAAGTCGCGCCGGTCCTGTCATGATCTGCGGGGATGATCGGCGCTTGGCGCGGCCGGTCATCCCATCCGACGAACGGCGCGATCCGCCGATCCCGGCGGCAGCGCTGCGGCCGCCATCCCGGCCGAGACCGGATCGGCGCCGGCGGTCTTCGCGCTGGCTGCCTTCGCCGGCAGGACGGTGGGCACAGGCACCGGCGTTCCCGGTCCGGTGGCGACCGGTGCAGAGGCCGATGCAGAGGACAGTGCAGAGGCCGACGGGGCGACCGATCCGGGGACGGGCGCAGAGGGGCGCGTCGCGGCCGGGACGAGGGCCGGGGCGGTCGACTCCGCTTCCGGCTCCACCGCGGGTGCGGCGGCCAGGGTGTTCGGCGGCTCGCGCCACGTGAAGGCGTCGAGGCGCCCGGTCACCGGCGAGACCGGCGCCCAGGTTTCGGTGGCGATGCCGTCGGCGATCCAGACGCGGTCGCGCGGGGCGCGGGCGGCCCGGGCCAGCCACTCGCGGGCCTGGCCGGAGGCGGCGCCGTGTTCGGCCTCCTCGATGGCCGCCATCATCAGGCAGGCGCGGGCGGTCGGCCGGTCGGTGAGCAGGGGCTTCACGGCCTCGCGGGCCCGCTTGTAATCCCGCGCGTCGAGGGCGGCCTGCCCCAGGGCGAGCCGGGATTCCGGATCCCAGACGGACAGCTTCGCCAGGACCTCGGCGCGGGCGAGACGGTCGCGGACCGAATCGCCGGGCCGCAGCCCGAGATAGACCTTGGCGAGGTCGGGATGGGGATTGGCCTTCCAGGCCGCCTCGACGATCCGGGCCGCCTTCTTGACGTCGCCGCGGCGGGCGAGGAGGCGTCCGGCGATGCAGGCCGCCGGGACGAGATCGGGGGCGAGCTTGACCGCCTGCAGGATGCGCTCCGCGGCGAGTTCCGGCTCGCCGGCCTCGCGCTCGCCGGCGATCGCGGTCAGCAGCACGGCCCGCTGCCGCCGGGCGGTGGCCTTGTCGATCAGGCCGAGGGACGAGCGGCGCTCGATGGTCTCCAGGGCGGCGGCCCAGTCGCCGTCGGCGCTCTGCGCCTCGAGCAGGGCCTCGTTGGCCCAGGTGACGCTCGGGGCGAGGCGGGCGGCCTCGGTGGCGTAGGCGCGGGCGGCCGTCTCGTCCTCCCGGCGCCGGGCCTCCACGAACAGGCCGCGCAGGCCCAGGACCCGGGTCTCGGGATCGTCGACCATGCGCTGGAAGGCGCTTTCGGCGGCGTCCCGGTCGCCGGAGATCTGCGCGGCCTGGGCCTTGAGCAGCAGGGTCAGCGGCTCGGTGCCGAGGAGCCGCTCGGCGTCGCCCGCGAAGCGGCGGGCCGCCAGGGGATCGCCCGAGCCCACCGCCACCATGCCGCGGGAGAGGGCGGAGAGGCCCTTGGCGCGGCGCCGCTCGGCGGAGCCGCGGACCAGGGCCTCCGGCAGGCCGATGACGCCGCGCACGATCGCCCAGAGCACGCCCAGGACGATCGCCGCCGCGATCACGCCGACGAGGGCGACCGCGAGGCTGGTGCCGATCTGGTAGCCGTTCCAGACGACGGTGACGGTACCGGGCCTGTCGGCGATCCAGACCGCTCCGAAGGCGGCGAGTGCGAGCAGGGCCAGGAAGGCGAGGGCGCGCCACATGGGGTCAGTGTCTCCTGTCGGCGGCCGGCTGGCGGCCGTCGCGGGGGGCGGGAGGAGCGGGGCGCCTGCGCGTCCGCTCGGAGAGGGTGCGGCCGCGCAGGGCGCGGATCGGGTCCGTCACCGGACTAGCGCCCGGGGGCGGCCTGGGCCGGTTGGGCGGCGCCGACCGGCAGGGCCTTGAAGGCGCTGTCGAGGAGGGTGCGCACGGCCTGCTCGGCCTCGGCCCGGGCCTTCAGCTTGGCACCGAAATCGCCGGCCGGCTCCTGGGCCTCGGCCGGGAGCGCCGCGAAGGCCGCCGAGGCCGCCGTCAGGTCGCCGCGGTCGAGGGCAGCCTGGACCTTGCCCTCCGGAGCGTCGGAAGCCTCGGGGGCGGGCGCGTCGGCCTTGCGGATCTGCACGAGACCGTCGGCCATGCTGAGGAGCTTGGAGCGGAAATCCCCGGTCTCGGCGGCGCTCTTGGCCCGCTGCGCCTGCCGCTTGGCCGCGATCCGCTCGGCGATCGGCCGGAACGTGTCGGCGAGATCCGCCGCCGAGGGTGCGCCGCTCTCGGCGAAGGGGGCGAGGGCCTTGGCCTGCGCTTCAGTGCCCGAATCGAGCTTGCGCAGGGTCGCCAGCGGCTCCGCATAGGCCGTGCCGGATTCCAGGGCGGCCGCCACGCGATCGGCGACCACGACCCGGAGTGCTGCCTGGACGGTGCTGGCCTCGGCGCGCTGCGCCACGCTCTTGTCCAGCGCTGCGATCTGATCGGCCTGCTCCTGCAGACGCCGATCCACCGCCTTCGCGGACTCGGCGGCCTGGGTCTGCCCCGCCTCGGCGGCGGTGCGGCTCGCCTGGGCGGCGGCCTGGACCGCCTCCGTGGCCGCCTTCACCCGCGCGTCGAGGGCCTGTTGCAGCGCGTCGAGGCGTTGACCGAGCGCCGCGTCGGCCTCGGCATTCGCCTTGGTCTTCTGCTCCACCTCGCCCTGCAGCGCCGCGATCTTCCGGGATGCGTCCTCGGCCGCCCCCTTGTCGCCGCCAGCGTCCTCCACCGCCTTCAGGCGGGTCTCGAGATCGGCGATCTGCTTCGCGTTGTCCTGGACCACGCCGAGCTTCGCGCCCGCCGACTGGTCCCGGCCCGGCTCCTGGCCGGGCTCCTCCTGAAGCGCGGCGACGCGCTGGTCGAGGTTGTCGAGGCGGGCGACGAGATCCGGCGGCACGGCCGGCGCCGCACCGGAGGCCTGGCCGTCCGTCGCGGCCGCCGGCGCCGCGCCGGCCTTGTCTAGGGCCTGCTTGGCGCTCGATTCCGCGGTGGCGACGCGCTTGTCGAGGGCCGCCAGCGCATCGCGCGGGGCCAGCCCGTCAAGGCGCTTGTCAAGGGACGCGATCTGGCTGGAAAGCCGTTGGTCCAGGGCGTTCAGGCGCGGATCGGGACCGATCCCGGCCTTCTCGGCACCGAACAGCAGGCCGGCGCCGATCACGCCGCCAAGCAGCCCGGCAGCGGCGATCGATCCGAACCCGGCCCGCGCCCGGGCAGACGATCCAGCCGCAGGTCTGGCCGGATCGACGGAGGCCGCCGCGGGGATCGGCCCCTTCGGCGACTCCTTGCCATCCCTCGGGGCATCCTTGGAGGCATCCTTGAAGGTGTCCTTGGCCGCATCCTTGCCGGCCGACGGCGGATCGGAGATGCGCTTGGCCTTGAGGTCGATGATCGGACCGGCCGTCACCGCACTGGCGGCCGCCGGACCCGCGGCACCCGAAGCGGGACCGCTCGGACGGGGACCGCCCTGGGGGCCGGTGCCGGGCTGGGCGGCCTTCGGATCGGCCGTCGCCCCGGTGGCCGCCGACGCGGTGGCGGAGGCCGTCGACGACGATGCCGTTGCCGACGACGAGGTGGTCGTGCCCGGCTTCGTCTCGAACCTGTCGGACCCAGCCTTGAGCGCATCGGGCTTAGCGCCGGGCGGCTGGGCGGCCGGGCCGGACGTCGGCTTCAGGCCGTCGGTACCGGGCCCCGGCTTGACGCCGTCGGGGCGGGCGTCGCTCGTGCCGGGCTTGGCGGACACGACGGGCTCGGTCGCCGGCTTGGGCGGTGTTCCGAGCGGGGATCCCTGCGGTCCCTTTACGGTCTCGGCCGGACCCGAAACACTCGGCTTCGCACCGGCGGCGGTGGACGCCGAGGATGTCGAGGCCGACACCGAGGCGGTGGACGCCGATGTCGCGGGCGACCGGGACGCGCCCCCGGGCGGCAGGGACGATCCGGGCTTGCCGGGCGCGGCGTCCGGCTTCCGACCGCCGGGACCGGGCTTGTCGGCGTCGCTGGGTGGTGGCGTCACGGGCAAGTCCTCCAACTCTTCGGCGTCGCCGCGCCCCCCTAGCACCGCGGCGGCGCCGGGCGCGAGGGCGAGATATGGCGGCCCGGCCTCCCTGTCACCGCACGGCTAACCCGGTGGCGGCGCCAGGGCGTCGAGCAGATCCGCTTCGCGCGGGCGTGTCGCGACGAAATGGACCGGAACACCGGCGGCTTCCAGGGGGGCCGCGACATCCGACGATAGGCAGTAATGCCCCAGGCGGCGGAAAGCTCCGCCATGACCCGATCCATCCGCGAGGGCGAGGGCGACGGCGGCGCTGCGCCGGGAATAGTGAAGGGCGGCTTCGAGGCGTCCCGCGGCGAGCTCGAGGGCCACCGCCTGCGGGAGCGTCCGCAGCGCCTCGGCCCGGTAGGCGACGAAGGTGGTGATCCGGAACCCCGCGGCCATCAGCGTTGCCGCCGGCTCCGGCTTTCGCTCGGCCCCGGTCGCGTGGAGAAGGGATTCGCCGGGCGCCAGGGCATCCGCCACCAGCGCGGCGAGGCCGGCGGCATCGCCCGGCCCCTCGCGCACGGGACCGAGGCCGGCCGCGCGTGCCAGCGCAGCCGTCCGCGCACCGACGGCGAAGACCGGGAGACCGCGCAGGGGCGGCGCGTCCCGGATCGCCGGCACCGCGTTGGCGCTGGTCAGGAGCAGGGCGGCGAAGGGTCCCGCGGGCGGTGCCGCCGCGGTCGGCCGCACCGCCAGAACGGGCGCGACGAGCGGCGCGTGGCCCTGCGCCGCCAGGGCCGCTCCGGTCCGTGTCGCCCCCGGCTCGGGCCGTGCCACCCAGATGCGCACGGGCTAGGTGTCCAGCGAGAGGCGGACGCCGTGCTGCGCGGTGCCGCCGGGGGCGAGCAGACGCTGCGAATCGCGCTCGGCGAGGTCGCCCGCGAAATCCGACCAGTCGGCGTAGCCGGTCCAGCATTCCAGCGATAGGAATGGCGCGGTGGGCTTGGTCCAGACCGCCAGATGGGGAAAATCCGCCATCTCCATGCGGATCGCCCGTCCGGGGCCGGTGAAGCGCATCCAGCGGCTGCGGGCGTTCCGGAACACGAAGGCCTCGGTGAAGAGCGCCGGATCGAGGGGCAGCGTGTCCCCGGCGAGGGGGATCGGCTGCTCGTCGCGCAGCAGCAGGCCGCCCGGGCCGACCTGGGGCGCGAAGGGCCGCTCCGCCTGCTCGAAGGTCACCGCGTAGCCGCCGTCCCGGGCGCGGGTGCCCCCCGCGAAGGGCCACGGGAAGGCCGGGTGGAAGCCGAGGGCGTAGGGCAGGGGGACGTCGCCGGGATTGGCGACGGTCACGTCGAAGTCGAGACCCGCCGGACGGACCCGCGCGGTGATATCGAGGCGGAACGCGAAGGGATAATGCGCCCGCGTCTCGGGCCCGTCGGTCAGGCGCAGGGTCACCGCGTCGGCGCTCCGGTCGACCAGCGCGAAGGGCAGGTCGCGGGCGAAGCCGTGCTGGGCCATCGGGTAGCGCTCCGACCCGACCGTCACGTGCCCGCCCGCAGAGGCGCCGACGACCGGGAAGAGCCAGGGCGCGTGCCGGTTCCAGTGCTCGGGATCGCCGCTCCAGAGATACTCGGTCCCGCCGACCCGCCAGGAGACCGGCTCGGCCCCGTGCGTCGCGAGGGTCGCGGTTGTGCCGTCCGGTGCGGTCAGCTCGATGCGCGTGGTCACGGTGCTCTCCCGGTCTGCCTCGGAGAGCCGAGGTAACGGAGGCGGGGCCGGACGCAAGGGGCCAGCAAGGGGCGGCTCACGCCGCCGTGCCGAGCCCCGGCAGGACCGCCTCGGGCGGCCCGGAGGCGACGATCCGGCCCGCCTCCAGCACGTGGACCGCGTCGGCGCCCTCCAGGGTCGACAGCCGGTGGGCGATCAGGATCAGCGTCCGCCGGCCCGACAGGGCGCGGAGTGCCCGCATCACGGCCGCCTGCGTCTCGTCGTCGAGGGCGGAGGTCGCCTCGTCGAACACGATGACGTCCGGGTCGTGGTAGAGCGCCCGGGCGATGCCGATGCGCTGGCGCTGGCCGCCGGACAGCCGCGCCCCGCGCTCGCCGACCCGCTCCGCGTAGCCGTGGGGCAGGGCGGCGACGAAGTCGTGGGCGCCGGCGAGCCGCGCCGCCCGCTCGACGGCGGCGAGGTCCGGCGCGTCGAGGCCCAGGGCGATGTTCTCCGCCACGGTGCCGTCCACCAGGAACACCTCCTGCGGGACGTAGCCGATCCGATTCTGCCAAGCGGGCAGGGTCCCGGCATCGAGGGGGCGGCCGTCCACGGTGATCTGCCCGGCGGTCGGGCTCAGGACGCCGAGGATCAGTCCGGCGAGCGTCGACTTGCCCGAGCCGGTGCGCCCGGCGAGGCCGACCGTGGTGTTGACCGGGATCGTCAGGTCGATCCCGGCGAGGGCCGGACGCCCGGTGCCGTAATCGAAGCCGAGACCCTCGAGCCGGATCGCCCGGGCGAAGGGCAGCCTGTCCGCGGTGCGGGGCAGGGGCTCCCGCTCGTCGGCGAGCTCGTCGACGATGACCCGCACCGCCGGCAGGGTGAAGCGCATCAGCGCCACCGAGGTGAAGATGTTCTGGAAGGCCGGCAGCATGCGGTAGCCCGCAAAGGCGAACAGGCCGAGGAGCGGCAGGATCCCGGCGACGTCGAGCCCCTGGGCGAGCGCGAACAGCACCACCACGATCACCCCGCCGAAAGCCAGGGCCTCGATGACGAAGCGCGGCATCTGGCCGGTGAGCTGGCTCGCCGCGGTGGCGAGGGCGTAGGCCCGGGCCGGGGCGTCGAACCGAGAGGCGAACGCCTCCGCGCGCCCGTAGAGCTTCAGCTCGGTGAGCGCCCCGAAGGTCTCCTGCACGATCCGGAAGCGGGCCTCGTTGTCGGCGACGGTGCGGCTGCCCAGCCGGGCGAGCCGGGCGCGCATCACGAGGTAGATCCCGACATAGAGTCCGCCGAAGCCGCCCCCGAGGATCAGCGCGAGCTGCGGCGCGTAGGCCAGCAGGAAGGCGATCACCGCGAGCGCCGAACTCGCCCGCGAGGCGAGCACCGTGGCGGGCGTCAGCGCGCCGATCACCAGCCGGTCGGTCTCCGAGAGCACGTTCTTGGCAAGCTCGGCGCTGTTGGCTTTCGCGAAGAACAGCCGCTCCCGGTCGAGGTAGCGGAACAGCAGCCGCCGGCTGAAGCCGTAGCCGGCCAGATGGGTGAACCGGAGCTGCGCGTAGGTCAGCCCGGCATTCACCAGCGCGGTGACGAGGATCGCGGTAAGCGCCGCGCCGCCGGTGACCAGCAGGAAGCTGCGCTCGTCGGTCAGGCCGAGGACGCTCCGGGCCTGGGCCAGATAGGGGACCCGGGTCGCCGCCGACGGATCCCCGACCAGCGTCAGGAACGGGATCACCGCGGCGACGCCCACGACCTCCAGCAGCGCCGCCACCGCGAGCCCGAGAGCGATCAGGGCGAGGCGCCGCCGGTCGGCGGCCCGCATGGCCCGGACGAGGTCGATCAGCGCGCGCATGGCGTCGCGGGTGTCAGCGGGACGGCTCGCATGGTCGGCCGGGCTTAAGCGCGCCGTCCCGGCCTGTCCACGCCGGGGCTCAGCCGAGCTTCTTGAGGGCGCCGAGATCCACGTCGCCGTCCTGGCTGGTGAAGGTCAGGGTCTTGGCGGTCCCGTCCGCCTGCGCGACGCCGCCGATCCGGTGGTCGCCGCTGTCGTAGGTCGAGACCTGCCCGTCGCGGTCGATCAGCAGGCGGCGCTTGTCGGGGAAGAAGGCATATTTCATCCCGTTCTGCGCGCCGCTGGTCGCGGGCTCGCCGAGATCCTTCGGCCACCAGGGCTCCATGCCCTTCATCGGTTCCATGGGCTTCATGGGTTCCATAGGCTTCATCGGTTCCATCGGCTTCATCGGTTCCATGGCGCGCACCTCCTGCCGGTCGAGAGACAGGAGGACGCGGCAGGAGAGGAAGGGTTGCATGCGTCCCGCCCGCCGCGGCGGACCTCACAGCGGCGGGAGGCCCGGCGCCGGCCGCTTGCGCACCTGACCGTCGAAGCCGACATGGAGCTGCTGCTCGCGCCCGTCCCGGTCCTTGGCGGCCACCTCCAGATGACGCGGACCGCGGCCCGTGACCCGCACGTCGCTGTAGCCCGCCGCCTGGACCGATGCGGTCAGGGCGGCGGTGTCGAGCTTCGGCCCGAGACCGAGCCGGTCCTTGGCCCAGTCCAGGCTCCCCGTCGGCGGACCGCCCGCCGGCCCGAGCAGCAGCGTGCGCCCGTCCCCGTGGGTCAGGATCCGGGCATGCAGGAAGCCGGTCTCGAAACGGCCCTGCACCGTCACGGTCTCGCCCTTGGCGACGAGGCCGCCGTCCTCGCCCTCGCGACCCGTCTCCACGAGCGCGCGCCCGGTCCCGTCCTGCACCACGAACTTGTTGCCGAAGATCTCCGCGACCTCGCCCTTGATGGCCGTCGCGCCCGAGGGGGCCAGGGCCTGGATCGCCACCGGCGCGACCGGCGTCGGCTGGAACGGCGTTCCCTGCGCCAGGGACAGGCCGACGGCGCCGAGCGCCAGCGGCAGCGCCACCGCGCCGACCACCCAGGTCCGTCGCGGGATCGCCTTCGACGCCGGCGCGGCGGCTTCGGGCTCGCGGATCTCCCGCGCGGTCCCGTCGATGGTCTTGTCGTCGCTCATGATCTCATCCTCTGAAAGGGTCCGGATCCGCTCGATCCGATGCCCCTTCGTAGGGCGCCGCCGGCAATCCGGTCTGAACCGCGCGGTTCAGGCCCGGTTAAACGCGCCGCCCTAGAGCGCCTCGTGTGGAACCCGTGCGCGTTCAAAGGCTTGGCAGCGGGCGCTGATGCGGGCCGGCAGCTCGGCGCCCGCGTGGCCGTCCCGGCGGCCCAGGTGAGACAACGGCCCTAAGTCCTGGCGGCGGCAGGGTTCGCGGCCGCGGCCGCGGGTGAAATCAGCCGGATGCCCGGCGCATCGCTCCGGCGGCGGTCGAAACCGGCCATCGGGGTCCAGACGGGGAGATCAGACGCGTGAAGATCCTGCTGGTGGAGGACGACGCGGCCCTCGCGGCGGAGGTCGCCAAGGTCCTGCGCGCCGAGAATTTCGTGCTCGACCACGCCGCCACCGGCGAGGACGCCCAGCATCTCGGCGAGACCGAGGGCTACGATGCCGTCGTGCTCGATCTCGGCCTGCCGAAGGGCGACGGCGTCTCGGTGCTGCGGGCCTGGCGCGGGGCCGGGCGGACCCTCCCGGTGCTGGTTCTCACCGCCCGGGACGGCTGGAGCGACAAGGTCGCGGCCTTCAAGGCGGGGGCGGACGATTACCTCGTCAAGCCGGTCCGGGTGGAGGAGCTGGTGATCCGCCTGCGCGCCCTCGTCCGCCGGTCCCAGGGCGGCGGGGCGAGCCGGATCACCTGCGGCCCCCTGAGCTTCGATCCGGGGCTCGGCGCCTTCGAGCACGAGGGCCTGCCGCTCAAGCTCACCGGCCTGGAATGGCGGGTCCTCTCCTGCCTGATGCTGAACCGCGAGACCGTGGTGCCGCGCCTGCACCTGATCGAGCGGGTCTACGAGGGCGACGCGGACGTGGACTCGAACTCCGTCGAGGTGATCATCACGCGGCTGCGCCGGAAGATCGCGCCGGCCCGGATCGAGAGCGTGCGCGGCCACGGCTACCGCCTGCACGCGGAGCCCGCCTGATGGCGGAGGCGACGCAGCGGCGCTCGCTCCGCACACGCCTGCTGACCGCGGCCCTGGTGCTGGTGCTGGCCGCCCTGGTGGTGGCGGGCCTCGCCATCGGGGTCATCCTGCACCGGTTCGTTCGCGGGCAGCTCGACGGCCGCCTCGACGCGCAGATCGTGGCCCTGCGCGCGGGACTCGAGGCCGGGATCCTCCCGCAGACGCTCGACGCACCACCCTTCGACCGGCCCGGCCCCGGCTGGGCCTGGGAGGTGCGCCGGGGACCCGAGACGATCCGCTCCGGCTCCCTGCGGGGCGGCGACATCCGCCTGTCCGACCCCGGTCCGGACGACGATCCGGGCCGGCCGCATCCGGCATCCGGCACGGGGCCGCACGGCGAGCCCCTCATCGCCCGGGTGCTGGTCGTGCCAGGGCCCGAGCCCGCGACGATCGTGGCGGCGGCGCCGGAGGGAGAACTGCGCGGGCCGCTGCGCGAGGCGCTGACCAGCCTCGCCGTGGCGCTGGGCATCCTCGGCCTGTGCCTGCTCGCCGGTCTGGCGGTCCAGGTGCGCCTCGGCCTCGCGCCGCTGACACGCCTGCGCGCGGACCTCGCGTCGGTCCGGGCGGGGCGGCGCGAGCGCGTTCCGGCGGACCAGCCCGCCGAGATCGCGCCGGTGGTGGCGGAACTCAACGCCCTCCTCGATCAGAACGCGCAGAACCTGGAACGCGCCCGCGGCCACGTCGCCAACCTCGCCCACGCCCTCAAGACGCCGCTCGCCACCCTGTCGATGGCGCTCGCGGAGCCTGCCCGCGACCCGGACGGGGCCCTGCGCCGGCAGGTGGACGACATGGACCGGCGGGTGCGGCACCACCTCCGGCGCGCCCGGGCCGCGGCCCTGGCGGGATCGGCCCGGGGGCGCACGGCCCTGGCGCCCCGGCTCTCGGACCTGCGGGCTGCGCTCACCCGCATCTATGCCGAGAAGGGCGTGGCGATCGACCTCGACGTCCCGGAGGCCCTGTCGGTCCCCTGCGAGGGCCAGGATCTCGACGAGATGCTCGGCAACCTCGTGGACAATGCCTGCCGCTGGTGCCGGAGCCGCGTGCGGGTCTCCGCGACGGCGCGCGACGGCGGTGTGTCCCTGTCGGTGGAGGATGACGGGCCCGGCCTCGACCCGGCGGCGGCCTCCGCCGTCATGGCGCGGGGCCGCCGCCTCGACGAGGGCGTGCCGGGCCACGGCTTCGGGCTGCCGATCACCCTGGAACTCGCCGAGCTGTACGGCGGCGGCCTGAGCCTCGGACGGTCCGAACTCGGCGGCCTGCGGGCGGACCTGGTTCTCCCGGCCTGACCGGGAACGCTCAGCCCAGCGCCTCCCGCAGGATCGGGCGGATCCGCGGATCGGCGCAATGGGCGACGTTGAAGCGCATGTAGCCGTTCCAGGCATCCGACAGGCTGAACGAGGTTCCCGGCGCCAGCACCATGCCGCGGGCGAGCGCCCGGCGGGCGACATCGGCCCCGTCGCGCCCGTCCGGCAGCCGCATCCACAGGAAGAAGCCGCCCCGGGGCTGCGCCCAGGTTTCCAGGCCGCAGGCGCGCAGCTCCGCGGCGGCCTGCACCATCGCGCCGGCGAGCCGGCGGCGGGTCTCGGCGAGGTGCCGCCGGTAGGCGCCCTCGGTGATGAGCGCATGGACCAGCGCGGCCGTGATGTGTCCGTTGCCGAGGCTGAGGGCCAGCTTGAGATCGACCAGCGGCTCGACCCAGTCGGCCCGGAGCGCGATCCAGCCGCAGCGCGCCGCCGCCGACAGGGTCTTGGAGAAGCTGCCGATCTGGATCACCCGCTCCAGCCCGTCGAAGCCCGCGAGCCGCGGGGCCGCCTCGGGTTCGAGGTCGCCGAAGATCTCGTCCTCCACGATCAGCGTGTCGTGGGCCTCGCACAGCTTCAGCAGGCGGTGCGCCACGGTCGGCGCGAGGCTCGCCCCCGTCGGGTTCTGGAGGGCGGCGTTGGTCAGGTAGAAGCGCGGCCGGTGCTGCTCCAGCAGGGTCGCGAGCGCCCGCAGGTCGGGCCCCTCCGGCGTGATCGGCACGCCGACCACCGCGACGCGCTGCGCGCGCAGCAGCGCCAGGAAGTTGAAATAGCAGGGATCGTCCACCAGCACGGTGTCGCCGGGCTGGAGCAGGAAGCGGCAGACAAGGTCCAGCGCCTGCGTGGCCGATTCGACCAGCACGATCTGGTCCGGCTCGGCGCCGACACCCTTCTCGCCGATCTTGCGGGCGATCTGGTGGCGCAGGGGCGCGTAGCCCAGGGGCCGGTCGTAATTGGTCATCTCGGCGAGGTCGGCCCGGGCCACCCGGCGCAAGCCCCGGCGGATCGCCTCGTGGGGCATCCAGGAATCGGGCAACCAGCCGGCCCCGGGTTTCAGCTGATCCGAGCCGGCCTGCTGCGCCTGCCGGGTGATCCAGAGCGGGTCGACGATCCGGTCGAGCCGCGGCCCCATCGCCTGGAGCGAGAGCGGCCGCGTCTTGCCGGCGACGTAGAAGCCCGAGCCCGGCCGCGCCACTACGGCGCCCTCGGCGGCGAGGCGCTCGTAGGCTTCCACGACCGTGGATTTCGAGACGCCCATCGTCTCCGCAAAGGCCCGCACCGACGGGATCCGCACGCCCGGAACCAGCCGCCGCGCCGCGATCCGTTCCCGGATCTCGCCGACCACGGCCTCGACGCGCGTCCCGGGACTTCTGACTGCGACCGCCATCCGTACTGCTCTTTCGTCCGGACAATTCTTCGGAACCGTACCGAAGTGTTCCTGTCGCCGCCAGCCCCGCGGCGCCAGGATCGCCCCGCCCCGGAACGATGGAGGAGGGGATCCATGAACCCGTGCATGACCGAAACCGCCACCCTCGAGGCCCGGACCGGGCGGCTCGCCCGGATGGCCGGAACCGTCCTCGCCCTCGCCGCCGAGATTCGCGCCGGCCTGTCGCGGGCGGCCATGAACCGCCGCGTGCTCCACCGCCTGTCGACCCTGTCGGACCGGGAGCTGAAGGATATCGGGCTGACGCGCCAGGACGTGGCGGATGCCTGCGTTCCGGGCACCGGCGACGCGATCCATCGGCTGATCGGCCGCCGCGACGAGCGCCGCCAGGCACGGGGGGCGGCGCGGCGGTGGTGACGCGGCCGCGTGCGGCGTAGGATCCGCCCATGACGCTGCGCGACGGGCTCGCCGCAATCCTGGTGGTCACGATCCTCGGGCTGGCCTTCGTGGCCATCAAGGCCGGCCTCGAGACGGTGCCGCCGCTGATGCTGTGTGCCCTGCGCTTCGGCTTCGCGGCCCTGCCGGCGGCGCTGGTGATCCGGCCGCCCCGGGCCCCCATGGCCCTGGTGGCCGGATTCGGGCTCGCCCTCGGGGTCGGCCAGTTCGGGCTGCTCATGACCGCCATCCGCTTCGGGATGCCGGCCGGGCTGTCGTCGCTGCTGATCCAGGTCCAGGTGCCGCTCACCGTGGCACTCGCCTGGGCGGTGCAGAAGGAGCGCCCGCGCGGCCTTCAGGTGGTGGGGGGCGGGATCGCGCTCCTCGGTGTCGCCGCGGTGGCGCTCGAACGGAGCGCGGGCGCCCCGCCGGGCCCATTGCTTCTGGTCGTCGGCGCGGCCCTGTCCTGGGCCTGCGCGAACGTCATCGTGAAGCGGATCGGCCGGGTCGACATGCTGGCGCTGATGGTCTGGGGCAGCCTCGCCACCACGCCGCCGCTGCTGATCCTGTCGCTGATTATCGAGGGACCGGGCGCCCTGGCGGCGCTGGCACATCCGAATTGGGCGGCGGTCGGATCGGTCGCGTTCCAGGCTTACCCGACGACGCTCCTCGCCTTCGGCCTCTGGAACGGGCTCCTGACCCGCTACCCGGCGGCCGCGGTGACGCCCTTCGCCCTGCTGGTGCCGGTGGCCGGCATCCTGAGCACACATCTCGTCCTGGGCGAGCCGCTGAGCGCCGACATCCTGGTCGGTGGCAGCCTCATCCTGGTCGGGATCGCGTTGAGTCTCAGGGGCGGCCGGTCCGCCGTCCGGTCCTCGGGGCGGGACGCCCTCGGCCCCGCGGCGGATGCTCCGCAGCCCTGACGTCAAAGTCGCGCCGCACGCGCCGCGAAGACCTGCCGATCATGGCAAGCGTCGTCGCTCTTGCGAGATCGAACCGACAAATGTTGAAGAAGGGACGTGGCGCGGGCGACGGGGCTCGAACCCGCGACCTCCGGCGTGACAGGCCGGCACTCTAACCAACTGAGCTACGCCCGCACGGCGTGGTCGCTTCGGAGGGGGCGTTTTGCCCGGCGACGGGGCGGGGTTTATGGGGCGCTTCGGGCCCTGTCAAGCGCATCCGGCGCGGATTCGCATGCGCGTCGCCTGAGGAACGCGGCGAGGCACCCCGACTCGGGGCCTGCGCGCTTCCGCCGTGTTGCGCCAGCGCCGCGCAAGCCCATCTTGGATATGACTGACAAGACGGCTGACAGCGCGCTTTGTGCGACGCGACAAGCCATTGTCACGGGCCGGCGGCTCGACTAAGCCTCCGGCCGCGCGCATCCTGGCATAAGAACAATTCCACGGGCGGATCCGGGTCGGCGTCGCACCGCGGTTTCACTCCTCTCGCGAGGCCCTGGCATGACCGGATTGTTGGCGGATTACCTGCCGCTCATCGTGTTCATCGGCGTGGCGCTGTTCATCGCCACCGCGCTGCTGGTCGTCCCCTTCCTGGTCGCCTTCAAGAGCCCCGATCCCGAGAAGCTTTCGGCCTACGAGTGCGGCTTCAACGCGTTCGACGACGCCCGCATGAAGTTCGACGTGCGCTTCTACCTTGTCGCCATCCTGTTCATCATCTTCGACCTTGAGGTCGCGTTCCTCTTCCCCTGGGCGATCACCTTCGGGGATCTGGGCTGGTTCGGCTTCTGGTCGATGATCGTCTTCCTGGGCGTGTTGACCGTCGGCTTCGTCTACGAGTGGCGCAAGGGCGCCCTCGAATGGGATTGATGCCCCGCCGCTCGCCGCCCGCATTGCATTCCTGAGTCGCCGATGGCCCTGATCACCGACACGAACCGCGCCCTGTCCCGCGCCCCCGCGATCGCGCCCCAGCCTAAGGGGATCATCGATCCCAACACCGGCCGTCCGATCGGCGCGGACGATCCGACCTTCCTGTCGATCAGCGACGAGTTGGCCGATCGGGGCTTCCTGCTGACCACCACGGACGAGCTGATCAACTGGGCCCGCACCGGCTCGCTGATGTGGATGACCTTCGGCCTCGCCTGCTGCGCGGTCGAGATGATGCAGATGTCGATGCCGCGCTACGATTGCGAGCGGTTCGGCTTCGCGCCCCGCGGCTCGCCCCGCCAGTCCGACGTGATGATCGTCGCCGGCACGCTGACCAACAAGATGGCCCCGGCGCTGCGTAAGGTCTACGACCAGATGCCGGAGCCCCGCTACGTCATCTCCATGGGTTCCTGCGCCAACGGCGGCGGCTACTACCACTATTCCTATTCGGTGGTGCGCGGCTGCGACCGGGTGGTGCCGGTGGACATCTACGTGCCCGGCTGCCCGCCCACCGCCGAGGCGCTGCTCTACGGCGTGCTGCTGCTGCAGAAGAAGATCCGCCGGACCGGCACGATCGAGCGCTGAGGAGCGGCCATGACGAACGGCATCTCGATCCTGCCCCACACCCAGCCGGCCTACGGCGCCGACGCCGTCGCCGCCTTGGCCGAGCGGGTCACCGGCGCCCTCGGGCCCGCGGTGGTATCCCACACCATCGCGTTCGGCGAGCTGACGCTGGTGGTCCAGGCCTCCGACATCGTCTACGCGCTGACCTACCTGCGCGACGATCCGGCCTGCGCCTTCCGCAACTTCATCGACATTTGCGGCGTGGACTACCCGCAGCGCGAGAAGCGCTTCGACGTGGTCTATCACCTGCTCTCCCTGCGCCATAACCTGCGAATCCGGGTGAAGGTGCAGACCGACGAGGTGACCCCCGTCCCGTCGGTGATCGAGGTGTTCCCCGCCGCCAACTGGTACGAGCGCGAGACCTACGACCTCTACGGGATCCTGTTCTCGGGCCATCCCGACCTGCGCCGCCTGCTCACCGATTACGGCTTCGAGGGGCACCCCCTGCGCAAGGACTTCCCGCTGACCGGCTTCGTCGAGGTCCGCTACGACCAGGACCAGGCGCGGGTGGTCTACGAGCCGGTCCAGCTGACGCAGGAATTCCGGAACTTCGACTTCTTGTCCCCGTGGGAAGGCACCGACTACGTGCTGCCGGGCGACGAGAAGACGTCGGCATGAGCCGCGGAGACCGCCCGTGACCGAACACAACATCCGCAACTTCGCGATCAACTTCGGCCCGCAGCACCCGGCCGCGCACGGCGTGCTGCGCCTCGTGCTGGAACTCGACGGCGAGGTGGTCGAGCGGGTCGATCCGCATATCGGGCTGCTCCACCGCGGCACCGAGAAGCTCATCGAGTACAAGACCTACCTGCAGGCGACGCCCTATTTCGACCGGCTCGATTACGTGTCGCCGATGAACCAGGAGCACGCCTTCTGCCTGGCGATCGAGAGGCTCGCCGGGATCGAGGTGCCGCGCCGCGCGCAGCTGATCCGCGTGCTGTTCTGCGAGATCGGCCGCCTGCTGTCGCACCTCCTCAACGTCACCACGCAGGCGATGGATGTCGGCGCCCTCACGCCCCCGCTCTGGGGCTTCGAGGAGCGCGAGAAGCTGATGATCTTCTACGAGCGGGCCTCCGGCGCCCGGCTCCACGCCAACTACTTCCGGCCCGGCGGCGTCCACCAGGACCTGCCGCCGAAGCTGATCGACGACATCGACGCGTTCTGCGACCCGTTCCTGCAGGTCGTCCAGGATCTCGACGACCTCGTCATGGCCAACCGCATCTTCAAGCAGCGCAACGTCGACATCGGCATCGTGTCGGTGGACGAGGCGATGGAGTGGGGCTTCTCGGGCGTGATGGTGCGCGGCTCAGGGATTCCCTGGGACCTGCGCAAGGCGCAGCCCTACGAGTGCTACGAAGAGATGGAGTTCGACATCCCCGTCGGAAAGAACGGCGACACCTACGATCGCCAGGTGATCCGCATGGAGGAGATGCGCCAGTCCGTGCGCATCATGAAGCAATGCGTCGCCAAGCTGCGCGAGCCCGCCGGCCAGGGGCCGATCGCCTCGGTCGACGGCAAGTTCGCCCCGCCGCCGCGTCGGGAGATGAAGCGCTCGATGGAGGCGCTCATCCACCACTTCAAGCTCTACACCGAGGGCTTCCACGTGCCCGAGGGCGAGGTCTACGCCGCCGTGGAAGCGCCGAAGGGCGAGTTCGGCGTCTATCTCGTGTCGGATGGAACCAACAAGCCGTATCGCTGCAAGATCCGCGCGCCGGGCTTCGCGCATCTTCAGGCGATGGACTGGATGTGCCGCGGGCACCTGCTGGCCGACGTGTCCTGCGTGCTCGGCACGCTCGACATCGTGTTCGGCGAAGTGGATCGGTAAGTTAGAGCGATGGCAAACCGCAGACTCGCCCCCGCCTCGGAGCAGCCCGAGAGCTTCGCGTTCTCCCCCGAGAACGCCGAGTGGGCCAAGACCCAGATCGCCAAGTACCCGGAAGGCCGTCAGGCCTCCGCGGTGATCTCGCTCCTGTGGCGGGCGCAGGAGCAGAACGGCGGCTGGCTGCCGCGGGCGGCCATCGAGGCGGTGGCGGCCGAGCTCGGCATGCCGAACATCCGCGTGCTGGAGGTGGCCACCTTCTACACGATGTTCGCTCTCGAGCCCGTGGGTCGCTTCTGGATCCAGGTCTGCGGCACGGTGCCGTGCGATTCCTGCGGTGCGCGGGGTCTCAAGGAGATGCTGCAGGCCCGGCTCGGCCCCCCCGGCCACGTCTCGGCGGACGGCACCTTCTCGTGGCTCGAGGTCGAGTGCCTGGGTGCCTGCTGCAACGCGCCGATGGTGCAGATCAATCAGGATTACTACGAGGACCTGACGCCCGAATCCCTCGGCCAGCTGATGGACGACCTCGCCGCCGGACGGCCCGTGAAGGTCGGCTCGCAGACCGGGCGCGTCTCGTCCGAGCCCCAGGGCGCCGTGAACACGCTCACCGACCCGACCCTGTTCGACGGCTCGCGCGTCGGCGCGTGGCGCAAGCGCTTCGAGGAGGCCGGAAAGGTCGAGACGCCGGCCGCCCAGACCGGCGAGGCGGCCTCCGGAACGCAGCAGGCCGCCGAGAACCCGAAGCCGGCGCGGCCCGATGTCGGCCGGCCGATCGAGCGTCCGGCATCCGACGCGCCGGCCCAGCGCGCCGCCAACGGCGAGACGCCGGTCAAGGCGGAGGATCGCGCCGACGCGGCCGAGCGCGGCCGGTCCACCGCGAAGCACGGCTCCGCCCGGCCGGGCGACGCGGACGTGCTCGATTCGCCGGCCAAGCGTGTCGCCGAGGGCGAGCCCGCCGCCGGCGACCAGGGCCATCAGGACGTGCCGGCGCGCGACGCCGTCCCGCAGCAGCCGGAAGCGTCGGGCGCCAGCGCGGGCGAAGTCGCGGCCGAGGCCGAGGAAGCCCGCATCGCCGGCGCCCTCGCGGCCCTGCCGAAGGATGCGAGCCCGGAGCGGAAGGCCGACGCCGTGGGCAAGCGCCCGCCGGGCCTCGACGCCGCCCGCGCCGGGAAGCCGGACGATCTGACGCGCATCACGGGCGTCGGCCCGGGCAACAGCCAGCGCCTGAACGGGCTCGGCATCTACCATTTCGACCAGATCGCCGCGTGGTCCCGCGACGAGATCACCTGGGTCGGCACCTACCTCGCGTTCCCGGGTCGCATCGACCGGGAGAACTGGGTGGGGCAGGCCAAGGCCCTGTCGGCGCCGGCTCAGTGAGGACCTGACATGCTGTCGGATCAGGATCGCATCTTCACCAACCTCTACGGGCTCCACTCGCCGGGCCTGGACGCCGCCAAGAAGCGTGGCGCCTGGGACGGGACCAAGTTCCTGCTGGAACAGGGCCGCGACTGGATCATCGAGGAGATGAAGGCCTCGGGCCTGCGCGGCCGCGGCGGCGCGGGCTTCCCCACCGGCCTCAAATGGTCGTTCATGCCCAAGAAGTCCGACGGGCGCCCGCACTACCTCGTGGTCAACGCCGACGAGTCCGAGCCGGGCACCTGCAAGGACCGGGAGATCATGCGGCACGACCCGCATCTCCTGATCGAGGGCTGCATGCTGGCCTGCTTCGCGATGAACGCGCATGCCTGCTACGTCTACATCCGCGGCGAGTACGTCGCCGAGAAGCACGCCCTTCAGAAGGCCGTGGACGAGGCCTACGCGGCCCGCCTCGTCGGCCAGTCGAACGTGCACGACTACCCGTTCGACATCTACGTCCACCACGGCGCCGGCGCCTATATCTGCGGCGAGGAGACGGCGCTCATCGAGAGCCTGGAGGGCAAGAAGGGGATGCCGCGGCTGAAGCCGCCGTTCCCGGCCAATATGGGCCTCTACGGCTGCCCCACGACGGTGAACAACGTCGAGTCGATCGCGGTCGCCGGCACGATCCTGCGCCGGGGCGGCGCGTGGTTCGCGGGGCTGGGCGGCAAGAACAACACCGGCACCAAGCTCTTCTGCGTCTCCGGGCACGTCAACAAGCCGTGCAACGTCGAGGAGGAGCTGGGCATCACCTTCCGGGAGCTGATCGACCGTCATTGCGGCGGCATGCGCGGCGGCTGGGACAATCTTTTGTGTTCCATCCCGGGCGGATCCTCAGTCCCCCTTGTTCCCGCGGAACAAATCATCGACGCGAAGATGGATTTCGACACCCTGCGCAACCTCGGCTCCGGCCTGGGCACTGCAGCGGTGATCGTGCTCGACAAGTCCACCGACATCGTCGCGGCGATCACCCGGATCTCGTACTTCTACAAGCACGAATCCTGCGGCCAGTGCACGCCGTGCCGGGAGGGCACGGGCTGGATGTGGCGGGTGATGCAGCGCATGACCGAGGGCCGCGCCCAGAAGCGCGAGATCGACATGCTGTTCGAGGTGACCAAGCAGATCGAGGGTCACACGATCTGCGCGCTGGGCGACGCGGCGGCCTGGCCGATCCAGGGCCTGATCCGGCACTTCCGCCCCGAGATCGAGAAGCGCATCGACCGCTACACCGCGAACCCGCACAGCGAGCCTGTGCCGATGGCTGCGGAGTAAAGGCGCTATGCCGGTGTCCAACCCACAGCCTCAGCCTGAGATGCCCGCGTCGGCGGGCCTCGCAGGAGGCCTCCCGAGATCGCGAGGCGGGCTGGACATCTCCTTCGAGGCTCGGCTGCACCTCGCACCTCAGGATGAGGGTGCGGGTGGGATCCGGCCTCGTGCGTTTGGGCCAGTTTACGAGACGATCCGATGACAAAAATCCTCGTCGACGGCACCGAGGTTGACGTCCCCGCCGATTACACGCTGCTCCAGGCCTGCGAGGCCGCGGGGGCCGAGATCCCGCGCTTCTGCTTCCACGAGCGCCTGTCGATCGCCGGCAATTGCCGCATGTGCCTCGTCGAGCTGAAGGGCGCGCCCAAGCCCGTGGCCTCCTGCGCCTACGCGGTGAAGGATTGCCGCCCCGGCCCGAACGGCGAGCCGCCGGAGGTGCTGACCCGCTCGCAGGGGACCAAGAAGGCCCGCGAGGGGGTGATGGAGTTCCTCCTCATCAACCACCCCCTCGACTGCCCGATCTGCGACCAGGGCGGCCATTGCGACCTGCAGGACCAGGCCATGGCCTACGGGGTCGATTCGACCCGCTACACGGAGAACAAGCGGGCGGTCGAGGAGAAGCATATCGGCCCGCTGGTGCGGACCGCGATGAACCGCTGCATCCACTGCACCCGCTGCGTGCGCTTCCTCGCCGAGGTGGCGGGCGTGCCCGACCTCGGCGCCATCGGCCGCGGCGAGGACATGGAGATCACGAGCTACCTCGAGCAGTCGATGGCCTCGGAGCTTCAGGGCAACGTCGCCGATCTCTGCCCGGTGGGCGCCCTCGTGCACCGGCCGCAGAGCTACAACGTCCGGCCGTGGGAGCTGAACAAGACCGAGTCGGTCGACGTGATGGACGCGGTCGGCTCGGCGATCCGCATCGACACCCGCGGCCGCGAGGTCATGCAGATCGAGCCGCGGATCAGCGAGGAGATCAACGAGGAGTGGATCTCCGACAAGACCCGCTACCACATCGACGGGCTGCGGATGCAGCGCCTCGACCGGCCGTACCTCCGCGAGAACGGCCGGCTGCGGCCCGCCTCCTGGGGTGAGGCGTTCCAGGCCATCGCCGCCAAGGTGAAGGGCGCGGATCCGAAGCGCATCGGCGCCGTAGTCGGCGATCTCGCGGGCGTCGAGGAGATGTTCGCGCTCCGCGAGCTGATCAAGAGCCTCGGCACGCCGAACCTCGATTGCCGCCAGACCGATGCCGGGCTCGACCCGGCGCTCGGCCGCGCCTCCTACATCTTCAACCCGACCATTCCGGGCATCGAGGCGGCGGACGCGATCCTGATCGTCGATGCCAACCCGCGCACCGAGGCCTCGCTGCTCAATGTCCGCATCCGCAAGCGCTGGCGCATGGCGCCGCTGGCGGTGGGCGTGATCGGGGAGCCGGTCGATCTGACCTATCCGAGCCATTATATCGGCGCCGGGCCGGACTCGCTGGCGGCGCTGTCCCGGGGCGAGCACAGCTTCCTCGACGTCCTCAAGGAGGCCAAGGCGCCGCTCGTCCTCGTCGGCGCCCATGCCGAGCCGGGCGTCCTGGCCGCGGCGGCGTCGCTGGCGAAGTCGGTCGGCGCGATCTCGGCCGGGTGGAACGGCTTCGGCGTGCTGCACACGGCCGCTGCCCGCGTCGGCGCGCTCGATCTCGGCTTCGTGCCGGGGGAGGGCGGCCTGACCTTCGCGCAGATGCTGGAGCCGGGCGCGCTGGACGTCCTGTTCAACCTCGGCGCCGACGAGCGCGACGTCGCCCCGGGCGCCTTCGTGATCTACCAGGGCAGCCATGGCGACCGCGGCGCCTCCCGCGCCGACGTGATCCTGCCGGGGGCCGCCTACAGCGAGAAGTCGGCGACCTGGGTGAACACGGAAGGCCGGGTCCAGATGGGCAACCGCGCCGCCTTCCCGCCGGGCGACGCCCGCGAGGACTGGGCGATCCTGCGCGCCCTGTCGGACGTCCTCGGCAAGCGCCTGCCCTTCGATTCGCTCACCGCGCTCCGCCAAGCGCTCTATGCCGCCCACCCGCATTTCGCGGCGATCGGCGCCGTGGAGCCGGGCGAGGTCGTGGAGGCGGCGGAGAAGCTGATCCGTCTCGGCAGCGCGACCGGCGGGCCGGCCTTCGCTTCGCCCGTGACCGACTTCTACCTCACCAACCCGATCGCCCGCGCCTCGCGGATCCTCGCCGAGTGCTCGCGCCTTGCCCGGGAGCGCGCCGCAGAGGCGCAGCCCCTCGCGGCGGCCGAGTAGGAGCCCACCGATGACGTCGCTCGAAATCCTCGGGACCGTGCTCCTGATCGTGCTGAAGAGCTTCGTGCTGCTCTCCGCGCTCCTCGTCTTCATCGCCTATGCGCTGCTCGCCGACCGGAAGATCTGGGCGGCGGTGCAGCTTCGGCGCGGGCCGAACGTGGTCGGACCCTTCGGCCTGTTCCAGTCCTTCGCCGACCTGATCAAGTTCGTGCTCAAGGAGCCGGTGATCCCGGCCGGGGCCAACAAGGCAATCTACCTGCTGGCGCCGCTGGTCTTCGCGATGCTCGCCCTGTCGAGCTGGGCGGTGATTCCGCTCGCCGACGGCTGGGCGATCGCCGACATCAATGTCGGCATCACCTACATCTTCGCGATCTCGTCGCTCGGGGTCTACGGCGTCATCATGGGCGGCTGGGCGTCGAACTCGAAATACGCCTTCCTCGGGGCGCTCCGCTCGGCGGCGCAGATGATCTCCTACGAGGTCTCCCTCGGCTTCGTGATCATCTGCGTGCTGCTCTGCGCCGGCTCGCTCAACCTCTCCCGCATCGTGATGGCGCAGGACACGAGCCTCGGGATCTTCGGCTGGTACTGGCTGTGGCTGTTCCCGATGTTCGTGGTGTTCTTCATCTCGGCGCTCGCCGAGACGAACCGCCCGCCCTTCGACCTGCCGGAGGCCGAATCGGAACTCGTGGCCGGCTACATGGTCGAGTATTCCTCGACCCCGTACCTGCTGTTCATGCTGGGCGAGTACGTCGCCATCATGAGCATGTGCGCGCTCGGAACCATCCTGTTCCTGGGCGGCTGGCTCTCGCCGATCCCCTTCGCGCCCTTCACCTGGGTTCCCGGCGTGATCTGGTTCGTCCTGAAGGCGAGCTTCCTGTTCTTTCTGTTCGCGATGGTGAAATCCATCGTCCCCCGCTACCGCTACGATCAGCTCATGCGCCTCGGCTGGAAGGTCTTCCTGCCGATCTCGCTGGTCTCGGTCGTCGTCGTCGCCTTCGTGCTCAAGCTGACCGGCCTCGCGCCGGGCGCCTGAGCCCACCCGCCGAATCGGAGATCCGGGCATGAAGCTCGATCAGGTCGCCAAGAGCCTTCTGCTGAAAGAGTTCGTGTCGGGGATGGTCCTCGGCATGCGCTACTTCTTCAAGCCGAAGGCCACGATCAACTACCCCTTCGAGATGGGCCATCGCGGCCCGCGCTTCCGGGGTGAGCATGCCCTGCGTCGCTATCCCAACGGCGAGGAGCGCTGCATCGCCTGCAAGCTCTGCGAGGCGATCTGCCCGGCGCAGGCCATCACCATCGAGGCGGGCCCCCGCCGGAACGACGGCACCCGCCGCACGACGCGCTACGACATCGACATGGTGAAGTGCATCTATTGCGGCATGTGCCAGGAGGCCTGCCCGGTGGATGCGATCGTCGAGGGGCCGAATTTCGAGTTCTCGGTCGAGACCCGTGAGGAACTGCTCTACGACAAGCAGAAGCTCCTGCTGAACGGTGACCGTTGGGAACGCGAGATCGCCCGCAACATCGCGATGGACGCACCGTATCGCTGACGCATCGTCCCGAAAGGCGGCCACCTGCTTTCGGAAGAAGGCGGCGCGTTGCAAGGGGATGGCGCATCGTCCCGGTCCCGTTGTCCATGACGATGCGCGAGACATGACGGAGGCGCTGTTGTGCCCCCGCCGACCGGGTTCTATAGACGGGCCGCCCGCTGCGGACCGTTTCAACGCACGGCAGAAGGGGCCGCTCCGGCGGCCGATCCCGATCAGCGCATGACCGCAGCAGCCGCCTTCTTCTACCTGTTCGCGAGCGTCACGGTCGCGTCGGGCTTCATGGTGATCGCCTCGCGCAATCCCGTAGCCTCGGTGCTGTTCCTGATCCTCGCCTTCGTGAACGCCGCCGGGCTGTTCGTCCTGATGGGCGCCGAGTTCCTCGCGATGATCCTCGTGGTCGTCTACGTGGGCGCGGTGGCGGTGCTGTTCCTGTTCGTGGTGATGATGCTCGACGTCGATTTCGCCGAGCTGCGCCAGGGCTTCCAGCAATACCTGCCGATCGGCGGCCTGATCGGGGCGATCTTCCTCGTGGAGCTGTTGCTGGTGGTGGGCTCCTGGAGCATCGATCCGGGCCTCGTCCAGGCGCCCCTCGGCAACGTCGCGTCGGCCGAGAACCTCACCAACGCCCAGGCGCTCGGCCGGGTGCTGTACACCGACTACGCCTACTTCTTTCAGCTCGCCGGCCTGATCCTGCTGGTGGCGATGATCGGCGCCATCGTGCTGACGCTCCGCGACCGGCCGGGCGTGAAGCGCCAGGACATCGCGGTCCAGAACGCCCGCACCCAGGCCATGGCGGTGGAGACCCGCAAGGTCCCGTCGCGCCAGGGTGTCGAGGTCTGATGTCCGCCGGAGGTTTCGAACGATGATCGGCCTGAGCCACTACCTCACCGTCGCGGCGATCCTGTTCACGCTCGGCGTGCTCGGCATCTTCATCAACCGCAAGAACATCATCGTCATCCTGATGTCGATCGAGCTGATCCTGCTCTCGGTCAACATCAACCTCGTCGCCTTCTCGACGCAGCTCAACGACATCACCGGACAGGTCTTCGCCCTGTTCGTGCTGACCGTGGCGGCCGCCGAATCGGCGATCGGCCTCGCCATCCTCGTGGTGTTCTTCCGCAACCGCGGGTCGATCGCGGTGGAAGACGTCAGCATGATGAAGGGCTAGGGCCTTCTTCTTCGCGCGCCCCGAGTGACATCCGGACGCCGCCGCCCCGCGGTCGGCCCGGAGGACGGACTGCAAGAGAGCGATGTATCACGCGATCGTCTTCTTCCCGCTCATCGGCTTCCTGATCGCCGGCCTGTTCGGCCGGTACATCGGGGCGCGGGCCTGTGAGTACATCACCACGTCCTTCCTCGCCTTCACGGCGCTGATCGCCTGGGGCGTGTTCATCGACGGCGGTCCGGCCGAGCGCGTGCAGGTCGCCTCTTGGTTCGCGGCCGGCGACCTCCAGGTCGACTGGGCCTTCAAGGTCGACACCCTGACGCGGGTGATGCTGGTGGTGGTCACCACCGTCTCGACCCTCGTGCATCTCTACTCCGTGGGCTACATGGAGGAGGACCCGCACCGGCCGCGCTTCTTCGCCTACCTGTCGCTGTTCACTTTCGCCATGCTGATGCTGGTGACGGCCGACAACCTCGTGCAGATGTTCTTCGGCTGGGAGGGCGTGGGCCTGGCCTCCTACCTGCTGATCGGCTTCTGGTACGAGAAGCCCTCGGCCAACGCCGCCGCCATGAAGGCGTTCATCGTCAACCGCGTCGGCGATTTCGGCTTCTCGCTGGGCATCTTCCTGACCTTCGTCCTCACCGGCTCGGTGGCGTTCGACGCGATCTTCGACAAGGTCGACGCGATCAAGACGCTCTCCTTCCACTTCCTCGGCTACGACTGGAACGCCCTGACGCTCGCCTGCCTGCTCCTGTTCATGGGCGCCATGGGCAAGTCGGCGCAGTTCCTGCTCCACACGTGGCTGCCCGACGCCATGGAGGGCCCGACCCCGGTCTCGGCGCTGATCCATGCCGCCACCATGGTCACCGCCGGCGTCTTCATGGTCGCCCGCCTGTCGCCGCTCTTCGAGGAAGCGCCGAACGCGCTCATCGTCGTGACGGTGATCGGCGGCATCACGGCGTTCTTCGCGGCGACGATCGGCCTCGTGCAGAACGACATCAAGCGGGTGATCGCCTACTCGACCTGCTCGCAGCTCGGCTACATGTTCGTGGCGCTCGGCGTCGGCGCCTATTCGGCCGGCGTGTTCCACCTGTTCACCCACGCCTTCTTCAAGGCGCTGCTGTTCCTCGGGGCCGGCTCGGTCATCCACGCGATGCACCACGAGCAGGACATGCGGAACATGGGCGGCCTGCGCCGTTACATTCCCTATACCAGCGCCATGATGGCGATCGGCTCCCTCGCGCTGATCGGCTTCCCCTACACGGCCGGCTACTACTCGAAGGACGCGATCATCGAGGCCGCCTACGCCTCGACCCGGCCGGGCCACACGCTCGCCTTCCTGTGCGTTGTGGTGGCGGCGTTCTTCACCTCGTTCTACTCCTGGCGCCTGTTCTTCATGACCTTCGAGGGACCGGCCCGCTGGGGTGCGCATGCCGCGCACGACCATCACGACGCTCCCGCGGTGGCGCATTCCACCCTGGCGCACGAGGCCGACGGCCTGCCCGGTCACACCGAGGGCGCGGCCCACGACGATCACGGCCACGACATCGAGCCGGCCCACAGGAGCGACCTCGTCGCCGACGACCATCACGGGCACGGCCACCACGGTGACCACACGCCCCACGAGAGCCCGCTGGTGATGACGATCCCGCTGGCGATCCTCGCCTTCGGCGCGCTGTTCGCCGGGATCATCTTCCACGACCGCTTCATCGGCGAGGGGATGGACGCGTTCTGGGGCCACGCCCTGGCGCACGGGCCGAACAACCACATCATGCACGAGATCCACGAGGTTCCGGCGCTGGTCTCCTACTCCCCGTTGATCATGCTGATCCTCGGCTTCGTCCTGGCCTACTGGATGTACATCCGCCGGCCGGAGCTGCCCGGCGAGCTCGCCGCGCAGCAGCCGTCGCTGTACCGGTTCCTGCTCAACAAGTGGTACTTCGACGAGATCTACGACCGGATCTTCGTCCGCCCGGCCAAGGATTTCGGCCTGTTCCTCTGGAAGCAGGGCGACGGTCGGATCATCGACGGCCTCGGGCCGAACGGCATCGCGGCGCGCGTCGTGGACGTGACCCGCGGCGTGGTCCGGCTCCAGACCGGCTACGTCTACCACTACGCCTTCGTGATGCTCATCGGCGTCGCCGGCCTGATCAGCTGGTACCTGATGTCCGGCCTGCCCAAGGGGGCTCACTGACATGCTCGGCCTCGGCATCCTCTCCGGCCTGCTGATCGTCCCGCTCTGCGGCGCGGCCTTCATCCTGACGCTGAACGGCGACGAGGAATCGGTCGCGCGCAACAGCCGCTGGGCCGCCCTCGCGACGACAATCGTCACCTTCCTGCTCTCCCTGGTGGCCTGGAACCGCTACGACGCCGCCTCGTCGAGCTTCCAGCTGGTGGAGAGCCACGCGTGGCTCACCGAGACGATCCGGTTCAAGCTCGGCGTCGACGGCTTCTCGATGCCGCTGATCCTGCTGACCACCTTCCTGATGCCGTTCTGCATCGGCGCGTCGTGGCACTCGATCCACTTCCGGGTGAAGGAGTACTTCGTCGCCTTCCTCGTCCTCGAGACGACGATGATCGGCGTGTTCGCCTCGCTCGACCTGCTGCTGTTCTACCTGTTCTTCGAAGCCGGCCTGATCCCGATGTTCCTGATCATCGGCATCTGGGGCGGCGCGCGCCGGATCTACGCGAGCTTCAAGTTCTTCCTCTACACCCTGCTCGGCTCGGTGCTGATGCTGCTGGCCGTGATGGCGATGTACTGGCAGGCCGGCACCACCGACATCCCGACCCTGCTGCAGTACCGCTTCCCGGTGCAGATGCAGACATGGCTGTGGCTCGCCTTCTTCGCCTCCTTCGCGGTGAAGATGCCGATGTGGCCGGTCCATACCTGGCTGCCCGACGCCCACGTGGAGGCGCCCACGGCCGGCTCGGTGATCCTGGCCGGCATCCTCCTGAAGATGGGCGGCTACGGCTTCATCCGGATCTCCCTCCCGATGCTGCCGGTGGCGAGCCACGACTTCGCGCCCTTCGTCTTCGCCCTGTCGGTGATCGCGATCATCTTCACGTCGCTCACCGCGATGATGCAGACCGACATCAAGAAGCTGATCGCCTACTCGTCGGTGGCCCATATGGGCTTCGTGACGCTCGGCCTGTTCACCCTGAACGAGCAGGGCATCCAGGGCGCGCTGTTCCTGATGATCTCGCACGGCATCGTGTCGGGGGCGCTCTTCCTCTGCGTCGGTGTGGTCTACGACCGGATGCACACCCGTGAGATCGCCGCCTATGGCGGCCTCGTGAAGCGGATGCCGCTCTACGCGGTGGCCATGCTGATCTTCACCATGGCCAATGTCGGCCTGCCCGGCACCTCCGGCTTCGTGGGCGAGTTCCTGGCGATGCTCGGCGCCTTCAAGGCGAACCCGAATGTGGCCTTCTTCTCGACCTTCGGCATCATCCTGTCGGCGGCCTATGCCCTGTGGCTCTACGCCCGGGTGGTCTATGGCAAGCTGGAGAAGCCCAACCTCCAGGGCATCCTGGATCTGGATACCCGCGAAAAGATCATCCTGGCGCCGCTGGTGGTGCTGACGATCTACTATGGGGTGCACCCGGCTCCCGTGCTCGACGTGTTCGCGCCCTCCACGGATGCGCTGATGGCGAGCATGAAGGCCGCCCTCTCGAACACCCAGACGGCCGCCGCGGCGCTGCCGATCCCGCGCTGAGGCGGACACCATGACCACCGTCCACTCCGTCCTGCCCTCCCTGGCGCCGCTCCTGCCCGAGTTGATCCTCGGCGTCGGCGTCATGGTCCTGATCCTCTACGGCGCCTGGCGCGGCGAACGCTCCGCCGAGACCGTGAGCATCGGCGCCCTGGTCCTGCTCCTCGTCGCCCTGTCGGTGGTGATCTCCCAGCCGGCCCAAGGTCGGGTGACCACCCTGTCGGGCGCGTTCGTGTCGGATGCCTTCTCCAAGGTGATGAAGTCCCTGGTGCTGCTCGGCTCCTCGGCGACGATCCTGCTGGCGCACGACTTCTTCAAGCGCGAGCGCATCGACCGGTTCGAGTTCCCCGTGCTGATCGTGCTCTGCACCATCGGCATGATGGTGATGGTCTCGGCCAACGACCTGATCGCGCTGTATCTCGGCCTCGAGCTTCAGTCGCTCGCCGCCTACGTTATCGCCGCCTTCCACCGGGACGACGTCAAGTCCACCGAGGCCGGCCTCAAGTACTTCGTGCTCGGCGCGCTCTCCTCCGGCATGCTGCTCTACGGCGCCTCGCTGGTCTACGGCTTCACCGGCACCGTCTCGTTCCCCGGCATCGTCTCGGCGCTCACCGAGAATGCCGGCTTCGGCATCGTGCTGGGTATCGTGTTCCTGGCGGCCGGCGTGTGCTTCAAGCTGGCGGCCGTGCCGTTCCACATGTGGACGCCCGACGTCTACGAGGGCTCGCCGACCCCGGTGACGGCCTTCTTCGCCTCGGCGCCCAAGATGGCCGCCGTGGCGATGACCGTGCGGGTGTTCATCGGCGCCATGCCGGACGTGACGGCGATCTGGCAGCAGATCTTCATCTTCGTCTCGATCGCGTCGATGGCGCTCGGCTCCTTCGCGGCCATCGGCCAGACGTCGATCAAGCGCCTGATGGCCTACTCGTCGATCGCCAATATCGGCTACGCGCTGATCGGGCTCGCCTCCGGCTCGGAGGAGGGGATCAGCGGGCTCGTCATCTACATGATCATCTACCTCGCGATGACCCTCGGCACCTTCGCGATCATCCTGTCGCTCCGGCGCCGGGAGGTGATGTTCGAGAAGATCGACGACCTGTCGGGTCTGTCGCGGACGCATCCGTGGCTGGCCTTCTGCCTCGCCGCGATGATGTTCTCGCTGGCCGGCATCCCGCCGCTGGCCGGGTTCTTCGCGAAGTTCTACGTCTTCGCCGCCGCGATCAAGGCGGGCCTGGTCACTCTGGCGGTGATCGGCGTCGTCACCAGCGTCGTCGGCGCCTACTACTACCTGCGGCTGGTCAAGATCATGTATTTCGACGAGCCCCGGGAGCCCTACGAGACGATGGCGCCGGGCCTGCGCGTGGTGCTCGCCCTCTCGAGCGTCGTGGTGGTGCTGTTCTTCCTCCTGCCCGGGCCGCTGGTCGGCGCCGCAGGCCGGGCCGCCCGGTCTCTGTTCTAGGACAGCCTTGCCCTACCGACTGGGGTCCGCGGCGCGCGCCGAGGGCCATCGCCTGCATGTCCACGAGACCCTCGGCTCCACCAACACGGAGGCGATGGCTCAGGCGCGCGCGGGCGAGACCGGCCCCCTCTGGGTGGTGACCCACCGTCAGGAGGCGGGCCGCGGCCGGCGCGGCAACAGCTGGGCCTCGCTGCCGGGCAACCTCGCGGCGAGCGTGCTGTGGCCCATCGCCGGGGTAGCGCCAGACCACCTCGCCGAACTCGGCTTCGTGGCCGGCCTCGCGCTGATCGAGGCGCTGGAGGCGACCTGCGGCACCCTGCCGGATACCGGATCCGGCAGCGCCGCCCGATCTCTGCAGCTCAAGTGGCCGAACGACGTCCTGCTCGGCGGCGCCAAGCTCGCCGGCCTGCTTCTGGAGGCCGAGACGCTGCCGGGCGGCCGGCGCGCCGCGGTGATCGGCTTCGGCGTCAACGTCGCGGCGGCCCCGGACGGGCTCGCCGCAATGAGCTTGGCGGCGGCGGGTTACGCCGGGGGCGCCGAGGCGCTACTGGAACATCTCTCGGACCGGATGGCCGCGCAGGCGCGCGCCTGGGACCGGGGACGGAATTTCGCTGACCTGCGCGCGGCTTGGCTCGCGCGGGCCGCGGGTCTCGGAACCGAGATCGCGGTGCGCAGCGGCGGGCACATCCTGCGGGGCGTGTTCGAGACGATCGACGAGGGGGGGCGGCTCGTGATCCTCGCCCCCGATGGGAATCGGCATACCGTGACGGCGGGCGAGGTGCATTTCGGAACGGCCGCGACGGCGGCCTGAGTTTGGACGACGACAGATGGCAATGGGACAGGAGGAGCTGGTCTTCCTGCCGCTCGGCGGCGTGGGCGAGATCGGAATGAATGCGGCGCTCTACGGGTTCGGCCCGGAGAAGGGCCGGAAATGGATCATGGTCGATTGCGGCATGGGCTTCGCCGGCGAGGAGCAGATGCCGGGAGTGGACCTGATGTTCCCCGACCTCTCCTTCATCGAGGAGCGGCGCAAGGACCTGCTGGGGATCTTCATCACCCACGCGCACGAGGACCATATCGGGGCGATCTCGGAGCTGTGGCCCCGGCTCAAGGTCCCGGTCTACGCGACCCGTTTCGCCAAGAACCTGCTGGAGACCCGGCGCCTCTCCGAGCCCGGCGCCCCGAAGGTCGAGCTGCGTGAGGTCAAGCCCGGCCGGCGTGTGACCGTCGGACCGTTCGAGCTCGAGTATGTGCCGGTCTCGCACTCGATCCCGGAATCGAACGCCATCGCGATCCGCACCGCCGCGGGCCTCGTGCTCCACACCGGCGACTGGAAGATCGACCCGACCCCGGTGGCCGGCTCGGTCACCTCGCCGGAGGCGTTCACGGCGCTCGGCGACGAGGGTATCCTCGCCATCGTCTGCGACTCGACCAACGTCGTGCGCGAGGGCTTCTCGCCCAGCGAGAAGACCGTGGCCGAGACCCTCAAGACGCTGATCGCGGACGCCCCCCACCGGGTCGCGGTGACCACCTTCGCGTCGAACGTCGCCCGCATCCGCGCGGTCGCCGAAGCCGCCGTCGCCTGCGGCCGCGAGGTCATCGCAGTCGGCCGCGCCATGGACCGGGTGATCGATGTGGCCCGCGAATGTGGCTACCTCGACGGCCTGCCGGAATTCCGCCGCGCCGATTCCTGGAAGAGCCTGCCGCGGGAGCGGGTCGTGGCCCTGCTCACCGGATCGCAGGGCGAGCCGCGGGCGGCGTTGGCCCGGGTCTCCCGCCGGGACCATCCGGATATCAGCCTCACCGCCGGTGATCAGGTGATCTTCTCCTCGCGCGCCATTCCCGGCAACGAGCGCGATGTCGGATCGATCATCAACGACCTGATCGAGCAGGGCGTCGAGGTGATCACCGACCGCACCGACCTCGTCCACGTCTCCGGCCACCCGCGCCGGGACGAGATGGTCGAGATGTACAAGTGGACCCGTCCCGGCACGGCGATCCCGGTCCACGGCGAGGCCCTGCACCTCGACGAGCATGCCCGCTTCGCCAGGGCGCAGGGCGTGCAGAACGTGGTCAAGGCCCGCAACGGCAGCCTGATCCGCCTGAGCCCCGGCACGCCGGCGGTGGTCGACCACGTGAAGGCCGGCCGGCTGTTCAAGGACGGCGACGTCCTGATCGACGAGAAGGACCGGGCGATCCCGGAACGGCGCAAGCTCATGCAGGCCGGCCTGGTCTCGGTGGCGATCGCCATCGACGAGGACGGCGTGGTTCTCGGCGAGCCGGCGGTGGACATCATCGGCCTGCCGAACCGCGGCCGGTCCGGCGAGCCGTTGATCGAAACGGTCGTGGATGCGGTCTCCCGCACCCTGTCGGGGATGTCGCGGGGCAAGCTCAAGGACTCGGAGAGCGTCGAGAAGACGGTCGACCGGGCGGTGCGCACCGCGGTCAACGAGGTCTGGGGCAAGAAGCCCGCCTGCCACGTGCAGGTGGTCGAAGTTTAAGCTACGACGACAGACGAACGGACCACGGCAGGTCCGGTCCAGACCCTCATCCTGAGACCCCTGCACAGGGGGTCTCAGGGGCGCCCTCCAGCGGGACGCGCGATCCTTGGCGCGTTCCTCGGGGCGTTCCTTGGCGGGCGCCTTCGCGGCGGCTCGCGCAGGCCCGAGGATGAGGGTGCGCCTGGAAGCAGCGGCCTGCCGATCGGTACGCGAACGGGGAGGAAGCAACATGATCGGCCGTCTCAATCACGTGGCCATCGCCGTACAGGATCTCGACGCCGCCTGCGCGGTCTATCGCGACACGCTCGGCGCCACGATCACCCCGCCGCTCCCGCAGCCGGAGCACGGTGTCACGGTCGTGTTCGTCGAGTTGCCGAACAGCAAGATCGAGCTGATGTCCCCCCTCGGGGAGGGCTCGCCGATCGAAGCCTTCGTGGCCCGCAACCCGGGCGGTGGAATCCACCACGTCTGCTACGAGGTCGACGACATCCTGGCCGCCCGCGACAAGCTCAAGGCCCAGGGCGCCCGGGTCCTCGGCACCGGCGAGCCGCGGATCGGAGCCCACGGCAAGCCGGTCCTGTTCCTTCACCCCAAGGACTTCCTGGGAACCCTGGTCGAGCTGGAGCAGGTGTGAGCCGGATGATGCACAGCCTGGCCCGCTCGACGCCGGTGACCCTGGCGGTGATCACCGTGCTGATCGCCGCCTTCGTGGCCGCGGCGGTGAGCCTGTTCAAGCTGACGGTGGGCGGCGCGATCGCCCTTTACTTCGTGGTCTGGTGGACGCTGCTCTTCGCGGTCCTGCCCCTGCGCAACCAGCCCGAGACGCGGCCCACCCACGTGGTCCCGGGCCAGGATCCCGGCGCTCCGGCGGCGCCGCGGCTGCGCGAGAAGGCCATCTGGACGACGCTGGTCGCAGGGGCCGCTTTCCTGATCGCCCTGGCGGTGTTCCCCCTGGCCGGGCTGTAGGACGGCTCAGGCCGGGGGTTTCTCCGAGCTCGCGGTAAGACAGGCCCATGCCCGGGCTCACGCCTCCGGGCAATGCGTGCGGGACGTCATCGGAGGGATAGGCCCGCCGCACGCAGCGGTCTGACGGCGACCATTTGTCTCCCGGGGGTCGAAGGGTCGGGACCCGCCCGGCTCTCGGTGCTGAACGGGTCGCCTCCGGCGGCCTTCAGCGCTGTCCCTCGACAAGCGCCCGGTGGACGGAGCAACGCACCCCGCCGCCAAGAATAAAAAAAGCAAGGCCCGAGGCCTTGCTTTCAAGCTTCAATGGCTCGACCTTTGAATATCCCACGCATTGGCTGCGGAGCGGTCGCTTTTCCTCCCGAGACTCGGACCTTGCGCCACCTCTTCCGGGCGTCGCAAACATCGCCGGACGCTTATAGGAACAACAATTCGTGTTGTCACCGGGTCTGCGAGAAAAATCTGCGCTTTCTTGCCGGCAAATGGGCATACCGCTTTCCGCCTAGGCAGCGGCCCAACCGCGGCCGGGCCGCCGCCTCCGGTTCGCCGCGATTACGCCCCGCCGTGGTCGCGCAGTGCTTGTAATTTGCGTCTCCGGCGTGTTGTGTGCCGGCGCGCCGCGGCTCCTCCCGGCCGATCCTCTTCCAAGACTCTGACGACATGCGTCTCTCCCGCTATTTCATGCCGACCTTGCGCGAGACGCCCAAGGAAGCCGAGATCGTCTCGCATCGGCTGATGCTGCGCGCCGGCCTGGTGCGTCAGGAGTCGGCCGGCATCTACGCGTGGCTGCCGCTCGGCCTGCGGGTGCTGGAGCGGGTCTGCGCGGTGATCCGGCGGGAGCAGGACCGTTCCGGCGCCATCGAGATCCTGATGCCGACGGTGCAATCCGCCGAGCTGTGGCGGGAATCCGGCCGCTACGACGCCTACGGCAAGGAGATGCTGCGCCTGAAGGACCGGCACGAGCGCGAGATGCTCTACGGCCCCACCGCCGAGGAGATGGTCACCGAGATCTTCCGGGCGAGCGTGCGCTCCTACAAGGACCTGCCCAAGAACCTCTACCAGATCTCGTGGAAGTTCCGCGACGAGGTGCGGCCGCGCTTCGGCACGATGCGCTCCCGCGAGTTCCTGATGAAGGACGCCTACTCGTTCGATTTCGACCAGGCCGGCGCCCGCCACGCCTACAACCGGATGTTCGTCGCCTACCTGCGCACCTTCGCCGGGCTCGGCCTCAAGGCGATCCCGATGCGCGCCGATACCGGCCCCATCGGCGGTGATCTGTCCCACGAGTTCATCATCCTGGCCAAGACCGGCGAGAGCGAGGTCTTCTGCGACAAGGCCTATCTCGACTTCGACATCCCGCCGGAGACCGTGGATTTCGACGACGTCGCCGCCCTCCAGGGCATCGTCGATGCCTGGACCTCGCACTACGCGGCCACCGAGGAGATGCACGAGCCGGAGGCCTTTGCGGAGGTTGCGGAGGACAGCCGCCTCGCGGCACGCGGCATCGAGGTCGGGCACATCTTCTATTTCGGCACCAAGTATTCCGAGCCGATGGGCGCCAAGGTCGCCGGGCCGGACGGGATCGAGCGGCCGGTCCATATGGGCTCCTACGGCATCGGTCCGAGCCGGCTGGTGGCGGCGATCATCGAGGCGAGCCACGACGAGGCCGGCATCATCTGGCCGGATTCGGTCGCGCCGTTCGACGTGGCCCTGATCAATCTGAAGGTCGGCGATGCCGGCACCGATGCCGCCTGCGCGCAGATCCAGTCGGATCTCGAGACCGCCGGCCTGTCGGTGCTCTACGACGACCGCGACGAGCGCCCCGGCGCCAAGTTTGCCACCGCGGACCTGATCGGCCTGCCCTGGCACGTGATCGTCGGGCCGAAGGGCTTGGCGGAGGGCAAGGTCGAGCTGAAGCGGCGTGCCGGGGGCGAGCGCGAGAGCCTCGCCATCGTCGATCTGCTGGCACGCATCCGGCGCGTCTGAGGCGTGCCGATGGCGGCATCAGCGGCGCTGGACCGGGTCAGGACCTTCGCGGCGTCGTTCCGTGCGGGCACCACTGCCCCGTTCGCACCGTTCGAGTGGATCCTCGCCGGCCGCTACCTGCGCGCCCGCCGACGGGGCGGCGGCGTCTCGGTGGTGGCGTTCTTCTCGGTACTGGGCATCGCGCTGGGTGTCGCCACGCTGATCATCGTCCTGTCGGTGATGAACGGCTTCCGGGCGGAGCTGCTCTCGAAGATCGTGGGCATCAACGGTCACCTGTTCGCCACCCCGATCGACCGGCCGTTCAACGATTGGACCGACCTGTCGGAGCGCCTGTCGAAGGTCGCGGGCGTGCGCGCCGCGGTGCCGCTGGTGGAGGGCCAGGCCTTCGCGTCGTCGCAATATGGCGGCTCCGGCGTGATCATCCGCGGCGTAAGGGCCGCCGACCTCGACGCCCTGGCGGCGGTATCCTCGGCGATCCGCGGGGGCACCCTGGAGGGCTTCGACGACGGCACGGGCGTGCTGATCGGCCGGCGGCTCGCCGACACCCTCGGCCTGCAGGCCGGAGATACGATCACGCTGGTGACGCCCAAGGGCTCGTCGACGCCCTTCGGAACGGCGCCGCGGACCAAGAGCTACACGGTCAAGGCGGTGTTCGAGGTCGGCATGACCGAGTTCGACCAGACCTTCGTGTTCATGCCCCTGGCCGAGGCGCAGGCGTTCTTCAACAGGGACGGCGACGTCAGCATGATCGAGATCTATGTCGACGATCCCGATCATGTCGGCGACATGCGCGAGCCCCTAGAGATGGCGGCCGAGCGCCCGATCCTGCTCACCGACTGGCGCCAGCGCAACCGGACCTTCTTCGGGGCCCTGGAGGTGGAGCGGAACGTGATGTTCCTGATCCTCAGCCTGATCGTCGTGGTGGCGACGCTCAACATCGTCTCCGGCCTGATCCTGCTGGTGCGCGACAAGTCGAGCGACATCGCGATCCTGCGGACCATGGGGGCGACGCCCGGCACGATCATGCGGGTGTTCCTCATCAACGGCGCCCTGATCGGCGTCGTCGGAACGCTGAGCGGGCTGGCGCTGGGCGTCCTGATCACCCTGAACATCAAGCCGATCCAGCACGTGCTGTTTCCCGGCGCCTGGGATCCGACCGTGCGATTCCTCGCCGAGATCCCGGCCCAGATGAATCCGAAGGAGATCACCGCCGTGGTGATCACGTCCCTGCTGCTGTCGCTCGCGGCGACGCTGTATCCCTCCTGGCGCGCCGCCCGGCTCGATCCGGTGCAGGCCCTCCGCTACGGCTGACGGGCCGCATCCGATGAGCGAGTCGAGCCAGACAACCGGCGACCAGCCGGTCCCGGCCCTGTTCTTTTCCCGCGTCGAGCGGCGCTATCCCCAGGCCGAAGGTGCCCTGGAGATCCTGCGCGGGGCTGACCTCGCGATCTGGCCGGGGGAACTGGTGGCGCTGGTGGCGCCGTCGGGCGCCGGCAAATCGACCCTGCTGCATCTGGCCGGCCTTCTGGAGCGGCCGGATGGGGGCGAGATCTTTATCGGCGGCCATCCCACCGCGGCGATGGCCGATGCCGAGCGCACCCGTCTGCGGCGCGAGGAGATGGGCTTCGTCTACCAGTTCCATCATCTCCTGCCGGAATTCTCCGCCCTGGAGAACGTGGTGATGCCGCAGCTCATCCGCGGTCTGAAGGGTCCGGAGGCGAAGGCCCGCGCCACGGAACTCCTGAGCTTCCTGGGCCTCAAGGAACGGCTCCCGCACCGCCCGGCCGAGCTGTCGGGCGGCGAGCAGCAGCGCGTCGCCATCGCGCGGGCGGTGGCCAACGGCCCGCGCCTCCTGCTGGCCGACGAGCCCACCGGCAATCTCGACCCCGGGACGGCAGGCCACGTCTTCTCGGTCCTGATGGCGCTGGTCCGCGCCTCGGGCCTCGCCGCTCTGGTCGCAACCCACAACCTCGAGCTGGCCGCCCGGATGGACCGGCGGGTGACCATCCGCGACGGGCTGATCACGCAGCTCGACTGAGTCCGGCGACGCGTCCGCACGGACCGTCCCGTGTGTCCGCGGATCGGCGCGCGCGGCGCCGCGCGCATCGACGCGGACGGGCTCGGCTCAAGATCGCTTCCGGTCAAGGCGGCGGCGGACTTCGTGCGCCCGGACGTCACCCCCAACGCGCCATGCGGGCGGTCCTTCAACCCCGCGGTTCGCCCCGCCCGCGCCGTCGGCGAAGTCCATGCCTGGCTTCACGCGTCCATAAATGCACACGATTTTTAATCCGTCCCGTCGCGTGCGGCGAGTCACGTCACGGAAGACACCGGCTCCCTATCTTATCATCACGCTAGATAAAACAGAGCCGAACAACCGGCCTGTACTGCGTGATCTCTGGAGCCCTGCCATGAAGACCCGTATCGCCGCCGCCGTCACTGCTCTTGTTCTTGGTGCCGCTCCGATCTCGTCCGCTCTGGCGGAGAACGGCGCGCGCTGGACCGGCTTCGCTCCCTACGAGGTTGAGACGACCGGCTCCCTCGGCCTCGGTGTCCACGACAATCCCAACTACGTGGGCTGCCCGATGAGCTCGGCCGCCGAAGGCAACGCCGATCAGCAGACCCGGCCGGTGAAGCAGTACGGCCAGACCGCCGGCGGTTACCGCTGCTGATCCGACGCGAGGACAGATGAAGCTGAAGGCTCTCTCCTACGTCATGATCGGTGCCTTCGTGAGCGGCCTGCTCATGACGCTCGTCGGCTCGGCCACGACTCTGCTCGGCCAGTAAGCAGACGGCGCCGCCCCCCCCCGGGGCGGCGCCGCTCGCGTTCGGGCCGCCCCGCGCGACCGGTGCGGTCAGGGAGCGACGGAGGGGCCGGAACCGGCCTCGGTCGGCATCAGTCTCTCGACGTAGTCGCAGGCGTCGATGATGGCGTCGGAGCTCCCCGCCATCCGTGCCCGGGCCGCCGCGCAGGCCCGCGCCACGGCGGGATCGGCGAGCAGCCGGCCCAGCACCCGCGCCGCCCGTGCGGGACGGAAGGCGCGGCGGCTCAGGGTGGCGCCGAGATCGCGGTCCTTCAGCCGCCGCCCCTCGTCGAAATGGTCGAAAGCCACGGGCACCACGAGCTGCGGGATCCCCGCGGCCAAAGCCTGCGCCACCGTGCCGACGCCCCCGTGATGAACCAGGGCCGCGCTGCGCGGCAACAGGGCGCTCAGGGGCGCGTAGGGCAGGTGGATGATCCCGGCCGGAAGCGGCTTCGGGATCTGGCCGCCCTGGGGAGCGAGCAGGACGCCGCGCCGGTTCATCCGCCGGCACAGCCGCACCGCGGTGGCAAAGAAGCCGGCCCCCTGGCGCATGGCCGAGCCGTAGGTGAACACGATCGGCGGGTCGCCCGCCGCGAGGAACGCCTCCAGCTCCGGCGGCATGGCCGCCACGTCGCCGAACCGGTCGACCAGCGGGAAGCCGAGTTGCACCGCCTGACCCGGCCAGTCGGCCTGCGGCTCCGCGTACCAGTCGGGGAACATGAGGAGCATGCCGGTCGGGCTGTTCCACCAGTGACGCAGCCGGTAGACCGGATCGAGGCCGAGGCGGGCCCGCAGGGCGTTGAGCGGCGGCAGCGTGAACGGGCCGACCGCCACCTTGTCGACGCCGAGATTCACGTAGGCCCGCAGGGAGGCCGGCAGGACGCGCGGCAGCGGCAGGCCCGGCAGGCGCGGCGGATCGTACCGGCTCTCGATCAGGAACGGCATGACGTGCAGCGTCGCGGTCGGGAGATCATACAGATCCTGCGCGAGCCGGGCGCCCCAACCCAGCGGCGAGGCGACCACCCGCAGATCGATCCCCCGGGCGCGGGTCGCACCGAGCCACAGGCAGGCCGGCTCGGCCACCTGCAGGGCGTAATCGAACATCGGGCGGAAGCCCTGCTGCGGGTGCCACAGATCCGGCTGGCGGATCACCGCCTCGTAATCCGCGACCGTACCCAGGGGCTGGAAGGCGAGTCCGGCCCGGCGGGCCATCGCCTCGAAGGGCGCCGGGGCCGCCAGCGAGACGCCGTGACCGCGCTTCAGGAGTTCGTGACCCAGCGCGATGAACGGCAGCACGTCACCGTGCGTGCCGACGGCCACGAGGGCGACGTCGAACCGTTCGACCGTCCGGTGCGCGGGAATGGCTTACTCCTTCGAACCCCCCAAGCGGTGACGAGCTCGTCTCGAAGGCGGGGCATGCCAGCCCGCCCGATCCGCATCAAGACACTTTTTACTGTACCGATAAGCGGGCGCCGGTTTGTGGCCCGAACGCCCTTCCATTGGAACAAAACATGAACATACTAGGACCGGAACACGGGAGGCAGATCGATGCTGAAGCGGTTGGTCCTGACCGGGATGGTCGAGTTCATGGCGTTCGGGCTGTTGTTCGCGGCGGTCGGCGCCTGGGCGATAGCCTTGGCACCGGTTCGTTAGCCGGATTTTTCCAAGGCGCCCCCGGTTCCTGCGATGGGCGGGTTATGCACAGGCGATCCGCCCGGCGCGGCCGATAATCCACAGGCCTGGCCCGAACTGGTGCTTCCGGGGCACGACCGGTGGATATCGCCTTTCGTCGGCCCGGCACACGTCGACTTGGAGCCGGCGAGCGGGGATGCTGGCCGACCCCGGAACAAGGTCGGCCATGCCACGCCAGCTAAAGGAGGTCGGATTCGTCCACCTCCACGTCCACTCGTCCTATTCCCTGCTCGAAGGGGCGCTGAAGGTCGGCTCCCTGATCAAGGCCGCGGTCGCCGACCGGCAGCCCGCCCTGGCGCTGACCGACACCAACAACCTGTTCGGGGCGCTCGAATTCTCCGAGAAGGCGGCCGGCGAGGGCGTCCAGCCGATCGCCGGCATCCAGCTCTCGGTGGCGTTCGAGGCCGCGGATCCGCACCAGCGCCAGGCGCCGACGCACCATGGCATCGTGCTCCTGGCCCAGGACGAGGCCGGCTACGCCAACCTGCTGCGGCTGGCGAGCCGCGCCTATTTCGACACGGCGCTCGGCGAAGCGCCGCGCCTGGACGCCGCAGCCCTCGTCGGAGCCTCGGAGGGACTGATCGCCCTCACCGGCGGCCTGTCAGGGCCCCTCGATGCCGCCCTCCGGGCCGGGCGGCCGGAACTGGCCCTCGGCCGCCTGCAGCGGCTCAAGGAGGCATTCGGCGAGGACCGGCTCTACGTCGAGTTGCAGCGCCACGGCCTGCCCGAAGAGGGACGGGTCGAGACCGCACTTCTCGACCTTGCCGGCCGCCACGGCCTCGGGATCGTCGCCACCAACGAGCCCTACTTCGCCAAGCCCGACGATTACGACGCCCACGATGCCCTGCTGGCCATCGCGGAGGGTCGCGTCGTCTCCGACGAGCGCCGCCGCCGGCTGACGCCGAGCCACGCCTTCAAGACCCGCGCCGAGATGGCCGCGCTGTTCCGCGATCTGCCGGACGCGCTCCAGGCCACCGTCGAGATCGCCATGCGCTGCGCCGTGCGGGCGCGGACCCGCAAGCCGATCCTGCCGAATTTCGGCGCCGTGGCGGCGGGCGAGACGCCTCCCATGGCGGAGGCCCTGGCGGAGGCGGCGGACACGGGCGTGCAGGCGGTCTCGGCCGACGAGCCGACCGAGTTGCGCCGGCAGGCCGAGGCCGGGCTGGAGCTGCGCCTGAAGCAGCACGGCACGGCGCCGGGCTTCTCGGAGGAGGATTACCGCAAGCGCCTCGCCTTCGAACTCGACGTCATCGTGTCGATGAAGTTCCCGGGCTACTTCCTGATCGTCTCGGACTTCATCAAGTGGGCCAAGGACCACGACATCCCCGTCGGTCCGGGCCGCGGCTCCGGCGCCGGCTCGCTGGTGGCGTGGTCGCTTCTGATCACCGACCTCGACCCGCTGCGCTTCGGCCTGCTGTTCGAGCGCTTCCTCAACCCCGAGCGCGTCTCGATGCCGGATTTCGACATCGACTTCTGCGTCGAGGGCCGCGAGCGGGTGATCCGCTACGTGCAGCAGCGCTACGGCGAGGGGCAGGTCGGGCAGATCATCACCTTCGGCACCCTGCTCGCCCGCGGCGTGCTGCGCGATGTCGGCCGCGTGCTGGAGATGCCCTACGGGCAGGTCGACAAGCTGACCAAGCTGGTGCCCCAGAACCCCGCCAACCCGGTGACGCTCGCCCAGGCGATTGAGGGCGAGCCCAAGCTCCAGCAGGCCATGGAGGAGGAGCCCATCGTCGGCCGGCTCATCGACATCGCCAAGAAGCTGGAGGGCCTGCACCGCCACGCCTCGACCCACGCGGCCGGCGTGGTGATCGGCGACCGGCCCCTGGAGGAGCTGGTCCCGCTCTACCGCGACCCGAAGACCGGCATGCGGGTGACCCAGTTCAACATGAAGTGGGTCGAGCAGGCCGGGCTGGTGAAGTTCGACTTCCTGGGCCTCAAAACCCTGACCATGCTGCGCTGCTGCACCGATCTCCTGAAGCAGCGCGGCATCGAGATCGACCTCGCGTCGCTGCCGCTCGACGATCCGAACACCTACGGGCCGATGGGCCGGGGTGAGACGGTCGGCGTGTTCCAGGTGGAATCGGCTGGCATGCGCAAGGCGCTCTGCGAAATGCAGGCCGACCGGCTGGAGGACATCATCGCGCTGGTGGCCCTCTACCGCCCGGGCCCAATGGCCAACATCCCGGTCTATTGCGAGCGCAAGCTCGGCCGCGACGCCGGAAACGAGGCGTCCTGGTACCCGGATCCGAAGCTGGAGCCGATGCTGAAGGAGACCTTCGGCATCATCGTCTACCAGGAACAGGTGATGGAGATCGCCAAGGTCCTGGCAGGCTACTCGCTCGGCGAGGCCGACATGCTCCGGCGCGCCATGGGCAAGAAGATCCGCGCCGAGATGGACGCGCAGCGCGACCGGTTCCTGAAGGGCTGCACCGAGCGCGGGCTGACCAAGGCCAAGGCCAACGAGATCTTCGACCTTCTGGCGAAGTTCGCCGATTACGGCTTCAACAAGAGCCACGCGGCGGCCTACGCGCTGCTGACCTACCAGACCGCCTATCTCAAGGCGAACTTCCCGGTCGAGTTCCTGGCCGCCGCCATGACCCTCGACATCGACAACACCGACAAGCTCGCTGAATTCCGCCAGGACGCCCAGCGCCTCAAGATCACGGTGGAGCCGCCCTCGATCAACACCTCCGGCGAGGTGTTCGAGGTGCGCGACGGCAAGATCTTCTACGCGCTCGCCGCCATCAAGGGCGTCGGCCGGGAGGCGGTGCGGGCGCTGGTGGAGGCCCGCGGCGACCGGCCGTTCAAGGACCTGGCCTGCCTCGCCCGCCGCCTCAACCCGCGGCAGATCAACAAGCGCACCCTGGAGAGCCTCGTCCAGGCCGGGGCGCTCGACTGCATCGAGCCGGACCGGGCGCGCGCCTTCGCGGCGGTGGAGCCGATGATGAAGCTCGCCGCCAGCGCGGCGGAGGCGGAATCGGCCGGCGTCACCGACATGTTCGGCGGCGTGGTGGCGGACGACGTGTCCCTGCGAATCCCGCCCCACGAGATCTGGCCGATGGCCGACACGTTGAAGCGGGAATACGCGGCGATCGGGTTCTTCATCTCCGGTCATCCGCTGGATGAGTACGGCGACCTGCTCGACAAGCTGCGGGTGCAGAGCTGGACCGATTTCTGCCGCGCGGTGCGGGCTGGGACCTCCAGCGTCGGCCGGGTGGCGGCCTCCGTGCTCGACCGGGCGGAGCGGCGCACCAAGACCGGCAACAAGATGGGCATCGTCACGCTCTCGGACCGGACCGCGCATTTCGAGGCGATCATCTTCTCCGAGGGGCTCGGCCAGTACCGCGACATCCTGGAGCCGGGCCGCCCGCTGGTGCTGCAGCTCCAGGCGAATTTGGAGGGCGAGGATGTCCGCGCCCGGATCCTCACCGCGGAGCCCCTCGACCAGGCGGTGGCCCGCCACCAGAAGGGGATCCGCATCCACCTGAGCGACCCGCGCGGCGTCGCCCCCGTGCAGCAGCGCCTGTCGATGCGCGGCGAGAGCGAGGTGTCGCTGATCCTCAAGCTCGATGGCGGCAGCCGCGAGGTGGAGATCCGGCTGCCCGGCAAATTCCAGGCGACGCCGACGCTCGCCGGCCAGCTCCGGACCGTGCCGGGGGTGGTGCAGGTGGAGGTGAGCTAGAACGGGGCCGCCAGGCAGCCGGTGAGGGCGCCCTTCAGCGCGGCGGCGTCGCTCTCCGCCACCGTGAACACCGCCGTCAGGGCCGGATCGCCGGAGCGCGGGCTCGCCTGCGTCCAGGTGAGCTTGGTGCCGGGCTGGGTGAGCGCCACGGCGAGGCCGCGCAGCGGATCCTCGCCGCGGCGGGCGCCCGTCACCGTCAGGGTGAAGCCCGAATCCGCCCCGGTCGCCGCGCCCTGCACGGGCATCCGCATGGAGCGCACGCTGCCGGCACTGGAGACGAGGATGCCGGTGAGCGGCGTCGCGCTGCCGGAGCCTTCGAGCCCGGCGAAGTCGAAGCGCGGCGCCAGCTCGGCGAAGCGCGGCACCGTCAGCGCCGCCGACAGGCCGGTCCCCCCCGGATCGCAGGCGAGGTAAAGGGTCGCCGGACGCTGATCCGTCCCCAGGTCGGCGGTGCCGGTGAGGTTCGCGCCGCCACCGGGCGCCCGGGTGCCGCCGGCGAGCAGCGGCGTCCGCCCGGTGAGGATGTCGGACAGCCTGTCGCCGCGGCTCAGCGGCCCCGCCAGGAGAGCCACGGCGGCGATGCCGACGACCGCCAGGGCTACGCCGATCCGGAGCCGCATCTCATCCTCCACCTGTGGACATCCCGGGCCGGCGGCATAGACGATCGCGGCCGGCCCGCAACCCTTCCTTCACCACGTCCGCAGGAACCGGGCCGCGATCCCGTCAGTGTGCAGCGCAGCAACTCCTTAAAAAGCGATCGATCCTATGCACCGGCGCTCAAGCTTGAGCGTCGCCATGCGCACGAAGATCCTGCTCGCCCTCACCCTGCTGGTCTACGTCACCACCGGCCGCGCCCCCGGGATCCGGGAGCCGCGCAACCCGGATGCCGAGCATGCGGGCGGACGTGTCGCCGTGGTGATGAAGCGGGCCTGGACCTGAACCTCACGCCCCCGGAGCACAGGCCCTGAGCCGCGCGGCCACAAGGGCCTGGAGACTCCAGAGATGGCGGTCGCGGATGCCGAGGCGCTCGCAGGCGTCCACGGTCCGGAACAGGTATTCGGCGCTCGGTCCCTTGTGCCCGCAGGCGGCGGCGATCTTTTCCGCGATTTCGGCGTCCGAGAGGCGGCCGGCGTAGCGGTCGCTGGCGCGGTTGGCCAGGAAGGTCAGCGCCGACACGGTTCCGGTCTCGGTGGCGACCGGCAGCCAGCGGGCGACGTAGCCCCGGCCCCGCATCTCCCGGCGCCAGACCGGCATCAGCGCCTCGCGGATCTCCATCCCGGGCAGGCGGAACACGACGCCCCGGCAGAGGCCGCCGCGGTCCAGCGCCAGGACGAAGCCCGGCCGCTCCGGCGTGCCGCGGAACCGGCGCTGCAGCAGGCAGAACCGGCGGTGGAAGCCGCGCACCGTCCCGATCCGGCGCTCGGCGACCTCGAATTCCGGATTCCACATCAGCGAGCCGTAGGCGAAGACCCAGAGATCGCAGCCCTCGCGCCCGGCGACGATCGCCTCCAGGCCCGGGCGCAACTCCGAATCCGACAGCACGTCGAGGGCGCTCGGGTCGTCGGGGACCGGGACGGAATGCGCGCGGGCGATCAGGTCGAGGCTGAGGTCGAGGGTGCGGGCGGGCGCGCAGGGCATGGCCCTCAACGCAGCGGCCTCACGGCTTGTTGCCCAGCGCGTCGAGTTCGGGGAAGGGCCGGGTGCGGTGGCCGGTGCAGACCTCGTCGTCGTCGAGCACCGTGAGTCGGTCGGCCTCGTAGAGCAACGTCACCTTCGGGCGCTCGGGCTTGCCGAAGGTCCGGCCGTACATCCGGCCCGACACGCAGTAGATCACTCGGCCGCCCTCCGCGATCGGCCCGGCGATCCGGCTGCCCTCGAACCGCACCGGCAGCAGCGAGACCGAACCGAAGGCGACCTGCTTGAGCGCCAGGGCGGCGATCCGCTGGAGGAGGGCCGGGGAGGGCACGTCCTCGGCCGCGGGCTTCGGTTTGCGCGGCCCGGCCTGCGCGCCGGCGGAGGCGAGGGCGAAGATGATGGCAAGAGCGGCGCGGGGCGGCATCGGCCCTCGCTAACCGGCCAAGGCTGCCTGAGGCTGGACAGCGCCGAAGGCTGCGGGTCCCTATATGAGGAGAACGAGCGGCACGCGCCCGTCGCGCGCCGCGCCCCTTTCACCTCACGACGCGACGTTCGATGCAATGGACCGACGACGCCCTGGTGCTCGGCCTGCGCCGGCACGGGGAGACCGGCGTCATCCTGGAGGCGATGACCGAGGCCCATGGACGCCATCTCGGCCTCGTCCATGGCGGACGCTCGCGGCGGATGCAGCCGGTGCTCCAGCCCGGCAACCGGGTCCGGCTGACCTGGCGGGCGCGCCTCGACGAGGGCCTCGGCGCCTACGTGGTGGAGCCCCTCGAGTCGCAGGTCTCCCGGCTGATCGGATCGAGCCTGGCCCTATACGGCATCGGACACCTCGCGGCGCTGCTGCGCCTCCTCCCCGAGCGCGACCCGCATCCGGCGCTCTACGCGGCGGCGGGGATCCTCGTCGAGCACCTCGACGACCCCGCCATCGCGCCGCCCCTGATGGTGCGGTTCGAGTTGGCCATCCTGTCGGAGCTCGGTTTCGGCCTGGACCTGACAGCCTGCGCCGCCACCGGCGGCAACGACGCCCTCGCCTACGTCTCGCCGAAGAGCGGCCGGGCGGTCAGCGCCTCGGCGGGCGAGCCCTATCGGGACCGTCTTCTCGCGCTTCCAACCTTCCTGCTCGCCGGCGGATCCCCGGGTCCGGACGGCGTTGCCCAAGGGTTTACCTTGACGGGGTACTTCCTCGACCGGCACGTCTGGGGCCCTCGGGGCCTCGCGCCGTCCGAGGAGCGGGCGCGATTCGTTGCGCTCGGCCGCGAGGCCGGGTAATGTTCGCGCTATGTTCTAATCGCGCCCGGGTCTGAGCGCGGCTCAACCCGGGCTGTGTCATCCCGTCGTTTCGGGGCCGCGAAGCGGAGCCCGGAATCCAGAATCGCTCGGCCCGCAAGGTTCGTCCGCCTCCTCGGACAGGGTCGGTGGTTCTGGATTCCGGGCTCGCCTTCGGTGCCACGGACTGACGAACCATCCGGAAAGGCGGCGCTGCCGGTCGGCGGCCCCGCCCTGAGACAGGAGCCGTCATGGGCCAGCCCTTCGAGCCGCCGTCCGGCGACGGGATCGAGAGCGTCGAGCTGAAATCCGCGCTGGAAGAGCGCTACCTCGCCTATGCGCTGTCCACGATCATGCACCGGGCGCTGCCGGATGCCCGCGATGGGCTGAAGCCCGTGCATCGGCGCATCCTCTACGGGATGCGGCTGCTGCGCCTCGACCCCAACACCGCGCACAAGAAATGCGCCAAGATCGTCGGCGACGTGATGGGCGACTTCCACCCGCACGGCGACCAGGCGATCTACGACGCCCTGGTGCGGCTTTCCCAGGACTTCGCCCAGCGCTACCCGCTGGTCGACGGGCAGGGCAATTTCGGCAACATCGACGGCGACGGTCCGGCCGCCTACCGCTACACCGAGGCGCGGCTCACCGAGGTCGCCCGCCTCCTGCTCGACGGGATCGACGAGGACACCGTCGATTTCCGGCCGTCCTACAACGGCGAGAAGGAGGAGCCGATCGTCCTGCCGGCGGCCTTCCCGAACCTGCTCGCCAACGGCAGCCAGGGCATCGCGGTCGGCATGGCGACCTCGATCCCGCCGCACAACGCCGCCGAGCTGTGCGACGCGGCGCTCTACCTGATCAACCATCCCGAGGCGACGTCCGGGCAGCTCGCGAAGTTCGTGCAGGGGCCGGACTTCCCGACCGGCGGCATCCTGGTGGATTCGGCCGAGTCGATCGCCGAGGCCTACCGCACCGGCCGCGGTGCCTTCCGGGTCCGCGCCCGCTGGACCAAGGAGGATCTCGGCCGCGGCACCTGGAACATCGTCGTCACCGAGATCCCCTACGGCATCCCGAAGGGCCGGCTGATCGAGAAGATGGCCGAGCTGCTGCAGGAGAAGAAGCTGCCGCTGCTCGCCGACGTGCGGGATGAATCCGCCGAGGACGTGCGTGTCGTGCTGGAGCCGCGCTCGCGCACGGTGGATCCGGTGATCCTGATGGAATCGCTGTTCCGGCTCACCGAGCTGGAGGCGCGGATCCCGCTCAACCTCAACGTCCTGGTCGGCGGCCTCGTGCCGAAGGTGATCGGGCTCGCCGAGTGCCTGCGGGAATGGGTCGACCACCGCCGCGTCGTCCTGCAGCGCCGCTCGCGCTACCGCCTCGGCCAGATCGACCGCCGCCTGGAGATCCTGGGCGGGTTGCTCATCGTCTATCTCGACCTCGACGAGGTGATCCGCATCATCCGCGAGGAGGACGAGCCGAAGGCCGCCCTGATGGCCCGTTTCGAGCTGACCGAGATCCAGGCCAACGCCATCCTCGACACCCGCCTGCGCAGCTTGCGCAAGCTGGAGGAGATGGAGTTGAAGCGCGAGTTCGACGCGCTCACCGCCGAGAAGGCCGAGATCGACGCCCTGCTCGCCTCCGAGCCGGCGCAGTGGAAGACGATCCAGGCGCAGATCCGCGCCGTGAAGAAGACCTTCGGGCCCGAGACCAAGCTCGGCAAGCGCCGCACGACGCTGGCGAGCCCCCCGGATGTCGGCGGCATCGACTTCACCGCGGCCCTGGTCGAGCGCGAGCCGATCACCGTGATCGTCTCCACCAAGGGCTGGATCCGGGCGCTCAAAGGCCACGTCGCCGACCTCTCGGGCGTTGCGTTCAAGGGCGACGACACCCTGAAGATCGCCTTCCCCACCGAGACCACCCAGAAGATCCTGCTGCTCGCCACGAACGGCAAGGTGTTCACGCTGGAAGCCTCGAAGCTACCGGGCGGGCGCGGCTTCGGCGACCCGGTGCGGCTGATGGCCGACCTCGACGACGGCACCGAGATCGTGGCGGCGCTGCCCTACCGGCCCGAGACCAAGCTGCTGATCGCGGGCTCGGACGGGCGCGGCTTCGTGGCGCCCGCCGACGCGCTGGTGGCCAACACCCGCAAGGGCAAGAACGTTCTGGGCCTCGACGGCGACGCCACCGCGGCGGTGCTGGTGCCGGCCGAGGGCGACCACGTCGCGGTGGTCAATACGGAAAAACTGCTGCTGATCTTCCCGATCTCCGAGGTGGCCGAACTCGCCCGCGGCAAGGGCGTGCGCCTCCAGCGCTGCCGCAGCGGCGGGCTGCTCGACGCGCACGTGTTCAAGCTGGCGGACGGCCTGCCCTGGCAGGACGGCTCACCGGAGGGCCGGCTCGCCAACGCGTCGGTGCTGGAGAAGTGGCTCGGCCACCGCGCCGAGGTCGGGCTGATGATGGCGCGCAGCTTCCCGAAATTCGAGCGGTTCGGGCGCTGAAGCAGGGCCGACTGAAAGAGGACGGCCATACGCACGTCCGTTCATGTAGGCGCGACAGGCTCCCTCTCCCGTTCGGGAGAGGGTTGGGGTGAGGGTCGAGAAGGATCAGAATAGAGCCCGCCATCGACGCGCGTTTGGGTCGCGCCTCTTCCGGATCGTTCTCATCCCTCACCCTGTCCCTCTCCCGCTCGGGAGAGGGGACCCGCACCTCGTTCGGAGACGGTCTCAGCGCGAATGCTGATCGAGCCAGAGCGCGCCAAGGGCCACCACGCCGCCGATCGGAACCGCCAGAAGAAAGAGCTGGGCTGTCGTCACGGGCAAAGGGTCCGTGGTGCGTGCCACCCGCCCCCTGTAGGGCGCCATCCATGGCCCCACAACGACCATGGGGGCACCGGGTCGACCAGCCCCTCCGTCATCGCGAGCACAGCGAAGTGACTCAAGGCCAGCGGCATACGTTAGCGTGGTGCCGACTGGATTGCTTCGCTCCGCTCGCAAGGACGGCGGCGCCGAAGCGACGGGTTAGCACCCCTATCACCGCGCCTTCACAGCCGCCTCGTCCGCCGCCCAGAGGTGCTGCGCCGCGTAAGCCCGGAACGGGCGCCACGCCTCGGCCCGGGCCAGGAGCGCCGCCGGGCTCGGACGCCCGGTGCGGCTCTCCAGCGCCCGCAGCAGGCCGACATCGCCCACCGGCAGGGCGTCGGGCAGCTTGAGCGCCCGCATGGCGATGTACTGCGCCGTCCAGGGACCGATCCCGCGGATCGCCGTGAAGCGGAGCACCGCGGCCTCCAGCGACTCCGCCGGGGCGAACAGGTCCGGATCGGCCAAAGCCGCCGCGGCCAGCGCCCGGATCGCCGCGCCGCGGGCCCGCGGCATGTTGAGCGCCAGGGCGATATCCGCCTCGACCAGATCCGCCGGCGTGGGAAAGACGTGGGTCAGCCCGCCCATCGGCTCCGCGAGGGGCTTCCCGAACGCCGCCACCAGCTTGCCCGCGAGCCCGATCGCGGCCGCCACAGAGACCTGCTGACCGAGGATCGCCCGGCAGCCGGTCTCGAACGGGTCCCAGGCCCCGGGGAGGCGCAATCCCGGCCGCGCGGCGACGAGCGGGGCCAGGACCGGATCGCCGACAAGGCAGGCCGCGATGGCGCCGGGATCGGCGTCGCAGTCGAAGAGGCGGCGCAGGCGCCCCGCGACCGCCTCGGCGTGCCCGGCCTCGACGCCGCGCAGCGCGACGTGCAGGCAATCCGCGCCGGGCGCCACCGTCAGGAGCCCGTGCCGCCCCGCGATGCTGATCGTGCGGGCGTAGGCCGCCGCGGGATCGGCCGCCTCGACGCCCGGGATCGCCCGCTTGGCGAGGAACGCGCGGATCGCCGCCCAGTCGTAGGGCGGCCGGACGGGCAGGCGGCGTTCGATCGCCCCCGCAAACACGAAGGGCGGCCTCTCGGCCGCCCCGTCGCTCGCGTCACAGGACAGGTGGTCCTGCCTCAGCCGCGCTGGTCGACCGGCACGTAGTCGCGCTGGGTCGGACCGACGTAGAGCTGGCGGGGACGGCCGATCTTCTGCGACGGATCCTCGATCATCTCGGCCCACTGGGCGATCCAGCCGACCGTGCGGGCCACGGCGAACAGCACCGTGAACATGTCGGTCGGGAAGCCCATCGCCTTGAGGGTGATGCCCGAATAGAAATCGATGTTCGGGTAGAGCTTCTTCTCGATGAAGTACTCGTCCTTGAGGGCGATCTGCTCCAGCTCCATGGCGACGTGGAGCAGCGGATCGTCGGTCTTGCCGAGCTCCTTCAGCACCTGATGGGTGGTGCTCTGCATGATCCGGGCGCGCGGGTCGTAGTTCTTGTAGACCCGGTGGCCGAAGCCCATCAGGCGGAACGGGTCGTTCTTGTCCTTGGCCTTGGCGACGTACTTGCCGACGTTCTCCGGGGTGCCGATCTCCATCAGCATCTTGAGCGCCGCCTCGTTGGCGCCGCCATGGGCCGGGCCCCACAGGCAGGCGATGCCGGCCGCGATGCAGGCGAAGGGGTTGGCGCCCGAGGAGCCGGCGAGCCGCACGGTCGAGGTCGAGGCGTTCTGCTCGTGGTCGGCGTGCAGGATGAAGATCTTGTCGAGCGCCCGGGCGAAGACCGGGTTCACCTCGTACTCCTCGCACGGCACCGCGTAGCACATGCGCAGGAAGTTCGAGGTATAGTCGAGGTCGTTCTTCGGGTACACGAACGGCTGGCCGATCGAGTACTTGTAGGCCATCGCGGCGAGCGTCGGCATCTTGGCGATCATGCGGATCGACGCGATCAGCCGCTGGCTCTCGTCCGTGATGTCGGTCGAGTCGTGGTAGAAGGCCGAGAGGGCGCCCACCGAGGCGACCATCACGGCCATCGGGTGCGCGTCGCGGCGGAAGCCGGTGAAGAACCGGTTCATCTGGTCGTGCACCATGGTGTGGCGCGTGACCCGGTACTCGAAATCGGCCCGCTGGGCGGCGGTCGGCAGGGCGCCGAACAGCATCAGGTAGCAGGTCTCGAGGAAGTCGCCCTTCTCGGCGAGCTGCTCGATCGGGTAGCCGCGATAGAGCAGCACGCCCTCGTCGCCGTCGATATAGGTGATCTTCGATTCGCAGGACGCCGTCGAGGTGAAGCCCGGGTCGAAGGTGAAGGCGCCGGTCTGGGCGTAGAGTTTGCCGATATCGATCACGTCCGGCCCGATCGTGCCGGATTTCACCGGCAGCTCGATCGACTTGCCGTCCACGGTGATGGTGCTGGGTGCGCTCATGGATCGTGGACCCTTCTCTGGCGACGTGGCGGATGCCGGGCTCGGGCTGCCCGAGTCGGTCCCGGGGGCCTGAGCACACGCATTATGCTGCGGGTGCTCACAGGCATGGGTTACCCAAACGGCACTGCAGCAGCAACGGGGTCGGTGACAACCCGACCCCGACGCCAAGCAAATTCCACCAAGCGCAATTCGAGCCGGGGCCGGCAGTTCCCCGGCTACGCCCGGTGGCTTCAGACCTGCGGCACCTGATCGCCCAGGCGGGCGAGGGTTTCCTCCCGGCCGAGCACCGCCATCACGTCGAACAGGGGCGGGGAGGTGGTGCGGCCGGTCAGCGCCGCGCGCAGGGGCTGGGCCACCTGTCCGAGCTTGCAGCCGGCGTCCTCCGCGTACTGGCGGACAGCCCCCTCGGTCGAGGCCGCATTCCAGTCCGGCAGCGCCTCGAGCACCGGCCGCACCCCGGCGAGGCGGGCGCGGCCCTCGTCGGAGAGGAGGGCGCGGGCCTTGTCGTCCAGCGCCAGCGGCCGCTGGGCGTAGAGGTAATAGGCGCTGTCGAGGAGCTCGATCAGCGTCTTGGCCCGCTCCTTCAGGCCCGGCATGGCCTGGGTGAGCTTGTCCTTGAGGTCGGGCTGCAGCGGCGCCGACAGGCCGCGTCCGGGACCGACATTGGGCAGGATCGTCTCGATCGCCGCGACGAGATCGGCATCGGTGCTGGTGCGGATGTAGAGGCCGTTGAGGTTGGCGAGCTTGGCGAAGTCGAACCGCGCCGCGGAGCGCCCCACCGCGCCGAGGTCGAAGGCCGCGACCATCTCCTCGGTGGAGAAGACCTCCTGGTCGCCGTGGCTCCAGCCGAGCCGCACGAGGTAGTTGCGCAGGGCCGCCGGCAGGTAGCCGAGATCGCGATAGGCCTCGACGCCGAGCGCCCCGTGGCGCTTCGAGAGCTTGGCTCCGTCCGCCCCGTGGATCAGCGGGATATGGGCCATCCGGGGAATGTCCCAGCCCAAGGCGGAAAAGATCTGGCTCTGGCGCGCCGCGTTGGTGAGGTGGTCGTCGCCGCGGATGATCTGCGTGACGCCCATGTCGTGGTCGTCGACCACCACGGCCAGCATGTAGGTCGGCGTCCCGTCCGAACGCAGCAGGACGAGGTCGTCGAGGTCCTTGTTGGCCCAGGTCACGCGGCCCTGGACGGCGTCCTCGACGACGGTCTCGCCCTCGGTCGGCGCGCGCAGGCGGATCACCGGCTTGACCCCCGCGGGGGCCTCGGACGGGTCGCGGTCGCGCCAGCGGCCGTCGTAGCGGGGGGCACGGCCCTCGGCCCGGGCGGTCTCCCGCATCGAGGTCAGCTCCTCGGCGGTGGCATAGCAATGGTAGGCACGGCCGGCCGCCAGCAGCTCCTCGGCCACGGCCCGGTGGCGCTCGGCCCGGGCGAACTGGAACACCACGTCCCCGTCCCAGTCGAGGCCGAGCCAGGACAGGCCGTCGAGGATCGCGTCGATCGCGCCCTTGGTGGAGCGCTCCCGGTCGGTATCCTCGATGCGCAGCAGCATCTTGCCGCCGGTGTGGCGGGCGTAGAGCCAGTTGAACAACGCCGTGCGGGCCCCGCCGATATGCAGGTAGCCGGTGGGCGAGGGGGCGAAGCGCGTGACGACGGCTGAGGACATCGGTCCGGTATGTTCCGGGGCTGGTCGCGGACGGAGCGCGACGGACGGCGAAGGGGCGGCGGAGCGGCGAGGGGCTCGACAGGGCGCCCGTAGCACGAAGCACCGGCTGTAGCACGAGCCGGAGGATGCGTTAAGAATCGCCCGCAGAATCGCCCGGCCCCGAGACAGGTCGCGCGGAACGGGGCGGCGGCGATGCGGCGGATCGGCGCGAGGCTGGCGGGCGGCGCGGTGGCGCTGGCCGGCCCCCGCGCGCCCGCCCTCCCGGTCATCCGCCACTGGGTGGCCGAAGGCCTCGCCCGGGACGCCGAGCAGCGCCGGCTGTTCCCCTGGCTGGCGGTGGCCTTCGGCGGGGGGATCCTGGTCTATTTCGCGGCGACCGACGGCGCGCCGAGCCTGGCCGCGCCCCTTGTCGCCGCCGCCCTTGCCCTGGCGCCGATCCCGCTCCTCGGCGCGCGCCCTGCGGCGCTGGCGGCGGTGCTCGCGGTGGCGGCCGCGTTCCTCGGCTTCGCGGCGGCGGCCTGGCGGGTCTCGGAGGTCGCCGCCCCGGTCCTCAACCGCACCACCATCGGCCCCCTCATCGGAACGGTCGAGGCCCTGGACGAGCGCGAGGTCGGCGCCCGGCTGCTGATCCGGGTGGAGAGCTTCGCCGGCCTCGCGCCGGAGGCGCGGCCCGCCCGGGTGCGGGTGTCCTTCCGCAAGACGCCGACCCCGCTTCCCGGGGACGTCGTCGCCGCCACCGCCCGGTTGTTGCCTCCCCCGGAGGCGGCCCGGCCCGGAGGCTACGATTTTGCCCGAGACGCCTACTTCCAGGGGATCGGCGCGGTGGGCTCCCTGGTCGGGGCGGTCACGATCCGGGCGCCGACCGAGCCGCCGCCCCTCCGCCTGCGGCTCGCCGCCACGCTCGACGCGGCCCGGAACGGGCTCACCCGCCGGATCGCGGAGGCCGCCGGCGGCCAGGCGGGCGCGGTGGCGGCGGCCCTGGTGACCGGCAAGCGCGGCCTCATCGGCCCGGCGACCAACGATGCGCTGCGCGCCGCCGGGATCTACCACGTTGTGTCGATCTCGGGCCTCCACATGGTGCTGGCCGCCGGCGTGGTGTTCTGGCTGGTGCGGGCGCTCCTCGCGCTGGTCCCCCATTGCGCGCTCCTCTGGCCGATCAAGAAGATCGCGGCCGGCTTCGCCATGGTCGGCGTCACCGCCTACTGCGCCTTTTCGGGCTGGGACATCGCCGCCGAGCGCTCGCTGATCATGACCCTGATCATGCTGGGCGCGATCTTGGTGGACCGGCCCGCCCTGTCGATGCGCAACCTCGCCCTCGCGGCGCTGATCGCCCTGGCCCGGGAGCCGGAGGGCCTGCTCGGCCCGAGCTTCCAGATGTCCTTCGGCGCCGTGGCCGGGCTGATCGCCTGCGCGCGGCTGATCGACGGGCGGCTGTTCGTGCGCCCCGGGGCGGGCCGGCTCGGTCGGCTCGTCGGCACCGGCCTCTCGGCGGTCACCGGGACTCTGGCCACGACCCTGGTGGCGCAGGTCGCGACCGCACCCTTCGCCACCTACCATTTCCAGACGATCCAGCCCTTCGGCCTCGTCGGCAACGCCCTGACCCTGCCGCTCGTCTCCCTCGTGGTGATGCCCTCCGCGGTGATCGGGATCCTCGCCTATCCCTTCGCCCTCGACCGCCCGATCTGGTGGCTGATGGGTCAGGCGGTGGGGGGCATGCTCGCCGTCTCCCAGTGGATCGCCGGGTTCGAGCGGGCCATCGTGGTCGTGCCGGCCTTCGGCACCGCGGCGCTGTTCCTGCTGACCGCGGGCCTGCTGCTCGCGACGTTACCGGCCTCCCGCCTGCGCTGGCTCGCCGTGCCGCCGATCCTGCTTGGACTCGTCGTCGCGGCCCGACCCGACCGCTACGACCTCTATGTCGATCGGCAGGGCGCGGGAGCCGCGGTGCGGGGGCCGGACGGACGGCTTGCGGCCCTCGGCAGTCCGTCCGGCTTCGTCCTCGAACAATGGCTGAAGGCGGACGGCGACGGACGGGGAGCCGGGGGACTGATCGTCCGATCGGGCGGCGGCCGCTGTGACCGGCTCGGATGCACCGCGCGCCTGCCGGACGGACGGGCGGTCGCCCTGGTCCGGGACCGGCGGGCCTTCCCGGAGGATTGCGCCCGCGCCGCGGTGCTGATCACGGGCCTCGTGGCCCCTCCGACCTGCACCAGCCCCCTGGTGATCGACCGGCGCGTCCTGTCCGCCCAGGGCGCCGTCGCCCTCAGGTCCGAAGGCGAGAGCTTCGTCGCCCATCACGCCCGGGCCGATGGCCGCGCCGTGCCCTGGCGACCACGCTCGGGACACGGGTCGGTGCCGCCACAACCGGTCACCGCGCCCTCCGCGGAGGCCCGCGCCTCTGACGACGGGGCGACAACGCCTCCGGAAACCGATGCGTCGGGCGGGGACCTCGCCCCCGGCGACGCGCCGGCCGAGCCGCTTCAGTAGCGGCGGACGAGGCTGACGAGGCGGCCCTGGATCCGGACCCGGTCGGGCCCGAGGACACGCGTCTCGTAGGCCGGGTTGGCGGCCTCCAGGGCGATCGAGGAGCCGCGGCGGCGCAGACGCTTGAGCGTCGCCTCCTCGTCGTCGATCAGCGCCACGATGATGTCGCCGGTATTGGCCGTGTCCTGCTTGCGGATCACCACGAGGTCGCCGTCGAGGATGCCGGCCTCGACCATCGAGTCGCCGCGCACCTCCAGGGCGTAGTGCTCGCCGCCGGCCACGAAGTCCGGCGACAGGGTGATGGCATGGCTCTGGTTCTGGATCGCCGAGACCGGCGTACCGGCGGCGATCCGGCCCATCACCGGGATCGAAATGGCACGACCGGCGTCGTCGATCATCCGTGTGCTGGCCGGGGCCGGCGGATGCTTGGACTTGCCGCCCTCGACCACGCTCGGGGTGAAACGGCGCGGCTCGGCCGGGGCCGAAGATGGGGCCGAAGATGGGGCCGTCTGGCTCAGGCTCTCGGGGATGCGGATCACCTCGATGGCGCGCGCCCGATTCGGCAGGCGCCGGAGGAAGCCGCGCTCCTCCAGGGCCGTGATCAGCCGGTGGATGCCGGATTTCGACTTGAGGTCGAGGGCATCCTTCATCTCGTCGAAGGACGGCGGGACGCCGCATTCCTGCATCCGGCTCTGGATGAAACGCAGGAGGTCCAGCTGCTTGCGCGTGAGCATCGAAGGGGGACTCGCGGCTTGGCAGACCGCCCCGTGACGGTCTCTGAAACAAATCACGAACAGGTTAAACGTTCCGCAAGTGTTCCGCAAGGGCGGCACCGCTACGCTTGGCGCGTCGCTCCGCGCTCGCGGGAGCAAGGTCGAGAAACGCATTGACGGCGCAAGCGGAGCCGTTTCAATGCACCGCGGCGCCCCGCCGGGAAGGCGGCGGATCCGGGCCGCGGGCTGGGACCCTCTTGGGATGACGAGGATGCGACGACCCGCAGCTCTGCTGCCCCTCGGCCTCGCCGCCCTCGGCCTCGCCGGCTGCACCACCGGGTTCTCCTACATCTCGCGGAACTACGTGGCGCTCACCCCCCAGGTGGTGACGATCGGCTGCAAGGAGCCCTACGAGGTCTACGACAACCGGCAGATGCGCCGGATGCTGATCGTCTCGAACGCCCTGCGCGAATATACCGGCTGCAACCTGAGCGAGGCCCGGATCGATCCGGAGCCGGACGCCACCCGGGTGAAGCGCTTCCGCACCGCCGCCCGGGCCTATCTCGACGAGACCGTGCGCGAGGATTGCCGGATCACCGGCGAGACCGTGTTCGATCCGCTGAAGACCGAGTTCGCCTACGCCTGCGACACGCCGATCGAGAAGCGCGGCACCGTGGTCCCCCGCCTGCCGGGCCGCAATCCCGGTCTCGCCCGCTGACCGACCGGCGGCGCGCGGTCAGGCGCCCGGCTTCGGGAAGGTCCGTTCCGCCGCGTCGCCGGCGGCGGCGAGCAGGGCGCGGGCGAAGGCCCGGGCTTCCGCCCGGTCGAGAACGATCGCGGCGGTGACCGGCGCGCCGCCGAGGTCGGCCAGGGCGAGTTCCAGGCGCACCCCGTCGGGCACGGCGGTCGCCTGCAGGCTCCAGCCGGAGCCCCGATCCGTGCTCTCCGCCATCACATGTTCCTCCCGCCTGCCCCGGGAAAACGCCGCAGGCGCCCGCCGGAACCGCCCGTGCGCGGGACTGTTCCCGAGCCGTGCCCAGCGCTTCCCTGCCTCGCCTGTCCGCTTACCTCAAGGCCGCAGGCCCCGGACTCGTGGTGATGCTGGCCGATACGGATGTCGGAAGCCTCATCACGGCGGCCCAGAGCGGGGCGCGCTGGGGCTATTCGCTCCTGCTCCTCCAGATCCTGCTGGTGCCGATCCTGTACGTCGTCCAGGAGCTGACGGTGCGGCTCGGGACCGCCACCGGACGCGGCCACGGCGCGCTGATCCGGGAGCGCTACGGGCCGGCCTGGGCCTGGATCTCGTACGGCGGCCTCGTGGTCGCCGGCATCGGCGCCATCGTCACGGAATTCTCCGGCATCGCCGGCATCGGGGACCTGTTCGGGGTGCCGCGGCTCGTGAGCCTCGGCCTGCCGGCCTGCCTGCTCCTGGGGCTCGTCTTCACCGGGAGCTACCGGCGCGTCGAGGTCGTGGCGATCGTGGTCGGCCTGTTCGAGCTGGTCTTCGTCGGGCTCGCCGTCGCGGCGCGGCCGAACCTGCCCGAGATCGTCGCCTCCTTCGGGCACATGCCGCTGGGCGACGGCCAGTTCCGGGTGCTGATCGCGGCCAATATCGGCGCGGTGATCATGCCGTGGATGATCTTCTACCAGCAGTCGGCGATCGTCGATAAGGGCCTGGGCTGGGAGCACGCGCGGCGCTCGCGGCTCGACACACTCGTGGGTGCGGTGGTCTCGCAATGCGTGATGGGCGCGATCCTCGTCGCCGCCGCCGCCACGATCGGCAAGGCCGGGCAGGGCAGCGCGAAGGGGCTGGAGACCGTCGGCGATCTCGCGGGCGCCTTCACGCCGGCCCTGGGGCCGTGGCTCGGGCAGGTGGTGTTCGGGGTGGGCATCATCGCGGCGGCCTTCGTGGCGCTCAACGTCGTGGCCCTGGCGCTGGCCTGGGGGTTTGGCGACGTGACCGGCCGGCCGCACTCCCTGGAGCAGTCGCCCCGGGAGGCTCCGGCCTTCTACGGCGCCTTCGCGCTCGCGGTCGCGACCGGCGCGGTCGCCGTGCAGCTCGTGCCGGATCTCGTGGCGCTCAACATCGCCGTGGAGGTGATGAACGCGCTGCTCCTGCCCCTGGCGCTCGGCCTGCTGATCCTCCTCGCCACCCGGGCCCTGCCCGAGGGGCAGCGCGTGGCGGGCGTCTACAAGGGGGTGGTCTACGCGGTGTCGGGGATCACGATCGCGTTCGCGATGGTCGGCGTCCTGGACGGGGTGGGCCTGCTCTGACGCGATTGACGCGGGGCCTCCGATGATGTCTCCCGCGGGCTCCGATCAGGTGGAGTTCGAACATGCAAGAGATCTGGTTCCGCACGGGCGAGGCCACGGTGCTGGCGGCCGAGGGCCAGTACACCGACGCCATGCCGGAGGTGCTGATCGGCTCGGTGCGCGGTCCGGTCGGCCAGGCCTTCGCGTCGATGATGGGGCAGGTCCAGGGCCACACGCGGATGTTCGTGGTCCGCGACCTCAACCAGCTCGTGCGCCCCGCCACGATGATGACCACCAAGGTCACGATCCACACGGCCGAGTATGCCGAGCTCCTCGGCGGCGTGGTCCAGGCCGCCACCGGCGACGCGATCGTGGACTGCATCATCGAGGGCATCCTGCCCAAGGACGGGCTCGACGAGCTGTGCATGATCATCATGATCTGGCTCGATCAGCGCTGCGCCGAGGACGACAACCTCGACCAGAAGGACCTCTACCGGACCAACTACGAGGCGACGAAGCTCGCCATCGCCCGCGCCCTCAAGGGCGAGCCGACGGTGGACGAGCTGATCGCCAACCGGAAGACCGTGAAGCACTACGCCCTGGACGGCGTGATCGAGTACTGATCGGCCCCTTCGCGCGCATCCTGCCGGGGTCGATATCGCATCACCCCGGCGGGATGCGCCCCACCGAGCACAGGGTCCGCATCGCGGTGCTGCCCGGGTCGGTGTAGCAGGAGGCAGACCAGCCGTTCTGCTGGATGAACGACTTGCGCCGCTCCGACAGCGCGGTCCGGTAGGCGCTGGCGATGATCGGCTCGACGGTCGCGGCCGGCTCGCCGACCAGGATCTCGGAGGCCACCGACAGGTCGCGGAAGAAGGTCGCCGAGGGGGCGGGCTCGGCCGAGGTCGCCTGCACGATCGGCTCGGCCCGGCAGGTCACGTCGAACTTGATCGGACCGGCCATGCGGATGTCGATGCTGGGGCCCGCCCGCTTGCCGACCTTGCCGCCGATGGCGCCGGCGATCTGGCGGGTGAGGTCGTCGCAGCTGTCGGCCCGGGCGGCCTCCGCCCAGAGGGGGAGGGCCGCGCAGGCGGCGAGGCAGGCGGCGAGGAGGAGGCGCGGAACGGCGAAGCTCGACATGGCCGCACTCTACGCGCGGCGCGGGGCCTGTCGAGGGGCGTTCCTCAGTGGAAATCCCGGCTGCGATACACGCGCCGATCCGGGGGCACGCCGAAATCCGTGTTCTCGGGGGGCAGCTTCATCCCGGCCTCGCGCAGATCGCGCAGGGACGCGGTGAGATCGCGAAACCCCTCGGCCACGAGATGGACCACCCCGTCCGCCCGCTGGATCCGGCCGCGCACGGCGAGGAACCGGGCCTGCATGGCGATCCGGCGGTTGGCCTCGAACACCGTCTTCCAGACGATCACGTTGGCGATACCGGTCTCGTCCTCCAAGGTCAGGAACACCACGCCCTTGGCGGTGCCGGGCCGCTGGCGGATCAGCACGAGGCCCGCCACCGTGACCCGCGCCCCCTGGGGCAAGGCGGGATCGAGATGCGCCCGGGCCGGGATCGCGCCGATCCGGGCGAGCCGCCCCCGGAAGAAGGCGACCGGGTGCCCCTGCAGCGACAGGCCGGTGGCGGCGTAATCCTCGGCCACCGCCTCGGACGGGGCCAGGGACGGCAGGTCCACGGCCGGCTCGTGCCGGAACAGTCCGTCATCGGCGTGCCAGGCGAAGAGCGGCAGGGGCGCGTCGAGGAGATGGGCCCGGCGCGCGCTCGGGTCGGCCTTGGCGGCCTTGCGCGCCGAGGTCCCCTCCAGGGTGCGGACCATCCAGAGGGCGGCGCGCCGGTCGAGGCCCAGCGAGCGGAACGCGTCCGCCTCGGCCAGCCGCTCCAGGGTGTTGCGGGGCAGGGCGAGGGCGGCCTGCAGGCCCTCGATGCTGGCATAGCCGTTGGCCCGCAGCCGCACGAGCCGGCGCATGGCGGCCTCGGGCAGGCCGCGCACCACCCGCAGGCCGATCCGCACGGCGTGCAGCGCGGGATTTCCGGCCGGCTCCAGGGTGCAGTCCCAGTCGCTGGCGTTGACGCAGACGCCCCGCACCTCGACCCCGTGGGCGCGGGCGTCGCGCACGAGCTGGGCCGGCTGGTAGAAGCCCATGGGCTGGGCGTTGAGGATCGCGGCCAGGAAGACGTCGGGGTGCCGGCACTTCATCCAGGCCGAGGCGTAGACGAGGAGCGCGAAGCTCGCCGCGTGGCTCTCCGGGAATCCGTAGGTGGAGAAGCCGCGGATCTGCGCGAAGCAGCGCTCGGCGAAGTCCTGCGGGTAGCCCCGCCGGGTCATGCCGCCGACGAACTTGTCCGCGAAGCCGCCGATCGAGCCGACATGGCTGAAGGTCGCCATCGCCCGGCGCAGGCCGTCGGCCTCGGCCGGGGTGAAGCCCGCCGCCGTGATGGCGATCTGCATGGCGTGCTCCTGGAACAGCGGCACCCCGTAGGTCTTCTGCAGGACCTCCTTCAGTTCGTCCGCCGGCCCGTGGTCCGGGTGCGGGGCGGGGTACTCCACCGGGTCGATCCCGGAGCGGCGCCGCAGATAGGGATGGACCATGTCGCCCTGGATGGGACCGGGGCGCACGATCGCCACCTGCACGACGAGGTCGTAGAATTCCTTGGGCTTCAGGCGCGGCAGCATCGACATCTGCGCCCGGCTCTCGACCTGGAACACGCCGACGGAATCGGCCTTCGCCAGCATCGCGTAGGTGGCGGGATCCTCCTGCGGCAGGTCGGCCAGCGTCTCGTAGAAGGTATTGTGGTCCTTCTCCAGAAACGCGAGGCCGCGCTTGAGGCAGGTCAGCATGCCGAGCGCCAGAACGTCGACCTTCATCAGGCCGATCGCGTCGATGTCGTCCTTGTCCCACTCGATGAAGGTGCGGTCCGCCATGGCGCCGTTGCCCACCGGCACGGTTTCGTCGAGGCGCCCGCGGGTCAGCACGAAGCCGCCGACATGCTGGGACAGGTGGCGGGGGAAGCCGATCAGCTGATGGGCGAGGTCGAGCGCCTGCCGGATCGCCGGGTTCCCCGGATCGAGGCCGGCCTCGCGCACATGCTGGTCCGGCATCCCGGTGCCCCAGGAGCCCCAGACCGTGTCGGCGATCGCCGCGGTCACGTCCTCGGTGAGCCCGAGGACCTTGCCGACCTCGCGGATCGCCATGCGCGGACGGTAGTGGATCACCGTGGCGCAGAGGGCGGCCCGCTCCCGGCCGTAGCGGGCATAGAGGTACTGGATCACCTCCTCGCGGCGCTCGTGCTCGAAATCGACGTCGATGTCGGGGGGCTCGCCCCGGTTCTCCGAGATGAAGCGGGCGAAGAGCAGCCGGTGCTTGGACGGGTCCACCGCGGTGATGCCCAGGCAGAAGCACACGGCGGAATTGGCCGCCGAGCCGCGGCCCTGGCAGAGGATCCCCTTGCCGCGGGCGAACTCGACCACGTCGAACAGGGTCAGGAAGTAACGGGCATAGTCCATCTTGGCGATGAGCCGCAGCTCCTCGCGGAGCGTCGCCGCGACGGCGGAGGGAATATCGCTGCCGTAGCGCCAGTGCGCCCGCTCGAAGGTCTTCTCCTCCAGGTATTCCTGCGGCGTGCGCCCGGGGGGCACCGGCTCGTCGGGATATTCGTAGCGCAGCTGGGACAGGCAGAAGCCGCAGGCCTCGGCGATCTCGACGGTGCGGGCCACCGCCTCCGGGTGGTCGGCGAACAGCCGCGCCATCTCGGCGGGGGGCTTCAGGTGGCGCTCGGCATTGGCCTCCAGCCGGTAGCCCGCCTCGCCGATCCGGCAGCCCGCGCGGATGCACGTCACCACGTCCTGGAGCGGGCGCCGCTCGGGATGGTGGTAAAGCGCGTCCGAGACCGCGACCATCGGCGCGCGGGCGGCCGCGCCCAGCTCGGCGAGCAGACCGAGGCGGCGCCGCTCGTCGCCCCGGCGCGTATGGCTCGCCCCGAGGAAGGTCCGGCCCGGGGCCGCGGCGGCGAGCGCCTCCAGACGCGACCGGAAGCCCTCCGGCAGGCGCCGGGCCGGCGGCATGGCGATGAACATCTGTCCCTCCGCGGCCTCCAGCATCTCGGCGAAGGCGAAGCGGCACTCACCCTTGCGGACGCGCCGGTTGCCCAGGGTGAGCAGCCGGCAGAGGCGCCCCCAGGCCGCCCGGTCCATCGGGTAGGTGACGGCCTCGAACCCCTCCTCGGTGACGAGGCGGACGCCGGGCAGGATCCGGATCTTCGTGCCCTCCGCTTCGAGCGCCCGCGCCGCCGCATGCGCCCGGACCACGCCGGCCACGGTGTTGCGGTCGGCGATGCCGATCGCCGAGAGGCCGTAGGCCGCCGCCTGCACGACGTAGTCCTGCGGGTGCGCGGCGCCGTGCAGGAACGAGAAGTTCGTGGTGACGGCGAGTTCGGCGAAAGGGATCTCGGGGCGGCTCACGCGAACAGCCCGTGGACGTACCACGAGGCCGGATGCCCGGGGGCGTGCGGCCCGTCGCGGTAGAGCCAGAGCCGGTGACCGGCCTCGCATTCGATGCGGTAATAGTCGCGCTCCGCGCCGGGCGCGCACCACCATTCGGCGGAAATCCTCTCCGGCCCCTCGGCATGGGCGACGCGGTGAACCTGCGCGCGCCAGCGGAAGCGCCGGGGCGGCCCCTCCGGGACGGCGGAGAGCACGTCGCACGCGGCTTCGCCCCGGGGGAACAGCACCAGGGGGCGGGGCGGGAGGTGATCGGGCCAGGGGATTGAGCAGGGGACGGAGATGGGAAAGGCCCGCGCCCTCACGCCCCCCTCTGCGGGGGAGGTTGGCTCCTGCTTCAGAAGGGGCCGGGAGAAGGGAAAGCCGCTTCCGGAGGGATCGCGCGCTTCATGAAGGCCACGGCCGGACCCTGCACCCTCGCTCCCCCCGTGCGGGACTTCGTGCCGACTCGTTCCCCTTCGGGGGGCATCCTCCTCTGCAGAGGGGAGAGGGCGATGCGCGCGCGTCCGGCCGATGTCCTTGTCCGCTGACGATCCGTGCCCCTCTCCGGCAACCCAGGGACCACTCCGATCAGCCCGTTCCGGCAGGTGACTCGCCCGTGGCTCCAGGCGCAGCAACCCCCGCCCGAGGCGCTGCGCCAGGGCATCGGCCAGGACGGCGACCCCATCGCCGGAGGCGTCCGCCCCGAGATCGGTCTGGCGGGCCGGCATGGCCCCGGTCACCGTCACGGCGAGCGCCACGGTCTCGAAGCCGAACCCGGCCTCGAGGGCGGAGCCCAACCGGTCGAGGCGCAGGGAAACCAGGGCCGCGACCCGCTCGGGGTAACGCTCGGGGCGCGACAGGCCGAGGTCGAGGGCCCGCACCGCGCCGTCGACCCGATGCAGGGCGAGGCGCAGGGTACAGGCACCGAGCCCGTCCCGCTCCAGGCGGGGGGCGATCTCGGCCATCAGGTCGCGGGCGGTCCGGACGATGTCCGACTGCCGCCCGATCGGGTCGAGGAAGCTGCGGGCGGCGGCGTATTCGGCGGCCTCCGACAGGGGCGCCAGCGGCTCGGGACGGCGTGCCAGGGCCTGATCGAGGCGCAACAGCAACGCCTCGCCGAAGCGACGGGCGAGGGGTCCCCGGGGGAGGGCATCGAGTTCGCCCATCCGGCGCAGGCCGAGCCGCTTCAGCCCCGAGACCGTGCCGGGATCCAGCCGCAGGGCCTCCACGGGCAGACCCCGCAGAGCCTCGGCCGCCCCGCCCGGCGGCACGACGATCCGGTCGACCCCGCCATGGCTGGCCAGCGCGAAGGCGGCCCCGGGTGTGTCGGCAAGGGCGATCCGGGCGGGGATATGTCCCCGCGCGAGACGGTCTGCCAGATCGTCGACGAGACTCGCCTCGCCGCCGCGCAGGTGACTGGCCCCGGCGACGTCGATGTAGAGCCCGTCCCCCGCCTCGGCCGGCCCGAACGGCGCCACGAGGGGCGCGTAGCCGCCCGCCCAGCGGCAGAGCCGCAGCAGAGCGTCCCGGTCGGCGGTCGGGTCGGCGGGATAGACCTGGAGAGGCACGCCGATCCGCGTCCGGACCCGGCCCAGGGGCTCGCCGGGCTGGAGGCCCAGGGCGCGGGCCTCCGGGTCGAGGGCCACGAGCCGCAGGCCGCCGGGGCCCTCGGCGGCCACCGCGAGGGGGCCGCGCTCAGGCGCGAGACCGGCCCGCCGCAGCCGCGTCACCGGCCAGTGGCTCAGGCAGATGCAGACGATGCGCGGCATGGTCCCACTCCAGAAGCCAGTCGCCGCCCCGCCCGTTGCGACAGCGTTCGAGCCGCGCCCGCCAGCGCGGCCTGTCGAGGGTGCCGAACCGGTCCCGCGCCGCGGGCGCCGCGGCGATCCGCCAGCGGGTGGCGGCCCCGTTGGGCAGGCCGGCAGGCGCCGGCCGCAGGATCAGCAGCAGCGGCGGAGCAGACCCTTCCGCGGCGAGCTGCAGGCGCCGGCCCGGCTTCAGCGGCAGGCCGTCCCGGACGAGGCCGACGAGGGCCGTGAGCGCCCGGGCGTGCAGGGCCGCCTCCAGCGCGCGGAACACCTCCGCATCGCTGCCGGCCTCCAGCAGCAGCAGCCGGGCGGGATCGAGGCCGAGTCCCGCGAGGCCATGGCCGTAGGGCAGGGGCTGCCCCGGCGCGGCGGCGATCAGCGCCGGACCAGGCCGGCCAGCGAGGTGGCGGGCGCAGAGCGCCAGGGCGAAGCCGAGGGCCGCGACCCCGTCCACGGGCTCGGCCGGCGCGATCTCGTGGGGCGGCCCGAGGACGAGGCCGCCGCCCGGCAGATGCCCGTCGAGCTCCGGTACGCCCAGCGGCAGGACCGGCGGCAGGACCGGCGGCAGGTCCCGCTCGCCGGCCGGCGGCGCGAGGCGCATCCGCAGGGCCGCGAGCCGGGCCCGGGGATCGCCCCGCGCGTTCGCCCCCTCGGTCTCGTCCGCAGGGTCCAGCCCCATCTCCGTCGGCTCCGGTCATGCCGGACGATAGGAACATAACAGGAACGCACACAAACGGTTTCCGCGGCGTCCCGGAATCGCGCACGGAAGCAGCGGCTTGGCCTGTGGATGGCTGTGGACGCCTGTGGAATCGACCGCCACCGCCGGTTCCGCCGCCCCGGTTGACCTCCCTCGCAGGGCGAGACCAATGTCGGGCCGCCGCGTGCGTGACGCGGCCGAACCGGACCGCGCATGCGCTCAGCCCTCACTCTGACGATCCTGCTCGCCCTGTCGGGGGCGGCGCTCGGCCAGCAGGCGGATCCGCCGGGTGGCGCAGGTCCGGATCCGGCCGCGGCCGCCGCAGGGCGATCGCGCCCGGCCCGCCCGCGGGTCCGGCACGCGCAGACCCCGAGCCAGCCGATCATGGTCTACGACGCGCGCATCGAGGCCGGCGACCTCCGGATCTCGGGCTCGGTGCGCAAGCCCGGGGCGATCGTGGTGCTGGACGACGACATCTCGATCCAGGCCGACCGGCGCGGACGGTTCACCTTCCGGCTGCCCTACCGGCCTTCGACCTGCGTGGTGACGCTGAAGGCGGAGCCGGACGAGCGGGAGGCGGTTGTGGCGAACTGCGCGCCGGAGGGTCCGCCCGGACCGCCCGGCCCTCAGGGTGTCGCAGGACCGCCCGGGGAGACGGGGGCCAAGGGCGAGGCCGGTCTCAAGGGCGATCAGGGGGCCAAGGGAGACCAAGGAGCCAAGGGCGAGCAGGGTCTCAAGGGCGATACGGGTCCTCAGGGCGAGACCGGTCCGAAAGGGGAGACCGGCCCCCAGGGCGCGGTCGGCCCGCAGGGCGCACCGGGCCCGAAGGGCGATGCCGGGGCCGCGGGCCTGCAGGGTCCTCCGGGCCCGCGGGGTCCGGTCGGACCGCAGGGCGGCCCGGGCCCGAAGGGCGAGGCCACAGCCGCCAGCTTGCGACCCGTGCGCAAATCCGATTGCCCGGGGGGCTGCACGATCACCTGCGGGACCGGCGAGATGCTGGTCACGGCCCATTGCCTCAAGGGTGGCGTGGCGGTCTATGACGGGGAGGGCGCCAGCTGCCCCGCGGACGCGTCCGGCATCGTCGGGTTCTGCACGCGGCCGTGAGGCGGGCGCGTCAGCCGCCGGTCTCGCGCAGCCAGTCGAGCATCCCGGCGGCGGCCGCCCTTCCGCCCGCGAGGGCGCCCTGGAGCAGGTAGCCGCCGGTCGGCGCCTCCCAGTCGAGCATCTCCCCGGCCAGGAACAGGCCGGGATGTGCCCGCAGCATCGACCGTTCGTCGAGGGCGTCGAGCCGGACGCCGCCCGCCGTCGAGATCGCCCGCTCGATCGGCGCGGAGGCGGTGAGGGTGATGGGCGCGGCCTTGATCAACCCGGCCAGCGCCCCGGGATCCGCCGGGAGGGCGGCGCCGGCCGCCTCGCGCAGCAATCCCGCCGCAACGGGCGCGAGGCCCGCGGCTTTGCGCAGCCGGGTCGCGGCCGAGTCGCCCGGCCGGGCGCCGGACAGACGGCGGGCGAGGGCCTCCCGGGTGAGGTCGGGGCGGAGATCCACGACGAGCCGCGCGCTGCCCCCGGCCGCGATCGCTTCGCGTAAGAGGCGCGAGAGGGCGTAGATCGCTCCGCCCTCGATGCCGGTCTGCGTGATCACGGCCTCGCCCCGCACCACGGTGCCTTCGCAGGCGAGCGCCACCCGCTTCAGCGGCGCGCCGGAGAACCGCTCCCGGAACAGGTCGGACCACGCCACCGCGAAGCCGGCATTGGCCGGACGCAGGGGCGCCACCGCCACCCCGAGCCCTTCGAGGAGGGGCACCCAGCGCCCGTCCGAGCCGAGGCGCGGCCAGCTCGCACCGCCGAGCGCCAGCAGGGTGGCGGGGGGCCGGATCGCGCGAGGCCCGTCCGGGGTGTCGAAATGCAGCGTCCCGCCCAGGGCCGTGAGCCGGTGGCGGGTGTGGATCCGGACCCCGAGGCGGTCGAGCCGCGCCAGCCATGCCCGGAGCAGGGGCGAGGCCTTGAAGCTGCGCGGGAAGACGCGCCCGCTCGACCCGACGAAGGTCGGCTCGCCGAGTTCCGCGCACCACGCCCGCAGCGCGTCGGGCGGGAAGGCCGCGATGGCGGCATCGAGACAGCCATGCGGATGGTAGCGGGCGAGGAAGTCCGCCCGCGCCTCGCTGTGGGTGATGTTGAGGCCGCCGCGCCCGGCGATCAGCAGCTTGCGGGCGACCGAGGGCATGCGCTCGTAGACCGCGACCGCGCGGCCAGCGCCTCCCAGCACCTCGGCGGCGGCGAGCCCGGCCGGCCCGCCGCCCACGATGGCGATTGCATCCCTGTCATCCGGCATCCGCCGGGAGAGCGACAGGCCGCCAGTCCTGTCAAGGGCGAAGACCGGATCGGTGCCGGACGGCATGGGCTGCCCTCCGGCGCTGCGCTAAGGATCGATACGGCCGAGCGGAAGATCTTCTTGGTCCCGGGCCTCGCGGATTGCGGCGGCCCGAGCCGCGGCCGCGGGCCGTCCGCCATCCCCTTTCGCCGCCCTGTCCCCATTCGCACCGGATGGTCGGCCGGCACGGCTCGGATCAGAGGCTCAGACACGTGGCCAGCCCCGCTGCCGTCACCGGAACCCCGGCGCAGACACAGGCGCAGACCGGCGCCCCTCAAGATCGCCTCAGCCAGAGCGAGATCCGCGCGATCGTCTACGGCCTGATGACCGCGATGCTGCTCGCGGCCCTCGACCAGACCATCGTGGCGACCGCCATGCCGACCATCGGGCTCGACCTCGGGGACGCCGCCAACCTCCCCTGGATCGTCACCGCCTACCTGCTGGCCTCCACGGCGGTGACCCCGCTCTATGGCAAGCTCAGCGACATCCACGGCCGGCGGATCATGCTGCTGATCGCCATCGCGACCTTCGGGCTCGGGTCGCTGGCCTGCGCGCTCGCCCCCACGATGGTGACGCTGGCGCTGGCCCGGGGCCTCCAGGGGATCGGCGGTGGCGGGCTGATCGCGCTCTCCCAGACCATCCTGGCCGACATCATGTCGCCCAAGGAGCGCGCCCGCTATCAGGTGGTGATCGCGGGCGTGTTCGTGGCCGCCTCGGTGGCGGGGCCGCTGCTCGGGGGCCTCTTCGCCCAGCACCTGCACTGGTCGCTGATCTTCTGGATCAACCTGCCGATCGGCATCCTCGCCTTCGCGCTGACCAACGCCAACCTGAAGCGCCTGCCGCGCCACGACCGCCAGCACCGGCTGGACTGGCCCGGGGCCGCCCTGATGGTCGCGGGGTCTGTCACCCTCCTGCTGGCCCTGAGCTGGGGCGGCGTGCGCTATCCCTGGGGCTCGCCCACGATCCTCGCCCTCCTCGCCGGGGTGGCCGTACTGGCCGGCGGTTTCGCGGCGCGGCTCGCCACGGCGTCGGAGCCGCTGATCCCCACGGAGGTGCTCAAGGACCGGGTGGTCTACAGCGCGACGCTGGCCGCCTGCTTCGCCATGGGCACCTTCATCGGCCTCACCATCTATGTGCCGATCTTCCTCGAAGGGGTGATCGGGCTCTCGGCGAGCGAGTCCGGCGTGGCGCTGGTGCCGCTGATGATCGGCACCGTCACGGGCGCGACGCTGTCGGGCCGATCAATGCTGCATTTCCGGCACTACAAGCGCGTGCCCCTCGCGATGATGAGCCTCAGTCTCGCCTGCTGCGCCACCATCGCCTGGGAAGGCCGGGCGCTGCCCTTCTGGCTCATGGAGGTGCTGTTCGCGCTGCTCTCCATGGGCATCGGGACGATCCTGCCCCTCTCCACCATCGCCATCCAGAACGCGGTGGAACCGCACCAGCTCGGGATCGCCACCGCCGCGATGAACTTCTTCCGGTCGCTCGGCGGGGCGCTGATCGTGGCGGCTTTCGGCACGATCGTACTCGGCGGCGTCGCAGGCGGGGCAGGGAGCGGGACAGGAGGCCACGACGTGGAGAGCCTGATCCGCGGCGCGGACCCGGCGCAGCTCGCCCTGACCTTCCGTTTCGTCTTCCTGGCCGCCTGCCTCGGCCTGCTGGGCGCCTTCACGTTCCTGGCGCTGATGGAGGAGCGACCCCTGCGCGAACGCGCATCGCCGCGGATGGGCGGGGAACCGGCTACCGGCGACCCGGGCTGAGGGTTCGGAACCTCGGCTGCGGCGTCGCTCGGCCGGTGTGCTTGGCCGGTGCGGAGCGAAGACCGTCTCGGGGCACGTGGCGCTGCGATCGACGACGCTCTCGCAGATCCGGACCGTGCCGCCCGGCAAACGGATCCCTCGTCCACCCCGTCAACACACCGCACGCGCGGCTTTTCGATGGGGGCGTTGAGCGCCAGCAGATTGGTCTGTCCGGCGATCCCCTGGATCAGGGTCACGACCTCGCCGATCTGCGCGGCTTGTCCGCTCAACCCCTCCAGTACGGGTGCACGCCGTCCCGAACGCACCGCGAGAGCGGCCGAGCCGACTGAGCCGGCCCGGCCGGGCCGCACATCCGATCCAGGCGCCGCCCACCGGCACATTCCCGATGGAACCATCCGGGGGATGCAGGCCCGCATCCCCAGCCCTGCCCTTGATTCGCCCCGATCACCGCTTACCTCGCCCCTATCGGCTGCGGGCCCCTCTGGCGGGCGCTTCCCAGCGCCCGTGATGTCGGAGCCGATGCTTTCCTTCCGGAATCAGCATCAGGTCCCGCACATGATGGACGTCCTCACCATCGAATGGCTCGGCAAGCCATTGTGGATGTGGCTCGGGTTCCACCTCCTGATCGCCGGCCTGCTCGCCTTCGACCTCGGACTCCTCCACCGCGACAAGGAGCACGAGATCGGCGTCCGGGAGAGCTTGGCTCTCACCGGCTTCTACCTCGCGCTGGGCCTCGCCTTCGGCGGCTGGATCTGGTGGTATCTGGGTCCCCAGTCCGGCGAGGAATACGTCACCGGACTCGTGGTCGAGAAGTCGCTGTCGATGGACAACGTCTTCGTCATCGCCATGATCCTCACGGCGCTCGGCGTCCCCCGGGCTGCCCAGCACCGGGTCCTCCTCTGGGGTATCCTGGCGGCGGTGCTGCTGCGCGGTCTGATGATCGGACTGGGCGCCGCGCTGGTGCACGAGGTGCACTGGGTTCTGTCCCTGTTCGCCGCCTTCCTGATCTATGCCGGCCTGAAGATCCTCGTCTCGGGCGACGAGGAGGAGGGCGACTTCCAGAACAGCGCCGTCGTGCGCTGGTTCAAGACCACCTTCCGGGTGACGCCGGAGCTGCACGGCCAGCGTTTCACGGTCCGCAAGACCGATCCGAAGACCGGCCGGGTCGCCCTGTACTTCACGCCGCTGGCCCTCGCCCTGGTGCTGGTGAACGGCGCCGACGTGATCTTCGCGGTCGACAGCGTGCCGGCGATCTTCGCGATCACCACCGACACGTTCGTGGTCTACACCTCCAACATCTTCGCGATCCTGGGCCTGCGCGCCCTCTACTTCGCCCTGGCCGCGATGGTCGACCGGTTCGCCTATCTCAAGACCGCGCTCGCCTTCATCCTGATCTTCATCGGCGCCAAGATCGTGGTGGCCGACACGTTCGGGCTCGTGACGGTTCCGCCATGGGTCTCGCTGGTGGTCACCCTGACGCTGCTGGCGGCCGGCGTCGCCTACAGCCTCTGGCGGACCCGGACCGACGCGCCGGATCAAGCGGACGCGGATCCCGTCCCTCCGCACGAGGCCCGGGCCCACCGCGCCTGAGGCGGGACCGGCGGTCCTCAGGCCGCCGGCAGGGCCGCGATCAGGTCGCGCAGGGTGGTGATGGTGGAGGCGTCGGCTACGCCATCCACCCGCGCCGGACGGAAATGACGCTGGAACGCGGTGATCACCGCCTGGGTGCGCGCGTCGAACAGGCCGGTCACCGGCTGGTCGTAGCCGTAGAGTGCGACCATCGCCTGCAGCGCCTCGACGGGCTGGCCGGCATCGCCCCGCGCGAAAAACCGGCCGTCCTGGAGGCGGGCCGGGGGCACGTAATGGCCCACCCCCGCCGCCGCGAGCCGGCTCCAGGGGAAGGTCTCGCCCGGATCCTCCTTGCGTTCGGGTGCGATGTCGGAATGGCCGAGCACCCGCTCCGGCGGGATCGGCCAGCGGCCGATGATGTCCCGGGCCAGGGCGATCACCGCTTCGATCTGCGCGTCCGGGTAGGACGGCAGGCCGCCGGCATGGCCCGGATGGACGATCTCGATCCCGATGGAGCGGGTATTGATATCGGTCTCGCCCTTCCAGGCCCCGGCGCCGGCATGCCAGGCCCGGCGGGCCTCCGGCACCATCTGGACGATGCCGCCATCCTCGAACACGAGATAGTGGGCCGAGACCTCGCTCAGCGGGTCGCGCAGCCGCGCCAGCGCGGCGGCCCCGCTGTCCATGCCGGTGTAATGCAGGACCAGCATGTCGAGCGGCCCCGCGCGCCGGGCTCCGTGGTTCGGCGAGGGCGCGACGCGGCGGGCGAGGGGCGTATCGGGGATGAGGCTCACCGCAGCCCGCGCTCCTGCGCGATCCGGTCGTAGGCCGCGTTGATCGCGGCGAGGCGCCGCGTGGCGATGGCCACCGCCTCCGTCGGCAGGCCGCGGGCGAGCGCCCGATCCGGGTGGTGCTCGGCGACCAGCGCGCGGTGGCGCGCCTTCACGGCGGCATCGTCCGCCTCCCGGTCGAGCCCGAGGACGCCGTAGGGATCGTCCGGGAGCCGCACGTGCCGGGCGGCGATGCGCCGGAACGCCACCTCATCGAAGCCGAAGATTCCCGAGACCGCGCGCAGGTAGCGCTCCTCGGCCTCGTGGAGGGCCCCGTCGGCGCCGGCGATCTGGAACAGGCCGTCGAGCACGTCCTCCAGCAGCGCCGGCTCGTCGCCGAAGGTGGTCGCAAGCTGGTGCGCGTAGGCCTCGAAGCCGCTCGTGGTCTTCTTGGCGAGATCGAACAGGCGCTCCACGCCCGCCCGCGCGGACGGCTCCACCTGAATCACCCGGCCGAAGGCCTCGACCTCAGACGGCAGCACGACGCCGTCGGATTTCGCCATCTTGGCGGCGAGCGCCACGAGTCCGGTGGTGAACACGACGTCGCGCGGCGTCCGCCCGAAGGGTGCGCCGACCCGGTCCAGCAGGAAGTGGCCCGCGACCCCTCCGATCAGGGCCCCGAGCGGACCGCCGATCGCGAGGCCGATGCCGGCACCGCCGAGCTTCCCCCAGACGCCCTGGGACTTGGTCGCCTGGCTCATGGGCGGCCCGGTCTCGGCGCTGATCCTCGGCTCGGCTCTGTCATCGGGGCGGCGGGGTTCCGGCACCGGGACAGGCCCGGCCGAGCGACGGGATAGACCCTCCGCACGCCGCGAGGAAGGGCCGGGACGCGCCCGGCCCGCCCAGCTCAGTCTCGCTTAGCGGCAGTAGACGTTGCCGTAGGCGTCGCGATAGGTGCCGTAGGGGCAGCGCGGCGCGGTCGAGGCGCCCACGATGGCGCCGCCGGCGCCGCCGATCGCGGCACCCGCCAGGGCACCGCCCGCGCGGCCGGTGGCCGCCGCACCGATCGCCGCACCGGTCAGGGCGCCGAGGCCCGCACCGCCCAGAGCCCGGTCTTCCGGGGTGTTGCAGCCGGCGAGCGAGAGGGCGGCGATGGTGGCGAGGGCGGCTGCCGTCAGCTTCTTCATGGTCCCCAGAACTCCCTTGTGAATCCGGTCCGGCCGGTGGCCGTGATCGTTGCGGATCGCGTCGAGCTTAGCAGGAAAGGAATGCCGGCCATACGGCTAAGGTTCCATCGGCCGCGAGACGAGTTGCGTCGGGTTCCCGTCTCGCCCTATGCCACGGTTCCGAGGCGGTGCTCCGGCCGGGATGCCGTAGCCCCCTATCCGGCACCACGTCCGGCATCAGTCCGGCACCATGTCCGAGGGTCCCATGCCGACAGCCACCACGATCGTCCGCCGGGCCGCGGTGCGCGCCGACCGCGTCGCCGACACGGTGACCCTCGACCGCGCGGCCCGGGATGCCGTCACGGGACCCCTGGTCGCCGAGGGCGGTCTCGGCTTCGACGTCGCACTCACCAAGGTGGCGGCGCTCGAGGACGGCGACGCCCTGCGCCTCGACGACGGCCGGCTCGTCGCGGTGCGGGCGGCCGCCGAGGATCTCCTGGAGGTGCGCGCCGAGAATCCGGCCCGCCTGCTGCGCCTGGCCTGGCAGCTCGGCGGCAGCCACGTGGATGCCGAGATCGGCGCGGACGTGCTCTACGTTCCGGCGACACCCGCCGCGGCCGAGCTGGTCCGCGGGCAGGGCTGCGTCGCGACCCCGGTCTCCCGCGCCTTCCGGCCCGAGCACGCCGCCCACGATCACAGCACCTGCGGGCACGATCACGGGCACGATCATCATGCCCACGCTCATCACGACCATGATCATCACGATCACGGTCACGGGCATGATCACGATCACGCGCACGACCATGGCCACAGCCACGATCACAGCCACGATCACGAGCACGGGCACCAGAAGCACGGCCATGATCATGCCCACGATCACGGCCACGTGCATGGTCCGGGCTGCGGCTGCGGCCACGATCACTAGCGTTTGAGCCTGGCCTGGCCCGGCTCGGAGCGGCGCTCGGGGGCCGGGCCGGTCAGGCAGGACCGGTCAGGCATCCTGCGCCGGCGCCGGAACGCGGACGGCCCGCCGCCGTCACTCCGCCGGGACGAAGCGCAGCGTGCCGGCGCGCCGCGTGGGCTGGCCGGTGTCGTTCGTGTGATTGACGCCGTCCATCACCGGGACCTCCGGAAAGTCGAAGGGGCTGACCCCGTCCAGGCAGGCCACGTTGACCGCGTGGACGTTCGGGTCCGACCGCCGCTGATGATGCGTGTAGACGCCGCAGCGGGAACAGAAGAAATGCTGCGCCGCCCCGGTATGGAACCGGTAGGTCGTTAGCGCCTCCGCACCCTGCAGGATCCTCACCCCGCCCGGCCGCGCCATGGCGACGACGGCGCCGCGCATGCGGCAGTAGGAGCAGGTGCACCGGCGGATCGACGCGAGATCGTCATCGAGGGCCGCCTCGAAGCGAACGGCCCCGCAATGGCAGCGGCCGGACCGGATCGTCGCATCGTCCGCCATGGTGCTGGGCCTTCCGTGCGATTTCCTGCGATCCGGCTCGGCGACAGATCCGGTCGGCGCCCCGAAGTCTAGGTTTCGGGCGCCGGGCGAACAATCGCCAAGTCGTCACGCAGCGTGTCAGGAAAACTCACGCGGGCCTCCGGGAGGCCGGGATTCCTGCCGGTCACAGGCGTTTCGGCACGGGCCTGCGGCAGTACAGGCGCGCCGCCTCGGCGGACAGGCCGTCCTGGGCGGCCACGCACTGGTCGAGGGTGAGGCCGATGCTGGCCGCGTAGGGCTCGTTGGGCGACAGCGCCGCGCGGGCGAGCGCCGCGAGGTATAGCAGGAAGGCCGCGACCGCGACGATCAGCGCCGCGACGACGGCGCGGTTCAGCAGCATCGCCGGCGTCCGCTCACGGGATCCCGACCAGCAGCAGCGCGAGCACGAGCACCGTCAGCCCCGCCCCGATCAGCGCCACGGCGGTGTAGTCGCGTCCGGACCGCCGCAGGGATGTGCGGCCGGGCCGGACCGTGATCCGCCCCTTGGATCCCTGTCCCGGGTCCCCGTCCCGGGGCGGGCTCACTGCAGCAGGCCCCACAGGCCCGTGGCCAAGCCGAAGGTGAGCGAGAGCATCGCTGCGTAGAGCAGGACGCGATCGATCATGCGGGCGACCCGATCCTCCGGCTGAACCTCGATCATGGCGGGACCTCCTCGCAGCGAGATTGACGAACGCCTGTTGCTGAGCTGTGTCGGCCCATCGCGGGCAGACGGACTCGTGTTGTCCCGGCGGGCGGGGCCGGACGGTGCCGGACGGGGGCGCGGCGCCGCGGCGCCGGAACACCCGGGAGGCCGTGCGGTTGGACCGGCACCCCCACCGGAGACGACGCGTGACCACGAATCCGCTGCACAAGTATCCCCGCCCGCCCTTCGCGGCGCAGCCCCAGAGCTTCCCCGGCAAGACCGGGCGCATGGAGCCGGAACCCGACCATGGCGAGACGAGCTACAAGGGCTCGGGCAAGCTGACCGGCCAGGCGGCGCTGATCACCGGCGGCGATTCCGGCATCGGCCGCGCGGTCGCCATCGCCTTCGCCCGGGAGGGTGCGGACGTCGCCATCTCCTACCTGCCGGACGAGCAGGCCGACGCGGAGGCGGTCGCCCAGTGGATCGAGAAGGCGGGACGGCGCGCGCTGCTCCTGCCGGGCGACCTCAAGGACGCCGCCTACGGGCGCCAGATCGTCGCCCGCACGGTGGAGACGTTCGGGCGCCTCGACGTGCTGGTCAACAACGGCGCGTTCCAGCAGCCGAACGCGGACCTCGCCGGAATCGACGACGCCGTGTTCGAGGATCATTTCCGCACCAACGTGTTCGGGGCGTTCTACGTGACCAAGGCGGCCCTCGCCCATCTGAAGCCCGGCGCCTCGGTGATCTTCACCTCCTCGGTGAATTCCAAGCACCCGATGCCGTCGCTCCTCGCCTACAGCGCCACCAAGGGTGCGCTGAGCAACATGGTGCTGAGCCTCGCCCAGCTGCTCGCGGAAAAGGGCGTGCGCGTGAACGGCGTGCTGCCCGGGCCGATCTGGACGCCGTTCATTCCCTCCGGGATGAGCCAGGATTCGGTGAAATCCTTCGGCAGCCAAGTGCCGTTCGGCCGCCCCGGACAACCGGCCGAACTCGCCTCGGCCTACGTGATGCTGGCCTCGGAGGAGAGCAGCTACACGTCGGGCGCGCTCGTCACGGTGGCGGGAGCCATGCCGGTGCTCTGACGCGCCGCGTCGGACGGGCATCCGCCACGGTGGTGCCCATCCGACGCGACCGCGCACTCAGGCGGCCCGCATCTCGGCGAGGAAGCGCATGACCTCGGACCGCAGGGCCTCGGCGCTGCGGCAGACGTCGCCAGCCGCCGCGCCGACCTCCCCGGCCACGCGCTGCGTCGCCTCCGCGGCCGATGAGGCCGAGACCACGTTCTGGCTCACCGAGTCGGTGCCCTGGGCGGCCTGGTCGATGTTCTGCGAGATGTGCCCCGTGGCGACCCGCTGCTGCTCGACCGCCGCCGCGATCGCGCTGGCGATGGCGTTCATCGTGTCGACCGTGCCGCCGATGGCGTGCACCGCGTTGACGGCCTCCATGGTCTCGCCCTGGATCGCGGCGATTTGCGCGGTGATCTCCTCGGTGGCCTTCGCGGTCTGTCCGGCCAGCCCCTTCACCTCGGCGGCGACCACCGCGAAACCCCGCCCCGACTCGCCGGCCCGCGCCGCCTCGATGGTCGCGTTGAGCGCCAGGAGGTTCGTCTGCTCGGCGATCGCCGAGATGATCCGCACGACCTCCCCGATCTTCTCGGCGGCCCCGGCGAGCCCGCGGATCTGCCGGTCGGTCCGCTCCGCCTCCGTCACCGCCTGACCGGCGATCTCGGCCGACTTGGCGACCTGGCCGCTGATCTCCCCGATCGAGGCGGACAGCTCCTCGGTGGCGGCCGCCACCGTCTGCACGTTGGCCGCCGCCTGCTGCGCAGACCCGGCCGCCGAGCCGGCCTGCTGCGCCGCCTCCGCGGCAGTCTCCGACATCGCCCGGCAGGCTTCCCGCATCCCGGCCGCCGCGGTGTCGACCCGCGCCAGCAACTGGCTCGCCTCGGCATCGAAGCTGCGGGTCACCGCCTCCACCCAGTGGGCGCGCTCCTGCCGCCGCTCCTGCTCGGCCCGCTGCTCGGCCGATAGAGTCTGGGCCTGGATCATGCTGTCCCGGAACACGCCGGCGGCCTCGGCCATCTGGCCGATCTCGTCGCGCCGGCCGCGCCCCGGGATGGCGACATCCATCTCGCCGCCTGCGAGCCGCCGCAGGGCGGCCGTGAACGCGCTCAGGGGGCGCGTGATGCTGCGTGCCAGCAGAAACCCGACCACCCCGACCCCGATGGCGAGCGGGACCAGCCAGAGCAGGGTGGTGACGATCCGTGCCCGGTCCAAGGCGTGGATGTCGTCCACGTACAGGGCGGAGTTGATGACCCATTGCCAGGGCTCGTAGGCGAGCGAGTAGGCGACCTTCGGCGCGGGCTCGGTCTCACCGAGGCGGGCCCAACGGTACTCGGTGAAGCCGCCGCCCTCCTGAGCGTGCCGGATCATCGTCCAGACGAAGGTCTTCTTCATCGCCGCGTCGTCGCGGGACCGCGTGCCCTCGATCTTGGGATCGGGATGCACGACGTTGCGGCCGATATCGCCCGGGGTCGAGCTATAGACGAAGACGTAGTCGCCACCGTTGTAGCGCATCGCCCGCAGCGCGTCGGCAGCGCGCCGCCGCGCCTCGTCGGCCGTCATCGCGCCGGCCTCCGCCTGCTTGGCAAACGTAGCCACGATGCTGTGGGCCGACTCGACCTGGGCGCGGATGGCGGCCTTGCGGCCGTCCATCATCACCCCGCCGATGGAGGAAACCTGCACACCCACGATCGATATGAATGCCAACATTATCCCACCTATAATATATAAGACCTTTTTCCCGATAGTCATTTCTGTTAATTCCCAATATAAATTGGTAAAATACGCACCTGCGCGAGACAGAATCAAATGCTCAACGGCACCGCACCGGCCCATCATCTTCTTTACATTGGAACGATTCCATGCCGGCCGCACATGGGAGCCATGCTGCGGCCCGGTTTTCACCGACATGGTGCGATCGCCGAGGGATTTACTGGCCGGCCGGACCACGCGCCTGACCGAGCCCGCGCCTCACCGAGCCAAAGGCCAGCCGCGACGCCGGCGACGGACTGACCGGCACCGCACGGCGTTTCGCCGGGCGGCCTCCCGTGGTATCCGGCGCCCTCCCGCGCCATCGGCCGGACCCCGGACGCGCGGCCTCCGGCGGGACGCATGGCGGGCGGGATACGGGTCACAGCACGGATATGGGAACGTGACGGCGGCTGACGAACGCGGCGCACTGGCGGGATGGCGGTTTTCCGTCGCCCCGATGATGGATTGGACGGACCGGCATTGCCGGGCCTTCCACCGGTCCCTCTCGGCGCGCGCCCGGCTCTACACCGAGATGGTGACCACCGGCGCAGTGCTGCACGGGCCGCGGGAGCGCCTGCTCGGCTTCGCGGATGTCGAGCACCCGGTGGCGGTCCAGCTCGGCGGCTCGGATCCGGCGGAGTTGGCGCAGGCCGCGCGGATCGCCGCGGATTTCGGCTACGACGAGGTCAATCTCAATGTCGGCTGCCCCTCGGACCGGGTGCAGGAGGGCCGCTTCGGCGCCTGCCTGATGCGCGAGCCGGCCCTGGTGGGCGACTGCGTCGCCGCCCTGAAGGCGGCGGTCTCCGTGCCGGTCACGGTGAAGTGCCGGATCGGCGTCGACGACCAGGATCCCGAGGCCGCGCTCGACACCCTGGCCGACGCCGTGGTGGCGGCGGGCGTCGACGGCCTGATCGTCCATGCGCGCAAGGCTTGGCTCCAGGGGCTCTCGCCCAAGGAGAACCGGGACGTGCCGCCTCTCGATTACGGACGCGCGGCCCGGCTGAAGCAGCGGCTGCCCGGCCTGCCGATCGCGGTCAATGGCGGCCTGCGCGACCTGGACGCCGCGCGGGCGCGGCTCGCCGAGGTCGACGGCGTGATGGTCGGCCGCGCCGCCTATACCGAGCCGGCGCTGCTGCTCGGTGTCGATCCCGACCTGTTCGGCGTGCCGGCACCGGCCCCCGACGCTTTCGCGGCGATCGCGACCTTCGAGCCCTATATCGCAGCGACCCTGGCCCGGGGCGAGCGGCTGCACGCGGTGACCCGGCACATGCTCGGTCTGTTCAACGGCCGGCCGGGGGCGCGGGCCTACCGACGCCATCTCTCGACCCACGGCATGCGCCCGGAGGCGGACCTCGCGACCCTGCGGGAGGCGGTGGCGCTGGTCTCCCGCGCGGCGCCCGAAGAAGCCCGCGCGGCCTGAGCGGCGGCCCGGTCAGGGACGCCGCAGGATCAGGCGGTCGCCCCGCACCTCGTAGCCGGACAGCCGCGACAGGAAGGTCTGGCCGAGGAGGTTCGCGGAGAGCGCGCCGGGCTTGGCCACCATGGCGTTGACCCGCCGCTCGGTGATCGTGCCGACGCTGAGCGAGTCGAGCTGGGTCGGCGCCGCGTAGGTGATGCCGTTGGCGGTGGAGACGCGGGCGGTGAAATCGGCGGGCGCGGGGGTGAGCCCCAGGGCGGCGGCGTTCTCGGCGGTGAGCACCACGCTGCTCGCCCCGGTGTCGAACAGGAAGGGCTGCACCCGGCCGTTCACCTCGGCATTGACGCGGAAATCGCCGTCCGCCCGCCGGGTGACGGTGACGGACCCGTCGCCGCTCGAGGTCGCGCTCCCCGGCCGGAGATCGCCGAGCACCCGGGCGCCGACATCCTGGATCCGGTCGCGGTAGCTGTAGCCGATCACGAGGGCGAGGCCGATCAGCCCCCAGGCCAGGAGCGCCTGCAGGTTCGCGCCGAGGCGCGCCGTGAATTGCCGCCAGAATCCGGCCACCACCAGGAGCAGGATCGTGCCGGTCCAGGCGAGGTTGGCGAGCTGATCGGGCCCGATCACGCCGCCGACGCTGTCGCTGCCGTCGCTGAGGACCAGGGCGACGGCCACCAGGGCGAGGGCGGCGAGGCCGAGATAGATCATGACGGCAGCGGCGCTTCCAGAGGCGTGAGGCCGGCGGCCCGCATCCGGGCTTCGAGCCCCGCCATGACGGTGCGGCGCTGCACCTCCGACAGCGCCCCCCAGGCGGCGATCTCGTCGCGGGTCCGCCCGCAGCCGCAGCACAATCCGGTCGGGGCGTCGAGCACGCAGACCTTGGTGCAGGGCGAGGAGGGTTTTGGCGCGGGCGGCATCGGGAAACCTTGGGCGGGGGATCGTGGCCGGGTCAAGACGCGTTGGCGTCCTCACTCCGCCCAAGCCGCCACCAGGGCCAGCAGCGCGGCGATCTCCGCGACCTGCTGGCAGGCGCCGATCACGTCCCCGGTCTGCCCCCCGATCCTGGCGCGGGCGAGCCGGGTCAGGGCCAAAGCCGCGAGGCCGGCGCACAGGATCATCGACACGACGCCGCCGAACGGCAGGCCGAGCGGCACGGCGCCGAGGGCCAGCACCGCACCGAGGCCGAGGGCGGTGGCGAGGCTCGCCCGGTCCGGGCGGCCCACCGCGGCGGCGAGCCCGCCGGGCCGGGCCGGCTCCAGCAGCACCATCGGGGCGAGGGCGGCGACCCGCGACAGGGCGGCGGCCAGGATCAGGCCGGTGACGGCGGCGTACCCGGTCCGGTCGAGGAGCGTGGCCAGGGCGCCGATCCGCAGGGCCAGGGCCAGGACCAGGGCCGCACCCCCGTAGGCGCCGATCCGGCTGTCGCGCATGATCTCCAGGCGGCGCTCCCGGGTGGTGCCGCCGCCGAATCCGTCGGCGACGTCGGCGAGCCCGTCCTCGTGCAGGGCGCCCGTGGCCACCACCAGTACGGCGATGGCGAGCGTCGCGGCCAGGAACGGCCCGAGCCCGATCCACCAGCCGCCGGCCAGGACCAGGGCCGCGGGCAGGGCCAGGATCAGGCCGGCCAGCGGCAGCATCCGGGGCAGGGTGGTGAAGTCGGGGCTGCGATGCGGGTCCGGCTCGCCGGGCAGTTGCGGCACCGGCAGGCGGGAGTAGAAGCGCAGGCACCCGGCGAGGTCGTAGAGGGCGCCGCGCCCGGGCCAGTCGGCCTCCCCGCCGGTCTGCCTGTTCATCGCGGTCTCTCGCATCCGCCCGCCACCGCGCGCCGGTCCATTATAGTCTCCCCGTCCGGGGGCGCCCACAGGAAATCATCGCCGCCATGACCGACCCGATGACCGCTCCCGAACCCGGTCCCTTCGACGACATCCGCAACCTGCTGAAGGCGATGCCGGGCCCCGACGCGGAGGCGAAGGCCGCGGTCGCCGCCCGGGACGCGACCCTGACGAAGCCCGCGGGCTCGCTGGGGCGGCTGGAGAGCCTCGTGACGTGGCTGGCGGCATGGCAGGGTAAGGCGCCCCCGAGCTTCGACCGGCCGCTGGTCTGCGTCTTCGCCGGCAGCCACGGGGTCACGCGCCGCGGCGTCTCGGCCTTCCCGGACGCGGTCAACCGGCAGATGCTCGACAATTTCGCCGCCGGGGGCGGGGCGATCAACCAGATCTGCGCGGCCTACGGCCTCGGCTTCAAGGTGTTCGACCTCGCCCTCGACATGCCCACCGGCGACATCACGGAAGCGCCGGCCCTCGACGAGCGCGCCACGGTGGCCACCATGGCGTTCGGCATGGAGGCGGTGGCCGCCGGTACCGACTGCCTCGGCATCGGCGAGATGGGCATCGGCAACACCACCGTGGCGGCCGCCCTCTACGCCGCCCTGTTCGGCGGCGATCCCGCCCACTGGGTCGGGCGCGGCACCGGCGTCGACCGGGACGGCCTGTCCCGGAAGGTCGCGGCCGTGGAGGCGGCGCTCGCCCACCATGCCGGCCATCTCGACGACCCGCTCCAGGTCCTGGCGCGCCTCGGCGGCCGGGAGATCGCCGCCATGGCGGGGGCGATCCTGGCCGCCAGGCTCCAGCGCATCCCGGTGGTGATCGACGGCTACGTGGCCACCGCCGCCGCGGCCGTGCTCCACGCCGCCGACCCGAGCGCCCTCGACCATTGCCTCGCCGGCCACGTCTCGGCGGAGGGCGTCCACGCCGAGGTGCTGGAGCGGCTCGGTCTGGTGCCGCTGCTGGCGCTCGGCATGCGCCTCGGCGAGGCCTCGGGCGCCGGCATGGCGATGGGCCTGCTGAAGGGCGCGCTCGCCTGCCACACCGGCATGGCGACCTTCGCGCAGGCCGGTGTGTCCGAGAAAGGGGCGGGCTAGGACCGCCGCGGGCGCTCCGACCCTCCAGGCTCAGGCGGTCTTCTCGATGTTCCAGAAGAACTGCACGGGCGCCATCACCATGCCCTTGAGCTTCGAACTCACGGCCATCGGCTGCTGCACGAGGCCCGCAGGGGCGTAGGGCACAACCGCGAAGGCGCGCTCCTCGATGCGGGCGGCCAGCGCCTTCTGCTGCGCCTCGTCGCTCGTGGCGATCCACTCGCTGCGCAGGGTCTCGAGCGTCGGGTCGTCCGGCCAGCCGAACCACGCGGCCTGACCGTTGGCCCGGATCAGCGGGTGGAGCGCCGGGTTCAGGACGTCGGCCCCCGACCAGAGCGTGTGGAACAGCGACCAGCCGCCGGCATCGACCGGCCCGCGGTTGCCGCGGCGGGCGATGAAGCTGCCCCAGTCGGTGGAGACCAGATCGACAGTCATCCCGAGCTGCTTGAGCAGATCCTGGGTCACGAGCGACTGGTTGTAGGCGATCGGCTGGTCGGCCGGGGCCAGCAGCACCACGCGCTCGCCCTTGTAGCCGGCCTTGGCCAGCATCGCCTTGGCCTTGGCGAGGTCCCCCTGCATGGCGGCGGCCCCGCCGGCACCGGTCGACATCGGCGAGCCCGGCGTGAAGAAGGTCTTGGCCTCCCGGTAGTATTCGGGGCTGCCGACCACCGCCTGCATGTAGTCGTCCTGCTGCATGGCCATCATCACGGCCCGGCGGATCTCGGGATTGTTGAACGGCGGCTGCGTGTGGTTGAACCGCATCAGCAGGATCAGCCCGAGCGGGACGTTGCGGATCTCGATCCCGGGCTTGCCCTTCAGGACGGGGATCAGGTCGATCGCCGGCTGCTCGTACCAGTCCACCGCCCCCTGGATCATCGCGCCCACCGCCGCCGAGGCCTCGGTGATGGCCAGCCACTCGATCCGGTCGACCTTGGCGACCTTGCCGCCGGCCGCCCAGGAAGGCGCCTCCTCGCGGGGCCGGTAGCCGGCGTGGCGGGTGTAGATCGCGTTCTGGCCGGGAATCCATTCCCGCGCCTCGAACCGCCAGGGCCCGGACCCCATGGCGTCGGCGATCGGCTTGGACGCGTCCTGCAGGGCGATGCGCTCCGGCATGATGAAGGGCACGTTGGAGGACAGCTTGCCCAACGCCGCCGGGAGCAGGGGGAAGGGCTGCTTCAGGCTGATCGTGAAGGTCCGGGCGTCCTCCTGGCCGTATTCCGCCACGAATCCCGCCAGGGTCTGACCGAAGGCGTCGCGCTTGGACCAGCGCGCGATGGACGCGATGCAGTCCTTGGCCTCGACGGGGGAGCCGTCATGGAAGGTGAGGCCGTCGCGGAGATGGAAGGTCCAGCGCAGGCCGTCGGGCGCGGTCTGCCAGTCGCGGACCATCTGCGGCTGGATCCGGAAATTCTCGTCGGTGGCGAACAGCGTGTCGTAGACGAGATAGCCGTGGTTGCGGATGACGTAGCTCGTGGCGACGATCGGATCGAGGGACGGCAGGGGCGTCGACGGGATGAAGCGCAGCACGCTGCCGCCGCCGGGCTGGGCCCGGACCAGGTGCGGGAGGCCGAGGCCGGCGGCCGCGCCTGCGGTTCCGGCCAGAAGCTGGCGACGGGAGAGCTTCATCGCGGGCACCCTTGTCCTGATCGAGCCCGTTGCCCGATTGATTTTATACAATTTCAACACCGGAGCTCCGCCGTCAAGGGTCCTGCGGAGCTCCCGGGGGCGACCGGGAGCGAGACGATGAAGAACCGGACCATCGCGGGTTCGATCGGGACCGAGATCCGGCGACGCATCCTCGACGGGCGCTATCCGGCCGGCTCGCAGCTCCGCCAGGACGGGCTCGCGGCGGAGTTCGGGGCCAGCCGGATCCCGGTGCGGGAAGCCCTGTTCCAGCTCGAGGCCGAGGGCCTCGTGCGGATCCTGCCCCATCGCGGCGCCATGGTGGCGCCGCTCTCGCCGGCGGACGCGGCCGAGGCCCTGGAACTCCGGGGCGCCCTCGAGCCCCGCCTCCTGTCCCTGTCGGCGCCCAACCTGACCGCCGACGATTACGCCCGGGCCGAAGCCCTGCTGGAGGATTACGCCGCGGCGTTGCGCGACGGCGCGACGGCGCTCTGGGGCGCCCTCAACACGGAGCTGCACCTCCTCCTCTACAGCCGGGCCGAGCGGCCCCGCGCCCTCGCTCTCGTCGGCTCCCTCCTGGCCGAGTGCGACCGCTACACGCGCCTGCAGCTCTCGACGGACAATGCCGAGCTGGAACGGGCCGACCGCGAGCACCGCGAGATCGTCCGGCTCTGCCGCAACGGCCATGTCTCAGCGGCCTGCGCCCTCCTGACCGACCATATCGACCACGTCGCGTCCGCGCTGATGGCCTTCCTGGGCGACGCCTCGGCGACCCCCACCAAGCGCGAGATTGTATAAAATCCTTGCCAGAATCGCGCGTCGCTGCCATGGAGAGGGGCGCCACCCCGCGAGGCCCGACAGGCCGGCCGGGGCGATTCTCCTCCCAGCAGACGAGCCGGCGATGGCCTTCGACCGACACATCTTCTCCGGCACGATCCCGGCCCTGATGACCCCCTGCCGGCCGGACCGGACGCCCGATCTCGACGCCCTGGCGCGGAAGGGGAAGGACCTCGTCGCCGCGGGGATGTCGGCGGTGGTCTATTGCGGCTCGATGGGTGACTGGCCGCTGCTCACCGACGAGGAGCGGATGGCGGGCGTCGAGCGGCTGCTGGCGGCCGGCGTCCCGGTCATCGTCGGGACCGGGGCCCAGAACCCGAAGCGGGCGGCGGCGCTCGCCGCCCACGCCAAGGCGGCCGGCGCCCAGGGCCTGATGATCATCCCGCGGGTCCTGTCGCGGGGGAGCGCGGCCGCGGCGCAGGAAGCCCATTTCTCCGGCATCCTCGAGGCGGCGGTCGACCTGCCGTCGGTGATCTACAACAGCCCCTATTACGGGTTCGAGACCCGGGCGGACCTGTTCTTCCGCCTGCGCACCCGGTATCCGCACCTCATCGGCTTCAAGGAGTTCGGCGGCGCGGCCTCGCTCACCTACGCGGCCGAGCACATCACCGGCCAGTCGCCCGACATCACCCTGATGGTCGGGGTGGATACGCAGGTGGTGCACGGCTACGTCAATTGCGGCGCCCGGGGCGCCATCACGGGCATCGGCAACGTCCTGCCGCAGGAGGTCCTCCACCTCGTCGCCCTGTGCGAGAAGGCCGCCGCGGGCGACGTCCAGGCCCGCCGCCGGGCGGAGGAGCTCGACGCCGCACTGGCGATCCTGTCGAGCTTCGACGAGGGGCCGGACCTCGTCCTGTACTACAAGCACCTCATGGTGCTGGAAGGAAACCCGGAATACGCCCTCCACTTCAACGCCACCGACGCGCTGAGCGCCGGCCAGCGCCACTACGCGGAGACGCAGCTGCGCCTGTTCAAGGCCTGGTACGCCCAGTGGTCGGAAGAGGCCGCGGAGGACCGTCCCCGGGCCTGACCCTGCACCGGGGCGGCCCTCCTCGGCCATCGGGGGAGGGGCGGGCGGCACGCCCCGGAACAGCCAGCCTTTGCGCGAAACGGTCCGTCGGCGCTATTGCGGGTGCGAGATCGGTCCCAGCCCGCGAACCCCGCCCATGAAGATCACCCAAGCCTTCACCTTCGAGGCGGCCCACCGGCTGCCGAACGTGCCCGAGACCCACCGCTGCCACCGGATGCACGGGCATTCCTACCGGGTCGAGTTGACGGTGGCCGGTCCGGTCGATGCCCACACCGGCTGGGTGATCGACTTCTACGACATCGAGTCGATCTTCGGGCCGCTGCTCGCCCGGCTCGACCACCATTGCCTCAACGAGATCGAGGGGCTGGAGAACCCGACCGCCGAGAACATCGCGGCCTGGATCTGGCAGCGCCTCCAGCCGGACCTGCCGGGCCTCGCGCTGGTGCGGGTCGCCGAGACCCCGATGTCCTGGGCCGAGTACGATGGCGAGTGAGGCCGCGCCTTCGGGGGACCGCGCCGCGCTGGTGCTGTTCTCCGGCGGCCAGGATTCGGCCACCTGCCTCGCCTGGGCGCTGGACCGATTCGACCATGTCGAGACCCTCGGCTTCGATTACGGACAGCGCCACCGGGTCGAGCTCGACCGCCGCGCCGCCCTGCGGGCGGGCACGACGGACCTCAATCCCGACTGGGCGCCCCGCCTCGGGGCGGACCACACGCTCGCCCTCGACGCCCTCGGGCAGGTGTCCGAGACGGCACTCACCCGGGAGGCCGCGATCGGCTACGAGGCGTCGGGCCTGCCCAACACCTTCGTGCCCGGCCGCAACCTCGTCTTCCTGACCTTCGCGGCGGCGCTCGCCTACCGGCGGGGCCTCCGGCACGTGGTCGGCGGGATGTGCGAGACCGACTATTCCGGCTACCCGGACTGCCGCGACGACACGATCAAGGCCCTGCAGGTGGCGCTCAATCTCGGCATGGAGCGACGCTTCGTCCTGCACACGCCGCTGATGTGGCTCGACAAGGCGCAGACCTGGGAACTGGCCGAGACGTTGGGGGGCCGAGCGTTGGTCGACCTGATCGTCGAGGAGAGCCACACCTGCTACCTCGGCGAGCGCGGGCAGCGGCATCCCTGGGGCTACGGCTGCGGGACCTGCCCGGCCTGCCGCCTCCGGGCGGACGGCTACGCGCGGTTCACTGCGGCCTGAGCCCGTCCACCAGGACCGCCAGCGTCCCCCGGAAGGCCGCCGGGCTCGCGAACAGGCGCTCCATCAGCAGCGCCCCCTCCAGGGTGGCGACGACGTAGCGGGCGAGCGCCGCCGGATCCGCTCCGCCGCGGACGCTCCCGTCCGCCTGCCCCTCCCGCAGGATCGCTTCCAGCCACGCGAGGTGATCCGCAAAGAAGGCCGCAATGTCCCGGCGCAGGCGCTCGGGCAGGGCCTCGCCCTCGATGGCGAGCGCCGCGCATAGGCAGCCGAGCCCCTGCTCGACACCGCCGAGATAGAGCCGGCCATAGGCCTCGACCCGGCCCGGCCCGTCCGGGACGTCCCGGCGGATCGCCTCCAGGGCGGCGGCGTAGCGCGCCGCATAGGCCGCCACCAGGGCGGCGCCGAGATCGATCTTGGTGGGGAAGTGGTGGTGGATGCTCGCCTTGCGGATGCCCACCGCCGCCGCGAGGTCGGCGTAGCTGAAGCCGGCATAGCCGCGTCCCCGCACCAGGGTCTCGGCCTGCATCAGCAGCTCGGCGCGGGTATCCCTCATCGCGGCGATCGTCGCTCCGGCTCACGCGAATGTGGGGCCGGCCGCGATCCCGATCCCGGCCCACCCCTTGACGGAGGTGCAATCTACCTACTTAATGGTAGACAATCAAGATCGGGAGGTTTCGGCATGACGGCATCCGCCGTCCATCCGAGGACGTTTGCCGCCGGCGCCGGGCTGACGCGGCGGCACGCGCTCTTCGCGGGGCTCTGCCTGTGCTGCCTGCCGACGCTGGGCCGCGCCGCCGAGAGCTTCACGATGGAGGAGGTCGGCCCGGGCGTGTTCGTGCGCAAGGGCCTGATCGCCGACGCAACCTCCGACAATGCGGACGCCATCGCCAATATCGGCTTCCTCGTCGGCAAGAGCGGCGTGCTGGTGACGGAATCCGGCGGCAGCCTCGCGGACGGCCAGTGGCTGCGCGCCGAGATCGTCAAGCGCACGCAGAAGCCGATCACCCACGTCGTGCTGACCCATGTCCATCCCGACCACGTCTTCGGCGCGGGGGCGTTCGTCCAGGACAAGCCGGTCTTCATCGGCCACGCCAAGCTCACCGAGGCGCTCTCGGCCCGGGGCGAGTTCTACCGCAAGCGCCTGATCGATCTCCTGGGCGAGGACCGGACCGGGCCGGTGGTCTACCCGACGATGAGCGTGGCCGAGACGGCCGAGATCGACCTCGGCGACCGGCGCCTGACCTTCACGGCGCACGGGCCGGCGCACACCACCTCGGACCTGTCGATGATCGATTCCGGCAGCGGCCTGCTGTTCCCCGCCGACCTGCTGTTCGTGAACCGGATCCCGTCCCTCGACGGCAGCCTCAAGGGCTGGCTGAGCGAGATCGAGCGCCTGAAGGCCATGGGCGCCTCACGGGCGGTGCCGGGCCACGGCCCCGTCGCGGTGGATCTCGCCCCGGCGCTGTCCGACCTTACCGGCTACCTGACCGCCCTCCGCGACGGGACCCGGGCTGCGATCGCCAAGGACGTCCCCATCGAGAAGGCGGTGACGCGCGTCGCCGCGGACCAGCGGGACAAGTGGGCGCTGTTCGAGACCTACAACGGCCGCAACGTCACCGTGGCCTATCAGGAACTCGAGTGGGAATAGGATTTTCGGATCCCCATATCGGATGACAACGGGAGGCACGCCATGACCCACCGGATCGGAAAGACCCTCTCCACCCTCGCCCTCGGCGCCGCCCTGGCGGCGACCGCCCTGTCCGGCCCCCTCGTCCACGCTGCGCAGGCGGCGGGCGCCTCCGATACCGATCAGGAGCGGGCGGCCCGCTGGCAGGAGATCGCCAAGTCGATCTTCGGCGACCGCCAGATCGCCCAGACCGACAGCCTCGTGAAGATCGACGCCCCCGCCCGGGCGCTCGACGCCGCCCTGGTGCCGATCACCCTGACCATGCCCAACGACGGGCAGATCAAGGCGGTCTCGCTGATCATCGACGACAACCCGGCGCCCTACGCGGCCAAGTTCGAGTTCGGACCGGCCGCCGACCCGGCCGAGTTGAAGCTGCGCGTTCGGGTCAACAACTACACCGACATGCACGCCGTGGTGGAGACGCAGGACGGCAAGCTCTATGAGGCCAAGCAGTTCGTGAAGGCGTCCGGCGGCTGTTCGGCCCCGATGGGCATGAGCGACGAGGAGGCCATGAAGGGCATGGGCGACATGCGCATGAAGTTCGCCGAGACCCAGCCCGGCAAGCCCGTGGAGGCGACGCTGATGATCCGCCACCCGAATTTCTCGGGCATGCAGATGAACCAGGTGACCCGCGACTACACGCCGGCGCGCTACATCGACAAGCTCACCGTCTCGGCGGGCGACCGGACGGTCTTCACCATGACGGGCGACATCTCCATCGCCTCGAACCCGGTGATCAACTTCGCCTTCAAGCCGGACGGCAAGCCGATCCAGGTGGCGGCTTCCGACAACCAGGGCGGGCGCTGGCAGCACAGCTTCACCCCGCCGGGCCCGACGAACTGACCATGCGGCGCCTCCTCCTGACCGGCCGGGCCGCGGCGGCCTGTGCCGCACTCCTCTGCCTCGCCGCCGCGCCGGCCGATTCGCCGGTCAACGTCCCCGAGCCGGAGGGGCTCTATGCCGGCCCGCCGAAGGGCTACACGCCACAGACCCTGAAAGGGGCGACGGTGGTCGATGCCGACGCCGTCGCGGCCCTGATGGCGGGCCCCGACAAGCCGGTGCTGATCGACGTGGCGGCCCCGGACCGCAAACCGTCGAACTTCCCGGAGGGGCGGTTGTGGCTTCCGGTGCATCCCTCGATTCCGGGGGCCGTCTGGATGCCGGAGGCCGGCGCCGAGCCCCTGGCGCCCGCGCGCGAGGCGCTGTTCTACGAACGGGTCGCCGCGCTGACGGGCGGCGACAAGGCCCGCCCGGTGGTGGTGTTCTGCCACGTGGAGTGCTGGGGCAGCTGGAACGCCGCCAAGCGCCTCATCCTGAAGGGCTATACCGGCGTGCGCTGGTTCCCCCAGGGCGTCGAGGGCTGGCAGGAGACGCACGAGACCGCGAACCTGCAGGTCGATCCGGCCTGGAAGGCGGGCGCCGAGCCACAGGCGGGGCGCTGACCCGCGGCGCCGGGCGGTGTAAGAGGGACGCATGAAACGGGACGCGCCCCCTCTCCCGAGCGGGAGAGGGTTGGGGTGAGGGAACAGGTCTTTCCGGACGAGTCACCCCCTCATCCTGTCCCACTCCCGCACGGGAGAGGGGACCGGCGCTTGCCCTCGGTGCCGGAAGGGATCTGAATCATGTCGCAGGTCGTGCAGTCCCGACGGCTTCGGGCGATCGATATCGGCAAGCGCAAGGCCGAGGGGCGCAAGATCACCGCGCTGACCGCCTACCACGCCCACACGGCCGGCATCGTCGATCCCTATTGCGACTTCATCCTCGTGGGCGATTCCCTCGGCATGGTCATGCACGGGATGGAATCGACGATCCCCGTGACCCTGGAGATGATGATCCTCCAGGCCCAGGCGGTGATCCGCGGCACCGAGAAGGCGCTCGTCGTGGTCGACATGCCGTTCGGCTCCTACGAGGCCAGCCGGGAACAGGCGTTCCTCAACGCGTCCCGGGTGCTGAAAGAGACGGGCGCGGGCGCGATCAAGATGGAGGGCGGAGCCCATTTCGCCGAGACGGTGGCGTTCCTGGTCCAGCGCGGCGTACCGGTGATGGGGCATATCGGCCTCACCCCGCAGGCTGTGAACACGATGGGCGGCTTCAAGGTCCAGGGCCGGGGGCCCGACGACGAGCGCCGCCTTCTGGAGGATGCCCGCGCCATCTCCGAGGCCGGCGCCTTCGCGATCGTGCTGGAGGGCATCGTCGAGCCGGTGGCTCGCGCCATCGCGACCTCGCCCCGGGTGACGGCCGCCACGATCGGCATCGGCGCCTCCGCAGTCTGTGACGGCCAGATCCTCGTGCTGGAGGACATGCTCGGCCTGTCCGAGCGGACGCCGAAATTCGTGCGCCAGTTCGGCAGCCTGCGCAACCATATCGAGGAGGCCGTGAAAGCCTACGCGGAGGAGGTCCGGGCCGGGCGGTTCCCGGCCGACGACCACACCTACGGGTAGGGCAGGGGCGGCCGATGTCCCCTCCGATCCTGCCGTCGGGCGGTCGCGCCGAGAGGCTCGTCATCGCCTTCGCGCTGTGCGCCGCCATCGCCCGACCGGGACCGGCGCAGGCGCTGGAAAACCCGGCCTCCGCCTTCTGCGCAACGATGGGGGGACGGTCGCTCATCGCGAAGCTGCCGGATGGGGGCGCGATCGGGCTCTGCTCCCTGCCGGGCAACAAGATCGTCGAGGAATGGACGCTCTACCGGATGCTCCATGGCGTGAAGCCCCCGGCCGACGACAACCCGTTCCGATAGCCCGGCCACGCGCGGGCGCATGCGAATCCCGAACGCGCCGCGCCCGTTCGAGGATGCCGTGACGGCCGGCGCGGGCGCGGTCTGTACCGGCCGACGACCACACCTGCGGTGAGAATCCGACACGGGGCGACCAACGCTGGACCAGCGCGTACGGTCGCCACGGCCTCGCCTGGAGCCATGCCGGCGCCTTCAGCACCGGCGCGCAGATCCTCGTGTCGCTCCATCCGGAGGCCGGTTTCCACACCCTCGTCCTGACGAACGCCATCCCGTCCGGCCTGCCGGAGGGGCGCGCCGACAGCTTCGCCGACCGCGTCTTCGACGGCAGGGCCGGCCAGGACAGGCTGAAGGCCTGGGGGGCGGCCTACGGCGCACCGCCGGCCTGGGCCTCGGCATCCTGGCGCTACGGAAAGATCGATCCCGTTCGTCAGCCCACCCGCCGCGACGGCAGCCGCAACCCCGGGGCGGGCCGCTCCAGCAGCACCTCCCGGCGGAAGCGCACGAGCCGCGCCGGCCGGCCGGCGGCGCCGCTGGTGACGCTCTCGGTCTCCTCCACCAGTCCCTGCTGCGCCACGAGACGGCGGAAATTCTGCTTGTGCAGCTGCGTCCCCGACAGGGCCTCCACGGTGCGCTGGAGCTGGAGCAGGGTGAATTCCGGGGGCATCAGCTCGAACACCACCGGGCGATACTTGATCTTGCCCCGGAGCCGGCCAATCGCGGTGGCGAGCACCCGCCGGTGGTCGAAGGCCATGGGCACGCCGGTCGGGTCGTTCGGGAGGGCCGGACCGGGATTGCCCTTCGCCTCCGGGATCAGACCGGCCTCGAACAGCAACTCGTAGCGCTCCAGGACACGCTCCTCGTTCCACGTGCCGCCGTTCATGCCGAAGGTCAGGCCGAGGCGGTCCAGGCGGCGGGTCCGGGTAGCGCATTCCTCGGGCTCGGACGCCCAGGCGGCGAGCCGCGCCTCGATGGCGTCGAGCTGGCGGGGGCGCCCCTGGCGGAAATCCTCGTAGGGCAGGTAGCGGTACCAGTTCTGCCACGCGGCCTCGGCCAAGCCGGCCGGCCGCTCCTCGCGAACGAGCGCCAGATAGGCCACCGAGAGCGAATGCACGCCGGACAGGTTCGCCGTGCCGGAGCGGTCCCGGTCGCCGAAGGTATAGAGCTGCTCCACGTAGCCCAGACGCTGGTGCGTCTGCCGCTCCACCCAGGCGCGCAGGCCCCGTTCCAGGGTCGCGTGCTCGGGGACCAGCGGGCCGGCCGGCAGGCCGTCGCCCCGGCCCGGTGCCTGGTCGGGCACGCGGATCGTCAGGGCGCGCGGCTCCCCCTTGGTCGCGGCGACGATCACCGCGACGAGGCCTACGGAGGAGCGCTCCGGCGAGGCCTGCGCCCCCCGCGCATCCGTCTGCGCCGCCGCACCCTTCATCGTTCCTCGACCGCCTCTCCCCCGGGACGCGCCGGAGCGGATCCCACCTATAGGGGGACAGGATCGCCGCGCGTCAACGCCGCTGTCGGACGGAGCGGCCCCGTGCGCTTGCCAACGCGCCGATGCCTGCCCAAACAGGGAGGGACCGGCGCGGACGCCGCCGGGGCGGTTCTGCCGGAACGAGGATAAAGCGACAGCGATGCCAGCCAGCGCCAGCGCCGCATCGACCGGGAGACGGGCGGTCGACCTGCGACTCTACGGCCTCCTCGACGTCGGCGTCTGCGGCGCCGACGGGGCGCGGCTGGCTGAACTCGGCGCCGAAGCGGTGGCCGGGGGCTGCACCCTGCTCCAGTACCGCGAGAAGGACATCGCCGATGCCCGCGCCGCCCTGGGGCGGATCCGGGCGATCCTGGAAGCCGTGGGCGGCCGGGTCCCGGTCCTCGTCAACGACCGCGTCGACCTCGCCCTCGCCGCAGGCGCGGACGGGGTGCATCTCGGCCAGAGCGACCTCCATCCGGCGGATGCCCGCCGCCTCCTGGGGGAGGGCGCGATCATCGGTCTCACCCTCAAGAAGGCCGCCCAGGCGGACGAGCTGTACCGGCTTCCCGTCGACTACGCCTGCATCGGCGGCGTGTTCGCCACCACCAGCAAGGACAATCCCGACCCGCCCGTGGGCCTCGACGGCTTTGCCAGCATCGCCTTCCGCGCCCGCCTCGCCCGCGGGGCGGACCTGCCGCTCGGCGCCATCGCGGGGATCGACCTGGACAACGCCGCCGCGGTGATCGCCGCGGGGGCGGACGGCGTCGCGGTGATCACCGCCCTGTTCGGCGCGGACTCGGTGCGCCAGCGCGCCAGCGACCTGCGCGCGCGGATCGACGCCGCCCTGGCGGAGCGGGCGGCCTCGCGATGAGCGACCCCGCGCCCATCGCGGTGACGATCGCGGGCTCGGATTCCGGCGGGGGCGCCGGCATCCAAGCGGATCTCAAGACCTTCTCGGCGCTCGGCGTCTACGGGGCCAGCGTGATCACGGCGCTGACCGCGCAGAACACGACGGGGGTCCAGGGCATCCACGACGTGCCGCCGGACTTCGTTACCCGGCAGATCGACAGCGTGTTCTCCGACCTCGTCGTGAAGGCCGTGAAGATCGGCATGCTGTCGCAGGTGGCCGTGATCGCCGCCGTGGCCGAGGGGCTGGCGCGCCACGCCGGGGCGATCCCGGTCGTCCTCGATCCCGTGATGGTCGCCACGAGCGGCGACCGGCTGATCGCGGACGCGGCCGTGGCGACGCTCCGCGAGCGGCTGCTGCCGCGGGCCGATCTGATCACCCCCAACCTGCCGGAGGCGGCGGTGCTCCTCGGCGAGGCCGTCGCCACGGACGCGGCGACGATCGTGGCCCAGGCCCGGCGGCTCGTGGGGCTGGGCGCCCGGGCGGTGCTGATCAAAGGCGGCCACGGCGTGGGGCGCGAGAGCATCGACCACCTCGTCACGGCGGACGGCACCCTGCGGACCCTCTCGGCGCCGCGAATCGCTACGGCCAACACCCACGGCACCGGCTGCACGCTCTCGGCCGCGGTGGCGGCGGGACTCGCCCAGGGCCTGGATCTGCCTGAGGCGGTGGCGGCCGCCAAGGCTTACCTCACGGCCGCCCTCGCCGCCGCCGACCAGCTCGCGGTCGGGACGGGCCACGGGCCGGTTCATCACTTCCACGCTCTCTGGTCGTAGGCCACGCCCGAGCCGGCACTTTCCAGCGCCCCTGCCGCCCGCTGCCTTGCAACCGGGCGGCGATTGCGTTTGAAGAAGCGCACGATCGTTCGGATAACGGAACGGTACAGGCGGACCGGTGACGATGCAGGATCAGGCGGAACGGCCCGACCGGGGGCGCGGGCGCGACCTGCTGACCGGCGCGCAGGCGCTCTCCGGGCAGCTCGGCAAGACCATCCAGCGGCTGCGCAAGGCCTACAACCTGTCGCTCTCGGAACTCGCCGAGCAGTCCGGCGTGGCCAAATCGATCATCAGCCAGATCGAGCGCAACGAGACCAATCCGACCCTCGCGACCATCTGGCGCCTGTCGCAGGCGCTGGACGTGTCCATCGAGCGGGTGCTGGCGGCGGGCGACGAGGAGCCCTTCATCGAGAAGACCTCCCGGGCCGACACGCCGATCCTCGTCTCCGAGGACGGGAAGGTGCGGCTCGCGATCATCGGCTGGCTCAAGACGATCGAGTGGCTGCAATGGTACGAGGTCACGGCGGATCTCGGCGGCGTCCTCGACTCGGACCCGCACCAGCGCGGCTCGGTGGAATCGCTGTCGGTCGCCGAGGGCGCGTTCGAGGTCGAGATCGGCGGCAGCGTGCAGCGCGCGCGGGCCGGCGAGACCCTGCGCTACCGCTGCGACCGGCCCCACCTCATCCGCTGCACGGACGGCCCGGCCCGGGCCACCATGGTGGTGATCATGAAGGCCGCCGTGATGGAGTGAGGCGGTTTCACCGCCCGCTGTTCACCCACCGCACCACGTCGGCGAGCACGGTCACCAGCGCCTGATCGAGGGCGCGGGCGCCGTTTCCGGCATCGATCTTGGACACCGGGACCCGGGCCGTGAAGATCCGCGCGGCGGCGACCTTGCCGGTGCCGTCGGCTACGAGCTTCAGCGACAGGTCGACCACCGCCTCGCCGGTCGCGGCCTGGACATCGAAGGCGCGGATCTCGCTGATCAGCTGGTAGTCGGCCACGACCTTGTCGCCGGGTCGACTCACCGAGCGGAGCCGGCCGGAATTCTCCAGGCTCTGGATGAGCCGCGTCTGGATCAGGCGCGGCAGCCGGTCGGCCCATTGGCCGCCGCCCAGGAAGGACAGCGCCCCGCCGTTCTCGCGCACGATGATCCGGTCGGCCTCGAAGGGCTGGATCCCCACCGGCTCCGACACCACGATCGAACGGCCGGCCGCGATCGGCCGGCCCGCGGGGGGCAGCGCCGCGAGGTCGAAGGTGAGGGGCGCCACACCGCCGCCGCAGCCGCCCAGGAGGGCGGCGAACAGCGCGGCGGCGAGGATGTGGGACGAGCGGACCATACACATGACCTGAGAAACTCCGCCGGCGAGCAGCGGAGCTGTAAAAGCTATGCGGTTAAAACTAATCCGCTGCGGCATCCGTGCCGTGCGCCGGGACACATCCGTCCGGCGCCGCGCGCTTTCAGCGCCCACCGTTGTATTCGGGCAACGATGGCTTGCCGCCGAAGATCACCTGGCTCGGGTCGCGCTCCAGGCTGCGCACCGTGCGGTTGAGGGTGCTCAGGGTCCGCTGCCCGTCCCCCGACAGGGCCTCCACCTCCCGGCGGCCGGTGCCGCTGAGCCGTCCGAAACTGGTCGCGATGCTGGCGGTGCGCTTGTCGAGGTTCTCCGACATGGTCCGGAACGCCTTGCCGGCGTCGCGCACCGAGATCGCCGCCGCGCGGATCTCCGAGAAGGTGCTGGAGCCCTCCTGGCCGGAGGCCGAGCCCAGGAAGCTCTCGGCGCCGTTGAGCACCGCGTCGATCTTGTCGGCCGAGGCGCTGAGCTTGCCGGCGAGCAGCCGGGCGTCGTGCAGGCCCGCCTCGATGTCGGGGCTGGCCTTGGACAGGGCCGCCGAGAAGCGGTCGGCGTTGTCGATCACGCGGCCGAGCTTCGCGCCGTCCACCGCCTTGACCAGGGCGGAGATGTTGGGGCCGGCATCGGCGAGCGTCTTGGAGAAGGTCTCGACATTGGACAGCGACCGGTTGATCGCCCCCTCGTTGGCGGAGACGAGCCTGTCCAGGCGGGCGAGCATGTCGTCGGCCCGCTGCGCCACCTGACGGGCCAGCGCCATCATGTCCTGCATGTCGGAGGAATCGGCGAAGATGGTCGGCGGCTCGCCGTTGGCCATCGGGGTCAGCACCGGCGCGTCGGCGTTGCCGCCCGACAGGGAGATCACCGAGACGCCGGTGAGCATCGCCGAGTCGAGGCGGGCGCGGGTGTCGGCCCGGAGCGGGGTCGCGGGATCGACCTTGATCGTGGCGAGCACCCGGCGGGGATCCTGCGGAGCGAGGCGGATATCGGTGACCTCGCCGACCTTGATGCCGTTGAAGTTCACGCTCGATCCGCGCGAGAGCCCCCCGACCGAGCCGGAGAAGACGATGCGGACGATCTGGCTGACCTGCCGCGACGAGCCGCCGGAGAGCCACAGCACGGTGCCGAAGCCCGCCAGGATGACGGCGATGGTGAAGGCCCCGATGAGGGCGTAGTTCGCGCGGGTTTCCATGCGCTCAACCTGCGGTTCTGGCCGGCGGGGATGCGGCCGGGCCTGTGGCCCCGGCACCCGGAGGGGAGCAGGGCGGGATCTGGGTGGGACGGTGATCAGGCATCGGGTCAGGCATGAGCCGAGGCGCCGCCCGTCGCGATGGTCCGGGCGCGCTTGCCGTGGAAGTAGGAGCGCAGCCAGGGATGGTCGCTCGCCAGCATCTCGTCGATCGTGCCGGCGGCGATGATCTGGCCGTCGCCGAGCGCCGCGATGCGGTCGCAGGCGGTGTAGAGGCTGTCGAGGTCGTGGGTGACCATGAAGACGGTCAGGCCCAGCGTTTCCTTGAGGGTCGAGACGAGGTCGTCGAACTCGCCGGCGCCGATCGGGTCGAGGCCCGAGGTCGGCTCGTCGAGGAACAGGATCTCGGGGTCGAGGGCCAGGGAGCGGGCGAGCGCCGCGCGCTTGATCATGCCGCCCGACAGCTCCGAGGGCAGCTTGTCGGCGGCGTCGGGCTTCAGGCCGACCATCTCGATCTTGAGCCGGGCGAACTCGTCGAGGAGGCGTTCGGACAGGTTCAGGTGCTCGCGCATCGGCACCTGGATGTTCTGCTTGACGGTGAGCGCCGAGAACAGGGCCCCCTGCTGGAACAGCACGCCCCAGCGCTGCTCCATCCGGCGCCGCTCCGCGTAGGTGAGCTCGTCGACGTCCCGGCCGAACACCTCGATCGTGCCGGCCCGCTTGGGGTTGAGGCCCAGGATCGTCCGGGTGAGCACCGACTTGCCCTGGCCCGAGGGCCCGACGAAGCCGAGGATCTCACCGGCGCGGATGTCGAGGCTCAGACCCTTCAGGATGTTGCGGTCGCGGAATCCGACCACGAGGTCGCGCACGCGGATGATCGGGGCGGGGGCGGTCATCGGGTCGGCCTCAGAAGTCGATCGCGGCGAAGAACACCGCGAACAGGCCATCGAGGACGATGACCATGAAGATGGACTTCACCACCGACGCGGTGACGTGGCGGCCGAGCGATTCCGCCGAGCCTTCGACCGCGAAACCCTCGATCGTGGCGATCACCCCGATGGTCAGCGCCATGAACGGCGCCTTGATCAGGCCGACCATGACGTGGTGGACGCCCACCGCCGCCTGGAGCCGGACCAGGAACTGGTCGAGGGTCAGGCCGCCGTAGAGCATCGCGGTGAGGCCGCCGCCGGCGAGCGCCGCGAGGTCGCCGATCAGCGTCAGCATCGGCAGGCCGATCATCAGGGCGAGCACCCGGGGCACGATCAGGATCTCGACCGGGTCGAGGCCCATGACCCGGAGCGCGTCCACCTCCTCGCGCATGCGCATCGAGCCGATCTCGGCGGTGATCGCCGAGCCAGAGCGGCCGGCGACCATGATCGAGGTGAGCAGCACGCCCATCTCGCGCAGGATCAGCAGGCCGATCAGGTTGACCACGAAGGTCTGGGCGCCGAAGCGCTGGAGCTGGAAGATCCCCTGCTGGGCGACGATGCCGCCCACCAGGAACGAGATCAGCACGATGATCGGCGTGCCGTTGAGCGCCACCTGCTGGATCTGGTTGATCAGGGCGTTGCCGCGGAACGTGCCGGGCCGCAGGGCGACGCGTCCGCAGGCGGCGATCAGCTCGCCGAGGAAGGCGAGGGCGGTGACGAATTCATGGCCGCCCTGCACCGTCTGGCGCCCGGTGGCATCGAGCAGGCCGACGACCGGGCCGTGCCGCCGGGGCGGCGGCGCGTCCGGCTCGCGCAGGCGAACCTCCCCCAGAAGGGTGCGGTGCTCCGGCCGTGCGTTGAGATAGGTGAGGGCGCCCCCCGCCTGCTCGATCTCGGCGCGGGTCCGCTCCAGAACCCAGGCGCCGAGGGTGTCGAGGCGCTCGATGGCCGACAGGTCGACCGCCACCGGCCCGGCGCGGCCGGCCGCCGCGATGCCCGCGGCCGCGGCCTCGACGGCCGGGCCCTGGTCGGCGGTCCAGCGGCCGTCGAGCGTCAGACGGCCGTCGGCCGTCCGGTCCCGCAGCGCGGCGCCGGCCAAGGCGCCGGGAACAGTGCCCTCGCTCAGCAACACCCATACTCCTCGATCGAGGCACCACCCTGCCCGGCGGTTATGACGACATTACGGTTGACGATCCGTCTCCAACCTCACCCCTGAAGCGCGGCGTGAGGCCAGGGCGAGCCCCATGCCCGCGGCGGCGAGCGGCGCCATGAGCAGGAAGGCGAGGGGGCCGCCGGCCCGGTAGGCGACGCCGCTGCCCAGGGTCGCGACCACCGAGATCCCGGCATTGACCGCGCTGAGCGTGCCCTGCGCCCGGCCCCGGGCGCCGTCCGGGGCGTAGGCCGAGACCGCCGCCATGGCGCCGAGCTGCGTCGCCCCGAAGGTCAGGCCGTGGAGGCATTGCAGCGGCACCAGCGCGGCGAGATGGTCGCCGAGGAGGAACATGCCGACCGACCGCAGGATCGCCGCGACGGCCCCGGCGCCGAGGAGCCGCACCGGGCTGCGCCAGGCGGCGGGCAGGGCGGGCAGAGCGGCGAACAGGGCGATCTCGGCGAGCACCCCAGTCGCCCAGAGCGAGCCGACCCAGGCCGCCGGGATCCCCTGGCTGGTCCAGTAGATGCTGCCGAACCCGTAGATCGCCCCGTGGCTCGCCTGGATCGCGGCCGCCGCGCCGATGCACAGCCACAGCTTCAGCGGCAGCCGCGGCCGGCCGGCTCCCGCCGCGGACGGCGGCAGGGCCGCCACCGCGCGGCTGCGCCACGCCACCAGCGCCGCGCCGAGGGCGAGGCCGGTCAGCAGAAGCGGCACGGCGAGCCGCCCGCCCAGCGCCGTCAGAAGCACTCCGCCCGCGAGGTTCGCCAGCAGGAACGCGACGGAGCCCGCCATCCGGATCCGCGAATAGGCGAGGCGGGAATCCCCGCGCACGGCCGCGAGCGTCAGGTAGTCGATGCAGGGCACGAGGGGCGCGCCGGCGACCGCGTTGAGCACGATGAGCGCGGCGAGCCACGGCCAGGCGATCCCGGCTGCGGCCGGCATCAGCGCGTAGGTCAGGCTGAGCGCGAGGCTGCCGAGCAGGATCAGCCGGCGCGGGCCCAGGCCCCGGTCGAGCAGGCTCATGAGCGGGGCCGTGGCGGCGATCCGCGTGGCGATCGGCAGCGCGAGCAGGAGGCCGATCACCCTTGCATCGAGGCCCAGGGCGTCGAGCCACAGGGGCATGAACGGCATCGCGATGCCGATCTCGGTGAACACCACGGCGTAGAGCAGCGACAGGCGCGCCGGGCCGGACGGGCGGGGCAAGGCGGGTCTCGACGGGAGGGGCGGGGGCCGTAGGCCGTCCGTAAGCGCCCGTTAAAGGGAGTCTGTCAAATTCCCGGGGATTGGCGCGCACCTGGGCGGGCCGCTACCGCGCCCGCCGCCAGCGTCCAGAGAGGCCCATGTTCGGTTCCGTGACTCCGAGCGCGCATGCGTCGGCCGAGTACGAGGCGATCGAGGCGACGATCAGCGCCAGCGAGCGCGGCCGCTGGTTCCTCGCCGAATACGCCCGGCGCAACCGGGGCCCCGAAACCGAGGTGCTGCTCGGAGCGATCGCACGGCTGGAGCGGAGCGTCACCGCCGACCGCGGGCAGGAGGCTTTCGGCCACCTGCGCGGCAACCTTCTCGACATGGCCGACGCGATCAGCCGGACCAAGGGCGAGATCGCGGCGCTCAACGCCCCGAACAGCGACGAGACCCGGCTGACGCAGGCGTCGCTCGCCCTCGACGCCATCGTGCGCGAGACCGAGCAGGCCACCTCCGACATCCTCAGCGCCGCCGAGTCGATCCAGGAGGCGGCCTGGACCCTCCGCGAGCATGGGGCCGACGCGCAGGCCTGCGACGCCCTCGACCGCCACGCCACCGCGATCTACACCGCCTGCTCCTTCCAGGACCTGACCGCGCAGCGCACCGCCCGGATCGTCTACACCCTGCGCTACCTGGAGGACCGGGTCTCCGCGATGATCGCCATCTGGGGCGAGGACGCGGTGCGGGTGCCGCCCCACCGGAGCGCGCGGCCGGCCGGCGAGCCGGCCGATCTGAACCAGAGCGACGTTGACCGCTACATCGCCATGGACGTACCGGCCATCACGGTGGCCGCCCTCGTGGCGCGCCCCGGCAGCCCGGCGCTCCACGAGGATCTGGTGTTCCTCCCGGTCTCGGCGGAGGCCGAGCCGGATGCGGAAGCACCGGAGCGGGTCGCGGATTCCGAGCCGGAGGCCGTCGCGGCGCCGGTCGAAGAGATCGACAGGGTGGCCGACCTGGTGGCCGACCTGGTGGCCGACCTGGACACCGTTCCCGGGTTGGCCGACGAGCCCGAGACTGTCTCGCCCCCTGACACCGGCACCTTCGCCGAGGCCGCGCCGGAGCCCCACGCCGCGCCGGAGCCCCACGACCCGCTCGGAGCGGATATGGCCGATCTGGCCTGGGGCGAGGCCGTCGCGGCGGCCCCCGAGCCGGCCATGCCGCCGGAGGATCCGGCCCTGAGCTTCGCCGAGATCGCGGCGCTGACGCCGGAGCAGCGGCTCGCCCTGTTCGCCTGACGGCTTCCGAGCGAGGCCGACGCGGCCCCGGCCATCCGCGCGCACGGAAGACCGCGCCGCCGCATCCACCTGAGGCGGTTCGGCAGGCGCGTCCCGACGCGGACCCTGCTATCAGGGCCGCCCCCGGCAATCCTGAGCAAGCACGTCCGTGGCCCTGCACCTGATCAAGCTCTGCGTCGGCCCCGCCACCATCGCCGACCTCGAGGCCCGGCAGGCCCGGTTCCGGGAGGAGGCCCTCCGGGACGGCCGGCCCGCGGCCCCGTTCCACGTCACCCGCACCCTGCCCAAGCGTCACCGGGAGATCACCGGGCGCGGCTCGATCTACTGGGTGATCCGGGGGACTCTGTCCTGCCGGCAGGCGATCACCGCGATCGAACCGCTGACCGGCGAGGACGGCATCCCGCGCTGCCGGTTGGTCTTCGATCCGCGCCTCGTCCCGGTGGCGCCCCGGCCCTGCCGGCCCTTCCAGGGCTGGCGCTACCTCACGGCGCGCGACGCGCCGGCCGACCTCGGCGCCGAGGCGTCGGGGGACCTCGCCGAGATGCCCGAGGCCCTGCGGCGCGAGCTGGTCGGCCTCGGCCTGCTGTGAGGATATAGCGCCCCCCACCGCTCAGTCCCCCGCACGCCCTCCTGAGGCGCCGGCGCACGGCGGAGGCCGCGAAGGAGCCCTCCAGACGGCGCCGCGATCCCTGCCCCCCTCCGAGGCCCGCTGCCGCGGACCCCTCAGGTGAGGGAGAGGGTGGGACAGCTCTCACGCCGGCCTGCGAACCCGCCGGAGCCATCTCGGCCCCGGCGGGATCCGTCCTACGCCCCGTCGAAGCGCCCGCTGGCATGGGCCAGCATCGTGTAGACCTTGCCGGTCTCGGAGGTCAGGTAGGCATCGGTGCGCTTGGCGTCGCTGTCGTTCTTGACCACGTCGCCGAGCAGGCGCTCGAACTCGCTGACGTAGCGGTCGACGCTGCGGCGGAACTCCGCATCCGACCGGTACCGGCGCTGGATCTCCGCGAAGGTCGCCCGGCCCTGCGGCGTGTAGATCCGCGGGTCGAACAGGTTCGGCTCGCCCCGGCGGTACCGCTCCCACAGGTCGACCGCGGTCCGATGCTCGATCATCTTGGCGATGTCGGTCGAGATCGTGTCGAGGGCGATCCGCCCGGTCTCGGCGGCCGCCACCGCGGGCCGGCGGGCCGGCTGTGCGGGGGCCGGCGCGTCGGCAGCGGGAACCTCCTCCTCGTCGTCGTCCAGCGAGGCGCGGGTCAGCAGGTCGGACAGCCAGCCGCGCTTGTCGCCGGCCTGTGCCGGGCGGGCGGTCGCGGAGGGGCGGGGCGCCTCGATCCGGGCCGGGGCGGCGCGCGGCGCCGCCGCGGGGGCCGGGAGCGCCGGGGCGGCGGAGGCCGCCGGTGCGGCCGAAGGCGCGACCGAAGGCGCGGCCGCGGGGGCCGCGGCGGACGCGGCCGCGACGGCGCGGCCCCCGCCTTCCGCGACCCGGCGCTGGGGCTGGGCCTGCGGCTGGGCGACGTCGACCGAGCGACCGGAGCGGGAGACCAGGGACGACAGCTCGTTGAGCGCCTTGATCTGGTCCGCCACCACCCGGCGCATCTCGCCGGTGGCATCCTGCGTCTCGCGCGGCAGCTCGAGGACGCCCTTGGCGAGTTCGGCGCGGGTCGCGTCGAGTTCGCCGCGGATCGAGCCCGCCATCTCGCGCAGAGCCGAGAAGGAATCGCCGAAGCTGGCCTGGGCCTCCTGGAAGCCGCTGCGCATCTCGCGGGCCGCCTCCTCGATGACCTGCCGGACGCCCTGGGCGGCCTTCTCGCCCTCGGCGCTGGCGCTGTCCTTCAGGTCGGCGAAGGCGCTCGTCACCGAGGCCCCGGCGCCCTGGGCCGATTGGGCCAGGGACTCGCCGACGCTGCGGGCCCGCTCCTCGGCGGCGCGCAGGGTCTGCTCGATGGTCTGCGCCAGGGCGTTGCCGTTCTGCTCCAGGGCGGCGGCCCGGGCCTCGAAGGTGGCCAGCGCCTCGGTGAGCTTGGTCTCACGGCCCGACAGGGCCGAGTCCAGGCGCTCCTCGATGGCCGCCAGGGAGGCCGCGGCCCGGTCGAGGGCCGCCACGTGCGCGGCGGTCTGCTCGCCGAGGGAGCGGCCGCGGCCGTCGAGGGTCTCGGCGAGGCGCGAGGCCTCGCTGAGCGCCCCGTCGGCGGCGCCGCGCAGGGCCTCGACCTGGGCCGAGACGCCGGCGCTGGCGCGACCGGTCTCGGCGGCGATGCGCTCCAGGGCCCCCTGGACCTGCTCGATCCGGCCGGCGAGACCCCGCTCGATCGCGCCGAGGTTGGTGTCGGCCCCGGCCACGAGGTCGGTGAGCGCGGTGTTGGCGGCCTCGATCCGCTGCAGCAGGCTGCCGAGTTCGCGACCCATCCGGTCGTTGGTCTCGAACAGCTCCGAGAGGGTGCGGCCCGCGCCGTCCTCGACGGCGGCGCGCAGCAGCTCGGCCGAGGCCCGCGACTGCACGGCCAGTTCCTCGGTCCGCGCCCGCAGGCTCTCGGCCAGGGGCACGCCGGTCTCGGCGAGCGCCCGCTCGATCGCCTCGGCCCGGTCCGCGAGCGCCCGGGACAGGTCCATCATCGGCCCGTCGATGGCGCCGCGCAGGCGCTCGACATGGCCCTCCAGGCTGTCGCCGACCGCGCGGCCGCTGCCCTCGACGCTGGCGACGAGCGCGCCGCCGCGCTCCTCGATGGCGCGCACCAGGGTCTCGGCGCTCTCGGCGAGGCGGCGGGACAGGGCTTCGCCGCGGGCATCCACCAGGGCGCCGAGCGCCGTGGCACGGCGCTCGAACCCGGCCCCGAGGGCCTCGGTGCGGGCGTCGATCAGGCCGGCGAGCGCGGCCTCGCGGCGGCTGAGGGTCTCGGCCAGCGCCGCGTTGTGGGCGTCGACCTGCTCGGCATGGGCCCGCGCCCGCTCGTCGAGGGCGGCGACCAGGGACGCCGTGCGCTCGTCCATCAGGCCCGCGAAGGCCTCGTGGCGGTCGTCGAAGGCGGTGGCCAGGGTGTCGGCGCGCTGCGCCACCAGGGTCGCGAACAGCCGCATGCGGCTGTCGATGCGCTGGGTGAAGGCATCGGCACGGGCGTCGACGCCACGGGCCAGGGCCTCGCTCTGCGCCTCCACGGCCTGCGCCAGGGCCGCGGTGCGGCCCTCGACGATGCCGTCGAGATCCCGCAGCCGGGTGTCGAAGGCCTCGACCAGGGCGCCGGTACGACCCTCGACGACGCCGTCGAAATCGCGCAGCCGGGTGTCGAAGGTCTCGACCAGAGCGCCGGTACGGCCTCGGACGACGCCGTCGAGGTCGCGCAGCCGGGCGTCGAAGGTCTGAACCAGGGCGCCGGTGCGACCTTCGACGACGCCGTCGAGATCCCGCAGCCGGGTGTCGAAGACCTCCACGAGGGCGCCGGTACGGCCCTCGGCCGCCGCCACCAGGGCCTGGCTGCGGTCCTCCAGAAGCCCCTCGATCGACGCGCGGGCCTGCTCGAAGGTCGACCGCAGGGTCTCGATGCGCGCGTCGACGCGCTCGGACACGTCGCGGCCGGTGCCCTCGACCAGCACGCCGAGGCGGTTCTGCACCCGATCGAACAGGGTCTGCAGCTCGCCCGTCCGCTCCTTGAGGGTCTCGGCGAGCCGGTTCTCGCGCTCCTCGAGCAGGCCGGCGATGGCCGGGTTCACCCCCTCGATGGTCGCCTGGAGCGCCTGGGTGCGGTGCTCGATGGTCCCGGCGATCTGGCGGCCGCGGTTGTCCACGAGGCGGTCGATCTCGCCCTGCGCCCGCTCGAACAGGCCCTGAAGGTCCGAGAGGCGGGAATCCAGCAGGTCCGCCATCTGGGCGGGTGCCGCGTCGAGGGTCGCGCGCAGGCCCTCGGTCCGGGCCGCGATGGCGTCGGCGACGTCCTGGCCGCGTCCGTCCACGAGGTCGCGCAGGCCGGCCTGAGCCTCCTCGAAGAGGGTCTGCAGGCGCTGCGTGCGCGCGTCGAGGGTGGCGGCGAGCTGGCGCTCGCGGGTCTCGACCAGCGCCGAGACGGCGGCGGGCGCCTCCTCCAGCACCGCGCGCAGGGATTGGATGCGGGCATCGACCGTGGCGGCGAAGCGGCCGCCGCCGCCCTCGACCACGCCGTCGAGGGCCGCCTGGGCCTCCTCGAACAGGGTGCGCAGGGCCTGGGCCCGGGCGGTGAGGGTGTCGGCGAGGCGGTTGCCGCGGCCGTCGACCAGGCTCTCGAGATGGCCGAGCCGCTCGTCGAACAGGCTGCCGAGCTGGCGGGTCCGTTCGTCCAGGGCGCCGCTGGCGGAGCCGAACGCGCCCTCCAGGGCGGTGACCAGCGCCTGCCCGCGGCCGTCCAGCGCGGCGTGGATCGGGCCCATGCGGCCGTCGAGGGTGGCGGCCAGGGTGCCGGCGTGGTCGTCCAGCATGACGCGGATCTGGTTGGTCCGGTCGTCCAGCAGGGTGTGGACCGAGCGCACGCCCTCGTCGAGCAGGCCACTGATGTCGGCGGTGCGGCTCGACAGGGTGTGGCCCAGGCGGCCCTCGCCGGCATCGAGCATCCGCTCGGCATCCGCGATGGTCTGCTGGAGCTTGGCGAGCACGCTGTCGCCGCGCTGGTCGATCAGCTCGGCGAGGGAGGTGCCGCCGCGGTCGAGCAGGCGGGCCAGCTCGGTGATCCGGCCGCCGATCGCCCCGAACACGGCGCGGCCCTTCTCGTCGAGCTCGCCCGACATGGCGGCGATGCGCTCGTCGATGAGACGGCCGAGGAGGTCGGCGCGCTCGGCGAAGGCGGCGTGCACGGCCTCGGTGCGGGCGGTCAAAGCCGCGTCGGCGCTCTCGGTGCGCTCGTCCACCAGCCGGACCATCGACTCCGCACGGTTCGCCAGCGCGGACTCGAGGCCGCGGGTGGCCTCCTCGATGGTGCCGGTGAGGGCGCGGACGCGCTCGGCCATGGCGCCGTCGAGGCCGCCGGTCCGATCGGCGATCATCGCCACGAGGTCGCGGGTCCGGCCGGCCAGCTCCTCGTCCACCGCGCGGGTGCGCGCCTCGATGAGGCGGATCGCCTCGAAGGCCTGCACGCCGAAGCTCTCGTCCACGAGGCGGGCACGCTCGTCCAGGGTCTCGGCGATCGCCTGCAGGCGGCCGATGACGCCGGTGTCGAAATGGCCGGCGCTCTCCTCGATCCGGCGAGCGATCTCGCCCGTGTGCCGGGCGATGTCCTGGCCGAGGCCGTTGGTGCGGCCCTCCAGCATCTCCATCAGGCCGCGATGGCCCTCGGCCATGACCCGCGCCATCTCGTCGGTCCGGGCGCGCAGCGCCTCGTCCGCCGCGCTGGTGCGGCTGCCGAGATGACCGTCGATCTGGCCGACGAGGTCGGCCACGGTGGCGGCGATCGCGGCGGCCCGCTCCGCGGAGCGCGTCTCCAGGCCCCCGAGATGGGTCTCGATCAGGCTGCCGGCCTCGCGGGCCCGGGCCGTGATCGTCTCGGCCACGGCCTCGCCCTTGCCGGTGAGGAGCCGGTCCATCTCCTCCAGACGGGCGCCGACGGTCTCGCCGAGGGCGGCGGTGTCGCGGCCGATCCGGTCGGCCAGGATGTCGCCGCGGGCGATGGTCTCCTGCAGGGCGGCGAGGCGGCTGCCCAGCGTCTCGTCGATCGCCCGGACCCGGCCGTCGGCGGTCTCGGCGAAGCTCGCACCGGTCTGGCTGAGAGTGTCGGCGATGCGGGCGCCCTGGCTCGCCACGGCGAGCACGATGTCGCGGCCGGTGCCGCTGATCCGGGCCTGGGTCTCGTCGGCATGGCTGGCGAGCAGCTCGGCGACGCCGCGGCCATGCGCGCCGAAGGCCGCTTCCATCTCGCCGATCCGGGCGGCGAGGTCGGCCGAGATGGCGCGGGCGGCCTCGGCGAGGCTGCCGGTGGCGTCGCCGGTCCGGGCGGCGAGTTCGCGGTTGAGGTCGTCGAGGGCGGCGCGGACGGCCGAGACGGCGGCCGTGCCGCGCTCGCCGAGTTCCGTGCCGGCGCGGTCGGCGGCGTCGCGGAACCGGGCGGTGAGGATCGCGGTCTCGGCCTCCACGGCGCCGGTGACCTCGCCGGAGGCGGTGCGCAGGGTCTCCAGGGCCGCGGTGAGCCGGGCGGCGGCATCCCGCGTCTGCGTCTCGGCGGCCTGGCCGGCCTGATCGGCGGCGGCGCGCAGCGCTGCGGCGGCCTCCTCGGTGCGCGCCGACAGGGTGGTGGCGGAATCCGCGACCCGGCGCTCGAACACCCGCACGGCCTCAAGGGTCCGGGCCTCGACCGCGCCGGTGGCCTCGTCGGTCGTGCCGCGCAGGGCGCTGGTGGCCGCCTCGGCCCCGCGCTGGAGCGCCGCGACCGCCTCGGCGGTGCGGCCGTCGATCTCGCCCGACAGGCTCTCGACGGTGCCCCGCAGGGATTGGACCGCCGAGGAGGCCCCCGCCTCGAAGCCCTGGCCCAGGGCCGCGAAGGCGGCCTCCAGGCGCGCCGCCACCGTCTCGGTCCGGTGCGCGATGCTGCCGCCGGCCTGCTCGGCCGCGGCTGCGACCCGGTGCTCCAGGTCCGCGGCCCGAACCGTCACGGTCTCGTCGAGGCGCGCCGCGATGCCGTCCATCCGCTCGGCGAGGGCGCTTCCGCGCTCCGACAGCCCTTCGGCGATCCGCTCGGCGGTGCCGACGAGGTCGTCGCGCACGGCGCCGGCACGGGCCGTCAGGGTCTCGCCGGCGCCGCTGGCCGCCAGCGCCAGGGCAGCCTGGGCATCGCGCCCGCGGCCCTCGATCGTCTCGGCGACCGACAGGCCGGCGCTCTCGATCTCGGCGCGCAGCGCGAGGCCGCGGCCGGCGATGTCCTGGGTGAGGGCCGAGCCGGTCTCGGCGAAGCGGGCGGTGATGTCGGCGCCCATCGCGCCGAAGCGCTCGGTCAGCTCCGAGCCCCGGGACAGGAAGACGGATTCCAGCCCCGTCACGGATCGCTCGAAGCTCTCGCGCACGGTGCCGGCCTGGCGCTCCAGCGCGTCGCTGACGCGGCTGCCGGTCTCCTCCAGGGTCCGGGTGAGGGCGCCGGCATTCTCGGACAGGCGATCGGCCAGGGTGGTGCCGGCGGCCTGGAAGGCGCCGGTCGCCGCGCCGGCGCGATCCTCGAAGCTGCGGGTCAGGGTCTCGCCGACCTCCTGGATGGCGCCGCGCACCTCCTGGCTGGTGGCCGCGAGGGTGTCGACGAGGTCGCTGCCGCGGGCGGTCATGAGGTTGACCACCCGGTCGCCGGCCTCGCCCAGGGAGGCGGTGATCGCGGCGCCGCGGGTCTCCAGGGCGCCGGTCACCCGCTCACCCGCGCCGGTCACGGCCGAGACGATCCGGTCCGAGGCGCCTTCCAGGTCCTGGCTCAGGCTCTGGTGGGAGCCGGCAATGGCGCTGCGCACCCGGTCGGCGTTGGTGACGATCGCCTCGCGCTGGGCCACGAGCTCGTCCACGAGGGAGCGGATGCGGATCTCGTTGTCGGAATAGGCCCGCTCCAGGGTGGCGATCTCGCCCCGGACCAGGGTCTCCAGCTCGCCGGCCCGGGCGAGCGCCCGCTCGACGCCGTCGCCCACCGCCGCCACCTCGCGGCGCACGGTCTGCGACATGGTCAGGACCGCGTCGGTGGAGAAGCTCTCGGGCTCGGCCAGACGCACCGCGACCTCGCCCACCGCACGGGCGACGAGGCGCATCTCCTGGGCGCGCACCGCCAGCATGGCGGCGATCACGAACAGCACCACCGGGCCGAACAGCGCCGCGGCGCCGACGCTCGCCTGCAGGGCAGAGAGCCCCGACACGACGGCGCGCAGGTCGCCCTCGGACTTCGACCATGCGATCAGCACCAGGGCGCCGATCCAGACGGCGCCGGCGGCGAGCGCGAGCAGGTAGGGCTTGGGCGAGGAGCGCACCCGCAGGGTCTGCTGCAGGATGCCGATGTTGCGCCGGTCGTCGTTGGCCACCAGCGAGCGGTCGGGGGGCAGGAGCCCGCCCTCGCGGCGCGGGCGGTCCAGGCCCGGCGGCGGCAGGTCGGAGGCGAGCGGCGGGTCGAGATCGAGGCGCGGCGGCATGGTCCGCCCGGCGGCATCGAGGCCGCCGTCGAGGAGCGGCTCGGCGTCACCTACATCGGGCAGGCGTGGCTCGGCGCGGCCATCGGTGCCGTTCGGCGTCAGGGCGTCGAGGTTCAGCGCCTGCTCGATCGCAGAGAGCGCGGCCTCGGCCGGGTCCTTCAGCTTCTTCTCGGTCGCCATTCAACGCCTCGTTACACGGGTTCACCGACGCCTTGGGGAAGGCTGATGCCGGAGACGCAACGCCCCGTTTACCATTACAAGACTAAACTCAGGCAGCGACTGCCGATACCCGAGCCCTCGACTGGCCCCAGAAAACGTTAACCGAATGGTTACCGCGCCCGTCGCTCACCGCGTCCACCATCCTGCCGCAGGGGAGGGGTCCGGCGCGATCCCCACCCGGCGAATCAGGGGGTGAATTGTGTGGATCAGATCCGCAATCCCCGACGAATCCGGATGCCGGGAGCCCGAGCATGCAGGCCATCGACCCCGCGGAACTGGACGCCCAGACCGGTGGCGACGCCGATCTGGCCCGTGAGGTCCTGGATCTGTTCGCCGGCCAGTGCCGGTCGATCCTGCCGCGCCTCGCCGACCCGGCCGTGCCGCGGGACACGCGCGCCGACCTCGCCCATACCCTGAAGGGCTCGGCCGCCGGCGTCGGGGCCGTGCGCGTGCGGGCCCTGGCGGATGCCGCGGAGGCGCGCCTACGGGACGGCACCGGGCCCGTGCCGGTCGACGACCTCGCGGACGCGGTCGCGCAAGCGCTGGCGGAGATCGCGGAGGCCCGGGCCTGACGGGGTCGCCGCAATGCGGCGATCGATCCGGGACCGGTGTCTAATGCCGCGCTTGCATTCCGCGTTTCCAGCCGCCAAGCAGGCACGCCGCCCGTCGGACAGAGTGCGCTCGACGCGAGCCCGGAGCCCCCAGCATGCCCAAGATCACCTACGTCGACCACGCCGGGACGGAGCGGACCGTCGAAGGCAGCGTCGGCGCGACCGTGATGGAGACGGCTCTGCGCAACAACGTGCCGGGCATCGACGCGGAGTGCGGCGGCGCCTGCGCCTGCGCCACCTGCCACGTCTACGTCGCCGACGCGTGGATCGAGGTGGTCGGCAAGGCCCAGGACATGGAGCAGGACATGCTCGACTTCGCCAGCGACGTCCGCGAGAATTCCCGCCTGTCCTGCCAGATCAAGATCACCCCGGCGCTCGATGGACTCGTGGTGACGACGCCGTCCCAGCAGGGCTGACAGGCCCTCCGATCGCGGAGCCGGCCGGGCCACGATGTCGCGGAGCGTCCCGATCCCCGCACCCTCATCCTGAGGCGCCGGAGCGCAACGGAGGCCTCGCAGGAGCCCTCCAGTCAGCGCCGCGATCCCTCGCGCCCGCCTTCGAGGCCCGCAGACGCGGGCACCTCAGGATGAGGCCGCGGATCGGCGCGACGAAGCCGGGGCATACCGAGCCTCACCGCACCAGCGCCCGGGCCGCCGCGTCGAGCCCGTCCAGGGTGAGGGGGAACATCCGGCCGGCGATCAGCCGCTGCATCATGCCGATCGACTGGGTGTAGCCCCAGTGCGTCTCGGGCACCGGGTTCAGCCACGCCGCCTTCGGGAAATGGTCGAGGAGCCGCTGCATCCAGACGGCGCCGGCCTCCGCGTTCCAGTGCTCCACCGAGCCGCCCGGTGTCGCGATCTCGTAGGGGCTCATCGAGGCGTCGCCCACGAAGACGAGCCGGTAGTCGCTGCCATAGGTGCGGATCACGTCGAGCAGCGGCGTCTGCGCCTCGTGCCGCCGCCGGTTCTCGGTCCAGACCGCCTCGTAGGGGCAGTTGTGGAAGTAGTAATGCGCGAGGTGCTTGAACTCCGAGCGCGCCGCCGAGAACAGCGCCTCCGCCTGCTCGATGTGCCAGTCCATCGAGCCGCCGACATCGAGGAACAGCAGCACCTTCACGGCGTTGCGCCGCTCCGGCCGCAGCTTCACGTCGATATAGCCCTGGCGGGCGCTCGCCCGGATCGTACCGTCGAGGTCGAGTTCCTCGGCCGCCCCCGTCCGGGCGAAGCGGCGCAGGCGCCGGAGGGCGAGGCGTAGGTTGCGCGCGCCGATCTCGCGGTCGTCGTCGAGATCCTTGAATTCCCGCTTGTCCCAGACCTTCACCGCCCGGAAGTTGCGGTTCCCGTCCTGGCCGATCCGGATCCCCTCGGGGTTGTAGCCGTAGGCGCCGAAGGGCGACGTCCCGCCGGTGCCGATCCATTTCGAGCCGCCCTGGTGGCGCCCCTTCTGCTCGGCGAGCCGCTGCTTCAGGGTCTCGAACAGCTTGTCCCAGCCGAGCGCCTTCAACTCCGCCTTCTCGGCCTCGGTCAGGTACTTCTCGGTGAGCTTGCGCAGCCACTCCTCGGGGATCGCCGCGGGCTCGACCGCCTCGCCGCGGGTCTGAAGCCCCTTGAACACCGTGCCGAACACCCGGTCGAACCGGTCGAGATGCGCCTCGTCCTTCACGAGCGCCGTCCGCGACAGGAAGTAGAACGCCTCGACATCGTGCCCGGCGAGGCCCCGGTCCAGGGCGCCGAGCAGGATGAGGTACTCCTTCAGGGAGACGGGGACCTTGGCGTCCCGGAGGGCCGTGAAGAACTGCAGCAGCATCCCGGGAGAACGCGCCAGCCGGGCGCCCGGGTCAAGCCCGCGCGAATCGGCCAAGGCCGCGCCGGGCGGCGCAGGACTTTCTGGGCCGGATTTCGAGTCTTCGGCGATGGTCGACAAGATTCATCGCCGTCGACGCGGCCGGATCTCGGGCCGAAGCGAGTCTCTCCGGGCCGATGGGACTCATAACCTGGGCATAAGTTGTCGAATCTGTTGATATGTGCCCGGACAAGCCTCGCCCGGTCACTCAATCGGTCATGGGAATCGCTCAACTCGGGGCATCGAGTGTGTGCGGACGCGGCGACGCGGTCCGGACCGGACTGGCGAGGAGACCTGCGATGGCGGTCATCCTGCGGAATCTGACGGAATTCAAGCGGTTTCTCGGGAAGCCGGGGGCGACGATTCAGCTGGTGCGCAACACCTTCATGGATCGCCAGCCGGAGGCGACCCGGGACGCGTATCGCGACAAGGGCATGTATGCCCCTCGGGCGGTGCAGGCCCTGTCGCGCAAGGCGGCGGTCTTCACCCTGCGCGGCTATCCCGGCACGGTCTGGCTCTATTGGGACAAGGGCGCCCGCGGCTGGCGCTTCTCCGGCGACACCGTGACGGTGCCCCTGGTCACCGGCCTCGGGCCGGCGGACGAGCTGGTCTACCGGTGCAGCTTCGCCGACGGGTTCGAGCCGGCGCCGCGCAGCCGCGTGACGCGGCGGCCCAAGCACGAGGACGCGCAGCCCGCCCTGATCTGACGGCATCGGCGGCTTGCGCGCACCGGCCCGCTTCAGGCCATGCCGGCCACCGCGGCGGCGCGTGCCGCCCGCGTGAGTCCGGACGCGACCTTGTACTCCGTCGGCGTCTGCCCGAAGCGCTCCTTGAAGCGGCGGGAGAAGTGCGCCTGGCTGGCGAACCCGCATTGATACGCGATCAGGCCGACCGGCACGACGCCGTTGACCGGATCGGCCAGCTTCGCGTGTGCCAATTGCAGACGGCGCTCCCACATCCAATCCATCAGTGCGATATTCTCCGCGCTGGCCACCTCCTGAAGCCGGCGGACCGAGATATTGAGCGCGGCCGCGACATCGTTGATCGACAGGCCCTCGACGCCGATATGGTCGATGATGAAAGCCCGCGCCCGGCTGAGGATCGCGGCGCCGCCCAGGGACCGAGGCGCGTCGGACTCCACTTTCTCCGCAAAGCCGGCCGCGATGAGTTGGACGGCAATCGCAGCCACGCGCGCCTGGCAGGCCGGATCGAGGGTCGCGCCATGCTTGATCAACGCGGACAGGTACGAGACGATGATAGGAAAGCTGGTCTGCGTCGCGTCGATCGACAATCCCGTCAGGCACCGGGCCGGCCCCATCGCCAGCTCCAGCACGGCCCGCGGGATGAAGACATTGATGATGTCTAAGCCTTCAGGATGGGCACCTAGGAAGGGCTGGGTGTTGTCCAGGAGCGAGATCCCGCCGGTACTGGATCGATGGTATTGACCGTGATCCAGATTGAAGGTCCGCTCCGACGCCAGGATGACGAGATAGAAATCGTTATCCGACGATCGGATGTGAGACCGCGTCCGGACCATGGCGTGGGGCGATCCGACGTAGTGCGCGATCGTGAGGTTGTCGACGGTCAGAGTGTTCAACGCGGCGCGAAAGTTCTTTCGCTCCAGATCGACAAACTCGAAACTGCCGAACATGGTTCGGCATGCCTCAATCCAGTAATCGAAACGCGCCTGGAGCGGCACCGCCTCCGTATTCATCCGCACGGTCGCGTATTCTGATATGTCCCGATCACCGCCGACCCGCGGAAATCGGCCGTCCCCCTCATACATCGCGACCTCGCTCGACGCCGCACGCACGGATCGGCGGGAAGACCCGGATCGCGAGCCGGTCTTGCGCCGCCGGTTGAACGTTACGTGACGCGCAGAACATCAGGAGACCGCTTTTAGCCATCACGGGCTTCACCTCGCATCAGACGCGCACCGGTCGAATGCCGCAATCCTACATGGCGAAATCTTGAGCCAATCTCACCTGCAATCGCACCGCGCCCTCAGAGGCACCTGCGGGCGAAGACAAAATTCGCAGAGATCGAATCGATGTCAGCCAAACAAAGAACTACTTAGGCAAATATTCCGTAATATCGTATTTGAACACGCGACCCCTAGCAGCACGCACTACAGACTTCACGCGAAAAAAATTTGGCGCCGCTTTCTGTTCGAATCAATCGCGTCGAAAGATTTCGACGTCTCCTGCGCCTGCCGGCCGCCGCCGCAGCACGACTTGGCTGAAGCTGAGAAGCGGCCGGCGTTGGACGTGGCAGGACCCGCAACCGGGCCTGGGACAGCCACGCAGTCGTGATCCTGACCTTGGTCGGGCGGCGGAATCGGCGCGCTCTCCGGTTCCGCAGACGGACAACGGACGCACCACCGCGGCAGCGCCCCGCTGGTTCGGCAGGGCTGCGGCTCACGCCTCCTGTCATGCCTCCTGTCACGCCTCCTGGCCGGCCGCCTCCTGGCGCTCGGGCTCGCGCTTGGCCGGCGGCTTGCCCAGAGCCTTGCCCACCGTGCGGCGGGCACGGAAGATCGGCTTCGCCTCGTTCTCGCGCTTCTTCAGCAGGGTCCGGTACTCGTCCCGCCGCTCGTGGATCGACGCGATGACGAGCCCCATCGGGACGCCGACATCGACCAGCACCGCCTCCGAGAGCTGCAGGGAGGCCTCGATCGTCTCCGGCACCGCGTCGTCGACGCCGAGTTCGTAGAGGGACGACGCGTGGCGGGCGTCGCGGGCACGGGCCACGATGGTCAGGTCCGGCCGCTCGGCCCGGGCCGCCACCACCGCCGCCTCGACGGCGCGCGGGTTGTCCAGGGTGACGACCAGGGCCCGGGCCGTGGCGATGTCGCAGCGGCGCAGCATCTCGGTGCTGCCGCTGTCGCCGAAATAGACCGGCGCCCCGGCGCGGCGCTGCTCGGCCACCCGCGCGGCGTCGGAATCGAGGGCGAGGTACGGGATCTGGTGCCGCTCCAGCATCTCACCGACCTGCCGGCCGACGCGGCCGAAGCCCGCGACGATCACCCGGTTGTCCACCCGCTCCGGCACCGGCTCGGCCTTGGCGGCGGCCTGGGCGCTGGCCGTCGCCCGCATCTTGAGCCGGCGGCCGACGGCGGCGAGCGCCGGGATCATGATCATGGTGACGGTGGTCACCACGAGGGCGGCCGCGCCGACCTCCTCCGGCACGAGCCCGGTGGCCATGGCGCCGCCGATCAGCACGTAGGCGAACTCGCCGCCCGGCCCGAGCAGCAGCGCCGTCTCGAGCGCCACGGGCCGGGGGATCTTCAGGACCGGAGCCGCCATCATCACCACGGCGGCCTTGATCAGGACCAGCGCCAGGGACAGTCCGAGGATCGCGCCGGGACTCGCCATGAGCTGGGCCGGGTCCAGGTTCATGCCCACCGAGACGAAGAACACGCCGAGCAGGAGGCCCTTGAACGGGTCGATCGTCGCCTCGATCGCCCGGCGGTACTCGGTCTCGGCCAGCAGAAGGCCGGCCACGAAGGCGCCGAGCGTCATCGACAGGCCGCTCGCCGCCGCGGTGAGCGCCGTGCCGACGATGACCAGCAGGCAGGCGGCCATGAACAGCTCGGTGGAGCGCGTGCGCGCCACCAGCTGGAACAGCGGGCGCAGGGCGAGGCGGCCCGCCACCACGATCAGGACCAGCGCGATCGCCGCCTGCCCGAGCGCCATGGCCAGCGCCCAGCCCTTGTCGCCGCCGTCGTCGCGGCCGAGCACCGCGATGGCGAACAGGACCGGCGCCACCGCCAGATCCTGGAACAGCAGGACCGCGAAGCTGGTGCGGCCGGTGGGCGCGTTCAGCCGCTTCTGCTCGGCCAGCACCGGCAGCACCACGGCGGTGGAGGACAGGGCGAGGCCGATGCCGACGATCGCCGCGCCGGTGAGCGGCACGCCGAGCCCGTACAGGATCGCCCCGAGGATCAGCGCGGAGCAGCCCACCTGCAGGGAGCCGAGGCCGAAGACCAGCCGGCGCAGCACCCGCAGGCGCTCCCAGGACAGCTCGATCCCGATCATGAACATCAGGAAGATCACCCCGAATTCGGCGAGGTGCGCGATCTCGGCCCGGTTGCCGATGGTGAAGAGGTGCACGGAGGGATAGGTGTCGGCCAGCCGGCCGAGGCCGAAGGGTCCGAGCAGGGCGCCGGCGCCGATGAAGCCGAGCACCGGCGAGATCCGCAGGCGGTGGAACAGCGGCACCACGATGCCCGCTGTGACGAGGAACAGGATCGCTTCCTTGTAGGAGCCGGCATGGACCTCTGGCATCGGCGGCGGATCGAACCTCGTCTCTCGGGGCTGCGGGGGGACGCCGATCACGGCTTCGCGATCATGGGTCGTCGCTGTGCTGCGGGCAACCGCTTTCAGGCCGGGAACAGGCCGGCGCAGGTGCGCTCCGACACAAGCCGGATACATCGATCGGGTGAGACATTTCCGCCACCGGGGCGATGCTGCGGGCGATCACCCGGTGGATGTGTACGGCGGGTGTGTGCAACGCGGCTCAAAATCGGCACAATGGGCGCATACACGCCTGAGTTAACCGGGGGTTAAGCTCGGCCGGGCCCTGCCCGGAACTGGACCGGATGGATGCGACGAGGCCGATGATCTCCATCAAATCGATATTCTCCGGTCCGACAGCGCCCCCCAGCCGCGATCGCGAGCGCGAGAAACGCGAGTGGAAGCTTGAGTCGGACCGCTGGCGCCACCAGCGCCACGTCGAGAAGGGCTACCGCATCAAGTGGGGCTACGTGGCAATCGCGTACCTCGTCGAGTTCATGGTGATCGGCGCCTCGCTCTGGGGCGCGTGGCTGTTCGCAGGCGTCTACAGCGACGGCGACTGGCACGCCTTCTACTTCATGCTGCTGGCGCCCCTGGTCTACGCCGCGGTGGAGCTGTGCCGGGTGCCGCTGGGCATCCTGGCGCGCACCCAGCGCTCGCATTTCGTGCGCGGGCTGGCGGTGCTGGGCATCATCTTCGCGGCGGGCGTGACCACCAAGTCGGTGTCGCAGCTCGGCGAGATGATGTTCCATCCCCGCCTGATGGAGGCGGCCCGGACCAAGACGGCCCTGAAGGACGCCCAGGCCGACCGTGCGACGATCGGCGACCGCATCAAGGCGGCGGACGAACGCGTGGCCCAGTACACGGCCGAGCTCGACCAGATCGAGAAGCGTTCCGCCGACAACGCCCAGCAGCTCGCCGGCCTGCCGGCCCAGCGCTGCGAGCGGGTCTTCGGCACCAACAGCAAGGGCCGGAAGTACCAGAACCTGAAATGCGTGGCCGATCCGCGGGTCGCCGCCCTGTCGCAGGGTGTCGCCAAGGCGTCCGCCGACCGCGCCGGGATGATCAAGGACCTGGAGGAGGCCCGCAAGGCCCGCGCCGCCCTCGATCCCGGCGCCGCCGACCGGCGCGTGGCCGATGCCGAGCAGGGCTACCGCAACGCGGTCAACCGCTCGCAGCTCCATTCCTTCACCGCCATGGTCTACGGCGTCGACCCGATCGACGTGACCGAGAGCCAGGTCCACGCCTTCCTGCGGATCTTCGTATTCCTGCCCGCGGTCTGCGCCGCCTTCGCGTCGACGATCCTGGCCCTCTGCGCGGTCTCGACCCGCCGGACCTTCATGGACGAGGACGACCTCGGCGCCGCCGTGAACCCGGAAGCGGCGCCGTACATGCTCGACGCGATCGCCGACGCCCTGCGTTCGAACCCTGAGCCGATCCTGCCGCGGGCCGCCAACGCCTCGGGGGCGGTGATCCCGATGAACCGCCCGGCGCAAGGCCAGCAGGCGCTGCCCAACCAGGCCCATCCGGGCCAGACCCTCCCTGCCGCTGGAGCCGGCGCATGAACTACGTCGCGAGCGGGACCCCCGAGAATATCGCCCTCGCCCAGCAGGTGAATTCCCGCCTGCGGGCGGATTCGAGCTACGTCGCCGCCCGGGCCTTCCTGTTCCGGGCGCTGGGTTTCGGCGCCTTCGCGTGCCTCGCCGGGATCGGCATCGGGGCGGCGGCCTATGGCTGGGCGACGCTCAACCAGTTCGACACCGCGGCGGAGAAGATCGCCGCCGCCATGCAGGCCGCCCTCTCGGACGTGACCCTGAAGACCAAGGGCGAAGTCACGCTGACCGACAACGTCTTGAAGCTCGAAGGCCTGCCCAAGGCATCCGCGTCGCCGACCCCCACCAAGGCGCAGCTCGGCAGCGACGCGGCCCCGGCCTCGAAGGCGACGGTGAACACCACCTTCACGGTGTTCAAGCAGGTGCCCTATCTCGACGGGCAGATCGTGACCGGCTGGAACTTCAAGGACAGCGCCGACCAGCCCTACCAGCAATATTGCTACTTCTCCCGCCGCACGGCCGAGGCGAAGGGGCAGGTCGAGATCAAGATCGACCTCGCCATGGACGGCAAGACCCTGCCGCAGCCGCAGAAGTCGGACGTGAACCTGGAGATCCTGGCCCGGAACTGCGTCTGGCACGAGAAGGGCTGACCAGGTCCCGAGGTTGAGCTCGGATCTCCACCCTTATCCTGAGGTGCCGGAGCGCAGCGGAGGTCTCGGAAGTGGCCTCCATCCGGCCGCGCGTTCCCCAAAAGCCTTCCTGCGGGGCTCGCTGACGCGGGCCTCGCAGAATGCGGACGCGGGTCGGATCCGGCGCCGCGCTTGCGGCCCGGCTGCGCGCCGCGTTACCCCTGGGCTCAAGCCCCTCTCTCCGAGACCGCGATGCGCTTTTCCGGAACCGAGACCTACGTCGCGACCCCCGACCTCACCGCGGCGGTCAACGCCGCGGTGGTGCTGGAACGCCCGCTCCTGGTGAAGGGCGAGCCCGGCACCGGCAAGACGGTGCTGGCCGAGGAGATCGCCAGGGGACTCGGTGCGCCGCTGATCGTCTGGAACATCAAGTCGACCACCAAGGCGCAGCAGGGTCTCTACGAGTACGACGCGGTCTCGCGCCTGCGCGACTCCCAGCTCGGCGATCCCCGGGTCTCGGAGATCGGGAACTACATCCGGCGCGGCAAGCTCTGGGAGGCGTTCACCGCGCCCGAGCGCCCGGTCCTGCTGATCGACGAGATCGACAAGGCCGATATCGAGTTCCCCAACGACCTCCTCACCGAACTCGACCGGATGGAGTTCCACGTCTACGAGACCGGCGAGACCGTCAAAGCCGTGCGCCGGCCGATCGTGATCATCACGTCGAACAACGAGAAAGAGCTGCCGGACGCCTTCCTGCGCCGCTGCTTCTTCCACTACATCAAGTTCCCCGACGCCGAGACGCTGCAGCGCATCGTCGACGTCCACTATCCGGGCATCAAGCACCGCCTCGTCGAGGAGGCCCTGCGGACCTTCCTGGCGATGCGCGAGGTGCCGGGCCTGAAAAAGAAGCCCTCGACCTCGGAACTGCTCGACTGGCTGAAGCTCCTCGTCTCCGAGGACATCGCCCCCGAGACCCTGCGCGAGCAGGACAGCCGCAAGCTGATCCCGCCCCTGCACGGGGCGCTCCTGAAGAACGAGCAGGATGTCAGCCTCTTCGAGAAGCTGGCCTTCATGATGCGCCGGGACCAGCGCGGCGGCTGAATTCGCGTGAAGACCCGAGGACTCCCGCCAGAGGAGCCCGGGACAGGGACGGAGCGTGCGGCATGGGCGAGATCGCGATCGTCGGCGGCGGCGTGATGGGGCACGGCATCGCCCTGGTGCTGGCGCTCGGCGGCCACGGCGTGCGGATCACCGACACGTCACCGGAGACCCGCGCGCGGGTGCCCGGCCTGATGGAATCGGCGCTGGCCACCCTGCAGGAGGCAGGGGCCGCGCCCGCGGGCTGGGATGCCGGGCGACTGGCACGGGCCGTCCGGGTCGAGGCGGCGCTGGACGCGGCGGTGGCGGGCGCCGGCCTCGTCATCGAGGCGATCACCGAGAATCCGGAGGCCAAGCGCGCCCTGTTCGCCGAGCTCGACCGGCTCTGCCCGGCCGACGTGATCCTCGCCAGCAACACCAGCTATCTCGACGTGTTCCCGCTGATCCCGGAGGCCCGGCAGGCGCGGGCGCTGATCCTGCACTGGTACACGCCGCCCTACATCGTCGACCTCGTCGACGTGGTCCCGGGGCCCGGCACGGATCCGGCGGTGGTCGCCGCCATGGCCGACCTCGTGCGCGGCCTCGGGCAGGTCCCGATCGTGCTGAAGCGCTTCATTCCCGGCTACATCGCCAACCGCATCCAGCAGGCGATCAGCGCCGAGGTGTTCCGGCTCCTCGACGAGGACGTCGCCGCGCCGCGGGACATCGACGATGCGATCATCCACGGACTCTCCTTGCGCATCCCGATCCTCGGCCACCTCGCCAAGGCCGACTTCACCGGCCTGGAGCTGACGCAGCGCGCGCTCGCCAACGGCAGCTACGCGCCGCCGCCGCCGCGCACCCGCTCCGAGACCCTCGACGCCCTCTGCGCCGCGGGCCGGACCGGGGTGATGGCGGGGCGCGGCTATTTCGACTGGGGCGGCCGGGCGCCCGCGGAGCTGTTCCGCGAGCGCGACCGCAAGCTCCTGGCGCTCAAGGCGGCGATGGCCGGGATCGGCCGGATGGAGGGATCATGATCGGAGCGGACCTGTCCGGACGGCGCGTCCTCGTCACCGGAGCCTCGTCGGGCATCGGCCTCGCGACGGTGGAGATCTTCGCCCGCAACGGCGCCGCGGTGGCGCTGAGTCACCTGCCCGACGATCCCCGCGGTCCCGCCGAGGCCGCGCGATTTGCCGGGACGGGGCTCTCGGTGCTCGCGCTGCCCGGCGACGTGTCGCGGGCGGGCGAGGCCGAGGCGATGGTGGCGGCCGGGATCGACCGGCTCGGCGGCCTCGACGTGCTCGTCAACAATGCCGGGACGTCGGGCACGACCACGCCCATCGCCTTCGAGGATCTCGACGCGATGAGTGAGGATTTTTGGGCCACGATCCTGGCGACCAACCTCCTCGGGCCGTTCCGCTGCGCCCGGGCCGCGGCCGCGACCCTCAAGGCGAGCCGGGGCGCCATCGTCAACACCGCCTCGGTGGCCGGGCTCGGGCGGCGGGGCTCCTCGGTGGCCTACGCGGCCAGCAAGGCCGGGCTGATCAACCTGACCCGCAGCCTCGCCCGGGCGCTGGCGCCCGACGTGCGGGTCAACGCGGTGGCGCCGGGCCTCGTGGCCACGCCCTGGACCGAGCCCTGGTCGGAGGCACGCAAGGCCTCGACGGTGGAGCGCACGATGCTCGGCCGCATGGCCCGGCCGGAGGACATCGCCGAGACGATCTTCTTCCTCGCGGCGGGGGCGGCCTACATCACCGGCGAGACGATCACGGTCGACGGCGGGGCGATCTGAGCCCGGGGAGGATACGATGTCGAGCACCACCGTCATCACCTGTGCCCTCACGGGCTCCTTCGACACGCCGAAGAAGAACCCGGCCGTGCCGGTGAGCCCGAAGGCCATCGCCCAGTCGGCCCTCGAGGCCGCCGCCGCCGGGGCCGCGGTGGTCCACATCCACGTCCGCGATCCCGAGACCGCCGCGCCCAGCATGGAGTTGGCCCATTACCGCGAGGTGGTGGAACGGATCCGCGACCAGAACGACAGCGTGATCCTCAACCTGACCACGGGGGCGGGGGGCCGGTTCGTGCCCGGCGATCCCGATCCGGCCGTCGCCGGCCCGGGCACCACCTTCGTGAGCCCGGAAGCCCGCACCCGGCACGTGGCGGCACTCACACCCGAGATCTGCACCCTCGACGTCGCCACGATGAATTTCGGCGAGCACCTGTTCCTCAACACCCCCGGCCACCTGCGGGCGATGGCGGGTCACATCCGCGACGCGGGCGTGAAGCCCGAGATCGAGGTGTTCGATCTCGGGCAGATCGAGCTGGCCCGGCACCTGATCGCCGAGGGGCATCTGGCCCGCCCGCCGCTGTTCCAGATCTGCCTCGGCATTCCCTGGGGAGCGCCGGCGACACCGGAGGCCCTGGTGGCGATGCGCGCCCGGCTGCCGGAGGACGCGGTCTGGTCGGCCTTCGGCATCGGCCGGGAGGAGTTTTCAATCCTCGCGGTCGCCGCCGGCATGGGCGGCAACGTCCGCGTCGGGCTGGAGGACAACCTGTACCTGTCCCGCGGCACCCTCGCGCCGAGCAACGCCGCGCTGGTGGAGAAGGCCGTGAGCCTGCTGGCCCATATCGACCGTGCGCCGGCCACGCCCGATCAGGCGCGGGCGATCTTCGGGCTGGCGCCGCGGGGCGGTTGAGAGTCCGGTCGCCGCCGCTCACCCGTCATCACGTGCGCAGCGAAGACGGGGTGGCGCCTCGGAGAAGCGAATGCCCGTCCGCGATCACCGAAGCGTCGTCGCGGGCGGGGAAGGCGGCCCCTGACGGAACGCCCGCATCCTCACGCATTGCCGTATCGACCGCGATCCCCCCCGGATAGTCTGCACCCTGAGAAGAACCGAGCGGCGATCAACGCCGCCGCGTTCGGACAAACAGGGAGAGAGACATGACGGTCCGCCACCACGTCGCGCGACTGCTCGGGAGCTTGTGCGCGCTCGGCGCCGGCGCCGCCTTCGCGGCCGACCTCGTCCCGGTGAAGATCGGCGTCCTGAACGACCGCTCGGGCGTCTACTTCGATTCCACCGGCGAGGGCTCGGTGGTGGCCGCCCGCATGGCGGTCGAGGACTTCAAGCCGGAGGCGCACGGGCTGAAGGTCGAGGTCGTCTCCGCCGACCACCAGAACAAGCCCGATGTCGGCGCCTCCGTCACCCGGCAATGGTACGACCGCGACGGCGTCGACGCGGTGTTCGACGTGCCGACCTCCTCGGTGGCGCTCGCCATCGCGCAGATCACCAAGGAGAAGAACAAGGCCTTCATCAACTCGGGCGGCGGCACAGCCGACCTCACCGGGCCGGCCTGCACGCCCAACACCGTGCACTGGACCTACGACACGGCGGCGCTCGCCAACGGCACCGGCAAGGCGATGCTCAAGCGCGGCGGCAAGACCTGGTACTTCATCACCGCCGACTACGCCTTTGGCCTCGCCCTGGAGCGCGACACCAAGGCCGTGGTGGAGAAGAACGGCGGCACGGTCGTCGGCGGCGTGCGCACGCCCTTCCCGAACCCGGACTTCTCCTCGTTCCTCCTCCAGGCCCAGGCCTCGGGGGCGCAGGTGATCGGGCTCGCCGATGCCGGCCTCGACGCCGCCAACGCCATCAAGCAGGCGCACGAGTTCGGCATCCGCCAGGGCGGCCAGAAGATCGCCGCCCTGCTGATCGCCATCACCGACATCCACTCGCTGGGCCTGGAGGTGGCGCAGGGGCTCGACTTCACGGCCTCGTTCTACTGGGACCTCAACGACGGCACCCGCGCCTTCGCGGAGCGGTTCGAGAAGCGCATGCCCGGCAAGAAGCCGACCTCGTACCAGGCGGGCGTCTACGCCAGCACGCTGCACTACCTGAAGGCGGTGGCGGCCCTGCATTCGGCCAAGGACGGCGCCGCCGTGGTGGCCAAGATGAAGGAGATGCCCACCGACGACCCGCTGTTCGGCAAGGGGACGATCCGGCCGGACGGGCGCAAGATCCACCCGATGTACCTGTTCGAGGCCAAGGCGCCCTCCGAGTCGAAGGGCGCGTGGGACCTCTACAAGGTGCTGGAGACGATCCCCGCCGAGCAGGCCTTCCGCCCGATGAGCGAGGGCGGCTGCCCGATGGTGGCCGGCATGACCGCGAAGTAGGGGCCCGAGCTATCCCACCAAACCCCTCAGCCTGAGGTGCCGCGCAGCGGCCGCGAAGGAGAGCTCCAGGGATCGCGGCGGTATCGGGAGGGCTCCTTCGAGGCTTCCGCTTCGCTCCAGCACCTCAGGATGAGGCCGGGGGTCGGATGAGCGCCTCTCACGCCGCCCCGATCCGGTCGAGCGCCGCCATGGCCTCCTCCGGCAGGCTGAGCTCCGCCGCCGCGAGGTTCTCGCGCAGATGGCCGAGGGACGACGTCCCCGGGATCAGCAGGATGTTGGGCGACCGGCGGAGCAGCCACGCGAGCGCTACCTGCATCGGCGTCGCGCCGAGCCCGGCGGCCACCTCCGACAGGGTGCCCGATTGCAGCGGGCTGAACCCGCCCAGCGGGAAGAACGGCACGTAGGCGGTGCCGGAAGCCGCGAGGGCGTCGATGAAGGCGTCGTCGCCCCGGTGGGCGAGATTGTACTGGTTCTGCACGCAGACGATGTCGGCGATCCGGCGCCCGTCCGCCACCTGACGCGGCGTGGCGTTGCTCAGGCCGATCCGGCGGATCAGCCCCTGGCGCTGGAGATCGGCCAGCACGGTAAGCGGCGCCTCGACCGGGCCCTCCGCCGGCCCGTGGACGTCGAACATCAGGCGCAGGTTGACCACGTCGAGGGCCTCGACGCCGAGGTTGCGCAGGTTGTCGTGGACCGCCTGCGTCAGCTCCGCGGCCGAGAAGGCCGGGTTCCACGAGGCGTCGGCCCCGCGCTTCGCGCCGACCTTGGTGACGATCACGAGGTCGTCCGGGTAGGGGTGCAGCGCCTCGCGGATGATCTGGTTGGTGACGTGCGGCCCGTAGAAGTCGCTGGTGTCGATGTGGTCGACGCCCGCGGCGACGGCCGCGCGCAGCACCGCGATGGCGGCGGCGCGGTCCCTGGGCGGCCCGAACACGCCCGGCCCGGCGAGTTGCATGGCCCCGTAGCCGAGCCGCTTCACCCTGCGGTCGCCGAGTTGGAACGTGCCGGCCTGCGCGATGTCGGTCATGACGGATCTCCTGTTCGCGTCCCGGATGTAGACGCCAGCGATTCGACAGATAAGCGGTGACAATCGGCACGGGCTGTGCGGATCTTCGAACAATGACCCAGGATCTCACGGACCTCGCCGCCTTCGTGACCGTGGCGCGGGCCGGCGGCTTCCGCGAGGCCGCCCGCGCCGGGGGCGGAAGCGCGTCGCGCCTCAGCGAGGCGGTGCGCCGGCTGGAGACGGGGCTCGGCGTGCGCCTCCTGAACCGCACCACCCGCAGCGTCGCGCCCACCGAGGCGGGCATGCGCCTGCTGGAGCGGCTCGGCCCGGCTTTGGCCGAGGTGGAATCCGCCCTCGACGTGGTGAACGGGTTCCGCGACCGGCCGGCCGGGACGCTGCGGCTCAACGTGCCGCTGAGCGCGGCGCGGCTCGTGCTGCCGGCCCTCGTGCCGCCCTTCCTGGCGGCCTACCCGGAGATCCGCCTGGAGGTGGTCGTCGAGGACGGGTTCGTCGACGTGCTGGCGGCGGGCTGCGACGCCGGGATCCGCTACGACGAGCGGCTGGAGCAGGACATGATCGCCGTGCCGATCGGCCCGCGGCGGCAGCGCTTCGCCACCGCCGCGTCCCCGGCCTATCTCGACCGGCGCGGCCGGCCGGAGCATCCGCGCGACCTCCTCGCCCATGCCTGCCTGCTCGGCCGGTTCCCGAGCGGCGCCCTGACGGCGCCCTGGGAGTTCGAGCGCGACGGCGACATCGTCCGGGTGGACCCGTCCGGGCCGCTGATCGTGCGGGTCGCCGCCAGCGACCTCGCGGTGGAAGCCGCGGTCGCGGGAACCGGGATCGTCCACCTGTTCGAGGACTGGCTGCGCCCGCAGCTCGCGAGCGGCGCCCTGGAGCCGGTGCTGGAACCCTGGTGGCAGGTCTTCTCCGGCCCGTTCCTCTACTATCCGGGCCGGCGGCTCTTGCCGGCGCCCCTGCGCGCCTTCGTGGATTTCGTCGGCGCGCAGGCGTCGCGCGCTAGAACCGGAGGGTGAAGGTGCCCTTCACGGCCTGATCCTGGGCGCGGGCGCCGGTCTGGCCGGTATAGGCCACGCCCAGGGTCGCGTTCGGCGCCACCGCCAGATCGAGCCCGACCTGCGCCACCAGCGCGTCCCGGTCGATCGGCACGCCCGCGCTCAGGAAGGCCGGGCCCGTGCCGAACCGCAGCAGGGCCGTCGGCACCACGTCGCCGAACGCCCGCCGGTAGCCGACCAGACCCCGCAGCGTCACCGGAAGACCCAACCCCAGCTCCAGGCCCGTCTGCGCCCGCACCCCCACGGTCGCCGCGCCCAGATCGTAGTCCCGCGCGACGCTCGCCATCGCCGCCGCGCCCCCGGTCTCCGCGAAGGCGTCCCGCCGGATGCCGACATACGCCCCGCCGACGAACGGCTCGACGTAGGAGGACACCGGCGGCACCGGCACCGCGACGCCGTCCCTCGACACCAGAGCCGCCGGAGCCGGCTGGCCGAGCGCGATCCTCCAGCCGATCTCGCCGAAACCCTGCACCGTATAGCCGCCGCCATGGCCGCTCAGCGTGTCCGACAGCCCGTACAGCACCGCCCGCCGGGTGCGCGTGTCGGTCTCGGCGTAGAGCGCTCCCAGCCGCACCGACAACGGCCCGACCTCATAGCCGCCATACAGGCCGCCGAAGCCGCTCTTGAGCGTGGCGCTCTCCGCCCGGCTCGTGCCGCCCGTCCGGCCGGCGCTGTCGAGATACGCCTCCGTGTAGCCGCCGACCACGCCGACGCGCAGCCCGTTCGACACGCGGACATCCGCGCCCGCCGCGAAGCCGGCGATCTGCCGGTCGAGGTTGAACGCGTTGCCGCCGCCCTCGGCCGTGCCGAAGGCGCCGAAGCCCTGGCCCCAGAGCCCGAACACCTGCGGGTCGAGCGTCCGCACCGGCACGCCCGCCACCACCGGCTGGCGCCCCGGCAGGTCGGCCGCGTAGGCGGCCGGCAGGGTGCCGTAATCGAGGCCGGTGCCGGGGCTGCCCCAGCGCAGGCGGTCGAGCACCGCCTCGCGCACGAAGAACGCGGTCTCGTAGGCGGTGGACACGGTGCCGGCATGGATGTCGCCCGCCAGCGCCCGGAAGGCGTTGCCGGCCTCGGCCGTGGTGAAGGCGACCGCCGCGTCGAAGAGCCGGCCCGGGCCGGCCGCCTGGACGGCGTTGGCCGCCGCCATGCCGTTGCGGCTGGTGGCTGACGCGGCGAACGGCACGTCGTTGCGGGTGAGGGTCAGGTCGACCGCGTCGGTCCGGTAGCGCAGGCCCGGGCTGAGGAAGGCGAGGTTCGCGGTCACGCCGGCGAACTGGCCCGAGACGCCGCCGGCGGCGGAGAGGATCGTGTAGGTGGTGCGCGGGTTGTAGGCGCCCGAGGCGGCCAGCACCTGGACGGTGCCGCCCGACAGGGTGGCGCTGCCGGTGGCGGCGATGCGGTCGGCCTGTCCGGCGGCGTTGGCCTCGACCCGGTAGGTCGAGCCGGCCGCGAAGGCGGCATTGCCCGCGACGGTGAGCGTGCCGATGGAGTTGCCCGGCGCCACCGTGCCCCCCGAGAGCGCGCCGATCCCGCCCACCGTGCCGGAGCCGCCGAGCTCCGCCCCCGGCAGCACAGACACGACCGAGTTGGCGAGGGAGCCGTTCACCGCGAGCCGCCCGGCCTGAACCGTGGTGGCGCCGCTCAGCGTGCTGAGGCCGGTGAGCGTGAGGGTGCCTGAATTGGTCTTGGTCAGGGTCCCGGAGCCCGAGATGGCGTTGGGCAGCGTCCCGTCGACGGATTGATCGACCACGAGGGCCGCGTTGTCGACGATCGCGCCCGTGCCGAAGGCGCCGGCATGGCCGACCAGCGTCCCGCCGCCGATCGTCGTGCCGCCCGCGTAGGTGTTGGCGCCGGCCAGCACCAGGGTGCCGCTGCCGAGCTTCTCGAGGCTGCCCGCGCCGCCGATATCGTTGCGCCACACATCGTAGGCCGAGAAGCCGCCCTTGGCCGCATCCTGGGTGACGCTGACGGGACCGTTGAAGGCCCCGTAGCCGTCGGCGGCGGCGAACAGGTTGATGCGGTCGTAGCCCAGGCCGTTGTCGAGGAATCCGCCGGAGGGCAGCTCGGTGGTGGCGATCACGTCGCGGCGCTGCGCCGCCGTGAGGTAGGGGAAGCGCGTCGCGAGCAGCGCCTCGGCGCCCGTCGGGACCACCGGCGGCAGATTGGTGGGTCCGACCGAGGGGAGACCGTAGGTGAGGCGCGCCGTGTAGGCGGCCTTGTTGCGCGCAGAATCGGAGAAGCGGTCGGTGGCGGGATCGACCGCGGCGTGGGCGCACCGTTCCACCGGCCCGCCGCAGGCCTGGCTCAGGTAGCTCTGGGCCTGCGCGACGGCGTCCGCCAGCAGGGTCGCGTTGGCCGGGTCGTTGAGCGCCCGGATGGCGAAGTAGGTCGCCAGCACGCGGCCGCCGATCACGTCGGTGGGCGAGTGCATCCCCGCCTCGATGCGGTTGTCACCGAGCTCGCTGGCGCGGGTGAGCAGTTCCTGGAACCGCTGCGGGACCGCGTAGGCCAGGGCGAGGGCCGAGAGGTAGGCGGCGTTGGTGTGGCCGCTCGGGAAGCCGCCATCCGTCGCGGGCGTCGGGCTCTTCTCCGGCACGAGGGAGGGCGGCACGACGAAGCCGAGGCTTTCGCCGTTCAGGCTCTGCCGCCACGGGCGCGGGTAGCTGTAGGCGTCCTTGGCCGGGCTGGTGGAGGCGTTGGTCCGGAACACGTTGACCAGGTGCACGACCTTCCCGAGGGGCGACGTCGTCACGCCGGCGCCAGTCCCCTGGTCGACATACTGGACGCGGGACGTGGTCGCGTCGAAGGCCGGGATCGTGGTGGTCGCCCCGGACCCCGCCAGATAGGCCTGGGTCAGCGGGCCGAGGCCGTCGATGACGCTGTAGCTCTGGTTGCGGCGGTCGTCGTAATAGGCGGCGATCTCCTGCGCGAGAGTCCGCTCCCGCGCCCGCTCGGCGACGATCTGGATGTTGCGCAGCAGGAGGGGCGCCCCGAGGGCCGTGGGCGATCCGGTGTCGTAGGTCCGTCCGGGGATCCAGATCCGCCCGAAGCCCGACAGGATGTCGACGCCGTTGCCCGCACCGGGCGTCTGTGCCTGGGCGCCCGAACCGAGCATCGCGACCGCCAGAGCGGCGATTGAGACCCCATATCCCCGTTTCATGATGCGCTCCCCGACACCGCCCCGTCCGGCCGGTCGCGCGCCCCATATCCAAGATCATCGGTGGAAAATCGTCATATTTCGTTCAAAATCTGACGTATTATTGATTCGTATCTTCGGAGCAACACTCTGTAAGTCGGCTTATTTTCGAAGAATATACCGAGATGTCCGGATTTATTCTATCACAATATCCGTCAAGAGCTGGGTTTCGGCCTTCGATTGCCGCGCACGTGCGGCCGCACCTGAATAGCCGCGCCTGTGGCCGGGAGCGGTTGCAGGGGTCGGGGCCAGGCGGGGCAGGGGAGGCGGCCCGGATTGCGCCCGGGCGGATCCGGCGCCGAAGCGACCCGGCGGGATGCCGTGCGAATCGCCCGGCGGCGCGTGCGGATGCCGCCGGGACCGGCGGCCGGCCCTACTTCGGCAGTTCGAACACCGTGAGCTGCCCGCCCGGCGCCGTGTATTGCGACAGGGCCGCGTAGCCGCCCACCGCCCCCGAACCGTCGGCGGGATCGGTGAGCCCGGCCGCCAGACCGATCCCGGCCCAGCCGCCGACCCCGGAGAGCACCGCCACGTACTGCTTCCCGTCGTGCAGGTAGGTGGTGACATTGCCGACGATGCCGGACGGCGTCTTAAACCGGTAGAGCTCGTGCCCGTCCCGGGCATCGACCGCCTTCAGGTAGCCCTCCAGCGTGCCGTAGAAGACCACGTTGCCGGCGGTGGCCAGCGCCCCCGACCAGACCGAGAAGGCTTCCGGGATCGTCCAGGCGATCCGGCCCTTGGCGCCGTCCCAGGCGATGAACGCCCCGGTCCGGTCCGAGCCCTCCGGCGGGTGCAGGGTGAGCGTCGCGCCGACATAGGGCTGGCCGGGCGTGTAGGTGACCCGGAACGCCTCGTAATCCATGCACATGTGATTGGTTGGCACGTAGAACAGCCGGGTCAGGGGCGAGTAGGCCGCGGGCTGCTGGTTCTTGGCGCCCAGCGCCCCGGGGCAGATGTTCTTGGTCACCTCCTCCTCGTCGGCCTCCCCGGGCGCGTAGCGCTTGTCGACCACCGGCCGGCCGTAATCGGGGGCGGCGGGGTCCATCACGATCCGGCTGGCCCAGTTGACCGTGGGATCGAACTTCTCCGCCACCAGCACTTCGCCCGTGGCGCGGTCGAGCGTGTAGCCGAAGCCGTTCCGGTCGAAATGGGTCAGCACCTTGCGCGACCGGCCGGCGATCACCTGCTCGGTGAGGATCATCTCGTTGACGCCGTCATAGTCCCACTGGTCGTGGGGGGTCATCTGATAGACCCAGCGGGCCATGCCCGTGTCGGCGTCGCGGGCGATGATCGCCATGGACCAGCGGTTGTCGCCGGGGCGCTGGGACGGGTTCCAGGTCGCGGGGTTGCCGGTGCCGTAATAGACGAGGTTCAGGTCGGGATCGTAGGAGAACCAGCCCCAGCTGCAGGCGCCGCCGGTCCGCCATTGGTCGCCCTCCCAGCTCGTCAGCGAGGAATCCTTGCCGATCGGGCGCCCGAGTTCGGTCGTCGTCTCCGGATCGACCAGCATGTCGGCATCGGGCCCGGTGGCGTAGGCGCGCCAGAGGCGCCGGCCCGTCGCCTGATCGTAGGCGGTGACGTGGCAGCGCGCCCCGTACTCGCCCCCCGCGAGCCCGACGATGAGCTTGCCGTGGACCGGCAGGACCGTGGCGGTGTTGGTCTCGCCCCGGCCCGGATCGCCGTTCTTCACCGACCACAGCACCCGGCCGGTCTCGGGGTCGAGGGCGACCACGGTGGTGTCGGCCAGCTGCAGGAACAGCCGCCCGTCCGCGTAGGCCAGCCCGCGGGAGACCGTGTCGCAGCACATGACGGCGATGACGCCGGCCTCCTGCCGGGGGGCGTAGCGCCACAGGATTCGGCCGTCATGGTCGAGGTCGAGGGCGTAGACCACGTTGGGGAAGGGCGTGTGCACGATCATCACGTGCCCGACCACGATCGGCGCGCCCTCGTGGCCGCGCAGGACGCCGGTGGAGAAGGTCCAGGCGACCTTCAGGCGCCCGACATTGCCGGCGTCGATCTGGGCGAGATCCGAATAGCGGGTGTTGGCGTAGTCCAGGGTCTGGAGGACCGGCGCGGGTCCGGCCGAGGCCGCGCCGGCGAGGCCGGCGAGCGGCAGGGCCGCGAGGAGGGAAGCGCGCATCCTGAAAATCCTCCCGCCGCGCGGTCGCCGGCGCACCGGATCCCGCCCGGACCGCCTCACATCCGCTGCTGGACGATGGTCTCGGCCTGGGGATCCGGCTCGTGGCCGGCCGTGCGGAGCATCGGCACCACCTCGGCCGCCTCGCGGGCGACGAGGTAGCTCAGGTCGAGGCCCTCGCGGATGAAGCCGTGGCCGCGCATGTGCTCGAACAGGGCGAGCAGCGGCGCCCAGAACTCCGCCACCGAGACCAGCACCACCGGCTTCCGGTGCCGCCCGAGCTGCGCCCAGGTCAGCTGCTCGACCAGCTCTTCCAGGGTGCCGATGCCGCCCGGCAGGGTCACGAAGGCATCCGAGTGCTCGAACATCAGGCGCTTGCGGGTGTGCATGTCGGGCACCACCACGGTCTCCTGGACGTCCGCCAGCATGTGCTCCCGCGCCTGGAGGAAATCCGGGATGATGCCGGTGACGTGGCCGCCGGCGGCGAGCGCCGCCCGGGCGACCGTTCCCATCAGGCCGACATCGCCGCCGCCGTAGACGAGGCGCATCCCCGCCTGCGCGAGCGCGGTCCCGAGGACCTCCGCGGCCTCGCGGAAGGCCGGGTCGCGGCCGAAGCCGGAGCCGCAATAGACACAGACTGTCCTCACCGGGGCCATCCGGCGCCCTCCTCGCGCGTCCGTTGCGAGCCGTCCAGAACACGCCCCGCGCCCGGCACTCCACGCGCCAAACTGCTGAATTCGCGGGGGATTCGCCCGCCTGGACGGCGGGACGGCTTGGTGTCAGGACCATGTACGGTATTATGGGCGGCGCCGTCGACGGTTTTCGCGCGGGGCGGCCCGACGGGCGGCGGCAGGATCAGGGGAGGCCTTCGTGGCGATGTCGAGACAGGTGCGGCGCAGTCTCGCCCTGGCGCTCGCCGGCCTTCTCGGCGGACTGGGACTCGTGCTGGCGCTGTTCGGCGGCGATTCCCTGCGGCGGCTCACCGGCCGTCCCGTTCCGGACGCCCCCGCGCCGAGCGCCAGCCTGCGCGGCCTGACCGATCCGGGCGCCGTGGCCGGTCGCCCCGACCCGACCATCGACTTTCGCGACGACAAGCCGGGCCGGGCGAGCCCGGCGCCGGGGGCGGGCAACATGGCCGCCCGCCCGCAGGATCCCCGCGCCGCCGCACCCGGAGCGCCGCAGGCCGGCCCAAGCCCGGATGCGCGCCTGCCGGACGCCGCCGAGGCGCCGCGCTTCGACATCGTCCGGGTCGAGCCGAACGGCGACGCCGTGGTGGCCGGCCGCGGTGCGCCGGATGCCGGGATCGAGATGCTGGTCGACGGCAGGCCGGTGGCCCGGGCCAAGGCCGACGCCAACGGCCAGTTCGCGATCGTGCCGCCGGCCCTGCCGGCGGGGGCCAGCACCCTCCGCCTGCGCATGACCGGCAAGGACGGGCGCGCGACCGAGTCGCAGCAGAGCGTCGCGGTGGATGTCGCCCCCGGCCGGGATCGCCAGCCCCTGGTGGCCCTGACCGCCCCGGACGCCGCGACCGTGGTGCTGTCGCAGCCCGGCGCCCCCGGCGCGACGGCCGACGCCAAGGCGGGAGGCAAGGCGGATGGCAGGGCCGGATCCAAGCCCAGCTCTCAGCCCGGCTCTCAGCCCAGCACCGAGCCCGGCTCCAGGCCCGCCGACCCGGCGCAGGCCGCGCGGCCGGCCGGGAGCGGCGAGACCCGCGAGGCCGCGGCGCCCGGGTCGGCGCCGACCCGGATCGTCAGCGTGGACGTGCAGGGGAACGGCCGCCTGTTCGTGACGGCCACCGGTACGCCGGGAGCCAGGATCCAGCTCTACCTCAACGACACGCTGATCGCCCCCGGCAGCATCGGACCGGACGGCCGGGCGACCTTCACCATCGGGCGCGGTCTCAAGTCCGGCCAGTACCAAGTGCGGATCGATGAGGTCGACCCGGCCACCGGCAAGGTCGCCAGCCGCGCGGCGGTGCCCCTGTCGGTGCCCGAGCCGGCGCAGCTCGCCGCCCGGGAACCCGCCGAGCCTGCGCCCTCGGCCGCCCAGGACGGGGCGCGGGCCCCGGACGCGCGGGCCGGCGACGCCCGCGACGGGGCCGATCGGGACCGGCCGGCCGCGGCCTCGCCCCCGGCCACCGGAGCGAGCCCCCTGGTGGCCGACATGGCGGGGCCGAACCGGGCCGGGACGGTGTTCGTGCCGGAGATCAGCACGGCCCGGATCACCCGCGGCGACAATCTGTGGCGCATCAGCCAGCGCACCTATGGCCGGGGCGAGCGCTACACGGTGATCTACGACGCCAACCAGAACCAGATCCGCGATCCGGACCTGATCTATCCGGGCCAGATCTTCGTGCTCCCCGCCGACAAGCGCGGCTGAGCGGCTTCGGGGCCTGCCCGACCGTCCTCAGGGCCGCCGGGGCGGCCTGAAACGCCGGAGCTCCAGACCACGACCTCGTCCTGGGGTGCCCGCGCGCGCGGGCCTCGCAGGAGGGCTCCAGAATCCTGATCGCCAATCAGGGCGAGGCCCAGGGACGGGACGGGTCCCCGCGCGCAAGGCGCCCGGACCGCCTCCGGTCGATGCCGCCGAACCGTCGTCACGCGCACCGCCGTGACCGCGGGCGGCACAGCCCGGGCAGAGCCGGGCACCGGCGCCGTCCCAAGACCCGCCTCACTCCACGACCTGATCGTCGCCCGCAAACGCCAGGCGGCGCAGGCTGCGCAGCGCCCCGTCGAGGTCCGCGCGGGACGGGGAGGCCAGGGCGAGGCGCACCGCGTTCGGCGCGTGGCCGGGATGGACCGCGAAGGCCGAGGCCGGGAGGAGGGCGATGCCCTGGCGCAGGGCCGCGGCCGCGTAGGCCTCGGCCCGCCACGTCTCGGGCAGTTCCAGCCAGAGGTGGTAGGCCTGCGGATCGCCCACCACCCGGAGGTCGGCGAGCGCGGCCCGGGCCAGAGCCTGCCGGGCCGCCGCATCGTGGCGCTTGGCCTCGGCCAGCGCCGCCGCCGAGCCCCCGGCCATCCAGTGCATGCCGGCCGCGAGCGACAGGCCGAGCACCGTCCAGGCCCCCTGGCGGACGGAGGCGGCGAGCCGGTCGGTCAGGGCAGGCGGCGCGGCGATCAGGCCGACCGTCAGGGCCGGCATCACCCGCTTCGACAGGCTGTCCACGAAGATCACCCGGTGCGGCACGAGGTTGGCCAGCGGCGGCGCCTCGGCCAGGAAACTGTAGACCGCGTCCTCGATGGCGATGAGCCCGGTGCGATCCAGGACCTCCGCCAGGGCGGCCCGCCGCGCCGGCCCCATCGTGGCGCCGAGGGGATTGTGCAGGGTCGGCTGGAGATAGACGCCGCTCAGCGGGGTCGCCCGGTGGGCCTGGAGCAGCGCCTCGGGACAGACACCCTCGGCATCCATCGCCAGCGGGATCAGCGTGATCCCGAGCCGCGCCGCGATGCCCTTCACCCCCGGATAGGTCAGGGGCTCGCAGCCGATCCGCTCGCCGGGCGCCGCCAGGGCCGCCAGGGCGGCGGCCAGCGCCTGCCGGCCGTTGCCGGTGAACAGGATATCGGCGGGATCGGGGGCGTAGCCCTCCCGGGCCAGGAACCCGGCGGCGACGGCCTGCGCCCGCGGCGTGCCCGCGGGCCCGTACTGGCTGAAGCCGATCTCGGCGCCGCTGCGGGCCAGCGCCGCCAGGGTCTCGGACAGGACCGCCTCCTGCTCTGGCAGGCGCGAATGGGTCCGCTGCAGGTCGAGGGCCGCCGCGGGCGGCTCCGGCCGGAGCAGGCCGGCCTGCCCCGGATCGCTGCGGACATAGGTGCCCCGCCCGACCTCGCCGGTCACCAGCCCCCGGCGGGCCAGTTCCGCGTAGACCCGGCTCGCCGTCGAGACCGCGATGCCCCGGGCGTAGGCGAAGTCCCGCTGCGGCGGCAGCCGCGCCCCGGGGCGCAGCCGGCCCGCTGCAATGTCGGCGGCGATCGCGTCGGCGACGGAGCGGTAATCCGCGGCGCGCATCATTGCTCCGAGATCAATGTTTCGATTGATCCGAGATGTGTATCGGATCAATGCTCCGCCAGCAATCCCGGCCGGACTGCATCCCCGCCACCGGATCGACCGCGATGCCCGCCGTCACATTGTCTTCGTCACCCGCCCTTCGCCGCCCCGCCGCGCGCCCGTCCCTGCTCCGGACGTGGCTGAATCGGATCCGCACCCGGCGTGCCCTCGCGGCGCTCCACCCCGATCAGGCCCGGGATGCCGGCCTGGAGCCGTGGGCGCTGCGCATCGAGATCGCGAAGCCGTTCTGGCGGGCGTGACGGGTGCCCTGCGCGCAGCGCGGGTGATCCCGCGCCGCCCCGCGCCTATATGCGGGACTCAGCATTCCCTCCCGACAGAACCCGCATGACCGACAAGACCGCGCCTCAGGCCGGGCCGCCTCTCCCGGCCGAGCGCCCCGGCCTGATCGCCACCTACCGCCGGCTCTGGCCGCATCTCTGGCCCCATGGCCGGCCCGACCTGCAGCGCCGCGTCTTCCTGGCCTTCGGCCTGCTGCTCGCCGCCAAGCTGGTGACGATGGTGACGCCGTTCACCTTCAAGTGGATCACCGACGCGCTGGTCGCTGCCGTGGGGGGCAAGGACGCACCGGTGCCCACGGGGCTGCTCGCCGCGCCGATGCTCTTGATCGCCCTCTACGGCGTCTCGCGGATCGCCATGTCGGCGCTGACCCAAGTGCGCGACGGTCTGTTCGCCAAGGTGGCGATGCATGCGGTGCGGCGCCTCGCGCTCCAGACCTTCGAGCACATGCACCGGCTGTCCCTGCGCTTCCACCTGGAGCGCAAGACCGGCGGCCTCACCCGGGTGCTGGAGCGCGGCCGCGCCGGCATCGAGGAATTGTCGCGCCTGATGGTGCTGACGCTCGTGCCGACCATCGTCGAGTTCGTGCTGGTGCTCGGCGTGCTGGCCTACGAGTTCAGCTGGACCTACGCGGCGACCGCCTTCGTGACGGTCGCGGCCTATCTCGCCTTCACCTACAAGGCGACCGAGTGGCGGATCGCCATCCGCCGCCGGATGAACGCCTCGGACACGGACGCCAACACCAAGGCGGTCGATTCGCTGCTCAATTACGAGACCGTCAAGTATTTCGGCGCCGAGCGCCGCGAGGCCGCCCGCTACGACGAGTCGATGGCGCGGTACGAGAAGGCCTCGACGCAGACTTACGTGTCCCTGGCGGTGCTCAATGCCGGGCAGGCGGTGATCTTCACCCTGGGCATGACCGTGGTGATGTGGCTCGCCGCCCGGGACATCCTGGCCGGGCGCACCACGATCGGCGGCTTCGTGCTCGCCAACACCATGCTGGTGCAGCTCTCGATGCCCCTCAACTTCATGGGCATGATCTACCGCGAGATCAAACAGGCGCTCATCGACATCGACGACATGTTCCGCATCCTCGGGCAGAACCCCGAGATCGCCGACCGGCCGGGCGCCGCGCCGCTCGCGGTGGCGGGCGGCACGCTGCGGTTCGAGGATGTCCGTTTCGCCTACCATCCGGAGCGGCCGATCCTGCGCGGCGTCTCCTTCGCGATCCCGGCGGGCCAGACGGTGGCGGTGGTCGGGCCCTCGGGGGCGGGCAAGTCGACGCTCTCGCGCCTGCTGTTCCGGTTCTACGAGCCGCAGGGCGGGCGGATCAGCATCGACGGGCAGGACATCGCGGCGGTGACGCAGGAATCCCTGAGGGCAGCCATCGGCATGGTCCCGCAGGACACGGTGCTGTTCAACGACACGATCGGATATAACATCCGCTACGGCCGGGCCGACGCCACCGACGCGGAGCTGCGCGAGGCGGCCCGGCTCGCGCAGATCGACCGCTTCGTCTCGAGCCTGCCGGAGGGCTACGACACGCCGGTGGGCGAGCGCGGCCTGAAGCTCTCGGGCGGCGAGAAGCAGCGGGTCGCCATCGCCCGGACCATCCTCAAGGCGCCGCCGATCCTTGTGCTCGACGAGGCGACCTCGGCGCTCGATTCCTTCACGGAGGCGGAGATCCAGTCGGCGCTGGACCGGGTCAGCCGCGGCCGCACCACCCTGGTGATCGCCCACCGGCTGTCCACGGTGGTCAACGCCGACGCGATCCTGGTCCTCGACCACGGCCGCATCGTCGAGCGCGGCACCCATGCGGAGCTGCTGGAGGCCGGGGGCGTCTACGCGGCGCTCTGGGACCGCCAGCGGGAGGCCGATGCGGCCCTGGAGGTTCTGCAGCGCGCCGACGCACCGGTGGCGCCCCGGCCCGGGCAGGCGGCCCTGCCCGAGACCGAAGCCGCGGAGTGACCGGGCGGACACAAGCGGACCGTGCCGAGCGGCCCAGGTGCAACCGGAGGCGGCAGCGGCCGTTTGCCGGACATGCCGCACTTCTATCTCCACATCCGTGACGGCCAGTGGCTGATCGAGGATCTCGACGGCGCTGACCTGGCCGACCTCGACGCCGCCCGCGCCGAGGCCGAGCGCTCCGCCCGCGCGCTCTTGGAGATCCAGCGCGTCGACGGCGCGGTGCTGGCCGGCCAGTCCTTCGAGATCGCCGACGCGTCGGGTGCGGTGCTGGCGGTGGTCCCCCTCAAGGACGTGCTGGAGCTGCCCTGATCCCGCGGGATGCCTCGCATCCGCGCCCGCGTCCCGCGGTGCCGGAGCGCGGCGAAGGCCGCGAAGGAGGCCTCCGGCCGGGCGCGCGATCCCTGAAGCCCTCCTTCGCGGCCGCTCCGCCGGGGCGATCCCCTAGGACCGCGACCGCACCCGGACCCCGAGCAGCGCCTCGAACGGCAGGACCATAGCGCCCTTGTCCCGGTCGCCGTGTCCCTGGCGCAGGGCGGTCTGGTAGGTGACGGTGGCGGCCGCGGTGACCGGCATCGGGAAGCCGTTCTCCGCGGCGATCGCCGCCGCGGCGACGAGGTCCTTGTAGGCCGCCCCCATCGGATAACCCTCGTCGAAGCGGCCCTGGAGGATGCGCGGCACGAAAAACTGCGCCGCGTAGCTTCGGCTCGTGCCCGTGGTGACCACCTGGGCGACCTGATCCGGGTCGAGCCCCAGGGCGACGGCCATCGGCAGCACCTCGGCGAGCGCCGCGATGTTGATGTCGTAGAGCGCGTTGTTGATCGTCTTGGTGAGCTGGCCAGACCCGGCCGGCCCCATAGCGAGGATGGTCGTGCCGATCCGCGCCAGCAGCGGGCGCACCCGCGCCACCGCCCCGGCCTCGCCGCCGCACATCACGGTGAGCGTCCCGGCCTCGGCACCGGCCGGCGCCCCGGAGACCGGCGCATCGACGAAGGCGCGCCCGGTCGCCGCCACGGCGCGGCCAATCGCCAGGGCCTTGGCGTGGGCGATGGTGCTGAGGTCGACCACGACTGCCCCGGGGGCGAGGCGCTCCGCCAAGGCGCCGGTGCCGAAGAGCGCCGCCTCGACCGCGTCGCCGTCCGGCAGACACAGGAACAGCACGTCGGCGCCGGCGGCCTGACCAGGATCGGTCGTGGCGACGAGCCCCGGCGTGTCGAGACCGGCGAGGCGCCGCGGATCGCAATCAATCGCGACGAGCGTCTCGGCGTCGGAGTCCCGCTTGGCCGCGAGGTTGCGGGCGATGGGATGCCCCATCGCGCCGAGGCCGAGGAGGGCGAAGCGCGCGGCCATGCGGGTGTCCCTGTTCCGGGTGTCCGGCCGCCCGCCCGTCCGTACGGGGGGAGGCGCCGCGCCAGCATGTCGCCGGACGGGGCCGTCTTCCAGCCCCGTCTCCGGCATTCGTGGAACGCGCGTCATCCCGGGGCCGCGCAGCGGGACCCGGCTCCGGAGGCTGCTCCGGTCGGGACACCCGCGCCGTGCCCCCTCTCCCGTGCGGGAGAGGGGACCCGAATTCCCTGTGCTCGCGTCCCGCCCTCCAGCGCGGCCGCGCGGGATCAGGCGCACCGGAACGGCGGACGGGGGCCAGGGATGCGTGGAGTTGCGCCGCGCCGTTGTTCCCTCGCCCGAGAAATCGGTCTACACGGCCGCTCCCCCGAAATTGCTTACCTGCCGCGTATGCAGGACTGAGCCCGGAGACGCTCGAACCATGCCGATCCTCACCTTCCCCGATGGCAACACCCGGGAGATCGCCGCCGGCACTACCGGCCGCGCCGTGGTCGAGGGCATCGCCAAGTCGCTGGCCAAGCGCACCGTCGCCATGGCGCTCGACGGCACGGTCGCCGACCTCGACGACCCGATCGCGGGCGACGCCCGCATCGAGTTCCTCGACCGCACCGACCCGCGCAGCTTGGAGCTGATCCGACACGATTGCGCCCACGTGCTCGCCGAGGCGGTGCAGGCGCTCTGGCCGGAGACGCAGGTCACGATCGGCCCGGTGATTGAGAACGGCTTCTACTACGACTTCCATCGCGAGACCCCGTTCACGCCCGAGGACTTCCCGAAGATCGAGGCGAAGATGCGCGAGATCATCGCGCGCGATGCTCCCTTCACCAAGGAAGTCTGGACGCGCGAGGACGTGCGCGCCCTGTTCGCCGGCAAGGGCGAGGGCTTCAAGGTCGAGCTGGTCGACGCGATCCCGCCGGGCGAGGATCTGAAGATCTACCGGCAGGGCGAGTGGTTCGACCTCTGCCGCGGCCCGCACATGACCTCGACCGCCAAGGTCGGCACCGCCTTCAAGCTGATGAAGGTCGCGGGCGCCTATTGGCGGGGCGATTCGAACAACCCGATGCTGACCCGCATCTACGGGACGGCCTGGGCGAGCCAGGCCGACCTCGACGATTACCTGCACCGGCTGGAGGAGGCCGAGCGCCGCGACCACCGCCGCCTCGGCCGCGAGATGGACCTGTTCCACTTCCAGGAGGAGGGGCCGGGCGTCGTCTTCTGGCACGCCAAGGGCTGGACGATCTTCCAGGAGCTGATCGCCTACATGCGCCGCCGCCTGCGCGGCGACTACGCCGAGGTGAACGCCCCGCAGATCCTCGACAAGGCCCTGTGGGAGACCTCCGGCCACTGGGGCTGGTACCGGGAGAACATGTTCGCCGCGCAGTCGGCCGGCGAGGAGGCCGAGGACAAGCGCTGGTTCGCCCTCAAGCCGATGAACTGCCCGGGCCACGTGCAGATCTTCAAGCACGGCCTGAAATCCTACCGCGACCTGCCCCTGCGCATGGCCGAGTTCGGGATCGTGCACCGCTACGAGCCGTCGGGCGCCATGCACGGGCTGATGCGCGTGCGCGGCTTCACGCAGGACGACGCCCACGTCTTCTGCACCGAGGACCAGCTCGCCGACGAGTGCCTGAAGATCAACGACCTGATCCTCTCGACCTACGCGGATTTCGGCTTCGACCAAATCGTCGTGAAGCTCTCGACCCGGCCCGAGAAGCGCGTCGGCTCCGACGCCCTCTGGGACCATGCCGAGGAGGTGATGACCCGGGTTCTGGCCCAGATCGAGGAGCAGTCGGCCGGCCGGATCAAGACCGCGGTGAACCCGGGGGAGGGCGCGTTCTACGGGCCCAAATTCGAGTACGTGCTGCGCGACGCCATCGGCCGCGACTGGCAATGCGGGACCACGCAGGTGGACTTCAACCTGCCCGAGCGGTTCGGCGCCTTCTACATCGACGCCGACGGCGCAAGGAAGCCGCCCGTCATGGTCCACCGGGCGATCTGCGGCTCGATGGAGCGCTTCACCGGCATCCTGATCGAGCATTTCGCCGGGCATTTCCCGCTCTGGCTGGCGCCCGTGCAGGTGGTGGTGGCGACGATCACCGGCGAGGCCGACGCCTACGCCCGGGACGTCATCCGGACCCTGGAGCGCGCGGGGCTGCGGGTCGAGGCGGATCTCCGCAACGAGAAGATCAACTACAAGGTCCGCGAGCACTCGCTGGCCAAGGTGCCGGTCCTGCTCGCCCTCGGGAAGCGCGAGGCGGAGGAGCGGACGGTCTCGATCCGGCGGCTCGGCAGCCAGCAGACCCGCACCCTGCCTCTGACCGAGGCCGTGGCGGCCTTCGTGGCGGAGGCGACCGCCCCGGATATCCGCCGCGCCCAGGCGGTGGCCGAGACGGTCCCGACCAGCGACACCGTCCTCGACGGCCATCACGGCGTGCACGACGCCCCGTGATCGCGCCGTGATCGCGCCGCCGCGCGGATCGCGCGGCGGCCGGATCGACCCGCCCGGCCTGCGCCGCCGGGCGGACGCGGAAACCGGCTTGGCCGACGGCCGGCATCCGCGCGCCGGGACCTCGTCCGGGGCTCTGGACAGTCTTGAGGCGCATCCACGCGACCGTCTCAACTTCCGGATGGTGCGACCGCGCCAAGGATCGTTGAACGCGAATTGATTTCGTCAAGGTTGGCGAAAGGAATCCCATTCTATGAGGACAAGGGATTAATTTCCGAGCCGGCTCGATCCGGCGGCCGCGCGACGTGGTCGGGTTGCTTCGGGGGAATGGCCATGACGGCGCGGGTGGGCAGGGCGGCGATGAAGCTGGCGCGGCGCTATCCTCGGGCTGTCCGTGGCCGGCGCCAGGACGGCCTCGGCCGCGGACGCACCCTCGGACCCGGTCTGGTCCGGGCCCTGGATTCCCTGCCGCACGGCCTGTGCGTGTTCGATGCCGCCGACCGGCTGCTGTTCATGAGCGACGGGTTCCGGCGCCTCTTCGGGTCGGCCGCGAACCGGATCCGGCCCGGCCTGCATGCCCGGGAGGTCGATGCCGCGAGCGCGGCCGGGCCCCTCCCGTCCGACCGGGATCCGAACGGGCTCTGGGCGGCGTGCCGGCGGCTCCGCGCCCGGGGCACGACCGATGCGGTGGTGCAGACGCTTCCGGACGGGCGCCAGATCGCGCGCACGCTGCACCCGCAGGCCGGCGGCGGCTGGACCGCCCTGTGGGAGGACGTGACCGAGCGCCGCCGGACGGAGTCGCTCCTGCGCTACATGGCCCACCACGACCCGCTGACCGGATTGCCGAACCGCTACCTGTTCGCGGCCCGGCTCGACCGGGCCCTGGCGCGCCGCGACGGCGTGCCCTGCGCCTTGCTGTCCATCGACCTCGACGGCTTCAAGCCGGTCAACGACCGTCACGGTCACGCCATGGGCGACGCGCTCCTGCGGCAGCTGGCCGAGCGCCTCCGGGAGGGGTTGGGGGCGGCAGACATCGCCGCGCGGCTCGGGGGCGACGAGTTCACCATCCTCCTGGGCGACGCGGCGCCGGCGCCGGCGCTCGGCTTCGCCCTGCACCTCCAGGCGCGCCTCGCCGCCCCCTACGATCTCGGTGCGGGATCCCCGATCCGCGTGGGCGCCGCGATCGGCGTGGCCTGCGCACCCCTGCACGCCACGCGGGCGCAGGCCCTGGCGGAGCGGGCCGACGCGGCGATGTACACGGCCAAGCGGCTCGGCCATCCGTGCCTGTGGGACGAAGCGCTGATTCTCGGGCCGACGGATACCGGACGCGGAGCCCCGGCCTGAGGCGGCCGCACCCCGATGTGCCGCGGAACACGCCCGCCGCGAAAGCTTGGGCTTATCTCTTCCCCATACCGCGAAGACAGTCGCGAGCCTGAGGGAGATCAACGATGAGCTGGACCAACCGCATCACCCTGGCCCTCACCCTGGCGGGTGGCGCCATCGCGCTGACCCTGTACGCGCAGGCCCTGTCCCTGCCGGCGCATTTCGTCTGAGCGGAGCCGCCGGACCTGCAGGCGGGGAGGCGCTCAGCGCGCCTTCTCGTGCTCCCCGAGGCCCACGGCCTTGTAATCGTAGGTCGGGTAGAACTCGGTGCGATACGCGCCCCAGGCCGTGTCCTCGAGGACGCGGTTGACCTCGCGCAGGCGGGATGCGGGCAGCCGCAGCACGATGATCTGCCCGATCCCCATGACGACGGTCCAGGAGACGACCTCGATGCCCGGAGGCGGGAAGGCCTTGTAGAATCCCTGCCGGGCGAGCTGCGCGTTCAGGTCCGCCAGCGGGCGCGATTGGTCGTGGCGCAGGAAGACCGTCAGCATCACGGCGTTGTCGGCCGTGGCCGAAGCCGTGCCCGCCGGCGGGGGCGGTGCGGTCTGCGCCGTCGCCCATCCGGCCGAGCCGAGAAGCATGAGCGCTGCCGCGAGGGCACGGGCCGGACCTGTCGAACGTCGCATGTGATGCCCCTGTCTTGGACCCGTGCCGGCCTCCGACACCGCGCCGGAGGGCGCACCGTCAGCCGGTTTCAACATCGTAGGAGAGGCGCAGCCGCAGGCGGACCGCGCCCTGCTCGTCGCGCACGGCGATGACGTAGTCCTGCCGCTGCACCGGATCGGTCAGCCCCTGCGCGACCCGGGTCAGCAATCGAACCGCCTTCGCCCGCGCCGCGGCAAGATCGGGCAGATCGAAGCCGTCCCGATCGCGAATCAGGTTGGCGCCGTCGTGGAGATCGATGAAATAGCGGGGCACGGATGCGGGCTCAGCGAGCGCGGAAGCGCGCAGGTATCGACCGCCGGTGTTTCTACGTAGTTTCCCGCGGGCCGCACTGCGCGGTCCTCCGTGTCGCATCCCGAGACGCGGCCGGAATCAGTTCCCCAGGAGAGTCTCGGCAAAATCGTCCGGAACCTCCCCGAACTGGCCGATGATCGTCACGCCTTCCAGTTCTCCGGTCTCGTCGTCCGCGACGATCTTGAGGGCCGCCGCGCCCGGCATGCGGGCGGCCAGCGCCTCCGCCTTCTTGAGGGCGCCGAACTCGCTCTGGGCGGGCTCCTGACGGGCGGGCCGCAGGCGTTTCCGATGCAGCTCGAACGGCTGCACGAGGAAGGTGGTCCTCAGGGTCATTCCGGTCTCCTCGGCGCAGCCGGCGATCGCGAGGCCGACGGCTCGCTCGCCTACAGGCTGCGTGTGGTCACCCCAAGGGCGAGCAGGACGTAGGCACCGATGAAGAACCATTGCCGGTGCGCCACGACCGTTTTACCGACCATGGGGATGCGCGTGTACAGGCTGGCGACGGCAAGGCCGATCAACACGGCCGACACCAGGAACGTGAGCAGGCGCGGGGCGGAGAGCGTGGGCATGGCCCATGCTCGCGCCGGCACGCTTACCGGACCGTTACCGGTCGAGCCCCGGAACGAGGGGGCGTTGCGCCGTCAGCGGCCCCTGGGTGCCCGGAAGCAGTCCGACCTCGGCGAGCCACAGAACCGCGATCGCTCCGGCCAGCAGCGTCGCGAGCGAAGCGAGGCGCCCGGTCCACCGCCGGAGGACGATCATCACGACCACGACGGCCAGCAGGGCGATGAGAAGCACGAGCATCAGCATGGCCGCGCCATGCCACGCCCCGGCCGCCGCGTCACCGCAGAAGACGATGCAGCCCCCGGCCGACAGAGACGCGCAAGCTCCGAAGCCGCGAGACTCGCCTTCTGGTCGTTCCGCAGAGTGGAAACACTACCGCAGTCGATAGGCTTCGCCGGGCCGCGCAAGAAAGTTCTCCATCGCCGATTGCCAGATCTACCTTCCAGCTGTCCGCCGCGCGCACGCCAGTCATCCGCAGGATGCCCCGCGCCAAACGCTTTTGTAACTTGCATTCAGCGCTCAAAAGTAGCAGATCCCTCGTGAGGGGCACATCAGGAATCTTGCAGTGACAGAGGAAACCACAGGGCCCAACTCGAATTTCATCGAGCTGGCGGGCGACATCGTCGCCGCCTACGTGTCGAACAATCCGGTTCCGGCCTCGGAGTTGCCGGCCCTGATCGCGCGGGTGCACGGCGCGATCAGCGGGCTCGTCGCCGGGACCCTGACGCCGGAGACCGGGGCGGCGCCCCAGGCCGATATCGAGAAGCCGAGCGCGGCCCAGATCCGCAAGTCGGTCCGGCAGGACGGGATCGTCAGCTTCATCGACGGCAAGACCTACAAGACGCTGAAGCGTCACCTGACCAGCCACGGCCTCGATCCGCGCAGCTACCGGGACCGCTACGGCCTTCCGGCCGACTACCCGATGGTCGCCCCGAGCTACGCCGAGCAGCGCTCCGCCCTCGCCAAGGCGATCGGCCTGGGCCAGCCCGGCGCCATGGCCGAGCGTGAGCGCAAGGGCCGTAAGGCAGCCTGAAGGCGGACATCTCCGGGGGTGCCCCGTGCGGGGCGCCCCCGCAACGCTCCGCGGAGCCACGCGCATCGCGCCGCTGCGGCCGGAACGGCCCGCAGCCTTTGGCCGCCGGAACGCACCGAAACCGTTGCATCACCGCCACACGCCTCCAAGACATCGCAGGACACGGACAAGCTGCCACACTCTGCACAAAGCTGATGCGCACGCCGGAGCCCAGGGATGTTACCGAGGGGTTCGGCGAGATGAAGCGAGAGCAGACGATGACGAGTTCGGTCGTGCCGTTCCCGGCGCATATCGCGCCCGCGGTCGCGGACGAGGACACCGCGTCGATCATCGCCGTGTTGCAGGATCAGCTGGCGCTGGCCCGCGAGGGCCGTTTGCGCTCGGTGGCGGTGGTCTCCGTCTCGGCGGACGGCGAGGCGATCGGCACGCAATGGTCCTGCAAGGGCTCCGACATCAGCAACCTGATCGGCAAGCTGACCGTCCTGACCCATGACATGATGGCCGCCCGGAAGTGAGCGACGGGCTCTCGCGGGTGCGCCCGCGAAACGAGCCCACAGGGCCGCGCGGATGCGCGGGCACTGTCCGCCCGCTGCGGCGTTCCAGAGGCGTGGTCCGGTCCCGGACCGAAGGAAAGCCTCCGGATGACTCGTGCTCTTCTGCTCCCCGCGTTACTGGCCGCGGCCGTCCTGCCCGCCGCGGCTGCGGCGGCCGAAGACCAGAAGGACGCCACGCGCACCGAGACGATCGCGGGTCTTGTGCGGATCGTCGGCGCGCAAGCCGGCATCGTTCTCTACTGCCGCAAGTTCTACACCGTCGATGATGCGGTCTCCGAGGGCCTGTCCCGCACGGTCCGCCGGGCACTCGACGTTTCCCTCGGCCACCGGCAGGCGCAGACCGTCATCGCCGCGGAAGGCCGGCGCGTCGCGGAGGAGATCGCCGCGGTGGGTGCGGAACAATGGTGCGCCGACCAACGCGAGATCCTGAATACAGACGGCGTCCGCGTCTTCATCGACTGAGCCCGCTGGGGGCCGGCCCTGCGCTCAGCCCCCACGACATCGACAGCCCTCGCGACAGATCTTCCACGAGGCCCGCGCCCAGAACAGATGAGGGCGGCAGACCGACTTTATGTTCCGCAATGCAGAACAGATTATGATCTTGTTCGCCCGTTCTTCGTCTGTCATGTTTTGACGACGGATGAAACTGAACAGATCAAGCCGGTCGCACTCGTCCGTACAAGAGCCCCAAGGGCCGCGAGACCGGCGGAGAAGGAAACGCCATGTCCCGACCGCTCTATCTGGCCCTCGCCCTCGTCCTATGCGGGGCTGCCGTCACGCTGTTCGCCTTCATGCGCGCGCCCCAGTCGAAGGAATTCGCCGGGTGGGATGTCGCCTTCATGAGCGGCATCGGCGCGGTCGCCCTGGGCTTTCTCACCACCCTCGTCGAGGTCGTCACCGGCTAGGACCGGCACCGGATCGATACGCAAGCCGCGACCGGTGCGGCGCAGACGAGCCCGACCCGCCGGTCACGGCTTCATCGCCCCCCTTTCTACTGGGCGGCCGGCGCGGCACAGGCCACGCGGTCGCCCGATCGCACCGCGCCCGAAGCCCGCTGAATTCACAGTTCGGCGGGCATCCCGACAATTCGATGCATTTCGCAAACCCTGTCTGAACCCGGGTGTCCGATCCTGTCGGACAGAGGTTTGTCGAGGCGGTGATGTTCGAACGACGCAGCGCTCCGCGCACGATCCTGAACGAGACCGGCAGCATCTCGGTGGACGAGCATCGAAGCCTGCCCTGCATCGTCTACGATCGGTCGGCCGGCGGCGTGCGGATCGCGCTTCCGGACACCGAGATCGTGCCGGATCGCTTCATCCTCAGTATCGACGCGAGCAACGAGATCCTCGTCTGCCAGGCCATCTGGCGCAAGGCGGACGAGATCGGGGCAACCGCGGACGTCCCCGAGACGGCTCGGTCGGGCGGCTGGACGATGCTTCACGAGCTGGAGCGGGCCTGAAGGCGGCCGAAGGCCGGTCCGCCCAACAGCGAGGCCGCGCGGCCCGAAGTGGCCCTTCGCATCGGATCATCGCGCCGGTCGGCGCGCCGGGGCACCGTGGAGCCGGCTCGCGTCAGTCCCAATCGATGTTCAGAGAGCGCTCGAAGGCGGCCGCGGACAGTTCCTTGCCCTTCGGGTCGGCGACCGTGATCTCGCGGAAGCCGCGCCGGGCCAGTTCCCAGGTCTTCTCCATGGCTTGCTCGTCAGTCCCGCAGGCGAACGTCATGACGCGCCCGGACGGATCAATCCCCTTGACGGTGAACACGTCTCTCTCCCTGCTCTCACCTCCCATATAGAGGCGCGTCCCGCATCGCGCCTCCCGCCATCGTGAGAGACACGGGGCCCCGGCGCGTCGTTCCGCGCGGGGCGGGCCCTCAACACGGAGCGGCAGGCCATCATCGGCCCACCGACGCACGGGATTCGCCCGTGAGACGCGAAACCGAGATCCGACCGGTCGTTGCACGGTACGGTCGATCCCTGGACCTCCGTGCTCGTGCGGCCGGCCCGCCCGGGCGGGGATGCGTCGCCAGGCGGGTCCGACCCGGACGCGCGCCTTCGCCGGGACCGGCCTCGCACAGGCCCGCAGGGCCATCGGGAGCTCATCGACGCGCTTCACGATTCGGCCGATCCCGCCCGCACCCGCGGGCAGGCGCTCGATGCCGCGATGACGCCGTGCAGGACGTGTACAGAGCCATCCGCGCCCGGTCTCTGGGCGCGTGGGCGGGCGGCCCGTCGCGGCGCTGCCGGCCGTCTTCGGACGCGGAGTTGGCAATGATGTACGGGGAGGTGGGCCGCCTGGCGGATGAGGGCCTGCGGCTGAGCCTGCAGCAGGCCGAGAATGCCGCATTGCTCGTGATGGCGATGCAGTATGCCTGGGCGGAACTGTGGCTCGAGGGATATCGGGCGGCCGGAGCCGCCCTCAGTGCCGAACGCGATCAACGGGCGCGGACGCGGCGCTTGATCCGTCGCGGCGTATCGCCGGCGGCAGCCGCTCAGGCGTTGCACATCGTCTGAGTCAGGGCCGGAGACAGAGGCGCCCGGGGCGCTCCGTCTCCGGCGGCGGGCTCAGCGACTCGCCTCGACGGAGGCCTGGACCATCGGTCGGCCAAGGGCCGAGACCGTCCGGCTGACGGTCGCCGGCGCCGCCACGGGCTGAGGCGTGGTGGTCAGGTCGTGGATCGCACGGATCTGCTGGGCAGGCCGGGCCTGCTCCCGATAGAGCGGCGGGGTCAGGTGCAGGTGGTCGTCGGCGGCGGCCGGGCCGATGAAGGCGGCCGAGGTGAGCGCGGCCGACGCGAGGATGAGGATCGTGCGCATGGTGCGTCTCCGTTTCGATCGCAGCGTCGACCGCGGATTGCGATCGACCAGCGCATGAGACCACGGATTTGTGCGATGCGGCATGCGTTTTTCGCATTGCACCATATCGCCACGACGGCACGGTTTTGCAATGTTCCCGGGCTTTCCGGGGGGCCTGAGCAGGGCGACAATTAAATGCCCATGCATTCGATGCAAATGAACTAAACTTCCATTGGCCGGTTCTCAAATATAACTTGGACGCGCGCATCATTTAATTTCTGATCCGGGCGCCGGATGGTTCGTCGCCGCCGCACGGGCGCACCCGGATCGGCGGCCTCCGGCGCCAGATGCCCGTCACACAGGCCCGGTAGACCCACACACCATGCCAAGCATCACGGATGCGCCGATGACGCCCTCCGATCTCGACAAAAGGGCCGAACTCACCATCTGGCCCGCACGCGCGACCGGTCGTTCCGCGGAGGGGCGCCCGTTCGCGACGCTGCGCGAAGCCCTCGCGGTTGCGCTCGAGGCGATCGCCTCCGACGACGCCCGGCCGTGGATCATCACCGAGGCCGGTGACATCCTCTCACCGCGCTGGATCCAGGCGCATTCCCGTTCGCGATCCCTGCAATAGCCGGGGCGACGCGGGTCTTGCAGTCACGATCAGCAGCCGATGCAGATGTCGCGCACCACGTGCGGGTGTCGCAGACCGGTGCGCTGGTTCGGAAGCCGCCCTTCGAGGGATGAAAATCCGCTCCCCAGCCCCGGGGGACGTCGGCGCCCCCCGGTCGGGTCGGCCTGGACGGGCGCCGGTGCCGGCGCCGCCGCGACCGGTGCGGGCTGGGCCGGGAGGACGGGGGCGGGAGCGCCGCTGGCCATCCCCGGATCGGGCTGCGTCAGGGCCATGCCGGGAACCGGAGCCGTCGGCGCGAACTCGCCCGCACATCCCGGCAGGGAGGCGGCGACGAGGGGAGCGACGATGGGGCCTGCGACGACGAGCCGGGTCAGCGGATGCATCACACTCTCCAGGCTTGGAAGCCGGCACGGCACGGAAAGCCGCGCCTGTGCCCGCCAATCCCGATGACAGGCCCCGGTCCGGCCCCTGTGTGACGCGGGGGCCGACGCGGCGCCACTCATCCATTCGACGGAGCGGTCTCCGGGCGGCTCAGTAAGCGCGACCGTAATAGGGCTGCGAGACCGGGCGATAGCGGTCGCTGACCGGCCACGTATAGGGCTGATTCTTGCCGGTCTGCAGGTGCGACCGGAATTTCGGCTCGTTGAAACCGATCCCGTGCAGGCCTGTCGCGCCATGGGCGCCCTGCGCCTTGGGGCCGGCATCGCGCGCCAGGGCTGCGCCCGAGACGCCGAGAACGAGAACGGCCGCGAAAGAGACGCGGCCCAGAATGACGCTCATTTCTGCCTCCTGTCCCGGCCCAGGTGCCGGAACAGGATGAACGGCATCGGTTCGGCCCGGTTCCGGGCCCGGGAGGCGCTCAGAAGCCGCCGCCGAGGCAGGCTTCGGCCAGGGGATCGCCGCAGAGGTCGCCGGTCCGGACCGGCGCGGCCGCCGCACCGCCGATGCCGGCCCCGCCGAACGCCCCTCCGCCGGACGGGAGCGTGCGGGCCGCTTGTGCGGGGTCGTCCGCACGGAGCCCGCTCGCCCCGACGATCCCGGCCCCGCCCGTTCCGACGCCCCCCGCGCCGGCCGCTCCGGAAATCGAGGCGCCCGGGCTCACGGTCGCGCCGGTCCCGAGCCCGAACACGCCGAACGGCCCGACGCTGGACAGGGTGGTGCCGGACGCTCCGATCGCGGCCGCGTCGGCGGTCCCGCCTGCGAGGCCGGCCGACGCAGCCGCAGGGAGCAACGTTCCCGATGTCCCGACAGAGCCGACCCCCGTGGCGGTGCCGTTGCCGAGACCGTTGAGGGAGCCCGCGCCCGTCAGGGCGGTCGTCTGCCCCGTGCGGGTCGTGCCGCCGGATCCCAGGCCCAGGGAGAGGCCAGACCCGCCACCGAGACCGATCGTGCCGCTGGTCAGCGACAGGGTGCTCCCCGGTGACGCGCCCAGCCCCGAACGCGACGCGGTGCCGAATCCGCTGCGCAGGCCGCTGGCGCCGATCGTCCCCCCGGTCCGGAGGCTGGAGCCGGAGACGCCTGCGCCGCCGGTCGCGGCCGAGCCCAAGGTTCCGAGCTGGCCCGCACCGGTCGATCCCGCGGCCGATGTGCCGATGGCAGTCCCGGCCGATTGCCCGGCCGCCCGCCCGCCCGAGGCGCCGATGCGGCCGCCGCCGCCCGCGCTGCCGAAGCTGAGCTGGCCGGCATTCACCAAGCCGCCGGTCTGCGCCGAGACGGTCGGGAACGGGCCGGTGGTGGTGCCGCCGCCGAGGCTGAGCTGACCGGGATTGGCGATGGGCGTGATCGGCTCCGGCGAGGCCGAACTCGGCACCGTCGCGGTGGCCGACAGGCTCTGCGCCGAAGCCGGGATGGCGATCGGCAGCAGCAGGGCGGCGAGGATGGACCGCATGGCACGCTCCGCAGGCCGGCGGACGAAGACAAAGCCGGACAGATTTGTTGCCGAGAAACAGAGGGGCGTCCGGCCGGTTCCGGCGGCGCACCGACGCGGAACGCCCGCCGCAGGCGCGGAAAGAGCACCGTCGGCCTTCATGCTGCCGGAAAGGCGGTGTGGTCTCGGCGGCGGATCCGCCCGGACCTGCGCCCCGACCTGCGATCGTACCGTTGCCCGAAACCCTCGCCTCAGGCTTGCGCAGCGCCGGCTGGCTCGCCGGCCTGCCGGCCCTCGCGCTGATCTGGGCGAGTGCGACCCTCTACGCCGCCCCGCGGATCGCCGAGGGGCTCGAGGCCGAGGGGGCGGCGGTGGCGTCCGGCACGGCCACCGCCACCGGCGAGCCCTGGCTGCGCCTGGAGGCCAGCGGCCGCGACCTCGTGGCCGCCGGCGAGGCGCCGGACGTCGCCGAACGGGCCACCGTGCTGTCCCGCCTCGCGGCCCTGGACGGCCCCCGCCGCATCGTCTCCGAGGTCGGCATCGTGGAGACCGCCGCGCCCTTCCAGTGGGCGGCGATCCGCACCGGCCCGAACCGGATCGCCCTGGAGGGCAGCCGCCCGGTGGAGATCGGCCGGCGGGCCCTGGAGGCGCGGATCACCGGCGCCCTCCATCCCGGCACAGGCCTCGACGACACCGCCCGGGCCGCCCGGGGGGCGCCGCCGGACTTCGCCAGCGCGGCCGCGTTCCTGGCGGCCCGGCTCTCCGGCCTCGCCAAGGGCGGGCGGGCCGCCCTCAGCGACACCGTGCTCAGCCTCTCGGGCGAGGCCCTGGACGTGCCGGCCTACGAGGCCCTGCGGGCGGCGCTCTCGGACCCGCCGGAGGGCTTCAGCATCGGGCGGATCGAGATCCTGCCGCCCAAGGTGGCCGCGTACCGGTTCGCCGTGGAGAAATCCGGCCGGGGCGTCGTCCTCGACGGCTTCACCCCTTCGGCCGCAGACCGCGAGGCCGCCCTGCGCGCGGCCACCGAGGCGGCGGCCGGCGGCGCCGTGGAGGACCGGCTCCTGGCGGCCCGGGGCCTCGACCCCGCCATCGACCCGAAGGGCCTCATCGCCTTCGCGTTCAAGCTCGCCGAGCTGATCCAGTCCGGCCGCGTGGTCTTCCAGGACGGGGCGGTCTCGGTGACCGGCGACGCCATCGACGGGCAGGCGCTCCCGGACGCCGAGGCGCTGATGCGCGACGGCCGGCCCGCCGGCGTGGCAGCCGGGCCGGTGGCGCTCACGGCGCGGCCGCTCTCGCCCTACCGGGTGGCGATCCGCCGGACCGCCGATTCCGTACTCCTCACCGGGCATCTGCCGGACACCGCGACCCGGGAGCGGGTGCTCGCCGCCCTGCGCCCGCGCCTGTTCCGGGAACCGGTCATCGACCGCACCCGCCTCGCCGACGGCGCCCCGCCGGATCTCGGGGACGCGCTGGCCGCCGCCGCCCCGCTGGTGGCGAACCTCGCGGACGGGACCGTCACGGTCTCGGACCGCGCCCTGACCCTGACCGGCGAAAGCCTCTACCGGGAGGGCGCCGCCCGCACCCCGGACCGGCTGGCCGAGGCGCTGCCCCCCGGCTGGACCGGACAGGCCACCGTCACGGCCCGGGACGCCGCCGAGCGGCGCGACCCCGCCACCTGCCGCGCCGACTTCACCGCCGCCCTGGCCGGCACCGACCTGCGTTTCCCCGCCGGGGGCGCGGTCCTGACGCCGGCCTTCTACCCGACCCTCGACGCCCTCGCGGCCCTGGCCAAGACCTGCCCGTCGCTGCGCATCGCCGTCTCGGGGCCCGCCGACCCGGCCAAGCCGACCCCGACGCCGGCCGCCGGTCCGGCGGCCACGGGGGAGGGCGCGCCCGCCGCCGCACCGACCCAGATCGCCAGCGCCGCCAAGCCGGAGCCCCCCAAGGGGGATACGCCCAAGACGGAGACGCCCAAGGGGGAGACGCCCAAGGGGGACACACCCAAGGGGGACACGCCCAAGACGCGGGGCAAGCCGGATCACGCCAAGACCGAGGCCGGCAAGGCGGAAGCGGCCAAGAAGGACGCCAGGAAGGAGCCGGCCGCGCACGGCAAGGCTTCGGCGAAGAAGCCCGCCGAGGCCCCCGAGGAGCCGCCGCCCGACCTGCCGCGCCTGCGCGCCCAGGCGGTGGTGGAGTATCTCCTCCAGGCCGGCGCCCGACCGGAGCAGGTCATGGCCGGGCCGGACGGGCCGGCCGGCCCCGTCGTCTTCGCGCTGCTGCCGTGAGGGACATCCGCTCCGCCCCGCGCCCGGCCGCCGGGCCGCGCCCATCCGCGCGCATCGATCGCGCCCGCAGGGAGGCCGGACGGCCGTGACGCTGCTGCTCGCCGGATTCTGGCCCGGGCTCGCCGGGGCGGCCGCGCTCGGCCTCGTGGTCGGGGCGCTGGTCGGCTGGCCGGACCGGCTCGCCGCCTCGCTGGGACTTTGCGTGGTGGCGGGGCTCGTGGCCGCGGCGGCGCTCGCCGGGTTCGTGCCGGGCCTGCCCGGTCTGTGGCTCGACGGCGCGGGCCTGATCCTGCCGGTCTACTGCGCGGCCTGCGCCCTCGGGGCGCTGGGGCGCCGCCTCGTCGTCCGCGACTGAGGGTTCGGGAACCGGTCCGCCCCCCGGCGGCGTTCATCCGGCAACAGGGCCCCGAGGGCCCGCCCCGAACCCGGAGAGGCCGCGATGCCCTGGACCGTCGAAAGTCCCCATCCCGCGAAACGCCGCGCCGTCCGCCTGCCGCGCCCCCGCGCCGGCGCCGCCGCCACCGGCCTGTTCCTGGCCGGACTGATCCTCTCGGCCGCGACGGTGCCGCTGATCGAGCCCGCCGACGCCACCACCGCCACCCACACCACGCAGGCCGCGCTCACCCCTCCGGCCCGCTGAGCGAGGCAACCCGCGCCCGCCCCCGAGGGTTGTCCGCCGGGGCCCGTCCGGCCCGAACCGTGGGGGAGACGCGCATGGGACTGCTCGAATCGGCGATCGGCGGCGTGCTGGGCCAGGTGTTCGGCGGGCAGAAGCAGGGCGCCGGGGGCATGTCGCCCCTGGTGAAGGCGCTCTTGATGCTGCTGCTGGCCAAGGGCGCCAGCGGCGGCTTCGGCGACATCTTCGGGCGCGGGGGACGGGGCGAGCCGGGCCCCGAGGCCGACCGCTCCGGCGGCGCCGGCCCCTACGGCCGCGATCCCGGCCAGCACCCCGCCGATGCCGGCGGACGCCGCCCCGACGACGGGGGCGATATCGGCGGCTGGGACCAGTATGGCGGCCGCCGCGACGGGGGCCCGGAGAGGCCGACGGATCCGTCCCTCCCGCCCGGCGACTTCTCGGATCTGTCCGGCATGCTCGACGGCCCCGGCGACGCCCCGGCCCCGAGCCGCGCCGCCCCGGAGGGGCAGGGGGATCTCGGCGGCCTCGACGGGCTGGTGGACCGCTTCCGCCAGGGCGGCCTCGGCGACGTGATCGAGTCCTGGATCGGCCACGGCGCCAACCGCCCGGTGGCCCCGGACCAGCTCGCCCGGGCGCTCGGCCCCGACACGGTGGACACCCTCCAGAGCCAGACCGGGATGGACCGGGACACGCTTCTCGCGCAGCTCGCCCAGGCGTTGCCGGAGGTGGTGCACACGCTCACCCCGCAGGGGCGGGTGCCGGGAGAGGCGGAGCGGCGGGGGTGGTAGGAACAATGCTCACCCCTGTTCGAGACGCCTGCGCAGCGCTTGTATTATTGCCTCGAAATGCTCTTTGTTGTTTTCTACGTAAATCGAAATGCATGCCTTTCTAACTGTTAGTTCGGAAATGAAACCCATTTCTTGGCCAATTTTGGAGAAATATAGATGCACATCGGAAGTTGATAAGTCGATTTTTTCGAAAATTTTCACGATTTTGTCTTGCGAAACTTGAGGGCACAAGCATCTTTGCTGTAAAACTGATGCCAAACTCTCAACATTTTCATTGATATAATTGAAGACCGACAGCTCCGGGGTCGAGCCCGGCAATGTATAAGTTGAATTCGTTTCGTCCTCAAATTCTGTCTGGTCGCCATCGACAATAGCGATAGCTTTTATTTTAACTGTTGGATTTTTATTATGGTGCTGCATCACTTCGATCAAGAACGGATAACCTCCCGCTTTATGAACTTCAGCAGCATCCAACAATCTTGAGTCGATTTGTCTGAGCGCCTCTTCGAGCAAATCCTTAGCAAAATCGTCCTCAACAAAAACCGCAATCTGCTTCTCAACCTGTCCTTTGATAGCTCTTAAACTGTCAATTGATAGTTTTCCTTGGTATGCTTGCCCGTCAATACATGCCCATATTGCATTAGGCGGCAGTTTCTTAAGAGCATACTCTGAATGAGTCGTGAATATAACTTGACTTTTCTTTCTTTTAGCAACGTCAATTAAGTATTCTGTCATCTTCTCAGTAGCAACTGGATGCAATCCATTCTCAATCTCTTCGATCAAAATCAAGGCCTGATCGGGGGCCTGCTCTATGCTGGAGATCATTTCGATTACTGACGCTTCACCAGCACCAAAATGAAACTGAGAATAATCATTCTCATTTTGCATACCCAACATAAGATAGACGCTATCTTCTTTTTTTAATTTTGCAACACTATATCCCTTTAAATTCTTGCCCAGAACTGCGCCAGCCCTTCTTCTAATATCAGAACTCAATTCTTCGATTACGGCGCCTTCTTCTTTATAAATTCCAATAAATCGTTTGTATCTCGGCTGCTCGCTCGCGGGAACAGTCCTCTGAATCGGAACAACAACGACATCTCGATCAATCAAATATTCACGTCGCCATTTTGCCGAAACAAACCTAGCATTTCTAGCAATAGTCCCCGATTTATCGACACTTCTGTCTATTAACTCATACTCAATGCGCCAATCGGCCATCGAGTTATCGCTGACATTGGATTTTGGAAAAAAATCTCCAGGCTTAACAGCCTTATATGCTAACGCCGCGGCGCCTAGTATGGTCGATTTGCCACCAACATTCGTCCCGATTATCGCAGTAACAGGGAAATCAAGTGTTATCTTTTGGCCTTTGAAAGCTCGAACATTTGCTAGCTTTATCTCCATGAGATAATGCGCAAACGAGCGTTTTTTTACTTTTTCTGTTAAAGCCGCAATATCAGAAGGACGAATATCCATACCTGCGCCCTTAAGGAGACCTCACTCAATCAACTTGAGCGAGATTTCTGGCGCCGTGTCAACCCTAGATAGCGCTCGCTGGTGAGTCTTAAACCCGCCGCATCACCAGCGACGCATTCGTCCCGCCGAATCCAAAAGAATTCGACAGCACGACATCCACCCGCTTCCGCTTCGCCTCGAACGGCACCAGATCGATCTTGGTCTCGACCGAGGGGTTGTCGAGGTTGAGCGTCGGCGGGATGACGTTGTCGCGCAGGACGAGGATCGAAAAGATCGCCTCGACCGAGCCGGCGGCGCCCAGCAGGTGGCCCACCGAGCTCTTGGTGGACGACATGGTGGCGTTCGCGGCGGCATCGCCCAGGAGCCGCTCCACGGCCTTCAGCTCCAGCTCGTCGCCCATGGGCGTCGAGGTGCCGTGGGCGTTGATGTAGCCGATCTCGGACGGCGAAATCCCGGCCCGCTTCACCGCGGCGCTCATGCAGCGGAAGGCGCCGTCGCCGTCCGGGGACGGGGAGGTGATGTGGTAGGCGTCGCCCGAGAGGCCGTAGCCCACCACCTCGGCGTAGATCTTCGCGCCGCGGGCCTTGGCGTGCTCGTACTCCTCCAGCACCACGATGCCGGCGCCCTCGCCCATGAGGAAGCCGTCGCGGTCGCGGTCGTAGGGGCGGGAGGCCTTCTCCGGCGTGTCGTTGAAGCCCGTGGTCAGCGCCCGGCAGGCGGAGAAGCCCGCGATCGAGAGGCGGTTCACCGGCGATTCGGCTCCGCCCGCCACCATCACGTCGGCGTCGCCGAGCGCGATCAGGCGGCTCGCGTCGCCGATGGCGTGGGCGCCCGTGGAGCAGGCCGTCACGACCGCGTTGTTCGGGCCCTTCAGGCCGTGGGCGATCGAGACCTGGCCGGAGGCGAGGTTGATGATCCGGCCCGGGATGAAGAACGGCGAGATCCGGCGGGGCCCCTTCTCGTGCAGGGTCACGGAGGCGTCGTAGATGCCGCCGATGCCGCCGATGCCGGAGCCGATCAGCACGCCGGTGGCGCACTGGTCCTCGTGGCTCTTCGGCGCCCAGCCGGCATCCTTGAGGGCCTCGTCGGCCGCCGCCATCGCGTAGACGATGAACGGATCGACCTTCCGCTGCTCCTTCACCTCCATCACGAGGTCGGGGTTGAAGGTGCCGTCGGTGCCGTCGCCGAAGGGGACCTGCGCGGCGATCCGGCAGGGCAGGTCGGCGGATTCGAAGCCGCGGATCGGGCCGGCGCCGCTGTCGCCCGCGATCAGCCGGCTCCAGGTGTGCTCCACTCCGCAGCCGAGCGGCGTGACCATCCCCAGACCCGTGACCACCACCCGCCGCATGTGCCCTGTCCCGTCTTGAGGCGCAGCCCCGCCGGCAGAGCCGCGGTCGCGCATCGTCCTAACGTCCTCGGCGGCGGAATCGGTCCCGGCGGGACCCGTCACGCCTCCGAGCCTTGAAACGCATAACGGCGCGGGGGCTGTTTCGCCTCACCCGCGCCGCGTCAAACCCGGTCCCCGGCGCCTTTAGGCGGCGGAGTTCTTCTCCAGGAACTTCACGGCGTCGCCGACCGTCTGGATGGTCTCGGCAGCGTCGTCCGGGATCTCGACGTTGAACTCTTCCTCGAAGGCCATGACCAGCTCGACCGTGTCGAGGCTGTCGGCACCGAGGTCGTCGATGAAGTTGGCGCTCTCGACCACCTTCTCGGGCTCCACGCCCAGGTGCTCGACGACGATCTTCTTCACGCGCTCAGCGATATCGCTCATCGGTCTTCCGTCCTCGTCCTTTTGGTCTGTCAGTCTTCTCGGGGTGGTGCCGTGGCCGCGTCGCGCCCTTGCGGGCTTGTTGTGACGGGCCGGTGTCCGATCGCGCGTGCTTCTGAGGTGAACCGGCGCGTGAGCCGGGACGCCCCCGCCGGAGGGCCTTGGACTGAAAACCCGCTGAACCGTCAACCCCCTGTACGGCTGCGGGGCGTGGTAGCACAGGGTTCCCGCCCTGGCGAGGGCCCGTTCAGAAAGCCTTCATGGGTGTGGCACTTGCGTGTCGGCGGGGGTGATTCGCGCGCGATCGTCGCCGGTTCGAGACCGGTCTTCGCACACTAGTACATGGCCATACCGCCATTCACGTGCAGCGTGTGCCCGGTGACGTAGGCCGCCTCCGCGGAGGCGAGGTAGAGACAGGCCGCCGCCACCTCCGAGCCTTCGCCGAGCCGCCCGGCGGGCACGCGGGCGAGGATGCCCTCGCGCTGCTTCTCGTTGAGGGCGTCGGTCATGGGCGAGCTGATGAAGCCCGGGGCGATGCAGTTGACCGTGATCCCGCGCGAGGCGACCTCGGCGGCGAGCGCCTTTGTCATGCCCACGAGGCCGGCCTTGGCGGCGGCGTAGTTGCCCTGGCCGGGATTGCCGGTGCTGCCGACCACCGAGCCGATATTGACGATCCGTCCGGAGCGGCGGCGCATCATGCCCTTCACGGCGGCCCGCGACAGGCGGAAGGCGGCGGTGAGGTTGACGGCGATCACCTGCTCCCACTCCTCGTCCTTCATCCGCATGAACAGGTTGTCGCGGGTGATGCCGGCATTGTTCACGAGGATGTCCAGCGGGCCGATCGCGGCCTCGGCGGCCGGCACGAGGCCCTCCACCGAGTCCTTGTCGGAGAGGTCGGCCGCGACGGGGCTCGCGCGCTCGCCGAGTTCGGCGGCGAGCGCCTCCAGGGCCGCGGGCCGCGTGCCCGAGAGCGCCACGGTGGCGCCCTGGGCGTGCAGCGCCCGGGCGATCGCCTGGCCGAGGCCGCCGGTCGCGCCGGTGACGAGGGCCTTGCGGCCGGTGAGATCGAACATGCGGGGCTCCTGTCGGATCAGAGCGCGAAGGCGGCGACGTCGGCGGGCGTGCCGACCGCCGTGGCGCTCGCCTGGGGGGCGATGCGCTTGACGAGGCCGGTCAGCACCTTGCCGGCGCCGAGCTCGTAGAACCGGTCGACGCCCGTCGCCGCCATGGCGGCGACGCTCTCGCGCCAGCGCACGGTGCCGGTGACCTGCTCGACCAGGGCCGTGCGGATCGCCTCCGGATCGGAGACCGGGGCGGCCGCGACGTTGGCGTAGAGGGTGACGCGCGGGGCCTTCAGGGCGACGGCGGCCAGCGCCCGGGCCATGGCCTCGGCGGCCGGGGCCATCAGGCGGCAGTGGAACGGCGCCGAGACGTTGAGCATCACGGCGCGCTTGATCCCGCGGCCGGTGGCGATGCCGATGGCGCGCTCCACGGCCGGCCGGTCGCCGGAGAGCACCACCTGGCCGCCGCCGTTGTCGTTGGCGACGTCGCAGACCGCGCCGCCGCCGGCCTCGTCGGCCGCCGCCTCGGCGACGGATCGGGCGGAGTCGAGATCGGTGCCGATCAGCGCCGCCATGGCGCCCGCGCCCGGCGCCACCGCCTCCTGCATCGCCTCGCCGCGCAGGCGCAGCAGCTTGGCGGCATCCGCGATCGTCAGGCTGCCGGCGGCCGCGAGGGCCGCGTACTCGCCCAGCGAATGGCCGGCCACGCAGGCCACGTCGCGTTCGAGGTCGAGGCCGCGCTCGGCCTCCAGCACGCGCAGCACCGCGAGGCTCGCCGCCATCAGGGCCGGCTGGGCGTTGGCGGTGAGGGTCAGCTCCTCGACCGGCCCCTCGAACATCAGCCGCGACAGGTTCTGGTTCAGGGCGGCGTCGACCTCGTCGAGGACGGCCCGGGCCTGCGGGAAGGCCTCCGCGAGGTCCCGCGCCATGCCGACCGCCTGACTGCCCTGGCCGGGAAAGATGAGTGCGCGCATGTTGCGTCCTGATCGCCGGCACCTTTCGGCGCGCGAACGCCGCCCGTGTCGGCCGAAACTCTGGAATGGGGCGCGCACTCGCACCCGCGGCCGTGGGTGTCAACAATGCGCCGCACCATGACGCCGCACCCACGCCGCACCGACGCCGCACCCGGGTCTCGGCGCGCCCGGCCCGCAGCGCTCGCCGGAGGCGCGCCCGGCGCAACCCGCTGTGCTTGTTGCACAACGGCATCCGGTGTAGAGTGGCGCCATACCCGACATCTTCCGTCGCTCAAGCCCAAGGAGCCGCCCCGCATGGCGCGCGTCACCGTCGAAGACTGCATCGAGAAGGTCGAGAACCGCTTCGAGCTGGTGCTGCTGGCGAGCCACCGGGCCCGCCTCCTAGCCGCCGGCGCCCCCCTGACCATCGACCGCGACCGCGACAAGAACCCCGTCGTGGCCCTGCGCGAGATCGGCGACGAGACGATCACGGCCGACGACCTCAAGGAGCAGCTGATCCACTCGATGCAGAAATACGTCGAGGTGGACGAGCCGGAGGCCGAGACCGTGCCGCTGCTGTCGAGCTCGCCGGCCGCCGCCGCGGTGGCGCCCCAGTCCTCCAGCGACGACGCGGCGGTCCAGTTCGACCGCATGAGCGAGGAAGATCTGCTCCGCGGCCTCGAGAACCTCGCCCCGCCGGTCGAGACCGACGACGAGGGCGAGTGAGCCGGACACCGTGGGCCTGGACGCGCACGACCTGACCGAGACCGGACCCGGCGGAGACGCCGGGTTCTCTCGTTCCGAGGCCGGCCCGGCGCCGGAGGGTTTTCCCCCGCCGGGGGCTGGCGCCGGCCCGGCGGTTGCGGAACAATCGCGCGTGATCCCGACCCCACGCACGACCCAGGAAGCCCCGGCCCCGTCCCGGCGGATGATGCGCCAGTACGAGCTCGTGGAGCGGGTCAAGCGCTACAATCCGGCCGCCGACGAGGCGCTGCTCAACCGCGCCTACGTGTACGCCATGCAGGCGCACGGCACGCAGAAGCGCGCCTCGGGCGACCCGTTCTTCGCCCACCCCCTCGAAGTCGCCGCGATCCTCACGGACCTCCACCTCGACGACGCCACCATCGTGGCCGCGGTCCTGCACGACACCGTGGAGGATACCGAGGCGACGCTGGAGGAGATCCGCCGGCTGTTCGGGCCGGAGATCGGCGCCCTGGTCGACGGCCTGACCAAGCTTAAGCGCCTCGACCTCGTCTCCAAGCAGGCGGCGCAGGGCGAGAACTTCCGCAAGCTGCTGCTCGCGGTGGCGGCGGATGTGCGCGTGCTGCTGGTCAAGCTCGCCGACCGCCTGCACAACATGCGCACCCTCCAGCACATGCGGGAGGACAAGCGCCACCGCATCGCGCAGGAGACGCTCGACATCTACGCGCCGCTCTCCGGCCGCATGGGCATGCAGGAGTTGCGCGAGGAGCTGGAGGATCTGGCCTTCCGCAACCTGGAGCCGGAGGTCTACGCCACCATCACGCAGCGGCTGGCGCGGCTCACCGCCAAGTCCGAGAGCGTGGTCGAGACCATCGCGCAGGTGCTCACCGAGAAGCTCGCCGCGCAAGGCATCACCGCGGAGGTGAGCGGCCGGCAGAAGCGGCCCTTCTCGATCTGGTCGAAGATGGAGCGCAAGTCCGTCGCCTTCGAGCAGCTCTCCGACATCTTCGGCTTCCGGGTCGTCGTCAACACCGTGCAGGAATGCTACGCGGCGCTGGGCATCGTCCACACCAGCTGGCCGATGGTTCCGGGCCGTTACAAGGACTACATCTCGACCCCGAAGCAGAACGATTACCGCTCGATCCACACCACGGTCATCGGGCCGAAGAGCCAGCGCGTCGAGCTGCAGATCCGCACCTGCGCCATGGACGACATCGCCGAGTACGGCATCGCGGCCCACGCGCATTACAAGGAAGTCGGCGCCGAGCTGGTCAAGGATCCGGGACGCGCCGAGGGCAGCGTGCATCCGCGGCTCGCCGGCGAGAGCGGCGCTTACCAATGGTTGCGCCGGACCATCGAACTCCTCGCCGAGGGCGACAGCCCGGAGGAGTTCCTGGAGCACACCAAGCTGGAGCTGTTCCAGGACCAGGTGTTCTGCTTCACCCCGAAGGGCCGGCTGATCGCCCTGCCGCGGGGGGCCACGCCGATCGACTTCGCCTACGCCGTGCATACCGACGTCGGCAACACGGCGGTGGGTGCCAAGATCAACGGCCGGATGGCGCCGCTTCTGCACGAACTCGCCAACGGCGACGAGGTCGAGATCAGCCGCTCCGACGGCGCCTCGCCCCCGGCCGCCTGGGAATCGCTCGTCGTGACCGGCAAGGCGCGGGCGGCGATCCGGCGGGCGACCCGGGCCGCCGTGCGCCGGCAATATGCGGGCCTCGGCCGCCAGATCCTGGACCGGGCCTTCGAGCGCGCCGCCAAGACCTTCTCGGAGGACAAGCTGCGCGGCGCCCTGCCGCGGCTCGCCCGCGCCACCACCGAGGACGTGTTCGCCGCCGTGGGGCGGGGCGAGATGTTCTCGGGCGACGTCGTCCGCGCCGTCTATCCCGACCACCGCGACGAGCGCCGGCCTTCCCCCGCGCAGGGGGCCGCCAACGGCGCCGGCCGGCTGGTCCGCTCGGCCGACCAGACCATGCGGCTCACCTTCCAGGGCGCCGACGGCAAGGAGGGCGCCGAGGATCGCAGCGACGCGATCCCGATCCGGGGCCTCGCGGGCGACCTTCCCGTGACCTTCGCGCCGAATGGCGGCGCGGTCCCGGGGGATCGCATCGTCGGCATCCTGACTCCCGGCGTCGGGGTCACCGTCTACCCGATCCAGTCGGCGGCCCTCGCCGCCTTCGACAACGAGCCGGAGCGCTGGCTGGACGTCCGCTGGGACACGGAGGCGCTGGGCGGCGAGCGCTTCCCCGCCCGCCTGGCGCTGAAGTCGATCAACGAGCCGGGCGTGTTCGCCCAGATCGCCCAGGTGATCGCCGACCACGACGGCAACATCGACAACATCTCGATGAAGCGGCGCACCCAGGATTTCACCGACATCACGATCGACCTGTCGGTCTGGGATCTCCAGCATCTCAACGCGATCATCGCCGAGCTGCGCGGCAAGCGCCCGGTCAACAGCGTGGAGCGCGTCAACGGCTGAGGCCGGGTGCCCGCGCACGGCCGGGCCCCGACGCATCTGAGGTTTACGGGATCGACTTCCGTAAACCTCTTTCTTCAGCGCAGAAGCCCATTCGATCAATCTCCCGAGCCATTGATCCAGGTTTCCAGAGCCGCACATCTCCGTGCTCTGCTTGACACGGACGCGTTTGAAACGAATGGTCCGGTCGCCAGAGCGGCGGCCGCACGCACACGGACCGCGTCGTTACGCGCTGGATTGCAAAGCTTGGCGCCCCCGATCGCGGAGCACCGCCCCGGCCAGTCGCCGTCGGCGGACCCTGGCCGTTTAATCAGACGATTTCCTGTCACCCACGATTTTCCGGGATCTGACCTGTTCATGCCCACAACCCAACGCAGCGCCATCTTCATCGACGGCGCCAATCTCTATGCCACCACCAAGGCCCTCGGTTTCGACATCGATTACAAGAAGCTGCTCAAGGAATTTCAATCGCGCGAGAACCTTCTGCGCGCATTTTACTATACCGCCATGATCGAGGATCAGGAATATTCATCGATCCGCCCCCTGATCGACTGGCTCGACTACAACGGCTACCGCGTCGTGACCAAGCCCGTGAAGGAGTTCACGGATTCGATGGGCCGGCGGAAGTACAAGGGCAACATGGACATCGAGCTGGCGATCGACGCCCTCGAACTCAGCACGCATATCGATCACATGATCCTGTTCTCGGGCGACGGCGATTTCCGCTCGCTGGTCGAGGCGATGCAGCGGCGGGGCGTCAAGGTGACGGTGATCTCCACGATCCAGACCCAGCCGGCGATGATCTCCGACGAGTTGCGGCGGCAGGCCGACGAGTTCGTCGACCTCGCGAGCCTCGCGGGCCGGATCGGGCGCGATCCGGGCGAGCGTCCGGTCCGGGCGCCCGGCGAGGCGCCGAGCCGTTACCGCGGGGAGGGCCGGACGAACCCGGGCCTGGAGAACCGCTACGGCATCCGCCAGCCGGAAGCCGAGGAGTAGGCCCTCAGGCGCCCGGCCGGTCGAGCCAGGCGAGAACCTGCCGGGCGCTCTGGTCCGGCGGGAAGACCGGGTAGAACAGCGCGCTCACCACGCCGTCGTCGATCACCAGGGTCAGGCGGCGCAGCAGCACCGCGCCGCCGGCCTCGAAGACCGGCAGGCGCGCCGCCATGGCGAAGGCCCGGTGCGGGTCGGCGAGGAGCGGGAAGGGCAGGTGCAGGCGCTCGGCCGCCTCCCGCTGGTAGGCGCTCGTCTGGGTCGAGAGGCCGAAGACCTGGGCCACGCCCCGGGCCTTCAGCTCGGCGTGGTGGTCGCGGAAATCGCAGGCCTGCGGCGTGCAGCCCCGGGCACCCGGGATCGCGTCCCAGTCGGGGGTGAGGCCGGGCTTCCCCGGCTCGCCGGTGCGCGGATACGCGTAGGCGACCGTGCGCCCGGAGAGCCGCGCCAGCGAGACGGTGCGTCCATCCGTTGCGGTGAGCGCCACGTCGGGCAGGCGCATCCCGCGGAGATGGGCGGCCGCGCCGTCATCGACGGGAACGGGCAGGTCGTCGGGCAGGACGTCGTGGCTGGATGGCATGGGCCGCACCTCGTATGCGCGAGTCCGGGCCGCCGCACCGGCGGAGGCGGGATCATGCGACGGCGCGGGATCGCCGCCAAGGCGATCCTGTCCGCGCCCCCGGCGCATCCGGCTAAGCCCCACCGGTCCCGGGACCTAGGCCCGCAACCTAGCCCCGGTCGCGCAGCAGCCGGGCCCGGTCGCGCTGCCAGTCGCGCTCCTTCACCGCCTCGCGCTTGTCGTGGGCCTGCTTGCCCTTGCCGAGGCCCAGCTCGACCTTCGCCCGCCCCTGGTCGTTGAAGTAGATCTTGAGCGGCACCACCGTGTAGCCCTGCCGCTGGGTCGCGCCGATCAGCTTGTTGATCTGGCGGCGGTGCAGCAGCAGCCGGCGGGGGCGCTTGGTGTCGTGGTTGAAGCGGTTCGCCTCCAGGTATTCCGGGATGTAGGCGTTGAACAGCATCAGGTCGTTGCCGGAGGGACCGGCATAGGCCTCGCCGATCGTCGCCTTGCCGCCGCGCAGGGACTTCACCTCGGTGCCGGTCAGCGCGATGCCGGCCTCGAGGGTGTCCTCGATGGTGTAGTGGTAGCGCGCGGCGCGGTTGTCGGCGACGATCCGCCGGCTGGGCTCCGGTTTCGGGGCCATGCGGGTGCCTCTCAGTCGACCAGGAGCCCGGCATGCCGCAGGGCGTCGTCCACGATGCGCTTCGTGGGCTCCGTCACCGGCACGAGCGGCAGGCGCAGCTCCTCCTGCATGTGGCCGAGCCGGGCGAGCGCGTACTTCACCGGCGCCGGGTTGGCCTCGGCGAACAGGCCGGTCTGGAGCGGGAACAGCTTGTCCTGGAGGGTCAGCGCCCTGGCGTAGTCCCCCGACAGCGTCGCCTCCTGGAGGTCGGCGCAGAGACGCGGGGCGACGTTCGCCACCACCGAGATGCAGCCGTGGCCGCCCTGGGCGTTGTAGCCGAGCGCCGTCGCATCTTCGCCTGAAAGCTGGATGAAGCTCGCACCCATGGCCTGTCGCTGCTGGCTGACGCGGTCGATCTTGGCGGTCGCGTCCTTCACGCCGGCGATGTTCTTCAATTCGAAGAGCCGGGCCATCGTCTCGACACTCATGTCGATGACGGAGCGCGGCGGGATATTGTAGATGATAATCGGAATGCCGACCGCATCGTTGACGGCCTTGAAGTGGGCGTAGAGGCCCGCCTGCGTCGGCTTGTTGTAGTACGGCGTCACCACGAGGACGGCGTCGGCCCCCGCGCGCTCGGCGTGCTGCGCCCGCTCGACCGCCTCGGCGGTGGAGTTGGAGCCCGCACCCGCCACGACCGGCACGCGCCCGCCCGCCTCGTCGATGCAGGCCTCGACCACCCGGTCGTGCTCGGAATGGGTGAGGGTCGGGCTCTCGCCGGTGGTGCCGGTCGGCACGAGGCCGTGGCTGCCCTGCTCGATCTGCCAGCGCACGAATTTCCGGAAGGCGGCTTCGTCGAAGGCCCCGTCGCGGAAGGGCGTCACAAGCGCGGTGAGCGAGCCCCGCAGGCGGCTCCCGGTCATCTCGGTCATCTCAGGCGTCCCAAAGGGTCCCAGTTGGGATTTCGGCGGTCTCGGCGCCGCACGCGGTCCGCATCGTACGGGCGCGGACGGGCAGACATAGGCGGTCGCGCCACGGCGCGCAAACAGATCGTCGCGACGGTTAACGCGATCTTAATGGTCGCGGCCTCATCCTCGACCTTTCCCGTTCCGGTAATCAGAAGGGGGGAATCGTGACCCGATCCGCGGCCTCGCATCCGGCCTCGAAGCGCACGTCCCTCGCCGCCGCGGCGCTCATCGCCACCGTCGGCGTCGCGCTCGCCGGCCCGGTCGGCCCCGAGCCGTCCGCGACGCTCCCGGCCTCGCAGCCCCCGGCCTCGCAGTCCCCGGCCTCGCAGTCCCCGGCCTCGCAGCCCACGCCGCCAGCGAGCGACGCGCTCCTCCCCACCGGCCAGGTCCAGGGCATGCAGGCCGTGAAGGCCGCCGACCCGGTCGCCGCCGATGCCCTGAAGCTCGACCCGGTCCACGCCTCCGGCGGCGACGACAAGGGCGAGGAACCCGCACGGCCGCTGCCGGCCGCGGCCTCGGCCTACGCCTCCGCCGACCCGGATGCCCCGGTGGCCTTCCCGCTGCCCGACGCCGCCGTCACCCCGGCGGCCCCGGTGCCCGAGGTGCCCGATCCCGCGCGGCCGAAGATCTCCGGCGACACCGACCCGACGCTGCTGCGCGGCGCCATCGACCTCTACCGCAAGGGCCGGGTCGCGGACGGCGACCGGATGCGCGACACCTTCACCGATCCGGCCGCGAAGGCGCTGCTCGAATGGGTGGCGATCCGCGCGGGCGCCGGGATCGGCTTCAACCGCACGGTCGCCTTCGTCCGGGCCAATCCGGACTGGCCGGCCGGCCCGCTGCTGCGCCGCCGGGCCGAGGAGGCGCTGCTCTCCGAGCGGAAATCCCCCGCGATCGTCCGGGCCTATTTCGCCACGGCGAAGCCGGCCAGCGCGCCGGGCAAGTTCGCCCTGGCGCTGGCGCTGCGCGCCGAGGGCTGCGAGGCCGACGCCGCCGAGATGGTCCGCGACCTCTGGCGCACCGAGAGCTTCGGGCGCAGCCTGGAGGCCAAGGTGCTCGACGCCTTCCCGGACGTGCTCACCCGAATCGACCATCGCTACCGGATGGAGCGGGCGCTCCTGAAGGACGATTGGGAGAGTGCCGGCCGGGCGGCCGGCTACGCGGGCGGTGGCTATGCCAGCCTCGTGCGCGCCCGCCGGGCCGTGGAGGACAAGTCCTCCGGCGCCGCGGCCGCGCTCGCCGCGGTGCCGCCGTCCCTGCGCGGGGACGCCTCCTACATCTTCTCCCGGGCGCAGTATTTCCGCCGGGCCGACAAGCCCGAGGCCGCCGCCGCCGTGCTCGCCACGGCGCCGACCAATCCGGACGTGCTGGTCGACGGCGACGAGTGGTGGATCGAGCGCCGGATCGTGGCGCGCAAGCTCCTCGACCTCGGCGATGCCAAGACCGCCTACGCGGTCGCCAGCGCCCCGGCGGCGCGCAGCCCGGAGAAGCGGATCGAGGCCGAGTTCCACGCCGGCTGGATCGCCCTGCGCTTCGCCGGCGATCCGGCGAGCGCCGCGCAGCACTTCGCCCGGATGGCCACGGTCGCGGAGAGCCCGATCTCGCTGGCGCGGGCCGCCTACTGGCAGGGTCGGGCGGCCGAGGCCCTCGGGCAAAAGGACGAGGCGAAGCGCTTCTACGAGCGGGCGGCCCTCCAGCCGATCGCCTATTACGGCCAGGTGGCCCGGGCGCGGCTCGGCCAGACGAGCCTGCCCCTGCGGGCGCCCGCGGACCTCGAGGGGGCCGAACGGCAGGCATTCGAGGGCCGGCTCTCCATCCGCGCCCTGCGCCTCCTCGGCGAGGCCGGGATCAAGGAGCTGGCCCTGCCGCTCTACATCGACGCCGCCCGGGACCTCTCCGACCCGCGCGAGCTCCAGGCGCTCGGCGACCTCGCCACCGACATGAAGGATCCCCGCGCCCTGGTGGCGATCGGCAAGCTCGCGGTGCAGCGCGGCCTGCCTCTGGACGCCCACGCCTACCCGACGATCGGCATCCCCACCTACGAGACCTTCACGGCGGTGCCGCAGGTGGAGCGGGCCATGGTCTACGCCATCGCCCGGCAGGAGAGCCAGTTCGACCCGCGGGCGCAATCGGGCGTGGGGGCGCGGGGCCTGATGCAGATGATGCCGGCCACGGCGCAACGCACCGCCCGCCGGGTCTCGGCCGCGTTCGACGTCGACCGCCTGACCAGCGATCCCGCCTATTGCGCGAAGCTCGGCCAAGCCCATCTCGGCGAGCTGATGGAGGATTGGCGCGGCTCCTACGTGCTCGCCTTCGCCTCCTACAATGCCGGCGGCGGCAACGTGAAGAAGTGGATCGACGCCTACGGCGACCCGCGCCGGGGCGACGTCGACGTGATCGACTGGGTGGAGCGCATCCCCTTCACCGAGACGCGCAACTACGTACAGCGGGTGATGGAGAACCTGCAGGTCTACCGCTCGCGGCTCGACAGCCGCAGCGCCCTGTTGATCGACGGCGACCTCCACCGCGGGGCGCGGTAGGGTCCCGGAATGAGGCGCGGCCCCCTCTCTCGTGCGGGAGAGGGGGCGCGGGCGCCCCTTCCGGCACGCGGCTGACCATCACGGCGCGCGGAGGGTCGACACCCGCTCGACGCGCGAGACTCTCCCATTCGCGCCGCGGCCCTCCGATACCGACACCCGATTTTCCCGCATTCCGCTCCGCCGCGGCATAGCTTTTGGTTGTGCCTCCCGTGCTTGGCTCCCTAGAAGATGGGCCGGTCCGCCTTGACCGGCTCCCGAGAGCCCGCACCGCCGAGAGGATCCCCATGCTGCATCCGAGATTGGGTTTCGCCCTGCTGCTGAGCACCGTGCTCGCGGCCGGCGCTCCGGCCCTGGCTCAGGAGGCCTCCACCGCCGAGCAGACGATCGACGTGATGAACACGCTGTTCGGCAAGCATCCCGGGGCGCGGGCCAACCACGCCAAGGGCGTGGTGGCCGAGGGCAGCTTCACCCCGTCGCCCGAGGCGGCCAGGATCAGCAAGGCCTCCCTGTTCAAGGGCCCGCCGGTGCCGGTCACGATCCGGTTCTCGGACGCCACCGGCGTCCCGACCATCCCGGACGGGGCGGCCAACGCCAACCCGCACGGCCTCGCGCTCAAGTTCAAGCTGAGCGACGGCTCGGAGATGGACGTCGTCACCAATGCGCTGAAGTACTTCCCCGTCGCCACGGGCGAGGACTTCCGCGACCTCCTGAAGGCTGTCGCCGAGAGCGGCCCGAAGGCGGCCCATCCCACCGCGCTGGAGCGCTTCGCCGCCGCCCACCCGGCGGCCGCCACGGCGGGGGGAACCGCCAAGACCCCGTCGAGCCTCGCCCGGCAGACCTATAACGGCGTCAACGCCTTCATCTTCGTGGATTCCGCCGGCAAGCGGCAGCCGTTCCGGTTCCGCTTCGTGCCCGTGGAGGGCGAGGAGATCCTCCCGCCCGAAGAGGCGGCCAAGCGCGATCCGAACTTCCTGATGGCCGAGATCGGCCCGCGGGTCGCCAAGACGCCGGCGAAATTCAGGATGCTGGCCCAGCTCGCCGAGCCGGGCGACCCGACCAACGACGCCACCAAGCCCTGGCCGGACGACCGTAAAACGGTCGATCTCGGCACCGTGACGGTGAGCACGGTGGTGCCCGACAGCGCCGAGGCCGAGAAGGCGCTGCTGTTCATGCCCAACAACCTGACCGACGGGATCGAGGTCTCGGACGATCCGCTGATCGATGCCCGCGTCCAGGCCTACGCGGTCTCGTTCAGCCGCCGCTCGCAGTAGGGCGGCCCGGCCGGATGGGGATCCCGGACCCGCGGCCTCATGCTGCGGTGCCGGAGCGCGGCGGAGGCCCCGAAGATGGCCCCGAAAACGACCCCGAAGGCGGCCTCCGGCCCGTCGCGCGATCCCTGGAGCCCGCCGTCGAGGCCCGCTGACGCGGTCACCTCAGGATAAGGTCCGGGGGTGGGCGGACGCCCCCCTCGATCCGCCCCGGATCAGCGGCTCGTCCCGGCCGCCGGGGCGGGCGGCGCCTTCGCGTCCCCGGTCCGCCCCTTGCTCTCGACCGAGCCCGTGCGGGCGCCGTCCCGGATGGCCCCGGTGCCGCTGAGGCCGCCGGCGCCCATGCTGGTCGTGGACGCACCGGCATCCGTGCGTCCGTCGGCCTTGCCGTCTTGCCCCTCGGCGGCGGCCGCCGCGCCGGTGAGCAGGACGGCGAGCAGGATTGTCGCGTTCAGGATCCTCATGGGGCCTCCGCAAGTCCAAGTGCGCCATTTCACGTGCGCTATTTCAGGTGCGCCATTCCAGGTGCGCCCCGGACGGGCCTAAGGGTCCAACCGGGCGCAGCCGGGCGCGTTCCCGGGGGAGGGCCGGTCGTCGGCCGGTCGTCACCCGGCGGCGCCGAGAGACGCGGCGGCGCGCCGGCCCCGCCGCTCGGCGGGATCCTGGAACACCCCCGACCACAGGCCGAGGCGCCGCCCCCAGGCGCGGTCCGCCGCCGCCGCGTAATCCGGCGCCACGTCCCGATCGGGCAGGGCGAGGCCCTGCGCCACCATCCAGGCCCCGAGATCCGCGTCGCCGACCCGGCAGAGCGCCGTCGCCGCGTCCCCGGTCCCATGGCCCCGCGGCTCGCAGGCGACGGCCGCCCCGCCGATCCGCTCGGCCAGCGCCCGGGCGGCGTCCCGGCCGCACGGGTAGGGCCGGTCCTGGGCGTCCGCGCAGGTCGCGTCGGCCTCCGGCGCGGCGATCCCGAACAGGCTGACCGCGCGGGTGCCGACGCGCAGCGTGCCGCCGTCGATCACCTGGGCGGGGCCGCTCAGGATCTCGCCGGCCCGGGCGGGGGCGTGCCAGGACAGGCCGCCCGCCAGCAGCGCGGCGAGGAGCGGCAGGCGCGAGCGGCCGGCCTTGTCGTCCGGGCAGAGGAGGGTGCCGGCGAGGCCGGCCGCGCAGGCGAGGAGGATACCGACGAAGAGCGACATGGTCTCAGGTCTCCGGAAGGGCTATGGCCGCCCTTGTGCCGAAGCGCCGCCCCGCGCCCCTGACACCGCCTGTCAGCGTCCCGTCAGGCGGCACGGCTTAAGCCTGCTGCCCGCATGAGCCCGTTCCCGCCCCGCCGCCTCCACCGCCTCGTCGGCCGCGTCCTGGCCCTCGGCCTGCTGGCCGCCCTCGCGGGCGGGCCCCTGCACGCCTCCGAGGATGCCGACCGCGCCCGCCGGGCCCTGGAGCGGGGCGAGATCCGCCCCCTCGACGCGGTGCTGGAGGCGGCCCGGGCGGCGGTTCCGGGGGATGTCGTGTCGGTCGATCTCAAGCACGACGAGGGGCACTGGCTGTACAAGCTGCGCATCCTCGGGGCCGACGGGAAGCGCCGGACCGTGAAGGTCGATGCCGGCACGCTGAAGATCCTGGACGAGGACGACGATGATTGAGGAGGCCGGGCCGTGCGCGTCCTGATCGTCGAGGACGAGCCGCGCATCGCCGCCGACATCCGGCAGGGGCTGGAGATGGCCGGCTACGTCGCCGACGTGGTGGCGGACGGCGAGGCGGCGTGGTTCCGCGCCGAGACCGAGCCCTACGACGCCATGGTGCTGGATCTCGGCCTGCCGCGGCTCGACGGGCTCGGCGTGCTGCGCCGCCTGCGCGCCGCCGACGTCGCCCTGCCGGTCCTGATCCTCACCGCCCGGGACGGCTGGCGCGAGCGCGTCGAGGGCATCGACGCCGGCGCCGACGACTACCTCGTCAAGCCGTTCCGGATGGAGGAGCTGGTGGCGCGGCTCCGGGCGATCCTGCGGCGCACCGCCGGCCACGCCTCGCCGGTGCTGCGCGTCGGCGCGGTGGAGCTCGACACCCGCACCCGCGCGGTCAGCGTCGACGGACGGCCCACGGAGCTGACCGCCCTGGAATACCGGCTCCTCGCCTTCCTGCTGCACCGCCAGGGACAGGTCGTGCCGGCGGGGGAGCTGCTCGACCACCTCCACGGGGTCGGGACCGAGCGCGAGGCGAACGCCCTGGAGGCGCTCCTGACGCGCCTGCGCCGCAAGCTCGGGCCGGGGGTGATCGAGACCCGGCGGGGCCACGGCTATCTGGTCCCCGGACCGGGTGGATCGTGAGGCGCGACTCCCTCCGCCTCCGGCTCGGCCTCGCGGCGGCCGCCCTGATCGCCCTGGCGCTGGTGCTCGCCGGGATCGGCCTCACGGTGATCCTCGACCGGGTGCTCGACGCCCGCACCGTCGCGGAGCTGGATCGGACCGCCAAGCTCATCGCCGGGCGGGTCGGCCTCGCGCCGGACGGGGCGCCGACGCTGTCCAGGGACCTGCCGGACCCGCGCTTCGCCACGCCCTATGGCGGCCTTTACTGGCAGGTGGAGGCGGGATCGCACCTGCTGCGCTCGCGCTCCCTCTGGGACAAGAGCCTCGACCTCGGCCGGGCCGGAGCGGGTGCGCAGACCCCCGCCACCCTCGACACGACCGGGCCCGACGGCGGAAGGCTCATCGCGGTGGTGCGGCCGGTCCAGATCGGCGCGCAGGGCTCCGAGACCGCGCTGCGGGTCGCGGTGGCGGAGGACCGGCGCAGCCTGGCGGCGAGCCGGACCACCTTCCTGCGCCTGCTCGTCCCGGCCCTCGTCGCCCTGTTCGTCGTCCTGACGCTGGCGATGGGCCTGTTCGTGCGCCGGGCGCTCGGCCCGTTCCGGGTGCTGCAGGCGGAGCTCCTGGCGGTCCATTCCGGGCGGCGGGCGCGGCTGCCGGAGCAGTTCCCCGACGAAGTCCGGCCGCTGGTCACCGACCTCAACCGGCTGCTCGACGCGCAGGAGCGGGCCCTGGTCCGCGCCCGCGACGCCGCCGCCGACATGGCCCACGGCCTCAAGACCCCGCTGGCGGTGCTGGACGCCCTGGCGCGCCGGACGGGGCCGGCCGACCCGGCGCTGGCGGCCGAGATCGCCGAGCAGGCGCGGGCCATGGGCGGGCAGGTGGAGCGGGCGCTGACCCGGGCGCGGATCGCCGCCGCGGGCGACCTGCGCCGGAGAAGCTGCCGGGTCGCCCCGGTGGCGGAGCGCCTGGTCGCGACCCTGCGCCGGTTGCCGGAGGCCGACTCCCTGGAATGGAACGTGGCGGTGCCCGAGACCCTCGCCTATCCGGGCGAGGAGGGCGAGCTGATGGAGGTGCTGGGCAACCTCCTCGACAATGCCCGCAAATGGGCGCACCGCCGGGTCCGCGTCACCGGGACGATCGCCGGCCGCCCGAGCCTCGCCGTCGCGGATGACGGCCCCGGCATGAGCCCGGCGGCGATCGCCGGCATCGGCCGCGGCCAGCGCTGGGACGAGAGCCGGCCGGGCACCGGCTTCGGCATCGCCATCGCCCGCGACGTCGCCGAGGCCGCGGGCGCCCAGCTCGAGTTCGGGCGCTCGGAGATGGGGGGCCTGCGGGCGGAGCTGAGCTGGCCGGGCGCGTAGGGACACCCGGAGCCGCTGGCGGGCGCGACCTGCCCCCTCTCCCGCACGGGAGAGGGGACCCGCGCCCGGTTTCGGATCGTCGGCCCGTCCGCCGCTCGACAGGCCGCGAGCGGCGTCGGATGATCCCGGTCGCGCCGCTCACCCCCGCGGCTTCGCCGCCTCGGCGGCCCGGCTCAGCCGCATCAGCCGCGCGCTCAAGGCGCGGGCGCAGGCGTCCGTGCTGCGGCCCTCCGTGGTGATCGTCAGGTCCGGCTGCTCCGGCGCCTCGTAGGGCGCCGAGATGCCGGTGAAGCCCGGGATGCGGCCGGCGCGGGCCAGCCGGTACAGGCCCTTCGGATCCCGGGCCTCGCACAGGCCCAGCGGCGTATCGACGAACACCTCCAGGAACGGGATGTCGCCGGCGATCCGGCGGGCCAGCGCCCGGTCGGCCCGGTAGGGCGAGATCAGCGAGACGATCACCACCGCGCCCGATTCGGCCATCAGCCGCGCCACCTCGGCGGTGCGCCGGACGTTCTCGGCGCGGTCCTCCGGCGAGAAGGCGAGGTCGGCGTTCAGCCCGTGGCGGAGGTTGTCGCCGTCGAGGACGGCGCTGTGCCGGCCGCCCGCCACGAGGATCCGGTCGGCCTCGACCGCGAGGGTCGACTTCCCGGCCCCCGACAGGCCGGTGAGCCACGCGATCACCGGGACCTGGCCGAGGCGCGCCCAGCGCGCCTCCCGGGCCTGGAGGGGGTGCCAGGTCACGGGGCCCGGAGGGAGGCCGGTCGGGATCTTCTGCAAGACGCACATATCCACCGCCTGGGGCAGCGTGCGCGGAGGCGGCTGCCGGTCTTTGGACATCGACACGGGATCGGGGGGCCGGCGCGGGCCGTCAGGGCACGCGCCAGACCGGGCAGCCGACGGCCTCGCCGAGCCGCGCCTGGCATTCCTCCAGGATGTGGGCCGTCCGCCACCACCACGCGGGCGGGGACCGGAAGGCGGCCTGCGCCGTCGCCGCCCGCACCAGCGCATCGACCGCCGCCTCCGTCTCCGGCGCGATCGGCCCGGCGGCGAGTTCGTTCGGCGGTGCCGCGGGGGCGGGATCGATGACCGCGTCCCAGGACTGCCCCCAGCAGGCGGCGGCGAAGCGCGCGTTTGCGGCCGCGTAGCGCGCCGCGACGCGGGCCAGACCGTCCGGCGCATCGCCGCGGAACCGCTCGGCATCGAGCCCCCGCGCCCAGGCCCACTCGTCGAGGACATGGCCGAGCAGGCGGGGATGCCCGGTCACCTGACGGTGGACCCCGAGCCGGTACAGGCGGCGCGACGCCTCGACCGCGACGGGTCCGGAACTCCGGTTCGTGCGGTATTCCAGGTCGGCGGGACCGAGGAGCGGCGCGAGGCGCGCGCCCAGGCCGAGCCCGTCGACCAGCCGCGCCAGCAGCGGGGCGTCGGACCGGCGGTCGCGGTACGGCAGGGCGGTGACGCGCCCTGCGGCGGCACGCAGCCAGGGCTCGAGCCGGGCCGCGTAGTCGTAGCGCCCGGACGCGCCCTCGGAGCGCAGGAAGCCGCGGAACGTGCGGCCCTCGGCGACGACCTGAGCCCGCAGGGCATAGGCCGAGGCCAGCTGCTCACCCTGCGGCTTGACCACGAGCGCCGCCTCCAGGGCGAAGCCGCGGCGCGCGAAGAGGTCGGACAGGATCTCGGGCACGCGCCAGAGCGGGCGCTGGACGGAAAAATCCTCGTACGAGAGCACGACCGTGTCGGCCGGCGTGGTGGCGAGGATCGCGTCGAGCCGCGCGAGGGCCTCGCGGCGCTCCGCGGCGCCGCGGCGGCGGTCCAGCGCTTGGCCGAGCCGGTAGTGATTGACGTCGTCGCTGCCGGGGGCGCCCGGCGGGGCGAGGTTCGGGTAACAGATCCCGACCGAGGCGAGGCGGGGGCGCAGGCGGGCCAGCACCTCCTGAAACGCGGTGGAGCCGGTTCGCGGCATCCCGATGTGAACGATCGCGCGGCGCACGTGTCCTGTCGACCCTGCTGGATTTCGTGATTGCGGCAAGTCTTCCGCACAGCCGGACACAGTCCACGACCCCTCGTGGACGCGCACGTCTCGGGAAAACGCCAAACGAATCCGTAATCACGGTCCGATCACGGGAACGCGACCAGAAATAGCCAAGCTCCGTTTCTGCTCTATTTCGGATCGGGCAAAGCGCGTCGGGCAAAGCGCGTCGGGCAGGCGCGCATGCCGGCCCCTCCGAGGGAGGCGCGGCGCAGCCTCCGTGCGGGACAGGGGGGCTGGGGACGCGGCGGACGGTGATCCAGGGCCCCTACAGGACGCGGCGCCGAGGCGGCGCCGCGTTCGCGCGCTAGCTTCCGGCGTCCTCGCGGCGGAGCAGGAACACGCCCTGCGCGCCGAACAGGTTCCAGACCCACCAGGGCATGGAGAACCGCATCGGCCTGCCGCGGGCGTCGAGCGCCGTCGCGTGCTCGATCCGCGCGCCGATCAGGCGGCACAGGCCGACGAAGTCGCGGATCGTGCAATGGTGGATGTTGGGGGTCTCCCACCACGCGTCCGGCATGATCTCGGTGACCGGCATGCGCCCGCGGAAGGCGAGTTCGGACCGCACGCGCCAGTGCCCGAAATTCGGGAACGAGATGATCACCTGCCGGCCGATGCGCAGCAGGTGCTCCAGCACCACCCGGGGGTTGCGGGTCGCCTGGATGGTCTGGGACAGGACCACCACGTCGAAGGCGCCGTCCGGGTAGTTGGCGAGGTCGGTGTCGGCGTCGCCCTGGATCACCGACAGGCCCCGGGCGAGGCACGCATTCACGCCCTCGCGGGACAATTCGATCCCGCGCCCGTCGATGCCCCGGCGGTCGCGCAGCAGCGCCAGCAGCGAGCCGTCGCCGCAGCCGATGTCGAGGACCCGGGCGCCCGCCGGCACGAGGCCGAGCACGACGATATGGTCGACCCGGGCGCCGTTGCCCTCGCCGGCATGGGGGAGGGCGTCCGCGCTCTCCCAGGGTGCGCCGTGCGGGGCCTGTCCGAGGGAATGCTTGCCCATGGAATGCTTGCCCATGGAATGCTTGCCCAGGGCGTGCTTGCCCAGGGGCAGCTTGCCGAACATCATCTTGCCGGACCCGCCGCTCACAGGCCGCGCGCCCGGGCGGCGGCGTCGATGAAGCCGCGGGCGGCGGAGAACATCGCCGGCTCGTCGAGCAGGAAGGCGTCGTGGCCCTTGTCGCTCTCGACCTCCACGAAGGCGACCGGCGCCGCGGCGGCGTTCAGCGCATGGACGATCGCCCGGGAATCGCGGGTCGGGAACAGCCAGTCCGACGTGAAGGAGATCACGCAGAAGCGCGTCTTCGTCCCCCGGAAGGCGTTGGCGAGCACGCCGCCATGGTCCTCGGCGAGGTCGAAATAGTCCATCGCCCGGGTCAGGTAGAGGTAGGCGTTGGCGTCGAACCGCTCGACGAAGCTCAGGCCCTGGTGGCGCAGATAGCTCTCGATCTGGAAGTCGGCGTTGAACGAAAAGGTCGGCGCCGACCCGCCCTGGAAGCGGCGGCCGAATTTGCGATGCAGCGCGGGCTCGGAGAGATAGGTGATGTGCGCGCCCATCCGGGCGACGCCCAAGCCCTTGGCGGGCCGCGTGCCCGCCTCGAGGTAGCGCCCGTCCGCCCAGGCCGGATCGGCCATGATCGCCTGCCGGCCGACCTCGTGAAAGGCGATGTTCTGCGCCGAATGGCGGGGGCCCGTGGCGATCGGCATCGCGGCGAAGACGCGCTCGGGATAGAGGGCCGCCCATTGCAGCACCTGCATCCCCCCCATCGAGCCGCCGATGCACAGGAAGAGGTCGTGGATGCCCAGGTGCTCCAGCAGCATCAGTTGGGCGCGGACCATGTCGCGGATCGTGACCAGCGGGAAGTTCAGCCCGTAGGGCCGCCCCGTCGCCGGGTCGATCGAGGCCGGCCCGGTGGAGCCCATGCAGGAGCCGATGACGTTCGAGCAGACGACGAAGTAGCGGTCCGTGTCGATCGGCTTGCCGGGGCCGACCAGGGTCTCCCACCAGCCGGGCTTGCCGGTCACCGGGTGGGTGTGGGCGAAATACTGGTCGCCGGTGAGCGCGTGGCAGATGAGGACCGCGTTCGAGCGCGCGGCGTTGAGGGTGCCGGCGGTCTGGTAGGCGATCTGGAACGGGGCGAGTTCGATGCCCGCATCGGTGAGCAGCGGCGTGTCCGCGGAAAACCGCGCCACCGGGCTCTTCGGGTCGAGCGCCTGCGAGCGCTCGGACGCGCGCCGTGCCGGCTCGTCGATCGGGTCCGGCCTCAGGGCCGTGTCCGGTTGGGTGTCCATGGCGGGTCGCGACGACCGTGTATCCGTTCGGATCCGAACCGGGAGAGCATCGTGCCGCCAGACGCGCCGCACTCGCCCGACGCGGCCAGCCCTGCGGAGGTAATGCGCGGGGGCCCGAGCGTCAACGCGCACAGGCCGGCGGCCGCCGCCGGGTTACCCAGGCCGGGTTACTCAGGCGGGGTCTTGCCCGTCGGGGACGCCGGATGTCCAATCGGACGCGCGCGTCCGGATCTCGGTCGCCGAGGCGCCGGTCACGGCGCGTTGCGCGCGCAGCCATGCGGGTTCGACCAAGCCGGCCGCACCGTCCAGGACGAAGTTGAGAACGACGCTCATCTCGACACCTCCATCGCGCACTGTCGTCGCGATGGCGCAGGTCTACGCCGGGCAGGCGGCCGCGACGGTGCGCCCGGACACGCAGGATCCCGGGAACGGGGCCGTGCCGCCGCAGCGGATGCCGCTCACGCGAGCGGCGCGGCCATCACGGCCAGTCCCAGGGCCGGAAGGCCGAGGGCGAGGGCGGCGCGGGCATCCAGCCGATCCGCGCCGACGCCCGCCCGCCAGTGACGGCTCGCAGCACTTTCGATCAATATCCCGGTGAGAACGAGACCGCAGCCGATCAGGGCCTGCATCGAAACCATGAATCCCTCGCCCAGCCGGCCGCACGTCCTGGCGCGGCGCCTGATTGCCGGTGGGAAAGTGCGTCCTGGGGCTGGCGGTTCCTCAGCGCATCGCAGCCGCGCAGGCCGCGAAGACCAGGGCGGCCCCGGCGGCCGTGATGCAGCCGTTGGCCCAGGGCGCCGGCTCGACACGGCGCAGGCGACAATCCGCGGCGAGCGAAACGAGGATCCCGATCAGGAACAGGCTGCAGGGGATCAGGTCACCGGGCATCGTCGATCCATCCAGGCGCATGCAGGGCGCGGCACGCCCGACGCGCCCCCGTTCTCCGGGTTCAACAGGCCGAAACGTGGCGAGTGCCCCGCGGCATTTGCGCGTCGCCGATTTGCCGCGGCGCGCCCGGATGGATCGAGCCCGTCAGAGCTTGCGGATCGGGGCTTGCCCGTCGGAGCTTGCCGTTCAGAGCTTGGCCGAGGCGGGCCGGGTGTCGAAATCCTCGGGCCCCAGATCCAGGAGATCGTTCGGGGTCTCGGTCCGGTCGTAGGCCTGGCTCGCCGCGGCCTCGATCACCGCCTGGTTGCGGGCGAACAGCTCCAGGGGCGCGAGGTCGGCCCCGCCGCCGAATCGCTGACGCAGCACGGGGATCGGGACCTCGACCGCGATCACCCGCTGGCCGTTGGTCATGCCGAAGCGGATCAGCGTGTCGTCGGCGGGGAGGATGTGGGCGCCGCCGTCCAGGTATCGTTCGAGGGGCATGAATGGGGTCCTTCGCATGGGGCGCCTGCCGGCGGAGCGCCGGCATTGAGCCATGACTTCGTGCGGGCGTACAAGACGCCGCAGCGCCGTCCGATCCATCCCGGATCGGGTCCGTCTCGAATCGTCGGCGCGGTCGGGAGCGCCCGGGTCGGGACAGGGCTCGGATCGGGTGGCCCCGGCCTGCGGAACTCGGTCTGCCGGACGCGGCGGGACCGGCGCATCCCCGGCGCATCCGATGACCAGCGGCCACGCCACGCGCCTTCCCTCGCCGCGGCGTGCAGCCTCGAACCCGGACCACGAGTCCCGCCGGGATCGGATCGAGGCGGCGCGCGACCGGCGTGGCGCCCCGGGCTGCGTGATTGCGCCTCAGGACGTCCGGGCGCGCTCACCGGGACCGGCGCCCCTGAAGCGGGCCCGGGTTCACCGGCAAAGGAAATGCTGTAGACGGACGCGGAACCGACCGAACCCCGCGCATCCCGAGTCGCACCGCAATGTCCGCCCTCCGCCCCGCCCGTCCGGAACCGCGCCCCGGCGTCCTGGCGATCGACACCTACGTGCCCGGCAAGAGCGGGCGGCCCGGCGGCGGCACGGTCTACAAGCTCTCCTCCAACGAGACGCCCCTCGGCGCGAGCCCCGCGGCGCTCGCCGCCCTCCACGCGGCGACCGCCAAGCTCGAGACCTACCCGGACGGGCGCGCCACGGCGCTGCGCACCGCCATCGCCAGGCGCTACGGGCTCGATCCCGAGCGGATCGTCTGCGGGGCGGGATCGGACGAGCTGCTCTCGCTGCTGGCCTACGCGTATGCCGGGCCGGGCACCGAGGGCATCTACTCGGAGCACGGCTTCCTCGTGTACCGGATCGCCATCCTGGCCTCGGGGGGCGAGCCGGTGGTGGCGCCCGAGCGCGACCTCACGGTGGACGTCGACGCGATCCTGGCCCGGGTCACGGACCGGACGCGGATCGTCTACGTCACGAACCCCAACAACCCGACCGGCACCTACCTGCCCTTCGACGAGATCCGCCGCCTCCACGCCGGCCTGCCGCCGCACGTGCTGCTGGTGATCGACGGCGCCTATGCCGAATACGTCCGGGCGAACGACTACTCGGCCGGGCTCGAACTCGCGCTCGAAGCCGAGAACGTGGTGATGACCCGCACCTTCTCGAAGATCCACGGGCTGGCCGCCGTGCGGATCGGCTGGATGGTCGCGCCGTCGCACGTGGCGGACGCGGTCAACCGGATCCGGGGGCCGTTCAACGTCTCGGGGCCGGCGATCGCCGCGGGCTCGGCCGCCATCGCCGACGAGGCCCACATGGCCGCCGCCGCCGCCCACAACGCCGAGTGGCTGCCGAAGCTCACCGAGGGCGCCCGGGCGCTCGGCCTCACGGTCACGCCGAGCGTCGCGAACTTCCTGCTGATCCACTTCCCCGACGCGCCCGGCCGCTCGGCGGCGGATGCCGACGCGTTCCTGACCGAGCGCGGCCTCATCACCCGCCGGGTCACCGCCTACGGCCTGCCCAACGCCCTGCGGGTGACGGTGGCCGGCGCCGAGGCGAACACGGCCTTCCTGGCGGCGCTCGGCGACTTCGTGCGTGGCGCCCAGGGGAGCACCCATGCCTGAGGCGCTCAAGGCCGAGAGGCCCGCCGTCGACCGTCTCGCCATCGTCGGCCTCGGGCTGATCGGATCCTCGATCGCCCGGGCGGCGCGCCGCTACGGGCTCGCCCGCACCATCGTGGCCGTCGACCGGGACGAGGCCGTGCGCGACCGGGTGCGCGAACTCGGCATCGCCGACGCGGTCACGGGCGACCCGGCGGAGGGCGCGGCCGACACCGACCTCGTGATCCTGTGCGTGCCGGTGGGCGCCATCGGCGCCGCGGCGGCCGAGATGATGCCGCATCTGAAAGCCGGCGCGATCGTGTCGGATGTCGGCTCGGTGAAGGGCGCCGTGGTGGCGGCGATCCGGCCGCACCTGCCCGAGGGCGTCGCCCTGGTCCCCGGCCACCCGATCGCCGGAACCGAGTTCTCGGGGCCGGATGCGGGCTTCGCGACCCTGTTCCAGGGCCGCTGGTGCATCCTGACCCCGCCCGAGGGCACCGATCCGGCGGCGGTCGAGACCGTCCGCGCCCTGTGGGCGGGGATGGGCGCCAATGTCGAGACGATGAGCGCCGAGCACCACGACCACGTGCTGGCGATCACCAGCCACTTGCCGCACCTGATCGCCTACAACATCGTCGGCACCGCCGCGGACCTCGAATCGGCGACGCAGTCCGAGGTGATCAAGTTCTCGGCCAGCGGATTCCGCGACTTCACCCGCATCGCCGCCTCCGACCCGACCATGTGGCGGGACATCTTCCTCAACAACCGCGAGGCGGTGCTGGAGATGCTCGGACGGTTCAACGAGGACCTGTCGGCGCTCGCCAAGGCGGTGCGCTGGGGCGACGGCGACGCGCTCCACGCGATGTTCACCCGCACCCGGGCGATCCGGCGCAGCATCGTGGCGCAGGGCCAGGAGACCGCGGCGCCGGATTTCGGCCGGCCGCGGCCACCGGAGGAATAGCGGACCGCGCCGGGCCGCCCGCTCAGGCCGGCGGGCGGTTGACCAGAACCGGCTGCGCCGCCGTCCGCTCCGGGAACAGGCTGCGCAGCGCCTCCAGCTTCGGCGCATCGTTGGCGGCGATGTACGGGTGGCCGGGATGCAGGGCCATGAAGTCCTGGTGGTAACCCTCGGCCGGGTAGAACGCGGCCGCCGGCTCGATCCGGGTGGCGACCGGCCGCGCATAGGCCTTGGCCGCGTCGAGCTGGGCGATGTAGGCCTTCGCCACCCGCGCCTGCTCGGCATCCTGCGGGAACAGGGCCGAGCGGTACTGGTGCCCGGTATCGGGCCCCTGGCGATCCACCTGGGTCGGGTCGAGGGCCACCGAGAAGAAGATCCGCAGGAGCTCGTCGTAGCGGATCGCGGCCGGGTCGTAGGTGACCGAGACCGCCTCGGCATGGCCGGTCCCGCCGCCGCTCACCGTCCGGTAATCGGCCTCCGCGCGGGTGCCGCCGGCATAGCCCGACACCGCATTGCTCACGCCGCGCAGGTGCTGGAACACCCCCTGCACGCCCCAGAAGCAGCCGCCGGCGAAGACCGCGACGCGCGGCCCCGGCGGCTCGGCGGAGCGGGTCGCGGCCTCCGGCAGGCGCCGGGGCGCTTCCTCGGCGAAGGCCGGAAGCCGGGGGAGCAGGACGGCCCCTGCGAGTCCGAGCCCGAGGGCGGCCCCGAGGAGCGTGCGGATTCGATCGCGATGTGCCATTCTATCCTCCTGCCGGAAACCAACAGGGTGTTCGCCCCGTGGCCCGAACCGGTTACGCGGGCGGGACGCCGCATTGCAGCCGCGCCCGCATGGGTCTACGCACCCGCAACAGATCGACCCCAGCGACCGCAGGACCCGTCCCGTGACCATCGCCCCCGAGCCCAACTCCTTCCGCACCGGTCCCGACGAGCGCGGCCGCTTCGGCATCTTCGGCGGCCGTTTCGTCGCCGAGACGCTGATGCCGCTGATCCTGGAGCTGGAAGCCGCCTACGAGGCCGCCAAGGTCGATCCGGCCTTCGCGGCCGACATGGCGAGCTACGGCACCCACTATATCGGCCGGCCGAGCCCGCTCTACTATGCCGAGCGGCTGACCGAGCACCTGCGCGCCAAGGCTCCGGCCGGGCAGGGGGCCAAGGTCTATTTCAAGCGTGAGGAGCTGAACCATACCGGCTCCCACAAGGTGAACAACGTGCTGGGCCAGATCCTGCTGGCCCGGCGCATGGGCAAGCCGCGGATCATCGCCGAGACCGGCGCGGGCCAGCACGGCGTCGCCACCGCGACGCTCTGCGCGCGCTTCGGCCTCAAGTGCGTCGTCTACATGGGCGCGGTCGACGTCGCCCGGCAGGCGCCCAACGTCTTCCGCATGAAGATGCTCGGCGCCGAGGTGATCCCGGTGGAATCCGGCACCCGGACCCTCAAGGATGCCATGAACGAGGCCCTGCGCGACTGGGTCACCAACGTCGCCGACACGTTCTACTGCATCGGGACCGTCGCCGGGCCGCACCCCTATCCGGCCATGGTGCGCGACTTCCAGTCGGTGATCGGGCGTGAGACCCGGGAGCAGATGATCGCCCAGGAGGGCCGCCTCCCGGATTCGCTGGTCGCCTGCATCGGCGGCGGCTCCAACGCCATGGGCCTGTTCCACCCGTTCCTGGACGACCGCGAGGTCGAGATCTTCGGGGTCGAGGCGGCCGGCCACGGGGTTCATTCCGGCCTGCACGCGGCCTCGCTCACCGGCGGCAAGCCGGGCGTGCTGCACGGCAACCGCACCTACCTGCTGATGGACGCGGACGGACAGATCGCCGACGCGCACTCGATCTCGGCCGGGCTGGACTATCCCGGCATCGGGCCCGAGCACGCGTGGCTGCACGAGACGGGTCGCGTCACCTACATCTCGGCGACGGACACCGAAGCCCTCGAGGCGTTCAAGCTCTGCTCGATGCTGGAGGGCATCATCCCGGCCCTTGAGCCGGCCCACGCCCTGTCCAAGGTTCTGGAACTGGCGCCGCAGCGCCCGGCCGAACACCTGATGGTGATCAATCTCTGCGGTCGCGGCGACAAGGACATCCCGCAGGTGGCGGAGATCTTCGGGACGACGCTCTGAGGGCCGGCGCCTCCGGGACGCACCCCTCTTCCCGGACGCCCGGAACGCCGTGGACGGCGATCCGGGATCCGGCAGGCGAAGCGCGGCGGAACGGGCCTGCGCGTTTCGGGCGGACGCTTCGCGACGTCCGGCGCGGGATCCCGGGCCGCCATCCGCCGGCGTCGCACGCGCCCGGGACAGGGGCGAGCCCGGACGACACCACGTGACACCGGGCCGGCCGCGGCCGCCTCACCGCACCGTCACCTGATCCTTGATCTTCTCGTAGACCGACCGGCTGAGCACCCGCTTCGACAGCAGCTGCTCCACCGCGGTGTAGGGCCGCTTGGCGACGATCGCCCGGCCGATGGCGCCGCCGCCGCGCAGGCGGTTGAGATCCGCCACGGAGGCCGTGTTGAGATCGACCACGGCCAGGGCCCGGGGCCCGGCGCTGTCCTCCGCCCGCTCGACCTCGGCCTGACCGGCCGCGTCCTCGCCCTGCGGTTGAGGCGCCGCCTGCGGAGCCGGAGGGTCGGCGGGAACCGCCATCGCGTCGGACGGCATCTGTAACGGCGCGGCGGGCGCCGGGGCCTTGCCGGGCTGCGCAGGCGCGGGCTCGACCGCCGCGGACGGGGCGGACGGGGCGGGTGCCGGCGCGGGCGGCGGGGCCGTCGAGGGTTCGGGAACCGCCGGTGCCGAGGGCGCAGGCGGGGATACCGGTCCGGGCGCCGGGCCCGGCAACAGGACCTGCACCACCGCCGCGAGTATGCCGGCAATGATAAGGAGGACCGAAATTCTGAGGATTGCAGGACCGCTGAGCACGCACCACTCGACGAGGATTAAAACTATATGCATCTACAGTTAATGCTGTCTTTGCGCGTCGTCCAATCCACGTCCGAAATCCGGTGAGCAATCCCCAGGGGATGAGCGCGCGGACGAGGCTCGGCGCGCGCCTGGGCGAGCGGCTCGGGGAGCGCCTGGGCGCCCTGCGCTACCTGCCGACCCTGTTCCGGGAGATCGCCGCCGCCAGCCCGCGCCTGCTCGCGGCGAGCCTGTCGCTGCGCCTCGTGGCGGCCTGCCTGCCGGTCCTGATGCTGTATCTCGCCAAGCTGATCCTCGACGGGATCGTGGCCGAGCATGCCCGGCCGGCGCCAGGGGCGGGGCTGGCGGACTGGCTGGCCGATCCCGGCCGGGCCCGGCTCGCCGGGCTGGTGGCGGCCGAATTCGGCCTCGCCCTGGTCTCGGACCTCACCGGCCGTCTCGCGAACCTCACCGAGACCCTGATCGGCGACCTCTACGCCAACGCCGCCTCCCTGCGGCTGATGGCGCACGCCGCCGCCCTCGACCTCGCGCAGTTCGAGGACAGCGCCCAGCAGGACCGGCTGGAGCGGGCGCGCCGGCAGGTCAGCGGCCGCACCGGGCTCATCGGGACGGTGTTCGGCCAGTTGCAGGGGCTCCTGACCCTCGCGACCCTGGCGATCGGCGTCGCGGCCTTCACGCCCTGGCTCGTGGTGCTGATCGCCGCCGCCCTGGTCCCGGCGGTCCTCAACGAGTGGCATTTCACCAAGGCCGGCTACCGCCTCGCCTGGATCCGCAGCCCGGAGCGCCGCCGGATCGACTACCTGCGCTACCTCGGCGCCAGCGTCGAGACCGCCAAGGAGATCAAGCTCTTCGGCCTCTCGGACTACCTGACCGGCCTCTACGGGACGGCGGCGCGCCGGCTGCTCGCCGAGAACCGCAGCCTCGCCGTCGCCCGGGCCGGATGGGGCTTCGCCTTCGCGAGCCTCGGGACGCTCGCCTACTACGCCGCCTACGCGGTGATCGTCTGGCGGACGGTGGCGGGCACCTTCTCGGTGGGCGATCTCGCCTTCCTGGCCGGCGCCTTCCAGCGCCTGCGCGGCGGCCTGGAGGGACTGCTCCTCGGGCTGACCCAGATCACCGGCCAGGCGCAGTACCTCGACGACTTCTACTCCTTCTTCGCGATCCGCCCGCAGATCCGCTCGCCCGCGCAGGCCGTGCCGGTGCCGCGCCCGATCCGGGAGGGGCTGGTCTTCGAGGATGTCGGCTACCGCTATCCGGGCACGCAGGCCTGGGCGCTGCGCCACCTCTCCTTCGCGATCCGCGCCGGGGAGACGGTGGCGCTGGTCGGCGGCAACGGCGCCGGCAAGACCACGATCGTCAAGCTGATGACCCGGCTCTACGACCCGCACGAGGGCCGGGTGCTCCTCGACGGGGTGCCGCTCACCGCGTACGACCTCGACGAGCTGCGGGCGCGGATCGGGGCGATCTTCCAGGACTTCGTCCGCTTCGACCTCACGGCGGGCGAGAACGTCGCGGTCGGCCGGATCGAGGCCGCCGGGGACGCGGAGCGCATCGCGGCCGCGGCGGCCCGGGGGCTGGCGGCGCCGGTGATCGAGCGCCTGCCCGAGGGCTACGCCCAGCCCCTGGGCAAGCGCTTCGCCGGCGGCCTCGACCTCTCCGGGGGCGAGTGGCAGAAGGTCGCGCTGTCCCGGGCCTACATGCGCGAGGCCGAGATCCTGATCCTGGACGAGCCGACCGCGGCCCTCGACGCGAGGGCCGAGCACGACGTCTTCGCGCGGTTCCGGGAATTGTCGGCCGGGCGGACGGCGGTGCTGATCTCGCACCGCTTCTCCACCGTGCGCATGGCCGACCGCATCCTCGTCCTGGAGGGCGGCCGGGTCCTGGAGGAGGGCGGCCACGCCGCCCTGATGGAACGGCGCGGCCGCTACGCCGAGCTGTTCACCCTGCAGGCTGAGGGCTACCGGTAGGGGAGCCGGAAAGCGGGGGCGGGGCCCTCGGGACGCCCCCGCGGCCCGGCCCAAGCATTGCCCGATTCCCTGAGCCTGCTATCTGCGGCGGACCGAATCGAGGTTGTCCATGCGCCTGCGCCTCTTCCGACTGCTGACGGCCGGCCTTCTCGTCTGCGCCGGGAACGCCCAGGCGGCCCCGCCCGCCGGGCCCGAACCGGCGGCCAAGCCCGAGGCGGCGACCCCGTCGCCCGAGATCGTCCTGGCCAACCATCGGGCGGTCTACGACCTGTCGCTGGCCGAGGGCGGAGGCACCCGCTCGGTGGAGAGCGCCCGCGGGCGCATCGTCATCGACTTCCGGGGGGATGCCTGCCGGGGCTACACGATGCTGACCCGCCAGGTGACGGAGCTGTCCTCCGGCGAGACCGGCACGCGCCTGTCGGACATGCGCAGCACCACCTTCGAGGGCGGGCAGGGGCGCGAGTTCCGGTTCAAGACGACGACGCTGACCAACAACAAGGCCGCCGCCCCGGTGGACGGGACCGCCTCCGAGCAGGGCGACGCCCTCACGGTGAAGCTGAAGGGCGGCCCGAAGCCGTTCACCGTGAAGGGGCCGGTCCTGTTCCCGAGCGAGCACATGCGCCGCCTGATCGCGGCGGCGCGGGCCGGCCAGTCGACCCTCTCGGTCAAGGTCTACGACGGCTCGGACGACGGCAAGAAGATCTACGACACCTTCGCGGTGATCGGCCACACGGAGACCGGCCCGGCTTCGGCCGCGGGCTCCGACCGGGACAAGCCGCTGCGCGACGGTTCGCTCGCCGGCATGCCGCACTGGCCGGTCCGCCTGAGCTACTACACCGAGGGCGCCGGGGAGCGCACGCCGATCTACACCCTCGGCTTCGACCTGTACGAGAACGGCGTCAGCGGCGCGCTCAAGCTCGATTACGGCGATTTCGCCATCCTGGGCGACATGACCGCCCTCGACATCGACGCCAAGGCGGGGCGGAGCGACAAGGACGCGGGGAAGGGCTGCACGCCCTGAGCGCCGGTGGGCAGAGGGCGCGCACCGTTCCGACCATGCTCCCGGGCTCCCGGGCCCGCCGATCCGATCGGGGGGCGGGTCGGTCGGCGGGTCGCGGGGTGCGGCGCGGCCCCCCTCTCCCGCGCGGGCTCGCCGATCCCCACGTCGTGTGCCAGCCATCCACCGCGTGAAAGACCAGCGCCCGGGACCCGTGCCTCATGGGGCTGGGCCAGGGGCAGGCCGGGCGCGGATCGCCGGCAAGCCCGGGAATCCGCGGGCGGGACGCGCGCAGCGGTCCGCGTCGCGCCGGAGGCCTCACGCCCATTCGTCATCCGGCCGCGGCGACAGCCGCTGCCACGCCGCGGCGATCCGCTCCGGCTTGACGCCGAGACCGTTCGCGCAGGCGACGAGGACGTTCTCGTCGCCCATCACGTGGTCGAGGACGCCCACCAGGAAAGCCGGCTCCCGGGCGCTTTCGCGCAGCGTGTCGGGGCTCAATCCGCTCGCCGCCAGGAAGGGCAGGAGCCGGTCCTCGTCCCCCGCGATCCACAACAGAACGTCCAGGGCGAGCCGTTCGGCGGACTCATCCCCTTGAAGAGGTTTGCCATTCATCAACATGTGAACGCTACAAAGGTGACGGAGGGGCTTCACCGCCCACTAATCATGATCGGCGCGCACCGGGACATCGGATCATGAAGAAGACGGTGCTGATCGTCGAGGACAACGAGTTGAACATGAAGCTGTTCAACGACCTGCTGGAGGCGAACGGCTACGCGACCCTGAAGACCGCCCACGGCATCGAGGCGATCGAACTGGCCCGCGCCCATCATCCCGACCTGATCCTCATGGACATCCAGCTCCCCGAGGTCTCCGGGCTCGAGGTGACGAAATGGCTCAAGGAGGATGACGACCTCAAGGGCATTCCGGTCATCGCCATCACGGCCTTCGCCATGAAGGGCGACGAGGAGCGGATCCGCGAGGGCGGCTGCGAGGCCTACCTGTCGAAGCCGATCTCGGTTGCGAAGTTTTTGGCAACGGTTCGGGCCTATCTTGAGCCGTGACCACGCCGGCGAGGCGCGCCGTTGAACCGGTCACCCGATCCGTCCGGGTCGGGTGACCGGTTCAACCGTCCGTCCTGTCGTATCCGCCCAGGCCCCTGCGGCTGACCGGCGGCGCGCGCCACGGCACACGGTGCCCGGTCCGGGCCGCTCCACCGCGCCCCTACGAGGAAGCATGTCGGCCCGTGTCCTGATCGTCGATGATCTGTTCCCGAACGTCAGGCTTCTGGAGACGAAGCTCGGCCTGGAATATTTCGACACGCTCGCGGCCATGAATGGCCGGGACGCGATCGCGATCTGCGAGAAGGGCCTCTGCGACCTCGTCCTGCTCGACGTGATGATGCCCGGCATGGACGGGTTCGAGGTCTGCCGGCACCTCAAGAACAACCCGCTCACGGCCCATATCCCGGTGGTGATGGTCACGGCCCTCGACCAGCCGGCGGACCGCCTGCGCGGCCTCGACGCCGGGGCCGACGACTTCCTGACCAAGCCCGTGGACGACACCGCCCTGTTCAGCCGGGTGCGCAGCCTCGTGCGCCTCAAGGCGGTGACCGACGAGCTGCGCCAGCGCGCGCTCGCCTCGCGCGAATTCGGGATCGGCGATCCCCTGGCGCTGGCCACCGCCGAGACCGGCCTCGATGCCCGGATCCTGCTCATCGAGGACCGCCCCGGATCGGCCGAGCGCCTCGCCGGGGCCCTGCGCCAGCACCACGTCGTCACGGTCGAGCCCGATCCGCAGGCGGCCCTGCACCTCGCCGCCGAGGCGCCCTTCGATCTCGCCCTGGTCAGCCTCGATCTGGCGGGCTTCGACGGCCTGCGCCTGTGCAGCCAGCTCCGGTCGCTGGATCGGACCCGGACGATGCCGCTGATCATGCTGGCGGAGGAGCACGACCGCGCCCGGGTCGTCCGCGGCCTCGATTTCGGCGTGCACGACTTCCTGATGCGCCCGGTCGACCGCAACGAGCTGATGGCCCGGGTCCGCACCCAGGTGAAGCGCAAGCGCTTCACCGAGGCGCTCCGGGGGGCGATGCAGGCCTCGCTCCAGATGGCCGTGATCGACGCGCTCACCGGCCTGCACAACCGGCGCTACCTCGACAACCATCTCGGCACGCTGTTCGGCGACGAGGCCGCCCGCCGGGCCCAGCTCTCCGTGCTCATCCTCGACATCGACCACTTCAAGGGCATCAACGACAGCTTCGGCCACGAGGCCGGCGACGAGGTGCTGCGCGGCTTCGCCGAGCGGGTCCGCCAGCACACCCGGCCCATCGACATCGTGGCGCGCTACGGCGGCGAGGAGGTGGTGGTGATCCTGCCGGAGGCGGGGCTCGGCGAGGCCCAGGGCATCGCCGAGCGCATCCGCGAGCGGGTCGAGGCGGTGCCGTTCTCGGTGCTGGGGGCTACCCGGACGGTGCCCGTGACCGTCTCGATCGGGGTCGCCGTGCGCCGCGGCGAGGATCTCTGCGCCGCCGACATGCTCCGGCGCGCCGACCTCGCCCTCTACCGGGCCAAGGCGGCCGGACGGAACCGGGTCGAGTCGCAGGCGGCCTGACCCTCCGGCCGCGGCCTGTCCGGGCCGCCGGCCGAGGGCCCGGACCGCCGGCCGGCGGCCCGGTCCGGCAACAGGCCGGTTGACACCACTCCCGCCATCGCCAACACCTCGCGCCCGCCGCCCCCGCGCGGCGGACCCCGGGAAGATCTGTGATACGATGGCGGTGACGCGCACCTACCTCGACTTCGAGAAGCCGGTGGCCGAGCTGGAGGCCAAGCTCGAGGAACTGCGCGCCGTGAGCGCGCGCGACGGCGCGGTCTCCATCGCCGAGGAGGTCGGCCGGCTCGAGGCCAAGGCCGGCCAGGCGCTGGCGGAGATCTACGCGAACCTCACCCCCTGGCAGAAGACCCAGGTGGCGCGCCACCCGCAGCGGCCGCACTTCGTGGACTATTGCGACGGGCTGATCACCGAGTTCACCCCGCTGGCCGGCGACCGGAACTTCGGCGAGGACGAGGCGATCCTCGGCGGGTTCGGGCGGTTCCGCGGACGGCCGGTCCTGGTGCTCGGCCAGGAGAAGGGCGCCACCACCGAGGCGCGGCTGCGCCACAATTTCGGGATGGCCCGCCCCGAGGGCTACCGCAAGGCGGTCCGGCTCATGGAGACCGCCGACCGGTTCGGCCTGCCGGTCCTCGCCTTCGTCGACACCGCCGGCGCCTATCCGGGCATCGAGGCGGAGGAGCGCGGCCAGGCCGAGGCCATCGCCCGCTCCACCGAGGCCTGCCTCGCGCTGGGCGTGCCCAACGTCGCCGTGGTGATCGGGGAGGGCGGCTCGGGCGGCGCCATCGCGCTCGCCACCGCCAACCGGGTCCTGATGCTGGAGCACGCGATCTACGGGGTGATCTCGCCGGAGGGCGCCGCCTCGATCCTGTGGCGCGACCAGGGCCGCGCCGCCGACGCCGCCACCGCCATGAAGATCACCGCCCAGGACCTGCTGCGCCTCGGCGTCATCGACGGGATCATCCCGGAGGCCACCGGCGGGGCGCATCGCGACCGCGAAGCGGCGATCCGGGCCGCGGGCGACGCCGTCGCCGACGCCCTCGCCCAGTTCGACGGGCTGACGGCCGTCGAGATCCGCGACCGGCGCGCGGAGAAGTTCCTGGCGATCGGCCGGACCCTGTGAGCGAGCCCGGGGCGTCGGGGGGGCTGTTCGGCGCGCTCGGCCGGCTGCTGGGCCGGCGCGACGCGCGGGAGCCGGACCGGCACAACCATATCTCCCTCGGCTGCAACTGCCAGATGGCGCACGTCCTCAAGACGCTCGACCTGCGCCAATGGTCGGGGCCCCTCGACTGGATCTTCTCCATGCCCGGCATGGCCCGGGACTGCCTCGCCGACGATTTCTCCGCGCTCGTCGACCGGAGCCAGCTGGAGAGCATCCCGGAATCCGAGCGGCGCGGCCCCGGCATCTGGCGGGGGCGCCACCGCCTCTACCGGGAGCGGCACGGCCTCGAATGCGTGTTCAACCACCACGACCCGGCGACGAGCGAGGCGGATTACGCTTTCCTCACCGAGGGCGTGCGCCGGCTGCGCCGGGCCCTCGACACGCCGGGCACCGACAACCGCCTCTGGATGATGACCCATCTCCACACGCCCCGGGACGTGGTCGAGGCGATCGACGACCTGCTCGGGCAGCGCGCCAGCCGCAACCACCTGACCTTCCTGCAGCTGGAGACCGGGCATCCGCGCATGGCGGTCGCCGAGGCGGTCGACCTGCGGACATCCCTGCGCTGGCTCACCGTGCACACGCCCTCGGAGCCCGTCGGCCTGCGGCTGGCCGACCCGGCCGACGACGCGGCCTTGGTGGAGATCATCCGGGCCGAGGCGGCGCGGCGGCCGGCGCTGTTCGGCTGAGCGGGCGCCAAGCCCGAACTGCGTGGCGCGCGACAGGGCGACGATCGCGCCGACGCGGACGGGCGCGAGGCAATTCCTTCACGGGTGAGCACCGAAGGCGACCCCGCGCATCCGCTCCGCCAGGAAATCCACCAGCACGCGCACCCGGGCCGGCATGGCGGGGCCGCCCACGAACACCGCGTGGATCGCCTCGCGGTCCTGCGGGTTGAACGGCTCCAGCAGCGGCACCAGCCGGCCGGCGGCGAGATCCTCGGCGATGTGGAAGTTGCCGACCCGGGTGATGCCGGTGCCCTGCAGGGCGAGCTGGACCAGGGTCTCGCCGTTGTTGGCGGCGACGTTGCCGCCCACCGGCAGGACGCTGTCGTGCCCGTCGATGCGGAACGGCCATCCGGGCTCGGAGCGGCGGAAGCTGAAATCCAGGCAGTTGTGGCCGGCGAGGTCGGCGGGCCGCCGCGGCGTGCCGGCCCGGGCGAGGTAGGCCGGCGAGGCCACCACCGTCCGGCCGGTCTCCCCGAGCCGCCGGGCGGTGAGCGGGCTGTCGGCGAGCGGGCCGAACCGGATCGCCACGTCGGCCCGGCCGCCGAGCACGTCGGCGAGTTCGTCGCTGAGGTCGATCTCCACCGTGATGCCGGGATGGCGCTCGACGAAGGCGGCGAGCAGCGGCACGATCACGAGCCGGCCATGGGCGGTGGCGGCGCTGACCCGGACCCGCCCGCGCGGGCAGCCCCGGTCGGCGAGCGCGGCTTCGGTCTCGTCGAGATCCGCCAGGATGCGGCGCGCGGCGCGCCCGTAGGTCTCCCCCTCGGCGGTGAGCCGGAGGGTCCGGGTCGTCCGCACGAGGAGCTGCGCGCCGAGCCGCGCCTCGGTCCGGGCGACGATCCGGCTGACCGCGGAGGGCGTCAGCCCGAGCCGGCGCGCCGCCCCCGACAGGCTGCCGGCCTCCGCCACCGCCACGAACACCGCCATCTCGCCCGCCCGGTCGACCTTGTCGCGCAGCATCATGCCCGTCCCGCGATGCCCGAAGCCGATCCCGGGCGCTCCGACCCGAGGCCCTCATCCTGGGGTGCCGGAGCGCCCCTCCGACGCCCGCCGGCGCGGGCACCTCACGATGAGGGCGTGTTCGGGAGAGCCGCGCAGGATGCCCCCGTCCCCGATCCGTCGGCAAGCCCGCATTCGTGCCGGTGGCGCACAGATCCTGGTCCCGAGCGGGGACTACTCCCCTGGAGACGAATCCGCCACCTGCCTCCCCGGAACGAACGGAGATGCGGACCCCATGGCGCTCAACCCACCCCTGCTGGCCCTCGCGGTCGGCGCCTTCGGCATCGGCGTGACCGAGTTCACCCCCATGGGCATGCTGCCCCTGATCGCCGCCGACCTGAACGTGTCGATCCCGGCGGCGGGCCTCGTCGTCAGCGCCTACGCGCTGGGCGTGGTGATCGGCGCGCCGCTCGTGACCCTCGCCACCGCGCGTCTGCCCCGGCGGCGCCTGCTGGTCGGGCTGATGGCGATCTTCACCCTCGGCAACCTGATGGCGGCCCTCGCCGACAGCTACGCCATGCTGGTCGCCGGCCGGCTCGTGACCGCGCTGAACCACGGCGCCTTCTTCGGCGTAGGCGCGGTGGTGGCCGCGGGCCTCGTGCCGCCGGAGCGCCGTGCCGCCGCGGTGGCGGCCATGTTCTCGGGCCTCGCCATCGCGACGATCGGCGGCGTGCCGCTCGCCGCCTGGACCGGCGCGATGCTCGGCTGGCGCGCGGCCTTCTGGGGGATCGCCGCGATCGGCGCCGTCGCCATGCTGGCGCTGCGGCTCGCCCTGCCGGAGCTGAAGGCCGAACCGGGCGCCGACCTGTGGTCCGAGCTGCGCGTCCTCGGCCGCGGCCCCGTCCTGGCGGCCCTGGCGCTGACCATGGTGGGGTTCAGCGCGATGTTCACGGTGTTCACCTACATCGCGCCGATCCTGCGGACCGAGACCGGCGCGACGGCGCCGTTCGTCACCGCGATGCTGGTCCTGTTCGGGCTCGGCCTGACCGTGGGCAACTGGCTCGGCGGCCGGCTCGCGGACCGCTCGGTGGACGGCACGATCATCGGCGCGCTGGCGGCGCAGCTCGTCGTCCTCGTGCTGTTCGCCTGGGGCATGCACGGGGCGGCCGCCGCGGCGTTGCTGATCGTCCTCTGGGGTGTCGCGAGCTTCGCCAGCGTGGCCCCGCTCCAGATGCGGGTGATGGCGCAGGCGGCGGACGCGCCCAGCCTCGCCTCGGCCATGAATATCGGCGCCTTCAACCTCGGCAACGCGGTCGGGGCGGCCGTCGGCGGCGCCACGATCGATGCCGGGCTCGGCTACCCGGCGGTGTCTCTGGCCGGCGCCGCCCTGGCGCTGGCCGGCCTCGTCCTCGTGCTCTGGCTGGGTCGCCCCGCCGCGGTCCCGGCCGCCTGTGGATAGGGCCTGCGCCGCAGGCTCTCCACACCGGATAACAATCCAGTGTTGCACCCGCGTCCTTGCGGTAAGGAAGGCGCAAGCTTAACGAGCCTATTGGGTTGGGGAGTGGCACCCGACGCGGCCAGCAAGGCCCGCGGGCGCGCGTAAGACGATCGAGGTTCCCCATGACGGCGCGTCTCGCGACCGCGCGACTGCTGGCGGCAGCGTCCCTGCTGGCCCTGTCGCTCGCCGCCTGCCAGGACGGCTCCGGGATCAACGGCCCGAGCGCGCGCAGCCTCGCGCCGGTCGCCCCCCAGACGGTCGCCCTGATGCAATCCAAGGGGATGCAGCAATCCGACCCGATCCTGATCCGCACCTTCAAGAAGGAAGCGGAGATGGAGATCTGGAAGCGGGGCGGCGACGGCCGTTACGCCCTGCTGAAGACCTACCCGATCTGCCGCTGGTCCGGCCAGCTCGGCCCCAAGACCCGCGAGGGCGACCGGCAGGCGCCGGAGGGCTTCTATACGATCACCCCGGGCCTGATGAACCCGAATTCCTCGTACTATCTCTCGTTCGATACCGGCTTCCCCAATGCCGTCGACCGGGCCAACGGGCGCACCGGCAAGTACCTGATGGTGCACGGCACCTGCTCGTCGGCGGGCTGCTTCGCCATGACCGACGCCACCATCGCGGAGATCTACGCCGTCGCCCGCGAGGCGTTCATCGGCGGCCAGCGCAGCTTCCAGTTCCAGTCCTATCCGTTCCGGATGACGGCCGAGAACATGGCCAAGTTCCGCAACGACCCGAACATCGCCTTCTGGCAGAACCTCAAGGAAGGGTCCGACTATTTCGAGGCCCTGCACGAGGAGCCGAAGGTCGGCCAGTGCGGGACCAAATACGTGTTCGGCGGGGCCGACGCGGCGGCCGGCTCGTGCAAGCCCCATGTCGACCCGCTGGTGGCGGAGAAGAGCGCGCACGACGCCCGCGCGGTCGCCGACCTCGTCGCCAAGGGCACGCCGGCGGTGCGGGTCGTCTATCAGGACGGCGGCCAGAACCCGGTCTTCCGCCCGCAGAACACGAGCGCCTTCGCGAGCCTCGGCGGGACCGAGACGGTCCTGCCCTACGACGCTAAGGAATACGGACGGCACAATCTCGGCGACGTGAGCCGGCCCGAGACCCTGGCGGCGGGCCCGCAGGAGATCGAGGTCACGCCGAAGGGCCAGCCGGTGATGCTGGCCGGCGCCGAGCCGGCGGCCCCCGCCCGGGCCGCGAAGGCCGACGGCAAGGGGCGCGGGCGGGAGCCCGCGAAGCCGGCGGTCACGACACTCATGGCGAACCGCGCCGATCCCAACGCGCAGGTGGAGACCACGGCGGCGCTGCCCGAGAAGCCCGCGCGGATCGCGGTCGCCGACGCGGACGGCGACCCGAGCAGCTACCAGAAGCTGTTCGGCCAGCTCTTCGCCAAGGACAAGCCGGCCCCGGCGGCGCCCCCGACCCCGGCGGTCGACGCCGCGGTGGTGCCGGAGCCGGTGAAGCTCGCCCACGCCGCCGAGAAGGTCGCGCCGAAGGCCGCCAAGGCCCATGCGGTGAAGACCGCCAAGGTCGAGGGCAAGATCGACGGCAAGGCCGAGGCGAAGCCCGCCCTCCGGAAGGGCGAGCCCGAGGGCCGGAAGCCCTGACAGCTCAGACCAGCGGCCGGTCGCGGTTCATCAGCCACAGGGCGTGGACCGTGCCGGGCAGCCAGCCGAGGATCCACAGCAGGATGTTCAGCAGGAACTGCAGGCCGAAGCCCGTGGTGACGAGAACCGCGATCGGCGGAAAGAAGATCGCGAGCAGGATGCGGACGAGGCTGGACACGGACACTCCGGGACGAGGTTCCTGAGGGATCCTCGCTCAAACGACGGGCGCGCCTCTCCGTTCCCGGGACTGTTCGCGCCGCTCCGGTGTCCCGTATCGGAGCCCGGAGCGGCGGCCTGAGGCGTGGCGCCTCAGTTCTTCGCCGGCGGCGTGGTCGCGGACGGCACGTTGGCCGCCTGCTTCTCCGGATGCTTCACCTGGCTGTAGGCGACGTTGGCGAAGGTGCCGATCACCGCGGGCCAGCTCGGGTTGCCGTATTGCGGGTCGTCGCGGCCGACCTTGCAGAACGCCGTGGTCAGGCCGTTGACGATGTCGTCGTCCGTGACCCCCGTGGGCTCCGCCTTCACCTGCTGCACCAGCCGGACGAGCGTCGGGACGAAGTCCTGCTGCTTCAACCCCTTCAGGCTCTCCTGGATGCCGATCTTGTCGAAGGCGGCCTTGAGCTTGTCCTGCTCGATCTCCGCGCAGGGGGCGGTGCCGGCCAGCATGGTTTTGGTGGCGGCGCGCGCCTCGGAGGCCTTGTCGCCCGTCACCACCGGCGCCTTGTTGCCCCAGGAGTTGCGGATGTAGTCGGTGACGTTCCTCACCTCGACGTCGGTCATCTGCTGGCCGATCGCCACCATCGGGGCGAGGCCGCTCTGGGCCGCGAGCCCGCCATAGATCACCCGCAGCACCGTCTCGGGCCCTTCGGACTGGACCGAGGTGTTGCCGGCGAGCGCCGGCACCGCGCCCTCGATGCCCTTGCCGTCGGGCTGGTGGCAGGAGGAGCAGTAGGTCAGGTAGGTCGAGGCGCCCGGCGCGTCGGCGGTGTCGAAGGCGGCGAGATCCTTCGGCTTGTAGGTCTGCTTGGCCGGGACCGTGCGCAGGTAGGCGACCATCGCCTTCAGATCCTCCTCCTTCACCTTGGAGAGGGATTCCATGATGGTCTGGCGCATCGGCCCGGCGGCGACGCCCGGCCGGTTGCCCGGGGCGGTGCCGGTCTTGAGATAGGTCACCACCTGCTCGTCGGTCCAGGCGCCGATGCCCTGATGCCCGTCGGGCGTGATGTTGGGGGCGTACCAGCCGTCGATCACGCCGCCGCCGAAGCGCCCGGCGAAGCTCGAATTGCCGACGAGCTTGTTCTCGTTGTGGCACATGGCGCAGTGGCCGAGCCCCTCCACGAGATAGCCTCCGCGATTCACCTCGGCGCTGGCGTTCGGGTCGGGCTTGAAGCGCTCCTCGGTGAAGAAGGCGGTGCGCCACGTCACCAGCGCCGTGCGGACGCTGAAGGGGAACGGGATCTGGCTCTCCTGCCGCTTCTCGCTCACCGGCGGGAGCGATTGCAGGTAGGCCCAGATCGCCTTCGTGTCCTCGTCGGTGACCTTGGTGTACCAAGCGAAGGGGAAGGCCGGGTACAGATAGCCGACATGCTTGCTGTAGCCCTGCCGGAACGATTTCTCGAAGTCGGCATAGGTGTAGTCGCCGAGCCCGGTCTCCTTGTCGGGGGTGAGGTTGGGGGTCATGATCACGCCAAAGGGCATGTTCAGGGCATAGTTGCCGGCGAGGTACTTGCCGCCCGGCGCCGTGTGGCAGGCCGCGCAATCGCCCATGGTCACGAGGTACTTGCCCCGCTCGATCTGGTCGGCCGACCCGTCCTGCGCCTGCGCCAGCGCCGGCGCGGCCAGGAACAGGCTCGCTAGGATCGGGGCCGACACGCGGCCGGAGGAGAGGGCTCTCGTGCGCTGCATGCCGCGTCTCCCATCCCGAACTTAGAGTAATTCAGATTCGTGTGCCGCGCGTGAACGCGGCCGTTCGCGGCGTTGTTCCGGCCGGCGCCGGGCTGCGGCGTTGTGCCGTGGCCGTCCGGAACCGCAGGCCGAGATCGGCGAGATGGGCGACGAGCCCGGCGAGCATCCAGGCGGCGACCGCGATCCAGCCGGCGCCCACCAGCGCCGCCCGCAGGGCCAGCATCAGGGCGGCCCCGGAGGCGAGGTTCGCCAGAAGGGACGGCAGCGGCGGGCCGCCCCGGCGGCGGACGAGCCACGCGAGGACGAGCGCCTCCCCGGCGACCAGCAGGAGGATCCCGTCGACGATCCGGCCCGAGGCGAACAGGGGGGCCAGCAGACCCTCCATCACGCCGGCTGCCCGAAGGGCGCGTTGAGGCGCACGATCCGCAGGTTCAGGCAGGCGGCGACGCTGACCCAGGCGAGGTAGGGCAGGTTCATCAGCCCGGCGCCGAGGCTGACCCGGCCGGTGACCAGCATCAGCACGGCGATGGACAGCCACAGGGCCGCCACCTCGGCCAGCGCCCAGTCGGGCCGCCGGAACCGGAAGAACAGCACGCTCCAGGCGATGTTGAGAACCCCGTTCACCGCGTAGGCGGCCAGGAGGACACCCCGCGCGGCGGGATCGGCGTCGCCGTTCCAGGCGAGCACACCGGCCGTGGTGGTGAGCGCGAAGATCACCGTCCAGACCGGGCCGAAGGCCCAGTCCGGCGGCTTCCAGGCCGGGACCCGCAGGCGCCGGTACCAGCCGTCCGTGGTGGTCGCGAGGCCGCCGGCCACGGCCACCAGCACGGCGGCGGCGGCGGCCACCGCGGGCGGCCCCAGGTCGACGGCGAGGCTCACGGGGAGACCCAGCGGAACAGGTGGGCGAGATCCTTGAAGAAGATCCGCGCGTGGGCGGCGGGCTTCGCCCGGACCAGCTCCTTGTTCATGTAGCTGTCCCAGGTGAGCTGCTGGACGTCCTTGTCCCGGCAGATCGAGACGAAGCGCTCGCGCAACCCGTCGCTGCGGTACCAGACCCACTGCATCATCCCGAGGATCCAGAACACGCGCCCGTGCAGCTTCATGAAGGCCTTGCGCGCCCCGGCCAGGGCGCGCGCGTCCCCGGTCCGCAGGAAGGCGGCGGCGGCCTCGGCCGAGAGCCGGCCGCCGAGCATCGCGTAGTAGATGCCCTCGCCGGAGGCCGGCGCCACGACGCCCGCGGCGTCGCCCGCGAGCAGCACGTCCCGGCCGTTGTCCCAGCGCTTCAGGGGCTTCAGCGGCAGCGGCGCGCCCTCGCGGCGGACGGTCTCGGCGTGGTCGAGGCCGGTCGCCGCGCGCAGGGCCCGGATCGAGGAGCGGAGCGAGAAGCCCTTCCTGGCGCTGCCGGTGCCGATGCTGAGCGTATCCCCATGGGGGAAGATCCAGCTGTAGAAATCCGGCGAGTGGCGGCCCTGGTAGTAGACGTCGCAGCGGGTCGCCTCGACGGCCTCGGCCCCGGGGGTGCCGGCCTCCGGCACCCGCAGGATCTCGTGATAGGCGAAGACCTGCCGCATCTTGGCGTGGCCCGGCACCTCCGCCCGGCCGACCGGCGAGCAGGCGCCGTCGGCGCCGATGACGAGGCGGGCCCGGACGGCGTGGCGGGCGAGATCCGCGCCGGTCCCGGTGGTGAAGTGGACGAGCGGCACCCCGTCGTCGGGCCGGGTGATCCGATCGTAGGCGGCGTCGCGCAGGTCGGCGCCGGCCTCTTCCGCGCGGGCGCGCAGCCACGGGTCGAAATGCTCGCGGTCGACCATGCCGACGAAGCCCTCGCCCACCGGCATGTCGACGGTCTTGCCGCTCGGCGCCACCATCCGGGCGGACCGGATCTTGGCGACGAGGAGCGCATCGGGGATCGCGAAATCGCGGATCAGCCGCGGCGGGATCGCGCCGCCGCAGGGCTTGATCCGGCCGGGCTTGTCGAGGAGCAGAACCGCGTGGCCGGCCCGGGCCAGGTCGGTGGCCGCCGTGGCCCCGGCCGGCCCGCCGCCGACCACGACGACGTCGTAGGATTCGCGACCGGAGCCGCCTTCGTCCAACCGAGCCATGGCCTCACCTCGCGCTGAAGGCAGGATCGAGCGGCACCGAATCGGGTGCCGGAGCGGGTTCGAGCCGGGCCGCCAGGACGACCGCGACGAGGAAGAGCACGCCTTCCGCGGCGAAGACCGCCGCGTAGGCCTGGACCGGTTCGGCGGTGACGAGCCGGACGGCATCCACCGCCGCCGCCCCCAGGAATCCGCCGGCCCCGAAGGCGACGCCCTGCGCGGCGCCCCAGACGCCCATGCGGGTGCCGCGCTCCCGTGCGTCGCCGCGGCCGGCCAGCGCCATCATCGAGCCGATGGCGGCCACCGCGTAGGCACCGTTGGCGACGCCCAGGGCGAACACCGTCGCGCGCAGGGGGAAGTCCGAGCCCGCCGCCACACCGCTCGCCAGGGCGAAGAGGGCGGCCGCCGAGCCGGCGCAGCCGATCCCGATCCAGAGCCGCAGGGAGGCGAGGGCGGTGCCGCGGGCGGCGAGGGTCACCCCCGCCACCAGCAGCATGCCGGCGAGCACCCCGCCGTGCTGCAACCCGGCGAGCTTGGTGGTGGCGCCGGGGCTCATCGCGAAGACGAGGCCGGCATAGGGCTCCAGGATCAGTTCCTGGGCGCTGTAGGCCAGCATCGAGACGAAGACGAAGATCGTGAAGGTCCGGGCCACGGGATCGGCCAGCACCTGGGCCAGCACGGTGAAGAACGGCCGGCGCGCCTCCGCGGGCTCCGGGGCGCGGACCGGCAGGCGGCGCTCGATGCCGGCGACCGCCAGCGCCGCCACGCAGAAGGCGACGAGCGAGACCGTGCCCGACACCGCCACGAGCCGCAGACCGGAGAACGGATCCAGGAAATGCCCGGCGAGCGGTGCCGTGACGGCGAAGCCGACGATCATCATCACCCAGACGATGGTGGCGGCCGCGCCCCGCCGGGCCGGGGCGACGCCCCCCGACAGCAGGACGAGGAGCGAGGTCCCGGCCGCGCCGACGCCCATCCCGACGCACAGGAAGGAGAGGGCCGCGAGGGCGAGGCCCAGGGCGAGGTTCTCGGCGGCGAGCGCGGTGCCGCAGGCGGCGCCGAACCCGCCGAGGCAGAGGGCCACCATGCCGCCGACGATCCAGGGGGTGCGCCGGCCGCTGCGGTCGGACCCGTAGCCCCAGCGCGGGCGCAGGACCTGCACGGCGTAGTGCAGGGCGACCAGCAGGCCCGGCACGATGGCGGGGAGCGCCAGTTCCACCACCATCACCCGGTTGAGGGTGGCGGTCATCAGCACGACGACGCTGCCCAGCGCCGTCTGGACGAGGCCGAGGCGGACGATCTGGGGCCAGCCGAGATACCCGTCGGACGCGACCGCTCGCCCGCCCGCCTTCGCGGGGGACGGGCGGGCGCCCGGCCGTTCCGTGCGCGAGCCGCCCGCCATCACACCCCTCCCACCAGCGGGCGCAGCGCGAAGGCCGAGACCAGCATGCCCAGGACGTAGAGGGTGGTGCCGGTGCCGTTGTACCAGATCGCCCGCTCCCGGGGGTTCTCGAGGAACCGGACCATCAGGGCGGCCTGGCCGGCGAGCAGCGCCGCGACGAGGCCGGCATGCCAGTACCGCTCCCAGTCGACGAGGAGCGCGATCACCGCCACCTGCGGCAGGGCCATCACGAGGCAGGCGAAGCGCGCGGCGCGCTGCGAGCCCATCTGCACGGGCAGGGACAGCAGACCCATGCGCCGGTCACCTTCCACCGACTTGAAATCGTTGAGCGTCATGATGCCGTGGGCGCCGGCTGCGTAGAGCAGCGCCACCAGGAGCACCCGCCGGTCCGGCAGGGCCGCGGCCATGACGGCGGCGCCGGTGAACCAGGGCAGCCCCTCGTAGCAGAGCGCCACCGCGGCGTTGCCCCACCAGCCGTTCCGCTTCAGCCGGACCGGCGGCGCCGAGTAGATCCAGGCCAGCACCAGCCCGAACAGGGCGGCCCCGAGGATCCAGGGCCCCAGGGCGGCGGCCACCACCAGCGACAGCAGCGTCCAGCCCAAAGCGAGGTAGAGCCCCCAGCGGCCCGGGATCCGCCCGGAGGGAATCGGCCGGTTCGGCTCGTTGATCGCGTCGACGTGGCGGTCGAACCAGTCGTTGGCGGCCTGGCTGGTGGCGCAGACCAGCGGCCCGGCGAGCAGCACCCCGGCGGCGATCACCGGCCATTGGCCGCTGGCCGGCTGCCCGGAGGAGATCACCCCGCAGGCGAACGCCCACATCGGCGCGAACCACGTCAGCGGCTTGAGCAGCTCGATGACTGCGCTCGGGGCGGGCGTAGCGGCCATGGCGGGAGGCTACCGGGCCCCGCCGAAGTGTCAAGGCAGATTTACACCACGCGGCGGAATGTGCGCGGCGTTTGTCCAGCGAATACAACCCCCACGTCAGGAATACATTATCCGGCACACCGGAAAGTCGCGGAGCGCAGCGCCTCGGCGGCGGCCGGTTTTACCGGTGCGGCGGCGGTCCTGCGCGCGCGATCCGGCGGTCGTGCGCGCGGAACGCGGCCATCCTCGCGCGTCGGGCGCGGTCAGGCGCGCGGCAGTCCGCCGAGGGCCGAAAGGGAGTGCGGCGCCCGCCTCAGGCGTCGTCGGCCGGGCCGTCCAGATCGCCGACGCCGTAGCGGCGCATCTTGGCGTAGAGGCCCTGCCGGCTGAGGCCCAGCATCTCGGCCGCCGAGGCCCGGTTGTCCCGGGTGATCCGCAGCGCCGCCTCGATGCAGAGCTTCTCGATGAGGTCCGTGGTCTCGCGCACCAGGGTCTTCATCGAGACCCGGCCCACCAGCTCGGTCATCTGCTCCACCGAGCGGGGCAGCCCCCGCCCGATCGCCGCGGCGGAGCGCCCCTCGGCGATCCGCCGCGGGCCGGACCGGATGGCGAAGCCGAGGCAGGGGCGGGGGCCGGCCACCGACACGGCGGCGACCTCCACATCCTCCAGGCCGCCATAGGCGCCCCGGATGACGGTGGCGAAGCGGCGCACGGCGCCGTGGTCGACCAGGGTCGCGAACAGGGCCTGCGCCTCCATCTCGTCGCGGCCGAGCCAGTGGTCGAGGGTCCGCCCGCGGGCCTGCCCCTCGGTGGCGAGCTGGGCCAGCTCCAGGAAGGCGGCGTTCGCCATGAGGACGCGCCGCGACGGGTCGGTGACGACGAATCCTTCCGGCATCGCCGCCAGCACGGCGGCGGTGGGCGCCTCCTGATCGGGCCCGGCCGCCGCCGCCGCCGGGTCGGCGGCCAGCTGCAGCAGGGCGCTGGCGCCGCCCTCGCCCCGGAACAGCGAGGCCGACACCGTGACCTCGCCCCGCTCGTGCGGCAGGGACGCCCGGATCGCCCCGGCCTGCCCGGTCGCCCGCAGGGCGGCGAACTGCGCCTCCAGGGCCCGGGCGCTGGAGGCGTCGAACAGGTCGACGGCGTCCTGGCCGGTGATGCGCCGTGCGGGCCGCCCGAGCAGGCGCGCCGCGGCGGGATTGACCTCGGCCACCCGGCGCGTCCCGGCATCGACCACCAGCACCGGCTCGCCGGAGATCTGAAACAGCAGCCGGTAGCGGGTCTCGGCGGCGCGCAGGCGGTCGTAGTCCCGCTCCAGGGCCTGCTGCGTCTCCATCAGCCGGCGCTGAAGGGCCGCCACCGCCCGCATGTCGCGCCCGAGCACGAGGATCGGACCGTCCCCCGCCGGCCGGATCGAGGCGTAGCGGATCGGCAGGTCGATCCCGTCGGGGCAGGGATGGTTCACCTGGCGCCATCGGGTGATGCCCTCGGCCCGGGCATCCCGCAGAAGGGCGTTGACCTTCGGGCGGCTCTCCACCGTGACCGTGTCGATCCAGCGCCGGCCCAGCCAGCCCGCCACCGTCTCGGCCTTGAGATCGGCGCCGACCGTCGCGTCCCGAATCACCCCGTCGGCATCGATCACCAGCGACAGGTCCGTCGATGCCGCGACGATGCGGCCGACCGCCTCGCCTTCGAGGAGGCCGGCCACCTGCTGCAGGGCCGCGGGCGGCGACTGCGAGGTGTGGCGAGGCTGGGGCGTCACGGTCACCGCAATGTGATTGCAATGTGATATTCGGATACCAACCCTTTCAGCAGGCCAATGCCTGTCTGTCCAGCAAAGCTTCCGCCGCGGCGGGCGCCAGGCAGGCGTCCGACACGCAGGCATCCGCCCCGACGATCCCCGCCTCGCCGCCGTAGCGCGCGAAATAGGGGCCGCCGACCAGAACGCGGATCTCCCGGTTGCGGGAGTCGCGGCGCACCTCCGCCACGGCCTTCGTCAGGGCCGGCAGCAGCACGTCGCAGGAGAGCGACAGGCCGACCGCATCGAACCAGTCGGTGCGGAGCAGCGTCAGGGGATCGACCTCGGGACCGGGCACCGCCGTGGTCACGTCCCAGCCGGCCTCCCGGAAGAAGCTCGCGACGATCGACAGGCCGAAGACATGCGTCTCGCCGGGACAGGGCAGCAGCAGCACGCTGCGCCCGTTGGCCGGGATCGATTCGTCCTCCAGCTCGGCGCAGAGGCGTCGGCTCACCGCATGGAGCCGCCCGAGCGCCTCCGTCACCGCCAGGAAGTCGCAGGCATCCTCCTCCCACAGCGCGCCGAGGTGGCGGGCCGCCGGGGCGAGCAGATCGAGGAGCAGGCGGGCCAGGGGCAGGCCGCCGTCGCGCAGGACCTCCACCCGGGCGTCGAGATCGACCGGACCAGCCTCCAGGAGCAGGGCGCTGAACTCGGCGATCTCCCGGGCACTCGGCGCGCGATTCGCCGAGCGGCCGCGGCCGGCGGGCCGGTGCGCGAGCATCAGCCGGGGCAGGATCTCCGCCTCGACCACGCGGGCGAGCATGTCCGGAACGGGCCGGCGCAGATCGGACCAACCGACGGGGCTATCGCGGAACACGGAACGACCATCGCTCACAGGGTTACAGCCGGCCGCGGGCTGGCCGTGATCCAGGCGATCGCCGAAATGCCTCCAGTCTCCCATCGGCATCCCTCCCTGAGTCGGCCCTGGCCCGGGAGGACCAGCGGCACCGCTCGTGTCCTGGGTGCGGCGTTGCTCGCCTGTCTATTCTTCGCGTTCGTCAGTCCCGGATCTGACAAGTGAAACTGCGGCAGTCTCCAGCCGTCGAGCCCGACGATACGCTTCCTGGCGATCTTGGCAATGATCTTATTCGAAGAAAAAATATCTCTCACCTGTCATGTTCCGAAACCGTCAAGCGCACTTGACACTTCTGGGACCCTCGCCCTAGCCTCTGTCAACGACGGAGCCATTGGCGCCGCCGAGCACCAGGGAGCGGATGCATGGGTCCCGAGGACCGGCCGGCACGACCGCTCTACACGCCTGCCGAACGGCGACGGCGCGACTCTTCGCCCTGGACCCTGGTTCAGGGCGTGCTGGCGCCTCTGCAATTCGCGATCTTCCTGATCAGTCTCGTCCTAGTGCTGCGCACCCTCGCCACCGGTGCAGGTCAGTTCGCCGCTGAGATCTCGGTCGTCGTGAAGACCCTGGCGCTCTATGCGATCATGGTCACCGGCTCGATCTGGGAAAAGGCGGTGTTCGGGCGGTGGCTCTTCGCACCGGCGTTCTTCTGGGAAGACGTGGTCAGCATGCTCGTGCTGGCCCTCCACACAGCCTATCTCGCGGCTCTCATCACGGGCGCACTCAGCGGGCAGGCGCTGCTGCTGCTCGCGCTGGCGGCCTACGCGACCTACGTGGTCAATGCCGGCCAGTTCCTCATGAAGCTCCGCGCCGCCCGTCTCGAGGGCACCGGCAGCCGCGCACCGCGCCTCGCGGAGGCGCTGTCATGAACGCTCCCCTGATCCACCAGCCTCCCTGCGGCGGCATCGACCTGCACCAAGAGCAGGGGCAGAGGGCGGTGTTCTGCGGCCTCACCGGCATCGTCTGGCTCCACCGGAAGATCCAGGACGCCTTCTTCCTCGTGGTCGGCTCACGGACCTGCGCGCATCTGATTCAGTCCGCCGCAGGGGTGATGATCTTCGCCGAGCCGCGCTTCGCGACCGCGATCATCGACGAGCGCGACCTCGCCGGGATCGCCGACGCGAACGAGGAGCTCGACCGGGTCGTGACCCGGCTGATCGAGCGGCGGCCGGATATCAAGCTCCTGTTCCTGGTGGGCTCCTGCCCGTCGGAGGTGATCAAGCTAGACCTGTCCCGGGCGGCGCAACGGCTGTCGGGGCGCCTCGCCCCCGTGCGGGTCCTGAACTACTCCGGCTCCGGCATCGAGACGACGTTCACGCAGGGCGAGGATGCCTGCCTCGCCGCCCTGGTGCCGGACCTGCTCCGCGAGGTCGAGACGGCCGCGCCGTCGCTCCTGGTCGTCGGGGCGCTGGCCGACGTGGTGGAGGACCAGTTTCTTCGGATTTTTGCCGCGATGGGGATCGGCGACGTCCGGTTCCTGCCCGCCCGCCGGGCCGACACGATGCCCGCGATTGGGCGCAACACGCGCTACCTCCTGGCCCAACCGTTCCTGGCCGACACGGCCCGCGCCCTCGAAGAGCGCGGCGCCCGCCGGCTCCCGGCGCCGTTCCCGCTCGGTGCCGAGGGCACGACCGGATGGCTGCGGGCGGCGGCTGAGGCGTTCGGCGTCGCTGAGGCCGTCTTCGACCGGGCGACGGCCCCGGGCCGCACCCGAGCCAAGACCGCCCTAGCGCCCCATCGCGAAAAGCTCGCGGGCAAGCGCGTGTTCTTCTTCCCTGATTCACAGCTCGAAGTGCCGCTCGCCCGCTTCCTCGCCCGGGAACTCGGCGCGGATCTCGTGGAGGTCGGGACGCCCTACCTGCACCGGGCGCATCTCGCCGCCGAGATCGAGCTGCTGCCCCAGGGTACGCGGGTGACCGAGGGCCAGAGCCTCGACGACCAGATGGACCGCTGCCGGGCGGCGCGCCCGGACCTCACGGTCTGCGGCCTCGGCCTGGCCAACCCGCTGGAGGCGGAGGGTCTGTCGACCAAGTGGTCGATCGAGCTGCTGTTCACGCCGGTACAGGGCTACGAGCAGGCCGGCGACCTCGCCGAGCTGTTCGTGCGCCCGCTCCGGCGCCGCGCCCTGCTGGAGGTGTAGCGCCATGCAGCTCACCCTCTGGACCTACGAGGGTCCCCCGCATATCGGCGCCATGCGCGTCGCAACGGCGATGTCCAGCCTGCACTACGTGCTTCACGCGCCGCAGGGCGACACCTACGCGGACCTGCTGTTCACGATGATCGAGCGGCGGGACGCCCGCCCGCCCGTCACCTACACCACCTTCCGCGCGCAGGATCTCGGCCGCGACACCGCCGAGCTGTTCAAGGAGGCGGTCGCCGCCGCGCACGCACGCTTCCAACCCCAGGCGATGATCGTCGGCGCCTCCTGCACCGCCGAGCTGATCCAGGACGATCCGGGTGGCCTCGCCAAGGCCCTCAACCTGCCGATCCCGGTGATCCCGCTGGAGCTGCCCGCCTACCAGAAGAAGGAGAACTGGGGCGCCTCGGAGACCTTCTATCGCCTCGTCCGGGCGCTCGCCGGTCCGCCGGCCCCGCGTCCGGCGCGCGAGCCCGGTCGGCGGCCGCTCTGCAACATCCTCGGGCCGACGGCTTTGGGCTTCCGCCACCGGGACGATCTGATCGAGATCCGACGTCTGCTCGACTCCCTCGGGATCGCCGTCAACATTGTCGCGCCGCTGGGAGCCTCTCCGGCCGACCTCGGCCGCCTCGGGGACGCAGATTTCAACGTCGTGCTCTACCCCGAAACCGCTCGGTCGGCCGCGGAGTACCTGAAGAAGAGCTTCGGGCAGCCATTCACGCAGACACTGCCGATCGGCGTCGGCGGCACCCGCCGGTTCGTCGCCGAGGTGGCGGAGATCGCGGGAATCGATCCGGCGCCCGTGCTCGACGGCCCGGGCTCGCGCCTGCCCTGGTACTCGCGGTCGGTCGATTCGACCTACCTGACGGCCAAGCGCGTCTTCGTGTTCGGGGACGCGACGCATGCCATTGGCATCGCCCGGGTCGCGGCGCGCGAACTCGGCTTCACGGTGGTCGGTCTCGGGACCTACAGCCGCGAATTCGCCCGCGAGGTCCGCGCCGAAGCGGCCGAGCACGGGATCGAGGCGCTGATCACCGACGACTACCTCGACGTCGAGGCGGCGATCCGCGCGGCGGCACCGGAACTGGTGCTCGGCACCCAGATGGAGCGCCACGTCGCCAAGCGGCTCGGCATCCCCTGCGCGGTGATCTCGGCGCCGGTCCACGTCCAGGACTTCCCGGCCCGCTACGCGCCGCAGATGGGGTTCGAGGGCGCCAACGTCCTGTTCGACACCCTGGTCCATCCGCTGATGATGGGCCTCGAAGAGCACCTCCTCGGCATGTTCCGGGAGGATCCCGAATTCCACGACGGCGTCGGCCCCTCGCATCTCGGCGGCAAGTCCTTCGGGACTCCGGCGGACGGGGCGCTCGAGGCCGGAGAACGGGCGCCGGCCGACACCCCTCCGACGTCGGCGCCCGTTCCGATCCTGCTGGACAGGCCGGTCGCGACCGCGTGGTCGCCGGAAGCCGAGAAGGAACTGAGAAAGATCCCGTTCTTCGTGCGCGGCAAGGCCCGCAGCAACACCGAGACCTTCGCCCGGGAGCGGCACCTGCCGCTCATCACGATCGAGACCCTCTACGATGCCAAAGCGCATTACGGCCGCTAGGCCGCCGATCCGCGTCGTCATCGTCACGCTCGACAATCATTTGGCGAGCGCGGTGGAACGGGCGCGCCTGCGCCTCCGGTCCGAGATGCCGGGGCTGGTGCTGGGCTTCCACGCGGCAGCCGAGTGGGAGACCGATCCTGCGACGCTGGAGGCCTGCCGGGCCGACATCGCGCAGGCCGACATCGTGCTCTCGGCCATGCTGTTCATGGACGAGCATGTCCGGGCGATCCTGCCGGCGCTCGCGGCCCGGCGGGAATCCTGCGACGCGATCATCGGCTGCCTTTCGGCAAGCGATGTGGTGAAGACTACGCGGCTCGGCCGCTTCGACATGAGCGGCACCAAGCGCAGCGCCCTCGACTTCCTGAAGAAGCTGCGCGGCAAGCCCGGCCAGCAGGGCAATGCCGGCCGGCAGATGGCCCTGGTGCGCAAGCTGCCGAAGATCCTGCGCTTCATCCCGGGCTCGGCCCAGGACGTGCGCGCCTACTTCCTCACCCTGCAATACTGGCTGGCGGGCTCCGACGAGAACGTCGCAGCCCTGGTGCGTTTCCTCGTGCACCGCTACGCGGCGGGCGAGCGGGCGGCCTGGCGCGACGGGCCGGCGGCACCCGCGCCCCTCGACTACCCCGAGACCGGCCTCTACCACCCGCGCCTGCCCGGCCGAATCGGCGCGGACCCGTCCCGGCTGCCGCGCCGGGCGGACGCGACGGGCCGCGTCGGCCTCCTGGTGATGCGCAGCTACGTGCTCGCCGGCAACACCGCCCACTACGACGGCGTCATCGCGGCCCTGGAGGCCAAGGGCCTCGACGTGGTGCCGGCCTTCGCCAGCGGTCTCGACAACCGCCCGGCCGTGGATTCGTTCTTCATGCGGGATGGGCGCGCCTGCATCGACGCCCTCGTGTCCCTCACCGGCTTCTCCCTGGTCGGCGGCCCCGCTTACAACGATGCCGCTTCCGCCGAGGCGATGCTGGCCCGACTCGACGTGCCCTACCTCGCCGCCCAGGCGCTGGAGTTCCAGACGCTGGAGCAGTGGGAGGCGGGTGAGCGCGGCCTGTCGCCGGTCGAGGCGACCATGATGGTCGCGATCCCCGAACTCGACGGCGCCACCGCCCCGATGGTTTTCGGGGGCCGCTCCGCCGCGTCGGGCAGCGACAATTCCCGCGACATGCGGGTCCATCCCGAGCGGGCCGCGCGCCTCGCCGAGCGGGTCGAACGGCTGGTGTCCCTGCGCCGGACCGAGAAAGCCGAGCGCCGACTCGCCGTGGTGCTGTTCAATTTTCCGCCGAATGCCGGCGCCACCGGCACGGCGGCGTTCCTGTCGGTCTACGGCTCGCTCCTCAACACCCTGAAGGGCCTAGCGGCCGACGGCTACATAGTCGACGTCCCGGAGAGCGTCGATGCCCTGCGCGCAGCGATCCTTGAGGGCAACGCCAAGCGCTACGGCACCCAGGCCAATGTCCACGCCCGCATTCCGGCCGAGGACCATGTGCGGCGCGAGACTTACCTCGCCGAGATCGAGACCCAGTGGGGCCCGGCGCCGGGCCGCCATCAGACCAACGGCGCCGAGATCTTCGTGCTCGGAGCGCAGTTCGGCAACGTCTTCGTCGGAGTCCAGCCTGCCTTCGGCTACGAGGGCGACCCGATGCGGCTGCTGTTCGAGCGCGGCTTCGCGCCGACCCACGCCTTCTCGGCCTTCTACCGCTACCTGCGGGAGGATTTCTCCGCCGACGCCGTGCTGCATTTCGGCACCCACGGGGCGCTCGAATTCATGCCCGGCAAGCAGACCGGCCTGTCCGAGGCCTGCTGGCCGGAGCGGCTGATCGGGGCGCTGCCGAACGTCTACCTCTACGCCGCCAACAACCCGTCGGAGGGGACGCTCGCGAAGCGCCGCTCGGCCGCGACGCTGGTGAGCTACCTGACCCCGAGCCTCGCGGCGGCCGGGCTCTACCGCGGGCTGATCGACCTGAAGAGTTCGATGGAGCGCTGGCGCGGCCTCGACCTCGAAGCCGGGACGGAGCGGGAGAGTCTCGCCCGGATGATCCAGGACCAGGGCGCGGCCCTCGATCTCGTGGCCGCCGAGCCGGCCTGGACCGGCGATCTCGGCGCCCGGGTCGGCGCCCTCTGGTCCGCCGTGCAGGAGTTGGAGCAGACCCTGATCCCGCACGGGCTGCACGTGGTCGGAGCGGGGACGCCGGAGGTCGAGCGGGTCGACCTGCTCCTGGCGCTCGCCGAGTCGGCGCACGGCGTGAGTCCGGAGCGGGCCGGGATCGAGGCCCTGGTGGCCGGGCACGGCGTCGAGGCGGCGCTGACGGCCTCCGGCCTGTCCGCCGACGAGACCAGCCGCGCCGCCTTCGCGAGTCTGGCCGAGACCGACCGGCTGCTCGCCCGGGACCACGAGGTGCCGGCGCTGCTGCGGGCCCTCGACGGCCGCTTCGTTCCGCCGGTGGCGGGCGGCGACCTGCTGCGCAACCCTGCGATCCTGCCAACGGGCCGCAACCTCCACGGCTTCGACCCCTACCGCCTGCCTTCCGCCTTCGCGGTCGCGGACGGTGCCCGGCAGGTGGCCCGCATCCTCGAACGCTTCGCGGCCGACGGAAAGCCCTGCCCGGAGAGCGTCGCCCTGGTCCTGTGGGGCACCGACAACCTCAAGAGCGAGGGCGGCCCGATCGCCCAGGCGCTGGCGCTGATCGGCGCCGCGCCGCGCTTCGACGGCTACGGCCGCCTGAGCGGCGCCGAGCTGATCCCACTGGAGACCCTTGGCCGCCCGCGCATCGACGCGGTGGTCACCCTCTCGGGCATCTTCCGCGATCTCCTGCCGCTCCAGACGAAGCTCCTGGCGGAGGCTTCGTACCTCGCCGCCACCGCGGACGAGCCGCTGGAGCAAAACTTCGTCCGCAAGCACGCCCTGGCGATCCAGGCCGAGCAGGGCTGCGACCTGGAGACGGCGGCCCTGCGGGTCTTCTCGAACGCCGAGGGGGCCTACGGCGCGAACGTCAACCACCTTGTCGATTCGGGGAGCTGGGACGACGACGCCGAGCTGTGCGAGACCTTCTCGCGCCGCAAGAGCTTCGCCTATGGCCGCACCGGCCGCCCGGCGCCGCAACGCGCCCTGATGCAGGCGGTGCTGGCCTCCGTCGACATGGCCTACCAGAACCTCGACTCGGTCGAGGTCGGCGTCACCTCCGTCGACCACTACTTCGACGGCCTCGGCGGCATGGGCCGGGCGGTGGCCCGCGCCAAGGGCGAGTCGGTGCCGATCTACATCAGCGACCAGACCCGCGGGGAGGGGCGCGTGCGCTCCCTCGAGGAGCAGGTGGCGCTGGAGACGCGCACCCGCATGCTCAACCCCAAATGGTACGAGGGCCTGCTCGGCCACGGCTACGAAGGCGTCCGCCAGATCGAGACCCACCTGACCAACACGGTAGGCTGGTCGGCCACCGCCAACGCGGTCCAGCCCTGGATCTACGAGCGGATCACCGAGACCTACGTCCTCGACCCCGCCATGCGCGAGCGCATGGCGGCCCTCAACCCCACCGCCTCCGCCAAGGTCGCCCAACGGCTGATCGAGGCCCACCGCCGCGGTTTCTGGACTCCCAACGCAGAGATGCGCGACGCCCTCGACCGGGCCGAGGAGGAGCTGGAGGATCGTCTCGAAGGCGTCACCACAGGAGTCGCCGCATGAACATCGCCATCCGCAATCCGGTCGTCGCCCGGAAGGAAGAAGGCAGCGTCCAGGTCGCCCTGGACCCGGACCTGAAGATCGAGACCGCCAAGGTCTTCGCGGTCTACGGCAAGGGCGGCATCGGCAAGTCGACCACCTCGTCGAACCTGTCGGTGGCCTTCTCCAAGCTCGGCAAGCGCGTGCTCCAGATCGGCTGCGACCCGAAGCACGACTCGACCTTCACCCTGACCAAGCGCCTCGCCCCCACGGTGATCGACGCCCTGGAGGCAGTGAACTTCCATTCGGAGGAGCTGCGCGTCGAGGACTTCGTGGTCGAGGGCTATAACGGCGTCATGTGCGTCGAGGCCGGCGGCCCGCCCGCCGGCACCGGCTGCGGCGGCTACGTGGTCGGCCAAACGGTGAAGCTCCTCAAGGAGCACCATCTCCTGGAAGACACCGACGTCGTGGTGTTCGACGTGCTGGGCGACGTGGTCTGCGGCGGCTTCGCCTCGCCGCTCCAACACGCCGACCAGGCGCTGATCGTCACCGCCAACGATTTCGACTCGATCTTCGCCATGAACCGGATCGTGGCGGCGATCCACGCCAAGTCGAAGAACTACCCCGTGCGCCTGGGTGGCGTCATCGCCAACCGCTCGGCCAAGACCGACGAGATCGACCGGTTCAACGACGCGGTCGGCCTGAAGCGGCTGGCTCATTTCCCCGACCTCGACGTGGTCCGCCGCTCGCGGCTCAAGAAGTCCACCCTGTTCGAGATGGACTCGTCCCCGGAGCTCGACGCCGTGACCGCGGAGTACATGCGGCTCGCCGAGACGCTGTGGTCGGGCGCCCCGCCCTGCGAGGCGGTCCCGATGAAGGATCGCGACCTGTTCGAGTTCCTCGGTTTCGATTGAGTTTAGGGTCCGACCGATGGCCAGCGCCAGCTACGACGCCCGCCGGGGCGAGTTGACCACCTACTTCGACCGCACCGCGGTCGAGGCGTGGTCGCGCCTGACCTCGGACGCGCCGGTGAGCCGCATCCGCGCCACGGTGCGAGCAGGCCGCGACGCCATGCGGGCGACGCTCCTCTCCTGGCTGCCCGCCGACATGACCGGCCTGCGCCTGCTCGATGCCGGCTGCGGCACCGGGGCGCTCAGCGTCGAGGCGGCGCACCGCGGGGCGGAGGTGGTGGCGATCGACGTCTCGCCGACGCTGATCGGGCTGGCGCAGGAGCGGCTGCCGGCGATCGCCGGGGCGGGCCGCATCGACTTCCGCGTCGGCGACATGCTCGATCCGGGTCTCGGCCGCTTCGACCACGTGGTGGCGATGGATTCGCTGATTCACTACCGGGCTGCCGACATCGCCCGGGCGCTGGCGGCGCTGGGTGCGCGCACCGACGGCTCGGTGCTGTTCACCGTGGCGCCGCGCACGGCCCTGCTGACTGTGATGCACGCGGCGGGCAAGTTCTTTCCCCGCAGCGACCGTTCGCCCGCGATCGTGCCGGTGACCGAGGGCGGCCTGCGCCGTCGGATGACCTCTGAAACAGCGCTCGACGCCTTCACCTGGGCGCGGAGCCACCGCATCAACAGCGGATTCTACCTGTCGAACGCGGTGGCGCTGACGCGCGCGCGCCCGTCCGCCTCTGCGGGATCGGGGGCGGCGTCGCCCGGGGTGCGGACATGAACGCCGCATCCCAGAAACTGACCCGCGCGCTGATGCGCCTCGGCCCGGCGATCCTCCCCTTCGCGGATGCCGCAACCGTCGAGCTGCCCCTCGGGCGCCTGCTTCGGCTCGCCCTGTTCCAGGTCACCGTCGGCATGGCGGCGGTGCTGCTGATCGGCACCCTGAACCGGGTGATGATCGTCGAACTGGGGGTGCCGGCCTGGATCGTCGCGGTGATGCTGGCGCTGCCGCTGATCTTTGCGCCCCTGCGGGCGCTGGTCGGCTTCCGCTCGGACACGCATCGCTCGCTGCTGGGCTGGCGGCGGGTGCCCTACATCTGGTTCGGCACGCTGCTTCAGTTCGGCGGCCTCGCGATCATGCCGTTCGCCCTGTTGATCCTGTCGGGCGACACCACCGGGCCGCTCTGGGTCGGCAACCTTGCGGCGGCTCTGGCCTTCCTGCTGGTCGGTGCCGGTCTGCACACGACCCAGACCGTCGGGCTGGCGCTCGCCACCGACCTCGCCCCCGCGCATGCAAGGCCGAAGGTGGTGGCGCTGCTCTGCGCGGCCCTGCTGTTCGGCATGATGGCGAGCGCCCTGCTGTTCGGCCTGTTCCTCGCCCATTTCTCGCCGGTGCGCCTGATCCAGGTGATCCAGGGCGCCGCCCTGGTCACCATCATCCTCAACGGGTTCGCCCTCTGGAAGCAGGAGCCGCGCGATCCCAACCGGACGCAGACGGCGCCGCAGCGCGACTTCCGGTCGTCCTGGCGGGCCTATGCGGGTGAGGGCACCGCCCGCCGTCGCCTCGTGGCGATCGGCCTCGGCACGGCGGGCTTCTCCATGCAGGACATCCTGCTGGAGCCCTATGGCGGCCAGATCCTGCACCTTTCCGTGGGCGCGACCACGGCCCTCACGGCGCTGCTCGCCGCGGGCGGCGGGCTGGGCCTGCTGGTTGCGGCGCGCTGGCTCGGCCGCGGGGGCGATCCGTTCCGGGTGTCGGCGGTCGGCGTCGGCATCGGCATCCTCGCCTTCTCGGCGGTGGTCTTCGCCGCGCCGCTGGCCTCGGCCGACCTGTTCGCCGCCGGCGTCAGCCTGATCGGGCTCGGCGGCGGCCTCTTCGCCCACGGCACGCTCACCGCCTCGATGAACCGCGCCGGCCCCGAGGATACGGGGCTGGCGCTCGGCGCCTGGGGCGCCGTGCAGGCGACCGCCGCGGGCCTGTCGATCGCGGCGAGCGGCCTCGTGCGCGACGTGGGCGGCGCCATCGCCCAGTCGGGGGTGCTCGGCGAGGGCATGAACGAGCCCGCGATCGGCTACCTCATCGTCTACCACATCGAGATCGCCCTGCTGTTCGCGGCGCTCCTCGCGCTGGGGCCGCTGGTGCGTGAGGACGCACGGACAGAGGATCGAGACCGCATCGCCAACGGCCTTGCCGGCCGGACGGCCTGACATTCGGGGAGGACAGCCATGCCAACCGGCGCACTTACGGGTTATGTCGACGTCGCCCAGGTCGTGCTCTACGCGTTCTTCATCTTCTTCGCCGGGCTGGTCTTCTGGCTGCGCCGCGAGGACCGGCGGGAGGGCTACCCGCTGGAGAACGAGGCCGTCGGCCGCCGCAAGGCGGACGATCCGATCCTGATTCCCCGGTCCAAGGCCTTCCATCTCCCCGGCGGCGAGACCACCTACGCACCGCAGGCGGTGCACGGCCGGGACGACATCGAGACCGGCATCCCGGCCCGCAAGGTCGAGCCCTGGCCCGGCGCTCCCTACGAGCGCACCGACACGTCGCTCCAGGCCGGCGTCGGCCCCGGCTCCTGGGTGCTGCGACACGACGTCCACGACCGGACCTGGGACGAGGAGATCCGCATCGTTCCCCTGCGGGTGGCGAAGAACTTCGTCATCCACGAAAGCGGCCCGAACCCGATCGGTATGACGGTGTTCGGCACCGACAACGCCGTGGCAGGCGTGATCAGCGACGTCTGGGTCGACCGCGGCGAGTCGCTGATCCGCTACTATGAGGTGGAACTCCCGGCGGGCGGCCGCCGGCTGATGCCGACCACCTTCTGCCGGGCCGGCGGCTTCACCAAGACGGTGACGACCGAGGCGCTGCTCGCCAGCCAGTTCGCCGACATCCCGACCACCCGCGATCCCGACAGCGTGACCTTCCTGGAGGAGGAGCGGATCGTCTCGTATTTCGGCGCCGGCACGCTCTACGCGACGCCGGCCCGGGCGGAGCCCCTGATATGAGCGGCGACTTCCTCCCCGAGGGCACCCCGCGGGGCCTGCCCGGTCCTCTGCCGGCGGGCGAGCGCATCCTGTGGCAGAGCAGGCCGACCACCTTGGGCCTGTTGGTCCGGGTGTTCCACGCCCGTCTGGTGATTGCGTGGTTTGCGGTCTGCGCCCTGGCCTTCGGCCTGGCAGCCGGTTCGCCCGCCTCGGCCCTGAAGGTGGTGGGACCGACCCTGGTGATCGGCGCGGGCGCCGTCGCGCTGCTCTGGCTGCTCGCATGGCTCACCCATCGGACGACGCTCTACACGGTGACCAACCGTCGTGTCGTGCTGCAGGCCGGCATCGCCCTGCCGGTGACCCACAACCTGCCCTTCGCGCAGATCGAGACTGCGGCCCTGCGCGCCTTCACGGATGGCAGCGGCGATCTCCCTCTGCAGTTGCGGCCGGGTATCCGCATCGCCTACCTTCACATCTGGCCGCATGTCCGGCCCTGGCGTCTCGCCCGGACCGAGCCCATGATGCGCTCCGTACCGGAGGCCGACGCCGCGGCGGCGCTGCTGGCACGGGCCCTCGCGGCCCATGCCGACGGCACCGCGCCGCCGGTTCGGGTGGCGCAGCTCGAGCGCGCGGACGAAAATTCCGGTCGCCTCGTCGCGGCCGAATAGGGAGGGGCACGATGGGCGAGCGGGCGGAGGGCGCCGGCCGGGCGATGGGGCCGGCGGGACCGGCACCGGCGCTGCTGATGGTCGGTGCGGGCGCACTCATGGGCTTCACCATGCTGGCGGTCCTGATCGGCCGGAGCGAGCAGGTCGGCCTCGTCGCACTGCCGCCCGCCAAAGCGGTGGCGCGGCTCGAATTCCGCGCCGAGGATCAGGTCGATGGCTCGATCGCCCTCCGGGACATCGCCGACCGGCACATCGTCGCCTGGATCCGCCCCGGCGAGGACGGCTTCCTGCGCGGGACCCTGCGGGGCCTCGCCCAGGCCCGCCAACGGGAAGGCCTGGGGCCCGAGCAACCGTTCAGCCTGACCCGCTACGAGGACGGCCGGCTCGCGCTCGCCGACGAGGCCACCGGCCGCCGGGTGCCGCTCGAGGCCTTCGGGCCGACCAATGCCGGCGCCTTCGCCCGGCTGATGCCCGCGCCGGGCGTACCCGCCACGGAGACGCGGTGATGGGCCTGTTCGGCAGCCGCACCGTCACCGTACCCTGCACGGTGGAGATCGAGCAGACCCCCGAGAGCCTGCACGCCCACGTGACCCTCGATGCCGGCTTCGAGATCGAACCCGGCGACGAGGTCCAGGTCCACGACGCGCCGACCTCGGTGCCCTACGGCGAGCGGCTGACCGTGCGCCGCACCGCCACGGTCACCCGGGCCGGGGCGCTGGAGCGGGCCTGGACCAAACTCATCGCCCATCTCGAGCTGACCGAACTCTACGAGGTCAGCTTTTCCGAGAGGAGGAAGCTGTGAACGCATCTGTCCCGCCGCCCTCCGGCCAGCCTGTCCCCAAGGTTCCGGTCAACGAATCGACGCGGGCCGCCCAGGAGACGACGTTCCTCAGCCCGCGCTTCTACACGACGGATTTCGACGAGCTCGATCGCACCAATGTCGAGCCCGTGCGCCGCGACTGGGATCTGCTCATTGCCGAGCTGCGCGCCGACCCGAACAAGCGCCACTTCACCCGCAACGAGGAGTTCGACTGCGACCTGTCGCAGATGGAGCCCGAATTGCGGAAGGAGTTTTTGGACTTCTTGGTTTCCTCGATCACGGCGGAGTTTTCCGGCTGCGTCCTCTATGCCGAGATGAGGAAGCGGGCAAAGAACAAAGATATCAAGGAATTGTTCGGCTTCATGAGCCGGGACGAGGCGCGTCACGCCGGGTTCATCAACGATACGCTCAAGGATTTCGGCATCGGCGTGGATTTGGGGTTTCTCACCAAATCCAAGAAGTACACGTTCTTTCGACCGAAATTCATCTTCTACGCCACCTACCTCTCGGAGAAGATCGGCTACGCCCGCTACATCACGATCTTCCGCGAGCTGGAGCGGCACCCGGAGCGGCGCATCCATCCGATCTTCAAGTGGTTCGAACTCTGGTGCAACGACGAGTTCCGCCACGGGGAGGCCTTCGCGCTCCTGATGCGCGCGAACCCGAAGCTGACGAGCGGCGTGAACCGCTACTGGATCCGATTCTTCCTGCTTGCGGTCTTCGCCACGATGTACGTGCGCGACCATCACCGGCCGGCCTTCCACAAGGCGCTCGGGGTCGATCCCACCGACTACGACTTCAAGGTCTTCCGGATCACCTCGGAGATCTCCCGGCAGACCTTCCCGCTGGAGCTCGACCTCGACAACCCGAAGTTCAAGGCGGGGCTCGACCGGCTGCTTGCCTGCTCGCGGGCGATCGCCGACGCCAAGGCGCGGGGCGGCGTCGTCGGCACGGTGCAGCACGGCGCGCAGGTGCTGCGGGCGGCCACGACCTTCGCCCGGCTCTATCTCCTCCCCGTCAAGGCCAACGCCCTGCCGGCCGACATCCGCCTCCAGCCGGTCTGGTAGCATGGGGACCTACGCCGCCCCGGTGGTCTACGCGGTCCTGCTCTGGTGGTTCTCCACCGGGCTGATCCTGCTGCTCGACCACGCCCCGCGGCGGACGCATGCGTGGAGCATGGCCGGGGCGACGCTGTTGCTCGCGGGCGCCCTGTTGGCGATCCGGTCCAGCGCCGCGGACACGAGTGCCACGGGGGCCTACACGGCCTTCACGGCGGCGCTCGTCGTCTGGGGCTGGCAGGAGATGAGCTACTACATGGGCTTCCTGTCCGGCCCCAAGCCGGCCGCCTGCGCGCCGGGGGTGCGGGGGTTCGACCGGTTCCTCGCGGCGCTCGCCACCAGCCTGTGGCACGAATTCGCCATCGTGATCGGGGGTCTGGCGATCCTGGCCCTGGTCTGGGGCAGCCCCAACCGCTTCGCCCTGTGGACCTACGGCACCCTGGTGGTGATGAACCTCTCGGCGCGGCTCAACCTGTTCCTGGGGGTGCGCAACCTCCATGCCGAGTTCCTCCCGGACCATCTCGGCTACCTCGCCTGCTACCTGTCCCGGAAGCCGATGAACCTGCTGTTTCCGGTCTCCGTGAGCCTCGGGACCATCGCGGCGGCGCTGCTCGGACGCGCGGCCCTGGGGCCGGACCTGCTGGAGCACGAGCTGATCGGCCTCACGGTCCTGGCGACGCTCACGGCGCTCGCCACCCTGGAGCACTGGTTCCTGATGCTGCCGCTGCCCTCGGCGGAGCTGTGGCGCTGGAGCCTGCCGGCCCGGGCGCCCGGGGAAGCGGCCGGACCGCCGGATCACGTGTAGGCCGAGGGATCACGAACGGGCGACGCACGTCCACCAATCTGGAACTGGTCTTGTGCGAAGTCCGGTGTCACAGGCGGGATCAACCCGCAGGATTTGTTCGGGGAGAGGCGACATGGACTACGAGACCTTCTTCGGGGCTGAGATCGCCGGGCTCCACCGGGAAGGGCGCTACCGGGTCTTCACCGACCTCGAACGCCACGCGGGCAACTTCCCGCACGCCACGCACCACCATGCCGGCGGCACGCGTCCCGTGACGGTGTGGTGCTCCAACGACTATCTCGGCATGGGCCAGCACCCGGCCGTGACCGGCGCGATGCATGAGGCGATCGACCGCTGCGGCGCCGGCGCCGGCGGCACCCGCAACATCTCGGGCACCAACCACTACCACGTGCTCCTGGAGCGCGAGCTCGCCGACCTCCACGGCAAAGAGGCGGCCCTGCTGTTCACCTCCGGCTACGTGTCGAACTGGGCGGCGCTCGGGACCCTGGCCTCACGCCTGCCGAACTGCGCGGTCTTCTCCGATTCCGAGAACCACGCCTCGATGATCGAGGGCATCCGGTTCTCCCGCGCCGAGCGCCACATTTTTCGTCATAACGACCCGGAGGACCTGAACCGCAAGCTCGCCCTGGTCGATCCGGCCCGACCGAAGCTGGTGGCGTTCGAATCGGTGTACTCGATGGACGGCGACATCGCCCCCATTGGAGAGATCTGCGACGTGGCCGAGGCCCACGGGGCACTCACCTACCTGGACGAGGTCCACGCGGTCGGCCTCTACGGCGCCCGCGGCGGCGGCATCTCGGAGCGGGACGGCGTCGCCCACCGGCTCGACGTGATCGAGGGAACACTGGGCAAGGCGTTCGCCGTGCACGGCGGCTACATCACGGCCTCGGAGAAGCTCTGCGACTTCGTGCGCAGCTTCGCGTCGGGCTTCATCTTCACCACCTCCCTGCCACCCGCGGTGGCGGCGGGCGCGGCGGCGTCGATCCGCCACCTGAAGACGAGCGGCGAAGAGCGCGCCCGGCATCAGGAGCGCGTGGCGAAGGTCCGTCAGGCGCTGGAGGCCGCCGACATCCCGACCATGCCCAACGACAGCCACATCGTGCCGGTGATGGTCTGCGACCCGGTGCTGTGCAAGGGGATCTCCGACACCCTGCTCGACGAGTTCGGCATCTACGTGCAGCCGATCAACTACCCGACGGTGGCCCGCGGCACCGAACGCCTGCGGATCACCCCGTCGCCGCTGCACACGGATGCCGACATCGCCCGTCTCGTCGAGGCCCTGACCACGATTTGGGGGCGGATCGGGCTTCGGCAGAAGGCGGCGGAGTAAGGCGCTCTTCCCTCCCCCTTGCGGAGAGGGGTAGGGGTGGGGGTGGTGCAGACGGCACCGCCTCGACCCATCCTGCACCCCCCATCTCCGGCTCCTCCCCACGCGGGGAGGAGAGGAGCCAGAGCCAGAACCCCGTGCCCACCTTCCCCTTCTCGGCCATCGTCGGCCAGGACGAGATGCGCCAGGCGCTGCTGATCGCGGCGGTGGACCCGTCCGTCGGCGGCGTGCTGGTCTTCGGCGACCGCGGCACCGGCAAGTCCACGGCGATCCGGGCGCTGGCCGCCCTGCTGCCGCCGATGCGGGCGGTGGCCGGCTGCCCCTACAATTGCGACCCCGACAGCCCGGCCGCATCCTGCCCGCATTGCGCGGAAGGCGGCCCGCGAAAGAGTCACAAGACACCGGTGCCGGTGGTGGACCTGCCGCTCGGCGCCACCGAGGACCGCGTGGTCGGCACCCTCGATCTGGAGCGGGCGCTCGGCGCAGGCGTGAAGGCCTTCGAGCCGGGGCTGCTCGCCCGGGCCAATCGCGGCTTCCTGTACATCGACGAGGTGAACCTCCTCGAGGACCACCTCGTCGACCTGCTGCTCGACGTGGCGGCCTCCGGCGTCAACACCGTCGAGCGCGAAGGCCTGTCCTTGCGCCATCCGGCGCGGTTCGTGCTGGTCGGATCCGGCAACCCGGAGGAGGGCGAATTGCGCCCGCAGCTCCTCGACCGGTTCGGGCTGGCCTGCGAGGTCGTGACCCCGAAGGACATCCCGACCCGCATCGCGGTGGTGCGTGCCCGCGACGCCTACGAGCGCGACCCGGAGGGCTTCTGCGCCGCCCGCGCCCGGGACGAGGCCGCGATTCGAAAGCGGCTCCTGCTGGCGCGGGAGCGCCTGCCGTCGGTGACCGTGCCGGATGCCGCCCTGGAGCGCGCGGCGCAGCTCTGTCTCACCCTGGGCACGGACGGATTGCGCGGCGAGCTGACCCTGATGCGGACCGCCCGGGCGCTCGCGGCCCTCGATGGCGCCGGGGCCGTTACCGACGACCACCTCCGCCGCATCGCCCCGGCCGCCCTGCGCCACCGGCTGCGCCGCAACCCGCTGGACGAATCCGGATCCACCGCCCGGGTGGAGCGGGCGCTGGCGGAGATGTTTTCGTGACGGTCGCGCTGCCGGTCCGCCTGTCGTGGGCCGGACGGACCGCGCCCGACCGGGTCGGGATGGCGCGCGGGTCTCCTCTCCCGTGCGGGAGAGGGACAGGGTGACGGACGTGCCCGATCCGGAAAGGTCTCCTCCCTCACCCCGACCCTCTTCCGCACGGGAGACAGGGGGCGTCGCGTCGCGTCCCGGGCAGGCCGAACCGGCGGCCCAGGGCGAGAACGCGCCTCTGCAGGACAGGCTTTTCAGCGCGTCGCATCCCTGGACCGACGTGCATCGCGCCGCCCGGCTCCTCGCCGCCGACCCGCATGGGCTCGGTGGCGCGGTGGTCCGCGCCCCTCCCGGACCGGAGCGCGAGCGCTGGCTCGAGACCCTGCGGTCCGCGTTGCCCTCCGGAACGCTCTGGCGGCGACTGCCGCCCGGCATCGGCGACGACAGCCTGCTCGGCGGCCTGGATCTCGCCGCGACCCTGGCGGCGGGCCGCCCCATCGCGCGGGCCGGTCTGCTGGCGGAGGCCGATGGCGGGATCGTCGTCGTCCCCATGGCCGAGCGCCTGCCGGCCGGCACCGCGTCCCGCCTCGCGGCCGCCCTGGATGCCGGCACCGCGGTGGACCGGCCGGCCCGATTCGGCCTGATCCTCCTCGACGAGGGCGAGGCGGACGAGACGGTGGCCGAGGCGCTGGCCGATCGCCTCGCCTTCCGGATCGACCTGAACGGCCTCGCGGAGCCTCCCCCGGCTGAGCCGGAACCCGTCTCGGACGCTCCGGAGCCCGATCCGGTCGGGAGCCTCTGCGCCCTGGCCGAGGCCTTCGGGATCGCGTCGCTGCGCGGCCCGATCCTGGCGGTGCGGGTCGCGCGCGCCCTCGCGGGCGACGGGCCGATCGGCCGGGCGGAGATCGTCGCGGCCGGGCGCCTCGTCCTGGCGCCGCGCGCCACGCGCCTGCCCGCACCGGAAGAACCGCGCCCCGAGACCGCCGAGGCGCCACCCGCGGACGCGCCTCAGGAGCAGCCCAGGGCGGAGACGACGGATCCGTCCGCCGCGGAAACCCCCGACGACGTCGTGCTGGAGGCGGTGCGCGCCGCCATACCGCCGAACCTCCTCGACCAGTTGCTGGCGGGGGGTCGGCGGCTCACGGCCGCGAAGTCCGGCCGGGTGGGGCAGGCGGCGGCCGCCCGCACCGGGCGCCCGGTGGGCTGCCGGCGGGGCGATCCGCGGCGGGGACGCCTGGACCTGCTCGCCACCCTGCGAACGGCCGCGCCCTGGCAGGCCCTGCGGCGCACGGGGGAGGAGACGCGCCGCATCGTGGTGCGGCGGGACGATCTGCGGATCCGGATCCTCAAGCAGCGGACCGAGACCACCACGGTGTTCTGTGTCGATGCTTCGGGCTCGGCCGCCCTGGAGCGGCTGGCCGAAGCCAAGGGCGCGGTCGAGCTGCTGCTGGCCGAGGCCTATGTCCGGCGCGACCGGGTGGCGCTGGTGGCGTTCCGCGGCACCGGCGCGGAGTTGGTGCTGCCGCCGACCCGCTCGCTCACCCGGGCCAAGCGCGGGCTCTCGGGGCTGCCCGGCGGGGGCGGCACGCCGCTCGCGGCGGGGATCGATGCCGCGGTCGCGGTGGCGCTGGGCGTGCGCCGCGGCGGCAGCCGGCCGGCGATCGTGCTGCTGACCGACGGGCGCGCCAACGTCGCCCGGTCGGGGGAGGGGGGACGGGCCCGGGCGGGCGCGGAGGCCCTGCAGGCGGCCCGCACCTTGCGGGCGGCCGGGCTGGCGGCCCTGGTGGTCGATACGGGGACCCGGGGCGAGGACGCCCGGGCGGTGGCGGACGCGATGGGCGCCCGTTACCTGAAGCTGCCGCGGGCCGAGGCCGGTCAGCTCAGCGCAGCGGTGCGGGCGGCGCTCTGAGCGCCCCGCTCTTCAGCCCCGGGGCGGGGTCTCAGAGGTCGCCGCCGATGCCGCTGTCGGCGAGGCGCTGGTGATGGGCGAGCCACGAGTTCAGCATCTCGCGGATGACGGCCTTGAGGCTCCAGCCGCCGGAGACCGGGGCGGCGATGTTCTGGGTCGAGGAGGTGAACAGGATCATGGCCTTCTCCAAAGTCCGGGGACGCGTGTTGCTCTTGCTCGCCCGTGATATGCCGCCGTTGTTGCGGCGCAGCAATCCGCTTCCTCTCACCGGTGGCATGCGGCCGCCGCATAGGATTATGCAGTGCTACGAAATACTTCCGGCCATGAACGATAGCACCGCCGCCGCCTCTGGCACCTCCGGCCTCTCCGGTCATGCCGCATTGCGGGATGCGGACGCATGTTGACCGGCGTCGCGACCGACCGACCGGACTGGGCCGTGGAGGGTCGCGACTGGCCCCATCGGGAGGCCAGCCGCTTCGTGGAGGCGGCGGGCCTGCGATGGCACGTCCAGGAATTCGGGTCCCCGGATGCCCCGACGCTGCTGCTCCTGCACGGGACGGGGGCGGCCACGCATTCCTGGCGCGGGCTGGCGCCGCTCCACGCCCGTGACTTCCGCGTCATCGCCCCGGACCTGCCGGGTCACGGTTTCACGGATCCCCTGCCCGACGCCGACCTGTCCCTGCCCGGCATGGCCCGGGCCGTGGCGGGCCTCGTGGCGGCGCTCGGCCGGCCGCCCGTCCTGGCGGCGGGCCACTCGGCCGGTGCGGCCGTGCTGGCACGGATGTGCCTCGACGGCGCCATCGCTCCCCGGCTGCTGGCGGCCTTCAACGGCGCCCTGGCGCCCTTGCCGGGGGCGGCCAATCTGCTGTTCCCCGGCATGGCGCGGCTCTTGTTCCTCAACCCGCTCACCCCGAAGATCTTCGCCTGGACGGCGGACCGCGCCGCGGCCAAGCGGCTGATCGAGGGGACCGGCTCGCGCCTCGACCCGGAGGGCGTCGATCTCTACCGGCGGCTCTTCGCCCGGGCCGGCCATGTCCGCGGTGCGCTGGGGATGATGGCGAATTGGGATCTGGCCGGCCTGCACCGGGCGCTGCCCGGCCTCGCGACCCGGACCGTGCTGATCGTCGGCGGCGACGACAGGGCCATCCTGCCGGACACCGCCTTCGCCCTGCGCGACCGCCTGCCCGACGCCCGCGTCCGCCTGATCCGGGGTCTCGGCCACCTCGCGCACGAGGAGGCGCCGGAGCGCGTGGCCGAGGTGCTGCACGCGGAGGCTTTGGACGCGGGCCTTCTGTCGCCGCCGTGACCCGGACGGGACTGGCGTCGGCCTTGCGTGGGTCGTAGAGCCTGCCGCGGGCCGCAAGGGCCTGCCGCTTAGCCAGCACAATTAGCCAGCACAATTAGCCAGCACAAGGAGCAGCCGGGACGATGGCGAGACCCGTGATCGGCGTCATCGGCAACGCCCGCCTGATCGACAATCGGTTTCCGGCGCAGATCGTCGGCGAGAACAACATGCGGGCGGTGGCCGCGGTGGCGGGAGCCCTGCCGCTGATGTTCGCCGCCGCCCCGGCGATCACCGACCTCGGCGACCTCCTCGATACCGTGGATGGCATCCTGCTCACGGGCGGCCGCGCCAACGTCCACCCGACCCGGTTCAACACCGAGCCCTGCGCGGCGCACGAGCCCTACGACGAGGACCGCGACGCCGTGGCTCTGCCGCTGATCGAGGCCTGCGTGGCACGCGGGGTGCCGCTGTTCGGCATCTGCCGCGGCTTTCAGGAGATGAACGTCGCCTTCGGGGGCAGCCTGCACCCGGAGATCCGCGACCTGCCGGGCCGGCTCAACCACCGCATGCCGCGCCTCCCGAACGGCGAGATCCATCCGGACTTGGAGGTGATCTTCGCCGACCGTCACGAGGTCCGCCTGACGCCCGGAGGCGCCTTCGCCCGTCTCCTCGGACGCGAGACGATCCGGGTGAACTCCCTGCACGGCCAGGGCATCCTCGAACCGGGCGGACGGATCGTGATCGAGGGGGTCGCCGAGGACGAGACGGTCGAGGCGATCCGCGTCCGCGACGCGGCGGGCTTCGCCCTCGGCGTCCAGTGGCACGCCGAGCACGATCCGGCGACCAACCCGCTCAACCGCGCCCTGTTCGAGGCCTTCGGGATGGCCGCGGCGACGCGGCACCGGGCAAGGGTGGCCGGGGGGCGCTGAAGCGCGGCATCGGCCGCGGACGGCGATCCCCTGACGGGGCGCCGATGCGGCGGGCCCAGGGTACGTCCCCACCGGCGCGGCCTGATGAAGGGGGTGGCCGCCGTCTCCACGCCGCCAGAGGCTGCCAGGCATCGGCATCCAGGGTCGGGCGCATCGGGCCGCGACGACGGCCCGCGGAACCCGCAGCGCCCGCCCGCGGTTGCCTCGCCATGTCCCCCTCTGCCGATGCGTCTTCCGGTCCCCCGTCCGGCCTGCGGGTGAGCGTCGATCTCAACCTGTGCCAGGCCTATGCCCAGTGCTGCTACGCGGCGCCGCGGCACTTCCGCATCGAGGGGCACGAGGCCCTGTTCTACGATCCCGCGCCCGCCGCGCAGGACCGGGACGACATCGAGCGGGCGCGCGTTGCCTGTCCAGTCCAGGCGATCCGGGTCGAGGATCCGGAGCGGGGCGCCTGATGGCGCAGCCCCCCGGGCGGGCCCTGATCGTGGGCGCCGGCCTCGCGGCCCTGCGCGGTGCCGAGTCCCTGCGCGCGGCGGGGTTCTCCGGCCCGCTCACCATCGTCGGCGACGAGCCCCATCCTCCCTACGACAGGCCGCCGCTGTCGAAGCATGTCCTGACCGGTGCCGTCGCGGCCGACGCGACGACGCTGCCGGGACGCCACGGCCTCGCGGCCGACTGGCAGCTCGGCACGGCGGCCGTGAGCCTCGATCGGCAAGCCCGCACGGTCCGCCTCGCCGACGGGCGTGCCCTCCCGTACGATCGGCTGCTCATCGCCACCGGTACCCGCGCCCGGCCGTGGCCGAACCCCCACGAGGGCCGGCTCTCCGGCGTCTTCACCTTGCGCGGGCGGGACGATGCCGCCGCCTTGCGGCGCGCCCTGGCCGCCGGCCCGAGGCACGTTCTGGTGATCGGCGCGGGCTTCATCGGCTGCGAGGTCGCGAGCCTGTGCCGGCAGCTCGGCCTTCCCGTCACCCTGGTCGAGCCCGGCGCGACGCCCCTGTCCCGCGTGCTCGGCAGCACCGTCGGAGGGTTGATCGGCGCGATCCACGCGGGCCACGGGGTCGCGGTGCGCTGCGGCAGCGAAGTCGAGTGGCTGGAGGCGGAGGGCGGCCGGCTGGTGCGGGCCCACTTGGTCGACGGCGGCAGCATCGCGACCGACATCGCCGTCATCGCCCTGGGCGCGGTGCGCAACACCGACTGGCTCGAAGGATCCGGCCTGTCTGCGGATTGCGGCGGGGTCGATTGCGACGCGCGCGGCTATGTCCTCGACACCGACGGACAGCCCGATCCGCACATCGCCGCCGCCGGCGACGTGGCGCGCTTTCCCCATCCCCTCTACGGGGGCCGGCGCGTCGCCCTGGAGCACTGGAGCCACGCGGTGGCGCAGGGCATCCATGCCGGCCGGCTGCTCGCCGGCGCGGGACCCGAGGTGCCCTACGGCGCCCTGCCGACCTTCTGGTCGACGCAAGGAGACCTCGTGGTGAAATCCGCGGGTCTGACCGAGGGCGCCGACGCCGTGGCGATCACGCAGGGCGATCCGGCCGCCGGCCGCTTCGTCGCCCTCTACGGCCGCGAAGGACGCTGCATCGCGGCGGTCTCGGTGGATTCCGCCCGCTGGCTGCCGGCCCATGCCGAGCTGGTCGCCGCCCGGGCCCCGTTCCCGCCACGCGGCGCCGCGACCGACCGGCCGAAGGCCGTCACGATCCTCGAGCCGGGCTTGCCCTAAGGAAACCGCATGCCCGACGCCACCCTCCTCAATCAGGTCAAGGATTTCGCCAACCGGCCGAATCCCTATCCGATCTATGCGCGGCTGCGGGAGAACCCCGTCTCGCGCCAGGACGACGGCACCGAGGAGGGCACCTGGGTTGCGGCGACCCACGGCACCATCGCCAGCCTGCTGCAGGACCCGCGGGTCAGCTCCGAGACCCTGCCCCCGGCCGACCGGCCGCGTACCGGCAACCCCCTCACCGACCTGATCGTGAAGCCGCTCAAGGACTGGATGATGGACCGGCACCGGGTCTTCATCTTCCGCGACCCGCCGGACCACGATGCCCTGCGCTCGGCGGTGATGCACCAGTTCAGCCGGGAGCGCGTTCAGGCGATGCGCGCCCGCTCCGACCAATTGGTCGCCGATCTGCTCGACGAGAAATGCGGCGCCCGAGAGATCGATGCGGTCGACGACCTCGCCTACCCGCTGCCCGTGACGGTGATCTGCGAGCTGTTCGGCGTGCCCCGGGAGGACGAGCCGAAGTTCCACGGCTGGGCGACGCAGCTCGCCACCGCGCTGGAGCCCGACAGCCTGTCCGACCCCGAGATCCGCGCCGAGAACAGCCGGACCTTCGACGCGATCGGCGGCTACATGGCCGACCTGATCAAGGACAAGCGGAAGCACCCGGGGGACGACATGCTGTCGGGGCTTGCCAACCACGCGACCCCAGCCGGGGTGAAGATGGGCGATTACGACCTCATCGCCACCTCGATCCTGATGCTGGTGGCCGGCCACGAGACCACCGTGAACCTGATCACCAACGGCCTGCTGACCCTGCTGCGCCATCCCGATGAGCTGGAGCGCCTGCGGCAGGATCCGCTCCGGGCCCCGCGGCTGATCGAGGAACTGCTGCGCTACGAGCCGCCGGTGCAGTTCCGGACGCGGCGGACGCTCTCGGCCATCGACATCGCGGGCGTGACGATCCCCGAGGGCGCCGACCTCGTGCTGCTGCTGGCCGCCGGCAACCGCGACGGGGCCGTCTTCCCGGATCCCGACCGGTTCGACCCCGACCGCGCCGGACTCCGCCATCTCGGCTTCGGCGGCAGCCTGCATTACTGCGTCGGCGCGCCCCTTGCCCGGTTCGAGGCCGAGGCGGCGCTGACCGCCCTTGCCCGCCGGCTCAAGGCGCCCCGGCTGATCGAGGACCCGCCGCCCTACCGGTCGGGCGCGGCGCTCCGCGGGCCCGAGCATCTGCGGGTGGCGATCGACGGGATCGCATGAGGCGCCGCCGGGCCGGCGGGTCGGCGGCGCACGATGCCCCTCAGGCGGCCTTGACGGCGGCGAGGAAGGTCGTGACCTCCGCGCCGAGGCTCGCCGAGTAGCGGGCCAGTTCCTGCGCGGCGCTCAGGACCTGTCCGGAGGCCGTCCCGGTGTCGCGGGCCGCCTGCCGGACGTCGGCAATATCGGTGCTCACCGCCTGCGTGCCCTGCGCCGCCTGCGTGACGTTCCGGACGATCTCGCTGGTGGCCGCGCCCTGCTCCTCCATGGCGGCGGCCACGCTGAGCGCCACCGTGCGCATCTCGTCGATCGTGCCCCCGATCGTCCGCATCGCCTCGACCGCCTGCCGCGTCTCGGTCTGTATGGCCGCAATCTGCGCCGCGATGGTCTCGGTCGCCCGGGCCGTCTGCGAAGCGAGCGCCTTCACCTCGCCCGCCACCACGGCGAAGCCCTTGCCGGCCTCGCCGGCGCGCGCCGCCTCGATGGTGGCGTTGAGGGCCAGCAGGTTGGTCTGCCCGGCGATCCCGGCGATCAGGCCCATCACCTCGCTGATCTGGTCGGTGCCGCGGGACAGCACCTGCATCAGGGCGTTCGTCTGGGTCACATCCGTGCTGGCCCGGTCGGCCATCGCGGAGGACTGGGCGACGCGGGCCGCGATCTCGTGGATCGAGGCGGCCATCTCCTCGCTGGCCGCCGCCACGGTCTGCACGTTGCTCGACGTCTGCTCGGAGGCAGCGGCCACGCGCACGGACTGGTCGGTGGTCCGCGCGGCCGTGCGCGTCATCTCCCGGGCGGTGGCTTCCATCTCCACCGCGGCCGAGGACAGCCCCTGCGTCAGCGCGCCGACCTGCGTGTCGAACCGGGCGGTGATCGCGTCCAGCATCTGGGCGCGGCGCATCTTCGCGTCGTTCTCCGCCACGGCGGCCGCGTCGGCCGCGCGCTTGGCGATCAGGGCGTCCTTGAACACCTGGACCGCGCGGGCCATGGCGCCGACCTCGTCGCCGCGCCGCTGGTCATCGACCGTCACCGCGAGATCGCCGTCCGCGAGGCCGCGCATCGCCGCGGTCAGGCGGGTGATCGGACGCGCCAGGCTGTTGCCGACGAGGAGGAGCAGCGCCAGGATCGGCAGGGCGAGGCCGGCTGACCAGACGGCGATGGTGACCGCCCGGTCGCGCACGGCCGCGTGGACATCGTCCCGGTACAGGCCTGTGGCGACGATCCAGCCCCACGGCTTGAACATCTGCACGCTCGCGACCTTCTCCACCGCCACGGACCCGCCGGCGCGCGGCTTCATGTAGTCGACGAAGCCGGAGCCGTCGCGCGTGGCGGTCTCGACCATCTCGGCGAAGTAGCGCTTTCCGCCGGGGACGTCGGTCTGGTCCACCACCCGCTTGCCGACGTTCTTGGCGTTGAAGGCGTTGGCGATCAGGTGACCCTGGGCATCGAGGACGAAGAAGTAGTCTTCGCTGCCGAAGCGCAGGGCGGTGATCGCCGCGAGGGCCGCCTTCTGCGCCTCGGCGAGGGGCATCTGGCCCGCGGTGGCCTGCGCCTCGTAATGGCCGAGCAGGCTCTGCGCGACCTCGGTGAGGCGCTTCGTCATCAGGGCGCGATCCTCGAGCGCCGAGCTGCGCATGTCGACATAGCTCAGCGCGCTCAGGGCGCCGATGGCCACGAGCACCAGGACCATCACGGCCGCCAGCTTGTGGCGGAGCTTGAGGTTGGCGAGACTGTACCACGGCACGGCACGGTCGGCGGACGGGCGGCTGGTCTGGTTGGGAATCATCCGAGCACCGGAAGAGGACGCCTGCAGCCTGCCGGAACAGGGTCGCCGTCGGCGCTGCATCGAGCCACTTTCGCGCGATCGGGTTAGTAAATCGCAAAAATTCGCGACCGAGAGCCGGAACCCTGAGGGCGGATGTCGAGAGGCGCCCCGTGAAAGCAGCCTATCTCAGTAAATTTACATAGATTAGTATCTAATTCTATTCGAGACGGGACAGCAACTCAACTGTTCACGGCTGTCCGGTCACGCTGTAGTGTACCCGCCTGAAGCAGCCCGTGTCCGGCCGCAGGGGCGAGCGGCGGTCGGCCCGACGATCAGTCCGGTCTGCGCCACGAGCGCGAGCCTGTCCGGCCGCAGGATCCGTCATCGATCGGCAGGCTCCGATGGCGCCGGTCCGGCAGGGGCTCCCGGCCGGCAGGACCGCGGCCGCCCCGACACGGATCGCCCGAGCGGAGCGTCATCGGTATTAAACGTGCTTCGACGATCTTCATGGAAATGCAGCGACGGAATTCCCCTGTGCGGCAGTTCGATCTATTGTTGCATCGCCTAGCGGATCAGTCGGGAACGCCGCGATTTCAGGAGGGCACCATGTTGCACGGTGCGCGAACGAGCCTCGCCGCCCTCATCCTGGCCCTCGGCCTGGGCGGCGCATCCGCCGAATCCGTGGCCACGACCTGGACGGACCCACCGGCCCACAAACCGGCCACCGAAAAGGCGCCGGCCGCGGATCAGAAGGCGGCGGCGCCGGCAACGGCCGCCTCGACCCCCGCGGCGGCGACGAAGGTCCGGCCGACGCCAGCCAAACGGACGGCCGTCGCGGCGCGGCGCGAGCCGGAGCGGAAGGCGGCACGCGGCCCATCATCGACCGCCAAGCGGCTCGCCGCCGCGCCGCGCCGGGCCCGCATCGCCGCGGCGCCGGCCCGCATGATCCGTAGCGGCCCGCAGATCGCCGCGGCGCCTCCGCCTGAAGGCTACGCGCGCTACCGCGCCTACAATTACGGGCCCGGCTATGGGTACGGCTACGCGCCGGACGACACCGACGACCGCCTCGATCGCCTGAGCAGCGCGCAGGCCGCCGGCTACGTCGTGGTCCGCCGCCGGACGGTGCAGTTCCCCGACGGCCGGACCCTGCGGGTCTACCGCCCGGACCAAGAGGGTGAGCCGTTCTGATCTGACACGCCTGCGAACACCGCCCGCAGGGGGGCCCTCAGAATCTTCCCGGCGGGGTTGCGCGGCAGGAGTTCGTCCCGGATCACGATCCGCACCGGGACCTTGAACGCCGCGAGCCGCGCGGCCGCGAAGGCGCGGATCTCCGAGGCGTCGGCACTCGACCCCTCCGCCAGAACCACGATGGCGCCCGGCTCCTCCCCGAGGGTCGGATGGGGCACCGGCAGCACCACGGCGTCGATCACGTCCGGATGGGCGTAGAGGGCGTTCTCGACCTCGCAGCAATAGATGTTCTCGCCGCCGCGGATCAGCATGTCCTTGATCCGGTCGACGATGGTCAGGAACCCCTCGTCGTCGGCGCGGGCGAGGTCGCCGGTGCGCAGCCAGCCCTCGGAGAGGGCCTCGGCGGTGGCCGTCGGGTCGTCCCAGTAACCGCGGACCACGTTGGGGCCCTTCACGCAGAGCTCGCCGACCGCGCCCGGCGGCAGCACGTCCCCGAGGGGGTCGACGATCCGCACCTCGCAGACCGGCAGGGGCGGACCGCAGGACTCGGGATGCGCGAGGTAATCCTCGCCCTGGTGATGGGTGAAGGTCGCCGAGGTCTCGGTCATGCCCCAGCCGGTCCCGGGGACGACCTTCGGCAAGGCCTCGCCGAGCGTTCGCACGAGGTCGCCGGCGGCCGGGGCGCCGCCATAGGTGACGCCCTCGAGACTCGGCAGCGGCCGTCCGGCTTCCCGGGCGGCGGTGGCGAGCTGCCACGCGATGGTCGGGACGCCGCCCGCGCTGGTGCAGCCCTCGGCTTCGATCAGATCGAGGGCCGCGTTCGCGTCCCAGCGATGCATCATCACCAGCCGGTGGCCGCCGTAGAGCGCCGCCCCGAGGCTCGCGTGGCAGCCGGTGACGTGGAACAGCGGGATCACCAGCAGCGCCGCCCGCTGCGGCGCGGACGGGTCGGGCTTGGGCGGGCTCTCGCCCCGGCGCAGGGCGCTGCGCGCCGCCGAGTAGGGATAGGCCATCACCGTCGTGGCGGCCGCCCGGTGGGTGCCGACCGCCCCCTTGGGCTTGCCGGTGGTGCCCGAGGTGTAGAACAGCGTCGCGTCGTCCTCCGGATCGAGAGCGATGTCGGGCAGGGGCAGGTCGGGCAGGGCGGCCCAGTCCCGGACCGGCCCCACGATCTCGGCGAGCGGCATCGCCCGGGGGTCCGGCTCCATCCGGGTGGTGAGGACCCGCTCCAGGGCCGGGCATTCGCCCAGATGCGGGGCGAGCCGGGCGAAGCGCTCGCCGTCGGCGATCAGCACCCGCGCGCCCGAATGCTGCAGGCCGTAGGCGAGCTCGGGCCCGGTCCACCACGCATTGAGCGGCGTCGCGATCGCCCCGGCGAGCAGGGCGCCGAAATAGCTCACCGGCCATTCGGGCAGGTTGCGCTGCGCGATGGCGACCCGGTCGCCCTTGCGCAGGCCGGCCTCCACCAGGGCCCGCGCCAGGGCGGTGGCGGCGCGGGCGAAGCCCGTGAAGGTCACGCGCTCGTCCTGATAGACCACGAAGGTCTTCTCTCCGTGCCCCCGGGCGATCCGGAACAGGTCGCGCAGGGTCGGCGGGGCCTTCTCCCAGATCCGGGTCGGCACGCCCCGGATCGGCACCGTGGCGATGGCGAAGGGTGCGCCCGGGGCGGTGAGCCGCGCCTCGGCCTCGCGGAAGGGCAGGGAAGGCCAGCCGGCGGGGATGCGGGGGTCGAGACTCATCGGGCGATGGTCACGCCGCCGTCGATGACCAGTGCCTGACCGGTCACGAACCGGCCCGCCGCGGAGGCCAGGAACACGGCGGCGCCGGCGATCTCGTCGGGCTCGCCGATCCGGCGCAGGGGCGCGGCGTCCGTGGTGGCGGCCAGCATCTCGGGATCCTCCCACAGGGCCCGGGCGAAATCGGTGCGGATCAGCCCCGGGCAGAGGCAGTTCACCCGCACGTTGGCGGGCCCGTACTCCACCGCGTAGTTGCGGGCGAGCTGGAGGTCGGCGGCCTTCGAGACGTTGTAGGCGCCGATCACCGGCGACCCTTTGAGCGCCCCGATGGAGGAGACGATGACGATCGCGCCGTCCCGCCGCGCCACCATGCCGGGGGCGACCCTCTGGATCAGCCAGTGGTTCGCCAGGACGTTGTTCTCGAGGATCTTCCGGAACTGCGCGTCGGAGATGCCGGCCAGCGGCCCGTAATAGGGATTGCTGGCGGCGTTGCAGACGAGCACGTCCACCGGGCCGAGCCGCGCCTCGGTCTCGGTGACCAGGGCTTCCAGCTCGTCCTTCACCGAGATGCTCGCCGGGATCGCCATGGCGCGGCCGGCGCCGTGCGCGGCCTCGATCTCGGCGACCACCGCCGCGCAGGCCTCGCGCTTGCGCGAGGAGATCACCACCCGGGCGCCGTGCTCGGCCATCCGCAGGGCGATCGCCCGCCCGATGCCCCGGGAGGAGCCGGTGATGAGCGCGACCTTGCCGGTCAGGTCGAACAGGGACATGGCTCGCCTCCGCGCTGCGCAGGGCCGGACACGCCCGCCAGCTTGGTTCCGCGGGATCTGACGGTCGCGACGCGCCCCCTCTCCCGTACGGGAGAGAGTTGGGGTGAGGGGTGCGCGCTGTCCGGAAAGACCCGATCCCTCACCCTGTCCCTCTCCCGCACGGGAGAGGGGACCAGCGCCTCACGCGGCCACCGCTGGTGTCTCCGGACGCCGCCCATCCTCACGCCCCCGCCCGCATCGACCGGCGCAGGCGCGCCATGCCGGCAAGCCACCGTTCGGGATCCTCGGCCCGGCGGCGGGCGTATTCGGCCACCTGCGGGTGCGGCAGGATCAGGAAGCGCCCCGATGCCAGCCCATCCAGGGCGGCCTCGGCGACGGCCTCGGGTGACAGCACGCCGTCGCGCGACGCGGCGCTGGCCGCCCCCAGCATGGCGGTGTCGACGCCTTGCGGGCACAGGGCGGCGACCCGGATCCCGTCCGCGGCATGGGCGATGGCGAGATGCTCCAGGAAGGCCAGCGCCGCGTGCTTGGTGGCCCCGTAGGTGGCGCTGCCGATCTGGCTCAAGAGCCCCGCCGCCGAGACGGTGCCGAGGAACGCGCCCCCGCCTCGGGCGCGCCAGAGCGGGACCAGAACCCGCGCCGCGTGGACATGGCCCATCACGTTCACCGACCACGACCGCGCCCAGCTCTCCGGATCGGCGGAGGTGGCGAGATCCGGATCGGGGTCGCGCTCCAGGATGCCGGCATTGGAGCAGTAGAGCGCGATGGGACCGATCCCGGCCTCGATGCCTGCGAGGGCAGCGGCAACCGCCTCCGGGTCACCCACGTCGATGGCATAGGCCCGTCCGCCGAGTTCCGCCGCCACGGCCTCAGCCCCGGCGCCGTCGCGGTCGAGGGCGACCACGGTCGCGCCCCGGGCCCGGGCCGCCGCGGCGAGCGCCCGGCCGATGCCCCGGGCGGCCCCCGTGACGGCGACGACGCGGCCGGAAAACTCCATGCTCAGGCCCCCGCCCGCTCGGCGAAGCCCCAGGCCGCTTCGGCAAGCTTCGGGACGCGTGCCGCCATGGCGGCGGCGTGCTCGCTCGCGGCGTTGCCCGCCTTGGCGCGGGCGGCCACACCCTGCAGGATGCCGACCAGCCGGAACAGGTTGTAGGCGAAGTACCAGTCGAGGTCGGGCAGGCTTTTCCGATCCGCCGCCCGGCAGTAGAGCGCCACCGCCTCGTCCCGTGTGGGAATGCCCAAAGCCGGCAGGTCGAGCCCGCCGAGCCCGCTGCGCCCGTCGGCCGGCAACTCCCACTGCATCAGCAGGTAGCTGAAATCGGCGAGCGGGTCGCCGAGCGTCGACAGCTCCCAGTCGAGCACCGCGCTGACGCCGCCGTCGCGGGAAAAGATCAGGTTGTCGAGGCGGTAATCACCGTGGACCACGCAGGCGCCCTGCTGCTCCGGCACGGTCCGAGGCAGCCACGCGATCAGCCGCTCGACGTCCTCCAGGCGCCCGTCCTCGGCGGCGCGGTACTGGCGGGTCCAGCGGTCGACCTGCCGGGCGAAGTAGTTGCCGGGCCGGCCGTAATCGGAGAGCCCCGCCGCCTCCGGGTCGATGGCGTGCAGGCGCGCCAGCGTGGCGATCATGCCGGCATAGTGCCGGTGGCGGGCATGGGGATCGAGGCCCGGCAGCGCCCCGTCCCAGTGCACCGCGCCGTCCACCGCCTCCATCACGTAGAAGGCCGCGCCGATGATGTCCGGGTCCTCGCACAGCGCGAAGGGCCGCGGCACCGGGAAACCCTCGCCGTAGAGGGCGCCGATCACCCGGAACTCGCGGTCCACCGCGTGCGCGGAGGGGAGGAGCGGGCCGAAGGGTTTTCGCCGGAGCACGTAGGCCTGGGCGGGCGTGTCGAGCCGGTAGGTCGGGTTCGACTGACCGCCGCGGAACTGCCGCACGGTGAGCGGGCCGGCGTAGCCGCGGACGTGGCCCTCCATCCAGGCGGCGAGCTTCGCCTCGTCGATCCGGTGGCGCGGCTCGACCGGCTTCACGCCGGAGAAGACATCCGCGTCGCTCATGCGCCCTCGCGGGCATTGGTGTAGCGCCCGAATTCCAGCCGGGCGATCGAGCGGTTGTGGACCTCGTCGGGCCCGTCGGCGAGCCGCAGGGTGCGAATATGGGCGTACATCCTGGCGAGCCCGAAATCCTCCGAGACGCCGGCCCCGCCATGGGCCTGGATCGCGTCGTCGATCACCTTCAGCGCCACCCGGGGCGCCGCGACCTTGATCATGGCGATCTCGAGCTTGGCGCCCTTGGCGCCGACCTTGTCCATCATGTCGGCGGCCTTCAGGCAGAGGAGGCGGGCCATCTCGATGTCGATCCGCGCCTCCGCGACCCGCTGCTCCCAGACCGACTGCTCGGAGATCCGCTTGCCGAAGGCGACCCGGGACACGAGGCGGCGCGCCATGGCCTCCAGGGCCACCTCGGCGGCCCCGATGGTGCGCATGCAATGGTGGATCCGGCCCGGCCCGAGCCTTCCCTGCGCGATCTCGAAGCCGCGGCCCTCGCCCAGGATCAAGTTCCCGGCCGGCACGCGGACATGCTCCAGCACCACCTCGCCGTGGCCCTTGGGGGCGTCCTCGTAGCCGAAGACCGGCAGCAGCCGCTCCACCCGCACCCCCGGCGTGTCCATCGGCACCAGGATCTGCGTTTGCTGCCGGTGGCGGGGGGCGTCCGGGTCGGTCTTGCCCATCAGGATCGCGATCCTGCAGCGCGGGTCGCCGACGCCGGTCGACCACCACTTGCGGCCGTCGATGACGTAGTGGTCGCCGTCCCGGCGGATCGACGTCGCGATGTTGGTGGCGTCCGAGGAGGCGACCTCCGGCTCGGTCATCAGGAAGGCCGAGCGGATCGCGCCGGCCATCAGGGGCCTGAGCCACGCCTCCTTCTGGGCGGGGCTGCCGTAGCGGTGCAGCACCTCCATGTTGCCGGTATCGGGCGCCGCGCAGTTGAAGACTTCCGAGGCGATCCCGACCCGGCCCATCGCCTCGGCGCAGAGCGCGTAATCGAGGTTGGTGAGGCCGGCGCCGCGGTATTCCACCGTGTCGTGCTCGGGGGAGGGCGGCAGGAACAGGTTCCACAGGCCCTCGGCCTTCGCCCGGTCCTTCAGCCGCTCCATCGTGGGCGAGGGGGCACGGCTCTCCGTCCGCTCGGCCGCGACCGCGGCGGTGGCCGGCAGGATCTCGGCGGCGATGAAGGCGCGGACGCGGTTCAGCCAGTGCGTCTGGGACTGGGAGAGGTTGAAGTCCACGGTGTCCGCTCCCTAGGGTTTTCCTGCCGGCCAGCGCACCAAGCTGTGCGAGCCGGCTGCCCGCCGTCCCACTGCCTTCACCCGCGGCGCGACGGGCCCCCTCTCCCGTGCGGGAGAGGGTTGGGGTGAGGGACGAGAACTCTCAGGATCAAGCAACCCAGCGACGCGCGTCCCTGGCGCGCCGCCTCCGGACAGACCTGATCCCTCACCCTGTCCCTCTCCCGCACGGGAGAGGGGACCTGCGCTCCAACCCGAATCGAACGTGGATCTTGATCGACCCGGATCACGCCACCCCTCACAGATAGGCCGATCCCATCTCGCTGGCGAAACGCTGCGGCGGCCCCTCCCAGACGATCCGCGCCTGCTCCAGCACGTAGACCCGGTCGGCGTGCGGGAGCGCGAAGGTGACGTTCTGCTCGCCGAGCAGGACCGTGATCGGCGTGGTCTGCCGCAGCTTCTCCAAGGCCTTCGACAGCAGCTCCAGGATCACCGGGGCGAGGCCGAGCGTCGGCTCGTCGAGGATCAGGAGGCGCGGCCGCATCATCAGCGCCCGGGCGATGGTCAGCATCTGCTGCTCGCCCCCCGACAGGGTGCGGGCGCTCTGCGTCTCGCGGGCCTTCAGGATCGGGAACAGCTCGTAGAGCCAGTCGCGCTGCCTGGCGCTCTCGGCCTTGGGGAAATGCTGACCGCCGAGGTCGAGGTTCTCGCGCACGCTGAGGTCACCGAACAGCTCGCGGGTCTCGGGCACCTGGACGATGCCGGCGCGCGCGATGGCGGCGGGCTTCATCGTCGCGAGATCCCGGCCGTCGAACCGGATCGTGCCGGTATGCGGCACGAGGCCCGAAATGGCGTTGAACAACGTGGTCTTGCCGGCGCCGTTGAGGCCCACCACCGAGACGAACTCGCCCTCGTGCACGTGGATCGCGGCGGCGCGGAGCGCCTGCGCCTTGCCGTAGAGGACGTCGACGTTCTCGACCGTCAGAAGCGAGTCGGGCTTGAACGCGGCCTCGGGCCGGGCCGCCGTCTCGATGCTGCCGCCGAGATAGACCCGGCGCACGGTCGGGTCGGCCATCACGGACTCGGCCGAGCCCTCGGCGATGCGCTCGCCGAGATACATGGCGAACACCCGGTCCACGAGGGCCGCGACGCTCTTCACGTTGTGGTCGACGAGGAGCACGGCCTTGCCCTCGTCGCGAAACCCCCGGATCAGCTCCGAGAAGGCCGCGACCTCGCCGCCGGTCAAGCCCGCGAAGGGCTCGTCGACCAGCACCACCCGGGGATCGCGGGCGATGGCCTTGGCGAGCTCGAGCCGGCGCAGATCCGCGAAGGGCAGGGTGCCGGGCCGCCGGTCGACCACGGCGCCGAGGCCGACGCGCTCGGCGATTTCTTTCGCGCGCCGCGCGACGTGGGGATCCGCGACCAATCGGATCAGGCTGTCGGGCAGGAGCGCGAGGCTGATATTCTCCAGCACCGTCTGCCGCTGGAGCGGCCGCGCGTGCTGGAACACGAGGCCGATCCCGGAGCGCGCCACCCGGTGGGCCGGCATCCCGCCGATCTCGGCGCCGTCGAGGCGGATCGAGCCGGCGCTCGGCCGCTCCAGCCCCATGATCAGCTTCATCACGGTGGACTTGCCCGAGCCGTTCGGGCCGATCAGGCCGAGGATCTCGCCGGGCCGCAGGTCGAGATCGACCTCCTTGACGGCGACGAGGCCGCCATAGCGCTTGGTCAGGCCGCGCACGGTGAGGCAGGGCTCGGCCAGGACGGGAGACACGGCCGGCGGGGGTGCCACGGCGACGGTCATCGGGCGCTCCGGAAGGACGCGAGGCCGAGGAGCCCCGAGGGCACGAACAGGATCACCAGCAGCGCCACCGCCGACACCACGAAGGTCGACAGCCCCCCGAGCGGGCGCAGCAGCTCGCCCGCCGCGATCAGGAACACGGCGCCGAGCGCCGCGCCCACGATGGTGCGGCGGCCGCCGAGCACCGCCGCGATGATCACCTGCACGCCCACCGAGGTGTTGATCAGCGTGCCCACCGAGGCGGTGCCCATGTAGAAGACCACCAGCCCGCCCGCGAGGCCCGAGAAGGCGGCGCTCACCGCGAAGGCCGCGAGCTTGTGCTTGGCGACGTTGAAGCCGAGCGCCCCGGTCACCACCGGATCCTGGCCGGCGGCCTGGAGGATCAGCCCCGCGGGCGAGCGGGCGATGGCCGTGAGGATCAGGCCGGAGACCGCCATGAAGCCGAGCGCCAGCCAGTAATTGGTGTCGGCGTCGATCGATATGACGTCGGGGACGGTCAGGCCGATCTCGCCGCCGGTGAGGCCGGAGAAGACCACGATCATGTTCTGCAGGAGCAGGACCGCCACCAGGGTGATCAGCCCGAAATAGGGGCCGCGGACCTTGAGCGCCGGCAGCGCCAGGGCGAGGCCGCCGACCACGGCGAGCACGGTCCCGGCCGCGAGGCAGTAGGGGATCGGCAATTCGTAGCGGTTGTTGAGGATGCCGGCGCCGTAGGCCCCGAGCCCGATCAGGAAGGTCGGGCCGAAATTCACCTCGCCGGCGAAGCCGAAGAGGAGGTCCCAGGCCATCGAGAACACGCCGAAATAGTAGGCGATCGTGAGCAGGCCCAGGATGTAGCCGGAGACATACCAGGGGAGGGTGGCGGCGGCCGCGACGGCGAGGATCGCGATCCAGAAGCCGGGGGTGGTGAGGAGCTTCATGGATGAGCCGCACCAGGATTGATGATCAGGGCTTCAACGCTGATGAAAGAACGCGACGCACCCCCTCTCCCGTGCGGGAGAGGGTTGGGGTGAGGGTCGAGATTGTTCAGGATCGAGCCCGTCCTCGACGCGCGTCCCGCCTTTTCCGGGCGCCGCACGCCCCTCACCCTGTCCCTCTCCCGCACGGGAGAGGGGACCCGCGTCTCGTCTTGCCGCCGCCGCGGCGGCGCACACGCCGTTCGAATCCGGGAGCCAGCACAGGGGAGGGCGTTCATCCCGCGCCCGGCAAAGACTCTGATCTCGAGGACCGCCATCAGCGCCGCCCCAGCAGGCCCTGCGGGCGCAGGTACATGACGGCGACGAGCAGCAGCAGCGCCGGGATGACCCGGTAGGCCGGCGAAATCAGGTAGGCGGTGGCGGTCTCGAGGTAGCCCACCACGTAGGCGGCGATCAGCGAGCCGGTGACGCTCCCCAAGCCCCCCAGCACCACGATCGAGAAGGCGCTCGCGGTGAGCGGCCCCACCGAATACGAAGACACCCCGAGGAACATCCCGAGCAGCACCCCGGCGATGCCGGCCAGAAGCCCGTAGATCGCCCAGACCGCCACGTAGATCTTCGCCATGTCGTGGCCGAGCAGCGTGACGCCGCGCGGGTTCATGGAGGCGGCGAGCAGGACCTTGCCGGCCCGCGCCCGGTTCACGAACAGCCAGAGCAGCCCGATCACCACCCAGCAGATCAGCGCGGTGAAGAGCTCGTTCTTCGGCGTGCGGACGCCCGCGATCTCCACCACGCCCTCGATGAGCGGCAGCACGGTCTTCGGGTTGTCGGTGAAGAAGTAGGCCACCAGCTCCTGGATCATGATTCCCCAGAGCAGCGTGCCGGTGAGCACGAAGATTTCCTTCTCTTCGCGCGGGATCGCCCGGCTGCGCTCGATCGGCGCCACGACGGCGAAATAGGTGACGAGGGCGCCCGCGAGCCCGCACAGCACGCCGATCGCCGCGCCCGCATAGGAGCCGAGCCCGAACAGGGCCGAGGCCGCCCAGGCCGCCACCGCGGCCATGACCATCAGGGCGCCGTGGGTCAGGTTGAGGACGCCCGAGACCCCGAAGATCAGGGTGAAGCCCATCGCGCCGAGGGCGTAGAGGGCCGAGATCGCGAAACCGTCGACGAGGATCTGGAGGCCGATCATCGCGCTCTCCCTGTCCGACTACGGGACCGCCGCCTTCACCGCAGGGGGCAGGATCATGGTCCCGTTGGCGGTCGCCGCCGGCCAGATCGCCACTTGCTTGCCGTTCTGCCACTGGCCGAGGACGCTGGTCATCAGGCCGGGGCCGTACTGGATCGAGTGGGTGAACGGGTCGTCCTTGCCGTAGAACTTCAGGTGCCCGACGGTGCCGACATAATCGGTCTTCTCAAGGGCCTCGACGAGCTTGTCGGCCTCCGTGGAGCCCGCCCGCTTGATCGCCTCCGCGGTGTAGTAGACGGCGTCGTACGCCATGTAGCCCGCGTAGGACGGCGCCCCGCCGAAGCGCTTGGTGAAGGCCTCGGCGAACGGGATCGTCTTCTCGGTGAGCGCCACGCCCGGCAGCGCCACGCTGTCGAACAGCACGCCCTGCGTGCCGCCGTTGGTGTTGGCCCAGAAGGTCGAGGAGGTCGCCTGGCCGCTGATGCCGGTCATGGCGATCGGCACCTGCTGGTTCTGCCATTGCACGGTCGGCTGCACGCCGACATGGGCGATGCCGGTGACGATCAGGTCGGGCTTGGCCGCCTCGATCTTGTTGTAGATCGGCGTGAAGTCCCCCGTGTCCGGCGAGAAGCGGACATGCTCCACCACCTTGAGCCCGGATTTCGGCAGGCATTCCTGGTAGGCGGCGTCGAGCGGCCGGGTCCAGGCGGCGTCCTCGCTCATGATCGCGGCGGTCTTGGCCTTGAGCGTCCCGACCAGCACCTCCTTGGCCGAGTCGCAGACCGCCTGCGCCAGGGCGTGGGAGGTCAGGTAGCCGTGGAAGGTGTACTTGTTCCGGGCGTAGTCCTTATGGACGTTCACGCTGATCTCGTTGGAGGCCGCGCCGGGCGTGATCATCGGCGTCTTGAGCCGCGCCGCCCAGGGCATCAGCGCCAGCACGACCTCCGAGATGTAGCTGGCGATGACGACGTTGACCTTGTCCTCGGAGACCGCCCGCTGGAAGGCGCGGACCGCGTCGGAGGCGGAGGACTTGTCGTCGTAGGTGACGACCTGGATCTGGCGCCCGTCGATCCCGCCCTTGGCGTTGATCTCGTCGGCGGCGAGCTGGACCGCCTGCGGGATCGAGGCCCCGGCGACCGACTGCGCCTCGGCGATCACCCCGATCTTGATCGGATCCGCGGCCCGGACGGGCCCGGCGGCGACCAGCCCCGCCGCGATCAGCGCGGGCAGCATGCGCCGAATCGGGGCAACCCGAGCGGCGGCGCGCACGGTCTCGGACATCGGCGCTTCCTCATCCCAGTGCCCGAATTTTATATTCGCGGGCTTGGGACGGACTGTACCCGCGCTCCGACGGATCACAAGGGGCCGATCGGGACCGGCCGGTGACGTTTGCACCGAGTCGTTTTCCGCCCGGGGTATCGCGGCGCGCCGCCGCGTCCTAGGCTCGCCGCGGCCCTGCGAAGCGCGGGCCCGGCGGCCTCGAAGAAGGGCACGGTCTGGTGAGGAACGCACGCTCGGCCGCGGCCGGGGTTCGCCCCGGACCGCGGCCCTGGAGCCTCGGGAAGCGGCCGGCGCAGGCAGGGGGACCACAGGCATGACCCTGCGCTGGACCCGGCGGCCCGAGGGCTCGACCTGGGGGGATTTCGGCCCCGACGACGAGCTGGGGCGCCTGAACCTGCTCACCCCCGAGAAGGTGCTGCAGGGCGTCGCCGAGGTGCGCGCGGGCCTGACCTTCTGCCTCAGCCTGCCGCTGGACCTGCCGGGCGGCAACGTCCTGAACCCGCGCCGCCACCCGCCCCAGATCACCCCGACCCGCCGCGCCGACGGCCGGCCGAACATGAACTTCCCGGTCTGCGAGGAGGTCGACGGCGCCACCGACGTGATCTGCGACGACCGGGCGCTGATCCACCTGCAATACTCGACGCAGTGGGACTCGCTCGCCCATGTCGGGTCGCTGTTCGACGCGGACGGCACAGGCGCGACGCCGACCTACTACAACGGCTTCCGCGGCGGCCGGGACATCGTCGGTCCGAGCGCGCCGGAGGCGGCGGATCAGCCGTCCCGGGCGAAGCGCCTGGGGATCGAGCGCCTCGCCGAGACCGGCATGCAGGGCCGCGCCGTGATGATCGACCTGCGCGCCCATCTCGGCGACGCCAAGACCAAGGTGGGTTACGACCAGCTCGCCCGGATCCTGGAGGCCGATGGCGTCGTGATCGAGCCCGGCGACATGGTCTGCCTGCATACGGGCTTTGCCGAGCGGCTGATCGCCATGGGCGGCGATCCGGACCCGAAGCTGGTCCACAATCTCTGCGCCGGCCTCGACGGGCGGGACCCGCGGCTCCTCGAGTGGATCACCCGAACCGGGCTCTGCGCGCTGATCGCCGACAACTACGCCGTGGAGGCCTACCCGGCGGGACCCGGTCCCGCCTGCTGCGCGACGCTGCCGCTCCACGAGCACTGCCTGTTCAAGCTCGGGGTCAATCTCGGCGAACTGTGGCACCTGACGCCGCTGGCCGCGTGGCTGCGCGCCCATGGACGGAGCCGCTTTTTGCTCACAGCCCCGCCGCTGCGCCTGCCCGGCGCGGTGGGCTCGCCGACGACGCCGATCGCCACGGTGTGAGCACCGGGGCGGCCTCAGGTGCCGACCGGATCAGCCGAGGGCGGCGGGCGCGGCGGCGGCGCGCGGCGGATCGCCGACCGGCTCCGCGGCCGGCTCCGCGGCTTCCTGGGGCGGCCCGGGACGGAGGACGGCGCGCTCGCGGAAATGCGGGATGGCCGCCTCGAATACGGCCTCGGCGGCGGCTCGGTCGCCGGCCGCCACGGCGTCGCGCAACCGCACCACCCAGCCGTCGAGCCGGGCCCGGTCGGCGAAGACCGGCCGCGCCGCCATCACCCCGTCGATGCCCGGCAGGGCGATCCGGGGCTCCTCGCGGGCGAACAGGATCTCGTTGAGCCGCTCGCCGGGCCGGGCGCCGGTATAGGCGATCTCGATCTCCGCGCCGGGCTCGAAGCCGGCCAGCCGGATCATCCGCTCGGCGAGGTCGGCGATCCGCACCGGCTGGCCCATCTTGAGCACGTAGACCGCGGCACGCTCCGCGCCCGCCCGGGCCTCGCCGTCGGCATGCGAGGCCGCCGTCAGCACGAGGTCGCAGGCCTCGCGCACGGTCATGAAGTAGCGGACCATGTCGGGGTGGGTGACGGTCACCGGGCCGCCCCGGGCGATCTGCGCCTTGAACACCGGCACCACGGAGCCGGCGGAGCCCAGCACGTTGCCGAAGCGCACGGCGATCAGTCGGGTCGCGTGGTTCGGCCTGACCGATTGTTCGGCATCGAGGGCCTGGGCGACCATCTCGGCGAAGCGCTTGGTGACGCCGAGCTGCGAGACCGGCTCGATCGCCTTGTCGGTGGAGATCATCACGAGCGCCCGGGCGCCGGCCGCCACCGCGGCCTCGGCCACGTTGATCGAGCCGAACACGTTGGTCTTGATGCCCTCCTGCCAGTCCCGCTCCAGGTAGGGCACCTGCTTGAGCGCGGCGGCGTGGAGCACGTAGTCCGGCCGGAACGCCGCGATCACCGCGTGCGTCCGCTCCCGGTCGCGGATATCGGCCAGCAAGCCGGTCACGTCCGCCTCCGCGGCCAGGATCGCGGGGTGGCTGAGGATGCCGTGGAGTGCCGGCTCGGAGGATTCGAGCACCAGCACGGCGGCGGCCCCGAAGGCCACGGCCCGCAGGCAGATCTCCGAGCCGATCGAGCCGCCGCCGCCGGTGACCACGACCCGGCGTCCGGCGAGGAACGCCTCCAGGCGCGGGCGGTCGATGGCGACGGTCGGCCGCAGCAGCAGATCCTCGATCTCGAGCGGCGCCAGTTCCGGGCCCTGGACGCCCTCGCCGAGACCGACGACGCGGGCGAGCGGCAGGCCGAGGCGCCGGGCGCGGGCGATCAGGTCGTCGGGGGCCGCCTCGGGCACGAGGGCGCTCGGGGCCGCCACCAGCCGCCGCACCGGCGCGCCGCGGTTCGCGAGGTCGGCGACCACGCGCTCAAGATCGGGGAACCCGCCCAGAACCGGCACGCCGCGCATGAACTGGCCACGCTCGTCCGCCCGGGGCGACAGGATGCCCCGCGGCGCGAGCTTCTTCACGGAGCCCGTCTCGATCGCCCGGAGCAGCACGTCCATGTCGGCGCCACGGCCGAGGAGCAGGGTCGGGACGGTGGCGGCCCGCGCGCTCGTCTGCCGGGAGCGGGTATCCTTGAGGTAGCGGAACGCGAGCCGGGTACCGCCCAGGAAGAAGATCTGCAGGACCCAGTACAGCAGGATCGCGATCTTGCCGAAGAAGTAGAAGCCGTACAGGTCGGACGAGACCAGGACCCAGTCGGTCACCAGGAGCGCCAGCGCCAGGACGCTGGCCGCCCGGACGATGCCGGCGAGATCCTGCAGCGAGGCGAAGCGCCACTTGGTCCGGTAGAGCCGGAACCGGCCGTAGACGAGGCCTGCGAAGACCAGGAACGGCGGCAGCAGCAGGGGCAGGGCGTGCAGGCGCTCGGCGAGCATGCCGCCCTGGAAGCGGAACAGGAAGGTGAGCACCACGGCGGCAGCGGTCGCCGCGAGGTCGTGGGTCACCATCACCGCGGTCTTGTAGAGGCGCTGCTGCATCGGGTGCCGGATGGGATGCCGCGGGGTATCCGCCGCGGCACCGGCCCTGTCAACGCGCCGCTCCGGCCCCGCGCCACACGGACGCGCGACCGCTGGGCGTATTACCTGCCGAGACTGCCGCCGAACCCGGATTTGAAATTCTTCTGATAAGTGCGCCCTTTCACCGGGTCGGCCTTGTCGACCATCAGAATTTTGACGCGCTCATTGAAGTCTTCCGTGGTCACGGTCTGTGCCCGACCGGTGATCAGAATTCTAGCCATCTTCGCCTCCGCAACATCGCCCAGGGCACAGGATCGCGCGGAGGGTCTGTTTTACTTGGTGTGTGGCCAGCCGATTACAATCGGAGCAGCCTCAGAATTGCCAGGCTTAGGTCAGTGCCCGGGCCGCGGCGCCGGCCGCATCGTCCACACGGTCGATGTCCGGGGCCTCGATGTGCCGGTACCGCGCCTGAATCAGCCCGAAGGCACCGAAAGCCGCGTGGCCCGCCGCGGCGAGCCCGAGCAGCACCCAGCCGTAGGGCTGGGCCCGCAGCAGCGCGAAAGCCTCGGACAGGCCCTTGGCATCCGAGGAGCGCTGGTGCCACGCCGCCGCCACGAGGAACCCGCCGATGATCAGGAAGGCGAGGCCCCGCGCCGCGTAGCCGAACCGGCCGATCGGGCCGGCCCAGCGGTCACGGGCTTGCGGGTCGATGGCGAGTCGGTCGGTGACGTCGCCGCGCCAAGCCTTGCCGAGGAAGCCGAAGCCGCCTCCGACGACCGCGAGGCCGACGAGGGCCACGAGCCAGCGGCCGAAGGGCTTGCTCAGGAGCCACGCGGTCCCGTCATGCACGCCGTCGCCGCCGCTCATGCCCAGGCCGAGGCTGAGCGAGGCCGCGCTGGCGGCGAGACCGAGATAGAGCACGGCGCTGATCAGGTGGGCGCCGCGCACGGCGAGGCCCTTGGCCGAGGTGCCCCGCCGGTCGGCATCCGTGATGCCCTCGACGAGGCGCCAGAGGGCGAATCCGGCGAGACCCAGGGCGATCAGGCCGACGATGGCCGCGCCGAACGGCCCGGCCATCACGGCGCGGAGCGCGTCCTTGCTGTCCCCGGCCCGCCCGCCATGCCCCAGGGCCGCCAGCAAGGCGAGGCCGCCGACCACGATGTAGACGACACCGCGGGCGCCGTAGCCGAAGCGGGCGATGCGCTCGATCGTGTTGCGGCCCCCGGGAAGCGTCCTCATCGGCAGACCTGGGAAGCCGGGATACGGATGTTCGTCACGGGCTGCCTCGATGAGCGACGTCCTGAGCGACGTCCGGTGACGCTGCACCTCGTCAACGCCCGGCGGCCCGCGCGCGATCCGTTGCCGGCGCAGAGTTCCGGCCGCCTACATCGGCGTCCGCTCGGCCCGGCCCGTGAGCGCCACGTAGAAGCCCAGCCCGTCCTGGGCCGGGAGGGTCTGCAGGCGCTCGATCAGGCCGCGGCGCTTCGCGTCGAGGAGCAGGCGGCCGGCCGGCTGGAACAGGGTCTCGCCCCCGCCCTCCGGCGGCGGATCGAGCCGGATCGCCACGGTCTTGCCCTTGGCGAAGCGGCTGCGCTCCAGCATGTCCTTGAGGGAGGCCTCGGCGGTCGCCCGGTTGGCGCCGCGCAGGTCGAGCACCGACTCGGCGTCGGTCACGCCGAGGGAGCCGCGCAGCTTGGCCGCGTAGAAGTCTTCGAAATGGGGCAAGTCTCGGTGCCTTGATGCGTCGCCGTTCGATCAGGTGGGGTGCGGGCGCTCAGAAGGCGAGGCCGCGGTAGATGTCGCGCACCGGCACCGCGCCGTCGAGTTCCGGCAGCGGCACGGTGCCGTCGAGCCCGAGGGCCGCGACGCTCCGGTCGTCCCCCGCGCGCCGCCAGACCTCGACCCGTGCCGCGTCGGAATAGACGATCGGCATCACCGCGAGGCGCGGCACGGTCCGGCAGGTATCGATCTTGCGGCCGCGGTCGAGCCTCATGGTCGCGGGAAGGAGCACCTCGGCGACGAGAAGCGGATCCGTGGCATCGCCCTCCGGCAGGGGCGGCCCGGCCCGCACCACCACATCGGGGACCGTCGCGAAATCGTCCCTCGCGGGGCGGGGGATCCCGAGATCCGGCATGGTGCGGCAGCCCCTGCCGTCCGCGAGATCGCCGATTCGTCGGATCAGGTTGGCGACGATCGCCCGATGCCGCTCCCGCGGCGGCGCCATCAGCACGGGTCCGCCGTCGGGCAGTTCCCGACGCTCGTGCGCGGGCCGGCTCTCCACCCAGAGCCTGAACTCGGACACATCCATCCGCGCGTCGCGCTTCGCGGTCAGAGCCATCGCCGATCCCCGATCCCGACCCGATCGTAGCACCGGGGCGGCCGGCCGCAACAGCGCCGGCTTAGAAGGGCATCCGGGCGCGTCATCGTCGATCGCGGCGCTGCGGATCCGGGATCCGGATAGGCGCCGCCGCCCCGTTCTCGGGCCATCGCGTCGAGACTTCAGGCGACCGTTGAGAACGATCAGCCGCGCGCGCGACGGCGCCCTCAGCACCGTCGAGGACGTCCCCGCGCCCCTCGTCCGGGCACGGCTTCAGCCATCGCATGTCCTCGGCGACGCCCATGCGCGCGTCGCGCTTCACGGCCAATGCCATAGCGGCCTCCGAGCACGACGCGGAGGCTCGCACGATGCGGCCCTCCAGGGGGCGGACTCAGTCGGCTCCGAGCCGGGCCGTCGCGACGGTCGCGCCGGCGTCCAGGAAGCGCTGCGGATCCACCGGCGCGCCGTCGATGCGGGTCTCGTAATGCAGATGCGCCCCCGTGGAGCGCCCCGTCGAGCCGACCGAGCCGATGACGTCGCCCGCGGCCACGCGCTGCCCCGGGCGCACCCCGATGCGGGCGAGATGGCCGAACCGGGTGGTCAGGCCGTGGCCATGGTCGATCTCGACCATGTTGCCGTACCCGCCCGCAGCCTCGGCGGTGACGACCCGGCCCGGCGCGGTGGCGCGGGCGGGCTCGCCGTACTCCGCCTTCAGGTCCAGCCCGGTATGCAGGGCGAGGCCGCGGGTGAAGGGGTCGAGGCGCGTGCCGAACGGGCTCGACACGATCGAGGCCCCCCGGATCGGACGGGCCAGGGGCAGGGTCGCGGCGACCCGGCGCAGGCGCTCGCCGTCGTCGAGCGTCCGCCGGGCCAGCGCGAGGCCCTCCGCGAAGCCGCTGCCGTCCAGGGCGCGGCCATTCAGGGGGACCAGCGGGCCGCCGAGTCCGGCGGCCGGCACGGCCGCATCGAAGCGGTCGGGATCGAGGCCGGTGCGGCCGATCAGGCCGCGCAGCCCCCGCACCGCGTCCCCGGCCCGGGCGGCCAGTCGGGCGAGGCGCTCGCCCTGGGCCGCCTGCAGGCCGTCGAGCCGGGCCTCCAGCCGGATCAGCCCGGTCTCCGCCTCGCGCGCGCTCCGGCGGGGCAGGGGCTCGATGGCGGACCGCGCCGGAGCCGACCCCTCGGTCGGTCGCAGGAGAAGCCCGTCATAGCCGCCGCTGCGCGGTCCGTCGGACCGGTCGGGCAGGGCGCCGGTGGTGGAGGGCTCGGACAGGGCCTGCCGCTCGAGGTCGCCGAGAGCCGCGGTGCGCCGCTCCAGCTCGGCCTGGCGCTCCAGGGCGGCCGCGACCCGTTCGGCCAATCCCGCCTCGCTGCCCACCCTGTCGCGCCGGTCGCGGTCGAGGTGGTCCTGCAACTCGCCGATGCGCGCCTCGTAGGCGTCGCGCAGGGCGGCCTGCCGGGCGACGAAGCCGGCGAGCACGTCGTCGTGGAACACGATCAGGTAGGAGGCGCCGAGCGCCCAGACCAGCGCCAGGGCGAGGCCGGCGGCAAGCCAGGGGGCCGGCCGGCGCGGCCTGGGAAGCATGTGGAACTTCGGAGGATGCATCGGGACGGCCCCGGGGGAGCCGCCATTCAGACCTCAATAGGGTTAAGGATCCGTCGCGGGCCGGGTCGTCCGGCCGGTTAGGGCAGGGCGCGGGCGGCCGTCAGCACGGCCTCGGCATGCCCCGGGACCTTCACCTTCGGCCAGATCTTCGCGATGCGCCCCGCGCGGTCGACCAGCACGGTGGTGCGCTCCACGCCCATGTACTTGCGCCCATACATGCTCTTCTCGACCCAGACGCCGTAGGCTTCGAGCACGGCCTTGTCCTCGTCGGCGGCGAGCGGGAAGGCGAGTCCGTACTTGCCGCAGAACTTGTCGTGGCTCTTCACCGGGTCCGGCGACAGGCCGACGACCTTGGCGTCCGCCTCCGCGAAGGCCGGCAGGAGACCGTTGAAGTCCTGCGCTTCCAGCGTGCATCCGCTCGTGTCGTCCTTCGGGTAGAAGTAGAGCACGACTTTGTGACCTTTGAGCGCGGACAATCCGACGCGCCCTCCGCCCGAGGCGGGAAGGTCGAAATCGGGGGCAAGATCCCCTTCTGACAGCGGCATCGTGCCTTCCTTTCGGCCGATTGATGATGTGCAACCGATCTCGTGCGCGGCCTCAAGCGATTGCGCCGCGCACGTCCGAGCCAAGCCCGGAGTCGCCGCCGCTGTAAAGCGCGGGCGTGCTTCGATCCACCGGCCGCGGTGCCCGAGGGTGCCGCGCGCAGAGCCCCCGGAACAAGGGTCCCGATGGCGGACGAGACAACGTCGGCAGGCAGGCCTCGGGGGCGGGCGCGGCGCGTGGGTGGCTTCTGCCTCGTGAGCGCCCTCGCGCTGGTGCTGCTCCTCGGCGCCGGTGTCGGCCTCGTGGCCCTGCGCCTGTCGAACGGGCCGCTGCAGATCGACGGCCTGTCGCGCCGCGTCGCCGCCGCCGTGGCCGAGCGGATCGGGCCCGGCTGGAGCATCGGGCTGCGCGGCAGCAGCCTGGAGCTCGACCGCGAGAACGCTCTGAGCCTACGCTTCTCCGGCCTCGACATCCGCAACCCGCAGGGCGACCTCGTGGTGCGTGCGCCCCTGGCGCTCGTCAGCCTCGACCTCTGGGGACTCCTGCGGCTCAACGTGCAGCCGCGCTCGATCGAGTTCCGCGAGACGCAGACCACCGCGCTGCTGCACCGGGACGGCTCCATCGCCTTCGCGGCCTCGGAGGCCAACCACCCGGTCGATATCGCGCCGCACACGCCGCCGAGCGTGGACGGGGTGCGCGGCACCGTCTCGCCGCTCTCGGCCGCGATCGCGTCGATCTTCGGTGTCGTCCTCGATTCGGGCGGCGTGGTCGGCGCCCTCGACCGCGCCCGCGTCACCGACGCGCGCCTGCGGCTGATCGACGAGGACGGCCACGAGCGCGCGGTCTTCGCGCGGGTCAACGGCCTGTTCGGGCGCGATCCGGTCAACGGGACCCGGAACTTCGAATTGCGGCTCGACGGTCCGCACGGCGAGTGGCGCTTCGGCGGCACGCTGCGCGACGGCGCGGACGGGCAGGAGCGCTCGGGCGTCATCACCCTCGACGACCTGCCGGTCACGGATCTCCTGCTGCTCTCGGGCCAGTCCGGCATGCCGCTGACCACGGACCTGAAGGTCTCGGCTCGCGCCGACGTGAGCCTGACGGCCGGCCGCATCCGGACCATGAACGCCAAGCTCCATACCGGCGACGGCACGTTCCTGATCGAGGAGAAGGACTTCAACCCCGTCACCGTCGAGAGCCTCGACGCGTCCCTGGACTGGGACGAGGCCAACCGGGTCATGTCGCTCACCGGCCTGGATTATCGCGGGGCCGGCAACGCCGTGCACCTCACGGGGACGTGGAAGGGCAACCCCGCCGACGCGAGCATGGCCTGGACCGCGACCCTCGCGAGCCGCGACGCGATCTTACGCGGGGCGACCCCGCAGGACCCGCCGGTGAAGATCGACGCCCTGGACGCGCAGCTCTCCGGCCGCGACGGCGGGATCGCCATCGACGCGCTCACCCTGTCGGGCCCCGGCGTGAAGGGCTCGATCACCGGCACGATCGGCACCACCGCCGACGACGGCGGCCTGACGCTCCACCTCGCCGGCCACGATGGCGAGGTCCGCACCGGGCTGCGGCTCTGGCCGGAGCACATCGCGCCGCCGGCCCGCACCTACCTGGTGGACCAGCTCCGCCGGGGCCGGGTCGATTCCGTCGACATCAAGGTGAAGATGTCGGGCTCGGTCCTGGCCGCCGCGACCCGGGGCGACCCGGCCCCGGACGACGCGGTCCATATCGACTTCCACGTCTCGGACGCGGCCATCGACGTCACCGCCGACGCTCCGCCGGTCACCAAGGGCAACGTCACCGGCGTCATCACCGGACGCTCGACCACGGTGCGCAACGTGACCGCCGAGGTCCACGGGCCGGACGGGCGCGGGCTCGCCATCACGGACGGCAGCTTCGTCATCCCGCAGATCACGCCGGACCGGGTCGTGGCGCAGATCGGGATGCGGCTCTCCGGCGGCGCCGACGGCATGGCCTCCGTGCTCCAGGCCAAGCTGTTCAAGAGCGTGATGAGCGTCGACCTCGACCCCGCCACGATCAAGGGCAGCGCCGACCTGCGCGTCGACTTCCCCCTCGATCTCAAGCACATCCCCGATCTGCCGGACCTGCCGGTGACGCTGATCGGCACGCTCGCCGACCTCTCGGTCGACAAGGTGATGGGCCGGGACAGGCTCGAGTCCGGCAAGTTCAACCTCGCCTACGACCGGGGTGCCTTCACGCTGAAGGGTGACGGCCGGGTCGCGGGCGCCCCCATGTCGGTCGACCTGCGCCAGCCGAAGGTCGGGCAGCCCGGCGAGGCGGTGGTCAACGTCTCGCTCGACGAGGCGGTCCGCGGCCGCAAGGGCCTGCCGACCGCGCCGCAGCTCACCGGCACGATCCCGGTCCGCGCGGTGGTGCCGATCGGCCGGCCGGGATCCGGCAAGCCACCGATCCGGGTCGAGGCGGATCTGGCCAAGGCCGGGATCGACGGGCTGATCCCGGGGCTCACGAAGCCCGCGGGCAAGCCGGGGCGGCTCAGCTTCACCCTCGTCGACAGCGGCCAGAGCTTCGACCTGCGCGACTTCGCCCTCGACGCGGCCCCCGCGAGCGCGCGCGGCACCGTCTCGATCACGCCCGAGGGCGGCCTGGAGCGGGCGGATCTCACCAACGTCAAGCTCTCCCCCGGCGACGACCTGCGCGTGAGCCTCGACCGGACCGGCGGCGGCTACAAGGTCGTGGTCCGGGGCGCGGTGGTCGATGCAAGGCCGTTCCTGAAATCCCTGGGCGCCCCCGATCCCAAGGGCGGCCGGGAGGCGAAGGACGCGAACCCGAAGGATGTCGATGCCGACATCCAGGTTCCCATCGTCACCGGCTTCAACGAGGAGGCCCTGACCGGCGCCAACCTGAAGCTCGCCCTGCACGGGAAGACCCTGCGGGCCGCCACCATCACCGGGCGGTTCCGCGCCGCGCCCTTCGCCGCCACGGTCACCCGCGGCGAGCGCGGCGTGCCGACGCTCGCGGTGGACTCGGCCGATGCCGGCGCGACGCTGCGGTTCGTCGACGTGTACCGGCGCATGTATGGCGGCCGGCTCAATGCCGGGATCGGCCTCAACGACGGTCCGCAATCCGGCGTCGTGCAGATCCGCGACTTCATCCTGCGCAACGAGCCGGCGCTGTCGAGCATCATGGCGCAGGGCCCGGAGCCGACCGACACGGAGACGGCCCGCGGCCGCCGGGTCGCCCCGGGCCGGGGGGCGGGCGACGTCAGCTTCGATCGTATGCGCGCAAACTTCGTGCGCACCGGCACCCGCGTCGATTTCAGCGACGCGGCGATCTCGAACGCCGCCATGGGCTTCACCCTGTCGGGCTGGCTCGATACCGGCCGCGAGCGCACCGACATGACCGGCACCTTCGTGCCGCTCTACGGCCTGAACAACGTGGCCTCGCAGCTGCCCCTGCTCGGGCCGCTGCTGGGCGGCGGCCACAACGAGGGCCTGTTCGCGGTCAATTTCCGCGTCTCCGGCAAGCTCGCCTCGCCGGACGTGAGCGTGAACCCGCTCTCGGCGATCGCCCCGGGCTTCCTGCGCAAGCTGTTCAGCGCCGGCGGCGGCCCCTTCGCGGACGGGATGCAGGGGGTCCCGCAGCAATAGGGCGGGCAGCCCGGAAGAGCCGCCCGCCCCAGTCTCACGCGCGGATGATATCCGCGATCACGGCCGGTGCCGCCGCGTCGAAGCCGACCACGTCGAGCATGCCAGGATCCGCCGGGTCGGCGATGCTGAAGCCGTTGGAGACCAGCCCCACGACCACCAGCTTCGCCGGGATCCCGGTTTTCTCCCGGTACGCCCGCAGGGCCTGGACCGGGTGGACCGGCCCCGCCCAGGTCTCCGAGTCCGTGTAGACCACGAACGCGTCGGCCTTCACGCCCCGCTCCAGCGCCCAGCGCATCGGCAGGGCGCAGTCGGTGGCGCCGAACGGCAGGTCGGCGGTCGCCCGCACCGCCTGATCGAGCCGCATCGACGGGCCGATCGCCAGGGGCGTCAGACCGTCGGTGAAGCCGAGCACCTGCCAGTGCTCCTCGGTCGCCGCGGTGACGAGCGCCATCGCGGCGGCCGCCTCCCGGGCCGTGAGCGTCGAGCCCGCGACCGTGCTGGCGCCCATCGAACCCGAGACGTCCAGCGCCAGCACGAGGCGCCGGCCCGTGGGCTCCACCGCGCTGAACGCCGTGTAGAACGCGGCGTTCAGCGCCTCGACGATCGCGGCCACCGGCTCCCAGGCGAGCGTGCCCCGCTGACCGCGCCCGGAGGCGTAGGTCTTGAGGGCGAGCAGCAGCGCCATCGGGTGGAGGCGCGCCCGGAGGATGCGCTCCCGGTCCGACAGGACCGACCGGACATGCTCGGTGCCCTCCGAGAAGGGCGCGAGCACCCCCGCGGCCGTGAGGCGGCCGAGCTGGCGCACGAGGGCTCCGACCGGCATCCGCTCGATCAGGGCCTCGTTCACCGCGCGGCTGCCCATCAGCCCGGTCGGCAGCGCCTCCCAGGGCAGGCCGTGCGAGCGCACCAGGGCGGCGGCCACCGCCCCGTCGATGCCCTCCACCTGCACCTGCGCGAAGGCGTGGACGATCCCGGGGGCGGCCTCGGTCACGGTGCCGCGGCAGATCCAGTCGAACAGCGCCTTCCGGGCGGGCTCCTCCGTCTCCGGATGGGCCAGCCGCAGCAGGTCGCGGTGCGACCAGCCCTGACGGGCCCGGTACTTCACCGCCTGGAAGGCCAGGGCCTCCACGGGCTTGGCGCAGTACCAGCCGCCGACGGCCCGGCGCAGGCCCCGGCCCCAGCCGCGCATCGCCTCGACGGACGCGGCGAACTGGAACAGGTGCGTGCCGGTGCGGCAGACCCGGGGCAGGGCCGCGAGCGCCGCGCGCCGGGTCGCCAGATCCGCCGAAGCGGCCGCCAGCGCCAGGGCGAAGATCGCCGGATCCTGCTTCGGAGCCCGGCCGCCCTCGCTCACCGCCACGATGGCGGCGACCGCGCGGGCGCCGTCCTGCGCGATGCACCGCTGCACGGAAGCCGCGTTCTCGGCGGTCAGGGCGCGCGGGCTCGCGTAGTACGAGCCGCCCTCGGAGCCGAGCACCAGGAAGCGGTCGAACCGCGCCCAGTCGCCGACCGCGAAGGCGTGGCCCCCGGCTGCGTTCGGCACCGTGCCGAGGATCGGCTCCGCCTGCGGGGTGGCTCGGAGCCGGAACATCTGTGCAAGCTTCGTCATGGCGGGCTCCTCTCTGTCTCTCCTCTCTCCATCGCGGCCGATCGCCGGCCGGTGGCGCGTTTCGGCGCGCGCGGACGACACGAGAGACCGGCCGCCCGGCAGCGCGTCGTCCTCCGCCGCTGCCGGGCGGCCGGTCTCTCGTGTCGTCGGGGGCGGGTTTCCGTCCGGCTGCGGGCGTGGCGGCGACGAAGGGCTTGTCCGATGCTCTGCTTGAGCGACGGGCCTGACGGCCCGGCGGGACTTGCACCCGCACCCCTCGGATCCCGAGAACCTTCGTCTTCCGGCCCGCGTCCGGGCGATGCAGTCGTGGCGTGAGGAACGGTGTCTGGGCGCTCTATCCGGGCTGAGCTACGGGCCTCGCGGCCCGGCGGGATTCGAACCCGCGACCTCCTCCTGCGTCAGGATAACCGTTCCTCTCCGGCCCGCATCGTCGGTCGGGATCCGCGCACGGTCGGCTCCACGGTCGTCTCGCGGGGCCCTGCGGTCGTGGTGTCGGGGACGGGCATGAGCTCCGGCGACCTCGCGGCCCCCGGCGGGGATCGAACCCGCAACCTCCGCGGGACAAGCCCGCGGCGCTCTACCGATGATAACCGTCCCCTGCCGGCCCGCAGGGTCCTCGAGACGCGCGTGGGAACCGCGTCGGCGGCGCCGGGCTCCGCCCGGACGCGCTCAGCCTCTCGGGCCGAGAGCCCCGCGATACGACCGTAACGGTCGCATCAGCCCGGGACGGGCGAACGCCGCGACGCCGATTCCGTCGTGCTGTTTCATGCCAGGCTCCGTCCGAACGGGGCTGCGGGTGACGCGGGCGTGTCGATGAGGCTCGGGGGGATCCGTGACAGGGATAACCGAGCGTCTCCGGCCCGCGCCGGTGAATGTCAGGGGCCTGCCGGTCATGTCCGATCGAGGCGGACTGGGCGTTTCACCCCCGCGGCTCGCCGGCCGCGGACGTCCCAAGGGTGCGATAACCTCGGATCACCGGCCCGGCAGGCCGATGGCGGGGTGGATACGGCCGCGCTCGACCTGCGTCAACCGGAAACTTGAAAATTCTTTCAGTTCGGGCGATGCCGGAGCCATGATCACTGCCGCCCAGATCCGCGCCGGCCGCGGACTTCTCAAATGGACGCAAGGGGTTCTCGCGAGCCGCGCCGCGGTCTCCGTCGTCACCCTGAACATGATCGAGAGCGAACAGGTCCAGCCCCGCAACCGGACCCTCGCGGCGATCCGCACGGTCCTCGAAGGGGCGGGCATCCGCTTCGTCGGCGACGATCAGGAGGGATACGGGGCGATCCTGCGCCCCGCCCCCGCGACCGGATCCGGGGACGGGCCGGCACAGAAAAGCCCGGCGCGGCGGACCGCACCGGGCTGAACCCGAAACCGACCTGCGCGGCGGGCTACTTCTCCACGAACGCCTTCTCGATCACGTAGTGACCGGCCTCGCCGTGGTTGCCCTCCTCGTAGCCGCGGCCCGAGAGCAGCTCGCGCGTGTCGCGGATCATGTCGGGGCTGCCGCACAGCATGAACCGGTCGTTCTCGATCGACATGTCCGGCAGGCCGATATCCTCGAACAGCTTGCCCGAGACCATGAGGTCGGTGATCCGGCCGCGATTGCGGAACGGCTCGCGGGTCACGGTCGGGTAGTAGATCAGCTGGTTCGAGATCATCTCCCCCAGGAATTCATGCTTGGGCAGCGTCTCGGTGATGGTCTCGCCGTAGGCGAGTTCCTGCACCTGCCGGCAGCCATGGACCAGCACGACCTTCTCGAAGCGCTCGTAAGCCTCCGGATCCTTGATGATCGACAGGAACGGCGCGAGCCCCGTGCCGGTGCCGAGCAGATAGAGGTTCTTGCCCGGCAGGAGGTTGTCGAGCACGAGGGTGCCGGTGGGCTTCTTGCCGACGATGATCGGGTCGCCGACCTTGAGGTGCTGGAGCTTCGAGGTCAGCGGGCCGTCCTGGACCTTGATCGAGAAGAACTCCAGTTCCTCCTCGTAATTGGCCGAGACCACGGAATAGGCGCGCAGCAGCGGCCGGCCCTCGACCTCCAGGCCGATCATGGTGAACTCGCCGTTGCGGAACCGGAACGCCGGGTCGCGGGTCGTGCGGAACGAGAACAGATTGTCGGTCCAGTGGTGGACCGACAGGACGCGCTCCTCGTAGAACTTGCTCATCGACGGATCAGCCCTCGAATCCTCTGATGCTCGGCTCACGGTCCCGACGATTCGGGGGCCGTGGTTCGGCGGATCCCCGCCGCCCCGCTCGGGCGGGGGTGGATCCTCGACGAGAGAGCCCGCCCGGATCCGGATGACACACGCGCGCTGCTTCTTTCGCAGTTGCAGCACGCCCGTCAAGGCGCGCCGGGATCACACTCGCGAAAGAAGTGAACGGCCTGGAATCGTTCGAATATTTAGCGTCTTCGCGGAAGGTCTGCAGCACCGCTCCGGACATGGGAGGGTTGCCGCCCGCCGGGCCTCGCGCGGCGCGATCAGCCGGCGGTTCCGGGGTGGAGCGGCTTCAATCCCGCCTCGATCTCGGCCCGGCGCGGCTCAAGGAAGGGCGGCAGGGCGAGGCGGTCGCCCAGGGTCTCCAGCGGCTCGTCCGCGGTGAAGCCGGGCCCATCCGTGGCGATCTCGAACAGGATGCCGTTGGGCTCGCGGAAGTAGAGGCTGCGGAAGTAGTAGCGGTCCACCGGCCCGCTGGTCGGAACCCGGGCGGCCTTGAGCCGGTCGGCCCAGCCGCCGTAATCCGCATCCGGGATGCGGAAGGCGACGTGGTGAACCGCGCCCGCGCCCTGGCGGGCCGGCGCGGACCGATCGGCCAGGAGCTGGACCTCCGCGGCCGGGCCGCCGGGCCCCATGGCGTAGACCGCCACCGGCCCGTCGCCCGTCTCGAAGACGCGGTCCCGACGCATGCCGAGCACCTCGGTCAGCACCGCGGCGGTGCGGGCCGGGTCCGGCACCGAGAGCCGGATCGGGCCGAGGCCGCGGATCTGGTAGGCCGCCGGCACCGGCGAGCCGTCCCAGGGATGCTCCGGCCCGGTCCCGCCGTCATCGACCAGGGCGAGGCGCTGACCCTCCGGATCCTCGAAGTCGAGGGTGAGGCGCCCGTCGCGCAGGGCGGGCTCGGCCTCGACGAACCCGGCCTCGCGCAGCCGGGCGTGCCACCAGGCCACTGCGCCTTCGCCGGGCACACGCAGATGCGTGCGGGTGATGCTGTTGGAGCCCCGCCGCTCCGGGGGCGCCGGCCAGTCGAAGAAGGTGATGTCCGTGCCGGGGCTCGCCAGCCCGTCCGCGTAGAACAGGTGGTAGGCCGAGACGTCATCCTGATTCACCGTCTTCTTGACGAGGCGCAGGCCCAGCGTCCCGGTGTAGAAGGCGACGTTCTCGGCCGCGCGGGCGGTCACCGCCGTGAGGTGATGGAGGCCGGTGAGGTGCATGTCGATCCGGGGGTTGACGCCGATGCGTCTCAGGTAGGGATCCCCGCCGGCACTGCGAGCACCGAGGCTTCCGGGCCGATCGACATCGCGTCGGAAGGCGCCTCGTCCGGGCGCAATCCGGTCCGGAGATGCCGACGCCGTGCGCGGGGACTGGGACAGGTCTTCCAGCCAGCCGTGCGGGCCCTGGACAGCACCTGCGAGGCTGAACGATCGACGATCGTTCAGCCTCCAGGATGAAGGGTTGGAGCGGACGGCCTCGCGGTCGACCGCCTCGATGGTCCGCTCCGAAAGCTCAGAGCCCGACCGGACGGCCGGCGGCGACCACCAGCATCTTGCCGTCCGCGAAGGTGCGGGCGGCGGCCCGGCGGATATCCGCCTGGGTCACGGCCGAGACCATGGCGTTGCGGCGGGCGATGTAGTCCATGCCGAGCTCCTCGAAGGCGATCTGCACCAGCTGGTGGGCGATCTTGGTCGAGGTGTCGAAGCCCAGGGCGTAGGAGCCGGTGAGGTAGTCCTTGGCCTTCTGCAATTCGTCGTCGTCCGGCCCGTCGGTGATGAGCCGGCCGATCTCGTCGCCGATCACCGACAGCGCCTCGCCGACGCGCTCGTTCTTGGTGGCGGTGTAGCCCCAGGTCATCGCGGCGGACCGGTGGCTGACCAGGGAGGTCCCCACCGAGTAGGCCAGCCCGCGCTTCTCGCGCACCTCCTGGAACAGGCGGGACGTGAAGGCGCCGCCCCCGAGGATGTGGTTCAGCACGTAGGCCGGGATGAAATCCGGGTCCCGCCAGGGCACGCCGGCCATGCCGAACCGGATCACCGACTGGGGCACGTCGAGGTCGACGACGATGCGGCGGCCGAGATCCTGGACCTCGGTCCGCGGGACCGCCTTCAGCGCCCCGGCCTCGGGGAGCGCCCCGAAGGCGCGGTTCAGACCCTCGGCGAGTTGCTCCGCCCCGATGGCGCCGACGGCCGCGACCTTGACCCGGCCGCGCCCGATGATGCGGGCATGCATCTCCAGCAGGTCCTCGCGGGTGATCGCCGCGACGCTCTCCACGGTGCCGGAGGAGGGTCGAGCGTAGGGGTGGCCGGCGAAGGCCTCCTTGAAGAAGCGCCGCGAGGCCAGGACGCCCGGATCGTTCTGCTGGTAGCGCAGGCCGGCGATGATCTGGGCCCGAACCCGCTCGATCGCGTCCGGATCGAAGCGGGGCTTGGCCAGCGCCAGGGCGAGGAGGGCGATGCCCTCGTCGGCATGCTTGACCAGCATCTTCAGCGAGCCGCCGACCGCGTCGGCGCCGGCATGGAAGGACAGTTCGATGGCCCGGGCGGCCAGCCGCTCCTGGAACAGGTCGGAGGTGAGGTCGCCCGCCCCTTCATCGAGGAGCCGCGCCAGCATCTGGGCGCAGCCGGCCTTGCCCGCCGGGTCCTGCGCGGCGCCGCCCTCGAAGGTGAAGGCGAGGGCGATCATCGGCACCACCGGCGATTCGACGTGCCACGCCTCGATGCCGGGGGCGGTCGTCACCGGCAGCGCCGTCGTGGGCGACGTGGCGGCGGGGGCGGCGGTCTCGACCAGAGTCTCGGCCAAGCTCATGGGAACCTCTTGTCTCTTTCTCGGGCGACGGCGGAGCGGGCCAAGGCTCCCGTTCGGCACACGCCCCGTGCCGGCCCTCCGAGGGCCGGGCGGGACGCGCCCGGGGCTACTCGGCGGCCATCGCGACCGGGGCGTCCGGATCCTGCGCCTTGGTCAGGTAGCCGGTCACCGAGCGGGCCGGCGTCAGCCAGCGCTCGGCGGCGGTCTTGAGGCGGTCCTGCGTCACCCCCTCGATATCGGTCGGCCAGCGGCGGACCTCCTCGATGGTCTCGCCGATCGCGAGCGCAGACCCGTAGATGCGCGCCAGCGACGACTGGCTGTCGGAGGAGTACACGGTCTCGGCCACGAGGCGGGTCTTGGCCCGCTCGATCGCCTCGGCGTCCAGGGCCTCGGCGGGCGCGCGGCGCAGCACCTTGTCGACGGCCTCCTCCAGCTTCTCCAGCGGCACGCCCTCGGCGGGCACCGCGTAAACGGAGAAGCGGGTGTCGTCGATCGCCGAGCCCATGTACCAGGCGCCGGCATTCACCGCGAGGCCGCTTTCCATGACCAGCTTGCGGTAGAGGTAGGAGGTCGAGCCGCCGCCCAGCACCTCGGCGAGGAGTTCCAGGTCGTGGCAGCCGCCGTCGCGGGCGGTGATGCAGGAGGGCGTGAGGTAGAGCCGCTGCAGGGTCGGCTGCTCCACCTTCGGGTCGGCCACGGCGACGCGGCGCAGCGCCTTCGGCTCCGGCTCCCGCGCCCGCAGGCGCTCCGGCCGGGCGCCCTGGGGCGTCACGCGGCCGTAGGTGTCCTCGGCGAGGCGACGCACCTCGTCCGGGGTGACGTCGCCCGCGACCACCAGGATGGCGTTCTCGGGGGTGTAGAAGCGCTTGTAGTAGGCGAGCGCATGCTCGCGGTTCAGTCCCTCGATCTCGTGCATCCAGCCGATGATCGGGATGCCGTAGGGATGGTGCACGAACAGGCCGGCGGCCATCGCCTCGGAGAGCTGCGCGGAGGGGTCGGTCTCGACCCGCATGCGGCGCTCCTCCAGCACCACGTCGCGCTCGGGCGCCACGACGGCATCGTCGAGGACGAGGCCGCTCATCCGGTCCGCCTCGAACGCCATCATGGTGCCGAGATGATCCCGGGCGACCCGCTGGAAATAGGCCGTGTAGTCGTAGCTGGTGAAGGCGTTCTCCTGGCCGCCCAGGCCCGACACCGCCTTGGAGAAGGCCCCGACGGGGTGCTTCTCGGTGCCCTTGAACATCAGGTGCTCGAGGAAGTGGGCGATGCCCGACTGGCCGAGGGGATCATCGGCTGAGCCGTTGCGGTACCAGATCATGTGGGTGGCGACGGGGGCCCGGTGGTCGGGGACGACCACCACGTCGAGGCCGTTGTCGAGGGTGAAGGCCGTCACTTCCGGTCCGCCCGCCTCGGAACGCCCGAACGGCGCGGCCTCGCCCCGGCCGGCGCTGCCGCCGAAGGACGAACCCGGACGCAGCGGGAAGAGGTGGGGCGTCGCCTTCCTGAACAGGTGCATTCCGCTTTCCTTCTGCCGGCCCCGGATCGAAGCGTTCCACGACAGGACGCGTTCGTGGTTCGGGGCCGTCCTGGTCTCCGGTGGGCAAGAGCCGTACCGGGACGATCATCTCATGTTGCCATGCCGCGTCGTCGTTGCAACGGCGACACGGCGCCCCCGTCACTGCTGCGCGCGCTTCCGGAGATACGCGCCGGGATCCGCCTCTTCGCGTTCGCGGCTGGCGTTGTTGATCGGGTCGCTCGACGGCGGGCGGGCCAGCTTCTTGGGCGACTGGCGGTATCCGGTCGGCGGATCCGTGAGCGTGTCGCGGCTCGGCTCGATGTCGGACGGCTCGGCATTGGCGCTCTTGCCCTTCAGGAGCTCGAAGGGGCTGAGCAGGCTGTCGTCGCGGTTGTTGTCGCCGGGCTTCCGCTCGGCCGTGGTCGTGAGGCCCGCCCCGGCGCGGCGGCCGCCGCGCATCTCATCCACGGAGAGCGTCGCGTTGTTGTCGTCGTAGCGGCCCTGGGCCTGGGCGCCCCTGGGATTACGCCGCTCCACGGCGGCGCGCTCGCGCTCGACGATCTCGGGATCCTTCGGCCACGCGGTGCTGGTGGAGCGCGCCCGGGGCTGGGGCAGGGCCTTGCCGTCGATCTTGGGCGGCATCACCAGCGGCGGGCGCTCGTGATAGTCGATCGGATCCTGGCGCTTCTCCAAGAGGCCGATGCCCGACAGCGCGTCGCGCATGAATTCGCCGCGCTCCTGCGCCTGCGCGGTGCCGGCGCAGAGCGGGGCCAGGACGACCGCGGCGGAGAGGAGGGGACGAAGCCTGCTATGCCCGGTCATGCTGCCTCACGGGTTCCGGACGGAGCGTCCGGCTCTGGGATGACCGCGGCGCGGCCTGATCCGACGGGTTCCGGCCTGAGACCGGTTTCCGGCGATCGTATGGCGCCTTGGCCACGTTGCGCCAGGGCAGGCATGCAGGTGGACCTGTGTGTTGCGCGGATCACAGGCGCGGCGCGGGGTCGCCCTGCGACGGAAGCGGCCGCTCCTTGCGGCTGTCCGGGGACAGGCTGTCGAGGATCAGGCCGATCACGCCGGCCACGATCGCCGCATCGGCGACGTTGAACACGTACCAGGACCAGCCGCCGGCATGCAGATGGACGAAGTCGAACACCGCCCCGTAGGCGGCCCGGTCGATGGCGTTGCCGAGCGCCCCGCCGACGATGAGCCCCAGGGCGACGCCGAGGAGCCGCGAGCCGGCCCGGCGCATCCAGATCCCGAGGCCGATCGCGGCGGCGAGCGACAGGACCACGAGGAGCCAGCGCCCGATCCCGCCCTCCTGCTGGAACAGGCCGTAGGAGACGCCCCGGTTCCAGACCACGACGAAGTCGACGAACGGCGCCAGCCGCCAGGGCTGGGTCAGCACGAGGTCGGTGCCGAAATAGAGGCCGAGCTTGGAGGCCTGGTCGAGGACCAGGGTGAGGAGGAGGGCCAGAAGGCCGGCGCGGAAGGGGGTCACGGGCGCCGACCCCGCGACCCGTGCCGTGCGGGCGCATCGCCCTCTCCCCTCTGCGGGGGAGGGTACCCTGCGCAGCAGCGGGAGAGAGGGGAGCGACGGCGCAGAGAAAGGCTGTGGGCTTCAAGACGGTCGCGCCGCAACCGGAAGCCGGGCTCCCCTCTGCCGACCCTCGCGGACGCGAGGGCCACTCTCCCCCGCAGGGAGGAGAGGGAGAGCACCGTCGCGCGCCTCTTCACGCCGCGCTCGCCTCCGGATGCGCCGCGTCCCACTCGCGCAGGGCCCGGGCGTCGCGGGGGGTCACGTCCGGATAGTCCGGATCGCTGCCAACGCTGGGGCTCACCCGCCAGGAGCGGGCGCATTTGCGCCCCTCGGCCGGGCTCGGCACCACGGCGACGCCGCGGATCTCGTCGAGGCGGAAGGCGTCGGCCGGCCCCTCGCCCGCCACCACGGTGATGTCCGAGGTGATGCAGGTGTCGGCGAAGTCGCAGCCCTCGAGCGCGGCGAGCAACTCGGGATCCGCCACGTAGACGTGCGGGGCCGCCTCCAGGCTCGCGCCGATACGCTTCGCCGCGCGCTCGATCTCCAGGGCGCCGGTCACGACCCGCCGCACCCGCCGGATCTTGTGCCAGCGCTCCGCGAGGGCGGCGTCGAGCCACGCGGCCGGGGTCTCCGGCAGGGTCTGGAGATGCACCGATCCGTCCTCGGACGGGTAGCGGTCGAGCCACGCCTCCTCGGCCGTGAAGGCGAGCACCGGGGCGAGCCAGATCGCCACCCGCCGGAAGGCCTCGTCGATCACCTGCAGCGACGCCCGGCGGCGGACCGAGGAGATCGGGTCGCAGTACAGGGCGTCCTTGCGGACATCGAAGTAGAAGGACGACAGGTCGCCGGTCATGAAGCCGTTGAGCAGCGCCACCACCCGCTTGGTGTCGAAGGCCGCGTAGGCCTCGCGGATCTCGCCGTCGAGCTCGGCGAGCCGGTGCAGGATCAGCCGCTCCAGCTCCGGCATGTCCGCGTAGGCCACGTCGTCGCCCTGAACCCGGTGGGCCAGCGAGCCCAGCATCCACCGCAGCGAGTTGCGCAGCTTCCGGTAGGTCTCCGCGAAGGTCTTGATGATCTCCGGTCCGATGCGCAGGTCGTCGGTGTAGTCGGAGGCGGCGACCCACAGGCGCAGGATGTCGGCCCCCGAATCCTTGATGACGCTCTGCGGCGCGACGACGTTGCCCTTGGACTTCGACATCTTCAGGCCCTTGCCGTCGAGCACGAAGCCGTGGGTCAGGACGATGTCGTAGGGGGCCCGGCCGCGGGTGCCGGCGGATTCGAGCAGCGAGGACTGGAACCAGCCGCGGTGCTGGTCGGAGCCCTCCAGGTACATGACCCGGTCCCGCCCGCCGTCGCGGACGCGCTGGACCCCGGCGAGGCCCGGGAAGGCCTCCGGATCGTCCAGCACGAAGGCGTGGGTCGAGCCCGAATCGAACCAGACGTCGAGGACGTCGGTGACCTTGTCGTAGGCGGCCGGGTCGTGGTCCGGCGCCAGGAAGCGCTGGGCGGCGTCGTCCTGGAACCACGCATCGGCGCCCTCGGCCGCGAAGGCGTCGCGGATGCGGGCGTTGACGCGCTCATCCTTCAGGATCTCGGCCGTCTCCCGGTGTACGAACACGGTGATCGGCACGCCCCAGGCGCGCTGGCGCGAGACCACCCAGTCCGGCCGGTTGGCGACCATGCCGGTGATGCGGTTCTTGCCCTGGGCCGGCACCCACTGGGTGTCGTCGATGCCCTGAAGGGCCACTTCCCGGAGCGTCCGGTCGCCGAGCAAATCCACCGGCCGGTCCATGGCGATGAACCATTGCGGCGTGTTGCGGAAGATCACCGGCTTCTTGGAGCGCCAGGAATGCGGGTATTGGTGGCGCAGCACCCCGCGGGCGATCAGCGCCCCGGCCTCGGTCAGCGCGGCGATGACCGCCTTGTTGGCGTCGCCCTTCTCGCCCTTGGCGGTGAGCACGCGGGTGCCGGTGAAGCCCGGGGCGGCCTCCGTGAGCACGCCGTCCGCATCCACCGTGTAGGGGATGGTCGTGTCGATGCCGCGCTCGCGCAGCGACCGGCCGCTCGCCATCCAGAGCTCGAAATCCTCGCGGCCGTGGCTCGGCGCCGTGTGGACGAAGCCCGTGCCGGACTCGTCCGTGACATGGTCGCCGTCGAGCATCGGCACCGCGAAGCCGTAGCCGCGCTGGGCCAGGGGATGGTCCAGGGTGAGGGCGGCGAGCATCGCCGGGCTCACGTCGCCGACGCGCGCGAACGCCTCGACGCGGGCGGCCTTGAACACGGTCGCGGCCAGGCTGTCGGCGAGGACATAGGTCTGGCCGGGGGTCGCCCAGTTGTCGGCCGGCGCCTCGGTGACCCGATACAGCCCGTAGGCGATCTTCTTGGAGTAGGCGACCGCGCGGTTGCCCGGGATCGTCCAGGGGGTGGTCGTCCAGATCACCACCCGGGCCTGCGCGAGATCACCCTCGGCGCCGGACCGGATCGGAAAAGCACAAAAAATCGTGTCGCTGACGTGCTCCTCGTACTCGACCTCCGCCTCGGCCAGCGCGGTCTTCTCCACCACCGACCACATCACGGGCTTCGAGCCACGATAGAGCTGGCCGCTCATCGAGAACTTCATCAGCTCGTCGGCGATCACCGCCTCGGCCGGGTACGCCATGGTCGCGTAGGGATGGTCCCAGTCGCCGGTGACGCCGAGCCGCTTGAACTCCTCGCGCTGCACGTCGAGCCAGTGGGCCGCGAAGGTCCGGCATTCCTGCCGGAACTCGATCACCGGCACGTCGTCCTTGTTGCGGCCCTTGGCGCGGTACTGCTCCTCGATCTTCCACTCGATCGGCAGGCCGTGGCAGTCCCAGCCCGGGACGTAGTTGGCGTCGAAGCCGAGGGCGGTCTGCGAACGGACCACCACGTCCTTGAGGATCTTGTTGAGCGCCGTGCCGATGTGGATGTTGCCGTTGGCGTAGGGCGGGCCGTCGTGGAGCACGAATTTCGGCCGGCCCTGGCCGCCGGCGCGCAGCTTCCCGTAGAGGTCCATCCGCTTCCAGCGCTCGATGAACAGCGGCTCGCGCACCGGCAGGCCGGCGCGCATCGGGAACTCGGTCTGCGGCAGGAACAGGGTCTTGGAATAGTCGCGGGCGGGCGCGGTCTCGGGGGTCGTCATCGGATCTCGCATCGGCGGTCGGGCCGGCGAAAGGCCGGCGGAATCGGGTCAGGCGGCAGGAGGATCCCGGACCTCCGCGCGGCCGCGCCGAAGCGGGCCCTCAGGCGGAGGCCGGGCCGGTAATTCGGATCGGGCGGCCGAAGCCGCGCAGGGCGCGCGAAGCGTGCATGACCCGTTCTCTATCAGCCGCTCCGGCCCGAGGCCAGCGGCAGCGCGGATCACGCGCCCGTGACCGCGGATGGGACCAATCGGCGCCTGAACCGTTGAACAGGCACATCCTCCGCGCCCCGAGGCGGCGCGGAGACTCCCAGACCGTATGACCGGAGCAGACCCATGAAGAAGCTACTGATCACGACCCTCGCCCTCGCGCCCCTCGCCTTTGCCGGCGCCGCGCAGGCCCAGGGCACGGCCCGCGGCGCCCAGCGGGGTGCCGAGGATGGCGCGGCTGCGGCCGGTCCTGTGGGCGGGGTCGTCGGTGGCGCGGTGGGCGCAGCCACCGGCACGGTCGGCGGCGTGCTCGGCACCGATCCGGATCCGGCCCGGCGTGCGCGCGAGAACCGCCGCGAGGAGCGGATGGAGCGCCAGGAGCGCATGGGCCGCTGACCCGATCCGTCACCGGACCGTCCGGCCGCCTCAGGCGGCCGGACGCGTGTCCCGGCGGATCGTCTCCTGCGCCAGGAGATACAGGCCCGAGCCGACGACGATCATGGCGCCCGCCACGGTCCAGCGGCTCGGAACGTCGCCGAACAGCAGGAAGCCCAGCGTCACCGACCACAGCAGCTGCGTGTAGATGAACGGTGCCAGCACGTTGGCCGGGGCCCGGGCATGGGCCATCACCAGCAGCCAGTGGCCCAGCGTCCCGAACAGCGCGACCCCGAACAGCAGGGCCCAGTGGGTCAGGCTCGCCGGGCTCGTCCAGATCCAGGGCAGGAGCGGGGCCATCAGCGCGAGGCCCGCGAGCCCCGTGTAGAACATGGTCGTGGCGGTCGAATCGTAGGCCGCGAGCTTGCGCGTGATGATCGCGTAGAAGGCGTAGACCACGACGTTGGCGACGCACAGCAGCGCGGCCGGATGCATCCCGCCCACGCCCGGGCGCACGATCACCAGCACCCCCAGGAAGCCGACGCCGATCGCCATAAGCCGCGCCCGCGACGACCACTCGCCGAGCAGCGGCCCGGCGAGCAGCGCCACGGTGAGCGGCGCGGCGAACTGGATCGAGATCGTCTCGGCGAGTTGCAGGTAGCGCAGGGCCAGGAAGTTCAGGGCCGTGGAGGCGAAGAGCAGCAGCGAGCGGACGATCTGCAACGGCAGCCGCCGGCTCTTCACCACGCCCGGCGTGCGCACCGGGTTGATGACCAGGGAGATCATGGCGACGCTGGCCGCGTAGCGCATGAAGGTGGTGACCAGCGGGTCGACGCCGGCCCGCGCCAGGGTCTTGCCGCAGGCATCGAGGCTGGCGAAGAAGGCGACGGCCCCGCACATCAGCGCGATGCCGACGATCCGTCGGCGGCCGGCGAGGTCGACCTCCGGAGCGGCGCGCGGCGCGCCGATGTCATCGGGGACGGAGGTCGCGACCTGCGTGCTCATGCCTGACCCATCTCGGTAGAGGCCGGTTCACTGCCACGCCCGGCGCTTCGCCGGTATCCGCCGGCGCGCAGGGGAACCATGCAGCCCGCACGATCGCCCGGGCCGGGGCGGAGCTCAGCGCTTCACCGCGGCCTTCTCGGCGGAGGCCGTCTTGGTCGCGGTCTTTGCGAGCTTCGGCTTGGGCGGCGTGGCGCCGGCGATCAGGGCGGCCAGATGCGACTGGTCGAGCCCCGGAGCGGCGCGCGCGGCCGCCACCGGAACCGCCGCCGCAGGGGCCGGCACCGAGGCGGGGACCAGCGCGGCGGCCCGCTCGACCCGGCGCGGCTCGATGGAGCCGGTCACGGTCGGTTCGGCCGGGCGCGCCGTCGCGGTGGCGGGCGCGGCGGACTCGCGCTGCACGCGCAAGGTCCAGTGGGCGGCGGTGGAGAGCGCGGCGATGCCGAGGATCGCCTTGATGCCGCTGGTGAGCAGGGCTCGCATGGTCGTCAGGCCCGAGAGAACGCGGTTACGCGGAACCGGATCCCCGGCCCGGACGCATCATCGCGCGGGAGCGTGAACGAAGCCGCAACCGTCGCGTTCGGGCCTGTCCCGGAACGGGTCAGATCGCGGCGTCGGGACGGCTCCGGCGCTCGGTCGACGGGGAATCTTGTGGGCCTTGCGCCGAACCCGCGGTTCCTGTTCCCCGCGCTCCCGACACTCCTGCAGCGACTCGGCCCACTGAGCCTCACAGGAACGGTCCAGAGAACTGGTCCGGACCGCCCCGTCACTGCCGACCCCGCTGCCATGCAGGCCCGAGCGGGCTCGCGAAACCTTCAGGCGCATCGGCCGCTGGGGACAGCCCGTGTAGAGGGTGACAGCCGAGCCGGCAACAGAGGCGGGACCGTTTCGGTGGCCCGCGCGGCGATCCGCGCGCCGCCGCGGCCGCGGCGAAGCGTATCAGCGGGCCCCGCGGCCGACCGGAGGGCGCCCCCGAGAGCGCGGGCAAGAGCGCGGGCGCGAGCCCCGTCACGCCGAGCGCGGACCGGGGTCCGCGCCCGGGAAGGATCGCCCGGAGGGCCCTACCGCAGCGAGCCGCAGAAGCGCTGGATACGCCGGCAGGCCTCCTCCAGCACCGCGTTCGACGTCGCGTAGGAGATGCGCAGGTTCGGGCCGAGCCCGAAGGCCGAGCCATGCACCGCGGCCACGCCCTCGGCCTGGAGCAGCTCCATGACGAAGTCCTCGTCGGTCTCGATGGTCTTGCCGGCCTCCGTCTTCTTGCCGATCAGCGCCGCGCAGGACGGGTAGACGTAGAACGCGCCCTCGGGCGTCGGGCAGGTCAGGCCGTTGGTCTGGTTGAGCATCGACACGACGAGGTCGCGCCGGCCCTGGAAGGCCGCCCGGAACGTGGCGAGGTGATCCTGAGGGCCGTCGAGGGCAGCGACCGCAGCCCATTGCGCGATCGTGCTGGCGCCGGAGGTCTGCTGGCCCTGGACGAAATCCATCGCCTTGATGAGCGTCTCCGGCCCGGCCGCGTAGCCGATGCGCCAGCCGGTCATGGCGTAGCCCTTCGAGACGCCGTTCATGGTCAGCGTCCGCTCGACGAGCTCCGGCTCGACCTGGGCCGGGGTGACGAATTCGAAATCGCCGTAGGTCAGGTGCTCGTAGATGTCGTCGGTGAGGATGTGCACGTCCGGATAGCGGAGCAGCACGTCGGTCAGCGCCTTCATCTCGGCGCGGGAATAGGCGGCCCCAGACGGGTTCGAGGGCGAGTTGAGGACGATCCACTTGGTCTTCGGCGTCAGGACCCGGTCGAGCTCCTCGGGCTGGAGCTTGAAGCCGTTGGCCATGTCGGTGTCGGCGAAGACCGGCGTGCCGCCGCACAGGCCGACCATCTCCGGGTAGGACACCCAGTAGGGGCGGGGGATCACCACCTCGTCGCCGGGGTTCAGGGTGGCGAGGAAGGCGTTGTACAGCACCTGCTTGCCGCCCGTGCCCACGATGGTCTGCGAGACCTTGTAGTCGAGCCCGTTCTCGCGCTTGAACTTGCGCACGATCGCCTCGCGCAGGGGCACGATGCCGGAGACCGGCGGGTAGCGGGTCTCGTTCCGGTGGATCGCCGCGATGGCGGCCTGCTTGATGTGCTCGGGCGTGTCGAAGTCGGGCTCGCCCACCGACAGGCTGATGACGTCGACGCCGGAGGCCTTCAGGTCCCGGGCCTTCTGGGTCATCACGATGGTCGCGGACGGCTTCACCCGCGAGAGGACGTCGGCGAGGAGAGCCATGGCGTGCGGTGCTCCGGATTGCGTGGGCGAGGAATGCCCGTTCGCCGCCCCTTTTTGCGGCGCGGCGGACCCTAGGCCCGGGACGCTGAGCCGGCAAGGCGGTGCGCGGCACGAAGCCGGATCTCGCGCCGGGCGCGCGGCGCAGGTCTCGCCTGCGCGGCCGCTCTCGCTTTGCGGGATCGTCGTTACCAGATCCTGTCCATGACTCCGCTCTCCGTCCTCGACCTCTCCTTCGTCGGCGCCGATTCGACCCCGGCGCAGGCCCTGCACGACACCCTGGCGCTCGCCCGCCACGTCGACGGCCTCGGCTACCGGCGCTACTGGCTCGCCGAGCACCACGCCCTGCCCAACGTGGCGAGCCCCGCCCCCGAGATCATGATCGGCCAGATCGCCGCCGAGACCCGCAACCTCCGGGTCGGCTCGGGCGGGATCATGCTTCCGAACCACGCGCCGCTGATGGTGGCCGAGCGCTTCCGGGTGCTGGAGGCGCTGTTCCCGGGCCGGATCGATCTGGGTCTCGGGCGCGCGCCCGGCACCGACGGCCTCACCGCCCGGGCGCTGCGCCGCCGGGAGGCGCCGGGGGAGGGCGGCGGGGACGATTTCCTCGACCGCCTGCAGGAGCTCCTGTTCTGGGACGGCGGCTTCCCGGAGGGGCATCCGTTCGCGCGGATCGAGGCGAGCCCCGCGGGGGTGCCGCTGCCGCCGATCTTCCTGCTCGGCTCCTCCGATTACAGCGCTCGCCTCGCCGCCGAGATCGGCTGCGGCTTCGGCTTCGCGCAGCACTTCTCCGGGATGCCCGCGGAGCCGCCGATGCTGGATTACCGGAACCGGTTCCAGCCGACGCGGCTCGGCGCGAAGCCCCACGCGATCCTGGCGGTGGCGGCGATCTGCGCCCCCACGGATGCGGAGGCCGAGCGGCTGGCCTCCAGCGCGCGGCTGGCGACGCTGCGGCGGGAGCGGGGCGAGTACCGGCCGCTGCCGAGCCTCGCCGAGGCGCTGGCCTACCCGTATTCCGACGCCGAGCGGATGCAGATCGCGCGCGGCCGAGACCGCCTGCACGTGGGCGGCCCCGAGACCCTGCGGGCCCGGCTCGCCGACATGGTCCAGCGCACGCAGGCCGACGAGCTGATGGTCGTCACGGCGATCCCCGACCAAGCCGCCCGGCACGAATCCTACGCGCTGCTGGCGCAGGCCTGGGGGCTCGGCGCCGCCTCACAGGCGGCCTGAGCCGTCACCGGCCCCCGCCGCGGGGTCCTGGCGGCGCCGCCGCCGGCCGTGCAGGCTCCCGCCCGGATCACCGCCCGCGACCAGACGGGCCGACCGGAGGAGAGGCAGCATGGGCAACCGACGCGAATTCCTGACCGCCACGGCCGCGGGCCTCGCCGCCGCCGCGGCGCCGGCCCGGGCCGCCGAGGAGCGCACGGCGGCTCCGAAGACCGCGCCCAACACCGCGCCGGCGGCGCCGCCGCCCGTCGGCATGCCCCGGGACATGATCCTGCTCAACATGCGCCGCGGCAACGGCTACGCCCTGGGCGTGAAGACCAGGGACGGCGTGCTCGACGTCGAAGCCGCCGGCCGGGCGCTCGGGATGCCGGTTCCCACCGACATGGACGACCTTCTCCAGAACGGGCGCGGCCCGGCGCTGCGGGCGCTGATCGACGCGGTCGAGGCCGCCCCCGACGGGCGCTTCATGCTGGCGGAATCCGGCATCGCCTACGCGCCGGTGGTCACGCGGCCCGAGAAGATCATCATGATGGGCTTCAACTACCGCCACCACGCGGAGGAGACCGGCACGCCGATCCCCAAGGACCCGCCGCTGTTCAACAAGTACAACAACGCCCTGAACCACCACGGCGGCACGATCACGCTGCCGACCCAGGCGGCGCGGGAATTCGACTACGAGACCGAGCTGGTGATGGTGTTCGGCCGCGAGTGCCGGAACGTGTCCGAGGCGGACGCCCTCGACTATCTCGCCGGCTACTGCACGGGCAACGATTTCAGCGCCCGGGATCTCCAGACGCTGACCTCGCAATTCATGATCGGCAAGACCTCGGACGGGTTCGCGCCGCTCGGCCCCTACTTGGTGACCGCCGACCGGGTGAAGGACCCGAACAACCTCAAGCTCAAGACGCTGGTCAACGGCCAGGTGCGCCAGGACTGGAGCACCAACGACATGATCTTCAACTGCCGCCAGCTGATCAGCTTCGCGTCCAAGGTGATGACGATCAAGCCGGGAGACATCTTCTACACGGGCACGCCGCAGGGGGTGATCTTCGGCGAGAAGACTCCGCGCAAGGACCGGGCGTGGCTGAAGCCCGGCGACGAGGTGGTCTCGGAGCTGGAAGGGCTCGGGGCGCTGCGGTTCAAGCTGGTCTGATCGCGTTGCGCGACGGCCCGGTCCGCTGCGCCTACACGGGCGCGGCAAGCGACCGGCCCCCTCTCCCGTGCGGGAGAGGGTTGGGGTGAGGGACGAGACGCCACAGGATCGAGCCCGTCCTTGCCGCGCAGTCAGGTCGAGCCCTCTCCGGACAGACCTGATCCCTCACCCTGTCCCTCTCCCGCACGGGAGAGGGGACCCGCGCCCGATCCTGAAACCAGTCGCGCGCCCGGCCGTCCTCAGCGCCCGAACAGGCGACCGAGACGGGCGAGGAAGCCGCCGCCTTCCGCAGGTTTCGCATCGGGCGTCGCCGGCTTGGCCGCTTCCGTCTTCGGCGCCAGGACCAGCCCGAGCGCCGCCGTGTCGGTGGTCTCGCGGTCGATCAGGATCAGGCTGCCGGTCTCGCGGTTCTCCGCGTAGGCGTCGACCGCCACCGCCCGGTCGAGGCGCAGGGCCACGTCGGCGATGTCGTTGGCCGACAGGCGCTCGGCCGGGCCGGGCCTGCCGGTCTCTGGATCGATGCGCGAGATGATCCGCTCCACGGTCGCGGTGACCGTGGCGGTGCCGATCTTGGCGAACAGGCTGGCACCCGGGCTGAGATCGGTCTCGGCCGCCCAGAACAGGCGGGCGTCGAGGGTCTCGGTGACCCGCATCGGTGCGTCGGTGGCCACGATCACCTGACCGCGGGAGGCGTCGATCTGGTCGGCCAGCACCAGGGTGACTGACTCGTCCTCGCCGGCCTCGGGCAGGTCGCCGTCGGCGGTGTAGATCCGCGCCACGGTCGAGGTCCGGCCGGAGGGCTGGACCGTCACGGAATCGCCCGGGCGCACCCGGCCGCTGGCGATCCGGCCGCTGTAGCCGCGGAACTCGGAATTGGGCCGGTTGACCCACTGCACCGCCATGCGGAACGGCGCGTTCAGCGCCTCGGCGCGGACCGGCACGGTCTCCAGGTAGGCGAGCAGGGGGCCGCCCGTGTACCAGGGCGCCGCGATGCCCGGCTCCACGACGTTGTCGCCGTTCTTGGCCGAGAGCGGGATCGCCTTGACCTCGGCGAAGTTCAGATCCCGGGCGAAGTCGGAGAAGCCCGCGACGATGCCGTCGAAGGTGCCCTGCGCCCAGCCGGCGAGATCCATCTTGTTCACCGCCAGCACGACCCGGCGGATCCCGAGATTCGAGACCAGCAGCGCGTGGCGCCGGGTCTGGCGGGTCAGGCCCTGGCGGGCATCGACCAGGATCACCGCCACGTCCGCCGTCGAGGCGCCGGTGGCCATGTTGCGGGTGTACTGCTCGTGGCCGGGCGTGTCGGCCACGATGAACGAGCGCCTGTCGGTGGAGAAGAACCGGTAGGCGACGTCGATCGTGATGCCCTGCTCGCGCTCGGCCTGGAGGCCGTCCACCAGCAGCGCGAGATCCACCTCCTGCCCCTGCGTCCCGTGCTTGCGCGAATCGCGCTGGAGCGCCGAGATCTGGTCGTCGAAGATCTGCTTGGTGTCGTGCAGGAGCCGCCCGATCAGGGTCGACTTGCCGTCATCCACCGAGCCGCAGGCGATGAAGCGCAGCACCGCCTTGCTGCGGTGGGCCGTGAGGAAGGCCGCGTAGCCGGAGGCGCGATCGGCGAAGGCCGTAGGAGCCTGGTGCACCGTCATCAGAAATAGCCCTCCTGCTTCTTGCGCTCCATGGCGCCGGCCCCGTCCTTGTCGATCACCCGGCCCTGGCGCTCCGAGGTGCGGGCGGCGAGCGTCTCGCCGATGATCTCGGGGAGCGTCGCGGCGTCGCTCTCCACCGCGCCGGTGAGCGGGTAGCAGCCGAGCGTGCGGAAGCGGACGAGCCGCTGCTGCGGGGTCTCACCGGGCGCCAACGGCAGCCGGTCGTCGTCGACCATGATCAGCTGCCCGTCGCGCTCCACCACGGGCCGCTCCTTGGCGAAGTAGAGCGGCACGATCGGAATGTTTTCCTGCTCGATGTAGAGCCAGATGTCGAGCTCGGTCCAGTTCGACAGCGGGAAGACCCGCAGGGATTCGCCTCGCTTCTTCTTGAGATTGTAGAGATGCCAGGGCTCGGCGCGCTGGCGCTTCGGGTCCCAGCGGTGCTGTGCGGTGCGCAGGGAGATGATCCGCTCCTTGGCGCGGCTCGCCTCCTCGTCGCGGCGGGCGCCGCCGAAGGCCGCATCGAACTTGTGCTTGTCGAGGGCCTGCCGCAGGGCCTGCGTCTTCATCACGTCGGTGTGGACCTCGGAGCCGTGGCTCACCGGTCCGATGCCGCGGGCGAGCCCGTCCGGGTTCGTGTGGATCAGGAGGTCGAGGCCGAGTTCCTTGGCGCGGGCGTCGCGGAAGGCGATCATCTCGCGGAACTTCCATGTGGTGTCGACGTGGAGCAGCGGGAACGGCAGCCGCCCGGGCGCGAAGGCCTTGAGGGCGAGGTGCAGCAGCACCGAGGAATCCTTGCCGATCGAGTAGAGCATCACCGGGTTCTCGGTCTCGGCGACCGTCTCCCGGAAGATGTGGATGGCCTCGGCCTCAAGCCGCTTGAGGTGGCTGAGGCGGTCGGCAGAGGTCTGTGCGGACGCAGGGGCGCTCGGCGGCACGGTGGCGGCGAGGGCGGCGCTCATCGGGCGAACTCCGGCTGGCGGGCTGAATGATCTTGGTTAGTCTTTAAAGAAGTCTCGAAAACGGCGGCCTCCTGGCCGGGCTGCACCGACGCCCCGGGGCGTCCGACATGCAGGCCGCATTCCTTCTTCTCCTCCTGCTCCCACCACCAGCGGCCGGCGCGCTCGGGCTCGCCGAGTTTCACGGCCCGGGTGCAGGGGGCGCAGCCGATCGACGGGAAGCCCCGGTCGTGCAGGACGTTGTAGGGAACGAAGTTCTCGCGCACGAAGCTGTCGACCTGCGCCCGGGACCAATCGGCCAGGGGGTTCAGCTTGATCAGGCCGCGGGCGGGGTCGAACTCGGCCAGCGGCGTCTCGGCGCGGTTGGCGGACTGGCCGGCCCGCAGCCCCGTAAGCCAGCCGCTCGCGCCTTCGAGCGCCCGGCCCAGCGGCTCGACCTTGCGGAAGCCGCAGCAGGCCTGCCGGGCGGCCACCGAGCGGCGGAAGCCGTTGATGCCTTCGTTCCGAACGAACGCCTCCGCGGCCGCGCGCTCGGGCGCATAGGCGGCGATCCGGATGCCGTAGGCCGCTTCGGTCTCGGTCCAGGTGTCGTAGGTCTCGGCGAAGAGGCGGCCGGTATCGAGGGTGACGATCTCGACGCGCCCCTTCGCCAGGCCCGCCATGGCCAGGGCGTGGGTGAGCGCCTGATCCTCGACGCCCAGGCTCGTCGTGAAGACGAGGCGGCCGGGGATCTCGGCGGCGATCAGGTGGAGGCGGCCTGGAAGGTCGAGCCCGGACAGCCGCTCCGCGAGGGCTTCGGCCGTCTGTCGGTCCGGACGGGTCATCGCGCCATGTCCCGGGGTTCGCGTGGTGGGTGGAAAGGCCACGGCCTGCGCCATGCCTGTTGTCGAAGGGCGGAAATGTTCGCTATACCGAACGAAGTCAAGGCGCCCCGGCGCGCTTGACGGTGTCGGGCCGGCGGTTCGGCGTGCGGTTGCGCACAGCAATCGGCGCGGGCAACCTGGTCCCGAGGTAAAAGATTCTTCTCACCGAGACCGGTAGCCTCCTATATGCGCCCGCGCCCCGCGCGCGGCGGAAGCCCACGGAGACAGCTTTGGACGCGATCGATCTGAAGATTCTCGCCCTGCTGCAGACCGACGCGACGCTCTCCATCGCGGCGATCGGCGAACGCGTGGGCCTGTCGCAGACCCCGTGCTGGAAGCGGATCCAGAAGCTGGAGGCCGATGGGGTCATCGACCGGCGGGTGGCGGTGCTCGATCCGGTGAAGCTCGGCCTCGGGCTGACCGTGTTCGTCTCCATCGAGACCGCCGACCATTCCCAGGACTGGCTGCAGCGCTTCGCCGCAACCGTCTCGGCCATGCCGGAGGTGCTGGAGTTCTACCGGATGGCGGGCGACGTGGACTACATGCTGCGCGTCGTCGTCGCCGACATGCAGGCCTATGACAGCTTCTACAAGCACCTCATCGCGGTGCTGCCGCTCAAGAACGTCACCTCCCGCTTCGCCATGGAAAAGGTGAAATCCACGACGGCGCTGCCGCTGCCGGCGCCGCCGAAGAACGGGCGCCATCTGCCCGGCACCTCCCCGGTCCTCTCCGTGGTGGGAGAATGATATTCTCTTTTTTCGCAGTGCAGCGAATGTGATGTTCTCGTCTCCGCCCGTTCTGCAAAAAGAACGTTTCTTGATTGACACGGGCCGCGCAGGCCCCGACATGGTCTCGTAATGTCCCGCCAGAACCTCCTCCCGCGCACCGCCCCGTTCGGGGACGGCGAGCGCGCCAGCCTCGATGCGGTGCTCGGCGCCGCGAGCCCCACGCAGCGCGCATGGCTGGCCGGCTTCCTGGCGGGCCTCGACGCCGCCGGTGGGCAGCCCGCCGCTTTGCCGGCCGCCCCGCCCAAGGCCGCCGCGCCGCTGACGGTGATCTACGCGAGCGAATCGGGGAATTCCGAAGCGCTCGCCGGCACCGTCGCGAAGCTCGCGCGCAAGCAGGGCTTCAAGCCGAAGGTCGTGGATTTCGCCGACCTCGACATCGCGACCCTGCCCAAGGCCGGCAAGCTCGTCGCCATCGCGGCCACCTGGGGCGAGGGCGAGCCGCCGGCCCGGGCCGTGCGGGCCTATGGCGAGCTGATGGGGGAGGGCGCCCCGCGCCTCGACGGCGTCGAGTTCGCGGTGCTGGCGCTCGGCGACACCTCCTACGCGGAGTTCTGCGCCATCGGGAAGGCCCTCGACGAACGCTTCGAGGCGCTGGGAGGCAAGCGCGCCGCGGAGCGGGCCGACCTCGACCTCGACTTCGAGAAGCCGGCGGCCGACTGGATCAAGGGCGCGCTCAAGGCGCTCGCCCCGGCGGAGCAGCCCGACAACGTCGTGGCGGTGGACTTCGCCCGCGCCGGCACCGGCGAGGAGGACGACGCCGAGCCGAGCCGCGAGCCCGTGGTGGTCGAGGTCGTCGAGCACGTGAACCTCAATTCCTCGCGCTCCGACAAGGAGACGATCCACCTCGCCCTCGCCTTCGAGGAGGGCGCCCCGGCCTACGAGCCGGGCGATTCGCTGGAAATCTTCCCTGAGAACGACCCGCAGCTCGTGGACGAGATCCTCAACGCCGCCGGGCTCTCGGGTGACGAGGCCCTGCGCAAGGCGCTGCTGGCCGAGCGGGACATCACCACGCTGTCGGCCGCCACGGTCGAGCGTTTCGTCAAGGCCACCGGCCACACGCAGGCGCAGACGCTCATCGACAGCGGCGAGGCCAAGGCCTGGATCGAGGGGCGGCACCTGATCGACCTGCTGGAGACTTACCCGGCCAAGCTCACGGCCGAGCATCTCGGCACCATCACCCGGCCGCTGCCGCCGCGGGCCTACTCGATCGCCTCCTCGCGCAAGGAGGTGGGCGACGAGGTCCACCTCGCCATCGCGGCGGTGCGCTACGAGACCCACGGCCGCGCCCGCTCGGGGGTCGCCTCGGTCCACGTGGCCGACCGGATCCGCGACGGCGCCAAGCTGCGGGTGCGGCTGAAGCCGAACCGCCACTTCCGCCTGCCGCAGGACCCGGCCACCGACATCATCATGGTCGGCCCCGGCACCGGCGTCGCGCCGTTCCGCGCCTTCGTGCAGGAGCGCCGGGCGATCGAGGCCCCCGGGCGGTCGTGGCTGTTCTTCGGCGACCGGCACTTCACCCACGACTTCCTGTACCAGCTCGAGTGGCAGGACGCCCTGGAGGACGGGTCGCTCACGAAGATCGACGTGGCCTTCTCGCGGGACCAGCCGGAAAAGGTCTACGTGCAGGACCGGATCACCCAGCACGCGCAGGAGTTGGTCTCCTGGCTGGATGGGGGCGCCCATCTCTACGTCTGCGGCGATGCCAAGAACATGGCCAAGGACGTGCGGGCCGCGGTGGTGGGCGCGTACCAGACCGTGAAGAACCTGAGCGCCGCCGACGCGGAGACCCAGGTCGCGGCTTTGGAGCGCGGTCACCGCTACCAGCAGGACGTGTACTAACGGACCGGCCTTCCGAGGCCGCAGGATCGAGATTGGAGCGGAGCAGGACGGGGCGCGGGTCCCCTCTCCCGTGCGGGAGAGGGACAGGGTGAGGGATCCAGGTCTTTCCGGAGAGGGCGCATCCCTCTCCCCGACCCTCTCCCGCACGGGAGAGGGGGACCGTCGCGGACCCCGCCCCTCCCGTGAACCGGCACGCGTTCCGCTCGGCACCCACCCCTGACGCGTGGGGTGGGAGACGCGTTCAGACAGACGGATTCACCCCATGGACGACCACAGCCCCCGCGACGCCGCCGAGACCCCGACCCCGGCCAAGCGCGTCTACGAGACCCCGCCGACCGACCGGCCGATCACCGATGCCGAGGCCGCCCGCGCGGCCCAGCTCGCGGCGAACGAGCACATCAAGATCGCCAGCGGCTATCTCCGCGGCACGCTGGCGGACGGCCTCCTGAAGCACGCCACGGGGGCGATCTCGGAGGATGACGGGCAGCTCGTGAAGTTCCACGGGATGTACCTGCAGGACGACCGCGACCTGCGCCCCGAGCGGACCAAGAAGAAGCTCGACAAGGCCTACAGCTTCATGATCCGCCTGCGCATCGCGGGCGGCGTCATCACCCCGAAGCAGTGGCTGATCCTCGACGACATCGCCCGGACCTACGCGGGCGGGGCGCTGCGGGCGACCACGCGCCAGACCTTCCAGTACCACGGCGTGATCAAGTCGAACCTGAAGCGCACGATGGCGGCCATCGACGGCGCGCTCCTCGACACGATCGCGGCCTGCGGCGACGTCAACCGCAACGTCATGGCGGCGACGAACCCAGCCCAGACCGGCGCCCACAAGGCCGCCTACCAGCTCGCCAAGGACATCTCCGACTCGCTGCTGCCCAAGACCAGCGCGTGGCGGGAGATCTGGCTCGACGGCGAGCGCGTGGTCGGCGGCGAGGACGCGGCCGAGGTCGAGCCGGTCTACGGCCGGACCTACCTGCCGCGGAAGTTCAAGACGGTCGTGGCGGTGCCGCCCTCCAACGAGGTCGACATCTTCGCCCACGACCTCGGCTTCATCGCGATCCTGGACAAGAAGAACCAGGTGACGGGCTGGAACGTGACGGTGGGCGGCGGCATGGGCATGACCCACGGCGAGCCCGACACCTTCCCGCGCACCGCCGACGTGATGGGCTTCGTGAAGCCGGAGGACGCCCTCAAGGTCGCCGAGGCCGTGATGACGGTCCAGCGCGACTGGGGCAACCGCAAGAACCGCAAGAACGCCCGCCTCAAATACACGATCGAGCGCTACGGGCTCGACGCCTTCCGGGCCGAGGTGGAGAAGCGGATCGGCCAGAAGCTCGGCGCGCCCAAACCCTTCACCTTCACCAACAACGGCGACCGCTACGGCTGGGTCGAGGGCGACGACGGCCGCTATCACCTCACCCTCTACGTGCCTTCTGGCCGGATCAAGGACATCGAGGGCGGGCCGCAATTCCTCTCGGGCCTGCGGCGCATCGCCGAGGTGCACGAGGGCGATTTCCGCCTCACCGGCAACCAGAACGTGATCATCGCCAACGTGCCGGCGGAGAAGCGCGCGGAGATCGACGCGCTCGTCGACGAGTACGGCCTGACCCGGGGCGCGGGCGCGCTGCGGCGCAACTCGCTCGCCTGCGTGGCCCTGCCGACCTGCGGCCTGGCGCTCGCCGAGAGCGAGCGCTACCTGCCGGACCTGATGACGGAGCTGGAGGAGAGCCTCGCGTCCCATGGGCTGGCCGAGGAGGAGATCACGATCCGCTCCACCGGCTGCCCGAACGGCTGTGCCCGGCCGTTCATCTCCGAGATCGGCCTCGTGGGCCGCGGCCCCGAGCGCTACCACCTCTATCTCGGCGCCGCCCACGACGGCTCGCGCCTGAGCAAGCTCTACAAGGAGGACGTCGCGGCCTCCGAGATCCGCAGCACCCTCGATCCGCTGTTTGCCGACTACGCGAAGGGTCGGCAACCGGGCGAGCATTTCGGCGACTACCTGATCCGCGCCGGCCACGTGGCCCGGACCACCAACGGCCCGGACTTCCACGAGCGGACCGGCGCCCTCAAGCCGGCCGTGCTCGGCTGACGGCAGGCCTCGCGCGTCCGGGACGGGGCTCCCGGACGCGCCGAGACCGCGACACAGCCGCGGATCACGGGTTCCGGCCCGGCTCCGGCATGACCGGATCCACCACGACTGATTCTGCGCCCCCGATCCCGAGCCGCCGGAGCGCGGCGGGAGGGATCGCGGACCCGGAGCGGCGTCCCGCCCGCGCACCGGTCCGAACCGCCGCTCCGGCATACCCTGCACCGGCGTCGAAGACCCGGCAGCGATCGCGCCCTCCCTCCCGACGAACCGCAGGCATCGGCGGCAGGCCGTCCTTCGTCCGCTGCGCGACCTCGACGAGAATGAACGTTCATTGACATGAGAATGAACGTTCATTACACAGGTGAGGCCAACAGGAGCGCACGATGGCTCTCACCCTCGAAGGCCGCTGGTCCGATCTCGATGCCGAGCGTTTCGGCGCCCGCGGCCCGGGCGCTCTCACCCAGCTCCGCACCGTCTGCACCCCCGCCAACCTGACCTTTGGCGCCGTCCTGGCCCTCGCCTGGCTGGCGCTGATCGGCTGGACCGGGGCCGGCCCGGACGGCTGGCAGGCCCGGATCTGCGCGGACCTGCATCAGGGACCGCAATCCTGCACCGTCGCCAGCCTGGGCAAGGATCAGAGCCGCATCACGCCGGTGGCCGTCGCCGCGCAGCCGGGGCAGTGACCGCCGCAGCGGACGGACTTGCGGAGGCCCGCGTCGGGCCCTCCGCCCGGCGCGAGCACATTCTCGACGCCGCCGAAGCCTGCTTCACGCGCAACGGCTTCCATCGCACCACCATGCAGGACCTCGCCCGCGAGGCTGCGATGAGTCCGGGCAACTTCTACCGCTACTTCGAATCCAAGGAGGCCCTGGTCCTCGGGCTGGTCGAGCGTGAGCGCGAGCGCGGCACGCTCCTGGTCGCCGAGATGGAGGGCAGCAGTGACCCGCGCGGGACGTTGCTGGGCCTCATCGCCCGCTACTTCATGTCGATCACCCGCGAAGCCGCGGCTCTGCGGGTGGAAATCTGGTCGGAATCGACGCGCAATCCGGCCATCGCCGCCATGACGGCGCAGACCGAAGTCGAGAGCCGGGACTGGTTCGTTGCGACCTTGTCGGCGCTCGCCACCGCGCCAGCTTGCGATCCGGCGGCGCTTTACGCCCTCCTCGCGCCTCTGATGAAGGGGATCGTCGTGAGCCGCGCCGCGCTGCCCGATTACGACGTCGCCGGGGCGGTCACCCAGATCCACGCGCTCCTCCATGCCGGGCTCGACGGCCGCCTGCCGTGCCCGGCGACACCGGATCGGCCCGCAGCCCGCTGATCCCGGCTCCGTGGCGGCCTCCATGGGCCGCACGGACAGGGAGCCCGCACAACCGCAATTCCCGATCGCGGGCCGGCCGTGCCGGCCATTCCCGACGACCCCCTGCACCATGTGGCGGGGTACGGCGGACGAATCCCGATGCCCGTCACCGGATGCAACGGGTTGCGAAGTTTCAGCAAATCACACGCAAAAGTTGTCAGATTTGAATGACTTCAAAGTATTTCAGAACAAATCGTGCCCTTCACGCAACACCCGGACACAGGATGCGCCCCCGATCCGCGCCATGCTCGATCGCCATTGAGATCGAGCGGCATTTGCACTCTAGGAATACAGCGTCATATCGAGACGCCACTCCTAAGAATGATTTTAAATTATGCCAGCCGATCAGATCGACGCCGTCGATCAAGCCAAATATTATCGCTCTTGCTTGATTCTCTATCGAGCCGGACTTGCAACGGCCCTTCTATTTTCTTCGCCCGCAGAGGTTCTCGCGCAATCCGCTCCGACAGCCGACGAGGTCGTTCTCTCGGAACTCAGCGTCACCGGTACCGGTCCGGTCGGTGAACGGGCAGATGGCCCCGTCATCGGCTATCGGGCGACACGCTCGGCGACGGCCACACGCACCGACACCCCCGTGCGCGACTCGCCGCAATCGATCAACATCGTTCCCCGCGCGGTGCTGACCGACCAGCAGGACCTGCGCCTGACCGATGCCGTAACCAACGTCAGCAACGTCGTGCTCGGCAGCACCATCCAGGGACGATCGCAGAACTACCTCATCCGCGGATTCTCCACGCAGGTCTTCGCCGTCGACGGTGTGCTGGTCGATCCAGCGATCAACTTCTACCCGGTCACACGGGACCTTGTGGATGCCGAACGTGTCGAGGTCATCAAGGGGCCAGCCTCCATGCTGTTCGGTCGCGGCGATCCGGGCGGGGTCATCAACATCGTGACCCGCCGGCCGACGCTTGAACCGACAGCCGATGCGAGCGTCCAGGGCGGCAGCTTCGGCTTCCGGCGCTTCCAGGGCTCCGTGTCGAGTGCGCTACCTGCTGTCGAGGGGCTTGCCGCCCGTCTCAGCTTCGCCGCGCAGGAAGATCCGACCTTCCGCAACTTCGGGGGCGACACCAATCGGCGCGTCTTCGTAGCGCCCGCCTTCAGTTGGACCCCGAGTGCTGACACCCGCGTCTACGTGAACTCGGAATTCACCAACCAGCACAGCCAGTATGACGAAGGTCTGGTGGCCTTCCGTGGCCGCGTGCCCCTCGACAACATCAGCCGGTTCTACGGCGAGCCCTCGTCACGATACTCCGGAGCCTTCAACACGATCACCATGCGGGCCGAGCACGACGTCAACGAGAACCTGATGCTCCGGCAGATCGTCAGTGGGCAATGGGGCACCTTCGACGTGTTCGCGGCCCGCGCCGAGAGCGTCAACACTGCCGGCACGCTGGTGAACCGACGCGAGTCAGCGGTCAATTCACGCTTTGCCGCGGTCGACACGCAGTCCGAGGCCGTGATGAAGTTCGAGACCTTCGGCCTCGCCCATACGGGGCTCCTGGGGATCGAATATTCCAACGGCTTCCGGCACGCCCTCCTGCTGCAAGGCAACCTCGCCCCCGTCAGCTTCCTCACCCCTGTGTTCGGTGCGGCCTTCCAGCCACTCCGGTTCCAGTCTGACCTGAAGCAGAAGCTGGAAGTGTACGGGTTTTATGCGCAGGACCAGATCGTGCTCGCGCCCGGATTGCAGCTCGTCGTCGGAGCTCGGTTCGACCTCGGCAGCCAATACTATTTCAGCCGCGTGCCGGCATCGAAATCCCAGCCGCCCGAGCAGACCCTGTTTGGCGCCTCGCCGCGGGTCGGCCTGATCTACAGGCCGTTCGAGCCGCTGACCTTCTATGCGAGCTACGCCACCTCGTTCCTGCCGCAGACCGCAAGCGTCTTGAACGTGACCAGCCCGCCTCCCAGCACGGGCGATCAGATCGAGGTCGGTACCCGGGTCGATCTCAATCCCGGCCTGACCCTGAGCGCAGCCGCCTTCCGGATCACGCGGGACAACGTCGCGGCCACCGATCCACAGAACCCCACCTTCTCCGTCATCACCGGCCAGCAGCAATCGCAGGGGGTCGAGGCGGATCTGGCCGGTGAGATCCTGCCCGGCTGGAACATCATCGGCAGCGTCGGCCTGATCGACGCGCGGATCACCAAAGACACGACCTTCGCGATCGGCAATCGCCTCGCCGGCGTGCCGGTCTTCAGCGGCAGCCTCTGGACGACTTATGATGTCCAGCATGGCCCGCTCCGCGGGCTCGGGCTCGGGTTCGGCATCACCCATGTCGGCCAGCGCTACGGCGACCTCAACAACAGCTTCACCGTGGGTGCCTACAATCGCCTCGACGCGCTCGTATACTACGACTTCGACGCGCATTGGCGCTTGTCGGTCAACATGCGCAATCTGACGAACGCACGTTACATCGAGGCGCCGACGAGCGTGACCAACAACACGCCCGGCGCGCCGTTCACGGTGCTCGCGACGATCACCGCCCGGCTCTGAACCGGGCGGGCGGCCTCGCGGAGGCGGCGGCCTCGTCTATCGCGTCACACCGGGGGAGTGCAGTGCTGCCGGTCCCGCACGGAGCGATGCACGCCCGGGCGGCGCTCCACGGACCGGCGTCATGACGCCCCGCTCGCCTTCGCGGCGCTCGCGACGGCGAGCGGGCTGGAGCGGCCGAAGGCCACACGGGCGCAGGGTCTCACACCGCGCGGACGGCCCCTGCCGACGCTTTCGGCTCGACGGCCCTGCGCCGGGCACCGGCGCGGCGGCGCAGGGCGTAGAGGGTCAGGCCGGTGGCCGCGAAACCCGGCATGGCCAGCGCCGCGAGGCAGAACAGCAGAGCGACGAGATCGCCGAAGAAGCGGCCGCGATGCACCTCCAGGATGTTGTCCAGGAGACGCCGGCCCAGCGGCGCATCGGTGGCGCGCTCGGAGGCCAGCAGGGCGCCCGTGAGGGGATCGTAGCGCTCCTCGTTGCGGGCGCTCGGCGCATCGACGCCCTTGGGCAGCCAGCGGATCCGGATCGCCTTCGTGTCGGCCCCCGGCAGGGTCAGGACCGCTGTCCCGGCGGCGTCACCGGTCCGCGCGCGGAAATCCGCCCAGGCGCGGTCGACGGCCGCGCCGCCATCGGCCCCGGCATCGACCGGGCGTCCGGCAGCCTTGCTCCCGGCCGGTCGCGCAGGCTTCCCCGCGTCCGGAGCGCCCGCGAGCAGCCGCGTGGCGCCGTCCTTGAACGACGGGTAGGACCATGTCAGGCCGCTGAGCGCGATGACCAGGTAGACGGGCAGCAGCCACGTCCCGACCACGGCGTGCAGCGACCACCAGCGCGGCCGGCCGGGGCGCGACAGGGCCGGCTTCAGCCAGATCCGCCAGCGATGGATCCTGGGCCAGCGCAGGTAGAGACCCGTCCCGAGGAAAGCCAGCAGCGCCAGGGTGCAGGCGCCCGTGATCGTGCGGCCCCAGCCCTTGGACCCGCCGGGGAGCAGCAGCCAGCGGTGCAGGTCCCGCACCGTGGTGAAGGCCCCCTCCAGCCGCACCGGGCCGAGCAGGGTGCCGTCGTAGGGATCGGCATAGGCGGCGGGCGGCCGCGCGCGGGTCTCGGGATCGCGGGCGAAGCGGACATGGACGCTGGCGCGCGGATCGTCCGACAAGGTCAGCACGTTGGCGATACGCCCCCCCGCCTGCGCGTCGATCCGCGCCGCGAGGGTCGCGGGAGACAGCGCCGTCCGCGCGCCGGGCGTGACCTCCAGCCGGTCGCGGTTGGCGAAGGCGGTCATCGCCTCCTCGTAGCTCATCAGCGCCCCGGTCAGGCCCATCAGGGCGAGGACGAGGCCGGCGGTGAGGCCAAGCGCCCAGTGCAGGCGGAAGAGCAGGGTCCGGAGGGAGGGAATCGGCAGCGTCATGGCAATGCCGGCTGCCTAGCAGAACGCGGCCACGCTGACGACGCCGCAGGGCGCATGCCCCCCGGCCGCCCTCAGGTGATCGGCGCCGGGTTGAACAGGGTCAGATCGTTGAACAGCCCCCACCGGTCGGACCAGGGGCGCTTGCGCCCACTCGCCACGTCGAGGATCAGGTGGAACAGCTCCCAGCCGACCTCCTCGATCGTGGCCGCGCCGGTGGCGATGCGGCCGGCATCCAGGTCGATCAGATCGGACCAGCGCTCGGCGAGTTCCGTCCGGGTCGCGACCTTGATCACCGGGGCCTGGCTGAGCCCGTAGGGCGTGCCGCGCCCGGTGGAGAATACCTGGACGGTCATCCCCGAGGCGAGCTGCAGCGTGCCGCAGACGAAGTCGCTCGCCGGGGTCGCGGCGAAGATCAGGCCCTTCTCGCGGACGCGCTCCCCCGGCGCCAGGACCCCGGAGATCGCGCTCGTGCCCGATTTGGCGACCGAGCCCAAAGCCTTCTCGACGATGTTGTTGAGGCCGCCCTTCTTGTTGCCCGGCGACGGGTTGGCCCGCCGGTCGGCCTCGCCCTTGGCGAGGTAGGCGTCGTACCACGCCATCTCGCGGATCAGCGCCTCGGCGACCTCCGGCGTCTTGGCGCGCGGGGTCAGGAGGTGGATCGCGTCGCGCACCTCGGTCACCTCCGAGAACATCACGGTGGCGCCGCAGCGCACCAGCAAGTCGGCGGCGAAGCCGAGCGCCGGGTTGGCGGTCACCCCCGAGAAGGCGTCGCTGCCGCCGCATTGCAGGCCGACCACGAGGTCCGAGGCCGGGCAGGTCTCGCGGGTCCGGCGGTTCAGCTCCGCGAGGCGCGCCTCGGCCATCGCCAGGATGCTGTCGATCATGGCCGAGAAGCCGTGATGGCGCTCGTCCTGCAGCCGCACCACCCCGTCGCCGGCGGCGCCGTTGTCGGGCAGGAGGCGCTCCGAGACGAGCTTCTCGCAGCCGAGGCCGACGACCATGACCGCGCCGCCGAAATTCGGGTTCTGCGCGAGGCTCTGGAGCGTCCGGATCGGCACCACCGCCTCGGGGGCGTTGATGGCGACGCCGCAGCCATAGGCGTGGGTCAGGCCGACCACGTCGTCGACGTTGGGGTAGCGCGGCAGCAGCTCCTGCTTGATCCGCCGGATCGCCACGTCGAGGGTGCCGGCGACGCATTGCACGCTGATCGAGATCGCCAGGATGTTCTTGGTGCCCACCGACCCGTCCGGGTTGCGGTAGCCCTCGAAGGTGTAGCCCTCGAGCGGGGGCAGGGGGGCCGGCACGCGGGTGGCCATCTCCAGGGCGTCGAGGGCGGGGGCGACCGGCGTCGCGACGCGGGATTCCTCGACCCAGGCGCCCCGCGGGATCGCCTGCGTGGCGAGACCCACCACCTCGCCGTAGCGGCGGACCGCCCCGCCCTCCGGGATGTCGGTGAGGGCGACCTTGTGGCCCTGCGGCACGAACTCGACGAGCTCCAGCCCGTCCGGGAAGACCGTGCCGGCCGGCAGCCCGAAGGCGTTGACCACGATGGCGACGTTGTCGTCGGGGCTCAGGCGGATCGTGCGCGGCACGTCGCCGGCGGCGGGCGGGCGGGTCGGGGCTTCGATCTCGGCCTGCATCGGAGACTCCTTCCGTGACGCGCCCGTCCGGGCTTCTGGCGTGATCAGGCGGCGTCGCCGACGGCGTGGTTCGCGAGGGCCTCGAGCGCCTTCACCATCGCCGAATGGTCCCAGGCCGCGCCGCCCTGCGCCACGCAGGCCGAGAACAGCTGCTGGGCCAAAGCCGTGGCGGGCAGGCTGAGGCCCAGCGTCCGAGCCCCTTCAAGGGCGAGGTTGAGGTCCTTCTGGTGCAGGCCGATGCGGAAGCCGGGATCGAAGGTCCGCTCGATCATCCGCGCGCCGTGCAGCTCCAAGATGCGCGAGGTGGCCAGCCCGCCGGTGATCGCCTGCCGCACCTTGGCGGGGTCGGCGCCGGCCTTCGAGGCGAAGAGCAGCCCCTCGGCCACCGCCTCGATGGTCAGGGCGACGATGATCTGGTTGGCCACCTTGGCGACCTGGCCCGCGCCGACCGGGCCGACATGGGTCACGGTCTTGCCCATCGCCTCGAAGAGCGGCCTGGCGCGCTCAAAAGCCTCCGGCTCGCCGCCGACCATGATCGAGAGCGCGGCGTTCTTGGCCCCGACCTCGCCGCCGGAGACCGGCGCGTCGAGATAGGCGCCGCCCCGCTCGGCGATCCGGGCGGCGAAATCCTTGGTGGCCAGCGGCGCGATCGAGCTCATGTCGATCACGGTCTTGCCGGGGGACAGGCCTTCGGCCACGCCGTCGGCGCCGAACAGGACCTGCTCCACGTCCGGGGTGTCGGGCAGCATCAGGATGATCGTGTCGGCGCGCTCGGCCACCGCGGCCGCCGTGGCGCAGGCGGTGCCGCCCGCGGCAAGCAGCGCTTCGGGCACGCTGCGCCGGGTCTTGAGGAACAGGCTGTGGCCCGCCGCGATCAGGTGTCCGGCCATGGGCGCGCCCATGATGCCGAGGCCGATGAATCCGATGTTCATGCGTGTCGATCCCGGTTGCGGTGTTCAGGCGCGGAAGCGGGCGGCCAGCGCCTCGGAGCCGCGGGCGAGCAGCCCCATGTCGGAGCCCACCGCGGTGAAGCGGGTGCCGGCGGCGATGTAGCGGCGGGCCAGCTCCTCGCTCGGTGTGAGGATGCCGGCATGCTTGCCGGCCCGGACGATCCGCGCGACCGCCGCCTCGATGGTGGCGACCACCTCCGGGTGGCCCTGCTGGCCGACATGGCCGAGGCTGGTGGAGAGGTCGCCGGGCCCGATGAACACGCCGTCCACGCCCTCGACGGCGGCGATCGCGTCCAGATTGTCGAGGGCGCGGCGGGACTCGACCTGCACCGCCACGAAGATCTCGGCCTCGCAGCGGGTGTGGTAGTCCTTGATCCGGCCGAACCGGGCGGCGCGGGGCGCCTGCGAGAAGCCGCGGATGCCGCGGGGCGCGTAGCGCGTCGCCGCGACCACCCGGGCGGCCTGCTCGGCATCGTCGATGTTGGGGATCATAAGCGACTGCGCGCCGGCATCGAGGATGCGCTTGATGGTGATCGGGTCGTCGCTCGGCACCCGCACCATCGGGTGCGTGTCGCCCTCCATCATGGCCTGGAGCTGGGCGTAGATGTCCCGGAGGTCGTTGGCCGAGTGCTCCATGTCGAGGAGCAGCCAGTCGAACCCGGCCCCGGCGACCACCTCGGTGGAGATCGGGCTCGCAAGGCTGCACCACAGGCCGATCTGCTGGCGCCCCTCGGCGAGGGCCGCCTTGAAGCGGTTGGTGAGGCTGTCCATCACGATCCTCCCTGGGCGCGCACGCGTCGCGGCGTCTGCGCGCCGTCCGCCCCATCACGCGCAGCCTTCCGGTGCGAGGTCAAAGCCAAACACTGGATCGATCGATGCCGAACATGCATCAATCGGAGGCCCCGTCAGGGTGGGGGCATCTCGGCCAGGATCGAGACCAGCCGGGCGATGAGCGGAGCGTCCGCATCGCGCCGCCACGCGAGGAGGAGTTCCACCGGGCGCGGGGCGGGCAGGGCGAGCGGCCGGAACACCACGCCCTCGAAGCGCAGGCGCTCGGCGGCGGCCGGCACCAGGGCGATGCCGAGCGCCGCCCGGACGAGGGCCAGGATCGAGTGGATCTGCGTCAGCTGCTGGACCATCGGGGGCTGGATCTCGGCCTCGGCGAGCAGGCCGAGGACGAGGTCGTGGAAGTAGCGCGCCTCGTTGGGCGCGTAGCCGATGAGCGGCTCGCGCCCGAGATCGGCGGGGGTGAGCCCGTCGCGCAGGGCCAGGGGGTTCCCGGCCGGCAGGGCCACCACGAGGGGCTCGGCCAGCGCCCGGACGGCGATCAGGTCCGGATGCGTCACCGGCGGCCGCACCAGCGCGGCGTCGATCCGGCCGGCGAGGAGTTCCTCGATCTGATCCTTGCTGACCATCTCGCGCAACGCGAGCGTCACGTCCGGCAGCGCCCGCCGCAACGCGGTGACGAGGCGCGGCAGGAAGTCGTAGGCCGAGGCCGCCGTGAAGCCGAACTTGAGGACGCCCGCGCGCCCCGCCGCCACCTGCCGGGTGACGTGGGTCGCGGTCTCGGCCAGCCGCAGGATGCGCTGCGCCTCGGGCAGGAAGCTGCGGCCGGCGGCGGTCAGCCGGACGGTGCGGCTGGTGCGCTCCAGGAGCTGCACGTCGAGGACGCGCTCCAGAACCTGGATCTGCCGCGACAGCGGCGGCTGCGTCATGTTCAGCCGGGCGGCCGCGCGCCCGAAATGCAGCTCCTCCGCCACGGCGGCGAAGCACCGGAGCTGGCTGAAATCGAACATGAAGGCTCCCTCTTCCGGACCGCGGCGCAGTCGGGCGGGAGCATAAGGCCGTCGTGGCGGCTGCGTTGAGAGGGCCGCCCTCATCCAATTAGCTGAGGCGGCGGCCTCCGGCCCCGACCGGCCTACGGGGTCACCTCGTGCCCGGCATAGTCGATCCGGCCGTCCGGCCCCTTCGTCCACGCGTAGATGACGTAGTCGGGCCGGGTGAGGTCGCCCTTCCTGTCGTAGGCGATCGGCCCGACCACCGTGTCCACCGGCTTGCCCTGGTGCAGCCAGTCGGCGAGCGCCTTCCCGTCGCTGGAGCCCGTCTCGGCCATGGCCTTGGCCAGGACCTGCACGGCCGCGTAGGCGTAGAGCGTGTAGGCCTCGGGATCGATGCCCCGGGCGTTGAAGGCCGCCACCACGCCCTTGGCGTTCGGGTTCTTGCGGGCGTCCGGCGCGAAGGTCATCAGGGTCCCGGCCGCGCCCGGGCCGGCGATCTGGACGAATTCCTTGTCGGGGATGGCGTCGCCGCTCATCATGCGGGCGGCGAGGCCCTGATCGCGCATCTGCCGGATGATCAGCCCGGCCTCGGTGTGCACGCCGCCGAAATAGACGACGTCGACATTGGCCGACTTCATCTTGGAGACGAGGGCCGCGTAGTCCTTCTCGCCCGGGTTGATGCCCTCGTACAGCACCTCCTTGCCGCCCTTGGCCCGGAACGCCTTCAGCGTCTCGTCGGCCAGCCCCTTGCCGTAGGGCGTCTTGTCGTGGACGAAGGCGATCTTCTGGCCCGGGAAGTGCGCGGCCAGATAGCTGCCCGCCACCGCGCCCTGCTGGTCGTCGCGGCTGCAGGTGCGGAACGTGTTCCACATCCCGCGCTCGGTGAACTTCACGCTCGTGGAGGCCGGGGTGATCTGGATGATGCCGGCGTCGAGGTAGACGTCGGAGGCCGGGATCGTGACGCCGGAATTGTAGTCGCCGACGACCATCTTCACGCCGTCGCTGGCGAACTTGTTGGCCACCGAGACGCCCTGCTTCGGGTCGGAGGCGTCGTCGCCGACCGTGACCGTCAGCGTCCTCCCCTTCAGCGTGCCCGCCTTGTTGAGGTCTTCGACCGCCTGGCTCACGCCGTTCCGGATCTGGGCGCCGAAGGCCGCGTTCGGCCCGGTCATGGGCGCGGCGACGCCGATCTTCACCGGCGCGCCGCCCTCCTGCCCCTGCGCCGCGGTCATGAACAGCAGCCCGGCCAGGCCGGCCCTCAGTAATTGCGTCATCGTTCCCCCAGATGCGGCCGGTCAGATCGCCGACGAACGCTGAGTTCGGACAGATCAACGTGCATCGCCGCGCGTCGAGTCGCAGATCATCCAGACCGATCCTGTCGCTCACCTTGCGCAGGGTCAAGTTTTCCGGGGCGGGCCCGGATGGTCCCGGGCCGGGCCCGCCGCGGGGCCGGCGGACGGGCCCTCACGGAGCCGTGCGGTGGCCGTGCGGGCGGCCGGGTCGGGATGGCGTCAATGATGCATCGGGCCGGCGCATCCGCAGCAAACCGTCGTGACCGATGGCCGCCTCCCATCCCCGCCGCGCCCCCGTCCCCCGCCGTCCGAGACCGCGTCCGGGACGCGGCTGATGGGGCCGCGCGTGGACGAGGATCGTGCCGAGGATCGTGACGACTCCCGGGACGCGTCGGTGGGCTGGGCCGAGCGCCGCCGGATCGCCGAGCAGGGCCGGGGCGACCGGGCGTGGTCGCTCTGGGGGCCTTATCTCAGCGAGCGGCAATGGGGGACCGTGCGGGAGGATTACAGCCCCTGCGGCAACGCCTGGGCCGCCCTGACGCACGAGGACGCCCGCTCGCGCGCCTATCGCTGGGGCGAGGACGGGCTGGCGGGGATCTGCGACGAGCGCGGCAGCCTCTGCCTGGCCCTTGCCCTCTGGAACGGGCGCGACCGCATCCTCAAGGAGCGGCTGTTCGGCCTGACCAACCAGGAGGGCAACCACGGCGAGGACGTGAAGGAGGTCTACCACTACCTCGACGCGGTCCCGAGCCACGCCTACCTGAAGATGCTCTACCGCTATCCGCAGGCGGCCTTCCCGTACGAGGACATCGTCGGCGAGAACATGCGGCGCGGGCGGGAGCAGCCCGAATACGAGATCGAGGAGACGGGCCTCTTCGACGGGAACCGGTTCTTCGACGTCACGGTGGAATACGCCAAGGCCGACGCCGACGACATCCACGCGGTGATCACCGCGCTGAACCGGGGGCCCGAGGCCGCCGACCTCCACCTCGTCCCGCAGCTCTGGTTCCGCAACACGTGGTCCTGGCAGGCCGGGCAGGCGCGCCCGCGGATCGCCTGCGCCCCCGACGGGGGCGTGATCTGCACGCATGACCGGCTCGGGCCGTACCGGCTCGCCTTCGACGGGATGCCGGACCTCCTGTTCTGCGAGAACGACACCAACCTGCGGCGGCACGGCGGGCAGCCGGACGCCGCCGGGCCGTTCAAGGACGGGCTCCACGCGGCGATCGTCGGCGGCGATCCCGCTTCGGTGCGCCGGGACACGGGCACCAAGCTCGGCCTCCACTACGCGCTGCGGCTGGCGCCCGGGGAAACCGCCCGGATCCGCCTGCGGCTGTCGGCGGGCACGCGCCCCCGGGTGGTCGACGACGGGTCGCTGGTCCGCCGCCGGGTGGCCGAGGCGGACGCGTTCTACGAGGAATTGCAGGACGGCATCGCGAGCCCGGATTCCCGCGCCATCTTCCGCCAGGCCGCCGCCGGCCTGATCTGGTCGAAGCAGCTCTACAGCTACGACGTGCGGCGCTGGCTGGAGGGCGACCCGCTCCAGCCGCCGCCGCCGCGGGGGCGCGCGGGCGGCCGCAACGGCCAGTGGCGCCACTTCGCGGCGGCCGACGTGCTGTCGATGCCCGACACCTGGGAATATCCCTGGTTCGCCGCCTGGGACCTCGCCTTCCACTGCCTGCCGCTCGCCCTGCTGGACCCGGACTTCGCCAAGAAGCAGCTCCTGCTGCTCACCCGCGAATGGTACATGCACCCGAACGGCCAGCTCCCGGCCTACGAGTGGGAGTTCGGCGACGCCAACCCGCCGGTCCATGCCTGGGCCACCTACCGGGTGTTCGAGATCGACCGGGACCGGCGGGGCGGGCGCGGCGACCTCGCCTTCCTGGAAGGCGTGTTCCACAAGCTCCTGATCAACTTCTCCTGGTGGGTGAACCGCAAGGACGCGCAGGGCCGCAACGTGTTCCAGGGGGGCTTCCTGGGGCTCGACAATGTCGGCGTGTTCGACCGCTCGCGCCCGCCCCCGGGCTTCGGGGTGGTGCACCAGGCCGACGGCACCGCCTGGATGGCGATGTACGCGCTCAACATGATGCGCATCGCCCTGGAGCTTGCCCTCCACAACGACGTCTACGAGAGCACCGCGTCCAAGTTTTTCGAGCACTTCCTGCTCATCGCCGAGGCCATGACCGACATGGGCGGCGAAGGCGGCGGCGACGGCTTCGGCCTGTGGGACGAGGCCGACGAATTCTACTACGACGAGGTCGACATCCCCGGCGGCGGGATGCTGCCGCTGCGGGTCCGCTCCATGGTCGGGCTGGTCCCGCTCTTCGCCGTGGAGGTGATCGAGCCCTCCGTGCTCCACCGGCTGCCGGACTTCGCCCGGCGCCTGAACTGGGTTCTGGAGAACCGGCCCCATCTCGCCCAGCTGGTCTCCCGCTGGACCGAGGGCGGCGTGAAGGACCGCAAGCTGCTGTCGCTGCTGCGCGGGCACCGGATGAAGGCCCTGCTGCGCCGCATGCTCGACGAGGCCGAGTTTCTCTCGCCCTACGGCATACGCTCGCTGTCGAAGGTCCACCGCGACGCGCCCTACGTGCTCAACGAGCTGGGCGCCTCCTTCACGGTCCGGTACGACCCAGCCGATTCCACCTCGAACATGTTCGGCGGCAATTCGAACTGGCGCGGGCCTGTCTGGATGCCGATGAACTTCCTGATCGTCGAGGCGCTACGGCGCTTCCATACCTATTACGGCGACGACTTCCGGGTGGAGTATCCGACGGGCTCGGGCGCGATGCTGACGCTCAGCGCCATCGCGGACGCCCTCGAGGACCGGCTGATCGCCCTGTTCGCCAGGGACGAGACCGGCCGGCGGCCCGCCCTCGGGCCCCGCGAACCGATCGCCCCGGCGCCCGGCGCCGAGGAGCCGCTGCTGTTTCACGAATTCTTCGATGGCGACACCGGCAGGGGGCTCGGCGCCGCGCATCAGACCGGCTGGACGGCGCTGATCATCAACCTGCTGCACGACCGGGCCCGCGCCCGATAGGCGCGCCCGGTCGAGCGGGGTCCGGCGATCCGGTCAGCAGCTCAGACGGCGGCCCTCGCGACGCCCGAACACCCGGTAATGGGCGGCGCCCGATTCCATCTGGCCGTTGGCCACGGCGCGGCGGACATCCGGATTGCAGCGCAGGTATTCCCGCTCGTCGAAGCCGTAATTGGCGCGTCCCCGATAATCGTCCCGATCGCGGTAGCCGCGGTCGCGGTCGCGGTAATCGTAGTCGCCGCGATCACGGTAACCGCGACCGCCGTAATCGTCGTAATCGGGGCGCGGCTGTGCCGAGACCGGGCCGACGACGCCCAAGATTCCGAGGCTCACCGCGGCCGCTGCCAGAAACGCCTTCATTGTACCAATCTCCCTTTCGGTGCCTTGAAACGCACAGCGCCACGGATGGTTCGATCGTCCCGGACGTAGCGGCGCGCACCGCAGAGCTCCGAGGACGGACCGGGACCATGGCCGCTCCGGCACCGGGGAGCCGCTCGCCAGGGCCGCCCGGGGGCCGCGCGTCGGGGCCGCCCGGGGGCCGCGCGTCGGGGCCGGCCCACCGCCGATCCCGGTCACAGGTTGCGCTTCTCCCGATGCGTCATGGGCGCGGTCAGGCCGCGGATGGCGCGGCCGCCCGGAAGTCTCCGGTGCCGCGCCATCTCCGGAATCCTCGGTCGGGGCTCGCTGCGGGCGGGCAGCTCACGGTGACGGGGAACGGGAGCGGACCTCCTGTCGCGGCTTGCCCGCCGCCGCGCACCGCGGCGTGTCGCGATACGGATGGACCCAGCCCTACCGCACCAGCCGCAGGACGATCGCACGCACCTGTGCCCGATCCGCCGGCTGCGGGTCGACCGAGCGGTGGATCGTCAGGCCCTCGATCATCGCGTCGAGGGCCTTGGCGGTCTCCGGTGCGAAGTGGCGCTCCAGGGCGGCGCGGCTCTTGGCCATCCAGTCCTGCATGACCCGGCGCAGCGGCGGGTTCCGGGCCGCGAAGGCGTAGAGTTCATAGCTCAGCAGCATCGTGCGCGGGCTCGCCCAGGCATCGCTCACGATGAGGTCGACCACGGCCTCGCAGGCCTCGTCGAAGGTCGCGGCCGCGGCGAGCCGGTCGGCGAACCGCGCCGAGACCGTGTCGGCGAGCCCGGTGAACGCCTCGGTCAAGAGCGCGTCCAGGCTTTCGAAATGGTAGGTCATGGAGCCGAGCGGGACGTCGGCCGCCGCCGCGACCCGGCGGTGGGTCGTGCCGGCGACGCCGTACTCGGCGACGACGTCGAGGCTCGCCTGGATGATGCGCGCCCGGCGATCCGGGTCGAAACGACGCTGGGCGGCGGGCACGGGAGCCTCCTCGGATCCGGGATCACGGCCGCCGGGCGGTAGCGCACGCGGCCAGGATGTGTACATATGTACGTATCGTTCGGTTGTGAGATGCCGGTGCTGACGTCCTGTGCGGTCTCGCCGTGCGGGAGCGGGCCGAAGAGGCTGGAGGGGAATCCTCGCCATGACGACAGAGACCATGAAGACTCAGAAGCAGAAAATGCTGGCCGGCGAATTGTACTGCGCCGACGACCCGGACCTGGCCGCCGACAACCGGCGCATCTCGGAATGGATGGACCGCTACAACGCCACGCATACGCGGAGCCAGCCCGAGCGGCAGGCGCTCTTGGAAGAGGCGTTCGCCCGCGTCGGCGCGGGCTGCAACATCCGTCCTCCCTTCCAGTGCGACTACGGCTACAACATCAGCCTGGGCCGCGGCGTATTCCTGAATTTTGGATGCTGCATCCTCGACGTGGTATCGGTCACCATCGGCGACATGACCCAGATCGGCACGGCCGTGCAGATCCTGACGGCCGATCATCCCCGCGATCCGGCGCAGCGGCGGCAGATGCTGGAATTCGGCCGCCCGGTGGTGATCGGCGCGAATGTGTGGATCGGCGGCGGCGCCATCATCCTACCCGGGGTGACGGTCGGCGACGACGCGATCATCGGGGCGGGAAGCGTGGTGACGCGCGATGTCCCGCCGGGCGCGACCGTCGTCGGGAATCCCGCTCGGCCACGGCCGTGAGGCGAGGAAGCACGGGGGTGCCGCGGGAGGCTGCGATCCGGCCGCTCGGCGGCCGTGCCGATCGGGATCGTGCCGGACATCGCGTCCAGATCGAGCCGCCAGGGACGCCGAGACCCTGGCGCCGGGCGGGGCGGATGTCGGCATCGGTCCGATCGCCCGGCACGGTCCCGCCCAACGCCTGACGCGGTGCGTGGCCGTGCCGGACGATCGCCGCGTGCGGGATCAGTCCGTGTGGATGAGGGCCGCCGGGGCGACCGTTTCGCCGAAGCCGAAATCGGCCAGCCGGTACGAGACCTGTGCGAAGGCGCCGTAACGCGCGGTCCCGAACTCCATCGGGCTGGGCGGCGGCGACGTCAGCCCGCCGCCGGGTACGCCCCCGGCCCAGGCCTCCCCGGAGGATCGTGATGCCGCACGCGGCCTGAGCGGGTCGGGCGCCGTCACGGGGAAGGAGGACGCGCCATGTCCGGCCGGCTTCCCTGTCCAACGGGCAGGTCTCTTGCCTCCGAAGCAAAGCGTGTCGGACCCTCCGGGCGGCTGGCCGGCGCACGTTCGATTCGGCTGCGAGGAGGAAGAACAGGTCATGGCTCGAGAGGGTATGCTCCGCCGGTCGGTTGCAGTGGCGGCGCTGGCAACGCTGGTTCTGGGCCTTCTGGCACCCGGCCTCGCCCGGGCCGCCGACAAGGAGGTCACCTTCGCCCACCAGGACATGGTGGTGCCGTTCCGGGCGCTGATGGCCTCGGGCGCCCTCGAAAAGGCGACCGGCTACACCGTCCACTGGCGCAAGTTCGGCGGCGGCGGCGACGTGATCCGCGCCATGGCCTCGGGCAGCGTCCAGATCGGCGAGGCGGGATCGAGCCCGATCGCGGCCGCCGCGTCGCAGGGTCTCGATATCCAGCTGTTCTGGATCCTCGACGAGATCGCCGACGCCGAGCAGCTCGTGGCCCGCGCCGGCAGCGGCGTGACGCGCGTGGCCGACCTGCGCGGCAAGACGATCGCCGTGCCGTTCGTGTCGACGGCGCATTACCAGCTGATCGCCGCCCTGGCGGAGGCCGGGCTCGGCCAAGCGGATGTCAGGATCCTCAACATGCGCCCGCCCGAGATCGCCGCCGCCTGGGAGCGGGGCGACATCGACGCGACCTTCATCTGGGATCCGGTGCTCGCCCGGGTGAAGCCATCCGGCACGGTGGTGGTCTCGGCCGGCGACCTCGCCCGCCGGGGCAAGGCGACCTTCGACGGCCTCGTGGTCGACCGCGCCTGGGCGGCCGCGAACCGGGATTTCCTGGTGACGCTCGTCAAGCTGATCGCCGCCCAGGACGCGGCTTATGCCGCCAAGCCCTGGAATGCCGACGCGCCCGAGGTGGCGGCGGTGGCCCGGATCACCGGCTCGGCGCCGGCGCAGGTGCCGGCGAGTCTCGCGGCCTACCGGTTCCCGACCCTGGAGGCGCAGGCCTCCCCGGCCTGGCTCGGCGGTGCCGCCGCCAAGGCCCTGACCGAGACCGCCGCGTTCCTGAAGGCGCAGGGGCGCGTCCAGGCGCTGGCGCCGGATTACGGCCGGTTCGTCACGACGGACGTCGTGGACGCGGCCCGGAAAGAGCCTGTCCCCGGACCGGAGGGACGATGATCGAGATCCGCAACCTGAGCGTCCGCTACGGACAGGGTGCCGGCGCGGTCGCCGCCCTGTCGCGGATCGACCTGACCGTCGGCCCCGGGGAGTTCGTGGTGGCGCTCGGCGCCTCGGGCTGCGGCAAGACCACCCTGCTCTCGGCGATCGCGGGCTTCCTCCCGCCCACCGAGGGTCAGATCCTCCTCGACGGGGCCCCGATCCGGGGCCCGGGGGCCGAGCGGGGCGTGGTGTTCCAGCGCCACGCGCTGATGCCCTGGCTGGACGTGGCCGAGAACGTGGCCTTCGGCCCCAAGATGCGGGGCGTGCCCCGGGCGGAGCGGCGGCGGATCGCCCGCGCGATGCTCGACCTCGTGGGCCTGCCCGACTGCGCCGACCGGAAGGTCTACGAGCTCTCGGGCGGCATGCAGCAGCGGGTCGGCCTCGCCCGGGCGCTGGCCGGAGACCCGCGTGTCCTGCTGATGGACGAGCCGCTGGGCGCGCTGGACGCCCTCACCCGCGAGCAGATCCAGGAGCTGATCCTCCGGATCTGGCACCGGACCGGCAAGATGGCCTTCTTCATCACCCACGACGTCGAGGAGGCGGTGTTCCTCGCGACCCGGCTGGTGATCATGAGCCCGAGGCCCGGCCGCATCGTCGAGACGCTGGACCTGCCCTTCTCCCGGGCGGCGGTCGGCGGCCGCGATACGCGGGCCGTGAAGTCGGATCCCGCCTTCATCGCCGTGCGGGAGCGCGTCCTCGAGCGCATCCGCCACGGTGCCGACGCCCGGCCCGAGGCCATCCGATGAGCGGGCCGCCCCGCACGGCGCGGGACGCGGCCTCGGGCTCCGCGGCGGATCCGCCGGCGCGCCCCGGACCCCGTCGCCGCGGCGGGATCCCGGTGCCGGCGGTCAGCGTCGCAACCGTGCTCGCGGCCCTCGGCCTCTGGGTGGTCGCCACGGGCGCCGGCTGGGTGAAGCCGCTGTTCCTGCCGCCGCCGGAGGCGGTCCTGTCGGCCTTCGGGCAGGCCTGGCGCGGGGCGATCGACGGCGCCCCGCTCGGGATCCACATCCGCGACAGCCTCCTGCGCGTCCTCGGCGCCTTCGGGCTCGCTACCCTGGTCGGGATCCCCGTCGGGCTCGCCATGGGCACGAGCCGGATCGCCCGGGGCATCCTCGACCCGCCGATCGAGTTCTACCGGCCGCTGCCGCCGCTCGCCTACCTGCCGCTGATGATCATCTGGTTCGGGATCGGCGAGCTGTCGAAGGTGCTGCTGATCTTCCTCGCCTGCCTCGCCCCGGTGGCGCTCGCCGCGCGCGCGGGGGTGCGCTCCGCCTCGGTCGACCAGATCAACGCGGCGCGCGCCCTGGGGGCGAGCCCCTGGCAGGTCCTGCGCCACGTGGTCTTCCCGGCAGCCCTGCCGGAGATCCTGATCGGCCTGCGGATCGGCATGGGCGTCGGCTGGACCACCCTGGTGGCCGCCGAGATGGTGGCGGCCCAGGCCGGCCTCGGCCAGCTCGTCCTCAACGCGTCCAACTTCCTGCGCACCGACGTGGTGCTGATGGGCATCCTGGTGATCGGCCTGTTCGCGGGACTGTTCGAGTTCGGGATGCGGTGCCTGGAGCGCGTGCTGGTCCCCTGGAAGGGCAGGGCTTGAGAGGCGACCGACCCGCGCCCACGATCCCGGACGAGACGCCGATGCGGCGGCGGGGAGGGAATGCCGCAGGTCAATATTGCGCCCTCAACATGCGCACTTAATTGTGTCGCTTGCAGATCCCAACGGAATACGGAGTGTGTACGATCGGAGGGGGCGCGCGGCAGCGGCCGTTTTGGCGATGCGCTCGGGGATGCCACGGATGGCCCAAACGGACGAGGATGTGTCCGAGGCGGCTCTGGTCGCGGCTCTCGAAGCCTCGGGCGGCGTCGGCTTCTGGATGTGGGACATTCTCCGGGACGAGGCGCGGGCCGATCCGGTGAGCGCCCTGCTGTTCAACATCAGCCCGGCCCGGTCGCGGGCCGGCGTCAGCCTCGCCGAGCTCCTGGAGGCCGTCCATCCGGACGACCAGCCGCATATCTCGCAGGTCATCCTGGATTGCGTCCGCACGGGCGGCTCCTACACGGCCGAGTACCGCGTCTGCTCCCCGGAAGGCCGGCTGCGGTGGCTGTTCACCCGCGGGCATTTCTACCTCGATCAGGACGGCCGTCCGTCCACCGGCCGGGGGGTGATCGTCGAGATCTCGGACAGCAAGTCCGCCGGCACAGCCTTCGCGAAGCGCGACGGGGCCACGATCGACGACGCCCTCAGCCGGACCGCCGACCTGTGCCTCTCGCTGCACGACACGGTCTCGCAGCTCCGCGACACCGCCCTGGTGGCGCTGACCGAGACGCTGCTGATCGAGATCGGCCGGCGCCTCGCGGACCGCCAGCGCACCGAGCGCGGCGACGCCCTGCATTGATTGGCCCCCCGTTCCCGTCGAGGCGGCGGCCAGGGCGACGACCGTGGCGCCGGAGCCGCGTCTCCCCATCGACGCCGCCGGCCGGTTGACCCGCGCCGTCAGTCCGGGGCGTCGAGGGCGCGCCCGGCCCCGGAGGGGCGCGCCGGAGGCGGTCGATCCGGAACCGCGCCGGTCCGGATCCCAGCACGGCGCAGGACAGGCTCGATCGGCGCCTCCTCCTGCGACCTTCCGACCGGAACTTGGCCGCGCGGCGCCTGTGTTTGCTGGTTGAACGAGCCATCAGGCTCGCAACTGCTACGAGGTAAACGCCATGACCATGGACGTCCGCGAGATCTACGTCACGGCCCTGAAGAATACCCATGCGGTTGAGATGCAGGCGCTGCAGATCATGGAGCGGCAGGTCGAGCGTCTGGAGCGCTACCCCGAGATGGAACAGGCCCTGCGCCGCCACATCGAGGAGACGCACGGGCAGCGACAGCGCCTGGAGGAGGCGCTCCAGAGCCTGGGCGACAGCCCCTCGGCCCTCAAGGAGGGCTTCCTGGGCTTCGTCGGGAACATGATGGCGCTCGGTCACACCCCGGCCCAGGACGAGATCCTGAAGAACACCTACGCCAACCACGCCTTCGAGAATTTCGAGATCGCCGCCTACGAGTCGCTGCTCACGATCAGCGACGCCGCGGGACAGCAGGGCCACCGGAGCGCCTTCGAGCAGTCGCTCAAGGAGGAGCAGGCCATGGCGGATGCGGTGCGCAAGCTGATCCGTCCGATCACGGAGCGCTACCTCTCCCTGACGGTGTCCGGCGCCAAGGCCGATCGCTGACGTCGCGCCGTCCCCGCCCGAAGCGGGGCGGGGACGGCCGCGTCCGACGACCCTCACACCAACGCCGACCCGGCCTGATTGCGCGCACATGGACACTGGAAGCGGACGATCGACGAATGCTCCCCGGCCGGAGGGGAAAGCCTCCGAAGGGGCCCTGGGGACGGGTTGCGTCCATCTCTGCATCGACATGCAGCGCATGTTCGCCGAGCCCACCGACTGGCAGACCCCGTGGATGAACCGCGTCCTGCCGCAGGTGTGCCGCCTCGCGGCGGCGCATCCGGAGCGGACCATCTTCACCCGCTTCATCCCGGCCGCCCGGCCGGGCGAGGGCCGCGGCACCTGGGCGACCTACTCGCAGCGCTGGGCCGCCATGACCCGGGAGCGCCTCGACGCCGGCATGATCGACCTCGTCCCGGACCTCGCCCGGCTGGTCCCGCCCGCGGAGGTCGTCGACAAGACCGTCTATTCGCCCTGGCTCGAGACCGGCCTCGACGCGCGCCTGCGGGCGCGCGCTGTCGATACGCTGATCGTCACCGGCGCCGAGACGGATGTCTGCGTGCTGGCCGCCGTGCTCGGCGGCGTCGATCTCGGCTACCGGATCGTGCTGGCCACCGACGCCCTGTGCAGCTCCTGCGACGCGGCGCACGACGCCCTCCTGCTGATGTACCGGATGCGTTACGGCCACCAGGTCGAGACCATGACGACCGCCGAGATCCTCGATCTCTGGCACTGACCCGGCCCGCCGCCCTCCGGACAGGGCCGAACATTCGCACCGTAATAGCCAAGCTCAGGCGAGATCTGCGCGAGCCGTCCGCGACCATCCCGGCTCTCGAACACTCGATCCGTGCGCCGCCGCACGCGAAAAACAGTCGCGCCGCGCGAACCAGCGGCCTGCGCGACCGTTATGATCCTGAACACGGTCCCGGAGGAAAGGTTATGGCCAAGCACGAGATCCTCGGCTACTTCGAGCACCGCCGCGACGGGGCCTGGGTCTGCGTCCGTCCCTTCACCCTGACCACCCGGGATGCCAGCGTCGACATCCGCCAGGGGATGCGCTTCGACTACGGCAAGCGTGTCGGGGGCGTCGACCTGGCCGAGTACCTCGAGCGGCTGGGCTCGCAATTCGGGTCCTGAGGGCCTGCCCGAGGGCTTGGTGGCATCACCGGCAGCCCCGGCGCCGGTCGAAGACTATCTCGAAGTGCGGCGCCGGACCTTGAGCCCGGCGCCGCGCTTCGTTGTTCAGGCGCCACCCCACTGCATCGTCAAGCCGCCATCGACCACCAGAGTGTGGCCGGTGACGTAGGCCGCGGCATCCGAGGCCAGATACAGGATCGCCTGAGCGATCTCCTCCGGCTGGCCGGCCCGATGCCACGGGATCCGCTCCAGGGACTGGTCCAGAACCTCCGACCGCTCGAACCGGTCCGCGGTCATCGGCGTCTCGATCAGGCCCGGGGCGACATTGTTGACGTTGATCCGGTCCTCGGCGAGTTCCCGCGACAGGGAGCGGCAGAGGGAGCCGAGCCCCGCCTTCGACATCCCGTAGGGCGCGCTCTCAGGGGTGGGCAGGTGCTGGGCCACGGAGGAGACGAACACGATCTTGCCGTTCCCGCCCTGCGCCCGGCGCATCTTGATGAAGGGGCGGGCACAGAAGAGCGGTCCCATGAGGTTCACCCGCAGGATCCGCTCCAGGACCGCGTCGTCCATCTCGGCGACCGGTATCCCGCTCATGGCCTGTCCGGCATTGGCCACGAGGATGTCGAGGGTGCCGAGCTCGCTGCCGATACGGTCGAAGGCCGCCGTGACGGCCGCCGGATCGCCGACATCGAGCTGGAGCACCAGGGCCCGGCGGCCCGCGGCCTCGACCCGCGCGGCGGTCTCGCGGATGCCGTCCGCGTCGCTGTGATAGGTGATCGCGACGTCGGCGCCTGCCCGGGCGAGCAGTTCCGCCGTCGCCTGCCCGATGCCGGAATCGGCCCCGGTGACCAGGGCACGGGTGTCGGTGAAGCTCATCGGGACTCTCTCGCTGGCACCGCCATGGCGGCCGGATGCGGGGGCAATGGGTGTCGCCGGGGCGGGTTCCGGGCGCGCGCACCGGCCGCAGGGGAACCCGATCCGGGTTCGCGTCTTTGACGCCCCACGGCCGCATGGCCTAGTGAGGACGCATGTCCCTGGACGAAACGCCCCACGCGATCGCAGAGGAGTGCGCGCCCGACACGCGGAGCCGCATCCTGGCGACGGCGGGCACGTATTTCCGCGAGATCGGCTATCAGAAGACGACCGTGGCCGACATCGCCCGGACGCTCAAGATGAGTCCGGCCAACGTCTACCGGTTCTTCGAGTCGAAGAAGGCGATCAACGAGGCGGTGCTGGAGCGGCTGATCGGCGAGAGCGAGGCGGTGATCTCGGAGATCGCCGACCGGCCGGGCCTCGACGCCACCGCGCGCCTCGTGGCGGCGATCGAGACCCTGCATCGCGACTGCACCCGCCGCTGCGAGACGTTTCCCCGCCTGCACGAGATGATCGAGGCGGCGATGGTGGAGAGCTGGGACGTCTGCCGTCATCACGTGGCCCGGATCACCGCCGGGTTCGAGCGGATCATCCGCGAGGGGGTGGCCCGGGGCGAATTCGAGGCCGCCGATCCCGTCGAGGCGGCCGCCTGCATCCACGCCGCCATCGCCCGCTACACCCATCCGCTGCTGGTGGGCAGCTCCAGTCTTCAGCCGGTGCCGCCCGTGGCCGCGATGACGGCCTTCCTGCTGCGGAGCCTCGCGCCGCGGAGGCCGCTGTCGTAGCGCGACCGGACGAGATCCGGGATCGTCGCCGGCGGCATCGCGGCCGCCCCGGAGGACCCGCCTCCATGGTCCCGCTCTGACGGTCGGTCCAACGTCGGCATTCCGCCCCCCGCCCCACAGGGGCGAAGCGGCGCGCCGGGACAGTGGCGATCGCCAGCGCGGACACCGCGCCGCCGGATGCGATGGCGGCCGGGGACGACACCTCCGTCATTCCCCGACTGCGCGCAGGCCCCGAAATCCAGAGCCCCGTCCGGTGCCCGGCTCGGCCGCGCGAGACGCCGCGTGGCCCCTTCGCTGCGATCTACTCGGAAGCCGGACCGGCCTCCGGCGCCGGCTCGGAGGCGCTCGGCTGTGGGCCGTCATAGCCCTCGATCACCAGGATCTCGGCCTCGACGCCGCCGCGCTGTTTGGCCTTGGCCGCCTGGTAGAGGTCGGAGTTCCAGCAGGCGAGGGCATCGGCATAGCTCGGGAACTCGATCACCACGTTGCGGGATCGGGCCGGCCCCATCACCGCCTCGTGGGCGCCGCCGCGCACGAGGAAGCGACCGCCGAACTTGGCGAAGGCGGCACCGTTGGCCGCTACGTACGCCTTGTAGGCCTCCGCGTCGCGGACATCGACCCGCGCGATCCAGTAGCCCTTCGTCATGCTGCGTCTCCTGCCTTGCGGAGCGAAGTGGATCCGATCGGCGCGAAGGCAATCCCGGTCCGGTTCAGGCGAGTTCCGCCACGATCGCCTGCGCCTCCGCGCGGGGGTCGGCGGCGCCGGTGATCGGGCGCCCGACCACCACATGGTCGATCCCGACCTTTCGGGCATCGCCGGGGGTCATCACCCGCTTCTGGTCGCCGGCCTCGGTGCCCGCAGGGCGGATGCCCGGAGTGACGATCAGCCGGTCCGGGCCGACGATGCGCCGGACCGAGCCCGCCTCGGCAGCCGAGCAGACGAGGCCGTCGATGCCGATCTCGGCGGCCTGGGCGGCGCGCTTGGCGACGAGCTCCGCCACCGGCAGGCCGTAGCCGGCCTCCGCGGCGTCGGCATCGTCGTAGGAGGTGAGCACCGTCACGGCGAGGATCTTGAGCCCCGCGCCCCGGCCGCGGACCGCCGCCCGCATGGTCTGCGGGTAGGCGTGGACGGTGAGGAAGGTGGCGCCGGAGCCCGAGGCCGAGCGCACGCCCTCCTCGACGGTGTTGCCGATGTCGTGGAGCTTCAGGTCGAGGAAGACCTTGAGGCCGCGGGCCGCCAGCCGCTCGGCCAGGGCGAGGCCGCCCGCGTAACCCAGCTGGTAGCCGATCTTGTAGAAGGTCGCGGCGTCGCCGATCCGGTCGATCAGCCCCTCGGCCGCCTGCACGCTCGGCAGGTCGAGGGCCACGATCAGGCGGTCGCGGGGATCGGCAATCTCGGTCATCGGGGCGTCCTTCGGGGTCGTGGCAGCGATTCCGCGGAACGCCCGCGAGGTCAATGCCGGCATCGCCGCCTCACTCCGCCAACACCCGCGCCACCTCGGCGCGCAGCACCGGCAGCAATTCCGCCTCGAACCAGGGCTCGCGCTTCAGCCAGCCGTTGTTGCGCCAGGACGGGTGGGGCAGGGGGAGCACCCGGGGGCGCCGGGGCTCGGCGAGGATCTCCCGCCAGCGGCGCACTGTCCCGGTGAGCCCGCCCTCCATCCGTCCGAGATGCCAGCCTTGCGCGTACTGGCCGATCACCAGGATCAGTTCGAGGTCGGGCAGGCCGGAGAACAGCTCCGCCCGCCAGCGCTCGGCGCATTCCCGGCGCGGCGGCCGGTCGCCGCCCTTGGCGTCGAGGCCGGGGAAGCACGATCCCATCGGCACGATGGCGACCCGGGCCGCGTCGTAGAACTGCGCTTCGTCGAGGCCGAGCCAGGACCGCAGCCGCACGCCCGACGGGTCGGTGAACGGCTGGCCCGTGCGGTGGGCGCGCGTGCCGGGCGCCTGGCTGGCGATGCACAGGCGGGCCGTGGCCGAGCCCTGCACGATCGGCCGGGGCTCCTGGGGCAGGGGCGGACCGTAGAGCGGGCTGTCCCGGCAGAGGCGGCAGGCGCGCAGGCGCGCGGCGGTGTCGTCGAAGGCGGGCATGCCCCGGAGATGGCGCATCGGCGCAGAAAAAAGAAACGGCGCGGTGTCGCGCCGCGCCGTCTTCAGTCGGGTCTCTTGCCTTGGGGGGAAGGCCTCTCCTCCCTACGCCGAACCGGGCCGGTGGAACGTGCGATTCCTCACGCGCCCTTCACGCCCGAGAGGTCGAGAGGCAGGGAGCGCAGGCGCCGGCCGGTGGCGGCGAAGACCGCGTTGGCGATCGACGGCCCGAGCACAGGCACGCCCGGCTCGCCGACCCCGGTGGGCGCCACCTGGCTCGGCACGATGTGAACCTCGACCGTCGGCATCTCGCTCATCCGGGTCGGCGCGTAGGCGTCGAAATTGTGCTCCTGCACCTGCCCGTCCTTGAGGGTGATGCGGTTGCGCAGCACCGACGACAGGGCGAAGCCCACCGCACCCTCGACCTGCGCGCGGATCACGTCCGGGTTGACCGGAACGCCGACATCCACCGCCGCCACGATCCGGTTCACCCGGACCGCGTTCTCCTGAGCGGTGACGTCGGCGACCATGGCGACGTACGAGCCGAAGGATTCGTGGACCGCGACCCCGAGGCCGCGGCCCGGATCCTGCGGCCTGGCGCTCCAGCCGGCCTTCTCGGCGGCGAGCTTCAGCACGCCGGAGAGCCGCGGCGCCTGGGCGAGGAGCGACAGCCGGTAGGCCACCGGATCGACGTTGGCGGCATGGGCCAGCTCGTCGATCATCACCTCCATCACGTGGGCGGTGTGGGTGTGGCCGACCGAGCGCCACCACAGGACCGGCACGCCCTCGCGGCCGTTATGGACGCCGAACCGGTAGGCCGGCAGCGCGTAGGGCGTGTCGGAGGCGCCCTCCACGGTGGTGGAATCGATCCCGTTCTTGACGATCATCGCCTCGAAGGGCGAGCCGATCATGATCGACTTGCCGACCATCACGTGGTCCCAGCCGACCACCGCGCCCTTGGCGTCGATGCCGGCGCGGACCTTGTGCAGCACGGTCGGGCGGTAATAGCCGCCGGCCATGTCGTCCTCGCGGGTCCAGACGAGGTGCACGGGGGCCTTCTCGCCCGACGCCTTCAGAACCGTCGCGGCTTCGGCGAGGTAGTCGGCGGTGGGGGTCGCCCGGCGGCCGAAGGAGCCGCCGGCCCAGTTGCTGTGGAGGCGCACCCGGTCGGGCGTCACCCCGAGGATCGCCGCCATCGTCGCCTGCTCGACGGTCTGGAACTGGAAGCCCGCGTAGACGTCGTAGCCGCCGTCGGCCGCCCGCTCGATCGTGGCGTTCAAGGGCTCCATCGCCGCATGGGCGAGGTAGGGGAAGGTGAACTCGGCCTCGACGACCTTGGCGGCCCCTCTCAGCGCCGCCTGCGGGTCGCCGCGCTCGGAGGCCGTGAGGCCGGGGCCCTTGGCCCGCTCACGGTACTCCGCGAGGATCGCGTCGGACGAGCGGGTCTCGGCGGTACTGTCGTCCCAGGCGACGGTAAGCGCCTCGCGGCCCTTCATGGCCGACCACGTGTCGCGGGCGATCACCGCCACGCCGGTGGGCACCTGCACCACGTCGAGGACGCCGGCGACCTTGCGGGCGGCGGCGGCATCGAAGCTCTTCACGGTGGCGCCGAAACGCGGTGCCCGGGCCACGACCGCGGTGACTTGGTTGGGGCGGCGGATGTCGAGGGAGTAGATCGCCGTGCCGTTGGTCTTGGCCACGGAATCGAGGCGCGGGATCGTCTGGCCGATCAGCCGCCACTCGCTCGGATCCTTGAGCCGCGGCTCGGAGGGGACCGGCAGGGAGGCGGCCGAGGCGGCGAGTTCCCCGAACCGGGCCTGCCGGCCGGAGGGCGCGTGGCGCACGATGTTGTCGGCGACCGTGATCTCCGAAACCGGCACCTTCCAGCGGAAGGCGGCTTCGGCCATCAGCATCTCGCGGGCGGCCGCGCCCGCCTTGCGCAGCTGGAACCAGGAATTGGCCACCGCGGTGGAGCCGCCGGTGCCCTGGATCGGGCCCATCAGGCTGTTGTTGTAGAGCGTCGCATCCGCGGGGGCGAATTCGGTACGGACCTTGGACCAGTCGGCGCCGAGCTCGTCGGCCAGGATGGTGGCGAGGCCGGTCGTGTTCCCCTGGCCCATGTCGAGGTGCTTGATCACCACCGTGACGGTGTCGTCGGCGCCGATCCGCACGAAGGCGTTGGGCTGCGCCTTGACGTCGGCGAGGTTCGGGCCGGATGCCGCGCGGGCGGATTTCGGGTCGAGCCGGAACGCGACCACGAGGGCGCCGGCGCCGGCGAGCAGGCCGCGGCGGCTGGGACGGGCGGGCAGGGGATTCGGTCGACGGGCGTTCAGCATGGCGGCGAGGCTCCGGTCGGGACCGCGGGGAAGGTGAGGCGTCAGGCCGATCAGGCGAGGCTGCGCGCGGCTTCGTGAATCGCCGCGCGGATGCGCTGGTAGGTGCCGCAGCGGCAGATGTTGCCGTCCATGGCGCCGTCGATGTCGGCGTCGCTGGGCTTGGCGTTGCCCGAGAGCAGGCCGATCGCCGACATGATCTGGCCGGACTGGCAGTAGCCGCACTGGACCACGTCGAGCTTGCGCCACGCCGCCTGGACGGCCTCGGCCACGCGGCCCGACACGCCCTCGATGGTCGTCACCTGCGCGGTGCCGACATCGCCAAGCCGCGTCTGGCAGGACCGGACCGGCTGCCCGTCGAGATGGACCGTGCAGGCGCCGCACTGCGCGATGCCGCAGCCATACTTGGTGCCGGTGGCGTCGAGCCGGTCGCGCAGCACCCAGAGCAGGGGCATGTCGGGGTCGGCGTCGACCGCGTGCGTGACACCGTTGACGGTGAGATTCGGCATGGTCGGCGACCCTTTCTCGACGCGGGCATCCGGGCAGCCCGGATCACGGCGTGCGGCCTCGCACGGGTAAGCGGTCACGCACCTTTAAATAGCGAGCCCATGCCCGGACACGATGTGCGGCACCGCACTTCAATCCGGCGGCGGCACAGCCTCGATACAGCCCCCGATGCTTAAAATTGAAGGGATGCCGGCAGCCGCTTCTTAACACATCCGCCTCATCTTTACGGCGTGCTTCCCAGCCACCGCCGCCCGTCCGCGGAATCGAGCCGAGTTTCAAGACGCGCATGCCCGATCTCACCGTCGAGATGGTCCAGCGCGGTCGCGGCCCCTCGACGGAGGAGGCGGCGCGCCGCCTCGGGGTCGCCCGGGAAATCCGCTCGGCTCGCGAGAAGCTGACCTCGCAGACCGGCCTGGAGCGGGCCTTCGACTACGAGCTGCTGCGCCACTACGCCCAGTACCGGGCCGGCGCGGGCATCCCGCTGGTGGGATTCGCGGCGGCGCTCGCCACGGCGGCGACCTTCTGGATCGCGCCGCCGGTGGCGGCGGCCTGGGCGCTCGGCGTGTTCCTGATGATCACGCTCAACACCACCTTGAGCCGGCGCTTCCTCCGCGCCGACCCGGCGACGATCCCGCTCGCCCGCTGGCGCCGGCGCTTCCTGATCGGCGAGGTGCTGCAGAGCCTGTCGTGGTCCGCGATGATCGGGCTCGGCACCACCGGCGGCTGGACCTTCGCGCTGTTCGGCCTCGTCATCGCCTCCGCCGTCACCACCATGCTGGCCGCGACGGTGCCGCTGGCCGCCATCGCCGCCCTCGTGCCGCTGGCGCTCGCCACCGTGTCCCTCGCCGCCTTCTCCCGCGGGATGGACCTGCTGATGCTGGTGGTGATGGCCGGTGGCGCGCAAGTCTTCTTCCTCGGCCTCTCCCGCCGCCTCTACACCTCGACGGTGGGCGCCCTGCGCTCCCGGGCCGAGAAGGACGCGGTGTTCGGCGAGCTGGAACAGGCCAAGGCCAATTCCGACGAGGCCCGCCGCCGGGCCGAAGAGGCCAACCTCGCCAAGTCGCGCTTCCTCGCCACCATGAGCCACGAGCTACGGACGCCGCTCAACGCCATCCTGGGCTTCTCGGAGGTGATGAAGAACGAAGTGTTCGGCACCCACACGGCGCCGTCCTATCGGGAATACTCGCACGACATCCACGACAGCGGGATGCATCTCCTGAACCTGATCAACGAGATCCTCGACCTGTCGCGGATCGAGGCGGGGCGCTACGAACTCAACGAGGAGCCGGTGCAGCTCGCCCACGTGGTGGAGGAGTGCCGCCACATGATGGGCCTGCGGGCCAAGGCCAAGAACCAGACGTTCCACGATCTCGTGGACGGCTCGCTGCCGCGGCTCTGGGCGGACGAGCGGGCACTCCGCCAGATCGTGCTGAACCTCCTGTCGAACGCCGTGAAGTTCACGCCGCCGGGCGGCGAGATCTGGCTGAAGGTCGGCTGGACCGCGTCGGGCGGCCAATACGTCTCGGTGAAGGACAGCGGCCCGGGCATCCCGGAAGACGAACTCGGCACGGTCCTGTCCTCGTTCGGGCGCGGCTCCCTGGCGATCAAGACCGCCGAGCAGGGCTCCGGGCTGGGCCTGCCGATCGTGAAGGGCCTGGTGGAGCTGCATGGCGGGCAGTTCCAGCTGTCGTCCAAGCCGCGCGAGGGCACCGAGGTGGTGGTGACGCTGCCGGCCTCCCGGGTCATGGACACGCTGCCGGCCGTCGAGGTCGAGCCGGAGGTGGTGGCCCCCGCGCGCAGTCCCCTCAACCGCGCGGCGTGACCCGCGCCGGTCGGGCCGCCCCGCTCAGTCGAGGCCGCCGAGCGCACGGATCCGGGCCCATTCGGCTTCGGTCACGGGCTGCACCGACAGGCGGGAATTGTTGACCAGCACCATGTCGGCCAGGGCCGGATCGGCCTTGATCGCCTCGAGCGTCACAGGGCGGGGCATCGCCCGCACGGCCTTGACGTCGACCATGCCGAAGCGGCCGGTCTCGTCCGTGTGATCGGGATAGTAGGGGCGGATCACCGCCACGATGCCGACCACCGCCTTGCCCTCGTTCGAGTGGTAGAAGAAGCCCTGCTCGCCGACCTGCATGGCCATCAGCTGCTTCTTGGCGAGGTGGTTGCGCACGCCGTTCCAGTACGTGCCGGCCTCACCGGCCGCGACCTGCTGGTCCCACGACCAGGTCGCGGGCTCGGATTTGAACAGCCAGTACGCCATCGCTGAAGGTCCCGCGGACCGCCCGGCCGGGCGGCATGCCCCGCCATAGCCCAGCTTCGGCCTCCGGGAACAGGCCAGCGCCGCGTCCGGAGCGCTCGGCGCGCTCGGCGCGCTCGGCGCACCGAGGGCCGGCGCATGAGACGTCGTTAAAGACCAGTAAAATCTCGCTTATCGAGGGATGCCGTTGGCTGAATATTAAATTCTGGATGCCAAACGTGGCATAAGAGCATCTCTTAATAATCTCCGGTTGCATACATGCTGTCACTGGTCGGCTGCTTCGCCGGAGAGCACAACTTCTGGCTGGTGGTCCTGGCGGCACTTGTCTGCACGCTGGCGAGTGCGACGGCGCTGGAACTGCTCATCCATGCCGGCCGGGCCGGAGGCCGCAACCGCTACATCTGGCTCACCGTGGCCGCCGCCGCCGGCGGGTCGGGGATCTGGGCGACGCATTTCCTGGCGATGCTCGCCTTCGAGCCCGGGCTGCCGTCGGGGTACGGCGTCGGGCTGACCCTCCTCTCCTACGTCGATGCCGTGGCGATCACCGGGCTCGGCTTCGCCCTGGCCACGACCGGCCGGAGGATCCAGGCGGCGCTCGGCGGCGCCGTGGTGGGGTGCGGCATCGCGGTGATGCACTATACCGGCATGGCCGCCTTTCAGGTGCCAGGACACCTTGTGTGGAATCCCGTCCCGGTCGTGATCTCGGTCGGGCTCGCAGCGGCGTTCGGCGCCGCCGCCCTGGTGGTCGGGCTGTCGGCCACCACGGTCCGGGGCCGGTTCGGCGGCGGCGCGCTGCTGATCCTGGCGATCTGCGGCCATCATTTCACCGGCATGGCCGCCGTGACCATCCTGCCGGACCCCACCGTGGAGATCCACGCGAGCGCCATCCGCACCGCCTGGCTCGCCGCCGCGGTGGCGGCGGCGAGCTTCCTGATCCTGCTGCTCGCCGGGGCTGCCCTGGTGCTCGACCTGCGGGACCGCAAGCGGGCCGAGTTCGAGCGCGAGCGGCTGCGCAGCCTCGCCAACGCGGCGGTGGAGGGTCTCGTCGTCTGCCGCGGCGGCGAGATCGTCAGCGCCAACGAGGCCTTCGCCCGGCTCGCCGGCACCGGGGCCTCCAACCTCGTGGGCACGAACCTGGCCCTGTACCTGCCGGGCGTCGCCACCGGGGCCGGAACGGTCGACCAGCCCCTCGAGGCCGACCTCGTCCCGGCGAGTGGCGGCACGATCCCCGTGGAGGTGATCATGCGTCCCGTCGCCGAGTACGGGCGCCTGCCGCACCACGCCGTGGCGGTGCGCGACCTGCGCGCCCGGCGCCGGGCCGAGAGCGAGATCCATTACCTCGCCCACCACGACGCGCTCACGGGGCTGGCCAACCGCACGAGCTTCCACGCGCGGCTGGAGCGGGAGATCCGCGCCGCGGACGCCCAGGGCGGCCGCCTCGCCGTGTTGTGCCTGGACCTCGACCGCTTCAAGGAGGTCAACGACCTGTTCGGACACGCAGCCGGCGACGCGATGCTGCGCGATCTCGCCCTCCGGGCCGGCGGCCTCCTCGACGCGAAACAGCTGATGGCCCGGCTGGGCGGCGACGAGTTCGCCATCCTGACGCCGCAGGCGGAGGGGTCCGCCGAGCGGCTGGCCGAGCGGATCCTGTCCACCCTGGCCGCGGTGCCGGCCGCCTCCGGCCCGGTGATCGCCACCAGCATCGGCATCGCGGTCTATCCCGACGACGCCGCGGACCAGCGTGCGCTCCTGAGCCACGCCGACGCCGCCCTGTACCGGGCCAAGAACGAGGGGCGCGGCACCTTTCGGCGCTACGACGCCAGCATGGGTGCGCAGATCCGCGACCGGCGGCAGCTGGAGCACGACCTGCGCCACGCGGTGACCCGGGGGGAGCTGGAGCTCGTCTATCAGCCGCAGAGCGAGATCGGCACCGGCGTGGTGACGGGCTTCGAGGCGCTGCTGCGCTGGCGCCACCCCACCCGGGGCAGCATCCCCCCGGCCGTGTTCGTGCCGATCGCCGAGGAGACCGGGGCGATCCTGGAGATCGGGGCCTGGGTGCTGCGGGAGGCCTGCCGGGCGGCGGCCAGCTGGCCGAACCCTCTGGCGATCGCCGTCAACGTCTCGGCGGTGCAGCTCCACAACCCGCACTTCGTCCAGTTCGTCCACGGGACCCTGTTCGAAGCTAGCCTGAAGGCGGAGCGCCTCGAGATCGAGATCACCGAGACCGCGCTGATCCGGGATCCGGCCCGGGCGCTCCTCACCCTGCGCCAGCTCAAGGCGCTCGGCGTGCAGATCGCCATGGACGATTTCGGCACCGGCTATTCCTCGCTGTCGAACCTGCGCGCCTTCCCGTTCGACCGGATCAAGATCGACGGCTCGTTCATCAAGGCGGTCCACAGCAACCCGCAGGGGGCCGCGATCGTGCGCTCCGTGCTGGGGCTGGGTCGGGGTCTGGGGCTCGCCGTGGTGGCGGAGGGCGTGGAGACCGCCGAGGAGCTGTCCTTCCTGGCGCAGGAGAACTGCACCCTCGCCCAGGGTTATCTGCTGGGCCGACCCGAGCCGATCGCGCGCTTTTCCACCCACACCCACGGCGCGGCGCCGGACCGGGCGGCCGCCGTGGCCTGAGGCGCATCGGGCCGGTCGCCTCACCTCGAAGAGGGGCGGCCCCGGCGCCGGCTCATCCCGGCGGAGGTGGTCGATGGCGGCCCCGCGGTCGGGCTGCCGACGCTGTCGCGGGTCCGATCCGCGATCCGGGGAGGCGCTCCGCGCAGCGCCCCCGGCCCCGTCGTCGACAGCCACGCGCCCAGAGGGCCGAGCCCCTGGGCGGCGGATCGGGGCGGAGCCGTGACGGATCACGCAGGGCCTGCCCCCAGCGCCCGCCAGAAACCCGGATGCGCGGTCCCGGGTCCGGGCACCGGGTGCGTCGGCGGCCTGCACCTCGGAGAGGACGCCCCGGGGAGGGCGCCCTCAGTCGGTCTCCCCGCGCAGCGGCCGGGCCAGCAGGCCGGCGATCACGTCGTCGACGCTGGCCGAGCCGGCCACGATGGCGGCGACGGCTTCCGCCACCGGCATCTCGAGACCCTTCGCGGCGGCGAGGCCCGCGAGGGCCGCGGCGGTGAACGCCCCCTCGGCGAGCTTGCCGCCCGCGGCCTCGGCCGGGCTGGCGCCGGCGCCGAGCCGCTGGCCGAAGGCGAAGTTGCGCGATTGCGGCGAGGAGGCGGTGAGCACGAGGTCACCGAGCCCCGAGAGCCCCATCAGCGTCTCGGGCCGCCCGCCGAAGGCGCGGGCGAAGCGCATCAGTTCGGCGAAGGCCCGGGCGATCAGCGCCGCCCGGGCGCTCTCCCCGAGGCCGCGCCCCACCACGATCCCGCAGGCGATGGCCAGCACGTTCTTGCCGGCGCCGCCGATCTCGACGCCCCGCACGTCGTCGGTGTGGTAGAGGCGGAAGCTCGGCCCGGACAGCAGGGCGCTCAAGCCGGCGGCGAGGCCGGCATCGGCCGCCGCCAGGGTCACGGCGGTGGGCAGGCCGCGGGCGACGTCGGCTGCGAAGCTCGGGCCGGACAGGACCGCCACGGGCACGCCGGGGGGCAGGACCTGCTCGGCCACCGCGCTCATGAAACTGTCGCTGCCGCGCTCGATTCCCTTGGCGCAGAGGATCACCGGCCCGGCGCTGGCCAGGGGACCGCGCAGAGTTTCCAGCACGCCGCGCATGGTCTGGGCGGGCACGACCACGAGCGTCGCCCGGGCGCCCGCGAGGGCGTCGGCATCGGCCGTCGCGCGGATCGCGGGATGCAGCGGCACGCCCGGCAGGTAGCGCGGATTCTCCCGCTGGGCCTGGAGGGCGGCCGCGGCCTGCGCATCGCGCAGCCAGAGGGTGACGGGATGGCCGGCCCCGGCGGCGGCGTTGGCCAGCGCCGTGCCCCAGGCCCCGCCGCCGACGACGTTGATCGGGGTCTCCGCGCTCATGCCGCTTCCTCCCTGTCCGCGCAGTCCAGCCGGTAGAGCACGTGCACGCGCAGCGGCCCCTCCGGCACCGCCGGATGCGGGAATGTCCCGGCCGGCCTCAGGCCGAGGCGCTCCATCACGGCCCGGGAGCGGTCGTTGCCGACCGCCGTGAAGGCCACGACGCTCCGGATCCTGCAGCGCCCGGCGAGATCGGCGAGGGCGAGCCGCGCAGCCCGGGTGGCGAAGCCGTGGCCCCAGGCCTCGCGTGCGAGGCGCCAGGCCAGTTCGACCGTCGTTCCGGGCCGGTCGCCCCCCGGGAAGGGCAGGGGTCGCAGGATCCGCATCGGGCCGGCGAAGCCGATGAACCGGCCCGCATGCTCCAGGGCCCAGGGGCCGAACCCGTCCGCCACGAAGCGGCGGTCGCAGAGGCCGGCCTCGGCGGCGCTCTCCGCCTCGGTCCGGGGCCGCGGGAAATGAGCCATCACCGCCGGATCGGCGTTGAGCGCCGCGAAGGGCGCCGTATCCTCCGGCCGCCAGCGGCGGAGGGTCAGGTCGCCGTCCCGGAGGGCCTCCGGCACCGGGGCGGCGGCGATCTTGCCGCGCCAGGCCAGGGAGCGGCGGTTCAGGAGCGCGAGGTCCGCACGGCCGGCGAGCACCGCCTCGCCCAGCGCGATCGCGATCTCAAGCTGACCGAGCGGCATGGTGGCGTGGGCGGGCGGGCGGGTATGGTCGCGCCAGGGGCCGCCGCAGGCATTGTCCAGGAGGATACGGGCGAAGCAATGGTCGAGCCGCACCGGCCAGTCCGGACGGACGGCTTCGGGCAGGCGGCGCTCCACCAGATCCCGCCAATGCGTGCGCCGGTCCGCCGGGTTCATCCGGCCGGCACCGCCGCCCGGGCCGCCAGCGGCCAGCGGGGCCGCGCCGGGGCCGTGAGGTCGTCCACCAGCCCGAGGCGCAGGCGCTCCAGCCCGGCCCAGGCGATCATCGCGCCGTTGTCGCCGCAGAGCGGCAGGGGCGGCGCCACGAAGCTCAGGCCCGCCTCGCCGGCCAGGGCGGCCAGCGCCCGCCGGATGGCACCGTTGGCCGCCACGCCCCCCGCCGCCACCAGGGCGGTGGGCCGTCCGGCCACGTCCGAGAAGGCGCGCAGGGCGACCCGGGCGCGGTCCACCACCACGTCGACCACGGCGGCCTGGAAGCTCGCGCAGAGATCGGCGACGTCGCGCTCGGCCAGCGGGGCGATCCGCTCGGCCTCGATCCGCACGGCGGTCTTGAGGCCCGAGAGGGAGAAGTCGGCCTCGCGGCGGCCGAGCATCGGCCGGGGCAGGGCGAAGCGCTCGGGATCGCCGGCCTCGGCCATGCGCTCGACCGCGGGACCACCGGGATAGCCGAGGCCGAGGAGCTTGGCGACCTTGTCGAAAGCCTCGCCGATGGCGTCGTCGACGGTCGAGCCGAGCCGCACGTAGTCGCCGACGCCGCGCACGGCGACGAGCTGGGTGTGGCCGCCCGAGACCAGGAGCAGCAGGTACGGGAAGGCGACGCCGTCGGTGAGCCGCGCCGTGAGCGCGTGGGCTTCCAGATGGTTGACGGCGAGCAGGGGCTTGCGGGTCACGAGCGCCAGGGTCTTGGCGGTGACGAGGCCGACCAGCACGCCGCCGATCAGCCCGGGGCCGGCGGCCACCGCGATGCCGTCGAGGTCCCGGAAGCCGGTCCCGGCCCGGTCGAGGGCACGGGCGATCAGCCGGTCGAGCACCTCCACGTGGGCGCGGGCGGCGATCTCCGGCACGACGCCGCCATAGGCCGCGTGCTCGGCGATCTGGCTCAGTACCTCGTTGGCGCGGATCTGGCCGACACCATCCTCGTCGACCGACACCACGGCGGCGGCGGTCTCATCGCAGGTGGTCTCGATGCCGAGCACGGTCTTCTGCACGGGTTGAACTCCTCCGATCCGGACCGCATCCTATCCGCCGGCGGTCACGGCGCGAAAGCGGAGCATGGTCTCAGCCGTCCGTCCCATCCGCGTCCTGCGGTGCCGGAGCGCAGCGCAGGCCTCGGGATGAGGGGACGGCGCGAGGACGCCCTCAGTCGACGGCGACCATGACGTCGGAAGCCTTGATCACCGCGTAGGCGGGACCGCCGGCGACGAGCTTGAGGGATTCGACAGCCTCGTTGGTGATCGAAGCGGTGACCACTTGGCCGGGGCTGATCTCGATCTTCACGTGGGAGGTGGTCGCCCCCTTGTCCACGGAGAGGACCGTGCCCTTGAGAACGTTGCGCGCGCTGATCTTCATGGTCTGCTGCCTCGCTCCATAAGCCGCACCGGAACAGGTCGCGTCGGGCGGCCTCGGGCATGTCTCCTACAGCATGGCGGGGTCCCGCGCGACCGCCTCAGGGCGGATCGGCCTCAGGCTCGCCGGCCTCGTCCTCGGGGATCGGCGCGGCCCCCCAGGCGGCCAGCGCGGCGTTGAGATCGTCGAGGACGAAGTGCCGGGCGCTGTCCCGGTCGTATCCGTCGGCCAGGAGGTCGTCGTAATCGGTGAAGACGTGGCGCGCGTACGTGATGAGGGCGAGGCGTGCCGCGGTCTCCGGGGCGGCCCGGCGCAGGCCCGGGCTGGCCAGCGCCCGGTCGAGGGCGGCCTCCGCCTCGAAATCCGGGAGGCGCGGGGCAAGCCGGGCCAGCGCCGCGGCGACGGCGTCCCGGCGATTCAGCGGCGGCGATCCAACGCTCATCGCAGGCCTGCCGACGGCATGATTTTAACGGAGCGATCGGGTAGGATCGGCCTCAGATGAGGCGGGGCCTGCACGGGATCCTCCGCCGGGGAGATCAGGTCCATGGCAATTCTTCGTCCCGCGCTGCTTCTCGGCCTCTTCCTCGGGGCGGCGCCGGCGCTGGCCCAGGGCCCGGCTCCGGGCATGAATCCGGGCACCAATCCGGGCTCTGCCGCGTCCCCGGCCACGGCGGGTTCCCAGGTCAGCGGCCGCCGGACCACGGCCACCGGCCAGACCAAACCCCCGGGCGGCACCGCAGCCACCGGATTGCCGCAGCCCGTGAACCAGGCCGAGATGATCAAGGCTCAGAAGGCCGCCGAGGCCCGCTCGAAGGCCTGGGACAGCAAGATGCGCCACACGATGGGCTCGATCTGCCAGGGCTGCTGAGGCCCGGGCGGTCGTCCCGGACGCCGGAGACCCGCGTCCGGGACGAGGGTCCGGAAACGCGAAGGGGCCGCCCGAACGGGCAGCCCCTCCTCGGTCGCCGGGGCGACGGGATCAGCGGGAGTAGAACTCGATGACGAGGTTCGGCTCCATCTGCACCGGGTAGGGCACCTCGGACAGGCTGGGGATGCGGGTGACGCGGGCGGTCATCTTGGCGTGGTCGGCTTCGATGTAGTCCGGCACGTCACGCTCGGAGAGCTGGGTCGCCACGATGACGATCTCGAGCTGGCGGGAGGACTCCTTGACCTCGATGAGGTCGCCGGCCTTCACCTGATAGCTCGGGATGTTGACGCGGACGCCGTTCACCTTGACGTGCCCGTGGTTGACGAACTGGCGCGCGGCGAACGGGGTCGCGACGAACTTCGCCCGGTAGACCACGGCGTCGAGGCGGCGCTCGAGCAGGCCGACGAGGTTCTCGCCGGAATCGCCGCGCAGGCGGATCGCCTCGGCGTAGTAGCGGCGGAACTGCTTCTCGGTGATGTTGCCGTAATAGCCCTTGAGCTTCTGCTTGGCGCGCAGCTGCGTGCCGAAGTCGCTCATCTTGCCCTTACGGCGCTGGCCGTGCTGGCCGGGGCCGTATTCGCGGCGGTTGACGGGGCTCTTCGGGCGGCCCCAGATGTTCTGGCCCATGCGGCGGTCGAGCTTGTGCTTGGCCTGAATCCGCTTCGACATATCTTCCGCGTCCTCTCGTGACGAGAATGAGGAACGCGCCCTCCTTTTCCCGGCCCTTCACGGTCCGGGACGACAGGGCGGGAGGATCCCGCCCACGGGTGCGCGTGAAAACGCGACGGGGCCCCGTGCGGAGCCCCATCGACGGCGGGTCTTTAGGGGACGGACGCGCCGCGGTCAACCGTGAGAGGTCAGATGGACGAGTCAGTCGTGGTCCGGCGCGGCGCGGCCGCGGACGCGGAGGCGATCCGGGCGCTGGTGGAGGCGGCCTACACCAAATGGATCCCGGTGATCGGGCGCCTGCCGATTCCCATGCAGGCGGATTACGCGCAGGCTTTGCGGGACCACCGCTTCGACCTGCTGCGGGCCGGTCCGGATCTCGCCGGCCTGATCGAGACGCGGGCCGAGGCCGATCACCTCTTGGTCGTCAACGTCGCGGTGGACCCGGCCTTCCAGGGCCGGGGCTTCGGCAGCCGGCTGATGGGACGGGCCGACGCCGTCGCGGCCGAGGCCGGGCTCGCGCGGCTGCGTCTCTACACCAACAAGAAGTACACGGCGAACCTGCGCCTCTACGGGGCGCTCGGCTACCGGGTGGAGCGGGAGGAGCTCTACGACGGACCGGGCCGGACCCGCGACGACGACGTGACCGTGCACATGGTGAAGGACTTGGTTTGAGGCATCGGCGCCGGCCTTACCGTCATCGCGAGCGCAGCGAAGCGCCCCAGGGTGGCGCGCCGCCGTAGAGCGTGGCGCCTCTGGATTGCTTCGCGGCGCTCGCAAAGACGAGGCGTCTCCCGGCTCCCTTCAGGTCACCACGCTCGGCTCAGGCCGTCCGGTGCGGGGCTCGATCTCGGCGATCGCGCGGGCCGCGGCCGCGACCGGGGCCAGCACCTCGGCAACGGCCAAGTCGAGCCGGTCCGGTGCGTTCTCGTAGCGCTCCAGGTAGACCCGCAGCGTCGCCCCGGCGGTGCCGGTGCCGGAGAGCCGGAACACCGCCCGCGCATCCTCGGCGAAGCCGATCCGGATGCCCTGGCGCTCGGTGAGCGAGCCGTCCACCGGATCGCGGTAGGCGAACTCGTCGGCCGTCGAGACCGTGAGATCGCCGATCCGCGTGCCCGGCAGCCCGGCGAGTTTCTCGCGGAGCGCGTCCATCAGACCGTTGGCGGCGTCCGAATCCACCTCCTCGTAGTCGTGGCGGGCGTAGTAGTCGCGCCCGTAGGTGCGCCAGTGCGCCCGCACCAGCGCGTCGGCCCGCTCGCCCGTGGCGGCGAGGATGTTGAGCCAGAGCAGCACCGCCCAGAGCCCGTCCTTCTCGCGGACGTGGTTCGAGCCGGTGCCGGCGCTCTCCTCGCCGCACAGGGTGATCAGCCCGGCGTCCAGAAGATTCCCGAAGAACTTCCAGCCGGTGGGCGTCTCGTAGGCCTTGATGCCCAGCGCGGCCGCGACCCGGTCGGCGGCGCGGCTCGTGGGCATGGAGCGCGCGACACCGGCCAGCCCGCCCGCGTAGCCCGGCGCCCGGTGGGCGTGGGCGGCGAGCAGGGCGAGGCTGTCGCTCGGCGTCACGAACAGGCCCGGGGCCACGATCATGTTGCGGTCGCCGTCGCCGTCCGAGGCGGCGCCGAAATCCGGCGCGTCCGGCCCCTGCATCAGGTCGAACAGGTCGTGGCAATGGACCGGGTTCGGATCCGGGTGGTGACCGCCGAAATCCTCTTTCGGGACCGCGTTGACCACCGTGCCCGCGGGGGCGCCGAGCATCCCTTCCAAGATCGCCGTCGCGTAGGGGCCGGTCACCGCGCTCATGGCGTCGAAGCGCATGCGGAAGCCGGAGGCGAACAGGCGCGCCACCGCGTCGAAGTCGATGAGCGTACGCATCAGCGCGGCGTAGTCGGCCACCGGGTCGATGACCGTCACCGTCATGGCGCCGAGGCGGGTGTCGCCCAGAGTGTCGAGGTCGAGGTCCGGGGCCTCCACGAGGCGGTATTCCGTGATCGCCTTCGCCCGCTCGAAGATCGCGTTCGTCAGCGTCTCGGGCGCCGGGCCGCCATTGGCGGCGTTGAACTTGATGCCGAAATCGCCGTCCGGCCCGCCCGGGTTGTGGCTCGCCGAGAGCACGATGCCGCCGAGCGCCTTGGCCTTCCGGATGACGCAGGAGGCAGCCGGCGTCGAGAGCAGGCCGCCCTGACCGACGAGGACCCGGCCGAAGCCGTTGCCGGCGGCGAGGCGCAGCGTCTTCTGCACCACCTCGCGGTTGAGGAACCGGCCGTCGCCGCCCAGCACGAGGGTCGCGCCCGCCTTGTCGGGCAGGGTGTCGAAGATCGCCTGGACGAAGTTCTCGACGTAGTTCGGCTGCCGGAACACCGGCACCTTCTTGCGCAGGCCGGAGGTGCCCGGCTTCTGGTCGGGGAAGGGCGTGGTCGCGACGGTGGTCGGAGTCGTCATAAGCGGGCGTCTCCCGGAATCTCCCGCCTCAATGCCCGTCCGGGAGCTTGGCGTCACCAGCCCCGGCGACAGGGGCGGGCTTTTTTCACGCGGTTTCGCCGGATCGGGCGACGGAACCCGCCGCCTGTCCGCCGCCGGCCGGTCCGGAGCGTTGCGCCCGCCGACGCCCGCCGCTTGAATCGCCCGAGCCGCCAGACAAGGCGGACCGGAGGAGACATCATGGCGGACAGACCAATGCGGACGGATCCGGACGCGGCCCGGCACGGCCGGGGCTTGGCCCGGCGCGAGCTGGTCGGGGCGCTCGCCGCCGGGGCGGCGGTCGCGGCCTCGGCAGCCCAAGCCGTTGCGGCGCCTGCCGTCGCGGCTCCTGTCGTCGCGGCTCCGGTGGCCCAGCTGACGACGGACGAGTTCCGCCTGCCCTGGAGCGAGCCGGGGGTCGAGATCTACGTGCGCAACAAGCGGCCAGCGGGAACCGAGCGGTTCCCGGGCGACCGGATCCTGCTCTACGTGCACGGCTCCACCTACCCGTCCTCCACCGCCTTCGACCTGCCGCTCGGGGGGATGTCGGCCATGGACTACCTCGCGGGCCTCGGCTTCGACGTCTACTGCGTGGACCTGCCGGGCTACGGCCTGTCCGGACGCCCGGCCGCCATGGACGCGCCGCCCGCCGACAATCCGCCGCTCATGCGGACGCCGGACGCCGCCAAGGTGATGGGGCAGGTCGTCGACTTCATCCGGAAGCGGCGCAACGTCGAGAAGATCGACCTGATGGGCTGGTCCTGGGGGACCTCCACCATGGGGCTCTACACCAGCACCCACAACGACGCGGTCAACCGCCTCGTCCTCTACGCGCCGCAATGGCTGGCGCGCACGCCCGGCCTGATCGGCGGTGGCGGCACGGTGGGGGCCTATCGCACCGTCAGCCGGGACAGCGCCCGGGCGCGCTGGCTGACCGGCGTCCCCGAGGACAAGAAGGCCGACCTGATCCCGGCGGGCTGGTTCGACCAATGGGCCGACGCGACCTTCGCCACCGACCCGGTCGGGGCGAAGCGATCGCCGCCGGTCCTGCGCGCGCCGAACGGCACGGTCGCCGACAAGGACGCCTACTGGGCGGCGGGGAAGCCGCTCTACGATCCGGGCGAGATCCGCGTGCCCGTGCTGATCATCCACGCCGAGTGGGACGCCGACCTGCCGAGCTATCAGGCGCAGGAATACTTCACCAAGCTCACTCACGCCCCCTACAAGCGCTTCGTCGAGCTGGGGGAGGGCACCCATACGGTGATGATGGAGAAGAACCGCATGCAGTTCCTCCACGCGGTCGGGGCCTTCCTCACGGAGGCGGACCCGCAGGCGCTGAACTGAGCGGCGAGCCCCGGGGGCCGGCCGATCCCATACCACCGCCCCATCCTGAGGTGCGCGCGTCAGCGGGCGCCGCAGGGGGGCTCCAGGGATCGCGCGGCCGGATGGAGGCCTCCTTCGAGGCCTCCGCTTCGCTCCGGCACCTCAGGACGAGGGGCGCGCCAGGGCATGGGGCGAGGCGGCCGGTCCGGCCGCCTCGGGAAGCCTTCTACTCCGCCGCCTGCCGCGCCGCGTAGCCCAGCCGCTCGTTCAGCGCGCGGATCAGCTTGGCGGCCGCCTCGGCGATGACCGTGCCGGGCGGGAAGATCGCCGCCGCGCCCGCGGCCGTCAGCGCCTCGTAGTCGCCCGGCGGGATGACGCCGCCGATGGCGATCATCACGTCGTCCCGGCCCTGCTCGGTCAGCGCCGCCTTCAGCTCCGGCACCAGGGTCAGGTGGCCGGCAGCCAGGGACGAGACGCCGACGATGTGGACGTCGTTCTCCACCGCCTGCCGGGCGGCCTCCGCCGGGGTGGCGAAGAGCGGCCCGATATCCACGTCGAAGCCGAGATCCGCGAAGGCCGAGGCGATCACCTTTTGGCCGCGGTCGTGCCCGTCCTGGCCCATCTTGGCGACCAGGATGCGCGGCCGGCGGCCGTCATTCTCCTCGAACGCCTCGACCAGCGCCCGGACTTCCTCGACCACAGGCGACATGCCCCCCACCTCGCGCTTGTAGACGCCGGAGATCGAGCGGATCTCGGCGCGGTGCCGGCCCCAGGCCTTCTCCAGGGCCTCGGAAATCTCCCCCACCGTCGCCTTGGCGCGGGCGGCCTCGACGGCGAGCTCCAGCAGATTCTCGGTGCCGTCGGCGGCCTTCGTGAGGGCCTCCAGCCGGGCCGTCACCGCCGCCTCGTCGCGCTCGGCGCGCAGGCGCTTGAGCTTGTCGATCTGGAGCCGGCGGACATTGCCGTTGTCGACCCGCAGCAGGTCGATGGCCATGTCGTCGTCGGCCCGGAACTTGTTCACGCCGACGATGGTCTGCCGGCCGGAATCGATCCGGGCCTGGGCCCGGGCGGCAGCCTCCTCGATGCGGAGCTTCGGGATCCCGGCCTCGATCGCCTTGGCCATGCCGCCGAGGCCGTCGACCTCGCGGATGTGCTCCCAGGCCCGGGCCACCATGTCGGCCGTGAGCTTCTCCACATAGTAGGAGCCGCCCCAGGGATCGACGATCCGGGTGGTGCCGCTCTCCTGCTGCAGGAACAGCTGCGTGTTCCGGGCGATCCGCGCCGAGAAGTCGGTGGGCAGCGCCAGCGCCTCGTCCAGCGCGTTGGTGTGGAGCGACTGCGTGCCGCCCTGCGTCGCCGCCATCGCCTCGATGTTGGTGCGGGTGACGTTGTTGAACACGTCCTGCGCGGTGAGCGACCAGCCGCTCGTCTGCGAATGGGTGCGCAGGGCCAGGGATTTCTCCGACTTCGGATCGAACCCCTTCACGAGCTTCGCCCAGATCAGGCGCGCGGCCCGCATCTTGGCGACCTCCATGAAGAAGTTGGTTGAGATCGCCCAGAAGAACGACAGGCGCGGGGCGAACTGGTCGATGGTCAGCCCGGCGGCGAGGCCCGCCTTGATGTACTCGACGCCGTCGGCGAGCGTGTAGGCGAGCTCCAGGTCGTTCGTCGCCCCGGCCTCCTGCATGTGATAGCCGGAGATCGAGATCGAGTTGAACTTCGGCATGTTCTTCGACGTGTAGGCGAAGATGTCCGAGATGATCCGCATCGATCCCTTGGGGGGATAGATGTAGGTGTTGCGGACCATGAACTCCTTGAGGATGTCGTTCTGGATCGTGCCGGCGAGCTTCTGCGGCGGCACGCCCTGCTCCTCCGCGGCGACGATGTAGAGCGCGAGGATCGGCAGCACCGCGCCGTTCATCGTCATCGACACGGTCATCTCGTCGAGGGGAATCCCCGAGAACAGCGTGCGCATGTCGTAGATCGAGTCGATCGCCACGCCCGCCATGCCGACATCGCCGGAGACCCGGGGATGGTCGGAATCGTAGCCGCGGTGGGTGGCGAGGTCGAAGGCGACCGACAGGCCCTTCTGGCCAGCCGCGAGGTTGCGGCGGTAGAAGGCGTTCGAATCCTCGGCCGTGGAGAAGCCGGCGTACTGCCGGATCGTCCAGGGCTGAGTGACGTACATGGTCGGGTAGGGGCCGCGCAGGAACGGCGCAATCCCCGGATAGGTGTCGAGGAACTCGAGGCCCTCCCGGTCCTCCGGTCCGTACCGGCCCTTCACCGGGATACCCTCCGGCGTCATCCAGGGCTCGCCCAGCGCCGGCGCCGCGACCGCGAGCGATTCGCCGGCCAGCGGGATTTCGGCGAAGTTCGGGATGCGGGAGGTCATGGCGTTGACTCGTTATGGCGTTTGTCACGCCATTATAGACACGCGCTTGACGCGGGCTACTCCCCCGCAGGTCCAGGACCGCGTCCGCCCCGCAGGACGTAGACAACCGCGCCCGCCAGCATCAGCGCCATCCCGTACCACGTGATCGCGTAGACGAGGTGGTTGTTGGGGAAGGCGATCACCGTGAGGCCGCCCACCGGCAGCCCGCCGGGATTGGGCGTCGCGTCCGCATCCACGAAGTAGGGGGCGACGCCGGTCAGGCCCCGGGCCGCCGCGATGGCGGCCACGTCGCGGGAATACCAGCGGTCGTCCTTGGGATCGTTCGAGCGCAGGAACGCGCCCCCGGGCTCGGTCAGCCGCAGGAGGCCGGTCACCGTGGTCTCCCCCGCGACCTGCCCGGCCGCCCGGGTCGCCGGATCCCGCCGGTCGCCGGGCACGAAGCCGCGATTGACCAGCACGAGGCTGCCGTCCGGACGCCGCAGGGGCGTCAGCACCCAGAATCCGCCGCCGCGCTCGGTGACGGCCTGAACCAGGGTCTCGCGATCGTGCAGGAAGGTGCCCGCGAGCCGGACGTGCCGGTAGGCGTCGTCGGGGCCGACGCGCGGCCATGCGGCCGAGTCGGGGGCCGGCACCGGCGGGGCATGGACCCGGGCATCGACCCGGGCGATCAGGTCGAGCTTCCAGGCCCGCCGCTCCACCTGCCACGTGCCGAGCCCGAGCAGGACGACGAAGACGAGGCCCGCGCCGACGCCGAACACCACGCGCCGCCACAACGCAATCGGGGCCGGGGAGGGGCTCAAGCCCCCCGCCGACCCCGCGGGTCTCATCTGCGGACGCGCGCTCAGCGGGCGTTGTTCATGACGTCGTGGGCATCCATCGGCATCATGTTGTGGTTGAGGTGGTACATGACCCACACCGAGCCGGCGAGCATGATCACCACCAGCGTGATGGTGAAGATCAGCGCCATGAAGGTCCAGCCGCCCTCCGACTTCGTGCTCATGTGCAGGAAATAGATGACGTGCACGACCATCTGGACGCCGCCGAGCGCCAGGATGACCAGGGTGGTGACGAGGCTGTTGTCGAGGACGTTGCCCATCACCAGCCAGAACGGGATCACCGTCAGGATCACCGACAGGACGAAGCCCGTCATGTAGCTCTGGAAGCTGCCGTGCCCGCCCTCGCTGTGGGCGTGCGCATCGTGCGTGTCCTGGCCGTGGCCGGTGAGGCGGTGTGCGTCGGCGCTCATTCGAGCACTCCCATCAGGTAGACGACGGTGAAGACGCCGATCCAGATCAGATCGAGGAAGTGCCAGAACATCGACAGGCACATCAGCCGGCGCTTGTTCTCGACGATCAGGCCGCGCCTGCTGACCTGCACCATCAGCACGACGAGCCACAGGATGCCCATGGAGACGTGTAGGCCGTGGGTCCCGACCAGGGTGTAGAACGACGACAGGAACGCGCTGCGCCAGGGCGGCGCGCCCTCGTGGAACAGGTGGACGAATTCCCGGATCTCCAGGGCCACGAAGGCCACGCCGAACAGGCCGGTGATGGCGAGCCAGATCTGCGTCTGCTTCACCCGGTCCCGGTCCATCTCCAGCATGGCGAAGCCGTAGGTGATGGACGAGAACAGCAGCATGGCGGTGTTCACCGCGATGCCGGGCAGGTCGAACAGCTCCTTCGGGGTGGGGCCGGCCGCGAAGCTGCGCCCGAGCACCCCGTAGGTCGCGAACAGGGTCGCGAAGATGAGGCAGTCGCTCATCAGGTAGAGCCAGAACCCGAGCATGGTCGAGCCCTCGGAATGATGGCCCTCCTCGTCGGTCTGGTAGAAGACCGGCGCCGCGGCGCCGGGGGGTGCAGTCTCCGCGTGCATCATCGGATCACGCCATCTCCAGTTCGCGCGTCCGCTGACCTTCCGTCCGACTGACGACGTCGGCGGGAATGTAGTAGTCGCGATTGTAATTGAAGGTGTGGGCAATCGCGACGACGAAGATCGCCACGAAGGTGAGCGCCGCCAGCCACCAGACGTACCAGACCATGGCCAGGCCGAAGGCGAAGTTCAGCCCCGCCAGGATCGCGCCGGTCGCGGTGTTCTTGGGCATGTGGATCGGCTTGTAGCCCTTGAGGGGACGGTCGAAGCCGCGGTTCTTCATGTCCCACCACGCATCGGAATCGTGGACCACCGGCGTGAAGGCGAAGTTGTAGTCCGGCGGCGGCGAAGAGGTGGACCATTCGAGGGTCCGGCCGCCCCACGGATCGCCGCTGAGGTCGCGCAGCTTGTCGCGGTTCCGGATCGAAACCACGAACATGATGATCTGCGAGGCGATGCCGCAGGCGATGAGCGCCGCGCCGATGGCGGCGATGACGAACCAGATCTGCAGCGACGGGTCGTCGAAGTGCTGCATGCGCCGGGTCACGCCCATCAGGCCGAGCACGTAGAGCGGCATGAAGGCGACGTAGAACCCGGTCACCCAGAACCCGAGGGCGACCTTCCCCCAGAAGTCGTCGAGCTTGAAGCCGAAGGCCTTGGGGAACCAGAAGGTCACGCCGGCGAACATGCCGAACAGCACGCCGCCGATGATCACGTTGTGGAAGTGCGCGATCAGGAACAGCGAGTTGTGCAGCACGAAGTCGGCCGGGGGCACGGCGAGCAGGACGCCGGTCATGCCGCCGATCACGAAGGTGACGATGAACGCCACCACCCACATCATCGGCACCTCGAACCGGATCCGGCCGCGGTACATCGTGAACATCCAGTTGAAGATCTTCGCGCCCGTCGGGATCGAGATGATCATGGTCGTGATCCCGAAGAACGAGTTCACGTCCGCGCCCGAGCCCATCGTGAAGAAGTGGTGCAGCCACACGAGGTAGGCGAGGATGGTGATCACCACCAGCGCGTAGACCATCGAGGTGTAGCCGAACAGGCGCTTGCCGCAGAAGGTCGAGGTGATCTCCGAGAACACGCCGAAGGCCGGCAGGATCAGGATGTAGACCTCCGGGTGACCCCAGATCCAGATCAGGTTGAAGTACAGCATGGCGTTGCCGCCGAGGTCGTTCGTGAAGAAATGCGTGCCGATGTAGCGGTCGAGCGACAGCATCGCGAGAACGGCCGTGAGGATCGGGAAGGCGGCCACGATCAGGATGTTGGTGCACAGCGACGACCAGACGAAGATCGGCAGCTTCATCATGGTCATGCCGGGCGCCCGCATCTTCACGATGGTGGCGATCAGGTTGATGCCCGAGAGCAGCGTCCCGATGCCGGCGATCTGCAGCGCCCAGATGTAGTAGTCGACGCCGACGCCGGGGCTCATCGCGGCGCCGGAGAGCGGCGGGTAGGCGAGCCAGGTGGCGCGGGAGAACTCGCCGACGAACAGCGAGACCATCACCAGCATGCCGCCGGCCACCGTCATCCAGAAGCTGAAATTGTTCAGGAACGGGAAGGCCACGTCGCGGGCGCCGATCTGCAGCGGCACCGCGAAGTTCATGAGTCCCGTGACGAACGGCATCGCCACGAAGAAGATCATGATCATGCCGTGGGCGGTGAAGATCTGGTCGTAGTGGTGCGGCGGCAGGAAGCCCTGCTGGTCGCCGAAGGCGACCGCCTGCTGCGAGCGCATCAGGATCGCGTCGGCGAAGCCGCGCAGCAGCATCACGCCCGCGAAGATGCAGTACATGATGCCGATCTTCTTGTGGTCGATCGACGTGATCCAGTCACGCCACATCGGCCCCCAGAAGCGGTAATAGGTGATGACCCCGAGCACGGCGAGGCCGACCACGGCCACGCCGGCGAAGGTCCCCTGCAGGATCGGCTCGTGATAGGGGATCTGCTCGATCGTAAATCGTCCGACGAGCAGCTGCTGTAGGTCCAGGTTTGCGAACATGGGATCGGCCCGTTCAGTGGGTTCGACGGCGACCGCCGGTCTTGTGTGTGGGTTCCGCTGGCATCACGCGCGGAATCATTGGTTCAGCTGCTTGGGCGCGATCTGCTCGCCCTCGCTCTGGCCCTGGCTGTCCGGCGCCTTCTGGCTCCGGACGTCCGGGTTGCCCATATCGGGCCGCGGCTTCATGCCCTGGGGCTGCGTCTGGCCGTGCGGGCCGGTCTCCGAGGCCGGCGACGTGGCGCCGGGGCCCTCGATCCCGCGCTCGGCGAGGCGGTTGTCGTACCGGAGCCGCTTGTAGTTCTCTTCCGCCTCCGCGCCGGAGGCGCCGCCCTGCGCGTCGATCTTCACCATCTCGCCGACGCACATCTGATCGGGCCGGGGGCACATGCCGATGATCCGGTCGTAGAGGCCCTTCATGTAGGACTTGTAGAACCGCGCCGGTTCGGCCTCGCTCGGCTCCTCGAGCTTCAGGTAGGCCTCCTGGGTGAGCTCGCCGCCCTCGGCCTTGGCCTTGGCGATCCACTGGTCGAATTTGTCGTTGGCCAGGCCGTGGAACTTGAAGAACATGTTCGAGAAGCCGGCGCCGCTGTAATGCGCCGAGCGGCCCTCCCAGGCGCCCTCCCGGTTGATCACCGCGTGGAGCTGGGTCTGCATGCCCGGCATGGCGTAGACCATGCCGGCGAGGGTCGGCACGTAGAACGTGTTCATCACGTCGGTGGCGGTGATCTTGAAGCGGATCGGCCGGTCCACCGGCGCGGCCAGCTCGTTGACCGTGGCGATCCCGTATTGCGGGTAGAGGAACAGCCACTTCCAATCCATGGCCACCGCCTCGACCTCCAGCGGCACCGTGCCGGCCGGGACGTCGCGCTTCGTGTCGATCTTGCTGAGCGGCCGGAACGGATCGAGGGTGTGTGTCCCGATCCAGGTCAGGGCACCCAGCGCGATGATGATCATCAGCGGCGCCGTCCAGATCAGCACCTCGAGCTGCGTCGAGTGGTGCCACTCGGGATCGTAGACCGCGTCCTCGTTCGTGGCGCGGTAGCGCCACGCGAAGATCAGCGTGAAGGCGATCACCGGGACGATGATCAGGAGCATCAGCCCGGTCGCCGCCAGCACGAGGTTGCGCTGCTGCTCGGCCACGTAGCCGGCCGGCTGCATGACGACGAAGTTGCAGCCGCCGAGCAGGGTCATGAGCGGCAGGGTCAGGAGCGGCAGGAGGCGCCGCCCGCGGCCGCCTCGGCGGGTCGCGGTGTCGGTCCTGTCCGGTCGATGGGTCGTAGAGGTCACAGCACGCGTCTCGTCATCCCAGGCCGCTTGCGCGGCGCTTCTGCCGTGCCGCGCGAGGCGGCGTTCCTGTCAGCGATGGGCGGATCGGGCGGCCTGCGCCGCCGCCCGCCGACTACATCTGGCGCAGTTCCGACCGGTCGGTGAACAAGGCCACGAGGCTGCAGACCGCGCCGGAGAGGAGGTAGACGCCGATCATCGCCAAGCCGTAGCGCTGCGACAGGAACAGGGCCACGAGCGGCGCGAAGCCGGCCCCGATCAGCCACGCGAAGTCGGAGGTGAGCGCGGCGCCGGTGTAGCGGTAGCGGTTGCCCAGCCGGGCCGTCACGGCGCCCGCGGTCTGGCCATAGGCGAGCCCGAGCAGCATGAAGCCGATCGTGACGTAGATCGTCTGGCCGATGGCGCTCTCGCCGAACAGGAGCGGCGCGATGATGCTGCCGATGGCGAAGAAGCCGATCAGCGAGGCGCTCATGATCAGGGCGTTGCGGCGGCCGATCTGGTCGGCGATCAGACCGGAGGCGGCGACCGCGCCGGCGCAGACGATGGCCCCGGAGAACTGCACGATCAGGAACTCGCCGGGCGAGCGGGTGGTGCTGTTCAGCGCCAGCCACGCGATCGGGAAGATCGTCACGAGGTGGAACAGCGCGAAGGCCGCGAGCGGCACGAAGGCGCCGCGGATCACGTCGCCCGCATGGTGGCGGAACAGCTCGAGGGCCGGGACCGGACGCAGCCGGTCGAGGTCCATCATCCGGGCGAATTCCTCGGTGGCGACGAGGCGCAGCCGGGCGAACAGGGCGACCACGTTGATGGTGAAGGCGCAGTAGAACGGGAAGCGCCAGCCCCAGTCGATGAAGTCCGCCTCGTCGAGGTTGACGATGAAGAACGCGAACAGGGCGCTGGCCACCATGAAGCCCAGCGGCGCACCGAGCTGCGGGATCATCGCGTACCAGCCGCGGCGCTCCCGCGGGGCGTTCATGGCGAGCAGCGAGGCGAGGCCGTCCCAGGCGCCGCCCAGCGCGAGGCCCTGCAGGATCCGCAGGCCGGCCAGGATGTAGACCGACGCGATGCCGATGCTGTCGTAGCGCGGCAGGAAGCTCACCGCCGCCGTCGAGCCGCCCAGCAGGAACAGGGCCGTGGTGAGCTTGACGCTGCGCCCGTGGCGCCGGTCGATCGCCATGAACAGCACCGTGCCGAGCGGCCGGGCGATGAAGGCGAGGGCGAAGATCGAGAAGGCGTAGAGCGTGCCCTTCAGCGGGTCGACGAAGGGGAAGAACACCTTCGGGAAGACCAGCACGCAGGCGATGCCGAAGACGAAGAAGTCGAAGTATTCGGACGCGCGTCCGATCACCACACCGATGGCGATCTCGTTGGGATGGACCTTGTGGTCTCCCACCGCCTGCTGGGCGTCGCGCTCCAGGATCGTGGCCGAGGCCATTGGGGTATTCGAACTCATTGTTGGCTGCCGCCCTCGCCGCGCGCCTATGGGGTCGCCTTGGCCGGAACCGCCTCATGCGGCATGTCCAGAGGTATCGCAACCGGCTCCGGACGCAAGTTCACCCACTGACGCATGCATAGCACCGGTGGTCGCGGCCATCGGCGGCGCCACGGGGCGTGGACCGCTCACACCCGGTAATGCGCCGAATTCCGTGACAGGTTGATGTTGTAATAGGGGTCGGCGCGCAGCTCGGGACCCCAGCGGTCCAGCATGGTCAGCACCTCGCCCTCGAAGCGCTTCCGCTTCTCGGGTGTGTCCTCGGCCCCGCGGCTCTTCGACTCGTGGTGAATCAATCTGGCGAAGGGCGTCCAGACGATCCGGTAGCCGGCCCGGCGGATCTTCAGGCAGAGATCGACGTCGTTGAAGGCGACCTTCAGGGCCTCGGCGTCGAAGCCTCCGACCGCCGCGAAGACATCGGCCCGCATGGCGAGGCACGCGCCGGTGACCGCCGAGACCTCGTGGGCGATGACCATGCGGCAGAAATAGCCCGGATCCGCGTCCGCGACGCCGAGATGGCTGTGCCCCGCGACGCCGCCGATCCCGAGGACGATGCCGCCGTGCTGGATCGTGTGGTCCGGATAGAGGAGCTTCGCCCCGACGGCCCCGATCTCCGGCCGCACCGCGTGGCGGACCAGCTCGGCGAGCCAGCCGGGCTCGAGCACCTCGATGTCGTTGTTGAGGAACAGGAGCACCGGGCCGGTGGCCGCGGCGGCGCCGCGGTTCGACAGGTCCGAGAAGTTGAAGGCGCCCGGCACCGGCACGACGCGCACCCGCGGATCGTCCCGGTAGCGGGCGAACAGGGCGGCGGTCTCGGGCTCGCGGCTGTCGTTGTCGACGATGATCACCTCGATGTCGGGGTAGTCGGTCGCGCCGAGCAAGCCGTCGAGGGTCACCGACAGGATCTCGGCCCGGTCCCGGGTCGGGATGATCGCGGAGACCCGCGGCGGCGGCGCCGGCAGCGGCCGGATCAGGCGGTTGAAGCCCCCGGGACCGCGCTCCGCCCGGCCGCCCCAGGGGGCCACGACCTCCTCCAGGGCGCGCAGGCGCGCGGCCTCCGCCCGGGCGAGGGACCGGTCGGAGAAGGTGCCGGAGCCCTGCGCGGCGCGCCAGTGATAGAGCACCCGCGGGATGTGGCGGATGCGGCCGGGATCGAGCCCGTCGGTGAGTCGCAGCAGCAGGTCGTGGTCCTGGCTCCCCTCGAAGCCCGGACGCAGGCCGCCGACGGCGCGCAGCGCCTCGGTGCGCACGACCGTGAGATGGTTGATGTAGTTCTGGGCGTAGAGTAGCTCGCGGTCGAAGCACGCCTTGAAATGCGGGTCGAACCGGCGGCCGCGCCCGTCGATCTTGTCCTCGTCGCTGTAGATCAGCACGAGGTCCGGATCGCGGCGCAGCGCCCGGGCGACCTCGTAGAGGGCGTCCTCGGTGAGCGCGTCGTCGTGGTCCATGAAGGCGCAGACCGCGCCCCGGGCCATGCCCAGCGCGTCGTTGGTCGCCCGGGCGATGTGGCCGTTCTCCGGCCGGGTGAGGACGCGGATGCGCGGGTCGGCCTCGGCCGCCCGGCTCAGGATCCGCGGGATCTCGGGGCGCGTGGAGGCGTCGTCGACGGCGCACAATTCCCAGTGGGGATAGAGCTGCGCGCGCAGCGACGCCAGGGCCGCCCGCAGCACCTTCGGGTCGGGATTGTGGACCGGCATCAGCACGGAGATCAGCGGCGGATCGGTCCAGGCGGCGATCTCGGCGGCGATCCCGTCCCGCTCCGCACGGCGCAGGCTGTGGGTTCCGAGCCACGCCTCGTAGCCGCTGACGCGCCGGTGGCGCAGCGCCCGGCCGAGGAAGCCACGGGCGCGCACCTTCTTGCCGAGGATCCGCCAGGCGAGCGCCTGGGCGGTCAGGCCGGGATCGCGCAGGAGACCGCGCGCGGCCAGGATCGGCCGGGCGAGACGATGCACGGCGATCCGACGCAGCCGGACCGGGACCCGTCCCGCCGGATCGGCGACGCGCAACGCGACGACGTCCTCGGGCAGGCGGCCGATCCACGCGAAGGCGCCCCCGCCCCGGGCCTCCTGGGGCAGCACCGTGCCCGGGCGTCCGTCCGGTCCGACGAAGCTGATGTCCGGGAGGGTGTCGCGGCCCTCGGCCGGGTCGTTGGACAGGACGATCTCGACCCAGCGGCCCGCGAGGCCCGGGAGGGCGACGCGCAGGCCGTCCGAGGCCGCCCGCGCCGCGAGGTCGCGCCGCTTGCGCCAGAGCCCCGTGAGCTGCGCCGGCAGGGGCTGGAATTCGGGCACCTCCGCCCCGGACGCAGGCACCCTCAACTCCAGCTCTTGTCGACCGAGGCCTTCACGGCATCCGACATGGCGACATCGAAGACGATCATGTCTTCCACCGCCTTGACGGCCTTCAGGCGCTCGGCGAGCGCCATCGTCTCGGCCGGCACCGGGGGCAGGGCCGGGATCGGCTTGGCGATCCCCAGGCGGTCGAACAGCGTCGATGCGAAGGCGGGGAACCGGGATTTGTGCCCGACGATCCCGACGCGGGCGAGAATCTCGATCGCCGCGATGGAGTTGCCCGGATGCAGCCGGTCGTCCGGCATGCGGGTCCCGAGTTGGCGGGTCAGCGGATTGTAGAGCAGCCGGTAGGCGGGTTCGGGCAGCATGCGGAAGAAGCGCTTGAGGCTCTTCACGTCGGAGAAGTCGTACCCCTCCGCGAAGGCGGCGGCCTCGGCGAGCGGGCCCAGGCGCCAGCTGCGCGCGGGATCGGCGGCATCCCCGGCCCGAGCCTTCAGCCAGCGCATCCGGGTCGCCATCTCGATCTGCGGCTCCTGCAGCAGGATGGCGGTGATCATCAGGTCCGGCGTCAGGAAGTTCTCGTAGCGCGGGACGGTCACGGCGCCGGACAGGAAGGCCGACGGGGCCGCCGGTCCGGTCAGGACGCAGGTGAGAATCTCGTCCGGCAGCTTATGGATGCCGAAATAGCAATGCTGGAAATGCGGGAAGAGCGCCGTCTGGAGGACGGTCTCGGGCTCGATGCCGGTGTTGATCAGCATGGTCCGCAACCGCACCAGCCCCTCGGGCGGCACGCGGCGATAGACCATCACGTTGGTGTCGGCATCGTACAATTCGAGCCGCGGGATCTCCGTCAGCCCCGGCACCTCCGCCTCCGTGACCACGAAGGTGCATTGCCCGGTGGCATGCCACCCGTTGCGCTTGAAGGCCTCGTCGATGACGCTGGCCGGGACCTCGGCCACGCGTCGTCCGTCGACCGCGACCACGACCCGGCTGATGGCGAGGGGATTGTCCGGCACGATCCAGCCGCGGATCGCAACACCCTGATCGTGGTCGATGAAGTAGCGCATGTCCTGAAGCGTGAGGCGGCGGCATGCCGGCGCCCTGTGTCCGCCATGTGTCGCGGCACGGCCTGATGCCGAGCGGCAGGGCCATAGCGCATTTTTCCGCCGGCGTGCACCAGGGCCGGCTTCGGCCTCGAACCGCATCCGAGCCGGTCGATTGAACCGGCCCGAAGATTTTTCCCGCAAACCCTTGCCCGCAAACCCTTGCCAGACATCACCGATGCAGTCCGGCCCCGTCGCGATCCGGTCGTCCGGTGCCCGGGCCGGGCGCGATCGTTCCGATCCACGATGCAGGTTCTGCTTGCGCCCTCGCCGGCCAGCCGCTATAGGCCCCGCCCACCGGAGCAAGAACGGCTCCGGCCCGGGCGCGTAGCTCAGCGGGAGAGCACTACCTTGACATGGTAGGGGTCACAGGTTCGATCCCTGTCGCGCCCACCATCTAACCGAGCGAGGTTGGATGGTTTTTTGACCGAAGACGGTTTTCTACCGGGTCCCTCAGGTTCGGCGAATCTGAGGCGGGTTCAGCGGACATCAGCCGCAGGTTCGCGTGGCCACCGACCCGACCGTCTCCGAAGTCCGGAAAGCCGCTGAGGTCACCGATCAGGAGATCGATGCTGCGGTCGACGCGGTGCCGGCCGACCTCGCTACCGACGCGTACCCGCTTGCGAAGGGTTGGAGCCTCGACCTCGTCGTGACCATCCGAACGCACGCCCATGCGGCCGATGCGCTCACCACCGACACGCCGGCCTGGACGCGCACCATGGTCCGGACCGCGATCCTGCTGGCGCACCCGGTGAAGGGATGAGCGAGCCCGAGGCCGATCTGGATCGCGAAGCCACCGCCAATCGCCTGATGCAGCGCCTGAGCGGCTTCGCGCAGGGAATCGGGATGAGTGGCACGGACGCCCGCCAGATCATCGGCCGCGTGATCGCATCCGATCCGTCGGCCGGGGATGGGGAACTGATGGCGAAGGCTCGCACCTGGATGCTGATCGCGCTGGGGTAGCGACCTGCCGACGGCCCCATCGCCGCGAGGCGCTCGGCCGCGTCAGGGCATTCGCCCACGCGTGATGGCGGCCTGTGTGGTTGAGCCGCCAGAAATCTGTCCGGCGGATATCCACCCGGTGCGGGCCTGACGAGGCGGCCCAGACGTTCGATCCGGAGACTTCAAGCAGGCGGCTTGCGGGTGCTTCGCGGCGGCACCGCCCGCTTCCGCACGCCGCGAGCCAAATCACGGAGCGTGGTCAGGCGTATCGGCGTTTCCGCTTCCGATCTTGCCAAGCCGACGCGATGCGGCATCGCGCGTCCACCAACGAAACCTGTGTTGCGGTGCGACAGAGATTGATTTCGACCCGGCGGGATCAGCAATGGACCGACAGCGTTCTCACTATTGCTGGCAAAGATTCGCGGAGCGTCGTCATGGGTCTCACCGCATTTGTTGTCTTCGTCGTCCCATGGGTGGTGCTGGCGGTGTATTTCACGCGCACCCCGACGGCCCTTCGCCTGGGGGCCGCGCCCGCTCCTTGGCGGCCGCTGCCGACCCACAGGGAGTTGGCACAGGCCCAGCGGCAGGCGACGCACCCGAACCACGGGCGCAATCCAGATCACGGCGGCATATTGAACCGGGACGGGCACGGTCCGGTGGATTTGCCGCGCGGTGGAGCGCTCGGTACGAGCGTGGAGCCCACCGAACCAGACGACAAGGTCGGTTAGCGTACCGCAGCGCGCGCGGCAGCATGCGATCACGAGGGCCGCGGGCCCGCCACGCGCAGGCCACCGGCGTTTCGCTGAGCTGCGTCGCGTAGCGCAGCGAGCCCGCGCGGCCCCACGGACACCATCGGACCGCGCCGGAACAGCGTGGGGCGGACGAGCACCGCGCACAGGCCGACGAAGCCGCGGGGGCGGCCGCAAACAATCCGGCGGCTCTCCAGGGCGAGCGATGGATCCCGACCACGGTCACGGCGATGCGCTCCCGTCTCCCTTCGGCCCTGTCCGGCGATGCGAAACAGGGCCTCTCAGAGCGCAGGCGAAGCGTCCGGGCTTCCTGTCGCAGCGCCCACGGGGTCGGCCGCGCCGTCGGCAGGGATCGATGCCGTAGGGGTGTCCGGGCGGCGGCGCGTCCGGTCGCGTGTTTCGTCCGGCCGCACGCGATCAAACGTCTGCGTCACCGCGTCCAGAGCGGACGAGGCGCCTGCCATGAGGGCGAGCGCCATCGCCGATCCGACCGAGGTCAGGAAGACGACCGTGGCGATGACTTGCGGAGCGGTCATGGCGCACCTGCGCGGGTGCATCGCGCTGACGATGGGCCCGGATGGCCGCGGCGGAGGCCGCGGCGGAGGCTGCGGCGTCGGATGAGCACGGGCCGTGGCGGAGCGGGGTCGCCCGCAGGCCGGACGGGCGCCCGCGTCATCGCGCCCCCAGGAGCAGGCGGTCCAAACCCGAGGAGAACCTCAACTCGATCCTCCGGCCATCGCGCCCGACGACTTCGCACGGCTGGTTCAGGAGCAGGGCGATCGAGATCAGGCGCAGGGTGTGCGGCGGCATCGCCTCCGGATGAAGCTCGATCATCGCACCGGATGCCCTGAGCTCCCAGATGAGACAATCGCAGCATTCCAGCGGGCGCCCGAAGAAGATCTGCCCGGTCTTGAAGGCAGGCCTCCAGGGCTCGTCCACGCGCTCCTCGGCCATCGTGACCTCCTGACGAACCAGCCATCGCGTCCTGCGACGATCTGTATTCGCGTTCATTCCCCGCGCGATTTCGGTATCAAACGTCACATCCGGCAGCGCGGCAGCGGCCTCGGGGCGCAGGCCCACCGGGTCCGTTCGACGGCACCCGGCCGCGCGGATCCGGGCCGGGCGCGTCCCGCGCGGTCGAGCCTGCGGCGGGGGCCTCGATCGCCAGGGCCGGATCCCGCGTGGCGGCGGAGCCCATCGTGTTAACATTCTACAATCGGCCAGCAGCGCATTTAATTGTTTGTTAACTATTCTAAACAGTCTAGGCGGATCGGAATTGGATCGAGAGGGAGCAGAGGATCCGTGAGCGAGCTGCAGAGGCTTCTGAACGACCCTCGGTTTCGACCCGCAGACAAGACCCAGCGCGACTCCGGCGTCGGGCCCGAAACCAACCTCGGCAACGTCCTGCGCGTCGTCTCGTCGCTGCACGCACGGGCCGAGCTTCAGAAGCCGCCGGCCTCGCCGCAGGATTGGGACGCCCTCATCCTCCGGGTCCAGGCCGCAGCCCGCCAGGCCCGCGAGATCGAGGCGCAAGCCCGCGAGCGGGAGGCGCGCATCGAACAGGTGCTGGATCAGGTGCGTGAGGAGATCCACGCCTCCAACGAGCGCGCCCGGACGGCGGAGATGCAGGCGCGCGAGGCACAGGTGCGCGCCGAGGCCCAGGTCCTCGCCGCGGAGGAACGCGCCAGGGCCGCCGAGGCCCGCGTCCGCGCCGCCGAGGACCGGGCGCGGCAGGCCGAGGAATGGCTGGAACGCGTCCAGCAGGCGATCCTGTCCGAGTTCTCGGACCTCACCGATCAGGAGGCGGCATGAGCGGCGCCGCCCGGGCGCGGGCCGAGACGATGGAGTCCCATCCCCTGACCTACCCGGTCGGGCCTCGCAACGGCGACGCCGCGCCGATCGACCGGGTCGTCGCCCTGTTCTCCGGCGCCGCTTCGGCCGGGCCCGCGGCCGAAGCGGAGGCGGATGACTGGTCGGCCTCCCTGACCGCCGTGCGCGGCGTCGCAGCGCGGGTCCGCGGCCTGCAGGCGAGCGCCCGCGAGTCCGTCCGGGAGGCGCAGCATTCGGTGCGCGCGGCCGAGACGGCACGCCGCGCCGCGGAGGACCGGGCCCGCCACGCTGAATCGCTGCTGCGGGCGGCACTCGAGCGGGCCGAGCAGGCCGAGGCGCAGGCCCGTGCGGCGGCCGAACGGGCCGAACGGGCCGAGGCCGAGCGGACGGAAGCGCGGGGGTGGCTGCGCCGGATGCACGAGTGCATGGTCAGCGAATTCGGCGCCCTGTCCGAGGCCGCGGATCAGCCGTGAGCCGGCGCGCAGCGGCCCCCCCGGCGTCCCCGGCGGGCTCGACAGGCGCGGGCCGGATGACGCGGTTGCCGGCAGGGCCGTGACACCGACCGCAGGCTGCGCCCAGCCCTAGGCACCATCCGGCCGTGAGACACGGCGATGTCCGGTTGCAGATCTCGGACGCAGGCGTCGGACAGGCGCGGCGACAGGCCGTCTCCGGCGCGATCCACGACGGGTGAGATCTCGGGGAGAGGCCGCCCCGCGACGGAGCGCGCGAACGTGGCCTGCCCGGCTTGGGGATCGCGTCGGCCTGGGGATCGCGCGGGTTGATGCAGTCGTGAGCCGGCCTCCGGTCCGTCGCTCCGCGGATCCGTCCTCGAACAGGCGTGCGACATCCCGATGCGGAGCGCCACGGCCGCAGATTCCGCCCGGACGGGGAGGCCCGACCGCGCAGTCGGTGACTGGAGCGGTGCAGCGCATGCAGATTTTGGCGCGGCCTCTTCAATATGACCGGCAACCTTAAGCTCACGAAAACAACTTTCGGACCAAAAGAGCCTGACCTCGTCGTCTCGACATCGTCCGCCTGGCAGGATCGCCGTGACCCTCAGCCTCGTCCTCAGCACGTCCCTTCCGCTTCTCACCGGGGCGGTGGCCCTGTTGTGGGCCGGGTTCGTCGCCCCGGAGCGGGAGGAGCGTCCCGACGGGCCCGGCGCCCGCGACCTGCGCACGTGGTGAGCGGCGGGCGCCGGCCGAACACCGCCTGAGAGGGCCGCGGCCCCGTCCCGGATCGCTTCCGCGGGGGGCGTCCGGCGGGCTATGACGCGGCGGATGCCCTCGCGGCGAGGGCCGGTCACGGAGGCTCCCCATGGATCTCGGCTTGAGCGGGCGCCGGGCGCTCGTCTGCGCGGCGAGCAAGGGACTGGGCAGGGGCTGCGCCCTGGCGCTGGCCCGCGAGGGCGTCGCGGTGACGATCACGGCCCGCAACGCGGAGATCCTGGAGCGGACCGCCGGGGAGATCCGCAGCGAGACGGGGGTCACCGTCACCGCCGTCGCGGGCGACATCGCCACCGAGGCCGGCCGGGCCGCGGCGCTCGCCGCCTGCCCAGAGCCCGACATCCTGATCAACAATGCCGGCGGGCCGCCCCCCGGCGACTTCCGCGACTGGGACCGCGACGCCTGGATCCGGGCGCTCGACGCCAACATGCTGGCGCCGATCGCCCTGATCCAGGCGACCGTCGACGGGATGATCGCCCGCAAGTTCGGCCGGATCGTCAACATCACATCCGGCGCCGTGAAGGCGCCGATCGAGCATCTCGGCCTGTCGAACGGCGCCCGATCGGGGCTGACGGGCTTCGTGGCCGGCCTCGCCCGGCAGACGGTGCGGCACGGGGTGACTATCAACAACCTGCTGCCCGGCCCCTTCGACACGGACCGGATCCGCAGCAACGCCGCAGCCGGCGCCGCCAAGGCGGGCACCACCGTGGAGGAGTTCCTGGAGGCGCGGGCGCGCGCCAACCCCGCCGGCCGGTTCGGGCACCCCGACGAGTTCGGCGCCGCCTGCGCGTTCCTGTGCAGCCGGCAGGCGGGGTTCATCACCGGCCAGAACCTGCTGATGGACGGCGGCGCCTATCCCGGCACGTTCTGACGGGCGGGGGCCCGACCGGGCCCTCCGCTTGCATCGACGGCCCGCAACATCGCGCGGTGAGGATCATGAGCGTACGCGAGACCGTCGAGGCGCGGCTGGCCCGCATCGGGGAGGGGGACGAGGCGGTCTTCACCCGGCTCTACGCCGCCGAGGCCCGCGCGGCGGCGGACGCCGCCGACGCCCGCCGCCGGGGCGGGATCTCCCTCGGCCCCCTCGACGGCGCGATGGTCTCGATCAAGGACCTGTTCGACGTGGCGGGCGAGACGACGCGCGCCGGCTCGATCCTGCTGGCCGACGCGGCGCCGGCGCGGGCCGATGCCCCGGTGGTCGCCCGCCTGCGCCGGGCCGGCGCGGTGATCCTGGGCAAGACCAACATGTCCGAGTTCGCCTTCTCGGGGCTCGGCCTCAACCCGCATTACGGCACCCCCGGCAACGCCGCCGATCCGGCGCGCATCCCGGGGGGCTCGTCCTCGGGCGCCGGGGTCTCGGTGGGGCAGGGGACCAGCGACATCGCGATCGGGTCGGATACGGGGGGCTCCGTCCGGATCCCCGCCGCGCTGAACGGCGTCGTGGGCTTCAAGCCGACCGCCTGCCGCGTGCCGCTGGACGGGGCCTTCCCGCTCTCCTACGCCCTCGATTCGCTGGGTCCGCTCGCCCGGACGGTGGCGGAATGCGCGGCCGCCGACGCCGTGATGGCGGGCGCGGAGCCCGTGCCGCTGGAGGCGTTCCCCGTCGCGGGCCTGCGCGTCGGCGTGCCGCGGGGCCTGCTGTTCACCGAGACGGAGCCGCTCGTGGCCGAGGCCTTCGAGCGCGCGCTGGCCTGCCTGTCCCGGGCTGGCGCCCGAATCGTCGACCACCCGATCGACGATCTCCTCGCCGCGATGGACGCGGCCATGCCGGACGGCTCTATCGCGGCGATCGAGGCCGCGGCGATCCATGCCGACTGGCTGGACAGCGCGGCGTCCCGCTACGACCCGCGGGTCCACCGCCGCATCCTGGCCGGCCGGACCGCGACGGCGGCGCGCTACGTCCGGACGATGCGCCGGCGGGCCGAACTGATCACCACCTTCGACCGGGTTCTCGCCCCCCTCGACGTGCTGGCCCTCCCGGCGACCGCCACCACGGCGCCGCTCACCGCCCCGCTGGAGGCGGACGACGCGGCGTTCCTGAACGCCAATCGCCTGATGCTGCGCAACACGGCCTTCGGCAATTTCTTCGATCTGACCGGGCTGTCGCTGCCGATGCCGGATCTCGCCCGGCCGGCGGGGCTGATGCTGCTCGCCCGCCACGGGCAGGACCGCCGCCTCCTGGCCCTCGGCGCCGGCATCGAGGCGGCGCTGGCGGGGTAGGGCGCTCCGCGCCGCTCCCGTCATCGCGAGCGCAGCGAAGCGACCCAGGGCAGCGTGACCTCGGTGGACGTGGCGCGACCCTGGATTGCTTCGCTGCGCTCGCAAAGACGGCCACCGTCCATCGGGAGCGCCCCCGCATCCGGACACACTATCGCGGCCCCGCGCGCTGCGCCGCCGGGGGCATGGCCCAAACCTCACGCCGCCGGGGTGACGCGGGACGCCGCGAAGCCCGAACGCAACGTTGCTAAAGCCGGCTTCCCGGCGGCTGAACCGGACCGACGCCCCGAGGCGCGTCACGGTGCATCGCGGCGGGCGTGGGTAGGAGCGGGCCCCGAACACCTCGAGCCGCGGTGCCGGCCGGCCCGGTCCCGCGCATTGCCGGATGGCGTCCCATCGTGCACCCTGGCGGCGATCCCGGCCCGAACCGCGTCCTCCGGGGCTCGACCGCGCCGGGAGACCGGGACCGCCCGCGCCGGGGGTGATCCCGATCAGGCCGACCGGCAGGGAGCCGTCGCATGAGCGCAGCCACGCCGTCGATCGTCGCGGACCGGGACGCCGGGTCCGGCGGAGGGATTCAGGAGGCGGTCCGGGCGATGCGCGTCGATCTGGCGGCCGCCTACCGGCTGATCCATCGGCTGGGCCTCGACGACAGCATCTACACCCACATCTCGGCGCGGCTGCCGGGGGACGGGCACCGGTTCCTGATCAATCCCTACGGGATGCGCTTCGAGGAGGTGACGCCGGAGAACCTCGTCACCGTCGATATCGACGGCCACGTGCTCGCGGACCCGATGGGGCTCGGCATCAATCCGGCCGGGTTCACGATCCACAGCGCCATCCACGCCGCCCGCGCCGACGCGATCTGCGTGCTGCACACCCACACGGTGGCGGGGGTCGCGGTCTCCTGTCAGGAGGAGGGGCTGCTGCCCCTGAACCAGTGGTCGATGCAGTTCACGGGGCGCGTCGCCTACCACGCCTATGAGGGCATCGCCCTCGATCTCGACGAGCGGCAGCGGCTGGTGGCCGATCTCGGCGACAAGCCCGTGATGGTGCTGCGCAACCACGGCCTGCTGACCTGCGGGCGCACGGTCGGCGAGGCGTTCCGGCTGATGCACAACATGGAGCGCTCGTGCCGAGCGCAGTTGGCGATCCAGGCGGCCGGCGCGCCGGTGATCCGGCCCTCCGCCGCCATCGCAACCAAGACCGCCGGGCAATACGCCGCCGGCTACGACCGCGTCGTCGTCCAGGGAGCGCCCGACAACGAATGGGCGGCGTTCAAGCGGATGCTGGCGCGGACCGATCCCGATGTCTTCGCGGCGGGGTGAGGCGCGACGTCGATCGGGTGGGATCCGCGCCCCCGCTTCCGGGCGGGCGGTTTCACCCGTATTCCGCCGGCCATCAAAGTCGTGAGCGACGAGTGCCTGTCCCCTCTCCCTCGTGAGGCGGAGCGCGCGGCGCCGGCCGTGTGACGTCGGTCGCCTCTGCGGGGGAGGGGGACGCGTCACCCCTCGGCCCACCCCTCACCCCTCCGTCCAGGCCCCGCTCGACCGGTAGGTCTGCTTCAGGAACGCGATGAAGGCCCGAGTCTTGGCGGGCACGAAGGCGCGGCTCGGATAGACCGCGAAGATGCCCGCCGAGGCCGCGGCCGTGTAGGCGGGCAGCACCACCTCCAAGAGCCCGCCGCGCAGCTCCGCGTGCACGTCCCAGGTGGAGCGGAGCGCGATCCCGAGGCCGCCGATCACCGCCTCGCGCACCACCTCGTTGGAATGGGTGCGCAGGGGGCCCGACGCGGTGACCGTGCAGGGTCCCTCCGGTCCGATGAGCCGCCAGGGGTTCTGGTTCTCGGTGGCGAGGCAAACATGGCCGCGCAGATCGTCCAGGGTCTGCGGTCGCCCCGCCGCATCGAGGTAGCTCGGCCGCGCGCACAGAACCCGCCGCACCGGCGCGAGGCGCACCGCCGTCAGTCCGGAACTCTCCAGCGCGCCCACCCGGATGGCGAGGTCGTAGCCGCGCTCGATGATGGACTCGAAATCGTCGCTCAGCTCCAGGTTCAGCACGAGGTCGGGGTGGAGGGCGAAGAAGGCCCCCAGATGCGGGACGATGTGCAGGCGCCCGAAGGAACTCGGCGCCGTCACCCGGAGCGTCCCCCGCGCCCGCGTGGCGTTCTGCGAGACGAGGCTTTCGGCCTCCGCGATGGCGTCGACGATCGGGGCGATCCGCTCGAAGAACGCCGCGCCGATATCGGTCGGCGCCAGCCGCCGCGTGGTGCGGTGCAGCAGGCGGACAGCGAGCCGCTCCTCCAGCCGTTTCAGCCGCTTCGAGACCACCGCCACCGACAGGCCGAGTTCCGACCCGGCCCGGGTCAGGCTGCCGGTCCGCACCACCCGGGCGAAGATCTCCAGGTCGCTCTGGTCGTTCATTCTCAACGCTGCGGAAAAAATCAAATCCCTTTTGCCGCCTTTTCGGCGGGTGCCAAGCGGTCTATCGCTGTGAGATCAAAAAAATTTCACGGGCCGTTCGACTTTTTCTGACGCACGGCGCCCCATTTCCCAGAGGATCGCATGTCGAATCTCGTCGTCGCCGAGGATCTCCGCACCTTCCTGTCCGAGGAGGCGCTGCCCGGAACCGGCCTCTCGGCCGACCGGTTCTGGTCGGGCTTCGCGGCGATCGTCCGCGACCTCGCACCGCACAATCGGGCGCTGCTCGACCGGCGCGACGGCCTCCAGGCCGACATCGATTCCTGGCACCGCGACCATCGCGGCCTGCCGCATGATCCGGCCGCCTACGCGACCTACCTCACGCAGATCGGCTACCTGCAGCCGGAGCCCGACGCTGTGCGGGTGACCACCGAGAACGTGGACGCGGAGATCGCGCAGATCGCCGGGCCCCAGCTCGTCGTGCCGATCTCGAACGCCCGCTACGCGCTCAACGCCGCCAATGCCCGCTGGGGCAGCCTCTACGACGCCCTCTACGGCACCGACGCGATCCCGCAGGACGGCGACCTCGCCCCCGGCACCGGGTTCAACCCGGCCCGGGGCGCCGCCGTGGTGGCCAAGACCAAGGCCCTCCTCGACGCGACCGCCCCGCTCAGCGTCGGCTCCTGGGGGGATGCGGTGGGCTTCTCGGTGACGGGCGGCCGCCTCGCCGTCGCTCTCGGTGCCGGACGGAGCGCCGGCCTGACCGGCACGGCGGACCTCGTGGGCTATACCGGCGCCCCCGAGGCGCCGACCGCGCTTCTGCTGCGCCACAACGGCCTGCACGTCGAGATCGTCATCGACCGGACGAGCCCGATCGGCCGCACCGACCCCGCCGGCATCGCCGACGTGGTGCTGGAATCCGCCCTTTCGACCATCATGGACATGGAGGATTCGGTCGCCGCCGTGGACGCGGCCGACAAGGTCGCGGTCTATCGCAGCTGGCTCGGCCTGATGCGCGGCGACCTCGTGGCCACCCTGTCCAAGGGCGGCCGGACCGTCGAGCGGCGGCTTGCCGCGGACCGCACCTACACGGCGCCCGACGGGGGAAGCCTGACCCTGCCGGGGCGGTCGCTGATGCTGGTCCGGCATGTCGGCCATCACATGTACACCGACGCCGTGACCCTCGACGGCGCCGAGATCCCCGAGACGCTCCTCGACGCGGCGGTGACCGCGCTGATCGCCCTGCACGACCTGAACGGGACCGGCTCCTTGCGCAACAGCCGGACGGGCTCGGTCTACATGGTCAAGCCGAAGCTGCACGGCTCCGACGAGGTCGCCTTCGCGGTGGAGCTGTTCGGGCGGGTCGAGGCCCTCGTCGGGCTCGCGCCGCGGACGCTCAAGATCGGCGTGATGGACGAGGAGCGGCGCACGACGCTCAACCTGAAGGCGGCGATCGCCGCCGCGGCGGACCGGCTGTTCTTCATCAACACCGGCTTCCTCGACCGGACCGGGGACGAGATCCACACCTCCCTGGAGGCCGGTCCGGTGGTCTGCAAGGACGCCATGAAGGCGACCGCCTGGATCAAGGCCTACGAGGACGGGAACGTCGATGCCGGCCTCGCCTGCGGCCTGCCGGGCCACGCGCAGATCGGCAAGGGCATGTGGGCCGCCCCCGACCAGATGGCGGCGATGCTGGAGGCGAAGGGCGCCCACCCGGAAGCCGGCGCCAACACCGCCTGGGTGCCGTCGCCGACGGCGGCCACGCTCCACGCGCTGCACTACCACCGGACGGATGTCCGCGCCCGCCAGGCGGATCTGGCCGGCCGGGCGCCCGCGACCCGGGACGCCATGCTGACCCTGCCCCTCGCCGAGGGCGCCTTTGCGCCGGAGGCGATCCGGGAGGAGCTCGACAACAACTGCCAGGGGATCCTGGGCTACGTGGTCCGCTGGATCGACCAGGGCGTCGGCTGCTCGAAGGTGCCGGACATCCACGAGGTCGGCCTGATGGAGGACCGCGCCACCCTGCGGATCTCCAGCCAGCACATCGCCAACTGGCTGCGCCACGGGATCGTGGACCGGGCGCAGGTCGACGCGGCGTTGCGGCGGATGGCGGCGGTGGTCGACCGCCAGAACGCGGGCGATCCGGCCTACCGGCCGATGGCTCCGGGCTTCGACGGCCCGGCCTTCCGGGCCGCGGAGGCCCTGGTGTTCGAGGGCGCGCGCCAGCCCAACGGCTACACCGAGTTCGTGCTGCACCGGTTCCGCCGGGAGGCGAAGCGCCGGCAGGCCGACGGTCGGGCGGCCTGAGGCCGTCTCGCGGCCTGCGATCCGCCCGAGCGCGACCCGATCCCGAGGCGCCGGAGCGCAGCGGGGGCCTCGCAGGAGGACTCGCAGGAGGCCTTCGGGGATCACCGCGTTTCCCCGCATCCGCCTTCGAGGCCGGGGAACGCGGGCGCCAGGATCAGGGGCCGGGTTCGACAAGCGATCGTCGACCCGCGGCGCGCCCTCCCGCATTTCTGAGGGCCGGCGCCCGCCGGGGGGGGCGCCGGCCGGCTAGGCCGGGTTCCCCGATCCGCGGGCCGGTCACCCGCGGCCGCTCAGCGGCGCTTGCGCGTCATCACGTAGACGAGGAGATTCGCCACCGCCCGATAGAATTCCGCCGGGATTGCCTGATTGATCTCCACGTGGTCGTACATCGCCCGGGTCAGGGCCTTGTCGACGACCACCTCGATCCGGTTCCTCTCGGCGATCTCGCGGATGCGCAGGGCGATCAGGTCCGCCCCCTTGGCCAGCACCACCGGGGCGTCGCTCTCGCTCTGATCGTAGCGCAGCGCGATGGCGTAGTGCGTCGGGTTCGCCAGGATCATCGTGGCGCGGGGCACCGCCGCCATCATCTGCTTGCGCAGCCGGTCCTGCGCCAGCGAGCGCAGCCTGGCCTTCACAAGCGGGTCGCCCTCGAGCTGCTTGAACTCGTCCTTCAGCTCCTGTCGCGACATCCGCAGGTCACGCTGCCAGCGCAGGCGGGACCAGACCAGATCGCCCGCCACCAGCGCGATGGTCGCCACGCTGACGGCCGAGATGAGGCGGACCGACAGGGTCAGCAGGAACTCGGGCAGGCCGATCGGATCCACAAACATGGCGTCCACGATCTCGTACCGGTCTGCGCGCAGAACCATGAAGGACATGCCGCCGATCGCCAGAAACTTGAAGAGGCTCTTCCCGAACTCGACGAACCCCTGTGTACTGAAGATCCGCTTCCAGCCGCTCGCGGGCGAGATGCGAGACCATTGGGGCTGGATGCGATCAAACACGATGCGGGGCGCGTTCTGAAAGATCGAGGCGGCGATCCCGGCGACGAGCAGGATCACCAGAACCGGCAACAGGAACCGGCCCATTTCCAGGGCCAGGGCGTGAACGAGGCGCGTGGCGTCCGGGCTGGTCTCCACGCTGAAGTTGCGCGGCTGCTCGAGGAGCAGGGTGAGCCGCCGCACGAATGCAGCCCCCTGATCCCGCACCACGAACACGAGGAAGACCAGCAGGCCCATGATCGAGGCGAAGACCGGGGCCTCGCGCGAGAACGGGGTATTGCCCTGCGCGACCGCGTCGCTGATCTTCTTCTCGCTGGCCGCCTCGGTTTTGCTCTCCTTGTCATCCGACATCGCGGCAGTCCCGCTCAGCGGATGTAGGTCTCATCCGAATCCGCCGAGCTGAGTTCGATCTCGCCTCGGGCGGCCATCTCGAGCGCCTGATCGGTGATCGCGCGGCGGGCCTCGTGCACATCCCGCTGCGAGGCGGGCTCGCCGCCCTCGAGTTCGTGCTCCACCAGGCGCCGCGCGCGGGCCGTCAGGGCACTGAGCACGACGTTGCGCAGCTGTCCGCTCGTGCCCTTGAGCGCCAGGATGACCTTCTCGTGGGGGATCTGGTCGAACAGGGTCGTGCGGGCCCGCGGTGTCAGGTTGATGATGTCGTCGAAGGTGAAGAGCAGGCTCTTCAGGATCTCCGCCGATTTCGGGCGCGACTGCGTGAGGTTGTCCAGGACCTCCTCCATGCTCTGGCGCTCCATCTTGTTGATGATGTCGGCCATGCGCGAATGGGTATCCGCCGCGGCGTTGCGCGCCAGATTGATCATGAAGTCCTCGTGGATGGTCTGTTCGATCATCTTCATCGTGGTCTCGACGATCGGCTTGAACGTCAGCATGCGCCGCATGACCGCGTTGCGCATCGGCGCCGGGAGCTGGGCCATCACCTTGGCGGCACAGGCCGGCTTGACCTTCGACAGGATCAGGGCCGCGGTCTGCGGATGTTCCTTGATCAGGTAGGCGGCAAGAGCCGTCTCCGAGCCGTTCGAGATCCGGTCCCAGATCGACCGCTCCCCCCCGCCGAGCACATCGGCCATGATCTCGGCGATCTGCTCCGGAGGCAGGACCCCCTCCAGCAGCTTCTCCATCTCGCGGGCCGTCCCGATCAGGTTCGCCCCGTCGGCGAAGAAGGCCGCCAGCTGCTCGACGATCGTCTCGAGCTGCGGCTTGGGGACGGGTCCGAGCTGCGAGACGGCGCGCGTGATCTGCTTCAGTTCGGCCTGGTCGAAATACTTGACGAGCCGGCTGGCCGTCGTCTTCTTCATCGCGATGAGGACGGCCGCGACCTCCTCGGCAGGGGTCAGCACTCTTCGACCGACTTTGGTCATGGAACCTGCGGCCATGGCGCTGCTTCCTCTCAGCCGTTGGAATCGGCCGCTGCGGGACCGACGATTTCGGTGAGGGACACGCCGAAGCGGGAATTGTCGTCCTCGACCACGACGACTTCGCCCCGGGCGATGACGCGGCCGTTCACGACGACGTCGACCGGTTCGCCCACGCGATGGTCCAGGGGAACGATCGCCCCTCGGCCCAGCTTCATCAGGTTGGCGACCGGCATCGTGGCCGATCCGAGGACCACCTGCATCAAGACCGGAATCCGGAGGATGGAATCGAGATTCCGGCCATGGCCCAAGCGCTCGTCCTGCGCCCGCTGGCCGTCGGCATGCGCCTCGATCTTGGCGAACAGGCTGTCGCTATGCCCACTCCCGGTCCCGGACTCGACATTCACGTGGTCTGCGGGGGATGACATCAAACGCTCCTCAAGGATGGGACGATTCGCGGCCGAGCCGCACCGGGACCGGCGGTCGCGGGGGAGGGGGGCCACGTCGGCTGAGCCGGCATCAGGCGCTCGTCAGGTTGCCGCCGACGGCAGGTTCAGGGCTCGCATCGCCGGGCTGCGCCGCGTTCGCCAGCCTGATCCGCTCCGCCTTCAGCTCGGCCAGGGCCACCTTGGCGCACTCGATCTCGCGGCTCAGATCTTCGAGGACGACACGCCCGTCCTGGGCGAAGGACTGGACGGCGTTGCTCGCGCCGACGAGGGCGGACGCGCTCCAATCGACCATGTCGCGGTACTGGGCATGATACCGGTCGAGCCGCTTCAGACGCATGTACATCGGTACGAGGCAGGCGGTCGTCGCGACCAGGGCCGCGAACAGCAGGGCCTCAGCGAGAGAGAACATCATCGATAAATTCCTGATCCTGATCGATGAAGCGGTCCACGCGCAGGACGACGCCGCCCTCCTCCTGCCCGACATCGCACCAGAACAGATCGCGGTCGTTGCCGACCAGCTTGACACGGCTGCGCGGGGTCGCCCGCAGTTCTAGCACCTGGCCCACGCTGAGCTCGGCGATCTCGCCGAGCGTCAGCTGCTTCTCCTCCAGGATCGCCTTGAGGGTCACCGGCGTCTTCTGCACCTCGCCGGCGATCTGCTTCGTCCACCGGGAGTCCCGGGCGGAGGTCTCACCCACCAGGATCCGCGCCAGGCTCTGCCGCATCGGATTCAGGACGGATTGCGGGATGACGATGAACATCTCTCCGCCGCGATTGAGCGCCTGCAGGACGAACTTCGCCGCCACCGCTTGGTTGTTCCGGCGGCCGATGACGGCGAAATCCATTCGCAGCTCCGTCCGCTCGAGCTTGAACGGCGTGTCCGCCACCAGCGCGAATGCGGACTGCATCGCCTTGCCGATCTGCTCGAAGAGGCGCTGCGCGATCCGCATCTCGATATTCGAGAAGGATCGTTCCTCGTCGAGCGGCGGTTCGGAGCCGTCGGCACCGAGGAGCGCCTCCACCATCGTGAAGATGAAGTCGCGGTCGAAACCGACCAGGATGTGACTGTCCCATTCGGGCGCCTTGAAGATGCCGGCGACCGCGTTCGCCTCGTAGGGCTCCAGGATGTCTCCGAACCGCTGGCTCTCGACATTGCTCAGCGAGAAGTAGACCGGGGAGGCCGCGAGGTGGCGGAGCTGCTCCGCGCAGAACGTCGCCGCCCGGTCGAGGATCACGTGCAGCATCGGCAGGCGATCGAGGGAGAGCCCTGCGGCGTCCAGGAGCCGATCCCGGATGTCGTTGGCGACCGGTTGTTTGTCCATGATCAAGCCGCCTCACGCAGGGCGCTCTCGCTGCGCGGCGCGCCCGTGATCGTCGCGTTCTCCACCTCGTCGATCGTCGGCCGGTAGGCCGCCGTGATGGCCTTGCGGCCATGCTCGACGGCGATCTGGGGCAGCGCGCCGTTCATGAAGGCCAGCAGAGTCTGCTTGACGATGATGAAGACCCGGGCCTGCGCCTCGCGGGTCGCCTTCACCTTGTTGGCGAGCGGCGCCACGACGCTGTAGGAGACGAGAATGCCGGTGAAGGTGCCCACCAGGGCGGCCCCGATCAGGCTTCCCAGCAGGGCGGGGGATTGGTCGAGCGCCCCCATTGCCTTCACGATACCGAGGATCGCCGCCACGATCCCCAGGGCCGGCAAGCCGTCGGCCATGTTCATCAGCGCGAAGTAGACCTTCAGCTTGTCGCCGCGGTGCGTCGCGATCTCCTCCTCCATCAGCGCCTCGATCTCGTAGGGCCGCGCATTGCCGACCAGAATGAGACGGACATAGTCGCAGATGAACAGCGTCAGTTCCTGGTCGCGCGCCACGCGCGGATAGGCCTTGAAGATCTCGGACTGATCCGGTCTGTCCAAGTGATGTTCGACCTCGTTGCGCGGCTTTGACCGAAGTTCCCGTACCAGCGCGAATAAAAGTCCGAGCAAGGAAAGGTAATCCTCTTGTCTCGGCTCCCGAGCGAACAGAGCATCCCGGACCGCACCGGCGGTGTCCATCACCACCCGCGCCGGGTTGGCGACGATGAACGCACCGATCGCGGCGCCCCCGACAATGATGAATTCGAAAGGCTGCCAGACGACCATGATGTGGCCGCCCATGGCCCAGAAGCCGCCCGCGACACAGACCATCGCGGTCAGCAAGCCGATGATAACACCCACGTAGCGCCTCGACGTCGTATGGATCGCTACACCGGGCCGTAGACGGTCATGCTTGCGTCGGGCTGGAGCGATCTCGCGGCGCTCCAACGCAACACGTTTCGAGATCGACCGTGCAAGGCCCAGACAAGCTCCCGGCCCTAGGGCTGACGCCCAGCATCCGCGGCCTGTACATCTGCAGCGGTCGATATATCGGCGATCCGAATTCTTGTTAATTTCTTTCTGAACCCGATCCAACAAGATCAGGAACCCGGACATGACATCAACTTATCTTAATTATAAGCTTATATCTAGAGATATTACAAAAACTATGAGCGAAAAAGCGTCGGAAAAGGCAAATTCTCGAGAGATAAAATATTACTCTGATCATATTTCCGAGATAAAATCGGTAGATGATTTCATCGGCAATGCGCGCATCTTCAATTTCGCCATGCAAGCCTTCGGCTTAGATGACATGGCTTACGCCAAGGGATTCATGAGAAAGATCCTGGCAGGGCCGCCTGACGCGAACGGAATGCGCTTGGTCGATCGCATTCAAGATGCGCGATTTCGAGAATTTGCGAACGCCTTCGACTTCCAAACCCACGGCGCCAACACAACGCAGCGTCCCGAGGCCAGGCAGGCACCGATCGATTCTTATGTCCGCCAGAAGCTCGAGAGCGATGCCGGCCAGCAAGACGAGGGCACACGCCTGGCCCTGTACTTCAAGCGCCAGGCGGGAACGATCAAGTCCGCGTTCGGCATCCTGGCCGACAAGGCTTTGGCGGAAGTCGTTCGAACAGCCCTTGGACTCCCTCCCGAGATGGCGATGAGCAACCTTGATGCTCAGGCCGCCCTGATAAACCGGAAGCTCGACATCGCGAGCTTCCAGGATCCGGAAAAACTCGACAAATTCATCAAGCGCTTCACGATCATGTGGGATCAGAAGAACGATACGGCATCGACGCCGACGCTGTCGCTCTTCGGCGGGTCCGATTCGGGCTTCGACACCGGGCTCCTGCTCAAGCTGCAATCCATCCGGCTGGAGGGGCACTGACATGCAGGCGTCGCTTTACGTCACGCTGTCCGCCCAGATGGCGCTCGAACAGCGCCTGAACACCGTGGCGACCAACGTCGCCAATCTCGGGACCGCCGGCTACCGTGCGGAGGAGGTCAAGTTCGAGACGATCCTGTCCGAGGCGGGCGGGCGCGAGGTCGCGTTCACGACGCCGGGCGAGACCTTCCTGTCGCGCAAGGCCGGACCGCTCATCAAGACGGATTCGCCCCTCGACGTCGGCGTGCAGGGGGACGGCTGGCTGGCCGTGCGGGGTCCAGGAGGTCCGGTCTATACCCGCGACGGCCGGATGCAGGTCACGGCGGCCGGCGACCTGCAGGATCTGAGCGGGCGCCCGATCCTGGACCCCGGCGGTTCGCCCCTGACCGTCGATCCGGAAGGGCCCCCGATCACGATCGGACAGGACGGGATCATATCCCAAGGCACCAATCAGATCGGCGCACTCGGCGTGTTCCGTCTGGACCCGGCCGCGAAACTCACCCGTGTCGCCGGCGGTGCCGTCGCGTCGGACAGGCCGGGCCAGCCGATCCTGGACTTCAATCAGCGCGACGCGACCACGGTCCGGGTTCAGCAGGGATTCCAGGAGGGGGCCAACGTCAATCCGGTCATGGAGATGTCCCGGCTCATCGAGATCACGCGCACCTTCCAGAATGCGGCCGCCGCGGTGGCCGAAACCGAATCCTCGCTACAGGACGCGATCCGCGGCCTCGGCCCGAGCGCGTAAGCGACCGCCATCGTGGACTCCACAAGGCTGCCGCGTGCTGAGATGAGCATGAACGCCCTCGACCGGCTCGCCCGCGTGCTGGAGGACCGGGACGATCATCCCCTCGTCAGAGTCGGGGGAGTCGTCCGGGAGATCGGGTTCGGCCATTGCCGCATCCGCATCAACACCCCCCTGCTGAGGCTCGGCGAAGGCGGCAGGGCGCCGTCCGGCTCGAGCAGCGCGATCAGCCCGCCCCAGGCCCTCGCGAGGCGAAGGTCGAGGATATCCGCCAGGGGGGCCAGATCCGGCCGGCCCTTCAGGACCGGCATCAGGACCAGGGCGAGCGTGAGGATCTCGAGTCTGCGGTGGTAGGATGGCTCCGTGACCGCCCCCTCGGGATCGATCATCGCCTCGAAGCCGCTGCGCAGGGCAATCATCGCGAGGTCGGTCCAGTGCCGCGCCATCGGAAAGGCCGGCAGGGTGACGCCGGCCACCATCAGGGACGCCGCCACCTGCGCCTCCAGCAACGACCCCGCCACCGTGTGCTGGGCCAGGATCTCCGCCAGGGCCGCGGCATGCCGGACGATCTCGGCACCCAGACGCTCGACGGCCGAACGGTCCGCCGCATCGCCATCCCGCATCGCTGCGCCCAGCAGGCACAGCATCGCCTCCAGGCGCATCGCCATGCAGGCGGGATGCAGGCTCAGCGTGTCGGCCGGCCGGCCCCAGGGATTCGCGCGGGACCAGGCCAGGGCGACAGCGACCGCCCGGTCCCGAACCGCGCGCTCAGGATTTCCAGCGGCCGCACAGGTCCAGGAGAGGGACTGGAACGCAAGGCGCCACGCATGCGACCGGAACGGATCGCTCCCCCAGTCCGGCACCTCCGGGAGCGCCCAGGCCGGGCAAGACGCGAGACTGACGGAACCGTCAGCCCAGGCCGCGGCGTCCGGCCCGTCCCGCAGGAGCGCGACGCTGCGCAACGGCGACGGCGCTTCCTCCAGAAGGGCGGGGTCGAGATAGGGCAGGATCGACCCCGCGGCGGCGCCCTGGGTTGGCCGCGGGGCGCCGAGGCGGCCGAGCAGATGCGCCAGGACGGCTTCGGCGTCCGGGCCGGCTTCCTCCGCAAGATTGGCCAAGCGCAACTCGTCGTCCAGGAACACGTCCGGTGCGGCGGCCAGTGCAAGGCGCGCATCCGGATCCCAGGTGGCGAAGCCGATCTCCACCGTCGCCGCCTGGGGGGGCGGCGAGACCTTCAGGGTGAAGCGGTAGGCCTCCCGGTGGACCGGGATGTCGAGGAAGGCGGGGATCGACAGGGTGGCCAGGGTACCGGGGTAGGGCGGCGGGATCGGGTTGCCCCGCGCGTCGCGGAAGGACACCTGAGCCAGGGCACCGTCCGACTGGCCCTGCGCGATGACCTGCCCCTTGAACACGAGGGCACGCCCGGGAACCAGCCCGTGCCGCAACCAGGCGGGCCGGGGACCGAGGACGATCCGGCTGTCCTGGCCGAACCAGCCCCGCGCCGATTCGGGGGCCCCGTCCTCAGGGTGGGCCGCGTCCGGAACGGCCTGCCGGATCTCCGGCTGCACGATCCGGAACGGGTGCGTGTTGCGCCAGCTCCTGATGGTCACGCCGACTTGGGAGGCGGGCGCCGGGAGATAGAAGCGGCAGCGGATGGGAGCGCCGATCGAGCCCGCGCCGCCCTCCGACATCGGTCCGGCGATCCAGTCTCCGTGCGCGTCGATCGAGGTCCGCGCCAATCCTGGGATGCGGCCGAAATCGATCTCGGACTGATCCTGCGCGCGGAATGCGACACCGATCGCCGCGAAGTCCCGGACGCCCGGACATCCCTCGGCAGCAGCGCAGATCATGTATGCGTTGAACTCATACCAGCGGTCGCCGATCAAACGCTCGAACGCGAAGACGACCCGCGACCAGCGATTCCTGTTGCCAACCGCATGGCTCGCATCGGGCGCCTGTGCAGCGCCCGCGTCCGGTCGCGCCGAATCAGGCGTGAAGGTGTGTCGTTCGGACATCGGCTCAGGCAGATCTCGCAGGATCGAAGCGTCGCTGGGCGCGTGCGATCATCCTAGCGGATCCTGCAATATAGGACGCACCATTCCGCAAACGCCACAAAATTCGATCAACTTTACGATTATTTCTTTATTCTTGGCTATCATGTCTCTATTTTTGCTAAAAATGTCTACAAATTTTCTTCGATAGAACTTCATAACAGGATGTTGACGCTGTCTCATGTTTGATCCATTGAGAAAATTGGGGAATCAGAGACAAAGAAAAGACAAGTTTTGATCTTTCACGCAAAAATGTCGACGGAGACTTATGGCAATGTACGTCATTGTCGATGAGCGGCCGATGGTTACCGATGGTTACGTGGCCAACTTCAATCGCGAGGGCGTGACATCGGTTGGATTAGTGGCCGATGATTTCGAAGGCTGGATTCAGTCCGCCCCCGAGACGGATCTGGACGCCGTCCAGGGCTTCCTCCTGGGCAATTGTGAGCAGCGGCCCGATCTGCCGGAGATGATTCAGAAGCGGTCCCGCGCACCCATCATCGCGATGATCGAGACCCGCTGCCTGACCGAGACGCTGGATCTGTTCAGAGCCGGCATCGACGACGTCGTCCGCAAACCGGTCCATGTCCGCGAGATCCTCGCCCGGACCGAGGCCGTATGGCGGCGCTCGCAGCGCGAGAGGGCCAGCGACAGCGTCGTGGCGGACCGGACCGCGCGGCTGAGGGTGTACTTCGACGGCCGCGACCCCGACGTCGATGGGGAAAAAATGCCCCTGCCGCGCCGCGAACGCCAGATCCTCGAATTTCTGGTCCGCAATCGCGGGCGCCGGATGACCAAGGAGCAGGTGTTCAATGCGGTCTACGGCGCCTTCACGAGCGACGTGGACGAAAGCGTGATCGAGGGCCACATCAGTAAACTTCGCAAGAAACTTCGGCAGAAGCTGAGTTTCGATCCTATCGAAGTACGGCGTTATCTCGGGTATGCCTTCGTGAATTGATCTCTCTATCCGAGTTCCGCGGGAATCCGCTCATCACAAGGGCCGGTCTCCTGGCCGGCCCGTCGCGGACAGGCGGCCGGACGTCCATCGTCCGGTGGCCCGTATGTCCGGCATGAGAGGCAGCGCGGAGATGATCCGGCCGCAGCCTGGGCGTGCCGGACGCCGGCTCCGCGCCTCCCAGACCGCACGGGGATCAACCCGCGGAACGGCCGGACCGGACACGCGCCCCCCCCGAGAGCGCGGCGGGAGGCCGCCACAAGCTTCGGACAAGACAGATCGAGGAAAGATCCGCCTGCAGAACAATGTTGCGCCGTACAACGAACGTTGCGGCCCAGGATACGCCCCTCGCCAGCGGGATTTTCCCGCCTCCTGACTTATCCCGTCAGAAAGCCGACAGGTCATGAACCCGATCTTTCTGTTCAACATCGCATCCCGTCAGCTGCAACATCTTGCGGCACGCCAAGCCGTGATCGCTGGCAATATCGCGAATGCCAACACGCCTGGCTATCGCGCCCGGGACCTGACCCCGTTCCGGGACCTGATGGACAAGACGGCTCTGACGATGGCGGCGACCCATACGGGCCACCTTGAGGCCAACGGTGCCGGCACGCGACCGGCGCGCGCGACGTCATCGGCCGGCTGGGACGTCGTCCATTCCGGCAACCGGATCAGCCAGCTCGAGGCCAAGCGTGCCGAGTACGAGGAATGGCTGAAGCGCCGGCAAGCCTTCCTCGCCAAGGCGGACGAGAGCGTCACGGCGATCTACGCCCGGATGCGGCCCGAGGCAGCGGCGCAGCAACTGACCGCCATGGACAGCGAGGCGGCAGCCGCGATCCTGACACGGCTCGACGCGCGCATCGCCAGCGCGATCCTGAACGAGATGGAACCGGGTCGGGCCGCGCGCCTGGCCAACGTCATCACGAACACCCCGCCGAAGAAGCCGACGCCCCAGAGGCCCGGCGAGGCCGTCAAGGCGCAGCCCCAGCCGCGTATGGACGAGGGGGACCGCCATCCGCAGGACAGCGAGACATCAGGATGAAGCGCTTGGCCGCCATCGCGGCGCTCACGGCCCTCGGGGCTTGCGCGACGCCCATCCAAGAGATCGGCCGCGCGCCGGCCTTGAGCCCCGTGGGCCTCGGCATCGATCCGAACCACGACAGCGTGCCGCCGCTCTACGTGGCGACGCAGGGTCAGGGGTACCATTCGACCTGGGCCCAGCAGAGCGCGGACCTGTTTCAGGATCCGCGCGCCAAGAATGTCGGCGACGTGCTGACCGTTCTCATCGCGATGAACGACAAGGCCCAGTTCGACAATGCCACCGACCGGTCGCGCGATTCGCGCGCCAAGTCGAGCCTGGATCTCCAGTTCGACCTGTTCGGTCTCACGCCGGAGTCGAAGAACCATTACGAGGTCAATGGCAATTCCTCGACGAAGGGGCAGGGCACCATCGACCGCAAAGAGCAGCTCCGGCTCTCCGTGGCGGCCGTCGTCACGCATCTGTTTCCCAACGGCAACCTGCTGATCAGCGGCTCGCAGGAAGTGCGGGTCAATTACGAGGTCCGTGTCCTGAACATCGCCGGCATCGTCCGTCCGCGCGACATCTCGCGCCGGAACACGATCGACTACGACAAGATCGCGGAGGCGCGCGTTTCCTACGGCGGCCGGGGGCGCCTGATGGAGGTGCAGCAGCCCGCCGTCGTCCAGCAGGTCTACGACCTGGCCACGCCGTTCTGAACCCGAGGCTGGCGAGATCCATGGCTTCCGATTCCACATCCCGCCGCTCCAAGCTCCGCTGGCTGCTCCTCCTCGCGATGCTCACGGTCCTGGCGGTCGGGGTCGGGGGAGCGAGCGGCCTCTACATGGCCACACGGATCGAGAAGGCCGTCGACGAGCGGAAGAAGGCCGAGGAGGAGCGCGTCCAGCAGGTGGCCCCCTACGATGCGAACGCGACTGTCGCGAGTCTCGGCACCGTGGTGACGAACCTTGCCGGCCCCGGCGATGTCTGGGTCCGTTTGGAATCGTCCATCGTCGTCAAGGGTGGGGCCCTCGGCAACCCCAAGGCGATCGCCGCGGAGATCCGCCAGGACATCGTCGGCTACCTGCGCACCCTGACCGTCGCGCAGATCGAGGGACCGAGCGGCCTGAGCCACTTGCGCGAGGATCTGACCGAACGCGTCCAGATCCGAAGCAATGGCCAAGTCCAAGACTTCTTCATCGAAACACTCGTCGTCCAGTAGGGCGCTCCGTCGGCAACCTCTTCGACCCCGGCCGACAATCATCAGGATCAGTCACACCATGCTGCGTCGCGTCTGGATCGCGAGCTCGCTCCTCCTTGTCGCCACGGCGGCGCACGCGCAGAATTTCAGCCTCGACCAGGTTCTGCCCCCAGGAAACGGCTCGATCAGCGGGCGGATGATCCAGCTCATCGCGCTGATGACCGTCCTGTCGATCGCGCCGGGTCTCCTTGTCATGGTGACGAGCTTCACCCGATTCGTCGTCGCACTCTCGTTCCTCCGCTCGGGGCTGGGCCTGCAGAGCGCCCCGGCGAATCTCGTGCTGATCAGCCTGTCGCTGTTCATGACCTTCTATGTCATGGGGCCGACCTTCGATCGTGCCTGGCAGGACGGCGTCCGCCCGCTCACCGAGAACAGGATCAGCGAGGAGGAAGCCTTCGCCAAGGTGACCGCGCCGTTCCGGGACTTCATGCTGGCCCATGTCCGACCGAAGGATCTCGACACCTTCGCGGAGATGGCCGCGGCCAATGCGTCCAAGGCGCCGGATGGCGGCAGATCCGACCTGAGGATCCTGATCCCGGCCTTCATGATCTCCGAACTGCGGCGCGGTTTCGAGATCGGCTTCCTGATCGCGCTTCCCTTCCTCGTCATCGACATGGTCATCGCGGTGCTGGTCATGTCCATGGGTATGATGATGCTGCCGCCGACGGTGATTTCGCTGCCTTTCAAGATCCTGTTCTTCGTACTGATCGACGGATGGAACATGCTGATCAGCGGTCTTGTGAAATCGTATTTCTAATCAGACCCGAAACAATTCTAAGGTCGAGGCGTCATAAATTTTTCCACGACGGGTCTATTTTGACGTTGACTTGCGAGGATAGCCAGTCCATCACATCAGCGCTGCAAATGGATTGGTCGGCCACAAAGGTCATCTCTCGTTCGGTGCAGCATTGATAGCAGGTTGAGATCCGACCCGGACGGGCGATCTCAAAGGCATGAAGCCGCCCTGCTATGCCGGCGAGAATCCGGCATGTCCCAGAAACAACGTCTTCCAAGGGACATCGTTATGTCGAGCCTGTTTACGAACAACGCCGCGATGACGGCGCAGCTGACGCTGAAGCTCATCGGCCAGAACCTGGACAAGACCAACGACGTCATCACGACGGGCCTGAAGATCGCGGGCGCTTCGGACAACGCCGCCTACTGGGCGATCGCCACCCAGATCCGCCAGGACAATTCCGCCCTCGGCGCCGTCAAGGATTCGATCGGCCAGGGCCTGGGCGTCGTCAACATCACGTACCAGGCCCTCAACACGATGGTCGACGAGCTCAAGGAGGTCAAAAGGAAGCTGACCACGGCGTCGGGCGTCGGCGTCGACCGCATGCTGATCCAGGACGATCTCAATGCGACCCTCTCCCGCTTCCGCGCCTATGCTGCGGATGCCTCGCAGGCCGGCGAAGCCTGGCTGTCGGTCGACTCGAACCAGCCCACCTACTCGCCGATCCGGAAGGTCGTCTCGGGCTTCACCCGGGTGCTGGGCCAGCCGATCCTGACGACGACCGACATCGACACGAACAAGCTCAAGCTGTACGATGCGAAGACGGGCAACGGGAGCGCCGGCACGAGTGCCGCGACCACGTCGCTGGCGGCCTGGACGACGGCGCAAGCCACGTACGACGCCGCCTATGCGGCCTACACCAGCAGCGGCAAGACCTCCGCGGACGTGACCGCCTACACGAGCGCGAAGGCCAGTTACGATGCCGCCAAGGCGACTTTCGAGGGCGCGCGGACGTCGGCGAATGCTTCGGCCAAGGTGGGCAAGGATGGCACCGGCGGCATCCTCAACAAGGAATACTCCGTGCTCGGCGCGGACAACAACGGCTTCCTCAAGGCCTACAACCTGAAATTTGACACGATGGACATCTCGACGGTCCTGCCGAACGACCTGTCGAAGATCAACGCCTACATCTCGATGGTCGACCGGATCTCCTCCGCGATGACCGAAGTGGCGGCCAACCTCGGTGCGCTCAAGTCGCAGATGCAGTCGTTCCAGAACTACACCGACGTCCTGTCCAAGGCCAACGATACCTCCATCGGCATCCTGGTGGACGGCAACATGGAAGAAGAGTCGACGAAGCTGAAGGCCCTTCAGGTCCAGCAGCAGCTCGGCATCCAGTCGCTCACGATCGCCAACCAGAACACGCAGCAGATCCTCAGCCTGTTCCGGAACTGATCCGGCTCACCTGAGCAATATCAAGACCAGATCGCCGATCTGATTCAGGCCGCGCGTCTTCGGATGCGCGGCTTTTTCCTTTGCCGAAGCCGCGCGTTACGCCACCTTCGCGCAAGGTTGATCCGCCATGCGGAGGCAGAGCCACTGTGGTGGATACCGAGTCCTGCCGATGCCCGGTCGCGAACACATTGAGAAGCTGTGGAACAATATCCTGGAGCTCGGGCCCCGGCGCTTGATCGCCCTCGGGCTGGTGGGACTGACCGTGTTCCTCGCCATAGGCCTGGGGGCCTATTACCTGAGCCGCCCGCTCCGGGAGACCCTCTATTCCGGCTTGAGCCGTGACGACGTGAGTCGCATGGGCGTGGCGCTCAAGGACGCCGGGATTCCCTTCGACGTCAGTGCGGACGGCACATCGGTTCTGGTCAGCTACGGGCAGACCGCGCAGGCCCGCATGCTCCTGGCCGAGAAGGGCCTGCCCCAGAGCGGCAAGGCCGGCTACGAACTGTTCAACGACCTGGGCTCGCTGGGCCTGACCTCGTTCATGCAGGACATCACCCGGGTCCGGGCCCTGGAGGGCGAGATCGCCCGCACCATCCAGACGCTCAAGGGCGTCAAGGCAGCCCGGGTCCATATCGTGATGCCCGATCCCGGCTCGTTCCGCCGCGAGCAGCAGCCCGCCTCGGCCTCAGTGGTCGTGCGCACCGAGCCCGCCAACGATGCCTCGACCGCGCCGGCGATCCGGCAGCTCGTCGCCGCCGCCATTCCCGGCATGAAGCCGGAAAAGGTGACCGTGCTGAATACCGATGGGACGGTCCTGCTCGCCGGCGACGACGCCACCACGGCGCCGGCCGGCCGGCTGACGAGCCTCGAGCAAACCGTCACCCGGGAGATCCAGGACAACGTCCGCCGCACGCTTACCCCTTATCTGGGGCCAAACAATTTCGAAATCAGCGTTGTTGCCCGGCTCAACACGGACAAGACCAAGACGGACGAGACAATCTTCAATCCCGACCAGAAGGTCGAGCGCTCGCTGCGGACAATCAAGGAATCGGAGAGTTCGCAGAACCGCGCCCCCCAGAAGCCGACCACCGCTCAGCAGAACCTGCCCGATCAGCGCGTCCGTTCCGAGGGGACCGATGCGTCGAGTTCAGAAAGCCAGCGCCGCGAGGAATTGTCCAACTTCGAGATCTCCTCGAAGACGGTCCAGACCGTCAGCGACGGCTATTCCGTGAAGAACCTGTCCGTCGCCGTTCTGGTGAACCGGTCCCGCCTCGAGGCGCTCGCGGGCAGCGTCAAAGACGGGGCCAAGGTCGATCTGGAGCCGCAGATTTCAGAGATCGAGCAACTGGTCGCGTCAGCGGCCGGCTTCAACAAGGGCCGGGGCGACCAGATCAAGGTGGCGGCCGTCAGTTTCATCGACGAAGGTCAGCCTCTCGCCCCCACGCCGGCCCTGGGTGTCGGCGACGTCCTGATGCGGCAGTCCGGAACCCTGATCAACGCGGCCACGATCCTGATTGTCGGATGCCTGCTCATCTGGTTCGGCTTGCGTCCAGCGGTCAATGCCATCCTCGCCCGCCCCTCGGAGGTCGGAACCGAACTCACCGTCGCCCCAATGGACCTCGCGGCGGCGCTCGGCGTGCCGCAAGCGGAGCAGGTCGGGGCATCCTCGGATCCCAGCCTGATCGAGGATTTGAATGAGCACGTCACGCGCTCGCCGATCCGCAAGCTCGAGCAGCTGGTGGAACTCGACGAAGAGCAGGTCGCCAACATCCTGAAACAATGGCTCACGCGCGACGAGGCCGCGTAATGGTGGATGCACCTCCGATCTGGACCGTATTTTCGGATGCGGGTCAGCGATCGTCCCCCACCCTTGCGGCGCTGATCGCCAAACGGGATCCGGCCGACGCGGCCGCCCCCCCGCAGGACGCCGATGCCATCGCGGCTGAGGCGCGCGCGGAAGGCCGCCGAGAGGGCGAGGCGCTGGCCGCTCGGGCGGCTGAGGCCGCCGCGGCGGCGGAACGCGCCGCGGCGGCTACCACCCTGGCGGAGACACGGCAGCGCTGGGTCGAAACGGAAGCCGCTGTCCTGGCGAACGGCTTCGCCGAGCAGGTTCAGATGCTGGAAGCCCGTCTGGCCGGGAGCCTGACGCGGGTCCTCCAGCCCTTCTTGGCGGAAGCCCTGCAGCAGGAGGCGATCCGCGAGTTGCAGGCGACCGTGTCCACTCTAGTGGCGGACAGTCAGACGGGCACGCTCACCCTGAGCGGGCCGCCGGATCTCGTGGAGGCGCTGGCCCGGCGCCTGAATCTGCCGCCTGACCGACTCGCCTTGTCGCCGGACAGCAGACCTGACCTGCGCATTCAGACGAACTGGACCGTCATTGAGACCCGGCTCCAGGCATGGGGTGACCGTATCGCCGCCCTCATCGAGGACCGCTGAGCATGGCCAACGATCACCCCGAGATCATTATCGTCCGCCGGCCCCCGCAGGACGACAACGAACATCATGGCGGCGTCTGGAAGATCGCATTTGCCGACTTTATGACGACGCTGATGGCGCTGTTCTTGGTCCTGTGGCTGACCAGGGTCACGAGCGATGAGACCAAGACCAGCATAGCGAATTACTTCAATCCGATCAGCCTTTCCCAGCCTCTTCCGCTTCGGAAGGGGCTCAGCGATCCTCAGCCGGGTTCGACGGATTCGAAGGAGGGAAACAAGGCGAGCGACACGGCGGCCGCCGCCGGCACGCGGGACAGATCCGGCACCCTGCCGCCCGGATCGGCGGGGCGGGAGCGGGAACTGTTCCAGGATCCCTATTCCGTCCTGGCGCACCTCGCGACCGAGTCCGATCCGGACAAGCCCCAGAGCACCACGATCGGCGATCTCGGCGAAGCGGGTCGGCGGGGGGGCGACGTGGCCCGGGATCCGTTCGATCCGCTGTACTGGCAGGTGACCACCCTGTCGCCGGCGAAGACCGACCGGCCCGCCCCAACCGGGATCACACCCCCGCCGGCCCAGGCCAGGCCCGATGCGCGCGGAGCCGGAGACGCGGACAGCACGGAGGCTGAACCGCCGGTGTCCGATCGCCAAGATCGCCAAGATCGCCAAGCCGCGGAGGCGAAGGCCCCCGAGGCCAAGGCAGCAGGACAGACGGCCACAGGACACACGGCGACGGCAAACAAGGTGGCGGAGATCAGGGACACCGGCGCCAAGGCGGCGGAGGCTCCCATCGCGGGGTCGGCCCCGATCCCGGCGGCGACCGCTGCGGCCCAGGCCGCGCTGCAAGCGGAGATCGCCAAGATCTTCCCGCCCTCCGCGCCCGGTCCCCGCGTCGAGGTTCAGGGGACGTCGGAGGGGCTCTTGATCAACGTGACGGACGACCTGAATTTCAGCATGTTCGCGGTGGGCTCGGCCGAGCCCCGTCCCGAGATGGTGCGGGCCATGGAGCGCCTCGCGAAGGCGCTGGCCTCGCGCCCGGGCCGGCTCATCATCCGCGGCCATACCGACAGTCGGCCGTTCCGCTCGGACGTCTACGACAACTGGCGGCTCTCGACGGCGCGCGCCCACATGGCGTCCTACATGCTCATCCGAGCGGGCATCGAGGAGGCGCGGATCTGGCGCGTTGAGGGGGCGGCCAACCGGATGCCGCGCAACGCGCCAGATCCCAAGGCGCCGGAGAACCGGCGGATCGAGATCCTTCTCCAAGGAATTCCGGGATGAGGCGGATCCTGCTGGGTGCCCTCGGTGCGCTCGTTACAGGGCTCGTGGATCCAGCCGTCGCGGAACCGGCGCCCACGGCGGTTCCGCAGGCGGACCGTCCCGCGCTTCCGGAGTCCGTGCCGGCACGGGCGGCCCTGGACTCCCAGGGCTTGAGGGCCGGTCCCGTTGCCGCGGTGCGGACGCTACAATTGCTGCAGGACCGGGTCGCGTCCGGCTCGGTGGCCGCCCACGAGGGTCAGCCGCGGTTGATCGCCCGGATCAACGTGGATCTTCTGGCTGCGGCACCGGAAGTCTGGGCCGACGGGCATAATGTCAGAGCCGCCATCGTCTTCTCCCTGAGCGGCGGGGGGCCGGCGATCCTGCGTCGTCTGACTGCGCTGGACGGGCTGGGCGACCGGGAGGCGACGCTGGCCCGCGGCGCTCTAGCCTATATCGAGGGGCGGGATGCGGACGCGAACCGCCTCCTCAGGGATTTCGACACGGCGGGTCTGCCGCCGACGCTCGCCGGTGCGGTCGGCCTGGCGCAGGCCTCGCTCATCGTGACCGAGAATCCGGTCCGGGCGATCGCCCTGCTCGATCGCGTGCGGCTGCTGCTGCCGGGGACCCTCAGCGAGGAAGGAGCCCTGCGCCGCGAGGTCTTCGCCCTCGGGCAGATCGGCGATCTGCACAGGTTCGAAGCCCTGGCGATTCAGTATCTGCGCCGCTTTCCGCATTCGGTTTACGCTGGCAATTTCAGGCAGCGCCTCGCCTACCAGTTGACTCAGTTCGATGTCGGCCGGGACGAGGCGCGCTTCGGGGCCCTCAACAGGATCGTCAACGAACTGGCTGCCGGGAGCCGGCGCGATCTGTACCTGCTGATCGCCCGTACGGCGATCCAGGAGGGCAAGACGGCCTCGGCGCGCCTGGCCGCCGACAAGGCCCTGGCGCTCTGCGGGCCCGAGAGTCCGGAGGCGGCCCAGGGACGCCTTTACCGGGCGGCGGCCGAGATCGTGGACCTGGCGACCTTCGAGCCCGGGCTGCGGACCTTGCAGGCCCTCGACCGATCCAAGCTTCCCGCCCGCGACATCCCCCTCCTCAAGACGGCGCTTGCGACGGCCGAGGAGATCGGGCGCGGTCTCGTCGGCACGCGCGTGGGGCCGGTGGCCGACACGGCGCCATCGCGACAGGCGCAGGCCGCGGCGGATTCCACCGATGGCGCGGCCAGACTGATTCCCAAGGCCCAAGCCACGATCGACCAGATCGATCTGCTCCTCCAGAAGGCAACTCCGTGACCCTGATCGCCGCCACGGTTCAGAGACCCGCGCCGAAGTCCGATCGCGAGATGGCACGGTCCCATCCGGAGACCGACCTCCGGACCCCGCCGGACAGAGGCCGGCCCGGCGCCTTCGGGGATGTCCTGCGCGAGATCGCGGAGCCCCCCTCCACGCCCTCGTCCGACGAGGACCGGGATGATGCCGCGGAGCCGCGGGGACCTGTCGCGAAGGGCCGCCCCGACGAGGCGACCGTGACACCCGCGCTCTCCCCCGCCGATCCGGCAAGCGCCGCCGCGACGGCGCTGGCCAACGTCCTGAACACCGCCCATCCGGCGGCCGCCTCCGACGGCCCCGCGACCGGCGGCTCTCCGGGGCCACGCACGACAGCCCCCGACGCCGCAGCCCGTTCCGCACCCGCGCTGGTGCGCGGGGCGGGATCCGCGCAGGGGCTGCTTGCCGGATCAGGACCCAAGCCGGACGTCACGGTGCTCGACCGCGCGGTCCATTTCAAACCCGTGCTGCCTCCGGCAGCGCTGCCCGAGTCCGGGACCGCCGAAGCTGCGCCAGCGGCCTCCGGGGCACCAACCGTGGCCGGACAGAACCCCGCCCGGCCGGGACTGAGCGACGTCATCGCCACCGCGGCGCGGACGCTTCAGGCCGCGACCGGTCTCGCGCCCCAGGGTCCGGCAGACACGGCGATGCCCGCCGAAGCTGCGCCGGCGGCCTCCGGGGCTCCCTTTGTGGCCGGACAGAACCTCGCCCGGCCGGGACTGGGCGACATCATCGCCACCGCGGCGCGGACGCTTCGGGCCGCGACCGGTCTCGCGCCCCAGGATCCCGCAGACACGGCGGTGCGCGCGGCCATCACCGCGCCCGGCACGTCCGACCTGAGCGTGCCTGCGGACAGCCATGCGGTCCCCGGAATCGCCCGTACGATCCTCGCGGCCGCAGGCCATCAGAGCCGGGCCGGCAGTTCCGTCCCGACCCCCAGGGACAGCGTCGGGACAGAGACGGGCCTGCCCGCCATCACCCTGCCGATGATCGCCGCTGCCATCGAGGATGAGATCGCGCGTGCGGTGCCGGCCCGTCCGGATGCGGTCGGCAATCACGCCGACCCGGCGACCGGGACCGCGCCCGACGGACCGCTGCGGGTGCTCAGGATCCAGCTGAGGCCGGAAGAGCTGGGAACCGTCACCGTGGAGCTGCGACTGGCGAATGGCCAGCTCGAGACGCACCTGCGCGCCTCGCGGCCGGAAACCGCCGCGCTCCTGCAGCGGGATGCGGCCATCCTCACGGACCTTCTCAAGCAGGCGCACCACCAAGCCGATGTCACGGTCGCTCAAGCGCGACCGGCCGATGCGGGAGGCTCTGCCGAAGGGGCTCCGTCGCAGGGTCAGTCCTCCTTCGCGAACGGGGGGGCTCGACCGGGTCACCGGGAGGATGGGCAACGACAGGCGGCGCATCGTTCGGCCACCGGCCGGCGCGACGGAGAGCGGATCGATGAGACGATACGTCCTCGCGACGGCGGCATTTATCTGTAGCGCGGTTCCGGCCGCCGCAAACGTGTGTGAGGCCGAGATGGGCCGCGCCTCGGCCCGTTACGGCGTGCCTCTCGGCGTCCTCTACGCCGTCGGCCTCACGGAGACGGGCAAACGCGGCTCGCTCCAGCCCTATGCCATGAACATCGAAGGAACGGCCTATTTCGCGACCGGGCCCCAGGACGTGCTCGCCCACTTCACCGAGGCGCGCCGCCGGGGCGCGCGCCTGATCGATCTCGGCTGCATGCAGATCAATCACCATTATCACGGCGGCAAGTTCGGCTCGGTCGAGGCCATGATCGACCCGCACGCGAACGTGGACTACGCGACGCAATTCCTCCGGGACCTGAAGAAGCGGGAAGGCAGCTGGACGATGGCCGTGGCGCGCTATCATGCCGGCCCGCACAACAACGCGGCGCAGAAGATCTATATCTGCCGGGTCGTGGCGAACATGGTGGTGACGGGTTTCGGCCAGTGGACGCCCGCCGCCACGCGCTTCTGCCAGTGAGAGCCGGAAGGCAGTCCGGAAGCGTCCATGGAACCAAGGGAAGAACCGGGGTCTTTCGCCAGAGGCCACCCGACACCTCACGATCACCGGGCAGGACGGCGGTCATCGTCCGTTCACCGGCCTGGAGGAGCCGCATGACCGACGCCCCAGAGCCGCCGGAAGCACCATCCGGGAAGATGGCCCTGCTGGTGGCCCTCACTCTCGCGGCCGTCGCCGCCGCCGCCTATGTCCTGATCCGTATGGATTAGTCCGGCCGTCGCCGCGCCGACGGACGATCCCGCTCCGTCGCTACAGGATTCGACAGCTCCCGTAGCTGACCTTGATCGCATTGCGCTCCTCGGGATTGAGCTGCGCCTCGACGAAGTTCAGCTTGTTCAGGTCGATCAGCAGGAAATAGACGCCGTTCTGGCATTTGATCGCGTTGCGCGGCGTGCGCTCATTCAGACGCGGCGAGGCGGTCTGACACTCGTAATAGTCGGAGCGTCCTGCCGAGATCACGGTCAGCAGGCCGCCGCTGGTGACCAGCGAGAACGTCCGGGCCTTCTGGGGCTGCGGCTTCGCCCCCTCCGGCGTGGCGGCATCGAGACCGACGGACGCCTCCTCCGTACACGTCATCGGACGGCGCAGCTGGGAGGCGGACGGCGTGATGCTCAGCAGGAGAAGCGCACCGGCGAGCGCTACCCGTTTCGCGATCATCGGCGAGGGATCCGTGATTCGTGGGTAGTTTCTACCCACAAGCTAGGCCTTTACCCGTCGGTGTAAATGCCGCCTGCTCGGGCGGAGAGGCCGATCAACAGATTTGCCCGCTCGTTCCATTTCACGGCGCGCGTGATTACGGGTCAAGCCGGTCTCGCCGAGGACGGCCACCCGGCTTCCGCGGCCGGCGAAACGGGCTCTACGCCTCCGGGACATCTGGATTGTCGTTGGCGGCCGCTTCGGCATCGCGCCGCGCCGCGATCTCCGTGCCGATTTCCATCAGCAGCAGCCGGGACAGGAGCTGCATCGTCGACGTGCCGTGTAGGGCCAGGAGTTGATGGGCCGCGATGGCCGTCTCCACCATGCGGTCAAAACCGTCTTCGTCGGACATGGCGGGGCGGTAACCTGGTTGAATGCCGAGCATACAACTTAAAGGTATGGATCGAGTTCGATCGCCCGCGCAGAAACAGGAGGCCCCATGATCCCGCCCGGCCAAGCCGACGTTCTGCTGAGGAGATTGGCCGAGGCACTCGAAAGTCCGGTCGAGATCTTCTTCCAGGAATCCGGCTCCGAAGCCGGAGGCGCGTCCGGATCGGACTGCGACCCGATGCCGACCCTGGAGCTGCTCCGCCTGTGGCATGCCTTGCGGGAGCCGCGGAGCCGGCAACGGGTCCTGGCGGCCGCTCGTCAGCAGGCCCGGAACCTGCGCGCGACCGGCGCGACGGACGCGGCGGCCGGCTGATCGAAGCCCGGCCGCGCAGCCGCCTTCAGAGGCTGCGGCGGCCGGGTCGCGCGTGCGCTGTCAATGGCTCGCGGACGGGGGCGCGGGTACGGCCGCGAAGGTCAGGACCGTCGCGGGGAGGGCGGGCGCCGCCGGTGCGGCCGGCTTGTCCTGCGGATCCGGCTTGTCCTGCTTTGCCATGCGCTTGTCGCGCTTCTCGTAGAAGGCATTGCCCCCGGCGACGGCCACGTAGTGCATGTTGGTGTAGGGGAACCGGTGGCCGGCGGTGTGGAAATACATCGCCTTCCCGACCTTCGGGTGGCGCTCGCCGGCCAGGACGGCATCGGCGGCATCGGCAACCTTCAGCAGGTCCTTCTCCTGCATCGGCTTGGTGAGCACGCCCGGCGCGAACTGTCCCGGCTGGCCGACAACCGCGCAGATGCCCCCCGGGAAGACCGCATTCTCGAGCCGGTTCATGACCACCGTCCCGACGGCGACCAGCCCGTCGCTGTCGCTCCGGTTCGATTCGAAATACATGGCGCGGCCGAGACAATCGCGCTCGGCATCGCTGACGACCATCGGCGGCTTGCGGTCGGGGATCGACCCCGTCGTGAGAACCGGCGAAGCGGTGTTGCAGGCCCCCAGGCCCCCGGCTACCGCCAGGACAATCAGTGCAGGACCGACCTTCGTCCTCTCGCTACCCTGCATGCATGTGCGCTCCGTGCTCCCCCCAGCCTGCCGCGTCGGGCGGTGTTCCGCTCCGACCGGGCGAAGGCCAAGCTTGACGGCACGTTCGCGGCGAGGATGTGGCGAGGGCGTTCCCGCCTCGGGGCCGGCCCTGAACCCGGGCCTCAGTGCTGGCCCTGGCCGGCGGCCAGGATGGTCACGCCCACGGCGATCACCGCGATGCCCGCCAGCATCGTCGGGTTGATCGCCTCGCCGTACAGCCACGCGCCGCCGAGCGCCGCGCCGATCATGCCGATCCCCGACCAGATCGCGTAGACGACGCCGATCGGCAGCAGGTCCATGCTGGTCGACATCAGCCACAGGGCGGTCCCGTATCCGAGGGCCACGATCACCGTCGGTCCCGGACGCGTGAAGCCTTCGGCGGCCTTCAGCGCCAGGGTGGCGGTGACCTCAGCGCCGATGGCGAGCCCGAGGATCAGGAACGGATTCATGGCACGGCGAACTTTCGGGCTGCACAGGCTGCGTGAATCGGGCGGTCGAGGCGTGTAGAACCTGTTTGGAATCGGACGCCCGAGCAGACGGAGGAGCGCAGGGCCGGCCCAAGTCTGCTTCGAATCGGCCGCAGGACATCGGCGGCCGCCGCCCGACACAAGGCCACTGATCCATGAACATTTCCGAACCAGCGTCCCGGACCTTCGTGGGCGCTGAGCCAGGCGCACCGCGCCCGGTTCTGCGGCCGGGCGTGGGCCGATTGGGGCTTTCGTTAAGCCCTCCTGCGCATGGTGGCTGCGCGCCGGCCCACCGCCGCGATGGCGGCCGCGCGACAGCGACGATCCAGAGCGACACAGACCCAGCATGACCGCGTCCTTGGCGATCCCGGACTCTCCGGCCCGCACGCGCCGGGGCCGCCGCTGGGGCGTGATCGCGGCGGCGGGCGGCGCCGCCGTTCTGGGTTGCGCCTGGACCGCCGCCGCGCTGATCAACGTCCCCGACCCCGTCACCCTGACGGCCCTCGCGGTCATCGAGCCGTCGTCGGTGGGCACGTGGTTCCCGAGCCGGATCGTCCAGGCCCCCGCGCGGGCGAGCGATCTGCCGGCCCGGCCGCGCCCGATCCTCGACCGCGTCCCCTGGAAGGGGAAGACCGTCCCGCTGATGGATGTGCTGGCGGCGACCCACACCAACGCCTTCCTGGTGGTGCAGGACGGGGTGCTGATCCACGAATGGCAGCGCGCGGGAACCGGACCGGAGACGCTGTTTCCCTCGTGGTCGGTGGCGAAGTCCATCGTCTCGCTGCTGGTCGGCGCCGCGGTGGCGCGGGGCCAGCTCGCCGAGACCGACCGGGTCTCCGCCCTCCTGCCCGAATTGAAGAACGGCGCGGTGTTCGGTCAGATCACCGTGCGCAACCTCCTCGACATGGCGAGCGGGATCGCGGTGCCGGAGAACTACGATCCCCGGCATCCCCTGACCGGTACCGCGGGGATGTACCTGACGCGCGACATCACGGCCTTCGTGCGCGACAACGCGCATCTGGCGTTCAAGCCCGGAAGCAAGGGCCGCTACCGCAGCATCGACACAGAGCTGCTCGGCCTGATCCTCGCCCGGGTCGAGGGCAAGCCCCTGGCCGACATCCTCTCGGAGCGGATCTGGAAGCCGATGGGTGCCCAGGCCGACGCCACCTGGAACCTCGACCGGCCCGGCGGCGTCGAGAAGGCGTTCTGCTGCATCAACGCGACAGCCCGCGACTTCGCCCGCCTCGGCCTGCTGGTGGCCGACCAGGGCCGGCTGAACGCCAACCGCATCGTCCCGGCCCGCTGGATCGAGCGGATCATGACGCCGGCCCGGCGCGACGTCGACGGCTGGCAGTACTCGGCCCAGTGGTGGCACGCCCCGGGGGGCGAGGACGACGACATCTCGGCGATCGGCGTCTACGGCCAGTACATCTACGTGAACCGCGAGACCGGCACGGTGATCGTCAAGCTCAGCGATCACGGCGCCGAGCAGGACGAGATCGACACGCTCGCGGTGATGCAGACCATCGCGGCCGATCTCGCCGCCGGTCGCCCCCCCGTTTCACGCAAGGATCCCTGAGCGGGGCGCCGCGGCCAAGGCTTCGACCGAGAAGGCTTCCACCGAGAAGGCTTCGGCCAACAAGGCTCCGGTCGAGGCCCGGTCAGGCCTCGGTCGGTCCGCCCCCCCGCACGGAGGACTGCTGGGTGAGCGGGCTCAGCGGCGTCAGACCCCGTGCCCGCCAGTTGCGCAGGAGACGCCATCCGACCCGCCGCCACGCGATCGACGGGACCGGCGAGGCCGGATCGACGAGGGCGCTGAGAGCCCGCGTGTAGTCGAGCACGAGGCCCGGGGTCCAGGTCATCGACCGCGCCCCGTTGCGCAGGAAGGCCGCCGCCCAGAATTCCGGCGTGGTCAGCGCCGCGGCGAGCTGCCGCCAGGGATGACCGCCGCGGCTGAACGCGCCCTCGACCGCGATGTCCAAGGCCTGGGCCACCGTGGTGGAGCAGTTGCGACTGATGAAATTGTAGGTGGTGTCGGCGCTGTAGTACGCCCAGAACGCCCGCAACCGGGCGGCGTCGATGCCGTTGAGCGTCACCGCCACCGTCGCCGGGCACCAATCCGCCACCTCCGCCTCGTGGGAGGGCAGAAAGCGTCCGGGCACGTCGTTCTCGGGGCCGGCCCGCAGGCTCGACCGCAGGTTGGCAGGCGAACGGTCGATCTCCACCGCGGGATAGTGGCTGATGTAGAGGTCGTCGCCCTGCTGCAGGGCGGCGTGGCCGGTGGAGAACCGCCCCGCCTTGTCGACGGAGGCGACGTAGCGCCGGATCAGCCGCTGGCCGGCGGGGGTCGTCGCCTGCCCGGTGGGGGTCCAGACATAGACCGTCAGGCTGCCGGGCTCGGCGTTGCCGACGGAGGCGGCCGGCTCGGCTGTGCCCAGGCGCCGGGTGCGCAGCCCGGCCAGCGCGAGGTTGGCCCCGTTCAGGATCAGGAACATCCCGATGCAGTAGCCCACCGTGCCGGCATACCAGGTCGGCCAGGGCTGGAGATGGAACAGGCCGAAGGCGATGCTGAGGCCGCCCAGGGCCACCGACATCCGCCAGCCGGAAAACTTCAGCAGGCTCGCGATCGTGATCCGGACCACGCCGTCCACCGTGAAGGCGATGCCGAAGATCATGGCGAGCAGGAAGGTGCTGTGCCGGGTGGCCATCATGATCAGCACCGCCATCACCGACAGCAGCACGCCCTTGAACAGGCGCAGCCGGCGGGCGGCGCCGAGCGCGGACAGGCCGGCGGCGAGGGAACTCACGCCCTCCGCCAGCAGGATCAGGCCGAACCACCGGTCCGGAACGTGGAGCGCCCCGTCCAGGGAATCGATCGCCACGAGGATGCCGAGCGACGACCACAGCAGGCCCGTGGCGACGATCAGGTGCCAGTGGCGGCGGACCGCGGCCCGCCCGACGAGGAGCATCCAGAGGGGCGCCATCCGGCCGCCGGCGGCGTCCGCGCCGCCCGGTCCGGGCGCGTCGAGCGCCGAGAGCGCACGCGGGATGGAGGTCGAACACGGTCCGGACATAGGGGTCGCCCTCGAAAGCGCGCGTCAACGAGCCTCTCGCACAGATCCCGCCATGCCGTCACGGCCGGAGCGAGGCTCCCGACACGCACGAGGTCTGAGGAGCGCGCGAGGCGCACGATCGAGACGACGATCCACAACTTGCCTGAGGACTTTGTTAATCGCGGCCTCGCACGGGCGCCCCCGCGCCCCCGCGCCGGTCGCGGATGGCCGGGACGACGACCGTGCCGCCGCCTCGCCCGCGCCTCCCGCGGCCCGGCGGCATCCCGGATTGTCCCACGTCTCCGCGACTGATTCGGCCGCTGACAGCCTGTCATCGCGCGACCATTCGCAGTCATCGGCCGCAGGCCGCCGCAGCAAACGCCGCCACTGCGCAATATTTGCGAAGCCTCCCGAGATGGCAACCTCATGTTGCCTCGCAAGAACAGAATGTGTTCAAAGCACATCTTAAGATAAACCGTAGACAAATCGCACAGTTTTTGTATTGTTACGCGCCAATCTTGGCAGACTCGAAGCAATTCGGCGCATGATCGGGCGGTAAATCACGATTAAGAGTTCGGATTTGTCGGTGCGCTGATGCTCAAGCTTCGTTTCTACGCACTGGTGGATACATGAATACGATCGAATTGAACGAAAAGGCCTCAGATCTGAACACAGATCTGATCAAGTGCACGGCTTCACTGGTTGCGGCTTACGTGTCCCGGAACGCGGTGGGGGTGGGGGACCTGCCGGTTCTGATCGATCAGGTGCATACGGCCATAACGGTCCTGCAGGGGAGCGCCTCGGGATCCGGTGCGGGCTGGACCGGCCCGACCGCCGCACAGATCGAATCCTCGATCCAGCAGGATGGCCTGATCAGCTTCATCGACGGCCGGTCCTACAAGACCCTGAAGCGCCACCTGACCGCGCACGGCCTGACGCCCGAGCGCTACCGGGCCAAGTACGGCCTGCCGGCCGACTACCCGATGGTCGCCCCGGGTTACGCCGCCAAGCGCTCGGAGATCGCCAAGGCGATCCAGCTGGGCCACAAGGCGGCCTGAGCGAAACCCGGTCCGCACCGCCCCTCGACGCCCCATCCGGGCGCCGAGACGGGTGCCGAGACGGGCGGGCGCGGATCCGGGCTGCGGGCCGGCGCGGCAGGATTGCCCCGTGGGGGCCCGCCGCGCGCGGGCGCGGCTCAGACCCGGGCGACGGCCAGGGTCCCGTCATCGATGGGAACGAAGCGGACGCCCGCCCGGCGCAACGCATCGACCGCGTGCAGGCGGGACCGGCTCCCCCGATGCTCGCTGTCGTCCTCCAGGCGCCGCACCGTGGAATGCGACAGGCCGCTCGCCTGGGCGAGATCCATCATCGACCAGTCGAGCAGGGCCCGGGCGGCGCGCAGATGGTGCCCGGTGACGGAGTGCTCCAGGCCCTCGTGCGCGCCGACCGGCACGGGGGCATGGCTGCGGACAGGGTACTTGAGGCCGCCACGCCCGAGATAGGTCCCGTCCAGGTCCCAGATCGGCATCGTGAGAATCCGGAAATGCCAGAGCTCGCCGTTGGCGAGACGCTCGTGGGCCGTGCCCTGGAAGAACGCCCGCCGCTCGATCCGCTCCGCGGCCGCCGCCTGGAAGGCGCTCCGCTCCTCCGGAACGATCAGGAGATACGGATCGGCGCAGATCTCCTCGAGGGGGAGGCCGTGGACCTGGGCGACCGCGAACGGGATTTCGCGGATGCGATCGAGGCCCATCGAGAAGGTCGTGATGTGCTCCGTGAGATAGAGCGCGCCCTGGCGCCGCCGCTCCTCCTGCCGCAGGCGCGCCAGCTGCTCCCGGTCGCTCACGTCGAGCGCCGTGCCGTTGAGGGCGACGGGGCGCCCCTCCGTCGAGAACCGGATCTCCATCGTCAGCGACAGGGTGCGAACCGTGCCGTTCGGCCGGATCACCCGCACGATGACCTCGCGCGGGACATGCCCCTGCCGGATATCGGTCAGCGCCGGCATCAGGTGCCGATCCTCCGGGTGGATCAGACTGAGCAGCAGGTCATAGCGCGCCTTCGCGGCATTCGGCACCAGACCGAGCAACCGGTAGAATCCCGGAGACCAGATCTGCTCCCCACCCGCGAAGACCCAGCTCCACGCACCGCTCATCCCACGACTTTCCGTGAGAGTCAGGAACTCTCCCGAAGAAAATGTCAGAGCGCTTAAAGCAGTATGGAACATCTCAGCACCGCGCGGACCATATCATCGTTCCACACATCCGAACAAGGAATTTTTATTGCAATTAATTCATAATTGAGCTCTATGTTCAAGCAATAATGTAAAATGTTTTGCGGAATCTATTTTACAATACAGCATTCCTATCCAATCCGACCCAGATCATCGTGATGCAGCCCATGACCTGCGGGCTTGCGCCTGCCACGCTCCGCTACACGGACATCCCGCCTGCGGAACCCTCATCCGCCCCCGCGGCGCGCCGCCTGAACCGCATCGCGACCGGCTCTCGATCAGTGCACCCGCAAAAGTTGGCACCGTGTCTCGCTCACGCATGTTTCAAAACAATGATCATCCGCGATAACATTGGATCTATTCCGAGCAAGAGGCTTGTCAACGCCATATTTCCCCGAGCTATTCACTGGATATTGGATAAATCGCGATCCATATTCGTAACGAAGATATTTTAATACGCCGGGCCACAAGACGATTTCATAAATATTACGGAGCAAATATTTATTCTCATCACCTCGCGCCGGCGGCCATGGTCGCGTGTTCAATCGGTCGCCGGTCCGCATGGAGGGGCGCGGATCCGGGATCCGGCGCGGCCGCGCCGGCGGACGGTTGACAGGTCGGGCCGAACAATGCGGGGAGGTGGGCCGCACACCGGGAGGAACCGCATGAGGGTCGCCTGCATCGGCGAGTGCATGGTCGAGCTGTCCGAACGCCCGGACGGGACCCTCGTCCAGGGCTTCGGCGGCGACACGCTGAACACCGCGCTCTATCTCGCGCGTCTCGGCGTCAGGGTCGATTACGTGACGGCGCTGGGCGACGATGTCTGGAGCGACGCGATGGCGGCAGCCTGGGGCCGCGAGGGCATCGGCCTCGACCGGGTCAGGCGGCTGCCGGGCCGGATGCCGGGGCTCTACATCATCCGCACGGATGCCGCGGGCGAGCGCAGCTTCCACTACTGGCGTGATCGCGCCGCGGCCCGGGACCTCTTCACCGGGCCCGGCGCCGCCGAGACCGAGGCGGCACTGGCCGGCTACGACCTCGTCTACCTGTCCGGCATCAGCCTCTCGCTCTACGGCGAGACCGGGCGCGCCACCCTGTTCGGGACGCTGGCGCGCCTGCGGGACCGAGGCGGTCGGGTGGCCTTCGACACCAATTACCGGCCCCGCGGCTGGCCCGACCACGACGAGGCCCGGGCGGCCTTCCGCGCGGCCCTGGCGCTGGCCGACCTGATCTTCGCCTCGGCGGAGGATCTGGACTGGCTCTTCGGCGCGGCGGGGGCGGACGAGGTGCTGCGCCATCGCGGTCGGGCCGAGATCGTGCTCAAGGCCTCCAGCGGATCCGGGCCCGTCGCCCGGGTGCTGCACGGGGCGGCCGACACCGCCGTGCCGGCCGGGCCGGCGGTGCGGGTCGTCGACACCACGGCCGCGGGCGACAGTTTCGCGGCCGGCTATCTCGCCGCGCGCATCGCCGGGCTGGCACCGGAGGCCGCCGCCGGCGAGGCCCATCGCCTCGCCGGGGCGGTGATCGGGCATCGCGGCGCCGTGATTCCCCGGGACGCGATGCCGGCACCCGCCGTCCGGCAGCCCGCTTCGGACGCCTGAGGGTCGCCGGGACCGGGGGCCGCCCTTGAGGCGGACAGGCGCAACCGCTACCTCTGCTCCCGGGGGACGATCCCCGCAGCTTCATCGCCGCGCGTGGTGCGGCCGAGAGGGCACCCGTGGCGCCGAGTCCCCCGCCGATTCCCCCGCCGATCCAGATTCCCGAGCCCGACGCAGCCGCGGGCGGCGGCGCCCCGAAGACGCGGGTCAGCGCGCGCGGCCGGCTGCGCACCTACTTCCTCACCGGGATCATCGTCGCCGGCCCCCTCGCCATCACCGCCTACATCACGTGGTGGTTCATCGCGCTGATCGATTCGTTCGTGAAGCCGCTGGTGCCGGCGAGCTACCTGCCGGACCATTACCTGCCGTTCTCGATCCCGGGCCTCGGCCTCGTGATCGCCTTCCTGGCGGTCACGCTGCTCGGCTTCCTCACGGCCAACCTCGTCGGCCGTTCGGTGATCGAGTTCGGCGAGGTCCTGCTGGCGCGGACGCCGGTGATCTCCGGCCTCTACAAGGGCCTGCGGCAGATCTTCGAGACCCTGTTCTCGGCCAACGGCACGTCGTTCCGCACGGTGGGGCTGGTGGAGTTCCCCGTGAAGGGCACATGGTCCGTGGTCTTCCTGTCGGCTCCCGCCGGCCACGAGGTCGAGGGCGCGCTGCGCGCCCGGGGCGCCCCCGCCGACGAACTCGTCGGCGTCTTCCTGCCCTGCGCCCCCAATCCGACCACGGGCTTCTTCTTCTACCTGCCCCGCGCCGAGGTGGTGGAACTCGCCATCAGCGTCGACGACGCCGCCAAGCTGGTGATGTCGGCCGGGGTGATCCAGCCCGAGGATCCGCAGGGGCGCCTCAACGCCATGGCGGCGACCCTGCGGACGGCCCAGCAGGCCGGCGGAACGGTGTCGCGTCGGGAGCCGCAGGACGCGTGAGGCCGCGCTTCCGGGCCAGGCCCGCTTCGGGCGCGGCGCCCGCCCGGCTCCGAGACCGACCCGTCAACGCGCGCAACACGGCGACCCGGTCGCGGCCGCCCGCGCGGCGTGACGCGCCGCCGGATTGCGTCGTCTCCCTCGGAAAGCCCCTGAAGGCGGGGCCGATGCCGCCTGCAGGGCGGACGAAAAAGGCCGGCCCGCACAGGTGCGGACCGGCCTGGAATGCCTTGGAAATCCCGTCCGTTCCGCGGCGGCTCAGCGCTGCAGCGAAGCCGTCTGCGGAGCGATGGTCGGCGGGGTCGCCTGCGCGACCGTCACGGCGCTGCGGGGGGGCGTCGGCCCCCAGCCGGCGGCGCATTGGAGCGTGAGGGCGAGACCCAGCGCGATGCACAGCCCGTTGGCGGCCAGCCAGAAGGGGCGGGCGGCCCGCCGCACGGCGGCCTGCAACTCGTCCGCGGTCTTGCCGGCCGCCTCGGCGGCGCGATCCGAGATCGGCAGCAGCCAGGGCTCGGTCGGCAGGGCTTGGATACCGGCCATCTCGTGGGAGCCCGGCAGGTTTTGGAACAGTCCGTTCGACATGTCCGTCCTCCAGATTCGTCCGTGATGTCCCGGCTTACCGGGCCATTCGTTCATCTCCAGTTAAGGGAAGAATATGGCTGATGCAAGATCGCGAGGCCTGTCCGGAGCCTGCCGGGCCGCCGCCAAGACGCGGCCAAGCTTCCGCCTAATCCCAACAAGTTCTTGATAAGATTGGTCTTTCCCGAGAGCCTGTGACATTGCGGCATCGGCCTCCCGGCTTGGCCGAGCGAGGGCGATTCCCGCCCCCACCGTTCAGGAACACCGGACTTTCCTGAACGAAACCGTTCATCCGGCGCCGATCAAGCGGATCGCAGCCTCGCGCTCGAACAGGTAGAGCAGCACCCGCAGCGCCTGCCCGCGGGGGCTCTTCAGTCCGGGGTCGCGCTCGACGATCATGCGGGCATCGTCGCGGGCGGCTTCCAGCAGGGCGGCATCGCTCTCCAGGCGGGCGAGCCGGAACGCGGCCATGCCGGATTGCCGGGTGCCCAGCACTTCCCCCTCGCCGCGGAGCTTCAGGTCGGCCTCGGCGATGCGGAACCCGTCCTCGCTCGCGCGCATCATCTCGAGCCGGGCCCGCGACACCTGCCCGAGCGGGCCCCGGTAGAGCAGCAGGCAGGACGAGGCCTTCGAGCCGCGCCCGACCCGGCCGCGGAGCTGGTGCAGCTGCGCCAGCCCGAACCGCTCCGCGTGCTCGATCACCATGATGGTCGCCTCGGGCACGTCGACGCCCACCTCCACCACGGTGGTCGAGACGAGGAGCTTGGTCTCCCCGGCGGCGAACCGGGCCATGGCGGCATCCTTCTCGGGGCCGGGCATCTTGCCGTGGATCAGCCCGACCGCATCGCCGAAATGCTGCCGCAGGTCGTCGAAGCGCTCGGCCGCGGCGGCAAGGTCGACGAACTCCGATTCCTCCACCAGCGGGCAGATCCAATAGACCCGCTCGCCACCCGCGATGGCCCGGGCGAGGCCGGCCACCACCTCGTCGATCCGCTCGGTGGGCAGGGTGATCGTGCGGATCGGCTGGCGGCCGGCGGGCTTCTCGTCGAGGATCGAGACGTCCATGTCGCCGAAGAAGGTCAGCGCCAGGGTGCGGGGGATCGGCGTCGCGGTCATGACCAGGAAGTCCACCGCCTCGCCCTTGGCGCCCAGCGCGAGGCGCTGATGGACGCCGAACCGGTGCTGCTCGTCCACCACCGCGAGGCCGAGATCGCGGAAGGTGACCGCCTCCTGGAACAGGGCATGGGTGCCGACCAGGATGTCGATCTCGCCCGCGGCGAGGGCGGCGAGCGTGCTCTTGCGCTCCGCGGCGCGGTCGCGGCCGGTCATCAGGCGCAGGCGCAGACCGCCGGCCAGGGGCTTGAGCCGCTCGAAATGCTGCCGGGCGAGGATCTCGGTGGGGGCCATCAGGGCGGCCTGACGGCCGGCCTCCACCGCCGAGGCCATGGCCAGCAGCGCCACCGCGGTCTTGCCGGAGCCGACATCGCCCTGGAGCAGGCGCAGCATCCGGCGGGGCGCGGCGAGATCGGCGCGGATCTCCGCCACCGCGCGCGCCTGGGCGCCGGTCAGCGCGAAGGGGAGGGCGGCCTCGATGCGGGCGCTCAGGGCGCCGTCGCCGGCATTGACCCGGCCGGCCTTTCGCCGCTGGCGGGCGCGCAGGAGGGCGAGCGCGAGCTGCGAGGCCAGGAGTTCATCGTAGGCCAGCCGCTTCCGGGACGGGGTCGCGGGCGGCGGCTGGAGCGGATCCTCGGCCTTCGGGGGCGCCTCCTCGGGGCGGTGCTCGAGGCGGAGCGCATCCGCGAAGGCCGGCAGGCGGTTCTTCTCCAGCCAGGCCGGGTCCTGCCATTCCGGCAGGACCGGCAGCCGGTCGAGGGCCGCCACCGCGAGCTTGTTGATCGCCCGCGAGGTCAGCCCCTCCGTGGCGCCGTAGACCGGCTCGACGGCGGGCAGCTCGGCCAGTCCCGCCTCGTCCACGATCCGGGACGGGTGGACCATCTGGCGGGTGCCGTCCCAGAGGTCGATCCGGCCGGTGATGTAGCGGTGCGCCCCGAGCGGCAGCATCTTCTCCACCCGGGCGCGGGGCATGCCGAAGAAGACCAGGGAGATGTCGCCGGTGGCATCCTCCACCAGAACCCGGTGCGGGCGCCGGCCCGAACCGATCTGGGCCGGCCGGTGCGCCACCACGGTGACGCCGATCGTCACCGGCTCGCCGACGGGCGCGTCGCTGATCGAGCCCATGAGCTTCCGCGCCACGCCGCCCTGGGGCAGGTGGAACAGCAGGTCCACGACCCGGGCCTCGCGCTCGGGGGTGCCGAGCAGCTTCTCGATGAGGGGCGCCATCTTCGGGCCGATGCCCGGCAGGGCGCGGGCCGGCGCGAACAGGGCGTCGAGAATGCTCGGGCGCAGGGCGGGTGCGTCGGCCGATGCGGCGGGACGCGCACGGGCGACCTCGCCCTCGGACGACTCGGCCGCGTCGGGGTCCTTCAAGGCCGGGTCCTGAGTCGCGCGTGCATCTGTCATGGCGGTTCGGCGGACATGGTGCCGGAGGCGCCTTATCATCCGGTGCATCCCGGCGCGCCAGTGCGGCCGATGAAGACCGAGCCCAGAGACCGATCCCATGGCCAGCGACTTCCTGCCGGGCTTCGACCGGCACCGGATCGAGACCGCACCGGGCGTGACGATCCATGCCCGGTCGGCCGGCTCGGGCCCGCCGGTGCTGCTGCTGCACGGCCATCCGCAGACCCTCTCCACGTGGCTCCACGTCGCCCCGCAACTCGCGGAGCGCCACAGCGTGGTGGCGATGGACCTGCGCGGCTACGGGGATTCGTCGAAGCCCCCGGGCGGGGACCGGCATACCAATTACGCCAAGCGCGCCATGGCGGCCGACGCGGTCGCGGTGATGCGGGCGCTCGGCCACGACCGCTTCGCCGTGGTCGGGCACGACCGGGGCGGGCGCGTCGCCCACCGCCTCGCCCTGGACCATCCCGCCGCGGTCGAGCGGATCGCCCTGTTCGACATCGCGCCGACCGCGACCATGTACGCGCGCACCGACAAGGATTTCGCCACCCGGTACTTCTGGTGGTTCTTCTTCATCCAGCCCCATCCCCTGCCGGAGACGCTGATCGGGGCCGATCCGGAATACTTCCTCCGCCACCACGTCGAGGGCCAGTCCAAGACGCCCGGCTCCACCCCGCCGGACCTCTTCGCCGAGTATCTGCGCTGCTACGCCGACCCCGCCTGCCGCCACGCGATCTGCGAGGATTACCGGGCGGCGGCCGGGATCGACCTGGAGCACGACGCCGCCGATGCGGAGGCGCGCGTCGCGGCGCCCCTGTTGGCGCTCTGGGGCGCGAAGGGCGTCGTCGGCCAGACCTACGACGTGCTGGCGACCTGGCGCGAGAAGGCCACCACCGTCTCGGGCCGGGCGCTGGATTGCGGCCACACCCTCCAGGAGGAGCGGCCGGACGCGGTCGTCTCGGAGCTGATGGCGTTCCTGGGCTGACGGCGATCAGCCGCCCGGAGCAGATCGACCGCGAGGTGGGCCGACAGGGTCTCGCCCCGGTCGAGACCGCCGGGCTCGGCTGCCGCCCAGGCCTCCGTCGCGGCCAGGGCCCGGACCTCGGCCATCGCGGAGAGGGCGGTCCGGGCCCGGCGCACCTGCGCCACCGCGATGCCGTATCCCGCGACCGCGTAGCCCCCTGCGACGAGGGGCAGGGACATCGGCCCGGTGCCGCAGCAGGCGTGGCGGCGCTTCCGGGATCCGGCGCGCGGCGCCACGCTGGCGAAGCGGGAGGTCGGATCGAATCGCGACGGCATGCGGATCTCCGGGCGTGCGGCGCTGTGGCCTGCGCGGATCGGGCTTGGCAGAGAGGGCGGAATGCTCAGATACGGGCATGGGCCGCGCCGACGGGAGACCGTGGCGGCGGCCATCTCCCGGACGGGGGGCGCGGAGCCCGGCCGACCCAGGAACGAGCGGAGCGCGTGCGGGGCAACATGTCCGAAGGAGCCAAGGTCGAAGCGGGCCAGGTCGGAGGCGCCGCGACGCCGTTCGAGGTCGCCGTGGTCGGGGCCGGGGCCGCGGGTCTCGCCGCGGCGCTGGCGGTCGCCCGGGAGGGGATCCCCACGGCGCTGGTCGGCCGCCACGCCCCCGTGGCGGACGGGCGGACCGTCGCGCTCCTCGATGGGTCCGTGCGCTTCCTGGAGGCGCTCGGCGCCTGGGAGGCGGTGGCGCCGCACGCGAGTCCCCTCTGCGAACTCCAGATCGTCGACGACACCGGCAGCCTGTTCCGGCCGCCGCCGGCACGCTTCCGCGCCGCCGAGATCGGCCTCGACGCCTTCGGCTGGAACGTCGAGAGCGCCCGGCTGGTCGAGAGCCTGCGCGCCCGCGCCCGGGCGCAGGACAACCTCACCCTGGTCGAGGCGGACGCCGCCGGCGCCGTGCCCGGCGAAGCGACGGCACGCATCGCCCTGGCCGATGGCGCCGCGGTCGAGGCCCGGCTGGTGGTGGCCGCCGACGGCGCGCGCTCGCCGCTGCGGACCGCCAGCGGCGTCCGCGTGCGCGACTGGACCTACCCACAGAGCGCGATCACCACGATCCTGGCCCATGCGCGCCCGCACCGGGACGTCTCCACCGAGTTCCACACCCGGTCCGGTCCCTTCACCCTGGTGCCGCTGCCGGGCGGTCACCGGTCCAGTCTGGTCTGGGTAACCGGGGAGGGCGCGGCCCGGCGTCTCGCAGCCCTCGACGACGCCGCTCTGGGCCAAGCCGTGGAGCGGCAGGCCCGGGCGATGCTCGGCGCCATGCGGGTCGACGGCCCCCGCGGCCTCGTGCCCATGCGCGGCCTCGCGGTGACCCGGCCGGTGGCGAATCGGCTGGTTCTGATCGGGGAGGCGGCCCACGTCTTCCCACCCATCGGCGCCCAAGGGCTCAATCTCGGCCTGCGCGACGCAGCGACCCTGCGCGATACCCTGCTGGTCGCCGCCCGGGACCGCCGCGATCCCGGCAGCCGCCCGGTGCTCGACACCTATGCGCGGGCGCGCCGGGTCGACACGGCGGCGCGCACCGCCGCGGTGGATCTCCTCAACCGCAGCCTGCTCACCGGCCTGCTGCCGGTGGACGCGCTCCGCGGCCTCGGCCTGCTGGCGATGACGCAGCTCGGACCGCTGCGCCGGCTCGTGATGCGGGAGGGCGTGCTGCCCCGGCTCGGCGCCCCGGAGCTGATGCGGGCGGCCCGCTGAACCGCGGGCGCCGCGACAGCCGGCGTCTTCGCGCGCGCCGCAATCCCGGGGCATTCGGCGCCCGACGGCACACGCGGCCCTGAGATCGCTGCGCGCGCACGGACGAGACGGTTCAGGGACGCCCGTTAAGGCGGTACGGGGGCCTGCGGCTTCAGAGATCCGGCTGGGCGGCCACGTAGGCGCCGAGGCGGGTCGCGAGGTCCACCGGGCCGCCCGCCCGGGCCCCGCCCGGATCATTGATGAGGATCACCGGGATGCCGCGGTCGCGGAGATGGCCGCGGAGGCGGGCGGCGCGGCGGGCATAGGCGGGATCGCGGCGGGTGGGCGCCTGAAGCAGCACCGCGGCCGGCCGGGCGATCACGGCCAGCACGTCGTCCGCCGCCTCCATCGAGGCGGTCACGCTCGCATAGCCGAGGCTGGCCAGCTCGCCCGAGAGGGACCGGTCCACGGCGCGGACGCCGTCGTCGACCACGAGCACTTGTTGCAGCGCACCCATAAGCTTGAGCGGTACTCCATCCCGGACGACTTGGAAAGATAGCCGTCACGACAATCCGATGCAGAACCCGCCAACAGGCGGTTCGGATCCCGTGGGTCCGTGTGCAGATGCGAGATTATCTGCGCCGCCTGAGCGCCGGATGAACCGGCGCGGCGCCGCCGTTCAGGTCGCCGCGACCGCCACGGCCGTCCCGCCCGACAGGAGCAGGCGGTAGCCCGAATCCCGCCACGCGCGCGGATCCGTCTCCGGGTTTCCGCTCCGGGGAAGCGCCTGTGCGGCGCAGGCCGCCCCACGACAGCCGAGGCCGCCCGCGGGCCCGTGGCCGACGTCCAGGAGCGTGCGCGGCAGGAGCGCGTCCTCCGGATGGGCCAGGGTCGCGGCGAGGTCCTCCAGGCCGGGACGCGTGAGCACCAGCGCCTCGCCCAGGACCAGCGAATCGAGGCGCTGCGGGCCCGCGAGCCCGGCACTCCGCGGGGTCAACCGCGCGGGCGCGCGATGGACCACGTCGAGGACGCGGACGGTCCAGGGCAGCGGCAGAGCGGCAATGGCCGATTCGACCAGGGCCGGGACCACGAGCCGGGTGGGCACCGGCCGCAGGAGGGCGGCGCGGAACCCGGCCTCGTCGAAGGGCAGCACGGTCTCCAGGCCGGCGCCCGCCGCTAGGGCGGCGCCGAGGCCGGTCACGAGGCCGCGCAGGTCGTGGCCGGGCAGGAGCGTCAGGATCCGCTCGTCCGCGGACAGGGGCAGCGCGTCGAGATGGGCGGCGATCGCCGCCGCGAGCGCCGCGGCGCTGCGGTAGACGGGCCGGCCGGGATCGCCGCCCGCGAAGGTGACGAGGCCGCGGCTCGGCGCCGGTTCGACCACGCCCCGCTCCAGGGCCATCGCGTCGAGGCTGATCACGCCGTCCGGCACGCTCGGACCGAAGGCCGCGAGGTAGCGCAGGCCGAAATGGCGCATGGCCGCGCGGGTGAGGTCCTCCGCGGGCCGACGCGCGCCGCGGCGGCCCTCCGTCAGAACGGCCACGAGGCCGGCGGACTCGATCCCGGCGGAGAGCTCGGCGCAATCCCAGACGGCCGGCATCGCGCAGGGGAGGTGGCCCGCCGCCTCGACGGCGAGATGGGCGAGGGTCGATTCGGCGCCCCCCGAGAACCACAGGCCGATCCGGCTGCCGGCGGGAAGCCGCCACGCGCCGATCCCGCGGGCGAGCCGCCCGACGATCTCGGCGGCGGCCGCGTAGGTCCAGGTGATGGCCGGGCGCCCGCACCAAGCGACGCGGTCACCCGAATCACGCAGGACCGTGCGCTGGGGGCCCGTCAGAGCCGCCGCGAAGAGGCGGGCCGCGAGACCCTCGGACAGGCCGCCGAAGAAGCTTTCGGACAGGCCTTCGGGCGCGTCCTCGGATCGCGCGGACGCGTCCAGTGCGGCGTCGGCCGCCCACTCCGCCACCGCCAACGCGCTCACACCCGCCGCCCCCGCCGATCCTGCAGAACTCCTATCATCTCGGCCCGGCAGGGTTAACCGACCGCTAAGGGGGCCGCCGCCGGAGGGCGGCCGCCGGCGGCCGACGGCGTGCCCCGATCACGCGCTCGTGCCTCGCGCCCGCGCAACGTCGTGCTTGCGGCCGGGCGTATGGGGGCCTATCGGGGGCCGGGCGCGGCCAGGACGGTTCCGACAGCCTCCCCGGCCGCGGTGTCATGCCTTCGCCTCATTCAAGGGGAAAGGCAGGCCGCCCGGTCGCCGGGGTGAGGGATGCGCGCAGACGGGCGCCCGTCCCGCCCGATGGCCGGACCGATTCATCCGGAGTTCCGGGCGGCACGCCAACGCGGCGGGCATCCGGACGGTCCGGCGGACCTGCCGCCAGGCCGGCTCCGCATCCTGCCAGCCACACCACGTCTCTTCCAAGGGGTCAGAGCCGATGTCCTTCACCCGCACCGCGACGCTCGCGCGCGCCGCTCTTTTCGGCCTCGCGGGCCTCGGTCTCGCGGCCGCGCCGGCCCTGGCGCAGCCGAAGAAGCCCGCCGCTCCCGCGCCGGCCGCGCCGGCGCCGACCGCCCCGGGCACCCCGGCGGCCAACACCCCGGCCGCCCAGACCGGCCCGCAGATCGTCGCCGTGAAGTCCGAGCCGAGCCAGGCCGACTGGACCAAGGTCTGCGGCAAGGATCAGGGCTCGGGCACCGACATCTGCTACACGACCCGCGACTTCGTGTCCGACCAGGGCCAGCCCGTGCTGGCAGTGGCGGTCTACGAGATGAAGAACGCCGCCCAGAAGCAGGAGGTGCGCGTGGTGCGCTACCTGCTGCCGCTCGGCCTGCTGCTGCAGCCGGGCATCCGCTTCAGCGTCGACGGCCAGGCGGCGACCGCCGGTCGCTTCGCGGTCTGCTTCCCGAACGGCTGCTTCGCCGAGGCCGGCGGCGTCGATGCCGGCGTGATCGCCGCGATGAAGAAGGGCACGACCCTCAACGTCTCGGTCCAGAACCAGACCCAGCGCGAGGTCACCTTCGCGGTGCCGCTGACCGGCTTCGGCAAGGCCTTCGACGGCCCGGCCATCGACCCGAAGGTCCTCGAGGAGCAGCAGAAGAAGCTCCAGGCCGAGCTGGAGAAGCGCTCCGAGGACATGCGCAAGAAGCTGGAGCAGCAGCAGGGCTCCGCTCCGGCCGCCGGTGCCGCGGCGCCGGCCCCCGCCGCCAAGTAAGGGCTTCTCGTCCGCGGTCCTCCGGGACCGCGAGCGCCATCGATCCGCCGCGCGGCGGGTCCGTATCGGGGGCCGGACCGCGAGGTCCGGCCCTTCGCGTTTGAGGCGCCCGGCGCCGGGATCTACCGGGTCCCCGCCGGGCCCGAACCCGGCTGGACGATCAGCACGCGCAGATCCTGGTCGGGAACGTAGTCCCGGGCCTCCCAGCGGAACGTGGTCGGCCCGGTCTTCCGGATGCCCGTGCGGCAGAAGCTCACCACCGCCTCCGGGCTGCCCTTGTCGACCGTGAGGGTGAAGCGCCCGATCGGCGCGGCCCAGTTGCGCGCCGTGGTGACAATGTAGGGCACCACGGTGGCGCGCAGGTAGCCGCTGGGATCCGCCGCCTTCGCCTGCAGGCGCCGGATCGCCGTGAGCCCGGCCTCGTCCAGGCAGTAGGTCGCCCGGTAGCCCTCGCGGGAGGCGTCCTTGAGGTCGAGGAAATGGAAGCCGTTCACCGGCGCGTAGCTGTGCGCGATGCGGATATCCTGCCCGGGCGGGAAGGTCTGGAGCCAGTGGAACTTCGCCTCGCTGCGCCACAGGCCCTCGGTCATGCGATCGGTCATCCCCTCGGATTCGGGGAACAGGCCGGCCTTGACCAGTTCGGCCCACGCGGCGGTGCCGATCCGCTTCTCGGCCGCCTTGATCGCGTCGAAGCGCAGCGGGTTCAGGGGCAGGTCGTGGCGGCGGAGGAGGTCCGTCACCTCGCGCTCGCCCACGAAGGCCCGCTCCTCCAGCTCCGGTGCGAGCGGCTTTCCGTCCACCGTCACGGTGAAGCCGACGAAGTTCGGGCTTTCGGGCTGCGGCAGCGCGAGGGCCGAGAAGCTGAGTTCGCGCCCGTCGATGGGCGGCAGCGGGAAGGCGATCCGCACCGTGCGGGGCTCCTGCCCCTGATTGCGGAACAGGTAGGAGACGCCGATCCGGTCGCTGGCGATCGACAGGTCCTCGCTCGCCAGCGCGATTCCGGGCTCGCGCCTCAGGACCAGCCCGCCGGCATCGAGTTCGGCGGCGCTATCGTTGGCGCGGGCCTGGATCGAGAGAAGGCCGGCGGCCAGAAGCGCGGCGGCGACAGGTCGGATCATGGTGTCGGGCCCGTGCGACGGCACGGGCCGTCACGGAAGGCTATCGCGGCGGCGTTGCCAGGATCTTGACGAGTCCCGGCCCGCTCAGTTCGTGGGGCGGTCCCGCATCCGGTATGCGCCGGCGGCGTCGCGCTCGAACATCTCGGCGATGCCGGCATGGCGCAGGGCTTCGCCCGACGTGTCGGGCAGGAGGTTCTGTTCCGACACGTAGGCCACGTACTCGGTCTCGGCGTTCTCGGCGAGCAGGTGGTAGAACGGCTGGTCCTTGCGCGGCCGGACCTCCTCGGGGATCGCCAGCCACCATTCCTCGGTGTTGTCGAACACCGGGTCGACGTCGAACACGACGCCGCGGAACGGGTAGATCCGGTGGCGCACCACGGCGCCGATCGCGAATTTCGCGGTTCTCAGTGTTACGTCCGTCATGGTTCAGTCCGTCCAGAACGGACAGATAGGTCCGTTGACGGGGCCTGTCACCGGGTCGGTGCCGCCGACCGGTAACGGCGCGCATCGGCCTGCGCGTCATCGGGTGACGGACGCGGGTTCGGGAGGCCGGATGCCGCGTTCGGCCGCGATCGCCCGGGCGGTGGCCTCGCGCCGAGCGGTGAGGTCGGCGGCGGCCGCCCGCGCCTGCGCCACGATGGCCGGCGGGGCCGTCCGGGGCGTGCCGCTGTCGAAGGGCGGCTCGGGGGCGTATTGCATGCCGAGCTGGATCGCCTGCGCGGCCTCGTCGCCGCGCAGCGCGGCGGCGAGCCGCAGCGCCCCGTCGATGCCCGCGGTGACCCCGGCCGCGAACACCCAGGTGCGGCCGTCCGCGTCGCGGTCGATCACGACGCGCTCATCCACCGGCTCGGCCCCGAAGAACGGGAGCAGGTGGACGGCGTTCCAGTAGGTCGTGGCCCGCCGCCCCACCAGCAGACCGGCCGCACCGAGGAGGAGCGCGCCGGTGCAGACCGAGAGGACGTGGCCGGCCCCGGCCGCCTGGTCGCGGATCCAGCCGAGCACGGCCGCGTCCCGCATCAGGGCCTCCTGGCCCTGGCCGCCCGGGACGTGCAGCACGTCGAGCCGCGGGGCCTCCGCCAGGGTGGCATCCGGCAGGATCCGGAGGCCGCGGACGTCGCGGACGGGGTCCAGGCTCGGCGCGTAGACCCGGTAGGTGCTGTTGGGCACCCGGGACAGGACCTCGAACGGGCCGGTGAGGTCGATCTGGTCCAGCCCCTCGAACAGGAGCGAGCCGATCTGCAGATGGGTGTCGGGCGGGATCATGCCGGGCCTCCGTGGTGGACAGGGACACCCTACCGCGTCAGGATCTGGCCGAAATGCCAAAGAGCCCTCGTTTCTCGCCAGATCAACCGCGACCGATCGAGGTGCTGGCCTTCCCGTCGGTGCAGCTCCTCGACGTGGCCGGGCCGCTCCAGGTCTTCGCCACCGCCAACGAGCACGGCGGCGCCGGGACCCCATACGCGCCGCGGGTGATCGCGGCCGGCGACCCGGGGCTCACCGCCTCGGCGGGCCTGCGGCTGGTGGCCGACCCGCTGCCGGATCTCGCGGCGCCGGTGGACACGCTGGTGATCGCGGGCGGCCCCGGCGTCGTCGCGGCCTGCGACGACGCCGCCCTGGTGGCCTGGGTGCGGGCCCGGGCGGGCCGGGCCCACCGGGTCGCCTCGGTCTGCACCGGCGCGTTCCTGCTCGGAGCGGCGGGGCTCCTCGACGGGCGGCGGGCCGTGACCCATTGGAAGCATTGCGGCGCGCTCGCCGCGCGCTACCGGCGCGCCCGGATCGAGCCCGACCCGATCTTCGTGCGCGACGGCCCGGTCTGGTCCTCGGCGGGGGTCACGGCGGGCATCGACCTGACCCTGGCGCTGGTCGAGGAGGATCTCGGCCGCGCGACCGCCCTGGCGGTGGCGCGCCACCTCGTGATGTTCCTCAAGCGCCCCGGCGGGCAGGCGCAGTTCAGCGCGGCGCTGGCCCTGCAGGCGGGCGAGGAGCGGTTCGGGCGGCTCCACGCCTTCATGGCGGACAACCTGTCCGGCGACCTGTCGCTGCCGGCGCTGGCCGCGGCGGCCGGGATGAGCGCGCGCAGCCTGAGCCGGCACTATCTGGAGGCGACCGGCCTCACCCCCGCCAAGGCCGTGGAGCGCCTGCGGGTGGAGGCGGCCCGGCGGGCGCTCGCCGAGACGGCGCAGCCGGTGAAGCGCATCGCCCGGACCTGCGGCTTCGGCTCCGAGGAGACGCTGCGGCGCAGCTTCCTGCGGCACGTCGCGGCGACGCCGCAGGCGTATCGGGCGCGGTTCGGCGGATGAGGGGGGACTAGACCGTGTCGCGGCGCTCGAGGGCCGCCAGGATCGTCTCGCGCACGCCGTCGCGATGGTCGTGGATGTCCGCGTTCGGGATGCGGAGCAGGGCGAAGCCGAGCGATTCGAGGATTTCGGTCCGCATGGCGTCTCGGACGAGCTCGGCATCGGTGGAATGCGTTGCCCCGTCCACTTCGACGATGAATTTGGCCTCTATGCAGGCAAAGTCGACGATGTATCGGTCGATCGGGTGCTGGCGGCGGAATTTCCAGCCGTTCAGGGCGCGGTTTCGCAGAACGCGCCAGAGCTTAGCCTCGGCGGATGTCTGAGCGCGCCGCAGCGAGCGGGCGCGCGGGATCGATCTGGTCACCGCTCGGTTCCGGCAGGGCGATCGCGGATCCGGCGGATGATACGGAGGCCTCGCTTGCGCGGGCCTGACCCGAAGAAGCGCTCGGGTCCGCGACGGCACCGGTCCAGACCGGCGCGACGCGCCCCCTCTCCCGTGCGGGAGAGGGTTGGGGTGAGGGGCGAGAACGCTCAGGATCAAGCACGTGATCGACGCGCCGACAGGGCGCGCCTCTTCCGGACAGACCTGATCCCTCACCCTGTCCCTCTCCCGCACGGGAGAGGGGACCCGCGTTTCGTCCCGTCACCGCGGCGCCGCACACGACGCCCGAATCCGGCAGCCGCTCACCCCAGCTTGTAGACCGCCGCCAGCTCCGGATCCTTCGCGGCCACCAGCTTGGCGAGATCCACGATGACCTTGGCCTGCTTCCAGGTGGCGTCGTCCTGCATCTTGCCGTCGAGCATCACGGCGCCGGTGCCGTCCGGCATGGCCTCGACGATCCGGGCCGCGAAGGCCACCTCGGCCGGGTCCGGCGCGAAGACCCGCTTGGCGATCGCCACCTGGCTCGGATGCAGCGTCCAGGCGCCCGCGCAGCCCATCAGGAAGGCGTTGCGGAACTGCGCCTCGCAGGCCGCGCCGTCGGAGAAGTCGCCGAACGGGCCGTAGAACGCCTTGATGCCGTTGGCCATGCAGGCATCGACCATCTTGGCGATGGTGTAGTGCCAGAGATCCTGCTGGGCGCTGGCCCGGGGCGCGTCGCCCGCCGGGTCCGCGATCACCCGGTAATCCGGGTGGCCGCCGCCGACCCGGGTGGTCTTCATGCCGCGGGACGCCGCGAGATCCGCCGGCCCGAGGCTCATCCCGTGCATCCGCGGCGAGGCGGACGCGATAGCGTCGACGTTGGCGACGCCCTCGGCGGTCTCCAGGATCGCGTGGACCAAGATCGGCTTCGTCACGCCGTGGCGCGCCTCGAGCTGGGCGAGGAGCTGGTCGATGTAGTGGATGTCCCACGGCCCCTCGACCTTGGGCACCATCACCACGTCGAGCTTGTCTCCGACCTCGGCCACGATCGTGAACAGGTCGTCGAGAATCCAGGGCGAGTTGAGGGCGTTGATCCGAGTCCAGAGGCCGGTACCGGTGGCGGCGAAGTCGGTGGCCTGGGCCATCGCCACGAAGCCCTTGCGGGCTGCCTCCTTCTGGTCGGCCGGGACCGCGTCCTCCAGGTTGCCCAGCACCACGTCGACCGTGCCGGCGAGCTCCGGCACCCGGGCGCGGACCTTGTCGTTGTGGGGCGGCACGAAGTGGATCATCCGCTCCAGCCGCACGGGCAGCTCGCGGAACGGGGCCGGCGCGCCGGTGGCGAGGGGCTGGAAGAAGCGGCGGGGCAGTTTCATCGGGTGCCTCTTGTCAGGGCTGGCGTCTGAGCCCCGTTAAGGCAGCTGGGGCGGGCGCGTAAAGCCGCGCCGCGCCGAAGAAGTCTCGAACTTTCGGCTCAGACGGTCGTCAACCCTGTCGCGCTTCAGCCCCGGCTGCCGCGGCGCCCGGCCAGGCCGATCCGGTTGAGGATGCCGCCGGCCTCGCTGCCGGCCACCACCACGAGGCGCCGGACCTCGCCCCGCAGGAAGGCCTGCAGGAAGCGGTTGTAGTCGCGGAAGGAAACGCAGCCGTTCGAGGCGCCGGGCTGCCGCAGCATGTAGGTGTGGGCCAGCAGACCGTCGCGGCCGTGGATCGCGGCGCTGCCGCCCACCGGGTTGAGGCGGATCGCCCGGACCCCGTGGAACAGGCGCTCGCGCTCGGTCAGCGTGTAGGTGCCGGGCGGCGTCGAGCCGCGCATGCGCAGGTGGACGTAGCGCGGGTTGTCCATGGCCTCGCCGAGGCCGGAATGGGCCTCCAGCACCTCGCCGGAGGGCAGCGTCACCGTGCGGGCGGTGATGTCGTAGACGGCCGTGCCGGCCACCGAATCGGGCTCCGGGCTGATCCGGGTGCGCGGCGCCTCCTGCGGCAGGGCGTCCGGGCTGGCATAGGCCAGCGCCTGACGGGGCTCCTGGCGGCTGTCCTGTGACGGGGCCGCGGCACCGACCCCGAACAGCTTCTCGAAGAAGGACGGCTCCTCGGCCATCGCGGCGCGGAACACGTCGCGGGTCCGGGGCAGGGCGCGGGTCGCCACCCGCGTGGCCGGGACCGCGGGCGCACGCCGCAGCTCGGGCGGACGCGACACCGGCAGCGGCACGAGGACGGAGGCGGGCGCGAGGGCGGCGGGCGTGGGCTCGGCCGCGGCGATCCGGACCGGGGCGGCCGGCGCCTCCGTGGTCGTCTCGCCCATCTTGGCCTGGGCGATCCGGCTCTGGGGCATCCGGATCTGGGCCTGCTCGGCCGTCTGCGCGGCCTTGGACTGCTCGGCCCGGGCAACCTGCCGGGCGATCTCGCGGACCGCCGGGGACGGCTCGGCACGGGCGATCTGGAAGGTGGCGGTCGGCGGGGCCTCGCCGAAGGCCGTCGCGGAACCGGAGCCCAGCGCCGGGCTCGGATCGAGCATCCAGGCGATGCTCGGCTTCGGCGCGACGTTGCGAGCGGCGTGCCGGACCGGGGCGGCGACCGGCGGGAGCCCGGACATCGCCCCGGTCGCGGCGACGGTCTGCTGGTCGATCCGGGCCGGCCCCTGCGGCTGGCTGAACACGGCCCAGCCGGCCAGGGTTATGCCCGTCAGGGAGATGAGCGCCGTCAGCCGGGCGCGGCGGCGGGCGCGCCGCATGGCGCTCGGGTAGGGCGCCCGGGTGCGGATGACGGGATCGTAGACGGTCTCGACGTAGGTGATGCGCGGCGGCGCCCGGCGCAGGGGCGCCGCGCTCGGATACGCGGTCTGGAACGCGGCTTGGGACAACGCAGCCTGGGCCATTCGGGGAACTCGCGTACGCGCTTCCCCGTGGGCAGCCGCCGCCGTTCGCCCGCGAAAGCTTGTTTCCGCGCACGTGGCCTGGGTCGCCCGTCTGGGGAGGACATCAACCGTCCACCCCATTAAGCCGTGCTGTGGTTAATCCCCGCTAAAGAGACAGTTTCCGCGCGCGTTCCCGTGTTGGGACACAGCCTCAGATCGCCTGTCAGGGCGTGTCCATGGGCCCGTGGCGGCGCGCGACCAGCAGGCAGAGCAGGGCCACCGGCACGCCGATCAGCGATGTGCCGACGAAGAACCACGTGAACCCGGTCCGCTCGATCACGAAGCCCGAGAACCCGGCGAGCAGGCTGCCCGGCAGGGCGCAGAGCGACGTGAGCAGGGCGTACTGGCTCGCCGCGTGCGCGGTCGCCGAGAGCCGCGACATGTAGGTGATCAGCACGATCGACGCGAAGGCGTAGGCGAAGCCGTCGATCCCCACGGTCAGCGCGAAGGTCCAGAACGCCGCCCCGCCATGGCCGCCGTGCCACGCGAGATAGGCCAGCGCGAGGTGCGAGGCCGAGGCCGTCACGGTGCCGATGAGCAGGCTCGCCATCATGCCGATCCGCGGGATGATGGCGCTCGCCAGGAAGGTGCCGCCCAGCGCGATCCAGAAGCCGAACAGCTTCGTCACGGTGGCGATGTCGGTGTTGGAGTAGCCCAGCGTCTTGAACAGCGGGATCGCCATGGCGTTCGAGACGTAGCCGGGCATCCGGAAGCCCGCGACCAGCGCCAGCACCGGCACGGCCAGCGGCCCGAGCCGGGCGAGGAGGTCGCGGATCGGCGCCCACACGGTCTCGACGAATCCGCCGGTGGCGGGCGTCTCGGGGGCGGGGGGCTCGGGGGCGAGCAGGGCCGCGATCGTGCCGGGGGCCATCAGGGCGGCCATGCACAGGTAGGCGGCGCGCCAGCCATAGGCGTCGGACAGGTAGAGGGCGCCGGCGCCCGCCGCGAGGTTGCCGATCCGGTAGCCGATCTCCGACCACGACGACATCAGCGCCTGCCGCTCCGGGGGCGCGGCGGTGATGCGCCAGCCGTCGATCACCACGTCCTGGGTGGCGCCGGCCACGCCGAGCGCCAGGGAGAACGCCACCGTCCAGGCGAGCCAGTGGGCCGGATCGCCGAAGGCGACGCCGGCCAGCGCCAGGGCCACCAGGATCTGGGTGGCGACGATCCAGCCCCGGCGCCGCCCGAGCCAGCGGCCGATGAGCGGCGCGTCGTGGCGGTCGAGGAAGGGGGCCCAGAGGAACTTGAGCTTGTAGGCGATGGTCAGCTCGCTCATCAGCCCGATCGTGGCGAGCGGCACCTGCGCCTGGACGAGCCACGCCGACTGGGTCGCGTAGACGAGCAGGAACGGGATGCCCTGCGCGAAGCCGAGCCCGAGCACCGCGGCGACGCGCCGGTCGGTGAACAGGGGGGTGAGGAAGGCGTTTTTCTCGGATCTTGCCGGATCGGACGGGGCGCTGGCTGCGGCCGGGTTTGCCATCCACGCGTCTCCTGGGATTCGCGACGGAGAGAGCAGAGATGGGCGGGCGGTGCAACACACACGGCTTTCCCACCTGCCCCCTCATCCTGAGGTGCCGAGGCCCACTGACGCGGGCACCTCAGGATGAGGGAGTCTATCGGGCGGATCGTTACGCCGCCTTCTTCCCCCGCTCGGCGATCTTCACGAGGCTGCGCAGCACCTCGGTGGCGGTCTTGAGCCGGGCCGGGACCGTATTCAGCTCGCGCACGAACACGACGCTCATGTCGGGCCGCACCTTCGCGAAGGAGGCCTGCTCGGCCACGTAGGCGACGAGCCCCTGCGGGTTGGCGTAGGAGCGGTCGCGGAAATGGACCACCACGCCCTTCGGCCCGGCCTCGACCTTCTCGACATTCGCCTTGAGGCAGAGGATCTTGATCGTGCCGATCTTGAGGAGTTGCTCCACCTCCGGCGGCAGCGGCCCGAACCGGTCGATGAGTTCGGCGCCGAAGCTCTCCATCTCGGCATCGTCCTGGAGGGTGGCGAGGCGCCGGTAGAGCGCGAGCCGCGCGCCGAGATCCTCCACATAGGTCTCCGGGATGGTCACCGGGGCGCCCAGCGCGATGGTCGGCGACCACGCCTCCTCGGGCACGTCCTCGATGCCGGCCTTGAGCGCCGTCACCGCGTCCTCCAGCATCTGCTGGTAGAGTTCGTAGCCGACCTCCTTGATGTGGCCGGACTGCGCGTCGCCGAGCAGGTTGCCGGCGCCGCGGATGTCGAGATCGTGGCTCGCGAGCTGGAAGCCCGCGCCCAGGGTGTCGAGGCTCTGGAGCACCTTGAGGCGCTGCTCGGCCTGGGCGGTGAGCTGGCGGTTCGCCGGCGTGGTGAACAGCGCGTAGGCCCGGGCCTTCGAGCGACCGACCCGGCCGCGCAGCTGGTAGAGCTGGGCCAGCCCGAACATGTCGGCCCGGTGGACGATCAGCGTGTTGGCGGTGGGGATGTCGAGGCCCGATTCCACGATCGTGGTCGAGAGCAGCACGTCGAACTTGCCCTCGTAGAAGGCCGTCATCACGTCCTCGAGCTGGCCGGCCGCCATCTGGCCGTGGGCCACCGCGACCTTGATCTCGGGCATCTCGGCGTCGAGGAATTTCTTGACCTCCGCCAGATCCTCGATCCTGGGAACCACGTAGAAGGACTGGCCGCCGCGGTAGCGTTCGCGCAGCAGGGCCTCCCGGATGGTCAGCGGGTCGAAGGGTGTCACGAAGGTGCGCACCACCAGCCGGTCCACCGGCGGCGTCGCGATGATCGAGAGCTCGCGCACCCCCGTCATGGCGAGCTGGAGCGTGCGCGGGATCGGCGTCGCCGACAGCGTCAGCACGTGGACGTCGGCCTGGAGCGCCTTCAGCCGCTCCTTGTGGGCGACGCCGAAATGCTGCTCCTCGTCCACGATGATCAGGCCGAGATCCTTGAAGGCGATGTTCTTGGCCAAGAGGGCGTGGGTGCCGACCACGATGTCGACCGTGCCGGCGATGAGCCCCGCCCGCGTCTGCTTCATCTCCCCGGCGGAGGCGAAGCGGGAGAGCTGCGCCACCTGGACCGGCAATCCTTTGAAGCGCTCCGCGAAGGTCCGGTAGTGCTGGCGGGCCAGCAGCGTCGTGGGGACGATCACCGCCACCTGCTTGCCGGAGATCGCCGCCGCGAAGGCGGCGCGCAAAGCCACCTCGGTCTTGCCGAAGCCGACATCGCCGCAGACCAGCCGGTCCATCGGCCGGCCGGCATTGAGGTCGTCCAGCACCGCGTCGATCGCGTTGGCCTGATCCTCGGTCTCCTCGAACGGGAAGCGGGCGGCGAATTCCCCGTAGAGCCCCTCCGGCGCCTTGAGGGCGGGGGCCTTCCGGACGAAGCGCTGGGCCGCGACCTTGATCAATTCGCCCGCCATCTCGAGGATGCGGCGCTTCATCTTGGCCTTGCGGGCCTGCCACGCGCCGCCACCGAGCCGGTCGAGGGCGACCTCGGAATCCTCCGAGCCGTAGCGGGTCAGGAGCTCGATATTCTCCACCGGCAGGAGCAGCAGGCCGCCGGTGTATTGCAGCTCCAGGCAATCGTGCGGGGCACCCGCGGCGTGGATCGTCTTGAGGCCGACGAACCGGCCGATGCCGTGGTCGGCATGGACCACGAGGTCGCCGGGCTGGAGCGCCTGCACCTCCAGGATCACGTCCTGGGGTCTCTTGGCCTTGCGCTTCTGGCGGACCAGCCGGTCGCCCAGGATGTCGCCCTCGGAGACGACGGCTAGCTCGCCCGCGGTGAAGCCCGCCTCCAGGCCCCAGACGGCGACCGCCGCGTCGGTGCCGCGCTTCAGCGCGTAGACGTCGGTGAGCCGCGTGATCGCCACCGGCTTCTTGAGGCCGTGGTCGGTGAGCACGCCGCAGAGCCGGTCGCGGGATCCGTCGGACCAGGCGCCCAGGATCACGTGATGACCGGATCCCTGGAGGTCGCGGATATGCGCCACCGCGGCGTCGAACACGCTGGCATTCTCGTCGGCCCGCTCGGGGGCGAAGCTCCGCCCGGCCTTGGCGCCGCAATCGATCACGGCGCGCTCCGCGGATTCGGGCTGCGCGAAGGGCGTCAGCCGCGCCACCGTGGCGGTGGCGATCCGCTCCTTCAGCTCGTTCGGCGTCAGGTAGAGGGCCCGGGGCGGCAGCGGCTTGTAGGGAGCGACGCCGGCCTGCGGCGTCTTCATCGCGCCCTCGCGGGCCTGGTAATAATCCTGGACGAGGCTGATCCGCTCGGCGGCGGCGTCCTCGACCTGCGGGTCGAAGACCAGCGGCACGCCGCCGAGATAGTCGAACAGCGTGTCGAGGTGGTCGTAGAACAGCGGCATCCAGTGCTCGAGGCCGGCGTAGCGGCGCCCCTCGCTCACGGTCTCGTAGAGCCGGTCGTCCCGGGTCGCCGCGCCGAAGCTCTGGATGTAGCCCTGGCGGAAGCGCCGGATCGTCTCGGTGGTGAGCTGGACCTCGCTCATCGGCATCAGGTCCAGCGAGCGGAGCTGCCCGGTGGTGCGCTGCGTCTCCGGATCGAAGGCGCGGATCGATTCCAGCGTGTCGCCGAAGAAGTCGAGGCGGATCGGCGCGGCTAAGCCCGGCGGCGACAGATCGAGGATGCCGCCGCGCACCGCATACTCGCCGGTGTCGCGCACGGTGCCGGTGCGCAGGAAGCCGTTGGCCTCGACCCAGGCGACCACGTCGTCCATGGACACGACGTTGCCGATCGCCGCCGAGAACGCCTCCTTGGCGATGTGGGTGCGGGGCGGAACCCGCTGCACCAGGGCGTTGACCGTGGTGCAGAGGATCCGCGGGCGGTCCTCGGCGGAGCGGGTGCGGGCGAGGCGGGCGAGCGCCGTCATCCGGGCGGCGGCCGTGGCCGTGGTCGGCGAGACCCGGTCGTAGGGCTGGCAATCCCAGGCCGGCAGGCTCATCACGTCCATCTCGGGCGCGACGAAGCCGAGCGCCGCCTGGAACGAGGCCGAGCGTCCGGAATCCCGCGCCACGTGGACCAGCACGGCCGGCGCGTCGACGGTGGGCGCCAGGGCGCGGGCGAGGTCGGCGAGCGCCAGCGCGTCGAAGCCCTCCGGGGCGTTCGCCAGGACCGGGCTGTCGCCGCGCTTCAGGGCGTCGATCGCCCGGGCGAGCGCCGAGGATTTCGGCAGGGCGAAGCGCGCGACCTGCGGCTTGGCGGCGGGGGCGGGGGGCTTCGGCTGAGGCTTGGCCATCGGGTCTTTCGCGGGAAATCCCGCCGGGCGCGTCAGGGGTAGGGGTCGGGTGGCGTTAGCCGATCGGGCCGCCGCGATAAAGCATGGCGGCGGCGGCCGGGCGGCGGGACAGAGCCTATATGGACGCTCCGTCGCGGCAGGGAACGGCCCTGCGCCGATGGGCGGCCGATCGTCGGTGAGCCGGGCGCAGGATGGCGCGCGGGTCCCCTCTCCCGCATGGAAGAGGCCGCGGCCCGCGCCGCGTCGGGGCCGGGGATACCCCGGCGCACGCCCCTCAGGCGTCCGGCCCGACGATCTCCGCCAGCGCCGCCTCGACCCGGCCGCGGAAGAAATCCGCGTTGGGCATGTGCTCGGTCATCGCCCCGGCGCGCACCGTCGCCTGCCGCAGGATCTCGGCGCGGAGCGCCGGATCGGAGCGCTCCATCATCTCCAGCATGATCCGCACCACCAGCTCGGTGGCGATCGACCGGGCCGGGTGATCGTAGTTGGGCTTGGGTTCGTCCATCGCGGGCACTCTCGACCGGTCGCTCTCAGGAATGGATCGGCGCGTCGTGCCGGTGGAACGCCCGCACCCGCCGCCAGACCGACGTGTCGTAGTTCGACGGCGTCTCGACCTCGCCGGTGAGCCACTTGAACAGGTCGCGGTCCGGCACCTCGATCAGCGCCTCGAACTGGTCGAGCTCCGCCTCCGACAGGTCGCCGATCTCGGCATCGGCGAAGCGGCCCATGATCAGGTCCATCTCGCGGATGCCCCGGTGCCAGGCGCGGTAGAGGAGGCGGCGGCGGCGCGGATCGAGGTCGGCGCTCGTGCGGGTGGTGCCGGACATGGATCTCGGACCTCGGCTGAGGAAGGGCAGGAGCAGGGACGAGGGCTAGATAGGCGCCCGGGACCGGCGGATCCAGAACGGCGGCGCCCCTGGGCGGGTTACAACCGGCGCACGGGCGGCGTACGGGGGCCCAAAAACGAATTGCCTCCGGCGGGCGCTCCGTTATCTCGGGCTGCAACGCCCCGGACGGGGCGGCGAGCGGGAGCAGGACGATGCCGAAGGCGATCCGGGTCTACGAGTACGGCGGCCCCGAGGTGATGCGCTTCGAGGACGTGCCCCTGGCCGAGCCCGGCCCTGGGCAGATCCGCGTCAAGCAGGCCGCCATCGGCGTCAACTTCATCGACATCTACTTCCGCACCGGCGCCTACAAGTCCCCGCACATGCCCTACACCCCCGGCAAGGAGGGCGCCGGCACCGTCACGGCGGTGGGCGAGGGGGTCTCGCAGTTCAAGCCCGGCGACCGGGTCGCCTACGGCTCGGTGGCGGACGGCTGCTACGCCGAGGAGCCGGTGATCCCGGCCTCCGCGGCCGTGCCGATCCCCGAGGGGGTCGACGAGAAGACCGCCGCCGCCATGATGCTCAAGGGCCTGACCGTCGAGTACCTGTTGCACCGGACCTACGCGGTGAAGCCCGGCGACACGATCCTGTGGCAGGCGGCCGCCGGCGGCGTCGGCCTGATCGCCTGCCAGTGGGCCAAGCACCTCGGCGCCACCGTGATCGGCACCGCCGGCAGCCCCGAGAAGGCGGAACTCGCCAAGCAGAACGGCTGCGACCACGTCATCCTCTACCGCGAGGAGGATGTCGCCAAGCGCGTGCGCGAGATCACCGGCGGCAAGGGCGTGCCGGTGGTCTATGACGGCGTCGGGCAGGCGACCCTGATGGGCTCGCTGGACAGCCTCGCGCCGCTCGGCCTCCTGGCGAGCTTCGGCTCGGCCTCGGGGGCGATCACCGGGCTCGACCTCGGCCTGCTGGCCCCGCGCGGCTCGCTCTACGTGACCCGCCCGACGCTGGCGACCTTCACGTCGGACCGCGCCACCCTGGAGGAGGCGGCCGCCCGCCTGTTCAAGGTGGTGCGCGACGGCGCGGTGAAGATCGCGGTGAACGCCACCTACCCGCTGGCCGAGGCGCAGCAGGTCCACCGCGACCTCGCGGGCCGGGAGACCACCGGCTCGATCGTGATGCTGCCCTGAGGCCCGCGACCGTGACGCCCGGCAACGCCGACCTGCTCCTCGTCGTCGACGTGCAGGTCGATTTCCTGCCGGGCGGGGCGCTCCCCGTCCCGGGGGGCGACGCGGTGGTCGAGCCGATCAACGCGCTCCAGCACCGCTTCCGGCATGTGGTGCTGATGCAGGACTGGCACCCGGCGGATCACGTCTCCTTCGCCGAGACCCATCCCGGTCGGGCGCCGTTCGAGACCATCGTGCTGCCCTACGGGCCGCAGGTGCTGTGGCCCCGGCACTGCGTCCAGGGCAGCCGCGGGGCCGCCTTCGCGCCGGGGCTCGCCACCGACCGGGCGAGCCTGGTGGTGCGCAAGGGGCTGGATCCCCGGGTCGACAGCTACTCGGCCTTCCTGGAAGCCGACCGGGCCACGCGCACGGGCCTCGCGGGGGCGCTCAGGGAGCGCGGCATCACCCGCGTCGCCGTGTGCGGCCTCGCCACCGATTTCTGCGTCGCCTGGAGCGCGCTCGACGCCCGCGACGCCGGCTTCGAGGTCCTCGTGGTGGAGGATGCGGTGCGCGGGATCGACGTGGACGGGTCGCTGGCGCAGGCCTGGGCGCGGATGGAGGCGGCGGGCGTCCGCCGGATCGCGGCGGCGCAGATCGGCTGAGCGCCCCCGGGGCGCGGGAGGCGAACCGCCGCATGCCGCGCGGGAGACCGCCCCCGCCCCGACGCGTTGGCCCGACATCGGCATCCGGGCAGGATGCCAGTCAGGAGCCAGCATGTCAGGCAAGCACCCGAAGACCGACACGCCGACGGACGCCGACCTCAAGGGCAATCCCGGGATCGGCACGTCGAAGGGGATGAGCGGCGCCGACCCCGCGGATCTGCAGGCGGATTCGACCTTCGAGGGCGACGTCGACAACGAGACGAAGCGCGACGGCGGCGTCGACCCGGACCACCGGCCGCGCAAGAACGCCTGACCGAGCCGGGGTGACGGCACGCCCGGGCCGGCCCGGCCCGGGCGATCCCGGTCAGCGGGCGCGGGCCGGCGGCTTCGGCCGCTGCGGCGCCGGCCCGGTCGCGAACCCGGCGGACGGGCCGCTCGCCGGGACGTAGAGCTGGGCGGGGCTCGCGGTGTAGCCCAGGAGCTGCGCAGCGTTGGCGGCCCCGAAGGCGGCGGTGCCGTCGGCGCGGGCGGCGCCCACCGGGACGGTCAGCAGGAGCGCGGCGGACAGGGCCAGGACGGCGGGCTTCGACATGGGACGGACCCTTCGGTGCGCGCGGTCCCGGGGAATGCCGGTCCGCGCCGGATGGATCCCATGTGGGCGCGGCCGCGCGGGCCCGGCGTGCGCGACCGCACGACGATCCCGCGTCGCATCAGCGCGGGCCGCGCGACGGCGCTCCGCGACAGGGCCCCGCGACGGGGCGCCGCCCCGCGACGGGGCGCCCCGTCAGAGCGCCAGCCCGAGCTGGAGCGGCGCCTCGGGCGCGTCCTGCGCGAAGCCCGACAGCGACACCCCGATCAGCCGCGCGCTGCGCCGCAGGGGGAACAGGCCGGCGAGCAGGTCGAGGCCGATCCGCTCCAGCGCCGCCCGGTCGGCGACGGGGACGGACAGCGACTTCGCCCGGGTGACCTGGGCGAAATCCGAGAACTTCAGTTTCAGGGTCACGGTCCGGGCGCGCATCCCCTTGGCCTCGGCCCCCGCCCAGACCTTGTCGAACAGCGGCGCCAGCCGGGCGGCCAGGACCTCGAAGGCCGCCGTATCCTCCGAGAAGGTGGTCTCCGCCCCGATCGACTTGCGCACCCGGTGGGCGCGGACCGGCCGCTCGTCGATCCCCCGGGCGACCGCGTGGTAGTAGGCGCCCGCGGAGCCGAAGGTCTCGCGCAGGCGCTCCGGCGTCCAGGCGCGGAGATCCGCCCCGGTCTCGATCCCGAGCCGCTTCATCTTCGCCTCGGTGACCGGACCGACGCCGTGGAACCGGCCGATCGGCAGTTCGGCCACGAAGTCCGGCCCCATGGCGGGGGTGATGACGAACAGGGCGTTCGGCTTCCTGTGGTCGGACGCCACCTTGGCGAGGAACTTGTTGTACGAGACCCCGGCCGAGGCCACGAGCCCGGTGCGCTCCAGGATCTCGGCCCGGATCGCCTTCGCCACGGCCGTCGCCGTCGGCAGGCCCAGGAGGTTCTCGGTGACATCGAGATAGGCCTCGTCGAGGGCCACCGGCTCGATGAGCGGCGTGTGCCGGGCGAAGACCGCGCGGATCTCCTCCGAGACCGCCCGGTAGACCTCGAAGCGCGGCTTCACGAACAGCAGGTCCGGGCAGAGCCGCCGGGCCGTGGCCGACGGCATGGCCGAGCGCACGCCGAACTTGCGCGCCTCGTAGCTCGCCGCCGCCACGACGCCCCGCTCCCGCGAGCCGCCCACCGCCAGGGGCTTGCCGCGCAGGGACGGGTCGTCGCGCTGCTCCACGGAGGCGTAGAACGCGTCCATGTCGATGTGGATGATCTTGCGGAGCGCGACCTCCGGATCCATCGCCGCCTCGGAGATCCGCGGTGAGTTCCTGCTCTGTTCCAAAGACCGCGGTGGGCCGGCGGGGTCAAGCCGCGTCGGAGAGGGCTTCAACAGGAGTCCGGCCCGCGCCCGTCATCGCGAGCGCAGCGAAGACGGGAATAGCCTTACGCCACGCTGCCGTAGAGGTCGTAGGCCTCGGCCCGGTCGATCTTCACGGTGACGATGTCGCCGACCCGCACCGGGCGCCGGAAGGCGGCGTGGACGGTGCCGTCGATCTCCGGCGCGTCGGCCTTGGACCGGCCCCGGGCGACCCCGCCCTCGACGGCATCGACGATGATCGGCAGCCGCTTGCCGACCTTGGCGCGCTGCAGCCGCAGCGCGATGCCGTTCTGCGTCTCCATGAACCGGCGCTTGCGCTCGGCCTTCACCGCCGGCGGCACGAGGTCGCCGAGCGCGTTGGCGGTGGCGCCCGCCACCGGCTCGTACTCGAAGCAGCCGACCCGATCGAGCTTGGCCTCCTGCAGCCAGGCCAGCAGCTCCTCGAACTCGGCCTCGGTCTCGCCGGGGAAGCCGACGATGAAGGTCGAGCGGATCGCGAGGTCCGGGCAGGTCTGCCGCCAGCTCCGGATCCGGTCGAGCTGGCGCTCCTGGTTGCCGGGCCGGCGCATGCGCTTGAGCACCGACGGGCTCGCGTGCTGGAGCGGCATGTCGAGGTAGGGGAGCACCTTGCCCTCGGCCATCAGCGGGATGACCTCGTCCACGTGCGGGTAGGGGTAGACGTAGTGGAGCCGCACCCAGGCCCCGAGCTCGCCGAGCTCCTTGGTCAGGTCGTAGAACTTGGCCCGGACCTGCCGGTCGCGCCACGGGCTCTCGGCGTAGCGGATGTCGACGCCGTAGGCGCTGGTGTCCTGCGAGACGACGAGCAGCTCCTTCACGCCGGCCTTCACCAGCTTCTCGGCCTCGCGCAGCACGTCGGCGGCGGGGCGGCTCACGAGGTTCCCGCGCAGGGACGGGATGATGCAGAAGCTGCAGCGGTTGCTGCACCCCTCCGAGATCTTCAGGTAGGCGTAGTGGCGCGGGGTGAGCTTGATCCCCTGCGGCGGCACGAGGTCGAGGAACGGGTCGTGGGCCGGCGGCACCGCCTCGTGGACGGCGGCCACCACCGACTCGTAGGCCTGCGGCCCGGTCACCGCCAGGAGATCCGGATACTTCTCGCGGATCTCCTCCGGCTGCGCGCCCATGCAGCCGGTGACGATCACCCGGCCGTTCTCCGCCATGGCCTCGCCGATGGCCGAGAGCGACTCCGCCTTGGCCGAATCGAGGAAGCCGCAGGTGTTGACGATCACCACGTCGGCGCCGTCGTGCCGGCGGGCCAGCTCGTAGCCCTCGGCGCGCAGGTGGGTGAGGATCCGCTCGGAATCGACCAGCGCCTTCGGGCAGCCCAGCGACACGAACGAGATCTTGGGGGCCGTGATTTTGGATTCGGCTCCGGGAGCGGGGCCGCGGGGAGCAGGCGTGGCGGTCATGGCATTCGGGTCGGACAGGCCCGGCGCGGGCAACCGAGGATCGGTCGCCCGAAGCGCGAGGACGGGAATTCGGGATCGCGGTTCCTATACAAGCTCCCGCGCCGCCGCGCGAGACCGGCCGCCGCAGGGGTGACCGGACCGGCGCGCGCCGCTGACGCAGAACCGGAAACCTGGCTGTTTGACCAGGACTTTGCGCGCCTGCCCTGACATCCCACATGAAGCCGCGGGGACGCGGTCTGCGTCGGAAGCACGCCCTGTCTGCCCCCCGGGGCGGTCCCTGCGTGCAACTGCCGCTTCCCCCGCGGCATCGCCTGTGCGACGGCAGCGTGACAGGATCTGCCCCGCCCTCGCCCAGGACAACAGCCCGAACCCGGTCATGTGGACCCGAGAGATCCCCTTCATCGATCCCGTCGCGGCGGCGGCCCGGCTGCGCGCCCTGCCCGGGCTCGCCTTCCTCGACAGTGCCATGCGGCACGACTCCCTGGGTCGCCATTCGATCGTGGCCGCCGAGCCGTTCGCACGCTTCCGCTACCGCGACGGGCACGCGACCCTCGACGGAAATCCGGTGCCGGGCGGTCCCTTCGCGGCTCTGCGGGCGTGCCTCGCGCCGTACCGGATCGAACCGGACGCCGAAGAACCCTTCCCCGGCGGGGCGATCGGCTATCTGGCCTATGACCTCGGGGCATCGCTGGAACGGGTGGCGCCGCCGGCCCGGCGGGCGGGGCTCACCGACGACATCGCCCTGAACTTCTACGACACGGCCCTGGTGATCGATCACGCCGCGGGCACCTGCCGGCTCGTCGCCACGGGGTTCCCGGAGACCGCACCGGCCCAGCGGCAGGCCCGCGCGGAGGCGCGGCTCGCCCGATTCGCCGACCGGCTCGGCGGCGCGGAGATCCCGAGCGCGGCCGCCGCCGGAGCGCCGGAGCCGCTCACATGGCGCTCGAACTTCGACCGACAAACCTATGAAGAGGCTGTCGAAAAGGTCCGCGCCTACATCCGGGCGGGCGACATCTACCAAGCCAACATCGCCCAGCGTTTCACCGCCGATCTCCCGGCCGGCTTCGATCCGTTCGCCCTCTACCGGCGGCTGCGCGCCACCAACCCGGCGACCTTCGGCGCCTATCTGGAGCTGGAGGGCCTGACCGTCGCCTCGTCCTCGCCCGAGCGGTTCATCCGCCTCGACGGCCGTCACGTGGAGACCCGGCCGATCAAGGGCACCGCCCGCCGCGCGGATAACCCCTCGGACGACCCGGCGGCCGACCGGGCGGCGGCCGAGGCGCTCCAGGCCAGCGTCAAGGAGCGGGCCGAGAACGTCATGATCGTCGACCTGCTGCGCAACGATCTGTCCCGGGTCTGCGCGCCGGGCAGCGTCGCCGTGCCGACGCTCTGCGGCCTGGAGACCTACGCCAACGTCCACCATCTGGTGTCGGTGGTGACCGGAGAGCTCCGCGACGGGCTCGACGCCCTCGACCTCCTGGAAGGGACCTTCCCGGGGGGCTCGATCACCGGCGCCCCGAAGATCCGCGCCATGGACATCATCACCGAGATCGAGGGCGACGCCCGGGAACTCTATTGCGGCGCCATCGGCCGGATCGGCTTCGACGGGGCGCTCGATACCGCGATCGCGATCCGCACGGTGTTCATGGACGACCGACAGGCGGTCCTGCAGGCCGGGGGCGGGGTGACCCTGCTGTCGGAGCCCGGCCCGGAATACGACGAGACCCTCGCCAAGGCCGCCCGCGTCTTCGAGGCCTTCGCATGATCCTCGTCCTCGACAACTACGATTCCTTCGTCTTCAACGTCGTCCGCTACCTGGAGGAGCTGGGCGAGGAGGTCCGGGTCGTGCGCAACGACGCCCTGGACGTCGCCGGCATCCGGGCGCTGGCCCCCGAGGCCCTGGTGGTCTCGCCCGGCCCCTGCACCCCGGCGGAGGCCGGCATCTCCCTGCCGGCGATCCGGGAGCTGTCGGGGGCGGTGCCGATCCTCGGCGTCTGCCTCGGCCACCAGGCGATCGGCGCGGCCTTCGGCGGCACGGTGGCGCGGGCGCAGCGGCCCCTGCACGGGCAGATGACGCCGATCGCCCATACGGGCGAGCGGCTGTTTTCCGGGCTGCCGGCGCCGATGCCGGTGGGGCGCTACCACTCGCTCGTGGTGACCCCCGGCCCCGAGATGGAGAAGCACCTCTCCGTCGACGCGGTCTCGCAGGAGGGGGAGGTGATGGCCCTGTCGCACCGGACCCACCCGACCTACGGCATCCAGTTCCACCCGGAATCGGTCCTGACCGAGGGCGGCCACGCCCTGTTCGCCAATTTTCTGGGGCTGGCCCGGGCCTGGCGGGAGGGACAGCGCGATGCTGTGGCGTGACGGCGCCCTCGTCGCGGGGACGACCGCGCCACTGGACCTCACCGACCGCGGCCTGACGCTGGGCGACGGCCTGTTCGACACGGCGCTGGCGCTGGGCGGCCGGGTCGCCTTCGCGGAGGCCCACATCGCCCGGCTCGTGACCTCCGCGGACGCGCTGGGGATCCCCGCCGCGCCGGACCGGATCCGGGAGGCCATGCGGGCGCTGGCCGGCGCGGGGGGCGGGACCGGGGAGCGGCTCGCGATCCGCACCACCCTCACCCGCGGCTCCGGCCCGCGCGGCCTGAAGCCGCCGGAGGATCCGAGCCCGACCCTGTTCGCCACCGCGGCGCCGAGCGCCCGCAGCGCGGCCTTCGCGCCCCTGCGCCTGTGGCCGACTTCGATCGCCCGCAACGACACGTCCCCGGCCGCCCGGCTGAAGACCTTGGGCTACGGCGACGCGGTGCTGGCCGCCCGCGACGCCGCCGCGGCGGGGTTCGACGAGGCGCTGTTCTGCAACACCCGGGGACGCGTCGCCTGCGCGGGCACCGGCAACCTGTTCGGCCTGTTCGGAGAGATCCTGATGACGCCGCCGCTGACCGACGGCGTCCTCGCCGGGATCGTGCGGGCGGAGATCCTGGCGCTCGCCGCCGGATGCGGGCTCCGGGCGGAGGAGCGGTCGCTGAGCCTGCCCGACCTGATGGGCGCCGAGGCCGTGTTCTTGACCAATTCCCTGCGGCTCCTCGCCCCCGTGACGGCGGTGGGCGAGACGGCCTTCGCCAGCCTCGGGCACCCGGCGGTTGTCCGCCTCAGGGCGGCGCTCCGCGAGTCGGTGGCCCGCGCCTGCGGGGTGGCGGAGGAGTCCGTCGCGTGACCGGGCAAGCGGTCGAGACGGGCCGCCGCCGGCTCCGCTACGGGCTCGCGGCCCTCTACGCCTTCATCGGGGTGGTGCATCTCGTGGCGACCGACGCGATGCTGCCGCTGATGCCCGACTGGGTGCCGCAGCCGCGGCTCGTCATCCTGGCGACCGGCCTGTGCGAGATCGCCGGCGCCGTCGGCCTGCTGACGGGCCGGTTCCGCCGGGCGGCCGCGCTCGGCCTCGCCCTCTACGCGGTCTGCGTCTACCCGGCGAACCTCAAGCACGCCTTCGACCACGTCGCCATCGCCGGCATCCCGGATTCCTGGTGGTACCACGGCCCGCGCCTGGCGTTTCAGCCGGTCTTCGTCTGGGCGGCGCTCTGGGCCGGCGGGCTGATCGACTGGCCGTTCGGCGGGGACCGCGGATCTGCCGGCGCCGCGCCCCGGACCGCCCGCGCTCCGCAGCGCCCGCCGACGCCACCGGGACGGGACGCGCAGGCCCCCATCCGGGATCCCTGATCACAGGATCCCCGGATCCCCGGATCCCGGCAGGCCCTGATCACAGGATCCCGGGCGATGGACCGGCCGCCAGGCGGCCCGGAAGACCGCCCCCCGGCCCCGAACGGCGGACGACAGGCCGACGCGTCGCGACCCGGGCCCGCCCGTCTCTGCCCGACGCGGTGTGGGGCGCCTTCGAAACCCCGAAAGGTTCCTCCACAGGCCGAAGATATCGCCCGGATACAGCCGGCCGGACCGGGGTTCACCGAGGAGGCCGCCGACACCGACGGTGGCCCTTCAACGGAGACAGACCGCCATGGCCAAGCAGAAGACGCTGCAGGACGCCTTCTATGAGACCCTGAAGGACGTCTACTATGCCGAAAAGCAGTCGGTGAAGGCGCTCAAGAAGTCCGCCAAGGCGGCGGAGCACGACGCGTTGCGCCAAGCCTTCGAGACCCATGCGGAGGAGAGCGCCCAGCAGGTGGAGCGCCTGACGCAGGTCTTCGAGATCATCGGCAAGCCGGCCCGGGCCAAGACCTGCGAGGCGATGCAGGGGATCGTCTCCGAGATGGAGGAGGACCTCGACGACTTCGCGGGCAGCCCGGCCGCCGACGCGGTTCTGGCCGCCTGCGCCCAGGCGGTGGAGCATTACGAGATCGCCCGCTACGGCACCCTGAAGACCTGGGCCGAGCAGCTCGGCTACGCGGATGCCGCCAAGCTCCTGGACGAGACCCTGCAGGAAGAGAAGACCACCGACGCGCTGCTCTCCCGGATCGCCGGGACGATCAACGCGGCGGCCGATGCCGGGGAGGGCGAGGCGGAACCGGCGAAGGGCAAGGGCAAGAAGGGCGCCTGATCGCCCACGGGGCCCGGCGCCCCTCGCGGGTGCCGGACAGCGGGGCCGCCCTCCGGCCGGGCCCGGCTCAGTTCGCCTTCTCGATGGCGCTGAGCGGCGTCCAGTAGCAGCGGTCCTGCGCGTCCTTCAGGGCGAGGCAGCCGTAGCTCATCGTCCGGGACTCGAGCCGGACTTCCTCGCCGGGCTTGAAGGACCGGCACTCGCCGCTGGCGAGGCTGCCCTTCAGCAACTGCCCGAACCCGGATTCGTCGCCCGCCATGACCAGCTTGAACAGGCGGTCGGTGACCTCCTGGCTGTGGCAGCCGAACCGATCCTGGACGACCGTCTCGGCCGCGGCGGGCCGGGACAGGGCGGCGGTGACGGCGAGGGCGGCGAGGACGGGCAGGGCGAAGCGCATGCGCGGAACATATCCGCGGACCGCCCCGTGTCGAGCCCTCGGCGCGCCGGGGAGCCGCGGAGGATCGCCGCGGGTAACCCCGGCGCGGATCGCGGCGCGGTCGATCAGGAACGTGGCACCGCTCGGCCTCGGAACCTGGACGGGGGAGGTTCCTTCAATCCGAGCCGGCGCGTCCGGAGCGGGAATCCCGGCGTCGGCGGTCCGCCGACGCGCGCCCGGAAGCCCCTTGTCGAGAGCGCGGGTGCCTCGCGGGATCAAGCCGCCCCCGGCTGCCGCGAAGGCCGCCGTCGCCGGCGTGCCGGGCGGCGAGGACGGGCAGTGCCGATTTGCCCTACGCGGCGACGGGCCTGACCACGACGTCCTCGGCATAGACGAGGGTTGCCATGACGCCGGACCGGATCCGATCGAACACCGCGTCGAGATCCCCGACGCTCTGCATCAGCACGGCGCACGAGAGGGCGACGATCTGCGGGGTGCGATCCGTCCCTTCGGCGAGGAAGTCGCGGATCGCATCGACGAGGGACGCGGTGGCGTCCGCCTCCGCGGAGGCGCCGAGGACATGCAGGCAATCCTGCCGCAGGGACACGAGATTGCCGTCAACGACCGAGACCCATTGCCGGTCGTGATCGTAGATGAGCCAGCGCACCGATCCCGCCGCCACGGGAGCCAGTCCCGCGAGATAGCGCTGAGCGGCTGCATCATCGAACATGGCGCGGGTTTAACGCCCGGCGGCCGGAACGCCAACGCGTCGGATCACCGTTGCGGAGCCCGGCGGATCCGCCGCGACGAGCCCGCAGATCGGGCCGCGGGCGTTCGAGCGGCGCGGCCTGACAGCGCCGCTCGAACGCGGACAGACGAAGGTCCCAGTCGCGGATCTCGCGAGGCGGTCGCCCGATTCGGATCCGGGCCACGCGCCGCTACGGCCCACCCCCCGCCTCGTCGCGCTTGGCCGCCTGCCACGCCGCCTCCATGGCGGCGAGGTCGGAGCGGCCGAGGGCGCCCCCGGAGGCCGCGAGGTGCCGCGCCATGGCGGCGAAGCGGCGCTCGAACTTGGCGGTCCCGTCGCGCAGGGCGGTCTCCGGGTCGATCCCGGCATGCCGGGCGAGGTTGGCCACCGAGAACAGGAGATCGCCGATCTCCTCGGACAGGGCCTGCGGGTCGCCCGCCGCTAGGGCCTCGGCGACCTCGTCGGTCTCCTCGCGGACCTTGTCGACGACCTGGGCGGCCTCGTCCCAGTCGAAGCCGTAGGCGGCCGCCCGCCGGGAGATCTTCTCCGCCCGGGCGAGGGCCGGCAGCGCCCGAGCGACGCCGCCGAGCGGGTCCGGCGCCGGATCCGGCGCGGCGCCTGTGTCCTGCAGCGCCTCTTGCCGCGCCTCTTGCCGCTCTTTCTGGCGGGCCGCCCGTTCCTGCGCCTTGATCGCCGCCCACTGGGCCTCGACCTGGGCCGGATCCCGCAGGGGCGAGCCGGCGGGCAGGGGCGTGCCGTCCGGGGTGAAGACGTGGGGGTGGCGCCGGACCAGCTTGTCGCCGATGGCGCGGGCCACGTCGTCGAAAGCGAAGGCGCCCTGCTCCTCGGCCATGCGGGCGTGGAACACCACTTGAAGCAGCAGGTCGCCGAGTTCGTCCCGCAGGTCGCGCAGATCCCCCCGCGCCACCGCGTCGGCGACCTCGTAGGCCTCCTCGATCGTGTAGGGCACGATGGTGGCGAAGCTCTGCGCCACGTCCCAGGGGCAGCCGGCGACGGGATCGCGCAGGGTCGCCATCAGGCGCAGGAGCCGGCTCAGAGGCGCCTCCTCCGCAGCACCCGCCGCCTTCGCCCCGCCCGGCCCAGGCCGGCCCGCATCGCGTGTCTCGCTCATGCGGATGGCGTTAGAGCATGGCGCGGCGCAGGGAAATCCGCCCGCCGGCGTGCCCCTCGGGATCGCGATGCAGGTCCGGCCGCGCCAGCGGGCCATCGACGCGCGGGCCCCGGGGGCATCCGACTCCGGCGGCCGTCAGCGCGTCGCCCGGACGCAGAGCGGCTCCCGGGGCAGCGCCAGGGTGAACGACCAGAGGATCCGGCCGGCCGAATCCGTCAGCACCGCGCCCCGGTCAGGAGCATGGGGCTGGCGGTCCGGCCCAGCTCCCGGGCACCACGGATCGCCGCCTCCACGCCGTCCGCCTCCAGGTGGTCGCTGGCGAAAGCGAGGCCGCAGCGGCCGTCCGCATGCTCAAGGGTGTGTCGGAGGCAGAAGGCCGGCATCGCTTGGGCCGCCGCGAGGCGAATCACCGGCCGCCCGGGGCGCGGGCACGAGCCGGGCGCCGACGTGAGCGGTGCCGCCGGTCGGCGCGACTGATCCAGATCAAGCGGAGGCGCATGCGCCGCCGTCCGGCCCGCGCGCCGTGTCGCAGGGTGTCGCAGGCCGCCCGCGCCGGGCCCGCCGCCCGCTGCGGGAGGTCCGCGCGAGGCCGTGCCGGGTCTTGTTCCAGCGCAGCGGGGCGCGGACCAGCTCGATCAGCGCCAGCCACGCGGCCAGGCTGACCAGCAGGAAGTAGACCGGCATCCACGGGACCGACTGGGCGAGGTCCCCCCAGCCGCGCCGGGCGCAGCCGGCGAGGGCGGGCAGGACCAGGGCGGCGAGCCCCGTCCCGAACAGGGTGATGGCGAGCCCGGTGGGCAGGTTGTCCAGGAAGGCGGGCGCGGCCGGGATCTCCAGGACCAGGAAGGACCACGCCGCCGCGACGAGGCAGACCGGGTAGGCGAGCGCCGAGGCCACCGTCCCCGGGACCAGCGCGACGGCGCAGAGCGTCTCCAGGCCGCCGAGGCTGCGTGCGGTGTCGAGGGGGCGCCGCCCGTGGGTGAGGCTGGTCTGGACCAGACCTTTGAGCCAGCGGGTGCGCTGGCCGAGCCAGGGTCCGAGACGGGCGGGGGCCTCCTCGAAGGTGGGGCTGGGCAGGTCGCCGACGGTGTAGCCCGCGAGCGCCAGCCGCAGCCCGAGATCCGCATCCTCGGTGACGTTGTGGGCATCCCAGCCGTGCAGCGCCCGCACCACCGCGGTGCGCAGGTGCATCGAGGTGCCGCCGAGGGGGACCGGCAGGCCGCAGCGGGCGAAGGCCGGGTTCAGCACGTCGAACAGGCCGGCATATTCGAGGGCGAAGACGCGGGCGAGATACGAATCGCCGGCATTGTCGATCACGAGCCGCCCCTGGAGGCAGGCGGTGCGCGCGGGCAGGCGCGCGAACAGGGCGGCCGCCAGCCGCAGCTGTCCGGGATCGGGCACGTCCTCGGCGTCGTAGACCGTGAGCAGGGCGCCGCGGGCCAAAGGCAGCGCGGCGTTGAGCGCCCGGGGCTTGGTGCGCGGGCCGCCCGGGGGCACCGTGATCACCTCGAACCGGGCCGGCAGGGTGTCCCGGGGAAGGGCGGAAGCGGTCTCCGCGTCGTCCGCCTCGAGCAGCAGCTTGATGTCGAGCTTGGCGGCCGGATAATCGCGGTATTATGCAGCAACCTCACCTAAAAGCGTTGAGGTAGGAGGGTAGCGTGATGAACGAGGAAGCCTACCTGCGTGAGCTATCGGACCTAGGCCGGCGGCACGGCATCGGACTCACAGGCCGGACGCAGCTTTACCATCTTGAACCGGAGGATATGGCCTTCGACTATTCCGCCGACGCCGAAGGCTTTGTGCATCTCGGCTTAGCGGGGGATGCGAACAGTGATGCCGGATCCGGGGCCAGGAGGGACACCCAAGGCTGTCTCCACGCCAGTACTGCGGCGGACATCTAGCAGCAGGATATCCGGATCAACGAGTAGTCCGATGAGTCGTTGCGACTCGGGCCTTGGCTGCATCACGGCTTTCGCGCGGTAAACCTCAAGCCGCGGAATGCCTTCCGACAAGGCCCGGCGGCTGAGTCCCCGCACATAAAACCGGTTGAACTCACCTTCGGCCAAAACCTCGGCTGCGTTGTAGGGCACCTTGGCTTGTGTGTAGCCGCCGCGCGTCCGGCGCATCGTCGTGCGGTTCAACGCCGTGCCCATGCGCAGTCGAGCCGCTAACGTGTCGTCCGTTCCAGATTGTGCAGCCTCGCGAAGCCAATCTGGCCAATCACCCTGTGCGCGCTGTGTCAGGTACGCGCTGAGATGGATGCGGTCGGAGGCCGCATCCATCTCGATCTCTTCGAGCATGAAGCGGCGGGTTTCGGGATCAAGGTTTTCGTAACGCAGCCCCATCACCCAGCCCGACTCAGACCAACCCGCGCTTAGGTTGGCTCATCCTAGCTCACGTTGCTAGGCCCAGCGTGGACCTCCGTAGGTCATGACCTCCAGCACTCTGGCCCTCCACACCTCCCACCCTCCGGAGGCGAATGGGAGAGAGGGCTTGCAAACGGACTTAGAGTGCGTCAGGCTACAACTCGACCCGGAGTGTGTGGCGTGGCTGAGTCGTCGCCTTGGAGTTTCAGCTTGACCCGCGAGGACATCCTCGCGCGCAAGATGAAGCGCGAGCAGATCGCTGAGGAGCTTGAGAAGCTTCAGCGTCAGCTTGAGGCTGAGGATAAGTGGTTCGAGGCCATCAAGCTCATCGTCCCCCACGACCTACTCTCAAGCATCGAAGAGGCGGTTGCTGGAGCCAAGGAGGGACCTGAGAAGGTTTCTATCTGGCGCCAGGCGGTAGCGGACGCCTTAGCTGCGGCCGATTTCGGAATGCTCCCCAAGGATGTGGCGCTGTTCATCAAAGAACATGGTAGCGCGGAAGCAAAAGAGAGGATCGTCCGCAATCCAAACGGTGTCTACAACGCTCTGTATCGGATGCACAAAGACGGTCAGATCGTAAGGCATGGCGATAAATTCTATCGCATCGACTTGTACGAAGATCTCTTGGCGTCCGGAGAATTGGATGATGATGCAGACGATCGAGGTTCGTCTGGCGTCAACGCATTCATTCTCAGCCTCGTTGGGGAATGGGATCGCGTTTTGCCCCGTGATGTGATCGCCAAGCTTCGCGAGCACGAGGAATATTCAAAGCGTGTCGAACGCAATCCTCAGTACGGATACAGCGCGCTGGCCCGATTGGTTCGGCAAGGCCGACTTGAGAAGGACGGGGCTTATTACTCCCGTACCCTCAAAAAGAATGAGCCGTCCGACGTTCCCGCGTCGAACGGCTCAGATGCCGGGTCGGACGATGATGGGCGCCCAAGGGCGCTTCGTCTCGTTTGACCTATTCGTTCCACCCCGCGTCCCGCTAGGCGCCAACAGAGGAGAACGTCGTGGCCGACAACCACGGGCTCAGAAGAGCCTAACGGCTCAGGCCGGTGTTAGCGCACCGGCCTGAGCCAGAACCATCACACAATCACTACCCGGTTTGGACAGCGACCAAGAGCGACAGCCCCAACAGGTCTAGAGTCGCACCTTTGGTCGCCTTGTTCAAGCCGGTCCCCTGCAATTCGCCTCAACGGCGTTAAGGACCGACTATGCCTGAGTTCCCTTGCGACCATCTCACCGCCTGCCACATCCTCCATGCCGTTTTCGAACTCGGCTGGAGTCAGGGCAAGGCGTCCCATTACTTCTGCGTCAACGGTGGCACGGTCTCTAAGATCGTGCGCGGCCTCTCCCATCACGGAGCGGCACCGGTCCCGTTCTTGTCCGGTGATGCGCCCGTGCCGGCGTAAATGATCCCGGCCGGCTCATCCGTAAGGGTGATGCCGGCCTCCTCAAACGCACGCTGCATCGCCAGCATGTTGTTGGTGATCGGCGTGCGGATGCCGTTCTCAAACTGGCGGATTGTGCTCAGTCCGATATTGGCGCGCTTGGATAGGTCGGTTTGCGACCAATCCAACCATCCTCTAGCGGCTCGGCAATGCGCTGGCGTCATCGTCACTGAGAGATAGGGAACAACTTTTTTCGCGTCAAGTACCGAAAAGCGTTGACCTGATCCAAATCAACCCATAACGTTCACCTCAACGCAAAACGTTCGGGTGGCCGCGATGGCTCAGCACTTCCTCCTCTCCAAAGCCGCCCGCTCCCTCTCGCTCGTTCAGGTCGCCCGCCTGTCCGACGACGCGGCTTGGGAGACGTTCAAGGCTATCCGCTGGGAGGCGACTGAGGGGCAGCCGTTCTGCCCGCGCTGCGGCTGCCTCAAGCACTCGTTCATCGCTACCCGCAAGCTGTTCAAGTGCGCTGGGTGCCGGCACCAGTACAGCGTCACCAGCGGGACCATCTTCGCGTCGCGCAAGCTCCCGATCCGCGATCACCTCCTTGCCATCGCCATCTTCGCCAACGGCGCCAAGGGCCACAGCGCGCTCCAGCTCTCCCGCGACCTGAACGTCCAGTACCGGACGGCGTTCGTGATGGCGCACAAGCTCCGTGAGGCTGTCGCGGCTGAGACGGCCGAGGCTACCGTGTCGGGCACCGTCGAGGTCGACGGCGCCTACTTCGGCGGCCACGTCCGCCCCGAGAACCGCAAAGAGGACCGGAAGGACCGCCGGCTTGCCGAGAACCAGACCGGCAAGCGCCGCGTCGTCGTCGTGATCCGCGAGCGCAACGGCAAGGCTCTCACCTTCGCCTTCCGCTCCGAGGCCGAGTCCGTGGAGACGATTGAGGCCCGCGTGCTGCCCGGCTCCGTCGTTCATGCTGACGAGGCGAAGGGCTGGGACCGGCTGCACAAGAGCTTCACCACCCACCGCATCAACCATCAGGAGAGCTACAGCGACGGCGAGGCCTGCACCAATCAGGCAGAGAGCTACTTTGCCCGGCTGCGGCGCTCTGAGGCTGGCGTGCATCACCGGATCGCCGGCCCGTACCTCTCTGCCTACGCTCGTGAGATGGCTTGGCGCGAGAACTATCGCCGCGTGTCCAACGGCGGCCAGTACGCCATCATCGCGAGCGCTGCGCTGACCCACGCTCCGTCTCAGGTCTGGAAGGGCTACTGGCAGCGCCATCAGCTTGTGAAGGTGGGCGCCTGATGGCCCTCCCTCAGATCGTCAGCACCCTCACTGAGAAGCGCAACGAGATCGAAGCGCACATCCAGGAGCTACGGCGCCAACTCTCCGCCGCGGAGCGCGATCTATCCAGCGTGAACGCTGTGCTCGCGCTCTATGACCTGTCGCCGTCTACTCAGACCCGCTTCCCAGCTTACGCCAACCTCAACCGGTTGTTCGCCTACGGAGAGATGTTCAAGCTGTGCAAGGCGGCGCTTGAGGAGGCCGGGAAGCCACTCGACACGCGGGAGATCACGCGCGCCATCATCCGCGCAAAGGCCTGGGACGAGGGCGACGTGATGCTGCGGAAGGCCATAGCCTACCGTCTTGTTCAAAACCTCTCGCGAGCCGCCATGCAAGGACGGATTGGGGATGCTGGCAAACGAAAAGGCGTGCGGGTATGGCGACTTCTCGAATAAAGCCCGTCAAGCCGGTTTTGATGGTTGTGGTTGAACAACATTTATACGCAGCTGATTAAGTCTAGCAGTCTCTCCTTTGCATTCTACCTCTACTTTTATAAAACTATCCTCTTCAACGATAACATTTGCGATCTTAACATTGAAAGACATATTCATTGTGATGGGGGCGTCGGGATACGCCCGGATCATACTGCCTAGAATTTCCGGCGGAGGCGCATTCGGTATGGTTGATGATTGGATAATGCTTGGGCTATCATGATCTGTCGGAAGGTATATTTTTGTTTTTAGACTGTCTCCAGCATACTCGATTGATGTCCTGATGCGTACTACTAGCTGTATCTGAGCAAGCGACGCGGGAGGTCGCGCGTTGACAACCATATCCGTATTGTACACACCGACTAGTATCAGTTTGCCCGTGTTTTCTACTCTTACATCATCGCAGTATATTACATTGCCGTGCAACATCACGCCACCCGTGCGTCAAAAAAAGCGCCGGAAGATGTGTCTTCCTCTGCCTCGTCAACGACCTTTTTATTTGTGTTGTCGACAACCACCCTCAATTTGCGCGCCGAAGAACTATCCACGTCTGATGGAGAAGTCGTTTTTACTTCATGCTCAACAATATCCACAAGTAATAGAGTTGGCTTCTTCCCAAGCGCCCAGGCCAGATCAGAAATGGACTTTGCTGTTAGATTGCTTCCGAATTTAAGCTGTCTATAAATTGCGGATCTATTGATCCCGAGCTTCTGCCCAATGCTGTGGAATGTGGCGTGATCGCGTTTTTTGGCTTCATGAAAAGCAGATTGTAATTTGCCTTTTATGTCGGCCAGAAAACCAGACTGCGCTTCCTCGCGTTCGTCAACATCAAGAAAGAACATAGGCTACACCGTTTTGTCTGACGTAATTGACCTGATGGGCGGACCTAAAATTTTCAACCATTTGTCGATATGTTGGATACAAGCTGTACGTAATTATTCTAGATTTATAATCGGCGACCACTGCGATAAATTCATCCATCTCAGAAAAAAAACCAAAAATTCGAAGCTCTGCTGTAGTTATTTCCCAGATGTTCTTCTCGCCTGGCCGCATTGGGTGAAATTCTCTATCAAGTCTCATTTCACCCCTATTAATAAATGTTTTTAATATTCCAAAAAGTTGTAATCTTGGGCTTTCCTCTAGGCCATCGGGTGAGGCGGGGTTGTTTCGATTGATGTTGTCCAGCCACGCGGCACACGGTGTTGTTGCGTAGAAACGCCTGGGGTTTGGCACCGGCTCCCGACGCGAGCCGCCGATTGGGTGCAATTCCTTCGCATCGACGAGCTCAGCCACTGTTGCCATGTAAGTCAACAAATTGGAAGGGGAAGTGCGGCGGCGCGCCGCTTGCCTCCTACCTAGAGCAATTTTCTACCTATGGTAATCGGTATGCCACATAGGTTGCCCGCCTACCTCAACGCTTTTAGGTGAGGTTGCTGCATAATACCGGATAATCGAGGGCGGAGAGCGCCTTGAGCAGGTCCGGCACCACCGCCGCCTCGCGGTGGAGGGGGACGAGGACCGTGTAGACCGGCAGGTCGGCCTCGGCGAGGGGCGCCACCGCCTCCGGCTCCACCGGGGCCGCGATGGCGAGGGCCGCGATCCGGAGGGCCGCCATGGCCAGGAACAGGATCTGCCCGGCGATCACCACCGCGCGCGTCAGCGGGGGCGGCAGCGCCGCGCACAGGCAGAGCGCGGCGGTGACCGCGAGGGCGAGGACCAGCAGCCAGCGGAGGGCGGGCTCGGGGGCCGTCGCCCGCTCGGGCGCGCGCCGCCGCAGGTCGTGCGCCGCATGATCCGCCACCTGCTCGGGGATGGCCGCGAACACGGCCTCGCGCAGGCGCGTGGGGCTGGTGATCGCCGGCATGGCGGCGCGGCACGGAGCGCGGCCCGGGGCGTCGAGGAGGTCCGCGATCGCCCGGCCCCGGGGCGCCAGCACCCAGGGCGACACCGATCCCGGCGCCAGCGGCGCGAGACCGGCCACCAGGCTGTCGGGGAAGCGCAGGCCCAGGCCGAACGGGATCGGGCCGTCGAGGTAGGGGGCGCCGAGCGCCCGGGCCAGGGCTTCGTAATAGGCCGATTCGGCGATCAGGCCGGCATTCAGCAGAGCGGTCGCCGCGTCGGTCCCGGCCGCGGCCGCCGCGGCGGCCGCCCGGACCAGCAGCCGGCCGTCGACGCCCTCGGCCAGCAGGAAGGCGATCTCCGACGGCAGGGCCGCCGGCCCCGCGGGCGGGCGCTGGACCGACACGCCGCGCTCCCCCGGTGGCCCCAGGACGTGGTAGAGGAGGAGGGTGAGCCAGTCCCCGCCCCCACGCTCCGAGAGGAGCACCACCCCCTCCCGATCGTCAAGAGGCGATAGGACACGCATCCCATCCCGGTGCATGGCGGCCGTGCTCGCCGCCGCGCTCCTCGCGGCCCCGGCCGCGCCCGCCGGTGCTGCAGCCGGTGCCACCGCCGAGGCCACAGGTGTCACCGCCACCCCCGCCGTCACGGTGCCGGATTTCTGGAACCCGCGCAGCCGGGGCGAGCGGATCGAGGCGCCCCAGACCGGCCGGGCGGTCCGCTTCCTCACGGACGACGAGTTCCCGCCGCTGCACTTCGCCGGCCCCGACGGCAACCCGACGGGCTTCGTGGTCGAGCTCGCCCGCGCCGTCTGCGAGAAGCTGACGATCACCTGCACGGTGCAGGCGCGCCGCTTCGACACCCTGCTCGATGCCCTCGACAGCCGGCAGGGCGACGTGGTCGCGGCCGCCATTCCCCTGACGGCGACGCTGCGGCAGAAATTCCTGGCGACGCGGCCGTATTTCCGCTGGCCGGCGCGGTTCGCCGCCCGGACCGACAAGGGCCTGCCCGTCCCCTCGGCGGTGGCGCTCGCCGGCCGCAGCGTCGGGGTCATCGCCGGCAGCGCCCATGCGGCCTACCTGAAGGCGTTCTTCCCGAAGGCCGTGGCCAAGGACTTCACCGACCTGGCGGCGGCCGAGGGCGCACTCAAGCGCGGCGAGATCGACTACCTGTTCGCCGACGGCCTGAACCTCGCCCTCTATGTCGGCGGCCAGGACGCGGAGACGTGCTGCGCGCTCATCGGCGGCGACTATCTGGAGAACCGCTATTTCGGGGAGGGGATCGGCCTGATCACCCGCCCGGAGGACGCCGCCCTCTCCCGGGCCCTGGACGACGCGCTCCAGCGGGTCTGGGACGACGGCAAGTACACCGAATTGTACCTGCGGTTCTTCCCGGTAAGCCCGTTCTGACGGACTTCCTTCCTGGGCGATGATGCCGCCGTCGACCGGCTCATGCCGGACGGGGCGGCGGAGCCGGGCACCGCAGTCTCAGGCCACGAGCTCAGGCCACGAGCGCGGGCGCGCGATGGAACCCCGCATTGCACCGTCAGGCGTTCCGCTCCGATGCGAACCGCTCTAGGGTGCGCGCTCCCAATTCGCGTTCATCCCCGAAGACATGCAAGCCGCCTCCCCAGCCCTGACCCTCGACCCCGACATCATCGAGGCCGCCGCCAACGCCGCCGCCTGGCCCTTCGAGGAGGCGCGCAAGCTCGTGGCGCGGCTGGAGAAATCCGGCAAGACGGAGGTGCTGTTCGAGACCGGCTACGGCCCCTCGGGCCTGCCGCATATCGGCACCTTCGGGGAGGTCGCCCGCACCTCCATGGTGCGCCACGCCTTCCGGGTGCTCACCCGCGACGCGGTGCCGACCCGGCTGATCGCCTTCTCGGACGACATGGACGGGCTGCGCAAGGTTCCGGACAACGTGCCGAACCGCGAGATGCTGGCCGGCCATCTCAACCAGCCGCTCACCCGCGTGCCGGACCCGTTCGGCACCCATGACAGCTTCGGGGCGCACAACAACGCCGAGCTGCGCCGCTTCCTCGACGCCTTCGGGTTCGCCTACGAGTTCCGATCGGCGACCGAATGCTACCGCTCGGGCGTGTTCGACGCGACGCTGCTGCGGGTGCTGGAGCGCTACGACGCCGTCATGGAGATCATGCTGCCGTCCCTGCGGGCCGAGCGCTCGGCGAGCTACTCCCCGTTCCTGCCGCTCCACCCGGTCACCGGTCACGTGATGCAGGTGCCGATCGACGCGGTGAACGCCGGCAGCGGCACCATCGCGTGGCGCGATCCCGCCACGGGCGAGCGCTACGAGACCCCGGTGACCGGCGGCCACGCCAAGCTGCAATGGAAGCCCGACTGGGCGATGCGCTGGGTGGCGCTGGGCGTCGATTACGAGATGGCCGGCAAGGACCTGATCGATTCGGTCAAGCTCTCCGCCAAGATCGCCCGGGCGCTCGGCGGCGAGCCGCCGGAGGGCTTCAACTACGAGCTGTTCCTCGACGAGAAGGGCCAGAAGATCTCGAAGTCGAAGGGCAACGGCCTGACCATCGACGAGTGGCTCAAGTACGGCACGCCGGAATCGCTCGCCCTGTTCATGTACAACAAGCCGCGCGAGGCCAAGCGTCTGTTCTTCGACGTGATCCCCCGGCACGTCGACGAGTATATCGGCTTCCTCGACCGCTATGCCGGCCAGGACGCGAAGCTCCGCCTCGGCAACCCGGTCTGGCACCTGCACGCCGGCACCCCGCCGGAGCCCGAGACGGTCGAGGGCGCGAGCCTGACCTTCGCGATGCTGCTCAACCTCGCCGCGGTGGCCAACACCGAGGATCCGGCGGTGCTGTGGGGCTTCATCCGCCGCTACGCGCCGCAGACCGGGCCGGAGACCCATCCGGGCCTCGACCGGCTGGTCAAGCACGCGCTGAAATACTTCTCGGATTTCGTGCGGCCGGCCAAGACCTACCGGGCGCCGACCCCGGAGGAGCGGGCGGCCCTGGAGGATCTGTCGGAGACCCTCAGGGACCATGCCGGCTCCACCGATCCGGAGGCCCTGCAGGCGGCGGTCTACGAGGTGGGGCGGCGCCACTTCCCCGACACGTCCGGCAAGGCCAAGAGCCCGGACGGGCGGCCCGGCGTGTCGCAGGCGTGGTTCACGAGCCTCTACAACGTGCTGTTCGGCGAGGCGCGCGGACCCCGCTTCGGCTCCTTCGTGGCCCTCTACGGCGTGGCGGAGACCCGGAGCCTGATCGAGGCGGCCCTCTCGGGCGCGCTGGTGGCCGAGCACGAAGCCTTCGTGGCCGGCACGGCCAAGGTCGCGTGAGCAAGGACCGCAGGAGGGCGTGATGGTCGTCGACAGCCTCGCCGCCCTGGAGGCGATCTACACCGCGCCCCCGGCGGCCGCCTCCACCGCCAAGGTGGCGGATTCGGTCACGCCGGACTACGCGGCGCTGATCGAGGCCTCGCCCTTCGCGGTGCTGGCGACGAGCGGCCCGGAAGGGCTCGATTGCAGCCCCCGCGGGGACCAGCCGGGCTTCGTGCGGGTCGCCGATCCGCGCACGCTGATCCTGCCCGACCGGCGCGGCAACAACCGGATCGACTCGCTCCGCAACATCGTGCGCGATCCGCGGGTGGCGCTGCTGTTCCTGATCCCGGGCTCGGGCACGACGCTCCGGGTGAACGGGCGGGCGGTGATCTCGGCCGATCCGGATCTCCTGGCCACGTTCCGGGTCGACGGCCACGCGCCGCGCACCGCAATCGTGATCACGGTCGCGGAGATCTACTTCCAGTGCGCCCGGGCGATCATCCGGGCCAAGCTGTGGGATCCGGATGCCAGCGTCGATCCGGCGAGCCTGCCGACGCCCGGGTCGATCCTCGCGGCGCTCACCGCAGGCGCAGTCGGCGGCCAGCGCTACGACGCGGAATGGCCGGAGCGGGCGGCCAAGACGATGTGGTGAGGGACGAGTCTGGGCGCCGGCCTGTCCGACCCGCTGCCTCATCCTGAGGGGGGGTGGACGTTTCGGGCACCAGCCGGCGGGCCGCTCCGGGATCCCTCACCCCACCAGAGCGAGATCCTGCGTCTCGGTATCGGGGATGACGTCGACCTCGACCTTGAGGCGCTGCTTGCCCGAGCCGCTGACGATGCCGTCCACGGGGGCCACGTCGCCGTAGTCGCGGCCGCGGGCCACCACGATGTGGTCGTCCTGCACCGGCACGCCGTTGGTCGGGTCGAGGCCGAGCCAGCCGTCCCCGCACCAGACCGCCACCCAGGCATGGCTCGCATCCGCCCCGCGCAGGCGCGGGCGGCCCGGCGGCGGCACGGTGCGCAGGTAGCCGCTGATATAGGCCGCCGGCAGGCCCATGCCGCGCAGCGCCGCGATCATCACGTGGGCGAAATCCTGGCAGACCCCGGCCCGGAGCGCGAAGGATTCGGCGAGCGGCGTGGAGACGGTGGTCGCCTTGGCATCGAAGCGGAAGTCCCGGCCGATCCGCAGCATCAGGTCGTGGGCCGCCCCGTAGGCGCTGCGGCCGGCGGAGAAGCTCGGCCGGGCATAGTCGGTGATCGCGGGCAGCAGCGGCACCCGGCCGCTCGGGAACAGGAAATGCACCGGCGCCCGGCCGGCGAGGTCGCGCCCGGCCACCACGGCGTCGCGGACCCGCTCCCAGGCCATGCCGAATTCCGGCGGCGGCGGGGCCGGGCGCTCGACCCGCACGGTGGAGAGCGCCTCGACGCTGAAGGTGGTGTGCGGCGCCTCCAGGGTGATCGCCACGGCCTCGATCCCGAAATAGTCGCGCCGCATCACCGCGCGGGCCGGGCTCGGGTCGATCGTGACGGCGCTCGCCAGAACGCTCTGGCCCTCGCCCTCCTGCGGCTTGAGCCGCAGGGTGCAGCGGGCGAAGTGCACCGGCCGCCCGTAGCGGTAGGTGGTGCGGTGGCGCAGCGTGTAGATCACGCCAGCCCCGTCAGCTTCTCGGGGCGCAGCGCGTTCGGCCCGGTGGGGAAGTAGCGGGCCGCGATGCCGTCGGCCAGCCGCTCCAGGTCGGTCGCGAGCGCGGTGAGGCGCACGGCGTCGAAATCCGCGGCCTCGCCGCTGCGCAGCTCCGCCAGGATCCGGGTGGCGAGACGGCAATGGGGCTCGGGGATGCCGTCCGCGGCCAGCGCCGGCAGGTCGGCGAGGTGCCGGGTGATCGCCTCGGCCTGGAAGGCGATCGAGCGCGGGTTGTAGGGGTCGAGCAGCACCATGTCGCGGACCGGATCGAGGGCCGCCCCCTGCAGGTAGCGCCGCCCGTAGCTGATCTGCGAATCGCAGAGCGACAGCATCACCCCGAGGCAGCCGGGCGTCGCCTCGTCGTTGGCGAAGGCCAGCGCGAAGGCGCCGGTGTTGATCGCCCGCTCGATGCGCCGGCCGAGCTCGATGAAGTGCCAGCCCTCGGCGCGGCTCATGTTCTCGTGGGTGAGGCCGGCGAGCGCCGCGAGCTGGCTCAGGGCCCGCTCGGCGCGGCCGGCGAGCTGCGACTCGGTGAAGGCCCGCTCGGTGTTGAGGGACAGGAACTCGTTCAGGTCGGCCAGCACCCGCCACGCCTCGCCGGACAGGCGGGCGCGGAGCGCGGCGGCGTTGCGGCGGGCCGCGAGGATGTGGGACCGCGCCGAGCCCGGCCGATCGCGCCCGGCGAGCGCCTCCAGGGCGAGGCGGGCGGTGGGCAGGTCTGCCGCGCCGATGGCGCCCCACTCGTGCAGGAGGGCCCGGAGCGCCAGGGCCGCGGGCGTGTCGAGGGCGCCCGAGATGTCGGTCCCGACGGCGTCGCCGACGCTGCGCAGATGGGCGAGCACCAGCCGGATCACCGCCTCGCCGCGCTCCAGGTAGCGTCCGAGCCAGAACAGGCCGTCGGCGGCCCGGGCCGGGAGATGGCCCCCGACCCGCCGCACCCGCGGGGCCGCCTGCGTGCCGATCAGGGGCGCGGCGACCGGCTTCTCGGACAGCACCCAGACGTCGGCGGAGCGGATGCCGAGCCGCAGCTCGATCGGGTCGACGTCCTCGCGCTCGGAGACCCGGCAGAAGCCGCCGGGCATGACCTGCCAGCCGAGCGGCGTCCGCGTGGCGAAGACGCGGACCACGAAGGGGCGGGGGACCAGGACGAGGCCATCCGGCCCGCGCTCCCAGCCCGGCATGGTCGAGAGCGGCGCGGCCTCCTGGGCGACGTAGTCGAAGGGCCGGTCGCGCAGGGCGGCGACGACCCGCTCCCGCTCGGCCGCCAGGACCGGGCCCGCGAGGATCGCGTCGCGCCCCGCCCCGCGCTGGGGCGTGGCGGCCGGGCGCAGGGTCAGGCTGTCGAGGTTGGCCTGGGCGTGCGCCAAGCCCTCCAGGTCGCCGCACCACCACGTGCGCGGATGGCCGAGCCGCAGGGGCTCGCCGAGAACGCGCCGGGCGATGCCGTCGAGATAGGGGGCGAGCGCGGCCGACTCGACGAGGCCCGAGCCCGGCATGTTGGTCATCACCAGGGAGCCGTTGCGCAGGGCCTCGAGGATCCCGGGCACGCCGAGCCGCGAAGCCGGATTCAGCTCCAGGGGATCGAGGAAGTCGGAGTCGATCCGCCGCCACAGGGCGTCGGCCCGCTTCAGGCCCGAGACGGTGCGCACGTGCAGGCGGCCGTCCCGCATGACGAGGTCGTCGCCCTCCACCAGCATCAGGCCGAGATAGCGGGCCAGCGCCGCCTGCTCGACATAGGTGCTGCTGTAGGGGCCGGAGGTCAGCAGGCAGATCCGCGGGTCGACGCGCTCGGCTCCCAGCGCCAGGCCATCGCGAAAGGCCTGGAAGAAGGCCGGCAGGCGCTCGACGTGGAGGTCCTGGAAGAAGTCCGGGAAGGTCCGGGCCAGGACCATCCGGTTCTCCAGCGCCCAGCCGAGACCCGAGGGGGCCTGCGTCCGGTCGGCCAGCACCTGCCACCGCCCGTCCGGGCCCCGGCCGAGATCGGCGGCGTAGAGCTTGAGGTAATGGCCGCCGGGGGGCGTGACGCCGTGGAGCGGGTGCAGGAACTCCGGCGTGCCGGCCACGATCGCGGCGGGCAGCAATCCCTCGGCGACCAGCCTTCCATCCCCGTAGACGTCGGCGAGGATCGCCTCCATCAGCTCCGCGCGCTGGACGATCCCGGCGCTGAGGGCCGCCCACTCGGACCCCTCGATCACCAGGGGCAGGCAGCCCAGCGGCCAGGGATGCTCCCGCTGGTCGCCGGCGATGCGGAACGAGATGCCCGCGTCCCGGATGTGCCGCTCCGCCGCGACGAAGCGGGCCATGATCTCCGGCTCGGTGAGGCCGCCGAGACGGTCGAGCAGGCGCGGCCACGCCCCGCGCGGAGCGCCGTCCGGGCCCAGGAACTCGTCCGGCCGGCCGGGGGCGGGGCGGTAGCCCGCGCTCCAGCGGGCGACGCGCTCCCGCGGGCCCTCCGGCCGCTCGGCCCGGCCGCGGCTGCCCGCGAGCGCCGCCTCCATCACGGCCCCCCGGTCACTGCGGCTTGCGGATCCACACAGCGTGGACGGCGACGCGGCCGCAGAAGGGAGCGCGGGTCCCCTCTCCCATGCGGGAGAGGGACAGGGTGAGGGGTCGGGTCTGCCCGAAAGGGGCGCGTCCTGCCGGCGCGTCGCCCCTGAAGCCTCTCGTCCCTCACCCCAACCCTCTCCCGCACGGGAGAGGGGGCGCGTCGCGCTCTGTCGTCCGCGTCCGTGTCCGACCCAGATGTGTGGACATCGCGGATCATTGCGGGGCCGGCATCCGCAGGTCGAGGGTGAGGGGGAACTCGGCGCTCGATTCCGGCCGGGGCATGTCGATCCGGCCGGGGGTATGGCCGTGCGGCTGGAACCGGGCGAGGCGGCGCCCCTCCGCCTCGTAGGCGTTCACCGGATGGGTTTCGTAGTTGCGGCCGCCCGGATGGGCGACGTGGTAGCGGCAGCCGCCGAGCGAGCGCCCGTTCCAGGCATCGAGGATGTCGAAGGTGAGCGGCGAGTGGGCCGGGATCGTCGGATGCAGCGAGGAGGCCGGCTGCCACGCCTTGAAGCGCAGGCCCGCCACGGCCTCGCCGCCGCGGCCGGTGCCGGTCATGGGCAGCCGGCGGCCGTTGCAGGCGATGACGTGCCGCTCGGGCACGAAGCCCTCGACCTTGACCTGCAGCCGCTCGACCGAGCTGTCGACGAAGCGCACGGTGCCCCCGCTGGTCCCTTCCTCGCCCATCACGTGCCAGGGCTCCAGCGCCTGGCGCAGCTCCATCCGGACCCCGCCCTGCTCGACCGTGCCGAAGACCGGGAACCGGAACAGGGCCTGCGCCTCGAAGGCAACCGGATCGAAAGCGTACCCCGCCGCCCGGAGATCCTCCAGCACCGAGAGGAAGTCGGACCAGAGGAAATGCGGCAGCATGAACCGATCGTGGAGGTTCGTGCCCCAGCGGACACAGCCGCCGGTCTGCGGCTCCCGCCACAGCCAGGCCACGAGGGCGCGGAGCAGGAGCTGCTGCGCGAGGCTCATCCGGGCGTCCGGCGGCATCTCGAAGGCCCGGAACTCCAGCAGGCCGAGGCGCCCGGTGGGCCCGTCCGGCGAGTAGAGCTTGTCGATGCAGATCTCGGCCCGGTGGGTGTTGCCGGTGACGTCCACGAGGATGTTGCGGAACACCCGGTCGACGAGCCAGCGCGGGATGTTGGGCGCGTCGGGGGCGGGGATCTGGGCGAGCGCGATCTCCAGTTCGTAGAGCCCGTCGTGGCGCGCCTCGTCCATGCGGGGGGCCTGGCTCGTCGGGCCGATGTAGAGGCCCGAGAACAGGTACGAGAGCGCCGGGTGGCGCTGCCAGTAGAGCACGAGGCTCTTGAGCAGGTCGGGCCGGCGCAGGAACGGCGAATCGTCCGGCGTGACGCCGCCCATGACCACGTGGTTGCCGCCGCCGGTGCCGGTGTGGCGCCCGTCGGTCATGAATTTTTCCGCGCCGAGCCGGGTTTGCCTCGCCTCGGCGTACAAGTCGGTGGTGATGGCGACCGCCTCCCGCCAGGAGGCGGCCGGGTGGACGTTGACCTCGATCACGCCCGGATCGGGGGTGACCTTGATCACGCCGATCCGCGGGTCGTAGGGCGGCTCGTAGCCTTCCAGCTGGATCGGCAGGTTCAGCTCGGCGGCGGCCGCCTCCAGGTGGCCGGCGAGTTCGAGATACTCGTCGGCGCGCTGCACCGGCGGCATGAACACCCGCACCACCCCGTCGCGGGGCTCGATCGAGAGCGCCGTGCGCACCGCGACGCCGGTGATCCCTGAACCGTTGACGGTGGTCGCGCCGGGACGCCCGTCGGTGAGGGGCGGGCGCGACTCCAGGGGGTCCTGCGGCTGGTAGTAGGGATAGTGCTCCGGCGGCACGTAGGGCAGGGACGACAGGGGCAGGCGGAAGCCCACCGGCGAGTCGCCCGGCACCAGGAAGGCGGCGCCGCGCCGGAAGTCCCAGGCTTCCGAGATCCAGACCCGGTCGGCATCGCCGTCCCTGCCGGTGGGCAGGCTCGCCAGCGGCAGGACGTAGCCCGCGGCCTCAGCCAAGCCCCGCTCGTAGACCCGCTTGATCCGGGCGTCGAACTCCACGGAGCCGGACCGGGCCGCGGCGGGCGTGACGTTGACCGGCAGTTCGGCGGCCTTCTTCTCCCAGACCTCGCTGTCCTCGAAGGCCGGGATGACGTAGTCGGCGAGGCCGAGGCGGCGGGCCAGCGCGTCGGCGAGGGCCTTGGCCTGCGCGATCGTGGCTTCGCCCGCCTGGCCTGCGGCCGCCTCGGGGGCGATCAGGTCCGGATTCCGCCAGATCGGCTGGCCGTCCTTGCGCCAGTACAGGGCGAAGGCCCAGCGGGGCAGGCTCTCGCCGGGATACCACTTGCCCTGGCCGTAATGCAGCAGCCCCCCCGGGCCGAACCGGTCGCGCAGGCGCCGGATCAGCGTGTCGGCGAGCCCCCGCTTGGTCGGGCCGACCGCGGCGATGTTCCATTCGGGCGATTCGAAATCGTCCACCGAGACGAAGGTCGGCTCGCCGCCCATGGTCAGGCGCACGTCCTGCGCGGCGAGGTCGGCATCGATCCGCTCGCCGAGCGCGTCCATGGACGCCCAGACCGCGTCCGAGAACGGCTTGGTGATCCGCGGCGTCTCGGCGACGCGGGTGATGCTCATTGCGAAGCCGAACTCGGTCTTGGCCGGTTCGACCGCCCCCGAGATCGGCGCGGCCGAGCGGTAATGCGGCGTCGCCGCGAGCGGGATATGGCCCTCGCCGGTGAGCAGACCCGAGGTCGCGTCCATGCCGATCCAGCCGGCGCCCGGCAGGTAGACCTCGGCCCAGGCATGCAGGTCGGTGAAGTCCGACGCGGTGCCGGTGGGGCCGTCGACCGCGACGGTGTCGGGCACGAGCTGGATCAGGTAGCCGGAGACGAACCGGGCGGCGAACCCGATCCGGCGCAGCACCTGCACGAGCAGCCACGCCGAATCCCGGCAGGAGCCGCTCTTGAGGCGCAGGGTCTCGGCGGGCGTCTGGACGCCGGGCTCCATGCGCACGCCGTAGGCGGTCTCCCGGGCGATCTGGGCGTTGAGCGCCACCAGGAACTGCACGGTGCTGGGTTCCGCGGGGAGCCGGGCGAGCAGCGCCGCCATCTCGGGGCCATCCGCATCCACCGGCGCGCGGTAGGGGGCCAGTTCCTCGGCGAGGTCCGGGTCGTACGCGAAGGGGTGGGTCTGGGCGTAATCCTCGACGAAGAAGTCGAACGGGTTGATCACCGCCAGGTCGGCGGTGAGGTCGACCTGGATCTTCAGCTCGTCGGTCTTCTCCGGGAAGACGAGGCGGGCGAGCCAGTTGCCGCTCGGATCCTGCTGCCAGTTCAGGAAGTGGTTGGCGGGCGTCACCGTGAGCGCGTAGGCCGGAACCTTGGTGCGCGCGTGCGGGGCCGGGCGCAGGCGGATCACCTGGGGGCCCAGGCTGATCGGCCGGTCGTAGCGGTAATGCGTGACGTGGTGCAGGGCGGCTTTGATCGACACGATGGCTCCGTCTGAAGGATCGAATCCGGCCTCGGCGCCGGTTCCGGACGTCACGGCGGGTCGACCATCGCCCCCCACCGCGCGGTTATGCGACACGAACCGAGACACAAGCAATTTCCGTGCGGCGGCGCCCAGGCCTCCGAACCTCTGGCCGGAACTTTGCCGCTTGGCCCCGCTTTGACCGGCAGGTGGGCCGGGTGCCGGCCCGGGACCGCGCGATGAAGATCTTCCAGTGCCAGGCCTGCGACCAGCCGGTCACCTTCGAGGCGACCGCCTGCGAGAGCTGTGCGCGGCAGCTGGGCTATACGTGCGTGGTCCACGAGGTCTCGGCCCTGGAGCCGCAGGGGGCCTCGGCGCACCCGCTGATGGGCGGCGCGCAGGTCTTCCACGCCTACGCGGATCCCGGACGGCGCTACCGCCTGTGCAACAACGCCGTTTCGGAGGCCTGCAACTGGCTGGTGCCGGAGGACAGCCCCGACATCTACTGCACCGCCTGCCGCCACAACCGCGTGGTGCCGGACCTGTCGCAGACCTGGAACCTCACCCGCTGGCGCCAGATCGAGGCCGCCAAGCGCAGGCTGTTCTATTCGCTGCTGCGCCTGGACCTGCCGCTCGCCACCCGCGCCCAGTACACGGACGGGCTGGCCTTCGACTTCCTGGCCGATCCGTCCGAGAGCTTCTCCGGCGGAATGCCGGTGCTGACGGGGCACATCAACGGCCTGATCACCATGAACATCGCCGAGGCCGACGATGTCGAGCGGGAGCGCCGCCGGATCCTGTTCGGCGAGCATTACCGCACCCTGCTCGGGCATTTCCGGCACGAGATCGGGCATTACTTCTGGTACCTGCTGGTGATGAACAGCCCCACCATGGGGGCCTTCCGGGCGCTGTTCGGCGACGAGCGCCTGAACTACGTCCAGGCGCTGCAGAACCATTACGCGCGGGGCGCGCCCGCCGACTGGGACGAGGCCTACGTGTCGGCCTACGCCACGGCGCATCCCTGGGAGGACTTCGCCGAGACCTTCGCGCATTACCTGCACATCGTCGACACGGTGGAGACCGCCTCGACCTTCGAGCTGCATGTGCGCCCGCGCCTGCGCCACGGGCAGGCGGCACCGACCGTGATCGACTTCGACCCCTACAACACCCAGGATCTCGACCGGCTGATCGCGGCGTGGCTGCCGCTGACCTACGCGATCAATTCGCTCTCCCACAGCATGGGCCAGCCGGCGCTCTACCCGTTCAAGCTGACGCCGACGGTGATCGCCAAGCTCGCCTTCGTGCACGAGCGGATCTACGCCTCCCGCACCGGCATCCTGCCGGATGCCGGCGAGGCGGGCGCCGAGATGCTCCGGGCGGTGATCCTGGGCCTGCGCCAGAAGGTGCCTGCGCCGACGGTGTGAGGGCAGGGCGGACGGACGGGCGCCTCACGCCCCCCCGTGACGTTCCGCGAAGGCGCGGAACGCCGCCAGGGTCTCGGCGCTGACATGGTGCTCGATCCCCTCCGCGTCCCGCCGGGCGGTCTCGGGGCTCACCCCCAGCGCGCACAGGAAGCGTTCGACGATCCGGTGGCGCTCCCGCGCCTGGGCGGCGAGCCGGCGGCCGGCCTCGGTCAGGAACACGCCGCGATAGGGCCGCTGCTGGACGAACCCGTCCTCGCACAGACGCTTGAGCATCTTGGCGACGGTGGGCTGCGCCACGCCGAGGCGGGCCGCGATGTCCACTTGGCGCGCCTCGCCGCCGTCGCCGATCAGGTCGTCGATCAGCTCGACGTAATCCTCGACCAGCTCGGACCGCCGCGCCTCGCGGGCCTGCCGGAAGCTCTCCACGTGCCGCTCGGGATCGACCAGCGCGGTCTCGGGCGAGCCCGGCTCGGACGGTTCCTGCATCGGCTCTCCCTCTCGGCACGCACACGCCGCCCCGCCCCTGTCTAGCAAAAACCGGCGGCCGGAGGGGAGTCCCACGCGGCACGCGGAAAACCCCTTGAATCCCGCGGCCGCAGCCCTGAATATAGCCCGAGCTATATCTTTGAGGAGAGGGTGAGCATGGTGGCGCCGAACGCCGGGACGGCCCCCGGGGGCGCCCCGCCCGGGGCGATGAGCCGGCGGACGGAGAGCGCCATCCGCGACGTCCTCGAAGGGCGGGCGGGTGGACGGGGCCGGTTCCTGCTGTTCGCGGGTCCGGCCGTGACGGCGTCGATCGCCTACATGGACCCCGGCAACTTCGCCACCAACATCCAGGCCGGCGCCCGCTACGGCTACGGGCTACTCTGGGTGGTGCTGCTCGCCAACTTCACGGCGATGCTGTTCCAGGCCCTGTCGGCCAAGCTCGGCATCGTGACCGGCAAGAACCTCGCCGAGCATTGCCGGGACGCGACGTCGCGGCCGGTGCGCCTCACCCTGTGGGGCATCAGCGAGGTCGCCGCGATGGCCACCGACCTCGCGGAGTTCCTCGGCGGCGCCATCGGCCTGTCGCTGCTCACCGGCATGCCGCTGATGGCCGGGATGGCGATCACCGCGATCGTCACCTACGCGATCCTGCTCCTGGAGCACGAGGGCTTCCGGCCCCTGGAGATCGCCATCGGGGCGATGGTCGGCACGATCGGCCTCTGCTACGCGATCGAGCTGCTGATCGCCCCGGTGGCCTGGGGCGAGGCCGCGAAGGGCCTCGTCACCCCGCGGATCCCGGACGCGGAGGCGCTCACCATCGCGGTGGGGATCATCGGCGCCACCGTGATGCCGCACGCCCTGTTCCTGCATTCCGGCCTGACCCAGGGGCGCGGCAGCCCGCGGAACGAGGCCGACCGGCGCCTTCTGGTGCGCTACTCCAACCGCGAGGTGGTGGTGGCGCTGCTGCTCGCGGGCCTCGTCAACATGGCGATGGTGATCATGGCGGCGGCGGCCTTCCATGCCGGCCACAGCGGGGTCGCCGAGATCGGCGAGGCCTACCGGACCCTGACGCCGCTGCTCGGCCCCGCGGCCGGGGCGGCCTTCCTGGTGTCGCTGCTCGCCTCCGGAATCTCCTCCTCGGTGGTGGGGACGCTCGCCGGCCAGCTGGTGATGCAGGGCTTCACCGGCTGGCGCATCCCGCTCCTCGTGCGCCGGCTCGTGACCATGCTGCCCGCCTTCGTGGTGGTGGCGATCGGCGTCGATCCGACCCGGGCGCTGGTCCTGTCCCAGGTGGTGCTGTCGCTGGCCCTGCCGGTGCCGATGGTGGCGCTGGTGGTGTTCACCCGCCGCCGGAGCGTGATGGGTCCCTTCGCCAACGGGCCGCTCACCCAGGCGGCGGCCGTCGCGGGGGCGGCCGTGGTGCTCGCCCTCAACATGGTCCTGCTGGCGGCGGCCTTCGGGATACCGGTGCCGGGGCTGGGGTAAGCCCGCGGGGCGGCCGGTCGATGTGATCGGCCGGCCCGGTTTTGCTCCTAGAACAGCGCGACGAGGGCGACGCCGGCGATCATCAGCACGCCGCCGAGGATGCGCCAGAGACTGGCGGGGTGGCGCTCGAAGCCGACCCACCCGAAATTGTCCAGCACGATCGATGTGGCGACCCCGGCCGTGACGAGGAGGCCCAGGAACGGGGCGGCCCCGATCTGGCGGGCCACGACGAACTGCGCCAGAATGATGCCTCCGCCCAGGACCCCGCCGAACCACGCCCACCAGGGCATCCCGAGGGCTTGCGCGGCCGTCGGCCAGGCGAGCCTCCCGGAGATGAGCCCCACCGCGAGGATGCAACTCGCGGTCCCGGCGGCGACCACGAGGCCGGCGACCAGCGATTCGGCCAGCCCCTTCGACAGCGTCCCGTTCTGTCCGGCCTGGACGGCGTTGGCCACGCCGGCCAGCAGCGCGAAACCGTAGAGGTACCACATGGCTGAGATCCCGCCCGGTCAAACTGATCCCTAGGGCAGCCCGGGCCGGACGTCCGTGTTCCTCGGCAGCCTCTGTGTCCGAACGCCGCGACGGCCCTCAGGCCGCGCCCCTCGGAGGTCGGCGGAGGGGCGGCCCCTCACGTCGCCCGCACCACCACCTCCACGAGGTTGGTCCCTCCCGACCGGATCCCGGCCTCGATCGCCGGGGCGATGTCGGCGGCCCGGGTCACGCGCTGCGCGGGGACCCCCATCGAGGCGGCCAGGGCCGGAAAATCGATGCGCGGGTCTGTGAGGTCCATGGCGATGAAGCGGTTGGCCCGCACCGAGGCGTAGTGCGCCTGGCCCTTCATGAAGGTCTTGAGGATGTTGTACTCGGCGTTGTTGATCACCACGAAGGTGACCGGAAGTTTTTCGTGCGCGGCGGTCCAGAGGGCCTGGGGCGAGTACATCGCGGCCCCGTCACCCACGACGCAGACCACGGGCGCCCGGTCGAGCCCCAAGGAAAACCCCACCGCGGCCGGCATGCCCCAGCCGAGGACGCCGCCGCGCATCGCCGCGTATTGATGGGCCGACGGGCTGTCGAGGAAGGTGCGCAGGTGCGTGAGCGTCGCGGGCGCCTCGTCCACGATGGTGGTCTCGGCCCCGACCGCGCGGGCCACCTCCCGGGCGGCGACCAGCGGCGCGATCACCGGATCCTCGAAGGCCGCATCCGCCGCGGCGGCGAGCGTCGCCCGCCGCTCGGCCCGGGCGGTCACCGCCTGGGCGCGCAGCTGCGCGAAGGCCTCGGCCCGGTCGGCGAGGCGGGGGCGGAGCAGCGGCAGCAGGGCGTCCAGTGAGGCGCGGATGTCGCCCACGGTCGAGAGGCTCGTGGCATAGGTGCGCCCGAGGTCGCGCACGTCGGCCGAGAGCTGGAAGACCTGCACCCCCGGCGGCACCGCCGAGACCTCCGAGTAGAGCACGGTGATCAGCGACTTGCCGCCCAGCGCGAACACCGCGTCGTAGCGCCCGAGGATGGCGGCGATGGCGTCGGCCCGGGTCGGCAGGTTCCCGGCCCAGAGCGGGTGCGCGGTGGGAAAGGGGATGTGGGCCGGCCAGGACGAGCCGTAGACAGGCGCCGCCAGCAGGTCGGCGAGCGCGACCATCTGGGCCGAGGCGTCCGAGGCGTCGATCTCGTCGCCGGCGATCAGGGCGAGGCGGCCGGGCGCGATGGCGGCGAGCTTGTCCGCCAGCCGGTCGAGGGAACCCGCCACCGCCCGCTGGTCGATGGTCGAGGTCTCGCCCGCCGGTACGGCGCTCATCGCCTCCATCACGTCCATGGGCAGGGACAGGAAGACCGGGCCGGACGGGGCGGCGGCGGCATCGTGGAAGGCCCGGCGCAGGAGGATCGGGATCTGGTCCGGGCTCGTCACCTCCCGGGCCCACTTCATCACCGGGTCGGCGATGGCCACGAGGTCGCCCATCAGCAGCGGGTCGGTCAGCGCGTGGCGGAGATCCTGCTGCCCGGCGGTGACCACCAGCGGCGTGCCGGAGACCTGGGAATTCACGAGCCCGCCCATGGCGTGGCCGAGGCCGCCCGCCGTGTGCAGGTTGAGGAAGGCGGGCCGGCGGGCGCCCTGCGCGTAGCCGTCCGCCATCGCCACCGCGGTCGCCTCCTGCAGGGCGAGGATGTAGGCGATGTCCGGCGCCTCGGTGAGCGCGTCGATGAGCGGCAATTCGGTGGTGCCGGGATTGCCGAAGATGTAGCGCACCCCCTCCGAGCGCAGCACCTCCACCAGGAGGTCGGCGCCCCGGCGCCGGCCGGCGGTCTCCACGGTCTCGATCAACATGCCCTGTCCTCTCCGGCGGAATCAGCGGGAGGCTAAACCATGGGCGGGCCGGGGCAATGCCGCGGCTCCGCCCGCATTCCGAGAGCCGACCGAGAGCCGAACCGTCACGCCGAGCGTGAAGAGGGGGCCGGAAGAGGGGGCCGGCGCCCGATGCGGCCCCCTTGCGGACGGCGTGCGGCGGGCCGCAACCGATCGGCAGCCTTTCTGGCGTAACCTGCCGTGGCCGGGATGCTCCCGCCCCCTCAGGCGCAGGCCTGAAGGTCCATGCCACCGACCAGGACGACACCCATGCGGATCGCGGCTCCCCTTGCGCTCCTGGCCACGCTGGGCCTCCCCGCCATCGCGCAGGCGCAAGGCTTGGAGCGCGGCGCCCAGGAGGGCGCCTCGCGCGGCGAGGAGATGGCGGGCCCCCTCGGGGCGATCGTCGGCGGCGCGATCGGTGCCGCCGTAGGCACGGCCAACGGCATCCTCGGCGTCGACCGGCGGGAGCGCTTCCGCATCTACGCCCTCGGCGAGCGCCGCCCGTCCGTCGCCCTCGCGGGCCCCGTTCGGGTCGGAACCGTGCTACCGGAGGAGGGCGTCGTGTATTACGATGTCCCGCGCGAGTTCGCTTTGCCGGAGTACAGCTACACGATCGTCAACGGCCATCCGGTGCTCGTCGAGCCACGCACGCGCCGCATCGTGGAGGTGATCGACTGACGGTTCCCTCCCGGTGGGCGCGGCTGGCGCGGCTGAGGGATTCGGCGAGATGGCGCGGGCGATCCGCTGCGGAGGACACAGGTGGCCCAGACCGCGATCCTGTCGGCGCCCCCGGTGACGGGATGAGCGCGCGCAACACCGCAGAGGCCGATCGGAGACACTGGTTCTACGACAACCGGCTCCTGGTCTGCGCGTTCTGTCTGCTCGCGTTCGTGGTCATCTTCTGGCAGGTGAGCCGGTTCGAAGGCTTCCAGCCCATCTTCACCTGCGCCCGGGATCAGGACGTCGATCGCGGGCTGCTCTCCGCCGGGATGCGGGCGTGCATGAGCGACGCGACCTCGCAGGCCGCCCAGGCCCGCTGCATGCACGTCGTCTACGTGCTGGCCTGCACGGAGGAGCGCTGGCGCTGACGCCGCCGCGTCAGGGCGCGCCAAACGCTCCCCCAGGCCGAGCGCCAGGGACGCCGCGGGCCCGGGGGCAACGGCGAGACGGATCGCCGTGCGGGCGACGCGGTTGCGCAGGCGCCGGTCTCCACCGCGAGGCCGCGAGCGTCGCAGGCCGGCACCTGGACGCGGGCAGGCGGTCTCGACGGCGTCGCCGATCATCACCGGCCCGTCGCGCCTCAGGACCGGACGGAACGGCGGCCCCATCGGAAACCCTATGCGGATCGAGCCCGCGGACGACGCGCATCATGTCCGCGACCATCGCGGTGCTCTGCGGTCTCCCCGCCTCGGGCCCGGGGCGGAGGCCGGGCGACGCTCAGGCGCGCAGCTGTGCCACGAAGGCCCGGATGAACGGCGGCAGCCCGTCGAGGTCGCGCAGGCACAGGGTCAGGTCGCGCCGCGCCCAGGAATCGGCGAGGGGCACCACCGCCAGGGCGAGGCCCTGGGCGGCGCGGGCGGCGGCGCTCTCGGGAAGGACCGCCAGCCCGACCCGTGCCTCGACGAGCCGGCAGACGGCGTCGAAGTCCCGCAGCTGCACCCGCAGGCGCATCGGCCGCCCCTCCCGCACCGCCTGGGCGACGAGGAACCGGCTGATGGCGCTGCGCCGGTCGAGGCCGACGAGGTCGTGGCCGAGCAGCTCGGCGAACGGGATCGTCCCGCGCGCCGCCAGGGGGTGATCCCGGGCCGCCACCAGCACGAACCGGTCCTCCCGGAACGGGAAGGTCCGCAGCGAGCCGGTATCCACCGTGCCGGACAGGATGCCGAGATCGGCCGCCCCCTCGGCCACCAGCCCGACGATCTCCTCGGAGGTGCGCTCGTCGATCTCGACGCCGATCCCGGGGTGATCGGCCAGGAAGGCCGAGAGCGCGTCCGGCAGGAACTCGGTCAGCGCGTTGGTGTTGGCCAGCACCCGGATCTGGCCGAAGGCGCTCCCCGAGAAGGCCGCCATCTCCTCGCGCAACCGCTCCACCCCGGCCAGGACCTCCCGGGCGTGGACGAGGAGGGCGCGCCCGGCCGGGGTCGGGCTGACGCCCTGCCGGCCCCGGGTCAGCAGCGCCGCGCCGAGGGACTCCTCCATCAGCCGGATCCGCGTCGAGGCGGCCGCCAGGGCGAGGTTCGCCCGCGCGGCCCCGTGGGTGATCGAACCGGCCTCGACCACGTGCCGGAACAGGCCGAGATCGGTGAGATCGAACCGCATCATCGCGCAGGCGCCTCCCGACACGCCATCTGCACCGGCGCGGCCCGGGCAGCCCGGAACCGGCCCTGGACCTGCCCTGCCCTGGCCCGGCTCTGGCCCGGTTCTGGCCCGGTCGCGCGTCGACGGCCCCGGCCGTCGCCGGGCCACGGTAGCGGCCGGCCGCCCGTCTGTCAGGAATTCCCACCGGCCGCGCCCCGGCGTCGGCCCGAGCCCGAGCCCAGGGGGCGCTGCAGGAACGGCCGGGCGCGCCGGTCCCGGGCAGAGACGGACCAGTCCCGAGGTATCCGGCACGGTATAGCGCGCAATTTCACCGGTCTATCGACGCAGAAAATCCGGGTCAATTTCGGAACAATCCAAATACGCCCCTCGCAAAAGTCAATAATTCTGCAAATATCAGCAATCCTGTTTCAATTCAGATTTACCGGACGTTAACGCCGTATGTCTCAATGATCATCGAATAGTCTTGCAAGGCTTCGCGACGATGGCTTCTGCGTCAGAACATGGGATCGACCGGCCGTCCCGCGATCGCCTGCGGCGCTCCGGCTCCGATACGCCCGCGAACCGGTCCGGGCACCGCTGATGGACGCGCTCCTCGTCGACGACAGCGCCACCATGCGGATGCGCCTCCGCCGCCTGCTGGAGGCCAAGCCCGACATGTCCGTCACCGATCACGGCGACCCGGTCGCCGCGATGGTCGAGGCGCGGATGCGGGCCTTCGATATCGTCCTGGTCGACTGCCACATGCCCGGCATCGACGGGATCGCCTTCATCCGGCAGATGCGGACCATCCCGCATTACGCGCAGGTGCCGATCGTGATGATCACGAGCGACATCTCGGACGCGGTGCGGCTCGCCGCCCTGGAGGCGGGGGCGACCGATTTCCTCGACAAGTCCATGCAGGGCGTCGAACTCACCGTCCGGCTGCGCAACATGATCCGGCTCGCCCGGGCGGTGCGGCGGCTCGCCGAGCAGGCGGCCTGGCTCGACGGCGCGGTGGAGGCCGCCCTGCGCCACATGCGCGAGCGCGAGGAGGAGATCATCTTCCGCCTGGCGCTGGCGGTCGAGTACCGCGACAACGACACCGGCGATCACACATGGCGGGTGGCCCGCTACAGCCAGATCGTCGCCGAGGGGCTCGGGCTGGCGCCGGATGTCTGCCGCAACCTCTATCTCGCGGCGCCCCTGCACGATGTCGGCAAGGTCGGCATCCCGGACGGCGTCCTGCTCAAGCCCGGCCGGCTCGACCGGGACGAGTTCGACCTGATCAAGACGCATCCGGCGATCGGCCGGCGCATCCTGGGCGGGAGCGCCTCCGAACTGATCCGGCTGGCCGCCGAGATCGCCGAGTTTCACCATGAGAAATGGGACGGCGGCGGCTACCCGCACGGGCTCGTCGGCGCCGCGATTCCCCTCTCGGCCCGGATCGTCGCGGTGGCGGACGTGTTCGACGCCCTGACCACCGCGCGGCCCTACAAGGCTGCGCTGCCCTTCGACGCGGCCCTGGACTGCATCCGCGCCGACAGCGGCCGCCACTTCGACCCGGCCTGCGTGGAGGCCTTCTGCGCGCGCTTCCCGGACATCCGCATCGCCGGCGGGCAGAACCGGGCGGGGATGCGGCCGAATGCGGGGCCGGTCACCGAACCCTGGGCGCGGGTGCCGACCCTGCTCCGCGAGGTCGCCGCCCCTTCGCCGGCCCCCGCGGGATGGCGCGTCAGCAGCCCCGAGGCGCTCCTGACGCCCTCGGTGAACCCGGGCTCGCCTGCGCCGTTGATCGCGGACTCGCACGGATCACGGACGGAGCCGCACCATGACCACGACCTGGAAGACGCTGCCGGAGATCGCCCTGGCCCGCCGGATCTCCCTGGACGCGGCCCGGCGCCTGGTCGACGGGGCGAAATGCCCCAAGGTGTTCCGCGCGGACGGCACCGTCTACCTCATCTGAGCGCGGGCCGGGCGGATGACGCATCCCCCGGGAGCCCCTAACCTTCCGGCATGCGCATCTTCCACACGCCCGATTCAGGCCGGCACGATCCCGAACGCTACCTGCGGCGCGGCACGCCGATCCCGCATCCCGAGCAGGCCGCCCGCTACGCGATCCTGCGCGACGCGGCCCTGCAGGGCGGCCACGACCTCGCCGAACCGGCCGATCACGGCCTCGACCCGATCCGGGCGGTGCACGATCCGGACTACGTGGCGTTCCTGGCCGAGGCCTGGGCGCGCCGGGGCGAGATCCCCGACATCGGCGACGAGATCCTGACCGGATCCTTCGCCCGGCCGCAGATGCACCGGAGGCCCGCCGGCCTCCTCGGGCGGCTGGGCCTCTACACCGCCGACACCTCGACGCCGATCCGCGCCGGCACCTGGGCGGCGGTCTACGGGTCGGCGCAATGCGCGGTCGCGGCCGCCGACGCGGCCCTCGCGGCGGGACACGCCTACGCCCTGTGCCGCCCGCCCGGCCACCACGCCTACGCGGAGTCCGCCGGCGGCTTCTGCTTCCTCAACAACAGCGCCATCGCGGCCGAGCGGATGCGCGTCGCCACCGGCGGCCCGGTGGCGATCCTCGACATCGACGTCCATCACGGCAACGGCACGCAGGGGATCTTCTACGCCCGCGCCGACGTGCTGACGGTCTCGGTCCATGCCGACCCGTCCGACTACTTCCCGTTCTTCGCCGGCTACGCCGACGAGACCGGGACCGGGTCGGGGGCGGGGTTCAACCGCAACCTGCCGCTGCCGCCGGGCTCGGGGGACGCGCCCTGGCTCGAGGCCCTGGAGGCGGGTCTCGCGGCTGTCGCCGCGCACCGGCCCCGGGCCCTCGTGGTGGCGCTGGGCCTCGACGCCGCCGCGGACGACCCGATCGGCGCCCTCGCGGTGACCCGGGCGGGATTCGTCGGGGCCGCGGAGCGGATCGGCCGGGCCGGGCTGCCCACGGCCCTGGTGCAGGAGGGCGGCTACCTCTGCGCGGCCCTGCCGGACAACCTCGCGGCCTTTCTCGCGGCCTTCGACGCCGCGCGCTGAGCCCCGCATCGCGTCCGCCCCCGCGGTGCGGGCGTGATGCGATCGTGATCGCCGGGGCGCCGGATCGGCTACCCGGATGTGGTCGACCCGATGCCACAACCGACCTATCAGGGCGGGGCGGGCGCCGCCGACGCGTCCCGGGCGGGAGGAACGGACGATGGGCGCGGGCGAGGTGGGCTTAGGCGAGGCGGCCAGCGCTCCGTGGTACGCGGGTCTCACCCGGCGCCACTGGCGGATCCTGTGGGGCAGCTATCTCGGCTGGATCTTCGACGGCTACGAGGCGGTGGCCCTGGTCTACGCCCTGCGTCCGGCGCTGGCCTCGATCCTCACCCCCGAGCAGGCCCAGGCGCCGGCCTCCTACGTGGGGCTCGCCATCGGCATCACGCTGCTCGGCTGGGGGATCGGCGGCCTCATGGGCGGGATCGCGGCCGACTATATCGGCCGCAAGCGCATGATGATGATCTCGATCCTCGGCTACGCGGTCTTCACCGGGCTGACCGCCTTCGCCGGGAGCTTCACGCAGCTCGCGATCCTGCGGTTCATCACGGGGCTCGCCATCGGCTCGGAATGGTCCACCGGCATCGCCCTGGTGGCCGAGACCTGGCCGAACCGGGCGCGGCCGAAGGGCTGCGGCTTCCTGCAATCGGGCTTCGGCGGCGGCGCGGTGCTGGCCGCCATCGTGTGGGCTGTGCTCGCGGCCACCGAGCCCCTGGGCCCGGAATCCTGGCGGATCCTGTTCGCGCTGGGTGCCCTGCCGGCCTTCGTCTGCCTGTACCTGCGGCGGGCGCTGGAGGAATCCGAGCAGTGGATGCAGGCGCTCAAGGCGCAGCGCTGGGCCGCCACCGCGGAGGATGCCGGCCACGCCCCGCGGGCCGCGCAACGCCCCTTCACCCTGGCGGAGATCTTTCGGGAGCCGGAGAGCCGGCGGCGGGTGCTGCTGGCCACCGCCATGTCGTTCGCCACCACGGTGGGCTGGTGGGCGGTCTCGTCCTGGCTGCCGGCCTACACGGAGGGGCTGGCCAAGGCCGCGGGCGAGCCGGCCAACCTCTGGGGCCCGCGCATGGGCATCATCTACAATGTCGGGGCGATCACCGCCTACGTGATCTCGGGCTTCGTGGCCGACGCGATCGGCCGCCGCGCCTTCCTGCTCGTCACCTATGTCGGCTGCATCGTCACGTCGCTCGCCTGCTACCTCTGGACCGGCGGGCTGGTGCCGTTCATGGGGCTCGCCTTCCTGAACGGGTTCTTCACCCTGGGCTTCGCCTTCTCGTGGATGGCGATCTACCTCGCGGAGCTGTTCACTCCGGCGGTGCGGGCGACGGCGGCGAGCGTGGTCTTCAACGGCGCGCGGCTGATCGCCTGGATCTTCCCGATCCTCGCCGGGCAGATCGTGACCGCCTTCGGGGGCGTCGCCGCGGCGGCTCTGACCCTGTCGAGCGTCTACGTGATCGGCCTCGTGGTGCCGTGGTTCATGCCGGAGACGCGGGGCCGGCCGCTGCCGGAATAGATCGATCCGCCGGGTCCCGCCCCGCCGGCGGCCGGCGGTCCCAGGCCCGGCCAGACGCAAAGCGGCCCCCGACTCCGGTGGAGCGGGGGCCGGATCCTGCACAGGCCGCCATGGGCCCGCCCGGCCCAGGGGGCAGGGCGGAGGCCGGTCCTAATCCTCATCGTCCTCGTCGTGGTGCCGGCCCTTGAGCTTGGCGAAGACCGAATCGGCATCGAGCCGCTCCTCGCGGCCGCCGTGATCGTCCGCGTGCTCCCGCTCGTCCGCCTCGCGGGCCGTCGAGACCTCCGTCGGCAGCAACGAGGCGCCGGATTCGGCCGCCACCGCGGCCGGGCGGTCGGCCGCCGCGCGCTGGACCTCGAAGTCGAGGTTGATCTGGGTGGTGAGCCCGAGGGTCACCGGGTCCATCGGCTGGAGCGAGCCCGAGTTCCAGTGGGTGCGCTCGCGGATCTGCTGGATCGTCGACTTGGTGGTGCCCACCAGCCGGATGATCTGCGAATCCTTCAGCTCCGGGTGGTTGCGCAGCAGCCACAGGATGGCGTTCGGCCGGTCCTGGCGGCGGGAGAGGGGGGTGTAGCGCGGGCCCTTGGTGGTGCGCTTCACCTCCGGCAGCTTCACCTTCGAGACGGCCGGCTTCAGCTTGTAGTGCGGCGCCTTCTGGGCCTTCTCGATCTCGTCGCGGGTGAGCTGGCCGGTGGAGACCGGGTCGAGCCCCTTGATGCCGGCCGCGACCTCGCCGTCGGCGATGCCCTTCACCTCCAGCGGGTGCAGCTTGCAGAAATCGGCGATCTGCTCGAAGGCCAGCGAGGTGTTCTCGACCAGCCAGACGGCGGTCGCCTTGGGCATCAGCGGACCCTGGGACATGTCTCTCGTGCTCCGGCCTGGCGGGACGGGGGCCGGGCATCGGGCCGCGGGCTCCGGATGACCGATCCGGATGTCCCGTCTCACGCTGTCGAATGGGGATGAGGCACTATAGGCCCGGGCGGGGAGGGGCGCAATCACGGGTTCGGCGGTTCGGAGAGCCCGCCTGCGGATTCACCGGGGGCCGGGACGACCGGCCGCCCCTCAGCGCGGCCGCACCCCGTCGAGGAACAGCCGCACCGCCGCCTGCCGCCGCCGCTCCTGCGTCTCCGGATCGGTGGCGATGCCGTAGAGGGCCGCCTGGGACGACCGGCCCAGGACGAGGCTGAGGAACAGGTCGGCCGCGATCTCGGGATCCGCCACGGCGATCCGGCCGCGCTGGGCGAAGGCGTCGAGCAGCTGCGCCACGGCGCGTACGCCCCGCAGCCAGCCCTCCTCGTGGGCCAGCCGCGCCAGTTCGGGAAACTGCAGGGCCTGGGCCACGAGGTTGCGCTTGAGCATGGCCGCCCCCGGCGACTGCCCGTGGGCCAGCAGGGTGCGGCTGAGATCCTGCAGGGCGGTCTCGACGTCGTCGCTCCCGCCCTGCGCGGCCTGGGCCTCGGCGGCGGCGGAGAGCGGCGCCAGCCACGCGGCGATCCGCTCGCGCAGGACCGCCTCGAACAGGGCCCGCTTGTCGCGGTAGCGGGCATAGACCGTCGGCTTGCTCATCCCGGCGGCCTCGGCCACCGCGTCGATGGAGGTGGCGTCGAAGCCGCGCTCCAGGAACAGGGTGGTCGCCACGGCGATCAGGTGCGCCTCGCGCCGGACCGCCTCCGCGCGCGTCGGCCGGCCGCCCCGCCGCTGTCCCGCGATCTCCGTGACCGTCACCCGCGATTCTCCTTGCCCGAAGCCGTCCCGCGCATTATCAAAACGATACCGTACCGTTTTGATTCTGGCCAGACCCGATGGACGCACGTCGCAGCGACAGCTTCAAGAGTGCCGACCCGGTCGCGGGTGCCCCGGCGCCCGCCCCGGTCGCCGCCGCCGCGGTCCCGGCCCAGACCCAGACCCCGGCCCCGGCCCAGGTCCCTGCGCCGGCCTCCGCATCGGCGCCGCGTCGCCGCCGCGCGCGGATCGTGCTGCCCCTCCTCGGAGTTCTCGCGCTGGGCGGCGCCGGAACCTACGGCTGGCACTGGTGGACCGTCGGCCGCTTCCTCGAGGTGACCGACGACGCCTATCTCCAGTCCGACAAGGTGACGGTGGCCCCGCGCATCGCCGGCACCGTCGCGGAGGTGCGGGTCGGCGACAACCAGCCGGTCAAGGCCGGGGACGTCATCGCCCGCCTCGACGATCGGTCCTACCGGGTCCAGCTCAAGCAGGCCGAGGCCGAGGTCGAGAAGGACAAGGCGCAGGTCCTGGGCGTCGCCGCCGCGATCATCCAGCAGCAGGCGCAGGTCGCCTCGTCGCGGGCCGACCTCGCCAATGCCGAGGCCGCGCTGACCTTCGCGCAGCAGGAATACACCCGCTACCAGAACCTGCTGCAGACCGGCTCCGGCACGGTGCAGCGCCAGCAGCAGGCGGATGCCGACCTGCGCCAGCGCCACGCCGCCCGCGACAAGTCCGCCGCCGCGCTCGACGCCGCGCAGAAGCAGATCGACAGCCTGAAGGCCCTGGAGGCCAGCACCCGGGCGAGCCTCGAAGGGGCGCGGGCGAAGGTCGAGGGGGTGAAGCTCGACCTCAGCTACGCCACCATCCTGGCGCCGATCGACGGCGTGGCCGGCGACCGGGCGCTGCGGATCGGGCAGGTGGTCTCCCCCGGCACCGGGCTCCTGACCCTCGTGCCGATGGGCCGCGACATCTACCTCGTGGCGAACTTCAAGGAGACCCAGACCGGGCACATGGTCGAGGGCCAGCGCGTCACCGTCACGGTCGACGCCTTCGGCGACCATGCATTCGAGGGCCGGATCGAGAGCTTCTCCCCGGGCACCGGCTCGCAATTCGCGCTGCTGCCCCCGGAGAACGCCACCGGCAACTTCACCAAGGTGGTGCAGCGCGTGCCCGTGCGCGTCGCCCTCGATCCCGCCGACCCGCTCGTCGGCCGCCTGCGCCCCGGCCTGTCGGTGGAGGCGACGGTCCACACCGCCGACCCGGTGGAGCCGGTGGATCCCGCCCGCCGCAGGCCGAAGCCCGCCCCGGCGCTGGTCAGCGAGGCCCTGCCCCGATGAGCCCCGTGCCGGCCGTGGCCGGGCCCGAGGCAAAGGCGAGCGCCCGGGACTGGCTCGCCGTGTTCGGCGCGATCCTCGGCGCCTTCACGGCGATCCTCGACATCCAGATCACCAACGCCTCGCTCGCCGACATCCAGGGGGCGCTCGGCGCCTCCACCGAGGAGGGGAGCTGGATCTCCACCGCCTACCTGATGGCCGAGATCATCGTGATCCCGCTCACCGGCTGGCTGTCCTCGGTGATCGGCCTGCGCCGCTACCTCGCGGTGAACACCCTGCTGTTCACCGCCTTCTCGCTGGCCTGCGCGCTCTCGACCAGCTTGAGCCAGATGATCCTGTTCCGGGCGGGCCAGGGCTTCACCGGCGGCGTGCTGATCCCCACCGCCATCGTGATCGTGCGCACGCGGCTGCCGAAGAGCCAGCAGGCGGTGGGCATCGCGCTGTTCGGCCTGACGGCGACCTTCGCGCCGGCCATCGGCCCGACGGTGGGCGGCTGGCTCACCGACAACCTGTCCTGGCACTACATCTTCTACCTGAACCTGATCTTCGGGCCGATCGCCGCGGCGATCCAGCTCGGCGCCTTCGAGGCCGCGCCCGCCCGCTGGGGCGAGTTGCTCAAGGGCGACTGGATCGGCATCGGCCTGATGGCGACCGGGCTGCCGGCCCTGACCTTCGTGCTGGAGGAGGGGCAGCGCAAGGACTGGTTCGGCTCGCCCGTGATCGTCGAGGCGAGCTGGCTGGCCGTCGCCGGGATCACCGGCTTCATCGTCCGCGAGCTGACGGCGGCCAAGCCCTTCATCAACCTGCGGGTCCTGGCCAACCGCTCGGTCGGGGGCGCCTGCGTGCTGATGACCGTGCTGGGCGCGGTGTCGTTCGGGTCGATCTACATCATCCCGGTCTATTGCGCGCAGATCCAGGGCTACAATGCCGAGCAGATCGGCACCGTGGTGATGTGGTCGGGCCTGCCGCAGCTGGTCCTGTTCCCGATGATGCCCCTGCTCATGCGCGCCGTCGACGCCCGGCTGCTCGTGGTCACCGGGACGCTGTTCTTCATCGCGAGCTGCTGGATCAATGTCGGCCTGACCCACGATGTCGGCGCCGACCAGCTGATCCTGCCGCAGCTCATGCGGGCCATCGGCCAGCCGCTGTTCACGATCCCGCTCTCGCAGCTCTCCACCGTGGGCCTCGGCCCGCGCGACACCGCCGACGCCTCGGCGCTGTCCAACATGATGCGCAACCTCGGCGGCTCGATCGGCATCGCCCTGCTGTCGACCATGATCGACCGGCGGGAGCACTTCCACTTCTCGGTGCTGGCCGAGGCGATCACCGTCAACGCGACCCGCACCCAGGACCGGCTCGCGGCGCTCGCCGCCGGGATGCACGCCCGCATCGCCGACCCGCTGGCCGCCAAGGGCGCGGCTCTGGGCATGCTGGCGCAACAGGTCCGCCGCGAGGCCACCGTCATGGCCTACGCGGACGGGTTCTGGCTGGTGGGGGTGAGCCTCGTGGCGAGCCTCGCCGTGGTGGCGATCCTCAAGAAGCCCCAGCGCGCCGCCGGGCCGGTGGAGGCGCATTGACGGGCCGATGCGACGCCGGGGGCTACTTCCCCGGCAGGTTGTGGACGATCGGGAAGAACGTGTCCTTCCAGTCCTTGGGCTCGGCCTTGATGGTCTTCATCGCGTAGAAGTGCCGGGCCTGGAGCATGATCCCGTAGGGGGTGGTGGAGAAGTTCGTGCCCGGCTCCTTCATGATCGCGACCAGGGTCTCGGGGGGCGTCTTCTCGTTGGTGGCCGCGACGTAATCCTTGGCGGCCTGGAGCGGGTCCCGGGCGATCGCGGCATTGGCCTCGTCGATCGCAGCCACGATGGCGGCGGCGAGCTTGGGGTTTCGGGTGTACCAGCCGGTCCGGGCGTAGAGGATCGCGTTGCTCACCGGCTCGCCGACGAGTTCGAAGGAGTTCAGCACCGTGTGGATCGCCGGATCCTGCAGCTCGCGCTGCTGGAACGGCGGCAGCGAGAAGTGGCTGTTGATCTCGTTGTGCGGGCTCGCCAGCGCCGCCACCGCGTCGGGATGGCCGAGCTGGACGGTGAGCGGGTCGAGCTTGGTGGCGTTCTCGGGCCCGAAGGCCTTCTTGGCGGCGATCTGGAGCAGCACCGCCTGCGAGGAGACCTTCACGGAGGGCAGGGCGATCTTGTCCTTGCCGGAGAAGTCGCCGAGGGTCTTCACGTCCGGGTTGCGGGTGAGCAGCAGCATCGGCGTGGTGCCGACGCCGCACAGGCCCTTCACGTCGCCCCGCGTCCGGTCGTTGAGCAGCAGCATGTTGGTGGAGCCGCTGTCGACGATGTCGATATTGCCCGAGAGCAGCGCGTCGTTGCCGGCGGCGCCGCTCGTCAGGTTGACCCACTCCACCGCGACGTCCCCGAGGCCGGCGGCCTTGGCGTGCTTCTCGATCAGCTTGTGCTGCTCGGCGAGGACGGCGGGCAGGTAGACGAAGCCCGGCTGCCGGCTGATCCGCACCTTGGCGTCGTCGGCCCGGGCGGGGGAGGCGAGCGCCAGCCCCGCCAGCAGGAGGGCCGGTCCTGCCCGCAGGAGCCGGCGGCAGCCCAGCAGCAACGCGCCCGTCCGCGACGTACCCACCATGACGCATCTCCCTGTGACCCCGGCGGATTCGTGTCCGATCCGGATGTGTCGTTGGGCGCGAGTGGACAGGTTCGGGTCGGCGCGCGCAAGGCCCCGCCGCCCCGATCCGCCGATTCCGGCGCGGCAACGTCCCCCGATGCGCGACCGGCGCGGCCGACGATCGGGCAGGCTCCGCACCGCCGGACGCAGCGCCCGCGCCGGGGCCGCCACCGTCGCGGGCACTCAGCCCGCCGAGAAGCCCCGGACCGCCGCCCGCACCAGCGCGTCGATCATCGGCCGCACGTCGTCCACGCCGAGGGGCCCGAGGCTGCCGAGATCGGCGAGATAGGTCATGCCGTGGACGCTGGACCACAGCGCCCGCGCCATCACGGGGATCTCCGCCTCGGCGAGGCGGCCGCCGTCGCGCAGCACCCCCTCCAGGATCCCGAACAGGGCCGCGATGTCGGCCTGCACCGAATCCGGCGCCGCCACGGTGCGGCGCTCGAAGATCGCCGCCCAGGCGGCATGGTGCCCCGCCGCGAAGGCGAGATACGCATCGGCCAAGCACAGGAGCCGCGCCTCCGTCCCCCGCGACGGACAGGCCGCCAGCGCCTCCGTGAGGGCGTCCCGGAGCCGCCGCATGGTGACGGCGTTGGCCTCCAGCCGCAGCACTTCCAGGCTGTCGAACTGCGTGTAGACCGAGCCCACCGCCGTGCCGGCCCGCTCCGCGACGCCGCGGGCGGTCAGCGCCGCCGCGCCGCCCGCGTTCAGGATCGCCACCGCGGCTTCGATCAGGGCCCGGCGATCCGCCGCGCGGTCGCCCGGCTCCTTCCGCGGCCGTCCGCGCACTTTTTTATGAACCTCGTTCATTTTATCCCTTGCGACGCGGCGCGCCGCGTGTTTTACCTGTTTCATGAACGACGTTCAATAAATTACGGATGCGATCCGGCCCGTCGTTCTTCGCGAGGTGAACCGTGATGAGGACCCTCTCCTTCCTGATGCGCGGCGTGATCGCCGACAACGCCCAGGCGATCCACGACGCCCATGCCGTGACGATCCTCCGCCAGCAGATCCGGGAGGCCGCCGGAGCCCTGGCGGCCGCCCGGCGGGAACTGGCCGTCGCCCTGGCCTACCACGCCGCCGAGATGCGCGCCCTCGACGCCATCGGGACCCGCATCGACACCCTGTCGGACGGGGCGCGGCGGGCGCTGGCCGACGGCCGCGAGGATCTCGGGACCGGGGCGGCGATCCACATCGCCGCGCTGGAGGACGAGCGGGCCGACCGCCGGGCCGCCGCCGAACGCTTCGCCGCCGAGGTCGAGCGGCTGAAGCGCCTCGTCGCCCAGGGCGGCGAGCGGCTGCGGGATCTCGACCGCGGGCTCCAGACCGCCCGCACCACCGAGACGCTGCGGCGGGCCGGCCTCGAGGGCCGCCGGGTCACGACCCTGTCGGCGGGAGCCCTCGGGGAGGCCGAGCGGACGCTGGCGCGCCTGCGCGAGCGGCAGGCGGCCGAGGCGGACGTCGCCGCCGCGCTGACCGAGCTCGAGGCCGATCTCGAGGCCGGGACCGCGGGCGGGATCGAGGCCGATCTCGAGGCGGCGGGCTACGGCCGCCCCCGCACGGATCCGCGGGCGGTGCTGGATCGCCTCAGGGCCGGGGCCTGACCGGCGCCGCACGCCCCCCCGTCCGATCCTTCCTCAGGAGACCGCACCATGACACCGCAGATGCCCCATACCGGCGCCTGGAAGACCTTCACGCTGGTCAGCTTCGCCGCCGCCGCCGCCATGCTGACGATCGGCATCTTCTTCCTGCCCGCGGATATCTGGATCAAGGGCTACCTCGCCATGGCGTCGCTGTTCCTCACGGGCACGACCTTCACCCTGGCCAAGACCCTGCGCGACGAGCACGAGGCGAAACGGCTGATCAACAAGATCGAGGACGCCGCCACCGAGCGCGTCCTGCGGGAGGCGGTGCCGGGCCGGCTCTGAGCCGATCCCCGAGGTCGGCGCCGCTCAGTCCGCAGCCTCCAGGAACGCGGCGACCACCCGGGAGAATTCCGGGGTCCGCAGGTAGCCGTAGGATTTGTGCCGGTTCTCGGCGCCGTCCGGCCTCCGGTAGGCGTTGATCACCGGCACGTCCCGCACCCGCACGCCGGCGGCATTCGGCGCGTAGAGGGCCGCGAGGTCGTCGCCCACCGTGGCGATGTCCTGGCGGTCCATCAGGTTGGTCCAGGCGGTGAGCGCCGCCGGCACCCGGAGGTCGCCGTACGCGTCGGCGAGCTTCAGCTTCAGCTCGGCGAGGCCGAGGGGCGCGCCGAGGGTGACCAGGGCGCAGCGGGGCATCGGCGTCCCCTCCGCCTCGGCGGCGCGCAGAACGTCGTAGGCGATCAGGCCGCCCATCGAGTGCGCGGCGATCAGCACGGTATCCGCCGCGGCCGCCGCCAGGACGTCGCGCAGGCGCGCCCGCGCCGCCGCCCGGAAGGTCGCGTCCTCGTGGTAGCCCCAGAGATCGTCGAGACGGTATTCCAGGATCAGGTCATCCACCGGCGTCAGCCCGGCGGCCTCCTGCAGGTGCGACAGGCCGCGATAGATCCGGTCGGTGAGGGTCGGCTCGGCGCGGTCCGGCTCCCCCGCCGGGGAGGGGAACGGCCCGAGGCCGTGATCGGGGCGGTAGGGCTCGCGGTTGCGGTCGCCCGCGAGCGGCTGCGGGTAGCGCAGGTCCGCCCAGTAGACGAAGGTGAAGGGCAGGTCGGCCTCCGCCACCCGGAGCCCGCGATTGCGGTCGAGCCCCTCGCGGATCGCGGCGCGCCACCAGGCGGCCTTCTCATCCCGGGGCGGCTTGTTGGCGAGCCCGTGGATGCCGATGATGTGCGCCCGACCCAGTGTCCGCTCCCAGACCGACGCGAATGCCGGCGGCTCAAGATAGGGCCGCCCCGCACGGACGGAACTGCGGCTTAGTTTCCGCGCGCCCGTCGCCCCCGCGCGTCAACCCGTTCGTCGACCCAGTCGTCGACCCATTGCCACCCGGCCGCTCCGCCATAGCTGCGCTGCGGGAACCGGATCGGGCCCGGGGCCTTCTCCCACGACAGATGATCCTGCCGCGCTTGCATCCCGGTGCGCGCGGCCAATGACGAGGACGGTGGCCCGATGCGGCGCGCCCACAGCATGGATTTCGGGGCCGAGATGGTCGAGGGCGGCGTCCGCTTCGCCCTCTGGGCACCCACCGCCAAGAGCGTCGCGCTCGTCGTCGACGGCGCCGATCACCCGCTGCCGGAATCCGGCGGCGGCTGGCGCCGCACCGCCCTGCCCGGGGTGAAGCCCGGCGCCCGCTACGGCTTCCGCATCGACGGCGACCTCGTGGTGCCCGATCCCGCCTCCCGCTTCCAGCCGGACGACGTCTCGGGCCTCAGCGAGGTGATCGACCCGCGGGCCTTCGCGTGGTCCGACGCGGACTGGACCGGGCGGCCCTTCGAGGAGGCGGTGATCTACGAGTGCCATGTCGGCACCGCGACGCCGGAGGGCACCTATGCCGGCCTGCAGGCCCGGCTGCCCGACCTCAAGGCGCTCGGCGTCACCGCCATCGAGCTGCTGCCGCTCGCCGACTTCAAGGGCGCGCGCAACTGGGGCTACGACGGCGTCCAGCCCTACGCCCCCGACGGCGCCTATGGCCGCCCGGACGACCTCAAGCGCCTGATCGACGCCGCCCACGGGCTCGGGCTGATGGTCTATCTCGACGTGGTCTACAATCACTTCGGTCCGGCCGGGAACTATCTCCACGCCTACGCCAAGACCTTCTTCACCGAGCGCCACCAGACCCCCTGGGGCGCGGGCATCAACTTCGACGGCAAGGAGAGCGGCGCCACCGTGCGCCAGTTCTTCATCCAGAACGCCCTCTACTGGCTGGAGGAATACCGCTTCGACGGCCTGCGCTTCGACGCCGTCCACGCGATCCTCGACGATTCGCCCCGTCATTTCCTGGCCGAGCTCGGCGAGACGGTCCGGAAGACCTTTCCGGACCGGCAGATCCACCTGATGCTGGAGAACGAGGCCAACCAGGCCCGCTGGCTGGAGCGGGACGCCGCCGGGCGCCCGAAGATGCACGATGCCCAGTGGGCCGACGACCTGCACCATTGCTGGCACGTCCTGCTCACGGGCGAGGACGCCGGCTACTATAAAAGCTTTGCCGACAAACCGGTCGCGCACCTCGCCCGCTGCCTCGCGGAGGGTTTCGCGTATCAGGGCGAGCCGTTCGCCACGCTCGACAACCATCCGCGCGGCGAGCCCTCCGGGCACCTGCCGCCGTCGGCCTTCGTGACCTTCCTCCAGAACCACGATCAGGTCGGCAACCGGGCGCTGGGCGAGCGGTTGAACCACCTCGCGGATCCGAAGAAACTCGATCTCGCCCGGGCCGGGCTCCTGCTGGCGCCGCAGATCCCGATGCTCTGGATGGGCGAGGAATGGTCGGCCTCGGCGCCGTTCCTGTTCTTCGTCGACTTCGCGCCGGACGAGGAGCTGAACAAGGCGGTGCGCGACGGCCGCCGCCGGGAATTCAAGAGCTTTGCCGCCTTTGCGGACGACACCGGGAAGATCCCCGATCCCACGGAGCGCGAGACCTTCGCGGCCTCGAAGCTCGACTGGTCCGAGCGGGAGCGTTCGCCCCACCGCGAGGTGCTGGCGGAGACGACGCGCCTCCTGGGGCTGCGCCGCGACGTGGTCGTGACGCTGGCGAAGTCCGGCTATGACGGCGCCGCCGCCACGATACCGCGCGCGGACGTGGTCGACTGCACGTGGCGCTTCGGCGCCGGCACCCTGCGCTTCGTCGCCAATGTCGGGACCGAGGCCTTCGCGGTCGATCCGGGCGGTGCCCGGCCGGTCTGGACCAACGCCCCCGACGGGGCCGGACGCGATCTCCCGTCCTGGACGGGCGTGTTCCTGACGGAGTCCCACGCGTGAGCCCCCTCGAAAAACTCGCCGACCTGGTCGGCGTCGCCGCCGGCTACACCGACGCCTTCGGCAAGCCCGTCGAGACGCCGCTGGCGGTGCGCCGCGGCCTGCTGGCGGCCCTGGGCTTCGCGGTCCAGGACGAGGCGTCGATCGCCGGGAGCCTCGCCGAGGTCGAGCGCCTGCGCCGCGGCCTGATCCCGCCGCTCCTGCCGGTGGAGGCCCGCCGGGCCGCCCGCGTTCCGGTCCGGCTGCAGGACGGGGCGCCCCACACCCTGGTCTGGCGCCTCGTCGACGAGCGCGGCACCGCCCGGGAGGGACGGGCCAACCCGCAAGGATCCGATCCCGGCTTCGAGCTGCCGCCGCTGACCCCGGGCTATCACCGACTCATCGTGCAGGCCGGCCAGAGCCGCACCGAGGCCTGGGTGATCGCCGCGCCGCAGCGCTGCTGGCGCCCGCGCCCCTACACGGATGAGGGGGCCTCCGATTGGGGGCTCGCCGCCCAGCTCTACGGACTGCGCTCGGCGACCAATATCGGCATCGGCACCTACGCGGATGCCGGCGAGGCCGCCCGCGAGGCGGCCCTGCGCGGGGCGGCGTTCTTAGGGCTCAGCCCGGTCCACGCCCTGTTCGGTTCCGACCGGACCAAGATCTCCCCCTACTCGCCCTCCTCGCGCCTGTTCCTGGAGACGCTGTTCATCGCCCCGCGCAGCCTGCCGGGGCTCGCCGGCTCCCGGGCCGAGGCGGTGCTCGATGCGCGCGCGGACGCGATCACGGCGCTCCGCGAGGCGGCGCTGGTCGACCACCAGGGCGTCCACGACGTGCTCGACCCGGTGCTCCGGGCCCTCTGGGCGGATTCCCCCGCCCGGGCCGGCACGGACGCGGATTTCGCGCGCTTCCGGCAGGCGGGCGGCGAGGATCTCGAATCCCACGCCCTGTTCGAGGCCCTGTCGGAGCATTTCCGGGGGCAGGGCGCGCACTGGCTGGGCGACTGGCCGGACGCGTACCGCCGGGCCGGCACGGAGGCGGTGCGGGCCTTCGCGGCGGAGCATGCCGAGGCGGTCGGCTATCACGCCTGGCTGCAATACCTCGCCGACCGGCAGCTCGAAGAGGCCTCCGCGGCGGCTCTGGGCGCCGGCATGCGGGTCGGGCTGTACCGCGACCTCGCGGTCGGCGCCGACCGGGGCGGCTCCGAGATCTGGTCCCATCCCGAGCGCTTCGCCGACAAGGTGTCGATCGGCGCGCCGCCGGATCTGCTGGCGCCCAAGGGCCAGAACTGGGGCCTGCCGGCGTTCGATCCGCTGGAGATGGAGCGCGACGGGCTCGCCGCCTTCCGGACCCTGGTCCAGGCCAACATGCGCCATGCCGGCGCGATCCGGATCGACCACGCCTTCCAGCTCGCCCGCCTGTTCCTGATCCCGCTGGGCGCGGGCGCCCAGGCCGGGGCCTACGTGGCCATGCCGTTCGAGCCGATGCTGGCGGTGCTGCGGCTGGAGAGCCACCGCAACAAGTGCCTCGTCATCGCGGAGGATCTCGGCACCGCCCCGGAGGGCTTCTCGGACGCGCTGATGCGGGCCGGGGTGCTGAGCTACCGGATCCTCGCCTTCGAGCGGGAAGGCGACGGACGGTTCAAGGCGCCGTCGGCCTATCCGCGCGACGCGCTCACCGCCATCACCACCCACGACCTGCCGACCTTCGTGGGCTGGTGGCGCGGGGTCGACACCGACACCCGCCAGTCGCTCGGCCTCTACGACCAGGAGCGGGCCGAGGGCGAGCGGGCCGAGCGCGTCGTCGAGCGCCGCCGCCTCGCCGAGGCGCTGGCCGGCGAGCAGCTGCTCCCCTCGGCCGAGCCCCCGGATGCCGCGCCATTCGAGGCCGCCGCCCGCTACCTCGCCCGGGCGCCCTCGATGCTGACCGCCGTGCAGTACGAGGACGTGGTCTCCGAACTCGCCCAGGCCAACGTGCCGGGCTCCACCGAGGGCTACCCGAACTGGCGGCGCAAGCTCGACCGGGACCTCGCGGACATCGCCGCCCCCGGCGGGCCGCTGGCCAAGCTGGCCGCCGCCCTGTCGGCGGAGGCACGGGGACCGCGCTCGGGGGCCGCGCGGCTCGCCGCGCCGCCGCCGCGCTCGACCTACCGGCTGCAGTTCCACAAGGACTTCACCTTCGCGGATGCCGGCCGGATCGTCCCCTACCTGCACCGGCTCGGGATCAGCCACGTCTACGCCTCGCCGCTCCAGACGGCACGGCCCGGCTCGACCCACGGCTACGACATCGTCGATCACGGGGCGATCAACCCGGAACTCGGCGGCGAGGCGGGCTTCGTCCAGCTCTCCGAGACGCTCCACGCCCACGGGATCAAGCTGCTCCTCGACATCGTCCCGAACCACATGGGCGTCGGCGGGTCCGACAACCCGTGGTGGCTCTCGGTGCTCGAATGGGGCTCGCTCTCGCCCTTCGCCGACGCCTTCGACATCGACTGGCAGCGGCTCGGGGCCGGGCGCAACCTCGTGATCCCGTTCCTGGGCGAGCGCTACGGCGAGGCCCTGGAGCAGGGCACCCTGGTGCTCAAATTCGATCCCGAGAAGGGCGCCTTCAGCGTCTGGCACTACGAGCACCAGCTGCCGATCCGGCCGCTGAGCTACCCGACCATCCTCAACCGGGTGATCGCCGCCATCGGGGCGGTGGACGACGACACCACCGCGGAGCTGCTCGCCATCTCCGAGCGCCTGCGGGCCATGGCGATCGACACCGACGAGACCCGCCGCAAAGGCTTCCCCGAGGAGGCCGAGGGGCTGAAGCGCCGGCTCGCCGAGATCCACGGCGTCTCGCCGCTGATCCAGGAGGCCACCGCCAGCACGCTGGCCCTGCTCAACGGCTTCAAGGGCCGCCCGGACAGTTTCGGGCCGCTGCACCGGCTGCTGGAAGCGCAGGCCTACCGGCTCGCCCATTGGCGGGTGGCGTCGAGCGACATCAACTACCGCCGCTTCTTCGACGTGAACTCGCTCGCCGGCCTGCGGGTCGAGCTGTCCGACATCTTCCACCGCTCGCACGAAACCGTGTTCCGGCACATCCGCGAGGGCCGGATCGACGGCTTGCGCATCGACCATATCGACGGGCTGGCCGACCCGCTGGGCTACGCAAGGGCGCTCCAGGCGGCGGTCGGGCCGGGCTTCTACGTGGTCGTGGAGAAAATCCTGGAGCCCGGGGAGCGGCTGCGGCCCTGGCCGGTGGCCGGGACCACGGGCTACGACGTGCTCAACCAGCTCGACGGGATCCTGGTCGACAAGGGGAAGCGCGGCAAGGTCGAGCGCCTCTACACCTGGGCCACGGGCTTCGACGAGCCCTACGGCTTCCAGCTCCGTGCCGCCAAGGCCGAGATCCTGGAGATCAGCTTCGCGAGCGAGCTGGAGGTGCTGACCACCGACCTCAAGGAGGTGGCCGATTCCGACCGGCGGACCCGCGACTTCACCGTCAACGCGCTCCGCCGGGCGCTGATCGAGATCATCGCGCGCTTCCCGACCTACCGGAGCTACCTGCCGCCGGAACTGGAGGAGGGCGAGGTCGAGCCCGAGGACGTGCGCCTGATCGAGGGCGCCGTCGCCAAGGCCAAGCGCTGGTCGAGCCTGCCGGACCGCTCGGTCCACGACTTCGCCGCCGACGTCCTGCTCGGCCGGATCGAGACCGCCGGGGCGGGCCGGCCGGATCCGCGGGTTGCCTTGCGCTTCCGCCGCCGGTTCCAGCAGCTCACCGGCCCGGTCATGGCCAAGAGCCTGGAGGACACGCTGTTCTACCGCTACGCGTGCCTGCTCGGCCTCAACGAGGTCGGGGGCGATCCGGGCGAGTACGGGATCGACGCGGAGCACTTCCACGACCTCCAGATCGCCCGCGCCCGGGACTGGCCGAGCGCCATGATCACCACGGCGACCCACGACACCAAGCGGGGCGAGGATGCCCGCACGCGGCTGCTCGCCCTCTCGGAGATCCCGGAGGAATGGGCCAAGGCCTGGGACCTGTGGCAGCGCACCGCCGGCCCGCACCTCGCCCGCATCGACGGCGAGCCGGCCCCCGACGCCAACGACCAGTGGATGTTCTTCCAGGCCATTCTGGGCGCCTGGCCGCTGGAGCTGCTGGAGCGGGACGAGGCCGGGGCGATCGAGGATTTCCGCGACCGGCTGATCGCCTACGGCGAGAAGGCCATGCGCGAGGGCAAGCGCCGGTCGAGCTGGGTCAATGTCGACGCGGTCTACGAGGGCGCGGTCAAGAAGCTGTTCACCGCGCTGATCGCCCCGGGCTCGGACTTCCTGGCGCAGCTCCGGCCCTTCGCCCGGCGGCTCGCCCATCTCGGCATGCTGGCGAGCCTCGGCCGGACGGTCCTGAAATGCACCCTGCCGGGCCTGCCCGACACCTACCAGGGCACGGAGATCTGGGACTTCTCCTTCGTCGATCCCGACAACCGCCGCCCGGTGGACTACCCGGCCCTGGGGCGGATGCTGGACCAGGGCGGCGTGCCCGCGGAGCTGCTGGCGCACTGGCCGGACGGGCGGGTCAAGCAGGCGACCCTCGCGGCGCTTCTGGCCGAGCGGGCTGAGCGACCGGACTTCTACGCGAGCGCCGCCTACGAACCCGTCCCGGCCACCGGCGCGCGGGCCGGGCACGTGATCGCCTACCGTCGGACCGATCCCGGCCAGGAGGGCGGCGACCTGTTCGTGGCGGTACCGCGGCTGGTGGCGGGCTTCGTCGGGGAGGCGGTCTGGCCGGGTGAGGCCTTTAATGGGACCCGGGTCGATCTCGGGGCGGGGACGCGCTGGCGCGACCTCGCCTCGGGGCGGATCGTGGCGGGGGAGGGGGCCGACCTCGGCGAACTCCTGCGGGATCTGCCCTACGCGGTCCTGCGGCGGGAGCCGTGAGGGGAGCGGCCGGATCCGCGGATCGTCCTCCCCCCCTCCGCGGGGGAGGGTGGGCCGGCCGTCAGGCCGGGTCGGGAGCGGGGAACCCGGCTTCCGAAAAGGGCGGAGCCGGCATGAAGGCCGCCGCCTTCTCCGGCACCGTCGCGCCCCCGTCACGGGACTTCGGGGACCACCCTTCCCCGCAGCGGCGGGAGGGAGCGTGCGCGGGTCCGTCCCTGCCACGAAGACCATGTCGGCAGGTCCCTCGCGGTCCTGTCATGCGAATCTGCTGAGAGGCGGACGGCGCGGACCTGACAATCCCGCCGTCCCACGCGAAGGCACGCCCGGGCGGTTCGGGCGTTACGACACAGGAACGGGAGCCAGAAGCCAGCATGAACGCACCGACCAAAGCCGCTGCGACGACCGGGGCCGAGGCCGTCCTGCCGGCCGCGCTGGCGCCCCGGGCCGAGGGGCCGCGGATCTACAACCTGTTCCCGCTCCTGGTCGGGCGCGTCGCGGACTGGACCGCCGAGCTGCCGCGGATCGCCGCGCTCGGCTTCGACTGGATCTACCTGAACCCGTTCCACCAGACCGGCGGCTCCCGGAGCCTCTACGCGGTGGCCGATCCCGAGCGGCTCGACGAGCGGTTCCGCGACCCGGACGGCACGCCGGACGACGCGCAGATCCAGCGCTTCTGCGCGGCCGCGCAGGCCCTCGGCCTGTCGGTGATGACCGACCTCGTGATCAACCACACCGCCGACAACGCCCGCCTCGCCACGGAGCGGCCCGACCTGTTCATGAAGGAGCCCGACGGCTCGATCATGCACCCGGCGGCGGTGGATCCGGACGATCCGTCGATCCGCACCGTCTGGGGCGACCTAGCCGAACTCGACTACCACACGCCGGCTGCCCGGGATGAGCTGACCCGGATCTGGGGCGCCTACGTGGCCCGGCTCCAGGACCTCGGCGTGGCGGGCTTCCGCTGTGATGCGGCCTACAAGGTGCCGCCGGAGACCTGGCGCGTCCTGATCGGGGAGGCCAAGGGGCGCGATCCCGCCTGTCTCTTCGCCGCCGAGACCCTGGGCTGCACCTTCGAGGAGGCCCGGGCCACGGCGGGCGCCGGCTTCGACTACCTGTTCAACTCCTTCGCGTGGTGGGACCTGAAGAAGCCCTGGGCCCTGGAGCAGTACGAGCGCCTGCGGGTGCTGGCGCCCTCCATCGCCTTCCCGGAGAACCACGACATGACGCGGCTCGCCGCCGGGATCGGCGGCGGCCCTGAGGCGGTGGCGGCCCATCTGCGCACCCGCTACGCGCTGGCCGCCTTCTTCTCGGCCGGCGTGCTGATGCCGATCGGCTACGAATGGGGCTACCGCCGGGCGCTGCACGTGGTCGAGACCACCCCGGGCGACCGCGAGCACGAGACCGGCATCGACATCTCCGGCTTCATCCGGGCGGTCAACGCCCTGCGGGCGGAGCTGCCCGCCGCCAATGTCGAGGGCGCGCAGATCCGGATCTCGTCCCCCGACAGCGACTACGTGGCGCTCGCCCGCTTCGACACCGGCCACCCGGCCTCAGCCCGGCACGGGCTGATCGTGCTCTACAATCCGACCGACAAGCCGGTGCCGGTCGAGGCTGGGTCGCTCATCGCCCGCACCGGCGGCATGCTCGGCACCTTCGTCGACCGGACCCCGGAGGCCGAGCCGATCGCGTTCCATCCCGGCAGCGCCATCGACCTGATGCCGGGCGAGCTGCGCATCCTGGCGGCCAGCGCCCAGGAGGTCGCCCGGCTCCCCGAGCGCGGCACCCCGGACGGGGAGGGGCGGGTGGTGATCGAGGCGGTCAGCCCTGAGCTCGACGGCGGCCGCTCGCCGGTGAAGCGGATCGTCGGCGAGTCCCTGCGGGTCGAGGCCGACATCTTCTCCGACGGCCACGAGATCATCGACGCCGCGATCCTGTCGCGGGTCGCCGGCAGCGACGCGTGGCGCGAGGACCCGATGGTCTTCGTCGACAACGACCGCTGGGCCGGGCACTTCCCCCTGGAGCGCAACGCCCGCTACGAGTTCACCCTGATCGCGTGGCGCGACGCCTTCTCGTCCTGGGTGCGCGACACCCTGAAGAAGCGCGCCGCCGGCGTCGATGTCCGCCTGGAGACGATCGAGGGCGTGGCCCTGGTCGGGACCGCGGCGTCGCTCGCCCGGACCCGCGGCGGCCGCGACGCCGAGCGCCTCGCCGCGCTCGTGGCGGCGCTCGCCGCCGAGGAGACCGGCTCGGCCGCCCAGCTCGACCGGATCCTCGACCCCGAGGCGTCGCGCCTCGTGCGCCGGAACGCCGAGCGGGTGAACCTCACCCGCTATCCCCTGACCCTGCCGGTGATCGCCGACCGCCTCGCGGCCCGGTTCTCCGCCTGGTACGAGATCTTCCCGCGCTCCCAGTCGATGGACGTGAACCGCCACGGCACCTTCGACGACGTCATCCGGCGCCTGCCCGAGATCCGCGAGCTCGGCTTCGACGTCCTCTACTTCACGCCGATCCATCCCGTGGGCCGGACCAACCGCAAGGGGAAGAACAACACCCTCACGGCCGAGCCCGGCGATGTCGGCTCGGTCTACGCGGTGGGCGCGGCGGAGGGCGGCCACGAGGCCGTGCATCCCGACCTCGGCACCCTTCAGGATTTCGAGCGGCTGGTTGCGGCGAGCCACGCCTACGGGATGGAGATCGCCCTCGACTTCGCGATCCAGTGCTCGCCCGACCATCCCTGGATCAAGAACCATCCGGAATGGTTCGAGTGGCGCCCCGACGGCACGCTGAAATTCGCCGAGAACCCCCCGAAGAAGTACGAGGACATCTCGAACGTCCACTTCTACGGCGGCGCCCTGCCCGGGCTTTGGATCGAGCTGCGCGACATCCTGCTCGGCTGGTGCGCCCGGGGCGTGCGCATCTTCCGGGTCGACAACCCCCACACCAAGCCGATCCCGTTCTGGGAATGGGTGATCGGCGAGGTCAACGGGCGCTATCCGGACGCGATCTTCCTCGCCGAGGCCTTCACCCGGCCGAAGATGATGAAGAAGCTCGCCAAGGCGGGCTACCAGCAGAGCTACACCTACTTCACGTGGCGCAACACCAAGCAGGAGCTGACCGACTACGCCCTGGAGCTGGCCGGTGAGATGGGCGAGTACTACCGCCCGAATTTCTTTGCGAATACGCCCGACATCAATCCCTACTTCCTTCAGACCAGCGGACGCGCCGGCTTCGTCATCCGCGGAACCCTGGCCGCGACCCTGTCGTCGGTCTACGGCATCTACAACGGCTTCGAGCTGTGCGAAGCCGCGCCGTATCCGGGCAAGGAGGAGTACCTGAACTCGGAAAAATACGAGCTGAAGGCCTGGGACTACGACCGGCCGGGCAACATCCGCGAGCACATCGTCAAGCTGAACACGATCCGGCGCGAGAACCCCGCCCTCTGGGATTTCCGCAACGTCGTCTTCACCGGGGCCTTCAACGACCAGATCATCGCCTACGCCAAGGCGACGCCGGAGCGCGACAACTGCATCTTCACCATGGTCAACCTCGACCCGAAGAACCGCCAGGAATGCACCTACGAGGTGCCGCTCTGGCTGTTCGGCCTGCCCGACGACGGCGCCGTCGAGGTCGAGGACCTGCTCCAGGGCTACACGTTCGAGTTGCGCGGCAAATCCCACCGCATCGCCCTCGATCCGGCCGAGCGATCCTGCGTCATCTGGCGCCTGCGGGCGCCGCGGCGGGTTGCGGGCTGAGGCCACCCGTGGCACCTGACCGTGGCACCTGACCCCGGCGGCGGGCCTCCCCGTCGCCGACCATTGCACCCGCGCGGCGGTCGTCCGCCCGCTCCCGGCCGGTTCCCACCGCCGGTCCCGTCAGATTCGACCGATGAGGCAGCGACGCGATGATCGATCGCAGCGACCCGCAATGGTACCGTGACGCCATCATCTACCAGATCCACGTCAAGTCGTTCTTCGACTCGAACAACGACGGGATCGGCGACTTCGAGGGCCTGACCCAGCGCCTCGACTATGTCCGCGATCTCGGCGTCACGGCGATCTGGCTGATGCCGTTCTATCCCTCGCCGCTCCGCGACGACGGCTACGACATCGCCGATTACCGGGACATCAACCCGTCCTACGGGACCATGGAGGCCTTCAAGGCCTTCGTGGAGGCGGCGCACGCCCGGGGCCTGCGGGTCATCACCGAACTCGTGATCAACCACACGAGCGACCAGCACCCCTGGTTCCAGGCCGCCCGCGAGGCGCCCCCCGGCTCGCCGGAGCGCAACTTCTACGTCTGGTCGGACACCGACGAGCCGTACCGGGACACGCGGATCATCTTCCTCGATACCGAGGCGTCCAACTGGACCTGGGACCCGGTGGCCAAGCAGTATTTCTGGCACCGGTTCTACAGCCACCAGCCGGACCTGAACTTCGACAACCCGGCGGTGCTCGAGGCCGTCATCGAGGTGATGCGCTACTGGCTCGACATGGGCGTCGACGGCCTGCGCCTCGACGCGATCCCCTACCTGATCGAGCGCGATGGCACGAACTGCGAGAACCTCGCCGAGACCCACGACGTCATCAAGAAGATCCGCGCCGCCCTCGATGCCAGCTACCCCGACCGGATGCTGCTGGCCGAGGCCAACCAGTGGCCGGAGGAGACCGCCCAGTATTTCGGCGACGGCGACGAATGCCACATGGCGTTCCACTTCCCGCTGATGCCGCGGATGTACATGGCGATCGCCCGGGAGGACCGGCACCCGATCACCGACATCATGCGCCAGACCCCGGAGATCCCGGAGGGCTGCCAATGGGCGATCTTCCTGCGCAACCACGACGAGCTGACGCTCGAAATGGTCACCGCCGAGGAGCGTGACTACCTCTGGTCGTTCTACGCCGCAGAGCGCCGCGCCCGGATCAATCTCGGCATCCGCCGCCGCCTCGCGCCGCTCCTCGAGAACGACCGGCGCAAGATCGAGTTGATGAAGTCCCTCGTCCTGTCGATGCCCGGCACGCCGGTGCTCTACTACGGCGACGAGATCGGCATGGGCGACAACATCTATCTGGGCGACCGCGACGGCGTGCGCACGCCCATGCAATGGTCCCCGGACCGCAACGGCGGCTTCTCCCGGGCGAACCCCCAGAAGTTGTTCCTGCCGGCGATCCAGGACCCGATCTACGGCTTCGACGCCATCAACGTCGAGGCGCAGACCCAGGCGCAGACGAGCCTGCTGAACTGGACGCGGCGCATGATCGCGATCCGCAACAACAGCGTCGCCCTCGGGCGCGGCACGATCCAGTTCCTCTATCCCAGCAACCGGAAGGTCCTGGCCTGGATCCGCGAGCACGAGGACGAGCGGATCCTGTGCGTGGCGAACCTGTCGCGGGCGCCCCAGGCGGTGCAGCTCGACCTGTCGGAACTGCGCACCGCGGTGCCGATCGAGCTCACCGGCGGCACCGAGTTCCCGCCGATCGGCGATCTGCCCTACCTGCTGACCCTGCCGTCCTACGGTTTCTACTGGTTCAGCTTGAGCGCCGCGCGCTCCGGGGTGGTCGGCCCGCAGCAGGAGCCGCCGGAGCTGTTCACCCTGGTGCTCACCGGCGGGATCGAGACCCTGATGAGCGGGCGCGAGCGCGTCGCCTTCGAGCGCACGGTGGTGCCGCCGTTCCTGACGAGCCGGCGCTGGTTCGGCGCCAAGGGCTCGCGGATCAAGGCCACGAAGGTGGTCGACTGCGCCGCCCTGAAGGACGTCGACGGGAGCGCGCGCTTCCTGCTGCCGCGGCTGCAGGTGCAGCTCGCCAACGGCGAGAGCCATGAGTACTTCATGCCGGTCGGCGTCGAGGAGGGCCGCGAGGACGAGGCGCTGATGCCCTTCGCGGTGGCGCGGGTGCGCCGCGGCCCGCGGACCGGGCTGCTCTACGGCGCGGCCGGCTCCAACGACTTCGCCGCCTGCCTCATCGACGACATGCGCCAGGGCCGTGTGATCCCCACGGAGAGCGGCCGCCTCGTCTTCGCCGTCACCTCGGCCTTCGACCCGGAGGTCACGGTCGACGTGGCCGATATCCGCCGGCTGTCGGCGGAGCAGAGCAACACCTCGATCGCCGTCGGCTCGAAGATGATGCTCAAGCTGCTGCGCCGCCTGCAGCCGGGGCTGCATCCCGAGATCGAGGTCGGGCGCTTCCTCACCGAGCAGGCGGGTTTCTCCAATACCCCCGCCCTGCTCGGCACGCTGGAGCACGTCGCCGAGGACGGGACCCGGACGGCCCTCGCGATCCTTCAGAAATTCGTCGTGAACCAGGGCGATGCCTGGACCCTGATGCTGGAGGGCCTGCGCCGGGACTTCGAGACCGTCGTGCTCACCCCCGAGAGCGAGGCCGCCAGCCCCGAGGAGGCGTTCCAGGCCCACCGGCCCTGGGCGGATCTGCTCGGGCGGCGCACCGCCGAGCTGCACGCGGCGCTGGCGATCGAGACCGACGATCCGGCCTTCGCGGCCGAGCCGTTCACCGGGGACGATCTCGCGGTGCTGGCGCGCGACGCCCGCCACCAGGCGGAGCGTGCCTTCCGGGCGCTCAAGGGCCTGGCCGACCGGGGGCTCGATGCCGGCAAGCCGGCCTGCGCGGAACTCGGCCAGCGCCGGGGCGAGGTCGAGGCCCTGATCGCCGCGCTCACCGCCGAGCCGGTCCGGGGCGCCCACAAGACCCGCATCCACGGTGACTACCACCTGGGACAGGTGTTGGTCGCCGAGAACGACCTGATCATCGTCGACTTCGAGGGCGAGCCCTCGCGTCCGGCCGACGAGCGCCGGGCCAAGTCGATGCCCCTGCGGGACGTCGCCGGGCTGATGCGCTCCTTCGCGTACGGCGCCGAGACGGTGATCCGGGAGATCACCGCCCGGTTCGCCGATTCCGAGGGGCGGGCGCGGGACGCCGCCACGGCGTGGCGCGGCATGATCGAGGCGGCGTTCCTCGCCGGCTACGAGTCCGCGGTGGAGGGCTCGCGCGCCGCCGTGACCGACCTGGGAAGCCGGGCGCGGCTGCTGCGCCTCTGCCTGCTGACCAAGGCCCTGTACGAGGTCGATTACGAGGCCAACAACCGGCCGGACTGGATCGAAATCCCCGCCCGTGGGGTTCTGACCATTCTGGACACGGACGGACACGAGCCCGGAGCATTGGAATGACGGCGATCGACGAGACCTTCGCACGACGGGCCGCCCCGGAAGCGGGGACGGCGCGGAACGCGGATGTCCCGGGCTCCGGCGTCGCGCAGACGCCGAGCGTCCATCCGGACGCGATCGCGGCCCTGATGGCGGCCAATCACGGCGACCCGTTCTCGGTGCTGGGCCCCCATCGGGTCGGGCCCAAGGCCTGGGAGGTGCGCGCCGTGCTCCCCGAGGCGCGGGCCGCCACCCTGGTGATGGACGGCCGCACCGTGCCGTTCGAGAAGCGCCATCCGGACGGATTCTGGGTCGCGCGGGTCGAGGGCGAGCACCGGCCGCTCTACGAGATCGAGGTCGAATCCTGGGACGGCACGAAGCGCCGCCGCTACGACCCCTACGGTTTCGGCTCCTCAATCGAGCAGTACGACGTGGCGACGCTGCGCGAGGTCGGCACCAACCTCGTCTACCGGATGCTCGGCGCCCAGTCGGGCCAGCTCGACGGCATCGACGGCTTCCGCTTCGCCGTCTGGGCGCCCAACGCCCGCAAGGTCAGCGTCGTCGGCGACTTCAATGACTGGGACGGGCGCCGCCACCCGATGCGCCTCTGGCAGGACGGCGGCATCTGGGAGCTGTTCGTGCCGGGCCTCAAGGCCGGCGTGCGCTACAAGTTCGAGATCCGCGGCCCCGACGGCGCCCTGGTGCCGCTCAAGGCCGACCCGGTCGCCTTCGCGGCCCAGCACCCGCCGGAGACCGCCTCGGTCACCCACGGGTCGGGCGAGTTCGACTGGCGCGATTCGGGCTGGATGAGCACCCGCGGCGCCAAGGACCCGCGCCACGCGGCGATCTCGGTCTACGAGGTCCATCTCGGCTCCTGGGCGCGGGTGCCCGAGGAGGGGAACCGCTACCTGACCTACCGGGAGCTCGCCGAACGGCTGATCCCCTACGTCAAGGATCTGGGCTTCACCCATATCGAGATGCTGCCGATCACCGAGTTCCCGTTCGACGGGTCCTGGGGCTATCAGCCGGTCTCGCTGTTCGCCCCGACGAGCCGCTTCGGCACGCCGGAGGATTTCGCCGCCTTCGTGGACGCCGCCCACGAGGCCGGGATCGGCGTGCTGCTCGACTGGGTGCCGGGCCACTTCCCCCTCGACGCGCACGGGCTCGGCCAGTTCGACGGCACCCACCTCTACGAGCACGCCGATCCCCGCCAGGGCTTCCACCAGGACTGGGGCACCTACATCTACAATTTCGGGCGCACCGAGGTCGCGACGTTCCTCGCCGCCAACGCCCGGTTCTGGCTGGAGCACTACCACCTCGACGGCCTGCGCGTGGATGCCGTCGCGTCGATGCTCTACCTCGACTATTCCCGCCGCCAGGGCGAGTGGATCCCGAACCGCTACGGCGGCAACGAGAACCTCGACGCCATCGACTTCCTGCGGAAGACCAACGAGGCGACCTACAGCCACGCCCCCGGGACAATCACGGTGGCGGAGGAATCGACCTCCTGGCCCGGCGTCTCGCATCCGACCTATACGGGCGGCCTGGGCTTCGGCTTCAAGTGGAACATGGGCTGGATGCACGACACCCTGCATTTCATGCAGGAGGATCCGATCCACCGCCGCTACCACCACCACAACCTGACCTTCGGGCTGCTCTACGCCTTCTCGGAGAATTTCGTCCTGCCGCTCTCCCACGACGAGGTCGTGCACGGGAAGGGCTCGCTGCTCGGCAAGATGCCGGGCGACCGCTGGCAGAAATTCGCGAATCTCCGGGCCTATTACGGCTTCATGTGGGGGCATCCCGGCAAGAAGCTGCTGTTCATGGGCGGCGAGTTCGGCCAGGAGCGGGAGTGGAACCACGACACCAGCCTGGACTGGCACCACCTCGACGACCCGCTGCACAAGGGCGTGCAGAGCGTGGTGCGCGATCTCAACCGGCTCTACGTCTCGACGCCGGCCCTCTACAGCCGTGATGTCGAGCATACCGGCTTCCAGTGGCTGGTGGCGGACGATCAGGACAACAGCGTGATCGCCTGGGCCCGCAAGGGCGCCAAGCCCGGCGAGGTGGCGATCGTGGTCTCGAACTTCACGCCCGTGCCGCGCGAGGGCTACCGGATCGGCGTGCCCGCGGCGGGGTTCTATCGCGAGGCGTTCAACTCGGATGCCGGCGTGTATGGCGGGTCCAACCTGGGCAACCAGGGCGGCCGCCGCACCGAGGATCAGGCGAGCCACGGCCAGGGGCAGAGCCTGTCGCTGACCCTGCCGCCGCTCGCCACGATGATCTTCCTGCTGGAAGGGTGAGCGGAGACTCCCCTCCCCCCTCTGGGGGAGGGGGTTGAGGCGGCTGCGTCCGCGAGAAGGCCCTACGCGGCCCGCCAGCGCAGCGCGGTGCTGTTGCCGATGGCCCGGCCGTAGAGCCCGGCATAATTGTCGGCGGCCTGATCCCAGCCGAAGCGGGCCGCCATGGCCCGCCGCCGCATGGCGTTGAGGCGCTTCTTCTGGCCGAAGGCCTCCAGCGCCCGGCGGACCGCCGCCCCGAAGGACGCGGCCGAGGCCTCCGCGAAGGTGAAGCCCGTCACCCCGTCCTCGACCGTGTCGGCGAGGCCCCCGGTGCGGCGCACGATCGGCAGGGAGCCGAAGCGCTGCGCGTACATCTGGGCCAGCCCGCAGGGCTCGAAGCGCGAGGGCATCAGCAGGAAGTCGCTGCCCGCGAACATCCGCCGGGCCTGCGCCTCCTCGAAGCCGACATGCACGCCGACCGCCTCGGGATGGCGCTTGGCCAAGCCCCGGAGCGCCTGCTCGAACCGGCCCTCGCCCTGGCCGATCACCACGAGCTGGCCGCCCTCGGCCACGATCGCCTCGGCGGCCTGCAGGCTCAGGTCGATGCCCTTCTGGTGGACGAGGCGCGACACGATGGCGAAGAGCGGCCCGCGGGAAACCGCGAGGCCGAATTGCTGGCGTACCGCCTCGGCATTGGCCCGCTTGCCCTTCCAGTCGTCGATCTCGAAGCGCGTGGCGAGGTGCGGGTCGGTGCTCGGGTCCCAGGTCTCGTCGATGCCGTTGAGGATGCCGGCGAGCCGGCCCTGACCGGCGCGGGTGCGCAGCAGCCCGTCGAGGCCGCAGCCCAACTCGGGGGTCTGGATCTCCCGCGCGTAGGTCTCGCTCACCGTGGTGACCTGCGAGGCGTAGAAGATGCCGGCCTTCAGGAAGGACAGCTGCCCGTAGAATTCGGCGCCGTCGACCTGGAAGGCCGCCTCCGGCACGCCGAGCCGGGGCAGGGCGTCCCGGGGGAACAGGCCCTGATAGGCGAGGTTGTGGATCGTCAGCACGCTCGGCACCCGCCGGCCGCGCCAGGCGAGATAGGCCGGGGCCAGGGCCGCCTGCCAGTCGTTGAGGTGCAGGAGGTCGGCCGCCCAGTCGGGGTCGGCGCCGGCGGCGAGGTCCGCCGCCGCGAGGCTGAGGCGGGCGAAGCGCAGGTCGTTGTCGCCGAAATCGCCGTGCTGGTCGCCGTAGGGCGTGCCGTCGCGCTCGTAGAGGTCGGGGCTGAGCAGCACGTAGATCCGCAGGCCGTCGGCCGCCTCGACCAGGCCGAGGTCGCAGGCCGGAACCCCCGCGAAGCCCTCGAGACGGGCGACCACCGGAATCTCGGGGAACGCCGCGCGGACCTGCCGGTAGCCCGGGATCAGCACGCGGATGTCGTAGTGCGGCACCAGCGCCCGGGGCAGGGCGGCGGAGACCTCGCCGAGGCCGCCGGTCTTCACGAAGTCGGCCATCTCGGGCGTGGCGTACAGGATGCGGCGGCGCAGCGAGGCCGGACGGGCCGGCACCGGTACGGATACGACGCCGTCCCCCTCGCCGGACGACCACTCGGCGAAGGAACCACCACGGCGCGTATCGAGCATCAGCATTGATCCTGGCCGGGCGGAATGCCCCGGTCTGGCAGACGATCGGGCAGGCACGGCTGTCGCGATCTCAACCACGGCTAATACTCCTCCGTCGCGACGGTTCCGCTGCGACGCACAAAATAGGCCACCGTGAGAATTAAGCTTCACTTACCTATGTGGCGTCGCAGCACGAAATCGTGGCGGCGCGGCAAGTTTCGGCAGGCCGGGCGGCTTCCGGGATGGGGCGGCATCGGCCCAACGTCGATGCACAGGGCCGCGCCGCAGCGGCACCGCCCTATCCCGAATCACGTTCTGCGCGCCTGGACCGTGTCCGGCTGGGGGCTTCGGCCCTGCCGTCTCTGCGAGCGGAGCGAGGCCATCCACCCCGCGCCCGACGGCCGACGGCGCGCAGCCCTGAGGTATGGCACCGCGCGCGCGAGGACGGTCGTGGGCCGCAGCAGCCAGGGCTCCGGCCGCAAGCCATGTCGTGCCCCCGGCTCGGACCATGAGGCGCCGCCGGGCCGTTGGACCGGCGCCCGCGCCGAGGCGCCGCACCCGGATGGGCGGATCCGGTCCGGCTCACCCGCCGCGGCGCAGGATCACCCCCTCGGCGGGTCCGAGCGCCAGGGTGAGGCCGACCGTCTCGCCCGCCCGCCCCGCACGGGTCGAGAGCAGCACGGTCCAGTCGCCCTCGGGCAGCGGCAGATCCTGCGACGCCGCGCCGAAGTTCAGGAGCACGCGCAGAACGGCATCGTCGGCGAAGCGCTCGTAGGCGAACACCGCGGCGATCCCCAGCGGCACCTCCCGGTAGCCGCCCACGGCGAGCGCCGCGTGGTCGCGGCGCAGGGCGAGCAGCCGCCGGTACAGGGTGAGCATCGAGCCCGGATCCGAGCGCTGGCTCTCGACGTTGCAGGCTGCCCAATCCTCCGCCAGCGGCAGCCAGGGTTCGGCCGTGGAGAAGCCGGCCTGGGGATTGTCGTCCCACTGCATCGGGGTGCGCGCCGGGTCGCGGCCGTGCCCGGGCTCGTTGTACTCCCAGGGATCGCGGGCGCGCTCCGGCGGGATCGGAACATGGCCGAGCCCGATCTCGTCGCCGTAATAGAGGGTCGGCGTGCCCCGCAGGGTCAGCAGCAGCATCGCGGCGATGCGGGCCTGCGCCTGCCCGACCCGGGCGGCGATGCGCGGCTGGTCGTGGTTGCCCAGCACCCAGTTGGGCCAGCCGCCCTCGGGCAGGGCCGCCTCGTAATCGGCCACGAGTTCGGCCACCGCGTCGGCCCGCCACGGGGTCTGGATCAGCTGGAAATTGAACGGCAGGTCGGCACCGGTAAGGTCGGGGCCGTAATAGGCGACCAGCCGCTCCACCGGCAGGTAGATCTCCCCGATCAGGACGCGCTCGCCGTAGTCGCGCAGCACCGCCCGCATGCCGGCGATCACGTCGAAGATCTCGGGCCGGTCGGCGGAGTAGACCTGGGTGAAGCGGTTGATCTCCGGGGAACCCGGCGCGTAGTCGGGATTGGCCGGGTTGTCGCGGAACCCCGCATCCTTCATCAGGTGCCAGATCACGTCGACCCGGAACCCGTCGACCCCGCGCTCCAGCCAGAAGCGGAGCACGTCGTGCATGGCCGCCCGCACGGCGGGGTTGCGCCAGTTCAGGTCCGGCTGCTCCGCCAGGAAGGCGTGGTAGTAGTACTGGCCGGTGGCCTCGTCGCGCGTCCAGGCCGGGCCGCCGAAATTCGACAGCCAGTTGTTGGGCGGCCCGCCGTCGGGGGCGGGATCGCGCCAGATGTACCAGTCGCGCTTCGGGCTCGTGCGCGACGACCGGCTCTCGGCGAACCACGGATGCGCGATCGAGGAATGGTTCGGCACGAAGTCGAGGATCACCTTCAGCCGGCGCCGATGGGCCTCCGCCACGAGGGCATCGAAGTCGGCCAGCGTGCCGAACAGCGGATCGATCCCGCAGTAATCGGCCACGTCGTAGCCGAAATCCGCCATGGGCGAGGGATAGACGGGCGAGATCCAGACGGCGTCGACCCCGAGCCAGGCGAGGTAGTCCAGCCGCGCCGTGATGCCCGGCAGGTCGCCGACCCCGTCGCCGTTCGTGTCGTGAAAGGAGCGGGGATAGACCTGGTAGACGGTCCCGCGCTTCCACCAGACAGTGTCGGTCATGCTGCCCCTCCCGTTGGCGGCCCACGCTTAACCGCTGACCGGCGTGCTGGCGACCGGCGACGGATGCGCTCCGGGCGCGCGCCGGGCGGGCGCGGATCGGCGCGCCCGACACGGAGCGCCCGTCGAGAACCGCGTCCCGGGCATGACCGTGAGCCGCATCGCCGGCGTGCATGACCTTCGCGCAGCGCCGTCGCGCAGATCTGTGCCTGGAATGTCACGCCGCCGCGCCATATGTCTCTCAGCGTACCCGCGGGCTCCGATCGAGCGGCGCTGCCACGACTTCGCCGGAAGCCGACCGCATCGTCGGATGCTTCGGGGCACGGATCGTCCGTCCGTTCATGCGGCGGCAATCCATCAAAAGAGATAATCCGCCCACGATACCCCCGGCGCTAGAATCCGGGGCGACGACTTTGGGGGACCCGCACGTGTTGAACGATGTTCTGACCCGGCCTGTGCCACAAGATGTCGCGCGCGACGAGCGCGCTCCCGAGGCCCCGGCCGCAGGCTCCTGGACCGCCCCGGTGCTGTCCGCAAGTGGTGACGCGGGGGTCGACCTGCGGGAGTCGATCCGCGCCAAGCTCACCTTCGCGCTGGGCCGCACGCCCGAGACCGCACGCCCGCGCGACTGGTTCGCGGCGACCGCCCTGGCCCTGCGCGAGCGGATCGTGGCGGCCGCCCTGGCCGCCGAGCGCAGCGTGCCGAACAAGCGCGTCTACTATCTGTCGCTGGAATTCCTCATCGGCCGGCTGATGTCGGACGCGATGAACAACCTGGGCCTGACCGAGACCACCCGCGCCGCCCTGCGGGAACTCGGGGTCGACCTCGACGCCGTGCAGGAGGCCGAGCCCGACGCGGCTCTGGGCAATGGCGGCCTCGGGCGGCTGGCCGCCTGCTTCATGGAGAGCATGGCGAGCATCGGCATCCCGGCCATGGGCTACGGGATCCGCTACGACCACGGCCTGTTCCGCCAGTCCTTTGAGGACGGCTGGCAGCGCGAGGCGCCGGAGACCTGGCTCGCCGAGGGCAATCCCTGGGAATTCGCCCGGCCCGAGGCGACCTATGCCATCGGCTTCGGCGGCACCGTGACCATGTCCTCCGCGGAGGAGGGGGTGATCCGGCGGCACTGGCAGCCGGCCGAGACCGTGCGGGCGGTGGCCCACGACGTGCCGGTGGTCGGCTGGCGCGGGCGCCACGTCAACGCCCTGCGCCTGTGGAAGGCCGAGGCCGGCGAGCCCGTGGACCTCGCCCGGTTCAACGGCGGCGACCATGTCGGCGCGGTGGCGGCGCGGATGCGCGCCGAGGCGATCTCCCGGGTGCTCTATCCGAGCGATTCCTCGGCCGAGGGCCAGGAGTTGCGCCTGCGCCAGGAATACTTCTTCACCGCGGCCTCGATCCAGGATCTCGTGGCCCGCCACGTGGCCGAGCGCGGCGACGTCCGGTCCCTGCCGGACCACGCCGCGATCCAGCTCAACGACACGCACCCGGCCATCGCGGTGCCGGAGCTGATGCGCATCCTGATCGACGCGCACGGCCTCTCCTGGGAGGATGCGTGGCACGTCACCACGCACACGCTGCACTACACGAACCACACCCTCCTGCCCGAGGCGCTGGAGACCTGGCCGGTGGAGCTGATGGAGCGGCTGCTGCCGCGCCACATGCAGATCATCTACCTGATCAACTGGATGCATCTGGAGGAGCAGGCCAAGCACGCCCGCCAGGACACCGCCTCCGACAACGCCGCCTACCTCGCCTCGATCTCGCTGATCGACGAGTCGCACGGGCGGCGGGTGCGCATGGGGCATCTCGCCTTCCATGGCGCGCGCCGGGTCAACGGCGTCTCGGCGCTCCACACCGACCTGATGCGCTCGACGGTCTTCTCCGACCTGCACGCCCTCGACACGGACAAGATCGTCAACAAGACCAACGGCATCACCTTCCGCCGCTGGTTCCACAACGCCAATCCCGGCCTCACCCGGCTCGCCGTGGAGACGGTGGGCGCCGGCGTGCTGGACAATCCCGAGCTGCTGCGGGGCCTGGAAGCCCATGCCGAGGACCCGGTCTTCGTGGCGCGCTACGCGGCCGTGCGCCGGGAGCGCAAGGAGGCCCTGGCCGACCTCATCGCCGAGCGCACCGGCATCGACGTCGATCCGGCCGCGCTGTTCGACGTGCAGGTCAAGCGCATCCACGAGTACAAGCGCCAGCTTCTCAACATCCTCGAGACCGTGGCGCTCTATCAGGCGATCAAGGCCGAGCCGCACCGGGACTGGACGCCCCGGGTGAAGATCTTCGCCGGCAAGGCGGCGCCGAGCTACGTCCAGGCCAAGCTGATCATCAAGCTCGCCTGCGACGTCGCCAAGGCGGTCAACGACGATCCCGAGGTCGCGGGCCGGCTGAAGGTGGTGTTCCTGCCGAACTACTCGGTGAGCCTCGCCGAGGCGATCATCCCGGCCGCCGACCTGTCGGAGCAGATCTCCACCGCTGGGCTGGAAGCGTCGGGCACCGGCAACATGAAGTTCGCCCTCAACGGCGCGCTCACGGTGGGCACCCTCGACGGCGCCAACATCGAGATCCGCGACCATGTCGGGGCGGACAACATCTTCATCTTCGGCCTGGAGGCCGACGGGGTGAAGGCCCGGCAGGCCGAGCCGGACTACGCGGCCAAGGCGATCCAGGCCTCGCCGCGGCTGGCGGCGGCCCTCGACATGATCGCCGCGGGGCGGTTCTCGCCGGAGGAGCCGGGCCGGTTCCGGCCGCTCACCGACGACCTGCGCCGGCGCGACCAGTACCTGCTCACCGCCGATTTCGACGATTACTGGCGGGTACAGCGCGCCATCGACGCCGCATGGCGCGATCCGCGCGGCTGGTGGGCGAAGGCGATCCGCAACACCGCCCGCATGGCGTGGTTCTCCTCCGACCGGGCGATGCGCGAATACGCCGAGGAGATCTGGCGGGTCCGCCTGGGCTGAGCCGTCGGCCGCCCGACCCGCTCCCATGCGGAAGCGGGTCGGCGCGGGGCCTGCCCGCTCCGGAAGGCTCCGGCCCTCAGGCGGCGCGAACGCCGACCAGGAAGCGGTCCATCTCCGCCGACAGCCGCTCCGACTGGCGTGACAGGGCCGTGGCGGCCGCGAGCACGTGATCGGCCGCCACGCCCGTGCGCTCCGAGGCCTCGGCCACCCCGACGATGGTGCCGGTCACCGCCGTGGCACCCCGGGTCGCGTGGGCGATGTTGCGCACGATCTCCTGGGTCGCCGCGCCCTGCTCCTCCACGGCCGCGGCGATCGCGATCGCCACGCCGTTGATCTCGCGGATCCGGTCGATGATCCCGCCGATCGCGCCGACCGCGGAACCGGTCACGCCCTGGATCCGGCCGATCTGGGCGGCGATCCCGTCGGTCGCCTTGGCGGTCTTCTCGGCCAGGGCCTTCACCTCGGCCGCCACGACCGCGAAGCCGCGCCCGGCCTCGCCGGCGCGCGCCGCCTCGATGGTCGCGTTGAGCGCGAGCAGGTTGGTCTGCTCGGCGACGGACGCGATCAGCCGCACCACGTCGCCGATCTCGGAGGCCGCCTGCTGCAGTTCGGCCACGAGGCCGGCGGTCTGGTCGGCCTCGCCGACCGCCTGCTGCGCGAGGTCGGACGAGCCGCTCGCCTGATGGCCGATCGCCTGGATGGCGCTGCCGAGCCGCTCGGTCGAGGCCGCCACCGCGTTGATGTTGGCCGCCGCCGCCTCGGCCGCCGCCGCCACCGCGCCGGACTGGCTGGCCGTCTCCTGGGCGGTCGTCGTCATCTGGTGGGCGGTGCCCTCCAGTTCTCCCGCGGCCGACGAGACCTGCTCGACGATCCTGGCCACCGCCTCCTCGAAGGTCCGAGCGAGGTCCATCGTGGCCTCCTTGCGCACGGCGGCGGCTTCAGCGTCCGCCCGCCGTCGGCGCTCGGCCTCCGCGGCGGCGTTGCGGGCGACCATGGTCCTGATCGCCTCGACCGCCCGCCCGACCATCCCGATCTCGTCGCCGCGCTGCGCCTCGACGATCGCGGCCTCGACGTCGCCCTGCGCCATGCGCCGCAGGACGGCGACGAGGCGCTGCAGCGGCCGCGTCGCGCCGAAGACGACGATCACCGCGGAAAGGCTCAAGGCGGCGAGCAGGCCCGCCAGGGCGGAGCCGATCAGGACCGTCCGCGCCTGCTCGGCCTCCTGCCGGGACGCGCGCCTCGCCTCGCGGAGGCGGGCCGTCGCCTGCGCCTCGTAATCCTGGGCCGCCCTGTCGAACTGCGCCCGGACCTCACGGCTCGCGACGACGCCGACCTGGATCGCCGCAGACCGGTCGTTCCGGAGGGCGAGGTAGTTGGAGCGGTCGAGCAGGTCGAAATAGTCCCGGGTGATCGCCCCGATCTGGCGCTGCATCGCCGCGATCTCCTCGCGCCGCGAGCCCTCGGCCAGCGTCTCGATGCCGTCGGCCACGGCCTTGACGTCCTCGTCGTAGCGCCTGCGAAAGAGCGGGAGGTCCCCTTCAGGGCGGCCGATGATCAAATTGCGATTCATGAGCGCGGCATCGACGAATTTTTCGCGAACTTTCGCGAATATCTCGAGCCTAGCGAAATAATAATCGACCAGATATATGTTTCTTTCCTCCATATATTTGAGACCCACAATCGAATAAAATACGACCCCCGTAGCGACGATCACCATGAACACGATGGGCACGGACATTTTTACATGCAGGCTTGCATTCCGTAGAAACCGCATATCATCCGATCCCCTCATGATTTCAAAATATCCCTTAGCATAAGACCGCGGCAGAGATCCACGCGCCGCCACGATCGTCTGGCGACGACAGATCACTCGAAGAATGAAACGAATATTTGTTCATATGCAAATACTGATAATATCGAAAAAATACATCAGCGCCATTGAACCGATCGAGCGGTGTGGGCGCGCGTCCGGGAGCGCCTGGCCGATCCGGGTCGGGGATGGAGCGGTCTCGCCGGCGGGCGCGGGCGGGCGCCGTGAGGCCCGGCGTCTCCTTCGCGCCCGGCCCGGGCCGGAATCTCAGGCCCCGCGGACGAGGCCGAACCGCGGCCCGAGGCGGCGCAGGCCGCGCCGCAGCCGGTGCAGCAGGCGCGCGGCGCGCTGGGCGAGGCTCAGCCTGCGCCGGCAGACGACATGCGACACGCGCCCGATCCGCGGGCCCGGATCCGGCGCCCCCTTGCGCAGGGCGATGTCCGGCCGCTCCGCCGATTGCGCGATCGTCAGCGCGCGCGCCGCCGGCAGGGTGACGCTGCGGAACATCGAGCGCGTGTAGTAGGAGAACTCGTCGTAGGCGACGAGATCGTGCCCCCGTCCCTTCGCCGGGTCCTGGACCGTCAGCGTGCCCGCCTGGGGGCCGTAGGTCACGAGGAGACCGATCACGTCGCGGGGCCGCCCGAGGGGGACGGTGACGCGGGTGCCCTCGGGAATCTCCAGGAAGTCCAGCGGGATGCCGTTGCGGCGCAGGGCGAACCCGCAGGTCAGACCGGGGAGGGCGCGCAGCGGCACGGCCTCGAACCGGCCCGGCAGGGTCCGGAACCGGTCGATATAGGCGCGGCCCGGGGGCGGCGCGCGCAGGAAGCTGTAGACCAGGGTGCCGTAGAGGTCGGCGCCCACCGGCGTGACGTGGGTCGCATCCGTCAGGAGGTAGGTGATGTCGCCCGCGCCCGCGGCCGCCACCGGGGCGGCGATGTCGAGATAGGGGATCCCGTAGAGGGCGCGGTACTCCGCCAGCAGGCCGGCGACGGGCTCGGCCGCGTAGTCGACGCCGCCCTGGTGGAGGTTGAGGAAGGCGACGGGCAGGTCCCGCCGGGCGGTCGCCGCGAGGATGTCGTCGAGATAGGCCCGCATCGTCGCGCCGTCGAAGTAGCGGACGTTGCCGGTGAACAGCTCGAGGAGGACGCCGTCGCAGGGGAGCGCGTCCAGGATCTCGTCGATCAGGGCGGCGATGGAGGGCAGGGAATGGCCGCCCCAGCCGCTGCGGAGGAAGGTGACCGGACGCCCCTCGGCCTCGGCCAGGGCGTTGGCCCGCTCGACATAGCCCGGCAGCTCCGTGACGCTGTAGCCGAGGCAGAGGACGCGGACCATCGGGGCTCGGATCGGGCTCAGGATCGGCCCCGTGCGGCCGGCCCGGCGCCGGTAGCAGCCGGACGCCGCCGCGTCGAGGCGACGGCGGTCAGTCGATCACGATCGGGTAGCAGCGGGCGCCCACCGCGGCGGCGAGCACCTGCACGGCGCCGACCGTCGAGACGTCGCCCGCTACGTGGACCACGTCGGTGGCGCGCAGGCTCGGCAGGTGGGCGCTGAGCGGGCCGGAGCGCACGTCCGGCGGCCGCTGGCGGCCGCGATCGGCGCAGAGCACGATCCGGCCGACGCCGGTGCGGCGCAGCCAGTCCAGGCTCTCGCGCATGTAGAGGTCCAGGGCGTCGCGGGCGCCGACGGCCAGGGCCATCTCGCGGGCGGGCTCGACGTAGCGGGCCGCCCGGGCGATCGCCCAGATCGCGCCGAAGCCGGCGCCGGCCGCCACCAGCACGAGGCGCCCGCCCCCGGGGCGGTACTGCCCCCGGCCGACCGGCCCCTTGAGGCGCACCGGCTGGTCGAGGCGGAGCGCGTCGAGGGGATCGCCCTCGGGGTCGCGGGCGACGTGGAACACCACGTCGTTGATCTCGGTCGTGCCGTCGACCCGCAGGGTCGGGGACAGCGTCAGGGTGGGCAGGCCCGCGAAGGTCACCAGCGCCTGGTGGCCCGGCTCGCCGGTGGGGCGCCGGGTCAGGGTCGCGACGACCTCGAGGATTCCGGGGCTGAGCCGGCGGATTTCCGTGACCGTGCCCTTGCGGACGGCCACGGGCGGCGGCGCCGCCGCCTCCTGGCCCTGGATCGGGGCGCCGGGAAGGGCCGGGCGCAGGGCCTCGGCCCTGGCCCGGCGGGCCGGATGACGGCGACCGGACGGTGCGGCGCTGCCCTGAGCGAGGCCCTGGCCGGCGAGCAGGTTGCCGGGCTGCGCCTGGAGCGGGGCGATCATGCCCTCGGCCAGCGCGGCCTCCAGCGGCGTATCGCCGGTCGAGACACGCACCGACCGACCGTTGACGACGAGCGAGCAGCGCGCCCCCATGGCTCTCCCCCGCATGCGCTTGTGACGGATCAGCGGGCGCGGATCAGGAGCGAGTCGACCAGGGCCGCCCAGCGCTCGCGGGTCGCGCGGACATCGTCGGTCGGGGCCGAGTCGGTGAGGAGCTGGCGCTGCGCCCGCAGCGACTCGACCTCCTGCCGCTGGGCCCGGAGCACCGCCTTCATCACCTGCAGCTCGGTCTCGAGGCGGGCGATCTCGTCGGCCTCGTCCAGCGCATCCGACGGATCGTCGAAGGCCTCGGGGGATGGATCGGCATGGCGGGGATCGCGGAGCGGCATCCGGGTCCGGGCCTGCTGCTCCAGCCGGACCGGCCGGGCCATCAGGCGGCGCACGAGGTCGGAGCCCCCTGCCTGCTGGTAACGCCGTGCCGCCTCGGCCATCCGACCATCCCCTTCCCGGGCGCTGAAGGGCCCGTCCATCCACAGGAGCTTGGTCGAACATGGTTAAGGGTGGCTTAAGCCGATCGACGGCTTTCGCCGTTTCGGCCTTCAGGCCGCGTCCGCCTGCAGTATCGCGCGGGCGGCCAGCGCGTGGGTCTCCGTCCGGGCCTCCCGGACCTCCGGGGTGAAGTCCGCGCCGAGGCCCTGTTCCAGGGGCCACGGCAGGGGCGCGCCCACCGGCGCGCAGGGGGCGTCCTGCGTGTCGGCCACGGGCCTTGCGTCCGAAGCCTGGAGCGCCGGCGCCCCGGTCTCCGGATGGCTCGGGCTGGCCACCGCCGGCCCGAGCATGGCCGTCGGCGTCTGCTCGGGCCTGTGCGCGGGGAAGCAGGGATGCACCTGCGGGGCGACCTCGAACAGGCGGCCTCAGGACAGGTCGGCCGTCCCGGCGATGGGCCGCACCTTCGCGAAGCCGTCCCGCACGAGCCTGACGTGGTCCGGAGGCATCGCATCCCCGGCCGCGATGGTGTCGGTGGCCGGCAGCACAGCTGTCGGCCCCGCAGGAGGGATCTCAGGCCGCCTCAGGCGCCGCGCCGACGATCTGGCGGGCCTGCAGCATGGTCATCGGCTCGCCGAAGGCGGGGCCCAGCGCGTATTCGCAGCCGAGCCCGGCCAGCGCCTGGGCGTCGGCTTCCGATTCGCAGCCCTCCGCCACGATGGCGAGGTTCAATTCGCTCGCCATGCGAACGATAGAGCGCAGGATCGCGGTCTGCCCGGTGCCGATCTGGCGCACGAAGGTCGCGTCGACCTTGATCGTGTCGAAGGGGAAGCGCTGGAGATAGGAGAGCGCCGAGTAGCCGGTGCCGAAATCCGACAGGCACAGGCCGGCGCCGAGGTCGTGGATCCGGGCCAGCATCTGCGCGGCGTATTCCGGATTCTCCATCACGAGGCTCTCGCTGAATTCCAGCTTGAGCGAGCCGGGCAGGGCCCCGGAGCGGGCCAGCACGGTCTTCACGTCGTGCAGGAGGTCGTGGCGCAGGAGCTGGCGCGAGGACAGGTTGCAAGCCGCGAAGATCGGCGGCTCGACCTCCAGGGAGCGCTGCCAGGCGGCGAGTTCCAGCGCGGTGCGCTCCAGGGCGAAGATGCCGAGATTGACCACGAAGCCGCTCTCCTCGGCGAGCGGCATGAAGGTCGAGGCCGGGATGCGGCCGAGCTTCGGATGGTCCCAGCGCAGGACGGTCTCGAACCCCGCCACCGTGCGGTCCTCGAGGCGGACCACCGGCAGGAACAGCACCCGCAATTCGTTGCGCTCGATCGCCTTGCGCAGATCGCTCTCCAGCATCAGCCGGTCGGAGCGGTCGGTGCGCATATGGGCGCGGAACACCTCGATGCGGTCGCCGCCGTTGCGCTTGGCCTGGATCATGGCGATCTCGGCGCTCTTGAACACCTCGTCGCGCTTCAGGTTGGCGCCGGCCTCGTAGAGGGCGAGCCCGATCGAGACGGTCAGAAAGATCTCCCGGTCCGCGTAGGTGATCGGCGTGGCGATCGCCCGGCGGATCATCTCGGCGAAGGCCAGGATCCGGTCGGGGTCGCGCTCCGACAGGAGGATCACCGCGAACTCGTCGCCCGCGACCCGGGCCAGGGTGTCCTGCGGCCGCAGCAGCCGGCCGAGCCGGCGCGACAGGGTCAGCAGGATCGAATCGCCGGCCGACAGGCCGATGGCGTCGTTGATGCCCTTGAACCGGTCGACGTCGAGCACGATCACGGTGGGCTTGAGGCGCTGGTCCTGCCCGGCGAAGGCGAGCGCCGCATCGAGCCGGTCGCCGAACAATTCGCGGTTCGGCAGGCCGGTGAGGCTGTCGTGCACGGCGTCGTGGAGCAGGCGCTCCTCGGCGGTCTTCACCTCGGTGACGTCCGCGATGGTGCCGACCACCCGAATCACCTCGCCGTCGGCGCCGATCACGGGCCGCGCCTTCAGCCGGTACCAGAAGAACGCGCCGGCCTCCGAGCGCAGGCGGAAATCGTGGACGATGCGGCCACGCCGCTCCTCGATCACCGTGTCGAGGGCCGCCGAGTAGCGCTCCACGTCGAAGGGGTGGAGCGCGCCGAGCCAGTTGGTGGCCGGTCCCTCCAGCGTCCCCCGGGCGAGGCCGAGCTGGCCCTCGATCTCGGGGCCGACGAAGACCCGGTCGGCGGGCACGTCCCAGTCGAACACCACGTCGCCGGCGCCGGTCAGCGCCAGCGCACGCCGCTCCGTGTCGGACACGAGGGCGTGGCTGAGCCCGCCCCCCGCGAAGGCGTGCTGGAGCACCGTGAAGCCGATCAGCATCACGATCAGCACGAGGCCGCCGATCAGCGCCGGCTGCACGAGGTCGCTGCCGATCTGGCCGGTGACCGCGAAGCCCGCCGCCGTCACCCAGACGACGAGGAGCAGCCAGGTCGGCACCAGCAGGATGGCGCGGTCGTAGCCGTTATGGGCGGCGAGGTAGACGATCAGCAGCAGGCCGATGCCGGCCACCGCCGCGATGGAGATCCGGGCCACGCCCGCCGCCACCGGCGGGTCGAACACCGCGAGCCCCACGAGGCCGGCCAGGAAGGCGAGCCAGAAGAACGCCACATGGCTGTAGCGCACGTGCCAGCGGGCGAGGTTGAGATAGGCGAACAGGAAGACCAGCAGCGTCGCCCCGAGCACCGCCTCCGCGGAGGCCCGGTAGACCCGCTCGGCCAGTTCGGTGACCGGGAAGACCCGCTGCAGGAAGCCGAAATCGATGCAGGCATAGGCGAGCACCGACCACGCGAGCGCGGCGGCGGCCGGGAAGATGATCGCGCCCTTGACCACGAACACGATGGTCAGGAACAGAGCCAGCAGGCCGCTGATCCCGATGATGATGCCCTTGTAGAGGGTCAGGCCTGCGGCCTTCCGGCGGTAGGCGTCCTGGTCCCAGAGGCGGAGCTGGGGGACGTTGGAGCCGCGCAGTTCGGCCACGTAGGTGACGGTGGCGCCGGGATCCAGCGTGATGGTGAACTGGTCGGCTTCCGGGTTCTCGTCGCGCTCCGGGCGGATGCCCTGGCTCGCCGTGATGGCGGCGATCCGCGAGCCGCCGAGATCGGGCCAGATCACCCCGGAATCCACCAGCCGGAAATGCGGGGCGACGAGGATGCGGTCGATCTGCTCGTCGGTGTCGTTGGTGAGCGCGAACACGATCCAGTCGGGCCGGGCGCCGGCGTCGCGGGCCTTCACGACGATGCGGCGGACGATGCCGTCCTTGCCGGGCGCCGTGGAGATCTGGATCAGGTCGCCGTCGGAGCGGTAGCGCTCGATCGCGGTGGTCAGGTCGATCACCGGCGCGTCGAGGGTGACGCGGACCGCTTCCACGGCCCGGGCCGGCCCCCCCAGCGCGAGGGCACCGACGAGACCGCCGACCAGGGACAGGAGGAGGGCGAGGATGCGCAAGGGTGTCTTGACTTCCGGCCGTGCGAGGTTCGGCGTCAGCCGCCCGGGCGGCCTTGATCGATAGGGGTGGGCCTCACCTGGGGCAAGGTCGCCCCGGGGCCGGTCCACCGCCCGCGGATCGCGCCCCTTTGCGGCCAAATCAAGTTGGGCGGGGCGGGGGGCGGCTCCGCGGCAGGATTCTGAGCGTCTCGGAACCGGTCCATTCCACACGCCCCCGCAGCCTGCGGTGCCCGCGTCGGCGGGCGCCTCGGGATGCGGGGGAGCCGGATCCCTGTTCGCGGAGATCCGACCGCCTCTCAGGCCGCTCGGAGCGCACCCGCGATCTTGTCGAGGGCGGGCAGCTTGCGGATCGGGCCGATCGCCGCCAGCGTCGGCGTGCCCTGCAGCATCGCGGCCGCCGCGGCCCGGACATCCGCCACCGTGACGGCGTCGACCTTGTCGATCACCTCTCCGGCGGGGATCACCCGGCCCCAGGCCAGGATCTGGCGGGCGTTGCGCTCGATGCGCCCGCCCGGCGTCTCCAGCGCCGAGAGCAGCGAGACCTTGAGCTGCGCCTTGGCGCGGGCGATCTCGACGGCGTCGAGGTCGCGGGCCGCCCGGGCGGTGGCCGCCAGCGTCACGTCGACGAGTTCGGGCAGGTCCGCCCCGGCGGTGCCGGCGCCGATCCCGAACAGGCCGCAATCCGAGAAGGGCCAGTGGAAGGCCTGGATCTCGTAGGCGAGGCCGCGGGTCTCGCGCACCTCCTGCCAGAGCCGCGAGGTCAGGCCGCCGCCCAGCACCTGCGCGAACATGTGCAGCGCGTAGTAGCGGTCGTCCCGGAAGGAGAGGCCCGGCAGGCCGATCACCACGTTGGCCTGCTCGAGCTTGCGCGGCATCCGCCGCTCGCCGCCGCCGTAGACGCCCGGCACGGAGGCGGGGGCGGATTTGGCGGGCCGCCCCCCGAAATGGCGCTCGGCCGCCGCCACGATCGCCTCGTGGGTCACGGCCCCGGCGCCGGCGACGACGATGCGGTCCGGCGTGTATTCCCGGTCGAGATAGGCGCGGATGCCGGCCTCGTCGAAGCTCCGGATCGTCTCGGGCCGCCCGAGGATCGGCCGGCCGACCGGCTGGTCCGGGAAGGCGGCCTCCGTGAACGCGTCGTAGACCACGTCGTCGGGGGTATCCTCGACGGCGGCGTATTCCTGCAGGATCACGCCCTTCTCCCGGGCGAGCTCGCCCGCGTCGAACACCGAATCGGTGAGGATGTCGCCGATCACGTCCAGGGCGAGGCCGGCATCCTCGCCCAGGACCCGGGCGGTGTAGCTCGTCCCCTCCGTGGAGGTGGCGGCGTTGATCTCGCCGCCGACATTCTCGATCTCCTCGGCGATCTTCTGCGCCGAGCGCGTCCGCGTCCCCTTGAACGCCATGTGCTCGATGAGGTGGGACAGGCCGGCCTCGTCGGCGCGCTCGTTGCGCGAGCCGGCCCCGACCCAGACGCCGAGGCTGGCGGTGGCGACCCCGGGCATCGGCTCGGTGACCACCGTGACGCCGTTGTCGAGCCGCGTGGTGCGCAGGGACGGCGAGGCGGCGTGCGTGGAGAAGTGCTGGTTCATCGACGGCTCGTCGCGCGGGGCGCCGGATGCGGCGCGGGTCCCCTCTCCCGTGCGGGAGAGGGACAGGGTGAGGGGTGCGACCTCTCCGGACGGTTCTCGACCCTCACCCCAACCCTCTCCCGCTCGGGAGAGGGGGCTCGTCGCGCGACTCGCGCCAAGCTCACGCACCCCTCGTGATGCGAGCGCGCTCGCGGATGAGCTTCTCCAGGGCGGCCTGGTCGTTCTCCACCCGGGTCAGGCGCTCGGGCCGGTCCATCAGGTCGGCGAGGTGCGGGGGCAGGGCGGGGCGCAGGCCGCCCGTGGCCTTGGCGACCGCATCCGGGAATTTGGCGGGATGCGCGGTGGCGAGCGCCACCACGGGGGTCGCCGGATCCTGCTCCAGGAGCCGCCGCCCGGCCCGCACGCCGATGGCGCTGTGGGGGTCGAGCACCACCCCGGTGGCGGCCTGGGTCAGGGCGATTTCTTCCATCACGTCAGGCTCCGGCACCGCGACGGCGTCGAAGTCCGAGCGGACCGTGGCGAGAACCTCGGGGCTCAGCGAGAACCCGCCGGACTGCTTCAGCCCCGCCATCAGCCGCGACAGGGAGGAGGAATCGCGCCCCAGCGCCTCGAACAGCAGCCGCTCGAAGTTCGACGAGATCTGGATGTCCATGGAGGGCGAGGTGGTGGGAACGACCCCGCGCAGCTCGTAGGCGCCGTGCTCCAGGGTGCGCACCAGGATGTCGTTGGCGTTGGTGCCGATCATCAGCCGCCCGACCGGCAGGCCCATCTGCTTGGCGACCCAGCCGGCGAGCACGTCGCCGAAATTGCCGGTCGGCACCGCGAAGGAGACCGGGCGGTGCGGCGAGCCCAGCGCCACCGCGCTGGTGAAGTAGTAGACCGCCTGCGCGGCGACCCGGGCCCAGTTGATCGAGTTGACGCCAGACAGCCGCACCGCATCGGCGAAATCGGCGTGCTGGAACAGGGCTTTGACGAGGTTCTGGCAATCGTCGAACGTGCCGTCGACGGCCAGCGCGTGGACGTTCTGCGCCGGCACCGAGGTCATCTGCCGCCGCTGGACCTCCGAGACCCGCCCGTGCGGGTAGAGGATGAACACGTCGACCCGGTCGAGGCCGCCGAAGGCCTCCACGGCGGCCGAGCCGGTATCGCCCGAGGTCGCGCCCACGATGGTGGCACGGGCGCCGCGCTGGGTCAGCACGTGGTCCATGAGCCGCCCGAGCAGCTGCATCGCCACGTCCTTGAAGGCGAGCGTCGGCCCGTGGAAGAGCTCCAGCAGGAACAGGTTGTCGTCGAGCTGGGTCAGCGGGCAGACCGCCGGGTGGCGGAACGTCGCGTAGGCCGCGTCGATCATCCGGTCGAGGTCCGGACCGGCGACGTCGCCGTCGATCAGCGGGCGCAGCACGCACTTGGCGGCCTCCGCGTAGGGGCGGCCCGCCAGGGCGGCGATCTCCGGACGGCCGATCTGCGGCCAGGTCTGCGGCACGTAGAGCCCGCCGTCGCGGGCCAAGCCCGCCAGGAGCGCGTCCGAGAAGGAGAGCGGCGCGGCCGCGCCGCGAGTCGAGACGTGGAGCACAGGGTCCTCCGAGGGAAGGCGCTCCCTCTACACGATGCGGGCGGGCCTGTCGAAAGCTCCGGACGACGCGGCCGGTCCGCCCGGGGGGCCCGGCCTTTAACCGGGGCTGAACGGGCCGGTTCAGGGCCGGTTTCCCGGGCACGCCATAGAGCCGGCGCACCCCGCGGCGCCCCAGCCGGCGGGGCGGATCGAGCCTCGGAGAGAGCCGACATGACCCGACTCATCGCCCTCGCGGGTGCCGCGGCGCTGCTGTGCGGCACCGCCGCCTTCGCGCAGGCCCCACCGCCGCCGCCCGGCGGCCCGCGGCCCGGCCCCGAGGCCGGCGCGCCACCCCCGCCGCCGCCCGGCGACCCGAGGCGCGGCCCCGGTCCCGACGGGCCCCCGCCGCCACCTCCGCCGCCGCCACCGCCGTCGCGGGCCGCCCATATCGTGCTGGAGCGCGGCGACGCGCGCCTCGACGTGAAATGCGCCGACGACGATTCGACGAAGGCCTGCGCCGACGTCGCCCTGCAGATGCTCGACAGGCTCGCGGCGTTCCGGCCCTGAGGCCGACAGGCCCGTGCCCGCCGCGACGGTGGCGGGCACCCCTCAGGCGCGCGCGCCGGGTGCCTTGACCAGGCGGCAGCCGGTGATGCGCCACTGCCCGTCCGCGTCCCGGGCGAGGCTGTACTCGGCCGTCCAGTCGATGCCGTACTCGTCCTGGATCGCCACCGACTGGACCACGCCCGCCTCGTCCGTGTCCCGCGCCTCGCCGAACACGAAGCTGCGGTGGCGGTAGACCGGACGATACTGGTTCCGGACCATGCCGATGAACAGGTCGGCATTCGGGAACAGGTCCCGGATCCCCGGCGCGGCCTGCTCGTAGGCGGTCTGCGCGTCGTCGCGGCCCAGCGCCTGCTCCTGCTTGGCGATCACCGCCCGGGCCGCCGCGCGCGCCGCCTCGTCGGCCACCGCCGGTCCCGCGAGGCCGAGGACGAGGAGCAGGACGGGCCACACGCGCATCGATGTCACTCCGGCAGGGTCGGATCGAGATTTATCATTGTCGTGTGAAGATGGTCTCCGCTCCGTCGACGGCAATCGATGCCCGACATCGCCGGTAATCTTGCCGCACGAAAGCTTGTCTCGGCGGGTCGGCGCGGCCGGACGGGACGCGCGCACGGGTTGAGCAGACATCGCGCCTCAGTTGTGCAAGCCGCTGGAAAGATAGGCATTTTCGCGCCGCACGGGCGCCGCGGGTTTGACCCTCCGCCGCGGTTTTGCGAGCCTCCGCGCGTCGACTCGGTTCCGGCGGAACCGACCGGACGGAGCGTGGGACGATGATGCAGAGCCATGCGGACGATCGCGCCGGCCCCCGAACCGGGCCGCCCTTGGACGCGATCCCGGACGCGATCCCGGACGCGGCCGCTCCGGACCGTGGAGCCGGGCCGGTGCCCGGAGCCGGGCTGGCGCCCGGAGCGGGGCCGGCGCCCGGAGCCGGGCCGGCCATGAGCGTCGGGGTGTTCATTCCAATCGGCAACAACGGCTGGCTGCTCTCGGAGAACGCCCCGCAGTACCGCCCGAGCTTCGCGCTCAACAAGGCGGTCACCCTGAAGGCGGAGGGCTACGGCCTCGACTTCGCCCTGTCGATGATCAAGCTGCGCGGCTTCGGCGGCAGGACCGAGTTCTGGGACCACAACCTCGAATCCTTCACCCTGATGGCGGGGCTCGCCGCCGTCACCACCCGGATCCGGCTGTTCGCCACCGCGGCGACTCTGTGCCTGCCGCCCGCCATCGTCGCCCGCATGGCCGCGACCATCGACTCGATCTCGGACGGGCGCTTCGGCCTGAACCTCATCACCGGCTGGCAGAAGCCGGAATACGACCAGATGGGCCTCTGGCCCGGGGATGAGTATTTTGCCAAGCGTTACGACTATTTAGCGGAGTATGCTCAGATTCTGCGCGATCTGTGGGAGACGGGTGTCAGCGACCGCAAGGGCACGTTCTTCCAGATGAACGATTGCCGGCTGAGCCCCCGTCCGCAGGCCCCCATGAAGATCATCTGCGCCGGCCAGAGCGGCGCCGGCCTGGCCTTCACGGCCCAGTACGCGGACTACAATTTCTGCTTGGGGAAGGGGCTCAACACGCCGACCGCCTTCGCCCCCGTGGTGGAGAAGCTGGCGGAAGCCAGCGCGCGGACCGGGCGGCGGGTGACGGCCTTCGCCCTGTTCATGATCATCGCCGACGAGACCGACGAGGCGGCGATGGCCACCTGGGCGCACTACAAGGCGGGTGCGGATTCCGAGGCGATCGCGTGGCTCGGCCTCCAGGGCGCGGCCGACACCAAGTCCGGCGGCGACACCAACGTGCGCCAGCTCGCCGACCCGGCCTCGGCGGTGAACCTCAACATGGGCACCCTGGTGGGCAGCTACGCCGGCGTGGCCGCGATGCTCGACGCCGTCATGACCATCGACGGGGTGGAGGGCGTGCTGCTGGTCTTCGACGACTTCCTCAAGGGCCTCGACGCGTTCGGGACGCGGATCCAGCCGCTGATGCGGTCGCGCCGGCACGTGACGGCGGCGCCGCTGCCCGAGGTGGCCTGATGGACGCCCCCGCCGGATATCGCGACCCGAACGGCCGCCACGGCGGCGTCATCCTGCCGGCCCGCCCGGAGCCGATCGCCTTCGATCCAGCGACCACGGTCCTGATCGTCGTGGACGTCCAGAACGCCTATGCCAGCCCGGGCGGCTACCTCGACCGGGCCGGCTTCGACGTGTCGGGCACGGGCCCGGTGATCGCCCGGATCGCCCGGGCGGTGGCGGCGGCCCGGGCCGCCGGCATCCCGGTCCTGTGGTTCCAGAACGGCTGGGACCCGGCCTATGTCGAGGCCGGAGGCCCGGGCTCGCCGAACTGGCACAAATCCAACGCCCTCAAGACGATGCGCCGGAATCCTGAAGCGAACACGCAGCTTCTCGCCAAGGGATCCTGGGACTACGCGCTGGTGGACGCCCTGAGGCCGGAGCCCGGCGACATCGTGATGGGCAAGCCGCGCTACAGCGGTTTCTACAACACGCCCCTCGACAGCACCCTGCGGGCCCGGGGCGTGACCACGCTGGTCTTCACCGGCATCGCCACCAACGTCTGCGTCGAGTCGACCCTGCGGGACGGGTTCCACCGGGAGTATTTCGGGATCGTGCTGGCCGACGCCACGCACCAGGCCGGGCCGGAGAGCCTGCACCACGCGGCGCTCGCCAATATCGAGACCTTCTTCGGCTGGGTCTCGGACGTCCCCGCCTTCGAGAGGGCCCTCGGGGCGCCTTCACCCGCTGCGGTTGACGCTGCCGGCGTCGACCTGGCCGGATAAGTGCATCGCGCATCCGGCCGGTGACCGGCAGGGTGCCCGAACGCCGCCGCGCTGCGGCCTCCCGCGCAGCCTGCAAGGGCCGGCCGACAGGTCGCGTGCGGGAGGCGCAGGGGAATGCCCAAGCAGGTCGTGATACCGCCGGGAACCGGCAAGCCGCTGGCCCCCTACGTGCCGGGCACGCTGGCCGACGGGGTCCTGTACGTCTCGGGCACGCTGCCGCTGGATGCGGATGCCCAGGTGGTCCATGTCGGCGATGCGGCGGCCCAGACCCGCCACGTGCTGGAGACCATCAAGGGTGTGGTGGAGGCCGCGGGCGGCACGATGGCCGACGTCACCTTCAACCACGTCTTCCTGGCGGACTGGGCCGACTATGCGGCGATCAACGCCGTCTACGCGGAGTATTTTCCGGGCGAGAAACCGGCGCGCTACTGCATTCAGTGCGGCCTCGTGAAGCCCGAGGCCCGCGTGGAGATCGCCTCCGTCGCCCATATCGGCCGCTGATGGCCAGGCACGCGGCGGGGGCGGCCTCCCTCCATCACGCGGTGGCGGGCCCGGCGGACGGGCGGCCGGTGCTGCTCTCGCCGGGGCTCGGCGGCGGGGCCGGCTATTTCGCGCCGCAGATGGCGGCCCTGACCGCGCGGTTCCGGGTCGTCACCTACGACCATCGCGGCACCGGGCGCTCGCCCGGCCCCCTCGGGCCGGACCACGACATCCCCGCCATGGCGCGGGACGCGTGCGCGGTGCTGGACGAAGCCGGGATCGACCGGGCGGACGTGGTCGGCCACGCCCTGGGCGGCCTGATCGCCCTCCAGATGGCGCTGGACGCGCCCGACCGGGTCGGGCGGATCGTGGTGATCAACGGCTGGGACGCCCTGGACCCGGCCACGCGCCGCTGCTTCGCGGCCCGCCGGGCGATCCTGGCGGGGGGCGGCCCGGAGGCCTTCGTGCGGGCCCAGGCGATCTTCCTGTACCCGGCGCCCTGGCTCTCCGCGCAGGCCGAGCGCGTCGCCCGCGACGAGGCGCAGGCGCTGGCGCATTTCCCAGGCGCCGAGACCGTGCTGGCGCGCATCGCCGCCCTGGAGCGCTTCACGGTGGCGGAGCGTCTCGGATCGATCGGCCACGAGACCCTGGTGATGGCGGCCCGGGACGACGTGCTGGTGCCCTACACGCGGTCCGAGCGGCTGGCGGCGGCGCTGCCCAAGGCCCGGCTCGCCCTCGCCCCCGACGGCGGCCACGCCCACAGCGTCACCCGGCCCGAGGCGTTCAACCGGGCACTCTTGGACTTCCTCGACCGGGACTGAGCGTTTCTCCTACAGCCGCAGCGCGATCATCGGCAGCGCCACCGCGTCGAGAGCGGCGGCCAGCACCACGAGCAGGGCCGGCCAGCGCAGGGCCGCCGCGGTGCCGATCCGCCCCCGGGCGAAGGCCAGAATCGGCATCGGCGCCAGCGGCAGGAGGTCTCGGATCTGCAGCCCGCCGGGGCCGCCCGCCGGAGCGAGGGCCTGCGCCCCGACCATCAGCCAGAGGCCGAGCAGCGCCCCCCCCGAGAGCCACAGCCGCTCCGCCCGCGGGGGCAGGGGGCCGCGCCGCAGCGCGACCAGCGGCACCAGCAGCGCGACGGCCCAGAGCCCGAAGAGGAAACCGGGCAGCGGGACGGGCAGGGCCACGGGCCCGTGCCCGGCTCCGGCGGGGTGCGGCGTCCCGAGGCTCGCAGCCGAGAGGGCCGGCAGAAGGGCGGGCAAGAGGGCGATTGCGGCGAGGGGCAGCCGCTCCCGGCAGGTGCGGGCAAGCCGTCCCGGCGGCGGGAACGGCACCAGCAGCATCCCGGCGAGGGGGGCGCAGGCCGGCCGCGCCAGCACCACCAGGGCGATCGCCAGCGTCGCTCCGGCGAGGCGCGCAGGCCTGTACCGGCCCGTCATCGGCCGGGGGCTGAGCAGCGCGGCGGCGAGGGCCGCCAGCGCGAGGACGAGCCCGTCCGGACCGGAGGCGGCCGCGAGGGAGGCCGGCCAGCACAGCAGCGCGAACAGCGCGGCCCGTCCCCGGGTCGCCACGGCCAGGGCGGCGAGACCCAGGCTCAGGAACGCGGCGATGCGGGGGAGCCGGACGAAGGCATCGAGGGCGGACGGGGTCTCGCCGGGTAGATCGATCCAGGCCAGCGCGAGGCAGACCGGCAGGCCGAGGCCCAGGAAGGCGCAGGCCCAGAACCGGCCGTCCCCGGCGAAGGTCAGGTTCACGGCCGCATCCGGTGCGGCGCCGCGGCCCCGGCCCGGCCGATGAGGCGGCCGGCGGATGTGAGCGGGGATGCGCGGAGGGCGCTTCGGGTCGCGTGCGGCATCGCCATCCCGCTCAGCCGGCGGCCCGCGCGCGCGCGGACCCCAGGAGGTCCGGCACGAGCCCCGGCAGCGCCGCGGCCAGGAGGCCCGCCGCCCGCAGGACCTCCGCGGCCTCCCCGGGGGAGCGGCGGGCGAGGGCCAGGGCGAGCCGCAGGGGCACCTGCGCGCCGAAGCTCGCCGCCGTCAGGGCGAGGGCCGCGGCGACGCCGTGGTGCTTGCCGGCATAGAGGATCTGGCTGCGCAGGAAGTAGAACAGCCGCCGCGCCCGCACCTGCCGGGTCGTGCCCTGGCCGAGATGGCGGGCGACCGCCCCGGCCACGTGCCGCACGGAAAAGCCCGCCGCCCGGGTTCGGGCGCAGAGGTCGGCATCCTCCCAGTAGACGAAGAAGCGCGGGTCGAAGCCGCCGAGCATCCGGAACAGGTCGCGGCGGATCATCAGGAAGGCGCCCATCACCTGGTCGACGGCGCGGTCCGCGGCATGGTCCCATTCGAGGAGGAAGTGCGGCCGCAGGAGGCCGAGGCGGTCCAGCGCCAGGGCGCGGCCGAGGAGGCCCAGCGCCGAGGGGGTCCGGGCGCAGGAGCGCGCGGTCCGCCCGTCGGGTTCGACGAGGCGCGCGCCGACGATCCCGGTCCGCGGGTCGGCCATCAGCGCGGCCAGAGCCACGCTGAGCGCGTCGGGCGCGACCTGCGTGTCCGGGTTGAGGAACAGGATCGCGGGGGCGTCGCCGGCGGCGGCGCCCTGGTCGCAGGCCCGGCCGAAGCCGAGATTCGTGGCGTTCCGGATCAGCCGGAGCGGGCGGGGCAGGGCGGGCAGGGTCTCGATGGAGCCGTCCGTCGAGGCGTTGTCCACCACGGTGACCTGCACGGCCGCGGCGTCCTGCGCGGCCGCGAGGCTCGCGAGGCAGGCGCGCAGCAGCCCGCCGCCGTTCCAGTTGACGATCACCACGTCGAGGGCAGGGCGGTCGGTCACGGCAGATCTCTCGGCTCATCTCTGGGCAGATCCCGGGGCGGCCCGAGGCGCCCGAGGGCGCCGTCGCGGGCGGCCGCGAGGAGCCTGAGCAGCACGGCGGGCCGCCAGCCCGAATCCGCCCAGTACAGCCCGGCCTGGAGCGGCAGGTAGGCGGCCTGGGCGAGCTTCCAGCGCAGCGGCACGTGCGGCAGCCGCCACGCGTAGATCGCGTTGCGCAGATAGGTCCCCATGCGGAACAGGGGCTGGCGCGGCATCGCGATCCCGAAGGCCCGGATCGTCCCGCCGCCGACGCGGTGCGGGATCGCGACGGCGCGGGTCTGGTAGCAGCCGTAGCCGAGGCTCCAGGCGCGAAAGCACCATTCGAGCTCGACCCCGTCGATGAAGAAGTCGCCGCGGAAGGGCCCGACCCGGGCGAAGGCGGCGAGGTCGACGAGCGAGCCCGAGGTCGCCAGGAACTGCACCGGGGCGAGGTCGCCATGCCCCGGCGCGCCGGGACGGGGCGGGTAGGCGGGCGCCTTGTGGCCCGGCGCCGGTGCCGGGGCCGGGCCCACCACCGCCGCCGGGATCCCGGCCGCCCGCAGCCGGTCCTGGGCCGTCAGCAGCGCGGCGGCGAGATCTTCGGGCGGTTCGGCATCCTGGTCGAGGAGGAGGAGGGCCCCGGCGCCCGCGGCCTGGGCGGCCGCGGCGATCCGGTTGAGCGCCTCGGCGATGCCGAGATTCGTCCCCTCCGACAGCAGCGTGACGCCGGCCCGGGCGAGGCGCTCCGCCGCCCCGGCCGGGAGGCCGCCATTGTCGAAGGCGATCACCGCCGCGAAGCCGGCCGAGGCCAGGGCGCACAGGCGCTCCACCTGTTCCGGACCCGGCCGGAACAGGGTGACCCCGAGTACGAGGCGGCTGAGCCGCGGGTCAGGCACCGGTCGCGTCCCGGCGGCGATCGCGATCCCTCACGCCTGTTCCACCGCGGCGGTCGCCGCCTCCAGCGCGGCCGTGACGGCGGCGGCCTGCTCGGCGCTGAGCGGACCGCGGGCGAGCCGCATCTGCAGGGCGAGCTTCAGACCCTCCTGAGCGCGCACCACCGAGGGCGGCGGACCGTCGCCCCGGGCGGCCTCGGCCTCCGCCATCCGGGCGAGGATCGCGTCGAGGACCGGGCGGTTGCCGTCCAGGACGGACTGCCCTTCCGGCGTGATCGTGTGCAACCGCTTGGTGCCCTCCCCGGGGGTGACCGTGACGTGCCCGAGTTCCTCCAGGAGGGTGAGCGTCGGGTAGACCGTCCCGGGGCTCGGGCTGTAGGCGCCCCCGACCCGCTCCTCGATCGCCTTGATGATCTCGTAGCCGTGGCGCGGCTTCTCGGCGATCAGGTGCAGGATGACGAGGCGCAGGTCGCCGTGGGCGAAGAAGCGCGCGAGGTCGCCCCGACCGCCCCGGCCGAACATCCGGCGCTCCCCGGGTCCGCGACCGTGGTGGCCGTGCGGACCGTGCCGCCCGCGGGGATCGCCCCCCATCGGACCGCGATGGGCGCGGACGCGGAAGGCATCGAAGGGATCGGCGTGCAGGACATCCGGGCGGTGTGGGTGCATGATTTTCGACTCGATTTCGATATGTCTGAATATAAGATATATCGAAAACCGGATGCCCGCAAGGCGCCTGCCTCCGACCCGCGACGCAGCCATCCTGGGCGGACGGTGCCGGCGACCCACGGTTTACGGATTCCGCCGGTTCCGTTAGTGCGACAGGTGTCCGACAGGATGACCGCTCCCGCGCCGCCTTGCGCCCCCGACGCTGCCCGCCAGCTGCCGCCCATGACCCGATCAGAGCCCCGCGCCTCGACCGCGCCCGCCCGGCGGGCGGCCGATGGATGCCGCGCCTCGTGACGGCCCGCGGCGAACGCCCCTCCGCAGAGTCCTGAGATGCGCCGCGGCTCCGACGGGACCGGCCGGACCTCGGCCCTGACGCGGATGCGGCGCCGCCTCGGCCGGCTGCGCGATCCGCTGGCCAAGCCGGCGGCGCTGCACCGCCGCTGGGCCGGTGCGGCGACCGGTGCGGATCTCGAGGCGCGCCTGATCGGCGCCCTCGCCCCGCATGTCGACGCGGCCTTCTACGCGAGCTGGTACGGGATCACGGCCGATCCGGTGCGCGACTACCTCGTCCGCGGCTGGCGCGAGGGCCGCGACCCGCGCCCCGACTTCGACTCCGCCGCCTACCTCGCCGACCGCCCCTACCTCGCCCGGGCCGGCATCAACCCGTTCCTGCACGCCCTCACGCACCGGCGCGCCCGGGCCGGCGGCGAGGGCGGCGGCGAGGGTGGCGGCGCGGGCGGGGCGGCCGGCGCGCCCCTGCCCAAGCCCGACACGGCCCGGGCCGAGCGCCTCGCCCGCCGCCTCGTGGACGGGGCCTTCTACCTGGCCAACAACCCCGACCTCGCCGCCGCCGGCGTCGATCCGGTCGACCACTACATGGCCTCCGGCTGGCGCGAGGGCCGCGAGCCGGCACCGCAGTTCGACACCCTGGCCTACTGCCTCACCCGCGGCCTCACCTTCGCCACCCAGAACCCGCTGGTGCACTACGTCCGCAACGGCGGACCCGCCCGGCCCGACCCGGACGCGGCGCTGGCCCTGCGGATGGAGACCCTCGCCCCCTACTTCGACGCCGCCCATTACCGGCAGCGCCTGCCCGGCCCCCAGGCCGAGGCGCTGGCCGGGGCCTCGGACGCCGCGCTGCTGCGCCACTACGTGGCGGAGGGCTGGCGGGCGCGGGTCAGTCCGCGGCCGGACTTCGACCCGGCCGGCTTCGTGCAGGCCCGCGCGGGCAGCCGGGCGGTCGGCGACGACCCGTTCTTCCGCTACGTCGCCGAGACCCGGCTGTCCGGGGGCGCGCCGTTCGCCGAGCCGCACCGGCTGAACCTGCCGGCGGTGGATGCGGACTGGTACCGGGCGACCTACCCGGACGTGGGCGGGCGGGAGCCGTACCTGCACTTCGCCGAGGCGGGCTGGCGGGAGCTGCGCGACCCGGGGCCCGGGCGCTCGACGCTGGCCGCGCTGCTGGGCGTCTGCGGCCTGCGCCCGGCGCGGGCGCCGATCGCCGATACGGGCTGGCTGGGGGCGATCGGGCAGGCGGCCTGCGACCGGGACGGGCTCCTGGACCTGCAGGCGCGGCTGGTGGCGGGGCATTTCGACCACGGCTTCTACCGGGCGCGCTACGGGCTGTCCGAGGCGGACGACGCCGTACGCGACTATTGCGACACCGGCTGGCGGAACGGCCGCAACCCCAGGGCGGATTTCGACGGACAGGCCTATTGCGACGCGCATCCCGGGGTGCGCGAGACCGGGCTGGCGCCCCTCGTTCACGTCCTCGCCACGGCCCTCCTGCACGGCGCCGACATCTCGGCCGGTGCCTTCCACCCCCGCTACGGCACGCCGGATTCGCGGGCGGCGGCGCTGGCCGACGAGGCCCGCCTGATCGCGCCGTTCTTCGACGCCGCCTTCTACGCCAAGCGCAACCCCGACGCCGCCGACGCCCCCGGCGGACCGCTCGCTCATTTCGTCGCCTACGGCCAGCACGAGGGGCGCGATCCGAGCGCGACCTTCTCCATCGCGTTCTACAGGGAGACCTACGGCCATCTCCTGGGTGCGGGGGAGTCGCCGTTCCTGCACTACGTGCGCACGGGCCGGGCCGCCGGGCTGATGGCCGCCCCCGAGGATCTCGGCACCTACCCGCCCATGGAGGCCCCCGCGCCCGACGCATGGGACCGCCTGCCCCGGGCCCTGCCCATCGACCAGGCCCGGGTCGTCGTGATCGTCCCGGTCTACAAGGGCCGCGGCGAGACCCTGCGCGCCCTCCACGCCTGCCTGTCCCAGCCCCAGGCCACGCCCTTCACCCTGCTCGCCGTCAACGACCGCTCCCCCGACCCGGAACTCACCGCAGACCTCGCCCGGCTCGCCGGCCGCGGCCTGTTCCACCTCGTCGAGAACGAACGCAACCTCGGCTTCGTCCGCTCGGTCAACCGCGCCCTCGGCCTGCGCCAGGGCCGCGCCGTCGTCCTGCTCAATTCCGACGCGCAGGTCTTCGGCGACTGGCTCGACCGGCTCGTCGCCCACGCAGAACCCAAGGTCGAACCCGAGGCCGAAGCCGGGGCCGAACCCGGGGCGGGGCTGCGCGTGGGCAGCGTCACGCCGCTGTCCAACAACGCCACGATCTGCTCCTATCCGCGCTTCAACGCCAACAACACCATGCCGCTGGAGATCGACCGCGCCGATCTCGACCGCATGGCCGCGCAGGTCAACCGCGGCCACGCCGTGCCCGTGCCCACCGGCGTCGGCTTCTGCATGTACATGACCGCCGCCGCGCTCGACGCCGTCGGCACCCTCGACGCCGAGGCCTTCGGCAAGGGCTACGGCGAGGAGAACGATTGGTGCCTGCGCGCCATCAAGGCGGGCTTCGTCAACCTGCTCGCCGAGGACGTGTTCGTCTACCATGCCGGCCAGATCTCGTTCGGGCTCGACGAGGGCGGCGAGTACGTCCAGGGCCAGGCGGCCCTGCTGGCCAAGCACCCCGACTACCCGGCCCGGGTCGGCCAGTTCGTCCAGGCCGATCCCGGCCGGCGCGGGCGGGCGCGGCTCGACCGGGCGCGGCTGGCCCGGCACTTCGCCGGCCGGGCGCTCCTGTACGTGACCCATTCCTGGGGCGGGGGCATCCAGCGGCACATCGACGACATGGTCGCCCAGGCCCGGGCCGAGGGCCTGAGCGTCGTGCTCCTGCAGATCGACCGGACCCGCAACCTCGAGGTCCACGTCGCCTACCGCAGCCCCGAATTCCTGTACCTGCCCAACCTCGACAGCCTGTACCTGCCGCGGGACGCGGACGAACTCGCCGGCTTCATCGCAGAGCTGGCGCCGGTCCTGATCCACGTGCACTCGCTGGCGGGGCTGCGCTGGGCGGCGGCGCGGGCGCTGATGGATCGGGTGGCGGGGTCGGGCCGGCCCTACGCCTGGACGCTGCACGACTACTCGCCGGTCTGCCACCGCAACCACCTCGTCCAGCCGGACGGGCGCTATTGCGGGCTGGCGCCGGTCAGCGCGTGCCGGGCCTGTCTGGCTTCGGACGCGGACGGGTTCGAGGAGCCGGATCCGGGGGAGCGGCGGGCGGCGTTCGGGGCGTTCCTGGCGGGGGCTTCGCGGGTGTTCGCGCCGTCCGCCGACACGGCGGGCCGGATCCGGGACGTGTACCCGGATCTCGCGGTCACGGTCCGGCCGCATGTCGAGCCGGAGCGCAGCGTGCGCTCCACCGCCCTAAAGCGGCCCGGACGCGTCCGCCGCGTCGCTGTGCTCGGCGCGATCAGCGCCACGAAGGGCGGGCTGTTCCTGCAGGCGCTGGCCACCGACGCGCAGGATCGGAAGCTGCCTTTGCGCTTCTCGATCGTGGGCTTCTCCGACCCGGCCCTGGCCGTCGGCCTGGAGCAGGTCGGGGTCGCCCAGACCGGGCGCTACGCCGGCGACCACGAGGCCCTGGACCTGGTCTGGCGGGTCTCGGCCGACCTGGTCCTGTTGCCGGCGATCTGGCCGGAGACCTACTCGTACGCGCTGACGCTGGCGCTGCGCACCGGCCTGCCGGTGGCGGCCTTCGACCTCGGCGCACCGGCCGAGCGGCTGCGCGCCTATCCGAACGGCCACCTGATGCCCTGCGCCCTCGTCACCGACCCGGCCGCCTTCAACGACCGGCTGCTCGCCCTCGACGTCTCGGATGCGGGGCGATTCTCCGGACCGATCCGGGCCGCCGTCTACGGCGACCTGCTGCACGATTATTATGGCCTGGACCCGGCACCGGCCGGGTCGGAACGCCGCCGCATCGACGAGGACGCCGCATGATCTCCGTCAACGAGGACATGAAGCAGGAGATGCTGCGGCGCGGCATCTCGGTGCTGCATCCGGCTCCGTTCGGACTGCCGGAGGACTGCACCTTCGAGCCACCGTGCAGCATCAAGTGGATGGGCATCGATTACTGCCTCACCATGGGAGCCTTCTCGTACGCGGTGAGCGGCTACTATTTCGGCGCGGACATCGCCCGCTACTGCTCGATCGGCGAGAGCGTCCAGGTCGGGCGCGGCAGCCACCCGGTCCATTGCGGCTCGACCTCGCCGCTGTTCTACACGCACCACTCGGCGGTGTTCGACCGCCTGGACCCGCGGGCGGAGGATTACGAGATCTGCGGCCCCTATCTGTGGCCCAAGCGCGTGCGCATCGGCAACGACGTCTATATCGGCCACGGCGCCTTCCTGATGCCCGACATCACGATCGGCGACGGGGCGATCATCGGCGCCATGGCGGTGGTGACCAAGGACGTGCCGCCCTACGCGATCGTGGCCGGCAGCCCGGCCCGGATCGTGAAGATGCGCTTCCCCGACGCGCTGATCGAGCGCTACCTGAAGGTGCAGTGGTGGCGCTACGCCTTCTGGGACCTGCGCCAGTGCTCGATCACCGACCCGGAGAAATTCCTCGACGCCGTGGAGGAGCGGATCGCCGGCGGGATGCAGGAATACCGGCCGGACCTGATCCCGATCCAGTCGCTGCTGCCGGGCGCCTGAGGTCCGGGGCGCCGCGACGGCCCGTTCCCTCCGGCCGATCGGCAGAGAGCCCGGGGCACGGTACGCTCACCCCGCCAGCACCCGGGCGGCCGCGTCCCCGAGCGCCCGCACCCCGAGGGCGAGGTCGGCGTCGCTCGTATCCTCCGCCCAATGGTGGCTGATGCCGTCGATCGAGGGCACGAACAGCATCGCGGCCGGCAGGATCCGGGCGACGTTCTGCGCGTCGTGTCCGGCCCCCGAGGGCATCACCTGCCATCCGCCGGGGCAGACCCGCTCGGCGGCCTCCGAGAGGGCGCGCATCAGGTCCGGGTCGCAAGGGGCGGGGATCGCCTTGGAGAGGGCCGTCAGCGTCGCCGGGCAGCGCTCGCGCCGGTTCGATTCGCGCACCAGCGCCTCCAGGCAGGCCTCCATCCGCTCCAGCACCGGCATCGCCACGTCGCGGAACTGGAAGAACACCTCCGCCCGGCCCGGGATGATGCTGAAGCCGCCGGGATCCAGGGTGATCCGCCCGGTGGTCCAGGTGCTGCGCGGGCCGCAGACCTTCGGAAACGCCCGGTCGATCGCCGCCAGGAACCGCACCGCCGAGAGGCCCGCGTCCCGGCGCTCCGCCATGGTGGTGCCGCCGGCATGGTCCTGGTTGCCCTCGAACACGATCCGGAACTGCCAGATCGCCACGATGCCGCTCACCACGCCGAGATGCAGGCCAGCGGATTCGAGCTGCGTGCCCTGCTCGATATGCATCTCCAGGAAGCCGCGGTAGCGGCCCGGATCGAGCCGCATCCGGGGCAGGCCGGCCAGGCCCGCGGCTTCGAGCGCCGCGCGCAGGGGGGTGCCGTCGGTGCGGTTGCGGGCTTCGTCGATCTCGGCCTCGGTCAGGTCGCCGATCGCCGAGCGGCTGCCCAGGAAACCGCCGGAGAAATGCCCCTCCTCGTCCGCGAAGGCGACGACGTCGACGGGCAGGCCGGCCCGGGCCAGCGCCACCCCGGCCACGACCCCGAGCGCCCCGTCGAGCCAGCCGGCCTCGTTCTGGGTCTCGATATGGCTGCCGACCAGGAGATGCGGGCCGGGGCCGCGGTGGCGCCCCAGCACGTTGCCGATCCCGTCGATGGAGGCCGCGAGCCCGCAGGCCTCCAGCTTGGCCATCAGCCAGCGGCGGGATTCCATGTCCTCGGGCGAGAAGGTCGGCCGGTGGACGCCGGTGCGGAACCGGCCGATCTCGCGCAGGGCGTACAGGTCGGCCAGGAAGGCGCGGGTGTCGATCTCGATCATGCGGGGCCCGGATGCTGGAGGGCGCCCCCCTGCAAGCCGCATGCGCCTTCCTATTCCGCCGCCGCAGGTCTCCAGTCCGCCGGCTGCGTCCCCGCCATCCAGGCGGCGAGGTCGGTCCGGGCCCGGTCGGTGAGCGCGCGCTTCTTCAGCGCGGCCTTCTCGGGCCCGCGCAGGCGCCGGCCGGTCTCGTTGCGGGGGGCCTGCGCGAGCGGCGGGAACAGGCCGAAATTGACGTTCATCGGCTGGAACGAGCGCGGGGCGTTGGCCTCGCCGTCCGCCGCGACGTGGCCGCCGGTGATGTGGGCGATGAGCGCGCCGAGGGCCGTCGTCTGGGGCAGGGGGGCGAGGGGCCGGCCGGCCGCCTCGGCGACGGCGAAGCGGCCGGCCATCAGCCCGACCGCGGCACTCTCCACGTAGCCCTCGCAGCCGGTGATCTGGCCGGCGAAGCGCAAGGCGGGCCGGGCCTTCAGCCGGAGGGTGGCGTCGAGGAGGCGCGGGCTGTCGAGATAGGTGTTGCGGTGCAGGCCCCCGAGGCGGGCGAACTCGGCCCGCTCCAGGCCGGGGATCGTGCGGAAGATCCGGACCTGCTCGGCATAGGTCAGCTTCGTCTGGAAGCCGACCATGTTGTAGAGGGTGCCCAGCGCGTTGTCCTGGCGCAGCTGCACGATCGCGCAGGGCTTGACCAGCGGGTCCCGCGGGTTGGTGAGCCCCACGGGCTTCATCGGGCCGTGGCGCAGGGTCTCGGGCCCGCGCTCGGCCATCACTTCGACGGGCAGGCAGCCGTCGAAATAGGGCGTGCCCTCCCATTGCTTGAACCCGATCTTCTCGCCCGCCACGAGGGCGGCCACGAAGGCGTCGTACTGCTCCCGGTTCATCGGGCAGTTAAGATAGTCCGCCCCCGTGCCGCCCGGCCCCGGCTTGTCGTAGCGGGACTGGAACCACGCCACCTCCATGTCGATCGAGTCGCGGTGGACGATGGGCGCGATGGCGTCGAAGAAGGCGAGGGATTCGGCCCCGGTAAGCCCCCGGATCCCCTCGGCGAGGGCGGGTGCGGTGAGCGGGCCGGTGGCGACGATGCAGGGGCCCCACGCCTCCGGCGGCAGCCCCTCGACCTCCCCGCGGACCAGGGTCACGTTGGGGTGCTGCTCCAGAGTCCGGGTCACCGCCGCGGAGAACCCCTCCCGGTCGACCGCCAGCGCCCCGCCCGCCGGCACTTGGTTGGCGTCGGCCGCCCGCATGATCAGCGAGCCGAGCGTGCGCATCTCCTGATGCAGCAGCCCGACCGCGTTGCCCTCCGGGTCGTCCGACCGGAAGGAATTCGAGCAGACGAGCTCGGCGAGCCCGTCGGTCTGATGGGCCTCGGTGCCGCGCACGGGGCGCATCTCGTGGAGCACGGCGCGATGGCCGGCCTCGGCCACCTGCCAGGCGGCCTCAGATCCGGCGAGGCCGCCGCCGACGATATGGATGGTCTGTGTCATGCCTGAAAATAGCGAAGGACCGCCGCCCGGATCAACGGGCAACGGTCCTTCACGGCGTTCGGCTCGGACGCTGGGATCAAACGCTGGGATCAGACGCGGGCGACGCCGCGGATCTCGCTGCGGTTGATGCCGAGATCGGCCAGGTCGCGGTCCGACAGGCGGGACAGCTGGGAAACGGTGTCGCGGTACCGGAGATAGGCGCGGACGCGGCTCAGGACGCTACGGGCGGCGGACATGGTGTGCTGTGACCTCTGTTCGAGCAGACGACGGCGCCTCATTGCGCATCGCTGCCTCTTGTTGGTGCAACGCACATATAATCCCGCCGCAGCGCAGCAGGAGTCGCAAGGTCAAGCATCAGACCTGCGGAAAGTGCATACCGGGCTTAAGAAACCGGCAAGGTTTCCAAATGGTCATTCTTTGTGCGCATGCAGGCCCCGGAAAGCCTCCCACAACGCGCGACGGGCGCCCCGCCGGTCGGCGGGACGCCCGTCATGCCGTTCGAATCGCCCGGCGCGAGGCTTAGTAGAACGGGCGCGGCCCGTAGAAGCCGTAGGGCCGGTAGAACGGCCGCGGCCGGTAATAGCCGCCATAGCCACCATAGTAGATCGGCCGCCGCCAGTATCCGTAGGGCCGGGGCCCCCAGTTCGGCCGGCAGATGCCCCAGGGATTCGGGTGGAAGCCGGGGCCGCAGCCCCCGGCCGCCTCGGCGGTGCCCGCGAGCCCGAGGCCGCCGGCGATCGCGGCGGCCATCACGAGCGCCTTCGCGCGCGGTGCGCTCAGAACCGTCATGACTGGATCTCCTCAACGCTTCCGGCGGATCGGGAGCCGGTCGTTGCAGATTCGACGCCGCCACCTGAACAGTCGCTGAGCCGTAAGTTGTGCCCGGTACAGGCCCAAGACGGCACCCAAGACGGCACCCGCGACGGCACCCGCGGCGACGCCGCCCGGAGCGCGACGGCTGCGCGCTCCGGGCGGCCTCAGTGCAGCGAGGGCGTGCGCAGGAACCGCTCCCGGTCTCCGGAGACGAGGGCGAGCTTCACGCCGCGCCCCTCGCGGCGGACCGTGAGGGGCACCCGCACCCCGGCCTCGCCGAGCGCCCAGACGCTGCGGAACAGGGCGGCGAGATCGGCCACCGGCTCGCCGGCCACCGCCTCGATCACGTCGCCGGCCTGGAGGCCGCCGGTCTCGGCCGGACCGTTATCGGCGAGGCCCATCACGACGATGCCCTCCTCGCTCTCGGTGGCGTAGAGGCCGAGCCAGGGGCGCGGCGGCCGGTTGGCCCGCCCGCGCGTGGCGAGGTCCTCGAGGATCGGCGTCAGCAGGTCGATGGGCACCACCATGTTGATCGGCCGCGCCGCGCCGGCGCCGCCCTGCTGCAGCTGCAGCGAGCCGATGCCGAGCAGGTCGCCCTGGGGACCGATCAGCGCGGTGCCGCCCCAATGCGGGTGCGCGGGGGCGGTGAACAGCGCCTCGTCGAGGACGTATTCCCAGTAGCCGGCGAATTCCTGCCGGGCCACGACCTCGACGGCGACGCAGCGCTGGCGCCCGCCCGCCCCCGCCAGCACGGCCCGGTCGCCGGTCTTCAGCCCGGCCGAGCGGCCGAGCGGAAGGGCCGGCACGCCGAGATCGCCGAGCGCCTGGACCAGGCCGAAGCCCGTGGCGGCGTCGAAGCCGAGGACGTGGCCGGGCACCGAGCGGCCGTCCCGGGTGGTGAGCCAGACGCTCTCGGCCTCGGTGACGAGGTAGCCGATGGTGAGCACGAGACCGTCCTCGCGGATCACCACGCCGTTGCCGGCGCGCTCGGTGCCGAGCGTCTCGGCGGTGAACGCGCTCTCCGGGATCCGCGCCGACAGGGCCAGCACGGCCGAGAGCGCCCGGTCGAGGTCGTAGCCGTAATCCGCGGGCCTGGGCTGGGCCTGCGCGGGGATCTTCCACTCGCCCTGCGTCGCCATGACTTTCCTTCGGCTCGTCCGCCTGCGCTCCGGTCGGCGCCGGAGCCGCGCCATCGGCACACCATAGGATGTCAGCGCCGCCCGCGTCACCCGCGGTCGGTTGCGACCCATGGAACGGGCCCGTTCGGGGCGGCCCGCGGCGGGGCCGGCACAACAAAAAACCGCCCGGCGGTGCCGGGCGGCGCGCCGTCCCGGAGGACGGCCTGTCGGAGATCCGGGCGCCCCCGCCGCGCGGCGGCGGGGAGCCCGGTGTCTCGGGTTGGTCTCAGTACTTGCGGACCAGGGCCGCCGGGACCGGCGAGGCGGCCGGGGCCGGCGAGTAGAGCGGCACGATGAACCGGATCCAGCCGTCGGTGGAGTAGTTGTCGCGGGTGCGGCCGAAGGCGTTGGTGTACTGCGCGCCGGTCACGACGTCGCGGGCGACGTAGGCCTGGACGGTGAAGATCTTGAAGTCGTAGCCGACGAGGCCGCCGATGGCGAAGCGGCCGCGGTTGCCGGCCGCCGCGCTGGCCTGGCTGATGTCGAAGTTGTAGGTGCCGTAGGCGATCGGGCCGATCTCGAAGTTGCCGAACTTCTTCGTCGCGGTGAGGTCGAAGTTCAGGGCGTCCGAGAGGCGGATCGGGCCGATGGCGGCGCCGACCTGGCCGGGGAAGCGGCCGGGCGAGTCGTAGATGTTGGCGGTCAGGTTGGCGGTGATGTTCCAGCCGTCACCGGTGTAGCTGCCGGCGATGCCGAAGCGGTAGGTGTTGGAGGAGAGCTGCGGCAGGACCGGGGTGGCCGTCGTGCCGTTCGCGGTGATGATCGAGCCGCGGTCGCCGTTCAGGTCGTTCAGGTAGGCGCCGCCGAGCAAGCTGACGCCGAAGTTGTTGCCGAGGTCGAAGGCCCAGATGCCGCCGACGAAGGTGCCGACGTTGATCGAGATGTCCTTGTTGCGCACGCCCGCCGGGTTGCGGGTGAAGGCGAACACGGTCGGGGGCGCCACGAGCAGCTCGACGCGGCCGCCGAACGGCACGAACGGGGTCGACCAGACCAGGACCGGGATGTTGACGGCCGTGTCGGGCGAGTTTGGCGCGTCGGTGCGGCGGTAGGTGAACGTGTTGATCGCGTAGAGGCCTTCCGGCAGCGGCGCGCCGACGGCGAGGCCGACCTGCTCGCCGGGAACCGTGGTGGTCTGCGCCTGCGCGATCGTCGAGGTCATGCCGACCGTGAGCGCGACCGCGCCGGCCGCGAGCCAGTTCTTCATCATTTTCTCATTCCTTCCCAAGGTCCCACGGCTTCCGTCCCGCATTCGGCACTTCCTTGCCGGTCTGCTCGCCAATCGCGGCTGCCGGCTTCGGACCTACCGAGCGCCCCCACGGAGCCTGCCCGTCTCAACGTCTGCGACTATTCTACAGAGACCTGCGGAAAGACAGTGGAATGCTCGCCGAAACGCCACAACCGGCTGAACCGTTGCGCAAAAGCCGCATTTTTGCGGCGATGCAACACTGTCCACAGACCCGGCCCAAACGGGGGGGTCCGGCAAAATATCGTTGAATGGTCAAGCTGTTGTCGCGCCGGGGCACGGGAGAATCCGGCAAGGTCGGGGAGGTGATCGGGCAGGCCGCCGGGCGGGCCGCCCGGCCGGGATACGGACCGGAATCCGGCTTCGAACCGGCCCGCGGCTGGCCCGAACCGGCGCCCCGCGGCTCGAATCACCGCCCGGCCGGGCGGATATGCGGACGGCACCCGGCAGAAACTGCCGCGCCGGCCTGCGATCGCGCCGGTCCGAACCGCCTGCCTCCTCCCGTCGGGCTCGCGGATTCGCGCGTCCCCGCCCGGAGGGGCCGATCCTCCGGGGCCGCGCGTCCCGCCCGTCCTGTGTGGGGGAGGGCCCGCGGCCGGCCCTGTCGCCGGTGCGTCCGACGCCGCCGCTTACCCGGAAGGTTTGGCGCGCTACTCGGCGGCGCGGCCTCGGCGCGCGGGCGCCGCGGGGCGCCGCTCCAGCACCTCGCGCAGGAACCGGCCGGTATGGCTGGCCTTGGAGCGTGCGATCTCTTCCGGCGTGCCCTGCGCCACGACCCGGCCGCCGCCGTCGCCGCCCTCGGGACCCATGTCGATCACCCAGTCGGCGGTCTTGATCACTTCGAGGTTGTGCTCGATCACCACCACGGTGTTGCCCTGGTCGACCAGCTCGTGGAGCACCTCCATGAGCTTGGCGACGTCGTGGAAGTGCAGGCCGGTGGTCGGCTCGTCGAGGATGTAGAGGGTGCGCCCCGTGGCGCGCTTCGACAGCTCCTTGGAGAGCTTCACCCGCTGTGCCTCGCCCCCCGACAGGGTCGTGGCCTGCTGACCGACATGGACGTAGTGCAGGCCGACCCGCTTCAGGGTCTCGAGCTTGTCGCGGATCGCCGGCACCGCCTTGAACAGCTCGGCCGCCTCCTCGACGGTGGAATCGAGCACGTCGGCGATGGACTTGGCCCGGTACTTCACCTCCAGGGTCTCGCGGTCGTAGCGCTTGCCCTTGCAGACGTCGCAGGTGACGTAGACGTCCGGCAGGAAGTGCATCTCGATCTTGATGACGCCGTCGCCCGAGCACGCCTCGCAGCGCCCGCCCTTGACGTTGAACGAGAAGCGGCCGGGCTGGTAGCCCCGTGCCTTGGCCTCCGGCAGGCCCGCGAACCAGTCGCGGATCGGCGTGAAGGCGCCGATATAGGTGGCGGGGTTCGAGCGCGGCGTGCGCCCGATCGGCGACTGGTCGATGTCGATGACCTTGTCGAGGTGCTCCAGCCCCTCCAGCCGTCCGTAGGGGGCCGGGTGCTCCAGGGCGCCGTTCAGCTTCTTGGCGATCGCCTTGTAGAGGGTGTCGATCACCAGGGTGGACTTGCCGCCCCCCGAGACGCCGGTGATGCAGGTGAAGGTGCCGAGCGGGATCTCGACATCGACATCCTTCAGATTGTTGCCCCGGGCGCCGAACAGGCCGAGCTTGCCCTTGCGGCCTTTTCGGCGCGCGGTCGGCGTGCGCACGGACATCTCGCCCGTGAGGTATTTCGCGGTGAGCGAGGCCGGGTTGGCCAGGACCTCGGCGGGAGTGCCCTGCGCGATGATCTCGCCACCGTGGATACCGGCGCCCGGGCCGACATCGACCACGTAATCGGCCTGCAGGATCGCGTCCTCGTCGTGCTCGACCACGATCACCGAATTGCCGAGGTCGCGCAGGCGCTTGAGCGTGCCGAGCAGCCGCTCGTTGTCGCGCTGGTGCAGGCCGATCGACGGCTCGTCCAGGACGTAGAGCACGCCGGTGAGGCCGGAGCCGATCTGCGAGGCCAGCCGGATGCGCTGGCTCTCGCCGCCCGAGAGGGAGCCGGAGCCGCGGGCGAGCGTCAGGTATTCGAGGCCGACATCCACCAGGAAGCTCAGCCGGTCGCGGATCTCCTTCAGGATCCGGACCGCGATCGCGTTCTGCTTCGCCGTCAGCTTCTCCGGCAGCTCCGAGAACCAGCGATGCGCCTCACTGACTGAGAGGGCCGTGACATCGGCAATGTCGGCCATGGCGACCTTCACGGCGAGCGCCTCGGGCTTCAGCCGCTTGCCGCCGCAGGCGGCGCAGGGCGTCTCGCTCATGAAGCGCCCGATCTCCTCCCGGACGGCGTCCGAGTCGCTCTCCTTGTAGCGGCGCTCCAGGTTCGGGATCACGCCCTCGAAGGGCTTGTTGACCGTGTACTTGCGCAACCCGTCGTCGTAGGCGAAGCGGATCGCCTGCTTGCCCGAGCCGTACAGCACGATGGCACGGGCCGTCTCCGACAGGCTCTGCCACGGGACGCTGGTCTTGAAGCCGAAATGCTCGGCCAGCGCCTCCAGGGTCTGGCCGTAATAGGGCGAGGTCGATTTCGCCCAGGGACCGACGGCGCCGCGCTTCAGGCTCAAAGCGGGATCGGAGATGACCAGCTCGGGGTCGATCCGCATCTCGTGGCCGATGCCGCTGCAGGTCGGGCAGGCGCCGAACGGGTTGTTGAACGAGAACAGCCGGGGCTCGATCTCCGCGATGGTGAAGCCCGAGACCGGGCAGGCGAAGCGCGACGAGAAGGTGATGGTCCGGGGCGTCTCGCCCTCGGGGGCATCCGCGAACACGACCTCCGCGATGCCATCGGCCAGCTCCAGGGCCGTCTCGAAGGACTCGGCCAGCCGCGAGCCGATATCGGCCCGGACCACGATGCGGTCGACCACCACGTCGATGTCGTGCTTGAACTTCTTGTCGAGCTTGGGCACGTCGTCGATGGCGTAGTATTCGCCGTTCACGCGCAGGCGCTGGAAGCCCTTCTTCTGGTACTCGGCGATTTCCTTGCGGTACTCGCCCTTGCGTCCGCGGACCACGGGCGCCAGCAGGTAGAGCCGGGTCTTCTCCGGCAATTCCAGCACCCGGTCGACCATCTGCTGGACGGTCTGGCTCTCGATCGGCAGGCCGGTGTCGGGCGAGTAGGGGATGCCGACCCGCGCCCAGAGCAGGCGCATGTAGTCGTAGATCTCGGTGACCGTCCCGACGGTGGAGCGGGGGTTCTTGGAGGTGGTCTTCTGCTCGATGGAGATCGCCGGCGACAGCCCGTCGATCTGGTCGACGTCGGGCTTCGACATCATCTCCAGGAACTGGCGGGCATAGGCCGAGAGCGACTCGACGTAGCGGCGCTGCCCCTCGGCGTAGATCGTGTCGAAGGCCAGCGACGACTTGCCCGAGCCCGACAGCCCGGTGAACACCACGAGCTTGTCCCGGGGGATCGTCAGGTCGACGTTCTTGAGGTTGTGCTCCCGGGCCCCCCGGACCGCGATGACCCGCCGGTCATGGGCGCTCGCCGGCGCGGCGTCGAACAGGGCCGCCAGCTTGGCGTCGATCGCGGCCTCGGCGGCCGCCCCAGGGCGGGCGGGCTTTTCGGACTTCGCGCGGGTCGGCTTGGGCTGCGGGGCCGGGGCGGCGGTGGCGGCTTTCGGAGCCTTGGACGCCGTCTGCGCGGCGGCTGTCGGGGCAGCTTGGGCGGCGCCGGCGCGGCTTGCGGCACGACTTCCAGCTTGGGCTTTGGCCATGAGGGCGGCGGTCTTTCGAGGCGTCGACGCAGTCGGATCGGATCCGGATCGGATTCGCGCGCGGGCCAGCCGCCGCTCCGACACATGTCGAGCCCGAGGGGGCCGACGGCAAGGTGGGGCCGGCGGGACGCAGGTCCGTCATGCGCCGCCCTTGCTAGAACGAAACGCGTACGGCGGCAACCGCTCGGCGAACGAGCCGCCGCCCTTGCGCGCGCGGCAAAGCGTTCCGGCAGCGCCCGAGCGGGCGTCCAAGCGGGCGTCCAAGCGGGCGTCCAAGCGGGCGCGCGAGGGCGCCTGCGAGGAACCGGGCAAGTCGCCGACGCATGGGGCCGCCGGTGTCCCCTCCGGGCGCGCGGCACGGCGCGCGCGACGACGGCCCGGTGTTGCACCGCGGGAACCGAGGCCCCACGTCGCCGGGATCCACCCTCGGACTCGACTCCATCGACAGGTGCCGATGCCAGCGCTCGACCTGACCGACCCGGTCGCCCTCGGCGGGGCGGGGGACCGGAATGCGGCCCGCGGACAGAGCGTGTCCACGCGGCTGCTGTTCCTGATCGTGGGCATCGCCAACGCCACCTGGGCGCCCCTGGTGCCGCTGGTGCAGGACCGCGCCGGCCTCGACGCGGCGGGGCTCGGCCTGCTGCTCCTCACCTTCGGCATCGGCTCGATCCTGGCGATGCCGAGCGCCGGGGCGGCGGCTTCGCGGCTCGGTTTCCGGCCGGTCCTGCTCGCCGGCACGCTGGCGATCGGCCTCGCCCTGCCGGTGCTGGCCGTGGGCGATGGGCTCGTGGAGCTCACCCTGGCGCTGGTGCTGTTCGGCGCCGGGATGGGGGCGGTGGACTGCGTCATGAACCTGCAGGCCGTCGTGGTGGAGCGCGCCAGCGGGCGCCCGATGATGTCGGGCTTCCACGGCCTCTACAGTCTCGGCTGCATCCTGGGGGCGCTGATCGCCAGTGGCCTGCTGGCGGCCGGGCTCGGCGCGGGCCGGAGCGTGCTGCTCCTGGTCGCCGGGATCGCGGCCCTGTTCGCGGCCGCCTGGCCCGGGATCCTGCCGGCCGAGCGGGCAGGGGGGAGCGGAGGCCCCGCCTTCGCGCGCCCCCGGGGCGTCGTGCTGGTGCTGGGCCTGCTCTGCTTCGTGGTGTTCCTCACCGAGGGCTCGGCCCTCGACTGGAGCGCGGTGTTCCTGATCCAGCAGCGGGGCCTCGATCCGGCCTGGGCGGCGCTCGGCTACGCGGCCTTCTCGGTGACGATGACGGCCGGGCGCCTTGCCGGCGATCGGGTCGTGGCCCGGCTCGGGCGGCGGCCCGTGGTGGTCTTCGGCGGCCTCCTGGCGGCCGCCGGACTCGCGCTCTCGGTCCTGGTCCCGGCCTGGGAGGCGGCCCTCGCCGGCTACGCCCTGGTCGGGGCGGGCTGCGCCAACATCGTCCCGGTCCTGTTCACGGCGGCCGGCCGCCAGACCGCGATGCCCGCGCGCGTGGCGGTGCCGGCGGTGACGACGCTCGGCTATGCCGGGGTGCTGGCGGGCCCGGCGCTGATCGGCTTCGCCGCGCAGGCTTTGGGCCTGTCCGCCGCGCTCCTGCTCGTGGCGGCCCTGCTCCTCGCCGTGGCGGCGGCCGGGCGGTCCCTGCCGGTGTGAGGCTCACGCCTCGGCGTTGCGCGCCATGAAGGTGGCGGGGCTGCCGTCCTCCGGGTTCACGAAGACGATGTCGGTGGGCGCCCGCCGGGGGGTGTCGATCGCGAGGAACACCACCGGTTCCGCGGGATCGATCTCCGGCATGGCGTGGACCGTGCCCTTCTCGAAGACCAGGAGCTGACCGGGGCCGAATGCGGTCGCGGCGGCCGGGTCGCCCAGCCAGACCGTGCCCCGGCCCGACAGGCAGTAGAGGTACTCGTCGCAGGTGGCGTGGTAGTGCGGCGGAGTCGGCCGGTAGACCCGGAACACCCGGGCGCTCGCGGCCTCCCGGTTGGTCAGATAGGTGTCGACCAGGAGGGTCTGGGCGCTGCCGGGCAGCGCCGCCGCCAGCGCCGCCACGTCGAAGATGCCGGTCCCCGCCGCGTCCGCCATCGCCTCCGCCTCCGACATCACGTCCTCCTCACTCCGAAAACCGTCGCGCACGATCCTGTCCTCGGCCCGCCCGCTCTCGATCGGCGCCGGGGCACGCCGCGGGCTCGCGGGGTCGATCCCCCCGTCATGCTCACCCAGGGTGGTGCGCAGGCGCCCCGCGTCAACGCGGCGAGACAGCCCGTCGAGGCGTGCGCCCCGGCGGCGACGTCCTGCGGGCCGCCCATCCTGCGGGCCGCCCATCCTGCGGGCCGCCCATCGCGCGCCGGGACGGGAACGCCCGGGACCGCCACAGGCTCCGGCGCTTGCGGAGCCGGAAATCAGCCGCTCCGGGTCGTCGATCGGGGTGACGAGAGCGACGATCCCGGCCCGGGGGGCGGCGGTGGCGGAGACGACGCGGGCCGGGGCGCGGAAGGGCGCAGCTGTCGCCCTCCGCTGGAGAGGACCCGGCGGTTCAGGGCGCTCCGGCGGCGGCGGTCCCGCATGACCCGGCGCAGGGTCACGATCCCGCGCCCCGCAATAGAACCGGGGGAGCGAATTCCCCGGACGGCCTCCGCCGAAGTACCGCCGCTGATGAAAGACGGCCCGCCCCCGCACGGGCGATCCCCGGAACCGATGATCCCCGCGCTGAAGACCTGGCAAACCTGCACACCGACAGCGCCGCCCCGACCGAAACTGCCATCCGATCAGGCAGAGCTGCACCGAATCCGGGCAGGTCAACATAACCAGATCTTTATGACCTGCGGCCAAGCTCCGTTCTGTTCTCCGAGATGTCCTGCCGCCGATGATCCTCCTCTCCTCGCTTCGCGCCCGGATCCTGGTCGTGGCGCTCGCCCCCAGCCTCGCCTTCGCGGGGGCCGCCGGCTGGACGGTGTCCGACCAGTGGGCGCGGCGCGCCGAGATGGACCGGGTGGAGAGCCTCGTCGGCCTCGCCTCGCGGATCAGCGCCTTCGTGCATGAGGCCCAGCGCGAGCGCGGCGCCTCCAGCCTGTTCCTGGGCGCGAAGGGCGCACAGTTCGGGCCCGAACTCGCCGCCCAGCGCGTGCGCACCGACGCGGCTCTCGCAGACCTTCCCGGGGCGATGGCGGCGGCCACGCAGTACGGCCCGGCCTTCGCGGCGCGCGGCGCGGGTTTCGGCCAGGCGCTCGCCGGGCTCGCCGACCAGCGGCTGGCGGTGGATGCCCTGACGGCCGGCGTCCCCCAGGCGGCCGGCTACTACACCGGCCTGATCGGCGAGGGGCTCGGGCTCGTGCGGGCGATGGGCGGGGCGATCGACGAGGCCGGCCTCGCCGCCCGGGCGAACGCCTACGCGGCCTTCCTGGCCATGAAGGAAGCCGCCGGCCAGGAGCGGGCCGCCGCCTCGGCGGTCTTCGCCTCCGGCAACCTGGACCTCGCGGCCGCGCGCCGGCTCGCCACCCTCTCGGCCGAGCAGGCGACCTATGCGGGCCTGTTCCGGGCCGGGGCCGAGGCCGCCCAGACGACCCTGCTCGACGCCGCCGAGGCGACCGAGCCGGCCCGGGCGGTCGCGCGCCTGCGCAGGATCGCCCAGGAAACGATGCCGGGGACGCCGCTCGCCTTCCGCGACGCGCCTTCCTGGTTCGGCCTCGCCACGCAGCGCATCGATGCCCTGAAGGGCGTGGAGGACCGGCTCACCGCCGATCTGGAGGCCGCCGCCGGCGCCCTGCGCGCCCGGGCGGACCGGATGCTGACCCTCTGGATCGCCGGAGGCCTCGCCCTGTTCGCCCTCTCGGCCGGCCTCGCGGTCTGGCTCGGCACCGCGATCGCGCGCCCCCTCGCCCGGATGGCGCAGGTTCTGACCGCGATCGGCCGGGACCAGGGGACGGCCGATCTGGCGATCCCGTCGGGGGGCCCGCGGGAGGTCCGGGCGATCGCCGCCGCCGCCGTCGCCTTCCGCGACAGCGTCGCCGAGCGTCGCGCCGCCCGGGCCGCGCAGGAGCGGCTCGCCGCCGAGGCGAGTGCCGCGCAGCGCGCCGCCGCCCTGGGCCTCGCCGACAGCTTCGAGCGCCAGGTCGGCGGCATCGTCGCGGCCGTCTCGGCGGCCGCCGCCCAGCTGGAGGCCTCCGCGCACGGCATGGCCCGGACCGCGCAGGACACCACGGATCTCAGCCGGACGGTGGCCGGATCCGCCGATTCGGCCGCGCGCTCGGCCGACACGGTGGCGGCGGCCACCGAGGAACTCACCGCCTCGGTCCGGGAGATCGGCGTACAGGTGGGGGCCTCGGCCGACCTCGCCGCCGCCGCGACCCGGGACGCGGACGGGACCGCCAGCGAGGTGCACCGTCTCGCCCAGGCGGCCGGGAGCATCGGGGAGATCGTCGCGATCATCTCGCAGATCGCCGGTCAGACCAACCTGCTGGCGCTCAACGCCACGATCGAGGCCGCCCGCGCCGGCGAGGCGGGCCGCGGCTTCGCGGTGGTCGCCGCCGAGGTCAAGGACCTCGCCACCCAGACCAGCCGGGCCACCGAGGAGATCGCCGCCAAGGTCGCCGAGATCACCGGCTCGACGGAGGCCTCGGTCCGGTCCATCGGCAGCATCACCGAGGTGATTCGCAACCTCGCCCGGATCGGGGCCGAGATCGCCGCCATGGTCGAGGAGCAGGGCGCCGCCACCGCGGAAATCGCCCGGACCACCGCCCAGACCTCGCAGGACACCCGCGGGGTCTCGGGGCACATGGCGGGCGTCGGCGAGGCCGCCGCCGCGGCCAGCCGGGGCTCCGAACAGGTGCTGCGGGCAGCAGGGGACCTGTCCCGCCAAGCGAGCGACCTGCGGGAGGCCGCGGAGGGCTTCCTCACCCGGATCCGGGCGGCTTGAGCCGGGGCTTCCGAAGGGCGCGCCCTCGGACGGGGTGTCGGGGCGGCGCCCCGGCGTCACCGGGCCATGCCCGACGGCAGGGCACCCCCTGCACCCGCGAAGGGTCCCGGCGCCTTCGAATCCGGGATCTGTCGTGGGTCCTGCCGCGGCCCAACGCCGGGACGCCCCGCGCCCTCAGTGCACGCCGGCCTCCGGAACCGTGCCGGAAGGTCAGGAGCGCCACATCGATCTGGCCGAGGCGGTGAGCGCGCGGATCCGGCGCGGCCGAATCGGCGGGCTCAGTCGGGAATCGCGAACCCGATCGACAGGCACAGGGCCGCGACGGCCGTCAGCGCCACGGCGGCCTGACGGACCTGATGCCAGCGCGCGCTGCGCGCGCGCTCCTCCGGGCTGGCGCCCAGCTGCAGCTCGTCGTCGAAGCCCCTCACGAAGGATTCGAAACTCGGAAAGGCACGCCGCGCGAGCCAAGTCCATACGCCGACAGCGACCAGGCCGACGGCCCAGCCGCCATAGGTCATCACATCGTCCAGCATCCGGACGCAGCCTTCCAGCCTACGCCCCCCTCATCCGCAACTCTACGGGAAGTTGCGGAAACTGCCTAGTCGGAAGAGGGGCTTCCGGCGCCGGTTCCGTGTTTCCGAACGTGTCTCGACCGGGCCGTCGGTCCGCGTCGCGGTCAGGTCGCGGTCAGGTCTCGGTCCGGCCGAGGGCGTAGAGGGTGATGGCGGCGGCGTTCGAGACGTTGAGGCTGCGGATCGCCCCCGCGAAGGGGATCCGCGCCAGCAGGTCGCAGCAGCTCCGGGTGCGCTCGCGCAGCCCCTTGCCCTCGGCGCCCAGCACGATCACCAGCGGCCGGGCGACCGTCACGGCGTCGAGGCTTTCCGGCGCGTCGGAATCGAGGCCGACCCGGGTGAAGCCGCGTTCCCCCAGGGCGATCAGCGCCTCGGCGAGGTTCCGGACGGTCACGAACGGCACGTGCTCCAGGCCGCCGGAGGCGGATTTCGCCAGGACCCCGGTTGCGCCCGGAGCGTGGCGCGCCGTGGTGACGATCCCCGCCACCCCGAAGGCCGCGGCGGTGCGGACGATCGCCCCGACATTGTGCGGGTCGGTGATCTGGTCGAGCGCCAGCAGCAGCGCGTCGGCGGGCAGATCGTCGAGCCCCGGGGCGGGCAGGGGCTCGGCCTCGAGATACAGTCCCTGGTGGACGGCGTCCGGTCCGAGCAGGCGGCCGATCTCGCTCGGCCGGACCAGTTCCGGGGTGATCCGCAAGGCGCCGCCGAACTCCGCCTCCAGCCGCGCCGCCGCGTTCTCGGTGGCGAGCAGCCGCTGCAGGCCGCGCTGCGCATTGCCCAGGGCCTGAACCACGGGATGCCAGCCATAGAGCACGGCCGGCCCGTCGCCGTCCGCCTCCCGCTGGCGGCCCGCCGCGCCGGGACGGCTGCCGGGGCGGTTGCCGGGCCGCAGAGCCGGACGTCGGGGCCCGTGCGGGCGATTCGGGGCGGGGCGACCGCCGGACGGACGGCCGTCATCGCGGCGGTCCGTCATCGGGATTCGATCGGAAAGGGAGGCATCGGCACGCTCTTCATCTGAGGGCCCTCTGGGACGGCTCCGAGAAACCGGGCGGCATCGTCCGCGTCAAGCCGCCATCGCGGGGATCGCGACGGTCCCCGTGACGAAGCCGGCCGGCCCGCCGCCATCCAGGCTCTGCGGATCGTCAAGCGGCGACGGCGGCAATTCGAGGGAATGTGGAAAACCACCATACATTCCCTTCGTACCCTGTGCGCTTCCGGTGCGGTCAGGGTTCGTTCGTCAGAACGAACAGGCTCTCCGCCACTAGGAAGATTATCTGGAAGAGTCTTTCAGAGAGTCAGTTCGGCAAGTTATATGCAGTCCGAAATTCCTCATTCTGGCCATGGGGTTGATGTGGTTTTGCGCATCCGACTCTGCGTGGGTGCGCATCGAACTCTGCGCGGCCGCGTATCGGATTCTGCGCCGGACCGGCGACCTGGCGTATCGGAATCTGCGCGGCGGCGTATCGGATTCGGCGGGGATTCCGGCCCGCGCCGGTGGATAACGGGGACGGAACGCGGGCGGGTGGGCGTATCGAACTCTGCGTGGGATCGGGCGGCGGACGGACCCCGTATCGAACTCTGCGTCGCGCGGGGCCGGAGGGGGGCCGCGGTCACCCGGCCCCGGTCATGCGCCTGCATTCGGGGGCGGGCCGGGAGTGGGGAAGCGTGGATTGCCGGGACAAGCCCGATCGAACCGGGTCCGCGGCGTCCGAATCGTGGCATGGCAGGATCGGGCCGTTCTCCCGTTCGCCGGACGAACGCGCCCCTGTGCCGCGGACCGAGGGGCGATGAGCATCGAGGAGAAGATCGCCGGGATCCACGACCCGGACCTGCAGGCCGAGATCGAGGCGGCGCGCGGCGGCTTTCTGTTCGCGCAGATCGTGGAGCACGTGCTCCACCGTCAGCGCGAGCGCGATGCCCAGGCCGCCCTCCTGGGTGAGGAGGAGAGCCGCCGGGCCGGCCTGTCGCGCGACCAGCGCCGCCGCGACGCGGTGCGCCTCGTGATCGAGAGCGAGCCGGCGCTCCCGTCGAGCCTCCAGCACATCCATTCGGTCCTGGCGCTGTGCGGCCTGCCCTACCGCGACCCCGGGCCGGTGCGCGAATTCTCCCGCAGCTACGGGCGCAACTCCCTCAGCCTGATCGCCGGCCGGATCAAGGATCCGGAGACGGGCGCCTTCGAGCCCCAGGGGCTGCCCTACGGCCCGAAGGCCCGGCTGGTCTTGCTGCACCTCTGCACCGAGGCCGTGCGCCAGCGCAGCCCCACCGTGAAGGTGGCCGAGACCCTGTCGGGCTTCATGCGCGAGATGGGCTTCGCGGTCACGGGGGGCGAGCGCGGCACCATCCGCCAGTTCAAGGAGCAGCTGAACCGGCTGGCCGCCTGCTCCATGCAGATCGGCCTCTGGGACGGGCGCGACAGCGCCACCACCCTCAACGTTCCGCCGTTCCGCAGCCTGGAACTGTGGCGCCCCCGCGCCGGCGAGGGGGCCGACGAGGCGGGGCGCACGGTGCGCTTCGACCCCGAATTCTACGAGACCCTGATCCGGCACGCCCTGCCGGTGGACGTGCGGGCGGCCCGGGCCTTCTCGGGCTCGGCGCGCAAGCTCGACCTGCTGTTCTGGACCGGCTACCGCCTGCGGTCGCTGCAGCGCCCGCTCCGCCTGACCTGGGCCAACCTCCACGCGCAGTTCGGCGCCGAGAACGCCTCGATCCGCAGCTTCCGGCAGGCGTTCAAGGCGGATCTCGCGCATCTGCGCGAGGTCTTCCCGCGGCTGCCGCTGGTCCTCGACGAGGGCGGCCTGACCCTGCATCCGGCCGATCCGAGCACGCTGCTCGTGCCGCCCAGGCCGGCCGCCAAGGGAATGCGGAAGCGGGCGAGGGAATAAGGCTCGCCGGATGGAATATTCCGACCGTCGCTCAGGCGGGACGGAATATTCCGATCTAGAGCATTCCCACCGGTGCTGAGAACGGGTAGATGTTCCCTCAGGTCGGAGGGACCATCGCGTGGGCCTGTCGGAATCCGAGATCGAGGCGCGGCTCGCCGCGTTGCGGCGCCAGCGCGAGGCCCTCGACCGGCAGATCGCCGACCTCGTGCTCTACCTCGAACTCGGCCGCCGCCTGGGAGCCGCCGGATCCGGGGCGAGGGCGGCATCGGATCCGGTCCCCGAGCCGGGGGCGCGCCTTCGCGGAGACCCGGCCGACGATCCGGCGCTGGGGGACCCGGGCGTGCCGGGGGATCGGTCCGGACCGGCGGCGGAGGATTCCGGCGCGCCGCGCGGACGACGGGGGGCGGAAGCCCGTCCGGAAGTGCGTCCGGAGGCGCGTCCCGTGGTCCGGACCGATGCCGCCGGCGCCCGCGGCGCCATCCCGCCGGCCATCGCCTTCACGGAGGATGCCGCCGGCGCCCGCCGCTACGGCCGGGCCGTGGTGGAGGCGGCCTGCGCGGCGATCGGGCGCGCGGGCCGGCCGCTGCACGCGGCCGAGATCCTGGAGGTGCTCGTCGGGCAGGGCTTCACCCTGCCCGGCCGGGATCCGGTGGCGGCCCTCAACACGCGGCTGTGGAAGCGGTCCGGGCCGGGCGGGCCCCTGAGCCGGGTCGGTGAGGCCACCTACGCCCTGGCGCCGCCGGATCCGGAACCCGCCCGAGGGGGCCCGGTCACGCAGACGTGACGCCCGGCCGGGTCGCCCGCGCCCGCATGTTCGGGCACGCCGGCCGGCGCGGACGACCGCCTGCGGGTCAAGCCGGGCATCGGCAGCCTCAGCCGGGGAGGGCGTGCCATGGACACGGACATGAACACCGTCATGGACCCGATCGGCGTGATCGGCCGGCATCGGACGACCGGGACGCCGCGATGACGGCGGCCTTCGCGACGCCGGCCGCGCAGGTGTGCATTTTCCTTCTCGGCTGCGCGGTGATCCACGCCGCCCGCGCCCATGCGGATCTGATCACGCGGCCGCTCGCGGTCGCGGCCGTCGCAGCGGCCGTGCTGGTCCTCCTCGTCGCCTCCCTCGTCGCTTCTCGCGACCAAGCCCCGGAGGACGGCGAGACCTTCGACGCGGTCGCGGTCTACGGGGCCTCCTGAGCCGGCGACCGGGTCCGGGGCAGAGCCCGGCACGGCCCGGGCGGACCGATCAATTGACGAGGCAGAAGCCGAGACCGGTGCCGACCCGCCGCTCCTGCGCGCACCACGGCTTGGGCGTGGCGGACGGGGCCTTCAGGCTGGCGGTCGTCTGCGCGGCGTCGGCCGCGGTGCTGCGGAGCGCGAGGCTGCCGGGGGGCGTCGGGACCGGGTCGGGACGGGCCGCGTCCGGATCGGGAACGGATCCCAGGCGCAGTCCCGGCGCCACCCCGCCGTCCGGCATCGGGACGGGGGGGCTCGCCGCCACCGGCTGGGCGGGATCGGGCGGATGCAGCGTCGCAAGGCCGGGCATGTCCTGCGCCGCCGCGGCGCCGCACAGGACCAGGCATGCGGCCGAAGCCGCGAGGAACCTGATCATCGACGAAGCTCCTGACGAGTACCATTCCGCGGCCGATCCCGCGCAGCGGGCCTGCCGTAGCGGCGAGTCTGGCGGTCCGCCCGTTAAGGGGGCGCGAAGATTCAGGATTAACCGGTTGTGAAAACGATGGAATTCCGGGTTCCGACGAACCCGGGCGGCTCCCGGCCCGCGTCGGGACGGACCGGAAGGCGGCCCCGTCGACCGGTTGCCGCGACCGTCTGCCGCGACGCGGACAGGCCCGGGGGCGCCGTCCGCTCGGATCCGCGTGGAAACGTCGGGGCGCCGCCGCAGGACCCACGGTCCCGCCTTCGGATCCCGCCCGGACCCCGCCCGCCCCGCGTCCGCTTCGGGCCCGCGTCCGAACGGCCTGCTCCGACGCGCCCTGTGCCGAAGGGTCTGCCCCTTCGGCACAGGGCTTCCTAGTGGGCCGGGGCCGCCACCGCGGCGGCGAGCCGGTCGTGCGGGACTCCCGACCCGCCGACCACGGCGATCCGGCTGCCGGCGGCGCTGCGCCGGCTCGCCCAGTCGCCGATCATCTCCAGGCAGGTGTGGTCGATGGCCGCGAGGTTGTCGGTGGCGAGGCGGACCTCGCCGCCCTCGGGGGTACGCTCCAGGGCCGCCGTGAGGCTCGGAAGCTGCAGGAAGGTCGCCGCCCCCGACAGGCGCAGCTCCGGCACGCCGGGCACCTCCGGGGCCGCCGCGTGCTCGATCCGGAGCCGGCCCTTGCGCAGGCTCGGCAGGGCCTGGATGAGGCTCAGGGCGAGGCCCGTGAGCACGCCGGAGAGCAGGTCCACCGCCACCACGGTGGCCATCGTGGCCAGCCAGATCGCGGCGGTCAGCCAGCCGTAGCGGGCCTGCAGGTGCAGGGCGTGGGCCGGGCTCGCCAGTCGCCAGCCGGTGACCACCAGGATGCCGGCAAGGCTCGCCGTCGGCACCAGGGCGAGCAGCCAGGGCAGGGCGAGCAGGAAGGCCAGGATCCAGGTCCCGTGCATCACCGTGGCGGCCCGGCTCACCGCCCCCGCCTGGACGTTGGCCGAGGAGCGTACGATCACCCCGGTCATCGGCAGCGCGCCGAGGAGTCCGCAGATCAGGTTGCCGATGCCCTGGGCGCCGAGCTCCCGGTCAAAGCGGGTGCGGGGGCCGTCGTGCATCCGGTCGACAGCGGCCGCCGAGAGCAGGCTCTCGGCGCTGGCGATCACCGCGATGACCAGGGCCATGATCAGGATCTCGGCCTCGGCGAGGCGCGCCCAGGCCTCGGCCCCCGGCAGGGCGAGTCCGGAGAAGAGCGCCTCCGGCACCGCCACGCGCTTGACGGCGAAGCCACCGAGGCCGGCCGCCAGGCTGCCCGCCAGCACGCCGACGAGCGCCCCGGGCAGGAGCCGGAGCCGCGCCGGGCGCAGCCGCTCCCAGGCGATCATCGCCGCGATGGTGAACCCGCCGACGATCACGGCGCCGGTGCGGTCGCCCGTGCCGGTGACGAAGTCGAAGAACGCGGCCGGGATCGCCACGAGGTTGTCCAGGCCGCTCGCCCGGGGGAGGGCGTCGGTCAGGACGTGGATCTGGGCCAGGACGATCAGGATCCCGATGCCGGCCAGCATGCCGTGCACCACGGCCGGCGAGATCGCCCGGAACCAGCCGCCGATCCGCAGGGCGCCGGCGGCGAGCTGGACGAGGCCCGCCACCACCAGGACCGGGCCGAGGGCGTCGAGCCCGTGCGCCTGCACGAACCCGTACACGATCACCGCGAGCCCCGCGGCGGGCCCGCTGACCTGGAGCGGCGAGCCCGCGATGAGGCCGACCACGATGCCGCCGACGATGCCGGTGACGAGACCGCGTTCCGGCGGTACGCCGGACGCGATGGCGATGCCCATGCACAGGGGCAGCGCCACCAGGAAGACCACAACGGAGGCGGGCAGGTCCCGGGCGAGGTTCGTCCGGATGGCGCCGCCCGGGGCGAGGACGGCGGTCAGGCTGCTGGGGATCCGCATGGGTCAGGCCGCCTGCAGGCGGCTGCCGGTGGAGGAATCCTGCGCCACGGGCATGTCGGCCCCGGCGATCGGCCGGAAGCGCCCGTTCGCGCCGTCATAGGCCAGGAGGGCACCGGTCTCGATCTCGAAGAACCAGCCGTGCAGCCGCAGGGACCCCTTGGCGAGGGCGGCGGCGACGCTCGGATGGGTGCGCAGGTTGGCGAGCTGGACCACCACGTTCTCCAGGGCCAGGGCGTGGTGACGGGCCTGCGCGTCCATCCCCTCGGGATAGGCCTCGCAGACGATCCGCTCGGCGGCCTCGGCGTGGCGCAGCCAGGACGCGACACTGGGCATCCGCTTGAGCAGATCCCGGTTCATCAGCCCCTTCATGGCGCCGCAATCGGAATGGCCGCAGACCACGATGTCGCGCACGCCCAGCGCCACCACGGCATACTCGATCGCCGAGGAGACGCCGCCGACCACGTCGGAGGCCGGGGGCACGATGTTGCCGGCGTTGCGGCAGACGAACAGGTCCCCCGGCCCCGCCTGGGTGATGTGCTCGGGCGAGACCCGGGAATCCGCGCAGGCGATGATCAGCGCGCTCGGCTGCTGACCGTCGCGCACGAGCTGCTGGTACATCTGCCGCTGTCCGGGAAAGACGTTGCCCTGGAAGCTGGCGATGCCCTGGATGATGTTGTTCATGAAGGGGTCTCTGACGCTGGGAGAACCGGGGGAGAAACCGGGGCGGGCACACCGCTCGGGCCGCACGACCCGTCCCGAGGGGGGCGGGTCGTGCGGCCCGAGCGTTCGGGTCGGGGTGAAGGTCCCCCGGCCAGGCCGGGGGAGGAAGGCGAGCCGTCCCGGAGCCGGGCGGGCGGTCTCAGCGTCGGGCCCGGCGGGGCTCTACGGTTCCGGACGCCCAGTGGGGATCGACCGCGCGGCGTCGCGCCACCGTGGTGCCGGCCCTCTCGTGGAGCATCGGCGCTCCGAGGAGCTGACCGGTCCCGGCGCGCTGCGAGTGCAGGGAGCGCGGGTCGTGATGGGGATCGCTGACGTAGGAACTCATGTGGCCCCCGCCGGCGGCCTGGCGGCTCCCGCCGCCGCCTTCGCCGGCCTGCGCGGCCAGGGGCGCGCCGAGGAGTCCGGCCAGGAGGCCCAGGGCGAGGCCGACGGTGGTGCCGCGGATCGGGACGTGTCGTGACTGGGGCATGGCGTTTCCTCGCGCGTTCGTCTTGTGGCCGGGGACACCGAATCCCTGCCGGTCAGTCGAACATAGTCAAACTCTTGCAAATCTCATGTGCGTCTCAGCACATCACATCAATGAAGACTTTAATCCATCACCAATGTACTACAGAGTGTGTTTGCGCACGTCTTTGTCTCGTCACGAAATCATTGCCGGGATTAAAGTCGGATCTGGTTCCGATGCGCCGGATCGGGCTCTGTCGGACCGTGGGGCCGGACCGTGGGGCCGGGCTAAGGGAATGCGCGGCCGCTGTCCCGACGCCGTGAGGCGGGGTCGATGTCGGGGTGGAACGGGAGGGAGAGCCGATCGGGCCGGAGCGGGATCAGGCCCGTCCGGCCTGCAGACGCGGCGTGGGCTGCGCGGCCGCGCGGCCGGGGGCGGGCAGGGGATTGGCCGCCCTGTAGACGACGCCCGCAGCCTCGTAGGTGAGGCTGGCGGTCCTGTTCCCGGCAAAGCCCCGCTCCAGCAGGCGGGTGCCGAATCCCTTCCGCGTCGGCGGGACGACCGGGGGGCCGCCGCACTCGCACCATGTCACCCGGAGGGTATCGGTGTCTAGGCCGGCCTCCACCGTCCAGACCAGCGCCGCGCGACCGCCCGGAACCGACAGGGCGCCATGCTTGACCGCGTTGGTGCACAATTCGTGCAGGATCATCGTGAGCGCCAGCGCGCCCTCGGGCGGCAGCCGCAGGTCGGGACCTTCCAGGCTGATGCGCGGCGGCAGCGCACCGGACGAGGTCTGGCTCGCCAGATCGCTGCCGGACCGAGCGCCCCCCGGGACTTCCGCGCCCAGGAAGGGCCGCATCGCCTGGGTCGCGACGCCGCGCAGGTCCGCGCTCGCCCAGCTCTCGCGGGTCAGGATGTCGTGGGCCCGCGACAGGGCGAGCAGCCGCGCCTCGAAGGCGTCGCGCCCGGCCGCGGCGTCCCCGCCGAGGTTCTTCAGGCTCTGGGCCGCCATCGCCTGCACGGTGGCGAGGGTATTCTTCACCCGATGGTTCAGTTCATCGATCAGCAGCCGGTGGGTGTCCGCGCGCCGGGCGAGCTCGTCCGCCGCCGCGCCCAGGGCGTCGGCGATCATCGCGCCTTCGCGCACGAAGGCGCGGGGCAGCGGCGGCGGCCGCTGGTCGCGGCCCAGCGTCTCGGCGGCCACCGCCAGGTCCAGCAGCGGGCGGGCGATCAGGCCGGCGAGCAGCCACGCGAGCAGTGCCGCCGCGAGCGCCACCACGCTGCCCGCCACCAGGATGTCCCCGCGCAGGGCCGCCACCGCGGTCAGGGCCCGGTCGGCCGTCTGCCGCACCACCACCTGCCAGCCGAGACCGGGATAGTCCCGGTGACCGGTCGTGGACGCGTGGGCGCTGAGATATGCCGCGGCGCCGTCGGGCCAGGGCCCGACCCGGCTCGTGCCCTGCGGATCGAGGGATCTGTCGCCGGTCAGGACCGCCCGGGGCAGGGCCGCGCCCTGCAGGGCGGGCGGACCGAGGAGCACGGTGCCGTCGCGGGACAGGATCAGGATCTCGGCCCCCTGGCGATGGCCCCGGAGCGCGCCTTCGAGGATGCGCGCCATGTCGCGCGCCCAGGTCCAGTCGAGATGGGCGGCCAGCACTCCGAGGACGCGGCCGTCCGGCGACCGGACCGGGGCCGCGACATCGACGAGGCGCAGCGGCTCCCGCGCCGCCCCGCGCGCACCGGTGTCGACCGGAGGCATCAGACTCTGGAGGAGCTTGGCCGGATGCACGTCCCCGACATAGGGCCCCTCGAGGCCGCCGCGGAAATAGTCCCGGCCGGAGACGTCCGCGCCCTCCAGGGCGCCCGTGCTGGTCGCGGATACGCGCCCGTCGGCGTCGACCAGCCCGATGATCGAATAGGCCGGGTAGGTCGCCTGGAGCCGCTCCATCACGGCGCGCTTGGCCGCCGTCGCGGTTCCGGGATCGCGCAGGCTGTCCGAGGCGGCGGCGATCTGGATGTCGCGCCAGCGCTCGAACATCCCGATATCGAGGTTCCGGGCCATCTGGCCGGCGATCTCGGCGAGCTGGCCGCCGACCTCCGCCTCGAGCCGTCGGGTCGCCTCCCGGCTCACAAGGGCGGCGAGCGCCAGGGTCGCCAGGAAGCCGAGGGTGCCGAAGCCCAAAGCCAGGACGACGCGCAGCCGCGGCGTGCCCCATCCGCGGCGGCGGCGGTCGGCCCGGTCCGCGGGATCGGCGCAGGCCGCCGCCGCAGGGGTTTCCGATCGCGCGACCGCTTGCATCCGATCTCCCTCGGATCCGGCCGGCTCCCGGAGGAGGGAGATCGCGCCCGCACCCCCGTCTCAGCACGCGCCGCGGGCCTCAGCAAGACGGGAGCGGTCTCCGGCGATGCGAAATTTCTATTGGGAGTTGTAAATACGCCCGGAATCGTCCCATCGCCCGGATCGTCAGCCCTCGAGGAGGGCATGGGCCGCCCGGACCAGGATCCCGCCCGGCCGGCGCAGGGCGTCGAGCACCGAGAAGTGCTCGGCATCGGGCACCGGCAGCAGGGCCCCCGGGGCGTGGGCCGCCGCCCGCAGGGCGTGCAGGTTGCGGGCGTCGTGGATCAGCGCCGGCAGTTCGCGCGAGCCGTAGGCGATGCAGAGCGGCTTCGCCACCGCCGGACGGCGCAGGGGGGACAGGGTCTCGACCTCCGCGTCGGTGAGGCTCAGCTTGGCGTCCAGCTCGGTCTGGCGGATCGGCGCGAGGTCGTAGACGCCGGAGATGGCCAGCCCCGCCGCCACCGCCGGATGGCCCAGATGCAATGCGGTGAGCAGCCCGCCGGCCGACCAGCCCGACAGGATCAGGGGGCCGCGGATCCCGTGCGCGGCCCCGTGGGCGGCGAGCCAGTCGAGGGCCGCGCCGATCTCCGCCACGATCCGGGTGAGGCTCGCCTCCGGCGCCAGGGTGTAGCCGACCATCGCCACCGACCAGCCGGCGGCGTTCGGGCCCTGCGCGAAGCAGGCGAACAGCTCCCGCGCGCCGCGCTGCCAGTAGCCGCCATGGATGAAGACCAGGCAGGGCGCCGCCCCGTCCCGGGCCGGGTAGAGGTCGAGGGCGTTGCGGGGGCCCGGGCCGTAGGGCACGTCGAGGCCCGCCGGATGCGCGGCCCGGTAGGCGGCCGAGGCGGCATTCCGGGCGGCCACCTGGGCGGCGCTGTCGGCCACCGCGCGGGTGTTGTCGTAGCAGGCGTCCCGCGCCTCCTGCGCGAGGGCGTTCCAGCGGCGGCGCGGATCCGCGGGGGTCGGATCGTCCAGGCGGAACTCCAGCACCATCGTGTCCGTCTCAGGCCTTCGGTCGCCCGCACCATGGCAGGCGGTCGGGCCCGGGTCGAGGCGGATCAGAAGCCGGGCCAGGCCCCCGGGAGGGTGCCGCCGTAGCCCCAGCCCGTGAAGGGCGGGGCCGCGACCCGCTCGCGCGTCGCCGGAGCGAAGGCCGGGACGAGCGGCCGCTGCCAGACCCGCCAGTCCGGCCGGTCCCGCGCCGCCCTTCGGGCGAGCGTCCGGTCCATGTCGGACGCGACGCGATGGCGCGGCGTCCCGGCCTGTGGCCGGGCCTCGGCCGGGGCGGCCAGCAGCAGGGCCGCCGGCAACAGGGTCGCGAGGATCGGGGCGGCGCGGATCGGAGCGGGACGGCGACGCATGGCTCGGGCTCCCAGGGGCGGTCTCCGGCGGCCTCCCCCGAGAGCGACGCTCGGGTGCCGCACCGGTTCCCGGGACCGGTCGGGCGGTCCGGGCGTTGCCCGGGATCCCCGAAGCGCCGAAAACCCCGTAGGAATCCGGGCGCCCCATCCGGGCCGATTCGCGCGCGGTTGCAGGACGCCATCCATGACAGAGCCCGCACAGACCGTCCCGCCGCCCTCCGGCCCGCCCGATCCGGTGGCGCTGCTCGGGACGCTCGTCGCCTTCGACACGGTGAGCGACCGCTCGAACCTGCCGCTGATCGACTGGGCCGAGGCCTATTGCCGGGGTCACGGCGCCGCGGTGGAGCGGGTGCCGGATCCGACCGGCCGGAAGGCGGCGCTGCTGGTCAGCGTCGGGCCGTTCGAGACCCGCCCCGGCTACGTGCTCTCCGGCCACAGCGACGTGGTGCCGGCCGAGGGCCAGCCCTGGTCGTCGGACCCGTTCGTCCTGCGGGAGGCGGGGGGGCGGCTCTACGGGCGCGGCACCTCCGACATGAAGGGGTTCCTCGCGGTCTGCCTCGCGCTCCTGCCCGAAATGGTCGCGGCGGATCTCGCCACCCCGATCCACCTCGCGATCTCGTACGACGAGGAGGTGGGGTGCCTCGGCGTGCGCCCGCTGATCGCCCGGATGCTCGAGCGCGTGCCGCGGCCACTCGGCTGTTTCGTGGGCGAGCCCACCGGGATGGATGTGGTGGTCGGCCACAAGGGCAAGTCGGCCGCCCGCCTCACCTTCCGGGGCAGGGCCAGCCACTCGGCCCTGGCGCCCCAGGGTGTCAACGCGGTGGAATACGCCGCCCGCTTCATCGAGCATGTCCGCCTGTCCGCGGAGACCATCGCCCGGGACGGGGCCCGCGACCTGCTCTACGACGTGCCCCACACCACCGGCCTGTCGAGCGTGGTCCGGGGCGGCACGGCGCTCAACATCGTGCCCGACACCTGCAGCGTCGCGTTCGAGTACCGGGCGATCGGCGCGGACGATGCCGCGGCGCTGGCGGCCGCGGCGATCGGGTACGCCACCGGGACGCTGGCGCCGCTGATGCGGGCCGGCGATCCGGCCTGCGGCGTCGATGTCGAGCCGCTGATCGATTATCCGGGCCTCGACACCGATCCGGAGGCCGAGATCGTGACCCTGGCCAAGCGCCTCGCGGGCCGCAACGGCCACGCCAAGGTTTCGTACGGCACGGAGGGTGGGCTGTTCGAGCGGCTCGGCGGCGTGCCCGCCGTGGTGATCGGACCGGGCTCCATCGCCCGGGCCCACCGGGCCGACGAGTACGTCACCCGGGACGAACTTGAGGCGTGCGCGGGCTTCGTGCGGCGGCTGATCCGCACCTGCACGACCGGCTCCGCGTCATCGTTCCGAGGGGCGCTCCCAGTCTGAACCAACATCCGCGCCGGTCGAGCGCGCTTCCGGCCCGCAGGGCGTCCGCCGCGCGGCGCGATCTCACCAGGGGATGCGGCCGAAGCGGTCGACCAGCCGCCGGGACTCGGCTTCGCTCTCGGCTCTCGACGTCCCGCCCTGGCCGACATCCGAGCTTCCGGAGCCGGGATGCACCAGGCGGCACACCAGCGGCAGGACGAAGTTGTGGCGCGCGAGGTGTATGTTGGGGCCGCCGAGCCGAAGCACGTCGGCGTGCCACGGGCGGATCTGAACGGCGTTCTCGAGAGTGCCGGGCGCCGTCGCCTCGACGAGGTGGGCGCGGCGCAGGCCGGTCTCGGCTGAGGCGTCCGAGTCTGCGTTGCCGCCGCCCGTGATCGAAGACGCGCTGCGCACCGCCGGGGCCGGCCCGCACGGGGCGCTTCGGGGGCCAGGATCTGCAGGCGGCCGGCGGGGCCGCGCGAAACCTTTGCGCCGCTCGCGGCTTGGATCAGCGCCTTGGATCGGCGGCCCGAACCGGGCCGGATCGGGAGACCGTTCAGCGCATGGCCAGCCTCAGCGTCGCAATCGCGTTCAGCGTCCGCCTGCTCCTCGTGCTGCTGTTCCTGCCGTTCAGCGCCCTCGACAAGATCCTGAACTTCCGGGGCGCGGTCGGGCAGGCGCGGGAGGCCGTGCACGCCACGGCGCCCGCAACGGTGCTGATCCTGATCGGGCTCGGCGTCGAGATCGGGATGTCGCTCTGCATCCTGACCGGGGTCGCCGACCGGGCCGCCGCCTTCGTGCTCGCCGGCTATTGCGGGGTGACGGCGCTGCTGTGGAAGCAGTTCTGGGTGCCGGGGGATTTCTGGGCGGGGGGCAAGGGCCGCGCGCTGTTCTGGGATTTTTTGAAGAACTTCGCCCTGGCGGGCGGCTTCCTGCTCATCACCTTCGGCACGGGCGCCGGGACGGTCCAGGACTTCCTCGCCGATCCCCTCGGCTCGACCCATCCCTACGCGATCGCGGACCGGGCCCGGCCGTAGCGGGGCCCGGCACGGCGGGAGCTCAGCCCTTCGGCACGGTGGCCGCCATGGAGGGCCGGCGCTCGAACTGCGCGTACCAGGCCGCGACCGCCGGACGGCCCTCCCGCCACGCGAGATCGGGAAAGCGCAGGTCCAGGTAGCCGAGCCCGCAGGCCATCGCGACCGTGCCGATATCCAGTGCCGGCATCCCGCCGACCAGGCTCTCGAACCGGTCCAGCGCCGCGCGGATCTTGCCGATCTGGCCGGCCTCCCAGGCGTCCCAGCGCTGGGGCTCGGGGCGGAGCACGCGCTCGTAGCGGGCGAGCAGCGCGGCATCGAGCAGCCCATCGGCCAGCGCCTGCCGGGTCAGCGCGTCCCAGCGGGCGGCGCCTTCGGGGAACAGGCGCGGCCCGGACGAGAGGCCGTCGAGATACTCGCAGATCACCCGGCTGTCGTAGAGGGCGGTGCCGTCCTCCAGGACCAGGGCGGGAATCTTGCCCAGCGGATTGTGGGCGGCGACCTCCGCGGAGGGCCCGGTCGGCGAGGCCCCGGCGACGGTGACGGCGATCCGGTCGATCAGTCCCGTCTCGTGGGCGAGGACCAGCACCTTGCGGGCATAGGGCGAGGCGGGGGAGTAGAGGAGCTTCATCGGACCGTCCCGGTTGGTCTTAGGCGCCGTGATCGCGGCGCCGGGACCTTGCACCGATGCCGCGGGGAATCCAGCCCCCGGCGCCCCGCCGGAGGCTCAGACCTTCCGGGTCATCCTGGAGCCGGCATGGACCACCCGGCTCCGGCTCCGGCTCGGGCTCGGGCGTCGCGCCCGCATCCGCGAGCGCCAGACGAGGATGGCGCTCGCCACCCGATCGAGGGCGAGCATGCACAGGCTGCCGACGATGGCCAGCACGCAGGCGGCCCCGATCAGGACGCCCCAGATCCCGGGAGCCGGGATGATCATCAGGCACAGGAGGCCGAAGACGGCCGCGCCAGGAATCCATTTCGCCATCGCGCCGTCCGCCTGAACAAGAAGGGTGTCGCTCGGACGGAACCTGCGCCGAGACCCTTAAAGAGTGCTGGATCAACTGATGTTCAGGCCTGAGATTTTATCTTCAGGCTATTATAATATGTCAGTATAGGTTTATATGCGGTAAACTTGCCGTTGCGTTCGAGCGGAGATTGACCTTCCGAGGCCGGGTCCTAATCCACCAGCGACATGGTGCGCCCGGTGCTGACCAGATGGTAGAAGCGGCCGTCGAACATCTCCATCACCGCCTCGGTGGCGGCGTGCGATTCCGGGCGGATCGGAGAGGCGAGGCAGGCATCCAGCGCCGCCTGATCGGGGAAGTCCATCTCCAGGATCATGGCGATCGGCCGCGCGTCGGCGTCCTTCGAGACCACGCGCTGGATCCGCACGGCGGTGACGCCCGGGAATCGCCGCCAGAACGGCTCCAACTCGTCCCGGACCCGGCGGAAGAATTCCTCTTCCCGGGCGTCGCGCACCCTGCCCTCGTAGATCGCGGTCCTGGTCAGCATCGGGGTGTCTCCCGGAGAATCCAGCGTCAACCGGCGGCGGCTGGGATCGCTCCGGCGGAGAGCGTGGGTGGCGGTGACAACGCGCAGCGGCTGTCGGTGAAATCGGCCGCCGGCGGGACGGGCGGGCTTCTCCCCTGCGGCCGATCGGCGTATCCAGGGACAGCCCATCGTGACGATGCGGGAGAGACCGGGATCTTCCCAGCAGAGGGGACCCGGCGCCGACGGAGCAACCGCCCCGGAAACTCTCAGGCACCGGAACCGTGTCGTCAGGGCGATCTGGAGAGAGGTGCAGCGGGGGAACCCGTGGGCACCCGCCGAAGGGGACGTCCGTACTTCGCCGCGCCAGGGCGGGACGGATCAAGCTCTCAGGCACCGGGACAGATGGGGCGCGCAACCGGCCGACCGCTTGAGGCGGCCTCCACGCGTCCACGTCCCGGAGTCCAAGCCCATGACCCACATCGCCGTGATCGGCGCCGGCATCACCGGCGTGACGACCGCCTATGCGCTCGCCCAGCGCGGCTACCGCGTCACCGTCCTCGACCGGCAGCGCTACGCCGCCATGGAGACCTCCTTCGCCAATGGCGGCCAGCTCTCGGCCTGCAACGCCGAGGTCTGGAACAAGCTCTCCACGGTGATGCAGGGCCTGCGCTGGATGATGCGCCGGGACGCGCCGCTGCTGATGAATCCCAAGCCTTCCTGGCACAAGCTGTCCTGGATGGCCGCGTTCGTCCGCGAGATCGCCCATTACCGCGAGAACACCGTGGAGACCGTGCGGCTGGCCCTGAAGGCCCGGGAGGCGCTGTTCGCCATGGCCGAGGCCGAGGGGATCGACTTCGACCTGAAGACCCGCGGCATCCTGCATTTCTACCGGGACCGGGCGAGCTTCGAGAAGGCGACCGGAGTCAACGCCCTGCTGCGGGAGGGCGGCCTCGAGCGCTACGCCGTGACTCCGGAGGAGATCCGGGCGATCGAGCCGACGCTGGCCGGGACCTATCACGGGGGCTTCTTCACGCCCTCCGACGCCACCGGCGACATCCACAAGTTCACCCGGGGGCTCGCCTCCGCCTGCGCCCGCAGGGGCGTCCGCTTCGTCCAGGACGCCAGCGTCGAGACGATCGCGCCGGGGGAGGGGGGCTATGACATCGGCTGGCGCGCTGCGGGCCATCCTGCCGGGGACACGCAGGTCCTGCAGGCCGACGCGGTGGTGATCTGTGCGGGCTGCGCCAGCCGGCATTTCGCCGCGATGCTCGGCGACCGGGTCAACGTCTACCCGGTCAAGGGCTACTCGATCACCGTGAACCTGCTGACTCCGGAGGCCCAGAAGGCGGCCCCCGAGGTGAGCATCCTCGACGAGGCGGCCAAGATCGTGACGAGCCGGCTCGGCGACGAGCGCCTGCGGGTCGCCGGCACCGCCGAGTTCAACGGCTTCAACCGCGACATCCGCCACGACCGGATCCAGCCGCTGGTCGACTGGACCCGCGAGCAGTTCCCGCTGGTCGACACCGACCGGGTGGTGGCCTGGAGCGGCCTGCGCCCGATGCTGCCGAACATGCTGCCCAAGGTCGGTCGCGGCCGCCGGCCCGGAATCTTCTACAACACCGGCCACGGCCATCTCGGCTGGACCCTCTCGGGGGCCACCGCCGAGATCGTCGCCGGAGCGATCGCCGCCGAGCACGCCCCGGAGCGGACGATCCTGCCGCTCGCGGCCTGAGAGGCCCGGGTTTCCAAAGGGCTTGAAGCCCTTTGGCGGGTTGTCGGGGCGGAGCCCTGACGAGGCGGGCCCCGCCCGCCTCGGCCCGGCGTCGTCTCCGCGAGAAGGGAGGCGCGCCGACCAAGATTATTTTGTATTATCTTCCCGAACCGCCCCGGAAACCGAGCCGCGATGCCTCCATCTGCCGCCTATCTCGACCCCGCCACCGGCGCGACCTACCCGATCGAGACGCCCCGCTGGCGCTCGGAGACGGGCGGTCCGCTGATGATCACGGACCTGCCGGGGATCGGACGCGGGGAGATCGACACGGCCAAGCGCTCCCTCTGGCGCTACGCCGCCGCCCTGCCGGTGGCGGTCTCCGACCCGGTCTCCCTCGGGGAGGGCTGCACCCCGCTGGTGCACCGGCCCTGGCGGGGCGGCCACGCCCATTTCAAGCTCGAATGGTTCGCGCCCTCGGGCAGCTTCAAGGACCGGGGCGCGTCCGTGATGCTGTCGATCCTGCGCCAGCAGGGGATCGACGCGGTGCTGGAGGATTCCTCCGGCAACGGCGGCGCCGCGGTGGCGACCTACGCGGCCGCCGCCGGGATGCGGGCCAAGATCCTGGTCCCGGCCTCGACCTCGCCGGCCAAGACCGTGCAGATGCGCGCCGCCGGCGCCGCGGTCGAGCTGGTGCCCGGCACCCGCCAGGACACCGCCGACGCCGCCGTGCGGCAGGCGGAGGAGATCTTCTACGCCAGCCACAACTGGCAGGCCCATTTCCTCCAGGGCACCAAGACGCTGGCCTACGAGCTGTGGGAGGATCTGGGCTTCTCCGCGCCCGACGCCGTCATCATCCCCTGCGGCGCGGGCAGCAACATCCTCGGCTGCGACATCGGCTTCTCGGAGCTGCTGCGCCGGGGGGAGATCGCCCGCCTGCCGCGGCTCTACGCGGTCCAGCCGGCCCATTGCGCGCCGCTCCATGCCGGGTTCGCGGCGGGCGCCGACGATTTCGTGCCGGTGACCCCGCGCCCGACGCTGGCCGAGGGCGCCTCGATCGCCCAGCCGGTGCGCGGCCGCGAGGTCTTGGCGGCGCTCCGCCGGTCCGGCGGCGGCACCGTGGCGGTCTCCGAGGCGGCCATCGAGGCGGCCCTGATGGAGCTCGCCCGCACCGGCCTCTACGTCGAGCCGACCTGCGCCATGGCGGCGGCGGCGCTCTCCGACCTCACCGCAAGCGGCGCGATCCGGCCCGGGGAGACCACCGTGGTGGTGCTCACCGGCACGGGCATCAAGGCGACGCCGCGCATCGCCGAGCTTCTGGGCCTCGCCCCGTGACCCAGGCCCGCTGACCAAGACATCCCGATCAAGACACCCCGATCCGGAGGAGACGGACCATGCGCAACAACATTCCCGCCTGCGTCGGCATGCCGGTCGAGGAGATCGACACCCCCTGCCTGATGGTCGATCTCGACGCCTTCGAGCGCAACGTCGACACGCTCGGCCGCTTCATGAAGGAGCACGGCCTGCGCCACCGGGCCCACGCCAAGACGCACAAATCCTCCGACATCGCGACTGTGCAGATCGAGCGGGGCGGGGCCTGCGGCGTCTGCTGCCAGAAGGTCAGCGAGGCCGAGGCGCTGGTGAGCGCCGGCATCCGCGACGTGCTGGTTTCCAACCAGGTGGTGGCGCCGAAGAAGATCGAGCGCTTGGCGGCGCTCGCCAAACGGGCGCGGGTGCTGGTCTGCGTCGACGACCTCGGCAATGTCGACGACCTCTCGGCGGCGGCCGTCCAGTATGGCGTCACCCTCGAATGCCTCGTGGAGATCGATGTCGGCGCCGGCCGCTGCGGTGTCGCCCCGGGCGAGCCCGCCTTGGTGATCGCCAGGGCGATCGCGAAGGCGCCGGGCCTGCGCTTCGCGGGTCTGCAGGCCTATCAGGGCAAGGCGCAGCACGTGCGCGACTACGGCGAGCGCAAGGCCCTGATCCAGACGGCGATCGACGAGACCAGGCGCACCGTCGACCTTCTGAAGGCCGAGGGGCTCGCCTGCGATATCGTCGCGGGGGCCGGCACCGGCAGCTTCGCCCTGGAGGGCGGCAGCGGCGTCTACAACGAGCTGCAATGCGGCTCCTACGTCTTCATGGACGCGGACTACCAGCGGGTGAAGGACGCGGACGGCCGGCCGATCGCGGAATTCGAGAACAGCCTGTTCATCGTCACGGCGATCATGAGCAAGGCGAAGGCGGATGTGGCCATCTGCGATGCCGGCCTGAAGGCGCAGAGCATCGACAGCGGCCTGCCGGTGGTGTTCGGCCGCGACGACGTGGCGTACATCAAGTGCTCGGACGAGCACGGGGTGATCAGCGATCCCGGCAACGTGCTCAAGCTCAACGAGCGCCTGAAGCTGATCCCCGGCCATTGCGACCCGACGGTCAACGTCTACGACTGGTACGTGGGCGTGCGGAACGGCCGGGTCGAGGCCGTCTGGCCGGTCACCGCCCGCGGCATGACCCTGTAGGGGATTCCGAAGGGCTGAAGCCCTTCGGCGGGGTGTCGGGGCGGCGCCCCGACGCTCGGGCGTCCCCGACCGCAGGGCGCCGCCCTGCACCCGCAAAAGGGCACGCCCTTTTGAAACCCGGACTCTGGAGGTCTTCGAATCCATGCGCTTCATCTCGGAAGAGGACTCCGCGGCCCTGGTCGACCACGCCATGGCGTTCGAGGCGGCCCGGGAGGCGCTGATCGCCGCGGTCGCCCCGGGCACCACCCTGTTCCCGGCGGTGCTCGGGCACGGCTCGGAGCCGACCAACCGGTTCTCGATCAAGTCGGGCTCGACGGCCGACTATGCCGGCCTGAAGGTCGGCTCGTTCTGGCCGGGCAATCCGGACCGGGGCCTGCCGCGGCACAATTCGGTGATCCTGCTGTTCGACCAGGATGTCGGCCGGGTCGACACGGTGATCGAGGCGGGCCGCGTCAATGCCTACCGGACCGCCGCCGCCGACGCGGTGGCGGCCAGCGTCCTCGCCCGGCCGGATTCGGCGGTGCTCGCCGTTTTCGGGGCGGGGAACCAGGCGGAGTTCGAGTGCGCGGCGCTCGCCCGGATCCTGCCGATCCGGACGGTGCTGGTGGTCGCCCGGGACGCCGCCAAGGTCGCGGGCTTCGCCGAGCGTCTGGCGGGGCAGGGGGCCTCGGGGATCGCCGTGCGGGCGGCCGCGCCCCGGGAGGCCTGCGCGGCCGCCGACGTGATCGTCACGGCGACGCCGGCCCGCGCGCCGCTGTTCGAGGCCGACTGGGTCCGCCCCGGCACGCATGTCGCCGCCATGGGGGCGGACGCGAAGGGCAAGCAGGAACTGCCCCCGGCTCTGCTGGAGCGGGCGCAGCTGTTCTGCGACCTGCCGGAGCAGTCGCGCACCATCGGGGAGTTCCAGCACGCCTCCGCGGGGGCTTCCGCCGGCCTGCGGGCCCTCGGCGACGTGCTCCGGACCGGGGAGGGGGGCCGGACCGATCCGGAGGCGATCACCGTGTTCGACTCCTCCGGCATCGCCCTGCAGGACCTGACCATCGCCCGGGCGATCCTCGCCAAAGCCGACGCGCGCTTGTAGGGGAGGCCGGCGCCGGCCCTCCCCCGCCCCGGCGGAGGACGGACGGCATGCAGGACAGGCAGATCCGGGTCATCGGCATCGGCACGGGCGACCCCGAGCACCTGACCCTCCAGGCGGTGCGGGCGCTTGCCGACGTCGACGCGGTGTTCGTCCTCGACAAGCGCGCCGAGACCGCCGACCTCGTCGAGATCCGCCGCCGGATCTGCGCGGCCCATATCGCCAAGCCCCATCGGGTCGTCACCGTGGAGGACCCGCCCCGGGAACGCCGCCCGGCCGATTACGGCGGCACCGTCGCGGCCTGGCACGCGGCCCGGGCCGAGCGCTTGGAGGCGGCCTTCGCCGCGCATCTCCGGCCGGGGGAGGTGGGGGCGATCCTGGCCTGGGGGGACCCGGCCCTCTACGACAGCGTGCTCCGCATCCTCGACCGCATCGCCGACCGCGGGCGCGTCGCCGTCACCCGGACGGTGATCCCCGGCCTGACGAGCGTGCAGGTGCTCGCCGCCCGTCACGGCGTGCCGCTGAACGGCATCGGCGGGTCGGTGCTGATCACCACGGGCCGCCGCCTCGCGGCGGGCTGGCCGGCGGACGCCGAGAGCGTCGTGGTGATGCTCGACGGCGACCCGGCCTTCGGCCATCTCGACCCGGACCTGACGATCTACTGGGGCGCCTATCTCGGCGGCCCGGACGAGATCCTGCTCTCCGGCCGGCTGGGCGATACGGGCGACGCGATCCGCCGGGTCCGGGCGGAGGCCCGGGACCGCCACGGCTGGATCATGGACATCTACCTGCTGCGCCGTGACCGCGCCGCCACGGACAGGACCGGCAAACCCGCTTAGACCGCCGCCATGCTGCGCCTGCGGGACTATCAGCGCGCCAGCCTCGACGCGCTCTCGGCCGCCTGGGCGCGGGGAGGGGCGGACGACGCGGCGCCCGGCCACCTGATCGTGCTGCCCACCGGGGCCGGCAAGGCGCTGGTCATCGCGGCCCTCGCCCGGGAGACCCTGGAGCAAGACCCCCTCGCCCGGGTGGCGATCGTCACCCACAGCCGCGAACTCGTCGCCCAGAATTTCTCGGAACTGAGCCGCGCCTGGCCGGAGGCGCCGGCCGGGATCTTCTCCGCCGGGCTCGGGCGGCGGGAGGCCGACGCGCAGGTGCTGGTCTGCGGCATCCAGTCGGTGGCCGACCGGCTCGACGCGGTGGGGCCCCGCGACCTCGTGATCGTCGACGAGGCCCACCTGATCCCCCGCGCCGCCGACACCCGCTACGGCCGGTTCCTGGCGGGCCTGCGGGCGATGACCCCCGGGCTGCGGGTGGCGGGCTTCACCGCGACCCCCTACCGGCTCGATTCGGGCCGCCTCGACGCGGGCGAGCACCGGCTGTTCTCCGGCATCGCCTACGAGGCCGACACGTTCACGCTGATCCGGCGCGGCTTCCTGGCGCCCCTCGTCTCCAAGGCGACGCTGACCCAGCTCGACGTCTCCGGCGTCGGCCGGCGGGGAGGCGACTACATCCCGGGCGAGCTGGAGGCGGCGGTCAACCGCGACTGGATCACCCGCGCGGCGGTCGCCGAACTCGCGGAATACGGAGGTTCCCGCCGGGCCTGGCTCGCCTTCTGCGCCGGCCTCGCCCATGCGGACGCCGTCCGCGACGCCGTACGGGCGGAAGGGTATGCCTGCGAGAGCGTCTCGGGCGAGACCCCGCGCCGGGAGCGCGACCGGATCGTGGCGGCGTTCCGGGCCGGACAGATCCGCTGCCTGACCTCGGTGGGCGTGCTCGGCACCGGCTTCAACGTCCCCGAGGTCGATCTGGTGGCGCTGCTGCGCCCGACCCGCAGCACCGGGCTCTACGTGCAGCAGGTCGGCCGGGCGCTGCGCTGCGCCCCCGGCAAGGCCGACGCGCTGATCCTCGATTATGCCGGGCTGGTGCGGATGCACGGTCCCGTGGACGCCGTGACGGTCCGGAGCGCCACCCAGGGCCTGAGCGGGGCAGGGGCCCCGCGCGCCAAGCCCTGCCCCGGCTGCGGCGCCCTGATCGCGCTGAACGCCTCCACCTGCGAGGCCTGCTGGACCGAGCCGGAGGTGGACGCGGACGCCGAGGCCCCGCACGAGGCCGCGGCCGATGACGAGCTGGCGATCCTCTCGGCGGATCCCGGATTGCCGGATCCCGAACCGGCCGGCCCTGCCCCCGCGCCGGAGACCGGCGGGTCCGGGGCCGCCTGGCATCCGGTCACGACCCTGAACCTGGAAGCCGCGCCGGACGGACTCGACCTCGTGCTCGGCTGGCGGGACGGCGCCGCCGAGGCCGGCTGGCGCGTGCGCCTGCGGCCGGAGCGCAGCGGCTACGAGCGGGAGAAGGCGGTGTCCTGGTGGCGGGGTCTCGGCGGCGGGCGCGACGCGCCGATGACCGCCGCGGGCTTCCTGGAGGGCGCCGGGAGCCTGGCGCGGCCGGCCGCCGTCCGTGTCCGACCGGGCCGCGTATCGGAGCAGATCGAGTGTCGCACCCGCGAAGGCCGGATCCTGGGCGAGCGCCGGACGCCCGGTCCCGCCGGCTGACGCCGTCTCCGGATGATCGCTTCGCCGCCATCGGCGCGCCGCAACGGCCCCGACGGATCCGGAGGCCGTCCGAGGGGCGGGACCGGGGAGGGCGCTCGAACGGCCCTCGCCCGGCGCGCCGTCCCGGCACCGGTCCCGGTCGCGCCGCCGGCGCCGGCCACAGAGCCGGACAGGATCCCGGTTACGAACCGGTCCGCTCGACACGCCGAACCTGAGCGCCAAACCGGGTCGGAAGCCGAGCCAAGCCCCCTCGCCCGAGCGAGGATGACGCTTATGTTCCATAATATATCTTATGCGAACTCTGGATATCACCAGAGCGATGGCCGGTCTCAGGCGGGCCGTGGAACAAAAAGTGGAATTTTGCGGAACATTTGAGCAACGGTGCCCGCGGCGGGTGCCGGTTCCGGCCACCGTCCGCGCACCGGCCCCTGCGTTCCGTGCGTCTGACGACCGCCCTGAGGCCTGACCGGTCCGGCTTCAGAGCCGCACCGAGGCCGCGCACCGGCCAGCGGGACGGGCCGGGCGATCACCCGGGGAGGGCTGTTCGGGCCCCCTCCCCGCGGCACGGCGGTGCCATGTGGTGCCATGCCGTCGACGGGATCGCCCGAGGTGCGCTGGTCCAAGTAGCCCGATGCCGGCTCCTGTATTCGCGCCCCCGGCGATGGTCAGATGCGCCGTGCCGAAAGACGAGGCTGATGCGGATCCCCGCACCGAACGCCAACGGCATCGATGAGGAAGGCCCGACGCCGCGCCCGCGTCGCTCTTGTTCGTATCGAATTGTTTCAGACCCGTCCGGTGCGACAAAAATGATCTTTTTCACGACTGGAACGGTCCTGCGGATCCATTGTTACTGGGCTTCGTAAATGCCTGATGCGGGCATTTCCACCCCTCTGGAGAATGGAGAGAACCGATGAGGATCGTGACCGGCGTCGCCACCCTGGCCGTGCTGGCGGGTCTCGCTGCCCCCGTTCAGGCCGCATCCGGACAGGCGGTTGAGGCCCTCCGGGCCGGCGCCCTTCCCACCGCGTACGCTCAGTTCCGTGGCGGCTGGCACCATGCCGGTTGGGGAGGCTGGCACCGCGGCGGGTACGGCCGCTGGGGCTACGGCGACCGCCGCGGTCCCGGCGTGGGGGCGGCCGTGGGGGCCGGCCTGCTCGGCTTCACCGCCGGCGCGGTGATCGGCTCGGCGGCGGCCAACGCCGCGGCGCGGCCCGTGGCCGTCTACGGGGCGCCCGCACCCGTCTACGCCGCCCCGGTCGTCGTGCGCGGCTCGGCGTCCTGCGCCGCCCGCTACGCCTCCTACGACCCGGCCTCCGGGACCTACCTGGGCTATGACGGCCTGCGCCATCCCTGCCCGTAGGCCCCTCTCGCTTCTGCCCCGACGGGAGCGGGCCCCGGCCGCCCGGCGCGGCCGGGGCCCGCCGCATCCCTATTGGTCGAGGGCGTTCTCGCGGACGTCCTTGGCCCTGCCCCGCCCCTGCTCGGCCTGTCCACGGAGCTTCTGCGCTTGGCCCTCCGCCTTGAGGGCCTCGTCCTCCGTCAGGTTGCCGACCCCGCGCTTCGCGCTTCCGATCGCCTCGTTGGTCAGGCCCTTGAGCCGATCGACCGCACCCGCCGTGGTCGGGGTGTCGTCGGCGCAGGCCGGGCCGGCGAGGGCGAGGGCGAGGACGCTGCCGCCCAGGGTCATCATCGATCTGCTGCGCATCCGGAATCTCCCGTTCTGTGCGAGGGAGCGCGATTTACGGGCGGGGCGCGCCCGGGCAATGGTGCAGCCGTATCGGATCGGCCGGAATCGAACCGGTATCCCGGGACCGGCTCCCTGCGCGGGCGGCCCGATCGTCTCCGATCCCCGCCCTCCTTCAAGGTCCGTCACGCCGCCCGCATCCAGGGCTCGGCCTCCGCCCCGGCGGCCACGCGCATCGGGCCGGAGGCTGGACCGACGACGCCACCTCGGCACACTCCTCCGCGCTCTGGGAAGCGAAAGCTGAGCCCGGATCCGGTGGGCCCGGCGGTCTATCGGAACCGCGGCCGCAGCCGTCCGAGGAGATCCTGGCCCGGGAACCGGAACGGCGGCATCCGCAGGTCCGGCGCGGGCTCATCCCCGGGGATCGGCCCCTCGGCGAAGCGCGCCCCGGCGGACCAGAATCCGTCCCGCCACGTGCCGATCATCCCGAGCCCGACGGGCTCCCGCGTCGCGTCGGGCCGCAGCCGACCCGCGGCCCAGACGCGCTGCCAGCACCGCCGCCGCGACAGGTCGGCGTCGCGCCAGCCCAGCCGCGCATAGCCGGCCGCCGCGAAGATGCGGTCCCCGGCAAACTCCTCCGGAATCCACACCCAGCTCGAGAACACGTGGACCGCATCGGCGCGAAAGCCGGCGGGATCCACCGCCCGGGTGTAGGCGCTGAGCGCCCTCGCCCGGTGCCGGCCGACATGCCGGCGCAGGCGGCCCGGCAGCGGCAGCGCCTCCGGGAAGGCGGCGGCGTCGAGGCGGCTCGGCGCCGCGCCGCGCTCCAGCGCGTAGGTGCTGTCCACGAGGTGCATCCAGGGTTCGAGGTCGACCTCCCAGGCCTGCTCCGCCGGCGCGAAGCGGCGGACCCGTCCCGCGATCAGGCGGTCGGCGACGCGCCGGGCCGGCTCGGGAGCCCAGTCCGGCCCGGCCTCGGTCACGCGCAGCAGCGTCGAGGGCCCATGCGCCCAGACCGCCTCGGCCAAGCGGGCGAAGTCGGCCTCAGGCTCGTCGCGGCCGACCTTGCGCACCAGGATCTTCGAGCCGTCGGCGAGGTCGTCCAGCATCTTGCGCTTGAGATGGGCCAGCCGGCCGTATTCCCGCTCCAGCAGCACCTCCGGCGCGATCGAGCCGGCCGGATGTCCGGTATTCGCCCAGATGTTGTAGGCCAGGCTGTGACAATAGTAGGTGCCGCCCGCGCTCACGGAGAGCCGCAGGTCGCCCGGCACGCCGAAATCCGCGAAGCCGCAGCGCAGGCCGCGGATCAGGTCCGCCATCGGCGTGTAGGAGAAGCGCAGCAGGCCGGAGGGCTCGACCCCCCCGTAGCGCTGCACGAAGCCGAACTCGCAATTGTCCCCGAGGCTCCGAAAGGCGTGGAGCCGTTCGGCGAGGGGCGCCCCCGTCATCCTGATCCCGGTCACTGCATCCGCTCTGTCTCGCGCTCAATCTCGCGCTCTGTCTCGCCGAGCCCGTCGCCCCCGGTCGCGACGGGGCAGAGCCCTTCTCCCGTCCCCGCCCCGGCCGGGCGCTGCGCTCAGCCGTCCAGCGGCACCTCCAGGCGGAAGCAGGCGCCCTTCCCCCGGGCCGGGATCGTCAGGCTGCCGCCGAGCTGGCGCGTGAGGCTGCCGACCACCCGCATGCCGAGGCTCTTCGAGTTGCGTCCGATCTCGAATTCCGCCGGCAGCCCGATCCCGTCATCGGCGACCTCGACCACGAGGCTCCCGGGCTGGCGCTCGGCGCGGATCCGGATCTCGCCGCCTCCCGGGTGCGTCTCGGGCGGATAGGCGTATTTGAGCGCGTTGGTGACGAGTTCGTTGACCAAGAGGCCGATGGGAATCGCCCGGTCGGCCGAGATCCGCTGCGGGCAGGCCGTGCAGGCGAGCCGCTGGCCCGGCACGCCGCTGGCGAGGTTGGCCACCAGCTTCTCCAGGAAGGGCGCGAGGTCGAGTTCGCCCGGGACCCCCTCCCCTTCGCCCGCCGCCTTGTCGCCGTCCTTGTCACCTTGCCGCCAGAGCTGGTCGTGGACGCTCGCGATCGCCTCGACGCGGCTGCGCGCATCCGCCAGGGCCATCTGCACGGCCGGGTCTTCGGCGGCCCGGGCCTGGAGGGCGAGCAGGCTCGCCACGATGGCGAGGCTGTTCTTGACCCGGTGGCTCATCTCGCGGGCGAGCAGGTCCTGCCGGGCGAGGGCGGCCCGCAGCAGGCTCTCGGTGCGCTGGCGCTCGATGGCGCCGCCGAGGAGGTTGGCGAAGCCCTGCATGAAGGCGATGTCGGCCTCCTCGAACATGCCCTCGCGGGTGTCGTCCACCTCCAGCACCCCGAAGGCGCCGTCCCGGTTCTCGATCAGCACGTTGATCGCCCGGCGGATGCCGTGATCGGCCATGAGCTGCGGCGTCCGGAACCGGGTCTCGTCGGCGAGGTGGTTCGAGATCACCGGCCGCCCGGTCTTGAGGGCGAAGCCCGCCGGGGAGGCGAGGTCCGCCCCGATCCGGGCCTGCCCGATCACGTCGGGCCCCCAGCCGACACCGGCCCGGACCAGCAGGGTGTCGGCGCCGCGCTGGTACTCCAGGGCCTTGCAGAACTCGGCGCCCATGCCCTGCGCGCACAGCTCCGCAGCCCGCTGCAGCAGGTGGTCGACATCGGTGCCGCGCAAAGCCTCGACGCCGAACTCGGACAGGATCGCCTGCTGGCGCAGGCGATAGTCGAGATCGGGGGGCGCGGGGGGGCGGGCCGCCTCGGGGCTGGGTTCCACTTCGGTCTGGTCGGTATGCGCTGTCATGGGAGCTGTGAGACTAGCAGGAAGGCGGGCCCGGCGCGAAGCGTCGCCGCTCGGACGGGCGCACCCGTCGTCGCACCCCGGCCGGGGTCCGGAGCCCCCGGCCCCGTCCGGCGTTCGCCCATCGGATACGACGCGCGGAGCGCAGGAGGCGCCAGGCATGGCCGACGACGTGAACGGACTCTCCGACAAGGCCCTCTCGATCTTCGCCTTCGCGGCCTATCACCGCCTCGTCAGCGGCGAAAAGGTCACCGCGGTGATCCGCCGGGACGGCGCCGGCCACGAGGCCGATCCGGAGGGGGTCAAGGAGTTGGAGGGGCGTGGCCTCGTCACCGCCGGCGAGACCGACATCGACCTCGGCGAGGCCGCGCAGGCCGCGGTCGAGACGATGGTCGCGGCCCTGCGCCGGGAGGTCGGCCGGTGAGCCGGGAACGGGTCGATCCGCCTGCGGCATTCCGGCCGTGGAAACCCGGGAACGCCCCTGCCCCGGGGCGCCTTTCCCCGCATCCACGATGGAGACGCACATGACCGCCAAGGCGAAGGTGAAGACCGGGGACGATGTCACCTACAAGTGGGGCCAGGGCACCGTCTCGGGCGAGGTGACCAAGGTCCACACCCAGGATGTCAAGAAGACCATCAAGGGCAACACGGTCAAGCGCGAGGCCTCGAAGGCGGAGCCGGCCCTGGAGATCAAGACCGCCAAGGGCAAGACGGTGCTGAAATCCGTCTCGGAGGTTAAGGTCAAGTCTGCATAAGCGCCCGACCTGTGCGTGCCGTGATCTTGCGCACATCGCTTTTTGCTTAAGGTCTCGCCGGGAGCGGGGCGGCGGCTATCTGTAACGGTTCCAGCCTTCGAAGCCGGGACCGCCGCATGACCATTCCCCTCAGGCTCACCCTGAACGGACAGCCGCGCGAGATCGCCCTCGACGATCCGCGCGTCACCCTCCTCGATCTCCTGCGCGAGCGCCTCGGCCTGACGGGCGCCAAGAAGGGCTGCGACCGCGGCCAGTGCGGCGCCTGCACGGTGCTGGTGGACGGGCGGCGCATCAACAGCTGCCTGACCCTCGCCGCGAGCCTCGACGGGGCCGAGGTGCTGACCATCGAGGGGCTCGCCGAGGGCGACCGGCTGCACCCCGTCCAGGCGGCCTTCATCGCCCATGACGGCTTCCAGTGCGGCTTCTGCACCCCCGGCCAGATCATGAGCGCGGTCGGCCTGATCCGCGAGGGCCACGCCGGTACCGATCCGGAGCGCATCCGCGAGGGCATGAGCGGCAATCTCTGCCGCTGCGGCGCCTACGCGGGCATCCTGGAGGCCGTAAAGGACGCGGCCGGCCAAGCGGAGCACCGGGAGGACGCGGCGTGAGGACCTTCGACTACATCCGCCCGGCGAGCGTGCCGGAGGCCGTGGCGGCCGGGCAGGTTCCGGGTACCGCCTTCCTCGCCGCCGGCACCAACCTCGTCGACCTGATGAAGGGCGGCGTCGCCACCCCGGAGCGGGTCGTCGACATCACCCGGCTCCCCGGCCTGTCGTCGATCGAGCGGCTGCCGGACGGCGCCACCCGAATCGGCACGCTGGTGCGCAACAGCGACCTCGCCCACGACGCGATGTTCGAAAAAACCTACCCGATGGTGGCCGAGGCCCTGCTGGCCGGCGCCTCGGCGCAATTGCGCAACGCCGCCACGGTCGGCGGCAACCTGATGCAGCGCACCCGCTGCCCCTTCTTCACCGACGCGGTCTCGCCTTGCAACAAGCGCGCGCCCGGCTCCGGCTGCGCGGCCTTGGGGCACGCCACCCGCATCCACGCCGTCCAGGGCTGGAGCGATCACTGCATCGCCACCCACCCGTCCGATTTCTGCGTGCCGCTCGCCGCCCTCGACGCGGTGGTGGAGATCGCCGGGCCGGACGGCGCCCGGGAGGTGCCGCTCACCGCGTTCCACCACCTCCCCGGCGACCATCCGGAGCGGGAGACGGAGCTGCAGCCGGGCGAGCTGATCACCGGCCTGCGCCTGCCCCCCGAGGCGGCGTCCTTCCGGGGCCATGCCCGCTATCTCAAGGTCCGCGACCGCACATCCTACGCCTTCGCGGTGGTCTCGGCGGCGGCCGCCCTCACCCTGGAGGCCGGCGGCCGGATCGGGCAGGCCCGGCTCGCCCTGGGCGGGCTGGCGCTGAAGCCCTGGCGGGTGGCGGAGGCCGAGGCGGCGCTCTCCGGACAGGCACCCTCCCCCGAGGCCTTCGCGAAGGCCGCCGCCGCGGCGCTGGCCGGCGCCAAGCCCACCGGCGAGGCCAACGCCTTCAAGATCGAGCTCGCCCGCCGGGTGGCGATCCGCGCGCTGACCCAGGCCGCCGCCGGGACGCCCGCCCGGATCCCGGCGCTCCCCGCCTCCCCGTTCGGCATCGTCTGAGGAGACCCGCATGACCGCGACCTCCACGCCCGCCTCGAACCGCCCCGCCGGCGCGATCCGGCACGGCTCCAGCATCGGCCAGCCGCTGACCCGGCGCGACGGCCCCCTCAAGGTGACCGGCCAAGCCCGCTTCTCCGCCGACAACCTGCCCCCCGGGACCCTCCACGCGGCGCTCTGCGTCGCCCGGATCGCCCGCGGTCGCGTCACCGGCCTCGATGTGGCCGCCGCCGAGGCCCATCCCGGCGTCGTGGCGGTGATGCGGCCGGGGCACGCCCCGGCGCTCGCCAAGGATCCGGATGCCAAGGACGGGCCGTTCACCTTCCGCCTCGACCTCCTGCAGAACGACCGGGTCCGCTACGCCAACCAGCCCATCGCCGTGGTGATCGCCGAGACCCTGGAGGCGGCCACCGAAGGAGCCCGGCTGCTCGCCCCGACCTACGCGGCCGAGACCCCGCGGATCGGGCTCGATTCCGGCGAGGCCTTCACGCCGGATTCGGTCGGCGTCGGTGCGCCGCCGGTGGAGACCGACGGCGACGTCGAGGCCGGGCTCGCGGCCGCGTCGAAGACGATCGCCGCCACCTACGAGACGCCGGCCCAGTACCACAATGCCATGGAGCCCCACGCGGCGGTGGCCAGCTGGGACGGGGACCGGCTGACGCTCCTGATGCCGACCCAGGCGCTCGCCATGTCGCAGGCCCGGCTCGCCGGCCTGTTCGGCATCCGCCCCGAGGACATCCACATCGACAGCCCCTATCTCGGCGGCGGTTTCGGCTCGAAGGGCGTGCCGGCCGGGCCGCAGGTGCTCGCCTGCATGGCGGCCAAGCTCGTGGGCCGGCCGGTGAAGCTCGTGCCGACCCGGACCCAGATGTACGGTCCCATGGGCCATCGCGGGCCGACCCGGCAGACGATCCGGCTCGGCGCCGACGCCGCCGGCAAGCTCACGGCGCTGGACCACCACATCCGCACCGCCTCGTCGAGCTTCGACGATTTCTTCGAGCCGGCGGGCCGGGCGACCAGCACCCTCTACGCGAGCCCCGCCATCGCCATCCGGCACGAGGCGGTGCGCCTCGACACCGGCACGCCGCTGTTCATGCGCGCCCCCGGCGAGGCCACCGGCAGCGTCGCCCTGGAGAGCGCGCTGGACGAGATGGCCTTCGCGCTCGGCATGGACCCGCTGGAGTTCCGGCTCGCCAACTACGCCGAGGTCGAGCCGATCACCGGCAAGCCGTTCTCCTCGAAGGCCCTGCGGGACTGCTACCGGCGGGGCGCCGAGGCCTTCGGCTGGGCCGGGCGGCCGCTCCAGCCCCGCCAGACCCGCGACAGGGACGGGTTCCTGGTCGGCACCGGCATGGGCACCGCCACCTTCCCGGCGCTGATCTTCGAGGGGATGGCCCGGGCCGAGATCCGCGCCGACGGCACCGGCACGGTGGAGCTCGGGGCGATCGACATGGGCCAGGGATCCTGGACGGCGCTCGCCCAGATCGCCGCCGACGGGCTCGGGATCGGGATGGACGCCCTCACCTTCAGGATGGGCTCCTCGGACCTGCCGAATGCCGGGATCGCGGGGGGCTCCGGCCACACCGCCACCGCCGGCGGCGCGATCCACGCGGCCGCCGCCGACGTGATCCGGCAGCTCGCGGAGCTGGCCACCAACGACCCCGCCTCCCCGCTCTACGGCGCCGGCAATGCCGGCGTCACCGCGGCGGACGGGCGGCTCACCCGGCGCGACGATCCGGGCCGGGGCGAGTCCGTCACGGACATCCTCAAGCGGGCCGGCCGCGCCAGCATCGAGGGCCAGGGCAAGGCCGGGGCCGATCCGGCCGCGCAGGCGTCCTACGCCATGCACGCCCACGGCGCGGTCTTCGCCGAGGTGAAGGTCGATCCCGATCTCGGCCAGATCCGGGTAAGCCGCCTCACCGGTGCCTTCGCGGCGGGCCGGGTGATCAACCCGCGCCTCGTCCAGAGCCAGTATTACGGCGGGATGATCTGGGGCCTGTCCTTCGCCCTGCACGAGCGGGCCGAGATGGATCCGCGCACCGGCCGCTTCCTCAACGACAATCTCGCCGAGTACCACGTGCCGGTGAACGCCGACGTGCCCGCCATGGAGGCGATCCTGGTCCACGAGGACGATGCGGTGGTGAACGCGCTCGGCGTGAAGGGCGTCGGCGAGATCGGCATCACCGGTACGGTGGGGGCCATTGCCAACGCGGTCTGGCACGCCACCGGCGTTCGGGTGCGCGAGATGCCGATCACCCTGGACAAGCTGCTGGGCTGACCGAACGGCCTGACCGAAGGCCGATCCCGTCCCGGGTGCGTCGCAGCGCCCGGGATTTTTGAGTATGGGCATACCCACCGGCGGCCGGCGGTCGCCGCAGCAGCACGGAGACCGGTATGCCTCTCACCAGCGACATTCGCGGCGTCGTGCCGATCGCCCCGACGCCGTTCCATCCGGATGGCCGGATCGACGAGGTCTCCCTCGACCGGATGACCGATTTCTTCGGGGCTGCGGCCGTCGACGGCCTGACGATTCTCGGCCAGCTCGGTGAGGCCGGCAAGCTCGACCACGCGGAGGGCCTCGCGGTGGCCAAGCGCGTCCTCGGGCGCACCCGGCTGCCGGTCATCGTCGGCGTCACGGCGCCGGGCTTCGCGGCCATGCGGGCCCTCGCGCGGGAGGTGATGGAGCTGGGCGCCGCCGGCGTGATGATCGCGCCGCCCAACACGCTGCGCACCGACGATCAGGTGGTCGGCTATTACCGCACCGCCGCCGAGGCGATCGGGCCGGACGTGCCCTTCGTGCTGCAGGATTACCCCCTCACCTTCTCGGTCCAGATGACCCCGGGGGTGATCCGCCGGATCGTGTCGGAGAACCCCTCCTGCGTGATGCTCAAGCACGAGGACTGGCCCGGCCTGGAGAAGATCTCGGCGCTGCGCGGCTTCGAGCGCGACGGCTCCATGCGCCACATCTCTATCCTCGTGGGGAATGGCGGCCTGTTCCTCGATTTCGAGACCGAGCGCGGCGCCGACGGGGCCAATACCGGCTACGCCTTCCCGGAGATGCTGGTCGACGTGGTCCGCCTCGGCCGGGCCGGCGAGCGCGACGCCGCCCACGACCTGTTCGACGCCCACCTCCCCTATCTGCGCTACGAGCAGCAGCAGGGCCCGCTGGGGCTCGCGGTGCGGAAATACGTGTTCATGCGCCGGGGAATTTTTTCATCCGACGCCCAGCGCAAGCCGTCGCAGGCGCTCACCGCGCAGGCGAAGGCCGAGGTCGAGTACCTGCTGGCCCGCCTCGCCCGCATCGACGCGCGGGCGCGGCTCACGGGCTAGAACGCCCCCTGCCCGGTCGGAGAGCCGGGCCCTCCGGCGCCATCCGTTCCGGCGCGAGGCCGGCGATCCCCGGGCTCGCGCCGCGGGCGCCGGCTCACGGAAGCCGGAAGGCGATGACCGAATCGCCCGGCGTGGTGCCGAGCGAGCCGTGCCCGCCCGCCGCGATCACCACGTATTGCCGGCCGTCCTTGCCGCGATAGGTCATCGGCGTGGCCTGACCGCCGGCCGGCAGCGTCATGGACCACAGGACCGCCCCGGTCTGCATGTCGTAGCCGCGGATACGGTCGTCGAGCGTGGCGGCCGTGAACGCGACGCCACCGGCCGTGGCCAGGGTGCCGCCATGGGCCAGCATACCCATGGCGAACGGGATCGGGACCGCGACCCCGCCGATCTTCTGCCCGGCGACGGTGCCGTTGCGGTGCCTCCAGGCGGTTGTGCCGTCCGCGAGGTTCACGCCGACCCGCACGCCCCAGGGCGGCGCGTTGCACGGGACGCCGAGGGCCGAGCGCATGTGCGCGATGGACACCGCGTAGGGGCCGCCGAGATTCTCGTTGCCCGGGGCGGAATCCGGATCGGTGGTGATGAGGCGCCGGTCGGGCTCGTTCGCCGGGCGCGGGAGCAGGCGGTAGAGGTAGGGCAGGTATTGCGGCGTCGCGATCATCCAGTGATGGACCGGATCGACGGCCACCGAGCCCCAGTTGAACACCCCGATATTGCCGGGCCAGATGATCGCGCCGCCTGACGCCTGCGGCGGCGTGAACGGGTTGCCGTCGTAGCGGTTCGACCGGAAGGCGAGACGGCACTGGATCTGGTCGAAGGGCGTGATGCCCCACATGTCGGCCTCCCTCAGCGGCGCCGGCGTGAAGCGGAGCGACGAGACCGGCTGGACCGGAGACGGCGCCTCTCCCGGGATGTCGGTCCGGGTCGAGACCGAGACCTCGGAGACCGGCCGGATCGGAGCGCCGGTGCGGCGGTCGAGGACCCAGACATTGCCGACCTTGGTGGGGATCAGGATCGCCGGCAGCGTCCCGTCGCCCTGCGGCAGGGTCAGGAGGACCGGCTGGGACGGATTATCGCGGTCCCACAGGTCGTGATACGTGGTCCGGAAGGCCCAGCGCAGCTTGCCGGTCTCCAGGTCGAGAGCCGCCAGGGCGTCGACGAGGGCCTCGTCCGCCTTCGACCGGGACACGCCGACCTGATCGGGCGCCCGGTTGCCGAACGGCACGTAGACGAGCCCCAGAGCCTCGTCGGCCGAAAACTGCGTCCAGGCCACCGCCGAGTTGGGCTCGTAGAGTGCACCGGGCTGCAGCGGTTCGGTCGCGTCGGGCTTGCCGGCGTCGAACTTCCAGACGATCGCGCCGGTGTGCACGTCGAAGGCGCGGATCACGCCCGACGGATTCTCCGCGTAGTAATTGTCGGCGATCGCGCTCCCGAGGACGACGAGGTTCCGGGTCACCAGCGGCGCCGAGGTCTGCTGATAGGCGGCACGCCGGAGGTTCGGCATCTGCGCCGTCAGATCGACGAACCCGTCCGCCCCGAAGGTCCGGCACGGGACTCCGGTATCGGCATTCAGCGCGTAGAGCCGCGCATCGACCGAGGCGGCGATGATCCGGCGCGGGCATTCGGCGACCGCCGCCGCGACGGCGCCCGCCGTCGCCGGATCCGCCTCCGCCGGCGGCGCGTAGCCGGTCGAGTCGTTGTAGGACACGCCGCGACAGGTCTGGTGCTGGTACTGGCCGTCCCGCGCCATCTGCGGGTCGAAGGCCCAGACCAGCCGGCCGGTCTCGGGTTCCAGGGCCTGCACGATGTTGTGGGGCGTGCAGAGATAGAGCAGCCCGTTCACCTTGATCGGCGTGGCCTCGAAGGTGAATTCCTTCGAATCCGTCCGGCCGTCGCCGCGCAGGTCGCCCGTATGGTGCTCCCAGGCCACCGTGAGGCCCTGGACATTGCCCACGGTGATGTCCTCGAGGGCCGAGTAGCGCTGGCCGAGATTGGTGCCGCCATAGGCGACCCAGTCGTCGGCCGGATAGGGGACGCCGCTCGGATCGACGGCGGCCCTCGCCTCCGCGACCTTCGGCAGGATGCCGTGCGTCTCGACCGGATCGACGAACCAGGAAGCGGTGCTCGCGGCCGCGATGAGCAGGACGACGGCCCGGAGGGCGAGCGGGCCGTTTCCGAGGCTCGGCGCCCAGGCCCGTTCGGGCGCGTCCCGCAGGCGATGCACCACGACGGGCAGGCAGAGGACTAGGCCGAGGGCGAAGATCAGGGCGCCGCGCGGGATCCATTGCCATTTGTCGAGCCCGACCTCGACGATCGTCCAGATGAAGGACGCCGCCAGAATCAGGGCATAGATCCAGAGGCCGCTCTGGCGGCGCCGGGTCAGCTGGATGCCGGAGGCCAGCAAACCGACCCCCAGGGCGAGGTAGAACGACGATCCCCCCGCGAAGGCCAGCTTCGCCCCGAAGAATGCCAGGGCCAGGCCAAGCAGCGCGATCGATAGTGCGAGGGTTCCGAGTGCCACGGTGATCAACCTGATCCTTGAGCCAGCCGGCCACGACGGCGCCGGGGGTCGACCCCGCGGCGGAGCACCGTCTGTCCGACGGCTTATGCCGGTTGTGGCTGTCCCAAGGCTGGACAGGCCCGCCTGCAGGGGGGGCCTGACGCCCGACAGGCAGCAGCAGCAGCAGCGGCAGGCAGCAGCGGCCGGATCGCCCTGGACCGCGTGCCGCCGTTCACGCCCCCGCCTTGTCCTCCGGACGCAGGACGACCCTGTCACCGTCGCGCAATGAGGCCGGCGGCCCCACGACGACGCGCTCGCCGCCGTTCAGGCCGTCGCGCAACTCCAGCAGCGTGCGCGTCTGGCGGAAGATCGTGACCGGGCGCATCCGCACCACGCCGGTCCCGTCCCCGGCCGGCTCGATCATCGCCACGCGGGTCCCGTGCTGGTCGAAGATCAGGGCCTCGTTCGGCACCGTCACGGCGGGCGAGGACCGGGGGATCTCCAAAGTGACGGTGATGTAGAGCCCGGCTCGCAACGTGCCGTCCGGATTGGGGAGGTCGACCTGGGTCGCCAGCGTCCGCGCGGTGGAGAGCAGGGTCGTCGACGAGCGCGAGACCTTGCCGGGGAAGACCCTGCCGGGGATCTGCGCCACCTCGACCCTGGCGTCGAGTCCGTCGCGGACGTCGTCGGCGGCGTAGAGCGGCACGTTCACCGCCATGCGCAGCACGTCGTCCCGCGCCAGGGTCAGGAGCGGCGCGCCCGTGTTCGTGTCCGCCGTCACCGCGTCGCCGACATCGTTGTTGCGGGTGGTCACCACCCCGTCGAAGGGCGCGCGGATCTCCTCGAAGCCGGTCAGGACCTTGAGCCGGGCGACCTGCGCCTCCTGCGCGGCGATGTTGGCCTCGGCCACCTTCACGGCCGCCTTGGCGGCGTCGACATTGGCGGTCTGCGCCAGCACCCCGGCCTGGGAGGTGTCGGCGTTCTGCCGGGTCTCGACCCCGGTGCCGGCGAGCGTCGCGGTCCGCCGGTTGGTCACGTCGGCGAGGTGACGGTTGGCCTCGGCCTGGTCGACCATCGCCCGTGCCTGAATCAGCGCCGCCTGGAGCTGAAGCGCCTGCGACTGCGCCTGGACCAGCTGCTGGTCGAGGTCGGGCGCGCTGATCCGGAACAGCAGGTCGCCCTTCTTCACGTGCGTGCCGATATCGACCTTGCGCTCGACGATGTAGCCGGTCGCCCGTGGATAGAGGCCGGCGGTATCGAAGGCTTGGGTGGTGCCCGTCTGGGTCAGGCTGAAGGTGTCGGAGGCCCGGGCGGCCCGGGCGACCCGCACAGCCGGTGGCTTTGCCGCGGCAGCCGGTTCCGAGCTCGCCGCCCGGGACTGTTCCGGCCAGTGGCGGTAGCCGAGGAGACCCGCGCCCGCCAGCGCGAGCAGGGCGATCCACAGGCGGCCGTGGGACGCGGCGCGGCCGGCCTCGCCCGCGGCTGAACTGTCCCGATCCGCCATCCTCGCCCTCGGGTCGCGCCCCGTGCACCGCTCGGGCGCTCGTCCCCCAATCGGGACGCGTCTGATCGTGCATTCAAGATATAGATCGCGCGCAGGCTCCGGGCGAGATGCCGCACTGCACGATGGTGCCCCGTTGCGGATCCTCCCGGCCGGCGTCCGGTTACCCTGCGACAGAGCAGGGACCGAGTGCGATGTCCGAGATTTCCAGGCGTGCCGTCATCGCCGTCGGCGGCGCGATGGTGGCGTCCTCCGCTGCGGCGCAATCCGCCGGGCCGGCCGCGCCCCTCCCCGAGCGCCGGGGCAAGGGCGCCGATATCCTGGGGCCGCAGAATAAGCCCCGGGCCGCCGAGGAGCCGTTCACCCTGGCGCCGCCCGGCACCGACCACGGCACGATGCCGAACCTGAAATGGTCGTTCAGCGACAGCCACATGCGACTGGAGGAGGGAGGCTGGGCGCGCCAGACCACGATCCGCGAGCTGCCGGTCTCGAAGGCCATGGCGGGGGTCAACATGCGGCTCAAGGCCGGCGCGGTCCGCGAGATGCACTGGCACAAGGAGGCCGAGTGGGCCTACATGATCAAGGGCAAGGCCCGGATCACCGCGGTCGACCAAGACGGCCGCACCTTCGCGGACGATGTCGGCGCGGGCGATCTCTGGTACTTCCCGGGCGGCATCCCGCACTCGATCCAGGGGCTCGCCGCCGACGGGATCGACGGCTGCGAATTCCTGCTCGTGTTCGACGACGGCGGCTTCTCGGAGGATTCCACCTTCCTGCTGACCGACTGGCTGGCGCACACGCCCAAGGACGTGCTCGCGAAGAATTTCGGCCTGCCCGAGAGCGCCTTCGCCCGGATCCCCGAGAAGGAGCTCTACATCTTCCCCGGGCCGAAGCCCGGCCCGCTCACGGCCGACCGGATGGGCGGCTCGGGCCCGGTGCCGAAGTCGTTCAGCCACCGGATGCTGGCGCAGGAGCCGATCCGCACCCGGGGCGGCAGCGTGCGCATCACCGATTCCACGGTGTTCCCGGCCTCCGTGACGATCGCCGCAGCGCTGGTCGAGGTCGAGCCCGGGGGCCTGCGCGAGCTGCACTGGCACCCGAATGGCGACGAATGGCAGTACTACCTCTCGGGCAAGGGCCGGATGACCGTGTTCGGCTCGGAATCGAAGGCCCGAACCTTCGACTACCAGGCCGGAGATGTGGGCTACGTGCCATTCGCCATGGGCCATTACATCGAGAATACCGGCGACACGACACTGACATTCTTGGAAATCTTCAAGAGCCCGCGCTATGCCGATATCTCCCTGACCCAGTGGCTGGCTCTGACCCCGCATCCCCTGGTCCAGGCGCATACCGGGCTGGATGCCAAGCTGGTCGAGACCCTTCCGGAGACGAAATCCCCGGTCGTGCCGGGTTGACGCGGCCCGGAACCCGGACCGATCCTGGCGCGTCGAGTTCGAAAGACCACGCGATACATCGCGATACGTTGCACGGAGGGACCCATGCGCCCCGCATCCCGCGCGCTCCTCGCCCTGGCGCTCGCCCTCCCGGTCGGCGCCGCCCAGGCCCAGGTGCAGCAGAACGACCCGAACGCCGCCAACGCCTCGTTCGCCCTGCAGGGTCAGATCCGGGCGCTCAACCAGCAGCGGGTCTCGGATTTCAATACGCTGAACCAGACGATCCAGCGCAACGTCCAATTCGAGTCCTTCGGACCCGTCCTGCCCTATCGCGGCATCCGGGGGGGAGTCCGGAGGGGAATCCATGGAGGCCGTCATCTCGGTCGCCACGGGGGTGGGCTGCGCGGTGGCGTCAACACGGGCGTCTGCATCGGCTGCTGAGCGGCCGGGATATCCGCGCAGAGCGGGGACAGCCCGAAAAAAACCTTTGCCCACCGGCAGGCTTCGCCCACAAGCTCGGTCCATGGTGGCGTGCGCATGAACATTCTCCTGATCGGCTCCGGCGGCCGTGAACACGCCCTGGCGTGGCGGCTGGCCCAGAGCCCCCTCTGCACGCGCCTGTTCACGGCGCCCGGCAATCCCGGCACGGCCCGCCATGGGACGAACCGGCCGGACCTGGCCGTCACGGACCACGCGGCGGTGGCGGCCTTCTGCACGGCGGAATCGATCGGCCTCGTGGTGGTCGGGCCGGAAGCTCCCCTGGTCGCCGGGCTGGTGGACGACCTGAAGGCTGCCGGGATCCGTGCCTTCGGGCCGACCCGCGACGCCGCCCGGCTCGAGGGCTCGAAGGGGTTCACCAAGGACTTGTGCGCTGCCTGCGGCATCCCCACCGCCGCCTTCGCGCGCTTTACCGAACTGGAGCCGGCGCTGGCTTATGTCCGGCAGCAGGGGGCCCCGATCGTCGTGAAGGCGGATGGCCTCGCCGCCGGCAAGGGCGTCACCGTGGCCGAGACCCTCGACCAGGCCGAGGACGCGCTGACCGCCCTGTTCGCCGAGCCCGGCGCCGAGGTGGTGGTCGAGGAGTGCCTGTTCGGCGAGGAGGCGAGCTTCTTCGCCCTGTGCGACGGCACGCGGGCCATTTCCCTCGGCACCGCCCAGGACCACAAGCGGGTCTTCGACGGCGACCGCGGTCCCAACACCGGCGGCATGGGCGCCTATTCCCCCGCCCGGGTGGTCACTCCGGAGATCGAGGCCCGGGTGATGGCCGAGATCATCGCCCCGACGCTCGCCGGCATGCGGGCGCGGGGCTGCCCGTTCACCGGCATCCTCTATGCCGGCCTGATGCTGACCGCCGACGGCCCCAAGCTGATCGAGTACAACACCCGTTTCGGCGACCCCGAGGCGCAGGTGCTGATGCCGCGCCTCGCCTCCGACCTCGTGCCGGCCCTGCTCTCGGCCTGCGAGGGCGACCTCTCCGGCGTAAGCCTAGAATTCGACGCCCAGCGGGCCGCCCTCACCGTGGTGATGGCGGCGGCGGGCTATCCGGGTGCCGTGGTCCGGGGATCGGTGATCCGCGGCGTCGATGGGGCCGAGGGCGACGGGGTTCACGTCTTTCAGGCCGGCACCCGGGCCGAGGGCGGGCAGCTCCTGGCCGATGGCGGCCGGGTCCTGGCGGTCACGGCCTTGGGCGACAGCGTCACGGACGCTCAAGGTCGCGCCTACGCGGCGGTGGCCCGGATCGACTGGCCGGAGGGTTTCTGCCGGCGCGACATCGGGTTCCGGGCGGTGGCACGGGAGGCCGGAGAGGGCTGAGCGGCAGGGTCCGCGGGCGCACGAGCCCGGGCCCTCCCCCTTTTTCGGGCGCACCGCAGGCGCGCCCCGCATCGGCCGGCAGATCCGCGCCTGCACCGTCGAGGGTGCTGGTGAGCGGGTTCCGCCACGACGGGGTTGTTTCGATACAGCCGACCGCGCCCTATTCTCCAACCGCCGCGCCGGCGGGCCTCCGGTTGTCGTTGGCGCCGTAGAGCAGTCCCGGCCGCATCCCCTGCGTGCGCGAAGCGTCGTTGCCCGAGGACGTCGCCTCGGGGAGCGCGGGCGCCGCGGCGCGTACCGCGATCAGCTCCTGCGCCCCCCAGGGCTTCTGCTCGACGAGCGTGTGGCCCATGCTCCGCAGGATCGCTTGCGTGTCCGCCGAGAGCGCGAAGGGCTCGGCGTAGACCGTGTCGGGCAGCCACTGGTGGTGGATGCGCGGGGCGTCCACGGCCTCCTGCGGCGCCATGCCGAAATCCAGCATGTTGATCAGCGTCTGCGCGGTGATCGTGATGATCCGCGAGCCCCCCGGCGAGCCCGCCACCAGCGCGACCTTGCCGTCCCGCAGCACGATCGTGGGCGCCATGGAGGAGAGCGGGCGCTTGCCGGGCTCGATCGCGTTCTTCGTCCCCTGCACGAGGCCGAACAGGTTCGGCACCCCGGTCTTGACGGTGAAGTCGTCCATCTCGTCGTTGAGGAAGAACCCCGTATCGGCGGCGATCACCCCGGCGCCGAAATAGCCGTTGATCGTGTAGGTCAGCGCGGCCGCGTTGCCGGCCTTGTCCATCACCGAGATGTGGGTGGTCTCGGCCCGCTCCCGCGTCTCCAGGCCGGGATCCGGGCGGATCTCGGCGGACGGGGTCGCCCGGTCTGGGCGGATCGAGGCCCGGAGCGTCTCCGCATAGGCCGGCGACAGGAGCCGGTCGACCGGGTTCGCCACGAAGGCCGGATCGCCGAGCAGCAGGTTGCGGTCGGCATAGGCGCGCCGCATGGCCTCGACCATCAGGTGCACGCTTCGCGCGGAGTTGAACCCCGCCGCCCGCAGGTCGTAGCCGTCGAGGATGCCGAGGATCTCGCAGAGCGTGGTGCCGCCCGACGAGGGCGGCGGCGCCGACAGGACGGTGGCGCCCCGGTAGCGGCAGGTCAGCGGCTCGGATTGCGTTACCGTGTAGGCGGCGAAGTCGGCCGCCGTCAGCAGGCCGCCGCCCGCCCGTGAGGCCGCCTCGACGGCCTCGGGGATCGCACCCTTGTAGAACGCGTCCGAGCCGTGATCGGCGATGGCCTGGAGGGTCCGGGCGAGGTCGGCCTGGACCAGCCGGTCCCCGGGGCGCCAGGGGCTGCCGTCCGGGCGCAGGAAGATCCGGGCGACGTTGGCCTGGGCTGCGAACAGCGTGGTGCCGGATTCAAGGATGTCGGTGTCGCCCCGGGTCAGCACGAACCCGTCCCGGGCGAGCGCGATCGCCGGCGCCATCACCCGGGCCAGCGGCAGGGTGCCGTATTCGGCCAGCGCGGTGTTGAGGCCGAGCACGGTCCCGGGCACGCCGGCCGCCTTCCAGCCGCGCAGGCTCGCGCCCTTCACCACGGTGCCGGTCGCGTCGAGATACATATCCCGGGTCGCGGCGGCCGGGGCGGTCTCGCGGAAATTGACGAAGCGGCTGCGCCCGTCGGCGGCGTGCAGCACCAGGAAGCCGCCGCCGCCGAGATTGCCGCAGCAGGGGTTCACCACCGCCTCGGCATAGGCCACCGCCACCGCGGCATCCACGGCGTTGCCGCCGGCCCGGAGGATGTCGGCGCCCACCTGCGAGGCGAGGCGCTGCGACGAGACCACCATCCCGTTCTCGGCCTCCACGGCCGGCCCCGAGGCGGCCCGCGCGGCGGGGCCGCCCAGGGCGAGCAGGGCGGCCAGGAGCAGCGCGCGTGCCGGTGCGATCATCCCTGCCCTCTCCGGTGCGGGTCCCGCGCCGCCATATAGGGGACTGCAGGCCAGAGTCGCGGCCTCCACCCTCCCCCTCATCCCGAGGCGCCGGAGCGCAGCGGAGGCCTCGAAGGAGCCTTCCAGAGGACGCTGCGATCCCTGGAGCCCTCCTTCGAGGCCCGCTGCGCGGTCACCTCAGGATGAGGCGATGGATGGGAGGCGCGTTCGCCCCGGCTCAGCCGTTGCGGAACGTGTAGCTGTAGCCGTTCAGGGCCGGGGCGCCGCCGAGATGGGCGTAGAGCACCTTCGAGCCCTTCGGGAAGAATCCCTTCTTTACGAGGTCGATCATGCCCTGCATCGACTTCCCCTCGTAGACCGGGTCGGTGATCATCCCCTCGAGCCGGGCCGAGAGCCGGATCGCTTCCACGGTCTCCTGCGAGGGCACGCCGTAGACCGGGTAGGCGTAGTCCTCGTTGAGCACCACGTCGTCGGCGACGATGTCGCCCGCGCCGACCAGGGCGGCGGTGTTCTGCGCGATGTCGAGGACCTGGGCCTTGGTCTGGGCCGGGGTGCAGGAGGCGTCGATGCCGATGACGTTGCGGGCGCGCCCGTCGGCGGAGAAGCCCACCAGCATGCCGGCATGGGTCGAGCCCGTGACCGTGCAGACCACCACGTAGTCGAAGCGCAGGCCCATCTCGGCCTCCTGCTTGCGCACCTCCTCGGCGAAGCCCACATAGCCGAGCCCGCCGTATTTGTGCACCGAGGCGCCGGCCGGGATCGCGTAGGGCTTGCCGCCTTCGGCCTCGACCTCGGCGAGCGCCCGCTTCCAGCTGTCGCGGATGCCGATGTCGAATCCGTCATCCACGAGCTGCGTCTGCGCGCCCATGATCCGCGACAGGAGGATGTTGCCGACCCGGTCGTAGACGGCGTCCTCGTGGGGCACCCAGGCCTCCTGGATCAGCCGGCACTTCATGCCGATCTTGGCGGCGACCGCCGCGACCATGCGGGTGTGGTTCGACTGCACGCCGCCGATCGACACCAGCGTGTCGGCGCCGCTCTTGATCGCGTCCGGGACGATGTATTCGAGCTTGCGCAGCTTGTTGCCGCCATAGGCGAGGCCGGAATTGCAATCCTCGCGCTTGGCGAAGATCTCAACCTCGCCGCCGAGATGAGCCGTCAGGCGCTTGAGCGGCTCGATCGGCGTCGGGCCAAAGGTCAGGGGATAGCGCTCGAACTGTGCCAGCATCGGGTCTCTCCAGATCTCGGGACGCGCCCGGGGGCAGGAGCGGTCTCCGTCCGGCCCGGATGCATCGAGGCGAGGCCCCGAGAACGGCCGGGCCGTGAGGTCCCGGCTCCTATCTTCGAGGCGCAGGGAAAACTACCCGATTTGCAATGAAAGGTGCTCTCGATCTTTGGGCGTCGAAGGCCGGTCTCTTGCGTTGCCAGGCCAGAATCACGCAGGAAAGTCCGGTTCTCCAGTCGAACATGAAAGAATCGTCCATGTCCGAAGGGCTCGACCGGATCGACCAGAAGATCCTGCGCCTGCTCCAGGCGGACGGTCGGATGGCCAATGCCGAGATCGCCGAGCGGGTCGGCACCAGCGCGGCCACCTGCCACCGCCGGATCCAGCGCCTGTTCGCGGACGGGTTCGTGCGGGCGGTCCGGGCGCTGATCGATCCGATGCGGGTCGGACGCGGTACCCTGGTCTTCGTCGGCGTCGTGCTCGACCGCTCGACCCCCGAGAGCTTTTCCGAATTCGAGGCTGCCGTGCGGGCGATTCCCGTGCTCCTCGATTGCCATCTCGTGGCCGGCGACTTCGACTACATGCTGAAGATCCGGGTCTCCGACATGGCCGACTTCAACCGCCTCCACAGCGCCACGCTGATCGGCCTGCCGGGGGTGCGCCAGACCCGGACCTTCTTCGTGATGAAGGAGGTGATCGACAACGCGCCCCTCGACCTATGACGCTGTCTTCGCTGCGCTCGCGATGACGTCGGACGCCTCTACGCCTCCCCGCGCCGCTGCTTGCGCAGAGCCTCCCACCGGTCGAGGCGCTCGGCGAGGCGGGTCTCGTAGCCGCGCTCGGTGGGCTCGTAGAGGTGCTGGCGCCCCAGCGCGTCGGGCCAGTAATCCTGTCCCGAGAAGGCATCGGGCTCGTCGTGGTCGTAGCGGTAGCCCTCGCCGTAGCCGATCCGCTTCATCAGCTTGGTCGGCGCGTTGAGGATGGTCCGCGGCGGCGGCAGGGAGCCCGCCTCCTTGGCGAGCCGGGTCGCGGCCTTGTAGGCGGTGTAGACCGCGTTCGATTTCGGCGCGCAGGCGAGGTAGATCGCCGCCTGGGCGAGCGCCAGCTCCCCCTCCGGACTGCCGAGGAAGTCGAAGGCGTCCTTGGCGGCGTTGGCCACCACCAGGGCCTGCGGGTCGGCGAGCCCGATATCCTCCACCGCCATGCGCACCAGCCGGCGGGCGATGAACAGCCGGTCCTCCCCGGCATCGAGCATCCGGCAGAGATAATAGAGCGCCGCGTCCGGATCCGAGCCGCGCACGGTCTTATGCAGGGCCGAGATCAGGTTGTAGTGGCCCTCCTGCGCCTTGTCGTAGATCGGCGCCCGCCGCTGCACGATGGCCTGCAGGGCCTCCGCATCGAGAGTCTCCCCCGGTTGCGCCGAGCGCCACACCTCCTCCGCCAGGGTCAGGGCCGCCCGCCCGTCGCCGTCGGCCATGCGGACCAGCACGCCGCGCGCCTCCTCGGTGAGCGGCAGGGCTCGGCCCGTCAGCGCCTCGGCCCGCACCAGCAGCCGCGCGATGGCGCCCGGATCGAGGGCCCGGAACAGCAGCACCCGGGCCCGGGACAGGAGCGCGGCGTTCAGCTCGAACGAGGGGTTCTCCGTCGTCGCCCCCACCAGCGTGACGGTGCCGTCCTCCATGACCGGCAGGAAGGCGTCGAGCTGCGCCCGGTTGAACCGGTGGATCTCGTCGACGAACAGCAGGGTCGCCTGTCCGGTCGCCCGGCGCTTGCGCGCGGCCTCGAACACCTTGCGCAGGTCGGGCACGCCCGAGAAGATCGCCGAGATCTGCTCGAAATGCAGGTCCGTGCCCTGCGCCAGCAGCCGCGCCACGGTGGTCTTGCCGGTGCCGGGCGGTCCCCAGAAGATCAGCGAGCCGAGGCTGCGCCCGCGCAGCAGGCGCGTGAGCGCCCCGCCCTCCCCGGTCAGGTGCTCCTGGCCGACGACCTCGGCAAGGCTCTGCGGCCGCAGGCGGTCTGCGAGGGGGCGGCCCGCCTCGGTGCCGGAGGCGCGGCCGGAATCCGGCGCGGAGGGCGGCTCCGCGGAAGCGAACAGGTCGGACATCTGCGCATCAACACCGGGCGCGACCGGCGGCGCAAGCGGCGCGCCCGACCTTGCCCACGCTTGCCCACGGTCGCGAGCCGGTGCCGGGCTCGCCCGGGATCAGCCGCCGAACACCGAGGTCAGGACCTCGCCGTTGCGGTTGATCGCCACTTCCCAGGAATTGAGGCTGTTGCGGGTGACCCGGTCGAGATCCTTGGTGGTCGCCATCGGCACGCCGTTGACCGCTACGATCACGTCCCCCTTCTGCAGCCCCACCCGGGCGGCGATGGAGTTCTCGTCCACGGCCTGCACGGCCACACCGTCGGCGGGGAAATCGACCTGCATCTCCTCGGCCACCGCAGGCGAGGTGTTCACGAGCGTCGCGCCCAGGAACGGCGAGCGGGTCTTCACCTTGAGCATGTCCCGCGGCCGCGTCTCCGGCGCCGGAGCGAGCTTGACCGCCACCGTCTGGCGGGTCGTGCCGCGCAGGATCCCGAACCGGGCGTTGCCCTGGATGCCCTTGAGGGCGAAGCGGTAGCCGAAGGCCTCCGGGTCGGCCACTTCCTGGCCGTCGACGGTGAGGATCAGGTCGCCGCGCTTCAGGCCCGCCTCCTCGGCGGGGCTCTTGGCCTGCAGGCTCGCCACCAGCACGCCGGTCGGGTGGTCGAGGCCCATGCTGTCGGCGATGTCGGGGGTCACGCTCTGGATGCGCGCGCCGAGCCAGGGCCGGCGCACGATGCCCGCGCCGTCGCGGGCGGCATCGACCACGGCCTTGACCATGCCCACGGGAATCGCGAAGCCGATGCCGTGGCTTCCGCCCGACTGCGAGTAGATCGCGGTGTTGATGCCCACGAGCTGGCCGCGCAGATCGACCAGCGCCCCGCCCGAATTGCCCGGGTTGATCGCCGCGTCGGTCTGAATGAAATACTGATAGTCCGCCGAGCCGACCTGCGTGCGCGCCAGCGCCGAGACGATGCCCTGCGTCACCGTCTGGCCGACGCCGAACGGGTTGCCGATCGCCATCACGAAGTCGCCGACCTCGAGGGCGTCGGCGTCGCCGAACGGCATCGGCACGAGGCCCTTCGGCGGTTCCTTGATCTTGAGCACCGCGAGATCGGTGCGGGTGTCGCGCATCACGATCGTGGCCTCGAACTCGCGCCGGTCCGCCAGGGCGATCCGAACCTCGTTCATGTTGTCGATGACGTGGTTGTTGGTGATCACGAGCCCGTCGGCATCGACCAGCACCCCCGAGCCCAGGGACCGCTGCGCCCGGTCGCCCCGGGGTCCGCGGCCGCCCTCCGGCTCGCCGAAGAAGCGGCGCATGAACTCCTCCATGGCGCTGGTGCGCGCGCTGGAGCGCTTGTCCACATGGGACGCGTAGACGTTCACCACCGAGGGCGCGGCCCGCTTCACCACGGGGGCGAAGGAGAGCTGCACGTCGGCCTTGCTGAGGGGCACGACCTTCGCCGTGCCGTCTTTCGCAGGCTCCCGGGTCTCCGTACGCGCCATCTGCGCCGCGGCCGGGCTGGCGGCCAGCAGGGCTGCGACGAGGGCGGGCAGGGTGAGGCGGGTCAGCATGCAGGTCTCCGGCGTCGGGGCGGGCGCGCCGTCCAGGCCGAGAGAAGGCAGGCGCACCTTGTGGCCCTACGCTATCGAGGCCGATTGCGGCAGGGCGACGACACCTTCACGGCAAGCGGTGCGTCGTCAGACGGCCTCCTTGCTACGGGTCCGCCGCTTCCCGATGGGTTGCGGCGCGGGCTCAGGCTCGGGGGCCGGCGCCGCCGTCGCCGCGCGCGGCTGCCCCAGTCCCAGGGAGCGGGCGAGCTGCGAGCGTTGCTCGGAATAGCTCTGCGCGGTCATCGGGTAGTCGGGGGCGAGGCCCCACTTGGCGCGGTAGGCCTCCGGAGTCAGGCCGCGCAGGGTGAGATGGCGGCGCAGCGTCTTGTAGGGCTTCCCATCCTCGAAGGAGATCAGGAAATCCGAGGTGATCGAGCGCCGGATTTCCTGCGGGGTCGCCTTGGTGGCCGGGGTGGGGGCGCCGGCATCGCAGATCCCTCGGATCGCCGCATGCACCTCGTTGAGGAGGCCGGGCAGATCCGCGCTCTGCACGTGATTGTGGCTCACATAGGCCGAGACGATCTCAGAGGCGAGAGTGACGAAGCGGAGGGAACCGTCGGTCGACTGAGCCATGTCTCGTGCGTTGCCTTCTCGTGATGACGAAGCTCGCCAGAACGCAAGCACTGCGTCGCGATTCGGGCGCCTGATACAATCGCATTTCGAAGATGGGTCAAGTCTTAAATTCAGGATCGGGGTATAAGGGTCCAAACAACGCAAGAAGAGTGATTTTGATCGCTCAACCTCAAGGAGTAATGCCTGCCAGGGCGTCGCTTGTGCGCAATCGATATTGCCACTTTGTCCTTCCGAGTCGGATATGGCCGTCTTCTACAGCCGGAGGGATGCGGCGGCGCGGGCTATAGAGCTTTCAAGCCCGCGGTTACCCGTCGATTGTGCGCTCAGGATGCATTTCCAGCCGCTATCGCGAGCGGGCGAAAGCAACTCCAGCGAGCCCTCTCGGGTGATGGGCGCAATGCGGCGCGAGAGGTCCTGTGGATTCTGGGCGTCGCGGCGGCCGACCTGAAGTCGGGGCAGCTCAGATCCCTCGGCGCAGAGGGGGCGGCCGAACGAAAAAACCCGCCGCGCTTTTGGGCGCGGCGGGTTTGTGTGTTTGGTTGCGGGGACAGGATTTGAACCTGTGACCTTCAGGTTATGAGCCTGACGAGCTACCGGGCTGCTCCACCCCGCGCCAAGAGTGTTTCGGCGTGTCCGGGGCGCCTGCCGCGATGGGCGG
>NZ_CP015367.1:0-1222500 GCF_001936175.1 Methylobacterium phyllosphaerae | reverse complement strand
GTGGCGATGGTGAGCATGCCGGTGACGCCCGCGGCCTTCGCCCGGGCGATGACCCCGGGCAGGTCGGCGGCGAAATCCGGGAAGTCGAGATGGCAGTGGCTGTCGATGAGCATCGGGTCTCGGGGCCGTCGGGCGGCAAGATTCGTCAGGCGGACGGGGTCTCGGGGCGCTCGAAGCGCGGGAAGATCGGCGCGGGGGCGGCGAGCGCCGTGCCCGGCACGAGCCGGCCCCCCTCCCCCACGGCGGCGAGGCTGCGCCGGTCGGCCGGCACCGCCAGCAGGTCGAGGAGCTTGGCGGCCGCCCCCGGCACGAAGGGCTGGGTCAGGATGCCGAAGACGCGCAACGCCTCCAGCGTCGTGTAGAGCACGGCGTTCATCCGCGCCGGGTCGGACTTGCGCAGGCGCCAGGGCTCCTGGGCGGCGAAGTAGCGGTTCGCCTCCGCCACCACGGCCCAGATCTCGGCGAGGATGCTGTGCAGCGCGAGGTCGCCCATCAGGGTGCGGGCGCGCTCCGGCAGGGCATCGACCTGGGCGAGCAGGGCGCGGTCGGCCTCGTCCAGGCTGCCCGGATCCGGCACCGCACCGTCACAGTTCTTGGCCACCATCGAGAGCGAGCGCTGGGCGAGGTTGCCGAGGTCGTTGGCGAGATCGGCGTTGATCCGGCCGATGATCGCCTCGTGGCTGTAGCTGCCGTCGCCGCCGAACGGCACCTCGCGCAGCACGAAGTAGCGCACCGGGTCGACGCCATAGGTGTCGGCAAGCTCGAACGGGTCGAGGACGTTGCCCAGCGACTTCGACATCTTCTCACCCTTGGAGAGCAGGAAGCCGTGGCCGAAGACGCGCTTGGGCAGGGGCAGCCCGGCCGACATCAGGAAGGCCGGCCAGTAGACCGCGTGGAACCGGACGATGTCCTTGCCGATGATGTGCAGATCCATCGGCCAGAATTTTTTTCGCGGATCGGACCCGTCGGGGAAGCCGGTGACGGTGAGATAATTGGTGAGCGCATCGACCCACACGTACATGACGTGGCTCGGATGGCCGGGCACCGGCACGCCCCAGTCGAAATTCGTGCGGCTGACCGAGAGGTCCTTGAGGCCGGAGCGCACGAAGCTCGCCACCTCGTTCCGGCGGGTGTCCGGCCCGATGAAGTCGGGCTGGTCCGCGTAGAGCTGCAGCAGCCGGTCCTGATAGGCGGAGAGCCGGAACAGGAAATTCTCCTCCTCCATCCACACGACCGGCGTGTCGGTGGCGAGGCTGCGGCGGCTGCCGTCCTCCAGGAGCCGGGTCTCGGCCTCGTCGTAATAGGCCTCGTCGCGGACCGAGTACCAGCCGGCATATTTGTCGAGGTAGATGTCGCCGTTGGCCTCCATCCGCCGCCAGATCTCCTGAGCGGCGGCGGAATGGCCGGGCTCGGTGGTGCGGATGAAGCGGTCGTAGGCGCAGTCCAGCCGGTCGGCCATCGCCTGGAACCGGGCGGCGGTGCCGTCGACATACGCGCGCGGGGTGGTGCCGGCCCGGGTCGCGGCCTGCTGGATCTTCAGCCCGTGCTCGTCGGTCCCGGTGGAGAACAGCACGTCGTAGCCGTCGAGCCGGTGGAAGCGCGCGATGGCGTCGGCGGCGATCACCTCGTAGGCATGGCCGATATGGGGCGCGCCGTTGGGGTAGGAGATCGCGGTCGAGAGGCCGAAGGTTTTTTTCAGGGGCGCCGGGGCGTTGGACGTCACGTCTGTGGTGTTCCGGATGAGCGCGGGAAGCTGCCCGCGTTGTCGCGCGACCGGAGCCGGGACGCAACCGTCGCGGCCGGCAAGACCGGCGCTGCCGCGACGGCGGCCGGTCCGGGAGGCGGCCGTCGTCGACCGTCTCCGGACATGCGTCATCGTCCCCGCGCGCCGATGGCGCCGGGGGCATGGCCCGGGAGCGAACACGAGGGACGCCGCGGGAACCCAGGTGTCGGCCAAAGTCGCGCGGGATCCGATCCCCGCGGCGCCCCGCGGCATCGACCGGGCGCCTCCCCCGGCCGGTGCCGTCTTTCTCGTCGCGGCGTCTCCAGCGCCCCGGTCCTGCGACTCCCTGTTAGCGGTCTCGGGCGAGGCCCAGGCACGCCGTGCCCGCACCTCCGGAACCCGCATCAGCGCCGTGGCCTTCCAGCCGCCCCCCGCCTCGTAGTGGGCGGGTCCGCAGGTCGCTCAGGGTCGGCCCAGAGGCGGGTCGGCGCGGGGGCATTTCCTCGACCCCGCCGGGCAAACTGCCGCCCGGTCTCACGCCCGCTTCCGAGACACGCCCCGCACCGGTCCGCCGCCCGGGGCGATGGCGGCTGAGAGCCACCGACGCGGGCGCCGCCCCGCCCCCGGACCCGCCCGGTCAGCCACCGGGCGGGTCCCCGAAGGACGCCCCGGGATCGCTCCCGGGACGCCGCGGACAGGTGCGGTCAGGAAGCACAAAATAGGAACATTGTCAAGGTGCGGGCGGCGCGTCCGGGCGGTGATGCCCTGCGCCCATCGATCCGCGCGGTCACCCCGGGGCGCCGCAGACGAACCCGGACCCGGAGGGGCACGCCGGAGCCGGGCGACCCGGGAACACCGTCCGTGCGAGGCCGTGCCGCCTCGGCGTGTCTGGATCCCAGGCCCCGCCGGGCGGCCCCGGGACGACGGGATGCGGCGGCCTCACGCGGCGGCCTCTCACGGCGCCCATCGCCCGCGGCACCGCCGCGTCCGGCCCTACGCCACCTCGGCGAGGTCCCCGAACAGGGACAGCATCACCGGGCGCCGGTCGAGGTTGTAGATCGCCGCCTCCCGGGCGGCGCGGCCGAACCGGTCGGCGACCTCCACCAGGGCGGCGAGGCGGGCGGGGGGCTCGTCCCGGCGCCGGTCGATCTCGGCCGAGACGAAGCGCAGCACCGCGTCCTGGGCGGCCTCGAACCGCGCCTCCGCGTCGCGGCCCGCCAGGGTCTCGGCCAGCTTGAGCACCCGGCCCCAATCGGGCGTGCGCGCCCGCGCCAGCAGGGTCTCGATCTCGGCCACGAGGCCGGCGGTGACCGGATCGAGCATCGCCAGCGCCCGGGCGACCGAGCCCTCGCACTGGGCCAGCGCCCGGGCCAGGGCGGCCTCGTCGGGTTGCGGGAAGGGCTCGGGCAGGCCGCGCACCACCTGGGCGACCGCCTCGGGGGACAGCGGGCGCAGCATCAGGACCCGGCAACGGGAGCGGATGGTCGGGAGCAGCCGGCCGGGCTGGTGGGACAGGATCAGGAACAGTGCCCGGGGCGGGGGCTCCTCCAGGACCTTGAGCAGGGCGTTGGCGGCGTTGGCGTTGAGATCCTCGGCGCTGTCGAGGATGCAGACCCGCCAGCCGGAATCCGTGGCCGTCGAGGCGAAGAGGTCGAGGGCCCGGCGCACCATGTCGACCGAGATCTTGGTCGGCAGCGTCTTGGTGCCGGCGGTCCGGTGGCGGCGCAGGACCACCAGATTCGGGTGCGACAGGCCCGCCACCTTGCCGATGACGGCATCGTCCGCCGGCACGTCGAGGCCCGCCGGCCCGCCGCCCGCGGGATGGGCGAGCAGGCGGCGCGCGACCCGGTAGGCCAGCGTCGCCTTGCCGATGCCGGGGGCGCCGCCGATCAGCCAGGCATGGTGCAGGCGGCCCGCCGCGATCGCGGCCGCGAAGGCGTCGGCCGCCGCCCCGTGGCCGACGAGCCCGAGGGTCTCGCGCGGGCGCGGGATGCCCGACAGGTCTCCGGGCTCGACGTCGTCGGCGGCGCGGTCCACGGGTTTCATGCGAGCCTTCGCTCCTCTGGCGGTTCCGGCACCGCTGCGCTTCCGGAAGCCCACGGGGGCGGTGCCCAGCGCCCCCGAGAGCGCCCCTCGGAACGCCCCTGGGCCGGTCGCACCGGCCTCGCCCGGGCCTCACCGACCCACCCCGTGCCGGTCGCGCGCGGCCCGGCGTGCCGAGCCTGCGTGCCGAGAATGGGCCTCTCCGGCATTCTCGCGCGCGGAACGAAGGGCGAGCGGAGGTTCCACCGCCGACGCGCCCTGCACCCCGTGATCGTGCGCCGGCTCGACCTTGACGGGTCAGCGCCAGGGAGCGGCGGTTTCCATCCGGACGATAGCCCGGACGGGGCACGCCGCAAACCGGCCGCGGAGCGCCGCCGCTCACACCGCATCGCCGCTTCTGCCCGTCCCCTTCGGCCGGTCGGGCAGAAGCTCGGGCAGCCGGGACGCGACGACGGCCCGGATCGCCGCCTCGACCGCGTCGGGATCGCGGGACGCGTCGATCACCGCGCAGCGCTCCGGCTCGGCCCGGGCGATCGCCAGGAAGGCCTCCCGCAGCCGGATGTGGAAGTCGAGGGCCTCGGCCTCGAACCGGTCGGCCCCCTGTCCCGTCCCGGCGCCGCGCCCGGCCGCGCGGGCGAGGCCCGCCTCGGGGGCGAGGTCGAGGATCAGGGTGAGGTCGGGCCGGGTCGGGCCGACGACGACCCGCTCCAGGGCGTCCACGATCCCGGGATCGAGGCCGCCTGCGGCGCCCTGATAGGCCCGGGTCGAGTCGATGAAGCGGTCGCACAGCACGATCTCGCCCCGGCGCAGGGCCGGACGGATCAAGCGGTCGAGGTGGTCGATCCGGGCGGCGCTGAACAGCAGGGCTTCCGCGAAGGGGCCGTAGGGCTTGGCGACGCCGTCGAGCAGGGCCGTGCGGATCTCCTCCGCCCGCGGCGAGCCGCCGGGCTCGCGCGTCACGCAGACGGCCCGGCCCGATTGCGCGCGCAGGGTCGCGGCGAGGCGGGCGATCTGGGTCGACTTGCCGGCCCCCTCCCCCCCCTCGAAGGTGAGGAAGGCGCCGCCCGCCTCCGCGGGATCCCGGAGCCGCAGCACGGTCACGCGCGCGCCGTCACGAGGGGTTGGCCGCCCCGGCAGCACCCTTGTCCGTTCCCTTGTCGCCACCCTTGTCGCCGCCCTTGCCGGCCCGGTCGAGGGCCTTGCGGACGAGGCCGGTGCCGAATTCCAGCGCCGCATCCATCGCCCGCTGCGACAGCGTGCCGGGCTCCACCGAGGCGCCGGCGTAGAGGGGCTGGTCGAGGGCGACCGTGTCGCCGCGCTGGATGCGCAGGACGCCGACTCGCCGGCCCTCCTCCACGGGGGCGACGAGGGGCCCGGTATAGATCACCTTGGCGCTGACCCGGTCGCTGGAGCCGCGCGGCAGCAGGACCCGCACGGGTTTCTTCGCCACCAGCGGCACCGAGCCCGACTGGCCGCCATACACGGAGGCCTCGGCCACGGTCTCGCCCGGCGTGAAGACCTGCCGGGGCTCGAAGGCGCGGAAGCCCCATTCCATCAGCTTGCGCGACTCGGAGGCGCGGTCCCGGGCGCTCTTCAGCCCCGAGACCACCAGAACGAGCCGCTGGCCGTTCTGCACCGCCGAGCCCGTGAGCGCGTAGCCCGATTCCTCCAGGTAGCCGGTCTTGAGCCCGTCCGCGCCGATGTCGAGGGCGAGCAGCGGGTTGCGGTTCTGCTGGCGGATCTTGTTCCAGGTGAACTCCTTCTCGGAGAAGATCTTGTAGTAATCCGGGTAGGTGTCGATGATGTGCAGCGCGAGCTTGGCCATGTCCCGGGCCGTGACCTTCTGGTCGGGCGCCGCGTAGCCGGTGGCGTTGCGGAAGGTCGAGTTCGTCAGCCCGATCTCCTTGGCGCGCTGGTTCATCAGCCCCGCGAAGGCCTCCTCGGACCCGGCCATGTTCTCCGCGATGGTGATCGCCGCGTCGTTGCCCGACTGCACGATCAGGCCGCGCAGCAGGTCCGCCATCTTGATGCGGCTGTTGACCTGCGCGAACATCGACGAGCCGCCCCCGCCGGCGCCGCCGCGCTTCCACGCGTCCTCGGTGACGGTGAACTCCGTGTCCATGGAGAGGCGGCCGGATTTCAGCGCCTCGAACACGATGTCGGTGGTCATCAGCTTGGCCATGCTGGCCGGCGAGAACCGCTCGTCGGCGGCCTTCTCGAACAGGACCGAGCCGGAATCGGCGTCGATCAGGATCGCGTGCGGGGCCGCGGTCTGGAAGCTCTGTGCGGCGGCGGCGGCGAGGCCGGCGCCCAGGGCGCAGGCGGCCGCGAGGAGGGTGAGAAGGGGTCTGCGCATCACCGTTCCGTCCCACGCCTGCCGCCGGCCCGGAAGCATCCCGGCCGTATCCCAATAACAAGCGTGACCATATTACGGTTTCGGCGCCGGATCGAACGCGAAATGCCGCATCGGCGGCCGAGACCCGGCCGGGATCCGGCCGAGGCCCCGATGGCCGACGCCGCGGGCGGCGTCAGTAGATCCCGGCCAGGCGGGCGTGATGGGCGCCGGCAGGGGCGGCGATCCTGCTCGGTGACGCCTTGCCGGGCGCCGCGGACTTGGCAGGCGCTGCGGACTTGGCAGGCGCCGCGGACTTGCCGGGCGCCGCCTTGGACGGCGCGGCTGCCGCGGGCTTGGCCGGCACGGCGGCGAGGCGTGCCATGGCGAGCTTGGCCGAAGCCGGCAGCGGCGCGGAGGGCGGCGCGGAGGGGCCCTTGGCGAGCTTCGTCGGGCCGGGCGCCGGAGCCCCCCGGCCGTGGACCTCGGCGAGCGCCGGACGGGCGGCCGAGCCGGGTTTCGAGGCGATTTTCCCGGCAGCGGCATGCCCAGGCGCCTGGGGCGCTCCCTGGGCGAGGGCCGGGTTGAGACCCGCGACCTTCAGGTTGCCGGCCCCGACGCCGCCACCCTTGGCGGCGGCGGTCTGGACGGGGGCGGGCCGGAACTCCCGCACCCGCGGGGCGGTGGGCTGCACGGCCGCCGGGACCGTCACGGCGGCGGAGGCCAGCATGATCGGCGCGCGCACCGGCGCCGTCCTCTCGGGCCGCGCGGCCGGGGTCTCGGCGGGCTCCGACGCGGAATCCTGGGCGGGACGGAAGGCCAGCGGCGCCGGGGCGGAGCGCGTGTAGCGCTCCGTGTCCTCGGTCGGGCCGAGATCGGCCATCATCACGGTCGAGCGGCCGGCCGGCCGGCCGTCGGTGCGCAGGCTGGCGAGCAGCTTGCGGTCGTCGCTGCCGGCCACCGAGGCCTTGCCGACATATTCGACGCGCACATGCGCGGTGCCCTTGCGGTGGAAGCCCAGGGCGTCGGCCGCCTCCTCCGACACGTCCATGACGCGCCCGGCATGGTAGGGGCCGCGGTCGTTGACGCGCACCACCATCGAGTAGCCGTTGTCGAGGTTCGTCACCCGGGCGTAGCTCGGCAGCGGCAGGGTGGGGTGGGCGGCGGCGATCGAGTGGCGGTCGAACACCTCGCCGTTGGCGGTCATGCGGCCGTGGAAGGCCGAGCCGTACCAGGAGGCGAGCCCCTCGCGCACGTAGCCGTTCGGATTCTCCTTCGGCACGTAGGTCTGGCCGGCGACCACGTAGGGCTTGCCGGTGTAGCGGCGGCCGCCGCCCTTCGGGATCACGTCGCCCTCGTTGTAGAGGCGCGGGCTCGCCTTGACCCCGTATTTCGGGTCGATACCGTTCCCGGCGGCGAGCTTCTGCTGGGGCGAGGTGGCGCAGTTGGCGGTGGCCAGGGCCACGCCCGAGACGGCCATGAGCCGCAGGGCGAGGCGCGCCGGCCGGGGAAGCGTCGTGCGCACCATCGTGGGGGTCACCAAACTCTACGCGTGGCCGGGGCCCGAACCGGACCGGATCCGGACGCGCCAAGAGGCCCGCGGCCGGGTCCACCCAGAATTGTAGGGATCGCGTAAAGGAAGCCTGAACGTTGCCGGAGGTCGGGGTTCAGGCGCTGCGCCCGACGGCGCCGGGCGGTTTGTGCGTGATCTCAGGATCGACGCATAAAAGGCTGTTCGAGAAGGGGAAAGGCGCTCCCGGAGGGCATCTCCCTCCCCGCCGCGGGGGAGGGAGGCGGAGCCGCCTGCCCTCAGCGGGACTGCGCGTCGGTCAGCTGCGCGATCGACTGGGCGCCGCGCTGCTTGAACAGCAGATCGAGGCCCTCCAGAATCAGGGCGTGCATCTTGGTCCTCTCGGCGTAGGCGAGGTCGCGCAGCTGGTCGTAGACCGGCGGCTCCAGATAGACCGACATCTGGCGGGCCCGCTGCTTGAGCGTGGCCGCGGGCTTCGGCACCGGAGGCGCGAGGGTCAACGACACGATCTCGGCGCCCTGCGGCCGGACCGCCGGCGCGGATCGGGCGAGGGGCTTCACCTGCGGGCTCGCCGAGGCCACGATCGCCGCGAGGCTGAGCTTAGGCGGCTTGGACATGCTGACCCGTCCTCAGGGGCTGCGTGCGGCGCTCGATCCAGGACCAGAGGCGGCGGACCTCCCCGGCGGCCTGGCCCTTCGGGTTGAATTCGGTGACGCCCTGCCCGAGGCCGATCGCGTCCTGGTGGTCGGTGCGGGCGACGATGTTCACGTCGGGCAGGATGCCGAGCACCGCCAGCCCGTCCGCGGCGTCGCGGACCCGGTAGGAGCGCGGCGGGGTCTGGTTCAGCACGAAGGCGAACTTCTTCTCCAGCCGGTAGACGGCGGCCAGCGTCGGCTTGAACGCCCGCAGGTCCGCGGGGGTCGGCCGGCACGGGATGATGCACAGGTCCGCCGCGCGGATCGCCGACAGCGTGCCGGTGGAATCGACCCCCGGCGTGTCGATGAACACGTAATCGTAGGCGGATTCGCGCAGGCGCTCCATCACGGCGTCGATCTGGGTGGCGTCGATCTGCGCCACCTCGGGGCCGTCGGCGGTGCGGTGGTCGAGCCAGTCGGAGATCGTGGCCTGCCGGTCCATCTCCAGGATGCAGACCGTGTGGCCGGCTTCCCGGGCGGCCACCGCCAGGGAGATGCACAGCGTGCTCTTGCCGCTGCCGCCCTTCTGCGTGACGAAGGTGATCGCTTTCATCCTGGGCGTCCTCCAGAAGGCCCCGTGCATCCGTTCGGGCGCCCGCGACCGCCGGTCGCTGCGCCGTCTGGATCAACCTCAGGTATGGAATTTGCGGCGTGCCGCGATCCTGTGACCCAAGGATGTCCCGAGGCAGGTTGCGGCCGACATGGTTAACGACCCGTTAAGACGGCGCGTCGTTCCGAAGATCCAGGCCCAATGCGGCCACAGGCTATCCATCTAAACTTCAGGTTAAGATTCTTAGCATATAGAGAGTTAACAGCCTTTCCAGCGGCGCTCGGATACCGTAGCGTGAGCGCGGGTGAGACGAGGAGTCCGATGGGGGTGAAAACCTCAAGTTTAAAAGCGGGTGTCGCCCCGGCGCGGACTGGCGCGGCCGAAGCCCCGATCCCGCAAGCCGTTCTGGAAGCCTCCGGCGTCGTGGGCACCTGGGCCCACGATTACTGGGCGGGGCAGCTGGCGCTCTCGGCCACCTTCGCGGATCTGCTCGGCCTCGACCCCGAGGCCGCCGCCGGCGGGGTGTCCCTCGAGGTGTTCCTCGATCACACCCATCCCGAGGACCGCATCCGGATCGAGAGCTACCTGCACGCGATGGCCGAGACCGGCGGTCCGGTCGAGGCGGAGTTCCGCACCCGCGACACGCGCACCGGGATCCGCACGCTGCTGATGCGCGGCCGGATCGAGCGGGACCCCGCCGGCGGGGCGACCCGGGGGCGCGGCATCGCCATCGACCGCACCGAGGAGCAGGCCGCCAATCTCGTGCAGAGCGAGCGGGTGGTGAACCGGATGGCCGAGCACATCATCGCCCTGCGCGACCTCGCCCGCGCCCTGCACCGGCCGACCCTCACCGACCGGATCGAGCACCTGATGATCGAGATCGGCTTCGAACTCGCCCGCTTCCTGCCCGAGCCCGAGGACGAGCCCCGCCACTGAGGATGCCCGCGCCCGCCCGATTGATCGCGCCCGTCCCGGCAAGCTACGGTCCCGGCAACATTTTGCCGGGAGGACGGGGATGGCCCGCGACACGATTTACGACCGCGACCTCGACCGCGTCCCGGCCAACCACCAGCCGCTGACCCCCCTGCTCTACCTGGACCGGGCCGCGCGGGTGTTTCCCGAGCACGTGGCGGTGGTCCACGGCCCCCTGCGGCGCTCCTACCGGGACCTCTACGCCCGGGCGCGCCGCCTCGCCTCGGCGCTGGCGGCGCGCGGGATCGGCCGGGGCGACACCGTGGCGGCGCTGCTGGCCAACACCCCCGAGATGATCGAGTGCCACTACGGCGTGCCGATGACCGGGGCGGTGCTCAACACCCTCAACACCCGCCTCGACGCCGGCGCGATCCGCTTCTGCCTGGAACACGGCGAGGCCGCGGTGCTGATCACCGACCGCGAATTTTCCCGCACGGCCGCCGCGGCGCTGGAGGGGCTGGAGACCAAGCCGTTCGTGATCGACGTGGACGATCCCGAATACGACGGCCCCGGCGCCCGCCTCGGCGAGACCGACTACGAATCGTTTCTGGCCGGCGGCAACCCGGAGCACGACTGGCGTCTCCCGGACGACGAGTGGGACGCGATCGCCCTGAACTACACGTCGGGCACCACGGGCGACCCGAAGGGCGTGGTCTACCACCACCGGGGGGCGGCGCTGCTCGCGCTCGGCAACGTCATCACGGGCGGGCTCGGCCAGCACCCGGTCTATCTCTGGACCCTGCCGATGTTCCACTGCAACGGCTGGTGCTTCCCCTGGACCCTGTCGGTGGTGGCCGGCACCCATGTCTGCCTGCGCCAGGTCCGGGCGGAGGCCATGTACCGGCTGATGGACGAGCACGGGGTCACGCATCTCTGCGGGGCGCCGATCGTGATGCAGATGCTGATCAACGCCTCCGATGCCGAGCGCCGCGACCTGCACAAGCGCGTCGCGTTCTTCACCGCCGCCGCGCCGCCGCCGGAGGCGGTGCTCGCCGGCATGTCGGAGGCCGGGTTCGACGTGACCCACCTGTACGGCCTGACCGAGAGCTACGGGCCGGCGGTTGTGAATGCCTGGCACGGCGACTGGGACGCCCTCGCGGCCGACCAGCGGGCGGCCAAGAAGGCGCGCCAGGGCGTCCGCTATCCGGTGCTCGAGGCCCTCGACGTCCGCGACCCTGAGACGATGGAGCCGGTGCCCGCCGACGGGGCCACGATCGGCGAGGTGATGATGCGCGGCAACGTGGTGATGCGCGGCTACCTCAAGAATCCCGCCGCCACGCAGGCCGCCTTCAAGGGCGGCTGGTTCCGCACCGGCGACCTCGGAGTGAAGCACCCGGACGGCTACGTGCAGCTCAAGGACCGCTCGAAGGACATCATCATCTCGGGGGGCGAGAACATCTCGTCGATCGAGGTGGAGGACGCCCTGTTCAAGCACCCGGCGGTGGCCGCCGCGGCGGTGGTGGCCAAGCCCGATGCGAAATGGGGCGAGACCCCCTGCGCCTTCGTGGAGCTGAAGCCCGGCGCATCCCCCAGTGCCGACGAGCTGATCCAGTGGTGCCGGGGGCGGCTGGCCTCCTACAAGCTCCCCCGCCACGTGGTGTTCGGCGAGCTGCCCAAGACCTCCACCGGCAAGGTGCAGAAGTTCATCCTGCGCGAGCGGGCCCGGCAGGAGGGGACCTGACCGGCATCCGTCGGAAGATCCCGGCGGACGGGGCTGACGCCGCCCGCTCGGACCGATCAGGCCTGCGGCGGAATCCGGCGGTCGACGCGGACCGGGACCGGCACCGCCCTGGGGGCGGACCCGGCGTCGCGGAGGTCCGCGAGGATCTGAGCGACGAAGGCCTGGAGCGACACCACGCTGAACAGGCTGATGGCGGCGACCAGGGCGGCGGAAACCAGGGTCTTGGCGGTTGCGGGATCCACGGCTGGAGTCCTTGGCTTTGCCCCGCCGCGGGTGATCCGGGCGAGGGGCGCGCGTAGCGGCGCCGATGCGATCCCAAGGTGGGCGTGCCGCCCGCGCCGCGCCAGCACCGCCGCGGGCGCGCCTGGCATGCGCCGGGGGCCGGGCTCGGCCGCGATCCGGTTGCCGTGACGCTTCGCCCGACCCCGCCGCGGACATCGCGGGCGGGATGGTGCAGCTTTCCCGGCTGGCCGAACGTTGCGTTTCCCGCAATAAGCGCCCGCGCGGAGTGGCGCGCATCCGGGAGAGACGGCATGGCCGGCAACGGCATCGCGAACGGCGCCCGCGCGGCGCTGCTCGCCGTTCAGGGGCTGAGCCTGTCTGCCGGGTTGGCCGCCGGGTTGGCGGCGGGACTGGCGGCGGGGCCGGCCCGGGCCCAGGGCCCTGTCCCGGCCCAGCCGCCGGCGCAGGCCGCCGCCCCCCAGAGCGTGGCGCCCGCCTCCGCCCCGGCGGGACCGTCCGAGCCGGTGACGCGCGCCGGCTATTTCTACATCGGCGGCCGCTACCAGAAGCTCGGCGACAAGACCGTGATGGTCGGCCAGATGTTCGTGCAGTCGCGCAGCCCGGCCCGGATCACGCAAGCCTACCCGGTGGTGATGGTCCACGGCCTCGCCCAGACCGGCGTGAACTACCTCGCCACCGCGGATGGCCGCCCGGGCTGGGTGCAGCGCTTCGTCGAGAAGGGCTACCCGGTCTACGTGGTCGACCAGGTCGGGCGCGGGCGCTCGGGCACCAACCCGGAGGTCTACGGCCCCTACGACCGGCTCGGCACCCGCAGCCTGGAGCGCACCCACACGGCCCCGGAGGTCTACGACCTGTACCCGCAGGCCAAGCTCCACACCCGCTGGCCGGGCGGGGCGGGCGTGCCGGGCAACGCCGCCTTCGATCAGTTCTTCGCCAGCCAAGTCCCCTTCCTCGCCAACAGCCAGCAGACCGAGGAGCTGGTCGATCCCGCCCTGCTGGCCCTGCTGGAGAAGATCGGTCCGGCGATCCTGATCACCCACGGCCAGGCGGCCCTGTTCGGCTGGGCGGCCTCGGATGCGCGGCCGGACCTCGTCAAGGCGCATGTCGCCGTCGAGCCGAACGGCCCGCCCTTCTTCGACGTGCAGTTCCGCGGCGGCAAGGAGTTCTGGGAGAAGACCGGGGACGGGCGCGCCCGGGCCTACGGCCTGACCCGCATGCCGCTGACCTTCGATCCCCCGGTCAAGGCCCCCGAGGACCTGATCGTGGCGCAGCAGGCCAAAGGGTCCGACGCCAAGGGGGGCGACCCGAAGGGGGGCGACGGGCGGATCCGCTGCTGGCTGCAGGGCGAGCCCGTCCGGGCCCTGCCGAACCTCGCGAAGGTGCCGACCGTGGTGGTGACCGCGGAGGCCTCGTTCCACGCCACCTACGACGAGTGCACCATCGCCTTCCTGACCCAGGCCGGCGCCAAGCCCGACGTGGTCCGGCTGGCCGATCAGGGCCTCCACGGCAACGGCCACATGATGATGCTGGAGACGAACAGCGACGCCGTGGCGGACGTCCTGGCCGGCTGGATCGCGGGCCGCGTGAAGTAGCCCCGGGCCGCCGGGCCGCGGGCCCGGTCGCTGCACCACCGATACGTGTTGAAATGGCAACAGCCCTCGTCTTCCGCGCGAAGGCTGCTTGCGGCCGCGCCCGGCTGCCCGTAGTCCGGGGCTGGAAAGATCAAGTATTACAGTAGTTTATCACGATTCTAAACAGCGCGGCCGACACGTCGGGGGCGAATCCGGCGAACGCGGCCGGCTGCCCGCAGCGTCGCATCCGGCAAGAGATCATGAGAGCCGCCCACCCCCTCCCCGGCGCCACGGGCATCGTCCGGCGCGTCACCCTGCGCACCCTCCTCGCCGGCGCCTCCCTGGCCGTCCTGGCGCAGGCCGCGCCGGGCCCGGCCCGCGCGCAGGACGCCGCGCCGCGCCGCGGTGCCGCCGCGGCGCCGGCCGGCAGCAGCGTGCAGCTCGAGGAGCTCAGCGTGGAGAGCCAGGGCGGCGGCGGGCCGGCCTCCGCGGTCCGCGCCGGGGCGCCCGCGCGCGCCGTGGAGAGCCCGACCGGCCCGATCGACGGCTACGTGGCCCGGCGCTCGGCCACCGCCACCAAGACCAACACCCCGCTGATCGAGACCCCGCAATCGATCACCGTCGTGGGCCGCCAGCAGATCGACACGCAGAACGCCCAGACCCTGCAGCAGGCGACCCAGTACGTGGCCGGCACCTATGCGGGCACCTTCGGCGCGGATTCACGCCTCGACTATTTCCAGCTGCGCGGCTTCGTGGCGAGCGATTACGGCCTCTACCGCGACGGCCTGCAGCTCCTGAACTACGGATTCGCGTATTACCGGGTCAACACCTACGGGCTGGAGCGCGTCGAGGTGCTGCGCGGCCCCGCCGCGGTGCTGTTCGGCGCCGGCAATCCCGGCGGCCTGATCAACCAGGTCACCAAGCGCCCGACCGAGACGCCGTTCGGCTCCATCGAGGTCGGCGGCGGCTCCTTCGACCAGCGCTACGCCGCCTTCGACGTCGGCGGCCCGGCGGATCGGGAGGGCCACTGGTTCACCCGCCTGACCGGCTACGCCCGCAACGGCGGCACCCAGGTCCAGGGGGCGCCGGACGACAGCTACTACATCGCCCCGGCCTTCACCTATAAGCCGGACGGCGCGACCCGGCTCACGATCCTGTCGAGCTTCCAGCGCGACAACTCCGCCGTGACCTCGAACTTCCTGCCCTATTACGGCACGGTGAAGCCGACCGCGCTGGGCCTGCGCATCCCGCGCGCGCTCAACGTCGGCGATGCCGGCTTCAACACCTTCCGGCGCGACCAGGCCTTCATCGGCTACGAGTTCGAGCACGCCTTCGACGAGACCTGGACGGTCCGCCAGAACGCCCGCTACGCCTTCGCGGAGAGCTACCAGAACTCCTATATCGGCCAGCTCGGCTACGCCGATCCGCAGCAGACGCAGCTCGCCCGCTACCTGTTCCGGGACCACGCCAAGGTCGCCCAGCTCGACGTCGACACCCAGGCCGAGGCGCAGTTCTCCGACGGCTTCTTCCGGCACGACTTCCTGATGGGCGTGGAGTACCGGAACTTCCAGATCCACGACAACCAGGCCTCGGGCTTCCCAGCCCCGAACCTGAACATCCTCGCGCCGGTCTACGGTCCGCAGACGGTCTCCGCCTCGCCGTACCTGATCAACGCCGACTCGTTCCAGCAGGTCGGGCTCTACTTCCAGGACCAGATCAAGCTCACGCCGGAGCTGAGCCTGATCCTCGGCGGCCGGCAGGACTTCGTCGACAACCGGGTCTACGACCGCCTGACCCCCGCCAACAGCAACGGCCGCAACGACAGCGCCTTCACCTACCGGGCGGCGGCGATCTACAACTTCGACTTCGGCCTCGCGCCGTACGTGATGTACTCGACCTCGTTCCAGCCGCTGATCGGCACGGACATCAACAGCCAGACCTTCAAGCCGGAGACGGGCGACCAGATCGAGGGCGGCGTCAAGTTCGAGCCGCCGGGCCAGGGCTACTTCCTGACCTTCGCGGGCTTCGACATCCACCGCAACAACGTGCTGACGCCGAACCCGGCGAACACGCTGTTCCAGAGCCAGCTCGGCGCGGTGCGCTCCACCGGCTTCGAGGCGCAGCTGGTGGCCAACCTGTTCGACGGCCTCAACGTCGTCGGCTCCTTCACGGTCTTCGGGATCAACACCGTGCGGGGCACCGTCGACCAACTCGGGCGCGTGCCGGTCAACACCCCCGAAAACCTCGCCAACCTGTTCTTCGACTACACGATTCCGACCGGCGACTGGCGCGGCTTCGGCTTCGGCGGCGGCGTGCGCTACATCGGCCGCTCCTTCGCCGACGTCGGCAACACCCTGCGCCTGCCGGACTACGTGCTGTTCGACGCGCAGGTGCACTACGATTACGAGAACTGGCGCTTCCAGGTGAACGCCACGAACCTCGCCGACCGGCGCTTCGTCTCCTCCTGCCAGGCGCAGAATTCCTGCTTCTACGGCGATGCCCGGCGGGTGCTGGCGAAGATCAGCTACAAGTGGTGAGGCGGGGCGCCCGGGTTTCACGGTCCCGGTCCGGCGCAGGCTCCGGGCGACCCGGGTTCGGTTCGCGCCGCGGATCGCCGGCCGGCGCCCCGTCTGGGCCGGCGTCACCGATCCCGCTCAGGTCGGCTCCGCCCCGGTGATCGGCTGCGGCCCGGAGAGCCGGGTCGGCAGGGCGTCGATCCGCAGGGACCGGCGCAGGGCCCGGGAGAGGGCGTCGACCGCCACCGTCACCAGGGCGGTGGCGGCGATCAGCACCACGGCCACGTCGAGGCGCAGCTCTGAGATCGCCGCGTCGACGTAGAAGCCCAGCGTCGTGACCCCCAGGATGCCGAAGATCGCGCTCTCCCGCAGGATCAGCTCCCAGCGGTAGAGCAGGTAGGCCAGGAACTGGCCGTAGAGGCGCGGCACGGTCTCGTAGGCGTAGAGATCGAGGCCCCGGGGCGCGTCGGCCCGGTAGGGGATCGCGTCGGCGTGGCGGCCCATCAGGTAGGCGACGATCCCGGCATTGTGCAGCGAAAGCGCCAGGATCGCCGGCAGCATCGAGGGGCCCAGGAGCTGCAGGCCGAGATAGGCGAGCACGTATTCCGGCGTGGAGCGCACCACCACCAGCAGCACCCGCCCGAGGGGCCGCCCGACCGGGCCGGCGAAGCGCCGCGCGGTCAGCGGGAACAGGACCAGCGCCCCGAGGGCGGTGGCCACCAGCGCGATCTGCGCCAGGATCAGGGTCTGCGCGGTGCCGGGCAGGACCTGCCCGGCGAGGATCGGGCGCAGCCAGGACCAGAGCCGGACCCAGGTCTCGGGCTCGGCGAGGGCGGCGTCCCGGAGCGGCGCCGGCACGATGTCGTGGCCGAGGAAGCGCGCGAGGCTCGGGCCGATCGCCGCGCTGCCGACGGTGGGCGGCAGCGCCAGCACGGATCCGACGAGGAGGAGAGGCAGCGTCCGGGCCCGCACCCAGAGCCGCCGCGTGCCGATCAGCGCGTAGAAGATCAGGAGCAGCGCCCCGGCTTCCGCATAGCGGCCCTGGCGGAAGGCGGATTCGAAGGCAAAGCCCATGGTCGGCAGGCCGATGAAGCCGAGCACGAGGCTTGAGCGCAGGCCGCATTCCAGGCGATAGAGGGTGTAGTCGCGCATCCGCCCGGCCACCTCGGGCAGGCGGGCGTACAGGAAGGCCGAGACCGCGCCGGTGCCCGCGGGCAGGACCCGGACGGCCGCGAGGTCGGCCTCCTCGATCAGCTCGGCATAGACCTTGGCGCAGATCCCCGCATAGGGCAGCGCGATGGCGAGCACGCCGGTGGTCGCCGAGAGCCCGAAGACCTGCATCAGCAGCAGGGCCCAGAACAGCTCGTGGACGGCGCGGACGCCCGCGCAGGCGAGCCGGACCGTGCGCGAGCGGGCGAAGGGGATCGCCAGCAGCAGCCCCGTCCCGGCGCCGAGCCCGACGCCGAGCATCGCGAAGGCGACGGTGTAGACGACGCTCCAGCCCTCCACCGCGGGGAAATCGGGCCGGATCAGGCCGCCGAGAAGGCGGGCGAGGTCGGCCAAGGGGTGGAGCGTCGTGACCTGCAGGTCCGCCACCAGCAGGCCGGTGAGCGCCGCGGCCAGGAACCAGCGGCTCACCGCCGCGTAGCCGGGCCGCGGCAGGAAGGCGGGGCTGCGCATCAGGCGGCCGCGTAGAACGGGCTGAGCCGCGCCGGATCGAGGCCCGCCGACGGGGCGTCGAGGACGATCCGGCCGGCCTCCAGCACCACGATCCGGTCGGTCTGGGCGAGGGCCAGGGCCACGTCGTGGAGCGCCAGGATCAGGGTCTCGTGGCTGCGGGCCAGCTCGGTGAGGATCCGCGCGCCCTGCTGGCGGTCGAGCGCCGAGACCGGCTCGTCCCCGACCAGGATCGGCCGGCCGTTGTAGAGGGCGCGGGCCACGGAGACGCGCTGCTGCTGGCCGCCGGAGAGTTCGCCGGCCCGGGCCCAGAGCCGGTCCGCGAGCCCGACCCGGTCGAGGACCGCTTCCACCGCGGCGACGTCCGCCCGGGCCGGCCGGACCAGGGTGCGCAGGTTGTGCAGGGTCGAGCGCCGGTCGAGGCGGCCCATATAGACATTGTGGAACACCGAGAGCGGCCGCACGAGGGCGGCGGCCTGGGGCACCAGCGCCACCTGCTCGGGCGCCTGGGCGTGGATCAGGCCGATCAGGGTCGACTTGCCCGCCCCGGAGCGGCCCATCAGCGCGACGCGCTCCCCCGCCCGCACGGTCAGGTCGAGGCCCGAAAGCACCGGACGCCCGCCATAGGATGCGGAGGCGTTCCGGAGGACGATGGCCGCCCGGGCTTGCGCGCCGCCCGCCACGGACGTCAGTCCAGCAGGCCGGTGGAGCGTCCGACCGCGACGAGGGGCTCGTACGCGGCGTTGGTCACGGGGATGAACTTCGAGCGCCCGAACGGCTCCAGGATCGCCGGGTCGGTGATGCCGACGAGCGCCCCCCGCAGCCTTTCGGTGAAGCCGGCGCCGTAGGTCTGCTCCACGTCGCCCCGCACGGTCCACTGGTAATCGGGGAAGGCCGGGCTCTCCCAGATCACCGAGACCGCCTGTCGGTCGACCTTGCCGGCCTTCGCGTCGAGGTCCCAGACCGAGTAGTCGACGGCGCCCACCGCGAAGGCGCCGGACTGGACCAGCTGGATGGTGCGGCTGTGATCCCCCGAGAAGCCGACCCGGGCAAAGACCTGCTCGGGGCTCTGCCCCGGGAAGGCCTGCCGGATGAAATACTCGGGCATCAGCCGCCCGGAGGTCGAGGCGCGGGCGCCGAACGTGAAGGTCTTGCCCGCGATGTCCTTCGGGAAGGCCTTGTCGGGCTTCAGCCCCGTGGCGGCGTTGGCGATGAGGTAGGTCTTGAACGCCGCGTCCTCGGCGCCCTGCGCGATCGCCTGGGCGCCCGGCACGGCCTTGCGCGCCTGGACGCCCGTGAAGCCGCCGAACCACGCGAGCTGCACCTGCCCGTTGGTGAAGGCGGTGACCGCCGCCGGGTAGCTCTTCACCGGGATGTAGCGCACCGGCACGCCGAGCTTGGCCTCCAGATAGGCGGCGACCTTGCCGAAGCGCTCGACCAGGCGGCTCTCGTCCTGATCGGGGATGCCGGTGAACACGAGGGGCGGGAGCGCCTTCGGGGCTGCCGTCTCCTGCGCCCGCACCGGCCCGGCGCCGGCCAGGGCCGCCAGGGCTCCCAGGGCGAGCCGCCCCAACCATCCCGATTCCCGCTTCGATCCCCGCTTCGATCCCAGCATCGTTTCCTCGTGGCACCGTGCCCACGCACGGTGGGCTGACAATCCGGCGGACGTAGCAGAAGACGCCCGGCCCGCCAGCCTCAATCCGCGCGATTCCGGCGCCCTGCGGCGTCGGAAGCGGCCGGGCGAGACCGAATGCGATCGGCGTGCCGCAGTCCCGGTCCTGCCCGGGCCGCCTCAGGCGCCCGGCGCCACCGTGATCGCCGCCAGGGTGAGGGGCTCCGGCAGGGCGGCGTCCGGCACCGGCACGGCCCGGATCCCGGCCGGGAGCACGCCGCCGAGCAGATCCAGAAAATCCCCCGAGGCGGCGAGCTCGATCTCGGCCGCCTTGGCCCGGGTCTCGATCCGCGCCAGGGCGTTCATCGCCGGACCCAGCACCGTGTACTCGGCCCGCACCCCGTCGTCGAAGACCCCGACCAGGAGGTCGCCCGCGTGCAGGGCGACCACGACCCGCAGGGGGAACAGCCCCTCCCGGGCGCGGGACGCGTTGAGGGCGGCGATCCGGTCGCGGATCGACAGGGCGCAGGCAAGCGCCGCCCGGGCCTGGGCGTCGGGGTGGCCGACGACGAACTGCACCAGCACCGCGTCGCCGATATACTTGTCGACGAGGCCGCCCTGCTCCGCCACCGCCGCCTGGGCGGCCGCCCGGACCGCCAGCAGGGCCGTGACCATGGCCTCCGGCGGATGCTCGCGGGAGAGCCGCGAGAAGCCGCGGATGTCGAGGATCATCAGGCAGGCGTGGCGCCGGTGGATGCCGAGGCCGGAATCCCCGTCCTCGGCGGCGAGATCGAGGGCGACCGTGTCGGGCACGAAGCGGGCGAGCTGGGCCCGCTCGTGCTCCATGCGCAGGGCCCGCGCCACCGCCGCGCGCAGGCGGATCATGCCGTCGACCACCAGGAGGCCCGCCGCCATGAAGGTGGCGAGCCCGGTGAGCTGCGCGGTCGGAAACGTCTCGGCGTTCGGGAACAGGTCCGGATGCAGCAGCCCGACCAGGAAGGCCGCGCTCCAGCAGAGGGTGACCACGCCGCAGAACAGCAGGGTCTGCGCCACCCGCATGCTCAGGCCGGTCTGGAGCAGGAGCAGGAAGGCGGGCAGGCGGCTCACCGCGTCGGCGCCGAGACCGGCCCCGCCGCCGGCCAGCATGTGCTCGATGATCACGTAGACGGCGAGACCGGCGTTGAGCCCGGTGCCGGCCCAGCTGTAGACGTTGGCCGCGGGGCCGCCGCCCCGCTCCCGGAGACCGAACCAGACCGTGCCGAGGCCGTAGAAGCCGAGGATGAGCCAGTGGCTCAGGGCATGCAGCGAGCCGTCATAGGCCTGGGCCGCCATCAGCAGCACCAGCACGATCACAATCCGCAGGCCGAGCAGGCGCAGGCCGCCGCCGGCCTGCATGGCCCGCAGCACCGCCTCGTCGTCCGATCCCGGATCCGCCCGGCCCGCCGCCGGCGCCCGCATGGTCTGCAGGCCGGGAAGCGGTGGATTGCCGAAGCTGCCGGAGGCCATCAACCGCCCCGGCCGAGGCGCCGGGCCGCCGCGAAGCGGTTGAGGAAGCGCGGCTCCTTCTCGGGGGCGATCCGGACCGCGAGATGCAGGGTGCCGTCGGCCTCCGACCGGCGGTCGAGGATCTCGGCGTTCTCGTACAGCCAGTTGAGCGCCGCCCCGTCCTCCGGCGGCAGCGCCACCGCGAAGCTCGCGCGGTTGCGCCCGATCCGCGCCTCGATCCGGGCCGTCAGGGCGGCGAGCCCCTCCCCGGTGACCGCCGAGACCAGGACCGGCGCGGCGCTGTCGCGGTCGTTGCGGGCCTTGGCCTGGCCGCTGAGGTTCAGGAGCCGCGTGCGCTCGTCGTCGTCGAGGAGATCGGCCTTGTTCCAGACCTCGATGATCCGGTCCGCCGTGGTCTCGATGCCGAGCTCCCGCAGCACCTCGCCGACATCCTCGGCCTGGGCCTCGGAATCGACGTGGCTGACGTCGCGCACGTGCAGCAGCACGTCGGCCTCGATGGCGTCCTCCAGCGTCGCCCGGAAGGCGGCGATCAGGGGCGTCGGCAGGTCGGAGATGAAGCCCACCGTGTCGGACAGGATCACGGTCTCGCCGTGGGGCAGCTTGGTCGCCCGGGCGGTGGGATCGAGGGTGGCGAACAGCATGTCCTTGGCGGTGACCTCGGCTCGGGTCAAGGCGTTGAACAGGCTGGATTTTCCGGCGTTGGTATAGCCCACGAGCGCCACGATCGGATACGGAACCCGCGCCCGGCTCTGTCGATGCAGGCCGCGGGTGCGGACCACCGCGTCGAGGTCGCGCTCGATCCGGGTCATGCGCTCCTGGATCATGCGCCGGTCGGCCTCGATCTGGGTCTCGCCGGGGCCGCCCAGGAAGCCGAAGCCGCCGCGCTGGCGCTCCAGGTGGGTCCAGGACCGGACAAGGCGCGACTTCTGGTAGGCGAGGTGGGCGTGCTCGACCTGAAGGGTTCCCTCGCGCGTCGAGGCGCGGCGCCCGAAGATCTCCAGGATCAGCCCGGTGCGGTCGATGACCTTGGCGCCCCAGGCCTTCTCCAGGTTGCGCTGCTGCACCGGCGACAGGGCGCAGTCCATCACCACGAGGCCGATCTCCCGGGCGCGGATCAGGCCGGCGATCTCCTCGACCCGGCCCTTGCCGAGATAGGTCGAGGGCCGGATCCGCGGCAGGCTGACGGCGAGGCTCTCGACCACGTCGAGTTCGATGGCCGCGGCGAGGCCGGTGGCCTCGTCGAGGCGGGCCTCCACGGAGCGGGACGGCGCGGCGGCCCCCTGCCCGCCCCCCTGCCCGGCCCCCGAGGCGCCGCGGGCCAGATAGGGGCCGATCACCAGGGTGTGGGTCGCCGCGGCGATCTCGCCCTCGGGGGCGGCCTGCGCCTGGAGGCGGGCTTCGCCGGACGTCAGCGTCTCGCTCATGCAGCCTTTGTGACCGCCGGGAGGCCGGCGGCTTCGTTGGAGAGGTCGGATCCGACAGAATGGGGATGCGGGCGACCTCAGCCAAGATGCCGGGTCAATATGCCGGGCCGGGGCGGTGGCGGATATCCGCGACGGCATCGGGAACCAGGCCGCGCGGCGGCATCGGTCCGGAGGCCGCCCTCGCCCCGCGCGACAGCCCCGGACCGGTCCCAGCTTCGGCAGCGGCCTCGGTCGGTCCGATCCGCCGGCCTCGCCCCGGGCGCCCGGGGCGACGAGCCCTCACGCCTTCTCGGCGGTCTCGTCCGGCTCGAACAGCTGCACCGGATGGCCCGGCATGATCGTGGAGATCGCGTGCTTGTAGACCAGCTGCGAATGCCCGTCCCGGCGCAGCAGCACGCAGAAATTGTCGAACCACGTCACGACGCCCTGCAGCTTGACGCCGTTGACGAGGAAGATGGTCAGGGGGATCTTGTTCTTGCGGACATGGTTGAGAAACGTGTCCTGAAGGTTCTGTGCGCGTTCGCCCGCCATCTTCTTAGCCTTCTTGTTGTCCCGGATCGCTCCGTCCGGGATGAGTCGTATGCCGCCGGCCGGATCGTCCGAACACCCGGTCCAGGGCCCATGTATACAAATACCATGACGCCGTGAAAGCGTGGGCGCAAGCAACCCCCGTTCCAGCCGATCCGTGACGGATCGGCCCCGCCCTCAACGCGCGCCCCGGCTCCGGAGCCTCACGGGCCGATGCCCAGGGACTTCAGCTTGCGGTGCAGGGCCGAGCGCTCCATGCCGATGAACTCGGCGGTGCGCGAGATGTTGCCCGAGAACCGCGCGATCTGCGCCACGAGGTATTCCCGCTCGAAGATCTCCCGGGCCTCCCGGAGCGCGAGGCTCATCAGCTTCTCGCCGCCCGCGCCCCCCGGGGTGGTCGGCACCAGGGCGCCGATCTCGGAGGGCAGCATCTCGGAGGTGACCTCCTGCTCCGGGTCGGCCTGAGTCAGGATCATCAGCCGCTCGACGTTGTTCTTGAGCTGGCGGACGTTGCCGGGCCAGTTGTGCGACTGCAGCACCGCCATGGCGTCCTCGGCGATCCGGCGCTTGGGCAGGCCGGTCTGGGACGAGATGTTGTCCATGAAGAACTGGATCAGCTCGGGCACGTCCTCCCGGCGCTCCGACAGGGCCGGCACCCGGATCGGCACCACCGAGAGGCGGTGGAACAGGTCCTCGCGGAAGCGGCCCGCCGCGATCTCCTCCTGGAGGTCCCGGGAGGAGGACGAGATGATCCGCACGTCGACGTGGACCCGGGTCGTGCCGCCGACCCGCTGGAAGTTCTGATCGACCAGCACGCGCAGGATCCGGTTCTGGGTCTCGCGCGGCATGTCGGCGACCTCGTCGAGGTAGAGGGTGCCGCCATGGGCCTCCTCCAGGGCGCCGACCCGGCGGCCGCTCTCGCCCTCGACCCCGAACAGCTCCGCCTCCATGGTCTCGGGCAGGATCGCCGCCGCGTTGAGCAGCACGAAGGGGCCGTTCGCCCGGGCCGAGGCCTTGTGCAGGCTGCGCGCGGCGAGTTCCTTGCCGGAGCCCAAGGCCCCGGTGATCATCACCCGGGCGTTGGTCGGCGCCACCCGGTCGAGGGTCTGGCGCAGCTGGTTGATGGCCAGCGACGTGCCGACGATCCGGTTGGTGGCGCCGGAGCGCGCCGTCAGGTCGCGGACCTCGCGCCGGAGCCGGGAGGCTTCCAGCGCCCGCTCGGCCACGAGGATCAGCCGGTCGGCCTTGAACGGCTTCTCGATGAAGTCGTAGGCGCCCGCCTTGATGGCCGAGACCGCGGTCTCGATGTTGCCGTGGCCCGAGATCATCACCACCGGCAGGTCGGGGTTGGCGGCCTTGATCAGGTCGAGCACCTGCAGGCCGTCGAGCCGGGAGCCCTGCAGCCAGATGTCGAGGAAGACGAGGTGCGGCCGGCGCGCCTCGATGGCGGCCAGCGCCTCGTCCGAGCCGCCGGCCGTGCGGCAGCGGTGGCCCTCGTCGTCCAGGATCCCGGCCACGAGGTCGCGGATGTCGGCCTCGTCGTCGACGATCAGGATATCGGCGCTCATGCGTGCATCTCCGCGATCCGGGGGGCCGTCGGTGCGGCGCCCTTCTCCTCTGTCGTGACGGGACTCGTCTCGGGGGTCTTGGTGTCGGGACCCGCGCCGGACGGTTCGGGCCCGTGCTCGCGCGGGACCCGCATCCGCACCTGGCCGCCGCGGCCGGCGGGATTGTCGTTCAGCTCGATCCCGCCGCCGTGCTCCTCAAGCACCTTGCTGACGATGGCAAGCCCCAGCCCGGTGCCGCCCTCGCGGGTGGTCATGTAGGGCTCGAGGAGCCGCTGGCGCCCCTCGGCGGGAAATCCCTTGCCGTTGTCGGTGACGGCGATCACCGCGAAGCCGTCCTCGACGGCGAGGCTCAAGGCGATCTTGCCCTTGCCGAGCTCGGCCTCCGGCACCTCGGCCACGGCCTCGACGGCGTTCTTGAGGATGTTGGTGATCACCTGGCTGAGCAGCCTGATGTCGAAGGCCGCCACGATCTTTTCGGATCCCCCGGCGCCGCTCTGGGCCGAGAAGGCGAAGTCGATATCCGGATGCGCGACCCGCATCATGAACAGGTTCTGCTTGGCGATCTCGGTGAGGTCGTTCGGCGCGATCGCGGGCTTGGGCATCCGCGCGAAGGCCGAGAACTCGTCGACCATGCGCTTGATCTCGTCCACCTGGCGCACGATCGTGGCGGTGCACTGGTCGAACACCTCCTTGTCGGCGGTGATGACCTTCCCGTACTTGCGCCGGATCCGCTCGGCCGAGAGCTGGATCGGGGTCAGCGGGTTCTTGATCTCGTGGGCGATGCGGCGCGCCACGTCGCCCCAGGCGGAGCTGCGCTGCGCCTGGACGAGGTCGGTGATGTCATCCAGCGTCACCACCGAGCCCCGGGACGCGCCCTGCGCCTGCTCGCTCGTGACCCGCACCGTGATGGTGCGCTCGCCCCGGGAGCGCGTGAGCTGGATCTGCTGCTGCTGCAGGCTGCGCGAGCGCGCCTCGCTCTCGGCGAGCACGGGGGCGAGTTCGGGCACCGCGCGGGCCAGCGGCTGGCCGACCAGGGCGTCGCTCGGCAGATCGAGCATCCGCTCGGCGGCCGGGTTGGCGATGGTGACGAAGCCCGCCGCGTCGAGGCCGATCACCCCGGGCGAGACCCCCGACAGCACGGCCTCGGTGAACCGGCGGCGGGTGTCGATCAGGTCGCTCGCCGCGATCAGGCCGGCATGCTGGCGGCGCAGCTCCTGGGTCATCTTGTTGAAGCTCTCGCCGAGATGGGCGAGGTCGCCGCTGGTCTTCTTGGTCGGCACCTGGGCGTAGAAGTTGCCCGATGCCACCTGGTCGGCGGCGTTGATCAGCCGCCGGATCGGCGCCACGAACCGGTTGGCGAAGTTCATCCCGAACCAGACGGCCGAGAGCAGCGCGATCAGCGCGATCAGCAGGAACACCGACGCGAAGGTGATCTGGATCGAGCGGCGCAGCGAATCGTAGGTGAGATACTCGGCCGCCGCCGCCCGGGACACGCCGGGGAACTCGATGGCGAGCTGGCTCACCTCCCGCTGCACCATCAGCACGGCGTCGTCGTAGGCCGGCATGCGCAGCAGCGCGGCGAAGACCCGGCCCTCGGTGGGCAGGAGGCAGATCGGGTCGGCCGAGTTGGCCGCGTCCTCGAAGGCCGCCGCCGAGGGCAGGCGGTTCGTCTTCAGGACGTCGATCTTGGCCCGGGCCACCACCTCGGTGGGACCGCGCATGATCTGCGCCACCGGCAGGCCGAGATTGGTCGCCCGGGTGGTCAGGAAGGTCTGGAACCAGTCCCGGTTCACGTCGAAATTCGGCCGGGCCCGGGTCAGGTCGTCGGCGAGGATGCGGATCTCCCGGGCGAGGCTCTGGCACTGGTTCTCCTGGTAGGCGTCGGCCACCTCCACGGATTTCAGCACCACGTCGCGGACCCGGTCGGTGAAGCCCAGCGACAGGCCCCGGTCGATCGTTACGGACGCCACCACGGCGAGCAGGATCGTCGGCAGGATCGCGATCAGGCTGAACAGGCCGACGATGCGGGTGTGCAGCCGCGCCACCGCGGCATTGGCCTTGCGGGCGTGCAGGAAGACCCGCGCCTCCCAGGCGATGATGACCGCCAGCCCGAGCACCAGGGCGGCGTTGATGGCGAGCAGGGTCACGCCGTAGGCCGGCGTCGGCGTCACCCGGATCACCCCGGCCAGGATCAGGAAGGTCGCCAGCGCCGAGACCAGGGCGGTGACCACCATGGCCGCGCCGAACCAGCCCGGACCGCGCGGGCCGGGCTGCAGGGATTCCGCCAGGGGCGTCCCGGACGGCGGGGGCGCGTCCGAACCCGCGGGCATACCCGCGTCCCGCTGGTCCGCGGCCTGCTGGCCAGCGGCTTCAGCCGCCCCTTGAGCCACGTCTTGTCCAGCCCCGTCGCCGGCCCTCTCGGGTGCCGGCGTGGAGCCTTCCTCTGTCCGTGGGCGTCTCAGGAACGGCATGACTGGTGCAGGGCCACAACAGTGTGGCGGAATTAATACGAATCCGGGCTTCCGGGCGGCGGATCGGCGGCGCGATCCGTCGCATGCGACCGCCACGACTACAGCCACGACCACAGCCACGACCACAGTCCGGACCGCGGGCCCCGGTCCCGGTGGCCGCCCGCGTCCTCCGGAGCGCGGCGCGCGGCCGGTCCAGCCACGCGCGGACTGCGGGGTGTAGGGTGGCGCGCTGGGACCGGCGGTGCCGGGGGGCCAGAAGTCGGGTGCGGCGGGTCTCGGCGTCGCCCCGGAGAGCTGGGGGCGCGGCATGCAGGCAGGGCAACGGATCAGGGTCGGTCTGATCGGCTACGGCTATTCCGGCCGGACCTTCCATGCCCCGCTCATCGGCGCCGTGGCGGAACTCGACCTCCGGCTGGTCGGCTCGAGCGCGCCCGCCCGGGTCCGGGCCGACCTGCCCGACGTGAGGGTGTCGGCGGATCCGGTCGCGGTGGCCACGGCGGAGGCCGTCGACCTCGTCGTGATCGCCACCCCGAACGACACCCACGCGCCCCTGGCGCGGGCCGCCCTGGCGGCGGGCAAGCACGTCGTGGTCGACAAGCCCTTCACCCTCGACCTCGCCGAGGCGCGCGGGCTGGCCGCCGCGGCGCGGCGCGGGGGCCGGCTGCTGCGCGTCTTCCACAACCGGCGCTGGGACAGCGACTATCTCAGCGTCCGCCAAGCCGTCGCGGAGGGGCGCGTCGGCCGCGTCCGGCACTTCGAATCGCATTTCGACCGGTTCCGTCCGGAGGTCCGCGACCGCTGGCGGGAGGGGCCCGGCCCGGGCAGCGGGATCTGGTACGATCTCGGTCCGCATCTGGTGGACCAGGCGCTCCAGCTCTTCGGTCTGCCCGATCGGGTGAGCGCGCATCTGGCGCGGCTCCGCCCCGGCGCGCAGGCCGACGATTGGGCCCATGCGGTGCTGGACTATCCGGGCCTGCGCGTGGTGCTGCATGCCAGCATGCTGGCCGCCGGCGGATCGCCCCGCTTCCTGGTGCACGGCGAGGCCGGCAGCCTGATCAAACACCGTGCCGACATCCAGGAGCAGCAGCTGCTGGCCGGCGTGAAGCCGGGGGCCGCCGGCTGGGGCGCGGATCCGGACGGGCTGGAGATCCACGACGCGACCGGGCGGGTGGCGCGCGCACCGGCGCTGGCCGGCGACCAGCGCGCATTCTACCGCGCCGTGGCCGGGGCGATCGCCCGCACCCCGGTCGACCAGACCGAGGCGCTGGAGGCCGTGCGGGTGATGGCCTGCCTCGAGGCGGCGCTCATGTCGGCGCGAACCGGGACCTCGGTCCGCCTGACGCGCGCGCCGGACGAGCGGGATCCCTGACCCGCAGCCCCCGACCCGCGACCCCGACCCCGGCCCGCGACCTTTGCGCGCTGGCCCGCCGCCACGCCCGCCTGCCGGTGTCCTGGACCTTGACCCGTCCGGCGGCGGCCCGTAACCCCGGTGGCGGAGGCGAACGGGGTCTGGTGGCCCTCCTGGTCTTCAAAACCAGCGGTACGCCAACAGCGTACGGTGGGTTCGATTCCCATCCGCTTCCGCCATTCTTCAGACTGCCTCAACCGACAAATCAGTGTTCGCCTGTATCCAGGCGACACGCGCCGAAAATTTGGCAATACTGATCTGTCGGAACTGTGGGGGGGCCGGTTCGTTTCCCGCGACCGATCCCGTGCTGGTGTCCCCGTGAAGAACCGTTCCGCCGCCACCGTCCCGTTCCCGCCGGCCCCGGCCGGCCGTGCGCGCTGAGGCCGGCCATGCTGAACAGACTCGTGACGCTCCTGCCCTCCGGCGCCCGTGAGGCGCTGCGGACCCTCGCGGCGCGCATGCCGGCACATCTGCCGGCACGCATGCCGGCAGACGTGCCGGTGCGCCCGCCGGCGCCGCAATCCGCGATCCTGCCGGATTTCGACACGCGGCCCGCCGCGATGACGCCGCTGCTTCCCCCCGCCGCCATCAACGACAATCCGCTCCAGGCCGTCCACGAGGCGGTCGAACGCGACCTGCGCGCCAGCGGCCATCTGCGCTGAGGCCGGACCGAGAGTCCCGTCGGGGTCAGCGCTTGGCCGGCGCGGGCGTCTCGGGAATCGTCCCGGGCGCGATCCAGTGGCAGGCCGTGGTGCCGCGCACGCCGGCACAATCGTAGCTCTGGCCGCCCAGGGTCACCTTGTCGACGATGCCGGTGAATTCCGTGCGCGCCAGCGCCGAGCAGCCGAGATGGTCCGCCTTGGGATCGGCCAGATGCGCCGCGGCCGCCGCCGCGCCGTCGCGCATCAGCATCCGGTAATTGGCGAGCGACGGGCAGCCGATCACCGGTGGCCCGCCCCGCCGGTCGGGGGCGCTCCTGTCGGATCCGGCGGCGCGGGGCGCCCGGGGCGCCTGCTGCGCCAGAACCTGCGCCGCGCTGAGGCTGACGGTCACCGCGACGGGGACGAGGAGAGCGAGAGGTCGGCGTGTCATGGTCCGCTCGTAGCATGACGCATCCGAGGTTGCGCATCCGGCGCGGCGCTGCGCCCGGAACCCGGCCGCCGCGCAGACCTGCGGCGGGTTCAGGGCTCGGCTGCGACCATGCAGGCTTGACCGGAGGCCCGCCATTTGCGAGCGCCGCGGAGAAACGTGAGGAGAGGCCATGGCGACGGCGATCGACAGCGACCAGAAGCTGCACCTGGTCTTCGGTGGTGAATTGCAGGATCTCGACGGGGTCCGGTTCCGGGACATCAAGGGCCTCGACATCGTCGGCATCTTCCCGGACTACGCCTCCGCCCAGGCCGCGTGGCGGGCCAAGGCCCAGGCCACCGTCGACAGCGCGCAGACGCGCTATTTCGTGGTGCACCTGCACCGCCTGCTGGAGCCGCCGGCTCCCTGAGCGCCGCCGCTCTACCTGTCGGCGGCGAGTGCTGGGCGGCCGTGAAGGCATTGTGACAGTTCCTGCCCGCTGCTAAGAGCCTCGCCCGTCATCGGATCGTTCCGGCTCCTCGGGAGACCGGTCTGGACAAGAGCGGCGGTAAGGTCCGGCCGCGAGTGAGCGGCCGCCCATGAAATCCTCGATCAAGATCATCGCCGGGAATGCCAGCCGGCCCCTGGCCGAGGCGATCGCGGCCTATCTCGAACTGCCGCTGGCCAAGTGCATGGTCCGGCGCTTCGCCGACATGGAGATCTTCGTCGAGCTTCAGGAGAACGTGCGCGGCGAGGACGTGTTCATCGTCCAGTCGACCTCGTTCCCGGCGAACGACCACCTGATGGAACTGCTGATCATGATCGACGCCGCGCGCCGATCCTCGGCCCGGCGCATCACGGCGGTGATCCCGTATTTCGGCTATGCGCGGCAGGACCGGCGCACCTCCGGCCGCACGCCGATCTCGGCCAAGCTGGTGGCGAACCTCATCACCGAGGCGGGCGCCGACCGCGTCCTGACCCTCGATCTCCATGCCGGCCAGATCCAGGGCTTCTTCGACATCCCCACCGACAACCTGTTCGCCGCCCCCGTGATGGTGCGCGACATCAAGGAGCGGCTGCCGGGCGACAACCGCATGGTGGTCTCGCCCGACGTCGGCGGCGTGGTGCGGGCGCGGGCCATCGCCAAGCGGATCGACTGCCCGCTGGCCATCGTCGACAAGCGCCGCGAGCGCCCGGGCGAGTCCGAGGTGATGAACATCATCGGCGAGGTCGAGGGCCGCTCCTGCATCCTCGTGGACGACATCGTCGATTCGGGCGGCACCCTGGTCAACGCCGCCGAGGCCCTGCTCAATGCCGGCGCCAAGGACGTCTCGGCCTACATCACCCACGGCGTGCTGTCGGGCGGCGCGGTCTCGCGCATCGCCGCCTCGCGGATGAAGGAGCTGGTGATCACCGACTCGATCCAGCCGACGCAGGCCGTCAAGCTCGCCCGCAACATCCGCGTGGCCACCATCGCGCCGCTGCTGGGCGAGGCGATCGGGCGCACGGCGACGGAATCCAGCGTCTCCAGCCTGTTCGACTGACGGATCCGCGGGGGGCTCCTGCCCCTAGCGTTCCGGCACCCAGCCGCCCCGGTTTCCGGTCTCCGTCCCCGGCGCGGTGAGCACGAGGACCGTGCGGCCCGGCAGCGGCACGGCGGCCCCGGACTCGACGGCCGGCGTGCCGGGCGCGCGGGCGCCCGCGGGCTCGCCGGTGTCGAAGACCGGCGTCCAGGGGCCGCCCACCACCGGGGCGAGGCGGAACGGGACGGCGCCCTCCCCGGCGTTGAACAGCATCAGGAGGCGGTCGCCCGGATCGCCGTCGTTGCCGATCTGCATGCCGAACACCTGGAGCCCGTCGTCGGACCAGTGGCGGCCCTCCATCTCGGTGCCCTCGGGGGAGAGCCAGTGCACGTCGCGCAGGGGCTCGTCGGGGTCGATCAGCGCGCCGGTGAAGAAGCGCCGCCGCCGCAGGGCCGGCTGGGCCCGGCGCAGGGCCAGCAGGTTGGCGACGAAATCCGTGAGGGCGGGATCCGGATCGACGCTCCAGTCCATCCAGCTCGTCGGGTTGTCCTGGGCATAGGCGTTGTTGTTGCCGCCCTGGCTGCGGGAGCGCTCGTCGCCCATCAGCAGCATCGGCACGCCCTGGGCCAGCATCATGGTGGCCAGCATGTTGCGCTTCTGGCGGGCGCGTAGAGCCAGGATCGCCGTGTCGTCGGTGTCGCCCTCGACGCCGTAGTTGCGGCTGACGTTGTGGTTATGGCCGTCGCGGTTGTCCTCGCCGTTGGCTTCGTTGTGCTTCTGCTCGTACGCCACCGTGTCGGCCAGGGTGAAGCCGTCGTGGCTGGCGATGAAGTTGACGCTGGCCAGCGGCGAGCGCCGGGACGGGGCGAACACCTCCCGCGAGCCGGTCAGCCCCTGCGTGACCTTGGCGAGCGTGCCGGAATCCCCCTTCCAGAAGCCCCGCGCGGCGTCGCGGAACTTGTCGTTCCACTCGCTCCAGCCGCGCGGATAGCCGCCGAGCTGGTAGCCCCCCTCCCCGATATCCCAGGGCTCGGCCACCATCTTCACCCGGGCGAGGACCGGATCCTGCGCCACCGCCTGGAAGAAGGCCGCCTGCGGGGTGAAGGCGAAGGGCGCGCGCCCGAGGCTCGAGGCCAGGTCGAAGCGGAAGCCCGCGATGCCGTAGGCGGTGACCCAATGGCGCAGGGAATCCAGCACGAGCTGCATCACCCGCGGATGGCTCGCGTCGAAGGTGTTGCCGCAGCCGGTGCAGTCGATGGTGCGGCGCGGGTCGGCGGGATCGAGCTTGTAGTAGCTGGCGTTGTCGATGCCGCGGAACGACAGGGTCGGGCCGGTGTGGTCCCCCTCGGCGGTGTGGTTGTAGACCACGTCGAGCCAGGTCTCGATCCCGGCAGCGTTCAGCTCCCGGATCGCCGCCTTCAGGCCGCCCAGTCCGCCCTCCCCCAGGTAGCGCGGCTCCGGGGCGAAGTAGCCCAGGGGCTGATACCCCCAGAAATTGACGAGCCCCTTCTCCACCAGGAAGCGGTCGTCCGCGAAGGCCTGGATCGGCAGCAGCTCCAGGGCGGTGACGCCGAGCCTGACGAGGTGCTCGATGATCGCCGGGTGGGCGAGCGCCCCGTAGGTGCCGCGCTCCGCCTCGGGGATGTCGGGATGGGTGCGGGTCAGCGCCTTGACGTGCGCCTCGTACACCACCGTCTCGGCCAGCGGCCGCCGCACCGGCGTGAGGGCCAGATCGGGCACCTCCGGGGCGGTGACCACGCATTTCGGCATGTAGACCGCGCTGTCGCGCCGGTCGATCCGGTCCTCGCGCCCGCCCCGGCGATGGCTGTAGAGCGCATCGTGCCAGCGGATCCGGCCGCGGATCTCCCGGGCGTAGGGGTCGAGGACGAGCTTCGAGGCGTTGAACCGGTGGCCGGACGCCGGATCCCAGGGGCCATGCACCCGGTAGCCGTAGAGCTGGCCCGGCAGCACGCCGCGCAGGTAGCCGTGCCAGACGTCGTCGGTCCGGCAGGGCAGCCGCACCGTGCGGGTCTCGTGCCGCTCCCCCGCCTCGAACAGGCAGACATCGACCGCGGTGGCGTGCTCGGAAAAGAGGGCGAAGTTGACGCCGCGCCCGTCGAAATGGGCGCCGAGCGGCGCCGGCACCCCGTCATCGACGGCGATCATGTGGGGCGTCCGGTCACACGGGGGGCTGCAGGCGGAATCAGCGGGCTGCGCCGGCTATTCGGCGGCCGCGGCGGCGGTGGGGGCCTCGCGCTCCATGGTGCGGAAATTCTCGAGCTCCGCCAGGAAGTTGCGCGCCCACCAATCGACGTCCTCGCGGGTCATGCGCTCGACCATCGGCTTCCAGCGCGCCACACGCTCGGCCTTCGGCATGTAGAGCGCGGCCCGGATCGCCTCCGCCACCTCGAACCGGTCGTAGGGGTTGATCAGCAGCGCCTCGGGCAATTGCCGGGCGGCGCCGGCGAATTTCGACAGGACCAGAACCCCCGGATCGTCCTCGGACTGGGCGACCACGTATTCCTTGGCGACGAGGTTCATGCCGTCGCGCATCGGCGTGACGAGGCCGACCCGGGCCGCCCGGTAGAGGCCCGCCAGCACCGGGCGCGGATAGGCCTTGGTGATGTACTGGATCGGCGTCCAGGCCGGGTCGCCCAGCGAGCCGTTGATCTCGCCGACCTTCTCGTTCACGTCGCGTGAGAGCTGCTCGTATTCGGGCACCTCGCTGCGGGATTTCGGCGTGATCTGGATGTAGGTGACGTTGCCGCGCTGGTCGGGATTCGAGGCGAAGAAGCTCTCCACCGCCTCCATCCGCTCGGGCACGCCCTTGGAATAGTCGAGCCGGTCGACGCCGATCAGCAGCTTGCGGGTGCGCAGGCCCGCGATGGTCTCGCGCACGACCTTGTTGGCGTTGGCCTTCTCGGCCGCCTCCTTGAAGCCCGCGACGTCGATGCCGATCGGGAAGGCGCGGATCCGCGTGCGGCGGCCATCCACCATCAGCGAGCCGCCGCCCAGCGGGATCGCCCGCTGGGTATCGACGAGGTTGCGCTGCAGGTTCTGCACGTCCGCCTCGGTCTGCAGGCCGATCAGGTCGTAATCGACGATGGCACGCAGCAGCTCGCCGCTCGCCGGCAGCGAGTTGAACACGTCGGCGGCGGGCCAGGGGATATGGTGGAAGTAGCCGATCGGGTTGTCGAGCCCGAGGCCGCGCAACTCGGCGGCGAGCGGCAGCAGGTGGTAATCGTGCACCCAGATGATGTCGTCGGGCTCCACCAGCTTGGCGAGCGCCCGCGCGAAGGTCCGGTTCACACGGCTGTAGCCGGCATAATCCGAGCGCGAGAAGGCGCCGAGCCCCAGCCGGTAATGCATGATCGGCCACAGGGCGCGGTTCGCGAAGCCGGCGTAATATTCGAGGTGGTCCTGCGGCGAGAGGTCGACGACCGCGTACTGGACCCGGCCCCGGTCGATCAGCGTCGGCTCCTCGGAGGGCTCCTCGGAGATGGTGCCGCTCCAGCCGAACCAAAGCCCCTCATAGGCCGTGAAGGCCTCCTTGACCGCGACGGCGAGGCCGCCCGCCGCCACCGCCTTGCCGCCCTCTTCCGGGATGGCGACGCGGTTCGATACGATCACAAGGCGTGCCACGCGGGTCGGCTCCGGATCAGGGGCGCGGCCGGCCGCGCCTGCATCGAGACTTCACTAACATGTCAGAACGCGCGGGGGGCCTGCGCGATCCTTTGTTGCTTGTCAGGCAACCCAAGCGTGAAGCCGGGCGCGGGTCAAGTCGAGGCCCTACCGTTCCGGGACAGGGGGGCCGCTCCGTCCCGATCGGGCGCGTTGTGCAAGCGTGGCGGTTCTGGCAGATCGTGCCTGAACGTGGAGTGAGCGGTGCCGCCCGTCCCGTCGGAGCCCGTGCGCAGATCGGAACTGTGCACCGGGACCGGAACCCGTGACAGCCGAGTCGGTTACTCAGCCATCGCGGGGCTCGCGGTCGCCGCGAGCGGCTCCGTACCCGCGCCGCGAGGAGTATTTTCGAGATGGCCGGCAACGAGTTACCGCAGGGCGCCCCCGTGGACCCGGTTGCGGATCCGCACGGCGCGGCGCCGCACACCGCCGCGGAGGAGCGTGCCCAGTGGCGCGCCCTGCAGGGCGATGTCGAGGGGCTGGCCGACGTGGCGGCCGAACGCGGCCGCGGGCTGCTCGACGCGGCCCGGCTGCAGGCCCAGACCTATGTCGAGCAGCGCAAGAGCGATGCGGCCCAGTCGGTCCACGATCTGGCCCAGACGATCCGCAATTCCGGCCGCGACCTCGGCGACAAGCCGAACGTGCGCGCCTTCTTCGACAGCGCCGCCGACGGGCTGGAGCAGCTCGGCTCCTCCATCGAACGCCGCAGCCTCGGCGACTTCTACAGCGAGGCCGAGGCCTTCGCCCGGCGCGCGCCGGTGGCGGTGGCGGTGGGGACCTTCGTGGCCGGCCTGATCGCCGCCCGCTTCATCAAGTCGTCGAGCCTGCCGCCGGAGGCGCCGGACGGCGATGCCCGCGACAGCTTCCGGGCCTGACGCCATGACCCACGGCTCCGACCCGCGCCAGACCGGCGCCTCCAGCATCCAGAGCCTCATCGGCGATGCCCTGCGGGAGACCAACGAACTCGCCCGCAAGGAGATCGCGCTGTTCCGGGCCGAGATGGCCGGCAACATCCGCCAGCTCATCGTCGGCCTCGCCTGCATGGTCGGCTCGGCGGTGTTCGCCGTGGTCGCCCTGCTGGTCCTGATCGGCGCCTTCGTGAAATGGCTCGCCACCATCGTCGGGTCCGAGTGGCTCTCGGCCCTGATCGTCGGCGGCGTGCTGCTGGCCCTCGCCCTCGGGATGGCCCTGTGGGCGCGCAGCGTCCTGTCCCTCTCGACCCTGGCCCCGAAGCGCACCACGCGCCAGGTCCGCCAGGATGCCCAGGCCCTGTCGGAGCGCGTGTCCGGATGAGTACGATGAACGACCTCGAGAAGGAGATCGAGGAGAGCCGCGCCCGGCTCGACGACACGATCGACCGCATCCAGGGGCGGCTCTCGGTGCCGAACCTCGTGGACGAGATGCTGGGCAATGCCCGGCGGGTGCCGGCCCTGAACAGCACCTACGACTCGGCCCTGGAGGCGGTGCGCCGCAACCCGGTGCCGGTGCTGCTGATCGCGGCCGGCGTCGGCCTGCTGTTCAACCGGATGGCGCGCGACGCCCAGCGCCGGCGCACCGAGGTCTCGGCGGAGCGCGTGCCCACCCTGAACACCGGCGCGGCCCGCGGCTACGACCCCGACCTTCCGACCGCGCGCCCGGCCCGCGATCCGCTGGACACGACCGAGATCTGACGACCGGGCGGGGCCCGGACCGAGAAACCTCCCGCGCCCGGCCGGACGGCCGGGCAGACCGGCGCCGAAGGCGGGCTGCCGGGACCGACATTCGAGGACACCGCCATGACCGACAAGCCGGGTACCCCCGCCACCCCCTCCAGCATTCCCGAGCCGCGCCCCGGCGAGGCGCCGCCGCACGGCGCTCGGGACGGGAGCCTGCGGCCCGATCCGGCCGGTCTCGGCGACCCGCGCGGGATCCCCGGCGCGGCGGCGGGAGACTTCACGCTCCGGCCCGACCCCCGCGGGCTGCACGACCCGCTGCCGCACGGCGCCGCGCCCCTCTCGGCCGGCGGCCATTCGAGCGGCGGCGCCACCGGCGCCTCGCGGGTGGACGCCGCCTCCGCCACCGTGAAGGAGGGCGTCCAGGCGGCCGGTGACCGTGCCGCGGATCTCGCCGGACAGGCACGGCAGACGGTGTCGGACTTCGCGGACGATGTCGGCAACCGTCTCGGCGGCGCCGCCGATCAGGCCCGCGACCGCGCGGCGTCCGCCTACGACGAGGTCCGGGAGCGGGCCGGCACGCTGCGCCGGCGCAACATGCGGGCGCTGGACGACCTGACCACCCAGGGTATCGACGGGCTCAACCGCGGCCGCACCGCCGTCGAGCGCTTCGTGGACGACAATCCCCTCCTCGTCGGCGTGGTCGGCGTGGCCGCCGGCCTTCTGCTCGGCGCGCTGCTGCCGCGCACCCGCCAGGAGGATCGGAGCATCGGTCCCTGGGCCGACGAGGTCCGCGACCAGGGCCTGCGCTACGCCCGCGAGGTGACCAGCATCGGCCGCGACTTCGTCCAGACCGCCCTCGATCCGGACAACCTGAACGCGGCCGCCCGCAAGGTGGTGGATCCGGACAGCCACACGCCGCGGGAGGGCGAGCGGAAGGAGCACAATCTCTGATCCGCGTTCCGGATCGGCACCGTCGCGTTACGCCCGCACCGTCATCCCGCCGCGCGCGACGACGGTGCGGCCTGATTCCCGATCCGCCGGTCCCGGCCGGCGGATCGGATCGTCAGTCCCGGTAGAGTTCCGCATGCGCGTCCCGCAGAAGGTTCTTCTGCACCTTGCCCATGGTGTTGCGCGGCAGCTCGCTCACGAACAGGACGCGCTTGGGGCACTTGAACCGGGCGAGCCGGCCCTCCAGGGCGGCCTGTACGCCGGCCTCGTCCGGGCATCCCGGCCCCCCCACCACCACGGCGGTGACGGCCTCGCCGAAATCGGGATGGCTCAAGCCGATCACCGCGGATTCGACCACGCCCGGCAGCGCGTCGATCTCGGTCTCGACCTCCTTGGGGTAGACGTTGAAGCCGCCTGAGATGATCAGGTCCTTGCCGCGCCCGACGATGTGGACGTAGCCCCGGTCATCGACCTTGCCGAGGTCGCCGGTGATGAAGAACCCGTCGGCCCGGAACTCGGCCGCGGTTTTCTCGGGCATGCGCCAGTAGCCCAGGAACACGTTCGGGCCCTTCACCTCGATCATGCCCACCGCGTCCGGACCGAGGGCCGCGCCGGTTTCCGGATCGACCACCCGCAGGGACACGCCCGGCAGGGGGAAGCCCACCGTGCCGGCGACCCGGTCGCCCGCATAGGGGTTCGAGGTGCTCATGTTGGTCTCGGTCATGCCGTAGCGCTCGAGGATGGCGTGGCCGGTACGGGCCTGCCACGCGCGATGCGTCTCGGCGAGCAGCGGCGCCGAGCCCGACACGAACAGGCGCATGCCTCCGGCCGCCTCCGGCGTGAGGCCCGGCTCCTTGAGGAGGCGGGTGTAGAAGGTCGGCACGCCCATCAGCACGCTGGCCCGGGGCATCAGGCTCAGGATCAGCTTCGGGTCGAGGCGGGGCAGGAACAGCATGGAGCCGCCGCTCGCCAGCACCGTGTTGGTCGCCACGAACAGGCCATGCGTGTGGAACACCGGCAGGGCGTGGATCAGCACGTCGTCGGCGGTGAAGCGCCAGAAATCGACGAGGGTTCGGGCGTTCGAGGCGAGGTTGTCGTGGGTCAGCATGGCGCCCTTGGAGCGCCCGGTCGTGCCGGAGGTGTAGAGGATCGCCGCGAGATCCTCCGGGCCCCGGGGCACGTCGGCGAAGGCGCTCCCCGCATCCCCGGCCCGGTCCGCGGCCTCGGCGGCGCTGCCGCCGCCCGCCCCGTCGAGGGTCCAGATCCGGCGCACGCCCGCGGCGGCCTCCGCCAGCGCGTCGCGCCGGCCCGGGTCGCAGACGAACACGGCGGGCTCGGCGTCGTTCAGGAAGTAGCCGATCTCCGCCGGGGTGTAGGCGGTGTTGAGCGGCAGGAACACGGCGCCGGCCCGGACCGCGCCGAGATACAGGAAGATCACCTCGGGGCTCTTCTCGACCTGCACGGCCACCCGGTCGCCGGTCTCGACGCCCGCCGCCCGCAGGGCCGCCGCGTAGGCGCCGGAGCGGGCGATCAGGTCCGCGTAGGAGTATCGGCGGCCCTCAGGGGTCTCGATCACGGTCTTGGCGGGATCGGGGACGCCGTCCCGCACCAGGGAGAAGAGGTGGTTCGTCATCGTGAGGCTAGAGCTGTCGCGGGACCTGTCTGTCTGACGCACCCATAACCGCCCGGAGGGCCTTCCGGCGAGCCCTTTCCGGTGGGGCTCCGCGGCCCGGCGGTGACAGGCGGGCCCCGACCGGCCCGGATCCTACGCCTCGGCCAGCACCACGGCCCGCGGCGGCGGCAGCTTGGCGCGCAGCTCACGGGTCACCGCCGGCGCGGCCACCACGGTGCCGAGATTGGCGTAGGTCTCGTGGTTCCGCTCGATGGCGGCGAGGTCGTAGAGGTAGTTGACCATCAGGCCGTGCGACTGGGCCAGACCCTTCTTCGAGGTGTCGCCCAGGAAGTTGATCCGGTCGAGGCGCGCGCCGTTGCCGAGGTGGAACCGGGCCACCGGGTCGAGGGGGCGGCCGCGCTCGTTCTTGGCGCGCAGGAAATAGGCCGCCGCCGCCGGGATCAGCGCCCGGCGCACCGTCTCGGCCCGGGCCTTGTCGGCCGGCCAGTTCGGGTCGTCCAGCGCCCGCAGGACCTCGACATCCTCGGGCAGCAGGCCCTGCGGGCTGTCGGCCCGGCGCTCCCGCGCCAGCCACGCGGCGAAGCCCGGCACCGGCGACAGCGTCACGAAGGTCTTGAGCGTGGGCACCTCGCGGGTGAGGTCCTCGACCACCTGCTTGATCAGGAAATTGCCGAAGGTGACGCCGGCGAGCCCCTTCTGGCAGTTCGAGATCGAGTAGAACACCGCCGTGTTGGCCGCCTGCGGCTGCAGCGGCTTGCGCTCCCGCGACAGGATCGGGGCGATGGCCGGGGCGATCTGGTCGGTGAGCGCCACCTCCACGAAGATCAGCGGCTCGTCGGCCAGCGCCGGGTGGAAGAACGCGAAGCAGCGCCGGTCCGGCGGCTCGATGCGGGCGCGCAGGTCGTCCCAGTCGGCGATGGCGTGCACCGCCTCGTAGCGGATGATCTTCTCCAGGATATGGGCCGGCGTCGTCCAGTCGATGTGGCGCAGCACCAGGAAGCCGCGGTTGAACCACGAGGCGAACAGGTGCTCGAAATCGCTGTCCAGGCTGTCGACGGCGTCCATCAGGGCGGGGTCGGCCTCGTCGCCGGCGCGCAGCGCCCGGCGCAGGTCGAACAGGTCCTCGCGCATCCGCACGAGGCTGAGCGTGCCGCCGCGGGCGAGGTTGAGGCGGCGGATCAGCTCCTGGCTGCGCGGCTCGGCGGCCTCGTGCAGGCTGCCGAGGCGGGCGCGGGAGGGGGCGGCCCGGTAGGCGGCGATCGCCTCGTCGACGGCTTCGTGGTCCGCATCGAAATCGAGGGCGATGGCCCGCAGGAAGGCGTGGCGCTCCGCCTGCCCGAAGCTGGCGTAGCGGTCGAGGATCAGGCGGGCGAGCGCCACTCCGGAGGCCTCGCCGCGCCGGGAGATCAGGTCCTCGCACAGCTTGACGAGGTCGCCCGCGCTGGCCCGGGACGTCATGTCCCCGCGCCCGATGCCGATCAGGTCGCGGCCGCGCTCGCTGATGGTCTGAAGCAGGTCGCCGAAGAAGGAGATCGCCGCCATGACCCTTGCACTGACCCCCGTCGACCCGGATTCGAGACGCTTCCGGCCCCGCGACGCCGGCTCGTCGGACGGGCGCGTGCGGATCCGGCAGCCGCCGCCCACTCCGGGGCGGCTCGCTCAGCGTCCCGATCCGCCCGCCATTCTACGGCGCCGCGGCCGCCGCGACCAGAGCTTGACCGGCCCGAACGGCGCGCTCCCAGCGTGCGGGAGCGGCACGAAGGTCGTGTGACGATCCCGGGGCGGGTGCGTCAGAGCTGTTCGGCGACGGTGGCGAGGTCGGCCCGCTCCCGCCAGTCGCCGACGCCGTGCTGGCGGGCGAAGCGGAGTTCGGCGGCGCGGCGGGCGCGCTCGGGATCGCGGGCCCGCGTGATCGCCACGGAGCCGACCGTGAACGGTACCCCGAGGATCTCCTTGGCAAAGTCGATGCGGTAGTTCGGCATCCCGTACTCCCTGCTGCGGCGGTTCCGGCCCCGTTCATCCGGAACGAAACCGCCCTCTCGTTCGTAATCCGGTTCGGAACCTCTATCGGCTCGACGCCCGGTGCATGGCCTGCGGCGCCCGCTCGCGTGCGGACGGCGCCGGCTGCATCTTCCGCATATGGGGCGCCCTCGGTTCCGGTGAAGGGGCCGGGGACGTGCCGGCAGGGATGCATCGCCGCAGCTTGCTCCACCGCACGCTCCGCCCGTATCGCTCGCGGCCCGGACCTCTCCCGCACACGGACCCGACCATGGCCCTTCCGCGGCGGCGTGCCTGCCTGCCCCCGACCCAGCCGTGACCACGACGCTCGACGCGAAGGCCCGGCTCGGCCTGACGCTGATCGCCGGCGGAGCGGTCGCCAACATCTACTACAACCAGCCGCTGCTCGGGCTGATCGTGGCGGAGTTCGGCGACCGCGCCGCCCTGTGGGTGCCGACCACGGCGCTCGTCGGCTACGGGCTCGGCATCGTCGGGCTCGTGCCCCTCGGCGATGCCCTGCCGCGCCGCACCCTGATCGTGGGGCAATGCCTCGGACTCGCCCTGGCGCTGCTGGCGGTGGGCCTGGCCCCGAACCTCGCGAGCCTCGCCCTCGCCCACCTCGCGGTCGGGGTGCTGGCCAGCGCGGCCCAGCAGGCGGTCCCGTTCGCGGCGGAACTCGCCCCGGATGCGAGCCGCGGGCGGATCGTCGGCCAGGTCATGACCGGCCTGCTCACCGGCATCCTGCTCGCCCGGACGGCGAGCGGCGTCCTGGGGGCGCATCTCGGATGGCGGCCGGTCTTCCTGGTCGCGTCCCTGCTGGCGCTCGCCATGGCGGCCATCGCCCGGGCCACCCTGCCCCACACGGTGCAGACGCACCCGCTGCGCTACCGCGCCCTGATGCTGTCGATCCTGCACCTCGCCCGCACGCAGCCGGTGCTGCGCACGGCGAGCCTGTCGCAGGCGCTGCTGTTTGCCGCCTTCAACGCTTTCTGGGCGACCCTGGCGCTGCTGGTGGAGGGGCCGCCCTTCGGACTCTCCGCCGCGGGCGCGGGGCTGTTCGGGGTGATCGGCGTCTGCGGCGCCTTCGTGGCCCCCCTGTCGGGCCGCTTCACCGACCGGCGGGGCGCCAAGCCCGTGGTGCTCGGCGGCAGCCTGCTCGTGGCGCTGTCCTTCATGGTGCTCTGGGCCGGCGGGACGTGGTCGCTCGTCGCGGTGGCCCTCGGGGTGCTGCTGATCGACATCGGCATAAACGGCGCCCTCATCGCCAACCAGACGCGGGCCTACGCCCTGGTCCCCGGGGCGCGGGGCCGCATCAACACGGTCCTGTTCACGACCCTGTTCGTGTTCGGGGCGCTCGGCGCCTATGCCGGCTCGCAGGCGTTCCTGCTGGTCGGCTGGGCGGGGGTCTGCGCGGTGGGCCTCGCCTTCTCGGCGCTGGCCGTGATCGTGGCGGCGCGCGATCCGCATCCGCCCGGCGTGCGGTCTACCTGAGGACCCGCGACAGACGGCACCACGCCGCCTTCCCGGCCGGCAGGCCGAAGCGGAGGCGCTCCGGGCGATCCGCGAAGCGCCGCACCGCGATCCCGGCCGCCGCGAGCCGCCGGTAGAGGTCGGGCCCGTCGGAAAAGTCGGCGGTCCGGAACAGGCTGGTGCCCCCGACGATCCGGCCGCCGCCCCGGGCGATCATCCGGTCGAGGCGGGCCGCGTCCGCGGACCGCGCCGCCGCGGCCTGCGCGCGCCAGCCCGCATCCGACAGGGCGGCGCGCCCGATCGCCAGGGCCGGGCCCGACACCGCCCAGGGTCCGAGGGCCTCGGCGATCCGGGCCGCCGTGCCGGGATCGGCCACCGCGAAGCCGAGGCGCAGGCCGGCGAGCCCGTAGGTCTTGCCGAAGGAGCGCAGCACCACGAGGCCCGGCGCCGCGTGTGGGCACAGGCTCTCCACCGGCTCCAGATCCGCGAAGGCCTCGTCGGCGATGAGCAGGCCGCCCCGCTTGCCGAGGGCCGCGGCCAGGGCCCGGCGCTCGGCCAGGGGCAGGGTCCGCCCGTCCGGGTTGTTGGGATCGACGATCACCGCCACCCGGGCCTCGCCGAGGGCATCGAGATTCCGGATCTCCGTCACCGCGTGCCCGGCGCGCGCCCAGGCGGCGGCGTGCTCGGCATAGGTGGGCCCGAGCACCGCGACGCGGGTCGGCGCCATCAGCCGGGGCAGGGTCTCGATCAGGATCTGGGTGCCGGGGGCGGGCACGACATGCGCGGCGGCCGGCGCGCCGTAGGCCGCGACGGCCGCCGCCCGGAGCGCCCCGAGCTCGGCGGCCTCGGGCAGCCGCGTCCAGGCGCTGGCCTCCACCGGCGGCACGGGGTACGGGACCGGATTGATCCCCGTCGAGAGGTCGAGCCAGGGCTCCGGCGCGTCGGGAAAGGCTTTGCGGAGTCCGCCGAGATCGCCGCCATGCGCGATCGGGGCGACCTCACGCGTGGGAACGCTCCACACCGAATGGTCCATCTGCCCGGTACGTTTGCCGACGCGCTTGCCGTCCTCGCCGTCGCCCTCGGGATCGAGGCGGCGGCCGGCTATCCCGACGCGCTCTACAGGGCGGCCGGTCACCCTGTCACCTGGATCGGCCGGCTGATCGCCGCCCTGGAGCGCGGCCTCAACCGCGGCTCCGCGCGGCGGCGGCGGATCGCCGGCTGCGCCGCGCTGGCCTGCCTGCTTGCCGCGGTGGGCCTGCCGGCCCTCGCCCTCACGGTGCTGGCGGGATTGGCCGGCCCCCTCCCCGCCCTGCTCCTCCTCGGCCTGCTCTGCGCGAGCCTGCCGGCGCAGCGCAGCCTGCACCAGCACGTCGCCGCCGTGGAGAAGGCCTTGCGCACCGGCGGCCTGGAGGCCGGGCGCCGGGCGGTGGCGATGATCGTCGGGCGCGACCCCGAGCGCCTCGACGAACCGGCGGTCTGCCGCGCCGCGATCGAGAGCCTGTCGGAAAACTTCTCCGACGGGATCGTGGCGCCGGCCTTCTGGATCGGCGGCCTCGGCCTGCCGGGGGGCGCCCTCTACAAGGCGATCAACACCGCCGACAGCATGATCGGCCACCGGACGCCCCGCTACGAAGCCTTCGGCTGGGCTGCGGCGCGACTCGACGACGGGGTGAACCTGCCGGCCTCCCGGCTCGCGGGCCTGCTGATCGCCGGGTCGGCGCTCCTGCGCGGCGCCGACGCGCGGGGCGCGCTCCGGGCGATGGCCCGGGACGCGCGCCGCCACCGCTCGCCCAATGCCGGCTGGCCCGAATCCGCCATGGCCGGGGCGCTCGGCCTGCGGCTCGCGGGACCGCGGGTCTATGACGGCACCCTCGTCCCGGACGCCCATATGGGCGACGGGCGGGCCGAGGCCACGGCCGACGACATCGCCCGGGCGCTGGCGCTCTACCGGACGGCCTGCTGGCTCCAGGGCGGGCTCGTCCTGGGGCTGCTCGCCCTGTCCCTGGCGCTGGCGGGCTGACCCGTCCGCCCCGGCCGCCCCCCGGCCGCCCCGCCCGACCGGGCCTTGGCACGGCCCGCGCTCCCGACGCATCGTGACGGGACCGGACAGGGAGACCCCGATGCGCGCGGTGTTCGTGGATGCCAACGAGACCCTGGCGGCGGTGGCCCGGCGGCTGCTGCGGCCGGACGACCCGCCCTTCGCGATCCACGCCGATCCCGGCATCGCTCCGCAGGACCTGCCCGGCCTCCTGTCCGGGGCGGAGATCGCCGTGATCGACCACACCGCCCTCCCCCGCGCGGTGGCCCGGGCCTGCGGGGGCCTGAGGCACGTGGTGTTCCTCGGCACCGGCGCCCGCAGCTACATGGACCCGGAGGCCCTCGCGGCCGAATGCGGGATCACGGTCCACACCATCAAGGGGTACGGCGACACGGCGGTGGCCGAATGCGCCTTCGCGCTGATGTGGGCGGCGGCCCGCGGCCTGCCCGAGATGGACCGGGCGATGCGTGCCGGCACCTGGCTGCGCCGCGAGGCGGTCCAGCTCACCGGCAAGACGGTCGGCCTCGTCGGGTTCGGGGGGATCGCGGCCGAGATGGCACGGCTCTGCCGGGGCATCGGCATGCGGGTGCTCGCCTGGAACCGGACGCCCAAGGCGCATCCGGACGTGACCTTCGTGCCGCTGGAGCGGCTGCTCGCCGAGAGCGACGTGGTCTCGCTCCACCTGCTCCTGACCGACGAGACCCGCGGCTTCCTCTCGGCCGCGCGCATCGCCGCGATGAAGCCCGGCGTCCTCCTGATCAACACCGCCCGCGGGGCCCTGATCGACGAGGCCGCCCTGGTCGAGGCCCTGCGCAGCGGCCGCGTCGCGCAGGCCGGGCTCGACGTGTTCACGGTCGAGCCCCTGCCGGCGGACCACCCGCTGGTGTCCCTGCCCACCGTCACCCTCTCGGCGCATTCGGCGTTCCGGACGCCGGAGGCCAGCGACAACCTGATCGGCGCCGCCCTCGATCATTGCCGGCGGATCGCCGCCGGCTGACGGAGCCTCAGTGCTCGGTGCCCGGCATGTTCGGCCGCGGCGTGCCGCCGTGCTGGTGGATCAGGTTGGAGCGTTCCGGGCTGCCCTTGGCGTCGGCGACCTGCTTCCGGGCTGCGGCGGCCAGGAACCAGATGCCGCCGAGCGTCCCGAAGGCGAGAATCATAAGGGGAAATCCCTGGCTCATCGTGTAGTCCTCCTCGACGCTGTCCCGCGGGATGCGGTCCTGCATCATCCTGCCGGACGATCCGGCTTGAGGAAGGATAACGCACGGATCCGGCCCATGTTCAGGCCGGACGTGCCCCATTCGGCGCCGCCCGCCGCGCCGCGTCCCGGCGCAGGGCGGAGAGCACCACGAACATCAGGCCGGCGCCCACGGCGAGGCAGGCGGCCAGGAACAGCATCGGCACGAGGTCGCTCCGGGTCTGGTCGCGGATGAACGGCACCGCGTTCTGGGCGACGAAGCCGCCGAGATTGCCCACCGAGTTGATCGCCGCGATCCCGGCCGCCGCCGAGGCGCCGCGCAGGAAGGTCCCGGGCATCGACCAGAAGACCGGCTGGGCCGCGAAGGTCCCGGCGGCGGCCACGCACAGGCAGGCGAACTTCACGGCGTTGCCCGGCAGGACGACGGAGAGCGCGAGGCCCGCCGCCCCCACCAGCGCCGGCCCGACGACGTGCCAGGTCAGGGCATTGCCCTGCGCGCCCGTGCGGGCGGCGTGGCGCGGCACCCACCAGAGGGCGACGGCCGTGGCCATCCAGGGGATGATGTTGAGGAAGCCGTTGGTGAGGTTCGAGACGCCGAAGCCCTTGACCACGGTGGGGAGCCAGTAGCCCAGTCCGTAGGCGGCGAGCGGCAGGGAGACGTAGACCCCGGCGAGCATCAGCACCCGCCGGTCGAGGAGCGCCGCGAAGGGGTTGCCGTGGTCGACATGGCCGCCCTCCTCGCGCTCGGCCCGCAGGGTGCGGGCGAGCCAGTCGCGCTGCGCCTGCGACAGCCAGGGCGCCGTCTCGGGACCGTCCGGCAGGACCACCAGCACCACCGCGGCCATGAGGATCGCCGGCGCGCCGGTGGCCAGGAACACCCATTGCCAGCCCTGGAGGCCGAGGAGCCCGTCGAGGCCGAGCAGCGCGCCGCCCACCGCCGCGCCCACCGCGTTGGCCACCGCGCTGGCGATCATGAACCAGCCGATCATCCGCGCCCGGTGTCCTTGCGGGAACCACAGGGTCAGGGCGAACAGCACGCCCGGGAAGAAGCCGGCCTCCGCGGCGCCGAGCAGGAAGCGGAGCACGTAGAACATCGCCGTGCCCTGGGTGAAGCCCAGCAGGACGGTGACGATCCCCCAGGTGATCATGATCCGGGCGAACCAGATCCGGGCGCCGACCCGCTCCAGGAAGACGTTGGCCGGCACCTCGAACAGGAAGTAGCCGAGGAAGAACAGCGAGGCCCCGAGCCCGTAGGCGGTCTCGGAGAGGCCGAGGCTGCCGACCATCTCCAGCTTGGCGTAGGAGACGTTCTGCCGGTCGATATAGGCGATCAGGTAGAGCAGGCCGAGGAGCGGCATCAGCCGCAGGGTCACGGTGCGGACGGTGCTCGCGCCGAGATCCTCCCCGACGGGGGATTGCGTGGGGGGCATGGGGCGTTCCTCTGGCGCGTGCGGCCCTTCGTGGCGGGACCGGCATTACACAGAGTAATCCCTGGCGCGGCCCGCGCCTACCGGGCAAGCGCCAGGAGGCGGTCGCAGTCGACATGGGCCGCGATGTGTCGCGCGAGGCCGTCCAGCGCCGCCTCGACCCCGGCCTCGTAGCCCGGGCCGTCCGAGGCCGTCCCGAGGCGCGCGAGCCAGGCCGCCCGCTGGGCATCGTGGGCGAACAGGCCGTGCACGTAGGTGCCGGCCACGCGCCCGTCCGCCGAGACCGCCCCGTCCAGGCGCCCGTCGGCGAGGCGCAGGAGCGGCCGGGCGGCGTCGGGGCCCTCCGTCGCGCCGATATGCATCTCGTAGCCGGCAAAATGAACGCCGTCCGGCAGGCTCGTGCCGGTGACCGCCGCGAGGCGCTTCTCGGGGGTCATGACGGTGTCGACGTCGAGGAGCCCGAGGCCCGCCACCGTGCGGGGCGCGCCCTCGATCCCGTGCGGGTCGGCGAGGCTGTTGCCCAGCATCTGGTAGCCGCCGCACAGGCCGAGCACCCGCCCGCCCCGGCGGACATGGGCGCGCAGGTCGACGTCCCAGCCCTCCTGGCGAAAGGCCTCCAGGTCGTCGATCGTGGTCTTGGAGCCCGGCAGCAGCACGAGGGCGGCCTCGGCGGGGATCGGCGTGCTGGGCCGGACCAGCACCACCGACACGTTCGGCTCTGCCCGCAAGGGGTCGAGGTCGTCGAAATTGGCGATGCGCGGCAGCACCGGCACCGCCACCGTGACGGCTCCGGGCCCGCGCGACTCCGAGCCGGCGAGCCCCAGCACGTCCTCGGCCGGCAGGCGCGCGGCATCGGGGAAGTGCGGCACGAGGCCCAGAGCCGCCCAGCCGGTGCGCTCGGCGATCAGCCGCATGCCGTCGGCGAACAGGCTCGGATCGCCGCGGAAGCGGTTGACGAGGAAGCCCGCGATCAGGGCGGCGTCCTCCGGGTCGATCACCGCCTTGGTGCCGACGAGGCTCGCGATCACCCCGCCCCGGTCGATGTCGCCGACCAGCACCACCGGCGTGTCGGTGGCCCGGGCGAAGCCCATATTGGCGATGTCGCCGGCCCGCAGGTTCACCTCTGAGGCCGAGCCCGCGCCCTCGACGAGGACCAGATCCGCCTCCCCGGCGAGCCGGGAGAAGCTGTCGAGGACGGCCGACATCAGCCGGGGCTTCCAGGCCTGGTAGTCGCGCGCCTTCACGGTGGCGACCATCCGGCCCTGCACCACCACCTGGGAGCCGACCTCGCTCTGCGGCTTGAGCAGGACCGGGTTCATGTGGACGGAGGGCGCCACCCGGGCGGCCCGGGCCTGGAGGGCCTGCGCGCGGCCGATCTCGCCGCCATCGGCGGTGACGGCGGCGTTGTTCGACATGTTCTGCGGCTTGAACGGCCGGACCCTTAAGCCCCGCTCCGTGAAGGCGCGCGCCAGCCCCGCCACGAGCAGCGACTTGCCGACATCGGAGCCGGTGCCCTGGATCATCAGGGCCTTTGTCCGCGGCGGGCTCAGAACTCGATCCCTTCCTGCGCCTTCACGCCGGCGGCGAAGTGGTGCTTGACGCTGCCCATCTCGGTGACGAGGTCGGCGGCCTCGATCAGGGCCGGCTTGGCGTTGCGGCCGGTGACGACCACGTGCAGGTCCGGCCGCCGCGTGCGGAGGGCTTCGACGACGGCGTCGAGGTCGAGATAGTCGTAGCGCAGCGCGATGTTCAGTTCGTCGAGGACGAGCAGGCGGATCGTCGGATCGGCCATCAGGCCGGCGGCGACGTCCCAGGCGTGGCGGCAGGCGGCGATGTCCCGGGCCTTGTCCTGGGTCTCCCAGGTGAAGCCCTCGCCCAGGGTGTGCCACACGACCCGGTCGCCGAAGGCCGCCACAGCGTGGCGCTCGCCGGTATCCCAGCCGCCCTTGATGAACTGCACCATGCCGACCCGCCAGCCGCGGCCGAGCGCCCGCAGCATCAGCCCCAGCGCCGCCGTGCTCTTGCCCTTGCCCGGACCGGTATGGACGAGGAGCAGGCCCTTCTCGAGGGTCTTGGCGGCCACCTCGGCATCCTGGACGGCCTTGCGCTTCTCCATCTTGGCGCGGTGGCGGGCGTCGTCGTCGCTCATGCGGAGGCTCCTGCGGTGGGGGCTTGCGGCTTCACGACCAGCGGCAGGCCGGCCACGGTGAGCACGACCCGGTCGGCCCGGGCGGCGAGCTGCTGGTGCAGGCGGCCGGCCGCATCGCGGAAGCGGCGGGCGAGGGCGTTGTCGGGCACGATCCCGAGCCCGACCTCGTTGCCGACCAGCACCACCGGGCCGGGCGCGCCGGCGCAGGCTGCGAGGAGGCGCGCCGTCGCAGCGTCCAGATCGGCCTCGGCGAGGATCAGGTTGGTGAGCCAGAGCGTGAGGCAATCGACCAGGACCGGCCCTTCGGACGCGGCGACCGCCTCCGGCAGGGCGAGCGGCACGTCGCGGGTGCGCCACGCCCCGGCGCGCCGGGCGCGGTGCTGGGCGATGCGCGCGACCATCTCGTCGTCGAAGGCCTGCGCGGTGGCGAGATACAGCCACGGGCCGGGGCAGGCTTCGATCAACCCCTCCGCGTAGGCGCTCTTGCCGGACCGCGCCCCGCCGAGGACGAGGGTCATGCGAGGGGGGGATTGGGGCATCCGTCCTCCATCGCCCCAACCCGGCCCGCGGTCAAACCTGGGTCCTGTGGCACCAGTGCCGCGCATGAACGGTTGCCGGGCGTCTCCGGTCCGACTATAGAACCCCGGCCTAGCCAGAGCGCCCTTCGTCTAGCGGTCCAGGACGTCGCCCTTTCACGGCGAAAACACGGGTTCGATTCCCGTAGGGCGCGCCAGCACATTCAAGCCCGTAGCTGAAGGTGCTGGTGCGGCTCACATGGCTGTTTCACACCGTTCGCTCAGACCGTGCCAGGCCATGGACCCGCGAGTGATGCCCGTTCGGCACGTGAGGGGCGTACGCGGCCCGCTCGGAGGCTGACCGTCCCGTGGTGGTGCGCCTCCAGCGTGGCGTGCCGCCCGCGGAAGGGGCCTCAGTCCACGGCGAGCGGGCGCCGACGGGCCGGACCACATGCCCCACGCGTCTCAGCCGGGGGCCGGATCGCCGGGTTGAAGAGCCGCAGGGAGCGGCCGGCCCCGCGGGAAGAGGCCGAAAACCCCGCTCACGGGGGCATCGCCAGCATCCGGACCGCCAGGGCGACCATCATCACGCTCTCGGTCAGCCCGACGAAGCCGGGCGGCACCGTGCTCGCCCCGCCGGCGCAGGCGCACTCGATGTCGCGCCCTTCGAGGTCGACCGCCTTGAACACCGCGTTGGCCGGCACGGAGGTCGGCATGTTCGGGCGTGGGCCGCCTTGCCGAGACGGCGCTGCAGGTCGTCGATGAAGGTCCGGGGCGTCGGTTTGACCGGGGGCTCGTCCTTGAGGCGTTCGGCCTCATCGCGGGCCGTGAGCCTGCGGTCCTCGATCGCGAAGCCCCCGCATTCGCGCAGGTCCTCGGCCTTCAGGCCGGAGGGACAGAGGCGCTCGGAGGGGGCCATGCGGTGGAGCGTGGCCTTGCGGGCGGCATGCATCGGTTGCCCCTGGACAGGCGCGGGTGGAATCGGGACGCGGGCCGGGGCGCCCCTGTGGGCGGCCCGGCCCCGGCGGCGACTACCGGCCGTGCCGCTTCAGCCACGCCTCCATGTCGGCGATCTCCGTGGTCTGGTCGGCGATGATCTTCCGGGCCATCGCCTGCGTGGCGGGGTCCCGGGCGTATTTCAGCGCGACCTCGGCCATGGCGACCGCGCCCTTGTGGTGCGGGATCATGTGCGTGCGGAAGTCGACGTCGGGGTCGCCGGTGTAGGGGACGTCCATGTCCGTCATCATCGCCTGGTCGGCGGCCTTGAACGCCCGGGTCGAGGCGTCGTCCTTCGGGTCCGGCTTCATCGATCCCCTCCCCTGGCCGGACATGGAACCGTGGTCGTGCAGGCCCTGTGTGCGGGCGGTGCCGGCGAGGCCTGCGGTCAGCAGGGCGGCGGCGAGGAGGGTCCGAGCGACGGTCATGGAAGAGATCCCTTCGGTGGTCGGTTCAGTTGAACTTGCCGCTGACGGTGGCCCCGTCCGGGGCGGCGAGCTGCACGGCGCCCTTCGGGCGGTCGCCGAGCGCCGCCGGGGCCTTCCCGGTCAGGCGGTTGCCGTCCGCCGGCTCCAGCGGCACGCGGGCGGGCTTGCCGCCGGCCACGAGGATGGCCGTGCCCCTGAAACCCGCGACGGGGACCGGCGCCTGCGTGCCGTCCGACACGTAGACGTCGACGGTCTCGCCCCGGGTGACGAGTTCGACGTGGAAGTCGCCGGCGTCGGCGACGCGCCCGCCGTGCCGGCCCGCAGTCTCGTGGGCGTCGGCGGCGGTTGCGGCCAGCAGGCCGGCGGCAAGGGTCAGGCTCGGTCGGATCATGCGCGTGTCTCCTCGGGGGTCAGTACGCCTCGGCCGGGCGCGGGGGCGTGCCCGACGGCGATGGGTGGGCCGGGGCTTCGGCGTGGAGGGCGCGCAGCCGTTCCAGCGACGTGCGGCCGAAGCGCAGGAACAGGACGGGGGTCAGGACGGTGTCGAGCAGCGTCGCGCTGACGAGGCCGCCGAAGATCGTCACCGCCACCGGGTGCAGGATTTCCTTGCCGGGGCTCGCCGCATCGTAGAGCAGCGGCACCAGCGCGACGCCCGCCGAGAGCGCCGTCATCAGCACGGGGGTCAGCCGCTCCAGGCTGCCGCGCACCGCGAGGTCGGGCCCGAACGGCACGCCCTCGTGCAGCGACAGGTTCAGGTAGTGGCTGATCTTCAGGATGCCGTTGCGCGCGACGATCCCGGTCAGCGTGATGAAGCCGATCATCGACGCCACCGAGAGCGGCTGGCCCACGAGCCAGAGGGCGGCCACCGAGCCGATGAGCGCCAGCGGGACGTTGCCCATGATGATCAGGGCGAGGGCGGCCGAGCGGTAGCGGCTGAACAGGATGGCGAAGACCAGGGCCAGGGACAGCGCGGAAAGCGCCGCGATGGTCCGGCTCGCCTCCTCCTGCGCCTGGAAGGTGCCCTCCAGGCTGGTGAAGAAGCCGGGCGGCAGCGGCTCCTTGGCCACGGCCTCGCGGATGGCCGCCACCACGGTCGCCATGTCGCTTGCGCCGTCGGTGTTGGCCTGGACGACGATGCGGCGGCGGGCGTTCTCGCGCAGGATCTGGTTCGGCCCGTCCGTCTCGCGGATGTCGGCCAGCTGCCGCGCCGGCACCCAGCCCGACGGTGTCTCCAGGAGGAGATCGCCCAGCCCCGCGGTCGTCCGCCGGTCCTCGGACAGGCGCAGCACCACGTCGAAGCGGCGCACGCCATCCACGATCGTCGAGACCACCCGCCCGTTCGACAGGCGGCTGATCTGCTCGACGATTGCGGCCGGCTGAACCCCGTAGAGGGCCGCCCGGGTATAGTCGACCCGCACCTCCAGCTGCGGGATGCGCACCTGCCGCTCGATCTGCAGGTCGGCGAGGCCCGGAATCGCCGCCAGCCGGTCGCGCAGGGCGTTGGCCACCCGGCGCAGGCCGTCGAGGTCGTCGCCGAACACCTTCAGGGCGATCTCGGCGCGGACGCCCGAGAGCATGTGGTCGAGCCGGTGCGCGATCGGCTGGCCGACATTCACCGCCACCGGCAGGGCGGCGAGGCGTCCGCGGATGTCGGCGACGAGCGCCTCCTTCGGACGCGCGGCGTCCGCGTCGAGGGCGACCTCGATCTCGGAGGCGTGGACCCCCTCGGCGTGCTCGTCGAGTTCGGCGCGGCCGGTCCTGCGGCCCACCGCCTTCACGCCCCGGATGTCGAGGAGCAGCCGCTCGGCGATGAGCCCGACCCGGTCGCTCTCGGCGAGGGAGATGCCCGGGCGGAACGTCATGTTGACCGTGAAGGAGCCCTCGTTGAACGGCGGCAGGAAGGCCCGGGGCAGGTTCCAGGCGGCCACGCTCGCGGCCACCACCGCCACGGCGACGGCGCCGACGAGCCGGCCCTGGTGCCGGAAGGCGGCCCCCAGCAGGGCGGCGTTGGCCCGCTTGAGCAGGGCCAGGAAGCGGCTGTCGTGTTGCTCCAGGTTCCTGAGCCCCGGCAGCAGCAGGGAGGCCAGCACCGGGGTCAGGGTGATGGAGGTGAGCAGGCTCGCCAGGATGGAGATGATGTAGGCCTGCCCCAGGGGGGCGAAGAGCCGGCCCTCGATGCCCGACAGCGCGAAGAGCGGGACGAAGACCAGGATGATGATCAGCGTCGCGTAGACGATGCCGGACCGGACCTCGTTCGAGGCCTCCACCACCACCTGGAACACGCTCTTCGGGTTGCCGGCCTTCCGGTTCTCGCCGAGCCGGCGAAAAATGTTCTCGACGTCGACCACCGCGTCGTCGACGAGTTCGCCGATGGCGATGGCGAGGCCGCCGAGCGTCATCGTGTTGATGGAGAGCCCGAACAGGTGGAACACCGCGGCGGTCGTCAGCACCGAGACCGGGATGGCGAGCAGCGAGATGGCCGTGGTCCGGACGTTCAGCAGGAAGGCGAACAGCACCACCGCCACCACCAGCACCGCCTCGACGAGGACGCCCTCGACGTTGCGGATCGAGGTCTCGATGAAGTCGGCCTGCCGGAACAGGATCCGGTCGGCCCGGATGCCGGCCGGCAGCGTCGGCGCCATCTCCTTCAGGGCGGTCTCGATCCTGCGGGTCAGCCGCACCGTATCGACGTCGGGCTGCTTCTCCACCGAGACGATGACCGCGGGCTTGGCCATGTACCCGGCGTCGCCGCGCTTCACCTTCGCGGCGAAGGAGACCTCGGCAACCTGGCGCAGGGATACGGGCGCGTCGTTGACCGTCGCGACCACGAGGTTGCGCAGGTCGTCGAGGCTCAGGGTGCGGCCGATGTTCCGGATCAGGTACTCGCGGGCGTTCTGGTCGGTGAAGCCTCCGCCGGCATTCGTGCCGAACTGCGCGAGCGCGGTCTCCAGCTGCGCGTTGGTCACCCCGAGCGCGCGCATGGCGGCCGGGTTCGGGCCGATCCGGAACTGGCGCACCTCACCGCCGATGGGGATGACCTGCGCGACGCCCGGAATGGTCAGCAGCCGCGGCCGCAGGGTGAAGTCCGCGACCTCGCGCACCTGCATCGGGCTCGCCGTCGCGCTCGTGACCGCCACCAGCAGGATCTGGCCCATGATGGAGGAGATGGGGGCCATCACCGGGGTCACGCCCCGGGGCAGCTGGTTCTGCACGAGCGCCAGACGCTCCGCGACCTGCTGGCGATTCCGGTAGATGTCGGTGCCCCAGTCGAACTCGACATAGGTGATAGACAGCCCCACGCCCGAGACCGAGCGCACCCGGGTGACGCCCGGGAGTCCGTTCATCCGGGTCTCGATGGGGTAGGTGACGAGCTGCTCGACCTCCTGGGGGGCGTACCCCTCCGCCTCCGTCATGAGGGTGACGGTCGGCTTGTTGAGGTCGGGGAAGACGTCGACCGGCAGCTTGGTGGCGGCGAAGGCGCCGTACAGCACCAGCGCCGCGGCGAGCGCGAGGACGAGCAGGCGGTTGCGGACCGACTGGCCGACGAGGACGGTGAACATCGCGGGCCTCCTCAGCGCACTTGGTCGAGGAGTTCGGCACCCTGGGTCACGACCCGCCGGCCGGGCCCCATCCCCTCGGCGACCAGCACGCGGTCGCCGTCGAGCGGCTCGACGCGCACCGGCCGCGCCTCGAACCGCTCGGCGCTGGTGTGCTCGTAGACGACGTCCTGCCCGTTGCCGGTCCGCACGACCGCCGCGCGCGGCAGGGCCAAGCCCGCCTGCTCGCGGTCCGTCCCGGCGAGCACGGTGACGAACTGCCCGACGCGCAGGCCCGACGCGTCGCCCTGGACCGCGAACTGGACCGGGATGGCCTGGTTGCGGTCGGCGAGCCCCGAGCCCTGGTAGGCGAGCGTCAGGAGCCGGCCGTCGGCGAGCCGCGCCGTGGCGTCCTGCGCCGCCGTGAGGGCATCGAAACTCAGCGCCTCGACCCAGAGGCGGTTCGGGTCGACGATCTGGAAGACCATCTGCCCGGGGCTCGCCATCTGCCCGGCGACCGCCGCGGCCTGCGCGACCACGCCATCCACCGGGGAAACCAGCGGCTCGGGCTCCCGGCGGATCCGGTCGAGGGCCGCGCGCCGGTCCTGCAGGCCCTTGAACTCGGCCAGGGCGTCGTCGAGCTGGGTCTGGGCCACCGCCCCCGTCAGGGCGAGACGCCTGTAGCGGTCGACCCGGCGCTCGACGATGGAGATCTGCTGGTCGAGGTCGCCCTGCGTCTGGCGCATGTCGGAGAGGTCGACGGCCTGGATCGGCGGGGTGACGGTGGCCAGCACCTCGCCCCGGCGCACCCGGGTGCCGAGGCGGGGAAACAGCCCCGAGGCCGGAGGCGAGAGGCGGCCGCCGACCGAGGATTGCACGACGCCGCTCGCATTCGGATCCGGGATGATGCGGCCGGGGAGTTCCACCGCGCGGTGGAACCGGCCCTGCTCGGTCATCGTCGTGCGCAGAACCAGCAACCGCTGGGTGGGCTTGGGCACGAAGACGGAGCCGTCGGGCAGGCGCTGGGCGAGATCGGAGGATCCGGACGGGCGCGGCTCGGTCAGGGCGGCACCCTGCACGGCCGGGCCGTGGTCCTCGTCGCCATGCGCGAAGGCGGCCGTGCCGAGGACGAGGGTGATGCCGATGGCGAGCAACGCCACCGCCGGGACGCTGCGGCGCCCGCGCGCGAGCCCGGTCACCAGCATGCCGAGCAGGAAGGCGACGACGACCGCGCCGACCAGGGTCGGATCCTTCTGCCCGAGGCGCGCGCGAACCCCCTGGGCGACCTCGGACACGCGCGACAGGGCGGCCCGCCCCGGTGACGGCTCGGCGGGCGCCGCGGCCGCGCGGCCGGAGGGGTCCGGCACGGCGACCGCGACGGTCAGGACGTCGACGTCCCCGCCCGCCGTGACGGTGGCGACGAATTCGTGCCGGCCGGGCGCCGACATCCACGGGGCCGTGAGCGCGTAGCCGCCCTCCGGCGTGGCGGTCGCGGTCTTCGGGCCGTCCGGCGTCTCGACATCGATGGTCGCGCCGGTCACCGGCTCGTTCGTCCGGAAGCGGTCGAGGAACAGCGTCAGGGTGCCGTCGCGCGGGACGGCGACCAGTTCGAAGGTCTCCGAGAGGGCCTCGCCGCGGGGGGCGATGGTCTTCGAGACGGGCGGCGGGGCCGCGCCGTGGTCATGGCCCTCATGGGCGAGCGCGGATCCCGCCAGAACGGCGGCAAGCGGCGCCATCGCGCCCAGGGCGGCGGCAAGACGGGTCGACATGGAAACGGTATTCCTCGCGGTGGGGATGCCGGGCGCGGCCGTTCGCGGGCGCAGCTCGGGCGTCGCGCGCCTCGGGCGCGCCTCATCTCAGGCGAGGGTTCGTGGGGGTTTGGGCAGGGTCTCGGGGGCGGTGCCGACGCGGCCGGAGACGTCCCCCGGGATCTGCGTGCCGGTCCGGAACAGGGACGGGACGAGGGCGTCGGACCCGGACAGGACGCCGGTCGCGCAGCAGGACATCGTCCCGCAGCAGCGGGTCTTGCAACCGGGCCGGCAACACGCGTCCCCGGTCGGCGCGATGTACGCCGCCTCGACGGCCGTGGTGACGACCTTGGACCACGTGGGCGCCGCGGCGCGAACCGTCGGCTTCGCCGCCGCCGCCGCCTTCGGCTGTGGCTGCGCCGCGGCCATGTGGCGGCCGTGGCCCCCATGGCCGCCATGACCCCCATGGCCCTCGTGGGCCTGGGCGGCGGACGGCGCGACGTAGGCGATGATCGCGAGGATCATCGCCGCCATCAGGCGCGCGATCTGCCGGTCGAAGCACATGGAATCAGGATTACACCGGTTCGGGTGGCGGGACCATGTCGGGCATGGGACGTCCATGCACAGCGCAGGTTGGGTTGGCGGCCCGAAGCATCAGGCCGCCGCGAGCATCGGCTCGGCCGGATAGCCGGCGGCGACGAGAACCCGGGCGATCCGCTCGGCCGGAGCCGAGGCGTTCGACACGGTGACGCGCTTCGCACCGAGGTCGACCTCGACATGGGCGCCGGGATCGATGGCTTGAACGGCGCGGGTCACGGATTCGGCGCAGCCACCGCAGCCCATCCTGTCGACCTTGAAGCGGACCATGACGTTCTCCTTCGGATGCCGTCCCGACGAGATGGGGCTTCCCACCGTTGGAAGGTCAAGCCCCCGGGATCGTCGGGCCTCGGCGTGCCGGCGGGCCTCGGCGTGCCGGCGGGCCTCGGCGTGACGGCGTAGACCGGTGGCCGGTCCCGGGCCGTTGTCGGCCGTTTTGCCGATGACCTTGCCGGGGGGCGATCCCCGGCGGGACCGGGGCGAGACAGGCCTGCGCGGGTGGCTTGTACCGGTCCCTCGATCCCGATACCGACATGCGACACCGCAGGATGGCGCCGCGATCCCGACGGATGCGACCGCAGGGCGCGGCGGGCTTCGCGGGGGCGCCGTCGGAGGCCGTCCGATGCGGGACGCCGCTCGCGAACGCATGGCCGGCCGTCCCCCCGCCGGCACGATGGAGCGAGGCCGCCCATGACCGAAGCCCCCGCGGCCGCCGAGGCGCGGCGTACCGATCCCGCCTCGGCGGGCGCGTCCGGCTCCGCCGGGGAGGTATTCCGCGCCTTCTTCAAGCTCGGCCTGACCTCGTTCGGCGGCCCGGTCGCGCATCTCGGCTATTTCCGCGACGAGTTGGTCATCCGGCGCCGGTGGCTGGACGAGCGTGGCTATGCCGACCTCGTGGCGCTGTGCCAGTTCCTGCCCGGGCCGGCGTCAAGCCAAGTCGGGTTCTCGCTCGGGGTCCTGCGCGGCGGGCTTCTCGGCGGGCTCGCGGCCTGGACGGCCTTCACCCTGCCCTCCGCCCTGCTGCTTCTGGCCTTCGCCTCCGGCGCCGGCGCCCTGTCCGGCCCGGTGGCCGAGGGCGCGATCCACGGGCTCAAGCTGGTCGCCGTCGCGGTGGTCGCGCAGGCGGTCTGGGGCATGGCCCGCGCGCTGGCGCCGGATCGGCCGCGCGCCGGCATCGCGGTGGCGGCGCTGTTCCTCACCGTGTTCGTCGCCGGGTCGGTCGGTCAGGTCGGGGCCATCGCGCTCGGTGCCCTCGCCGGCCTCGTGCTCTGCCGGCTGCCGCCGCAGGAGCAGGCCGGGCTTCTCGCCTTCCCGGTGTCCCGACGGGCCGGCGCAATCGGCCTGGTCGCCTTCGCGCTGCTCCTCGTCGTCCCTCACCTGCTGGCCGCCAGTCTGCAATCCCAGGCTCTGGCGCTGTTCGATGCCTTCTACCGCTCCGGGGCTCTGGTGTTCGGCGGCGGCCACGTGGTCCTTCCGCTGCTGCAGGCCGAGGTGGTCGCCCCGGGCTGGGTCGGCCCCGGCACCTTCCTCGCCGGATACGGGGCCGCCCAGGCCGTGCCCGGGCCGCTGTTCACCTTCGCGGCCTATCTCGGAGCCGTCGCCGGACCGGCACCCCACGGCGTGGTCGGTGCGGCCATCGCGCTGGTCGCGATCTTTCTGCCCGGTCTGCTGCTGGTCTACGGCATGCTGCCCTACTGGGACGCGCTCCGGACGCGACCGCTGGCCCAGGCGGCCATGCGCGGGACCAACGCGGCGGTGGTCGGAATCCTCGGCTCCGCGCTCTACGATCCCGTCTGGACCAGCGCGGTCGGGAACGCGCGCGACTACGCGGTGGCCGTGCTCGCCTTCGGGCTCCTGACCGTCGGCCGGACGCCGCCCTGGATGGTCGTCGCACTCACGGCCCTGGGCGGCGTCGCCCTGGCCCTGCTCTGACGGATCGCTGTCGAGGCCTCGGGCAGCCGTGCGCGATCCGGCCGCCTGCTGAGACCTTCTGGGGGAATCGCCTGCCATGCCCGAGCCCGTCCGTTTCCGGCCGTGCGATAGGCTTTCAGCCCTGGGCCGGAAGGTCGAGGCCGCCGCCGGCGTTTCAGACCCGGCAGTCGTCGCTCACCCGACCGATGTCCCGACCGATGTCCCGGACTGGGCCGCCTGCGCCGCGGCGGCGTGGCGGAGGCCGTCCCAGCCGAGCCAGCCGGTGTAGAGGCCGACCAGCACGATCAGCGCCGCCGAGGCGTACGGCGCCCGGCGTGCGAACGCGCCGAACCCGGACCAGCGGCCGGCCACGTGCCGCACGCTCAAGGCCGCGACGACGCCGGCCGAGACCATCGTGAGCGCCAGCCCGATGCTGAAGCAGGCGACCAGCGCGAAGCCGAGGCTCAACTGCTTGAGCTGGATGCACAGCAGCAGCACCGTGATGGCGGCTGGGCACGGGATGAGCCCGCCGGTCAGGCCGAACAGCACGATCTGCCCCGTGGTCACGGTGCGGCCCTGGAAGCGGCGGCGGATGTCCTCCGCATGCGCCCTGGCATGGGCGTCGTCCTCGTCGCCGAGGTTCATATGATCGTGGTCGTGGTCGTGCTCCGCGAAGGCGACCTCGTGCATCTCCGACCCGGCCGGGCCGTCGAGGCGGACACGCGCCGTGAACGCGTGGGGCTCGGGGATCTCGTCCCGGCTCTCCAGGAAGCCTTCGCGCGCGACGAATCCGAACGCCTGCCGGGCGCCATCCGGGCGCACCGTCTCGACCGTGACGGCCGCGGGGACCGGCAACGATCCGCCCTCGGCCCGCAGGCGCCAGCGCGGCGGCACGCCGTCCTCGAACACCTCCAGCGTCAGCGCACCGTCGCGCGTGACGATGGGCCGATGCGCGTCAGGGTGGTGATGGTCGTGCGCGTGATGCTGCTCGCGCCAGGTCCGCCACGCCATCCAGAACGCGACGCCGAGGATGAGGGCGGCCGAGGCGAGCTGGAAATACGGCTCGGCGGCCTCGCCGCCCCATTCCCGGCCGAGGTACTGGCCGCCCAGCGCGATGGTCCAGACCACCGCCGTGTGGGAGAGCGTCGCCGCCAGCCCGAGCAGGACCGCCTGCAGGACCGTGCCGCGCACGGCGATGATGAACGCCGCCATCATGGTCTTCGCGTGACCGGGCTCCAGGCCGTGGAGGGCGCCCAGCAGGATCGCGCTCGGCACGAACAGCCAGGCATGGGCGGTCCCCTGCTGCAGCAGGTCGGCGAACGGCGTCATGGGGCGGCCTTCATTTGAGGTAGGTCCGGACCACCTCGATCAGCTCGGCGGCGCCCCGGGCGCGCTCGGCGTCCGGTTCCGCGTCCGGGTTCACGACGTGGTGACGGATGTGGTCTTCCATCAGCTCGGCGGTCAGGCCGTTGATGGCCCCGCGCATCGAGGCGACCAGCATCAGGACGTCGGCGCAGCCGAGTTCGGCCTCCAGGGCCCGCTCGACGGCTTCCGCCTGTCCCTTGATCCGGCGCACCCGCGCCAGGAGCTTGGCCTTTTCCTTGACCGTGTGGGCCATCGCGGGCTTCCTCGTCGTAGTGACGTATAGGGGGGTACCCTATATGTGTCCAGCGGCGGACGGGCCGCCTGGCGTACGGAGCCCTAACATGAAGACGGACGACCCCTGCATCGGGGTTTGCCAGTGGGACGGGCGGACCGGCTGGTGCCTCGGATGCGGCCGCACGGTCCCGGAGATCCGCGCGTGGCGGAAGATGACGCCCTACCGGAAGACCGCTCTCGTTCGCGACCTGCCGCGGCGGATACGGCAGATCGCCGCCGTACAGGCCCAAGCCGGTCCCGGCAGGACCTGACGTGGCGCGTGGACGGCAGCGTGCGCCCGGGCGCAGCTTGGCTCCGGCGGCGCCCGCACGGCTCGGCCGCCTCAAGCCGGGACGGGAGGAGGTCGAGACGGCGCCGGCCCGCCGCGTGGTCAGGACCGGCGCCTCCGGCCCGTGTCGCCGGTTTGCCGCACGCACGGCGCATGCGAACACGCGCCCATGCTCACCTATCCCGCCTTCGCCGCGGCCGCCTTGGCCGAGATCGCCGGTTGCTTCGCCTTCTGGGCGTGGCTGCGCCTCGACAGATCCCCGTGGTGGCTCGTCCCGGGGATGGCCTCGCTGGCGCTGTTCGCCTCCCTGCTGACTCTCGTGGAGAGCGGGGCGGCGGGACGCGCCTATGCGGCCTACGGCGGCATCTACGTCGTCGCGGCCATCCTGTGGCTCTGGGGCTTCGAAGGCCACCGGCCCGACCGCTGGGACATCGCCGGCGGCCTCGTATGCGTGCTCGGCAGCGCCCTCATCCTGCTCGGGCCGCGGGGCGCCTGAGCCTCCGCCGACCGCGCCGGACCGTCGTTCGGTCCGGGGCGGTCCGGGGCGGTCCGTTCCGTCGGCGAAGTCGTGGTTGGGGGGATGGGGCCCCGTTCATCGAAGAACGACCTGTCCTCGTCGCGGCGCGGATGGTGATGCCGGCCGACGTCGATGTCGACGTGGTCGTGCGGCCGCCGGTCGCCGGAGCCGCCCGCGGAGGATTGGGCGGCTGCCGCCAGGGCGAAGAGGCGTCGTCTCCTGTCGGGTCTCTCCCGATGCCGGCCGAGCCAGGCTGTCGCGACGGCGTTGAGCCGCGACGGACGGTGACATTCCGCACTCCGTCGGCCGGACCGGCGACCTGACCGCCCGGCGTTTCGCCCCCGCGTCTTGTGGCCCGACGCCCGCATCGCCCATAAGGAGCACGATGAAGTCGGCGGGACGCCAGCGAGCCTTCGGGGCCTGGACGGGGTGGTGGGCGATTGCCGCCCGCGCGCTCGCGCTCGTCCTGGCGCTGGCCGTCGCTCTCCCGACCGCCGGCCTCGCCGAGGACCTGGCGTATCATCAGAACCATCCGGGACACGACCGGACGGAGCTGGTCATGGCGTCGGACCTGACGCCGGCCTCGGCCCGGGCGGCGGATCCCGGCATCGCCTGCCACGTCCATTGCGGCTGCCACGTGGCCATGCCGTCGGACGGCCTCGCCCCCGTTCCGCCCGCCCTGCCGTCCCGACCCTGCTACGCCCCGGTCGACGCGGCGTGCGCCTCGATCTCCCCCGACCGCCTGCCGCGTCCGCCGCGCGCCTGAGGTGACGCCGCGACGGCGCGCGTCCTGAACCCCGGGTCCGAGGCCCCGGGGCCGCTTCCTCACGTCATCGCAACGGGACCGGCCCGGAAGCCGCCACGGCACCGGCGCCCCGACGAGCAGGCATCATGCGCATTCTCCTGACCGCGGCCCTGGTGGCCGCCGGCGTCCTCGTGGGCGCCGCCGTTCCCGCCGTGTCCGGCTTCGTTCGCGGCCTCCTCGCCGCGGCCGGGTTGCCGCCGGCCCTCCACACCTTCGCCGCCGGGCCTGGCCCCGCATCGCCGGGCGAGCCCCGCCACGAAGCGGGCGGCGGCCACGACCACGGCAAGGCCGCCGCCCCCAAGGCGGGCGCAGGCCACGCTCACGGAGCGCACGAGCCTTCCGAGGCCGAGGGCGCGGAGGGGCACGTCACGATGACCGCCGAGCAGATCGAGAACCAGGACATCAAGGTGGCCAAGGCGGAAGGCGGCCTGCTGTCGAGGCACATCCTCGTCCCCGGCACGATCACGCCGGACACGGACCGGATCGCCCGCGTCCCGGTCCGCGTCGTCGGCACGGTGTCCGAGATGCGCAAGCGCCTCGGCGACGACGTGCGGAAGGGGGACGTCGTCGCCGTCCTCGACAGCCGCGAGGTCGCCGACGCCAAGAGCGAGTACCTCACCGCCATGGTCCAGTCCGACCTCCAGAAGGTCAATTTCGAGCGCCAGCAGAGGCTGCTGGCATCCGCGGCGGCATCCCAGGCGGCGTTCGACAACGCCAAGGCCGTGTTCCAGGAGAACCAGCTCCGCGTCGACCTCGCCCGCCAGAAGCTCTCGGCGCTCGGCCTGAACGCCGCCGAGGTCGCCGCCGCGCAGAAACGCGACGAGGCGACGCCCAACGCCTCGACCCTGCGCCAGTACGAGCTGCGGGCGCCCATCTCCGGCCGCATCGTCGAGCGCAAGGTCGACGTGGGCACCGCCGTCGGCAAGGAGGGCGACCCGGCCGACGTCTACACCGTGGCCGACCTCTCCACCGTCTGGATCGAGCTCGCGGTGCCGACCTCGGACCTCGACGAGGTCCGGGAAGGCGCCCGGGTCACCGTGAACCGCGGCGGCCGCAGCGTGCAGGGGAAGGTGGTGTTCGTCAGCCCGCTGCTGAACGCCGACACCCGGTCCGCCCGGGTGGTGGTCTCGCTGCCCAACCAGGACATGGCCTGGCGTCCGGGGACCTACGTCACCGCCGAGGTCGAGACCGAGACGGATCGAGTGCCCGTCCGGGTGGCCAAGGCCGCGCTCCAGACCGTCGAGGGCAAGCGCGTCGTCTTCGTGCGCACCGACGAGGGCTTCGAGAAGCGCGAGGTCGAGCTCGGGCGCGCGGATGACGACGCCTACGAGGTGGTCTCCGGCCTCAGGGCCGGCGAAGACATCGCGGTCGCCAATACCTTCCTCCTCAAGGCCGAGCTCGGGAAGAGCGAAGCCGGCCACGACCATTGAGGGGCCGAGACATGATCAGCCGCATCCTCGACGTCTCGGTCCGCCAGCGCTGGCTCGTGCTGCTGCTGTCGCTGCTCGCCGCCGGCTTCGGCGGCTACGCGGTGACGCAGCTGCCCATCGATGCGGTCCCGGACATCACCAACAATCAGGTGCAGATCAACACGACCGCGCCCTCGCTCGCGCCGGTCGATATCGAGAAGCAGGTCACCTACCCGGTCGAGACCGCCCTCGCCGGCATCAAGGGGCTCGAATACACCCGCTCGCTCTCGCGCAACGGCTTCTCGCAGGTCACCGCCGTCTTCGCCGAGACGCTCGACATCTACTTCGCCCGCCAGCAGGTGGCCGAGCGCCTCGCCCAGGTGAGGCGGGACCTGCCCCCCGGGGCAGAGCCCGCCATGGGCCCGATCTCCACGGGCCTCGGTGAGATCTACATGTGGTCGATCCACTACGCGAAGCCCGGCGAGCGAACGCTCTCGAAGGCGGGCGCGCCGGGCTGGCAGCCCGACGGAAGCTACCTGACCCCCGAGGGCCAGCGCCTCAGGACGGCGCTGGAGCAGACCGCGTACCTGCGCACGGTTCAGGACTGGATCATCCGGCCCCAGATCAAGACCGTGCCCGGCGTGGCCGGCGTCGACGGGATCGGCGGCTTCGAGAAGCAGTACCACGTCCAGCCCGACCCCGATAAGCTCGCCTCCCTCGACCTGTCCTTCTCGGACGTCGCCCGGGCGCTGGAGGCGAACAACGCCAACCAGGGCGCCCGCTACCTGGAGGATAACGGCGAGGGCTACGTCGTGCGCGCCGCCGGACGCCTCGAGGACATGGACGACATCGGCAACGTCGTGGTCGCGACCCGCGGCGGCGTGCCGGTCCGGATCCGGGACATCGCCGAGGTCCGCATCGGGCGCGACCTGCGCACCGGCTCGGGCAGCGAGGACGGCCAGGAGGTCGTCATCGGCACCGCCCTGATGCTGATCGGCGAGAACAGCCGCACGGTGGCCGCCGCGGTCGACGCCAAGATGGACCAGATCCGCAGGAGCCTGCCCCCCGGCGTCGCGGTCCAGACCGTCCTCGACCGGACCCGTCTCGTCGAGGCGACGGTGAGGACGGTGGTGAAGAACCTGTCCGAGGGCGCGGCCCTCGTCATCGTCATCCTGTTCCTGCTGCTCGGCAACATCCGGGCGGCCGTCATCACGGCGCTGGTCATCCCGGTGGCGATGCTGATGACCCTGACCGGGATGGTCGAGGCGAAGATCTCGGCGAACCTGATGTCGCTCGGCGCCCTCGACTTCGGCCTCATCGTCGACGGGGCGGTGATCATCACCGAGAACGCCCTGCGCCATCTCGCCGAGAAGCAACACGCCCTCGGGCGGGCCCTCGAGACCGAGGAGCGCATTCAGACGGTGCGGGCGTCGGCCGAGGAGATGATCAAGCCGTCCCTCTACGGGCAAGCCATCATCATCCTGGTCTACGTGCCGCTCCTGACCTTCACCGGGGTCGAGGGCAAGATGTTCGCGCCGATGGCGCTGACCGTCATCATCGCGCTGGTCTCGGCCTTCATCCTGTCGCTGACCTTCGTGCCGGCGCTGATCGCCATCGTCATCACCGGCACGGTCACCGAGAAGGACAACCTCATCATCCGGGCGCTGAAGGCGGCCTACCGGCCGGTGCTCGGGGCTGCGGTGCGCGGTCCCCTCGCCTTTCTCGGGGCGGCCCTGTTGCTGCTGGTCGGGGCGGGCGTCCTGTTCACCCGGCTCGGGACCGAGTTCATCCCGCAACTCGACGAGAAGAGCATCGCGCTCAACGCCACCCGCATCCCCTCGACCTCGTTGACCCAGTCGCAGGCGATGCAGCTCAAGGTCGAGCAGGTGGTCTCCAAGTTCCCGCAGGTCGCCTACGTGTTCTCGAAGACCGGCACGGCGGAGGTCGCCTCCGACCCGATGCCGCCGAACTCCTCCGACACCTTCGTCATGCTCAGACCGCAGGAGGCGTGGCCGGACCCGAGTCTGTCGAAGGCCGACCTGCAGGCGCAGATCGAGACGGCGGTGGGGGCGCTCGCCGGCAACGTCTACGAGTTCTCGCAGCCGATCCAGCTCCGCTTCAACGAGCTGCTCGCCGGCACCCGGGGCGACCTCGCCGTGAAGGTGTTCGGCGAGGAGTTCGAGCCGATGCTGAAGACCGCCAACCAGATCGCGGCGGTCCTGAAGGGCATCGACGGCGCCGAGGACGTGAAGGTCGAGCAGACGGCGGGCCTGCCGTTCCTGGAGATCAAGATCAACAAGGCCGAGGCCGCCCGCTACGGCCTCAGCACGGGCGCCATCCAGGAGGTCATCGGCGCGGCCATCGGCGGCAAGGATGCCGGCGTCGTCTTCGAGGGCGACCGGCGCTTTCCCATCGTGGTGCGCCTCACCGACACGGTGCGCGAGGACCGCGAGGCCCTGGAGAATATCCCGGTGCCCCTGCCGCCCGGCCCGAACGGCCGTGCGCGTTCGGTCCTGCTCAAGCAGGTGGCGGGCTTCTCGGTCACGGAGGGGCCGAACCAGATCAGCCGCGAGAACGGCAAGCGCCGGGTGGTCGTCACCGCCAACGTGCGCGGGCGCGACATCGGCTCCCTCGTGGCGGAGGCGCAGGCCGAGGTCGGGCGGCAAGTGCCGTTGCCGCCGGGCTCCTTCGTGACCTGGGGCGGCCAGTTCGAGAACCTCGCCTCGGCCAAGCAGCGGCTGATGGTGGTGGTGCCGGCGTGCTTCTTCCTGATCTTCCTGCTGCTCTACTCGGCCCTGGGCTCGCCGCGGGACGCGCTGCTGGTGTTCAGCGCGGTGCCGCTGGCGCTGACCGGCGGCATCGTGGCCCTGTGGCTGCGCGGCATGCCGGTCTCGGTGCCGGCGGCGGTCGGCTTCATCGCGCTGTCGGGCGTGGCGGTCCTGAACGGGCTCGTGATGCTGACCTTCATCAAGCAGCTCGTGGCGGAGGGGCGCCCGAAGCGGGAGGCCATCCTGGAGGGCGCGATGATCCGGCTGCGGCCGGTGGCGATGACGGCGCTGGTCGCTTCGCTCGGCTTCGTGCCGATGGCCATCGCCACCGAGACCGGGGCCGAGATCCAGCGGCCGCTCGCCACCGTGGTCATCGGCGGCCTGATCAGCGCGACCCTGCTGACGCTGGTGGTGCTGCCGGCCCTCTACGCCCGCTTCGGCAGGGTCCGGCCCGCGACGGCCACGTCCCGGGCGCGCCAGCCGGAGCCGGTCCACCGCGAGGCCGCAGAGTAGAGGCGTGCGGTCAGTCCTCCCGCTGGGGCGGCCTGGCCCGGCTCATGTCGCGCCGGTCGCAGGGCCGGGCCGCACGCCGGATCCCGGGGAACGGGGCCCCTCGGGGGCCCCGACCAGCTCACATGCGGTGATGGCGGTGCATATGCCGCGTCATGTGCCCGCGATGATGGTGATGGCGCATCATGTGCCCGTGGCGGTGATGGCGCATCATCCGGTGGTGATGGTGGCCGTGCATCCGGTCCATGCGGACGGAGACCACGTCCGACGGGGCGCTCACGGCGCCGGGCAGGCCGGGCGCGGCCGAGGCCGAGGTCGCGGCGCCGGCCGCGCCGAAGGCGGCCAGGACGGCGACGACCAGCAGGGACTTCCTCATAGGCGTTCCTCTCAGGGTGTCGGCGCGCCGGTCATCGCCGGCGGCTCGGTGCCGGCCAGGGACTGGTCGGCAGTTAGGCAACAGCCAAGCTCACGACACCGTTCCGCACGGCGCGCGCGCCGCCTCGGGCATGCTTAAGAGGCCGAATGGCGTCGCGTCGGATCCGCCTCCGGCAACGGATCTGCAGGCGCCGCTGGTCCCGCCGCGGCCGATATCCGTTCCAGCGCAGGGGATGAAGGCCGGCGAGTGGCCACGAGGCGGAAGGTCAGTGTCAAGCCGCGATGGACAATCGCGTGCTTTGAGATGGCTTCGGCCGCCGGGCGGCACGAAGAATCTCGGAAGTCCCGCGGGGGCGACGGCCGGTTGTCTCCGCGCACGCAGAACACTCCGATCCCGGAGCCGGACACGCGCCGGATCCGGCCAGAATCACGCTCTCGGGACAGGCGGGCGTCACAGGGCCGATCGGGTGTCGCCACGGGCCCTGGCCGGACGGACGGGCGGCCGACCGACGATGCGGCGCCCGTCTTACCCCGCGCGCCCCGCAGGGCTTCGTCCTCCCGTTGGACGGGGCGGACCTCATAAGGCGGCAGGCTCGCCGTCACGGGCGCCTGTGGGCAGGACCGCGGGCAGCAGGTCACGCAAGACGGCATCCTGGCGGGCCTTGAGCAGGCGCAGGACCCGCGCAGGCGTGCGGTTAACCGCGCGGCCGGCCGCTGGTAGGGGCGAACGAGCCGCCGCGTGCGAAGAGGGCCGGTCGGTTTGTTTGGCCGTATCGCGCTCCGTGCGCGATCTCACGCCGGCGGGCCCGGACCCGTCGCAGGGTAAGCCGGCGGGGCGAGCCGGTCGCCCCGCCGGTGCGAATTGAGGGCTGGGGGCGACGGTCATGGCGGGGATACGACCGAGCAGGCGCAGGATCCTCGCGGGCGGCGGCGCCCTGGCGGCCGCCGCGCTGCTGCCGCGGGCGGCCCGGGCCGCGCCGCGGATCATCCTGAACGATGCGAGCGGCCTCAACCCGACCCCGGTGGCCCGCCACGCCGTGCTCCCGACAGGGTCGACCGAGGCCCTGATCGAGGCCGTGCGCGCCGAGATCCGGGACGCCGCCGCCGCCGGGCGGCCGGTGGCGGTCGGCGTCGCCCGCCATTCCATGGGCGGCCAGAGCCTCGCCCGCGACGGGACGGCCGTGACCCTGGAGGGCGGCCCGATCGAGCCCGACACCGCTGCCGGCCTCTACCGGGTCGGGGCCGGCGCGCGCTGGTCGCAGGTCATCCGTCAGCTCGACCGGATCGGGTTCTCGCCCGCGGTGATGCAGTCGAACAGCGATTTCGGGGTCGGCTCGACCTTCAGCGTCAACGCCCATGGCTGGCCGGCCCCGCGCGGGCCCTTCGGCTCCACCGTCCGCGCCCTCCGCCTCGTCCTGGCCGATGGCAGCCTCGTCACCTGCTCCCGCACCGAGAACGCCGAGCTGTTCGGGCTGGCGATGGGCGGCTACGGCCTGTTCGGGATCGTGGTCGACCTCGTGGTCGAGATGGTGCCGAACCGCCTCCTGACGCCGACCTTCGCGGTGATGCCGGCCGCGGAGTTCGCGCCGGCCTTCGTGGCGGCGGTGGAGCGCGACCCGCGGCTGCGCATGGCCTACGGCCGCCTCTCGGTGGCGCAGGCCGGGTTCTTCGAGGAGGCGATCCTCGTCACCTACGCGGAGGCGGAGCACCCGCCGCAGGTCTTGCCCGCCGCGGCCGCGCAGGGGGCGTTCTCGGCGGTCTCGCGGGAGATCTACCGCGCCCAGGTCGGCAGCGAGTTCGGCAAGCGCGCCCGCTGGATCGCCGAGACCCGGCTCAACCCGACGCTCGACCCCGGCCTCGCCACCCGCAACAGCCTGATGAACGAGCCGGTGGCGAACCTCGCCTCGCGCGACCGCAACCGCACCGACATCCTGCACGAGTATTTCGTCCCGCCCGAGCGGTTCGACGCGTTCCGCGCCGCCTGCCGGGAGATCATCCCGGGCTCGGGCTGCGACTGCCTCAACGTGACCCTGCGCTACGTGGCGGCGGACCCGGACTCGACGCTGGCCTACGCGCCTTCTCCCCGCATCGGTGCCGTGATGTCGTTCTCGCAGGGGCTCACCCCCGGCGACGAGGCCGCGATGATGCGCATGACCGAGGCCCTGATCGAGCGCGTCGTGGCGCTCGGCGGGGCCTATTACCTGCCCTACCGCCTGCATGCCCGGCGCGACCAGATGGCCCGGGCCTATCCCAGGCTCGACGCTTTCGTGGCGGCCAAGCGCCGGTACGATCCCGGGCTGCTGTTCCGGAACGCCCTCTGGTCGACCTCCATGGCCTGACCGCGCAAGGATCCGCTCATGAGACCCACACCCCCACAGGCGGCCGCCCTCGCCTTCGCGGCCATCCTGCTGTTCGCCGCCGCCACCGACTACATCCCGGCCTTCCGGGACGCGGAGGGCCGCGTCTTCGGCCTGTTCCGGCTCGACGTCTACAAGGACGCGCTCCACCTCGCCTCCGGCCTGTGGGCGCTCGTCGCCGCCCTGTGGTCGCGGCACGCCGCCGTGACCTTCCTGCGGGCCTTCGGGGCGATCTACCTCCTCGACGGCATGGTCGGGGTGATCACCGGGTCGAGCTTCCTCGACCTGTCGCTGTTCCTGAAGGGCTTCCAGGACAGCCCGTTCCTCTCGAACGGCCCGCACCTGAGCCTCGGGCTCGCCGGCGTGGTGCTCGGCTGGTGGCCGTGGCGCGCCGCCGCGGCGGGCGCGGCGTGAGCCCCCGTCCCGCCCGTCGCCGCCGGCGGGCCGCCCGCTGGGCGGCCGCCGGCCTGGCCCTCCTCGCGCTCGCCTGCGCCCTGCCGGTCGCGGCGATCGAGGGCGGCTGCGCGGTCGCGCCCGATCCCACCCTGCAGGAGCGTGCGGGGGGCGGCTCGCGCTTCGGGATCGCCGCCGACGGCTACAAGCGCGCGGCCGGCGACAGCTACCTGACCTTCCCCGAATGGGACATCGTCCACGCCTACGCGGACCTCGCCGGGGTGACGCGATCCGCCTCGGAATCGGCCTTCGACTACTGGGCGGCGACCACCGGCTTCTGGACGAGCCTGTGCGGGGCGACCCGGGCGGCCGGGCGCACCGGCGACGTCACCGCGGGCCAGAAGGTCACCAACTACGTCATCGGCCTCAGCTTCACGGCCGAGATGCTGATCCAGGGCGCCTACGAGCGCACCGTCGGGGCGCTGACCGCGTGGTGGCGGGGGCCCGAGCCCACGGAGGAGGACCGGTTCAACGCCCGGCTGCTCGCGGATTACGCCGTGTTCCTGCGCCAGACCCCCTGGTACCGCTACCCGTTCGACGCGGAGCTGTCCCGGCTCTGGCGCGATGTCCCGTTCACGCCGTCCCTGCGGGCGGTCGAGCGGCGCGGCGCGCTCTCGCTGCAATACGGGGTGAAATGGGCCTACGCGCAGGGGATCGTGTGGCTCGCCGGGATGGACCCGGCCGGCCTGACGATCCGCAGCGTCGTGGCGGGGCTCGACGCCGCCGACGCGGCCGCCGACCCGCGCATCACCCGCCTCGGCCCCGTCCCGGCCGGCGATGGCGGACCGGCCGCCCTGATCGAGACGCCGCGCTACCGGGCCTTCACGGAGATCCTGCGGGGCCTGGGGGCGCGCGGCCGGACCGTGCTGGAGATCGCCGGCAACGACCGAATCCTCACCACCGTCCTCCTGCCGCCGGGCCGGACGGTCGCCCTCGCCGGGGCCGAGCCGCTGTTCGCGATGCCGATCCAGTCCGAGCCGGGCTGGCAGCGCGTCGGCTACGACACCGCGGTGGAGCAGCTCGTCGAACAGATCCGCGCCGTCGAGGCCGCGGGGGGCCGGTTCGAGCATGCCTACGATTACTGATCGGCGCCCCCGGCGCGGCCTGCCGGTCGCCCCGGTGGCGGCGGCGCTCGCCGGGTGGCTCGGCGTGACCGCGCTGACCGCCCTCGCGGTCCAGCCGGAGACCGTGGTGGCGCTCGGGAACCCCGCCGCCCTGGCGGCCGCCGACGACGGGGCCCTGGTCTCGGCCGGCCGCGCGTATCTGGTGATCCGGCCCGCCGCGCCGGGCGCGGTCCGGCGCCTCTACGCGGGGGGCGCCTGGCTGGTCCTGCCGGCCCCCGGGACCGGCTGCCTCGGCGCGCGCTGAGGGCGGTGCTCAGTAGGGATCGGACCGCTCGAGGATCTCCTGCCCCATCAGCACGCAGCTCCCGGGCATCGGCGCGTAGATCAGCCGGATCCGATAATCGCCCTTGTCGATGCTGCCCTCCGCCTCGATCACCTGGAAGCGCCGCGTCCCGACCAGGGACGCGACGGTGCCGACGGACCGAACGGAAGCGGGATCGACCGTGGCCCGCGCGTCGCCGTCGCTGTGGAAGCGCAGCAGCTTGAGGGCCTGCCGCTCGGCCTCGGCCGCGCAGGGCGGCGCGGGCGCCGCGACCACGGCGGTCGCGGCCGGCCCCGTCGCCGCGATCAGCGCCAGCGCCCGCAGGATCCGTCTCATCGGCACGTGACTCCGTATTCGTGGACCTCGGGCAGGTCCCCGTCGCCCGTCGTGGTCACCGAGAGCGCGCCGGCGGCCCCCGCATACCGGAAGCTGCAATAGGCGAGGCCCGTCCCGGAACAGCCGTCGACCTCGATCACGCCGCGCCGGGCGAGATCCCGCTCCCGCGCATCGTCGCTCGGCGGACCCTTCACCGGCGTCCAGCCCGCGGCGATCAGCGCCGCCCGGGCCGTGTCGATCGGCTGGCCGCGGATGGCGGGGACCGCTCCGCGGCCACCGCAGACGGATTCGACCGCGGGAAGCGGCTCCAGGGACAGGGTCCCGTCCGGGCGCAGGGTCAGGTCGCCCACCGGAGAGGGCGGCAGGTCGCCGTCCCAGAGGCGCACGCCGCCGGCGCGCGCCGCGATCCGGCCGACCGCGCCGGTCCGGCCGGCGCCGTACACGAGGGCGACGAGGCGCGTCCCGTCGAAGAGGCCGACATTGCCGTCCGCGATGAAGCAGGTGCCGCTCGTCCCCTGCTGCAGGTCGCTGGCGAAGCTGACGGCCCGGTAGCGGCCCAGCGCCGCTTCGCCGGTGACGAACCAGTCCCGGGCGGCCACAGCCTGCGCCGCCTCCGATTGTGCCGGGACGACCTCGCCCGGGCAGCCGGCCTGGCGCCCCGCCCCGCCCGGGGCCCGCGGCAGCGCGGCGAGGGGCACGAAGCGCAGGTTCTTCACGGCGGAGGCGACCCGCGGCGCCGGCGGCCCGTCCTGCGCCCCGGCCGGCTCGGCGAGGGGCAGGCCGAGCATCAGACCGAGCATCAGGCCGAGGGCCAGGGCGGGTGCCCGGCCGGCTCGGCCGATGCGCGGGCGCCGAGGAGCTTCCCCGGCTGCGCCACAGCCTGCGCGCAGCCGAAGGCCGGCGTCACCCGGAAGGCGGCTGCGGGCCGGGTCCGGCAAGGGGGCGTCCGGTCTCATCGTCACTTCCCGTTCGGGTCGCCCGCGCGCGCCGGCGGGCGCGACCCCGGTTCCGTCCCGGCCGCCGGAACCGGGTCGGGCGGCGGATAGGCGGGGTCTGTCAGGCAGGTCGAGAGCCAGGTCTCGGCCTCGGCGTCCGAGGCCAGCTCGACATCGAGGAGGGCCCGAGGGCCTGCGGGCGCCGTCGTCGCGCTGGCAGTCGCGGCCGCCGGGGCGGCAGGCCGCGTCCAGCGGCCGGCGGGGTTTTCGGGACCCGGGCATTCCGCGTCGTCGCCCCCGCCGATCGTGCAGGTCGCGACCGTTCGCACGGCGCCGTCGACGACCCGCCCGACCGTGCGCGTCTCGGTGGTGTGCCCGCTCGCCCAGTCGTCGGACAGCGTGCAGACCCGGTCGCCGTTCTGGAAGCGCCGGCTGCCGAAGCAGCCGTAGACCCGGTCCTGCCCGACGGGCAGGAAATAGCAGGCCGTGTCGAACCCCGCGAAGGGGCCGCCGGTGAACCGTGCCGCGAAGGCCCGCTGGCGCAGCGCCGCCGCGATCCAGTGCGGCCGGGCCGGATCGCTCGTCGCGCGGCCGGACAGGTCCTCGGTCCGGGCCCGGATCGCCCCCAGCACGATGGTGCGCGCGTCGGCCGCGTCCAGGTCGCCGAGCCACGTGTCCCGGGCCGCCACCCAGCGCTTCTGGCTGGCGATCAGCATCGCCCGGATCTCGGCGTCGTCCGTGCCGTGCAGGAGGCCGGCATAGGCCGAACCCAGGGCGGCATCGGCTTTCCGGAGCGCCGCGTCGGCGCAGATCATGCGCTCGAGCGGGCTGGCCGCCCTGCGGCAGTCGATCGCCCGGGCCGCAGACGGCGCCAGGAGGGATGCGGCGACGGCCGCCACCAGGAGCCGCGTCACGGCCGGCCTCGCACTGAACGGCGCATCTGAACCTCGCATCCGGACCGCGCGCCCGGGCAGCGCCGCGGAGCCACGCCGCTCCCCCGTGACAGGCCGCGGGGTGCGGGCGGACGCCCGCAGCCGCGCGCCATCCGGGCCCTACTGCGCCGCGGCATCGACGACGCGGCACAGGTTCTGGTCGACGTCCTGACCGATCTGACCGGCCTGCACCATGAAGAGGGCGTCGACCCGGCTGCCCGTCCCGGCCTTGCGCACGACGACCCGCAGCGTCTGCGGTCGCCCCGAGCCGGATGTCTCCTGCTGGGCCGTCAGGGTCCCGAGCTGCTTCTCGACGTGCACGCCCACGAAGCCTTCGGCCAGGACCGCCCGCGTCACCCGGTCGAACGCGGCCTTGGGGCTGACCGAGGGGAAGATCATCCACGTCTTGTAGGTGATGGCCTGAAGCATCGGCGTCCCCTCGCTCCGGTAATGGTCGCGGCATGTCTCCGCCGCGGCCGCCGGGAGCGCGAGTGTGGACAGGATTGCCGCGTGGACGAACGCGGTTTGCATCGATCCCATGGGGCGCCTCTCACTTCGTTCTGGCGTGGACTTGGCGGACCTGCGCGGCCGGGTCCCGGTCGGGCGTCGATCCGTACGGGTGCGGGAGGCCAGTCCGCGCCGGCCGGCCCCCCGCAGGGTCTCAGAGCTGCGGCGCGGCCGGTGGCCGGGGGCGCGGCGGCGGCGCCATCGCGCGCGGTGCCGGGGGCTCGGTCCGCGGCACCGCGCCGGACGCGGCCGCCTCCGCCTTCGGAGGCTCAGCGACCGGCGCCGGCCGCGGGGCCGCGACCGAGCCGCGGACCGTGTCGCGCAGGAAATCGCCGGTGCTGGTGCCGGCCTCCCGGGACGCCGGAGCCGGCGCCGCCCGGGCCGCCGGTGCGGCCTGGCCGCTGCCGCCGTCGCGCGGCACCGGCACCTGCGACACCGCCGGGGCCCGGCGGGGCTCGCCCGGCGGCACGGTGATCCGGAACGTGTACGGCACCGTGGACCCGTCCCCGAAGGTGACGGCGACCGACAGGGTGTCGAGGCCGGAGAAGTCGGTGCGTGCCGTGTAGTAGAGCGACATCGCATCCTTTTTGGCGTCCTCGCAGCCGTCCGGCTGCCGGATCTGCGCCCCGGTCTCGTCGACCTTGCCGCTGAGGATCCGGAATTCCCGCCGCTGCTCGATGCGCCCGCCGCGCGGCGGCCTGACGAGTTCGATCGTGGCCGCGCGCGAGCGGCACTCCTGCGTGGCGAAGTAGTAGGTGAAGCCCTGGAGGAAGATCCGCTGGCCGGGGCGCGCGGTCTTGTTCTCCACCTCCGCCCGGGCCGGCAGGGCGAGGCAGAGCGGCAGGCAGAGCGCTGAGCCGAGCGCCGACCCGAGGGCCAGGACGCCGGCGCCGGTGCGCCGCCGCGGTCGGGTCGGTGCTGCGGATCGGGGAGCGTTCGGAAGGCGCTGATGCACGGGACTCGTCCTCGGCTTGGCGATGGGGGCGCGGCCTCCGCCGCAGGGCTGACCGTCCGCGGCGCGTCAGAGCTGCGGCGCGGCGGGCGGCCGCGGCGGTGCCAGCTGCTGTGGCGGCAACGCGGGCGGTGCGGGCGTGCCGGATACGGGCGCCGCGGCCTCTGCGGCCTTCGGGGGCGGCGAAGCCGGTGCCGGCCGGCCGGCCGGGACCGCGCCCCGGACCGCGTCGCGCAGGAAGTCGCCGGTGCTGGCCTCCTGGGGCGCCGGAGCCGGAGCCGCTCGCTCGGCCGGAGCGGCGCGCGCCGTCGGGGCCGGCCGCGAGAGGCCCGCGTCGCGGGGGGCGGGTGCCTGGGACACCGCCGGCGCCCGCCGGCCTTCGCCCTCGGGCACCGTGATCCTGTAGGTGTAGGTCGCCTCCTCGCCGGTGACGAAGGTGACGATCACCGACACCGTGTCCAGGCCGGAGAAATCGGGCCGGGCCGTGTAGTAGAGCGCCCGCGCGTCCCGCTCGACATCCTGGCAGCCGTCCCGCGACGGGGTGCCGTCGGTGTTCCGGCCGAGGACCAGGAATTCGCGCCGCTGCTCGATCCGTCCGCCGCGGGGCGGCGTGACCAGTTCGACCGCGGCCGCCGGAACCGACGGGCAGCCCGGCCGGGTCTCGTGGGTGGCGTAGCCGTCGAGGCGGATCCGCTGTCCGGGGCGCGCGGTCACGCTCGTGGATCCGGCGAGCGCCGGCCCCGCGAGGCAGAGCCCGAGGAGGCCGATGAGGAGGCCGATGACGCCGGGTCGCCCAGGCCGCACGACCCCGGCCGCTCTCGTCTTCGGGACGCTGTGTGCCATGGGATTCCTCCTCGGCCTGCGGGACAGGCGGTCGTGGACCGCGGGCGGGACGCTCACTTCGGGTCGGAGCGCTCCAGGACCGGCTTGCCGCCATCGGTGCGGAACCGGACCGCGTAGGTGCTGTTCGTCGACTGGGCGTTGCACGTGATGACCACCGGGCCGCCCATCGGGTTGGGCAACTCGCAGGTGCCCTTCACCTTGATGGTGGACTGGTCGCGCTCGGCGTACATCAGCTCGTCGATGGGCTGGCGCAGGGTGCCGCCCGCGACGAGGCCCTTCGCCGAGGCCAGGAACGCCATGGCCTTGCCGTCGGTGGTGCCGAAGATGAACCCGGCCTTCGGGCTCCCGACGACGGAGGTGTTCACCGCACCCGAGGCGCAGAGGGCGGTGAGGTCCTCCCCGTCCATCACCAGGGATTCGCAGCGGCCCTTGAAGGACAGCTTGAGGAACGTGCCCGGCGGCGGGTCCCGCGCCTCCGCGGTGTCGCGGGGCGCGGGCGGTGGAGACGGCGAAGGCGACGGTGACGGCGGCGTGTCGGGCGGGGCCGGAGCCCGCGCTTCGGCGGGCCGATCGCGGGAAGGCGCGGTCCCGCCGTCCCGCCGGTCCCAGCCGCCGCGAGGCTGGCCGGGCTGCCAGACGCAGAGACGGACGCCGTCATTGTCCCAGCAGGGGCCGCTCGGGGACAGGGCGCCGAGGGATTCGGCGGCGCGCAGGCCACCGGACGACCCGTTCCAGAAGGCGGTGGCCTTCAGCGGGTTCTGCGGGTCGCGGACGAGCTGCGCCACGACGTCGAGCTTGCTCCCGGAATAGGAGCGGATCTCGAAGCCGCGGGCACCGGTCTGCCCGGTCTCCGCCCGGAACTGGCAGGCTCCGTCGAGGCGGACATCGCCGGCGACCTCGAGGTAGCAATCGGCGGCCCGCGGCGCGCCGGTCTCGGGCGCCGCCGCGGGAGCCCCGCCGAAGCCGGGGCGGCCCTCGCCGACCTTCCAGGCGCAGACCCGGCTCCGGGACCCGGTCCAGCAGGCGCCCTCCGACGTGACGCCGTCGGCGGGGCCGTCCTCGGGCTTGCCGCCGGGCTCCCGGTTCCAGGTGGCCGTGCCCCGGCCCGGCGCCGTCACCGACACGACCACGCCGTCGCGCAGGTAGCCGTTGTCGTAGGTGGCGAGGCGGAACCCGCCCACGCCGTAGCTGCGCGCGTCGGTCAGGAACTCGCAGACCCCGTCGATGACGGTCCTGCCGTCGGCTGCGAAGAAGCAATCGGCCTTGCGGACCTTGATCTGCGCCTGCGCGGCGGCGGGCAGGAGGAGGCCGGCCGACAGGGCGGCGGCGAAGAGGGCGAGGCGGCGCCCGGCCCGAGGGGCCGGGAACCGCGCAGGATTCGAACGGCGGCGGGGGGCCATGGCCGTCTCCTATGGATTGCCGAGGAGGCGGCGGGCCGCCTGGATGGTGCGGTCGTTGCGCTGGTCGACGACGCGGCCCTGGTAGAGATTCCGGTCGGCGAGGCGTTGCTGGAGCGCGGCCCAGAAGCCGACGCCCCATTTGTCCTGCTCGAGGTTCTGCAGGATCTCGGTGGACTTGAGTTCGAGGGCGCGGATCGTCATGTCGGCCGCCTTGCCGGGATCCCGCTGCAGGCCGGCGCCGCCGATATCGAACAGGAACGCCGCCGAGGCCGCCGCGGGGGCGAAGGAGGCCTCGCCCGCGAGGCGCTCCAGATACCGCCGCGCCAAGAGGCCGTCGGGGGCGGTGATCCGCTGCTCCGTGTTCGCCGGCGACAGGAGCAGCGCGTAGAGATACTGCGCCACCGAGACCCCGCTCTCCGCCAGGCTCCTGAGCTTCGCCTCGTCGGCGGCGTTGGTGGTCGCGCTCTTGAACAGCGCCATCAACGCCTCGACGCTCGGCGCGGAGGCGGGCGGTGTCGCGGGCGGTGTCGCGGGCGGCGGCGTGCCCGGCTTTCCGGGGCCGGAATTGCCCGCCCCGGAATTGCCAGCCCCGGAATTGCCCGCCCCTGGATTGCCGGTCCCCGGATTGGTCTGCGGGCCGGCGGCCCTGCCGGCCAGCGCCTGCACGGCCGCGCGCGTCTGCGGCGTCGCCGACCCGTCGGCGGGGCCCGTGTAGAAGCCGCGCTTCGCGAGATTGCGCTGGATCGCCGCCACGAGGTCGGGGGGCTGGCGGCCGAGCTCGTCCGTGAAGGTGCTGACCGCCAGCGGCAGCTTGGCCGCCACCGTGTCCATGTAGAGGTCGGCGGCCTTCTGCGGATCGCGCGGGACGCCGCTCTCGGCATCGGTGTAGCAGCCGGCGATCCAGTAGAGCGTCGACCAGGAATCGAGATAGGCGTTCCGGGCGGCGACCGGGTTCGCGTGGAAGGCCAGCCCGTAGCGGCAGCCCCGCTTGAGATCGTATTGGCCGCGGCCTCTGTTGAGCAGGAGCTCGGTCATGCCGCGCTGGGCCCCGGGGAAGCCGAGGTCGGCGGGCTTCTGGTAGTAGGTCAGGGCCTTGGCGGCATCGGGCTTGACGGGATTCTTGACGTAGAGCGCGGCCCATTCGGGATTGTAGAGGGCGCCCATGAACGAGCGGGCGCTGACGTCGCCGGCCTCGGCACCCGCCTTGAGCTTCTCGAAGGCGGCCCTGTCGCCGTCCTTGCCGGCCTTGTCGAGCAGGTCGAGATAGAGCTTCTCGTTCTCCTTGCTGTCGGCGGGCTTACCCCACTCGCCCGCGGGCTTCAGCAGCGCGAGGGCGAGGCCGGCCAGGAGCGCGACCGCGGCCTGGGGCAGGACCAGCCAGGCGAGGCGGTAGCGCGCATCCGCGTACCAGAGCGTCGCGTGCGCCCGGAGCCGGTCGGTCCCGATCAAGACGCCGCTCATGACTTGGCTTTCATGTAGGCGCGCAGGGCCGTGATGACCGCCGGATTGCGCGTGTTCTCGACCGGGAGCGTGTAGAAGCCGCGGGTGGTCAGTTCGGCCTGAAGGGCGCCCCAGAACCCGTCGCTCCAGTGCCCCGCCTCGGGGAACAGCAGCCAGAAGGTGATCTGGTCGTCCTTGAGGTCGATGCCCCGCAGGGCGAGGGCCGCGGCCTTCCGGGGATCCTTGGCGACGTTGCCGTAGCCGGAATCGTAGAGCACCGCGGCCTCGCCCGCCGCCATGCCGTGCCCGGCGGCCGCGGCGCGCTCGTAGGCGGCCACGGCGACCTGCGCGTCCGGCGCGAAGACGTCGCCCTTGTTCATCACCGGGTTGAACAGGCGCGCATAGGCGGTGAGCGCGTCCGCGTCCCCGGCATCGGCCCGGCCCTTGAGCTCGGCCAGCTTCCGCCGGTCGCCGGCCCGGGCGGCGGTCGCGAGGGCGATCACCTCCGGATCCGGGCCCTTGGGCGCCATCCGCCGCGGCTCGGGCCGCGGGGTCGCGACCGTGTTGGTGATCCCCGCCTCCACCTGGAGGGCCGTGATGATCCCGGGATTGGGCCGCCCGTCCACGGGGCCGATATAGCGGCGCTGCTCGGCCAGATGCCGCTGGAGGCCCGACACCAGGGCGGGGTTCTGCTGGCCGAGATTGTTGATGAAGGCGTCCATCGTCGGCCGGTGCTTGCGCCACAGCACCGCGGTCACCAGCCCCCCGGCCCGGACCGGGTCCTGCGGCAGGCCGCTCTCGGGCTCGACGTAGCAGGTGGCGAGCTTGACGGTGAGCCGCTCCTCGCCGGTGATCGTGCGCTCAAGCGTCTCGGGATCGTCGAACCAGGTCTGGGCGAGGCGGCAGCCGCGCCGGAGGTCGCGGTTGGGGTTGGCCGGATCGAGCAGCACGTCCGCGAGGCGCGCGACCGCCAGGAGGTCGCCGATCGCGGCGCCCGGTCCGTAGAGGGCGGCCGCCCGGGCGAAATCGTTCGGCGCGGGCTTGCTGGGGAAGTAGGCGGCGGTCAGCGGGTCGTAGAGCGTCCCGAGCTTGGTCGCGGCGTCGATCTGGCCCCGGGTGGCCGCGGCGGTCAGCGCGTCGAACGCCGTGCGGTCGCCGTCCTTGCCGGCCCGGTCGCGCAGGGCGCTCAGCTCGGCGATCCGCGCCTTCGAGGCGGTGGCCGGCTGACCCCAGACGCCCTGCGCGGCCAGCGCCATGCACAGGCCCGCCACCGCGCAGGTCACGGCCTGCGGCAGGGCGAGCCAAGCCAGGCGGTAGCGGCGATCGTCGTACCAGAGGGTCGCGTGCGCGCGCAGCCAGTCCTCGCGTGCGATGCTCATGGCCGCGACGGCTCCCGCGCCGTCACGACAATGCGGCGAGGCGCGGGGCGCCGCCGCCGAGCGCCCGCTCGAAATCCACGAGCTCGAACTGGCCGTAATCGCCCAGGGGATCGCTGGCGAGCCGCATCGCCTGGGCCTCGCGCAGGCGTTCCAGGAGGGTGCGCATCGCGCGGGCATTCGCCCAGTCGTGCCGCTGCGCGCGCTGCTCGACCCACGGGATCAGCAGGGTCTCGAAGCGCGGCGGCAGCCGGAAGGATTGCCGCGACGCCATCAGGCGCAGGATCTCGACGAGGTCGTAAGGATCGTAAGCCGGGAATTCGACGGTCTTGGTGAAGCGGCCGGCCAGTCCCGGATTCGTGTCGATGAACCGCGCCATGTCGCCGGTGTAGCCAGCGACGATCACGATGATCCGGTCGCGGTTGTCCTCCATGAACTTGAGGAGCGTGTCGATCGCCTCCTTGCCGAAGTCGCTTCCGCCCCCGCCGCCCTCGGCCAGGGTGTAGGCCTCGTCGATGAACAGGATGCCGTCGAGGGCCTCGCGGCAGCGCTCCAGGGTCTTGGCCGCGGTCTGGCCGACATAGCCCGCCACCAGCCCGGCCCGGTCGACCTCGACCACGTGCCCCTTCCGCAGGACGCCGAGCGCCCGGAAGATGTCGCCCATGATGCGCGCCACCTCGGTCTTGCCGACGCCGGGCGGGCCGGTGAACACCATGTGCTGGCTCACCGCGCCGACCTCGATGCCCTCGGCGCGGCGCCGGGCATCGACCAGCACCCGCGCCGCCACGGTCTTCACCTGCTCCTTGACCGGCGCGAGCCCGATCATCGCGTCGAGGCGGGCCATGACCTTCCGGGCGGCGTCCATGTCGACCGCGCCGCCGGCCTGGCGGCCGAGGGCCGCGGCGATGTCGGCGGGCTCGAGCCGGTTGATGTCGCCGCCGGGGCTGGCGGCGAGGCGCAGCGCCTGCGCCTGGCGGGCCTTCTCCAGCACCGTGCGCATCTCGCGGGCATTGGCCCAGTCCTCGGCCTTGGACCGGGCGCCGACATAGGCCGCGAGGTCCTTCTCGAACCCCTCCGGCATGACGAAGCCCTGGCCGGCCGCCATGCGCTTCAGGATCTCGGCGAGTTCCGGCGGGCTGTAGGGCGGGAACTCGACGGTCTTGGTGAAGCGGCTGGCAAGCCCCGGATTCGTGTCGATGAACCGGCGCATGTCGTTGGTGTAGCCGGCGACGATCACGATGATCCGGTCGCGGTTGTCCTCCATGAACTTGAGGAGGGTGTCGATCGCCTCCTTGCCGAAGTCCCCGCCGCCGCCGCCGGCGGCCAGGGTGTAGGCCTCGTCGATGAACAGGATGCCGTCGAGGGCCTCGCGGCAGCGCTCCAGGGTCTTGATCGCGGTCTGGCCGGCATAGCCCGCCACCAGCCCGGCCCGGTCGACCTCCACGACGTGGCCCTTGCGCAGCACCTTCAGCGCCTTGAAGACGTTGCCGAGGATCCGGGCGACCTCGGTCTTGCCGACGCCGGGGGGCCCGGTGAACACCATGTGCTGGCTCATGGCCGCCACCGGCAGGTTCTGGGCGCGGCGCTGCTGCTCCACCTGCATCCGGGCGATGACGCCCTTCACCTCCAGCTTCACGGGGTCGAGGCCGACCATGCCGTCGAGGGTCGCGAGCGCGGTGGCCAGGAGGTCCTTCTTCTCCGCGCCCGCGCCGTCGTCCACGAAGCGGATCGGGCGGATCCTGCGGCTCGCCCGGGCCTGGTCCAGGGCGCGCCGCGTCGCCTCGATCCGCGCCGGGATGTAGCTCGCCGCCAGGAGGCCCCCGACGAGGCCGCCGAGGATCAGGCCGTTGCGCAGCAGGGCCGCGGGCGTCGCGGCGAGCGGTCCGAGCAGGTCCGGCCGCAGGGCGACCAGCAGGCCGGTGGCACCCAGCACGATGACCGCGAAGAGCGCGACCGGATGCTTGTCGAGGCGTTCCATGGACGTGACAAACCTTGGTGCTGGCCGTGGTGCTGAACGGGCGCGGGGCGTCCCGCGATCGTCTCGCCGTCAGGCGTCCTCGCCGGTGGCGCGGAGCAGATCGACGATCTCCAGGCGGCGCAGGTCGCCGCCCTGCAGGGCGACCCGGGCGGCCTGGGCCTCGCGGGCCTTCTCCAGGAGGGTCCGCATCTCGCGGGCGTTCGACCAGTCCTCGGCGCGGGACCGCTGCGCGAGCCAGGGGGTGAGCGCCGCCTCGAACCCCTCGGGGAGCGCGAATTGCTGCCGGGCCGCCATGCGCTTCAGGATCTCGCAGAGATCCTTCGGGCTGTAGGGCGGGAATTCGATGGTCTTGGTGAAGCGGCCGGCCAGTCCCGGATTCGTGTCGATGAACCGGCGCATGTCGTTGGTGTAGCCGGCGACGATCACGATGATCCGGTCGCGGTTGTCCTCCATGAACTTGAGGAGGGTGTCGATCGCCTCCTTGCCGAAGTCGCTCCCGCCGCCGCCGCCGGCGGCCAGGGTGTAGGCCTCGTCGATGAACAGGATGCCGTCGAGGGCCTCGTGGCACTTCTCCAGGGTCTTGGCCGCGGTCTGGCCGACATAGCCCGCCACCAGGGCCGCGCGGTCGACCTCCACGAGATGCCCGCGGCGCAGCACCTCGAGGGACCGGTAGATCTCGCCGATCGCCCGGGCGACCTCGGTCTTGCCGACGCCGGGAGGCCCGGTGAACACCATGTGCTGGCTGATCGCCGCCACCGGCAGGCCCTCGGCGCGCCGCCGCTGCTCCAGTTCCAGCCGCGCGATCAGGGCGTTGACCTCGCGCTTGACCGGCGCGAGCCCGACCATGTTCTCCAGATTCGCGATCACGGCCTCGGGAGACCGGGCCTCCACGACCCGGCGCGGCGCCACGATCAGGCGCGGCAGGGCGAGCAGGCCCCCGGCCGGCTGCCCGAGGCCGGACTCCGCCTTGCGGGCGGCCGTCGCGGTCGCGGCGAGGCCCATCGCCGCCAGCAGGGCGACGGCGATCCCGATCGCCGCCCTCCACCGCAGCTCCGCTCCGGCGGCGTTCCACCAGGCGACCGGGCCGTAATCGGTGCTCAGCAGGAGCGGCGTGAGGACCGCGACCACGAGGCCGGAGACGACGAAGGGGAGGATGGCGGATTTCGACATCCGTCAGCCTCCGCAGGGCTTGCTGGTGTTCCAGATCACGGGGATCCGCCTGACGCCCGCGGTGGTATCGACCGTCAAACCCGGGGTGAGCTCGACGAACACGTCCTTGGCGGCGCCCTCGATGACGATCTCGCCCTTGCCGGCCTCGTAGGGGGCCGGGAACGGGACCGCGATGTTGATCGGCCCGTCGGTGATGTTGAAGGCCGGCGACAGGTAGTTCCCGGCGCGGATGCGCACCACGCCGCCGGCATCGGCCTTCGTCTTCGACAGGCGCATCAGGCCCAGGGGCGCCCGGCAGGCCTTGGCTTCGGCGACGATCTTGTCCTTCTCGTCGGCGGGCAGGGTTTCGGCGGCCTTGTCGATCTGGCCCGTCTTGACGAGGTTCAGGGCCGGCCGCTCGGCCGTCCCGGCGGTCTCGCCGCCGCCCGAGAGCAGCACGCCCGCGACGGCGCCCGCTGCCACCAGCCCGCCCACGATCGCGATGAGGCTCGGCGACAGGGCCGGCTTGGCGGATGCCGCCGGGCTCGGGGCCGCGTGGGGACCGGACAGCCTGTCCTGAGCCTGCCGCTCAGCATTCTGGCGCTCGACTTCCGACATCCAGCAGGCCCCCGAACATGGAACGACGTAATTCGTGCGCCGCATCGGCACGCACGACAGGACAAACAGCCTTGATGTTTTTGGAAAGATTCAAAAGAACCGGCGGCCGATGCCTGTCATCATGACGGGCTGACTTCTAGGCATGCGGAAAAAACCGGTCTACTAGTGTATCTGACCTATCGTCGCACCCTTGACAGGGCCTGGATTTCATCCGGCATGGCCCTGTGCTGGGGACGTCGTGGGGAAAGATTCCGATGCTGCGATCGGGAGTGGAATGAACGGCTCCGCGCGCGAGACCCTCATCGTCGCCGACGATCATCCGCTGTTCCGCGAGGGCATGCGGCGCATCACCGAACGGCTCTATCCCCAGGCCCTCGTCCGGGAGGCCGCCACGATGGAGCAGGTCCTGGCAATGGCCCGCACCGGGCCGCCGCCCCGGGCGTTCTTCCTCGACCTTCTGTTCCCCGGCCTCGATCCCCGGCACTCCATCGGAGCGCTGCGCGTCGAGTTCGAGCGGGCCTCGATCGTCGTCGTGTCGATGACCGACGACGAGGGCCTGATCCGGACCGTCATGGCCGAGGGCGCCGACGGCTTCATCGGCAAGGCGTTGCCGGCAGCGGAGATCGCCCAGGCGATCGCGGCGATTCGCGACGGGGAGTTCGTGATCCGGCGAAGCCCCGTCTCGGGCCTCGCCCTACCGCGCGGACCGCTCCCGCCCCTGACGCAGCGCCAGCGCGACGTGCTGCGCCTCGTCGCCCGGGGGCACACCAACAAGGAGATCGCCCGGGAACTGGACATCTCGCCCTTCACCGTCCGCATCCACGTCTCGGCGCTCCTGCGGGCCCTCGACGTCACCTCCCGTTCCGCGGCGGCCGCGAAAGCCGCGACGGCCGGTGTCGGTGAATGAGGGGGGCGGGGCGGCTGCGGCGCGTCCGATCGTACACCTGTCCGAATGTCGCCGTCGCGGACCCCGTGGCAAAGGCCGGGGCATGAGGCGATCGGGACACGGGGTCGGGCGTCCGGCCCGCATGCGGCGTCTGGCGGGTCTGGCGGGTCTGGGCCTGGCGGGGCTGTCCGGACTGGCCGCCCGGCCCGCTGCGGCCGATCCCGACCTCGCCATGCTGCCGCATGCCACGGTGCTGGCGGCGATCTGCGGGCGGCCCGCCGACAAGGAAGCCGAGACCTGCCGGATGAAGGACGGCCGCACGGCGGAGTTCTGGACCGCCGCGATGTTCTCCACCGAGACCGGGAGCTGGTTCACCGGGTTCGTTACGATGCCGGCGCCGGGTGAGGATGCCGCCGCGCCCAACCGGCGGAGCGTCGCGGCCGCCACCTACGCCCTCAAGGACATGCGCTGGCGTCTCGCGGGGGTGCAGACCCTGTCCGGGCGGATCGGGACCGGAAACCGCAACGGCAGCGCCCCGGCGGTGGACGAGCAGCGAGGCGCGGTGTTCAAGCCGCTGAGCCGGGGGCGCCTCCTGATGGGCCTGCGCCTTGCCGCTTCCGGTGCGGCCGGGGCCCGCGACTTCTCCTTCCTCCTCCTGCAGTTCTACGGGGCGCCGACGCGCTGGGTGCTGGCGGGCGAGGTTTCGGCCGGCTCGGACGGCTCGGCCGCCTGCGTCGAGGAGGAGCCCTGCCGGATGGGCACGAGCGAGGGCCGGCTGGAGATCCGGCCGGAGGATCCCCGCGATCCCGCCGCGTGGCCCCCGGTCCGGGTCACCCTCAGCGGCACCGTGCTGGGCGCGGACGGCAGCCTGCGTCCGGCCACGGACCGGGATGCCCGCCTCTATCGATTCGACCCGGCCTCCGGCACCTACCGCTGAGGCCGGCCACCCGGCCGGCCTCCCGGAGGGCCACCCGCCACGCCACGGGGTGCCGGTCGCCGGGAGCACTCGGCCGTGGAGCGAAACTATTTTTGCAGTGTCGTAAACAAGATCACACTGAATATTTTCCAAATCGATGTTGTTGCGATGATCGGACTGGGCTGTGCCGAGGATTGTCGAGGATTGTATAGCCGCCCGGCGCCCGGAAATGCCGTCCGCGTCGCCCGATCGCCCCTTCTTTTTACCACTGGTAGTGCTGCTCACCCTCAGGTAGGCTTGAGAGATCTGTCCTCGGTCGGCGACGGTTGCGGCCGTTACCCGGGTCCGGGCGGTGATACGGCTGGGCAGTTCGCACGATGACGCGACAGCAGGATACCGGGGCCGGCAGGAGGGGGGGCGGGCCGTATGCCGGAGGCGCAGCCCCCGTGAAGTCCCGGGACGGCGTCGGGGCCGTGCCGTTCGCTTCCGGCCCGGCCTGATCGCCGATGTTCCAGCCGCGCCGCCAGCGGGACGAGGCGTACGACAACGAGAAGGCGCAGGCCCTCATCCGAGCCGTCGTCATCGGCTGCGCCTGCCTGTATCTCCTGCCCCAGATCTACGGTGGCATCGCCCCGCCGGAAGCCCGGTTCGTCGCCTATCTCGTGACCGGCCATTGGGTCTTCGCCGTCGCGCTGTACGGCTGGATCGCCCGGCATCCCGGCAGCAACACGCCGCGCCGCGTCGTCACCTTCGCCCTCGATCTCGGCGGAATGACCTACGCGATGGCCGTGGGCGGCGCGCCGTTCCTGCCGCTCTACGCGATCGTCATCCGGCTGATCGTCGGCAACGGCCTGCGCTACGGGGGCACCTCCCTGAAGGCGTCCACGGCCGCGGCCCTGGTCTCGCTCGCGGTCACGACGTATTTCAACGCGTACTGGCGCGGCAATCCGTTTCTCGTCCTGACGCTGGCGGCCATCACCGTCCTCGTGCCGACCTACATCTACAGCCTCCTGGAGCGTCTGCGCCGCGCCTATGAGCGCGAGCAGGAGGCGAACCTGTCCAAGTCGCGCTTCCTGGCTCAGGCGAGCCACGATCTGCGCCAGCCGATCCATGCCATCAGCCTGTTCACCGCCTGCCTGCGGGACGCCGCGCTGGGTCGGGAGGAACTGCAGATGGTCGAGAACATCGACCGGTCGCTGCAGAGCGTCTCGCGCCTGTTCAAGTCGCTTCTGGATATCTCGACCCTCGACAGCGGCCGGGTGGTGCCCCGCCCCGAGCCTGTCCCGATCAACGACATCCTCGACGACGTGTGGCGCCAGAATTCGGAGGCCGCCCAGCTTGCCGGGACGGTCCTGCGCCGCCGTGCCTGCGCCAGCGTCGTGGACACCGACCGGGCGCTGCTCACGACGATGCTGCAGAACGTCGTCAACAACGCGATCAAGTACGCGCCCGGCCGGCCGATCCTGATCGCGTGCCGGCGGCGGGGCGGTCGGCTCGCCATCCAGGTCTACGATCGCGGCCCGGGAATCCCGGCCGAGCATCAGGACAGGGTCTTCGACGAATTCTACCAGATCCGCCGCCGCGGCGACCGGGACGTCGAGGGCGTGGGCCTGGGCCTGCCGATCGTCCGGCGGCTCGGCGCGCTGCTGGACCTGGCGGTGACCCTGCGCTCGGTGCCGGGGCGCGGAACCTGCGTGACCATCGGCGACCTCCCCCTCGCCGAGGCTCCGGTGCCCGCGGCCGCGCGCGACGCCCTCGACCCGCCGGCGACGATCGGCGGGCTGCGCGTGCTGCTGGTGGAGGATGACGGCGCCGTCCTGCGGGCGACGGCCAGCCTGCTGCGCAAATGGGGATGCCGCGTTCAGGCCGAGGCCGGGATCCCCGCTGCGCTGCCCGAGATCGACCTCCTCATCACCGACTTCGAACTCGGGAGCGGCGTGACGGGAACGGAGTGCATCGCGGCGGTCCGCGACCTGGCGGGCCGTGCGCTGCCGGCGGTGGTGATGAGCGGCCATGACGAGGCGCGCGTGCGCGAGGATCTGGGCGCACCGGACATCCCGATCCTCTCGAAGCCGGTTCGGCCGGCCGAGCTGCGCTCCGTCCTCATCGCCGCCAGCATCAGGCTGCGCCCGCGGCCGGTGCCGGTCGCGTGAGGCCGGCACGCATGCGGTCGCGGATTTCCCCTTACCGGGCCAGATCGCGCCGGTCCTTGCCGGTACCCTTGCCGGGACGCTCCGTCCCCTCCCCGCCGGCCTGAAAGTCGATCATCGCCTTCAGCGGCGCGTCCCGGGTGAGGCCGTGCTCGGTGGCGATCTGCGAGACGATCCGGAGCGCCTGGGCGGCGGGGGAGCGGTCGGTCACCGGCAGCCGTGCGAAGGCCTGGCTGACGCGCGTGCCCGCCACGTATCCGATGACGATCCCGACGATCACGCCGCAGGCTCCGGCCAGGATCAGGACGCCGATCTTCATGAGTCACCCGTCAGCGGTTGCGAGGCTGGCGCCTTCTGACCCTCCTGCGCGGGTGCTTTCAAGCCGGACCGTGCCGGCCCGGCAGCCGGCGGGACGCCCGCGTCGCGCGGAGCCCGATTCTCACAGGCGGGCGATGGCGTGACCGAATCGGTCGCCGCCGTCAGCCCTGCTCCGCGCGGTCCGCACCGTCGCGCGATTCGGCCTCTCGGCGGGCCGCGCGGGCCTGGGCGATGAGGTCGATGGCCGTCAGCGCGGCGTTCGCCCCCGTGCCGCCGGCCAGCAGCAGACCCGGCGGCATCGTCCGGATCTGGGGGCGGCCGCTACGACCGCCGCGGCGTCCGGTTCTTCGATCGGTCGCGTTCGTCATGAGGCCCCACCGCCTGTCAGCGCGGACCGGTCTGCGGACGCGGCCTTGGTAGGGAGATGGTGACCAGCTCGCCGGTGATCGGATCCAGGATCGTCATGGGCGCCCCCGTGGTTGGCCCGCATGGCGAACCCAAATTGTGGTTTAACCTTGGCCGAACGAGGCGGTGAACACAGATTTCGTGACCGGCGTTTCGGATGCCCATCGTCTGATTGCTGAACATCCGTCCGAATAATCGGATCGGAGGTCCGGATTCCCAAGTGCCTCCGGCGCAGCACCGGCAGGGGCGTGGCGACCGGCGCGCCCTACACCGACATCCACCGGAGCACGTCGGCCTCCACCATCCCGGCCCGGGGGCCGGCGAGCACCACCTGCCCGCGATCCATCACCGCGTAGGAATCGCAGAGGTCGCGCGCCCACGCGAAATACTGCTCGACCAGCACGATCGCCATCTCGCCCCTGGACCGGAGATAGGTGATCGCCCGGCCGATATCCTTGATGATCGAGGGCTGGATGCCCTCCGTGGGCTCGTCGAGCACGAGGAGCTTCGGCCGGGTCACCAGCGCCCGGGCGATGGCGAGCTGCTGCTGCTGGCCCCCCGAGAGATCGCCGCCGCGCCGGTGCAGCATGTCCTTGAGCACCGGGAACAGGTCGTAGATCTCCCCCGGGATGTGGCGGTCGCGGCGCTTCAGCGGCGCGAAGCCGGTCTCCAGGTTCTCCTTGACGGTGAGCAGCGGGAAGATCTCGCGGCCCTGGGGCACGAAGGCGATCCCGGCCCGCGCCCGGTCGTAGGGGGCGAGGTTCTGGATGGGACGGCCGTCGAGCCGGATCACGCCGGAGCGCACCGGCTGCTGGCCGACGATCGCCCGCATGAGCGAGGTCTTGCCCACGCCGTTGCGGCCGAGCACCGTCGTCACCTGCCCGGCCTCGGCCGTCAGGGAGACGCCGCGGAGCGCCTGGGCGGCGCCGTAATAGAGGTCGATGCCTTCGACACTGAGCATGGTCATCGTCCCAGATAGACTTCGACCACCCGCGGGTCGGCCGAGACCGCGTCGATCGAGCCCTCGGCCAGCACCGCGCCCTCGTGCAGGCAGGTGACCCGGCAGCCGAGGTCGCGGACGAAGTGCATGTCGTGCTCCACCACGAGGACGGCGTGCTCGCCCGCGATCCGCCGGAGCAGCCGGGCGGTCTCGGCGGTCTCAGCGTCGGTCATGCCGGCCACAGGCTCGTCGACCAGCAGGAGCTTGGGGTCCTGGGCGAGGAGCATGCCGATCTCCAGCCACTGCTTCTGGCCGTGGCTGAGATCGGCGGCCGGGCGGCCCCGGTGGGCCAGCAGGCCGACGGTCTCCAAGAGGGCGTCGATCCGCGCGGCCTCCACCCGGTTGCGCCAGCCGAACAGGGAGGCGAAGGCCGCGCGGGGGCCTTTGAGGGCGAGCAGGATGTTGTCGGCGACCGTGTGGCTCTCGAACACGGTCGGCTTCTGGAACTTGCGGCCGATGCCGAGGTCGGCGATCGCCGGCTCGTCGCTCCTGAGCAGGTCATGGGTGCCGTCGAACAGCGCGATGCCGCTGTCCGGCCGGGTCTTGCCGGTGATGCAGTCCATCATGGTGGTCTTGCCGGCGCCGTTCGGCCCGATGATCGCCCGCAACTCGCCCCGGGCCAGGGTCAGCGACAGGCCGCGCAGGGCCTTGTAGCCGTCGAAGGTGACCCGCAGGTCGTCGAGGTAGAGGAGCGCGTCCGTCTCCCGCTTCCGGTTGGCGGGCCCCCGGGCGTCCGGGCGCTCAACGAGGTCGGTGCTCACGAGCCCTGCCCTTCTTCGGCGAGTTTCGGGGCGATGTCGGGCTCCGGCGGCAGCGTGGCGGCGGCGCGCCGGGAGCCGAGACGCTCGATCGCAGTGCCGACGAGGCCGCGCGGCAGGAACAGCGTCACGACCACGAACAGGCCGCCGAGCGCGAACAGCCACGCGTCGGGCATCACGCCGGTGAGCACGGTTTTGGCGTAGTTGACCAGCACGGCGCCCAGAGCCGCGCCGACCAGCGTGCCGCGCCCGCCCACCGCCACCCAGATCACCGTCTCGATGGAGTTGGTGGGGGCGAACTCCCCCGGGTTGATGATGCCGACCTGCGGCACGTAGAGGGCGCCGGCGACGCCGGCCATCATGGCCGAGACCGTGAAGGCCAGCGTCTTGAAGTGCTCCGGCCGGTAGCCGAGGAAGCGCGTGCGGCTCTCGGCATCGCGCACGGCGATCAGGATCTTGCCGTAGGCCGAGACCGTCATGACCCGGGCGATCAGGTAGCCGAGCGCCAGCGCCACGCCGGTGGCCACGAAGATGCCCACGCGAAAACCCTGCGCCTGGACCGAAAATCCCAGAAGGTCCTTGAAGTCGGTGAGCCCGTTGTTGCCGCCGAGCCCCATGTCGTTGCGGAAGAAGGCGAGCATCAGCGCGTAGGTCAGCGCCTGGGTGATGATCGACAGGTAGACGCCCGTGACCCGCGACCGGAAGGCGAGCCAGCCGAACACGAAGGCGAGCAGCCCCGGCACCAGCAGCACCATGAGGGCCGCGAAGGCGAAGTGGTCGAACCCGTACCAGTACCAGGGCAGGGCCTTGTAGTTCAGGAACACCATGAAGTCGGGCAGGACCGGGTTGCCGTAGACGCCCCGGGAGCCGATCTGGCGCATCAGGTACATACCCATCGCGTAGCCGCCCAGCGCGAAGAACGCCGCGTGGCCGAGCGAGAGGATGCCGCAATAGCCCCAGACGAGGTCGAGGCTCACCGCGAGCAGCGCGTAGGCGAGGTACTTGCCGAACAGCGACACGAGGTAGGTCGGCAGGTGCAGGCCGGAGCCCTCCGGCACCGCGAGGTTCAGCACCGGCACGGCGCCGCAGAAGGCGGCCAGGACGGCGAGGAAGATCCAGCCCTTCAGGTCGATGAGGGGCGCGCGGGACGGCATGGGGCTCACGATTCCACCGCCCGGCCCTTGAGCGCGAACAGGCCGCGCGGGCGCTTCTGGATGAACAGGATGATGAAGACCAGGAGGCCGATCTTGGCGAGCACCGCGCCGACATACGGCTCGGCGAGCTTGTTGACGACGCCGAGTGTCAGCGCCGCCACCAGCGTCCCCCAGAGGTTGCCGACGCCGCCGAACACGACCACGAGGAAAGAGTCGATGATGTAGCCCTGGCCGAGATTGGGCGAGACGTTGTCGATCTGCGACAGCGCCACCCCGGCGATGCCGGCGATGCCGGAGCCGAGCCCGAAGGTCAGGGCATCGACGTAGGGGGTGCGGATGCCCATGGCGGCGGCCATGCGCCGGTTCTGGGTGACCGCCCGGGTCTTCAGGCCGAACGACGTTCTTCTGAGCACGAACAGCAGGCCCAGGAACACGGCCAGCGCGAACGCGATGATCCACATCCGGCCCCAGGTGATCGACAGGCCGTAGAAATCGAAAGCGCCGCTCATGAAGGCGGGGGCGCCGACCTCGCGGTTGGTCGGACCGAAGATCGAGCGCACGCCCTGCTGGAGCGCGAGGCTGACCCCGAAGGTGGCGAGCAGCGTCTCCAGCGGGCGCCCGTAGAGGAAACGGATGATGAACCGCTCGATCAGCACGCCGACGAGGCCGGCGACCAGGAACGCGCAGGGGATGCTGATCGCCAGCGACCAGCCGAACAGGGACGGCGCCTGGGTGCGGATCACCTCCTGCACGCCATAGGTCGTGTAGGCGCCGAGCATCACCATCTCGCCGTGGGCCATGTTGATCACGCCCATCACCCCGAAGGTGATGGCGAGTCCGATGGCGGCGAGCAGCAGGACCGAGCCCAGCGAGATCCCGTACCAGACGTTCTGGAGGGCCCCGAGGATCGCGAGCCGCGTCTCGATCGCCGCGATGCCCCGGGCGGCGGCATTGCGCACCGCCTCGCTCGGATCCGCCGCCAGACCGCGCAGGATGCCCATCGCGTCGCCATCGCCCCGGGCCTGGATGGCGGGAATTGCGGCAATCCGGTCGGTCTCCGCGGTGCCGGGCCTGGCGAGCAGCACGGCGGCGCGGGCCTCGGTCAAAGCCTGCCGGACGGGCGCGCTGGTCTCGCGCGCCAGGGCGGCGTCGAGGGCCGGCAGGGCCGCCGCGTCCCTTGCCTTGAACACCGCGTCGGCGGCGATGCGCCGCTTTCCCGGATCGGGGCTCGCGAGGTCGAGCTGCCCGCGGGCGGCCTCGATCGCCCGGCGGACCCGGTTGTTGGCGCGCACGGGCTTGAGGTCGGGACTGTCGGCGGCGGCGGCGCCGGTCCGGGCGTCGACCAGAGTGCCGCCCTGCCGGATCAGCAGGGTTCTGTCGGCGGGGCGCACCAGCAGCCGTCCGTCCGACAGGGCCGACAGGATCGCGTCCGCGCGCAGGTCGCCGCTGGCGGCGAGGCCGGAGACGCCCGCCTCGATCTCGGCGTAGCCGTCTCCGGCGAGCTGGCCGTAGGGATCGGGCGCCTGGGCCAGCGCGGGGGCGGCCAGCAGCAGGACGAGGAGGGTGAGGAGACGGAGCATCGAGACTTTCGTTGCGCCTGTGAAGCGGGACGGGGACGCGTGCGGCACCTGAGTTCGCCAACGGGCGGCCGTGGTCTGCACGGATCGGTCGATGCGAGGCGCGACAGGCCCCCTCTCCCGGGCGGGAGAGGGTTGGGGTGAGGGGTGCGCGCTGTCCGGAAGGACCCGATCCCTCACCCTGTCCCTCTCCCGCACGGGAGAGGGGACCCGCGCCTCACCGCGATCCGAAGGTGCCGGACCGAACTGGAGGTCCGGCACCTCCGTTCAGCGGGAGCGCCCCTCAGGCGCCGCCGCAGGTCTTGGTCTTGGTGTTGTAGTTGCCGCACTTGAGCTTGACCCAGTCGGCCTCGAGGTCCTTCGAGCCCTCGAGCTGCTTCGACCACGCCTCGCCGGGGATCAGCGTGTCGGTCTTCCACACCACGTCGAACTGGCCGTTCGCCTCGATCTCGCCGATGAAGACCGGCTTGGTGATGTGGTGGTTCGGCAGCATCGTGGCGGTGCCGCCGGTGAGGTTCTTCTGCTCGATGCCCGGCAGCGCGTCGATCACCTTGTCGGGGTCGGTGGTGCCGGCCTTCTCGACCGCCTTCACCCACATGTTGAAGCCGATATAGTGGGCCTCCATCGGGTCGTTGGTGACGGCCTTGGGGTTCTTCTTGAACGCCTGCCACTTCTTGATGAAGGCCTCGTTCTCCGGCGTCTTGATCGATTCGAAGTAGTTCCAGGCGGCGAGGTGGCCGACCAGCGGCTTGGCGTCGATGCCGGCGAGCTCCTCCTCGCCCACCGAGAAGGCGACGACCGGGATGTCGGTCGCCTTGATGCCCTGGTTGCCGAGTTCCTTGTAGAACGGCACGTTGGCGTCGCCGTTGATGGTCGAGACCACGGCGGTCTTCTTGCCGGCCGAGCCGAAGGCCTTGATCTTCGACACCTCGGTCTGCCAGTCCGAGAAGCCGAACGGCGTGTAGTTGATCAGGATGTCCTCGTCCTTGACGCCCTTGGACTTGAGGTAGGCTTCGAGGATCTTGTTGGTGGTGCGGGGATAGACGTAGTCGGTCCCCTCCAGCACCCAGCGCTTGGCGCCGCCGCCATCCTCCGACATCAGGTAGTCGACGGCCGGGATCGCCTGCTGGTTCGGGGCGGCGCCGGTGTAGAACACGTTCCGCTCGCTCTCCTCGCCCTCGTACTGGACGGGGTAGAACAGGATGTTGTCGAGTTCCTTGAACACCGGCAGCACCGACTTGCGCGACACGCTGGTCCAGCAGCCGAACACGGCCGCGACCTTGTCCTTGCTGATCAGCTCGCGGGCCTTCTCGGCGAAGAGCGGCCAGTTCGAGGCCGGGTCGACCACCACCGGCTCCAGCTTCTTGCCGAGCACGCCGCCCTTGGCGTTCTGCTCGGCGATGAGCATCAGCATCGCGTCCTTGAGGGTGGTCTCCGAGATCGCCATCGTGCCCGAGAGCGAGTGCAGGATGCCGACCTTGATGGTCTCCTGAGCCCGCGCGGGGCCTGCCCCCAGGGCGCCCATCGCGAGCCCGGCGGCCAGCGCGGCGGCCGAAGCCCAAGTTCCAAATGCCTTCATGGCGGTCCCCTGCGTCGTCTTCCTTGCGACGGTTCGGGGCTTCGCAAATCGTATGCCACATATTTAGGCATGCCTCATCGCGCGGCGGCCCGGCCGGAGCGGCGCACAGATCGGCGGCGTTTCGCCCGCGAGACCGGCAGCTTCATGCTGCTTCGGTCGGCGGCGGGATCAACCGGTGGGCATCTGCCATCGGGTTTTCGCCGACACGTTGATCGGGCGCGGATCGATGCCACTTACCTCAACCCGCGGCGCGCGGACGCGTCGCCCGACGGGCGGCAGCCCGCGGGCGGGTCGAAATCGGGTCCGGGCCTGTGCAGAAGGATGATATGGCAGAGCGCTACTATTTTCGCCTGAGCAGCGACGGCGAGACGATCGAGGACGAGGTGGGCGTCCTGGCCGCGTCGATCGCGCAAGCGGAAGCGGAGGCGCTGGTGCTGATCGAGGAGTTCCGGCGCGCCGGCGAGCTGCCGGACGCCGGGGAGGGCTGGCGCATGGAGATCCACGACGGGGCCGGCACCGTCCTGCGCACGCTTCGGCTTTCCTGATGCGCCGGGCTCACCCGCGCGATCCGGCCGAGCCTGGGCCTGACGGGCGGGTCTGCACGGCCTTTCCGTCGCGTGGCTCGTCCCGGCGCAGGCTGTGGATCCCAAACGGTCCGGCTCTTGCCCGGTTCTGCTGAACGCCGCATCTGGGCAGCGGTATGCCCGGCCGTTCAATGGTCCGGCGGATCGAGGCCGTCGGCATCCGGGGCCGGACGAGACGGTGATGTGATGACCCGAGGGAGTAGGAATAGGCGGTCGCGCGTTTACGCTGGCGCGGCTCCTGATGCGGCGCGGTGCTTCCGGAACATCCCTTGAACCCCTTCCTTCGCAAGCTGGCGCTGCGCGCAGACCTGGATGAGGCCGACATGGCCGCGCTGGACGCTGCGACCAGCGCGACCGCGCAGGTCGAGGCGGGGCGCGACTTGGTCTCGGAAGGCGAGCGGCCCGACGCCGCCTACGTGATCCTTCAGGGATTTGCCTGCCGCTACAAGCTCGTGCCCGACGGGGGGCGATCGATCCTCGCCTATCTGGTGCCCGGCGACGGCTGCGACCTGCACGCCTCCCTCCTCAACCGGGCGATCCACTCCGTGGCGACGCTGACGCCCTGCACCGTCGCCTCCGTGCCCTACCGGACGATCAAGGAGCTCGCCGCCCGCCGGCCCAACATCTACCGCGCCCTGTGGTGGTCGGTTCTGGTCGACGAAGCCGTGCTCCAGGAATGGCTGGTCGGGGTGGGGCGCCGGTCCGCCGACCGGCAGGTCGCCCATATCATCTGCGAACTCTTCGCCCGCCTGAATGCCGTCGGCCTCGGCCTGGAGCCCGACTACCGCCTGCCGCTGGCGCAGTCGGAACTGGCCGACACGGCGGGGCTCTCGAACGTCCACCTCTCGCGGGTCCTCTCGGATCTGCGCAGGGCCGGACTGATCGAGAGCGGACGCAAGAGCGTGCGCGTGCCGAACCTGAAGCGACTGCAGGACTTTTCCGGCTTCACGCCGGATTACCTCCTCCTGCCCGGATCGACCCAGGCCCCGGAGGCGCTCGGCGCGCTCCCCCAGATGACCGGCCAGGTGCGGGCGGCGTCGGGACCGTGAGCGCCGCCGGGGCCGGTGGGGGCCCGCATCGTCCTCCCGGGCCCGGATCTCACCGGCTGTCGCCGTCCCACGCCGTCTCGGGATCCTCGGCGACGTGGCGCCCGATCCGGGCGGTGAGCGGCACGCGGATCGCGCAGCGCAGCCCATCCGGCGCAAAGTGCAGATCGACCGCCGCGCCGAGCTCGTAGGCCAGCATCTCCGTCAGCACGTCCGTGCCGAAGCCGCGCCGGCACGGGGCCGTGATCCCGCTGCCGCCGGTCTCGGCCCAGGCGAGGCTGAGGACAGGCGGCTCGACCTCCAGGTTCACCCGCCACGTGGCGCGGATCCGGCCCTGCGGGAGCGCCAGGGATCCGTGTTCCACCGCGTTGCTGGTCAGTTCGTGCAGGGCCAGCGCAAGAACCTGGGCGGTCTTGGGGCGGAGGCGGACCCGCGGGCCGGCGAGGGTCGCCTGCTCCCCTTCCCGCGCGAGGTGGAACATCAACTCGTCGGAGATCAGGGTGTGCAGGTCGGCATCGCCGAACGCGTCCGTCGCGGCCTGCACGCGCATGATCGCGCCGAACCGTCCGTCGAGATGCGCCACGTAGCTCTCGACATCCGCGGCGCTCTCGGCGGACCGGTGCATGACCGTGCGCAGCATCGCCATCGTGTTGCGCATCCCGTGGCGCAGGCTGTCCGGAAGGCCGGCTTCGTCGAGCAGCCGGCGCAGGCGTGCGTTGTCGGCCTCCAGAGCCGAGAGTCGCTCCGCCGGGTCGCGAGGGTCTGTCATGCCGGGCCACTCCGGATGTCGTTCAACCTGCCTCAATCGCCACGGGGCCGGCAGGGTTCAGCATGCGACGATGCGGTCGACCTCCGTGCGGTGCAGATAGGCGGCGTCGAAATGCGCGAGCCGGGCGAGCGCCGCCGGGTCGTGGATGGTCAGGCGCCGGCTGCGCAGGGTGATCAACCCCAGGCCGCGCAGCTCCTGAAGCGTCCGATTGATGTGCACGCTGGTCTGGCCCATGGCGTCGCCGAGATCGTTCTGCGTCATCGGCATCGCGCAGGTATTGCCGTCCGCCAGCCCGATCGCCGTCAGCCGCGCATACAGCTCGCAGAACAGGTGGGCGAGGCGCTCGATGCCGGTCCGGCTGCCGAGGCTGACGGTCCACTCGCGCTGGATCGCCGCGGTGGCCAGGCTCTCGCGATGGAAGGCCAGGTCGAGCCGCGGGCTGCGGGCGGTCAGATCCCGCATCGCGCTGCCGGAGATCTGGCCGAGGAGCACGGGCGTGATCGCCCCGATCGTGTGATCCATCTCGTCGAGGAGGAACACATGCGGATCGCACGGATCCCCCGGAAGCAGGAGCGAGACGATCTGGCGGCGCCCGTTGGCGAACTGCCGGTACCGGCAGGCCCAGCCGTCGAGGATCACGTTGATGGCGCGGGGATCGTCGCCCTCGTGGATGATGTCGGTGCGCGGGGCGACCATGCGGCTCGGGCCCATGGCGTCGGCCAAGCACATCCGGTCGTCTTCCGAGAGCCGGACGTAGCAATTGAGCTTGTGCGCGAGCGGGCTTGGCATGGCTGCATCTCCGCAACGGCCTGAGCGTGCAACCCTACATTTTGTTTCCGCGCATGAATACTTACATAGATTAGTTTATGCTACCACAAGGTGTCTTTCCGCCCCTGCTGCCGGGCTGATTCAGCGATGTCCGGGCTCTGTCGCCGCGCCGGCAGGGCAAGATCTGGCCGTCCCGTGCGGCCCGTCGGCGCGACGATGGAGGCGATCTCGTGCCGCCGCTCCCCGGCGGGAGAATGTTCGCGTGTCGTCCTGAAATTGGAAAGACTGTGCTTTTGACTTCATCCGCGCTGAGCAGCAGGATTTGAACAGCAGGAGCGTCGAACTGTCCTCCCGGGACGGATCATCGTCTTGCGTCTCGTCTTCTCTCAACGGGTGCCGCCGGTTCGCGCCGAAGCGGGCGGCCTGTCCTGAACGGAATCCGGATCATGCAGCCTGCGCTGCGCCTCGTTCGAACGGGACGGGACGGCAATCGGCCCCTCCTCCCGGGGCCCGCCCCCCGCCCGGCTGCCGTCCCCGCCCCCGGCGGGAGCCCGCATCGGGACCGGGCGGGACGGGTCCTGTCGGTCGAGGGGCTGTCCCTCGCTTTCGGCGGCACGGTGGCCTTCGCGGAAATCGACCTCGCGGTCGGGGCCGGCGAGATCCATGCGGTGATCGGGCCGAACGGCGCCGGCAAATCCTCGCTGATCAACGCGATCACCGGCCTCTATGCGCCTCAGGCCGGGCGGGTGCGGATCGGCGCGGAATCCTTCGCCCGGGTGCCGGCCGGGCGGCTCGCCGCACTGGGCGTGGCCCGGACCTTCCAGAATCTCGCCCTGTTCACGGGCCTGAGCGTCCGCGACAACGTCCTGGCGGGGCTCGCGGCGGCGCGGCGCGCCGGGCTCGGGGCCCAGATCCTGGGCCTGCCGTCGGCCCGGCGGGAGGCGCGGGCGCACCGCGACGCCGCCGAGGCCGTGATCGGCCGCCTCGGCCTCGGAGCCGTGGCCGACCGTCCGGCGGGCAGCCTCCCCTACGGGCTCCAGAAGCGGGTCGAACTCGGCCGGGCCCTGGTGGCCCGGCCGCGACTCCTGCTCCTCGACGAGCCGATGGCCGGCATGACGGCGACCGAGAAGGCCGAGATGACCGGCTTCATCCGGGCGGCGCGGGAGACGTCCGGGGCCGCGATCGTCCTGATCGAGCACGATATCGGCGTCGTCATGCGCCTCTCCGACCGGGTGACCGTGCTCGACCACGGCCGCCGCATCGCCACCGGCACGCCGGCGGAGGTGCAGGCGGACCCGGCGGTCATCGCCGCCTATCTGGGACTCGCGGACGGGGATGCGGACGGGGATGCCGACACGGGCGCGGCCGCCGCATGAGCCCGGATCTCGCCTTCCTGATCGAGGTCGTGGTCGGCGGCCTCCTGTCGGGCGTGATGTACGCCCTCGTGGCGATCGGCTTCGTGCTGATCTACAAGACTTCGGGCGTGCTGAACTTCGCGCAGGGCGCGATGGTGCTGTTCGCCGCCCTCACCTTCGTGAGCCTGACCGAGCGCGGCCTGCCCTTTCCCGCAGCGCTCGCCGCGACCCTCGCCGCGATGGGGGTGGTCGGCCTCGCGGTGGAGCGGACGGTGCTGCGGCCGCTGGTCAACCAGCCGCCGATCACCCTGTTCATGGCGACGCTGGGCGTCGCCTACGTGATCGAGGGCGCGGCCCAGCTCGCCTGGGGCACCCAGGTCCACGGGCTCGACCTCGGCATCGACGACACGCCGATCGATCTCGGCGGCGTGCTGGTGAGCCGGTTCGATCTGTTCGCCGCCGCGACCGCCGGCCTGATGGTGGCGCTCCTCTCCGCCTTCTTCCGCTACACCCGCACCGGCCTCGCCTTCCGGGCGGTGGCGGACGATCCGCTGGCCGCCCTCAACACCGGCCTGCGCCTGCCCCGGATCTGGTCGGCGGTCTGGATCGCCGCCGGGATCGTCGCGCTGGTGGCAGGGCTGCTCTGGGGCGCGCGGCTCGGCGTGCAGTTCTCCCTGTCGCTGGTGGTGCTGAAGGCCCTGCCGGTGCTCGTGCTCGGCGGCTTCGATTCCATCGCCGGTGCGATCGTGGCCGGGCTGATCGTCGGTGCGGTGGAGAAGCTGTCGGAGGTCTATCTCGGGCCCGTCATCGGCGGCGGCATCGAGGGCTGGATCGCCTACGTGGCGGCGCTGGGCTTCCTGCTGGTCCGGCCGTCGGGCCTATTCGGCCTGCGCGCCGTCGAGCGGGTCTGAAGACGCCATGGACGCCCTCCCCCGCGCCGCGCCGCGCCTTCACCTGCCCGCCGGAGCCCTCGGCCTCGGCGCCCTGCTGGTCCTGGCCTACGGGATCGTGCCGCTCACCGGCACGAGCTACCTGTTCGAGGCGCTGCTGACGCCGTTCCTGGCCCTGGCGCTGGCCGGCCTCGGGCTCAACCTGCTCACCGGCTATGCCGGGCTGCTCTCCCTCGGCTCGGCCGCCTTCATGGCGGTCGGGGCCTACGCGGCCTTCAACCTGTCGCTGCGCCTGCCCGGCCTGCCGCTCCCGGCGTCGCTCCTGCTCGCCGGCTTCGTGGCGGCGCTCGCCGGGCTGGCGGCGGGGCTGCCGGCCCTGCGCCTGCGGGGCTTCTACCTCGCGGTCTCGACGCTCGCCGTGCAGTTCTTCGTCGCCTGGGCGCTGAACCGGATCGGCTGGATCTCCGACGACAGCCCCTCGGGCGTCATCACCGCTCCCCGACTGGTGGTGGCCGGCCTGTCCTTCGACGATCCGCGCGGGCGCTACCTGGTCTCGCTCACGGTGGTCACGCTGCTGACCCTCGTCGCGTGGAGGCTCGTGAGCTCCCCCACGGGCCGCAACCTCGTGGCGATCCGCGACAACGAGACCGCCGCCCGCCTCGTCGGCGTGAAGGTCGCCCGGACCAAGCTCCTGGCCTTCGCGGTCTCGTCCTTCGTGATCGGGATCGCCGGGGCGCTGTGGGCCTTCGCGTATCTGCGCACCGTCGAGCCGGCGGGGTTCAACCTCGACCGCTCCTTCCAGATCCTGTTCATCGTCATCATCGGCGGCCTGGGCACCCTGCGCGGCGCCTTCCTGGGCGCGGGCTTCATCGTGGTGCTGCCCCTGCTGCTGGCCCGCCTCGGCGCGGCGCTCCTCGGCGACGGCTTCGATTCCGGCACCCTGGAGATGGTCCAGCGCATCGTCCTCGGCGCCCTGATCGTGGCCGTGCTGATCCGCGAGCCCGCGGGCCTCGCCGCCCTCCTCGACCGGGCCGGCCGCCGCCTCGGCCGCCGCGCCGCCTGATCCCTTCCCCGTCTGACCAACCCCAGGACGACCATGCCCCTGACGACCCGCCTCCGCGCCGCGCTCCTAGCCGGCACCGTGATGCTCGCCGGCGCCGCGCCGCGCGCCGGATGGGCCGACGAGCAGTATTTCCCGCTCCAGAGCTACCGGGTCGGCCCCTACGCGGCCGGCGGGACCGGCTTCTTCGGCGGCTTCATCGACTATCTCAATCTGATCAACGCCCGGGACGGCGGCGTGAACGGCGTCAAGCTCACCTGGAGCGAGGGCGAGACCCAGTACGAGGTCGAGCGCGGGGTCGAGGTCTACGAGCGGCTGAAGTCCCGGCCCGGCATCGCCGCCTGGAACCCGCTCTCGGTGGGCATCGCCTACGCGATGATCGACCGCATCACCGCCGACAGGGTGCCGCTGGTCACGATCAACCACGGCCGCACCGATTCCACCGACGGGCGCGTCTTTCCCTACGTCTTCCCGCTGCTGCTCAACCCCTACAGCGAGACGAGCGGCATCATCCAGTATCTCGGCACCCGCGCGGGCGGCCTCGACAAGCTCAAGGGCAAGACCGTCGCGGTGCTCTACCATGGCTCGCCCTACGGCAAGGAGACGATCCCGATCTACGCGCAGCTCGCCGAGCGGTACGGCTTCACCGTCGCGCAGATCGAGGTGCCCCATCCCGGCAACGAGCAGCAGTCGCAATGGCTGACGATCCGGCGCCTGCGGCCCGATTTCGTGGTGCTGCGCGGCTGGGGCGTGATGAACCCGGTGGCCCTCAAGACCGCCCAGAAGACCGGCTTCCCGGCCGACCGCATCGTCGGCAATGTCTGGTCGAACTCGGAGGAGGACGTGATCCCGGCAGGCGACGCCGCCAAGGGCTACGTCGCCATCACCACCCAGGCCTCGGGGACCGCCTATCCGGTGATCCAGGAGGTCGTCGGCAAGGTCTACGGGGCCGGCAACGGCAACCTCGCCGACAGGAAGCGGATCGGCAGCGTCTACCACAATCTCGGTGTGCTGAACGGCATCCTCAACGTCGAGGCGGTGCGGATCGCGCAAGGCAAGTTCGGTGCGCGCACGCTCACCGGCGACGAGGTGCGCTGGGGCTTCGAGCACCTGCGCCTCGACGAGGCCCGGGTGGCGGCGCTCGGCGCCAAGGGCCTGTTCCACTCGATCAACGTCACCTGCGCCAACCACGAGGGCGAGGGCCGCGTCACCTTCCAGCAATGGGACGGGGCGAAGTGGACTGTGGTGTCCGACTGGATCGCCCCCGACTGGGCGAGCCTGCGCCCGATCATCGAGGCCTCCGCGACCGCCTACGCCAAGGAGCACGGCCTCACCCCGCGCGACTGCGCGGCGGAGGAGGCCGCGGACGCGGCCGGCAAGCAGGCCGCCGCGGCGGCCCGGTGAGCGCCCGATGAGCGCCGCGCCGACCCTCCTGCAGGTCGAGGCCCTGGAGGTCGTCTACAGCGGGGCGGTGCACGCCCTGCACGGCGTCGACCTCGCGGTCCGGGCGGGGGAGATCGTCGCCCTGGTCGGCGCCAACGGCGCCGGCAAGACGACCCTGCTGCGGGCGGTGTCGAACCTGCTGCCGGCCCTGCGCGGCCAGGTCACGGCCGGGCGCCTCGCCTATGACGGACGCGACGTGACGCGGACCCGGACCGACGCCCTCGTCCGCGCCGGGCTCGTGGGCGTGCTGGAGGGCCGTCACTGCTTCCGGGGACTGAGCGTCCAGGAGAATCTCGTCGCGGGCGGACTCGGGCGCGGCTCGGGCCGCAGCGACGTGCGCGCCGACCTGGAGCGGGTCTACGGCCTGTTCCCGCGCCTCGCCGCGAAGCGGGAGGTCGCCGCCGGCCTCCTTTCGGGCGGCGAGCAGCAGATGGCGGCGATCGGCCGGGCCCTGATGGGACGGCCCCGGCTGCTCGTCCTCGACGAGCCGTCCATGGGGCTCGCCCCCCGGGTGGTGGAGGAGATCTACCGGGTGCTCGCCGGCCTGAACCGGGCCGAGGGCCTGACCCTGCTGGTGGCCGAGCAGAATGTCCGTCTCGCCCTGCGCCACGCCCACCACGCCGTCGTGCTGGAGAACGGACGCAGCGCGCTGGCCGGCAGTGCCGCGTCCCTGCGGGCGCGGGACGATGTCCGGTCCCTGTATCTCGGGGGGGCCGAGTGCCCCGAGGCGGCGGCGCCGCCCGAGGCGCGCCGCCGCGCGCCGGCCTGACGGCTCTGGCCTTCCGTGGGGCCTGCGTCAGGATTCCAGATCGGCCCGGCGCAGGGACCAGAGCATGGTCCCGTTCGCGTCGACCAGCCACAGGGCATTCACCGCATCGTCCTCGATCGTCAGTGAGCGTTTGTTGGCGAGGCGTACCGCTTCCTTCGCGTCCGCGGCCGTGAGCATCTCGTCGAGGCGCGGCGCGCCGATCTCCCCGTCCGCGCCACGAACCGCCCCGCGCAGGCGATAATCCGGCATCCATCGACTCCCGTTTCCGACCAGGCTGCCTGAGGTTTGGCGGCGGATGCGAAGATAGGCGCCTGCGCGGCGTGTCGAGAGGGGCGGGCCGCTACGGCCCGGCGCCGTTCGCCAGGATCTGCTGCGGCGCGGCGAGGAACAGCGCCCGCAGCGCGGCGGCCGCCGCGTGGGGCGGCAGGCCGAGGGCGTGCCGCGTGCCGGCGATCCGGGCGGCGCAATCCGCCGACCGGGCGGCGTCCGGGGCTGCCGCGGCCGCCTCCGCACCGTCCGGCCGCCCCGCCTGCGTCCGGGCGAGGAGCGGTGCGAGCCCGCGCGACGCCGGCCGCTCGGCCCGCAGCCGCGCATCGAGCGCCACGAGGTCGCCGGCCGCGAGGATGCCGCAGGCGGCCGTATCCTGCGATCCGGCACTTCGCATCATCGCCAGGATCCGGTGTCCCAGGGCCCGGACGACCCCGTCATCGGCCGCCCGGAAGCGCCGCTGCAGGTAGCTGGCGGCCATCCGCCTCAGGCCTGCCGCGGCCTCCGCCTCGGGTCGGCCGGCGGCGTAGCCGTCCCTGTACCACCGGGCGATCGGGTCGAGCCCCGCCGCGTCGGCCTGCTGCAGGATCGGCAGGGTTCGCAGGATCTCGGCCCGGGCCCCGGCCGCGCTCGGATCCGCGTCCAGGGTCGAATCGGGGAAGCGGTCCGGGCCGACGACCTCGGTGACGATGCCGGCCGCGCGCAGCTCGGCCGCGGCCGGGATCCAGATCCCGGCCGGAGGCACCGCCAGGGCCCGCGCCACGAAGGCCGCTGGCAGGCCGGCGGCCCGGTAGGCCGCCCGTTCCGGCGCGGAATTTACCGGGCGCATCCGGCCCTGCGCCCCGATCTCGTAGGGGGCGTGGAAGCCGAGCCGGCCGCCGGTCGCGAGGTAGCGCGTCCGGCCGCGGACGAAGATCAGCGTGCAGGCCGAGGCGCAGGCGTCGGGGACGTAGGTGGCGAGCCCCCGCGCCGCCACGAGCGCCCCGATCGCCGCCCCCTCCTCCACCAGGCCGCCGTCGCTGGTGAGATGGAGGCGCGCGATCTGCGGGTGCGCGGCGAGGAGTGCGGCGACCCGTGCGGCCACACCCTCGGTGAGATCGCCGGCGAGTCGCAGGTCCCGGCCGCCCGGCCCGACCGTGAGCCGGGCCGGGACGGCCGGCCCATCGGCGGCAGACGCCGCGGAGGCCGCGCCGCGGCCCTTCGGCGGGTGCGCGGCGGCCGGGCCGGCGGCTCCCAGCGCCAGGGCGAGGGCGCAGGCAGCCGTCCCCGTCCGGCGCCTCCACCCGGGGGGGAAGACCGACATGACAGGTGTCCATCGTTCGTGTTCGGGGAGGCCGGCGTGGCCGGACGCGGCGCGCCTACTGGAGGTAGGCGACGAACATCTCGGACACGGCCCGTGACGCGTAGGCTTCCGGGCTCTCGCCCCGGCGGATCGGGAAGGCCTCGGCCACCCGGCGGCCGGCGAGGATCCGGTCGACCTCGTCGGGCATCAGGCCGTCGTCGAGGGCGCTCGCGAGGGCGGCGCGTTCATGGGAGGGATGGGAGCGGACGCTCCGGGTCAGGATTCGGCCGAGGGAAACGGCCGCTTCGGCGCTCAGGTCGGGCTGGGTGCTCCGGCTCGTGTCATAGGTCAGCATCGGTGTTCGCCTTTCGTGTCTGATGTCGTGCGCTCTCCTCGTCCTGGATGCGGCAACACGGCAGACACGGCGCAGTCGTCCCGGCGATCCGTTTCTTGCTCACGATCACGGCAAACCTCCATTCGGCTCTGCGTCGACTGCGCGCCGACACCGTCAATCTAGAGGCCGGGGCCGAGAATGTGCTGCCAAATTGGCGAGGACTTGCAGCGCAGGTCGTTCGTCGAAGGCGCATCCTGGAGCAGAAGCTCAGGTCCGGCCCGGGCAGGCCGGCATCGTGGCCGCGATCGAGGACGCCCGTTCCGGTCCGAGGCCGGGCACACGGGGCTTGCCAAGGCAGGGGCGATGCGTAAATATCAATATATAACAAGGGCTTAGCGAAGATGATGCTCCCGTTTCGCCCGCGCACGGTCGAAACCTTCTCCGCCGGACCGGGGTGCCCGGAAAAGACTTCCCGCCAACGCCGCCGGCCCGGTTCCGGCGCCGTTGGCCGCCGAATCAGGCCGCCGCGACCGGCCGTTCAAGGAGAGCCGACACCATGACCCCAGGGCGGATGATGCAGGGCGACGAGGTCGTGTTCGCGCGGATCGACCTCGCGGAGATTCTGGGGATCTGGCGGCATGCCCGGGGCCGTGTGGTGGGCATCCACCCCCCGGGCAATGCCCCGGCCACCGTGGATGTGAAGTTCCAGGGGCACGACACCCTGAAACGTTATCTGCCCGACCTGTTCCGCCCGGTGCGGTGACCGGCGGCGCCCGATGCATCACGCCGCCCTGCCCCCCGCGGGGGCCACATTGGCCGTGGTCCAGCCGCCGCTGCGCGTCACGAGCCGCGGCACGGCTGAGGCCGAGGTCTGGGCGGACCTGCGCGCCGAGGCTGAGGCGGCCCTGATCGAGGAGCCGCTCTATGCCGGCATCATCCAGGCCACGATCCTCGATCAGCGCTCCCTGGCCCAGGCCTTCGCCTACCGCCTCGCGCACCGGCTCGGGGACGGCGACCTCGCCCGGCTGTCGATGCGCGACCTGTGTCTCTCGGCCTTCGAGGCGGATCCGCAGGCGGGCGCCCACGCGGTGCGCGACCTCGTGGCGATCCGCGAGCGCGACCCGACCTGCCGCCGCTTCCTCGATCCGGTCCTGTTCTACAAGGGGCTGGCGGCGCTGGAGGCCTACCGGGTCGGCCACTGGCTCTGGCACCAGGGCCGGGCGACCCTGGCGCTGCACGTCCAGAGCCGGATCTCGGAGGTGTTCGGCTGCGACATCCACCCGGCGGCCCGGATCGGCTCGGGGGTGTTCATCGACCACGCCACCGGGGTGGTGATCGGCGAGACGGCGGTGATCGCCGACGACGTCTCGATCCTCCAGTCTGTGACGCTCGGCGGCAACGGCAAGGAGAGCGGCGACCGGCATCCCAAGATCGAGCGCGGGGTGCTGCTGAGCGTCGGGGCTAAGGTTTTGGGCAATATCCGGGTCGGCGCGGGTGCCAAGGTGGCGGCCGCCGCGGTGGTGCTGCAGGACGTGCCGCCCCACACGACCGTGGCGGGCGTGCCGGCCCGGGTCGTCTCGCGCCTGCCCGTCGGCGAGGAGCCGGCGCTCAGCATGGACCAGTCCTTCGGTTACGGGGACGGCATCTGAGGCGCGCCGGAAAATCCTTCCCGTGAAACAAAGTCGCCCGGCCTGCGCCGCGCGCCCCGATGGGATGAAACTAAATTCTTCGATCCGGCGATCGCACGATCGCTATGTCCTTTGCGTCGGGTATGCCAAAGATGCAATTCCTATGAAGCGGCCTAAAATAGGGAAATCATTCCGTTGACCCTTGGGCGAGTCGGGCCTTATCCAGATCCTGTCGGGCCGAACAAGGACTGAGGCCGGATAAGCGGCGGACAAGGATTGTCCGATCGCTGGAAAATACATCATTCGACTGGCGGTCATGCGCTCTATCGGCCCGTGATCATCATCAAGTCCTGATCAAGACGTCTCGCGCCGACCCCGCATACGCTGCGGGACGAACCGCTGCTTGCGGATGGATGCGGCGCGCCTGCAACCCTGAATGGAGTGAGGACGAACGATGAGCGGACCGGGTCTGAGCGTGAGCGCCACGGCGGCACGCAATCTCGCGACGGCGACCGTCACCTCGGTCCAGAACGCGGCCAATACGCCGCGCTGGCTGCTCCGGCTTCTGCCCTTCGTTGACGTGGCGGGCGGGGTCTACCGCGTCAACCGCCGCGCCGTCGTGCTGGCGCGCCCCGGCCGGATCGATCTCGCCGCCGAGGAGAAGGGAGACGGCAAGGGAGAGGGAGACGGCAAGGGAGAGGGAGACGGCAAGGGAGACGGCAAGCGCCGGGTGATCCGCCCCGCCTCCCTGCGGGCCGTGCCGTTGTTCAGCCGGCTGGGCGATGCGGAGCTCGCGGCCCTGGCGGCTCAGTTCACCGAGAGCCGGCACAAGGCCGGCGATGTGATCCACGAGGAGGGCGCCTCCGGCCGCAGCCTCACGGTGGTCGCCGACGGCACCGTCGAGCTGACCCTGTCGGGCCCCTACAAGGGCCGCCTGCGGCAGGGCCTGGCCACGAAGGGCGACTATTTCGGCGATGCCGGCTTGGCCGGCGAGCGTGCGCCCGCCCCGGCCGTGAAGGCCCTGTCGGCGGTGACCCTCCTGACGCTGGACGCCGCCGCGGTGGAGAGCGAGGAGATCCGCGCCAGGATCGCCCAGTACCGCGAGGAGCGCGACCGCCTCACGGGCCACACCAACTCCTACGGCGAGCAGGGCATCGAGCTGCTGGCTGTCCATACCGGCGAGCCGCGCCTGCCCACGACCTTCGTGGATTACGAGGTCGATCCGCGCGAGTATCACCTCTCGACCATCCAGACGATCCTCAACACCCATACACGGGTGACCGACCTCTACTCCAACGAGATCGACCAGCTCCGCGAGCAGATCCGTCTCACGGTCGATGCCGTGAAGGAGCGCGAGGAGTGGGAACTCCTGAACAATTCGCAGTTCGGCCTGCTCCACGAAGTCGGTCCGCGCCAGCGCATCCCGACCCGCGGCGGCCCGCCCACCCCGGATGATCTCGACGAGCTGCTGACGCTGGTCTGGAAGAAGCCCGCCTATTTCGTGGCCCATCCCCGCGCCATCGCGGCCTTCGGCCGGGAGGCGACCCGCCGGGGCGTGCCGCCGGTCGTCGTCCACCTGTTCGGCGCGCCGTTCATCACGTGGCGCGGCGTGCCGCTGGTGCCTAGCGACAAGCTGCCCATCGACATCGACCCGGTGACCGGCGCGCAGACCACCTCGATCCTGCTGCTGCGGGTCGGCGAGGGCGAGCAGGGCGTCGTCGGCCTGCAGAAATCCGGGGTGACCGGCGAGATCGAGCCCGGCCTGTCGGTGCGCTACATGGGCACCAACGACCATTCGATCGCCTCGCACCTCGTGACCCGCTACTTCTCGGCCGCCGTGCTGGTCGAGGACGCGATCGCCCGCCTCGATAACGTGCTCCTGGGCAACTACCATGACTATGCCTGAGGCGACGGCCCTCGCGGTGCCCGGAGCGAGCCCGGGCGACCTCGCGCACGCGGATCTCGTCGGGCGCCTCGCCCGCGAGATCTACGGTCAGGGGCAGGCGGCGAGCCAGCCCTTCGCCCCCACCCTCCCCGCGGGCCCGCAGGTCCCGCAGGCGCTCGACAGCGTGCCTCAGGGGTTCGGCGGCGCTCCGCTGCCGAGCGGTGCCGTGGGCGTGCCCTCGGCACCGGCCGCCGGGCTGCCCGCGGGGATCCAGCCCGACCTGTCCGCCCTCGGGGCCCGCGCCTTCGGCGCGTCGCCGGCCGGCGTCCCGGGCCTCACCGGCCCGGGCCTGCCGAATCTCGCCCCCGGCGGCCCGGCCTTCGCCGGGACCGCCACGATCCCGCCGGTCCACCCGGTGAGCCCGCTTCCGGCCCTGCCGGACATCTCGTTTCCGGGCGGGCCTGAACTGCACCGGCAGGTCGCGGCGGATCACCCCCGCGCCCAGGCCTTCGCGCATGCGCTCGCCCCGCACCTCGTCCCGGCCGACCCGTCGCAGGCGGGCGTGGACGAGGCGCAGGAGAGCTTTCGCAGGACCGGCCGCCTCTCGCGGGCGCCCGAACCGGCCGCCGACAACCTGTCGGACTATTACTTCCTGACCCTCGGCCCCCGCCCGGCCCGGACGGCTCCCGCGACGCCGCGCGTCGAGCCGAGCCGCGCGCCGGGCCCCGCGCCGCGGGCGCTCTCGCACGGGTCGAGCCCGGTCGCGGCGCCCTTCGACGTGGCGTCTATCCGCCGGGACTTCCCGGCCCTGCACCAGAGCGTCAACGGCCATCCGCTGGTGTGGCTCGACAACGCCGCGACGACCCACAAGCCGAAAGCCGTGATCGACGCGACGAACGCGTTCTACGCCCGGCACAATTCCAACATCCACCGCGCCGCCCACACCCTGGCGGCGCGCGCCACCGACCTGTTCGAGGGCGGGCGCGAGGCGGTGCGCCGCTTCCTCAACGCGCCCTCCAAGGACGACATCGTCTTCCTGCGCGGCACCACGGAGGCGATCAACCTCGTCGCCCATTCCTACGGCCGGGCGCAGATCGGCCCGGGCGACGAGATCATCGTCTCGACCATCGAGCACCACGCCAACATCGTGCCCTGGCAGATGCTGGCCCAGCAGACCGGGGCGACGCTCCGGGTGATCCCGGTCAACGACCGGGGCGAGATCATCTTCGCGCAATACGCGGCCTTGCTGTCGGGCCGCACCAAGATCGTCTCGGTGACGCAGGTGGCCAACGCGCTCGGCACCGTGAACCCGGTGCGGGAGATCATCCAGCTCGCCCATGCCTACGGGGTGCCGGTGCTGGTCGATGCGGCGCAATCCGCGCCGCACATGCCGCTCGACGTGCAGGCGCTGGACGCCGACTTCCTGGTCTTCTCCGGCCACAAGGTGTTCGGGCCGACGGGCATCGGCGCGCTCTACGGCAAGGCGCACCTGCTCGCGGCGATGCCCCCCTGGCAGGGCGGCGGCCACATGATCGAGGACGTCACCTTCGCGAAGACGGTGTACAAGGGCGCGCCGGAAAAATTCGAGGCCGGCACGCCCGACATTGCCGGGGCGGTGGGGCTCGGGGCGGCCCTCGACTACCTCGCGCGGATCGGCCTGCCGGCGATCGCCGCCTACGAGCACGACCTGCTGGCCTATGCGCAGGCCGGTCTTGCCGACGTGAAGGGCTTGCGCCTGATCGGCACGGCTCGGGAGAAGGCGAGCGTGATGTCCTTCGTGATCGAAGGCCAGGAGAACGAGGCGGTCGCCCACCACCTCGATGCCCGCGGCATCGCGGTCCGTTCGGGCCATCACTGCGCCCTGCCGGCGCTCCGCCGGTTCGGGGTCGACCAGTCGGTGCGGGCGTCGCTGGCCTTCTACAACACCCGCGCGGAGGTCGACGCCTTCCTGACGGCGCTGCACACCCTGCCGCGGCACTGACCCCGGGGGGCGATCGGATCCGCGCCGCGCTCGTCCTCTGCAGGGCGGCGACGCGATCTCGGGTCTTGCCCATGGGTCTCAGGACGGGGCGCGGGTCCCCTCGCCCGTGCGGGCTTGCCAGGAACAGATCTCGGGCGAGCCCGAGCTCTGTGGGAGGCGCACGCGCAGCGGTGTGGACCTCGTCGCCCGCACGGGGCGACGAGGTGGGGCAGCCGTCGGCGTCAGCCTCACGCCACCGCCGGCCGGAGGTGCCGCGTCCGCACCGTACCGTCGATGGCCCGTAGCGCGCCGAGTACCGCGTCCGCCTCGCCAAGCCCCACCGACGCGTCCACCACGACGTAGCCGTACTCGCCGTCCGTCTGCAGGTACTGCGCGTCGATGTTGAGCGACCGGCCCGAGAAGACCGCGTTGATCTGCCCGAGCACGCCGGGCACGTTCCGGTGGACGTGGAGGAAGCGGGCGCCGGACCGGCGCGGCGGCAGCTGAACCTGCGGGAAGTTCACCGCGCCGAGCGTCGAGCCGGTCTGGGCGTAGTCGACCAGCTTGCGGGCCACCTCCGCGCCGATGCGGTCCTGGGCCTCCTCCGTCGAGCCGCCGATATGCGGGGTGAGGATGACGTTCGGCAGCCCCTGCAGGGGCGAGACGAAGCGCTCCGCGTTGGAGGTGGGCTCGACCGGGAAGACGTCGATCGCGGCTCCGGCGAGATGGCCGTCGCGCAGGGCCGCCGCCAGGGCGTCCAGGTCCACGACCGTGCCCCGGCTGTTGTTGATGAGGTAGGCGCCGGGCTTCATCGCGCGGATGCGCTCCGCGCCCATGAGCCCGTGGGTCAGCGGCGTCTCCGGGACGTGCAGGCTGACCACGTCGCTGGCGGCGAGCAGCGCGTCGAAACTCTCGGCCGGCTCGGTGTTCCCGTGACGCAGCTTGTCGGTCAGATCGTAGAAGATCACGCGCATGCCCATCGCCTCCGCGAGGTTCGAGAGCTGCGCGCCGATGTTTCCGTAGCCGACGATCCCCAGCGTCTTGCCGCGCACCTCGAAGGCGCCGGAGGCCGACTTGTCCCAGCCGCCGGCATGGGCGGCGATCGAGCGTGGCAGGATGCGCCGGAGCAGCATCACGATCTCGCCGATCGTGAGTTCGGCGACGCTGCGCGTGTTCGAGAACGGCGCGTTGAAGACGGGCACGCCCCGGGCGCGCGCCGTCTCGAGGTCGACCTGATTGGTCCCGACGCTGAAGCAGCCGATGGCGGTGAGATCGGGCAGGGCGTCGAGCAGCGCGGCGGTGACGTGCGTGCGGGAGCGGATGCCGAGGACGGTGACGTCGGCCAGATCCCGGGTATCATCGGGGCTGACGGCACGAGGCAGCTGGCGGATGTCGCCGATCCCGGCCTGCGTGAAGATCCTGGACGCCGTCGGCGCTATGCTTTCGGTCAGAACGACGCGCTCGGTCGACACGGTCTGTGCTCCTTCCCCGGACGGGATGCGATCCGCGACCTTGCCGCTGGCGTCGCGGAGCGGCAAGGGCGGGAGGGGCATGCGCCCGGCTCCTGCGCCCGGCTCCTGCGCGCGCCGGTCCCGGACCGGAGCGCCCGTTGCGGGCCGTCCGCCCCGGCCCCCGCGGCGGACGGTCCCCGTCCGTCGTCTCGACGCCGGGCGTGGGGCCTGCCAGTGTCCGCCTCCCGGCGGCCGCGGCCGCGGAGCGACAGGTGCATCATGACCGGATCGACAGCCCGGGCCGTCATCGTCCAGCCGGGCGGCGGCTTCGACAAGGTGACTTTCGGGGAGCGGCCGGTGCCCGAGCCGGGGCCCGGCGCGATCACCGTCCGCCTGCGGGCGAGTTCCCTCAACTATCACGACTATGCCGTGGTCAGCGGGATGTGGGGGCCGAGCGAGCCGCGCGTCCCGATGTCGGACGGCGCCGGCGAGGTCGAGGCCGTGGGACCCGGCCCGAACGACTTCGCGGTCGGCGACCGGGTGGTCAGCACGTTCTTCCCGACCTGGACCGAGGGCACGCCGCGGGTCGAGGGCTTCGCCACCGTGCCGGGCGACGGGGTCGACGGCTATGCCCGGGAGCGGGTCACCGCGCCGGCCAGCGCCTTCACCCACGCGCCGAAGGGCTGGGACCACGCCGAGGCGGCGACCCTGACCACCGCGGCGCTCACCGCATGGCGCGCGCTCCACGCCGATGCCGGCCTGAAGAGCGGCGACGTCGTGCTGGTGCAGGGGACCGGCGGCGTGTCGCTGTTCGCCCTGCAATTCGCCAAGGCGGCGGGGGCCACGGTGATCGCCACCTCGTCCAGCGACGACAAGCTGGAGCGCCTGCGCGGGCTCGGCGCCGACCACGTCATCAACTACCGCGCCGACCCGGCCTGGGGCGAGACCGCCCGGCGGCTGACCGATGGGCGCGGCGTCGACCACGTCGTCGACGTCGGCGGTCCGGCGACGCTGGAGCAGTCCATGGCCGCCGTCCGCGTCGCCGGCCACATCTCGGTGATCGGCATCCTGTCGGGCGTGGCCGGGGAATTGCCCCTGGTGCCGGCGCTCCTGAAGCAGATCCGTCTGCAGGGCGTGCTGGTCGGCAGCCGCCGCCACCAGATCGAGATGGTCCGTGGCATCGAAGCCTGCGGCCTGCGGCCGGTGGTCGACAGCCGCTACCCCCTCGACGAGCTCGTGGCGGCGTTCCGCCACCAGGAAAGCAACCGCCACTTCGGCAAGATCTGCATCGCGATCTGAGCGGGCCTGAAGGGGTCTGGCCGGTTCAGCGGACGGCGATCCCGAGCGTCGTGGGCAGTGCGACCGTCCGGGATGCCTCCGGCTGGCTCGGCCGGGCCAGCATGTGCGAACAGCCGTTCTCGCAGAAGGCGCGGAGCGTGCGCCGGTCGAGCCCGATATCGCTCAACATATCGTCGTCGAGGGCCGATAAGATGCGAATGTTTCGCGCGGCGATGCGGTTTTTTCGAATGTATTTAACGAACGAGAGGATCATGATCTGGTCTCCGTTGTGCCGAAAAATTGGTTCTTTATCCAATTTCGGCCGGATCAGTGTCGATGAATCGTCTCTTTCTCGCATCATCTGTTCAGGTTACTGCGTGTTGTCGAAGTAGACTTGTTTGCCGGGGGCGAGCCTGTTGCGGCCTGCCGCCTGACGGGGCAGGCTCTGCCGGTCCAGACGACGCCCCTCCGTCCCGCACGGGAAACCGAGGACGGCTCTACACACCCGCGATCGGCTGCGGGCAGAGCAGGAGCAGGCGCATCAACTCGGCCTGGCGGCGCGTCCCCGTCTTCTCGAAGAGGTGACGCAGGTGCACGCGTGCCGTGTTCCGGGTGATCTGGCGGCGCGTCGCGCTCGCCGCGAGGTCGTTCCCCGCCAGGATGTCGATGGCCAGGGCCGCCTCCGCGGGGGTAAAACCGAACTGATCCTGCAGAACGCCGGGATCCGGCAGGCGTGGCGCCGCGGGGTCGATGAGGCGCAGGAGAACCGCGCCCTCGGCGATCGGGCGGAAGGCCCCGGGGATCGCGCAGGCGGCGACCAGGAGTGTCCCGTCGGGGCCGTCCAGGCGCACCGCGGCGCCGCGCTGGCCGGCGGCGCAGCGGTCGATGACGCGGCGGAGCGTCGCGCTGTCCTCCGGCCCCGCGCCGCGCAGGCCGCCGTGCTCGAGGCGCAGAAGGCCCCGGTCGATGAGGGATTGCGCAGCCCGGTTCAGGAAATAGGGCCGACCGCTCCGGTCGGTCACGGCCAGCCCCTGTTCGAGATGCTCCGCCAGGAGGTGGAGCGCGGCCTCCACCACGAACGCGTCCGGGACGGTGGGGGCGCCGCCGGACTGGGACCGCCGCGCGTGCACCGGGCCGGCCTCCGGCATGCCCCCGGTTCTGCGGATGTTCATGTGCGATTGACTGATCACGCCAGGTTCCTCGCCGCATCGACTCCCCGATATCAGTAACAACCCGTCGGAAATGCCGATTATTCCCGTTTCAGCTCGGGCGTCCGCCGGCCCGAGACCGGAACAGGTCGGCGAAGGCGCGCAGGTCGCGCGGGTTGAGGTCCGACACCGCCCAGTAGGTGAGGTCGCCGAGGTGCCAGCGCTCGATCGTGGACCCGTCCCGCCGTCCCTCGCCGTCCGGAGCCCCGTCGGCGGCGGAGACCACCGTGACGCTGATCACGTGCCGGTCGCGGCGATAGACCAGGGTCGGCACGGGGGTGCCGGCGACGATGTCGACCCGGCCGCCGATCAACGGGAAGCCCCGGTCCGACAGGTCCGGAGCCTCGGGCGCGATGGTGGTCCGTCCGTTGAACCAGGGTTTCACCACGTGCCGGTCCGAGGAGGCGACGTCGAAGGGCTGGGGCGCCGCGAGGCCGCGGAGGTGGCCGGCGAGCACGGACGCGCCCGTATCGGGGGCGCCGCCGGGGCGGTCGAGATAGACGGCCCCGGCGCCGAGCGCGGCGCCGCCGGCGAGACCGAGGAGCAGCGTCGCGGCCAGCACCTGCCAGGAGCCGAGCCGGGTGCGGGATGGGGGCGGATCGGAGAAGCCGATCTGCTCGATCACGCCCGCCCGCAGGGTCTCCGGGGCCGACGGTCCCGCCAGAGGGCCGCGCAGGGCGCGCGAGAGGTCGCGGAGGCGCTCTGCCATCGCCCGCGCCGCGGGGTCCGCGGCGAGACGGCGCTCCATGGCCAGGACTTCGCCAGGGGACAGTTCGCCGTCCGCGTAGGCGCTGAGGAGCTGAAGGGTCTCGTCGTCGGTCATCGCCCGTCCTTCGCGAGCCGTACAAGCAGATGCTGCCGCGCGCGGCCGAGGCGCGACATCACGGTTCCGATCGGGACGCCGGTCACCGCGGCGATCTCCCGATAGCTGAGGCCGTGGTACTCGCGCAGGATCAGCGCCTCCCGGAAGGCCACCGGCAGGGACCCGACCGCCCGGGCGAGCTGCCCCGCCTCGTCGCGGGCGATGAGGGTCGACTCGGGCGTCTCCGGGGCCTCGGCCAGGGCGCCTCCGGTCTCCAGTTCGGCGCGGGCTTCGGGGGCGAGGTCGTCGGCGAAGACCACCGCCCGCGGCCGGTGCCGCTGCAGCCAGGAATAGCCGGTGTTGCGGACGATCGTCAGGAACCAGGCGCGGGCATTGCCTTCGGCGAACCCCTCGATCGCCCGGTACGCGCGCAGACACGCCTCCTGCATCACGTCCTCGGCGTCGGTGGCATTTCCGGTGAGCCAGTGCGCGAGCCGGTAACCCTCGTCGAGGCGCGGCAGGACGAACTGGCTGAAGCGCGCCCGCGCCAGGGTCGTCATGTCGGCGGCCGGGCCGGGCCCGCCCCGTCGAGAGCCTGCGAAGCCATGGGGTCCCGACCCTCGTGCTCCAGACCGCAGCGTCGTGCCACACGATCAGGAACCGGTGGGCGGCGGGATTTATTCCCGCCCCGCGCCGGGACTTTCGGTCCGACGGCGCGCGGCTCTGCGGCCGGGCCCCGGCCTGCCTGGCGGCACGGGCCGGATGCGCGATCCCGGGCGTCCGCGTCCCTTCCAACGGGAAGGGGCAGGGCCGCCTCCTCGGAGACGGCGCCTGCCCCTGGATCAGCTCGCGGCTCGCGTCACGGTTCGGTGCCGCGATCGATCCCGAGCCGTCGGATCAGTAGCGGCAGACCCGCCGCGGGCCCCAGGGAGTCGGGCGGAAGAAGCAGCGGGGGCCGTAGAAGCGCGGACGACGGTAGATCGGCCGGCAGCGCCCGTACGGGCCGGGCGCCCAGCCGGGTCCACAGCCGAAGGCGACGGTGCTGACAGACGCGGGGCCGGTGATCGCGGCGGCTCCGGCGGGTGCCAGGGGCGCCGCGCTGGCGGAGACGAGGCCGAGGCCGCCGATGACGGCCGCGGTCGCCGCGAACATCTTCACGTGCATCATGATCTGACCTTCTGTTCGATTTGTGCCGGTCGGGACCGACACAAGGCCACGATAGAATGGTCGTCTCGCCTGAATGTGGGCTGACCTCCGCCATAACCGTCCAGAAACAAACATTCCGGAACCCTCCGGCGGCGACCGCCGAGAGCAGACTTCCGGTCCGAACCGGCGTGATCGAAGGTTCCTGAGGCGCTGCGGATGGGGGGCCTCGGCCGCCGACGATGACGCCCTTCGGCTCGCGCAGGGGCTTGCGCAGGGGCTTGCGCCGGATCGGGCTGCTGCGTCTTCCGCTCCCGTTCCCGCGCCTTGAAAGGCGCTCAATCCTGGCCGCCGTCGGGCCGATCCCGCTCCGCTCCGAGACGCGTCCCCTCCCCGGGGATGGCATCGCGGGGCGCCGGGGCGCGGGACCGTACCGGGCGGGGCGCGGGGAGTGAACGCGCCGCAGGAACAGAGCCGCAGGGCTCGTGTTGTCTGCCAAATCTTTTTCACGAGGCGCGACGATGTCGGGTACAGCGAAGAAGACCGACCCCAAGCTGTGGGAGAAGGTCAAGACGCAAGTCACGAAATCGGACAAGGGTGGCAAGCCTGGGCAGTGGTCGGCGCGCAAGGCGCAGATGGCGACCGCCGAATACAAGAAGGAAGGCGGTGGCTATGCCGGCAAGAAGACGGCCGACAACCATCTCCGGCAATGGACCGACGAGGAATGGGGCACGAAATCGGGCGAAGAGAGCGGCAAGACCGGTGAACGGTACCTGCCCAAGAAGGCCCGCGAGAGTCTGACGGACAAGGAATATGCCGCCAGCACGGCCAAGAAGCGGGCCGATACCCGCAAGGGCAAGCAGTTCTCGAAGCAGCCGGAGGCCGCCGCCGAAAAGGCCGCCGCAGCGCGCAAGGACGGCAGGAAGGACGGCAGGTCTGCCGGACAGGGCAAGGCGTCCGGCAAGGGCTCCAGCCGGTCGGAGCCGACAAAGGCCGAGCTCATGCGCAAGGCCCGCGCTCAGAACGTGCCTGGCCGGTCGCGGATGTCGAAGGCGCAACTGGAACACGCGGTCCACGCCTGAGGCGTGACGCGGAGGGCCATCGCCAGGACGCAAGACGTCCCGGGCAAGACGTCCCGGGCAAGACGTCCCGGGCAAGACGTCCCGGGAATGACTCCCGGGACGCTCCTCGGCTCAAGCGGCCAGTTTGATCGGGCTGGGGATGCTCAGGTCGAGAAAGGATACGGCCTGCTCAGAGGGCCTCGCGCTGTCCCGGTGGCCGGGACGCAGCCCCCCGCGGCGCGGGGGGCGCAATCGCGCGAGGATCTCAGTACGAGCCGAACTTGTAGTTCAGGCCGGCGCGGACGACGGCGAACTCGTCATCGCGGCGGCCAATGGTGTTGTACGCCACCGGGAAGTTGTTGGCGGCGTTGATGACGAACGCGCCCTGGTTGCGGGTGTTGCGGTCGAGGTTGACGTACAGGCCTTCGACCTTGAGCGTCACGGCCGACGAGCGGAAGAAGTTCAGGAAGGAGTCGGTGGGGAGCGCGTACTCGATGCCGCCGCCGACGGCGTAGCCGGTGCGGAAGCTGTCATTGCCGGCGAAGCCGCCGAAGGAGCGGTCGGCGCTGCCCGAGCCGTAGGCGAAGCCGCCGGTGCCGTAGAACAGCACGCGATCGAAGGCGTAACCGATGCGGCCGCGGACGGTGCCGAAGAAGTCGAGGCTGGAGAGGCCGCGCGGGTCGGTGACGTAGTAGCCGGGGGCCAGCGGGCCGACGACGAAGGCGTTGTTCCGGTTGCGACCGAAGTCGAGGTACTGGGCGTCCGCCTCGATACCGACGACGATGCCGGAGCCGGGGGTGAACTGGAAGTTGTAGCCAACCTGGCCACCGCCGGAGAAGCCTTCCTGGTTGCGCTGGTTGAAGAAGGCGGTGGTGCCGTTGCCGTACGGGAAGGGCACGGCGAAGCTGTTGGTGTTGTTGCTGCTGGCGTCGAAGGCGTAGCCGGCGTTGATACCGAAGTAGGCGCCGGTCCAGGTGAAGACCGGGACGGGGGTGAAGACCGGCGGCGGGGCGGCGCGGCGCGGCAGGTCAGCGGCCGAGGCGGCGCCGGTCAGGAGGGCCGTGGCGGCGCTCGCGAGAAGAAGCTTCTTGATCATCTGGTCCTCTGTCTCCCGTTGTGCGGGATGTGTGCGGGGCGGACAGAACGACAGGGCGCGCCAGGGCGATAGTGCGTCGCCGCAACAGCCCGGATACGGGCCCTCCCGCCAAGACAGCCAAGTGTGCTGGGGCACATCCCGATCGGGATTGGTCGAAGCGCTCTCGACCATGTGTATCGGAGTGTTTCCGAGAACAAAAAGCCCCGCCGCGCGGTGCGGACGGGGCTGAAGTTCGTTCGTAAACGTTCCCAGGACCAACCAGGAAGCTTCGACATTCACTAGAGCCTACCGGCAGGCGGCCCGCAAGTCCGTCTGCGACCCGAAGAGCGGTTAACATTAATTTACGAACAGCCCAGATCGGTCCCCCGGATTGCCCGCTTGCGCGAGGCGGGAGATCTGCTCCGGTCCGGGAGCGTATCGGATCGTTGCCCGTCGGGTTCGCGCCGGCCCGGCCCTGATCTTCCGGCGTCCGACGGCGGATGCGCCCGCGCGAATAGGGGGCCCGGCCGGATCCGGATCTCGGGCGGACGACCGTGAGTCCGGCCGCGGCCCCATGGACCGATCTCCCGGGGCGCCGCAGATCTCGCGCAAGACCCGGCGCCGGCTCCCGGTGCGGACCCGCTCCGCCCGGCCTGTGGAGAAGAACCTGCGGCCGCCGCACGGCCGAACGGCCGCGGCTTTCCCGGCGCATATCAGGCCCTATCTGCCCGGCCTCGTCATCGGTGGAGAGTTCAGGAGACGCGCATGGGACCCGTCGCGCTGCCTTCGATGCCGGTCCTCCCGGCCCGTATCGGGATCGGGCATCTGTGCCCCACGCCCGCCGGGAGGCTTCGGTGACGGACACGCCGGCCCCCTACATCGCGGTCGCGTTCCTCTCGGCGCTGTTCCTGCTGGTGGCCGGGCTGCAGGCGGAGGGGCTCCTATGGTAGGCTGCTCCGCCCGGGACCCGTGCGCACCCGCGCCTCCATCCGCACCGATGCCCGGCCGCGCCGGGACATGACATGTCCGCGAGCGTAGCGCGTCGATGTTCGGCTTCTCCCTCAATGCGACCGAGCCTGACAGCGTCGCGCACATCATCCAGGTGGCGCTCGCGCCCGCCTTCCTGCTGTCGGCCCTGGCGACGCTGCTCAACGTGTTCTCGACCCGACTCGGCCGGATCTCCGACAAGGTCGACAGCCTCTCGGCGGAGACCGCCCGGGCCACGGCCGCCGAGGCTGTCCGCCTCACCCGCCGTCTGACCTTCCTGCGGCGGCGCTCCTTCGTGCTGGACGTGGCGGTGGTCCTGGCCTCGCTCGGAGGCGGGCTGATCGGCCTGGCGGTGCTGACCCTGTTCGTCGGGGCCCTGCGCGACGCGGCGACCGCCTCCGTCCTGTTCGCCTGCTTCGGCGCGGCGCTGATCTGCACGGTGGCGGCGATCGCGGCGTTCATGACCGAGATCCTCATGGCCGGCCGCGGTGTGCGCGACGAGGTCGAGCACCGTCAGGATGCGGTCACGACGCCACGGTGATTCCGCATCCGAATCACCCGGGCCGCGCCGGGGCCGGTCCAATCCTCGAATGCGCCCCGCAACGGTGCGCCAGCGGTGCCCCCGTGGCGCTTCGTGGCGCTTCGGGGCGTGCGGGGCGCCGTTCAGAGTGCAGAACGGTCGATCCGTGGTCGCGCGGACGGCCATGAACGATTGCGGCGTGCGGGAACCGGGCCTTAATCTTCCGACGGCCTGATGCCGCCGTCGGCTTCGCCTGAGTGTTCCGTGATGAGCTTCGCGATTATGATTGCCCTCGTTGCCGGAGCGCTCTGCCTCGGAGTCCTGTCCGCGCTCCTGCCGTTCGGGGGGCGGGAGGCTGAGGAACCGCAGGACCTGCTCCCGTACGAGGATGAGTTCTTCGATCTGGGCGGCCCGGTGATCGATCTCGAGGCGCGCCACACCCCCTGACCTCGCCGGGAGGTAACCTACGGGATGCCGGATTCCACCGTGCCGGGCGGCGGCGTCTGCCGGGCAGACCAGACGACCCGGCCTGCGGGGTCCCTCAGAGCCGCCGAGCCCGACCGGCCGGAGAGCAGCTGCGTGAAGCGTGCCTTCGCGGTGGCGACCGCCGCTTCGTCGGTGGCGCCGGGAATCTGCTCGTCGTGGATAATGATGCCGCCGGCACTCTCCCGGTGGACGATGCATTGCAGCCGGTAGGGCACCGGGGTCTCGATCGGGGCCATGGCGATCTCCTGGCCGGTCATGAGGGCGGCGCGCCGCCAGAGCCGGCGCGGCGACGCAGGATTCCGGACGGCGGCCGTTTGTCGGTCCGGATGGCGAGGACGCCGCAGGACATCCGGCCGGCCTGGGATCGATGACTGGCTCACCTCCTTACCAGATTCCTTCGGCGCGGGCGGGGCTCCCCGCCGCGGTCTTCGCGGCCGCCCCGGCCGTCGCCGGGGCACCCCGGTGACACGTCTCAAGGCTCTCGAAGCGCGGTTCTCGCCCCTGCTCGCCTGCCGGGTCAGCGGCATCCCGGGCCGGCCATGGGGCCCTAGCCGCGCCGGCGCCCGATGACGCGTGGGCGGTGCGTCGGCCTGTCCGGCAGGCGGGATGGGCTCGATCCGGCCCGGTCGTCGGCCGACGTCCGGGGCGCGGGCAGCAACAGGGGCGGCGGTCGGGGGCGCTCGACGACGACCGCCTCAAGCAGGACCGGCCGCATCGTCCGTGTGGGCCGCGTCACGGGCCCCGGACGTGTCGCGAGGGTTCCGAGGGCCCAGAGCCCGAGGCAAAGCAGGCCGATGAGGATCCCGTCCCAGGACGGCTCGGTCCGGCACATCAGGATGCCGGTCCCGGTGAGGGACGCCCCGGCCGCGAGCAGGCGCGGTGTCGGATCGGCGGAGTTCATGCCGTACCCTCCGTGGCGTTCCCTGAAGACGCGTGAACGGCATCGCTACACTTGTCGGCAACCCCCCTGTTCTCCCCGATGCACACAGCGGTCGCTGTGGTCGGTTCCGGCGAGCGCATCTCGATCCGCCAGCCCGGGATGGGATATCGGCGCCGCACGTCCAGCCGCACGTCCAGCCGCCCGGCCCGTTGCTCGGCGCGGCGCGGATTCAGACCTCCACCTCTTCGACATGGAGGCCTCCGGCCCGCAGGTGGCTCGGGATCCGGGTGCTGTCGCGGAAGCCGGCTGCGCGCGCCATCGCGTCGAGGGCTGCAAGGGGATCGAGCGCGGAGCCGATCCAGAGGATCGCCCCCGTCGCCGCCTGCATGATCCGGAACACCTTCACGCCACGCCCCAGGTCTCGACCTTCGGACAAGCTCGGGGGGCTGCCGGGTGTTCCCGGCGGAAACGGCGCGGCCCGCAGCTCCCGCCGCCCTAAATGCCCGGAACGGCCTGCATCCGAACGGTTTGCGGCTCGGATCCGCTGCCCGGCGCCCCCGAGTCTTCCCCGAGGCCCATGACCGACTTCATTCGCTACACGCCCGACCTGGAGGCTCCGCAGCCCAATGAAGCGGCGGTCCATGCGGGCATGGTCGAGCAATTCGCCAAGATCCAGGGCACCACCCTGAAGGATGACGGCCACGCGGTGCGCGGGGTTCATGCCAAGGCGCACGGCCTGCTGGTCGGCTCCCTGGAGGTGCTGCCCGGACTGTCCCCCGCGTTCGCCCAGGGCGCCTTCGCGGCGCCGGGGCGCCACGATGTGGTTTTGCGCTTCTCGACCAATCCCGGCGACATCCTCGACGACAGCGTGTCGACACCCCGGGGCCTCGCCATCAGGATTCTCGGCGTTGCCGGCGAGCGCCACAGACACCCCGCAGGTGTTCAAGAAGGGCTTCTCGGCCCTGCTGCGCGGCGTCGAAGCGGTGCTTGAGGGACTCGGCACGAAGAGCCCGATAGTCATCGCCCTCGGCGGTCATCCCGAAACCCACATCCTGGGCGAGGCCTTCTACAGCCAGGCGCCCCTGCGCTGGGGCGATTACGTCGCGAAGGTCGCGGTGGCGCCGGTCTCGCCCGAACTGACCGCGCTCACGGGCGCCGCCCTGAACGTCAACGGCAAGCCGAACGGCCTGCGCGAGGCGGTCGCGGCCTTCTTCGCCGCGCAGGCGGGCGTCTGGGAAATCCGGGCTCAACTCCTCACCAATCGCGAGACGATGCCGGTCGAGGACGCTTCGGTCCCCTGGCCCGAGGCCGAGAGCCCCTATCGCCCTGTGGCGCGCATCACCGTGCCGCGTCAGGAGGCCTGGAGCGACGCGAAGGCGCGGGCTCGCGATGACGGCCTCGTCCTCAGTCCTTGGCACGGCCTCGCCGCCCATCGTCCGCTCGACGCCCTCATGCGCGCGCCGAGTGGTCTATCCCCGCTCGGCCGGCTTCCGGGCCGAGCACAACGGCTGCCCGATCCACGAGCCGGGCAGCGCGGCCGCATTCCGGGTCTGGATGCTTGCACGGGCATGCCCGAGGTCCGCGGCCGATTCGCGCCGCTCCCGTCCGGGCGGGAACAGGGCGGGCCGGGGGCGGTTCTCGAAGGCAAGCCGGCATGGGCCGGCACGTCGAGAATCCGATCGGGATCCAGGAGAGCCATGACCAGCCGAACCGTTCAATCCGCCCTGCTCGCTCTCGCCCTCGTCGCCGGCAGCGCTGGGATAGCCGCCGCGCAGAGCACGCCCAACGGCAACACCTCGTCCCCCGGCGCCCCTGCGGGCGACAACAGCACCGGCAACGGTGCCACCGGCAGCGGCGCAGCCCCGAGCGGACGGTAACGGGGCTCGACCATCAGGATCGCAGTCCGCGATCCTCACAACCGTGTCCCGTCCCGTCCCGCGGCCGACCGGCCTGCGGGACGTTCCACCTCCGGCACCGGATCCCGCAGGACAGGACGAGCCCGGAGCGCAGAGTCCGGTGTTTGGAACGGAGTGCCACTTTTCTAAGCAGCAGGAATCGCCATACTGGCGGCGGGGCCGATGCCATGTGCGCGGTCCGGACCACAACACGGGCGATGCGACCAAAACCGATCCTGCTGCTCACGGGTGAGAGCCCCGGTCATCGTCAAGCCGACGATTGGCGCGACGCCGTCGCGCCGTTTTGGGACTTCACGATCCGCAAGGAAGATCTGTCCGATTTCCGCGGTCAGTCGCGGGTTCGGCACCTCGGCACCGCGATCGTCTGCAGCGCCCGCGCCTCCGGGCTCCGGTTCGTGCGCGAGCGTGGCCTGGTGGCCCGGATGGGCGTCGATCACATCGTCGCCCACATGCGTGTCTCCGGACAATCGAGGGTGGCGGTCAGCGGCAGGGAGCAGGATTGCGCGCCGGGGGACATCTGCCTGTTCGACCTGTCGCGGCCCCTCTCCGCCGCCTCCACGGATTACGAGGCGATCACGGTCGTCCTGCCGCGGCCGCTCTTCGGCGTCCGGCAAAGCGCGCTCGACACCCTGCACGGGGCGGTGATCCGGGGTGCGACGCCGTTCGGCCGGATGCTCACCGACCACCTGCGCTCCCTCAGCACGCACGCGACCGGGTTCTCGGAGCCGGAGGCCGCTGCGGCAGCTGAGGCCACGGCGGCGCTGCTCGGTGTGGCGGCCTTGGGCCTGCCGCAGGAGGATGGGGGCGTCCAGCCACTCGAGCGGGCCCCCCTGCTCGTCGCCATCCGGCGCTTCATCGAGGCCGAGCTTGCGTCCACGGACCTGACCGCCGAGGCGATCGGGCAGCGGTTCGGCGTCTCGCGCAGCGCCCTGTACCGGCTGTTCGTCCCCCTCGGGGGCGTGTCCGGCTATATACGGCAGCGCCGGCTCGCCCGCGCCTATCGGGACCTCGCCGCCGGCGACGGCCGCTTCGCCCGCATCTCCGATGTGGCGTATCGCTGGCGGTTCGAGAGCCCCGCACATTTCACCCAGGCCTTCCGCGCAGAGTTCGGCTGCGCCCCTCGGGATGTCCGCGCGCAGGTCGCGATCGAACCCGGGAAATCGTCGGGCACAGAGCCGGCGGCCCCGTCGGAGACCTGGACCGACTTCTACGATTGGGTTCTCAAGCTGGCGGCCTGAGCGGATTCGGGCTCCGAACCGCGTGCCCCGGCTCCGGCGGGCGCTCTGGAGCCGCGATGACCTCCGGGATTCGGCAGCGGCACCCGCGGGTGTCGATCCCGGCCTCTCAGGGCACCTCCCGTGGCGCTGCCATCGGGCGATCCGCATGGAAGCAGCCGGGATCGCCTCCCCGGCGCTGCGGCTTCAGCCTTGCCCGATCCCGTCCGGTAGCCTGCCGCCGGCCCGGCGGCAGCGTCGTCCAGCCGATGGAGCCGCGCTGCGACGCACCGCCCGCCGGGACCTTCCGGTTCCTGCGGCAGGGGGGCGCCGGTCTGGTGCGGGGGATCGATCCTGGTTCGCTGAATGATGCGGCGTCGCCCCGATCGAGGCCGCCCGCGCCGGTGAGGCGGGCCGTGGCTTCGCCGTGGTCGCCGCGGCGGTGAAGGTGACCGCCGGACAGACCGCCCGGACGACGGACGAGATCGGCGGCCGGATCGCCGCGATCCAGGCGGCGACCGAACGGGCCGGGCCGGGGCGGCGGCGGTCTCGCTCAGGCCGGGAGGATGTGCAGCATCCCGCCGACCATGCCGAGCGCCCCCATGCCGATCAGCCCGACGGTGATGTACAGCCGCATCCGGCTCGCGTCGGCGGCCGACGACGGGGGGATGTCTTCGGGCAGGTCGGACCAATCCATCAGGTGAGTACAGCCGGTCGGGTGGGCGGGAGGCGCCGCCCTAGGCCGGCCCGATGACGGCTGGATGACGGGGCCGCCGCAGCGGCACAGGTCCCGGCTATGCTGCTGCCGCGATGCCGCCGCGGTGCGCCGCCGCGGTGCCGCGACGGCTTCACGAGCAGAACGTTCGCTGCCCGGGCGCGCAGGGGGACGGCGCCGCCGTCCTCGAATCCCGGCGTCTCCGGCAGGTCGACGGCCTTCGTCAGGGCCCTGCGACCGGCTCCGCCTCGACCTGGGCCATCACGGCCCCGCCCTTTGATCGCCGTCGCCGTGGCGGGGATATCGTTGCGCGCACCGTGCTCCATGGGGCCGCCGCATTGCGCGGCCCGTCCGGTTGCCGCCCCCGCCTGTCGCGGCTGGGGCTCCGGCTTCAGGGGCGGGATCGTGGGCCGGATCCCGCCCCGGCATGAGGCGAATCAGCGACGGTCCGGGGCTCCGGCCGCGCCGCCGGCCTTGTCGCCGCCCGGCTGGAAGCCAGCCGCATTTGGCGGTCCCTTCATCCGGCCGTCCTGTTGCGGCATCTCCGAGCCCGGTGATCCGGTCGTCGTGCCCGTCGTCGTGCCCGTCGTCGCGCCCTTCCCCGTCTCGTCCTTGCCCGTATAGCCGGCCGGATTGGGCGAGCCCTGCATGCGGGGGCCGGTATTCTCCGCGGCCGTGGCGGCCGCGCCCGTCGCCAGGAGGCCCGCGACGGTCAGGCTGATCAACGTCTTCATGTGTGAATCCTCGGAACGCTTCCCCAGGCTGCCTCTACCGGGCCTGTCGGGAGCAACGCGGCCGGACGGATCCCGTTCACGTCCCCGGGATCGGGGTTGCGCGAGCGCCGGGCCTGCGGGGAAATACTTGCTGCGATGCAATATTTCCGCGTCCGAGAAGGCGCGGCGCGCGTTTTGCGGAGTGATGTATTGATTTATCTTCGGGCTTGCGTGGGCTCGAACAATTGCAATCCACGGCAGAATCTGATTGAATATTCATATACGTCGCGTCCTATCGTGGTGACTGAATTCGCTTGTGGCCTCACGGGCTGCGCGAGGAGGTCGAGCATGTACGCTTTGGCCAAGACCAAAGAGAGAACCGACTGGGAGCTGGTCGTCGTCTTCGGTGGCTGGATCGTCTTCGAGATCGCGATCCTGACGTTGTGCTTGGTGTCGATGTAGATGCTCTCGGAAAGACATCCGATCTGGCCCGTCCGGTGCCGTGCGGGCCGGCCGGACGCATGCGTCGGGCCACCAATGCTTGGAGATGCTCGGAGATGCTCGGAGGCGCTTGAGAGACATGCCCGTGCCGGGGCATGCTCTGCCGATCGCAGGACACGCCGACAGGATCAGCGCGACGGCAGGGGACGGGTGCATGGCGAAGGCGGTGCGGGCGGGCGGCGATCGCGAGGCGCGTCAGAGACCCCCGGCCGAGGACGTCCACGCTGCGGAACTCGCCCGCCTGCGGGCCGAGGATTCGGCGCCGCGGCCGCCCGGCTGGCAGCTCTCGCTCCAGGCCGTGCGGCGCTTCATCTGCGGTGACGGCGCGACCCCCGCCAAGGTGGTCTGCGCGCCCGCGCTGGTGGAGCGGGCCATGGTCACCCTGGCGACCTCGCGCGCCCTCCTGCTGATCGGGGAGCCCGGGACCGCCAAGAGCCTGCTCTCGGAACTCCTCGCCGCCGCGATCAGCGGGTGCTCGACCCTGACGATCCAGGGCGGTGCGTCGCTGACCGAGGACCAGATCCGCTACGGCTGGAACTACGCGCTGCTCGTCGCCGAGGGGCCGAGCCCCCGCGCCCTGGTGCCGGGCGCCCTCCATACCGGCCTCAGCGCGGGGCGGATCGTCCGCTTCGAGGAGCTGACCCGCTGCCCGCTGGAGGTGCAGGACAGCCTGCTCTCGGTCCTGTCCGACCGGGTGCTCGCCGTGCCGGAACTCACCGGCGCGGACGGGATGGTCTACGCGCGCGACGGCTTCAACCTCATCGCCACCGCCAACACCCGCGACCGGGGCGTGAACGAGATGTCGGCGGCCCTCAAGCGCCGGTTCGGCTTCGAGACCGTGTTCCCGATCGCCGATCTTGAGGCCGAACTCGCCCTGGTGCAGCGCGAGGCCACCGCGCTTCTGGCCCGGTCCGGCGTGCCCCGCAGCCCGGATCCGGAGGTGCTCGAACTCCTCGTGACCTGCTTCCGGGAGCTGCGCGAGGCCGTGGATACGGAGGGCACCGGCATGGAGCGGCTCTCCTCCGTGATGAGCACCGCGGAGGCGGTCAGCGTCGCCCACGCCATCGGGGTGAAGGGCCATTTCCTGCGGGGCGATGCCGGCCAGCCGGAGGACATCGTCGCCTGCCTCGCCGGCACCGCCGCCAAGGACGACGCGGAGGATCTCGCCCGCCTGCGCCGCTATCTCGACCAGCGCGTCAGCCGCCGCTCCGGCGCGGTGTGGCGCCAGCTCTACGCGGCGCGGCACCTCCTCACCCCGCAATGAGCGGTCCCGCGCCGGATTCCGGCCGCCTGACCGTCATCGGCGTACGCCACCATTCCCCGGCCTGCGCCGGGCTCGTCCGGCGCAGGATCGCGGCGTTGCGGCCGGCCTTCGTGCTGATCGAGGGTCCGGTGGACTTCAACCCGCACCTGCCCGACCTCGCCCTCGGCCACGACCTGCCGGTGGCGATCTTCTCGTTCCGGGCGGATGCGACCGGCAGCGCCGCCTCCTACACGCCGTTCTGCGCCTTCTCGCCGGAATGGCAGGCGCTGGAGGCGGGCCGGGCGGTGGGTGCGCAGACGCTGTTCTGCGACCTGCCGGCCTGGGACCCGGCCTTCGGACGCCGCGCCAACCGTTACGCCGACCCGCACGGGGCCCGCGCCGAGGCCGCCGAGCGGGCGCTGGCCGCCGCCCTCGGCGTCGCCGACCAGGACGCCCTCTGGGACGTCCTCGCCGAGGCGGCCTCCGAGGCGGAGCTGCCGGCCCGGCTCGACCGCTACTTCGCCCTGCTGCGCCCGCCGGGCACGGACGATCCCGCCGAGGCGGCCCGCGAGCGCTTCATGGGCGCCTACGCGGCCCACGCCCTGCGCGCGGCCGGCGACCGGCCGGTGGTCCTCGTCTGCGGCGGCTGGCACGCGGACGCCGTCCGGCGCCACGCCGCGCAGGCGGACGGGACCCGGCCCGAGCCGGCGCCGCCGGAGCCGGACCTGCGCACCGGCAGCTACGTGGTGCCCTACGCCTATCTCCGGCTCGACCGGTTCTCGGGCTACGCGGCCGGCATGCCGGCGCCGGGCTACTACGAGCGCGTGGCCGAGGCGGGCCTCGCCCCCGCGGCCGACTGGGCGATGACGGCGATCACCGCGGCCCTGCGTGAGGCCGGGCAGGTCGTCTCCACCGCCGACCGCATCGCCTGGCGGGTCCATGCCGAGGCCCTCGCCCGGCTGCGCGCCCATCCGGCGATCCTGCGCGCCGACCTGATCGACGCGGCTCTCGCCGCCCTGGTGAAGGACGCTCTCGACCGCCCGCCCGCCTGGGCGGCCGGCGGCGCTGCGCCCGGCCACCCCGCGCTCGCCGCGATGCTGCGGGCGCTCACCGGCCGGCGCGAGGGACGCCTCGCTCCCGGCACCCGGCAGCCGCCCCTGGTGGCCGACGTCGCCGAGCGTCTGCGCGCCGCCGATCTGGAGCCGGGGCCGGCGCGCCGCAGCATCGACCTCGACTGGGCCGCGCCGGGCGACCGGGCGCGGGCGCACCTGCTGCACCGGCTGGCGCTGCTCGGGCTGCCGGGGATCGCCCGCGAGGGGCCGGACCGCGCCGAGCCCGGCCTGCCGCGGGAGCGCTTCACGCTCGTGCGCCACCCGCACTGGCTCGGCGCCCTGATCGAGGCCTCGCTCTGGGGCGGCACACTGGAGATGGCCGCCGCCGCCCGGATCTCCGCCCGGGTCGAGGCGGCGCCGGATTCCCTCGCCGTTCTCACCGGGGCCCTGTCCGACGCGCTGTTCGCCGGGCTGACCCTGGAGGGCGATCTGCTGGCCCGCTTGAGCGCCGGCATCGCGGCGGCGCACGACGTGGCCGCTTTGGGCGCCGCCGGGGCCGGGATCGTGCGGCTGTACCGGTTCGGCGACGCCTTCGCGCCTTCGCGGCCCGCCCTCGCCCGCCTCTGCGCCGCTCTGGCGGCCCGGGCGCTCTTCGTCGTCGAAGGCATCCGGGAGCCCCGCGCGGGGCTCGGCGCCATCCCGCTGCTCCTCGCCTGCCGCGACCTGTTCCGCGAGGTCGGCGCCGAGGTTGCGGGCCTCGACGAGCTGCGCGGGCCCTTCGCCGCCATGCTCGGCCGGCGCCTCGCCGACCCGGAGACGCCCCCGGCCCTCGCGGGGGCGGCCCTCGGCTTCCGGGTCGCCTGCGGCGCGGCCGGCTCGGACCCGGAGGCCGCCCTGTCCCGGCTGCGCCGCTTCGGCCTGCCCGCGACGCTGGGCGACTTCCTCGCCGGCCTGTTCGCCCTCGCCCGCGAGGAGATCGCCGCCGACGCCACCCTCGCCTCCGTCGAGGGGCTGGTGGCCGCCTGGGGCGATGAGGATTTCCTGCGGGCGCTGCCGTCCCTGCGGATGGCCTTCGCGTGGTTCCCGCCCCGGGAGCGTGAGCGCATCGCCGTGGCAATCCTGCGCCGGAGCGGCCTCGGCGAGGCCCGGGCCCAGGTCGAGGCCCTGGCCTGGATGCGCCAGCGCGCCCGCCCGGCCGATCAGGCGGAGGCCCTGGCCCGCGAGGCGCGGGTCGCCGCGCGGCTCGCCCGCTACGGGTTGACCTGAGACGCGACAAGGAAAATTTTACCGCCGCGCCACGGGGAGAGGACTGCATGCAGCGTTACGAGCTGACGGCGGGATCATCGGCGAAGTTCTGGGAGGCCGGGACCGAGGACAGCGTTCTCATCGTGAGATTCGGCCGGCTCGGCACGCAGGGGCAGTCCAAGACCAAGAGCTTCGCGAGCGCGCAGGCGGCTCGGGTCGAGCTCGACCGGCTGGTGCGGGAGAAGACCGCCAAGGGCTATCGCCCGGCCGGCGACGCCGCACCGGCTTCGGCCGCCGGGGCGACAGCCCAGGCCACGGTTGCCCAGGCCACGGTTGCCCAGGCCACGGTTGCCCAGGCCACGGTTGCCCGGGCCGCCGATTCCGAAACCGCCGAGGCTTCGCCGGCCCCCGCCGCCCGGGCGGAGGCGCGCTGCACCCCGGCAACCGGCGGCGCCCCGATCTTCTCCGGCACGCCCCTGCCCACGCGCACCCGCCCCGGGCCGCCCCTCGACGCCGCCGCCGACTGGGCCGCCTTCGCGGCGCGGATCCGCCCGCTTCTGGAAACCGCTCCCGACGAGGCCCGCGCGCCGGCCGAGGCCCTCGCCGCCCGGCTCGACGGTGCGCCGCCGGCCCCCGACCACGCCGAGGCCCGGCACTGGCTGGAGCAGCTCGAGGCGGCCTGCCCGGCGCTGAACCAGCGCCTCTGGGGTGCCAAGCCCGGACCGCAGGGGCCGGCGGCCCGGGCGGCGTTCACCCATTTCGCCCGCTGGCTCGTAGCCCGCTCCGGCACCGGGACGCTCGTGGCCCTGTTCGACCGGCTGCAGCCCCGCCCCTCCGGCCGGTACGGCTCCCTGCCGGTCTCGGCCTGGGACATGCCCACCGCCTTCGGCATCCGGGCCGCCCTGGCCGCCGCCCCCGAGGCGGAATACGCGGAGGCCCTGGAGGCAGCCCTCCGGCTCGCCGCCGCGGAGCCGGAGCCGACCCTCGCCCGCTGGCTCGCGGCGGTCTTCGCGGATGACCGGCCCGGCGCCGACCATGCCCTCTGCGCCCGCGCGGTGCTCGCGCGCTGCGACCCGCCGGATCCCAAGGCCTACGGCAATTCCCACGCCGCCCTGCCGCTGATCGTCGACCTGCCGCCGAGCCAGGCCGCGCCCTGGTACGCCGCGCCGTTCCACCGGGCGACCCTGGCGACCTGCGATGTCGGGGCCGAGGAGGCCGCCGCCACGGTGATCGCCGTCGCCGACGCGGCCGGCGAGCCGGCCACCCCCGCCCTCGTCTGGCTCCTGGAGGGAGCGGTCGGACCCGAGCGCACGCTCATCGCCCGGGCGCTCCTGGAGACCCGGGCCGCCGACGCCCTCGACGCCCTCCTGCCCTTCGTGGGCACCAAGCTGGTCCGCGACGCCCTCGACGCCGCAGACGCGGCCTTCCCCGACTGGATGCTGCGGGCCTATCTCGGGGCGCTCCATGGCAAGGGGGAGCCCGCCTTCGGCCCGCGAGCCGTCACGCTCGCCGAGCGCCACGGACATGAGACCGCCCGCGCCTGGGCGGCGGCCGACGGGGGCCGGGGCGCGGGGCGCCTGGACCGGCTGCTCGCCGCCGGCAGCGGGCCGCAGGCGGCGCCGGAGGCCCTGCCGCCCGTGCTCCGGGACCCGCCCTGGCGGCGGCGCGGGGCCGCGCGCGCCCGGCCGGAACGGGTGGTGGCGCCGATCCCGACGCCCTTCGCGCACGGCTTCGACCCCGAGCAGGCCCTCGACCGCAGCACCTTCTACTTCCAGGCCGGAACGCTTGTGGAGGCCATGACGGACCTCGCGGCGCGGATCTGCGCCACCGAGGCGGAGGCTCTCTACGACATGCCGATCCCGCCGCCGGCCGAGCCCGTGCCGGCCGCCGACGCGGATCCCGCGGCGGCCCTGGCCTGGCTCGACCGCCGGCTCGACCTCACCCGCGAGCAGTTCACGGGCTTCTTCTACTTCAACTACGGGCCCTGGTTCCGGATGGTCGGGTGGCAGCCCGAGCCCCTGGCGCTGATGCTGTGGGAGAAGACCGGGCCGCAGCGCGCCCATTACGTGGCGTGGCGGCGCGCCATCGCGGTGATGCTGTCCCGCTTCGGCGAGCGGGCCGTGCCCGGCCTCGTCCGCCTCGTCGCGGCGGATCCGGCGCAGCTCCTGCCGGAGGTCGAGCCGGTGGACGCCGCCGACCTCGCTCCGGTCGCCGCCCGGGTCTTCCACCGCACCCGCAAGCTCCGGCCGGCCGCGGCCGCGTGGCTGCGCGCCCATCCCCGCACTGCGGCGCTGCGGCTCCTGCCCGAGACCCTCGGGCCCGCCGGCCCGGACCGCGACGCCGCCGACGCTGCCCTGCGCTTCCTCGCCGCCGAGCCCGCGGGGCGCGCCGCCCTCGACGCCGCCGTCGCGGCCTATGCGGAGCGGGATCCCGGCGTGACCGAGGCGGTGGCCGCCGGGGTCGGCAGCGACCCGCTGGAGCAGGTGCCGGCCAAGCCGCCGAAGCTCCCCGACTGGGTGGTCCCCGCCGCCCTGCCCCGCCCGGTCCTGCGGAGCGGCGGCGCCCTGCCCGACGCCGCCGTCACCGCCCTGTGCGAGATGCTCGCCTTCTCGGACCCGCTGACGCCCTACGCGGGCGTCGCGCAGGTCCGCGCCGCCTGCACGCCGGAGAGCCTCGACGCTTTCGCGGTCGCGCTGTTCCAGTCCTGGATCGCCGCCGGCGCCAAGGCGACGGGGGAATGGGCCCTGCAGGCGCTGGCCCTGATCGGCGGCGACCACGCCGCCCGCGACCTCACCCGTCAGATCCGCGCCTGGGGGCAGGCCGGCCTGAAGCCCCGCGGCCGGGCCGGCATCGCCGTGCTCGCCGGGATCGGCACCGACGTGGCGCTGATGAACCTCAGCGCCATCGCCGAGAAGAGCCCGCTGCTGCAACTGCGCGAGGCTGCCCGCGCCGCCATCGTCGACGCCGCCGAGGCGCGCGGCCTCGACGAGGTCGACCTCGCCGACCGGCTCTCCCCCGATCTCGGCCTCGACGCCCGGGGCGGGCTCGACCTGTCCTTCGGGGAGCGCCGGTTCCGGGTCGGCTTCGACGAGACGCTGAAGCCCGTCCTGCGCGACGCCGAGGGCCGGCGGCTCGCCGCCCTGCCCCGCCCGACCAAGGCGGACGATCCCGAGGTCGCCAAGGCGGCGTCCCGGCACTGGGCGGCCCTGCGCAAGGACGCGGAAGCCGCCGCCGGCCTGCAGGTCACCCGGCTCGAGGCCATGCTGGCGTCCCAGCGCCGCGTCGCCCCCGGGGTGTTCTGGCCGTTCTTCGCCGCCCACCCGCTGATCCGCCACCTCGCCGGGCGCCTCGTCTGGGGGCTCTATCCGGACGGTGCGCCCGCGACGCCGCCGGGGCACGTCTTCCGCCTCGCGGAGGATCTCTCGCCGACCGACGCCGCGGACGACGCCCTCGCCCTCGACGTCGCGGCGGCCGAGGGCGTGGTCGGCCTCGTCCATCCCCTGCACCTCGACCCGGAAGCGCTGGCGGCCTGGAGCGGCTTGTTCGCCGATTACGAGATCGCCCAGCCCTTCCCGCAACTCGCCCGCGAGACCTTCGCGTTCACCGAGGCCGAGCGGGGCGGCGCCGAGACCCCGCGCTTCGACGGAATCCGGGTGGGCGGCCGCCGCCTGCGCGGCCTGCGGCCCCAGGGCTGGTCGACCGACACCGGTGGCGAGCACGTCCATGCGGTGCAGCGGCCGGTCGCGCTGCCCGACGGAACCCGCCTCGTCGCGGTCCTGCGCTTCGAGGACGGGTTCTGGCACCGGCCCGGCCCAGAGGGCGACGGGATCCAGACGCTGCGGACCCTGATCCTGTCCGAGACCGGCTGGCGCGCCGCGGCGACCCACCGGTTCGGCGACCTCGATCCGGTGACCGCCAGCGAGGTCCTGCGCACGCCGAGCCTGCTCGCCGCCGCCGGCGACGCGTGAGAGGGAGACAGCCCATGGAACGCTACGAGCTGGTCGAGGGCAGCGCGGCCAAGTTCTGGGAGGTCGGCGTCTCCGGCCCGACGCTCACCGTCCGCTTCGGGCGCCTCGGCACCCAGGGCCAGAGCAAGGACAAGACCTGCGCCGATGCGGCCGCGGCCGTGAAGGAGAAGGACAAGCTCGTCCGCGAGAAGACCGCCAAGGGCTACGTCCGCGCCGACGGAGCGGCGCCCGCCCCGGTCGCGGCGTCCGCCCCGGCACCGACCGCCGCCGCCAGGAAGCCCGCCCCGGCGCAGGCGTCCGGGCCGGCCGGCGAGACGGTTGTCGAGCCAGCCGCGGAGCGGGCCGCGGAGCCGGCCGCCCCGCCGCCCGCCGAGCCCCCGCCGGCTGCCCCGGCGGAGCCCGTCCCGCCCCCCGCCCCGGCCGCGGTCTTCGAGGCGGTGCCGCTGCCGACCCGCCTGCGCCCCGGTCCGCGCCCGGACGCGGCGGAGGCTTGGCGGGCGATCGCGGCGCCGTTGGCGGCCGCGCTCGGCGATGCCGAGGCCGCGCGCCTCGCCGGGGCGCCGCCGGACCGGGACGGCCTCGCCGCCTGGCTGGACGCGATCGTCGACGCCGCGGAGGCGCGCCGACAGGGAAATCCGTCCCGGGCCGCCACCGGCGACGCCATCCTGCGGCGGGCGCTGGAGGCGATCCTCCGCTACGCCGTGGCCCGGGGCGGGACGGAGGCCGTCGCCCGGCTGGCCGACCGGCGCCGCCCGACCCCGAAGACGCCGCGCCCCTACCAGCGCCTGTCCTGGGCGGAGCCGCTCCACCTCGCCCTGCGGGCCGCCCTGGTGCACGCCCCGGAGGCCGATTACGACGCGGCCGTCGCGTTCCTGAACGCGCGGATCGCCGAGGACCACGACTGGCCGGCGGCCTGCGCCTGCGCGTTCATCCTGGCCGACGACCGGCCCGCCCCGCACCCGCTCCAGCCCCGCGCCGTGCTCGAAGCCGCCGCTTCCGCGGGGATCGACGTGACGGCCGATACGGCCTTCGTGCCGCTGCTCGCCGATGCGCCGCCGGACGCGGTGGCGCCCTGGCGGACCAAGCGCAGCTACCATTTCTACTTCGTCTACTGCGCCGTCGACGCGGGGGAGGCGGCCGCGACCCTGCTGGCGGTCGCTCGCGCCGCCGGGCAGCCGGCCCTGCCGCCCCTCGACTGGCTGCTGCACTACGCCACCGACGACCAGCGCCGGACGGTCGCCCTGGCGATCCTGTCGACGGGGGAGGCCGGCGCGCTGCCGGCCCTGCTGCCCCATCTCCACGAGAAGCCCGTCGCGGCGGCCCTCGACGCGGCACTGGAGGCCGATCCCGCCGCGATCCTGCCCCGCTGCCTCGCCGCCCTCGCGGGCGGCCGATCGGAGCCGGCCCTGCGCGCCCGGGTGAACCGGGCGCTCGATATCCACGGCCTCGACACGGTCCGCGGCTGGCTCGCGGCGTCGGGCGGGCGCGGGGCCGGCATCCTCGATGCCCTGGCGGAGGCCCGCGCCGTGCCCCTGGCGGAGCCCGCCGCCTGGCCGCGGGTGCTGCGTGATCCGCCCTGGCGGGCCAAGGCCCGGACCCGGGACGACCTCGTCCTCGCCCTCGCGCCGCTGCCGACGCCGTTCGCGCACGCGGTGCCGGAGGTCGCCCCGAGCTACTGGCGGGCGCGGAACGCCGTGACCCTCGACGGCCCGGAGGCGCTGTCGGCCTTCGTGGCGGCCACCGAGCTTTCCCATCCGACGCAGGGCTGGAGCCGGATCCCGCCCCCGCTCTCCGAGCCGCCGCGCGACGACCCGCCGGCCCTGATCGCCTGGGTCGCCGCCCGCGTCGCCCAGATCGACGAGGCCTGCCGCTACTGGGCGAACTCGCCCTATCGCCAACTGGTCGGCAGCCTGGAGCGGCAGCCCGAGCCCCTGGCGCTCGCCCTCTGGGCCCAGTCGCGCGTCGTTGCGGGATGCTTCCACGTCTCGCAATGGCCGGAGATCGTGTGGGCGATGCTGTCGCGGTTCGGCGAGCGGGCGATGCCGGGCCTCGTCGGGCTGGTCGAGGCCGATCCGGTCGGGCTCCTGCCGGCGGTCCTGGCGGTGGACGATGGCCGTCTCGCCGTGCCCGCCGCCCGCGCCCTCACGAAGCTCAAGAAGGCCCGCGAGCCGGCCCTGGCGTGGCTGCGCCGCCATCCCGAGACCGCCCTCATCCGCCTGCTGCCCGACGCCGTGGGCCGGCCCGGGGCGCTGCGCGATGCCGCCGAGCACGCCCTGCGCGTGCTGGCGCAGGACCGGGCGGACGGCCGCGCCATCATCACTTCCGTGGCCGCGCGCTACGCGGACCAGGCACCGGACGTGACGGAGGCGGTCGCGCAGGTGCTCGACCGCGATCCTCTCGCCCGCGTCCCCGCCAAGGTCGGCAAGCCGCCCGCCTGGGTCGTGCCGTCCATGCTGACCCGCCCGCGTCTGCGGGACGGGACCGCCCTGCCGGACGCGGCGATCCTGACCCTCTGCGAGATGCTGTCCTTCACCAACCCGGACGCCGTCTATGCCGGCGTGCCGATGGTCCGCGAGGCCTGCACCGAGGCGAGCCTCGCGGCCTTCGCGTGGGACCTGTTCTCCGCCTGGATCGCCGCCGGGACGCCCTCGAAGGACGGCTGGGCCCTGCGCGCGCTGGGCTGGTTCGGCACCGACGCCACGGCCCGCGACCTGACCCGCCTGATCCGCCGCTGGCCCGGCGAGGCCGCCCACGCCCGCGCGGTCACCGGACTCGACGTGCTGGTCGATATCGGCACCGACGTCGCGCTGATGAACCTCAACGGCATCGCCGAGAAGCTGAAGTTCAAGGGGCTCCAGGAGAAGGCCCGGCAGAAGATCGCCCAGCTCGCCGAGGCCCGCGGCCTCACCCCCGAGGAGCTGGCCGACCGGCTCGCCCCCGACCTCGACCTCGACGAGCGCGGCGGCCTCGACCTCGATTTCGGCCCCCGCGGCTTCCGGGTCGGGTTCGACGAGACCCTGAAGCCCTGGGTCCGGGACGCCGCCGGCCAGAGGCTCAAGGACCTGCCCAAGCCCGCCAAGGCCGACGATGCCGGCAAGGCCGCGGCGGCGGTGGCCCGCTGGGGTGCCCTGAAGAAGGACGCGCGGGCCGTGGCGAGCCTGCAGGTGGCCCGCCTGGAGGCGATGCTCGCCGGCGCCCGCCGGGTCCAGCCGACGGTGTTCGGCCCCTGCTTCGCCGCCCACCCGCTCGTGCGCCACCTCGCCCAGCGCCTCGTCTGGGCCACCTTCGCGGATGCCGACCCGCGGACCGGCCCGGGCCTGACCTTCCGGGTGGCCGAGGACCTGACCTTCACGGATGCCGACGACGCGCCGCTCGACCTCGACCTGACCGGGGCGGCCCCGGGCCTGATCGGCCTCGTCCATCCCCTGCAACTCGACCCCGGGGCCCTGGCCGCCTGGGGGGCGCTGTTCGGCGACTACGAGATCGTCCAGCCCTTCCCGCAGCTCGCCCGCGAGACCTACGCCTTCACGGAGGCCGAGGCGGCCGCATCGACCACGAGCCGCTTCGCCGGGACCGTGGTGGAGGCCAACCGCCTGCGCGGCATGGCCGCGAAGGGCTGGCCCCTCGGGTCACCGCAGGATGGCGGTGTGGTCTGGTGGATCGAGCGCGCCGTCACCTTCCCGGGGGGCGCCGCCGGCCAGGCCTCGCTGATCTTCTCGGAGGGCCTGTTCACCGGCGCGGTGGAGTTCGAGGACCGGGAGCAGACCCTCGGCGACCTGACCCTCGGCTCGCCCTGGAGCAACCGGACGGAGCCGGGCCAGCGGACCTTCGGCGCGCTCGCGCCGGTGACGGCGAGCGAGCTCCTGCGCGGACCGAGCCTCCTCGCCGGGACGCGGCTGCGGTGAGCCTCGACCCCGTCACGCGCTGGCGGCTCATCCTGGGCGAGGCGGCGGAGTCCGCCTGCGCCGGGGCCGGCTGCGCCCTGTCGGGGGAGGCCGCCGCCATGGATCAGGCCCTCGACTGGCTCTACGGCCGCGACGCCGAGGGGACGGCGCGGGGGGAGCGGCGCCAGGGCGGCCGCGAGGGCTCGACCCTGACGGTGCCGGGCTGGATCAACGCGGTCCACACGCTCTTCCCCCGCGAGACCATCGAGCGGCTGGAGCGCGACGCGATCGAGCTCTACGCCATCGACGACGTGGTCACGAACCCCGAGGTGCTGGCCCGGGTCGCGCCGAACGAGACGCTGCTGAAGGCGGTCCTGCGCACCAAGCACCTGATGGCGCCCGACGTGCTGGTGATGGCCCGCAAGCTCGTCCAGGAGGTGGTGCGGCAGCTGATGGAGCGGCTGGCCCGGGACCTCGCGGTGGCGTTCTCGGGGGTGCTCGACCGGCGGCGGCACACGCGCCTGCCCGGCGCCCGCGACCTCGACCTGAACCGGACGATCCGCGACAACCTGCGCCACTACGATCCCGAGAGCCGGCGGATCACCGTCGAGCGGCTGCACTTCTTCGCTCGGGACCGGCGGCAGATGCGGCCCTGGCAGGTGATCCTGCTCGTCGACCAGAGCGGGTCGATGCTCGATTCGGTGATCCACGCCTCCGTGATGGCCGCCTGCCTGTGGAAGCTCCCCGGCATCCGCACCCATCTCGTCGCCTTCGACACGGCGGTGGTGGACCTGACCCGCGATTGCGACGACGCCTGCGAGCTGCTCATGAAGGTCCAGCTCGGCGGCGGCACCGATATCGGCGGGGCCCTGCGCTACGCGGCCGGCCTGATCACCGCGCCGGAGCGGGCGATCGTGGTCTTGGTCTCCGACTTCTACGAGGGCGCGAGCGAGGCCGCCCTGGTCGCTCAGGTGCGGGCGCTCTCCGGCCAGCGCACCCGCGTGCTCGGGCTCGCGGCCCTCGATTCGGCGGCCCGGCCCGCCTACGACCGGGCGATGGCCCAGCGGCTCGTGGCGGCCGGTGCCGAGATCGCCGCGATGACGCCCGGCGAACTCGCCGGCTGGCTCGCCGCCGCGATCCGGAGCTGAGCCGCGGCGATGGCCCGCCCCGACCTCCGCGCCCTCACGGATGACGGCCTCGTCCAGCTCGCCAATGCCGGCCTGGTGAAGCGCGCGCTGCGCGAGGTGGCCGCCGGCCAGGGGCCCGCCCTCGCGGAGGCCGAGGACGGCACCGTCGAGGCGCGCTTCGCCGACGGCACGGTCACGCGGCTCGGCCCCGGCCGGCCCCCGGGCGAGGCCAGCTGCACCTGCCCGGCGAGCGGGATGTGCCGCCACCGGGTCGCCCTCGTCGTCGCCTACCGGGCCGCGGCGGTCGCGGATGGACCGGCGCAGCCAGCCGCACCCGCGGCGGTCGCCTGGGATCCCGGCAGCCTCGACGGCGCCGCCTTCGAGGCGGGGCTCGGCGGCGCGGCGGCGGCGGAGCTGCGGCGCCTCCTGGCGGGTGGGATCACGGTCGGGCTGGAGCGCGGCGCCGTGCCGGCCGCGCGGCTCCCGACCGCGACCGTGCGCTTCCTCGTGCCCGACGCCGTCGGCTACGCCCGCTGCGACTGCGCGGCCGGGGGCGGCTGCGCCCACGTCGCCCTGGCGATCCGCGCCTTCCGGGCGGCCGGGGGCGCCGCCGAGATTCGCCTGGGCGGGGCGGCGCCGGCCGGAGCGGAGGCGGGGCCGGCGGAGGAGGGCCTCGCGGAGGCCGCCGACCGGGTGGTCGCCGGCCTGCTGGAGGCCGGGGTGGTATCCGGTCCGGAAGCCCACGACGCCGCCCTCGTCCGGCTGCGGCGGGCGGCCGAGAGGCGGGGCGCCACGCAGATCCTGCTGGCCGAGGCGGACCTGGCCGGGCAACTCGCGGCCTATGCCGGGCGTCACGCCGCCTACGACGCGGCCGTGGTCCTGGCGCTCGCCACGGAACTCCTCGGCCGCGTCCGGGGCGGGGAGTCCGCCCTCGGCGTCGGCCAGCCCTACGAGACCGCCATGGGCAGGACGCGCCTCGTTTCCCTGGGCGCCCGGCTCCTCGCCCGCGGGCGCGGCGCCAGCGCCCGGGTGGCCCTGGCCGACACCGATACCGGCGCGCTCCTGGCCCTGGAGCGCGATTTCGCGCCGGGCGAGGCCGAGGTGGATTTCGTCGGCAGCCTGCCCGGGCGGCTCCTGGGATCGGGCCTGTCCGTCTCGGGCACCGGCCAGGGCCAGATCCTGACCAGCGTCGCCCGGCGCCGGGCGGACGGGCTCCTCGCCCTCGGCCGGGGCGCGCAGGGCCGCACGGCCCTGCTGCCGCGGGACGCCCGCGTGACCGTGCCGGCCCCCCTGGCGGCGCGGGACGTCCCGTCGATCCTGCGCCGTCTGGCCGAGCGGCCGCCGGCCTTCCTGCGGCCGCGCGACCGGCTGGAGGCCTTCCACGTCTTCCCCGTCGACGCGGTCCTGGGACAGGCCTGGGCACCGGGCGCCCAGACGTGGCAGGCCGCCGTCGAACTGCCGGAGGCGGGCGGCACGCTGCATCTCGCCCGCGCCTACGACCCCGCCGCGCCGCACGCCCTGGACGCCCTCGCGGGCGCCTGCTCGGGGCGCTGGGGACCGGTGCGGCAGGTCGCCGGCCCGGTGCGGATCGCCGACGGGGCCCTGGTCTGCGATCCCTGGTCGGTGTCGGTCGACCGGCTCGTCGTGCCCGACCTCGCCGCCCCGGACGGCGCCGGCCACCCGATCCCGCCGGCACCGGACCTCGGGCCGGCCACGCTCCTCGACGAGGCGGCGGCACTCCTGGCGAACGCCCTCCATGCCGGGCGGCGGGCCTTCGCGGCGAACGCCCGCGCCGGCGGGGCCGACCTCGTGGCGCGCCTCGCGGCGGCGGGGCATCCCGCCACCGCCGCGCGGCTCTCGGCCTTCCTCGCCGCCGCCCTGGCCCCCCCGGGCGCGGAGCCCGATCCCTTCGCCCGGGCTGCCCTCTGGGTCGCCGCCATGCGGGATGATCCCGGGCCGGCGGCGGGCTGATCACGGAATCGTGGGGACGCGGTTGCCCCATCCGGCGCCCTGGGGCAGCTTGCCGCGGTTTCGGGCGCCGTGATTCGCCGGCCGTCCCGTCCCGATCGTTGCGTGAGGAGCCCGAATGCGCGGATCCGTCGATCGTCGCCCAGGCCTGGGCCATCCCGTTCGTCCGGCGCGCGGCCCGCACGCCCACGCGGTGGCATGAGGGTCGTCCGCGCGGCGCGCCTCCACCTGCGGGACGCCACCTCCGACAAGGTCTACGACGTCGATCTGATCGAGAACGAGGCCCTCGGGACGCCCGAGCGCTACTTCGTCAACACACGCTACGGCCGGCGCGGCGCGACCCTGCGCGAGGGCTCGAAGACACCCCAGCCCCTCACCGCCGAGGCGGCGGCCCGGGTGTTCGACAGCGTGATCGTCGCGAAGATCAACGGCGGCTACCGGCGGATCGACGGCCCGGAGCCGTCCGCCGCGTCCGAGCCGTCGGCCGACGGGCGCGCGGCGGTGCTGCGGGCGCGGCTCTCCGCCTGCCTGCACCAGCGCTGGCCCGAGCGGGAGCGCGACCGCCTGCTCTGGCGCATCGGCGAGCTGCGGCTGGCCGCGGCCGCCCCGGACCTGATCGCCCTGGCGCGGGCCCTCGGTCCGGCGCAGGCGAGCTACGCCCTGGTCTGGGCGCTCGCCCGGGCGGCCGGCGCGGAGGCGGGCCCGATCCTGGACGCGATCGCCGCCGACGCCCCCGGAAGCGTCGTCCGGGACCTCGCCCGCTTCGCCCTGGCCGCCCCGCTCACCGGGGCGTATCGCCCGCCGGAGGCCGAGCCGGACCTGCCCGGCATGGTCGCCCGGCCGGCCGAGGCGGGCGACGTCGACGGCCTGTGCGGGGCGCTGGACGGCCTCGCCCGGCATGATCCCGGCCGGGTCGGGCCGGCCCTGGTGGCGCTGGGCCGGCTTGTCCAGGGGCGGCCCGCGCTGCACGCGACGCTCTGCGCCGCCCTCCTCCGGCTGCCGGCGCGGCCGCCCTACCTGATCGGCCTGCGGCGCCTGTTCAAGCACGCCGAGATGGCCGATGATGCCGCCCTGTTCGGCGCCGCCGCCCAGCGCTTCGAGACCGCGCAGGCGATGTACCAGGCCGGCCGGAGCCACGCCTACGTCCCCGACCTCCGGCGCTACGTCGCGGTGGACGCGGCGCGCCACGGCCCGGAGGCGCGGCTCGGCCTGTCCACGGCCACCCGCGCCTACATGAAGCGGCGGATCTGGCGCGCCCTGCGCAAGCGCGGCGCCGTCGAGGACCCGGCCTTCACCGCGCTGGCGACGGGCTTCCTGCTGGCCCTCGGGCCGGAGGATCTCGACCCCCCGACCCGCTGGACCGCCTGGGGGCGCAAGCCGGACGGGACCTGGGGCCGGCAGCCGCGGGCACGGGGACCGCTCGGCCGCAACTGGACGGCGAGCCAGCTCCTGTACCGCCACGCCCCGGAGGCCCGGCCGCGGACGGGATCGCTGACCTTCCTGGAGACCGGCGCCGTCGATCCCGACCGGCGCGACGAGGCCTTCCCGGATCTCTGGAGCGCCCGTCCGGACCTGGCGCTCCGCCTCGCCGCGGAGGGGCGGATCGAGCCGGTGGCGCGGCTGGGCCTGCGGGTGCTGCGCGCGGACCCGGGGGCCTGCGCGGCTCTGGACTCCGCCGCGATCGGGCGCCTTCTGGCGGCCCCGCACGACGCCGTGCGGATCTTCGCCTTCCAGATCGCCCAGGCGCGCCTCGCCGCCGGGATCGCCGATTCCGCCGACCTCGCCGCCCTGGTGGCGGCGCTGCTGGCCGCAGCCCTGCCGGAGGCGCGGGCGCTTGCCCTGCGGCGCCTCGAGGCCGGGGCGCCGGTCGTCTGGTCGGATCCGGACCTCGCCGCCGCGCTGCTCACGAGCCCGGAGCCGGATGTCCAGGCGGCGGTCCCGGGGCTCGCCCGGGCGCTGCCCTCAGGGCTCGCGGCGCCCCTGGTCGCGCCCCTGGTCGCGCGGCTGGTGGCGTGGCTGCGGGCGATGCCGCCGGAGCCCGACGCCGCCGCGACGGCCGCGATCCGGGGCCTGCGCGCCGCCCTGCCCCTCCTGTGGCCGGGCCACGACCTGCCGGTGCAGCCCGAGACTGCCGCCGCCCTGATCGCGCACCCGGCCGCCGCCGTCCGATCGGCCGGACTCGCGCTCCTGGCGCAGTCTCCTGCCGGAGCCGACGGCCTGCCCCCGGAAAGCTGGGACGCGCTGATCGGCACGGGCTCCGAGGACATCCGGATTGCCGCCCTGGTCCTGCTGGCGCGTCTCGACGACGCGCGGCTCGGACCCTACGCCGAGCGGATCGTCGCCTTCGCCAGCGGGCCCGGCAGCGCCGTCCGGCAGGCCGCCCGGCCCCTGGTGGCGCGCCTCGCGGCGGCGGATCCGGGTCTCGCCCCCCGCCTCGCCCGGGAGCTGATCGGCAGCCTGTTCCGCGCGGCCCCCGACGACGCCTACGCCGCCGACGTCGTGGCCCTGCTGCGCGAGGCCCTGCCGGGGGAATGCGCCGCCCTCGACGACGGCACCCTGTGGCGCCTGCTGCAGGCCCGCGCTGACGGCGCCCGCCGCCTCGGCGCCGCCCTCCTGCCCGACCGCCACCCGGCGGCCTTCAGCGTCCGCCAGATCGCCCGCCTCGGCGGCCACCCGTACCGGGCGGTGCGGGACTGGGCGACGGCGGCCTTCGCGGCCGACCCGGCTCGGTTCCAGGCCGCGGCGGCCGAGGCCGTGCTCCTCGTGGAGAGCGACTGGCCCGACACCCTCGCCTTCGCCCGCAGCTTTTTTGAAACGTGGCCGGAGGCTGCCTGGACGCCCGGGGCGCTCGCCGTGGTCACCGACAGCGTCAAGCCGGAGGTCCTGGCCTTCGCCCGCCATCTCCTGCGCAGCCGGCTCCGGCCCGAGGATGCGGAGGGGCAGGTGCTACGCCTGCTGGAGCACCCCGCTCCGTCCATGCATCTCCTGCTCACCGAACTCCTGACCGAGCAGGCCGTGGCGAGCGAGGCGGCCTTCGTACGGCTGATCCCCCTCGCCCGCATCGTGATGCTGCAGGTGCTGCGGGGCCGGGTCGCCAAGGACCGGATGGCCGCCTTCCTCCGGGCCGAGGCCCTGCGCAGCCGCGCCCGCGCCGAGGCGCTGCTGCCGCTCTTCGCCGATCTCACCCTGAGCGGCACGGCCCGGGACCGCAGCGCCGCGATCCTGGCGCTGCGCGACATCGCCGAGGCCCATCCCGGCCTCGCCGTGCCTCTCGTCCGGCGGCCGCCGGAGGTGCGGGGGCCCATCTCTCCCTCGGCACCCGTCTCGGAAGGGGCTCGATGAACTTCGTCCATCGCTACCTCGGCGAGAGCCGGGCCGTCTCGGATGCGGACGCGACCCGGCTCGGCTTCGTCCCCGACACGTTGCGCGAGCCGACCTACTTCGCCGGGACGGTGGCGCGACACCTGCCGTTCCGCGAGGCGATCTCGGCCCTGCATCACGTCGTCGTGTCGGACCTGCGCTTCAAGCCGAAGGACCGCACCGCCTATTTCGCGTGGCTCCAGGCCCACGAGCAGGAACTCCTGGCCGAGGCCCTCGCCGAGAAGGACAGCCTGCGCGCCGAGATCGAGGCGCTGCGCGCCGAACACCGGGACATCGCGGCCCGTTCCGACGCGGTGATGCGGCCGTTCTACGACGCGCGGAAGCGGTACTTCGACTACCTCTACCGGGAGAATTTCGACGCCTGGATCGTCCTCGACCCGGTCATCACCGTCCATCCGGACGAGGTCTTCTTCGAAGCGTTCAGCCTCGACGAATCGAGCTACGGGCGCCTGTCCTGCGACCACGACACCTTCGCGCGGATCGGCGACATGGCCTGCGGCACGACCAACATCGACTACAGCCACGCGCTCTACGACGAGTTCCAGAAGATCCGCAGCTACCGCGACACCGAGCTGGCGATCGACCCGACCGGCTTCGCGGTCCAGACCTCCGGCGAGGCCGCCTATCGCGAGGACAAGATCGAGCTGCCGGATTCCTGGATGCGGGGCTTCCTGCAGGTGTCGAGCGCCATGGCGCAGCCCGCCCACGTGGTGGACCTGCACCCGGTCGACATGCACGCGATCCTGACCCGCCTCGCCGCGCGCCGGGAGCGCCACGGCCCGCGCGCCCTGCGGTTCCTGCTCGAGCCCGACCGGCCGGTCAGCGTGCTGATCGAGCCCTGGAACGAGCGGCTGACCTTCCGGCGCTCGATCTACCGCGGCGGCGAGGCCGCGGAGATCCGCCTGTGGGGCCGGCGGCGCCTCGCGATCCTGGCCCGGACCCTGCCGCTCGCCCGGTCGGTGCGGCTGCACCTCCTCGGCACCGGCCTGCCGAGCTTCGCGGTGGTGGATTTCGGCGGCCTGCGCTTCACCCTCGGCCTGTCGGGCTGGACCGCCAACGACTGGTCCCGGGCCGGGCAGTTCGACCTGCTCGCCCCCCGGGGGGAGGTCGAGGCCGACACCGCCGCCCGCGTCTTCGCGGCGCTCCGGCGCCACCACGCCGCCGGGACCGGGCAACTCGCCGCCGAGACCGGCCTCGACCGGTCGACCGTGGAGGCGGCGCTCGGCGGCTACGTGCAGGCGGGCCGCGCCATGTTCGACCTCGACAAGCGGGTCTACCGCCTGCGGGAGCTGACCCGGGAGCCACTAGCGCCGGGCGCCCTGCGCTTCGCCTCCGAGCAGGAGGCCAAGGCCGACCGGTTCCTGGCGGCCGGGCTCGTCACCCTCGGGCCCGTCGAGCAGGCGGGGGACCGGCGGCGCCTGAGCGGGACCGTGCTGGATGACGGCCGGAGCCTGACGCCCGCGGTGGAGCTCGATTCCGACGACCGCATGGTCGGCGGCTCCTGCCAGTGCGGCTTCTACACCCACAACCGGCTCACCCGCGGCCCCTGCGCGCACATGCTGGCCGTGCGCCGCTTCTTCCACGCCCAGGTCGAGGGCAAGCCGGCGCGGTGGCAGGCGTGAGGCAGACCCGATTGATGCGGCCGCAAGCCTGGCCTATCCTGACCGTGACGAGGGGCGTCGGCCGGGGCGGACCTTGCATTTCGGGCGGCGATTCGCCGTCCCTGCACCCTGCCCGGCAAAGCGTCACTGGCCCGCTCTTCACTGGGCCGGCACTGACCACCGGTGCGCGTTCGCGGTTTGGGTTCGCTGAACCCAAACGCGCACCGGTGGTCGTGCCGGCGTCGAGTGGACCGGGCCAGTCCCGAGACTTGACGAAGGCATCCTGGCCGACGTCCCCCGTCACGCTTCCCCCCGTCATGCCTCCCGCCGCCCGCGCCGGAGGCCGCCGATGAGCCCGCAGCCCGGCAGCCTGACCCGTCAGCAGCTCTACGACCGGATCCGCGAGAGCTCGAAGGACGAGGTCATCCTCGAGGAGATGATCCGGCTCGGATTCTGGCCGGACGGGGCGGCGCAGCCCAACCCGCCGGACGACCTGATCCGCCGCCGCGGCGAGATCGCCCGCGCCCTCGCCGATCTGCACCGGCGGGAGGCGGCGTGGCGCGACCCCGAGGCCGCCCTCAAGGAGATGCATCGCCGCCGCAAGACGGCGGCGCTGGAGCGGCGGCGCGAGACGAAGCTGCGCAACGCCCGCGACCGCCACGCCCGGGCGCAGGCGTGGCACGCGCGCCGGGAGGCGGAGATCCTCCATCTCGGCGACGGCGTCTCGGCCGGCCTCGCGAACGCGGATGCGCCCGCGCGGGGGCCCGCCCCCGGTCTTCCCGCCCTGGCGAGCCCGAAGGCGCTGGCGGAGGCCATGGGGATCGGCCTCGGCGAGCTGCGCTTCCTCGCCTACGACCGGGCGCTCAGTGCGGTGAGCCATTACCGGTGCTTCACCATCCCCAAGAAGGCGGGCGGCCTGCGCCGCATCTCGGCGCCGATGCCGCGGCTGAAGCGGGCGCAGTACTGGATCCTCGACGCGCTCCTCGCCCACGTTCCCGTGCACGGGGCGGCCCACGGCTTCGTGCCCGGCCGCTCGATCGTCACCAACGCCGCCGCCCATGTCGGGCGGGACGTGGTGGTCAATCTCGACCTCAAGGACTTCTTCCCGAGCCTCGACTACCGGCGGATCAAGGGGAAGTTCCGGGGCTTGGGCTACGCCGAGCCGGTGGCCACCGTGCTGGCGCTGCTCTGCACCGAGCCGGACGTGGACGCGGTCGAGATCGACGGCGCGCGCCTCTACGCCGCCCGGGGCCCCCGCCGGCTGCCGCAGGGCGCGCCGACGAGCCCCGCGCTCACCAACCTCGTCTGCACCCGGCTCGACGCCCGGCTCACCGGCCTCGCCGCCAGCCTCGGCTTCACCTACACGCGCTACGCCGACGACCTGACCTTCTCGGCCTCCGGCGCGGCCGCCGGGAAAGTCGGCGCGCTGCTCAAATACGTCCACGCCATCGTCGCCGGGGAGGGCTTCACCGTCCATCCGGACAAGACCCGGGTGATGCGCCGCGGCCGGCACCAGGAGGTGACCGGGCTGACCGTCAACGAGCGCGTCGGCGTGCCCCGGGAGACCCTGCGCCGCTTCCGCGCGCTGCTGCACGGGCTCGATCGGCACGGGCCGGCCGGGCGGCGCTGGGGCGCGGCCGGCGAGGGCGACGTGCTCCGCGCCGCGGTCGGCTTCGCGCAGTTCGTCCGGATGGTCACGCCGGAGACCGGTGCGCCGCTGGTGGCGCAGGCCCGCGCCCTCGCGGACCGCCACGGGCTGCGGCCTGCGGTGCGGCCGCAGCCGGACTTCCGCGCCCGGTCCGCGCGGGGAGCAATGCCGCTGGCCCGCTGGTGGGCGCCGGCCCCCCGTCCCGCGCCCGAGCCGGACCCGATCCTGGCCGAGGCCGAGGCGGCTGCCGCGCGGGCGGTCGCCGAGGCTGCGGCCCGCGCGGCCGCGCCGGTGCCGGGCCGCAGCGGCGTGCCGGCCTCCGGGCGCCCGCGGTTCGGTACACCCGAGCCGGTCGCCCCCGCGCAGGCCGCGCCCGGCACGGTCGCGGAGGCCGACGACGCCCCCATGAAGCCCTGGAAGGTGGTCCTCGGGGTCTTCGTCCTGTTCCAGGCGGGCGCCCTGCTGCATCCGGCGCTCGGGCTGCTCGTCCTCGTGGTCGCCCTGGTGCTCGGCCTCCGACGCCTGCTGCGCCGCTGGCGCCGGCGCCGGTGAGCCCGCCCCGGCGCCGTCTGGCCGGGCGAATCCTGGCCAGCCTCGCTGCGGCCCTCGCCCTCGCGCGCGGACCGGCGGCCCGGGCCGAGGAGGCGCCCGGCGCGATCATCTTCAACAAGGCGGAGGCCGCGGGGATCGGGGAGCCGCTGCGGCAGGACCCGGCGCTGCTGCGCAGCTTCCCGGCCTGCCCGGCCGACACCTTCGCGCGGGAGCGCCCGGTCTGGCGGCGGGCCTTCGCGCCCCGGCGGCCCACCGAGCGCCGCTGCGCGCGCGAACCCGCGGCCTGCTTCGTGCTCTGCACCCGGTGGTCGAACGCGCCGGCCTGCTTCGACCTCGCCCTCGCCTTCGAGCACCATTCCCTCGACGTCCCGGATATCCTCGACAAGGAGCGCCTCTACGCCCTCGCCTGCGCGGGCGGGTTTCCGGCGGGCTGCACCAACCGGGCCGCCGGGATCCGCAACGGCGGCTACGCGGCCGATCCCTTCCGCGATGCGCCGCGCGCGGACACGGACGCCTGCCTCGCCCGGAGCTTCCGCCTCGATTGCGACCGGCGCGGCGCCTGGGGCTGCGCCATGCTCGGCCAGGCCTACCGCCTCGGCGAGGGCGTCCTCGCCGAGGCGTCCCGCGCCCGGGCGGCGTTCGACATGGCCTGCGCGATCAACCCGGACTTCGCGGCCTGCGCCTTCGCCAAGCGGCAGGTGGCCGAGATGGACGCGCCGCCGGACAGCGCGGACGACGCGCCGTGAGGTCCGGCGAGGCCGGGGCGGATCCCGAGGCCCTGCGGGCCCTCTACGGGCGGAGCGATCCGTGGCCGGCCGGTCCCCCTGCCCCGGGCCTCAGGCGCGCCTGCCTGTGCGTGGAGGTGGACGAGGCGGACGACGTCGCCGCAGCGGAGCACTGGATGCTGGCCCATGCCGGCCGGCTCACCTGCGTGCGCAGCACCGGCTGCGGCTGCTGCGTGATCGGCTGGGACATCGAGGGGCCGGCGGCGATCATCGACACCCTGCCGGCGGCACTGGCTGCGGCGTTCGACGGGCCGAGCCCGGCGGCGGCCCCCCGGCGCGCGCCGGTCGCCTGGGGGCGGCGCCTCTGGAACCGCTGCTTCCGCCGCGGCTGAGACGCGATCCCGGACCGGCCACGCCGCGCGCCGGGCGCCGGTCGAGCTGCGCGGCATGCGACCTCCTAGCGCCGTTCCGCGACGACCTCCGGGCGATCCGGCGCCCTCGGATCCGGCCTCCGCCCCGGGATCGGCCTCTCCGCCACCGCGGCTCCGCGTTCGAGGGTGGCGACCGCCAGGGGCGCCCCCCGGCCGCGCAGGGCGTGCAGGCCCAGGGGGCGGGCGCGGACGCCGTCGGGCAGCGGGTCCAGCCGTCCGAGGAGATCCTGCGAGATCAGGATGCCGACGCCGAGCGGGCGGCACAGGGCCTCGATCCGCGCCGTCACGTTCACGGCGTCGCCGAAATACGCGATCTTGTGGCGGTCGACTCCGACCTCGGCCGTGACCACCGGGCCGCCATGCAGCGCCGCCCGCAGCCGCGGGACCGTCCCGAACCGGGCGGTCCAGGCCGCGGCATCCGCCTCGATCCGGTCGAGCACTGCGAACAGGCCGGTGACGCAGCGCGCGTCCTTGAGGCCGCGCCTCATCGGCCAGGTGATCATGGCGAGATCGCCGACATAGTCGTCCACGGAGCCGCCGTTGCGCCGCACCGGCTCGGCCAGCGTCGCGAACACGGCCCCGAGATACTCCTGGGCGCGCAGATCGCCGTGGGTCTCGGCGAAGGCGGTGGAGCCGACGACGTCGAGGAACAGGAAGATCCGCTCCTCCTGAACCGGCTTGTGGTAGCGGCCGATCATGAAGTTCACGAACACGGCGCCGCCGATCAGGTCGCGCATCCGCATGGCGAAGACGAGGAGGGCCGACACGGCCAGGGAGTAGGCGAGAAACCGCGGCGTGATGCGCACGGCCGTGGACAGGCTGTCGCCGGTGAGGCCGAACCCCCAGACGACCAGGCCGCCGAGGGCGCAGCCGAGGGTGATCAGCACCACGTAGAGCAACTCGGCCGCGAGCATGTAGACCAGCGCCGGCAGGCGGCGGATCCGCGGCTGGAGACCCGACAGGGTCAGGGCGGGGACGAAGGCCAGCACCGTCCCGCCCACTGCCAGGGCGTAGACGAGGCCGGCGAGCATCGAGGCCCCGCCGACGAAGAGCACATTGTATAGGAGGCCCGCCCCGCCGCAGGCGAGGAGGAGGGTCAGGGCCCAGAGCCAGCGGTAGTGCGGAAGCATGGGCTGTCGGCGGGAGAGAGCGTGGCGGCGGCCGCGGTGCGACCGACGCGATGGCACGGGAGGAAGGCGAGAGAGCGACGAACGCGGCGAAGACTCGGTCTGATTCGGTGCGTCGCAGACTGCCCGTTCGCGCTTGATCGATCGGGATCAATGCGCACCGTCCACATCACGGTGTCGGGCGGTGTCGCGGCCGTGCCACAGGGCGCGTTCGGCCTCGCCGTCGTGAGCGGCTCCTGGGCGAGGGACCGATCCGGGCTCGGCCCCTGTGGGTCGGCGGAACCGCGTGAATGCGGGATACGGGGGGCCGGCGAGGGTGGTGCGGCTGCCCGCGGCCAGCCTGGTGGGCCCGGCAGGACTCGAACCTGCAACCAGACCGTTATGAGCGGCCGGCTCTAACCATTGAGCTACGGGCCCGGGAGGCGCCGACGGATAGCCGATCCCCGGCCGTCCGTCACCCGGATTTCGCCGCCCCGCGCAGGCGCCGGGTCCGGGGGGCCGGGGCCTGACGGGCTGATTCGTCCCCCGGCAGGGGCGCCCCGTCCTTGATGCGCCACAGGTAGCGCGCCAGGATCGAGCGGTACGGTGCGAAGGCCGACGCCACCGCGCCGGCATCGGCCTGCCCGGTGAGGCGGCGCAGGCACCCCACCGCCGCCACGTCGCCCGCGGGCCAGATGTCGGGGTCGTGGAAATGGAAGATGCCGACCATGTCGGCCGTCCAGGGGCCGACGCCGCGTATGCCGCACAGGATCGCCGCCCGCTCGGGATGCGGCAGGCCGGCGAGGCCGGGGCCGAGCAGGCCCGCCGCCTCGGCCGCCACGATCGCCTGGAGGGCCCGCACCTTGTTGCCCGAGATCCCGCAGGAGGTCCGCGTCGCCGGCCTCGAACAGGCCCCGGGGGCTCGAATCCGCCGCCGCGGCGGCCGCCTCGATCCGGGCCCAGATCGCCCCGGCCGCCCGGGTGGAAAGCTGCTGGTTGACCACCTCGACGAACAGGCGGTCGGCGACGCGCGGATGCGCCGGCGGCTCGATCCGGATCGGACCGGCCTGAACGAGGGCGGCCCGCAGCGCCGGATGGGCGCGCGCCGCGTCCAGGAGATGGGCGTAGATCGCGGGATCGAGCATCGCCTCAGCCCATCCGGCCCGCACGGCGCTCCGCCCCTCGGGGAGCCGGCCGGCCTCGCGCGCCGCACCCGTATCCGAGCCGCGGCCCCGTTTCCAATCCGGCAGACGGGATGCCGCGCAGCGCCATCTTGTCCGGGCCTCTCCGGCCGGTCTGGACGGAACGCGATGGCGGCCCAGGTCTCGACGGCATGGCGATCTTCTTCACCGCGGACACGCATTTCGGCGACCCGCACATCCTCCGCCACCGCGGGGCGCGGTTCGGCAGCCTCGAGGCCCACGACGAGGCCCTGGTCGCCGGGTGGAACGCCGTGGTCGGCCCGGAGGATGCCGTCTGGCATCTCGGCGACTTCGCCGCCCATGCGAGCCCCGCCCATTGCGCGGCGATCTTCGCGCGGCTGAACGGCACGAAGCGCCTGGTCCGGGGCAATCACGATTCGAACCGCGTCCTCGACCTGCCCTGGGCGGAGCCGCCGGTTGAGAGCGCCCGCCTCTCCGTCGCGGACGCGCAGGGGCGGCCGCACCGCCTGTTCCTGTCGCACTACGCGCATCGGGCCTGGCCCGGGCTGTGGCGGGAGACGCGCCACCTCTATGGGCACAGCCACGGCTGCCTCGCCGACACCACGCGCTCCTGCGATGTCGGCGTGGATGCCTGGAACGACCGTCCGGTCACCCTCGACGCCATCCTGATCCGCCAGGACGCGGCCGCGGGCGTGCCGGAGGAACTCGCGGCCCACGGCCTGCGCTGATGACAGGCCGCCGGCGCGCGCTATCGTCCGCGGGAGACGCGAGATCCCGGCAGGAGGCCGCATCGCCATGACCGACATCCCCGCCCCGCCGTCGGGCTGGACCGCCGCCGCGACGCAGGCCGCGGCAGAACTGGGCCTCGGCACCGATTGGGTCGCTCTCGCCGCGCCGGACTGGACGCGGCTCTGCCGACGGGCCGGCGAGATCGTCGCCGGCCAGGGTCACGCGCCTCCGGCCGGCTGGGAGGGCGCCCTGGCGCGCGCCCTCGGCCGCCCCGATCCGGCGGTGGCCCGGGACGAACTGGCCCGGGACGAGTTGGCCCAGGACGCCGCGAACACCGTGCTCGCCGAGCGGGGCGAGGTGTTCGCGCCGGAGGACGATGCGTGAGGCGGACGACCCGGGCGCGCCTTCGCGCCGGCAGGTGGTTGCCGTCGCGGGGGTGCGGGCCGATGTAGAAGGCATGCCTTATCCCGAACGCCGGCGCGCAGCCCCGAGACCGACCGAACGCTATGGCCCCGGCCCGGCGCCCTCCGCCCTGCGCGTGGTTCCCCTCTCGAGCAGCCCGGTTCTCGACGCGCAGACGCGCCTGCGCCTCGGCCACCAGATGCGGGCGATGTACGATCCGGTGATCGACGAGGCTCTGGATCCCCGACTGGCGGAGCTGCTGCAGCAGCTCGACACGGACCGGGGCGGCGGTTCGACCTGAGGTCTGGGCTGGGCCCCACCTCTGCCCGGCACATCCGCCGGAGATGCGGGAAGAGGCCCCCATCGGTGGATCGGGGGGATGTCACACCGATGGGAGCCGAGCCGAGTCGACGGATCGACCCAACCCGCTTCATATCGCCCAGGCGCCGGCCCGGACGCTTTCACCTAAGTCAAATTTCCTGCCGAATACGGCGGTCTGAGTGTCGAATTGGCTTATTCGACCTGGAGAATCGTCCCGATCAGGCCGAGCTGCCGGTCACCGACAGCATGACCCCGTCGCTGCCGATCTCGGCTCCACTGTATCCGAGCATCCGCGCGAGCTGTTCGCGGGCGCGCCAGACGCGGCTCTTCACGGTCCCGATCCGGCAGTTCATCACGGCGGCGGCTTCGTCATAGCTCAGGTTCTCGATCGCCACGAGAACCAGCGCCTCCCGCATCACCGGGGCGAGGCGGTCGAGGGCGGCGCGCACGTCCTGAAGATCGAGATGGCCCCCCTGCTCGGGAATGCTGGTCAGCCGCTCGGCATAGGTGCCGTCGGTGTCGGCGACCTCGCGGCCCTGCTTGCGGTGCTGGCTGTAGAAGACGTTCCGGAGGATCGTGAACAGCCACGCCTCCAGATTGGTGCCGGGGGTGAAGCCGCCGCGGCCGCGCCAGCCGCGCAGCAGGGTGTCCTGCACGAGATCGTCCGCCGCAGCCGGGTCGCGGGTCAGCGAGACCGCGAATCGGTGCAGCGCCGGCACCACCTCCAGCAGACCCGCCCGGAACAGCTTGTCCCGCTCGCCCTCGGCCTGCGCGAGGGCCGTCTCCAGGCGCGCCAGCAGGTCGGCGAAGGGGTCCGAGGCGGGCTCCGACCCGAGGCCGATCCGGTCGTAGGCGCGGCCGAGCAGGGTGCCGAGATGGGCCCGCACGGCCTCCGGCAGGCCGTGGCGGGTCTCCGCCCCGGCCTCCTCTGCACGATCCGTCACGGGATCGAGGAGCGATGAGCCTTCGGTGTCGGGCATACGGTCCGGTCGTCGGCGAGTGGGCCGGTTGCGCCCATGGGACTGTTTGTGGCGTGCCCGGGCCGCCCATGCCGCAACATGGGTTAGCGCTTTTCCCGAAGGGGGCTCGGCCGCGGGGCCGCGCCGGCGCGCAGCGCCGTCGGGACGGGCCGGCCGATGCCGCCCGAGGTGCCGGTCACGACCGCCGACCCGCCGCTCAGGCGCGCCGATCAGGCCCTGCGTCCCGCGTTGCCGTCGTATTGCAACTGGACGGCGAACCCTTGCCCGCGCCGCGGTGTTTGCCTTCGCAGCTGCAGCCGGTCGGGTGCGCCGTCATGCGCGGCCGACCGGCCTGCGCCGACACGTCCGCCCGAACCCCGCCGAGGTCACCGATGCCAGCCCCCGATCCAGCCCGCACCGCGGGGTCCGCTCCGGAGGGGAGCGCCTCGACGGTCTGGACGCTCGCCCTCGCCACCGCGCTGATCGGCCTCGTCGCCCTTCCGCGCCGGACGGGGCCGCCGGCCCCACGCCCCGCCGACCGCTCCGGAGACCGCTCCGCCGGGCGGGACGGGGCGCGCCGGACATCGCCCTCGCACGCGGGCCAGGAGGCGCAGGCCGTCGCCCGGACCCAGGCCGATCGCGGGCGAGGGGCCTCGACGCCGGCCGAGATCCCCGCCAAGGGTTGGAAGGACATCGCGCTGCGGGCCTATCACGACATCGGCGAGAACCGCCTGTCGCTGATCGCGGCCGGCGTCACCTTCTTCACGCTCCTGGCGATCTTTCCCGCGGTGGCGGCCCTGGTCTCCTGCTACGGCCTCGTGGCGGATGCGGCGACCATCAACGACCAGCTCGCCAGCCTCCAGGGTATCCTGCCCCAGGGCGCCCTGGAGATCGTCGGCGACCAGGTGAAGCGGCTGAACGCGGAGGGCAACAGCACCCTCGGGCTCAGCCTGGTGTTCGGCGTCGTCCTGTCGGTGTGGAGCGCCAATGGCGGGGTGAAGCACGTCTTCGACGCCCTCAACCTCGTCTACAACGAGCGCGAGAAGCGCAACTTCTTCGTGCTCAACTTGGTCTCCCTCGCCTTCACGGCGGGCGCGCTGCTGTTCCTCGTCCTGGCGCTGGCCGCGGTGGTGGCGGTGCCAGTGATTCTCGCGTCTGTCGGGCTCGGCGCGGATGCGTGGTGGCTGTCGCTGCTGCGGTGGCCGGTTCTGCTCCTGGCAGTCCTGCTCGGGCTCGCCCTGCTCTACCGCTACGGGCCGAGCCGGGACGCGCCGCGCTGGCGCTGGGTCACGCCCGGGGGCGCCCTGGCGGCTGTGCTGTGGCTCGGCGCATCGGTGCTGTTCTCCTGGTACGTCGCCCATTTCGGCAGCTACAACAAGACCTACGGCTCCCTCGGTGCGGCGGTCGGGTTCATGACATGGATCTGGCTCTCGACCATGATCATGCTGGCCGGCGCCCAGGTGAACGCCGAGATGGAGCACCAGACCGCCGAGGACACCACCGTCGGCGCGCCCCAGCCCCTGGGCACGCGCCGGGCACGCATGGCCGATACGGTGGGCGCCGCCGCGGACTAGCGCCGCACCCGGTCCGGCGCGAACGGCCTTTCCGAGCGACCCGCGCGTACGATCTGCGCGAACAACCTGCGCAGGCGCACCGGATCGACGCGTCCCCCGTCCTCAAGCCCGGGAACGACGACTTAACACAGGTTGGCGCACGTTTTTCTGCTGCAGGCACAAGCCGATCAAGATGATCCGGACTTCGATGTTCGGATGACGGTTTGGTCCCTGCCGATAGAAATATCCTTGTCCCATTATTTCACCGATACCCCCGGCGGCACCGTCGTGCGGGACGCTTCGGACGCGCGCGACGTCCCCCGGTCCCGTGCACTTGGCCGCGATGCGGCCGAATCTCCGGTCGGGCCCGTCTCCCTCCCGAGGGTCGCCGACACGCCGGTGTCGCGGTGATCTGACCGGAGGGGGACGTGGAGAACCCGTTCGTGCGGAAGATGGAGCGGCACGTCCGGCTCGCACCCGAGGACCGCGCGGTCCTCGACGGGCTGGGGCGCCAACACGTCCGCCATGTCGCGGCCCGTCAGGATATCGAAGGGCAGCAGAGCGACCCGTCCCACACGCACCTCATCCTCGACGGCTGGGCCTGCCGGTACAAGCAGTTTCCGGACGGGCGGCGGGCGATCGTCGCGCTGCTCCTGCCGGGCGACCTGTGCGATCCGTTCGTCTTCCGCCGGGCGCACATGGACCACGCCATCGGTGCGCTGACCTCCGTCACCGTCGCCCGGATCGCGCCGGACCAGCTCGGCGACGCGATCCGCGGCCGGCCGGCCGTGGAGGAATGCCTGTGGCGGGAGATGCTCGCCACCACGGCCCTCCACCGGGAGTGGATCGCCAGCGTCGGCCGGCGCTCGGCGATCGAGCGGCTGGCGCACCTGTTCTGCGAGCTGCACCTGCGGCTGACACGCGTCGGCCTCGCGGACGGGATGACGCTGCCGATGCCGGTGACCCAGCCCGATCTCGCCGATGCCCTCGGCCAGACGAGCGTACACATCAACCGCACCCTGAAGGAGCTGCGCATCAGCGGCCTCGTCGCCCTGCGCAGCCGGCGCCTGACGATCCGCGACCTCGACGGGTTGATGGAGCGGGGGCTGTTCGATCCGGCCTATCTGCAGCTCTCCTGACCGGCGCGGGCGATACGCCGCGGCCCCGCAGGCCGGCCGAACCTTGCCGCGGAACCGCCGCGGCCGATCTGAGGCGGACCTCCCTCCCGGCACGGGCCCGCGCGACACACGATGCACATCCACCTCGACGCGCTCGGCGGCGTGGCCGGCGACATGTTCGCCGCCGCCCTGCTGGACGCCTTCCCTGAGCATCAGGCCGGCGTCTCCGCCAGCATCCGGGCGGTCGACGGGCGCATCGCCTGCGCGGTCCGGGCGCACAATGACGGGATCCTCAGCGGCGCGCGCTTCGCCGTTTCGGCCCCCGGGGTGGAGCCCGGACCCGCGCCGCACCGACATGACCACCCGGCACGCCACGACCATCCGCATCCCCACGATCACGCCCACGATCACGCCCATGATGACGGCCACGGTCACGGCGATGGCCACGATCAGGGTCACGGTCACGGACACCGGCCCTGGTCGGAGATCCGCGCCGCGCTGGAGGCGGCGGATCTCGCGCCGGCGGTCCGGGCGCAGGCCCTCGCCATCTTCGGCCACCTCGCCGCGGCCGAGGCCCGGGTCCACGGCATCGCGGTCGAGGCGGTGGCGTTCCACGAGGTCGGCGCCTTCGATTCCATCGCCGACATCGTCGCCGCCGCCCACCTGATCGCCGCGCTGGGGGTGCGGAGCTGGAGCGTCTCGGCCCTGCCGCTGGGCTCCGGCCGGGTGCGGACCCAGCACGGTCCCCTCCCCGTCCCGGCCCCCGCCACGACGCTGCTCCTCGAGGGCTTCTCGACCCTCGACGACGGCGTGCCCGGCGAGCGCGTCACCCCCACCGGCGCGGCGATCCTGCGCCATCTCTGCGGCGAAGACCCCGGGCGGGGCCGTCCGCGGGGCATTCTCGGGCGCACCGGCATCGGGTTCGGCACCAAGGTCCTGCCGGGCCTGAGCAACTGCCTGCGCGTCCTGGTGCTGGATGAGGCGGCCGCCCGTCCCGGCCGGCGGGACCTCGCGGTGATCGCCTTCGAGATCGACGACCAGTCCGGCGAGGATCTCGCCATGGGCCTCGACCGGCTGCGGGGTGAGCCCGGAATCCTGGACGTCGTGCAGGCGCCGGTCCTCGGCAAGAAGGGCCGGATGATGGCCCGGATCCAGATTCTGGTCCGCCCGGAGAGCCTGGAGGCGGCGATCGCGGCCTGCTTCCGGGAGACCACCACGATCGGCCTGCGCTACCATCGGGTCGAGGGGGCGGTGCTCGACCGCGAGGCCCGCACGGTGGATCATGCGGGCCGACCCGTCCGGGTGAAGGTCGTGGACCGCCCCGGCGGGCGCACCGCCAAGGCCGAGGCCGACGATGCCCGCGACCATGCGGGTCACGCCGCACGGGCGCGCTTGCGCCGCGAGGCCGAGCGCCTCGCCCTGACTGTGCCGGAGGAGGAGCGGTGACGCGCCAGAAACTCGAAGCCGTCCTGGCGGGACTCGGCCCCGTCGCGGTGGCGGTGAGCGGCGGGGTCGACAGCCTGACCCTCGCCACCCTCGCCCACCGGCTGGCGCCGGGCACGGCCCTGGTGGTGCACGCGGTCTCGCCGGCCGTGCCGGATGAGGCGACCGCGCGGGTCCGCGCCGAGGGCGCCCGCGAGGGCTGGACCCTGCGGGTGATCGAGGCCGGCGAGTTCGCCGACCCGGCCTACCGGGCCAACCCGGTCAACCGCTGCTTCTTCTGCAAGACCAACCTGTACGGGGCGGTCCGGGCCGTCACCGACCGGCAGATCCTCTCGGGCGCCAACCGCGACGACCTCGGCGAGTACCGCCCCGGCCTCGACGCCGCCCGGGAGCACGGCGTGCGCCACCCCTACGTGGAGGCGGGGTTCGACAAGGCTTCCGTGCGGGCGCTCGCCCGCGACCTCGGCCTCGGCGCCGTGGCGGAGCTGCCGGCGGCCCCGTGCTTGTCGAGCCGGGTCGAGACCGGCATCCCGATCGAGCCGGAGACGCTGGGCTTCATCCACGCCGTCGAGCGGCTGGTGGGGGGCGCCCTCGCTGCGGGGACCGGCGCCAAGCGGGCGGTCCGCTGCCGGGTGCGCGCAGAGGGCGTGGTGGTGGAACTCGATCCCGGGAGCTTGGCGGCCCTCGACGCGGACAGCCGCGCCGAACTCGGGGCCGGGATCCGGGAGATCGCACCGGCGCGTCTCGCCGGCCCGGTCCGGTTCGCGCCCTACCGGGTCGGCAGCGCCTTCCTGGTGCAGCAGGGGGAGGCCCGTTCGTGAGCGTCGCTGAAGAATTCACCCTCGACTTCGCCCGGTCGGAGCGGATCGGGCTGGAGGAGGCGATCTTCTGCGCCGGCAAGAGCCCTGAGCAGATCGACGCGATCCTGGAGTCCGCCCGCGCCCGGGGCGCCTCGCTCCTCCTCACCCGCCTCGATCCGGAGAAGCGCGACCGGCTCGATGCGGCGGCCCGCCTCGACTATTGCCCGGTCTCCCGGACGGCGGTGTTCGGCGAGGCGCCCCGGATCACGGGCCCGGCCCGGGTCGCCGTGGTGGCGGCCGGCACCTCGGACGTGCCCGTCGCCCGCGAGGCCCTGCGGGTGCTGGCCTATGCCGGCCGGGCCGCCGCGCTCTTCGCCGATGTCGGCGTCGCCGGCCTGTGGCGGCTGACCACGCGGATCGAGGAGATCCGCGCGCATCCGGTGGTGATCGTCGCCGCCGGCATGGATGCGGCGCTGCCGAGCGTCGTCGGCGGCCTCGTGGCCGGCGCGGTGATCGCGGTCCCGACCTCCGTGGGCTACGGCGTCGCCGCGGGCGGCCGCGCCGCCCTCGACGCCGTGCTGGCGAGCTGCGCCCCCGGCATCACGGTGGTCAACATCGACAACGGCTACGGCGCCGCCTGCGCCGCCCTGCGCCTGCTCCACGCGGCAGGACGCCTCGCCGCGGAGACCGAACGATGAGCCGGCGCGAGCCGTTATCCCACGCCACACGGCAGGCAGCAGCCCCGACACGGGGCCGGCCGGCCCCGATCCCCACATCCTCGAACGGAGACAGCCGATGGAACGCCGCAGCTTCCTACAGGGCGCCGTGCTCGGCGCGGGCTTGGCTGGCGCCGGCAGCGCAGGTGCGGCCGTGAACGCCCCCGTGCTCCCGGGCAACCGCCCGCAGGACCCGGCGGACCTGCCCTTCGTCACCGATCCCGGCGAGCGCCGGGGCGAGATGCTCTACCGGACCTTCGGGAAGACGTCGGAAAAGATCTCGGCGATCGGCATGGGTGGGTTCCACCTCGGCAAGAAGGCCGTGACCGACGACGAGGCGACGCGGCTGATCCATGCCGGGATCGACCGCGGCATCACCTTCATGGACAATTGCTGGGACTACAACGACGGGCGCTCGGAGCTGCGCATGGGCGCGGCCCTCGCCCAGGGCGGCTATCGCGACAAGGTCTTCCTGATGTCCAAGATGGACGGGCGGACCAAGGAGGAGGCGATCAAGCAGATCGACCAGTCGCTCCTGCGCCTGCGCACCGACCGGATCGACCTCGTCCAGCACCACGAGATCCTGCGCTTCGACGACCCGGACCGGGTCTTCGCCGAGGGCGGGGCGATGGAAGGCTTCCTGGAGGCCAAGAAGGCCGGCAAGCTGCGCTACATCGGCTTCACCGGCCACAAGGACCCGCGCATCCACCTGCAGATGCTGGAGGTCGCCGCCGAGCGCGGCTTCCACTTCGATTCCGTGCAGATGCCCGTCAACGTGATGGACGCGCATTTCCGCTCGTTCAGCCACCTCGTCCTGCCGTACCTCGTGCAGAACGGCATCGCGCCGCTCGCCATGAAGACTTTTGGCGACGGGGTGATCCTGAAGGCGGACGCGCCGATCAAGCCGATCGAGTACCTGCACTTCTCGTTGAACCTGCCGGTCTCTGTGGTGATCACCGGCATCCAGAACCAGCGCGACCTCGACCAGGCCTTCGAGGCGGTGAAGACCTTCAAGCCGATGGACAAGGCGGCGGTGGCCGAGCTGCTGTCGCGGTCGAAGCCCTACGCGCTGGAGGGCAAGTACGAGCTGTTCAAGACGAGCGCGACCTTCGACGGCACCGCCAAGAACGCGGCATGGCTGGGCGAGGACGTGGCAAGCGTGAAGAAGCTCGCGCCGACGATGGAGTAGAGCGGGTCGCAGAATGGCGCGCCCTCCCTCCCCCGCAGAGGGGGAGGGAGAAGCGGCCGGCGTTACGCCACGTCCTCCAGCCGGATCGGCAGGCTGCGGATGCGGCGGCCGGTGGCGTGGTGGACGGCGTTGGCGATGGCGGCGTTCACCCCGATGATGCCGAGTTCGCCCAGACCCTTCAGGCCGAGCGCGTCCACCCGGTCGTCGGGATCGGGTACCAGCAGCGCCTCGACCTCCGGCGCGTCGGCCGCCGTGGGGACGAGGTATTCGGCGAGATCCGGGTTGCGGTAGGCGGCACCGTCGAGCACTGTCTCTTCGAGCAGCGCCGAGCCGAGGCCCCAGATCATCCCGCCCGTGAGCTGGCTCCGCGCGGTCAGCGGGTTGAGGATGCGCCCCGCCGCGAACGCGCCGGTGAGCCGGGCCACCCGGATCTCCCCAGTCTCGGCATGGACGTGGATCTCCGCGAACTGCGCGCCGAAGCCCCAGGAGACGGCCTTCCCGCCCCCGCCGAGGCTGAGCCCGATATGGCCCTGCCGCAGGCCCTGGAGCGCCGTCTCGCGGTCGCCGCCTTCGGGCACGAACGCCGCGACGGTCTCCACGCCCGCCGGTCCGACCGCCTCGGTCAGCGCGATCCCGGCCCCGTCCGGGGCCACGAGCCGCCCGCCCACGAGGCGCAGCGTCCCCGGATCATGGCCGGCGAGGCGGCCGCCCTGCCCGGTCGCGGCCTGCGCGAGGGTCTCGCGGATCTGCCCGCAGCCCAATGCCAGGGCGTTCATCAGGCTGGTGGTCGTGCTCGATCCGCCCGAGATACCCGCCGCCGGCAGGTCCGTGTCGCCGAGCCGGACCGTCACCCGCTCAACCGGCACCCCGAGCCCGTCCGCGGCACCCATGGCGAGCAGCGTGGTGATGCCGTTGCCGATCTCGTGATGCGCGCAGGCCACCTCCGCGGACCCGTCCGGGCCGAGCCGGACCCGCATCGTCGCGGCGGCGATCTTCACCGGCCGCACCGAGGTGGCGCAGCCGAGACCCACCCGCCAGGGACCGTCGCGCATCGAACCCGGACGCGGCGCCCGGCGCGACCAGCCGAAGGCCTTGGCGCCCGCATCGAAGCAGGCCATCAGCGGCCGGGTCGAGAACGGTTTGCCGGAGACCGGATCCACCGCCGTGTCGTTGAGCCGGCGCAACTCGATCGGGTCCATGCCGAGCGCGGCCGCCATCTCGTCGACGGCGCTCTCCAGGGCGAACAGGAACGGGACCTCCGGGGGCGCCCGCATCGGCCCCGGCGTGTTGCGGTCGACCCGCACGGCCCGCTCCTCGGTCCGGATGTTCGGGCAGGCGTAGAGGCTCGCGGTCACCTCCGCGCCCTCCATGACGAAGGGATCGAAGCGCGAGGTCACGGTGTCGGCTTCGTGGGCCAGGGCGGTGAAGCGGCCCGTCCGGTCGGCGCCGAGCCGGATGCGGTGGCGGGATTCCGGCCGGTAATTGGCGATGGTGAAGCATTGCCGCCGGCTCGGGACCAGGGAAACCGGCCGGCCGAGGCGCTTGGCTGCCAGGGCGACGAGCGCCGTGTGCTGCGACAGCGCGAATTTCGAGCCGAAATGGCCGCCGATCAGGCCCGCCACCACCCGCACCTGCGCGGGATCGAGGCCGAGTTGCGCGGCGAGTCCGTGCTGGACCGCGCCGACGTAGCGGGTCGGCTCGTGCACCGTGAGTCTGTCGCCGTCCCAGGCGGCCCGGGTGGTGAACAGCTCGATCGGGTTGTGGTGCTGGACCGGGGTCTCGTAGCGCGCCTCGATCCGGGCGGCCGCGTCCGCCAAGCCCGCCTCGGCATCGCCGCGGGCGATGTCCTCGTGATGGGGCTTCAGATCGGCCAGCCGCAAGGTCTCGGCGCCGGGCGCATCGAAGCCGCCGGCGGCGGGCTCGGCCGCGTAGGCGACCCGGACCGCGCCCGCCGCCGCCGCGGCCGCTTCCTGCGTCTCCGCCACGACCAGCGCCACGATCTGGCCGGCATAGGCGATCGCCTCGGAGTCGAGGGGGCGGTGCGAGCTGTTGGCGAAGCCGCCGGCCATCAGGTGCTTCACCGGCGCCACCGCGCCCGCGAAATCCCGGTGGGTGAAGATCCCCAGGAGACCCGGCACTCGCCCGGCGGCTTCGAGGTCGAAGCCGGTGATGCGGCCCCGGGCGATGGTGCTGGTCACCAGGGCGGCGTGGGCCGTGGCGGTCTCCGGGCCGACACGGTCGGAGCTGTAGAGGGCCCGGCCCGTGACCTTGTCGGGACCCTCGACCCGGGTATGGGCCCGTCCGAGATGACCCTCGTCCAGCGCGCGTGCGTCCATCCTGCCCTTCCCGTCCGCGGCCGCTCCAGCCGCCGCTTACGAAGGGAATGGACGAGACGGTGGTTCGGGTCCGCTTGCCGCGGGGCGACAGGTTGCAGCGGCCGCTCCGGCCGAGCCGTCCCGCGCATGAAGCGCTTCGGGGCAGCGCGGCCTGGATCGGCCGGGCGTCCCCCGGATTGCCGCGCGCCCCGCGCGAGGACGGGGCGGGCTGCGGCGGCCTGCGCCGCAGCCCGGCGCCTCAGTTCAGGACCTTGCCGTCCGGCCCGACCTTGATCTCCTGCTCCTTGTCGGCGCCGGCGACCTTGATCTCGTACTGGACCGCGGAACCGTCCTTCTCGACCTCGGCCTCGTAGGCCTTGCCGCCGCCGGCCTTCTGCTCGGCGATGGCCAGCGCGTCCTTCAGCGAGGTCTTGGCGTTCTGGAAGTCGGAGGCCTTCAGCCGGGTGAAGTAGCGCTCGATCGGCTGGTTCTCGGTCTTGTAGAGGGCGCCGGTATCGGCGTTGATGCCGTATTCGACCAGCTTGCCGCTCGGGTAGACGACCTTGATCGCGTAGTGGGCCGGATCCTTGCTGTCGGCCTTCTCGAAGTCGGCGTCGATGGCGCGGCCGCCCTTCTCGTCGCCCTGCGCCTCGGCGGTGGCGAGCGCCTGGGCGAGGCCGACCTTGGCGACCTTGGCGACCTGCCACTCCTTCAGGTTGCTGTCGGCCTTGGTGGCGGGTTCGGCGGGGGTCGCGGTGGGGGTCTGGGCCACGGCGAAGCTGGCGGAGAGGGCGAGCAGGCCGGCGGCGGCGGTGAGGCGGGTGATCATGGCGGGTAGTCCCTTTGCGGGCTCGTTCACGGGAGCGTGAAACGTCGGGTCCGGAAATCCGGTTGCCCGCGCCCGGAAAAAATTCTGCCGCCGTCGCCCCGGAGCGCGGCCGGGCGCCCCGCGAGACGGGCGGCCGGGGCCCCTGTATGAGACGCTGACGATCCGGCGTGCCCCTCGGCGACGGCGGAGCCCTCACGGATGGAGCAGGCCATGACCGCGCACGAGCCCGAGCCGCTGGACGATTTCACGCGCCTGCACGCCAAGCTGTCCGCCCTGGAGATCGTGCTCGGCGTCCTGATCGGGCGGCTCTCCGAGGAGAACCCGGAGATCCGCGAGGACGTGAAGCGCGACGTGGCGGCGATCCTGTCGGATATGCCGATCGACGGTCCGAGCGAGGAGATGATCGCCGCCGAGGTCTGCCGGGCCGCCGCGGTTTTGACCAGCGTGTCGATCGGCTGAGCCGTCAGCGCGGCGGCATCCGCAGCGCCCCGTCGAGGCGGATCGTCTCGCCGTTCAGCATCGGGTTCTCGCAGATGTGGCGGACGAGGTCCGCGTATTCCGACGGGCGGCCGAGGCGCGGCGGGAAGGGCACGCTCTGGCCGAGGGTGTCCTGCACGTCCTGGGGCAGCCCCGCCATCATCGGGGTCTCGAAGATGCCCGGCGCGATGGTCACCACCCGGATGCCGTGCCGGGCGAGTTCCCGGGCGAGGGGCAGCGTCATGGCGACCACGCCGCCCTTCGAGGCCGCGTAGGCGGCCTGCCCGATCTGGCCGTCGAAGGCCGCGATCGAGGCGGTGTTGACGATCACGCCCCGGGCGCCCGCCGCGTCCGGCGCCTCCCGGGCGATGGCGTCGGCCGCCAGCCGGATCATGTTGAAGGTGCCGACGAGGTTGACCGAGACCGCCCGCGCGAAGGTCTCGAGCCGGTGCGGCCCGTCGCGGCCGACCACCTTCTCCCCCGGCGCGATGCCGGCGCAGTTCACGAGCCCGTGGAGGTGCCCGAAGGCGTCCAGCGCCGTCCGGACCGCCGCCGCGCCATCCGCCTCGCGGGTGACATCCGTCTCGACGAAGCGCGCCTGCGTCCCGAGATCCGCCGCCACCCGGGCGCCGGCCTCCCGGGCGATGTCGGCCACGACCACCCGGGCCCCCGCCGCCGCGAGGCCCCGCGCCGTCGCCTCCCCGAGGCCGGAGCCCGCGCCCGTGACGATGAAGACCCGATCCCTGATCATCTCGCTGGCCATCCTGGCCCCCCGACGGTTCCGGGCGACCGACGGCGCCCCGCGGCCACCGACCTAGCGCGGCGCCGCAGCGGCCGGAAGTCGTCCCCGTTCGGATCCGGGACCGATCCGTTCCGCTGGGCGATTGACGTGTGAAATTTTCCCACATAGAAGATGCGAAGACGATCTGCGGTCGCGGATCGGATGTCCCCGTGTTTCCCGCGCTTCGGTGCCCGGTCGCCAAGTCATGCCGTGTCCATGTCAGGGAACGGCCAAGTCATGGTGCGGCCGAGTCGTGGTGCGGCCGAGTCGTGCGGTCGTGACGGTTCTGTCGCGGACCGCACCCGTCATTCTCCGGTCCCGGCCATCCGGGAGCGGCCGAGCCCTCACGCCTGATCAGGACAGTCATGGACGTCCCCTGGATCGAGACCGCCGCCCGGCACTGGCGGCATGGGCGGATCGTCGGGCGCCGGTTCGCCGACCGGCGTCCCGGCATCCGCGCGGCCCTGCGGGCGGCCGCGCCGGACAGCGTGCTGCTGGCCGGCAACTCCCACGCGGAGTTCGTCGGAACGCCGGATCTCGGCGGCCGGGCCTGCATCAACATCGCCGTCGGCGGCAGCACCGCGGCCGATTGCGGCCGCCATCTCGCGGAGCTGCGCGTGCCGACCCGCTGCGCGGCCGCGGTGCTGATCATCGGCACCAACGACCTCCAGCGCTGGCGGCATCCCGAGCGGGCCCGCGTGGTCGACCGGTTCGAGGCCGATGTCCGGCGCATCCTGCGCAGTCTGGAGGCGTGGTCGGCACAGGTGTTCGTCGCCGCCGTACCGCCGGTCGGAATCGGGGCGACCGGCCGGGATCCCGCCGCCGTCGCGGTCTTTTCGGACCGCTTGGCGAGGCTGTGTGCCGAGGGGGGCCACACCTTCTTCGACCCGTTCGCGGCGTGGCGCGCCGGCACCGGGGGGCTCGCCGGCCCCGGTCTCCACCGGGACGGCGTGCATCTGGCCGATTACGCGCCCCTGGCCGCGGCGCTCTCCCGCGCGGTGGCGGGCATGGTCCCTCCGGCCGGGCGGCCGCTCCGCCCGGATGTGCCCTGTCCCGGGCCCCGCCGCCCGGCGCCCGCCGCGACGGCGCCTGCCGCGACGGCGCCCCTGCGGGTCCTGCGCGCGGCCTGGGTCGGCCGGCCGTGAGGATCCGCACGTTCCGGGTCGCGGCCATGCGCCCGCCCTCGCGCGGCGACAGGCCGTCCCTGCCGCGCCGGGTCTGGCCCGCCGACGCGGCGGCTTGGCGCGACGAGAACGGCGTCCGGCAGCCCCGGGCGGCGCGGCGCACCCTCGCGGCGCTGGCGGCCCTCGAGTCCCGCGGACGGTACGACGCCTGGGCGGAGGGCGAGGGCAAGGTCGTCGCCGGGCCGGTCAGCGCGCTGGTCCTGGGCGACGCGGCGGCGGAGATCGGGTTCGTCTTCAGCCTCACGCCCGACGGGTATGGCGCGGAGCCGTTCTGAACGGATCCCGATCAAGGCGGGCTCGTGCACAGCAGGGTGGGCGCGCAGACCGTCCGGAAGCCCGCCCGGACGTAGAGCGCCTCGACCGCGCCGCCGGCCGGGCATTGCAGGAAGACCTGGGTGGCCCCGCGGGCCCGCGCCTCGCGCAGGGCCGCGACGGTCACGGCGGTGCCCAGGCCGCGACGCTGCCGGTCGGCCCGCGTGCTGACATTGTACAGCCCCGCCCTGTCGCCGCGCAGGTAAAGGCTCGCGCAGGCCGCCGGACCGGTGGCGTCGCGCAGGACGAGGTGCAACGGCGCGAGTCCGGTCCTGCTCCGGGCCGCGCGCAGGGCCGGGATATAGAAGCGGCGCAGATGCGTCCGCACGCCCGGGTCGTCGGACAGGTGAGCGAAGACCCGCTCGAAATCCGGCCCCGGCGCGGGCGCCGCCTGCACGGTGATCGCGCCACCCGCCGCGGACGACGACGGCCGCGGCCACGCCACCATCCAGCTCGCCGGGTAGAGCGCCGCCGGCTCGAACAGATCGCGCAGCAGCGCCACCTCCGCGTCGTCCCGGGCCAGGAAGGCCGGCGCCCGGGCACGCCCGAGGGCCGCGGCCCCCGCCCAGGCGAACTGGTCGGGCCGATGCACCCCGAAGGCGAAGTTCAGGGTCGGGTCCGGAATGCTCCGCGACCAGACGTAACCCGCCCCCCCGGGGCCGTGCTCGACGCCGTCGATCAGGGAGCCGGTGAGCGCGGCCACATGGGCGTCGCGCAGGGCCTCGAAGGTCAGATCGGGATCCCGCGGAGTCATGCGGCGGTCCCGGCGGCGGCTCCGGCGGCAGTCCCGGCGACGGTCCGCGCGGCCCGGCCCCATGTCCCGGCACCGGGCGCCATCAGCGCGGCGATCCGGTCGTGGAGATACGGTGACAGGACGATGTCGAGATGATCGGTTTCCGGTACGGTCTCCACCGCGAGAAGCCGGCTGGTGAGCGCGGACCAGTCGATCACCGGCAGGCCGCGGGTCAGGGACTCCGCCGCCACGAAGCTGTGGACCGGCACCGCGGCGGGTTCCAGCCGGAGGCTGCGGAACTGAATGGCGTGGTCGACCAGCGTCCAGAGCATCCGCTCCCGGCTTCCGACCTCGGGTCCGTCGGTCGGCAGGGGCTGCGGCTCGGCGGCCAGGAAGCGCAGGAACTGCAGGTCGGCCTCCGGGTCCATGCGGGCGCGCAGGGCCGCCCAATGCGCACGCATCGGCGAGCGCTCGAGCCAGGCGCCGACCAGCGATTCGTGGGCCGCCCGCTCCTCGGGCGCGATCGGCCGGCCGGCGCCGGGGGCGAAATTGGCCTCCAGGCCGCAGGCATCGAGCATGCCGACGCACCCCAGGGGGAAGCCGGGGCCGAGCCGGCGGGCGGTCTCGTAGGCCAGCACTCCGCCCCAGGACCAGCCCAGGAAGACGCACGTGCCGGCGCGGCCGCGCATCAGGCCGCGCACCCGCTCGGCATAGGCGTCGGCGAGGTCGGCCACCGCCGGCAGCGGCCGGACCGCCTCCACCAGGGAGGCGCACAGGAAGCCGTGCGCCTCCTGCCCGGGGCCGAGATGGGCCACCAGGGGCTCGTATTCCCGGGTGCTCACCAGGAGTCCCGGGAACAGCACCAGCACCGGCCGGTCGCTCTCCGGTTGCCCGGCGGACAGCCGGACCGTGGGGGCGAGGCCCTCGTCGGCCGCCTCCGCTCCGGCATCGATCCGCGCCGCCAGCTCCGCGATGGTGGGATCGCGCAGGAGGTCCGCCACGCCGATCCCGCCCCGGGGCGCGATGAGGCGCAGGCGCGCCACCAGCCGCAGGGCCGACAGGGAATCGCCGCCGAGTTCGAAGAAGCGCCGGTCCGCCACCCGGACCGGAAAGCCCAGGACCTCGGACCAGATCCCGGCGAGCCGCCGCTCCGTGGCGGAGCCGGGGGGCCGCCCGCGCCGGTCGTCGGCGGCGGGGTCCGGCAGGGCGTGGCGGTCGAGCTTGCCGTTGGCGGTCACCGGAAGCCGGTCGAGGAGGGTCAGGCTCGCCGGCACCATGGGCTCCGGCAGGGTGCGGGCGAGGCCGGCGCGCAGGCGGCCGGGCTCCGGGCGGCGCCCGCGTGACGGCACGACGTAGCCCGCGAGATAGGCACCGGCCGGGCCCTCCCGGCGCAGGACCACGGCCTCCGCGACGCCCGGCAGCCCCCGCAGGGCCGCCTCGACCTCGCCGATCTCGATCCGGTGGCCGCGGATCTTGACCTGATCGTCCGCCCGTCCGGCGAAGGCGAGGCTGCCGTCGGGGCGGCGCCGCACGCGGTCGCCGGTTCGGTACATCCGGCCGCCGCCCGCGGCGAAGGGGTCCGGCAGGAACCGCTCGGCGGTGAGCGCCGGACGCGCCCAATAGCCCCGGGCGAGGCCGCCGCCGATGTAGAGCTCGCCGGTTTCCCCCGCGCCCACGGGTTCGAGATCGGGCCCCAGCACGTAGGCCGCCCGCGCGCCCACCGGGCCGCCGATCGGCGCGTAGGGCTCGTCGAAGGTCGCGTCCGGCGGCACCGCCCAGATCAGCGGCGAGATCACGCATTCGGTCGGGCCGTAGCCGTTGATCAGCAGCCGGGGCTTCAGGGCGCGTCCGAGCCGCGCGAAGGTCTCCCGGGGCATCCCCTCCCCGCCGAAGGAGTAGACCTGGACCGAAGGGGCCTCGCCCAGGCGCTCGGCCCAGTCGGCGAGCTGGCCGATGAAGCTCGTGGGGAAGCCCGCATGGGTCACCCGGTGCCGGCGGATCTGCGCCAGGGTCTCGGCGGCGGTCCAGAGGTCGGGGCCGCGCAGCACGATGCAGCCGCCGGCCACGAGGGGCGTCATCCAGCGCTCGTGGGCGCCGTCGAACGCGAAGGACAGGACATGGAGCTCGCGCGACTCCGCGTCCATCGCGTAGGCCGCGGCCGTGGTCCGGCAGTGCATGGCGAGCGGGCCGTGTTCCACGAGCACGCCCTTCGGCATGCCGGTGGAGCCCGACGTGTAGATCAGGTAGGCGGCATCCCCCGGCTCCGGCATCACCGGGGCGGCGGCGGCTCGGTCGGCTTCCAGGGCGGCGGGATCGAGCCGGGCGAGGCCCGCCGGAAGCTCCAGGCGCGCGGCGATCGCCGGCGTCGTGACGCAATGCGCGATGCCGGCATCCGCCAGCATCAGCTGCACCCGGGCGGCGGGGTATGCGGGATCGAGGGGCAGGAAGGCCGCGCCGGCCCGCAGAACCCCGAGCAGCGCCACGATCATCTCCGGCGACCGCTCCAGCGCCACCGCGACGCGGTCCCCGCGCCCGATCCCGCGGGCCGCGAGCCCGGCCGCGAGGGCGCAGGCCCGGGTGTCGAGCTCGCCCCGGGTGAGCGTCCGGTTCCCGAACACCACCGCCGGCCGCCCGGGCTCGGCCGCGGCGAGGCGGGCGAGCCGGGCCGGGACGCTCTCGCGGTCGGCGTCGGGGGCTGGCTCCGACAGGGGGACGGCTTCGGGCGCGTGCGCCGGATCGGCGATCCAGTCCCGCGCCGCCGCGATCCCGCAGGGGCCGTATGCCCGGCTCCAGCCGGCGGGCAGCGCCCGGCCGGCCGGCCAGAAGGCGCCGTGCCCGGCCCGGTCGAAGGCCACCACCACCGGTGCCAGGGTCCAATCCCCGGCCGCGTCCGCGGTCGTGTCCGCGCCCGTGTCCGCGATCGCCGCCTCGTCCGCCATCGCCGCCTGGCCGGTCTGCCTGTCCATCCGCTCGCTCCTGCGCCGCTCCGGGCCTCGATGAACTGACGGTTGAGGCGGGGGGCCGTTCACGGCGGCGCCCCGGGGCCTCCGGGCCGCGCCCGCACGAAAGGTCTGAACGCCGGGCGGCCCCATCCGTCAGGGAGGTGCCGGCGACACGCGGAGGACGGATGACGGACGCTTCGAGGCCCAGCATGTCCAGGGACGGGATGCACGACGACACGGCGCACGCCGACGCGCGGGTGCCGCTGGCCCTGGAGGGGACCCGGGAGGTGCCGGTGATCCGCCTCGCCGGTTCGGTCGAGCCGGCGGCCGCCGTGGATGCGATCCTGGCGCGCGCCGAGGCGCTGACCGCCGAGGACACGCGGGTCCTGCGCATCGCCGTGACGGCCGATCCGGCGACGACCGGGCGGCTGCTCGACCTCGGCGCGGCCCGGCGCAGCGGCGACGGGGTCGAGATCCTGCCGGGGCTTCTCTGGCAATGCGCCGCCCGCTGGCTTCCCGCGGTCCGGCCGCCGTTCCCCGAGCTGTTCACCGCCACGGACGGGCGCCGCCACCCGCTGCGGCCCGGGACGCCCGCCGGCACGGTCTACGCGCGGGCGATCCCCTGGCTCGGCCGCACCGTGAGCTTCCGCACGATGACGGAGCCCGGCGACGTCGCCCTGTTCTCCGCCTGGATGAACGATCCCCGGGTCGCCGCGATCTGGCAGGAGACCGGCACCCTCGCGGCGCATGCCGCCTACATCGCCAAGCTCCAGTCCGACCCCGCGACCCTGCCGCTGTTCGGCTGCCTCGACGGGAAGCCGTTCGGCTATTTCGAGCTGTACTGGGCGCGGGAGAGCCGCCTCGGGCCGCTCTACGAAGCCGGGCCCTACGACCGCGGCTGGCACGTGGCGATCGGCGACGAAGCCGTCCGCGGGCGGCCCGTTCTCTCGGCGTGGCTGCCGTCGCTGATGCATTACCTGCTCCTCGACGAGCCGCGCACGCAGCGGATCGTCGGCGAGCCCCGGGCCGATCACGCCCAGCAGATCCGGAATCTTCACGCCTCCGGCTTCGCGACGATCGCCACCGTCGACTTCCCCCACAAGCGGGCGGCCCTGGTCGCCCTGTCGCGCGAGCATTTCGTCCGCGACCGGCTCTGGGTGCCGGGCGCGGCCGCCGCCGACGCCGCGCCGCGGCCCCCCGCCGTGCCGGCCTAGACCGCCCCCCGAGCGAACAGAGATGCGAGCGATGACGGATCACCCCGCGACCGACGACATCATCGGCATCGGCTTCGGCCCGGCCAACCTGTCCCTGGCCATCGCCCTGCGGGACGCGATGGGCGACGGGCCGCCGCGGACGTCCCTGCGGTTCATCGAGCGGCAGGATCGGTTCGGCTGGCACCGGGCGATGATGCTGCCCGGCGCCGACATGCAGATCAGCTTCGTGAAGGACCTCGTGTCCCTGCGCGATCCGACGAGCCCGTTCAGCTTCCTCAACTACCTGCACGTGAAGGGGCGGCTCAGCACCTTCCTCAACCTCAAGACGTTCAACCCGTCCCGGGTCGAGTACAACGACTACCTGGCCTGGGCGGCGGACCATTTCTCGGACGTGGTCGCGTATGGCGAGACCGTGGAGGCCGTGCGGCCGGAGATCCGCGACGGCCGGCTCGCCGCCTTCGTGGTCGAGGCCCGGGACGGCGCCGGGACGCGCCGCCTGCGCCGCTGCCGTCACCTCGTCGTGGCCGCGGGCGGCGACCCGGCGATCCCCGCCCCCTTCGCGGCCCACGCGCAGGACCGGCGGCTGATCCACTCCTCCTGGTACCTGCCGGGGATCGCGCAGGCCCTCGGGGCGCCGCGCCTGGACGGGCCGGAGCCCCGCATCCTGGTGGTGGGCGGCGGCCAGAGCGCCGTGGAGATCGTCACCGATCTCGGCGCACGCTACCCGCGGGCGCTCGTCGACCTCGCGATCCGCGGGCCCGCCCTGAAGCCCGCCGACGACAGTCCCTTCGTCAACGAGATCTTCGACCCTGCGGCCGTCGACCGGATCCACGGCGCCCCCGCGCCGGTCCGGGCCGAGCTGATCGCCGCCCATCGCGCCACCAACTACGCGGTGGTCGACGCCGACCTGATCCAGGACTTCTACGCCACGCTCTACGAGCAGACGGTGAGCGGCGTGACCCGCTACCGGCTGCGGCGGAGCACTCGGGTGGTGGCGCTGGAGCCGGCATCGGAGGGCTTGCGCGCGACCCTGCGCGACGACGTCGCCGGCACCGAGGAACGGCAGAGCTACGCGGCGGTGATCTGCGCCACCGGCTACCAGCGCGCCGCGGTGCCGGCGATCCTCGATCCCGTGCGCCCATTCATGGCCGGCGAGACCGCGGACCGGCACTACCGCCTGCCGCTGGAGCGCGCCGAGCCCCGGGTGAGCCTGCACCTCCAGGGCTTCAGCGAGCCGACGCATGGTCTGACCGAGACGTTGCTGTCGATCCTGCCCGTGCGGGCCGGCGCCATCGCGCAGACGATCCTCGAAGAGGAACGCGCCGCCCGGGCGGCCATCCGGTCGGCTGCGGCGGCCCCGTGAGGCGGCCGGTCGATCTCGACCAGGACCGGGTCGTCGCCCTCGTCCTGCGGTTGTCGGGGCCGGCGATCCTCGGCATCTCGGCCCACGCGCTGCAGATGCTGGTCAATGCGTGGTTCGTGGCCGATCTCGGCGCGGCCGCGATCGCCACCATCGCCATCGCGTATCCGGTCACGCTGCTGGTCGCGGCGCTCGGCTACGGGGCGGGGATCGCGGCGGCCTCGCAGGTCTCCCGCGCCCTCGGGGCGGGGGACGACGACCGCGCCGCGGCCTCTGCCGGCCTCGGCTTCTGGCTGAGCCTGCCGGCCGGGCTCGCCGTCACGGCCGCGATCGTCGCCGACACGCCGTTCTGGCTGCGCCTCCTCGGCGCCGATGCCGCCCTCGCCGCGGAGGCCGCGCCCTACACGGCGCTCGCCACGGTCGGCACGGCGCTGATGCTGGTGATGATCGTCGGCGGCTTCATCGTGCGCGCCCAGGGCCATGCGCGCCTCAGCGGCGCAGTCATGGTCGGCAGCTTCGGCCTCAACATCCTGCTCGACGGGGTGCTGATCCGGGTCTGCGGTCTCGGCACGGCGGGAGCCGGCTGGGCGGCGATCGGCGCGCAGCTCGCGGGGGCGGCCGCTTACGGCCTGCATTTCGCCCGGGCGCGGGGGCCGGACCGCATCAGCGTCCGATGGCCCGGCAGCCGGGTCGGGCGGGCGGCTCTCGCCGAGGCCCTGACCCTCGCCGTGCCGGCCACCGGCTCCAGCCTCCTCGCGGCCTTCGCGATGGCGCTGTTCGTGGAGGCGGCCGCCCCCTATGGCGACGCCGCCGTCGCCGCGCAGGGCATCGCCCTGCGGCTGACCCTGGTGGCGGCGCTGCCGCTCCTCGGGACGATGGCGGGCGCCCAGGCCGTCCTCGGCCACGCCGCCGGTGGCGGCCGCCGGGATCGCCTGCACCGCGCCCTCGCCTTCGTGCTCACCGCCGCCCTCGCCTATGGAGCCATCGTGGGCGGCCTGATGATCGTGCTGGCCGAGCCCCTCGCGGGCCTGTTCGCGCAGGATCCGGGGACCGCCCGGGAGGGTGCGCGCGCCACCGCGATCTTCGCCGTGGCCTTCATGCCGGTGGGCCTACAGCTCACGGCCGCGACCCTGTTCCAGGCGATCGGCGCGCCGCGCCGGGCCGCCGCCGTGTCGCTGGCGGCGCAGGGGTTGGCGCTGATCCCGCCGCTCCTGATCCTGCCGCCGCTCCTCGGCTATACGGGGGTGCTCGCCAGCCGGGTCGCGGCCGAGTTCCTGGCCGACGGGATCGGCTTGGCGCTGATGCTCGCGTGGTGCGTCGGTGCGCGCCGGACAGGCGGCGCAGCGCCGGTCGAGGGCCGCGAGGCAATGCAGGTGGCCGCGGCGCACGAGGCCGCACACCAGGGCACGTGAGACCCCGAGCCGGGCCGCGATCTCGATCTGCGGAACGCCCTCGACCCGGTGGAGCTGGAAGGCGGTCCGCACCGGCTCCGGCAGCTCGGCCACCGCGGCCTCCACCTGCCGCAGGGATTCGCGCGACGCCGCGGCCGCCTCGGGGGTTCCCATCCCCGGGTCGGCCGGATCCGGGGCGGCATCGAGGCCGGTGAACAGGCGCCGCTCGAAGCCCTGCCGCCGAGCCCGGTCGAGGGCGAGGTTGCGCACCATCCGCCCGACATAGGCGGCCTGGACCGCATCCGCGGCCTCAGGCGGATCCGCGATGAGCCGGAGCAGCACGTCCTGCACAACGTCCTCGGCCTGGGCCGGGCAGCCGAGGATGCGGCGCGCGCTCGCCAGATAGGCGGCGCGATAACGCTCGAACGCCGCGAGGTTCCAGGATCCGCCGGGCGGCTGCCGGCCGGAGCCAGGCACGGGAGCCGCCGTGATCCTCTGGCCGGAGAGGCCAGCGTCGTAATTCCGGGCCGCCACGATCCCGCTCACATTGTCCCGCCTGCGTAGCTCACGCAGCCGGGACAGCTATCATGCGGTCGATTTGGACAACAATGTCTATCTTCGTGAATTAGAATGATTAAAATATTCGCTGTTCGGGATGTTTTCGCAGCGATTATCGAAAAGATCTGGTTTCCGGGTGCGAAGAAGGTCGTGACGACTTTCTGGGTCTTGAATCCTGCGGTCCGGCGTCTGGTGTCTGGCGTCCGGTGCCGGAGCGGCCGTGGGATCGGATTTCCGTCCGCGCCAGGGCCGGTCGGCGCGTGTATGCTGGCGGCCTGTCGATTCGGAGCGCGGGATGCGCATCCGAACCCTTCCCCGCAGGATCGCGTCAGGAGAGCCGGGGCCGCGATGCCGTCCGTCGATACGCTCGTCCCGGTGGGTGCCTTCGCGCTGCTGGTCCTCGCGTTCGCCGTGAAGCACCTCGCGGCGGATTTCCTGTTCCAGACCAACTGGATGGCTGAAGGCAAGCAACGGCCGTCCGCGTGGCTCGTCCCGCTCTGCGCCCATACCGGCCTGCACGGCCTCGGCACGCTGCTGATCGCCCTCGCGGTGAAGCCGGCCCTGTGGTGGCTGGCGCTGGCGGACTTCGCGATCCACACGGCGATCGACCGCGGCAAGGCGCTGGTCGCCCAGCGGACGCGCCTGCCCGCCACGGATGCCCGGTTCTGGTGGCTGGTCGGCATCGACCAGTTCCTGCATCAGGTCACCCATCTCGGGTTCGCCGTGATGCTGGCGGCGGCCTGATCCACGGTGCGGAGGGCGGGCGCCGCCGGGTGCGTCACAGCATCTCCGCCTCGAGCAGCCGGTTCGTGTCGGAAACCTTGCCGGCGAGTTCCAGCATCAGGAAGCGCTGGAAGGTGAGCGCCAGATCGGGGCGCTCCCGCTCCATGCGGGCGAGTCCGGCGCGGTCGATGCCGACCACCCGGCAGGGGCTCTCGGCGATGGCGGTGGCGGTGCGCCGGCCGCCCTGGACCAGCGCGATCTCGCCGATCACCGTGCCCGCGGTGGTGGTGCGCAGGCGCAGGTTTCCGCGGCCGGGAACCTCCATCTCGATGGAGACGACGCCCTGCTCCAGGAAGTAGAGGGCGTCGGCCGCCTCCCCCTGGCGCATCAGCGTCGCGCCGGCCGTCAGGTCGCGGACCGTCAGATACGGTGCGAAGTCGTCCGGCCCGAACGTGCTGCCCAGCCGATCGGCCATGTGCCGGGCGAAGACGGCGACCTCCCCCGGGCCGGCTCCCCCGGCCTCCGCCAGGAGGGTGGCCTCGGCTTCGCGCAGGGCCTCGTCCAGGGTGTCGCGGATCCGGATATGCGGGTCCGCGGTGAGGCCGTTGCGGGCGATCTGCAGGCGTGCGGCCGGATCGAGATGGACCAGCAGCAGGTCGAAGCCCCGCTGCTCGGCGAGCTGGCCGACCTTGCGGAACGCGATGAGCGCCGAGCTGTCGAGCCCGACCGTCTCGCGGAAATCCAGGATCAGGACGCGCAGATCCCCGGCCTCCGCGCCGGCGCGCCGGTAGATCGCCTGGGCGTTGAGAAAGAACAGGTAGCCCTGCAGGGTGTAGATCCGGGTGCGGCCGCCGGCTTCCTGCAGACGCGCCGCGGCGTCGGGACCGCGGATGACGCTGCTGCGCCGCTCCGCCCCGGAGAGCGACCGGCGGATCGCGCCGATCTGCCCGTACTGGACCCCGAAGATCAGGATCGCCAGCAGGACGCCGACCAGGAAGCCCGTGGTGGCTCCGAAGAACGCCGTGGCGGCGCACACGACCAGCGCGATGGCGATCTCCCAGCCCGGAAGGGTCCGGCAGGCGATGTTCAGGTTGAACAGCAGCCCGATGCCGATGGCGATCAGGGCGCCGCCGGCCAGCGGGCGGGGCAGAAGCGCCAGGGGGCTCGCCCCGACGATGAGCAGCGCCGCCATGACGGCCAGCGTCAGCCACCAGCCGAGCCAGTGGCCGCCGCCGATGTTGTGCAGCAGGAGCGTCGAGGTCCGGCCGAAGCCCATCGCGGAGCTGCCGAACAGGCTTCCGACCATGTTGGTGGCGCCGGAGGCCACGAACATCCGGTCGATGTCGAGGTCGCGCCGGATCTCCAGCTCGACGCTCACCACGTAGAGGATCTGGATGATCACCGCCACGACGACCAGGGTGGCGATCTTGGGCCAGATCGGCAGGAGCAGGTGCGGGTCGAAGGCCATGAGGCTGCCGATGGCGGGCGGCCGCAGCAGCGACCCCGCCGGCAGCGGCTCGATCAGCCATCCCGCGGCCTGCCCGGCGGCGACGCTGGTGCCGGTCCAGGCCAGTCCGAGATGGACCACGGCGAGACTCGACAGGATGACCGTGGGATAGGTCCCCCAGTGCCGGACGATCCGGGGCAGGTAGAAGGCGCAGAAGCCGATGCCGAGGGTCAGGGCGATGCGCGCCAGCGCTCCGGCATCGATCCGGCCCGGATCGAGGGCCGCCGGGTCGACGGTGCGGAGCAGGGCCGCCAGCGGATCGTCGACATGGCCGCCGATCTGCACGCCGCTGCGCAGGAACAGCAGCCCGACGCCGCCGAGGAAGCCGGCGAGCACCGGATAGGGCAGGAGCTGCACCAGCAGGGAGGCCCGCAGGGTGCCGAGCAGCGCGAAGACCAATCCGGTGGCGAAGGTCGAGACGCCGCAGGCGACGAGGACGAGCTGGCCCACCGTCTCCGGATCGGTCACGCCCGCCGCTTCCAGCTGCCCGGCGACGCCCGCGGCGATCGCCGCCTGCACGATCGCGGCCGCGCCGATGAAGGAGAGCGAGATCCGCGCGGTCCGGCGGAGCGCGATGAAGACGAGGCTGCCCAGCACGTAGGCCGCGAGCAGGCCCGACAGGCCGGCGGCGCGGCTCTCCGCCAGCGGCCCCGCGAAGATGAGCTGGGAGTAGCTGATGAGATCGAGCAGCAGCACCATCACGGTCACCGCCGCGGCGGCGCCGATGCGTGCACCGCGCAGCAGCCCCTCGCGGCCGCCGGCCCGGGAAGCGGTTCCGGCGGACGTCAGGTCGGGTGTCGTCATCGGCACGGCCTCCACATCGTGCAGTCTCCGGGACTGCCGAGACAGGTTCCCGATAGTCGCGCGGGCCGATCATCACAGAGCCGCAGGACTCGGAGTTCGGCCGCGCGTGTCCTAACCTGATGGCGGCCACGGGCTTAAATTATCGTGCAGGCGTGAGGCTGCCCGAAGGCAGCATCGGCGCGGGCGGCGGACCGCAAAGCCCGGTTGCGGCGCGCGGGTCCCGGTCGGGTATCCGGGATGCGATTCTGGACGGCGCGCCCGCACCTGCTAAGCCGACGGCGCCCAGGAGTCGCCGATGACCGCACCGATCCGACCCACCCGTCCCGCCTGCGCGGCGCTGCTGCTCGCCGGCTTCGCCGGGTCCGCCCGCGCCGCGGATGCGCCGTCGATCGCATGGCCCGAGCCTGGCGGCCGGGCGACGATCAGCCGGCCGTTCAAGGGATCGCCCCTCGCCGTCGGCGTCTCGTCCCGGACCGCGGGCGCCATCGACAGCCTGACCTGGGGCGGTACGCAATTCATCAACGCCCGCGACCACGGCCGGGAGCTGCAATCGGCCGCCGCCTTCGACGGCTACGGGGAGTGCCTGAACCCCACGGAGGCCGGCAGCGATGCCGACGGCACCGGCCCGCGCAGCACGAGCCTGCTCACGGCCCTGCAGGTCGGCGCCGACACGCTCGAGACCCGGTCCCAGATGGCCTACTGGATCGGGCCCGGTGCGACGACCGGCAATTGCCCGAAGGGCCCCGGCCCCCATGCCGGGCCGCGCTCCAACGACGTCCTGGCCAAGCGCGTCACCCTCGGCGCCGAGGGCGTGGCCAACGCCATCGCGTACCGCGCCACCTACGTCACCGCCGAGCCGCATGCCTCCGCGACCTTCGAGGCGGCCACCGCCTACATGCCCCCCGACTTCGCGCAGTTCTGGAGCTACGATCCGGCGACGGGCCGCTCCGCGCCGCTCTCCGCGGGGCCGGCCGAGCAGGGCGTGCCGGTGATCCTGGCCAATGCCGACGGATCCCGGGCCATGGGCGTGTACAGCCCCGCCCTCCCCCAGCCGAGCGTGCCGAACGCGGGCTACGGCCGGTTCAACTTCGCGACCCTGCCGGGCCCCGGCAACGCGACGGTGAAGTGGAACTGCGTCTTCCGCGAGAACAACGTCCCGGCCGGGGCGCACAGCTACACCTGCTACGTGGTGGTCGGCACGCTGGAGGACGTCAAGGCGGGGATCGCGGCCCTGCGGACGGCGCTCGGCGGCGGGCCGGCCGCTCAAGCGCCGCAGGCTGCCCAAGCGCCGCGGGCCGCCCAAGCGCCGCGGGCTGCTATCGCGCCGCAGGCGGCCGTCGCGCCGCCCCCGGCCCCCCGGGCGCCCGGTACGGCGCTCTATGTCGGCACGCAGGGCGGCTGCAACGCCGGCGAGGTGACGATCGACCCGGGGTACAAGGGCTGCGCCACGGCACCGATCGGCGCCACGCTGGCGCAACCGGGTAACCCCGGCGACCCGCCCGTCTATGTCGGCACGGCGGCCGGGCTCGATGCAGGCCTCGTCACCAGCAATCCCCGCCATCTCGACGCCGGCACGCGGCCGATCGGCTACCTCGCGCGGCCCGGATCCGGGGGGACGCCCCTCTATGTCGGGACGCAGGCGGGGTGCAATGCCGGGGTGGTCTCGACCAACCCGGCGCATCTCGACTGCAGCGGCGCGCCTCTGGGCGTCGCCGTGCGGTGACGGTTCAGCGCGCCTCGCTGAAGCGCTTGGTCGCCCGCTGCTCCTTCTTGTAGGCGGTGATCGCCGCCGAGCAGTTGGGCGAGAGCTTCTTGAGATTGGCCTTGAAGCAGGCTTCGACTTCCGGGCCGCCCGGCGCGTAGGCGCTGCAGAAATCCATGTAGTCGCCGGTGCAGTACTGCTTGAGCGCTTCCCGGGCCGGGGATTGCTCCGCGAAGGCCGCGGCGGGGCCGAGGCAGAGACCGATGGCCAGCAGGGCCGTCTTGGTCGAAGTCATGGACATCCTTCACTCGTCCCGGCCGCGCGCGTACGGCGCGCGGCGATGGGCGGGGCGGATGGACGCCAAGGATGGCGTCACCATGACACCCGGGCAGCGCGAATGCAGATCAGCCATGCCCGGTCCCGGAGGGCGGCCCGATCCTCCGGTCAGTGCGCGCCGACGCGGCGGCTGGGCACGATGTCGTTGGCGACGATCTCCCCGAACGGGCCGTCGTTGCGGGCATTGGTGGCCGGGCGACCCGTGGTGGCGCGCAGCGGCAGCTTCGGGAAGACCAGCTCGGCGAAGCGGTAGGCCTCCTCCAGGTGCGGGTAGCCCGAGAGGATGAAGCGGTCGATCCCGAGATCGATGTACTCCTTCATCCGGTCGGCGACCTGATCGGCCGAGCCGACCAAAGCCGTCCCGGCACCGCCGCGCACGAGGCCGACGCCGGCCCAGAGGTTGGGCGACACCACCAGCTTGTCGCGCTTGCCGCCGTGGAGGGCCATCATTCGGCTCTGGCCGACGGAATCCTGCCGCTTCAGGGTCTCCTGCGCCTTCGCGATGGTGGCGTCGTCGAGCTTCGAGATCAGTTGCTCGGCCGCGTCCCAGGCCTCGCCCTCCGTCTCCCGGGCGATGACGTGCAGGCGGATGCCGTACGAGAAGGTCTTGCCCTTCGCCTCGGCGGCCTGCCGGGCGGCGGCGATCTTCTCCGCGACCTGCGCCGGCGGCTCGCCCCAGGTGAGGTAGACGTCGCAATGCTCGGCCGCCACCGCCATCCCGGCGGGCGAGGAGCCGCCGAAATAGAGCGGCGGATAGGGCTTCTGCACCGGCGGGTAGATCAGCCGGCCGTTCTCGGCGCGCAGATGCGCCCCCTGGAAGGTCACGGTCTCCCCCGCCAGCAGGCCGCGCCAGATCGTCAGGAACTCGTCGGTGACGGCGTAGCGTTCGTCGTGGGACAGGAACACGCCGTCGCCGGCGAGCTCCACCGGGTCGCCGCCGGTGACGACGTTGATCAGCAGGCGCCCGCCGGAGATCCGGTCGAGGGTCGCGGTCATGCGGGCGGCGGCCGAGGGCTCCATCAGGCCCGGCCGCACCGCCACGAGGAAGCGCAGCTGCCGGGTCAGGGGCGCCAGGGCCGAGGCGACGATCCAGGAATCCTCGCAGGAGCGCCCGGTGGGCAGCAGCACGCCGTAATAGCCGAGGGCGTCGGCGCCCTGCGCGATCTGCTGGAGGTAGCCGAGCGACACGTCCCGGGCGCCCTCCTGGGCACCGAGATAGCGCCCGTCGCCGTGGGTCGGCAGGAACCAGAGGACGTCGGCGCGCCCGTCGTGCGATGCGGTCATCGGGAAGCTCCGTTGCGGGTCAGGCGGCCTGCGGCGCGCCCAGAAGATGATCGAGAATACGGCCTTCGAGGCGTGCGAGATCCGGATCCCCGCGTCGGCGCGGGCGCGGCACGTCGACCCGCAGGTCGAGGGCGATCCGCCCGGCTTCCACCACGAGGATGCGGTCGGCCAGCGCCACCGCCTCGGCGACGTCGTGGGTCACGAGCAGCGCCGTGAAGCCCTGCGCCTGCCAGATCCGCTCGATCAGGTCCTGCATGCCGATGCGGGTCAGGGCGTCGAGGGCGCCAAGGGGTTCGTCGAGGGCGAGCAGGCCCGGCCGGCTCACCAGCGCCCGGGCCAGCGCCACCCGCTGCCGCTGGCCCCCCGACAGGGTCGCGGGCCATTGTCCCGCCTTGTCGCCGAGCCCGACCTCGGCGAGCGCCGCGAGCGCCCGCTCCCGGCGCTCGGCCCGGGAGCCGAGGCCCGACAGGCCGACCGCGACGTTGTCGACGACCCGCGCCCAGGGCAGGAGGCGCGGCTCCTGGAACATGATCCGCTTCGGCGGCTCCGACCGGCGGGGCGACGTCGCCGGCCCTTCCAGATCGATCCGGCCGCCAGTGGGCGTCTCCAGCCCGAGGATCAGGCGCAGCAGGGTGCTCTTGCCGCAGCCGGAGCGGCCCACCACCGCGGTGAACCCGCCGGCCGGCAGGAACAGGTTCAGGCCCTCGATGACGGCGGTGCCGTCGAAGCTCTTGTGCAGGTCGCGGACGGTGACGGCGATGCCGCGGCCCGCGGGCTCCGCGGGCGGGCGTGACGATGCGGATCCCCCGGCCTGACGGGGTGCCGATCCGGCGTCGGGAAGCGCCTCGCGGCGGACGGCGTCGAGCAGCATCAGGCGCTCCTGTAGGCGGGATTCCAGGCGAGGCAGGTGCGCTCGAGCTGGCGGGTCAGGGCGTCGGCGAGCTTGCCGAGGGCCGCGTAGATCAGGATCGCCAGCACCACGACGTCGACCAGCATGAACTCGCGCGCCTGCATGGCCATGTAGCCGAGCCCCGACGAGGCCGAGATCGTCTCGGCGACGATCAGCGTCAGCCACATGATGCCCAGGCCGTAACGCAGGCCGACGAAGATCGACGGCAGGGCGCCGGGCAGCACCACCCGGGCGAACAGCTCGCTGCGGGACATGCCGTAGACCCGGCCCATCTCCACGAGGCCCGGATCCACCGAGCGGATGCCGTGCAGGGTGTTGGCGTAGATCGGGAAGAACACGCCGAGCGCCACGAGGAACAGCTTGGCCTCCTCGCCGATGCCGAACCACAGGATCACCAGCGGGATCAGCGACAGGTGGGGCACGTTGCGCACCATCTGCACCGAGGTGTCGGTGAGCCGCTCCGACAGGCGCGACAGGCCGTTGGCGAGGCCGAGCGCGAAGCCGATGCCGCCGCCGATCACGAAGCCCGCGAGCGCTCGCAGGGTGCTGACGCCGAGATTGGTCCAGAGCTCCCCGGTCCGCCCGGCCTCCCAGCCGGCCCGGACCACGTCGAGGGGCGCCGGCATGAAGCGGTTGGAGACGAGGCCCGCCGAGACCGCGGCCTGCCAGCCGAGAAGGAGCGCCGCCGGCAGGAGCCAAGGCAGGGCCGTGTCGCCGAGGCGATCGAGCTTGGCGTTGCGCATCAGCGAGTCTCCGCCCGATTCTCGGCCCGGCGCTCGGGCTGCGTCCAGACCGCGTCGGCGACCCGGATCGGTCGCGGCAGGAGGCCCAGCCCGTGGAACGCGTCGGCGACCCTCTGCTGGTCGGCGACCGCCGCGGCGTCGAGGGGCGCGACGCCGTAGGACAGCCGTCCCAGGGCGACGCCGAGAACCGGCGCGGGGATGCCCACCGCGGGGGCGAGTTCCGCCGCCACGGCGTCCGCGTGGCCCTCCGCCCAGGCATCGACCTCACCGATCGCCTTGAGCACGGCCGACACGATCTCCGGGCTGGAATCGGTGAAGCCCCGCCGGGACAGGTAGAACTGGCGGTTGGGGGCGAGCCCCTGCCCGTCGGCCAGGACCCGGGCGCCCGTGGCGCGCTCGGCGGCGGCGAGATACGGATCCCAGATCGCCCAGGCGTCGACGGAGCCGCGCACGAAGGCGGCGTTGGCGTCCGCCGGCGCCAGGAAGGCGAGCTTCACCCCGTCATAGGGCACGCCCGCCTGCGCCAGGGCGCGCACCAGCAGGAAGTGGACGTTCGAGCCCTTGTTGAGGGCGATGGTCTTCCCGCGCAGGTCGGCGACGCTGCGCACCGGGCTGTCCTTGGGCACGAGGATCGCCTCCCCCCGCGGCGCCGGCGGCTCGGTGGCGACGTAGCGCAGCTCCGGGCTCGCGGCCTGGGCAAAGATCGGCGGGGCCTCCCCGGCGGAGCCGAAATCGATCGCCCCGGCATTCAGCGCCTCCAGGAGCGGCGGCCCGGACGGGAACTCCGACCACGCCACCGTGACGCCCAGCGGCTGGAGCGCCGTTTCCAGGCTGCCACGGCCCTTCAGCAGCACCAGGGAGCCGTATTTCTGGTAGCCGATCCGGATACTGCCCGCGGCCCGGGCGGGGCGCAGCATCGCGGCCGCCGCGAGGCCGAGCCCGGCGGACAGGAGCAGGCGGCGGTTCGGCGCCGGGCCGTCGGACGGCGGCAGGGCCAGGGCGCTGGGCGTGCGGTCGGTCATGGCTCTCGGCAGTCGGTGTCAGCCGTTGCGGGCGGGGGCGGTCCAGACCGCGTCGGCGATCCGGATCGGCTTGGGGATCAACTTCAGGGCGTGGAAGCGGTCGGCGATCCGCTGCTGCTCGGCGGCGACCCGGTCGTTCATCGGGCCGATCACGTAGTCGGTCCGGTCCACCGCCCGGCGCGTGGCGGCGAGGGGCACGCCGGTGCCCTGCGACAGGAGGTCGGCGACGGCGCCGCGGTTCTGCGTGCACCAAGCCGCCACGTCCCCGAGCGCGTCGATCACCGCCTGGAGCACCGGGGCGCGGGTCTCCGCGAAGGGGCGACTCGCCAGGAAGTAGTTGTTCTGCGGGGTGATGTCGCTGGCGCGGGCCAGCACCCGCACCCCCTCCCCCTGCTCGGCGATGGCGAAATACGGGTCCCAGATCGTCCAGGCGTCGATGCTGCCCCGGGCGAAGGCCGCCGCGGCGTCCGCGGGCGCCAGGGTCACCGGCGTGATGTCGGCGTAGCTGAGGCCGGCCTTCTCCAGGGCCGCGATGGTCAGGTTGTGGGCGCTCGACGCCTTGGCGAAGGCGACCCGCTTGCCCTTGAGCTCGGCGAGGCTCTGGATCGCCGAAGCCTTCGGGAGCAGGATCCCCGCCCCCGACCCGCCGGCCTCCTGGGCGGCCGCGTAGACGAGGTTGGCGCGCGCGGCCTGCGCGAAGATCGGCGGCGCGTCGCCGGTCTGTCCGAAGTCGATCCCGTCGAGCGACAGGGCCTCCAGCAGCGGCGGCCCGAAGGAGAACTCGACCCAGCGCACGCTCTGGCCGAGGGGCTCCAGGCGCTTCTCGATGATTCCCTGCTGCTTGGCGACGACCAGGATGCCGTTCTTCTGGTAGCCGATCCGCACCACGCCGGGCTCGGCCGCGCGGGCGCCCCGGACCAGGGCCGGCGCGAGGGGCAGGGCCGCCAGGGCGGCCAGCAGGCTGCGGCGGTCGAGCATCGCCCGGCTCACTCGGCGGCGGCCAGGGCGAGGGGCGCGGCGGAGGCCGACCGGTGGACCAGCAGGGCCGCGAGCTGCCCGCCGGCCTCGGCGGCGCGGGCGCGCACGCCGGCCTCGGTGAGCACGCCGTCGCTGAAATCGGGATCGGAGGCGTAGACGGCCGTCGGGATCTGGAGGGCGCCGAAGAAGCCGAAGAGCGGCCGGAAGGCGTGCTCGACCACGAGCGCGTGGCGCGCGCCGCCGCCGGTGGCCACGATCGCCACGGGCTTGCCGGCCAGCGCCCCCGGATCGACGAGGTCGAACAGGTGCTTGAACAGGCCGGTATAGGCGCCCTTGTAGACCGGCGAGCCGACCACGAGACCGTCCGCCTCCTCGATCGCCGCGAGCACGCTGCGCGAAGACGCCGGGAGCTGGTCGCGGGTCCAGGCGGCGCCGAGGCCGGTTCCGGCATCGACGAAGTCGAGGAGGCGCACATCGAGGGGCGCCCGGGCGCCGGCCTCGCGCAGCACCGCATCCACCAGCGTCCGGGTCTTGGAGGGCCGCTGCACGTTCGCGCTCAGGCCGACGAGTCTCGGTCGTGTCATTCCGGGTGCCTTGCTGCGGGACAGGATGGCGAGCCGCCGCGATCTCGAAGAGCGAGGATGGTGCGGCCGGACATCCGAATAGGTCGATAGAATTGATCGCCCCACGTTCCGCCGTCAATGAAACGCGGTTCCCAATTGTCTCGCGAACGCAAAACGTTCTGCTCGAAACATCTCGCCTCGGATGAGATTTTATCTCAGGATGCCGGGCGGACTCGCGCCGAAATCTTGTGCCGCGGCGGCGTGGTCGCGCGGGAAACGAAGCTTTCGTCTCCCAGAGGGCCCAGGCGGGAGAAGGGCGCTCTCGCATTCCGCGGGGCTTTGGAAGGGCCTCGTCGGCCGGGAGCCCGGCGGGCCGGCAACCGGCAGACGCTCACCCGTTGGCCGCGAACCCTGGCGGCCCGCCGGGCGGCGGGCCGGTTCCAGCACGCGCCCGGCCGGCGGTTCATCTATTTGCGGGCGAGGAGATGCAGCACGGTACCGTCGTCGCCGTACTTGTCCCACATCTGCGCGCAGGCCTGCTCCGGACGCTCCCGGAACTGCGTCGCCTCCGCGTCGAGGTCCTGCTGCAGAGCGACCGAGCGCTTCTTCGTGAAGAAATCGGCGTGGTTGAGGTGGTTCTCTCGCGAGAACTGGCGGAAGCGCTCCGTGTCGATGCGGACATTCGGGCAGTTCCGGGCGGCCAGATCGGCTTCGATGCCCGGACGCAGGGCCGGAATATCCTTCTGGAGCGCGGATCGCCGAGCTTCGGCCCAGGTGCCGAAGGCGGCCCAGGCGAGGATGGCGGCGACGAGAGGGGCAAACTTGGTCATCGAGAAACGTGTCGCTGTGCTGCGACATCCCAAATCTCGCACCTGCGATCGGTTCGACCTGAGCCGGAGGATGCACCACACTTCTGTGTGAAAGCGCACATCCCACGGTCGGATCCGGGCCGCCGGGTTTCGAGAACCGGTGCGCTCAGTAGGTCGGGACGACGCGCGTCTCGGGCAGCGGCGCACGCATGGTGAAATGCAGGCCGGCCGGCTGGAAATCGAAGGCGATCTCCGCCTGGCACTGGAGCTTCAGGACGCGTTGCAGCAACGTCGAGCCGAAGCCCTTCCGCGTCGGTGTCTCCGTGAACGGGCCGCCCCGTTCGGTCCAGTCGAGATGGAGCATGCGTGCCGCCGGCGTCTGCTCGACACCCCAGCGGATCCGGATGCAGCCCTCCGGAACCGACAAGGCGCCGTGCTTGGCCGCGTTGGTCGTCAGCTCGTGGATGGCCATGCCGGTCGGGACCGCGAGGTCGCCCATCAGGTCGATCGGCGGCCCGTCCAGCTGGATGCGGGAGCCCTCGACGTCGTTGTAGGGCCCCAGCTCGTTCATCAGCATCTCGCGCAGGGGGGCCTGCTGCCAGTAATCCTCGGTCAGGAGATTGTGGGTCTTGGCCAGCGAGATCACCCGCGCCGAGAACGCCTCGTAGAACGCGTCCACGGTGGTGGCGGACCGGGCCGAAGCCCCGAGCAGCGCCTGCACCGTCGCCAGCGTGTTCTTCACCCGGTGATGCAGCTCGCGGATCAGGAGCGCCTGCCGCTCCGTCGTCCGCTCGCGCTCCTCGAGATGGGCCCGCGCCTCGAGCTGCCGGCGCTTGGCGCGATGGGCGGCCCGGGCCGCCATGATCAGGGTCGCCGGATGGAACGGGCGCTCCAGCACGCTCACGTTGCCCAAGAGGTCGGTCAACTGCGTGTTGGGCTCGGCGCCGCGCAGTCGCAGGAGGATGAACGGGAAGTCGGACCAGGGCGGCTGGGCGGCGATCCAATCCGCCAGCGCCTGCCGGTTCGAGGAGAGCAGCGCCTCCTCGGTCAGGACTGCGCAGGCGGCCGTGTGGAGCCGGGCAACCACCTCCGCGAGGCTGCCGCAGATCTGCGACGTGATCTGTCCCTCGCCGAGGATGGTCGCGGCGACGACGGCGTCGCGGCCCCCCGGCGTGAAGAGGAGAACCGGCGGTTCAGCGTCGGTCATCAGCCCTGTGGGTGGGCAAGAGGGACGACCGTTCACCTTCGAATGTCGGAACGCCGGTCATGATACCCCTGAACGCGCTGAGTGGTTCGCCAACGCGGATCCCGTCGGAGTCGATCCGCAACTCGCGGATCGCGTTCTCATGGCTGCCGGTCCGCTTCTTCACCACCGAGATCGCGCGCCGCAGCCGGCCATCGGCCTCGAAGGTGCGGAACAGCAGGATCGTGTCGCTGAGATAGGTCAGGTCGACATTGGCGCCCATCGCCCCGATCATGCCGTGCTGGGCCAGGACCAGGAGCGTGACGACGCCCTGCTGGTTCAGGTAGGTCAGCAACTCGTGCATCTGCAGGAGCAGGTAGTTCTCCTCCGGCATGGCGTTGTGATAGCCGGTCAGGGAATCGATCACGACCGTCGTCACGCCCTGGTGCTCGACCGCCTCCTGCACGATGTCGGCGAGTTCGCCGGGCGAGACCTCCGCCGGATCGATCTGTTCGACCCGGAGATCGCCGGAGGCGATCACGGCGTCGATCGGCATGCCGAGGCCGCGGGCCCGGCGGCGCAGCACGTTCGTGGTCTCGTCGAAGCTGAGGATCAGCACCTTCTCGCCGCGGGCGATCGCCGCGGTGACGCAGGTGAGCGCCATCGTCGACTTGCCGACGCCGGACGGGCCGATCAGCATCGTGCTGGTCCCGCGATCGATGCCGCCGCCGAGCAGCAGGTCGAGCTCGGGGCTGCCCGTGCCGCACTGGTCGTCGGCGAAGGTGCCGAGATGCTCGGCCGCGACGAGCCGCGGGAACACCGTGAGACCGCCGCGCCGGATGACGTAGTCGTGGAACCCGCCCCGGAACGGCGTGCCGCGCATCTTGATCACGCGCAGGCGCCGCCGCTCCCCGCCGTAGAGCGGCGCGAGCTGTTCCAGCCGGATCACGGCATGGCTGAGACTGTGCAGATTCAGGTCGTCCGCCTCGGCGGTCAGATCGTCGAGGAGCAGCGCCGTGGTGTTCTGGATGAGCAGGAAGCTGCGCAGGGCGTGGACCTGCCTGCGGTAGCGCAGCGAACCCTGCGAGAGCAGCCGGATCTCGGACAGGCTGTCGAACACGACGCGCTGCGGCTTGGTCCGCTCGATCTCGGCGATCGCCATGCGGATGGTCTCGCCGAGTTCGAGATCGGACGAATGGACGAGGCTCTGCTGCTGGTTCGGGTCGAGGCTGAGTTCCGGCGCGATGAGTTCGAAGATCTCGATGCCGTCGAGGGACCAGCCGTGGCGCCCGGCGACGTTCAGAAGCTCGCGCCGGCTCTCGGACAGCGTGATGTACAGGCAGCGCTCGCCCCGCCGCACGCCGTCGAGCAGGAACTGCATCGCCAGCGTCGTCTTGCCGGATCCGGGCCGGCCCTCGATGAGGTGCGAGCGCCGGGACGCGTAGCCGCCGTCCAGGATGTGGTCGAGGCCGGCCACTCCGGTACAGACCGGCGCCGCGTCTTGATCGGTCACTGCCATGTCCAGGTCTCTGCCGTCGCCCGACGGGCGGGCAGCCCACCGACCGCGTGACGGAACGCGGAGCCCGGTCTCGTACACGAAGGAGCGCGCAGGGCGAAACCCCGTCCGCCGCGCTCCTGCGCCGGCCGAGACCGTCTGCGCGACCGTCGGCGCGACCGGGACATCGGTCCTGCCGGACGGCCGCGCCGTGCGGCAGCCGGGATTGGCGCCGCGATGGAGGACCGGCGCCCGCATCCTGCGGGCGCCGGGGGGGCGCGCGCTCACTGGCTGCCCGGACCCTTCGCCAGGCCGGCCAGGGTGAACAGGTCCACCGACAGCTTCGCGCCGATCACGAAGGCATCCGGGATCGGCTTCGGACGGAACGGGAAGCGGGTCTGGTCCGGGTCGATCACGTATTGCAGGTTCGGCATCAGCCGCACCGCCGGGGTGAGCTGGATGCCGTAGCTCAGCTCCAGGATGGTCTGCAGGGATTCGACGTTCCGGGTGCCGAGCCCGAGCGCCGTGCGCGCCGCCCGGATGTTGGCCGTGCCCAGCGGCGAGAGCTTCTCCATGGCGAAGACGAAGCCGAGGGTGTCGTAGGGCCGGCCGGGGAAGGTGCCGGTCAGCACGGCGCCGCCCTCCAGGAAGTAATCCTGGGTCTGCCGGCCGCCGGTCCCGCCGAGCGCGACGCCGAAGACCGACAGGCCCTGGATGCCGCTCGGGTCCGGCCGCCAGACCATCTGGTCGAAGCGGGCGTAGACCGCCGAGCGACCGAACCGGGTCAGCGGATCGAGGCCGCTGAAGACCCGGGCGCCGCCCCGCTGGTCGAGCACGGGATCCTTGTGGTCCGACCGGTCGAAGACGACGCCGACGCTGTAGTTGCGCGGCAGCGGGTCATTGCCGAAATTGGTCGAGTAGCCGACTTCCACCGGCACCAGGACACCGGTGGCGCCGTTGGTCGACCAGTCGATCCCGTTCTGCGTCGGCAACTGGTCGCGCGGGTTCACCTCGTAGATGCCGGCGTGCAGGAATACCTTGTCGTTGACCCAGGCCTTGGCATGGCCGCCCCAGGTGGCGATCGGCCAGTAGGTGAAGTTCGTCAGCTTGAAGATGGACTTCGGCGCGCCGCAGGTCGCGTTGTTCTGGAAGTTGCAGTAGAGCGGCGAGGCCAGGAAGTTCGGGTTGGCCAGCAGGCGGCCGACCTCGAGGTCGAGGCGGTTGTCGAACAGCTTCTGCTCATAGGACAGCAGGGTTAGATGGGCGGTCTGGCCGCCGCCGTAGATCTCCTGCACGCTGCCGTCGAAGCCGATGGAATCCTGCGCCAGGCTCCGTCCGTGGCGCTGGGTGACGACGGTGTGGACCGAGCCGCCGTCGATCCCCGCGAGATCGGCGTCGAGGCCGAAGGCGATCTGGCCGGCATAGGCCGATCCCTGGCGGATGCCGCCGGACGGGTTGGCGGCGAACTCGCCGGTGTAGTTCAGGATCATGCTGATCCCGTTGCCCAGATCGAGGGTGCCCGGCGGCAGGCTGGGCGGCGTCGCGCTGCTGCCCTGCACGTCGAGGCTGGCCGCGGCGCTGCTGGCGCCCGAGAAGCTTCGCGCCTCCCGGATGACCCGCCGCCGGGCGCGGTTCGCCCGGTACCGGGCCTTCTGCGCCGGACTCGCCTTCGGCCCCGGATTCACCAGCGACGGTCCCCCGTCCGGAGCCGTGGCTTCAACCTGTGCGCCCGCCGGACACGCGCCCGCCGTGACCGTCGCGGCGCAGAATGCGAGCGCGGCCCATCGCCTATGCTTTCTCCATTGCTTACCCATGTGACTCCCCCTTAACCGCGCGGCCTTGCCTGGCTCTGTCGCGTTCGTGTCCCGCAGGGGGCCTCCCGGTCAGTCCGTGTCCGGTCAGTCCGTGTCCGGTCAGTCCGTGAAGGCCTCCACCGTGCGGCGCTCGCCGCGCATGAAGGCGTCGGCGGCGTGGATCAGCGGATTCAGGTCGACGTCGCTGGCGCCGGAGCGGACCAGGGCGGCGAAACGGTCGTAGAGGCCGCGGTACTCCGCCTCGGGCGGGAGCGGCTGGTCGCGGCCGTCGATCGTCAGGACGGCCCCGCCCTGCGAAAGCACCAGGGTACCGTCGTCGGTCTCGACCCGGATGTCCCAGGTCTGCGGCCCGGTCTGGCGCCAGTCGAACCGGGCCCGGATCGGGGTGCCGGCGGCATCGGCGAAATGCAGGTCGGCGGCGATCGGCGCCTGCCGGTTCTCCGGCACCGACAGGGTCGCGCCGGTCAGGTGGAACGGCGGCAGGATATGCGTGGCGATGGACAGGGCGTTGATCCCCGGATCGAACACGCCCATCCCGCCCGCGTCCCAGATCCAGTCCTGGCCCGGGTGCCAGTGCCGGACATCCTCCAGCCAGGCGATCTCCACCGACCGGATCCGGCGGCCCGACAGCCAGCGGCGCGCGGGCTCCACCCCCGGCGCGAAGCGCGAGTGCCAGCTCGCGAACAGGCTCACGCCCCGGGTCCGGGCGGCCTCGACCAGGAGCCCGACCTCGGCCAGCGTCGCCCCCGGGGGCTTCTCGAGGAAGACGTGGCGGCCCGCCGCGATCCCCGCCAGGGCCGCCGCGAACCGCGCCTGCGGCGGCTGGCACAGGGCGACGGCGTCGAGGTCGCCGTGCGCCGCCAGCATCGCCTCCAGGCTGCCGTAGCTCGGCACGCCGTCGAGCCCGCCATGCCGGCTCGCCACCGCCACGAGGCTGTAATCCGGGGAGGCGGCGATGACCGGCAGATGCTGGTCGCGGGCGATCTTGCCCACACCCACCAGACCGATGCGGATCGGGCTCGCCATCTCAGAGCACCCGCACAGTCGGATCGGTGGGCGGGGCGGCCGCCAGGGGGTTGCGCAGGGGCAGCGCGAACGGCGCGGCCTCGATCTCGAACACGTCGCCGGGCCGGGTCGCGACGCCGTCGCTGAACGACAGGGTGGCGGTCCCGAAGAAGTGGACATGCACGTCGCCGGGGCGCCGGAAGGGTGCGTATTTGAAGTGGTGCCGCTCCAGGTTGGCGATGCTGTGGGACATGTTCGCCTCCCCGGAGAGGAACGGCTTCTCCCAGAGCACGGCGCCGTCGCGCAGGATGCGGCTGGTCCCGCGCACGTCCGGCGGAAGCGCCCCGAGCCACAGCTCCGGGCCGAGGGCGGCCGGGCGCAGCTTGGAATGGGCGAGCCACAGGTAGTTGCCGCGCTCGGTCACGTGGTCGGAGAACTCGTTCGCCAGGGCGAAGCCGAGGCGCACCGGGGTGCCGTCGGCGTCGACCAGGTAGATCCCGGCGATCTCCGGCTCCTCGCCGCCGTCGCGGGCGAAGGCCGGCGAGACCAGCGGCTCGCCGGAGGCGACCAGGCCGGAGCCGTCGCCCTTGTAGAACCATTCCGGCTGCACGCCGGCCTCGCCCGGCGCCGGCTTGCCGCCCTCGACGCCCATCCGGAACATGCGCATCGAGTCGGTCGGCGCCGGGTCGGCCGCGGCCGCGCGGTGCATCGCGTCGCGGCCCTCCGCGGAGCCGAGATGCGTCAGGCCGGTGCCGCTCAGCATCAGGTGGGCGGGATCGGCGTGGTCGATGGGCGGCAGGAGCCGGACCGTGTCGAGATCGACGGGCGCGCCGAGTCCCGCCCGCTCCGCCGTCGCGGCCAGATCGTCCCCCGCCTCGAGAGCCCTGCGCGCCAGGGCGCGCACGCTGTCGACGCCGAGCACCCGCCGCGCCCGACCGTCGGCGAGCAGCGCGACGCCCCGCTGCCCGTCGGCGGCGCGAAATTGTAGGAGTGATCGTCCCATCTGTGTCCTCCCGGGGACGACCGCTTCGGGGCGTCCTGAACGCGCGGCCGTCGAGGGTCGCGCGGCGGCCTGTCAGCGGCCGGGTTGCGGGTCGAGAACGCCGTCGATCCGGCGCGCGAGATGCCAGGGATTGTCCGGGCGCAGGGGCGGCGGCAGGAGCGCGTCGGGCAGGTCCTGGTAGCAGACCGGGCGCAGGAACCGTTCGATCGCCAGCGTGCCCACCGAGCTGCTCCGGCCGTCCGAGGTCGCCGGGAACGGCCCGCCATGCACCATCGCGGGGGCGACCTCGACGCCGGTGGGCCAGCCGTTCGCCAGGATCCGTCCGGCCTTGCGGGCCAGCAGCGGCACGAGCCCGGCGGCGAGATGCTCGTCCGCGCGGTCGAGGTGCAACGTCGCGGTGAGCTGCCCGCCGAGGGACTCGAGGAGCCGGGTGACCTCCGCCATGTCGGCGGCGGCGACCAGCAGCGCGGCCGGACCGAACATCTCGTCGGCGAGGGCCGGATCCGCGAGGACGTGGCGCGCCTCCGTGCGCAGCAGGCAGGCGGGGGAGCCCCCCGGCCCGGCGGCCGCCCCGCGCGCCGCGACCGTCACTCCCGGTCGGGCCGCCAGCGCGGCGACGGCGTGCGCGAACCGGTCGCGGATGTCCGGGGTGAGCATGGTGTGCGGCACACTCTCCCGGATCGCCGCGGCGGCGGCCTCCGCGAAGGCGTCGAGGTCGGAGCCGGCGATCCCGATCAGCAGACCGGGATTGGTGCAGAACTGCCCCGCCCCCAGCGTCAGCGACTGGACGAAGCCCGCCGCCAGGGACGCGCTCCGGGCCCGCAGGGCGCCGGGCAGGAGCACGACCGGGTTGACCGCGCTCATCTCGGCATAGACCGGGATCGGCTCGGGCCGGCCGGCGGCCACCCGCATCAGGGCGAGCCCGCCCGCACGCGACCCGGTGAAGCCGACGCCCTTGATCCGCGGGTCGGCGACCAGGGCGCTTCCGAGGTCCGTGGACGGTCCCGGCAGGTAGGAGAACGTGCCCTCGGGCAGGCCGCCGGTGGCCACCGCCGCACGCACCGCCCGCGCGACCAGCTCCCCGGTCCCGGGATGGGCCGGATGGCCCTTCACCACCACCGGGCAGCCCGCCGCCAGGGCGGCGGCGGTGTCGCCCCCCGCCACCGAGAAGGCCAGCGGGAAGTTCGAGGCGCCGAACACCGCCACCGGGCCGATCGCGACGTGACGCCGGCGCAGGTCCGGCCGGGGCAGCGGCTGCCGCTTGTGCTGCGCCGGATCGATCGTCGCCCGGATCCACGCGCCGGAGCGGACGAGATCCGCGAACAGCCGCAGCTGCCCGACCGTGCGGGCGCGCTCGCCCTCCAGCCGCGCCCGCGGCAGGCCGGTCTCGGCCATCGCCCGCTCGACGAGCGGCGCGCCGAGATCGGCGATGCCATCGGCCACAGCTTCGAGACAGCGAGCGCGTGTTTCTGGTGTCGTCTCCGCGAAATGCGGGAACGCCGCCTCCGCCAGCGCGCAGGCGGCCTCCACCTCCCGAGGGCCTGCGGCCGAGAAGGCCGGCTCAAGGGGCGCTCCGGTGGCGGGATCCACGGCCCGGAAGAGCGCGGCTGTGGTCACGTCGGCGGCGCCGATCAGGACACTGCCGCGGATCGTCACGGATCCTGGTGATTCACTACTCATACAATTAGGCTAGGGCAGTTCGCCTCCCGCCGCAAGCGCGGCCGCGATTCCGGTGCAGGGGGTGTTCCTCTTTGCGCTCCTACAACTTCAGGATAGAATCGCGCCGATCCCGCCCCGACCGACCCGGTGGCCCGGACTGGAGGTGGACGAGTGAGGCAGGATCGCGGTCCGGAGAACGTCACGCTGCCCCTCGCCTCGGGCTCGCGCCGCATCCACGGCTCGGTCGCCCGCGATCTGGGGGTGGCGATCCTCGGCGGCCGCTACGCCCCCGGGGACGTGCTGCCCGGGGAGATCGAATTCTCTGAGAAATTGAACGTCTCGCGCACCGCCTATCGCGAGGCGATCCGCATCCTGAGCGCGAAGGGGCTCGTCGAGAGCCGCCCGCGCACCGGCACCCGCGTGAGCCAGCGCAGCCGCTGGAACCTGCTCGACCCCGACATCCTGGCCTGGGCCTTCGAGTCGGAGCCGAGCGAGTCCTTCATCCGCGACCTGTTCGAGCTGCGGATGATCGTCGAGCCGGCGGCGGCGGCGCTCGCGGCGGAGCGGCGCTCGGGCCTCGACATCGCCCGGATGGGCCATGCCCTGGAGGAGATGGGCCGCCACGGCCTCGCCACCGAGGCCGGACGGGCCGCCGACCAGGCCTTCCACAACACGATCCTGGAATCGGCCCGCAACGGGGCGCTGATGGCCCTGTCGAGTTCCATCGCCGCCGCGGTCACGTGGACGACGATCTTCAAGCATCGCCGGCAGGGCCTGCCCCGGGATCCGATGCCCGACCACCGCGCCCTCTACGACGCGATCGTGGCGGGTGACCCGGCCGCCGCCCGGGAGACCATGACCGAGCTGGTCCGCCTCGCCCTCGCCGACACCGAGCTGGCGATGCGCCCCTGACGGCGCCGGCGGCGTCCGCGCCGCCGGCCCGGCCCTCGTCTCAGTGGTTGTCGCGCGGCACGCCCCGGGTCTGGGCGATGCGCTGGAACGCCTCGGCGCCCTCCAGGATGGCCCCGGTGTGCATCTGCCCCACGGCGGCGCGCTGCATCGCCTGCCACGGCGTCTGCGAGGCCGGATAGGCGTAGCCGCCCGCCGCCTCCAGGGCGCTGCGGCGGCGGGCGATCTCGTCCGCGTCGACCAGCATGTCGGCGGTGCCGCGGCGCAGGTCGATCCGCACCCGGTCGCCGGTGCGCAGGAGCGCGAGGCCGCCGCCGGCCGCCGCCTCGGGCGAGGCGTTGAGGATCGACGGCGAGCCCGAGGTGCCGGACTGGCGCCCGTCGCCCAGGCAGGGCAGCGCGTGCACGCCGGCCCGGATCAGCTGCGCGGGCGGGCGCATGTTCACCACCTCGGCGGCTCCGGGATAGCCGATCGGCCCGGCCCCGCGCATGATCAGGATGGTCTCCGCGGTGATGCCGAGGCTCGGGTCGTCGATCCGGGCGTGGTAATCCTCCGGTCCGTCGAAGACCACGACGGGACCCTCGAAGGCGTCCGGATCCTCCGGGTTCGACAGGTAGCGGGCGCGGAACTCGTCGCCGATGACGCTGGTCTTCATGACCGCGGCGTCGAACAGGTTGCCGCGCAGGACCAGGAAGCCCGCCGCCTCCTTGAGGGGCCGGTCGATCGGCCGGATCACGTCCTCGTCCTCGATCACGGCGCCGCGGCAATTGTCGCCGAGGGTGCGCCCGTTGACCGTCAGCGCGCCCTCCCGGATCAGGTCGCGGCGCATGAGCTGCGCCACCACCGCGGGCAAGCTGCCGGCGCGGTAGTAATCCTCGCCGAGATAGGTGCCCGCCGGCTGCAGGTTGACCAGCAGAGGCACGTCGAGCCCGTGGGTCTGCCAGTCCGTGATGTCGAGGTCGACCCCCATGTGGCGGGCGATCGCCGCGAGGTGGATCGGCGCGTTGGTCGAGCCGCCGATCGCCGAATTGACCGCGATGGCGTTGAGGAAGGCGTCGCGGGTCAGGATGTCGGAGGGCTTCAGGTCCTCGGCCACCATGGCGACGATGCGCTTGCCGGTCTGGTAGGCGGCCTCCTGCCGGTCGCGGTAGGGCGCCGGGATCGCGGCCGAGCCGGGCAGCATCATGCCCAGGGCCTCGGCGAGCGTGTTCATCGTGGTGGCGGTGCCCATCGTGTTGCAGAAGCCGGTCGAGGGCGCCGACGAGGTGACGAGCTTGATGAAGCCGTCATGGTCGATCTCGCCGGCCGCCAGCATCGCGCGGGCCTTCCAGACGATCGTGCCGGAGCCCGTGCGCTGGCCCTTGAACCAGCCGTTGAGCATCGGCCCCACCGACAGGGCGATGGCCGGGATGTTCACGGTGGCGGCGGCCATCAGGCAGGCCGGGGTGGTCTTGTCGCAGCCCGTGGTCAGCACGACCCCGTCCAGCGGGTAGCCGTAGAGCAGCTCCACGAGGCCCAGATAGGCGAGGTTGCGGTCGAGGCCCGCGGTCGGCCGCTTGCCGGTCTCCTGGATCGGGTGGACCGGGAATTCCAGGACGATCCCGCCCGCCTCGCGGATGCCCTCGCGGATCCGCTCCGCGAGGACGAGATGGTGGCGATTGCACGGGGACAGGTCCGAGCCGGTCTGGGCGATGCCGATGATCGGCCTGCCCGAGCGCAGCTCCTCCAGGCTGAGGCCGAAGTTCAGGTAGCGCTCCAGGTAGAGCGCCGTCATGTCGATATTGTCGGGGTTGTCGAACCAGGCGCGGGAGCGCAGGGGCCGTGCAATCGGTCGGTCGGTCATTTCTGGGTCCGGTGAGCGGGGCTGGTCGAGAACCGGTAGGCGATCACGTTCCGGTAGGTCTTGCCGGGGTCGAGCCGGGCGGAGCCGAAGGCCGGCTGGTTCGGCGTGTCGGGGAAGAGTTCCGGCTCCAGCGCCAGGGCGTCCGACTGCCGGTAGGCGAGGCCGGATTTACCCACCACCGTCGCGTTGAGGAAGTTGCCGGCATAGAACTGCACCCCCGGCTGGTTGCTCGCCACCTCGAGGATCCGGCCCGATTCCGGATCCTCGACCCGCGCCACGAGGTGCGGCTCGGCCGTGGGCGCGTCGGTGACGACCCAGTTGTGGTCGTAGCCGCGCGCCCGCACGATCTGCTCGTCCCGCCCGTCGCGGATCCGCGCGCCGATCACCGTGGGCTTGCGGAAGTCGAAGGGCGTGCCGGCCACCGGCAGGTGCGCGCCGGTGGGGATCAGGGTGGCGTCGACCGGCGTGAAGCGCTCCGCCGGGATGGTCAGGCTCTGATCGAGGATCGAGCGGCCCGAGCCCTCACCCGCGAGGTTGAAGAAGCTGTGGTTGGTTAGGTTGACGATCGTCGGCTTGTCGGTCGTGGCCTCGTAGGTGACCGTCAGCGTGTCGGTCGCGTCGAGCGTGTAGGTGGCGGTGGCCGTGAGCGTTCCGGGATAGCCCTCCTCCCCGTCCGGGCTGACGTAGCGCAGGGTGACCGACGGGGCCGCGCCGCCCTTGACCGCGGTGATCGTCCAGAGCCGCTTGTCGAAGCCGGCCGCGCCGCCGTGCAGGGCGTTCGGGCCGTCGTTGGTGGCCAGCGTGTAGGTCTGGCCGTCGAGGGTGAAGCGCCCGGCGCGGATGCGGTTGGCGTAGCGCCCGACGCTCACGCCGAAATAACTGCCCTTGGTCAGGTAGGAGGCGAGGTCGGTGTAGCCGAGCACCACATCCGCGGCCTTGCCGGACCGGTCCGGGACGTCGAGGCTCCGCAGGAGCGCGCCCCACGACAGGATCCGGGCCGTGATCCCCTTGCCGTTCGTCAGCGTCACCTCCTCCACCGACCGGCCGTCCGGCAGGGTGCCGAACACCGTCCGGACCGGTTCGGCCGCCCGGACCGGAGCCGGGATCAGGCCCGGGATCGCCGCGCAGGCGCACAGCGCCAGGGGTCCCACTCCACGCATCGCATCCTCCCCTCGATGAAGCCGCCCGTCCCGCCGATCCTGCGCCGGCACACGACGGGGACGCGGTTGACGTCCGCGAATCCGATATATACTCATACAAATGAAATGGACAACATGGGACCGCCGGCAAGGCGGCCCGGAACGCAGAGGACAACGCCGGATGGCAGGACCGATCGCGACCGTCGGGACGACGGTGCCCCGGACGGGGGCGGAGGCCGCGCGCGACCGGGGCGCCTACCGCCCGGCCCTGTCGCTGCTGGCGAGCCTCTTCTTCATGTGGGGCTTCATCACGGTCATCAACAACACGCTGCTGCCGCACCTGCGCAGCGTGTTCGACCTCGATTACACGCAGACGACGTTGATCGAGTCCGTCTGGTTCATCGCCTATTTCGTGGCCTCGATCCCGGCGGCCAAGCTGATCGAACGGGTCGGCTACCAGCGCGCCCTGGTGGCGGGGCTGGGCATCATGGCGCTGGGCACGCTCGGGATGATCCTGGCCGCGCACCAAGTCTCCTACGCGATCACGCTCACGGCCCTGTTCGTGATCGCCAGCGGCATCACCCTGCTGCAGGTCGCCGCGAACCCCTACGTGGCGGTGGTCGGCCCGGCCGAGAGCGCTCCGGCGCGCCTCAACCTCGTGCAGGCGTTCAACTCCTTCGGGACGACCCTGGCGCCGCTGTTCGGCGGCTACCTGATCCTCGGGCGCTCCGCCGCGGGCAACGCCGCCGCCGGCACCATCCTGACACCGGCCGAGCGCTTGGCCGACGCGCAATCGGTGCAGCTGCCCTACCTGATCGTGGCGGCGATCCTCGTCGGTCTCGCCGTGATCATCGCCCGCTTCCCGCTGCCCGCCCTGGGCGGCGCCGGCGGCGCCACGGCCCGGGCCGTCAAGGCCGAGCGCGCCGGCCTGTCCCTCTGGCGCCACCGCAACCTCGTGCTCGGCGTGCCGGCGATCTTCATCTACCTGATCGCCGAGATCGGGGTGTCGAACCTGTTCATCAACTTCGTCTCACAGCCGGAGATCGGCGACCTGACCTACGCCCAGGCCTCGCGCTACCTGTTCCTGCTCTGGGGCGGCATGATGGTCGGCCGCTTCGCCGGCAGCTACCTGATGCAGGCTCGGGCGGCCGAGACCGTGCTGGCCGGGGCGGCGATCGGCGCCTGCGCGGTGATGCTGGTGGCGACCTTCGCGACCGGCCACTGGGCGATGTGGGCCCTGATCTCGGTGGGCCTGTTCCACGCGATCATGTTCCCGACGATCTTCACCCTGGGGATCCGCGGCCTCGGGCCGCTCACCGAGGAGGGCGCCGGGCTGCTGATCATGGCGATCGCGGGCGGATCCCTGGTGGTGGTGCAGGGTTGGGCGGCGGACCGGTTCGGGCTGCAGCATTCCTTCCTGATCACCGCCGCCTGCGAACTCTACGTCCTGTTCTACGCTCTCTGGGGCTGCCGCCCCGCCGCCGCGGCGCGGCCGGCGGGCGCCTGAGCGTCGGCGGCATCGGGGAGCGCTCTGCCATGGACCCGCGGATCCGCATCCTGGACCGGCCCCGGCGCGACCGGCTCGGCGAAGGCCCGATCTGGGTTCCGGAGCGGGGCTTGCTGTTCTGGGTCGACATCGAGGCCCCGGCCCTGAACTGGCTCGACCTCGCCCGCGGCGAGACCGGCACCCATCCGTTCCCGGAGCCGCTGGGCTGGATCATCCCCCGCGCCGGCCGGCGCGACTTCATCGTCGGGCTGAAGAGCGGGTTCGCGATCTACGACCTCGAGGCCGACCGGATCACGCCGATCGGCGATCCGGAGCCCGACGAGCCCGACAACCGCCTGAACGACGCCAAGGTCGACGGCGCCGGCCGGATCTGGGCCGGAAGCATGCACCAGGCCGAGACCGCGGCTTCGGGATCCCTCCACCGGCTCGATCCCGACCTGACTTGGCGGCGGATGGACACGAGCTACGGCGTCGCCAACGGGCCGACCTTCAGCCGCGATGGCCGGATCCTCTATCACAGCGACAGCGCCGCCCGGACGGTCTACGCCTTCGACCTCGCCGCGGACGGCACGCTGACGGGCAAGCGCGCCTTCCTGCGCTTTCCGGAGGCCTGGGGCTGGCCCGACGGGATGACCACGGATTCCGAGGGCTGCCTCTGGATCGCCCATTGGGGCGGCGGCCGGCTCAGCCGCGTGGATCCCGAGGGGCGACTGATGCGGGCGATCCCACTGCCCGCCCCCAACATCACGAGCTGCGCCTTCGCGGGAGAAGGGCTCGACCGCCTGTTCGTCACCTCGGCCGCCCGGGGCGCCGAGCACGTGCCGGCGGCGGGGGGCCTGTTCGAACTCGATGTCGGCGTGACCGGCCTGCCGCCCCGCGCCTTCGGGGGCTGACCGGCCCGGCGGCCGTGGAAGGCCTTTCCCTGTGGCTGTAGCGTCCCCGGACGGCGGGGCCTGATGGCGACCGGGTTGTCCCGGGCGGCCGACGCGATCCGTGCGGCGGCCCGATCCGCGTCCGCGCGGGCCTCGACGCAATCCTCGCAGGATCGTGTGGCCGCCTCATCCGGATGGGGGATGCGCGGTCCCCGGCCGGTCTCTACGCTCGCCACTTCTCCGAGACGAGATCACCTTCAGCCCGCCCGGCCCTGCCGCGGCGGGCTCCTTGTCGGATGTCGCCGACACGGCGCTACCGCCGAATCGGAAGCCGGCGGATGGGCCGCCCGGCGGTGTCGCGCACCACCAGGCTCCAGGAGCGGCCGGGATCGGCCGCGCAGACCTCATCGGCCATCTCGGCGATCACGCTGCGTGCCTCGGCCAGGGCCTCGTCCAGGCTGCCGACCTCGACGCCTTCCTCGTCGCGGATCGTTTCCTCGCCGCTCTCGACGTCGAAGTAGAAGCGCTCGGACACCGACCTCCCCCCTGCTGCCGCCCTCCGGCGGTCGTCCTGATCTCTCTACGTAGTCCGGAATATGACTGGGACCGGTCTTTGATCGGATAAACCTTAATGCATTTAAAACGCGGATTTGCCTGTATCTGTGCGAAGGCGGCCCAGTCTCGATTGAATTATCGATTATAAGTACCAGGTACGCCGCCGCCGATGTCCGATGGCTTGCTGAGGCGGCGCTCTTGGAGTCGGGACCCCTGACATGTCGACCTCCGCCGATCCGCCCAACGCGCGCGCCGAGAAAGCCGCGCTCCGCAAAGCCACGCTGCGGGCGCATATCAAGAACGTTCTGTCGACGATCCGCAGTCATCATACGGGGCGCGGCCGCGCGTCGATGCGGGTCTCGCGCTACACCCTTGGACGGTGGTTCCGGGGCATCGCCGCCGGAGCGAACCCGCTTTTTGCGTAGCAACGCTCGTCCGATGGACGTGTTTCTCAAGGCGCCGCGCTCCGGCGCTTCGAACCGCGTCCCATGGCCGAGACCACCCGCCTCCGATCCCATATCCGTAGCGTGCTGCTCAGGCTGATGCAGCGGCTGCGCGCCCGGGCCGGCTGACGCGACAGCGGTCGGACGCCGGCCGTCGGGCGGCCGTCTTGCGCCCCTGCCCTCGGCTGCGGCGCGGTGGAGTGCGGGGGGGGGGGACGCCTGCCGATGGGGCGGGCCACGCGACACGGCCCGATCCCGCCTGGAGGTCCCGCCTGGGGGGCCTGCCTGGAGATCCTGCCCGGAAAACCTGCTTGGCGAACCGCGCCGTCCAGGCCGGGGACGGCTCGGCGGAGCCGCCGAAAATCTGAGGGATTGACCGGATTTCACGCCGAAACGACCGGTCTAGTGCTGACACGACCCGTCTTCGTTGCCGTGCCAGCGACTTTATCTCCAATCGATACAGATCTAGATTCGCGGGCCCAACGAGCCGGCACCGGGCCCGTCCCGGCGCGGGCGCGCCGTCCTGCCGGGCAGACCGGCTCCCGAGGTGACGATGGGCCAGATGACGATCAAGGACGTCGCCCGACGGGCCGGCGTGAGCTTCCAGACGGTCTCGCTGGTCCTGAACCATCCGGAGAAGGTCGCCCGGACCACGCGCGAGACCATCGAGACGGCCATGCGCGACCTGGACTTCGTGCCGAGCCTCGCCGCCCGGTCCCTGCGCAAGAAGCCCAGTCGCAGCATCGCCTGCGTGTTCTCCCTCGGGGCGCAGCCCGCCGATGCCGCGTTCCATCTGAGGGAGGAGGCCGATCAGGGCCTCGTCCTGCAGACCTTCGGGTACGTGACCGACCAGCAGGGCTATACCCTGGTCCACCGGTGTCGCCGCGGCGACGACCCGGACGGCCTGAGCCGGATCGCCAGCCTGGTCAGCGAGGCCCGGGTCGACGGCATCGTCGTCTTCGCCGACCGCCAGGACGACCCGCTGATCGGCCTGCTGCAGGCCAAGCGGTTCCCGTTCGTCGTGTTCGGCCTCGACGTTCCCGGCACGCATTACGCCATGCAGGCCGAGCGCGACGCGGCCCGCGACGCCGTCCGCCACCTGATCCAGGCCGGGAGCCGGTCCATCTGCTTTTTCACGGGCGCGGGCGACGGTCGGCGGTGGCGTGCCGGGGCCGAGCGGTTCCGCGGCTACCGGGACGCGCTCGCGGAGGCGGGGCTGCCGCTGCGCGACGACCGCGTGGTGGCGTGCGACTGCACGTCCGAGGGCGGCTATCGGGCGACGCGCGCGCTGCTGGAGCGGCCGGACACGGGGTCAGGAGACCGGCCGGATGCCATCGTGGCCGCCAGCGATCGGGTGGCGTTCGGGGCGCTGAAGGCGCTGCACGAGCGCGGCGTGCGGGTCCCCGCGGAGATCCGCGTCGTGGGCTTCGACAACCTCACCCAGGGGGCCTACTCGGTCCCGAGCCTGACCTCGGTCGATGTCCCGACCCTCGACATGGTCCGGTTCGCCTTCGCGACCCTGGTCGAGCTGATCGAGGGGACGCGCGCGCCGGACGACCTCGCCCAGCGTCTGTTTCCCACGCGCCTCGTCGTGCGCGAATCGACCGCGGCGCGGCCGCAGGCCTAGGAGGCCGAGGCCGGCGTTCCGCCGCCCGTATGGGCGCCTCACTCCGCCGCGAGGATGCCCGTCTCGGGGTCGCCCCGTCCGAACTGCGCCGCGTGCAGGCGGCTGTAGGGGCCGCCGGCGGCGAGCAAGGCCGCGTGCCGGCCCTCCTCGACCACGCCGCCCTCCCCCAGGACCACGATGCGGTCGGCGTCCCGGATGGTCGCGAGGCGGTGGGCGATCACCAGGGTCGTGCGCCCGCGGGCGAGTTCGGCGAGCGCCCGCTGGATCTCCCGCTCGGTCTCGGTGTCCAGCGCCGAGGTCGCCTCGTCGAGAATCAGGAGCGGCGGGTTCTTGAGGAAGACCCGCGCGATGGCGATGCGCTGCTTTTGCCCCCCCGACAGGCGCACGCCGCGCTCGCCCACCACCGTGTCGAGGCCCTCCGGCAGGCCGTCGATCAGCCCGCCGAGCCGGGCGCGCCGGGCGGCGGCGTCGATCTCCGCCTCCGTGGCGTCGAGGCGGCCATAGGCGATGTTCTCCCGGATCGTGCCGGCGAACAGGAACACGTCCTGCTGCACGATGCCGATCTGCCGGCGCAGGCTCGCGAGGGTGATGTCGCGGATGTCGATCCCGTCGACGGTGATCCGGCCCGCCTCGACCTCGTAGAAGCGCGGCAGCAGGGCGCAGAGGGTGGTCTTGCCGACCCCCGAGGGGCCCACGAACGCCACCGTCTCGCCTGCCGTCACCGCGAGGTCGAGGCCGGCGAAGACCGGGCGCCCGGGGCCGTAGCCGAAGCCGATCCCCTCGAAGCCGATGTCGCCCCGCAGGGACTCCACCGCGCGGGCCTCCGGCCGGTCGGTGATGTCGGGCGCGGTGGCGAGCAACTCCTGATAGCGGCGGAACCCCGCCACACCCTTCGGGTAGGTCTCGACCACGGCGCCGATCTTCTCCAGCGGCCGGTAGAACACCCCGACGAGGAGCAGGAAGCCCACGAAGCCGCCGGGCGTCAGGTCGCCCCGGACCACGAAGGCCGCGCCGCCGAGCAGCACGGCGATCTGCACGAGGCGCAGGCCCAGGTAGTTGATCGACAGGCCCGCCGCCATCAGCCGGTAGGCCTCGAGCTTGGTGTCGCGGTAGCGGGCATTGTCGCGGGCGAACAGGGCGCGCTCGTGGGGCTCGTTGGCGAAGGCCTGCACGACCCGCATCCCGCCGACATTCTCCTCGATCCGCGCATTGAAGGCCCCGACCCGGCCGTACTGGGCCTGCCAGTTGCGGGTCATGCGGCCGCCGTAGCGGATCGACACGAAGGCGATCAGCGGCAGGATCGCCGCCGTGATCAGCGCCAGCGGCGCGTGCACCGTGAGCATCAGCGCGAAGGCGCCCAGCAGCGTCATCACGGCGATGAACAGGTCCTCGGGCCCGTGATGGGCGACCTCGCCGATCTCCTCCAGGTCCTTGGTCACCCGGGCGACGAGGTGGCCGGTCTTCTGGCCGTCGTAGAAGCGGAAGGAGAGCTTCTGCAGGTGGTCGAAGGCCCGTTCCCGCAGGGTGGTCTCGATGTTGATGCCGAGCACGTGGCCCCAGTAGGTGACCACCACCATCAGGCCGGCATTGGCCACGTAGACCAGCGCCAGCGCCGCGGCGGCGAGCAGGATCAGGCCCCAATCCTGCCGGGGCAGGAGGCTGTCGATGAAGCCCTTCACGGCGATGGGGAAGCCGAGTTCGAGCAGGCCGGACAGCACCGCGCAGCCGAAATCGACCAGGAACAGCGTCCGGTACGGCCGGTAATAGGCGAGGAAGGCCTTCAACATCGCGCGGCTCGGATCAGCGTGGGGCGGCGCACGCGACGGGGCAGAGCGCGCCGCAGGACGGCACCCCCGGCAGGCGCTGGCGCAGGCAGCAGACGCGCCGCCGCCGGCACCCCGACGTCCCCGGACAGAGCGCCTGCGCCAGGGGGCTCCTAGCGCAGCCCGGGCCCGGACGCCATCCGAGGCAGGCCGCGACGTCGTCACAGGCGGCGGCGCAAGCGGGGGGCGCCCCGGCCCCCGCCCCGTCCCCGCCCCCGAGCGGGGTCCCGAGTTCCCGGGCGACGTAGTCGAGGATCACCGCCGCGTTGCCCCAGAGGATCCGGGGGGCGATGCCACATCGGGCATGGCACAGCTCCACGAACGGGCGCAGATGCGCCTCCACCAGCCCGGTGAGGCCGGGCGCCGGGCAGGCCGCGCAGCCGGACCCGTCCGCGGGCAGGCGGAAGCGGCACGGCCGCCCCGCCGCGTCGAGTTCGAGGCGCATCGCATCGAAGGCGAGCGGCAACGGCCGGCCGAGGCGGACCAGGGCCGTCAGCGCCGGCGTCGCCAGGGCCGCGAGGTAGAACTGGCTCCAGTACGAGACCCGGATCCGCGGATCCGCGGTCTGGAACTCCGCGCCGAACCCGGCCCCGAAGGCCGCCAGCGTCGCGTCGAACACGTCCGGGTCGCGCAGGGCGCCGAGGGGCACCGCCTCCGGGCCGCCGGGACCGTCCGCGACGCCGTCCCGATAGGCAGCGAGCGAGTCGGGTATCTGCGCGGCGACCTCGGCGATCATCGCGCCACCCCGTCGGCCCGCAGGGTCCGGCCCACCGCGACGGCGAGCCACGCCACCGCGGCGGCGTAGAGCGGCAGGCTGGCGGCGAAGTAGCCCGGCCAGCCGACCCAGCCGGCGAGCGCCGGAGCGGCGACCCGCAGGGGCATGGCGGCGAAGAAGGCGGCCCCGAACAGCAGCGCGTAGTCGGTGGCGGGCCTCGGCCCCTGGGCCCACCGGTAGATCATGTTGAAGACCGGCACGCCCAGGAAGCCGCCCGCGACGAAGCTGAGCACCGTGGCGGCGATTCCGAGATCCGCCATCCGGCCGGCGCAGGCGACGGCCATCAGGCCCCCTGAGGCCAGGACGCCGAGGGCGCCCGCGGCGATCAGCCGGACCGTGCCGAACCGCGCGGCCAAGCCCCCCGCCGCCAGGGCCATCACCAGGTTCACGGCCGGCAGGACGGTGCCGGTGAGCGATCCGACCTGCCCGAGCGACACGCCGAGATCGAGGAGCGCCAGGGTGTTGGGCCCGGCGACGAGATAGGAGGCGGCGAAATAGGCCCCGAGGACGAGCACCCGTCCGGCCAGGCGGCGCAGACGCGCCAGCGCGCCCGACCCGCGCTCCAGGCTTTGCCCGGCCCCGCGCAGGCGCGCCTCCCCGTAGCCGAGGATCGGAAGCAGGCAGAGGGCGTCGAGCGCCGCGCAGGCCAGGACCGCCCCGTGCCAGCCCAGGCTGTCGTAGGAGCCGACCAGCACGCCGACCCCCAGGATCCCGCCCAGGGAGGCCCCGCACAGCTTGGCCGAGGCCACGTAGGCCCGCTCGTCCGCCGGGACGGTCTCGACCACCAGCGCCTCGAGGGCGATGTCCATGGTCGCCACGCAGGCGCAGGCGGCGATCGCCAGGGCGAGCAGCGCCGGGAGCGGCCAGGTCTCGCCGAAGCTCAGGGCGACCAGCAGGAGCACCGAAGCGGCCTGCGCGACCACGATCCAGCCGATCCGATGGCTGAGGAACGGCAGGCGCAGCCGGTCGAGGACGGGCGCCCACAGGAAGGTCAGCCCGACCGGCAGGTTGATCAGTTGCAGCAGGCCGACCTCGGCCAGCTCCACGCCCCGGGCCCGCAGGATCAGCGGCGCCCCGCCGGACAGGAAGCCGAGCGTGGCCCCGAAGGTCACGTACAGGCAGAAGAACGGCGCCAGCGGCCGCAGCCCGGCCAGGGCGTCGACGACCCGGGTGCCGATGGCGGGGCCGGCGGATCCGGTCACCGCGGCCCACACGCTGGTCTGAGTCCCGCGCCGTCCCGGAGGCTGCAGTTTATAATCACACTAATCTATTGATTTACCTCAGTTTTTGTTGTTTAGAGGGGGCCGGGTCTTGGATCAAGCCGGTCGGCAGATGCGGCGCGCTGTCCCGTCGCGGAGAGCGGATCCTGCGTTAACCTTTCGTCAACCATACCGCCGACAGAATCCCAGGCGGAGGGCAGAACCATGACCCGACGCCGGGATTTCGACGCGCTGAGCGAAGCTCAGATCGCCGCGGGACGCACGCAGAAGCGCTGGGTCGAGCCGAAGGCGGGGTTCCGTCCGGCCGCGCCGCAGGCCGTGGCCGACTTGCTCGACACGATCCAGCACGTGGCCGAAGCCGCTACCGGCGAGCGCAGCTTCCTGTACCTGCGCCCGCAGGCCGGCCGCCCCCGCGGGCGCTGAGACGATCCCGCCCACGCTTCCGCCGCCCGGATCCCGCGGCGCACTGGCAAGGGCCGGCCGGTTCTGCAAAAACGCCGGTATGGCACCGCATCCCGCTCTCGAATCCGCCTGCGCGCGCGTGTCGATCGCGTCCGCCCGATCCGGCGGCGATTCATGAGTGTGGACGAGGTCGCGGATCTCCGGCAGCGCAACCGTGCGCTCGCGGACGAGGTCGAAGGCCTGCGTGCCGCCCTCGCGGCCCGGGCGGAGACAGACGCCGCGGTCGCACCGGCGGACGAGACCGCCTTCGGCCGCGCCTTCTGGCGCGCGCCCGCGCGGATCGACGCGACCCTGCCCGATCCCGACCCGGCACGGCTCGACGATGCCGAGTTCCGCAACCTCGCCGACCACCTGCCGATCCTGTGCTGGCTCGCCCGCAGCGACGGCTACCTGTTCTGGTACAACCGCCGCTGGCTCGACTATTGCGGCACCACCCAGGAGGCGATGGCGGGCTGGGGCTGGCAGGCTGTCCACGACCCCGCCGAGCTGCCGCGGGTCAAGGCGGTCTGGGCCGCCGCGATCGCCACCGGCGAACCGTTTGAGATGGTCTTCCCCCTGCGGGGCGCCGACGGCGTGTTCCGGCCCTTCCTCACCCGGATCGTGCCCCTGCGGGACGCCACCGGACGGGTGGCGCGCTGGTTCGGGGTCAATACCGAGATCGGCGCGCAGGCCCGGGCCGAGGCGGCTCTGCGCGCCTCCGAGGGCCGCCTGCGCCGGGCCCAGGAGGCCGGCGGCGTCGGCGTCTTCACCATCGACATCGCCAGCGACACCGTCCACGGGACGCCGAACTTCTTTCGCCTTTACGGGCTGCCGGAGCAGGACCGGCTCCCCGTCGACGTCATCGCCAGCCTCGTCAGCCCGGACGATGCCGGCCTGATCGCCCGGCGGGCCGACCGCGCGGCCGGCCGCGCCGCGCGGGACGTCGCCTACCGGATCCGGCGGGCCGATACCGGCGCGGAGCGCTGGATCGCCTGGCGCGGCGCGTTCGAGCGGGACGGCGCGGGGCGTGCGGTCCGGTTCGTCGGCGCGGTGCGCGACATCACCGACCACAAGGCCGCGGAGGGGCGCGCCGAGGCCAACGAGCGCGAGCTGCGCCTCATCACCGATGCGCTGCCGGTGCTGATCGCCTTCATCGGCCGGGACTACATCTACCGTTTCGCCAATGCGGCCTATCAGGACTGGTTCTTCCGCCCGGCCTCCGAGATCGTCGGCCGCGACGTGCGTGCGCTCCTGACTCCGGCGAATGCCGAGTTGCGGCGCACCTACATCGAGCGCGCGCTCGCCGGCGAGGCCGTCCTGTTCGAGGCGGCGTGGCCCCACGCGGACGGGCGCCACCGGGATGCCGAGATCCGCTATCTGCCCCGGCGCGATGCCGGCGGGGCGGTCGACGGCTTCCATGTGTTCGTCCAGGACATCACCGACCGCAAGGAGGTCGAGGCGGCGCTGCTCTCCGAGGTCACGCAGCGCACCCGCGAGCGCGACCGGCTGTGGGAGACCACCAACGACCTGATGGGCACGGCGGGGCTCGACGGCTTCCTCAAGAGCGTCAACCCGGCCTGGGCGCGCATGCTCGGCTGGACCGAGGCCGAGCTCCTCGGACGCCCGTTCGCGACGTTCATCGATCCGGACGACCATGCCGAGGCCGCCGCGGTGGTCGGGCGGCTCGCCGCCGGCGAGAGGGTGGCGGGCTTCGTCGACCGCGTCCTCACCCGCGCGGGCGACCGCCGGGTCGTGATGTGGACCGCGGTGCCCGAGCCCGGGGCCGGGCTGTTCTACATCGTCGGGCGGGACCTGACCGAGCAGCGCCGCGCCGAGGAACAGCTCCTGCAGGCGCAGAAGATGGAGGCGATCGGTCAGCTCACCGGCGGCATCGCCCACGACTTCAACAACCTGCTCACCGGCATCATCGGCTCCCTCGAGCTGATGCAGACCCGCATCCGGCAGGGGCGGTTCGACGCGATCGAGCGCTATGCCGGCGCCGCCATGGCATCGGCCAACCGGGCGGCGGCCCTGACCCACCGGCTGCTCGCCTTCGCCCGGCGCCAGCCCCTGGCGCCGCAGCCGACCGCCGCCAACCCGCTGATCGCCGGCATGGAGGAGCTCCTGCGCCGCACCCTGGGCGAGCGGGTGGAACTCGCCCTGGTCACGGCGGCCGACCTGTGGCTGACCCTGTGCGACCCGCACCAGCTCGAGAACGCGGTCCTCAACCTCGCCATCAACGCCCGGGACGCGATGCCGGAGGGCGGCCGCCTCGTGATCGAGACCGGAAACGCCCGCCTGGGCGACGCCGACGCAAGGCTGGAGGCCGGCGCGAGGGCGGGCTCCTACGTGAGCATCCGCGTCAGCGATACCGGGACCGGCATGAGCCCGGAGGTCGCCGCCCGGGCCTTCGATCCGTTCTTCACGACCAAGCCGCTGGGCCAGGGCACCGGCCTCGGCCTGTCGATGATCTACGGCTTCGCCCGGCAGTCCGAGGGGCATGTCCGGATCGAGTCGGAGCCGGGGCGCGGCACCGCCGTCACGCTCTATCTGCCGCGCCACCGCGGCGTCGCGGAGCCCGAATCCGTGGCCTCGGATCGCACGGTGCTGCACCGGGCGGCGCGCGGCGAGACCGTGCTGGTGGTGGAGGATGAGCCGGTGGTGCGGGACCTGATCGTCGAGGTGCTGGCCGACCTCGGCTACACCGCGGTCCGGGCCGCGGACGCCCGGGCGGGGCTCGCCCTGCTGCGGGGACCGGGCCGGATCGACCTTCTGATCAGCGATGTCGGCCTACCCGGCGGCCTCGATGGCCGACAGATGGTGGAGGCGGCCCGCCCGCACCGGCCGGACCTGAAGGTCCTGTTCATCACGGGCTATGCCGAGAACGCGACCTTCGGCACCGGTCACCTTGAACCGGGGATGCAGATGATCACCAAGCCGTTCTCCGTGGAGGTGCTGGCCGCCCGGGTGCGGGCGATGATCGCCGGTCGCGACTGACCGCCGATGCCGCTCCGCGTCCCACGCCCCGCCGCGCCGCCGCCGTCGTCGCTGCCTCTCTCGCTGCCTCTGTCGCTGACGACCCGCATCCTGCTGCTCGTCCTGCTCGCCCTCGCCCCGGCGCTGGCGATCCAGGGCTACAACGAGGTCGCCCTGCGGGCGAGCCGCGACAGGGCCGTGCGGGCCGAGGCCCGCGCCATCGCGCGGGACGTCGCGGAGGATTTCGCGCAGATCTCCGAGCGGATGCAGCAGGCCCTCGACCTGATCTCGGGGGATGCCTCCGTACAGACCCGCGACCCGGCGTCCTGCACCGCCTACCTGCGGCGCGCCGCCGCCCGGCTGCCGCACGTGCTGCTGATCGCCCTCACCGATCCCGAAGGCGCCGTGCTCTGCGACAGTGCCAGCTCCCCGGCGGGCTCCTACACGAGCCGCGACCGCGCCTATCACCACCGCGCCCTGGAGACGGGCGGCTACGCGGTGGGCGGCTACGCGGCCGGCCTGCAGACGCGGCGGCCCTCGATCCACTTCGCCCGGGCCGTCCATGCCGGCGACGCGACGGCGGCCCCCACCGGCGTCCTCCTCGCCGCCGTCGACCTCGACTGGCTCTCCGATCATCTGGAACAGACGCTCCATCAAGCGGAGACGGCGATCACCGTCACGGACCGCGACGGCCTGATCATCGCCCGCCGTCCGGACGAGGCCGCCTGGATCGGCAAGCCGATCCCGCCCGACCAGCGCGCCATGCGGGAGATCCAGGGCAGCGAAGTCCGCGTCGCCGAGGGGCTCGACGGCCGCCTGCGGATCATCGCGGCCGCAACGCCGGACGGCCCGCTGGCGGGGGTGCGCGTCGTGGTCGGGCGCGACCATGCCGCCGCCTTCGCGGATATCGACGCCGCCACGCGCCGCGGGCTGGTGCTGATCGCGCTCGGGGCGGCGCTGGCGCTGGCCGCCGCCCTCGTGGCCGGGCGGCTCTTCATCCGCCGTCCGGTCGAGCGGCTCCTGCACATCGCGGCGGCTTGGCAGGCCGGTGATCTCGCCGCCCGCACCGGCCTGCGCGGCGCCACGGAGTTCGAACGCCTCGGCAGCAAGCTCGACGCCATGGCCGGCACCCTCCAACGCAGCACCGCCGCGCTGCACGCGGAGATCCAGAACGGGCGCGCCCTGCAGGCGCAGCAGGGCACGATGCTGCACGAACTGAACCACCGGGTGAAGAACACCCTGGCGACCGTCCAGGCCCTCGCCCGCCAGTCCCGCGGCTCCGCGGACGTCCTGGAGGCGCGGATCCTGGCCCTGTCGAAGACCCACGACCTCCTGACCCGCGAGGACTGGAGCGGGGCGTCCCTGCGCGAGGTGCTGGAGAACGAACTCAGCCCCTACCGGACCGGCGGCGACCAGATCCGCCTGGACGGTCCGGACGTCTCGCTGAGCCCCCGCGAGGTGCTCGCGCTCGGCATGACCATCCACGAACTGACCACCAATGCCGCCAAGTACGGCGCCCTCTCGGTCCGCGAGGGCCGCGTCCGGGTGACGTGGTCGCTCGCGCCGGGCGCGCGACATCTGCGGTTCCGCTGGGAGGAGAGCGGCGGCCCGCCGGTGCAGCCGCCGACCCGGGTCGGCTTCGGGACGCGGCTGATCGCCGGCGGCGTGCGGCGCGAGCTCGCCGGCACGGTCGATCTCGCCTTCGAGCCCCAAGGCCTCCAGTGCCGGATCGACGTGCCGCTGGATCCGGGGCTCGGCACGATGCTGGCACCCACGGGCTAGAGCCCACGGGCTTCAGCAAGATTGTCTCGATGCGACAGGGCGTTGAGGCGACATTCTGATTGATCGGTTCAGCACATCCGGATCAGCCGGGCGCGATGGGCCGGCTTGCCTAGACAGGATGCGGAACGACGAAGCAGCCCCTCTACCGGCGAAGCGCCGGGCCGCTCGCGTCACGCGTGAACGAACGGGCATAGCCACCTGACGGAAAACGACCTTTCGGTCCCGGGATCAGGTGCCGATGCGTGTAACCTCCCGGACGTCCCGCTTCACCTGCCGCCATGTCCGCCAGGGTTCCAGGTTCGAGAGCGCCATCCGGCGCACGCCCATCCAGCCGAGGCCGAGCGCGACGGCCAGGAACGGCGCGGCGACGAGCAGCGCGGCCGGCGCCTCGGAACCGAACGGCACCGCCAGCAGCTTCACCACGGCGTCGAGGCCGAGGAAGAAGGTGACGATCAGGAGCACCGGGATCGTGCCGATGATGGCGACCAGCGATACGATCGCCCGGATGTTGCCGTCGATCTCCGTCCGCGCCAGCGTCAGCAGCGCCTCCACGTGCGCGGTCCCCTCGCGCAAGGCCGCGATCAGCAGTGCGAGGGTTCCGTCCGGGGTCTGACGCATGGATACGATGGTCCTCGGGGCCGTTTCCGGCCGTCCCGGGCCAACGGGGCCGCGGGCCGAAGCGTTCCGCCCCCGACGCTCACAGCATCAGGAGCACCGCGCCGAGGATCAGCACGGTCGCGAGGCCGGCCAGGATGACCGCCCGGCTGGCATCGGCCCGGTCGTCCGGGATCGGCTCCGGCGGGGCCGCCGCAGCGGATCTGGGCGCCGCGAAGGCGGCGGCGCCGTATCCTGCCTCCGTTGCCCGGTCCGGCGGCGTGCCGGGCTTCGGTGCCGGGAGTTCCACCGCGGTCGAGACCGGCCGGTTCGCCGGGGGGCCGACGGCCTCGGGCTCGACGCTCACGCCCGCCGCCTCCAGCTCCAGCATCACCAGAACCAGGGCATCGACATCCATGCGCTCGACGGGCAGCGCGGTGCGCAGATCGTCGGCCGTGATGGCGCCCCGGCTTCGGCCGAGGGCGATCAGCCGGTCGAGCGTGCCGCGATCCAGACCCTGCGTCATGCCCCGCCCTCCCCGGCCGCGACCCGATGGTCTATCGCGAAACGCGCCCGGGCGGGCCCGGTTACCCGGCGGCGCGTCCGGCGCTAGGCGCTGAGCGCCGGACGCGCCGCCGGGATGGGGCCGGGCTCGGGGCTTGCGGCGGCGCCCGTTCCCGCGCGGAACCGGAGCATCGGCCGTTCGATCAGAAACCAGCTCAGCAGGCCGAGGGGCATGGCGGCCCCGAGCGCCAGGGCCGCGACCGCCCAGGGGGAAATGCCGGGGATCCGGGCGATCAGCAGGTTCTGCAGCGGCCAGGCGTAGAGGTAGAGCCCGTAGGACGGATCGATCTGGGCGGTGGCGCGGCTGAGGGCATTGGGACGCACCGCGAAGGCGAACCAGAAGATCAGATACCCGCCGAGGAGCGCGAAGGCCGGCTCGGCCAATGGCCGGCTGAACAGGAGCGGCACCAGCAGCAAGGCGGCGAGGCCGGCGCCGCGGCGCGTGTAGGCGATCCGGTCGGCGAAGAGCCGGAAGGCGCCGCCGCAGCAGAACACGAAGGTGAGGCGGATCATCTCCGACAGGGAGCCGAGGGCATCCCCCGGATGCCCGATGGGCAGGTAGAGCCAGCGCAGGGCGAGGAGGATGCCGAGACCCGTGAGGAGACCGAGATAGCGCCCGCGCCGGCGCAGGGCGCGGGCGGTGCCGACGAGGCCGAGCAGCAGGTAGCAGCCGAACTCGCAGGGGATCGTCCACATCGATCCGTTGAGCAGCGGATAGGGCAGCCCGGCGAAGGTGCCGGGGACCACCGGCATGAGGAGCAGCGACAGCCGCGCCAGGGCCTCCAGCGGCGAGGCCGCCGCGAGGTCGCCGCCGCCCAGGGGCGCGACCACGGCGATGCAGAGCAGGGACGCCACCACGAAGGCCGGGTAGATCCGCAGCGCCCGCCGCATCAGGTAATCCGCGAAGGAGCGCTTGGCGCGGTAGCTCGCGGTGATCAGGTAGCCGCTCACGAGAAAGAACCCGTCGACGGCGATCTCCCCGAGGGACAGGGTGCCGAAGGTCTGCGTCAGCAACTCGCGCGACCGGTTCCCGTCCACGAGTTCGGGGGCGTGGGCCAGGATCACGAGGGTCGCGAACAGGAGGCGCAGGGACCCGAAATTGTTCGCCCGCGGATCCCGGCCGCCCGTCACCTCCGCCACCGCTGTTCGCTCCCGACCCCTCTGCCCGGTGTTCAGGGGTCAAGAAGCGGCGCGCGAAGGCAAGGACGCCGGCGCCACACCGGATGGGGATCGGGCGGCGCCGCGCGATGGGACGGGCGCCGTTGCACGGGCGACGCAGTCGGATCAGGGCATGGCCGTGGCCCGGGCCCGCAGTTCAGCTGGACAGCGCGTCGCCCTCCGAAGCTGGAGGGGCCGGCCCTCCAAGGTGCTGAGGGCTGCGATAGAATTCAGTCTCTGAGCCGATCGCCGAACTGCCGGTCATCGCGTGTGGCGCGCCCGCGGCGCCGTTGGGCCTCATCGGGCAACTCGCCGCGACCGCCTTCCGAATCGGGCAAGCCGCGTTTGAAAGCCGCGTCCGTCGGGCCGGCACGATCGACGTGCGCCTTCAACGGCACTGTTCCTCCCTACACCACCCCAAGTGCCGCGCGAGATCCAGCCTGTCGGGCTCGTGTCGGTAGCGGCACCTCCGCTGCCGCGCGGATGACGTCCTGGACGATCCGGCGTGCCGACGCGGGTGTGCCTTCTGTCGCCACCCGCATGGTCGTCCCAAGCGCCGCGCACGCCCGCGAGCTATCGTCGACCACGACGCGGATGCCGGAAGCGCCGTCCCTCGTCGCGCGTGTCGGGGGCGACGTCGCGGCTCCAGCGCGCGCCGCGCCTCCGTACCGACCGTTGCTCATCCTGATCGAGGTGGAACAGCGTCTTGCGGTCGAGAGGCCGCCCCGTCGACCTCGGCCCAGCCCTCGTCCCCAACCCTGATCCCCAACCCTCCGTGCCCTCGTCGGAGCCGTGGACCGCAAAGCCGACATCGGTCTGGCTGTAGGCGAAGGTCGGGGACGCAACGCCTTCGAAGCGAAACGCGCTCCCGACAACCGGCCGGTCGAAGGCGCTGAAGGCGGGCTCATCGTGATCGCGATCCTCGTGGTCCCCGGTGCCGGTTTCGGTGATGCGCCACGTGCCGCGCAGCCTGTCGTGGGCGCCGCTCCTGCGAGGACCGCATCCCGAATTCCGCGGCCGACTCCGACCACGGGGCCAAAGCCCAGCCGCGAAGAGATCCGCGCCTGCTAACGCCCGATCCGCGCCGCGATCCAGGCTGTCCTCGCCGAAGCCGTGAAGCCGTGCGAGAAGCCGGATCTCGACCGGGCCGCCAAGCACCGCGACCGGACCGATCAGGAGCCGCTCGACGACGAAGCGACCGTCGCCAGGCTCCGTGACGGCGCGCTGTTCGAGCCCAACCGGCGCGGGCGCCGCGTCATCTTTGACGCTGGCCCGTTCTACGCAGGCTTCGGCATCGTCGTGCAACCTGATGCGGAGGCCCTCTCCTCCTGCACGGCCGCTATCTTTCGTGGGCAGCCGTTCCCGGTCCGGCATTCCCGCGCTGCTGCCCTCTGCGGCGACGCGATCCCCGGGGCGACCCTCCCCGTCTCGATCGGGACGGGAGCGCCGTTGATCGCGCTCGCCCATCGCCTGCGGCCGCGCACGCGGGGCGCGCCATGCGCCGGCTGCCCTGGCTCAACTCCGGTCAATCCGCTCCGGCGCGCGCCCGCGACGTCCCCGTCGAGGCGATGAGAGGCAGAGCGCGATCGTATCGGCGCCGTTGCGCTCCTCGCGCGCTTGGGCTAGGAAATCGCCACGGCCTGCACCCGTAGCTCAGCTGGATAGAGCGTTGCCCTCCGAAGGCAAAGGTCACACGTTCGAATCGTGTCGGGTGCGCCATTTACGTACAGAACTGCGAACACCGGGCGTGGTCGATGAGCCTGCCCCGACGATGGCCGCCTCCAGATTGGCTTTGTCGCCAATGATGCGGATCACGTCCGCCCCAACCTCAACTTTATCGACGATCGCCTGAAGCCATGCCTTGCGGAACGGGATTTCTCCCGCCGTCACGTTCTCCCGCATCAGCCGACCGAATCGCTCGACAAGTTCTGGCGCGATCTCCCTCGGCGGGCGCTCGACCACCCGGATCCGATCGAGCGCTGCGGCTGCTCGGTCCCGCTCCTCCTTCAGCGTCTTGAGGCGGTCCTTCAGGATATCGTCAAGGTCGGTCATCCCCTCCTCGACCATCCGGTACAGCCGCCTGAGCTTGTCTTCCGCGCCCGCGACCTCGCCGCGAAGTGCCGCCACGCGTCCGTCGACCTGCGCCGCCTTCTCGTCTCGCTGCGACCACAGCGAAGCCAGCGTCTCCCGTAGGCGATCCGGCTGCAGAAGCTCGGCGACCAGACGATCGGTCACCAGATCGTCGAGCGTGTCCATACGAATGCTGCGACCGGTGCAGCCGGTTTTGCCCATCCGGCCATGGGTCGAGCACCGATAGTACTTGTGCACCTGTCCCGATTTCGACGTCCCGGTGCGCAAGGTCATCGGACCGTTGCAGGTTGTGCAGGTGGCCAGGCCCGTCAGCAGGATCGGGCCGGTGACGACACGCGCCGGTGTGACCCTCGGGTTGTGGGCCTTGAGTGTTGCCTGAACCGCCTCGAACTCGGCCAGGTCGATGATCGCCGGCACGCTGATCGAGACCTGCTCGCTCTTCGGCTTCTCGGCCAGGGTCCTCGAGCAGCGCCGGTTGAACACCCATTCGCCGACGTAGACCCGGTTCGTCAGGATGCCGTGGATGGTGGCGACGCCGAAGCGGGCATCTTTTCGGGTGCGGTAACCGCGCTCGTTCAGCCAGCAGGTGATCCCCTTGACGCCCAGCGGTCCCGAGGTGCCGTCGCCCTCCCGGTAGAGGCGGAAGATCTGCTTGATCGTCTCGGCTTCGACCGCATCCACGGTCAGGCGCTTCTTGATCTTCGTCCCACGCTTCTCGACCTCGACCAGCATGTAGCCGAGTGGCACCGGCGCACCGTTGTAGAAACCCTGCCGCGCGTTCTCCTTCATGGCGCGCAGCACGTGCTTGGCATTCTCGTGCGACTGGTATTCGTCGAATAGGCCGTACAGCCGCCGTGTCATCACCTGCCCGGGTTCATCGCCGAATTCCTGGGTAATCGAGATCAACCGCACGCCCCCCTTACGGAGGCGTCGCTCGTACATCTCCATCACGAAGCTGTCTCGGAAGAAGCGCGAGTAAGAGTGGACGACGATGGCGTCGAAGGGATGATCGTCATCGGTCGCCCGCTCGATCATCCTCTGGAATTCCGGTCGGTTGTCATCGGTGGCGGAAGCGCCCGGATCGACGAATTCCGCCATGACCGACCACCCTTTGTTGGCGCAGAAGGCCTGGATCTGTCGCCGTTGATCTGGGATGGACAAATCGCCCTCGGCTTGCCGTCCGGTCGAGACGCGTAGGTACGAGCAGATCCGCAGTGGCCCCTCGATCGCGGGCACGAAGTGCGCCTTGCGGGTGTGACGCGTCATCGATCGGCCCTCGGTCTTGCAGCATCGGCTGGTGACTGAATCGTAAAGGCTGTGTGAGCCGGGACTCGCGGGCAAGCGCGGCGGGCGCGCCCTCCACAGGTGCTTGTAGGCAGCGATGCGGCATGGCCGCTGGCTGGCACGGCGCGGAGCGAGGCTATGCAGCGCTGGACGCGCGGAACCCGGACGTGGTGCGATCTTCCGGCGTAGCCGGGCGCCGCGTTGTGTGTGGATGTCGACAGCGTCACCGGGTGAACTCGCGCAACAACGCGTCGATCTGGGCGCCTAGGAAGGCCTCGATCACTTCGAGTTCGGCGCGCGAGATCGGTACGGGACGCGGCAGATCATCCACGACCCGAGGTGTCTCAGGGTCGCGTCGGGACGTGCGTCCGCGTTTGCGCTGCCGGGACAGCACGGCGGGCTCGTCGGTGCTGAAGGTGGCTCCCCGACCTGTGACAGGTGCTCCGGCGGGCGGGGACTTCAGCGATGTCTTGGGGCCGGCTACCGCACCCGATGTCATCCGTGCCGGCCGCGATGCACGCGAGGTGCGCGCCGCCGGCGGAGCGGAGGGGTTGTACGCCACGAAGCACGTGAAGTCCCACGCCGGCCGACAGCCTACGCATCCGGAGCTGGCTGTCGGCCAGCGTGGGGCAGTTTCTTCACCTTCCCCGGCGCGACACGACGCGTCCGCGCGAGGAGGCTCGCGAACCGCCGTGTAAGGCTAAGGTTCTAGGAATCTCGAGCGAGCGCAAGTGGCATCGCTACGCTATGATTGCTGAGGCAGGTTCGAGTCGATGCGACGAAAACCCGAGGGCTAAACCATAAGCGAAGGTCTTGGCCCGCAATGTCTTCAACGGACTAACGGGTGAGCAGCCAGGATTCTCAGCCAAAGCCGTTTGGATACGACATCAAGGGGTTAGATCCCTGATCACCCGTCTCCAGCAGCACCGGACGTGAGAAGTGGACCATCGGCGTGGATCTCGGTCGGTGTCAAGTCCGGCCAGCTTTACAGCCGGATGGGGGCTGGGGCAGCTGCTCCGTGGTGCGTCAGTCGATCGAAGAGAGCCAAGCCTGAGGTGTCGACGGCGGGTCCGCCATGCGCCATCAGCCGACATCAACTCGCTACTCGGAACCGGACATTCAGCTTCGCGCCCACACCCGACATGCAATGCCCCTGACGGAGATCTCGGAAGCGGTCATTGGCGCCTGAACAGAGGTTCGACGGCGACGAGGCGCACGCAAACTTGCGCCGAATTGCAGCCTTGGTCCAATCGCAATCACGTCGGGCGCGTCGCTCAGAGACGCGAGACAATTCGATGAAGCGCTTCGCGCTCCCTGGCCGGCGTGAAGAGCGTTGCCCGCTCCGCACCGAACGCGTGTAGGTGTTCCAGAAAACGAGGCTCTTCTTCGGCCCGACGGAGCAGCGCAGCCAGGGCCGCATCGTCCCCGACCGGGAAATAGCCCGGATGCTCCGGGCCCAAGAGGCCCCGCGTCCCGGGGATGTCGGTGGCGAGGATCGGCAAGCCGGCGACGACCGCTTCCGACACCACGTTCGCGCCACCCTCCTGCTGAGAGCTGAGGACCATGACCCGGGCCCGCGTCAGCCAGCGCCGGACCAGGGAGCCGGGCTGGTCCCCGAGCCACCGGTAACGCGGGTTGTGCGCCATCTCTTCCCGAGCCCGATCGGCCCAGATCTGATCCCGCGCGCCGCCGAGGTGCACGATCCGGATCCGGGATTGAGCTGGCAGGCGTCGGGCCGCACGGGCCGCGCAGAGCGGATCCTTGACGGAGCGCAGATGCGCGACGACGAGAATCTCGAAAGCATCGTCCGAGATCGGCCAGCGATGCGCCCGCGCCGTCGCAGACTGGTAGACCACCGCGACTTTGCCGCGGTGACGCGCCGGAAGGGCGGCGGGCACACCATCGTGCAGGCCGATCAGGCAGTCCGCCAGATCGAGCGAGCGCAGGGTCGGCTCGGGGTCGGCCGCCAGGTAGTGATAGAGATCCGTGCCGGTCAGGGCGACGATGAGCGGCCTATCCGGATACCGCGTCTTGAAGCGCGCAATCGACGCCGCGCTGCGCCAAGCGTGAAGCGCCAGCATCAGGTCGACGTCGGCGTCGTCCGGGTGGGTTTCCGGGTAGGTTGTTGACACGTCGACCCGGTGCCCGAGTTCGCCGAGGATGCGCGCCCAACGCATCGCCGTGGTCCGATTGCCGGCACGAGACATTCTCGCCGCCGGTGTAATCAGGCTGATTCTCATGGTTGCAACAGGAATCCGGGACGTTCGATGAGTGCACAGGTCTCGACTGCCGATCTCGTGGCGATGCTTGAAGATGCCAGAGCGCGGACGCTCGAACTGGTGTCGGGCCTCGATCAGGCGCGTCTGATGGGCCCGCAGAGCGAGATCGTGAACCCCCTTCTCTGGGAAATCGGCCATCTCGCCTGGTTTCACGAACATTTCATCCTGCGCGGGCTCGACCGGTCGCCGCCCCGAATGGCGGAAGCCGACGGGCTCTACGACTCCGCGCGGGTGCCCCACGCGACGCGCTGGTCGATTCCGCTCCCGGCTTTGCCCGACACCCTGGCCTACATGGCCCGTGTGCAGGAGGCGCTTGTCCGTCGTCTCGAAGGCCGCGAGCCGACACCGCAGGAGGCCGAGCTCTACCAGCTCGTCGCCTTCCACGAGGATATGCACGACGAGGCCTTCACCTACACGCGTCAGACCCTGGGCTATCCGCGGCCGTCCTTCGCCGCCTCAGCCTCGGCCCGGGACACGGGGACGGGTCCCTGGCCGGGCGACGTCGCGGTCGGCGGGGGCACGTGGCAGCTCGGCGCCGAGCCCGACGGCGGCTTCGTCTTCGACAATGAGAAATGGGCGCATCCCGTGTCCGTCGCGGCGTTCCGCATCGCCCGCGCGCCGGTGACGAACGCTGAGTTCGCCGCCTTCGTGGCGGATGGCGGCTATCGGAATCCTGCCTGTTGGGATGCCGAGGGGACTCGGTGGCGCGACGGGTGCGGTGCCGAGCACCCGGTCTACTGGTCGCGTCGCGGGTGGGACGAGTGGACCTGCAGGAGGTTCGACCGGGACGAGCCGCTCGCGCCCGATCAGCCGATCGTCCACGTCAACTGGTACGAGGCCAACGCCTATTGCCGCTGGGCGGGCAGACGCCTGCCCACCGAAATTGAATGGGAGGCTGCGGCGGCCGGTGCGCCGACGCCCGACGGCAAATTGAGCCGCACCAAGCGGCCCTATCCCTGGGGGGACAGTGCGCCGACCCCTGAGCACGCCAACCTCGATGGCGGGCATCTCGGCTGTGTCGACGTCGCGGCCTTCCCCGAGGGCGACAGCGCCTGGGGCTGCAGGCAGATGCTCGGCAACGTCTGGGAATGGACGGCGAGCCCGTTCCTGCCTTTCCCGGGCTTCGCACCCGACGCCTACAAGGAATACTCGGAGCCCGCCTTCGGAACGCGTAAGGTCCTGCGGGGCGGCGCCTGGGCGACACGCGCGCGGATGATCGATACCGACTACCGCAACTTCTTCGGACCGGAGCGCCGCGATGTGTTCGCCGGCTTCCGGACGGCGGCTCTCTAGATCGGGAACCGAGCGGTCGCGACGGCAGCGACGAGGCGGAGCGCCGTCGTCGCGCCGTTGGCCTCGCCCTTCTCGAAATCGCCGGCCTGACCCATCTGGTTGGTCACGTGGGCGAAGCACAGGACGGCCTTGCCGTGCGCCTGGGCGAACGCGTAGAGGCCCGCCGCCTCCATCTCGACCGCGAGGATCCCCCGCGTCCGGGCCGCCGCGATGGCCCGTTCAGTCTCGCGATAGGGGGCGTCGGTCGTCCAGGTGGCGCCCCGTTCGACGGGTTCACCGATCCCCGTCAGCGCGGGCGCCACGGCCGCCACCAGATCCCGTGGAGCCTCCACGAACGCGGCCGGCGGCAGGTAGTGGTAGCTCGTGCCTTCGTCGCGAAGGGCCGCGTCGATGAGAATGAAATAGGGCGGCGCCCGCAGCGCCGTGATCTGTCCAGACGAGGTGATGCTGATCAGGAGTTCGCAGCCTGAGGCGAACATCTGCTCGGCCACCAGCACGGCGAAGGGCGCGCCGACCGCGCAGCCGACGATGCCGATCGCGCGCCCGGATTCCTCGAACCGGTACAGGGTGCTGTGGTAGCAGGCCCAATCGGGATCGGGCCGAGCCCGCCCAGTCGCGCAGAGGTGGCGCACGATGTCGCCGTCCGGGTCGAGGACGCAGAGGGCCGGCACTAGACCAGCGCCGAGACCGCGTTGCCGGCGCGCCTCGCGGAGCAGGTTCTCGGGCGTGAACGCCGAGGCCTCTCCGTGCGCCTTGTCGTTCAGGATCGGGGCGGTCGCCGGCTCGTGGGGCGGCATCGGGCGGTGTCAGGCCTCGACCCGGATCGCAGCCGGGCCGGCCTCGAACCGTCCGACGACAGCGGCCTGCGCGAAGCCCGCCGCATGGCATTGGGCGAGGATCGCGTCCGCCCGCGCGGGGGTGCAGGTGACGAGCAGGCCCCCGGAGGTTTGGGGATCAGTGAGGATGTGCCGGCGCCAGTCCGGCAGGCCCTCGGGCAGGCTCACCTGGCCTCCGAAGCTCGCCCAGTTCCGATGCGAGGCGCCGGTGACGAAACCCTCCTGCGCGAGGGCCTCGGCCCGGGGCAGGAGCGGGAGGCCGCCCTCGGCGATCACGAAGGTCAGGCCGGCGCCGCGCGCGAGTTCGAGGCCGTGGCCCAGCAGGCCGAAGCCGGTGATGTCGGTGATGGCGTGGACCTCCGGATCGCGCGCCAGATCCGCCCCGACCTTATTGAGGCGTGTCGTGGTGGCGATGAAATCGGCGTGGCCGGCAGCGTCGAGGGCCTCCCGCTTGATCGCCGCCGAGTAGATCCCGACGCCGAGGGGCTTGGTCAGGATGGCAACGTCACCAGCCCGGGCATCGGCATTGCGCCGCAGATGCGCGCGGTCGCACGAGCCGATCACCGCCAGGCCGTAGATCGGCTCCGGCGTGTCGATCGAGTGGCCGCCCGCGATGGGGATGCCCGCCTCCGCGCAGGTGGCTGCGCCGCCCTTCAGGATCTCGGCGACGGTCTCGGGGGCGATCTTGCCGACCGGCATGCCCAGGATGGCCAGCGCCAGCATCGGCTTGCCGCCCATCGCGTAGACGTCGGAGATGGCGTTGGTGGCGGCGATCCGGCCGAAATCGTGTGGGTCGTCCACCATCGGGGTGAAGAAGTCCGTGGTGGCGATCAGACAGGTGCCGTCATCCAGGGCCCAGACCGCCGCGTCGTCGGCGGTCTCGTTGCCAACCAGCAGGCGCTCGAAGGGACCGGCGACCGGCTGGTCGGCGAGGAGCGTGCGCAGCACCGCGGGATCGAGCTTGCAGCCGCACCCGCCGCCATGGGCGAGGCTGGTGAGACGAACCGGGGTCGTATCCATCGATCAATCCTCTCGTGTCGTGTTCCCGGATGGACCGGGCCGGGCGCTCTGTCACCAGACAAGTGCGGGCATCCGGTACAGGCGGGCCGACGCGTCCGCCGGCGGGGGCGGCGCGGCGCCGATCTGGAGTGCCGCGAAGCCGTGACTGAGGGCGCCCGCCACGTCGAGGGCGACGGTGTCGCCGATCCCCAGGACCCGGGCGGGCTCGATGGACCGGCCGCGCAGGCGCTCGGCCTTGTCCAGGGCCCGGCAGTAGATCAGGGCGCCGGGCTTACCCGTCTCGACGACGATACCCCCACGGGCGCGGTAGCGCTCGGCGACGAGGCCGGCGAAGCGCAGGCGCGTCGCACCCACCGTCAAGCTCGTGTCCGGGTTGGTGCAGAGCAGGGGCAGGCCGCGCCGGAACGCGGCTTCGAGGGTCGCGTCGAGGCCATCGTCGCAATCCGGATAGCCCGTGCAGACGATCTGTTCGGCGGCATCGACCGGGACCGGCGTGACCGGCATCCCCTCGAACAGGACCCGGTCGCGCCCCGGCCCGATGTGATGGACGCACCGGACACCCGCCGCGTCGAGGAGGCTCCGGGCGACGTCGGCTCCGGTCACGAGATCGTCGTAGGTGTCGGGGATCCCGCGGGCGCGGAGGAGTTCTGACAGGTGTGCGCCGGGCTCGGCCGCGTTCGAGACGAGGATCACCGTGCCACCGCCGGCCCGGAAGGCGGCCAGCGCCGCGGTGGCGGCGGGAAAGACCCGCGTCGCGTCGTGGAGCACGCCGAAGACGTCGCACAGGATGACCGCATAGGACTCCGCGAGCCGGCTCAGGCTGGTGCGCGCCGCGGGCGCGTCAGCCACGGGCGGGCCGCGCCTGGACGATCGTCGTGCAGGCGCTCTCGAGCTTCGGCAATTCGCGGGCCGGCGCCATGACGATCGACAGGGGGCGGACCTCGCCGCGCACGATCGGGCAGTACGGGTCGACCTGATCGAGCCGCTCCATCAGCCGCCGCCGCCCGGCGCAGCCGCCGTGGCAGGCTTCCTCGTAGTCGCAGCCCCGGCAGGGCTCCGGCAGGGCCCGGACCGCCGCGAAGGGGGCCGTCTCGACGATCTCGCTGCCGGCCTCGCGCAGGGTGTCGAGGCTCTGGCCGGTGCCACCCCAGTAGACGCAGGGTTGCACCGTCGCCCGGGGCGTGACGCGCACCGTGCCGATCCCGCATCCGCCCCGCCGCGCCGGGAGGCCCGCCATGGCCCGGACGAGCGGCTCGCCGATGGCGATCACGTCGGTCTCGGCGAAGAGGCGCGCGAACCCGTCCCAGTATTCCTCGTAGGTGAGCGCGAAGGCGTCGGTGCGCACCGCCTGGTAGACGTTGATGCGCAGCGGCGCGTCGAAGCCGCGGGCCAGGGCGGCGATCTCGTGCAGCCGGTCGAAATTGGTCCGCATCATCACGGCGATGAAGGTCACGCCGACGCCCAGCGCCCGGCAGCGGGCCGCCTGCGTCATCACGAGGTCCCAGTTGCCGGCCCCGCGCTGCGCATCCTGCTCCTCCCGGTTGGGATAGTCGATCGAGAATTCCACGTCGGCGAAGGCCTGCACCGCCGTGTCATCCATCACGGCGATCGAGTGCCCGTTCGACGTGATCGTGAGCTTGATCGGCTCGGCCCGGAGCAGATCGAGAAGCTGCGGGAACTGGGGGTGCATCCCGTTCTCGCCGGTCCCCAGATTGACCGAGCGCACCGGCAGGCTGTCGAGCACCGTCCGCAGCTGTTCCGGTCCGAGCCGGTCCAGGCGATCGGGATCGCGGTAGCAGAAGGAGCAGGCGAGATTGCACTCGTTGGTGAGCCCGACGCCCAGGGCGAATGACGGTGTCGGGGCGACGATGTTCGGCTCCGGAGGCTGCGGCGTCCCGGCGTCCATGGCCATGCAGATCCTCTCGCCTGATCTCGACAGGCACCATCGGGCGACCGGCGCCCGATTTCGGGCGTCATGGCGTCCTTCGCACGGCCAGCCGCATCAGTAACATCACATCTTCAGCAAGATTGATCACCGCGGCCGGCCTTTACTCTCTACACCGGGACAGCCGCCAGGGCCGAATTCGAACAGGCCGAAGTCGTGACAGCGCCCGCCGGGCCGATTGCCGCAGCGAAGCGACTTCGCGATGGGTAACCGCACGGTGCGGTGACACGAATAAGCGCGATCAGCAGGGCTCGCCGAGCGCTCCGCTAGACATGGGCTAGCTGTCAGTTGATTGGACATCGATGCCGGCGTGGCGTCGATCGCAGTCGGAATCCGAACGGGAGCACTCGATGCTGAGACGGACACTGGGCTGGTCGTTGCTGGGCGCGCTGGCCTGCCTCGCGCTGCCCCAGGCAGCCGGCGCGCAGGGCGCCAAGCCGGCCTTCGTCTTCACCGGCATCCCCGATCAGGACGAGAGCCGCCTCGTCGAGCGCTTCGGCAAGGTCGCCGCGTACCTCGAGGGCAAGCTCGGTGTGCCGGTGACGTACCTCCCGGTGAAGAACTACCCGGCAGCGGTCACGGCCTTCACGAACGGACAGGTCCAGCTCGCGTGGTTCGGCGGGTTCACCGGCGTCCAGGCCCGCAAAGCCTCGCCCGGGGCCCAGGCGATCGCGCAGGGAGCGGAGGATGCGGCCTTCAAGACCTACCTCATCGCCAACACCAAGACGGGCCTGACGCGCACGACCGACTTCCCGAAGGCGATCGCCGGCAAGACCTTCACCTTCGGCTCCCGGGCCTCGACCTCGGGCCGGCTGATGCCGGAATACTTCATCCGCGAGGCCTTTCCGGGCAAGACGCCCGAGGAGGTTTTTTCCCGCGTTGGTTTCTCCGGCGATCACAGTCGCACGATCCAGCTCGTCCAGTCCGGGGCCTTCGAGGTCGGTGCGGTGGACTATTCGGTCTGGGATCTGGACAACAAGGCCGGCAAGATCGACCCGAAGGAGGTCGGCATCATATGGGAGAGCCCACCCTTCCCGGATTATCAGTGGACCGTGCGCGGCGATGTCGACGCGATCTACGGTGCCGGGTTCACGGAGCGGCTCAAGGCAGCGCTGATCGGCATCACCGATCCTGCGATCCTCGCGCCCTTCGCGCGCTCGAAGTTCATCCCGGTGACCAACGCCGCCTACGAGCCGGTGGAGCGCGTGGCGAAATCCACGGGCCTGCTGGATTGAGCCGCGCGCTGCCGTGAGCCTGCCCCGAGCCGAAGCCGAAGTCGTTCTGTCGGGCGCGACGGCGGCCTATGACGGCAAGCCCGTCCTGTTCGGCGTGGACCTCACCGTCCGGGCGGGCGAGCGCGTCGCGCTGATGGGTCGATCCGGCGCGGGGAAGTCCACCCTGCTCGGGCTGATCCACGCCCAGGCCCGGCCGCGGGTGGCCCTGATCCCGCAGGCGGCCGCCCTGGTGCGGACGCTCTCGGTCTTCCACAACGTCTACATGGGCCGTCTCGACCGGCGCTCGACCCTGCACAACCTGCGCACCCTGGCGTTCCCGGCCCGCGCCGATCTCGCTGAGGTCAGCGGGATCCTCGGGGAGGTCGGGCTCGCCGACGCGGTCCGGGCCAAGGCCGGGGCGCTGTCGGGCGGCCAGCAGCAGCGCGTCTCGGTCGCGCGGGCGCTCTACAACGGGCGTCCCATCCTGCTCGGCGACGAGCCGGTCTCGGCCCTGGACCGCAGGCAGGGCGGCTTGATCCTGGAGCGGATGGCCGCCCGCCACCAGACCCTCGTCCTGGCGCTCCACGACATCGCCCTGGCGCTGGCGCACACGGACCGGATCGTGGTCCTCGATGCGGGTCGGATCGTCCTCGACGCGCCCGCCCGCGACCTGGACGAGGCGGCCCTCGTCCCGTTTTACGGGCAGGCCGCATGAACGCCGCGCGTTTGATGCCCGGCGCGGGCTACGCGACGGCGACCCGCTGGTTCGTCGGCGGTGCCGCAGCGGCGCTGCTTGGCGCCGACCTCGCGATCACCAGCCTCCATCCCTGGGCCGACCTGCAGCGCCTGCTCGCCGGCCTGGTCCATCCGGACTTCCCGGCGGTGGAGATCTGGAGCGTCGTCTACACCGTCGCCTTCGCGGTCCTCGGGGTCACGCTCGGGGCCGGGACGGGCTTCGTCCTCGCGATCCCGTTTGCCCGGTCCCGGAGCGTGCGGCTCGCCTGCGCCGGCCTGCGCTCGGTCCACGAGCTGTTCTGGGCGCTGCTGCTAACGCAGGTGTTCGGCCTGTCGGCGACCACCGGCATCCTCGCCATCGCGCTGCCCTACGCGGGCATCTGCGCGAAGGTCTATTCGGAGATCATCGAGGAGGCGGATCTCTCCGCCCTGCGGGTCCTGCCGGCGGGGACCGGCGCCCTCTCGGCTTTCATGTACGCCCGCCTGCCGGAGGTCGCCCCGGCCTTCCGGCACTACACGCTCTACCGGTTCGAGTGCGCCATGCGCTCGACCCTGGTGCTTGGCTTCATCGGCCTGCCCACCATGGGCTTCTACCTCGAATCCGCCTTCCGGCAGGGCCGCTACGCCGAGGCCGGGGCCCTGCTCCTGGTCTTCTACGCTCTGATCGGCTCCCGCCGCCTCTGGATGCGCCTCTCGACCCTGCCGGTGCTGATCGTGGGCAGCGCCCTCGTCCTGCCCAAGACCATCGGATCGACCGACTGGCTGACCAGCCTCGGCCGGTTCCTCGGCCACGACATCGTCCCGAGTCCGCTCCGGTCCGGCGCGCTCCTCGATCCGGTGACCTGGGGCCGGTTCTGGCTGTGGCTCCGGCCGATCGTGACAGAGCAGATCCTGCCCGGCGCGCTCCAGACCCTCGTGCTGGCGCAGATCGCGCTGGTCGCCACCGGCCTCGGTGCGCTCATCCTGTTCCCCCTCGCCTCGCGCCGTTTTGCCGGGCCGATCGGGCAGCCCTTCGGGCGGGTGCTGCTCGTGGTGGTGCGCTCGACGCCGGAATACATGCTGGCCTACGTGCTGCTGCAGCTGCTCGGACCCTCGATGCTGCCGGCGATCCTGGCTCTGACGATCCACAATGCCGGCATCGTCGGCTTCCTGATGGGGCGTCACGCCGACGACCTCGCCTACCGCCCCGACGCGCCGACCGGCCTGAACCTCTACAGCTACGAGACGCTGCCCCGGCTCTACGGGCAGTTCCTGGCCTACCTGCTCTACCGCTGGGAGCTGATCCTGCGCGAGAGCGCGATCTTCGGCATCCTCGGCGTGGCGACGCTCGGCTTCTACGTCGATGCCGCGATCTCGGAGTTGCGCCTGGACGTCGCTGTGCTGCTGATCGTCGCCACGGCGCTCCTGACCGCGATGGTCGACGCGCTGTCCCGGGCCCTGCGCCGGTCGCTGCGCCTCGCCGATCTGCCGACACGGCTGTCCAAACCCCTGCACGGGTCCGCGGCCGACCCGCCGCTGCGGGCGGCCTGTACCTGACGGCGCGCGGCCCTTGAGAGGATCGAAACGATGCGGACGGATCCGTTCACCGATACGTGGCTGTTCCTGATCGGGCAGCAGAGCGACGAGGTCGCCCTCGGTTGGGGGCGCTGGCTGGTCGCGGCCGGTCTCGCCCTGCTGGTCCTGGCCAGCATCGTCATCGCGATCCGGGAATGGATCGAGGATCCGGCCCAGCGGACCGGCCGCGACGTCACCCTGTGGGCGCTGCGCGCCCTGATCGGCGGCATGTGGTTCCAGGGCATGCTCTGGAAGCTGCCGCTCTTCTCCACCGAGAACGGGCTCTATTATTGGACCGGTGAGGAGGTGACCAACGCCGCCTTCGCGATCCACCGGGAGTTTGTGAAGGGCGTGCTGCTGCCGACGCCGAACTTCTACATCCTGGACGTGATGGTCTTCTTCACGGAGCTGACCTTCGCGGTCTCGCTGCTCCTCGGGCTCGGCGTCCGGATCGTCGGGGCGATCGGCGTCGTCTTCGTGGCGCAGCTCTGGCTCGGCCTCTACCTGCATCCGCAGGAATGGCCGTGGACCTACGTCTTCCTCGGCGGCCTCATGGCCCTGTTCAGCGTGTTCGGAGCGGGTCGCAGCCTCGGCCTCGACGCCGAACTGCGCCGCCGGTACCCGCCCGGCCTCACCTTCGGATGGGCCGCGAACCTCGTCCGCATCGCGACCTGAGAGCGGCCGGTCAGCCGGCCGGGCGCCCCTCGCGGGACAGGGCGCGGGCGAGGCGCAGGAAGGTCGTGCCGATCACCCAGGCGGCGCGCATCCCCACCCGCCAGTCCCCCGAGACCTTGGAGGCGCCGCCCTGCCGCGGCCGCTGCCCGACGGCGACCTCCGCGCAGCGCAGGCCCGCCGCCGAGGCGCGCATCAGCATCTCGAGATTCCAGCCGTAGCTCTCGTCCCGCATGCCGAGGCGCTCCAGCGCGTCGCGGCGGATCGCCCGGAACGGGGACATGTCGGTGAAGCGGGCTCCGTAGGTGAGCCGCAGCAGCCAGCCGGCGAGATGACCGGCGACGATCTGCTGGGGGCTCATGGCGCCCGGCTCGCGGTCGCCGCGGATCCGGGAGCCGTGCACGAAATCCGCCAGGTTGGCGCGGATCGGATCGAGGAGGGCCGGCGCGCAGTCGAGCCGGTCGCTGCCGTCGCCGTCGACGAACAGGACGATGCGGGTCTCCGGCGGCAGCGCGGCGATCCCGGTCTGGATCGCCCGGCCGTAACCGCGGCGGCGCTCCACGAGGACGCGCGCGCCCGACGCGGCGGCCCGATCGCGGGTCGCATCCCGCGAGCCGCCATCGACGACGAGGACCGCATCGGCCCCGTGCGCCAGGAGACCCGCCACGACGGCGCCGATCGCGGCCTCCTCGTCGAGGCAGGGCACGATGGCGGTGACGAAGGCTTCGGCGGTCACAGGCTCCAGCGGAGCCCGCAATTGCCGCAGGCCTGCGGCGGCGTGTCGGAGAGAAGGGCGGCCCGGAAATCCACGTAGGCCGGGCCATTCCAGATCGCCCGCAGGGTGTCCTGCGTGGCGTCGCCGAGGGTGTAGTTCTCGTAGCCGCGCTGCGAGAATGGCGCGATGCAGCATGGCAGCGCCCGGCCGTTGGCGGTGACGTACATCACGTTCCAGGGCCGGCGGCACAGGGACCAGGGCGAGCCGTCGGTGTCGCGACGCAGGCTCATCCCCGGCTCGCTCGCCGCCCCGGACGCCGAGAAGGTGAGCCCGAGCGCGCGTGCGACCGCCTCGGCTTCGGACAGGTAATGGGCCTCGTCCGCCTCCATGCGCTCGTAGAGGGCCTGATCGGGCCGCGCCATGCCGAGGGCGTCGTCCGCGAAGTAGACCAGCCGCTGGAGGTAGACCTCCTTCACGCCGGCCTCGGCCGCCACCCGCACGAAGGCGGGCAGCTCCGGCAGGGTCTCCTTGAGCCCGGTGAGCCAAGCCGAGACCCGGGGCTTCGCGTGGCCCTCTCGCTCCTGCAGCGCCCGGAAGGCCCGGACGTTCTTCAGAATCCGTTCGAAATAGTCCTTTCCGCGCACGGTGATGTACGAGGCGCGTGTCGACGCATCGAGCGAGACGCGCAGCTCGTCCAGGCCGGCCTCGATCAGGGCCCGTCCGTTCTTCTCGGACAGCACCGTGCCGTTGGTGTTGAACAGGACGTAGGTTCCGCGATCCTTGAGGTAGCGCACCATCCGGGGCAGGTCCTTGACCAGCATCGGCTCGCCGACCCCGTGAAGCACGGCGCGGCTGAGATCCGGCACCTGATCGACGATGCGCGTGAACAGGTCCCAGCTCATGTCGGCCGGCGGCTCGAGCTCGACATAGGTGCGCGGACAGGTGGTGCAGAGCAGGTTGCAGCGGTTCGTCACCTCCAGATAGAGGCAGACCGGCAGCCGCTCGACGACGGTCTCGACCGTCCGCGGCGCCGCCTCGTGATAGCGACGCGGGTCGATGGCCGGCGTGGCGAGGTGGGTGGCTGCGGTCATCGGGTGAGTCCGGAGCGGCGGCGGAGTTCGACGTGCACGAGCGACGCCGCCGCCACCAGGGCGGCGAGGATCGCCGAGCGGGCCTCGTAGGGCAGCTGCGGATCGCCGGGGACGACGTCGTAGAGCATGAAGCCTCCCACCGTGAGGACCCAACCTGGAAGCGTGGCGGCGACGCTCAAGAACGGCACGGCCAGCAAGAGATACCATGGGAATTCGGGTGACAGCAGGAAGAGTAACATCACGATCGAACAATTGATGTCGCGCAGGCTCCGCTCCGGCGTCCGGATCCTTCGGAATCCGGTCCGCAGCGCGAGGACCGCCAGGATCGTCAGGCACAGGGCCAGGTAGATCTGGGTGTCGTGCGGCCACTGGCCGACCGCCTGCCGCCAAAGCCGCAGCAGTGTGAAGCCGGTGCCCGAGGACAGGCCCTGCTCGTCGGCGTATCCCGTCGCGAGAAAGCCGAGCACGCCGCTCCCGACGGACAGGTAGGGCAGATAGGCCAGCGCGATGACGACCGGCACGAGGGCGACCATCCGCCAGTCCCAGGGTCGCCACAGGCCGGGCAGCGCGATCAGGGCGAACGGCTTGGCCAGCGCCCCCAGCACCACCGATGTCGCGCCCGCGTAGCGCCGGCCGACGGCCAGGGCCAGCCACAGGCCGAGCATCATCAGGGCGATCATCACGCCGTCGATATGGCCCTGGCCCGCGATCTCCCAGATCGGGAGCGGATGCCAAGCGTAGGCCGCCACGCGGGTCTCCGACTGTCCCGTGAGCCGCAGCAGACCGACCAGGGCGAAGATCGTCACCGCCTCGCACGCCACGAGGGCGATCTTGATGGCGAGCGGGCTCGCCGAGATGCGGGTGACGAGGAGGAAGAACGCCTGCGCGATCGGGGGGTAGATGGTCACCGCGTAGTCGGCGCGGTTGATGAACGGGTAGACCTGCGCGTCGCGCAGGAACGCCAGTACCGGGTCGGCCGGGACGTAGCGATAGGGGTTGATCCCGGCGCTCTGCACGATTCCGTCCCAGACGTAGCGGAAGATGTCGGTCGACAGGATCGGCGGCGCGGGCAGCGCGAGGAGCCGCATCGCGAGGCCGGCCCCGACGATGATGGCCAGGGCCCGGGGCCCCGGGATTTCCTCCAGGCGCGCGGCCAGGGCGGCGATCACGCCACCGGCGCAGGCGAGCGCCAGGAACGCATCGTCGCCGAAGCCCTGAAGAAGCGGCATGCCGAGCCCGATCAGCACGGTTCCGGCGATGCCGAGGGCCGTCAGGCGCCGGACAGGGCTCACGCGTCACGCCATTGGGTCAGCAGCGCGCGCGTCGCGGGCGCCTGCCCCCCGACGATGCCGTCCGCAGCGAACGCCGGCGGGATTCCCGCGATCTCATCCTGAAGGAGGCGGAATGTCGCCGCGTCGTCGATGTCGTACCAATGGGGAAGCACCTTAACCTCCAGGCCGATTGCGGCGGCCTGCTCCAGCGTACGGGCCAGCACTGCGTCCGTGCTCCACGGGATGCCGGCGAAGAGTTCGGGATGGTCGGCCTTCAACCCGATATGCGTGTAGCCGCCGTCGATGGCGGGCCCCAGCACCACGCGGTCTCCGGACCGTCGCAGGGTGGTGACGGTGTCCGTGAGCAGCGATGCGGGCAGGGTCGGAGAGTCGGCGTTGATCAGCACGACGCAGTCGTGCGCCTGCTCGGTCAGCAGACGACGCACGGCTGTTCCGAGAATGACCCCGAAATCGGATCCTTCTTGAAGCAGCAGGCGGAAGGCGTGCGGCAGGATGGCAGCGAGCTCGGCCTCCGATCCCGCGGGCGCATAGATGCCGTATCCCTGCCTGCCCAGCGCCTCCGGGACCGCGAGCACGACACCGGCGACATCCGCCAGGAAACAGGCAGAGAGACGTGCTGCCTTCTCCGAGCCGAGGCGTGCGGCAAGGCGTGTCTTGGTCAGGCCGGGGCGCGGGGCCTTGCACATGATCCCGAGCGCTGCCGTCATGCGTCCCTCATGTCGGCGCAGCGCCGCGCGCCTGAAACTGTAATGGGACGATGCGTCCGCGGCAAAGAGAGAGCAAATTGTTGCTGGAAAGCCAAATCACAAAGTGCGACCGGGGTATGGCCCTCGCGGCCGATGAGGTTCTACGGGATGCCGGCGCCGGACCATTCGAGCCCGCACTGGCTGGACGTATAGTGTGGCGCGAGCCTCCGGGAGAAGGGCTGTCCGCTCTTGCCATGACCGCACCCGGAAGCGGACCAGCCGCTTTCGGTCAGTTTCGGCCTCCTTGGCGGCCGCCTCTGAACGGCTGAGTTGGGTGGAAAGCTGATGGGCTGCTTTTCAGCGGGCTATACACTTTAGCAGACATCAGTAGCGTGCTCGTACGGTCGTCCGCACAAATCGTAAGTATCACACGTCTGCCTCCATCCAGGCTCGCGTCTCGGCTAGGACCTCGTTTGATAGCGCCGGATCGTCGACCGCACGTGCGAGGATCAGTGCACCGATCATGGCCGCGTAGCTGCCGATGGCGTCGCGGCGCCGGTTTGTCGTGACCGAGTCAGGAAGCGCCGCCTCGATGTTCGAAATGTTCGAGCGGATGCCGGCAGTCATGGCAGAGCGCGCCGCCGCCGACCGGAGACGGACGTCTGCCGCCAGTGCAGCCATCGGACAGCCGCCGCCTGCGTCGTCCCGGTGGGACGACGAGAGGTAGACTGCCAGGAAGTCCGGAAGCGTGCCTTCCGACCCAGCCTTCTCGGCCGCCGCATGCTCGATTGCGTGCGCCAACAGGTCCTCCTTCGAGGCGAAATGGCCGTAGAAGCCGCCGTGGGTGAGGCCGGCCGCCTTCATCACCTCGGCCACGCCCACCGCCTCGAACCCCTTCTCGCGGAACAGGCGGCTCGCCTCCGCGAGGATGCGCCGACGGTTCTCCCGCATCTGATCCTGGGTGACCCGCATCCTGAAAAATCTCCCGTCCGATCCGTTGACACTAATATGATCGCGATCATATTTGAGTTCAATCATGACGGCGATCATGATTGATGCATGTCTTTGACGGACCCTGTCATGCCGACCAAGCCCACCGTCCTCGTCACTGGCGCCTCCTCCGGGATCGGCGCGACCTATGCCGACCGTTTCGCGCGGCGCGGCCACGACCTGGTGCTCGTGGCCCGCGACGGGGCCCGGATGGACGACCTCGCCGAGCGGCTCCGCCGGGAGACGGGCGTCACCATCGATGTGCTTCCGGCCGACCTGACGGTGCCGGCCCAGCTTCGGGCTGTCGAGGCGCGCCTGCGCGAGGACGACCGCATCGGCATCCTGGTCAACAACGCCGGTGCCAATGTCCGCGGCGGCTTCGCCGACCAGGCGACGGACGACATCGAGCGCCTCGTGGCCCTCAACGCCACGTCGGTGATGCGCCTGGCCAGCGCGGTGGCGCCCCGCTTCGTGCGGGCGGGCGAAGGGGCCATCGTCAACATCGGCTCGGTCGTCGGCCTCGTGCCGGAGTTCTCGATGGCGGTCTACGGCGCGACCAAGGCCTTCGTGCAGTTTCTGTCCCAGGGCCTGATACACGAGCTCGGCCCGAAGGGCGTCTACGTCCAGGCCGTGCTGCCGGCCGCGACCCGCACCGAGATCTGGAGCCGCTCCGGCGCAGACGAGACCTCGCTCCCGCCCATGATGGAGGTCGGCGCCCTCGTCGACGCGGCCCTTGTTGGCTTCGACCGTCGCGAGCCGGTGACGATCCCACACCTCCACGACGTCGGACAGTGGGACGCCTTCCAGGCCGCGCGCCAAGCGATGATCCCGGGCTTCGGCACGGTCGAGCCGGCCCCGCGCTACGCCCCGGCCGGCTGACCCATCCAGCTCCCGAGTTCGGAGACCGTAGTCCCGTGAAGGCGTTCATCCTCGACCGATACAAGAAGAAGCAGCCGCTTCGGCTCGGCGACCTGCCGGAGCCCACGATGGGACCCGGCGACGTACTGATTGAGGTCGCGGCGGCCGGGCTCAACGTCCTGGACGCTAAGATCCGCAACGGCGAGTTCAAGGCGATCCTCCCCTACAAGCCGCCCCTCGTGCTGGGGCATGACTTGGCCGGCACGGTGATCCGCGTCGGATCGGGGGTTCGCCGCTTCAAGGCGGGTGACGCGGTCTACGCGCGGCCGCGGGACGGTCGGATCGGCACCCTTGCCGAGCGCATCGCCGTCGACGAGGCCGATGTCGCCCTGAAGCCGAACAACCTCTCGATGGCCGAGGCGGCCTCGATCCCCCTCGTCGGCCTCACGGCGTGGCAGGCCCTCGTCGGGTACGCCAAACTCAAGCCGGGCGACAAGGTGCTGATCCACGCCGGCTCGGGTGGCGTCGGCACCTTCGCCATCCAACTCGCCAAGCACCTCGGCGCGACCGTCGCGACCACGACGAGCGCGGGGAACGCCGACCTCGTCAGGGGGCTCGGGACGGACATCGTCGTCGACTACCGCCGCCAGGACTTCGAGAAGGTCCTGGCGGGCTACGACGTCGTGCTCAACAGCCTGGACGGGGAGACGCTCCGAAAATCCCTGGCGGTCCTGAAGCCGGGCGGGAAGCTGATCTCGATCTCGGGTCCGCCGGACCCGGCCTTCGCCAAGGCCCAAGGGCTGAACGTCATCTTCTCACTGGCCGTGCGCCTTCTCAGCCTCGGCATCCGTCGCAGGGCCAAGGCACGCGGCGTCGACTACGCCTTCCTTTTCATGCGGGCGAACGGGGCGCAGCTCGCCGAGATCGCGAAGCTGGTCGAGGCGGGGACCATCCGTCCGGTCATGGACCGGGTCGTCCCGTTCGCGGAGACCGACGAGGCCTTGACCGAGCTTGAGGCCGGCCGGTCCAAGGGCAAGGTCGTGGTCGAGATCCGCTGACGGGAGCACCTGACATGGACATGCCACTCTCCCGCTTCGCCGAGCCCATACGTCGATGGGTGGACGCCCCGACCCGCAAGGTCGAGGCCGCCGGCACGACGTTCGCCTATCGCCAACTTGGGCTTCCGGCCCGCGTACCGGTGGTCCTGCTCAATCACTGGGGCGCGAACCTCGACAACTTCGACCCTCGCATCGTCGACGGGCTCGCGGCCGGTCGTACGGTCATCGCCCTCGATTACCGCGGCGTTGGCGCCTCTGGCGGCAAGGCACCGCTCACGGTCGCGGAGATGACGACCGATACGGTCGCGACGCTCCAGGCGCTCGGGCTCGACCGCGTCGACATCGTCGGCTTCTCGCTCGGCGGTTTCGTCGCGCAGGAGGTCGCGCTGCGGGCGCCTGCGCTGGTGCGCAGGCTGATCCTGGCGGGGACCGGTCCCGCCGGCGGCACCGGCATCGAGCGGGTCGGCGCCGTGTCCTGGCCGCTCATCCTGAAGGGGCTCCTGACCTTCAAGGATCCGAAGACCTACCTGTTCTTCACCGCCTCAGAGACGAGCCGGCGTGCCGCGAAGGCGTTCCTGGGGCGCCTGAAGGAGCGAACCTCGGACCGTGACACGGCCGTTGGCATGGGGACGTTCCTGAGGCAGCTCAAGGCGATCAAGGCCTGGGGCCGGCAGGCGCCGCAGGACCTCGCTCGCGTCGCGTGCCCCGTCCTCGTCGCGAATGGCGACCGGGACCTCATGGTGCCGAGCCCGAACTCGACGGACATGGCACGCCGGCTGCCGAACGCCGAACTCGTCTTCTACGAGGACGCCGGCCACGGCGGCATTTTCCAATACCACGAGGCCTTCACGCGGAAGGCGGTCGCCTTCCTCGATGCCTGAACGAGGGACCGTCGGAGGCAACGGGCCTCCGATGGGTTCGAGCCCTCCCCCCCGATTCCTGATCCGTCGAACGCTCAAGACGAGGCAGCACGACCATGCGTGACATCGTTCTTTGCCATCCCGTCCGCACCGCAATCGGCGCCTATGGCGGTAGCCTGAAGGGTGTGGCCGCGACCGACCTCGGCGCGACCGCGATCCGGGAGACCCTGAGGCGGGCCGGCCTGGAGGCCGGCAAGCTCGGCGGCGTGACGATGGGCAACGTCGTCCAGGCCGGCAACCGCATGAATCCCGCCCGGCAGGCGGCCGTGAACGGCGGCGTGCCCGTCTCGGTGCCTGCACTCACGGTCAACCGGGTCTGCGGCTCGGGCGCGCAGGCCATCGCCACGGCGGCCGACGAGATCCGGCTCGGGCACCACGACGTGGCGGTCGCCGGCGGCATGGAGAACATGGACCGCGCCCCGTACCTGATGGAGGGTGGCCGCTGGGGGTACCGCATGGGCCATGCCCAGATCCTCGACAGCATGCTGAACGACGGCCTCAACGACGCGTTCTCCGGCGAGCATTCCGGTTGGCACACCGAGGACCTCGCCGCGCGGTCCCAGATCGGTCGGGAGGCGCAAGATGCCTGGGCGGCCCGCTCGCAGGCGCGGTTCGCCAAGGCGCAGACCACCGGCGCGTTCGACGCCGAGGTCGCCGCCGTCGAGGTCAAGGGCCGGAAGGGACCGGAGACGTTCGCTCGCGACGAGGCGCCCCGGCCGGAGACGACGGCCGAGACCTTGGCCAAGCTGAAGCCCGCCTTCCGGAAGGACGGGACCATCACTGCCGGTAACGCACCCGGCCTGAACTCCGGCGCGGCTGCGATGATCGTGGCCGAACGCGGGTTCGCCGAGGCCAACGGCCTCGACGCCTACGGGCGGCTGGTCGCCTACGGCGTGGGGGCCTGCGAGCCCGGCCTGTTCGGCCTCGGGCCCGTCCCCGCCGTCCGGCAGGCGCTAGAACGGGCCGGTTGGAGCCTCGGGGATCTCGGGCGGGTCGAGATCAACGAGGCCTTCGCCGTCGTTCCCCTCGCCGTCGCGAAGGAGCTGGGCCTGCCGGATGACATCGTCAATGTCGAGGGTGGTGCAATCGCCCACGGCCATCCCATCGGGGCGACCGGTGCGGTCCTGACGACCCGCCTCCTGCATTCCATGAGGCGGGACGGCATCCGGCGCGGTCTCGTCACCCTCTGCATCGGTGGCGGCCAGGGCATCGCACTGCTGCTGGAAGCGAACTGAGGGCCGATCCGGCGGCTCGAAGGGATCCCCGCTCCCCTGCCATCGAGCCCGTCGAGGACCCGTAAGGTCACCCCGCCGAGAGGAACCTGCGTAGATGGCCGATGACGATGCTACAAACTTGCAGCCGCTCCGCCGTCGCATGGTGGAATGGTCCGATCCCGCGGTGCTGGCGCGAGCCGGCCACGGTCTCGATGGCCTCGGGTTCCTGCGCAAGTTGATGGCCGGAGAACTTCCGCCGCCGCCATTGATCGCCCTGCTCGGCATCGACCTCGTCTCGGCCGAGCCGGGCCGGGTCACCATGCGGATGATGGCGGGCGAGTATCACTACAACCCGCTCGGTACGGTCCACGGCGGGGCGGTCGCGTCCCTGTTGGACAGCGTGATGGGATGCGCCGTGCATTCCACGTTGCCTCACGGCCGCAGCTTCACCACCCTGGAGATCAAGGTGAACTACCTGCGGGCCGTCACCACCGCCTCGGGGCCGCTCACCGCCGTCGGGGAGGTCGTGCACGCCGGGCGTCGGCAGGCCGTGGCCGAGGCGCGGCTTTTGGACGGCTCCGACCGGCTCTGCGCCACGGCGAGTTCGACCTGCCTGCTCCTCGACGTCCCGGCCCGCGACCGCGCCGAGCCGGAGGTCATCGACCCGGTCCTGGCGGCCTGGACGCAAAGCTCCTGATGCGCGCCCGACGAGCCGACCCGAGGGATATCCCGACCGGGGACAACATGGCCGGCGCTGCGGCCGGGACGCTCCGGGTGCGGGACGAACGCACGGACCGGCTGCTCCGCGGCCCCGTCCTCGCCACCCTCCTGCGCCTCGCGGTCCCGAACGTCCTGATGACCACGGCCCAGGCGTCGACGGGTCTCATCGAGACCTACTTCATCGCCCATCTCGGGACGGATGCCCTGGCCGGCATGGCGCTGGTCTTCCCGATGCTGATGCTGGTCCAGATGATCTCGGCCGGCGCGGTCGGCGGGGGGATGCTCTCGGCGATCTCCAGGGCCCTCGGCGGAGGTCGGCGGGCGGAGGCGAACGACCTCGTCTGGCACGCGGTCGCCATCGCCGTGGGCCTGGGCGTCCTGACGACCGTCGCGGCCCATCTGACGGGCCCGAGCCTGTACGCCGCCATGGGAGGGCGCGGGGCCTCCCTGACGGCGGCGCTCGCCTACTCCGACGTGATCTTCGCCGGCGCCGTGCTGGTCTGGCTGTTCAACGCGCTCGCGGCCGTGATCCGAGGCACCGGCAACATGCTTCTCCCGGCCACGGTCATGTGCGCGGGCACCGTGGCCCTCGTCCCGCTCTCCCCGGCGTTGATCTTCGGCTGGGGGCCGCTTCCCGCCCTCGGCGTCGTCGGGGGCGCCGTTGCGGTCCTCGCGTACTACGCGGCCGGCATCGCCGCCTTCGCCGCCTACCTCTGGTCGGGACGCGGCGTGCTGCACCCTTCCGTCCGGCCACCGGCACTCTCGCGCGGGGCGCTGTGGTCGATCCTGCAAGTCGGCGCGGTATCCGCCATCGTGAGCGCGACCACGAACGTCACCATCGCCACGGCGACGGGCCTCGTCGGCGTGGCCGGGCCCGCGGCGGTCGCAGGGTACGGGACCGGCGCCCGGCTGGAATACCTGCTCGTGCCCATGGTGTTCGGCCTCGGCGCACCGTTGGCCGCGATGGTCGGGACGGCGATGGGAGCCGGCGACGTGGCCCGTGCGCGGCGCGCGGCCTGGACCGGCGCGGTCATGGCGGGCCTGGTCACGGAATGCGTCGGGGCCGGCGCTGCGCTCCGGCCGGAGGCTTGGCTGACCCTGTTCGGCGAGGACGGGGCGATGCTCGCCGTCGGCGCCCAGTACCTTCGCATCGTCGGGCCTTGCTACGGGTTCTTCGGGCTTGGCCTCGCCCTCTACTTCGCCGCCCAGGGTGCGGGACAAGTGGGATGGCCGCTTGCGGCCGGCCTGTTGCGGTGTGCCGTCGCCCTCGGCGGTGGCCTGTTCGCGCTCCATCTCGGCTTGGGACCCGCGGGCCTGTTCGTCGCCCTCGGGTCGGGCCTCGCGATGCTGGCCGCCGTCAACGCCGGTGCGCTCGCTTGGGGTGCGTGGCCGACGTCGCCCGGCGGTGCGTTCGCCAGGACGGAGAGCGGCCGGGCAGGCCGGTCGCCGCTTCCGCCGCAGCGATAGTGGAAGGGCCGTCGTCCTCGGCCCTTCCGGTGTCCTCCCGTGCCCCCCGCCCTTCCCTGGTGACGGAGGTCGGGCGAGCCGGATCCATCGCCCCGAATGCCGTCCTCGGTTCGATCACCCGCCGACCCGTCGCTCCAGGTCCTTGGGGCCGGTGACCAGATGGGCGTAGCGCGGCATCGTATGGCGGACTTCCAGTTCCAGGGCCGCAGCCATCGAGCCCTGCGGCCGTCCTATCGCAGGAGCCCCCCAATCTCGGCGCCCATACGGTCGCCGGACGACTGCGGCATCCGGATTGCGCCCCCCGGACCACGCATCCGGCCATGGCGCGAGGGCCTTCATCTGTCCTGCCGGTCATGCACGAGAGCAGGGCGGAGGCGCACGGGCGTTGCCCGTGCGATGCGTATGCTCGTTGTGTCCAGGGGGAGGGATGCCCTAGGCTGCGGGCATGAGCATCACCATCCACGACGTCAGCGTGCCTGTCTTCGTCAACTCGCTCCGCAACATGAGCGCGTGGCTCGACAAGGCGGCATCGGAAAAACCCGAGAACGAGCTGCTCCTCGGCCGTCTTGCCCCAGACATGCGACCCTTGCCGGCCCAGTACCAGATGGCTTCCGACAGCGCGAAGAACGCCGTGGCGCGGCTTGCCGGGATCGAGGCGCCCGCCATGCCGGACGTCGAGGCGAGCTTCGCCGAGCTCAAGGAGCGTTGCGCCAGGACGATCGCCTTCGTCGAGGGCGTCGATCCGGCGGCGCTGGCCTTGGGTGCGGAGCGGGAAGTCGAGTTGAAGTTCCCGAACGGCATGGGCTACCGCTTCACGGGGCCGGCCTATCTAACCGGCTTCGCGCTTCCGAACTTCTACTTCCATGTCACCACCGCCTACGCGATCCTGCGCGCGGCCGGGGTTAGCCTCGGCAAGCCGGATTTCCTCCAGCACCTCGGGCCGCCGAGCATCCAGTCCGCCGGGTAGGCGCCGTAGACTGCCGGGAGGAATACCGCGGCCGGACGCGATGCACCGACCGGCCCATGTTGCGTTCGCGGTCCTTCGATGTGTCGGCGCATGACGTCGTGCGTGGCACAAGTCCGATGCCTTGGGCTGGATCACCCCTCGCCGAGGCGCCGCCGGGTCGCCCGAACCTTGCGTCGATAGCCCCTCATTACCTTGCGTGGCGTGTCGCCCATGGCGATGGTCACCGCGGCCTCGCCGGCGGCCTTGACCTTCTCGGTCACCATCAGCCGGGCTTCGTTCCGTGCCTCGGGCCCGCCGAGCATGAACAGCGCCAGGCGCTGGCCGATGACCATCTGCGCCTCGACGCCGAGCATGGCGAGCTCGGTGCCCATCGTGAGGAACGAGGCGGCCTTGGCCCCCGGTTTCCGACGTGACCTCAGACTCGGGCCGTCTCCCTGGCACGAGCGCACCCTAACAGCATGTTGGCGAATGGCTGCTTGTGGGAAACGACGATTGTTATCGCAACGGCTGCCTTGGGTCGGTAGGAGGCCGTCCGCTTTTCCGGCCGACCGTCTCCCAAGCGGCCGTTCCGCTTACGGCCACCATCAGTCGTCCAGATGCAGCTGGTCCATTCAGATTGCCGATAAGCGGACCTTCCCGGCTCCGGCGTCGGCTTGTCAGCCAATCCGCCCCTGCGATGGTGGCTTTGCCAACCCAAGAAGATGTCGAACCTCTCCCAATTGGGGTTGTTACAGGCCGCCTTCAGCACAGGCTACGACTATCTGACAAGAGCATGACCTGTAACCTTCTCTTCGGTGCGCGGCGGCGCGACCAGCCAAGCGGATCGTTTATGATGTCATCGCGGTGGGCGTTGTCGATCACTGGGACGCGAAGAACGGTGAGACGGATGTCCGCCGGCGCCTCGCGCAGACGATGATCGAGCATGCTGGCCTCGCGCAAGGCGGACGCGAGGCCGGCTGTATAGTCGGTTGTCCGCCTCTCGGCTAACAAGCGCAGGCGGCTGCGATACAGGCAAATGGCCGGCGTCTCGCGCAGGTCGTTGAGATCCCCACAGTCGCTCGGTTGCAGGTTGGCAACCATGCCTGAGGAGCGCGGGTCCAGACGCGACAGGCCGCGCAGGTCCGGGATCCCGAACGGCACCGGGATCCCGACATCGAGGATACACGTCGCGATCTCGGCCAAAGCCTGCCCTTCACCCATCGACAGCACCAGCGTCGAACCCGTCATCCAGGCATGGAGGATTGACATCAGAATGTCGTCGACCTGGTGGATGGCGTTCGGCTTGTGGGGGTCATCGTGAGCGCGTAGGCGCAGTGCAGCCAGCGTCTCATCCGAAAACGCATCGATCTGCGTCAGCATCTCGGCGAAGAACTGTCCGTCGTCTTCGAGTTTACGCAGCGGGATCGCCATATAGGTCGCACCGTTCGGGCGCCGACGGGGTCGTGGGACCGGCAGATCGAGCGGCAAACTCGTGTGATCGATCTGGGCGTCGCTCAAAAGGAACATCATTCCGGCCCGATGGAAAAACGAGCGGTAGGGATCCTCCTCCGCCTTGTGCTTGATTTCAGAGCCATCATCATATGGTTGTCGGAAGCGCTGTCGGTGGGTTCCAAGTCTGAAGGCGCGATCGAGGTGGCCGCCAAAAACGATGATCATCTGCTTGCTCCGGAAAAGACATGCTCGTTGCTTCACCCGACCCCGAGTCGAGTGGTGAGGGCGAGTCGAAGATCGTTGGGATTGATGCGTCGCGAGCCTGTGCGTGACTGCGAATGCTGCGCGCATGAAGTTGCGCTGGGGGCTCCACAGGTAATTCGATCGCGCAGAAATGCCTCGGACAAGGCGGAGCGTGATGCTTCCTGCATCTAAGCAGACCTGTCCAGCGGAAGGGGTCGGCTATCTAGACACGAGGCCGCTCGAGTACATGTGATCACGCTAAATAATGCGGAGTTAAGACGATATGAGTTATTCCAACATGAAAGTCTCCAGCAATTCATGTCGCGAGAATCCTTTGGGCCAGGCAAGGTGCGACACGAGTGAGGCGTACATGGCGAAGAGTGCCTCGCGCTCCTCAGGCTGCCCCTCGAAGCGCTGCCAAGCATCTTCAAGCGCGACTTCGTGCCGTAATGTCTGAAGCTGGAGAGTATCCGCTGCCATTTCGTCAAGTCCCGCTGCGATTAGAGTACGCCGCCGCTGCACCCTTGGCCAAACACGCTCGAGGCATTGCTCGACACTGCCGTAAGTGCTGTCGATCTGAACGAGATCCAAGGCTGACTGAGATCGTGCGAAAATTCCTGCGATCTCCGCCGCTTCGATCAACCCTGGGGGCGGCGTAGTGTCCGCCGCTGCCTGCGCGTTTCGCTGTGAAGCCTCTTCTATAACTGCTGCAGCGGCATCGATGTGATCTGCAGAAACACTGTCGTCAGCAAAGATATTATATGTCATGTTAGGGTATTTCATTTTTCGCGTGCTCCAAGCTAGATAATCGAGATCGAATGGCAGGCGCCCGTCGAGATCGGGCGCCTCTTGGCTTAGCTTGATCTTGTCGCCGGATGCGCTTAGCGCTCGGTCGCGCTGCCGATCAGATCCATGCGGTCCGAGAGGTGCAGCACGTTGCGGACGATCCAGACATTCGTCGGGATAGATGCAAGCAGCAGGATGTAGCAGGCCCATATTAGCCACGAGTCTCGGGCCGATTGCTTAGCGTAGAGCTTCTTCTGCTCGCCGTTGGTTTGGATAATAGCCTCCTTTGCGTCAGAGACCTCCTCGGCAAGTTTATGACTGGCCTCTAAGCCTCGCCCAGCTATAAAGATTTGCATGACGTATTCGTCATCCACGCTGGTGTTGAGCGCAGAGGCGATACTTTCCACTAACTGTCTTTCGTCCGGTCGGAGGCTGCGGCCGAAGACGATCCTAAAATATCGCTCGATATTGCGGAATTGTTCCGCGCGGAGCTTCTCTTCGAGATCGGGGTCGCGCCCCTGAGCCTGGAGCATGAACTTCTCAAACGGCGTCATGCGAGATCGCCTCCAGCCACATGCCGTGGAAGTTGCGCCGAAGACGACGCGCCTCGACGCGGATGCGCATCGGTGTCGAGGTGGCGAGGAACTCCCACGAAACGTTGTGAACGCGTAACGCCTCATTGATCCGCTCGCCGATCGGCTCGATCTCGGTGATGCGGATGCTCGGCTGCGCTTGTAGCTGCTGATAGATCTCCGATGCCTCGAGGTACTCGAAATTGATCCCGGTGTGCGTGTTCTTGGCTAGGACCGACCGATCGCAGTCGCGCAGCAGTGGCATAAGGCTGGGAAGGACTTTGAGGGGCGTCGGGTCGACCGGACCGACGATCACGACAACGATGAGCCGGATGTGGTTCTCCCGGCATTCCTCGACGATGATCTCAGTGCAGCGCTTCGTCGTGTCAGTGTCGCCCGCTGGAAAATCGATGATGACGAACGGCTCCGGTGCCTCGCCGATCACGGCCATCATGTCCTGGCAAGCCGTCGGATCGATGCGGCCTGCGTGATCCTCCGCACGCAGGCGGTGTTGGATCGGTCGGATCCCCGTCCGGCTTGGCTCACGCTTGCCGGGCAGAACCTCTCGCGTGAAGTACTTGAAGAAATGCTCGTTCGCCAAATCCGCGTCGATCGCCAGAATTTGGCCGACCGAAGCCAAGAGATCTGCGATCTCTAACGCGCTCGTCGTTTTGCCGACACCGCCTTTGCCGCCGAGGACGACGACGAGAGCTCGCTCGGCCGTCGGACCGAGCAATCTTGCCCGTAATTCATCGATCTTATCTGTCGTATAAAGCGGAGGTGGGACGTCGTCGGTCTGTTGTGTCATCGTCGTGTTCCTCGGCATGCAGGCGTGAGAAGGGGTGCGCGCGCGTTAGCGCGCCGCCTTGAAGTGACTCGATCGGTTGTTGGATGTTGACGTCGTCTCGGGATTAGCCCGCGTCGCAACGATCAGCTGGCTTTTTCAGCCAGCCATTTTGCGGGTTTTGTAGTCCTCGCCCCGCCGCGGTTCGGTGACGCCGATCTTCAAGGCTCCCGCTGTTTTGCCGGCGCTACCTTTGCCGCCGAGCACTGCGATCAGGGCTCGGTTAGCCTTCAGACTAAGCAATCTGACTGGGGGGGCAGCCGTTGTCTGCGAGGTGCGTTGTGGAGCCGGTAGTTTGTTTGGCTGTGGTGTCATCGTTGTGTTCCTTGTCAAACCGGCGTGAGAAGGGGGGGCACGCGCGCGTTGGTGCGCTGCCTCGAAGTGGCTCGATCGGTCATTGGATGTTGAGGTCGTGTCGGGCTCAGCCGCGGACCGCGACGATTAGCTATGTTTTTCCAGCCAGCTTTTTCCTGGCGTCTTCGTCCGCGCGCCACCGCTCATCCGTGGGCCGGGGGCCTGATCATTCGATTCCAACAACACGGTATCGTGGTCGATCTGAATGGTAGCGGTCGGCGGATCGGGTGCGACCGACTGAACGACCTCGTCGTGGCTTTCTACGGGCTTCTGCTTCGTATCCTGTTGCGGTGCTGTCTTGCGCGTTGTCGCGAGGATCGTCGCAGGCGTCGATCTCTTCGACGACTTCTTGTGTCGCGCTTCTGAAGCGACGCCGTTGGCGGAGGTGCCATGCTTCAGCCGCGACAGGTAGCTCGACAGCATCTCCGGTGAGAACTTGAGGCCGTTGTACGTCATGGCGTCGGCGATCTCATCGAGACTGAAGCCTGCACTGCGCATGGCCAGCACCTTCGCCGACACCCGCTCGACCAGGGCCTGTCGCGTCCACGTCTTGCGAGGCGCCGGTCCTGCCGCATGGAGACGGTCAAGCTGAGCCTCCACGGTCGTCGCATGTGTCGCGTCGATCGGAATTTTGTCTCTCGTCATGGTTTCCGCATCCTGATGTCGCCGACGATTGCGTCGCCGGCGGAGGAACAGCGCCGCCCCGGTGGTCGTCGCCTGTTTATAGAGTGGACCAAGTGTTTCGATTCACACAATAGGGATAGCGGGTCGAGAGTCGGAAATATTTTTGCAAAATAAGTCTCGAATCGCTGGACGGCGCCGTTTTTTGCTGGATATCGAAATGCTGTATGCCGCGGTGTTTGGCGATACACATCGGCGCGCAGGTCGGGTTGTTGTGGGATTGTTGGCGACGAGCCAGCGATGTCGCCCTTGATCGCTCGGTGGGATGTGTTTGCGCCAGCCATGATGCCGTGCCGCGGCCATGCCGGAACCGCGTCAGAGCGGACGCAAAAAGAGGTCGACGAACTTGACAGGACAAAATGCAGATCGATCGGCAGGGGCGATGACAGCCGCACGCCGTGTTTCCCGGAAGGTACGACGGGGCAGGTCGCCCCTCGCAACCCGCCGGTTGCGAGCGGGCGGCGGTCGATCGGCGCGTCCCGCTTCTCACAACCGCCTCGCACTGCCGAGGCCGAGCCCCGGACCCCTGCCCCAAGAGCTTCCCTGAAGACCTCCCCCAGAACCGCCCCGTGAGGACCTGACCGATGCCCGGATCCCGACGCTCCGAGAAGCGCCGACGCAGCGCCCAGACGCAGCTGCGCCTCTACCCCGAAGAGCGCGACCGGTACGCGGCCGAGGCCGCCGTCGCCGGCCTGACCTTGGCGGCGCTGGCCCGCAAGCGGCTGGCCCAGCAGCACGTCGTCGCCCGCGTCGATGCCGAGCTGATCAACGAGCTGCGCCGGATCGGAGGCCTGCTCAAGGCGGCGATGCACAAGCCCTGGCTGGCGCAGGACGCACGGCGCGCCCGGGCCGAGATCGGTGCGGCGATCGCGCACCTGGGCGGGCACCCCGCCGGACCGGCGCGATGATCTGCAAGCGGATGCCGGTGCGCGGAGACGGTGCGGCGGTGGCCCGGCAGGTCGAGGACCTGCTCGGCTACCTCGACGGCACCGGTCGTGGGGCCGGGCGCGGCGACCTCGTAGCGCTGGGCGGGCGCAACTTCGTCGCGACGGCGCGGACGGCCCAGGCCGCGGAGATGATCGCCACGCTCACCGCCTGTCCGCGCGCGCGCCGGCCGCTGGAGCATCTGGTGCTGTCGTGGCGCCCGGACGAGCAGCCGGACCTGCGGCAGGTCGCGGAGGCGGTGGCGATCCTGGTGCGCGGCCTCGGGCTCGCACGCCATCAGGCCCTGTGGGCGCTGCACGGCGACGCCGCCGGCGCCCACCTGCATCTCGTGGTCGCGCGCGTCGACCCCGAGACCGGCCGGCCGGCGACCATCCCGATGTTCATCAACGCACTCGATCGGGCCGTCGCCCGGATCGAGCACGCGCAAGGCTGGCAACCCGAGGCGAACGCGCGGTTTCGCGTCGTCGAGGGCATCGACGAACTCATGGCGGAAAGGAGTGGGAGCAGTGACGGACGGGACGGGTACGACGAAGGGCCGCGACGGAGGGGCGGGATCGAGCGAAAGCTTGGAGAGGCTGCTGACGATCTCGGCGCGGGAGGCGCAGGCGGCGCACCGGGGGACGGACGCGATCCTGACGGTGCTGCAACCGGGCGGGGGCGAGCACGATCCGGACGATCCGGTCGCGGCGATCGCCGAGCTGCTGATGGCGGCCGAGGAGCGGGACGAGGCCTTGGCGGACGCGATCGCGGCGCTGCACGGGAGCCTGGACGTGCTGGGCGACACCGCGGCGAAGATCCGGGAGGAGCAGGTGCAGGCGGCGGCCCGGGAGGACCGGCTGCGGCAGGACGTGCTGGCGCTGAAGGAGCGGCTGGAGCAGCTCCTCGGCCGGATCCGGCTCGTGCCGGCCGCCGGCTCCGGGACCGGCTGACAGCGCTGCGGCTGCGCGCGGTCTCGTGGCAGCGGCAGGCCGGCCCGGATCCAGATCCGGTCCGACCAAGCTCCGCGGCGGATGACGGGGCGAGCGGCCGGCGGCGGGCATGCGCCCGCGCTCGGCTCGAGGCCGTGATCGGCGACGAGGCGTCGGCCCGGATCGCCCGCAAGGTCCTGGCCGCGCGCCTGCGCGGCGGGCATCCGGGCCGTTGGGACGACCTGCCGCTGGCCCGCACCTTGACCGATGCCGATACCCTTTCGGCACCGGCGGCGACCCGGGAGGTGCGCCGGGGCGAGCGCAGCCCCGAGCGCGTCGCCATCGAGGTCGCCGGACCGCTGGTCGACGCGGCCCGGTCCTGGGCGGCGCTGCACGCTGCGCTCGCCCGCGAAGGGATTGCCTACCGACGCAAGGGCTCTGGGGCGGTGCTCCTGATCGGCGGGGTGGCGGTCAAGGCCTCGACCTACCGCAAGGCCGCGCTCGGCGCGCTCGTCGCCCGCCTGGGCCCGTACCGCCCGGACGCCGAACAGGCGATCGAAGGAGCCGCCGGCGCATCTCCGGCGCACCTGGTCGAGGCCGCGCCGGGCGTCGACCCGCGCGTATTCGCGGCCCTGCAAGGGGACCGGACGCTGAGCGCAGAGGCGCAAGCCCGGTTCGCCGCGGCTTGCGCGCCGCTGCGGCCGAACGCGTGGCGAGCCGCGGCCCTGCTCGGCGAGCGTCCACGCGCCGCCGCCGGTGCTCGGGCGATCGCGGATCGGCTCGGCCTGCCGCGCCCATGCCTCGCACCGCTGGCGCGCCCTGAACCCACGCCGGTGGACGCGGCCTCCGCGCTCGGCGCTTGCCACGCGGCACTCGGGGCGGAACGCTACGGGCTGCTCGTCCGGATGCCGGCGGTGCAACGCGCTTCGAACCGTGAGGCCGCCCCGGCAGCGGCGCAGCCCGAGGCGCTGGCCGAGCCGTACGACCGGTTGCTGCGGATCCCCCTCGGTCCGCTGGCGGCCGTGCAGACGGCATGGCCGCGGGTCGCGGCCATGGCGCGCGCCGGCGCGAGCGTGCACCTGCGCTTTGCCAGAGGTGATCGGCACCACGTCGTGTTGCGCGACCTCGATGCACGCGGGCTCGCGCGTATGCGTAATGACGGCCACACCGCCGCTCTGGTGATGGAGGGCCCGCCTGGGCGGTACGAGGCCGTCCTGCGCGCGCCGGGCGGCGCGGCCGACGAAGCTGCCGCCGTTCGGCGGGTCGGTCGCGCCCTGGCGCGGCGCTACGGCTGCGCGGTGTCGCGGGTGGGGTTACGCGTGGTCCGCGCGCCCGAACCGGACGCGGGATCGGTCGAGCCGAAGCCGGGCGTGGCCGCGCGGTTCGTCGCTCGGGCGGGCGAGGCCTGCGCACGGCTCGCGATGCTGATCGCGCGCTCTGCGCAACGACTGCGCGCCCTGCGTGCGCTCCTGGCGCGTCCAGTGCCGAATCCGAGGCCCGGATCGTGGTGGCGCCGCGCTGGGCTCGAGCCGCCGACGCGCGAGGCGGCGGCGATCTATCAAGCCCACCGCCGAGACATCGTCGCGGGCTGGGACGGGCGCCGCCCGGACAACTCGCGCATCGACGCGCGGGTCGCCCGGCGGTTGCGCGCCACCGGGCACGCCGAGCCGGCGGTGGCGGCGCTGGTCGCGGCGTGCGCGGCCGCGCTCGAGCCGTATCGCCGCCGCGACTGGGCGGCGTACGGACGGCGGGCGGCGGCGCGAGCGTTCGCTTCGGATGGCGCGGCTGACGCGACGGACGAACTCGATACCGGACTCGTGGCGACCTGGGCGGCTCTGGAGCGGCGGACGCGGAAGTGCGTCGCCGCGGGGGCGGAGATACGCTCGGCTGCCGCGCGTTCGGCCACGATCGCTGTTCCGGCGCCGATCGTATCGCCGGTCGAGGTCGAACGCGTCGACGGGATCGTCGCCCAGCCTGTGCCGGAAGCGACGGCGATCGCAGCACCGGTCCCCGCTCCGGCCTTCGTCACGGCACCCCCCTCCCCCGCGACCAGTGCTTCACCCACACGCGGCCCGCCGGCCACCATGCAGGTTGCAATCTCGCCGCCCCGAGAAGCGCGGCACGACGGGCGGCCGGCCGTGATCGTCGCCGACGCGGGCCAAGCCGATGCGATGCAATCCAAGGTCCCTGCGTCGCTGACCGCGGGCGCGCCTGTTCGAACGGCTGCCGCCGAACCATCACAGCATGTCGGATCTCGGGAGATCGTGGCGTCCACCGATCGCGTCGTCGCAGACGGCCGGACGGTTCAACCTTCGGCCGATCCTTCGACCGACGCGCAGGAGCAACGCGAGAGCGATGCGAACTCGCGCGGGGCCTCCGATGTGAAGGCAGTCCGATCGCCTCCGATCGAACCGCCTCATGCCGACGTGGCGGGGACAACCGGGGCTGCCGCTTGGAGCCCGTTGGCCGATGTGCCGGCGCGCGACAGGTCGCTGGCCTGCTACTACACCCTGGCCCTCGCGAGCCCTGAGGCGACGATACGGGTCTGGCGCGCATGCTTGAAGCGGGCGCTCGGTGCCGAGATCTCGTCTCGCGTCGAGACGTGGCACCAATCCACCCGTGGAACGCCCGAGCACCGTCGTATCCTGCGCGAGGTCGGGCGTTGGACCGGGGGATGGAACTTCAACGCGGTGACGAGAGCGTGCGAGAACCGGGGCGTGAAAGTTCCTGGGCGGTGATCCCGAACCTCCGGTGATCTGCTTCGAGACAATGTAAGCCATCGCGATAGGTATGTCTGCCAGCTCGGACACGCGGGATCGGTCGAACATCTGCGATGACCCGTCGCTTGCCTATCGGGCAGGTTCTGGTCCTGTCGAACACGGAGCACCGGTCGCGCCGATCCCGTACTTCGGCGGAGCTGTCGGATCGCTCTTCGCTGCACGCGAGCTGTTCTGGAGACGGTTGACGGGATCGAGAGGCGGCCTGACGGTGGTTCCAGGAAATGTCGAAGCTCGATCTGGACCTATCACGTAGCCACCGTTCACGCAGCGAGACGGCCGCACTGCTTCTCGATCCCGGCTCGGTCCGACCACCGTGCGATCACGATGTACAGTGGTCCGCGGCGGCCAACATCGAGTCCGCGAGCCGTGCGGGCGTGGCGCTCCCAGGGTGTCGACGGACTGACCGAGCTGGCCGGGAAGCACGACGTTCTCGATAGCACTCGATGGGATACCGAGAGTGGCCCGGCACGACCCGTAACTCGCGGCTCCACCTCGGTCGGACGGCGATATCCAAACTCATATAAGACATTTTCACAGATACGATATTTGGCGCAACGTGATATCCGACGCGCTATCGAGAGGCGATCCAGCTGCTGCGGGCATGCCTTGGCGCGTTGGACATCACCAAGGTGCAAATCGTGATGTCCAACGCCCTGCCCTCGAGCAAGCTCTCGGAAGCCCCGCTTCGAGATCGACGATCATCTCTGGGACCGGGTCCGATCACAATCAGCGGGTCAGGTTCGAAGGCACCTTGAGAGAGAGTCGCTCGGCCCGGTCATTCAGCAGGAGATGACGACGCCCTATCGGCGGCCGCTATCTGCTGCGCCTCTATTCGCATAAGGGCACGATATGGTGCGCCGCGGGGGTCTGGCGCAAACTCGGCTGCGGGACATAGAAGAGCTTCTACCGTCCCGCTTTCACGCTTTGTTCGCGATGGGAAGGCCAAAGCAGTGGGCCAGCAGCTGGTTCTGCTCCCGGACGGTTCACGCGCCGGCAAAGCCGAAGCCTTTGCGCAGCCACAGCATGACCTCAAAGCCGCAGACCGTCCGCCGTGCCGTGTTGAAGGACCGGAACCCGCCGATCCTTGGCATCGCCCGTTTCACTCGGAAGTGGTCGCTCTCGATGCCCTGCTGCAGGTGCTTGGTCACGTAGTGGATCGGCATGCGGGGTAGCAGGCCCGTTTCGCGGCTCTCGGCGATGGCCGGCGGGTACGGACCAGCCCCATCCGTGCCGATCCGATCTGGGGCGAGTAGCGGCTGATCCTTCAGCATCTTGCGGAAGAACCGCTTGGCCGCATCGAGATCCCGGTTGGCGGCGAGCAGGAAGTCGACCGTCTGCCCATGCTTGTCGACGGTGCGATAGAGGTAGCGCCACTGGCCGCGGATCCGGATGTAAGTCTCGTCGACCCGGACCGATCCGCAATGTGGCCGACGGAACTGGCGCAGCCGCTTTTCCACCAGCGGTGCGTAAGCCAGAACACAGCGGTTCAAGGTGGAGTGGTCCACCTCCATGCCGCGTTCCAGGAACAACTCCTCTATGTCGCGGTAGCTCAGCGGGTAGCGCAGGTACCAGGAGACCGCCTGGACGATGAGCGCAGCCTCGTAGTGCCGGCCCCGGAAGTTGGTCCTGGCGCGCCGCTTGAGCGTGGCGGCGATAGCGGACAGGATCATGGGCCGGCTCCGGGGACGGAGCGGCAAGCTGAGCGGGCATGGCTAACGACCCGCGAACGAAGAGCCGTTTGGGTTCGCGACAGGCCCCAGGAGAGAAGGGGTGACCCCCTGAACCGCAGCATCATGGTTCTTCACCAGCGCTGCGTCAGGCGCCTCTACAATACGTCTAGGTCAATATATTGAATGACAACTTCGGCAATCAGTTTTGGCCGTCAGGAGTTGCAATTTAACAGGTTATGAAGCAACCTTCAGTTGCGAACCTGGGCGGTGATTTGCTCGCTGTCCCAGTCGATCGCAATGGGAGGCAGCTTCGATGTCAAAAGCATTGTCTCGTATTTCTAGCCTTGCCGGCTTTATAGCGGTTATTTCACAGCCTGCTTTGTCGCAGAACGTACTTCAGCAGCAATCACAGCAAGATTTTAGTCGGTTATTGAGTCCGGGAATTATAAAAAGAACCTTGACTCCCGAAAAATTAAAGCAACTTCAAGAGGAGGCGTCGAAGGATTGCTTCAGTCCCGAATCCTTTCAGAAAGCAGTACCCCCACTGGATCCCAATCAGCCTCGACCGCTGCCCTGCGCTCCGAAAAACCCGTTCGATCGTTTCGTGATGTGGAACCAGATAGCGTTAGACACTACGGCTATCGATCATGCGCCGCCGCCTCCAGGTGAGAAGGCCAGTCCAGCACTCCAGCATCTTGGTCCCCATCGATCAAGTCGTGCGATGGCGATCGTCCATATCGCTATGTTCGATGCGATTAATGTCGCAACACGGTTCAATCAGCAAAATCCGTCAAAGCCGATCTACACTTTTGATACGTATTCCAAAAATATACCTGAGCTAAAGCATATCGTGTCGCTCGACACAGTGATAACGTATGCTGCGGGGGAAGCCCTAAAATCTCTTTATAAAGAACAAGCCCAGGTCATACAAGATTTTATCAATAAGGACGAGGTAACAATTCTATCAGGCAAAGATCGCAAGGATCCATTCTATAGTGAGGCCCGGGAGCTAGGCCGAGCCGCTGCAAAAGCTATCCTGGATAATCGCAAGGACGATGGTTCTGCTCACACCGAGCCCGAAGTCGGCCAGGAAGGGTTTCCCCTTCGTATGGAGCCTGGACAATGGCGGCCCGATCCAGTCAGCAACATCGTAACGGCCCTCGGGGGGCGGTGGGGGTCTGTGAGACCCTTCGTAATCCGCAATGTTGCGACGTTCCGGCCGCCACCGCCGCCTTCTCTGGACGACGCGAGATACACGCAAGATTTCGATGAAGTCAGGCGTTTGGGTGGTGATGGTAACGGGCGGTCGGGAAAATCAGACCGCTCCCAGGAGCAAGAGGAAACGGGAATTTTCTGGGCGTACGATGGCACAGCGTTTCTGTGCGCGCCGCCACGACTTTACAATCAGATCATTCGTCAGATCGTCCAGCAGAAGACAAAGGAAATGAGAGGCCATGGTGAGGATCCGGTCTTGCTAAATTACGCGCGTATATTCGCTATGAGCAACATAGCCATGGCCGATGCAGCAATAGCTGCCTGGGATGCGAAGTACCATTATAGATTTTGGAGGCCTGTAATAGGCATACGGTCGGCACAAACAGACGGTAATACGAATACAAATCCGGATTTATACTGGAGAGCGCTGGGTGCGCCGGCGAGTAATTCGATCAGAGGACCGAATTTCACGCCGCCCTTCCCTGCTTATCCGTCAGGGCACGCGACGTTTGGTGGGGCGCTCTTCGACACGCTGCGGAGCTTTTTCCCGGAGGAGACAAAATTCGATTTTACATCGGATGAGTACAATGGAATTAATCAGCCGGCTGGTTCAGACACGCCGCGGAAAATTATCACGAGGCACTTCGAAAATTTCCGGTCGGCCGAAGATGAGAACGCTCGAAGCCGTATATATCTTGGCGTTCATTGGCAATTCGATGCAGATGTTGGGATCGCGCAGGGAAATCAGGTCGGCAGTTACATAGCGGCAAATTCACTGCGTTGTTTGACTAAAGAAGGAAAACCAATCGATTGTAAGCCGACAAGCCCGCCAGAAATTGTATCTAAATTTCTTCTCACGACCGAAAAGCGTGTGCTAATTACGCCTCAGTCTCCAGCCACCCAGTAAACCGTTTTTGGTATACAGAAACCTGTTGGGTTGCACAGAATGTTGTGTTGCCCAGCAGGGTGAGACCGATACGAAGTGCGGCCGCCCGCTGAAGCAGTCGGAGCCGAACCTAGCTAACAGGCGGTCAGTACGGCCATCTGGGCGTTGGCGGCTCGCCGAGCGGATCGTGCAGCTCATCCTCGCCCTCAGCTGGAAAGAGCTTCGCCTCGGTCGGGCGCCCTTCGATCCGTGTGGCCTGCAGCTGCTCCTCCGTAATTACCCAGGCCTGTGATGGCAGGGTTCAGGCACCGATGGTTTTGAGGACGGTGCTGAAGGGGCTGCTGCCTGTGATTCGGGCGGTGTCGACGACGGTGCGGATGGCGGCCTCGCCGTCAGCCGCCCACATGGCGCGGTAGCCGTTGGTCACCTTCCGCTGCACGACGGCCGGACGAAGCAGCCGCTCGGAGCCGTTGTTGGTCGGCTCGACCTGTCCGGGATAGTCGAGGAACACCAGGAGTTGGTCGCGCGCGCGGCTGATCTTGGCCTGCAGGTCGCGGGTCAGGTCACAGCGGCTCGGCGTGGCCAGGATGGCACCGAGTTGCCGATCCAGGCTCCGGCGCTTGGCCGAGAGCGTCGCGGCAGCCAAGTCGGTGACGCGCCCGGCCAGGGCGAACACGCTTCCCAGCCAGAGCTGCAGGCGCCAGGGCACGGGATCGTCACTGACCTCGACAGCGTAGGCAACATCGCGGGCCAGATGCGCCAAGCAGGTCTGGTGCTCATCGGCATGGCCTTGTTGGGCCGTGTAGCGATCCGAGATCCACACCGCCGGTTCGGTGCCCGTCCATCATCTCCCGCACCACGACAGCGCCGCACGTCGGCGAGGCGGTGTGCACCACGGCTCGCGCCGAGTGGAACAGCCAGTGGTAAGCGTTCGAGCCTTCGATGCGCACGCCGGTCTCGTCGCAGGCGACGACCTCAGCCTTGCGCAGCATCGCGATGGCCGCGTCGCGACCCGGACGGAAGCAGCCCTGCGCGCGCCGGAGCAGGTTCATCAGCCCGCCCTGGCTGAGCGTGAGGCCGAACAGGTCGGAGAGCGCTGCCTGCAACCGTTCGTATGAGAGCGCCTGAAAGGTCTTCAGGTACGTCGCCACCGCATGCAGCCGTGGGCCGAAGGGCGTGCCGCGCGCTGCCTCCGGCACCGGTGCGACCACCCGCTCCCCACAGCGCGGGCAACGGACCGCGAGCCGGCGGTGCTGCGTCACGATCGGCGCCACCGCGGGCAGCTCGATCCGCTCGCAGACGCTGACGATGTGCGCCGGAAGAGCGGCGTGCAGGCTGGCGCCGCAGCACGCGCACGCCTCGGGACGATGCTCGACGAGCGTATCGGGATCGTCGCTCACGACGCGGCTGTGACCCTCGTGACCGGGCTTGGCGCCGCCCGGCTTGGAGTGCTCCCGCTGCTCCTTGCGATCGGTCGCGGGCGGTTTGGACGAGGTGCGCGACGTCTTCTCTGGCCGCTGCAGACGCAGCACCAGCTCGATCAGCTCTTCGCGGCTCAGCCGTTCGAGGTCGCTGCGGCTCATCTCACGAGAGAATCAGCGAAATCCGTCCCGCGCAAGGGCGTGGGTAATTACCTGACGCCGGTCGGTGGCGTGACGGTCGTGGACGCCGGATCCGGCTCGTGTCGGGAGCCGACATCCTCGGCCAAGTTCGTCACACCCGCGTCGTCCTCGCCGCGGCCCACCGGGATCATGACACCGCGAACAACATCGGTGCCAACCTCGCGGCCTTCTGCCAGCGCTGCCATATGATCCATGATCGGCCGGAGCATCGCAGGCGGCGCTGGCGGACACTGTTCCGACGCAAGGCACTCGGGGGCCTGTTCAGTGGCCCCTATGCCTGATGATGCCGGCTAGGCCCGCGATGCCGCCGCCTTGCGAGCACCGGGACGATAGCCGTTGCGGATCTGCAAGCTCACGGCGATTGCGGATCGCCGCTCCGAGTACCCGGGTGCCACCATGGGGTAGTTGCTTGGAAGGCTCCACTTCGCCCGGTACGTCTCCGGGGTCAGCCCACAGGCAGTCAGGTGCCGCTTGAGCGTCTTGTAGCCCTTGCCATCCTCGAAGCTGATCAGCGCCTCGTGCGTGATGGAGCCGCGGATCTGGGCTGGCGTCGTTTTGCCATCCGGCAGAGCGTCGGTTCTATCGGAATTCTTGAGGCCGATGAGAGCATCGGCTGCACTCGCGATCAAGGTAGGCAAGTCTGAGACTGGCACGTTGTTGCGCCTTACGTAGGCACTCACGAGATGGGCGGTCATCCGCCCATAGTCCGCGGCTGAGACGGTATCGGCGATCCTGTTTTGGTCCATGGTGCCCCCACCAGTAGTAGAATACCGGGGTGGTACCATGATCTGGCCGCGCGCAATCTTAATATTTGGAGATTGTATACAAACGTTGCGCGCAGGTCACAATTATCTATTTTAGATATATTGATCGCATGGCTCATCTATCAAAAGTAGAGGCTTGTTGCCTTGCCGTCGGATACGTCGGAGGAGTCCGTCCGTCGAACCCTTCAGGCCGGGCTGTCGTTGAGAAGTCAGACGCCGCCCTCGATCTGCGCTCCGCCAAGCCAAGCGAGTGTGTCGTCCAACGTGTCGAACCGGTGCGCCTCCTGCGTGAACGGGGCCGGCAGGGGTGGGGCGGCCTCCAACAGCTCCGCGTACCATCCCCGAACGTCGCCGCCTTTGGAGAGGCTGCGCACCACGCTGCCGACGACGTCCCCGTCGAGGAGCAGGTCGTAGCTGCCGGCGGCCAAGCGCTGGAGGGTGTAGGGCATCGCAGTTTCGGCAGAGATGGTGGGCCCGGCAGGACTCGAACCTGCAACCAGACCGTTATGAGCGGTCGGCTCTAACCGTTGAGCTACAGGCCCCTGGCCTCACATAGCCGGCAGGTCTCCAGCGTCACAACCCGCGCCCTTCAAGCCGAGCGACGACGCGATCAGTGCTGCGGATCCGATCTTCGGCTGGTGAAGATCGCCAGACCGTGCTCCGCAACGAGCGCCCGAAATGTTCGGACGGCTTCCTGATCCGTGGCGAACTCCACGGACCATCGCGTGCAACCACCCCCGATGTGCACGACCTCCATCGGCCAGGGGGCCTGCGAGTCGGCACGGCGGTAGATCTCCAGGTCGATCGTCTCGCCGTCATGGCTCACGGGGCCGGACAGCGAGGAGTGCTCGAAGTCCTCATCCTCCCCCGGCGACACGCTCATTCCTCCTTGGCCGGCGCGTGCTCGACACCGTCGGGATCCCCACCGTCAGAGGTGTCGGCCACTGGCTCGGCAACCGAAGCGACACCTCGGTAGAAGTCGCCGTGCCGCTCGACCTCGCCGCTCGTCGTCATCATGCTGAGGTACGTGGCCAGGGTGTTGGGCGCCACGTCGTGCAGCCGGTCGCTGATCTGAGCGTGGGACAGCCCCTGTGGCCCGGCCTCCTCCAGGAGCGCCTTCAACCGACCCTTGGCCGAGTTCGCACGAGGGCCGCGGGGCCCGCGTCCCGCACCCCGCCCGCCGCGAGCTTGATCGTCGCCAGCCGATGCACGGCGACGGGGCTGCTCGTCGGGGAGGTCCTCCAAGGGCGTCCCTTCGACGATGGAGGCCAGGGACCGCTCGGCCAGGCGTAGCTTCGTCAACTCCGCCCCAACGCGCTCGAAATCGGCTTCGAGGGCTGCGCGCTGCCGCCTCACATCGGCCAGGGCGTTTGCGAGTGTGCTGTCCTGTGACATCCGAACCGCGTCCCTCCATGATGGCCCTGCGTGAAGTCGCGCGCCGCGCGCCGATCCGAACGAGCCATCGCCTCTGACCGTCGAGCTTCGCGCCCGCGGGTACGGCCCATACGCCACCGCCCCGTCGCGTACGAGCACCGAGCCGCAGCTTGACCCCGGGATCGAGATCTCATCCCCAGCCGCCCCAAGCTGAAGGCGGCACGGCCACCTGCGCTTGGATCGAGGTGCCTGGTCTCGGGAGCCTGCCGATCCGAGGGGGCGGCTCAGCGGTACAGCCCCTCCGCTCGCAGGCCATCGAGCAACACGCCGGCCTGCTCGTGAGCGACGGCTTCGCTTCCACGCTCGCGGAAGCCGTGCTCGAACATCGGCAGCAGCATCCGCGTCGCATGATCCATCGCCGAGCCTTCCCACAGGACCAGGACCTCACGGTCGGTCAGGTCCTTGAGGAAACACCACAGCATCAGCATGAGGCTGAGCGCGGGACGCTCATGCCAGTCGGCCGTCGCCAGCCGTTTGATCCGTTCGAGCCGGCGCATGAGCGCCTGCCGCTTGGACGGGATCAGATCGGCAAACGGCTCCAGGCACGCGATCCGCAGCTTCTCGCACAGCCCCGCGATATCCGCCTCTGCCCTCGCTGCCAGAGCCGGATCGGCCGGGACGAAGGCGCCCGGCGCGCTCGCGATGGCGTAGACGAGGTAGGCGGGGATCGCGAGCTCGATCCGCTGACGGTCGGTCAGAGCGGGCATCAGGGCGGGCCCCGGCTGGAAGGCTGCTCGTGATAGGTGCTCTGCCTCGGCATCACAACCGATGGATGAGGAGGCCGGCGAGGCAGCCACGAAGAGGCCGTTCGGGATCCGGGCTCGATCCGCGGCCGTCAGACTCCAGCGTCTGCGAACAGGTCGAGTTGGCCCGCAGGGACGCGCGTCCGACGGCTGGAGGTCCGGTGGAGGCTCCGCGGCACGGGCAGAGCAGGCAGAGCAAAGCCGGGCTTGCCGTAGAGCACGGCACCGACGATCCGGGAGCTATCGGCATGGCTGAACACGTTCGTGGTGTGCTGCCCAGCCCGCAGGATCTCCTGCGCCAGCGGCTCGTCCACGCTCATGCCGGACAAGCTCGTGAGTAGACAGGCGAGGCCCGCCACCTGGATGCCGAACGACTGGAACTCCACGACCCGCTGCTGCCAGACTTGGCGCACCGCTCCGACGCTGGTGTTCGGGAACGGGTTCGGCGCCGGCTGTGTCGCCGCATCGGCCAAGAACGCCGCGATAGTCCGCCGATCGACGATGTGGTCGGACGCGAGTACGGCAGCGGCAAGCTGGTGCTGACTGATCGGCATGGCGCTCGGTAGTGGCATCGGTTCTGATCGGCTTCCGGCCGGTTCCGTCATCGTCGGCCAGCAGCCATCAGCGCGACGGGTCGGCTTCCACCGGCCGTGGCTTGCCGACGGCTCTGTGAACGCTGCCCTTGCCGATGCCAAGGCGCGCGGCGATCGCCGCCATGCTGAGCCCCTCCGCCGCCAGGGCCTCGATCTCGGCCTGCCGAGCCCGCACCGTCGGCTTGCGGCCTTTATAGCGGCCAGCCACCTTCGCCTTGGCGATGCCCTCCCGCTGGCGCTCCAGCATGATCTCGCGCTCGAACTGCGCGACGCCGCCCAGGACGTTGAGCATCAGGCGCCCGGTCGGGGTGGCGCTATCGACGCCGAGGTTCAGGATCCGCAGGGCGATCCCCTTGGCTTCGAGCGCGGTGATAATGGTGCCGAGGTGGGTGACCGAACGGGCGAGGCGATCGAGCTTGGTGACGACGAGGGCGTCGCCCTCGCGGCAGAAATCGATGGCGGCCTCGAGCTGGGTGCGGCGTCCCACGGAGGAGACCTGCTCACGGAACAGCTTCGTACGGCCAATGCTGCAACGCTTACGGTCGTTCGGCGTGCCTTTGAGGAAGCTGGCGTTGAGTTTCTGGAGCCCGAGGGGGTTGAGGCTCCGACCGCGATCCTGATGATGGAATTCGCGAACGAGCGCTATCGGGTGGAGCATGTCGACACTCGCACCGTCCGGATCTACTGTGTTAGGCTGCAGATCAAAGGGTGAATGCAGCGCTCAGTCTCTAGAGTATCGTCTGCCAATAAATTTATGTGGCATTCGTCGCCAAACAGAGACACGTTGTGTCTGCACCACCATGGAGAACCCGATGCGCTACGCTCTCGCCTTCGTGCCCCACTTGCGGGCCCAGCCCCTCTTCCAACCGCTCTTCGCCGACACGCCCTTCCCGTCAGTCATACGGGGTGAGTACGTCGACCTCACGCAGTTCGGCCACGGCATCGCTCAGGTCCAGGGCACCATGACGAGCTTCGGGAAGGATCCATCGGGCACTCCGCTCTGCGCGGTGACCGTGGCAATCGCGGCAGCGAACCAAGCCGCAATGCCTTTCGCTGCCGGTGACTTCGTGCCCTGGCCTTGGTTCACCGATGCCACGCAAGAAGTAGGCGGCCACGACATCGGCAACGGGTGATCTCAAATACAGCGCGAAGTACGCGCCCCGAACTTGGCTACCGACGCGCTCGCCGAGGCGGGATTCCTGATCAAGGATCCGTTCGGTTGCCGCAGACGGCCGGAGCGTATCGCCGGCAAGCCCATGCGGGTCTGGGTCGTGCGCCGCGAGTTGGTGGCACCCCATGCGACGGCAGCCAAGATGGACTGATATACACGGGAGAGAGCTTCTACCGTCCCGCTTTCACGCTTTGTTCGCGGTGGGAAGTCCAAAGCAGTGGGCCAGCAGCTGGTTCTGCTCCCGGACGGTCCACGCGCCGGCAAAGCTGAAGCCTTTGCGCAGCCACAGCATGGCCTCGAAGCCGCAGACCGTCCGCCGTGCCGTGTTGAAGGACTGGAACCCGCCGATCCTTGGCATCGCCCGTCTCACTCGGAAGTGGTCGCTCTCGATGCCCTGGTGCAGGTGCTTGGTCACGTAGTGGGTCGGCATGCAGGGTAGCAGACCCGCCTCGCGGCTCTCGGCGATGGCCGGTGGGCACGGACCAGCCATGATCGAACTGTGCTCAATCGGGATGGTGCGGCCTGCGACCGGCACCGGGCGCGCTGAGTTTTGGCAGTCATCCCGCGTTCGTGGAGCAGGCCGGCAAAGGGACATGGCTCGCTCCCCCCGATCAGCGTCCCTTGATTGCGCAGAGGGCGCCCCTCACTCGTTCAGCTTCTTTTTCCCACTGCCGCTAGCGGTCGTCTGCGATGTACTCGGCTTCGAACCGGGCGCAGCCGTACCTGTGGGCACCGGCGATTTGACCGGGAAGGGCGGGAATATGCTGTCGCCGATGACGTGGCGTGTGCCAGTCGGCTTCGGCGGCTTGTTCTGGGTCATGTGCCGTCCTTGTTGGACTGCCCCGCCTGCCCGGTCGGGGCAGCGCTACCAGACGCATTGCTTGACCCAGCGGATTTTGTCGGCGCGGCGCTTTTAGTGCGCTGTTGCGGCATCGTCGACCGAACCTCGAAGGTGGGAAAGATAGATGCGCCGATCTTCCTTCCCTCACCGAGAGGGAACCCCCTCCCGCTCGGTAAGCCTCCTGGGCGTAAGGGATTTCCCCGCTTGATCAAGGCCGGCGCCCCTGCTGAGCCGAAGAACTGCCGGATGACGGCTGCGCGGGAGCGGATGAGCTCGGCGCCGACGTTCCGCTTGGCATTGGCACGTTCACGGCGAACGTCGGAAATATGCTCCGGCCAGCGATTTCCTGTGTCGAGGAAGGCCGCGGCGGCGGCGGGGATTGCGGATTGCGCGTGGTCATTCGGAAGCGTCCTCCGTCCCAGGGTACGTGAGCTTAAAATAGGTGTTCGCTTCTTCGGTTGCCAATCTTACTAGGCCGTCGCTTGGATTGAAACCCTCTGGGAAATATTTCCGCTCGGCTTCAAGCTGGAGTTTACGGAGCCTTGTGCGGCGTTTAATGATGGCGTCCTCAGACAGCCGCCCAAGATAAATGTTTTCCCACTCTTCTTCCGCGTCTATCCACAACAACTCAAAAGCAACTGTTAGGTCGCTGGCGGATTTATGATTTCTAGCAAACGGGAATACATTTTTCAGGGCATCCAAAAGCTGGGCGGAAGCAATAATGCCGGACCATATTAGGGGATATTGAGTAAATACAGCCCATCCTGCTATTCCGCCGCTCGAGGCAACAACTTTTATGATTTCCACAAGCCTGACCTGCCAAGCAAGGCGATTTCTATAAAGCCGGATGCATATGCTCGCGGCCTTTAATTGTTCTAGTTGGCGCCAGTACAAAGCTGGCTGGCGCTTAGATGGGGCGCCAGCAGCTTGACCATCTTCACGCATGGCCTTGTTTTCGGCGGGCACAACTTCCGCCGGGTGGACCGCGTGTTCGTCGTCAGTCGGAACGAGATCGTTGGACATGGCGCTAAGCTAGAGCATTCGCCGGCCGGGGCGCCACTCCACCGTCCGCCATTTCATGGGCAACAGGCCCGGTTATGGCGTCCGCGGGTTCGCCTGATGGAAGCGCTGCCGATCGCCGATCGGGCGCCTCCGAATGAAGGCCCCGCATCAGCGTCGATTTGAGACCTCCCGCTTCCTCTCTCAGCAGCTCTCGCAATGGCGGGAACGCCACGGCCCGACCCAAGATCAAGACGTTCGCCTCGCCGACGATGATAGTCGCGGCGGCAACCGCGTTCCTGACATCGCTCACAACCGCTCTTCGACCTCCAGGCGCCGCCATCGGGTTCGCGTCGAAGTGGGCGACCACTGTATTCCGGACGTGCATCAAGCGGGCTATCGTTTGATGAAGCTCGCCCTTGTTCAGTCGGCGGCGGTAATCGGTCAGACGCCCCAGCGACCGCTCGAAAGCTGGCGTGTTTCCTTTGCTGGCGTGCATCTTGCCTAGAAACTCTAGCCCTCGTTTATCGATGGCCTGCTTGATAATTTTCTTGATATTGCTCGTCTGCGGATCTGTATCGAAGATCGCGGTTATTGATACGACGATCGTTCGCAGTAACGCTCCGACAAGTACGCGTAAAACGTCTACCGCGGAACTATTATCACAGGCCTCACCGAACTCCCGATCGCTCGTTAGGCTCCGATACATCGCGAATTGACCGAGAACCACGCGAAGCTCGCGGGTGAGCCGCAGGATCTCTCTCGCAAGTTCTTGATCGCGCTCCGATCCGTTCAGAAGCATGTAGGTCGGAACGGCCATAAAGTCGTCGCCGCCGACCATATTCCACGCACGCCCTTCGTCGCGAAGCTTCGCCATATGTCCCTTCTCAGCAGTTCACGCACGCCGCGCCGCTCAAGGTGACGCCGAGCGCAGTGAGAAGATAGGCGATTGGGCGCTGAGCCTCGTGCTTCCGGAACGCAGATGGGCCCAGCCCCGCCGATGATGGCGAGACTGGGCTTGGTTCGTTGCAACCGCCCAGCAGGCGGCTGCGACATTAAACGGGGTCCGGCTTAAGGCCCGACCAGATGCCGTTAATCAACGTCTCCTGGTGTCGGCAACCTGCCCATGAGGACCTCCATCATCTTGCGCCTGGAGAGTGGGCTCTTGGGCTTGGACCCCACATCAATCAAACTATTGATAGATTTTGCCTGTGACGGTCCACGACCAACTAGAATATCGTTTAGGCGTGTCCAGGAGATCGGCGATCGGACCGGCGTAACCTTTAGCCTTACACCATCCGTGATTTTGAAGGCGTGCCTGCCACGCGAGTTTCTGGCGGTTTTGCATCGGTCGCCCATATCCCTAGAGTAATCCTGCCCATGGCTCCAGTCAAAATAATCACCGTTCGAGCCATGATCATGATTAACGCACCGTGAAACGTTCTTGGGACAAAGGGCTTGATTTAATACTTTTGGATGATCAAGCAAATCTGCCCCCTGAACAGAATGCCGCTCCAAAGCGCATGTCGCTCGATAGAAAAGCTCTGTGAGATAGGGTGGGAATGGAACGGTAGCCGGCAGTAATCCCAGCAGGCGACGCACAGCTTCCCGGTCAGGCACCGGCGCTACCAAGTCATCGGCGCCGTAGATTTCCACTGTGCCGTGTTCCATCAGGTGGCCGCCGGCCGATGTGAGCAGGCATAGGCCCTGAGTAGCCGAAACACGTCGCTCGCAGAGATCGGTTGAGATTGGTAGCAGTACCGGCTGGATGCGGCCAAACCTGACCAATCGCGCCCACCCCGCCGGGCTGCGGCAGAGGCGCTTTTCCAAGTCGAGCGTCAGCAACGACGCGACCAGGATCGTGCACTCGGAGAGGATCCAAGGGCGGTCGACGTTGTAGGCCTGGCAGCCGCTGACATAGCTACGCAGCTCGCCCACCAGCCTTCTCGAGAGGGCCATGGCGGCGGCGATGTGTGACGGGCCGTCTTCGGCAAGAACGGCCGGCGGCGGGCTGGCGATGTGAGCCTCTACGGCCACGGCGACCGGTGCCACGACCACGTCCCGCGACTGCACAAACGCCGCTGACGCCGGGACACCACCCGGCGTGATCAGATCGGTCTGCATGGAGGTATCTCCTAGGGCTTGGCGATGACGACGGGGGAGTGATTGGGCACCTGCGCGGTGCGGTCTCTGGCCGGAGCGGAGCCGATAGCCAGGAACAGGTCGTTGAGATGCTGCGTGGCGCGCAACTCGAGCGACCGGCCTTGCTGCTCTTGCTGCACCAGCTGGTAGGCCATCGCGATCGCCACGTGCTTTCGTACCTGCTGGGTCGCTGCGCTCACCGTCGTCGTGTCGTCAACGAGGTAAAGGCCCAGGCTGTGGCAGTTGAACGGAATGTCGCGGAAGACCTTGCTCGAGCCCAGGGCCGCCAATTCCGCCGCCGTTACGAAGGGCGACTCTTTCCAGATGATCAGCATTAGGTGGTGGAACTCGCTGCCCAGCAGCGTGTCGTGGTGGTTCTTGCCGAGGGCGTCGCACTCCTCCGACGATCGACAGAGGGGGATCACATTCTCGATCACGTAGTCCCGGTACCGTTCGCGCATCGCGAAGTGCGAGATGGACGCACCAAGCGCGGCCACCGTCCTCGGCGAAGGTGAACCAGGCTGGTTTCGGTCGTCGTTCATGGGCATGAAGCTCCGACAGACTGGGCAGGCGCGGAGGCTAACGCACCAACGGCACTGCCGGCTATGTATGAATTTGAGCAACGCCGATCATATCTGAACTCAAGCAATGCCGGTCATATCTGGACTCGAGCGATGTCGGTCATATCTGGACTCGAGCAATGTCGGTCATATCTGGGGTTGAGCAGCTCCGATTATGTCTTGGCTAGAGTAATGCCGATCATATCTGGGATCGAGAAATGCCGTACATATCTTAGCGGGATAACTATACTTTATCGGTCGAATAATTAGATCGTCAGATCGTATTTCTCGTGGCTTTGTCCGCCCACACTATCGTGTCCCTGGGAGTTCATTGCCATGCACACCGCCGAAAGCGCCCGCCTTACCCTCGCCATCGAACTCGTCCTGCCCATCGATCTCCTGCTCGGCTGCCTGCACGAGCTGTTTCCCCACTTGGCGTGGCTGCCGCTCGGCGGCAGCCACCTCGCGCAGCTCGCGCTGATCATCATCCCCACCATCGCCGTCGTGGAACTCTTCCACTGCGGACGCCGATGCTACCAGGCAATCCGCGCGTGGTGGCGGACCGGCGACGGGACGTAGCCGGCCCCCTCCCCGCATCAGCGCCCCCTGATTACGCGGGGGGCGCGCGAGGCGAAGGCAGCGCTGGGGTGCTAACGCCGGCTTGCGAGGGTCGATCCCGCGAACCGGTCTCGCTGATATAACAGCCGCGGAACAGCGTGCCGGGCGCCGCGGGGGGTCTGGCGCAAACTCGGCTGCGGGACATAGAAGAGCTTCTACCGTCCCGCTTTCACGCTTTGTTCGCGATGGGAAGGCCAAAGCAGTGGGCCAGCAACTGGTTCTGCTCCCGGACGGTTCACGCGCCGGCAAAGCCGAAGCCTTTGCGCAGCCACAGCATGACCTCAAAGCCGCAGACCGTCCGCCGTGCCGTGTTGAAGGACCGGAACCCGCCGATCCTTGGCATCGCCCGTTTCACTCGGAAGTGGTCGCTCTCGATGCCCTGCTGCAGGTGCTTGGTCACGTAGTGGATCGGCATGCGGGGTAGCAGGCCCGTTTCGCGGCTCTCGGCGATGGCCGGCGGGTACGGACCAGCCCCATCCGTGCCGATCCGATCTGGGGCGAGTAGCGGCTGATCCTTCAGCATCTTGCGGAAGAACCGCTTGGCCGCATCGAGATCCCGGTTGGCGGCGAGCAGGAAGTCGACCGTCTGCCCATGCTTGTCGACGGTGCGATAGAGGTAGCGCCACTGGCCGCGGATCCGGATGTAAGTCTCGTCGACCCGGACCGATCCGCAATGTGGCCGACGGAACTGGCGCAGCCGCTTTTCCACCAGCGGTGCGTAAGCCAGAACACAGCGGTTCAAGGTGGAGTGGTCCACCTCCATGCCGCGTTCCAGGAACAACTCCTCTATGTCGCGGTAGCTCAGCGGGTAGCGCAGGTACCAGGAGACCGCCTGGACGATGAGCGCAGCCTCGTAGTGCCGGCCCCGGAAGTTGGTCCTGGCGCGCCGCTTGAGCGTGGCGGCGATAGCGGACAGGATCATGGGCCGGCTCCGGGGACGGAGCGGCAAGCTGAGCGGGCATGGCTAACGACCCGCGAACGAAGAGCCGTTTGGGTTCGCGACAGGCCCCGCGGCCCTTGCCTCTGGACCCGCGTCACAGCGGCGAGCTCGCGTGGATCAGCGGCGGACTTGCCCGATGTCTTCTTCGAGCCGATGAGGGATCCAGCCCTCCCCGGGGATCGTGACTGACGATTGCCTTGTTTCACGCTCTACGCTAGCGTGACCTTATGTACAGCCTCCGTCCGACCATGGTCGTCCGATGGAAACGCCCCGCCCGATGCGGTCGGCGTGACGGGGGCCTGTAGCCTCCGGCCAGCTTGAGCGGTCTTCGCCGCTCGCTTGCACCCACACAAGATCGCGTCTCCGAGCCTCGCGGCCGTGAGCGCGCCCGGGGCTTTACCTGCCCCGCGCAGTGGAGCCCGATCTTCGGGGCACGGGGTGCAACAAAGGCGAACAGCCGTGACGACCCTCAATCCCCCGACCGTTTGGGCGGTGTCGGATCAAGCCCGCACCATCTACGCCCACGCCCGCGAAGCCCCTTTTGGGCGAACCCTGTTCGTATCTGGCCAGATCGGAGTCGCTCCCGACGGGGGGATGCGCGCCGAGTTCGCCGAGCAGCTTGGACAGGCGATGGCCAACGTGGAGGCGCTGCTGGCCGCTGCCGGGATGGTGCTGGCCGACGTGAGGAAGGCGACGTTCATCCTGACGCGAACCGACGATCTCTGCACCCTCGAGCAGGTTCGGCAGACTCGCTGGGCTTCGAACGCGCCGGCCGCAGTGACTGTCCTCGTTGCCGCCGCGCTCGCCCGCGCAGACGCGTTCGTCGAGATTGAGGTCACGGCAGTCCGACGCTCCGTATTCGGCGATCATGCGGCTGGACTGCTTAGGCGGATTGCCCGCTGGGCCAGAGGCTTTGCGGCTGCCCACAGCCGTCCGTTGAGCCGCATCAACGAGCAAGGGGACTGGCTGCTGCGCGACCTCGGGCTGGAGCGCGCCGACATCCAGTCCTCAGCCGAACGGCTTGATGCGCTGCGACGCGCGATGCCGTTCCAATGAGCCGCGGGGCCTTGCTGGGTCCGCCATGGCGTCTGTGGCTTCCGATACGCGAACGCTCTGGGAAGCCAGGATGCGACCGTGAACAACCGGGCGGTTCGATCGAGCAGGGCGTCAAGTGCCGCGATGGGCTCTTCGGTCTCGAGAGACACCAGGACGGGTCTGAGACTGTGCTCCCAGTACCGGGTGAGCACGGCCTCGAACAGTTTTGCCTTCGGTCCGAACGCCGCGATCAGGCTCTGGGGATGAGGGACGGCCATCGCCGACAGCAGCGTCTTGTACGAGGCGCCGCCATAGCCGCGCTCCCAGAACAGCAGCATCGCCTGTTCCAGGGCCTGCTCCCGATCGAAGCCCCAGGAGCGTCCGCGCGCCATCGCCACCTCGATATCATGAGTGATCACTCATCAAACGGGTGGGGCATGCCGCCGGCCGAGGCAACCGAAGCTGAGCGATCACTCAGATGAGCGGCGACTCAGGCAGCCGGTAGACATGACGAGAGAGAGGAAGACGACGCGCTCCCGGGCCTCTGCGGCCGCGGGAGCGGAGGGATGGGGGTCAAGCAAACTGGATCAGGCGAAGGCCCTTCGCCCCAAAAGCCCAAGGAGGACGGGGACGGCAGAACGCGGCGCTCGGACAGCGCTCGCGGGACGGTCGGTGAGGCGCCTTCGCCCCTTCCCCTGATGATGGACACAGAAAATGACAGATCACGACGCGCCCACCGGCGCGAACGAGCACGACCGCCCGCACGAGCCGGCGGGCTTGCACGTGCGCGCACGGGTCGAGCGCCCGCGCCGGAACAAGGACGGCCTCGTCCTAGAACTCCACCCCGTCGATCCCGACCGCACCGGGCGGCTTCACGCCTTCCTCTCCGGCGACCTCATCCGCCAGATCCAGGACGCGACCGGTATCCTGCTCGATCCCAGTGCCATCTTCGGCGAACACGAGCTGAAGGTCACCGTCATGGCCGAGCCGCTGGGGAACCTCACCGCGGGGGTCGCCGGCTTCGTGCGAGACGCTTTCCTGTCGGGATGGGCCGAGCAGGACGCTGCGGTCCGGGATGGCCTGGAAGCCGACTATCTCTGGGTCCGGCAGCACGACCTGCCGATCCCGCGCCGGCTCCGGCGGGTGTTCCTGATCGAGCCGGATGACGGCGCACAGCATCCGCTCGTCGACGCCCTCGCCCACTGGTGGGATCAGGGCGCCATCGAGCTGATCCGACACCCGATCGCGTTCGAGCAGCTGGGCTCGGTCGCCGCGCTCCGGCACGCGTTCGATTGCGCCATCGACCAGTACGAGTGGGGCTCCCTGGATATGGTGGTCGTGGATCCGGGTTTGGGATTCGCGTTCCGCGAGCTGTCGGACGACGGGCTGATGCGCCAGGTCGCCGTCCTACCGGTGCCGGTGGTCACCCGCCGCGCGTCGTCGCCGACGCTGCTCGACGGCTTGGCCCACCGCTGTTTCGATCACCCGGATGAGATCCTGGCCTTCCTGGCCGGCATCCTCCGGCAGGAACTGCGGCTGGCCGACCGGGCGCGGCTCGACGCGATCGCCGAGCTGATCGAGGCGATCCCCAAGCCCAAGCGCAAGGCGAAGTCGCCGCGCTGCAAGCAGGGGCCGCTGATCGACTGACGCCACCCTCGTCGATCCGGCCGCCGGCACGACGGCCGCCGGGTCCACCGCCCCATCCCGACCTGAGCGAACGACACCATGCGACACCACAGATTCTTCAACGCCACACCAGGGGCGCCCCCTCCGGCGGCGGTCTCCGCCGATGTCCGCCCTCCCCCCGTCCGCTCGGACGGCACTGAGGCGGCCCGGCCCGCCGACGAGATCCGCGAGCTGCGCGACCTGCTCGGCTGGCTGCGCCAGCGCCTGCGCGGCGAGTACACGGTGCGGGCCAGCGTCCTGACCGTCGAGCCCCTCGGGTCCGACGGCCACCTGCTCCTGCTCGGCGAGGCCGATGCCAGCGGCAGCGCCGAGCCGCCACGGCTCAAGGTCCGGCTCGCCGCGGCCGACTTCGCCGCCTGCCGGGATGCGATCGGCGATGGCCTCGATCCGGCGGCCCTGGTGAACAGGACCGTCGTGGTCAGGCTTCAGACCAGCCTGCGCCAGCGCTACGGGCGTGGGGCCGGGGTGCAGGCCAGGGTCACCGCCGTGATCTCGGTCGGCGCGGTGCCAGTCGAGGGCGAGATCGAGCGCGAGCGGACGCTGCAGCGCCTACGGCTCGAGGGGCGCCGCTTCGGCCCCGGGACCTGGGCGGAGCCGGAGGATCCGCACCGCATCGCGCTGGTCGCGGCCGAGTTCGGCGATGCCCGCCGCGACGTCGAGCACGTCCTGCACCCGCTCGAGGAGATCGGCCTGATCCGGATCCACAGGATCTGGACGACGTTCGAGGGGCCGTCGGCGGAGCGCGCGCTGGGCGAGGCGTTCGCCCGAGCGGGCGAGCTGCACCGCGAGCACGGCCTGTCGGCGACCCTGGTGTGCCGAGGCGGCGGTCCGGCCGAGGGCTTCCAGGCCCTCAACGCCTACGCGACAGTGCGCGCGGCCGCCGAGGCCCCGAACCTGATCGCCGGGCTCGGTCATGCCGGCACGCCGCTCACAGCCCTGGACGCGGTCGCGGTCCGATCGGAACCGACCCCGACGGCCGCCGCGACGCTGGTGCGCCGGCTCGTCGAGGCCACCGGCGTCCGGGCCGAGCGCGCGCTCGCGGCCTTCGACGGCGCCCTCGCAGAGCTGGAGGCGGCCGGGCGCATCGCCCTGGCGTGGGCCACGCAGGGCTTCGCCGCGGGCCTGCGCGATCTCGCCGACCTGGCCGAACGGCGGCTGCGGCAGCTGGATCGAGGCGTCGAGCGCAGCCTGCTCGCCAACCTCGCCGCAGCGACGGGCGTGGCGACCAACGCGACGGCCGAAATCGTGCCGTACGCCGCTCCCGTCGAGGTGCTCGACTTCGGCGACGGGGATGACGGCGACGATCCACCTTGGGAACCAGGCTGGGCGCTGGTGACCGCGGCCGACACCGGCCTCGTCATCGAGCGCTATCGCGAGCTCAAGTCCAACATGCCGCTGTTCCTGCACTTCCACGACGGGACGATCTTCGTCCGGGTCGTGCCGACCTTCGTCACATACAACTGATCACACACCGAGGAACCACACCATGACCAAGACCCACTCACCAGAGACGCCGAGCTTCCTTACTGCGGTCCGGCGCATCGAGGCGCTCACTCAGGAGATCCAGAAGGACGGCCTGGCCGCCTTCGAGAAGGCCGAGGCCGCCTATGTCGAGGTGCAGGAGCTACGCGCCGTGCTGAATGCCCGGATCACTGACCTGCGCCGCCGGGCGGCATAGCGCGACCATCTGCGTCACCGCCGATGCCATCGCGTCAGCGGTGACCACCACGGAAATGTGTCCGCGACGCTCGTCGCGGAAGCCGCCTCAGCAGAGGCACGGGTACCGATCCAAATCCCGGAATGGCCGAACACCTCTACGGTGAGCAAAACGTGGGCTGGTGATGGCGCCGTCGCTCCTCGCGGGCGCCGACCGGCGATGTCCCTCCGCTGTGATCCCTCGCCTCGAGGTAAGATGGCCGGCATCCGGTCCGGGCACGAGCGCGGGTCCTGGGTGGCGTCCTACGCTCGGCAAAAGTCGACGCTGATCGGCCCGAATGGCGAGGACGGGCGCCCAAGACGCGAGACAGGATGGGTGAGGCGGCGGCCGCCAGGCCGCCGCGCACCGAGGCTGCCTTAGCGTAGGAGCTGCAGGATGCCCTGGTTGGCGGTGTTGGCTAGTGACAGGGCGGAGATGCCCAGCGACTGCCGGGTCGACAGCGCCTGCGAGTTCGCCGCCTCCTCGTTCATGTCGGCGTTGGTCAGGTTGGCCGATCCCGTGCTCAGCACGTCGATGATGTTCTTGGTGAAGTCCTGACGATTCTGCACCGTCGAGAGGTTCGAGCCGAGGTTCGAGGAGAGCGACTTCAGGGAGGTGAGCGCGTTCGTGAGCGCGTCGGAGGCCTTGCCGAGATCGGCGTTGTTCTGGATGCCGACGTTGCCGCCGGCCTGGGTCGCCGACGAGTCCACGAACGATCCCAGGCCGAGGCTGTCGGCCGTGAGCGTGTTGCCCTGAACCGTGAGCTTGGACTGTGCGGTGCCGGTCTTCTCGTTGAAGGCGATGGTCAGGTTGTCGCCGGTGAGCAGGTTGGTGCCGTTGTAGCCGGCGTCCTTGGCCGTCTGGTTGAACTGGTCACGCAGGGCATTGAACTGGCTGACCAGGGCCGAGCGCTGCGCCGAGGTGCCGCCGGCGGCCGAGGGCGTCGCGCCGCCGGTGAGCTTGGCCAATTCGGTCGGACCGGCCGTGAGTGCGCCGGTGGTCGTGTTCAACAGGCCGGCGTTGACCGCCAGCGTGTCCGAGCCGGTGCCGGTGATCTGCAACTGACCCTGGCTGTCGATCGCCGCCGTGGCGATGCCGGACTTGTTGATGTTGTTCACGAGGTCGTTGACCGTGCCGGAGGTCAGGCTGACGTTGTAGACGGTGTTGCCGGCGGCGAGCTGCAGGGTGTCGGCCTTGGTGGTGTCGATGCCGACGATACCCCCGCGGTCGAGCTCGCGGGGGCAGCCGTGCCAGCGAGCGTCTTGGCCAGCGCGGCGTCGTGCTGGCTCTTGCCAGTGGCGGTCGCATCGGCGGCCGTGCCGAGTGCGACGGTGCCCTGGAGCTTCGGCAGGTTGGTCGTGGCGTTCGACTGCGCCTGTGCGACCACCGACTGCATCTGCTTGACGATGCTGGTGATGCTGTCGATGCCTTTTGATGCCGCCTGGATCGTCTGGATGCCGTTGGAGATACCGTCGAGCAGTCCCGACAGGGCGGTCGAGCGGTCGGTCAGGTTTGCCGCGGTGAAGTAGTTCACCGGGTTGTCGAGGGCGGAGTTGACCTTCTTGCCGGTCGAGAGGCGGGCATTCTCGTGGCGCGCAGTGAGGTTCAGGAGCCCGCGGGACGCCCTGCCGCTCCGTAGGATTGGCCTCATGCGAATGGCGATCGGCCGAGCGGGACCTCTGTCGTTCAGGCGCCCTGCTCGGGATTGGTCCGGGCGGAGTAGCGGTCCCGCGCCGTGAACCGGTCGGCTGGAAGGTCGCTGATCGGCCGGCGGTAGATCGCCTCGATCAGGAACGACCGCTCGATCTCGATCTGATCCTCGTCCAAGTCGATGTACCAGCAGCGGCGGCGGCCGCTCCAGCGGTAGCGCCGCGCCTTCAGCAGTTCCTTGGTCTCGATCGGAGACCCCTGCGCCCATAGCCGCACCGTCGGCTTGCGCGCAGTCGCCAGCAACGCCGCCAGCGCCAGCTGGCCGGAGACCTGCAGCGGCCGGGCGAGCAGTGCCAGCAGGGCGTGGCAATCGTCGATCGCCCGGTGGCCGCGGTGGAAGAGCCCGCAATCGGCCAGCAGGTAGCCGAGCTTCAGGCCCTCGTGACCCTCGGCCCGCCACGGGATCTGATGGCAGGAACAGCCCCAGTTCTTATCGCGGAACACCGGCCAGCGCGGCTCGCACATCTGCCGGTCGAAGCTGGCGTTGTGCGCGATCACCACCGCGGCGTCGGCCGTGATCCGTGCCACGGCCGCGTCGTCGATCCGCCGGCCAGCCACATCGGCATCGGTGATGCCGGTGAGCCGGGTGATCTCCGCAGGGATCGGCTTCCGCGGCTCGTGTAGCTGGTTGAGGGTCTCGAGCACCCGGTAGATGCGGCCGCTGGCGCCGTACTCGAATTTCAGGATCCCGAGTTCGATCACCTCGTCGGCGGCGAAGTCCGTGCCGGTGGTCTCCACATCGACCACCAGACCGATGAACGTCGGCTCGTCTGGGGTGCCCGGGTGGTCGGCCAGCGGCTGCAGCCGGCGCAGCACGCGGTAGTCACCCGTGCCTTCGAGCACGGCAGCGATGCTTTCGAGGGGCTGGCTCACGTCCTGTGCGGTCCCGGTCCAGTTCGTCGTGGCCGCGCACCTTCTCGGTTGCCGCGGCGGATCGGCTCGAGCCTAGCTTCGGGCCGGGCACCGAGGCCAGACTCGGTCATGCCTGTCCACAGACCGATGCATCGCCTTTGCCCGATACAGGCCGATAGAGGCCTCCGCAGCGGACGTCCGAAAACATACGCCAGGCGCCGACGCCTATTCAGGTGGCTAGTCAGGAAGCCGAATTTCCGTCCGAGAGCCAAGTCAGCCGCCCGGATCGCGTTGCCTGCAATCCCGAAGCGAGCGCGCACGATCGTTTGAACCCCATGATCGAACGCGATCTTGACGGGCTTCCGCGCTCTGCTTAGCTCAGTCTCGGACGTGTAGAAGCCACGGCCCGGTCGGTAGTCCGGGTGGCCTAGCGCTCGTGCATGGCGGCCGCCGTCAGCGGCCGACTACCAGTGCGTCCTTTCCGATGAACAGGAAAGGTGTGTCCATGAAGCTCAACCATATCAATCTCATGAGCGTCGACGTCGCCGGTGACGTCGCGATGTTCGAGACCTATTTTGGGCTGCGCCCGCTGGTCATGCGCGGGAAAGCACTCGCCGTGTTACAGGACGACGGTGGGATGGTGCTCGTCCTCAACGATTTTGCGAAAAAGCGGGGTGCCTTCACTTACCCTGAAGATAGTGACGTCCATCATATCGGCTTCATTCAGGAAAGTCGCGAGCAGGTCGATGCGTTGAACGCGCGCCTCAAGGCTGACGGTTGGGACGTGCCGGCGCCGCGCGACTATCACGATGCCTGGACGTTCTACTTCAAGGCAAAAGGTGGTTACTTCGTTGAGGTCGCGACGGAGACAAAACTCCGGCGTGTTGAAGCTACCGTCGCCCGATAGGGGGTCACGGTTCGGACCTCGACGCCACGCAGCCTGATGTCCGCTTCTGCCGTGTTGAGCGGCAGAAGCGGAGCTCTCCACGCCACCCGACCCAGTCGTAGGCCGCTGGCGCACGGACAGCCTGAAAGCGGCGGCCATCGATCGGGTGGGCGCCCATGTCGGTGTCGGCTCGGCGCTCCCCGCCACCGTGGCGAGGACGTCTCAGTCGCCCCTACAGCTCGCGCAACCAAGCGAGCAAGGCACGCTCGGACGATCCGGCCGCGCTCGACACCCGCCGCGGCTCGACCTGCATCGGTGAGATGCCGAACTGCCGCCGGAAGGCCCGGCTGAAGACCTGCGGACCGGAGAAGCCGCACTCGTGGGCGAGCCGGGCCAGCTTCGGTCGGCGCCCGAGACCCGGCTCGGCGAGTTCACGCGCGGCGCGGGCGAGGCGGCGTCGGCGGATGTACGCGTGCACGCCGCCAGCGTCGGTGAACAGATGGTATAGTGCGCTCCGCGACAAGCCGAACTGGCCTCTCAGCGCCGGTACGTCGACCGTGGCCACGTGCGCCTCGATGTAGCGTCGCACCGCCAACCCCAGGGGATTGGGCCCATCTCGCGCTACTGCGGACCCATCATCGGATTTCTGATCCCGGTCGTGCCCCGCCGCTGCGGCGACCGCGATCCGGCACAGCGCCAGGGTGGCCGGCACCAGCTCGGTGAGTTGTGCGGGCGTGGCTGCTCCGAGCGTGTCGGCGAGATCGCGAAGATGGCCGGACAGCAGCCGCACCAACGGCTCCCGACGGCCGCGCAGAACCTGCCCTCGTGGCACGCTTCCATCCGCGATCGCATCGACGAGGCGACGCCGGGCTACGACGACGGTGACGCTGGTCCCGGCCGGAATCGCGAGCCGCACCGGTTGGGCAAGGTCGAACAGCACGAGGTCGCCGCTACCGGCTCGATCCGCCCAGTCTGCCGCCTCGACCTGAACCGGTCCGGGGGAATGGACCCGCAGCACGACATGGTCGAGCATCTGGGCCACGACGCGCTGCGGCGTGCGCGCGACGATCCGGGCCGATCCCCGCTCAACGGCGAGGACGATCGCGCCGAGGTGATGGTAGCTCAGCAGCGCGTCCTCCGGCACGACCGCGTCGGCGGGAAGCGCGCCGTCGAACAGGGGCTGTAGCCCGGCGAGCCAAGCGCGGCCGCGTCTGGCCTCCTGCGGGATGTGCGCGAAGCGGTGCTCCAGGACCCTCATTCCGCAGCACCCAGCTGCGGCTTCGCGCCGGATCGCTCACGAGGCGGGCATTCCAGCCAGCCTCGGGGCGGGACTACCACATGCGGGCGGCGATCTCGCGTTCCTCGGCGCCGAGCACGTCGGCGTAGATGGCGGTGGTGGACAGGCTGGCATGGCCGAGCCAGCGCTGCAGCAGGGTCAGCGGCACGCCCGAGCGCAGGGCGTGGACGCCGAAGCCGTGGCGCAAGCCCTTGGGTGAGGCGGCGGACGCGCCGACGCCGGCCTCGCGCATCACGGCCTTGACCTGCTGCCAGGCGGTGCTGCGCACGATCGGCCACAGCCTGCGCTCGGACGGCTCGAGGTCGTGGACGAGGTCGAGGATGGCCATGACGCCGTCTGGCACCGGTACGTCGCGCACGATGCCGGTGCGGCGCTTCTTGAGGCTGTGAAGGCTGACGATGCCGCCGGCACGGTCGAGGTCGGCGTGGGTAAGCGCCAGCGCCTCGGAGACGCGACAGCCGGTCCAGGCCAGCACGAGGCAGAGGGTGAGGATTTCCGGGGGCTGACGGCCAGCTACGGCGATGAAGCGGGCGCGTTCGTCGGGGGTGAGGTACTTGCGCCGGCCCTGGGCGGTGTGGAGCGACATGCCGGATGAGCCCGCGGAGCGCGGGAGATGTCCGGATCGGCAGTCGGCGGGTCGTCCAGTCGAGGCTGGATTGAGGGTCATGGCGGCGCGTCCTCGCACGCGGCGGGGCCGGTGCAGCTGTGACCAGAATTGCCAATTGTGTTCGGCGCCGCCTGCGGGAGCGTGTCTCACGCTCTGCGGCAGGAGGTAACGGTCACGGTTATACCGCGACCCGAACGGGGTGTGCAAGCCAAAAATATGAGAAAGATCAACAGATGACAGAATTGGCAATTCTGTTCGATGCCGTGATGCTTGTGTATCGCCGATACGAGGGTTCGTAAAGCGCCATGTGTGTCGCCGCACGCGATTCGATACAGAGATCGACTTTGAATAGCGGCGAGAATATAGCCCGACGCCCGATCCGGCGATGATGACCAATCTCGTCGAAGCCATTGCCCGGCATGCCGGATCTGGCGCCGCGTGATGTCCGACGCGGCGTCCAGTCTCGGTTCATTGGACGCGTGCTCGCGGCCCCGCGTTGGATATCACTTCGTTACGGATGGTGATGACCGACGCGGCTCGCTCGGCGCCCGTCCCCAGGCGCTGCGATGAGGCCGGGTGTTCCGCCGGAAGGCGTGGCCGTCTGCGTGGCCCTAGTCCTGATCCTCTACCTGTTCGCCTCGATCACCGGCTGGCTCGGCTAATCCGCGCCGGATTACCCCCTCGCAGACACGGGCCATGCCTGAGAGCGACCACGATATCGAACGCGAGCGACTCCGCGCGCGGTGGCTGAGCCGTGTCGTGGCCCAGCTGCCGCGGGGCGACTTCTGGTCGAGGCTCGGCACGTACGCTCTGCTGACGCTGCTCATCTGCGTTCTGCTGCTGCACATTGCGCGGGAAATCTGGGATGGCGCACTCACCGGTTGCCCCGGGTACGACGGTGCGAGTCACATGCGGGAGGCGGAAGCTCTCTGTCGTGATCCATGAGACGCTCGGCGAGAGGCCGAAGCGGCCTTCGCCGGATGCGTACGAACCAAGCCTCACTCCGAAGCTCTTGGCTGCACGCCCGACGTTCAGGCTTCGGCTCCTATAGGTCAACGCCCTATCACCTGAGATGATCGAGAGATTCGAATTCTTTAGGAATATGGTAACCAATCGGAGCGGCTTCCGCGTCGCGTCTATAGTCTGCGATGCGTCGGTCTCGCCGGATTCCATCAGGGCATGTTGCAGCGCGCCAAAATTGGTGCATTTCTGCCACTGGAGCGACAGGTTGCTACTTCCTCCCGACGTTTCGACTACCAATCAATCGCTAACCGTAGGATAGTTCCTGCGTTGAGACGGGCGGGCTCCGTGGGGGCGCTCGGCACGATGGAAGTCGGCAGCCGCCAAGGGCGAGCAGACCGGCAGGTTAGTGCCGAAAGCGGGACGGATGCCTTCAGACCTTGGGAAGGAATGAAACAATGATGAAGAACTGGCTCGCGGCCGGCGCGGTCGCGCTCACGGTCGGCATGACCTCGACGATCGCGCAGGCGCAGACCACCACGGTTCCCGGCGAGCAGGTCGGCCTCGCGGTCGGCGCGCCGCTGCCTGAAGGCCTCTACGCGATCAACACGTTCACGTTCCGCCGCACCGACGTGCAGAACACGGCAGACACGGCCGTCAACATCCCGGTCCTGGTGTGGTCGACCCCGTTCGTGCCGTTCGGCGGCCGCGTCGAGCTGCTCGTGGCGCCCCCGACCGTGTTCGCTTGGACTCGCTCTCCGGCGGGCCAGCCCAACAAGAGCATTTCGATCAACGTCGGCACCTTCGTCGGCGGCATCTGGGCGTTCGACCTCGGCAGCAACTTTGGCGTCAGCTTGCTCGGCGGCGCGTACCTGAACGACCTCAACGGTGACCGCGGCTCGATCGGTGGCGGTGTCGTCAACGGTCGGGTGGTTGGCACGCCGGTTCTGGGTCAGCTCTCCTCCAACACCTACCGCTTCGGCGTCGCTGGCAGCTACACCGGTGACGGCTGGAACATCACCGCCAACCTGACCGCCAACATCTACGACTCGCCCGGCCGTTTCGGCGGTCCGGTCGGCGCCGCCATCGGCCCAATCAATATCTCGAACGCCCTGAACTTCGACCTCACGGCGACCAAGAAGTTCGGCAACTTCGAGATCGGTCCGGTCGCCTACGGCACCTACAACTTCGACATCAGCCAGGCCAGCTTGGCAGCCGGCAACCGTGGTCGCTTCGCCATCGGTGGCCTGATCGGCTACGACTTCAAGATCTTCACCGTCCAGGCCTACGTCGCCCGCGACGTCGTGACCGGCGACTACCGTCCGACGGCGTTCGGTACTACCAAAGCGAACTACTCCACCGACGGCTGGATCCGGTTCATCGTGCCGCTGTACTCGCCGGCCCCGGCCGCCTCGCCGGTCCCGGCCGCCCTGGTCCGCAAGTACTGATCTACAAATCGTAGCACCGAAGAGGCGGCCCGCATTGGAGACAGTGTGGGCCGTTTCCAGTTCGAAGCGTCGGATCTATCACATGGAAAAGTACTGGCGAGATCGGATCGAACGAGCCGCTAAGATTTCTTTCGTGATGCAAGAGATCCGGCTGTCGGGTATCTCGGACCCCAAAGAAATCGCTGCTGTCTTGAATGCTCGGGGGATTGAAGATCTGCGCGGTGGCCAGTGGACGTGGATTGAGGTGCTTCGGTTCGATAAGCGTCCTAAGGAACGTCTAGACCCATCAAGGCGAGCAGATTGGACCCAACGCTAGCATTGCAGTTGCAGGCTGAGGCTCCTATCTTAGAGGCTTTGGATCGGAAAGCGCGATGCCTTCAGCCTCGCGATGCGAGCGAGACCGGGCGTCGGGCCGTCGTGAATCGCGTTGGCCTCGTCAATTAGTCCGCGGATCGCGACGGCGATAGCGAATGTCTTACTTCTTTATCCTACACACCTTCCAAATCGGTGCCCGGACAGCGGTAGGCGTCGCCGCACGCAATAGCGATGAGTCGGCCAAGGTGCAATGACGGGCCGCAGCCGCCTCTGCCCTACGAGATCAGGGACGCCGATCACGAAAACCGCCGCGGTTGGAGCTAGGCGGTTCAAGGTTGGCTTACGCTTGGGAAGTTGAATGACGCGCGGGCGTGGCGGCTGTTCCGGTCATTGAGGCGGCGCGACCTGACGCACTGCGACGTCCGTGCATGCGCTGCCGTTACACCGTGCATTCCGAATCGGGACCGGCCTGGGTTGGGGAGCCGCTATCCCGGTTCGACGGGTCTGAACTTCAAGAGCGCTGCGCCAGCCACTCTCGAAGCTTCGTCCAGCGAGGCTTCATCGTGCCGCCCCGGACCGCGATGGCTACCGCCTTGCGCTGGCCAAGCACCACCACCAGACGCTTGCCGCGGGTCACGCCCGTATAGAGGAGGTTGCGTGCCAGCATCGTCCAATGTTGCATGGCCAGCGGGATTACCACTGCCGGGTATTCCGACCCTTGCGATTTGTGGATCGTGGTGGCGTAGGCCGGCACCAACGTGTCCAGCTCGCCGTAGGGGTAGATCACTTCCCGCCCCTCAAACTCGACGATCACGGCGCCCTCGTCGTTATCGATGTGCGCCACGGTTCCTAGGTCGCCGTTGAACACCTCCCGATCGTAGTCGTTCTGGCTCTCCATCACCCGGTCGCCGGGCGAGAAGCGCCATCCAAACCGCTCTACCGAGACCGGCGGGTTCGGATTCAGCACTGTCTGGAGTTCGTGATTGAGGTTGCGCGCGCCCAGCACTCCGCGCTGCATCGGGGTGAGCACCTGTACGTCTCGGACCGGATCGAGGCCGTACCGGGCAGGAATCCGACGCGTCACCACCTCGATCAGCGTCTGCACGGCCGGCTCGGGTTCGTTGATCTCGATCCAGTGGAAGTCGCTCTCGGTGCCGCGCGGTGCCGCCTCGGGCATCTTGCCCGCGTTGATCCGGTGGGCATTGACCACGATCCGGCTCTCCGCCGCCTGTCGGAACACCTCTGTGAGCCGGGCCACCGGCACAGCGCCGGAGGCGATCACGTCGGCCAGCACCTGACCGGGCCCAACCGAGGGCAGCTGGTCGACATCGCCGACGAGGAGCAACGCCGCGTGGTCGGGCACCGCCTTGGTCAGCGCGTTCATGAGCGGCACGTCGACCATCGAAGTCTCGTCGATGACGAGCAGGTCACAAGCGAGGGGATTCTCCTCGTTGCGCGAGAAGCCACCGTGCTTAGGGTCGATCTCGAGAAGGCGATGCAGGGTCTTGGCCTCGAGCCCGGTCTGCTCGCTCATCCGCTTGGCGGCCCGGCCCGTGGGAGCGGCGAGCAGGATCCGCACGCCCTTGGCTCGCAGGATCCGCAGGATCGTATCGAGTGTCGAGGTCTTGCCCACGCCAGGGCCACCAGTGACCACCGCGAGCTTCGCACCGAGCACGAGACGCACGGCGGCCTCCTGCGAGGGCGAGAGCGTCTTGCCCGTCTTCTCCGCCACCCAAGGCAGCGCCCGGGTGAGGTCGATCTCCGGCCAAGGCGGCATACCCGGTGCGCGGCGCCTGAGCCGCTCGGCGATGGCGCGCTCGGCGGCGTGCAGGCCGGCAAGGAAGATGCAGGCCTTGTCGCCGACGACGTCCTGGACGACCTCGCCGGTCTCCAACACGTCGAGGAGTGCCGAGCGTATCAGAGGCGCCTCCACGCCGAGAAGCTCGACCGCCAGCGCCACGAGCTCAGCCACGGGCAGGGCGCAGTGGCCCGCATCGGTGGCAGTCTGCAGGGCGAACGAGATCCCTGCCCGCAGCCGCTGCGGCGCCTCTTTAGTTAGGCCGAGCTTCATCGCGATGGCGTCGGCAGTCTTGAAGCCGATGCCCCGGATGTCCCTGGCAAGACGGTAGGGATCCTCGGTCATGACCGCGATGGCCTCATGGCCGTAGGTCTTAAAGATCCGCACTGCCCTGGCCGTCCCCACACCGTGGGCGTGCAGGAACAGCATGATCTCGCGCACGGCCTTCTGCTCGGCCCATCCGGCGACGATGCGGGCGGCGCGCTTGGGTCCGATGCCCTCTACTTCGGTGAGGCGGCCCGGCTCGGCCTCGATGATTTCGAACGTGCCTTCCCCAAAGGCCGCGACGATGCGCTTGGCCATGGCGGGGCCGATACCGCGCATGTGGCCCGAGGCGAGGTACTTTTCGATGCCCTCTGTTCCGGTAGGCGGCGTGACCTTGAGGGTATCAGCCTTGAACTGCAGGCCGTGCTGGCGGTCCGTGCGCCAGATGCCGGTCGCGGTGATCGACTCGCCAGCGCTGATCGCGGGTGCGTGGCCGATCACCGGTACGAGGTCGCGCTTGCCCCGCGCCTGGACCTTAAGAACGCAGAAGCCGGTTTCGGGGCTGTGGAAGGTGACACGCTCGATCGTGCCTGCCAACGCCTCAAGGGGCTGGCCACGTCCGAACTGCTGCGAGCGCCCTGGATCGGTCATGGAATGGTCAGTCAGAATTTACAGGCAACTCGAACCATTGTCTTCATCCAACAGGTTGCGTCGTGTCCTTAACGGCTCTACCGCCCGCGGCTTGTGAGGCACCGATCTGAAGCCTACGCCGCGATGGTCGCGTGTGGAACCTGCGCGGTTCAGATTGCAGTCCAGGAGATCCGCTGCATCGCGTTGCGGCTGGGGCAGGGGCGCATCCAGCCCGCCCACGTCATCGCATGGTCGCTTTGGGCACGGGCGCATCAGTCGACAGAGGACGTCGGCGGGGTAAGCACCGCACAACTAATAGCAAGCAAAAAGGTTCTAAAACGCGACTTTAATGCTGGGCTGCACGAGGTTCCCGGCCGCCGGGTACTCTCCGTCGAAAACGGGCATGGGGCGGGCGTTGTGATACGTGCTCGCGGTCGCCGCTGCGCAGGACGATGTCCGGGTTGCGGCACGCCGAGCACCGCCAGTCACGGCTCCTATCAACGTCACACCGCTTATCTACCCTCCCTTGGACGAGCCGTTCGGTTCGATCTCACAGTCCGACGTCTGCACTAGCTCATTCGAGCCAAGTGCATTGACCGATATATAATTGGTGAGGACACCATCTTTTAGGCACAGTATTTGGTCTGCAATTTCAAAATATCGATCATCATGGGAGATTGCAATAACTGTTTTCCCCGAATTCTTAAGCTCTGGAAGTAAATCTTGATAAAATACGCGTCTGAACATAGGATCTTGATCTGCCGCCCATTCATCAAAAATTAGAATTGGGCGATCTTCAAGCCATGCCTTCAATAACGCCAGTCTCTTCCTCTGGCCAGTTGACAGATCAATTTCTGAAGCCGATCGAGTGTCCGCGCCTATTTTGTGATCAATCTCGAATCTGCGTAAATACTGTGTTGCTACTTCCGGCAGGCAAACAGTTTCAGAAACAATATCATCAAATAAGTAATAGTCGGAGAAGACAGTCGTGAACATTTGGCGATAATCATCTCGGCTTTCTGCTGTCACTTCTTGGCCGTCCAATAAAAGGACACCTGCTGCTGGGGCATAAAGAGCAAGAAGTAATTTAATCAACGTTGTTTTGCCCGACCCGTTTTCTCCAACTATAAAAATTATTTCCCCCGATCTGATTACAAGATCAATCGGCCCCACCGCAAATTGTTGTCTGGTCTCACCCGAACTATAACTAAATTTTATCTTCTGTAATTCGATCACCGCGAAGTCTTTTTTAAGTGTCATCTTTTGGCCGGGTTCAACATTTTCTAGTGTATGTGAAATGCCAATTTCAGGATTGGAAAACTGTTCTGCTAAATCATCAATGCGTCGGAGTGATACTATAGCGCGACCTATCACCGGGAGGACGCCTATTATTTGTTCAAATTGCCCTCTCAAATAAAGCAATATAATTATAAACCCAGCAGAGGTTGCTAAGTCTATGTTTAGCCATGACGAATCTCGCGCCAATAACACAATTCCAACAACGGAAAAATATGTAATGGTATTGAACGCGCGGGCGGACACGTACAGGTTTACAGCACGGATTTGTTTGCCGTAAATTTCTTGTATAATTGGTTTAAGCTTCAGGTTGTATATATTATAGCGGCGCTTGCGGTGAAGGCGCAACTCTTTCGCCCCTTCCGCTATGGCGCGATAACATTTCTGAATTTGATCTTCATGCGATCTGGCTTGGTTGAATTCTACAACGGCGCGAGATTGTGCTATAATTTGCGCTGCCGCACTAAAGAACAGAAAAAAAACTACAATTATCATAAGAGTAGGAGAAATAAATAATAGGTAGGCCAGTCCGCAAATACAGATTGTAGCCGACACCGCAAAGGATGATATCGCAACAGCTGAATTGCTGACTGTTTCAATATCATGAGTGAGCACAGGTATTAACCGGTAGGTGCGATATCGTTCCAGCGCATCAATTGGCGCAACAAGGATCCGGGCGGCGAGCACTCTGCGTGCTGATGCAATAATGCGTTGGCCAGTCAAATTAACGCTAATGTCCGCGCATACTGAAGAAACTGAAGCTATCACACAAAGGAAAACGAAATAAATCAAAAGATTATAATCCGTATTTACGCCTGATCTAATGCATTCGTTTATTACTACCAGCAGAGCCGAAGTGCTGATTCCTCCAATTAGTGATATGATTGCAGAAAATGATATAATGCGATAATTCAACTTTAGTAAATGTATTAGAATTGATTTACGGACTTCAATTGATGAAGGCATGGATTTTCTCATAATCGCGTCGCATTGAGCAGATATTGTATTACATACTGATCATGAATTACATTTTATTTTGTGTTTTTGGTCAGACAACCTGATCTAAGAATCCGAATAGTAAATCTCTACACCGAGAATTTTATTGTAAACTATTAGATCAACGTATTGCAAGCAATGGATAACATAAATATTTAAGACTTGCTTTGATTTGACTTTGCTATCCATTGTCCGAGTTAAGGCATTGTTTAGAATGCGATGAATCATTTTTGGCTATGGTTAACTCGCGCGAACCTATGGTCTACCCTTTCACAGAGCTGTTCAAGACCAAGTTGGGCCTATTTCGTGATTCGGCTCGAATCAAGATCGCCATCGCCTTTATGGATGAGATGGACAAGACCTATCGCGCCTTCCGTGGTAGTTTTCTCAGGTGCGGACGACCTCGTGGCGAAGCGCGGGGCCTCGGCTGCAAGCCCCGCCGGGCCGCCTTTATTCAAGCCTTGCCGATTTGAGGCGTCCGCGCACCGCTTTTGATGGGCGGGGTGTCCAGTGCGCCACGACGCGCTCGTAGGCTGTCTCCGCCCGTCGATCGATCTCCATCTCCTGATCGCGCAGCGCCTTGATGTTGTAGGCGTAGGCCGGACCGCGCTGGTTGCCCTTCTGTGGTTGGCTTGCCTGCAGTTCGAGCCCGCAGATCTCGTTGGCCACGAGGCCCGGGCAGCCCGAAAGGTAGTCGGCCTCCTTGGTCAGCAGGTGCCAGCAGAGCACGGCGAGTTTGCGCGCCGTGGCCACCGCGGCGATCTGGTGACCGCGCCGGGCACGCACCCGCACGAAGAAGGCGTGCAGCGGCCTCGGCGCCTTGGCGGCGGACCAGGCGGCCTCGACCAGCATCGCCCGAGCGTGGCTGCCGCCCGCCTTGCTGATGCGCCCGTGATGGCCGAGCCCGAGACCGGACTGACGCACACGCGGATTGAGCCCGAAGTAGCTCACCAGCGTCTGCGGGCTGGAGAAGCGACGCACGTCGCCGATCGCGGCGGCGAGCCCGGCGGCCACCGTCACGTTTATGCCGGTGACGGTGAGCAGGCGGCGCACCACCGGGCTGTCGAGCGTCGCCTCGCCGATCGCCCGGTCGAGGACGGCGAGATCCTCGCCCAGGGTATCGAGTTCGCGCAGGTGACGCCTTATCGCCGCCTGCTCGTCATCGGGCAAAGCCTGCCGTTCCAGCCAAGCTCGGCCGACCCGGCTGAACAGGTCGGCATGCGGACACGGCGGCACGAGGTGAGCGTGCAGGATCGCGTGGGTTTCGTTCTTGAGCCGGGTGCGATGGCGGACCACCTGGTTGCGCCGCGCCACGAGCCGGCGCAACCGCTCGGTCGCCGCATCCGGCGTCCAGACCTACGGCAGGAACCCGGCCGCATAGAGGTTGGCGAGCACGCCAGCGGCGATCTTGTCGGTCTTCACGTGCGCATGGGCGATCGCCTTGACCTGCAGCGGGTTGGCGATCACGACGCGCGCCGCGTGTTGCCTCAGCAGGTGTGAGACGACCATCGCGTTGCCGGTCACCTCGATCACCACCTCGTCGTCGGCGCGCAGCGTGCGCGCAAAGCTCTCAAGACCGCCGCGGGTCATGTCGACCCGGCCGGCATGCCGGAGCCGGCCGTCTTCCCACGCCACGACCTCGGCGAAGGTGCGGTGCAAGTCCAGAGTGAGTAGCTGGCGCAGCCGGCCATGGACGCGGCCGAGCCAGCGTTCGAGCGCTTGGCGCATGTTGAGAATGTGATGCCATCGGTCGGCGACTCGGAGAGCAGCGGAAGCGCCTGCCGCCGCCGCTCGGGCGTACTCGGTCGAGGGGTCGCGAGCGACGATCTGGATGCTGGGACGGCGCCCCAGCCAGTCGGTGACGGTCGCCCCAGTTCGGTCGGGCAGCCGGTTGATCGGGCATCGACGATCGAACTCGACGAGCAGCGTGCCGTAGATTCGTCTTTTGCGGACGGCCCAATCGTCGATGCTTACGGCTCGCAGCCGATCCACGCTAGGCAGCGGTAGGCGGCGCACGAGACACAGGATCGTATTGGGGCTGGTCTGCATTCTCAGATGGCCGGTCAGGCGCGCACCGGCCTCGCCACCGACTGCAAGCTCGATGCTGGTCCGAGGCCTGTGCAATGCGGCGCGTCCTGCGTGCGCGCGACGGCATCAGCTAGGGGAGTGGCTCAGCGAAGGTGTGTACCGCCTGCGGATTGTGAGACACCGACCTGAAGCCTACGCGGCGATGGCCGCGGGTGGAAGCTGCGCGGCGCGGATATCGGCCGGTGGCCGGAACCCGTGTCGCTCGATCAGCCACGTCTCATTGTAGAGATCCCGGAACGCCAGCAGGCCGTGGCGCAGATCCTCGACCGTATCGAAGTGCTCGACCCATAACAGGTTTTCCTTGAGGGTGCGGATGAAGCGCTCGGCGCAGCCATTCCCCTCCGGGGCGCGCACGAAGGCGGGCGAGCTCGCGATGCCTAGGAACGCGAGCTCGGTCTGGAAGGCGTCCGCCATGGACTGGCTACCGTGATCGTGCCGGACGCTCGGGCCGGAGGCGATCTCGGCCGAAAAGCCACCGAAGCGCTGCCGCAACCCTTGGCGGATCGGCTCCAGCGCCTCGAAGCGCGTAGCCCGGCGGGCCGCATGGATGCCCACGCACTCGGCCGAGCGGTGATCGATGGCCACGAACACCGCGACCTGCCCCTCGGCCGTCCAGGTGGTGGTCAGGTCGGTGCCCCACATCGTGTCGACCCGGTCCGGGATGATGGTGCCGTCGTGGTTGCGCGGACCGCGCGGCGTGCCGACCCGCGTGGGGGCCAACAGGTCGTGGGCGCGCATCAGGCGCAGCACCCGGCGCTTGGAGGTGCGCACGCCCTTCATGCGCAGCCGTGCCCAGACCTTGCGATGGCCTTCGCCGTGGAAGGGGCTGTCGATCAGGATGGCGAGGATCCGCAGGAGCAGTGCGGCATCCGGCATCGCCCCGAACGGGCCGGGCCGCCGCGCGGGATCGGACCCGGCCTCCGATCCGAGCCTTAAGCGGGGCGGTGAGAGATGCCGGTGGACGGTGGCGCGCGAGACGCGCCAGATCCGGCAAACCCGAGCCAGCCCGTAGACGCTGCCGCTGGCTGGCGAGACGGTCCGGCTCATGGCCGCGACCGCCCCCGGGCCAAAGGGCCGGCGCCACGCGCCTCCAGGGTGGCGACCTTGGCCTCCAGCAGCTCGCGCTCCAGCAGCATCTCGCCGAGCTTGGCCTTGAGACGCCCGCTCTCCAGCGCCTCCGCATCGAGGGGCCGGGTGGACAGGCTGGCCTCGGCCGCCGCCAGGAAAGCATCGCGCCAGCCCGACAAGGTCGCCGCCGTCACGCCCAGGCCGCGCGAGACGCTCTCCAGGTCCTCACCACGCAGAAGCCGCAACACCGCGTCCCGCTTGCGCTGCCGGGACATGCGCCCACCCCGGCCAGGTCCGGCCGCACCGGCAACCGCTCCTGTAGTCGTCGTCATCGTTCTCACCCCTGAGGCGGAGACCGTCCGCTAACGGGGTATCTCAAGCAACCGTGGGGCGGAGGAGGTGCGACGGGAGTAGGCACTATCATGGCAGTAGAAGGTCGGACGCGCAGGCGCAGCGTCATGGGCTGACCGATGCTCGGCAGGTCGGCCGGACGGCGTCCATAGCGGCTGTGAACGGCAGGGCTGTTCGTGCCACAGGTTAGGCAACGACCATGCACACGCAACGCATGGACGAAGACAACAAGACGACCTTCGCTCCGGATGACGCGCTCAATGGCGCAGCCCGGCAGGAATGAGGACAGGATGACCCGCCTGGCGAATCAGACCGTGCCCTCCCCGTCACCGCGACGGTTCCACGCAAACTGCGGGAGAAATGCGATGCCGAGGGAGGAGCAGTTTGGGTGACATAGCCTATGCCCCAACAATATAGGTAGGGAGGTGGCGGCCAGTGTCCGATGGATGCATGCACGCCCTCTCATTGCCAGGAAGGCTTCCAAAAGCTGGAAAAGTGACACGATATCAAGCGATTAGGAGCGCCAAAAGGCCTGCTCCTTCGGTGGCATTATTTTACCTTTTGGGGTTGCTTGCACCACACCAATCGGCCTAAGATAACTCAAGGTAGATTCGAGGCTCGCTGGGCGCTGTGATGCAGCAAATTTCGATGCTACAGTTTTTCTATACGTAGTGTAGAATCGTTTGCTGCTTATCTAATGTTTTACGGTCTTTGAGAACTCGTAGGCTCTTCGAGTCGAGCTCGGTTCCACTGAATTAAGCAGCCAGTTGCGTCAAAATATCTAATTCGCCAGCAGATTCTGTCCAGACTAATTCACAAGCTACAATCAAAAAATTTTACAGGGAGACGGGTCATGACGGACGAGTCGCGTCGCGAAAGTCGTTTGCCCGAATTTGTCTCTATGCAGTCTGATGAGCAGATGGCATGCCGCAATACTATCATTCATAAGAATGTTTTCATTTTTGGCGCCGGCAACATTGCTGTAGCCTGCGCAGAAATTTTGATTGCATTGAGGCATCGTATTGTAGGCGTGGTTGCTTTTGATGAGTCATTCGAGAACTGGGCGGTATCTAATGATGTGTTCTTGTATAAGAATATCGGAGAAATTTCGACCGCCGGATCTCTGGCAACAATAGATTGGATATTTTCTATAGCAAATCCGACTATATTACCAGATGAGATTGTAAATAGAGCTTGCGGCGGCGCCTACAATTATCACGATGCTCCACTTCCTTTATTCGCCGGAAGCCATGCTACGTCTTGGGCGATCATTGAGGGACAAAGACGTTACGGCGTCACTTGGCATAAAATTGATCGGCTCGTAGATTCCGGGGATATAGCTATTCAGTCGGAATTTCTTATTTCAGCAGAGGAAACAGCCTTATCTTTGAATCTTAAGTGTTTTAACGATGCTATCAAGAGTTTCGAGGCGTTGGTAAGTGGTCTGTCAAGTCAAAATTTGGTTTTTAAACGACAAAATTTAAACGCTCGGACTTACTTCGCCCTCAATAAGCGGCCGACGGCGGGCGGAGTTGTTTCATTCGATTGCCATGCGTCAAAACTTGTTTGTCTGGCTAATGCACTTGATTTTGGCAAGTTGCATTTCAATCCATTGGCCATTCCAAAGTTGATCTTGAAGAATGGATTGATTTTGATCTCATCGATCATGAGGTCGCACATTAAATCAACTGCCCCTGCTGGAGCCGTTGTCGCAATTTATTCTGAAGGTTGGCGTATTGCCACCAATGATTACGATGTAATAATCGGTGGGTTGATCTGCCCAGCCGATTTAAATGCTAACTCAAGACAGATCGCCGGAATATGTTCTGTTCATGTCGGATATCAATTGCCAATCCTATCGCAGGAGGCTCGTGATTCTATAACGGGATGCTATGAAAATTCTTGTCGCCATGAGCCTTTTTGGAGGCAATTGATTGGTAAGGCATTCTCGTCAGTGTCCCACAAAAATTTCGGTACTGCAGATCGGTGGCGCTTTGGTGCGTGGAAAAATGTTAAATCGCCAACCGAACTTCCGACTGCGGAACTATGTTCAGTTTTGTTGTCGTCTTTTGCTCTAATGCTTTGGGTGTATTCTGGTAAAAATGACATTTTGCTTGGTTGGGTAAGTAGGCATGAGTTTTTTAAGCGGCCGTATGCTGATAAGATTTATTCGCGGCTCTTTCCTGTTGCACTCAATTTGGAGGAACACAAGACATTTGGCGATCTTAGCAATTACATTAAAGTTATTGCAGAAGAATTCGATTGCAGGCTGCCTTTCCCAGTTGATTTAATATTCAGAGATCCAACACTTAGGCAACAATGGAAGAATTATGGCGGCGTGCCATATCATGGCTTTGTCTATTGTTCGAATTTTGACGATAATCAGGCGGTGGAATTTGATTGCAATGGCGCTGGAAAATTTGGATTGCAGTTATGTGTTTCAAGTGCAAAATATAGATTGTGCTACAATGATGAATTGGTTAGTGAACAGGAGTTTGGTTATGTCACAGATCGGTTCAATGATATAGTTCGCAATGTCCAATCCTTACCTTCGGCACGCGATCTTCCGGTCCGTCGGCTCGACGTGCTGCCTCGGGCGGAGCGCGAGCTTCTGCTCGAGACCTGGAACCGCACCGAGGCGGCCTATCCCTCGGAGCTGTGCGTCCACCAGCTGTTCGAGGAGCAGGTGCGCCGCAGCCCGGACGCGACCGCCCTGGTGCAGGACGAGGTCAGCCTCAGCTACGGCGAGTTGAACCGGCGTGCGAACCGCCTGGCGCATCACCTGATCGGCCTGGGGGTCCGACCCGACGAACGGGTGGCGATCTGCCTGGAGCGCAGCCCGGCGATGGTGGTCGGGCTTCTGGCGATCCTGAAGGCGGGCGGGGCCTACGTGCCGCTCGATCCGGCCTACCCGTCGGAGCGCCTGGGCCGGATCCTGGCGGATGCGGGTCCGCGGCTACTGCTGACGGACGGCGTCGGGCGCGCGGTTCTGGGCGAGGCCTGTTCCGGGCACACGGTGCTGGCGCTCGACCGGCCGCTGCCCGGCGAGGCCGGGCTGCCCGAGGGCGATCCCGATCCGGCCGAGCTCGGCCTCACCGCCGGCCATCTCGCCTACGTCATCTACACCTCCGGGTCCACCGGAACGCCAAAAGGTGCGCTCAACGAGCATAGAGCCATCGTCAACCGTCTAATTTGGATGCAGCAAACCTACCGTCTCAGCCAGCAGGACGTGGTGTTGCAGAAGACGCCCTTCAGCTTCGACGTCTCTGCCTGGGAATTCTTCTGGACGCTTCTTGCGGGGGCGACGCTCGTACTCGCTCTCCCAGAAGAGCATAAAGATCCTGCCGCGCTCATCAGATCGATCAACCGGCGGGGGGTGACGACAATCCACTTCGTGCCCTCGATGCTATCGGTCTTCCTCGAGACAGAGGGGGCGGCCAGCTGTGCGTCGTTGTTGCGGGTCATCTGCAGCGGTGAGGCGCTGCAGGCTGCCAGCCTTCGCAAGTTCTGCCATTTGTTGCCGCGGGCCGAGTTGCACAACCTCTATGGTCCGACCGAGGCGGCGATCGATGTCACGTCGTGGCGATGTCCGGCTGGTTATGCGGGCGATGTTGTGCCGATCGGTCGTCCGATCGCCAACACGCGGATCTACATCCTGGACGGGTCCGGCGCGCCGGTGCCGCTGGGCGCCGTGGGCGAGCTGTACATCGGCGGCGCGGGCGTGGCCCGGGGCTACCTCAACCGCCCCGACCTGACCGCCGAGCGCTTCCTGAAGGACCCGTTCAGCCCCGCACCGGGCGCGCGGATGTACCGGACCGGCGATCTGGCCCGCTACCTGCCCGACGGCAACATCGAGTTCCTCGGTCGCAACGACGATCAGGTCAAGATCCGCGGCTTCCGCATCGAGCCGGGCGAGATCGAGGCGCGCCTGGCCGAACACGCCGCCGTGCGCGAGGCCGCCGTCGTCGCCCGGGGCGAGGGCTCGGCCCAGCGCCTGGTCGCCTACGTGGTGGCCGCGCCGGAGGAGGATCTCGCCGGATCGCTGCGCGCCCATCTGAGCGCCCGCCTGCCCGACTACATGGTCCCGGCCGCCTTCGTGCGCCTCGACGCCCTGCCGCTCACCCCCAACGGCAAGCTGGACCGCCGCGCGCTGCCGGATCCGGACGTCGACGCCTACGCCCGCCAGGCCTACGAGCCGCCGCGGGAGGGGATCGAGGCCGTCCTGGCCGGCCTCTGGCAGGAACTGCTCGGGGTCGAGCGGGTCGGCCGCCACGACAGCTTCTTCGAACTCGGCGGCCACTCCCTCCTGGCCGTTCGCCTGCTCAGCCGCCTGCCGCAGGCCCTGGGCGTGCAGCTGCCTCTGGCGGCCCTGTTCGGCAGCCCGGATCTGGCCGGCTTGGCGGCGACCATCGACGGCGCCCTTGTCCGTTCAGGGCCCCAGGCGCTGCCGTCGATCGAGCCGGTCTCCCGTGACGCGCCTCTGGCGCCGTCCTTCGCCCAGCAGCGCCTGTGGTTCCTGGCGCAGCTCGATGGCGTGAGCGCGACCTACCACGTGCCTCTGGCCCTGCGCCTGCGCGGAGAGCTCGACGTCCCGGCTCTGCAACGAAGCCTGGATCGGATCCTGGACCGTCACGAGGCCCTGCGCAGTCTGTTCAGCGCCCCCGAGGGCCTGCCTCGGGTCGAACTGCTTCCGTCCGGAACCGGCCTGCCCCTCGCCCGGCACGACCTGTACGGTGCCGCCGATGCAGAGGTGCAGCTTGAGCGGCTGTGTGCCCAGGAGGTCCAATCCCCGTTCGATCTGGCCCGAGGGCCCTTGATCCGCGGCTGCCTGATCCGTCTGGGAGAGGCCGACCATGTCTTCGTGCTGACCCAGCACCACATCGTCTCCGACGGCTGGTCTGCCGCCGTGCTGCTCAGGGAACTCGGGTCTCTGTACGCCGCCTTCAGCCAGGGGCGCCCGGACCCTCTGGCACCTCTGGCGCTTCAGTACCCGGACTACGCGGCTTGGCAGCGCCGCTGGCTCAGCGGCGAGCGCCTCGAGGCCCAGGCTGGATACTGGCGCCGGGTTCTGGCGGATGCGCCGGTCCTGCTCGCCCTGCCGACCGACCGTCCGCGTCCGGCCCAGCAATCCTTCGCCGGCGGCTCGCTCCCGGTGCGCATCGAGGCCAGCCTGTCCCGGGCGCTCAAGGATCTGAGCCGGCAACACGGCGTGACCTTGTTCATGACCGTGCTCGCGGCTTGGGCCGCGGTGCTCGCTCGGCTGTCCGGTCAGGACGACCTCGTCATCGGCACGCCGACGGCCAACCGTGGCCGGACGGAGACGGAGGGGCTGATCGGCTTCTTCGTGAACACGCTGGCCCTGCGGCTCGACCTGTCGGGTGAGCCGGCTGTGGGCGAAGTGCTGGCTCGGGTGCGTCGGGCCGCCCTGGACGCGCAGGACAACCAGGATCTGCCCTTCGAGCAGGTGGTCGAGATCGTCCAGCCGCCGCGGCGTCTGGATCACACGCCGCTGTTCCAGGTCATGTTCGCTTGGCAGAACACCGAGGAGGCCAGGCTGGTCCTGCCGGGGCTGGAGGCCGAGCCGGCTGGGCTTCCGTACGATGTGGCCAAGTTCGACCTCGAGTTGTCTCTGTCCGAGAGCGAGGACGGCATCGGCGGCGCCCTTGGCTACGCGACGGCGCTGTTCGATGCCGCAACGGTCGAGCGGCATCTGGGCTATCTGCTCACCGTGCTCGAAGCCATGGTCGCCGAGCCGGCCCTTCCGGTCCGTCGGCTCGACGTGCTGCCCCGGGCGGAGCGCGAGCTTCTGCTCGAGACCTGGAACCGCACCGAGGCGGCCTATCCCTCGGAGCTGTGCGTCCACCAGCTGTTCGAGGAGCAGGTGCGCCGCAGCCCGGACGCGACCGCCCTGGTGCAGGACGAGGTCAGCCTCAGCTACGGCGAGTTGAACCGGCGTGCGAACCGCCTGGCGCATCACCTGATCGGCCTGGGGGTCCGACCCGACGAACGGGTGGCGATCTGCCTGGAGCGCAGCCCGGCGATGGTGGTCGGGCTTCTGGCGATCCTGAAGGCGGGCGGGGCCTACGTGCCGCTCGATCCGGCCTACCCGTCGGAGCGCCTGGGCCGGATCCTGGCGGATGCGGGTCCGCGGCTACTGCTGACGGACGGCGTCGGGCGCGCGGTTCTGGGCGAGGCCTGTTCCGGGCACACGGTGCTGGCGCTCGACCGGCCGCTGCCCGGCGAGGCCGGGCTGCCCGAGGGCGATCCCGATCCGGCCGAGCTCGGCCTCACCGCCGGCCATCTCGCCTACGTCATCTACACCTCCGGATCCACCGGAACGCCAAAAGGCGTCATGGTCGAACATCGGGGATTGAATAATCTTATCTGTTGGCATGTCGATAGATTTGATCTTGTTCTTGGGTGTAGATGTACTGTAGCGGCCAATCTATCTTTTGATGCTAGCGGTTGGGAGTTGTGGCCTGCAATTGCCAGCGGATCTATGGCAATTCTATTATCAAAAAGTGCCACCAATGATGTCGTTAAGACGGTTCACTGGCTTGTCAATGAAAAGGCAAGCGTAAAATTTATGGCGACCGCGCTATTTAATGCCGCCAAAGATCAAGTGCAGTCCGATAGCGATCTCGAATATGTTCTGGTTGGCGGTGATCGCCTGACTAACGATGTTGGTCAATTCGTTTCAGGGGCCAAGTTAGTTAATAATTATGGTCCGACCGAGACGACCGTTGTTGCAACGTCGTGGCAATGTCCGGCTGGTTATGCGGGCGATGTTGTGCCGATCGGTCGTCCGATCGCCAACACGCGGATCTACATCCTGGACGGGTCCGGCGCGCCGGTGCCGCTGGGCGCCGTGGGCGAGCTGTACATCGGCGGCGCGGGCGTGGCCCGGGGCTACCTCAACCGCCCCGACCTGACCGCCGAGCGCTTCCTGAAGGACCCGTTCAGCCCCGCACCGGGCGCGCGGATGTACCGGACCGGCGATCTGGCCCGCTACCTGCCCGACGGCAACATCGAGTTCCTCGGTCGCAACGACGATCAGGTCAAGATCCGCGGCTTCCGCATCGAGCCGGGCGAGATCGAGGCGCGCCTGGCCGAACACGCCGCCGTGCGCGAGGCCGCCGTCGTCGCCCGGGGCGAGGGCTCGGCCCAGCGCCTGGTCGCCTACGTGGTGGCCGCGCCGGAGGAGGATCTCGCCGGATCGCTGCGCGCCCATCTGAGCGCCCGCCTGCCCGACTACATGGTCCCGGCCGCCTTCGTGCGCCTCGACGCCCTGCCGCTCACCCCCAACGGCAAGCTGGACCGCCGCGCGCTGCCGGATCCGGACGTCGACGCCTACGCCCGCCAGGCCTACGAGCCGCCGCGGGAGGGGATCGAGGCCGTCCTGGCCGGCCTCTGGCAGGAACTGCTCGGGGTCGAGCGGGTCGGCCGCCACGACAGCTTCTTCGAACTCGGCGGCCACTCCCTCCTGGCCGTTCGCCTGCTCAGCCGCCTGCGTCAGCTCGGCTACGCCGCAGAAGTCCGGGATCTGTTCGCCAGCCCTACCCTGGAGGCCTTTGCCGCCGTTCAGTATCAGGACGGGAAGGTCGCACTCCCAGATTACGTGATCGCGGCAGGAACCCGTGTGATCACGCCGGGCATGCTGCCGCTGATCGAGCTGACGCAGGCGGATATCGAGCGCATCGTCGCGGGTGTTCCCGGGGGCGTGGGGAACGTCCAGGACATCTACAGCCTGTCCCCTCTGCAGGACGGGATACTGTTCCATCACCTGCTGGCCAGCGACGGCGATCCCTATCTCCAGGCCAGCCAGATGGCCTTCCCCGATCGCGCGCTTCTCGATCGGTATCTTGCGGCCATGCAACGGGTGGTCGATCGCCACGACATCCTGCGCACCGCCTTCGTGTGGGATCAGCTGTCCGTTCCGGCTCAGGTGGTCTGGCGCAAGGCGCCGCTCGTCGTCACGGAGGTCGAGCTCGATCCCCATGGCGGTCCCGGCCCCGAGCAGATGGCGCGCCGCTTCGATCCGCGCCACTTCCGGATCGATCTGACCCAGGCCCCCCTGCTGCGCTATGCCATCGCGCGCGAGCCCGGCACTGAGCGCTGGCTGGTGCACGAACTTCAGCATCACCTCATTGTCGATCACTCCACCTTGGAGGTGAGCCGGGCGGAGGTCGAGGCGTTTCTCTCCGGCCGCGGCGCGGAGTTGGCCCCGCCCCGTCCCTATCGCGACCTGATCGCGCAAGCGCGCCTGGGCATCCCGCAGGAGGAGCACGAGCGCTTCTTCCGCAGCATGCTGGCCGACATCGATGAGCCGACCGCCCCGTTCGGCCTGCTGGATGTGCGCCGCGACGGCACCGCCGTGCAGGAGGCGCGGTGGGACCTGCCTCCAGGGCTCAACGACCAGCTCCGCGCCCAGGCCCGGCGGCTCGGCGTCAGCCTGGCCAGCCTGTGTCACCTCGCCTGGGGACAGGTGATCGCTCGAACCAGCGGCCGTGAGCAGGTCGTGTTCGGCACGGTCCTGTTCGGGCGCATGCGGGCCGGCGACGGCGCCGATCAGGCCATGGGCCTGTTCATCAACACGCTGCCGTTGCGGCTTGATCTCGGTGACGTCGATGTCGAGACAAGCGTGCGCCAGACCCATGCCCGGCTCGCCGACCTGCTGCGCCACGAGCACGGCTCGCTCGCCCTGGCCCAGCGCTGCAGCGCCGTGGCCGCGCCGACCCCGCTGTTCAGCGCCCTGCTCAACTACCGGCACAACGTCGCCGCGCCTGCCGTCGAGGACCGATCCCACGCCCTGGCGGGGATCGAGTGGCTCGGAGATGAGGAGCGCACGAACTACCCCTTCATCCTGGCGGTCGAGGATTACGGCCACGCCCTCGGCCTGACGGCACAGGTCGTTCAGCCGCTCTCCCCCGACCGGGTCTGCGCGCTCATGCGGCGATCGCTGGAGAGCCTCGTCGAGGCGCTGGAGCACGCCCCCACCACGCCGGTCCGTCGGCTCGACGTGCTGCCCCGGGCGGAGCGCGAGCTTCTGCTCGAGACCTGGAACCGCACCGAGGCGGCCTATCCCTCGGAGCTGTGCGTCCACCAGCTGTTCGAGGAGCAGGTGCGCCGCAGCCCGGACGCGACCGCCCTGGTGCAGGACGAGGTCAGCCTCAGCTACGGCGAGTTGAACCGGCGTGCGAACCGCCTGGCGCATCACCTGATCGGCCTGGGGGTCCGACCCGACGAACGGGTGGCGATCTGCCTGGAGCGCAGCCCGGCGATGGTGGTCGGGCTTCTGGCGATCCTGAAGGCGGGCGGGGCCTACGTGCCGCTCGATCCGGCCTACCCGTCGGAGCGCCTGGGCCGGATCCTGGCGGATGCGGGTCCGCGGCTACTGCTGACGGACGGCGTCGGGCGCGCGGTTCTGGGCGAGGCCTGTTCCGGGCACACGGTGCTGGCGCTCGACCGGCCGCTGCCCGGCGAGGCCGGGCTGCCCGAGGGCGATCCCGATCCGGCCGAGCTCGGCCTCACCGCCGGCCATCTCGCCTACGTCATCTACACCTCCGGATCCACCGGAACGCCAAAAGGCGTCATGGTCGAACATCGGGGATTGAATAACCTCGCGCGGTCGCAGATCTCGATATTCGATGTTCAGGCTTCCAGTCGGGTGATGCTTTTTGCATCGTTCAACTTCGACGCGAGCATATCTGAGATCGTGATGGCCCTGCTGTCCGGGGCATCTCTACATGTGCCGGTCGAGATCGAGCGAACGACTGGATTGTCGGATTACGTAATATCTGAAGGGATTACGCACGCGACGTTGACGCCGGCCACTTTGAGATCCGTGGACACGGCAGGCAAGCTCGAGGCGCTGCACGCTCTGGTTATCGCAGGAGAGGCACTCGCTCGCGACCTGATCGACAGACTGCCGCGCAGCGTATCGGTCTTCAACGCGTATGGCCCGACGGAATCGACCGTTTGCGCTTCGGTCTGGCCGCGCCCGGCTGGTTATGCGGGCGATGTTGTGCCGATCGGTCGTCCGATCGCCAACACGCGGATCTACATCCTGGATGGGTCCGGCGCGCCGGTGCCGCTGGGCGCCGTGGGCGAGTTGTACATCGGCGGCGCGGGCGTGGCCCGGGGCTACCTCAACCGCCCCGACCTGACCGCCGAGCGCTTCCTGAAGGACCCGTTCAGCCCCGCACCGGGCGCGCGGATGTACCGGACCGGCGATCTGGCCCGCTACCTGCCCGACGGCAACATCGAGTTCCTCGGTCGCAACGACGATCAGGTCAAGATCCGCGGCTTCCGCATCGAGCCGGGCGAGATCGAGGCGCGCCTGGCCGAACACGCCGCCGTGCGCGAGGCCGCCGTCGTCGCCCGGGGCGAGGGCTCGGCCCAGCGCCTGGTCGCCTACGTGGTGGCCGCGCCGGAGGAGGATCTCGCCGGATCGCTGCGCGCCCATCTGAGCGCCCGCCTGCCCGACTACATGGTCCCGGCCGCCTTCGTGCGCCTCGACGCCCTGCCGCTCACCCCCAACGGCAAGCTGGACCGCCGCGCGCTGCCGGATCCGGACGTCGACGCCTACGCCCGCCAGGCCTACGAGCCGCCGCGGGAGGGGATCGAGGCCGTCCTGGCCGGCCTCTGGCAGGAACTGCTCGGGGTCGAGCGGGTCGGCCGCCACGACAGCTTCTTCGAACTCGGCGGCCACTCCCTCCTGGCCGTTCGCCTGCTCAGCCGCCTGCCGCAGGCCCTGGGCGTGCAGCTGCCTCTGGCGGCCCTGTTCGGCAGCCCGGATCTGGCCGGCTTGGCGGCGACCATCGACGGCGCCCTTGTCCGTTCAGGGCCCCAGGCGCTGCCGTCGATCGAGCCGGTCTCCCGTGACGCGCCTCTGGCGCCGTCCTTCGCCCAGCAGCGCCTGTGGTTCCTGGCGCAGCTCGATGGCGTGAGCGCGACCTACCACGTGCCTCTGGCCCTGCGCCTGCGCGGAGAGCTCGACGTCCCGGCTCTGCAACGAAGCCTGGATCGGATCCTGGACCGTCACGAGGCCCTGCGCAGTCTGTTCAGCGCCCCCGAGGGCCTGCCTCGGGTCGAACTGCTTCCGTCCGGAACCGGCCTGCCCCTCGCCCGGCACGACCTGTACGGTGCCGCCGATGCAGAGGTGCAGCTTGAGCGGCTGTGTGCCCAGGAGGTCCAATCCCCGTTCGATCTGGCCCGAGGGCCCTTGATCCGCGGCTGCCTGATCCGTCTGGGAGAGGCCGACCATGTCTTCGTGCTGACCCAGCACCACATCGTCTCCGACGGCTGGTCTGCCGCCGTGCTGCTCAGGGAACTCGGGTCTCTGTACGCCGCCTTCAGCCAGGGGCGCCCGGACCCTCTGGCACCTCTGGCGCTTCAGTACCCGGACTACGCGGCTTGGCAGCGCCGCTGGCTCAGCGGCGAGCGCCTCGAGGCCCAGGCTGGATACTGGCGCCGGGTTCTGGCGGATGCGCCGGTCCTGCTCGCCCTGCCGACCGACCGTCCGCGTCCGGCCCAGCAATCCTTCGCCGGCGGCTCGCTCCCGGTGCGCATCGAGGCCAGCCTGTCCCGGGCGCTCAAGGATCTGAGCCGGCAACACGGCGTGACCTTGTTCATGACCGTGCTCGCGGCTTGGGCCGCGGTGCTCGCTCGGCTGTCCGGTCAGGACGACCTCGTCATCGGCACGCCGACGGCCAACCGTGGCCGGACGGAGACGGAGGGGCTGATCGGCTTCTTCGTGAACACGCTGGCCCTGCGGCTCGACCTGTCGGGTGAGCCGGCTGTGGGCGAAGTGCTGGCTCGGGTGCGTCGGGCCGCCCTGGACGCGCAGGACAACCAGGATCTGCCCTTCGAGCAGGTGGTCGAGATCGTCCAGCCGCCGCGGCGTCTGGATCACACGCCGCTGTTCCAGGTCATGTTCGCTTGGCAGAACACCGAGGAGGCCAGGCTGGTCCTGCCGGGGCTGGAGGCCGAGCCGGCTGGGCTTCCGTACGATGTGGCCAAGTTCGACCTCGAGTTGTCTCTGTCCGAGAGCGAGGACGGCATCGGCGGCGCCCTTGGCTACGCGACGGCGCTGTTCGATGCCGCAACGGTCGAGCGGCATCTGGGCTATCTGCTCACCGTGCTCGAAGCCATGGTCGCCGAGCCGGCCCTTCCGGTCCGTCGGCTCGACGTGCTGCCCCGGGCGGAGCGCGAGCTTCTGCTCGAGACCTGGAACCGCACCGAGGCGGCCTATCCCTCGGAGCTGTGCGTCCACCAGCTGTTCGAGGAGCAGGTGCGCCGCAGCCCGGACGCGACCGCCCTGGTGCAGGACGAGGTCAGCCTCAGCTACGGCGAGTTGAACCGGCGTGCGAACCGCCTGGCGCATCACCTGATCGGCCTGGGGGTCCGACCCGACGAACGGGTGGCGATCTGCCTGGAGCGCAGCCCGGCGATGGTGGTCGGGCTTCTGGCGATCCTGAAGGCGGGCGGGGCCTACGTGCCGCTCGATCCGGCCTACCCGTCGGAGCGCCTGGGCCGGATCCTGGCGGATGCGGGTCCGCGGCTACTGCTGACGGACGGCGTCGGGCGCGCGGTTCTGGGCGAGGCCTGTTCCGGGCACACGGTGCTGGCGCTCGACCGGCCGCTGCCCGGCGAGGCCGGGCTGCCCGAGGGCGATCCCGATCCGGCCGAGCTCGGCCTCACCGCCGGCCATCTCGCCTACGTCATCTACACCTCCGGATCCACCGGAACGCCAAAAGGCGTCATGGTCGAACATCGGGGATTGAATAACCTCGCGCGGTCGCAGATCTCGATATTCGATGTTCAGGCTTCCAGTCGGGTGATGCTTTTTGCATCGTTCAACTTCGACGCGAGCATATCTGAGATCGTGATGGCCCTGCTGTCCGGGGCATCTCTACATGTGCCGGTCGAGATCGAGCGAACGACTGGATTGTCGGATTACGTAATATCTGAAGGGATTACGCACGCGACGTTGACGCCGGCCACTTTGAGATCCGTGGACACGGCAGGCAAGCTCGAGGCGCTGCACGCTCTGGTTATCGCAGGAGAGGCACTCGCTCGCGACCTGATCGACAGACTGCCGCGCAGCGTATCGGTCTTCAACGCGTATGGCCCGACGGAATCGACCGTTTGCGCTTCGGTCTGGCCGCGCCCGGCTGGTTATGCGGGCGATGTTGTGCCGATCGGTCGTCCGATCGCCAACACGCGGATCTACATCCTGGACGGGTCCGGCGCGCCGGTGCCGCTGGGCGCCGTGGGCGAGCTGTACATCGGCGGCGCGGGCGTGGCCCGGGGCTACCTCAACCGCCCCGACCTGACCGCCGAGCGCTTCCTGAAGGACCCGTTCAGCCCCGCACCGGGCGCGCGGATGTACCGGACCGGCGATCTGGCCCGCTACCTGCCCGACGGCAACATCGAGTTCCTCGGTCGCAACGACGATCAGGTCAAGATCCGCGGCTTCCGCATCGAGCCGGGCGAGATCGAGGCGCGCCTGGCCGAACACGCCGCCGTGCGCGAGGCCGCCGTCGTCGCCCGGGGCGAGGGCTCGGCCCAGCGCCTGGTCGCCTACGTGGTGGCCGCGCCGGAGGAGGATCTCGCCGGATCGCTGCGCGCCCATCTGAGCGCCCGCCTGCCCGACTACATGGTCCCGGCCGCCTTCGTGCGCCTCGACGCCCTGCCGCTCACCCCCAACGGCAAGCTGGACCGCCGCGCGCTGCCGGATCCGGACGTCGACGCCTACGCCCGCCAGGCCTACGAGCCGCCGCGGGAGGGGATCGAGGCCGTCCTGGCCGGCCTCTGGCAGGAACTGCTCGGGGTCGAGCGGGTCGGCCGCCACGACAGCTTCTTCGAACTCGGCGGCCACTCCCTCCTGGCCGTTCGCCTGCTCAGCCGCCTGCCGCAGGCCCTGGGCGTGCAGCTGCCTCTGGCGGCCCTGTTCGGCAGCCCGGATCTGGCCGGCTTGGCGGCGACCATCGACGGCGCCCTTGTCCGTTCAGGGCCCCAGGCGCTGCCGTCGATCGAGCCGGTCTCCCGTGACGCGCCTCTGGCGCCGTCCTTCGCCCAGCAGCGCCTGTGGTTCCTGGCGCAGCTCGATGGCGTGAGCGCGACCTACCACGTGCCTCTGGCCCTGCGCCTGCGCGGAGAGCTCGACGTCCCGGCTCTGCAACGAAGCCTGGATCGGATCCTGGACCGTCACGAGGCCCTGCGCAGTCTGTTCAGCGCCCCCGAGGGCCTGCCTCGGGTCGAACTGCTTCCGTCCGGAACCGGCCTGCCCCTCGCCCGGCACGACCTGTACGGTGCCGCCGATGCAGAGGTGCAGCTTGAGCGGCTGTGTGCCCAGGAGGTCCAATCCCCGTTCGATCTGGCCCGAGGGCCCTTGATCCGCGGCTGCCTGATCCGTCTGGGAGAGGCCGACCATGTCTTCGTGCTGACCCAGCACCACATCGTCTCCGACGGCTGGTCTGCCGCCGTGCTGCTCAGGGAACTCGGGTCTCTGTACGCCGCCTTCAGCCAGGGGCGCCCGGACCCTCTGGCACCTCTGGCGCTTCAGTACCCGGACTACGCGGCTTGGCAGCGCCGCTGGCTCAGCGGCGAGCGCCTCGAGGCCCAGGCTGGATACTGGCGCCGGGTTCTGGCGGATGCGCCGGTCCTGCTCGCCCTGCCGACCGACCGTCCGCGTCCGGCCCAGCAATCCTTCGCCGGCGGCTCGCTCCCGGTGCGCATCGAGGCCAGCCTGTCCCGGGCGCTCAAGGATCTGAGCCGGCAACACGGCGTGACCTTGTTCATGACCGTGCTCGCGGCTTGGGCCGCGGTGCTCGCTCGGCTGTCCGGTCAGGACGACCTCGTCATCGGCACGCCGACGGCCAACCGTGGCCGGACGGAGACGGAGGGGCTGATCGGCTTCTTCGTGAACACGCTGGCCCTGCGGCTCGACCTGTCGGGTGAGCCGGCTGTGGGCGAAGTGCTGGCTCGGGTGCGTCGGGCCGCCCTGGACGCGCAGGACAACCAGGATCTGCCCTTCGAGCAGGTGGTCGAGATCGTCCAGCCGCCGCGGCGTCTGGATCACACGCCGCTGTTCCAGGTCATGTTCGCTTGGCAGAACACCGAGGAGGCCAGGCTGGTCCTGCCGGGGCTGGAGGCCGAGCCGGCTGGGCTTCCGTACGATGTGGCCAAGTTCGACCTCGAGTTGTCTCTGTCCGAGAGCGAGGACGGCATCGGCGGCGCCCTTGGCTACGCGACGGCGCTGTTCGATGCCGCAACGGTCGAGCGGCATCTGGGCTATCTGCTCACCGTGCTCGAAGCCATGGTCGCCGAGCCGGCCCTTCCGGTCCGTCGGCTCGACGTGCTGCCCCGGGCGGAGCGCGAGCTTCTGCTCGAGACCTGGAACCGCACCGAGGCGGCCTATCCCTCGGAGCTGTGCGTCCACCAGCTGTTCGAGGAGCAGGTGCGCCGCAGCCCGGACGCGACCGCCCTGGTGCAGGACGAGGTCAGCCTCAGCTACGGCGAGTTGAACCGGCGTGCGAACCGCCTGGCGCATCACCTGATCGGCCTGGGGGTCCGACCCGACGAACGGGTGGCGATCTGCCTGGAGCGCAGCCCGGCGATGGTGGTCGGGCTTCTGGCGATCCTGAAGGCGGGCGGGGCCTACGTGCCGCTCGATCCGGCCTACCCGTCGGAGCGCCTGGGCCGGATCCTGGCGGATGCGGGTCCGCGGCTACTGCTGACGGACGGCGTCGGGCGCGCGGTTCTGGGCGAGGCCTGTTCCGGGCACACGGTGCTGGCGCTCGACCGGCCGCTGCCCGGCGAGGCCGGGCTGCCCGAGGGCGATCCCGATCCGGCCGAGCTCGGCCTCACCGCCGGCCATCTCGCCTACGTCATCTACACCTCCGGATCCACCGGAACGCCAAAAGGCGTCATGGTCGAACATCGGGGATTGAATAACCTCGCGCGGTCGCAGATCTCGATATTCGATGTTCAGGCTTCCAGTCGGGTGATGCTTTTTGCATCGTTCAACTTCGACGCGAGCATATCTGAGATCGTGATGGCCCTGCTGTCCGGGGCATCTCTACATGTGCCGGTCGAGATCGAGCGAACGACTGGATTGTCGGATTACGTAATATCTGAAGGGATTACGCACGCGACGTTGACGCCGGCCACTTTGAGATCCGTGGACACGGCAGGCAAGCTCGAGGCGCTGCACGCTCTGGTTATCGCAGGAGAGGCACTCGCTCGCGACCTGATCGACAGACTGCCGCGCAGCGTATCGGTCTTCAACGCGTATGGCCCGACGGAATCGACCGTTTGCGCTTCGGTCTGGCCGCGCCCGGCTGGTTATGCGGGCGATGTTGTGCCGATCGGTCGTCCGATCGCCAACACGCGGATCTACATCCTGGATGGGTCCGGCGCGCCGGTGCCGCTGGGCGCCGTGGGCGAGTTGTACATCGGCGGCGCGGGCGTGGCCCGGGGCTACCTCAACCGCCCCGACCTGACCGCCGAGCGCTTCCTGAAGGACCCGTTCAGCCCCGCACCGGGCGCGCGGATGTACCGGACCGGCGATCTGGCCCGCTACCTGCCCGACGGCAACATCGAGTTCCTCGGTCGCAACGACGATCAGGTCAAGATCCGCGGCTTCCGCATCGAGCCGGGCGAGATCGAGGCGCGCCTGGCCGAACACGCCGCCGTGCGCGAGGCCGCCGTCGTCGCCCGGGGCGAGGGCTCGGCCCAGCGCCTGGTCGCCTACGTGGTGGCCGCGCCGGAGGAGGATCTCGCCGGATCGCTGCGCGCCCATCTGAGCGCCCGCCTGCCCGACTACATGGTCCCGGCCGCCTTCGTGCGCCTCGACGCCCTGCCGCTCACCCCCAACGGCAAGCTGGACCGCCGCGCGCTGCCGGATCCGGACGTCGACGCCTACGCCCGCCAGGCCTACGAGCCGCCGCGGGAGGGGATCGAGGCCGTCCTGGCCGGCCTCTGGCAGGAACTGCTCGGGGTCGAGCGGGTCGGCCGCCACGACAGCTTCTTCGAACTCGGCGGCCACTCCCTCCTGGCCGTTCGCCTGCTCAGCCGCCTGCGTCAGCTCGGCTACGCCGCAGAAGTCCGGGATCTGTTCGCCAGCCCTACCCTGGAGGCCTTTGCCGCCGTTCAGTATCAGGACGGGAAGGTCGCACTCCCAGATTACGTGATCGCGGCAGGAACCCGTGTGATCACGCCGGGCATGCTGCCGCTGATCGAGCTGACGCAGGCGGATATCGAGCGCATCGTCGCGGGTGTTCCCGGGGGCGTGGGGAACGTCCAGGACATCTACAGCCTGTCCCCTCTGCAGGACGGGATACTGTTCCATCACCTGCTGGCCAGCGACGGCGATCCCTATCTCCAGGCCAGCCAGATGGCCTTCCCCGATCGCGCGCTTCTCGATCGGTATCTTGCGGCCATGCAACGGGTGGTCGATCGCCACGACATCCTGCGCACCGCCTTCGTGTGGGATCAGCTGTCCGTTCCGGCTCAGGTGGTCTGGCGCAAGGCGCCGCTCGTCGTCACGGAGGTCGAGCTCGATCCCCATGGCGGTCCCGGCCCCGAGCAGATGGCGCGCCGCTTCGATCCGCGCCACTTCCGGATCGATCTGACCCAGGCCCCCCTGCTGCGCTATGCCATCGCGCGCGAGCCCGGCACTGAGCGCTGGCTGGTGCACGAACTTCAGCATCACCTCATTGTCGATCACTCCACCTTGGAGGTGAGCCGGGCGGAGGTCGAGGCGTTTCTCTCCGGCCGCGGCGCGGAGTTGGCCCCGCCCCGTCCCTATCGCGACCTGATCGCGCAAGCGCGCCTGGGCATCCCGCAGGAGGAGCACGAGCGCTTCTTCCGCAGCATGCTGGCCGACATCGATGAGCCGACCGCCCCGTTCGGCCTGCTGGATGTGCGCCGCGACGGCACCGCCGTGCAGGAGGCGCGGTGGGACCTGCCTCCAGGGCTCAACGACCAGCTCCGCGCCCAGGCCCGGCGGCTCGGCGTCAGCCTGGCCAGCCTGTGTCACCTCGCCTGGGGACAGGTGATCGCTCGAACCAGCGGCCGTGAGCAGGTCGTGTTCGGCACGGTCCTGTTCGGGCGCATGCGGGCCGGCGACGGCGCCGATCAGGCCATGGGCCTGTTCATCAACACGCTGCCGTTGCGGCTTGATCTCGGTGACGTCGATGTCGAGACAAGCGTGCGCCAGACCCATGCCCGGCTCGCCGACCTGCTGCGCCACGAGCACGGCTCGCTCGCCCTGGCCCAGCGCTGCAGCGCCGTGGCCGCGCCGACCCCGCTGTTCAGCGCCCTGCTCAACTACCGGCACAACGTCGCCGCGCCTGCCGTCGAGGACCGATCCCACGCCCTGGCGGGGATCGAGTGGCTCGGCGGCGAGGAGCGCACGAACTACCCCTTTATCCTGGCGGTCGAGGATTACGGCCACGCCCTCGGCCTGACGGCACAGGTCGTTCAGCCGCTCTCCCCCGACCGGGTCTGCGCGCTCATGCGGCGATCGCTGGAGAGCCTCGTCGAGGCGCTGGAGCACGCCCCCACCACGCCGGTCCGTCGGCTCGACGTGCTGCCCCGGGCGGAGCGCGAGCTTCTGCTCGAGACCTGGAACCGCACCGAGGCGGCCTATCCCTCGGAGCTGTGCGTCCACCAGCTGTTCGAGGAGCAGGTGCGCCGCAGCCCGGACGCGACCGCCCTGGTGCAGGACGAGGTCAGCCTCAGCTACGGCGAGTTGAACCGGCGTGCGAACCGCCTGGCGCATCACCTGATCGGCCTGGGGGTCCGACCCGACGAACGGGTGGCGATCTGCCTGGAGCGCAGCCCGGCGATGGTGGTCGGGCTTCTGGCGATCCTGAAGGCGGGCGGGGCCTACGTGCCGCTCGATCCGGCCTACCCGTCGGAGCGCCTGGGCCGGATCCTGGCGGATGCGGGTCCGCGGCTACTGCTGACGGACGGCGTCGGGCGCGCGGTTCTGGGCGAGGCCTGTTCCGGGCACACGGTGCTGGCGCTCGACCGGCCGCTGCCCGGCGAGGCCGGGCTGCCCGAGGGCGATCCCGATCCGGCCGAGCTCGGCCTCACCGCCGGCCATCTCGCCTACGTCATCTACACCTCCGGATCCACCGGAACGCCAAAAGGCGTCATGGTCGAACATCGGGGATTGAATAACCTCGCGCGGTCGCAGATCTCGATATTCGATGTTCAGGCTTCCAGTCGGGTGATGCTTTTTGCATCGTTCAACTTCGACGCGAGCATATCTGAGATCGTGATGGCCCTGCTGTCCGGGGCATCTCTACATGTGCCGGTCGAGATCGAGCGAACGACTGGATTGTCGGATTACGTAATATCTGAAGGGATTACGCACGCGACGTTGACGCCGGCCACTTTGAGATCCGTGGACACGGCAGGCAAGCTCGAGGCGCTGCACGCTCTGGTTATCGCAGGAGAGGCACTCGCTCGCGACCTGATCGACAGACTGCCGCGCAGCGTATCGGTCTTCAACGCGTATGGCCCGACGGAATCGACCGTTTGCGCTTCGGTCTGGCCGCGCCCGGCTGGTTATGCGGGCGATGTTGTGCCGATCGGTCGTCCGATCGCCAACACGCGGATCTACATCCTGGATGGGTCCGGCGCGCCGGTGCCGCTGGGCGCCGTGGGCGAGTTGTACATCGGCGGCGCGGGCGTGGCCCGGGGCTACCTCAACCGCCCCGACCTGACCGCCGAGCGCTTCCTGAAGGACCCGTTCAGCCCCGCACCGGGCGCGCGGATGTACCGGACCGGCGATCTGGCCCGCTACCTGCCCGACGGCAACATCGAGTTCCTCGGTCGCAACGACGATCAGGTCAAGATCCGCGGCTTCCGCATCGAGCCGGGCGAGATCGAGGCGCGCCTGGCCGAACACGCCGCCGTGCGCGAGGCCGCCGTCGTCGCCCGGGGCGAGGGCTCGGCCCAGCGCCTGGTCGCCTACGTGGTGGCCGCGCCGGAGGAGGATCTCGCCGGATCGCTGCGCGCCCATCTGAGCGCCCGCCTGCCCGACTACATGGTCCCGGCCGCCTTCGTGCGCCTCGACGCCCTGCCGCTCACCCCCAACGGCAAGCTGGACCGCCGCGCGCTGCCGGATCCGGACGTCGACGCCTACGCCCGCCAGGCCTACGAGCCGCCGCGGGAGGGGATCGAGGCCGTCCTGGCCGGCCTCTGGCAGGAACTGCTCGGGGTCGAGCGGGTCGGCCGCCACGACAGCTTCTTCGAACTCGGCGGCCACTCCCTCCTGGCCGTTCGCCTGCTCAGCCGCCTGCGTCAGCTCGGCTACGCCGCAGAAGTCCGGGATCTGTTCGCCAGCCCTACCCTGGAGGCCTTTGCCGCCGTTCAGTATCAGGACGGGAAGGTCGCACTCCCAGATTACGTGATCGCGGCAGGAACCCGTGTGATCACGCCGGGCATGCTGCCGCTGATCGAGCTGACGCAGGCGGATATCGAGCGCATCGTCGCGGGTGTTCCCGGGGGCGTGGGGAACGTCCAGGACATCTACAGCCTGTCCCCTCTGCAGGACGGGATACTGTTCCATCACCTGCTGGCCAGCGACGGCGATCCCTATCTCCAGGCCAGCCAGATGGCCTTCCCCGATCGCGCGCTTCTCGATCGGTATCTTGCGGCCATGCAACGGGTGGTCGATCGCCACGACATCCTGCGCACCGCCTTCGTGTGGGATCAGCTGTCCGTTCCGGCTCAGGTGGTCTGGCGCAAGGCGCCGCTCGTCGTCACGGAGGTCGAGCTCGATCCCCATGGCGGTCCCGGCCCCGAGCAGATGGCGCGCCGCTTCGATCCGCGCCACTTCCGGATCGATCTGACCCAGGCCCCCCTGCTGCGCTATGCCATCGCGCGCGAGCCCGGCACTGAGCGCTGGCTGGTGCACGAACTTCAGCATCACCTCATTGTCGATCACTCCACCTTGGAGGTGAGCCGGGCGGAGGTCGAGGCGTTTCTCTCCGGCCGCGGCGCGGAGTTGGCCCCGCCCCGTCCCTATCGCGACCTGATCGCGCAAGCGCGCCTGGGCATCCCGCAGGAGGAGCACGAGCGCTTCTTCCGCAGCATGCTGGCCGACATCGATGAGCCGACCGCCCCGTTCGGCCTGCTGGATGTGCGCCGCGACGGCACCGCCGTGCAGGAGGCGCGGTGGGACCTGCCTCCAGGGCTCAACGACCAGCTCCGCGCCCAGGCCCGGCGGCTCGGCGTCAGCCTGGCCAGCCTGTGTCACCTCGCCTGGGGACAGGTGATCGCTCGAACCAGCGGCCGTGAGCAGGTCGTGTTCGGCACGGTCCTGTTCGGGCGCATGCGGGCCGGCGACGGCGCCGATCAGGCCATGGGCCTGTTCATCAACACGCTGCCGTTGCGGCTTGATCTCGGTGACGTCGATGTCGAGACAAGCGTGCGCCAGACCCATGCCCGGCTCGCCGACCTGCTGCGCCACGAGCACGGCTCGCTCGCCCTGGCCCAGCGCTGCAGCGCCGTGGCCGCGCCGACCCCGCTGTTCAGCGCCCTGCTCAACTACCGGCACAACGTCGCCGCGCCTGCCGTCGAGGACCGATCCCACGCCCTGGCGGGGATCGAGTGGCTCGGCGGCGAGGAGCGCACGAACTACCCCTTTATCTTGTCGGTCGAGGATTACGGCCACGCCCTCGGCCTGACGGCACAGGTCGTTCAGCCGCTCTCCCCCGACCGGGTCTGCGCGCTCATGCGGCGATCGCTGGAGAGCCTCGTCGAGGCGCTGGAGCACGCCCCCACCACGCCGGTCCGTCGGCTCGACGTGCTGCCCCGGGCGGAGCGCGAGCTTCTGCTCGAGACCTGGAACCGCACCGAGGCGGCCTATCCCTCGGAGCTGTGCGTCCACCAGCTGTTCGAGGAGCAGGTGCGCCGCAACCCGGACGCGACCGCCCTGGTGCAGGACGAGGTCAGCCTCAGCTACGGCGAGTTGAACCGGCGTGCGAACCGCCTGGCGCATCACCTGATCGGCCTGGGGGTCCGACCCGACGAACGGGTGGCGATCTACCTGGAGCGCAGCCCGGCGATGGTGGTCGGGCTTCTGGCGATCCTGAAGGCGGGCGGGGCCTACGTGCCGCTCGATCCGGCCTACCCGTCGGAGCGCCTGGGCCGGATCCTGGCGGATGCGGGTCCGCGGCTACTGCTGACGGACGGCGTCGGGCGCGCGGTTCTGGGCGAGGCCTGTTCCGGGCACACGGTGCTGGCGCTCGACCGGCCGCTGCCCGGCGAGGCCGGGCTGCCCGAGGGCGATCCCGATCCGGCCGAGCTCGGCCTCACCGCCGGCCATCTCGCCTACGTCATCTACACCTCCGGGTCCACCGGAACGCCAAAAGGTGCGCTCAACGAGCATAGAGCCATCGTCAACCGTCTAACTTGGATGCAGCAAACCTACCGTCTCAGCCAGCAGGACGTGGTGTTGCAGAAGACGCCCTTCAGCTTCGACGTCTCTGCCTGGGAATTCTTCTGGACGCTTCTTGCGGGGGCGACGCTCGTACTCGCTCTCCCAGAAGAGCATAAAGATCCTGCCGCGCTCATCAGATCGATCAACCGGCGGGGGGTGACGACAATCCACTTCGTGCCCTCGATGCTATCGGTCTTCCTCGAGACAGAGGGGGCGGCCAGCTGTGCGTCGTTGTTGCGGGTCATCTGCAGCGGTGAGGCGCTGCAGGCTGCCAGCCTTCGCAAGTTCTGCCATTTGTTGCCGCGGGCCGAGTTGCACAACCTCTATGGTCCGACCGAGGCGGCGATCGATGTCACGTCGTGGCAATGTCCGGCTGGTTATGCGGGCGATGTTGTGCCGATCGGTCGTCCGATCGCCAACACGCGGATCTACATCCTGGACGGGTCCGGCGCGCCGGTGCCGCTGGGCGCCGTGGGCGAGTTGTACATCGGCGGCGCGGGCGTGGCCCGGGGCTACCTCAACCGCCCCGACCTGACCGCCGAGCGCTTCCTGAAGGACCCGTTCAGCCCCGCACCGGGCGCGCGGATGTACCGGACCGGCGATCTGGCCCGCTACCTGCCCGACGGCAACATCGAGTTCCTCGGTCGCAACGACGATCAGGTCAAGATCCGCGGCTTCCGCATCGAGCCGGGCGAGATCGAGGCGCGCCTGGCCGAACACGCCGCCGTGCGCGAGGCCGCCGTCGTCGCCCGGGGCGAGGGCTCGGCCCAGCGCCTGGTCGCCTACGTGGTGGCCGCGCCGGAGGAGGATCTCGCCGGATCGCTGCGCGCCCATCTGAGCGCCCGCCTGCCCGACTACATGGTCCCGGCCGCCTTCGTGCGCCTCGACGCCCTGCCGCTCACCCCCAACGGCAAGCTGGACCGCCGCGCGCTGCCGGATCCGGACGTCGACGCCTACGCCCGCCAGGCCTACGAGCCGCCGCGGGAGGGGATCGAGGCCGTCCTGGCCGGCCTCTGGCAGGAACTGCTCGGGGTCGAGCGGGTCGGCCGCCACGACAGCTTCTTCGAACTCGGCGGCCACTCCCTCCTGGCCGTTCGCCTGCTCAGCCGCCTGCGTCAGCTCGGCTACGCCGCAGAAGTCCGGGATCTGTTCGCCAGCCCTACCCTGGAGGCCTTTGCCGCCGTTCAGTATCAGGACGGGAAGGTCGCACTCCCAGATTACGTGATCGCGGCAGGAACCCGTGTGATCACGCCGGGCATGCTGCCGCTGATCGAGCTGACGCAGGCGGATATCGAGCGCATCGTCGCGGGTGTTCCCGGGGGCGTGGGGAACGTCCAGGACATCTACAGCCTGTCCCCTCTGCAGGACGGGATACTGTTCCATCACCTGCTGGCCAGCGACGGCGATCCCTATCTCCAGGCCAGCCAGATGGCCTTCCCCGATCGCGCGCTTCTCGATCGGTATCTTGCGGCCATGCAACGGGTGGTCGATCGCCACGACATCCTGCGCACCGCCTTCGTGTGGGATCAGCTGTCCGTTCCGGCTCAGGTGGTCTGGCGCAAGGCGCCGCTCGTCGTCACGGAGGTCGAGCTCGATCCCCATGGCGGTCCCGGCCCCGAGCAGATGGCGCGCCGCTTCGATCCGCGCCACTTCCGGATCGATCTGACCCAGGCCCCCCTGCTGCGCTATGCCATCGCGCGCGAGCCCGGCACTGAGCGCTGGCTGGTGCACGAACTTCAGCATCACCTCATTGTCGATCACTCCACCTTGGAGGTGAGCCGGGCGGAGGTCGAGGCGTTTCTCTCCGGCCGCGGCGCGGAGTTGGCCCCGCCCCGTCCCTATCGCGACCTGATCGCGCAAGCGCGCCTGGGCATCCCGCAGGAGGAGCACGAGCGCTTCTTCCGCAGCATGCTGGCCGACATCGATGAGCCGACCGCCCCGTTCGGCCTGCTGGATGTGCGCCGCGACGGCACCGCCGTGCAGGAGGCGCGGTGGGACCTGCCTCCAGGGCTCAACGACCAGCTCCGCGCCCAGGCCCGGCGGCTCGGCGTCAGCCTGGCCAGCCTGTGTCACCTCGCCTGGGGACAGGTGATCGCTCGAACCAGCGGCCGTGAGCAGGTCGTGTTCGGCACGGTCCTGTTCGGGCGCATGCGGGCCGGCGACGGCGCCGATCAGGCCATGGGCCTGTTCATCAACACGCTGCCGTTGCGGCTTGATCTCGGTGACGTCGATGTCGAGACAAGCGTGCGCCAGACCCATGCCCGGCTCGCCGACCTGCTGCGCCACGAGCACGGCTCGCTCGCCCTGGCCCAGCGCTGCAGCGCCGTGGCCGCGCCGACCCCGCTGTTCAGCGCCCTGCTCAACTACCGGCACAACGTCGCCGCGCCTGCCGTCGAGGACCGATCCCACGCCCTGGCGGGGATCGAGTGGCTCGGCGGCGAGGAGCGCACGAACTACCCCTTTATCTTGTCGGTCGAGGATTACGGCCACGCCCTCGGCCTGACGGCACAGGTCGTTCAGCCGCTCTCCCCCGACCGGGTCTGCGCGCTCATGCGGCGATCGCTGGAGAGCCTCGTCGAGGCGCTGGAGCACGCCCCCACCACGCCGGTCCGTCGGCTCGACGTGCTGCCCCGGGCGGAGCGCGAGCTTCTGCTCGAGACCTGGAACCGCACCGAGGCGGCCTATCCCTCGGAGCTGTGCGTCCACCAGCTGTTCGAGGAGCAGGTGCGCCGCAACCCGGACGCGACCGCCCTGGTGCAGGACGAGGTCAGCCTCAGCTACGGCGAGTTGAACCGGCGTGCGAACCGCCTGGCGCATCACCTGATCGGCCTGGGGGTCCGACCCGACGAACGGGTGGCGATCTGCCTGGAGCGCAGCCCGGCGATGGTGGTCGGGCTTCTGGCGATCCTGAAGGCGGGCGGGGCCTACGTGCCGCTCGATCCGGCCTACCCGTCGGAGCGCCTGGGCCGGATCCTGGCGGATGCGGGTCCGCGGCTACTGCTGACGGACGGCGTCGGGCGCGCGGTTCTGGGCGAGGCCTGTTCCGGGCACACGGTGCTGGCGCTCGACCGGCCGCTGCCCGGCGAGGCCGGGCTGCCCGAGGGCGATCCCGATCCGGCCGAGCTCGGCCTCACCGCCGGCCATCTCGCCTACGTCATCTACACCTCCGGATCCACCGGAACGCCAAAAGGTGTCATGGCGCATCACACAGGCTGTACAAATCTGTATCTGCATTATGCCCGTGTTTTTCTCCGGCCCGGGGATAGAGTTCTCTTAGTTTCGTCGTTTTCCTTTGATTTGACCTTGAAGAACATATTTTCTCCTTTGATCTCAAGCGCCGTCGTGGTGCTGGCGCCTCCAAGCTCGTTTGCGGGAAGCTCACTCATCAATCTTGTACACGATACGCACTCTGCAGTTCTAAACTGCGCACCCTCGCAGTTTTACGTCGCATCAGGCGAAGCCCCGACGCCTCCGCGGAAGTTGCGTTTCGTTGTTCTCGGTGGTGAACAGATCAAGATCGATCAGCTTCCTGTATGGGCCGGGATCGGCAAGGAAGTTTCTATCGTAAACAGCTACGGTCCGACCGAGATCACTGACGTTGCCGTCGATGGTATTTATTCTGCCGACAATCAGAATGGAATTGTGCCGATCGGTCGTCCGATCGCCAACACGCGGATCTACATCCTGGACGGGTCCGGCGCGCCGGTGCCGCTGGGCGCCGTGGGCGAGCTGTACATCGGCGGCGCGGGCGTGGCCCGGGGCTACCTCAACCGCCCCGACCTGACCGCCGAGCGCTTCCTGAAGGACCCGTTCAGCCCCGCACCGGGCGCGCGGATGTACCGGACCGGCGATCTGGCCCGCTACCTGCCCGACGGCAACATCGAGTTCCTCGGTCGCAACGACGATCAGGTCAAGATCCGCGGCTTCCGCATCGAGCCGGGCGAGATCGAGGCGCGCCTGGCCGAACACGCCGCCGTGCGCGAGGCCGCCGTCGTCGCCCGGGGCGAGGGCTCGGCCCAGCGCCTGGTCGCCTACGTGGTGGCCGCGCCGGAGGAGGATCTCGCCGGATCGCTGCGCGCCCATCTGAGCGCCCGCCTGCCCGACTACATGGTCCCGGCCGCCTTCGTGCGCCTCGACGCCCTGCCGCTCACCCCCAACGGCAAGCTGGACCGCCGCGCGCTGCCGGATCCGGACGTCGACGCCTACGCCCGCCAGGCCTACGAGCCGCCGCGGGAGGGGATCGAGGCCGTCCTGGCCGGCCTCTGGCAGGAACTGCTCGGGGTCGAGCGGGTCGGCCGCCACGACAGCTTCTTCGAACTCGGCGGCCACTCCCTCCTGGCCGTTCGCCTGCTCAGCCGCCTGCCGCAGGCCCTGGGCGTGCAGCTGCCTCTGGCGGCCCTGTTCGGCAGCCCGGATCTGGCCGGCTTGGCGGCGACCATCGACGGCGCCCTTGTCCGTTCAGGGCCCCAGGCGCTGCCGTCGATCGAGCCGGTCTCCCGTGACGCGCCTCTGGCGCCGTCCTTCGCCCAGCAGCGCCTGTGGTTCCTGGCGCAGCTCGATGGCGTGAGCGCGACCTACCACGTGCCTCTGGCCCTGCGCCTGCGCGGAGAGCTCGACGTCCCGGCTCTGCAACGAAGCCTGGATCGGATCCTGGACCGTCACGAGGCCCTGCGCAGTCTGTTCAGCGCCCCCGAGGGCCTGCCTCGGGTCGAACTGCTTCCGTCCGGAACCGGCCTGCCCCTCGCCCGGCACGACCTGTACGGTGCCGCCGATGCAGAGGTGCAGCTTGAGCGGCTGTGTGCCCAGGAGGTCCAATCCCCGTTCGATCTGGCCCGAGGGCCCTTGATCCGCGGCTGCCTGATCCGTCTGGGAGAGGCCGACCATGTCTTCGTGCTGACCCAGCACCACATCGTCTCCGACGGCTGGTCTGCCGCCGTGCTGCTCAGGGAACTCGGGTCTCTGTACGCCGCCTTCAGCCAGGGGCGCCCGGACCCTCTGGCACCTCTGGCGCTTCAGTACCCGGACTACGCGGCTTGGCAGCGCCGCTGGCTCAGCGGCGAGCGCCTCGAGGCCCAGGCTGGATACTGGCGCCGGGTTCTGGCGGATGCGCCGGTCCTGCTCGCCCTGCCGACCGACCGTCCGCGTCCGGCCCAGCAATCCTTCGCCGGCGGCTCGCTCCCGGTGCGCATCGAGGCCAGCCTGTCCCGGGCGCTCAAGGATCTGAGCCGGCAACACGGCGTGACCTTGTTCATGACCGTGCTCGCGGCTTGGGCCGCGGTGCTCGCTCGGCTGTCCGGTCAGGACGACCTCGTCATCGGCACGCCGACGGCCAACCGTGGCCGGACGGAGACGGAGGGGCTGATCGGCTTCTTCGTGAACACGCTGGCCCTGCGGCTCGACCTGTCGGGTGAGCCGGCTGTGGGCGAAGTGCTGGCTCGGGTGCGTCGGGCCGCCCTGGACGCGCAGGACAACCAGGATCTGCCCTTCGAGCAGGTGGTCGAGATCGTCCAGCCGCCGCGGCGTCTGGATCACACGCCGCTGTTCCAGGTCATGTTCGCTTGGCAGAACACCGAGGAGGCCAGGCTGGTCCTGCCGGGGCTGGAGGCCGAGCCGGCTGGGCTTCCGTACGATGTGGCCAAGTTCGACCTCGAGTTGTCTCTGTCCGAGAGCGAGGACGGCATCGGCGGCGCCCTTGGCTACGCGACGGCGCTGTTCGATGCCGCAACGGTCGAGCGGCATCTGGGCTATCTGCTCACCGTGCTCGAAGCCATGGTCGCCGAGCCGGCCCTTCCGGTCCGTCGGCTCGACGTGCTGCCCCGGGCGGAGCGCGAGCTTCTGCTCGAGACCTGGAACCGCACCGAGGCGGCCTATCCCTCGGAGCTGTGCGTCCACCAGCTGTTCGAGGAGCAGGTGCGCCGCAGCCCGGACGCGACCGCCCTGGTGCAGGACGAGGTCAGCCTCAGCTACGGCGAGTTGAACCGGCGTGCGAACCGCCTGGCGCATCACCTGATCGGCCTGGGGGTCCGACCCGACGAACGGGTGGCGATCTGCCTGGAGCGCAGCCCGGCGATGGTGGTCGGGCTTCTGGCGATCCTGAAGGCGGGCGGGGCCTACGTGCCGCTCGATCCGGCCTACCCGTCGGAGCGCCTGGGCCGGATCCTGGCGGATGCGGGTCCGCGGCTACTGCTGACGGACGGCGTCGGGCGCGCGGTTCTGGGCGAGGCCTGTTCCGGGCACACGGTGCTGGCGCTCGACCGGCCGCTGCCCGGCGAGGCCGGGCTGCCCGAGGGCGATCCCGATCCGGCCGAGCTCGGCCTCACCGCCGGCCATCTCGCCTACGTCATCTACACCTCCGGATCCACCGGAACGCCAAAAGGTGTCATGATCGAACATCGGGGATTGAATAATTATTTAACGTGGGCAGTATATGCATACGAACCAAGGAATTCCGTGGTTTCGTCATCTATTTCATTTGATGGTACTATAACAAGTCTATTTTGTCCTCTACTCTCTGGCGGCTTCATTCGATTGGTATCTGATCAAAATCAAGCATACAGTATAAGATGCAATTTAAATGCAAACGATGTGATGCTGAAACTGACGCCTTCTTTCATAGACGCGTCTCTAGCTGAGAATTTTCAAAAAAACGGAATATCTTATCACACTCTATTTGTCATTGGTGGCGAGAGATTAACAAAAAGTACAATAGAACTAATTCGTCGGTCTTTTAAAAGAAGCAGAATAGTTAACGAATACGGGCCAACCGAAACGGTGGTTGGTTGTGTCATTTATGATATTGCTCATGAAATATCTCTGCTTGATGATGTTGTGCCGATCGGTCGTCCGATCGCCAACACGCGGATCTACATCCTGGACGGGTCCGGCGCGCCGGTGCCGCTGGGCGCCGTGGGCGAGTTGTACATCGGCGGCGCGGGCGTGGCCCGGGGCTACCTCAACCGCCCCGACCTGACCGCCGAGCGCTTCCTGAAGGACCCGTTCAGCCCCGCACCGGGCGCGCGGATGTACCGGACCGGCGATCTGGCCCGCTACCTGCCCGACGGCAACATCGAGTTCCTCGGTCGCAACGACGATCAGGTCAAGATCCGCGGCTTCCGCATCGAGCCGGGCGAGATCGAGGCGCGCCTGGCCGAACACGCCGCCGTGCGCGAGGCCGCCGTCGTCGCCCGGGGCGAGGGCTCGGCCCAGCGCCTGGTCGCCTACGTGGTGGCCGCGCCGGAGGAGGATCTCGCCGGATCGCTGCGCGCCCATCTGAGCGCCCGCCTGCCCGACTACATGGTCCCGGCCGCCTTCGTGCGCCTCGACGCCCTGCCGCTCACCCCCAACGGCAAGCTGGACCGCCGCGCGCTGCCGGATCCGGACGTCGACGCCTACGCCCGCCAGGCCTACGAGCCGCCGCGGGAGGGGATCGAGGCCGTCCTGGCCGGCCTCTGGCAGGAACTGCTCGGGGTCGAGCGGGTCGGCCGCCACGACAGCTTCTTCGAACTCGGCGGCCACTCCCTCCTGGCCGTTCGCCTGCTCAGCCGCCTGCCGCAGGCCCTGGGCGTGCAGCTGCCTCTGGCGGCCCTGTTCGGCAGCCCGGATCTGGCCGGCTTGGCGGCGACCATCGACGGCGCCCTTGTCCGTTCAGGGCCCCAGGCGCTGCCGTCGATCGAGCCGGTCTCCCGTGACGCGCCTCTGGCGCCGTCCTTCGCCCAGCAGCGCCTGTGGTTCCTGGCGCAGCTCGATGGCGTGAGCGCGACCTACCACGTGCCTCTGGCCCTGCGCCTGCGCGGAGAGCTCGACGTCCCGGCTCTGCAACGAAGCCTGGATCGGATCCTGGACCGTCACGAGGCCCTGCGCAGTCTGTTCAGCGCCCCCGAGGGCCTGCCTCGGGTCGAACTGCTTCCGTCCGGAACCGGCCTGCCCCTCGCCCGGCACGACCTGTACGGTGCCGCCGATGCAGAGGTGCAGCTTGAGCGGCTGTGTGCCCAGGAGGTCCAATCCCCGTTCGATCTGGCCCGAGGGCCCTTGATCCGCGGCTGCCTGATCCGTCTGGGAGAGGCCGACCATGTCTTCGTGCTGACCCAGCACCACATCGTCTCCGACGGCTGGTCTGCCGCCGTGCTGCTCAGGGAACTCGGGTCTCTGTACGCCGCCTTCAGCCAGGGGCGCCCGGACCCTCTGGCACCTCTGGCGCTTCAGTACCCGGACTACGCGGCTTGGCAGCGCCGCTGGCTCAGCGGCGAGCGCCTCGAGGCCCAGGCTGGATACTGGCGCCGGGTTCTGGCGGATGCGCCGGTCCTGCTCGCCCTGCCGACCGACCGTCCGCGTCCGGCCCAGCAATCCTTCGCCGGCGGCTCGCTCCCGGTGCGCATCGAGGCCAGCCTGTCCCGGGCGCTCAAGGATCTGAGCCGGCAACACGGCGTGACCTTGTTCATGACCGTGCTCGCGGCTTGGGCCGCGGTGCTCGCTCGGCTGTCCGGTCAGGACGACCTCGTCATCGGCACGCCGACGGCCAACCGTGGCCGGACGGAGACGGAGGGGCTGATCGGCTTCTTCGTGAACACGCTGGCCCTGCGGCTCGACCTGTCGGGTGAGCCGGCTGTGGGCGAAGTGCTGGCTCGGGTGCGTCGGGCCGCCCTGGACGCGCAGGACAACCAGGATCTGCCCTTCGAGCAGGTGGTCGAGATCGTCCAGCCGCCGCGGCGTCTGGATCACACGCCGCTGTTCCAGGTCATGTTCGCTTGGCAGAACACCGAGGAGGCCAGGCTGGTCCTGCCGGGGCTGGAGGCCGAGCCGGCTGGGCTTCCGTACGATGTGGCCAAGTTCGACCTCGAGTTGTCTCTGTCCGAGAGCGAGGACGGCATCGGCGGCGCCCTTGGCTACGCGACGGCGCTGTTCGATGCCGCAACGGTCGAGCGGCATCTGGGCTATCTGCTCACCGTGCTCGAAGCCATGGTCGCCGAGCCGGCCCTTCCGGTCCGTCGGCTCGACGTGCTGCCCCGGGCGGAGCGCGAGCTTCTGCTCGAGACCTGGAACCGCACCGAGGCGGCCTATCCCTCGGAGCTGTGCGTCCACCAGCTGTTCGAGGAGCAGGTGCGCCGCAGCCCGGACGCGACCGCCCTGGTGCAGGACGAGGTCAGCCTCAGCTACGGCGAGTTGAACCGGCGTGCGAACCGCCTGGCGCATCACCTGATCGGCCTGGGGGTCCGACCCGACGAACGGGTGGCGATCTGCCTGGAGCGCAGCCCGGCGATGGTGGTCGGGCTTCTGGCGATCCTGAAGGCGGGCGGGGCCTACGTGCCGCTCGATCCGGCCTACCCGTCGGAGCGCCTGGGCCGGATCCTGGCGGATGCGGGTCCGCGGCTACTGCTGACGGACGGCGTCGGGCGCGCGGTTCTGGGCGAGGCCTGTTCCGGGCACACGGTGCTGGCGCTCGACCGGCCGCTGCCCGGCGAGGCCGGGCTGCCCGAGGGCGATCCCGATCCGGCCGAGCTCGGCCTCACCGCCGGCCATCTCGCCTACGTCATCTACACCTCCGGATCCACCGGAACGCCAAAAGGTGTCATGATCGAACATGCTCAAGTTGAGCGATTGTTTTCTTCTACTGATGATATTTATTCATTCGGATCAAATGATGTTTGGTGTTTATTTCACTCTTTCAGTTTTGATTTTTCTGTGTGGGAGATTTGGGGGGCGCTGCGTTATGGTGGAAAATTAGTAATTGCTTCTGCTGACGCCATTCGTTCGCCTAGTATATTCTATCGATTAGTGTGCGACCAGAATATAACGGTACTAAATCAAACACCGACTTATTTTAAAGTATTTTTGGCAGAGCACCTCGCAAATAAATGTCAGACAAGCCTGAAGAAAATAATATTTGGGGGAGAGGCTTTTGAAACGTCCAATCTTAGGGAATGGTATAAGGCACATCCGGAATGTGGTCCTGAAATATATAATATGTATGGAATAACTGAGACGACTGTACATGTAACATGTCGATTAATAAATAGAAAAGATACTTATCTTAATGCAAGTCCGATCGGCAAGAAATTACCGGATCTTCGTCTCTATCTTTTGGACGGGTCTGGCGCGCCGGTGCCGCTGGGCGCCGTGGGCGAGTTGTACATCGGCGGCGCGGGCGTGGCCCGGGGCTACCTCAACCGCCCCGACCTGACCGCCGAGCGCTTCCTGAAGGACCCGTTCAGCCCCGCACCGGGCGCGCGGATGTACCGGACCGGCGATCTGGCCCGCTACCTGCCCGACGGCAACATCGAGTTCCTCGGTCGCAACGACGATCAGGTCAAGATCCGCGGCTTCCGCATCGAGCCGGGCGAGATCGAGGCGCGCCTGGCCGAACACGCCGCCGTGCGCGAGGCCGCCGTCGTCGCCCGGGGCGAGGGCTCGGCCCAGCGCCTGGTCGCCTACGTGGTGGCCGCGCCGGAGGAGGATCTCGCCGGATCGCTGCGCGCCCATCTGAGCGCCCGCCTGCCCGACTACATGGTCCCGGCCGCCTTCGTGCGCCTCGACGCCCTGCCGCTCACCCCCAACGGCAAGCTGGACCGCCGCGCGCTGCCGGATCCGGACGTCGACGCCTACGCCCGCCAGGCCTACGAGCCGCCGCGGGAGGGGATCGAGGCCGTCCTGGCCGGCCTCTGGCAGGAACTGCTCGGGGTCGAGCGGGTCGGCCGCCACGACAGCTTCTTCGAACTCGGCGGCCACTCCCTCCTGGCCGTTCGCCTGCTCAGCCGCCTGCGTCAGCTCGGCTACGCCGCAGAAGTCCGGGATCTGTTTGTTTGCCCAAAACTCTTTGAGTTTTCGCAAACATTGGATGAAATTATCACGGTGGAAATATGAATATAAGAGATTTTATCAACTATATCACCTCCGCAGGCAATAGTATTTCGGTGAGAGATGATAAGATTTTAATCTCGGGTAAATCAAGAGCAATTTCTAAAAATGATATTTTGTTTATTTCTTCGAATAAAAATGAAATCATTGATTATTTGAAAAGCAATAATTCACTCAAAGAAGACGATTATAGAGATGAAGTCGCAGACAGAGAGACTTTAGCAGTACCGCATCATGCCCGAGTGATCACGCCGGGCATGCTGCCGCTGATCGAGCTGACGCAGGCGGATATCGAGCGCATCGTCGCGGGTGTTCCCGGGGGCGTGGGGAACGTCCAGGACATCTACAGCCTGTCCCCTCTGCAGGACGGGATACTGTTCCATCACCTGCTGGCCAGCGACGGCGATCCCTATCTCCAGGCCAGCCAGATGGCCTTCCCCGATCGCGCGCTTCTCGATCGGTATCTTGCGGCCGTGCAACGGGTGGTCGATCGCCACGACATCCTGCGCACCGCCTTCGTGTGGGATCAGCTGTCCGTTCCGGCTCAGGTGGTCTGGCGCAAGGCGCCGCTCGTCGTCACGGAGGTCGAGCTCGATCCCCATGGCGGTCCCGGCCCCGAGCAGATGGCGCGCCGCTTCGATCCGCGCCACTTCCGGATCGATCTGACCCAGGCCCCCCTGCTGCGCTATGCCATCGCGCGCGAGCCCGGCACTGAGCGCTGGCTGCTGCATGAACTGCAGCATCACTTAGTCGATGACGCATCATCAATGTTTATCTTTCGTTTGGAGGTCGAGGCGTTTCTCTCCGGCCGCGGCGCGGAGTTGGCCCCGCCCCGTCCCTATCGCGACCTGATCGCGCAAGCGCGCCTGGGCATCCCGCAGGAGGAGCACGAGCGCTTCTTCCGCAGCATGCTGGCCGACATCGATGAGCCGACCGCCCCGTTCGGCCTGCTGGATGTGCGCCGCGACGGCACCGCCGTGCAGGAGGCGCGGTGGGACCTGCCTCCAGGGCTCAACGACCAGCTCCGCGCCCAGGCCCGGCGGCTCGGCGTCAGCCTGGCCAGCCTGTGTCACCTCGCCTGGGGACAGGTGATCGCTCGAACCAGCGGCCGTGAGCAGGTCGTGTTCGGCACGGTCCTGTTCGGGCGCATGCGGGCCGGCGACGGCGCCGATCAGGCCATGGGCCTGTTCATCAACACGCTGCCGTTGCGGCTTGATCTCGGTGACGTCGATGTCGAGACAAGCGTGCGCCAGACCCATGCCCGGCTCGCCGACCTGCTGCGCCACGAGCACGGCTCGCTCGCCCTGGCCCAGCGCTGCAGCGCCGTGGCCGCGCCGACCCCGCTGTTCAGCGCCCTGCTCAACTACCGGCACAACGTCGCCGCGCCTGCCGTCGAGGACCGATCCCACGCCCTGGCGGGGATCGAGTGGCTCGGCGGCGAGGAGCGCACGAACTACCCCTTTATCTTGTCGGTCGAGGATTACGGCCACGCCCTCGGCCTGACGGCACAGGTCGTTCAGCCGCTCTCCCCCGACCGGGTCTGCGCGCTCATGCGGCGATCGCTGGAGAGCCTCGTCGAGGCGCTGGAGCACGCCCCCACCACGCCGGTCCGTCGGCTCGACGTGCTGCCCCGGGCGGAGCGCGAGCTTCTGCTCGAGACCTGGAACCGCACCGAGGCGGCCTATCCCTCGGAGCTGTGCGTCCACCAGCTGTTCGAGGAGCAGGTGCGCCGCAGCCCGGACGCGACCGCCCTGGTGCAGGACGAGGTCAGCCTCAGCTACGGCGAGTTGAACCGGCGTGCGAACCGCCTGGCGCATCACCTGATCGGCCTGGGGGTCCGACCCGACGAACGGGTGGCGATCTGCCTGGAGCGCAGCCCGGCGATGGTGGTCGGGCTTCTGGCGATCCTGAAGGCGGGCGGGGCCTACGTGCCGCTCGATCCGGCCTACCCGTCGGAGCGCCTGGGCCGGATCCTGGCGGATGCGGGTCCGCGGCTACTGCTGACGGACGGCGTCGGGCGCGCGGTTCTGGGCGAGGCCTGTTCCGGGCACACGGTGCTGGCGCTCGACCGGCCGCTGCCCGGCGAGGCCGGGCTGCCCGAGGGCGATCCCGATCCGGCCGAGCTCGGCCTCACCGCCGGCCACCTCGCCTACGTCATCTACACCTCCGGATCCACCGGAACGCCAAAAGGCGTCATGGTCGAACATCGGGGATTGAATAATCTTATCTGTTGGCATGTCGATAGATTTGATCTTGTTCTTGGGTGTAGATGTACTGTAGCGGCCAATCTATCTTTTGATGCTAGCGGTTGGGAGTTGTGGCCTGCAATTGCCAGCGGATCTATGGCAATTCTATTATCAAAAAGTGCCACCAATGATGTCGTTAAGACGGTTCACTGGCTTGTCAATGAAAAGGCAAGCGTAAAATTTATGGCGACCGCGCTATTTAATGCCGCCAAAGATCAAGTGCAGTCCGATAGCGATCTCGAATATGTTCTGGTTGGCGGTGATCGCCTGACTAACGATGTTGGTCAATTCGTTTCAGGGGCCAAGTTAGTTAATAATTATGGTCCGACCGAGACGACCGTTGTTGCAACGTCGTGGCAATGTCCGGCTGGTTATGCGGGCGATGTTGTGCCGATCGGTCGTCCGATCGCCAACACGCGGATCTACATCCTGGACGGGTCCGGCGCGCCGGTGCCGCTGGGCGCCGTGGGCGAGCTGTACATCGGCGGCGCGGGCGTGGCCCGGGGCTACCTCAACCGCCCCGACCTGACCGCCGAGCGCTTCCTGAAGGACCCGTTCAGCCCCGCACCGGGCGCGCGGATGTACCGGACCGGCGATCTGGCCCGCTACCTGCCCGACGGCAACATCGAGTTCCTCGGTCGCAACGACGATCAGGTCAAGATCCGCGGCTTCCGCATCGAGCCGGGCGAGATCGAGGCGCGCCTGGCCGAACACGCCGCCGTGCGCGAGGCCGCCGTCGTCGCCCGGGGCGAGGGCTCGGCCCAGCGCCTGGTCGCCTACGTGGTGGCCGCGCCGGAGGAGGATCTCGCCGGATCGCTGCGCGCCCATCTGAGCGCCCGCCTGCCCGACTACATGGTCCCGGCCGCCTTCGTGCGCCTCGACGCCCTGCCGCTCACCCCCAACGGCAAGCTGGACCGCCGCGCGCTGCCGGATCCGGACGTCGACGCCTACGCCCGCCAGGCCTACGAGCCGCCGCGGGAGGGGATCGAGGCCGTCCTGGCCGGCCTCTGGCAGGAACTGCTCGGGGTCGAGCGGGTCGGCCGCCACGACAGCTTCTTCGAACTCGGCGGCCACTCCCTCCTGGCCGTTCGCCTGCTCAGCCGCCTGCCGCAGGCCCTGGGCGTGCAGCTGCCTCTGGCGGCCCTGTTCGGCAGCCCGGATCTGGCCGGCTTGGCGGCGACCATCGACGGCGCCCTTGTCCGTTCAGGGCCCCAGGCGCTGCCGTCGATCGAGCCGGTCTCCCGTGACGCGCCTCTGGCGCCGTCCTTCGCCCAGCAGCGCCTGTGGTTCCTGGCGCAGCTCGATGGCGTGAGCGCGACCTACCACGTGCCTCTGGCCCTGCGCCTGCGCGGAGAGCTCGACGTCCCGGCTCTGCAACGAAGCCTGGATCGGATCCTGGACCGTCACGAGGCCCTGCGCAGTCTGTTCAGCGCCCCCGAGGGCCTGCCTCGGGTCGAACTGCTTCCGTCCGGAACCGGCCTGCCCCTCGCCCGGCACGACCTGTACGGTGCCGCCGATGCAGAGGTGCAGCTTGAGCGGCTGTGTGCCCAGGAGGTCCAATCCCCGTTCGATCTGGCCCGAGGGCCCTTGATCCGCGGCTGCCTGATCCGTCTGGGAGAGGCCGACCATGTCTTCGTGCTGACCCAGCACCACATCGTCTCCGACGGCTGGTCTGCCGCCGTGCTGCTCAGGGAACTCGGGTCTCTGTACGCCGCCTTCAGCCAGGGGCGCCCGGACCCTCTGGCACCTCTGGCGCTTCAGTACCCGGACTACGCGGCTTGGCAGCGCCGCTGGCTCAGCGGCGAGCGCCTCGAGGCCCAGGCTGGATACTGGCGCCGGGTTCTGGCGGATGCGCCGGTCCTGCTCGCCCTGCCGACCGACCGTCCGCGTCCGGCCCAGCAATCCTTCGCCGGCGGCTCGCTCCCGGTGCGCATCGAGGCCAGCCTGTCCCGGGCGCTCAAGGATCTGAGCCGGCAACACGGCGTGACCTTGTTCATGACCGTGCTCGCGGCTTGGGCCGCGGTGCTCGCTCGGCTGTCCGGTCAGGACGACCTCGTCATCGGCACGCCGACGGCCAACCGTGGCCGGACGGAGACGGAGGGGCTGATCGGCTTCTTCGTGAACACGCTGGCCCTGCGGCTCGACCTGTCGGGTGAGCCGGCTGTGGGCGAAGTGCTGGCTCGGGTGCGTCGGGCCGCCCTGGACGCGCAGGACAACCAGGATCTGCCCTTCGAGCAGGTGGTCGAGATCGTCCAGCCGCCGCGGCGTCTGGATCACACGCCGCTGTTCCAGGTCATGTTCGCTTGGCAGAACACCGAGGAGGCCAGGCTGGTCCTGCCGGGGCTGGAGGCCGAGCCGGCTGGGCTTCCGTACGATGTGGCCAAGTTCGACCTCGAGTTGTCTCTGTCCGAGAGCGAGGACGGCATCGGCGGCGCCCTTGGCTACGCGACGGCGCTGTTCGATGCCGCAACGGTCGAGCGGCATCTGGGCTATCTGCTCACCGTGCTCGAAGCCATGGTCGCCGAGCCGGCCCTTCCGGTCCGTCGGCTCGACGTGCTGCCCCGGGCGGAGCGCGAGCTTCTGCTCGAGACCTGGAACCGCACCGAGGCGGCCTATCCCTCGGAGCTGTGCGTCCACCAGCTGTTCGAGGAGCAGGTGCGCCGCAGCCCGGACGCGACCGCCCTGGTGCAGGACGAGGTCAGCCTCAGCTACGGCGAGTTGAACCGGCGTGCGAACCGCCTGGCGCATCACCTGATCGGCCTGGGGGTCCGACCCGACGAACGGGTGGCGATCTGCCTGGAGCGCAGCCCGGCGATGGTGGTCGGGCTTCTGGCGATCCTGAAGGCGGGCGGGGCCTACGTGCCGCTCGATCCGGCCTACCCGTCGGAGCGCCTGGGCCGGATCCTGGCGGATGCGGGTCCGCGGCTACTGCTGACGGACGGCGTCGGGCGCGCGGTTCTGGGCGAGGCCTGTTCCGGGCACACGGTGCTGGCGCTCGACCGGCCGCTGCCCGGCGAGGCCGGGCTGCCCGAGGGCGATCCCGATCCGGCCGAGCTCGGCCTCACCGCCGGCCATCTCGCCTACGTCATCTACACCTCCGGATCCACCGGAACGCCAAAAGGTGTCATGATCGAACATCGGGGATTGAATAATTATTTAACGTGGGCAGTATATGCATACGAACCAAGGAATTCCGTGGTTTCGTCATCTATTTCATTTGATGGTACTATAACAAGTCTATTTTGTCCTCTACTCTCTGGCGGCTTCATTCGATTGGTATCTGATCAAAATCAAGCATACAGTATAAGATGCAATTTAAATGCAAACGATGTGATGCTGAAACTGACGCCTTCTTTCATAGACGCGTCTCTAGCTGAGAATTTTCAAAAAAACGGAATATCTTATCACACTCTATTTGTCATTGGTGGCGAGAGATTAACAAAAAGTACAATAGAACTAATTCGTCGGTCTTTTAAAAGAAGCAGAATAGTTAACGAATACGGGCCAACCGAAACGGTGGTTGGTTGTGTCATTTATGATATTGCTCATGAAATATCTCTGCTTGATGATGTTGTGCCGATCGGTCGTCCGATCGCCAACACGCGGATCTACATCCTGGACGGGTCCGGCGCGCCGGTGCCGCTGGGCGCCGTGGGCGAGTTGTACATCGGCGGCGCGGGCGTGGCCCGGGGCTACCTCAACCGCCCCGACCTGACCGCCGAGCGCTTCCTGAAGGACCCGTTCAGCCCCGCACCGGGCGCGCGGATGTACCGGACCGGCGATCTGGCCCGCTACCTGCCCGACGGCAACATCGAGTTCCTCGGTCGCAACGACGATCAGGTCAAGATCCGCGGCTTCCGCATCGAGCCGGGCGAGATCGAGGCGCGCCTGGCCGAACACGCCGCCGTGCGCGAGGCCGCCGTCGTCGCCCGGGGCGAGGGCTCGGCCCAGCGCCTGGTCGCCTACGTGGTGGCCGCGCCGGAGGAGGATCTCGCCGGATCGCTGCGCGCCCATCTGAGCGCCCGCCTGCCCGACTACATGGTCCCGGCCGCCTTCGTGCGCCTCGACGCCCTGCCGCTCACCCCCAACGGCAAGCTGGACCGCCGCGCGCTGCCGGATCCGGACGTCGACGCCTACGCCCGCCAGGCCTACGAGCCGCCGCGGGAGGGGATCGAGGCCGTCCTGGCCGGCCTCTGGCAGGAACTGCTCGGGGTCGAGCGGGTCGGCCGCCACGACAGCTTCTTCGAACTCGGCGGCCACTCCCTCCTGGCCGTTCGCCTGCTCAGCCGCCTGCCGCAGGCCCTGGGCGTGCAGCTGCCTCTGGCGGCCCTGTTCGGCAGCCCGGATCTGGCCGGCTTGGCGGCGACCATCGACGGCGCCCTTGTCCGTTCAGGGCCCCAGGCGCTGCCGTCGATCGAGCCGGTCTCCCGTGACGCGCCTCTGGCGCCGTCCTTCGCCCAGCAGCGCCTGTGGTTCCTGGCGCAGCTCGATGGCGTGAGCGCGACCTACCACGTGCCTCTGGCCCTGCGCCTGCGCGGAGAGCTCGACGTCCCGGCTCTGCAACGAAGCCTGGATCGGATCCTGGACCGTCACGAGGCCCTGCGCAGTCTGTTCAGCGCCCCCGAGGGCCTGCCTCGGGTCGAACTGCTTCCGTCCGGAACCGGCCTGCCCCTCGCCCGGCACGACCTGTACGGTGCCGCCGATGCAGAGGTGCAGCTTGAGCGGCTGTGTGCCCAGGAGGTCCAATCCCCGTTCGATCTGGCCCGAGGGCCCTTGATCCGCGGCTGCCTGATCCGTCTGGGAGAGGCCGACCATGTCTTCGTGCTGACCCAGCACCACATCGTCTCCGACGGCTGGTCTGCCGCCGTGCTGCTCAGGGAACTCGGGTCTCTGTACGCCGCCTTCAGCCAGGGGCGCCCGGACCCTCTGGCACCTCTGGCGCTTCAGTACCCGGACTACGCGGCTTGGCAGCGCCGCTGGCTCAGCGGCGAGCGCCTCGAGGCCCAGGCTGGATACTGGCGCCGGGTTCTGGCGGATGCGCCGGTCCTGCTCGCCCTGCCGACCGACCGTCCGCGTCCGGCCCAGCAATCCTTCGCCGGCGGCTCGCTCCCGGTGCGCATCGAGGCCAGCCTGTCCCGGGCGCTCAAGGATCTGAGCCGGCAACACGGCGTGACCTTGTTCATGACCGTGCTCGCGGCTTGGGCCGCGGTGCTCGCTCGGCTGTCCGGTCAGGACGACCTCGTCATCGGCACGCCGACGGCCAACCGTGGCCGGACGGAGACGGAGGGGCTGATCGGCTTCTTCGTGAACACGCTGGCCCTGCGGCTCGACCTGTCGGGTGAGCCGGCTGTGGGCGAAGTGCTGGCTCGGGTGCGTCGGGCCGCCCTGGACGCGCAGGACAACCAGGATCTGCCCTTCGAGCAGGTGGTCGAGATCGTCCAGCCGCCGCGGCGTCTGGATCACACGCCGCTGTTCCAGGTCATGTTCGCTTGGCAGAACACCGAGGAGGCCAGGCTGGTCCTGCCGGGGCTGGAGGCCGAGCCGGCTGGGCTTCCGTACGATGTGGCCAAGTTCGACCTCGAGTTGTCTCTGTCCGAGAGCGAGGACGGCATCGGCGGCGCCCTTGGCTACGCGACGGCGCTGTTCGATGCCGCAACGGTCGAGCGGCATCTGGGCTATCTGCTCACCGTGCTCGAAGCCATGGTCGCCGAGCCGGCCCTTCCGGTCCGTCGGCTCGACGTGCTGCCCCGGGCGGAGCGCGAGCTTCTGCTCGAGACCTGGAACCGCACCGAGGCGGCCTATCCCTCGGAGCTGTGCGTCCACCAGCTGTTCGAGGAGCAGGTGCGCCGCAGCCCGGACGCGACCGCCCTGGTGCAGGACGAGGTCAGCCTCAGCTACGGCGAGTTGAACCGGCGTGCGAACCGCCTGGCGCATCACCTGATCGGCCTGGGGGTCCGACCCGACGAACGGGTGGCGATCTGCCTGGAGCGCAGCCCGGCGATGGTGGTCGGGCTTCTGGCGATCCTGAAGGCGGGCGGGGCCTACGTGCCGCTCGATCCGGCCTACCCGTCGGAGCGCCTGGGCCGGATCCTGGCGGATGCGGGTCCGCGGCTACTGCTGACGGACGGCGTCGGGCGCGCGGTTCTGGGCGAGGCCTGTTCCGGGCACACGGTGCTGGCGCTCGACCGGCCGCTGCCCGGCGAGGCCGGGCTGCCCGAGGGCGATCCCGATCCGGCCGAGCTCGGCCTCACCGCCGGCCATCTCGCCTACGTCATCTACACCTCCGGATCCACCGGAACGCCAAAAGGTGTCATGATCGAACATGCTCAAGTTGAGCGATTGTTTTCTTCTACTGATGATATTTATTCATTCGGATCAAATGATGTTTGGTGTTTATTTCACTCTTTCAGTTTTGATTTTTCTGTGTGGGAGATTTGGGGGGCGCTGCGTTATGGTGGAAAATTAGTAATTGCTTCTGCTGACGCCATTCGTTCGCCTAGTATATTCTATCGATTAGTGTGCGACCAGAATATAACGGTACTAAATCAAACACCGACTTATTTTAAAGTATTTTTGGCAGAGCACCTCGCAAATAAATGTCAGACAAGCCTGAAGAAAATAATATTTGGGGGAGAGGCTTTTGAAACGTCCAATCTTAGGGAATGGTATAAGGCACATCCGGAATGTGGTCCTGAAATATATAATATGTATGGAATAACTGAGACGACTGTACATGTAACATGTCGATTAATAAATAGAAAAGATACTTATCTTAATGCAAGTCCGATCGGCAAGAAATTACCGGATCTTCGTCTCTATCTTTTGGACGGGTCTGGCGCGCCGGTGCCGCTGGGCGCCGTGGGCGAGTTGTACATCGGCGGCGCGGGCGTGGCCCGGGGCTACCTCAACCGCCCCGACCTGACCGCCGAGCGCTTCCTGAAGGACCCGTTCAGCCCCGCACCGGGCGCGCGGATGTACCGGACCGGCGATCTGGCCCGCTACCTGCCCGACGGCAACATCGAGTTCCTCGGTCGCAACGACGATCAGGTCAAGATCCGCGGCTTCCGCATCGAGCCGGGCGAGATCGAGGCGCGCCTGGCCGAACACGCCGCCGTGCGCGAGGCCGCCGTCGTCGCCCGGGGCGAGGGCTCGGCCCAGCGCCTGGTCGCCTACGTGGTGGCCGCGCCGGAGGAGGATCTCGCCGGATCGCTGCGCGCCCATCTGAGCGCCCGCCTGCCCGACTACATGGTCCCGGCCGCCTTCGTGCGCCTCGACGCCCTGCCGCTCACCCCCAACGGCAAGCTGGACCGCCGCGCGCTGCCGGATCCGGACGTCGACGCCTACGCCCGCCAGGCCTACGAGCCGCCGCGGGAGGGGATCGAGGCCGTCCTGGCCGGCCTCTGGCAGGAACTGCTCGGGGTCGAGCGGGTCGGCCGCCACGACAGCTTCTTCGAACTCGGCGGCCACTCCCTCCTGGCCGTTCGCCTGCTCAGCCGCCTGCGTCAGCTCGGCTACGCCGCAGAAGTCCGGGATCTGTTTGTTTGCCCAAAACTCTTTGAGTTTTCGCAAACATTGGATGAAATTATCACGGTGGAAATATGAATATAAGAGATTTTATCAACTATATCACCTCCGCAGGCAATAGTATTTCGGTGAGAGATGATAAGATTTTAATCTCGGGTAAATCAAGAGCAATTTCTAAAAATGATATTTTGTTTATTTCTTCGAATAAAAATGAAATCATTGATTATTTGAAAAGCAATAATTCACTCAAAGAAGACGATTATAGAGATGAAGTCGCAGACAGAGAGACTTTAGCAGTACCGCATCATGCCCGAGTGATCACGCCGGGCATGCTGCCGCTGATCGAGCTGACGCAGGCGGATATCGAGCGCATCGTCGCGGGTGTTCCCGGGGGCGTGGGGAACGTCCAGGACATCTACAGCCTGTCCCCTCTGCAGGACGGGATACTGTTCCATCACCTGCTGGCCAGCGACGGCGATCCCTATCTCCAGGCCAGCCAGATGGCCTTCCCCGATCGCGCGCTTCTCGATCGGTATCTTGCGGCCGTGCAACGGGTGGTCGATCGCCACGACATCCTGCGCACCGCCTTCGTGTGGGATCAGCTGTCCGTTCCGGCTCAGGTGGTCTGGCGCAAGGCGCCGCTCGTCGTCACGGAGGTCGAGCTCGATCCCCATGGCGGTCCCGGCCCCGAGCAGATGGCGCGCCGCTTCGATCCGCGCCACTTCCGGATCGATCTGACCCAGGCCCCCCTGCTGCGCTATGCCATCGCGCGCGAGCCCGGCACTGAGCGCTGGCTGCTGCATGAACTGCAGCATCACTTAGTCGATGACGCATCATCAATGTTTATCTTTCGTTTGGAGGTCGAGGCGTTTCTCTCCGGCCGCGGCGCGGAGTTGGCCCCGCCCCGTCCCTATCGCGACCTGATCGCGCAAGCGCGCCTGGGCATCCCGCAGGAGGAGCACGAGCGCTTCTTCCGCAGCATGCTGGCCGACATCGATGAGCCGACCGCCCCGTTCGGCCTGCTGGATGTGCGCCGCGACGGCACCGCCGTGCAGGAGGCGCGGTGGGACCTGCCTCCAGGGCTCAACGACCAGCTCCGCGCCCAGGCCCGGCGGCTCGGCGTCAGCCTGGCCAGCCTGTGTCACCTCGCCTGGGGACAGGTGATCGCTCGAACCAGCGGCCGTGAGCAGGTCGTGTTCGGCACGGTCCTGTTCGGGCGCATGCGGGCCGGCGACGGCGCCGATCAGGCCATGGGCCTGTTCATCAACACGCTGCCGTTGCGGCTTGATCTCGGTGACGTCGATGTCGAGACAAGCGTGCGCCAGACCCATGCCCGGCTCGCCGACCTGCTGCGCCACGAGCACGGCTCGCTCGCCCTGGCCCAGCGCTGCAGCGCCGTGGCCGCGCCGACCCCGCTGTTCAGCGCCCTGCTCAACTACCGGCACAACGTCGCCGCGCCTGCCGTCGAGGACCGATCCCACGCCCTGGCGGGGATCGAGTGGCTCGGCGGCGAGGAGCGCACGAACTACCCCTTTATCTTGTCGGTCGAGGATTACGGCCACGCCCTCGGCCTGACGGCACAGGTCGTTCAGCCGCTCTCCCCCGACCGGGTCTGCGCGCTCATGCGGCGATCGCTGGAGAGCCTCGTCGAGGCGCTGGAGCACGCCCCCACCACGCCGGTCCGTCGGCTCGACGTGCTGCCCCGGGCGGAGCGCGAGCTTCTGCTCGAGACCTGGAACCGCACCGAGGCGGCCTATCCCTCGGAGCTGTGCGTCCACCAGCTGTTCGAGGAGCAGGTGCGCCGCAGCCCGGACGCGACCGCCCTGGTGCAGGACGAGGTCAGCCTCAGCTACGGCGAGTTGAACCGGCGTGCGAACCGCCTGGCGCATCACCTGATCGGCCTGGGGGTCCGACCCGACGAACGGGTGGCGATCTGCCTGGAGCGCAGCCCGGCGATGGTGGTCGGGCTTCTGGCGATCCTGAAGGCGGGCGGGGCCTACGTGCCGCTCGATCCGGCCTACCCGTCGGAGCGCCTGGGCCGGATCCTGGCGGATGCGGGTCCGCGGCTACTGCTGACGGACGGCGTCGGGCGCGCGGTTCTGGGCGAGGCCTGTTCCGGGCACACGGTGCTGGCGCTCGACCGGCCGCTGCCCGGCGAGGCCGGGCTGCCCGAGGGCGATCCCGATCCGGCCGAGCTCGGCCTCACCGCCGGCCACCTCGCCTACGTCATCTACACCTCCGGATCCACCGGAACGCCAAAAGGCGTCATGGTCGAACATCGGGGATTGAATAATCTTATCTGTTGGCATGTCGATAGATTTGATCTTGTTCTTGGGTGTAGATGTACTGTAGCGGCCAATCTATCTTTTGATGCTAGCGGTTGGGAGTTGTGGCCTGCAATTGCCAGCGGATCTATGGCAATTCTATTATCAAAAAGTGCCACCAATGATGTCGTTAAGACGGTTCACTGGCTTGTCAATGAAAAGGCAAGCGTAAAATTTATGGCGACCGCGCTATTTAATGCCGCCAAAGATCAAGTGCAGTCCGATAGCGATCTCGAATATGTTCTGGTTGGCGGTGATCGCCTGACTAACGATGTTGGTCAATTCGTTTCAGGGGCCAAGTTAGTTAATAATTATGGTCCGACCGAGACGACCGTTGTTGCAACGTCGTGGCAATGTCCGGCTGGTTATGCGGGCGATGTTGTGCCGATCGGTCGTCCGATCGCCAACACGCGGATCTACATCCTGGACGGGTCCGGCGCGCCGGTGCCGCTGGGCGCCGTGGGCGAGCTGTACATCGGCGGCGCGGGCGTGGCCCGGGGCTACCTCAACCGCCCCGACCTGACCGCCGAGCGCTTCCTGAAGGACCCGTTCAGCCCCGCACCGGGCGCGCGGATGTACCGGACCGGCGATCTGGCCCGCTACCTGCCCGACGGCAACATCGAGTTCCTCGGTCGCAACGACGATCAGGTCAAGATCCGCGGCTTCCGCATCGAGCCGGGCGAGATCGAGGCGCGCCTGGCCGAACACGCCGCCGTGCGCGAGGCCGCCGTCGTCGCCCGGGGCGAGGGCTCGGCCCAGCGCCTGGTCGCCTACGTGGTGGCCGCGCCGGAGGAGGATCTCGCCGGATCGCTGCGCGCCCATCTGAGCGCCCGCCTGCCCGACTACATGGTCCCGGCCGCCTTCGTGCGCCTCGACGCCCTGCCGCTCACCCCCAACGGCAAGCTGGACCGCCGCGCGCTGCCGGATCCGGACGTCGACGCCTACGCCCGCCAGGCCTACGAGCCGCCGCGGGAGGGGATCGAGGCCGTCCTGGCCGGCCTCTGGCAGGAACTGCTCGGGGTCGAGCGGGTCGGCCGCCACGACAGCTTCTTCGAACTCGGCGGCCACTCCCTCCTGGCCGTTCGCCTGCTCAGCCGCCTGCCGCAGGCCCTGGGCGTGCAGCTGCCTCTGGCGGCCCTGTTCGGCAGCCCGGATCTGGCCGGCTTGGCGGCGACCATCGACGGCGCCCTTGTCCGTTCAGGGCCCCAGGCGCTGCCGTCGATCGAGCCGGTCTCCCGTGACGCGCCTCTGGCGCCGTCCTTCGCCCAGCAGCGCCTGTGGTTCCTGGCGCAGCTCGATGGCGTGAGCGCGACCTACCACGTGCCTCTGGCCCTGCGCCTGCGCGGAGAGCTCGACGTCCCGGCTCTGCAACGAAGCCTGGATCGGATCCTGGACCGTCACGAGGCCCTGCGCAGTCTGTTCAGCGCCCCCGAGGGCCTGCCTCGGGTCGAACTGCTTCCGTCCGGAACCGGCCTGCCCCTCGCCCGGCACGACCTGTACGGTGCCGCCGATGCAGAGGTGCAGCTTGAGCGGCTGTGTGCCCAGGAGGTCCAATCCCCGTTCGATCTGGCCCGAGGGCCCTTGATCCGCGGCTGCCTGATCCGTCTGGGAGAGGCCGACCATGTCTTCGTGCTGACCCAGCACCACATCGTCTCCGACGGCTGGTCTGCCGCCGTGCTGCTCAGGGAACTCGGGTCTCTGTACGCCGCCTTCAGCCAGGGGCGCCCGGACCCTCTGGCACCTCTGGCGCTTCAGTACCCGGACTACGCGGCTTGGCAGCGCCGCTGGCTCAGCGGCGAGCGCCTCGAGGCCCAGGCTGGATACTGGCGCCGGGTTCTGGCGGATGCGCCGGTCCTGCTCGCCCTGCCGACCGACCGTCCGCGTCCGGCCCAGCAATCCTTCGCCGGCGGCTCGCTCCCGGTGCGCATCGAGGCCAGCCTGTCCCGGGCGCTCAAGGATCTGAGCCGGCAACACGGCGTGACCTTGTTCATGACCGTGCTCGCGGCTTGGGCCGCGGTGCTCGCTCGGCTGTCCGGTCAGGACGACCTCGTCATCGGCACGCCGACGGCCAACCGTGGCCGGACGGAGACGGAGGGGCTGATCGGCTTCTTCGTGAACACGCTGGCCCTGCGGCTCGACCTGTCGGGTGAGCCGGCTGTGGGCGAAGTGCTGGCTCGGGTGCGTCGGGCCGCCCTGGACGCGCAGGACAACCAGGATCTGCCCTTCGAGCAGGTGGTCGAGATCGTCCAGCCGCCGCGGCGTCTGGATCACACGCCGCTGTTCCAGGTCATGTTCGCTTGGCAGAACACCGAGGAGGCCAGGCTGGTCCTGCCGGGGCTGGAGGCCGAGCCGGCTGGGCTTCCGTACGATGTGGCCAAGTTCGACCTCGAGTTGTCTCTGTCCGAGAGCGAGGACGGCATCGGCGGCGCCCTTGGCTACGCGACGGCGCTGTTCGATGCCGCAACGGTCGAGCGGCATCTGGGCTATCTGCTCACCGTGCTCGAAGCCATGGTCGCCGAGCCGGCCCTTCCGGTCCGTCGGCTCGACGTGCTGCCCCGGGCGGAGCGCGAGCTTCTGCTCGAGACCTGGAACCGCACCGAGGCGGCCTATCCCTCGGAGCTGTGCGTCCACCAGCTGTTCGAGGAGCAGGTGCGCCGCAGCCCGGACGCGACCGCCCTGGTGCAGGACGAGGTCAGCCTCAGCTACGGCGAGTTGAACCGGCGTGCGAACCGCCTGGCGCATCACCTGATCGGCCTGGGGGTCCGACCCGACGAACGGGTGGCGATCTGCCTGGAGCGCAGCCCGGCGATGGTGGTCGGGCTTCTGGCGATCCTGAAGGCGGGCGGGGCCTACGTGCCGCTCGATCCGGCCTACCCGTCGGAGCGCCTGGGCCGGATCCTGGCGGATGCGGGTCCGCGGCTACTGCTGACGGACGGCGTCGGGCGCGCGGTTCTGGGCGAGGCCTGTTCCGGGCACACGGTGCTGGCGCTCGACCGGCCGCTGCCCGGCGAGGCCGGGCTGCCCGAGGGCGATCCCGATCCGGCCGAGCTCGGCCTCACCGCCGGCCACCTCGCCTACGTCATCTACACCTCCGGGTCCACCGGAACGCCAAAAGGTGCGCTCAACGAGCATAGAGCCATCGTCAATTGTTTGTTCCGGACACAGCAAGTCTACTGTCTCAGCCAGCAGGACGTGGTGTTGCAGAAGACGCCCTTCAGCTTCGATGTCTCTGTTTGCGAATTCTTCTGGACGCTTCTTGCGGGGGCGACGCTCGTACTCGCTCTCCCAGAAGAGCATAAAGATCCTGCCGCGCTCATCAGATCGATCAACCGGCGGGGGGTGACGACAATCCACTTCGTGCCCTCGATGCTATCGGTTTTCCTCGAGACAGAGGGGGCGGCCAGCTGTGCGTCGTTGTTGCGGGTCATCTGCAGCGGTGAGGCGCTGCAGGCTGCCAGCCTTCGCAAGTTCTGCCATTTGTTGCCGCGGGCCGAGTTGCACAACCTCTATGGTCCGACCGAGGCGGCGATCCATGTCACGTCGTGGCGATGTCCGGCTGGTTATGCGGGCGATGTTGTGCCGATCGGTCGTCCGATCGCCAACACGCGGATCTACATCCTGGATGGGTCCGGCGCGCCGGTGCCGCTGGGCGCCGTGGGCGAGTTGTACATCGGCGGCGCGGGCGTGGCCCGGGGCTACCTCAACCGCCCCGACCTGACCGCCGAGCGCTTCCTGAAGGACCCGTTCAGCCCCGCACCGGGCGCGCGGATGTACCGGACCGGCGATCTGGCCCGCTACCTGCCCGACGGCAACATCGAGTTCCTCGGTCGCAACGACGATCAGGTCAAGATCCGCGGCTTCCGCATCGAGCCGGGCGAGATCGAGGCGCGCCTGGCCGAACACGCCGCCGTGCGCGAGGCCGCCGTCGTCGCCCGGGGCGAGGGCTCGGCCCAGCGCCTGGTCGCCTACGTGGTGGCCGCGCCGGAGGAGGATCTCGCCGGATCGCTGCGCGCCCATCTGAGCGCCCGCCTGCCCGACTACATGGTCCCGGCCGCCTTCGTGCGCCTCGACGCCCTGCCGCTCACCCCCAACGGCAAGCTGGACCGCCGCGCGCTGCCGGATCCGGACGTCGACGCCTACGCCCGCCAGGCCTACGAGCCGCCGCGGGAGGGGATCGAGGCCGTCCTGGCCGGCCTCTGGCAGGAACTGCTCGGGGTCGAGCGGGTCGGCCGCCACGACAGCTTCTTCGAACTCGGCGGCCACTCCCTCCTGGCCGTTCGCCTGCTCAGCCGCCTGCCGCAGGCCCTGGGCGTGCAGCTGCCTCTGGCGGCCCTGTTCGGCAGCCCGGATCTGGCCGGCTTGGCGGCGACCATCGACGGCGCCCTTGTCCGTTCAGGGCCCCAGGCGCTGCCGTCGATCGAGCCGGTCTCCCGTGACGCGCCTCTGGCGCCGTCCTTCGCCCAGCAGCGCCTGTGGTTCCTGGCGCAGCTCGATGGCGTGAGCGCGACCTACCACGTGCCTCTGGCCCTGCGCCTGCGCGGAGAGCTCGACGTCCCGGCTCTGCAACGAAGCCTGGATCGGATCCTGGACCGTCACGAGGCCCTGCGCAGTCTGTTCAGCGCCCCCGAGGGCCTGCCTCGGGTCGAACTGCTTCCGTCCGGAACCGGCCTGCCCCTCGCCCGGCACGACCTGTACGGTGCCGCCGATGCAGAGGTGCAGCTTGAGCGGCTGTGTGCCCAGGAGGTCCAATCCCCGTTCGATCTGGCCCGAGGGCCCTTGATCCGCGGCTGCCTGATCCGTCTGGGAGAGGCCGACCATGTCTTCGTGCTGACCCAGCACCACATCGTCTCCGACGGCTGGTCTGCCGCCGTGCTGCTCAGGGAACTCGGGTCTCTGTACGCCGCCTTCAGCCAGGGGCGCCCGGACCCTCTGGCACCTCTGGCGCTTCAGTACCCGGACTACGCGGCTTGGCAGCGCCGCTGGCTCAGCGGCGAGCGCCTCGAGGCCCAGGCTGGATACTGGCGCCGGGTTCTGGCGGATGCGCCGGTCCTGCTCGCCCTGCCGACCGACCGTCCGCGTCCGGCCCAGCAATCCTTCGCCGGCGGCTCGCTCCCGGTGCGCATCGAGGCCAGCCTGTCCCGGGCGCTCAAGGATCTGAGCCGGCAACACGGCGTGACCTTGTTCATGACCGTGCTCGCGGCTTGGGCCGCGGTGCTCGCTCGGCTGTCCGGTCAGGACGACCTCGTCATCGGCACGCCGACGGCCAACCGTGGCCGGACGGAGACGGAGGGGCTGATCGGCTTCTTCGTGAACACGCTGGCCCTGCGGCTCGACCTGTCGGGTGAGCCGGCTGTGGGCGAAGTGCTGGCTCGGGTGCGTCGGGCCGCCCTGGACGCGCAGGACAACCAGGATCTGCCCTTCGAGCAGGTGGTCGAGATCGTCCAGCCGCCGCGGCGTCTGGATCACACGCCGCTGTTCCAGGTCATGTTCGCTTGGCAGAACACCGAGGAGGCCAGGCTGGTCCTGCCGGGGCTGGAGGCCGAGCCGGCTGGGCTTCCGTACGATGTGGCCAAGTTCGACCTCGAGTTGTCTCTGTCCGAGAGCGAGGACGGCATCGGCGGCGCCCTTGGCTACGCGACGGCGCTGTTCGATGCCGCAACGGTCGAGCGGCATCTGGGCTATCTGCTCACCGTGCTCGAAGCCATGGTCGCCGAGCCGGCCCTTCCGGTCCGTCGGCTCGACGTGCTGCCCCGGGCGGAGCGCGAGCTTCTGCTCGAGACCTGGAACCGCACCGAGGCGGCCTATCCCTCGGAGCTGTGCGTCCACCAGCTGTTCGAGGAGCAGGTGCGCCGCAGCCCGGACGCGACCGCCCTGGTGCAGGACGAGGTCAGCCTCAGCTACGGCGAGTTGAACCGGCGTGCGAACCGCCTGGCGCATCACCTGATCGGCCTGGGGGTCCGACCCGACGAACGGGTGGCGATCTGCCTGGAGCGCAGCCCGGCGATGGTGGTCGGGCTTCTGGCGATCCTGAAGGCGGGCGGGGCCTACGTGCCGCTCGATCCGGCCTACCCGTCGGAGCGCCTGGGCCGGATCCTGGCGGATGCGGGTCCGCGGCTACTGCTGACGGACGGCGTCGGGCGCGCGGTTCTGGGCGAGGCCTGTTCCGGGCACACGGTGCTGGCGCTCGACCGGCCGCTGCCCGGCGAGGCCGGGCTGCCCGAGGGCGATCCCGATCCGGCCGAGCTCGGCCTCACCGCCGGCCATCTCGCCTACGTCATCTACACCTCCGGGTCCACCGGAACGCCAAAAGGCGTCATGGCGCATCACACAGGCTGTACAAATCTGTATCTGCATTATGCCCGTGTTTTTCTCCGGCCCGGGGATAGAGTTCTCTTAGTTTCGTCGTTTTCCTTTGATTTGACCTTGAAGAACATATTTTCTCCTTTGATCTCAAGCGCCGTCGTGGTGCTGGCGCCTCCAAGCTCGTTTGCGGGAAGCTCACTCATCAATCTTGTACACGATACGCACTCTGCAGTTCTAAACTGCGCACCCTCGCAGTTTTACGTCGCATCAGGCGAAGCCCCGACGCCTCCGCGGAAGTTGCGTTTCGTTGTTCTCGGTGGTGAACAGATCAAGATCGATCAGCTTCCTGTATGGGCCGGGATCGGCAAGGAAGTTTCTATCGTAAACAGCTACGGTCCGACCGAGATCACTGACGTTGCCGTCGATGGTATTTATTCTGCCGACAATCAGAATGGAATTGTGCCGATCGGTCGTCCGATCGCCAACACGCGGATCTACATCCTGGACGGGTCCGGCGCGCCGGTGCCGCTGGGCGCCGTGGGCGAGCTGTACATCGGCGGCGCGGGCGTGGCCCGGGGCTACCTCAACCGCCCCGACCTGACCGCCGAGCGCTTCCTGAAGGACCCGTTCAGCCCCGCACCGGGCGCGCGGATGTACCGGACCGGCGATCTGGCCCGCTACCTGCCCGACGGCAACATCGAGTTCCTCGGTCGCAACGACGATCAGGTCAAGATCCGCGGCTTCCGCATCGAGCCGGGCGAGATCGAGGCGCGCCTGGCCGAACACGCCGCCGTGCGCGAGGCCGCCGTCGTCGCCCGGGGCGAGGGCTCGGCCCAGCGCCTGGTCGCCTACGTGGTGGCCGCGCCGGAGGAGGATCTCGCCGGATCGCTGCGCGCCCATCTGAGCGCCCGCCTGCCCGACTACATGGTCCCGGCCGCCTTCGTGCGCCTCGACGCCCTGCCGCTCACCCCCAACGGCAAGCTGGACCGCCGCGCGCTGCCGGATCCGGACGTCGACGCCTACGCCCGCCAGGCCTACGAGCCGCCGCGGGAGGGGATCGAGGCCGTCCTGGCCGGCCTCTGGCAGGAACTGCTCGGGGTCGAGCGGGTCGGCCGCCACGACAGCTTCTTCGAACTCGGCGGCCACTCCCTCCTGGCCGTTCGCCTGCTCAGCCGCCTGCGTCAGCTCGGCTACGCCGCAGAAGTCCGGGATCTGTTCGCCAGCCCTACCCTGGAGGCCTTTGCCGCCGTTCAGTATCAGGACGGGAAGGTCGCACTCCCAGATTACGTGATCGCGGCAGGAACCCGTGTGATCACGCCGGGCATGCTGCCGCTGATCGAGCTGACGCAGGCGGATATCGAGCGCATCGTCGCGGGTGTTCCCGGGGGCGTGGGGAACGTCCAGGACATCTACAGCCTGTCCCCTCTGCAGGACGGGATACTGTTCCATCACCTGCTGGCCAGCGACGGCGATCCCTATCTCCAGGCCAGCCAGATGGCCTTCCCCGATCGCGCGCTTCTCGATCGGTATCTTGCGGCCATGCAACGGGTGGTCGATCGCCACGACATCCTGCGCACCGCCTTCGTGTGGGATCAGCTGTCCGTTCCGGCTCAGGTGGTCTGGCGCAAGGCGCCGCTCGTCGTCACGGAGGTCGAGCTCGATCCCCATGGCGGTCCCGGCCCCGAGCAGATGGCGCGCCGCTTCGATCCGCGCCACTTCCGGATCGATCTGACCCAGGCCCCCCTGCTGCGCTATGCCATCGCGCGCGAGCCCGGCACTGAGCGCTGGCTGGTGCACGAACTTCAGCATCACCTCATTGTCGATCACTCCACCTTGGAGGTGAGCCGGGCGGAGGTCGAGGCGTTTCTCTCCGGCCGCGGCGCGGAGTTGGCCCCGCCCCGTCCCTATCGCGACCTGATCGCGCAAGCGCGCCTGGGCATCCCGCAGGAGGAGCACGAGCGCTTCTTCCGCAGCATGCTGGCCGACATCGATGAGCCGACCGCCCCGTTCGGCCTGCTGGATGTGCGCCGCGACGGCACCGCCGTGCAGGAGGCGCGGTGGGACCTGCCTCCAGGGCTCAACGACCAGCTCCGCGCCCAGGCCCGGCGGCTCGGCGTCAGCCTGGCCAGCCTGTGTCACCTCGCCTGGGGACAGGTGATCGCTCGAACCAGCGGCCGTGAGCAGGTCGTGTTCGGCACGGTCCTGTTCGGGCGCATGCGGGCCGGCGACGGCGCCGATCAGGCCATGGGCCTGTTCATCAACACGCTGCCGTTGCGGCTTGATCTCGGTGACGTCGATGTCGAGACAAGCGTGCGCCAGACCCATGCCCGGCTCGCCGACCTGCTGCGCCACGAGCACGGCTCGCTCGCCCTGGCCCAGCGCTGCAGCGCCGTGGCCGCGCCGACCCCGCTGTTCAGCGCCCTGCTCAACTACCGGCACAACGTCGCCGCGCCTGCCGTCGAGGACCGATCCCACGCCCTGGCGGGGATCGAGTGGCTCGGCGGCGAGGAGCGCACGAACTACCCCTTTATCTTGTCGGTCGAGGATTACGGCCACGCCCTCGGCCTGACGGCACAGGTCGTTCAGCCGCTCTCCCCCGACCGGGTCTGCGCGCTCATGCGGCGATCGCTGGAGAGCCTCGTCGAGGCGCTGGAGCACGCCCCCACCACGCCGGTCCGTCGGCTCGACGTGCTGCCCCGGGCGGAGCGCGAGCTTCTGCTCGAGACCTGGAACCGCACCGAGGCGGCCTATCCCTCGGAGCTGTGCGTCCACCAGCTGTTCGAGGAGCAGGTGCGCCGCAACCCGGACGCGACCGCCCTGGTGCAGGACGAGGTCAGCCTCAGCTACGGCGAGTTGAACCGGCGTGCGAACCGCCTGGCGCATCACCTGATCGGCCTGGGGGTCCGACCCGACGAACGGGTGGCGATCTGCCTGGAGCGCAGCCCGGCGATGGTGGTCGGGCTTCTGGCGATCCTGAAGGCGGGCGGGGCCTACGTGCCGCTCGATCCGGCCTACCCGTCGGAGCGCCTGGGCCGGATCCTGGCGGATGCGGGTCCGCGGCTACTGCTGACGGACGGCGTCGGGCGCGCGGTTCTGGGCGAGGCCTGTTCCGGGCACACGGTGCTGGCGCTCGACCGGCCGCTGCCCGGCGAGGCCGGGCTGCCCGAGGGCGATCCCGATCCGGCCGAGCTCGGCCTCACCGCCGGCCATCTCGCCTACGTCATCTACACCTCCGGATCCACCGGAACGCCAAAAGGTGTCATGATCGAACATGCTCAAATTATAAATCTTGTATATTGGAGCTATAAGGAATATTCCTTCTCGGAGAGTGAATCAGTATTATTTTCTACGTCAATAAATTTTGATTTATCAGTATACGAAATGTTTTATCCACTCAGTTTTGGTACAAAACTGATTGTTGCTGACAATATTATGTCGAAAAAAACTTTCATTGATGATATATCTTTGATAAACACTGTCCCATCTAGTTTAAATAACGCGTTAATGGCCTCCGAAGATCTTATTAAGGCGAGGTGTGTTAATCTCTGCGGGGAACCACTTAGTCAAGAGCTGATAAAGGAAATATTTAATCGCGGTGAGGTAAGCAGTATATCTAATATATATGGCCCAACAGAGACAACTGTCTACTCTACTTGGCGAAAAATTCATAGGAACTCGAAGCGTATAAACAATATCGGTCGTCCGATCGCCAACACGCGGATCTACATCCTGGACGGGTCCGGCGCGCCGGTGCCGCTGGGCGCCGTGGGCGAGCTGTACATCGGCGGCGCGGGCGTGGCCCGGGGCTACCTCAACCGCCCCGACCTGACCGCCGAGCGCTTCCTGAAGGACCCGTTCAGCCCCGCACCGGGCGCGCGGATGTACCGGACCGGCGATCTGGCCCGCTACCTGCCCGACGGCAACATCGAGTTCCTCGGTCGCAACGACGATCAGGTCAAGATCCGCGGCTTCCGCATCGAGCCGGGCGAGATCGAGGCGCGCCTGGCCGAACACGCCGCCGTGCGCGAGGCCGCCGTCGTCGCCCGGGGCGAGGGCTCGGCCCAGCGCCTGGTCGCCTACGTGGTGGCCGCGCCGGAGGAGGATCTCGCCGGATCGCTGCGCGCCCATCTGAGCGCCCGCCTGCCCGACTACATGGTCCCGGCCGCCTTCGTGCGCCTCGACGCCCTGCCGCTCACCCCCAACGGCAAGCTGGACCGCCGCGCGCTGCCGGATCCGGACGTCGACGCCTACGCCCGCCAGGCCTACGAGCCGCCGCGGGAGGGGATCGAGGCCGTCCTGGCCGGCCTCTGGCAGGAACTGCTCGGGGTCGAGCGGGTCGGCCGCCACGACAGCTTCTTCGAACTCGGCGGCCACTCCCTCCTGGCCGTTCGCCTGCTCAGCCGCCTGCGTCAGCTCGGCTACGCCTCTGCATTAAGTGTTAATCAGATTTTTCAAAACCCCAAATTGCAAGATTTGGCTGTTGTATTGCAAGGCAATCAACTTGCGGAGGGCAGCATTGTCGAGATAAGAAAGGGCAAATCCGATATAGTTTTGTTTGCGTTGCCAACCGGGCACGGCGATATTTCATATGTCCATGAGTTGTCGAAATTTCTGAGCGATAAGATTTCTATTTACGCGATAATTTGGCCAAACTCTCTATCTGCGTTCAGAGACTTGAATCAACTTGCAGAACAGATATGCGAGTCCATGAGATCAGTGCAGAAGAATGGGCCTTACCGATTGCTGGGGTATTCTTCTGGTGGGCTGCTGGCCTGCGCCATAGCTCAACAGCTGGCAAATACAGACGAAAATGTGTCGTTTGTCGGACTGATTGATACAGCAATTTTGCGTGGTCGATCTACTCGGAAGAGTGATATATCGAAGAATATACTCAGCAACATGTTGAGGAGGGACGCTTTGAATAACGAAAAATTACGCTTGGAATGTCTTGCGGGCGAACTCTCTGCAACTTCCGAATACATCCCTGAATTGTTTGGTTCTCACGAGAATTTCGATAAAATAGTTTATAACTGTTATTTGTATAGCGAACTATGTTCGAGGTATGAGCCGACCGTCGGTCGGTACAATATCCTTCATATAATCGCCTCCTCTTCTGATTTGGAGAATGAAATTTCCGTCTCTGCGACGGAGTCTTGGCGCAAAAATGAAATGTGGCACCGCATGAAAATTGTACCTTTTGATGCGAATCACGAATCCATAATAGAAGAACGTGGAAATAGAAAAAAACTAGGTCATCTTTTGTCGGAGGAAATTGTTTCAAATTAACTACATTGAGGCCGAAGCAAACAACGTTGCGCGATCTGCTCCTGCATGATTCGCTGATGATCACCTAATTTCCCGAAGGATGAGGTGCGCCATAGAGGCTGTCGAGCGGTATTGATAGGAGGACGAACTCGCCGGTCGCATATACGATAATGCCAACCTGGGATAGCGGCTTCGCCGGACTCGCCGACATTACGGTCGGTTCCACGCACATGCGGACATCGCTCGGATGTGGGTAATAGGAAGTGTTCTCAAGCTCTTGCGAAAATGCGGTTGGCCAGATTTATGGCGACGGAAATTACCGTTATGGCGATGCTCCTAAGTTGGTGTTGCTGCACCGACAGCAACCACATCTTGGCGCTTGGATACCGTCGGCGGGCGCGGAGCCGTAATTACCCAGGCCTGTGATGGCAGGGTTCAGGCACCGATGGTTTTGAGGACGGTGCTGAAGGGGCTGCTGCCTGTGATTCGGGCGGTGTCGACGACGGTGCGGATGGCGGCCTCGCCGTCAGCCGCCCACATGGCGCGGTAGCCGTTGGTCACCTTCCGCTGCACGACGGCCGGACGAAGCAGCCGCTCGGAGCCGTTGTTGGTCGGCTCGACCTGTCCGGGATAGTCGAGGAACACCAGGAGTTGGTCGCGCGCGCGGCTGATCTTGGCCTGCAGGTCGCGGGTCAGGTCACAGCGGCTCGGCGTGGCCAGGATGGCACCGAGTTGCCGATCCAGGCTCCGGCGCTTGGCCGAGAGCGTCGCGGCAGCCAAGTCGGTGACGCGCCCGGCCAGGGCGAACACGCTTCCCAGCCAGAGCTGCAGGCGCCAGGGCACGGGATCGTCACTGACCTCGACAGCGTAGGCAACATCGCGGGCCAGATGCGCCAAGCAGGTCTGGTGCTCATCGGCATGGCCTTGTTGGGCCGTGTAGCGATCCGAGATCCACACCGCCGGTTCGGTGCCCGTCCATCATCTCCCGCACCACGACAGCGCCGCACGTCGGCGAGGCGGTGTGCACCACGGCTCGCGCCGAGTGGAACAGCCAGTGGTAAGCGTTCGAGCCTTCGATGCGCACGCCGGTCTCGTCGCAGGCGACGACCTCAGCCTTGCGCAGCATCGCGATGGCCGCGTCGCGACCCGGACGGAAGCAGCCCTGCGCGCGCCGGAGCAGGTTCATCAGCCCGCCCTGGCTGAGCGTGAGGCCGAACAGGTCGGAGAGCGCTATCAAGCGACATCCGGAACTGACCTCTTCGCGTCATGAGGATCTGACCCCTATGCTAATTTCACACGCCTAGACGGGTGTGGGTTGGGGGACCGCAGCCGCCTTTTGCAGGAGGCCGCTGCGACGCTTCTCACGAAGCCGGTAGCTGTCGCCGCGGATGGTGACGACGTGGCTGTGGTGCAGCAGCCGATCGAGGATCGCGGTGGCCACCACCGCATCGCCGAACACGCTCCCCCACTCGCCTACCGCTCGGTTCGACGTCACCAGCATCGCGCCCCGCTCGTAGCGGCGGCTGACGAGCTGGAAGAACAGATGCGCGGCATCCGGCTCGAACGGCAGATAGCCGAGCTCGTCGATGATCAGCAGTTTCGGCTTGGCGTAGTGCGTCAGCCGCTCCTCCAACCGACCCTCAGCATGCGCCTTGGCCAGCTGCGCCACGAGCGTCGTGGCCGGGGTGAACAGCACGCCATAGCCGGCCACAATCGCCGCGCGCCCGATCGCCACCGCCAAGTGCGTCTTGCCCACGCCGGGCGGCCCGAGGAACAGCACCGCCTCGCCATTGGCGATGAAGCGGCCGGTGGCGAGTTCACGGATCTGCGCCTTGTCCAGCGAGGGTTGGGCGCCGAAGTCGAAGCCGGTCAGGTCCCGCACGAAGGGGAAGCGAGCCAGACCAAAGGCCATGTCGATGCGGCGCTGGTCACGCCGAGCGACCTCACGCTCGCAGAACAGGGTCAGCGCCTCACGGATCGTCAGCTCGCCCCGGCCGGCCTCGTCGATCAGGCTATCGAGCTGATCGCGCATGGCCGTCAGCTTCAGGCGGTCGAGCAGCAGGGTGAGGTGGTCATGGTCCATCAGAAGCCTCCCCCGGCGACCGCCTCGTACTCGGCCAGCGGCCGCAACAGCGCCGGCGGCATGATGGGCGACGGGTCGAGCCGGTGAGCCGGTCGCTCTCGGCTACCCACAAGCCCGGCCAGATGGGCATCGTCGACGACACGGCCGTGGCGCCCCTTCAACGCGGCGTGCACGGCGACCTCACGTCCGCCGTGGTGGACGCGCACCACCGCTCCGCTCACGGTGACGCGAACCCGCTCGCCGATCAGCCGCCACGGCACCGAGTAGGCGTTGCCGTCGACGCTGACCGCGCAGTCTGCCCCGACCCGGCGCACGAGATCGCGTGCGGCGGAGAACGGCGGCACGCCCGCCAGGGGCTGCAGCGCCCGGGCCTCGTCCCGGGCGAACCGCGCGCCCGGCGCCTCACCGGTCGTGCCGTGCGCGCGCCGGTCGGCCACATCCCGCGTCCAGGCATCGAGATGCGCCTCCAGGGCGGCAAAGCTCGCGAAGCGGTGGCCGGCTACAGCGTTCCTTTTGACGTAGCCAACGCCGCGCTCGTCCTTGCCCTTCGTGCGCGCCCGGTACGGGGCGCAGGCCCGCACCCGGAAGCCCCAATGCCGGGAGAAGGCGTGCAACCGCGGATGCAGGATGACCTCGCGGCTGATCGGGTCATGGTGCAGGACCAGGGCGCGGGCATTGTCGAGCAGCACCTCACGCGGCACACCGCCGAAGGCCTGGAAGGCGCTCTCCAATCCGGCGAACCAGTCCTCCTGCCGCTCGTGGCCGAAGGCGCGCACGTGCAGTCGACGCGAGTAACCGAGCGTCGCAACGAACAGCGAGACCCGGGTTGGCACACCGCCGATCTCGATCCGCCGCTCGCCGAAGTCGATCTGCATCTGCTCGCCTGGCCGCGTCTCGAACCGCACGCTCGCCCGCGCGGCGATCACCAGGTCCCGCCGCAACGGCGCCACAGCCCGTTCCACGGTGCGCAGGCTGACGTGGATGTCCTTCTCGTTGGCGAGGTCCTGGCGCACGACGTCGGCGTTGCCGGCATGCTGCCGGAACCGTTCGGCCAACCAGTCCGTCAAGCCGTCGAGCCGCTTCGATCGTGAAGGCGTTTTAGAGGGGCGCCAATCACCCTGACGGAGCCAGTGCTTGACCGTGTTCTTCGAACAGCCGAGCTCGGTCGCGATCCGCTTGGCACCCCAGCCCAGCGCCTTCAGCCGCACCATCGCCGATACGTCGTCCGGCGTCTTCATCTCGGCCCTCCGCGGATCGTCTGTCCGCTGAAGAGCCTGATCTTCGTTCCTGATCATCTCGACCTCCTCGCTCATCGAGGGGGTCAGGTCCTCATGGCGTCAGGGGGTCAGTTTGCCGTGTCGCCTGACAAGCGCTGCCTGCAACCGTTCGTATGAGAGCGCCTGAAAGGTCTTCAGGTACGTCGCCACCGCATGCAGCCGTGGGCCGAAGGGCGTGCCGCGCGCTGCCTCCGGCACCGGTGCGACCACCCGCTCCCCACAGCGCGGGCAACGGACCGCGAGCCGGCGGTGCTGCGTCACGATCGGCGCCACCGCGGGCAGCTCGATCCGCTCGCAGACGCTGACGATGTGCGCCGGAAGAGCGGCGTGCAGGCTGGCGCCGCAGCACGCGCACGCCTCGGGACGATGCTCGACGAGCGTATCGGGATCGTCGCTCACGACGCGGCTGTGACCCTCGTGACCGGGCTTGGCGCCGCCCGGCTTGGAGTGCTCCCGCTGCTCCTTGCGATCGGTCGCGGGCGGTTTGGACGAGGTGCGCGACGTCTTCTCTGGCCGCTGCAGACGCAGCACCAGCTCGATCAGCTCTTCGCGGCTCAGCCGTTCGAGGTCGCTGCGGCTCATCTCACGAGAGAATCAGCGAAATCCGTCCCGCGCAAGGGCGTGGGTAATTACGCGGAGCCATCCACCTAATCTGGTTTAGAGCAATCGGTTGCGCCCCGATTAGGTCCTATGCCGATGTAAGGTTCTGCGTGGTGGTGCGGCGGGGTATCCTGAAAGATTATCTTGTAATTTCAATGATATAGGTGTTCGCAGTTTCGTTCCGCTTGGCGCGCCAACAAATCTCCTCGGAAAAACAAGGCCTTCGTGCCTTGGCGTGAGCGCCCGACAAGCTCCTCAGCAGCAGCCGGTCCCAAATCGGCCCCAGCTGTGAGGATATCCGATGCCCGCCGTCCGCAAGCGGAACGGCAAAGGGCACGCGCAGGTCCGCAGGACCGGGCATCCGTCGCGCGCTCTAAGCCAGCCTGGAGGGATGGACCCGACTCCGGCGGAGAGGGCGATCCGCGGCCCCGGCGCGTTTGGGCGCCACCGGGTGCGAAGAGATGCATCCCAAAGGTAAAAGTGGTCCACACAGGCCGATTGTGGATACGGGCCCGTCGAAGGGCTGCCGAGGGGGCAACCGGTCGGATCGGCCTTCGGCTTGCTGGAGGTCCGGCACGGGATCCGGTGGCAACCGTTGACGGCGGCGTCCGGCGACTGCGCAGCCGAGGCCGACTCTACGAGAGCAGCGGTCACGAGGGTGTGGCGCCGACTTCACGGGTAGGAGCGCACCCCTCAAGGTGTCGAGATGGCTTGGTTGGATCACTCGCCCGAACGGCGCGTTGAATGAGATGATCGCTCAGCCCTCGCCGTCTTCGGACCCCGCCCGCCTCGCCCTCACGGAGTCCGCGCTCGCGGCGGCGGACGGTCTGTGGCGTGCCGAGATGCTTCGGAATTACGGGCCTGATGGAGTTCTGTCATACGCCTATGCCCCGGAGGGCCAGGGCGGGCTCGGGACGCTGCTCCGGCGAACCTATGAGGCGCGGCGCATCGCAATCGCCCTGTGGCGGCAGGAGCGGCGCCGGGGCTGAGGAACGGGATGCGGTGCGAGGCGTCCGACAGGGAGGGGCTGCAGCCCGCCCATGCCCGACAGGCTCAACGCCCTGCGTGAACGCCTGAAGGCGCAGCAGCGTGCGCTCCTCCTGTGCCGATGGCCGAGCATGAGGGAGTGCCGACCGGGAGCGCCCTTCACTAGATCGCTGCATTGAAGAACGTCATCGCCGCGGTCGAGGTAATCGCCGCCGCGGAGGCGCGACAAGTTCGGCGCTCGGTCGAAGCTGCCGACCGTGATGCCCCGGTTGGGGACCTTCAGACCCGGACGCCAATGGAAGAGCCCGGCGGTATCGAGGCGGCAGCGCCGCGTCCCGGATTGAGCGCTGACCTTCTCGGAGGGCGCCGTCAGTACCCCCGTCATCCTCATGGCGCGATCTGGCCTCGTGCCGTGATCCCGCTGGATCGCGTATGCCGAGATCACTTCACGCCGCTCCTGCCGGTGACCTTCGTGCGAAAGGTTTGAGCCGGGACTTGGCGGTGCCGCTTGTGCGGATGGATGCCGGTCCGAACTGCGCCAAGGGCGTCGGCCTCGTGGATCGCGCGGCCGCCCTTGTCCGGCGGATAGAGGCGGCTCGCACGGAATGCCGGCGGCTCTGCGGGCTGCCTGGGGCGACAACGGCGCAGCAACCCGGAAGGTCACTGCGCCGCTGGATCGGGCCGCTGAGGGGGCGATAGCAGCCACGAGGACGCATTACGCTCGGCCCGGCCTCCGTAGGGTGCGTCCGAGCACATCCAAAAGGATGTGGCTCGGCAGCGACAGGGATCGGCCATCAATTGTGGACAGCGCGAAGCGCCCTCGATCCGTCAAGGTTCAGGGGCGTACGTGATCTCTCCCCGTCCGATCCAATGTCGCCATGTTCGCCAGCCCTCACGCCTTCGTCCTCTACCATCGCGAGCGCCTTGCCGTGCTCCTCTCCTCAGCCCTCTTCCTGGCAGGCGCGCTGCCGCTGTTCTGGGCCATAGCCTGACCCTTCAGGCTCTACGAAGGGCCCGAGCCTCCAGGCGCTCGGCCTCAGCCCGCCACGCATCGCATTCGGCCTGCAGATCCTGAATTCGGGCATGGAGCTGCCCGGCATCGACGGCTGTCTCCATCAGCATGTCCTGCGCGGTGGCGAGCTGCTCGCGCAGTTCGACGTTCTCGGTCGCGAGGGTCAAAAGGATCGCAGCCACATCATCGCCCATGCATGCACCTGCCTCGCGGCCTCGGGGATGTGGCTGATAGGCCTGGCATGGTTACCGCGTCAGAAAGGACGGCGGCTCAGGACCCGCACCAGCGATCTCGTCCACAGCAGGATCGCCCCCCATACGCGGGGAGGGACGCTCTCGTTCCAACGCCGGTCGGCGTGAGCCGGCGATGGTCACGCCTCATCGGAGGGCCGCGCTGCCCGGCCAGGGGCTCCAACGAGAAACACCCCAGGAGCGGGAGCTCCCAGGGTGTCGCCGACCTCGCGGCCAGTTTGATCGGGCTGGGGATGCGAAGGTCAGCCGATCGGCTGCTCTTCGGCGGCAGAGGGCGATGAGGAGGACCAACGACCCCTCGCCCGCCGCCGCAACTCCCGGCACAGCCGCCGGGAGCAGCGCGACCGGATCTTAGTAGGAGCCAAACTTGTAGTTCAGGCCGGCGCGGACGACGGCGAACTCGTCGGAACGGCGGCCGATGCCGCTGTAGACGACGGGGAAGTTGTTGGCGGCGTTGATGACGAACGCGCCCTGGTTGCGGGTGTTGCGGTCGAGGTTGACGTACAGGCCTTCGACCTTGAGCGTCACGGCCGAGGAGCGGAAGAAGTTCAGGAAGGAGTCGGTGGGGAGCGCGTACTCGACGCCGCCGCCGACGGCCCAGCCGGTGCGGAAGCTGTCGTTGCCGGCGTAGCCGCCGAAGGAGCGGTCGGCGCTGCCGGAGCCGTAGGCGAAGCCGCCGGTGCCGTACACGAGGGTGCGGTCGAAGGCGTAGCCGAGGCGGCCGCGGACGGTGCCGAAGAAGTCGAGGCTGGAGAGGCCGCGCGGGTCGGTGACGTAGTAGCCGGGGGCCAGCGCGCCGGCGACGAAGGCGTTGTTCCGGTTACGGCCGAAGTCGAGGTACTGGGCATCCGCCTCGATACCGAACACGACGCCGGAGCCGGGGGTCAGCTGCCAGTTGTAGCCGATCTGGCCACCGCCGGAGAAGCCGTCCTGGCTGCGGTTGCGGAAGGAGGCGACGGTGCCGGGAGCGGCGTAGGGGAACGGCACGGCGAAGGTGTTGCCGGTGTTGCGGTCGCTGGCGTCGAAGGCGTAGCCGGCGTTGATACCGAAATAGGCGCCGGTCCAGGTGAAGACCGGGACGGGGGTGAAGACCGGCGGCGGGGCGGCGCGGCGCGGCAGGTCGGCGGCCGAGGCGGCAGCGGTCAGAGCGGTGAAGGCAGCCAGCGAGGCCAGGAGCTTGGTCATGAGGTAAGGTCCAAATTTCGATCTGGATGTATGGCTACCGGTTCGTGCCGAAAATAGCTGTAGTTTTATGGGCACACCATTGGGCGACGAGGCAGGGCGGCATAGTAAACTGTCTGTAAAAATGAGTTAGATTTGGGAGATATGCCGCTCGATCCTCATCCGGGCGCCACAACATCTCGCCGGCGCTTTGGTTGCATTCCGCCGGCACGTTGCCGGGCGGCTGTGGCCAAATGGCTACAGGATGGGTGGGCCGGCTCGCCGCAGCTTAGGCCCCGCACCGGATTTTCAGCCCCGCTGTGCCGATCCGGCCTGAGCATCGCTTTTTCAACCCCATCGGCTGGGCCCAGCTCTCGGACGTGAGCCGGTTGGGGCAGGCGGAAGACTGCCGTAAGGGCTGGGGGAGGCCATAAGGGCGGTCATACGGGCGGGGATGGTCTACCCCCTCGGCGATGGTCGCTGGATGGTCGCGTGTGGGGCGCGGAAGCCGGCCGGTGGCGCGATGGACGGGGTCGCCGCTTCCGGGTCGCGGCAGAAGCCGACATCCTTGCCCGCTGGACCCGGACGGATTTGGCCGTCGCACACCGCGATCACGACACCTCGAACAACGCCGATGCCAGCCTCGCGGCCTTCTGCCAGCGCGGCCACATGATCCACGCCGGGCCGGAGGATCGGCGGCGGCGCACGCTTTTTGGGCGGAACGCGCTCGGTGATGTGTTCGGCGGCCCATATCCGCCGTCGGGATTCACCGGTTGCTATGGCTCTTCTCTCTCCGCAACGCCTCGCAGCGCTACCAACGCTTGTTGTCGTCCCTCCTCCGTCTCGATCTTGAACCACAGGCGCAGGCATTCGTCCGTGCTCGCGGCTTCGCCAGCAGGCGGCTTCTCGGCGAAGAATCGCTCGACAGGGACGCCGAGAGCATCAGCGAGCCGGTGCAGCGTCGCCCAATCGGGCTCGTCAAATTTTCTCATGTCATCAGCAAAACCTTAGATCGAAGATGTATGTTCCGCGATCACGAATTGACTAAAATCAACGAGCTCGGTTGAAAAGTAAAAGTATCGCTCCAGTTGAATTCGGTGGGTCTGGGGATTGGCGCTCGGGCTTCCGCGCCGATGCGAGTCAGAAGCCGAGGAGCGTTCTAGATGATCTTCGTCACGAAGGCGGACGGGGGCGTGAGCTACGTCAGTCCCGAATGGACGGTCTTCACCGGCCAGGCGGCGGCCGAGGCCGTCGAGCATGGCTGGTTCGCTTGTGTGCTTCCCGACGACCATGAGGTTGCGGTCACGTTCCTGCGCGAGGCTCGCGATCAGCAGTGCGAGTACAGCCTGCGCCTACGCTTGCGCCGTGCGGACGGAAGCTACGCCTGGGCGATGATCGGGGCCGTCCCCTCGTTCGGGCCGCCCGGCCGCACCTTCCTCGGCTATCTCGGCTCGGTCACGGAGATCGCCGTGAGCGGTTCGGAACCGTTGGGTGCCTTCGGCACGCTGGCGCGCTTCGTGCCGCCGCCCGTGAGCCCGACGACGCCACCGGGCTCAGCCTTGGAACTCGTGGCCGACCACCTGCTGATAGCCCATGGGCTCATTGAGCAGGATCATGCCAAGGAGATGCTGCCGGTTTTGCGGCAGGCCCTGATGCAGGCCGGTGTACTGCTTGCGCGGAGCATGACCGCGTCCGATCCGAGCGGCCGCTTCCATTAAGGCTCAGCGTTGAGCGGGGATCGCACTCGCCTCTTCATAGGCGATGACGGCAGCCGCCGTGATCCGGAGCATTATGCCACCGTGCGGGAAGGTCTATAGCTCCGTGCGGCAGGGGCGACGAGCACAATCTCGACCGAGTCCGGCGCGCGTCGACGGCGCTCGGTCCTGAAGCGTCTCGTCCCGCGCCCCGGCCCTCTGCCGCCCGGGAGAGGAGCCCGTTGCGCAAGTCCGGACCCGCCGCGCCTGGGCCGCGATTCATCGCAACGCGTTCGGAAACGCCTCGCGTGTCCGTCACGCCGCCGCGTCGGAACGGTATCACAGTCGCGATCGCGCCGCGGAAGACCGGCCTGCCGGCAGAGCCGTTCGCCGCGGCGGATCGTCAAAATATTAACCTATATGCATCGCCAGAAATCAATCTTGACACCTGTTTTGCCCGTCTGTACAGATGAATCCTTCGAAATTCCGCTATTAAATACAATTATACCGACAGAGCTTTCAATATTGGCGCATCTATAAAGAGATATTGTCTATCTATGTTGCTCTTTCCGGCTTCGCGGCGTGAAGATGCATATCGTATGTCGATGTGTCATAAATTGAGCCGTCGATGGAGTTGTTTTACGTATCATATCTTCGCGGTCGGATTTGAATGATTGATTGTGAGCTTGAGAGTGTCGATTTTAAAGACGATGCTGAATGACGGCGAGTCCGCAAGTCGCGCTGCTCAATAGGAATTTTATACGGCAAAAATTGATCTCACGTATCGGAGAATAACTGGATCGCAACAGCAGGCGTATTGAGACGCGTTATGGCTTGTTCCCCCGGTCGTCGTATCATAATCGCGGATGATCATCCGGTGGTCCTCGCTGGATTGGCCGCCCTGCTCCGGCAGGTCAACAATCTCGATGTCGTGGCCACCTGCTGCGAGGGCGAAACGGCATTGAAGGTGATCCTCGAACTGCAGCCCGATCTCGCGTGTCTCGATGTGCAGATGCCGAAATTGTCAGGTGTCGAGGTCATCCAGGCTGCGCGGCAGGCCGGTTCAGAGACGCAGTTCATTGTCCTGACCGGCTCAGTCGCTCGTGAAGAGTTTGCCACGGCCTCGGAATGCGGTGCGATCGCGATCTTTCACAAAGACTCCGCCAGCGACGACCTTCTGGATTGGATTGAAGGGGGCCATATCCAACGCCAAGGCCAATCCTATGATCGACACCATGGCGAGGACGGGGACGGTGGCACGCGGAACCTGACGGCGCGCGAACGCGAGATCGCAATGCTCGTTGCAAGAGGTCTGACGAACAAACAGATCGCGCGAGAGGCCAATATCTCGCAGGGGACAGTCAAGATTCATTTGTATAATATATTTCAGAAGTTGTCTCTCTCTAATCGGACCGAGCTGGCAAATTACGCCAATGTCCGTTCGGTTGTCGGATTGCAGGAGCAGCGCTTCTGATTCGACCGGTCGCAGGATGCGGCTTTATTATTTGCAATATTGACAGTCTGACGATCTGCGATGCGTGTTCAGTGTCCGCGTACCTGGCGGATCGGCGATCGAATCGTCGCGCGACAACCGGATGTCATCAGAGCTCTCGTTCATGCCGCGTGCGACCCCGGAGACCTTGCCGGTGCCTTCGGCGCGATGTGCCGCTCTGCAGGTGGTTGCGTGGCAGCCGGACGTTGCCCGCCCGAGCCGCACAATGCGGGGCGCCGAAGATGAGCGGCTCCGCGAGCGGGGGGCGCCCCGCACAGACCGCGTGTGCGGATTTCCTCCCGCGGGCTTCGGCGATGCGCGCTGCGCCACCCGCAACGGCGCGAGATACTGGCAACAATGCTGTCCGCAACCGCCGTATCACAATCCTGTTTGCGCGGCGAATTCCGGTTCGGTCAGGAAATTCTTTCGGACGAGGGCTGCCCGGGTCGACGTGATCATCGCGCGCAGATCGGCGTTAATGGTGCCGATGCTTTGATCGCATCCCAACTCGATCTCCAACCCGAGACAAAGACGCTGCATCCCTGAGAGCCCGAGCATGCCGGCCATGTCTTTGAGCGCATGGACCTCCTTCGCTTTCGCCTTCCCGCTGGCATCGGTGCGGTCGAGATAGGCACAGGTGCCATGGGCATTTCGGAGTGCCTGAAGCAGAAGGGATTCGAGCTCGCTACCCAGTCTCTTTTGCAAGGACTGAAGTTTACGATCGTCGAGCAGATCGGACTGCTGAGGTGGAGGCGTCGGCGAGACCGCGCTGCCGCTCACGAGATTTCGCCTTCTCGCCGTGTAGTGAGCAATGGATGCGTTCAGCGAACCCCAATCGATCGGCTTCGCGATGCAGCTGTTCATTCCGGCTTCCAGGTAGCGCCTGCGCTCGCTCTCGTAGACGTTGGCCGTGAGCGCTATGATCGGCAGGGTCCTTTCCGGGCCCTCGAGGCGCCGGATCGCCCGCGTCGCCTCGACACCGTCCATGACCGGCATCTGGACATCCATCAGGATCAGATCGAAGCAACCCTGCTTGGCCAATTCGACAACCTCGGCGCCATCCTGGGCGAAGATCAGGGTATGACGATCCGATGCCAGCATCGAGCGGATGATACTGCGGATCAGCGGAATATCCTCGGCCACGAGGATGCGGCGCGGCTGCAGATCCGATGGCCTGCATGGGATGGGGGCCACGACGTCAGATCCGTCATGCTCAAGAAGGGGGATCTCAAACCAGAAGCGGCTGCCGGAACCGGGCGAGCTGGTAAAACCGATCGTTCCGCCCATCGCGGTGACGAGACGTCTGGAGATCGCCAGTCCCAAGCCGCTCCCTCCATAGCGTCGCGCTGTCGATTTATTTTCCTGTGTGAAGGCCGTAAAAACCTCCGCTTGATTCTCTTCAGCGATGCCGATGCCGCTGTCTTGCACCTCGATCCGGAGCAAGAGCTTGTTTTCATTGATCGAGCGATGGGTTGCGATAATCCTGATCGTTCCATGATGTGTGAATTTTATCGCATTTCCGACGAAATTCAGCAAGACTTGCCGGATCTTGGTCGGATCACCGATCACGCAAGCTGGGATACGTTCGGAATAGTCTTCCTTGAACGCGATATCTTTGGCGTGGCAGAGCGGCTGCGTCGTCGCGCATACTTCATCGAAGAGAGATCTCACCGAGAAGATCGTGGACTCGATTTCGAATTTTCCGGACTCGATCTTTGAGAAATCCAAAATGTTATTGATCACACTCAGAAGATGATGGCCGGATTGCCTGACGAGATCGAGATTTATTTTCTGATTGTCCGTCAGGGATTCCTTCGCGAGCAGGTCCACCAAGCCGAGCACGCCGGTCATGGGCGTTCGAAGCTCGTGGCTCATGACGGACAGGAAATCGCTCTTCGCCCGGCCCGCGGTCTCGGCCTTGTCACGTGCCGCTTCGGCTTCCTCACGCGCGCGGTCGGCCGCCGCGCCCGCCTCACGCAAGCGGTGGGCCGCGTTTTCAAGTCGGGCGAGAAGCACGCCCAACGGGATGGCCGATAAGAGGGCCGTGAGGACGAACAAATTGTAGATGATCAGCAATTCGGCACTCGCAGCGCCCTTGGCCGCGCTCAGGGCCGCCGGTCCGTTGAAGGTGAACAATCGAACGGCGAGCGACACACCGAAGACCGCCGCGCTGCTGCCCAACAATCCGCCGCTGAGCGTTGCCAACAGCAACAGCGGTATCGCGAGAAAAAGAAACGGCGTGTGAGACACCAGCAGAGCGTAACTGGCGGCCGCACTCGCGATCGTCAGAACGGCGATCTGAGATAATTTCCGGGGGTTGAGCCTTTCCAGAAGAGACCGTTCAGTCCAGCTCAGCACCAAAGGCAGCGCTACGAGCAAGTCGAGGGCTTCGGTGAAAGACCGGGCCTGGATTATCGGCCGCTCCGTTGCGGGAACAAGGAGACTGATCCAGGCGAATTCGAACGCCGCGCTCAGCAGGCAGGCGAGCGAGCTGAAGACCGTAAGAAGGAGGATGGTTTTGACTGATAAGTACCAATTTGCTCCGCGGTTTATCTGCCTGAAAAGTGCCGCCGTCGCGCAGATTTCGAACAAGTCCGCGATGACGATGCCGGATGTCGCCAGAATCGATTTGCCGATCAACAGGTGGGCGGCGAAGTTGGCGGCCGCGGCGGTCGCGATCGCCGGCGGCCATGCTTCCCGGCGTATACGGAGCAGGATGGCCAGGAAGAGGCTGTTCGCGCACCAGGGTATGATCGCGAAGACGGCGTGCTCGTTCACATAAAAGCGGCTTGCTGCGGGGATCAGATAGAGGATCGGAACGGCGCCGAAGGCGGCTGCAAAAATCCAGTTGCCGCCGGCGGGTCGGGTGAGCCCATCGATGATGTGCTTCATCTGACGCATGAGGGCGTGCCTCGTGGATCGGAAGCAGGTTACAGTCTCGGTCGCCGTCTGCGGTTCGCGGCCATGAGAATGGAGCGGTTTCCCGGTGGGTCAACTATTTTCATCGACAGAAGATTGTATTCAAGTCGCGATATGAATCTGTATATCGCGATTGTCTGTAAAATCTGAATTTTCAGTCCTTTGTCCCGAGGTCCTGACAATCGTTTGCGTTTGAGCGCGGACCGAACCGGCCGTCACACGCGGCGCCGATGCCCGTCGTCAGTCGCGCGGAGGGGGACTTCGGCCTTGAGGACTGGACGCTCTGGTTCGTTCCGGGTGGGAGATGCGTCGGCCGGCACGGGGCGGCGCGAGGGTGGGTCCGACACTTGAGCCTTGCCCCCTCACGCATGATGGCATCGCCCCGGTCGATATCCGGTGGGCGCGGGGATGCTTGGGCGCCCCTGCCCTCGCACATGACGTTCGAGGCCGCGGCAGGCGTCCGGATCCTGCCCGATCGCGGTGCGCACGGCACATTTCACGAGGCTGCTGTGTCGTCCGGATGAGACGCGGGTCCCCTCCTCTGGACGGGAGAGGGGGCACGCCGCGCCCGTCACAGCTTCACCGTTGTGGATCGTGCGCGTTGCAACCGGACACCGCCCGTGCGCCGCAGCGAACGATCAGCCGGATCATCTCCGGCATCGCGGCGCATGAGCGTCCGGGTCATCGCCCTGCCGCCGACGCGCGCGCACGGGATCCGGCTGCTCCGGATCCCGTGAACGGTGCTTCGAGCAGGTTCACCGGCCGATGCGTGGCCTGCAAGCCATGGTGCGGCCGTGGGCCGGTCAGTGAGCGGGCGGATTGGCCGTCACGTCACGGATCTCTTCGGGCCCAAGCCCGAGATTGTGAACCGCATCCGGCGAGAGCTCGCCGACCGTCTCGACGCGATCGGCTGGCGGCGCCCCGTCGGCGGCTTTGTTGACGAGGTACAGCGCCCGGCGCGGATCCGCCTCCGCGACCGCGTAAAGCTTCGGCGCAGTGAAATTCCCGGCCTTCGTAATTTTTACGACCCAGCCACTCATCGCTTGTCTCCGCAACATGTCCGCCTCGGCAGGTCGCATCAGGATCGCGCCGAGCAGAACTAAGGAACATGTGAGATACGTGGCCTTATTAGGCCGATAAGGCCGCGATGTCAAAGTATAATTAAGCCGCGAAAAAAGCGGCTCCACTGTCGTCGCGTTTCGGAAAGCTGATTTGATCGAGCTGTTCGAGTTCCGCGGCAGCCTCGCGGACACCCTGCCCGCGTGCCGCTTCGAACCAGCGCCGTGCCTCGGCCTCGTCCTTCGAGCCCGTGAGCCCGCGGGCCAGGTAGCGACCTGCAGCCAGTTGCGCATCCGCATGTCCTGCCTCCGCCGCTGCTCTGAACAGGCTCAACGCACGGGGGAAGTCCGGTTTCAGACCGTACCCGCCGTCGAGCATGGCGGCCAGAGCATAGATTGCCCCGACATGCCCGCTCTCGGCCGCGCGCTCGAACAGATGGAAGGCCTGGACGCGGTCGACGGGGCCCCCTCGGCCGTTGACCATCATCTCGCCCAGCATCGCCTGCGCCTCCGCGACGCCGCCTTCGGCGGCGCGCGCGATCCAGGTCCGGCCCTCCACGGCATCGCCGACGACTCCTCGGCCCTCGGCGATCATCCGACCGTACCAGAACTGGGCGATCGGCATCTCCTCGGCCGCCTTGCGCAGCCACAGGGCCGCCTGCGCCTCGTCGTATCCACCGCCGATGCCGTGCGACAGACAGATGCCGAAGTTGAAGGCCGCCGCCAGATTGCCCTGCCTGGCGCCGCGCTCAAACCAGTGGCGGGTCCGCACATCGTCGCCGGGCGCGCCCTCACCGGCGAGGATCAGATTTCCGAGATCGACCTGGGAGACTTCACTGCCGAGGTTGGCCGCCTCCCGCAGCCAGTGCGCGGCCCTGTCCGGGTCCTGAGCGCCGCCTAGGCCGACTTGGTAGAGCTGGCTCAGCGTTCGCGCCGCGCCGGCATAGCCGGCCTTTGCCGCGCGCTCGAGCCAGAGCGCCGCTTCGGCGAAATTGGGCGCCAGATCGCCACCTCTGGCGTGCAGGTGCCCGACCAGCGCGGCGGCGTGTGCGTCTCCGGCCAGACCCGCGCGTCTGAGCCACGTCTCCCCCAGGATCGGATTCCGCTCGACGCCGTCGCCATTGAGCAGTGCGAGACCCAAGCTCGTTTGGGCGGCGACGATGCCGCCCTCGGCCGCCCGCGCGTAGAGCTCGACGGCGCGCTCCGCACTTCTCGGCACGCCGATGCCCGCATGCGTGAGCGCACCGAGGAGGAACAACGCATCCCCCAAGCCGGCCGCCGCCGCCTTCTCGATCTCGGCGACCGCCAGCGCAGTGTCCTCGGGCGTCTGCTTCCGCAAACGCAGCAGTCCCAGGCCGAGATGCCCCTGCGGACAGCCGGCCCTGGCCGACGCCATGTACCAGCGTTCCCCCTCGGCTTCGTCGCGCAGGGCGTTCGGGCCCGCCGTCAGAATGTAGCCGAGCAGGGCCTGCCCTTCGCGCGAATCGTTGGCGGAGGCCCGTCGCGCCCAGAGGATGGCGGAGACGGGATCGGATTGCTTTCGCTCGTCTGCGCGGTCGAAGGCCAACTCGTCCGTGAGCGAAGACCTCTGCTCCGCCATCCCGGTATCGCCGCGCATGCACAGCAACGCGAGCTTGAACTGTGCCTCCGCATGCTCGCCTTCTGCCGCGGCGGTCATCCAGCGGACGGCTTCGGTGATGCTCTCGGGGACGCCCGTCCCGTCCAGGTAGCATTGCCCGAGGTGGAACTGCGCGTCCGGCAAGCCGCCCTGGGCCGCCCGGCTGATCTGAGCGACGCCGTCCTTGAACCGGCCGCTCTCCAGCAGGCTGAGGCCGAGCCTGAGCCGCGCGGTCGGAGAAGCCGGAGCCAGGAACCTGTCGACGATCTTCATCCGCCGCACGCCTCCGAAGAGTGGCGATTATTCACGGCTCCCGCATCCCTTCAAGTCCGACGGGCAGCAGGCGGGCGAACAGATACTTGAGCATCGTTCGATCCCCGACCATCACATCGGTCGTCACGGGCATACCGGCGGTCATGTGGAAGTTATCGGGCAGTCCGTGAAGCTTGATCGCGGTCAGTTCCACGCGCGCGCGGAACCAGACGCCGTTGGCCGCCTGCCCGCCGACACTGCTTCGCTGCGTCTCCTGCTGCCCGGTGAAGCTGTCGGCGCTCACGCTCTTCACGACGCCGTCCGCCATGCCGTACTGCACGAAGGGGAACGTATCGAACTTCACGCTGACTTTCTGTCCGGGATGGACGTAACCCGCCTCGTCGGCCGCGATGCGCGTCTCGACTTCCAGGGGCGTGTCCCGCGGCACCAGGGTGATGAGCTGCTCGCCGGATTGCAGGATCGAACCGACCGACACCTTGGCGACATTCAGGACGATCGCGTCCTGTTCGGCCACCAGATTGACCAGCTGTCGACGGAGGGTCGCCTTCCGCAGGCCTTCCTGGGCCTCGTTGAGGCTGCGGCGCCGCAGGGTGATCTCCTGGCTGATCTGCGATTTCCAGTGCTGCGAGAAGGCATCCCGCTCGGCGATCATCTGATTGAGGTCGTTCCGGGCCCGGCCCGCGGACGCGGTCGCATCCTTCAGGTTCCTCTGCATCTCGATGCGCTGGTCCTGAGCGACCAGGCGATTCATCTGGCTGCCGACTTGGAGGCGCTCCAGCTGCAGGCGTTTCGATTCGAGGATCCCGGCGATCTCCGCGCGCTCGCCGAACGCCTTGGCGTCGAGATCCGCGCGCGCGAGCTGCGTCTCCAAACCTCTGATCTTCTGATCGTAGCTCTCGATCTGGTGCCGGTACTGGGCCTGTCGCTGTCCGTAGAGAGCGACCTGAATCACGGTCGCGGCGTCGGCCGAGGACGGATGGAACGGCGATCCCGTGCTCTCCGCCGTCAGCCGATCCACCTCCGCCTGAAGGCTGAGAACTTGGTTCTCCAGGGCCCGTGCGTCGGCGCCGGTGAAGGTCGGATCGAGTTCGGCAAGGAGTTCGCCGGCGCGGACGACTTGGCCTTCGCGAACCTTGATCGAGCGCACGATCGACGTTTCCAAGGGCTGAAGGACGATCGTCGGGCTCGTCGACACCATCCGCCCCCCGCCCGTGACCACGACGTCGACGGGACACGTGGCCAGGATGAGGCCCGAGGCGATCACGAGCGTGAGGACCATGCCGAGCATGCTGCGCGCCGCAGGTTGAACCGGCATCGCGAGGAGCGCCGCCGTCGGAGACTGGAACTCCAGGAGGACCGGACCGACATCCGCCTCCGCGGGCGAGAGGCGCCTGATCCGGAAATTGAACCAGCTTGTGAGAGAGTTACTCATCGGCGAGCCTTTGTTTCCGTATGGCCGTGGCTCAGAACAACCTGAGGGCTTGCTCCACCCGGCGCCGCGTTCGTCCGAAGCGAACGGCGCAATCTGCGGTCTCCGATCAGGTGGCGCTCAGGTAGATCGGGGACGGACGCGCCTCCTCCAGATGCCGATTCTGCTGTTGCCACAACTGCTTGTAGATCGTGCAATGCTCGACCAGATGGTCATGGGGACCGATGGCGATCGCACTGCCCTTGTCGAGCACCAGGATCTGGTCGCAACGGATCAGGGACGAGAGCCGGTGGGACACGATGATCATGGTCCGGCCGCTCGCGATCCGCTGGAGGTTCGCGTTCACCAGGGCCTCGCTTTCGGGATCCAGCGCGCTGGTCGCCTCGTCCAGGATGAGCAATCTCGGATCCGTGATCAGGGCGCGGGCGATCGCGAGCCGCTGCCTCTGGCCGCCCGACAGGTTCGCGGAGCCCTCTTCGATCCAGGTCTCGTAGCCGCGGGGCAGCCGTTCGACGAACTCTTCCGCGCCTGCAAGCCGGGCGGCGCGGATCACGTCCTCGAAGGTCAAGCCCGGCCGGCCGGCGATGATGTTCTCGCGCACCGTCCCCCGGAACAGGAAGTTGTCCTGCATGACCACGCCGAAGCTCCGACGCAGGTGCGTGAGGTTGATCTCGCGCAGGTCCGAGCCGTCGATCTTCAACCGGCCCGTGTAGTCGCGATTGATCCCCTGCAGCAGGCGCGCGATGGTCGACTTGCCGGACCCGCTGCGGCCGACCAGCCCCAGCATCGTTCCCGCGGGGATGCTGAAGGAAACCTCGCGCAAGGCCGCCGACTGCGCGCCCGGGTACCGGAAGCCGACCTCCTCGAAGCTTATCTGTCCCGCGAATTGGGGGCGCAGGCCGCTCCGTGCCGCCTCGGTCTCGGTCGGATGGTTGAGCACCTCCGCGACCTGGCTGATCGACATGCGGATCTCTTCGATGTCCTGAAGCAGCTTGGCGAAGCTGATCAGCGGGCTTGCGACGCGGCCGCCGAGCATCATGAAGGCGATCAGGCTGCCCGCGGTGATGCCGGTCGTTCCCGCCGGGGCCAGGACCACGATGTACGCGCCGCAGAGGAGGATGCCCCGGTCGATGAAGCGCTCGAGCGGCAGCGAGAGCGTCTGCGCCCAGTTGACGATACGGCCGGCCGCCAGCCGCGCCTTGCCCGATTCGGCGACGCGTTCGTCCCATTCGCGCTTCCGCACGTCCTCGATCGCCAGCGACTTGACCGTCCGCATCCCGTGCACGGTCTCGACCAGGGTCCCGCCCTTCTGGATCTCGGCCGCGATCAGCCGCGCATAGACGGTCCGGATCGCCGGCAGGAAGGCCAGCACGAGCCCCCCGACACAGGCGGACGCGACCAGCACCATCCACGCCAAGGTCACGCTCATGTAGAACAGGAACGGCAGCAGGACGACGAGCGTGAGCAGGTCCAGAACGGTCGAGACCAGCTTCCCTGTCAGGAAGTCGCGGATCTTGAAGACCTGCGAGATTTTATGGGTCGTCTCGCCGGTCGGGGATCGCTCGAAGAACTCGATCGGCAAGGCCAGCAGGCGCCGGAACACGTGAACGTTCAGACGGGCATCGATCCGGGTCGACATCACCTCGACGATCTCGCGCCGCGCGTAGCTGATCAGCGCTTCGTAGACCGTCACGAGGACCAGCATGAGCGTGATCAGCGTGAGCGTCGACACCGTGTTGTGGGTCAGAACCCGGTCGAGTGCCGCCATGACCAGGAATGGCGGCAGGATCTGCAGAACGCTGACCGCCAGGGAGGCGGTCAGGATCTCGCGGAGATTGCGCTTCTCCGTGAGGACGAGCCTGGCGAGCCAACCGAGCGAGAAGGCGGCCTCGTCGTCCGTCGTCGCGCGCGAGCGGCGGACGAGAAGGGCCTCGCCGTTCCAGACCCGCTCAAGGCGCAGCTCGTCGATCTCGATGCCGGTGCCGCTGGGGCCCGTCGGTCCCTCGATGAAGCAGACGCCTCGCTCACGATCGCGGCGCGTGATGAGGGCGGCATGCCCGTCGGCAAGAAACACAACGATGGGGCCGACGTGTTCCAGCCGCATGAGCTGGGACCGGCGCATGCGCACCGCCCTGGCCCAAAGGCCGGACGCCGTTGCCCATGCCGCGAGTGAGGCCGGCGCCGGTACCGGACCTTCGGACTCGCGCGGGTAGTCGGCGGGATCGAGGTCAGCGCCATGGTGGTGTGCGACCCGCACGACCGCCATGATACGCGCCTGCGCCTCGCGCGACATCGCGCGGTCTGAGACGCTCACCTCTCGAACTCCGAACGCGGCCCCGCGGGTGTCGGGCGCTGGTGCATGGCGACTCCACGTCGTCTGATCGGGTCATGCGAAGCTCGGGCAGGCACCCTGAGGGGGCGCCTGCTCGGTGCGTCTCATGCGGGCGCGCCCGCCGCTCACGATCATGCCGGCCCGCGGTTCGGGCTGGAATAGGCCACAGGTTATAGACTTCTTAACCTTTTCGACTTCGGCGCCTCCTGGGTCCGCAGATCGCCTCGTGAAATCTGCTTTCGCATCCGCCTGACCGTGATTCGGTTTTGGGTCCGGCGTGTTTAGTTAACGAATTATAACCTCTGGCATATGGCTCGGCCAATTTGTCTCGCGATAGGAGGATCCCCTGGGCTGGCATGCTGCCTCGTATGCGCTGCCTTGTGCGAAAACAGATCTGATTTCCGTTGTTCGAGAGGCCGGCGCCACCAAGACTGAAGGTGGGCAAGAGACATAGCGAGGGAGATTGCAATGGCCAACGAAAACTTGTCCGGAACCTCAAGCGACGGCCTCGTTGCATTCTCCGGAACAGCGGATGCCGGAGATCAGCTGTTTTTCTACGCCAGGCAGAATGGGAACTGGATCCTGCTCGGATCTACGGTGGCCGATACGCCGAATCCCTTCTCGACGGGCGGTAGCTTTTCCTTCTCCGCGGCGCTCGGCCAGGGGATTTATGAGCAATTCGCGATCTACGATGCGACGGGAACGGGCATCAATATCACCACCGCGCAGGTCGCATTCAGCGGTGGCACGCAGAGCGCCACCAATGGGGCCGGAAGCACGAGCGTAACGTTCACCAACGATGGCGGGTACCCGATCACCGGCGTGGTCGGCGTCACCGGCGCGACCGGTAGCACGGGGGCGACCGGTGCCACGGGAGCCACCGGCAGCACGGGAGCCACGGGTTCGACGGGTGCCACGGGTTCGACCGGCGCCACGGGTTCGACCGGCGCCACGGGTTCGACGGGCGCCACGGGCTCGACGGGCGCCACGGGTTCGACGGGCGCCACGGGTTCGACCGGCGCCACGGGCTCGACGGGCGCCACGGGTTCGACGGGAGCCACGGGTTCGACCGGCGCCACGGGTTCGACGGGCGCCACGGGTTCGACGGGCGCCACGGGTTCGACGGGCGCCACGGGTTCGACGGGCGCCACGGGTTCGACCGGAGCCACGGGCTCGACGGGCGCCACCGGCTCGACCGGCGCCACGGGTTCGACGGGAGCCACGGGTTCGACCGGCGCCACGGGTTCGACGGGCGCCACGGGCTCGACCGGAGCCACGGGCTCGACCGGAGCCACAGGTTCGACCGGTGCTACGGGTTCGACAGGAGCCACGGGTTCGACCGGTGCTACGGGTTCGACTGGAGCCACGGGTTCGACCGGCGCCACGGGTTCGACGGGCGCCACAGGTTCGACCGGCGCCACGGGTTCGACGGGAGCTACGGGTTCGACCGGAGCCACGGGTTCGACGGGTGCCACCGGCTCGACCGGCGCCACGGGTTCGACGGGCGCCACGGGTTCGACGGGCGCCACGGGCTCGACCGGAGCCACAGGTTCGACCGGCGCCACAGGTTCGACCGGCGCCACGGGTTCGACCGGTGCTACGGGTTCGACGGGCGCCACAGGTTCGACCGGCGCCACGGGTTCGACGGGAGCTACGGGTTCGACCGGCGCCACGGGTTCGACGGGAGCCACAGGCCGTACCGGCGCGACGGGTTCGACCGGCTCGACCGGTGCCACTGGAGCCACGGGCCGCACAGGAGCGACGGGTTCGACCGGCTCGACGGGTGCCACCGGAGCCACAGGCCGCACCGGCGCGACGGGTTCGACCGGCTCGACGGGTGCCACCGGAGCCACAGGCCGCACCGGAGCGACCGGTTCGACCGGCTCGACGGGTGCCACCGGCTCGACCGGCTCGACCGGCAGCACGGGCGCGACAGGTGCCACTGGAGGCCACCATCACCACCACCACCATGGTCACGATCATCACCATGGTTACGACTCGGCGGATGCGACGAGATCGAACGGCGGCGCTGGAGCTGTGATCGATCAGGGATCCGTCAGCACGGGGATGGACCCGGTCTTCGCACAGTCGACTCAGGGTTCGAGCGTGTCCGACATGGATGTCCTGAGATCGCTGGGAGACCTCATCAGCCGGTTGATCTCCAACAACGGCTCGGTGAGTGGCCTACTCAGCGATACGGCCGCGCAACAAGACATCCTGACTCTCATGAACGCGTTCCGGCTCGGCGGAAGCTCGGGCGACGCGACGACCCAAGCGAGCGCCTCGCTCGGAGCGAGCCGGTCGACGGCGGGTGGCGCGTCCTCGAACACGTCCTCGCCGACCGATCTGCTCAACAATCTGGGTCGGCCGAGCTGACTGGGGTGACATGCGGAGGGCGCCTTTCCGGGCGCCCTCCGGAACAGAGAGGCCGCAGCTCGCCGCTGCGGCCTCTCCACGTTCGGCGCGGGCCGCGCAGGGCGAGGCGAGATGCGTCCGGCGCCCGAACCGCTCCGGTGCCGGACCGCCACGGAGACCACGAGCGGTGCGCATGGGGGCGGCATCGGTGTTGCGCGGGTGGCTTCGATGCGCCGTGGCCGCGCGCATACCGAATGGTAATTCTTGGTCCCGACCGACGGCGACGTTCCCTCGGCAGCGCCAGACGCACCTCACGCCTGCGGGCAGACACCGCCCACACGCACGGAAGCCCTCGCCGACCGTCGCATCCAGCAGCACCTCGCGACACGGGAAGGCCTGCGACCTCGTCCGGGATGGCCTCAGCGGCTGGTCGACCAGACGTCGGCATAGCCCAGCCGGTCCGCGGCCCCGTCGTCCGGCACCTGACCGAGGGGCGGTTCTGTGCCCTCCGAGATCGGGATCTCACCCCATGCGGGCTTTTCGAGCCAGGACGATTCGGTCCAGATCGTTCCTGCCGACAGATTGATGTTACACCGCGCGAGCTATACTATCCGGCGAAGATATGGCAACATAGGCGTCTTTTCGGCGCCCTGAAATCTGTAATATATCAACGAAGTCCGGTTTTCATGTGCGCCATGCGTCCGGACGGGGGTACTGAAAATTCTTGTCAGCCGCTCGCCTCTTTGATCGGGAGAGAACGGGACCATGGCAAAAATTGGCTTGTCCATGATAGTCAAGGATGAGGCGCGCGTGATCGAGCGCTGCCTCGAGAGCATGCTTCCTCTGATCGACTACGTGCTCATCTCAGACACCGGATCGACGGATGGCACCCAGGACATCATTCGTTCCTGGCTCGATCGGAATCACATGTCTGGGGACGTCGTCGAGGAGACGTGGCAGGACTTTGCCACAAATCGAAGCTCGGCTTTGCGCCATCTCAGAGCGCGGAACGTCGTCGAATACGCCTTCGTCATGGACGCGGACGAAACGCTGACCTTCGACGACGGTTTCGATCCGCGGAAATTCAAAGCGTCTTTAAGCCATGATTATTACAACGTCGAGATCCGACGCGGCGGCATAAGATATTGGCGCCCTCAAATCATGTCGAACGACAGAGATTTTTACTACAAGGGCGTGCTGCACGAGTATATCGAGGCACCGGACGGCGTCACATCGGGAGACGCCATCGGATTTCACATTGCGTCGGGCGCATCGGGCGGCGCCCGAGAAAAGGATCCGGACACTTATCGCCGCGACGCCCGCAGATTGAAGGACGCTCTCGATGTCGAGAGCGACAGTTTCCTTCGGTCAAGGTATACGTTCTATCTTGGCCAAAGTTACCGAGACAGCAATCAGCTCGAAAAGGCCCTGGATGCCTATCTCGCACGGAGCGAGATGGGTTATTGGACCGAAGAGGTGTACATCAGTTTATTGGAAGCCGGCCACCTCATGGATCGTCTCGGCCGGCCCGTCGACGAGATCGCTGACGTCTACCGACGCGCCATAGCGGTTTGCGGGACTCGCGCGGAAGCCTTTTATCACATCAGCGACCTCTATTTTCGACACGGCCGCAACGAAGAGGGCTTCGCTGCGGCCAAAGCGGGTTCTCATCTCGTCGAACCCGCAGGCGGACTCTTTCTTTCCAAATGGGTCTACGATTACGGCTTATTGGACAAGCTCGCCATCAACGCTTACTGGGCGGGACATTATAGCGAATGCTTAGAGGCCTGTCTGAAGCTTCTGGCGGACAACAGGCTCCCGCTGTCGGAACGCGCTCGGGTCGAGGCCAATGCCCGTGCGTCGTTGACGAAGATCCAGGACGAGAAGACCGCCGCCCGTCTGGGCTCGCGCGCGACGCCGAATTTCCTTGAGCAGTACGAGATCGGCCCCGCGCGGGAGCTGAAACCCGCCGCCGCAGATGCCCGCGTGCTGGTCGCGATATTGGCGAAGCAGATGGCCGCAGCGCTCCCGCTCTATCTCGACTGCTTGAGAAATATGGATTATCCGAAATCCAAGATCGTACTTTATATAAGAACCAACAACAATACGGATGAGACGGAGAACATCCTGGCGCAGTGGATCGAGACATTCGGCGCTCAGTATGCGGCCGTCGAGTTCGATGCCAGCGACGTCGAAGATCCCGTTCAGACCTACGAATTGCACGAGTGGAACGCGACGCGGTTCCGGGTCCTGGGGCGCATCCGTCAAAGAAGCCTTCAACGGGCGATCCATCATGGATGCGATTTCTACTTCACGGCCGATGTCGACAATTTCATTCGCCCAAACACGCTTCGCGAACTGGTGGCGCTGCAGCTGCCCATCGTGGCCCCCTTTCTACGATCGGTGGAGAGAGGAAGCTATTACTCGAATTACCATGCGGCGGTCGACGATCAGGGATACTACAGTCATTGCGACCAGTACGATTGGGTGTTGAACCGCTGGATCACAGGTGTCGTCGAAATGCCGGTGGTCCATTGCACCTACCTCGTCCGGACCGACGTCATCCCGCTGCTCAACTATCAGGACGGAACCGACAGGCACGAGTATGTGATTTTCTCCGACAGCGCTCGGAAGAGCAATGTCGTACAGTACATCGATAATCGTCAGATCTACGGCTACATGGCGCGCGATGACATACGAAACGATACCGAACAGGCGCGCATCCTGCTAAGCCGCAGCCCGACACATGCGGGATAGGCTGATCTCACGTCGGAGCGTCGCTTTTGCTGGAGGTTTATACATGATAAGCCTCAGCCGTACCAAAGCAGGCAGCGCTCCGATCCTGGCGAATCCTGTCGAAGTCCGGGGCGAATGGCACGCGCCGCCACGGTCGGCCGCGCTCGTGATCGGCCGCATGCGGGAGGCCTGCTGCTCCGGCATCCGTATGGTGTCCGATCGGCAGCCGCAGATATTACGGATCGAGAATTGCCCCGCCGGTCCACCCGCGGTCTGGCTGCATCGGGATGCGAGCGATACTGCCATCATCCATGTCGACGTGGGCGAGCGTGCTTGGACCCAGTTGGCCTATCAGTTCGGCCACGAACTGGGTCATGTCGTGAGTAATTCTTGGGACAGCGAAGCGAAACCCAGCGCGCCATGCCAGTGGGTTGAAGAAATGATCGCTGAAAGCTTCTCGCTCCGCGGTCTCGCCAACCTGGCGGCGGATTGGGAGAGGACCCCGCCGTTTCCGGGAGACGCGGGCTATGGGAAGGAGATAAGCCATTATCGAGATAACATTCTGGCCCAGTACAATCAGATTTCGTCATCTCAAGGCCTCGGAACGTCCAGCTCTTGGTTCACCCGCAATAGATCGGCCTTGGAGGGTTTCGTCGGACTGTCCGACCATGCGAAGGCGGCGGTTTCGATACTGCTACCCGCCCTGATGGCGCGTCCCGCGCTGTTGGAAGACATCGGTGCGCTCAATCGCTGGCCGGAACGGGCGGCATTGCCTCTGGATGCGTATCTCAGTCGGTGGCGTGCGAGTTGCAAGAGCTTGGGATCGGCCGGTTTATTACCCGATCTGATCAAGACGACGATCTGCTCGCGCTGATCGGGATCGATCTCTGCTCATCCGGGTTCGCACAGTCCTCGGCAGCGGCGCCTTGTCTCTGGAGGTCTTGCCAGCCGTGAGGCGGCAATCAGGGGGCCGCATCGTGGGAGCGGCGCAAGTCTTCGACACGGGGCGAGCCGGTCGACAATCCGCTCATGGCGACGGCGGCACGGCCGAGCGGCGAAGCGCTCCTGGCCCTTGTCGGGAGTCGCGACCGCGAGGGTGTTGGCGCTGCCGACGCAGGCGCTTCGGTGGACCCGATCGGCGCGAGGGTTGCCGCCCCGTTCGCCGCTCGTCCCGCGACCGGCGGCAGACGCGGAGATTCTTGGCAGAACTGGCGACGACCGCTTCCGATTCCTGAATGGGCAACTGATGCAGGAGCAAGGTTCTTGCGAATGTTGTCCAGTTGCGTCAATAATAGTCTTCCTTGCATCAGCGAGACGGGATCGAGATGCGCATCATTGCCTCTATGACGACGATACCGTCCCGTATCGCGGAGATCGAGCCCGTCATCGAGTCTGTTCTCCATCAGGACGTGGCTGTCGATCGTCTGGAGATCAATATTCCGTTCCATTGCAAGCGCAATGGAGAAGAATACATTCTTCCGGATTGGCTCGTTTCGGAAGGTCAGATCGCGGTTTTTCGAACCGATGATTATGGGCCGATCACGAAGATCGCCCCCACCCTGCTCCGGCATCGACATGACGATGCGTACATGTGGTCGGTTGACAACGATTGCCGATATCCGCGAAATCAATTGAGATTGCTGACATCTATCTCTGGTCCGAACGAAGATCGGATACTCACCCGTTATGGAGGCAACCTGAAAGAAGGTGGTCTCTTCGAGCCCTGGTACGGGCACGGCGCATGCACGATGCTCGAAGGGTTTGGTGGGGTCCTGTATCCTCCGAATTGTATCAAGGACGATTTTGATCGATATTTAGTCGACACATCAAACGATAAATTTTGCCGCGCAAATGACGACATCGTTTTAGCCATGTATTTCAATCATCATCAGGTGCCAATATTCTTGCACAATGTCCCTTCTGACGATGTTCCGTATATGGTCGAAGGCTGGATGGCGCATGCCGATCGAGATGCGTTGTCGACCGGTGGGCACAATATGGCTTATGAGGGCGCTTACAAATTTATAACAAACTACTTTATTTGCAATTCATCGTGACGGATGGAAAGCATCTGGCGCAGGTTCGATTGTCGCACATCGTGTGGATGACTTTCAGGTAGATGTAAATGCGCCTCTGTCAGCCAGATTGCTCATGTCGCAGCCGCACATCACGCGTTATCATGAGCTCGCCACTTGGATAAGTCGAATTGGCTTTGCGGATCGGGAGCGGAAAGCAGGGAGTCCGGAACCAGGCCAATACGATCACCGTACTGCGGCTTGATTGATATTCGGACGAAAAGGCAATGTCTTGATGGAAAATCTGAAATTTATACTCATAGATACAAGCAAAAGATTTTTCGTATTGCGCACGAACGCACAAGCCTTTGCTCGATGAGCAAAATTATCAAGAATCTCGCTCTGTGTTGTTGCCTGCTCTTTTGAATCAAGATTTTTCGATGTCCCGTGTGGCCGAGGCACAAGACGATGATCGATGCCGACCGGAATGTCCCCGTTCACATCATCAACTTGGATCGCGACGCTGAGCGATTGAAAACATTCATGCATCGCAACGATTTCCTCCAGATTGTCCGGCCGGACGCTGTCGAAGGCCGAAACCTGGATCGCGACGAACTTGCCAGGACCGGGATGATCCATCGAGATTTGCGCTATACAAATCCAGCCTTGGGCAATGCACACTCCCATATCGGTCTCTGGACCAAGGCAGCGGACGAGGATGTCTGTGTAACGATTGCGGAAGACGACGCGATTTTTTTCGAGAGATTTTCATGCCGGGGCACGCACAATCCTGGACGCGCTTCCCTCCGATTGGGATGTCGTTCTTTGGGGGGTGAACTTCGACGCCTTTCTCTGGCTTGAGGTTGTCGAAGGGGTTCGCTGCAAGCTGCAGTTCGAACAGGATGATCTTCGCGCTCGGGTTGCAGAGTTCCGTGATCGTGCCGGGCTGAACGTGCCGCTCCGTTTGCGTCATAGCTTCGGGGTAATGGCGTACACGGTTTCACCCCTCGGCGCGAGAAACCTCATGAAGATCTGTCTTCCGCTTTCCAATCAGCTGATCGGATTTCCGGGCTATGGGGTCGTGATCGAAAACAAAACGATCGATGCGGCAATGAACGCGGCTTATCCGAGTCTCAAAGCATTCGTTTGCATCCCACCACTGGCCATATCGGAAAATCGCCACGAGTCGTCGACCATTCAGGGTGCAAAGTAAGGAATGTCTTCTGCTTTTAATCGAAAATGGATCGTATTATTTCAATAAAAGTGAGCCGGCAGCCTGCCGTCTTAGTGTCGTCCCCCATAACGATAGCGCGGCCCGGCAGGATGTGATTCACGGCTCCTGCCGGAGGCGCCGATGGATCATTCCTGGCTGACGGATGAGCAGTCTGCGAAGATCGCTCCGCACCTGCCCACCGATACGCGAGGTAAGGAGCGCGTCGACGACCCGCGCGTGATCGGCGGCATCGGTCACGGGCTGAAATCCGGCGGACGTCGGGCGGACGCACCGCGCGAGATCTACGGCCCGAAGAAGATCGTCGACCGTTTCATGCGCTGGGCAGGCAAGGACGGGCGGTCTGTTCGAAGCTCTGGCTCAGGCTGGCGGACCGCCGGCCCAGGGTCTGATCGACCCATCCGGGGTGGAGGCCCATCGCTGTTCCACGGGAGGCGAAGGGGAGAACCAATGCGGGCAAGCGGGCGCTCGCGCGGTGGACGCACGGCCGGGATCCACGCGCCCCCCCGACCGCGCCTGCCGCCCGCTCGCTTTCCTGCTGATCGGCGGGCCGATCGCCGACTGCACGGCTGGTGCGGCCGCTTCCTCGGCAGCCCTGCGGAGGACCGCGGCCTTATCGGACCCTTTGCGCGCACAGTCGTTCTGCCACGGCGCGCCACGCTTTGACCAGCTGTCGACGGCTTCCCGGGTAGTGCTCCACGAGAAGGGTCATATCGACAACGCGTTCGGCGTCGAAAATGCAATAACCGGCCTCTCTCTCACACCAAGCTGCAAAGCTTCGCCCGGATCCGTCGAAACCAAGCATGATCGGCCAGACGATCCTCTCCGACGTGCCGCCACTTTCTTCACGGTAGACAACCCGCATCTTACGCTGCTCGCGCATCGCGCGGCGGCACTGCGCCAGATCGAAGCGCGTGGCGACCGAGGGAGGGCCGGAGGCGACGTAGAAACTGCTGTCGTCGAGAGCCGGCCGCAGGGTCGGTGTCAGCACGCTATCGATCTTGGCGAGAGCATTGCGAACGGCCTCAGCCAGGGCGGCGTCGGTCTGACGGCTCACCCATTCCGCACCGATGACCAGTGCGTGCAGTTCCTCTTCGGTGAATGAGAGCGGCGGGAGCAAGAAACCAGGGCGGAGAGCATAGCCGACGCCGGCCTCCGCATCGATGTCGGCCCCCATGGCTTGCAGAGTCGCGATATCCCTGCGGATGGTGCGCAAGGAGACGCCGGCTTCGCGAGCGAGCACCGCGCCCGCGACCACCCCTCGGTGACGGCGGAGACGCTGGAGGAGGTCGAAGAGACGGTGACTGCGCGACACGGCTACCCGATCGTGACGACCACTTTGCCGCGCAGCTTGCGGCCCGCCTCGATTGCCGAGATCAGCGGAATAGCTTGCGCGAGCGGCACGGTTTCGGCAATCGGCAGAACCAGCGTCCTGTCATGGGCTGCCTTTGCCAGGCGGTCGAGCAGGTCCGCACGTGGCTTTCCGACGATCGGTTTCATCCGCCGGTCGAACACGGCACGCAAGAACCGTACGGGCGTAGGCTCGACCGTGGTGAAGGTGCCGCCCTTGCGCAGCAGGCCGATACCGGTTGACGTCGAGAGCGTTCCTGCAGCATCGAACACCACGTCGAATACCTCGGAAATCGTCGATGCGGCGGTGACCCGATAATCATAGACTGTTTGGAGCCCGAGCGAGCGGGCACGCTCGATCCCTTCGGCGCCACAGCTGCCCGACACCTCGGCGCCGAACATGCGTGCGATCTGCACGCCGGCCTCTCCGACAGCACCCGAGCATCCATTGATGAACACGCTCTGACCGGGCCTCAGTCGCGCCTTGTCGATGAGGCCATTCCAAGCCGTGACGCCCGCCGTCCCGAGGCATGCGGCCTGCTCGAAGGAGACGGTCTCCGGCTTTTTCGCGAGCGCGGCTTCCTTGGCAATGACAGCTTCGGCCAGTGAACCGGCCTCCTTGAAGCGCGCCATGCCGAAGACCGCGTCGCCGATCTTGAATCGGGTCACGTCGGCCCCGACCGCGGTGACGGTGCCGGCCAGGTCCAGACCCATTCCACGCGGGAACGATCGCCCGGTCACGATCTTCATCGCGCCGTTGCGGACCTTCCAGTCGATCGGGTTGAGCGCGGCGCGACGGACGGCGACCGCCACTTCGTCCTTCCCTGGCGTTCCCAGTGCAAACTCTTCGAGCCGCATGACTTCGGGGCCGCCGTAGGAGTGATATTGAATGCGTTTCATGGACTCGCCTTTCACCCGAGGCGGCGTCCTACGCCGCCGTGGTGACAATTTCTGTCACCATCGTGGAAACGGGAGCGGCGGACGGCATCCGCCCGCGTAGGAGCGCGCCCTGATGGCGGAGGCGTACTGGCTTCAACAGCAAGTCAGGGAGCGCTCGGCCGCTGATTGGCCCCGATCCATGATGCAGTCCGAACCTTCGCGATCGAGACGTGGTGGATAGATCGCAGTTCCTGTTTGAGATCTGGATCGGAATCTCTGTCAGATCTGGCGCGAGTCAGGCCGCAACATGTCAACGATGGTCGGTCGGAGGCTGAACGTCGGCTTCTGGACGACGATCTACGGTCCGCTGTCCATCCCCAGCCGAAGGTGTCGGAGGGGCGGTGAATGGCTGCTTCCGGGTGTCGGCGAAAGCTGGCGGCACGGCTGGCAGGGGTTGGGTGCGGACCGGCGGCGCAGGGTAGAATCGCGACAGACTGCTTTGGGGAGCAAAATCACCAGAGGAGCTGTTTGTCAGGCTTGTCAGCTGCCAGGCGAGAACAGCTTCTAGTTGCTCAGTCCCGCGCGCTCAATACAACTTGAAATGTAAGGGTTCGACGCTGCCAGTCTGGTAGGGGCGGCTTAATACCCCACAACATATGTTATCACGTGGGATCACTCATAACGACGTGCAATGCCTGGAGTACACCAAAACCGCGATCGCATTCGCTCTCCGCGCCTTCTGATTGCCGCCGGCCTGGCTGTGACCATCGTGCTGTGCGGATGCGCGGGCTTGGCCGTCGTGGGCCTGCGCGACGCAGCTTGGCAGCAGGCAAAGATCGGTGCCGAGACCCTGCTGGACAGCCTGACACGGACGCTCGCGCGCGACTTTGAACTCTATGGATTGTCGTTGCAGGCTGTGGCCGATCGCCTGAGCGACCCGATTCTCGAGGACGTTTCACCTCAGGTCCGGCATCTTGCCCTGTTTGATCGGGCGGCAACGGCCTCAGGCTATGGAGCCATTTTCGTCCTCGACGCGCAGGGTGATGCATTCCTCGACTCCGGCTCTTTGGTGTCGCGTCGGGTGAACGGCGCCGATCGGGCCTACTTTCAGGTGCATCGCGATAGTGATGTTGGCCTGTTTGTAGGACGACCATGGCGCACGCGGATCAGCGGTCGAGAAATGATCCCGATGAGCCGTCGCTTCTCCTATGCTGACGGAACGTTCGCCGGCGTCGTCGTCGGCGCGATCGAGCTTGCCTACTTCGAGGCAGTATTTGCTCGGCTCAATCGAAATCTCAACCTCAAGATCACCGTGTTGTTCCATGGCGGCAGCGCTATCACAAGTGGGCAGGTGCCCGCGCAATATCCAGTTGCTGACCCTCTCGATGCGCAGACGCTTTCGGCGATTGCGAAGGCCGAACATATCACGCTCATCTCATCCGTTGCAGGAGCGGAAGCGCTGCATGTTGCGCACCGGGTGGGGACATTGCCGATGCACGTCGTTGTGTCGGTCCCGATCGGCACGATCAATTCAGCTTGGCAGGGCCGCGCCATAGCACTCGTCTCGATTGTTGGCACGCTCGCCATCGCTCTCCTTTGCCTTCTACAGCTACTGCGAGGCGAGTTGCGGCGCAGGGCTGCCGCGGAGGCAGAACTCGCCGCCCTCGCGTTGACCGATGCGTTGACCGGCATTCCCAATCGCCGCCACTTCGACCGTAAACTTGCAGAATTGGAGAGCGTCTCGTTGCACGAGCCGTGCGCGCTCGCGCTGATCGATGTCGATCGCTTCAAGGCCTTCAACGACCATTCGGGACATCCCGCCGGTGACCTGGTGTTGAAGGCCGTTGGAGCAGACTTGGCGAAGTGTGCAGCGCGCGCCGGCGGTATTGCCTTCCGGATCGGAGGGGAAGAATTTGCGGTCGTCTTGACCGGGGTCGAAGAGGCTTGCGCGCAGAAAGTCGCGCACGCTTGCCGAGAATCAATCGAAGCCCTGGCGTTGCCCCATGCCCTGAGCCCTCTCGGCATAGTCACAGTGAGCGTGGGGCTGCTGTATGCTGACCGCCGGCCCATGATGGCCCAGACGGAGTGGCTGAGCCTCGCAGATGCCGCGCTCTACGAAGCGAAGCGAGGGGGACGCAATCAAGTCCGCACGATCGATAACGTCGCCGGCAAAACAGAGACTTCGCGTGCCTCATCTCGACTGATTGCGCCCGAAGAGCTTCTTTCCGCCTGACCGGTGATCGGCAAGTCCTGCTTCGGCGGCATCCTTCGGACTTCACGCTACGATCTGCGGCGTCTCGGCGAATCGACCACTTTGGACCTTGAACCAAAGCTGCCCGACTGCGAACCGAGGGCTGCTTTCGGGTTCTGCCTTCAGCGTCTCCTAAGACCGGTATGGGTCGCGTCCGGAAACGCGGCTCGGGATGGGTTTCCGCCGGTCCGTTTTCGGGTGGCCCGCAATGCTTGAATCATTAGATTATATACAATAGACGGGCGGCCCCTCCAATCTCCGCCCTCGTATGGCGACCTGTGGACCGAGACCGCGGATGCGACCGCTTTTCTCGACTGAGGGCCTCCACCCCAGGATCGCCTTCCGGCGATGGCGGGAGATGATGTGCGATCAGATGGTTCCGAACGAGATCGGGAATCTTGACGCTGCGCCGTTCCACGGCCGGATCGAGGTCACCGCGATCGGAGCGTTGCCGATCACGCGAAGCGTTCAGAGTTCCACCCGGACCGAAGTGACACCCGAGGCGGTGCGGCGGAACGGCCGGGGTGACCGCCTCTACGCGGTCTTCAGCCAATCCGGCCGCCATGCCGTCCAGCAGAACGAGCGTGAGGCGCTGGCTCGGGCCGGCGATTTCGTCGTGCTCGATCATCGACCGGGCGTGAGCGAGATCGAGACCGGCACCTTCCTGATCCTCGACCTGCCGCGGGAGCGCCTGGAGAGCGTGCTGGGCCCGTCTCAACTGTTCACTGCCCTCGCGGTCGAGGCCAACCTCGCCTCTACGATGCTGGCGAACACCTACGTCCAGGAACTGATCCGGGTGGGAGATCGGCTCAACCCCGACGGTGCGGCGCGCATGGCGTCGATTGGGATCGATCTCGTCGTGGCCAGTCTCGCCGAACGGTTGGCGCAGGAGGTGCCCCGCTCCATACATGGCAACGCCACCGTCCAGCGCGCCAAGGCCTACGTCGAGGCGCACTTGAGTGACACGACCCTCGACCCGCCGAAGCTCGCCGCCGCGGTCGGCGTGTCGCTGCGCCGGTTGCAGGAGCTGTTCCACGAGCGCGACCGGCACATCTCCGACTACATCTGGGGACGCCGGCTCGAGGCGGCAGCCAAGCGCCTAGCCGATCCGGCCTGCGCCCACCTGTCGATCGGCATGCTGGCTTACGGCTGCGGCTTCAGCAGCCAGGCGCATTTCGCGCGCCGCTTCAAGGATCGCCACGGCATGAGCGCGCGTGACTACCGGCGGGCGCACAGGTAGGACGTGCCGTCGGCCGCATCCGTTTTCGGGCTGTCGTCCGAGTCCGCCGAGTGGCCGAATTGGATCGGAGACGGACCGTCCGCTCTTACTTCGACATTGCCCCGACCGGCCCGCTCCGGGTCGGCCGGATAGGGGCGCCGACCGCCGGGCTGATCTTTGTCAGTCGCTCGGATGACGGGAAACCCGACGGCGTGACGGTGGCCATCGATGGGACGACGACCGTCCGCGCCGCCGCCCGCACGCTGACGCACGCGCGGCCCGTCGCCGTTCCGTTTGTGGCCGGTCGACCAGCAGATGCAGGTCGCTGTCCCGCAGGGCCGCCCCGCTGCCCTCGCCTGCGTCACGATCGGGCTGGACGAGGCGAAGCGGCCAGGCGTCGTCCACAGGATCTTCGAGGCCCGCGGCTTCGGTCAGGACGCGGTTGCCTCCCAGACCAGCGCAGCTGGCTCACCGGTCGAGCCGCGTCGGGGCGCCCGTCACACCGCATGCGGGTGGACGGCGGCGGGCCGGGCGCGCGGCTCCGCACGGACGCGAGCCCCGGATCCCATTCATGGGCGGCAATGGCCCGCTTCCCTGGCCGCACGGGGCCGACCGCCGGGTGAAGAGCGGCCACGAACGGGGAGCCTCGATGAGGGGATGCCAGGGCGCACGGCCAGCCACGCAGACGCATGGGTCGCCCGATCCGCCGCATGACGTCGATGGTTCACAATCCAACACGTCGGAGTTGCGAACCGCCCGCGTGGCTTGCTGCCCAGGATTGCTTGTGGAACCGTGTGGGCCTGGGAGAGGTGACAGATGCTCCGCACCGAGCGTTCCAAGACGAAGCGCGATCTGAGATGACGGCTGAGGGTCCGCCCGACAAGATGGCCGAGGTTGCTGGACTGGCGGCCGCCATCGCCGACCACATCCTCGCGCAGCACGAGGCCGGTCTCACGATCCCGCCGGACCAGTTCAGGATGCTCGTAAGCGCCGCCCGGATGCTCCTGGACAACGGCGTATCGTGGCCGCCATCGGTGACATACCTCGTGATGGAAGTCGCCCGGCGGGTCGAGGAAGCCGAGCCTCCGCCCAAGGGCGACGAGGTCGTGGCGCACCTGACGCGGGCGCTCAACGCGGCCAAACCCACCTGAGGCCTGCCTGAGGCGCACCGTCACGCGGCGGGCGCGCCGATTTCCTGCGGGATCGGCGCCCTATATGGGCCCCATGCCCACACTCGGCCTCAAGCTCCCGCTCCGGATCTGCGTCCTCGAGAACGCCGCCTGCGTCGAGGATGCCGGCGGCCGGCGCACCGGCTACGTCTACTGGGACGAGGGCAGGCCGGGAGGAGGCGACAGTGCCTTCACCCGCGCCGAGGCCATCGAGCAGGTCCGGATCATCGCGAGCGCCTGGGCCGGCGCCCTGGTCCACAGCGGCACCCTCGACACCGGCCCGGCACCCGAGCCGGGCGCCGCCGCCGCCGAGCCATCTCCGGAAGGCTGATCGCTCCCGGTAAAGCGGGATCCGCTACAGGCCGGCGCCGCTCACGTACGAGACCGGCGCGCCCGAGCTCGTCGCGGAGGCCGCCACGGTGGCGGCGATCCAGTCGCCGTCGCCGGTCGCGGGCACTCGGCACGCCCGTGCCATGGCCCACATCTGACGGCGCCAGAGCCAGAGGCGGAGGGTGTGGATGAGGTCGTACACGGCCGGCCCCCCATGCTGTCGCTCCCGTCCATGTGGCGCGCGCGCTCGGTCCGCTCAAGCGTGCGGCGCCCTCATGGCCGCGTTCGGATGCCCCGCACCTAAGCGGCGACGTGCTTCATCACGAAGTGGAAGCCGAGTTCGGGGTTCTTGCTGAAATCGGCATCGTAGAATGCGTTCTCATTGCCGGAACCTCGGCAAAAATCCTTGAACTGAAACATGCTCTTCGGGACGAATTCGAGCCCGTGCTGACGGACAAGCTCGCGCCACCACGTCTCCGGCTTGACTGTAGGATGGTAGCTCACGCCGTTGGCGACATCGTCGTATGTCGCGGCGGAGCCCACGAAAAGACCGCCGTCGGCCAGGTGAGATTTCACATTCGCAAACAGCTGAGGAAGCAACGATTCCTCGATGTGCTCGAGGACCTCCCACATCGTGATGACGTCAAATTTGGCTTTCGTACCCGTCTTCTGATCTATCAGAGAAAATGGCTTGGTAATATCGCATGTCTTTAGATAATCTGGAATGATAGACCATTCGGCGCGCTGCGCGCGAAGGGAGTAATCGCTTCCCTCGATTCCGAATGCCGCGTTGCCTCTGATGAGGAAATCGAAGACGAGGCCGCCCCCTGCGCAGCCGAGGTCCAGGGCGGTGACCTTTCGGCCGAAATGGCTTTCGATCGCATGACAGAACCGCTGATTGCGTGTATTGTCATCCTTTGTTCCGCGCGGAACCGTGTGATCGTTGCTCTCGTAGGCGATCGGATGATCTGTCACGAGACAGAAGTTGTTTTTCGGCGCCAGCTGAACGACGGCGAGGCGCCTGACATCTTGCATCTGTGCGAGCTGCTGCGCGTGAGCCGCCATGATCTTGCTGTCGAGGGCGGCGTAGAGCTGGCGGCCCACATCAAGAATCTGCTGGGTGATGAATTGCTTGTCTTGGTCGTTCATCACAAATTCCTGACGATCGATCTCGGTGTGACGCGGCGTGGCTGAGCCCGAATTTATCCCAGATCCTGTATCAAATCTTTACGCGACGGTCTGAATCCGGGGCGCGAAAAGGCGGCGCCCCGCCCGACGGCGCGCTTCGTCCGGGACCTGCGTCCGGGACCTGCCGCCAGCCCGGTCCGGTAGGCCGACCGAACGCCTCACGCCCCCGCCCCCGGCAGCCCGGTCCAGGCCTCGCGGATGAGCGCGAGGCGCTGAGCGGCCCGCGCCGCGTCGGCCTCCGCGACCTGGTGGAGGACCGCCTCCAGCGCCTCGGATCCGCCGAGCGCCGCGGCCGCCGCGCCCTGGCGGCGCATGGCGGAGCGGTGTGCCCGCATCGCCGGCCCCGCCTTCGGCCCCGTTTCGATCCCCTCCAGGGTGGCGATCAGGGCAGCCGCGAACGGGGCGACGTCGCGCCAGGATGCCGCTGTGGTCGCCGCTGTGGTCGCCGTCGAGGTCGCCGGCTCGGGGGAGGCGGCCTGCGTCGGCGGCGGCGCGGAGAAGCTGGTGGTGAGCGGTCGCTTCATGACGAACCTCCACGGGCGCGATATCTAAGGGGGATCGGCCGGCGCGGAGCTGTACGAGGAGCGCATGGCCGAAAGGCGGAAGGCCACCGGATCCGGCGAGGACGGCCTGTCGCGCCACATCCTCCCCAATGCCGGTACGATGGTCGGTGTCTGCACCACGCTGATCGGCCTCGTGAAGATCGCCGAGGGCTGGATCGGGCCGAGCCACGTCGACGAGGCCGCCGCCCTGACGGCGGTCCTGTTCCTGGTCAGCGCGATCGCGTCCTACCTGTCGATCCGTCTGGGGGATGTCAGCGACCTCGCGATCCGCCTGGAGCGCTGCGCCGACATCTGTTTCGTCATCGGGCTGATCGGCCTGACGCTGATCTCGGTTCTGTTCGCCTACGAGACGATCTGACGGCGTGCCGCAGGGGACCGTCGGGCAGGGCATCGGGGTCGGTCAGCGCCGCCGCGAGGAGCGCGAACAGACCGAGATGCAGGGCGAGCGCCGCCGAGCCGGCATCGTGCAGGGACCACAGGCCGGCCGCACCGACCGCCATGAGCGGCGGCCCGGCCACGTAGACGAGGCTCCGCCACGCGGCCGCGGGGCGTCCGAGGCGCCAGAGGCAGCCGGCCAGCGCCGCCAGGGCAAACCCGCCCTTGATCAGCGCCATGAAGCGGATCACCCGCACGAGATCGGGGTCGATGGCTGCCGCAGGGGAGCGTCCGGCCGCGACCCAGGCCAGCGGAAGTGCGAGGACCGTCAGCGCGGCCAGCATCAGGCGCGCCGGAGGGGCGCCGCGCGTCGCGCGCCCGGCCGCGGCCGGGATCGTCATCGCCTGAACCCGCATCGGCTTCCTCCTGCGCCCCGCTCCGATCGGAATCGAGTCTAGGCGCTCCGGGGGCCTCGGTCACCTCAAAGGGAGAGGGAGCCGGCAGGGCCGCGCCGCCGCAGGCGCGTGCCGGGACGACGCACCCCCGGCTCAGCAGCCGCGGAACAGCGCGACGCCGAAGGCGGTGAATTTCAGCGGCAGGTGGCAGTGGCCGTCGGGGTCGTCGATCCGGAAGCGGATCGCGGCCTCCTCCAGGAACCCCTCCCCCGCCGCCCCGACGAAGTCCCCAATCGCGAACACGACCTCGTAGAGTCCGGCGGCGAGCCGCGTCCGCACGATCGGATGATCGAGCGACCCGTCCGCGCCGAGCCGCCCCTCGGCGAGCACCCGCCGCCGGGACCCGGCCCGCAGGACGCGCACGCGCATCCCCGCGGCCGGCCGGCCCGTGGCGGCGTCGACGGCGTGGAGCGACAGGCCGGTCACTGGGCGCCGCCCTCCCAGAGCATCCGCCAGGGATGGGCGGCCTCGTAGGCCGCCGCCATCGCCACCAGAGCCTCGTCGCGGCCCCAGGGCGCCACGAGCTGGAACCCGATCGGCAGCCCGGCACGGGAGGGGCGGCAGGGGATCGAGATCCCGGGACAGCCGGCGGCGTTGACGAAGCCCGTGAAGGTCGCCGAGCCGCGGGGGCCCACCGGCACCCCGGCGATGCGCTCCGGATGGGTGTCCTCCGCCCGCCAGGGCAGCGCCGCCGCCGTGGGCGTCATCAGCAGATCATGCGCGGCGAACAGGGCGGCGAGATCCTGACGCAGCGCCAGCGCCATCCGCTGCACGTCGAACAGGTCGGCCGCCGAGAGGGCCGCCCCGGCCTCCGCCAGGGCGCGGATGTCGGGGCCGAGGTCGTCGCGCCGGCCCGGATGCGCCCGCATCAGCCAGGCGATTCCGGCCTGGCCGAGGATTGGCCACGCCTCCGTGATGGCGGTCGCCGCGTCGAAGCGGCCGGTCTCGACCCGGTGGCCGAGGCCGGCGAGGCGCCCGGCCGCCTCGGCGACGCTGTCGGCGATCTCGGGATCGACCGGGGCGGTGCCGAAGGCCGGGACATGGAGGATCCGCAGCGGGCGCTCCGGCATTGCGGCGGTCCCGAACGGGCCGAAGCCGTTCGGCGCGACCGCGTTCGGATCGGCCGCCCCGAGGATCCGCATCAGCGCCGCGAGGTCGTCGACCGTGCGCGCCATCGGCCCGACCACCTCGAGGTCGAGCATGATCGGCGGCAGCCCGCCGGTTCGCGGCACCCGTCCGGCGGTGGGTTTCAGGCCGACGAGGCCGGTATGGGAGGCGGGGCGGCGGATCGAGCCGCCCGCATCGGTCCCGAGGGCCAGGGGGCCGATCCCGGCGGCCACCGCCGCGACGGCGCCGCCGCTGGAGCCCCCCGGGGTCAGCGCCGGATCCCAGGGGTTGTGGGTGACGCCGGAGACCGGGTTCCCGGTATAGCCCTGGACGGTCAGTTCCGGGACGTTGGTCTTGCCCAGGATCACCGCTCCGGCCGCGCGCAGGCGGGCCACCGGCGTCTCGTCCCGGTCCGCCCCCTGCCCCGCGTAGAGCCGGCTGCCCCAGCCGGTGGCGAACCCGGCGACGTTCAGGCTGTCCTTGATGGTCACCGGCACGCCGTCGAGGGGGCCGAGCGGCCGGCCCGCCGCCCAGCGGGCCGCGCTCGCCGCGGCGGCGCGCGCCGCACCTTCGGGATCGACGGCGACCAGGGCGTTGAGCCCCGGGTTCACGGCCTCGGCCCGGTCCAGGCAGGCGCGGGCGGCCGCGACCGGGCTCGCCGTCCCGGCGGCGTAGCGTCGGCCCAGGGCGGTGGCCGAGAGGGTCCAGAGCGGGCCCGTCGCATCGGTCTGCATCATGGCTCTCCCTCGCGATGCGCGATCCAGCGGGCGAGCGGCCCGCTCAGGCCCGTGGCCGGTTTCGCGGGCGGCCGGGCGAAGCGTCCGGCCCGGGGCGGCCGCGTCCCGAGCCGCACCAGCGCCTGCGCTTGGCCGAGGGCGGCCGCCAGCGGGTCGACCAGGGGCACCGGCACCGCGTCCCGCAGGGTCGTGGCGAGGCCGGCGAGGGGCGCCCCGGCCAGGATCACCGCGTCGGCCCCCTCTTCGACCGCCCGCTCGGCCAGGGCCAGGATCTCGGGCCGCAAGTCGTCCTGGACCTCGGTCACCGCCTGGAACGGCCGGCGCACCGCGTAGAGGCCGGCGCAGCGGGCCGACAGGCCGGCCAGGGCCACCGCATCCTCGTACCAGGGCAGCAGCGCGGGGGCGAAGGTGACGATCGCGAAGCGCGCTCCGACCTGGCAGGCGGTCAGCATCGCCGCCTCGGCCATCCCGACCACCGGCAGGTCGAACAGCTCCCGCGCCGCGATCAGCCCGGGGTCGCCGTAGGCCGCGATCACCGCGGCATCGTGGCCGGCCTGGTGCGCGGCGAGCGTCTCCAGCACCGCCGCGCCGGCGAGCTGCGCCTCGGCCCGGCTGGCGATGTAGGGCAGGCCCGTCGTGGCGGTGAGCGCGGTGATCCGCGCATCGGGGGCCAGCGCCGCCTGGGCCGCCCGCGCCATGCGTTCGGTCATCGCCGCGGAGGTGTTCGGGTTGAGGAGCAGGATCCGCATGGCGGGTCAGCCCGCCATCCGGCGGGACAGGCCGGCGGCCCGCTCCATCACCACCGCCAGCACCACCGTCACCAGGATCAGCAGGCTGGAGGCCGCCGCCACCGTGACGTCGAGGCGCCCCTCCAGATCCTGCCACATCCGGATCGGCAGCATGTCGGTGGCGGCGTCGCGCAGGAACAGCGAGACCGGGACGTTGTCGAAGCTCGCCATGAAGGCGATGAAGCCCCCGGCCAGGATCCCGGGCCGGATCAACGGCAGGGTCACCCGGCGGAACGTGTAGAGGCGCGAGGCGCCGAGCGAGGTCGAGCTCTCCAGCAGCACCGGGTCCATCTGCGACAGGGCCGCGACCGTGGTGCGGACCACGAAGGGCACGCAGACCACGGTGTGGCCGAGGATCAGGGTCAGCGGCGAGACCGGGATCCCGGCGAGGCTGAACAGCATCAGGGCGGCGAGCCCGAAGGCCAGGGCCGGCAGGACCAGCGGCGACAGGAACAGGCTGTCGAGGAGCCGCGCGGAAAGCCGCCGCGACCGGGCGATGGCGAGCGCCGCCGCGGTGCCCAGCACCACCGACAGGAGGGTCGCCCAGCCCGCCACCACCAGGCTGTTCCAGGCGGCGGCCTGGAGCTGCTCGGCCTCCGCGAGCGCCGCGTACCAGCGCAGGGAATAGCCCGGCGGCGGGAAGCGCAGGGAGAAGCCGTTGGTGAACGAGACCACCACGACGATCACGGTCGGCGCCGCCAGCAGGACGAGGCAGAGGCCGGCGAGCAGCAGCACGGTGCCGTGGAAGCTGAACCAGTCGAAGTCGCGCCGCAGGGACGTCCGCATGGTGACCTCAGGCTTGCGCGTAGCCGCGCGACAGGCGGCCCACGAGGTTGAGGAGCGTCACGCAGGCCAGCACCGCCACGAGGAAGACGATCGCGATCGCCGCCGCGAAAGGCCAGTTGTTGAGCGAAGAGGCCTGCTGGTACAGGTACATGGGCATGAACAGCATCTGCCCGCCGCCGATCAGCGACTGGGTGATGAAGGCGGTGATCGCCGCCGCGAAGGTCAGCAGGCAGCCCGCCACGATGCCGGGCAGGCAGAGCGGCAGGGTCACCCGGAGGAAGGTGCGCCACGCCCCCGCCCCCAGAGCCGCCGAGGCGTCGGCGAGGTTCGGGTCGATCCGCGACAGGGCGGTCACCAGCGGCAGGACCATCAGGGGCATCTGCACCTGCGCCAGCGCCAGGACGAGGCCGCCCTCGGTGTAGAGCAGCTTCAGGGGCGTGTCGGTGAGGCCGAGGCCGAGCAGGGCGGCGTTGACGATGCCCTGGCGCCCGAGGATCACGATCCACGCGAAGGTCCGCACCACCACGCTCGTGAGCAGCGGCAGCAGCACGATCAGGGTCAGCAGGCCGCGCAGCCGGCCGGGCGCCCAGGTCAGGAGCAGCGCCAGCGGCAGGCCGAGCAGCAGGGTCAGCGCGGTGACCTCGACGCCGAGCCACAGGGTCGCGCCGAGCACCCGCAGGGAGAACGGGTCGAGCAGGAACCGGGCGTACTGGTCGAGGCCGAACCGGGTCATGCCCGGATCGGCGTAGAAGCTCACCAGCAGCAGCAGCGCCAGCGGCGCCAGGAAGAAGACCAGGAAGAACGCCCCGAGGGGCAGGGCGAGGCGGATGTCGTAGGCCGCCGTCCAGGCGCGGACCGGGCGGCCGGGCGCCGCGACCGGGCCCGCCGTCGCCATGGCCGGGCCGGCGGTCACACCCGGATCTCGCGGTTGAAGCGCTCGATCCAGGCCGACCGGCTGCGGTTGATCGCGGCCCAGTCCTGGAAGACCGACCTGCGCTTCAGTTCGTCCGCGTCCTTGGCCAGCACCTTCGCGATCGCGCCCTCGATCGCGACCTTCCGGTTGGTCGGCACGATCAGGTAGGGGCTCTGCATCAGCTTGGCCTGCACCTCCGGCGAGAGGGCGGCCTCGATCAGCTTGAAGGCCAGCTCCTTTACCGGCGTGTTCTTGACGATGTGGATCGTCGTCTTGAAGGCGATGATGCCCTCCTTCGGAATCGCGAACTCCACCGGCACGCCCCGGGCCTTCAGGATCTGGATCGCGTTGAAATTGCCCGGCCCGATGTCGACCTGCTCCTGCTGGTAGAGGGCCGCCAGGGCGCCCGGGTTGGCCGCCACGGCGGCGAGGTTCGGCTTGAGCGCCTCCAGCGCCTTGAAGCCCGGCTCGACATCGGTCTCCGAGCCGCCGTGCATCCGGGCGATCTCCACGAGGAAGCCGGTGCCGAGCGTCGAGTTCAGGTTGGTGATGCCGACCCGGCCCTTGTACTCGGGCTTCCACAGGTCGGCCCAGGAGGTCGGCGGCGTCTTCACCTTCTCGGGATTGTAGGTCAGGCCGACGATCTGGAAGAACGGCGCCGGGCCCATCGGCTCCTGCGCGTCGGCGATCAGGTCGCCGTAATGGGCCGACTGGGCCACCGGATAGGGCTCGACGAGGTCCTGGGCGATGGCCGTGAGGGCGGGGCCCGGATCGTGCAGCATCACGTCGATCGGCGGGTTGGCCCGGGCGGCCTGGACCTTGGCGATCTGGTCGACCGAGAGCATCGGATCGAGGATGACGTCGCCCCCCGAGCTCTTGCGGAAGGCCGGCACCAGCACGGCCCGGTGCGCCTCCTCCCAGCTGCCCGTGAAGGTCGCGAAGACGAGCTTGCGCGCCTGCGCGCGGGACAGGCCCGGGAAGGCCTGCGCGGCGCCGAGGGTCAGGGCGCCGGCGAGGAGGCTGCGGCGGTGCAGGGTCATGGTCGGCTCTCCTGGCTCGGACTCGGGCGGCTCGGCTTCAGTGGCGGGAATCGGGGAAGACGCTGACCCGCTCGGGCGCGGTCGGCGACAGGCGCACGCGGGTGCCGGGCGGCCGGGGCCGGGCGCCCGCGGCCCGGGCCTCGGCGGTCTTCAGGCGGGCGCCGCCGTCGAGGCGGATCTCGTGGACCAGGGTGGCGCCGAGCGGCAGGCCGATCTCGACCACGCCGTCGAGCCCCTCCCCTCCGGTCGCGAAGGCGACGTGCTCTGGCCGCAGGCAGGCGGCCACCCGCGTCCCGTCCGGCAAGGCCGTGACGGTGGGCAGAAGGCCGCCGGTCTCCAGGGCCACCACGCGGGTGCCCCCCGGCCCGGTCGCGAGCCGGCCGTGCAGGACGTTGGCCGTGCCCACGAAGGTGTTGACGAACAGCGTCTCGGGGCGGTCGTAGACGTCGGTGGGCGGTGCGAACTGCTCCAGGCGGCCGGCATTGAGCACGGCGACCCGGTCGGCCATCGACAGGGCCTCCTCCTGGTCGTGCGTGACGATCAGCGTGGTGGTGCCGGCGCTGCGCTGGATGCGCTTGATCTCGATCTGCATGTCGAGGCGCAGGTTCTTGTCGAGGGCCGCGAAGGGCTCGTCGAGGAGCAGGATCGAGGGGCGCACGGCGAGCGCCCGGGCCAGCGCCACCCGCTGCTGCTGGCCGCCCGACATCTCCCGCGGGTAGCGCCCGGCGAGGTGCTCCAGCCGCACCAGCGCCAGCATCTCGGCCACCCGTGCCTTCTGCTCGGCCCGCCCGACCCCCCGGGCCGCGAGGCCGTAGGCGACGTTGTCGGCGACGCTCATGTGGGGAAACAGGGCGTAGTTCTGGAACACGATGCCGACGGTGCGGCGGTTCGGCGGCAGGTGGTCGACCGCCTGGCCGCCGATGATGACGCGCCCCTCCGTCGGCTTCAGGAAGCCCGCCACCGCCCGCAGCAGGGTGGTCTTGCCGCAGCCCGAGGGCCCGAGCAGCGCCACGAGCTCGCCGCCCTTGATGTCGAGGGTCACGGTGTCGACGGCGAGCGCCGTCCCGTAGCGCTGGGTGATCCCGTCGAGGATCAGGGTGGTTCCGGCTCCGGCGCTCACGGACGGCCCTCCCCGTCCGCCGCGAAGGCGCGGCCATGGGCGGCGAGATGCGCGGTCGGGCAGCCGGCGAGGTCCAGGCCCTTCCACAGGGTGACGGCCACCGAATCGATCACCGGCACGCCGAGTTCGGCCTCCAGATCCGGAGCCAGGACGGCGCCCGCGAGATTCGTGCAGACGATCGCCACCGCGTCGACGCCCTCGGCCGCCACCGCCCGGACCATGCCGGCGATGGCCTCGGGACCGGCCTCGGCGAAGGCGAAATTCTCCGACAGGCCGAGATGGCGCTCGGCGCCGCAGTCGAATCCGGCCGCACCCCAGTTGGCCTGGATCCGGCGCTGGACGTCGCCGGTATAGGGCGTGACGAGGCCGATCCGCCGGAAGCCCCGGGCGCGGAACAGGTCGCGGAAGGCGAGCGCGGCGGTGGAGGCCGGGCGTCCGGTCCGGTCGGTGATCGCCGCGCCGAGGCGCTCGTCCGCGTCGAAGCCGAGCCACGCGCCGGAGGTGCCGTTCCACAGGATCGCGGCGACCCGGGCATCGGCGAGCAGGTCGGCCGCGCTCAGGATCGGCTCGGGGTCGAACTGGTCCAGCGCCGCCGCCGACAGGCCGATCTCCGTCACGCGGAAGCGGGCGAAGTGGGCGCTCACACCCGCGCAGCCGGCCAGCAGATGGGCGGTGGCCGGCTCGAGGACGCTGTTCGACGAGGGCGTCAGCATGCCCAGGCGCGTCGTGCGGTTCGGTCGTTCCATCGCATCCTTCCCCGACACGCGGAGCATCCGACAGGCCGGGACGAGCGACAAGGCATTTTCTGCATGCTGCATGCAATTTGCGCAAATGCATGATATGGCAGCGCAAGTGGCCGAAAAATGGATCATCGATCGGGCGGCCGCACGCGCTAGGCTGGCGCGGTGGAGTGGGAGGATCGATGGACGTCGTCGCACGAGGCCGGGGCCGGCCCCGCAAGGCCCTGATCGTCCCCGCCGCGCAGGTGCACAGGATCGGACTGCACGAGCAGGCGGCGGCCCGGCTCAAGGACATGATCGTCCGCGGCGTGCTGCCGGCGGGCGCGACCCTCGTGGAGACGGACCTTTCCGTCGCGCTCGGGGTCTCCCGGACCCCGCTGCGGGAAGCCCTCAAGCTCCTGGCCGCGGAGGGGCTGGTCGACCTGCACCCGAATCGCAGCGCGCGCGTCCCGGACTGGACGCCGGAAGAGATCCTCGAACTGTTCGAGGCCTTGGCCGGCATCGAGCGGCTCACCGCGGAACTCGCCGCGCCGCGGATCTCCGAGGCCCTGATGGACGACCTGCGCGGCAAGCAGGCTCAGCTCGACCGCATGCACCGGGACCAGGTGCTCGACGCCTATTTCGCCCTCAACCAGGAGATCCACCGGACGATCGTCACGGCCGCCCACAACCGTCCGCTGGCGGAGGCCCACGCGCCGCTTCAGGCCCGGGCTCAGTGGGCGCGCCTGCGCGCGCTCTCCAGCGGCAGCCGCTGGGCGGAATCCGCCCGGGAGCACCGGGATCTGTTCGAGGCCCTCGCCGGGCGGGACGCCGCCGAGGCCGGGGCCATCGCCCATCGCCACGTGCTGCGGACCGGCGTGGTGATCGCCGAGACGCTCCACGCCCGGCGCGCGGCCCCCGCCGCCCGGTAAGGAAACGTTAACCCTGTCGGCGCATCGGTGGGCCACCAGCCGGACGCAGGCCTTCCACGCCCCTCCGATCCGCCCCTCAACACGGGTGGGCGTGGAAGCCTCGTCCGGCGCGGGCCGTCAGGCGTCGTCGAACGCGATCCCGAGTTCGGTTTCCTGACGCCACGTGACGCGAACCGGCCGACGCTGACCGTTGATCCCGTAGGACAGCACGAAGGCGTCGGGAACGCCGATCACGCTGACGACGCGCAGGCGGGCGCCGCCGTCCGAGATGTTGCGGATCGTGCAGTCGATCGCACCGCCACCGGCGAGTTCGATGTGCCCCTCGAGAAGCGTCCGTCTGCGGGGCGCCACACGTCTGTCGTCCATCCTCGTTACCCTTGGCTTGCGGGGCCGGATTCCACGCGAAATCCACACGAGCATCGCTGATCCGACGCACGGGTCCCGCTGCCTACCCGTCCATCGGCGCGCGATGACGACGGGCGGCACGGGCCGGTCCGTCAGCCATCGGCGCGAGAAGATCACGGTTTTCGTGTCGATTCCGTCAAGAAATCGGAAGACCGATCGCAGCCGGGCCCCGTCAGGACGTCTTCACCAGCTGCAGCGCGCCCCTTTGGAGCGGCGCGGGTGACGGCGCCGCGCTGCGCGTCTGATTGCGGCCGCCGGTCTTGGCCTCGTAGAGGGCGCCGTCCGCCAAGCGGTACAGGTCCGGCAGGGGCGCGCTCCGGTCGCCGCTCGGCCGTGCGGCGGCGAGCCCGATGCTCACCGTCACGACGCCTGCCCCGAGCCCGGCCGACGGGACGGGGAGCTTCGCCACCTCGGCATGGATCGTGTCGGCGACGCGCCGGGCGCCCGCCTCGTCGGTTTCGGGCAGGAGCACGGCGAACTCCTCGCCGCCGATGCGGCTGGCGAGATCCTGCGGGCGGTGCACGCTCGCCGACAGACTGCGCGCCAGGCCCTGCAGGACCGCATCGCCCACCGGGTGCCCGTATTGGTCGTTGAAGCGCTTGAAATGGTCCGCATCCACGATGAGCAGCGACAGGGGATGGCCGTCGCGCCGCGCCGCGTCCAGAGCCCGCTGGTACATGTCCTCGAAGCAGCGGCGGTTCGGCAGGCCGGTCAGGGCGTCGGTGCGCGACAAAGCGGCCATCTCGGCCCGCATCGCCTCGCGGCGGCGTAGCTCCCGCCCGAACAGGAGCGACAGCGCGATCGTGAGGCCGCACAGCGCCAGCACGATGCCGCCGATGATCGTCGCCTTCGCGGCCCAGTCCGCCTCCACGTCCTTCGTGGACAGGGCGACGTTCAGGATCAGCGGCAGGGTCCCGATCCGCGTGAATTTGTAGCTCCGCTCGACGCCGTCGCGCACGGAGGTGCTGACGAAACTGCCCCGCCCCTCCCGCAGGAACCGCCTGAAGGTCGGCGCCTGCGCGATGTTCGCCCCGAGATCGGCCTCCACGTAGGGATAGCGCATGATGCGGGTGCCGTCGGTCAGGTACAGGTTGATGGCCCCGCCCGGCCCGAGGTCGATCTCGCTGAACAGGTGCGTGAAGTAGGACAGCTTCACGGTGCCCAGAACCACGCCGCCGAAGCTGCCGTCGGGCCTGTCGATGCGGCGACTGAACGGCAGCATCCGCTCGCCGTCGAGCCGCGACACGATCGGGCGCCCGACATGGAGGCCGAGCCCGGCGCTCGCCTGGTGAACCTGGAAGTACTCGCGATCCGCGTAGTTGCCCTTGCGGGGCGGGACGGCCGCGATGTCCGCGACGACATCGCCCTCCTCGTTCAGGATCAGCATCACGCCCATGTCGCGGGCGGTCGCGGCGCGGTCGAACAGGATGAGCTGGCGCAGCCGCGGATCGGCCTCGGTCAGGCCCGGCACCTTCAGGTTGTCGACGGCCGCGCGGATCGAGAGATCGTACATCTCGATGTTGCGCACGATGTCGCGCTCGAGAACCTGGAGGAGGTTCCGGCTGGTCTGGTCCGCGCTGTCCCAGGCGTCCCGGCGCAGATCGGCCAGCATCAGGCCGGACGTCACCACCATGCCCAACGGGGCCAGGACGCCGAGCGCGATCCAGGTGCGGGCCGATCTGAGCCAGGAACCGGCGCGCCGCAACACGTTCATCGGCCCCACACAGGCGTCGTTTCGTTGCCGGGTACTGACATGGCGCGCCTTAACCGCGGCTTTCGCACCCGAGCGGCCGAGCCATCACGGGCGAATTATGGGGATGACGGTCCACTTGTGATGGACGGCGCTGACCGGGCCGTCCGAGGGCCGGCCTCCGCCTCGGCGTGCGGGAAGCGCAGCTCGACATGGCAGCCGCCGCCCGCCGCGTCGCGGATCGCCACGGGGGCGCCGTGCAGGTCGGCGATCGCCGCCACGAGGCTCAGGCCCAGGCCGTGGCCGGGCGTCTGGCGCGCCGCCTCCGCGCGATAGAAGCGGTGGAACACTTGGCTGCGCTCCCCCGGTGGCAGCCCCGGGCCGGTATCGGCGACGGTCACGACGATCGCGGCCTCGGTCCGCTGCAATCCCACCGCGACGCGGCCGCCGGGCGGCGTGAATTTCAGGGCGTTGTCGAGGAGATTCGAGAGGGCCTCGAAGCACAGGTCGCGGTCGCCGTGGACGGGGTGCGGCCCGTCCCGCGCCGCGAGCGCGAGGTCGATGTCCTTCTCCTCGGCGAGCGGCGCGTGGAACTCGACCGCCACGGCCGCCACCTCGCCGAGATCGACCCGCGTGAACGCGCCGCGCCGCCGCCCGTCCTCCATCTCGCCGATCCGCAGGACGGCGGTGACCATGGCGAGCGTCTGGTCGATCCACACGAGCCCCTGGTCGATCGCCTCGTGGAACTCCGCGACGGTCCGGGCCTGGGACCGGGTGCGCTCGAGCCGGGCGCGCAGGCGGGTGAGCGGCGTGCGCAGGTCGTGGGCGACGGCGTCGCCGACGCTGCGGACCTCGCCCATGAGGTGCTCGATCTCGTCGAGCATCCGGTTCACCGTTCGGGTCAGCCGGTCGAACTCGTCGTCGCCCGGGCCGACCGGCAGGCGCTTGCCCAGGTCGCCGCGCATCACCTCGGCCACGGCGGCCTCGGTGGCGGCCAGGCGGCGGCGCGCGCGGCTCGTGAGCAGCAGGCCGCCCAGGGCCGAGAGTGCCAGCGTCGGCACCAGCCCGAGGCCGAGGGCGCGCAGGATCGTGGCCTTCACGCGGTCGATCTCGTCGGTGTCGTGGGCGATCACCACGGTGCTGCCGTCGGCCAGCGCCAGCGCGGCCGCCCAGATCTCGTCCTGGAGGCTGCGACCGGCGAGATCGACCGTCGCGCTTACCCGGTACGCGTCGCCGTCGCGCGCCAGACGGGCCGGCAACGCCCCGAGATTGCCGGCCCGGCGCGTCCCGTCCGGCGCGAACAGGCCGCCGTAATGCGTGGCGTGGACATCCATCGCGATCCACGTATCGACCCGGGTCGCCGCGACGCCAGGGTCGGCCGCGGCCGCCCGGACCTCCAGCCGGAGCGTTTCGGCAAGTTCCTCCCGCAGGTAGTCGGCCGTCTGCCAGTAGACGAAGGCGAACATCGCAAGGGCGAGCAGGAGCGACCACAGGGCGATGCCGAGCGCCCAGCGGATCGCGGTGGAGCGGAACAGGTCCGCCGAGCGGAGCCGATCAACCATCGGGCGTCAGCGTGAAGCCGGTGCCGCGCACGCTGTGGATCAGGGGCGGCTCCCCGCCCGCCTCCAGCTTCCGGCGCAGGCGCCCGACATGGACGTCGATCAGGTTGGACTTGGGCGTGAACCGGTAGTTCCAGACCTCCTCGAACAGCATCGCCCGGGTCACGATCTGGCCGGGGCGGCGCATGAGATACTCCAGGAGCTTGAGTTCGCGCGGCAGCAACTCCAGGTCGCGGGCGCCGCGCCGGCCCGTGCCGGCGATCAGGTCGATCGCGAGGTTGCCCACGTGCAGGACGGTCTCGCGGCTGTCGACCGGCCGCCGCAGCAGCGCCTCGATGCGTGCGGCGAGTTCGGCCAGCGCGAAGGGCTTGGCGAGATAGTCGTCCCCGCCGGCGCGCAGGCCCCGGATCCGCTCGTCGACGTCGCCCAGGGCGCTCAGGACCAGCGCCGGCGTCCGATCCCCGTCGCGGCGCAGATCCTGGAGGACGCTCAGGCCGTCCCGGCCGGGGAGCATCCGGTCGAGGATGATCGCGCCCCAGCCGCCATCCCGGGCCGCCCGGGCTCCGTCCGGACCGGTCGCGGTCCAGACGACCTCGTGGCCGCGCCCGCGCAGGTCGTCGAGCACGTCCCCGGCCGTCTCCGCATCATCCTCGATCAGCAGCAGCTTCGCCACGCGCGGCCCCCGCCCCGGTTCCACGCCCCGGCGCAGGCGCGGCTGTTTCCCGGTCCCGGACCCTTGTGCCGGACTTCGCGGCGCAAATCGCCCCGCGACCGTCCGCATGAACCCGAATTTAATGGCACCGCATCGCGTTGGCCCTCTTTATTGGAATGACTCTAGCCCGTACCCGCGTGCCCCTCGGCCGCCGGACGGTGCGCTTCCGGATTCCCTCGATGCGGACTTGGTCTCGCCTTCCCTGCCCGTCCCGCCGCTTCGCGCCCGATCCGTGGACGTCGGTGCATGCCTAGGAAGCGGCGCCCGCGGCGCCTGATCAACCGCTACGCGGCGAGCCGCCTGTACGATGTCGAGACCCGGGCCTACGTCACCCTCGATCACCTCAAGGATCTGCGCAGCGCGGGCTACGAGGTCGTGGTCCGTGAGGTCGAGACCGGGCGCTTCGTGACCGAGGACGTGCTCAAGCCGGGTCTCGACGCGTGAGGCGGCCGGTCGAGTCGGCTGCGGCGCTCGGCGCCGGGCGATGGGGAGGCCTGCGGTGGATCGGATGGCGCTGACCATGGACGCCTCCGACGCCGCGCGGGAGGCCGAGACCGACGCGCAGGCGTCGCATCCGGATGTGGGGCCGACCGCGGCGGCCGCTCCGGAGGTCCGGCCCGGGAAGGCCCGGCGCGGCGGCGCACGCCTGGTCTGGCTCGTCCTGATCCTCGCCGCGCTCCTGGGCGCCGGCTGGATCTCGCGCGACGCGCTGCGCGACCGGCTCGGCTTGGGGCCTGCCCAAACCGGTGACGACGCCTCGATGACGGCCTCGTCCGCCGCGAAGACGGAGGACGCGCCAGCACAATCGGACTTCGTCACCCTCGACGCGGCCGGCCAGAAGCGGTCCGGCCTCGCCTTCGAGACGGCCGAGACGCGCCGGATCGTCCTGCCGGTGCGCGCCCCCGGCACCGTCGCCTTCGACGAGCGGCGCGTGACGCATCTGAAGCCGCGCACGCAGGGGCGGGTCCTGAGCCTCGCGGTCCAGCCCGGCGACCGTGTCGCGGCCGGCCAGACCCTGGCGACCCTCGACGCCGCCGGGATCCTGGACGCGCGCAACGGCCTCCAGGCCGCCCAGGCGACCCTGGGCGAGGCGCAGGCCTCCGAGCGGGCCGCGGAGATACAGCTCAAGCGCGGCCAGGAGCAGCTCAAGTTCGGCGGCGTCGCCCAGGCCGAGGTCGAGCGGCGGCAGGTCGATCTCGCCAAGGCGCGCGCGGCGGTCCAGTCCGCCCAGGCCAATGCCGACATGTACCGGGCGCAGTATCAGCGCCTCGCCCCCGCGGAGGGCGCCGCGCCCGGCACCAGCGCGGTCGTCACCCCGATCGCCGGGGTCGTGACGCAGGTCGGCGTGACCCTCGGCGAGGTCGTCGACACCGCCCGCGACGCGTTCACGGTGGCCGATCCGGCCCGCGTCGTCGTGCTGGCCAATCTCTACGGTCCCGACATCACCCGGGTGAAGGCCGGGGACGCGGCCACGGTGGACAGCCCGATCCCCGGCCAGCCGCCCTTCGAGGGCCGGGTGCGCTCCGTCAACGCCGCCCTCGATCCGGCGACCAACACCGCGCCCGCGCGGCTCGAACTCGACAATCCCGAGGACCTGCTGCGCGCCAACATGTTCGTGTCGGTCACGGTGGCCGCCGATCTCGGCCGGTCGGGCGTCACCGTCCCGGCCGCCGCGATCCAGCAGACCGAGGCGGGCCCGATCGCCTTCGTGCGCGTCGCCCCCGACCGCTTCGAACGGCGCGTCCTGACCCTCGGGATCCAGCGGGCGGACTGGGTCGAGGTGACGCGCGGCGTCGCGGCCGGAGAGAGCGTCGCGACGGCGGGCAGCTTCGGCCTCAAGGCGATCCTCATGCGCAGCCTGCTCGGCTCCACGGATTGAGCACCGCGATGAAGACCTGGTTCGCCCTGATGGTGCGCCGCCGGTTCCTGGTCCTGGTGGTGGCGCTCGCGGCCGCCGCGGGCGGGATCGCCAACCTCGAGGGCCTCTCCATCGACGCGGTGCCGGACATCTCGCCCCGGCAGGTGATGGTCCTGACCCTGTCGCCGGGGCTCGGCCCCCTGGAGGTCGAGCGTCTCGTCACCTTCCCGGTGGAGAATGCCATGGCGGGCGCGCCGGGCCTCGCCAATGTGCGCTCCACGTCCCGGGCCGGGGTCTCGGCGGTCTACGCGACCTTCGACGAATCCGTATCGGTGACCGAGGCCCGGGCCGAGGTGTTCCAGCGCCTGCCGCAGGCCAAGAGCCTGATGCCGGCCGGCGTCGGCGACCCGCAGATGGGCCCGATGGCGACGGGCCTGGGCGAGATCTACCAGTTCGAGCTGCGCGGGCCGGCCTACACGCCGATGCAGCTCAAGCGCATCCTGCAATGGACGATCGCCCCGAAGCTCAAGCTGACGCCGGGCATCGCCGATGTGAACATCTACGGCGGCCAGATGCCGACCTACGAGGCCCGCATCTCCGCCGATGCCCTGCGCCGTTACGGGGTCACCCTCGCCCAGGTCTACACGGCGCTCGCCGACAACAATGCCGCGCGCGGCGGCGCCTATCTGGAGCACAACGATCAGCAGGAGGTGATCCGCGGCCTCGGCCTCGCCAAGGGCCCGCAGGACATCGCCGACGTCGTGGTGGCGACCGGCCCCGGCGGCGTCCCGGTCACGCTCGCGACGCTCGGAACCGTGCAGGAGGCGCCCAAGGTCCGGCTCGGCGCCGTCACCCACGACGCCGCGGGCGAGACGGTCGTGGGCATCGCCCTCATGCGCTACGGCGAGAATGCCAGCGCGGTGGTCGAGCGGGTCAAGAAGACCATCGACGACCTGCGCCCGCAACTGCCGCCCGGGGTTGCGATCGTCCCCTATTACGACCGCAGCGCCCTCGTGGATCGCACGATCCATACGGTCGCGCACAACCTCCTTGAGGGGGCGGTGCTGGTGATCGTGGTCCTGCTGCTGCTGCTGGGCAACCTGCGGGCCGGCCTGATCGTCGCCGTCGCGATCCCGCTCGCGATGCTGATGGCGTTCGCCGGCATGCGCCTGCTCGGCCTGTCGGGCAACCTGATGAGCCTCGGCGCCATCGATTTCGGTCTGATCGTCGACGGCGCCGTGGTGATGATCGAGAACGTGCTGCGCGCGCGCGGGGAGCATCCGGACCGGCCGGCCACCGAGGTGGTGCGGGACGCCACCGCCGCCGTGGCGCGGCCGGTGATCTTCGCGGTGGCGATCATCATCCTCGTCTACGTGCCGATCCTCGCGCTGCAGGGCGTGGCCGGCAAGATGTTCGTGCCGATGGCGCTGACCGTGATCCTCGCGCTCGCCGGCGCTCTGGTCGTCACCCTCACGCTGATGCCGGCCCTGGCCGCCCTCTTCCTCGCCGGTCGCGGCGTCGGCGAGCGCGAGACGCGCCTCGTCCGGGGGATGCGCGCCGCCTACAGGCCGCTGCTGCGCGGCGCCGAGCGGCACGTGGTCCTGACCGTCGGGGTGGCGCTCGCGCTCTTCGCCGGCTCCTGCGTGCTGGCCACGCGCCTCGGCGGCGAGTTCCTGCCGAAGCTGTCGGAGGGCGCGATCGTCGTCACCTCGGAGAAGCTGCCGGGCATCGCCCTCGACGCGTCGCTGGCCACGGTCGGCCGGATCGAGCGGGTCCTGAAATCCTTCCCCGAGGTGAAGCGGGTGGTCTCCCTCACCGGCAGCGCCGAGATCCCCACCGACCCGATGGGCGTCGAATCGACCGACAGCTTCATCACCCTCGCCGACCCCGCCACCTGGACCACCGCGGCGACGCAGGACGGCCTCGTGGCCGCCTTCGACACGCGGCTGAAGGAGGAGGTGCCCGGTGTCGCCTACAGCTTCTCGCAGCCGATCCAGATGCGCATGGACGACCTGCTGGAGGGCGTGCGCGGCGACGTCGCGATCAGCCTGTACGGCGACGACCTCAAGGTCCTGAAGGACACGGCCGATGCCATCGTGCGGACGGTGTCGGGGGTCGAGGGCGCCGCGGACGTGAAGGCCGAGGCGCAGGCCGGCATGCCGGCGCTCTCGATCCAGGTCGACCGGGCCCGGGCCGCCCGTTACGGCATCACCGTGTCCGACGTGCTCGACGTCGTCGAGAGCATCGGCGGCCGCACCGCCGGCATGGTCTACGGGGACGACAACTCGATCACCGACATCGTGGTGCGCCTGGATCCCGCCGACCGCGGCGACATCGAGCGCATCCGTGCCCTGCCGGTCGGCCGCTCCGGCCAGGAGGCGGGTCGAGAGGCCGGCAGCCGGATGATGGTGCCGCTGGCGATGGTCGCCAGCGTGGAGGTCGCGACGGGACCGGCGCAGATCAGCCGGGAGCGGCTGCAGCGGCGGATCTCCGTTCAGGCGAACGTCCGGGGCCGCGACGTGCAGAGCTTCGTCGCGGCCGCCCAGGCCGCCGTGGCGCAGCAGGTCACGCTGCCGCCGCGCTACGCCCTGGTCTGGAGCGGCCAGTTCCAGAACCTGCAGGAGGCGACCGGCCGGCTGACGGTTGTCGTCCCGGCCGCGCTCGCGGCGATCCTGATCCTGCTGGTGGTGATGTTCGCTGATATCCGCATCGCCGGCCTGATCTTCCTCAACGTGCCGATGGCGGCCACCGGCGGCATCCTGGCGCTGACCTTGCGCGGGATGCCGTTCTCGATCTCGGCGGCGATCGGCTTCATCGCGACCTTCGGCATCGCGGTCCTGAACGGCGTGGTGCTCACGAGCTACATCCGGGACCTCGAGGCCACCGGCCTCGGCGCCAAGGAGGCCGCGACGCGCGCCGCCGAGATGCGGCTGCGGCCGGTGATGATGACCGCCCTGGTCGCCGCGCTCGGCTTCCTGCCGATGGCGCTCTCGACGAGCGCGGGCGCGGAGGTGCAGCGGCCGCTCGCCACCGTGGTGATCGGCGGCCTGATCTCCGCGACGCTGCTCACCCTCGTCGTGCTGCCGGCGGTCTATCCGGTGGTCGCGGGCCTGCGCCTGCCCTTCAGCGGACACGGCCGCGCGGCGCCCGCCGCCGTCCCGGAGGCGCGGAAGCGGGCGCGGGCCGAGGCGTGAGCCCGCGCGGCCGTCTCCGCCGAAGGACGTAGCCCGCCCTCCTTCGGCCGGCGCCGCTACGTCGAAAGCGCGGTCCGGCTCCGGAGCGCGGCCGATTGTGGTCGATCCGGACGGCCCGCACGGTGGCGGCAGGCCTCAGGCAGAGGCCGCGGAGCCCCGCCATGTCCGTCCTTGGCCTCGTCGCCGAAACCGCGCGCCCGCCCCGCCTGGCCGTTCTGGTCCCGTGCTACAACGAGAGCCTGACGATCGCGCAGGTCGTCGGCGATTTCCGCGCGGCCCTCCCGACGGCGCAGATCTACGTCTACGACAACAACTCCACCGACGGGACCGCCGAGGTCGCCCGAGCCGCGGGCGCGATCGTCCGGATCGAGCCGCGCCAGGGCAAGGGCAACGTCGTCCGGCGGATGTTCGGCGACGTCGAGGCCGACATCTACATCCTGGTCGACGGGGATGGCACCTACGACGCCGCGGCGGCACCGTTCCTGGTCGGACGCGTGCTCAAGGACGACCTCGACTTCGTCAACGGCGCCCGCGCGGAGGTCTCGCAGCAGGCCTACCGGCCGGGCCACCGCCTCGGGAACCGCGTCCTCACCGGCCTCGTCCAGGGCGTATTCGGGCGCGAGTTCCGGGACATGCTCTCGGGCTACAAGGTCATGTCGCGCCGCTTCGTGAAGTCGTTCCCGGCGATGTCCAGCGGCTTCGAGACCGAGACCGAACTCGTGGTCCACGCGCTGGAGCTGCGCATGCCCGCCGCCGAGGTCACGACGGCCTATCAGGAGCGGCCGGCGGGATCGGTCAGCAAGCTGCGCACCTACCGGGACGGTGCGCGCATCCTGTACCTGATTCTGCGCCTGATGAAGGACGAGCGGCCGCTCCAGTTCTTCGGCGCGCTCAGCGTGGCGCTGCTGCTCGCCGCGCTCGTGCTGGTCGCGCCCGTCATCGTCACCTTCGTCGAGACCGGCCTCGTGCCGCGCCTGCCGACGGCGGTCCTGAGCCTCGGCATCGTGATCCTCAGCGTGCTGACCTTCTTCACCGGGATCGTCCTGGACCTGACGACCCGCACCCGTCAGGAGCTGAAGCGCCTGCTCTACCTCTCGGTGGCCCGGCAGCTCGATGTCCGCTGAGGCCCGGGCACCCCGCAGCGAGGCGGAGCGCTTCGCGCGCTTCTGTCTCGTCGGCGGGATCGGATTCGTCACCGATGCCGGGCTGATGGCGCTCTGCATCCACGGCTTCGGCTGCGGGCCCTTCGCCGCCCGGGCGGTGTCCTTCACGGTGGCGGTGCTGGTCACGTTCCTGCTCAACAGGAGCCTCAGCTTCGCCGATCTGCGGGGGCGCCCGGTCCTGAGCGCCCTGGCCGGCTACCTGCTGGTGCAGGCCTTCGGCTTCGCCTGCAACATGCTGGTTTTCGCTCTGGCGATCCTCCGGCTTCCCGAGCCGTTCTCCGCCCCCCTCGCCGCCCTGGCCCTGGCCTCCGCGGTCGCCCTCGTCCTGAACTATGCGGGCGCGCGCCTCCTCGTCTTCTCCCGGGTCGGCTCACGGGTCGACTTGTCGTCCGCCCCCGAGCTTCGATAGCCGGGCGGCGCGGCTGCCCAGGCCAGCCTCCGATCCGCAGGCCGCGCCGCGATATCGGGACGGGTCCGGCCTTAGCGGACGGCCGTGTCCGGATCGCTCCCTGGACGGAGCCGGCCTCTCGGTCCGGCCGTGCTGGACCAGTCCGCACCGTCGGCTTCGGCTGCCGGAAGGCGCTGGAGCCGGTTCAGCTTCGGGACGGGCCCGTTCGTTGCCCCGTGAGATCGTCTGAAGGTCCGGGCGGCGCGATATGCGCCTGAATGCCCGACCGCGGGGGGACCGCCGCCGTGCATCGCCCGGAGGCGGCCGCTTCGCGTCTCCGCCGGCGCATGCCGTCCGTCCCGCCGCGGACGGGTCGGTTCGGCGCGCGCAGCGCCCGTCACACCGGCTTGCGCGCCGGCTGCGGCTCGCCCGGCCCGCCCGCATGGACCGCGAGCGCCACCATGAACAGCGCGCTGAGCCACGCCAGGCGCGCTTGGTAGCGGTCATGCGGTCCGGACAGAGCGCCGCAGGCCACCGCGTTGACGAGCAGCAAGAGGCAGATCCCGGTCCCGATCAGCATGAGGCGATCCAGACGCGCCCGGGTGTCGGCCCCGAGCCGGGGCCGCAGTGCCCAGTAGAGCGCGGTGACGGCCATCGCGGCCAAGCAGGACAGGAGGTTGACGCCGAAGGCACCCTGGAGGGTCGGGACGAGCGCGGCCTCCGGCGGGCACACGCCGGGTTGCGCGAGGCATCGGTCGAGCTTGGGGATCGTCTTCAGGATCGCGGCCGTCCTGAACTCGGCATCGTCGACGAGGAGATGCGTCCCGATCACGAACTCGGTCATGTCCACGCTGACGAGCTGCCGCAGGGCGTTGCGCGTCGAGGCCGCCGCCTGCGCGATCGGATGATGCAGGATTGCCGCGCGGACGAAGCGCCCCTCCTCGGCGCCGAGCGCCGTGCGCAGGGCGGCGGGCGCGGTGCTGAAGTTGGGACCGGGGCTCCCGCTGCCCCAGAGAAAGTCATTGTGGTCGACGAAGTGCCGGCCTGCGAAGGCGCAGGCCGCGAAGGGGCGATCGGACGGCGTGCAGGTCTCGGTGAGGAGCAGACGCCCCGGCCCATCGGCGATGACGCGCGCCATCAGGTAGGGCGGCGTTCCGACCGGATGCCCGGAGACGCGTTCCGCGAGCCGGAGATAGGCCGCATTGAAGGCGAGCCCCAGGATCAGCGCGCCGCCGATCCAGAGCAGCGACGCCCTGCGGACATGTCGGCCTGCGAAGGGGACGAGCCGGCACAGCGCGATCAGGACGAGCGCGGATCCGGCCAGCAGGACGATCGTGGCATGCATCACCAGGCTGAGGGCGACAACGCCCGCATAGGCGAGGGTTTTTCCGCGGGACGCCGCTGTGTCGAAGACGAGCAGCAGGGCCGCCAGGACGAAGGTCGCCGCGAAGATGTCGGGCATCAGGAAGCCGCTGAACGCCCCGGCGGAGGTGAGCAGCGCCAAGGCCGCCAGACCGGCCAGGACCGCACCGGGCCGGGGCCGCTCCCAGACGAGATCGAGGAATGTCACGGTCAGCCAGGAGACGAGGACGGATTGGAGGACGATGATCCACCACACGCTCGCCAGGGCGGACAGGACGTAGAGCAGCAGCGCATAGACCGGGGAGCGCCCGCCCGCGATCGCGGCAAGGCCGCCCGCCGCATCCGAACTCGCGGCCGGATCGGCCATGACGGCGCCGCCGCTGCCGGCCGCCGCCGCCGAGCCGCCGAGCCGGGCGAGACCGCCGAGGATGCTCCGGCCGATGATGAAGTAGTGCTCGCTGTCGGGGAACAGGAACGGGTGGCCGTTCCAGAGGGCCGGGATCAGAAACAGGATCGTCCCCGCCGACACCAGGATCGCCAGTCGCCCGGCGCCGCGGCGTCCGGCGGGCGAGCTCTCCGCGGACGCGCGCATGCGGGCGGGGGCGGCGCCAGGGCTCAAGGGGCCGGAGCGCTCGTCGACGATGATCATCGGTCCGGTCCTCGATCCCTCTGGCGCCATCGCGGGCTGCGTCCCCACGGCACCCGGACCCTGGTCCCCGTCACGCGAGCCCAGGAGCGCGCCGCCGATCGGCAAGCGGCTTCCGAGCCGCGATCTGCCGGTCCGACGTGGCACGGGCCGTCCGGGGCGGACTATCTCTCCTTTATGGGTAGGGGGCCGGCACGGTCGTCTCGCGGGGGATGGCCGCCCGGGACCGGACGGTGACACCATCCGCAATCGGTATGGGGATACGTAATTCTGTCCGGCTGCTCGCGGGGGCCCGAGACGGCTAAGGGTTTCCCACAAGACTCTCGGGCGCCGGCGGCTTCGCCTCCGACCGCAACCGCGCTCCGGGCGTTGTGCGAGAGGCTCTACGGGATCACGCGTAGAACAGGAGCCCGGCATGTTGGACGGCGACGCCTTTGCCCACGAGATCGCGGCGCTCCTGATCGCCGACATCAAGACGTCCGGCGCACGCACGCGGGGCGAACTCGAGGAAGCCTGCCGGGTCTCCCTCGAAAGCCTGCTCGGCGACGCCGCGGTGCCGCCCGGGATCGCCGTGCTGATGCCGATCGGGCTGGACCGGTGGCCGCGGGTGGTCGTGAAGGGGCGGCGCCTGCCGGACGTGTAGGGAGCGTGGACCGGTTCCGGCCAGCACCGTCCCGGTCCTAGCGGCCGATCACACCCGTACCGCCGGTCGGGCCGATCGCGTTCGGTCCGGTATTCGGGGCGGGCGTCGCGGCCTGGTTGCGCTGGATGTCCATCCGCAGCGTGTTGCTCTGGGTCGTCTGCTCCTGCCGCAGGGCGCGCAGCTGGCCGCCGGTTTCCATGGATCGGTTGGCGGCGTTGGGATTGGTCTGCTGAACCTGGGCCGATGCCGGTGTCGCGGCGATGGCGGCCAGACAGAGGCTCGTGATGATGAGGAGGCGCATGGGGAGGCTCTCGCGCTGACGGATCTTGCGGGGTCGACCCGCCGAGGGCCCGCCAAGTTCCCTCCGCCCGGCCGCGGATCGCACCGAGGCGCCTCGGCCGCCCGGAATCCGCGCCGTGCGTGAATGGACCTCCCCCGGCCCTGCGGCAGGGTTAGCCGAAGCTTGCGGTTCCGCGGCGTCCTTCACGGCTTGTTAAGATGTCGGGGCAAGGCTGGGGGCGCTGTCGGGAGTGGGGTCTGATGCAAGCCTTGTCGGCGGAGGATGAACAAGCGGTCGAGCGGCTCACGCTCCGACTTCTTCAGGACGCCTATTGCGACCTCGCCGCCGTGCTGCGCGGCGCGCAGCCGCAGGCGGCCGCGGCGATCCTCGGGGTCATGGAGCAGCGCGTGACCGACGTCCTCACCCGGATCTGCCGGCAGGGTTCGGAAGGGGCGGCCTCGGTGGAGATCGCCGTCGCCGTCGGCGAGCGGATCGGCGAGATCATGGATCAGGCACATGGGCGGGATGGGCCCGGCGTGCGGGCCGCCTGATTGAAAGATTGCGGACCCTCAAAATTGTTATTACTCGATCCGATCGGCTGAGATTTCAAGTTTTGGTAGAAAAATCATATTTATGAATGTGGTTCGAAAACACGACATGTCGCTTCGCAGGCAGATTCAGGCGAGTTTAAAACTGACATAATTGTTGGGTTCTTAATTTTTTCTGGATATATAAATTGGTCTCTAATGATTTTCGGTATGTTTATTTGACCGAAATATTTTACCTATAAAGGTACGGGCGTTCCGTCGAATGAGACCAATTATAAAGAGGTGGCACTGATTCGCTGATACGGAGATTCGCTAGGACGTGATAGGTCTGGGCAGCAAGCCGAAGCATGCCAAGAGCATTTCCCGGTCCCGTCGAGATACGCCTCGGGCGTCGAAAAAATCCGGGATGCGTGAGGTCGCTTCATGAATTTCAACGAGAATCGATGTGGCTTCGGCCGTGGAGAGGCCAAATTTGGCGTAGCTCGCGAATGCGATGCTCGGGTTGCACTCTCGACTGATACCGGGAGCTGGGGCGCAGACATGTTTGGTGCCCGAAGGATGCGGTACAACATCGAATACCGGTGAGAGCCGCCAGCCGGCCCCATCGTGGATGAAGGCGTGGTTGCGCAAATGATCATCGGTGTTCCGTAGATAGGCATTAACCAGGAGCCTGCGGAACATCTCGCGCTCTGGATCCTGAACACCGATCCGGCGCGCGGCTGATGCGATGTCCGAATAGGTCTTGCTTGTGGCATATCCATGGGCAGGTTCACTAAGCAAAGTGCCGGCGCTGAGGTAAGACAAACGAGCCCCATCCGAGGACCGGTCGAACCGCGATATCAAGAGAACCGACCGACCGCTAACGACACGCAGTTCGCGGTCAGGGACTCGAAGTCCTGCGGCCTCAGCAAAATCCAGACAAACCGCTTCAGCCCTGGGATTGTCGAACCTGTCATCCCACGTGGAAAATTTGGCTATCCATTCCTTGTCTGAAACCCGAATGCGCGCCTTCGGTCGAGCTCCTCCAATGTCCGAGCTGTGAATGAATAGCTGAGCGAGTTGGTCCGCCGACGCTTCGCCTCCTTCATAATTTTCTGCTGCGATGAGCACCTCTTCGAGAACGTCCTCGCTTTGAACTAACCCAGACGCCGCGTCCGCTCTGGGTGTCCACCTCTCGGGAGCCTCGGGCGTTGAGCCAAAGGCCAGGTCGCCCGTGCGCGACAGCCCGCCCAGAGCCAGAAATTCCGGCATGCCGAGTTCCAGTTCTGGGAATACCTGCGACAGAATTCCTTTTCCCCAGCCGTCAGGGCCTGCATCGTGAAAGGCCAGATGAACCTCTCCCGGAGCCGCTGGCCGCCACTTGGTTCCGAGCGGCAGGCCAATGGGGTCGAGTGGCCTACGCCCTTCTGCAGCTAGATAGTCGGAGCTATAGGCAAACCGACCGATGCGCCTTGAGGAGCCACCCTCGAAGATCAAGAGGCCGATGGGCACGTAGCCGCTCTGCCCTGACCGAAACACGTGCATTTCCTCAATGCGGTTGTACTTAGAGGTCCGCCACATACCCGCTCACACTGATCCTGCGGCGATACAGCATGAAATCCGCTGTGTCTCTGACGTGGTCACACAGGCAAATGTCGCCACGTTGATCTGTGCGGATCCGTGAGATCGGCGCAGTGTGCAAGACTTTGCTGGCGACAACCTTCCACCCGGCCGTTAGGCGATCATGCGATGTGAAGCGCTCACCTGCAACAAGGAAAAGGGCGCCAGGCTTCCGTTAACGATCGCGACAGGAAGGGCGTCCTTGAGATCATATCGTCGCCGTTGTGGTCTTCTCAAAGACGCCGATCCGCGCCACGTTCGTCCTCGGCAGACCACCCGCACATGCCGCGCCGCTCTTTAGCAGAGGGCGGCCGGCACCGGTGTTAGCAGCACCAAGCGCCGGCCTGACCACGATCCGTATCGCAAGGAGATACCGACCATGGCTGAGACCTTCACTACCGGCGTAATCACGCCGACGAAACTGGCCCGATGCATGAATTCCGGGCAGTCCCACCGCCCGTCCCGGCAACCCGCCTGATCGCCTGAAGGTGCGCTGGCACGCGATAGGCCGTGCCTCAGCGTCCCCTCGCAATCCCGCAATCCTGACGCCCTCGTCGCCGCAGGCCTGAGGCCGCGGAAACGAGCCCGTTCGCCGCCCTGCCGCCGTTCGGCGAAGGGCGCGCGGTTTGGTGTCGCCTGGACGGAAACCATCCATGACCATCGTCGTCCCCCACCCCGCCGCCCAGCGCGGCGGCCGACAGCGGTTATCTGCACGTGGGCAGCCTAGCTCCGGGCCGACCAGCCGGATCACCGTCCCGCTCGGGAGCGCCGCCGCCGTCGGCTACGGCCACGTCCAGCCCCCGATCCCACAGATCTGCGCACCCGAACTGATGGCCGCGGCCGAGGCAGCGCTCGACGGCGCGTTCCGGGCGACCTTCGTGCCCGATCCCCTGCTCGGACCAGGCTTGTCGCAGCTCGGCTCCGTGCTGGCCTCCATGGTCAAGCGGCATGGGTCTCTGATCGAGGCGGCCATCACTGACGTCCTCGAGCGAAGCGGGCGCTACATCGTGCTGCGCAACGTCGCGATGCCGATCACCGTGCCGACCCAGGAACTCGTCCGCGCCAGCAGCGTCGCCCAGCTCAACCAGACCTCGATCGAACTCGCTGGCGCGGTCGCGCAGTCGGTATTCCTCGACCTAATCGTCGTCGATCGGAGAGAGAGCCGAGCCATCATCGCCGAGGTCAAGAGAGGCTCCGGAAAAAATGAGGCTAGGAAAATACACCAAGTCGAATGGGTGCTGCGGTGCGCGCAGGTCCAGGGTCGCTCATTTTTGGCCTCACTCGGCTACGAGGTCGCTCAGACTCGCGCGGTGCTGATCGACGTCTATGGAAGGGCGGGATACTGCGATGACCTTACGGTGAGCGGACCGGCCATAGATCAGCTGTTCGCGACCCCGGTCTCGTCGGCGCTCGAGACTGTGACCGCGGCGCTTCAAGCCCGATTGCGCGCGGCTGTGCCGGACCTTCTGACGATGGCGTTGGCGAGCCTCGCCGTTCCTGAAAACGTCAAACACCCGCACTCGCCCGGGCCGTTCGCGCCCTGATCGCACCACGCTGGCATCGGGTCGCGACCGCGACCTGATGCGTCCATCTCGCTCTCCATCAATCCCGCACCGCGCGCCTGCGCGCCGGCGTGCTCTCCAGGTCTGTCTCAATGACACTCGCTCGTGACCCCGATGCCCACCCCTCCGGCACAACTGACGCGGCCAGCCTCTCGCTGCCGCTGTCCTGGTGGCGCGTCCTCGCCCCTCAGACGCTCGATATGCCGGCGCAGTGCCGCTTGGCCGCTGCCCTGAAGGCCGCGCAGCCCCTGCCGTCCCCCGACTGGTCCGCGGCTTGCCGGGGCGATCCGGCGGCTGCGATCCACATCGCCCTCGGCGTCCTCGCCGAGGCCATCGCCTTTCCTGGGCGCCTCGATCCGGCGATGTCGGCGCTCTGCCTGTGCGCAGCGCGGGGTGACGGCTCCTGCATCGACCTGCTCGTGCACGTGCTCGGGCGGCGCGCTCGACGCCGGGCTGATCTCAAGGTGCTCTGCCTCGCCCACGCTTGGTGCTCCGTTGCGCGCCGCGGTTCCGACCGCGTCGGCGTCGCCCGCTGAGAGGGAGGAATCCGATGGCATTCTCTTCGACCCCGCCTGCCTTGCAGATCGACCCTGAAGCGGCACGTCGCCTGCTCGAACCGATGCTTCCGCGCCGCCTGCGAGCCTGCCTTGCACAGGATCTGCGCGTGGATTCTGCCTGTTCCGAGATCGCCCTGGAGATCACCACCCTCGCCCCGGATGCCGAGGCCCTGGTCTCGGCCTGGATCGCGGCAAGGACTTCTTCGGACGGTCTTTTATGGCGTGACCGTCGATGGATCGCCCGACGATCCGCCCTGATCCGGTTCCTCGACGTGTTGGCCGTGGAGCGCGATCAGCCGGTGGCGCGGGCGTTGGCCGATGTCGCGACGCTGCTTTCCTGCGCCGGCGATGATCGCAGAGCTGCCGCGCGCTTGGCCCAGCCCCTTTGGCAGGAACGCGAAGCGGTTCTCGACCTCCGGAAAGGGTTCGCAGCCCTGGCCGAGGCGCAGACGCGCCTCGCTCTCGGACGCGTTGCCGAACCGGGCGCCGATACGGATGTAACCGGGGCGACCGATCTCGCTGTCGCCCTGCAGGCAGCTTGGCACGACGCGCTCAAGGATGCGCTTCTGACGTTTTCCGAGAAGACGAGCAGCGCCATCGCTGCGGCTGCCGCCCTGGCCTGTGGCGTCGATGACGCCTTCGCCGGCGATGTGGCACTCGTCCACGCGCTCGTACCCGTTGGGGAGGTCTTGACACGGCCGGTTGCAGACAACGCGGCGACGCGGGAGCGGTGCAGGTGGAAGATGATCGAGGCTCGCCTCGCCCAAAACGAGGCGCGCCGGCGCGAGAAGGCGGCGACCGTCGAGACGACGGCACAGATACCGGACGCCGATGTCCCATACGCCGAAGTGCCCAAGGGGCACGTTCTCGTCGTTCCAACGATCCAGGAGACCGGGAGCGACCGCGGCAAGTCCATCGCGCGCGGCTATGAGCACATCATCGGTAAGCCGCTCCCGCTCGTCGAGGTGCCGGATCTCGCGGCTGTGCGCGCTCGGTTGACCTTCGAGTTTCCTTACGCGCAGGCCATGATCGACAGGCTTCTTGCCGATCTGATCGGACGTGAGCACGCCACGTTCCGACCGACCCTGCTGATCGGCCCGCCGGGAGCCGGCAAGAGCCGCTTTGTCGCGAGGATCGCCCATCATCTTGGATTGGGGCTGTGGCGAGTCGATGCGACTCGGGACGCGGGCGCATCGCTGGGTGGCCTTGATCGTCGTTGGGCAACGTCGGAGCCCGCGCATCCGATCATGGCGGTGGCTCGGTCTGGCACCGCCAATCCGCTGATGCTGATCGACGAGTTGGAGAAGGCCGCAACGCGCGCAGATCACGGTAGGCTTTGGGATGCCTTGCTTCCGATGCTCGAGCCGGAGACCGCCCGGGCCTACCAAGATCCTTGTTTTCAGACGGAGACCGACATCAGCCGTGTCTCGTGGCTGGGCACGGCCAACGAGGTGGGCAACCTGCCCGCTCCGTTGCTTGATCGCCTGCGCGAGCTGGAGATGCCGGCACCGCGCCACGCGGATCTGGAGGCATTGCTCGGACCGATCGTGGCCAGGATTGCGGAGGATCGCGGGCTCAATCCCGCCTTCGTTGCGCCACTGGACGGAGAGGCGATAACATTACTTCGACGGTCATGGCGTGGCGGCTCCGTGAGGCGGCTAATGCGATTAGTTGAAGCTTTCGTGACGGCGCGCGAATCTCTTGCCGTTCGACAATAGCTAGACGGGTCTCAATGGACACACCGTAGCGTGAGGCCAGCGTGCCGGAGCTCTCGTGCGAGCGGGAGATCTCGGCACGCGGCTGGGGTTGTGTGTGCTGGATAGGGATGGCGAGCATCAGCGCTCTCTACCAGCGAAGTGGCGGCGCAGACCTGCGGATCGCCATGCATGAGTTGTGATCGTCCAGCACGCCGCATCCCGACGACGATCCGTAAATTAACATCTAAAAGCCTTTCCTGTTAGCGTATCTAAAAATTAAGATGCGGGGGCGGAATTTGATTCGATGCAGTCGAATCAGTGCGATCTGCGGCAAGCCTGTGCCAAACCCAGCATTTTTAATCTTATACAGACCGCAAGATCGAATTGTTGCTCAGTAGATTTTTTTTAAAGATGATGTCGTAAATGGTGTGCGGCTAGCACAAATTTAAGATGCCGGCATATTTAATTGTCTATCTAATATGTTAATTTAAATCTGCCGTGCAACAGCAGAGGAGTCATGTTGGCGGCTCGGCGGAGCGCCTCTGGGGCGGTGCGATGAACGGATCTGCAGAGTTTACAATCCCTTAACCATAAAGGAGGCATGTGACCTACGGAAGATTTGTCTTCAAACTCGTGGCCGTGGCCGGCATGTGCGCACAGGATGCTGATTTTTCGGATGCGGTCAGGCTAAAGATTGCCGTGTCGGACCGTGTCGTAGTCGTCAGTGAGGCCGATGTAGTTAAAGCTGTGGCATCGGTTGCGCTCAGGTCTTTCTCAGACTCCTCGCGAGCGAGCCGCGTGAACGGTGACGTCGCGACTTGTTCACCGAAGGGCCGGAATCGGTCCATGCTGCCAATTGAAGAGCAGTGGTCCGGTGCTGTCGATCTGACGCGGCCAAAGAAAGGCATTTCAAATCAGTTCAGCTTTGTTGCCCAACGTATTGATGAAATCATGTCAAATCAGAACAATTATAATGATGCAATTACTTCTGCCGATGCTTCGAATATTGACGATGATCATCGACTTTTCGAGGAGAAGTCATTCGGTGCCGGTCATTTCCATGGTGACATGGCTGTGCACGTGCATCGCTCTAGCAATCGAACCGAAATTATAGATCGAAGCTACTTAAATCGAAAAAGTTCTGAGGATATAAAATTGGGAAAATTTCTATGCTGACAGTCACGCGAACACCGCTGCGTATTAGCTTGTTCGGCGGCGGCACCGATTATCCGGAGTACTTCGAGCGCGCGCCCGGCGCAGTCGTCGGCGCAGCGATTGATAAATACATCATCATCGCAGCGCTCGATTTGATTGGCTGTCAAGATTACAATTATAGATTAAGTTATTCCCGCGTTGAGCATTGCAACACTATTTATGAAATCGAACATCCGGTCGTTCGGGAGGTGCTTAAGCATTTCGACGTGACTCGCAGGCTTGATATGAGCATCATCTCCGATTTGCCTGCGGCGGGCAGCGGATTGGGCTCTTCTTCGGCTTTCACAGTTGGCTTCTTGCGTACGATCTACGCGATATTGAATCAAAAGCCTACGAAGATCGAATTGTCGAAGAAGGCAATCGAAGTCGAACGTGAAATCCTGCGCGAGAACGTTGGTGTCCAGGATCAGCTCCACGCAGCCTTCGGCGGGATCAACCGATTTGATTTCAGCGGTTCCGCGATCCGCATCTCCCCCGTTCAGATGAGTTCTGCGGCCACACAACAGCTCAACGCGTCGATGGTGCTGGTCCATACGGGCATCGCGCGGCGCGCGACGACCACGGTCGCCGCCCAGATCGCCGTGACGCGCGCGCGCGCGATCGACAAGGAATTGTCCGAACTCTACCGTCTCGTCGAGGAATGCGTCTCGCTGCTGGAGGCGGGGACGAGCGGCTGGCTCACGCAGCTCGGCGATATGCTCTCCGCCTCGTGGCGCATCAAGCGGACCCTGTCGCGTGAGGTCTCGAATGCGGTGCTCGACGATCTGTTCGAGGCGATCATCGCGTCGGGGGCCTACGGGGCGAAGCTGTGCGGCGCGGGCGGGGGCGGTTTCTTCCTCGCCCTCATCGATCCGGACCGGCTTCCGGCTCTGACCGAACGGGTGGCGCCGCTATCCGTCGTTCCGATCGGCATCGATGTCGACGGGTCGACCCTGATCTATCGCCAGACCCGCTGAGCGGCGCCCGCCCATCATTCCAGCCCGGCCGCAGGCGGCCCGACGGCTCATCGCGACGAGAGGCAACGATGCGAATTCTGATCACCGGCGGCGCCGGCTATATCGGGACGATCCTGGTGCCGATGCTCCTGGAGCGCGGGCATCACGTCACGGTTCTCGACACGTTCAAGTCCGGAGGGCCGGACCTGTCCTCGGCCTGCCAGTATGACGCCTTCGAGCCGATCAAGGGCGACGCCCGCGACACGCGCATCCTCGACGACCTGATCCCGAAGCACGACGTGCTCATCCCCCTCGCGGCCCTGGTCGGCGCACCCCTGTGCAAGGAGGACGCGATCGGCGCCACGACCCTGAACCGCGATGCCGTGATCGCCCTGGTCCAGCGCGCGGGTGGCGAGCAGAGGATCGTCTACCCGACGACCAATTCGGGCTACGGCGTCGGCGAGGCCGGCAAGTTCTGCACAGAGGAGTCGCCCCTGCGGCCGATCTCGCTCTACGGCACCACCAAGGTCGAGGCCGAGACGGCCGTGCTCGACAGCGGGCGCGGCGTCAGCCTGCGGCTCGCGACGGTGTTCGGCATGGCGCCGCGCATGCGCCTCGACCTCCTCGTCAACGATTTCACCCACCGGGCCGTGACCGACCGGGCGCTCCTGGTCTTCGAGGGCCACTTCAAGCGCAACTACATCCACATCCGCGACGTGGCCAAAGGCTTCATCCACGCGATCGACAATTACGACCGGATGCGTGGCGAGGCGTACAATCTCGGCCTGTCGAGCGCCAACCTGTCGAAGCTGGAACTCTGCGCACGCATCAAGGCGCACGTGCCGAATTTCGTCTATGTCGAGGCCCCGATCGGCGAGGATCCGGACAAGCGCGACTACATCGTGTCCAATGCGAAGCTGGAGGCGACCGGCTGGTTCCCCGACTTCGACCTCGACCGGGGGATCAAGGAGCTGATCAAGGGCTTCCGGATGATCCGCAATTCGCGGTTCGCCAACGTCTGATCCGGACGGCTCCAGCCCAGCAGCGATCACCCCGCCGGACGGCCCGACAGGTCGGCCGGCGCGGTCACGGACCGAGGTGCTCATGAGCGCGATCGTCGATTTCCTCACGCAGACCCGCGACACCTTCCAGGCGGCCCTCGACGATTCCCGCTTCCAGGCGACCCTCGCCGAGATCGCCGACGTGGTGACCGCATCCCTGCGCGGCGGCGGCAAGCTCCTGACGATCGGCAATGGCGGGAGCGCCGGCGACGCGCAGCACATCGCGGGCGAGTTCGTCTCGCGGCTCAATTACGATCGGGCACCCGCCGCCGCCCTGGCGCTGACCACGGACACCTCGGTGATCACCGCGATCGGCAACGATTACGGGTACGAGCACGTGTTCGCGCGGCAGGTGCTCGCCCTCGGGCGGCCGGGCGACGTCCTGCTCGCCCTCTCCACCTCCGGGCGCTCGCCGAGCGTGCTGAAGGCGATGGATGCGGCGCGGGCGCTGGGCGTGCGGGTCGTCGCGTTCACGGGCGCGACGGGCGGAGCGATGCCGGAGCGGGCGGATCTGTGCCTGCATGCGCCGTCGGACGCAACGCCCCTGATCCAGCAGGTCCACATCACCGCCGCGCACATCGTGTGCGGCCTCGTCGAGGAAAGCCTGTTCCCCCGCGGGACGGCGGCGTGAAGGGCGGCCCGTGACCGAGAGACCGAGAGGCGCCGGCAGCCCCATCCGGCAGGCCATGATCCTGTGCGGCGGATTCGGCACCCGCCTGGGCGCGCTGACGTCGGCGATGCCCAAGCCGCTGCTGCCCGTGGCGGGCGAGCCGTTCCTGGACGTCCTGCTGTTCGAGCTCGGCCGCCACGGCTTCACCGACATCGTGCTGCTGGCCTCGTTCCACAGCGAGAAGATCCGCGCCTACGCCGCCGACAACCCAGTCGCGCGACGCTTCGGCATGACGCTGCGGGTCTCGATCGAGCCGGAGCAGGCTGGGACCGGCGGCGCCGTCGTGCACGCCCTCCCCGAGGCGGACGAGACCTTCCTCCTGCTGAACGGCGACTCGTGGTTCGACGTCAACCTGCTGGCCCTGCCCGCCCTGGCGGCGCGTCATCCGGAGGCGGCGATGGTCCTGTCGCTCCGCCGGGTGCCGGACGCGGCACGCTACGGCGTCGCGCTCCTCGACGGCGTGCGGATCACCGCCTTCCTCGAGCGGCCGCCCGAGCCGGGCCCCGGTCTCGTCAATGCCGGCGTCTATCTGGTGCGCCGCGACGCCTTGAAGGGCTTCCCGCCGGCCTGCTCGCTGGAACGGGACGTCCTGCCCGCTTTGGTCGCCGAGGGCCGCGTCGTGGGCGAGGCCTACGACGGTTACTTTCTCGATATCGGCGTGCCCGAGAGCTACGACCGCGCTCAGGTGGAGATCCCGGCCCGCCGGACGAGACCGGCCGCCTTCCTCGACCGGGACGGGGTCCTCAATCACGACCACGGCTATGTCGGTTCCGTGGACCGGTTCCACTGGATGGAGGGCGCGCGTGATGCGGTCCGCGCGCTGAACGACGCCGGCTTCTTCGTGTTCGTCGTCACGAACCAAGCGGGGGTCGCCCGCGGCTTCTACACCGAGGCCGATGTCGCCCGTCTGACGGCCTGGATGCGGGACGACCTGCGCGCGGCGGGCGCGCATATCGATGATCTCCGGTACTGCCCCTATCATCCGGACGGGACGGTGGAGGCCTACAGGGCGGTCCACGGCTGGCGGAAGCCCGAACCCGGCATGATCCTCGACCTGATGGACCACTGGGACATCGACCGCGCGCGCAGCTTCCTGATCGGCGATCAGCAAACCGATCTCGCCGCCGGCCGGGCGGCGGGGCTCGCCGTGCATCACTTCCGGTCGGACGACCTGCTCGCCTTCCTGCGCGAGGCCGCGCTGACGGGCTAGGAAGCGGCAACACGTGTGGGGGACCAGGGCGCGCGTCGCCGCGCGGCGGGTTCAGTCGTGGGACTGGATCGAGAGCTCCGCCTCGGCCGCCTCACGCATGGCGCGGTCCCAGTCGAGCCGGCGCTTGGGCGGCGTCTCGCGCTCGGCGTCCGCGGCCTTCCGATCTCGCGGAGCGACGATCTTGATGTCGTACTCGGGCACGCTTCAATCCGCTCTTTAACCTGCGATTAATCGTATTGGCGGAACGCGCGGGCCTTGTCAGCGGTTCGATCGCTCGATCCACAATCCGGTGACGCCCCTCATCCGCGGCCGGACAGACCGATCAGGATCATGGCGGCATGCACGGCTCCGACGATGGAGCCCGACTGGGCGAGCCGCAGAGCCTCGGCCCGCGGCACGCGCATCACCGCGATGTCTTCGCCGGGATCCGGACGCGCCGGCCCGGCCGCGATCACGCGCGCGCGGACGAGATGCATGCGGTTGGCGTAGCGGGCCGGATCCGCGTTGAGGGTGACCACGCGTTCGGCATCGGCAAAGGTGTAGCCGGTTTCCTCGCGCATCTCGCGCTCGGCGGCCGCGAGGATATCCGTGTCGCCGGGGTCGATGGCCCCGCCCGGAAGCTCCAGGCTCGGGCTCCCATAGGCGTGCCGGTATTGGCGTACGAGGATGACGTGATCGGCCGCGTCGATGCCCAGCACGAGGGCGATGTCCGCGGTCTCGAGCACGTAATAGGGATCGAGGACGTGGGCCGAAGGTGTCACGCAGTCGTCGGCACGGAGTCCGAGCCATCGATCCTTCATGATGTAGTGCGACTTGCGTATCGTCCACGCGGTTTCGGGCATGATTGTTTCCAAATCGAAGATATTGGTAGTGTTTTTGGCAGAGATGCGCTGAACAGCGCGAGGGTGCGGGCGGTATGGATCGGGTCGAATCCAGTGGTCCTGCCCTGCCGTCGATCCGGGCCGGAGCGATCGTTGCGCCCCTCCAGCTCAGCCGGTAAGCGTCTCGGGCACGTAGAGTCTCGCGCCGCGGATGTCATAGGTCGTACGATGACGGGAACGAAACTCGCCATGGCATGCCGCGTCTGCGATGGACGCGATGTCGAGCTGTTCCTCGACCTGACCGATCAGCCGCACTGCAACCGCCTGATCCCGCCGGACCTCGCCGACCGGCGCGAGCCGCATTTCCCCCTGCGCGCCGGCTTCTGCCACGACTGCACGCTCGTCCAGATCGATCACACGATCCCGAAGGAGAGCATGTTCAGCGACTACCCCTACGTCTCTGGCACGACGAAGACGCTGGTGGAGCATTTCCGCCAGACGGCGGCCCGGCTCGTGGAGCGGTACGGCCTCGGGCCGCAGGACCTCGTCGTCGATATCGGCAGCAACGACGGCACGTGGCTGCGGCAGTACGAGCCCTTCGGCCTGCGCCGCTGCGGCGTCGAGCCCGCCGCCAACGTCGTGGAACTGGCTCGCGCCGCGGGCGTGCCGACACTGAACCGCTTCTTCAACGAAGAGACCGCCGAGATCGTCCGCGCGCAGGACGGGCCGGCGAGCCTGATCACCGCCGCCGGCGTCTTCTTCCACCTGGAGGAACTGCACAGTGTCGTGAAAGGCATCGTCACGCTGCTCAAGCCGGACGGCGTCTTCGTCGTGCAGGCGATCTACCTGGGCGGCATGATCGAGAACACCGCCTTCGATCAGATCTACCACGAGCACCTGTGCTACTACACGCTCCGCTCCCTGGAGCAGCTGTTCGCGCGCCACGGCCTGGAGGTCTTCGACGTCAGCGTGGTGCCGGTCCACGGCGGCTCCCTCGAGGCGCATGTCGGCTTCCCCGGCGCCCACCCGGTCAGCGACGCGGTCAAGCGCATGCGCGCCGACGAGGAGGCCCGCGGCTACGGCACATTCGAGACCTATGTCGGCTTCGCCGAGAACGTCCGGCGCCTGCAGGCGGCGCTGCTCGATCTGCTGGAGCGCATGAACGCCGAGGGGAAGACGGTCCACGCCTACGGCGCCCCGGCCAAGGGCGCGACGCTGCTCAACGCCTTCGGCATCGGCCCGCGGCTGGTTCAATATGCGGCCGAGAAGAATCCGCTGAAGTTCGGCCGCCTGATCCCCGGCGCCCGCATCCCGATCGTCGAGGAGGGCAGCGTGCCTGCGCCCGACGCCTATCTGGTGCTCGCCTGGAACTTCATCGACGAGTTCCTGGCGCGCGAGCGCCGCTACCTCGAGAACGGCGGCGCCTTCATCGTTCCGGTGCCGGATCTCAAGGTGATCACCGCCGCCGACCTGCCGGCAGCCTGAGCGTGGCCGCCCTTCCCCCCGCCCCCTTGCCCGAGACCGTCCTCGTCGTCGGTGCGACCGGGTTCGTCGGCCGCAACCTCGTCGCGCATCTCGCCGGCCGCGTGCCGCGGCTGATCGCGGTCAGCCCCTCCGGCCGTGCGGTGCCGGGGGCGACCGAGGCCGCGCGCTTCGACGCCCTCGAGGCGCTCTCGGTCCCCGCCGACGCGATCGTCGTCAACGTCGCCGCGCAGCGCTACGACGCCGACAAGTTCGAGACGGCGCAGAGCGACCTGCTCACCGGCAATGCCGAGATCGCCAACCGCCTCTACCGGTTCTGCCTGACGAAGGGCATCCGCGAGGTGCGCGCGGCCTCGAGCGTGGCGGTCTATCCGGCGGCCTGTGACCCCCTCGACGACGCGCGGCCGGTCGACCTCAACGCGCCGCCCAATCCGAACGAGGCCTTCTACGCGTGGTCGAAGCGCTGGTCCGAGGTGGTCGCCGACCTGCACGCCGAGCGCTACGGGATCCACACGATCAGCTTCCGCCTGAGCAACCCCTACGGTCCCCACGACTCGAGGGATCCGCGCAAGGCGCATGTCCTGCCGGCCTTCGTGATGCGCGCGTTGGCCCCGGGCGAGCGCTTCACGATCAAGGGCAACCCGCTGGTCGAGCGCGACTTCATCTACGTCGGCGACGTCGTCGACGCGTTCGCTCGGTCGCTCGCGATCCGGGAGACGAGCGACGCGCTCAACCTCTGCCGCGGCGAGACCACGACCCTGCTCGACCTCGCCCGCACCATCCTGGAGGTGGCGGGAGAGGACCGGCCCGTCCACGCCCCCGACACGACGACCCACGGCGTCCTCGCCCGCCGTTCGACCAACCAGCGGCTGCGCGAGCGCTTCGGAATGTCGACCTTCACGGGGCTCGCGGACGGGCTGCGGCCGACGATCGCGTGGTATCGCCAGGAGTACCGCCATGCCGGGGCCTGAGCGCGACATCGTCATCGGGGCGGACGGCTTCCTCGGGCGCAACCTCGTGCCGCGGCTCCGGGCCGAGGGCCGCGAGGTCGTCGAGATCGGCCGCGCGGCGGGCGACCTGTCCGACTGGGCCAATGTCGAGCGGGCGTTGCGCGACGCCCCCCCGGCCGGCCGCATCTTCCACGTGGTGACCCGCCAGCGGACCGGCGCAATTCAGTACGACATCCAGGGCGAGCTCCTGGCGATCAACGCCCGGATCCACCTGAACGTCCTCGAGGCGTGGCGCCTGTACCAGCCGCAGGCCAAGCTCGTCTCCACGGGCTCGTCCTGCACCTATCCGGAATCGGCCGAGCCCCTCCCCGAGGCGCGCTTCGGACAGGGACCGACCCATCCCTCCGTGATCGGCTACGGGCTCGCCAAGCAGGTCCTGGCGACGGGCTCGGCGGCCTACGCGCACCAATACGGGTTGAGCTTCCTGCACTGCGTGCTGGCGACCCTGTACGGTCCGCACGACAACACGGCCTCCGATCGCAGCCACTTCGTCGGCGCCCTCCTCGACCGGGCCGTGCGGGAGAAGGCAGCGGGCGCGCAGGCCTTCGAGGTCTGGGGCAACCTGCAGACCGTCCGCGAGGTGCTATACGTTGACGACCAGATCGACGCGATCCTCGCGGCCGACCGGGCGTTCGAGAACGAGATCCTCAACTGCGGCGCCAACACCCCCATCACCGTCGAGGCAGTAGCGCGGGCGGCCCTGGTCGCCCTCGACTGGTCCGTCCCCCTCGTGAGCCCGCCCGGCTCGTTCCAGGGTGCGGCCTACAAGATGCTCGACTCGACGCGGTTCCTGGGCCGGGTCGGCTGGCAGCCGCGCATCGATCTCGAGGCGGGCCTGCGCAGGCTCGTCGCGGCGGAGTACGCCGAGCACTGACAAGCCGCATTCGGGACTGGACTTGCTTGGCTGGAGCAAGTCCACTTCGCCGTGCGTTCGAGCTATGTGCCGACGGGCAGGAGTGCCCTCTACAACGAGACGAGTCTGGCAGTTTGATCCTCCAGGCTCCGGCCGGTGATCGCGTAGGCTTCCTCGAAGCTACATACCACCATAAGGCAACGCGAGGGAGCGGTTCCGGATGTCGCGCGAGATTGGTGCCCGCCCGAGCGCTCCGTAGCAAGCGCACCGACATTCGGTGCAGCCATCGCTCTTGCGACGTTCGTTGCTAGCCTTCCGAGACCTGCAGGCGAGCGAGCATAGCCATGACGGTAGCGGATTCAGTACGAGCTTGGTCGGCCAATGTCCGATGGGACCGGGAGATACGGCGCGCCGCCCGCTTTGTGGCCTGGGCCCTAGCGGATCGCTCTGAGTTTGGCCGAGCGGGTTGCCGGGCGACGGATGCGGAAATCGCCGCCGAACTGGGGGTGGCGGAGAACACCGTCAAGAATGCGATATTGCAGCTGCGGTCGCGCGGTCACATCGATTGGACGTGGCGTACGAGCCGCGGACAGGACATTCGAACCCTTTTTCCTGTCCTCGCCACAGACCAGCTATCGACACCGCGTGTCACTATGGACCCAGCACCGATTGTCGGTGCAGACACCGATCCGGAGCATACCTCATGCGAGTCGCTGAATTGCGAACTCAAGGAGGTCGCAATGACGGCGCCAGCGACAATCAATATCGTCCAGGACATTCCAATTCTTGAACCGAGCCTCACCAAAGAGCGGCTATCGCTACCGCATGCCGCTATAGGCCTAGCACCGAGTGTCGGTGCAGACACCGATCCGGAGCATACCTCATGCGAGCCGCTGAATGGCGAACTCGACGGGGGCGCAATAACGGCGCCAGCGGCCGGCAAGGTCGTCCAAGACATTCGAACCCTTGATCCAACCCTATCCGAAATGCGGCTATCGCTACCGCATGCCGCTATAGGCCTAGCACCGAGTGTCGGTGCGGATACCGATCCGGAACCTGCCTCATGCGAGCCGCTGAATGGCGAACTCGACGGGGGCGCAATAACGGCGCCAGCGGCCGGCAAGGTCGTCCAAGACATTCGAACCCTTGATCCAACCCTATCCGAAATGCGGCTATCGCTACCGCATGCCGCTATAGGCCTAGCACCGAGAGTCGGTGCGGATACCGATCCGGAACCTGCCTCATGCGAGCCGCTGAATGGCGAACTCGACGGGGGCGCAATAACGGCGCCAGCGGCCGGCAAGGTCGTCCAAGACATTCGAACCCTTGATCCAACCCTATCCGAAATGCGGCTGTCGCTACCGCATGCGGCTATAGGCCTAGAACCGAGTGTCGGTGCGGATACCGATCCGGAACCTGCCTCATGCGAGCCGCTGAATGGCGAACTCGACGGGGGCGCAATAACGGCGCCAGCGGCCGGCAAGGTCGTCCAAGACATTCGAACCCTTGATCCAACCCTATCCGAAATGCGGCTGTCGCTACCGCATGCGGCTATAGGCCTAGAACCGAGTGTCGGTGCGGATACCGATCCGGAACCTGCCTCATGCGAGCCGCTGAATGGCGAACTCGAGGAGGCTGCAATAACGGCGCCAGCGGCCGGCAAGGTCGTCCAAGACATTCGAACCCTTGATCCGACCCTATCGGAAATGCGGCTGTCGCTACCGCATGCGGCTATAGGCCTAGAACCGAGTGTCGGTGCGGACCCCGATCTGAAACCCTCCTCATGCGAGGCTCTAAATCGCAAACTTGAGGATATCGCAGTGACGGAGCCAGCGGCCGTCAAGGTTGCCGGACGGCGTAAACCCTCGCGGGACGGTAACCGGCGTCCCGAGGCGTCTGTGCCCTTTTCAGAGTGGACACGCGACCTTCAACGTACCCATGTCCAAGACCTGATCGATCGCTTGCCAAATTCCGGGTGGTATGCCCGATGCAGTGAGCGCGGCTGCGAGGCGCGCGCGGCTTTCATCTGCGCGGACGAGGGACACACGTTCTGCCGCCCACATCGGCGATACGCGTACGAGGCCGTGGCGCTTGCCGCCTTTGGACTCGGACCAGAAGACTGGGCGGGTAGGCCGGAGTGCGATGGCGATTTTCGTGGTTGGTGAGCACGCTGTGAATGCGGCCGGCGGAGAGGGCTCTCGGCGCATGTAACAGGGGTGGTCAGTGGTGGATCCAGCCAATCGAGACCGGACACGAGCGCCGGCGACCGTCAAAGCCTATTTTAAGCGAGGTACCCTTCTCCTGGAAATGGCGACCCGAGAGACCGGGATCGATCCGCTCACGCCGATTCAGTTCGCCGAGTGGTTCCTGGGCGAAAAGGATCGCTGGTCCCGGTCCACGATCCGGACTTATCGAGCCTCAATCCGGGAATGCCTCGTCTACCTCGGCATATCGAAGCCGGCCAGATCGAAGCTCATAGACACAGCTCTTGATCTCCTGGCTGAAGTGGTGGACCCCGAAACCGGCCGTCTCGCCGCCCCACGGGCCATCAAGACGCCTCGGCGCACAAGCGCGGACAAGCGGAAGTCCCTGACCGCGACCGAATTCAACGCGGTTGACGCGGCCCTCTTAGGCCTACGCCACCGGTACGCGTTCCTCGCGCGGCCCTACCTCTCCTACACGTCGCTTCTCGGGCTGCGTCCAAGCGAATGGCCAACGGCTCAGATCATTGGCACCAGCTTGGTCGTCCAGAACGGCAAAAATTCCAATGGCCGCGCGAACGGATCGACTCGGACGATCGAGCTGGACGCGTATTCCGAGGGCTACATCCAAGGGCTCGGCGAGTTCATCGCAGCGTTGGCACGGGCCACGGCCGATGGTGACTGGCGCCGGGTGCATGCCGGAATTCGCAGGGCTCTCCGGGCTGCCTGCATAGCGACGGGGATCCCCGGTTTGATCAGGAGGCCTTGTCACTCCCTACACCTGTCGGCACGTCGCGGCGGCACGCCTGAAGGCTGCTAAGACCCGAACCGAGGTCGCGGCACTGCTCGGCCACGCGACCGACGAGACGGCCTTTCAACATTATGCGCCTCGTTCCGCAGCAAGGGGCTGGAAGCCGGTCCACACCCGAGCTCCAGAGGGAGCCAAAGATCTTATACGCTTACGCTACGTGTCATTCACTGATCGAGCGAGCCTCGTCCAGAATGCAAAAAGGGACCTCCCTCCGCCAACCCCAACCCCGTAGCGACTCGATGCAGGCTCGCCAGCACTGGCACGAACCCAACGTAAGCCGTTGTCGAGCGACACGGCAAACTGGGGTCCTTTCGCACTTCTGACGCAGGCGGGGCGTGCCCGGATCGGGAACGCCCCGTTTTCGATCCTGCCGGTTAACGCCTACGCGCCTGTCGGCCAAGCCATAAGGCGCGTGAAGGCGGAGCGCGGGGTTCTGGCGGCGGGCGTGTCGTCGATCCAGGCGCAGCGAGGCGATTGAGGTTGATAAGAGCGGTCGTCTCCAAGTGCTGTAGTCAAATCTCAGCCGTGCCGAATTGGCCAAGGCGAGATGGCGACTTCCGCGCAGCCACATCGCCCGCATCCCGCGCGACACGTGCCCTCGAAACCGACTCGCCTTCCCCGGTCGGCAGTGCGACAGCTGGCTGACCCTCGCGCGCCCGTGCCGCCGTGTGCCCCATGTTCCTCTCACGAGCGCGGTGTCCCCAGGCGGCGCTCCGAGCGCGTGCAGCGCCATTGCAGGATGCAGGCATTGTGGTCCTCATCGCCAACCGGGTGTGCACCACCTTAGGTCCGAAGTTGCAGTCGAAAAGCCGGATCCGGCTGCTGTGGCCGGCCGGGTCGACAGCGACCTAGCGATACCGATCGAGCTGGAAATCTTCGAGCGCGAATGCTCCCTCGGTGCCCGCCTCCAATTGGTTGTTCCCCGGCATTGGCCCGATGAGGTCGCCACCGTGATAAGCCATGGTCGACGCGACGCCTTCAGCGTCGATGGAGGCGACGTCGACGAGATCGTGCGCTTGGAGCAGGTCCTCCGCCGCGAGCGCGATGTGCCGCCGGCCGAGCACCGCGTGATTCGAGACCGGGCCGGGATCGACGCTCTGTGGGCGATCACCGGCGGCCGCCGTCGTGGTACCGCTCCGTGATGTGGACCTCGTGATCGATTCAGGTGATGCACTTCTTCGCGTTATGGACGTCCAGGTCGTAGGGCGAGGCGACCATCGTGTGGGCGGTCGGATTGCTGTCGGTCTCGGCGCGCCACCGGACCCGATCGTCTGCGTACAGTGCGTCATCGTCACGTTCGTTGAGGCGGAAGTTCTGCAACCAGACCCGGCGCAGGAACGTGACGACCGGCACCTGCGCACTCGACGCAGCCGCACATCGATCTCGAAGCGGGCCTGCGCAGGTCCGTCGCGGCGGGGTACGCCGACCGGTAGCAGGGCGCGTGTGGCCATCGGGCATGTCGCGCGAAGCCCGTCCGTTGGCCTTCCCCGCGCGGTCGCGCCAAGAGGTGAAGGTCGTCAGCGCGCCTTGAAGAGAGCCCCGGCTTCTTGCGTTGTTCGGGCATCGCTCCGAGGCTTCGTGAGGGTTCAGGCGTTTGCCGCCATCGCGGTCGCGGCGGAGGCAAGTCCCCATCGGACGAGGTCCTGCGCCTCTTGCGCCGACTTGGCCTCCGCATAGCAGCGCAGCTCGGGCGCATTTCCCGAAGCCCGGAAATGGATCGTGCGCCCGCCGTTCAGTTCGATCCGGATCCCGTCCTGCTGATCGATCGAGTTGGATGACCCAATCGGGCCGAGGAAGGCGGCGCGGTAGTCCGCATCCTGGAGGCGCTCGAGGAAGGCGGTGCTGGTGTCGGACGGGGTGTTGGGCAGGCGGTCGCTCGCCATCTCGCCCGCATCTAGGGACGCCACGAGATCTGCGAGGGCGGTGCCGGTCGCGCGCGCCGCTGCCAATGTGGCGAGGATCGGCAGCATCGCGTCGCGCGTCGGAAGGGCGGCTAAAGTCCTACCGTGGAGCGTGACGTCCGATCCGAGCAGGAAGCCGCCGTTAGCCTCGAAGCCGGCGACGATCCGCGCCCCGGCAGACGTCGCCTGCTCCATGCCGGCGATGACGAACGGCGAGCCGACCTTCGTGCGCACAACCGTCCGGAAGCCCCCGGACTGCTCAAGGGCCGAGCCGGCCGTGACCGGCACCACCACCGTGTCGGCGTCGAGGTAACGGGCCGTAATGAGCCCGAGCACGTCGCCCCGCAGGATCCGGCCCGTCCCATCGGCCACCAGCGGCCGGTCGGCGTCGCCGTCCGTGGTCACAAGGGCGTCGAAAGACCCCGGTGCCATGACATCGCGGATGAAGGCGATGTCTTCGGGACGATGGGCTTCGGTGTCGATCGGCACGAAGACCTGCGACCGACCGATCGGCGTCACCTGCGCGCCAAAGCCGGCGAGCAGCTCGGACAGCAGGTCGCGGGCCACCGAGCTCTGCTGATAGACCGCGATGCGCAGGCCCTTCAGGATGTCCGGCGCGAAGGCGGTGGCGTAGCGCTGCTGGTAGCGCGTGATGGCGTCGGGCTCGGGCGTCGCGGACGACGCCGCCGGTCTCTCGCCGCCGGCCGGGATGTCCGCCAGGGCGGCCAGGATGGCCACCTCGTCGGCTTTGGTGATCTCGCCGTCGGGACGGTAGAACTTCAGGCCGTTGCGATCCTCGGGGATGTGGCTGCCCGTGACCATGACCGCATAGGCGCCGCGCCGCATCGCTTCGAGGGCCAGGGCCGGGGTCGGCAGGGCGCCGCAATCGATCGCGGTGAAGCCGGCGGCTGCGGCCGCCTCAGCCACCGTGGCAGCGATGCCGGGGCTGCTGTCGCGCAGGTCCCGCCCGATCACCACCGCTCGGTGGGTGTCATCCGCCGAGACGGACCGGAAGAATGCGCTGGCATAGGCGTAGCTCGGCCCGCCGACGAGGTCGGTCACGAGACCTCGCAGGCCGCTCGTCCCGAATTTCAGACTGCTCACGAGATCCCCATCGGCTCCGGTTCGACGCACGCGCTCGCGATCGATGCCCCAAACCGTTCGCATTCTCAACGCTTGGGACCGGCGGATTGGCTCGGGCCGGGCGAGACTGGTCCGCCCTGTGACGCCGGCGGCGCTGCCTGGTGCGGCCGGCGCTCGGAACTCCTCTGTGCCGGCGGACCCGCCGCCAGCGCCTCAAGAGGCCGGTAACTGCTGTTCGAGATGCGCGCGCAGGATCGAGTAGTGGCGGACGACGTCATCGAGCCGGTCGGCGTTCGCCTTGCTGATCGCCTCCGAGCCGAGCGGCGGGCGGTAGGTCGCCGCATAATGGGCGGCGTGCGCCTTCAGCTTGGAGGCGACGAAGTCCAGATCGGCCGACCAGACGGCCTGCGCCCGGACCTGCTGAAGGCGCCGGGCGATGGCGAGCCAGTTCAGGTCGAGGGCGATGCCGCTGCCCATCTCCTTGAACAGGTCGAACATGGAATCGAGGATCGCGATCGCGGTCTGTGCCGACATGGCCGGATCCTCCGTCAGGACCGTGCGGCCACGAGATCCGGGCGCGCGTACCAATCGTCGAACAGGGAGAACTGACGAAAGCGCCGCCGGTAGCCTTGACCGGTCAGCAGCGCGTCGATCTTCTCCCGGCTGCCCGAGAAATTGTGCTCGACGCTGATCAGCGCGATGTCGTGACGCGTGAAATCGAAGCTCTGCAGCACGTCGAATTCGCCGCCTTCCACATCGATGCTCATGTAATCGATGCGCCGCGGCGCCCGCGCCTCCGTGAGGAACCGGTCCAGCGAGATCGTGGCCACCGGGTATTGCCGGCGCTCCTGCCGGAACTGGGCGTGGAAGTCGCCGTCTGCGAAGTCCTCCATGCCGGAGAGTTCGCCGATGTCGACCTCGTTGAACAGCACCTCGATCCCGTCGGTCTTGTAGACGCACTTGTCGGAGATGTAGCAGTTGCGATTGCGCTGCAGCGCCGCGTGCCACGCCCGGGCGGGCTCAGCGAGGGCGCCCTGCCAAGCGTAGGTCTTCTCCAGCAGGAGCGTGTTGCTGAGGCTGACGCCGTCGCAGGCGCCGAATTCCACGAAATAGCCGTTCCGCTTCTCCTGAAGCTCATACAGCACCCACAGGTCCTGCAGCAGCTGCGCGTTGGAGTACGGCGCCATCCGGGTGGCGAAGGACAGGAAGTCGAGTTCGGAGCCGAGGATGTGCGGGCGCGCGTCCAGATTGTCCCTCAGGTTGATCAGGGCATTGAACACCGTCAGGAGTTCGACATCCATGGTCTTCGGCTCCAGTCTCCGAACGGGGAACGCGCGCAAGCGCGTGGGGTGTCAGCGGTGTGCCGCCTGGACCGGCCTGCGCGGGCCCGCCAGGATCCGGTTCGATCCTTCGAACAGGATGCCGTGCTGGAGTGCGGCGGGGCCGTGATCCGGTACGGTCCGCGCCGCCCTGCGGATCGCGGACAGGAAGTACTTGCGGCTGAATCCATAGGGCCGCAGGCTTCCCAAGAGCGCGTCGAGGAGGGTCGATGTCGCCTCGGACCGCGCCCGGGCCAGATCGCGTTCCTGCAGGGCGGCGTCGCGCTCGGCCCTGAGAAGGGTCAATTCGATCTGCTGCTGCTGGATCCGGCGGATGTACGTCGTATCGATCGCATGAACGGCATTCGTCATCGTGCGGCAGCCCTGACCCGGAGCGGGTTGAGTTTTCGAGACCCGAAGGTCCGTCTGCGGCCCCGGATCCGGATCGGCATCCGGTCTGGCCGGTCGGATGCCGCGGCTACCGCGTGCCTCCGGTTGTGCCAGGCCGGCCCGAGAATCGTGTCGGGCGCGGCTCTCGGGCAGGCGCAATGCCGGCCCGGCTCACCCCTGCATCTTGGTGACGACATGCTTGACGAGCAGCAGGCCGATGCTGGCGCAGGTCAATCCGAACATGACGACATAGAGGTAATCTACTTGAATACCAGCATAGGGATAGTATGCCGATCGAACCCATTCCGCCAACTGCATGGCAGGATTGTACTTCATCCAGTAGTACACCTTGTCGGGCATATAGCTCGGAAGGAACATGACGCCGCTGGACACGTACAGGATGATGCTGAACAGGGCGTAGCCGATCAGCCAGCCCGGGAAGAAACCGATGATCGCCACGTTGATCGTTCCGATCCCGACCCCCAGGATGATGGCGGCGAGATAGCCGCATATGGCCGTGAACGGATCTGCGGGGACTGGATTGGTCCCGATGGCGATCAGGATGGAGCAGACGACCAGCAGCGCGAGGAAGCCGGTCACGATCTCCACGAGGATCCGCGCCAGGATCACGTCGAACAGCTTGACCTGTGGATAGTAGGTCAGCGGCCGGTTCATGATCACCGCCTTCATGACCTCGCGGGAGATGTATTGGAAAACCAGAACCGGAACCGCCCCGGTCGCGAAGAACAGGGCCCGGTTGTCGCCGAGCGGCGCCGCCAGCTTCTGGAACGTGTAGATGGCGATCAGCATGAAGACGTGCACGCAGGGCCATAGCACGACCACGCCGTAACCCCAGAGCGAGGCACCGAATCGGGTGCGCATGTCCCGCAGTATCAGGGCGTGCAGGACATGCAGATAGGACTCGATCGGGCTCTTCTGCCCGGGAGCCGTCGGGAGGGCGGGCATCGATTTGACCTCGCGTTGCCGGGCCTGCTTTGACGAGAAAAGGGGCCAAAGTGCGTTGACCGGCGCTTCCCGCGCCGGTCGGCGTCAGGTGGTGAGAGCGTAATAGTCGCGCATCAGGCCGTCAGAGGTGGCGGCCCGGATCGGCGTGGCGACTCGGCCGCCGGCCGGAATGTCGAGGGCGAGCAGGCGGTCGTTGCAGGCGGCCGGGTCGGTGGCGAGGGCATAGGGCAGGAGATGGCCGTCCGGGTCGGCACGCAGCCGCTCCGCCGGTTCGCCGAGGTCGAAGGCCGCCACCGGCAGGCCCGTGCGCAGCGCCAGCGACAGCGCATACGCGTAGGTCTCCGGCCAGATCGACGGCATCAGCACCAGATCGGCAGAGACCTGGGTTACTAGATCGAGGATTTCGTCATCCTCCCAATGACGGCCGGTCTCGGCGATCTGGAGGGCTGCCCGGGCGACCCGGTCGAGGGTCGGGTCGTCGGTGGAGTACCGCCCTGTCTCTGTGACGCCGGCCCGCTCTAGGCCGCCCGTCAGGGTGGGGTCGGAGAAGCCCACGATCGAGAAGCGCAAAGGCAGGTCTCGCTTGCGCGCGTCTGACGCCAAAGCCTGCAGCAGCAATCCGCCTTCGGGCAGGCTGATGCCGCCGAGCACCGCGACGCGGCGGACGCGTCCGGGCCGCTGCAGGGCGGTGGGGCGCACGCTGCGCTCCGGCTCGACACGCGGCCGGACCGTGACCGCGAGATTCGGGTACACGTCCCGGATCCGGCCCGCCGTGTCGGCGGACGGCGCGAACACCCGCGAAGCCCTCGCCAGGAACGCCCCGAACGCCGCCCGCCGCTCCCCCGGATCCGGCTCCTCGAACCCGTCCGCGTCCGAAGCCAGACAGGCCCGGCACGCGCTGACCGGCGCCAGCCCGCAATAGCGCCCGTCCGGCTGCACCAGGTGGTTGCGGTGGCAGACCGGCGAGTAGTCGTGCAGCGTCCAGGCGTAGGGCCGGCCCGAGCCCGCCACCCGATCCATCAGCGCCCGCGCCGCCGCCCAGCGCAGCCCCGCCAGCGAGTGCACGTGGATCAGGACCGGCGCCAGCTCTGCGATGAAGCCGGCGAGTTCGTCCGCGTCCCGCGGCAGGTACAGGCTGGCGAGGTTGGGCAGGTACAGGAATTCGGGGCTGCGGTAGGCGACGTGGACCTCGAGGTTGCGGGTCTGGTCGATCTGCAGGAGCACGACGCTCAGGCCCTCGGCCCGGGCCTGGGCGACCATGTCGTCGATGTGCCGCTGGATGCCCCCGCCCCAGGAATGGGTCACGTACAGGAGCGCCCGGCCGGCGAAGTGCCGGGCCAGCCGCGCCCGGTCGAGCCGCGCCCGCCCGCGCCGGCCGGGATCGGCCTGGACGAACTGGCCGACCCGGGCCGGGTAGTCGGGGTGCTTGGCCAGCAGGGCCGCCTGGCCCTGGACGTACTCGCCGCCCTCGTCGAGCCCGAACGAGATCTGGCCGGCATGGTAGACGAACACGTCCTCGGCGAGCAGGTTGACGAAGCCCGCCTTGATGGCGCGCAGGCACCAGTCGTTCTCCTCGCCGTAGCCCTTGCCGAAGGCCTCGGCGTCGAGGGTGCCGACGGCGTCGAGCGCGGCGGCGGTCATGTACATGCAGAAGCCGACGCCGGTGGGCACGGGCACGGCGTGGCCGCGGTTGACCTGCGCGGCCATGCGGTCGAGATCGGCGCGGTCGATCTCCAGCGGCATGGTGTTGTTGGCGTTGAAGCGCGGGTAGGAGCAGATCGTGGCGTTGTTGGACAGCGGCGTGACGCTGCCCACGCGCAGCCCCGCCCCGGCTTCGGCCCTGGGGGCGGCCCCGGGTTCGGCCTCGGGTTCGACCTTGGGTTCTGCGTGGGCGACGAGCCGGTCGAGCCAGTCGCCGAAGACCTGCGCGTCGGAATTGAGCAGGACGACGGCGCGGCCCTGGCGCAGGCCGAGGGCGCGGTTGACCGAGCGGACGAAGCCGAGGTTGCGTTCGTTCTCGACGAGGTGGAACAGGCCGCGGCCGGCGAGCCGGGCGAGGTCTGCGGTGAGTTCCGGGTCGGGGGAGCGGTCGTTGACGGCGAGCAGGGTGAAGGGCGTGGCCTGGGGCTGGGACAGGCAGGCGTGGAGGGCGCGCAGGGTCTCGCCGCGGCCCTTGTAGACCGGGACGATCACGACGACCCGGGCCTGGTCGATGGGCAGGGCCTGGGGCAGGCGGTCCCATGCATCGGGCGCGGGGGCCTCCATGGGCGGGTAGGCGCCGAGATCCTCGGGGGCGGCCATCAGCCCGGCGGCCCGGCCCGTGCGCACGTAGTGCAGGAACGGCGGCTCCCCCGCACCCAGGAGATGGCCGTAGGCCCGGCGGTAGAAGCGGGTCGAGAAGGTCTTGCTCGGATCGCGGTCCTCCTCCTGTCCGTGGGACAGGAAGTGGATCGCCGGCCCGTTCTCGAAGCCGCGGGTATCCGGGTAGCGCTTGAGGTACCAGGGTGCGTCGAAGAACGGCTCGATCAGGCGGGCCTGCTCGAACAATTCCGCGTCCTCCGCGGCCGGCGGCGCGCCGTAGCGCGGATCGAAGGCATCGCCCGCGAGGTCGTCGCCGCGCAGCAGCGCCCGGGCCAGATGGTGGACGAAGGGCGCGATGCCCGTCGCCTCCACGTAGGGATGGTGCGCGCGGTAGGCCCAGCCGTTGAAGTCGGCCCTGGGGTTGCGGCCGTTCCGCCAGCCGGTGTCGCAATAGTCGCGTACGGCGTCGTCCGCCTCGGACAGCCCGTAGCGCGCCCGGTAGAAGCCGTGGTCGAAATGCCCCGCCACCAGCCGCGCCTGCAGGTCCAGGAGCCCGTCCCGGTCGCAGGCCGCCTGCCCGATCGCCCCCAGCCAGCCCGTATCGGCGATCGGCGCCCGCGCCGGGCGCAGGCCGCAGACGCCCAGCAGCGCGGCCAGCGTCGAGCGCCCGGGCCCCGGGTCGCGCAGCTCCCGCCAGCCCGCCTCGGCGAAGTGCAGGTACGGCTCCCGCCCGCCCACGTCCGGGTAGGTCGCCCGGTACCAGTCCGCATCCACCGCCGGCAGGTTCAGCCGGTGCGGCTCGGCGAACGGCGTGCCCCCGGACAGCCGGGTCTCGGCGACGTAGCGGAAGAACGGGTCGTCGCCGACCGCCCGGCTGCCCGCGCGGGCCTGCACGAAGCCGGCCGGGTCGAAGTCCGGCCGCGGGCTGACCCGCGCCCGCCAGCCCTCCGTCACGTAGTGGCGCAGCAGCGCGGCGTCCGAGGCCCCGGCCAGCGCCTCGGCCTGGGGGCCGGGCAGGCGCTGCCGGTAATGGGCGGCGTCGAAGTAGGGGGTGAGGGTCTCCATCCGCAGGGCCAGCGCCGCGTCCGGGTCCGGCCGGGCGGGTCCGCCGTTGCGGACGTAGTGCACCAGCGGGTTCTGGGTGGCGAAGGTGAGGCCGCGGGTGAGGCAGTAGGCCAGGGTGTCGAACTGCGGTGCCGGCTCGCGGCCCTCGCGCCAGCCGGAGGCCATGTAGTGGTCGACCGGATCGACGCCGGCGGCGGCGAGGTCGGGGTTGTTGGCCAGGTAGAAGGCCCCGTCCACGAGGCGGCGGGCGAGGCGCTCGGCCCGGGCCGTGTCGGGCTTGGGCAGGGGCGCGCCGGCCGCGCCGGCCGCCCCGCCCGCGCCGCCACCCTCGCCGCCGGCCCGGGCGCGCCGGCGCGTGAGGGCGTGCAGGAACGGGTTGATGCCGGCCCGGGCGAGGTAGGGGCGGTCGGCGAGGTAGGCGGCGGAGTCGAAGTCGGGGCGCGGGTCGCGGCCCTCGCGCCAGCCGCGGACGAGGTAGTCGCGCACCGGATCGGCCGTGATCCCGTACCAGCTCGCGTAGAAGGCCGCGTCGACATGCGGGGCCAGAGTCGCGATCTGCGCGTCCGCGGTGACGAGATCGTTCGCCGCCGGAAGGCCGCGGCGCACCGCCAGCCGGATCAGCGGATTGCCGCGCACCCTGCGGTACAGGCAGAAGAACCGCTTCAACGCACCGCTCGCGCTGCGCCGCGCGCCGCGCGCGCCGGTCCGCGATCCGCGGCGTCGGAGGCGGTGCAGGCCACCAGCCCCGAGGCGGGCTTCGGCCCGGCGGCGCTTGAGACGAGACCTGAGGCTCGGAGGAGCATGTGTTCGCGCGGGCCGATTGTGGGCTTGATCGAAGGCGTGCCGGCGCGTCGGACGAGACGCCGTGTCGGCGGTTCATCGCCCTAACGGAACACGCGCACCGGGTAAACAACGGGGCGCCGACGGTGCTCCGCAGGACCGGTCCGAGGCCCGGAGCCGTCCGCCCTCGCCTGCCTCATCGCGGGTGCGGTCAGATCAGGTCCGGACGCCACGTCACGTCCTCCCGCACGATGCGTGCGGGATTGCCGGCGGCCACGCAATGGGGCGGCACGGTTCCGGTGACGACAGCGTGTGCGCCGATGATGGCGTTGTCGCCGACCACGGAGCCTTTGAGGAGCGTGGCGTGATTGGCGATCCAGACGTGATTGCCTACGCGAACGGGCTTGGCCGGATTCAGCCGCTGCCCGGTATCCCGGGTGACGATCGAGTGAAAATCGCTCGTCGTCATCCAGACTCCGGACGCAATGGAGCAATCCGTCCCGATCTCGATCACCTTCGCCTCGACGGGATTGAGATGGACAAGACCGGTGAAGCCGGTCCTGTCGCCGATGCGCAGGATCGAGCTGGGGCCGACATAGATGTTGGCCATCGAGAGCCGGACGTGCTCGCCGACATCGAACCGGCAGTTGGACTCGATGACGATGTGCATGTCCTTGTCGGACACGCAGCCTCTGCCTATGCGGATGTAGTTGTTGTCGCCGTTGATGTAGATCTTTCCGGCTTGGCTGTGCTGATCCCGCGAATCGATGTCGATGACATTATTCTCCCCTTTGTCGAAAATATTCAAAGACATAATTTGCTCTGCGGGATCTATGAATGCCCCTGGGCGCGACGCGGCCGACGTCCCGGAGCGGACGGCCGCACATCGAACCCGTGGAAGAACGTTCGCCTTCTGGCATGACGATTACGGTATCGGCGTGCCGAAATCGGAATCCGTCGAGATTCGGCAATTGCGCCGATGACTCCAAGCCGGCAGAGGCGTTCGAAGATGTCTCTAAGCCATCGGGCGTCGTCCTCACAACTCGCGCTGCCGATCGCGGGCCGTCACCGGGCCCGGCCGGCGAGCCTCCGCGCGCCTGTTGACGCCGCAATGGTCCTATGACGTATGCCGTCACCCAGCGAAATCATGGGATGAGGCCGTCCGGTGGCTGAGGACAACACCCTGACGAAGGCCCTGGTCGACGTGAGGGCGCGCAGGGCCGCGCTCCAGAGCGACTACGACCGGATCGGAGCCGAGCTGACCAAGCTCCGGGCGGCCGAGGCGGCGCTGACCTCGATCGTCGAAGGGATCCCGCTGGACGCCTCCGGTCTCCACGCGCCCGAAGGTCCGCGGGCCTCACCGGCCGAACGCGCCGCGCCCGCCTCCGGCGGACGGCGCGGCGCCCGCGGTCCCCGGGCGAACTCGGCCAAGGGACGGCTGAAGGCGCTGCTCGGCTCGGCCGGCCCGCAGGGCCTGTCGCATGTCGAGATCGCCGAGCGGCTGCCCGACGTCGCGCCGAATACCCTCAACACCTATCTCAGCATGCTGGTGACCGGCGGCGAGGCGATCCGGAACGGCGACTTCTTCACGGCCGCCGCGCCCGTGGAGTCCGAGGACGGTGAGGCCGACGCCGAGGACGAGGCCGACCCGGACTCGGATGCGGAGGTCCAACACGACGCCGCCGAGTGAGCCGGGCGTCCGGCGAGGGCGATGGTGCCGCCTTTGGCGGGCGGAGCGAAACAAGACAGCGGCGCCGCGCGCGGATATGTCGCGCTGGCCGGGTTCACCGTCCTGCGCTCGTGTCGATGCAAGGGGACGCTTGAATTGATCGACAATCGTGTGACGGCCCCGTCCGGCCCGTCGATTCCGCGCCCTGGTCCGCCGGGTCAGGCCGACGCCATGCGCCGGATGATCGGCAGCATCAGCGCGCTCGGGGCGGCGGCCGGCACGGGGAAGATCGTGGCCGTCTGATCGGTCTTCACCCGGGGCAGCCGCTCGATCACGGTCCGCAGCTTCGGGAGCGTCCGCCCCAAAGTCGCGGCGAGGGTCTCGCCCGCGATCTTGGCCATGACGTATTCCAGGGTGTCGCGAGGCGCCTCGTCGATGGCGGTGGTCGACGGGTAGAAGGCCGCCACGGCGTCGCTGCGGTCGAGGCAGAACTGGCTCAGCTCGTAGAACGCGGCATTGTAGATGCGCATCATCGTGTCCAGGCAGGCCGGCTCGAAGGGCGCGCGCTTCTGGCGGAAGATGCGGGGCGTCGCGAAATGGTAGAGCTGCGACGGGCGCATCGACAGCGCCGCGAGCTGCGCGGCGGCCGGCGCGTCGGCGTCGTAGCGGAGGACCTGGCAGCGCCCGCCCGCGTCGCGGATCTCCCGGGCGACGGCTTCCGCCTCGTCGGCGCCGGACGCGTAGGTGATGCAGACCGCGCCGCCGCCTGCGGCGATCAGCTTGGCGGTCGCTGCGCCGAGCCCCCGCGACCCGCCGACGATCAGCGCGGACACGTCGGCGAAGGCGCCCGGCTCCACCAGGGCCGCGAGGTCCTGCAGGCTCTCCTGTTCCACCGGCCGCGGGCGGACGAAGCCCTCGACCCGGGCCGTGAGGCCGGGGCCGGCGGCGTCCAGCGTCACCGATTGCAGCATCGGCTGGAACCGCTTCACCGCGTAGCCGAGGCTCGAGCCGGCATCCCCGTCGGTGACGGTCACGTCGATCTTTGAGAGGATCGAGTGGAGGCCGGGCACGAACATGCCGACGAGCGTCGAGATTCCGCCCAGGGCGGCGACCCGGCCGGGACCGAGGGCGCGGGCGAGGTGCGGCGCCAGCGCGGCGATCGCCGCCGGGTCCGGCAGCGTGAAGGCTCCGGCGAGCCCCGTCAGGGCCGCCGGATCGCGGGCGATCGGCTCCGCGGGGATCGCGGTGGGTGCCGTCTCGACCGGCTGGGCCGGGGCTTTGTCCGCCGCGAAGGTCGCCTGGATCGTCAGGGTGCGGACGCCGTCCACCGCGAGGGACAGGCGCAGCTGCCCTGCGTCCGCCGCGTGGACCGTCAGCACGGTGCAATCCCCGACCAGCACGAACCGCTCGAACCGCATCTGCAGCGTCGCGAGCCGGTCGAGGGGATGGGCGTCGGCGCAGGCATCGAGGGCCCAGAGGGCGGCGTGGACGCCGTGGACGGCCCGCTCGCCGGCGAGCGTCCGCCGGGCCATCCGCGCATCCATGTGCATCGGGTTCACGTCCCCCGTGGCCCGCGCGAAGGCGGCCTGGTGCGCCTCGGTCCAGATCCGCGTCGCGGCGGCGTCGTCCGAACCGGATCCGTTCATCGCGCAACTCCTCCTCGGCCGGTCCCCGCCCCGGCCGGGCTGGCCGGCCGCCGGGTGCCCGGCCCCTTGCTTTATGACACGCGATCTCGCAAGAGGGCGGCGCTCGCACGCACGGTAAGGGGCCGGTCGATCGCCGGAGGGCAGGCATCCGCAGGATGTCGCAGGGACCGGTATCGAGGATGACCACGGCTCGCGCCCTGTCGATCGGCTTCGTCGGAAACGTCGTCACCAACCCGTTCGGGAAGATGGCGGGCCGCCTTGCGGATCTCGCCACGGTCTCCTGCGAGCATCTCCCCATCGGACAGATCGAGCAGGTGCTGGCGGGTCCCGCCGCCGCCGACGTCCTGATCGTGCATCTCGACCACCGCTGGTTCTTCGACGTCGCCCCGGACGAGGCGGCCGTCGCCCGCGCGCGCGGCCTCGCCGAGCTGGTCTCGGCGCGGCTCGCCCGGGCGCCGGGGACGATCATCCTCAACACCGTGCCGTTCGTGCCGGTCTCCTCCGTCGAGAGCGACCTCCACTACCAGCTGGCGGCCCTGGCGCGGGTGAACGCGGTGCTGTTCGACCTCGCCCGGGCTCAGGAGCGGGTCAGCGTCGTCGACGCCGCCGGCGCCCTGGCGCTGCTCGGCTTCGCCAACGCCTTCCGCGAGCGCAACCGGTACATGTACCAGATGCCCTACGCCCCGGCCGCCGTGGACGCGCTTAACGCGCGCTACGCCGACGCCGTCGCGGCGCGGCTGCGGGCGCGGCGCAAGGTGGTGGTGGTCGACGCCGACAACACCCTCTGGGGCGGCGTCGTCGGCGAGGACGGGGTGGAGAACCTGGAGGTCGACAGCGACTATCCGGGGATCGTCCACACCCAGCTCCAGCGCCAGCTCCTGCGCCTGAAGGGTCTCGGGATCCTGCTCTGCGCGGTGACGAAGAACAACGAGGAGGATTTCCGCGCGGTCTTCGCCCAGCGTGCGATGCCGCTGCGGCTCGACGATTTCGTAGCCTACCGCAGCAACTGGTCGGAGAAGAGCGAGAACATTCGCGACCTCGCGGCGACGCTGAACCTCGGCCTCGACAGCTTCGTCTTCCTCGACGACAACCCGTTCGAGATCGAGGAGGTCCGCGCCCGGCTCCCCGGGGTCGAGTGTCACCTGTTCGACCGGACGCGCCCCGAGCAGGCGCTCACCCTGCTCGACGGGATCGCGTCGCTGCGCGCCCGGAACGTCACCGCCGAGGATCTGGCCAAGACCGAGCAGTACCGCGGCGAGGCGCAGCGGCAGGAGCTGCAGCGCTCGGCCGCCTCGATGGACGACTACCTCGCCTCCCTCGAGATCCGGGTTCATGTCGCCCGCAACAACCCGGGCTCCCTGCGGCGGGTCACGCAGCTGATCAACAAGACCAACCAGTTCAACCTGACGACCCGGCGCTACACCGAGGACGAGGTCGCCACCGCCATGCAGGAGGGCGGCGTCTACGCGGCCCGGGTGGTCGACCGCTTCGGCGACATGGGCATCGTCGGGGTCGCCATCGTCCGGGGCGGCGAACTCGAGACCTTCCTGATGAGCTGCCGGGCGCTCGGTCGCCGCATCGAGGCCCAAATTCTGCGCCACGTCTGCCACCAGGAGGGTGATCGGGACCTGAAGGCCCGGTATCGCCCGAGCGCGAAGAACCGGATGGTCGAGACCTTCCTCGACGACAACGGCTTCGAACCCCTCAGCGCTGGCCCCGAGGGCAAGACGTACCGACTGACACGAGGACCGGATGACACCCCCTACATCCACATCGTCGCGGAGTGACCGCGGCGCCGTCGAGGCGGCTGCCCGCGCGACCTTCGCGCGGCTCGTCGAGACCTGGGGGCGCCCGGACCTGGAGAATCCCGGGCCCGAGGACGACGTCTACGAGCGGCTCGATTCCTTCGCGGTGGTCGAGCTCCTCCTCGAGACGGAATCCGAGATCGAGCGGACGGTCGGCCGCTACGTGCCGCTCGCCAACGAGAGCATCCTCGACAGCACGAAGTCGCCCCTCCGCCGCTTCCAGGGCTGGATCGACTACGTCGCCGAGACGGTCGAGCATGGCTGACCTGCGGTTCTCGCGCGCGACCCTCGCGGGGCTCGTCACCACGGTCGGCGCACGCGTCCTGGCCTTCGACGACGAGGCGGCCGCCCTCGGGCTTGCCCCCGAGGAGGCGCAGCGCCTCAAGCGCGCGATGGGCTTCTCGACCCGGCACGTCGTCGCCGATCCCGGCACCACGACGGCGGATCTCTGCCTGCACTCGGCGCGCCACCTGCTGCGCGGCCTCGACCTGCAGCCCGACGCCGTCGACGGGCTGATCCTCGTGACCCAGACGCCGGATTACAGCTCGCCCTCCACGTCGATCGCAATGCAGCACCGCCTCGGCATGCGGACCGACACGCTCTGCTTCGACATCCGCCTCGGCTGCAGCGGCTTCGTTTACGGGTTGTCGGTCGCCTACAGCCTCGTCGAATCGGGCCTCAACCGCGTCCTCCTCTGCGTCGGCGACGTCGCGAGCCGCATGGTTGCCACCGATGACCGCTCGATCACCCCGATCATGGGCGATGCCGGCGCCGCAGTGCTGATCGAGCGGCGCGAGAGCGAGAGCGTCTTCCAGCTCCACAGCGACGGCTCGGGGGAGAAGGCGCTGTTCATCCCCCATAGCGGCCTGCGGGCCGACGCGGCGGATGCGGACAAGTCCGCGACGATGCATATGGATGGGGCGCAGGTCTTCAACTTCTCCCTCAAGCGCGTCCCGCCGCTGATCGAGGACATTCTCGCCCTCTCGGACACGCGCGCCGAGGACGTCGACTTCCTGGTCCTGCACCAGCCGAACAAGTACATTCTCAAGAACCTCCAGCGCCGCCTGGGGCTCGACGACAGAAAGCTTCCGACCGGCACCCAGTCGGTCTACGGCAACCAGAACTCGGCCTCGATCCCCGGCACGATCTCGGGCTTCCTCGCGGAGGCCTATGCGGACGGCCAAGTGCGCTCGCTGCTCGCCGGCTTCGGGGTCGGCCTGAGCTGGGGGGCCTGCACGATCACCACCGACCGGATCTACGCGCCCCAGGTCATGACCTACGAGGAGACCATCCGATGACCGAGATCGCATTCCTGGACGAGCTCGGCACGATCCTTGATCAGCCGGGGCCGCTGGCCCGCGGGCAGAGCCTCGGGGAGATCGAGACCTTCGACTCGCTGGGCATCCTCAACATCATGGCGCTCTACGACACGCTGGGCCTCGAGGTGGATCCGCAGCGGATCGCCGGCGCGGCGACAACCGACGACCTGATCGCGCTGGCCGGCGCGAAGCTACAGGCCTGAGCCGATGTCGGAGCCGATGTCGCAGCCAGGGGGGCACGTCCTCGTCGTCGGGGCCAGCAGCGGCATCGGCCGCGCCGTCGCCGAGCGTCTTCGCGCGGGCGGGACGCGGATCACCGCCCTCGCCCGGCGGGCGGACCGGCTCGCCGAGCTGGAGGCGCTCGGCTGCGCCGCCGTCGCGGCCGACGTCACCGATCTCCCGGCGATCGGCGGCGTGCTGCAGGCGGCGGTCGCCGAGCGGGGCCTCCTGACCGGGCTCGTGTACTGCGCAGGCGTTCAGGTCATTAAGCCGATGCGAAGCCTCGGCGTGGAGGAGGTCGAGCGCCTCTATCGCACGAACCTCGTCGCGCCGACCCTGTTCGCGGCGTCCTTCGGCAGCGCCCGCGTCTCGACCCGGGACGCGGTGTTCTGCGCGGTCTCGTCCGTCGCGGCGCAGCGGCCCGAGCCGGCGATCGTGCCCTACGCCGCTTCTAAGGCGGGTCTCGACGCCCTGATCAAGGGCCTCGCCCGGGAACTCGCTCCCCGGCGCGCCGTCGGCGTCGCCCCCGGCTGGCTCGACACCGAGATGACTCAGGCCCATGCCCGCCTGTACGGCGCGGAGTTCAAGGACGCGCTGGTGAAGCGCAGCCCCGCGGGCGCCGCGTCCGTCGAATCCGTGGTCGACGCCATCGCGTTCCTGATGTCGCCCCAGGCCCGGCACGTCACCGGCGAGATCCTCCGGGTCGATGGCGGAGCCATGCTGTGACCGCGCCGGGGCAGCGTCTCGCGCTGATCGGCGGTGGCGGATTCTCCAAGGAGATCGCCGAGGTCGCACAGCTTCTCGGCTACACGGTAGAGTCGACCTATTCAAGCCAGCCGACCGCGCAGGTTGGCCGGTACCGAGGCTATCTCGACGAGTTGCTGACCGACCGCGCCGAATATGATGGCGTGGCGCTAGCTGTGGGAGGCGTGAGTCGCGCGGCTATCCAAGCGCGCGCCGAGATTATCGCATGGCTCGAGCGTCACGCCCTGCCGTGCCCGCCCCTGGTTTCGCCGCACGCGATCGTCAGTCAAGGCGTTGCGCTGGGCGTGGGGGCGTTCGTGGCGCATGGGGTCATTGTTAATGTCGATGCGCAGTTGGGGCGATTCTGCGTCGTGAACACCGGCGCGATCATCGGCCACGATGCGACCATTGGCGACAACTCGACAATTTCGCCCGCGGCGTTCATCGGCGGTCGTTGCTCGATAGGCGCAGACAGCTTGGTCGGCCCGCTCGCTAAAGTGCTGCAGGGCCTCAAGGTCGGCGACCGGACGATAATCGGCATGGGCTGCACAGTGTTGCGCGCCGTGCCGACCGACGCAGCGATCTGGCCGAGGCCTGATAATCCCGTCGGCGTATAAGATCGCGGTTGAAGCGAGCCGAGCTTAGCTGAGATTTATGTTGCCTCTTCAGCTTAATTTACACCCAGCCCGCCGTTTGCATCACGCATCGCACGACACTCAAGCCGATAGCCCATCCTGGAAGCCGTCGATTGCTGGCAGAATGCCAATATTTGCTGCCCAATCGTTTCCAGATCTGTTCCGTCCGATAAAATTCCGGACTTTTTTGCCAGCTCTCTTCACCTCAAAAAAATGCGTCTTTGCTCGGCAAAATCGCGCCGCAAATGGGCTATAGGGCTTGGAAATCCGAGCTTTCGGCAGGGAACGGACGCGTGATGGACGGTCGAGGTCAGACCATTTTCGTGGCGGGCCATCGGGGCATGGTGGGCTCGGCGATCGTGCGTCGGCTGCGTGAGTTGGGCCACGAGCGCATTCTCACGGCCGACCGCCAGAGTCTCGACCTTCTCGATCAGGCGGCGGTCCGGCGCTTCTTCGCCGACAACCGCATCGATCAGGTCTACCTCGCTGCCGCCAAGGTCGGCGGCATCCACGCCAACAACACCTATCCCGCCGAATTCATTCACGAGAACCTGCTGATCCAGTCGAACTTGATCGACGCCGCGCACACGCACGATGTCGACCGGCTGCTGTTCCTCGGCTCGTCGTGCATCTACCCGAAGCTGGCCCCGCAGCCGATGCGCGAGGACGCGCTCCTGACCGGGCTCCTGGAACCGACCAACGAGCCCTACGCCATCGCCAAGATCGCCGGGATCAAGATGTGCGAGAGCTACAACCGCCAATACGGGCGGCGCTACCGCAGCGTCATGCCGACGAACCTGTACGGGCCGAACGACAACTTTCATCCTGAGAACGCCCACGTCCTGCCGGCGCTGATGCGCCGCCTGCACGAGGCGAAGGTCGAAGGCCGCCCGTCGGTCACGGTCTGGGGCACCGGCCGGGCGATGCGCGAGTTCCTGCACGTGGACGACATGGCCCGCGCCAGCGTCTTCGTGATGGAGATGGACGACGGGGTCTACGCGGCCAACACGCGGCCGGACCTGTCGCACATCAATGTCGGCACCGGCGAGGATTGCACCATCCGGGAGTTGGCCGAGGCGCTCGCGCGGGTGATCGGCTACGCAGGCCAGCTCGACTTCGACGCCACCAAGCCCGACGGGACACCGCGCAAGCTGATGGACGTGTCGCGCCTCAGGGCCATGGGCTGGCGGCCGGAGATCGGCCTGGAGGACGGGCTGCGCCAAACCTACCAGTGGTTCTCAAAGAATATCGCCACGCTGCGGAACTAATAATATCCAAGCGATGGTGATCGGCTTCGATAGCCTTGACGTGCAGGCTATCGTGGTCGTAGCAGCCAGGCATCATCGGAACGGAACGGGTTCATGACGAGCAAGCGAGCGCTGATCACGGGTGTGACGGGCCAGGACGGCGCGTATCTGGCACAGCTGCTGCTGCAGAAGGGCTACGCCGTCACCGGCATCGTGCGGCGCTCCAGCCATGCCGGCGTGTTCGACCACCGGTTGAAGTGGCTCGGCATCCTCGACGATGTCGAGCTGGTCGACGGCAACCTGCTCGACCTCTCGGCGCTGATGCGCATCGTCCAGGCCGCCAAGCCCGACGAGATCTATAACCTCGCCGCCCAGTCCTTCGTGACCTCGTCGTGGCAGCAGCCGCTTCTCACCGGGCAGGTGACCGGCCTCGGCGCCGCGCACATGCTGGAATGCCTGCGCTCGGTCGCCCCCCAGGCGCGCTACTACCAGGCCTCGACCTCGGAGATGTTCGGCCTGATCCAGGAGGCCAAGCAGAGCGAGTCGACGCCGTTCTACCCGCGCTCGCCCTACGGTGTGGCCAAGCTCTACGCCCACTGGATGACCATCAACTACCGGGAGAGCTTCGGGCTGCACGCGTCGAACGGGATCCTGTTCAACCACGAGAGCCCGCTGCGCGGGGTCGAGTTCGTGACCCGCAAGGTCACGGACGCGGTGGCGCGGATCAAGCTCGGCACGCAGAAGGAGCTGCGGCTCGGCAACATCGACGCCAAGCGCGACTGGGGCCACGCCCGCGACTACGTGCAGGCGATGTGGCTGATGCTGCAGCAGGACCGCCCGGACGATTACGTGATCGCCACCGGCCGGACCACGACGGTGCGGGACATGTGCGCGATCGCGTTCAAGCATGTCGGCCTGACCATGGACGACCACCTTGTCATCGACCCGGCGCTGTTCCGGCCCGCGGAGGTGGAGGTGTTGCTCGGCAACCCCGCCAAGGCGAAGGCGACCTTCGGCTGGGAGGCCGAGACCAGCCTGGAGGCCCTGATCACCGAGATGGTCGACGCCGACATCAAGCGCCTCAGCGCAAACGCTTGAGCCGACACGTTAAAACATGAGGCGTATCCTCGTCACTGGCGCCTCAGGGTTCGTAGGTGGCCACGTTCTTCAGAGGGTTCGCGATGCCTTCGCCTCGGACGAGATACTCGGCGTCGGGCGTCGCACCTTTTTGAACGTTCCAGACGGAGTTTCCTACGAGCGGCTCGACCTTATTGATTCAATCGCGGTCGCGAGGCGGATCAGCACCTTCCAGCCCACCGATGTGCTTCATCTTGCGGCCGAGTCGTCGATTGTTCGTGCTGACAGATCAAAGTTTGACACGTGGCGTCTCAACTTCGGAGCGGTGTATAATCTGATTGACGCGCTCGAACAGGCAGGAAAGCCCTGCATCTTCGCTTTTGTCAGCTCCAGCGAGGTCTACGGACGTGCGTTCATCGGCGGGTGCCCCGCAACCGAGCAGACGGCACCACAGCCGACGAACGCCTATGCTCGTTCCAAGCGGTTGAGCGAGCAGCTGGTGCTAAAATCGACCGAAGGTACTTGCCTAAAGCCGATCGTGCTGCGTCCCTTCAATCATATCGGCCCGGGGCAGGATTTGGCCTTTGCAATCGCCTCCTTCGCGCATCAGATCGCGCTGGCTGAAGTAGGGCAACGACCGCCGTTCGTAGAAGTAGGCAACTTATCTGCTCAGCGCGACTTTCTCGACGTCTCTGATGTCGTTGGTGCTTATATCAAAATTATTCAATATGCAGAGAGATTTGATGGCCCTCAAACCTTCAACATATGCTCCGGTGTGCCGCGAAGCATCGAGAGCATGCTAACCGGCTTACGGGGGCTTGCCCAAATCGATATTGAAGTCCGTCGCGATCCCACAAGGTCGCGACATTCTGAGGTGCCGCTGGCGTTCGGCGACGCCCGCCACTTGCGGCAGGCCACAGGTTGGACACCTAAGATCGATTTAACTGTGTCTCTGGCTCGCATCTTGGAAGATGCACGGACTAAGCTTGCAGACGCTGGATCGTGAGACAGGCTGCGGAGAGATAAGTGCGCGACTGGAACAATCAGGTTCTCCCCGTGATCCTGTGCGGAGGGACGGGGACGCGGCTGTGGCCGGCGTCGCGGGAGAGCATGCCCAAGCAGTTCGCCCGGCTGGTGGATGCCGAGCGCTCGACCTTCCAGGCGACGCTGGCGCGGGTGTCGGACACGTCCGTCTTCGCCAAGCCCACGGTCATCGCCTCGGCCGAGGCCCGCTTCATCGTCGCCGAGCAGCGTGACCAGCTGGGTCTTGCCGCCGACATCCTGCTGGAGCCGCAGGGCCGCGACTCGGCCGCCGCCGTGGCGGTGGCCGCGCTGCACGCCGCCGCCGCCGACCCGCAGGCCGTGGTGCTGATCCTGGCCGCCGACCATGTCGTGCCCGACACGGAGGCCTTCGTCGACGCGGTGCGGCGCGCGGCCGCCGGTGCCCAGGCCGGCTACACCATGACGCTCGGCATCGAGCCGGACAGGCCCGCCACCGATTACGGCTACATCCGCCGGGGCGAGCCGATCGCCGAGGCGCCCGGCGCGGCCCGGGTCGCCCGCTTCGTCGAGAAGCCCGACCGGGCCGGCGCCGAGGCGCTGATCACGGACGGCGCCCTGTGGAACTCGGGCTACTTCCTGTTCCGCGCCGACCTGATGCTGGCCGAGCTGGAGGCGTTCGTCCCCGAGGTGCTGGCGGCCGCGCGCGCGGCGCTGGAGGCGGCGGTGACCGACCTCGACTTCGTGCGCCTCGATGCGGCGGCCTTCGCCCGGGCGCCCAAGATCTCGATCGACTACGCGGTGATGGAGCGGACCGCCCGGGCCGGGGTGCTGCCGGTGTCGTTCTCGTGGTCGGATGTCGGCACCTGGGACGCGGTCTGGCAGGTGCTGGACCACGACACGGAAGGCAACGCCGTGCGGGGCCGGGTGTCGCTGATCGGCACGAAGAACAGCCTCGTGCACAGCCAGGGCGAGGGCCTGACCGCGGTGGTGGGCCTGGAGGACGTGGTGGTGGTCTCCACCCCCGACGCGGTGCTGGTGGCCTCCAAGGCGCATTCGGGCCAGGTGAAGGATCTGGTCAACGCCCTGCGGGCCTCGGGCGCACCGGAGGCGGACGCGCATCTGCGGATGTACCGGCCCTGGGGCTGGTACCAGCGCATCGACATCGGCGAGCGCTTCCAGGTGAAGCGGATCCAGGTGGTGCCGGGCGGGCGCCTGTCGCTGCAGAAGCACTACCACCGGGCGGAGCACTGGGTCGTGGTGCGCGGCACCGCCGAGGTGACGATCGACGACCGGGTGGTGCTGGTCCACGAGAACGAGGCGGTCTACCTGCCGATCGGCTCGATGCACCGGCTGGCCAATCCGGGGAAGATCCCGCTGGAGCTGATCGAGGTCCAGGTCGGCTCTTACACCGGCGAGGACGACATCATCCGCGTCGAGGACATCTACGGACGCGGGTCGTAAAGCCCACCAGGGAAACTCGCCGCGCAGACGCTTTCGGACCAACCGGAGACGTGAGTTTAGAACGATAGCCCCTCGGCTACTTCACTGCTGCATGTCGAGACTCCCCTGAGCGCCGTCTCGCCGTCAGAATTCAACGTCCGCGATCGTATAGGACCTTTTCACGTCGTCAAATGTTGAGAATCGACCCGCCACTGCGGTGCCTATGGTAAAAGCCTTCCATATTGCAGCTTCGGCTTCCCGGTGATTCGCGCAGCAAATCAAACCGGGTTTGCTCATCAGCTCATAGTCCGACTTTAATTTCTAGTTAGTTGTTTTCTCGTGATTTGTGCATTGCGCGTCAATTATAGCTTCTTTCTGCAAGACCTGCATAAAGGGTGTCGCTGATCGCTGTAAGTCAATGATCTATGTCGATCATTTGTCTTGTGCTAGCGTTGAAGAGTGGCAACAAGGGCACGGGCCATCTATAGCGAAAATTTCGCAACACGTGTGGGTTTCCTCTGTATCAACGAGCTTGCCTCATGACCGAAACATGCAGTACGTCGACACGTTATAAAATGGATGTTGCCGTTGTAACCTGCCGCAAAGATCTTCACTTATTAGCTGTTATGTTGAAAAGTTTTTCTGTATTTAGCAAAATAGATGGAATTCTTTTGATTTTTTGTGATGATGCGGACTTCGAATCCATAAAGCACATGGATTTGCCTCCAGGATCTCGTTTAATTTCGAAGCAGTCGATTGTGGGCGATCAGGAAGACGACTTCAGAGTTCAAATGTATATAAAGTTGCAACTTTGCTATCATAGCGATGCTGACTATATTTGGAGTATTGACTCTGACTATCTTTTGATCGCTGACCTGCATTCCGAAGATTTTTTTCAGGGTGGCCGGCCAATCTGGCAATACAGATGCTGGGATAACGAGCCCAGCCTAAGATGGCGCTCTGGGACAGGTCAGTTCCTTGGTTTCGATCCTAGCTTCCAATTTATGGACCGGCCAATCTACGTGCTTGATCGGGCTGTGCTTGAGCACCTGAATGCGGAGCACGATCTCTGGAAAATACTGACCGCAGAAGTTCCGCCTAGCGAATACATGATCTACGGAGCCTTCGCCCATCGTTTCCATCAAGACGCTCACTGCTGGTGGAAACCTGCAGACGATGAATCTTCAGTTGTGTATAGCGTCAATCAAAGGCCTCCATCCTATTGCATCGTTGATCCAGATATTGAGCTGCGTGATGCGGGCTGTAGTAAATACTGTGTATTTTGGTCTCATTGGGATCTTGCCGAATCCAAAATGCTGGACTTTTACAGCAAAGCATTGAGACGGTCTGGTGAATCTGCTCCGGCTAATATCGATTTTTACCCCTGCATCACCCTCGCGGAGCTAACTGAATGCGGGTTCCTGAGTATTGGCTACCAATATCCTGATAATTGGCTTCACCCCTCTGTAAAATTTCGCCTTCTCGAAGCCGAGCGGGGCTACTTGTGTCTGTCAATTTATGCTGCCGATCTTTCAAAAGTGAGTCGATGTGTCGTTTCGGTAGGCGCGTCTGTCGATTCGCATCTCATTCAAAAGGGTGCAAATTTAATCAGAATTCCGTTGAATGAAATCGGGCCAAGTCGTGTGCAGCTCGTTTTCGAAGGTTGTAGATACGTTACCGACGGCAGTTTCGATTATTGGAGACAGGTAAGCGTGCAGTGGGCGGGTGCTTACGTATCCAGCTCTTGAGACAGAAAAGGATTATGGTTGGCTGTAGTTATTTGAGGCAAATCTGAGCGGTCTGCCAGTTGCTTCCCGCTTCTTTTAGAGCTTAGCCGCCGCTTTGAGCAAGGATTCCGTGTTATCGGCTCCTTTTGCACTAATGGTGCAATAGATCAGTGAGCTTAAGCGAGCTATATCTATTTTGCCGTTCGGTTTTTAGGATGTCCGCTTGACCCCAGTGTCATATGTCCTCGGTGAATGGTCACGGCGAGTGCAAGTGCGGTGACCGCCTCGCCCATCGGGACCCCCCCCGAGACTGGATGACAAGGCGATAGCGCCTATCTCAGCACTCGCGTCGCTCAAGATTGCTCCATGGATTAAAAGGCGATCTTCTTTCGCGGACCTGCCTTTGGACACCGTTACTCGAAGTTGTGGTTCAAAAAAACTAATCACGATCACCTACCGTTCGCGAGGACGGTTTTTTCCTCCCCCGACGCTGCGCCCCCCTGTGTTCGCGAGTCGGCATCGGGTAGACTGGCAGAGCTATGCAGATCCGGGCTACACGTCACACGATTGAGTTTCTTCACGACCATCGCATCTCGATGAGTTCCGAGGTGGACGAGGGCGTAACTGTCGGCGACGTCCTTGAGTTTGTGTCAGGCTGTGAAATCGAGCCTTATGTCGGCATCTATGTCGGTAAGGTGCTATGCCCGCTCGGTTTTCAGACGTACAGCAACAGTGTAATAAATCCCAACATTAGTGTCGGCCGCTACTGCTCGATAGGGCCAGGCGTCACTTATCCAATCTACCGGCATCCGATCGAGCATATCTCGACTTCTCCCTTCACGCATGAATTAAATCCGCGGGGTCAAGTCATTCGCGCGATGGGAGATTTTCGTTCTGACTATGCGAATATTCATTCGAATCCGCAAAGGCCGGCGCCGAGGATTGAGCACGATGTTTGGATCGGCGCTGGGTCGATGATCGCGTCCGGTGTTACTCTTGGAACTGGATGTGTTGTGGCCAGCGGCAGCGTCGTCACGCGTTCGGTGCCTGCCTACCAGATCATCGGTGGAAACCCGGCAGAGATCATTCGCCCTCGTTTTCCCAGGGAGATCATCGGTCTTCTGCTCGCAAGTGAGTGGTGGCGCTATAACTTCTTGGATTTCGAGGGACTGGACCTGTCTAACCCGGAGGTCTTCTGCAAAGGTTTCGAAGCGCGAAGAGCGAGCTTGGCTCCATTCGAACCGGGGCGGGCTCAACTGGTACACATGCCCGGAGAGCGCCTCGAGTAATCAGAGTTATAGAACGCCCATGGTCGTCCGCATTTTTGCGAGATGCGGTCTGTCTTGAAGAGATGGCGTTTGCCCCTGAGAGCGAGACTGCTCCACCCAAAAATGGGGCGAGCAGCTCCACATCGTTAGTCTTCAGAATCTCGTCATGGGCATTCAGGTAAGGCCAACGAGGGAGGCGGTGTTAAAATCAACCTTGATGGTGCGTTGCCGGCCATTTGAGATCTTGGTTGTCGTACGGAGTTTTCCTTCACGCGCCGGCCATCGGGAGCACCGGCGTGTGGTAATCACCGATCAGGCCATCGGGAGCATGGACTTGCTTCAGTTCAGATACTGCTGGCGAATTGGGTGAATCCGTTTCAGATGATGGGTGTTTCCCAGATCATGGCGCAGAGCGCGCCTTGTCCAGGAGATCGAGATGTCTCTCCATCCCACACCCGATTCCGGTGTCCCACACGAGACCGCGGCCGTCGCCCGTGCCGCATTCCCACACGGTCATGCCTATCTCAGGCTGCGGGATGCTCTCGGTCCGACCGACACGGATATCCAGTTTGCTGGCTTGTTCGCACGCGTCGGACAGCCCGCGGCCTGCCCCTGGCGGCTGGCGCTGATCACGCTGCTGCAGTTCTCCGAGAACCTGTCCGACCGCCGTGCGGCCGATTCCGTACGGACTCGCATCGATTGGCGACTGTATGGCGGGTCAAGCCATGAGGTGACGTCCCCCCATCGCTTTGGTCCGGCGTGAGTGCGAGTTTTCCGGTTTCGTGAGCCCCTGAGGGGAGGAGCAGAGCCGTGAAGAAGAGCAGGTACACCGAAGAGCAGATCGCCTTCGCGCTGAAGCAGGCCGAGACCGGGACACCGGTCTCGGAGGTGCTGCGCCGGATGGGCATCTCCGAGCAGACATTCTACCGCTGGAAGAAGCTCTACGGCGGCTTGGGGACGGGCGAGTTGCGGCGGCTGAAGCAGCTCGAGGACGAGAACCGCAAGCTCAAGCAGCTCGTGGCCGATCTGAGCCTCGACAAGCACATCCTGCAGGACGTGCTCGCAAAAAAGCTCTGACGCCTGCTCGGCGACGCGAGCTCGTGCACCAGGTTCAGGAGGCGCACGGGGTGAGCGAGCGGCGCGGCTGTGTCGCGCTCGGCGTCGGTCGGTCGGGCGTCCGCTACCGCTCGACCAAACCCGATCAGGCACCGCTACGGATGCGCATCTGCGATCTGGCCAAGAGCCGGGTGCGCTACGGGTACTTCCGGATCTACATCCTGCTGCGCCGGGAAGGTTGGCGGGTGAATCACAAGAGGGTCCACCGCCTCTACCGGGACGAGGGGCTGAGCCTGCGGCTCAAGCGGCCGCGCCGGAACGTCAGCGCGGCACACCGTGAGCGTCAGCCTGCTGCGCTCCGGCCGAACGAACGCTGGTCGATGGACTTCGTCTCCGACGCGCTGTTCGACGGCCGCCGGCTGCGGGCCCTGACGGTCGTCGATGCGTTCACGCGCGAGGCTCTGGCGATCGAGGTCGACCAGGGCATCAAAGGCGAGCAGGTCGTGGCTGTCCTCGGCCGCTTGGCGCTGCTGCGCGGAGCACCGGGCGCGATTCAGGTCGATAACGGGCCTGAGTTCGTCTCGAAAGCCCTCGACCGCTGGGCCTACGAGAACGGCGTCACGTTGGACTTCTCGCGCCCCGGCAAGCCGACCGACAACGCGCTGGTCGAGTCGTTCAACGGCCGGCTGCGCGACGAGTGCCTGAACGCGAACTGGTTCTTGTCGTTGGCCGACGCGAGGAGCAAGATCGAGACGTGGCGGCGGCACTACAACGAGAGCCGTCCTCACACCGCCCTGGGGTGGCGAACGCCCCAGGAATTCGCCCTGGCGGCGGCCCTGCAGGCCGCCGAATGAGATCCGGAAGCTCACCTTGCGGCCGGACCAAAATCCGGGGGACCCTCATGAGATCCGGAAGCTCACCTTGCGGCCGGACCAAAATCCGGGGGACCCTCATATCTGTGGACCATCCATGGCGTCCGGAACATGCTCTGGGAGGAGTCGCGAACGGCCTACTCATCCGTGGAGCAGGCGCTCGTTGAGGCCAATGCATGGGCCGATCAACTCGACTGATCGATTGGTCCCGCCTGGCCGAGCCGGGCGGGCTTTCCTCGATCCGGTCAAGGCGATCTACGCCATGCTTCAGGGTGGGGAGCAGTCACTGACACTACCAGTTGTTCGCCACCGTCTTGTGCGCGCCCGTCCCGCCATCTTGAATGGTGACGCCGGTGGTCGTACCCCCGACACCGTCAACGCCCTGGATGGTGTAATAATCTGAGGCGCCCGGCATCACGCGTACGGCGTGCGCTTGAAACGGCTTGCTTCCGAATAAGGCCCTAAACTCGCCGCCAGCCACGGTGAAATGCGAGATGCCGGGACCGAACGCGATGCCGGAGTTGCGGCCGGCCACGCCGCCGCCATCCGGGTTGCTGTTGTCGACCACAGTCGGAGCGATGATCCGGATGCCGTTGCCACAGGTGAAGATCATTCCGTCCAGCGTGTTCGCCACGGCGCGGTGCGCATTCAGTGTCAAGGCCTCGATAACACCGCCATCCTCGCATTGGGTCGCGATGCCGGCCTTCTTGTTCGCGGAGGTCCACGCGTTCGAGGCGCTGAAGCCGTAAATCGCTCCAGTGCCGGTCGGAGCGAGGAAAAGGCCGTAGCCCGAGCCGCTATCACCCAGGGCTGTGTTCGAGACGAAGGTCCACTTCACCGACTGATTGCTGCCGGGCTGCACGCAGGTACCGTGGCCGGACGCGGTGATGTCTGAGTCGGAGATCCAGGTTCCGCCAGACTGTGTGAGCCGCACCCCGCACTTTGCCTGGTCACCGCCGCCGGCAGTCGTGACGAGGCCGCGCAGGAAAGTATCCGAGCCTCCCGACACGGCGAAATGGTAGAGGACAGCCCCGTCTGACCGGCCACGCTCGAGCGCCACGTTGACTGTGTTCGGCCCGGTTACCTCAGCGCCGACAAAGGCCCCGGAGAACAAGAAGTCTGAGACACGGCAATTGGTGCAGTTCCGGAACAGCACGTAGTGCCCGCCGGTTTGGCGCCTTCCGCCCGCACCGTAGACGGCTAGCGCCTCGATCGCGACGTTGCTCACGTTCGATGGATCCGACGCCGAGAAGACGTCGCCGGTCGACGTGGCGGCGAAGACGGCCGTCGCGTTCATCCCTGCCCCTGACAAGCGGATGTTGCTCGGCAAGTTCACGCTGCCGATCCGGATGCTGCCGCCCGGAATCGTAACTTGGCCGCCCGCACCCGACATGGCGGCAGCAGTGATCGCCGCTTGCACTGCGGCGGTGTCGTCGGTCTTCCCATCCATCTTGGCGCCGAAACAGCTCACGTCCATGGGGCGACCAGGGGCAGCCTGCCACCATGAGCCTGACTTGTCGCGGATGGCGCCAGGACCGCTGGCCGCGCCTCGGACCATGGTGCAGCCCGCGCCGCGGTCGCCCGAGAGGGCGTAACCCGACAAGGTAACTGCCGAACTTGCCGTCAGCGGGCTCATACGCGCCAGGTCGGCTTGGGTTGGCGTGGTCAAGGGGCCTGCGTCCAGGCCTGCCGCCGGAGAGGCCGCCGCAAGGGGGGCGAACGTAAGGGCGATGCACTTGGAACTGATCTGACTCACGACTTCGCCTCACCGCTCCGCGCCCGGATCCCGATCCACACCCCGTCCTCACGATCGAACGGCAAACCACCATACCTTAACGCCTCGACAAAGATGCGGCTGCTTATCCGAGTTCGACGGCCGCTCCCTCCCGCGGCTCAAACGAAACGGCGATCCGGCAAACGATACCGGACGCATCGCTCAAGCCAACCTTTTCTCGATCCGTTGGGAAGAATCGGCGCTGAATGGCTCGACACCAGCCACCGGCGACCCAAGGGGAGGCTAATTAGTCGCCGGATCGATCCCGAGTATTAGATGCTTCGTCCGGTATATTTACTCGGTCAATTAAAATTCAGATTGGTCCATAGTAATATAACTCCCCAAATGGGTCACCACCCCCAAACGTCGTTGATGTGGTAGCCCAATCCCGGTAGGCAACCGCTCCGGATGTGATGATTCTCCACGAATGTATTCGAGTTTGAATCGATCGCTTGATGGAATCGGCGCTCTAGAAAGCTAGATATCTTACTTTTCTTGATACCATGTTCCCGCCAAACGCGGGCGATTTCCTCTCGTCCGACTGTCTCGAACAGGCGACTGGACTTAGCATCGTCATGCCAGCGATACGCACCCAGAAATCGGTTGACGCGCTTGAATTTGCCGAGCTTCATAAAGCGCACGAACAGATCGTAATCCATTGCGAATCGGAACGACTTATCGATGTTGCCAGCCCTCTCCCAGATCGACCGGCGCCAAAAAGTTGTTTCCTGAGGTATATAATCCCAGCGCGACATAAGATACGACGAATGAGTCGGCAAAATCCAATAATAAATCGCGATACCATTCGTGTCGATCGCCAGCCTGTGACTGTATAATACGTCGATATCGGGGTTGTTTCGAAAAAAGGCGTCGACATAGAATAGCGCGCGAGGGGCAAGCATATCGTCGCTATTCAGGTAAGCAAGTATATCTCCGCCGCTGGTCTCAAAGCCCTCCGCGACAGCTGCGGCCTGTCCCTCATCACGATGCGACCTAAAGTGAAAAAATTTGTCTCTGTATTTATCTATGACATCGATTGTAGAGTCTGTTGAGCCACCATCCATGAATATGTATTCTAGTTCCGGATAATTTTGTTCAAGTACGCTCCGGACCGTGCTCTCTACGAACTGCCCTTGATTAAAGGAGGGCGTCACGATGCTGATCTTGAGATGGTTCGACATGGTCCCTCAGGTACGGCGCTCTAAGACAACGAAAAGCTCGTCTCCTCTACCTCTCCAATCGAACAACTTTGCGATCGCGCCGAGTAAGTAGTCAGAGGCGTGCTGAGGATATGGCGGGCAGAAGTCGCCTGGGGAAGTGGGCAAAATTTTATGCAAAGGTGTGAATGAGGTCATGTATTCGATATTGTAATCCATGATTTCGGCGACAGCTTTGATGGAGCGGGAAGAATGCAGGTGCATGGGCATCCGGACGTGCAAGCGCTGCCAGCGAAGCCCAAGCAGGTCGAAGAGGAACGAGTTCGCATTGGGAACCCGGAAAACGACGCGCCCATGCGACGTCAGCCGATGCGACAACGCTCTCAGGCAGTCGAAGGGGGCATTCGCGATAAGAGAGGCCTGTTCAATGATGACTGCATCGAATTTGGCAGCCGCTCCAGTCAAGCAGACCTCTGTGCCTGAGGTCTGGCGGGCGTACAGAGAGTCCGCGTGGCCGAGCTTATGGCACGCTTCATCCGTCTCGATCGTGTAGATTTTCGATGTTCCGGAGCAGAATCGCGTCTGCACGTTAGGCTCATCCGTATCGTCAGTGATGAGCAGAATTTTTTCCGACCCGTGAAGATAGCTTTGCAGTTTCAGCGGAGGCAAATCTGATAGGGGTAGAGATAGTGGGTCAGCATCGTGCATCGTCTGCTTGCGATCCACCGTGTAACGGCTTGCGCAACGATCCAGCATTCTGCGCAGGAGAGAAAACGTGAGCGTGTCCGTTGTCAGAACGCTGCAGTGAGCATCCGTCCCGTTGCACAGCACATCACCGGTAGAGACAAAATCATCGTGTGTCGTGTCTACCCGGATCGGTGCAAGCTGGGAAATCAAAACTTTTGGGTAGACGGCGATGATGTCAGATTTTTCGTGGTGAACGACTCTGTTTACGTTGTCCGGGCGCCCAGTCTTGGTCAGCAAACTTGCGATGAAGGTCGTGGCAGGTGTGCGGTAGATAGGGCATATATTGTGATCCGGAAGAATTTGGCCAATAGGAGCTTCCGGCAACCTCGACGTTGCGAAGGGCAGAAGGAGGCGGCGATATCTTCTCGCTCGAGGCTGCCGGGATCGGGCAAATCTTCTGATTAGCAGAAACATGTGCCTGAGGTACAGAGAAGCCCATTTAAGCGGATGTATGAGCTCACGATATTGCTGCTTGATTTTAAGGAGCTCGCCGTAATAGGCGCCCATATCGCGACTGAGTTGCCGATCATGAACGGACGCGCTGCTGACATGGCCGAAGCAATACCGGAAGCGATATAACAAGGACAAGCGTAGCCAGAGTTCGGCGTCGCCTGCAAGTTTCATCATCCTATTTATTCCGCCGGCAAAATAATATGCCCGGCGTGTGAAGAAAACACTCGCTTGAAAGAGCACATGTCCGTGCCAAAGATCGATAAAATCTACGTCTTTTTGTTGCTTGTTTTGTGTTTTCCAGAATTCATTATTGACGCTTTCATCAAAATATATAACTTCGCAACCGGGGTTGCCCTTGAAGGCTTCGACAACTCTAGCCAACGCGCCTGGCTCGAACGTATCGTCCGCATTGAGGTAACAGAAAATGTCTCCGGTCGCGCGGTCGAAACCTTTTCCGACTGCATCGTACAGCCCTCGATCCTTCTCGGATATGAACGATTCAATCCTGTCGCCGTATTCTTGAACGATTTTTATCGTGTCGTCGGTCGAGCCTCCGTCAACGATGATGTATTCGACCTCGACATTCTCCTGATGCAGCACCGACTCGATGGTGGTCCGCAGCGTCAGTCCGCCGTTCAGAACTGGCGTAATGACCGAGACTTTGAGCCCCCGCGACTTGCGAGGTTTCGGCAGGATTCCAGATATAAAACTCGACAGTTTGTTGTCTTGGTGCTTGAGCAGGAGGTTTCTGACTCTGTTAGCGCAGCGATCCAACAAAAGCCGATCGCCGGCTCGAGGTAGAGTCGGCGGCGTCGTTTTCATATGATCTAAAAGCTTGCTCGATAATCGGTCAATTTGCGGGGGGAGGTATGAAAGGAGATTGTACGCTGCGCGGATCCGTTTCGCGTTGATAAGCTCGATCAGCTTCCCTTCGAAAGTCGATAGCGATTCGTTCGCGGTGATATGAGATTGTTCGGCATCGATCGTCTCGAGCTCTCGGAAAGAGGTTGTCGCTTTCTCCCAGCTGCCATCTCGCGCGCAGGCGAATATATGGAGCCGCAAGCCTCCGACCTGGAGCTGTGGGTTTTCCGAACCCGCCACCTTTCCGGCGCAGTCTCGCGCCTCGCTGAGTTGGCCGGCTTCGAAGTGGAGCCAGCCGAGATGCAGGTGCAAAGATTCGTTCTCGGGATGTAGACCTGTCGCGGTTTGGCAAGCCGTTATGGCGCCAGGCAGATTCTTCAGCTGTCTCTCGATCTCGATGAGGGCGACGCAGGCGCCGAATTTGTCGATCGATGCGTCAATGAGGGAGAGGGCGACCTCCCGCGCTGCCGCATACGCCCCTTCAGAGGCGAGGCTCTGAACCGAAGCCAGAGAGGGTGTGCTCGTTTCGCGGTCCATCGAGTCCACGCTAGATAAATCCCATGATGAGCTTCGGCTGGATGAGATCGCTAGCCAAGGTCCGAAGGAGGCGGCGTTCCGCGTCCGGCTCGCGCCGTTCAGCCCCGCCGGCTTGCGTGTTCTTCCAGAAGCCAGCCGTGGGTCTGGCGCAGGCCGTCCTCCAGGCCGATCGCCAGCCGTCAGCCCGAGTTCGACACGGCGTAACCCGTTGCGACCTCCACCTTCAAAACTCGATGTTCACATCACCCCGGAGAGTCCGGATCGTTCCAAGAGGAATTCGCACAGGCGCGGCGTCCTCACGGGCAGGAGTCGCGAACGATATTCCCGCCAGTTCCGCATGAACCGCGGCCGCGCGCAGGGCTGCGGCCTCGTTGCCGATGGCGGCCTCGAAACGGGCGATGGCCAACCAGACATCGGCGTCTAATGGCGCGGCCTCCCGCAGGACCCTGAACAGGGTGACGGCTTGTCCGGGGTCGCGCGTTAATCCGACGAACAGAGCGCAGGCGGCGACCGCGCCGAAAGGTATGTCGCTCCGAAGCCGGAGCAACCGGCAGAGATCGTCGATGCGGCCCGTCTGAGCCAGGGCCATGGCCAGCGGCAAGGGCGCCACGTCGAGATCCTCGACCGCGGCCGAAAGGGCGTGCTCTCCCTCAAGCGGCACGCCAAGGATGGCGCAGAGGATGAAGTTTTCCGAGAGCACGACGAGATCTCCTAGAGCCGGCCTGAGATCCCGGGCCGGGGCGCGGTTGTCGCCAATTCCTGAATGAGGTCTGCGATGGCGGCGGCGTATGCTGACCTGTGGCGCCGGGCAGATTCCGTGAGACCGGTCTCTCCGGCCCGGCGATCTGCGAGGTCCGCGTAGACCTCCGCGTGCCGGCCCAGATCCGCAACAGCGGCAAGGGATGGCAACGCGTCCGCGCCCTCCGTGCGCTGCAGCGCCCTCAACTCGGGCGAGAAGCGTGTGCGAAACGCCGAAAAGAAGCGTCGGTGAACCTCCTCCCCCCAAAGTTTCGGGTGGTCGAGGTGTCGCAGGACGGCGCCGACCGGAGAGTAGGCCTGAGAGCCGGCAAGGAGAAGTGTCATCGCCAAGGCGCGCCCCCACCCCGGCAGGCCGAGGGCGAACGGCTCGAAATCCAGTGCGGCGGAATGCCTGACATCGAACAGGACAGCTGATGGACCGCCGGAATCGAGTTCGCCGGCTTCGTCACAGGGATGGGCGACGTTGGCGCGGTTCAGAAACACCGCCATGTCTCTGTTCCGGCCTTCGCCGGCGACATGCAGAAGAAGGCCAGGGGCGGCGACCCGCACGTCCGCGCTGGCAATGCCGCCCCAGGTCACCCCGGCGCCCCGCAGGGCCCGGATCATCTCGGACACCGGTATCAACGGCCGCCCGCAGAGACCGCGCGCGTCGCGCTCAGCGACGATGACCGGCACATCCGGATATGCGGTTCGGACGGCGTCTGCCTCGTCGGCTGCGTTGACGCTGAAGACGTGGAAGCCGCTCGCCCGCCAACTCTCGATGCAGCGGTACTGATTCAGCCGACCAATCTCGCGCCCGCCAGTGATCCGGCGTTCGGGGTGCGGGGCCAGCGATGTGGCCAGGGTGGGGGGCGCCATCACGGTTCTGAATCCCGAGCTGCCGGCGCCGTCACCGCCGAGCGCAGCGCGGTGGCCAGCCGGGCGGAGTACGTGACCGTGTCGAAGAATGGAGCCGCGCGCATGCCCCGCGCGATGCCGACCTTGAATGCGGCCCAGGCGGAGAGATCCTCGGCGAGCGTGCAGGCCGTTCGCACATAACCATCGACGGAGTCCGCGACGTAGCGCGACAACCCCATCAGATCCAGCAAGTCGGCGGTCTGGTTCTCGCGCTGTGTTGGACCGCCCTTCGTGACGATCGGTATGTTCAAACGCAGGGCGTCCAGCGACGACAATCCGCCGCTGTGGGGAAAGCTGTCGAGGTAGATGTCGACCTCGGATAGAAGGTCGGCGACGACCCCCGCGTCCCGCCAGGGACCCGCCACGGTCACGCGCGCGGGATCGACGCCCCGGGCGATGAGCTGATCGCTGAAGCGGCGCAGGAAGCGCCGACCCGCAAAATCGGAACTCCAGTTTGGGTTGAACGGGTACAGCACGAGTCGGCTATTCTGCGTCGCGGCCAAGATCTGCGCCCACGTATCGGTGAGATCAGGATGGATTTTATAGAAATTGGCTCCGCTGCCGAACAGTGTGACCGTCGACGGGTCGCGCAGGCGCTGGAAGGAAAGCTTCGCGCTGCGGTACTCTCCCCCCTCGTCTTGGCGGTCGAACACGAGGCACGATCCCGGCAGGCGCACGAGCGCCTCGGTGTAGCCGTCTTGTGGCCTCTCGGCTCTCTCCGAGAGTAGGCCGGAGATGTAGAGGTCGATGGCCGGGAATGCCGTCGTGACCACGGCACACAGGTTGACCGCTTGCCACCGCGCCAGCCGCAACGTCGCGAGGGCGATGTAGTCGTTGTAGCCGTGCGTGACGTTCGTCATGAACATCAGGCAATCCAAGTCGAGGGCCGCGATCGCCTCGGCCTGCTCGGTCAGTCCGCGCCGTCGGCTGAGATCGACGACCTCATGGCTCAGCGCGGCAATCCGGCCCTCCATCGTCCGCCGATCCTTCGTCGCGGGGCGGTTATGGTGGATGATCGAGACGACGTGGAAGCCGTGGTCCTGTAGCCGGTCGACGGACGCCGCGCCGACGATATTCTCCGTGCGCCAGTCGGTATCGGCCCAGAGCAGCCCGATCCGTATCGTCGAGCCGGCCACCAGCACGTCGGCCTGACTTGTTTCGGCGGGATCGAGGCCATGTCGGCGCTTGAGATAGGCGCGGATCAGGCGGCTCTTTGCCCGCGCGTGCTCGACGAGCATCCCCTCGCACGAGTAGACGATGCCGCCACCGATCGAGCGGACGCTGTGTTCCAGAAACGTGTCGAGCGGACTGGTGCCTGTCTCGATCCGGTCGGCGAGCGCCGTGCAAAGCGTGGCGCCGTAAGCGACGTAGCGGGCCCGTTGGGCGTCCGTCTCGAAGCACCGCGGTTGCCACGTCGCGTAGATCAAGAGGATGTTGTCGAAGCGTTCCTGCCCGACGAAATGCTCAAGGTTGTCCAGCTCGAAAGGGGGATGCAGGAACATGCCGCCGAGCAGCCGGCGGGGATCATGTGGGTCGAGCGCGGCCCAGGCGTCCCGGACGCGCGCCGACGGAGCCGGAAGCTGCAGAATCGCGTCGAGAACGCGGGGCTCATGGGCGATCGCGAAGAAAACCGCGCCGGCCTCTATGGCGAGCAGCGCCAAAGCCGACTCGGCTCGGTGATGGCTGACGAGCCCGACCCAGCGATCGCGCGCGTCAGCAGCAAGCCTCGCATCAGCCGGCGCGCCGCCGGCGAGCCAGACGCGCAGGCACGCGTGCAGTTCCCGCAGGCTGCCCGCGAGCACCTGCTCCGTGATGTTGAGGCTCATGAGGTGGCGCCGGGCCCGTCCGAGACCGGGATCAGGCCGGCCACGTCCCGCCCCGCGAAATACGACAGCAGCGCCGCGCGCACGATGAGCCGGTTGCGCGCGAGCGCCTCGGGAGCGATCGGCCGGACGCGCAGCAACGAGACGCCGATTGAGAGCGTGCGCGCATCGTTGGGATTGGGCTGCTTGGCGAAGGGGGCGCATAGCTCGATCTCAGTTAGGCTCTCCGCCACTTCGTTCCGCTCGGGCTCCACTCTGCCCGCGGCACAGGCCGGGCGCGCCGGCAGCCGGACGACATACATGCGGACCTGGTCGACTGCGAGGACCGCGTCGACGGGCTGCCCATCCACGCGGAACGTCACCGCGTCCCAGCACGCGTGGTCCACGATATGTGGAACATACACGCTCAACTCCAGGTCGATGCTGCGGTCCAGGATTGCGGTGACCCGCGCCGTCGTGGCGCTGCCCATCCACCGGAAGCACACACCCTCGAAGATTTCCGAGGGGTACCAGCCTGCACCGGCCAGCGTGCTGTCGAACGGTATGTCCGCCTCGATCGGTAGATCGAGGCCCGAGTCCCAAGAGACGGTACCGGGTTCCCGCTCGTGGCTCCTACTCAGCGTAACCGTGGCTGCGCTCACTGAACGGAACTCCCCACCGATTGCGGCGCGGTGGCCACGTCCTTTCGCCAAGACGTCGGTCGATCCGGCGCCTCCCTGCGGGCTGCCACGCGCTCGAACGCTTCGACGTGGCGCGCGGCACAGACCTCCCAGGTGAAGTGCCGGCTGCGGAGTTCCGCTTCCCGGGCGAGCGTGGCGTGAAGGGCCGGGTCGGTCACCAGACGTTCCACCGCCACCGCTATCGCGATCGGATCGGTCGGATCGACCAGGAGCGCTCCCGAGCCTGCAATCTCGGCCATGCTCGAACCGTTGGACGTCACGACGGGCGTGCCGCAAGAGAAGGACTCGACGATCGGGAAACCGAAGCCTTCGGCGAGCGACGGGAACACCGTGCAGACAGCCCCTGAATAAAGGTCCCAGAGCTGCTCATCCGGTACACGGCCGAGGAACGTGATGCGAGCCGCGTCGGCCTCTGCTAGATCGGTCAAACCCTCCGCGGTGATCGACCACCCGGCCTGACCAACGACGACCATCCGGAGATCCTGGACTGCCGCCGATCTCAGATGCCGCATGGCCGCGATTACTGTACGCAGATTTTTGCGCGGCTCGATTGTTCCGACGCAGATGAAATAGGGTTTCCCATCGAGCCCGATGTGGCTCACCGACGCGGTATCTCCGTCGTTGCCGGACCTCCGAACTACGCCGAGATGCGCGACAGATGAGGTGGCCGGCAAAGTCGGGAAGGTCGTGCGTAGTGCGTCTTCCGTAGCCGCCGAGATGCACAGAACGTGGTCGGCTTGAGCGAGATAGCGAAGTTGCCCATTGAAATTAGCAATCGCTGCCGCCGAAAACCAGTCCGGGTTCGTAAGCGGAAATAGATCACAGACGGTGAATACTTGTGGGAGCGCCTCGAAGCGCTGATCCACGCCCGCGAACGGGAAATAGGGATAGAACACCACGCCGGTCCGGGGCCGGAGGCCGTGCTCAGCGAACGTGGCTCCCGCGAGGAGTCCCGCGCGCAACTCTGTCGCGCTCTCCTCGAGCTGCGGCGCATGGAATAGCCTCAAATCGATCCGCGCGTTGCGTGCCAGCTCCTGCATGACGTTCTGCACGTAGCGGTGAACACCCGTGGCGGCCTTCGGGTCGGTCACTGCCATGCATAGAACGTCGACGTTCAAATACACGGTGAGGGCATCTGAACGTTCGACGCCCGAACCGATCCCTGCAGGCACGTCGGTGAGGGCTCTTGCCTCAGCCCGGGTCGGTAAGCGGCCCGCCTCGATATACGCCGCCAGAAGTCGCCGTTCGGCCGGAGTCAAGGTTTCGGCTGAATTATTCTCCTTGGCGAGATAAGCCAACAGGAACGCCGCGTGCGCATGCCGAGCGTATCTTGCCTCGGGGCGGGCGAGGATCTCGCGGACGATATCGCGCCGATCGCAGCCGGACCGGATCGCGTCGGTATGCCGCGTGCGCTCCGCCTCGAACTCGAGCCGCCGGAGTAAGGTGGGGTAAAGCAGGGCCAGGAAAGCCGATTCGGAGAGTCCGAGCAGGATATCTAGATCCTCGGCCGCGCGCATAGCTGGATCTGATGGCGGGAAGAAATCGGCACAGCTAACCCTGCGACTCCCGACCGGCGTGTCGATCAGTTTCACAACCCGCAGGAGACGCGACCACGTCCGGACGCTCGGTTCTTTGACGAAGAGCGCGAAGTATCGCACCAATGCCCGCGCCTTCATCTCGTCAGGGCAATAGGTGTTTATGATAAAGACGAGTGGTCGAGCATAGTTCGCTGACCGGAAGGAGAACAAACGTTGGTTGCGGGCCGCGAAAATTCCGTCTCCGGCGTCCGTGAATCGATTGTATAGCCGCGCGCTCGGCGCGACCCAACGCTCGATGCCAGCCAGCTCAGCGCGCATCGTAAACTCGCTGTCGGCGTGATAATGCGGCAGGTGGCGGACGTCGTATAAACCGATCTCCTCGAAGACCGAGCGGTGGATTAACGTGCCGTTACCGCACAGATAATCCGCCACGATAAGCCCTTCGGGCGAGAGCGGGATCTGTTCAAGTGCATCGTCCCAGGCCCCGGCCATCGCGGTCTGCACGAAGGACCCTGAACTCCAGTTGTTGTAGGCACCCACCCCCCAAAGACGCCCTGGCGTGTCAGCGAAGGCGATCACGCTTCCCACGATGCGCGCCTTGGCGCGCTCCGCGGCGTCGACGATGGTCTTCAAGAAATTGGGGGGGATGATCGCGTCGTCGTTGATCGTCAAGATGTAGTCGCACCCGTCCGCCAATGCGCGGGCGACACCAATGTTGGTCGCAGCTGTCCAGTAGGCGGAGTCGGGCGCCGAGAGGACCGTGCAGCCGGCAGTATCGAGTCTTCTGAGCGCCTCCGGCGTTCCGTCGGTCGAGTTGGAATCTACCGCATAGAACCGGAAGAGTGGGTAATCCTGCCCGTCGAGCATCCGTGCGAAGTCCACCGACCAAGCGCGTCGGTTGCGCACCGGTGTCACCACGCCGACGAGAGGATATTGTGCTAGGGGCCTTGCCGCCGGTGCTTTATCTTCAACTGGCGCCCAAGCCTTGACCGGCAGATGCGCGGGGTTGGGCAAGCGGCCCTCGGCGTGACCACGGACGGCATAGTGCTGAGCCGGATCGAGGCCAGTTTCAAGCACGTCGGGGTAGCGCGCCACGTACCATTCCGGATCGACCTCCTGCCGCCGCGCGTGCCTGGTGGCCGCCTGGGCGCTCGGGAGTCGGCCTTCGGCATGGCCAGCAAGGGCATAGTGTTCGGCCGGGTCGACGCCTGCCGCTGCAACGTCGGGGTAAGCGGCGAGGTACCAGGCGGGGTCAACTTCCCCCATAAGCTCCCGCCCGGCCTCGCGGGCGTGGCGAGCCGCGGCCGCGGCGTTGGGATGGCGGCCTTCGGCGTAGCCAGCAAGAGCGTAGTGTTCGGCCGGGTCGGCGCCTGCCGCTGCGACGTCGGGGTAAGCGGTGAGGTACCAGGCGGGGTCAACTTCCCCCATAAGCTCCCACCCGGCATCGCGGGCGTGGCGAGCCGCGGCCGCGGCGTTGGGATGGCGGCCCTCGGCTTTGCCGGAGAGGGCGTAGTGTTCGGCCGGGTCGGCGCCTGCCGCTGCGACGTCGGGGTAAGCGGTGAGGTACCAGGCGGGGTCAACTTCCCCCATAAGCTCCCACCCGGCATCGCGGGCGTGGCGAGCCGCGGCCGCGGCGTTGGGATGGCGGCCCTCGGCTTTGCCGGAGAGGGCGTAGTGTTCGGCCGGGTCGGCGCCTGCCGCTGCGACGTCGGGGTAGGCGGCCAGGTACCAGACCGGGTTAACTTCCGCCGCCAACTTCCCCTCGGCCTCGCACGCGTGGCGAGCCGCCGCTGCGGCGTTGGGAAACCGTCCCTCCGCCCGGCCATAGCGGATGTAATGCTCCGTCGGATCCAGGGCCGCCTTCGCTACATCGCCGTTGATGGCGAGATACCAATCGGGATCGACGGCCTCTTCGTGGGGCGGCGGTCCTGCGGGCTCCGGCCCGCCATCTGTCTCACGCAATCCAGCCATCGCAAGCTCTTTGCGGACCTATTGGCCCAATCCCACCCCGAAGTCGAGGTGTCCATGTCTGCTAGAGAGCATCACCCGTCTCGTGAGGAACACCGGTCTGCGGCCGCACGATCGGCACGCGCAGTCGCGCGTAGCGCGTGCAGTAGGCGGACAGAAAACCCACCGTGCCGTTCCGAAGACCCCGCGCCGAGGCGCGCCGAAGCAGCACATCACGGATGGCCAAGCTGGTGCCGCGCCTTTGCTGGTACGCGATCACACCTTCCTGTTCGCTGGGCTCCCTCTCAAGCTTGCAATCCTGCATCTGCGTGTCGGGCTCGGCGCAGTCCGCCTTTGTAAACAGGCGCAGCGCCGACACCACACTCCGCACCGCGGTGGCGCTGTACGCACTGAGCCGGTCCCGGTACGCTGTGACTAGCTGAAACTCTGCGTGGTCGTAGCGGGTCGCAAAATCCGCGACTGCGGTGTCCAGGGACGCCGGGTCGCTGGCGTCGAAAAGGATGAGCTTGGCGGCCGCGCCGAAGAAGGAGGACAAGTCCGGATCGTCGACCAGAGCGATATCTAGGCCGACTGTCACAACTGCGTCCGCGCCGAAGGCGCGCGCGTGCCAGGCGTGGATGTCCCCCGCCTCGCGCAAATGGGCGCGGTCAGCCTCCGTCAGCCTCCCGTATGCGACGAAAACGGCAAGCTCGTTGTAGCGCGGCGGAGTAAACCGGCTCGCGGGCGGGAGAGCGCGAGTTGTTTTGGCTGCAACGGCCGCGTCAATGGCGTCGGCAAGGTCTGCGACCATCTTCTCGGACGAGAAATCCCGCGCACGTTCGAGCCCTCGATTTACCAAATCCTTCCGCGTCTCGGTCCCGGTCCAAAAGGCCGCAATATCGTCGGCGAGCGCTAGAGCGTTGGACGCGTTGTCCATATAGGTCACCGCCGCACCGCAGATCTCCGGCACCGCGGCGGCCGGATTGGCCAAGACAGGGACGCCCAGTGCCATCGCGTCGACGAGCGGGATGCCGAAACCCTCATACAGGCTCGGGAACACCATGCCGCGGCTTAAGATCACGAGGTCGAGGAGCGCGGCCTCATCCAAGAAACCGTGCAGATCCACCAGATCATCGACGCCGAAAGCAGCGGCGACACGGCCGAGCCGCTCCTTCTCGGCGGTTTGCCCCGAAGTGTTGGTCAGCGCCACTGGAACGCTCAGGCCGCGCCGCTTGAGGATGGCGATCGCTTGAATCAAGATGTCATGATTCTTGTGCGGCCAGGGCACGGCGGGATAAATAAGATAAGATGCCTCGTCACCGACCTCCGCACGCTTGGCTCTCACGGCTTCCGCGTCAAGGCCGCTGTCCTCGGCCATAAAGCCGGCCAAGTGGACGACGGAGACACGATCGACTCCGTAGAAGTCCGCAAGATTATCGCGCTCGTACTCGGAGATCGCCACGAGCCAATCCGATCGGTCGATTGCGTAGCCGTACTCGGCCAACCGCCCTGCCATCTGCTCCTCAGTATAGAGCCAGGGCATGCGTAGGTGCTGGAGATCGAGAACGAAGCTGATAACGGCGATCTTCGGATCGATGAGCGTCGGCCTGAGTCCGTTCAGAGGGTCGACATAGCACTCGCACCAGGAAAGGAGGCGCCGCAGGCTCGCGTTGCTGTCGTCGTCCACGACCTCGAAGCTGACCGTCGGGAAGGCTGGTATCAGGCTGCGCCAATGGTGGGGTATCGCCACCCGCAACTGCACACGCCGCGGCAGATGCGCCAAGAGGGCCAGAGCGAGGCGGCCGGCACCGCCTGCCCCCTTCTCGCTCGGCAGGAGCCGCACGAGGTTCAGCAGGACGCGCGGTCCCGCCGCACCGAGGGTCACACCGGTCATGGCCGTCGCTCGGATATCGCCCCTCGACGGAGCCGGGTTCCGGGCTCCGCTGCGCCGGCGGTCAGGATCCGGACCCCGCCGTCGCCTCGCTTGATGGCAGCTCTCACCATGACTCTTCCCGCACCATCGCGCCCGCCCAACCCAAGCGCCGCGCGGGTCTCTAAGACTTAGGTAGCTGACCTGTCAAAGCGGCGTCCGCCAACGAGGCGAGCCAGCAGCGCGACATTCCAATCCTCGCACAACCATATCGTCGGCTACACGAGGCCTTGCTCAACCGATCCCCGACCCGACCGGTTTGTAGGACATTGCCGACGCACTCGCACACGGCGGTACCCTGCAGGACGCGGCACATAACATCGTCACCTCAGCCGAATTCACCAGCGGCCACCCGCAGATGAGGAACCCACAGTACGTCTACTCGCTCTACAAGCACGCGCTGGGTCATACTGACGTCCTCCTGACCCTGACCCAGCAAACTGGTCCGCGCCGAGCGCAAGTTTTTCGGGTGTGTTTCGGCGTGGAATAAGGGTTCTTCCGCAGGTTCGGTGCTGAGCGCCTTGTGAAGCGTTGATCCCTGGGGTGGCGGAGGGAGAGCGCGATGCGGATCTCGAACCCGTTATTGCCCTCGGTTTCAGAAGGTGTGCAGGTCGACGAGCTTGCGCTGAACGCCGATGCGCTGACGATCACGGCCAGGACGACCGCAGCCCGCGCAGCCTGCCCGCAGTTTGGGCGATGGTCGGCCCGGGTGCATAGCTCGTACTGGCGAACCCTGAAGGACCTGCCCTGGCAGGATCGCTCGGTCACGTGGCGGGTGAAGGTGCGCCGCTTCCGCTGCAGCCATTGTCCGGGCCGCATCTTTGCCGAGCCTGTTCCCGGCCTCGCACGTGCGAGGGCACAGCGCAGCGATCGCTTGGCCGAGGCGCAGACCGATATCGGCATGGCGCTCGGCGGCGAGGCCGGCGCCCGCTTGTCGCGACGGCTTGCCATGCCGGTCAGCGGCGACACCGTCCTGCGGCTGATCCGCCGTTGCAAGAGCGCAGGGTGCGCGTCCGCGCGTGTGGTCGGGATCGACGACTGGGCTTGGCGGCGGGGCCGGCGCTACGGCACGATCGTCTGCGATCTGGAACGGGGTCGCGTCCTTGATCTCCTGCCCGGCCGCGCCTGCGAGCCCGTGCGGGATTGGCTCGCTGCGCATCCCGGCATCGCCGTCGTCAGCCGGGATCGAGCGGGGCCGTACGCCGAGGCTGCGCGGCTCGGCGCGCCGCAGGCGATCCAGGTCACGGACCGCTGGCACCTTCTCGTCAACGCTTCCGAGGCGCTGCGTTCACGCGTCGAGCGGCATCAGGCAGAAATCCGGGAGGCCGCCCGCCAGGCAGCGTTCCAAGACGCTCCAGCCGCCATGGTCGCGCTCGCTCCTGCTGACCTGCCTCCGGAGCAGGATAATGGGCACGGGGGCGGCCGGCGACGACAGCGCTGCGAGGCGGCGCTACGCCTGCACGGTGAGGGCGTGGCGATCAAGACGATCGCGCGCACGCTCGGCGCCTCCCGCAACAGCGTACGACGCTAGCTGTGCGTGGGAGCGTTCGTGCCCTATCGCCGGGCGCCGGCCCCGAGCCGGCTCGATGCTCATCTGCGCTTTGTCGAGGTGCGCTGGCAGGAGGGTCAGCACAACGCGGCGGGCCTGTATCGCGAGCTTCGCGCCATCGGCTTCGAGGGCGGCTACGAGATCGTCCAGCGCTGGGCGAAGCGACGGCGCCGGGGCCTTCCAACTCGACCGCCCTCGGCCCGCATCCCGTCGACACGCCGCATCGCGCGGTGCCTGATAAGCGATCCGGCCAGCCTTCCGCCCGCGGATCGCCGCTTCATCGCAGCGCTGTGTGCTCTTGCGCCCAGGCTGCAGGCCGCGGCCGAGCAGGTACGCGGCTTCGGGGCAATCCTGCGCGCCCGCGATCCGGCCGCATTGAAGCCGTGGCTGGAGGCGGCCGCCGCGAGTGAACTCGGTGGCTTCGTCGCCGGGCTGCGGCAGGACGAGGCCGCTGTCCACGCGGCCATCGGCGACCCGTGGAGCAACAGGGCGGTCGAGGGGCAGGTGAACCGCCTGAAGCTGATCAAGCGCTCCATGTACGGCCGCGCCGGCCTCGACCTGCTCCGGCAGCGCGTCCTTCACGCCGCGTGAGGCGGAGCAGAAACCGCCCGACAAACCAGACCGAGCGCCTCCCACCGTCAGCACCGAACCTGCGGAAGAGCCCCGTTCCGATGCCGTTTGACATTCGGGCATCCTGAACCCTGAAGGAGGGTGGATGCCATGCCTCGCAAACGCTTCACGAACGAGCAGATCGCCTTTGCCCTTCGGCAGGCGGAGAACGGCGCGACAGTGGACGAGGTCAGCCGGAAGATGGGCGTGTAGGAGCCGACGTTCTACCGCTGGAAGAAGCAGTTCGTCGGCATGGGCGTGCCGGAGATCCGCTGGCTCAAGCAGCTGGAGGACGAGAACAGCAAGCTCAAGCGACTGGTGGCCGACCTGACGCTGGACCGCTCCATGCTGCAGGATGTGCTCAAGCGAAAGTGGTGAGGCCCGCCGTTCGCCGCGAGGTCGTCGGTCACCTGCAGGTGGCCTACGACATCAGCGAGCGTCGGGTCTGCCAAGCCACCGGTTTCGGCCGCTCGTCCCAGCGTTACAGGAAGCGCTCCGACCCGCAGGTGACGCTGCGCATGCGGCTGAAGGAACTCGCTGCCGCACGGGTGCGCTACGGCTACCGAAGGCTGCACATCCTGTCGCGACGGGAGGGCTGCGAGGTGAACCACAAGCGCACCTACCGGATCTACCGTGACGAGGGACTGTCGATCCGGCCTCCTCCGCCCCACGGTTGCTTGAGACACCCCGTTAGCGGACGGTCTCCGCCTCAGGGGTGAGAACGATGACGACGAATTCAGGAGCGGTTGCCGGTGCGGTCGGACCTGGCCGGGGTGGGCGCATGTCCCGGCAGCGCAAGCGGGACGCGGTGTTGCGGTTTCTGCGTGGTGAGGACCTGGAGAGCGTCTCGCGCGGCCTGGGCGTGACGGCGGCGACCTTGTCGGGCTGGCGCGATGCTTTCCTGACGGCGGGCGAGGCCAGCCTGTCCACCCGGCCCCTCGATGCGGACGCTCTGGAGAGCGGGCGTCTCAAGGCCAAGCTCGGCGAGATGCTGCTGGAGCGCGAGTTGCTGGAGGCCAAGGTCGCCGCCCTGGAGGCGCGTGGCTACGGCCCTTTGGTCCGCAGGCGGTCGCGGCCATGAGCCGGACCGTCTCGCCCGCCAGCGGGAGCGTCTACGGGCTGGCTCGGGTGTGTCGGATCTGGCGCGTGTCACGCGCCACCGTCCACCGGTATCTCTCACCGCCTCGCTCGGAGGCCGCACTCGATCCGGCGTGGCGGCTCGGCCCGGTCGGGGCGATGCCGGATACGGCACTGCTCCTGCGGATCCGCGCCATCCTGACCTGCAGCCCCTTCCACGGCGCGGGCCACCGTAAGGTCTGGGCACGGCTGCGCATGAAGCGCGTGCGCACCTCCAAGCGCCGGGTGCTGCGCCTGATGCGTGCCCACGACCTGTTGGCCCCCACGCGGGTCGGCACGCCGCGCGGTCCGCGCAACCACGACTGCCCCATCATCCCGGAGTGGGTCGACACGATGTGGGGCACCGAGCTGACCACCACCTGGACCGCGGAGGGGCAGGTCGCGGTGTTCGTGGCCATCGATCACTGGTCGGCCGAGTGCGTCGGTATCCATACGGCGCGTCGGGCCACGCGCTTCGAGGCGCTGGAGCCGATCCGCCAAGGGGTGCGGCAGCGCTTCGGCGGCTTCGCGGCCGAAATCGCCTCCGGCCTGAGCGTCCGGCACGACCACGGAAGCCAGTACATGGCGGACGCCTTCCAGGCAGAACTCGCGTTCCTGGGCATCGCGAGTTCGCCCGCCTTCGTGCGCGGCCCGGAGGGGAATTGATGCGCCGAGCGCTGAATCCGTATCCTCAAGGAGAATCTGCTGTGGATCAAGCACTTCGCTACGGTCGAGGATCTGCGCCACGCACTGCTGGCGTTCCGGGATGCCTATAATGAGACGTGGCTGATCGAGCGACACGGGTTCCGCCCACCCGCCGCAATCCGCGCCGCACAGCTTCCACAGGCGGCCATCGCCGCGTAGGCTTTAAATCGGTGTCTCACAATCCGCGGGCGATACATCCGTGCGCGTACACATCCCCGAACCGTTCGTCAGAGCGGTCGATCTTGCGCGGCCGCGTTGTTGACAGCGGACATCAGAGCGGTGTCGCACGTCATGGGCACACACGGACTCTCGGCAGCGCCGACGCCATCTGTCACGGCCGATTCGGCTTCGGCTTCTGGAGCGCTACGCCGATGCCACAGCGGTTCCCCCGCTAAACTCAAGCTTCAAGTCGCGCCAACCCGCACCGGGGATCAGGATATTCAGAGGACGCAGCTGTCGAGAGCTATTAGGCTTCGGAGTAAGGGGCTGAGCCAACTGAACTTCTGCGCAGAAGGCTTGTCGTTCTCGAACAGCGCGTGCGCCGTTCCGAGAAGTTCCGACAATCGCATATTGAAGCGTCCTTCGCCCTGCCTGGATGTGGCGGTCATCGTCCGGATGAAATCCTGCCCGAGCTCCCGGTACATGGTCTCATCCCATCGCTGCTCATGATACTCGTGAAACGCGACCGAGTCGCGCACCATCGAGACGGTGATCTTGCTGGACAACGCGCAGGCCGGGAGCCAGATGTCCCACCACGGGCCGCCGAAGATGAAGGGCGCATCCATGTACACGATCGCTGATTCTGGGGAAAAAAGAAACCAATCATATCCCCCCTCGTAGATCTGGGCGCCGCTGTCTGGCGCGTCCGCTCGATCGATTGTATCCACATTGTAGCGGTGGCCACACACGAGAGTCGCGCGCGTTTCCGCCAAGGCCTTATCGAGGAGCGGCCCTGCCTTCGGCGAGAGAACGATGTCCGCGTTGATCAGACCGACTGTGCGGGTCGGTGCGTCGGCCAGCACGGTCATCATGTCGTGGACATAGACGTAAGGCTTGCCGAAACGGCCCTCAGCGTGACGCGGCGCTGTCACAAACTGAACGTCGGGGAAGGTGCCTTCAAGTATGGTCCGCTCGTGGGCCGCATTCAGTGATATGACCTGCGCGCCGAGTTCCAGCCAGGACTTTACGGCTCGCTTCTGAATGGCGAGGCGGCTTGGCATCAGAGAGGTTACAAGGCATAGGCTCCGGGCGGAGGCCAGAACGGGCTTCGGGAGCTGGGGGCCGCCGGTTGCCGGAATGCGGTCCTCAAGCGCGCGGATCGCTTCGCCGTACTGGCCCAATCTGAGGCAACTGTCGCTGACCGCGAATGCGACCTGGTCAACGGTCATGCACTTGGCTGAGGCGAATTGGGAGGGCATTTGCCTGCCGAGATCCACGACATCGGCAAAAGCCCTAGCGTGGTAGCGCTTCAGCAGGTGATCCGCGAACGCACCGAAGGCCGATTCGACGATTTCGTCGATGCCGTCCGGGTGAAGCGCCGTCAGCTTCTCGAACGCGATCGCCGCCCGGTGCCAATCGCCGGATCTGCCGCAGGCGAAGATGAGAAGCCGTAGCGCGTCCCTCGACCGACCAAGGGCCGCGTCCTCGACATAAGCGGCGCAAGACTTCGCTTCGTCGAAGCTTTCGAGTTCGAAATTGAGCCATCCGAGCCAGAGCACAAGTGACGGATCATCTGGAGCGAGCTCGATCAATCTCTCACAATGTGACTTGGCTTCAGCCAGCCGTCCCAGCTGCTGCGAAACGCGCACGAGTGTGCTATAGGCAGCTAAGCTGTCGGGCGCGAGGCGAAGGGCGTCTTTCAGCAAAGCTTGCGCGCTGTTGAGGTCACCCTCCTCGATCCGTGCGAGTGCATTTTGATGAAGTAACGCGGCGCTTGGCAGAGGTGCGTTCATTTCGATAATCCTGGTAGACTTGAGCAGTAGAAGCGGTTTGTCCCATGGCTGCAGCATGTGACGTATATCCTGCTGTTGGGTGCTCAGCCTATCGAAAAATCCGAAGTGTCGTGCGAGCGGTCCCGACCGTTCGCGCTCGATTGCCGTCGTAGATGATGGCAAGAGCGCGAAGGACGGGTGCCCGAACTGGCATGGTGGACCTTTATAGCGCCTAACAGAACGGGCACGGATCGGGCGGGTGGGCGTTGGTCGTAATGGCTCGTCCGCTTCTGCCCGATGGTCTCTGGACCGAGATTGCGCCGCTTCTGCCGCCGCCCCGCCCACGTCCAAAAGGTGGCCGACGGCCGATCGAGAACCGAGCCGCGTTGACCGGCATTCTGTTCGTGCTGCGCTCAGGCATTCCCTGGGAGATGCTGCCAGCGGAGATGGACTTGCCTCGAGAAAGTGGAGAGCTCTTTTCCTGAAGGAGGAGGGTTCCGATGGCAGACCGGAAGCAGACCTTTACCCCTGAGTTTCGTGCTGAGGCGGTGCGATTGGCGCAGACGAGTGGGCGGTCGCGCCGCGAGGTCGCCGCCGATCTCGGCGTCGGGCTCTCGACGCTGCGCAACTGGATTGACGGTCGACGTGAGCGGGAGATGGAGTTGACCCGTTTTGGTGGAGCGGTGGAACGTTTGCGGATCAGGGGTTGGTGAGCATTGGACTTGCTCCGCAAAAGATACTGCTGGCGAATTCCTACGCGCCCGCGGGCTGAGCCATGAGGCGAGCGAATGCAGGGCGTCGGGTTCGGCCAGCGGGCGTGTCGCCGATCCAGGCGGCCAGGCGGCCGAGATTGATCGCCGTCGCCGTCAGCAGGTGCTGCAGATGCGTCCTGGCTAGACCGAGATAGCGACTGCGACGCAGGCCCATCGTCCGTACGCCGCGTGAGAGCGTGCCTTCGATGCCAGCGCGCCGTCGCCGGTCAACTGCGAAGGCCGACGAGGTCTCTCGTGCCCGCGCCGCGACGAGCGCATCGTGTTCCTCACGCGAGCGCGGGGTCAGTAGACGGCGCTGCGAGCGGGTGCAGCGAGGCTTCAGGCTGCAGGCTCGGCAGTGCTGTGCAGCGAACCGAATCCGTATGACCGTGCGACCGAGGTTGTAATTGGGATGCCAACTCCGGCTGTCATGTCCCGCCGGGCAGGTCGCGATCTTCCGATCCCAGTCGAGGTGGAAGGCTTCGATGGTGAAGGCGCCCTCGGTACGCGCTTGCCACTGGTTGTCCTTCGACACCGGTCCGGTCAGGACGACGTCGTGATCACGCGCGGCGGCCACGAGACCGTCGGCGTCGATATAGGCGGCGTCGACGAGATGGCGGGCCGGCAGCAAGTCCTTCGTCGCCAGCGCCGCGTGCAACGGGTCGAGCACCGCCCGATCCACGATCGGGGCCGGTATCGTCGCGACGTGGACGATCAGCGGCGGCTGGGCGTCGTCGCAGGTCTCGGTCAGGTGGACCTTGTAGCCGATCCATGTGGTCGCGCGCTTCTTGGCGTAGTGCACGTCCGGATCGTAGGGCGATGCGACCATCACCAGGGCCGCTGGGATGCCCTCGGCCTCCGTCCGCCAGCGGATCCGCCCGTCTCCCTCCGAGCCTCCGGTCGGTGGTTCGGTGACGTGGAAGTTCTGCAGCCAGACGCGGCGAAGGACCACCATGGCGGGGACGTTGCGCAGCCAGCCCGGTGCAGCCTTGGCGTCGACGGCTGCAAGCAGCCGGTGCCCGTCGTCACCGATCGCCTCCGCGCAGGCGCGGCGCGCCGTCTCGCCCTGCGGGATATGGAAGTCGTCGATGGAACGGCCGTAGCGCTCGATCCAGTTCGGATCCGTATGAGCCCGTAGCCAGTCCGGCGCGACAACAGCCAGGGCGTTCAGGGCGGCCCGCAAGGTCTCGATGGCGCAGCCGAGGCGGTTGAGGCTGCGGACCGCACCGAGGACATGGGTTGCGTCGGTGCGCTGGCGGCCACGCTTGGCCAAGAGGCCGCGCTCGCGGCAGAGGGTGAGCAGGGTGTCGAACAGCAGGGCCTCGGCTTCGCCGGCCACGAGGCGGGAGCGGAACTCACTCAGGACCGAGGCGTCGAAACCGGGATCGGTCAGGTCGAGGCCGAGCAGGTACTTCCAGTCGATGCGAGCCCGTACGGCATCGGCCGCACAGCGGTCGGACAGGTTCTCAGAGAACTGCAGCAGCGTGATCAGCGCCAGCCGCCAGGGGCAGGCCGCGGGCTGTCCGACGCGTGCGAACAAGCCAGCGAACGGGATATCCGTGTCGATCGGACCGAGAGCATCCCTCAGCCTGAGATAGGCATGACCGTGTGGGAATGCGGCACGGGCGACGGCCGCGGTCTCGTGTGGGACGCCGCAATCGGGTGTGGGATGGAGAGACATCTCGATCTCCCGGACAAGGCGCGCTCTGCGCCATGATCCGGAAACGCCCATCATCTCAAACCGATTCACCCAATTCGCCAGCAGTATCGCAAAAGTGGCTCTTCGTCATTTCGTGTGGCTTCCCCGTGCGTTCTCCGTTCGTGTGAGAAGGACGGAGCTTGGCGATGGCGCGGCTGCACGAGGTTCCTGGCTGCCGGGTACTCTCCATTGAAGATGGGCCTGAGGCGGGGGGACTGTCAGGAATTTCGTGTGCGGGCGGCCATAGTGGACCCGAAGGAGGTTCCCGATGGCACGACGCAAAGCACCCCGTATCCCTGACGCGCTCCTGGACCAGCTGCTGGCCGGGGCCGATCCGAAGACGGCCTTCGAGGCCGATGGCCTGCTGGACGAGCTGAAGAAGGCCCTGGCCGAGCGGGCGCTCAACGCCGAGATGGACCACCATCTGGCGGGCGAGGAGGCCGGCAACACGCGCAACGGCTACGGTCGCAAGACAGTCACGACCGAGACTGGCCGGATCGAGCTGGCGATCCCGCGCGACCGGCAGGCGACGTTCGACCCGCAACTGATCGCCCGGTATCAGCGCCGGTTTCCCGGCTTCGACGACAAGATCGTGTCGATGTACGCCCGCGGCATGAGCACCCGGGAGATCGTCGCGCACCTGCGCGAGCTCTACGGCATTGAGGTCTCACCCGATCTGATCAGCGCGGTGACCGACGCGGTTCTGGAGGAAGTCGCCGCCTGGCAGGCCCGGCCGCTGGAGCCGGTCTATCCGATCGTGTTCTTCGACGCCTTGCGGATCAAGGTGCGTGACGAGGGCGTGGTCCGCAACAAGGCCGTGCACATCGCGCTGGGCGTGCGCGCCGACGGATCCAAGGAGATCCTCGGCCTCTGGCTGGAGCAGAATGAGGGCGCCAAGTTCTGGTTGCGGGTCATGAACGAGCTGAGGAACCGCGGCGTCGAGGACGTGCTGCTGGCCGTGGTCGACGGCCTGAAGGGCTTCCCCGACGCGATCCGAGCGGTGTTCCCCGAGGCGCTGGTCCAGACCTGCATCGTCCACCTGCTGCGCCACAACCTCGACTTCGTCTCCTACAAGGACTGCAAGGCCGTGGAGGGGGCGCTGAAGGACATCTACCGCGCGCTTGATGCCGCGGCTGGCGAGGCAGCTTTGGCAGCCTTCGAGGCGGGTGAATGGGGTCGGCGCTACCCGGCCATCGCCCAGAGCTGGCGACGGGCCTGGGGCGAGGTGGTCCCGTTCTACGCCTTCCCCGGCGAGGTGCGCCGGATCCTGTACACGACCAACGCCATCGAGGCTCTGAATGCCACGCTGCGCCGGGCTGTGCGCGCCCGCGGGCACTTCCCGACCGACGAGGCCGCGCTGAAGCTGCTCTACCTGGTCTTAAACCGCTCCGAGAAGGCGTGGAAGATGGGGCCACGTGAGTGGGTCATGGCCAAGGCGCAGTTCGCCGTCATCTTCGGCGAGCGCTTCACACGGGCCATGGCGGCCTGATGTTCAACCCGCCGCCCGCACACGGAATTCCTGACAGTCCCGGTGAGCCGAGGAAACTCGAGCGTCGGTTCTGCCGAGCGCGCGGCTTAGATGGCTCCGCCCACTCCCTCTTACCCCAACATGAGGCGGCACCGGCCGACCTCGGAGAGAAGCAAGAGCTCCACAGGACCGATCACGCGTCGAACCAGGATGCGCACGACAGGGCATTGACCGATGAACCCCGAATAGAGAACAAGTTTCCCGCGGCAACGTCCGCCAGCACCTGACCCACCAGGGACAGGTCCGCCACGAGCCGCCGCAACCGAGCGTTCTCGCGCTCCAGGTCCTTCATCTTTCTGGCCTGGTCGACTTGGAGGCCGCCGTACTCCTTGCGCCAGCGGTAATAGCTCTGCTCAGAGATCTCCGCCTCCTTGCACGCCAGCGCCAAGCTCTTGCCTTGTGCCGTCTGCACCTCGATCTGGCGCAGCTTCAGCACAACCTGCTCCGCGCTCATCCTCTGACCTCGCCGCATGTCCGACTCCCTTGGTCCCAGCTGATCCTCTCAATCAGCCCGGTCCAAAGCCAGCCGGTCAGGTCAGGGCGCGGATCCGAAACCTGCTCCAACCCAGGTCCGCCGATCGGGGGTCCGCAATTTTGCCGCAGGATATGAGCGCGCAACATCGCATGAGTTGGATGGGTGATGCTAGAAGGCGAATGGAGCGAAACCGAGCCCGCACGCCCCGCGGCTGTGGTTGAGCACCCCAAGATGCCTATTCATGAGTTTGGACATGACCAACGATCAAAGGTGGCGCGGCTACATCGACTTCATCGACGAGCCCTTCGTCACCGGATGGGCCTTCGACACGCGCAACCCGAATCTGCCGCTTCTCGTTCAGATCACTGCGGCCGGAGGCAAGACGGAGTATGCGAGAGCCAACATCTTTCGGCAGGATCTCAAGGACCATGCCATCGGCGACGGACGGCACGGTTTCGTGGTCGACCTGCAGAATTTTTCGGCCTTGGACGGTGCAATCGAAATTTCGATCCTCGGCAGCGGATGGGTTTTGGCCAAGAACGTTCACCTGGGTATGCTGAGCCTCCAACGTGTCGTTCCGCCGCTTCCGGAATCCTTCTCAGCCTTGATGATTCTGATTGCTGCCGAATTGCAAGCTGCAGTGGATCCAGCGGCACCGAGTAGGTCCGGCTGGTCTTGTCTCCCTGACGACGACCAATCCTCGCCCAGCAGCAGATCGCCTGCAGCCATTCTTCTTGAAACAGCTAATCCCGAGCAGGATCCCGACGGCCTGATTTCGAAATTTCTTCGCAATGAGGTACTCCGGTCAGGCGGCGCGAATCTCAAAGCCAAGCTCTCTGGCACCGCGAAGGACCGCCAGGATATCCTCCTGTGGTATATCGGAGAATACAGTCTGCGATGGGGGCGATCGCTTAGCGTCCCGTTGTCGCCAGCTCAGCTGCGGTTCCTCAACAGTCCGCTGCCGGTTTCCGAGTTTCCCGCATGCATCAGCGTGGCCCTTTGGAATCTTCTCCGGCGCGATCGCCCGGACCTTCTCGATGTTACAAAGCCGGAGGTGGTGAATGAGGTACTGTACTGGTGGTGTTTTGAGAAGACGCCGCAACTGAATCTGGAGCAGACGCTCGTAACACCTGATCAGCTGTCGATGCTGCGGAACGTCGATCATTCATCCCATGGCAGCTTTCCGCTCAGCACATTTATGCGACTGCATATCTCCAAGAATCCCGAGCTGCACTGCTTAAATCTCAACAGTCGCGCGGGGCGGCTGGCAGCTCTGCACTATTTCCTTGTTTTAAGCTGCAAACATCCGCATGTTATCGATCTTATTCCGCGTTCCTCAATGGAGGCTCTCTTCGCGCGTCAGTTAGACGGCGCAGACCCTTTCGAAGACAATCTAACGTTTTTTCTCCGGGATACAACTGTTGCATGCAACCTCGCCGGACAAGTCCGGCAGCGCAGCGGGAATAGCGCCTCCGGGTCAAATCAAGGCTCGTACCAAAAGGCGGGACATTGTCTACCGTCGACGGTGTCTGCCCGGAGTGAAACGCAGGAGGGCGCATCCGTCATCGGTCCCATTGATAAGACCTCTGGGCTCGGGCAGGCGACACGCCTATCGTACCAGATCCTCGAGCGCAGCATCGCGCCGTCGCTGTCCGCCTTGCCGTTTAACGTTGAAAACCCTGCTCTCGTCGGGTTCTCGAGCCAGCTCGATTATAGTCCACACCAACGCCCGCATCGCGTTAATCTGTTTCACCTTAATGCAGATTTTATCCCGATTGCCCTGGCTATGTTGCCAAAATCAATATTTGAATGCAGTTATAATATCGGCTATTTTTTCTGGGAGCTTAACAAAATTCCAAAGTCGCACTTTCTTGCACTCGAGCTATTGGATGAAATCTGGGTTTCTTCACGCTACGTCCAGGAAATCTACGCGACTCAGACCGATAAGCCGGTCGTGAATGTTGGGATGGCCGTCGAGAACCTGCCGCCGCATCTCAAGCCCCACCCCGATTTATGTCAGGACGGGGCGTTTACTTTCCTGACTACATTTGACTCCTTTTCCTTCGCTGAGCGCAAGAACCCTCTCGCGGCAGTTCGCGCCTTTCAATCGGCGTTCGACAAAAATAATCGACAGGTGGCCCTCATCATTAAAACTTGGAACAGGCGCCGGGTCTTAAATGACTTTCAGATCAGAATCTGGAGTTTGATTGATGAACTTATCCAAGATGATCCCCGAATCCGAGTCATTGATGAGGTTTACACATATGAGCAGCTTCTTTCCCTGAAGTTATCCTGTGATTGCTATATATCTCTACACAGGGCCGAAGGTTTCGGTTTCGGCATGCTCGAAGCCATGCAGCTCGGACGCGCGGTGATCGCAACAGCCTATTCTGGGAATATGGATTTTTGTACGGAAGAGAACTGCTTCCTAGTCGATTACGACTTGGTGGCGGTCGGATATGACGAGTACCTAAACGTAGAACGAGGCAGCGTGTGGGCCGATCCGAAAATTAGCAGCGCCGCCGCCGCCATGCGCGAGGTATTCCATAACCGCGACGAGGCAGCGCGACGGGGCATGCGCGCGGCCCAATTCGTCAAAGACAACTTTAGCATCGATGCAATCGCACGGCGCTACAGCGAGCGGCTCGAAAGCATCAGATCATGAAGGGCCGACGTCAAAGCGCATCAGACTTTGTGCGCTGCCAAATCTATGGTGTAAGAATCTTTGTGCTGTCCGTTTGCCTCGAAACGGACTTCGATAGAAAATCTAAATTTTAATATAAAGTGATAAAATGCGTTTTTCTGGATTTTTTCTAAGGAAGCTGCGCCGTCTTTTCAGATTTGTCGGCAATCGTTCCAACGAGCGAAGATTGGCAAATTCTGAACTGTTCGACGCTGTATGGTATCAGGCAATGCACGTGCCCGAGCTGTCGCTCGATCAGGCTGCGCGGCACTACCTGCGGCATGGCGCCGCGCTTGGGTTTAGCCCTAGCCCGCTCTTCGATGGGCCATATTATCTCGCCAATAACCCCGACGTCGCCGCGGCGGGCGTGAACCCGTTGCTGCACTACCTCGACAACGGACGCGCGGAAGGGCGTCCGATTTGGTCGGTCGCGAACCCGGAAGTCGTCGCACGGATCGCCGCCTCCAAATTGTTCGATGAAGATTGGTACCGTGCAACCCAAGCTCCTGACGTGGGACCAGATCAATCCGCACGGCACTATCTCCACGAGGGCGCCACGCGGGGCCTGAGCCCTGGCCCGCGGTTCGACGGCCCATGGTACCTCGCCAACAATCCCGATGTCGCCGAGGCGGGGTTGAACCCCTTGCTGCACTATTTGGGTAGCGGACGTGCCGAGGGACGATCGATTTGCCCAGTCGCCGAACCGGTGGCGGCGGCGCTCATTGCGGCGTCCGATTTGTTCGATGCCGGCTGGTACTGTGAAACCCAGGCACCCGGCGTGACGCTGGATCAAGCCGCGCGACACTACCTCCAGGAGGGCGCCGCAAACGGCCTGAGCCCCGGCCCGCTGTTCGACGGACCGTGGTACCTTGCCCACAACGCCGACGTCGCCGCTGCGGGTCAGAACCCGCTTCTGCATTACCTGAACGACGGACGCTCAGAGGGACGGCCGATCTGCCCCTTCACTGACCCGTTGGCATTGGCGCCGATCGAAAACTCCGATCTGTTCGACGCGGACTGGTACCAGCGGACGACCGCCTCCGATCTATCGCCGAATCAGGCAGCGCGGCACTACCTTCGCGAAGGTGCAGCTCGCGGGTTGAATCCCGGCCCTTTGTTCGATGGAGGCTGGTATCTCGGCAACAATGCCGACGTCGCCGAGGCCGGCCTGAACCCGTTGCTGCATTACCTGAGAAGCGGGCGCGCGGAGGGGCGGCCGATCCGCCTCGCCTGCGCCCGCGATGCCCAGGCACGAGTGATCGAGACCCGCCCCCTCGTCCTGCGTGAGAAAACGTCCGCCCGCATCGTGGTTGTGGTGCACGCCTTCTACGTCGACGTGTTCGAGGACCTTCTGCCCCACCTCGTGCGGGCGATCCCGCATTTCGACCTGCTGGTCTCGACTGACGAGCCCGCGAAGCAGCATGCGATCGCGGCGGCGGCGGATCGTGCCGGCCTCGCCGACCGGTGCCGGGTCGTGCTGGCGAAGAATCGCGGCCGCAACTTCGGACCGCTCGTCACCGTGCTGGCACCTGACATCCTGCGCTACGATCTCGTGCTCCACGTCCACACGAAGAAGTCGTTGTTCAGCGGTGCCGAGCAGACTCGCTGGCGTGACGATATCTATCGCGCGTTGTTCGCGAACGCGGCCTGCGCCGCCATTGCCCGCATGCTGCTGGAAGAGGACCGCACGATCGGCCTCGTTTTCCCTGAAACCAGCGCGCACATCGTCTACTGGGCGCATACTTGGCTCTCGAATATGGGCACCGGCTACGGCCTGCTCGCCCGCCTCGGCCTGCCCTATGATGGGTTCGACGAGTACATCGACTACCCGGTCGGCGGCATGTTCTGGGCGCGGGTCGATGCCCTGCGCCCGCTGCTGACCGGCGGACTGACCCCCCAGGATTTCCCCGAGGAGCACGGCCAGACCGATGGCACGGTCGCCCACGCGATCGAGCGGGTGATCCCGATCGTGTGCCGGTCGCAGGGCTACCGCGCCGTGTGCCTCGATTACGATCGGGGTCTCATCCGCTCTGACGGCAGTGCCCGCAACTGGCACCAGTACAGCGCCCGGACCCAGGATCAGGCGCTGCGGGCTTTGGAAGATGTCGACCTCGTCTCGTTCGACCTGTTCGACACGCTGGTGAGCCGCCCGGCCCGGCGCCCGGACGCGGTGCTCAATCTCGTCGAGCACCGCATCGCGACGGAGGAAGGCCGCCCCGTGCCGCTGTTCGCGGAGCGCCGCGCCGCCGAGAATCGGGTCCGGGCGCGCAAGCACCACCAGGGCGATGTCAACCTGTCGGAGATCTACGCGGAACTCGCCGCTTCGGGCACCATCCCCCACGACGTGGTCGCGCGGGCGCACGCGCTGGAGAAGCAGATCGACCTCGGCGCTCTGCGCCCGCGCCCGGAGGTCATCGCCGTCCTGGAGGCGGCGTGCCAACGCGGCAAGCGCATCGTCCTGATGACCGATACCTACTATGAGGAGGCCGACATACGCGGCATCCTCCAGGCAATTGGAGTCGCCGATCTATTCGCGGCGCTCTACGTGTCAAACGCGATCGGGGCTCGCAAGGACCGGGGCGACCTGTGGCGCCACGTCGAGAAGGCCGAAGCGGTGCCGCGGGCCCGCTGGCTGCATGTCGGCGACAACGAGCACTCCGACATCCAAGCGGCCTGCGACCGACGGATCCCTTACCTGCACGTCGCGCATCCGGCCAAGATCCTCGCACAGAGCGGGTTTGTGCGGGACGAAGGCGATCTCGCGCGCACGTGGTCGTCCGATCTGGTCATCGGCCACGCCATGCTGACGCTGTGCCGGAACCCGTTCCTCGACCGCGCAGCCCCGCCCTACCTCTCGCTCGGCTCGGCCCGCGAGGTCGGCTACGTCGTGTTCGGGCCGCTCATGTTGCTGTTCATGTCCTGGCTGATCCGGCACGAAGCCCTGGGGCGGGTCGAGCGGCTGTACTTTCTCGCGCGGGAAGGCGACTTCCTGGTCAAGGTCTACCGGCTGATCCGGGAGCGCTACGGACTGCGCCATCTGCCCGAGGGTCGCTACTTCCACGTTTCCCGGCAGGTGGCGATCGGTGCGGCCCTCGGCACGGGTTTCCGTCCGGATCTGGTGACCGGGGCAGGCCGCTACGTGGGGAGTATCCAGTCCCTGCTCTGGAACCGGGCGAGCTTCACCGCCCCGGCACATCTCGGACTGGACAGCCGCGACGTGCGGCTCCCGACCGATGCCCCTGTGGTCGAGCGCGTCATGACCGACCTCGAGCCGGAGATCATGGCCCATGGGGTGGACATGAACGCGCGATTCCGCGCCTATGCCCGACAGGAGGGGCTCGATGCCGACGGCCTCCACGCGGTGGTCGATGTCGGCTACTCGGCCACGATTCAGAAGATGATGCAGGTGGCGCTCGGCCGGCCGCTGGTCGGCTTCTATATGACGACCTTCGACACGGCGCAGGGCGTCGAGAAGGACGGCGGCGCGGCCGTCAGCTGCTTCCGCGCGGGCACCGAGAATCCCGAGACGTCCGCGCTCCCCGTCCTGGCCTACGGCCTCGCCGTTGAGGCGTTCCTGACCGCGCCCCACGGGCAGGTTGTGGGCTACGAGACGGTGGGCGACCGGATCGCGCCCATGTTTAAGGCTGACCCTCGGTCTCCGGACGAGCACGCTGTCCTCGCCGAGCTCCATGCCGGCGCTGAGCAGTACATCATCGAAACCCTGGATCTGTACGGCGCGGATCTGCTCCAGGCCGAGATACCGACGCGGGGGCCACAGGAATTCCTGCGCCTGCTGATGCAGGGGTTGCTCGCCACCCCGTCCGAACCGATGCGGATGCTCGGCGTGGAGGACGATTTCTGCGGTATGCCGACTCACAAGGTGTATGCGGGAGCGGGAAGTCCGGCGTCCGGCTGAGGCGCCGTCAGCGGATGCGCATCAAAGAGCTACCGTGACCTTCTCCAGAGCCCGCCGCATCGTCGCCGGCGGGACCATGTAGTTCGCGTGCATCGGGTGGACGCCCTCCGCCTGCAGGGTGGTTCCGCGGACGAACAAGAGACGCGCCCCGCTTGACTCGACGAAGCTGGTAAAGCCGCGAAAGTAGAATTCCTGGCTCTCGTGGGCAAGCGCCACGACCTGGGTGCCCGGCCGGCAGAAGATGCAGTTGATCAGGGCGGAACTCGCCGATCCGACGATGATGTCGGCGGCGTGGTACATCTGCACCTGCTCGGCGAAGGTGAGCTGCTCGGGCTGGACAACCTCGAACCCGTGGGGCCGCAACGTCTCGACGATCTCGGCCTCGTTGACGAGCTGGCGCTGCGTGAACCCTCGCCGGGACAGGATGATGCGCCGCCCGGTCCGTCGGAGATCGACCCCATCAGCGGCGAGCCGTTCGAGGATCCTGTCCCGCACCGCGGCGAGGATGTCCTGCGGCCAGATCGCGTCGTAGATCGGAAGCCCCGGCCGGGTATCGAACGGGAAGAAGGCCGGCACGGGCGCGAGGCCGAGTTCGCGGAACCGCGTCGCGACCGGGGGCAGCGTCACGATTGGCCGGTCGCGCGTGTCCATCAGCGCGACGATCTGGCGGTGCGTCTCCGGCATCCCGTCATCGATGCAGAGCGGCAATCCCGAGGGACATGCGGGATCATTGAAGCACAGCATCCGGGGGACGAATTCGAGCAGCCAGTGGCCGTACTGACGGCTCTGGAGGCCGAACAGCATCAGCCCGGCCTCGATCTCGCGCGTCTCCGATGGCGCTTCGACCAGGGCGCGTTCGGGCGCCCAGACGGCCGTCATGATCTGACTCGGATTGACCCCGTCCTTGATGTCGGCGACCCCGCTCAGGGGATGGGCCGCGAGGTCATAGATCAGTCGGTCCCCGTGGAGCACGACGTTGCTGCGGGGGAAGGTCAGGCAGTCCTGGAAGAAGGCCACGTATTGCGGCGGAGCGTCGAGGGTCCCCGGCTGGGAGGTCAGCGGGATCGGGCCGTCGAGGAATGTCACGCCCGGGTTGGCGATCCTGCGGCCGGATCGCAATTCGTGATAGCGCCCGTGCCCCTCCCCGGCTTCCTGCCGGGCTGAGACGATGCGGTAGATGCCGACGGGGCCGAGGCCGACGATCGACCGGGTGCTCTCGTGCAGCACCACGGCCTCCTCGTGCCGGCCCGCCTCCGCCAGGGCGTTCATCTGCAGGATGCGCAGATTCCGGATCTTTTGGCTCAGGCTGTCCCCGTCCACGGTCGCGAGGCCGGCATCGCCGCCGTTAAGTGCGTAGGCGAGGCGGTAGCATTGAACGGCAGGTTCCGCCCGGCCGCGGCACTCGTGATCCCAGCCGAGCTGCAGCAGCGTCCGGGCGGTCTTGTGCAGGGCGGGCCCCGCCTCGTCCTGGCCCCGGATCGCGGCGACAAACGCCGATGCGTCGTCCCAGCGCTCGTGGTCGATGAAGCCGCGCAGGCGTGCCGCGATGGCGATCCGGTGCCAGCGCGCCGGATCGTGTGGGTCGATCGCGGCGGCGAGTTCGTAGGCGCGCGCCGCATCCGCGAAGCGGGCGCCCCCCTCAAGCCGGAAGCCGAGGGCTTCGAGGTGCCGCAGGGTCGCAGCCGCCCGCGATCCCGACGGGCGCTCCGCTTCGAGCAGGGAGCCCAGCCTGTCAAGCACGTGCGCGGCGTTGCCGCTGTCGATTGACCGGACGAGGTCGAGGAAGGTCACCATCGGCCGCATGTCGCCCCGTATTTGGCCGCTACGGGCCGACGCCCACGCGCTCAAGGCCGCGCAGCACCTGTTGGGGCGTGACCGTGTAGTTGGCGTGGAACGGATGCGTCTTCTCGCCCGGCACCGTCTTTCCCCGGATATAAAGGACTTGGGCGCCGCTCGACCCGATCATACTGGTGTAGCCGCGGAAATTGAACGACCGGTTCTCGTGGATCAGCGCGACGACGCGGGCCTTGTCGTTGCAGAAGATGGTGTTCGTCATAGCGGAGCTCGCGGAGCCCACGATCACGTCGGCCGAATGATAGAGCGCGATCTGCTCGATGAAGGACAGCTTCTCCGGGTAGGCGACTTCGAAGCCGTAGCGCCCCAGAACGTTGATGATCTCGGCTTCGTTGACGAGTTGGCGCTGCGTGAAGCCTTTCCGCGACAGGAAAATCCGCCGCCCCGTGGCGCGCAGGTCAATCCCGCGTGCCGCAAGTTGGTCCAGCACCGCGCGCCGCATGGCGCCGAGGATGTCCTTCGGCCAGACCGAGTCGTAGACCGGCACGCCCGGCCGAACGTCGAACGGGAAAAACGTCGGAACTGGGGCGACCCCGAGTTCCCTGAAGCGTACCGCTTGGGCCGGCAGGGGCAGAATCGGCCGGTGGCGCGCATCGAGCAGTTCCACAATCTGTCGATGCGTTTCCGGCATGTGGTCGTCGATGCAGATGGGGAGACCCGCTGGACATGCTGGGTCGTTGAACCACAGCATCCGCGGCACGAATTCGAGCAACCAGTGGCCGTAGTTTCTGCTCTGGAGCCCGAACATCATCAGGCCGGACTCGACGGTTTGCGCTTCAGCCGGCTCTTCGACTAACGCACGCCCACCGCCGTAGACGGCCGTCATGATCTGATCGGCGTTCTTCCCATCTTTGATATCCGCGACGCCGCTGTCCGGGTGCGCCGCGAGATCGTAGATCAAGCGATTACCCTGCAGCACGATGTTACTGCGCGGAAAGGTCAGGCAGTCCCTGAACCGGGCAATGTATTGCGGCGGGGCGTTCAGAGTGCCGCAATCGGAAGTCAGCGCTACCGGGCCTTCAAGGAAGCGGATCTCCGGCTCGGCGATCCGGCGGGCTCCGAGCAGCTCCCGGTATTCGCCTTGCCCGTCGGCGGCCCCCTGGCGGGCGGAAACAATGTCGTAGATCCGCAGCGGCCCGAGCTCCAGGACATGCCGCGTCCGTTCGTGGAGTGCCCGCGCTTCCTCGTGCCGACCATCTTCGGCAAGAGCGGTCATCTGCAGGAGGCGCAGGTTCCGGATCTTGCGCTCGAGGGTGTCGCCGTCAATCGTCAGCGCCTGGCCGCCCAGCTGGTCCCGCGCGATCCGCGCGAGCAGGTAGCTGCGCACCGCGCCTTCGGCGTCCCCGGCGAGTTCGTAGTCCCAGGCGATGTGGATGAGCGACGGGTCGTTCTGCCCGTGATCCCCGGCGGCCGCCTTGGCCTCCCGCAACTCCTGGAGCAGCCCTTCCACCGGATCGAACGCCTTGCGGCGGCAGAGATCGAGGATGCGGGTTCGGATGGCGGCGAGCCGATACGCCGCCGCGGGTGCAGGCGTCACCCGGGCCGCGAGGTCGTAGGCACGCGCCGCGAGGTCGAGCCGGTTCTCGCCCTTGAACCGGAAAGCCAGCGTGGCGAGGTGCTGCGCAGCGACCGCCGGTCGGCTGTTCGTGAGTGCGGACAGGCCGTCCTCGATCGCGTCGAGCGCAGCGGCGCCGTTCGAGGGATCGGCCTGACTCAGGATACGCCGAAAATCGCCTTGCATCGTCCTCGACCGTTCCTCTCGGCCCGGGCCCACCGTCGCCGCTCAGCGGGCCGCCAGAGACCGCTCCACGCTGCCGCAGACCGCATCGATCTGCGCCGGCGTGATCGCCGGGAAGAACGGCACCCCGATGGCGCTCGCGGCCGCCGCGGCGGTCCCCGCCAGCCCGTCGTGCCGGCAGGTCGCGAAGGCGGGGTGCGCCTGACAGCCGGTCCCGTACCAGCGCCGCCACTGGATCCCGTCCGCGTCGAAGCCTGCCGTCACCGCATCGGCGGTGCCGGGCTCGAACAGGGCGGTGATCGTCATGGTCAGCCAGTCCCTGCCGAAGCCCGGCTGCATGCGCACGCCGATCCGCTCGAAGCCCGCGACATAGGCGAGGGATGCGTCCCGCAATTGCTGGATGCGCGCCTCGAGCCCGTCGAACACCGCCAGTCCGACCGCGGCGGCGTATTCCGAAATCCGGTAATTGCCGCCCCGCACCTCCGACACGCGGCTGCTCGCCGAGAAGCCGAAGCCCGTCATGGCGGTGGTCTGGGCGACCAGATCGGTGTCGGTGGTGAGGATCGCCCCGCCCTCCCCGATCCCGAGCGCCTTGGTGGCGTGCAGGCTCACGCAGATCGGCTGCGCGCCCACGCGGTGCAGGTTGAGCGTGGCGGCGGCGGCGTCGAACACCACCGGGATGCCGTGCGCCGCCTCGAACGCTTCCCAGGCGGCGACGTCGATCGGCGCGCCGTAGGGGCTGACCACCACCACGGCGGCGACATCGCCCCCGGCCGCCGCCAGGGCACGGGCGGCAATGGCCGGCGTCAGCGCCAGCGTCTCGGGATCGACATCCGCGAAGAACGGCTCCAGGCCGACATTGACCGCCGCATGCGCGGTGGCGACGAAGGTGTAGGCGGGCATCAGGCAGAGCCGGCCCGTCCGGCCGGCGATCCGGTAGCGCAGGGCGAGCTCGATGGCCGTCGTCCCGCTGCCGGTGATCGTCGCCGCCACCGGCGCGCCGTCGGCGCGCTCCGAGACGAAACGGCAGAGCGTCTCGGTGAACGCCCGGGAGAGCGGACCGTAATTGCTGTAGATGTGCGACTGATCGATCCGGCGCAGATACGGGACGATGGCATCCGTCTCCGGCAGGCTTGGAATGAGCACGGGGATCATCGTCGAGACACGTCCTGACTGTCGGCCGCCACCATCCTCACGCGCATGCTAAGGTGACGCGCCCGCTATACATGGCCGGACAGGACCGCGGAAGGCGGCGATCCGGATGCCGGGCCCTCCCCGCCTAGGCGCGCCGCAGGGACCGCGCCGGATTGCCGAACACCGTCTGGCCCGGCGCCACGTTCCGGATCACGACGGCGCCGGCGCCGACCACGGCGTGCGCGCCGATCCGCATCCGCGGGATCACGCAGGCCCCGGTGCCCAGGAACGCGCCCTCCTCGACGCGGACATGCCCGGCCAGGTGGACCCCAGGGCTCAGCGTGGCGAAATCCTCGAGCACGTCGTCGTGGGCGACGGTGCAGCCCGGGTTGACGAGGACGTGCTCCCCGAGGCGTGCATCCGTCGTGATGGAGGAATGGCCGAGGATCACGGCACCCGCGCCGATCCGGCTGCTCGCTCCGATCAGCACCCCCGGATCGATGATCGAGGTGAACTGGGCGCCGATCTCCGCCCGAAGATGCGCGACCGCCCGGGCCCGGGGCCCGGGCTCGCCGAGGGCGACGACGAAGCGCAGGCTCGCGTCGCCCGCCAGGCTGCGCACATCCCGAATCACGGGCCGGCCCCGAAACGTCTCCGGCGCGTCGATCCCGGGATCGACGATGCTGGCTTGCAGCTCGATCACGGTCCCGTGCGCGTTGAGGCGCTGCAGGGCGTCGACAATCTCGCGGGCGAGCGCGCCGGCGCCGTACAGGACGAGGCGGACGGTCATCGTGCCCGGATCCGGGATCGGATCCGTCCGCGGCCCGAATGCAGCGTGTCGTTCCGGTCGTCGTCCATGCGCGGGGATCCCTGCCTGCCCGGTGCCCTGCCCTACACGAGACCGCGTGCGCCCTCCAGCGCCGCATCCGCCGGCCCTCCCCGGCGAGGGGCATTCGGATATCTCGTCACGGCACGCCGGTTCCAGTACACCGCCCGCGAGGGCGCGCCGTTCGACCGGCGCGCGGACGGGCAGGGTCGATCAGGCGCGCAACCGACATGAGGCCGACGCAGACCTTCATCGATCTGATCCGGACGGTCCATCGCGACAACGCGCCGGACGTCCTCGCGCAGATCCGCACCCTTGCCGCCGAGGAGCGCGAGCCGGTGCGGCGCGGCGCGCTGTGCCGGCACCTCGAGACCCTCGCGTTCCGGCTCGAGGGCGACGAACGGCTCGGCGCCGCCGCCGAGACCTATGACCTGATCGCCGCCCTGGTCCCCGGCCCCCGGGCGCGCTGGACGAGGGCCGCCGCCACGGCGCGCCTGCGCGACCTGTGCGAGCGCGGCCGGTTCGCCGAAGCCGAGGCTTATATCGCGGGCCTGCGCGCCGACGCTGAGGCGCCCGTGCTGATCCAGGACGGGCTTGCGACTCTGCTGCGGCTCGGATGGGCCTACGAGTGCCGGAACCAGCCCGAGCCGTGCCTCCATTGTTACCGCCTCGCCTACGACCTCAATGGCGGCGACGCGGGCGTGACGACGGAGGACGGAGACCGGCTCAGCACCAAGGTCAAGAACCTGCGCCGCCTGCTCCTCGACACCCTGCTGGAGGACGGGCGCTTCGACGAGGCGATCGCGCTCCACGCGGCGACGCGCCACGTCACCGGCTCCGAGCCACTGGAGGCTTACGACATCGTCTCCGTCCAGGCCCTGGCGGCCGCCGGCGGCGCCCGCGCCATCACGGTGCTCCCGGAGCGCCGCATCGCCGCGCCCGATCTGCGCTTCTGGGAACCGCCCCCGGCCCTCCGGTCGGAGGCCGGCAGCCTGGACATCCCGGCCCAGTATCTCGCCTTTCTGGAGGGCGCCCGCGCCTTCCCGCGCAGCAACGTCGTCATCGCCGGCGGCAAGCTCGTCTACGACCTCGCCGCCCATCCGCGGCGCCCGGACATCCTGCTGCAGGACGGCCTCAACCCCGACCAGATCATGACCGCCGCCTTCGGGGCCACGCGGGCCCTCGTCGAGGTGCCCGAGGCCGAGCACACGATCGCGGCCGGCCTCATGATGTTCGGCCTGCAGAGCCGGAACTACGGGCACTGGTTCTGCGAGTTCGTGCCGCGGATGCTCTGCTACAACGACCCGCGCTGCCCCGACGGGATCCCGCTCTGCATCGACGACCACATGCCGGGGGCGCACGCGGAGATCCTGGGCCTTCTCGACACGCGCGACCGGCCCGTGATCACGCTGCCGCCCAGGCCCGTCGCGTTCGGGCTCCTCGGGATGGCGCCGGTGCCGGCCTTCTTCCCCTTCGACATGAAGCCCGGCCGCCCCTTCTACGACACGGTCTGGCCGGCCGACGTCTTCGGGGCGATCCGCCAGCAGATCCTCGACCGCGCCCGCGCGCGCGGGGCCCTCTCCGGCCGGACCGACCGGCGCCTGTTCATCTCGCGCAAGGCCTTCACCCAACGCGCCCTCGTCAACGAGGCGGAGATCGCCGAACGGCTGCGCCCCCTGGGCTTCGAGGTGATCTATCCGGAGACGCTGACCTTCCTCGAACAGGTCGAGGCCTTCCATTCCGCCGAACTGGTGGTCGGCTCATCGAGTTCGGCGCTCAGCAACGCCCTGTTCTGCCGGCCCGGGTGCCGGATCCTCGGCCTGATCCACGAGGAGCTGTCCTTCAACTTCCGGGGCTATGCCAGCTTCATCGAGGCCGGGGGCGCGCGGATCCTGTTCCTGCGCGGCCGGACCTTCCCGCGCGCCGGCGTGCACGCCTTCCACGTGAGCTATACGGTCGACCCGGGGCGGGTCGTGGCCGCCGTGGCCGCACTTGAGGCCGAGGTCGCCACCGGGGCACCGGCCGGCTTTTCGATCACGGCTGCGGACGATCGGCCGATCCGTGTGCCGGATCGCGGTGCCTCCCGGCTGCAGGACAAGCGGACCGTCGGGCCCGCGCGCGTCGACCCAGACCGGCTTGCGCGGGTCAGGACGCTCGCGGCCGGCCCCCATGCGGGCGCGGAGGCAGGCCTGTGCGCCCTGGAGGCGGTGGCCTACGTCGCCGGCGAGCCGCATTCGGATGAACCCGCCTGCGCGTCGCCCAGCATCGCCGCCTTTGTCCGAACCTGGAGCGATCGCCTGCCGCAGGATGCGCGCGATGCCCTGATCCTGCCGCTCGTTCCGCGCTTGGTCGGCACCCGGGGCTCGGAGGCCCTGGAGCGCCGGCGGGTCGCCCTGGTGGCCGATTGGCTGATCCGCACCCACCTGCCGGCGTGGTTCCGCCTCGCCAAGCTGAACGTGGAGGGGGACGAACTGGCCGACCTGCCCGAGGTCGAGGACGTCGCCCAACTCGTCTCCCTGTGCGATCACCTCAAGCGCGCGCGCAAGCGGGCGGCCGTCGCCAACCTGACCCTGCGGCAGACCGGCTCGGCCGTTCGGGGCGCGGCCTGGGACGCGGCCCATCAAGCGGCCTGGGGCGCCGTTCGGGACGCATTGGAGGCCGCGGGCCCGTCAGTCCTCGCCGCCGGCTGGGACGCGGCCTACGCGGCCGCCTACGCGGCGGCCCGCGCCTGCGGGAAGGCGCCCCTCGAACCGACGCGGCAGGCGCTTCAGCGCTCGGCCCTTGCGCTGGTCGAGCGCATGATCGAGGCCCGTGAGCGCGATCCCGCCGATCCGGGCCGGCGGCCGGAAGATGCCCTTCCGGCCCCCACGCCGATCCAAGACGGCGCTGAATGTCGGCCATGAGTGACACCCGGCAGGGCCCGCAGCCGCTCGATCCCGCCGGATCCGGTCAGCCCGCGCCGTCCATGGCGGGGCTCCGCTGCCTCGTGCTGGGCGGCGGCGGCTTCCTCGGGCTGAACCTGTGCAACCGCCTCGCGGCGGCGGGGGCCGAAGTCACCTGCTTCAGCCGCAGCCACATCCAGTCCGAGGTGCTCGACCGACGTGTCGCCCGGGTCACCGGCCAGTTCGCCGACCGCCTCGCGATCGCCAACGCCGTCGAGCGTCAGGACGTCGTCTTCCACCTGATCGCCGGCTCGATCCCGGAAAGTTCGAACCGGGATCCGTCCGCGGAACTCGCCGCCGCGCCGATCGCCACCCTGCATCTGCTCGAGATCTGCCGCTCGGCCCGGATCAGGAAGCTCGTGTTCTCGTCCTCCGGCGGCGCGATCTACGGCATTCCCCGGGCCATCCCGATCCCCGAGCAGGCGCCGACCGACCCGATCTCGGCCTACGGCATCGGCAAGCTGATGATCGAGAAGTCGCTTCACCTGTACCGGCATCTCCACGGGATCGACTACCAGATCCTCCGGATCGCGAACCCGTACGGCCGGTTCCAGCTCGGCACCAAGCACCAGGGCCTGATCGGCAGCTACATCCACCGTGTTCTCTTGGGCCTGCCGCTGGAGGTCTGGGGGACCGGGGAGGTGGTGCGAGACTTCCTGCACGTCGACGATGTCAGCGACGCGTTCCTCGCCGCGGTGTCCTATGACGGGCCGCACAAGGTGCTGAATGTCGGGAGCGGCAGGGGCCTGAGCGTCAACCAGATCATCGCGGAGCTGGAGGTGGCCTTCGGCCGGGATCGCCTGCCCTGCATCCACAAGCCGAGCCGCGCCGCCGACGTGCCCGCCAACGTCCTCGACACCGCGCTGATCCGGTCCGAGCTCGACTGGCAACCGCGCGTCGCCCTGCGCGAGGGGCTCATCAGCACCATCGCGTGGATGCGCGCCCATCTCGCCGAGATCGGAGCGGGCGCTGCGGCGCCGCACCCCGCCCGTGAGGGATGAAGCGCCCGTGACCGCCGTCGCGGCCGACGGCGGGACGGCGCCTGTGCGGCGGTCTTGATCGTCACTCCGCCCCGGAGCGGCCACGTTTGTCGTCGACAGCGCGACCTGCGAGCCGCACGGAGACCGCATGTCCTTCCTGCACGATCTGCCGATCGCCGACCTGATCGCGCACTATGGCTACCTGGCGATCTTCGTCATCATCACGCTGGAGAGCGCCGGCCTGCCCCTGCCGGGCGAGACGGTCCTGCTGACCTCGGCGGCCTATGCCGGCAGCACCGGCAACATCAACATCGCCGTGGTGGTGGCCATTGCGGCAACCGCGGCCATCCTGGGCGACAATGCCGGCTACTGGGTCGGCCGCCGCTGGGGTCTGCCCCTGCTCCTGCGCAAGGGGCACCTGATCGGCCTCGATCACGGCCGGCTCAAGCTCGGCCAATACCTGTTCCGCCGGCACGGCGGGAAGATCGTGTTCTTCGGCCGCTTCACCGCGATGCTGCGCGCCTATGCGGCGGTGCTTGCCGGCGTGAACAAGCTCGACGCCCGCCGCTTCTTCGCCTTCAATGCGCTGGGCGGCGTCGCCTGGGCCTCGATCATGGGCTTCGGCGCGTATCTCTGCGGGCGCTCCATCGAGAACGTCATGGGGCCGGTCGGCCTCGGGCTGCTGGCCTTCGTCCTGATGGGCGCCGTCGCGCTCTGGCTGTTCATGCGCCGGCACGAGGCGCGCCTGATGGTCGCCGCCGAGGCGGCGATCCCGGGGCCGCTGGCAGAAGGATTGGACGAGGCGCGACCGCAGGTCGAGCCTGCTCCGGGAAATGACGGCCTGGACCCGAACGGCCCGATCCAGGCGGACTTTCAGAATCAGATCGAGGCGGTCCTGGCGCAGCGGGAGCGCGCGGCGCCGCAGCCCGCCGCGCAAGCGGCCCTCCGGACCCGCCGCGCGCCCTGGCCCCTGTGGTTCAAGATCCCCGTGCTCCTCGTCGCCGCCGTCGTCGGTATGACGGCGATCTCGTGGCACGACGGCGTCACCGGTGGACTCTACGGACGGCTCATCGGGCATATCGGGATCCTCGGCATCGCCCTGATCCTCGTCGTCCCCGCCGGCCTCCTGCTCGTGATCGGTTGCCGGCTCCTGCGTCCGCATGCCGAAGCTGCAGCCGAAGACGAAGACGCCTTTGGGGTGGCGGCGTGAGAGATCGGCGGTCGGCTGGCCAGGACGGCGGTCCGAACCGTCGGTCGATGCGGTGTTCCATGAGCCGAGGCGGTGGCGCCGCGTCGTCGAGCGGCGGGTTGACCGGTCCCGGAGGCGATCGTACAGCCGGCCGCAACCCGACTGGGGTACTCCCGTCGCGCCGGCCTCCGGCCGAATACTCTGATGGCTGCGTGCCCGAGACCCGTCGGGCCCCGTGACTGAGACGGAGCTAACCTTGAGCGAGGACGTGGAAGCGCTGCGGGCCGAGCTCGCCGAGACCCAGGCACGGCTCAAGGAGGCCCAGGGCGAACTCGCCCGTCTGGTGCGTCTGGCCGAGGCCGACCTCCAGCGCCGGCGCCCCGGTGAGCAATCGAGCGTCGTCGCTTCCTCGGTCCGCAGGCCGGCCGCCAAGGAGGTGGCCGCCCGGATCGCCCGGTTCGCGCATCTCTACCGCGAGGCTGCCGCTGCCACGCCCGATCGTGCCCCCGTCGTACCCGAGGCGACGATGCTCGGATGGCTCGAAACCTCCGGGTTGTTCGACCGCCAGTACTACCTCGCGTGCAACGACGACGTCGCGAATGCCGGCGCCGATCCGACGCAGCACTATTACAACCACGGCTCCGAGGAAGGGCGCCTCCCCAGCACCCTCTGAGGGTCCAGTCTGGGGAAGCGGCCCGCTGACGCGCGTTCGAGGGATCTGATCGATGCAGGACGGTGCAGGAGAGGCCGCGCCGGCGCTCGAGCCGTGGCAGGATGACTTCGCGACGATCTACGCCAGCGGCCTGTTCGACCATATCGGCTACGCGACGCGCTATCCCGACGTGGGTCTCACCGACCTGTCGCCCCTCGAACATTACGTGAAGTACGGTGCCCGGCTCGGGCGCCGGCCCCGGGCCGACTTCACCGCGCCGCCGGACGAGACCTTCGACGGCAGCTTCGTCAATCCCTTCGCGGCCTGGATCCGGACCCGCGCCGAGACCCAGCCCGCACCTGCCTGGAACCGGCCGGTCGTCTCGGTCCTGTGCATCACCTACAACCAGGCGGCCTTCATCCGGCAGACCCTGGACAGCATCCTCGGCCAAGCCACGGACTTCCCCTTCGAGCTGCTGGTCGGCGACGACCGCTCCACCGACGGGACCGCCGAGATCGTCGCCGAGTACGCCGCGCGCCATCCCAACCTCGTGGCGGTCCTGCGCAGCGAGAACCTCGGCCCGAATAGGAACTTCGCCGACCTCACGGCCCGCGCCCGCGGCGAGTTCGTGGCGATCTGCGAAGGCGACGATTACTGGACCGACCCGCGCAAGCTCCAGCGCCAGGTCGACTTCCTGCGGGCACGCCCGGAATTCACCCTCTGCTTCCATCGGGTGCGGGTGGTCTACGAGGACATGCCGGGGGTCGAGGAGCTGTACCCGAAGCAGTGCAGCCCGCAGCCGTCCCTGTCCGACCTCGTGGCCCACAACTTCGTCCAGACCAACAGCGTGCTCTATCGCTGGCGCTACCACGGTGCCGAGGCGTTCGCGTTCGACGAGGGCATCGCCCCGGGCGACTGGTACGTCCACCTGATGCATGCCGAGGTCGGGCGCATCGGCTTCCTGCCGGAGGTGATGGCGGTCTACCGCAAGCACGCCGCCGGGATGTGGGCGACCTACGCCACCGAACTCGCCCGTCACAAGAAGCTCGGCAATTCCGAGATCGCGTTCTTCCGCAAGCTGCGCGGCCATTTCGGCGGCCGCTACGCGGCAGGCTACGAGGCCGCGCAGAAATCGATTTTCCGCCGGCTGGCCGAGGCCTATCTCGACGAGGAGGACGTCCCGAGCCTCGGACGGCTGATCGAGGCCAATCCCGACATCGCCCGCGCGGCCTTGCACGACATGGGCCTCGACGCGCCCGATGCGCTGTCCGGTGAGCCGGACGCCTTGCGCGCGTGGCTGATGGAGCAGCTCACCGTCAGCGTCATCGTCACGGCCTACAACCACGCCGCCGAGATCGGCCGCTGCCTTGACGCGGTGCTGGGACAGCGCGGGCTGTTCCGGATGCAGGTCGTGATCGGTGACGACACGTCCACCGACGGGACGGCCGAGATCGTCGAGAGCTACCGGGCGCGCCACCCGGAGCGGATCGTCGTCAGGCCCCGTCCGCAGAACCTCGGCATGCTGCGCAACATGCAGGACTGCCTCTCCGCCTGCACGGGCCGGTACGTCGCCTTCTGCGAGGCGGACGACTACTGGCTGTCCGACCGCAAGGTCGCCATGCAGATGCGAATGCTGCGCAACGACCGCAGCCTCGACATGTGCTTCAACTGGGTGCTGCTCCACTACCCGGCCACCGGCTCCTACCTGCCGCACGACGAGCAGGGCCGCTACCCGACCGGTACGATCAGCTTCCCGGTGCTGGCCAATTCGCCGCTCACCGCCAATTTCTCCTGCTGCTTCTACCGCGCCGAGGCCCTGCGCCGGGTGCCGGAGGCCTATTACGAGAACGCGTCGGCCGCCGACTGGCTGATGAACCTCTACGTCGCCGACAAGGGGCGCATCGCGTTCCTGCGCGAATTGCTCTCGGTCTACACGGTTCAGGCCAAGGGCCAGTGGTCGGGCCTGCCGGAGGACATCAAGAACGCCCGGATCGCCCAGTACCAGAAGGAATTCGCTGGGATCTTCGGCGAGGGGCGCGGCTTCGAGAAGTACGAGGTCGGCTGCACCGTGGCCGAGCTCGACGGCGAATTGCCGGATTCCTTCGCCCGCGCCAACCTCGAAGCCCCCCAGGATCGGGTCTGGGCCGAGATCCAGGACGGGCAGGTGGTGCTGGCGGGCTGGGTCGTGTCGGCGAGCCGCGCCAAGGCGACCCTGGTCGTGGAGGTGGACGGCGAGGTCCAGCGCATCCCCGTGGACGTCCACCGGCCGGACGTGATCGCGGCGGTGCTCGGCGACATCCCCACCACCATGGAGGAGGCCCGCTGCGGCTTCCGCTTCACCCTACCCTACGCCCTCCACCTCGAGGTGCTGATCTCGATCGAGGTCGAGCATACGGTGGTGCCCTGGCTCTCGGTGATCTTCACCCACCGGGTCAAGCGGTCGGGTCAACAGGGGTAGAGCCCGTCCCCCGAGCCGACGGCGGTCCGGTCGCCTCAGGCTGCCTTCTCGCTCAGGCTGCCTTCTCGCTCAGGCTGCCTTCTTGGCCACCAGGGAGTTTCCGCAGGCCAGCTCCTCCCGGGCGGTTGCGGGCAAGGCCTCAAGCCACCTGCGCCACTGCTCCCCTTGAACGTCGAGGGCCATCAGCTCTCCGACCGTCATGTTGAGCAGTTCCGGCCGGATCTCGGCGGGCAGATGGTGGTTCAAGGCGCCCAGCACCCAGGAGACCGTGTAGGCGACCGTCTGGTTGACGAACGTGTCGCACAGCTCGACCTCGAACCCTTCGTCCTCGAAGATGGTCTTGAGCCCCTCCCGCGTCGCGTTGAAATAGTGGCTTGGGTAGCCGTGAACGGGTTGCAGGAAGGGCCAGTCGATGAAGACCGTCCCACCCTTGCGCAGCATGCGCCGCATCTCCCGGACGACAACCCAAGGCTGTCGGGTGTGTTCGAGGACGGCGAAGCAGCCGATGCCATCCAGAGTTTCGGATCGGATCGGGTACGGGCGGGTCGGATCGACGATGAGATCTGCCGAGCGGCTCGGGTAGACTTCCACATTCAGAACATTGTGGAATAGGATGTCGCCTCGATATCCGCATCCGAGGTCCATAAACAGCTTGTCTGGCTGGACTTCGACGAAGTGCGTGAAGATTTCGGGGAGATTACCCTGGCTCTCGCTCTGATAAGTCTCGAGATCGTAGGAGCGATCGGTGGTGAAGAGCGGAAATGTTCCTGCCTTCGACTGGTGCCACGGCTCCTCAAGGATATGTCTGAAGCGCTCGAATTTGGCCGCCCGATCCGCGGAGCTGATCATCGGAACGATTTCCTCTCGGACTGCGACAACCTAGAGAAGATCGACCATCCTCAGCAAAACGTAAACACTCTCCGAATGGGCGAAAAAAATTGAGATACGGCATCCAGAAGTTGCCGGCCTCGGAGGGCTGGCCGCCCTGCCGACGACCAGGGCCCGGAAGCCGGTGGCATGTTCTTCGGTGTGCAGATTTCGACGATGCCCGGTTGCCGCCGCGACGGGGGCGGGGCCTCGTTTGCCGGCCCCGGGAACCGGGCTCTCCGTCATCCGCGCAACGGCTGAGCGCCGGCTGAGACGGAGCCGCGGCGGCCCTATCGCCTGCGGCCGCCCGTCAGGAAGCGGCGGACCCGCGTCATGGGGGAGCGGGGTTGCGCGAGCAGCCGCCGCACTTCGACAGCCAGCCGCGTCGCGACGATCTCGCGGGCGGGATCGTCGTAGTGGACGATGTCGTAGAAGGTCCCCTCTTCCCGGTCGCGAAAAATCCCGCTGAGGTCGAGGGCCGTGAAGGTGCGCCGGTAAGGGCGCCGCGCGGCGAGCTGCGCGGTGAACGCCTCCAGCTTGGCGTATTGCCGGTCGAGATAGGCCAGGAACGCCCCCGAGGCGACGCCGCGCTCCGCTTCGGTGAGGTGCCGCTTGCGCAGGATCGTCGGCTGCAGGACGCTGAGGATCGGCACTTGGTGGTCGTGCGACAGCTTGGTCAGCCGGTGGGCCGCGAGCGCGTAATGGTGGATGATGGCATCCTCCCAGCCGGGGCTCTGCCAGCCCACCTCGGCGCGCAGCCGCTTCAGCTCCTCGTAGATCAGCGTGATCAGCGCCTCGTAGGACAGACCGTCCTCGCGGGCCCGGGGATCGTGCGTGTCGAAGAAATGGTCGTAGAGCCGCTGGGTGATGAAGGCGTTGTAGGGATGGCCCGGCCGGGGATCGTAGGTCCAGGGCTGGAACAGGTCGGTGCTGCCGCTGAGCACGAGGATCGCGTCGGGAGCGTAGGTCACGAGACGCGACCAGATCAGGTGCGTCATCTGCGTGAGGCAGCTCGACATGACCCCGAAATTGTAGACCTTCGCGCTGTCGAGCCCCTCCGCCCGCAGGATCCGTTCGAGGCGGCCGGGAAGGGTGTTGGCGATGTCGCCGCCGTCGATGGTGGTCGAATCGCCGACGACCAGGATCCGGGTCTCGCCTTGCGGCTTGCGCTCCACGATGGGGGCGGCGTTGAGGAAGCCGTCGGCGTCGAACGGCACGCCGTAATGGCTGGCACCCGGTTTGCCGGCAAACTGGATGAACGGGCTCGGATAGCGCGTGTTCGAATCGAGATAGCCGAAATGGTGCAGGAACTTGCGCCGGCGTACGGCGTCCTCGCTCTCCGGCGGCGCCCAGATCTGCTCGACACCCGGGGCCGTCAGGGCCGCCATCATCGCGTCCCGGAGCGCCGCATAGCCGGCGGCGTTGAGCCGGAGTCCGTCGTCGCTGAATCCAGGCCTCAGCGCGCCCGTCTCGGTGGCCAGGACGGCGTCGTAGTCGATGAACTGCGCCCCGTAGGTCCCCACGTGGTCGCGCAGCCACGCGTTGACGTCCCCGATGAGCGAGACCGGCAATCCGGCCGCGCCCGGCGCGTCCGGATCCACCGGCGGGATCGAGCCGATCCAGGTCCGCACGTAGAGGTCGCGTGCGTCCTGCAGCATGGCCGCGATATCGGTCACGATGCGGTCCAGCGACGGCGCCCGATCGCGGCTCAGGATATCGTCGCGGCCGCCGATGAGGTGGAGGCCCCGCGCGCCGTAAAGCGCGATGTCGGAGCGAAGCCGCCGCACCATGTCCCGGGTCGACTGCCCGCCGATCCCCCGCGCGACCGTCTGAGGGCCGGAGAAGAGCGGCGGCGTCTCGGCCGTCAGGTCCGCCGTCACCGAATCGCCGAAGAACAGGATCGGCCCGAACGGAAACAGCGGTTTGTCCTGTGCCGGGGCGCTCATGCGGGACTGATGGCTCTGTCGTCTCAGCGCGCCGCGAAGATCTCGACCCCGTCGAGGTGCAGGTACTGCTCCTCGTCGAGATCGATCTTCAGGTAGCGGAACCGGGCATTGTCGAATCGCAGGTGGAGGGGCAGGCCCGGATGGCAATGGGCGTCCACGGCATCGAAGACGAGACGGTAATCGGTCTCGGTCTCGCCCAGCCAGACGCGCATGAATTGCGCCCGCTCGCTGAGCTGCCCCCAGCGATTGTAGATCCGGATCTCCGAGACCCGCTCGACCGCGCCGAGATCGAGGACGAACCAGGGGTTCCGGTCGAGCCCGGTGTGAAAGAAGAAGGACGGGTCGCCGGTGGTGCGCTCCCCGTAGGTGCCGGTCGTCCCCGACCAGGCAGAGGCGGAGCTCGCCCGCCAGGTCTTGCCCAGCGCGATGTTCTCCGAGGGACGCGCCGTCACCAGCGTGTCCGTCTCCAGCTCCTCGATCAGGGTCCGGATCTGCTTGGACGGTTGCCGCAGCGGCGGGATCTCCAGATCGAGCTTGTAGATCAGGTTCGACAGGATGCTCTGGTCGAAGCGGTGGTCGATGAAGCCGTCGAGATCCGGCAGGCCCATCGCGTTGGGGCTGTCGGTGACGATGCGCGGATCGCCCGCGTAGCGCAGCCACTCGGCCACGAGGTGGCGGGTGGCTGGGCTCACCATGAAGGCGATCCAGGAGGCCTGGATCTGGTCGGCCTCCCAGTAGCGCTCCGCGTCGCAGTCCATCAGCACGAAGCAGTCGCGCTTGGTCCAGGCCCGCTGCGGCCGTCCGTGGAGCACGCCCACCGCGACCCGGCGCTCCGAGCCGTCGAGCCACGTGAGCAGCGGCGCCACCGGCGGCAGCGGATCGTCACCCACCGCCTGCATGCCGGTGTCGCTGAAGACGATGAAGTCGCCGTCGCGGCGCTGCGCCAGCGCCTCGGCGATGACGTAGGGCTTCCAGGCCCAGTTCCCGGCGCCCCGGGACCGGTCGAGGATCCCCCGGTGCGCGCGGTAGAACGGCGTCTCGCGCAGCCGGTCGGGGGACCAGCTCTCGATCGTGTCGAAATCGCCCGTGGCAGCGGCCGCCGCGACCAGCCGGCGCTGGCTCTCGACGTAGTGATACTTGGCGGCGAAGCTGACCAGGGTGGCATGGCGCGGCCGGAGCCGACGCCGCTGCAGCATCAAGACCTCGGCGCGGTGCATGTCGAAGGCGTTGATGCGCAGGGCTTCCGATGGCTGGTCAGCGCTGGCCAAATCTGTCCTCCGACGGATGAGCCGGGCGCTTGTCACCGGTTTTGCCGGCTTCGGCAAGGCGGTCCCGGCGGGATCAGGCGTCGTCTAAGGCGAGGTTTCCGGCCGGGTAGTCGAGCATCAGGGCCCGCCGCTCGGGGGAGTTGTCCCATTCGCCCACCTTCGTGTAGGCGCCGGCCACGTCCAGCACCTCGACGACGCGCCCGATGGTCGGGATGCTCTTGAAGTGCTGCGGCCAGCCGGAGGCGAAGTAGAAGACCTGCTCGACATGCTCGGAGAGCTGGCAGACGCCCGGTCCGAAGGTGCCGAGCCCGAAGACGAGGTAGCGCCCGTTCATCAGCGCGGCGACGTCGTCGACGAGGGTGCCGCTCTGCGTCGTCAGGGGGACGCCGAGATCCGCGATCCAGGCTTCCAGAACCGGGATCACCGGGTTGAGCCGGTTCTCGAACACCATCGTGATCCGACGGATGCGGCCCTCCGACAGGAGCCGCCGGATGACCATCTGGTAGAAGGCGAGCGGCGGCTGCGGGTAGGTCGGCGCCACCCAGGTGCTGAAGATGTCCCCCGAGCGGATGTGGATCAGCAGCGCGTCGTCGGGCTTGGCGGGGATGGTCGGCGGCAGCCGGCTGAACAGCGGCCGGATGCAGGTTCGGACGATGTCCCGGGTCTCGGCGGGGCCGAGGGGGCCGGCGAGCTGCTGGATCCCAAGATCGAAATACATCCCCGACAGGAAGGCGCCGTCGTCCGGCAGGGGCGCGGAGCCGGGGATGAAGGTGATCCCGCCGCAGGTCAGCGGGCCGGTCAGCCCGATCACTTCGCTGCGGTCTGCGGCCGGGAGCTTGATGTATTTCAGGTTCAGGTTGCGGGCGATGCCGATGGCGAGCAGCAACTGGATCAGGCAGTTGCCGAAAGCGCCGCATTCGTAGAGCGCCAGCCCCACCAGGGCGCGCGAACGCGGCCGCTCGGCGCTGACGAGGCGGTAGGAGACGTAAGGGTTCGCGCCGGGCCGCTCGTCGGCCATGTCGAAGGGCACGTCCAGCACGCGCCGCAGGACGATGAGGTCGAAATCGGCCTGCGCGCACAGGACCTGTACCGCAGGCAGGCCGCTTCCGGCGGGCGCGTCCAGGGTGACGCGGACATGCCGCGCCCAGGCGCCCTCCCCGGCTCCGAGGATCAGGGCCGCGGCCTCCGCCCCGCTCTGGGAGGCGTCGAGGTCGGGCGTGCGCCAGACCTGTCCGTCATCGGACAGGGCGAGGCTCGGCCGCGCGGCACAAGCGGTTCCGATCTCGACGCGTCGAATCGGACATCGAAAGCCGAGATCGACCTGCAAGCTCAGGGTGCCGCGCGGCAGGGCGGTCTCGTCCGCCGCAGCGTCCCCGCTGCGCCAGGGCCGGCCGAACGCCACATCGATCAGGTCGCCGTTCATCGCCTCTCGCGGTGCGAAGGGAGCGGTTCGAGGGCCTTGCCTCACGGCCCTCTCTTCGCCGGCGGCGTCCCCTCTGTCGAGGAGGGCCTGAGGCTCGCGTTGCCGCGTCGTGCTCACGCGGAGCCCGACACGGCCCTCGACGTCTTGTGCCCGGGGCGAATCGAACGGGACGCGGCACGCCGCCAAACGGCGCGCGGCCCTCGATTCCTTCGCTCCGCGCGCAAAGCCGGGGCTGATGCGTCTGCCGCCGCCGGCTAGCCGGCGAGCCCCAGCATCAGCCCGAGATTCTGCACGGCCGCCCCGGAGGCGCCCTTGCCGAGATTGTCGAGCCGCGCCACCAGCACCGCCTGCCCGTGCTCGGACGAGCCGAACACCCGCAGCTCCAGCCGGTCGGTGTCGTTGAGGTCCTCCGGCTCGATCTTCTCGCGGTGCGCGCCGGTGGCGGCGCCCGGCACGACCTGCACCAGCGGCTGACCGGCGTACCAGTCGCGCAGGGCGGCCTCCAGGTCGGCGGCCGCCGGCCGGCCCGGCAGCGCGTCGAGATGGAGCGGCACGCTCACCAGCATGCCCTGCCGGAAGTTGCCCACGGCCGGCACGAAGATCGGCCGGCGGGTCAGCCCACTGTAGCGCTGCAGTTCCGGCAGGTGCTTGTGGGCGAAGCCGAGGCCGTAGAGCTGGAACGGCGGCGCCGTGCCCTGCTCGTAGGCCTCGATCATGCTCTTGCCGCCGCCGCTGTAGCCGCTGACCGCGTTGATGCTGATCGGGTGATCGGCCGGGATCAGGCCGCCTTCCACGAGCGGGCGCAGGAGCGCGACGCCGCCGGTCGGGTAGCAGCCGGGATTGGCCACCCGCCGGGCGCGGGCCACCGCGGCCCCCTGCTCCCGGGTCAGCTCGGGGAAGCCGTAGGTCCAGCCCTCCGCGACCCGATGGGCCGTGCTGGCGTCGAGGACGCGCGGGCCGCCGCCGGGCAGGCTGTCGGCGAGCGCCACGGTCTCCTTGGCGGCCTCGTCCGGCAGGCAGAGCACCACGAGATCGACCTCGGCGAGCAGCGCCCGCTTGGCTTCCGGATCCTTGCGGTGCTCCGGCGCGATGCTGCGCAGGGCGACCCGCCCGTCGCGCTCCAGGCGCTCGCGGATGCCGAGGCCGGTGGTGCCGGCCTCGCCGTCGATGAACACGGTGGGCTTCTGTACGCCGTCGCCAGCCATCGTCCGTCTCGCTCTCTCCGAAAGGCAGTGCCGCCCGAGTCGGCCATCGCGGCCGGGAAACTGGTGAGCGCGGTGCGACAGCCTGTCAACGGCCGCGCCGCAGCCCCGAAACGCGAAAGGGCGGCTCCCGCAGGAACCGCCCTCTCCGTGACACCGGTGTGACCGGATATCAGCGCTTGGAGAACTGGAAGCTGCGGCGGGCCTTCTTGCGGCCGTACTTCTTACGCTCGACCACGCGGGCGTCGCGGGTGAGGAAGCCTTCGCGCTTCAGCGGGGCACGCAGCTCCGGCTCGTAGTAGGTCAGGGCCTTCGACAGGCCGTGGCGCACCGCGCCGGCCTGACCGGAGAGGCCGCCGCCCGCCACCGTGACGGTGATGTCGTACTGGTCGACGCGACCGGCGATCTCCAGCGGCTGGCGCAGGATCATGCGCAGCACCGGACGGGCGAAGTAGGTCTCCACCGGGCGCTTGTTGACCGTGACCGTGCCGTTGCCGGGCTTGATCCAGACGCGGGCGACCGCGTCCTTACGCTTGCCGGTGGCATAGGCCCGGCCCTGGGCGTCCAGCTTCTGGACGTGGATGGGCGCTTCGTTGGCCGGATCGACCGCGCCGGTGTTCGACCGGTTGAGGTCGGCGAGGGACTGCAGGGTCGCCATGATCAAGCGCTCACGTTCTTGCGGTTGAGGGCGCCGACGTCGAGCGCCTGCGGCTGCTGGGCCTCATGCGGGTGCTCGGAGCCCTTGTAGACGCGGAGGTTGCCGAGGATCTGACGGAAGAGCGGGCCGCGGGGCAGCATGCGCTCGACGGCCTTCTCCACCACGCGCTCGGGGAAGCGCCCCTCGAGGATGAACTTGGCCGTGCGCTCCTTGATCCCGCCCGGATAGCCGGTGTGGTAGTAGTAGCGCTTCTGGACGTACTTGCGGCCGGTGAACTTCACCTTGTCCGCGTTGACGACGATGACATGGTCGCCGCAATCGACGTGGGGCGTGTAGGCGGCCTTGTGCTTGCCGCGCAGGCGCATCGCCACGATCGACGCGAGGCGGCCGACGACGAGGCCCTCCGCGTCGATCACGATCCACTTCTTGTCGACCTCGGCGGGCTTCAGCGAGGTGGTCTTCATAGCCAAATCCCAGGGGTTCCGACGGACCAGGGCCCCGACGCGTCGGGATCCGAGAACATCGGGGTGCCGAAAAACGAGCCGCCGCGTGGGGCACACGCGGCGGCGGTGGCCAGTGCATAGACGGGCCCGGATGCCGGGTCAACAGCGAAATCCGAAATCGCGAAAAGGCGAGCAATCAGAGCGGCTTGGCGGTTAAGGTATCAGAATACCACATCAAGGCGGGCACGGGACCGCGGAGGGCCGGCTCGGCTCTCCCCGTCACCGCCGCATCGTGAGGGGCCGGAGAGCGGCGGAGGCCTCCTTCAAGGCTCGCTGCGCTCACGCCTCGGAATCAGGGTGTGGGGTGGGCTGACCCGATCCGGCGGGAATCGTTCCCGATCGCGGTGAGGCGGGGGCGATAGCCGAGCCCGTTCCACGCGATGCGCGGGTCCCTCTCCCGTGCGGGAGAGGGACAGGGATCAGGTTCGTCCGGACGAGGCTCGCCTGCCCGAGCCGTGATGGTGCGCTCGACCGCGAAGCGTCGTGTCCCTCACCCCGACCCTCTCCCGAACGGGAGAGGGAGGATGGCGCGGCTGTCTCGAACGGAATCGCCTTCCTTCCAGACCGTCGCAACGCGATCGGACGCGGCGCTGCGAATGGGGCGCTGGCCACGGGGCGCTGTCTCGGATCCGTATGAGGATCGGATTCAGTCGCCCCGCCGGCCCCGCTCCGCGATGGTCAGCTTCTGGACGCCCTTGGCCGCCAGCACCGGTTTCCGGGCGCTGAGGATCCGGGAATTCACGCCGGTCCAGCCGATCTCGCCCGAGAGCCGGCCGTACTCGATCTTGGGGCAGCGGTTCATGATCACCGTGAGGCCGCGCGCCTCGGCCCGGGCAGCGGCCGCGTCGTCGCGCACGCCGAGCTGCATCCAGATCACCTTCGGCGGCGGGCTGAGCGCCAGCGCCTCGTCGACCAGCGGCCCGGCGGCGGCGGAATTGCGGAAGATCTCGACCATGTCGATCGGCTGGTCGCCCAGGCTGGCCTGGACCTCGGCCAGGGAGGCCGCCACCCGGCGCCCGAGCAGGTCCTGGCCGGCGAGGCCGGGATTGACCGGCGTCACCGCGTAGCCGCGGTCGAGCAGGTATTTCAGCACGATCCAGCTCGGGCGCGCCGGGTTCGCCGAGGCCCCGACCAGCGCGATCGTGCGCGTGGTGTTCAGGAGGGCGCGGATCTGCGCGTCGGGGTAGCGGGCGTGGCGCTCCGCGAGCGCCGCCATGTCGCCGGGCGCGGGCTGCCGGTGATCGTGGCCGGTCTCGTCCATGGCATGTCCCCTCGTCGTCCGGATGATCGCAGTGCTTGCCGGCGGCCCGGCAACGGTCACAGCCGCCAGACCTCGTAGCCCAGCCGTGCGAACGCCGCGCGCTCGTACAGCGCCTTCACGTCCACGATCAGGCCCCCGGGCTTCACCCGGGCGGCGATCGCCTCCGGCCCGAGCCGGGCATAATCCCGGTGCGGGACCGCGATCACGGCCGCGTCCGCGTCGGCGGGCAGGTCGGCCCAGTCGACGAGGGTGATGCCATACTCGGCCCGGGCCTCCGCCGATCCGGCGCGGGGATCGTGGACCGACACGGCGCAGCCGAATTCCTCCAGCTCCCGCACGAGGTCGGCGACCTTCGAGTTGCGCAGGTCCGCGCAGTTCTCCTTGAAGGTCAGGCCGAGGACGATGACCCGCGCCCGCCCGGCATGGCCGCCGCGCCGGACGATCCGCTTCACCGTGCTGCGCGCCACGTGGGCGGCCATGCTGTCGTTGATCCGGCGCCCCGCCAGGATCACCTGGGGATGATGGCCGATCATCGCGGCCTTGTGGGTGAGGTAGTACGGGTCCACGCCGATGCAGTGGCCGCCGACCAGCCCGGGGCGGAACGGCAGGAAGTTCCACTTGGTCCCCGCCGCCGCGAGGACCTCTTGCGTGTCGAGGTCGAGCTTGTCGAAGATCAGCGACAGCTCGTTCATGAGCGCGATGTTCAGGTCGCGCTGGGTGTTCTCGATGACCTTGGCGGCCTCGGCCACCCGGATGGACGAGGCGGCGTGGAGGCCCGCCTCGATGATCGACCCGTAGAGGGCCTTCAGCCGCTCCAGCGTCGCGGGCGTGTCGCCGGCGACGATCTTCACCACCTTGGCGAGGCTGTGCTCCCGGTCGCCCGGATTGATCCGCTCCGGCGAGTAGCCGACGAAGAAATCCGTCTTCCAGCGCAGGCCGGAGGATTGCTCGAGGACGGGGATGCAGACCTCTTCGGTGGCGCCGGGATAGACGGTGGATTCGAACACCACGGTCGCGCCCGGCCGCATGTGCCGCCCGACGAGGTCCGAGGCCCGGATCAGCAGGGTGAAATCGGGGCTCTGGGCCGCGTCCACCGGGGTCGGGACCGTGACGATGATCACGTCCGCCGCGCTCAGGGCGGCCGGGTCGTCGGTGATCGCGAGGTGCCCGGCCGCCCGGAACGCCGCCGCGTCGATCTCTCCCGCCGGGTCGTGTCCGGCCCGGTAGGCCGCCACCTTGTCGGCGGTGCGCTCGTAGCCGATCGTGATTCGCGCCCGGCCGAACGCCAGGGCGAGCGGGAGCCCGACATAGCCCAGGCCGACGATCGCAACGCTGTCTGCCGAGCTGTCCGCCACGCCGGATCCCTCCGCGGGCTCGGAAGGCGCCGATGACGGTCCGGCCGCCGGGCGCGTATAGGGGCGGCCCGGGCCCGCGTCGACTCGCTTCGGCCCGCCCGGCGCGTCGCCGGCCGGTCGCGGCGCACCAAGACCACCTGACCGACGGGCAGAGACCGATCGAGCCCGGGGCGCGCATGAGGCGAGACGATGCCTGATCTCCGCTGGACCGAGGGGCCGGTCCACTGCACCGACCTCGTGGACGGCACCGGCAAGGTCTTCGGCTATGTCGGCCCGTGCGCCGCGGGCATGCGCGGCTACGTCGTCCAGTCCGGATCGGAATGGCCGCCGCGCCCGGCCGCCTTCGCCGATCACCCCGCGGCCGACGCGGCCCGCGCCTGGGTCGAGGCCGAGGTGTCCGCGCGCGCCTTTCGGCCCGTCCGCATCATCCGGGAGACCGGCGCGCCGGTCTCCTGATTCCCCGGGGCGGTTCAGGACCGCGTCAGCCTCGCCCGGCTTCGCTGCGACGCGGGATGCCGGGGGGGCGGCGCGTTCGGGCTCCGGGGCGCAACGTGCTATGAGCCCCGATCGCCCTGTCGCGGGCCCTGAGGTCGATCATCATGCGCACGATCATGCTCGCCGCCGCCCTGCTGGCCCTGCCCGTCCCGGCCTCGGCGCTGTGCCGCTGCACGTGCGTCCGGGGCGAGATGAAGGCGATCTGCCAGGAGACGGACCTCACGATTCCGATCTGCCAGGGGCTCTGCGAGACCACGATCCGACCGGACCGGGTCATCATTCCGCTCGCCGGCGCCCGGCAGGCCTTCGAGCCGGCCCAGTCGACGAACCCCGCGCCCGGCGGCCTCGTGTCGCCCGATCTCAGCCTGGACACCAATCCGAACGGCACCCAGCTGGGAACGCCGAGCCAGCTCTCCGGAAGCGTCGGGTCGAGCTTGTCCTCCGGCAGCGGACGCTGAGCCACGAAAAAGCCCCGCGCGGCGGGTGCCGGCGGGGCTGAAGGTTGAGGACGCCCGGTGCGTTACGTCGGGCGACTGGTTTTAGAATACCATCATTGCTCGCGATGTGAAGCTCTCGCGATGACAAATCCGGCGGATTATTTCTTCAATACTGTAGATTGACGAATAAATCCCCGTCCGGCTCGGCCGGACGGGGTGAAATCAGTGAATCCAGGGCGCCGATCGCTCGTGTCGCCGCTCCGAAGGCGGATCGGCCTTACGACTGGGTCTTCAGATAGGCGATGACGTCGTTGATCTTCTTGTCGTCCGTGATGCCCTGGAAGATCATCTTGTTGCCCGGGACCTTCGCCTTCGGGTTCTTCAGCCACTCGTGCAGGTTGGCCTCGTCCCAGGTGATGCCGGAATTCTTCAGGGCGGCGGAGTAGTTGTAGCCCTCGTAGGTGCCCGCCTTGCGGCCGACGACACCCTTCAGGTCAGGACCCACGCCGTTCTTCTGAAAATTGTGGCACGCCTTGCAGGGAGCGAACGCCTTCTCGCCGGCGGCCGCATCCCCGGCCTCCTGGGCCTGCGCCGCGAGGGGCATGACGACGGCGAGGACGGCGCCGAGTGCAAGCATACGCATGTATAGACCCCGAATTGATCAGATAAGCTTCGCGTTTCTGACAGAAAAATTCTTCGATGCAAGGGAAAAAATCTGCGCAGGCGTGCAGATTATATTGAACGATGCATCAAACAATTTCGGATGTCATGCCTGGTTCCGCGGTTTGCTCTCGGCACGTCTCGGTAGGCCTCGGATCGGTGGCCCGCTCGCGCGCATCCGCGGGGCGCGTCCCCGGGCGGCGGGACGGGCGAACGGCGGATCTGAGAATGCTTCCAAACTTGGCATGTCGGAGTGTTGACGTCCGATGCGGGGCGATAATCCGGCCCGCGCCGGAAAATGATGCGTCCCTCCCGGCTGGACGCCGCGCGCACGACAAGGCCCGCCGCGGCGAGCCGGGCGGGTCCGCGCAGACGGGCCGTGTCGATGCTAGGCGGCCAGCGGCAGCCTGATCACCGGCGGATCGCTATCCGCAGCCTTGGCGGTTCGGGCCATCGCCGCGCCGGCATCCCAGGCCGTGAGCGCCTTGATCCGATCGGCGAGAACCGTCGTCTCCAGGGTGCGGGGCGTCGCCGTCAACGGGCGGGGCATCGTCGATCGGGGGCTGGGCATGAGGGCTCCGGCGGCTGCTGCAGCGGGCAATGCGCCTGAATGGTTACCGCGATGTCTCTGCCGGGCATGCGCGCGAGGACGTGATGCGCAATCCTGCGCGCTGGACGGCCTCTGATGCGGTTGGAGGCGTGCCGATGCGGCTGCTGGCCAAGCCCCATGGTTCGACGCGTCTCCAGATCCGCGAGCCCCGCGCGGTCCACCGACCGGCCGGGTCGTTCAGGGATGTCGTGCCGGGTGATCGGAGTGCGGGGTGCAAGCCTGCCGGACGGATCGGCGCTGCCACGCATCTCCGGGGCGCCACGTCGGGGCCGAACTCGACGGTCCGCGACCGCGCGACAGCCGCTGTGTCGGCGCTCAGCCGCAGAAGGCTCGAAGAGACCGCGTTTCGGCGCTTGTGGTGGCGGAGGGAGCGGGACCATCCGCCGAAGTGCGCACAACCCATTGAGCCACTGAGATCATAGGATTTTTCGAGATTGCTTTGGGGGACACATTGGGGGACTGAATGGGGGACACCCCTCATTTCTACCCCCTCCTGCCATGCCCGTCCAGAAGAAGCTCGGAACCAATCTCGAATGGCACGGCAACCGTATCCGAGTGGTGATTCGTGTGCCGCCCTCGATGGTCCCGGAGGTCGGCAAGACGAAGCTCAAGGAGCCTCTGAACACCACCGACGTGCTGGAGGCCGAGCGCGAGAAGGTGGACGTGATCAAGCGTCTTCGCGCGTCCCTTCACGGCACCAAGGCGACCGCTGTGCGCGCCTCTCTGACGGAGCAGGCCCTGGAGGTGAAACGCCTCCGCGATGAGGGGCAGCTCCACTTGGACAGAACCGGGCCGCAGGAGGAGGGATACGATCCCGAAGACGATGCCCTCCACGAGACCATAGAGGCCGTCGAGCGCCGACATGGTGCCGAGGAGGCCGAGCGGTTCGCCGCCGTGGCTCTCGGCATCAGCACGCCGCTGACCGCCCTGGTGGACCGCTGGTTCGCGGAGAAGGACCTGTCCATCGGCTACAAGGACGACATCCGCCGCTCCCTCGCCCGCCTGGAGGCTTGGTGCGGACGCACGCGGACGCCCAAGACCGTGGAGGCCATCACCCAGCGGGTCGCCGGCCGGTACATCCACGACCAGTTCGTGAGCGCGGGCGTGGACGTGAAGACCGCGAACAAGGACCTGTCCTGCCTCCGGTCGTACTGGAGGTGGCTTCGGAAGCGCCACGGCACGAAGGAGAACCCGTGGCTGGAGCAGTCCCTGGAGAAGCCCAAGCGGCGCCGTGAGGTTGCTGTGGGCGAGAAGAGGCCGTTCAGCGACGACGAGGTGCGCCGCCTCATGGCCGGCATTCGGTCCCAGCGCGAGCGTGAGTTCTCACTGATGAGCGCCCTGAGTGGCCTTCGGCTGGAGGAAGTGGCTGGTCTGCGGGTGAAGGACTGCGCGAACGGGTGCCTCAGGGTCACGGACGCGAAGACCCCCAGCGGCCTCCGAACCATCCCGGCCCACCCTGCCCTATCCGAGCTGATCGCCCGCAGGACCAACGGCAAGGACCCCGAGGCCTACCTGTTCAATGAGCTTCCGGAACAGCGTGAGGGCTCGAAGCGGGATCGGTCGGCACCCGTAGGGCAAGCCTTCACGCGAGAGCGTCGCCGCCTTGGTATCGAGGAGCGTGCCTCGCTCGCCCAGCGGCAGTCCAACGTGGACTTCCACTCCTGGCGGCGCTGGTTCGTCCGCAAGGCCGTGGAGGGGCTGGAGCGTGGTGCCAAGGGGTATACGCCGTGGACCATCGCGAACGTCGTCGGCCACAAGGCCGAGAACGGCACACTGGAAGGCATCCCCCTCCCCCTCGGCATGACCATGGGCCGCTATGCCGGTGCCACCTCGCTGGAGGCGATGAGGGCCTGTGTGGAGGCGGTTAAGCTACCTTAGATGTGATAGAGCCGTTGCCGTATGGGAGGCCTCATGGACTTTTTTCGGAACATCGTTCTCAACATGCAGGCTACGGGACCTGCTGCGGTCCTATGTACATATTTGGTTGTTGTGGCCTTGGTCGGAATTTTTGGATCAGGACCTTCAGCAGATAGAGCATTGACGATCCTCTCGTTTATTGGCCCGGCTCTCGCCTTCACGCTGGGCCAGAGAGCTTAGATCTCGCTCGGTGTGATATTGCTGACATATGTGTGCGGGTGAAGATCATTCCACCGGTGCATACCTTTCGATTATAGTAGACCACGAACAAGCATAGCTGTCCATCGGGTGTCATGACTGATAGGCAGCGCCTATGAACTTGGGCATAAGCCTGGCCGTGCCGTTGCCGCTGTGGCCAGACGGTCAGGATACCACGACCAATGCTTTCGAGCTTCAAGGGGATCAGCTTCCAGGCCCTCGGCATCAACCTCACCGCTTATCCGGGCGACGTAGAGCTAGACGTGGGACGATTCGGCATCACCGCCATGTGGGGGGATGCGCTGATCACCGGCCTGTTCATCCGCCTTGGGGGGCGAGAGCGGCACCTAGAATGGCCCTGGAAGGTGGGTCGTCAGCTCACCAGCGGCCGAGAAGTGTCCGCGGGTAGTTGACCTCTGGCAAGGTGCTGACGGCCGTCCTGGAGCGCACCGGGGCGGCGCAAATGGGTACCGGGTGGAATACCTCACTCGGTGTCGGTAGGGCCGAAGGGATCGACGCTGAGCCTCGGCCGTGCCTCCATCGACCAATTCCACAGCCGGGCACTCCGGTTGCAGTTCGACCGGTTGGACTGATTCTTCCTTCCTTGAACCTGAACCCATCTGGTGTTCTCGTTCGTCGGTGGCGGGCTTCATCGGGTTCCAACCAGCCGGATCGAGCTGCATCCTGAGTGCCTGTCGGGGCCTTCGGGTTCGGATCAGCTAAGTGGCTGACGTACCTTCAGGAACGGCCAGAGTAGCGAATAACCTCGCAGACTAGGAGAATACGGGTTCCTCAACCCGTGGGAGAGAGCGTGGCGCGGATGACGCGACTGCCTCGACCAAGCCGCCCAGACCGGGTGCATGAGGCCGGATGGGGAGGTGGTGGCCCTCATACCGCGGTACGGGTGGACAGTTAACTTAAGTTGCAAAATCAAGAGTAGATAAGTTGCAACAGGACACTCTAATCAACATGATTATTATGATTTATTGATGATATACCCTAGGCTATGACCCTATGGATTATAAACTAAGAGATAATCTCTGATCAAAATCCCTTTGGGAGTATCTGGTCGAGCACATCTAGCGCCTCGTTAAGTGCGCTTGTTGTGTGCTCCTAGAGCCCTGAGAGGGTCAAAATAGTTGGCGCAGAAATGTGAGACCAGATCGACGAACTCGCCTCGGGCAGTGTCCCCCATGGCCCTGCCTGATTGGCGCGGTCGAGATGGGGAGGGGCCATCCTCGGGTGGTCTGAGGTCTCCTGGCCGCTGGCCTGTGGCCTGTGTTGCCACCCTGAACGACTGACCAGGGCTCCTAGTCGAGCTGGCCAGCCTCATGGTCCGGCATCGAGGTGTAGGGCTCACGCCCTCTTGCACGATCGCCAAATGGACGTATGGTGGTTGTGCAAGCGGGAGCACAGTCCATGACCAGCCGCATCGCAGTCGCCTACTACCGCGTTTCGACCAAAATCCAGGGACGCTCTGGTCTCGGCCTGGACGCACAGCGTGAAGCTGTCGAGAGGTTCGCCAAGGACCATGGCTATGAGCTGATCAACGCCTTCACGGAGGTGGAGACCGGCAAGGGCTGCGATGCCCTGGAGACCCGTCCGCAGCTTGCCGCAGCCATCAGAGAAGCCAAGCTCCGGGACAGCCGTGAGCATCCCTGCCCGGTCCTAGTCGCGAAGCTCGACAGGTTGAGCCGTGACGTTCACTTCGTATCGGGCCTCATGAAGCACCGCGTTCGCTTCGTCGTGACCGAGCTTGGTCCCGATGTGGACCCGTTCATGCTCCACATCTACGCCGCTGTGGCTGAGCAGGAGCGCAACTTCATCAGCGACCGCACACGCAAGGCTCTGGCAGCAGCCAAGGCCCGCGGCGTGAAGCTCGGCAACCCGAACGGTGCGGCCCATCTCAAGGGGCTCGGCAACGGGAGCGCAGTCGAGGCCGTGAAGACCGGCGCACAGGAGCGCGCTGAGGGGCTGTCCGGCATCATCGCCAGCATCAAGGCCGAGGGGATCACCTCTGCCAATGGCATCGCGGGTGCGCTCAACGCGCGCCACATCGCGACACCTCGCGGTGGTCAGTGGACCGCGCGGAGCGTCCTGAACGTCCTGGGTCGGATCACCGCCTGACGTTCCTCAAAGAGTTTCTGCGTTCGTCTCGGGTGGGGTGTATCAATAAGCAAAAGCTTAGCAACTCAACACCCGCCTCACGAACTAGTCCAGTCCACCAGAACGCCAGCTCTGGTCACTTGAGCGCCTCCAAGAGAGATCTTGGGGGCGCTTATTTTTTGTCTTAGCAACTCGACACAGCCAGCCGCGCCCAAGCGGCATCAACCAGCCAGACCCAGACCATGCACATAACCGTCAGCCCAGCGGGCCACGGGCGCTTTCACGCGCGCCTTGGTGACCGCCTTCTCTGCACTTCCTCGACCCCGTTCTACTCCGCAGCTCGCGTCCTCAAGGCCGCGGGTGTGCTCCCACAGGAGCCCCTGAGCATGAGCCACGAAGGCTCGGACACAATCGCCCTCACGTCCACCGTGGGTGATGCCGCCCATTTCACCGTGGAGGAGAGCGACAGAGGCGGTCTCCGCTCCCGGCGCTACCGTGACTTCGCCCATGGAGCCTTCGCCCGGCCGGACTGAGGGACTACCCCTCCCGTCCTGCAATGGCCTTTCCTTCCGGGACGTGAGCCCCAGGACGGCCGTCAGCGCCTCGCCTGCTCACTACTAGCCAACCCTTCGCGCCCGTCTGCGAGCCCCTACGCGCGCTCCACGGGCCAGCCCCATCAGCAGCGGCCGAGCCGCAAGAGACCCGCCTTGAACCCCGAGAACATCACCCACGCCACCGACCTGAAGACGGGTCGAGCGGTTGTAGGCGTTCGCCTGTCCAACGCACCCGACCAGACCGCATGGGTCTATCGTGAGGACTTCGAGCGCGTCACCGCCAAGCACACCGGCTCCTGGAGCCTGACCCATCTCAACCGGCCCAAGAGCCCGGTCCGCATCATCGACGGTCACACCAGCGTCTACGTCGGGCGCCTCATCACCGAGGCTCCGGGTGGCACAGCCATCGTCTATCACGATGAGGACCGCCTGAACCTCCGCAGCGACAACCTTGGCCTCACCCGTGGCTGTGGTGGTCGAGACCGCAAGCGCAGCCTTGCTCCCCTGTTCGTTTCCACCCGAACCCGTGGAGGCCGGCGTGCCTGAGCCCGTCACCACCACCACTGACACCACCGAGGCTCGTCCAGTGCCACGCTGGAGGCTCGAACCCGAGACCTATTCGCCCCGTGTGGTGGATCGAGAGATCGCCCCGTGGCTTCATCAGAACTTCAGATCAGCCACCAACTTCCGTGGTGACGTGGAGATCATGCTCCAGATTGGAGAACACTTCGGTCTCACTGAACGAGACCTGAGGTTCCTGCTACACCTCCTGAAGACTGCCATCCGCCATGCTGAGAGCCGGGGTGACGAAGTTGTCTCTCTGTCTGACAGACAGTGGCACATCTTCAAGTCCATCAGGCGTAGGTTCATCCGATCCTACTGCAACGTCTCCACCTTCATGAACTACCTCAAAGCCATCCGCGGCGCCGACCACAGCCCCATCTCATCCAGCCGCGACCACGCGGCACCTAGCCACATCTGACAGAAGACCCAGACACACCATGCCAGACGTTCACGCCTACCAGACCATGGCTTCCCCCGAGGTTGCCATCCCCGACCCCACTTCCGATGCCCCTCCCGTAGCCAACGCACGGGTCAACAGCGGCCCCGTCTCCGTCAGAGCTGATGGCTCCACCGTCAACCACGGCCCCCGCAGCATCAACACGGCCGACTTCGGCTCCCCAGTCTCCTCCGGCATCCTATCCACGGCTCGCACCGCGGTCGGTGCTCCGATCATGGGCGACATCAAGCCCACGGACATCATCACCGTGAACGGGATGGAAATGCAGGCCAGCATCGCCGAACAGCTCGGTATGCTGACCCGCGACCAGTCCGGCCGATACGTCGAGCGGGACGGTGGCGTTGAGGCTGCTTCCCAGGCCCCCGAGCAGGCCCCCGCTGATGACGGTGCGGTGCGCTTCATCAGCGACCACGCGGAGCAGAACCTCACGGAGCTGGTCAATGCGACCCAGCCGGGCAGTCAGGTTGCCGCCATGGCCGAGCTGATCGAGACTGGTGCCCTGTCCGATCGGACCCTGAACCGTGCCGCCTCCGAGGCCAGCAAGGAGCCCGGCGAGCTGGCCCAGCGGGTTGAGCTGGTGAAGGCTGCCTTCAAGGCCCAGGCTGACGCCCACGTGGCCACCACACATGGCATCGAGGATGCCGAAGGCCTGTGGCAGTGGGCGCGGCAGAACCGCCCCAACGACCTCAAGCACGCCATGAACCAGCACGGGATGAACCGTGACCCCCGCGCCTATGCCGGCCTCGCCCGTGAGTATGTGGCCTCCGTTGCCGACCACAGCCCCGCCGCGGTGCTCAACGCCACGTTCGGTGGCGGCATCACCGCATCCGAGGTGCGCGGTCAGGTCATCCTCAACATCCCCGGCAAGGGGCAGATGCCGTTCCGGTCGGCTCTCAAGCAGGGCCTGATCAAAGTCAGCGGCCTCTAAGTCGCCCGCGCTCCTTCACGACCACTCAGCGGCTCCCTTCGGCCTGACAGCATCGCCCCTGTCGGGCTGTCGGGGGCCGTTCTTGTTTCAGCCATCAGCCGAGAGACCACTCATGACCACAGACCAGCCCGACGCAGATCCCCGGAACGCCCTCGTTCAGGCCCTCGTCTACGCCACCATGCCGGACGGTTCGCCCATCAGCTCGCGGGTGAAGGCCGAGACCATCCTGTCCCAGCTCGGCTTCACCGACTGCCCCTCTACCCTCGCCCAGCTCATAGCGGTCGGGGTGAGCGAGAAAGCTCGGTTCGCCAAGCGGCGTTGGACGCGCGAGGAGGCCGCCAGACGAAACCCTGCTGTCCCGCTGCGAGCTTTGCTTGATCGAGGTTGACCAGCCACCGCAGGTGCGGTGCTCCAGCGTGTCAAGAGCCCATCAGGTGATCTTGATTCCTGCGTTCCCAGTTATCTTGATTGAAGTGCCGGAGCCCATGTCGATGCCGGCTCCTCGGGTGCGTAGCGACGAGCCTGACTTGCCGCCCTCTAGATGGGTGGTTCCCGTCGCATTGCCCGCACCACCCACGCTAATCATGCCCGCGCTACGGACCACGAAATCGGAGGCCCGGATCACACCTTGCATGTGATCGAAATCGACCGAACGGAGCGCGGTGATCTCCGCTCCCTGGATGTCGATGGTGCCCGCGTTGGCCATCACGAGAATGGCCTCAGTGGCTTCCTGCGCGATGCGTCGAGCTGCCTCAACGTCTTCGTTCGCCTGAGCGTCCGCTGCGGCCTTGTTCAGCTCCGGGCGCTGAGCTGCAACGCGGTCGAACAGGCTACCGAGTTTCGCCGCGCTTCCCTTGATACCATCCCAGGCTGCGCTGCCGACGACGCCGAGAGCCAACTGGCCAAGCGGTGTGGCGGCTAAGGTGGTGAGTTCTTCTGTGGGGATTGGAAGCATGGTCGGTCCTGTCGGCGCTACTAGCAGCCCGTTGTCGGAGAACTCGACAGGTGGTCACGCACTAAACTGCGTTCAACGGCTTGACAGTGGAAAAATAGCTCTGGGCAGCCGTCCTGACGCGATCTATCGGTTGGGGGACACAGTCAGGGACATAATGGGGGACACAACCCGTGGCCGGTCGCGTAAGTTGTTGTGATTAATGAGCAATACAGGATGGTTGAAGTCTGGCGGAGGGAGCGGGATTCGAACCCGCGATACCGTTTCCGGTATACACACTTTCCAGGCGTGCGCCTTCAACCACTCGGCCACCCCTCCGTCCGCGAACCGGGCGCCCGGGCGCGCACGCGGCGCGCCGGACGCGGCCAGGGCCGCGCGGTGCCGTGCTGTTAGCCGGGTGCGCCGTCCGGCGCAAGGCGCAGTCGGCCGGGCGATGCGAAAACCGCCCGGCCGCGTCCCTTACCCCTCGGCCTCGTCGAGGTGGAAGCGGACATGCTCCACGTTCGCCCGCTCGAAGGCCTGCATGACGTGCTGGTAGGAGCGCTCCATGGCGTTGTCCTCCGTCCCGGGGCTGTCCTCGGGCTTCAGCACGAACATCAGGAGGGAGCGCCCGGTCACGTCGTAGCCGGAGCCGAACTTGAAGCTCTCCACGTCCTGGCTGTCGGGCAGGTTCGTATCGAGGAGCCGCGTCCAGGCCACGCCTCCCACGGATTCGGGCAGCGTGAACGTCACGAGGTCGTGGTAGGCGTTGAACATGATCAGCAGCGTGGCGTCCCCGCCGCGGCGGTGCAGGCCGGTGGCCTGGGCGCGCCCGTCGAGCTGGACCGCGAAGGCGCGGGCCTCGCCGTCCGACCAGTTCTCGCCCGCCATCTCGCTCCCGTCCGGCCGCAGCCACGTCACGTCCTTGACGCCGAACTCCTCGTCGTACTGGCCGGTGAGGAATCGCCCGCGGCTCAGGATCGGCAGGGCGTTGCGCAGGATGATCAGGCGCTGGGTGAACTCCGCGAGATCCCGCTCCTCGTCGCCGATCGCATCCCAGTCCAGCCAGGAGACTTCGTTGTCCTGGCAGTAGGCGTTGTTGTTGCCGTTCTGGGTCCGGGCGAACTCGTCGCCGGCGAGCAGCATCGGCGTGCCGCGGGACAGGAACAGCGTCGCCAGCATGTTGCGCATCTGGCGCAGGCGCACCGCCCGGATCTCCGGGTCGTCGGTGGGGCCCTCCACCCCGTAATTGTACGAGAGGTTGTGCGAGTGGCCGTCGCGGTTGCCCTCGCCGTTCGCGTCGTTGTGCTTGTCGTTGTACGAGACCGTGTCGTGCAGGGTGAAGCCGTCATGGGCGGTGAGGAAGTTCACCGAGGCCCAGGGCTTGCGCCCGCGCTTGTTGAACTTGTCGGCCGAGCCCGCGATCCGCGCCGCCAGATCCGGCAGCAGCCCGCCATCGCCCTTCCAGTAGGCGCGGACGTCGTCGCGGAACCGGTCGTTCCACTCGGCCCAGCCGGGCGGGAAGCCGCCGACCTGGTAGCCCCCCGGGCCGCAATCCCACGGCTCGGCGATGAGCTTGACGTTGTTGAGCACCGGATCCTGGCGGCAGGTGTCGAGGAAGCCGCCGCCCTCGTCGAACCCGTAGGGCTCGCGGCCCAGGATCGTGGCGAGATCGAAGCGGAACCCGTCCACCTGCATCTCCTGCGCCCAGTAGCGCAGGGAATCGGTGACGAGCTGCAGCACCCGCGGATGCGACAGGTTGAAGGTGTTCCCGGTGCCGGTGTCGTTGATGTAGTAGCGCGGCTCGTTGGGCAGGAGCCGGTAATAGGAGGCGTTGTCGACCCCCTTGAACGACAGGGTCGGGCCCTTCTCGTTGCCCTCGGCGGTGTGGTTGTAGACCACGTCGAGGATCACCTCGAGGCCGGCGCCGTGGAAGCGCGAGACCATCTCCTTGAACTCGGAGAAGGCGAAGTCCGGCACCGCCGCGTAGCGCCGGGCGGGGGTGAAGAACGAGATCGTGTTGTAGCCCCAGTAATTCACCAGCCCCTTCTCCTGCAGGTAGTCGTCCTGCACGAAGGAATGGACCGGCAGCAGCTCCACCGAGGTCACGCCGAGGCTCTTGATGTAGTCGAGCACGTCCCGGGTCCCGAGGCCGGCATAGGTGCCGCGCAGCTTCTCCGGCACCCGCGGGTCGAGCTTGGTCATGCCCTTGACGTGGGCCTCGTACACGATGGTCTTGTCCCAGGGCACCAGCGGCTTCTGGTGCCGGCCCCAGGTGAAGGCCGGGTCGATCACCCGGGAGCGGCGGGTGTAGGGGGCGCTGTCCCGCTCGTCGAAGGTCAGGTCGTCGCCGGTCTCCATCTTGTAGCCGAACAGGGCCGGGTTCCAGGTGATCGAGCCGACGAGCCCCTTGGCGTAGGGGTCGATCAGCAGCTTGTTGGGGTTGAACCGGTGGCCGGCCTTCGGCTCGTAGGGGCCGTGGACCCGGTAGCCGTAGATCGTGCCGGGGCGGGCGTCGGGCAGGTAGCCGTGCCAGATCTCGTCCGTGTACTCGGGCAGCTCGATCCGCTCGATCTCCTGCTCGCCGGCATCGTCGAACAGGCAGAGTTCGACCTTGGTGGCGTGGGCGGAAAACAGAGCGAAGTTGACGCCGAGCCCGTCCCAGGTGGCGCCCAGGGGGTAGGGTTGGCCTTCCTGGATGCGCGTGCGGGCCGCGCGGGACTGCGATGCGGGACGACGAGTAGAGGACATGGACACTCCGGAACGCGACCCGCCCGGCCACGTGCCGCCGCGGGGAGCGTCGGGTGAACGTGCCGGAAACAGCGAAGCTCCCGCGGTGCCGCAAAAATCGCGGGCGCGTCACGACCGCGCCGCGCTCAGTTCGAGGCCGCGGCGGTGAAGCTCCGGTCCATGGCCCGCCCGACGTCCAGCGTCCTCGACAGGATCCCGTTTCGCGTCGCCCGGTCCGAGGCCTCCTGGACCTCCGTCACGACACCGTCGTCGAGCGCGATCGGCCGCGTCCGCTGCGCCGTGTAGGCCGCGCGCAGGACGTCCTCCGGCAGCCTGGTCAGCGCGGCCGTGTTCCGGGCGTAGGCGTCGAGATGGTCCAGCGACCAGAGCCGCGCCCTGTCCAGGCGGCTCAGGAAGTCCTGCAGGGCGGCCCGCTTGGTGGCGATGGCGCTGTCCGAGGCGACGATGAAGGTGATGGTCGGCGTGAGGCCCGCGCCGTCCGCGATCGGCCGGGTCTTGTCCCTGAGCGTCGCGAACGAGACGTAGGGCTCCCAGACCGCCCAGGCATCCACCGAGCCGGCCATCAGCGCGACCTTGGCGTCGACCGGGTTGAGCGGCGCGAAGGTGGCCTCGGATGGCGCGATCCCGGCCTTCTCCAGCGTCGCGCTGATCAGGAACTGGCCCCAGCCGCCGCGGGTGCCGGCGAGTCGCTTCCCCTTGAGGTCGGCGGCCGAGCGGATCGGCGAATCCGCGCGGACCAGGATCGCCTGCGTCCGCGGATCCGACTTGGTGCCGCCGATCGCCTTGATCGGTGCCCCGGCCGCGACGACCGTGAGGAAGGAGAGGTCACCGGTGTAGCCGACATCGAGGGCGCCGGCGTTGAGCGCCTCCAGGATCGGCGCGGCGGCGGGGAATTCCGACCATTCGATCCGGTAGGGCAGATCCTTCGCGGAGCCGGCGCTCTCGAGGAGTGACCGGTTCCCGCCCTTCTGGTCGCCGACCCGCAGGACGACCTCCTCCGCGCGGGCGGCCACCGCGGCCAGCGTCGTTGTGGCCAGTGTCGTGGCCAGCGTCAGTGCGGCGGCGAGCAGCGCGTCGGCGAACCGGCGGACGCCGGGACGTGCGTGAGATCCGATGAGCATGGGGCCTGCCGCGATCCGCTGCCCGCGTTGTGCGGGGCTGTTCTGTGGAAGGCCGAGCTTATGCTTGCCGCCAGGGCGGTCAATGAAACGAAAATCTGTATTGCCCGCGATTGATGCCAGAGATGACATCCGGCCGCCCCCGCGGGGAGACGAACGTCTTTCCCCGCGCCGCGCCGGTCAGCGGGCGGGCGGGAACGCGTCCGCCAGGTAGGCCCGGACGAAGCCCGGCATCCGCGCGGCATCGATGTCGTCGCGGCCCCGCACCACGTGCATCCCGGCGAGTTCCGGCTCGGCCTCGGCGCCGAGATGGTCGGCGATCCGCGCCACGAGCCGCGCGGCCGTCTCCGGGAAGCGCACCGGCCGCAGGAACGCGAGCTGGCCCTCCCCCTCCAGCAGCACCCAATCCGTTTCGGCCTTGTCCGGCAGCGCCAGGCCGGTCTCCTCGGCGAGTTCCCGGGCGGCGCTGCCGACGAGATCGACCCGCGCGCCCTGTATGTCGTCCGGATCCGGAGTGCCGCAGGGGAAGTAGAGCTGGCCGGCATTGGCCGTGCGGGCCCCCATCTCGCCGAGCAGGACGGCGCCGTCCGAGGTCCAGGGCACGATCGCCGCGAAGGCATTGGCGATGCGGGCGTCTGCGATGCGGGCGTCGGCGTGCCGGGTGTCCCGGTAGTAGGTGAAGGTGGCGTAGCGCGTCGCGAACAGGTCGAGGCGGGCGGCCCGGTCCGCGACGGCGTGGTCGCAGCACAGTAGGACGGTGCCGTCGAACATGCCGGGCGCGCGGGCGATCCGGGTCTGCCAATGCGCCGCGATGGCGGCGGCATTCTCCCGGGGGAAGGCCCAGTCGTAGGTCACGAACCGCGCCGTCACGGCGGCAAGCTGCGTGATCCGGAAGCCGTCAGACATGCAGGGTGCCGTCGGCCACGATCACCGCGGCCCCGCCGATCTCGACGCTCCGCAGGGCCCCCGCCTCGATGGTGAGCTGGAGCGCGATCTCGCTCGGCCGCCCCATCGCCTCACCCTGGCGGATCGCCACGTCGTGCGTGCCGTCGCCCAGGGCCTCGAACTGCATCAGCACCCCCGCGAAGGCGGAGGCCGCCGAGCCGGTGGCGGGATCCTCCGTGACGCCGAAATTCGGCGCGAACATGCGGACCCGCCAGCTCTGGCCGGTGCCCTCGGGGTCGGGTGTGTAGAGGTAGAGCCCGTCGTTCGGGTCGGGCGCCTGGGCCGGCCGGGCGGCGTCGAGGGCCGTCACCGAGCCCACGGGCACGCAGGTGAAGCTCGGCCCGACGCCGTGGCGGCTCGGCGCGTGCCGGCCGGTGCCGATGTCGGCGGGCTTGAGGCCGAGGAGCGGGGCCAGCAAGGCGGGCTCGGGGCCGGGACCGAGGTATTCCGGCAGGATCGGCAGCCGGAACCGCGCCCGTCCGCCGCTGCCGTCCGCCAGCGTTTCGACCACGCAGGGGACGATTCCGATCCGCTCCTCCAGGCCGAAGGCCCGGGCATCGCCCCGGGACGGATCCTGCAGCGCCAGCAGCACGGCGGTGCCCACCGTCGGGTGGCCGGCGAAGGGCAGCTCCCGGCCGGGGGTGAAGATGCGCAAGGACGCCCGGTGCCGGGCCTCCGTGGGCGGCATGACGAACACCGTCTCCGAAAGGTTGAACTCCTGCGCGATGGCCTGCATGGCGGCGGTGTCGAGCCCCTCCGCGTCGAGCACCACGGCCAGCGGATTGCCGGCGAGCCTCTGCTCGGTGAACACGTCGAGGGTGACGAAGCGGCGCGCCATCGTGTCCATCCTTCTTGCTCTCGCCGGGCCCGGCCGAAGGGCGTGCCCTCACACCGCCTCGACCGGAAACCGCGCGCTCGGGTTCACGTATTCCTCCTGCGCGGCCACCGTCAGGATCTCCCGCGATCCTGCCTCGGCGGTGCGCTTGAGCAGCCCGTAGATCGAGGCCGCCGCCGCGCCGAGCGCCGCCTCGGCCGAGCCGGTCCGGGCATAGTGCACCAGGAACAGGGCCGCGATGCAGTCTCCCGCCCCGTTCACCGCGATGGCGAGCCGCGGGGTGCGGACCCGGAACACCCGCCCCTCCGCGCCCGCGAGCAGGTCGATGCTGTCGGCGGGCGTGTCGGCGCAGAGCGCCGAGGTGACCAGGACCACCCGCGGCCCCCGCGCCTGGAGCGCCGCGATCGCGGCTCCGGCCGCCGCCAGGGTGCGGCTCGGCAGGCCGGTGAGGAGGCCGAGTTCGAACTGGTTGGGGGTGAGGATGTCGGCGGCCGGGACCGCGCGCTCGCGCAGGAACGCCTCGATGCCGGGCCGCACGTAGACACCCTCCTCGACGTCGCCGATCACCGGGTCGCAGCAGTAGAGCGCTTGGGGGTTCGCCGCCCGCACGGCGTCCACCGCTTCCAGGATCGCGGCGCCGATCTCGGCCGACCCCATGTAGCCCGACAGCACCGCGTCGCAGGTGGAGAGCACGCCGCGCTCGCCGATGCCGCGCACCACCTCGCGGATCATCGCCGCGTCGAAGACGGGGCCGCGCCACGCGCCGTAACCGGTGTGGTTGGAGAACTGCACCGTATGCACGGGCCAGACCTCGACCCCGAGCCGCTGCATCGGAAACACCGCCGAGGCGTTGCCGACATGGCCGTAGGCGACATGGGACTGGATCGACAGGACGTTCAACGCGGGACTCGCTCGTTGTCCCGCTACGGTTAGCCGGTTCCCGCGCCGCCTGCACCCCTATCCCTTGCCGCCCTCCCCCGCGCGCCTCAGATGGGACCGACCCTCCTCCCACCCGCCGAGCCCCGTTCAGAGCCCCATGGACATCGAAGCGCTGCGCACCACGACCCTCGCCTTCGTGGAGGCGCACAAGGCCTGGACGCCGTTCATCGCCGGCGGCCTCGCCTTCTGCGAATCGATCGCGGTCCTGTCGCTGTTCGTGCCGGCGACCGTGATCCTGGTCGGCATCGGCGCCCTCGTCGGCGGCGCCGACATCCCGTTCTGGCCGGTGGTGATCGCCGCGGCGGTGGGCGCCGCGCTCGGCGACTGGATCTCCTACGAGGCCGGGCGCTGGCTCGGACCGGGGGCCAAGACCAAGTGGCCGCTGCGGCGCTACCCCGAGCTCATGGCAAAGGCCGAGGCCTTCATCGGGCGCTGGGGCATCGCCGCGGTGGCGCTGGGGCGGTTCTTCGGGCCAGCCCGGGCCCTGGTGCCGCTCTTCGCCGGCATCCTCGGCCTGGCGCGGCTGCCGTTCCAGCTGGCCAACGTCGCCTCCGCCCTGGTCTGGGCCTTCGTGCTGCTGGCCCCCGGGGCCGGGCTGCTCACGTGGTTCCATCGCTGATGCGGCGCTTCCCGCCCGAGCGGATCGTCTGCCTCACCGAGGAGACCGTCGAGACCCTGTACCTGCTGGGTGCGGAGGACCGGATCGTCGGCGTCTCGGGCTATGCGGTGCGCCCGCCCCGGGTCCGGAAGGAGAAGCCCCGGGTCTCGGCCTTCACCAGCGCGGACATCCCGAAGATCCTGGCGCTGGCGCCGGACCTCGTCCTGGCCTTCTCGGACCTCCAGGCTGGCATCGTCGCCGACCTCGCCCGGGCCGGCGTGGCGGTGCACCTGTTCAACCAGCGCGACGTGGCGGGCTGCCTTGCCATGGTCCGCACCCTCGGCGCCCTCGTCGGTCTGCCGGAACGGGCCGAGGCTTTGGCGGCCGGCTTCGAGGCGCGGCTGGCGGAGGCCGCCGCGGCGGTGCGGGACCGGCCGACCCTGCGCGTCTACTTCGAGGAATGGGACGCGCCGATGATCTCCGGCATCGGCTGGGTCTCGGATCTGATCGGCCTCGCGGGCGGCCGGGACGTGTTCCCGGCCTTGAGCCGGCAGCCGGCCGCGCAGGACCGGATCGTCACGCCCGAACAGGTGATCGAAGCCGCGCCCGACGTGATCCTCGCCTCGTGGTGCGGCAAGCGGGTCAATGTCGACCGCATCCGGTCCCGACCCGGCTGGGCGGCGATCCCGGCCGTGCGCGACGGGCGCATCCACGAGATCAAGTCGCCGCTGATCCTGCAGCCCGGCCCGGCCGCGCTCACCGACGGATTCGACGCGATTCGGGCCTGCCTCGGATGACTGCCCCGGGGCGATGCCGCGCCGCAGGTGACGGACGGCGCCCGGATTGGCAGGATGTCCCGATTCGGCACAGGCGCATTTTCCGAGATTGATGTCCGCTTCCATCGGCGTTTCCGATTCCGCTTCTCCGCCCCCGGCGGCCGAGGCGCTCCTGCCGCCCGACCGGCGGCAATCGCCGACGGCGCTGCGCATCCAGCGCGGCGTGCGGCGGCTGTTCTCCGAGATGGGCTGCGTCACCCTGCCGGAATTCTCCCTCGTCAACGGCCGCCGCGCCGACGTGATCGCCCTGTGCGGCGCCGGGAAGCTCACCATCGTGGAGATCAAGTCGAGCGTGGCGGATTTCCGCGCGGACCGGAAATGGCCGGATTACCGCGACTTCTGCGACCGGTTCTTCTTCGCGATCCCCGAGGACGTGCCCGAATCCCTGATCCCGGAGGAATGCGGCCTGATCGTCGCGGATGCCTACGGGGCCGGGATCCTGCGTGCGGCGCCCGAGCACCCGCTGAGCGGCGCCCGGCGCAAGGCCGTGACGCTCCGCTTCGCCCACAGCGCCGCGCGCATCCTCCACGCGCTCGCCGATCCGGGCGCGGTGCGGGAGGGGGCGCTGTAGGATACGGCCGGCGGCCGGATTCGCGCCGACGCGACGGACCGCCCGGGACGGCTGAACGACGCTGGACCCATCCGTCGCGTCGGCGGTGGCCGAGAAGCTTTCGGCGACGAGAGCGGCGGCTGTCTCGCCGAACGTGGTCGAGGCGCGGACACGGATGCGTTCGATCGCGTCATGAACTGCAGGGCGGCCTCCCACCGGCTCCCGAGGATCGCGTGAGCGATCCGCCATCTGCGGGAAGGACATCCACGCTGGATTGGCAGGCCGCGCAGGGCGGCTGATCGCGCAGACGACCGATTGGCGATGGACGGCGGGGTTCGGTCTGGTACGTCTGCACTGGTATTCCACCGACGATTGAAATCTGCGTAGAACGGCCGCGCTTCCCGCCGATCCAGCGCCGAGCCCGATTCATCGATGACCTCCGTCGCCCTGTTCGAGCTGATCCTCGGCCTCCTCGGCGCGGCCCTGCTGCTGTCGCTGGCGGCCGGGCGCCTGGGCTTCCCGCCGGCCGCGGCCCTGGTCATCGGCGGCATGGCGCTGGCGGTGGTGCCGGGCCTGCCGGCCTTCACGCTCGACCCGGACCTGATCATGGTCCTGTTCCTGCCGCCGCTCCTGCTCGAATCCGCCTACTTCACCGTCTGGCGCGACTTCCGGGCGAGCCTCGGCCCGATCCTGTCGCTCTCGCTCGGGGCGGTCCTGTTCACGACCCTGATCGTCGGGCTCGTCGCGCACGCGGTGGTGCCGGCCCTGCCCTGGGCCGCCTGTTTCGCCCTGGGCGCCATCGTCTCGCCGCCGGACGCGGTCGCCGCCAAGGCGGTGCTGGCCCGGGTCGCCCTGCCCCGCCGGATGATCACGGTCCTGGAGGGCGAGAGCCTCGTCAACGACGCCTCGGGCCTCGTGCTCTACCGCTTCGCCGTGGCGGCCGCGCTGACGGGGAGCTTCAGCGCCTGGGCGGCGGCCGGCAGCTTCGCGTGGCTCGCGGCGGCGGGCGTCGCGGTCGGGCTCGCCTGCGGGCTGGCGGTGAACGCCGGGATGCGGCGGCTGCACGACGCCAACGCCATCACGGTGCTGAGCTTCCTCGCCGCCTATGTCGCCTACCTCGCGGCCGAGGAGGTCCACGCCTCCGGCGTCCTTGCCGTGGTGGCCTGCGGCCTGATGATGGGCGGCCGGGAGCACGAGACCTTCGACGCCCATGCCCGCCGCCATTCCGTGGCGGTGTGGGCATTCGTGGTGTTCGTGCTGGAGGCCCTGGTCTTCGTGCTGATCGGCCTGGCGCTGCGCGGCGTGCTGGCCCGGACCGGCGGCGAGTACGGCTCGCTCTCGGCGGGGCTGCCCCTGGCGCTCGCCGTCACCGCCACCTGCGTCGTCGCCCGCCTGCTCTGGGTGTTTCCCGCCGTCTACCTGCGGCGGCTCCTGTCGCCGCGGTTGCGCGCGCGGGAACCCTCCCCGAACCCGGCCGTGCCGCTGATCGTGGGATGGGCCGGGATGCGCGGGGTCGTGACCCTTGCGGCGGCCCTGGCGCTGCCGGTGGACTTCCCCGGCCGCGACGCAATCCTGGTCGCGGCCTTCGTGGTGATCCTGTTCACCGTGCTGGTGCAGGGCACGACCCTGGGGCCGCTGATCCGCCGGCTCCGCCTCGATCCCGTGGCGCACCTGCCCGACGGCCATCTCGACGCGCCCATGGCCCGCGTCGTCGTCAACGAGGCGGGACTCGCCGCCCTGGAGGGATTGGTGTTCCCCGAGACCGGGGCGCTGCAGCACCCGCGCCTCGTGGAGGAGTATCGTCGCCGGGTCCGGGCCTCCTCGCGGGACCGGGACGAGCGGACGGCGCTCGAAGCCGAGAAGAACGAGCACTTCGCCGCCGCGCTGCTCGCCGTGCGGTCAGGCCGGTCGGCGCTGATCGACCTGCACCGGCAGAACCGGGTCCACAGCTCGGTGCTGCGTCAGCTGGAAACGGAGATCGATCTGGAAGAGCTCCATCTCAAGCGTCTGGCCGGGACCGCGCCGGCCCATGGCTAGGACGCTCTCCGCCGAAGTGGGATCCCGTCCGGCGTCGGAGAGCGCGTCGAACCAGGGGCCTGGAGCCGTGCCCGGCCGGGGTGCGGCTCCTCAATGGGCGGCGCAGCCGTCCGCCGGCTGGCCGTAGCCGCTGTAGACGACCCGCACCTTGCGCAGGCAGGTCCCCTCGGACTTCGGCGCCACCGCCACGGGCGCGACGTCCACCGGCTCGACCCGCAGGGTCGCGGCCACCGGCTGGTCCTCGGAGGTGGCGAGCGCGCGGCTGGCGCTCATCACGACGGGCGTCGCGGCCAGCGACGAGATGGCGAGCGCGGCGAAGACGGCGATGTTCTTGCGGCCGAAGGTGTTGCGGGTGCGAGCATTGAACATGACGAGTGGTCCGTCGTATTGCGTTCGGCAGCGCTGAGGTGCCGAGATCCCCTGTTGCAGCGATAACTTGGCCGTTGGCTTGGCGGTTCCCGGTATTGCCCAAAAACCGCCACGCTTGCGTGTCCCGCCGCACCTGGGGCGCGGGCCCTCAAAGGATCTTGCGGTACTGCACGAAGCCGGATTTCTCGGCGATCCGGTCGTAGAGCTGCATCGCGTCGGTGTTGGTCTCGTGCGTCAGCCAGTGGACGCGGGAGCAGCCGGCGGCTTTCGCGGCCTCGCAGACGTGCTCGATCAGCCGCCGCCCGATCCCAAGATTCCGGGCGCCGTCCGCCACGAACAGGTCCTGGAGGTAGCAGTAATCCCCGACCGTCCAGGCCGAGCGGTGGCGGATGTGGTGGACGAGGCCGATCGCCTCCGTGCCGCGCCACGCCAGGGCTCCGTCGACCGGCTCGGCCGGGTCGTTGAGGCGCCGCCAGGTCGTCTCCGTGACGGCGTCCGACAGGTCGACCTTGTAGAACGCCTGGTAGCCCCGCCAGAGCGGCAGCCAAGCATCCCGGTCGCCGGCGCCGATCCGGCGGATCGCGAGGCTGCTGTCCATGATTCTCTCCGCTGGTCCGGACGGATCGGACCTCATCCGGCCCGGACAGGCAACCCGGGCCGCCGGCGCCGAAGACCCGTCACCCGATCGCCTTCACCCGACACCCTGCGCCTTGCACCCCTGCCCGCCCGCACCTAAACCGGCCCGCCAGCGGCCCGAGCCGCCGCGCGAGCCCGAGCCTCCGACACCCATGTCCCAAAAGAAATCCTTCCAGGGTCTGATCCTGACGCTTCAGGAATTCTGGGCGGCGCAGGGCTGCGTGATCCTCCAGCCCTACGACATGGAGGTCGGCGCCGGCACCTTCCATCCGGCCACGACCCTGCGGGCGCTCGGCCCGAAACCCTGGAAGGCGGCCTATGTCCAGCCGTCGCGCCGGCCCAAGGACGGCCGCTACGGCGAGAACCCCAACCGGCTCCAGCACTATTACCAGTTCCAGGTGATCCTGAAGCCGAACCCGCCGAACCTGCAGGAGCTCTACCTCGCCTCGCTCGCGGCCATCGGCGTCGACCTCAAGCTCCACGACATCCGCTTCGTCGAGGACGATTGGGAGAGCCCGACGCTCGGCGCCTGGGGCCTGGGCTGGGAATGCTGGTGCGACGGGATGGAGGTCAGCCAGTTCACCTATTTCCAGCAGGTCGCGGGCTTCGAGTGCGCGCCGGTGGCGGGCGAGCTGACCTACGGGCTGGAGCGGCTCGCCATGTACGTCCAGGGCGTCGAGAACGTCTACGACCTCGACTTCAACGGCGCCGAGGGTGCGGACCGGATCACCTACGGGGACGTGTTCCTGCAGGCCGAACAGGAATATTCCCGCCACAATTTCGAGTCCGCCGACACGACGATGCTGTTCCGCCAGTTCACCGACGCGGAGGCGGCCTGCCGGTCCTACCTCGCGGCGGGCGCGCCCGCCGCGGAGGGCGAGCGCCACCGGATGGCGCAGCCGGCCTACGACCAGTGCATCAAGGCCAGCCACGTCTTCAACCTCCTCGACGCGCGCGGCGTGATCTCGGTGACGGAGCGCCAGAGCTACATCCTGCGGGTGCGGGAACTCGCCAAGGCCTGCGGGGCCGCGTGGCTGAAGACCGCGGCCGGCGGAGCCCCTTGAGCCTTCGCGCGTTGCAACCCCCGCCAACCGGCGCGCTCCGGCGCGTCCGCAGACGCGGGAACCTCGTGATGAAGAAGACGATCCTCGCCCTCAGCCTCCTCGGATTCGGCCTCGCCCCCGCGCTGGCGGCCGATCCCGGGCCTGAGGCCACAGTCAAGAAGCTCTACGCCGAGCCGCACCCGAATCACTCCTCCGTGTATTCGAAGCGCCTGCAGGGCCTGTTCGACGCCGACGCGAAGCAGGCCAACGGTGCCACCGGCAACCTCGACTTCGACTATCGCCTGAACGGCGAGCCCCTGAAGCCCGACACGGTGAAGAACCTGACCTTCAAGGAGGCCACCGAGGGCAAGGACCAAGCGAAGGTCACGGTGGAGCGCAAGGGCGGCGACGGATCGAAGGCGATCGTCTACGACCTCGTGCGCGAGGATGACGGCTGGAAGGTCTCCGACGCCCACGCGATCGGCGACCGCAAGTGGCAGCTCACGACCATCCTCAAGGGCGAGGCGCGCTGAGCCTGGGCCGTCGACCCTCGACAGGGGTGCGGCGCGGCGATATGGCCGCGCCATGCCCGACCTCCTGCTCGAACTCCGCTCGGAAGAGATCCCCGCCCGCATGCAGCGGCGCGCGGCGGAGGATCTGAAAAAGCTCGTCACCGACGCCCTGGTGGCGCGCGGTTTCCTGTACGAGGGCGCCAAGGCGTTCTCGACGCCGCGCCGGCTGGCGCTGCACATCGCCGGCCTCCCCGCCCGGGGCGAGGCCGTGCGCGAGGAGCGCCGCGGCCCGCGGGTCGGCGCCCCCGAGGCGGCCGTCCAGGGCTTCCTGAAGGGCGCGGGACTGACGAGCCTCGATCAGGCCACGACCGTCACCGATCCCAAGAAGGGCGAATTCTACCTCGCGGTGATCGAGCGGCCCGGCCGCGAGACGCTGGACGTCCTGGCCGAGCTCCTGCCCGAAATCGTCAAGAACTTCCCCTGGCCGAAATCCATGCGCTGGGGCGCGGCCTCGGCGGAGCCGGGGTCCCTCCGCTGGGTGCGCCCGCTGCAATCGATCGTCGCGACCTTCGGGCCGGAGACCGAGAGCCCCGAGGTCGTGCCGTTCGCGGTCGGCGGGATCGCGGCCGGCACGGTGACCTACGGCCACCGCTTCCTCGCCCCGGAGGCGATCGAGGTGCGCCGGTTCGACGACTACATCCAGGCCCTGGAGCGGGCGAAGGTCATCCTCGACGCCGACCGGCGCAAGGACGTGATCCTGCACGATGCCCGCGACCTCGCCTTCGCCCGCGGCCTCGACCTCGTCGAGGACGAGGGGCTGCTGGAGGAGGTGTCGGGCCTCGTGGAATGGCCGGTGGTGCTGATGGGCTCGTTCGACGAGGCCTTCCTCGACATCCCCGCCGAGGCGATCCGGGCGACCATCCGGGCGAACCAGAAGTGCTTCGTCCTGCGCAAGGGCGGGTCGGAGGACCTGGCGCCGGCCTTTATCCTGGTCTCGAACCTCGTCGCCATCGACGGCGGCCGGGCGATCACAGCAGGCAACGAGCGGGTGGTCCGGGCGCGCCTGTCGGACGCGAAGTTTTTCTGGGAGACCGACAAGGCGATCCGCTTGGAGGATCGGCTGCCGAAGCTCGACAGCATCGTCTTCCACGAGAAGCTCGGCACGCAGGGCGAGCGGATCGCCCGTATCGCCGCGCTGGCGAAGGACCTCGCGCCGCGCGTGGGCGCCGACCCGGCGCTCGCCGAACGCGCGGCCCGTCTCGCCAAGGCCGACCTCGTCACCGAGATGGTCGGCGAGTTCCCCGAGCTCCAGGGCCTGATGGGCCGCAAATACGCGGCGCTCCAGGGCGAGCACGACAGCGTCTGCGCGGCCATCGAGGAGCATTACAAGCCGCTCGGCCCCTCCGACCGGGTGCCAAGCGATCCGGTCTCCATCGCGGTGGCGCTCGCCGACAAGCTCGACACGCTGGTGGGGTTCTGGGCGATCGACGAGAAGCCCACGGGGAGCAAGGACCCGTTCGCCCTGCGCCGGGCGGCTCTGGGCGTGATCCGGCTGATCCTCGACCGCGGCTTGCGCCTGCGCCTTCTCGAGCAGGTCGGCGCGGCGGATCGCGGCCTCGCCGGGCGGGCCGGTGCGGATGCCGGGGATCTCCTCGGCTTCTTCGCGGACCGCCTCAAGGTCTACCTCCGCGACCAGGGCGCCCGCCACGACCTCATCGACGCCGTCTTCGCCCTGCCCGGCCAGGACGACCTGCTGATGGTCGTGCGCCGCGTCGAGGCGCTCGGACAGTTCCTCGACACCGAGGACGGGAAGAACCTGTTGGCCGGCTACAAGCGCGCGGCCAACATCCTGCGCATCGAGGAGAAGAAGGACGGCCGCGCCTACGATGCCGCGCCCGACGCCGCCCTCGCCGCCGCGGGCGAGCCGGCCGAGCGAGCACTGGCCGAGGCGCTGGCGAAGGCCCGGGAGACCGCCTCGGCGGCGGTCGCCCGCGAGGATTTCGCCGGGGCCATGCAGGCGCTCTCCACGCTCCGCGCGCCGGTGGACGCCTTCTTCCAGGACGTCACCGTCAACGCGCCCGATCCGAAGCTCCGCGAGAACCGCTTGGCTCTGCTCAACGCCCTGCGCGCCGCGACACGGGAGGTGGCGGAGTTCGCGAAGATCGAGGGGTGAGGCGGAGCCTTCCCCGCGGACAATCGCCATCTGAACGGAGCGCGGCTCCCCTCTCCCGTGCGGGAGAGGGACAGGGTGAGGGGTGCGACCTCACCGGAAAGACCCGATTTCTCACCCCGACCCTCTCCCGCATGGGAGAGGGGGCGCGTTGCGCCTTCGCACAGACCACGGACGGCCACCCTCACCCGTGATCGTGCCCGGCATGGTCCTCCGGCTTCGGTAGGGTCAGGCCGAAATGGCTCACCAGATCGGCCACCTGCCCGGGGCTCAGCTGCCGCGGATTGAGGTTGCGGAGCAGCAGGTAGAGCTTGGCGGTCTCCTCGAGCTCCTCGGTGGCGAAGACCGCGCCCTCCAGGCTGTCCCCGGCCACCACCGGGCCGTGATTGGCGAGCAGCACCGAACTGTACCGGCCGGCGAGCCCCCGGATCGCGTCCGCGACCGCGGGGTCGCCGGGTCGGTAATAGGGCACCAGCGCCGTGCCGCCGGCGCGCATCAGGTAGTAGGGCGTCAGCGGCGGCAGGACCTGACGCGGGTCGATCTCCGGCAGCATCGAGACCGCCACCGCGTGGGTGGAGTGCAGGTGGACGATCGCCTTCGCTTCGCTGCGGCTCTCGTAGAGCGCGCTGTGCAGCGGGATCTCCTTGGTGGGTTTGTCGCCCGAGACGAGGCGCCCCTGCTGGTCCAGCCGGGAGATCCGCGCCGGGTCGAGGAAGCCGAGGGACGCGTTGGTCGGCGTCACCAGCCAGCCGCCGTCGGGCAGGCGCAGCGAGATGTTTCCGGACGAGCCCGGCGTCAGGCCGCGCTCGAACAGCGAGCGGCCGTAGCGGCAGATGTCTTCGCGCAGCCGGCTCTCGTCGCTCATGCGGTCGCTCCCTCGATCAGCTCGAACCCGAGATCGATTTTCTTTGGACTCTGATCGGTCAGGCAGGCGGCGGCCCGCCGGCCGATCTCCAGGCGCGGCGTGCGCACCGTCGAGAGGGGCTGGGGCATCGCCGCCGCGAAGTCGAGCCCGTTGAAGCCGAACAGCGCGATCCGTCCCGGGACCGCGAGCCCCGCCGCCAGGCAGGCGAAGTAGCCGCCGAGCGCCATGTCGTCGTTGGAGAAGTAGACGGCATCGAGATCCGGGTGGCGCGCCAGCAGCGCCTCCAGCCCCGCCCGCCCCGAGGCCGGCGAGGACGGCCCCGACCGGATCTCCTGGGCCTGGAGCGCCAGCCCGGCCTCCGCCAGGGCTTCCTCGAACCCGGCCAGCCGCTTGCCCGCCCGCACGTCTATGCGCAAGTCGTGGCCGAGATAGGCGATGCGGCGGTAGCCCCGCGCGACGAGGTGGCGGGCGCTCGCCGCCCCCACGGCCCGGTTGGAGAACCCGACCACCGTGTCGATCCCGTCGCCATCCGTGTCGATCATCTCGACGACGCGCACGCCCCCGGCCCTGGCGAGGGCCACTGTCCCGGGATTGTGCTCCAGCCCGGTGAGCAGCAGCGCCGCCGGCCGCCAGGACAGGAGCGCGGCGGCCAGCGCCTCCTCCCGGTCCGGATCGTACTCGCTCACCCCGATCACGCAGGGGATGCCCTCGGCGTCGAGCGCCGATGTCAGGCCGCGCAGCAGGTCGGGAAAGACCACGTTGGCGAGCGACGGGATGACGACGCCCACGAGCCGCGCGCTCGCGCCCTGGCCGGCGAGGCTGCCGGCGAGGCGGTTCGGCACGTAGCCGAGCCGGGCCACCGCCTCAGCCACCCGCGCGCCGGCGCGCTTGGAATAGGAGCCGTGGTTGCGCAGGACCCGCGAGACCGTGCTCTCGCCGACCCCGGCCTCACGGGCCACGTCGGTAAGCGTCACGAGCCGCCCCGGCGGCTGGAATTCGTCCATGGCCCCGCTTCTCCCGGCGCGGTCTCTGATGACGTCCGTCGCATCGCCCATCCGCACCCTCATCGCGCGATGCCCGCGCGACCGGGCCCCGAAGGAGAAGGTCTCCAGACGGCGCGGCGCTCCCTGGAGGGCTCCTTCGAGGCCTCCGCTGCGCTGCGCCACCGCGGGATGGGGGTGCAATTGGGAAGACCGTCCTCAGCGATCCGGCCCCTGACATAGCGGCCTGCATTATGTCGCACAACCGGATTGGCAGCGCTGCCAAAAGGCGATATGGCACCGCCCCAGCGCCGCCCGACGAGCGGTGAAGACCATGATCCGCCCATCCGCGCGAGCGTATGGGCGAGGGAGAACGCCATGCCGGTCCAAGCCGCTCCGCTGGGGGGCGCCACCGCGCCCGCGGACGAAAAGTCCTTCGCCGACCGCACCTACGCGAAGGTGTTCTGGCGCCTCGTGCCGTTCCTGATGCTCTGCTACGTGGTGGCGTATCTCGACCGGGTGAATGTCGGCTTCGCCAAGCTCCAGATGTCCCAGGAGCTGAAGTTCTCCGAGACGGTCTATGGCCTCGGTGCCGGAATCTTCTTCCTCGGCTACTTCCTGTTCGAGGTGCCCTCGAACGTGATCCTGCACCGGGTCGGCGCGCGGGTGTGGATCGCCCGGATCATGATCACCTGGGGAATCATCTCCGGCGCCTTCCTGTTCGTGAACTCCGAGTGGAGCTTCTACGGGATGCGCTTCCTGCTCGGGCTGGCCGAGGCCGGCTTCTATCCGGGCGTGATCCTCTACACGACCTCTTGGTTCCCGGCCCATCGCCGCGCCAAGGTGATCGCGGTGTTCATGGCGGCGATCCCGATCTCGGGGATCTTCGGCAACCCGCTCTCCGGCTGGATCATGGACGCGTTCAACGGCGCCCAGGGCCTGTCCGGCTGGCAGTGGATGTTCCTGATCGAGGCGGTGCCGGCGGTGCTCATCGGACTCGCCGTGTTCTTCTACCTCGACAACCGCCCGGCCGAGGCGAAGTGGCTGAGGGACGCCGAGAAGGAGCTCCTGGAGCGCGACATCGCCGCCGACAACCGGGGCAAGGAATCGAGCCCGCACTCCATCGCCACCGTGTTCCGCAACGGCCGCGTGTGGTTCATGAGCCTGATCTACTTCGCCTTCGTGACCGGGCAGTACGGCCTCACCTTCTGGATGCCCACGATCGTCAAGGCGTCGGGCGTGCAGGGCAATCTCAACATCGGCCTGATCAGCGCGATCCCGTTCCTGTGCGCGGCCATCGTGATGGTTCTGTTCGGGCTCAGCGCCGACCGGATGCGCGAGCGCCGTTGGCACCTGATCGTCCCGGCCCTGCTCGGCGCCGTCGGCTTCGTGGTCTCGGCGAGCGCGGGCTCGACCACCATCGCGGTGGCGGCCCTCTCGGTGGCGGCGGCCGGCGTGCTGACCTGCTCGCCCCTGTTCTGGTCGCTGCCCACGGCGTTCCTCAGCGGCGCCGGCGCGGCGGCCGGCATCGCCCTGATCAACTCGGTGGGCAATCTTGCCGGCTTCGTCAGCCCCTACGTGATCGGGGCGCTGCGCGACGCCACCGGCAGCACCGCCGCCGGCATGTACGCGCTCGCCGCGATGCTGGTGGTCGGCTCGGTCTGCGTGTTCGTCACGCCGGCCCGGATGGTCAACCGCTGAGGCTTCGAGCCGAGCGCGACACGGCCCCTCTCCCGACGGGAGAGGGGCCTCGGGCCCCGCGCGGCGACGCAGGGGCGCCCTTCCCTTCAGGCAGGATCAGCCCGCGATGACCACAGACACCCCCACCCGCCGCGCCGCGGTGATCGGCCTGGGCTCCATGGGCTCCGGCATGGCCGGCTCGCTCCTGCGGGCGGGCTTCTCGGTCGCCGCCTGCGACGTGAACCCGGAGGCGGTGGCGCGCTTCGCCGCCGCCGGCGGCCGGGGCGCCGCGAACCCCGCCGAGGCGGCCCGGGACGCCGACGTGGTGGTGAGCGTGGTGGTCAACGCCGCCCAGACCGAGGCGGTGCTGTTCGGCGAGAACGGGGCCGCTGCCGCGATGCCCGAGGGCGCGGTGTTCGTCTCCTCCGCCACCATGGATCCGGCCGTCGCGCGCGCGCTCGCCGCCCGGCTGGAGGCCACCGGCCGCCACTATCTCGACGCCCCGATGAGCGGCGGCGCGGCCCGCGCGGCGGATGGCGGCCTGACCTTCCTGGCCTCGGGCTCGGCGGCGGCCTTCGCGAAGGCGCGGCCCGCCCTCGATGCCATGGCGGGCACGCTCTACGAGCTCGGCGACGCGGCCGGCCAGGGCGCGGCCTTCAAGATGATCAACCAGCTGCTGGCCGGGGTGCATATCGCCGCCGCCTGCGAGGCGATGGCCTTCGCGGCCAAGCAGGGTCTCGATCTCCGGCGCGTCTACGAGGTGATCACCAAGTCGGCCGGCAATTCCTGGATGTTCGAGAACCGGGTGCCCCACATCCTCGACGCGGATTACAGCCCGAAGAGCGCGGTCGACATCTTCGTCAAGGATCTCGGCATCGTGCAGGACATGGCCCGGGCGGAGAAGTACCCGGTCCCGGTGGCGGCCGCGGCGCTCCAGATGTTCCTGATGGCGTCCGGCGCCGGCATGGGCCGCGACGACGACGCCTCCGTGGCGCGGCTCTACGCGCAGGTCTCGGGGGCGAAGCTGCCGGGGACGGCCTGAGGAGGCCTGATCCCACCCGCTTCCTCATCCTGAGGTGCCCGCGCCAGCGCGCCGCCTTCGCGGCCTCCGCTGCGCTCCGGCACCTCAGGATGCGGGGATTGGGTTGGATCGTGGTCCGCTGAGCGGATCGTCGCGTTTTCAAGGATCGGGCAGGGAGTCCCAAAAGAATGCCGCGCTTTGCCGCCAACCTCAGCCTGATGTTCAACGAGGTGCCGTTCCTCGACCGGTTCGAGGCTGCGGCCCGCGCCGGGTTCGACGCCGTGGAGTTCCTGTTCCCCTACGAGCATCCGCCCGAGGCCATCGGCGCGCGGCTCCGGGCGAACGGCCTGACCCAGGCGCTGTTCAACCTGCCGCCGGGCGACTTCGCCGGGGGCGAGCGCGGGATCGCCGCCTTCCCCGAGCGGTTCGACGAGCTGAAGGCGGGTGTCGAGACGGCGCTCCGCTACGCCGAGGCGACCGGCGTGGGCCGGCTCCACCTCATGGCGGGCCTCGCCCCCTGGGACGATCCCAAGGCCGCCGAATCCTACCGCCGGGCCGTGACCTGGACGGCCGAGCGGCTTGCCCACGCCGGCCTCGACCTCGTCCTGGAGCCGATCAACGGCCGGAACATGCCGGGCTACTTCCTCAACGATTTCGGCCGCGCCGCGGACCTGATCCGTGAGCTGGCTTTGCCGAACCTGAAGCTGCAGTTCGACCTCTACCATTGCCAGATCCTGCACGGCGACGTGACCATGCGGCTGCGCGCCCTGATGCCGATCATCGGCCACGTCCAGACGGCGAGCGTGCCCGAGCGCCACGAACCCGGTACCGGCGAGATGAACGACTTCTTCCTGTTCGACGAGCTGGACCGGCTCGGCTACCGCGGCTTCGTCGGCTGCGAGTACATCCCGGCCGCCGACACCGTCGCGGGCCTCGGCTGGCTCGCCGCCTACAAGGGGAGCGCCCGATGAGCCTCGCGCTGGGATGCGTCGCCGACGACTACACGGGCGCCTCGGACCTCGCCAACACCCTGACCAAGGCGGGCCTGCGCACGATCCAGACCATCGGGGTGCCTGAGGAGGGCCGCGCCCTGCCGGAGGCCGACGCGGTGGTGGTGGCGCTGAAAAGCCGCTCGATCCCGGCCGACCAGGCCGTGGCCCGCTCCCGCGAGGCGGAAGCCTGGCTGCGGGCCCGGGGCGCGGCCCACGTGATGTTCAAGGTCTGCTCGACCTTCGATTCGACGGATGCGGGCAATATCGGCCCGGTGATGGACGCCCTGCGGGCCGAGGCCGGCGCGGCCATCGCGCTCGTGACCCCGGCGTTCCCGGAGACGGGCCGGAGCGTCTACCAGGGCAACCTGTTCGTCGGATCCGTGCCGCTGAACGAGAGTCCCCTGAAGGACCATCCGCTCAACCCGATGCGCGACGCCAACCTCGTGCGCGTGCTGGGGCGCCAGAGCGCCAGCCCGGTCGGCCTGGTCGACACCGCCACGGTGGCCCGGGGTGCGGAGGCCGTGGCGGCCCGCCTCCAGGCCCTGGCGGCCGAGGGCAAGGGCGCCGCCATCGCGGATGCGATCTTCGACAGCGACCTCGAAACCCTCGGGCGGGCGATCATCGGCGAGAAATTTTCCGTGGGGGCGTCCGGCCTCGGGCTCGGGCTCGCCCGGGCGCTGGTGGCCGACGGGCGCGGCACGCAGGATGCCGCCGGGGCCGCCGTCGGCGAGCCGGTGGGCGGGGCCGCCGCCTGCCTCGCCGGCAGCTGCTCGCAGGCGACCCTCCAGCAGGTCGCCGCGGCGGAGAAGATCATGCCGGTGATGCGCCTCGACCCTGCCCGGCTGCTCGCCGGCGCCGACGTGGTGGCCGAGGCCCTGGCCTTCGCGGCGGAACGGCTCGCCGCAGGCCCGGTGCTGATCGCGTCCTCGGCGCCCCCCGAGGCGGTGCGCGCCCTCCAGGCCGAACACGGGGTCGACGCGGCCGGCCACGCCATCGAGGCGGCGCTGGCCGCCATCGCCGAGGGCCTCGTCGCCCGCGGCGTGCGCCGGCTCGTGGTCGCCGGCGGCGAAACCTCGGGGTCGGTGGTCGACCGGCTGGGCCTCACCGCCTTCCTGCTCGGGCCGGAGATCGCCGCGGGCGTACCGGTGCTGCGGACCGCAGGGCGACCGGAGCCGATGCTGCTCGCCCTCAAATCCGGCAATTTCGGCGGCCCGGACTTCTTCGGCCGCGCCCTCGACATGATGGCCTGAGGCCGCATACTCCGACGAGAGGTTTCCCATGCACGCCCTGATTCTCGGTGCCGCCGGCATGATCGGCCGCCGCCTCGTGGACGCCCTGGTGAAGGACGGCCAGGTCGGCGGGCAGACGCTCAGCGCCCTCACCCTGCTCGACGTGGTTCCGCCCGCGGCGCCGGAAGGCTTCTCCGGCCCGGTGCGGGCCGAGGCCGCCGACCTGACGGCCCCGGGTGCCGCCGAGGCCGCCATCGCCGGGCGGCCGGGGGTGATCTTCCACCTCGCCGCGGTGGTCTCCGGCGAGGCTGAGGCCAACCTGGAACTCGGCTACCGGGTCAATCTCGACGGTACCCGCCTGCTCCTTGACGCGATCCGCGCGGCCAACGTGGCGGACGGCTACCGGCCGAAGCTCGTCTTCACCTCCTCCCTCGCGGTGTTCGGGCCGCCCTTCCCCAAGGTGATCCCGGACGACCACATCCTGCGACCGGCCTCCTCGTACGGGGTGCAGAAGGCCATGGGCGAGCTGATGCTCGCCGACTACGCGCGCCGCGGCTTCCTCGACGGGATCGGCCTGCGCCTGCCGACCATCTGCGTGCGGCCGGGCAAGCCCAACAAGGCGGCCTCGGGCTTCTTCTCCGGCATCATCCGCGAGCCGCTGGCCGGCCAGGAGGCGATCCTGCCGGTGCCCGACACGGTGCGGCACTGGTTCGCCAGCCCCGCCGCGGCGGTCGGCTTCCTCGTCCACGCCGCCGGGCTCGACCTCGCGGCGATCGGGCCCCGGATCAGCCTGACCATGCCGGGCGTCTCCGCCACGGTCGCCGAGGAGATCGAGGCCCTGCGCCGCGCGGCGGGCGACAAGGCCGTGGCGCTGATCCGGCGCGCGCCGGACGCGACCATCGCGCGGATCGTCGGCTCCTGGCCGGAGGCCTTCGAGCCGGAGGCGGCCCTGGCTCTGGGCTTCCGGGCGGATGGATCCTTCGACGCGATCGTGGCCCAGCACGTGGCCGAGTTCCACGGCGGCTGAGGCGTCAGGCCAGGGCGGAGCGGATGTCGGTCTGCGGAAAGGCGTCGCCGACGTAGAGCAGCGGCACGCCGTTCATCCGCGCGCAGGCACAGGCGAAGCAGTCGCCGAGGTTCAGGCGCGCCGGGTGGCGGCCCTTGCCGTGGCGGGCGTGGGCCGCGAGGGCGAGTCGCGTCTCCGCTTCGGCGATCGGGACCCGCGTGACGCCTGTGGCGGCCAGAAAATCGTCCACGATCTCTTCGGCGACTTCGGGCGGGACGGCCTTGAGCCGGGTGATGGCGAGCACCGCCTCATACACGGCAACGCCGCTCGTGAGCCGCACGGGACTGTCGCGCAACCGATCCATCAGCGCAGAATGTCCCGGCTCGCCGGCGACGATCGCATGATGGCGGACGCGTCGACGAACATCACGCGTCGTTCAGGCTGTCGCAGAAGGCCTCATCCGCCTTGAGGCCCGTCGACGGGTTGGATGCCAACCTGTCCTGGATCGGCTTGACCTGCTCCAGGAAAGTCTCGCGCTCCGCGTTCTGCCGCGCCAGTCCGTTCTTGAGCGCGGGTCGCACCGCCTCGGTCTTGCTCACGCCCGTCCGCGATGCCAGCCTCTCGGCGCGCTGATTCACCTCTTCGCTGCGGATGTTGAGCGGCATGGCAGCCCCCGTGTAGACGCACGGAGGCCAGTGTCTACACACCCCTGCCGCAAGGGCGGCCAGAACCCCGATCAAGGATCCCGATGACCCGCCTCGACGAGGCCCGCGCCGCGCTCAAGAAGACCTTCGGCTACGAGGATTTCCGGCCCGGGCAGGACGAGGTGATCGGCGCGGTGCTGGACGGCGCCGACGTGTTCGCCGTGATGCCCACCGGCTCCGGCAAGTCGATGACCTACCAGCTCCCCGCCCTGGTCGAGCCCGGTCTGACCGTCGTGGTCTCGCCGCTGATCGCGCTGATGCACGATCAGGTGCAGCAGATGAAGAGCGTCGGCATCGAGGCCGCCACCCTCAACTCGACGGTGGCGGAGACGGAGTCCCGCGAGACCTGGCGGTCCCTGCGCTCGGGCGACCTCCGTCTCCTGTTCGTGTCCCCCGAGCGCCTGCTGATGGAGGGCTGCATCGAGGCCCTGCGCGGGGCCGGGGTCCGGCGGCTCGCGGTGGACGAGGCGCATTGCGTCTCGCAATGGGGCCACGATTTCCGGCCCGAGTACCGGGAGATCGCCCGGGCCCGGGTGGCGCTGGGCAACATCCAGACCCTGGCGCTCACCGCCACCGCCGATGCCGCGACCCGCGCGGAGATCGCCGAGCGGCTGTTCCCGCAGGACCGGCCCCCGAAGATCTTCGTCCACTCCTTCGACCGGCCGAACATCCGGCTGACCTTCCAGCCCAAGGACAACCCGGCCCGGCAGATCGAGCGGTTCCTGAAGCATCGGCGGGCGGAGAGCGGGATCATCTACTGCTCCTCGCGCAAGCGCGTCGAGCAACTGGCCGAGACCCTCAAGAAGGACGGGTTCGACGCCCTGCCCTACCATGCCGGCCTCGACCAGGGCACGCGCATGCGCAACCAGGACCGGTTCCTGCAGGAGGACGGGGTGGTGATGACCGCCACCATCGCCTTCGGCATGGGCATCAACAAGCCCGACGTGCGCTTCGTCTGCCACGCCGACATGCCCAACAACGTCGAGGGCTACTACCAGGAGATCGGCCGCGCCGGCCGCGACGGGCTGCCCGCCGACACGCTGACCCTCTACGGCCTCGACGACATGGCGCTGCGCCGCCGCCAGATCGACGAGAAGGAGATCTCCGACGAGCGCCGCCGGGTCGAGCGGCGCAAGCTCGAGGCGATGATCACCCTGTGCGAGGGCGCCACCTGCCGCCGCCAGTCGCTGCTCGCCTATTTCGGCGAGGCGAGCGGCCCTTGCGGCCGCTGCGACCTGTGCCGCGGCGGCGTCACCCTCGTGGACGGGACGGTCTCGGCGCAGAAGATCCTCTCGGCCATCGTGCGCACCGGCCAGCGCTTCGGCGCGGCCTATATCTGCGACGTGGTCCACGGGAAGGAGAGCGAGCAGATCCGCCGCAACGGCCACGCGAGCCTCAAGACCTTCGGGGTCGGCGCCGACAAGCCGGTGGCCGCGTGGCGGGCGATCCTGCGCCAGCTCTTCGCGGCCGGGGCGATCGCCGAGAACGCCGACGGCTTCGGCGGCCTGTCCATGACCGAGAAGGGCGAGGCGATCCTGTTCGGCCGGGAGCCGGTCCAGCTCCGCCCGGATCCGGAGCCGAAGGCCGAATCCCGCGAGCGACGCCGGCCTGCATCCCGCGAGGACGGCGAGATCGCCCTCTCGGAGGCCGACGAGGCGCTGTTCCAGCACCTGCGCGGCCTGCGCGCCACGCTGGCCCGGGCCGAGGGCATCGCGGCCTTCATGGTCTTCCCCGATCGAACGCTGATCGAGATGGCCCGCCAGAAGCCCGTCGACCTCTGGGCTCTACGCACGGTCCACGGGGTCGGCGAGCGCAAGCGCGAGGCCTACGGCGACAAGTTCGTGGCGGCGATCGCCGATTTCCTGGCCCATCCGCCGGCCGCGTGACCGGGCTTCATCCACGGTGGCGTCAGACGGCGTATTGCAACGCGGTGGGAGAACGCACTAATCCGTCACCGTCGCCGCACGCTGCCCGGTTCGGGTCGCTTATCGGGTCGGGGGTCCTGTCGGGGCTCCCGGACCGCCCTCGTCGAGGCTGCCCCATGTTCCGCAACGACGTTCCGATCACCCCCGAGCTCGTGGCCCAGCACGGCCTGACGCCGGACGAGTACGAGCGCTTTCGCGGCCTGATCGGGCGCGACCCGACGCTGACTGAACTCGGCATCGTCTCGGCCATGTGGAACGAGCACTGTTCCTACAAGTCCTCCCGCAAGCACCTGCGCGGGCTGCCGACCTCGGCGCCGTGGGTGATCCAGGGACCGGGCGAGAACGCCGGCGTGATCGACATCGGCGACGGGCTCGCCTGCGTGTTCAAGATGGAGAGCCACAACCACCCGAGCTACATCGAGCCCTATCAGGGCGCGGCGACCGGTGTCGGCGGCATCCTGCGCGACGTGTTCACCATGGGCGCTCGGCCGATCGCGGCGCTCAACGCCCTGCGCTTCGGCTCCCCCGACCATCCGCGCACCCGCAGCCTCGTCTCCGGCGTGGTCGCGGGCGTGGGCGGCTACGGCAACTCCTTCGGCGTGCCCACCGTCGGCGGTCTGACCGGTTTCCACAAGCGCTACGACGGCAACATCCTGGTCAACGCCATGGCGGTGGGCCTCGCCCGCACCGACGGGATCTTCTACGCGGCCGCCGCCGGAATCGGGAACCCGATCGTCTATCTCGGCTCCAAGACTGGCCGCGACGGCATCCACGGCGCCACCATGGCCTCGGCCGAGTTCGACGAGGCCTCCGAGTCGAAGCGTCCGACCGTGCAGGTTGGCGATCCCTTCGCCGAGAAGCTGCTGCTCGAAGCCTGCCTGGAGCTGATGGCCTCGGGGGCGGTGATCGCCATCCAGGACATGGGCGCCGCCGGCCTCACCTGCTCGGCCGTTGAGATGGGCGCCAAGGGCGACCTCGGCGTCGAACTCGACATCGACAAGGTGCCGGCCCGCGAAGAGGGTATGACCCCCTACGAGATGATGCTCTCCGAGAGCCAGGAGCGCATGCTCATGGTGCTCAAGCCCGGCATGGAGGCGGAGGCGGAAGCCATCTTCGTGAAGTGGGGGCTCGACTTCGCGGTGATCGGCCGGACCACCGACACGCTGCGCTTCGTGATCAAGTGGCACGGGGAGACCGTGGCCGACCTGCCGATCAAGGAGCTCGGCGACGAGGCGCCGCTCTACGACCGGCCGCACCTCGCCAACACGCACCTGCCGGTGCTCGCGGCCTCCGAGGTTCCGGCCCCGGCCTCGCTCACCGACGCGCTCAAGCGCCTCGTCGGCTCCCCGGACCTCTCGTCCAAGCGGTGGGTCTTCGAGCAGTACGACCACTTCATCCTGGGCAACACCGTCCAGAAGCCCGGCGGCGACGCCGCCATCGTGCGGGTCGAGGACGGGCCGAAGGGGCTGGCGCTCACCTGCGACGTCACCCCGCGCTATTGCGAGGCCGACCCGGTCGAGGGCGGCCGGCAGGCCGTGGCCGAGGCGTGGCGCAACATCACGGCGGTCGGGGCCAAGCCGCTCGCCATCACCGACAACCTGAACTTCGGCAATCCCGAGAAGCCCGAGGTGATGGGCCAGCTCGTCGGCTGCCTGCAGGGCATCGGCGAGGCCTGCCGGGCGCTGGACTTCCCGGTCGTGTCCGGCAACGTCTCGCTCTACAACGAGACCAACGGCGTCGGCATCCTGCCGACCCCGACCATCGGCGGCGTCGGCATGCTCGACGACGTGGCGCGCCACGCCACCATCGCCCTCAAGCGCGAGGGCGACGTGCTGGTGCTGATCGGCTCCGGCGAGGGCTGGCTTGGCCAATCCGCCTACCTGTCGGTGATCGAGGGCCGCGAGGAGGGCGCGCCGCCGCCGGTGGATCTCGCCCTGGAGCGCCGCAACGGCGACTTCGTCCGCACCCTGATCCAGTCGGGCGCCGTCGACACGGTCCACGACCTTTCCGACGGTGGCCTCGCGGTCGCCCTCGCCGAGATGGCGATGGCCGGCGGCATCGGCGCTGCTCTGCCCGAGGTGCCGGTGGATCTCGCCCCCCACGCCTACCTGTTCGGCGAGGACCAGGGCCGCTACCTGCTGGCGATCGATCCGGAAGCTGCCAGCGACCTCCTCTACAGCGCCTCGGCGCAGGGGATCGACGCGGCGGTGGTCGGCGTCACCGGCTCCGACCGTTTGACCCTGCCGGGCGGCGAGACCATATCGCTGGCCGACCTGTCCACGGCGCACGAGGGCTGGCTGCCCGCCTACATGGCGAGCCAGCCGGCCGCTCCCGCCGCCTGAACCCCCTTACGCCCAGGAGTTTGCCGATGCCGATGGATGCGGGCGAGATCGAGCGCATGATCCGCGAAGCGTTGCCGGACGCGCAGGTGGAGATCCGCGACCTCGCGGGCGATGGCGACCACTACGCCGCCACCGTCCTGTCGGCGGCCTTCAAGGGCAAGACACGGGTGGCGCAGCACCAGATGGTCTACGGCGCCCTTCAGGGCCGGATGGGCGGCGTCCTCCACGCCCTTGCGCTGACCACGGGTGTCCCGCAGGATTAGGCGTTCTCGCGGTAGCTCTCCCGATGGATCGACCGAGTCTCTACGATGACGACATCGTGACCTGGGCCGAGGAGCAGGTTGCGGCTCTGCGCGCGCTCGGAGCCCGCAGCGACCTGTCGAATGCGGTCGACTGGGAGAATGTCGCCGAGGAGATCGAGAGCGTAGGACGGTCTCAACTTCGAGCCGTTGAGGGTTTGCTGGTCCAGGCTCTCGCCCATATGCTGAAGCGCCTATCGGCGCCGGATCTGCCCGTCACCCGCCCCTGGCGTGAGGAGACGCTGACGTTCCAAATCGCCGCGCGCAACAGGTTCGAGCGATCGATGCGGCAGCGTTTGGATTGGGACCGGATCTGGAAATCCGCACGCGAAACCGCCAACTTGGGTCTTACGCCATACGGTGATGGCCTTCTGCCCAACCTGCCGGATAGCTGTCCGGTTGATCCGGACGAGCTTCTTTCGGCACGCTTTGATATGGACGCGATACTGCTGCAAATCGCGGAATCAAGGAAGCATACGCCAAGCTTATAAGCTTGCTGCACGATAAACCGTCACAGGACGAACGAGGACTAACTCGATGACCGACGCCAACACGACCATCCAGAACGAGATCGCCTCCCAGGACGTGGTGGTGTTCATGAAGGGCACGCCGCAGATGCCGCAATGCGGCTTCTCGGGACAGGTGGTGCAGATCCTCAACTACCTCGGCGTGCCGTTCAAGGGCGTGAACGTGCTGGCCGATCAGGGCATCCGCGAGGGCATCAAGGCCTTCTCGAACTGGCCGACCATCCCGCAGATCTACGTGAAGGGCGAGTTCGTCGGCGGCTGCGACATCACCCGCGAGATGTTCCAGTCGGGCGAGCTGCAGACCTTCCTGGCCGAGAAGGGTGTGCCGGTGAAGACCGCAGCCGCCTGATTCTTTTGGGACTTGGCACGATGGATGAGGGCGCCTGCGGGCGCCCTTTTTCGTGTGCGCGGACGGTGGCCGGGTCAGCGGGGCTCCCGCGCCACGAACAGGGCGACGCAGCCGACGACCGTGATCTCCACCGACCGGAACCGCTGATCGAGGGCCGCGCGCAGGGCCGGCAGCGTGTCGGCGCTGTTCGAGAACACCCCTTTTCGGTTGTAGACTCGCATCAGCGCGCGCGCCGCAGCCGTGGTCGGGACGCCCCCCGACAGGATCGTGGCGCCGAACACCACCCCGTCGTCCCGCAGGCACGGCCGCACCGTGTCGAAGGCCTTCGCCTTGGCGGCGATGTCGCCCGGCAGGCAGTGGAGCAGGTAGGTCATCCCGATCGAGTCGAACGGCGCGATGCCGGTGGCCGGGGCGCCGAGCACGTCGACCCGGTAGGTCTCGGGCCGGTAGCGCGCGATCCGGTCGGCCGCGAAGGCGAGGCTGTCGGCGTTGAGGTCCATCAGGCCGATGCGCGGCGCAGGCGCGGGGAAGCGGCAGCGGTCGAGATACCAGCCGGTCCCGACCCCGACGTCGCAATGCGCCAAGCCCGCGTGCCGGTCGTAGAGATCCAGGATCCGCGCCGTGGGGCAGCGCCAGATCAGCGGGTTCGACAGGCGCAGCACGACGAGGTCGTAGATCTGCAGCGTCCGCGGATTGTAGATCGCCTGCCCGGCCTGCGTGTCGGTCGTCATGGCTCTCCGTGGGGTCAGCCGTCGCCAGCGCGCATTCGCATTCGCCGGCGCGATCGCCTATATCAGACACTTTCCAATCGTATGGATTGTTTGAACGCCATGGCGACGCCGTCGCTCGACAGCGCCCGCGCGGCCGATGCCGCGATCGAGAAGGCGCCGGATCTCCTCCCCGAGGCGCTGCCCGGCCGCCGCCCATCGCTGGTCGGCCTGACCCGCGACGCCCTCAAGGCGCAGCTCGTCGGCATGGGCGTGCCCGAGCGCGAGAGCCGGATGCGCGCCGGCCAGGTCTGGCACTGGGTCAATTTTCGCGGGGCGTCCGACTTCGCCGAGATGACCAATGTCGGCAAGGCCTTGAAGGCGCAGCTCGCCGAGCACTTCACCCTGGAGCGGCCCGAGGTGGCCAGCCGGCAGGTCTCCCGGGACGGCACCCGCAAGTGGCTGCTCCGCATGGCGCCGACCAACCGGCAGGAGCACAATCGCGGCGCCGAGATCGAGTGCGTGTACATTCCCGGCCCGGACCGGGGCACGCTCTGCGTGTCCTCCCAGGTCGGCTGCACCCTGACCTGCTCGTTCTGCCACACCGGCACGCAGCGCCTCGTGCGCAACCTCTCGGCCGCCGAGATCGTGCAGCAGCTCGTCACCGCCCGGGACGAGCTCGGCGACTGGCCCGGCCAGATGCCGAGCCGCGACGCCGGCGGCTCCGGCGAGGTCGGCCGGCTCGTGACCAACATCGTGTTCATGGGCATGGGCGAGCCCCTCTACAATCTCGACGCGGTGGTGGACGCGGTGGGGGTGATGTCGGACCAGGAGGGGCTCGGCCTGTCCCGGCGGCGCATCACGGTCTCGACCTCGGGGGTCGTGCCGCAGATCCCGCGCCTCGGCGAGCAGGCCAACGCCATGCTGGCGATCTCGCTCCACGCCGTGCGCGACGACCTGCGCGACGAGCTGGTGCCGCTCAACCGGAAATACCCGATCGCCGAGCTGCTCGCCGCCTGCCGGGCCTATCCGGGCCTGAGCAACGCCCGCCGGATCACCTTCGAGTACGTGATGCTGAAGGGCGTCAACGATTCGGACGCGGACGCGCGGGAGCTGGTCCGCCTGCTCAAGGGCATCCCGGCCAAGATCAACCTGATCCCGTTCAATCCCTGGCCGGGCAGCCGCTACGAATGCTCCGACTGGGACCGGATCGAGCGCTTCTCCGAGATCGTGTTCAACGCCGGCTACGCCTCGCCGGTGCGCACGCCCCGGGGCCGGGACATCCTGGCGGCCTGCGGCCAGCTCAAGAGCGAGACCGAGAAGCTGCGCGCCCGCGCCCGGCTGATGCAGGAGGAGGGCATCGGCGTGGAGAGTTTTTACGCCGGCGCCGACGACTGAGCGACGGTCCATCGGAAGACATCCGACCCGCGCCCTCATCCTGAGGTGCGGCGAAGCCGCCTCGAAGGAGCCCTCCAGAAGCCGCTGCGATTCCTGAAGCCCTCCTTCGAGGCCTCCGTTGCGCTTCGGCACCTCAGGATGAGGGCGTGGCTGGGAATCCCGCAACACTGAACGCTGTGCCTCACGCCGCGAACCGCCGCGCCTCCGCCCGGCGCAGGGCCGGCTCCTCGGCGCCGACCCATTCCGTCCGGTGCCGCGGCAGGGCCTCCGGGTGCTCGGCCTGGAGCCACGTGATCATCGCCTCGCGGACCACGCAGCGCAGGTCCCAGGCCTGGGGCGCGTTGCGGGCGCTCACCAGCATCCGGATCTCGATCGTCGATTCCTTCGCGTCCGAGACCTGGAGGTTCACGACCTTGCCGTCCCACAGGGGCGTGGCCCTGGCGATCTCGGCGAGCTTCTCGCGCATCGCCGCGACGGGCGCCCGGTGGTCGACGTAGACGAACACGCTGCCGATCAGCGAGGCGCCGTCGCGGGTCCAGTTCTGAAACGGCTTCTGGATGAAGTAGGTCAGCGGCAGGACCAGCCGGCGCCAGTCCCAGAGGCGGACCACCACGTAGGTGGCGGTGATCTCCTCCACCCAGCCCCACTCGTTCTCGACGATGATCGCGTCCTCGATCCGGATCGGCTGGGTGATGGCGATCTGGATGCCGGCCACGAGGTTCGACAGGACCGGCTGCATGGCCAGCCCGAGGACGAGGCCCGCCGCGCCCGCCGAGGCCAGCAGGCTGACCCCGTACTGGCGCACTGGCTCGAAGGTCATCAGCGCCACCGAGAGGGTGATCAGCGCCACCAGCGTCACGCCGGCCCGCTCCAGGATGCGCATCTGGGTGAAGTGCTTGCGCGCCAGCAGGTTGTCCTCGGCGTCGAGCTTGAACCGTCGGAGGTAGATGACAGTGGCGATGTGGAGCGCGGTGGCGCAGCACCAGCCGGTCAGCGTCACGAAGGCCACCAGCAGGATCTGGTTGAGGGCGATCCGCACCTCCCAGGACAGATGCACCGTGGTCGAGGCGAGGCTGATCGCCACCACGATCAGGCCGAGGCGGCTCGGCCCGCGGGTACGCGAGACCAGCGAGCGCCAGAACAGGCTCTTGCCCGCGACCGCCCGCTTCATCGCCCGGTAGACGACACCGTGCAGGGGCATCACCACGGCGCAGCAGGCGACGATGAGGATCAGGCTCTCGGCCCACCACGGCAGGTAGGCCAGCGCGCGGGCTGCGGAGCCGGCGAGCGCGTCGAGGTCCGGCATCGGGCATCGCTCCACGGGTTCCGAATGGGACCTGTGGGAATGGACGGGCGATTATGGGGGTTCCGCGACGCACCATGTGCCCGCCGCAACGCAGCGGCCCGGCCCGGCGGGTTGCGCCGTCGCGTCCGAGGCGGGTCCGGACGAGGGCTTCAGCACCGACGTCCTCGCCAGCGCAGTGCTCGAACGCCGCCCGTCCTACTTCGCCGTCCCGACCGTCACGCTGCCCGAGGCGGTCCGGCCGAACCGGGCGGGCCGGTACATGTCCTCCACGGTGGCGCCCGGATGGACGTAGGTCCCGGGGGAGACCACCCGCACCGTGTAGGCCACGGTGAAGAAGGCCGACTGGCTCGGGTCGCGGTCGTAGGCCGCCACGAACCGGTCGTCCCGGAACTCGGTGTGGACCGGCTGCACGTCGGACTTGGCGAAGGCGAGCCCCTGGAGCGCGTCGGCGTCCAGCAGCTTCGGATTGTCGATCTCCAGCCCCGCCGGCAGCGGATCGACCAGCAGGAGCCGCGCCGCCTCCGCCTTGGCCTCCGTGACCTTGAGCACCACCACGAGCCGGTCGTTCTGGCGCAGGCCGCTCGCCGGATCGATGGTGCTGCCGTCGAGGCGGCGGAAGCTGCGCTCGATCGTGTAGCCCTGCTGCGCCGCCGGCTCCGGTACCAGGGGGCTGCCGTTGACGGTCACGGCCACCTGCACAGGCGCGCGGCCGGTATTGGTGAGCTGAACGCCCCGGTCGGCCAGGGCCGCCTCCCGGTAGACCCGGGCCAGCATTCCGGTCTGCGGGGCGCCGTCCACGGTGAACGACAGGGCGCCCGCCTCGTTCGACAGGCTCTCGGCGGCGAGCACCATCCAGGCATTCTCCTGCGTGCTCGTCGACCGCTCGGCCTGCTGCTCCTCGCCGAGCACGGAAGCGGCGGGGCCCAGCGCCCCCTGTGCCAGCCCGCTCTCGGCGGCGAGCGTGATCAGCCCGGCCCCGTCGCGCAGGCGGGAGCCGTAATCGGCGCGATAGACTCCCTTGTCGCGGTCGGCGCGCAGCAGGGCGAGCGCCGAGTCCATCGTCTTGGCGGCCCGTCCGCGGTCGCCCAGCAGAGCCAGGGCGGCGGCGAGCTGCGCCCGCCCGAGGGCGGAGGAGAAGTCGCCGATCTTGGTGTCGGCGAGGTAGCGCAGGTCGCCCATCACCGGCCGGCCGTTCCGGGCGAGCACGTAGGCCGCGTAGGCGAGGTCGGCGCCGCCGTTGCGCACCTCGGTGGCGTTGGCCACGGCGTTGCGCAGGTAGTCCAACGCCTGGGCGAAGGCCTTCTGCGGCACCGCGAAGCCGCGCTCCCGGGCGCGGGTGAGGAAGTCGGTCACGTAGGCGTCGAGCCAGAGGTCGCTCGATCCCTGCGCCGACCACAGGCCGAAATCGCCGCTCGAATCCTGGCGGGCGAGCAGGCGCTCGATCGATTCGCGCACCCGATCGTCGGCGCCGTTGTCGAGGGCGAGCTTCTCCAGGGCCGCGAGCTTGTTGACGTAGAGCAGCGGCATCGCCCGGCTCACCACCTGCTCGGAGCAGCCGTAGGGGTAGCGGTCGAGAGCCCGGAGCAGCGCCGCCACATCGACCCCCGGCAAGGCCGTGGCCGAGAGCGAAACGCTGCCGGTCCCCGGCTGCAGGTCGGCGAGGAGGTCCGACGTCAGCGTCAGCCCCGCCCCGGGGGCGAGGCTGCGCACCGAGCGGCGCAGCAGCGCGCCGGTCCCCGGCGAGATCCCCAGGGCGAAGCTCTGGTTCAGGGTGGACGGGAGCCCGGGCCCCGACAAAGCGAGGTCGAGGCGGGCCGTGCCCGGTCCTGCGGCCGTGAGCGGGATCGCGAACTGGCCCTTGGTCCCGGCCTCCAGCCGCAGCGTCTGGCGCAGCGCGCTGGCGCCGACCACGACCGGTCCGGTCGGGCTCAGGTCGACCGTGTACTCGCCCCCCTGCCCCTCGACATTGTCGAGGGCCACGAACAGGCGCGAGCGGTCGCCGGTGTCGAGGAAGCGCGGCAGCGTGGCGCTGAGCACGACCGGGTCGCGGATGATCACGTCGGCCTGGGCCTGCCCGACCCGGTCGCCGCTCCAGGCGGTGACCATGACGCGGCCGGTGCCGTTGAAGGCCGGGATCGGGAAGGTGACGCTGGCCGCGCCGTCCGGCCCCACGGTCACGACGCCGGAATAGAGCGCCAGCGGCGCCTGGGTCGGCGGGGAATCGGCGAGCTCGCCGCCGCCCGCGTCGCCGCCGGAGCGGATCGCCCCGGCCGAGCCCTGCATGCCGTCGATCAGGTAGCCGTAGAGATCGCGGACCTCCGGCCCGAGCGCCTTCTGGCCGAGGAAGTACTGGGTCGGATCCGGCGCCGCGTAGCGGGTCAGGTTGAGGATGCCGACATCGACGAGGGCCACGGTGATCCGCGCCGGCGCGCCGGATTTCAGGCCCGTGAGCTGGACCGGTAGGGTCAGGTCCTGGCGCGGGCGCGCCCGCTCCGGCGCCTTCAGGGCGACCCCGAGGCTGCGCCGCTCCCGGTCCACCGAGAACCACGCCAGACCCAGTGCCCGGCCCGGAAGGCGCTTGGCCGCTTGGTCGAGGGGCCGGTAGGCGGTGGCCACCAGGTAGGCGCCGGCGCCCCACTCGGCCTTCACCGGGATGCTGACCGTGGTGCCGCCCTCCGGCACGCTGACCTCCAGGGTCTGGTGCACGCGGTCGCTGACGACCATCAGGCTGGCCTGACCCTTGAACGTCGGGCTGAGCTTGGCCCGCAGCGTGTCGCCGGCCGCGTAGGCGGCCTTGTCGAGGGTCAGGTCGAGGAGGTCGGGCGACTCCGCGGTCTCGGAGCCGCCCCAGCCCACCTCGAAGCCGAGGCTTGCGGTCGCCTCCGGGGCACCCGCGGCCGAGACCTCCAGCCGATAGCGGCCGAGGCCGACCGGCGCCTCGATCCGGCTCGGACCGGCGGCCGTGAGGTCGACGGTGCCGCTGGCGACGCGCCGGGCGGACTTGACCGCCTCGAACGACCAGCGCCCGTCCGCCCGATACCACTGGTAGGAGGAATCGATCCGCGACAGGGTCCAGCTCACGCCCGGCCGGGCGAGGAGCGCCCCGTCGGGGCGCGCGAACACCACGTCGAAGCCCGCGACCCCGCCCTCTTTCAGGTCGGTGAAGCCCTTGCGCAGGGCGAGGACCGGGCCGGCCGGGAGGATCGGCAGGGTCAGGCTGCGCGACAGGGCCCGGCCGCCGGGCTCGCCGACCGCCAGCGTGATCTTCGCCTCCAGGGCGCGCGGGGCCGCGACCTGCGGCACCGGCACCGTGACGGTGGCGCCGCCCTGCGCGTTCGTGGTGCCGTGATCCTGCAGTTCCTGCGTCGCCGGCTCCACGGCCTCGTCGTCGAGACCGATGGCGTAGGCCTCGAGCCCCTTGATGCCGCTGGTGGCGGCCGCCTGCACGGTCACGCTGCCCGACACGTCGAGGTCCGCCCCCGGGGCGCCGTAGAGGTAGCGGGCGGCGACATCGACCTGCGCGGCCTCGCCCCGGTTCAGGGCCGCCTGCCGGGCCTTGAGGGTCACCTCCAGCCGCTCGGGGACGTAATCCTCCACGAGGAAGCTGGTCTCGCCGATCGCGGGCGCCTTCGGGTCCGTGTAGGCAGAAACCCGCCACGTCCCGTGCATCGCCCCCGACAGGAGCGGCAGCGGCAGGGCGCGGCCGCCGAGCCCCTGGTCGGGCACCGAGACGCGCCGGTACTCGACGCCGTCCGGCCGCTTGACCACCAGGGTCAGCGGCAGGTCCGGCACGGCGGCGCCGCGGGGATCGCGCAGCAGGGCGGTGAGCTGGACGGTCTCGCCCGTGCGGTAGACCCCGCGCTCCGGGAACAGGTAGGCGTCGAGGCCGCCGGTCTCGAGCCGCCCCTTCACGCCGCGGTCGGTAAGGTCGAAGGCGCCGAGGTTGAGGTCGAGGAAGCCGTAATCGCCGCCGGCCTGCGCCACCACGAGGCTCGGCGCCAGGCCGCCCTCCCCGCGGGCGAGACCCGGATCGAAGGCGACATGCCCCTGTGCGTCCGTGGTCCGCGTGCCCAGCACCTCGTTGTTGCGGGCGATCAGCCGGATCTCGGCGCCCGCCATCACCTGCGCGGAGGCCAGCGAGCGCAGGACCACGGTAACCCCGTCCCGGCCCTTGGTGGCGGTGAGTCCCAGGTCGGAGACCACGAACCACTGGGTCGCCTGCGTATCGTATTCCTCGTCGGAGGCGGCCGTGCCCGAGGGGCGGGCCAGCATCACGTAGAGGCCGGGCTCCAGCTTGCCCACGGCCTGCAGCACCGGGAAGGCGGTGACGGCCTCCTGATTGATCTCGGCCTTGGCGGTGTCGAGGGTGCCCTTCCAGACGCGCTGGCCCTTCTCGGAGGCGATCGTCCGGGCGGTCGAGCCGCTGAGCTGGCCCAGGAAGTCCTCCGACCGCAGGGTCGGCAGCAGGCTGCGGTCGCCGATGCGCAGCACCTCGACGTCGAGCTTGAGCGCGTTCACCGAGACGAGGGGCACGCCCGCCTGCCCGGTCCGGGGCAGGACGTAGTTGCGCCCGGTGAAGCGCACCTGCGGGGCGCGGTCGCGGACGTAGATCTCGTAATCGGCGGCCTTGAGCAGGCTCTCGCCGACGGCCGACGGCAGGCCGGGGCGGACCACGATGGCGTAGCGGCCGCCATGCTTGAGCCCGTCGACGCAGACCTGGGAGCCCTCCCCGGTCACCGCGGCCGCGCTGCTGCCCGAGACGGCGACGAAGGGGGCGTAGTCGGTCTTGGGCTTGATCGCCTCCGAGAAGGTGAAGCAGGCCCGCGGGGCGGCCGCGTCGGAATCGACCTTGTAGTCGAGGATGCGGAAGCCGTGCTGCGCCCGCAGGGTCTCGTAGGTCTCCCGGACCGGACCGGTCTCGGCCAGGGCGAGGCTCGCCGCGTAGGCGTCCAGCGCCGGGCGCCAGGATTCCTGCTCGGCCTCTGCCGACCCCAGGGCCGCCAGCGACGCCGCGGCGTCGGCGGCCGTGCCGGCGCGCTCGTAGGCGCGGTAGGCGGCGGCCGTCACCCGACCGCGCAGGCGCGACCGGCCCTGATAGTCGTTGTCCTCGAGCGCGCCCAGGGCCGCCGCGGCCCCGCGGGCATAGGCCTGCCAGTTGCGCGCGTCGGCCGGGTCGGCCGCCACCGCGGCGGCGAGCGGCGCCACCGCCTCGTCCGGCTTGTCGGCGGTGAGCAGGGCCAGCCCGGCGGCGCGGGACTGGCCGGCCGGCCGCAGTGGTCCGCCGGCTTCCGCCTTCAGCGCGGTCTCCAGGCGGACCGCCGCGCTGGCGAGGTCCGCCCGGACGAAGCTCTTCGCGAACGACGCCGATGCGGCCGACACCGGCCGTGCGGTCGTGCGGGCCGCCGGCGCGGTCTGGGCGAGGGCCGGCCCCGCGATCCATCCGAGGAGCGCCAGGGCACCCGCGAGCTGTCCGAGCCGCGCCATCAGCCTGTTCCCCAGCCTGGTTCCCGCCTGCCGCGCCCCCGATGATTCGCTTCGGGTTCGCTCATGCGGGAGCCTAGCACCGGAGGCGCGCGCCGCAACGCGTCGCCCCTCTGGCGGGCGCCGTCCGGGGCGCAGCGCGGCGGCGCTCAGAACGCCTTCAGAACCTGCTCGGTATGCTCGACGGCCACCGGTCCGGCGAAGCAGTGGGAGACCAGGGCGCGATACTCCTGCCAGGGCTGCGAGCCGGTGAAGTCCTTGGTGTGGGCCTCCAGCGTGTCCCAGTGGATCAGCAGCCGGTAGCGCTGCGGATGCTCGACGGAGCGCCGCACCTCGAAGGCCCGGCAGCCCTTGGCCGCCTTGAAGATCGCCGAGGCTTCGGTGATGCCTGCCTCGAACTCGGCCTCCATGCCGGGCTTGATCTCGATCTGCGCGATCTCGAGGATCATGGTCTGATGTCCTTGTCTCAGGTGCGGAGGGCGCGGCCGAGCTTGGCCGCCAGGAAGCGATGCGGGCTTGAAGAGGGGGCGGCCTGCGCCGAGACCGGCAGATAGACGGTCTGCTCCAGCATGGAACGGCCGCCCATGGCCCCGTGCATCACGAGGTCCGAGAAAGTGCCCCAGGTCTCGCCGGGTTGAAAGTCCACGTCGGCCTGAGAGGTCTCGTCCCGCTTCAGTGCGTCGTGCAGGTGCGGCATCAGGTGGTCGTATTCCGAGCGCTTGGCCTTGGTAACGCGCAGGGCCGCGAGCAGCCGCGCCTTGAGCGGCGCGTAGCCCGGCAGCCGCGGCATAAGCCCCTCCGCCATCGACCTGAAATCCTCGCCGATCCGCCAGCGGCGCGGCTCGCCCGCCGCCCCCGCCTCCGGCGCCCGGACGAGGAAGCCGGGCGCCTCGCCGGAGGCGATCCTGCGGATCGGGGTGATCATCGTCGGCGGACTGACGGCCGTCCTGACCCCCGGCCCCGGGCGCCGAGCCGCCGGGGGAGGCCAGGGCCGCGCATTTCCGGTGGATGACACCCGCCGTCCACCGACACGGTGCGGCCCCCCTCGCCCCTCGGCTTGCGCAACCGCTTCGTTCCCGGCACGTTCCCCCGCGAGTAACCGGCCCGAGAGCCCGGCGGAGGTTGGCGCCGATGGCGACGTTGAAGGAATTCGAAGAGGCCCTGCGCGAGCACGGCATGAACATGGCGTTGGCGCTTCTGGAGCGCCTGCGCGAGCGCGACCGCGCGACCCGCACGGTGAAGCCCGCCCGGCGACTGACGGGTCAGAAGATGACCCCGGAGCTCGCCCGGGCGATCCTCGACCTGCACGCCACGACCGGCATGACCCAGCAGGAGATCGCCTTCAAGGTCGGGGTCAACCAGGGCCGCGTGAACGAGGTGATCAAGCGCGGCAAGTGGCTGACCGACGATCCCACGGCCCCGGAGGCCGTGGCCCGCGACAAGGCGGTCGCCCGGATGCGCGGCGACCCGAAGCCCAAGAAGCCGCCCGTTGCCCGCGCCGCCTCCGCGCGGGCCAAGGAGCGCAAGGCCGCGCCGCCGAAGGCGCGCAACCAGGGTCAGCTGGCGCTGGGGGATCTGTAGGGACGGGGCCGAAGGGTTCGTTGCTCCCGACAGGTCCCCTCATCCTGAGGTGACCGCGAAGCGGACCCGAAGGCGGGCTCCAGGGATCGCGCGGCTGGCTGGACGTCTCCTTCGAGGCGGCCGCTGCGCGCCCGCACCTCAGGATGAGGAGGGATGGCTGGATGACGGCCTCGCGCCGCGCCGGCCCCTCACCCGGCCGGCGCGAAATGGCCCCGGTAGCGCGCCCCGATCACCTCCACCGGCAGCGTCACGAACACGTCCGTCGTGCCGAACTGGTGGTCGATCACCGCGCCGTCGCCGAAGGTCGCGCCGAGGCGCAGGTAGCCCTTGATCAGCGGCGGCAGGGCGTGAAGCGCGGCCTTCGTGTCCACGGCCTCCTTCGGCATCCGGTCCATCGCCACGGCACGCTTCGGCAGTGCCCGGGCCCGCCAGCCCTCCGGTGCGCGGGCATGGTGGTGCAGGAAGGCGAGCGGCAGGGCCAGCCGGTCCGGATCGGTGCCCTCCAGGCTGGCGCAGCCGATCAGCGCGTCGATCTTATGGTGCAGGACGTAGGCGTAGATCCCCTGCCAGAGCAGCTCGACGGTGCGCTTGCTCCGGTACGGCTTGAGCACGCAGGAACGGCCGAGTTCCAGGAGCCGCCGATGCCCCTGGGCGGCCAGCAGCGGCGCGAGGTCGTACTCGCTCTCGGAATAGAAGCCGGTATGCCGCTCGGCCACCGCGCCGCGCAGCAACCGGTAGGTGCCGACGACCTTCGGACGCGGCTCGACGAAGGGCTTCTTCCGCTTCGGGGCGGCATGGTCGAGGACGAGGAGGTGATCGCAGACCGCGTCGTAGCTGTCGACGTCGCGCCGGGACAGGGCGGCGAGCCCGGAGGGCACCGCCGACATCTCCTCGTAGAAGACCTTGTAGCGCAGCCGCTGCGCCCGCCGGATCTCGGATTTCCGCGTCGCCAGCCGCACCTCCAGGCTGCCGATGCGGCCGAGGCTGCGCCCCTCGAACGGCTCCGGCAGGCGGATAGCCCGCTCGGCCGAGAGGAGATCGGCGATTCCGTTCGCCCCCTCGACGCCCGGGAGCGGCATCGACCGGCGGCGCAGCTTCGCGATCGGCGCGCCGACTCCCCATTGCACGCCCTTGTGCCAGCCGGCTCCGAGCGCGCTGTAGGCTCCGCGGGCGAGATTGGCGACCATGGTCGGGTTCACTCCGGGTGCGCGTCCGTGCACCGTCGAATCCGACACAGAGCACGAAGGGCACACGCCATTATGACAGCCCGCGCAAGAAAGCGCCCCGGCCGGGGCCGGGGCGCTCCATCAACCTGACGGTTCCGCGCGGGCGCGGGATCAGGCGGCCTGCGGGACCGCGTCCTTGCGGACATCGCCCTCGATCACCGGGGCGCTCGGGCGCGCCGCCGTGGCGATCTCGATGCGGCGGGGCTTCTTCGCCTCCGGAACCTCGCGGACGAGGTCGATGTGGAGGAGGCCGTTCTCGAGCGCCGCACCCGTCACCTGGACGTGGTCGGCGAGCTGGAACCGGCGCTCGAAGGCGCGGGCCGCGATGCCCTGGTGCAGGAACTCCGCCCTGCCCTCGGCCTTGCGCTCGCCCTTCAGCGTGAGGGCGTTCTCCCGCACCTCGATCGACAGGTCGGACTCGGTGAAGCCGGCGACCGCGACGGTGATGCGGTAGGCATTCTCGCCGGTCCGCTCGATGTTGTAAGGCGGATAGGTCGGGGCCGCCTCGGCGCTCGCGAACTGGTCGAGGGCGGAGAACAGGCGGTCGAAGCCGACGGTGGAACGGTACAGGGGAGCGAGATCGAACTGACGCATGACATATCCTCGTGTGAGCAACATGCAATTCCGGTCCGCCCGATGGGCCGGACCCGTCTTTCGTGCCGCCTGACGGCCGGCACAGACGAGATATCGGAGGGGGAAAATCGCCCTTCAAGACCCCGGGCGATGGCAGGAATCGCAATTTTTTCGCTACGGTCCGCGGGTGCAGCGGGCGGTGCACGGACGCGCTGAGGTGAGGCCAGTGAGACGCTTCGACGGTGGTACCGGGCGCGAGCCGCCGCTCCTGACCCTGCGCAGCACGCCCGACAATCCGGTCCCGCCGGGCGGCACGCTGATCGCGGTCGGCACGCGCGACGATTGCACCCTGCGGGCGGCCTACTGGCAGACGACGGCGCGCACCTGCCGGGGTACGGTCTGCCTGCTCCAGGGCCGGGCCGAGTTCATCGAGAAGTACTACGAGACGATCCACGAGCTGCGGGCGCGGGGCTTCGCGGTCGTCGCCTTCGACTGGCGCGGCCAGGGCGAGTCGGACCGGCGGGTGGACAATCCCCACAAGGGCCACGTCGCCCGGTTCGACGATTACCGCCTCGACCTGCGGGCCGTGGCCGAGACCGTCCTGGTGCCCCTGATGCCCGAGCCCCATGTCGGCCTCGCGCATTCCATGGGCGGATGCGTCGCTCTCCTGGGCGCCCTGGACGGCTGGCTGCCGTTCCGGCGGCTGGTGACCGTGGCCCCGATGCTGTCAATCCGGATGATCCGCTGGCCGGCCGGCGCCGCGCTGCTGTCGCAGGGCCTGCACCGTCTGGGCCTCGGGAGCCGGTACATCCCGCTCGGCAAGCCGGTCTCGATCGCCACCAACCCCTTCGCCGGCAACAGGCTGTCGCGGGATCCGGTCCGCTACGCCCGCAATGCCGCGGCGGCCCGGGAGGTCGGCGCCGGCGCGGTCGGCGATCCGACGATCGCGTGGCTCGCCGAGGCGTTCCGCGCGATGGCGCGCCTGCGCGACCCGCGGGCGGCGCCGCGGATCACGCTGCCGACCCTGATCGTCGCGGCGGGGGCCGACCCGGTTTGCGGCACGCCGGACACCGAGCGCTTCGCGGCCCGTTTGAAGGCCGGCCATATCCTGGTCCTGCCGGATTCCCGGCACGAGATCCTCACCGAGCGGGACGCGATCCGGCAGGATTTCTGGGCGGCCTTCGAGGCCTTCGTGCCGGGCTCGCCCCTGCCGAGCCACGCCGAGGTCGAGGCGCACGCCGTCGCGGTGCCGGTCGCCTGAGGCGTCAGCCGGCCAGATCCGGGTCGATGTCCCGCGGGCGCACGAACCGCTCCAGGCGTCCCCGGCCCGGCGCGACCTCGGCCCAGAGGTCGCCCGCGAAGTCGATCACCGCGTAGGCCGCGGTCGGGAATTCCAGGGCGAGGCGGTCCCGCGCCGCCCGCGGCCCCGCCCCCGCCAGCCCCGCCGCGAGGTCGCCGAGTCCCGGATTGTGGCCGACGACGATCACCGTGCCGGCGGTGTCGGGCGCCTCCCGGATCACCGCGAGGATCCGCTGCGCCGGCGCCTCGTAGATCTCGGGCCGCCAGCGCGTCTCGGGATTGCCGAGCGTGGCCGCCATCGTCTCCCAGGTCTCGCGCGTCCGTGCAGCGGTCGAGACCAGGGCGAGATCCGGGCAGAGGCCTTCCCGCGCGAGGTGGGCGCCCACCGCCGGGGCCGCCCGCCGGCCGCGGGCATTGAGCGGGCGCTCGTGGTCCGCCACGCCCGGCGGACGGTCGGACTTCGCGTGCCGCAACAGGATCAGCCTGCGCATGAGCGAACCTCTGATGCGAATCTCTGGGCCGATCCCGGGGCTTCGAGCCACCGGATTCCTGGCGCCCATCTCCCCATCCGGTTAGCCGAAAGCGCCGCGTGCGGGAACCTCGGTTTTCCCCGCCCCGTTCCGAAGGCAGGCCGTCCGCGCACGGCACGGCATGGCACGGCGTGGCAGGGCATGCGGCGCGACGGTCTCCGACCAGGAGTCTGCCCGACCAGGAGTCTGCCCGATGGACCGATCCCACCGCGTCACCGAGATCTTGTCGTGGTACGGGGCCGACAGCCCCGGGACGCTCGCCAACCTCGCCCGGATGCTGGAGCACGGAAAGCTCGGCGGCACCGGCAAGATGCTGATCCTGCCGGTGGACCAGGGTTTCGAGCACGGCCCCGCCCGCAGCTTCGGCCCGAATCCGCCAGCCTACGACCCGCTGTACCATTTCGAGTTGGCCCTGGCGGCGGGGTGCAACGCCTACGCGGCGCCGCTCGGCTTCCTGGAGGCGGGGGCGCGGGACTATGCGGGGCGCATCCCCTTGATCCTCAAGCTCAATGACCACGACCTCCTGGCCGACGAGGACGATCCCGAGCAGGCGATCACCGGCTCGGTGGCGGACGCCCTGCGGCTCGGCGCCTGCGCCGTCGGCTTCACGATCTATCCGGGCTCCGCCCACCGCAACGCCATGTACGGCCAGATTCGGGCGATCGCCGAAGAGGCCAAGAGCGTCGGGCTCGCCGTGGTGATCTGGTCCTACGCCCGCGGCTCGGCCCTGTCGAAGGCGGGCGAGACCGCCATCGACGTCATCGGCTACGCGGCGCAGATCGCCGCGCAGCTCGGCGCGCACATCATAAAGGTGAAGCTGCCCACCGCCCATATCGAGCAGCCGGCGGCCAAGAAGGTCTACGAAGCCACCGGCATCCCGATCGGCACCGCGGCCGAGCGCGTCCGCCACGTGGTGCAATGCGCCTTCAACGGCCGGCGGATCGTGATCTTCTCCGGCGGTGCCCACGCCGAGGAGGCTCCCTTCCTCGACGAGATCCGCGCCATCCAGGCGGGCGGCGGCTTCGGATCGATCGTGGGCCGCAACGCCTTCCAGCGCTCGAAGGCGGACGCCCTGTCGCTGCTCGGCACGATCACCGACATCTACGCGGGCGTCTGAGCTTGGCCCGCGCCGTCAGCCGCCGTCGCGGGCCAGCCGGGCGAGTCCGTCGCGGGTCGGCCCGGCCGGCCTCCAGCCGAGGGCCGCGAGGCCGTCGGCGCGGGCGACGAGCCCCTCGGCGACGCGGGCGAACTGCGCGTCCCGGCCGGTCAGCCGGCAGGCCAGCTTGATGAGCCCGGCCGGCACCGGGACGAGGCCCGGGCCGCGGCCGAGGCCGTGGCGGAGGGACGCGATCATCTCGGGCAGGCTGAGCGGATCCGGGTCGGCCGCGATGAGGGCGCGGTTCAGCGGGCCGGGCGCCGCCAGCGCCGCGTCCACGGCGCCCGACAGGCTCTCCAGGGAGATCAGCGAGCGCCGCGCCGCGAGGCCTCCCAGCGGCAGCGGATAGGGGCTGCGCGCCAGCCGCAGCAGGGCGGCCATGTTGCCCTTCACGCCCGCCCCGTAGACGAGGACCGGGCGCAGGGCGACCCAGTCCAGCCCGATCTCGGCGAGCGCCCGCTCGGCCTCCAGCTTGGAGCGGCCGTAGGCGTCGGTGGGCCGGGGCGGATCGCCCTCCCCGACCACGCCCGGTGCGCTCGCCCCGACCTGGGCGCGGATCGAGGACAGGAACACGAAGCGGCGCACCTTCGCACGCGCCGCCGCCTCCGCGAGCTTGCGCGTCGCCTCGGTGTTGAGCGTCCGGTAATCGTCCTCCGGGGCGCCCGACGGCGTCGGGCCGAGGTTGGCGTGGGCGAGGCCCGCCGAGTGCACCACCGCGTCGACGCCGCTGAGGGCCGCCGCCATGTTGATCGGGCGCGTCAGGTCGCCGACCACCGCGCTCGCGGCGCCCTCCGGCACGCTCGTCGGCCGGCGCAGCAGCACGCGGACCCGGTAGCCGCGCGCGGTGAGGTCGGCGAGCAGATGGCGGCCGATGAAGCCGGTCGCCCCGGTGAGCGCGATGAGTCCGGTCACGGCTGAGCGGCACCTTCGGCTGGGGCCGGCGCCGGGGCGCGGGCGAAGCGGCGGAGCAGGGCGGCGACCAGGGCGAGCCCGGCTGCCAGGGCGGCGAGCGTGACCGGCCAGGACGGCCAAAGCAAGGTCGCGGCGGCGAGCGCCGCCAGGGCGAGATTGGCCGCAAACACCCGGCCCACCACGCCGGGGACGCTGAGCCCGTTGACGGTGGCCCGCTGGTAATGGTGACCGCGATGGGCTTCCCAGACCCGCTCGCCCCGCGCCGCCCGGGCGCCGAGGGTCAGGCTGGCATCGGCGAGATAGACGAGCGGCAGCAGCAGGGCCGCGGCGAGGCCGCCCGCCAGGGCCAGCTGGCACAGCAGCCAGGCGGTGACGAGCCCGATCGGCAGCGAGCCGACATCCCCGAGGAAGAGCTTTGCGACCGGCCGGTTGAACGGCGCGAAGCCGAGCACCGCCCCCAGGAGGCTCGCCGCAACCAGCGTCGGCAGCGGCGGCAGGCGCCCGGCGAGGCCGAACAGCAGGAGCGCGCCCGCCACCGGGACGATCTCCGCCACCGTCATCCAGTCGAGCCCGTCCATGAAATTCGTCAGGTTGACGAACCACAGGCCCGCCAGCAGCGCGAGGCCGCGCTCCAGCCAGAGCGGCAGACCGGGCAGCAAGCGCCCGTCCACGTGCCAGACCAGCAGGCCGACCACCAGAGCCTGCACGGCGAGCCGCAGCGCGGCCGGCAGCGGCCGGATGTCGTCCACCGCACCGAGGAGCGCCAGGGCCAGGGCGCAGCCGGAAAGCCAGATCCAGTCCGGACGGCCCCCGATCTCCGGCGCCGCGATCAGCAGGCCCGAGATCGTGACGAACGCCGTGACCACGGCGATCCCGCCCCCCTGCGGGGTCGGCACGGTGTGGCTCGAGCGGGCATTCGGCCGGGCCAGGGCGTAGCGCTGCAGCAGCGGGCGCAGGCGCAGGATCAGGCCCGCCGAGAGGGCGGCGGCGAGGGGCACCGCCAGCAGCAGGATCGTGGGCAGGGCGGACGGCATTTCGGACGGCATGGCGCCGTCCTACGCGATCTGCCGCCCGACCGTCAGGGGGCGCCCTAGGCCGCCCGCACCGTGGCGAGGAAGCGCGCGACCTCGGCCCCCAGATGCTCAGACTGACGCGACATCTCGCTTGCGGCCCCGAGAACCTGGGCGGCGGCCGCACCGGTCTCTTCGGCGGAGTGGGCAAGGCTCGCGATCGTCCCGGTCACCGCGCCGGTGCCGACCGCGGCCTCGGCGACGTTGCGGACGATCTCCTGGGTGGCCGCACCCTGCTGCTCCACGGCTGCCGCGATGCTCGAGGCCACGTCGTCGATCTCGCGGATCCGTTGGCCGATCCCGTCGATCGCCGACGCGGCCTGCCCGGTGGAGGACTGGATCCGCCCGATCTGGCCGGTGATCTCCTCGGTGGCCCGGGCGGTCTGTTCGGCGAGCGCCTTCACCTCGGACGCCACCACCGCGAAGCCGCGTCCGGCGGTGCCGGCCCGGGCGGCCTCGATCGTGGCGTTGAGCGCCAGAAGGTTGGTCTGGGCGGCGATCCCGGAGATCAGCGCCACCACGTCGCCGACCTTCGCGGCCGCCGCGCTGAGATCGTGCACCAGCGCCACCGTGCTGGTCGACTCCGCGACGGCGACCCGCGCCAGTTCCGCCGAGCCGCTGACCTGACGGCCGATCTCCTGCACGGACGAGCCCAGTTCCTCGGCGGCCGCCGCGACGGTGTTGACGTTGGCGGCGGCCTCGCTGGCGGCGGCCGCGACGGTGCCGGACTGCCCGGCGGCATCCGACGCGCTACCGGTCAGCGACCGGGCGGTGGCCTCCAGCTCGGTGGCCGCCGCCGACACGCCGCCGACGATGCCGCCCACCGCCTGCTCGAAGGCGTCGGCCATGGCACGGGTCGCGGTCCGGCGCTGCGTCTCGGCATCCGCGCGGGCCAGCGCCGTCTCCGCCTCCAGGGCGCGCGAGCGGACGAGGTTGTCGCGGAACACCAGCACGGAGCCGGCCAGGGCTCCGATCTCGTCCCGCCGGCCCTGGCCCGGGATCCCCACTTCCGCGTCGCCCGCGGCGAGGCGCTGGATCGCCGCCGCGATCGCCCGCAGCGGCCGGCTGACGCCGCGCAGCACCAGCACCATGGCGCCCAGCGCGACGAACAGCGCGAGCGCGGCGAGCACCAGCATGTTCCGGTTGGCGGCCGCGTAGGTCGCCTCGATCCGCGCGCCGCTCGCCTGCGAGCCGGCGGCGTTCAGGTCGACCAGCCGGTCCCATTCGGCCAGAACCCCATTGATGCCGGTCGACATCGTGGTGTTGTAGATCCGCTGGCCACCGGCGACGTCGCCGGAGGCAGCCTTGTCCAGGGCTTCCGTCTGCAACGCCCTGTAGGCGTCCAGCTGGCGCCGGAGGGCCGCGTAGGCGTCGCGCTCAGCCTGCGTGAGCGGCTGCGCCTCGTAGCGGGCGAACTGAGCGGCGAGCTGTCCGTCGCGCTTGGCGATCGTGGCCGCGACCTCGGTCCGCAACTCCGGCGTGTCGGCGGTGATCAACCGCCCGCCGTTGACCCGCTGCCGCATGATGATGACGCCGATCCGGCCGAGCGCGTCGGTCGCCGGCACGCGCACGTCGCGGAGTTCCGCCGCGGTGGCGTTGACGCTGCGCAGTTCCGTCAGGGAGAGGCCGCTCGTCGCGGCGATCAGGACAGCCAGTGCGGCGAGGCAGAATCCGAGCTTGGCCGCGATCGAGATGCCAGGGCGCATGTCGCTTCTTCCTCGGTCCCGAAAGGGGGACCGAGGACATCATGATGCGGAAACGGTTAAACTTGTTTGAGATATGGCAGCTATTGATTCAACTTTAATGCCGCCGCGTCTCAGTAGACTTGAGCCTCCGCGCGCGGCTGGTCCGATGGGCCGTCCCGGCGCTCCAGACCCTTCTCCACGACCTTTGCGAGCCCGACCATGATCTGGTCGATGGCGTAGTCCTTGGGCGTGTAGACGGCGCGGACGCCCATGTTCTTGAGAACCAGCTCATCCTCGGGCGAGATGATGCCGCCGACCACCACCGGGATGTGGTCGAGCCCTGCCTCGCGCATCTTGGCACGGACCTCCCGCACCAGCGGCACGTGGGAGCCCGACAGGATCGACAGGCCGACCACGTGGGCACCGGTCTCCTTGGCCTTCGCGACGATCTCGGCCGGCGTCTGGCGGATGCCGTCATAGGTGACGTCGAAGCCGACATCCCGGGCGCGGAGCGCGATCTGCTCGGCGCCGTTGGAGTGCCCGTCGAGGCCGGGCTTGCCGACGACGAGCTTGGGCGTCTCGCCGAGGCGCTCGCCGAGATCGGCGATCAGGAGCTTGGCGTCCTCGGCCGCGCCGCTGGACACCGTCTCCAGGGTGACGCCGGTGGGCGCCCGGTACTCGCCGAAGACGTCCCGCAGGCGCGCGCCCCATTCGCCGGTGGTCACGCCGGCCTTCGCGGCCTCGATGGAGGGGGGCATGATGTTGGCGCCGGAGCGCGCCGCCTGCTCCAGGGCGTCGAGGGCCTGACCGACCGCGTTCGCGTCGCGGCGACCGCGCCATTCGCGGATGCGGGTCTGGGCCTCCATCTCCACGGTCTCGGAGACGGAGAAGATCGCCCCCTCCCCGGCGGTGAGCGGCGAGGGCTCGCCCTGCTGCCACTTGTTGACGCCGACCACGATCTGCTCGCCGGCCTCGATGGCCGAGATCCGCCGGGCGTTCGATTCGACCAGTGCGCGCTTGAGCGCCCCGGTTTCCACCGCGGCGACGGCGCCGCCGATGCCGCCGATCCGCTCCAGCTCGGCCCGGGTCTCGGCCTTCAGCGCCTCGACCTTGGCCTCGATCACGTGGCTGCCGTCGAAGATGTCGTCGTATTCCAGCAGGTCGGTCTCGAAGGCCAGGATCTGCTGCATCCGCATGGACCATTGCTGGTCCCAGGGGCGCGGCAGGCCGAGGGCCTCGTTCCAGGCCGGCAGCTGCACCGCGCGGGCGCGGGCGCGCTTGGAGAGCGTCACCGCCAGCATCTCGATGAGGATGCGGTGGACGTTGTTCTCCGGCTGCTGCTCGGTGAGCCCGAGGGAGTTCACCTGTACGCCGTAGCGGAAGATGCGCTTCTTCGGGTCGTCGATGCCGTAGCGCTCCTGGGCGATCTCGTCCCAGAGTTCCGAGAATGCCCGCATCTTGCAGATCTCGGTGACGAACCGGAGCCCTGCATTCACGAAGAACGAGATCCGTCCGAAGACGTCGGAGAAACTCGCGGCGTCGAATTCGGGATCGTCCCGCACGGTGTCGAGCACCGCGATGGCGATGGCCAGCGCGTAGGACAGCTCCTGGACCGGCGTCGCCCCCGCCTCCTGCAGGTGGTAGGAGCAGACGTTCATCGGGTTCCACTTCGGCACGTTCTTGGTCGTGAACAGGATCACGTCCTTGGTGAGCCGGAGGGACGGTGCGGGCGGGAACACGTAGGTCCCGCGCGACAGGTATTCCTTGATGATGTCGTTCTGGGTCGTGCCCTGGAGGGCGGCGAGCGGCGCCCCCTGCTCCTCGGCCACCGCGAGGTAGAGCGCCAGCAGCCACGGGGCCGTGGCGTTGATGGTCATCGAGGTGTTCATCTGGGCGAGCGGGATGTCCTGGAACAGGGTCCGCATGTCGCCGAGATGCGCGATCGAGACGCCGACCTTGCCGACCTCGCCGCGGGAGAGTTCGTGGTCGGGGTCGTAGCCGGTCTGGGTCGGCAGGTCGAAGGCCACCGACAGGCCGGTCTGGCCCTTGGCGAGGTTGCCCCGATAGAGCTTGTTGGACTCCGCCGCGGTCGAGTGCCCCGCATAGGTGCGGATGATCCAGGGCTTGTCGCGGCTCGACTTGTCGCTCTTGGTCTCGGCGACGCTCGCGCCCATTCCTCGCCTCCGTGTCATCTTTGTATCCGCGCTGGGCGCGGCCTTGCGGACACCGTAGCGAAGGCTTGGGCACGCGTCATCCGGGACGGAAGTGCAAGACGCCTCCCGCGGGCCTCCGCGGCCCATGAAAAAACTTGCCCGCCGGAACAGCGGGATTTGAAGGCGGCGACGCGGGATCTCCCCGCAGGACCCTGTCCCATCCGGTCACGGAGGGCATCCCGCGCCGATCCCGATCAGCATCGTCGCTGCTGGTATAAAGTCTACCTGAACTGTTCTTCGCAGGAGCGGCCTTTGGTCTGGCGCGAGAGAACGCGTCAGAACAATGACTTAGAGCTGGCGAGGCTTGCGGGGCGCCCGGGAGCAGCACAGGCCCGCGGTGGCGCCGCCGCGCAAGGTCTCGGGACCGGCGCCGTCATGGCGAGGGGCGAATAATACTTGGTCTGCCGGAAAGCCGATTTTGAATACGTGGCTGCCCGCCCTGTGCCGACGCCTTTTTCGTGTCGGAAACCATCGGGTTTCGACTTTCGGCCCACTTGGACGCCTCCGGCATCACCGCTATAGCGCGATGGAGAACCGCGGCCGTGAGAAACACGCGGGACGAGAGGAGAGCGAGATGGCGGCGAGCGCTGCGATCAGTCCGACGGGCGGGGAGGTCAAGGACCTCTACGAGATGGGTGAAATCCCGCCGCTGGGTCATGTGCCGGCCAAGATGTATGCCTGGGCGATCCGGCGCGAGCGGCACGGGCCGCCGGAACAGTCCCACCAGCTCGAAGTGCTGCCGGTCTGGGAGATCGGCGACGACGAGGTGCTGGTCTACGTCATGGCCGCGGGCGTGAACTACAACGGCGTCTGGGCCGGCCTCGGCGAGCCGATCTCGCCCTTCGACGTGCACAAGGGCGAGTACCACATCGCCGGTTCGGACGCCTCCGGCATCGTCTGGAAGGTCGGCGCCAAGGTGAAGCGCTGGAAGGTCGGCGACGAGGTCATCGTCCACTGCAACCAGGACGACGGCGACGACGAGGAGTGCAACGGCGGCGACCCGATGTTCTCGCCGACCCAGCGGATCTGGGGCTACGAGACCGGGGACGGCTCCTTCGCGCAGTTCTGCCGGGTGCAGTCGCGCCAGCTGATGCACCGGCCGAAGCACCTCACCTGGGAGGAGGCGGCCTGCTACACGCTCACGCTGGCCACCGCCTACCGCATGCTGTTCGGCCACGCGCCGCACACGGTCCGGCCGGGCCAGAACGTGCTGATCTGGGGCGCCTCGGGCGGTCTCGGCGTGTTCGGCGTGCAGCTCTGCGCGGCGTCGGGCGCCAACGCCATCGCGGTGATCTCGGACGAGTCGAAGCGCGACTACGTGATGAGCCTCGGCGCCAAGGGCGTCATCAACCGCAAGGACTTCGACTGCTGGGGGCAACTGCCGAAGGTGAACAGCCCCGAGTTCCACGCCTGGACCAAGGAGGCGCGGAAGTTCGGCAAGGCGATCTGGGACATCACCGGCAAGCAGGATGTCGACATCGTGTTCGAGCATCCCGGCGAGGCGACCTTCCCGGTCTCGGCGCTGGTGGTGAAGCGCGGCGGCATGGTGGTGTTCTGCGCCGGCACGACCGGCTTCAACATCACCTTCGACGCCCGCTACGTCTGGATGCGGCAGAAGCGCATCCAGGGCTCGCACTTCGCCCACCTCAAGCAGGCTTCGGCGGCGAACCAGTTCGTGCTCGACCAGCGGATCGACCCGTGCATGAGCGAGGTCTTCCCCTGGGACAAGATCCCCCAGGCCCACACCAAGATGTGGAAGAACCAGCACCCGCCGGGCAACATGGCCTGCCTCGTCAACTCCCCGCGCGCCGGCTTGCGCACGGTCGAGGACGTGATCGAGGCCGGCCCGCTGAAGCGGTAAGGCACTCCGTCGGGCCGGCCCGCCGCTCTCGCGCGGGGCCGGCCCGATCGGCTAAGCTCGCGGCGTCCCGCGCCGATTCGGCGACCGGTTCGGTGTGCCGGGACGCGCGCGGATGACGGGCCCACGAGATCCTGACAGGACCCGGCCACGATCCGAACCCGGGGTACGGCTGTGAACGACGACGAGGCCTACGTCTACGACGCGGCGACGGGCGAATGGCTCCCGCCCGGGTCCGCGGCCGCGCCCCCCGAGAAGGCGGCGGTCCGCGACGCGGCCGGCAACGCCCTCGCCGACGGCGATTCGGTCACGCTGATCAAGGATCTGAAGGTCAAGGGCGCGAACCAGACCCTCAAGCAGGGCACGGTCATCCGGTCGATCCGGCTCACGGACGATCCGCACGAGATCGATTGCCGCCACGACACCATCAAGGGCTTGGTCCTGCGCACCGAATTCGTGCGCAAGCGCTGAATGGACGGCCTTACCGGGTCGGTCGGCGGCTGCCGGTGAGGCCTGGATCCGGCGTCTGAGCCAGACGCCCCGCTATCGCCCGCCCGGACGAATCGCGGCGACGCCGCATTCCTGGGCCGGCCTCCGGCTACCGGCGGCGCGTCTCATCCTGCGGCAGGTGGCGGCCATAGACTTCCTGTTTCTCCGCGCGCTCCTGGATCAGGTCGGCATAGGCCTGCCGCATCTCCGGAGAGACGCTGATGCTCTTGCCCTTGGCGGCCTTGCGCTTGGGCGCCTTCTTGAAGGTGGTGTTCGTGTCGCTCATGCCGGGCTCCGCGTCGAACCGTGACGGCATCGCATGGCCGGACGACCGATCCGGGAATCCGGCCGCCGCCCAGGACCGGACATCTGCCCTTTAGCGCATCGTCGCCCCGGACGCACGGTGGCCGGAGACGGATTAGTCTGGCCTGCCGCTGCGGCCTCTGCCAGGATCGCGACGACGGGGGTCGGGGGGCGGCGATGGATTCGGGTGATGCGTCGCGGTGTCGGCTCCCGGGCGCCTCGCGCGGCCGCTCCCGGCGCGTGACACCGCTCGCGATCCTGATCGCCCTCGGCCTTGGGCCGGTTCAGGCTCAGGACCGGCCGGTCCCGGCCCGCACCGCGCCGAGGCCGGCGCCGGTTGCCGGGGCTCCGGCCGATCCCGCCTTCGAGGCGGCGAAGGCGACCTTCGAGGCCCTGCCGGAGGCCGACCGCAAGGCGGTCCAGGACGCCCTGGTCTGGACCGGCGACTTCAACGCCGTGGTGTCGGGAGCCTTCGGGCGCCGGACCTTCGAGGCGCTCCACGCCTACGGCGCCCGGACCGGGGGAGGCGATCCCCTCGATCCCCACGGCCGGTCCGCGCTGCTGGCCGCCGGTGCCGCCGCGCGGAACGCGGCGCGCTTCCGCGTCGCGGTCGATTCCGGGAGCGGCGCCCTGCTGGGGGTGCCGGAGCGCCTGCTGGCGAAGCGCACCGCCCTCCCTGCCGGAACCCGCTGGCAGAGCCAGGACGGGCGCGTGACCCTGGAATCCCGCACCTTCCCGCCCGGGACCGAGACCCTGGATTCCCTCTTCGAGAAGGCCACCGCGCCGCTCCCCGGCCGCAAGGTGACCTACAAGCTGCGGCGGCCGGACACCGTGGTGGTCACCGCCGAGACCGGGCCGGGATTGTCCTATATCCGCTATGCGTCCGGTCCGGAGGGAGTCCGCGGCTTCCTGTTCGGCTATGACCGCACCCTCGCGCCGGAGGTCGGCCGGCTCGTCATCGCCGTGGCGAATGCCTTCGTGCCGTTTCCGGACCCCGCCGCAGCGCCGGCCGCGCAGATGCCGGCAAGCCCCGGGACGCCAGCGGGGACCACCCGCGCCGCCGGCAATCCGGTGCCCCAGCCGCCGGCCCCCGCGCCCCTGAGGCCGGCGAGCCTGTCGTCCGCTCCGGCTTCGGGCGCCGGCCTCGTGGTGGCGCCAGGACGCGTGCTGACCGCCGCCGCCGTGCTGGATGGGTGCGCCCAGCCCCAGATCGGGTCGGCGCCGGCGCGTGTGCTCGCCACCGATCCGGCCGGCCTCGCGCTTCTCGAGGTACAAGGCGCCCCCGCCCCGTTCCGGCCCGCAATCCGGACCGAGTCCGTCGCCGGCGAGGACAACCTGATCGCCCTCGCGCCGAGTCCCGATGGGATCCTGGCCGCTCCCGGCGAGGCGCGCGGGGACGATGTGATCGCGGCGCTCCAGCCCGGCTCCGGCGGCGCGCCGGTGCTCGACCGCGCGGGCAGGCTCGTCGGCCTCGTGGCCCGCTATCCCTCGGCGCCGCGCCGCGTCGCCGGGGTGGTCCCGCCCGCGCGCCTGCCGCTGGTGCCGGCGCGGGCGGTGGCCGCCTTCCTGGCCGCGCAAGGTCTTCCCGCGGCTGCACCGCGGCCGGAGGGCGGACCGGCCGCGGCCGCGCCGGCGGTGGTGGCGATCACCTGCCGCTAGCCGGCGCGCTGCCGGGACGGCCGCCGGCCGCCTGACGGACCTGCGCCCGCCCGTTGGCCTGAGCGGACGGAGCGTCGGCAGGCCGGCGCGCGTCCGTCCAGGCGGAGAGGGCCGCCTTACAGCCGCCCGGTCGCCAGCAGGACGATCAGCACGATCAGGAGGATGCCGCCCAGGCCGAAGCCGGGTCCGCGATACGCACCGCCGCCGAGGAAGCCGCCGCCGCCGAAGGCCAGGATGATCAGGATGATGAGCAGAATGGTGACGAGGGACATCGGTCGCGTTCTCCGGACGGTCGCGCTGGTGCGAGCGTGACCGTTCAAACGCTGCGACATTCCGTTCCGTTCAACGCCAAGCTACGCTTTTATGCGGAAAAGTCCGGATGCGGTCCCCCGGCTCAGGCGTGCCAGTCCGGCAGGGGATCCTGCGGGGCGTCGAGCCAGCCCGGTACCGGCAGATTGCGCTCGGTGAGGAAGGCCGGGTTGAACAGCTTCGAGGCGTAACGGGCCGCCCCGTCGCACAGGATCGTCACGATGGTGTGGCCGGGCCCGAGTTCCCGGGCCAGCCGGATCGCCCCGGCGACGTTGATGCCCGACGAGCCGCCCAGCGACAGCCCCTCCTCCCGCATCAGCCCGAAGACGATGTCGAGGGCTTCGCGGTCCGGGATCCGGAAGGCGTGATCGGGGGTGAAGCCTTCGAGGTTCCGGGTGATGCGCCCCTGGCCGATCCCCTCGGTGATCGAACTGCCCTCGGCCTTCAGGGTCCCGGTCGTGTAATGCGCGTAGAGGGCCGAACCCTCCGGATCGGACAGCGCGATCCGCACTTGCGGGATGCGGGCGCGCAGGGCCTCCGCGGTGCCGGCCAGCGTGCCGCCGGTCCCGGCCGCGCAGACGAAGCCGTCGACCCGGCCGCCGGTTTGCGCCCAGATTTCCGGGCCGGTGCCCTCCACATGGGCCTGCCGGTTGGCGACGTTGTCGAACTGGTCGGCGAAGAAGGCGCCCGCCGGCTCGGTGGCGGCGAGCTTTTCGGCGAGCCTCCGGGCCACGTGGACGTAATTGTTCGGATTGGCGAAGGGCACGGCCGGGACTTCCACCAGCCGGGCACCCGCGAGCCGCAGGGTCTGCTTCTTCTCCTCGGACTGCGTGACCGGGATGACGATCAGGGTCCGATAGCCGCGCACGGAAGCCACCAGGGCGAGGCCGATGCCGGTATTGCCGGCGGTGCCCTCCACGATGGTGCCGCCCGGCCGGATCAGGCCCTTCGCCTCCGCGTCCCGCACGATGGAGAGCGCCGCGCGGTCCTTCACCGACAGGCCGGGATTGAGGAACTCGGCCTTGCCGTAGATGTCGCAGCCGGTCGCCTCGGAGGCCCGGCGCAGGCGGATCAGCGGTGTCTGGCCGATGGCGGCCAGGACATCGGGTGCGGGTTCGCGACTCGGTACGGTCATGGTCGGGAGCCTAGGATGCTGCGTTGCCGCTGGCGAGCGTCACCCGAACACGTGGCCGCCGTTGATCCGCAGGCCCACCGGGTGCCCGGCCGCGTAGCGGACCCCGTCGAAATCCTCCACCGCGAGCACGCGCCCCTCGGCATCGACCACCTCGATCCGCTGACGCCCCTGCGTCCTGTACGAGCTGCGCACGGTGCCGGAGAGATGCGCGGCCTCGGGCTCGGCGAGCTGCAACTGCCAGGGCCGGACGTAGAGCTTGACCGGACCGATGGTCCCGGCCGGCGCCGCAACCGGCGTCTCCCGGCCCCGGACCAGCACCCGGCCGCCCTCGGCGATGGCCTCCACCTCGACGGAATCGCCGAGGAACTTCATCACGGTGGCGGAGGCCGGGTTCTCCTGCACCTCGTCGGGAGTGCCCACCTGCTCCAGCCGCCCGCGGTCGAGCACCGCCACGCGGTCCGACAGCTCCAGGGCCTCGTCCTGGTCGTGGGTGACGAAGATCGTGGTCTGGCCGGTGCGGTCGTGGATCTCGCGCAGCCAGCGGCGCAGGTCCTTGCGGACCTGGGCATCCAGGGCGCCGAAGGGCTCGTCCAGCAGGAGGACCCGCGGCTCGACGGCGAGCGCCCGGGCGAGCGCCACCCGCTGGCGCTGGCCGCCGGAGAGCTGCGATGGGTAGCGGTCGCCGAAGCCCGAGAGCCGGATCAGGTCGAGGAGGTCGCCGACCCGGCGCTTGATCTCGGCCTTGGCCGGCCGGTCGGCCCGGCGGCGCGCGTTCAGGCCGTAGGCGATGTTGTCGGCCACGCTCATGTGCTTGAACAGGGCGTAGTGCTGGAACACGAAGCCCACCGCGCGCTCCTGCACGGCGAGCCCGGTCGCGTCGTCGTCCCCGAACAGGATGCGTCCTCTGTCCGGCGCGTCGAGGCCGGCGATGATCCGCAGCAGCGTCGTCTTGCCCGAGCCCGAGGGGCCCAGCAATCCGATCAGCTCGCCCGCCCGCACGTCGAGGGAGAGGTCGTGCAGCACCGCGGCCGTGTCGAAGGTCTTCGAGACGTTCTCGACCCGGATGGCCGTGGATGGCCGGTCAGTGAGACCGGCCGCCCGCGAGCTCCCCCGCGAAGCGCCATTCGAGAACGGATTTGAGGACGAGGGTGATGAGGGCAAGGACGGCGAGGAGCGAAGCGACGGCGAATGCGGCGACGAAGTTGTACTCATTATAGAGGATCTCCACGTGGAGTGGGATGGTGTTGGTCAGGCCGCGGATGTGGCCCGACACCACCGACACCGCGCCGAATTCGCCCATCGCCCGGGCATTGCAGAGGAGCACGCTGTAGAGCAGGCCCCAGCGGATATTGGGCAGCGTCACCGTGCGGAACGCGTGCAGGCCCGAGGCGCCGAGCGTCAGCGCCGCCTCTTCCTCGGCGGTGCCCTGCTCCTGCATCAGCGGGATCAGCTCGCGGGCGACGAACGGGAAGGTCACGAACACCGTGGCGAGCACGATCCCCGGCAGCGCGAACAGGATCTGGATACCGTGATCGATCAGCCAGGAGCCGAACAGGCCCTGCGAGCCGAACAGCAGCACGTAGATCATCCCCGAGACCACCGGCGAGACCGAGAACGGCAGGTCGATCAGGGTGATCAGCAGCGATTTGCCGGGGAACTCGAACTTGGCGATCGCCCAGGAGGCCGCCAGCCCGAACACCACGTTGAACGGCACCGCGATCGCCGCCACCGTGAGCGTCAGGCGGATCGCGCTCCAGGCGTCGGGCTCGCGGAACGCGTCCAGGAAGGCTCCGAGCCCCTTCGAGAAGGCCTGGATGAAGACCGCGAACAGCGGCAGAACCAGGAACAGCGCCAGGAACGCCACCGCGATCCCGATCAGGACCGTGCGGGTCGCGGCTCCCTCGGAGGCGACCGGAGCCTGCTTGGTGGCCGGCACGAAGGCGGGCGAGAAGATCTCAGACATAGCCGAACCGCCTCCGTGACCAGGCCTGGATCAGGTTGATGGCCAGCAGCGTCAGGAACGAGATGCCGAGCATGATCGTGGCGATGGCCGCCGCGCCCCCGTAATCGAACTCGGAGAGCTTGATGACGATCAGCAGCGGCGCGATCTCCGACACGTAGGGCAGGTTGCCGGCGATGAAGATGATCGAGCCGTACTCGCCGACGCCCCGGGCGAAGGCCAGGGCGAAGCCGGTGAGCACAGCCGGAATCAGCGGCGGCAGCACGACCCTGGTCAGGGTGGCGAACCGCGTCGCCCCGAGGGTCGCGGAGGCCTCTTCGATCTCCTTATCGATCTCCGCGATCAGCGGCTGGACTGTTCGCACGGCGAAGGGCAGGCCGATGAACACCATGGCGATGAAGATGCCCAACGGCGTGTAGGCCGCCTGGATGCCGAGGCGTGCGAGGGGCGCGCCGAGCAGCCCGTCCGGCGCGTAGAGCGAGGCGAGCGCGATACCGGCGACCGCGGTCGGCAGCGCGAAGGGCAGGTCGACCGCCGCGTCGACCAGCTTGCGGCCGGGGAAGCGGTAGCGGGTCAGAACCCAGGCCACGAGGAAGCCGAAGGTCGAGGCCACGAGGGCCGCGAGCGCCGAGACGCCGAAGCTGATCCGCAGGGCGCTCGCCACCCGCGGGTCGGTGGCGACGTCCCAGATACCGGACAGGCCCAGCCCCGACGCCTTCACCACCAGCCCGGCGAGCGGCAGGAGCACGATCAGCCCAAGGCAGGTCAGGGTGTAGCCGAAGCTGATCCCGAAGCCCGGGATCACGCTCGGCCGACGGAATGTCCATCGGGGGCGGTGCGTCTCGACCATGATGCGCCCTTCAGCGGCCGGCCCGGCTCAGCCGATCGAACAGACCGCCGGCATCGAAGTTCCGCTTCTGGATCTCGTCCCAGGAGCCCTGGAGATCCTCGATCTTGAACAGCTTGATGTCGGGCAGCTGGGCGAGGTCGGCCTGGGCGGCCGCCTCCCGGCGGATCGGCCGGTAATGGTGCTTAGCGAAGATGGCCTGGGCGCGGTCGGTGTAGAGGAAGTCGAGATAGGCCTGCGCGGCCTTGGTGGTGCCCTTCCGCTCGGCGTTGACCGCCACGAGGGCCACCGGCGGCTCGGCGTAGATCGAGCTCGGCGGCGAGACGATGTCGAACTTGTCGGCCCCGAATTCCTGGAGCACGAGGTAGGCCTCGTTCTCCCAGGTGGGGAGCACGTCGCCGAGCCCGCGCTGGGCGAAGGTCACGGTCGAGCCGCGGGCGCCGGTGTCGAGCACCGGGACGTTCTTGTAGACCTGCCCGACGAAGGCGTCGGCCTTGGCGGCGTCCTTGTCGGTCCCGTAGGCGTAGCCCCAGGCGGCGAGGAAGTTCCAGCGCCCGCCGGCGGACGTCTTCGGGTTCGGGGTGATCACCTTGACGTCGGGCTTGATCAGGTCGGCCCAGTCCTTGATGCCCTTCGGGTTGCCCTTGCGGACGAGGAACACCACCGTCGAGGTGTAGGGCGTGGCGGTGTTGGGCAGCTTGCTGCGCCAATCCTCCGGGATCTTGTGCGTGAGCTTGGCGATCGCGTCGATGTCGGACGGGATGCCGAGGGTGACCACGTCGGCGTCGACGCCGTCGATCACCGTGCGCGCCTGCGCCCCCGACCCGCCATGCGAGGCCCGTATCGTGATCGCTTCGCCGGTCTTCGCCTTCCACTCCTCCGCGAAGGCGGCGTTGATCTCCCGATAGAGCTCGCGGGTCGGATCGTACGAGACGTTGAGGAGCGCGGTCTCGGCCGCGGCCGGCAGCACGCAGGCCCACAGGCCGGCACCCGCCAGCAGGGAGAACCCGATCGCCCGGGCCATCCGGCCGCGACCTGCAGCGTTCTTCATCACGTCCGATCCCCCGCCATGCGCGATTGCGATCCAGGGGACCTGCATCCCCAGAGGCCGGAAATCGTTCTTTTTACCGAACGAAGTCAAGCCTCGGACGCGGACACGCGGGATGGCATCGCTCGCTCAGGAACGGCGTCATCGGCCGGAATGCAAGTCGGATCAGCGCAGTAGGCCGCCAGAACGCATGGATCTTCTCCGGATCTCCGCGACAGGAGAAGAATCGCAATGCCGGATCGGGTTTCTCAGAACGAACAATCTTATGTGCGCTGGCGCACTTGAGTGGGCCTCGGTCCGGTGGGGCGTGAGGCGCTGGCGGTGCGACGCGAGGTCCCTGCCCTGTCCCATCCGGATATCCGGCAATCGCGCCGGTGGCGGGCTGCGTCAGCGCTTCGGCTTGCTGAGCTGGGCGATCAGGGCCTTGAGGCGCTCGTCGACGGGGGCCGAGAGCGTATCGGTATAGAGTGTGCGCAACGTCTGGCCGAGATGGCGGCGGACGCCGGGGGGGAGCGGCGCTGCGTCTGGAATCTGTTCGAGTTCGGAGGCGCGCTCCGGATGCGGCTTCGACATGATGGGGCGATCCTCGCACCTGCCAGCACGCAGCGTTGCAGGGCGTGGTTAAGGAGCCGTCACCGACGCCGGCGCGTCGACGGGTCGTCCGATCCGGCGGCCTCTCGGAGGGGCGGTGTCGCAGGCCGGAACTGGGGCGGTGCAGGGCACGTTGCCCGCGCATCCCCCTGCCCGTTCCCCGGAGACGTCCCTTGCCTCGCTCGATTCCCCTGATGATGCTGGTGCTCTTCGGGGCGGTGACGGTCGGCACCCCGTGCCTCGCGCAGACCAAGCCGGGCGAGATCAAGGGTGTCGACGCGATGGGCGACAAATCCCGCAGCGCCCAGGACGGCTGGAGCCAGGCGCCGGTTCCCCGCGAGCAATCGGCCGCCAAGGATGCGCCGGACCCGGGCGGCCAATCGACCAAGGAAAACGCCAACCGCCCGGTTCCGCAGGCCAATCCCGGCGGCTCGTCCGCCACGGAGCCGCAGGCTCCCCTGGAGCACCGCACGGCGAGCCCCTCGGGAATGAATCCGGCGATCCCCAGCAAGTAAAGAAATCGTTTCTCGGCAGGATGATACCGGCTCGGACGAACGTGGTGCTTCGTCCGAGACACAGGGACTTGCTGTGTCACGCAACCGCACTTGCCTCGCGCGGGCTTTTTTGGGACACCCTGGAATTATACCAGATCGCTTTTCTGTGAGGCGGAGATGACTGTCCAGGTCTCAAGGCGTGGCCTGCTCAAGGGGGCCGGCGCCGGCCTCGCGGGCGGCTCGCTGGGTGCCCTCGGGTTCGGGGGACTCGAGCCCGCTATGGCCGCCGCGGTGCGGCCCTTCAAGCTCGCGCAGATGCGCGAGACCCGCAACACGTGCCCGTATTGCTCGGTCGCGTGTGGCGTCATCCTGTACAGCCTGGGCGATCGCTCGAAGAACGCGCGCTCCTCGGTGATGCACATCGAGGGTGACCCCGATCATCCGATCAACCGCGGCACGCTCTGCCCCAAGGGCTCGGCGCTCCTCGACTTCGTGCACGCCGAGACCCGGACCAAATACCCGCTCCATCGCGCCCCGGGCTCCTCGGAGTTCAAGCGCGTCTCCTGGGACTTCGCCCTCGACCGGATCGCGAAGCTCATGAAGGAGGACCGCGACAAGAACTTCGTGGCCAAGAACGGCGATCTCACGGTCAACCGCTGGACCACGACCGGATTCCTGGCGGCCTCGGCCACGACCAACGAGACGGCGTGGCTGACCTACAAGACCGTCCGAAGCATGGGGGCCCTGGTCTTCGACAATCAGGCCAGGGTTTGACACGGTCCGTCGGTCGCCAGTTTGGCGCCCTCCTTCGGACGCGGTGCGATGACCAACCTCTGGATGGACATCAAGCACGCGGACGTGATCACCGTGATGGGCGGCAATGCCGCCGAGGCTCACCCCTGCGGCTTCAAGTGGGTCGTCGAGGCGAAGGCCCATAACAACGCCAAGCTGATCGTCGTCGATCCGCGCTTCACCCGCACGGCGTCGGTGGCCGATCTCTACTGCCCGATCCGGCAGGGGACCGACATCGCGTTCCTGTCGGGCGTGGCCAAGTACCTGCTCGACAACGACAAGCTGCAGCACCGCTACGTCTCTGCCTACACCAACGCCGGGTACGTGGTCCGCGAGGGCTACGACTTCAGCGAGGGTCTGTTCGCGGGCTACGATGCGGACAAGCGCGACTACGACAAGACCACCTGGGACTACGAGATCGGTCCCGACGGCTACGCCGTGGTCGACGAGACGCTGCAGCACCCGCGCTGCGTCATGCAGCTCCTGAAGAAGCACGTGGCGCTCTACACGCCCGAGATGGTGGAGAAGATCTGCGGCTCGCCCAAGGAGACCTTCCTCAAGGTCTGCGAGCTGATCGCCACGACGGCCGCGCCCGACCGGGTGATGACGTCGCTCTACGCGCTCGGCTGGACGCACCATTCCAAGGGCTCGCAGAACATCCGCTCGATGTGCATCGTGCAGACGCTGCTGGGCAACATCGGCATGCTGGGCGGTGGCATGAACGCCCTGCGCGGCCACTCCAACATCCAGGGGCTGACCGATATCGGGCTGATGAGCAATCTCATCCCCGGCTATCTGAACATCCCCGTGGAGAAGGAGCCCGACTACGCGAGCTACATCGCCAAGCGGCAGTTCAAGCCGCTGCGCCCGGGGCAGACGAGCTACTGGCAGAACTACAACAAGTTCTTCGTCTCGTTCCAGAAGGCGATGTGGGGCGACAAGGCCCAGAAGGAGAACGACTGGGCCTACGACTACCTGCCCAAGCTCGACGTGCCGACCTACGACGTGCTGCGTGGGTTCGAGCTCGCCAAGCAGGGCAAGATGACCGGCTACGTCATCCAGGGCTTCAACCCCCTGCTGTCGTTCCCGAACCGCGCCAAGATGACGGAAGCCTTCTCCAAGATGAAATTCTTGGTGGTGATGGATCCGCTCAAGACCGAGACGGCGCGGTTCTGGGAGAACCACGGCGAGTACAACGACGTCGATCCGACCAAGATCCAGACCGAGGTGTTCGAACTGCCGACCACCCTGTTCGTGGAGGAGGAAGGCTCGCTGTCGAACTCCAGCCGGTGGCTGCAATGGCACTGGCAGGCCCAGGACGCGCCGGGTGAGTGCCGCTCCGACATCGAGATCATGTCGGAGATCTTCCTGCGCATCCGCGGAGCCTACAAGAAGGACGGCGGGGCCTTCTCCGACCCCATCGTCAATCTGAAGTGGGACTACGCGATCGCCGAGTCGCCGACGCCCACGGAGCTCGCCCGCGAGCTCAACGGCTACACGCTCGCGCCGACGCCGGATCTCAACGGGACCGTCATCCCGGCGGGCAAGCAGGTCGACGGCTTCGCCCAGCTCAAGGACGACGGCACCACGGCCTGCGGCTGCTGGATCTACTCGGGCTGCTACACCGAGAAGGGCAACATGATGGCCCGCCGGGACAACACCGATCCCGGCGATCGCGGCATCGCGCCCAACTGGGCCTTCGCGTGGCCGGCCAACCGGCGCGTGCTCTACAACCGCGCCTCGTGCGACCCCGAGGGTCGTCCGTGGTCGGAGAAGAAGAAGCTCATCGAGTGGAACGGCAAGCAGTGGATCGGCTTCGACGTGCCGGATTACGGCGTCACCGTCGCCCCCGATAAGGGCGTCGGTCCGTTCATCCTCAACCAGGAGGGCGTCGCCCGCCTGTGGACCCGCGGACTCATGCGCGACGGGCCGTTCCCGACGCACTACGAGCCCTTCGAGTCCCCGGTGCAGAACGTCGCCTTCCCGAAGATCAAGGGCGCGCCCGCGGCCCGCATCTTCAAGGACGACCTGGCCGATCTCGGCGACGCGAAGGACTTCCCCTACGCGGCGACGAGCTACCGCCTGACCGAGCACTTCCACGGCTGGACCAAGCACGCCCGGATCAACGCGATCCTCCAGCCGGAGGCCTTCGTGGAGATCTCGGAGGAACTCGCCAAGGAGAAGGGCATCGCCAAGGGCGGCTGGGTCCGCGTCTGGTCGAAGCGCGGCTCCCTGAAGGCGAAGGCCGTGGTGACGAAGCGCATCAAGCCGCTGATCTGCGACGGCAAGCCGGTCCACGTCGTCGGCATCCCGCAGCACTGGGGCTTCATGGGCCACACCAAGAAAGGATGGCACCCGAACTCGCTCACGCCGGTCGTGGGCGACGCGAACACCGAGACGCCGGAGTTCAAGGCTTGGCTCGTGAATATCGAGCCGACCACGCCTCCGTCCGATGCCGTCGCGTAAGGGGAGCTGAATCATGGCTGACTACAGCTCCCTCGACATCCGCCAGCGTTCCGCCTCCACGGAGACGCCGCCGGAGATCCGCCGCCAGGTGGAGGTCGCCAAGCTCATCGACGTGTCGAAGTGCATCGGCTGCAAGGCCTGCCAATCGGCCTGCGAGGAGTGGAACGACCTCCGCGACGATATCGGCGTCAACACGGGCACGTATCAGAACCCCCACGACCTCACCCCGAAGTCGTGGACCCTGATGCGGTTCACCGAGTACGAGAACCCCGAGACCCAGAACCTCGAATGGCTGATCCGCAAGGACGGCTGCATGCACTGCACCGAGCCGGGCTGCCTGAAGGCCTGCCCGTCCCCCGGCGCCATCGTGCAGTACTCCAACGGCATCGTCGACTTCATCGAGGAGAACTGCATCGGCTGCGGCTATTGCGTGAAGGGTTGCCCCTTTAACATCCCGCGCATCAGCCAGACCGACCACAAGGCGTACAAGTGCACCCTGTGCTCGGACCGGGTGGCGGTGGGTCAGGCTCCGGCCTGCGCCAAGGCCTGCCCGACCGGCTCGATCATGTTCGGCACCAAGCAGGCCATGATCGACCAGGCGCATGACCGCGTCGAGGATCTGAAGTCGCGCGGCTTCGCGCATGCCGGCCTCTACGACCCGGCCGGCGTCGGCGGCACGCACGTCATGTACGTGCTGCACCACGCCGACCAGCCGAGCCTCTACGCCGGTCTGCCGAACGATCCGAAGATCTCGCCGCTCGTCGCCTTCTGGAAGGGCGGAGCGAAGGTGTTCGGTCTCGCCGCCATGGGCTTCGCCGCGGTGGCGGGCTTCTTCCACTACGTGACGGCCGGCCCCAACGAGGTCGTGCCCGAAGAGGAGGAAGAGGCGGTCGAATACGACGAGGCCAAGCGCCGGGAGACCGGCGGCGGCGAGGCCCGGCCGCATTGATCGGCATCCCGGGCTGCCAATGCAGCCCGGGAGACGCGACGCGCCCCCTCTCCCGTGCGGGAGAGGGTTGGGGTGAGGGTCGAGAAGGTTCAGGATCGAGCACGTCGTTGACGTGGGATCGGGTTGCGCCTTCTCCGGATCGTCCTCATCCCTCACCCTGTCCCTCTCCCGCACGGGAGAGGGGACCCGCGATCCCTTCGGAAACGGGCGGGATCGGATAACCGAAGACGGCGGGGCCCAGAGGCCCTATCCTGAATTTCAGAGCCCCCTCCGCCGAGGCGCAGGGCCGGCGCCGCATCAGGCGAGTGAAGGTCGATGACGATCCACCGCGACATCCGGGACGGCGATCCCCGCCCCCTGCACCACGCCAAGTCCGAGGCGACGGAGGTGCTGTACGTCCCGCGCTACACCGGCGTGCAGCGCGTGAACCACTGGATCACCGCGATCCTGTTCACGCTGCTGACCCTGTCGGGCCTGGCGATGTTCACGCCCTACCTGTTCTCGCTCACCGGCCTGTTCGGCGGCGGGCAGGCGACCCGGGCGATCCATCCCTGGTTCGGCGTGGCGCTGGCGGTCAGCTTCTTCTTCCTGTTCGTGCGCTTCTGGAAGCTCAACATCCCCAACAAGGACGATGTCGAGTGGACGAAGCATATCGGCGACGTGGTCACCAACCGTGAGGACCGGCTCCCGGAGCTCGGCAAGTACAATGCCGGACAAAAGGGCGTGTTCTGGGGGCAGACCGCGCTGATCGGCGTGATGTTCGTCACCGGGCTCGTGATCTGGAACACCTATTTCGGCGGCCTCACCTCCATCGAGACCCAGCGCTGGGCGCTCCTGGCCCACTCCCTCGCCGCGGTGATCGCCATCGCGATCATCGTGGTGCACATCTACGCCGGCATCTGGGTCCGCGGCACCGGCCGGGCGATGGTCCGCGGCACGGTCACGGGCGGCTGGGCCTACCGCCATCACCGCAAGTGGTTCCGTCAGATGGCCGGCGGCACGGGCCGCCGGGGTTCGGTGGACAAGCGCGGATCCTGAGCCTTGGCCCGTTTCTTCAAGCGGAAATCCGCGGCTCCGGCCGCGGACGAGACGCCGACCGCAGCACCCGCGACGAGCCCCCGCCGCCGGGATTTCAACGAGCTGAAGCCCGATCCCGACAAGATCGGGATCTCCGGGTCGGTGCCCTTCGTCCGCCTGCCCGATCCCGCACGGCTGTTCGCCGACCGGTCCGCGCGCCTTCTCGAGGCGGCCCCCGGGAATCCGATGGAGGCCTATCTCCGGTTCGTCGCCGAGGTCGCCCGGGCTCAGGCCGTGATCCAGGCGAAGGGGCCGCCGGCATCGCTTCCAGAGGCCTCCGATCTGGCGCTGCGGAGCGAGCACGGCATGCCGCCCCTGTCGCGGCATAGCCTCGAGGCGGACCAGGGGTTCGACGACGGGCTCCTGGCGCTGCTCGCCGAACTCGACCTCACGACGGCGCCTGAGGCCTCGGTCGCGGCGCGCGACAGCCTGCGTGCGGCGTCCCGGGAGGATCGCCTCGATCTGGCCCTCCAGGTCTTCGAGGGGGCGCTGCCGGTGGACCGGATCGCCGAATGCGTGTTCGTCTCGGCGGCCCTGCAGGTCCGTCTTGCCGAGCAGGCTGCGCGGCTCGACACGAAGACCCTGAAGCCCGTGGCCGACGGGGTCTGCCCCTGCTGCGGCGGCGCGCCTGTGGCGAGCGTCATCGTCGCCTGGACCCCGGCCGACAAGGCGCGTTACCTGAGTTGCTCGCTCTGCGGCACGTATTGGAATCACGTCCGGATCCGCTGCACCGCCTGCGGCGACGGCGAGGGCGTCAGCTATTACGGCCTCGACGAGGTCTCGAAGGACGTCCAGGTCGAGACCTGCACGACCTGCCACAGTTACATCAAGCACCTGCACCAGCACCGGGCGCCGACCCTCGACCCGGTCGCGGACGACATCGCGTCCTATGGGCTCGATCTGAAGATCGCCGAGGAAGGGTTTCGGCGCGCCGGACTGAACCTGCTGTTCGTGATCTAGCCGGACCCTGGCATCCGCTCCGGCGCGGTTTACGTCCCGGATCGCACCCCCGTGCGAACACACCCGCATCCACGGCCGCGGCGGCGGCCTGCAGAAAGCAGCGGCGCGGCCGGCTGGACGGCCCTTCGTGCAGGCTCGGCAACGCTCCACCGCTTCCGGATGGGGGCGGGTCGGAACCGCTCGTGATGCCGCAAAGCTCAGCCCGCCAAGGGGATGCGGCCGATCCTGCGCGAGCGGGTCGGACCGGCCGCGGTCCGATCAGCGATAGCCATACCGGCTCTTGGCGGCGGCGAGCAGGTGCAGGGCTTCGCCGGACTTGCCGGCCGCGCATTCCGCCGCGGCCTGGGCGAGGTCGGCGCCGAAGCGGTCGCCCACGGGCTTGTTGAGATTGCCGGTGGCCACGTCGCTGTCGACGATCGCCTTGGTCCGGGCGATCTCAGGGCCGCAGCCGCTGCCCGTCGGCAGGACGATCGGGGCCGGAATGACGGGCGAGGGCTCGGAGACCGCAGGCGCAGCGCGCTGCTGACAGGCGCCCAACGCCGCGACGGCGAGGGCGGCGAGGCTGAGACGCATCGATCGACGGGACGCGGGCACGGCTGTCATCCTGTTGGGGCGCACGGGCTGCGCCGCCGGGGTTGTGAGCCGAGCTTGGCAGTGGGTCAATCGCCCCGGCCGCAGGCCGATCGGGCGCGGCCGGCGGGCGTTCAGGGTCGAGACCGCGAAACAGGCTGTCTTCAGAAGAGGTTGGCGCGCGCTGCCGCCGACCGGGTCCGGCAGCGCGCTCCGAATCGTGACGGAGCCTACTTCGCTTTCTCGGAGATCGCCTTCAGGCCGGAATCGTAGATGCCCTGGATCGCGTCCTTGGCGACCGTGTCCGGCGCGCCCTTGGCGTTGAAGGTCCCGGTCCAGGTCACTTTTGAGCCGGATTCCGCGGGGGCGACCGAGAGCGTCGACTTGTAGTCCGAGACCGGCAGCGGGCTCTCCAGGATCGTGTAGGTGTAGCTCATCACCTTGTCGTCCCGGGAGACCTGCTCCTCCTTGATGGTGCCGCCGCCCTTCAGGCTGAGGGTGCGGACCTTCATGCCGTCCTTGTCGGACAGGACGCACTTCTCGATGGCGGGATGCCAGTCACCGATGCCGCAGAACTCGCCGATGGTCTGCCAGACCTTGGCCGGGGGCGCGGCGATGTCGGCCGAGCGCGTCACCTCGAGGGCGTAACCCGGCACGGTGGCCGCCGCGAGCGCCAGGGCGGCAAAAGGGAGGGAGCGGCAGAAAGCGAAGGGCATCTTGGGGGTGTCTCCGTCCGTCTGAAATCGCAGCAGCGGCCGCGAGGGGCTCTGATGGCCGCGCAGGAGCTAGGCCGGCATCACGCTCTCGGCAATGGGTCGCGGCGGCCGCGCATGACGATCGTGCCTGGACGATGCCGTCCGAGGCCGGGCTACCAGCCGTCCATCCCGTCGGTCTCGGCCGGGTATCCGTAGACGGTTGCCGGCGCGTAGCCGGACCCGACGGGACGATAATACGCCGGCAGGGACCGGCGGCCCATCTGATCGTTGTCCGCCAGCAGATCGTCCGGCTGATAGGGGTTGCGGCGGCGGGCGACGCGCGTCCCCCGCTGGCCCCGATCCGCCATCGGGACGTCCGCGCCCTCGATCACGACTCGCGTCCGGCCGACGCCCTCGGCCTTGACGAGGTTGAACAGGGTCGCGGCGTTGCGCACCGACAGGCGCACGCAGCCATGCGAGGCCGCACGCCCCAGGCTGCGGACATGGTTGGTGCCGTGAATGGCGTGGCCCTGGGTGGTGAAGAACATCGCGAAGGGCATGGGGGCGTCGTCCCACTCCTTCGAGAAATGCGTCCGCTCCATCCGGAAGGGCCGGTAGGAGCCGGACGGGGTGTCGTAGCTCGCGACGCCGGTGGAAACGGGCCAGGAATAACGCGGCTGGCCGTTGACCGAGACCTCCATGCGCTGGGTGGTCTTGTCGACGTTCACGACCACATCCGCACGGGCTGCGCCTGGGGTCGCGCTCCACAGGAGCAGGCCGGACAGGACCGAGATCAGACCGATACGCATGGACGACTCCGGCGTGAACAACCGCGGTGGTTTGCCGTCACGCTAAGCCGTTGGCAACGCCGAGGTTCCGGCCGGCTCCGGCCCTGCGTAGTCACGCTTTGCCGAGGCCGTCACGGCGCCGCCATGTGGCCGGCGCTGCGGCGGATCGCGGCCTCCGCCTCGTCGGCGATCCGCCGCACCACGTCGCCGGCCCCGGGCAGATCCTCGATCAGCCCGACGGCCTCCCCGACCGTGACGTTGGCGACATCGTAATCGCCCGCCGCGTCGGCCTCCTCCACGTCCCGTCGCCGCTCGGCGGCGGCCGCGTGAAGCGCGTCCTCGCGGCCGTGCCAGGTGTCGATGAAGGCGTTGCGCAGGAGCCGGCCGGTATAGGATGCCGGCCAGGGCCGCTGCCGGGCGATGTCGTAGACCCGCGTGCGCACCGTGTCGTCGCCGGTCGCGGCGAGCACCCGCTGCTTCGCGGCCGGGTGGATCAGGGCTTCCCGGGTCGCCCAGAACCGCGTGCCCACGAGCACGCCGTCGGCCCCGAGGGCCAGGGCTGCGGCGAGACCGCGGCCATCGGCGATGCCGCCCGCCGCCAGCAGCAGGGTCTCCGGGTGCTCCCGGGCGATCAGATCGGCGACGACGGGCACGAAGGCCATCGTCCCGCGCGCGGCGAGCCCGTGGCCGCCAGCCTCCGTCCCCTGGGCGACCACGACGGCCGCACCGACCTCCAGGGCGCGCCGGGCATGCGCGAGGGTGTGAACCTGGCAGATCAGGGGCACGCCGGCCGCCCGGATCCGCGCGGCGAAGGGGGCGGGATCGGCGAAGGAGAGCATCAGGGCAGCGGGGGCGCGGGCGAGCACCGCGTCGAGGAGCGACGGGTCCCGGGCCATGGACCACGTGATGAAGCCGCAGCCGACCCGTTGGTTGCCGGCGGCGGCGAACTCCCGCTGGAGCCGGTCGTGATCGCCGTAGCCGCCGCCGATCAGCCCGAGTCCGCCGGCCGCGCTCACGGCCGCAGCCAGGGCCCCGCCCGATGCCGGGTCCATGGGGGCCAGCACGACCGGATGGCGCAGCCCGAACGCCTCGGTGAGTCGTGTCCTCAGAGCCATGGTCCCTCCCCGCTTCGCATCCGGCTCGACCCTCGGTCGCGCACGCGGCGCCGCCGACGGGATCTCAGGCTTATCGACCCGCTTGACGCAGAAAAAATGATTCCTTCAGAAGGATGTCATCGCGAAAGCAGATGGCATGAACAGCACCGACCTGATGTTCTTCGCCGCCGTCGCCGAGACCGGCGGCATCGGGCGCGCGGCGGCCCGGCTCAACACCGTGCAGTCGAACGTCACCGGGCGGATCCGGGCGCTGGAGCAGGCCCTGCAGGTGCCGCTCTTCCACCGCGGCAGCCGTGGGGTGACGCTGACCCGGGCCGGAGAGCGGCTCCTGCCCTACGCGATCCAGGTCGGGCGGCTGCTGTCGGAGGCGCGGCATGCGCTGCTCTCCGAGGGCGAGCCGCGCGGACCGCTGCGGGTCGGCGCCATGGAGACGACCGCGGCCCTGCGCCTGCCCGGTCCGCTCGCCGCCTTCGCCGCCCGCCACCCGGAGGTGGACATCGAGCTGGAGACCGGCCCGACGGAGCAGCTGATCGCCCGGGTTCTCGACAGGGTCCTCGAAGGGGCTTTCGTCGCCGGTCCGGTCATTCAGGCCGACCTCGTCGCGATCCCGGTGCTCACGGAGGACCTGGTGCTGGTGGCGCATCCGGCCGTCGGCGACCCGGCGGCGCTGCTCGACCGGCTGGGCCGCGCGCGGGAGGCGAAGGTGCTCGTGTTCCGGGCCGGCTGCACGTACCGGAGGCGCCTGGAGGACTTTCTGGCCCGGCAGGGCCTCGTGCATGTCCGCCGCATGGAATTCGGGACCCTCGACGGCATCCTCGGCTGCGTGGCCGCCGGATTGGGCGTGACGTTGATCCCGCGCGTCGTCGCGGAGCCCGCCCGCCGCGCCGGGCGCGTATCGGTCCATCCGCTTCCGGATGGCGACGGACATGCCCAGACCCTGCTGGTCCACCGCAGGGACAGCCAGCCGAGCGCGGCGTTCATGCGGTTTGCCGAGCAGATCCGCGCAGCCTTCCCGGCCTGACGGCACGGACCATGCCTCACCGACCGCCGGTTGACAGCGGCCCGAGCCCGGGGGCCTCCTTCGGCCACAGACGGTTCGGAGTTCCCATGGCCCTCGACCCCACCCTCGCCGCCGAGATCGAAGCGTCCGTGGCGGAGGGCTTTGCCGATCAGGTCGCCCACACGCAGGCTCTGGTCCGGTTCGCCTCCCTGCGGGGCGCGGAGCATGCCTGCCAGGATTACGTCTTCGCGCAATTCCGCGCCCGGGGCTACGCGACCGAGCGCTTCGCCATGGACCGCGCCGCCATCGCGGCGCATCCGGGGGGCTCCAAGATCGATGACGCCCTCCATTCGGACGCGCCGATCGTCGTCTGCCACCACCGCCCGAACACCGAGACCGGGCGCTCGCTGATCCTGCAGGCGCATGTCGACGTGGTGCCGACCGGCCCGCTCGATCTCTGGACCCATCGGCCCTTCGACCCGGTAGTCGAGGGCGACTGGCTATACGGCCGCGGGGCCGGCGACATGAAGGCGGGACACGCCGCGAACCTGTTCGCCCTCGACGCCCTGGCCCGCCTCGGCCTGCAGCCGGCGGCCTCCGTGACGGTGCAGTCGGTGGTCGAGGAGGAATCGACCGGCAACGGCGCGCTGATGAGCCATCTGCGCGGCTACCGGGCCGACGCCGTGCTGATCCCCGAGCCCGAGGACGAGAAGCTCGTGCGCGCCAATACCGGCGTGCTCTGGTTCGCCGTGGAGGTCCGGGGCGTGCCGGTCCACGTCCGCGAGATGGGGGCGGGCGCCAACGCCATCGACGCCACCTACCGGGTGATCGGCGCGCTCCGGGAGGTCGAGGCCCGCTGGAACGCCGAGACGAGCGCGCACCCGCATTTCGAGAACGAGGACCACCCGATCAATCTCAATATCGGCAAGATCGAGGGCGGCGACTGGGCCTCCTCGGTCCCGGCCTGGTGCCGGATCCACTGCCGCATCGCGCTCTATCCGGGCGTGACCGCCGCCCAGGCCGCCGCCGAGATCGAGGCGGCGGTGTCGCGCTTCGCCCGTAGCGACCCGTTCCTGGCCAACAATCCGCCGCGCGTGGTCTTCAACGGCTTCTTCGTCGAGGGCTACGTGCTGGAGGCGGGCTCCGAGGCCGAGGCCGTGCTCGGCCGCGCCCACGCGCGGGCGATCGGTTCGCCGCTGCAGAGCTTCACGTCGCCCTCCTACCTCGATACCCGCGTGCACGCCCTCTACGACCGGGTGCCGGCGCTCTGCTACGGTCCGACCGCCCAGAACATCCACGGCTTCGACGAGCGGGTGAGCTTGGCCTCCGTGCAACGCTGCACCACCGCCATGGCGCTGTTCGTGGCCGAGTGGTGCGGGACCGAGCGCAAGGCCGCCTGAGGTCGGCAGGCCGGGGTCGGGGGCGGGTTCCCTCCCCCGCAGGGGAGAGGGCTTGGTGCGCGTGCTTTCTTTGCAGCGCGACGCGCGCTGACCGGACAGCCCCGGCTCAGGGGATCAGCCGGTCCGCCCGGAGCCGGCCGAACAGGTCGAAGAACGCGTCGTCCGTGGGCTGGTAGGCCGTGAAGCCGAGGCGCCGGCTCTTGCTCATGTCGGTGACGACCTCGATCGGCCGGCCGAGATCGGCATCCGTGTGCCAGGGGGAGGCCAGCTTCTCGAGGTTCGGCTCGGCGAGCCCATGCCGCGCGGCGATCTCCGCCCAGGCCGGCCCGTCCTGCGCCATCCGGGGCTCGAGCGGCCGGTGCGTGCCGTCGAAGGGCACCGCCTCGATCCCGAACCAGTCGGCGATCCGGCCCCACATCCAGCTCCAGCGGAAGACGTCGCCGTTGACGACGTTGAAGGCTTCGTTCGCCGCCTTCGGCTCCGTGGAGGCCCAGAGCAGCTGGCGGGCGAGCAACCGCGCGTCGGTCATGTCGGTGAGCCCGTTCCACTGTACGGCCGAGCCCGGGAACACGAACGGCCGCCCCAGCTCCCGGCACAGGGTGGCGTAGCAGGCGAGCGTCGTGCCCATGTTCATGGCGTTGCCCACCGCCTTGCCGATGATCGTGTGCGGGCGGTGGACGCTCCAGGTGAAGCCGTCGCGCGCGGCGGCCGCGAAGACCGCGTCCTCCTGGGCGTAATAGAAGTTCTCGATATCGAGCCGGCCCTGGTCCTCGCGGAACGGCGTCTGCGGCAGGCGGCCTTTGCCGTAGGCCTCGAACGGGCCGAGATAGTGCTTCAGCCCCGTCACCAGGGCGACGTGGCGGACGCTGCCCTTCGGGCGCAGGGCCTCGAGCAGGTTCTCGATCATGGCCCGGTTGATGCGGATCATCTCCGCCTCGGTGGGACGCCGCTGCCAGGTCGCCAGGAACACGTGGGACGGGGCGATGTCGGCGAGCGCCCGCGCCAGGGAGGCCGGATCCTGCAGGTCGCCGGCCACCGGCGCGACGCCGTCCTGCCGCACCGGGTGACGGGCGAGGCCGGCAACCTGCCAGCCCTCCTGATGGAGCAGCGCCGCGGTGGCGCTGCCGACGATGCCGCTGGCGCCGACGATCAGGGCGGTGTTCGACATAGAAACCCTCATGCCCGGCTCAAATCCGGGTCCGGGGCAGATGGGCGTCGGCAGTGTCGCGACAACCCCACCGCGCGCCGGGGGCGCCTGTGCGGACCGCAAGGGTTGCGGGATCGCGTCACCCCTCTCCGTCACCGCGTGCGCAGCGACGCGACACAGGGCAGCGCGACATCCTTAAGCGTGGCGCGACCCTGGATTGCTTCGCTGCGCTCGCAGAGACCGAGAGGGCTCTCAGGCGGCCCGGTCGATCGCCGCGCCCAGGACGTCCACGATCTCGCCGATCTGGCCGCGCTCGATGATCAGCGGCGGCGACAGGGCGATGATGTCGCCGGTCACCCGGGTGAGCAGGCCGCGCTCGAAGCAGTCGACGAACACCTCGTAGGCGCGCTTGCCGGGCGCGTCCGGCCGCGGCGCCAGCTCGATGCCGGCGATCAGCCCGATGGTGCGGATGTCGATGACGTTCTTGCGCCCGCGCAGGTCGTGCATCGCCGCGGCCCAGTCGTCGGCGATGTCGGTGACGCGGGTCAGCAGCCCCTCGTCCCGGTAGATGTCCAGCGTGGCGATGCCGGCCGCGCAGGCGACCGGATGCCCGGAATAGGTGTAGCCGTGGAACAGCTCGATCCCGTCCGGGCCGTGCATCAGCCCGTCATGGACCGCCCGGCTCGCGAAGACCGCGCCCATCGGCACCGTGCCGTTGGTCAGGCCCTTGGCGCTGGTCACGAGGTCGGGGACGACGCCGAAGAAGTCGGTCGCGAACGGCGCGCCGAGGCGGCCAAATCCGGAAATGACCTCGTCGAAGATCAGCAGGATGCCGTGCTTCGTGCAGATTTCGCGCAGGCGCTCCAAGTAGCCCTTCGGCGGGATCAGCACGCCCGTGGAGCCCGCCACCGGCTCGACGATGCAGGCCGCGATGGTCTCGGCCCCGTGGAGGGCCACCAGCCGCTCCAGATCCTCGGCGAGTTCCGCCCCGTGCTCGGGCTGGCCCTTCACGAAGGCGTTGCGGGCCGGGTCGTGGGTGTGGCGCAGGTGGTCGGTGCCGTTGAGTTGCGGGAAGACCCGGCGGTTCGATACGATGCCGCCGACCGAGAGCCCGCCGAAGCCGACGCCGTGATAGCCGCGCTCGCGGCCGATCAGCCGGGTGCGGGTCCCCTGCCCGATCGCCCGCTGGTAGGCCAGCGCGATCTTGAGGGCCGTGTCGACCGATTCCGAGCCGGAATTGGTGAAGAACACCCGGTCGAGGCGCTTGTCGGGGCCGCCCGGGGCGATCTCGGCGAGGCGTTCGGCGAATTCGAACGCGATCGGGTGGCCCATCTGGAAGGTCGGGGCGAAGTCGAGGGTCGCGAGCTGGCGCTCCACGGCCGCCGCGATGCCCCGGCGCCCGTGGCCGGCATTGACGCACCAGAGGCCCGCGGTGCCGTCGAGGACCGAGCGGCCGTCATCGGCGGTGTAGTGCATGCCCTCGGCCGACACGAGCAGGCGTGGCGCCGCCTTGAACTGGCGGTTGGCCGTGAACGGCATCCAGAAGGCGTCCATCGCGGGCGTGTTGCGGAGCGGATGGTCGGTCATGGGGCGGTTCTCCGGGGCGGGCGGCGCGGATCGGGCGGCGGGACCAGGGGACACCTTCGCCGATCGGGCAACAAGTCCTTTTCTGGTCGCCGCCAACCCCTTGCAGGAATGGGGCCGCGGGTGGCACCGTTGCGGGATCCGCAACACCTGAAACGGGCCTGAGCCGGATGAGCATCGATGTCGGCGCGCGCCTGCGCTTCGTGCGCGCCCGCCACGGCCTGTCGCAGCGGACGCTCGCCAAGCGCGCCGGCGTGACCAACTCGGCGATCTCGCTGATCGAGGCGAACCGGGTGAACCCGTCGGTGGGCGCGCTCAAACGGATCCTCGACGGCGTGCCGATCGGCATGGCCGAGTTCTTCGCCCTGGAGCCGGAGCCGGAGCGCAAGGCGTTCTTCGCCGCCGAGGAGCTGACCGAGATCGGCCGCCGGGCCGCCAAGGGGGCGATCTCGTACCGCCAGGTCGGCGACAGCCTGTTCGGGCGCAAGCTCCAGATCCTCAAGGAGCGCTACGAGCCCGGGGCCGATACCGGCCGGGTGCCGCTCTCCCACGAGGGCGAGGAGGGTGGCATCGTGCTCTCCGGCCGCCTGGAGGTGACGGTGGACGCCGAGCGCCGGATCCTCGGCCCCGGCGACGCCTACAGCTTCGACAGCCGCCGCCCGCACCGGTTCCGCTGCGTCGGGCCCAACCCCTGCGAGGTGGTGAGCGCCTGCACGCCGCCGAGCTTCTGACGGCAGGCCGCCCGCGGTGCCGTCCGGGGCGATTGATCCGGATTCGCTCGAAAGCCCCGGATCTGCGTAACGCGGGATTCAGGCGGGAGGATTAGAACAGGGCCATGGATACCCTGGCCGCCACCGCCGTTCAGATGCTGGGCTCGTCCCAGAACCAGCAGATCGGCATCGCCGTCGCCAAGCAGCAGCTCGCGGCCGACAAGGCGGTCGCCGGGCTCGTCGCGGACAGCGCCCAGAGCGCGGCGAACGCCAGTCCCCCGGCGCCCCCCGGACAGGGACTGAGCGTCGACCTGCGGGTTTGACCGGGTCCCCCGCCTCGCCGGCAGCGCGAACGAATTCCGCGCGCGCAGACGGCACGGTCTTCGGCCGGCGTTGAACCCCTGCCCTAACCGAATCCGTAGAGCCGGCGCGGGTTGTCGGCGAAGACCATCCGGCGCCGATCCGCGTCCGGCACCCAGTCGGCCATCAGGTCGAGGAGCGTCGCGGTCCGGGGCGGCCCGTCCCAGGCGGCCACGTGCGGCCAGTCCGAGCCCCAGAGACAGCGCTCGGGGGCGGCGTCGTTGAGGGCGCGGGCGAACGGGATCGTGTCGGCGTAGGGCGGACCGGTCACGGAATCCCGGAAGGCGCCCGACAGCTTCACCCAGTTGCCGTCGGCGACGAGGCCGAGCAGCGCCCGGAAGCCCGGATGGTCCACGCCGGCCGAGGTCGGCATGTGGCCCATATGGTCGAAGACCAGCGGCACCGGCAGCCGCGACAGGCGGCCCGCGATGGGCGGCAGTTCACGGGCATCGAGCAGGAACTGGAGGTGCCAGCCCATCTCGCGGGCGAGCGCCCCGTAGGACTCGACCTGACCCAGCCCGACCCCGCCGCCGAACAGAACGTTGAGCCGCAGGCCGACCACCCCGGCCTCCTTGAGGGCGGCGAGTTCCCCGTCGGGCAGGCCGAGCGGGATCACCGCGATGCCGCGCAGACGCTCCCGGTTGGCCCGGAGCGTCTCCACCATCAGCCGGTTGTCGGTGCCGTGGACGCTGACCTGGACCAGCACGCCGTTGGCCATGCCGGTGGCGTCGAGCATCGCGAGATACCGGTCCGCCGGGGCGGCCGGGGGCGTGTAGCTGCGGTCGGCCACCAGCGGATAGGCCGGCGGCAGGCCGATCACGTGGGCGTGGGTGTCGACCGCGCCGGCGGGCACCCGGTAGCGGGTGGGCCCGCCCGGATGCAGATCCGGGGCGGGGCAGTCTCGGATCTCCGGCATGGTCAGGTATCCGCGTGCAGGACCCGGCCGCGGGTCTCGGGCAGCGCGAAGGCCGCCAGGAAGAAGATCCCGTAGGCGATGGCCGCGAAGATCGCGATGGCCGAGGCGAGGCCGGCGCGCTCGGCGAGGAAGCCGACCAGCGCCGGGAACAGGGCGCCGACGCCCCGGCCGAAATTGTAGCAGAAGCCCTGCCCCGAGCCGCGCAGGCGGGTCGGGTAGAGCTCGGTCAGGAAGGCGCCCATGCCGGAGAAGTAGCCGGAGGCGAAGAACCCGAGGGGGAAGCCCAGCACCCAGAGCACGCTGTTGGAGAGCGGGATCTGCGTGTAGGCGACGATCACCGCGATGGCGCCCAGCGAGAAGATCAGGAACAGCGGCCGCCGCCCGAGCCGGTCGGCGAGCCAGGCGCCGACCAGGTAGCCGGTGAACGAGCCGATGATCAGCGCCGCGAGGTAGCCGGTGGAGGACACCACCGACAGGCCGCGCTCGGTGGTGAGGAAGCGCGGAACCCAGGTGGTGATCGCGTAATAGCCGCCCTGGCAGCCCGCCGCCGCCAGCGAGGCGAGCAGGGTGGTCTTGAGGATCGGCCCGGAAAAAATCTCCCAGATCTTCGGCCGGTCGCCGGTGGCGATGGCCCGGGCGCGGGTCTCGGCGGCGACCTGCGGCTCCTGGACGTAGCGGCGCAGGTAGAAGATCAGCAGGGCCGGCAGGGCGCCCACCGCGAACATCCAGCGCCAGGCGATCTCGGGGGGCAGCAGCGAGAAGGTCACCGCCTGCGACAGGACCGCCAGCCCCCAGCCGATGGCCCAGCCGGACTGGACGGAGCCGACCGCCCGGCCGCGATACTCGGCCCGGATGGTCTCGCCGATCAGCACGGCGCCGGCCGCCCACTCGCCGCCGAAGCCGAGGCCCAGGATCGCCCGGGCCACGAGGAGCTGCTCGAAATTCTGCACGAAGGCGCAGAGCAGGGAGAAGAAGGAGAACCACAGGATGGTGATCTGCAGGGTCAGAACTCGGCCGATCCGGTCGGCGATGAAGCCCGCGAGCCAGCCGCCCAGCGCCGAGGCCAGCAGCGTCACCGTGGCGGCGAGACCGGCCGTGCCGGCATCCACGTGCCAGAGGGCCATGATCGTCCCGATCACCAGCGGGTAGATCATGAAGTCCATGCCGTCGAGGCACCAGCCGGCCGCGCAGGCCCAGAAGGTGTGCCGCTCCGGCGGGGTCATCGAACGATAGAAGGCGGTGAGGCTGGCGTCGCGGATCTCGACCACCTCCACGGCCGCGCGCCCCTGCCCGGTTGCTGAACTCATCACCGTCTCCCGCCGCCGGATACCAGTATCGGCGTCCCAGGCTGAGCTGTCCAACGATGCGGCGGGCCACGCAAGGAAAAGGCCGCCCGGAGGCGGCCTGTCCCATTCTTTTCGTTGTCGATGACGCTCAGTAGCAGCGTTCGACCAGGACCCGGCGGTAGCCGTAGGGGGTCCAGCGCACCCGCGGGACGGTGTAGCAGCCGCCGCCGTAGCCGTAATCGTAGGCGGCCGGCGCGTAGTAGCCGCCGTAGCCGTAGCCCGGATAGCCGTAGCCATAGCCGCCGTAGAGGCTGCCGGCCGCGAGGCCGAGCCCGACGCCGAGACCCAGGCCGCCGAGGCCGTAGCCGTAGCCGCCGCGATAGCCGTAGCCGCCCCGCCAGCCGTATCCCCGACCGTAGAAGCCGCGGCCGTAGCCGAAGCCGCCCGGACGGAAGCCGGCGCCGCGGAAGCCGCCGCCGAAGCCGCCGTTGCGGAATCCCCCGAACCCGCCGCCACGGAAGCCGCCGCCACGGAAGCCGCCGCCGCCGAAGCCGCCGCCGTGGAACCCGCCTCCGAAGCCGCCGCCATGGAAGCCGCCGCCGCCGAAGCCGCGCGCGTCCGCGCTGGCCGGCGCCAGAACCAGTGCACCCGCCGCCAGCAGGGCCGATCCGAGCACTGCACCCTTCATCACGTCATCTCCGTGGAAAAAATGCCCTCTGCGGCTAAGAACGTGCGAATCGGCAAAACGGTCCAGCCCCGCCCCGCGGCGCGGAGCCGCGAGATCCACGCGAGATCCCCTGACGCGTCCCGGTCGGGCCGAGACACGAAAATCGCCGCTTTCCAGAGCGAGACGCGCGCCGATCTAGCTTCGCCGTCCCCGACTCGCCGTCCCCGAGCTGCATGGAACGAATGATGATGTTGCGACCGGCTCACGCCCTGTTGATCGCGCTGCTCGCCTTGGCGGCCCCGGCCCGGGCGGCGACCCCGGCGGCGGCGGAACCGTGCCGGCCGGTGGAGGCGCAGGGCGAGACCTTCACGGTCTGCACCATCGACCTGCGGCGGCAGCGGCTGCGGCTGTTCTGGCTCTCGGACGACGGAAAGCCCTACGGCGCCCTCGGCACCCTCGCCGAGAAGCAGGGCGGCCGTCTCGCCTTCGCGATGAATGCCGGCATGTACGACAAGGACCAGGCGCCGGTGGGCCTCTACATCGAGGACGGCCACGAGCTGAAGCGCGCCTCCACGGCGGACGGGCCGGGCAATTTCCACCTCAAGCCCAACGGGATCTTCTGGGTGAAGGGCGAGCGCGCCGGAGTGGCCGACACCGCCCGCTATCTCCGCGCGAAGATGCGCCCGGATTTCGCCACGCAGTCCGGACCGATGCTGGTGATCGACGGCCAGATCCACCCGAAGATCGCCGCCGACGGGCCGAGCCAGAAGATCCGCAACGGCGTCGGCGTGCCCGGCGACGGGCACGTCGCGATCTTCGCCATCTCCGAGCGCCCGGTGACCTTCGGGGCCTTCGCGCGGCTGTTCCGGGACGATCTCGGCTGCCGCAATGCCCTGTTCCTCGACGGATCGGTCTCGAGCCTCTACGCGCCGAATCTCGGCCGCGCCGACATCAGCCGGCCTCTGGGGCCGCTCGTCGGGGCGTTGCCGCGCTGAGGGTGGCCTCAGCGCTGCCCGAAGGCCGTGTCCTTGAACAGGTCCTTGAACTCCCGCGGCTGCGAGCGCCAGTACTGCTTGGGCGCCCGCACGCGGGCTCCGAGTTCGGCGGCCGCGTGCCAGGGCCAGCGCGGATCGTACAGCATGGCGCGGGCCAGCGAGATCGCGTCCGCCCTGTCCTCCTGCAGGATCGTCTCCGCCTGCCGGGCTTCCGTGATCAGCCCCACCGCGATGGTGGTGAGCCCGGTCTCGGCCTTGATCCGCTCGGCATAGGGCACTTGGTAGCCCGGCCCGAGCTTGATCGCCTGTTTCGGCGAGACGCCGCCCGTCGAGACATGGAGCGCCGGCGAGCCCGCGCGCTTCAGCGCCTGGGCCAGCGCCACGGTCTCGTCGAGGTCCCAGCCGTCCTCGACCCAGTCGGTAGCCGAGACGCGCAGCCAGACCGGGCTGCCCGCCGGGACGACGTCGCGCACCGCGTCGTAGACCTCGAGGGGAAAGCGCATGCGGTTCTCGAGGCTGCCGCCGTAGGCGTCCGTCCGCTTATTGGCGATCGGCGACAGGAACTGGTGCAGCAGGTAGCCGTGGGCGCCGTGCAACTCCACGGCCTCGATGCCGAGCCGGACGGCCCGCTTGGCGGTCGCAACGAACTCGTCGCGGACGCGCTTCAGGTCGGCGACGTCGAGGGCGTGGGGTGGGACCTCGTCCTCCCCGTGCGCCACCGCCGAGGGCGCCTCGGTGCGCCAGCCGTAGGGATGCTCCGGCGGGATCTGCTGGCCGCCGGCCCAGGGCGCCGCGCTCGATGCCTTGCGGCCGGCATGGGCGATCTGGATGCAGATCGGGATCGGCGCGTATTCGCGCACCGCGTCGAGCACGCGGCCGAGCGCCCGCTCGCAGCCGTCGTTGTACAGGCCGAGGTCCCAGGCGGTGATCCGGGCTTCCGGCGAGACCGCGGTCGCCTCCAGGGTGAGCAGGCCCGCCCCCGACATGGCGAGCTGTCCCAGATGCATCATGTGCCAGTCGGTGGCTTCGCCGTCCCGGGCCGAATACTGGCACATCGGGGCGATCAGGATGCGGTTCTCGAGCGTGAGCGCGTCGAGAACCAGCGGTTCGAACAGGCGTGCAGTCATGGGTGGCTCCGGATGCGTCCGGTCAATCTGGCGCAGGACGGCCGCGCCGGCCAGCGCGCTGCGGCAGGTCAGCCCTGCGGCTGGGGGTTCGGGAACTCGCCGATGTGGCTGACCGTTTCTGACGCTGTCGCCACGACGCGAACCGCCTGAGGGGGCGAGATCGCCCGAGGTCCTGAATGATGATCACGAAACTTGCCGCCTCGCTCCTTCTGGCCGCCGGCTGCGCCGCCCTCGCGGCGCCGTCATATGCCCAGCCGGCCGCCTTCGGCGGACCCAAGATGCTCGTTCACGGCAATTATTGCGGTCCGGGCAACAACGCCCCGCTGCCGCCGATCGATGCCCTCGACGCCGCCTGCGCCCGCCACGATGCCTGCACGCCGAATGGCGGGCTGCCCTCGCAGGCCTGCAATCTCCGTCTGCAGCGGGAGGCCACGTTGATCTCCCGCGATCCGCGCCAGCCCCAGGACGTCCGCTCGATGGCCGGCCTCGTCGCGGCCAGCGCGACCCTGATCCCGACCGACCCGAACGCGCGGAGCGTGCCGGCGTCGGTTTCGACGAATGCGACGCAGGACGCCTACGCGCCGGCGCTGGACCGATCGGCCCCCGCCGGCCTGGAGGATGACGCCGACGATTCGGACGCCGATTGACACCCTCCTGAGCGCCCGACGGTAACGGCGCGGCGGACCGGCCGCGCCGTCACTCGCCACGGTCAGTCACGGTCCGCGGACGCTCCTTCCTGCGCCAGGAAGAACCGGACCATCTCGCCGCTGGCATCGGGCCCGCGCGGATCAGTGTAGGATCCGTCGGGACTTCCGCCCGACCAGGCGTGCCCGGCCCCGTGCAGAACCCACTGCTCCAGCACCGGCCGGCCGGTCGCGTCGCTGCGGACCGTCCGGGTATAGGCCATGCCCCCGGGGCTCGTGCCCCGGCTGACCGTCTCGTCCAGGCCCGGGGCCGGCACGGCCTGCGCCGCGACCCGATCGCCATTGACGGGATGCACGGTTCGGTCGCCGTCGCCGTGGAACACGATGGTCGGGACCGCCTGCCGATTCGGCCCCGGTGCCGACCCTTGCCCCTGCATGGCCGCGAAGGCGGTGGGCATGTCCCGGGCCGCCCCGCAGGCCAGCCCGGAATGGATGCCCACGGCCGCGAACAGGTCCGGATAGGTCGCCGCCAGGATCGCCGCCGCGGCGCCGCCGGCCGAGAGCCCGGCCGCGTAGACCCGGCCGGGATCGGCCGAGAACTCCGCCACGACCGACCGGGCGATGCCGGCGATCAGCGCCGGCTCGCCGCCCTCGCGGACTTGGTCGCCCGCCGCGTACCAGTTCCAGCAGCGCTGCAGGTTGGCCGACGGGGGCTGTTCCGGATAGGCGACCAGGAACGTCTGCTCCTCGGCCAGGGCGTTCATCCGCGTGCCGGCCGCGAAATCGTCGGGGTTCTGGGTGCAGCCGTGCAGCATCACGATGACGGGCAGGGCCTGACCCCGGTAGCCGCTCGGGACGTAGACCTTGTAGCCCCGGCTGCCGGCGGCCTCCGTGAAAACGCGATCCTCGAACCGCGCGCCGGGCGGGACTTCGGCGGCAGGGCGGCGGGCTGACGGGCCGGCATTCGGCAGCCGCTCGCGCAGGGCGCGCAACATCGCCGACAGGTCCGGGGCCGTCCCTGGTCGCGAACCGCCGCCTTGATCCGGCGCCGTCCAGGCACCGCCGGCCGCCGTCGGCGCCTCCATGTCGAGGGTCTGCTCGGCATGACCGGCGGTGCCGGGCCGGTCTGCCATGCCGCGTCGTGCCTCGGTCCATTGCGCGACGGCGGCCTCCTGGCCGCGGCGGAACCGCGCCATCGCGTCCTGCATCCGGGCGGTCCGGTCCGCTGCCCCGGTTCTTCGCCCGGTTCCTGGCCCCGTTCCCCTGCCCTTCGCCGTCGCGGATCCGAAGGCGTGCGGGTCGAATTGCGACATTCCGAACGCCGAGAGGTCGAGCTTCGACGGGTCAATCTTGGGGAAACGGAACATGGGGAGGATCCTCATACGGCGTGGTTCGGGTGGAGATTCCGCGCGACCGGGGCGCGGACGGTCAGGTGGTCCGGTCGGCCAGTGCCGCCTTGACGGCGGCGCTGGCCTGGAAGGCACCCAGGACCTCCACGGACGCGATCGCGGCCCGCGCCAGTTCGGGGGTGACGTCGGCGGCGATCGTGGCGAGGCCCAGGACCTGGATGTGCAGGGGCGAGCCGGCATCCCGAGCCGCTTCCAGGTCCGCGCGGGAGAAGTGCGAGAGCCCCAGCCGGAGCTGGCGCCGCGCCACCGATTGCCGGACCGCCTCCTCCTGCCGGTCCAGCTGATTGCGCACGGCCGTGCGGATGAAGTCGGCCCGGTTGGCGTAGAAGCCGTCGCGGACCATCAGGTCGACGCGCCCGAGATCGACGAAGCCGAGATTGACCGTGATCTTCTCGCTGTCCGGCACCTTCGGACGGAGGTCGCGCGCGGTGTCGGTCATCGTCGAAACGTCTCCAGGCCATCCCGTTGGATGGTCTGGAGATGGTTATGGGCATCCGAAGCGCAATGGGCGTTGGCGTATTGAGACCGGCGGCAGCGCCGCGCACGCCGGTCATGCGGCCCGGGAACCTGCCCGGCAGCCCGCGCGCGCTCTCACCGGGGAGTGGTGGCGTCCCAGAGCGTGCCAGGGTCGCAGATTCCGTGCGGGATGGCGCAGACTCGAGCGGTGCGGTGCCATCTGCCCCGCCCCCACCCGTCGCCTTTCCCCTGAGCGTGGGGGAGGCCGCACTTGCGTTCCCGGGGCAGTGGCGCCGGGCGGAAATCTGCGGATCACGCAGGCGCGCTGAGCGCGGCGGCCGCAGAGGGGCGACGGCGGGTCAGGGCGGCCGCATCCTGCATCGCGCCCCTCACCGCCGCTCCGGCTCTACCCGCAGGATGCGGTTGGGCCGCGCCGTGACCCGGCGCCGCGCGGGGAGAGCCGCCTGGACTCGGCGCCTGTCCCGATCGCGGGACCGTCCGGCGCCTCAATCGGCGCCGATTCCCCGTCCCTTCAGGCTCTCGTCGATCTCGTCGAGGGCCGCGGCGTCGTCGATCGTCGCCGGCATCGTCCAGGGCTCGTGGTCGGCGATGCGCTTCATGGTGGCCCGCAGGATCTTGCCCGAGCGGGTCTTGGGCAGCCGCGGCACGGTGAGGGCCAGCTTGAACGCCGCCACGGGGCCGATCTCGTCGCGCACCTTGGCCACGAGTTCCCGCTCGATCGTCTCGGTCGGCCGGTCGACGCCGGCCTTGAGCACCACGAAGCCACAGGGGACTTCGCCCTTCAGGGCGTCCCGGATGCCGATGACCGCGCACTCGGCCACGTCCGGATGGCCCGCCAGCACCGCCTCCATGCCGCCGGTGGACAGGCGGTGCCCGGCGACGTTGATGATGTCGTCGGTGCGTCCCAGCACCGTGATGTAGCCGTCCGCGTCGATCACCCCGGCATCCGAGGTGTCGTAGTAGCCAGGGAACGTGGAAAGGTAGCTCGACCGCATGCGCGCGTCCGAGCCCCAGAGCGTCGGCAGGCAGCCGGGGGGCAGGGGCAGGCGGATCGCGATGGTGCCCATGGTCCCGGCCGGGACCGGTTTGCCGCCCTCGTCCAGCACCTCGACCCGGTAGCCCGGCATCGGCACGCAGGTGCTACCGTGCTTCACCGGCAGAAGGCCGAGACCCATCGGGTTGCCGGCGATCGGCCAGCCGGTCTCGGTCTGCCACCAATGGTCGATCACCGGCCGGTTCAGCACCCGCTCGGCCCAGGCGACCGAATCGGGATCGGCGCGCTCGCCCGCGAGGAACAGGCTGCGGAAGGCGGAGAGGTCGTAATCGGCGATCCGGGCGCCGGCGGAATCCTCCTTCTTGATGGCCCGCAGCGCCGTCGGCGCGGTGAACAGGCACACGACCCCGTACTCGGCGACGACCCGCCAGAATGCGCCGGCATCCGGCGTGCCCACCGGCTTGCCCTCGTACAGGACCGTGGTGCAGCCGTGCAGGAGCGGCGCGTAGACGATGTAGGAGTGCCCGACGACCCAGCCGATGTCGGAGGCGCAGAAATAGGTCTCGCCGGGCTGGACGCCGTAGAGGTTCGGCATCGACCACGCGAGGGCGACGAGGTAGCCGCCGGTATCGCGGACCACGCCCTTGGGCTTCCCGGTCGTCCCGGAGGTGTAGAGGATGTAGAGCGGGTCGGTGGCGGCGACCGGCACGCAGGCCGCCCGCTGCCCCGCCGCACGGGCGGCCGCCACGGTCTCGGCCCAGTCGCGGTCCCGCTCCGGCATGAGCGTCGCGGCGGCCTGCGGGCGCTGCAGGATCAGGCAGGCTTCCGGCTTGTGGCGCGAGGCCGCGATCGCCGCGTCGAGGAGCGGCTTGTAGGCGACCACGCGGTTCGGCTCGATCCCGCAGGAGGCGGCGAGCACCACCTTCGGCGCCGCGTCCTCGATCCGCACCGCCAGCTCGTTGGCCGCGAAGCCGCCGAACACGACCGAATGCACCGCGCCGAGCCGTGCGCAGGCCAGCATGCCGAACAGGGCCTCGGGCACCATCGGCATGTAGAGGATCACCCGGTCGCCCTTGCCGACGCCGAGGCCGGCGAGGACGGCGGCCAGTACCGCCACCTCGTCGCGCAACGCGCGGTAGGTGATGCTGCGCTTGGTCCCGGTGACGGGCGAATCGTAGCGGATCGCCACCTGATCCGCCCGCGCTCCGTCGGCGTGACGGTCCACGGCATTGTGGCAGGCGTTCAGGGTGCCGTCCGGAAACCAGCGGCCGTAGGGGCCGGAATCCGGCGCGAAGGCCCGCTGCGGGACATGCGCCCAGTCGAGCGCTTGCGCAGCGCCGAGCCAGAAGGTCTCCGGGGCGCGGCGGGCCGAATCGTAGATGTCCGGGTAGCGGCCCGGCAGGCTGGCTCTCGTCATCAGTTCGGCGTTTCCTCGCGGGCCGCTCTCCGGCGGCGGGGCCCAGAGTAGCGCATTCTTCCGCGGGTGTGAGGCCGGTTGTGGGTCGCCGGAACCCCCGCGCGCCTTCGCTCGCGCGATCGGGGTGCTCCGTGACGCGTTCGCCGGATGCATCCCGGATCGGCGGCTTCGAAGCCGGGCGCCTCGGCGTGGCCGGCGGGAAACGCATCTGCCGGGAGGTCGCGGGTCGTCTGTTTCGATCCCCGGGCGTGCGGGCGCGGCAGGCGCCCCGTCGCCAAGGCTCCGGGGTCACATCCGCGAGAGCACGACGCCCGCCCGGATCGGCGATCCCGAGGCGGCCGTTTCTCCAAACGAGCGGTCGCAGAACGCAAAACCGCCACACCGGTCTCCCGATGCGGCGGCAGCTGTCGTGCCGTTTCTGCTATGCGTGCGGACGGATCAGGGGCTCAGTGCAGCGTATTGCCGTTCGCCTGCAGCCTGTTGATCTCGTCCTTGAGAAGGAGTTTCCGTCGCTTCATCTCGGCGATGTGAAGGTCGTTCGCCGAAGGCCTGTGGATCGCTTCCTGAATCTCACGCTCGAGGGCTTCGTGCTTCCGGGCGAGTTGGTTCAGATGCGTCTGCAGCGACATGAGCCGAATCTCCTGTCATCGTTTCGACACATCGAGATTGGCACAAGATGCCGGACCTGTCGAAGCGTTTTCTGCTGCTAAGTCTGATGATTGCTTACCGCGCCGTCTTGTCCGGCGCCGGAGCGTGACGCATGCTCTCGGGCCATGAACGGTCTTCGGGTCCTCAGGTGACGATGGCGGACGAGGCGGGTGAGAGTGCGCAGTCGGACCTCCTGGGCGAACTGGCGCGGCTGCGCGAGGAGCACCGGGATCTCGACGGTGCCATCGAGGCGCTGGAGCGCAGCGTGGCTGGCGACCAGCTCCAGATCCAGCGTCTGAAGAAGCGCAAGCTCACCCTGCGTGACCGCATCTTCCACATCGAGGACGCGCTCACGCCGGACATCATCGCCTGATGTCGGTGGACGTCTTCGGGTCGCGCCTTGCCGCGGGCCCGCACCGCCTGTAAGCGCCCTCTTTTTCCGGGATCAACGATGGCGTCGCCTCCGGTCGCGATCATCATGGGCAGCCAGTCCGACTGGGCGACCATGCGGCATGCCGCCGAGACGCTCGATGCCCTCGGCGTACCCTACGACGCGCGCATCGTGTCGGCCCACCGCACGCCGGACCGGCTTGTGGCCTTCGCCAAAGGCGCGGTCGCGGCCGGCCTCAAGGTCGTGATCGCGGGGGCGGGCGGCGCCGCGCACCTGCCCGGCATGGCGGCCGCGATGACCCGCCTGCCGGTCTTCGGCGTCCCGGTGGAATCCAAGGCCCTGTCTGGCCAGGACAGCCTCCTCTCGATCGTCCAGATGCCGGCGGGCATCCCGGTGGGGACCCTGGCGATCGGCCGGGCCGGGGCCATCAACGCGGCCCTGCTCGCCGCCGCCGTCCTGGCGCTCTCCGATCCGGATCTGGCGGAGCGCCTGGAGGCGTGGCGCGCGGCCCAGACCGCCTCGGTGGCCGAACGGCCGGTGACGGAAGAGAACGCGTGACGGACAAGATCCTCGGCCCCGGCTCCACCCTCGGCATCGTCGGTGGAGGCCAACTCGGGCGCATGATCGCGCTGGCGGCGGCCGATTACGGCCTCAAGGCGCACGTCTACGCCCCCGACGCGGACAGCCCCGCCTTCGACGTGGCCGCCCGGACCACCTGCGCGGCCTACGACGATGCCGAGGCGCTGGCCGCCTTCGCGCGCAGCGTCGATGTCGTGACCTACGAGTTCGAGAATATCCCGCACGCCACGGCCGACATCCTGGCCCGGCACGCCGCCCTGCACCCGAACGCGCGGGCGCTCTCGACCACGCAGGACCGCCTCTCCGAGAAGGAATTCATCAACGGGCTGGGCATCCCGACGGCGCCGTTCCGGGCGGTGGACACGCCCGACGATCTCGACCGGGCGATCGAGGTGATCGGCCTGCCGGCGGTGCTCAAGACCCGCCGCTTCGGCTACGACGGCAAGGGGCAGCGCATGCTCCGCGAGCGGGCCGAGGGCGACCGCAACGCCCTGTTCGCCGAGTTCGGCGGCGCGCCGCTGATCCTGGAGGGCTTCGTGCCGTTCGAGCGCGAGGTCTCCGTGGTGGGCGCCCGCGGGCGCGACGGCAGCTTCGCGGCCTACGACCTGTGCGAGAACGAGCACCGCGATCACATCCTCGCTCTGACGCGGGTGCCGGCCCCGGGCGTGGCCCCGGAGACGGGACGCATCGCCCTCGAGATCGCCCGTCGGATCGCCGACGCCCTCGACTATGTCGGCGTCCTCGCCGTCGAGATGTTCCTCGTCCGCGAGGACGGGGCGGAGCGGCTCGTGGTCAACGAGATCGCGCCCCGGGTCCACAATTCCGGTCACTGGACCAGCGAGGGGGCGCTGACCTCGCAATTCGCCCAGCACGTGCGGGCCATCTGCGGCTGGCCGCTGGGCGATCCGGGCCGGGTCGGCGGCCTGCCGGTGGAGATGCGCAACCTGATCGGTGCCCAGGCCGACGACTGGCACGCCCTGCTGGCCGAGCCCGGCGCCCATCTGCACCTCTACGGCAAGGGCGAGGCGCGTCCCGGCCGGAAGATGGGTCACGTGACCCGCCTCGGGCCCGTCCCGGCCGGTTCCTGAGGCTTCGAAGGCACACCTGCATCGTCGCATGGCGGTCGGAAGCCCGCCTGCGGCGTCCCGGAACCGTCGAGCCATACCTTCGCCACATCCCACCGCTTCCACCACAGCGTGGTCGGTTCCGAATGCTGTCGATCGATTCCGCCTGCACCGCCTTCGTCCCCGGGACGGGCGGGGGCCGGATCACGACGCGGCGCTTCTTAAGCCGGCCTTCACCGTGATGCGCGACGGTGCCCCGGATTCGGGCGTGCCCGGCGCACGGCGCGGGCTCTTGGACTGTGAGGGGCGAGGCGGGCACGCGCAAGGCGGGCGACGCCTCGGGGAGAGTGGGGCAATGAACGTACGCAACGGGCTGGGACGAAAGACGGCACTGATCGGCGCAGCCATGGTCTCGGCCGCCGGCCTCGCGGGCTGCGAGACCGTCGGGAGCGCGGCCGGCCCGCGGCAATACGCGGTCCTCGAGAAGGACACCACGGGGGCCACGAACGTCAACATCGCCTCCCTGACCGAGGTCGTGCAGCGCAACCCGAACGACGCGGCCGCCTACAACACCCGCGGCGCCGCCTATGCCCGCGCCGGCCAGTTCAACGATGCCATCGCCGACTTCACCAAGGCGATCCAGCTCGATCCGAACTCCGCCTCCGCCTACAACAATCGCGCCCTGGCGAGCCGCCAGATCGGCCGCGACGGCCCTGCCCTGCAGGACTTCACCAAGGCGATCGGGATCGATCCGAATTACGGCCCGGCCTATATCGGCCGCGCCAATGTCGAGCGCGCCCAGGGCAACCTCGACCAGGCGCTCAACGACCTCAACGTCGCGATCCGGCTGATGCCGGAATCGGCCGAGGCCTATCATGCCCGCGGCCTCGTGCGGCAGAAGCAGGGTCAGGACACGCAGGCGATCGCCGATTTCGACGCCGCCATCGACCGCGACCCCTTCAAGTCCGCGCCCTACGCCGCACGCGGCCAGAGCCTGATCGCCACGAACCAGTACCCGAAGGCGATCGAGGACTACAACGCGGCCCTCAATGTCAACAACAAGGACGCCACCTCCTGGGCCTATCGCGGCCTGGCCTACGAGAAGTCGGGCCAGCGCAAGGAGGCGATGGAGAACTACCAGCGCGCAGCGACGATCGATCCGAACAACTCCGTCGCCCGCGCCGGCCTCGGCCGGGTGCAGGGTGGGGTCGGCTCGCTGTTCAACTGACCGCTCGACGGTCTGAAGGCGGTTTCACAAGGTCTCCGCCTCCCCTGCCTGGGGCGGAGACCTGTTCGTCGGGGTTTCACCCCGACACCCCACCAAAGGGCACGCCCTTTGGAAGCCCCTTGTCCGCGTGGGTTACGCCGCGAGCAGTCCGTTCGCGTCCTGCGTGATGCGGCGCAGGTGATGGGCGGTGTCGCCGAGCTGGTACTCGATCATGGCGAGCCGCTTGAAGTGGTGGGCGCCGATATACTCGAGGGTCATGCCGATGCCGCCGTGGAGCTGCACGGCCTCCTGGCCGACATACCGGCAGGCCTTGTTGATCTGGACCTTCACGGCCGATAGGGCCGCCGCACGCGCCGCCGCATCCGGCGTGTCGACCATCATGGCGGCGTAGAGGGCCATCGAGCGGGCCTGCTCCAGCTGGATCAGCATGTCCACCGCCCGGTGCTGCAGCGCCTGGAACGAGCCGACGCTGACGCCGAACTGCTTGCGGGTCTTGAGGTACTCGACCGTGAGCGTGTGGAGCGCGTCCATGGAGCCCACCGCCTCGGCGGCGAGCCCCGCGATCCCGTGCTCCACCACCCGCTCCAGCAGCGGCAGGCCGGCTTCGGGATCGCCCAGCGCCGCGTCGTCGGGCAGGGGCACCTCCGACAAGGACACCTCCGCGGCCCGGCCGCCATCCTGCGTCGGGTAGGCCTCGATCGCGACGCCGGCAGCGTCGGCCGGGACCAGGAACAGGCCGATCCCCTTCGCGTCGCGCCGCTCCCCCGACACGCGGGCGGAGACCACCATCAGGCCGGCCGCGTCGGCGTTGGGTACGACGCTCTTGGCCCCGCTCAGCACGAAACCGTCGCCGGAGCGTCGGGCCGTGGTCGCCACGTCGGCGAGGTCATAGCGGGACTGGCGCTCGGTGTGGGCGAGGGTCAGGCGCAGGTCACCGGAGACCAAGTCGGGAACGAGGCGCGCCTTCTGCGCGGCGCTGCCGCCGAGCCGCAGGGCCGTCGAGCCGAGAACGAGGCTCGCCAGCAGCGGCTCGACCACGAGGTTGCGGCCGACCGCCTCCATGACCAGCATGGTCTCGACCGGGCCGCCGCCGAGGCCGCCGTCCTCGTCCGAGAAGGGCAGTCCCGTGACGCCGAGTTCGGAAAAAGCCGCCCAGCCCTCCGCGGGGAAGCCGAGCGGCGCCTTGAGCCGCGCCTGCCGGCTTTCCAGGGACGGGTAGAGATCGGCGGCCAGCCGCTCGACGCTGTCGCGCAGGAGCGACTGGTCCTCGTTCAGGTCGAAATCCATGGTGGTGTCCTCGGACGTTCCTTCCCCCCTCTGCGGGGGAGGGTGGCCCCTGCGTCAGCAGGGGCCGGGAGAGGGGAACCCGGCTGCAGGACAGGGCGCAACCGGCATGAAGGGCGTGCCGCGTCCTGAAACGTCGCTCCCCTCTCCCGACCCCCTTCGGGGGCCACCCTCCCCCGCAGAGGGGGGAGGGAGAGCCGAGGCCGCGACCGCCGCGTTTCTCAAGCCTGCAAGCGGATCCGGGATCGTCTCACAAACCCAGAATGCCCTTGGCGATGACGTTGTGCTGGATCTCGTTCGAGCCGCCGTAGATCGAGACCTTGCGGTTGTTGAAATAGCTCGGCGCCGCCGCATCGACCCAGTCGAAGCCCCCGGGCAGGTTGTTGGCCCCTGCCCCGCGTGCCGGGGCGGCGAGCGCGAACGGCCCGGCGAGCTCCACCAGCAGCTCCGTCGCCGCCTGCTGGAGCTGCGAGCCGCGGATCTTGAGGAGCGAGGAGGCGGGGTCCGGCTCCACCGAATCCGCCCGGCCCTGCTTGGCCGCCACCCGCATCTGGGTGATCTCCAGGGCCTTCAGCTCGACCTCGACCTCCGCGACGCGGGACCGGAAGGCGGGATCGTCCCACATCGTGCCGGGTCCGGCCGGCATTTCCCGGGCGAGGCGCTTGATCCGGGCGATCCGCTCCTTGGTGAGCCCGATCCGGGCGATGCCGGTCCGCTCGTTGGCGAGCAGGAATTTCGCGTAGTCCCAGCCCTTGTTCTCCTCGCCAACGAGGTTCTCCACCGGCACGCGCACGGAATCGAAGAAGACCTCGTTGACCTCGTGCCGGCCCTCCAGGGTGAGGATCGGGCGCACGGTGATGCCGGGCGTCGTCATGTCGATCAGGAGAAAGGAGATGCCCCGCTGCTTCTTGGCCTCGAAGTCGGTGCGGACCAGGCAGAAGATCCAGTCGGCGTGCTGGCCGAGCGTCGTCCAGGTCTTCTGGCCGTCGACGACGTAGTGGTCGCCGTCGCGCACGGCCTTGGTCTTCAGCGAGGCGAGGTCGGAGCCGGCCCCAGGCTCGGAGAAGCCCTGGCACCACCAATCGTCGAGATTGGCAGCGCGGGGGAGAAAGCGCTCCTTCTGGTCCTGCCGGCCGAAGGTCGCCAGCACCGGGCCGAACATGTAGCAGTTGAACTGCTGCGGCAGGGGTACCGCCGCCTGGAACAGCTCCTCCGTGTAGATGTAGCGCTGGATCGGGCTCCAATCCCGGCCGCCAAATTCCTGCGGCCAGTGCGGCACCGCCCAGCCCTTGGCGTTGAGGATCCGCTGGCTGGTGACGTAGTCGTCCTTCGAGAGGCTGCGCCCCTCCGAGACTTTCTTCCGGATCTCGGCTGGGATCTCCGTTCGGCAGAAGTTCCGGACCTCGTCGCGGAACGCGATTTCCTCGTCGGTGAAGCGCAGGTCCATCGGTTCAGCTCCGGGCGATCTCGAACAGGCCGGCACAGCCCTGGCCGCCGGCGACGCACACGGTCACCACGGCGTAGCGCGCGCCGCGGCGGCGGCCTTCCAGCAGGGCGTGGCCCACGAGCCGCGCCCCCGACATGCCGAACGGGTGGCCGACCGCGATGGCGCCGCCGTTGACGTTGACCGTGTCCGGGTCGATCCCGAGCCGGTCGCGGCAGTAGACCGACTGGGACGCGAAGGCCTCGTTCAGCTCCCACAGGTCGATGTCGGAGACGCGCAGACCCTGCCGCTCCAGGAGCCGCGGCACCGCGAAGACGGGGCCGATGCCCATCTCGTCCGGCCCGCACCCGGCCGAGGCGAAGCCCCGGAAGATGCCGAGGGGCTCGAGGCCGCGCCGCGCCGCCTCGTCGGCCGACATCAGCACGCTGGCCGAGGCCCCGTCCGAGAGCTGGCTGGCATTGCCCGCCGTGATGAAGGCCCCCTCCCCGCGCACGGGCTTGAGCTTGGCGAGACCCTCCAGGGTCGTGTCCGGCCGGTTGCCCTCGTCCTTGGCGAGCCGGGTCTCGACCTCCCGGATCTCGCCGGTGGCCTTGTCGGTCACCACCATAACGGCGCTCATCGGGACGATCTCGTCGTCGAACAATCCGCGTTCCTGCGCGGCGGCGGTGCGGCGCTGGCTCTCCAGGGCGAAGAGGTCCTGCGCCTCCCGGGAGATCCGGTAGCGCTCCGCCACGATGTCGGCGGTCTCGATCATCGGCATGTAGATCGCCGGCAGATGCGCCTCCAGCCACGCGTTGCGAGTCAATTCCCGCTGGACCTTGGGCTGCACGAGGCTGATCGACTCGACGCCGCCGGCCACAGCCACCGGCACGCCGTCGAGGATGATCCTTCGGGCCGCGCTGGCGATCGCCTCCAGGCCCGAGGCGCAGAAGCGCGAGACCGTGACGCCGGCCGACTCGACCGGGATCCCGGCCACCAGGGCGGCATGGCGGGCGACGTTGCCGCCCGTGGCGTTCTCCGGATAGCCGCAGCCGAGCACCACCTCCTCGACCGCCTCCGGCTCCAGCCGCGCCCGGTCCAGGGCGCCGCGGATCGCGTGGGCGGCCAGATCGGCGCCGCGGGTGAGGTTCAGCGCGCCGCGATGGGCCTTGCCGATGGGCGTGCGAGCAGTCGCGACGATCACCGCGTCGGTCATGCCGGAATCCTCTGGGGTTCCCAAAGGGCGTCACGCCCTTTGGTGGGGTGTCGGGGCGAGGCTCCGACGGATGCGGCCTCGGCCGTCGGCAGGGCGCTGCCCTGCACCCGCGAAAGGTCCCGGACCTTTCGAAGCCGGGACTTGGTTGGCGCGAACCGACACGGCATCAGGCCGAAGCCTTCCAGTCGGCGAAGCGGCCGCCCTCGGCGGCGAGGCGCTTCAGGAGCGGCGCTGGTTCCTGGCTGTCGTCGCCGGTCTCGGCCGCGAAGCGGGACAGCGCCTCGGCGACCGTCCGCAGCCCGACCGTATCGGCCCAGTGCATCGGGCCGCCGCGCCAGGCCGGCCAGTTGTAGCCGTTGATCCAGATCGTATCGATGTCGCCCGGCCGGGCCGCGATGCCCTCCTCCAGGATCCGCGCGCCCTCGTTGACCATCGGGTACATCAGCCGCGCCACGATCTCGTCCGGCGTGAAGCTGCGGCGCGCGATGCCGTGCTCGGCGGCGACGCGGGCGATCAGGGCCTCCGCGTCCGGGTCGCGGGTGCCGGTGCGGGCGCCGTCCGGGTAGAGGTAGAAGCCGCGGCCGGTCTTCTGGCCGTAGCGGCCCTGCTCGGCCAGCGAATCGGCGACCGGCGCCCGGCCGCCGAAATCCTTGCGCGAGCGCCAGCCGATATCGAGCCCCGCGAGATCGCTCATGGCGAAGGGGCCCATCCGGAAGCCGAAACCGGTCACCGCCGTGTCGACCTCGTGCGGCAGCGCCCCCTCGAGCAGCAGGCGCTCGCCGGCGCGGCTGCGGCGCTCCAGCATGCGGTTGCCGACGAAGCCGAAGCAGACCCCCACCGTCACCGGCAGCTTGTTGAGGCGCTTGCCGAGATCCAGGGCGGTGGCGAGCACGTCCGGCGCGGTCTTCTCGGCCCGGACTACCTCCACGAGGCGCATGACGTTGGCGGGGCTGAAGAAGTGCAGGCCGAGCACGTCCTGCGGCCGGCTCGTCACCGCCGCGATGGCGTTCACGTCGAGGTAGGAGGTGTTGGTGGCCAGGATCGCGCCAGGTTTGGCGATGGCGTCGAGCTTGGAAAAAATCTCCCGCTTGACGCCCATGTCCTCGAAGGCTGCTTCGATGACGATGTCGGCCTCCGCGGCGTTCTCCAGGCCGATCGCCCCCGTGATCCGGCCGACCCGCTCGTCGCGCTGCGCCTCGGTGATCGAGCCGCGCTTGGCCGAGCCGGCATAGAGGCCCCTCACCCGGTCGAGACCGCGCTCCAGGGCACCGGCCTCCGTTTCGATCACCGTCACGGGGATGCCGGCATTGGCGAAGCACATGGCGATCCCGCCGCCCATCGTGCCGGCGCCGATCACCGCCGCCGTCCGGACGGGGCGGCGGGGCGTGTCCTTCGGCAGGCCGGGGACGCGGGCCGCCTCGCGCTCGGCGAAGAAGGCGTAGCGCAGGGCCTTCGAGCGCGGATCCTCCACCAGGGTGCGGAACTCGGCCCGCTCCACCGCGACGGCGGCGTCGAAATCCTGCTCCAGGCCGGCGCGCACGGCCCGCACCAGGGCGTGGACGTTGGTGGCGTCGGGATCCCGCTTCACCGCCTCGGCGGCCAGGCTCTCGAACCGCTCCCGGGCCTCCGGCGTGAGCTTCTCCGACCGGTCGCGCACCCGCGGGAGGCGGCCCGCATCGGCCAGCTCCAGGGCCCGGGTCCGGGCCTCCGCCACGAGGTCGCCCAGGACCACGGCGTCGACGATGCCGAGCGCCGCCGCCTTCTCGGCGGAGACGGGCTCGCCGGTGAGCATCATCGGGAAGGCGGCGTCGGGGCCGATCAGGCGCGGCAGGCGCTGCGTGCCCCCCGCCCCCGGGATGATCCCGAGCTTGATCTCCGGCAGGCCGAGCTTGACGGCGGGCGCCGCGACCCGGCCGTGGCAGGCCATCGCCAGTTCGAGGCCGCCGCCGAGGGCCACGCCGTTGATGGCCGCCACCACGGGCTTCAGGCTGGCATCGAGGCGGTCCAGGATGTCGGGCAGGCTCGGCGGCTGCTGCGGCTTGCCGAACTCGGTGATGTCGGCCCCGCCGACGAACACCTTACCCTCGGCGGCCAGCACAATCGCGCGGACCGATTCGTCCGCGATGGCCTGGTCCAGGGCCCCGTCGAGGGCGGCCCGCAACGCGGCACCGAGCGCGTTGACCGGCGGGTTGGCGAGCGTGAGCACGGCCACGCCGCCATCGACCTCCTGACGAACCACACAACACTCCCTGTCATTCTGCAATGCAGAATAATGGTCTGCACGTTGGATGAATGTTGGTCCGGGTCGACGCGAGCGTCAAGCGAGGGCCGTGACTCGTCTGCGGCTGACGTCATCTCCGAACCGATCATTCTGCATTGCAGAAATAGACGGATGCTGCCGTTTGACCCGCGCCCCGGCGCCATGTCATCAAAACGGCCCCGGGCGGGACTCGGTTGCGGTCGCCGCCGGGTGAGCGATGATCGGGCTGCCCGAAGCAGGGGAGGATCGCGGTGCGTGGCATCCATCGGGGCGAGCGGCCCGGGAGCGCCTGTCCGGCGCGGAATCGGGCGGCAGGGAGCGGGCGGTGAGCGACGGTCCCGAGCAGACCCTGTCCGGGCGCCTGCCCGAAGCCCTGCGCGGACGCCTCGCCCTGCCGGTGATCTGCGCGCCGATGTTCATCGTCTCCGGGCCGGAACTGGTGATCGCCCAGTGCCTGTCCGGCGTGGTCGGCTCGTTCCCGGCGCTCAATGCCCGGCCCGCCGCTCTGCTCGACGAATGGCTCACGCGGATCACGCGAACGCTGGCGGAGGCCCGGGCGGCCGACCCGTCGTGCAAGGTCGCGCCCTTCGCGGTGAATCAGATCGTCCACGCGTCCAACGACCGGCTGGCCCAGGACGTCGAGGCCTGCGTCCGGCACCGGGTGCCGATCATCATCACCTCGCTGCGGGCGCCCGACGCGGTGATCCGCCCGGTTCACGCCTATGGCGGCGTGGTCTTCCACGACGTCACCACCGTGCGCCATGCCGAGAAGGCGCTGGAGGCCGGGGTCGACGGGCTGATCCTCGTCTGCGCCGGCGCGGGCGGGCATGCCGGCACGCTGAGCCCCTTCGCCCTCGTCGGCGAGATCCGGCGGTTCTACGGCGGTCCGCTGATCCTCTCGGGGGCGATCACCTCGGGCGCGGCGATCCTGGCCGCCCAGGCCATGGGGGCCGACCTCGCCTACATGGGCACCCGGTTCATCGCCACCCGGGAGGCGAACGCCGCCCCCGCCTACAAGGACATGATCGCCGGCAGCGCGGCCGCCGACATCCTCTACACCCCCTACTTCACCGGCGTGCCGGGCAACTACCTGACGCCCAGCATCCGCGCCGCCGGGCTCGATCCCGAGGCGCTGCCGGTGCGCGACAAGACCGCGATGAATTTCGGCAGCGGCGGCGTGAAGGCGTGGCGGGACGTCTGGGGCGCGGGCCAGGGCGTCGGCACCATCGCGGACGCGCCGGCCACCGCCGACCTCGTGGCCCGTCTCGCGCGGGAATACGCGGCGGCGCGGGGGCGGATGGCCGGCCTGTCGGCGGAGTACGCGGGCGAGGCCGTGCCGTGAGCGTCCGGGTGTATCCGCCTCTCGCCGCCCGTTGCCTGTCCGGCGAGGGGACAGCGGCCTGCTCGGGAGACGGGGGCGCGCCTGTGATGTGTGAATCCGCCCCCCCGAACCTGCGCGTCGCCGCCCCGGAGCCCGGGATCCGGCTCATCACCATCGATCGACCGGAGCGGCGCAACGCCCTCGATCGGGCGACCTATGCGGGCCTGACCGCGGCAATCGAGGCCGTGGCCCGGGACGAGGCGGTGCGCGCCGTCGTGCTCACCGGCGCCGGCGGCTGCTTCACCGCCGGCAACGATCTCAAGGATTTTCAGGACGTCGAGACCGGCGGCGACAGCCCCGGCCTGACCTTCCTCAAGGCTCTGCGCGCCTGCCCGAAGCCAGTCCTGGCGGCCGTGGAGGGCCATGCGGTCGGGATCGGCACGACGCTGCTGCTTCATTGCGATCTCGCCTATGCGGGGGACGGCGCCCGGTTCCGCCTGCCCTTCACGGCGCTCGGCCTCAGCCCGGAGGGCGGATCGAGCTACCTGCTGCCCCTGGTGGCGGGTTCGAAGCGCGCCGCCGAACTCCTGATGCTCGGCGAGCCCTTCACGGCCGCGGAGGCCGCCGCGGCGGGCCTCGTCAACGCCGCCGTCCCGGCGGGGACGGCGCTGGAGACCGCCCTGGGCAAGGCGCGCGCGCTCGCGGCCCTGCCCCCGCTCTCGATCGCCGCCACCAAGCAGGCCCTGCGCCGTGGCCACGAGGAAGCTGTTGTCCGGACGCTCGGCGAGGAGGCGGAGGTCTTCCACGCGCTCCGCCGCGCCCCGGAGGCGCAGGCGGCCTTCGCGGCGTTCCTGCACCGATGAGGGCGCGGATGGATGCGGACGCGGCCCTGCTGGCCGATCCCGACACCGCCGGACTCGGCGCGAAGGAGGATCGGCACTTCGTGACGGCCCTCGCGCGGGGGCTGTCGGTGCTGGCCTGCTTCGGTCCGGGGCGCACGAGCCTCGCCAACCACGACATCGCGGAGGCCTGCGGCCTGCCGCGCTCCACCGTATCACGGCTCACCTACACGCTGACCAAGCTCGGCTACCTGCAGCATTTGCCCGAGATCGGCCGCTACCGCCTCGGCACGGCGACGATCGCGCTCAGCTCGGCGGCTCTCGGAGGCCTCGACGTCCGCGGCATCGCCCGGCCCGTGCTCCGCGCCGTGGCCGAAGCCGCCAACGCCTCGGTGGGACTCGGCGTCCGCGACCGTCTAAGCATGCGCTACGTTGATTGCCAGCGCGGCCCGGCGGCGATCTCGCTCAACCTCGATACCGGCTCGCGCATCTCCCTCGCCCGCAGCGCCATGGGCCGGGCCTACGTGGCAATCTGCACGGATCGCGAGCGCGAGGGCATTTACGAGGACCTGAAGGCCCTGGACCCGGTCGCCTGGCCCGCGCTCCGGGCCGGTCTCGACCGGGCCGTGGCCGAGCATCGGGAGATCGGCTGCTGCACCTCGTTCGGCGAGTGGCAGGAAACCGTCTGCGCCATCGCGGTGGGGTTCCATCCCGGCGGCGGCCTGCCGCCTATGTCGGTCAATTGCGGCGCCCCCACCGTCATCACCGACGCACGCTTCCTCATGGAGGTGGCGCGCCCGAGACTCATCGCAGCCGTCCGCAGCCTCGACGGCGTCATGGGAGCCTGAGGATGTCCGCGATGGATGCCGAATCCGCCACCGACGACCTGCCGCTCGCCGGGATCCGCGTCCTCGACCTGTCCCGGGTCCTGGCGGGGCCGTGGTGCGCGCAGGTGCTGGGCGATCTCGGCGCCGACGTGATCAAGATCGAGCACCCGGAGCGCGGCGATGATACCCGCGACTGGGGCGTGCCCACGAGCCCCGGCAACACCTCGTATTTCGACAGCGTGAACCGCAACAAGCGCTCCATCGGTATCGATCTCGCCACCCCGGACGGGCTGGCGATCGTCAAGGCGCTCGCGCGCGAGAGCGATGTCCTGGTGCAGAACTTCAAGACCGGCGGGGCCGAGAAGCTCGGCCTCGGCTACGGCGACCTGTCGGCGGAGAATTCCGGCCTGATCTACTGCTCGATCGCCGGCTACAGTTCCGACGGCTCTGAGGCCGGACGACCCGGCTACGACCTCGTCGTGCAGGGTGAATCCGGTGTGATGGCGCTCAACGGCGAGGCTGGAGGGCCGCCGCTCAAGTTCGGGGTCGCGGCGGTCGATCTGTTCACCGGGCAGTTCGCGGCCCAGGCCGTGCTGGCGGCCCTGTACCAGCGGGAGCGGACCGGACGGGGCAAGACGATCGACCTCGCTCTGTTCGATTGCGGCGTTGCGCTGACCTCCTATTACGGCCTGGAGGCGCTGGCCCGGGGCATCGATCCGCCCCGCTACGGCAATGCCCATCCCTCGATCGTGCCCTACGGGGTGTTCGAGGCCGGCGACGGGCCGGTGGTGATCACGGTCGGCAACAACGGGCAGTACCGCCGATTCTGCGAGCAGGTGCTGGAGCGGCCGGACTGGGTCGCCGACCCGCGCTTCGCCACCAACCTCGACCGATCGCGCAACCGCGCCGCCTTCATCCCGGTGCTGGAGGCGGAGCTCGCCAAGTGGGAGCGCGCGCCGCTGATCGCGCGGCTCAGGGCCGCGGGCATCCCCTGCGGCGAGGTGATGGGCCTGCGCGAGGCGCTCACCTGCGACCGGGCCCAGGAGGCCGGGTTGGTGGTGACGGCGCCCGGCAATGCCCACGTCATTGCCCCGCCCTATCGGCTCGACGGCCGCCGGCTGCCGGTGCGGCGCATGCCGCCGGGCCTCGGGGATTCGAGCGCCGAGATCCTGGCCGAGGAGCTGGACTATCCGGAGGGCGCGCGCGACGCGCTGCGGGTCAAGGGCGTGGTCCGGTAGGCAGGTCGCCTCCTGCAGGTCGCCTCCTGCCGTCGCGTGCCGTGGACGGCTCGCCGCGGGTCGGAGCGGGCCATCATCCGCGCGGTCGCGCCGTGGGCTAGCGCAGCACGCCTTCGGCCAGGGCCCGCTGGATGCCCCGGATGTCCGCGCCCTTCTTCAAGGTCCGCTGGATCGGCTCCGCCGCGCCCGAGACCCAGATCTTCAACTCGGCGTCGAGGTCGAACGTACCGGCGGTCTCGACCGAGAAGCGCACGATCGCGCGGTACGGCACCGACAGGAACTCGACCTTGCTGCCGGTCACGCCCTGGACGTCGATCAGGATGACGCGGCGCTCGGTGAACACGAACACGTCCCGGATGATCTTGAAGGCGAGCCGCGCCGTCTCGCCGTCGATCAGGATGCCGTCGAGCCGGCGCTCCAGGGAGGCCGCATCGACGGCCGAGCCGTGTCCGAGCAATCCGTCCAGAAGGCCCATGGCCGATCATCTCGTGCTGGTCCGCGTCAAGGCGGAGCATGGCGCCCGACCGTCGGCGCGGCAAGCGCCCGCCGTCACGTGCAGGTCGAGCTGTCCGATGCCCCCTCGGACCGGCACCGGGCGTCGAAGCTTCGCGCGAGCTCGGCGAGGCTGACGGAACCGAGCCGCGTGATCAGAAGAGCCTCGGCCTCGCGCAGCGTGTCCTCGACCGCCGCGTTGACGACCTTCTCGACGGCGCAGGCCGGGTTCGCGCGATCGCTGCCGATCGCGAAGATGCGGGGCCCGCCGACCGCGCGGTGGATGTCGAGCAGCGAGACCGCGTTCAGGTCCGCCGCGATGGTCCATCCGCCGCCGTGCCCCTTCTCCGACGTCACGTAGCCCGCGTTCCGGAGCCCGGCCATCGTGCGGCGGACGACCACGGGATTCGTCCCGAGCATCCGCCCGATCGCCTCGGACGTCATCGGTCCGTCGTGGCGCGCCATGTGAAGCAGCACATGGAGCGTTCGGGAGAGGCGGCTGTCGGTGCGCACCCGTCGATCCATCACACCGGACTCGGGATTGGCAACCGTGCGCCATCACGATACTTATCAAGTTACGTGATGGCGCGGAGCTGAAGCGGTGCGCGAGTTCGAGAACCTGGATCGGTGGGACAGGGTCGCCGAGCACTACGAGACGACCGCCCATCCGTTCACGGCGCGCTTCGCCGAGGCGGCGCTCGCGCGGGTGCCGCTGACCGGAAGCAGCCGCGTCCTCGACGTCGCGGCGGGCACCGGTGCCCTCGCGCTGGCCGCGGCGCGGACGGGGGCGCAGGTCCTCGCGGTCGACTTCTCGCCCGGCATGGTCGCGCGCATCGCCGGGGCGAGACTGCCCAATGTCGACGCGCGGGTCATGGACGGACAGGCCCTCGCCCTACCCGACGGTGGCTTCGACGCGGTGTTCTCGATCTTCGGGGTGATCATGTTCCCCGACTGGCGGAAGGGCCTCGCCGAGATGGCGCGCGTGACGCGGCCCGGGGGATCGGGCGTCGTGGCCACGTGGCAGGACCAGGGCGCGGCGACGTTCCTGCTGCTCGGCGAGATCCGCCGCAGGCTGTTCCCCGAGCGCGAGAGCCGGGCGATGCCCGAAGGGGTGCGCGCGCTCGGCGATCCGGCGGGGTTCACCCGGGCGCTGGTCGCGGCCGGGTACGCAGCCCCCCGGATCGACCGGGTGACCTTCGACTACGCGCTCGACGTCGCCATGCTCGACGACCCCGACACGGTGTTCGGCCTGTCGCCGGACTGGGTCGACCTGAGCGCGGCCGACCGGGCCGCGGTGATCGCGGAGGCGCGGCGCATGGCGGGCGGTCGACCCGTCCTGCCGATCCCCTCGACCGCCCTGATCGCCGTCGCGGAGCGCTGAGCGCCGCGGTGGCGCCAAATCCTGCGCCTCAGCCGGATTTGCGCGCGTCCGCCAGCCGCGCCCGCGCGTCGTCCAGCACCCGGGTCAGGGCCGCGTCCCACGAGACCCGCGGCTGCCAGCCGGTGGCAGCGTGGAGGCGGCCGGCATCGCCCGCGGCCAGAGGAATCTCGGTCGGGCGCACGCGCTCCGGAGCGATGCGGATCTCGAACGGGACCCGGGCCCGGGCGCGCAGGTCCTCGAGGACGCTGGCGATCGTCCGCGGCTGGCCCGAGCTGATGTTGAACACGCTCCCGTCCGCCAGGGCGTCCGCCCGGCCGATCAGGTCGGCGTAGGCGTTCGCCACGTCGGCGACGTCGAGGAAGTCGCGGTAGGAGGAGAGGTTGCCAACCTCCAGGCAGGGCGGCACGACGCCGGCCTCGATCCGGGCGATCTGGCCCGCGAAGGAGGCCACGACGAAGCGCTCGTCCTGGCCGGGGCCGATATGGTTGAACGGCCGCAGCACGACGAGCTTCACGCCGATCCGGGGCAGCAGGTCGCGGAGCAGCTGCTCGCCCACCCATTTCGACCGGGCGTAGGTGTTGCGCGGCAAGGGCTCGACCGCCTCGCTGAGGGCATGGCCCGCCAGGAAGGCGCTGCCGTAGACTTCGCCGGAACTGACGAAGAAGAAGGTGCAGCCCGGCACCGCCTCCACCGCGGCCACGAGGTTCATCAGGCCGTTGACGTTGACCCGCCACGTCTGGCCCGGGCCGCTGGCGGAATCCGCCACCGAGGCGAGGCCCGCCAGATGGAGGATCGCGGTCGGCCGGAATCGCGCCACGAAGCCGCTGAGCGCGGCTTCGTCGAGGAGATCAATCGCCGCGTAGCTGACGCCCTCCGGCAGGTGCGGCGCCCGCCCCCGCCCGATCCCGGCCACGCAATCGCCCGCTCCCGCGCTCATCGTCGCCAGGAGCGGCAGGACGTGGCCGCCCACGAAGCCGGCCGCCCCGGTGACGAGGATGCGCCGCGCGGCCGGGCCGCCGGATTCGTGGAGGGAGGGCGCGCTCATGGCGCGATCCGGGCGCGGGCCGTCACCTAGCCCGGTTTCCGAGTTCCCCAGCGCACGCCCCTGCTGCCCTGCCCGGCCCCCGGCGAGCTGCCGGCATCGGCGCCGATCGCCGGGCCGGAGGCGGTCTGGGGCCGATGCTGAGAGCCGGCCGCCAGGGGTTTCGATGCCAGCGTGTCCGGCACCTCGGACAGGTGCGACTCGTCCTGGTCGGTGGCGAACTGCCCCGCCTTGCGGAAGGTCCAGAGATAGCCCGGCACCACCGCCTCGGCGGCGGTCGGCGTGATGCCGATGCCTTCGAAAGTCCGACCCTCGGCCTTGGCGGCCTCCGAGACGACGTTGTCGTTCTGAAGCAGCGTCACCTGATCGCGGGTCAGCTTCAGCGAATCCGGCAGCAGGCCGAAGGTCAGGGTGTCGGCGATCTCCAGCATGCGGGCCTGGAGCTTGGCCGCCGGCGCAGGCAGGTCCACGACCACCCGCTTCCGCCGGATCGTCTTCAGCATGTAGCGCACGAAGTGCTCCAGCGTGCCCACCTCCGGGCCGCCGAGTTCGTAGACCTTGCCGGGCGCCACGGTGCCGTCGACCGCGCGGGCGATCGCCTCGGCGACATCGCCCACGAAGGCCGGCTGGAAGCGGGACTGGCCGCCGGCGAGCGGGAGAACCGGAAGCGCCCGGGCGAGGCCGGCGAAGCGGTTGAAGAAGCTGTCGCCGGGCCCGAAGATCAGCGAGGGCCGGAACACCACCGCGTCCGGACAGGCGGCGAAGACCCGCGCCTCGCCCTCTGCCTTGGTGCGCGCGTAGACCGACGGCGAGGCCGGATCGGCCCCGATCGCCGAGACGTGGATCATCCGGGCGCCCTGGCGCGCCGCGGCGCGGGCGATCGCCTCGGCCCCGTCGACCTGCAGCCGCGCGAAGCTCTGGGAGCCGGTCTCCTGCAGGATGCCGACGAGGTTGATCAGCACGTCCGACCGCTCGGCGGCCCGGACCACCGAGTCCGGGTAGCGCAGGTTGGCCTGGACGGCCACGATCTGGTTGACCTTCCCCAGGGGCTGCAGGAACAACGCGAGGTCCGGCCGGCGCACCGCGACGCGGATCCGGTAGCCGCGCTTGGCCAGCGCCCGCACCACGTGCCGTCCCAGGAAGCCGGAGCCGCCGTAGATCGTCACGAGCTGGTCCTGCGGACGCAGGAGCCCCGGCGTGGCGGCGGATGCGGACTGCGTCTCCGGACTCGTGTGCGCCGCCGCGGGCGCCGTCGTGTTCTCTTGGCCGCTCATCGCCGTGGTCTCGAGCTCCTCGCGCGCCCCGGGGCGCCGTCAGGCGGCCTACTTAGCCTAACTTCGGCGCGATGGGAGCCGCCGAATGAGCCGCCGCGCCATTCCGGTGAACAGCGTGGGGCCGATGACCGGCGCGGCAGAGGGCCGGACGCTGGAACGGGTGCGGCCGCCACGCATTCTTCCCCACCATACGGCCCTGCCGAATCGCGCGGATGGGACGCGCCGGGGACTTCGATGATTGTAGGGATGCTCGTTTCCGCGGCGATCGCGGTGTTCGGCCTGCTGGTCGCGTTGGGGTTCGTCGGGCACCCGATCGACGCGCAGCTCGTCAGCAACTACGGCTGGAGCATTCTGATCATCGGCGTCGCGCTGTTCGTGCTGTTCGCGTGGTCCCGGTACAGCCGGACCCGCAGGCGGCACTCCGCCTGATCCGCCGGCTCAGGCGACCTTGATCCGGCGGCGCATCTCCCGCGCCACGGCCGGACGCCCGTTTGGACGGCCGCCGACCGCCCGGGGAGCCCCGACCGTGAGGCTCTGACATTCGCGCGCGATGAATGCGGTCGGCATCTCGGCCTGCATGTCGGCCTCCATGTCGCGCAGCGCCGTGTCGGAATGGGCCGGGTGCAGGTGAATGATCCCGAGCGCCTTGACGCCCGCCGTCCGGGCGAGCTCCACGCCCTTCTGCCAGGTCGAGTGGCCCCAGCCCCGGCAGGTCGGATACTCCCCGTCGGTGAACATGCCGTCGTAGACCATCAGGTCGGCGTCGGCCACGAAGGCGGCGAGGTTGGGATCGGGCCAGGGGTCGCTGTGCTCGATGTCGCTGATCAGGCACAGGCGCTTGCCGGCATGCTCGAACCGGTAGCCCACGGAGCCCTGCGGATGGTTCAGCAGGATCGTGGCGACCCGCGTCCCGTCCGGGAAGGTCAGGGTCTGCCCCGCCTCGAAGCCGTGGTGGCGGAAGGTGCAGCACAGCCTGTCGAGCGTAACCGGGAACAGCGGCGGCGCGAACAGGCGGTCGAGGGTCGGGCCGGCCGATTCGCCGCCGAGGTTGCCGCAATAGGTGTTGATCACCCGGTCGCAGTCGAGGACCGCCGGCTTGAAGAAGGGGAGCCCCGCGGTGTGGTCGAGATGCAGGTGGCTGAACAGCAGATCGACTTCCCGGGGCAGATCGGTCCGGTGACCCTGTCCGAGATTGTAGATGCCCGAGCCCGCGTCGACGATGAACATCCGCTGGCCGCACCGCACCTCGATGCAGGGCGTGCTGCCGCCGAATTCGGCGTATTGCGGGCCGCTGACGGGCGTCGAGCCGCGGACGCCCCAGAAGCGGAGTACGAGGTCTTGGTCGGCCGTCAGGAGAGTCGGCTCGGAACTGTTCGACATGGCGATCACGAATCCGCGGACAGTCGGTCCCGATCGGTTATGATCGAAACCCCGTCGCCGTTCCGGGAAGGTAGCTTTGAATAAGGCAGGCCGACGGAGCAGGTGTACCGCTCATCCCCTGCCGTATCATGAATTGGTGTGCCGCAGGCGGTCGTGATGTGCGTCCGCGCACACGCACGGGACGCTTGACCGGACCCTCGCATGCTCAGAGCGCCTCGGCCGAGGCCAGGAGACCGCCCGGCGAACCGGCCAGAATCGGGCGTCCGGAGCCCGATCCGGCGAGGCCGGCGGCCAGCCAGGACGGAAGCGCGTCGCTGTAGCGGGTCGGGAGCGGCGCGACCAGCGCCCCGAACGGATCGGGGGCGCGCTCGTAGACCGGGACGAAGCCCGCCATCTGCCGCGGCGACAGGCCCGACTCGGGCGCGGCCCAGCTGGCCCAGACCGTGTCGGGCACCGGGCGATGGGCGCGATGGCCCGGCACGACCACCACCTCCTGGCCGGCGAAGGCCAGGGCTTCCGGCCGGCTGATGTCGCCGACCGCCCCGCCCCGGGCCGTGTAGGCCGCCCAGAAGGCGTTCTGGCCGCCGTCGGAATAGGTCGTGCGCACGGCGGGCTCGCCCGCCTCGGCGAGCGCGGTCATCCGCGCCTCCTCGACCGCCCGGCGGGTGGTGACCGCCGCCTCGATGGCGGGATCCCGCGAAGGCGCGAACGCGTACCGGCCGGCGACCACCGAGACCTGCAGCTCCTCGCGGCTCGCCTCGAACCGATCCGAGCCGACCTTGAGTTCCCGCCAGAAGGCGATGTTGGGGTCGGTCCGGTGGCGGGCCATGTTCTCGGCGGTCATCCGGAACGGGTAGGACTGGAACTGGAAGGCCGCCTGCCCGCCGTTCAGCGCGTCCCGGGCGATGGCGTAGATCTCGCCGACCGTACCGTTGGTCATGGCGAAGCAGCCCATGGACGAGCAGATGCCGTGGACCATCACGGCGGACCCGGTTCCGCCATGGGCCCGGTCGTAGGCGTTCGGATATCCGACGTCGAAGGACAGGTAGTAGTGCGAGTTCGGGTTCATCTGGCGCCGGGGCACCGTATAGAACCCCTCCGGGGTCTGCCGGTCGCCGCTCTTGCGCTTGGGCCCGAGCTGGCCGGACCAGCGGCAGATCGGGAACGTCTTGATGAAGACGTAGCCGGCGCGACCCTTCTTCCAGACCTCGATCTCGGATTCTTTCTTGTAGGCCCGGAACAGGACCGGCGAGGCGGCCGTCACGCCCTTCTGCGCCATCAGGGCAAGGGTCGCGGCGGGGATCGGCGCCTCCGCCTTGCCGGCCTCCGCGGCGGCCGGACCGGCGAGGACCAGCACGACGAGGCCGGCAGCGAGGGGGATCGAGGTCGACAGGGGCATGAACCGTCCGCGCTGGATCGGCCGGGATGGCTGCCGGACAGGCGCGGCCTCGCGGCCTGACGGATTATTGCGGCGGCCATGAGGCTGCGCGTCCGGTCAGCCCGACCCCGCTGGATTGTCCCGCTGCGCGCGGAAGGCCGACGGCGCCGGCGGATCGTGACGTCCTGTCAGGCTGCCGGTGCGGGGTCCCGCTCGGCGGCGGCCGGGACGGGGGCGATGACCGCGCTGTTCTCCACGGCGATCACCGCGTCGAAGGGCGCGGCGTTCTCCGCAAGACTCGTCTCGGGCAGGCAGACGATCAGGCCGCGCCCGGCCCGCGCCTGCCGCAGCTGGGCGAGGCGCTCGCGTGCGCCCTCGACCTTCCGCTCGTCCATCGCGACCGCCACCACGAGGATGTCGGGATCACGGGCGAGGCAGCGGCTCAGCTCGATCGCCACGCGTTCGCGGGCATTGATCGCGCCGTCCGCCAGAGCCCCGGTGCTGGGCTGAGCCTCGACCTTACTGTCGAGGCCGAGGCCATAGACCGAGGCCTCGAGGCCCTCGTCGGCCAGAACCCGGCGCACCAGTTCGCGCACCCGCGGCTCGGCATTGGCCTCGCCGAGGCTGATCCGGCCGAACAGGAGGTTCTCCTCCAGGCTGGCGGCCGGATTGACCCGGGAGGGGTCGTGGAACTCCACCGCACCCGCGAGGTGGGGCGGCAGCATCCGTGCGAAGGACCGCCGCGCCTGGACGAGGCGCTCCTCGAACGGGCCGTCGATCAGGCCGAAGCGGTGGCGCGATTCGTTGTAGCGCAGCGCCAGGCCGATCAACCGCAAGCGGTCGCGCTGGCCCGCCGGTCCCCGGCGCAGGCTCGCCGCGTTGGGCAGGCGCACCACGAGATCCTCGAAATAGCCCCGCTCGGCCGCCTGGAACAGCGAATAGGCGTCGAACAGGGGATGGTCGTTGGGCAGGTCGGCGAAGATCTCCACCGTGCTGCGGGCCACCGACAGGCCGATCTCGGTGAGCGGGCGAACCAGCCCCTCGGCCTCCAGAACCGCCCGCAGATAGGGGTGGCGGGCGAAACGCAGGGGCGCGAAGGTGCCGCCCACCGGCTCCCCGAACAGGATGTTCTCGCCGATGCTCGCCTGGTTGTTGTAGCGGTCGGGATCGAAGGGCTCGACGAGGCGCTCGGCGCCCTTGGCGGCCAGCGCCACTCGCATGGTCCGGCGGGCGGTGACGATCGCGGCGGCGAGCCGCGGCTGGGCCGCCGGATCGAGCCGTCCGGTCAGCCCGCGGGCGTATACGAAGCCGTCGAGCCCGGTGAGCCGGCTGATGCCGATCAGCGCGATGTCGTCGGGCGCGGTCGCCGGATCGGTGCCGTAGAGCAGGTTCTGCCGGAGGGAGCCCTCCATCAGGATCGCCTCCCCCGACGTGAAGGCGATGCGCCTGGCGCGCTCCGCGGCGTCGAAGTCGCGCAGGTCCGTGCCCGAATAGGTGACGGCCCCGGCCGTCGGCTCGACCTGCCCGGCCAGCACCGCCGCCAGCGCCCGGGCGCCGCTGCCGCGGCTGCCCGTGATCGCCACGTGGCCCGGCATCGTCACGGCCACGGCGACGCCGGTCAGGCGCTCGCCCGTGGCCGGATCGAAGGCTCCGACGCCTTCCGTGGCCAGGATCCCGGACCGGGGCAGCGGCAATGCGGCCGCACCAATCCGGGCGGCCCTCGCCCGCCGCCCCTCGAGGGACGCGATGATGCGGGCGAGGTCGCGGAGGCGCGGGCGCACCGACCGGCGGACCATCCAGAACCGCGCGCAGATGGCGGCGAGCCAGCCCGCGAGGCCGAAGGCGCCGACGGCCGCCAGGAGGGCGGCCGGATCCACCGGGGCCGCGGGCGGCTGCCCTGGCGCCGAGCGCCACAGTGCCGTGCCGGCGGCGATGGCCGGCAGGATCACCGCCAGCGCCAGGGCGGGCGCCCGGGCGTAGGCCAGCCGCGCCTCGGCGCGACCGACATTGGTCCGCATCGCGGCGACGCGGGCGGCGATACGTCTGCGCTCGATGGCCGCCGCTCCGTGGTTGCGCACGGCAGGAAGCCGCCGAACGAGGTCGTTCAGGTTCTCCTCCGCCCGCGCGCTGGAGCGCAGGCGCAACTCCTGCCGGTCGCGCGCCCGTTCGAGCACCAAGCCGTAGGCGAGTCCGATCGCCGCCAGTCCGATCACGGCCGCCGGGATCAGCCGGGGCCCGGCCAGGGCCGCGAAGCCGAGGGCCAGGATCAGGGCCGCGAGGGTCATCGCCGGCAGGACGATGCCGGCGGCGAGCAGGCGGTCGGCTCGGGCCAGCACCTCTCCGACGATCCGGGCTAGGCTGCGCGCCTCGTCCCGGGCCCCCGTGGGGGCGTCGAGGATCGCCCGCAGAACGCCCTCGCGGACGGCGTCCCCGGCCTTGTTCTGCGCCTTGAAGCACAGGCGCGCCACGCACCAGCCGAGGCCCGCCAGGGCCAGGGCGCAGACGGCGATGCACAGGAAGGCCGTGAGCTCGAGTTCGGCGGGGCGCATCGAGATGCCGGGGGCCAGCACCAGCTCTCCGCCCGGAAGCGCGACCGCCACGCGCAGGAAGGGCAGCACCGGCGCCTCGTCGCGCGGCAGGACCGCGATCAGGTCGCGCAGGCACAGGAGCGCGAGCGCGCAGAGCGGCGCGCCGATCCCGACCGCGAGGGCCGCCGCCGCGGTGTGCTGAGGCCGCGCGGCGCGCCACGTCAGGACGAGAGGATCGGATTCCATGCGTCTCCGGACAGGATCGGGCGTCTCAACCGTCGCGCGGGCATAGGCGTTCGCGCCGGTCACGGGAAGAGTCGCGGGCGCGGGCTTCCCTTGCGCGGACCTTGCCGCCGGCCGCTGCGACATGTCGGCCGGGTTGTTTGCGGTTGTGGCTCTGGTTTGGAAGCGCTCCAGCGTTACAACCATGGGGCATGGCGCGGCCGTGGCTCGCATCTGCGAGGCGCGGGATTTCCAAGCCTGGTCGCCGCGGGCGCCCGAGCCGTATCGCGCGGCCGGCCGGCGCACCGCACGATTTCGACCGGGACCAGAGGGTGGGGCGACGCTTGCGGCGAGGGGCTGAGAAGACCGAGCGCCATCTCCCGGCCTTCGCCGGTTACGGGTCGGCCTGATGGCGCAGCTGTTCACGCCCGGGGCCGACGCGCTCTACCGCCTCGCTCTGATGACCGGCGTCGCCTGCCTGGTTGGGCTCCCGGTTCTGGCGGCCGGGATCGTGCGCTCGAACTACGTCACGGGCGTCGGGGTCGCGCCGGCCCAGCCCCTGCCGTTCAGCCACAAGCACCATTCCGGCGAGCTCGGCATCCAGTGCCGCTACTGCCACACCACGGTCGACCGGGAGGCCACGGCCGGCATCCCGCCGACGCATACCTGCATGACCTGCCACTCGCAGATCTGGACCGGCTCCGAGATGCTCAAGCCGGTGCGCGACAGCTACGCGCAGGACAAGCCGCTCGAATGGAAGCGGCTGAACAAGCTGCCGCAATACGTCTACTACAATCACTCCGTCCACGTGACGAAGGGGATCGGCTGCTCGACCTGCCACGGCGACGTCACGGCGATGCAGATGACCTACCGGGCCAACGCCTTCGAGATGCAGTTCTGCCTCGATTGCCACCGGGCGCCGGAGAAGTACGTCCGCACGCCGGATCAGGTCTGGAACATGACCTGGACGCCGCCCTCCGACCAAGCGACGCTGGGCCCCAAGCTCGTGGCCCAGTACCATATCCGCGGCGGGGAGCGGCTGACCGAATGCGGGATCTGCCACCGATGACCGGCGCCCCCGACATCGCAGCCCTGCGCGCGAAACTCGCCGACGGCGACGGTCCGCGCTTCTGGCGCAGCCTCGACGCCGTGGCCGACAGCCCCGAGTTCCGCGCCTATCTGGCGGCCGAGTTCCCGTCGGCGTCCCGGCTCGCCGCGGCCCCGGAGCGGCGCGGCTTCCTGAAGCTGATGGCCGCCTCCTTCGCGCTGGGCGGCCTCACCGCCTGCGGCGGGGGCGGCGGTCGCGACTACGAGGTGCCGTACGTCAATCAGCCCGAGCGGATCGTGCCCGGCACGGACCTGTCCTACGCCTCCTCGGCCATGTTCGACGGCTTCGGCAACGGCATCCTGGTCACCACCCGCAACGGCCGGCCCCTGAAGATCGAAGGCAACCCCGAGCATCCCTGGAGCCGCGGCGGCACCGACGTGCTGGCCCAGGCTTCGGTGCTCGGGCTCTACGACCCGTTCCGCTCCCAGGCGGTGCAGCATCTCGGCCGGCCGAGTTCCTGGGCGGCGTTCCGGGCAGACCTGCAGGGTCGGATGCCGGGCTGGCGCGAGAACCGGGGCGAGGGTCTCGCCCTGCTCACCGGCCCCGTGACCTCGCCCAGCGTGGCGGCCCAGCTCGCGCGGCTGCGGGCCGCCTACCCGGCGCTCCGCTGGTATGTCGGCGCCGGGGCGGGGCGCGACGGGATCTACGAGGGCGCTCGACAGGCCTATGGACGGCCCTTGGAGACCCGCCCCGATTTCGGTCGCGCCCGGACCATCGTGGCGCTGGACGGCGACTTTCTGGATCTCGGACCCGGTCAGGTCGGCCTGTCGCGTCGCTGGAGCGAGGCACGGCGGGCGGCCTACGCGGAGGGCCGCCTCCTCACCCTCCACGCGGCGGCGCCGACACCGACCTTGACCAGCGCCAAGGCGGATCGGGGGCTCGTGGTCCCGGCCGGCCGGCTGGAGGCCCTGGCCCGGGACCTGCTCAATCTGGCCGCGGGCGGCGCGGCCCCCGGGGGCGACGATCCCGTCGCGCGCTGGACGCGGAGCGCCGGGACGGCCCTCGCCGAGGCCCGGGGAAGCGGCATCGTCACCGCCGGCCTGACCGCCAGCCCGGACCTGCACGCGCTGGTTCACCGCCTCAACGGCGCCCTCGGCAACACCGGCGCGACCCTGGTCCACACCGCGCCCGTGGCGGAGACGGGCGCCGGGACCCTCGCGGATCTCGCGGAGGCCATGGATCGGGGTGCCGTCAAGGTGCTCGTCGTCCTCGGCGCCAACCCGGTCTACGAGGCGCCCGGCGCCCTCGATTTCGCCGCCCGGATGGCGCGCGTGCCCCTCAAGATCCATGCGGGGCTCTACTACGACGAGACCGGTGCGCACGCCGACTGGCATCTGCCGGCCGCCCACCCGCTGGAATCCTGGGGCGACATCCGGTCCCTCGACGGGACGGTGGGTCTGATCCAGCCCACGGTCGCCCCCCTGTACAATGGCCGGACGCTCGCGGAGATGCTGGCCTTCCTGGCGAGCGGCGAGGGTGGGGAGGGCGGTCAGGACGCCCTCGGGCTCCTCAAGGCGCAGGGACGGAACCCGGGCGAGGACGAGGCGGCCTTCGAGGCCCGCTTCTCCGAGGCCCTGCGCCTGGGCTTCTGGGCGGACAGCGCGCGTCCGGCCGAGACGGTGGCGCTGACGCAGGCGGCGGCAGCCGCCCCCGCAGCGGCTTCATCGCCCGCGCCGGCCGCCGACGGGGTCGAGGTGCTGTTCCGGCCCGATCCGACGATCTGGGACGGCACCCATGCCGACCTCGCCTGGCTGCAGGAGCTCCCGAAGCCCCTGACCAAGGTGGTCTGGGAGAACGTGATCGCGCTCAGCCCGCGCCTCGCCGAGCGCGAGGGGATCGCCACGGGCGACATCCTGCGGGTCGAGGCCGGCGGCCGCGCGGTCGAGGGGCCGGCCTGGATCCTGCCGGGGCAGGCCGACACCACCGTGACCCTCACGCTGGGCTACGGCCGCGACGTCCCGGACCACCTCGCCCGCGGCCTCGGCTACGACGCCGCGCGCCTGCGGCCGCCGGGTTCTCCCTGGGGTCTCGCCGGCGCCCGGCTGACGAAGACCGGACAGCAGCGCAGGCCGGTCACCACCCAGCATCTCGGCACGATGGAGGGTCAGGATCTCGTGCGCGTGCAGGCTCTGGGCGCCGCACCCGTGGGCGATCCGAAGGGCGCGCCGACGCCCGCCTCGTTCTATCCGCCCCCCGAGAGCCAGGACCGCTGGGTCGCCGCGCAATGGGGCATGGCCATCGATCTCGATGCCTGCACCGGCTGCAACGCCTGCGTCACCGCCTGTCAGGCGGAGAACAACATCCCCGTGGTCGGGCGCGAGGAGGTCGAACTCGGCCGCTGGATGGGCTGGCTGCGGATCGACCGCTACTACGCGGGCGACCTCGACGCGCCGACGACGCATTTCCAGCCGGTGCCCTGCATGCATTGCGAGCAGGCGCCCTGCGAACTCGGCTGCCCCGTGGAGGCGACGCTCCACGACAGCGAGGGCCTGAACCTGCAGGTCTACAACCGCTGCGTCGGCACGCGCACCTGCCAGAGCTACTGCCCCTACAAGGTCCGCCGCTTCAACTACCTCGATTACACCGGCGGCATGACCCCGGTGGAGCAGCAGCAGCGCAATCCCGAGGTCACGGTCCGGTCCCGGGGCGTGATGGAGAAGTGCACCTACTGCATCCAGCGGATCACGGCGGCGCGGATCACATCGGCCAAGGACGCCCACGCGCCGATCCCCGACGGGGCCGTGGAGACCGCCTGCCAGGGCGCCTGCCCGACCCGGGCGATCACCTTCGGCAACGTCGCCGATCCGGGAAGCCGGGTCTCGGCCGCCCGGCGGGACACGCGGGAATACGCGCTCCTCGGCCACCTGAACACGCGGCCGCGCACCACCTATCTCGCCGGGCTCGCGCCCGCCGCGGATCCGAACGGACGGGAGGGCTGAGCATGGCCGGCCCCCTCTCCGGCGGTCCGCAGCCCGGCCCCCTGATCCGGCCCGACGAGACCCTTCAGGGGATCGGCGGCGCGGTCACGGCGATCCCGCTGACGCATCCGGGGAACCGGCGCTGGTGGATCGCCTTCGCGGCGGCGGCCTCGCTCCTCGGCCTGTTCGTGCTCACCCTCGGCTATCTGCTCTATGCCGGTCCCGGCATCTGGGCGAACAACAACGCCGTCGTCTGGGCCCTCGACATCGCGAGCTACGATTGGTGGATCGGCGTCGCGTCCGGCAGCCTGCTGGTCTCGGCAATCCTGCTCCTGCTCGGGGCGGAGTGGCGCGGGGCGGTGAACCGCGTGGCCGAGACCCTGGCACTGCTGGCCACCGCGGCCGCCGGGCTCTACCCGATCATCCATCTCGGACGGCCGTGGTTCTTCTTCTGGAACCTGCCCTACCCCAACACCTACGATCTCTGGCCGCAGTTCCGCTCGCCACTCCTCTGGGACGCGATCGACATCGTGTCCTTCCTGGTGATCTGCGTGAGCCTCTGGTTCATCGGCCTGCTGCCGGACCTCGCCACGTTGCGCGACCGTGCCCACGCGGAGGCGATGCGCCAGCGGGAGACGAAGGCAGCGACCCGGAAGCGCGCGCTGCTGCGCGCGCAGGTCTACGGCATCCTCGCCTCGGGCTGGCGCGGCTCGGCGGCCCATTGGCAGATCTGGGTTCAGGCCTACCGGACGGTGGCGCTGCTCGGCGTGCTGCTGGTGGTCTCGGTCCAGACCGGGGCCTCGGTGATGCTGGCGGGCTCGCTGATGCCGGGCTGGCACAGCACGCTGCTGCCGGTGAGCTTCCTGGTGAATGCGGTCTATTCCGGCGTCGGCGTCACGGCGGTGATCGTGATGCTGATCCGCCTCGTGTACGGCCTCGGCGCTTTGGTGACGGACCGCCATCTCGACGTGCTCGGGCGGCTGTTGCTCTGTCTCGGCTGCGCCAGCGCCTATTGCTACGCGGCCGAGTATTTCGACACGTTCCTCAATGGCGACGCCGCGGGGCGCGGCGTCCTGGTCCGGCGCATGACCGGCGACCACGCCCTCGTGTCCTGGACGGCGATCCTGTGCCTCGTCCTGCCCGCACAGATCCTGTGGTCGGCGCGGGCCCGGACGGCGCCGGTCGCCATCGCGGTGGTGGGCCTTCTCGTGGCGATCGGCGCCTATGCCGACCACGTCATGGTCCTGGTCGTCACCCTGACGCAGGATTTCCTGCCGTCCTCGCGGCTGCCCTACACGACGGATGTCTGGGGTATCGCCACCTTCGCGGGCTCGGTGGGCCTGTTCCTGACCCTGCTCCTCCTGTTCCTGCGCTACCTGCCGGCCGTGTCGATCGTCGAGAGCCGCCGCCTCGCCCTGATGGTGTCGCCGGCCGCGCAGGAGGCGGCCCGCGCGGCCGCATCCCGGGCCACCGGTCGCCCGGAGGACGACCCGGTCACCGCGCCCCTGTGGGGCGTGTCCGCGACCTTCGCGAGTCAGGGCGACCTCGCCGCTGCCCTCCAGGCGGTCTCTGGGATCAGTCCGGATCACGTCCATCTCGACGGGCACGGGCCGGTGCCGATGCCCCGCACCCTGCGGGCACTGGGCTTGGAGGGACGCTCGATCCTGCCCTACGCCCTGGCCGGGGCCCTGCTCGGCGGTGTCGGCTTCTTCGCCCTGTGCCTCTACGCCACGGCCTACGATTACGTCTTCCTGATCGGCGGGCGCCCGCGCCTGTCCTGGCCCTCGTTCGTGGTGCCGAGCGTCTCCGTCGCGATGATGGCGGGCTGCGTGGCGATCCACTTCGCGCTCCTCGTGCTCAACCGCCTGCCCCGCCTGAATCACCCGGCCTTCAACATCCCGGGCTTCCTGCGGGCTTCCGAGGACCGGTTCTTCCTCTCCGCGGAGGCGCGGGGTGACCGGTTCGACGCAGGCCGGATCGAGCGGCGGCTCGCGGCCCTGCCGGCCGAGGCCGGGCGTCCCCTCGAGCTCCGGCGGATCCCGCGATGAGGCGCGCCGCCCTCCGCACCGTGCCGCTCGCTCTTCTCGCCCTGGCGCCGCTGGCGGCCTGCGGCGAGGCCGACATGGCCGATCAGGCCCGGGCCAAGACCTGGGACAAGAACCCGTTCTTTCCCCGGGAGATCACCATGCGCCAGCCGGTGGCCGGCACCGTGCCGCGGATCGATCCGGCCCGGACGGCGCCGCAGCCGCAGACGATCAGCCGGGCGCTGCTCGACCAGGGCCGGGAACGCTATGGAGTCTTCTGCACCCCCTGCCATGGGCAGGACGGGCGCGGCGCCGGCATGATCGTCGCCCGGGGATTTCCCTCCGCCGGCAATCTCACGGCGGAGCCCGTGCGCATGGCCTCCGCGGCGGAGCTCTACGACGCCATCTCGAACGGCCGGAAGTCCATGTTCGGCATGGCCCAGATGATCCCCTCGGCCGACCGCTGGGCAATCATCGCCTATCTCCGCGCCCTCCAGCTCAGCCAGGATACCCCGGTGACGAGCCTGCCCCCGGAGGATCGCACCCGCCTGGAGGCGACGCCGTGAGGCGCCCCGCCCTGCTCGGCCTCGCCGGCCTCGTCCTCCTGGCCGTCTGCCTGCTCGCGGGCGGCTGGCGCGGGGCCGCGGCCTCGTATCTCGCGGCGTGGCTCGTCCTTCTCGCCCTGCCGGTCGGCGCCCTGCCGGTGGTCATCGTCGCCGAGCGTTTCGGCAAGCGGGTCCGCGAGCGCGGCGGCATCGAGATGCTGGCGGGTCTGCGCCGGCTGATGGCGCTGATGCCGGTCGCGGCCGTGCTGTCGCTGCCGCTTCTGGCCGCCACGCCCCTGCTCTATCCCTGGGTGAGCGCTCCGGCGCGCACGCCGCTGGCCGCCCTGTGGTTCACGGTGCCGTTCTTCGCGATCCGGGCGATCGTCTATCTCGCAGCCTGGACCTGGCTGGCGCTGAGGTTCGCCAGGCCGTTCGACGCCCCCGGCGAGGGGCGGACCGTGCCGGCTGTTGGGCTGCACGCGATCGTCGGCACGCTGTTCGTCACCGACGTCGTCGCCTCCCTGGATCCGCGGCTCGATTCCACCCTTCTGGGCCTCCTGGTGATGACGGCCTGGAGCGGCCTCGCCTTCGCGGCGGCGATCCTCCTCGCCTGGGAGGAGCCGGAGCCCGTCGGCCGCGGCCGTACCGCGCCCGGACGGGGCCGCCTGGTGCCCCTCGTGGTGCTTCTGGGCCTCTGGGCCTATCTGCACTTCGTCCAGTTCCTGATCGTCTGGTCGGCGAATCTGCCGCCCGAGGTGACGTGGTACTTCGCCCGCGGCGGCTGGGTCGGGCGGGCGCTGGCGGTCGTGGCCGGCGCCGTCGTCGTGCTGGCCGGGCTCGCGACCCTCCGGCCGGGACGCCCGACCACCCGGATCCTGGCCGGCGCGGCGGTGGCCGTCCACGCCCTGGAGATGTTCTGGCTGATCACACCGGCGGTGCGCGACCGCTTCGTCCTCCGGCCGAGCGACGTGCTCGCCGCCGCTGCCGTGGCCTGCCTCGCGGCCGCGCTCCGACCGGTGCTGCGGCCGCGGGCGGACCGCGTGGCCTCCGACGCCCGGCGCGCCGGGAGGCCGGCATGAGCGCCGACGGCCCCTCCGGGCTGATCCCGGCGATCCTTGCCGGGCTGACCCTGCGCGGCAGCGGGCTCCTGAACGGGCGGCCGCCCCGTCCGGCTGCCAACACCCAGCGCGATCCGAATGAGCCCGGGCACGAGACCCGGGACGTCAATGTCCGCAACACCGTGATGGTGATGGCGGGCCTCGCGCTCACGGTCCTGGCGGTCGTTGGGACGATGATCTGGCTGATGGACACCTTCGCGGCGCGTCAGCGCCGGGCCCTGCCGGCCCTGACGCCGCAGCAGACCACGCAGTTGGCGCCGCCGCCTCCGAACCTTCAGGCCGACCCGTACGCCGATATCGACCGTGCGCGGGCGGCGGCCGAGGCGTCTCTCGCCGGCTACGGCTACCGGGACGAAGCCCGGACCCGCGCCCGCATCCCGATCGGGCGCGCCATGGACCTGATCGTCGGCCGGTCCCTCGAACCGGCGGAGCCCGCTGCGCGATGACGCCGAGCCACGATTCCCTCCAGCTCTGGCCGGCGGCGGTCTCCGCCACCGCGAGCGAGACCGACCTGCTCATCCTGGCCTTCACGGTCCTGACGCTGCTCCTGACCGTCCCGGTCTTCGTGGCGATCACCTACTTCGCCCTGCGCTACCGCGAGGGGTCCGAGGCGGACCGGAGCCCCTCGGGCATCCGCTCGAACCTGATCGAGATCAGCTGGATGCTGATCCCGTTCCTGCTGACGCTGATCTTCTTCGTCTGGGGCGCGAAGCTGTTCATCCAGTCGAAGAACCCGCCTCCCGACGCCATGGTGGTCGAGGCGATCGGCCGGCAATGGATGTGGAAGTTCCAGCACCCGACGGGCCAGTCCGAGATCAACAACCTGCACCTGCCGATCGGCCAGCCGATCCGCCTGCACATCATCAGCCAGGACGTGATCCACGCCCTCTACCTGCCGGCCGTGCGGATGCAGGTCGCCGCCCTGCCCGACCGCTACACCGACCTGTGGTTCAAGGCCGACAAGACCGGCACCTACCATCTCTACTGCTCGGAATATTGCGGCACCGACCACTCCGTGATGGGCGGCGAGGTCACCTTCATGAACCCTGGCGACTACCAGGACTGGCTGACCCATGCCGGCGCGCAGCAGGGCAAGATCGCGGCGGGCCGGGCCCTCTACGAGGCCTATGGCTGCGCCGGCTGCCACGAGCCCGGCACATCCGTGAAGGCGCCGAGCCTCGCGGGCCTGTTCGGGTCGCAGGTGAGGCTCGCCGACGGCCGCACCGTCACCGCCGACGCGGCGTGGCTGCGCGAGAAAATCCTGAATCCGAACGGCGACCGGCTCGCCGGCGGGGGCAAGCAGGTGATGCCGAGCTTCGCCGGCCGGATCCCGGCGGACGAACTCGGGACGCTGATCGACTTTCTGAAAGCCTATCCGACCTCGAAAGCCGCGGACGCGACACGATGATGAGCTGCGTCAACCTGAAAATTCAGTCGTCGGATCGCAAGCTGCACCGGACCAGCTCTTCGCCCTGCTCGCGGTTTCACACCTCCGATCTGGCCTTGCGTTTTCAGGATCGAGCGCGGGTCCCCTCTCCCGAGCGGGAGAGGGACAGGGTGAGGGATGAGAACGCTCCAGACGAGGCGCGACCTGTCGATGCTTCAAGGGTGTGCTCGATCCTGAGCCTTCTCGTCCCTCACCCCAACCCTCTCCCGCCCGGGAGAGGGGGCCCGTCGCGCTCTGTCGCCAGCGGCGATGTCCGCCTCAGACCTGTGAACATCGCGGCCCGCGGATCGGGGTCGGACGAGCGCGCGAACGTCCTGACCTCCGGCTTCCGACGCTACCTATCGAGGGCGACACGATGAGCGCATCGGGCAGCATCGGCGGCACCGCCCACCGGGAACCCCACACCCCGGAATCCACGATCGGGCGCAAATCCGACTACCTGCACGCGGAATCGACCCTGCGCTCGTGGTTCCTCACCACCGACCACAAGCGCATCGCGATCCTCTACCTCGCCTCGATCACCGGCTTCTTCGTGATCGGCGCCCTGGCGGCGGGCGTGGTCCGCCTTGCTCTGGTTGTGCCGAACGGCGCGATCATGACCAACGACACCTACAACAAGGCCTTCACCATCCACGGCGTGGTGATGGTCTGGTTCTTCCTGATCCCGTCGATCCCCGCGACCTTCGGCAATTTCCTGATCCCGCTGATGATCGGGGCCAAGGACCTCGCTTTCCCCAAGCTCAACCTGACGAGCTGGTACGTGTTCATGACCGGGGCCCTGTTCACCCTGGTCTCTGTGGTGCTGGGCGGGGTCGATACCGGCTGGACCTTCTACGCCCCGCTCTCGACGGCCTTCTCCAACACCTGGGTGCTGCCGGCGCTGATCGGCGTCACCATCGTGGGCTTCTCGTCGATCCTGACGGGGCTCAACTTCGTGGTCACGATCCACACCATGCGGGCGCCCGGCATGACGTGGTTCAAGCTGCCGATCTTCGTCTGGGCGCACTACGCCACGAGCCTGATCTTCCTGCTCGCGACGCCGGTCATCACCACGGCGCTGATCCTGCTGATCGCGGAACGCGCCTTCCATATCGGCGTGTTCGACCCGGCCTATGGCGGCGACCCGGTGCTGTTCCAGCACCTGTTCTGGTTCTACTCCCACCCGGCCGTGTACATCATGGTCCTGCCCGGCATGGGGGTGATCTCCGAGATCGTCCCGGCCTTCGCGCAGAAGAAGCTGTTCGGCTACCGCTTCGTCGCCTACGCGTCGATCGGACTGGCCTCCGTGACCTTCTTCGTCTGGGGTCACCACATGTTCGTCAACGGCCAGAGCGATTTGGCCTCGCTGGTGTTCTCGGGCCTGTCCTTCGCGGTGGCGGTGCCCTCGGCGGTGAAGGTCTACAACTGGACCGCCACGATCCATAAGGGCTCGCTCCGGCTCGATACCCCGATGCTCTACGCGATGGGCTATATCGGCCTGTTCGTGCTCGGAGGCCTCACCGGCCTCTATCTCGCGACGCTCTCGATCAACCAGCACATCCACGCGACCTACTTCGTGGTCGCGCATTTCCACTACATCATGGTCGGCGGCACGGTGCTGGCGTTCCTCGGCGGCCTGCACTTCTGGTGGCCGAAATTCACCGGCCGGATGTACAGCGAGCCCTGGGGCCGGGTCTCGGCGCTGCTGATCTTCCTCGGCTTCAACGTGACCTTCTTCCCGCAATTCATCCTGGGTTACCTCGGGATGCCGCGGCGCTACGCGACCTACCCGGCGGAGTTCCAGCTGCTCAACGTGCTGTCCTCGGCGGGCGCCACGATCCTGGCGGCGGGCTACATCTTCCCGATGCTCTACCTCGTCTATTCCCTCTGGTTCGGCCGGAAGGCGCCCGCCAATCCGTGGAACGCCAAGGGGCTCGAATGGGAGACGGCCTCCCCGCCCCCGACGCACAATTTCCTGTCCCCGCCCGAGGTGCCGCGCATCCCCTACGACTACCCGATCCAGGCCCAGGAATCCCGGGACCAGCACGGATGAGCAAAGGTCTGGCCGACGGCGTCGGGGTCGCGCGCGCGGAGCATTTCGAGAGTGTGGCCCAGCAGCGCGAGGCGGCGACGCTCGGCATCTGGGCCTGGCTGATCACCGAGTTACTGCTGTTCTCGGCGCTGTTCCTGGTGGCGCTGATCACCCGGATCCAGCATCCCGAGGCGACGATCGCGGCGGCCAAGCACCTCAAGTTCTGGATCGGCGCCACCAACACCGTGGTGCTGATCTGCTCATCGCTCACGATGTCGATGGCGATCGAATTCTCCCGGATGGGCTGGCAGCGCGCCATGGTGCGGGCGATGCTGGCGACCGCGGCGCTCGGGGGCCTGTTCCTCGTGCTCAAGGGCTACGAGTACTACGCCGACTGGGCCGAGCACATGATGCCGTTCCTCAGCGATCGGCCCTTCGCGCTGGCCGAGACGCCGGCGGCGCGGCTGTTCGTGAACCTCTACTACGTCGCAACCCTGCTCCACGCGCTGCATCTGTTCACCGGCATCGCGCTCCTGCTCGGCATGACCTGGATGGCCGCCAAGGCCGGGTTCCTCGCCCGGCACCAGAACTGGATCGAGGTCTACGGCCTGTACTGGCACTTCATCGACCTCGTCTGGATCCTGGCCTTCCCGATCCTCTACGTGGTGAACCGCTAGGATGCGGAACCCCCTCGCGACCCTGAGCGCCGACGACCGCGCCCTGCTCCGGCGGCGCCTGCGCACGCCGGTGCTCACCTTCCTGGCGCTGCTGGCGCTTCTGGCCGTCAACGTCACCCTCGGCGCCACCCTCCCCTTCGCGCAGGTCTGGATCGTCGAACTCGCCGTGGTCGCCGTGATGGTGGCGCTGATCCTCCTCGTCTCCATGGAGGTGATCCATGAGCCGCCGCTGATCCGGCTGTTCTCGGGGCTCGGCTTCTTCTGGGTCGCCATCCTGGTCGGCATGACGCTGACCGACTATCTGGCGCGCTGAGCGACGCGAAATCCGTTGTCCGGGCGGCCGAACACTCCTAAACGTCGCCGCTCCCCCGCATAGCCCGGCTGACAGACGATGTGCGAACTGCTCGGCATGAGCGCCAACGTGCCGACCGACATCCGCTTCTCCTTCGCGGGCCTCGCCCGGCGCGGCGGTGAGACCGGGCCGCATGCGGACGGCTGGGGGATCAGCTTCTACGACGGGCGCACCTGCCGCAGCTTCCACGAGCCGGAGCCGAGCGCCCGCTCGCAGCTCGCCCGGCTGCTGCGCGACATGCCGATCAAGAGCCGCATCGTCGTCGCCCATGTCCGCAAGGCCAATCGCGGCCGGGTCAGCCTGGAGAACACCCACCCGTTCTCGCGGGAATTGTGGGGCCGCCGCTGGACCTTCGCGCATAACGGACAGCTCAAGGGCGTGAAGCGGCTGCCGCTGGGCGGCTTCATGCCGATCGGCTCGACGGACAGCGAGCACGCCTTCTGCTGGATGCTCGGCCGGCTCCAAGCCCGGTTCCGCGCCCTCCCCCGGCCCGAGACCCTCGACCGGGCCGTGGCCGACCTCGCGGGCGAACTCCACGCCCTCGGCGTGTTCAACATGCTGCTCACCGACAGCCGCACCCTCTACGCCCATTGCGGCAAGCGCCTCTGCTACCTCACCCGGCGGGCCCCCTTCGGCAAGGCCACCCTGATCGACGAGGACTGGCAGGTGGATTTCGCCGAGGAGACCACCGAGCACGACGTGGTGACGGTGATCGCCACCCAGGCGCTGACCCGGGACGAGTGCTGGACCGATCTCGCCCGCGGCGACGTCCTGACCCTGCGCGACGGGGCGATCCGGCTGTTGAGACCGGCCAACTTAGCTTAAGTGTGTTTTGCCTGAGGGTGCATGCCCGCGCCCGATGCGCTAGAACTCCGGTAACAGGAGCGCATCGGCCGGGCTTTCCAACCGGTTCGGGCCGACAAGCGCTCCGCCTCGACCCGCCGGGGACCACAGGTCGAGCCACGACGAGTTGACGAGCGCGATACACATGACCCGCGACGACACCGACACCGTCCTGTCCCAGGAGGACGGGACTCGGGATGGCCGCCCGAACCTGGCTCCCGGGATCCGCACGCATCTCGGGGAGCATCTGCGCACCGTCTACGAGCGGATCGGCGAGGAGACGCTGCCGTCCCGCTTCGCCGAGCTGATCGAGAAGCTCGAGGCGGCTTTGCGCGCCCGCGGTGAGGCGATCGAGCCGGAATTCCGCAACGGTCTGCTCGCGGCCGTCCCGTCCCTGCGCGCCTTCGCGCTGTCGCTGACGTCGAACCCCGCCCGTTCGGACGATCTCGTGCAGGACACCCTGCTCAAGGGCTGGCAGCACCGCGCCCGGTTCCAGCCGGGGACGAACCTCAACGCGTGGCTGTTCACGATCCTGCGCAACATCTTCTACTCGGATCACCGCAAGCGGGTGCGCGAGGTCGAGGATCAGGACGGGTCCTACGCGGCCCGGCTCGCCACCGCCCCGCACCAGGGTGACCGGCTGGACGTCGAGGATCTGCAATCGGCGCTGGCCAAGCTGCCGCCGGATCAGCGCGAGGCCCTGGTCCTGGTCGGCGCCGAGGGCGTCTCCTACGAGGAGGCTGCCGCCATCATGGGCTGCAAGGTCGGCACGGTGAAGAGCCGCGTCAGCCGCGCCCGTGGCAGGCTCGCGGAGCTGCTGGGCTACGACGAGGAGGATCTCGGCTCCGACCGCTTCATCCAGTCGGCGATGCCCAAGGACGCGTGAGGGCTCAGCCGGCTGCATCCCGGCGTCCCACAAAAAAAGATGCATCCGATTCCGGGGGTCGGGCGTTACCGGCCCGAGCTTCGCTGCGCCTGCGCGGCGAAACACCACGGAACGGAGATGTCCCGCATGACCTTCAAGACCCTTATCGCCGCCTCGGCCCTCGTCCTGTCGCTTCCGCTGGCCGCCCAGGCCCAGGGCACGATCCCCGGCGCCGAGCGCGGCGCGGCGGCGGGTGCCGATGCGGCCGGCCCGATCGGCGGCATCGTCGGCGGCGCGGTCGGTGCGGCCACCGGCACGGTTGGCGGCATCCTCGGCGTCGACATGGCCCCGCGCTTCCGCAGCTATGTCCGCGAGCGCAATGTCCGCTCCTACGACTATGACGGCCGCGTCGCCGTCGGCACCACCCTGCCGGCTTCGGGCGTGACCTATTACGACGTGCCCAACGAGTACCGCGTGCAGCCGGGCTACCGCTACACCGTGGTGAACGATCGTCCGGTGCTGGTCGATCGCGGCCACCGCATCGTCGAGGTCATCGACTAAGACCCCGGGCCGGTCTTGCGCTGGCCCAAGCGCCCCCGGAGCCCGGCTCCGGGGGCATCTTCATAGCCGCGGCCGTCGGCGCAACGCTTCATCCGTCCGGCCGTTGAGAGATGGCCCGAGCCGTGAGGCGATCATGAGCGACGCACCCACCGATCCGAAAACCACTCTCCCGGAGCCCGTGCGCGACCACCTCGGGCAGCAGCTGCGCGGCGTCCTGCCGGTGGGGTCCGACAAGCCCCGCTTCCTCGGCGACGATCCCGTGCCGGATGCCTTCGAGCCGCAGATCCGCCGGCTCGAGACCCGGCTGAAGACCCACGAGGAGGGCACCGAAGCCGTCGGTCATGCCCTCGACCAGATCCTCGATGCCCTCGGCGTCAAGCCGGACGAGACCGACAAGCCCAAGGGCTGAGTCGGCACCGCGCGCCCGCACCGGCGTCAGACGCGCGGCTTCTCGGCCAGCAGGTCGCGGATCTCGGAGAGAAGCTTCACGTCGGCCGGCATCGCGTCGGGCTTCTTGGCCTCGGCGGTCTGCAGGCGGTTCATCGCCCGGATCACCAGGAACAGCACGAAGGCGACGATCAGGAAGTTCAGGGTCAGGGTCAGGAACTGGCCGTAACCGATGACCGCGCCCTGCTTCTTGGCATCCGCATAAGGCAGGCCTGCCTGCACCTTCGACGAGAGCGGGATGTAGTAGTTCGAGAAGTCGAGCCCGCCGGTGATCGCGCCGATCACCGGCATGAAGATGTCCTGGACCGCCGACGTCACGATGGCCCCGAAGGCCGCGCCGATGATCACGCCGACCGCGAGATCGACCACGTTCCCGCGCAGCGCGAACGTCTTGAAATCCCCGAGCATCCGCCAGCCCCCGCCCGCTTGATACCGCCAAGATAGAGGACGGCTCCGCGAAGGCCAGCGCCTATTCCGATGCCGGTCGGCCGGCCGTGGCCAGGGCCGGCCGGTCCTCGCCCAGGGCGGCGATTTCCGCCTTGACCCGGCGGCGATACTGGGCGGCCACCACCGGGATGGTCAGCAGATAGCCCCCGCTCACCGCGACGAGCGCCTCGAACGGGTAGCTGATCAGGAGGCCGAAGGCCGCGACCCCGAACAGGAAGATCGGCAGGACGAGGCTGCGCGGCACCCGCTTGCCCATGGTCTTGCCCGAATAGGTCGGGACCGTGGAGACGACCAGCAGCGCGATGCACAGCACGTAGATCAGGACCGCGGGCGCCGCCCAGGTCTCGATGCCGAAGCCCAGGAAGTGGAGGTAGAGCGGCAGCATCGCGGTGAGCGCCCCCGCGGGCGCCGGCATGCCGACAAAGAAGTCCTTCTTCCATTCCGGCCGGTTCGGATCGTCGAGCATCGCGTTGAAGCGGGCGAGCCGCAGCGCCATGGCGATGGCGAAGATCAGCGCGACGATCCAGCCCATCGATTTCAGGTGGAACAGCACGAAGCCGTAGAGGATGAGCGCCGGGGCGCAGCCGAAATTCACGAAGTCGGCGAGGGAATCGAGCTCCGCGCCGAAGCGCGACGTGCCCTTGAGCAGCCGCGCCACCCGCCCGTCGATGCCGTCGAGCACGCCCGCCACCACCACGGCGATGACGGCGGGCTCGAACTTGCCCTCGAAGGCGAGCCGGATCGCCGTGAGCCCGAGGCAGAGCGCCATCAGGGTGATCATGTTGGGCGCGATCATCCGGAACGGCACCGGCTTGAACCGGCGCGGCCGCGGCTCGTTCGGATCGGGCGCGAAGGGCGGGAAGAGATCGTCCATGGCCTCAGATCCGCTTGAACAGGCGCTCCGGGCCCCCGCCGAGATCGGCCAGCACCGTCTCGCCGGCCACCGCCTTCTGGCCGAGCCCGACCAGCACGGTCGACCCGGCCGGCAGGTAGACGTCCACCCGCGATCCGAAGCGGATCAGGCCGAAGCGCTCGCCGACGCCGAGCACGTCGCCCGCCGAGACGAACCCGACGATGCGCCGGGCCACGAGGCCGGCGATCTGCACCACGCCGACGCGCTTCGGCTGGCCGGCATGGGTCGTCTCGATGACCATGCCGTTGCGCTCGTTGTCGTCGCTGGCCTTGTCGAGCTCGGCGTTGAGGAACAGGCCCGGCGTGTAGTGGATCTGGCCGATCCGGCCGGCCACCGGCACCCGGTTCACGTGGCAGTCGAACACGTTCATGAACACCGAGACCCGTAGCGTGGGCACCTGCGGCAGGTCGAGCTCGGGCGGCGGCAGCACGGTGGCGATGAGGTTCACGCGCCCGTCGGCGGGCGAGATCACGAGTCCGTCCGCCACCGGGGTGACCCGCTCGGGATCGCGGAAGAAGTAGCAGACCCAGAGGGTGAGGATCAGGAAGATCCAGCCGAAGAACTGGGAGAAATAGCCCGCCAGAACCGTCAGCACGATGCCGATCAGAATGAAGGGATAGCCCTCCTTGTGGATCGGCACGAGCGTCCGGCGGATCGTCTCGATCAGGTCGGTCATGGGTTCTTCGGACTCGAGGGAACCGCCGGCAGGCGGACGTGTCGGACGGGCGGATGGCAGCCCGCCGGGCCGCCGTCAACTTTCCAGGGGTCGCGGATCGCCGCGGAACGTCGCGCCCGCCCCTGCCGGGTTCCGCTTCGTCGGGCATCGATTCGGGCGCGCGGACCTCCCGCTACGCGTCATCGTCCCCGCGCGCCGGTGGCGCCGGGGGCATGGCCCGGGAGCGAACACGAGGGACGCGGGACGCCGCGGGAACCCAGGTGTCGGCCAAAGTCGCGCGGGATCCGATCCCCGCGGCGCCCCGCGGCATCGACCGGGCGCCTCCCCCGGCCGGTGCCGTCTTTCTCGTCGCGGCGTCTCCAGCGCCCCGGTCCTGCGACTCCCTGTTAGCGGTCTCGGGCGAGGCCCAGGCACGCCGTGCCCGCACCTCCGGAACCCGCATCAGCGCCGTGGCCTTCCAGCCGCCCCCCGCCTCGTAATGGGCGGGTCCGCAGGTCGCTCAGGGTCGGCCCAGAGGCGGGTCGGCGCGGGGGCATTTCCTCGACCCCGCCGGGCAAACTGCCGCCCGGTCTCACGCCCGCTTCCGAGACACGCCCCGCACCGGTCCGCCGCCCGGGGCGATGGCGGCTGAGAGCCACCGACGCGGGCGCCGCCCCGCCCCCGGACCCGCCCGGTCAGCCACCGGGCGGGCCCCCGAAGGACGCCCCGGGATCGCTCCCGGGCCGCCGCGGACAGGTGCGGTCAGGAAGCACAAAATAGGAACATTGTCAAGGCGCGGGCGGCGTGGCGCACGCTGCCGCGCGCCATTTCTCCCTGTCCGCCCGCGGCACTCCGGAATGACGGGCGGCTGGACCGGACCGCCGGTCCACCGCCGGAGATCCGGCCTGCGTGCCCGATCAATCCGCCCGTCGGAGCCGGCTCGCGAAGAAGCCGTCGAGGCCGCCGCGGGCGTTCGCCACCTCCGACAGGTGGCACGGCAGGGTGCGCAGGTCGCCGTTGCCGTCGATCAGAGCCGCGGCGCCACCGACCTCCTCGGGCCGGACCGGCACCCGCGTGAACCGGGAGTCGCGGGCCAGGAAGGCCGCGATCTGCGCCTCGCCCTCCTCCGGCTCCAGCGAGCAGGTGCAGTAGACGAGAAGCCCGCCCGGCCGCACCAGCCCGGCCGCGTGGTCGAGGAGCCTGGCCTGGAGCGCGGCGAGTCGCCCGATATCGGCCTCCACCTTGGTCCAGGCCACGTCGGGGTGGCGCCGGATCGTCCCGGTGGCCGAGCACGGCGCGTCGAGCAGGACCGCGTCGTGGTCCCGCGGCTCCAGGGTGAGGGCGTCGGCCACCACGATCTCGACCGCGAAGCCGAGCCGCGCGACGTTCTCGCGCAGGCGTTCCAGCCTCGGCGCGGACCGGTCGACGGCGGTGACCTGCGCGCCGGTGGCGGCGAGCTGCAGGGTCTTGCCGCCGGGCGCCGCGCAGAGGTCGAGGACGCGGGTTCCGGGCTGCGGCGCCAGGAGGCGGGCCGGGAGCGCCGCGGCGGCGTCCTGGACCCACCACGCCCCTTCCTGGAAGCCGGGGAGGTCGGGGATCGCCGGGCCGTTCTCCGGCAGGCGCAGGGAGCCGGTCGGCAGGGTGACGGCGCCGAGACGCTCCGCCCAGTCGGCGGTGTCGCGCAGGGGGGTCAGGTCGATGGCGGCCCCGGCGAGATGGGCGCGGGCGATCGCCGCCGCGCGCTCGGGCCCGTAGGCCGCGACCCAGCGGCGGGCGAGCCAGTCCGGCGTGTTGACCGCCAGGGCGTCGGCGTCCGCAGCCAGGATCGCGTCGCGCTCCCGGGCGATCCGGCGCAGTACCGCGTTGACCAGCCCGGCGAGATGGGCCGTGCGGGTATCCCCCTTGGCGAGCCGCACCGCGAGGTCGACGGCGGCATGGTCGGGGACCGCGAGGTCGAGGAGCTGCGCGGTTGCGGTGGCCAAAAGGGCCGTGAGCTGCGGCTTGGCCGCGGGCAGCCCGCGCTCCAGCCGCGCGGCCAGGGCGGCGCGGATCAGCCCGTAGCGGCGGAAGGTCGCCACCGCGATGGCCCGCGCCAGCCCGGCATCGGCCGGCGCCAGCGCCTCGGCGCGGATCGCCTGGGCGAGGGCGTCGTCGAGGGCGGGGGGGCGCTCCTGGCCGATCAGGGCCGCGACCGCCTGCATCGCCGCGCGGCGCGCGGCCAGGCCCGCCGTATCCGGCTCGGTCTCGCCCGTCGAAGCTTCCTTCCGCGTGTTGCGGCCTGTGTCCCGCGATGCCACTTCTGCTCCAGATCCAACGTCTTCTGGGCCTACGCCCTCACACTCGAGCGAGCGCGATGCAAGAGCCGACCGCACAAGACCCGCACAGGCAGGATCCGGACGGACCGGAGGCTGGCGACGGCACGGCCCCGCCCCGCGCGCTCAGCCCGGCGGCGCAGCGCGCCCTGGCCGAGGCCGCCGAGCGCCGCGCGGCGATCGACGCCCGGGCCGCCGAGATCAGCGCCCGGCCCGAGCGCCAGGGGCGCGGCGGCCTGGAGCCGGTGCGCTACGACGACTGGGAGGTGAAGGGCCTCGCGGTCGACTTCTGAGGACGGCGCGGGGGCCGGCGCACCGGCCCGGCCCTATTCGGCCGGGACCGCCAGCGGCGGGCCGGTCTCGGTCCGGACCTCCGCCGCACCCGCCCCGAACCGCCAGTACCAGAGCCCGGTCAGGATCGGCACGAGGATCGAGGTCACGATGATGCAGATCGTCACCAGCACGGTGGCGGTCTGCGCGGCCGGGGCGAAGTGCGGGGCGACGGCGGCGATCGCCAGCGGGTTGGCGGCGGCGGCCCCGGCCGTCGAGGAGGCCGCCAGCCCCGCCGTGCCGGTCCCGCCCCCGATCTCCCGGTCGGCCAGGATCAGCGGGATGCCGGTCAGGACGATCACCGCCAGCGCCAGCACGATGCCGAGCCCCGCGAGCGGCGAGAGCAGGTTGCTGAGGTCCACGGTGTTCCCCAGCGCGAAGGCGAAGAACGGGATCATCAGCTGGCCGCCCGGGGCGAACAGGGCCCGGAGCTTCGGGTCGAGGTTGCCGAGGGCGAAGCCGACGAGGAAGGGCAATACCGCGCCCGCGAAGATCTGCGGCTCGAAATGCGCAGCCCCAGAGGCCCCGAGGATGATCATGCTCATCAGCGGGCCGGATTCGATCGACGTGAGGATGAAGGCGCCGGCCTCCTCGCGGCTGCCGTAGGTCTGCATCAGCGAGGCGTAGAGGCCGCCATTGGTCATATCCATCGCGTAGACGATCGCCAGGATCGAGAGGCCGGCGAAGAAGCCGGTCTGGATCCCCTCGGGCGGGATGAACAGCCCGGCCACCAGCACGATCGCCCAGGCGGCGACCAGCTTGGTCGCCACCAGCGTGCCGGACTTGCGCAGCACCGTCCCGGTCGCCCTCAGGCTGACCGAGGCGCCCATGCAGAAGAACCAGACCGCCAGGATCGGGATCACGCCGGTCATGATCCCCTGCGTGAAGCCCTTGAAATAGGCCGGGGACCCCGGCGCGAAGGTCCTGCACAGGGCTCCGAGCAGCAGCGGCACCAGCATCAGGCCGCCGGGAATCCTGTCGATCGCCGCCTTGATCTGCATGGCGCGCATCCTCCCGATCCGGATCGCTCGCCGGCGCATCGGACCCGGGCGGGTTCGCGGGCGCCGCACCGGTCCGCGCCTCTGTCGGGCGTCTGTCGAACCGGTGCGTCATCCTGTCGGGGCCCGGTGCGGGCCGTCAAGCGGCACGCCGTCGGGCACGGAACGTCCGGCGCGGAACGTCGAGCCTCCGGGCCCGTTGAGCGGATTCACCCGGAGGAGGCGAGCATGGCGACAACGGTATCGGCGCGCAGCGCGGTCGCGGGACCGCACGGCGCGATCACCCTGGCCCGCGGCGAGCGGCTCGGGATGCGGATGTGGCGGGCGGAGGAGCCGAACGCCGACAAGCCGATGACCAAATCGGCCTACGAGACCGTCGGCTACGTGGTCAGCGGCCGGGCGGAGCTCGTCCTGGAGGGCGAGACCCTCGCCCTCGCTCCGGGCGATTCCTACTGCGTGCCGGCGGGCGCCGCGCACACCTACCGGATCCTGGAGACGTTCACGGCCGTCGAGGCGACCGCGCCGCCGGCCGGCTGAGGCCCGCGGGTTTCAGTGGGTCATGTAGACCTGCGTGCCGACATCGACCCGCGCGTAGAGGTCGACCACGTCCTGATTGTACATCCGGATGCAGCCATAGGACGCGTAGGTGCCCACCGAACTCGGCCGGTTGGTGCCGTGGATCGCGTATTCGCCGCCCGCGAGAGTCATGGCCGCCGCACCCATCGGATTGTGCGGCGAGCCGCCCGCGATGAGGTTCGGCAGGCGCGGGTTGTCGCGCTTCACCTCCGCGGGGGGCGACCAGGCGGGGGCGACGTACTTGCCGTCGATCGGCTTCGTGCCGAACCACTGCTTGCCGGGCCGGCCCACCGCCACGGGGTAGCGGATCGCCGTGCCGTCGCCGTTCACAAGATAGAGCTTGCGCTGCGACACGCTGATCACCACCGAGCCCGGCGCGACACCGTTCTGGAACGGCACGACCTCGCGCGCCTGCGCCGTTTGAAGACAACCGGCCAGCATCGCGCCGGCCAAACCGAATACAGCCGCCACCCGACCCGACATCACTACGATCCTCGACAAGCAAGAGTTGACGCGGGCAAGTAATCCGCGGCCGAGCTTACCGTTCCAAGAATAGCTATGGTTGATGTGGGGTCAGCGTGCCGCATCCGTGAGGCACGGTAAAAGAGCAACCACGATCGACGGCGCGGGGGCGCGGCGGGGCCGCTCGGCCGCCCCTCAGCGCTCGTAGAGCGTGCTGCCCCGCTTGTCCTCGGGCTGCCAGCCGTGGCGCTCCAGCTCCGGGTCGAGATGCTCCTCCACCGGGTGTCCGACGCAGAGATAGGCCACGAGCCGCCACGTCTCCGGCACCGCCAGGATCGCCGAGACGGTCTGCGGCTCCAGGATCGAGACCCAGCCGACGCCGAGGCCGCGCGCCCGGGCGGCGAGCCAGAAGCACTGCACCGCCCCCACCACCGAATAGGCCAGGGTCTCCGGCATGCTGGCCCGTCCGAGCCCGAGGCCGGTCTCGGTCGCCGCGTCGCAGAAGACGGCCAGATGGACCGGCGCCTCCCGCAGGCCGGCGAGCTTGAGGCCGCGATACCGGGCGGCGCGGTCCGCATCGTAGCCTGCGGCCGCGGCGGCGTTGCAGCCGGAGAAGTTGTCGGACACCGCGCGGCGCCGCGCCGGATCCGAGACGCGCACGAACCGCCAGGGCCGGCTGTTGCCGACCGACGGCGCCCGGTGGGCCGCCGTCAGGCAGGTGCGCAGGCACGCCTCGTCCACCGGATCCGTCCGGAACCGGCGCACGTCGCGGCGCCACGCGAACAGCGCGTCGAGGTCGTGCAGGAAGGCGTCGTCGAAGGCGGGCGGGCCCATGATGCCGGTGGCATACCCGCTTCCCGGGCCCAACGGGAAACAGAAAAAAGGCCGCCCGGAGGGGCGGCCTGAAGTCTTGGGTCTCGAAACCTCGGAGTGCCGGATCCTGGGATCCCGAACGGCGGCCGATGGCTGGGGAGCTGGGTGTCGGGCGCCGGCCGGGCAGGACCCGGCGAGGTTCGACGTCTGTTGTCGCGCGGCAACGCGGCCTGCAAAAGGCGCGAATCTGGCCAAACCATGTTTTTTGTCGCTTGGGCGTGTCTCGCAGGTCACGGCGCGGGGCGGCCGTCACCCTTGCGGGCCGCTGCGGCGAAGCCCATCATCCGGCAAAGGAACGATGCACGGGAGTGGTGATGACCGAAAGGACGAGCGCCGGGCCGAGGCCCGACGAGGCGGCGGGGCATGTCATTCCCTTCCCCGCCCGCGCGGCTCCTCCACAGGTCGCCTTCAACCGGGATGAGCTGCGCACGATCTTCAACCTCTATGGCCGGCAGGTGGCCGCGGGCGAATGGCGCGACTACGCCCTCGATTTCCGCCGCGACAGGGCGGTGTTCTCGATCTACCGCCGCGCCTCCGAGATGCCGCTCTACCGGATCGAGAAGGATCCCAAGCTTGCCCGCCGCCAGGGGGCCTACGCGGTCATCGCCGCGAGCGGCCAGATCCTGAAGCGCGGCTCGGAACTCGCCCGGGTCATCGCCGTGCTGGAGCCGGCGCCCAAGGCGGTCTGACATGCGGTCTGACCCCGCATGGCATCCCGCTCCGCCCCTCAGGACAGGGGCATCCGCCGGACGGTCGCGGCGATCTCGGCCACGACCTCCGGCGGCAGGGGACGGATCGGCCGCGGCGGCTCGGCGCGGCACAGCCCCATCAGATCGGCCAACGCGTAGACCACCCGCAGGCTGGAATGGGTCCGGAACAGCGTCCAGAGCGGCTCCAGTTCCGCGTTCAGGGTGCGCGCCCGGTCCGTGTCGCCGGCCTCCACGGCCCGGACGATCGCGCGGCAGGTCCGGGGGAACAGGCCGCCCGCCACGCTGTACCATGCCGTGCCGCCGGCGATCAGCGCCTCGGTCGCGTTCCAGTCGCCGCTGAAGCCGAGGGGGAAGCCCGCCGGGACGGTTGCCTGCAGGGCGGCGACACCGGCCGCGGCGTCGGCCGGGGCCGGCGCGGCGCATTTGGCGGCCACGATCCCGGGACGGCGGGCGAGCCGGCCGATCAGCGCCGGCGTGAAGCGGAAATGCGTGGTCGCGGGGTTGTCGTAGAGGACGAGGGGTAATCCGCCCGCCTCCGCCACGGCCGCGAAATGCGCCTCGACCTCGGCCTCGGTCAGCGGCGTGTAGGAGACGGGGGCGAGCAGCCCCGCAGCCGCGCCGGCCGCCCGTGCGTCCTGCGCGAGGCGAATGGCCTCGTCGGTGCGCAGGGCGCCGATGCCGACCAGGAGCGGTACCCGGCCGCCCACAGCCTCGCGGGCGATCGCCACCGCCCGGCGGCGCTCGTCGCGGCTCAGATACGCGTAGGTTCCGGTGCTGCCGAGCAGGCCGATCGAATCGACCCCGGCGGCCACGAGGGGCTCCAGCAGGCGCTGTAGGGCTCCGGCATCGACCCGACCGTCGGCGTCGCTCGGGGTGATCGGGAAGGCGGAGAGGCCGGAAAGGCCGGAAAGGCCGGAGAGCGCGGGCATGGCCCGAGCTTAGCGCATCCGGTCGGTGCGGCGAGGCAAAAAGAAACCCCGGCGGTTGCCCGCCGGGGTTTCTCTCAACGATCGGTTCTTGCGGCTTAGCGGCGGTCGCCGATCAGGCTCAGCAGGAACTGGAACATGTTGATGAAGTCGAGATAGAGGGTCAGGGCGCCGTTCACCGACATCTTGGCCGCCATCTCACCGTCGAAGCCGCCGTAGAGATACATCTCCTTGAGCTTCTGCGTGTCGTAGGCGGTCAGCCCCGCGAAGATCAGCACGCCCAGCACCGAGATGGCGAACTGGAGGGCCGACGAGGCGAAGAAGATGTTCACCAGCGACGCGAGGATGATGCCGATCAGGCCCATCATCAGGAACGAGCCCATGCCCGAGAGGCTACGCTTCGTGGTGTAGCCCCAGAGGCTGAGCGAGCCGAAGGCCGCCGCCGTGATGAAGAACACCTGGACCACGCTGCCACCGGTGAAGACCAGCAGGAGCGAGGACATCGAGGCGCCCATCACCGCCGCGAAGGCGAAGAACATCGTCCGCGCGGAAGAGGCCGACATCCGGTCCATCCGCATGGAGAAGACGAAGATGAACGCCAGCGGGGCGAGCATCAGGACCCACTTCAGCGGGCTGAGATAGAGGGTCTGACCGAACGGGGTCAGGATCGGGCGGGTGCCCTGGTAGGCCGCCACGGAGGCCATGTTCAGGCCGAGCGCGACGAGACCCGAGATGCCAAGCCCGACGACCATGTTGTTGTAGACGCCGAGCATGAAGGTGCGCAGGCCCTGGTCGACTTCGACCTGGGTGCCGGCGTAGCCGGTCGGCTGCTGGGCGCCGTACCGGAAGGGGCTATTCTCGAATGCCATGGGAGTTTCCTTGCGGAGGCTCTCTCAGCGTGGTGTTCGGGCGAGGCCCACGCAGGACCTCTGGCGCCAGGCTGGCGCCTCGGTCAGGAATATGTTGCGCCCGCGTCCTGGACACAAGTCCCCGGCCACGGTTGCGGCCCGGGTTTTCCGTGTCCGGAGGATGTATTTTTGTCCATCCGGGCAGGGATTAAAATGCATTTCCTGCTGCAAAGCGTGTCTTTCGACTGACGGTTGCCGGGATGCAGGTGTTTCGATAGCCGTGCGAGCAGTCTTAACGGTTTCCTGATGCCACCCGCGGCGGCGCCCGCGCCGGTTTGTCCGGCGCAGGCCGGCCGCCACCCGTCCGCAGGGTTCCGGCGGACCGGACGTCCAGGGCTCAGTGCGCGGCCCTGCGGGCGAAGGCGCGGCCCAGGCTCAGCAGCATCAGCTCGGCGGCGACCTGCACCTCGGCCGGCATATCGTCGGTGAGCGTCTCCTTGAGCGCGATCGCCAGGTCGGCCGCGCGCTCCAGCGGGGCGCCCCCCGAAGGAGGCCTGCCCAGGACGTAGCGATCGCCGCCGTCCCGGATCTCCGTGATGTCCATCAGGATCCCGTGCGAGCGGACCGGCTGGCCGGCCGCGTCCCGATGCGTCCGTCCGCGGCTGAGGAGCCATCGCACGGAGCCGTCCGTCTTGAACACGCGGTACTCGGCCAGCACCAGTCCACCGGACCGGACGGCCCGGAGCATGTGGTCCATCAGCCAGGTCATGTCCTGCGGATGCACCGCGGCCAGTGCCATCGGTCCGCTGATCGGGCGATTGGCGAGGTCGGGGGTGCCGGTCAGCAACATGGCCGCGCCCTCATCGTAGACGACACGGCCGCCGACATGGTCCCATTCCCAGGCACCCACGACGCACGAGGCTTCGAGGGCGGCACGGAGACGCTCCGTATCCTCCCCGTAGCCATCGATGACGGTAATGCCCATGACGGTTGGTCCTCTGGTCGGCCGGAGCCCGAACGTCTTTCTCCGTACCAATATATCACACAAATGACAAAGAGTTCACTTGCGGATAAAGTTGCGGTCGGGCACTCCGCGGTGCTGTGGGTCGATTTGCGCCTTCCTGGAGATGTTCGAGGGTCGGTCATGGATGAGAACGGGCTCGAACGTCTGCGCATGATTGCCGGCGCGAAAGCGGACACTGCGTCGTCCCAAGCCCTCATTCGAATCGCGCAGTCCCTCGATCTTCCGATCGAGGCGTTCTACCAGCCGGATCGGTGCGGCCCCGCCACGCGGCCGGCGATCGATTGGGAGACGGAGCGGCTCCTGGCTCTGGTGAAGGTCCATTTCCGCCAGCTCGATCCGGCGGCGCGCCGACGCTTCGGCGAGGCGGTCCTCGGGATGGTCGGCTCGGAACCGGCCGAGGGCTGACGCCGCCGGCGGCAAAGGCTGGAGACCCCGGAAACATGGCGATGCGGGCGACGGCGAAGCCGGAGGATTGGAAGCGCCTGCCCTTCGCGGCGATGTCCCCGATCCCCTATCGCGCGGCCTTCGACCCCGCCCAATTCGCGGAGCTGGCGAAGGGGCTGCGTCCGGAGGTGATGGAAGACAAGTGGTTCATCTATCTCGACGGACTCGATCTCTGCTTCCACCGGAGCTGGACCGGCCTCGGCGTCTACCGGGTCGGATTTGAGCGGCACGGCGAGACTTACCGCGTCGTGTCGGCCCTGTGCGCGGAGCCGATGCTCGCGACGCACGGAGCCGAGTATCAGGCGCGGTGTCTCGATTTCCTGGTCGAGAACCTCCTGCTCGGCGGCTCCAAGCCGTTCCCCCGGCCCGCGGACGTCGCGGAGAGTGCGCCCGGGGCGTTCCAGCACGGCTTTTCGGGAAGCGGCTATCGCGAGGTGCCCGTCGTGCGACGGCCCTGGTGGACATTCTGGCGCTGACGGCGGCCCGTCGGGTCTGAGCGCCCGGGCAGTCCTCCCGGGACCGGGAGGCGCTCCTCAGATCTGCCGCAGATACGGCGCCGGCTTCTGCCCCAGGATCCGCCAGGTGCCGGCGAGCCCGAGGAGGATCGCCAGTGCGACGGCGGCCGTCGCCGCCACCAGCGCGCCCGACAGGTCGAGGCGGAAGTCGAGATGCATGACCTTGGCGACGATCACCCACCCTGCGAGCGTCCCGGCCATGAGGCCGAACAGGGCCGTGGCGAGGCCCAGGGCGGCGTATTCGAGGGCGTAGGCGGCGAGCAGCCGCGACCGGCGCGCGCCCAGCACCTTGAGCACGACGGCGTCGTAGAGTCGTGCCCGGTGCCCGGCCGCGATGGCGCCGGCCAGCACGAACAGGCTCGCCAGGACCGCCACGGCGCTCGCCCCGCGGATCGCCAGGACCAGCCGGCCGACGAGGTCGCCGATCGCGTCCAGCGCGTCCTTGACCCGCACGGCGCTCACCGACGGGAAGGTCTTGGCGACGTCGCGCAGGATGTGGTTCTCGGCGGCCGCGTCGGTGCCGCCCGGCAGCGTCAGCGTGGCGAGGTCGGAATGCGGCGCGCCGCGGAAGGTCCCCGGCGAGAACACCATCACGAAGTTGATGCCGAGATTGCGCCACTCCACCCGGCGCAGGTTGAAGATCGTCGCGGTGAGGTCGCGGCCGAGCACGTTCACCGTCACGGTGTCGCCGAGCTTGAGGCCGAGCTGGCGGGCGAGGTCGGCCTCGAAGGAGACCAGCGGCTTGGCGCCCTGCTCGGCGCTCCACCACGCGCCTTCGGTGAGGCTCGAGCCCTCCGGCACCGTGTCGGCGTAGGTGATGCCCCGGTCGCCGTCGAGCACCCAGGCGGCATCCTCCGGGGGCCGGATCTTGCTGGCCGGCACGCCGTTCAGGGCGACGATCCGGCCGCGCATCATCGGCACGTCCTCGATCTTCCCGTTCGGGGCGGCGCGCGCCAGGAACTCGCGGAACTGGGCGGCGTCCCGCGAGGGTATGTCCAGGAAGAAGAGGTTCGGCGCGCGGGCCGGCAGGGTCGCGCTGATCGTCCGGCGGACATTGGCGTCGATCAGGCTGAGCGTCACGAGGAGCGTCACGCCGAGGCCCAGCGACAGGACGATGGCGGGCGTCAGGGCCCCTGGCCGGTGGAGGTTGGCGAGCGCCATCCGGGGCGCGGGCCAGCTTGGATGCGGCAGGCGGCGGGCGAGCGCCATCAGGCCGAGGGCCACCCCGTGCAGCAGGCCGAAGGCGATGGCGGCCGCCGCGATGAAGATCAGCGCCACGCGCCGGTCGAAGGCGGTGGCCACCGACAGGCCGACCAGCGCCGCGAGGCTCAGGCCCAACCAGATCCGGTAGCGCCAGCGCGGCCTCACCCGGGCCGGATCGACGGTGTCGCGGAACAGGCCGGAGACCGGCACGTCGTGGGCGCGGCCGAGCGGGGTGATCGCGAAGGCGAAGGCGGTGAGGAGCCCGTAGGCGGCCGCGAGCGCGAGTTCGCCCGGGGCGAGCGTCGGGTTCAGGGGCAGCGGCAGGTCGGCGGAGAACAGCGCGTCGAGGAGGAAGGGCAGGCTCGCGCCGATCGCCAGCCCGATCAGGGTGCCGATCCCGGCGATCAGCATCACCTGCGTCAGGTAGAGGGCGACCACCTGCGAGCCGGGCGCGCCGACGCTCTTGAGGGTCGCGATCGAGGCCCGCTTGCGCTCCACGAAGGCGTGGACGGCATTGCCGACGCCGACGCCGCCGACGATCAGCGCGGTGAGCCCGACCAGGGTCAGGAACTGCGTGAAGCGCTCGATGCTCTTGGCGAAGCGCGGGTCGGCGTTGCTGCGCGAGCGGACCTCCCAGCCCGCCTCCGGCGTCGCGGCACGGATCCGGGCCTGCGCGGCGTCGAGATCGGCATCCGGCGTGCCCGGCGGCAGGAGGATCCGGTAGCTCCAGCGGTTGAGGCTGCCGGGCTGGACGAGACCGGTGGCGCGCAGCGTCGGCTCGGAGATCATCAGCCGCGGCCCGAAGCCGATGCCGCCGGCGATCTTGTCGGGCTCGGACACGATGGTCCCGCGGATCGCCACCTTGTGCCCAGCCAGCGCGATCCGGTCCCCGACCTTGACGTCGAGGCGCGTGAGCAGGGCTGGGTCGGCGAGCGCCCCCGGCACCCCGTCCCGTTCGGCCAGCCGGTCGGCGAGGCGGCCCGGCGGGTCGGTGGCGAGGTCGCCCGCCGCCGGGTAGGTGGCCGGGTCGACGGCCTTCAGCTCGACGAGGGCCGCGTCGCCGCTCTCCGCCACCGCCATGGCCCGCAGGGAAGCGACGCTATCGAGCCGGCCTTCCCGCGCCAGGGCCTGCCGCTCGGCGTCGGTGGCCTCGCGGTTGATCAGGTTGTAGGCGAGGTCGCCGCCGAGGATCCGCCGCCCCTCCCGGCCGAGCCCGTCCGAGAGCGAGCGCGAGATCGACGCCACGCCCGCGATCGCCGCGACGCCCAGCGCGATGCAGGCGAGGAACACCGCGAAGCCCGTGAGGCCGGCGCGCAGTTCGCGGAGCGCCAGCCGCAGGATGAGCGGGAGGCGGCGGGGGCCGGGGTCCGGTCGGGTGATCGTGCCGTGCATCAGGCGGTCACCGCTTCCTCGATCCGGCCCGAGCGCAGGCGCACCGTGCGGTCGCACAGGCGGGCGAGGCCGTTGTCGTGGGTGACGAGCACCAGGGTCGCGCCGCGGTCGCGCTTCAGCCGGAACAGGAGATCGACGATCTGCCGGCCGGTGGCCTCGTCGAGGTTGCCGGTGGGCTCGTCGGCGACCAGGATCGCCGGGTCGGGGGCGACCGCCCGGGCGATGGCGACGCGCTGCTGCTCGCCCCCCGAGAGCTGCGCCGGGTAATGGTGCAGCCGGTGCCCGAGGCCCACCGCCTCCAGCTCGGCGCGGGCCCGCTCGTGGGCGCCGGGCCGGTCGGCGAGTTCCAGCGGCAGCGCCACGTTCTCCAGTGCCGTCATGGTCGGCACGAGGTGGAAGGCCTGGAACACGATGCCGATGCGCCGGCCCCGGAAGCGGGCGAGCGCGTCCTCGTCGAGGCGGACGAGATCGGTCTCCTCGATGACCACGCCGCCGGAATCGGGCCGCTCCAGCCCGGCCATGACCATCAGAAGCGTCGACTTGCCGGAGCCGGACGGGCCGACGAGACCCACCGCCTCGCCGCGGTCGACGGTGAGCGAGATGCCGCGGAGGATGTGGACCCGGGCGGCGCCGCGGCCGAGGCTGAGATCGATGTTCGACAGCGCGATCGCCGGATCGCGCAGCACCTTGCCTTGGCTCACGGGCGAGCCGATCTGTGGGCGATGACGAGCATGGCGCGCGAGGTCCTCGGTTGGCTGCGAACTTGGCTGCACGGGCCGCGGGGGCACCGCGATATGGGATCCGCATTGGGGCCGCGCCATGACGGCGGCGCTGTGTTCCGGCGCACGGCCCTGTTTGCCGCAGCGCTAGCCGTCCTCATGGTCCCTTTCATGACGGCACCGCAGGCCGCCCCGAACGGCCCGGTCAAGCTCGTCGCCCTGGGCGACAGCCTGACCGCCGGTTACCGGCTGCCCGCCGATGCCGCCTTCCCCACCGTCCTGGAGCGGCTGCTCAAGGCCAAGGGCGAAGACGTGACCGTGTCCAATGCCGGCGTCTCCGGCGACACCGCCACCGGTGGCCTCGACCGGGTCGACTGGTCGGTGCCCGACGGGACCGCGGGCGTGATCCTCGAACTCGGCGCCAACGACATGCTCCGCGGCACCGACCCGAAGGTGACCGAGGGTGCGCTGTCGGCGATCATCGAGCGGCTGAAGGCCCGGGGCATCCCGGTCCTGCTGGCCGGCATGCAGGCCGCGCCCAATCTCGGGCCGGACTTCAAGGCGCGGTTCGACGCGATCTTTCCGGCCCTCGCCGAGCGATACGGGCTGACCCTCTACCCGTTCTTCCTCGACGGGATCGTGGGCGACCGGGCGCAGCACCTCGATGACATGATCCACCCGAACCGGCAGGGCGTGGAGACGATCGCGGCCCGCATGCTGCCGACGGTCGATTCGTTCCTGGACCGGATCCGCCAGGCGCCGGTCCGCTGATGCCGCGCCTGTTCACAGGGCTCGCCGTGCCGCCGGCGGTCGCCGACGCCCTCAAGGCCTACCAGGGCGGGCTGCCCGGCGCCCGCTGGATCGAGCCCGGCGACTTTCACGTCACCCTGCGTTTCCTCGGGGATGTCGAGGTCACCGTCGCCGACGATGTCGTGGAGGCGCTGGCCGAGATGCGGGTACGCCCGCCCCTGACGGTGACTCTCGACGGCCTCGGCATCTTCGGCGGCGACAGGCCGCGGGCGCTCTACGCGGCGGTGGTGGCCGATCCGGCGCTGACGGATCTCCAGGCCGAGCAGGAGCGGCTGGTGCGCCGCGCCGGGGTCGAGCCGGAACGGCGGAAGTTCACCCCGCATGTCACCCTGGCCCGGCTGCGCCGCGACGCCACGCCGGAGGCGACGGCGATGTACCTGTCGCAGGCGCCGGTCTTCGCGCCGCTGGCCTTCGCGGTTGACCGGGTGACGCTGTTCTCGGCGCGGGACTCAACCGGGGGTGGGCCGTATGTGGCGGAGGCGGACTTTCCGTTCGCGTGAGGCGGTCGCTTCAGGCCTCCCCTCATCCAGAGGGCTCTGTGGGCCCGGAAGACCTCCTTCGAGGCCCGCTTCGCGGTCACCTCAGGATCAGCTGGAGGGTTGGACCGACCTACAGCCGCCGCAGCGCCACGCTCTCGATCCGGTGGCTCGCGCCCTTGGTGAGGATCAGGCTCGCCCGCTGCCGCGTGGGCACGATGTTCTCGCGCAGGTTCGGCAGGTTGATCGTGGTCCAGAGCCGGTCGGCGATGTCGAGCGCCTCGGTTTCCGGGATCTCGGCGTATTTCCGGAAGTAGGAGCGTGGGTCGCGGAAGGCGGTCTGGCGCAGCTTCATGAAGCGGGTGACGTACCAGCGGTGCAGGTCGTCCTCGTGGCCGTCGAGATAGATCGAGAAGTCGAAGAAGTCGGACACGAACGGGATCGCGGTGCCGTCCCGCGGCAGGCGGGCGGGCTGGAGCACGTTCAGGCCCTCGACGATCAGGATGTCGGGGCTCTCCACCACCCGCTCCTCCCCGGGCACCCGGTCGTAGACGAGGTGCGAGTAGAGCGGCGCGGTCACGCGCTTGTGGCCGGCCTTCACGTCGTGGAGGAAGCGCAGCAGCGCGGCGGTGTCGTAGCTTTCGGGAAAGCCCTTGCGCTCCATCAGGCCGTTGGCGGCGAGTTCGGCGTTGGGCAGCAGGAACCCGTCGGTGGTGACGAGGTCGACCTTCGGCGTGTTGGGCCAGCGCGCCAGCAGGGCGGTCAGGATGCGGGCCGTGGTGGACTTGCCCACCGCCACCGACCCGGCGAGCCCGATGATGTAGGGCGCCTTGGTCTCGCGCTCGGCCATCAGGAAGCGCTGCGTCGCCTTGAACAGCCCCTGCGTCGCCGCGACGTAGAGGGCCAGCAGGCGCGACAGCGGCAGGTAGATCGCCACCACCTCCTCGACCGAGATCGGATCGTTGATCGATTGCAGCCGCTCCAGATCCTCCTGGTTGAGGGTGAGCGGCGTGTCGGCGCGCAGCTGCGCCCATTCCTCCCGGCTGAAGCGGCGATAGGGCGAGAGCCGGTCCGACGCGTCGAGGATCGCCTCGACCGAGCCCGGCAGCGCGGCCGCGTTCACGCGTGGCGCCTCGCGGCCTTCTCGGCGATGCCGCTCTGGGCCGTCCGGCGCTCCAGCTCGGCCATCACCGCCTCGAGCTCCACGCCGCCGGCCCGGAGCAGCACGACGAGGTGGTAGAGCACGTCGGCGGCCTCATTCCTCAGGCCGGTCTTGTCGCCCTGCACGGCCGCGATCGCCGCCTCGACCGCCTCCTCGCCGAGCTTCTTGGCCGCCTTGGCGGGGCCCTCGGACAGGAGCTTGGCCGTGTAGGAGGTGGCCGGATCGGTCCCGGCGCGGCTCGCCACGAGGGCGGCGAGGTCGGCGAGCGTGTAGGCGGTCATGAAGCGATCTGCATGTTGCGCCGGCCCCTTATACGGATCCGGGCCGGATTTCGGCAGGAAACTGCGCCACGACCGCCCTGCGAGCAAGCGGCGCGGGTGAAGGCGGATGGGCTTTGTCCGGGGCTCAGCCGTTCGGGAGATGCCGGGCGAGCGCTTCCAGCACCGCCATGCGCACGGCGACACCCATCTCCACCTGCTCGCGGATCAGCGACTGCGCCCCGTCGGCGACGTCCGAGGCGATCTCGACGCCGCGGTTCATCGGGCCCGGATGCATCACCAGGGCATCGGGCTTGGCGAGCGCCAGCTTCTCGGCGTCGAGGCCGAAATAGCGGAAATACTCCTTCACGGAGGGCACGAACGAACCGTTCATGCGCTCCCGCTGGAGGCGCAGCATCATCACGATGTCGCAGCCGACGAGACCCTTGCGCATGTCCGTGAAGGTCTCGACGCCGAAGCGCTCGATGCCGGCGGGCAGCAGCGTCGAGGGCGCGATCAGGCGGACCCGGGCACCCATGGCCTGGAGCAGGATGATGTTGGAGCGCGCCACCCGGGAGTGCAGGACGTCGCCGCAGATCGCCACCTGCAGGCCCTCGATCCGGCCCTTGTTGCGGCGGATGGTGAGCGCGTCGAGGAGCGCCTGGGTCGGGTGCTCGTGGGCGCCGTCGCCCGCGTTGACCACCGCGCAATCGACCTTCCGGGCGAGCAGGTGCACGGCGCCGGCCGATTCGTGGCGGACCACGATGATGTCGGGCCGCATGGCGTTCAGCGTCGCCGCGGTGTCGATCAGGGTCTCGCCCTTCTTCACCGAGGACGAGGCGACCGACATGTTCATCACGTCGGCGCCGAGCCGCTTGCCGGCGAGTTCGAAGGAGGATTGCGTCCGCGTCGAGGGCTCGAAGAACAGGTTGATCTGCGTGCGGCCCCGCAGGGTCGTGCGCTTCTTCTCAACCTGCCGCGAGAGGTCGACGGCGGATTCGGCGGCGTCGAGCAGCCCTTCGATGTCGGGCCGGGTCAGACCCTCGATGCCGAGGAGGTGCCGGTGCGGGAAGGCCGGGGGCGCGGGCGTCGTCATGATGAGGCCCGGGTGTAGGTGCGGCGCGCCGTCCCGGCAAGGCTGTCCGATGCATCCATCGCGCGCATCCATCGCGGTTCAGGCCGGGACGCGTCCTCCGGCGCACAGGGGCTGGCTCGGCGTGAGCTCCCGGCTGGCCCGTCCGCTCGGAAAGGGGACAGGCCGCGCTCCGCCCTCGGCCCCGTGCCTGGAGCCCCCGCAGCCCCTGCAGACCGCCGCCGCGCCGGGGAAGCCGGACGGCACCTGCGGCCTTTTTTCCGCCCGATGGTAACCGGTGCTCCTCGCGCCACGTATTGGCCCGAACGGTCGGGGTTCGGACGATCCCCGGCCCAGCGACGCCCAACCGGGACCCGATTCTTGGCCGCCTCCCCTGCTCTCCAAGCCCCCGAGACCGTCGACCGGCAGGGGCGCCGGTGGTTCTACCGCCATCCGCTGGTGATCCGTCTGGCGCACTGGATCAACGCCGCGGTGCTGCTCGTGCTGCTGATGAGCGGCCTCCAGATCTTCAACGCCCACCCCGCGCTCTACTGGGGCGCGGTCTCGACCTTCGACGACCCGGCGCTCGCCATCACGAGCGATCAGGGCCGCGACGGCAAGAGCCGCGGGGTGGTGACGGTCGGCACGCGGACCTTAGACACCACGGGCGTTCTCGGCCTGTCGCGCGAGGGCGGCACGGAGGTGGAGCGGGCCTTCCCGTCCTGGGCGACCCTGCCGGCCAACCAGGACCTCGCCACGGGCCGCCGCTGGCACTTCCTGTTCGCGTGGCTGCTGGTGATCAACGGCGCCGTCTATCTCACCTACGGCCTGTTCAGCGGCCAGCTCCGCCGTCGCCTGTTTCCGGACGGGGACCAGATCCGCCACTTCGGGGCTTCCGTGAAGGAGCACCTGCTCCTGCGCTTCCCCGAGGGCACGGAGGCCAAGCGCTACAACGTCATCCAGAAGCTCACCTATCTCGTCCTGGTGCTGGGCCTTTTACCTGCGATGGTGCTCGCGGGACTCGCCATGTCGCCCGGGATGGATGCCGCCTGGCCCTGGCTCACCGAGCTGTTCGGGGGCCGGCAATCGGCGCGCAGCGTCCACTTCATCGCCGCCGGGCTCATCGTGCTGTTCGTGGTGGTCCACGTGCTGCTGGTGCTGGTCTCCGGCCTCGTCAACAACATGCGCGGCATGATCACCGGCTGGTTCAGCCTCGGCCGTGACCGGGAAGGTGCCCGATGATCCTCCACCGCCGCAACCTCCTCACCGCCGGCGCCGGCCTGATGGGCACCGCCCTGCTCGGCGGCTGCGACAGATTCGCCGGATCCGATGCGGGCCGGCAGACCCTCCAGGTCGGCGAGGACGCCAACCAGTACGTCCAGCGCCTGCTGATGTCGCCGACGACCCTGGCCCGGGAATTCCCGGCCGCGATGATCTCGCCCTGGTTCAAGCCGAACGGCACCATCGACCCGCCGGACCGCGCCTACCGGGCCCTCGCGGCCAAGAAGTTCGCGGAGTTCAAGCTCACGGTCGACGGGCTCGTCCAGACGCCGCTGTCGCTGAGCCTCGCGGACCTGCGCGCCTTGCCGTCGCGGACCCAGATCACCCGTCACGATTGCGTGGAGGGCTGGAGCTGCATCGGGCAATGGGCCGGCGTGCCGCTCGCCGAGGTGCTGAAGCGGGCCGGGCTGAAGCCGCAGGCGCGCTACGCGGTGTTCCACTGCGCCGACACGCTGGAATATGCCGGCGGCGGCCTCGAAGGCGGCGACGGCGCCCTCCTGGGGCGCCCCGGGCATCCGGGCGCGGTGCGCGACGCCTACATCCAGCTCGCCGCCGCCGAGGATTGGGGCGGCGCGCCCACCGCCACCGACGCGCCCAAGGACGATTGGGGTCAGGGCAGCCCGGCCGCGGAGCCCGAGGATAAGCGTACGCCGATCCGCTACTACGAGAGCATCGACCTCTACGACGCCTTCAACCCGCAGACGATCCTGGCCTACGACCTCAACGGCAAGCCGCTGCCCGTCTCCAACGGCGCGCCCCTGCGCCTGCGGGTCGAGCGCCAGCTCGGCTACAAGCAGGCCAAGTACGTGATGCGCGTCGAGATGGTGGAATCGCTCAACGGCATCGGCCAGGGCGGCGGTGGCTACTGGGAGGACCGCGGCTACGAATGGTACGCGGGGATCTGAGTTTCGGCGCCGCGCCAGCCGGGGCATGCGCGACGGAGCGGCTCGACCCCACACCGGCGGCACAGCCCGCCATTTGACATCCCGCCGCCCGTGACCCACTTGTCCCCGGCGCGCGGCCCCGGCCCGACGGCGGGCATATGTCCCACGCGAATTACGATCAGAATTCGTCCGTCGCGCTCAGGTCCCGTCAGGGGCAGAGGTCTGAATGAAAGTCGTCGTCGTCGAGTCGCCGGCCAAAGCCAAGACGATCAATAAGTATCTCGGCCGCGACTATGAAGTGATCGCCTCGTTCGGGCACATCCGCGACCTGCCGGCCAAGGACGGCTCCGTGGATCCCGAGCAGGATTTCCACATGGTCTGGGAACTGGCCGACCGCGGGGCGAGCCGGGTCTCCGAGATCGCCAAGGCGGTCAAGGGCGCCGACAAGCTGATTCTGGCTACCGACCCGGATCGCGAGGGCGAGGCGATCTCCTGGCACGTGCTGGAGGCCTTGACCGCCCGCAAGGCGCTCAAGGGCATCCCGGTCGAACGCGTCACCTTCAACGCCATCACCAAGGCCTCGGTCGAGGCGGCGATGCGCAAGCCCCGGGAGATCGACCAGGCCCTGGTCGACGCCTATCTGGCGCGCCGGGCGCTGGACTACCTCGTCGGCTTCAACCTCTCCCCGGTCCTGTGGCGCAAGCTCCCGGGCGCCCGTTCGGCGGGGCGCGTCCAGTCGGTGGCGCTGCGCCTCGTCGTCGAGCGCGAGATGGAGATCGAGCGGTTCAAGCCGCGCGAGTACTGGACGCTCATCGCCACGCTGACGACCGCCGACGGCGCGACCTTCGAGGCCCGCCTCGTCGGCGCCGACGGCAAGCGCATCCAGCGCCTCGACGTCGGCACCGGCGACGAGGCCGCCGCCTTCAAGCGCGACCTCGAACTCGCGACCTTCCAGGTGGCGAGCGTCGAGGCGAAGCCCGCCAAGCGCCACCCGCAGCCGCCCTTCACCACCTCGACCCTGCAGCAGGAGGCCTCGCGCAAGCTCGGGATGGCGCCGGCCCAGACCATGCGGGTCGCCCAGCGTCTCTACGAGGGCGTCGATATCGGCGGCGAGACCGTCGGCATCATCACCTACATGCGGACCGACGGCGTCGATATGGCGCCCGAGGCGATCCAGGACGCCCGCCGGGTCATCGGCAAGGAATTCGGCGACCGCTACGTGCCCGACGTGCCGCGCAAGTACAGCGTCAAGGCCAAGAACGCCCAGGAGGCCCACGAGGCGGTGCGGCCCACCGACATGAGCCGCCTGCCCAAGATGGTGGCGCGCCACCTCGAGCCCGAGCAGGCCCGGCTCTACGATCTCATCTGGACCCGCACCATGGCGAGCCAGATGGAATCGGCCGAGCTGGAGCGGACCACCGTGGATGTCACGGCGAAGGTCGGCCCCCGCCAGATCGACCTGCGCGCCACCGGCCAGGTGGTGAAGTTCGACGGCTTCCTAACCCTCTACCAGGAGGGCAAGGACGACGAGGAGGACGAGGAGAGCCGCCGCCTGCCGCCCATGAAGGCCGGCGACCCGCTCACCCGCGAGCGGATCAGCTCGACCCAGCACTTCACCGAGCCGCCGCCGCGCTATTCCGAGGCGAGCCTCGTGAAGCGCATGGAGGAACTCGGCATCGGCCGCCCGTCGACCTACGCGGCGGTGCTCCAGACGCTGCGCGACCGCGAATACGTCAAGATCGAGAAGAAGCGGCTGCAGCCGGAGGACAAGGGGCGGCTCGTCACGGGCTTCCTGGAGAGCTTCTTCCGGCGCTACGTCGAGTACGATTTCACCGCCGACCTCGAGGAGCAGCTCGACCGCGTCTCCAATGCCGAGATCGACTGGCGGGCGGTGCTGCGCGACTTCTGGCGCGATTTCTCCGCGGCGATCGGCGAGACCAAGGAGCTGCGCGTCACCGACGTGCTGGAGGCGCTGAACGGCCTCCTCGGGCCGCACATCTTCCCCGACAAGGGCGACGGCTCGAACCCGCGCACCTGCACGGTCTGCGGGACCGGACAATTGTCGCTGAAGCTCGGCAAGTTCGGCGCCTTCATCGGCTGCTCGAACTATCCCGAGTGCAAGTACACCCGCCAGCTCTCGGCCTCGGGCGTCGAGGGCGAGGGGGACGGCTCCTCGGCCGAGGGCGGCCAGCCGGGCGTCCGGGTGCTGGGCGACGATCCCGCCACCGGCCTGCCGGTGACGCTGCGCGACGGCCGATTCGGGCCGTTCCTGCAGCTCGGTGAGGCCTCCACCGAGAAGGGGGCGGAGAAGCCGAAGCGTTCCTCCCTGCCGAAGGGGCTGAGTCCCTCGGCGGTCGACCTGCAGAAGGCGCTGGCCCTGCTGGCGCTGCCCCGCGAGGTGGCGCGCCACCCCGAGACCGGCGAGCCGATCCTGGCCAATCTCGGCCGGTTCGGGCCCTACGTGCAGCATGGGAAGACCTACGCCAATCTCGGCAAGGACGACGACGTGCTGGAGATCGGCGGCAACCGCGCCATCGACCTGATCGTCGCCAAGGAGCAGAGCGGCGGCCGCGGCCGTCCGGCTGCCGATCCCGGCCGGCCGCTCGGCACGGACGCTGCGAGCGGGCGCGACCTCGTGGTGAAGGCCGGCAAGTACGGCCCCTACGTCACCGACGGCGAGGTGAACGCCACGCTGCCGAAGACCATGAGCGCCGAGGCGCTGACGCTCGACGAGGGGATCGCCCTGGTCAACGCCAAGCGTGCCTCGGGCGGCGGCAAGCCGGCGAAACGGGGCGCTGTCCGGAAGACCGCGACGCGCGCGGCGAGCGGCGCCAAGCCGGCGGCCAAGAAGAGGGCAGCGAAGAAGCCCGCCGCCAAGAAGACCGCGGCCAAGAAGACGGGCGCCGGCTGACGCAGACAGGTCCAGGCGGCCTTCACCCGCTCGCCGGGTGCAAGGCGCGTCAGCCGCGCCGGTCCGTGTCCAGGGCGGGCACGCGGTCCTGCGCTGCTCTCCCGGCAGCGGTGGGGGACAGGGGCAGACCGACGCGGAGAACGGGATGCACGTCCCGGTTTCCGGGTCCGGCCGCCCGGTTCAGACGAGGTAGGTGATGGTTGCCGCGAGCGCCGTCGCGAAGGTCGCCAGCGCGATCGTGGTGGAATTCATGAGCGCCCGGCCGGGCGGCACGCCGGCCGCGTCGTCGTCGCAGCCGAAGGCGGCGCCGGCCGCGTGCTCGAAGCGGATCAACGTGAGGCGGCGGGCCTCGATCGCGGCATCGCTCATGGGCTGCGGCTCCCTGACCACGGTCAAGATTTATCTCCGCCGTCAACGTCGATCGTCCCGGTCTGTTCCGGCGGCGGCCTGCGGAGGTCGAACAGGCTGGTCACGGGAAAGCCTTAACCCATCGTTGTGCAACGTCGTGATGACGGGCCGCCTGGCCCCCTCGGGGGTCGGGGCGGTTCCGGCCCTCGCTCGCGGCGCCGCAGCATGCGATGGTGCGGCCGCGTCGCCTGGGGGCGAACGGTTTTGATGTTTACGTTTTGTTCCGCTATCATGCGGGGATGAAGGCGCATGCTCCACGACCCAAGACCCGTCTGCGCGAATCCGAGCCGGCCGATGCGCCGCGCCCGCGGAGGCCGCGCGTGAGCGATCCGGCCCGCGACCTGTTCGGACCGGGCGGCAAGGCGGCCGCCTCGACAGCCCCCTCTCGCGCGCCGGAGCCGCGACGGCGCCTCGATGCCACGGCCTCCGTGACGGCGCTCGCAGCGGCCGAGCCCGATTCCGGCTACACCGCCTCCGACATCGAGGTGCTGGAGGGGCTGGAGCCGGTCCGGCGCCGCCCCGGCATGTATATCGGCGGCACCGACGAGCGGGCGCTGCACCACCTCTTCGCCGAGGTGATCGACAACTCCATGGACGAGGCGGTGGCCGGCCATGCCAGCTTCATCGAGGTGGAGCTGGAGGAGACCGGTGCCCTCGTGGTCACCGACAACGGCCGCGGCATCCCGGTCGACCCGCATCCGAAATTTCCCGGCAAGTCGGCGCTCGAGGTCATCATGACCACGCTGCATGCCGGCGGTAAGTTCGACTCGAAGGTCTACGAGACCTCGGGCGGCCTGCACGGCGTCGGCATCTCGGTGGTGAACGCGCTCTCCGACCTCCTCGAGGTCGAGGTGGCGCGCAACCAGACCCTGTATCGCCAGACCTTCTCGCGGGGCCACGCGCAGGGCGCGCTGGAGCTGATCGGCCGGGTGCAGAACCGGCGCGGCACCCGGGTCCGCTTCCACCCGGACGCGCAGATCTTCGGCTCGCTGAAATTCGACCCGCGCCGCCTGTTCAAGATGGCGCGTTCGAAGGCCTACCTGTTCGGCGGCGTCGAGATCCGCTGGCGCTGCGCCCCCGCCCTCCTCGAGGGGCTGGAGGGCGTACCTGCGGAAGCCGTGCACCGCTTCCCCGACGGCCTGCGCGACTATCTCGCCCGCGACATCGACGGCAAGGAGCTGGTCACCGACGCGATGTTCTCCGGCAAGATCACCAAGCCGGGCTCGCACGGGTCGCTGGAATGGGCGGTGGCCTGGATGGTCGCCGAGGACGGGTTCTCGCATTCCTACTGCAACACCATCCCGACGCCCGAGGGCGGCACCCACGAGGCCGGCCTGCGGGTCGCCCTGCTCCGGGGCCTGCGCGAGCACGCCGAGCGCGTGAACCAGGCCAAGCGCATGACCGCGGTGACCACCGACGACGTCATGGCGACCTGCGCGTCCATGCTCTCGGTCTTCATCCGCGAGCCCGAGTTCCAGGGCCAGACCAAGGACAAGCTCGCCACCGTGGAGGCCCAGCGCATCGTCGAGACGGCGGTGCGCGACGCCTTCGACCATTGGCTCGCCGCCTCCCCGGCCCAGGCCAACAAGCTGCTCGACTGGGTGATCGACCGGGCCGAGGAGCGCCTGCGCCGCCGCCAGGAGAAGGAGGTCGCCCGCAAGAGCGCCACCCGCAAGCTCCGCCTGCCCGGCAAGCTCGCCGATTGCTCGGCCGCCGGCACCGCGGGCTCGGAGATCTTCATCGTCGAGGGCGATTCGGCCGGCGGCTCCGCCAAGCAGGCCCGCGACCGGGCAACCCAGGCGATCCTGCCCTTGCGCGGCAAGATCCTCAACGTCGCCTCGGCGAGCCGGGACAAGCTCGGCGCCAACCAGCTGATCTCCGACCTCACCCTGGCGCTCGGCTGCGGCACCGGCGCGGCCTTCCGCGAGGCCGACCTGCGCTACGACAAGGTGATCATCATGACGGACGCCGACGTCGACGGCGCCCACATCGCCTCGCTGCTGATCACCTTCTTCTACCGCCAGATGCCCAAGCTCATCGACCGCGGGCATCTCTACCTCGCGATCCCGCCGCTCTACCGGCTGCAGCAGGGCTCCAAGGTGGCCTATGCCCGGGACGACGCCGACCGGGAGCGGATCATCAAGACGGTGTTCAAGGCCGGCAAGGTCGAGATCGGCCGGTTCAAGGGCCTCGGCGAGATGATGCCGGCCCAGCTCAAGGAGACCACCATGGACCCGAAGAAGCGCACGTTGCTGCGCGTCGCGGTCCTGGACGAGGCCCGGGAATCGACCGGCGATACGGTCGAGCGGCTGATGGGCAACAAGCCCGAGGCCCGCTTCGCCTTCATCAGCGAGCGCGCGGCCTTCGCCGAGGGGGCCGACCTCGACATCTGAACCGTCGCGCCGACGCGGTTTCCACCGCGCCGGCCGCCCGGACCGTCAGGGCTTGGTAACCGCCTTGGCCGGGTCGAAGGGCTGGGCCGCCGACACCGTGTCGGTGCTCATGTTGAGGACCGCCGAGAACCGCTCCCCTCCCGGCCGCAGCACCAGGGCACCAGGCTCCACGGCGATCACCTTGCTGCCGAGGCCGAGGAAGCCGCCGACATCGATCACAACGGCCTTGAGGGTCCCGCCATCGGTGATCAGCAGGTCGTCGATCTTGCCGACGCTGTCGCCTGCCGCGTTGCGCACCGTCACGCCGATCATCTTGGAGGCCAGGAAGGCCACAGGCTTGAGCCCCTGACGCTTGGCGGCGCCCTCGGCATTCGCCGCCGCCATCAGCCGCCCGACGCCCTGGCCGTCCGTCGAGGTCCCCGGCCCCGTGCCCGGCAGGACCGTATCCTTGCCGATCACGGAGGCATCCTGGGCACGTGCAGGCGCTCCCGCCAGAGCCAGGGCCGCGAGCGACAGGAGAAGGATTCGGCTTCGCATGGCTGATCGCTCCGGTGCGCCCGGACCCGTCGCGGGGTTCCCGTCCCGATCCCCGCTTGGTCCCCATGAGGCGCCGCGGTCTCAATCGCGGGTGGCACGCGCGGTTCCGGCGCTCCCTGTCGCACCCGACCGGTCCGGCGGCACGACCCTGAAACGCGAAAGGGCCCGGCCTTGCGGCCGAGCTCTTCCGTTGCGCGGAGCCGGTCGAGCCGGCTCCGACGTTCGATCTTAGTACGAGCCGAACTTGTAGTTCAGGCCGGCGCGGACGACGGCGAACTCGGTCTTGGCGGCGGCGCCGTTGAGGTAGGCGGTGCCGTTCGGGGGCAGGAGGTTGCCGTAGAAGACGCCGCCGGCGGAGTTCTTCTGGCGGTCGAGGCTGACGTACAGGCCTTCGACCTTCAGGGTGACGGCCGAGGAGCGGAAGAAGTTCAGGAAGGAGTCGGTGGGCAGGGCGTACTCGACGCCGCCGCCGGCGGCCCAGCCGGTGCGGAAGCTGTCGCGGAAGCGGTTGCCGGAGAAGTTCTGGTCGTCCTGGCCGGATCCGTAGGCGAAGCCGCCGGTGCCGTACACGAGGGTGCGGTCGAAGGCGTAGCCGAGGCGGCCGCGGACGGTGCCGAAGTAGTCGAGGCCGTTGCCGCTGGTGGCGACGAAGGCGGGCGGGTTGGAGAAGGCGACGCCGGGGAAGCCCAGGAAGCTGTAGTTCTGGGTGGCGTTGGCGCGGCGGGCGAAGTCGACGTACTGGGCGTCGGCCTCGAAGCCGATCACCACGCCCGAGCCCGGCGTGAACTGGTAGTTGTAGCCGATCTGGGCGCCGCCCGAGAAGCCGTCGTTGTTGTTGCGGTTGTTGACGCTGACGACGCCCGAGGTGCCGGGGGAGTTGATCAGCGAGCCGCCCGGCAGGGCGTAGCTGGTGGTGTTGCGGCTGTTGGCGTCGAAGCCGTAGCCGGCGTTCACACCGACGTAGAAGCCGGTCCAGGTGAACACCGGCACCGGCGTGAACACCGGCGGCGGCGCAGCGCGGCGCGGCAGGTCGGCGGCGGACGCCGTTGCGGTCAAGCCGGCGAGGACGGTGGATGCGAGGAGGAGCTTCTTCATGGTGGTGTCGGTCCTGGGGTTAGCTTGAGCCGGCAGCCTTCTAGGCGCTCTCGGATGGCGGGTCTGTCGCTTTCCTGCAACAAGCATCCTCAGACTAGGGACATCCCGTCAACGAAAGATGAAGACTAACCGACCGTCTCCCAAGCAGCCGGCTCGCTTGCCCGTCGAGACTGTACGCGGACAGCTGAAAAGGCTCGGAAGACTAGCTGTCTTGCGCGACGTGCATATTCGGGCACGCCTCAACGGGTGCCGTGATAGCGTCCGAGGTCTCGCCGGTTGCATGCAGGGCGGCCGTTTTATTCCGGCACAACTTTGGCGAGAGGGTGCGCGCGGTCGTAAGCGATTGGTTAACCGTATCCGCCGATGGTCCGTCGCTGCGGGCGGGCCGACCCTCTCGAGCACCCGCGACCGGCTTCCTGCCGGCTCCCGCATCGCGGCCGGCCGCCTCGCCCGGTGGAGACAGCCGTCCATCCATGCTCAGCCACGACGAACGGAGCCGGAGAACCTTCGGCAGGCGCCGAACTCCGGAGGGGACGGCCGGTCTTCCGGCGAGCTTTCCCCGCCCGGCATCGCATCCTGCGCGGCCGAGGCGGGCCGCCGGGCCCCTGTCCTGGACCCTGCGCATGGCGGGACTCGTCGGGCTCCTCACGGTGGTTGCCGCCTATCAGCTCGCCCGGCTCAGCCGGCCCGATGCGGCACCGACGGCCGCCGCGGTCGCCGCCGTGGCGGGACCGGCCCATCCGGGGATCGCGGACCCGCAGACGACCGGCGCCCTCGCGGCATCGGAATTCGCCCGGTCCACCCGCCTGGATCCCTGCCTCGTGCCCGCATCCGACCGTCTCCGGCCCTGATCGAGGCCCGTTTCGGCGCCCGATCCCCTGTGCGTCGGCGGGCGCCATCACCATTGCGAGATTGACAAGTCGCGCCAGGGCCCTAACTGACATGCGTGATGCGCCCCGCGGCCCCGGGAGCGCCCGATCGCCCCGCGCGAGCCTTTCCCAGCCGTTGCCGCGACGGTGTCCTTCGCGCCGGCCGGGCGCGCAACGGTTCCTGAACGCAGATGCCTTTTTCCGACCTGGGACTGAGTGACAAAGTCCTGAACGCCGTCGAAGCGGCGGGTTATACCGAGCCGACGCCGATCCAGGCCGAGGCCATTCCCCACGTGCTGGCGCGTCGCGACGTCCTCGGCATCGCCCAGACGGGAACCGGCAAGACGGCGGCGTTCACGCTGCCGATGCTGACGCTCCTGGAGAACGGACGCGCCCGGGCCCGGATGCCCCGGACCCTGATCCTGGAACCGACCCGCGAACTGGCGGCGCAGGTGGTCGAGAATTTCGACCGCTACGGCACCAACCACAAGCTCAACGTCGCCCTGATCATCGGTGGCGTGTCCTTCGCCGACCAGGACGCCAAGCTGATGCGCGGCACGGACGTGCTGATCGCGACACCCGGTCGCCTCCTCGACCATTTCGAGCGCGGCAAGCTCCTGCTCACCGGCGTCGAGCTGCTCGTCATCGACGAGGCCGACCGCATGCTCGACATGGGGTTCATCCCCGATATCGAGCGCATCGTGAAGATGGTGCCGTTCACCCGGCAGACCCTGTTCTTCTCCGCGACCATGCCGCCGGAGATCGAGCGGCTGGCGGACATGTTCCTGCACAACCCCCAGCGGGTCGAGGTCGCCCGTCCCGCCTCCACGGCCACGACGATCACCCAGCGCCTGGTCGCAACCGGCGCCGAGGGGCATGCCAAGCGCGAGCGCTTGCGCGACCTGATCCGCGGCGAGGCGGAACTCAAGAACGGGATCATCTTCTGCAACCGCAAGCGTGACGTCGCCCTGCTCCAGAAGTCCCTGGTCAGCCACGGCTTCGACGCCGCCGCCCTCCACGGTGACATGGATCAGCGGGCGCGGACCGCCGCCCTGGACGCGTTCCGCAACGGCGAGACCGCCCTGCTCGTCGCCAGCGACGTGGCGGCGCGCGGCCTCGATATCCCCGCCGTGAGCCACGTCTTCAACTTCGACGTGCCGCATCACCCCGAGGATTACGTCCACCGGATCGGCCGCACCGGCCGCGCGGGCCGGAGCGGCACGGCCTATACGCTTGTCGCCCCCGAGGACACGCGCTCCCTCGGCGCCATCGAGGCGCTGATCGGCCAGCCGATCCCCTGGCTGGACGGCGATCTGTCGACGGTGGCCGAGCCGTCCGGCGACACCGGGACGCGTCACCGCGGCCGGTCGGGCGAGGGCCGCCGCGGCGCGCGCTCCGCGAAGGCCGGCGACAAGGGCGGTGCTGCCCGGGGCGGTCGCGCGAGGAGCGGCGACGCCAGTCGCGGCGACGCCAAGGAGATCCGGAGCGCCGGCGAGGCCGAGGAGGCCCGGGAGGAGCGTCCGCGGGCACGCACCGGTCGCGGTGCGGCGGCCGCGCAGCGTCCGGAGGCACGCCAGGAGAGTCGTCAAGAGAGTCGGCAGGAGGGGCGCCAAGAGGCTCGCCCGGAGAGCCGTGCTGCGGGACGCACGACGGCGCGCGCCGGCGCGGCCGGGCGCGAGGAGCGCGGGCGCCGGAACGATGCGGACGGTGATACGCCCGTCGGTTTGGGTTCCCACGTCCCGGCATTTCTACTTCGACCAGTGTTGGCGAAGAAAGAAAGGTAACAAGGGTCTTTTCGAGCTTAACAGTCCGGCTACCAGACTGCCGTATATCAAGTCAGGGTCGCGGCGCATGCGCGCCGATCGCCCGGGACCACGGGATACGGATGAGCCAGGAGACCTATTCGGACCGCGATCGCAGCTTCGCATTGGCGAAGCGCAGCCATGACCTGATCCGCGACTACGGCCCCTCCGCGACGCCGCGCGCCTACGCGGTCTGGTATGCCTACGTGTCGGGCGAGCTGCCGCTCCTCGCCGATGCTGTGAAGCGCCTCACCACCCAGAACGGCTGCCTCACCGAGAGCGACATCGACGATCTGCACGAGACCTATCTCGACGGGCGGCGCCTCGCGAGCACCACCGACGACGTCAGCCGCGTGGTCCTGAGCGAGATCGCGGCGGTCACCGAGATCCTGGACCTCTCCCTGGGCTCGACGGCGCAGTACAGCGAATCGCTGCGCGGCGTCGCCCAGGATCTCTCCCAGGGCCTCCCGAGCCGGGCGCGGTTCGGCGAGATCGTGGCGACCCTGGCCGCCACGACCCGGGAAGTCGCCGCCAACAACCGGATCCTCGAGGCCCGCATGCGCGAGACGCGCAGCGAGATCGAGACGCTGCGCGAGAAGCTCGATGCGAGCCGGCGCGAGAGCCTGACCGACGCCCTGACCGGGCTGGCGAACCGCAAGCATTTCGAGGAGACGCTGAAGGCGGCCATGGATTCGGCGCGGGCGCGCACCGATCCCATGAGCCTGATCATCCTCGACATCGATTTCTTCAAGCGCTTCAACGACCTGTACGGTCACCTCACGGGCGACCAGGTCCTGCGGCTCGTGGCGATCGTGATGCGCGAGAATGCCGGGAAGCAGGCGCAGCTCGCCCGGTTCGGCGGCGAGGAGTTCGGTATCATCCTCCCCGGAGCCGACCGCACCGTGGCCAAGCGGGTGGCCGAGACGGTCCGCACCAGCGTGATGGGGCGCGAACTGGTCAAGCGCTCGACCGGCGAGTCGCTCGGCAAGATCACCATCTCCCTGGGGGTCGCGGTGCTGTGCCCGGGGGATACGCCGGCCTCGCTGATGGAGCGGGCCGACCTGTGCATGTTCGCGGCCAAGCGCGCGGGCCGGAACCGCTTCCTGGACGATGCGGCCGAGTCGCTGTCGCAGGTGGCCTAGGGGCGCCGCGACGGCGCCCGCCCGCGGCGGAGCGCTTCGGGAGCGGGAGACCCTCCGCGCCGGGGGCGCGGCCGGGCCGCCGCGCTCCCCGCGCCGACGGTGAGCGGGAGCCTCAGGCCGGCGCGGACAGGCGGTCCGCCGAGACCGGCGTGATCGCCACGGATTCTCCGCAACCGCAGGCCGAGGTCTGGTTCGGGTTGTTGAACACGAACTGCGACGCCAGCTTGGTGGTGGTGAAGTCCATCTCCGTGCCGAGCAGGAACAGCACCGCCTTCGGATCGACGAAGACGCGCACGCCGCGATCCTCGACCACGTCCTCGCCGGGCTTGACCGCCTCGGCATATTCCATCGTGTACGACATCCCGGCGCAGCCGCCGTTCCGGACACCGACGCGCAGACCGGCGATCGGCCGGTCGGCCTCCGCCATGATCGCCTTGATCCGATCGGCAGCCCGATCGGTCAGCGACAGAACCTTGAAGCTCGTGGACATTGTCATCCTCCCGCCCATCCGGGTTCAAGGCCCGGGGACGCGCATTCTGGCAGCCACAAGATAAGCATTGGGTCGGGGCCGGTCCACCGCGGCGGGAGCACACCGGCCCGGCAATCGACGCCTCAGGCCGACTCGCCGGTGAGCCGCGCGAAGGCCGCCAGATCGACGTTGCCGCCGCTGATCACCACGCCGACGCGCTTGTCCGTCACGTCCACGAGCCCGTGGAGCACCGCCGCCGCCGCGAGGCAGCCGGTCGGCTCGACCACGAGCTTCATCCGGCTGGCGAAGAACCGCATGGTCTCGACGAGCTGCGCGTCGGTGACGGTGAGGATGTCGGACACCCCCGCGCGGATGATCGCGAAAGTGAGGTCGCCCAGCGCCGTCGACTGCGCCCCGTCGGCGATGGTGCGGGGCACGGGAATCGTGACGATCCGGCCCTCGCGGAACGAGCGCTGCCCGTCATTGCCCGCCTCCGGCTCGACGCCGATCACCCGGCAGCCCGGCGACAGCTCCGCCGCGGCCAGCGCGCAGCCCGCGAGCTGGCCGCCGCCGCCCAGGCAGGCCACCAGCATGTCGAGGGGGCCGACCGTCTCGATCAGCTCCTGAGCCAGGGTCCCCTGCCCGGCGATGACGTCGGGATGATTGAAGGGAGGGATCAGCGTCAGGCCGCGGGCCTGCGCGATCTCCCGGCCGAGCGCCTCGCGATCCTGGCTGTAGCGGTCGTACAGGACCACCTCGGCGCCGTAGCCGCGCGTGGCGGCGATCTTCGCGGCGGGGGCGTCGCCCGGCATGATGATGGTGGCGGGGGCGCCGAGCAACCGGCTCGCCAGCGCGATCGCCTGGGCGTGGTTGCCGGAGGAATACGTGATCACCCCGCGGGCGCGGGCCGCCTCTGGAAGGGCGCTGATCGCGTTGTAGGCCCCGCGGAACTTGAAGGCGCCGGCCCGTTGCAGGTTCTCCGCCTTGAAGAACAGCCGGCCGCCGGTCATCGCGTCCGCGGTGCGCGAGGTCAGGACCGGCGTGCGATGGGCGGCCCCGGCGATCCGCTCCGCGGCGCGGGCCACGTCGGCGAAGGTGGGAAGGCCGCCGGCCGCGTCGATGGGGTCGCCCTGCATCGTGTCCTGCATCGCGTTTCGCATCGCTCCTGCGCCGGTCGTGCCGGACGTCATAGGGCCGTTTCGGTCCGTGCGCATCCGGCCCGGTCCACATGCGGAAGCGGAGCCATTCGGCCTTTCGCCGCTTATCCCCGCAGCGACGTCTTGGCAGGAACGCTGGGGGGCGGCATCGCCATGCGGATCGAGACCATGTGCAGACCTGCGATCCGGCCGGCGGTCGGCGGGGTGGCGTCATGAGCGCCCGGGATCAGGCCTCCGGCGATGCGGCGACCGAGGTCACATTCCGGGGCCGGGGGCTGGCCCTGCAATCCGGTCGGCGGCTGATCCTGCTCGTCTGCCCGCTCTGTTCGCAGCGCAACGCACAGCGCGGCGCCGAGCGCGGCATCTGCGAGTGGTGCGCTTACGTCCCCTCGCCGGATCAGGCCGAGCCGGTGGATCGGCTGCGCCGCTGACGGGCGTTCCGGTGTCGGCGCGGATCGCGATCGCCTTGCGCAACCTCAGCATTTGTTTTTGAGTTTTATCTATTTATGGTTGCCGAACCGCCGCGCGCTACCACATTCCCGTGGACGCTCGACTGGAGGGACCATGCAACCTTCCGAATGCTGCATCTTCCGGATGACCCTCGCGTCCGTGCTCGGCAGCTGCATCACGCTGCTGCTCGTCCGGGGGCTCGATCCCATCGCGGCGCTGCTCCTGATCCCCGTCGGCGGCAGTACGGCGACGGTCGCGGTGATCCTCCTGTTTCAGCTGGTGAGCCTGACGCGCGCGGCGGCGCCCGGTTCGGACTGACGGGCCCGTGCCGGCCCGGCCTGGGCCGGACCGGAGCCCGACCCGAGCCCGGCTTCCCACTGCCGGATCAGGTGTGAATCACCTTGCCGTAGGCGTCGAGCACGCTCTCGTGCATCATCTCGCTGAGCGTCGGGTGCGGGAACACCGTGTGCATCAGCTCCTCCTCGGTGCTCTCCAGGTTCATCGCCACCACGTAGCCCTGGATCAGCTCGGTCACCTCGGCGCCGACCATGTGGGCGCCGAGCAGCTGGCCGGTCTTGGCATCGAACACGGTCTTGATCAGCCCGTCCGGCTCGCCCAGCGCGATCGCCTTGCCGTTGCCCGCGAAGGGGAAGCGGCCGACCTTCACCGCAAAACCCTGCTCCTTGGCCTTGGCCTCGGTCAGGCCGACGCTGGCGATCTGCGGCTGGCAATAGGTGCAGCCCGGGATCTTGGCCTTGTCCATCGGGTGGGTGTGCAGGCCCTTGATCGTCTCGATGCAGATGACGCCCTCGTGCTCCGCCTTGTGGGCGAGCATCGGCGGGCCGGCGACGTCGCCGATCGCGTAGAGGCCGGGCACGTTGGTGCGACCGAGCCCGTCCGTCACCACGATCCCACGGTCGATCTTCACCCCGAGCTTCTCGAGGCCGATCTTCTCGATGTTGCCGACGACGCCCACCGCCGAGATCAGTTTTTCGGCCGTGATCGTTTGTGACTTCCCGTCGCCGCCCTCGATGGTCGCCGTGATGGAATCGGCGCCCTTCTCGACCTTCGTGACCTTGGCGCCGGTGAGGATCTTGATCCCCTGCTTCTCGAAGCGCTTGCGGGCGAGGCCTGCGATCTCGGCATCCTCCACGGGGAGGATCTGCGGCAGCAGCTCCACCACGGTCACCTCGGCGCCCATGGTCCGGTAGAACGAGGCGAACTCGATGCCGATGGCGCCCGAGCCCATCACCAGCAGGCTCTTGGGCATCGTCTCGGGGACCATGGCCTCGTAATAGGTCCAGATCAGCTTCTTGTCGGGCTCGATGCCGGGTATCGCGCGCGGACGCGCGCCGGTCGCCACGATGATGTGCTTGGCTTTGTAGGTGCCGGCCCCCTTGGCGCCCTTCGGCGCCTCGGCGCGCTTGGTTTCCGTCACGGTGACCTGGCCGGGCTGGTTGCCCTGTGCGGCGCTGTCGACCGCGGCCTCGCCCCAGATCACGTCGACCTTGTTCTTCTTGAGCAGCATGCCGACGCCGCCGTTGAGCCGGCCCGAGACGCCGCGGGAGCGCTTCACGATGGCCGCGGTGTCGAACCCGACCTTTTCCGCCGTCAGCCCGTAATCACCGGCGTGCTGGAAGTAGTGGTAGATCTCGGCCGAGCGCAGCAGCGCCTTGGTGGGGATGCAGCCCCAGTTCAGGCAGATGCCGCCGAGATGCTCGCGGTCGACCACGGCGGTCTTGAACCCGAGCTGCGCCGCGCGGATCGCCGTGACGTAGCCGCCGGGCCCGGCGCCGATGATGAGGACGTCGTAGGTGTCGGACATCGTGTGCTCCGGCTCAGACCAGCATGCCCATCGGGTTCTCGATCAGCCCCTTGAAGGCCGAGACCAGCTCCGCGCCGAGCGCGCCGTCGAGGACGCGGTGGTCGCAGGACAGGGTGCAGGTCATGACCTGGACCACGGCCGGCGCCCCGTCCTTCACGACGACGCGCTTCTCGCCGGCGCCCACCGCCAGGATGCTCGATTGCGGCGGGTTGATCACCGCGGTGAAGTGCTTGATGCCGAACATGCCGAGGTTCGACACCGAGGTGACGCCGCCCTGGTACTCCTCGGGCTTCAGCTTCTTGGCGCGGGCGCGGGCGGCGAAGTCCTTCATCTCGTTGGAGATGGTCGAGAGCGTCTTCTCGTCCGCCCGGCGGATCACCGGGGTGAACAGCCCGCCGTCGATGGCGACCGCGACGCCGACCTCGGCGTGCTTGAAGCGCAGGATCCGGTCCTCGGCCCAGACCGCGTTGGCGGCCGGCACCCGGGTCAACGCGAGGCCCATCGCCTTGATGACGAAGTCGTTCACCGAGAGCTTGAAGGCGGGCTTGCCGTCCTTGTCCTTGGCCGCGGAGCCGTTCAGCGTCTCGCGCAGCTTCATCAGCGCGTCGAGCTCGCAATCCACCGTCAGGTAGAAGTGCGGGGCGACCTGCATCGCCTCGGTGAGGCGCTTGGCGATGGTCTTGCGCATGCCGTCGAGGGGCACCTCCTCGTAGGCATCCTTGGCGTAGAAGCCCTTGACCTGATCGGTCGTGAGGCCGGCCGGCGCGCCGCCCGCGGCGGCGGCCTTCGGGGCGGGGGTGGCCGCCTTCGGCGCCTCGGCGGCCTGGGGGGCGGCGGGCGCCTGGGTGGCCCCGGAGGCCTTCGCGGCCTGGACGTCCCGGGCGATGATGCGGCCGTGCGGGCCGCTGCCCTGGACGGCGCCGAGATCGACACCCTCCTGCTTGGCGATCCGCCGGGCGAGCGGCGAAGCGAAGACCCGTCCGCCCGTGCTGGCCTGCGGCGCCCCGCCGGGCTGCGCGCCTTCCGGCGCCGCGTTCACCCGCTCGTACCCCATGTGGCCGCCGCCGGGCGTGGTGTTCTGGTTGGCCGCCGAGGCGTCGGCCTTCGGCTCAGGCTTGGCGTCAGGCTTGGCCGCTCCGTTGGAGGCCGCCTTCGGCGCACCGCCGGCGGCGGCCGCCGACACGTCCTCGCCCTCGGCGGCGATGATGGCGATCAGGTCGTTGACCGGAACGTCCGCGGTGCCCTCGGGCACGAGGATCTTGGCGAGCACGCCCTCGTCGATGGCCTCCACCTCCATGGTGGCCTTGTCGGTCTCGATCTCGGCCAGCACGTCGCCGGACTTGACCGCGTCGCCCTCCTTCTTGAGCCACTTGGCGAGGTTGCCCTTCTCCATGGTCGGGGAGAGCGCGGGCATCAGCACGTTGATCGGCATGGCATCAGGTCTCGGGCAAGGCCGGGGCGGCCGGATCGTCGAAGGGAAAGAGGTCGTCGAGGGGGAACGGGACGGCGTCGAAGGGTGGAAGGGCCACGCTCTCGCCGCGCTGGACCGTGGCGAGGAGCACCCAGCGCCCGTCCGCGAGGGCGAAGCCTTCGAGCACGCCCGCGGCTGGATCGAGCAGCCAGAGGTGACCGATCTTGGCCTCCGCATAGATGCGGCGCTTGCGCCCGCGATCGAGGCGGACCGTGGAGGGCGAGAGGATCTCGCAGACCGAGTCCGGCGCGATCTCGATGTGGGCCGCTTCCAAGTCGGTCGGCACCCGCTCCCGGCGCCAAGCCGCCAGATCCGGCACCACGACATGGGCACCCAGGTGGAGTTCCGGTTCAATCATGAAAATCCAGCCGCCGGGTCCGCCGCGTCCATAACGGAACGGGGTGCCCAGCAAGGTGGACAAATCGGACGCGGCCATCGCGTGCCGGGGCCGCGGCCGCGGATGCGTCTCCAGCACACCGTCGATGATCTCGGCGACGAGATGCGCGGGGACAGCCTCCAGATCCGCGTAGGTCGCCTGCCGGACAGCCGCCTCAGCCATGGTCGGCAGCCATCGCTAGTTGAGGCCGCCGGGGTCGAGCCCCTCGGCCTCCCAGCCCGCGCGGATGCGCTCGACCGCCTCCTCCTCCGACATGTCGGTCTCCAGCGCGTAGGCGCGGGCTGCCTGCCGGGCGAGATCGGCTAGGAGCCGGCCCCAGGTGGCCGGGTCGTCGAAGGAGCGGCGGAGGGCCACGCTCACCGCGCCGTCGACCACGGCGGCGCGCAGCACCTCGATGCCGCCCTGTTCGAGGGCGTCGGGCGGGATGGCGAGTTCGGCGAAGTCGCTGCTCGAATCTTGGCTCATGGCGCGCCGGCTGTTCCTTGGGCCCCCTGCCGGGACGGAGGCGGGGACATGCGCCCCGCCCGCGCGCCCGTCACTTGTAGCAGACGCTCTTGGCGGCCTCGACCACCTCCGCCACATTCGGCAGCGCCAGCTTCTCCAGATTGGCCGCGTAGGGCATCGGCACGTCCTTGCCGGTGATGCGCAGGACCGGCGCGTCCAGGAAATCGAAGGCGTCGACCATCAGGCGCGCCACGATCTCGGCGCCGACGCCGGATTGCGGGAAGCCCTCCTCGACGGTGATGCAGCGGCCGGTCTTCTTCACCGATTCCACCACCGTCTCGGTGTCCATCGGGCGGATCGTGCGCAGGTCGATCACCTCCGCCTCGATGCCCTGCTCGGCCAGGGCCTGCGCGGCCTTGAGGGCGTAGGTCATGCCGATCGCGAAGGACACGATGGTCACGTCGCTGCCGGTGCGGTGGATCCGCGCCTTGCCGATCGGCAGCACGAAGTCGTCGAGCTGCGGCACCGGGAAGGACTGCCCGTACAGGATCTCGTTCTCGAGGAAGATCACCGGGTTCGGGTCGCGGATCGCGGCCTTGAGCAGGCCCTTGGCGTCGGAGGCCGTGTAGGGCGCGATCACCTTGAGGCCCGGCACGTTGGAGTACCACGCGGCGTAGTCGTGGCTGTGCTGGGCGGCGACGCGGGCGGCCGCGCCGTTCGGGCCGCGGAACACGATCGGGCAGCCGAGCTGGCCGCCGGACATGTACAGGGTCTTGGCCGCCGAGTTGATGATCTGGTCGATCGCCTGCATGGCGAAGTTAAAGGTCATGAACTCCACGATCGGCTTCAGCCCGGCGAGCGCCGCGCCGACGCCGATGCCGGCGAAGCCGTGCTCGGTGATCGGGGTGTCGACCACGCGCTTCGGTCCGAATTCCTGCAGCAGGTTCTGGGTGACCTTGTAGGCGCCCTGATACTCGGCGACCTCCTCGCCCATGACGAAGACGTCGCCGTCGCGGCGCATCTCCTCGGCCATGGCGTCGCGCAGGGCCTCGCGGACCGTCTGGGTGACCATCGGCGTGTCGGCCGGGAACTCCTCCATCACCGGCTCTCGGGCCTTGTTGGTGATGACGGCGGGTGCCGCCGGCGCCTTCGGGGCGTCGTCGCCGGTCTTGGCGGCGGGCGCGGGCTTGTCGGCCATGCCCTCGGCCTGCATGTCGGGCGTCGGCGCCGGATGGCCGCCGGCGCCGTTGGGCTTCGCCCCGCCGCCGGACTGGACGCTCGCCGGATCCTCGCCCTCGCCGGCGATGACGGCGATCGGCGTGTTGACCGCGACGCCCTCGGTGCCCTCCGCGATCAGGATCTTGGCGAGCACGCCCTCGTCGATCGCCTCCACCTCCATGGTGGCCTTGTCGGTCTCGATCTCGGCCAGCACGTCGCCGGACTTGATCGGGTCGCCCTCCTTCTTCAGCCACTTGGCGAGCTTGCCCTCCTCCATGGTGGGCGAGAGGGCGGGCATCAGGATGTCGGTCGCCATGCTCAGCTCTGCGGTCGTCGTCTCGTTTGGGGGGCGGCCAGCGTCGTCGGCGACGCGCTCAGGCGTGCGCGTCCAGCAGGATGTCGGTCCACAGCTCGGACGGATCCGGCTCGGGATCGTTGGTGGCGAACTCGGCCGAGGCGTTCACCGTCTCGCGGACCTTGGCGTCGGTGGCCTTCAGCTCGGCTTCGGGCACGCCGTGCAGCTCGAGCAGGCGCTTGCGCACCATCTCGATCGGGTCGTGCTCGTCGCGCATCTTCGAGACCTCGTCCTTGGTCCGGTACTTGGCCGGATCGGACATGGAGTGGCCGCGATAGCGGTAGGTCTGCATCTCCAGGATGTAGGGCCCCTGGCCGCTGCGGGCGTGCTCGATCGCCCGGGTGGCGGCCTCGCGGACGGTGCGCACGTCCATGCCGTCGACCTGTTCGCCCGGGATGCCGAAGGAGAGGCCGCGCTTCGAGAAGTCCGTCTGCGCCGAGGCCCGGGCCACCGAGGTGCCCATGGCGTAGCGGTTGTTCTCGATGACGTAGACGACCGGCAGCTTCCAGAGCGCCGCCATGTTGAAGCTCTCGTAGACCTGGCCCTGGTTGGCCGCGCCGTCGCCCATATAGGTCAGGCTGACCTTGCCGTTCTCCCGGTAATGGTCGGCGAAGGCGAGGCCCGTGCCCAGCGAGACCTGTGCGCCGACGATCCCGTGACCGCCGAAGAACTGCTTCTCGCGGCTGAACATGTGCATCGAGCCGCCCTTGCCGCGGCTGTAGCCGCCGCGGCGGCCTGTCAGCTCGGCCATGACGCCCTTCGGGTCCATGCCGCAGGCCAGCATGTGGCCGTGGTCGCGGTAGCCGGTGATGACCTGGTCGCCCTCGACCGAGGCCATCTGCATGCCGATCACCACGGCCTCCTGGCCGATATAGAGGTGGCAGAAGCCGCCGATCAGGCCCATGCCGTAGAGCTGGCCGGCCTTCTCCTCGAAGCGCCGGATCAGCAGCATCTCGTGGTAGGCGTGGAGATCCTCGTCCCGGGTGAATTGCGGCATGTTGGGCGCCGGCTTGTGCGCCTCGGCCGCCTGAGGGCTCGCGGCCTGCGATTGGGAGGACGAAGCGTCCTTGGCAGGCTCCTTGGCGGCGTCCATCGGCGCTCTCCCCGTGATTCCACGCGACGTGGTGGGGGTGTAGGACAGCGAGGATTGGAAAGCGAGGGCTGCCGCTCTGACAGGAAGCCGCTCTTGTCAGAGGACTTTCGGGGCGGACTCACGGGGCCCGGCGGCGATCAGGGCGTGATGATAACCACGTCGTTGGCGTGGACCCGGCCGAGCACGATCCGCGCCCGTTCCTCCAGGAGGTCGCGGTCGATCTGGTCGCTCTTCAGCAGCGCGACCCGGTGCTCCCAGGTGGCGCGCTCGGCCCGCACGGCGGCGAGTTCCTGATTGAGGCCGTAGGCGCGGATTTTCAGCGCCTTCTTGGCTTCGAGTCCGCGGTTGCCGCTCTCGGCCTGCCATACGAAATAGCCGACCACGAGCGCCGACAGGGTCCAGAGACCCAGCGGCAACACAACCATTCTGACTCGGCGGCGCACGACCATGGCGCGACCCTCGCGCGGAAAGGTTAATGGTTCTTTGCGATCGTGCCGCGACAGGGTCGGGGCGCGATCGGCACGGACAGGGGCGAGGCTGAGGGATGGACCTGACGCATCTGGGACGCTGGGTCGCCGCGCACGCAACGGCGACCGACGACCACGACAGCCTGCTCTCCGGTTTCTGCGAGGCGCTGGTCGGTGCGGGCATCCCCGTCTGGCGGGTCAGCGTCATGGCCCCGGCCCTCGACCCGACCCTGCGCGGCGTCAGCCTGAACTGGCACGCGGGCGAGGGGCTGTCCTTCGTGGCCAACGCCCACGGTGCCGACGAGGAGAGCGACTGGCTCCTGAGCCCCGTCTACGCGCTGGTGGAGAAGGGCGAGAGCTTCGGCCGCTGGCGCCTCGACGCGCCCGAGCTGGAAACGGACTTTCCGGTCCTGAAGGCCCTCGGGGCACAGGGCGGCGTCGATTACGTGCTGCACATCGTCGAGTTTGCGCCCGGCACCGCGCTGCGCGGCATCGCGGTCTCGTTCTGCACCCGCGGCGCCGGCGGCTTCACCGCGGCGCACCTGTCGGCCATCGCCGACGTCCTGCCGTTCCTGACGCTGGCGATCGCCAAGATGAGCTTGGCCCACACGTTCCGGGAGGTGTCGGCGACCTATCTCGGCCGTTCCACCGCCGAGCGGGTGCTCGACGGCCAGATCCGGCGCGGCGAGGGGCGGGCCATTCCGGCCGCCATCCTGCTGACGGACCTGCGCGGCTTCACGGCGCTGGCCGACCGGGTCGATCCGGCCGACATGGTCACGTGGCTCAACGAGCATTTCGACGCGCTGGGCGACCCGGTGGCGCGGCACGGCGGCGAGATCCTGAAATTCCTGGGTGACGGGTTCCTGGCCATCTTCCCGGTGCCGGACGCCGACACCCTCCCCTGCCCGGTCTGCGGCGGCGCCCTGGATGCCGCGACCGAGGGGCTCGCCGCCAACGCGGCGCTCAACGACCGCCGTCGCGCCGCGGGTCTGCCGGAGCTGCCGGCCGAGTGCGTCGTGCATTTCGGGACGGTCATCTACGGCAATGTCGGGACCGAGCGGCGCCTCGACTTCACGATCATCGGGCGGGCGGTCAACGAGGCCAGCCGGATCGAGAGCCAGTGCGCGGCCCTCGGCCATGCGCTCCTGGTCTCGGATTCCTTCGCCGAGCGGTGCGCCCGGCGGCTGGAGCCTGTCGGGACGATCGAGTTGCGGGGCCTGTCGCGGCCGATGCGGGTCTGGACCGTGCCGGCGGAGCCGTCCGATGCCGCGTCGGCCTGAGGCGGCGCAGGCTGCGGGGCCCGGAAGACCGGCCTCCCCCCGTCCTGCCGCCGCCCTCAGAACAGCGCACAGCTCCGCTGCAGCACCAGCCCGACGGCGCCCTGGGCGAAGTGCTCCCGGTACTCTTCCTTGATGCTGCGCAGGGCCGCGACCGCCTCGGGCGTCGCCGCGGTGACGATGAGGACGATGCGGGCAGCCTCATGCACGCGCCGTCCGTCCGGCCCGCGCCACTGGCCCCGGCCGGAGAACACCGTCAGCCCGTCCGGGAAGCGGGGGGTGATCCGCTCGGCCAGGAACCGGTCGAAGGCCCGCTGCGGGATGAGGCCGCCATCCGGCCGCGACAGGCCGAACAGCAGTTGCGCGCTGAGCGTCGGACGTGCGCCGTCGCAGAGCGGGTCGGCACAGGCCGGGCCGGCCGCTCCGAGGGCGAGCAGGCCGGTCAGCAGGATCCGCCGGATCAGCGCCGGGCGAGCTGCTTGAGCGCCGCCGGGCCGGCATAGAGCGCCTGCGGGCCCAGGCCTTCCTCGATGCGGATCAGCTGGTTGTACTTGGCCAGTCTGTCCGAGCGGGCGAGCGAGCCGGTCTTGATCTGCCCGCAATTGGTGGCGACCGCGAGGTCGGCGATGGTCGAATCCTCGGTCTCGCCGGAGCGGTGCGACATCACCGCGGTGTAGCCGGCGCGCTGGGCCATATCGACCGCCGCCAGGGTCTCGGTGAGCGAGCCGATCTGGTTGACCTTGATCAGGATCGAGTTGGCCGTGTCCTCCGCGATGCCGCGGGACAGGCGCTCGACGTTGGTGACGAACAGGTCGTCGCCCACGAGCTGGCACTGCGCGCCGATCTTGTCGGTCAGGAGCTTCCAGCCGGCCCAGTCGTCCTCCGACATGCCGTCCTCGATGGAGACGATCGGGTAGGTGGCGACGAGCTGCGCGAGGTAATCGACCTGCGCCTCGATGGTGCGGGTCTTCCCCTCGCCCTCGTAGGCGTAGGCGCCGTCCTTGAAGAACTCGGTGGCGGCGCAGTCGAGCGCCAGGGCCATGTCCTGGCCGGGCTTGAAGCCGGCGGCGCTGATCGCCTCCATCACGAAGTCGAGAGCGGCTTCGGCGGACGGCAGGTTCGGAGCGAAGCCGCCTTCGTCGCCGACATTGGTGTTGTGGCCGGCCTTCTTCAGCTTGCCCTTGAGGGTGTGGAACACCTCGGAGCCCATGCGCACGGCCTCGGCGAGCGAATCGGCGCCCACCGGCATGATCATGAATTCCTGGAAGTCGATCGGGTTGTCGGCATGCGCCCCGCCGTTGATGATGTTCATCATCGGCACCGGCAGCACCCGGCCCTGCACGCCGCCGACGTAGCGGTAGAGCGGCAGGCCGGACGCCTCGGCCGCGGCCTTGGCCACCGCCAGCGAGACGCCCAGGATCGCGTTGGCGCCGAGCCGCGCCTTGTTGGGCGTGCCGTCGAGCTCGATCATCGCCTCGTCGACCGCGACCTGATCCTCGGCCTCCATGCCGCCGATCGCGTCGAGGATCTCGGTCTGGGCCGCCTCGACCGCCTTGAGGACGCCCTTGCCGAGGAACCGATTCTTGTCGCCGTCGCGCAGCTCCACGGCCTCGTGGGCGCCGGTGGAGGCGCCCGACGGCACCGCGGCGCGGCCGAAGGAGCCGTCCTCCAGGATGACGTCGACTTCGACCGTGGGGTTGCCGCGGCTGTCGAGAATCTCGCGGGCGCTGATATTGGTGATCGCGGTCATGGAACGTCCTCTCGCGGGGGCCGCGGGTCGGTGGCCGCGCCCAAATCAGAGGGTGCGGCGCATCGCGGCGGCTTATCCGTCAAGCGGCGGCCGGCGGCAAGCGTCGGGACGGGCGGCGCACAGCCCGGTCCACCCGGGAAAGCGTCGCGGATCAGACAGATGCGCGCGGCGCCGACAGGCTTTATATGCCCGCCATGACCTCCGCCAACGACCTCCAGCTCGGCCAGCCGACGCCTTTCCCCACCTCCCCCGAGGAGGCGCGACTCGACCGGGTCCCGAACCCGCACGCGGACACCGACTACGTCGCCCGGTTCACCGCGCCCGAATTCACCTCGATCTGCCCGGTCACCGGGCAGCCGGATTTCGCGATCTTGGTGATCGACTACGTGCCCGGCGACTGGCTCGTGGAGTCGAAGTCGCTGAAGCTCTACCTCGGCTCATTCCGCAACCACGGCGCGTTCCACGAGGATTGCACCGTGGCGATCGGCAAGCGGCTGCGCGACCTCCTGGAGCCGCGCTACCTGCGCATCGGCGGCTTCTGGTATCCCCGCGGCGGCATCCCGATCGACGTGTTCTGGCAGACGGGCGAGCTGCCGAAGAACGCGTGGCTGCCGGATCCGGGTGTGCCGCCCTACCGCGGACGCTGACCGGCCAAACGAAAAGGGCGACCGGCTCGCGCCGGTCGCCCCCGATCCATCCGGATCTCAGATCTCAGTAGCCGTAGCCGTAGTAGCCGTAGCCCGGAGCCGCGTAGCCGTAGCCGCCGTAGACCGGGGCGTAGCCGTAGCCGTAGGACGGGGCGTAGCCGTAGCCACCGCCGTAGTAGCTGTCGCGGGCCGCGCCGGCGGCGATCGCACCGGCGGCGAGGCCGGCGATGCCGAGGCCGATGGCGGCACCGGTGCCGATGCCGCGGCGGCCGCGGTAGTAGCCGTGGCCGTAGCCGCCGTAACCGCCGTGGTAGCCCCACGGACGCGCCTCGGCGCCCGTCGTGGCGGCGACGCTGCCAATGGCCATGGCGGCGGCGGTGGCGATGATACCGATCTTGCGCATAGTGTTCCTTCTCGATCCTCGATCGAACATGCCCGATAACGTTGTCGCCCCGATACCGTTCCAGATCTCGCCCGGAGTTTTGGTGCGTATGCGCACAGAGTCGGGATCCTGAACCGTTGTTCATCGGCGCTCGCGCCGCCGTGATTGCGGTCAAGCTTGAGCGTTCGCCTGTGGAGCACGCCCGAACTCTTGCGAAGAGCCTGGCGCGGCCGCGGCCGGCGACGGTGGCGGCCGGGGCTCGAGGGCGGCGCATTGGCGATCGGCCGGGCCCGGCGGCGGAAATCCGCCCTCCTCCGGGGCGGTCGTGCTACGGCTCCGTCCGGAGGACCGACGATGGATGCCTGGACCCTGATCCGCGACAGCTTCGCGCCCCTGCCCGGCAAGCGGATCCTCGACATCGGCTGCGGGCCCGGGGCGCTCGCGCGCCGGCTGGTTGACGCCGGCGCGGCGGTCACCGGCATCGACCCCGGTGGGGCGGCGCTCGCCCGGGCGCGGGAGACCGTGCCGGAGGCGCACTTCGAGTCCGCGACCGGCGAGGCCCTGCCCTTCCCCGATGCCGGCTTCGACGGCGCCGTGATGCTGAACGCCCTGCACCACGTGCCGGACCCGGCGCCCGCCCTCGCCGAGGCGGCGCGCGTGCTGGTCCCGGGCGGCCGGCTCGTCGTGGTGGAGCCCCTGGCGGAGGGCAGCTTCTTCGACGCCCTGCGGCCGATCGAGGACGAGACGGCGGTCCGGGCCGCGGCCCAGGCGGCCATCGCCGACGCCCTGGCCCGCCGCGCCTACGCGTGCCACCGCGACGTGACCGTCGAGCGGCGGGAGCACTTTGACTCCCTCGACGCCTTCCTCGCCCGCGTCAGCGCCGTGGACCCGGCCCGCGCCGCGACCATCCGGGACCGGCGCCCCGTGATCGCGGAGGCTTTCCACAAGGCGGCCGCGCGCGAGGCGGACGGGCGGTTCGGCCTCGTCCAGCCCCTGCGGATCCACGTGCTGGAGCCGGAGGCCGCCTGAGCCGCTCAGGCGGTCCGGCGCTTGGCGAGGCGGTCGAAGGCGAGGAGTTCCTCGAGCAGCGCCGGCAGGTCCTTCAGCGCCACCATGTTGGGGCCGTCCGAGGGGGCCCGGTCCGGGTCGGGATGCGTCTCGATGAACACGCCCGCCACGCCCACCGCCACGGCGGCGCGGGCGAGGACGGCGACGAATTCCCGCTGGCCGCCGGAACTCGCCCCCTGGCCGCCGGGCTGCTGCACCGAGTGGGTGGCGTCGAACACCACCGGCGCGCCCTGCGTGACCTGCGCCATGATCGGCAGGCTGCGCATGTCCGAGACCAGGGTGTTGTAGCCGAAGGAGGCGCCGCGCTCGGTGACGATGACGTTGGGATTGCCGGCCTCCGTCACCTTGGCGGCGACGTGCTTCATGTCCCAGGGCGCCAGGAACTGACCCTTCTTGATGTTGACCGCCCGGCCGGTCGCGGCCGCGGCCAGCAGCAGATCGGTCTGGCGGCACAGGAAGGCGGGGATCTGGAGCACGTCCACCGCCTCGGCGGCGGGGGCGCATTGCTCGGCGGCGTGCACGTCGGTCAGCACCGGCAGCCCGAGGGTTTCGCGGATCTCGGCGAAGACCGGGAGCGCCCCGTCGAGGCCGATGCCCCGGGCGGCGCTGCCGGAGGTGCGGTTGGCCTTGTCGAAGGAGGTCTTGAACACGAGACCGACGCCGAGGCCCGCGGCCATCTCCTTGAGGGCGGCGGCGATCTCCAGGGCGTGCTGGCGCCCTTCGAGCTGGCATGGGCCGGCGATCAGCGTCAGCGGCAGGTGGTTGGCGAAGCGGACGCCGCCGACTTGGACGACGGGGCCGGGTGTCTCGATCTGCGACATGCGCGCCGGTCTAGCCCGCGCGGCGGATCCGCGAAAGCCCGGGCCTGTGGGCCATCCGGCAGACGGTGAGGTCGTCCCGCAGGCCATCGGTCCGGGGCCCGGTCTCGCACAGCATCAGGATCGGGCCGATGCCGCCCCGGCGCGGGGCCTGCGCCAGAAGGCTGGCCTGGTGGAGGTTGAGCGCCAGAACCTCGGCCGAGGCGGCGTCAGCCCCGGCCAGCGCCCGCGCCGCGCGGCCGATCAGGATGAAGTAGCCCGGGGGCGGCTCGCGATCGAGGGACGCCACGGTGAGCCTGGCGGGGGCGCGGCAATCGAGGCTCATCCGCTCGGCATCCTGCGCCCGGAATACCGCGACGGGGCCCGTCCGACCGGCCAGGGAGGCTCCGGTCGCGCGGATCACCGTCGCGGCGAGCGCGTCGCAGGCGTCCGCGGCGCGGGCTGGCGCGGATCCGAGACTGAACACGCCGACGAGGACAGTCAGAGCGGAGAGGCGCAGCATGGGGAAATCCGCGGCAGGACAGATCGGGTTGCACCAGATAGCGCGGGTTGCCCGAGCCGCGTAGCCGCGGCGCGACAAATGCCGACTGCGCATGGACAGGGCATCCCGGATGTCCGATCTGAGCGGGCGGCGCGGCGCCGCACGCCGCTCGCAGATCAGGCTCCGTCGCGGCCATGCTTCGAACCGTCCTCGCCTCCGCCCTCCTGGCCCTGGCGCTGCCCGGCGGCGTCTCCGCGGAGCCGCAACCGCAGCCGACCTACGGGCCGGAGCTCGAGGGCTTCGCCTACCCGTTCCCGGTGGAGCGGTTCCTGTTCACCTCGCAGCGCCAGCCGCTGCAGATGGCCTATCTCGACGTCCGACCGGCGACGCCGAACGGCCGGACAGCCGTGCTGCTGCACGGCAAGAACTTCTGCGCGGCCACCTGGGAGAGCCAGATCCGCGCGCTCAGCGCCGCCGGGTACCGGGTGATCGCGCCGGACCAGATCGGCTTCTGCAAGTCGAGCAAGCCGGCGGCCTACCAGTTCACCTTCCGGCAGCTCGCCGAGAACACCCACGCCCTCCTGGCCAAGCTCGGGATCGAGCGCCCGGTCCTGGTCGGCCATTCCACGGGCGGCATGCTGGCCGCCCATTACGCCCTGCTCTACCCCAAGGCAGTGGAGCAGCTCGTGCTGGTCAACCCGATCGGCCTGGAGGACTGGGCCGCCAAGGGCGTGCCGCCGACCTCGGTGGAGCACTGGTACGAGCGCGAACTGAAGGTGACGGCGGAGTCGATCCGGGCCTACGAGACGGCGACCTACTACGCCGGCCAGTGGGAGCCCCGCTACGAGCCCTGGGTGACGATGCTGGCGGGTCTCAACGGCGGCCCCGGCAAGGAGGCGGTCGCCTGGGACTCGGCGCTCCTCTACGACATGATCGTCACCGAGCCGGTGGTCTACCGGTTCCCGCAGATCGCGGTGCCGACCCTGCTGATGATCGGCCAGAAGGACAACACGGCGATCGGCAAGGACCTCGCCCCGCCGGAGGTGCGGGGCCGGCTCGGGAACTACCCGGAGCTCGGCAAGGCGGCCGCCCAGGCGATCCCGGGGGCCAGGCTCGTGGAGTTCCCGGCCCTGGGCCACGCGCCGCAGATGTCCGACCCCGAGGGATTCAACGCGGCGCTGATCAAGGGGATGTCCGCGCCGTGAAAGTCCGGTCGTCCGTGTACCGGCGCGGATGCATCTGACGGCGTGCTCGACCGGCCCATCCCGTCCTTGATCTCATCCTGGGTTGCCGAGCGATCGTTGATCGCCCGCCGCCTCAGGATGCGGGGCGTGGTTCGGATCTCCGGCGATCGCCGACGACCGGCGATGACGGTCGTCGGCGCGGACCGGTCCTAGAAGTACGACTTCAGCACGCCGCGGCGGCGGACGTCGAGGGTCGCGCAGTGGAACGAGCCGCCGAACGGGCCGTAGCTGAGGAACGGCGCCGGGATCGGGTCGAAGCCCCAATCCTTCAGAGCCTTGATCAGCGTCGGCTGGCTCTGGTCGACGACGATCTTCTTCTCGGTGATCGCCAGGACGTTGATCGAGGTCCAGGGCGAGCACATCGAGATCTTGCTCATGAAGCCCTCGACCGGGTCGGGGCGCGGGGCGATCAGCACGTCCCACTTCTTGAGCACGGCCGGCAGCTTCTCGACGTCGACGTAGTCTGGGTTCACCAGCACCTTGCCGGGGGCCAGAGGCATGAACGACGAGTCGATGTGCATCGGCTGCGGGCAGCGGCTCTCGATCTCGTGGATGCGGAAGCCCGGGCCGAGGTGGCGGCGCAGCCACTCGATGCCCATCAGGTTCGTCACGTTGGAGCGGGTGACGAACAGGTCGCGGCCGCAGCGCACGAAGTCGGCGGCGTCGAAGACCGGCTCGAACTCGTTCACCGTGAACTGCATGGGCTCGCCGGCCTTCAGGTTCGGCACCCGGTAATCGTAGTTGTAGAGGTCGTCCGTGAGCTGCGGCCGCGGGGCCGAGGTCCAGCGGGCGCCGGCGCGGAAGTATTCCTTGAACAGCGACCGGTAGGCGTCGCCCTCGAAGTAGCGCGAGCGCCAGCACATCGGGCTCTCGATGATCTCGTCGCCGATGACGAGATACGGGTCGCGCGGGCAGGCCACGCAGAAGCCCCGGGAGGACCAGCGCGGGGCCTTGAACTTCTTGGAGAAGTCCACCGCGTCCGGGCGGCGGACCTTCACGCCCTCGCCGGCCAGGATGGTGATGAAGTTGTCGAGCTCGGCCTGGGCGAGCTTCTTCATGAACTTCGGATACTTCCACCCGCTCGCCAGCCGGTAGAACGGCTGCGCGGCGCGCGGCAGGTTGAAGATCACCGTGAGGTGATGGGTCGGGATCGTGGCGCCGTCGAGAGAGCCGACGATCACCTCCTCCAGCGGATCCCACTCGTTCCAGGCCATGACCGGGGACTGGGGGGCCGGGACACCCGGTTCCATTCTGCCCGTAAGGCCGCCGGCATGCGTTTCGTCGGTCACGGCCTCGAGGGCCGTGATCGGTGATTCGCGCTCCATGACGTGTGCCCCTTCTGCGACGTGCCGCGGCCTTCTGCGTAGGCGCTCAAGCCCCGCGCCGCTTTGGCACCCGGTGTGTCAAACGGGTGATAGACACCGCTAATCCGTGCTGCAACGTGACAGAAACGTTCCCGGGCCGACGGACCTATTTCTGCCGCGACCGTGACCGATTTCCCGCATCAAGCCTTTTGCGAGCTTGAAAGACGACAATGAAGCGCCTCACGACCCTGGCCTCGATCGCCGGTCTGTGCACGGTCGTCGGCCTGTTCATGTCCTCCGGACTGGAGGATGTGTCGGCCGCCGTCGTGAGCGCCGGCTGGGGCGCCGCCCTGGTGGTGCTCGCCCGCATCGTGGCCGTCGCCTGGGCGGGTCTCGGCTGGTACGTGGTCTTTCCGCGGGCCGCGGCCAAGCTCGCCGACTGCGTGTCCCTCCGCTTCGTCCGTGAGGGCATCAACACGCTGCTGCCCGTTGCCACCGTCGGCGGCGACTTCGTCGGCGCGCGCCTCCTGTCGAAGCGCAACGTCCCCGGCGCGCTCGCGGGCGCCAGCATGTTCGTCGATCTGATGACCCAGGCGCTGACACAGCTCCTGTTCACCGTGGTCGGCCTCGCCCTGCTGGTCCTGATCTCCGGCGACGGCCCGATCGCCCACACGGTCGAGGGCGGCCTGGCCCTGGCGGTCCCGGCCCTCGGCGCCTTCTACCTGATCCAGCGGCGGGCCGGGCACCGCCTGATCCAGGGGCTGCTCAGCCGCTTCGCCTCGGGGCGCGAATGGCGCGCCTTCGGCGCGATCGACCAGCTCTACGACAGCCTGCGCCGGCTCTACGGCAACCACGGGCGTTTCGCGCTGGCTCTGGCGGTGCACCTCGCCGGCTGGGTGATCGGAACGCTGGAGGTCTACGTCTGCCTGCGCTTCATGGGCTATCCCATCGATTTCGCGCAGGCGCTGATGATCGAGAGCCTCGCCCAGGCGGTGCGCGGCGCGGCCTTCGCGGTGCCCGGTGCCCTCGGCGCGCAGGAGGGCGGCCTGATCGCCCTGTGCGGCCTGTTCGATATCCCGGCCGAGGCGGCGCTCGCCCTCTCCCTGGTCAAGCGCTTCGCCGATCTCGGCGTCGGGCTCCCGAGCCTCCTGCTCTGGCACCGGATCGAGTCCAAGCTCCGGTCCGAGGCGCCCGAGGAGGAGGAGCGCGAGCCGGTGCCGGAGGCCGGACGCAAGGCCAAGAGGATCGCGCCGCCCGCGACGCTGGGGCCGTTCTACAGCTACGCCCCGCCGCGCATGGGATCGCGGCTCGGTGACGGCGAGGAGTTGAAGAAGTGCGCCTGACCCGCCGGCTCGCGGCCGCCCTCGTCGCCGCTCCCTTGAGCACCGTTCCCTCGATCACCGTTCCCTTGGCCCTGCCCCTGCTCGCCGCGGGTCCCGCCTGGGCTGCCGACGAGGCCGCCGTTCAGACCGTGCGCGACCTCTACGCCGCCTTCGCGGCGGCGCTGAAGGATGGCCCGAGCCCCCTGCCGGCGCGGGTCGAGGCCGTCGGGCCGGCGATCGAGAAGGCGTTCGATTTTCCCGCCATGACCCGCATCGCCGTGGGCTCGAAATGGTCGAGCTTCACCCCGGAGCAGCAGGCGGCGGTGATCGACGCCTTCAAGCGCAGCCTGACCGTCACCTACGCCAACCGGCTGGCCCGCGCCGCCGGCGGCAAGTTCGAGGTGACCCCGAAGATCGAGGAGCGCGGCGCCCAGCGCGTGGTGCCGACCCGCGTCACCGCGGCGGATGGCGACGATTCCGCCGTGGACTTCGTGGTCAACGCCGACAACCGCATCCAGGACGTGCTGCTCAACGGCGATGTCAGCGAGATCGCCGCGCAGCGCAACGCCCTGTCGGCGCCGCTGAAATCCGGGGGGGCCGACGGCGTCGTGAAGTTCCTCCGGGCGCGGGCCGACGGCATGCTCGCCGCGAAGCCGACGCCGTGAGCGTCGTCTCTGCCAGTGCCGACCTGAACCGGCCGTTCGCGGCCTTCGCCGCCTGAGGCGGCCGGACGACCGCACGGATCCGACCGGATGGATGTCTCTTCGCTGGCGCTGCTCGGCCTCTCGTGGCTTTCGCTGCTCTGCCTGATCCTGGCGGCGGCGGGCTGCGTCTACGGCTTGGCCGCCGCCGTCTGCGCCGGCCGCTACGCGGCGCGCCGCCCCCCGGTGCTTGCCGGCGGCGCGGCCCGGCCTTCCGTGACCGTCCTCAAGCCGCTCTGCGGTCTCGAGCCGAACCTCTACGCGAATCTCGAGACCGTGCTGCGCCAGGACTATGCCGGGCCGGTCCAGATCCTGTTCGGCGTCCAGAGGACCACCGATCCGGCGATCGGCGTGGTGGAGCGGCTGCAGCAGGCCTATCCCGATGCCCGCATCGACCTCGTGATCGACAGTCGCCAGCACGGCTCGAACCGGAAGGTCTCGAACCTGATCAACATGGCCGAGGCCATCGCCCACGACGTGGTGGTGTTGGCCGACAGCGACATGGTGGTCGGCCCCGACTATCTGGAGCGCCTCGTGGCGGAGCTGTCGCAGGACGGCGTCACCGGCGTCACCTGCCTGTATCACGGCGTGCCCGCTTATCGCGGCCTCTACGACCAGCTCTCGACGCTCGCGATCGACACGCAGTTCCTGCCCAACGTGGTGATGGGCCTGAGCCTCGGATTGGCGAAGCCCTGCTTCGGCTCCACGGTGGCCTTCACCCGGGCGAGCCTCGAGGCGGTGGGGGGCTTCCGCACCTTCCGCAACGATCTCGCGGACGATTACGCCATCGGCGCCGCCCTGCGCGGCCTCGGCGGCCGTGTGGCGATCCCCAGCTTCACTATCGGCCATACCAGCGTCGACACCGACCTCGCCGGCCTGTGGCGGCACGAGCTGCGCTGGAACCGCACCATCCGCACCGTCGATCCGGCCGGCTATGCCGGCTCGATCGTCACCCACGCCTTCCCCCTCGCCTTGCTGGGCGCCCTCCTGCCCGGCGCCGGCACCGGCGCGCTCTGGGTCGCCGCTGCGGCGCTGGCGAGTCGGGTCCTGCTCTGTCGGCAACTGGAGCGTGCCTTCGGCTTGGCTCCGCACCCCTACGGACTGTTGCCGATCCGCGACATCCTCTCCTTCCTGAACTTCTCCTGGGCCTTCGTGTCGGGGGCGGTGACATGGAAAGGTCACGATTATCACGTGGTTGCGGATGGCACCCTGATCCCGGACGCCGAACTCGGCCGCGATGCCGGCGCGCCCACCCGCTGATCCCGGCTTTCGCTTCCTTCCCCCTCCCCCCGGCATTGCCCTGAGGCCTTGAACCCCATGCGCACGCTCTTCCTCCAGGCCCCCACCTTCGACGGTTTCGACGGCGGTGCCGGCTCCCGCTATCAAGCCAAGCGCGAGATCAAGTCGTTCTGGTACCCGACCTGGCTGGCCCAGCCGGCCGCCCTGGTGCCGAATTCGAAGCTGATCGACGCGCCGCCGCACAACATCAAGCTTCCCGAGATCGTGGCCCAGGCCAACGATTTCGACCTCGTCGTGCTCCACACCTCGGTGCCGTCGTTCAAGTCCGACGTGAAGACGATCGAGGCGCTGAAGGCCGCCAACCCGAAGCTGATCGCCGGCCTGATCGGCGCCAAGGTCGCGGTCGACGCCGCCGGCGCCATGGCCCAGGCCCCGGTGGTCGATTTCTGCGCCCGCAACGAGTTCGACTTCACCGTCAAGGAAGTCGCCGAGGGCGTCCCGATGTCGGAGATCAAGGGCCTGTCCTATCGCGACGCCAACGGTGTCGTGGTCCATAACGAGGACCGCGAGATCATGACCGACATGGACCAGCTGCCCTTCGTCACCAGCGTCTACAAGCGCGACCTGGAGATGGAGAAGTACTTCATCGGCTACCTGAAGCACCCCTACATCTCGTTCTACTCCGGCCGGGGCTGCAAGAGCCGCTGCACCTTCTGCCTCTGGCCGCAGACGGTCGGCGGCCACACCTACCGCACCCGCTCGGTCGCCCACGTGATCGAGGAGATCAAGTACTGCCTGAAGGAGTTCCCGCAGACCAAGGAGTTCTTCTTCGACGACGACACCTTCACCGACAACCTCCCGCGCGCCGAGGAGATCGCCCGCGAGCTCGGCAAGCTCGGCGTCACGTGGTCGTGCAACGCCAAGGCGAACGTGCCGCGCGAGACCCTGAAGGTGCTCAAGGAGAACGGCCTGCGCCTGCTGCTGGTCGGCTACGAGTCCGGCAACCAGACCATCCTGCACAACATCAAGAAGGGCATGCGGGTCGAGGTCGCCGAGAAGTTCACCAAGGATTGCCACGACCTGGGCATCGCCATCCACGGCACCTTCATCCTCGGCCTGCCGGGCGAGACCAAGGAGACGATCCAAGAGACGATCGCCTTCGCCAAGCGGATCAACCCGCACACGATCCAGGTCTCCCTGGCCGCGCCCTACCCAGGCACCTTCCTGTACAAGCAGGCGGTGGAGAACGGCTGGCTCGACATCGAGAACGCCGAACTCGTCGACGAGAACGGCGTGCAGGTCGCGCCGCTGCACTACCCGCACCTCTCGCACACCGAGATCTTCACCTCGGTCGAGGAGTTCTACAAGAAGTTCTACTTCCGGGCGCCGAAGATCGCCTCGATCGTGAGCGAGATGGTGCGCTCGCCCGACATGATGAAGCGCCGCCTGCGCGAGGGCGTCGAGTTCTACCGCTTCCTCAAGGAGCGTCAGGGCACCGCCAAGGCGGCGTAAGTCATGGGTCCGGGGCCTTCGGCCCCGGCGGGGAGCGGGGCAGAGCCCCGCCCCCTACCCAGGGCTCCGCCCTGGACCCGCGAGAGGGCACGCCCTCTCGACACCCGTTACGAGGTTTGCGTGAAGCGTCTGGTCGTCACCGCGGACGATTTCGGGCTGAGCCCCGAGGTCAACGAGGCCGTCGAGCAGGCCCATCGCGACGGGATCCTCACGGCGGCGAGCCTGATGGTCTCGGCGCCGGCCGCCGCCGACGCGGTGGCGCGGGCCCGGCGGATGCCGTCCCTGCGGGTCGGGCTGCACCTCGTCCTCGTCGAGGCGCGGCCCACCCTCCCCCCCGCGGACCTGCCCGACCTGACCGACGCGGCCGGTCTGATGCGCGCCGACATGGGGCGCCTCGGCCTCGACTTCGCCCGCAAGCCCGCCGCCCGGCGGCAGCTCGCGGCTGAGATCCGCGCCCAGTTCGAGGCCTACCGGGCGACCGGCCTGCCGCTCGACCATGTCAACGCCCACAAGCATTTCCACGTCCATCCGCTGATCGCGGGCGCGGTGCTGCGCATCGGCCGCGACTTCGGCATGCGCGCCCTGCGGGTGCCCCGGGAGCCGCGGGAGATCCTGCGCCGCGCCGAGCCCGGAGCGCGGCCGCGGGCCGCCCTCGACATCGCCCCCTGGGCGGCGCTGCTCGCCGTGCGCGCCCGTCAGGCCGGGCTGCTGATCCCCGACCGCACCCTCGGCCTGGCCTGGTCCGGCGCCATGACACCGGTGCGCGTCGCGGCGCTGCTGACCCAGCTCCCCGACGGCCTGACCGAACTCTACACCCATCCGGCCACCGGCGGCGGCTTCCCGGGCGAGGCGCCGGGCTACCGCTATGCCGACGAGCGCGATGCGCTGACCGCCCCCGCCTCCCGCGCGGCAGCCGAAGCCTCGGGCGCGATCCGCGGCGGCTTCTCCGACTTCCTCACTTGACCAGCGCCGATATCTGACTTTAGTCAGATAAAATGACGCCCGCCGAGATCGCCCGTGTCCGCCGGTTCGCCCGTGCCGTCACCGCCGAGGTCGGGGCGCTCGATTCCTCGTTCCTCGGCCGGGGCCGTCCCCTGGGGGCCGCGCGCGTCCTGAACGCGATCGGGGCCGGGCGCACGGAGGTCGGCGCGATCCGCACCTATCTCGGCCTCGATTCCGGCCTGATGAGCCGTCTCCTGCGGGGCCTGGAGGAAGAAGGACTGGTCGCGACGGCGCCGCATCCCGCGGATGCCCGTCGCCGGATCGCGTCGCTGACCGAGGCCGGGCGGAGCGAGTTCGCGGCCTACGAGGCGCTGTCGGATGCCCGCGCCGTCGCCCTGCTGGAGCGTGCGCCGCAGATGGACGCGCTCCTGCACGCCATGGACCGGGTCGCCCTGGTTCTCGGCCACGACGCCATCGCCATCACGGAGACTGATCCGACCGGCGCAGCGTCCCGCGCCTGCCTCGACGCCTACTACGCCGAGCTGGCCAGCCGATTCGCCGGCGGGTTCGACGTCGCGCGGTCGTGCGATCCCGAGGTTGCCGCCATGATGCGCCCACGCGGCGTGTTCCTGCTCGCGAGCGGCGACGGCCTGCCGGTCGGATGCGTCGGGCTCAAGGGGAGCGGCGGCGCGGTCGCGGAGATCAAGCGGCTCTGGATCGATCCCGCGGCCCGCGGGCTGGGCCTTGCCAAGCGGCTGATGCAGGCGGCCGAGGTGGCCGCTCGCGACCTCGGGATCCGGACGCTGCGGCTCGACACCAACAGTGCCCTCCCCGAGGCCCTGACGCTCTACCGGCGATCGGGCTGGGTGGAGATCGACCGGTTCAACGACGACCCCTACCCGGACCATTTCTTCGAGAAGGCCCTCTGAGGCCTTCCGTAGCGCCGGCCGCGACCGGCCGGCGCGACTCGGCCCGTCCTATTTGGCCGGCACCGGATCCTGGTGCGGGGCGGTCTTGCGCAGGGCCGCGCCGGCCGCCTTCTCGGCTTCCGGACGGTCATCGTCGGGCTGCGCCGGCGGCTCACCGAGGGTTGCCGGCACGACGAAGAACGCCGCCACCAGGGTGAAGAACAGCGACAGCGCCAGCAGCTTGCCCATGCTCGCCGTGCCCGGATGGCTCGACAGGACCAGCGATCCGAAGGCGCTGCCGGTGGTCAGCGCGGAGAAGAAGATCGCCCGGGTCAGGCTGGAGGCGAGCATGTCGGTCACGCCCGCCCGCCACGCGATCACGTAGTAGATGTGGAACGCCACGCCGACCGCGAGCATCAGCGGCAGGGCGATGATGTTGGCGAAGTTCAGCGGCATGCCGACGATGCGCATCGCCATGAGCGTCCAGAGGGTCGCGATCACCAGCGGACCGAGGGTCATCGCCACGTCCCAGGGTTTCCGCAGGGCGACCGACAGGATGACGAAGATCAGCACGAAGGCCGTCACCGCCGCCTGCACGAAGGCGCCCAGGATCGTGTAGCTCGACTGCGTCGTGGCCACGGGCGCACCGGTGGCGTGCGGGGCGACCTTCAGGACCTCGTCCGAGAAGCGGCGCAGCACCGTGTCGTCGTTCGAATCACCCTTGGGGTGGACCTCGATGCGCGCACGCCCGTCCGCCGCCACCCAGTCGGCCTTGAGCTGCGGCGGCAGGTTCTCCAGCGTGATCTTCTCGGGATGCAGCAGGTCGCGCAGGCGCGCCAGCAGCGGCACGAGGTCCTTGGTCAGCGCCACCGAAGCCGCCTCGCGCATCTGCACCGGGCCGGCGGCGAGCTTGTCGAGGGTGCCGGCGAGGCGCTTGGCCTCCTGGGCGCCCTTCGCGTCACCCTTGGCGTCGGTCGAGAGGCCGTTGAGCGCCGCGGCGGCGTCCTTGAGCGCCTTGACGTTGTCGGCGTCGGTCGGCGGCGGCGGCCGGCGGCCGGGATTGAGCACCGGGTCGAGGAGCTGGGCCGTATCGGCGACCTGGGCCAGCTTCTTGTCCTGGTCGCGCGGGACGAACGTGTCGATGCTGTTGACCGAGGCGGTGACCGGAAGGGCCAGAAGCGTCTTCGACAACGCCGGGACTGCGTCGACGCTCGGCGCCAGCACGTCGATGAAGTTCGGGCTGGTCTCGGGATTTTTGATCAGGTCCAGATAGGTCGCGATGGACTGCGTCTTGGGGCTGCGCAGGTGCATCGGGTTCGAGTCGAACGGCAGGTGCCAGAGCAGAGGCGCCCCGGCCAGGGTCACGAGGCCGACGCCGATCAGGATCGGCTTGCGGTGCTGGATGATCCACGGATCGACGCCGACGAGCCAGTTGGTCTGCACCGCCGCCTTCTCGCCCACGGGCTTGAACACCGCGATCAGCGCGGGCAGCAGCGTCAGGGAGAACAGGAAGGCCACGACCATGCCAACGCCGGCGATCAGGCCGAGCTCAGACACGCCCCGGAAGGCCGTGGGCAGGAAGGCGAAGAAGCCCGCGACCAGCGACACCGCGGCGAGCGTCAGAGACCAGCCGACCCCGCGGGCGGCGGCGCGGATCGCGCTCTCCAGGGTCGGCTGCTCGTAGCGGTCCGCCCGGTAGCGCACCGAGAACTGGATGCCGAAATCGATGCCGAGCCCGACGAACAGGGCCGCGAAGGCCACCGAGATCGGGTTCAGCTCCTTCACCATAACGAGGCCCAGGGCGGCCGTGACCACGAGACCCGCAAAGGTGGTGATGATCACCGCGCCGACGAGCTTGCCCGAGCGCAGGGCCAGCCACAGGAACAGCACGATCGCGCCGACGATGATGCTGTTGTTGAGGCCCGCATCCTCCGACAGCGTCGCGAACTCCTCGTCCGCCACCGCCACCGTGCCGGTCAGGCGCATGCGCAGGCCGTTCTGCCCGTCGATCCCCAGATCCTTCGCGACGTTGCGGATCAGCTTGGTCGCCTGGTAGCCGGGCTCCAGGGCGTTGAAGTCGAGGACCGGCTGGATCACCACGAACTTCATCTTGTCGGTGACGCTGGTCTGGCCCCCCGACAGCAGCTCCTGCCACGACATCCGCGCCGGCTTGCCGGCCAGCACCTTCTGCAGCGTGTCGTCGATCTGCCCCATGGGCTTCTCGAGATCCTCGAGCTTGGCGTCGCCGGTCTTCACGCCGCGGGCGCCCAGCGTCAGCACCCGCATCACGCCCCGCAGGGACGGATCGGCGGCGAGCGGCCCGAGCAGGCCCTGCTGCTGGGTCAGCGCTTCGAGGGTCTTATCGAGGTCCGCCTGCGACATCAGCAGCAGGCCGTTCTTGTTGAAGAACGGGCCGCCATCGGGCCGGTAGACCGTCTCGATCAGGTTCTTGTGGGCGGTCAGCGCCTTGGCGAGGTTGGCGGCCGCCTCCTCGGTCTCCTCGGGCGTCTCGCCGTTGATCACCGCGACGATCGTGTTGCTGCGCTGCGGGAACGCCTTCTCGAAATTGATCTCGTCCTGCCGCCACGGCTCCTTCGGGTCGATCAGCCGCTCGACATCCGTGTTGATTCGGAACAGGTGTGCCGCGACCCCGAGGCTCGCGACCGTGACGAACGCCGTGAAGGCGATCACGATCCACCGATACCGCACCGAGAACGCGACGAGACTTTCGATCACGAGCACCCTGCCTGTTCGCATCGGACGCGCCCCATGCGCGACCGGCTCCTGTCATTCGTCCGGTCCAGACCCCGCCCACCGACACGGACGGGCCCCGGTCTCCGCCGGCCGATCGCGCCGCGATCCGGTCGGGTGCGCATCGGGTTCGAGGAACGCCGCACTGCCCGTTCTGGCCACGCCGTGCGCGTCCAGGACCCGACTCCGCCCGATGATGCGGTCCGCGGTCGGGTCACCCGCCGCGGGCCGGGACTTGCATCGCGGCCACGAGGCTCAGTAAAGAGGGCGATGCCAGATTGCAACGCGGCCGCTGTGGCGCGCGTCCCGCGCCTGTCCGTGTGCGCTAGCGCACGGCGATCCTGGCGCGGCCACCAGAATCTTGGGATTCCGGTCGTATTGCCGACGCAATGCACGTGCTGTCCTCAACGATCGGACGTCTCCGCCCACGGATCCCGCGGGAGCGGTGCGTGTGGCGCCGTTGCGTCAGGAGCAGGATAAGATGTCATGACCTCGCCGAAACGGGGTCGTTTCAGATTAGTTCCAAGCTAGATCGCTGGAATTCGAGATTTTTTCGCGTTAAGCACCCCAATGCCCCGGGGTCGACGAAGTAAGGAGCCGCAATCTTGGGTATCCCCCTCCGGTACGTCGCGAAGATCGGCGGCTACATCCTGAAGCAGCACCTCACGGGCCGCAAGCGCTACCCGCTTGTGATGATGATGGAACCGCTGTTCCGCTGTAACCTGGCCTGCGCCGGCTGCGGCAAGATCGACTATCCGGACGAGATCCTGAACAAGCGCCTGCCGGTCGCCGACGCCCTCGAATCGGTGCGCGAGTGTGGCGCTCCGGTGGTGGTGATCGCCGGCGGCGAGCCGCTCCTGCACAAGGATCTGCCGCAGATCGTCGAGGGCATCATCGCCCAGAAGAAGTTCGCGATCGTCTGCACGAACGCGCTGCTCCTCGAGAAGAAGATCAAGGAGTACAAGCCGAGCCCGTACTTCACGTGGTCGATCCATCTGGACGGCGACAAGGAGATGCACGACCAGTCGGTGTGCCAGCGCGGCGTCTACGACAAGGCCGTGGCGGCGATCGCGAAGGCCAAGGAGATGGGCTTCCGCGTCACCATCAACTGCACCTTCTTCAACAATTCCCAGCCGGAGAAGATCGCCGACTTCTTCGACAGCGTGACCCGGATGGGCATCGACGGCATCACCGTCTCCCCCGGCTACGCCTACGAGCGCGCCCCCGACCAGAAGCACTTCCTGAACCGCAAGGCGACGAAGGACCTGTTCCGCGGCGTGTTCCGGCACGGCAAGGAGAAGGGCCGCGAGAAGTGGACCTTCCAGCAGTCGGGCCTGTTCCTCGACTTCCTGGCCGGCAACCAGACCTACCATTGCACCCCGTGGGGCAACCCGACCCGCACCGTGTTCGGCTGGCAGAAGCCCTGCTACCTGCTCGGCGAGGGCTACGCGGCGACCTTCAAGGAGCTGATGGAGACCACCGACTGGGATTCCTACGGCACCGGCAACTACGAGAAGTGCGCCGACTGCATGGTCCACTCGGGCTACGAGGCCTCTTCGGTGGTCGATTCGGTCCGCAAGCCCTGGAAGCCGCTGGTGCACGCGATCCGCGGCATCAAGACCGACGGCGCGATGGCCCCCGAGGTCAGCCTGGAGAACCAGCGCCCGGCCGAGTTCGTGTTCTCGCGCAACGTCGCGCAGAAGCTGTCCGAGATCAAAGCGGCCGGCGTCGACACGAAGCAGGAAGCCCGCAAGCGCACCGCCGCCTGACCGGCCCGAACGATTGACGACACGAGACCCGCGGCCGCGAGGCCGCGGGTCTTTTGGTTTCCGGATCCCCGCAATGCGTCAGCCGAGCCGCGGCACGTGCGAAGCGCAGGTGCGCGGCAGGGTCCCGTCGAGCCGCGGATCGGGCGCGACCTCGACATGGACCGCGAAGGGGACGAAGCCCGAGCGCCGGTAGAAGGCGAGCGCGCCGGGATGGTCCAGGGTGCAGGTATGCACCCAGAACCGCGTGATCGGACGCGCCCAGGCCCGGCCGATCGCCGCGTTCATCAGCGTGCGGCCGATCCCGGTTCCGACCGCATCCCCGGTCAGTCCGAGAAAGACCAGCTCGCAGGTGCCGGGCCTGCGGAAATCGAGTTCCAGCATGCCGACGTTCCGCCCGTCCCGCCGGAGCGCGAAGATCTCGACGTCCCCGTCGGCCAGGATCGCCGCCAGCGCCCCGTCCGCCAGTGTGAGCCGCGAGAACCAGAGCCAGTCGGCGCCGACCTCCCGGAACAGGGTCCGGTAGGTCTCCGGGTCGGTGCGCGCCAGGGGCTCGAGGGCGAGCCCCGGCGGGAACGGCCGTCCGGGACGCGGGGGCGGCGGGCGGAGCATCTCCAGGCTGGTGACGATGGTGGCGAGATGGCCCGGCGGCACCGCCGCGTAGCCCGGGGTGAGGGTCGGGATCCCCGTATCCGGCAGCATGAATCTCCTCCGCTGTCGCGTCGGCGCGGCTCGGTCACGCGGCCCGTGGGCGGCGCCGCGCGACGAGCCACGGCAGCACGCAGAGCGCCGAGACCGCGATGGACACGGCGTAGGCCGCGACCGGGTCGATTCGCCCGAGCAGCAGGTGCACGCAGACATAGAAGGCGAGCACGCCGAACGCGCCCTGGGCGCTGCCGCGCACCACGTCGAGGGCGGCGCCGACACCGTCCTGAACCCGGGCGAAGACGATCAGCGGCCAGGAGATGATCGGGATCGGCGCCAGGACGCCGCTCAGGCCGGAGCCGAGATGCGGCGCCAGCGTCGAGACCAGCAGGACAAGGGCCGTGGCGGCGGCGAGCCGGGCCGGCATGTCCCAGCGCGGCGGGCGCGACCGGCGGACCGGCGCCTCGGTCCCCACGCGCGGCCGGCACAGGGCGACCACCAGCGCCATCGCCGGCAGGTCGATCGCCGTGGCGAGCCACAGGCCGGGCTGGAGGAGTCCGTGCAGCAGGGCGCCGCCGAGGATGAAGGCCGACAGAGCGAGGAGGATGGCGGCGAGGATCCCCATCCGTGGCGCGGAGACGGCGTAGGCGAGATAGCTGGCCGTGACCGCGCCCAGACCCTCCACCGAGCCGATCGCGGCGTCGGCGGCGAAACGCTCGCCCTGCTCGGCGGCGAGGTAGATCGAGATCGGCGCCGAGGTGAGCGGTAGCCCCGAGAGCAGGCCGCCGACGAGGCTGCCCCACCGCCGCGCCGCGGCCGAGACGGCCCACATCAGCGTCGGCGTGACGATGATCTTGGCGGCGATCCGGCTCATGGCGATCCGAGCGGCCCGCGGCGTCAGGCCGCCTGGGGCGGCCCGTCATCCTCCGGGTCGGCCGGCGAGTTGAGGATGTCGTCCAGCTCGTCGACCAGCCGGTCGATCTGGTCCTCGGTGGCGAGCACCTTCAGAACCTCCCCGGATTCCGTCTCCACGGCCAATTCGATATGCGGCCCCACCCGGGCCGTCAGGATCCGGGCCAGGATCTTGATTGCACTCATGCGACTGCCTCCTCCGCGGCGATGAGGCCGACCGCCACCGCCGGTCCACAGGTCGAGATCCCGTCGCGCGCGCCGGCGATCCGGGCCGCCAGCAGCGCCACCAGCGGCGTCGCCGGCCGGCCGAGCCGCTCCGCGAGGCGGGCGCCCACGAAGGCGCCGGCGCCGCACAGGACGAGGGGCGCGTCCGCGCCGAGATCGGGCCGGCTGAGGAGCTCCGCCGCCGCGTCGTGGAGCAGGCGCAGCTGCGCCTCGGCGAAGTGGGCGGCGAGCGCCGTCCAGGCCGAGGCGGGCGCCTCCGCCCGGTCGCGCCCGACGATCCGGGCGAGCCGGGTCTCGCTCTCGGCGACCGTCTTGCCCTTGCGGTCGCCGCTCGGCTGCTGGTCGGCGCCTTCGGGGAGCAGGCCGAGGATGCGGTAGACGTCCGCCATGTGGGCGAAGGTCTCGGTCATCAGCCGGGTCCGGCGGCCCGCGAAGGGGGCGTGGCCGGATAGCGCGATCACCGGCGTGCGCACCGCGCCGGTATAGACGAGCTCGCCGGTCTCCAGCCGCTCGGCATCGCTGTAGCCGGTCGCGGCCGGCCGCCCGCCCACGATGGGAATCAGGTCGGCGGTGGTCGAGCCGATATCGATCAGGAGCGCGTCCGGGACGACCCGGCCGGCGAGGGCCGCGGTGGCGTGCCAGTTGGCCGAGGCCACGTCCGCCGACAGGGAGGCGGCCGCCTCCGGGGCGACGAAGCCGGATCGGCCGGCATAGATCCGCACGGTTCCGGCGAGGTGCGATTCGGCCCATCCGGACAGGGCCGCGACGCCGTCGCGCCGGTCGGCGAAGCAATCGGTCAGTTCGCCCGTCATGGTCACGGCGTGCAGGGCCGCGCCGCGGGCCCAGTCGGGGGCGGCCTCCAGCGCCCGGTCGAGGGCCGGCAGGCCCTGCCAGAGCGGGCACGGCACCTGGGCGGCGGCCACGACGCGGCCGTCCTCCACCAGGGCGACCTTGACGTGGACCCCGCCGAGGTCCCACCCGATCGTCATTGGGTTTGATGAGCGCATGGGACCGCGATGAGCGCCTCGATGGACCACAGGATCGGGCGCCCCGGCTTCGCGGTGATCCCGGTGCTCGATCTCCGGGGCGGCCGCGTGGTGCGGGCGCGCCGGGGTGAGCGCTCCTCCTATGCCCCGATCGAGACGCCCTTGGCAAAGGGCTCGGCGCCGGCCGCGGTGGCCCGCGGGCTGGTCGATGCGTGGCCCGCCGGGATCCTCTACGTCGCCGACCTCGACGCGATCATCGATCGCGCCGCGCCCGACCTCCGCGCCCTGGAGGCGATCGCCCGTGCCTGCCCGGGAATCGCCCTGTGGATCGATGCCGGCTTCGCCGAGCCTGCGGGCGTCGCGGCGTTCCTGGCCGCCGGCCTCGGGCGCCCGGTGATCGGCAGCGAGAGCCAGGCGGATGCCGGCCTCGTGACGCGGCTCGGCGACCGGGCGGTGTTCTCCCTCGACACCCGCGGGGCGGAGCGGCTCGGCCCGGCGGCGCTCCACGACGATCCGTCGCTCTGGCCGCCGGAGGTGATCGCCATGACGCTGGCGCAGGTCGGGGCCGGGGCCGGCCCGGACCTCGCGGCCCTGGGGGCCCTGCGGGTGCGGGCGCCGGATCGCCGCCTCTACGCGGCGGGCGGCGTGCGCGGCCCGGACGACCTGCGGGCGCTGCGGGCGGCCGGGATCGCCGGGGCTTTGGTCGCCTCCGCCCTCCACGACGGCACCCTGTCCCGGGCGACGGCACCCGACCTCGCGTGATGCTTCCGGCCCGGGCCTGCGGCTGCTAAACCGCGCGACAGAGAGACCACCGACACGAGCCGTCAGACGATGGAAAAGTTCACGACCCTGGAGGGCGTCGCGGCGCCCCTGCGGACGATCAACGTCGATACCGACCGGATCATCCCGGCCAAATACCTGAAGACGATCCGGCGGACCGGGCTCGGCAAGAGCCTGTTCGCCGAGATGCGATACCGCGAGGACGGCTCCGAGAACCCGGACTTCATCCTCAACCAGCCCGCCTACCGGAACAGCAAGATCCTGGTGTGCGGGGACAATTTCGGCTGCGGCTCGTCCCGGGAGCACGCGCCCTGGGCGCTGGCCGATTTCGGTATCCGCTGCGTGATCTCCACGAGTTTCGCGGACATCTTCTTCAACAACTGCGCCAAGAACGGCATCCTGGCGATCGTCGTGTCCCCCGAGGACCTGGAGAAGCTGTTCGAGGATGCCGAGCGCGGCGCGAACGCCACCCTGTCGATCGATCTGGCGGCGCAGACCATCCGGGGGCCGGACGGCGGCACCCTGCATTTCGACATCGACGAGGGCCGCAAGCACAACCTGCTGAACGGCCTCGACGAGATCGGCCTGACGCTGGCGCGCGCCGCGTCGATCGATGCCTACGAGCAGAAGCTCGCCCAGCGCGAATGGGCCTGAGCGGCCCGCTGAGTGTCCCGACGGCGGTCGCGCTGAGGCGGCCGCCGGTCCGGCCCGGATACCGGGCCCTGCCTCACCCGAGCCGCATCGACAGCTCGACGTCCTCGGCGAACGGCACCGACAGGTAGCCGCGGCTCGGCGCGCGCACGCGCGCCAGGTAGTCCGGACTGTGGTCCGCGTTGTCGGCGACCACCAGGGCGCCCGGTCCGAGGCGGCTCTCCACGAGGCTGAGAACCTCCGGATAGAGCCCCTTCGCCCCGTCGAGGAGCAGCAGGTCGACCGAGTCGGGCAGGTCGAGGCCGAGGGTCTGCAGGGCATCGCCCTCGCGGAACTCCACGAGATCCGCCAGCCCGGCCTCCATCAGGTTCGCCCGCGCCCGCACCACCTTGGACGGCTCGAACTCGCAGGTGATCAGCCGGCCGCCGCCATTGTCGCGCAGGGCCGCGGCGAGGTGCAGGGTCGAGAGGCCGAAGGAGGTGCCGAACTCGACGATCGTCCGCGCACGGCGGGTCCGGGCGAGCATGTAGAGCAGCCGGCCGGTCTCCCGTGAGACCGCGAGGGGCATGTCCTTGAGCCGGCTGTAGAAGTCTCGGTAGCCGGTTCGGCTGCCCATGAGGCGCGTCCGCTCGTCCGCCGAGAGATCGCCGATGGCGCTCACGGGTGAGGAGGCCTCTGATTGCGTGAAGAGACTGTCCAACAAGGACGCGATACGCGGCTCGGCGAGAGTAGAAGCTGAGCGTGACATGGCGATTTGCTTTCCGTCTTGCGTGCTCGACTGAACACGACGCAGAATACCGGCGCCCCCTGCCCGCGCCTATTCGCGTTCCGAGTCACACGTCATGCCCGATCGGCCAAGTCTCGGAATTTCCAAGCGAAAGCAGCCCCGGCAGGCGCGCTCCAGCGACCTCGTCGCAGCCATCCTGGAGGCGGCCACTCAGGTTCTGGCGGAGGTCGGGGCGGAGCGGTTCACGACGGCGCGGGTCGCCGAGCGCGCCGGCGTCAGCATCGGCTCGCTCTACCAGTACTTCCCCAACAAGGCGGCGATCCTGTTCCAGCTGCAGAGCGACGAATGGCGGGACACGACGGCTCTCCTCGCCGGCATTTTGCAGGATCGCGCGACGATGCCGGGCGATCGGCTGCGCGCCGCGGTCCACGCCTTCGTGCGCTCGGAATGCGTGGAGGCGGCGATGCGACGGGCCCTCGACGCAGCCGCCCCGGCCTATCGCGATGCGCCCGAGGCCGCGGAGCCGCAGCTGGCCGGCACGCAGGCGTTTCGCGACTTCCTGCGCGAGGCGCTTCCGGCGGTTCCCGAGGCGGATCTGCAGGTCGCGGGCGCGATCATCGCGATGACCCTCGGCGAGGTCGGTGAGCGCATCTCGGAGGCGGCGCGGACGCAGGCCGCCATGGAAGCCTCCGCCGGCGCGCTGGCCGACATGCTGTGCGCCTACCTGGACCGCCTGCGGAGCCTGGGCCGGGCGGGCGCCTCGTCTTGAAGCCGGCACCGGGCCCGCGCGAGGGCCCGGGATCGACGCGGTTCGCCGCCTCAGCCGTTCTCGCCGGTGAAGGCCTCGAAAGCCCGGGCGGTGTAGACCAGGGCGGCACCGGCATTCAGCGCCACCGCGACGCCCAGCGCCTCCACGACCTCCTCCTTGCTCGCCCCGGCCTTACGGGCGGCCTCGGAATGGACGGCGATACAGCCGTCGCACCGGGTCGTCACCGCCACCGCGAGGGCGATCAGCTCGCGGGTCTTCGCGTCGAGCTTGCGCTCGGTCGGCGCCGCCGCGGCGAGCTGGTCATGAGCCTTGAGCAGGTCCGGGCTCACCGCGCCGATGCGCCCGAGCGTGCTCACCAGCTCGGCGCCGTACTGATTCCAATCCTTCATCATGCGTTTCGTCTCCCGCCTTGGAGGGCCCGCCGCTCGCTGGCGGGCTCCGAGCCAACCTATCGATTGGTAGGCGCGGTGGTCAAGACGACGCGGATTTCCTCACCCTTCGTTAACCCACATGTCGCCTGAATCCGCGCCCAGACTCCGCCCCGCATCGTGAGGATCGCCAGCATGCCGAAGCACCCGACGGGACCGAGGAAAGCGCGCGCGCTCGGGCTGCTCGCCGGGATCGCGGTCGTGCCGCTGGCAGTCCTGCCCGCACGGGCCGATTTCGACAGCTGCCTCGCCGGCATCCAAGGGCAGGCCGCCGCGGCGGGCGTCTCGGCGCAGACCTTCCGGTCCGCCACGAGCGGCATCAGTTACGACGACAAGGTGATCGAGCTGTCTCAGGCGCAGCCCGAGTTCAAGACGCCGATCTGGGACTACATGGCGGCGCTGGTCGACGACGAGCGGGTCGAGGACGGGCGGGCCGCCATGCGCCAGCACGCGGCGGCCCTGGCCCAGGCCGAGGCGCGCTACGGGGTCGACCGCTACACGATCGCGGCGGTCTGGGGCGTCGAGTCGAATTTCGGCAAGAACCTCGGCAAGATGCCGCTGGTCCAGTCGCTGGCGACGCTGGCCTGCTCGAACAACCGCCGCCGGGACTTCTTCCGCGGCGAGCTGATCGCCACGCTCCGAATCATCGAGCGCGGCGACATCGCGCCGGAGCGGCTCACCGGCTCCTGGGCGGGCGCCTTCGGCCAGACCCAGTTCATGCCCACCACCTATCACCGCCTCGCCGTTGACGGCGATGGCGACGGACGGCGCGACGTGGTCGATTCGGTGGCCGACGCCGTCGGGTCCACCGCCAACTTCCTGCACGTCGCGAAGTGGCAGAACGGCCAGGTCTGGGGTTACGAGGTGAAGCTGCCCCGGGGCTTCAACGTCGGAGCCGCCGGACGCAAGAACAAGAAACCGGTCGCCCACTGGGCCTCGCTCGGCGTGACCCGCGTGGACGGGCGCCCGCTCTCGGGCGAGGGCCCGGCCGGGATCATCGCACCCGCCGGCATCGACGGCCCGGCCTTCCTGGTGACCAAGAACTTCGACGCGATCTACTCCTACAACGCCGCCGAGTCGTACGGTCTCGCCATCGCGGTCCTCTCCGACCGGCTGCGCGGTAAGCCCGGCGTCCAGGCCGCTTGGCCGACCGACGACCCGCCTCTGTCCCGGGCCGAGCGGCGCGATCTCCAGACCCGGCTGGCCGCCCGCGGCTACGATGTCGGTGAGCCGGACGGCAAGGTCGGCCAGAAGACGCGCGATGCCATCAAGGACGTGGAGCGCCGGCTCGGGATGACGCCCACGGGCCGTCCCGGCGGCAAGGTGCTGGAGGCGCTGCGCGGCGGGTGAGACGGCGGCTGATCACGTCGGGCTCCCCGTTCGAGCGGGACTACGGCTACTCCCGGGCGGTGGTCGACGGGGACACCGTCTACCTGTCCGGGACGACCGGCTACGACTACGCCACGATGACCATGCCCGAGGGGGCCGCCGCGCAGGCCGAGGCCTGCTGGCGCACGATCCGCTCGGTGCTCGCGGAGGCCGGAACAGATCTCGCCGGCATCGTGCGCGCCACCTATTACGTCATCGACCGGGACGACGCCGAGGCCGTGCTGGCGGTCTGCGGCCGGGTGCTGGCCGATGTCCGGCCGGCCGCCACGATCCTGGTCGTGGCGGGTCTTCTACGCCCCGAGATGCGCGTCGAGATCGAGGTCACCGCGCGGACCCGGTAGCGGCGCCCCGATCGCGCCGACGACGGCGAGCGGCCCCCGCATGCCGTTCCGCCGGGCCGCAGCGCCATCCGATCCTCCGACCCGATCATCTCCGCCGCGCCCGCATTGCGGCCGCGCCCGTCCCGGGTGCCGGGGGCATTCGACCCGTCCATTGCTGGGGTGCAGGTGCGGTTCGCCGGGGCGATCTCAGGTTCTGTCGTCGCTGGCGGCAGCCCATCCGTGCGGCCGGCATGCGCCATGTCAAAAGCAACGGCATCGTCGCCTCATCTGCAGATCTCGGTCGTTCAACTTGTAGGCCATGATCTTGATCTGCGCGCTTCTGTTGACATGAGCAATCGAATTTATCAGATCATGCCGCGGTATCGCTGGATTTGGCGATCTGCGGGAATTTATTATGCGCATTCGATTTTTCAGCGTAAGTCTGTTTCGTCGTATGATAGCGCAAATTGTACTCACCGTATTGATCGTTTCAGCCATTGGCGCTGGCGGATTGCGATTGTATTACGAGGAAATGCTGTCCGAGCGGCTTCAATCCCTGCGCGCGATCACGGAGCTGTTCACCACCTACGCACAAAACCTTGAGTCCCGGGTCAGAAGCGGCGCCCTGACTCGCGAAGCCGCCCTGGCGGAACTTGCCGAGACGGCCATGGCCATGCGCTTCGACAACGGCACGAACTACGTCGCCATCTACGCGATGGACGGTACGGCTCTGGCGGTTCCCGACCGCAGGCTTGTCGGCAGCAACCAGCTGGACGCCCGGGTCAACGGGGTGCGCGTGGCCGGGACGCTGATCGATCTGCTGAAGACCTCCGACACGGCCCTGACGACGTATCAGTATCCGCGACCCGGCCGCGAGGGTCTGTACCTGAAGACCACACGCGCCGTCAGGTTCACGCCCTGGAACATCATGATCGCGGCCGGGACCTATACCGACGACATCAAGGACGCTTTCCTGTCGCTCGCTCTGGCGGCAAGCGGCCTGCTTCTCGGGGTCGGCGCCCTCGGCGTGCTCGGCTCGGTCCTGATCGGGCGCGGCATCACGCGTCCGCTCGACCGGCTCGGCCGCCGGATGCAGGCCCTCGCCCAGGGCGACGTGACGGGCTCGATTCCCGGGCTCGATCGGACGGATGAGATCGGGCAGATGGCCCGAACCGTGGAGGTCTTCCGCCAAGCGCTGATCGTCAAGGCCGAGATGGATCGGACGGCGGCGCAGGAAGCGGCGGCCAAGGCCCAGCACGTGCAGAGGCTCGACGTGCTCACCCGGGCGTTCGAGGCCGATGCCGGGGCCCTCATGACGGGCGTCTCCGCGGCCGCTGCGCAGATGCAGGCGACCGCCGAGGCCATGGCACGGCGGGCCTCCCGCACGAGTGTCCGGGCCACGCATGTGGCGGGGGCCGCGCATGAGACCGCCGGGAGCGTGCAGAGCGTCGCCGCCGCCACCGAGGAGATGGCGGTCACCATCCAGGACATCTCCGGACAGATGGCGCAATCCTCGGCCAAGACGGCGCAGGCCGCGACCGAAGCGCAGCGCACCGACGCCCTCGTGGGCGACCTCGCGAACGGGGCCGAGCAGATCGGTGCCGTCGCCAGCATGATTGCCGGCATCGCCCGTCAGACCAACCTCCTGGCCCTCAACGCCACGATCGAGGCGGCCCGGGCCGGCGAGGCGGGCCGGGGCTTCGCCGTCGTGGCGGCCGAGGTCAAGGCGCTGGCCCAGCAGACCGCCACCGCCACCGAGGAGATCGCCCTACGGATCGGCGCGGTCCAGGCGTCGACCTGCCAGGCCGTGGAGGCGATCCAGGGGATCGGCCGCACCATGGGGGAGGTCAGCACCCTCGCCGCCACGGTCGCTGCGGCGATCGAGCAGCAGGGCGCGACAACCGAAGAGATCGTGCGCAGCGTCGGGCGCGCCGCGGCGGCCACCGAGGCGGTCACCGGCAACATCGCCGACGTCTCGCAGGGCGCCGAGGAGACGGGCGGGGCGGCCGAGCGCGTTCTCGACGCCGCGATCGACATGTCGCGCAGGTCCGAGCAACTCGCCGCCGAGATCCGCCGGTTCCTGGACGGGATCCGGGCCGCCTGAGCGGATCGTATCGGCGGCCGGGACGGGGCGGCCGGCCAAGAAAAAACCGGCCCGGCTGAGCCGGGCCGGTCTGAAACCGGGCGATCGCTCCGGCCTGCGGAGCGATTCGGACAGCTTACTCGGCGGCGGTGGGCGCGGCGGCCGGGGCGTCCTTGGTCTTGTAGCGGTCGGTGCGCTCGACGATGCGGGCCGACTTCCCGCGGCGGTCGCGCAGGTAGTACAGCTTGGCGCGACGCACCTTGCCGCGACGGGCCACCTTGATCGAATCGATCATCGGCGAGTGCACCGGGAAGACGCGCTCCACGCCCTCGCCGTAGGAGATCTTGCGGACCGTGAAGCTCTCGTTGAGGCCGCCGCCCGAGCGGGCGATGCAGACGCCCTCGTAGGCCTGAACGCGGGTGCGCTCGCCTTCCTTCACGCGGACGTTGACGATCAGCGTATCGCCCGGCTCGAAATCCGGGATGGTCTTGGCGAGGCGCGCGACTTCCTCGCGCTCCAGCTGCTCGATGATGTTCATGGCATAGCTCCGGCCGTCGCGCCGCTTCGCCCCTCATGGGCGATCGGCGCCAGGATTTCGGCGATCCTGTTGTGAGTTGGGCGGCTCTCTACAGGATCGTTGCCGGCTTGTCGATTGCCGTTGGACGCGGTTCAGCGACGGTCCCGGTCGACCGGCTCTCGCGCCGCCTCGGCCTCGGGCAGCACGCAGGCGGCCAGGAAGGCGGCGAGGTCGTCCGTGATGTGGTCGATATGCGGCTCGCGCACCGCCTCCTGCTCGAAGGCCTCGCGATAGGGATCGGTGACCCTCGGCACCACCAGCACGGTGGCCATGCCGAGGTCGTGCGGCACCGCGAGGTTCCGGGCGATGTCCTCGAACAGGGCCGCGCGGGTCGGCTCGACGGCGTGCTTCTCCAGGAACCGCTCGTAAGTCGTGCGTTCCGGCTTCGGGACGAAGTCGGCGGCGGCGATGTCGAACACGTCCTCGAAATGATCGAGGATGCCGAGCTTGGCGGCGACGGTCTCGGCGTGCCGGCGCGACCCGTTGGTCAGGATCAGCTTGCGCCCGGGCAGCCGCTCGATCGCGTCGCCGAGGCTCTTGTCGAGCTTGATCGACGAGTGGTCGATGTCGTGGGCGAAGTCGAGGAAATCGTGGGGATCGACGCCCGCCTCCACCATCAGCGCCGACAGCGTCGTGCCGTAGCGGTGATAGAAATGCTTCTGCAGCGCGCGCGCCGAGATCCCGTCGAGTCCGTAGAGCTGCATCACGTACAGGGTGATGCGCTCGTCGACCTTCGGCCAGACCGCGGCATCGCTCGGGTAAAGGGTATTGTCGAGGTCGAACACCCAGGTGTCGACGTCGGCGAAGCCGCGCGCCGCGGGGGTGGTGAACTGGGCCTTGCCGGGGTGGTGCACCGGAACCCCTCAGGTTGCTGATACCCACGGAATCTGTGGACCGGAACGGTCAAGCTCGCAAGTTTGATGCTTGTCCGGGGCTGGTCTGGTGGGCGGGGTACGACAATGCGCGGCGGGCGCAGATGTTGCCGCCACCGATGCGGGCGGCACCGCGCCGGGAGGCGGCGCGGTGCGGGTCGGTCCGATTCTCAGCCCCGACGGATCAGGGTGCCGGCGCCGTAATCGGTGAACAGCTCGAGGAGCACCGCATGGTTGACCTTGCCGTCGAGGATGACCACCGCCTCGACACCGCGCTCGAGCGCATACATGCAGGTCTCGATCTTCGGGATCATCCCGCCCGTGATGGTGCCGTCCGCGATCAGGCGCCGGCAATCCTCCACGGTGAGTTCCGGGATCAGCTTCTTGTCCTTGTCGAGCACGCCCGGCACGTCCGTGAGCAGCAGCAGGCGCTTGGCCCGAAGCGCCCCGGCGATCGCCCCCGCGAAGGTGTCGGCGTTGACGTTGTAGGTCTGGCCGTCAGCGCCGTAGGCGACGGGCGCCAGGACCGGGATCAGCTCGGCCTTCAGCACCGCGTCGAGGACGCCGCGCTCGACGTGATCCGGCTCGCCGACGAGGCCTAGATCGACGGTCTGCTCCACGTGGCTCTCGGGATCGACGACGGTCTTCATGGCCCGCTTGGCCCGGACCATGTTGCCGTCCTTGCCGCACAGGCCGACCGCCCGGCCGCCCTCGGCGGAGATCCAGCCGACGATCTGCTTGTTGATCAGGCCCGCCAGGACCATCTCGACCACCTCGACGGTGGCCTCGTCGGTGACGCGCAGGCCGCCGCGGAACTCAGACTGGATGCCGAGCCGGTCGAGCATCTTGCCGATCTGCGGCCCGCCGCCGTGCACGACGATCGGCTTCAGCCCGGACTGTTCCAGGAGGACGATGTCCTCGGCGAAATCCTCGGCCGCGGCCCGGTCGCCCATGGCGTGGCCGCCGTACTTGATGACCACGATCTCCTGGTCGTAGCGCTGCATGTGGGGCAGCGCCTGAGCCAGGACCTCGGCACGCACGTGCACGTTGGGCAATTCGGTCATCGCGGTCCTTCGCCGATCCTTGGGTCGGGTCCTCGGGGGCGGATCTGCGGCCTCCCCTTCGGGCGGTGGCGCTTCTACAGGAAGCCGTCCGCGCTGCGAAGCCGCCCCGCCTCCATTCGCGGATCGGCGGCGCGCGGCGCGGCCGCCGGCGCGCGGCGCCCCGGTGGCTGTCAAACTACAGTCATCCTTCGCGGGTGTTGCATTCCCGTGACAGACTGGACCTGATCCAGGCTGGCCCGGCTTGCATCGTCTGGCGGCCGGGATCATGTTGCATCGCAGCAAGCCGCTGGGCGAGCTGCCGGGAGGGCCCGATGCGGATTGCGATGATTGGGGCCGGGTATGTCGGCCTGGTCTCCGGGGCATGCCTCGCCGATTTCGGCCACGCGGTCGTCTGCATCGACCGGGATCCCGACAAGATCGCGAGCCTGAATGCCGGCCGCATGCCGATCTACGAGCCCGGCCTCGACGCGCTGGTGACCGAGAATGTCCGCCAGGGCCGGCTCGCATTCAGCACATCGATGCGGGAGGCCGTGGCCGAGGCCGACGCGGTGTTCATCGCGGTGGGCACGCCGTCCCGCCGCGGCGACGGTTTCGCCGACCTGAGCTTCGTGTTCGATGCCGCCCGGGAGATCGCCGGGGCGCTCTCGGGCTTCACCGTGGTGGTGACGAAGTCGACCGTGCCGGTGGGCACCGGCGACGAGGTCGAGCGCATCATCCGCGAGACCAATGCCGGCGCGGACGTCGCGGTGGTGTCCAATCCCGAGTTCCTGCGCGAGGGCGCGGCCATCGCCGACTTCAAGCGTCCCGACCGCATCGTGGTCGGCGCCGAGGAGGCGCGGGCAGAGGCCGTGATGCGCGAGGTCTACCGGCCGCTCTATCTCAATCAGGCCCCGATCATGGTCACCGCGCGGCGCACCGCCGAACTGACCAAATACGCGGCGAACGCGTTCCTGGCGGCCAAGATCACCTTCATCAACGAGATCGCGGACCTGTGCGAGGCGGTCGGCGCCGACGTTCAGGCGGTGGCCCGCGGCATCGGGTTGGACAACCGGATCGGGTCGAAGTTCCTGCATGCCGGGCCGGGCTACGGCGGCTCGTGCTTTCCCAAGGACACGCTGGCGCTGGTCAAGACCGCCCAGGATGCCGGCACCCCGCTGCGGATGGTCGAGACGGTGGTGGCGGTCAACGACCAGCGCAAGCGCGCCATGGCCCGCAAGGTGATCAAGGCCTGCGGCGGCAGCGTACGCGGCAAGACGGTGGCGCTGCTCGGCCTGACCTTCAAGCCGAACACCGACGACATGCGCGATGCGCCCTCGCTGGCGATCATCGCCGGGCTTCAGGATGCGGGGGCGAAGGTGCGCGCCTACGATCCGGAGGGCATGGAGCAGGCCCGGATCCTGATGCCGGCTGTGGATTACGCCGAGAACGCCTATGCCTGCGCGGAGGGTGCGGACGCCCTGGTGATCGTCACCGAGTGGAACGCGTTCCGGGCGCTGGACCTCGACCGGCTGCGTCAGATCATGTCCTCCGACGGATCGGCCCCCGTGCTGATCGACCTGCGCAACATCTACGACCCCGCGAGCGCGGCGCGACACGGTTTCACCTATTGCGGCGTCGGACGAACCAAGGAGAGCGTCGCGCGGAACGGGTCTTGATCATCGCGGTGGCGACCGACGGGCCTGAATTCCTGTGCGGGATCTGCGCCGGCGCGCGAAGATTTCTTCCGGAATCGGGCCCGATGCCGCTAGACGGGCTGCCGCCCCCGAGGGGCAACTGTGGCTTTCTCGTGGTCGAGTTCGCGTCTCGACAGGCGGTCCAGCGGTTCAATCTTGGCGTTTTGGGCGCAGGGATTGGATAAGCCGCTGATGAATACATGTCACAGCCTCTGGCAATTTCGCCGCAGAGGGATGACCTCGCGTTGGGGCTGGTTGGACACCGCAATGGTGCCACAGTAAGGGGTGAGAGGGTACTCACTCGTCGAGAGCCGAGCCGACTTCCGATAACGAGCGTGTGCGAACCGAACGTGACACAACGTACAGACATTGCGATCGTCGGACGCGCATGCCGACTGCCCGGAGCCCCCAGCGTCGACGGGCTGTGGTCACTCCTGTCCGAGGGGCGCTGCGCCGTCAGCAAGGTGCCGGCCGACCGGTTCTCCCTGGAGCGGTTCGCGCACCCGCGCGCCCATGAGCGCGGCAAGAGCTACACCTGGGCCGCCGGTGTCATCGACGACGTGTGGTCGTTCGACCCTGCGGTGTTCGGCATCTCGCCCCGCGAGGCGGAGCAGATGGATCCGCAGCAGCGGATGCTGCTGGAACTGACCTGGGAGGCTCTGGAGGATGCGGGCCTGCGCCCGTCCAGCGTGGCCGGCAGCAATATCGGCGTGTTCGTCGGCGCCTCGTCGCTCGATTACGGCAACCTGCGCATCCTCGACGCGCCGTCGGGCGACGCCTATGCGGCCACCGGCAACACGCTCTCGATCATCTCGAACCGCATCTCCTACATCTTCGACCTGAAGGGCCCGAGCTTCACGGTCGACACGGCCTGCTCGTCCTCCCTCGTCGCCTTCGACAACGCCGTCCAGGCGATCCGGTCGGGCCGGGTGGACACCGCCGTCGTCGCGGGCGTCAACGTGCTGGCGAGCCCGTTCAACTTCATCTGCTTCTCCACCGCGCAGATGCTCTCGCGCACCGGCCTGTGCCAGGCGTTCTCGAAGAACGCCGACGGCTACGTGCGCTCGGAGGGCGGCGTGGTGTTCGTGTTGCAATCGGCCGAGGCCGCGCGGCGCAACGGCGCCACGGTCCGCGCCGTGGTGGCGGCCTCGGGCATCAATTCCGACGGGCGCACCACCGGCATCTCGCTGCCCTCGGGCTACGCCCAGGGCGCCCTCTTGGAGAAGGTCTACCGCGAGGCCGAGATCGGTCTCGACGACCTCGCCTTCATGGAGGCGCACGGCACCGGCACGCCGGTGGGCGATCCGATCGAGGCCTCGGCCATCGGCTCGAAGCTCGGCCGCGGCCGGCAGGCGCCGCTGCCGATCGGCTCGATCAAGACCAATATCGGCCACACCGAGCCTGTCTCGGGCCTTGCCGGCCTGATGAAGGCGACGCTGGCGCTGGAGCACGACCTCGTGCCGCCGTCGCTGCATGCGGCTGAGCTGAATCCCGAGATCCCCTTCGACGACCTCAACCTGCACGTGGTGCGGAAGGCCCTGCCGATCACCCGCGGCGCGCGCGAGCGTTTCGCGGGCGTGAACTCCTTCGGGTTCGGCGGCACCAACGCCCATGTCGTCATCACCGACGCCCCGGCCTGGTCCAGGGCCGCCGAGTCGGCCCCGGCGCCGGAAGCCCAGGTGCTGCTGCTCTCGGCCCAGAGCCGGGCCGCACTGAACGAGTTGGCCCTCGATTACGCCGAGCGCCTGGAGGCCGAGCCCGCCCAGGTTCCGACCATCGCGGCCGCCGTCGCCCACCGCCGCGAGCGCATGTCGGCCCGCCTCGCCATCGCCCTCGACGGCAAGGCCGACGTGGTTGCCGCCCTGCGCGCCGTCGGCGAGGGCGAGGACACGCAGGACGCCTTCACCGGCACCGCCGTCGACCGCGTCGCCGAGGTGGCCTTCGTCTATTCCGGCAACGGCAGCCAGTGGGCCGGCATGGGCCGCGAGGCCTACGAGGAGAACCCCGCCTTCCGCGCCGCCTTCGACCGGATCGACACCCTGTTCCAGGGCTACTCCGACTGGTCGCTCAAGGACGCCCTCTACGCCGACGACCTGGACGAGCGCCTCGTGCTCACCAGCGTCTCGCAGCCGCTGATCTTCGCCATCGAGAGCGCCTCCACGGCCGCCCTCAAGGCCAAGGGTCTGATCCCGTCCTATGTCCTCGGCCACAGCGTGGGCGAGATCGCGGCCGCCGAGGCCGCCGGCATCCTGAGCCTGGAGGACGCGGTCCGGGTCATCTACTACCGCAGCCACCATCAGGAGACGACGCACGGCCAGGGCACCATGGCGGTGCTGCTGATGCCGTCCGAGGAGGTCGAGGCCTTCCTGAAGGACTACCCGTCCCTCGACATCGCCGCCTACAACAGCCCGAAGGCCGTCACGGTCGCCGGGCCGGTGGCCGATATCGACGCCGCCCTCAAGGCGCTGTCGCGCAAGCGCCGCCGCGGCCGCAAGCTCGACCTCGCCTACGCCTTCCATGGCCGGCTGATGGACCCGACCGAGAAGCCGCTCCTGCGCGATCTCGCCGGGCTGAAGGCCAAGGCCGGCACCACCGCGATGGTCTCCACCGTCACCGGCAGCGTGCTGGACGGCAGCCATTTCGGCGCCGGCTACTGGTGGCGCAACATCCGCGAGCCGGTGCGCTTCTGCGAAGCCGTGCAGGACGCGACCCGCCGCGGCGCCCGCGTCTTCGTCGAAGTCGGCCCGCGCGCGACCCTCATGTCCCATGTCGGCGACGCGGTCGAGCCGCTGGGCATCGAGACCGCCACGGTCGGCGTGATGCACCGCAAGGCCTCCGGTGGCGATCCGATCGCCAAGGCGGTCAGCGCCGCGCTGGTCCAGGGCGCGCAGGTCGACGAGACCCTGCTGTTCGGCGACGCGCCCAAGGGCGATGTCCGCCTGCCGACCTATCCGTGGCAGCGCCGGCCGTTCCGTCTCGCCGACACCACCGAAGGCGTCGGCGCGATGAGCCCTCGCCCCTACCATCCGCTGATCGGGTCGCGCACGACCTTCGACGGACTGGAATGGAACGGTTTCGTCGATCCGGTCACCGTGCCGGAGCTGGAGGACCACAAGGTCGACGGCCAGGTGATCATGCCCGGCGCCGGCTTCGTCGAGATGGCGCTGGCCTGCGTTCGCGAGGCCCTGCGCGACGACGAGGTCGTGCTGGCTGATTTCGAGATCGTGGCGCCGATGGTGTTCGCCGAGGAGGCCCTGCGCGAGGTCGCGGTGCGCCTCTCGGGCTCCGGCAACGGCATCCAGGTGCTGAGCCGTCCGCGCCTGACGCAGACGCCCTGGCAGCTCCACGCCCAGGCGAAGATCGTCGAGGGCACCTTCTCGTCGCCGAAGGCCCCCGATCTGAACGGCTTCAGCTTCGAGACCGCCGGCGAGCACGTGCTCACCGGCGACGCGCTCTACGCCAAGGCCCTCGCCTCGGGTCTGGCCTTCGGCCCGAGCTTCCAGCAGGTGGCGATGAGCGCCCGGCTGGACGACGCCACCATCGTGTCCGACCTGCTGCCGGCCGAGCCCGACAGCCGCTACGCCCTGGTGCCGAACCGGCTCGATGCCTGTTTTCACGGGTTGATCCTGCTCTTCGCCGATCTCCTCGGCGAGAATGGCGGCAAGGCCTACATCCCGGTCCGCTTCGGAGAGGTACGACTGCTGCGCCCCGGCGCGGTGATCGCCCGTTCGATCATCCGGACACGCCGCTGCAACGAGCGTTCGATCCTGGCGGATTTCACCCTCCTCGATGCCGAGGGGGCGGTGGTCGCCACGATCCGCGAGGGCCGATTCCAGGCCCTGCGCGCCAAGAGCGGCGGTGACCTCGCGGCCTTCGCGATCTCACAGGTGCCGGAACTCGCCACCGAGCCGACCGCGATTCCCATGGAACGCCGTCCGAGCGTGGCCGCGCGGCTGCGCCCGCTGGCCGCCGAGGCGAAGGGGCCGGCCGACGCCGCCCTGTCTCCGGGGCACCTCCTGCTGGAAGGCTGGGCGACCTCGCTCGCCTACCGCCTCGCCTCCGGTCTGGCCCAGGGTGCGACCGTCTCTGTCACCGACAGCCGCGTGCCCGAGGCCTTGCGCCCCTGGCTGCTGAACGCCCTCTACGCCCTGGAAAGCAGCGGCCTCGCCGAGCGTGCGGGCCAGAACTGGACGCTGGGCGACGGCTCCGCGTTGCCGGCGCCCGACGAGATCATGCGCTGGATCGCCGGTGACCATCCGGATCTCTCGGCCGAACTGGTGCTGATCGCCGATGTCGGCGCCCTGGTCGACCGGCTGCTCGCCGGGAAGCTGACCGACGCGCCCGCCCTGCCGCAGGGGGCGATCGACGCCTTCGTGCTGCGCTCGGCCACCGCGCGCCACGGCGCCGACGTGGTCGCCAGCCTGATCGAACGGAGCCGAGCCCAGCTCCCGAAGGAGCGGGCGCTGCGGGTCCTCCAGGTCGGCTTCGGCCCGCTCTCGGCGCAAACCGCGACCTTCGCGGCCGCCGCCGAGGCCCGGCTCACCGTCTTCGAGACCGATCGCCGGCTCGCCGAGCGCGCCCGCCTGTCCCTGGGACGCGCCGCCGCCGTGGTCGAGACCGCCGAGGAGCTCGCTCCCGGCAGCTTCGACCTGATCCTGGCAGCCGGCAGCCTCCACCGGGGCGACCGGTCCCTTCCGGGCCAGCTCGCCGGAGCGCTCGCCACCGGCGGCCTGCTGGTGGCGGTCGAGCCGGGAGCGTCCCTGTTCCGCGACCTCGTGTTCGGTCTCACGGCCGGCTGGTTCGAGGAGGCCGTGGGCGGCATGCCTGTGGGCCGGCTCGAGGACATCGAGGGCTGGCAGCGCACGCTGAGCGCCCACGGCCTCGTCAAGGTGGAGGTCGAGCGGGCGGCCTCCGCCAACGGCGATGACCTCCTGCTGACGGCCGAGGCGCCGGTGCGTCCGGGCCCGGCTCCGGCACAGAGCTTCGCCTTCATCATCGGCTCCGACGACGAGTTCGCGGCCGAGACCGCCTCGTCCCTGGCGACGCTGCTGGTCGCGGGCGGCGTGCATGTCTCGATCATCCTCGACTCCGAGACCTCCCTGATGGAGCTGGAGAAGGAGACCCCCGACACGGTGGTGTTCCTGGCCGGCGCCTTCACCCGAGGCGGCGAGGCGGCCGAGCGGCTGCGCGACCGCTGCCTCAGCCTGAAGCGCTGCACGGAGCATCTCGGCGCCCGCCAGACCCGGCTGTGGGTCGTGGCGCCGGGGGCCACCCGCGACCGCGGCGGCCAGACCACCAACATCGAGGCCGGCGTGTGGGCCTTCTCCCGCACCCTCGCCAACGAGGCCCCGAACCTCGACGTCCGCCGCATCGACCTCTCCCCCGAGATGTCGTCGAAGCGCGCCTCGGAGCGTCTGCGCGACCTGATCCTCTCCGGCACGCCGGAGACCGAGATCGTGCTGGACGACGAGCGGACCCAGGTCGTGCGCTTCCATGCCGGCCGGCCGCAGCACCGGGATCCGGCCGATACCGTCCCGGCCGAGGCCGCGCGGCTGGAGCGCAGCAACACCGGCGGCCTCAGCGAGATGGTCTGGGGTCCGGCCGAGCGCCGCGCCCCCGGCAAGGGCGAGATGGAGATCGCGGTCGAGGCCACCGGCCTCAACTTCCGCGACGTGCTCTGGGCGCTCTCGATGCTCCCCGAGGAAATCCTGGAGGACGGCTTCGCCGGCCCGCGCCTCGGCCTCGAATGCGCCGGCCGCGTCACGGCCGTCGGCCCGGGCGTGAAGGGCTTCAAGGTCGGCGATCCGGTCGTCGCCTTCGCCCAGTCGGGCTTCGCCACGCATATCGTGGTGCCCGACCTCGTCGTCGCGCCGATGCCGCAGGGCCTCGACCCGATGGCGGCCGCCACCGTGCCGGTGGCCTTCCTCACCGCCTATTACGGCCTCGTTTCCTGCGCCCGGATGCGGCGCGGCGAGTGGGTGCTGGTCCACGGCGGCGCGGGTGGCGTCGGCCTCGCGGCCCTGCAGATCGCCAAGCTGAAGGGTGCGCGGGTCATCGCCACCGCCGGCTCCCGCGAGAAGCGGGCCCTCGTGAAGGCGCTGGGCGCCGAGCATGTGCTCGATTCCCGCTCGCTCGCCTTCGTGGACGAGGTCCGGGCGATCACCGGCGACGGCGTCGACATCGTGCTGAACAGCCTGTTCGGCGAGGCGATGGAGCGTTCGCTCAACGCGCTGCGGCCCTTCGGCCGCTTCGTCGAGCTGGGCAAGCGCGACTACGTCGCCAACACCCATATCGGCCTGCGCCCGTTCCGGCGGAACCTCAGCTACTTCGGCGTCGACCTCGATCAGGTGATCCAGCACCAGGGCGACGACGGCGCGCGGATGTTCCGCGAGGTGATGGCGCTGTTCAACGACGGTGGCCTGAAGCCCCTGCCGTACCAGCCCTTCACGGCGGCCGAGACCTCGGACGCGTTCCGGCTGATGCAGCAGTCGGGTCACATCGGGAAGATCGTGATCAGCCCGCCCAAGGCCGGCACGATCATGAAGGATACGGCGAAGCCGTTCACGGTCTCGGAGACGGGCGTCCACCTGCTGACCGGCGGCCTCGGCGGCTTCGGCCTCGAGGCGGCGCGGTGGCTGATCGACCGGGGTGCCAAGCACCTCGTGCTGGCCGGCCGCAAGGGGGCGGCCACCGATGAGGCCAAGGCGATCGTCGCCGAGCTGTCGGCCCAGGGTGTGACCGTCGAGGCGAAGGCCGTCGACATCACCAGCCGCGCCTCGGTGGACCGTCTGCTCGCCGAGATCGAGCAGAAGGGCAAGAAGCTCGCGGGCGTGCTCCACGCCGCGGCGGTGCTCCAGGACGGCCTGATCTCCAACATCGACGCGGCTGCGCTCGACGCGGTGATCGGCCCGAAGGTGATCGGCGCCCAGCACCTGGACGCCGCGACCCGTGACCGGAGCCTCGACTACTTCGTCCTGTTCTCCTCGGCGACGACCTTCATCGGCAATCCCGGTCAGGGCTCCTACGTGGCCGCCAACGGCTTCATGGAGGGCTTGGCGCGCCAGCGCCGCCGCCGCGGTCTGCCCGCCCTGGCGGTGGCCTGGGGGGCCATCGGTGATGTCGGCATGCTCGCCCGCAACAGGGCGGTCATGGAAGGTCTGGCCGGTCGCGTCGGCGTCACGCCGATGGAGGCCCGCCGCTGCCTCGACCTGATGGCCGAGGCGCTGGAATGCCAGGGGACGTCCCCCGACGAGGCGGTGATCGCCATCGCGGCGATGCATTGGGGCAAGGCGCGCGAGCGGCTCGCCACCATGCGCTCGCCGAGCTACGCGGAACTCGGGTCGGACCAGCAGGTCGAGGCCGGCGGCGTCCAGGCGATCAACATCGGGGCGCTCCTCAAGGGGGGCGACCTCGACGCGGTCCGCAAGACCGTGTCGGATGCGATCGTCGAGGACATCGCCCGGATCCTGCGCCTGCCGAAGGACGACATCAGCCGCGTCCGCCAGCTTTCGGAGATCGGCCTCGACTCGCTGATGGGCGTCGAACTCGGCGCCAGCCTGCAGGAGCGCTTCGCCCTCGACGCGCCGCCCGCGGGCCTGTCCTCGGGCATGACCGTCACCGAACTGTCGGAGTCCTTAATTCAGGCGGTTTCCGCGCCCATGGATGAGACCGCCGGCGTCGCGATGAGCCTCGTGGCGAAGCATGTCGGCGGTGAGGTGGATGCGCAGATGATCGCGCCTCTCAAGGAACTCATCGAGCAGACGTCCAGCGGGATCAAAGAGACCAACTCATGACCGACACGGCACGGCCGGACGGCGGGCGGGCGGCGCTCGCCGGCTTCGTGACCAACCGGCTCGGGCGCGCCACGCCGCGCCCGGCCCCCGTCAAAGCGGCCTCGCCGGCCGGGAAGTCGGCGGCGCAGAACTTCGAGAACCTGCCGGGCTACCGGGAGCTGAAGCTTCAGCGGCAGGCGGCGGAGCTGATCGGCCTGGGCAACCCGTTCTTCCGCGTCCACGACGCCAAGGCCGGAGCAACCACCCGGATCGACCAGAAGGCCTTCACCAACTTCTCGTCGTATGACTATCTCGGCCTGAACGGCCATCCGCGGGTGAGCAACGCCGCCCGCGAGGCGATCGATGCCTACGGCACCTCCTCGTCGGCGAGCCGTGTCGTGGCGGGGGAGCGGCCGGGCCATATCAGCCTCGAACAGGCTTTGGCCAAGCACTATCAGTCCGAGGGCTGCGTCGTGATGGTGAGCGGGCACGCCACCAACGTCACGACGATCGGCGCCCTGCTGGAATCCGGCGACGTCATCTTCCACGACGCCCTCTCCCACAACAGCATCGTCACGGGCGCGCAACTCTCGGGGGCGCAGCGACGCTCCTTCGCGCATAACGACCTCGATGCCCTGGAGACTCTGCTCCAGTCGACCCGCCACGAGCACCGCCGGGCGCTGATCGTGGTCGAGGGCCTCTACAGTATGGACGGCGATGCGCCGGACCTCGCCGGGCTCGTGGCCCTCAAGAAGCGCTACGACGCCTGGCTGATGGTCGACGAGGCCCATGGTCTCGGCGTCACCGGCCGCACCGGCGCGGGCCTGTTCGAACATTGCGGTGTCGACCCGAAGGAGGTCGACATCTGGATGGGCACGCTGTCGAAGACCCTGTCCACCTGCGGCGGCTACATCTGCGGGCCGATTGCCCTGATCGAGTACCTCAAGCACACGGCGGGCGGATTTGTGTACAGCGTCGGCATGTCGCCGCCGCTCGCCGCCGCTGCCGAGGTGGCCCTCGCGGTGATGCATGCCGAGCCGGAGCGGGTCGAGCGCCTGCGCCAGAACGGCACCCTGTTCCTGGCGACCGCCAAGAAGCTGGGCCTCGATACCGGCTTCAGCCTGGGCCTCGCGGTCGTGCCGATCATCGTCGGTGACTCGCTGAAAGCCGTCACCCTGTCGGACCGGCTGTTCCGCCGGGGCATCAACGTCCAGCCGATCATCCACCCGGCGGTGCCGGAGCGGGCATCGCGCCTGCGTTTCTTCCTGACCTCCGAGCACACCCCCGACCAGATCCGCGACACCGTGAACGCGGTGGCCGAGGAACTGGCGGCCATCGACAAGGGCGGCTCGCTGATCGAGCAGCTGCTGGCCAAGCGGGTCTGAGCCCGTCCGGGGCCGTGGGCCCCGGATCCACGACGAGCGTTATGACGGGAAACGGGGCGCGGATGACATCCGCGCCCCGTTTCGCTTTGAACCCAGGGTGTCCGCAGGCTCGATAAGGAAGGGCCGGGATCCGGGATCGCGCGCACAGGCGGCGCCGCGATCCCGATCGTCCCCTATGCGGGCCGCTCCCTACTTGGCGTAGGAGTAGGCCAAGGCGGCGGAGGAGACTGGTCCGGTGACGCCGCTGAAGGCGGTGAGCACCTTCTGGACCTCGGTGAACGGCGCGTTCGACACGTAGATCAGATCGCGGTTGCGCATGCGGAACGCCTGGGAGACGAACAGGCTGTTGGGATCGCGCATGTCGATCCGGTAGACCACCGGCACCAGCGGCGTGCCGAGCAGCCGCGAGCTGGGGCTGAGGCGCCGCACGACGCTGGCCGGCTCGAACCGGAAGATGAACGTCCCGGCCGGGTCGGCGGCGAAGTCCGACAGGCCGCGCGCCTTCGCCAGCGCCTGGGCCAGGGTGATGCCGTCGGCCTGGAACGGCAGCTCGGTGCTGTTGCCCAGCGCGCCCACCGCGATGAAGGTCTGCGGGTCGCGCACCAGGGTGAGCACGTCGTTGGGCCGCAGGTAGATGTTCTCCTTGGGGTTCGACACCACCGTGGTCAGCGGCACGGTCGCGGTCACCGGGCCGCGCGAGAGCCGCACGAAGGTCTCGTTGACCGGCGCGCGGTTGCCGCCGGCGGCGGCGATGACGTCGAGGATGCGGTCGCCGTGGCCCGAGAGCGGCAGGCGGGCGCCGGCGGCGCCCTCGCCGGTGACGGTCACCGCCTGGCTGATCGGCCGGGTGACCGAGACCAGCACCTGCGGCTGGATGGCCTTGCCGGCGAGTTCGTTCTCGATGAGCGCCTGGACGTCCTGGGTGCGGCGGCCGGCGACCTTGATGCGGCCGGCATAGGGCACCGAGATGGCGCCGTCGCGCCCGACGGGCTGCTCGGGGATGAGGGCGGACTTGGAGCCCGCCGAGAAGCGGTCGGCCACCAGCGGCCCGGAGAACAGGCCGCCCGACCCGGCTTCCCAGATCGAGACCGAGACCATGTCGCCGACGCCGATCACCGGCTCCGAGGAGGGACGGTGGTCGCCGAAGGAGGCGAGCAGGCTGTCCAGCGGCCGGCCGCGCAGGGCCTCGACCACCGAGGGCGTGACGTCGATGATCTCGTAGCGGGCGAGCAGGCCGCCGTCGGCGGTGGCCACCTCCGCCCCCGCCTGGATCGCGCTCGCCGTCGGACCCGCCGCAGGCAGGTAGGTGCAACCCCCTGCAGATCCCGCCGCCAGAGCGGCCATCAGGGCGGTGCGCGCCGTCTTACGCAGCATCACAGAGACTTCTCCTCGCCGACCCCGCGCCATCGCTGGCCCGGGCCGGGACATCCAGTTTGACCGCCAAACGCTGCGATCGCTTTAACGGCCGCGCCGAACCGGCGGCCGCCTCGCGGACGGTCGCGCTATCCGTGGGCAATGCGTCACCAGCGTGGCACAGCCACGCTTATGGCGCGCAAGCTTAACCTTATCATGTCCCGGCAGCCATGTCCGCCGGTGCGCTCGCGAGAATCCCCCGCAGCGCCCGCCCGAGCTCGTCGGCGGCGATGTCGACCTGAGCCGGAGCGCCCTGCGGTTGGCCGAAGCGGAACAGGGCGTAGTCGGTGGTCCGGCCTCCAAAGCCCGGCTTGCAACTCGGCAGCGACGGTGCGTGGTCACCAAACACGCAGAGCGTGATGGTCTGGTGGCGCTCGCGGGCGATGACGTCGAGGCCCGCCACGATGTCCTCCACCATCTGTCCGGTATTGGCGACGTGGTGGAGATACTGGGCCTGCGGGTCGTCGATGTCCGGCAGCCGCCCCGGCTTCCAGGGGCCGTGGTTCTCCATGGTCACGCAGAACAGGAACAGCGGCGTCTGCCGGGCCCGGACCTCCGCGAGGAGGCGGTCGCCGAGGGCGATGTCTCCGACATAGGGGCCGACTCGCGGCGTGTCCGTGAAGGCTTCGCCCATCACGAGGTCGGCGAAGCCGAAGGCCTCCATCACCCGTGCCCGGCGGAAGAAGTCCCTGTGGAACGGGTGCAGGAACAACGTGCCGTAGCCCCGTCCGCGGGCGAGCCTGGCGAGGCTCGTCGGCTCGTCCCCGCTCCGGGACGTGTAGGGGTCGTACCGGCCGAAGCCGAGGCTGTCGGAGGGCCGGCCGGTGAGCACCGCGTGCTCGCTGCGCATCGTGTAGGCACCGTGCGCCGGGACCCGAAGGCGCCCGTACTGGGCGGCCCGGGTGCGGAACAGGTCCATCACCGGCAGCTTCGCGCCGCCCAGCCGCTCCGGATCGACGAAGGATTCCAGCTGGATCACCACCACGACGTCGTCGCCCGGCCCGTGCGGCAGCGCCGGCGCCTCGGGCACGGGCTCACCGCCCGCCATCGCCCGGGCGGTGTAGCCCAGAAGGCTCGCCGGCAGGCCGACCCGGGTCACGTCCGACTCCAGGTCGGGCTGGGGGAACCACCGGGCGATCAGCCCTGCGAGCGGCGGGCGCGGCGCGGCCTTGACCAGCAGCCAGAGCGCGAGCGGCAGGCCGAGCAGGGCCAGGACGCGCGGCAGCGTGGCGGCGGGCAGCACGCTCGGCTCGGTCCGGTACCACAACACGGTCACCGCCAGGGTGAGCAGGACCGGACCCGCGATGCGCGGATCCCACAGGGGCGGGATGTAGTAGAGCTGCGGATGCCGCGGCACCTGGGGCAGCAGGGCGAAATCGCTGAACAGCAGCGGCTCGCCGATCACCGAACGCTTGGCGCGGCTGACGACGATGAGGATCGCCACCGTGATCACGCAGGTCAGCCCGGCGAGCCAGGGGCGCCAGGAGAATGCGAACCAGAACAGCAGGATCAGCAGGTAGCCGAGCAGCCGAAGGCCGAGATCCCGCGGCGCGAGGCTCGCCCGGCTGAGCGAGTCGCCCGCCAAAACCTCCAGGGCGAGGCAGACGGCGAGCGCGAGACCGGTGGCGATGAGGAACGTCGTCAAGACTCGGACACTCGGCGTGGGGCGGGCCTGCTCTCCGCCGGAATCCGGTCCGGCGGGAAACAGCGCGCGGGAGCAAGGAGTTGCGAGCCGTTCCTGATCCGGAATGATCGGGACCGGCCCCGGGGCTGGCTGCTGAGGTCTGACTCTAGCAGCGCGCGCTATCGCTTTGGTGTCACATCAGAGTCTCGTGAAACCGGATTCCGCGCGACGGCCCCGGTCTAGCGCGGGCCGCCTCCGGCCTCGCGGCCGACGCCGCGCCGGAGGCGCAGGGCCCGGACCACGGGATTGAGGAGGCCGTAGCGCGCGCGCATCACCAAATGGGCCGTCCGGCCGAGGGAGAGGGCGTTGCGCGGCGCCGCCGCCCGGGCCGCGCTCAAGCGGTCGAGGAGTTGCTCCGGGCTGCACGGCTTCATCGCCACGGGGTCGAGGTAGCGCGAATAGAGGATCATGGCGCCCGCCACCAACTCGTCGAGGCTCAGCCGGCGGCCGCGATCGGCGCCCGGCGCGAGATCCTCCGACAGGCCCCAGCCCGAGTAGAACGGCCGGCCGTGCGTCGCCACGCTGAGTCCGCGGATCAGGGCCTCGAATCCGGCCAATGACGTCATGGTCTCGACGTGATGCACCCGGTCGAGGAGGTCGACGATGCTGATGCCCGCGACGATCCGGTCGGCCAGGGTCAGGGCCTCCGCCTCCGGGATGATGCCGGGACGGAACCCGGCCTCCACGTCGGGATGCGGTTTGTAGAGCAGGAACGCGTCCGGATTCCGCCGCCGCGCCGCCTCCAGCAAGGCCCGGTTCGAGCGGACCAGCGGCGAACCGTGACGCACCGAGGCGTCGTCCTCCACCTGTCCCGGCACCAGCACGATCCGCCGTCCGGCGGGCCAGTCGAGGGCCGCGGCGTCGAGGCCGACATTGTACTTGCTGAGCCGGCGCGCCACGACCTCCTCGCGCAGGCGCCGCGCCCGGGCGACGAGGTCCGGGGTGAAGTCGGCCTCGGCCAGCAGGCGCTGCAGGCGGCTCTCCCGGCGCGGGTCGTAGTAGATGCCGAGGTCGTCCACCACCACGGAGGCGCCGGGCTGAAGGCTGGCGCCGAGGCCCACCGAGCGCAGGAACCCGTCCTCCACCCGGGCGAGGGGCAGGCCGGCCCGCGCGCAGGCCTCCTCGAGCTGGCCCGGGGCCCGCGTCGCCCAGGCGAGGAGGCGGCCGTCATGGCGCCGCCCCGCCGCGATCGCGGCCTCGGTGGTCATGGTGTGGATCGGCCGGCCGGCGGGCCCGGCGCCGAGGACGTCCAAGGCGGGCCGCTTCCAGCGAGACATCCCGACATAGACCACCCGCCGGTCGTTCTCGGCGAAGCGCGCGGCGAGCCATGCCACCCGCTCGGCGCAGGCCGCGCGGTCGATCGGCAGCCGGGTCCAGGGGTCGAGGTAGTGGACGCCCCCCTCCCCGCCGACCGGCGCCCCGTCGAGACTGATCCGCAGGGATGCGAAGCCGGTCTCCGGCGAGTCGTACGGACTCAGGAGCGGCCCGGGGGCGGCCACGAGGCGGCGCCGGCCCGTCAGCGCCAGAATCCGCGCGGCCAAGCTTCCCGCGCCCCAGACCGCGCCGATCGCGCCCGGACGCGCCGCCCCGAAGGCGAGGCCCGTCGCGGCCTCGATTTCCGCCCGCAGGCGGCGGATCGTGCGGCCGGTCGCGTAGAGCGACGAGGTCGGGTCAGGGGGCATGGTCGGTGCGTCCGGCTCCGGTCGGGTGAGGTGCTGGGCCCGCCTGTAGCGCATTTTCGTCGGCCTGGGATGTGGTGCAAGGCGGGGACAACCTGAGCGCGCGTCGCCGTCGCCACGTCCTGGAAAGGATTTGGACATATCGTCGCCGCGATTGCCCGCCTAATCCGAAGGCTGAGCCGCAGGCGTGCGACCGTTGCAGACGGGCCACGCAGGCGCGGAAATGCCATGCCGCGGCATGGCTTCGGATTGCGGGCCCGCCGGGCGCCGTGCCACCTCAAGAGTCTCTCGTCGGTTCGGTTCATCCGGCCCTGGGTCAAGGACAGAAGCGCCGCGGAATGCAACAGCCCGCCCTCGACGTCCCTCGCGACCGCCCCGCGACCTTCCTCTTCCTGCAGGGCATCGCGACGCCGTTCTTCTCCGACCTCGGGAAGGCGCTGCGCGCACGGGGACACACTGTCCGGCGCATCAATCTCTGCCCCGGCGACTGGCTGTTCTGGAGCGGCGACGCTGACAATTACCGCGGTCGCCGCGAGGCCTGGGGCGAGTATCTCGAGGCCTATCTCGACCGCGAAACCGTGACCGACATCGTTCTGTTCGGCGATTGCCGGCCGTTCCACAAGGCCGCCCGCATGATCGCCGAGTATCGCGGCCTGCGGGTGCATGTGTTCGAGGAAGGCTATATCCGGCCGAACTGGATCACCTGCGAACTCGGCGGCGTGAACGGCTTCTCGTCCCTCCCCCGGACGGCCGCCGAGATCCGGGCTCTGGCGCGGCGCCTGCCGCAGCCCGGCCGAGCGATGCCCTCGACCGGCGACATGGCCCGCCGCAGCGTCTGGGACGTCGGTTACAACCTCGCCAACGTCCTGTTCCCGTACCTCTTCCCGCATTTCCGCAGCCACCGGCCGACCCATATCGCCGCCGAGTATGCCGGCTGGGTCAAGAAGTTCGCCCGCCGCGCCCATACCCGCCGCGAGGCGGCGCGCTGCGACGAGATCTACCGCGCGGTCGGCTGCGACTACTTCCTGCTGCCGCTCCAGCTCGACAGCGACTACCAGATCCGGGTCCACTCGCCGTTCCTCGGCGTCGAGGGCTTCATGGACCGGGTGATCAAGTCTTTCGCGGACGGCTCCTCGGCGCCGACCCGGCTCCTGGTGAAGCTGCATCCGCTCGACAGCGGCCTGATCAACTGGCGCAAGTTCGCCCGCGCTTCGGCCCGCCGCCACGGCGTCAGCGATCGGCTTGACTTCATCGACGGCGGCGACCTCCCGGCCCTGATCAAGAGCGCCCGCGGCGTGGTCATCGTCAACTCGACGGTGGGGATGCTGTCCCTGGAGATGGGCTGTCCGACCCACGCGGTCGGCACCGCGATCTACAACATGGCCGGCCTGACCCATCAGGGCGATCTCGACAGCTTCTGGAAGAGCCCGACGCCGCCGGAAATGGACTTGATGGCGGATTTCCGCCGCGTCGTCCTGCACCGGACCCAGGTCAATGGCGGCTTCTTTTCCAAGGAAGCGATTGACCGGGCCGTGGCCGGCTCGGTTCCGCGGATGGAATCGGCCCTGCCCGATTCGATGCTGGCGGCGGCGCGGGCGGTCGTCGAGGCGGCCGAGCGGGACGGCGAACTCGCGCCGGTCTACTGACCGGCCGGCCGCCGACCCGTCTTCATTCGGCGGCCTTTGATGCGGCTTTCGCCGCCGGTGAGTCTTTCGCGACCTTGATCTTTCCATGCGCGGCGGCGTAACCCGCCCCATGCCCCGCATTCTGATCACCGGCGCGTCGAGCGGCATCGGCGCCGCGCTGGCGCGCCACTACGCGCAACCCGGCGTGAGCCTCGTCCTCGTCGGACGCAACGCCGAACGCCTGGAGGCGGTCGCCCGCGACTGCCGTGCCAGCGGCGCCACCGCCGAGACCGCCCGCCTCGACACCCGCGACCGGGCCGCCACGGTGGCGCTCGTGCGGCAGTCGGACACGGAGGCGCCCCTCGACCTCGTCATCGCCAATGCGGCGGTGAACGGCGGCAATCAAGAGGGCCAGGTGGAGGCCGAGGACGTCGCCTTCGAGACCGCGGACATCAACTACACCGGCTCGCTCAACGTGATGCTGCCCGCCCTGACGCGGATGCTGGAGCGCGGGCGCGGTCAGATCGTGCTGCTGTCGTCGCTGGCGGCCTACGCGCCGCTTCAGGACGCGCCGGCCTATAGCGGCGCCAAGGCGGCGCTCGTCGCCCACGGCCTCGCCCTGCGCCAGAAGGTCGCGCCCCGGGGCGTGAAGGTCAACGTCGTCACGCCCGGCTACGTGAAGACGCCGATGGGCGGCGAGTTGAAGGGCTGGCGCCCCCTCGAGATCAGTGCCGAGGCGGCCGCCGTGCGCATCGCCAAGGGCATCGCGGCCAACCGCGACGTGATCGCCTTCCCCTTCATCCTCACGGCGCTCGCCCGCACCGTGCTGCTCCTGCCGGAGAACGTCCGCAAGGCCGGTCTCTACGCCTTCCGATTCCAGCGCCGGAAGCGGCGCTGATGGCGCGGCCCCGGATCGCGCTGTTCGTCCTGGAGGCGCTGCCGAACGCCCGCGTGGTGCGCCGGCTCGTCGCCGATTACCGGGCCGACATCGCGTTCGTGGGCCTCTCCAATGCCGAGCGGCCCTCGAGCGGCGGCCTCACCGGCCAGATCCGGCGACACCTCGCGCGCTCGGGCACTGGGATCCTGCCGTATCTGGCGGTCAATTTCGGCCTGCCGGACCTGCTGCGCCCCCTGGCGCCCCTGACCCAGGCGGCGTCCGGAAGCGGCGATGCGCCGGAGGCGACACCGCTCAAGACCCTGTGCCGCCGCATGGGCATCCCGACCGTGACGGTCGACGACGTCAACGGTCCCGAGGTCGCGCGGACCCTGCGGGACACGGCGCCGGACCTGATCCTCACCTACCATTTCGACCAGATCCTCAAGCCCGAGACGATCGGGCTGGCGCGGCTCGGCGGCATCAACGGACATCCCGGCCTGCTGCCGCGCCACCGTGGTCCGGTGCCGACGATCCACGCCCTCGCCGAGGGCCCCGGCAACTTCGGCATGACCCTGCACCGGCTGGCGGCCGCGATCGATACCGGGGCGATCCTCGCCCAGGAGGCCGTGCCGCTGCCTGCCGGCACCACCGCCACCCGGGCCGCCGTGGCGCTGCATGCCCACGGGCGCGGCATGCTGGACGGGCTGCTCGACACGATCGACCGGACCGGTAGCCTGCCCGAGGGGCGGACCGAGCCGGTGCTGCCCTACTGCCCATTCCCGGACCGCGCGATGCTGGCCTCCCTGCGCCGCCGCGGGCTGCGTCTGACGGATGGGCAGGATCTCCGCGAGGCGCTGAGCCTCTCCGCCCGGGCGTCTTAACCGCGGGTTAAGGCTGTTCGGCAAGGTTTCGGTCAGATCCTCGCCGTCGACAGGGCCCGCGCATGCCGGATTCCAGCGCCCTCCACTCGGCCTCCAGCGCGCTGGCCGCCGGCCGGCAGGTGCAGAGCGGGCGGATCCGCGCGATCTCCGAGAACCTCGCCAACGCCGATTCGGTCCCGACCACCCCCGGCGGTGCCCCCTATGCGCGCAAGATCGCGGTGTTCGCCCCCGTGGTCGCCGACGCCCCCGGAGACCCGGTCGGCCGGATCGTCCGCGACACCACCGGCTTCCGCAGCCGCTACGACCCGACCAATCCCGGTGCCGACCTCCAGGGCTATGTCCGCCTGCCGAACGTGAACATCGCGGTGGAATCGGCCGACCTGCAGCGGGTGATCCGGAACTACGAGCTCAGCCTCAACGCCTCGTCGTCGATCAAAACGCTCACGCAGGCCACGATCAACCTGATCGGCTGAACCGGGCGTGCCGCCGGCCGTAGCCGGCGTAGATCGCGAGGCCGATCGCCAGCCAGATCGCGAGGCGGATCCAGGTGTCGGCCGGAAGGGCGGCCATCAGCGTCACGCAGGACAGGATCCCGAGCCCCGCCGTGAGCGTCACCACCGGCACGCGGAACGGACGCGCCCGGTCCGGGGCGGTGCGGCGCAGGATCAGCACCGTGGCGCAGACGAGGCAGAACGCCAGGAGCGTGCCGATGCTGACGATCTCGCCGAGCACGTCGATGGGCACGAGCCCCGCGACACCAGCGGTGAACACGCCGATGACGAGCTGGCTCGTCACGGGCACCCGCGTGACCGGATGGACCCGGCAGAAGATCTCCGGGAGGAGTCCGTCCCGGGCGATGGCGAAGAAGATCCGGCTCTGTCCGTAGAGGGCGGTCAGCGCCGAGGTGGTCAGGCCGATCAGGGCGCCGACCTTGATCACGGTCGAGAACCCCGACAGGCCGATCACGTCCACCGCCTTGGCCACCGGGTCGGCAACGTTCAGATCGCGATAGGGCACGAGGCCGGTGAGGACGGCCGCCATGGCCACGTACAGGATCGTGGTGATCAGGAGCGATCCGATCAGGCCGACCGGCGCGTCGCGCTGCGGCGCCCGGCACTCGCCCGCGGCCGTCGCCACGGTCTCGAAGCCCACGAAGGCGAAGAACACCACCGCGGCGCCGCGGAACACGCCGCTCCAGCCATAGGCGCCGAAGGCGCCGGTATTCTCGGGCACGAAGGGGTGCCAGAGTTCGGGCCGGAGATGGGCGGCGCCGACGCCCACGAAGGCCAGGATGATCGCGACCTTGCAGGCGACCAGCAGCCCGTTGACCAGGGAAGCCTGCTTCGTCGCGCGCATCAGGAGCGCGCTGAGCAGCAGCACGATGCCGACGGCCGGCAGGTTGACGAGCCCGCCATCGCCGGGCGCCCTGGCCAAAGCCGGCGGCAGATGCAGACCGAACTCCGCCGCGAGCGATTGCGCGTAGCCGGACCAGCCGACCGCCACGGTCGCCGCCGCCACGGCGAATTCGAGGACGAGGTCCCAGCCGATGATCCAGGCCGGGAGGCGGCCGAGGCTGGCGCGGGTGTAGGTGTAGGTGGATCCCGCCTCCGGGATCATGGCGGCCAATTCGGCGTAGCACAGGCCGACCAAGCCGCAGGCGATGCCGCCGATCACGAAGGAGAGGCTGAGCGCGGGACCCGCATACTGCGCCGCCGCCGTTCCGGTCAGCACGAAGATGCCGGCGCCGATCGTGGCGCCGAGGCCGATGGCGACGAGGCCCGGAGCGGTGAGGCTCCGGGCGAGCTCACGCCCCTCCCCGGCATCCGCGCGCTCATTCCTGGTCATCGCGGGATCCGCCATCGCGTCCCTTCTCCCTCGCCCGGATGGTCATCTGGCACAGTCCATGCCGGGATGCCGGCCTCCCCGGAGGCGTGACCAAATCCGGTCCGGTCCAAGTCCTGTCGTTGGCGGACCAGCCTATCGCGGCACCACGCCCGCGGACCCGTCGGGCGCTCCCGGATCGCGCGCGGCAGACGGGGCGGACGCTGCGGCGTCGATCATCCGGGTGTCGGTCCGGAATGCCCGGGCCACGAGGCCGCAGAAGCGGATGAAGGCGCGGCCCTGGGGGGTGATGACGTAGCCGTCGGCCGTCTGCGCGACGTTGCCCGAGGCCTGCTGCTCGGACAGGCGCCGCTCCATCTGCCGGAAGGCGCCGAGATAGACCGTCTCGAACACCGTCCGCGCCCGCTCCGGGGTGAAGCGCTCCTCGGGATGGGCCGCCATCTGGGCGAGCAGGAATACGCTGATCGAGCGGTCGACCGTCACCGGCAGGATCACGAAGGCGCTTAGGTTGAGGGCCAGCGACAGGACGCAGGCGCCGAGGGCGTCCCGGCGGCGCAGCCCCCAGGCCCGGCCGAGGCCGGCCAGCGCCGCCGTCGCCGCCAGGGTCAGCAGGAAGGCCACGCCCAGCAGGATCAGGCCGCGGTAGAACAGGATGGTCACGCCGGACCAGAGATCCGTCTGGAACAGCAGCACGAAGCAGCCGAGGCCGAGGGCGACGGCGCCGGCCTGCAGCAGCGCCTGGGCGCAGAGCCAGCGCACGACCTGTCCGGCGCGCCGGCCTGCGGGGGGCCTGGAGCCGGCGTCAGTCATGAAGATCCTCGACCCGCAGGATCCGGACGAGCGGATCGGCATAGACCGCACGGTGCCGCCAGACCCAGGAATCCTGGCTGCTCCAGGGGGCATCCTGCGCGGTGACGACCAGGGCGCCGATCCCGGCCGTTTCGGCCCGGCGGCGCACCTCGCGACCGTCCAGGCGGTCGCGGAAGATCGGCGCGACATCGGCGAGCCGGGACGCCACGGCCTCGGGCGGGGCGCCGAACAGCCGCGCCTCTGCGTCGGCCACTCCCGTCGGCTGGAGCCCGTAGAGGCCGAAATCGAACACCCGCCGCGGCACGGGCGATTGCTGCAGCACCAGATCCCGGGGCAGGTGCAGGCCGGCCCAGGCATAGGCCGCGCGCAGCGCCCGGTCGATGTCGGGACGGCCGGCCAAGCGGGCGAAGGCGGGCCGGTCGGAGGCGGAATAGGCGCGCAACCCGACGAAGCCGTAGAGGGTCGTCGCGTATCCGAGGATCAACAGCGTGGCGAGCAGGCCGGGGAACCGGAGTCGCCGCGCCTCGACCAGGCGGCTCAGGGCCACGACGGTCCAGACGAGGGCCGCGACCTGCGCCAGCAGGACCACGCGGGCGCCGAGGTCGTTGTTGAGGATCGCCGAGCGGAGGAAGCCGCCGAGGAGCAGGCTGGCCGCTGCGCAGAGGGTGAGCAACCGTCCCGCCTCCCGGGCATGCGCTTCACGGCGCGGGACGAGCCGCCAGAACAGCAGCGTCCCGGCGGCGAAGACGCCCAGCGCCACGTAGTAGTTCAGCGGCAGCAGGACGATCCGGAGCGCGCTCAGGGCCGGCTCGTCGACGAGCCCGTCGAGGGGCCCGAATCGCCGGATCGCGAATCGGATCGGCGAGCCACCATCGGTCCGGTTCGCCAGGATGCTCAGCAGGCAGGGCGCGGCCAGCGCGGCGCTGAGCAGGCCGGCGACCGCCAACCGGGCCGCGGCGCGCCAGCGGCGCTCCAGGCCCAGCAGCACCAGCCAGATCCCCGCGGCGATCGCCGTGCCGAGACAGACCCAGACCGACAGGCCCGCGCAGGCCGCGAAGGCCAGGCCCGCGACACCGATCGCCACGGCTTCCGTATGCCGACTCGGCTGCGTGCGGTCGGCCACCTCGGCCAGCGCCAGGAGGCCGAGCCATCCGGCCAGGGCGCCGGCCACGTGGTGCGGCACCCAGACCAGGGAGGCGGGCCAGTTGAGGACCTGCTCGTTCACCCATTCCGGAACCGGTAGCCAGGTCCCGGACGCGGCCCGATCGGCGAGGACCAGCAGGATGTCGAGGCCGCCCGCCGGCAGCAACAACAGCACCGCGCGGCGGACGAGCCGGGGCGCGGCGTCTCCCAGGAGGCCGGTCGCGGCCAGGAGCCGGTCCAGCAGGCCGAGGAGCGCGAGACCGGTCCAGAAGGCCAGCCCCGCGAAGGCGGTGCGCCCGTCGACGAGGCGCCCTCCGACCCCGTCGACCAGCGCGGTGAGGGTATAGAACTCATAGTAGTAGCCCGCCCGATCGGGCCGGGCGAAGAAGGGATCCACGGGCGGAAGCCCATGCGCGACGATCGCCCGCGTGAGGGCCGCGTGCTTGACGAGGTCGATGACCGTCACGGGCTGATAGAGGGCGGTGCCGGTGTCGATGTCGATCAGCGCATAGGCCACGACGCCGAGCCAGAGTGCGGCGAGCGCCAGGACCGCCCGGTTGAGGGACGTCCGCAGGCTTCGCAGGGCCGGAAGCAGCGCGGCGAGTCCCAACGCGCCATTCGCCAATGCCGCAGCCGGGACGCCCGCTGCCTGGATCACCAGACTGTCGAGGGCGGGCAGGAGCCCGATCCCGAGGAGCGCCCCGCACAGCAGGCGGTCGCCGGCCGCGAGCGCACGGAAGCCGAGGATGCCGGTCAGCCTGCCCAGGGCGTAGCCCGGCAGGAGGACGAGGGGGATGCCGAGCAGCGTCGCCACCACGACGCCGCACGCATCCGAGAGGGTGCCGTTCATCGCCGGGCCGCGTTTCGTGCTCCGGCTCGGCTACCATGCACGCGTTAACCGTTCCCTTGGAAAATCCGGGGCCCCTAGTGCGGCGGCTTCGCGCCCTGTCCTTGCGCAGGATCGGGGCCGTTTCCACGAGCGTTCCGCCTGTCCGGGCCAGGGGCCGCGGGGGCGTCGCGAGCCCGACGCCCGTTCCCGGACGGGTGCTGCGCCAGGGGGCCGCGGGTTGGCACGACCCGCCCCGGCCCGGCGGGGCCGGCACGCGGGTCGCCGCGAGAACGGTCCAGTCGCGACCGCTTCGCCCAGGGCTGGCATAATTGGCGATTTCGTGTATGGATCGCGCGGCCTCGACCCGGGTTACCGGGCGGGGCTTGAGCCGCTTGGCGCTGTGACCGTGCTGGACGACATCCCGGCACCGGCCGAACGCCGAGCCCGCGCGCGCCCGAACGGGGCGCCGCATCCGACCAGCACAACCCGAAAGGCATGCGATGTCGATCACGGCAGAGCGCAAGACCGCGCTCATCAAGGAACACCGCAAGGACGCCAAGGACACCGGGTCCCCCGAGGTCCAGGTGGCGATCCTCACCGAGCGGATCACCAACCTGACCGGCCACTTCAAGACCCACGGCAAGGACAACCATTCCCGCCGCGGCCTCCTGAAGCTGGTCTCGCAGCGCCGCTCGCTGCTCGACTACGTCAAGCGCAAGGACGAGGCCCGCTACCGCGCCCTCATCGAGCGTCTCGGCATCCGCCGCTAAGGCGCGTTTCGCGCGGTTCCGGGCCCGGCCCGGGGCCGCGTTTCACCATCGCGGGCTGCCGGAATGGGTCCGGCCTCCCGACAAACGGGCCGCTTCGAGGCGCCGGCATCGGGGCAGGATCGCACGACACTTCAGCGGGAAGTGTCGCGCCGTCTTGCCCCCGGGCGGCGCCGGGCCAGGCCCGTCGCAGGCAAGGAAGAGATCAAGAATGTTCGACGTTCAACGCGAAGAGCTGATGTGGGGCGACCGCAAGCTCGTCCTCGAGACCGGCAAGGTCGCCCGTCAGGCCGACGGCGCCGTGGTCGCCACCTACGGCGAGACCTCGGTGCTCGCCACCGTGGTCGCCACGAAGGAGCCGAAGCCCGGCATCGACTTCATGCCGCTCACCGTGAACTACCAGGAGCGCGCCTACGCGGCCGGCCGCATCCCCGGCGGCTACTTCAAGCGCGAGGGCCGTCCCTCCGAGAAGGAGACCCTGGTCTCCCGCCTGATCGACCGCCCGATCCGTCCGCTCTTCGTCGAGGGCTGGCGCAACGACACGCAGGTCGTCGTCACCGTCCTGACCCACGACCTCGAGAACGATCCCGACATCGTCGCCATGGTGGCGGCTTCCGCGGCCCTGACCCTGTCGGGCGTCCCGTTCATGGGCCCGATCGGCGGCGCCCGCGTCGGCTACATCAACGGCGGCTACCGGCTGAACCCGCTGGTCACCGAGACCAAGGAGGAATCCAGCCTCGATCTCGTCGTCGCCGGCACGCAGGACGCGGTGCTGATGGTCGAGTCGGAGGCTAAGGAGCTCTCCGAGGACGTGATGCTCGGCGCCGTGATGTTCGGCCACAAGCATTTCCAGCCGGTGATCGAGGCGATCATCCGCCTGGCCGAGAAGGCCGCCAAGGAGCCGCGCGACTTCAAAGCCCCCGAGAACGCCGACGTCGAGAAGGCGGTCCTGGAGATCTGCGAAACGGAGCTGCGCGCCGCCTACACCAAGACCGTCAAGCAGGAGCGCTACGCCGCCGTCGACGCCGTGAAGGCGAAGGTGATGGCCGCCCTCTGCCCCGAGGGTGCCGAGAAGTTCCCGGCCGAGAAGGTCAAGGCCGCCTTCAAGGAAGCCCAGTCGAAGGTCGTGCGCTGGAACGTGCTCGACACCGGCTCGCGCATAGACGGCCGTGACCTGAAGACGGTCCGCCCGATCGTCTCCGAAGTCGGCGTCCTGCCCCGCGCCCACGGCTCGTCGCTGTTCACCCGCGGCGAGACCCAGGCCCTCGTGGTCGCCACGCTCGGCACCGGTGAGGACGAGCAGTTCATCGACTCGCTGGAAGGCACCTACAAGGAGCGCTTCCTGCTTCACTACAACTTCCCTCCCTATTCCGTCGGCGAGACCGGCCGGATGGGCTCCCCCGGCCGTCGCGAGATCGGCCACGGCAAGCTGGCGTGGCGGGCGATCCGCCCGGTCCTGCCGCCGGCCCACGAGTTCCCCTACACGATCCGCGTCGTGTCGGAGATCACCGAGTCGAACGGCTCGTCCTCGATGGCCTCGGTCTGCGGCGGCTCGCTGTCGCTGATGGATGCGGGCGTGCCCCTGCGCCGTCCCGTGGCCGGCATCGCCATGGGCCTCATCCTCGAGGGTGAGCGCTTCGCGGTCCTGTCCGACATCCTGGGCGACGAGGATCATCTCGGCGACATGGACTTCAAGGTGGCCGGCACGGACGAGGGCGTGACCTCGCTCCAGATGGACATCAAGATCGCCGGCATCACCGAGGAGATCATGCGGGTCGCCCTCGATCAGGCGAAGGACGGGCGCGCCCACATCCTGGCCGAGATGGCCAAGGCGTTGACCGCTGCCCGTCCGGAGCTCGGTGAGTACGCGCCGCGCATCGAGACGATGCAGATCCCGACCGACAAGATCCGCGACGTGATCGGCACCGGCGGCAAGGTGATCCGCGAGATCGTCGAGAAGACCGGCGCCAAGATCAACATCGAGGATACCGGCATCGTCAAGATCGCCTCGGCCGACGGCAAGGCGATCAAGGCGGCCTACAACTGGATCCGCTCGATCGTGGCGGAGCCGGAGGTCGGCGTGATCTACGACGGCACGATCGTGAAGTGCATGGAGTTCGGTGCCTTCGTGAACTTCTTCGGCGCCAAGGACGGCCTCGTCCACATCTCGGAACTCGCCGCCCAGCGGGTCGCCAAGGTGCAGGACGTCGTCAAGGAGGGCGACAAGGTCAAGGTGAAGTTCCTCGGTCAGGACGACCGCGGCAAGATCCGCTTGTCCATGAAGGTCGTCGATCAGCAGACCGGCGAGGACATCACCGAGAAGGTGAAGGCCGAGCGCGATTCCAGCCGCGGCGAGCGGGACGGCGAGTCCCGCGAGCTCCGCGAGGGCGGCCGTCACCGCGGCGAGCGCCGCCGCGAGGCGGGCGAGTAAGCGCGCGCACGCACCCCGTGCGGGCTTCGGCCGGCGCGGGATGGTTCAGATGGGCGCGGTCCTACGGGGCCGCGCCCTTTTTCATGGCGCATCGCCCCGCCTCCGCCCGGAGCGGTGCCCCCTCCCTCATCGCGGGCGCGGCGACGCGCACCCGCACGGAGCCTGCCCGGTTCGACTGCATGGGGGCTGCGATGGGTGGCTTCGCGACGGTTCACGTCCCGGCTGCACACGCACCGAAGCGGACGTTGCTGCCACGCCTGCGCATGACCTGTCTTGGCGATCAGCGCCCGTCGCTCGTCATCTTGCGAGTGGGGCGACGGCCCAAGCCGTTCCGGGTTTCAGGACATCGCGCGTCTGCGCGATCCACGCGGACAAGGGCGCCAGCCGAAGGCCAAACGGCGGATACAGGCCCTGCGCCTCCGATGTGTAAGAGGCCTGATCGACGGCGACCGGTGCTCCGCGAGGGCGATCACCCAGTCCGGAGGACACGCATGCGCGGCCTCCGCGAGGTGCCGCAGCACGGCCCGCGGAGTCTCCGGCCCGGCGGCGCGTCCACGGCGTCGTCGAGCACCCGCAGCCTCGCCGCGGCGGGTCACGGGCCGGCGTAGCGCTAGGGCGCCGCGCTGGAACACCGGAAGCGTAAGCGAGGACCAGGATCGCCGCCGCGTCCGACACCCTGCGCGACGGGTCCGGCGGCATCCGCGGCCGCCCCGTCCGACGGCGAAGGGAACGCAGCCGGCGCGCCCGCGTTCGACCGGCGACCTTCACAACAGGGATCCGTCCATGGCCAACGACATGATGCACGACATCTTCAGCGGGGAGCCGAACATCTCCACCACCGAGCGCGCTGTCTCGGTGGCTCTCGGACTCGGGATCGCGGCCGTGGCCGCGCAGCCGCGGCCCAACAAGCTTTTGAGCCTGCTGGCGCTCGTCGTCGGCGTCGGCCTGGCGGTGCGTGGCGCGACCGGCCACTGCGCCGTGAAGGCCGCCTCCGAGCATTTCTGAGCGCGCAGGCCGATCGGACGACAAAGAAAAAGGGGCGCCCCGCGGGGCGCCCCTCATCGTTTCCGGGTCGGCCGGAAGGATCAGTAGGTGGTGGTGCGGCGGCCGGCGATCATGCCGTAGATGAACAGAACCACCACGGCTCCCACGATGGCGCCGATGAAGCCCGCTCCCTGGTTCGGCCCGTACCAGCCCACGGCCTGGCCGAGGAACGTCGCCACGAAGGCGCCGACGATGCCGAGGATCGTCGTGAGGATGAAGCCCGCCGGCTCATTCGGTCCCGGCATGAGAAACTTGGCGATGACGCCCGCGAGGAAACCGATGATGATGGTCCAGAGGATACCCATGACAAACCCCAAAGCATGACTGTCGATGGCGGCAGAACGCTTCGAGACCCGCGACGGTTGCCCGCACCCTGCCCCGCGGTGACGATTTTCCGCGTGTTCCAGCGGTGCGTGCGTGTGTGGCCCTTTACGGCCGGGTGGGTGCGACGGCAGATACGCCGGTTCTCAAGGTTGTGGAGGCGGGTATGGACATTCAGCGGATCGAGCCGGGCAAGCGGATGTCGCAGGCCGTCGTCTTCGGCGACATGGTCTATCTCGCCGGTCAGGTCGCGTCCGACACGGTCGGCACCGGGGTGACGATCCAGACCCAGCAGATCCTGTCGGAGATCGACCGTCTCCTGGCCGCCGCCGGCAGCGACAAGGCGCGCATCCTCGCGGCCACGATCTACCTCGCCGACATCGCGACCTTCGCGGAGATGAACGCCGCGTGGGATGCCTGGGTCTCCCCGGAGAACCCGCCGGCGCGCGCCACCGTCGAGGCCAAGCTCGCGGCGCCCGAGTACCTCGTGGAGATCGTGATCGTGGCCGCGAAGAGCCGATGAGCGGCCGCCGTCGCTCGGTGCTGGCGGCCGCCGCGGCCGCCCTGCTGGGAGGCGTCCTGGCGGCCCTGCCCCTCGTGCCGCCCGCCCCGGCCGCCGAGGAGCGGGTCGTCAACATCTACAATTGGTCGGATTACATCGACCCGAAGGTGCTCGAGGCCTTCACCCGCGAGACCGGCATCAAGGTCGTCTACGACACCTACGACAACAACGAGATCCTGGAGACCAAGCTGCTCGCCGGCCGGTCCGGCTACGACATCGTCGTGCCGTCGGGGCCCTACCTGCAGCGGCTGATCCGGGCCGGCGCCTTCCTGCCGCTGGACAAGTCCAAGCTCAAGAACCTCGGCAATCTCTGGCCGGAGGTCACCAGCCGGCTGGCGGCCTACGACCCCGGCAACACCTATGCCGTCGACTACATGTGGGGCACGACCGGCATCGGCTACAACGTCGCCGCCGTCCGCGAGCGGCTGGGTCCCAATGCGCCGCTGAACTCTTGGGGCGTCGTCCTCAATCCCGCTTCGGCGAACAAGCTGAAGGAGTGCGGGATCATGATGCTCGACAGCCCCGAGGATCTGATCCCCAGCCTGCTCCCGGTCTTCGGCGCCAAGGCGGATTCGAAGCGCTGGGACGACCTGACCCTGGTGACCGACGCCCTCTACAAGGTGCGCGGCGCCGTGCGGAAGTTCCACTCGTCGGAATACATCCAGGCGCTGGCCAACGGCGATATCTGCCTGGCGGTGGGCTATTCCGGCGACATCATGCAGGCCAAGCGCCGGGCCGAGGAGGCCAAGAACGGGATCGACATCGCCTACGTGGTGCCGAAAGAGGGCGCGCTGATGTGGTTCGACACCTTCGCGATCCCGAAGGATGCCGCCCACCCGGCCGAGGCCCTGGCCTTCATCGACTACATGATGCGGCCCGATGTGGCGGCGGCCAACACCAACTTCGTGTCCTATGCCAGCGGCAACCTCGCGGCGAAGAAATTCGTGAAGCCCGAGATCCTGAACAATACCGGCATCTACCCGGACGAGGCGACGATGCAGCGCCTGTCGATCAACACCGCCTGGGACGACCGTACCCAGCGCTTCGTCACCCGGCTCTGGACCCGGGTCCGCACCGGGCGCTGACGGGCGAGAGCCGGGGGGGCGTGTGCCTCTCGGCCCCCCGCCGATGCGATGTCCCGCGGGGGCTTCGCGGCGGATCGGACGGATCGCGCGTGGCCGGCCCGGGCATGCCTTGGCCGCGCTGACGCGTCGGACCCTGTGGATGCCCCGTCAGCACGCCTCGTCCAGCGGGATGTCGTGATTGATCAGCCAAGTGCGGACGGCGGAGCGGGTCTGCCGCGCGGCATCGTTCAGCAGATGATCGGGCGTCGTGAAGAAATACGGCTGGAATGTCTTCTGCTGTGCATTGCGCAGCGTCGGGTCGAGGCCGGCCTGAAGCAGCCTCAGCACCCACGGATTGGCCGCACCGACCTGCGCTGCCAGATGGAGCAGGGAATTGCCGGTGTCATCGACCCGGTTCGGATCCGCGCCGGCCTGCAGCAGCGACGCAATCTGTGCCTCCCGGCGATTCTGGACTGCACGGAACAGGGGCGTCCAGTGACGGGGCACGCTCACGGGATCGACCGGCGCGCCGTGCCGCAGCAGGATCTCCAGATAGTGCGGATCCTCGACCATCGCCGCCATGTGCATGACGGTCTCTTGGTCGAGGCCCGGTTCGGACGGGTCGGCGCCGGCCTCGAGAAGCGCGGACACTGCGCGCGGCTGCCCGTTCCAGATTGCCCATTCGAGGAGGGTCATGTTCTGGTCGCCGCGGTCGGACAGGTTCACGCCCGGGGCCAGCGCGGCGATGCCGGCGAGATCGCCGCGGGCGACGGCGGCGGCGATGGGCGCAAGGTGCAGCCCTCGGAACGGGTCCCTGTGATGCCCCATCGGTATGGACATGACCGATCGCTCCCCGGCGCCCCGTGATTCGGCGCTGTGTGACGCGGTCCATGTGATCGGAAAGGAGAGGGCCCCTGCAAGGCCCGCTGCCGGGGACAAGCGCAGGCGTTCGGCAGCCTCGCTTCTCCCGCCCGCATCGTCCGGGACAGTGCCGCGGGCGGCCGTCACAGGCCGCCCGCGGCGATGCTCAGGTAAGATGAAACGGGCGATCTAGTGCTTCAGATCGTCCGGGACCTTGCCGCCGTTCTCGGCGAGCTTCTGCATGACCTGCTTGTGCAGCCAGATGTTCATGCTGGCCGAATCGTCCTTGTCGCCGGTGTAGTGCAGCTCGTCGGCGAGCTGCTTGCGCGAGGCGAGACCGGAATCGAGGCCCAGCAGCTTCATCAGGTCGACGATCGAGTGGCGCCAGTCGAGCTTCTGCGGGTTCTTCTCGGCGAGGCCGGTGAGGACCGCCGCGACGTCCACGGGTTCGCCGCCGGCGGTGCCGGGGGCCGACGGGGTGGACGGGGCGCTCGTGCCGGTCGTGCCGCCGGAGGGGGCGGGGGCCGCGTCCGCGCTACCCCCGCCGAACGGATGGAGGATTTTGCTGACGATGCTGCCGAGAAGGCTCATGGATCCGCTCCGATGATCGAGGCCCGATCTCCGCACCGGGCGGCCATTCAACTGGCTGTGAGGCCGGGCGTTCCGAGACTCGGCGGGGGCCGGGCGATCAGATCGGCTTAAAGAGGGCGCCGACGAGCGCGGCCCGCTCCTGCGCGAGCGTGCCATGCGGGCCCGGTTGGCCGGCGCGGCCGTACCAGTAGCGCGCATTGCCGTCATCGCCCTCGATCCGGTGGAGATGGGCGTGCACCCAGGCGGCATCGGGCCCGGCGGCGTCCTGAACGAGGCGGTGGGCCCGGTCCCAGGCGGCAGAGGCGGGTCCGGACGGATCGTGGGCGAGCCACCAGAGCGCGGCGAGCGGTGCGGGCCAGCCGGGCGGCGGCTCGGGCGCCGAGAGTGTCGCGGTGAAGGCGGCGGGCAGGCTCTCGGTCACGGCTCTCTCCCTCCCGCGCCGGTTCAGCGGCCGGCGGCGCGCTCCGGCTGCCAGCGGCCGCGGCGCTGGCGGGCGGACCACGCGTAGCGGGCATCGCCGTCGAGGCAGTCGAGATGGTCGGCGAGGCGGTTGCGTTCAAGCCAGGACAAGGCCGCCTCCAGCTCGGGCAGGGTCATGGTCGCACGCCCCTTGCCGAGGACGCGCTTGAGCACGGCGTTGTACCGGTGGGCGAGGTTGCCGCCGCGGGGCACCCGCAGGGACGTCTCGTCCTCGACCGCCTGGGCCGCCACCGCGGCGGCGAGCCGCTGGCGCAGGGTCCGCTCGGTGATCGACGGCGGTTCGGGCGCGGGTGTCGTGGGGACAGGCTCGGGCAGGCGGGGGCGCAGCAGGGCGTAGCGCAGCCCGATCGCGTTGCTCTCCAGGGGCGTGATCCCGGCCGGCTCGTCGTCGCGCCAGCGGGTCCGCTCGGGCACGATGGCGCTCGCCGGCCGCTCGCGGGGCGGCCGCACGCTGCTGCCCTGCTCGGTCTCCAGTTCCAGGCGGAACCGGGCGAAGAGCGGGTCGTCGGGGTGGAAGATGAGGGCCTGCTGCCCGTCGTAGGGGCCCGCATGCGGATCGACCCGAGTGGCCCGGGCGAGCATCTGCTCCAGCCAGGGCCGCGAGCGGATATGGGTCAGCGCCGCAACCACCGCGACCTCGGGGGCGTCGAGGCCCTCATACGCCATGGCCACCGTCACCAGCACGGCCGGTTCCGGCGTGAGCCGGAACGCGGCGAGCGCCGCGTGGGCGTCGCCCTGGCCGGAGGTCGCGAGCCGGACGTCGCGCTCGCCCTGCCCGGCCGGCATCCAGTCCCGCAGGGTGGCGAGGTAGGCCCGCGCGCTCGCCTGATCGGGCGCCACCACGAGGAGCTTGCCGAGTCCCCGGGCCGGCTCGCCGGGCGGGAGATCCCGCTCGGCCCGGCGCCGGGCACGCAGGCGCTTCGTGGCGAAGAAGGCCTCGCTCAGCAGGTCGCGGGCGAAGCCGGTCCGCAGGGCGGTGAACAGGGCCGGCCGGGTGGTGATCCGGACCGAGCCCGCACCCAGCCGGTGCGGGCCGACCCGCGGACTGTCGCCGGCGATCCGGCCGCCCTCCAGCCAGCTGGCCTCGCCGTCGATGGCGCCGAAGGTCACCGGCAGCACCGCCCGCTCGGCCAGCGCCTGCGCCCGCGAATAGCCGATCACCGCGAGGCCGGGCGCGTCGAGGTCGAGATCCGGCCCGCGGCCGGGCGCGGCGGGCTGATAGGGCAGGCCGAGGATGCGTCGCCCGTCCGCGCGCTCCAGCGTCCCGGACAGGTAGAGGCGAACGGTCGCTGCCTCCATGACGGGCAGCATCGCGCGGGACCACGCCCCCGCTTCCGCGTCCTCGGCGGCGTTCTCATCGGCGCCGGGCCGTCCGGGCACCGGCAGGTGATGGACCTCATCGACGACCAGCAGGGTCCGGTGCGCCCGGGCTTCCGCGAGGTGGAGCGCCGGGGCGGCGGCGACCGCCTGATAGGTGGTGACGTAGCCGGCGAGACCCCGCGCCGGGTCGCGCTCGTTGTCCGCCGCCCGCACGCTGAGGGCGTGCCCGAACGCGGCACGCCAGAGTGGGTCGGCGAAAGCCTCCTCCGCCTGCAATCGCAGGGAATCCCGCGGCACCACCCAGACCACGCGTTCGACGAGCCCGGCGGCGATCAGCCCGTGCGCGGCGATCACCGGCAGCAGCGACTTGCCGCCGCCCGGCGTCACCGCGGCCAGGATCTTCCGGACATGGGCCGCCTCGCCGCGCGCCATGGCCGCGACCAGGGCCATCAGCGTGCGCTGGTGGGACCGCAGAGACGGGGCGGGGCGGGTCAAGGACTGGCGAAGCAGGATGACATCCGCGCACCGTGGCCGATCCGGATTCCTTTGTGAATCCCTGGAGTCGCGGAACGTTCGCGTTTTCGTCCCCCTCCCCGAGGGGCGGACAGGGAGGCGCTCGCGCGGTGCGATCGATAGAAACCGCACCGCTCTCCACGGTTGCCGCACGCGCCAACGCGGATCAGCTCACCATAAGCGTTGACACCCGGCCGCCCCCTCACCATAAGGGCGCCGCGGGTGAGAAACCTGCCTTGGGGGAATGTCCCGAGCGGCAAAGGGGGCGGACTGTAAATCCGCTGCGTAAGCTTCGTAGGTTCGAGTCCTACTTCCCCCACCAAGTTCTTCCCGATCCCGTCAGCCCTGTTTCGCCAATGCGGCCTCGATGCGCGCGGCTGCGGCGGCGGAGAATCCCTTCCCTTCGAGCCCCTGTCCTGCGGCCGCCTGGCCGGTGAGCGTGCGGCGCTTGCCCTTCGGCAGATGCGCCTGCCGAAGGGCGTGGGCGTCCCGATGGCTGGCATGGGTGATCGCGATGGCCAGCGCGTCGGCGGCGTCCGCCACGCGAAACTCGGCCTTCGGCAGGAGGAAGCGCACCATCGCCTGGATCTGTACCTTCTCGGCGTGACCGGAGCCCGCCACGGTCTTCTTGATCAGGTTCGCGGCGTATTCGAACACGGGCAGGCCGGCGAGGGCCGGCACCACCAGCGCCATCGCCCGGGCGTGACCCAGCTTGAGCGTCGCCTGCGCGTCCTTGTTGACGAAGGTCTCCTCCACGGCGACCTCGTCGGGCCGCACGGTCTCGACGATGCGGCCGATCCCCTCGAACAGCTCGCGCAGGCGCAGGGCCAGCGGCAGGTCGCCGTCCGAGGTCACGACGCCGCAATCGCCGTAGGTGAGCTTCGTGCCCTGCGCGGTGATCAGGCCCCAGCCGGTGCGGCGCAGGCCGGGATCGATGCCGAGGATGCGGATGGGGGTTGTCATGGGGCTCCACGGCTCGGTGAACGGCCCGAGGCTGCCGTACGTATCGTGAACGCCCGGTTTCACCAAGGCAGGGTCTTAAGCTCCCAGCAAGGATGATCCGGTCGAGTGGCACCATGAGCGCGCACGAAACCGAAGGCGATCGGCTGCTGTTTCCGGGCGATGCCCGCCTCCGCGCGGCCGTCCAGGCCTGGATCGAGGGGCTGGCGCGCGAGCGGCGAATGTCGCCCAACACCGTCGAGGCCTACGGGCGTGACCTCCGTCAGTTTCTCCACCACCTCGCGTCGCGGCAGAGCACGCCGACCATCCCGATGCTCGTCGGCTTGAAGGTGCGGGACATCCGCGCCTTCATGGCGGCGCGCCGGGCCGAGGAGGTCTCCGGACGCTCGCTGATGCGCATGCTCGCGGGCCTGCGCTCCTTCGCACGCTTCCTCGAACGCGAGGGCTTCGGCACCGTCTCGGCCCTGGGCGGCGTGCGCTCGCCCAAGGTTCCGCGGCGGCTTCCGCGACCCCTGCCCGTCAGCGCCGCCGTGGCGTTGACCGACACGGCGATTCGCGCCGGCGAGGAACGCGCGCCCTGGGTTCTCGCCCGGGATGCCGCCGTGCTGGCGCTGCTCTACGGCGCAGGCCTGCGCATCTCCGAGGCCCTCGGACTGTCTCGCCGCGACGCGCCCCTGCCCGGGGTCGACCAAGTCACCGTGCTCGGCAAGGGCGGCAAGCAGCGCATGGTGCCGATCCTGCCCGTGGTGGCGCAGGCCGTGGCCGACTACGTCGCCGCCTGCCCGCTGCCGCTGCCGCCGGAGGGGCCGCTCTTCGTCGGCGCGCGCGGGGGGGCCCTGTCGCCGCGGATCATCCAGTATACGGTGGCCCGCGCGCGGGGAGCCCTCGGCCTGCCCGACAGCGCCACGCCGCACGCCCTGCGGCACTCCTTCGCCACCCATCTGCTGGCCCGCCAGGGAGAATTGCGCGCGATCCAGGAACTCCTCGGCCACGCCTCCCTGTCCACCACTCAGCTCTACACCCAGGTCGATGCCGCCCGTCTCATGAGCGCCTACGCGGCGGCCCATCCCCGGGCGGGTCGCTGATCAAGAGTGCTGGAAGTTTCGACTTCGGGGCTGTTCAACATCATCTATAGACGCGTCATTCGATCGGCTCATTGCACAACCGCACTTTTTAAGAGCTTCGTCACGATCTTCAGCCACTATGAGCATGAACATTCGGATCGGCTTGGGCGGGCGTCATGGAGCTTGAGGACGGAGGGGCGCCGGCACGTGTCGTGATCGCGGATTGCGATCCGGGCCGGCGCCTCTCCCTGCGAGAGATCGTCCTGCGCTTCGATCCACGCGCCGTGATCGACGAGGCGACCTCCGGTCAGGCGCTCTGCGACATCCTGCTGCGTCACCGCCCGACTCTGGCCTTCGTCGGGCTTCAGCTTGACGACCTGAGCGGGCCCGAAGCCGTCGCCGTGGCGCGTCGCGCGGGTGCGGAGCCGCCCTGTCTGGTTCTGGTCGCCACCCGCGTCCTGCCGCACTGGCAGGAGATCGCCACCAGCCTCGGGGCCTACGAGGTCCTGAAGACCCCCCTCGATCCAGGCCATATCGAGCAGCTGCTCCACGCCGATGCCCGGCGCCGCGCCCCGACCCGGGCTCTGCTCGCCTGCTCGACCCCGGCGGGGCGCTCGGCCATCAGCCGTGTCGTGGCGCGCAGCGGCTTCGCCATCGACCTCGACGAGACGGATGACGGACGCCACGCCCTCAGGCAGCTGAAGTTTGCCGCCTACGACTTCGCCTTCATCGACGTGAAGCTCGGTGGCATCGACGGGCTCGAACTGGCCTGCCAGATCCAGCCCCTCAGCCTTCCGACCCGGATCACACTGTTGACGACGTCCGAGCTGGAGCCCGTCGCCCAGGCCGGCCGCTACTTCGGCGTCGATGCGGTCCTGCGAATGCCGTTCTACGCCCGCGACATCGACCTCGCCTTGCACAACGCTCTGGGCCTGCGCAGGCCCTACCTGCTCAACGCCCTGACGGCGCCGCCCGCACCGAGTGCCCTCCTGCGGATCGCCGACCTGCCGAACTCCAGGCGCAAGATCGCCTGATCCCGCCGCCGGCAGGCGGCTGCGATCTCCCAGCTTCTTTCTGAGGTGCCCGCGAAGCGGGCCTCGAAGGAGGGCTTCGGGGAGCGCGACGGTCTCCGGCGCCCTCCCGCATGGTCTGCGCTGCGCTCCGGCGACTCAGGACAAGGGGCAGTTCGGTCAGCCGCCCCTTTTGTCCCAGCGCCCCTGCGGATGGACGCTCGTGCGTCCGCCCGCCACTCAGACGTGGATCGCGCGCTTGCTCACCGCCAGGGCGGCTTCCTTGACGGCCTCGGTCAGCGTCGGATGCGCGTGGCAGGTCCGGGCGATGTCCTCCGAGGAGGCACCGAACTCCATCGCCACCGCCGCCTCGGCGATCAGGTTGCCGGCATCCGCGCCGACGATGTGCACGCCCAGCACGCGGTCGGTCTGGGCGTCGGCCAGCACCTTCACGAAGCCGTCCGTGGTGCCGTTCGCCTTGGCCCGGCCGTTGGCCGTGAAGGGGAACTTGCCGGCATTGTAGGCGACGCCGTCCTTCTTCAACTCCTCCTCGGTCTTGCCCACCGAGGCGACCTCCGGGAACGTGTAGACCACGTTCGGGATCACGCCGTAATTCACGTGGCCGGACTGGCCGGCCAGCATCTCGGCCACCGCGACGCCCTCGTCCTCGGCCTTGTGGGCCAGCATCGGGCCGGCAATCACGTCACCGATGGCGTAGATGCCGGTGACGTTGGTGGCGTAGTGCGAGTCCGTGAGGATCCGGCCCTTGTCGTCCCGCTGGACGCCCACCGTGTCGAGGCCCAGGCCCTCCGTGTAGGGGACCCGGCCGATGCAGACGAGCACCGCGTCCGCCTGGAGCGTTTCCGCCGCGCCGCCCGCGGCCGGCTCCACGGTGACGGTCGCGCCGCCCTTCTTGCCGACCTCGACGCCGGTCACCTTGGTGGACAGCTTGAAGGCGATGCCCTGCTTGGTCAGGATCCGCTGGAACTGCTTGCCGACCTCTCCGTCCATGCCGGGCAGCACCCGGTCGAGAAACTCGACCACGGTGACCTCGGAGCCGAGCCGGCGCCAGACGGAGCCCAGCTCCAGCCCGATCACGCCGGCGCCGATGACCAGGAGCTTCTTCGGCACCCGGTCGAGCTCCAGGGCGCCGGTCGAGGAGACCACCACCTTCTCGTCGATGGTGACGCCGGGCAGCCGCGCCACGTCCGAGCCGGTGGCGATGACGATGCTCTTGGTCTCGAGCATCTGGTTGCCGCCATCCTCGGACACGACCTCGACCCGGCCGGCACCCGCGATCCGGCCGGTGCCGTGGAAGGTCTCGACCTTGTTCTTCTTGAGCAGGAACTCGACGCCTTTGGTGTTGCCCGCCACGCCCTCGGCCTTGAAGGCCATCATCTTCTTCAGGTCGAGCTTCGGCGTGCCGACATCGATGCCGAGATCGGCGAAATGCGTGTTGGCCTCCTCGAACGCCTCGGAGGCGTGCAGCAGGGCCTTGGACGGGATGCAGCCGACATTGAGGCAGGTGCCGCCATGGGTCGCGCGCTTCTCGACCACGGCGGTCCGCAGGCCGAGCTGCGCCGCGCGGATGGCGCACACGTAGCCGCCGGGACCGGTGCCGATGACGACGAGATCGTAGGACATGAGGCTTCGCTTCCGCTCGGTCGTGCCGCGTGTGAGACGGGCAGGGAATGTCAGGTCGGGCTGAGGCTCAGCGGCCGCCGCCGACGTCGAGGATGGCGCCCGTGGTGTAGGAGGCCTCCTCCGAGAGCAGCCACACGATCGGTGCGGCCACCTCCTCGGCGGTGCCGGCCCGCTTCATCGGGACGCCCGGGCCGAGGCGCTCCACCCGGTCCGGCTCGCCGCCGCTGGCATGGATCTCGGTGGCGATGATGCCGGGCGCCACCGCGTTGACCCGGATGCCTTCGGCGGCCACCTCCCGGGCGAGCCCGATCGTCAGCGCGTCGATGGCTCCCTTCGAGGCGGCGTAATCCACGAACTGACCGGGGCCGCCCAGCCGCGCCGCCACCGAGGACAGGTTGACGATGGCGCCCCCTGCCCCGCCGCGCTTGGTCGACATCCGCCGGACCGCCTCGCGGGCGCACAGGAAGCTGCCGACCACGTTGGTTGTCATCATCCGCTGGAGCCGGCCCTCGGTCATGTCGGCGACGTCGGACTTCACGTCGACGACGCCGGCATTGTTGACCAAAGCCGCGAGGCGCCCGAGCCCATCGGCCGCCCTGAACAGCGCGATGACGTCGGCCTCGCTGCCGACATCGCCCTTCACGGCGCGCGCCTTGCCGCCCTGGGCGGTGATCGCGTCCACCACGGTCTTGGCTGCGGCGGCGTCCGACACGTAGCTCAGGCAGACCGCGTAGCCGCGCTCCGCGAGAAGCAGCGACACGGCCCGGCCGATGCCGCGGCTGCCGCCGGTGACGATCGCAACCCTGTTCTCAGCGCCCGACATGACGACCTCAGAGGTCCAGCACGAGCCGCGCCGGATCCTCCAGCGCCTCCTTCACCCGCACCAGGAAGGTCACGGCCTCCTTACCGTCGACGATGCGATGATCGTACGACAGCGCGAGGTACATCATCGGCCGGGCCTCGATCTTGCCGGCCCGGACCACCGGGCGCTCCTCGATGCGGTGCATGCCGAGGATGCCCGATTGCGGCGCGTTGAGGATCGGCGTCGACATCAGCGAGCCGTAGATGCCGCCGTTGGTGATCGTGAAGGTGCCGCCCTGCATCTCCTCGATGGAGAGCTTGCCGTCGCGGGCCTTCTTGCCGAAGCCCGCGATCTTCTTCTCGATGCCGGCGATCGACAGGTCGTCGGCGTCGCGCACCACCGGCACGACGAGCCCCTTATCGGTCCCGACCGCGATGCCGATGTGGTAGTAGTTCTTGTAGACAAGGTCCTGCCCGTCGATCTCGGCGTTGACCGCCGGCACGTCCTTGAGGGCGCCGATCACCGCCTTGGTGAAGAAGCCCATGAAGCCGAGCTTCGTGCCGTGCTTCTTCTCGAAGATATCCTTGTACTGGCTGCGCATCGCCATCACGGCCGACATGTCGACGTCGTTGAACGTCGTCAGCATCGCCGCCGTGTCCTGCGCGTCCTTGAGGCGGCGCGCGATGGTCTGGCGCAGCTTCGTCATCCGCACGCGTTCCTCGCGCGCGGCGTCGTCCGGCGCCGAAGGCGCGCGCGGCAGGGTCGGTCGGGCCTCCTTGGCGGGCGCGGCCGACGGGCCCTTTGCGATGGCGCCGAGCATGTCGCCCTTGGTGACGCGGCCGTCCTTGCCGGAGCCACTGACCGCCGACGGGTCGACGCCGGATTCCCGGGCGAGCTTCGCCACCGCCGGGCCGTTGTCGCCCACCGGGCGCTGCTGGGCTGCCGCCGGAGCGGCGGCGTCGCCGTGGTTGCCGTAGCCGGCAGAGGATTCCTGGGCGGGCGCTTCGGCCTTCGCGGGGGCGGCGGCCTTCGGGGTCTCGCTCCGGCTCTCGGCTTTGATCTCGGCGGCCTCCTTCGGGGCCTCCTTGGGGGCGGCCTTCTTGCCGCTGCCGGCCGCGCCGGCCTCGACGATCGAGCCGAGCAGGGCGCCGGGCTCCACGGTCTCCCCATCCTTGACCAGGATCTCGCCGAGCTCGCCGGCCGCCGGGGCGTTGACCTCCAGGGTGACCTTGTCGGTCTCGAGCTCGACGATCGGCTCGTCGGCCGCGACCGTGTCGCCGGGCTTCTTGAACCAGCGGCCGATCGTGGCCTCGCTCACGGATTCGCCGAGGGTCGGGACGAGGATGTCGGTTGCCATGCTCTCTTCTGCCCCGCGGGGGGCCTCCTCTGGATGTCGGGCCGCGACGTCAGCGCCGCAGGATCAGGGATGGAACGGGCGAGACGCTGTACCGGAAGCCTGCCTGCGCCATCAGGACGGGATCTGCTTCGCCGAGCGCCTCGGCCTGGGCCGCGTCGTCGGCCTCGACCAGGGCCAGGCCCCAGGTGCCGCCGGACTCGAAGACGGGCCCGACCGCGATGGCGGCCCCTGCGGCCGCCTGCTCCATCCAGTAGCCGGAATGAGCCGAGAACAGCGCCTTCTCGGCCTCCGTCGCGTCGAACGGGAAGCTCGGGCGGGGCGGTTCCAGACGGAGCAGGAAATAAGCCATGGCCGGATGATCAGACCGCCAGGGCCTCGTTGAGGAAGGCCTGGAGCTGCGCTTGGTGCTTCGACATCTGGCCGACCGCCGTGGAGGCGGAAGCCGGACGGCCGACGTACCGGGCGCGCTTCACCGCGGAGCCGGCCTGGCCGAGCACCCACTCGAGGTAGGGCTCGACGAAGGACCAGGCGCCCATGTTCTTGGGCTCCTCCTGGCACCAGATCACGTCGGCGTTGCGGAAGCGGGCCATCTCGTTGGCCAGAGCCTTGAGCGGGAACGGGTAGAGCTGCTCGACGCGCATCAGGTAGATGTCGTTGAGCCCGCGCTTCTCCCGCTCCTCCAGCAGGTCGTAATAGACCTTGCCGGAACACAGGACGACGCGGCGGATCTTGTCGTCGCGCACGAGCTTGTTCGGCGCGCCCTCCTCCTCCGCGTCGTCCCAGAGGACGCGGTGGAAGGTCGAGCCCTCGGCCAGCGCGTCGAGGCTGGAGACGGCACGCTTGTGGCGCAGCAGCGACTTCGGCGTCATCAGCACCAGCGGCTTGCGGAAGTCGCGCTTCAGCTGCCGGCGCAGGATGTGGAAGTAGTTCGCCGGCGTCGTGACGTTGGCGACCTGCATGTTGTCCTCGGCGCAGGCCTGGAGGTAGCGCTCCAGCCGGGCGGAGGAGTGCTCCGGCCCCTGCCCCTCGTAGCCGTGCGGCAGCAGCAGCACGAGGCCGGACATGCGCAGCCACTTGCGCTCGCCGGACGCGATGAACTGGTCGATCACCACCTGGGCGCCGTTGGCGAAATCCCCGAACTGCGCCTCCCAGAGGACCAGGGCGTTCGGCTCGGCCAGGGAGTAGCCGTACTCGAAGCCGAGCACCGCCTCCTCGGAGAGCATCGAGTTGATGATCTCGATGGAGGCCTGGCCCTCACGGATGGCGTTGAGCGGCGTGTAGCGCTGCTCGTTCTCCTGATCGATCACCACCGCGTGGCGCTGCGAGAAGGTGCCGCGCTCGACATCCTGGCCGGAGAGCCGGACCCGGTTGCCGTCGAGCAGGGTCGCCCCGAAGGCCAGGGCCTCGGCGGTCGCCCAGTCGATGCCGACACCCGTCTCCACCGCCTTGGCGCGGTTGTCCATGAACCGCTGGATCGTGCGGTGCAGGTGGAAGCCGGGCGGCGCCTGGGTGATCTTGCGCCCGATCTCCTGCAGGGTCTCGGCCGGCACGGCGGTGCGGCCCCGGCGCGGATCGTCCACGTCCTCGTGGACCGCCTTCACGCCGGACCAGCGGCCGTCGAGCCAGTCGGCCTTGTTGGCCTTGTAGGTGTTGGCGACGTCGAGCTCGGTGTCGAGCATCCCGCGGAACTCGGCCTTGCGGGCGTCGAGCGCCTCCTGGGTCACGGAGCTGTTCTCGACGAGCTTGCGGCCGTAATTCTCCAGCACCGAGGGATGCTTGCGGATCCGCTGGTACATCTTCGGCTGGGTGAAGGCCGGCTCATCGCCCTCGTTATGGCCGAAGCGGCGGTAGCAGAGCATGTCGATCACGACCGGCTTGCCGAACTTCTGCCGGTACTCGACCGCCACCTTGGCCGCGAAGGTGACGGCTTCCGGATCGTCGCCGTTGCAGTGGAAGATCGGCGCCTCGACCATTTTGGCGACGTCGGACGGGTAGGGCGAGGAGCGCGAGAAGCGCGGATCGGTGGTGAAGCCGATCTGGTTGTTGATGATGAAGTGGATCGAGCCGCCGGTGCGGTGGCCCTTCAGGCCCGACAGGCCGAAGCACTCGGCCACCACGCCCTGGCCCGCGAAGGCGGCGTCGCCGTGAATCAGCAGCGGCAGCACCGTGCGGCGCTCGATGTTGGGTTTGGCCCACTGGTCCTGCTTGGCGCGGACCTTCCCGAGCACCACCGGATCGACGATCTCGAGATGCGAGGGGTTGGCGGTGAGCGACAGGTGGACGTTGTTGCCGTCGAAGGCGCGGTCCGAGGACGCGCCCAGATGGTACTTCACGTCGCCCGAGCCCTCGACCTCGGCCGGGGAAGCCGAGCCGCCCTTGAACTCGTGGAACACCGCCCGGAAGGGCTTCGCCATCACGTTGGTGAGGACGTTGAGCCGGCCGCGATGGGCCATGCCCAGCACGATCTCGCGGACGCCGAGCGCGCCGCCGCGCTTGATGATCTGCTCCAGCGCCGGGATCATCGACTCGCCGCCATCGAGGCCGAAGCGCTTCGTGCCGGTGTACTTCAGGTCCAGGAACTTCTCGAAGCCCTCGGCCTCGATCAGCTTGTTGAGGATCGCGCGGCGGCCCTCGGGCGTGAAGGAGATCTCCTTGTCCTTGCCCTCGATGCGCTCCTGGATCCACGCCTTCTCGGCGGGGTCGGAGATGTGCATGAACTCGACGCCGAGCGTCTGGCAGTAGGTCCGCTCCAGGATGTCGACGATCTCGCGGATCGTGCCGAACTGGAGGCCGAGCACGTTGTCGAGGAAGATCGGGCGGTCCCAGTCGGATTCCTCGGTGAAGCCGTAATGCTGCGGGTGCAGCTCCTCGTGGTCACCGCGGGGGGCAAGCCCGAGCGGGTCGAGCTTGGCGTGCAGGTGGCCGCGCATGCGGTAGGAGCGGATCAGCATGATCGCCCGCACCGAATCCTTCGTCGCCTGCTCCACAGACACGCCGGTGGTTGCGGTGACGCTATCCTGCGGCTTGCCGGGCTTCGCGTCCTTGGCGTCCTTGCCGTCCCGGGCGACGATGCGGTCGCCGACCGCCTTCTCCAGGGCACCCCAGTTGCCGTCGAGCGCCGAGACCAGCTCGCCGTTCAGCGGCACCGGCCAGTTGGGCTTCTCCCAGGAGGCGCCGGCGGCGTTCTTCTCGACCAGGGTCTCGTCTTCGCCGAGCCCCTTGAAGAAGGTCTGCCACTCCGGATCCACCGAGGACGGGTTGCGGGCGTAGGCCGCCTGCAATTCCTCGATGTAGGCGGCGTTCGCGCCGTAGAGGAACGAGGTTTCGAGGAGCGCTTCGTTCACGTCCTGGCGTGCCATGGTGCGTCCATCCTGTCGCGCGGGCAGGCTCCCCTGCCCTTCGGGCTCCCCGTCAGCGCGGCGGATCGCCCTCAAACCGAAACGGGGCGGGTGACCGCCCCGCTGAAATCGTCTGCACGCCCGATATGGGCGTTGCGGCCCTGCGATGGCCGCAACGCAGGCGCGCTTGCCCTCAGCCCTTCAGGACCTCGACGAGCGTCGAGCCCAGCCGGGCCGGCGACGGCGACACGCGGATGCCCGCGGCCTCCATGGCGGCGATCTTGTCCTCGGCGCCGCCCTTGCCGCCCGAGATGATCGCGCCGGCATGACCCATGCGGCGGCCCGGAGGCGCCGTGCGGCCGGCGATGAAGCCGACCATCGGCTTCTTGCGCCCGCGCTTGGCCTCGTCCTTCAGGAACTGCGCAGCCTCCTCCTCGGCCGAGCCGCCGATCTCGCCGATCATCACGATCGACTCGGTCTTCGGGTCGGCCAGGAACAGCTCCAGCACGTCGATGAACTCGGTGCCCTTCACCGGATCACCGCCGATGCCCACCGCGGTGGTCTGGCCGAGGCCGGCATTGGAGGTCTGGAACACCGCCTCGTAGGTCAGCGTGCCGGAGCGCGAGACGATACCGACCGAGCCTTGCCGGAAGATGTTGGCCGGCATGATGCCGATCTTCGATTCGCCCGCCGTGACGATGCCCGGGCAGTTCGGCCCGACCAGACGCGACTTCGAGCCGGTGAGCGCCCGCTTCACCTTGACCATGTCGAGCACCGGAATGCCCTCGGTGATGCAGACGATCAGCGGGATCTCGGCGGCGATCGCCTCGCAGATCGCGTCGGCGGCGCCGGGTGGGGGCACGTAGACCACCGAGGCATCGGCGCCCGTGGCCTCGCGGGCCTCGGCCACCGTGTCGAACACCGGCAGGCCGAGATGCGTCGAGCCACCCTTACCGGGGCTCGTGCCGCCGACCATCTTGGTGCCGTAGGCGATGGCCTGCTCGGAGTGGAAGGTCCCGTTCTTGCCGGTGAAACCCTGGCAGATGACCTTGGTGTTGGCGTCGATCATCACCGACATGATCAGGCTCCCTTCACGGCGGCGACGATCTTCTGGGCGGCGTCGTCGAGGTCGTCCGCCGGGATCACGTTGAGACCGGAATTCCGGATGATCGCCTTGCCCTCCTCGACGTTCGTGCCCTCGAGGCGCACAACCAGCGGCACCTGCAGGCCCACCGCCTTCACGGCCGCGATGACGCCGTTGGCGATCACGTCGCACTTCATGATCCCGCCGAAGATGTTGACGAGGATCCCCTTCACGTTCGGATCGGCGGTGATGATCTTGAACGCCGCCGTGACCTTCTCCTCCGAGGCGCCGCCGCCGACATCGAGGAAGTTCGCCGGCTCCTCGCCGTAGAGCTTGATGATGTCGAGGGTCGCCATGGCGAGGCCGGCGCCGTTCACCATGCAGCCGATCGTGCCGTCGAGCGCGATGTAGGCGAGGTCGTACTTGGACGCCTCGATCTCCTTGGCGTCCTCCTCGGTCTCGTCGCGGAGCGCCACGATGTCCGGGTGCCGGTAGAGGGCGTTCGAATCGAAGGCCATCTTGGCGTCGAGGCACTTGAGATGCCCGTCCGCGGTGAGCACCAGCGGGTTGATCTCGAGGAGGCTCATGTCCTTGGCGACGAAGGCCGCGTAGAGCTTCTCGGTGAGCGCGCCGGCTTCCTTGGCCTGGGCGCCGGACAGCCCGAGCGCCTTGGCGACGGCGCGGCCGTGATGGGGCATGACGCCCGTGGCCGGATCGACCGCGATCGTGTGGATCTTCTCGGGCGTGTCGTGGGCCACCGCCTCGATGTCCATCCCGCCCTCGGTGGAGACCACGAAGGCGACGCCGCCCGTGGCGCGGTCCACCAGCATCGAGAGGTAGAATTCCTCGGCGATCTGCGCGCCTTCCTCGATGTAAAGGCGGTTGACCTGCTTGCCGGCCGGGCCGGTCTGGATCGTCACCAGCGTCTGGCCGAGCATCTCGCCCGCATACTGCTTCACCTCGTCGATCGACTTGGTGACGCGCACGCCGCCCTTAGCGCCCTCGGGTGCACCCTTGAAGGTGCCCTTGCCGCGGCCGCCCGCGTGGATCTGGCTCTTCACGACCCAGACCGGGCCGCCGAGCTCCTTGGCGGCGGCCTCAGCCTCCGACGGGTTGAAGATGGCCACGCCGCGGGAGACGGGCAGGCCGAACTCCTTCAGCACGGCCTTGGCCTGGTATTCGTGGATGTTCATCGGAGCCTCGTAGGGAGGAGCGAATAGGTGGCAACGAACAGCGCGGAGCGACTGGGATTCGAATCCCCGAACGCTGCGCGCAGCCCGGTATCCGCTTACCGGTCAGGCGAGGTTGCTGTCGACGCCCTTGCAGGCCTCGATCAGGCCCGCCACCGAGGCGACCGACTTGTCGAACATCGTCTTCTCGGCCGCGTCGAAGGTCACCTCGAGCACGCGCTCCACGCCGTTCGCGCCGATCACGATCGGCACGCCGATGAACATGCCGGAGACGCCGTACTGGCCGTCGAGATAGGCGGCGCAGGGCAGGACCCGCTTCTTGTCGCGCAGGTAGCTCTCGGCCATGGCGATGGCGGAGGCGGCGGGCGCGTAGAAGGCCGAGCCGGTCTTGAGCAGGTTGACGATCTCGCCGCCGCCCTTGCGGGTGCGCTCGACCATGGCGTCGAGCTTCTCCTGGGTGGTCCAGCCGAGCTTGACGAGGTCGGTCAGCGGCACGCCCGCCACCGTCGAGTAGCGGGTCAGCGGCACCATGTCGTCGCCGTGGCCGCCGAGGACGAAGGCGGTGACGTCCTCGACCGAGACCTTGAACTCCTCGGCCAGGAAGTGGCGGAAGCGGGCCGAGTCGAGAACGCCGGCCATGCCGACGATCTTGTTGGTGGGCAGACCGGAGAACTTCTGGAGCGCCCAGACCATCGCGTCGAGCGGGTTGGTGATGCAGATCACGAAGGCGTCCGGCGCGTGGGTCTTGATGCCCTCGCCCACCGCCTGCATCACCTTGAGATTGATGCCGATCAGGTCGTCGCGGCTCATGCCGGGCTTGCGCGGCACGCCCGCGGTGACGATCACGACGTCGGCCCCCTTGATGGCGGCGTAGTCGCTCGCGCCCGCGTAGGTCGCGTCGAAGCCCTCCACCGGGGCGGCCTCGGCGATGTCGAGTGCCTTGCCCTGCGGCACGCCGTCGACGATGTCGAACAGCACCACGTCCCCGAGATCCTTGAGGCCAGCGAGAAGTGCCAGGGTGCCGCCGATCTGGCCGGCACCGATGAGCGCGATCTTGTTGCGAGCCATGTCGGATTCGTCTCCGCTGCGTTCGACTTCGGTGATGCGGTGCGCGAGGCCGGCCGTGCTCGGCCGCCAGGGTCCGAGACCGGATTCGTCACTCTGAAATCTGCGCGGCTGTGTGGCCGAAAAGCACCGTGGCTTCAACCCGATGCAGGGTGCGCGGCCGGCGCGTCCGAGGCATCCGGCGGCCTCTCAACGAGGCGAGGGGTGTGCCGAAACGTCAACGTCGCGAAGGTTTTAGGTGCAGTGCACCCGGCTCCGCAGGCGCTCCGAAGTCTCGATGACAGATTCTGAAACCTGTCATTTCGGTCGGGGGCGGCGCTCGGATCGGCCCGCAGCGCGGAAACGACAAGGGCCCGGACAGGGGAGTCCGGGCCCGGCGATCGGCGTTCGCGAAAGCGGTGGATCAGAGGATGCCGGAGCGGAGCACCCGCTGGATCGCGTGGATGACGGCTCCGAAACGGGCCTCGATCAGGTCGCGGGGCACTTCGGCATCGTGCTGGATCGCCAGGGGATGCGTGAAGCGGTAGCTCGCGTCGAAGATGTAGGCGATCGCCCGCTCCCGATCGCGAGCCGAGAAGATCCCGGACGTGATCCCCTCTTCGACCACCCGCTCCACGAGACTGCGCAGGCGGACGCGATGCCGCCGGGCGATCGGCCGGGCCGACACGGTGGCGTCGAGATGGACCGCGAACAGGTTCGGTTCGTCGAACAGGGCGTCCCGCTGGACCGTCGCGAGGGCTGTCAGCAGGCGCTCGATCTTGTCGTCGGCGGGATCGGGCGCGTCGGCGATGCCGGCGAGCCGGGCTTCGACCTCGCGCAGCCAGCGCCCCGCCACCGCGTCGAGGAGCGCGTCCTTCGACGGGAAGTAACGGTACACGTTGGCGTGCGTCATGCCGGCCTCAGCGGCAACGGCCACAACCGTCACGCGCTTGGGGCCGAGCCGCGACAGATGCTCGGTGGCGATGCCGAGCAGCCGGACGTCGGCCGCAACCGGCGCCCGCGGGCGCGCAGGACTGGCCGCGTCACCATTTTCGCGGAGTGCGTCGGCGACGGAAATCTTGGGCTTGGCGCTGAGCGCCTCCTCCTTGGACCCGTCGGACTCTGGCCTGAGGAAAGGCAGCGGCAGGCGGGAAGTGGACAGGTGGTAGGGCGAGACGGACCCCCATCATACCGGCTGAAGCGTCCCGGCGCTTCGCGTTGACGTTACGGCTTCCCCCCGGGAGCCCGGTTACCTGAGCGGATTAGGACCGCTTAAACATCCCTATGTGTCAGTTTGCCTTGAGAAGGCAACAAATTTTTCTCGTTATCACCTGCGTTAAAAGCGGTTCTTCCACGCTCGCAAGGCGACGAACACCGCCTCGGGATCGCTTTCCGGCGGTAGGTCGACGGACCGGGCCAGGGCCGGCTGTCCACTGCGCAGGAACGGGTTGGTCGCCCGTTCCGCGCCCATGGTCGAGGGGATCAGGAAGCGGCCTTCCGCCTTGGCGCGCTCGGCCTCGGCGAAGCGCGCCTTCAGGTCCGGATTGTCCGGATCGGCCGCCAGGGCGAAGCGTGCGTTGGAGAGTACGTAGTCGTGGCCGCTGAACACCTGCGTCGCGTCGGGCAGATCGTCGAAGCGCCGCAGGGAGCGGTACAGGGTCTCGGGCGGGCTCTCCATCACCCGACCGCAGCCGAGGGTGAACAGGGTGTCCCCGGCGCAGACGAGGCCGGCCTCGGCGAACCAGTAGGTCACATGGTCGGCGCAGTGGCCCGGCGTCTCCCAGACCTGGGCTTCCAGGCGGCCGATCGCGACGGTGTCGCCCTCTCGCACCGTCACGTCCACCTGCGGAACCGCGTCCCCGGCCTTGGCGGGGGCGACCACCCGGGCCCCGGTCGCCTGCTTCACCGCCGGGATGCCCTCGACATGGTCGCCGTGCCGGTGCGTGACGAGGATGTCGGTCAAGCGCCAGCCGGTCTCGTCGAGGGCCTTCAGGACCGGCCCGGCCTCTGGGACGTCGATCGCCGCGCAGGCGCCGGTCGCCGGATCGCGGATGAGCACGCCGATATTGTCGCTGCGGCAGAGGAAGGTGCGAATCTCGGTCTCGGCGGCCATCGGACGGGGTCTCCCAGGAACGCGAAGGGGCGCGAAATCTGTTGCCGTGAACAGGTGATGGTCCCGCCGGGTTCCTCCGACGCTTGCCGCGCGGCGCGCGGCTCACCATTGAGTACAACGACCGTTCCGATCGCGATCTTCTGTTCCCATGCGTCTCGACGTCAACGGCTTGCGGGCCTTCTACGCCAGCCCTCTGGGCCGCACGACGCATCGTGTGGTCGGCCGCGCGCTCCACGATTTCCTCGGCTCGGTCTCGGGGCTGCGCGTCCTCGGGATCGGCTACGCGACGCCCTATCTCGGGCCGGTCCACTATATCGCCGAGCGCACGCTCGCCTTCATGCCGGCCACGCAGGGCGTGGTGAACTGGCCGAGCACCGGGCGTTCCTGCGCGGCTTTGGCCGATCCCACCATGATGCCGCTGCCCGAGGCCGCCATCGACCGGGTCATCCTGGTCCACGCCCTCGAATCGGTGGAGAGCCCGACAGAGCTGCTGCAGGAGGTCTGGCGGACCCTCACCCCGGGCGGCCGCATGATCCTGGTGGTGCCCAACCGCCGGGGCGTCTGGGCGCGCCGGGAGGCGACGCCCTTCGGTCACGGCCAGCCCTACAGCCGCTCGCAGCTCGGACGGCTGATGCGGGATACGCTGTTCTCGCCGGTGAGCTGGGCCGAGACCCTGTACATGCCGCCGGCACGCTCGCGCCTGATGCTGCGCACCGGACCCGCCTGGGAGTGGCTCGGCACCAGCCTGTCCCTGCCCTTCGCGGGCCTGCACGTGGTCGACGCGACGAAGCAGCTGTACCGGCCCGTCGCCGTGCAGCAGGTGCGGCGCGCCCGCCGTCTCGCGCCGGCCCGTGTGCTGGTGCCGGCCCCCTCCCCGGGCTGATCCGGATGCGCGATCCCCATCCACGGCGGTCGATGGTCCAGGACAGCGTGCGATCCGGTTGGACCCGATGAGCCTCGACCTCACCACCCAGCAGTTCCTGCTCGCCCTGTCGGCCCTGTTCTCGATCGTGAACCCGATTGGGGGTGCGTTCATCTTCGCGCAGGTGACGAGCGCCTTCAGCCACGCCGAGCGCGTGCTGCTGTCGCGGCGGATCGGCGGTTACGCCGCCCTGGTGATGCTCGGCGCCCTCTGGGCGGGCACGCCGATCCTCAATTTCTTCGGCGTGACGCTGGGGGCGCTGCGCATCGCCGGCGGCCTCGTGGTCATGTCGTCGGCCTGGACGCAGCTGAACCGGCCGGAGGCGCGGGAGGCGCGCAAGCAGGCCGAGGCCTCGGGCTCGGCGGGCCGCGGCGCCGTCTCGACAGAGCCGCAGGGCGATCCGGCACCGGGCCCCCTCTCCGACATCGCCTTCTTCCCCCTGACGCTGCCGTTCACCACGGGACCGGGGACGATCGCGGTTGCCATCACCCTGGGGGCGAACCGGCCGACGGCCTATGCGGAGCGGTTCAGCTTCTACATCGGCGTCACGCTGGCAGCCCTCGCGGTCGCCGCCACGGTCGCCGTGCTCTACGCCTCCGCCGACCGGGTGGTGGCGTTCATAGGCCCGGCCCGCGCCCGGGTGATGGGCCGCCTCTTCGCCTTCCTGCTGCTGTGCGTTGGCACGCAGATCCTGGTGAACGGCCTCCTGGACGTGTTCGCCCCCCTCGCTGCGGCCCGCTGACGTCCGCGCGCGCACCCGTCATTCGCGAAGTGCTGAGGGCCGCCCCGGATCGGATCGTTTCGACGGGCCTTTCCCGTCACATGCCGGATATGCGGAGGGGCTCGCTATCCGTCCGGACGAATCTGCCGAATTGAGGATTATGTCTGCCGTATATCGATGAGTATAAGAAAATTACTCATTTAATCGACGATTAGTGCGTTGTGATCAAATATAAAAGTTTTTTAATGATCGCACGTTAGACGGAGATTTAAGAGTAAAACTGATAAGACCTGGCTTGCGTTGTTTCCTGTGGCGCGCCAGATCTTTCCAGAACTCGGCTGCGGCGAAGCGAAAGCTTCCGGGTCCAACCGTCGAAGAAAGAGATCCAGGAACGGAGTGCCTACCGTGGCGACGGACGCCAATCCGAGACGCCTATCGCCGGGGGGACGCGAAGGGACGGCGCACGCGACCGCGCTCGGCCCAGGCCAGCGTCACCGGTGGGGCTCCCCGCCCCCGTCGGCACCGGCATGATCGGATCCTTCCCTCACGAAGGCCCGAGAGCCCTTTGCGCGATCGCGCCGTCGGGAGCCCGCACCGCGTCCCCGGAGCGCCCGTGCGGGCTGGTCCCGTGACCCCCGAATGCCCGCAGACCCGGTGCCGCGCGTGCCGAGGCCGTCCTGCATGAATCAGCAAGGAGACAGCGCATGACCGACACGTCCCAGAGTAAAGTTCCGGCCTGGTACAGCCCGGACGAGATCCAGGACATCCAGCGCGATCTTCTGGGCTCTGCCGCGAAGGTTCTCGTCCTCTGCCTCGGCGGCAAGGGCGGCGTCGGCAAGACCACCATCGCCCTTCAGGTGGCCGATCTCTGTGCGGAGGCGGGTCCGGTGCTGGCGATCGACACCGATCCGGCCAACCGGCATTTCCACACCGCGCTCATGCAGGAGACCAACCCCGGCAGCGACAATTTCGTGGCGCGCAGGTCCGGAATCACCGGCTTCCGGCAGCGCCTGCGTGCCGAAGACAGCACGGGGCGCGTCGACCCGACCCTGTGCCAAGACCTGATCGAACGGGTCATCGAGACCCCCGAACGCTTCATCGTGGTCGACTTCCCGGCCGGCGATACCGAGACGACGCGCCGCTGTGCCGAGATCATCGTGGAGAGCTGCCGGGAGGCGAATATCCGCCTCGCTGTGGTCGTCGCGGCCGGCGCGGTCGATCCCACCGCCCTGGAGGTCCTCAGGGAACTCCGGCCCATGCTGATCGAGTGCGATCGGGCGATCCTGGCCAAGAACACCGCCCAGGCGACGAATTTCGATTATCTCGAATCGTCCGATCTCGTGCGCTCCCTGCGCAAGCAGTCGAACTTCCGCGTCATCGAGGTGGAGCGGATCGGCGAGCGGCTGATCGAGGCCCTGCGGGTCCAGCACATGACCTGGCAGGCCCTGGCGAACAGCGCGCCGATGCGCCTTCGGGTCGAGGGCCGCCGCCTGCGGCGCAACTTCCACACGGCGTGGCGGGATGCCCTTCGGCCGTGACCAACCTCGAGCGGTTCTACCGGTCGGTCCATGGCCGCGATCTGCAGCCCTGGGAGCGCCAGCTCGCCGTGCGGATCGCGGCCGCCCTCAACACCACGACGGACGACGACTTCGTCGTCCACCTGCTGCTCGTGTACATGTCCACCAACGCCATCACCAACATGTACAACGAGCTGGTGGCGGCGCGGAATCGTCTGGCCGAAGACAACCAGGATCTGATCCGGGCGCTGACGGGCGACCTGCGCCGCAACAGATTGATGAGCTACGTGCTGCTCGGTGTGGCAGCCCTCGGCGTCCTCGTGAGCGCCGGGATCCTCGGCACCGTCCTCAGCCTGTCGCACGGGTCCGCGGCCAGCGCGACGCGGATCGCCGCCGCGCTGGAGGTCTGCGGGCAGCGCGGCGCCGCCGACACACCGCGCGGGTTCGGGATCGGCCGCTGATCCAGACGCATCCGGATTCCACTGCGGCGCCCGGTGCTGCGCCGGCAGCCAGGATTGCGTAAGCCTATTCGAGCCGGACAGACACGCTGTCGCTGGCGCCGGTCGCATCCAGGACCGAGATCCGGGCGAAGCCTGCGCCCCCCGGCACCCATTCTGCCCGCCGTCGCGGCGTCTGAATGACCGGCTGACCATCGACCAGCCAGGTGAGCGGTGGCACCCCGCCCAGGGCCTTCAAGGCGAGGCCCGGACCGCCATCCGCCGCGCCGTGGGCGTCCGCGCCGAGGCCGAGATCGATCCGCGCCCCGTCCGGCGGATACGCGATCCGCAGCGCCGGGCCCGCCGTCTCGGCCGCCTCGCGGCGCAGGTGCTGCAGCGGCGGCGGCAGGCGCCCCGTCCCAACGACCAGCGCATCCCGCGGCTGCGGGACCGGCTCGGGCTCGATCCCGAGGCGCGCGAAGGCGTCGAACAGGAGCGGCGCCGCGACCGTCCGGCCCACGAGCCCCGGCACCGCGGCGCCGTCCGGCCGACCGGCCCAGACGACGACCGTGACGTGACGGTCGAAGCCCGCCGCCCAGGCGTCGCGGTACCCGTAGGAGGTGCCGGTCTTGTAGGCGATGCGATTGGGCAGGGCGTTCTCCGGCGGCGGTGTCCCGCGCAGGATGTCGGCGACGTACCAGGCGGCCACGGGCTCCGCGACGCGGTGCCGGGATTCGGCCGCGACCCCGTCGGCGCGGCGCAGCAGGTCTGGAACCGCGCCGCCGCGGGCGAGCCCGGCATAGAGACGGGCGAGATCGGTGAGCGTGATTCCGAGCCCGCCCAGTGCGACCGGCAACCCCGGCGCGGCCTCTCGGGGGAGCTGAATCCCGGCCCCGGCGGCGCGCAGCCGGGCGATGAAGCGGGCGGGCCCCACCGCGTCCATCAATTCGACCGCCGGCACGTTGAGCGAAAGCTGCAGGGCCCGGCGGGCCGTCACCGTGCCCTGGAAGGTCAGGTCGAAATTCTCCGGGGCGTAGCTTGCCGAGAAGCGGGCGGGCCGGTCTTCCAGCAGCGTCTCGGGATGCGCGAGGCCGTCCGCGAAGGCCATGGCGTAGACGAACGGCTTCAGCGCCGAGCCGGGGGAGCGCACCGCCAGGGTCATATCGATGGCGCCGCGCCGGGACGGGTCGAGGTAGCCGGCGCTGCCCACCTGGGCGAGCACCCGCCCGTCACGATTGTCGAGGACGAGGATCGCGGCCGAGAGGTCCGGCCCGGCGGCGGCTGCGCGCTCGGCCGCCAGCGCTTCCAGTCTCTCCTGCAGGCGGCCGTCGATGGCAAGGCGGATCGTTGCAGCCTCCGGGTCGGCCGCGACCGCCTCCTCGGCGGCATGCGCCGCGAGCATCGGGAACGGCCGGCGCGCCGTCGGCACCGGCTCGGCCCGGGCGGCCTCGGCCTCGGCCGCGGTGAGGATGCCGCGGGCCTGCGCGACGGCTAGGACCCGATCGCGGGCGGCGCGGGCGCGGTCCGCGAACCGGTCCGGGCGGCGGGTCTCGGGCGATTGCGGCAGGGCGACGAGGAGAGCCGCCTGCGCCGCGGTCAGCCGCACCGGCTCCCGCCCGAAATACGCGATGCTCGCCGCCCGGACGCCCTCCAGCGGACCGCCATAGGGGGCCAGCGCCAGATAGAGATCGAGGAGCCCGGACTTCCCGAGACGTCGCTCCAGCGCGACCGCGCGCACCATCTGGCGGAGCTTGGCCGCGAGGGAGCGCTCCCGTCGCGGCTCGACCAGGCGGGCCACCTGCATCGACAGGGTCGAGGCACCCGAGACGATGTGGCCCCGGACCAGCCACTGGAGGGCGGCGCGCAACACCGCGGCCGGATCGATGCCGGGATGATCGGCGAAGCGGCGGTCTTCGAAGGCGAGCAGCATGGCCCGATAGCGTGGATCGACCGTCTCCGTGGTGACCGGCAGGCGCCAGCGCCCGTCCCCTGTCGCGAAAGGGCGCAGCAGCGTGCCGGCCCGGTCCAGCACCACCGTCGAGCGCGCCTCTGCGGGGCTGAGGTCGAGGGGGGGAAGCGCGTCGGCGAAACGCCAGAGCGCGCCGACGCCGGCCACAAGGAGGCTCAGACCGAGCGCGGCGGCTCCGAAAGCCAGCCGCGAACCGATGCGCCGCGCCCGCGGGGGCGCCGGCCTGCTCGGATCGGACCCGTCGTGCGGCACGCATCCCCCCGGTTCCGGCTCCGACGGCGCAGGATTTACCGTTCCGGCGCGGCCGACAAGTCCCCCGGCGATCCCGGGCGCCGACCGCGCGCGACCGTCCGGTCCGGGCGAGGCCCGACCCTACGCCGTGCCGACCACGCGCAGGTCCTCGAGGACGGGGCGATCCGGGCGGTTCATCCGGACCGGAAAGGGCACGACGTTGGAGGGGATCGGGGCCGCCACCGGTTCGGAGGGCGCCGCCGCCTTGCCGGGCTTCGTCCAGCGCCCGATCCGCTTGAAATAGGTCCGCCTCGCCAGCCAAGCGGGAATAGGCCTGCCCTTCTGCATGATCTGCCCCTCGTCGAACCGACCCGCGTCCCCCTCAGACACGCAACCCGTACGCGCCGAGCGTCTCGAATCGCGGCTGTATGCGCGATACCATCGGATCCCGGGGCACCCCGCATCCCCCGTTTGGGTGACGCGGGGCGTGAGGGCCTCCGGTCAGGCGGCCGCCGTCTCTTTCGCGCGCTCCAGGGCCAGCTTGGTGACGGCCACTTGGTCGATCTTGCCGGTGCCGAGCATCGGGATCGCCTCCAGCACCACGACTTCGGCCGGGATCGCCACGTCCGAGGCGCCACGGCTCTTGGCGAAGCTCTGATAGGCCGCCCGGGTGGCGCCCGTCTCCTGCGTGAACAGGACCAGCCGCTCGCCCTTGCGCGGGTCCGGCAGCGCCGCCACGGCGCTCGGACGATCGGGCCAGAGTTCGGCGGCCAACGCCTCGACGCCGGCGAGCGAGACCATCTCCCCCGCGACCTTGGCGAAGCGCTTCGCCCGGCCCTTGATCGTCACGAAGCCCATCGGGTCGATCGCCACGATGTCACCGGTGTCGTGCCAGCCCCCCGGCGGCGGCTCCAGGACGCCCGGCTTCTCGGCGCGCAGATAGCCCAGCATGATGTTGGGGCCGCGTAGCGACAGGCGGCCGCCCTCGTCGATCCCCGGCACCGGGTCCAGGCGGGTCTCGATACCGGGCAGGATCCGCCCGACCGTGCCGAAGCGGTTGAACATCGGCGTGTTGAGCGCCACGACCGGTCCGCATTCGGTGACGCCGTAGCCCTCCAGGATGCGCAGCCCGAACTTCTCGGCATAGGTCCTCCGGGTCGTCTCCTTCACGGCCTCGGCGCCGGCGACGACGTAGCGCAGCGAGCGCAGGTCGTAGGAATGGGCGGCCCGGGCATAGCCCGTGAGGAACGTGTCGGTCCCGAACAGAACGGTGCTGTTCGAGCCGTAGATCAGCTCCGGGACGATCCGGTAGTGCAGCGGCGACGGGTAGAGGTAGACCGGCACGCCCGAGACCAAGGGCAGGATCAGCCCGGCCGTCAGGCCGAAGGCGTGGAACACGGGCAGGACGTTGAACACCTTGTCCATCGGCCCGAAATCGATCCGGGCCGCCACCTGCGCCACGTTGGCGAGCATGCAGCGGTTGGCGAGCACCACACCCTTCGGCGTGCCCTCGCTGCCCGAGGTGAACAGCACCGCCCCCGGATCCTCGCCGCGGCGGGCCACGAGGGGGCGCCGGGGCGCGAGAAAGCCCCGGATCTTGTCCCCGGTGGTGATGCCCGCCCGCACGTCCTCCAGGTAGACGAGCTCCACCGAGTCGCGGATCGCCTCCACGAGCGGTCCGAGCCGCCCCTTCTCGATGAAGGCCCGGGAGGTGAGGATCCGGCTCACCTCGGCCGCCCGGCAGGCGGAGAGGACGTTGGCGGGGCCGGCCGAGAAATTGATCATTGCCGGGACCCGGCCCGCGGAAGCCAGCGCGAAGAGCGTCACGGCGGCGCCGTTGGCGTTCGGCAGCATGACGCCGATCCGCCCGCCGAGGGGCGCGAGCGGCATCAGCTTGCGGCCGAGGATGTTGGCGCCCATCACGAGCCGGCCGTAACTGAGCTTTCCGCCGACCGGGTCCTCCAGGGCGTTGCGGCGCCAGCCGTGAAGCTCGCCCGCCTCGATCAAAGCCGCCATCAATCCGCGGTCGATGTCGGTGGTGCGGAAGACGAGGTCCGACATGATGCCGTAGAGGGCCGCACCGGCCGCCTGCCGTCGCGCCTTGCCCTTGAGGGCCGGGTCCACCGTCAGGCGCACCGGCGGCATCACCGTCACGACGACTTTGGGCCACCAGCGGCGGCTGACCTGCCGGCGGGAGAGGCGCGAGAACGCGGTGCGCTCCAGCCCGTCGATCTTCACGGGCACCACCATCGCGTCGGACTTGTCGGCGATGAGCCCGGCGCCGTCATAGACCTTCATCAGGCTGCCGGTGACGGTGAGCCGACCCTCGGGGAAGATGATCAGGGTCTCGCCGCCCTTGACCGCATTGATCAGCGTCCGGGTGGCCAGCGGCCGGGTCGGGTCCAGGGGCATCGCCTTGGTGACGCGCAGGAACGGCCGCACCCACCAGCGCTGCGCGATTCCGCTGTCGATGGCGAAGACCGGCTCCTGCTCGAGGAGCGACAGGGCCAGCGGCGCGTCGAGGAACGAGACGTGGTTGAGCGCCACGATGGCGTTCGGCCCGGCCGCCGCGAGGTTGTCGAAGCCCCGGACTTCCAGGCGATAGAAAGCCCGGAACAGGATCGACAGGGCGTCGCGGAACGGGCTGGTCGGCAGGGTCGCGAACACGATCGCGCCGACGAGGACGTTCAGCACCGCCACCACGGCGAGAAGGCTCGCGATCGACAGGCCCGCGCCCTGCAGACCCGCGAGCGCCAGGGTGCCGGCCACCATGAAGGCCGCCGTCATGACGTTGACCGCGCCGATGATTCGCGCCCGCATCGCCTTCTCGGCCCAGGCCTGCACGGCCGCGAAGGACGGGACGATGTAGAGGCCTCCCGAGACCGCGAGTCCGAGGAAGTCGATCCCGGCGCGCAGGCCGTGGCCGGTCTGCAGGAACGCGAGGGGCCCGATCGGCTCCGCGGGGGGCGCCGGGAGATGGCCGACCGTCCAGGCGAGATCGAGGCCGAACAGCCCCATCAGAACCGCGCCCACCGGCGTCGGCAGCAGCACGATCCGGCCGCTGGCGAGCCACGAGGCGAGGCCGGAGCCCAATGCGATGCCGATGGAGAAGAGCGCCAGGAGCAGCGTGATCACCGTCTCGGTGCCGTTGAAGGCGCCGCGGACCAGGACGGGCAGCAGCGACAGCACCACCACGCCGACGAGCCAGAACCAGCTCACGGTGAGCGAGCCGCGCCACAGGCGCGTGTCGGCCCAGAGGTCGCGCAGCAGCGCGTAGGTGGAGCGGGCGACGTTCGGGTCGACGCGCAGGTCCGGTGCCCCCTCCCCGGTCGCCGGGATCATCCGGGCCGAGAGCCAGCACAGGACGGCGAAGCCCATCACCAGGGCGCCGAACACGATTCCGGACCCGCCCATCGCCGAGGCCGCGCCCGCCGCGATCGTCCCCAGCAGAATCGCCAGGAAGGTCGCCGCCTCCACCAGGGCGTTGCCGGCGGGCAGCTCCTCGCGCCGGAGATGGTCCGGAAGGATCCCGTACTTGATCGGGCCGAACAGGGCCGCGATCGTTCCGAACAGGCCGAGCGCGACGAACAGGATCGGCACGGAATGCAGCAGGAAGCCGAGCACGGCGGCGCCGGCCGCGAAGATCTCGGCGAACTTGAGCCGCCGGGCCATCAGGGCCTTATCGTACCGGTCGGCCCACTGGCCGCCGAGCCCTGACAGGATGAAAAACGGCCCGATGAAGACGGCGCTCGCCAGGGTCACCAGGACGCCGGCATGGGCATCCGCCTGGCCGCCGATGCCGAACAGGATCAGGAAGGCCAGCGCGTTCTTGAGAAAATTGTCGTTGAACGCCGAGAAGAACTGGCACCAGAACAGCGGCGCGAACCGCCGCGCAGTCATCAGGGTACGGAACATGGCATTCTCTCGGTTCCGACCCTGACTGGCCTACGAGAGACGGTCAGGTCAAATCGGACCGATGCGAACGCACAGGGATCACGGCCGTCGCGGTGTCGGACCGTGTGAACCGGCACCGCCCGTGGCGGATCGGCCGGCAGGCCGCGTCAGGTCTTCGGGGCCAGGCGCTCCTTCCGCCCGACGTGCCGGGCGATGAGGGCGTGCAGCGAGGCGCCGAGGTCGTAGGACCAGTACATGTGGGCCGCGAGCGTCGTGATCACGAAGAGCGCGGCCCCGGCCGCACAGGCCGGCAGCAGCAGCAGGAACGTCAGCACCATCCCGACGGCGGTCCGCTCGGCCAGAGAGGCCTGCGGCCAGGGATCGATCGGCAGGGAGAAGCGTCGTCCGGTGCGCATGGCTGCGACCCTCGATGGTTCGGCATGACGCGGTACAGGCAGTCAACAGCTGTGGCCGTCGGACGTTGCGTCGCCGGAACGGAATTCGGCCGCCCCGTGACGATGCGGCCCGGTCCGACGACGCAACCGAGGGCGTCGATCCGTGTTGCCGGTTCGATCTGTCGACGGTGAGGTGGGTATGGCACGGGTTGCGGTCGTCACTGGGGGCACGGCCGGGATCGGGCTCGCCACGGCCCATGAATTCGCTGCGCGCGGCTGGTCGGTGGCGGTGATCGCACGGGATCCGGGTCGTCTCGCCGCGGTGGAGCGGGCGCTGGCCGCCTACGGCCAGCCGGTCCTGGCGATCGGGGCCGACGTGGCCGATTCGCAGGCCGTGGACGGGGCCGCGGAACAGGTGGAGCGCGAACTCGGCCCGATCCGCGCCTGGGTCAATAACGCCATGTCGACCGTGGTGAGCCCGGCTGATCGGATCACGCCGGACGAATATCGGCGGGTCACCGAGACCACCTATCTCAGCCAGGTCTACGGGACGCTCGCCGCCCTGCGCTACATGAAGCGGCGCGATCGCGGCGCGATCATCCAGGTCTCGTCCGGTCTGGCGATCCGGGCGGCGCCGCTGCAGGCGCCCTATTGCGCGGCGAAGTTCGCGGTGTCGGGCTTCACCGACGCCCTGCGCTGCGAGCTGCTGCACGACCGGGTCAATGTCAGCCTCAGCGTGATCTACCTGCCGGCGGTCAACACGCCCCAGTTCAACTGGGCGCGCAACCGCACCGGGCACCGCCAATTCGCGCCGGATCCGGTCTTCGACCCGCGGCTCTGCGCCGAGGCGATCCTGTACGCGGTCGAGCATCCGCGCCGGGAGGTCTGGGTCGGACGCTCGTCGATGATGATGGCCGCAGCGCAGGCGCTGGCGCCGGCGCTCGCCGACCGCAAGGCTGCATCCATGTGGTCGGCGCAGCTCTCCGACGAGACCATTCCCGCCATGGCGGGCAACCTCTACGAGCCCGTGCCCGGTTCCGTCGGGATCGACGGCCGATTCTCCGACAGGACCAAGGCGAGCCGGACCGAGTTCGCCACGAGCCGCACCCGCGATCTCCTGGTCGCCGGCCTCGCCGGGCTGGCGCTCGTCGGGCTTGCCGGCACCGTCCATGCCGCCCGTTCGGCGCGCCGGCTGCCTCAGAGGACCTGACGGCTGCGTCCGAGCGCGCCGCCTGTTACACGATCCGCCTCGAGGAAGGTCCACCACGATGCCCGGCTACCTGCCCTTCGCGGGCGCCCTGAAGCTGCCCGCCTATACCTGCGACAATTGCGGCTTCTGGCAGCGACACTTCGAAACGCCGGCCGCCTGCCCGATGTGCCTCGACGCCCGCCACGTGGTGCCGCAGGATGGCTGGCGCTTCCGCACCGCCCGCGAGGCGCAGGAGGCCTTCCCCTGTCACTGGCAGGAGCTGGAGCCGGGCGTCTGGCGCTTCTGGAACGAGCCGGTCTCCGGCATCGGGCCCTCCGCCTACCTGATCCAGACCGAGCACGGGAATATGGGCTTCGAGGGCTGCCCGGTCTTCAGCGAGGCCGCCCTCGACCAGATCGCCCGGCTCGGCGGCATGGCGGTCCTCTCGGCCTCGCACCCGCATTCCTACGGGGCGCTGCCGCAGCTCCAGGACCGGTTCGACCCGGAGCTATGCCTGCCGGCGGCCGACTTCACCTGGAGCGCCGCGCTCCAGGTGAGCTGGCCCTACGACGATTTCCTCGAGCCCCTGCCCGGCCTGGAACTGCACCGGACCGCCGGCCATTTCGATGGCCACGCGGTCCTGTACGACCGGTCGCGGAAGATCTGCTTCTGCGGCGACGCGCTGAAATTCGAACTCGACCCAGACGATTTTCGCCGCGCCACGACGATCTCGGCCCACAAGGCCTTCGTCCGCGGGGTACCGCTCACGCCGAGCGAACTGCGCCGCTACCGTGACGTGTTCGAGCGCCTCGACTTCGTCCAGACCTGGACGCCGTTCGAGCCCGCGCGCAATTGCGGGCGGCCCGAGGTCCTGGCCTTGCTCGACCAGCTGATGAGCGGCCGGTCTCACGCGGCTCCGGTGCCGCTCGACGGGCTCCGGCCTCAGGGCCGGTAGAGCGGATCGTTCTCCAGGCGGATCGGCTGGCCGTGGGGCGTGGCCTCCGCGGCCCGCAGGAAGGCCGCGGTCCGCGCCGCGACGGTCTCGGGTCCGGCCACGCCGCGCTCGGCCAGGAGCGCCTCCAGCGTCGCGAGCCACGCGCCGTAATCGGCCGCCTGCTCCGGCGCGCCCGCCGGGCGGATCTCCCGCCCGAGGCGCGCTGCCCATTCCGACCACGTGAACACTCCGGCTTCCCGCAGGGCGACCACCAGCGCGAAGACCTGCGCCTCCCAGGGCGCCGCGAAGGCGTTCGGCGACGGATCGGTCACGCGGGCTCCAGATAGGGTTCGAAGGCCGCCACCGTGACGATGCCGCCCGAATCGCCGCTCTCGCCCCACAACTCCTGCGCGGTGAAGGCCACCGTGTAGAGCCATGTCGGGTTCTCGCCCGCCCCGTAGGCGTTGGTGTCGGGGAAGACGAAGACACCGTCGACGCGCACAATCCGGCCGTGCCTGCCCCGGACGTAGCGCGGCAGCCGCGTATGGCCGGTTGGGTGATCATTGCGCGCCCGGATCGCGTCGCCCACCGCGAAACGGGCCGCGGCAGCGGCGGTGCGGCTGCTCGGGAAGCCGGCCCGGAAGCGCTCTTCCAGTCCCTCGCGGTGCAGGACGCGCGCGACAGGCTCGGCCGGGGCCGCGGACTTGCCGGCCTCGATCTCGGCCTGCGTCGCCAATCCGGTGGCGGCGACCTGCTTCTCCAGGGCCTTCAGCCAGATCTCGTAGTAGCTCGCCGCAAGGTACTCCGCGGGCGGCAAGGATTCCCGATTGGCGCGGCTGCCGTCGAGGTTCCACGCACCCGTGTAGCCCATGGCCATCGCCATCGCGAAGACGCGGCGCTCCCAAGGGGCGTGGAAGACCGGCTCGTCCGGCTCCGGCGTCACCGGCCCGAAGCCGTGGCAGCCGCCGAGATCCTGGGCGCCGTTCATACCGGCATCTCCACGGGCGAGGCCGGTATGCCCTTGGGCAGGCCCGTGCCGATCATGGAATCGCGGGTCACGAGGGCGGCCAGCGACTCCTCGGAAAAGCCCTCCGTCTCGGCAGGCCGCATGGGCAGGACCATGTAGCGGGTCTCGGCCGTCGAGTCCCAGACGGTGATGCGGGTGGTTTCCGGCAGCGTCACCCCGAACTCGGCGAGAACGCCGCGCGGGTCGATCACCGCCCGGGCCCGGTAGGGCGGCGCCTTGTACCAGACCGGGGGCAGGCCGAGCACCGGCCACGGGTAGCAGGAGCACAGGGTGCAGACGACGAGGTTATGCGTCTCCGGCGTGTTCGCGACCACCACCATGTGTTCGCCGCCGCGGCCGCCGATCCCCAGTTCGGCGATGGCCGGCGTGGCGTCGGCCAGGAGCCGCGCCCGGTATGCGGGATCGGTCCAGGCCCGTGCCACGACCCGGGCGCCCGCATGCGGGCCGACCTTGGTCTCGTAGAGTTCGACCAGGGCATCGAGCGCCGCCGGGTCGACATAGCCCTTCTCGGTGAGCAGGGATTCGAGGGCGCGCACCCGGGCCTCCACCGGCGACAAGGCGCTGCCATGGTGATGATCGTGCTGATGATCGTGGTGATCATGCTCATGATCGGCGTGATCGTGGCTCATCCCGCTCTCCTGGCTGCGCGCAGTGTGCATCCCCCGAGGGGGCGGCGCCAGTCCGGCTGCGCGGATCCGATTCGTCCGTCTTGCCGGGCGCTCTGCCTAAATTCCCTGTCACGTTCGGGAGCGTTTGGCATAGGTTCAGAATTTTACCGCTACCGACGTTAGAGCGATTCCAGTAAATCGGTGTTGGAGGCGGAAAGATTCATGACTGATGCTGCTGCGGACCTGCCCGACGCCGTCGTACGTGCCCGGGATGACAGCTACGCCGCAGCCATCGGCCAGCACCTCGTCCTGCCGATCCGCGAGTATTTCCGGGTCGTCGAGCAGGAGCCGCTGCCGGCGCAGCTCGCCGCCTTGGTCACCCGGTTCGAGGTGGCGATCAAGGCGCATGGCGACACGGTGCCCTTCGACTTCCGCGGCGACATCATCAAGGCCTTGCCGGCTCTGCGCACCTTCGCGCTGTCGCTCGTCGGCGATGTGAGTCGCGCCGACGATCTGGTGCAGGAGACCTTCGTGAAGGCCTGGGCGAACCAGCAGAAGTTCCGGCCGGGCACGAACTTCACCGCTTGGCTGTTCACCATCCTGCGCAACCAGTTCTACACGGACCTGCGCAAGACGCGGCGGGAGGTGGAGGATGTGGACGGGACGCATGCGGGTCAGATGAGCAGCCCCTCCGACCAAGAGGATGCCAGCACCCTCAAGGTCGTCTGGGAGCGTCTCGGCGACCTGCCCTCGGCACAGCGGCAGGCGCTGCTGCTGGTGGGGGCGGAGGGTCACACCTACGAGGAGGCCGCCCTGAAGCTCGGCTGTCAGGTCGGGACCGTCAAGAGCCGGGTGAGCCGGGCCCGGTCGTCGCTGCTCGATACCCTCGGCGTCGTGGTCTCGGGCCAGGCACCGGCTGTCTGAGCCGGCGGCTCGGCGGCATGCCGGTCCGGCTGATTGGTCTTCGGCGCTAAGGCGATCGTAAGCCGTGGCCGCGTAGGCTCCTGGCGATCTCCGCGACGGGCCGCGCGCATGGACGCTTCGTCTCAAGACGGCGGAAGCGCCGCGCACCGGGGGCTGGCGCACCCGGTGGTCATCGCCTTCGGTCTTTGCCTCCTCGGACTCGCTTGCTCCTGGGCCATCTGGCGGCTCGGTCTCGTCACCGAGGATTCCGCCTGGATGAGCGCGTTCCTCTGTGCCGTGATCTTTCTCAGCTTTCTGTCGGTCTGGTTCAGAGCGCTGATCTTGAACCTGAAGGCGTTCTGGGCGCTCGTCGTCTGGATCTGGACTCTATTCGCCCGCTGATGCCCGGTGCAGGGCGGCGCGGCGGACGTGTTCCTTTCGCCGCGCCGTCCCGTGAGCCGGTGATGGAGCCGGCGGCACGCATCCGAACGCCCCTCACATCGGCGGCCGGCGCAGGTGCCAGTCGGTCGCCCGCTGGTAGGCCTGTCCGATCCGCAAAGCCGTTGCCTCTTCGTATCCCCGGCAGACGATCTGCAGCGAGAGCGGCAGGCCGGAGCCGGTGAAGCCGTTCGGCAGAGCCAGGGCACAGAGGTCGAGCAGGTTGCCGAAGCGGGTGAAGCGCGACGGCAGGTGCGCCTCGTCGACGGCGGCGAGGGCCACGGCCGCGCTCTCGGTGGTCGGCGTCAGCAGGGCGTCGATCCCCTCGAGGGCGGCAGCGTATTGCTCTTTCATCGCGGCCCGCCGGTGAAGCGTGCCGAGGTACGCCTGGGCCGAGACCGTCGCGCCGGCCAGGATCCGCCCCCGCACGGCGTCGCCGAGTTGCGCGGACGGGTCCTCCGCCAGGCTCCCATTGACGAAGTAGGCCTCCGCGTTGGTGATCTCGGTCAGCGCCATGCAGTCGCTGAACCGGAACGGCAGATCGACATCCACGATCTCCGCCCCCTGCCCGGCCAGGAGGTCCAGGGCCGCGTCGTAGGCGGCCAGCATGTCGGGGGCGACCCCGTCCCGTTCCGAGGCTGGCATCCGGCCGAGGCGCAGACCGCGGACGCCGCGGGTGAGGGTGGGCCAGGGGGCGTCCGGCTGGATCCCGCGGGTGGTCGGGTCGCGGGGATCGGGGCCGGAGATCGCCTCGTAGAGAAGCGCGGCATCCTCCACGGTGCGGGCCAGCGGTCCGGGCGTATCGAGGGTCATAGACAGCGGCACGATCCCCCAGGTCGAGACGCGCCCGACCGTCACCTTGAGCCCCGTCAGCCCGCAGAAGGCGGCCGGCAGGCGCACCGATCCGCCGGTGTCGGTGCCGATGCCCCAGGGGGCCATCCGGGCCGCCACCGAAACGCCGGTGCCGCTGCTCGAGCCGCCGGGGGTGCGCGGCGTCTCGGTGTCCCAGGGATTCCACGGTGTGCCGAGATGCTGGTTCGTGCCCCAGCCGCCATAGGCGAACTCCACCGTGTGGGTCTTGCCGAGCACGATCATGCCCTGGCCGATGAGGCGCTTGGCGATCGTCGCGGTGCGCTCCGCCCGCCGGGCCCGGTGGGCGGCCGAGCCGCCCATGGTGATTCGGCCCTCCAGGTCGATCAGGTCCTTGAGCACGACTGGGACGCCATGGAACGGCCCCACGGCATGGCCCGACCGGATCGCCCGGTCGGCGCCCTCGGCGGCGAGGCGGGCATCGGCGGCGAAGACCTCCGTGAAGGCCTGGAGCTTGGGCTCCAGCCGGTCGATCCGCCCGAGAAGGGCATCGACGGCCTCGACCGGCGAGAGCGTCCGCCCCTGGATCGCCCGGGCGAGTTCGGCCGCGGAGGCGTGTACGGGATCGATGTCGGACATGGGTTCTACTGCACGCTGACGAGGGTGAGATCGACGAACCAGGATTGCGGCGAGACGAAACCGTGGATCTTCTTGGACATCCCGCGGGGATTGAGGTCGTGGACGACGAACAGCCAGGGCGGGTTGTCCACCAGGCGCTCATGGGCGGTCTTGGTCTGCGCGTCGATCACCTTGGCGTCGGTGGTCTCGGCAAGCGCCTTCAGGGCCGTGTCGAACGGGTCATCCTTCCAGTTGGGGAAGTTGAAGCCGTTGGGCGGGAACCGGTCGCCCGCGAAGTAGCGGGCCATGACGGCGGGATCCGACGAGGGCGAGGAGACATTGAGCGCCATCGCCCCCTGAAGGTTCGGCGCGTCGGGGAGCGCCCGGGCGGCGTTCAGCAGAACCTGCCATTCGACGACGTTGAAGGTCAGATCGACGTTGCAGGCCTGCTTCAGGTTCTCCTGCAGGTACTCGTTCATCGGCATCGGCAGCATCTGGCCCGAGCCGGAGGAGGAGATCATCACCTTGAGGCTGAGCGGCTTCTTGTCGGTGAAGCCGGCCTCGGCCAGCAGCGCCTTCCCCTTGGCGGCGTCGAAGGTGTAGCGGTTCTTCGGGTTGCCGAAATTCGGGTCCTTGTCGTTCAGCCACCCCGTCGCCGGCTCGGCGGTCCCGTTGAGGAGTTCGACGATGCCCGCCCGGTCGATGCAGTAGTTCAGGCCCTGCCGGACGCGCACATCCTTCAGCGGGCTGTCCTTGGCGCCGATGTTGAAGAGGTAGGGCCAGACATGCGGGTATGAGCCCGTGGTGATCGTGAAGCCCGCCTGTTTCAGCGACGGGATCGCGTCGGGCGCCGGTACCTCGATCCAGTCGACCTGGCCGGCCCGGAGGGCCGCGACCCGGGCATTCGCCTCCGGGATCGGCAGCAGCCGGACCTTGTCGACCTTGGCCATCCGGTCCGGGTCCCAGTAGCCGTCGAACTTGGCGAGATCGACCGCCTCCCGCGGGGCCACGCGGGTGATCCTGAACGGGCCCGTGCCGGCTGCCGGAAGCGCCGCGACCTTGCTCCAGTCGCGCCCCGCCTTCTCGAAGGAGGTGGGCGAGGTGAAGAGCACGTAGACCACCATGTAGGGGAAGTACGAGGCGACCTGCGTGGTGGTGATCTGCACGGTCGAATCGTCGATCTTCCTGTAGCTCCCGACGAGCGGCGCCCGCGCCCGTGTGATTCCGGCGCCCTGGGCCTCGAATTGCGGGCTGTCGTTCTTGAAGTAGCGGTCGAGATTCCAGATCACCGCGTCGGCGTTGAACGGCGTCCCGTCATGGAACTTCACGCCCTGGCGCAGGTGGAAGGTCCAGACCGCCTTGTCGTTCGGATCCTGCTCCCAGCGCTCGGCCAAAGCCGGGATGAGCCCGGCGAGCTTGGTGGTGCTCTTGAGATCCCACTGCACCAGCCCCTCGAAGATCGGGTAGCCGAGGAAGCGCATCCCCTCGAAGCCGTTGTTGGGCATGCCCGTCGTGGTGGGGATGTCGCTCGCCGTCATGGCGATGCGCAGGACGCTCTCGGCGCTGGCCGATCCCGTCAGGGCCACGGAACCCGCCAGGGCGGCGGCAATCAGGCGGCGAAATGTCATCCGGATCCCAATCGTCGTAGTTGCGGCGCGCCAAGCGCAATTCCCGCGCCACGCTCAAGTTTAGGTCCTGCGTTCGGCGAACAGAAGATGCCGGACTTCGCCTCTTGCGCGTGGCGTCAGCCGCGTCACGATAATAAAAAATGCGATTCGCCGGCCAACTCGGCGGCACCGCGAGGGAGACACCCGTGACCGACGAGACGCCGCGCGCCATCAACGGGGCCGAGAGCTTGGTCCGGACCCTTGTCGAGGGCGGGGTCGAGGTGTGCTTCACCAATCCCGGCACGTCCGAGATGCATTTCGTCGCCGCCCTCGACCGGGTCGAGGGGATGCGCTGCGTCCTGTTCCTGTTCGAGGGCGGGGCGACGGGTGCCGCCGACGGCTACGCCCGCATGGCCGACAAGCCGGCCTCGACCCTGCTCCATCTCGGGCCGGGCCTCGCCAACGGATTGGCCAACCTCCACAACGCCAAGAAGGCACGCACCCCCGTCGTCAACATCGTCGGCGAGCACGCGACCTACCATCGGGAATACAACGCGCCGCTCACCTCCGACATCGAGGGGCTGGCCCATCCGATGTCGTCCTGGGTGCGGACCGGGATGAGCGCGACCGAGATCGGCTCCGACGGCGCCGCCGCCATCGCGGCCGCCCGTACCGCCCCGGGTCAGGTCGCGACGCTGATCCTGCCGGCCAACACCGCCTGGGATCCCGGCACCGGACCCGCGCCCGTGCCGCCGATCCCCGAGCGTGCGCGGGCGAGCGACGACGCGATCGCGGCGGCCGTGGAGGCGCTCCGGAGCGGCGAGCCGGTGCTCCTGCATCTCGGCGACCGGGCAGTCCGGAACGAGGGCCGGGTGATCGCCGACCGGATCGCCCGCAAGACCGGCGCGCAGCTGATGGCCATGACGTCGAATGCCCGGATCGACCGCGGCGCCGCCACCGTGCCGATCGAGCGCCTGCCCTACCCGATCGACCAGGGCATCGCGGCCCTGAAGGACTTCCGCCACATCATCCTGATCGGCGCGACCCCGCCGGTGGGCTTCTTCGCCTACCCGGGCAAGCCGAGCCTGCTGGCGCCGGAGGGCAGCACCACGATCACGCTGGCGACGCCCGAGGAGGACCAGATCGACGCCCTCGAGCGGCTCGCCGAGGCCGTCGCGGCCCCGCCCGCCGAACCGGTCGCCGTCGGCCCGCGGCCGAAGCTCCCGACCTCAGGTCCGCTGGACCAGGACACGATCGGGCAGGTGCTCGGCGCGCTGATCCCCGAGGGCGCGGTGATCTGCGACGAGTCGATCACGACGGGGCGCAACTTCTTCGCCCTGACCCGGGATGCCGCGCCCCATACCTGGCTCCAGCTCAGCGGCGGGTCGATCGGCCTCGGCATCCCGATGGCGACCGGCGCCGCCGTGGCCTGCCCCGACCGCAAGGTCATCAACCTGCAGGCGGATGGCAGCGGTCTCTACACGGTGCAGGCGCTCTGGACCCAGGCCCGCGAGCGCCTCGACGTGGTGACGCTCGTCTGGTCGAACCGCTCCTACGCGATCCTGCGGGCGGAACTCGCCAATGTCGGCGCGCTCAATCCCGGCCCGAAGGCGCTCGGCATGCTGAGCCTCGACGATCCGGCGGTGGATTGGGTGAGCCTCGCCCGAGGATTCGGGGTCGCGGGGCGGCGGGTCGAGACCCTGCCCGACTTCATCGCGGCGTTCGAGCACGCGCTGGCCAATGCAGGTCCGCACCTCATCGAAGTGGCTCTGTGAGCGGCGCGACCTATCCCCTCCCCGGCCTCGACGCGTCGGTGGAGATCCGCCTCGACCGCTGGGGGCTGGCGCATATCCGCGCCGGCACGGCGCTCGACGCCTTTCGGGCGCAGGGGTTCAACGCGGCCCGGGACCGGCTCTGGCAGCTCGACCTCTGGCGCAAGCGCGGCCTCGGCCTGCTGGCGGCGGATTTCGGGCCCGGCTACCTCGCCCAGGATCGCGCGGCCCGGCTGTTCCTCTACCGCGGTGACATGGCGGCCGAGTGGGCGGCCTACGGGCCGCAGGACACGCGGGCCATCGTCACGGCGTTCGTGGCGGGGATCAACGCCTACGTGACCCTGACCGAGGCGCGTCCCGAGCTGCGCCCGCCGGAATTCGCCGTGACGGACACGCGCCCGGCCCTGTGGCAGCCAGAGGACGTGGTGCGCATCCGCAGCCACGGGCTGATCCGCAACGTCCTGTCCGAGGTCGCCCGCGCACGGGTGTTCGCCCGTGCGGAGAGCCGGGCGGACGGGCTCGCCGCGGACGACCTGCGCAAGCGGATCAGCCCGCCCCACGAACCCATTGTCCCGGACGGTTTCGACGCCGTCGACTGGCCGGACGATCTCCTCGACGACTTCCGACTGGCCACGGCGACGGTGGGGTTCAGCCCGGACCGGATGGCGGCGACCCGCGCGGAGGCCTGGGACTGGTCCAAGGTCGACGCGCACGGAGCCGTCACGCGCGGCCCCCGCAGCGCGCCGAAGGAGCCGGCCGAGGGCTCGAACAACTGGGCGGTGGCGCCGTCCCGCACCGCCACCGGACGGCCGATCCTGGCGAGCGATCCGCACCGGGTCTACCTGCAGCCCTCGCTGCGCTACGCCGTGCACCTGACCGCCCCGGGGCTCGACGTGATCGGGGCCGGCGAGCCGGCCCTGCCCGGCATCTCCATCGGCCATAACGGCCAGGCCGCCTTCAGCCTCACCATCGCGCCGATGGACCAGGAGGATCTCTTCGTCTGCGAGACCGACCCGGCCGATCCCGACCGCTATCGCTCCGGCGACGGTTGGGCGGCGATCACGCGCATCACGGAGCGGATCCCGGTGCGCGGCGGACCGGACGAGACCGTCATCCTCGGCTTCACCCGGCACGGGCCGGTGCTTCGCGAGGACCAGGGCCGCGCCTTCGCGCTGCGGACCGTCTGGTCGGAGCCCGGCGCTGCCGCCTATCTCGGCAGCCTCGCCTATCTCGGCGCCACGACGCCCGAGGCCTTCGGCGAGGCCCTGCGCCATTGGTCGGCGCCCTCGGTGAACCAGCTCTACGCCGACACCGCGGGGCACATCGCGTGGTTCATGGCCGGCAAGGCGCCGGTCCGCCCCGGCCATGACGGATTGCTGCCGGTGCCGGGCGACGGCCGCTACGATTGGGCCGGCTTCCACGATCCCGGCGCCCTGCCCCGGAGCGTCGATCCGGCCTCGGGCTGGCTCGCCACCGCCAACGAGATGAACCTGCCGCCGGATTATCCCGCGGAGGATCGGAAGGTCGGGTTCGAATGGGCCGAGCCCTGGCGCGCCGGCCGTATCCGGGCGGTGCTCGGCGGGCCGGACCGGCACAGCCTCGCCGACTCGCAGGCGCTCCAGGGGGATGTCGTCTCCGAGCCGGCCCGGCGGCTGGCTGATCTGGTGCGGGCCCTGCCGGCGGCGGGCGATCCCGATGTCGCCGCGGCCCAGGCTCTGCTGGCGTCGTTCCACGGCGCCCTGCACCACGGCTCCGCGGCGGCGGCCCTCATCGAGGTGGTCTGGGTCCGGCACCTGCGCCCGGCCCTGCTCGCGGCGCTGGTGCCCGATGCCGGGACGCGGCGCCTGCTGCCGCCCGGCGACACGCAGAGCCTGATCGAGCGGCTGGAGACCGGTCTCGACCCGGCGGCGTGCGCGGCGCTGCTCACCGACGCCCTCGCCGCCGCCTACCGCACCTCCCGGGAGCGGATGGGCGCCGATCCGGCGGGTTGGTCCTGGGGCCGCCTGCACCACGCGCTGTTCGCGCATCCGCTGACCGCCCTGAGGCCCGATTCCCGCTGGGATATCGGTCCGCTGCCCGTGGGCGGAGCCGCGGCATCGGTCATGCACGCGGAGTACCGGACCGACACGTTCCGGCTCACCCACGGCGCCTCGTTCCGCATGGTCGTGGATGTGGGGGACTGGGACCGTTCGGTCTTCATCAACGTGCCGGGCCAGTCGGGGGACCCGGCAAGCCCGCACTACGCCGATCTGGCCCCGGTCTGGGGGCGCCAGGACTATGTGCCGATGCTCTACGGCCGCGCGGCCGTGGACGCGGCCACCGAGACGGTGATCACGCTGACCCCGAGCCCCGCCTGACCCGGCGGCCGGGACGGATTGGGACAGGACCTTGAAGATCTTCATCGCGGGTCTCGCCACAGAGACCAACACCTTCGCGCCCTTGCCCACCGGACAAGCGGCGTTTCACGCCGACTACGCCCGCCGCGACGGCAGCCGGAACCCGCCGAGCCTGAGCAATATCGGCCTCAAGGCCTGGCGCGCGATGGCCGAGGCGGACGGGCATGCGGTGGTCGAGAGCCTCTCGACCTTCGCGCAGCCCGGCGGCATCACCCTGCGGGCCGTCTACGAGGCGCTGCGCGACACCCTGCTGGAGGACCTGAAGGCGGCGATGCCGGTCGATGCGGTGCTGCTGTTCATGCACGGCGCCATGGTGGCGGAGGGCTATGACGACTGCGAGGGCGACATCCTGGAGCGGGTCCGCGCCATCGTCGGGCCGGACGCCACGATCGGCGTCGAGCTCGACCTCCACTGCCATCTCACCGAGACGATGCGGACCAACGCCGACGTCATCGTGATCTACAAGGAATACCCGCACACCGACATCGTCGACCGCGCCCGCGACCTGTATCCGTTGGTCGTCAAGACGGTGTCGAAGGACATCCGGCCGGTGATGGCGTACGCCGACTGCCGGATCGTCAACATGTGGCGCACCAGCCGCGAGCCGGTCGCGGGCTTCGTCCGCCGGATGGAGTCCCTGGAGGGGCGCGACGGCATCCTGTCGGTCTCCTTCGGGCACGGCTTCCCCTGGGGCGACGTGGCGGATGTCGGTGCCAAGATGCTGGTCGTCGCCGACGGTGATGCCGGCAAGGCGCAGGCGCTGGCCGATGAGCTGGCCGGCGCGGTCTGGGCGATGCGGGAAGAGGCCGCGAGCCGCTGCGATACGATCGACGCGGCCATCGATTTCGCCCTCGCCTCCGCCGACCCGCGCCCGATGGTCCTCGCCGACTTCGCCGACAATGCCGGCGCGGGCGCGCCTTCGGACAACACCGCGCTCCTCGCCCGCCTCGCAGAGCGGGGCGTCAAGGACGTGGCCCTCGGCCTGATCTGGGATCCCGGGGCGGTCGGCATCTGCCACGAGGCCGGGCTCGGGGCGTCTTTCACGCTGCGGATCGGCGGCAAGTGCGGCGTGACCTCCGGGAACCCGGTGGACCTGCGCGTCACGGTGCGCGGCCTGTCGGACAACCACAGCCAGACCGGCCTCAGCGGCGGCCACGCCCATCTCGGCCCCGCGGCCTGGGTCGAGGCGGACGGGATCCACGTGGTGCTGACCCACAAGCGCCAGCAGGCCTTCGCGCCCGACGCGTTCACGGGTCTCGGCCTCACCCTCGACGACAAGCGGATGGTTGTGGTGAAGTCGATGCAGCATTTCTACGCCGCCTTCGCGCCGATCGCGAGCGAGGTCCGCTACGTCGCGGCGCCCGGAGCCGTTCCGCCGGATTACGGCGCGATCCCCTACACCAAGCGGTCGGGCCACTACTGGCCGCGGGTCGCCGATCCGTTCGCCGAGGAGAAAGCCCGATGATTCCGGATCTGCGCTTCGACGCTCAGGACATCCTCGCGACCCTGCAGCCCTGGGTCCTGTGCGAGAGTCCCACCCACGACGCGGCGGCGGTCAATCGGATGATGAGCGTCGCCGCCCGCGATCTCGCGCTCCTCGGGGCGACCGTCGAGACGATCCCGGGCCGCATGGGCCTGAGCGACTGCGTCCGCGCGCGGTTCCCGCACCGGGACCGCGACCGGCCCGGCATTCTGGTGCTCGGCCATCTCGACACGGTGCATCCGGTCGGCACCCTCGGAAGCCTGCCCTGGCGGATCGAGGGCGACCGCGCCTACGGCCCGGGCATCCTCGACATGAAGGGGGGCAACGTCATCGCCCTGGCGGCGATCCGCGCCCTGGCGGCGGCCGGGATCGAGACGCCGCTGCCGGTGACCGTCCTGTTCACCGGCGACGAGGAGGTCGGCAGCCCCTCGACCCGCGACCTGATCGAGGCTGAGGCGGCCCGCCACGCCGTCGTGCTGGTGCCCGAACCCGGGCAGCCCGACAACGGCGTGGTTACCGGGCGTTACGCCATCGCCCGATTCGACCTCGAGGCCCTGGGCCGTCCGAGCCATGCCGGCGCCTCGCCCCACGAGGGGCGCTCGGCGATCCGCGCGATGGCGCGCAAGATCCTCGCGATCGATGCGCTCTCGGACGCCGACTGCACCGTCTCCACCGGGATCGTGTCGGGCGGGCAGTGGGTGAACTGCGTCTCGACCGTCTGCCGCGGGCAGGCGCTCAGCATGGCCAAGCGCCAGGCCGACCTCGACCGCGGCGTCGAGCGGATGCTGGCGCTGTCGGGCGAGGAGGACGGCGTCCGCTTCACCGTCACCCGGGGCGTGACCCGGCCGGTCTGGGAGCCGGATGCGGGCTGCATGGCGCTCTACGAGCAGGCGCGTGCCCTGAGCGGGGCGCTCGGCCAGCCCCTGCCTCATCGCAGCGCCGGCGGCGGCTCGGACGGCAACTTCACCGGCGCCAACGGTATCCCGACCCTCGACGGGCTCGGGCCGCTGGGCCAAGGCTACCACACCCTGGAGGAGCACGTGCTGATCGAGACCCTGCCGCAGCGGGCGCGGCTGTTCGCGGCCCTGCTGGCAAACCTCGGAGCCGCAGGCCGGTCCTGAGCCCGGCCGGCGTGATGTCAGACGCCGACCCGGCCGACGGTCGCGATCGCGACGGCACCCCCGGCAGGCCCTCCCGCCGTGCCGCCGCGGACGAAGCCCGTCAGGGCGGGGAGCGGACCTGACGGCGCGGTCGGCAGACCGGTCAGGGGCTTCACACGCACCCGCCTGTGGCGATCCTCGAGCCGTCGCGACTCCTGCAGCCGATCGTCGGACCGGCAGGCCTGCCACTTTTCGGGTCCGGACAGGGGCGGCCCGGCGTCAGACCGGGTCGACCGGCATCTCCGGCACGCCTCCGGCCTCGATCGCCGCGCCGGCCGCGAGGCATAGGTCTTCCCGGTAGCGGGCGGCGACCACTTGCACCCCGACAGGGGTCCGTCCGACGAGGCCGGTCGTCACGGTGAGCGCCGGGACCCCGATCGGTGCCAGTCCCACCTGCAGCAGGTTCGCCTCGAAGGCCCGGGCGACGCCGGCATCCCCGGTGCGGTCGAGCCCGTCGGGGAAGGGCAGCTCGCCCGAGACCGGGACCAGGAGCACAGGGTTCTCGGCAAGGAACAGCGACCATTCCCGCGCCAGCGTCGCGCGCCGGGTGAGCGCCCGGGCGATGGCGTCGGGCGCCATCGCCTCGGCCCGCGACCGGAAGCTCTCCAGGAGCCCGATGGCCGCCGGATCCCCTTCCCGCTCCGCCGCAGCCCGGACCGCCGCGTAGCCGTCCCCGAGCCAGAGCTGGAGCTGGAGTTCGCTGGCTTCCCGGATCGGCGGGGTGTCGGCGATCTCCGTGACCGTCCATCCGGCCTCGGCCAGGCGGCGCGCGGCCTCCCGCAGGCCGGCTTCGACCTCCGGGGCGGTGGCGAGGCCCCCAGGCCGCACGCAGAGGGCGACCTGGCGCGGCACGGACGGCCCTTCCAGCGGCGCCGGCACCCACCATGGATCGCGCGGATCCGGGGCCGCCATGACTTCGAGGCCGAGGCGAAGATCCGCGATGCTGCGGGCGAGCGGCCCCGAGACCGCCATGAGTTGGGGACCGATCCCGCGCTCGGGCGAGGACGGATTCCAGGCGGGGATCCGGCCCAGGCTCGGACGCAGCCCGTGCACGCCGCAGGCATAGGCTGGATAGCGCACCGATCCGGCAATGTCGGTGCCGTGGGCGATCGCGCCGATCCCGGCCGCCACAGCCGCGCCCGCGCCTCCGGACGAGCCGCCGGGCGTCAGAGCCGGATCACGCGGATTCTTGGTGTCGCCGTGGAGCTGGTTGGTGGTGAACCAGCGCAGCGAGAAGGCGGGCGTGTTGGTCCGACCGAGCAGCACCGCGCCGGCCCGGCGGAAATTGGCGACCACGGGATTGTCGTCCGTCGCCACGAGGTCGCGCTGGAGACGCAGCCCGTTCGTCGTCGCGAAGCCCCGCTGGTCGGCGTTGACCTTGATGGTGACCGGGACACCCGCGAGCGGACCGGGCGCCTCACCCCGAGCCCGGGCGGCGTCCACCGTGTCGGCCTGCGCCAGCACATCCTCCGGGCGGTGCTCGACCACGGCGTTGATCCGCCCATTGACCGTCTCGAGCCGGTCGAGGGCGTCCCGCGCGACCTCCCGGGCCGAAACTTGGCCGGTGCGGATCAGGGCCGCGAGGTCGGTCGCCGTCAGACGCCAGAGCTGCATGGGGGTTCCTTTCGCGCGCCCGGACGGGCGGGGTCCATCCTACGATTCGCACCGCCCGAGCGGCTCCCGGCCGGCCCGCGCAGCATATTCAATATGCAAGCCGACGGCCGCTTTTTTCCGCTTCTGCGGATCGCCAACGCCGGCAAGGCTTTGCCGCAATGCAGCAGAAAAGACCTAAGCATTCCGACGTAGGCGGCTCTTGCTACCTTTGGAACGACTGATAACCTCCCCCCGTTCGCGCGTTCGACCGGCCAATTCAGCGAGAAGGAACGACTTTCTTAGACGAGGGCAGGCAACCTCCAGCAGAAGGCAGGCTTCCATGGCAGAGGTGATTCGCGTCAGGCCGACACACGACGGCACCTACACTGTGTATCGCGGGACACTCGCGTTGATCTGCGGTCTTACCCGCCTCCAGGCCGAGCGCTACGAAGCGAGCCTCAGCCGACAGCAGCGCACCGACTTGGCAGTCGTCGGCATCTGATCTGCATCCCGATCCCGGGCCGGCGCCCCCCTCACGGGCCGGCCGGCCCGGCTCGTCAGGCGAGGTTTGACGCGTCGAGGTCCGACCCGTCGAGATCCAGGGCGCCGAGATCGCTGATGGCGCCTGACGCATCGAGGCCCCGTCGCCGGGCTGTGACCGAGACTCTCTGGTCCGACCGGTCGATCTCGAACAGCAGGTAGGAGGCCCGGCGCGACGCCATCGCCCCGTGTCCGTGCGGGCGCGCCGATGCGGAGGGGGCACCCACCACCGGGACGGCCCGGCCGTCCGGCCCCGGGATCCGGGCGGCGCTGGTGACGTGATTGTGACCGTGCAGGATCAGGTCCGCCCCGGCCCGTGCGATCATCGCGGTGAACGCTGCGGCATCCTTCAGCTCGCGGCCGGGCGAGGCGCCCCCGGGCTGCGGCGGATGGTGGATCATCACCACGCGGAACGGGCGCCCCGGCTCCGTGGCCAGGGCGCGGAGCAGGGCTTCGGCCGCGGCCAGCTGCGGCGCACCGAGGCGGCCCGTCGCCACGAAGGGTTTGGTCGGAATCGCGCTGGACAGGCCGACCAGCGCCAGGGGCCCACGCCGCCGCAGGTAGGGAAAGCGGCCCCACGAGCCGGAATCGTCGCCCGTGTAGCGGCCGCAGGCGGCGAGCAGGCCTTCGAGGGAGCCGCGGACATAGGCATCGTGGTTGCCCGGCACGAAGCTCACCGCTTCGGGCGAGCCCAGTGCCTCCAGGAAGGTACGCGCCGTCTCCCATTCGCTCGGCAGGCCGATGTTGCACAGGTCGCCCGTACAGGCGATGTGTCCGGCGCCCTGCGCCTTCAGATCGGTGACCAGCGCCTCCAGCACGGTCATGTCGTGGCTGCGCGAGCGCCCGCGTCGCCAATTGGCGTAGCCGGTGGCGCGCTTGCCGATGAGCTGGTGGAGACGCACCCGGCCGAGGGGGCCGACATGCGGATCGCTGAGATGGGCGAGGCGGAAGGTCAACGCCGGTGGTCACCCTCGACACGGGGACGGAAGGCGCCCCGCATCGCGGGCGCGGCGCCTCGCGTCAAGCGCTTCCGATCAGCATCCCGACCACCAGCACCAGCGCTCCGCCGAGCATGACCTGCAGGGCCGCGCGCCAGAAGGGCGTCGCCATGAAGCGCGTGCGGATCGCCGCGATGACCGCGAGTTCCACCACCACGACCAGGACGGCGAGGCTCGTGGCGAGCACGAACGGGTTCGGCCAGCCGGGCGGGAGCGTGTCGGGAATCGCGTAGGGCAGCGTGTGGCCGAGGCCGCCCAGCGTGGTCATGGCCCCGCAGACCAGGCCGCGCAGCCAGGGGTCGCCGCGGCCCGTGACCTGGCCGTCGTCCGAGAGCGCCTCGGTGAAGCCCATGCTGATGCCGGCCCCGACCGACGCCGCGAGCCCCACCAGGAAGGTCGCGCCGTTATGTCCCGTGGCGAAAGCCGCCGCGAAGATCGGCGCGAGGGTCGAGACCGAGCCGTCGATCAGGCCCGCAAGGCCGGGCTGCACGTAGCGCAAGACGAAGGCGCGGCGCGCTTCCGCGTCCAATGCAACGGCACTTTCGAGGGCGGCGGCCATGCGAATCTCCTTGTTTGGATCAATTCCAATCTACAGTCTGGAATCAATCCAAACAAGGGTGCTTGCCGTGTTTTCGCCGCTCCGCGGGAGCATCCGCGACGCCGGCAGGCCGGTCGACACCGGTGGCTCAAACGTGTGGTTGTGGGCGGGGCCGATTGTCTCGTCTCGGGGGCGGGGGCTAGACCATGCCCGGTCGAATTCGATCCGGAACTGATCGGGCGGCCGTCCAGCCGCCCCACGCGTGACATGAACCTCGGCAAGCGTCTTATCCGCCATCCGTCCGTGCAGGGCCTCCTCGGCCGTTTCGCGGCCGGCTATCTGCGGCTCGTGCGACTCACCAACCGCTTCGAGATCCATGCGGGCGATGCGTCCCCTGGGGCCGCGGACGGCTGGATCGACGCGCGCAAGCCGCTGATCATCGGCATGTGGCACGGCCAGCACATCATGATGCCGCTCATGCGTCGCCCGGGCGACCGCGTGGCCACGATCATCTCGCGGAATCCGGATGGGAACATCAACACCATCGCGCTGGAACGCTTCGGCGTCCGTGTGATGCGGGCCTCCGGCGCCCGCGGCCGCAGCCGCGCCACCGATCTGCGCGCCAAGGGCGGAGCCGAAGGATTGCGGGCCATGCTGCGGGCCCTGAAGGGCGGCGAATCGGTGGCCTTCAGCGCCGACGTTCCCAAGGTCTCGCGCCGGTGCGATGCCGGGATCCTGACCCTGGCGCGCTTCTCCGGGCGGCCGATCGTCCCGGCGGCCGTGGTGACGAGCCGGCATCTGCGCTTCAACTCGTGGGACCGGGCCTGCCTGGGCCTGCCCTTCGGCCGCGGCGCGATCGTGCTGGGCGACCCGATCTATGTTCCGCGGGACAGCGACGGCGAGGCCTTCGAGACGCTGCGCCGCTTCGTCGAGGCCGAAATGAATCGGGTGCATGCCCGCGCCTACGCGCTCGTCGGGCGCGCCGACCGGGCGGCGCTCTACCGCGACCCGCTTCCCGAGCTCCGAGACGCGCCGGTGGGAGACCTCGCGTGAGGCGTCCCTCCGTCACCCTGCCGCTGCAGGCCTACCGGGCCGGCCTGCGCATCGGCGAGCCGGCGCTGACCGGCCTACTCGCGTGGCGTGCGCAGCGCGGCAAGGAGGATCCGCGTCGGCTTCCGGAGCGGCGCGGTCTGCCGGGGCGGGCCCGGCCGGTCGGGCCGCTGGCCTGGATGCACGGCGCGAGCGTCGGCGAAGCCCTGTCGCTGATCGGGCTCGTCGAGGGCATGATCGCCCGCGGCTTCTCGGTGCTCGTGACCACGGGCACACGCGCGGCGGCCGAACTCGTCGGCGTGCGGCTGCCGCCCGGCGCGGTGCATCAGTACATGCCGCTCGACGCGCCCCGCTGGATCGGACGGTTTCTGGAGCATTGGCAGCCGGACCTCGCGGTCATCGCCGAATCGGAGATCTGGCCGAACACGATCCTGGCGCTGGACGAGCGCGAGATCCCGCTGATCCTGGTCAACGGCCGCATGTCGAAGCGCTCGTTCCGGGGCTGGGAGCGCTGCCCGCGCACCGCCAAGGCTCTGCTGACGCGGATCGCGATCTGCCTCGCGCAGACCCAGGAGGACGGCGAGCGCTTCGCCAAGCTCGGGGCGCCGCGGGTGAGCATCGCGGGGAATCTGAAGTTCGACGCGTCGGTGCCCCCGGCCGACGCGCAGCAGCTTGCCTATCTGGGGGCCATGATGGCCGGCCGGCCGGTTTGGGTCGCCGCGAGCACGCATGCCGGCGAGGAGACCATGGTCGCCTACGCGCACGCGATGCTGAAGGTGCAGTTCCCCCAGCTCCTGACCATCATCGCCCCGCGGCATCCGGCCCGGGGGGGCGAGGTGGTGGCGTGCGCCGACGCCGTCGGCCTGCGCAGCGCCCGGCGCTCCACCGGCGGGCGGCCTCACCCGTCCATCGAGGTCTACGTCGCGGATACGATCGGTGAGCTGGGCCTGTTCTACCGCCTGAGTCCCCTGGTGTTTCTCGGCGGTTCCCTGGTGCCGCGGGGCGGACAGAACCCGATCGAGCCGCTGCGCCTCGGCTCTGCGGTGCTGCACGGGCCCCACATCGAGAATTTCAGCGTGGTCTATCAGGCCCTCGACCGGGCCGGGGGCGCCCTGCCCGTGCGCGACGGCGTCGAACTGGCGGCGATCGCCGCGGAGCTCCTCGGCGATCGGAGCCGGCTCGCCGACATGGCCCGTGAGGGGCAGCGTGCCCTGGAGCCCTTCGAGGGGGCGGTGGCGCGCACGCTCGCCGTGCTCGATCCCTTCGTGGCGCAGATGAAGCTCCAGCGCCTCGACCGGGGTAGCCGCGCGCGACCGCTCGTGCGGGCCTGATGCGGCCCCCGGCCTTCTGGGCGGCGGGGCCGGATCACCCGGCCGCGCGCGGCCTCGCCCCGTTCGCGGCGCTCTACGGGGCATTGGTGGCCCGGCGCATGGATCGTCCCGGCGCCCCGGCCGGCTGCCCGGTCCTGTGCCTGGGCAATTTCACCCTCGGCGGTGCCGGCAAGACGCCGGCCGCCCTCGCGGTCGCGGCCCTCCTCGCCGAGCTCGGCCGCAGGCCGGCCTTCCTGTCCCGCGGCTACGGGGGCCGGAACGCGGGCCCGGTACGGGTCGATCCCGACCGCCACGCCGCCGCGGAGGTCGGCGACGAGCCGCTGCTCCTCGCCCGCAGGGCGCCCGCGATCGTCTCCCGGGACCGGCCGGCGGGCGCCGCCCTCTGCCGGCAGCTTGGCGCCGACGTCATCGTCATGGATGACGGCCTGCAGAATCCGAGCCTCGTCAAGGATCTCAGTTTCGCGGTGGTCGACGGCCCCGCCGGCCTCGGCAACGGATTGCCGTTCCCGGCGGGGCCGCTGCGCGCGCCCCTCGCCCGGCAATGGCCGCATGTCGGCGGGCTGATCGTGATCGGTGACGGCGCCGGGGGCGACGCGGTCGCCCGGACGGCCGAGCGGCGCGGCCTGCCCGTCCACCGGGCGCGACTCGTGCGGGAGGCGGATGATCTGGCGGGCCGGCGCTGCCTCGCCTTCGCGGGCATCGGCCGCCCTGAAAAGTTCTTCGCGACCCTGGCGACGGCGGGCGCGGTGATCGCCGGGACGCGTCCGTTCCCGGATCATCATCCCTACCGGCCGGGAGAACTGGCTGCCCTGGCCGAGTCGGCCCGGCGCCTCGGTGCAGACCTCGTCACCACCGAGAAGGACGCCGTGCGCCTGCCGCCGGCCTTCTCGGCAGACGTGCGCGTCCTGCGCGTCCGCCTCGTGCTCGACGACGTGGACGCCCTGCGCCGGCAGATCCGCGACGCGCTCCGCGCGCCGTGACCCTCAGGGACGGCCGGTTTCCTTGAGCCGCTGCAGAATCGCCTCGGGGGAGGCGTAGGCCTCCTGGCGGGCGGCGCTCCAGTAGCGCAGCCCGTCGAGCGGGATCGGCTCGCCGGTCACCGCGCAGCGCACGAAGCTGCCGGGCTTGACCACCCGCATGGTGCCGTCGCCGTACTCGACGACCGCTTCGCCGTTGTTCGCGCGCTCGTAACGACCCAGCACGTCCGCCTCCTGCTCGATGGCGCCTTCTACACGATCTGCACGCCCCGCGATGCCCGCGAGGTTCAGGTCATCATCGACGGGGTTTCATCGCGCGCCAGCAGGGCCCGCGCCATCGCCGCATCGACATGCATGCGTTCGACCAGCGCGTCGGCGCTGGCGAACCGCTCCTCGCCGCGAATGTGTCCGACGAACTCCACGGCGATGTCCTGCCCGTAGAGATCGTCGGAGAAATCGAAGAGATAGGTCTCCAGCAGCGGCGCGCCGTCATCGAAGGTCGGACGGCGCCCATAGCTCGCCACGCCGTCGCGGAAGTCCCCCGACGTCAGGCGGACCCGCACCGCGTAGATGCCGTGTGCCAGCCCGCAATCGGGCAGCATCATGTTGGCGGTGGGAAAGCCGAGCTGCCGCCCGCGCTTGTCGCCGTGGCGCACCGCGCCGAGGACGAACCAGCGATAGCCGAGAAGCGCGTTGGCGCGGACGATGTCGCCGGCCGCGAGGGCGGCGCGGATCGCGCTCGACGAGACCGGCTCGGTCTCGCCGCCGAGGGCGACCGGCGCCACGATCCGGCAGCGCATCCCGGCTTCACGGCAGAGTTCGGCGAGGATCGCGGGGGTACCCTCGCGGCCGCGGCCGAAATGGAAATCGTGCCCGACGACAACGCCGGACAGGCCGAGCGCCCCCTTCAGGAAGTCGAGCACGAAGGCACGGGCGCCCGTGGCAGCCAGAGCCCCGTCGAAGCGGCGCACGATCAGGCCGTCGAGGCCCAGATGCGCGAACACGATCTCCTTGGCGGCGAGGCCGGTCAGCCGGAACATCGGCGCGTCGGGCGTGAAATAGGCCCGCGGATGCGGCTCGAAGGTCAGGATCACGGCCGGTCGGCCGGCCGCACGGGCCTCGGCGCGCACGCCCTCGACGAGCACCCGATGACCGAGATGGACGCCATCGAAATTGCCGATCGCCGCCACGGCCCCGGCCAGGGCGGGTGGGACGGGCGCATCGGCGCGGCAGATCGTGAAGGGCCGCGCGGCCGTGTCGTCGCCTGGGGCCATCGGTTCGGGGTCGAATGCTCGGAAGGGTCGGATGGGATCGCCTGACATGTCCGCGAGGGGCCCGACGCGGCCGGACCCTGCCCAAAGGCGCCCGGAGGGTCAAGCGAGGCATTCCGAGGGCGCCGGGCTGCCCTCGGGGCGCGCGGCCTCGCCCCGGCCGTCCCGATTAACCGCTTCGCAATGCGCGTGCCCTATTTTCAATGCTGTGCAGCGCAGCTAAAACGCAGCGTTAGCGAAGCGTTAATCTATCCGGGAGCCGCCGCGGCTTCCCGCCGGGCAATACGGAGCAGTTGTTCGATGGCTCTCGACCTGAGCATGCCGATCCTCGTTGTCGACGATTACCAGACGATGGTCCGCATTATTCGCAATCTACTGAAGCAGCTCGGCTTCGAAGAGGTTGATGACGCGTCCGATGGGACCGAGGCGCTGGCGCGACTGAAGGGCCGCAAGTACGGGCTCGTCATCTCCGACTGGAACATGGAGCCGATGACGGGCTACGAGCTGCTGCGGCACGTGCGCGCCGACGAAAATCTTCGGACGACGCCGTTCATCATGGTGACGGCCGAATCGAAGACCGAGAACGTGATCGCGGCCAAGAAGGCCGGCGTGAACAATTACATCGTCAAGCCCTTCAACGCGGCCACGCTGAAGTCGAAGATCGAGGCGGTCTGCGGAAGCTGACCGGCTCCCCTTCTTCGTCCCCTCGCCGTCCGGGCGGTTCGCTCCTGCGCCGCCGGGCGCCGAGACGTGGCGTGGCCGGTCAGGACGGCCACAGATCCGAGGAGAAGAGCATGTCGTCAGCCGCCTCACGGCAGGCCGATCTGCGGTTTCGTGAACCGCAGACCGTGATCGCCGAGCTGATCGAGATCGCGGATTACATCGCCCATCTCCGTGAGGAGATCGGGGCGCTGCGCGCGAACGAGATGAGCCGTGACCGCATCCCCATGGCGCACGAGGAACTCGGCAGCGTTGTCGCGGCGACGGCAGGCGCCACCAACACGATCATGGAGGCCGCCGAGGCGATGCTCGGCCTGCCCGACGGACCGGGTTACCGCGAGGCCGTCGAGGAGCGCATCAACACGATCTTCGAAGCCTGCGCGTTCCAGGACATCACCGGCCAGCGGATCGCCAAGGTGGTCGAATCGCTGCGCCTGTTCGAGCAGCGCCTGGCGCGGTTCGTGGGGGCCGTGAAGGCCCGCGACGCGTCCTCCATGGATCCCGCCGAGCGCGCCCGGCGGGCCCGGGCGGAGGATCTCCTGCTGAACGGTCCGCAGGCTGTGGACGCCACGCCCTCCCAGGACGACATCGACGCGCTGTTCGCCTGAGGCGAACCCTGCCGGCGAGGCGTCGACCGCCGACGCGCTAGTCGACTCGGCGGCGGCCTGCCGGTTAGATCGCCTCCCGAACCCGCTGCCGCCCGGCGGCGCCGGAAGGAGGCCTCGGCAGGAATGACGGCGCGGTTCTGGTCCGAATTGACCACCGAAGACTTGGCGCGTCGCGATATGGGGCGGGCGATCGCGGTGCTGCCGGTGGCCGCCATCGAGCAACACGGCCCGCACCTGCCGCTCGCCACCGACACCCTCATCGCCGAGGGCTACCTCGCCCGGGTGCGCGACCACGCGCCGCCCGATCTCGACGTGCTGCTGCTGCCAGTCCAGCCGGTGGGGAAGTCGGACGAGCACGATTCCTTCCCGGGTACGCTCTCCCTGGACACCGGGACGGCGCTCGCCGCCTGGACGGGAATCGGCGCGGCCGTCCACCGCGCCGGCTGCCGAAAGCTGGTGCTCGTCACGAGTCACGGCGGCAACAGCGGGCTCATCGATCTCGTGGCGGGCGAGTTGCGCGCCCGATTCCGCATGGTGGCGGTCACGACCTCCTGGGCGCGACTCGGCTATCCCGAGTTCCTGTTCCCCGCCGACGAGATCGCTCACGGCATCCATGCCGGCGGGATCGAGACGGCGCTGATGCTGGCCCTGCGGCCTGACCTCGTCCGGGCCGACCGGATCGCCGACTTCCCGCCGCGGACGCGGGCGATGGTCCGCGACTTCACTCACCTGCGTGCCGGCCGCCCCGCCGCCTTCGCGTGGAAGGCCGGCGACCTCCATCCTTCGGGCGCCATGGGCGATGCGCGTCTCGGAACCGCCGAGGCGGGTCGTGCGGCGCTGGACTACGGCGCCCGGGCCTTCCTCGCCCTCCTGCGCGACGTCGACGCTTTCGAACTCGACCCGGACGTGTAACCGCCGCCGCGGCAGCGCCGAAGGAGCCGGTACGCCGGGTCCGAACCGCCGGCGTGCGGGAGTTCCGGCCATGCGCCCTGCCCTCTTGATCGCCGCCGTCCTGTCGTGTGCCGTCCTCCCTTCGGCCGAGGCGGCGGCGCGCCCCGTCGTCGTCGAATTGTTCACCTCGCAGAGCTGCTCCTCCTGCCCGCCCGCGGAGGCGCTGATCGGCCGCCTCGCCCATGAGCCGGCGGGTGCGCAGGGCGACGTCCTGCCGCTCGCGTTCCACGTCACCTATTGGAACCACCTGAACTGGCGCGACCCCTACGCCCTGCCGGCCGCCACCGCACGCCAGGAATCCTACGCGGCCCGCCTCGGCGGACCCGCCTACACGCCGCAGGCCGTGATCGACGGACAGACCGGGCTCGTCGGCTCCGACGAGGTCGGGCTGCGCGCTGCCATCGCCCGCGCCCGGGAGGCCGGCCCCGGCATCCCGGCGACCCTGGCCCGCGACGGCGGGCGCGTCGTCGCGCAGATCGGGCCTGCGCCCGACGCCGGAGGGGCCTCCGGCCGCGTCCTGCTGATCGGATACGATCCGAGCCACACCACGCGGGTGCTGCGCGGCGAGAATGCCGGGCGGACCCTCGAGCAGGCCAACGTCGTCCGCTCGCTGCAGGATCTCGGGCGCTGGTCCGGTACCGCCGCGACCTTCACGGCGACCCGCCCGGAGGGCGAGACGGCGGCCCTGCTGCTTCAGGCCGATGACGGGCGCATCCTCGGCGCGGCGCGACTCGCCGCGGCCCCCGCCGAGACGGGACGGGAGGCCGTACGATGATGCTCGCCGTTTCGGGCGGGATGCCCGCGCGCGCTTGGGCGCTGGCGTCGGGATCCCACCGCGGGGTAGACACGACGCGGGCCGGGGGGCGGAACGACGGCGGAGCCCGGATGGCGCTCGAAGAGGAACTGGCGACCCTGATGGCGGCGGCGCAGGGCGGCGACGCGGCCGCCTACCGCTCGCTGCTGAAGGCGTGTCTGCCCGTGGTCTCGGCGATCGCCCGGGCACAGGGCGTGCGCGGCGAGGCGGTGGACGATGTCGTGCAGGACGCGCTGATGACCGTCCACCGGGCCCGGGCGAGCTACGATCCGGCCCGTCCCTTCCTGCCCTGGCTGCGCGCCATCACCCAGCGGCGGGCGATCGACCGGCTGCGCCGCGCCGGGCGGCGCCCGCGGGAGGTCAACGACCCCCTGGCCTACGAGGCCGAGGTCGATCCGGGCCCGATCCCCGGTCATGGGCTGGAGGCGCGGGATCGGGCGGCCGCCCTGGCCAGGGCGGTGGCGGCCCTGCCCGACGGCCAGCGGCAGGCCGTGGAGCACCTGGGCCTGCGCGAGCTGTCGCTCGACGAGACCGCGGCCCTCACCGGTCGCAGCAAGGGAGCCCTCAAGGTGAACCTGCACCGGGCGCTGAAGGCGCTCCGGGCCAGTCTGACGCAGGAGCGGGAGTGATGCCCGGAGAGGGGAGCAATCGGGCCGGCGGGGACCTGTCCCGTTACGACCGACTCGTCGAGGAACTCGCAGGCGGCCTCGAACCCGTGCGGCCGCTGCCGACCCCGGAGGCCCGCGCGGCGCTCTGGCTCGGCGTGACGCTAGTGGTCGGCGTCGTCCTCGCGGCCTGGATCGGAACCGGCGGCTTCATGCTGCGCATGCATGTGCCGGATCTGGCCCTCGCGGCGGTCGGCGCCGTGCTGACGGCGATCACGGCCGCCTTCGCGGCCTTCGCCACGAGCGTGCCGGGACGGTCCAGCCGCTGGGCGCTTTTGCCGCTTCCGCCCCTCGCCCTCTGGGTCGGCGCGAGCGGGCTGGGCTGCCTGCGCGACTGGATCGCGCCGGGGGCCGACGTGCCCGGCGAGCACACGATCACGGGCTGCTTCAGCTTCCTGATCTGCGTCTCGGTGCCCTTGTCGGTGCTGATCGTCGTGATGCTGCGGCGCGCCTGCCCGCTGCGGCCGAACCTCACCGCCGCCCTCGGGGGGCTGGCGGTGGCGGCGGCGGCGGCGGCGCTGCTCATGCCCGTCCATCCCCACGACGCCACCGCCACGGATCTCCTGTTCCACGCGGCGGCGGTGACCATCGTCATCGCGGCGAACGGCCTGGCGGGCGGCCGGCTGCTCGGCCGGCACTCCGAGGCCGGCTAGGGCGTACCGGTCGGGGCGCCGGGCCGCGACCACGCGGCGTCAGCCGGTCTGCGGGCCCCGGCGTCCGGCGCGCTCGCCTCAGGCGGCGCTGGGATCGAGGCCCGGCCAGTCCACGATCCGGTCCGGCAGCTCGTCCTCGGAGAATTCCTCCTCGTTGCCGGCGAGCCGGCCGCGGACCGAGATGCCCGCCTCGTGAACGCTCGCGGCCCGGCCGGAGATCAGGGGATGCCACGGGTAGAGCGGCTGCCCGTCGCGCACGAGCCGGTACGCGCAGGTCGGCGGCAGCCAGGCGATCGACCGCACCGCTTCCGGCGTTAGGCGCACGCAGTCGGGCACCCGCTTCTGGCGCCGCGCGTAGTCGCGGCACCGGCAGGTGAGGCCGTCGAGCAACGTGCAGCCGATATCGGTGTGATGGACCTCGCCGGTATCCTCGTCCTCGAGCTTCATCAGGCAGCACCGGCCGCAGCCGTCGCACAGGCTCTCCCACTCGGACGGGGTCATGGCTTCGAGCGTCTTGGTCCGCCAGAACGGCTCGACCGCCCCGCGGCGCGGCGCCTCGGGCTTGGGCATCGGGAAAGTCTCTCGGATGGGAAGCCGCCTCTCTGCCCGAGCCCGGGCACCGCTGCAAGCGTGGCCGCCGACGACCTCCATGCGACCGGATCGCACCGTCGTGCGTTACGCCCAAGCTGGTCCGCGGCGATTCGCGAGACTGCGCAGAGCCTCGCCGACGGTTCCGGATCCTGCTATGGACCTCGGATGCCGTGCGGTGGCGCAGGCGCAGGGTTCGTGTCCGCGGCGCGGGCCCTCGACCATCCGCCGCCAGGATCCGCCGCAGAGGCGCTCGACAAGCCGGGTTCGACATCGTGCGCCTGCCGACGCTCACCGAGATCAAGGTCCGCCTCGAACGCGCCGCGCTCGCCTTCGACGCCTGGGTCAATGCCAGCCTGTACGATGGCGGCCAGTCCACGGGCGAAGCCTACGAGCGCTTCCAGCGCGTCATGAGCCGGTTCGCCGTGCGCGGCTGGAAGCGCGTCGCCCTCGACCTGACGAGCGAGGGCGTCACCATCGGGACCGGGGGCGCTGTCCTGATGCTCGCCCTGGCTCAGCCCGCCTTCCAGCTGACGAGCGAGAACTGGCTCAAGCAGCAGGACCTCGCCGTCACCTTCCTCGACCGCTACGGCACCGAGGTGGGCCGCCGCGGCATCAAGCATGACGATTCGCTCAAGCTCGATGACTTTCCCGACATCATGATCAAGGCGCTGGTCTCCACGGAGGACCGGCGCTTCTACGAGCATTGGGGCATCGACCCGATCGGCACCCTCCGGGCGCTGGTCAACAACTCGCGCGGCGGCGGCGGCACGCAGGGCGGCTCCTCGATCACCCAGCAGCTCGCCAAGAACCTGTTCCTGACGAACGAGCGCTCCCTGGAGCGCAAGATCAACGAGGCGTTCCTGGCCCTGTGGCTGGAGAGCCACCTCACCAAGAACGAGATCCTGAAGCTCTACCTCGATCGCGCCTATATGGGCGGCGGCACCTTCGGCGCCGTGGCGGCGGCGGACTATTATTTCGGAAAGCCGCTCAAGGACATCAGCCTCGCCGAGGCCGCCATGCTGGCGGGCCTGTTCAAGGCGCCCACCAAGTACGCCCCGCACGTCAACCTGCCGGCGGCGCGCGCCCGGGCGGCGGACGTGCTGCACAATATGGTGGAGGCGGGGTTCGTCACCGAGGGCCAGATCCAGACGGCGCTCCGCAACCCTGCGACCCCTGTGACCCGCACCCGCGACATCACCGCCGACTATTACCTCGATTGGGCCTTCGGCGAGATCAAGGCCATGGCCGACGCGGGCAAGCTGCGCAGCGACCGTGTGCTGACCGTGAAGACGCCCCTCGACCTCGCCATCCAGAAGCGGGCCGACGAGGTCGTGGCCGACATCCTGCGCAAGTCCGGCGACGCCTACGACGTCGACGAGGCCGCGATGGTGATCCTCGACCCGGACGGGGCGCTGCGCGCCATGGTGGGGGGCGCCGATTACGGCGAGAGCCAGTTCAACCGCGCCACCGACGCCCTGCGCCAGCCCGGCTCGTCGTTCAAGCCCTACGTCTATTCGGCCGCGCTCGCCTCCGGCCTGTTCAAGCCCGACACAACGGTGGTCGACAGTCCCGTCTGCATCGGCAACTGGTGCCCGCAGAATTACGGCCGCTCCTATGCCGGCCGGGTGCCGATGTGGCTCGCGGTGGCGAAGTCGATCAACACGATCCCGATCAAGATCTCGATTTCCCTCGGCAAGGCCATGGGCATCAGTCACGAGGCCCGGGCCGCCAAGGCGGGCCGCGCAAAGATCACCGAACTTGCCCACAAGATGGGCATCACCTCGAACCTGATCGACACGGTGTCGATGCCGATCGGCTCGGACGAGGTGACGGTGATCGACCAGGCGGCGGGCTATGCGGTCTTCGCCAACGGCGGCTTCCGCGCCAAGCCCTACGCGGCCATCGAGGTGAAGAACTCGTCCGGCGAGGTGATCTACCGCCACGCCGACGAGGCGCCCGAGCGGGTGCTCTCGCCCCAGGTCGTGGCCGACATGAACTTCATGCTGAACAAGGTGGTCGAGGAGGGCACTGGCAAGCGGGCTCAGCTCGAGGGCGTGAAGGTGGCCGGCAAGTCGGGCACCACGAACGCCTACCGGGACGCGTGGTTCGTCGGCTACACGGGCAATTACGTGGGCGCCGTCTGGTTCGGGAACGACGATCACACCTCCACCAACAAGCTGACCGGCGGCTCGCTCCCTGCCCAGACCTGGCACGACATCATGGAGCCGGCCCATCAGGGCATCGAGATCAAGGGTTTGCCCGGCCTGAAGGACAGCCCGCGCGCCGCCCAGCAGCAGGCTTCCGGGGGCCCGACCGCCCCGATCGACCCCAATGCCAGCGCCTACGGCAAGCTCTCGCGCCGCTCCTTCGAGGTGATCAGCGGCCTGAACGGCCTGTTCCGCACGGTCGAGCGCGCCCCCGCAGAACCGGCTCCGGACGCACCCTCCGGAACCGGAGACGCGCGGAAGACCGGCAGGAAGCCCGGCGACCGGGCCGCGGTGCCGCCGTCCGGCCAGCTGCGCGAACTTGCCGAGGGCAGCCGCCCGGTCGGCGGCTTCACCGAGGTTCGGTGAGCGCATGAAGCTCACGATTCCCGACGCGTTCGGCCGCGTCTCCATGTCCGCCGGCGCCCCGCGCAGCCGCGCGGTCCGGTTCGTCCGACGGCTGTGGCGCAAGACTTCGATCGCCGGCCTTGCCGTCTACGCCCTGGCGCTGGGCGCCCTCCTGGGCCTCGCCAGCGCCGACTGGGCGACGAGCGGCGGCTATCCGTTCGGGGGCGTTCAGGTCGGTGCCTGGACCGCTTGGCCGCGGGCCGGCGCGGCGAATGCGGATCCTTACACCCGCGCCGTCAATGCCCGCCGGGGAGAGATCCCTCTGGCGGTCGGTGAGGGCCTGCTCCTGACGGCGGCGGTCGACGATGCCGGACAGGCGCTCGACGCCACCTGCACCTACCGGATCGGCGGCGCGACGCCGCCCGCCCGCGCCTGGACGATCACGGTGGCCGGCCGCGGCCCGCGCGATCCCGGCCGTGCGCCCCTGCGCGAGGGCTTCACCTCCACCGAGGTGCTGCGCGCGCCCGACGGTTGGTTCTCGATCGTGCTCGCGCCGGATGTGCAGCCCGGGAACTGGCTCCCGAGCCCGCGGGCGACCGGTCCGGTCCGGCTGGCGCTGCGCCTCTACGATACGCCGGTGGCCGCCAGCGTCGGGTCCCTCGACCGGAGTTCCGTGCCGGCCGTCACTCGCCTCGGATGCGCCTCGTGAGCCTGCGCTTCGTCTACGCCACGCTGATCGGCCTCGTGCTCGCCGGGATCGTCCACATCGCGGCGGTCCTGGCGATCCCTGCCCTCTCGGAAGCCGACGCCGTCTCGCGCGCCCGCACCAGCGAGAACCTGGACCATCCGCAGTCGATCTACACGGTCGCCACCGGTGACGACCCCTCCCCGCCCGAGGCATGGCTGCCGATCCCGGATCCGGCGGTGGCGGTGGGCGTCTGCGCCTACAACCTCGCGGACGGGCCCATGCGCGTCTCCGCCCGCACCGGTCCCCTGTCCCTGTCGCTCGCCGCGCATGCCCGCCGCGGGGCCTTCTACGCGGTGACCGACCAGGCCGCGGTCCGTGGCGCCCTCGACCTCGTCATCCTGACCCGCGCCCAGTACGACGAGGCGCTTGCGGACGACGACGAGAACGATCCGAGCCGCGACGTGCGCATCGTGGCGCCCGACACGCGCGGCTTCGTGGTGGTGCGGGTGATCGCCGGTCTCCCGAGCCAGCGTCCCGCCGCGAATGCCGCGGTCCAGGCCGTCTCCTGCACCACCGACACGTCGACGGACGATGCGCCGACGGGCAAGGACGCGGCCGTCAAGGACGCGCCCGGCAAGGACGCGCCCGGCAAGGATGGGCCCGGCAAGGATGGGCCCGGCAAGGGGACGGGACGCTAGCGGGACCTTCGAACGGGCTGGCTGCGTCGATCGACGTGCGGCGGCCCTCAGCCACCTTCGTCCGTTCGGGGGTCCGCTGATCGTCCGCGTCTCCAGCGCTGTGCGGTCGGCCGGATGGGCCTGCCCATCGCCGTGACCCACGATCCGGACACGCGCAGGCCTGCAGGTCGGCCCCGCGGCCGATGTCGCGGCAGCACGGGCGCTGTCGTCGTCAGGGTGGGGCGCGACCGCAGTCTCGGTCGTTCAATACTTGACCACCAGCGGCTCCGCCTGCGCGACCGGCACCGGGGGCGGCAGCGGAGCCGGTCCGAGGCCGCAGCGGGCCGCGGCATCCGGCGGGAGGAGCGGGTCGAGCAGGTTGCGGCGGGCGGCCAGCATCATGATGGACCGCTCGGCCGAGACCGATTCCGGTGCCGGCGCCGCGGCGAACAGGTGTTCCAGGGCGAAGCGGTAGCGCGCGAGCCGCAGGCCGGCCTCGAAGCGCACCCAGGCGATCAGGCAGCGATTCTCGGCGACCCGCTGGGCGGCCTCCAGCACGTCGGCGTTGTCGAGGGTCTTGGCGAAGGGCAGGCTGCGCAGACGCGCGGCATCGGCGTCGATGACGCGGGCGGCCAGCGCCACGAAGATCGGGATCAGCCGGGCATCGGCCGTGGCGTCGTCGCCGAGCTTCCGGTAGCGGGAGACCGGGGAGCGGGACGGCTCCGCCGTGAGGGCTTCGTAATAGGATCCCACTTCCTCGTAGCGCCAGGTCGGCGGGAGCACGTGGGCGCTGGCGAGGCCCAGCACCGCGTCCTGAAAGGCGGTGAAGCTGCTGGCGGGCTGGACGAATCGCCATGCGCGGTCGCGCAGGGCCTGCTCGTCGTCGGTGAGGCCGGATTCGAGCAGCAGGCGCCCGCGGTCTCGGGTGCTGAAGCTGCCTGTCGTATCGATGAGCCCGTTCCAGACCCCCGTACGCGGTCGGCCGAAATCGCCGCTCTGGGTGCAGGCTGCGAGCACGGCCAGTGCAGCGCCGACGGGGCCGAGGCGCATCGCTCGGCGTGCGCGGTCGAACGGCCGGCGATCCGGGGCTGACATGGGAGAACCGTCTGTGGCGGCGTGCGGCCGATGTGACATGGACCGCGACGTCCTCAGGACGCGAGGCGCTCGTAGCGCACGCCGAGGAACAGGAGGATCTCGCCGCGCCGCTCGCCGGAGCGCGGAATGCGGGAACTCCGACGCGCCTCGGCGCCCGGAAAGGGAATCAGGTCCGCGGACGCGGCCGGCGCAACTCTGCGGGACAGATCGGCGGCCGACTTCGACGAGCGGATTTCGCCGGTCTCCTGCGGCTTGAAAAGGGTCATGGTCTCCGGCTCCTGTCGGCGGTCCGAGCATCTGGCCCGGGCCCTTCGGAGGGCGTCGGCAAGGGCTACCGAAACAATCCAGCACGACGTGGTTAACGGAGTCTTTCCAGGCATCGGCGCCCGAAGAGCGCTCTGATGGGAGTTGGCGCGCGACTTGCGTGGCCTTCCGTGCCCATGGCGGGCGTTTCCTCCCTTCGACTTGAGGCCCCGTCCGATCCCGGACGGGGCCTTCTTATGTGGACCGTCGTGTCTTGTCGGACGCCGCCGCCGTGCGACCCGCGAGCCACACCGCGGCGAAGCGTGGTCGCGACGTTCCTGCGCGGAACCCCTCGGGACCTCCAACGCTTGCCTACCGCCCGGCCCGACCGATATGCCGGACGCGGGCGATTGCGGGACCGCCGCGTCGGTTCTCCGCCCGAGCGAGATTGAGGACACCGCTGAATGCGACTGGTTCCGGAACGATCCCTGCGCGCCGCCCGCCGCCGCGGGTTGGCTACTGCGGCGCTGGCGCTGTTCGCGCTGACGGCTGGCCCCGCCTATGCCCAGCGCGAGGACCAAGGCCTGCAGCTTGGCTGCGCGAACGACTATTTCCGCCTCTGCGCGGGCGTCGACCCGAACAGCCAGGACGCGGATCGCTGCATGATGCGCAACCGCAAGCGCCTGTCTCCCGAATGCCGGTCGGCGATCGGCGACTACGACAAGCGCACGGGCAGCAAGTCTCTGTCCGACGATTGAGATTGCCGCATCCGGTTGTGATGTCCGCCGTTGGCGAGGGGCGTTTGGTATGAGCCTGACCGTCGCGGTTCAGATGGACCCGATCCAGAATATCCGGATCGCGGGTGACACGACCTTTGCCCTGCTGCTGGAGGCCCAGCGGCGGGGGCATACGCTCGTCTACTACACGCCGGACCGGCTCTCGATGCAGGGCCGGCGCGTCACCGCGCGGGTCGAACGCCTGAGCGTGCAGGACGTCGAAGGCGCGCATTACACTCTGGCGCCACCGGAGCGGCTCGACCTGGCCGAGGCGGACGTGGTGCTGATGCGCCAGGATCCGCCCTTCGACATGGCCTACATCACGGCCACCCACATGCTCGAGCGGATCCATCCGGAGACCCTCGTGGTCAACGATCCCTTCGAGGTGCGCAACGCGCCCGAGAAGCTGTTCGTCCTCGATTTTCCCGAGTTGATGCCGCCGACCCTGATCAGCCGCGACAAGGCGGAGATCGAGGCCTTCCGGCTGGAGCACGGGACGGTGGCGATGAAGCCGCTGCACGGGCATGGCGGCGCGGCCGTGTTCAAGGTCACCGAGAAGGATCCGAATTTCGGCTCGATGTTCGACCTGTTCGCCACGACCTTCCGGGAGGCCTGGGTGGTGCAGCGTTACCTCGACCGGGTCACGGAGGGTGACAAGCGCATCATCCTGGTCGACGGCGTCCCCATGGGCGCGGTCAACCGCGTCCCGGCGGCCAACGACATCCGCTCCAACATGGTCCGCGGCGGGGCCGCCTCCGCCTCCGAGCTGACCGACCGCGAGCGCGAGATCTGCGCCACGATCGGGCCCGAGCTGGCGCGGCGGGGCCTGATCCTGGTGGGGATCGACGTGATCGACGGGCACCTCACCGAGATCAACGTCACTTCGCCCACCGGCATCCGGGCGATCCAGCGGCTCGGGGGCCCCGACCTGTCCGTCGCCGTCTGGGATGCGATCGAGGCCCGGATCGCGGCACGCAAGGGCGTGTGACGGCGCGCGGCCTCAGGTCTCCGCGCGCGGCGTCGCGCTGAGTTCGGCCCAGTCGAACTCTTCCTCCAGCAGGAAATAGGCGTCGTCGCCGATCCGGCCCTGGCGGCGCAGGGCGAGCACCGCGTCGCGGGCGGCCTCGACGGCTTGGCGCCGGGCGGCGTCCGCCGGCAGGCTCTCCGGCGCCAGGCCCTCGTCGTGCGCCTCCGCCTCCGCGAGGGCCGCGCGGAACTCGGCGCGCAGCGCGTCGGTCGCCGGTGCGTCCTCCGCATCCGCGAGGCTGTCGAGGGCGGCCTTGTAGGCCGCCGCCCGGGCCCGGCCCGTCTCACGCCCCACGGGGTCGTCGTCCTCGAGCCGCAGATGGGCGAGCAGCGGCCGCAGGGTCAGGCCCTGAACGATCAGGGTTCCGAGTACCGTAACGAAGGCGGCGACGACCACGAGATCCCGGTGCGGGAACTGGGCAGGCAGCGCCAGGGCGGCCGCCACGGTGACGATCCCGCGCATGCCCGCCCAGGACAGGGCGATGCCCGGCCCCAGCCGCGCCGGAACTCCGGCCTGGCGGAGGCCGAATTCGCGGCTCCCGGTGGTCGGCAGGACCCAGGCGAGGCGGGTCACCACCACGGTGGCGAAGGTCGCGCCCGCGAGGATCAGGGCCTGCCACGCATCCGCGCCGCTCAGCCGCTCCCGGATCGGGTCGATCTGGATGCCGATCAGCACGAAAGCCAGGACGTTGAGCACGAACACCGCCGTGTCCCAGACGGCGTAGGAGATCACCCGAGCCCGGGGCGCGGTGACGCCGGGGGCCCGGCGGGCGACCGTCACCGCGAAGGTCACGATGGTCAGGACCCCCGACAGCTCGAGCCGCTCCGCGGCGAGCCAGATCCCGAAGGCGGCGACGAACTGCATCACGATCGCGCTCGCCGGGTCGGTCACGCGCCGGGTCACGGCCACGAACAGCAGGCCGAGGCAGGGGCCGACGACGAGGCTCGCGACGACGCCCAGGAGGAACGCCGGCGCCACCTCCGCCGGGTGGAAGGTGCCGGCCATCGCGGCCGTCACGCCGAGCCGGTAGATCAGCAGCGAGGCCGCGTCGTTGAGCAGGCTCTCGCCGCGCAGGATCGTGGCGAGCCGGTGCGGCATCGGCGCGTGCTTGAGCACCGCCAGTGCCGCCACGGCGTCGGGCGGCGCGACCACGGCACCGAGCACGATGCAGGCGGAGAGCGGCATGTCCGGGACGACGAGCCGCGCCACGACCGCGACGGCGAGCGTGGTCACCGCCACCGCCCCGACCGCGAGCCCGGCCACCGCGCGCCAGTTCTCCTTCAGATCCCGCACGGAGGCGTCGAAGCCGGCATCGAGCAGGACCGGAGCCAGGAACAGCGCGAGCGCCAGTTCGGGATCGAGCCGCAGGTTCGGGACGCCGGGGACGAAGGCGAGGCCGACACCGCCCAGCGCCAGGAAGGCCGGATATGGCGCCCCGAGCCGACGTGCGACACCGGCCAGTAGGACGGCGCCGAACAGGACGCCGACGACCCACTCGAAGACTAACATGCTGCTGAAAGAGGCGGAGCCCCGGGACCGTTCCGGGGCCCACGGTCGCAGGCCGGCTCAGTACTGCACGGTGGCGCGTACCCCAAGCACCGCCGCGTTGCGCAGCCGGCGGCCGTCCGGACCGGCGATGCCGGCGCCCGGCCGGATGACGTATTGCGCGTCGGGCTGGACCGTGAAGCCCGGCACGACCACGGCCTGATAGGTCGCCTCGATCACCGCCTCGGCGCGGCGGCGGGGCATCGGCATGCCCGAGTAGAGGATCGTGTCCCGGTCGGCCCGCTGGGCCTCGTCGCTGATGCGCGCGTAGGCGACGCTGAGGCCGATCGTGTCGTCGTCGCGCCCGTCGAACAGGCCCTTGTAGGCCAGCCCGGTATCCAGGTAGGCGTCGATCAGGCTGGAGCGGGTGGGCGACCACGCGGCACGCACGAAGAAGCCGAGGCCCTCGTCGTCCTTGCCGGATTCCCGGTAGAGGGTCTGGTCGTAGATCGCGTAGAGGCCGGCATTGCCGCGCACCGGCCGGCCGATCCCGGTGGCGTTCGGGTCGGCGAGCGGCACGCCGGTGATGTCGAAGCGCAGGCTGTCGAACCGGCCGAAATGCTGCCAGCCGCCCAGGGTGATGTCGCCGGGCAGGCCCCGGGAACCGGGCGCGATGTTGTACGCGTAGGTGGCCTCGGCGATGATCAGAGCCGGATCGCGCAGGCGGAAATTGGTGCCCGTCCGGTTGAGGCGCTGCGCCTCCGGATCGTCACCCGGACGGTTCGCACCGGCCGGATCACCGTCGTAGAGCCCGACCTGCAGGGAGAAGCCGTTGCCCGGCACGTATTTGGCCCGGATCGCCGGGGCTGCGAGCGGGTAGGCCGGCCCGCCGCTCGGCAGGTCGAGCCCGGTGATGACCGGCCAGCCGAAGGTCGAGTTCACGAACAGCGTCGCGGTCTGGCTGACGAAGAACTCGGTGTCGGCAGCCTGCTGCCCGATCCGGATCCCGAGCTGGCCGTCCATCAGGCTCTGGTCGAACCAGAGCACGTAGAGCCGCGTGGACGGCAGCGCCTCGATGACGCTCGTGGTCAGCAGGTTGCCGACATAGTAGCGCGACAGGCCGGTGCCGTGGATGAAGTAGGCGTTGGCATGGACCGTGGCGCCTTGCCAGCCCGCCAGCCGGTCGAGGTCGAGGTTGAGGCGCAGGTTGAGGCGATCCTCGACGATCGCACCCTGTCTAAGGCCGCCAACCGGATTGCCGAGCACGTCGGCGATGTAGGTCAGGCTGTACGCGATGCCCCGTTCCTTCAGGACCGGGCGGATCCCGAGCGGGTCGCCGAGCGGGCCGAGAGAGGGCTCCACCGAGCGGACATAGCCGCCCGAGGCCTGGCTGGTGGTCTCCGGCTGCGAGACCGAGATGCGCGGATCGGCGCCCGCGCCCTCGTACACGGTCCGCGTCTGGGCCGCAGCGGGAAGGGTCGACAGGCCGAGGGCCAGCCAGGACATGAGTTTGCAGGACATCGGCCGCTTCTGGGCGACAGCACACGCGCAGCATAGCATGGCCCGCCGCCCGTATGCGCTTGGTCTTTGCAGGAGGCGTCGCCTCGCCTAACCCTGCGGCCGGTACACCACAGGACCGTCGATGCCCGAGACCCCCGTCTTCACGTCCGCCGCCGTCGCCGCACCCCACAGCCTCGCCGCCCAGGCCGGCCAGACCGTCCTCGCCCAGGGGGGCAACGCCATCGAGGCGATGGTGGCGATGGCCGCCTCCATCGCGGTGGTCTATCCGCACATGAACGGCATCGGCGGCGACGGGTTCTGGCTGGTGCGCGAGCGGGGCGGCCGGGTGCGGGGCATCGAGGCCTGCGGCCCGGCCGGGCGTCTCGCCACGATCCCCCGCTACCGCGAGAAGGGCTACGACGCGATCCCCGCGCGGGGACCCGACGCCATGGTCACGGTGGCGGGCGCGGTGGGCGGCTGGCGCCTCGCCCTGGAGCTGGCGCGGGCGCTCGGCGGCCGCCTGCCCCTGGAGACGCTCTTCGCCGACGCGATCGGTCAGGCCCGAGCCGGCGTCGCGGTCTCGCCCTCGGAGGCACGCTACGTGCCCCAGGAACTCGACACGCTCCACGACGCGCCAAACTTTGCGGCAACCTTCTTGAAGGACGGCAAGCCCTATCCCGCCGGAGAGACCCGCGCGCTGCCCCGCCTCGCCGATACCCTGGAGCAGCTCGCTCATGCGGGGCTCGGCGACTTCTATCGCGGCGATATCGGCCGGGAGATCGCCGCCGACCTGGAGCGCCTCGGTGCGCCGGTCACCCGGGCGGATCTGGAGGCCTTCGCGGCGGTGGAGCGGGCGCCCCTGTCGATCCGGCGCCGCGACGCGACGCTCTACAACTTCCCGCCGCCGACCCAGGGGCTCGCCGCCCTGCTGATCCTCGGGATCTTCGACCGGCTGAATGTCTCTGAGCCCGAACGCACGGCCCATTATCACGGGCTGATCGAGGCGACGAAGCGGGCCTTCGCGATCCGCGACCGGGTGGTCACCGATTTCACCCGCCTGCGGCACGACCCCGCTGCCTTCCTGACCCCGGAACGGCTGGCCCGCGAGGCCGCGCTGATCGACATGGGTCGCGCAGCCCGGGTGCCCCTGCCCGATCCGGGTCACGGCGACACGGTCTGGATGGGCGCGATCGACAAGGACGGGCTTGCCGTCTCCTACATCCAGTCGGTCTACTGGGAGTACGGCTCCGGCACGGTGCTGCCCGCCACCGGCATCTGCTGGCAGAACCGGGGCATGTCGTTCTCCCTCGACCCGAAGGCCGTGAATCCCCTGGAGCCGGGGCGGCGCCCCTTCCACACGCTGATCCCGGCGCTCGCCGCCTTCGACGACGGCCGTGTGATGAGCTACGGCAGCATGGGCGGCGACGGGCAGCCGCAATTCCAGGCCCAGATCTTCACCCGCTACGCCGATTACGGGATGTCGGTGGCCGATGCCGTCGACGCGCCGCGCCTGCTCTACGGGCGCACCTGGGGGGCGCCCTCGCTCAGCGTGAAGGTGGAGGACCGGTTCGATTCGGCCTGCATCGCGGCCCTCGGCCGACTCGGCCACGAGATCGAGGAACTGGGCGGACCCTACATCGACTCGCTCGGGCACGCGGGCATGCTGGTCCGCCATCCCCGGAACGGTCGGATCGAGGCGACCCACGACCCGCGCTCGGACGGCGGCGCCCTGGGACTCTGAGAGAACGCGCCGCCCGCCCGGCGGCGCGGGATGCCGGCTCAGCCCGCCTGAACGAGCCAGCAGGCGGCGCGCAGGCGCACGGCGCCGCCCGCCGCGTGCCGTGCAAGGGCCGCCGCCACGGCCGCCTCGGCGCGCGCCCGGAGATCCGGTGCGGCCTCGCGGACGAGGTGGGAGCTGGGGCCGAGGTTCAGGGAGACGTGGGTGGCCGCCGCGGTCGCCGCCGTGTCGGTCTCGCCCTGACCGACGACGATGTCCCGGTCGAGCGCGTCGCAGGTCACGCCGGCGAACCCGGCGTCGCGCAGGAGCGCGACCAGCGGGTCGGGGTCGGCGAAGCGGAAGGGTCCCGGCGTGTCGGGCTGCGGCGGAGGCGGGGGCTCCGGCAGGAGCGGAAGCACCGCGTCGCGCGGCACGCTCACCCAGTGATTCTCGGGCAAGGTCCGCCAGCACAGGAAGGTCAGCCGGCCGCCCGGCTTGAGCATCCGGCGAATGTTGGCGAAAGCGCCGGCGGAATCCGGGAAGAACATCACGCCGAAGCGCGACAGGATCCCGTCGAAAGGACCGAGATCGGCCGTCCCGACATCCGCCTCCACGAACCGGATCGGGGCGGTGCGTGCAACCTCCGCGGCGGCGCGGTCCCGCGCCACGGCGAGCAGCGGCGCCGAGATGTCGGCCCCCGTGACGGTGCCGCCGGGCCCGACCCGACGGGCGGCCTCCAGGGTCGTGGCCCCCGCACCGCAGCCGATATCGAGCACCGTGTCGCCGGGAGCGAGGGGCGTGCGGGCGAACAGCGCCTCCGTCAGCGGGAGGAACATCGCGTCGAGGACGGCCTGATTGCGCGCCCAGCGCGTGCCGACCTCGCCGTTCCAGTATTCGGTCTGGGTGATGCCGCCCGCCATGCTCCCTCCGTCAGACCGTGGTCGTGGCCACGGACAGCTCGGGCTTGTGGTTCAGGGTCTGGAACACCACGCAGTAGCGCTCGGTCAGCTTCAGGAGCTGCGCCAGCTTGTCCTCCGGCGCGTCGGTATCGAGTTCGAAGAACAGGCGGATGCTGCGGAAGCCCACCGGCGCCTCCTTGTCGACCCCGAGGGTGCCGCGGAAATCGAGGTCGCCCTCGGCGCTGACCGTGCCGGCGCGCAGCGGGATCTCCAGGGCTGTGGCCACGGCCTTGAGCGTCACCCCCGCGCAGGCGACCAGCGCCTCCAGCAGCATGTCGCCCGAGCACAGCTCCGCCCCCGAACCGCCCGTCGCCGGATGGAGCCCGGCCTCCGCGATGGCGCGGCCCGTCTCGACCTTGCAGGCGATCTTGGTGTCGTCCAGCGTGCCCCTGGCCTTCAGTGTGATGACCGCCGCGTCCGGTGCGGTGCGGTACTTGTCCTTGATCGGAGCCTGGAGGGCTCGCAGCGTGGTGGCGTCCATGGCGTCGTCCTCTCAATTCCGGATCTGACCCGCTTCTCGGCGGCGGGCCGGCCGGAGCGTTCCGGCTCCGTCAGGCGCCCGGTATAGGTGCGCGCCACGCGGACGGGAAGCGGTTCTCAGGCGCGCCCGGTGAGGACGGCCACCGCTTCCGCGAGGGCGTCGACCTGGGCCTCGTCGTGGGCGGCCGAGAAGGCTACCCGCAGCCGCGCGGTCCCGGCCGGCACGGTCGGCGGGCGGATCGCCACCACCAGGAATCCCGAGGCCTCCAGCGCGGCCGAGATGTCGAGCGCCGCCTGCGCCTCGCCGACCAGGACCGGCACGACGGCGCTCTCGGCCTCCGGCAGGCCCAGACGGGCGGTGAAGCGCCGGGCGAGGGTCAGCGGTCGGGCACGCCGGTCGGGTTCCGCCTCCAGGATCGTCAGCGCCTCCAGGGCGGCGGCGGCCGAGGCCGGAGGCAGGCCGGTGGTGTAGACGAAGCTGCGGGCGCGGCTCGTCATCAGGTCGATGACCGGGCGCGAGGCGCAGAGATAGCCGCCATACGAGCCGAGCGCCTTCGACAGGGTGCCCATTTCCAGCGGCGCCCGCGGCCCGTCCTCGACCACGCCGATGCCGTGGGCGTCGTCCACCAGCGTCCAGGCGTCGAAGGTCTCCGCGATGCCCAGGATGTCGCCGAGCGGCGCCCGGTCGCCATCCATGCTGAAGACCCGCTCGGTGAGCACCAGGGCGCGCCCGTAATGGGGGCGGTGCTCCGCGAGCTGGGCCGCGAGGTCGCCGGGATCGTTGTGGCGGAACGTCAGGACCCGCGCGCCCGACAGCCGCGCGCCGGCCCACATGCAGGCATGGGACAGCGCGTCCAGCAGGATGAGGTCGCCCCGCCCGGCCAGCGCCGGGGTGATGCCGAGATTGGCGAGATAGCCACTGCCGAAGACCAGGGCGGCCTCCGTGCCCTTGTGGCGCGCGAGGCCGTCCTCCAGCGCGCCGAGATACGGATGGTCGCCGGTCACGAGCCGCGACCCGCCCGACCCCGCACCGTGGCTCGCGACGGCCGCCTGAGCCGCCGCGATCACCCGCGGGTGATGCGAGAGGCCGAGGTAATCGTTGCAGGAAAAGGAGACGAGCGTCCGGCCCCGTCGTGCCGCCGCGGCGCCGGAGCCGCGCTCCGTCGGCACCAGCGTGCGGCGCAGGCGACCGGCCTCGAGGGCTTCGAGTTTCCCGGTGGCGAAGGCGTCGAGGCTGTCCATGGGGATGGGGATGGGCGATGCCGCGGCGGCAAAGTCAAGCGGCGGGTGCCGGACTCTTGACCCCCGTCCGAGGGGCTTCCATGCCGGACGCATGACCCTCGAAACGCCCGCAGGCCATCTCTGGCGGCCCTACACGCAGATGCGCCTCGCCCCGCCGCCGCTGGAGGCGGTCGCGACGCATGGCACCCGCATCCGCCTCGCCGACGGCCGCGAACTCGTGGACGGCATCGCCTCCTGGTGGACCGCGGTGCACGGCTACAATCACCCGCACATAGCGGGCGCTGTCGCCGACCAGCTCGCGCGCATGCCCCACGTGATGTTCGGCGGCCTCACCCATGCGCCGGCGGAGACGCTGGCGCGCCGGCTCGCCGCCCTGCTGCCGGGCGATCTCGACCACGTCTTCCTGAGCGATTCGGGCTCGGTCGCCGTGGAGGTCGCGCTCAAGATGGCGGCGCAGATGTGGATCAACCGCGGGGTGGGCGGCCGGACGAAGGTCCTGGCGTTCCGGGGCGGCTATCACGGCGACACGATGGGGGCGATGTCGGTTTGCGACCCCGAGGAGGGCATGCATCGCCGCTTCGGTGCCTACCTGCCGAGCCAGATCTTCTGCGACCTGCCGCGAAGCGCGGCCGAGACCGCGGCGCTCGACGCGGCCCTCGCGTCTCATCGCGACACCCTGGCGGCGGTGATTGTCGAGCCGCTGGTCCAGGGTGCGGGCGGGATGCGGACGCACCCGCCTGAGGTGCTCGCGGCGATCGCCGGGCTGGCGCGCCGGCACGGACTGCCGCTCATCGCCGACGAGATCTTCACCGGCTTCGGGCGCACCGGCAGCCTGTTCGCCTGCGAGCAGGCGGGAATCGTGCCCGACATCGTCTGCCTGTCGAAGGCCCTTACGGGCGGAACGATGGCGCTCGCCGCCACGGTCGCCCGCACGGAGGTGTTCGCGGCGTTCTGGTCCGAAGACCCCGCGGCCGCGCTGATGCACGGCCCGACCTTCATGGCCAATCCCCTGGCCTGCGCAGCGGCCAATGCCAGCCTCGATCTGTTTGAGGCGGAGCCACGGCTGATCCAGGCCCGCGCCATCGCGGCCCGTCTTGCCGAGGGGCTGGAACCCCTGCGGCGGGTGCGGGGCGTGGCGGATGTCCGGGTACTCGGTGCCATCGGAGCGGTGCAGTTCGCCCGTGCGCCCGACTTGGCCGTCCTCAAGGCGCGATTGCTCGCCCGCGGCGTCTGGGTCCGGCCGTTCGGCGACATCGTCTATCTCACCCCCGCCCTCACGATCGATGCAGCGGATCTCGACCGGCTGATCGAGGCGGTCGCCGCCGTGGTGACCGAGCTGGCGCCCGGATCGGCATGACGACCGGGCGTTCCACATTCCCGTGATCCGTCTCCGCGGGCGCCTGCAACCCGTGACCGTTTCTGCCGTTGGGCCTACGGCTGGAGATGCGTGCGGCGGCCCGCGCGGCCGGACGCTGCCAAAGGGAGTACACAGTGGCGAGCGAGCAGACGGGTTCGAGCGGCGATCGGCCGGTAATCCTCCTCGTCGAGGACGAGGCGCTGACGATCATGGACCTCGGGGACGTGCTGGAGGAAGGCGGCTACGACACCGTTCAGTGCGCCTCGGCCGAGCGCGCGCTGAGCATCCTGCAGGCGCGCCCGGACATCTGCGGCCTGGTCACGGACGTGCAGCTGTCGGGAAAGACCGACGGGTTCGATCTGGCGAGTTCCGTGGCCGAGGCGCGGCCGCAACTGCCGATCCTGATCGTCTCCGGGCGCGCGGCCCCGGATCCGGCCCGCATGCCCGAGCATGCCGAGTTCATCGCCCGGCCCTGCACCGGCGAGGATATCCTGGACCGTCTTCAGCGCCTCATGCACTGCTGATCCGACCTTCACGTCGGCCCCGTCATCGCACCGTCACCGGCCAGCGCCACACGGACCGGAGCGGCCGCGTGACGGGGGTGGACGGTGCAGTTTCAGGATCGTCCGGCGGCCGCCGGCATTAATTCGGGCGCTCCGGTGGGCGACAAGCAGAAGCGCGATCATCAGGACGAAGCTGCGGCCGTGCTCGGCCACACGTCCAAGAAGATGCGGCCGCCCGGCGTCCGCAGCGTCGGTTGGGCGCTGGTGCAGGCGGCGCGCCTGCACCGCGCCCGCACCGGCGACCGGCTGGCCAAGCTGGGGCTTTTCGCCGGCCAGGAGCAGGTGGTGCAGGCGTTGGCTGCGGCCGGCACCATGACCATGGGTGATCTCGCGGCGCTGCTGCGGGTGCGGCCGCCCACCGCGTCCAAGACCGTGACGCGGCTCGCGGCCCTCGGCATCGTCGAGCGCCGGGCCGAGTCGGGCGATGGCCGCGTGGTCCGGGTTCAGCTCACGGAAGCCGGCATGGCCAAGGCCGAGGCGATCGAGCGGATCCAGGAAGAGGTCGAGGCCGAGTTGCTCGACCACCTCGACAAGACCGACCGCCGACGCCTGCGCAAGCTCCTGCGCAAGGCCGCCCGCGGCCTCGCCGAGGCAGCCGGTGCCTCCGGTCAGGTGGCGGAGGCCGATGCCGAGATCGAGGCCGAGGACGAGACGGAGGGCCTGCCGGCCTGACCGGCGGGGCTCAGGCCGCGGCCCGGCGCCAGGCCGGGAACGGATCCGGCAGTTCGCGGTAGGGCGCGGGATCGAAAGGTGCGCGATCCGGTCCGGTGTCCACGAGGCAGGCATCGAGCGCGGCGATGAGCGCGGCGCGGTCCATCCCGGATCCGATGAAGACCAGTTCCTGGCGCCGGTCGCCCCAGACCTCGCTCCAGACCGTATGCAGGCGCTCCCGGAACTCGGGCGCCTCCGGCCAGCGCCGCCGCGGCACCGCCGACCACCAGAACCCCATCGCGGAGACCCTGGCCACGGCCCCCGCCAGGGAGAACTCGCCGACCCAATCCGGCCGCGTCGCCAGCCAGAAATGGCCCTTCGCCCGGATCAGGCCCGGCCAGGTGGCGTTGACGAAGGCGTTGAAGCGCTCGGGGTCGAAGGGGCGCCGGGCCCGGTAGACGAAGGAGGCGATGCCGTATTCCTCGGTCTCCGGTACGTGCGCGTGGGCGCCGTAGAGTTCCTTGAACCAGAGCGGGTGCTGCTGCGCCTTCTCCTCGTCGAACAGGCCGGTGTCGAGGATTTCCGCGAGCGGCGCACGTCCGTGATCGGTCTCGAGGATGCGGGCGTCGGCGTTCAGGCCGCGCACCACCGAGCGGACCAGCGCGAGATGCTCGGGTGAGACGTCGTCCGCCTTGTTGATCACCACCACGTCGGCGAACTCGATCTGCTCCACGAGCAGGTCCACGAGCGTGCGCGTATCCTCGGCGCCCGCGGTCTCCCCGCGCTCACGCAGGAACGCGGCCGAGCCGTAATCCTTCAGCAGGTTCACCGCGTCGACCACGGTCACCATCGTGTCGAGCCGGGCCAGATCCGACAGGGAGCGGCCCGCCTCGTCCCGGAACGAGAAGGTCGACGCGATCGGCAGCGGTTCGGCGATGCCGGTGCCCTCGATCAGCAGGTAATCGAACCGCCCGGTCTCCGACAGGCGGCGGACCTCGGCGAGCAGATCGTCGCGCAGGGTGCAGCAGATGCAGCCGTTGGTCATCTCGACCAGGGTCTCGTCCGTCCGGGACAGGTCGGCTCCGCCCGCGCGGACGAGGTCGGCATCGATGTTGACCTCGCTCATGTCGTTCACGATCACCGCCACCCGGCGGCCGTCGCGGTTGTTCAGAACATGATTGAGCAGCGTCGTTTTGCCGGCTCCGAGAAAGCCGGACAGGACGGTGACGGGCAGGCGGCGATCGGGCTGTGTCATGCCGCAATCAAAATGTTATAACATTTCAAAGTCAAGGCGGTGAAACGCTCCGCAGCGGCGGGACCCGGCGAAGCTGTTGCAACGATGTAACGTTTCTCAAGCGTGTCGGGATGGCGCGGGATTACACCTTGCACCGGACCCGAGGTCCGCGACACTGAAACAGTATAACACTATGTGAGTCTCCATGTCCCGCCTGCGTCGCCTCCGCTTCCTTGCCGGCACAATGCTGTCCTCGACCGTCTGCACCGGCGTGCTCGTCCCCTCCGTTGCCCGGGCCCAGCAGGCCGTCACCCTCGACGAGATCAGCGTCACCAGTCCGAGCCCGATCCAGGCCCCGCGCACGGCGCCGATCGCCGACGCGGCGGTCCCGATCGGCGTGCTGCCGGTGGCGACCAACACCTTCTCCCCCGTCACCGTGGTCACCCAGGAGCAGATCGCGCGCGATCAGCCCCGGACCCTGGGCGACGCCCTGTTCGACAGGCCGGGCATCTCCGGCACGTCCTACGCCCCGGGCGCGGCCTCACGGCCGATCATCCGCGGTCTCGACAACGCCCGGGTGCGCATCCAGGAGAACGGCATCGTCAACGGCGGCGTGTCCGACCTCGGCGAGGACCACGCCGTGCCGGTGAATCCGCTGGTGGCCGACCGGATCGAGGTGATCCGCGGCCCCGCGACCCTGCGCTACGGCTCCGGCGCCATCGGCGGCGTGGTCTCGGCGGACAACAACCGGGTGCCGACCTTCATTCCGGCGAACGGGGTGCAGGGGCAGGTGACCACCGGCTTCTCCAGCGTGGACAACGGCCGGCTCGGGGCCGCCACGGTGGATGCCGGCGGCGATGGCATCGCGGTCCACGCCGACGGCTTCAAGACGGCCAACGACAGCTACGCGATCCCCGGCGGGATCCAGCGCAACTCCTACAACGAGTCGCAGGGCGGCGCGGTCGGCATCTCGGCGATCGGCGACCGCGGCTTCGTCGGCATCTCCTTCAGCCACTACGACGCCATCTATGCGATCCCCGGCGGCGTGGCGGAGCAGGACCGGACCCGGCTGACCCCGAACCAGGATCGGGTGCTGTCGCGGGGCGAGTACCGGCCCCTCGACGGCCCCTTCGAGGTGATCCGCTACTGGGCGGGCTACTCGGTCTATCGCCACAACGAGGTCGGCATCGGCGATGACGGGATCGAGGGCGTCCAGGCGATCTTCAAGAACCGGGAGGCCGAAGGGCGCCTGGAACTCCAGCACGTCCCGGTCTTCACGGATCTCGGCAAGCTCACCGGCGCGCTCGGCTTCCAGTCGGACCGGCGTGTGATCAACACGCAGCTCGAATCGTTCCTGCCCAAGACCGAGTCCCGTGCGAACGCGGTCTACCTGTTCGAGGAGCTGGAGCTGCGTCCGGGCACGCGTCTGCAGGCGGCCGGGCGCTACGAGGTCGATCGGCTGTCGAGTACGGCCGCGCAGTTCCCCAGCGATTACGTGCCGGTCGACGGGCAGGAGCCGTTCCAGTACGCCCGGACCCGCCGCTTCGCGCCGAAGAGCGCCAGTATCGGCGCCCTGCAGGATCTGCCCTACGGCTTCGTGGCGAGCCTCACCGGCTCCTATGTCGAGCGCGGACCCACCGGCTACGAGCTGTTCTCGCAGGGGCCCCACGACGCCACCGCGACCTTCGAGATCGGCAACCCGAACCTCAAGAAGGAGCGCGCCCGGACCGTCGAGGCCAGCATCCGGCGGGCCGAGGGACCCTTCCGCCTCGACGCCACCGGCTACTTCACGCGCTACACCGGCTTCATCTACCGCAACTACACGGGGCTGACCTGCGACGACGACTTCGCCTCCTGCGGTGTCGGCACCGACAACCGGCAGATCGTCTATCAGCAGCAGAACGCGACCTTCTACGGCGCCGAGATCATCGGCCAGTACGACCTCCTGCCGGTGGGCAACGGCTTCGCCGGCATCGAGGGGCAGTTCGATTTCGTCCGCGCTCAGTTCGACAACGGCACCAACGTGCCGCGCATCCCACCCTACCGGCTCGGCGGCGGCGTCTATCTGCGGGCCGACGGATGGTTCGCGCGGGTGAACCTCATCCACGCCTTCAGCCACGACGCCACGGCGGTTTACGAGACGCCCACGCCCGGCTACGACGACCTGCGGGCCGAGCTGAGCTACACCAAGGCGGTCGATCCCGCGGTCTACGGGGCGAGCGCGATCACCCTCGGCGTCCAGGGCCGCAACCTCCTGAACGACGACATCCGCAACTCGACCTCGTTCAAGAAGGACGAGATCCTGCTGCCGGGGCGGAACGTGCGGCTGTTCCTGACGGCGCGGTTCTGAACGCTGCGGCCGCCGCGGCGCCGTCCTTGCGCGCGCGGCGAAGCCATTCAGGGCTGCGTCGGACGTCGCGCTGTCGGCGGGCACCGGGTCACTGCGCTTTCGGCGTGACGACCAAGCGGGCGTGCTCGGCCGCGTCGGGCACCGGGAGCCTCGGCCGGCCCCCTAGGCCGACAGAACGCGGCGCAGGCGGCGCCAGCCCGCGACCAGACCGGTGACCGCGATCCCCGCCGCTAGGAGGTTCAGGACCCATTGGGCGGCATCGTGGAGCGAGCGGTTGACGCTGAGCCCGGGCAGATCGAGGCGGTGCGCGGCGTCGAACAGCCAGCGGTTGATGCGGCCGGAGCGATCCAGGCGCTGGAGGATGGTCCCGTCCCGGGGATCGACGTGGAGCCACGTGGCGTCCGGATCAGCGAAGCGCAGGCGCAGCACCGGAAGCGGCCGTGGGTCGATCCCATGCGGATACCAGTACAGGTCGTAGGCGGTCAGGGTCTCTGCCGTCCGTAATCCGCCGAGCAGGGCCGGACCGGCGGCCCGCGCGAGCGCGGCGGCATCGAGGAGCGTGCCGTCATCCGCCCTGCGGCTCCGGGCTCCCGCCGGTGTGTCGGCGACGATCCACCAGGACCCGCCGATGGCGGCGAAGCGCAGCGCGCGGGTTCCGGCCTCTGCGAAGCCCCGCAGGGCTCCGGCGTCGAGGCCGAGGGGGGCGGGCTGTCCGGCATAGGCGGCGCGGATCTCGGCGGGCGCAGCGTTCGACGAGAACCAGCGGTTCGGGTTCATCGAGATCCAGCCGCTGAGGATGAAGGTGCTGAGTCCGATTCCGCCCGCGAGGCCGAACAGGTGGTGCCAGCGTGCGAGACCGCGATAGGGCGTGACGGCGCCGCCCGCGTAGCGGCGGCGGAGGCGCAGGCGCCAGATCCCGATCGCGAGGCCGCTCAGCGCCCCGAGGGCGGCGAAGCCGGACAGCCACAGAAGGACCGTCCGCCACAGATCGGCCCGGGCGCGCAGCGGCGTCAGGTAGATCCAATGCGCCACGGCGCCGGCCCAGTTCCAGCCACGCTCGAAGCGGGTCGTGTCGAGGGCGACCTCGCCGGTGACCTGAGACACGTAGAGCTCGGTCCCGGCCGCATCGTCGAGGACGACCTTCAGGAACGGCCGGAGCGGATCGTACCGGGCCGTGACGGTCCACTGGTCCCGCTCGACCGGATCGACATGTGCGCCCGGAATCCCCTCGGCCGCGAGACGCAACGCATCCTCGGGCGTCAGCGGGCCGAGCCGCTCCCCGGTCCGCGCCGAGACCGTGGCCCGGCGCCCGTCGCGGTCGGCGATCCGGTAGACCGGTTCCGCACCGCGCATCTCCAGGGCGAAGGCCGCCGGCACGCCGGCAAGACCGCCGGCCCGCAGCGCGTCGTCGGGCGCCACCGCGACGCGCTCCCAGGCGATCGGTGCGAGTCGGTCCAGGCGCTCGGCCCCGGTGAGCGCCGGGAACGGCACGTAGAGCATCACCAGTCCGGAGCCGATCCACAGGGCGAAGAACAGCCCCGCGGCGATCCCGGCCCAGCGGTGGAACAGCAGCAGCCAGCGCCGCCCCGCCTTGCCGAGCCGCCGCGGCAGGCTCACCACGTCACCGTGTAGGCGACCTCGACCGAGCGCGGCCGCCCGAGCAGCCAGTTGGTCCCGACCCCGTTCACGGCATTGCCGCTGATCGCGTAGACCTTGTCGAACAGGTTGTAGACCCGCACGGACAGGCGCGACTCCGCCGTGACCTGATGGTCGAGGACCACGTTGACGAGGTTGTAGGCCGGGCGCCGCGCCGTATTGCCGAAGTCGCTGTAGACCTGCCCCACGTTCTGAAGCCCGACCCGCGCGGTCCAGTCGCGGTAGACGTCCCAGGTCAGCCAGAGGTTGGCCACGCGCTCGGGCACGTCGATGGGCTGGTTGCCGGCATACGACACGGTGGCGCCGTTCACCGTCTGGTCGAACCGGTCGTACTGCGCGTGCAGCAGCGCGAGGTTGCCGTCCAGCCGCCAGCCCGGAGCAAAGCGCCAGCCCAAGGCCAGCTCGAATCCCTGCGAGGACTGGCTCCCCACCTGCGTGGACAGCGTCGGCTGGCCGGGGATTGCCGAGATCAGGTTGTCCTTGACGATCCGGTAGCCTGCGATGGTCCATTCCACGGCACCGTCGAAGGCAAGACCCTTGGCGCCGATCTCGACTTGATCGCCTGTGGCGAGCTTGAAGCCCGCCAGCGACTGGTTCAGCGTGATCAGGCTGTTCACCGGGTCGGTGGCGAAGCTGTACTGGGCGTAGAGCGCGCTGTCCGGCGTCGGGTTGTAGACGAGGCCGAACCGGTAGCCCAGCGCCCGGTAGGTCTTCTCGAACCGCGATCCCGTCTGCAGGTCCTCCCGATTCAGCGTCGGCACGTCGAGGCGCACGCCGGTGAGGAACGAGAGCTTGTCCGACAGGATCAGACGGTCCTCCGCGAAGACCGAGGCTTGGCTCGTCTGCGTGGCGTAGGCCGGACGGGCTCGCCCGTTCTGCGGGAAGAGGCCCGGATCGTAGCCGACGAGCGGCACGCTGGTGGTCTGGTCGAAGTAGAAGTTGTTGGTGTGCCGGAAGTCGATGTGGTTCACATCGAACCCGGCCACGAACTGGTTGGGCAAGCCGAACAGGCTGCCCCGGAACGTCGCGTCGAGCCGGTCACCGACCTGCTCCTGGCTGTGGTAGATTTCCAGATAATCGCCCCGGTCCACCAGCCCGGTGCCGCGGTTGTAGGAATATTGCTCGACGTCGAGCCAGTGGCGCCGGCTGGTGAGCCGGTAGGCGGTGTTGCGGATCGTGATGTCGGCCGAGGGCGACCATTCGGTCTTGAGCTGGGTCCAGTTGTCGGCCCAGGTGATCTTCGCGTCCCGGACGTTGTAGTTGTTGAACCGGATGAGATCCGGGATCCGTCCCTCGACGAGCGGCGTGCCCCAGTAGCGGGCGGGCTCCTGGTAGCCGAGATCGTGGCTCAGGGTGAACGCCAGATCGGCGCTCGGCCGGAACAGCAGGGCGGCCGAGACCGCGAGGTTGCGGAAATCGCCCTCCGGCCGGATCCAGCCGTCGGCGCGATTGCCGCTGACGTTGAGGCGATACGCGAAGGTGTCGCCGAACTCCGCTTGACCGATTCCACCGCCCGAATCGAACGCAAGGCGCGCAACGCCATCCGTGCCGACAACGGCGCGGGCGGCGTTGATCGGCACGAAGACCGGCTTCTTCGGCACCACGTTGATCACGCCGCCGATGGCGCCGTCGCCGTAGAGCACCGAAGACGGGCCGCGGAGCACCTCGATCCGCTCGACGTTCCACGTGTCGAACGGGAAGGTCACCGTGTTGGCGCCGACGTAGAAGCGCGTGCCGTCGTAGAGCTGCTGGATCGAGTTCGGGCCGGCGAAGCCCCGGGACGTGAAGGCGCCGTTGCCGTTGCCGGGTGCCGCGATCGTGGTGATGCCGGTGGCGTCCTGGGTCACGGCCTCGGCGATCGTGTCCTGACCGCGCAGCCGCGCGGTCTCACCCGACACGATGTCGAGGCTCGCCGGCGTCTCCAGCGGCGTCAGACCGAGGCGGCTCGCGGTCCGGTCGGGGGTGCGCAGATTGAGGCCGGTCGGCGCAGCGCGGTTCGGGTCTCCGCCCGCGCCGGCCACGGAGAGTTCATCCAGGGTGACGGCCTCCTGGGCGGCGGTCGGACTGGCGAGGAGCGCGAGGAGAACGCCGCAGAGGGGAGCCGGCCCGCCGGAGCGGGCGCGATGGATCGAGAGAAGCATGGGGGAAGCGGTCCGTGCACGGCGCGCGCCGGCCCCTTCGTCCTATAAGCATTGTAATAACATTACAATGCTTTGACCGCCTGGAAACCTGAGCCTGAGCGGGTGCGCGGAGGCCTCCCGGAACAGGGATCGCAGGTCGCGAAACGGTGGAGACGGACATGGGAACGGCGTCGCGGGCGCGCTTGCTGTGGCACGTCACCGCGAACGAGGCCTCGGCGGCCGCCTCCCCTCGGGATTGACGGCGCCTCGACACCCGCCAGGACACCCCGCCCGGCGCGTTTCGCGTGTGACCACGGCTGACGGCAGGTCTCCTGGCTCGCGGGTCGCCGCCCTCGCACCGTCTTCCCGGGGTGACCCAGTGACGTGGTGGTGAAGGGCTCGCCGCTTACAGTTGCGGGGGCAGCCGCGGCTTCGGGGCGGACCCCTCATCGCGTTCCCTTTTGATCCCCTAGGGGAACCGTCGAGGAACAGCTTGGCCGTCGTGCGTCCAGGCGTCAACCGCACGTCCGGGAGTTGTCGTGGATCGACGCGGCGGCCCGCCGGTTCGTTGCGGCGCCGTCGGGAACGATTTAGCCGGTTCGGCATGACGGTCTGGCGTCCCCCTGCGGAGATCCGCGTGAAGGCCTTGGGGCTCCCCCGGCGCGGCGATAGCCTGCTGGTGGCGGAGATCCATGCGGATGACGGACGGCTGACAGGTGTCCGGCCCCTCGGTGGCAGCGTTGCGTTCGGTGAGAGGGCCGAGGACACGCTGATCCGGGAGTTCGAAGAGGAGCTCGGCATCACCGTCACGGTGCTCGGCGGCCCGCGCGTCGTGGAGAACATCTTCCTGCACGAGGGGCAGGTCGGGCACGAGGTGCTGTTCCTGTTCCCGGTCGCCCTGCCGCCCGGCCGGTTCGACGGACAGGAGCGCTTCGTCTTCCACGAGGATTGCGGCACCGCCTGCGTGGCGCGATGGTGCGATCTCGACGGGCTCGACGTCCCGGGCGGGCCGGAACTCTTCCCGGCCGGGCTGAAGGCCTTGCTCCGCGCGGCGTGGGACGCGGAGCCCTGACGGGCGCGATCGCGCTGCCGCCTTTGCCGCTGCGCGCGGGCGATGCTACAGCCGTGCAATCCCATCGGTCCGGACGTCCGCGACGCCGCGGCCCATGCGCCCGGACGCTCCGTCCGAAGCGGAGACGGGTGCCGGCGGAAGCATGACGACACGACCTCCCAAAAGCGGCGGGCCGAAGGGGCGCAAGCCTCAGGCCGGCAAGTTCGATGCGGGCAAGTTCAAGCCCGGCAAGTTCCAGGCCGACGGCCGTGCCCGTACGGGCCCGCGCACCAGCGCCCGCGACGCTGCAGAGCGCGCGGCCCGCAATCGCGGCGACGATGCGGGTGCGCGCGATCCCTGGGGTGCGCAGGGCGCCGCAGCCGCAGCCCCGGCCCGGCCCGCGAAGCCGCGGCGCGACGCCGCCGCGCCGCGCGGTCCGCTGGCGGCGAAGCCCGGCAGCCGGCCCGTTTCCAAGCGCTCGGAGGCCCCTGCGCCTGCCCCGGCCCCTGCCTCCGCGCCGACACCCGGTCCGACCCGCCGCGAGCAGCGCGCGGCCGCCTCCGCGACCCTCGCCTCCGGGGTGCAGACCCTGATGGTCGAGCCGGACGAGGCCGGCATGCGGATCGACCGCTTCCTCACCGCGCGTTTCCCGCTCCTGCCCTTCACCCGCGTGCAGACCATCGTCCGCAAGGGCGAACTGCGCGTCGACGGCAAGCGCGCCAAGCCGAACGACCGGCTGGAGCCGGGCATGAGCGTGCGCGTGCCGCCGCTGCGCCTCGACCAGCCCTCCGAGCGCCCGCGCAACGCCGCCCGCGAGCAGGACGATGCCGAATTCATCCGGTCGCTCATCCTCTACGAGGATGCCGACATGATGATCCTCAACAAGCCCTTCGGCCTCGCGGTCCAGGGCGGTTCGGGCACGGTCCGGCACGTGGACGGCCTGCTCGCCGCCCTCACCGGCCCGGATGGCCAGAAGCCGCGCCTCGTCCACCGGCTCGACAAGGATACGGCCGGCTGCCTGATCGTCGCCAAGACCCGGCTCGCCGCCGCGACGCTCGCCAAGAGCTTCCGCTCCCGGGCCGCGCGGAAGATCTACTGGGCGCTGACCGCGGGCGTGCCGCGGGTCCGGCAGGGGCGTGTCTCGACCTACCTCGCCAAGGAGGAGCCCACCGACGCCGACGCGCGGATGCGCGTCGCCAAGCACGGCGACGAGGGGGCGAGCCACGCGCTGACCTACTACGCGATGGTCGATCAGGCCGCCCAGAAGCTGTCCTGGCTGTCGTTCAAGCCGGTGACCGGACGGACGCACCAGCTGCGCGCCCACGCGGCCCATATCGGCCACCCGATCGTCGGCGACCCGAAATACTTCTCCGTGGAGAATTGGGAGCTGCCGGGGGGCATCCAGAACCGCCTGCACCTGCTCGCCCGCCGGATCGTCATCCCGCATCCGCGCACCGGCAAGCCCGTGGACGTGAGCGCGCCGCTACCGCCCCACATGGCGCAGAGCTGGAACCTGCTGGGCTTCGACGCCACCCGCTACGACCCGATCGTCGAGGCCCCGGAAGCCTGAGCGGGCAGCCAGGGCACGGCCGGGTTCGTCAGGGCGTCCGGGACTTCCGGCCGCCGCCCTGCGGCGCGACCCGCCGATCGCCGTCGGGGCCGCGCCCGGGATGCCGTCGCGACGGTGCCGCGCCTGGTCGAGTCCGCGCCGGACCTCCTGAGCTGCCGCCACGACCCGGGTCGGGCAGGAGAACCGCTTCGCCCTGCCCGTCGCCCTTCGGCCGAATGCGCGTCGCGATGCCGGTATCCTCGACCCGGCCCGGATGCATCGACGGGACGATCGCCCGTCCGGTCGAGGCTCCTGCAAGCTTCGCTGGCGGATAGGGATGATGGCTCCGGCGGTCCGTCGCGCCTGCGCCGCCGTGCCGGCACGCAGGGTGCAACGAAGACGGGCGCCTGCGTTCGGTTCAAACGATCGCCCAGGTGCCACTGCGGCGACGCGACGCGCCGGATGGCGGGATCCCCGCTCAGAGGACCGCGCGTGAGGCGGTCTCGGTCTCCGGTGAGAGGTCGGTTTCGCGCATCAAAGCGGGCAGCCGCAGGAGCCCCATCGCCGGATCCCCCTTCCATCCCCAAATCATTGTCGCGGGAGATGTGCGCTGCGGTATCCCCGGTGAAAGTGGACCGTCATCGGGGCGGGCCGTGCCGCGCATGCCTTGGCAATCGGCCGTGCCGCCTCATATGCTGCCCGCGCCCCGCCGATCCGCCGCGGGGCCAGTTTCCGGCGGTTCGAGACCCTGACATATGAAGCTCGCGATGCTGGCCTGCCTCGCCGCCCTGTGCCTCACCGGGCCGATCGCGCACGCCGCACCGGGCGAGGCAGCCAAGGCGGCGCCGACCGCGAACGGCGCCCATCCGGCCGAGGCGGCGTCGCCGCATCCGCCCGCCGCTCCCGCCGCGAATGCGGCGCCCACGCAGGCCGCGCAGCGCCCGGCCGCGAGTTCCCGCGCGGAGCGCCGCCGGCGTTCCTATGCGGCCTGCAACCGCGCCTCGCACCAGCGCGGCCTGCGCGGCGGCAAGCGCCGGCGTTTCCTGATCCGCTGCCGGCTCGGCTACGAGCGGACCCGGGTTCCCGGCGGTCAGCCCGCCGCGGCCGCGCCGGCACAGCCGGGCCGGAAGCCGTGACTGAGTCCGACATCCGCCCATCCGCGCCGTCGGGGCGGCCTTTGGCGCGTCGTCGGCGATGAGGCTCGTCGTCTTCGACGTCGACGGCACCCTCGTCGACAGCCAGCACCTGATCGTGGCGGCCCAGGAGGTGGCCTTCGCGGAGAATGGCCTGCCGGCCCCGGGGCGGCGCGAGGCGTTGTCCGTGGTGGGCCTGTCACTGCCGCAGGCCTTCCGGCGTCTGGTCGGCGAGGACGGCCCCGTTGCGGAACTCTCGGAGAGCTACAAGCAGGCCTACAACCGCCTGCGGCTCGATCCGGCCCATGAGGAACCACTGTTCCCCGGGATGGCCGACCTGCTGACCCGGCTCCATGACCGTGGGGACGTGCTGATCGGCCTCGCGACGGGGAAGTCGCGGCGCGGCGTCGACCGGCTGATCGCGCACCACGGCTGGGCGGAGTGGTTCGCCACGACCCAGAGCGCCGACGACGCGCCGTCCAAGCCGGACCCGACCATGCTGCGGCAGGCGATCAGCGAGGCCGGTTGCGCGCCGGAGGCGACCGTGATGGTGGGCGACACGACCTTCGACATCGCCATGGGCGTGGCGGCCGGTGCCACGGCCATCGGGGTCGCCTGGGGGTATCATCCGCCGGACGCGCTCTACGGGGCCGGGGCCGTGACGGTCGTCCCGACGGCCGCTGCGCTGGAGGTGCTGCTTCTCGAGGGCCTCGCAACGGGCGGCTGATGGCGAAAGGCTCGCGCGCCGGGCCGGAAACGCCTATCTCGCGTCCATGAGCGATCAGACGACAGACTGGCTCGGCGAACCGGGCGACGGCGCGCGGCCCGACCCGATCCGTGCGGCCCGGGGCCATTCCAAGCCCGCCCTGCCCCGGCGGTTCTACACGGAGGCCGGCTTCTCCGAGGAGGCCGAGGGCTTCCGGCTGACCCTGGACGGACGTCCGGCCAACACGCCGGCCCGCAACCCGCTGCGGCTCCCGAGCCGCGCCCTGGCCGAGCGGGTCGCGGCGGAATGGGCGGCCCAGGACACTGCGATCGACCCGGCACATATGCCGCTGACGCGGCTCGCCAACACGGCGATCGACGGCGTCAGGCCCCGCTTGGGTGCGGTGGCAGCCGATCTCTGCGCCTATGCCGGCACCGATCTCGTGGCCTACCGCGCTGGTGATCCGGAGCGCCTCGTGGCGGCGCAGGCGGCGGCCTGGGACCCGATCCTCGCCTGGGCGCGGGACGAGTTCGGTGCGCGGGTGATCCTGAGCGAGGGCGTCATGCATGTCGAGCAGCCCGCCGACACGATCCAGACCCTCTCCACGGCGGTGAATGCGGTGACGGATCCGTTTCGGTTGGCCGGATTGCACACCCTGACCACCCTGACCGGCTCCCTTCTGATCGCGCTGGCGGTGCTGCGTGGCCGCCTGGCCCCGGCGGAAGCCTGGGACGCCGCTCACGTCGACGAGACCTACCAGGCTGCCGTCTGGGGGCGCGACGCGGAGGCGGAAGCACGCCTCGCGGCGCGCCGGATCGAGTTCGAGGCGGCGGCCGCGTTCGTCGGCGTCGAAGGCTGAGCCGAGACCCGAAGTGTGATCCGTCGCGCAGATGCAATTGGGCAACAATCCGGCATTCGCGGCGCCCGGTCGGCTTCAGCGGCTGACAAGCTGCGAACACTGTTTTAAGGTCGGCGCACATTGTGTTCGAGTCGACAATGCGTTCCGATCAGCCTGTCCGATGCAGATTTGAAGGCGAACTGGCGACGCTGATTGCCTCGAAGCAATCGTTCCGGGATCTACCCGCGCGATACGCGCTCTTCGACGCTCTTGCGGACCTCGAACGCAGGGCAAAGAGCGCCGGTGCCCCCGACCTGACCTTGCGCAAGATCGCCGAGATCCGCTTCCTGACGGGTATCCTGCGCGAGTCGGTGCGCCCCTTCCCGGTCGCGTCCCTGCGGACTGTGCTGCGGGCTCGCGAGCGGGTCGATCGACGCCGCGTTCCCGCCTCCGAGGCGGCGGATCTCGACGCGGTCTGACGCCAAGGTCAAGCCGACGCGGCTCAGGCTGGTGCGGCCAGGGCCGCCTGGATCTTCGCCTCCAGGGCCGCGGGCTTCGTCCCGGGCGCGAAACGGGCGATGACCCGGCCGTCACGACCCACCAGAAACTTGGTGAAGTTCCACTTGACCACCCGCGTGCCGAACAGCCCCGGTCGGGCCTGGGTAAGATGGGCGTAGAGCGGATCGGCATCCGGCCCGTTCACCGCGATCTTGGCGAGGACCGGGAAACTCACGTCGTAGCGCAGCGAGCAGAACTGCGCGATTTCGGTGGCGTCGCCCGGCTCCTGGGCGCCGAACTGGTTGCAGGGGAAGCCCAGGATCGTCAGACCTTCCTCCCGGTATCGGCGCCAGAGCGCCTCCAGGCCCTCATATTGCGGGGTGAAGCCGCAGCGGGAGGCCGTGTTGACGATGAGCAGCACCTGTCCGCGATGCTGCGCGAGCGGGTAAGGCGTGCCGTCGGCCGCGGACACGCTGAGATCGTGAACTGTCGTCATGCCCGATCACTTGAGCAAACCGGCCGGTTCCGCAAGACGCGCGCATCATCTCATCGCGACCGCGCCGCGGCGGCGCCGGCGGCGCGTGGAGCCCGCCTCCCCTCCGCGCCCGACCGGGATGTGGGGATGCCGCGCTGTCGCTTCCTCGTCCGGGGCGCATCCACGGTGCCGGAGGCGCCGGGCACCGGATTGCGGGACAGGCAATCCGCCCGGCTGACGGGCGTCCGACCCGGAGTGCTGAAATGGAGCGGTCACGTGTTCATGAGCCCCTGAGAGTGGGCTCCTCCGGTCCGGGCCGATGGGCTCAGGCCGGGACTTTCCGGACGTCGAAGCTCGGGCCCTGCGGGGTCATGCGGTCGGTGGTGACGATGCGTTCGTCGGCGCCGACCACTCCGAGACTGACATCGCGGTCCGGCAGGACGACGGTGGTGCTCTTGTTGACGTGGACCAGCACGTGCCGCCGCAGCGGCACCGAGGCGACGGCCCAGCGTTTGAGCTGCCCGTAATAGGGTTCGCGCCGCCACGCGCCCGCTTGGCCGGGATCGACCTGGACGTTCATGTTGCGGGTGAGCGGGTCGAGGCTCAGCACCATCTTGGCGCGATCCGGCTTCCATTCCGGTCCGAGCCAGCCTTCCGTCATCCAGAGGCAGTGGAATGCCCGGCAATGGTCGGGCCGGGTGGCGTGAATGGCGCAGCCCTGGCCGGCCCTGGTGTGCCGGCACCATTGTCCGGCCACGCTCTCCACCGCGGGCACGTCGTAGACCTTGCAGCAGAGCGTGCAGGCGCCGCAGGCGCGGCCGGGGGCGGGTTGTGCGACGAACGTTTCCGGATTGAGCATCGGTCGGGCGTCAACAGAGGCGGTCGCGGGCGGCATGCGTCCGGTAACGGCCGGCCGCGGGTCCTTCGGGCTACCTGCCGGGGCATCGGGTCGGTAGTGTGGCGGCGGTGACCCTCGCACGAGGACCTTGCGAACCATGCTCTCGAATCTCGCGACCCGCGACGTCGAAACCGTTCTCCACCCCTACACCAACCTGTCGACGCACCGACAGATCGGTCCGCTGGTTCTGGAGCGCGGCGAGGGTGTGCACGTCTACGACACCGAGGGGCGTCCCTATATCGAGGGCATGTCCGGCCTGTGGTGCACGGCCTTGGGCTATTCCAACGCCGAGCTGGTGGAGGCGGCCCGGGCGCAGATGGCGCGCCTGCCCTTCACGCACCTGTTCTCCGGCCGCAGCCACGATCCGGGTATCGAACTCGCCGAGACGCTCAAGGAGCTGATGCCGGTTCCGACCTCGAAGATCTTTTTCACGTCTTCGGGATCCGAGGCCAACGACACGCAGGTCAAGCTCACGTGGTATTACAACAACGCCCTCGGGCGCCGGAATAAAAAGAAGATCATCGCCCGCCAGAAGGGCTACCATGGCGTGACGGTCGCCAGTGCGTCGATGACCGGGCTCGCCGCGAATCACGCCGACTGGGACCTGCCGCTTCCGGGCTTCCTGCACGTCTCCGCCGCCCACCATTACCGGGGCGCCGAGCCGGGCGAGAGCGAGGAGGCCTATTCCGCGCGCCTCGCCGCCGAACTGGAGGAGACCATCCTGCGGGAGGGGCCGGACACGGTGGCGGCCTTCATCGCCGAGCCGGTCATGGGCGCGGGCGGCGCGATCGTGCCGCCGCGGGGCTATTTTTCCGCGATCCAGGCGGTGCTGGCGAAATACGAGGTCCGCTTCATCGCCGATGAGGTGATCTGCGGCTTCGGACGGCTCGGCACGTGGTTCGGCAGCGAGGCGCTGGGTGCCCGGCCCGATTCGATCTCCTTCGCCAAGGCCCTGACCTCGGCCTACATGCCGCTCGGCGGCGTGAGCATCGACGAACCGCTCTACGAAGCCCTTGTCGGCCAGAGCGAGAAGATCGGCACCTTCGGCCACGGCACCACCTATTCCGGACACCCGGTGGCTGCGGCCGTGGCGCTGAAGGCCATCGAGATCTATCGCCGCGACCGCATCATCGAGGGGGCGGCCGAGAAGGCACCCCAGTTCCAGCGTCGCCTCTCGGCGCTGGCCGGGCACGACCTCGTGGGCGAGGCCGGGGGCATCGGGCTGATCGGCGGCCTGGAGATCGTCGCCGACAAGGCCACCAAGCGGCAATACGACCCCAAGACCGGCGTCGCTGCGCGCTGCGTCGCCTTCGCGCAGGGCGAAGGGCTGATCGTGCGGGCGCTTGCCGGCGACCGCGTCGCGGTCTGCCCGCCGCTGATCATCGCGCCGGATGAGATCGATGCCCTGTTCGACCGGCTCGGCCGGGCGCTCGACCGCACCCGGGACTGGATCCGTGCCGAGGGGCTGGAGGCGATGCCGGGCTGAGGCGCGCGGCCGGTCGCGGATGGACCTCAGACGGACGGCGGGAAAACCGTCGTCCGGACCCGGTGCCGCACCCGCATTCCGGTCGAAGACGCGCGCCCCGTCATTTTGCGTGGCGCGACGTGACCCGGCATGCCGCGAGGTCCATCAGCATCGCGCCTCCAAAAGGCGGCGCTGTGCGCGCGGACGCGGCGACGTCGAAGCCGCCGCCCGGACGCGGCATCACACCGCGTCGCGCTGCGCGTCCGGCTGAGCGGTGGCCTGGAGCCCGGTCGCCGTCAGCGGCGTGATGCGCAGCGTGGTGATCCGGTTCTTGGCCTTCCGCAGCACCTGGAAGCGGAAGCCGTGGAAGTTGAAGGCCGTCCCCTGATCCGGGATGGTCCGGGCCTCGTGGATGACGAGGCCCGCGATCGTGGTCGCCTCCTCGTCGGGGAGTTTCCAGTCCATCGCGCGATTCAGGTCGCGGATCGGCACGCCGCCATCGACGTTCACCGACCCGTCCCCCTGCGGGCGCACCCCCGAGACCGTGACGTCGTGCTCGTCGGCGATGTCGCCGACGATCTCCTCCAGGATGTCTTCCAGAGTCACGAGGCCCATCACCTCGCCGTACTCGTCGACCACCAGGGCGAAGTGGGTCTTCTTGGTGAGGAAGGCCTTGAGCTGGGCGCGCAGGGACGTGGTGCCCGGCACGAACCACGTCTCCAGGGCGAGCGCCTCGACCTTGAGGCCCGAGGCGTCGCCCCCCGCCGCGTCGAGCGCCCGCAGAAGGTCCTTGGCGTGGAGCACGCCGACGATGTTCTCCGGCGTGCCGCGCCACAGGGGCATGCGCGTATAGGGCGAGGACAGGACGGCGCGGACGATGTCCTCGGAGGGCTGGTCGGCGTCGATCGCCCGCATCTTGGTGCGGTGGACCATGACGTCGGAGACCGACAGGTCCGAGAGGTCGAGGAGGCCGCCCAGCATGTCGCGCTCGGCCTTTGCGACGCCCCCCTCCCGGTGCATCAGCGCCACCTGCCCGCGCAGCTCCTCGGCGGCGGTGAGGATCGACTGGTGCTCGCCGATGGTGACGCCGAACGGCTTCAGCATCAGCCGCACGAGATGCTCGATGGCGATGGCCAGCGGGCCCATCAGCGCCACCGCGAAGGCCACCGGCCGGGCGGTGAGCAGCGCCGCCTTGTCGGGCTTGGAGATGGCGAGGGTCTTCGGCAGCACCTCGGCGAACACGATGACCAGCACCGACATGCCGACCGTGGCGTAGATCACGCCGCTCTTGCCGAACAGCGCGGTGAGCACGCTGGTGGTGAAGGCCGAGGCGCCGATCGCCACGATGTTGTAGCCGATCAGCATGGCGCCGATGAAGCGCTCGCGGATCGCCAGGATGCGGTTGACGATCGCGGCCCGCGGATCGCCCGCCTGTTCGAGGGCGTGCATCCGCGCCCGCGACGCGGCCGTGAAGGCCGTCTCCGCGCCCGCGAAGAAAGCCGAGAGGAGCAACGAGATCGCCACGATGCTCGCGGCGAACCACAGGTCGATATGGGTTTCCATCGGGTCCGTCAGGCACGCCGCGCGCGGCTTGTCGGCCGCCCATATAGCGCCTCCCGCGACTTATTGCGCGCCGATCTGGCGCACCGTCCACGTCGCCCAGTAGACGGGCCTTCCGTAGAGGCTCGACGTGTCGCGGCCGGAGGCGGTCGGAGCGAGCCGGTCGAGCCAAGTCAGGAACCCGGCCTTGTTCGGATAGATCGCCGGCGTGTCGAGGTTGCCTTCCGCGTCCGTCATCCAGAAATGCGCGCTCCGATCGTACCGGCCGCTGCCGTCGCCCCCCGAGCGCAGTCCGAGATAGGCCGGCGAGCGGCCGGCTTCGACCGGATCGGCGTAGAGCTTGAGGGCGCCGATGCCATCGAGGTTCATGTCGGCGGTGTACTGGAGGCAGATGTCCGCCACGGGGCCGCCCGGCGCGTTGGCGGGCCGCTGGCACGTGTAGGAGACCGCCCAGCGCTGCAAGCCCTTGGCCCGGGCCACCCGCACGAGGGACCCGGGCGGCAGCGGCCCGGCGAGCTTGCGGGCCGTCGACCAGACCTTCGCACCGGACAGGTCCTGCGCGGTGCGCAGGAAGAGCCCGGTGCGGCGCTTCTCGGGGGCGAGGCCGCAATCCTCGGGCAGCACGTCGGTATAGACGTAGTGATAGGTGCGATCCACGACGCTGATCGAACCGGCGAGCCCGTGGGTCTCGAAGGCCGGGGCCGTGCAGGCCGAGGTCACCGGCTTGCCCGCCTCGTCGATCACCGCGGCGGGGGCAGGCGGGTCGCTGCGCCGCCCGCGGCCCGCGCCCGCCTCGAACGGCGTCCAGGCCAGGCCGTACCCGTCCGCGGTGCGGGTGCGGATCTCGAAGGTCTGGAAATCGAGGGTCCTTGCCTCGATCTGCACGCGGCGGCGGACATCGGCCGGGCCGGACGCCGGCGCGTCCTGCTCCGCTCGCCGGCGCCCACGGCGGCCCCGGCGCTCGGTCTCGGCATCGTCCCCGCCGGTGACGCCCACGCGCTCCTGCCCGAGCAGGAAGACGTAGCTGTAGGCCTCCCCGGCCCAGGTGCGGCCCGTCACCGCGATCGGGTCGCGCGGGCCGATCCCCTCGGCCGTCGGTGTCGGTTCGGACCAGCCGCGCGCCCGCGTGCTCTGCTCTGGCAGGTCGACCCAGAACCGGTCGGCCGTGGGCGGCAGCGTCGTGACCAAGGCCTCGAAGGTCCGCCCGGTGCGCAGGGCGCCGCCATCCCGGCTGTCCGTGGCGCGGCGCTCCGGGCAGGGCTCGTCCCGTCGGGATGCCACCGGGGTCTGCCCCTGGAACAGGGCCTGGATCGGGCCCGGTGCCTCGGAACGGGCAAGCCGCAGGAGCTGAACGCCGCGTACGAACGCGCAGGGCGCCGGCGCGATCAGGACGCCCTCGGCCTCCGAGCCATCCCGGCAGATCTCGAGGGCGCCGCCGCCCGTGAGGAAGCAGCTCGGCGCGCTGCCCTCGTAGCTCGCGGGCCTGGCCTCGGCGGGGTCCGGTCCAAGCAGCACGGATCCGGCCACTCCGCAGAGCCCCGCGAGGGCGCCGACGTGCCAGCGGCGCCCGGCCGAGCGCCGAGACCTTGAGTCGCGTACGCAGGAGACGGTGGTATCGGCGAAGGATGTTCCAGCAGACTCTATAGAAACCACGTCTATCGCCGATGTTGACCCGGTTATCGAAATAGTCTCGCAGGCTCTATCCTACGGTGGTCCAACCGGGAAGTGGCGCGGACCACGCACCGCGCCTTCGATGGGGATGGGGCGAACCCCGGGCCCGCTCGTCCGTTGTCGCGGCTTGAGGGCCCCGCTTGGCCGCTCCTGTCAGCGTTCGGAGATCAGCGCATGGATATCGCCGTCGAAACCGTCACCGACATCGTCATGCGGCTGCGCGCCATCGAGGTGAAGGAGGGCAACACCGATCCGGATTCGGGCTCGAACCCGATCGACGACGGGTCCACCGACGTCCTGACCTCCGGCACCGACGACGCCACGGAATCCGAGGTCCGGGGCCTGATCGCCGGGCTCGACGACGATTCCCGGGCCGAGCTGCTCGCCCTTCTCTATATCGGACGCGGCGACATGGAGCCCGAGGAGTGGAGCGAGGCCGTGCGCTTCGCCCGCGAGCGCGAGGCCGCTGGCGAGGGCGCCGTGCGGGAGCTGCTGGGCTCGCCCGACGCCGGGGATCTGCTGGAGGAGGGCCTCGACGCGATGGGGCTCAGCCCCGAACTGCCGCAGGCCTGAGCGCCCGGGAGCGGCCGGTCCATGGCCTCACGCGTGCGCAAGGGCGCCACCAAGGCGCTGCGGGTCCTCACCCGGCCGGTCCGCCGGGCGCAGGGCCGAGGCGGCAAGGGACCGGGCGGCCTCGTGGTCGAGCCGTACCGCGGCTACGGCTCACGCGATGAGGTATTCCTGATCGGTCGCGTCTTCCGGCAATCGCCCGGGATCCCCGGCGAGGATCCCGATTCCCTGCGGGCGCAATGGCGCGACCTGCGGCGCCGCATCGCCCGGCGGGCGATTGCCGGAGCCGCCGTGACCGCCCGGTTCGGCGACGACGCCGTCCGGGTCGAGACCGACCGCGACGGTTATTTCCGTCTGCACCTGCACCCGCGCACGCGACCGGCTGCGCCGGGGGAGTGGCACGCGGTCGATCTCCTTCTCGACGCCGACCCGCCGATCCCCGCCGAGGGCGCGGTGTTCATCCCGCCCGACCAGTGCCGTGTCGTCGTCGTCAGTGACATCGACGACACGGTCATGCGCACCGGTGTCGCCAACAAGCTGACGATGCTCTGGCGCCTGTTCGTGGAGGATGCCGAGAGCCGGGTCGCCTTCCCGGGTGTGGCCGCCCTCTACCGGGCCCTGCATGCGGGCGCCGGCGGCGGCGAGGGCAACCCGATGCTCTACGTCTCCCGGGCCCCCTGGGGCCTCTACGAAATGCTGTCGGAATTCTTCCAGCGCCACGGCATTCCGGCGGGGCCGGTGCTGTTCCTGAGGGAATGGGGCCTGTCCTGGACGCATCCGCTGCCGCGCCGGGCCACCGACCACAAGCAGGCGCTGATCCGCCACATGCTCGCCCTCTACCGGGATCTGCCCTTCGTGCTGATCGGCGACAGCGGCCAGCACGATCCGGAGGTCTACGCGCAGATCGTCGAGGAGAATCCCGGGCGGGTGCTGGCAGTCTACATCCGCAACGTGTCCCGCGACTCGGCCCGGGTCGAGGAGATCGTCCGCCTCGCCGGCGCCGTCGCCCGGGCCGGATCGAGCCTGGTGCTGGCCGGCGACAGTGTCGCGATGGCCGAGCATGCGGCGGCCATCGGGTTGATCGCCCCCGAGGCGGTGGCCGGCGTCGCCGACGAGCATGCCGCGGCGGAGACCGATACACGGCGGGAGGCCGCCCGGATCACGCCGGATCTCGCCGGTTCTGCCGCCGAGGACCCGATCGCCCCCGAGGCGATCGCCGAGGCGCTGGCCGGTGACGGCGCCGTGCCGGCGACCCTGGTGGTCGAGCCGGCCACCCCGGCTGCGCTGCCGCGCCTCGAAGCGTGAACGCAAGGCCGTGATCGTAACCGGGGCCGCTGTCGCGGTCCGCCCCGTCCGATACTTCATGGATCCACGCAGCCGGCCCCCGCCGAGACGGGTCCGCAGACCGGGCTGCCCAGGAGGAACCGAGATGCGCCTGAGCCTGTCCGCGCTGCTGATGATCGCCTGCGGAACCCACGCCGCCCTCGGGCAGGCCGCACCCGCCGAGAGGCCAGTTCCCCGTTTCGAGCAGCTCGAGGCCGAGATCGGAGCGGCCAATGCCGCGCCGGGGCCACGGACGGTACCGGCCAAGGTCGTGCCGGTGCCCGCCGACACGACGAGTCCGCAATTCCGCACGGCTGTGGCGGCGCCCTACCGCGTGCCGGCCTGGAACGCGAACCCGCCGGACGCCGCGGCCTGGAAGGCCCTGGTCGACCGGCTGGCCGCCGCCGGCGCCGCCGCCCTCCCCGCCCTGCGTGAGAAGCTCGGCGTCACCAGCGAGGCCGCCGTGATCGGCGGCGTGAAGGCCTTCGTGATCCAGCCCCGGCAGATGCCCGAAGCCAACCGCAACCGCCTGCTCCTGCACATCCACGGGGGCGGCTACGTCTACAATCCCGGCGAGTCCGGCACGCTGGAGGCGATCCTGATGGCCGGCCTCGGCGGCTACAAGGTCATCGCGGTGGATTACCGCATGCCGCCGGATGCCCCCTACCCCGCCGCCATGGACGACGCGACCGCCGTGTGGCGCGCCATGCTGACCATGCAGAAGCCTCAGAACATGGCGGTGTTCGGCACCTCCACGGGCGGCGGCATGACCCTGGCTCTGATGCTCCGCGCCAAGGCCGAGGGACTGGCGCTGCCGGCGGCGATCGGCCTCGGCACGCCCTGGTCCGACATGACCGAGACCGGCGACAGCTACCGGACCAACGAGTGGCTGGACAACGTCCTCGTCAGCTATTCCGGCTACCTGACGCCGGCCGCCAAGCTCTACGCCGCCGGTCGGGACCTGAAGGACCCGCAGCTCTCGCCGATCTATGGCGATTTCGCCGGCCTGCCGCCCGCGATCCTGATCACCGGCACCCGCGACCTGTTCCTGTCGAACACCGTGCGCACCCATCGGAAGCTGCGCGCCGCCGGGATCGAGGCGTCCCTCCAGGTGTTCGAGGGCATGTCCCACGCCCAGTACCTCTTCACTCCGGACGCCCCGGAGACCAAGGAGGTGTTCGGCGAGATGGCGCGGTTCTTCGATAGCCATCTGGGGCGGTGAGACGCGGCGCGGCGGGCTTGCGCGGGGCTTGTCCTCACGAAATGGTGCAATGCAGCAATTCGGTGGGAAGCCTTCACATCCCGGTGGCGATGCCTAGGTTTGGGCGCTCCCGTGCCGGTCCACGCTCTTCGAGCCTGTTGGAGCCCATCCGTGCAAACCTACACCCTCGCCATCGCCGACGGCGTCTTGTTCGCCTGCCTGCCCGACGAGGCCGACATCACGGCCGCGATCACCGACGCGACCGCCACCAATTACGGGTTCGGCCTCAGCCTCGACATCGTCCGTGGGGCGACCCTGACCAACGCGGCGGGGCCCGAGGACGAGGTCGTCTGGCAGGAAGGTCCCGACAGCGAGCTGCTCGACGCGCAAGGGCGGCGCTACCGCTACGCCGTCCGTCGCCCCTGCTGACCTGACTTCGGGAGGCCTGCCGGACTACGTTCCGCCCATGCAGAAGCGGGCGCCAGGGGCGGAACGACGTGGCGGGCTCCCCCGGTTCCTCGTCCTGTATGCGGCCCTCTACGGTGCCTATGGCGTTCTGTCGCCGATCCTGCCGGGCTTCCTGGCGGCCCGTGGCCTGACGCCGGCTGAGATCGGCCTTCTTCTCGCTGCCGCGGGTGCGCTGCGCCTCGGGATCGGGCCGCTGGCCGGCGCCTTCGCCGACCGCCATCGCGCCGGCAGATCCATTCTTGCGGCGAGTCTCGCGCTGGCGGGGCTCAGCACCCTGGCGCATCTGCCGGGCGTCGGGTTGGCGCAGTTGATCGCCCCGGCTCTGCTCTACGCGGTGGGCACCGCGGCTCCGGCGCCGCTCGCCGACGCGCTGGCCCTGGCCGCCGCACGGGGTGGGGCGGCGTTCCAGTACGGCTGGATCCGTGGCGCGGGCTCGGCCGCTTTCATCGCGGGCACCGCCGCCGCGGGCTGGTCGATCGGGATCTTCGGCCTCGCCGCCGCCCTCGTCGCGAGCGGCGGCCTGTTCCTCGCCGCCGGTGCGTCGGCCCTGGCGCTGCCGGCGGATCGGGCCCGAGCGACCCGGGCCGGGGCGCCGTGGCACGGTTTCGCTGCCCTGATCGCGCTGCCGCGTTTCCGCCGCACGGTGCTGGTCGCCGCCCTGGTGATCGGCGCCCACGCGATGCACGACGGCTTCGCCATGATCCTGTGGCGCTCCGCCGGGATCGCGCCGGCCACCGCGGGCCTCCTCTGGTCGGTGTCGGTGGCCGCCGAGGTTCTGGTCTTCCTGCTGGTCGGGCCGCCCCTGCTGGCGCGGATCGGCCCTGCGGCAGGCGTCGCGGCCGCGGCCTGCGCGGGGGCCGTACGCTGGGCGGTGCTGGGCTCCACGACCGCGATCCCGTGGCTCGCCGCCGTCGAGGCCCTGCACGGGGTGAGCTTCGCCCTCCTGCACCTCGCCTGCCTCGGGCTCATCGAAGCCACCACGCCGGCCGACCTCCGGACGACCGCGCTGGCCCTCTACGGCACCCTGGGCCTCGGCCTGTCCGGCGTCGCCGCGACCCTGGCCTCCGGGGCGCTCTACGGGTCGTTCGGGGCTTCCGCCTTCTGGGCGATGGCGGCCCTGAGTCTCGCGGCCCTGCCGCTGGTGCCGGGGCTGCGGGACCGCTGAAGCGGCGGGTTCTTTTCCCGGGCCTGTGGTACGGACCCGGAACGGACCCGCCCGAAAAGCCCAGCATGCCCGTCGTCGCCGAGATCCTGATCCCGCTGGCCCTCGATACACCCTACAGCTACGTGGCGCCGGCCGGGCTCGACCTCGCCGCCGGCGACGTGGTGCAGGTGCCCCTCGGACCGCGCGAGATCGTCGGGGTCGTCTGGGGCGTGGCCGAGAGCCCCGGCGGCTCGAACCTGCGGCCTGTGACCGACCGCCTGCCCTTCCCGCCCCTGTCGGATCCGCTGCGCAGCCTCGTCGACTGGATCGCCCGCTACACGCTGGCGCCGAAAGGCTCGGCGCTGGCCATGGTGTTGCGCCTGCCCGACGAGGCGGCGGCCGGCGAGACCGCCCGGGTCGCCGTGCGCATCACCGACAAGCCCCCGGCCCGGCCGACCCCGGCTCGCACCAAGGTCCTCGCCGCGGCCGCCGACGGCGGTCTGCGGGGCAAGAGCGCCCTGGCCAAGGAGGCCGGGGTCTCGCTCTCGGTGGTCGACGGGCTCATCGACGACGGTGCCCTGGAGACCGTGGCGGTCGCGCCCGAGCCGGTCGCGCCGCGGCCCGATCCGGACTTCCCGCGCTCGCCGCTCTCGCCCGCCCAGGCCGAGGCCGTGGCGGCTCTGGTCGCGCCCTTTCCGTGGGACCGGCCGCCGGCCGAGGATTCGGCCGATCTCAGGCCCGTCCTGCTGGAGGGGGTCACCGGCTCGGGCAAGACCGAGGTCTATTTCGAGGCCGTGGCCGCCTGCATCCGGGCGGGCCGCCAAGCGCTGATCCTGATGCCGGAAATCGCGCTGACGGCCCAGTTCCTGGACCGCTTCGCCGCCCGGTTCGGGGTTCGGCCGGCGGCGTGGCATTCCGGAATCGGCGGCAGGCGTCGCGAGCGCCTGCGGGCCGCGGTGGCCGAGGGCGAGGCGCTGGTGGTGGTCGGCGCGCGCTCGGCCCTGTTCCTGCCCTTCGCGCGGCTGGGGCTGATCGTGGTCGATGAGGAGCACGAGACCGCCTACAAGCAGGAGGACGGCGTCCATTACCATGCCCGCGACATGGCGGTGGTGCGCGGGCGTCTCGAGTCCTGCCCGGTGGTGCTGACCTCGGCGACGCCCGCCATCGAGACCCGCGTCAACGCCGCAAGGGGGCGCTACCGGCACATCCTGCTCCCCGAGCGCTTCGGCGGGCGGCGCCTGCCCGACATCGCGGCGATCGACATGCGCCTCGACCAGCCCGAGCGCGGCCGCTTCCTGAGCCCGCCGCTGGTCAACGCCGTGAAGAGCACCCTGGAGCGCGGCGAGCAGGCGCTGCTGTTCCTCAACCGCCGGGGCTACGCGCCCCTGACCCTCTGCCGGGCCTGCGGCCACCGCTACCAGTGCAAGAACTGCTCGACCTGGCTGGTGGAGCACCGGTTCCGCCGGGCGCTGGTCTGCCATCAATGCGGCTATGCCGAGCGCCGGCCGGAGGCCTGCACCGAGTGCGGCACATTCGACAATCTCACCGCCTGCGGCCCCGGCGTCGAACGGATCGCCGAGGAGGCCACGGCCTTGTTTCCGGACCGGCGCGTCGTCGTCCTGTCGAGCGACTTCCCCGGCGGCGCGGAGCGCCTGCGGCAGGAACTCGATGCCGTGGCAGCCGGCGAATGCGATATCGTGATCGGGACGCAACTCGTGGCGAAGGGCCACAATTTCCCGTTCCTGACCCTGGTCGGCGTGCTCGACGCCGATATCGGCCTGACCTCGGGCGATCCGCGGGCCGCGGAACGGACGTTCCAGCTGCTGCAGCAGGTCACCGGCCGTGCCGGCCGCGGAGAGAAGCCCGGCCGCGCCCTCGTCCAGACCTACCAGCCGGACCATCCCGTGATCGCGGCCCTCCTGTCCGGGGATGCCGAGCGCTTCTACGCGGAGGAGATCCAGGCCCGCGAGGCGGCGGGCCTTCCGCCGTTCGGGCGGCTCGCCGCGCTGATCGTCTCGGCGACCGAGCGCGAGGTGGCGGAGGCCCACGGCCAGGCGCTGGCCCGCGCGGCCGAGCCGCCGGAGGGCGTGATGGTGCTGGGTCCCGCCGAGGCACCACTGGCCCTGGTGCGCGGCCGATACCGCTTCCGCCTGCTTGTGAAGACCGAGCGCAACGTCGATCTGCAGGCCTACCTGCGCGCCTGGATCGCCCGGGGTCCGAAGGTGCGCGGCAACGTCCGGGTCGCCATCGATGTCGACCCGCAGAGCTTTTTGTAGGACACTCGGGCGACGGGCGGCGGATCCCGGCCGGAGATTGGCCGGGACGCATGCGGTTCCCGGAGGAGCGATCAGTGCTGACTTATACCAAGACGCCGGATTCCAACGTCGCCGAGATCGTGGTCGACGGGAAGATCACCGACGAAGAGATGAACGCCATGATGACGGCGATGAAGGCCGACCTCGACAAGGGCGGCAAGATCAAGCTGCTCGAGGACATCCGCGCCTTCGAGGGCATGGAGCCGGCCGCCTTCTTCAAGGATCCGCGCTTCGGCTTCTCGATGATGAAGAGCGTCAGCCACGTCGCCCTGGTGACGGACGCACCCTGGCTCAAGGCGCTGGCCGAAACCTTCAATTTCGTCTCGCCGACCCAGATCAAGGTGTTCGAGCGGGCCCGCATCGACGAGGCGCGCACCTGGCTCGCAGCCGCCGTCTGAGCGGTTTCAGTCGGCCTGCGCGGTGCGGGTATCGCTGCGCCGCGCGGTCCAGTGGCCGGAGCAGAGGGACGAGACCTTCCAGGTCCCCGCGCCGCTCCCGGCCCGGAGCCGCCCCGTTCCCGTGCCGCTCGCGGTGCCGTTGTTGACGGTGAGCCCGACGCTGCCATCGGCCCCGACATGCCCGTTCACCTGCGCGCCGGCGGCGCCGGAGATCAGCTGCACGTGACCCTCGCGAATGGCGAGCGCGTAGGTGTAGCGGGCGCTGCACAGACCGGTTTCCGTGACCAGTTCCACCGACCAGCGTCCGTTATGCGTGCCGGGCTCCGCGCTGGCGGGCGCGCAAAGGGGAAGGAACAGGCCGGCGGCGAGGGCCGCGACGGCGGTCAGCTTGATCATGCGGTGCGATCTCTCAGCGAAGTGGATGCCGCCTGAGGCGGGATGCACGGTCAGAATCATCGATCGGGGATGACTCGACGCTGAACGATCGAAGCGGCAAGAGTATGGCCGCCACGCGTTAGCTCAAGATAGATCAGGGTCGGCGAAGGGCGGAGTAATAGTCAAGCTCGATAGGGTCGAATCTGCTCTCCGATCGGAAGACCTGATGCCAAGTCTCGCCGTCATCCTGAGGATTTGCAGGAGGGCCGGCCCGGAGCGAGCCCAGCCCGACCGGAGGGGGCGAGGCCCGCAAGCGTGGGCGCTCGGGATGCGAAGCGACGCGGGCTGCCCCGCGCGCAAACGAGCGGCCCGGGCGATCAGTCCGTCAGCGGCCGGGCTTCTTCCGGCAGCATGATCGGGATCCCGTCGCGGATCGGATAAGCGAGCTTGGCGGAACGGCTGATCAGTTCCTGGCGGACGGAATCGTATTCCAGTGTCCCTTTGGTCAGCGGGCAGACCAGGATCTCCAAAAGCTTCGGGTCCACGCGGGTCGCTTCGACGGGGGCGGTGAGGTCGTTGGTCATCGTTCGTGCAGCCTATTGCATCGTCGACTCGGGGCCCGAGCCGCGAACCAGTTCCATCTGCGTGACCGCGATCAGGATCTCGGCCCGCGTCTTCAGGTCGGGGGCCTCGAGCATCGCCTGTTTCTCGCGCACACCGAACGGACTCATCATGCAGAGAGCGTTGACCAGCGCCTCGTCGGGCGCCTCGTCGATTCCGGCCCAGTCCACCTTGAGGTCGTTCGACTCCACGAAGTCGCGCAACGCCTTGAGCACGCCCGCGCGGTCGACCTGCTCCTCGCCCGCCCGGGGCTCGAAGTCCACAGCGAAGTCGTCATAGGAGACGTGGCAGCGGCGATAGGGGCCGATCGAGGCCAATTCGCTCTCGACCCGGAAGCGCGTGATGCCGGTGAGCGAGATCAGGTATCGTCCGTCGCCGGTCTCCGCGTACTGGGTCACCCGCCCCGCGCAGCCGACGCGGTAGAGTTTCGGATTGGCCCCGCCCGATCCTTCTGGATCCGGCTGGATCATGCCGATGATCCGGTCCGTGCGCATGGCATCGTCGACCATGGCGAGATAGCGCGGCTCGAAGATGTTCAACGGCATCTGCCCGCGGGGCAGCAGCAGCGCCCCGGAGAGGGGGAAGACCGGGATGACCGCGGGACAATCCGCCGGGCCCTTGTAGCTCGCATGGGTGCTCATGGCGCCTCCCGGGGGGGCCGATTGGTGGTCCGAAGCGCGAGCCGGAACCTCACGAGAACAAAAGCGCCGAGAGCTTGCGCCGTCCGCGGATCGTATCCGGATCCATCACGCCCCAGGCCTCGAAGAACTGCAGCAGCTGCTTGCGCGCCCCGTCGTCGTTCCAGTCCTTGTCGCGCCGGCGCAGTTCGATCAGGTGGTCGACCGCCTGGCCGCGCTCGCCTCGGGCGGCGAGGCCCAGCGCGAGGTCGAACCGCGCCTGATGGGCGTCCGGGTTGGCCTCCACTTCCCGCTGCATGCCCGCGAGATCGCCGAGCGAGGCGGCCTGCTCGGCGAGTTCGAGGGCGGCGCGGATGCCGGCGAGCGCCGGATCGCCAGCCTTCGCCTCCGGCACCATGGCCAGAACCCGCTTGGCGTTCTCGATCTCGCCCGCGTCGAGCTGCATCTTGGCGAGGCCGGCCAGCGCCGTGACGTTGTCGGGCTGCTGCTCCAGGACCGCCGCGTAGATTTCCGCAGCACCGGCGAGGTCGCCCTCCTCGATGAGGGCGGCGGCGTCCGCGAGCGCGGCCTCGAGCGGATCCTGCTGAGGACCGGCCACGCGCCCAATCAGCTCCTTGATCTGGCTCTCGGGGACCGCGCCCATGAAGCCGTCGACCGGCTGGCCCTTCTGGAAGACGATGACCGCCGGAATCGACTGGATGCCGAGCTGACCCGCGATCGAGGGATGCTCGTCGATGTTCATCTTCACCAGGGCGACCGCGCCGGCGGCTTCCCGGACCACCTTCTCCAGCACCGGCGTGAGCTGCTTGCAGGGCCCGCACCAGGGCGCCCAGAAGTCGACCAGCACAGGCCGGTGCATCGACTCGGCGAGCACGTCCTGCCGGAAGCTCGCAGTGGTCGTGTCCTTGATGAGGGTGCCGGTGTCGCCGGCCGGGGCACCGCCCCCGGCGAGGGTGTCGTTGAGCATCGGTCTGGCTTCGGAACCTTTTTCGTGAAGTTCCCTAAATGGGGCTTCCGCCATGATCTGACCAGCCCAAAGACAGGGACGCTCAGCGGGCCGGTGCGGCGGCCGGCGCACCGGCAGGCGCCTTGGCCGCAGTCACGAACGTTCCGGCAAACGGGCGTCCGTCGGCCGTGCTGGCCTCGCAGGTGATCGCGGTGCGGCCCGGTTCCGGTGTGGAGAAGCGGCAGGCGCCGATCGCCAGGACCGGGGCGCCATCCTTTCCGGTGGTGACCACGTTGATCGGCTGCAGCGGATCGGTCTCCTCGGTGGCTTCCTGCTGGGCGCCGTTACCGCTGAAGCTGAGCGCCTGACCGTCGGAGGTGGTGAAGTCGAAGCTGGTGCGATTGCGACTCACCGCGTTCGTCAGGACGTTGCTGCAGGAGCTGCTCAGATCCTGCGTGCCGATCACGAGCTTCTCGCAGGTGCCGTCCAGCCGCAACGCGGCCTGGGCGCGTGCCGCGGAGGGAAGACTGACGAGAGCGCAGAGCAGCGCGAGGCGCAGGCGATTGGTCATGGCGGGTCGGGCATCCTCCGGTTGAGAGCCGAACTAGGCGCACGGCGCCCGCCGTCGAGGGGGCGGCATCGGGACGGGGCCGGCGTCGGGCTCACCACGGGCCGAACCCCAGCCGCAGCCGGCTAGCCCGCAAACCGCAGGGCGCGGTCGTTCGGGGCGGCGAAATCCAGCTCCGGTCCGAGGGGCACGATCCCCGTCGGATTGATGGTCGGATGGCTCTCGTAATAATGCCGCTTGATATGCGTCAGATCGACGGTCGGCGCGATGCCGGGCATGGCATAGAGATCGCGGAGATAGTTCGACAGGTTCGGATAGTCGGCGATCCGGCGCCTGTTGCACTTGAAGTGCCCGACATAGACCGCGTCGAATCGCACCAGGGTGGTGAACAGGCGGATATCCGCCTCGGTCACGCGGTCGCCGCAGAGGTAACGGCTCCGGTCGAGCCGCGCTTCGAGCGCATCGAGCTCGGCGAACAGGGCCTCGAAGGCTTGGGCATAGGCGTCCTGGGTGGTGGCGAAGCCCGCCTTGTAGACACCGTTGTTCACCCGGTCGTAGACCCGAGCGTTCACCGCGTCGATCTCGGGACGCAGGTCCGCCGGGTAGAGGTCCGGACCCGTGCCCCCGAAGGCGTCGTTCAGCATCCGCAGGATCTCGGCGGATTCGTTCGACACGATGGTGCCGCGTTCCCGGTCCCACAGCACCGGCACGGTGACGCGGCCGCTGTAGGACGGGTCGGCCGCCAGGTAGACCTCGTAGAGGCGCCGTGCGCCGTGGATCGGGTCCGGTGTCGCGCCCGGCGTGTCACCGAACACCCAGCCCTCGGCGCCCATATGCGGATCGACCACCGAGACGGAGATCGCGTCTTCCAGCCCTTTGAGCGCGCGCCCGATCAGCGTGCGGTGCGCCCAGGGACAGGCCAGGGAGACGTAGAGATGGTAGCGGCCCGGCTCGGCCCGGAAGCCGCCCGATCCGGACGGGCCCGGTGATCCGTCGGCGGTCACCCAGTTGCGGAAGGCGGAGGCCTTGCGCTCGAAGCGGCCGCCCGTCGCGGCGGTGTCGTACCACTGGTCGCGCCAGATGCCGTCCACGAGGAGGCCCATCGTCGTCTCCGGTCCCATAAGCGATCCGACCCAGATGGGCCTCGCGCGGCGTCTGTGAAGACGGATGCCGGTCTGCATCCGAGGAGCGCCAACCGCGCGACCGGTGCGCCCGGTCCCGCCGGCCCGCGAGTTCTGCGCAAGGCAGGGCTGCGCCGATCCTTCTGTTGCGGTGCAGCAAACTGAGCCATCTCTCGGGCACCCACCCGTCGCCGCGCACGTGCCGCAGCGGCCCGATCGCGTGGGGAGATCGATGGAGGTGAAGTGATGTCGTTCGCGCTGGTGCCCGTCGCCGAGGCGGCCCTGTTCACGTTCGGATGCTTGGTGATCCATGCTCTGCGGCGCCATGCCGACGTGGTCACGGCAACGCTCGCGTGCCTCGCGACACTCCTCGTCCTGATGATCGGGATCGCCTGCGCGCCGGAATCCGTCGCCAAGTATCAGGCCGCCAGCGTCACCGACTTCGCCCGCCTGGATCCGGCCATCTACTGAGGCGCCACGGCACGTCCCAGGCCGTCGCTCCCGAGCCGCGCGAGGCGACCGCCCGTCCCGCGCTGACCGGCGACGGCCACGTCGAAATCGTCCTTCGGCAGCTTGGCCAGGAAGCGCTCGGCGATCTCGAACAGCAGGATGTCCGGACGCACGCGCTCGATGTAGGGCCAGTCGAGGCTCGAGGACCAGATGAAGTGAACCTCGCTGAAACTCTCGGCGAGCAGCCCGGTCAGCAGGAACGGGTCGAAATGGGCGCAGGAATCGCCGAACAGGACGAGCCGTCGCGGATCGGCCCCCGGGGACGGGTTTCGATAGACGACATGCGCGCCGACATGCACCTCGCGGTCGCGTCCCTGCGCCTCGTAGGCGGCCAGTAGCGGCCCGGTCTCCACCCGCATCGCATCGCGCTGCAGCATGAATCGCTCCAGCCGCTCGCGCGGCCGCTCGGGCAGCTTCTCGCCGAGATCCATGATCTGTTCCGAGACGGTACCGGGACGCCCGCCGATATCGGCGGGCGGAACCGCCCCGAGTGCCCGCATGATCTCGCGATAGGCCAGCAGGCACCCCTGCGCGGTCCAGTGGGTGTCGGTGCGCAGGTAGAGCGGCGTCGCTCCGTTGCGGGCGGCGCGAAGCGGCGCGAGAAGGTCGAGATAGGCCGGGTGTCGCGCGAGGCGTCGGGCCAGTCGCCGGGTCGAAGCCTTGCCCGGCGCGTAGCGCAGGCCGTCGGTCTTGTCGTCGTAGACCGACAGCTTCTCCGGCACGATCACGTGGAGGCAGCGCATGCCGAGGTCCTCGGCCCGCCGCGCACGGGCCTTGATCAGCCGCGTCCAGCCGCGCAGCAGCAGCCAGTGCCGCAGACCGCCGCGATACCGGTCCATGACCCGGTTGGTTCCTCCGGTGAGAAATAACCAGCCGTCGCGGCCGACATGGACGCTCTCCCTGCCTGAAGACATGACGGTGCTTTAGCCGCACCGTGAGCGGGCGACTAGGCCGGACCCGGTGCCGGGACGAGGCGTTCCTCAGGCATGCCGCCTTCGTCCCTCCCGGCCGTTCAGCCCCCCGATGGCCCGGAGCCCGTCCGCCCGGGGCGGCCGTGGCGCCCGCGCCGGGTGCTGGTGATGCCGTCCGCTCTGGAGCATCCCCATGGCCGGGCCATGCTGGCCCGCGCCGAGGCCCTGGGCCTGCCGGTGGAGCGCCTGCCGTCCAACCGCCTGCCGAGCCCGCGCGAGGCGGATCCCCGCCGGGCCTACGCGGCCGCGAAGGCGACCCTCGTCCTGACGAGCGCCCCGCCGACCAAGCTGCGGCTGCAGCCGATCCCGCCCTCGGCCGACTGGCGCTTCGACCTTGCCGAGGGTTGCCCCGCCCATTGTCAATACTGCTACCTCGCCGGCTCGCTCGCCGGGCCGCCGGTGACGCGCGCCTATGCCAATCTCGAGGCGATCCTCGGCAACCTCACGGCCTATGCCGGGCGCGGGGCAGTGACCTCGGCGTCCCGGGAGCGGGCGCACGAGGGAACCACCTTCGAGGCGTCCTGCTACACCGATCCCCTCGGCATCGAGCACCTGACCGGCTCGCTCTCGGCGGCGATCCGGCATTTCGGCGCCTGGGACGCGCCGGTTCAGTTGCGCTTCACCACCAAGTTCGCCGCGGTGGCACCGCTCCTCGACCTGCCGCACAACCGGCGCACGCGGATCCGCTTCTCGGTCAACCCGCGGGCCGCCGCGCGTTACGAGGGCGGCACCGATCCCCTCCCCGCCCGGCTCGCCGCCATGGCCGAGGTGGCCCGGGCCGGTTATCCGGTCGGCCTGACCGTCGCGCCGATCCTGCCGGTCCCGGACTGGGAGGCGGCCTATGCCGGGCTGATCCGCGCCGCCGCCGACGCCCTCGCCGATGTGCCGGATCTCGACCTCACCGCCGAACTCATCACCCATCGCTTCACCCCCGGCTCGAAGGCGGTGCTGCGCGGCTGGTATCCCGGCTCGGACCTGCCCCTCGACGAGGCCGAGCGCGTCGAGAAGCGCACCAAGTTCGGCTCCGTGAAGTATGTCTTCCCGAAGCTCCTGATGCAGGCGATGCGCAGCCACCTCACCGCGTGCCTCGCCCGAGACCTGCCGACGGCGCGGATTCTGTACTGGACCTGAGCGGCTTCGGGCGCCATCTGGCCCGCATGATGGACGCGGACCCCCTGATCCTGACGCTCGCCTTCGATGAGCCGACCTTCGCCCGGTTCGACGGCGAGCGGCGTCGCTACTTCCCCGAAGCGCTGAATCGGATTCCCGCCCATGCGACCCTGTTCCACCACCTTCCGGGCGACCGGGAGCGGGGCGTGATCGAGGCCATCACCGCCCTCGCCCGCACCGTTCCGAGGCCGGAGGTCGCCGTGACGGGCCTGCGCTTCACCGGCCGGGGCGTCGCCTACGTGCTCGAATCCGACGCGCTGTCGAACTTCCGGGCCCGCCTTGCGCAGGGCTTCGCGCCTCATCTCACCGCCCAGGATCGGCAGGGCTGGCGCCCCCACGTTACGGTCCAGAACAAGGTGGCTCCGGACAAGGCCCGGGCGCTCCACGCCGACCTGTCGGCCGGTTTCGCGCCGTTCCGCTTCGCCGCGCCGGCGACGCTGCTCTGGCGCTACCGTGGCGGTCCCTGGGATGCGGTGGCCCGCCTGCCCTTCGGAGAGAACGACTGATGACGCACGTCCCCGACCCGGATCCCGCCGCATGAAGGCCCCGAGCCAGATCCGCAACAATCGCCTGATCGAGCCCGCCCTGGCGGTGTGGCTGCGGTTGCGCCTGAACGAAGTCGGTCCCCTCGTCGCCCTGCTCTGCCTGAGCACCCTCGGCTATGGGTTCTTCTACCTCGCCCACGAGGTCGGCGAGGGCTCCACCGCGGCCCTCGACCGCCGGATCCTGCTCGCCCTGCGCAACCCCGCCGATCTCGCCGATCCGATCGGGCCGCCCTGGCTCGAGGAGACGATGCGCGACATCACCGGGCTCGGCAGCGTCTTCACGGTGCTGTTCCTCACCTGCGCGGTGGCGGGCTATCTCGCCGTGTCCGGGCGGCGGCGCATCGGCCTCTACGTCCTGGCCGCGGTGGGCAGCGGCGAGCTGGTCTCGACCTTGCTGAAGATGCTCTACCACCGGCCGCGACCGGACCTCGTCCCTCACGGCATGGAAGTGTTCACGGCGAGTTTTCCGAGCGGCCACGCCACCATGTCGGCCATCGCATATCTGACCCTGGCGACCCTCATCGCCCGGGTCGAGCGCAACCGCCGCGCGAAGGCACTGGTCCTGGCCCTCGGAGTCAGCGTGACGCTGCTGGTGGGCATCAGCCGCATCTATCTCGGCGTGCACTGGCCGAGCGACGTGCTGGCCGGCTGGTGCATCGGCGCGGCCTGGGCATCCCTGTGCTGGTTCGTCGCCCTGCAGCTGCAGCGTCGCGGCGAGGTCGAGGCGCCCGATCCGCCGCCGCCCGCCTGAGGCCAACGTTAAGGTAAACTGACGGTTAAAGGAGACGGGCCGGTCCGCTTCGGGCTCAATGGCGGTTGTCCCGACATCCGCACCCATCAGGATGAAGCGCTCGTGGTCGACCGACGCCGTACTGCCCGACGCCGCGTCTGCCTGGGCGGCCGACTCCGCGTCGCGGCCTTTCTGCCGGATCTCGACTGCACGGTCCGCGACGTGTCCCTGGACGGGGCACGGATCCGGGTCCCTGCCGACGCCACGCTGCCCGATTGCATCGAGCTGTTCATCCCCTGCCGTGGCGAGACCCGGCGGGCCTTCATAGCTTGGCGGGCGGGCGAGAGCGTCGGTCTCGGTTTCGCCGAGACGGGGGCCGCGACGCAGCCGGCGGCGATCGCGCGCCGGCTCGCCGCCAGCGAGGCGGAGGTGGCGCGTCTGCGCGCCGCGCTTCTCGACGGAAACGGCACGCCGCCGGGTCGCGTTCACTGAGAGCGCGGTCCCGCCCTCGGCGGCTTCCACACCACGCGGCGCCCAAGGCGCCTCCATTCCGTCCCGGCGACACGGCGAGGCCCATGGCAGACGACACCCGGCTCTCACGACGCAATCTTCTCGCGGCCGGGGGCGCCCTGGCCGGCGCCGCGATGGGCGGCGGCGCCCAGGCCGCCCCGGCGGGCACTCCACCGGCGCCCTCGGTTCCGGCCGATACCGGCGCCGTGCAGGGCGGACGGGTGATGTTCCCGAACTGGCGCGGTGCCGGCGACAGGCCGCCCGCCCCGAGCCCGGCGCCTCAGCCACCGGGCCAGCGGGTCGGCTACTGCGTCGTCGGTCTGGGGCGCCTGAGCCTCGACGAGATTCTCCCGGCTTTCGGCGAGGCCAAGCGCGCCCGCCTGGCGGCGGTGATGTCGGGCTCCCCCGACAAGGCGAAGCTCGTGGCCCGGCAATACGGGCTGCCGGACGATGCCGTGTACGGCTACGACGGGTGGGATCGGCTGAAGGCCAACCCGAACGTCCAGGCGGTCTACATCGTCACGCCGAACGGCGTGCACCGGGACAACGTCGTGGCGGCCGCGGCGGCGGGCAAGCAGGTGCTCTGCGAGAAGCCGATGGCGGTCTCCTCGGACGAGTGCCGCGAGATGATCGCGGCCTGCGCCAAGGCCGGCGTCAAGCTGATGATCGCCTATCGGTGCCAGTACGAGCCGCACAACCGGGCCGTGATCAAGCTCGCCCGTTCGGGCGAGTTCGGCCGGCCCCGGCTGATCCAGGCCTTCAACGGCCAGACCACGGGACTGCCGGAGCAGTGGCGCCTGCGGAAGGCGCTGGCAGGGGGCGGGTCGCTGCCGGATATCGGGCTCTACTGCCTGAACACCACCCGCGCGGTTCTCGGCGAGGAGCCGAACCTGATCCAGGCCCAGATCCACTCGCCGCCGGACGATCACAAGTACCGCGAGGTCGAGGAGACGGCGAGCTTCACCCTGCACTTCCCGTCCGGCGTGATCGCCCAGTGCCTGTCGAGCTACGGGGTCTACGAGGCGCGAAGCCTGACCCTGCACACCGGAACCGCCGCCATCGACCTCCAGAACGCCTTCGCCTACCAGGGCCAGCGGCTCATCATCGGCCACCGCGACGGCAAGAACGCCGCGCGGGACGAGAAGGTCCTGAGCCCCAAGAACCAGTTCGCCCTGGAACTCGACCACTTCGCGCGCTGCATCCAGGAGGATCTGCGCCCCCGCACCCCCGGAGAGGAGGGGCTGCAGGATCAGGTGCTGATGGAGGCGATCTACGAGGCCGCGCGGACCGGCGCTCCGGTCAAGGTCGGGCCGCCCCCCGGCGCCGGGTCCGGCCTCGACGTCACCCGTGGGCCGGAGCCGGAGGAGCCGGGCTGAAGGGCCTCAGAACGGCAGCAGGATGTCGACGATCTGCTGGCCGTAGCGCGGCTGCTGCACGTCGGTGATCTGGCCCCGCCCGCCATAGGCGATCCGGGCCTGGGCGATCTTGGTCGAGTCGATGGTGTTGTCCGACTCGATATCCTCCGGCCGGACGACGCCCGCGACCACCATCTCGCGCACTTCGAAGTTGACGCGGATCTCCTGCTTGCCTTCGACCACGAGGTTGCCGTTGGGCAGAACCTGGGTGACCACCGCGGCGACGTTCGTCGTCACGGTCTCGGCGCGCTGGACCGAGCCGGCACCGTCATTGGCGGTGGCCGAGGTGGCGGACAGCAGCGCGGTGCTGCCGACGCCGAAGGACTTGCCGACCGCGTTGTTCTCCAGTCCCAGGGCGTTCGGCAGGCCGAAGCTCTCGGTGTTGGCCCGGGAGCGCTTGGTCTCGTTGCTGATGTTGGCCTGATCGGTGACGTTGACCTTCACGGTCAGGAGGTCGCCGAGCCGGGCGGCGCGCTGATCCTTGAAGAAGGCGCGGGAGCCCGTCCGCCACAGCGAGTTCGGGGCGTACGAAACCGGCTGGACGTCGGGCATCGGCATCCGCACCGGCTTGTAGCCCGGCTGGGTGGTGGGATCCTCGATCGCCGACAAGGCCGGGGTCGCGCCCACCTGCGAGAGGCGGTCGGCGGTGTTGCAGGCACCGAGCGCGCCGGCGATCAGAGCGGCGGCGAGCGGGTTCAGGACGATGCGGCGGGCCATCGGGCAATCACTCTTCGACGCGTGCAGGACGGGCGGTCAGCGCAGGGAGGCGGTCGCCTGGACGGGGGCGGCGCCGGCGGCCTGCTGAGCCGCGGGGCTGGGGCTCACCGAGACCCGGCCGGGGCCGATCACGGTGGCCTGCAGGATCTTCTTGGAGGCGACGTTGACGACGTTGACGACGGCGCCCATGCGGCCGGAATCGTTCGACAGGCCGCGCATCGACAGGCTGACGTTCGGCGTCTCGTACACGATGGTCACGTTCTCGCCGCGCGCGACCAGCTCGGGCGGGGCGGTGTCGGTCATCCGCAGCACGGTCCCGGCGGTGAGCGTGTTCTGGGCGACCTCGCCGATGACCGCCGTGGCGCTTCCCTGCGCGTCGGAGGCGACGGTCTCGCGCGGACGCCGCTCCGCCACGACGTCGCCCTCCTTCACCGGTTCGCCGCGGTTGAGCGTCCGGGTGAGCACCGCCACTTCGCGCAGTTCGACGACCACGCCGGATACCCGCAGGGAGGCCTGCCGCTCGCCGAGGCTGACCAGCCCCGCGACGCGGCGGGAGCGCAGGTCGTAGGTGACGTCGAGGGCCGCGGCCTGCCCTTCGAGGTCCACCGGAGCGAGCAGGGTCGGGCCGTCGCCGTCGAAGCGGATCGTGACGCTGCGGGGGTCGAGCCCGTAGCTGGTCTCGAGGCCGCGCTTGAGCGCGGCTTCGATCTCCGGCGGCCCGAGGCGGCGTGCGGCGCGCTGCACGGCGATCTGCAGCCGGCCCCCGGTCTCCAGGTTGGCGAGACCCAGGGCGGCGGCGGCGTCGAGGATGCGGCGGGTCTGGATCGTCCCGGTGGCACCCAGGGTGGGTGCGCGGAACAGCGGACGCGCGGCCAGGCGCTCCGGCACGCCCTCGACCAGGTCGGCCAGCGTCAGGATGTCTCCGCGGGCTGTGACGTCGCCGCGCAGCCGCAGACCTTCAGCCTGGGCCATGGCGGGGATCGCCAGGGCGCCGAGGACCGCGAAGGTCAGGAAGGCCAGCACCGCGCGCAGGATCACGGCCGAGCCGAGGGGGGAGACCCGCGGACGGGGACGGCGGATGATCGGGCTGATGTCACTTCCGTCCGCCATGCCGATACGGGGCAGATCGAGGGTCTCGAAGTCGGGATCGGGACGGGTGGGATGAGCGGGATGCATGCCGGCATACATGTTCAGGGACCTGAAGCGGGTGCGGGTCGCGCGGTTAGCTGCGGAACATCTGCGTGGTGGTGGAGAGCATCTGGTCGGCCGCGGTGACGACCTTCGAGTTCATCTCGTAGGCGCGCTGCGCGGCGATCAGGGACGAGATCTCGGTGACGGCGTTCACGTTCGCCTCTTCCAGGTAGCTCTGCTGGAGGTTGCCGAAGCCGTCGGCGCCCGGCAGGCCGCTGATCGCCTGCCCGGAGGCCGCGGTCTCGACGAACAGGTTGTCGCCGATCGATTCGAGGCCGACCTTGTTGACGAAGCGCGAGAGCTGGAACTGGCCGAGCGCCTGCGGCGCCGTCTGGCCCGGAATGCTCGCCTGCACGACGCCCGTCGCGCTGATCGTCACCGACGTCGCGTTCTGCGGCACGGTGATCGCCGGATCGAGCAGGTAGCCGTCGCGGGTGACGAGCTGGCCCGAGGCCGAGAGGTCGAAGGAGCCGTCCCGGGAATAGGCGGTGCGGCCGTCCGGGAGCGTCACCCGGAAGAACCCCTCGCCGCGGATCGCGACGTCGTAATCCTTCTCGGTGGACGAGAGCGTGCCCTGTGACATCACGCGGGCTGTCGAGGTCGTCTTCACGCCCGAGCCGAGGGCGAGGCCGGCCGGAAGCTGGGTGTTCTGCTGCGAGGTCGAGGCGCCGGCCCGTCGCAGGTTCTGGTAGAGCAGATCCTGGAAGTGCACCTGCTGGCGCTTGTAGCCGGTGGTGCGCAGGTTCGCGATGTTGTTCGAGATGACCTGGACGTTGAGTTCCTGGGCCGCCATGCCGGTGGCGGCGGAGTAGAGGGCGCGCATCGGCCGAGCTCCCCTTAGGCGACGTCGGCGAGGCGGCGGATCGCCGTGCCCCGCAGGTCGTCGAGGCGCGAGATCATGCTCGACACCATGGCGTAGGACCGGTTCACGTCCATCAGCCGGGTCATCTCGATCACCGGGCGGACGTTCGAGCGTTCCAGCGCTTCGGATTCCAGGCGTCCGTCGATGCCGGCGGGGCGTGCCGGCTCCGGCGAGGCGTAGAGGTTGCCCCCCTCGTTGGTCAGCCGCTGCGGGTTGGCGAAGGTGACGAGCTTGATGCGCCCGCGGATGCCGAGATTGGTCGACACGGTACCGTCGGGGCCGATGGCGAGGCCGGTCTCCTGCGGGTTGATGGTGATCGGTCCGCCCTCGCCCGCCACCTTGTAGCCGTCGCTGGTGACGAGGGCGCCCTGCGGGTCGATCTCGAAGGCGCCGTTTCGGGTGTAGCGCTCGCCCTGGGGGGACTGCACGGCGATGAAGGCCGCGCCCTTGATCGCCACGTTGAGCGGGTTGCCGGTCCGCTCGACCGGGCCCTGCCCGAGATCGAGGGTGGTGCCCTGGTCGATGACGTAGGAGAGACGCCGGTCGGGCCGGGCGAACGAATCCGCGCTGGCCACCGGCATCAGGTATTCCTGGAAGCGGGTGTTGCGAGCCTTGAACCCGGTGGTCGAGACGTTCGCCATGTTGTTGGCGATCACGTCCAGCTCGCGCTGGAGCGCCATCTGGCTCGACACGCCGACGAAGAGGGCATTCTGCATCGTGGACTCTGGGACTCGCGGGCCGCGGAGGCGGCAACGATCCATTCAGCATCCGCTGTGCCAAACCCAACGAAAGAAAATTCCATCGTTCTGACAAAGGCTTGACGGGAATTGCGCGGTCGTCGCGCCGGCGCCGGGTCTGCGTTGCGGCAAACCTGGCCCGGCAGGAATTGCCTGCTTAACGGCACGTTAACCGTGATGCTCCGATATCCGGGTGTACCTAGCGCGCAGTCTCCCGCGAGAGAGCATTATTCCATGGCCAAGAAGCCGAAGAAGGCCTCCGCCGAGGAAGGCGGGGCCGGAGCCGAAAGCGCCCCGAAGGGCAAGAAGAAGCTCATGATCATGGTGGCCGTCGCGGTCCTGCTCGTGGGCGGCGGCGCGGGCGCCTTCCTGATGATGGGCGGCGGCGGCGGCAAGGAGGCCGCACAGGACGGCGGCCACGGCGGAGGGCACGGCGCAGACGGCAAGGGTGCCGGCCCGGACGGCAAGAAGCCCGTGGTCTTCGTGGACGTGCGCGAGATGCTCCTCAACCTCAGTCCGGACCAGCCGCAGGACAAGGCCCGGTACGCGAAGGTCCGGATCGCCCTGGAGCTTAAGGACGCGAAGGCCGAGGAGGAGGTCAAGCCGCTGATGCCGCGGGTGGAGGACGCGCTGCAGGTCTACATGCGCGAGCTGCGCGCCAGCGACATCACGAACTCGGTGGGCCTGTTCCGGCTGCGCGAGGAATTGCTGCGGCGGGTCAACATCGCCCTGTATCCCGCCAAGGTCGATGCCGTGCTCTTCAAGGACGTGATCGTCCAATGAGCGCGCCTGCGACCACCCCCATCGCCTCCAACCCCGCGCCGGGCCGGCCCCCGATCGAGCACGCCTGATGGAACCCGAGGACGAACTCCCCGAGGACGATTGGTCGGCAGCCCTTCTGGAGCAGGGCGCCGAGGGCGGCGACTCGTCCCTCGCCGAGGAATGGGGCGCGGCCCTCGCCGAGCAGGGCACCACGCGCAACGCGAGCGACGTCGCCGCCGAATGGGCGACGATGATCGAGGACGGGGAGAGCGACAACCTCCCCGAACTCGCCGGCAACGACCGGGTGCTGAACCAGGACGAGATCGACGGCGTCCTCGGCTTCTCCATGCGCGAGCTCTCGGCCTCGGGGGCCGGGGGCGTTCAGGCCATCGTCGATTCGGGCGTCGTCCAGTACGAACGCCTGCCGATGCTGGAGATCGTCTTCGACCGGATGATCCGGTTGCTGTCGACCTCCCTGCGCAACCTGTTCCAGGACAACGTCGAGGTGACGCTGGACAACATCACCTCGGTGCGCTTCGGCGACTATCTCAACGCGATCCCGCTGCCGACCCTGCTCGGCGTGTTCCGGGCCGAGCAATGGGAGAATTCCGGCCTCGTCACGGTCGATTCGAACCTCGCCTACGCGACCTTTGACCTGCTGCTCGGCGGCAAGCGCGGCGGCTTGTCGAGCCGTCTGGACGGTCGCCCGTTCACCGCCATCGAGATGACGCTGGTGCGCCGCCTCGTGGAGATCGTGCTGGGCGATCTCGAGCTGTCGTTCCAGCCGCTGTCGCCCGTGACCTTCGGCATCGACCGGATCGAGACCAACCCGCGCTTCGCCACGATCACGAGGCCGGGCAACGCCGCGATCCTGATCAGCCTGCGCCTGGACGTCGACGGGCGCGGCGGCATGCTGCAGATCCTGTTCCCCTACGCGACGATCGAGCCGATCCGGGAGCTCCTGACCCAGAGCTTCATGGGTGAGAAGCTCGGCCGCGATCACGTCTGGGAAGGCCACCTCGCCACCGAGATCTGGCAGGCCGACGTGACCATGGAGGCGGTGCTGCACGAGATGATGCTGCCGCTCAAACAGGTCATGAGCCTGAAGGTCGGCGAGACGCTGATGTTCGACGCCAAGCCGTCGGATCTCATCACCGTGCGCTGCGGCGACTGGGCGCTCACCCAGGGGCGGATGGGCCGCGTCGACGGGCACATCGCCGTCCAGGTCACGCGGCCCCTGCGCCGCTCGCGCACGACGATCCAGGCCTACGAGGCCTCGATGAACAACCGGTCGGACAATTAGGGCCGATGAGGGTCCCAACATGAGTCTCTTCGTCACCCTCGCCGCCGACATCCTGGTTGCCGTCCTCCTGGCAGCGACCATCGTCACGTCCCTCCGTCTCTCGCGCCGCATCGGCCAGATGAAGGGCGACGAGGCCGCCCTGCGCCAGACCATCGGCGACCTGATGGTGGCGACCGGCACGGCCGAGCGGGCCATCGCCGGTCTGCGGGCGACGATCGACGAGGGCGACCGCACGCTGAACGCCAGCCTGGAAACCGCCACCATCCGCGCCGCCGAGCTGAAGCTGCAGGTCGAAGCCGGCGAGGGCGTGATCACGCGCATCGGCGCCATCGTGGCGCAGATGCGCGCCGTCCCGATCCGTCCCGAGCCGGCCCCTGAGCCGAGGCCCGCGCCGGAGATCCCGCCCGAGCGCAGGCCGGAGCAGGCCGGTCCGAACGGGGAGCGCCTCGGGGTGGCGGCCGCGGCGGCCCTCGCCATGAGCGAGCGCGCCCTCGCCCGCGTCCGGGCGCGCGCCGCGTGACCGGCGTAAAGGCCCCGAAGATCCCGCCGCCGAAGCCGGATCCCGAGGAGCGGATACGCCGCGCCGCGACGCCGCAGCGGCGCGCGCGCCGGAAGCCCGTCCGGCAGTTCCGGCTGCGCCTCATCGACGCCGTGGCGCTGGCGGCGGGCGGGCTGCTCGTGCTCAAGCTGCTCAGCCTGCTGCAGGCCGGCCTGCCGGAGAGCGCCGAGCTTCCGGAATACGGGCGCGCGGTCGCCCGGGCGCGCACCGGCTACGAGCCCTACGACCCGGTGACGACCGGATCGGTGGGCGCCAAGCAGGCGCCGGCCGCCGCGACCGAGAAGTCGCCGGAGCCGCCCCCGGCGCGGCCCGCACCGCCCGCGGCCGGGAACCCGGCCTCGCCCACCGAGCGCCTGCTCCTGGAGAAGCTCGGCGCCCGGCGCGACGCCCTGCGCCAGAAGAGCGAGGAGCTGGAGCTGCGCGAGAAGATGCTGGGGGAGGCCGAGCGCAAGCTCGAGACCGGCCTCGGCGACCTCAAGAAGGCCGAGGACAAGGTCGACGCCGTCGCGAAGGCGAAGGAGGACGCCGAGAAGCAGGGCCTGAAGAACATCGTCACGATGTACGAGGCGATGAAGCCCAAGGACGCCGCCCGGGTGTTCGACCGGCTCGGGCTCGACGTACTGGTCCCGATCGTGCTGGCCATGAATCCCCGCAAGATGTCCGAGGTCCTGGCGGTGATGCAGCCCGAGACCGCCGAGCGCCTGACCGTGGCCCTCGCCAACCGCGCCCGCGGCGCCGGAGGGCCGCAGGCCCAGGCCGGGATGGGGCTGCCCGCCAACGAGTTGCCGGCGATCGATCCCGGGGCGCCGGCGCGCTAGGAACGCGGCGCAGCGCGGGCGGCCGCGCGACTTCCCGGAGCCTGCCGTCGCATATGTCGGGTGGGCGTCATGCGGCACCCGTACGGGCTAGGGTCCGGGGCCGGGCGCGCTATAAGGGGCTCATGTCAGAGGCCGATCCCCAGCCGCTCCTCGCCGTCGAGGACCTGTCCGTGGCGTTCCGCGCGCGGGAGGGCGAGACCGTGGCGGTCGACGGCGTCTCCTTCGCCATCCGCCGGGGCGAGACCCTCGCCCTCGTGGGCGAATCGGGATCGGGCAAGTCGGTGACGGCGCTGGCGATCCTACGCCTCCTCGATGGATCGGCCCGGCAGGACGGCCGGATCCTGTTCAAGGACCGCGACCTCGCGCAGCTGCCCGAGCGGGCGATGCGCGACGTCCGCGGCGCCGACATCACCATGGTGTTCCAGGAGCCGATGACCTCGTTGAACCCGCTCCACACGATCGAGCGGCAGATCGGCGAGGTGCTCGGCCTGCATCGCGGACTCTCCGGCAAGGCGGCCCGCCGGCGGATCCTGGAGCTTCTGGACCTCGTGGGCCTGCGCGATGCGGAGCGGCGCATGGGCGCCTACCCGCACGAACTCTCCGGCGGCCAGCGCCAGCGCGTGATGATCGCCATGGCGCTCGCCTGCGAGCCGGACCTTCTGGTCGCCGACGAGCCGACCACGGCCCTGGACGTCACCGTGCAGGCGCAGATCCTGGCGCTGCTCGCCGACCTGCAGAAGCGCCTCGGCATGGCGATGCTGTTCATCACCCACGATCTCGGCATCGTCGAGCGGATCGCCGACCGCGTCTGCGTGATGCTCAAGGGCCGCATCGTGGAGGCCGGTGCGACCAAGGCCGTCTTCGCGGATCCGCAGCACGAGTACACGCGCCGCCTGATCGCCTCCGAGCCGAAGGGCCGGGCCAACCCCGTCCCGGCCGATGCCGCGCCGCTGCTGGAGGCCGGGCCCCTGAAGGTCTGGTTCCCGCTGAAATCGGGTCTGCTCCGGCGCGTCACCGGCCATGTCAGGGCCGTGGACGGCGTGTCCCTGCGGGTCCGGACCGGCGAGACCGTCGGCGTCGTCGGCGAGTCCGGCTCCGGCAAGACGACCCTCGGCCTCGCCCTTCTGCGGCTCACGCGCTCGGAAGGGCCGATCGTCTTCCTCGGACAGGCGATCGACGGCTTCGGCGTGGCGCAGATGCGCCCGCTGCGGAAGGACATGCAGGTGGTCTTCCAGGATCCCTACGGCTCTCTCTCGCCGCGCATGTCGGTGGCCGACATCGTCGCCGAGGGGCTGGTGGTGCAGGGCGCGGCGCGTTCCCGGGCGGAGCGCCGCGCCGTGGTCGCCAAGGCCCTGACCGATGTCGGGCTCGATCCGGCCGCCATGGACCGCTACCCGCACGAGTTCTCCGGCGGCCAGCGCCAGCGCATCGCCATCGCGCGGGCCATGGTCCTCAATCCCCGCTTCGTCGTCCTCGACGAGCCGACCTCGGCCCTCGACCGCTCGGTCCAGGCGCAGATCGTGACCCTGCTTCGCGACCTCCAGCGCGAGCGCGGCCTCGCCTACCTGTTCATCAGCCACGACCTGAAGGTGGTGCGGGCCCTCGCCAACTACGTGATCGTCATGCAGAACGGCCACGTGGTCGAGGAAGGCCCTGCGGAGTCGATCTTCGCGAATCCTCAGACCCCCTACACCCGCGCCCTGTTCAAGGCCGCCTTCGCCCTCGAGAGCGACGCGCCCGCCGAGCTGGAATCCGCCTGACCATGGCGCGCGCCCTCATCATCGTCCTCGATTCCGTGGGCGTGGGCGGGGCCCCGGATGCGGAGAGCTACGGCGATGCCGGCTCCGACACGCTGGGGCATATCGCCGAGCGCTGCGCGGAGGGAAGCGGCGATCGGGCGGGGCTGCGCGCGGGTCCGCTGCGTCTGCCCCATCTCGCCGGACTCGGGCTCGGACTGGCGGCCGGCGGCGCCTCGGGCCGCATCCCGCCGAACCTCGCGCCGGCCGGGCCGCCGCGGGGCGCCTACGGCCACGCGGTGGAGAAGGCCGCCGGCAAGGACACGCCCTCCGGTCACTGGGAGATCGCCGGGCTTCCCCTGACCGAGCCCTGGGAGCATTTCCCCGACACCCGGCCGGCCTTCCCGCCGGAGCTGACCCGCGCGCTGATCACGGAAGGCGGCATCCCGGGCATCCTGGGCGATTGCCACGCGCCGGGCGTCGCGATCATCGACGCGCTGGGCGCCGCGCATGTCCGGACCGGCCAGCCGATCTGCTACACCTCGGCCGACAGCGTGTTCCAGATCGCCGCCCACGAGGAGGCGTTCGGGCTGGAGCGGCTCTACGACCTGTGCCGCGTGGCGCGCCGGCTGTGCGACCCCTACCGCGTCTGCCGGGTGATCGCCCGGCCCTTCGTGGGCTCGGCGGAGGCGGGCTTCCGCCGGACCGGCAACCGCAAGGATTTCGCGGTCGCGCCGCCCGGGCGCACCCTGCTCGACCGGGCCGAGTCGGCCGGCCGCGCGGTGGTGAGCGTCGGCAAGATCGGCGACATCTTCGCCCACCGCGCCACCGGCCGCGAGATCAAGCCGGGCCCGAATGCGGCCTGCGTGACGGCGGGACTCGCCGCGCTGGCGACCCTGCCGGCGGGCGGCCTGATCTTCGTCAACCTGGTGGATTTCGACACGGAGCACGGCCACCGCCGCGACGTGCCGGGCTATGCCGCGGAGCTGGAGGCGTTCGACGCCCGGATCCCCGAGATCCTGGCGGCGCTGGCGCCGGGCGACCTCGCCGTGATCACCGCCGATCACGGCAACGATCCGACCTGGACCGGGACCGACCACACCCGCGAGCAGGTCCCGGTCCTGGCCTTCGGCCCCGGCGTGGCCGCCCGGTCGATCGGCCGGCGGGAGACCTTCGCGGATATCGGCGCCACCGTGGCGGCCCATCTCGGGCTGGCCTGGGACGGGGCCGGAACTTCGTTCCTGGATTAGGGAGGACACGACGTGCGGGACGACGACGACCGGCCGCGCAAGGCCGTTGCCCACGAGATCGGGCAGCCCCTCGACACGCTCTCCCTCGGGGATCTCGACGCGCGCGTCGCGCTCCTGCGCGCCGAGATCGCCCGGCTCGAGGCGGCGCGGGCCGCCAAGCAGGCGGCGCAGGGCGCGGCCGACGCTTTCTTCAAGCGGAGCTAAAGCTTGGACCGCAGCGAAACCCTCGCGGCCCTGCGGCGCGGCGATCTCGGCGGCGCGCGGGAGCTGCGGCTGCCCGACGGGCTGACGGCGGTGCCGCGCGAGGTTTTCGCCCTCGCCGACACGCTGGAGGTGCTGGATCTCGGCCGGGGCGACCTCGCCGACCTGCCGGACGATTTCGGCCGCCTCCACCGCCTGCGCGTGCTGTTCTGCTCCGGCAATCCGTTCCCGCGCCTGCCGCCGGTGCTCGGCGCCTGCCCCGCGCTCAGCCAGTTGGGCTTCCGCGGCTGCGGCATCCGCGAGGTCCCGGCGGAGTCGCTGCCGCGCGACCTGCGCTGGCTGACGCTGACCGACAACGCGATCGCGGAGCTGCCCGCCGCCCTCGGCGAGCGTCCGCTGCTCCAGAAGCTGATGCTGTCGGGGAACCGGATCGCGGCGCTGCCGGACAGCTTCGCGGGCGCGGCGCGTCTCGAACTGATCCGGCTCTCCTGCAACCGGCTCGAAGCGCTGCCGCCCTGGCTCGGCACCCTTCCGCGCCTCGCCTGGGTCGCCTACGCGGGCAATCCCGCCGAGCCGGCCTCCGAGCCCGCGGACGCGCCGCGCGTGCCGTGGGCGGACCTGGACGTCGGCGATCAGCTCGGTGAGGGTGCGTCGGGCCGCGTCTTCCGCGCGGCCTGGCGCGGTCCCATCGCCGCGCAGGATGTCGCCCTGAAGCTGTTCAAGGGCGCCATGACCAGCGACGGCCTGCCCGAGCGGGAGATGGAGGCCTGTCTCGCTGCCGGCACGCATCCGGCGCTTACCGGTGCGCTGGGCCGGCTCCACGATCATCCCGCCGGCGTCCAGGGGCTGCTGCTCCGGCTTCTCCCGTCGCACTGGCGGGTGCTCGCCGGCCCGCCGAGCCTCGCGAGTTGCAGCCGCGACGTCTACGATCCGAGCCTGCGGCTGGAGCCGGCCAAGGCCCTGCGGATCGCCCGCTCGGTCGCGGAGGCGGTGACCCATCTGCACGGGCGCGGGCTGCTCCACGGCGACGTGTATGCCCACAACACCCTGTGGGATGCCGCAACCGGCGCCGCCGTGCTCAGCGATTTCGGTGCCGCCTCGGCGCTCCCGGACGGACGGGGCGGCGCGGTGCTGGCGCGGGTCGAGGTGCGCGCCGTCGGCATCCTGATCGATGAGCTGCTCGATCGTTGCGCGACGCCGCCGGAGACTCTGCGGGCTCTGGCGCAGGCCTGTATGCAGCCGGATCCCGACGGGCGGCCGGCGCTCGACGCGGTGATCGCCGAGATCGACCGGCTCCAGTCCTGATCCCGTCGGATTCGACCGTGCCGCCGCTTCAGGCGGATACCGCGCGGGCTGTGCGGAGCGGGAGCCTTGTTCCCACGGCGTCAGTCCGGGATGTCGCCCTGCCCGCGCGCGATCACGGCGAACAGATCGCCGAGGGCGGCGAGGCTCGCGGCCTGGAGCTGGGCTGCCGGCACCACGTGTCCGTCCAGCCCGGGAAGATCCCGCGTCGCCGTGGCGGCGGCCACGACGGTGGGACGGAACCCGAGGTTGAAGGCGCTCCGGGCGGTGGAATTGACGCACATATGCGTCATGAATCCCGCCAGGATGACGTCCTGCACGCCGGCTTCCTGGAGGCGTGCCTGCAGGTCCGTGCCCACGAAGGAACTCGGATAGGCCTTGGTGATCACCGGCTCGTCGCCCTGCGGCGCCACCTCCGGGCTGATCTGGCCGATCGGCGCGGTCACATCGTAGGGCGTTCCCGGCCCGGCATTGTGGCGGACATGGATCACCGGGATCCCCGCGTCGCGCGCCCGCTTCAGCAGGCCCGCGGCCTCGCGGAGCGCAGGCTCGACGCCCTCGAGCCGCATGACGCCCTCGCGATAGGTCTGCTGCAGGTCGATCATCACCAGAGCGGAGCCCGTGAGCGGGGCCGGCGCGGGGCTCAGGCCGGACAGGCCGCGCAGGGTTGCCAGATCGGACATCGGCGCATCTCCCATGGCGCCGCCTTGGTGGGGCGCTCGAATGTCGGGACGCTACGACGGACCGGCCCGGAAGCGCCATAGCGCAAAGGTGCATCGTCCGAACCGCACGGGAAGGTTGACGGTCTGGATTGATCCGCACCCGCAGGTCGCTACATGCGCGGCGTGATTGCCCCGCCCCTGCGCCTCGGCGCCCTGCTCCTCGCCCTCGCCTGCGCGCATCCGGCCGCGGCCGCCCCGTCCGAAGGGGCGACCGAGACCGTCGAGCAGGCCCTGTGCCGCCTGATCGACGAATCCGCCAAGGCCCGTGGCCTGCCGGTGCCGTTCCTGACGCGCCTGATCTGGCGCGAGAGCAGCTTTCGCGTGGGGGTCGTGAGCCCGGCCGGGGCGCAGGGCATCGCGCAATTCATGCCGGGAACGGCACGGGAGCGCGGCCTCCTCGACCCGTTCGATCCCGAGCAGGCGATCCCGCATGCAGCCCATCTGCTCGCCGACCTGAACAGACAGTTCGGCAATCTTGGGCTCGCCGCCGCGGCCTATAACGGTGGCGCCGCGCGGGTCAGCAAATGGATCGCCGGCGATGGCGGCCTGCCCGCCGAGACCCGGACCTACGTGGCGGTCATCACGGGCCGGCCGGTGGACGATTGGCGGACCGGGCCCGCCAAGGCGATCGAGTACCCGGAGGGCGGTGCACCCGCCAAGCCCGAGGGCAAGGACCCGAAGGACGCGAAGGAGGCCCATCCGGAGGCACCGCAGACCTGCCTGCAGGTGACCGCCAGCCTGCGCGTCCCGTCCCGCGGCGACCGCTTCGCCCTCGGCCTCAACGAGGGACCGGCCGCTCCCTGGGGGATCCAGCTCGCGGGCAACTTCTCCAAGGCGCTGGCGCTCCAAAGCTTCAACCGGGCGCGGAGCGCCTATGCGGGGGTGATCGGCGAGGTGCGGCCGATGATCATCGGTACACGCCTGCGCAACCGCGGCACCCGCGCCTTCTACCGAATCCGCATCCCGGCGCAGAGCCGGCAGGCGGCCGACGACCTGTGCGGCCGCATCCGCAAGGTCGGGGGCGCCTGCATCGTCCTGCGGACCTGATTTTTCACGATCCGCCGCGGGACCGTCATCAATCCGCCCCGAGGGCGGTGCGGTATGAGCCGGTCGGGATAACCGGATGGGATATGACACGCCTCCTCACCGCGTTTGCTAGCCTCCTCTGTCTCGGGCTCGCCGCGTTCGGCTTCACCGCTGCCTCGCCGCTCGCCCTGTTCGACGCGATCGGCCCGCGCGATCCGGGGGGGCGCCTCGCCGCGAAGGACCAGCCCTTCGGCGAAGGGCCGCGGCGGCACCTCGATGTCTACGTCCCGACGGCGGCCGCCGAGAATGCGCCGGTCCTCGTGTTCTTCTACGGCGGCTCCTGGCAGAGCGGCTCCAAGGACGATTACGCCTTCGTCGGGCACGCGCTCGCCGCGCAGGGCTTCGTCACGGTGCTGCCCGACTACCGGCTCTACCCGGAGGCACCGTTTCCCGGCTTCCTGGAGGATGGTGCGGCGGCCATCGCCTGGGTGCGCGACAACATCGCGGGCTATGGCGGCGATCCGCGCCGGATCGTGCTCGCCGGCCACTCGGCCGGGGCCTACAACGCGGTGATGCTCGGCCTCGACCCGCGCTACGTGATCGCGGCCGGAATCGATCCCAAGGTCATCAAGGCGGTCGCGGGCCTGTCCGGACCCTACGATTTCCTGCCGTTCGATCAGGACACCACCGTGAAGGTGTTCGGGAAGGCTCCCGATCCGGAGGCAACGCAGCCGGTGGCCTTCGCGGGCCCGCTCTCGCCCCCCGCCTTCCTGGCGACCGGCGACGCCGACACGGTGGTGAAGCCGCGGCACACGGTCAGCCTCGCCGCCAAGCTGCGGGCCGAGCACGTCCCGGTCCAGGAGCGGATCTATGCGGGGCTCGATCACAAGGACACGTTGCTGGCGCTGTCCGTCACCTTCCGCTCCAAGGCCCCGGAACTCGCCGAGATGGCCTCGTTCCTGATGCGGCAATCCGCCGGCCGCTCGCAGTACACGATGCGGCGCTGATCGCTTCGGGCTTACGTCAAGGTTATCGCGCGATCGTCGGCCGGAACGTCTGATTTTCCATCGCCCCGGACCCGCGGGCCGCTAGAATGGTCTCGGCCGCACGGCGCGGCCTCGCGGTGGGACGGCATGGCTTCTGCGGACGCGGCGATCGGGATCCCGGCCGACGGGCGGCAGCGCGGCGTCGCGGGCCGGGACATGCCCGACGTGCTGCGCGTGCTCCTGAACGGGTTCGTCTTCGTCCTGCTCTGGAACCACGTCTGGCTGAAGGATCTGTCGGATCGGTCGATGCTCGCGGCCTCCGAGGATGGAAGCCTGCTGACGCAGGTCCTGTTTCTCGGCGCCGGTGCCGCCATGGCCGCGGCGATCCACCGGATTGGCGTCCGGCACCTTCATCCGCTGCTGACGCGCCCCCTCGTCCTCTGTGCCGTCTGGCTCGGGGCGACGGCGCTCCTGTCGATCGAGCCCAGCCTGTCGCTGCGGCGGCTCGTCCTCTTCGCCATCGCGGCGATGCTCTCGGCAGGCGTGCTGATCGTGGCCCGATCCCCCCGGCAGTTGGCGCTGACCATGGCCGGATCCGCCCTGGTGATCGTGCTCGGCTCCTACCTCGCGGTCGCCCTCGTGCCCAATCTCGCGATCCACTCGGCCTTCGACGTCAATTCCGATCCCAGCCATCCCGGTCTCTGGCGCGGAATCTTCCCGCAGAAGAACGAGGCTGGGGCAGCCATGGTGATCCTGGTGATCGTCGGCCTCTACGTCGCCACCGTCGCGAGCCGTCTGCTCGGCTGGGCGATCGTGCTCCTGGCGGCCGGCTTCCTGGTGGCGAGCGGCTCGAAGACCGCGATCCTGCTCCTTCCGGTGATCCTCGCCGTCACCGGCCTGTGCCAGGTCCTCACCGGCGGGTTCCTGCGGCGCCTGCTGCTCCTCGGCCCCGTGATCGGGTTCTCGCTGATCTCCATCGGCTCCGTGCTCGCGCCGCCGATCCAGGATGCGGTGGGGGCGCTGCTCACCGACGCGACCTTCACGGGCCGCAGCGAGATCTGGCAGTTCGCCATCGACAACATCATGATCCGGCCCTGGCGCGGCTGGGGCATCGGCGCCTTCTGGATGACCGAACGCACCATGTACGCCGGTTCCGAGGAGCTCACCTGGGTCACCACCGTCGACCATGCCCACAACGCCTATCTCGACACCGCGCTGATCGGCGGCCTGCCGTTCCTCGCGCTCACCGTGGTGGCCTTCGTCCTCGCCCCGGTGCGCGACCTGCAGCGCGTGGCCGGCGGAATGCGCCTCGACGCGGAGACCATGCTGTTCCTGCGGCTGTGGTTTCTCGGGCTGGTCTCGGCCTCCTTCGAGACGGTGCTCTACAACGGTAACAACGCCACCTGCTGCATGTTCATGATCGCGGTGTTCGGCCTGCGCCTGCGCACCCGCTACGCCGTCCTGGCGCGCTGAGGCGGATCCGCCGCCCGATCGTCCCCGACCCTCGGCGCTTGGCCATCCCACGCGTATCGCCGCCGGACGCGGGACGCGCGCGGAATGCCGTCCTCGCGACCGAGATCCAGCCGCTTGGCGACCGCCCTGCGGGATCGGCACAGGATGGATGTGGCTCGCCCTGCCGACCGGCGCTCGGTTCAGGCTCCGGGCGGGATCGTCCTGCCGGATCGACGGGCTGGCGGCGTCGCGTCGGACGCCGACAGCCCGGACGGTTCCTGGAACTGCCTCTCTCGCGCCCGGAGAGGGACGTCGATCCGACCCGGCCTGCCTCCACATGTCGATCGGCGCCTTGGCGTATCGGTGCGGCTTCGCCACCGAGGCGCATGTTTCCCGGCGCTTCAACGGTCGCCACGGTCTCACGGCCCGCGATGACAGGGCTGCGGCCGTCCGGCACCGATCCGATACGGTCCCGGATCGGCAAAACCGCCCGCGCGCATATAGCGCTGACCCTCGGGCGCACGCCACCGGTCCGGATCCGCGCCGGTCCTCTCAGGCGCCGTGGATCCCGCCGCGTCGCTGAAGGTCGCCCCGATCCCGTCCTCGAAACCGGATCAGAGCCCGGATTCGGCCGGTGGCACAGGCCGCGGGCGCCGGTCCTCGCCGATCGCCACGAAGGTGAAGGTCGCCTCGGTCACCTTCATGGTGACCTCGCTTGCCCGTTCGCGCCGCCAGACCTCGACCTGGATGCGCAGGGAGGAGCGCCCGACCTTCAGGAGCCACGCATAGAGGCTCACCTCGTCGCCCACGAAGACCGGGTGGTGGAAGGTGATCGCGTCGACCGCGAGGGTGGCGCACCGGCCCCGTGCCCGACGGGCCGCGACGTTGCCGGCCGCGAGATCCATCTGTGCCATGAGCCAGCCGCCGAAGATGTCGCCGGCGGGGTTGGTGTCGGCGGGCATCGCGATGGAGCGGATGACCGGCGGACCGCGATCCGTCGGCTGGACCGTCGCCCCGCCCCCGATGTCCTCGCACAGATCCGCCATGGCCATCCGTCCCCCGAACGGACGGGAGACATCCGGCCAAGCTCGGTCGCGGTCAATCGGGCAGCGCGAAGACCAGCAATGCGTCGCCGGTGCCGAACCCGGATGCCTTGGTGAAGGAGGCGCCGCCCGCCGCCACCGCGAGGTATTGCTTGCCGTCCAGCGCGTAGGTCATCGCCGGGCCGCTGATGCCGGCCCCGCACTGGAAGCGCCAGAGAATCCGGCCGTCCTTCGCATCGTGGGCGTCGAGATGGCCATCCTCCTCTCCCGAGAAGACGAGGCCGCCGGCCGTCGCCAGGGTCCCTCCGGAGAGACGGCTCCCCCCGCGGACCGACCAGGCGATCCTGCCGCCCTCCACGAGGTCGACCGCCGTCAGCGTGCTGAAGGACGCCTCGCCCTTCGCCTCGCCCGTCTCCGTGTAGCGGATCTCCGGACGCCCAGCGGCCGCCGGAACGGTCTTCACCGTGTAGGTCGTCGCCCCGTGGCGGACCTGAAGGTAGGCGCGCCGGCCGTCATAGGCGGTGGGCGGCCACGAGACCGCGCCGAGGGGACCGGGCGCCACCACGGTGCCCTGCTGCGTCGGCGGCGCGAACAGGTTCTTCTGATCGACGAGCGGCGCGGACCGCGCCAGGAGCGTCCCCGTGGCGCGGTCGTGGACGTAGATCCAGCCGGTCTTGCTTGCCGAAGCCACCGCCTTCGCGCCACCGGGCATGTCGAGCAGGAAGGGCGGCGCGGCGACGTCGTAGCCCCATTCGTCGTGCGGCACCTGCTGGTAGTACCAGCGCAGCGCGCCGGTCTTCACGTCGAGGGCCACGAGGCACATCGTGTAGAGATTGTCGCCCGGACGCGAGAGGCCGAAATTCTGCGGGGCCGGGTTGCCGGTGCCGAGGAAGATCAGGCCGAGATCCGGATCATAGGCCGGCGTCATCCAGAGGGAGCCGCCGCCGACGCGCCAAGCGTCGCGGTTGGCCGGAGCGGCGGCCTTCTCGGCGGCGATGTCCCGGTGGAGCGGCGTGCCGTCGGCGGTCTGGGCGACGAAGCCCCCCTCCCAACCCTCGGACGGCGTGACGTACCAGCGCCAGCGTTCCTCGCCGGTCTTCGCGTCGTAGGCCGCGAGCCAGCCGCGTCGCCCGTACCCGCCCTCGATGCCGACGACGGCGCCGCCGTCGAGGCCGCCCGCCTCGTCCTCGATGTGGAGGCCGTATCCGGCGCCGGTGACGCCGACGATCACGAGCCCGTCGGCAACCAGCGGCGGCATCTTGAAGCCGAGGCGGCTCGAGCCCTGGACGGGCTTGCCGCCGAGCGTCGCGGCGAGGCCCGAAGCGGTCTCGCTCTCGCCCTCCTCGGGGCGGACCGCCTCCTTGTCCCAGACGATCCTGCCGGTTTTCGCGTCGAGGGCGATCAGCCGCCCGTCCATGGTCGCCTCGAAGACGAGCCCCCCCGACACCGCGACCCCGCGGTTCGAGGGCGGTCCGAAGATCTTCTCGGTGCGCGGCTTGTGGGTGTAGGTCCAGACGGGCTTGCCGGTCTTCGCGTCGAGGGCCGCGACGTTGTTCTGCGTCGTGGAGACGAAGAGGGTGCCGTCCACCATCACGGGCTGGGCCTGGAAGTATCCGGTGATTCCGGTCTGGAAGATCCAGGCGGGGCGCAGCCGACCGACAGTGTCGCGGTCGATCTGGGTCAGGTCGGAGAAGTTGCGGTTGCTCGGATCGTGTCCGAAGGCCGGCCAGGGCGATTCAGCGGCGGAGGTCGACCCGAGGGACGCCGGTCCCGCAAAGCAGGCCAGCAGGACCGCCCCAATCCATCGCGCCAAAGCTGTGCTCCCTTGTGCGGCGACAGTCGCGCCCGCTTGGATCCGTTTCTGAAAGTGGGCCTAAGCCTGCCTCCGGGGCGCCCCGTCGAGCTGCGCCGGCGTCGCCTGGGCACCCATTGACCGGGCCATGTCGGCGGCGCTCTGTCCGGAGGCGTCGCGCCGGTCCGGGTCGGCGCCGTGGCGGAGGAGCAGGTCGACCATCTCGGTGCGGTCGAACATCGCCGCCGTCATCAGGGCCGTGCGGGTGCCGTCGCCGGTCCCGTCCACCTTGGCCCCGTGCTGGAGCAGGAGTTGCGCGATCGCGAGATCGTTCTTGAAGGCCGCGCCGGCGAGGGGCGTCTGGCCACGGTCATTCGCGAGTTCCGGGTCGCCGCCGGCCTCCAGGATCACCCGCGTGGCGTCCGCCTGGCCGTTATAGGCGGCCAGCATCAGCAGGCTGTCGCCCTTGTCGTTGCGCAGGTTCGCCGGCAGCCCCTGCCCGAACAGGTCGGCGAGATCCTCCGCATGGCCCATCCGCGCGTACTGGAAGACGCGGGCGGCGAAGGCCAGGGTTTCGTCATCGAGGGTCGGGGGCGTGTTCGTCTCTGAGGCCATCGCGTGCTCGTCTCTTCTGGCCGCTGATCTGGGCCGGTCCGGCGTCCACGTCCAGCGGCGGCGGGAACAGTTTCGGGGCGCTGCTCGTTCCAGCCGCCAATCCGGGCCAAAGGCCCGACGCTTCCGGAGCGCGCCGATGCCCCGACCCTTCGAGCCCTTCGCCGACGCCTTGCGCACCGCGCGCGACATCGTCCGGGAGCGCGCAGGCGCGGTCGCACAGGCGGCCGTACAGGCCGATCCCCACGCCTACGACGAGGCCTGCAACGCCCTCGCCGTCCGGATCGCCCAGGCCATCGTCGATGCCGGCGAGGCCGCGACGGCGCATGGCCGGGATCACGAGGCCGCCTGAGCCAGCGGCGGCCGGTCAGCCCCGCCGCCGTCCGCCGCCGCCCTTGTATTTGGGCTTCTGCCCGCCGAGCCCCTGCGTCGAGCGCGGCTTCGGCCGCTCCTGCCAAGCCGGCGCGAGGCCGCCCACCGGAAGCTCCCGGTCCGTGCCGGGGCCCATATTGTCGAGGTCGGGCTTGGCGATGCGGCTGCCGCCTCCGCCTGCGCCCCCTGCCCCGCGCGGCGCCTTCCGGCCGAACTTTCCGGCCTCGCGCTCCACGTCGCTCTGTCGTGCCATCGGGTCGTCCGAGACCAGAAGCTCGGTGGCCTGGAGCCGCTTCAGCTCGTCGCGCAGGCGGGCTGCCTCCTCGAAGTCGAGATCGGCGGCGGCGGCGCGCATGCGCTTCTCCAGATCCGCCATCACGGCCTTGAGGTTGTGGCCCACCGTGATCGCGTCCTTGGCCAGCCCGGTATCGACCTGGACGTGGTCGCGCTCGAACACGCTGCTCAGGATGTCGGCGATGCCGCGCTTCACGCTCTGCGGCGTGATCCCGTGCTCTTCGTTGTAGGCGAGCTGCTTGGTGCGGCGCCGCTCGGTCTCGGCCATCGCCCGCTCCATCGAGCCGGTGATGTTGTCCGCGTACAGGATGCAGCGCGCGTCGGCGTTGCGGGCGGCGCGGCCGATGGTCTGGATCAGAGAGGTCTCCGAGCGGAGGAAGCCCTCCTTGTCGGCGTCGAGGATCGCCACCAGGGCGCATTCCGGGATGTCGAGGCCCTCGCGCAGGAGGTTGATGCCGATCAGCACGTCGAAGGCACCGAGCCGCAGGTCGCGGATGATCTCGATGCGCTCCAGCGTGTCGATGTCGGAGTGCATGTAGCGCACCCGCACGCTGTTCTCGTGGAGATACTCGGTGAGGTCCTCGGCCATGCGCTTGGTGAGCGTGGTCACGAGAGTCCGGTAGCCGGCCTGCGCGACTTCGCGGACCTCGCCCAGCAGGTCGTCCACTTGGCTGCGGGCCGGGCGGATCTCGATCACCGGATCCACGAGCCCCGTCGGGCGGATCACCTGCTCGGCGAAGACGCCCCCCGTCTGCTCCATCTCCCACTTGCCCGGCGTCGCCGAGACGTGGACCGTCTGCGGGCGCATCGCGTCCCATTCCTCGAAGCGCAGGGGGCGGTTGTCGAGGCAGGAAGGCAGCCGGAAGCCGTATTCGGCGAGCGTCGCCTTCCGGCGGAAGTCGCCCCGGTACATGCCGCCGATCTGCGGCACCGTGACGTGGCTCTCGTCGGTGAAGACCAGGGCGTTGTCGGGCAGGTACTCGAACAGGGTCGGCGGCGGCTCGCCGGGCTTCCGGCCGGTGAGGTAGCGGGAATAGTTCTCGATGCCGTTGCAGGCGCCGGTGGCCTCGATCATCTCGATGTCGAAGGTGCAGCGCTGGTCGATGCGCTGCGCCTCGATGAGGCGGCCCATCTTGGTAAGCTCCTCGATCCGGCCGTTCAGCTCGTTCTTGATGCCCTTGATCGCCTGCTGCAGCGTCGGGCGCGGCGTCACGTAGTGCGAGTTGGCGTAGACCTTCACGAACTTCAGTTCGGAGATCGTCTTGCCGGTGAGCGGATCGAACTCGACGATGCTCTCGACCTCGTCGCCGAACAGGCCGATGCGCCAGCCGCGGTCTTCCAAGTGGGCGGGCCACAGCTCGATGGAATCGCCGCGCACCCGGAAGGTGCCGCGGGCGAAATCCGACTGGATCCGCTTGTACTGCAGGGCCACGAGGTCGGCGATGAGCTGGCGCTGCTCGATCCGCTCGCCGAGCGAGACGGTGAAGGACATCGCCGTGTAGGTCTCGACCGAGCCGATGCCGTAGATGCACGAGACCGAGGCGACGATGATGACGTCGTCCCGCTCCAGCAGGGCGCGGGTGGCGGCGTGGCGCATCCGGTCGATCTGCTCGTTGATCGAGGATTCCTTCTCGATGAACGTGTCGGAGCGCGGGACGTAAGCCTCGGGCTGGTAATAGTCGTAGTAGGAGACGAAGTACTCGACGGCGTTGTCCGGGAAGAACGCCTTGAACTCCCCGTAGAGCTGCGCGGCCAGCGTCTTGTTGGGCGCCAGGATCAGGGCCGGGCGCTGGGTCTCCTCGATGATCTTGGCCATCGTGAAGGTCTTGCCCGAGCCGGTGACGCCGAGCAGCACCTGATCGCGCTCGAGTCCCTGCACGCCGCCGACGAGTTCGGCGATCGCTTTCGGCTGGTCACCGGCGGGCTTGAACTCGGATTTCAGCGTGAACCGGACGCCACCCTCGGATTTCTTCGGTCGCTCCGGGCGGTGCGGGACCCAGGTCTGGCCGTCCTTGAACAGCGGGTTGCCCTCGGTGAGCAGCCGCTCCAGGGCCGACACCGTCGCGGAGGCGCCGCCGTCGTCGCCGGGATCCGGCAGGTCGGCGCCCTCGGGCACCGGACCGTCCTCCGGCGGCGTCAGGCCGAGCGCTTGGGCGAGGCGCGGATCGACATCGGCCGCGTCGCCGAGGGCGTAGCCGGCCTGCGGAGCCTCCGCGAAGCCGTCGCGGGCGATCGCGCCCCGGCGCGCGGCGGCCTTGGTGCCGTCCTTGCCGGCTCGTCCTTTCGGCTTGCCCGGCCGCGCGGGCGGCTCGGGGGGCGGCTCGACGGCGGCCGGCCGGTTCCGGTTGAGTGCCGGGTTCAGGAGCTCGGCCAGATAGGTGTCGAGCGGCTTGAGCTCGGGCTTCGACGCCTTGGCGGACGACGCCGAAACGGAAGCGGCGCGCGGTTTCTTCGGTGCTGGCATGAGAACAATATGGGCCTGGACCCCGCTCCGAGGAACCCTGCACGGGTGCAGTTTGACAACTTCCGTGGGAGGCCGCCCGCGCCTCGGACCGGCGGGTGGGCGAGACCCCTTTCCACTGGAGAAGGCGTAGCGAATACAGCCATTAAGTAGAATTCACGGGGTGCCGATCTCGACCTCGGGCTCGGATGCTGAGAAGATCCGCATCCGCGGAGTGGGACAGGCGGCTTGCGGAAAGCCCATCCTGTCGATACTTTGCGATGCAAAGCGCGGTGCGAAGCATGCTGCAGCCGGGGGCTTGAGGCACATGCAGGACCTGGACAAGGCGCTGGCCGACATCGTGGCGATCCGCTCGCAGATCGCCCGCGACACGGCGTTCCGGGGTTTGGGGGCGGCGACGGTCGCCGGCACCGGCTTCCTCGCGCTGGCCTGCGCGGCGGGGCAGGCCCTTTGGCTTGGCGATCCCGCGGCGCGGCCGGGCCTGTTCTTCGGCCTCTGGATCGCGGCCGCCCTCGCGGCTTTCATGATGATCGGCGTCGAGGCGGTCCGGCGCAGCCGGCGCCTGCATTCCGGCCTCGCCGACGCCATGGTTTGGAACGCCATCGAGGTGTTCCTGCCGGCCGCGGGCGCGGGGGCCTGCCTCGCCCTGGTCGTCGCCCGCTTCGCACCCGACGAGGTCTGGATGCTGCCGGGTCTCTGGCAGGTGCTGGTCGGCCTCGGCCTGTTCGCCTCGTCCCGGATCCTGCCGCGGGCTGTCCAGGGCGTCGGCGCCTGGTACCTGCTCGCCGGGCTCGCCGTGCTGGCGGTCTCGGCCGAGACCCGGGCCCTGTCTCCCTGGACGATGGGCCTGCCCTTCCTGCTCGGTCAAGCGTGGCTGGCCGGGATCATCCATCACGCGGCCCGGGCCTTCGATGACGACCGCTGACCGTTCCGACGGGCGCTTTTCTTACGAGGGGCTCGACAGGATCATCCACGAGCGGGCGCGCCTCAGCGTGCTGACCTCCCTGGTGGCGCATCCGAAGGGCCTGCCCTTCCCGGATCTCAAGCGCCTGTGCGGGCTCACCGACGGCAACCTGAGCCGCCACCTCGCCGTGCTGAGCGAGGCCGATCTGGTGAGCCTCGAGAAGGGCTTCGCGCACAACCGGTCGCAGACAGTCTGCCGCCTCACCGTCACCGGGCGCCAGCGCTTCATCGGCTATCTCGGCGTGCTCGAGCAGGTGGTGCGCGACGCCGCGCAGGCCGCCGAGCGCGGCCCCGAATCCGGTGTCCGCGGCCTCGATCCGGCCACGAAAACGGCGTGAGACCGCCCCGTCCCGCCGGGAATGTTAATCCCGTCTCGATAGACCTGAACGCCACGCCCATGCCGGGAGACTTTACGATGCAAAGCGAAGCGGTGCCGGGTCCCCTGCACGCCGCGATCATCATGGACGGTAACGGGCGCTGGGCCACGCAGCGCGGCCTGCCGCGGCTGGCCGGCCACCACCGCGGCGTGGAGTCGATCCGGCGCACCGCCGAGGCCTGTCCGGATCTCGGCATCGGCACGCTCACGCTCTACGCCTTCTCGGCGGATAACTGGCAGCGCCCCGCCGAAGAGGTCGGCGGCCTGATGCGGCTCCTGCGCTCCTACCTGCGCAACGAGACCCAGCGCCTCGCCCGGACCGGCACGCGCCTCAGCGTCGTCGGCCGGCGCGACCGTCTGCCGGACGGCATCCCCGAGGCGATCGCCGCGGCGGAAGCCGCCACGGCGGCGGGGACCCGGCTGCATCTCCGGATCTGCGTCGACTACTCGGCCCGCGACGCGATCATCGCCGCGGCGCAGCGCCTCCAGGGCGAAGATCCGACCCGCGAGAGCTTCGGCAAGCTGGTGGCCGGCCCGATGCACGGCTCCCCCGTCGATGTCGACCTGCTGATCCGCACCGGCGGCGAGCGGCGTCTCTCCGACTTCATGCTGTGGGAGGCGGCCTATGCCGAGTTGCATTTCACAGAGCGGATGTGGCCCGAGTTCGGTCCCGAGGACCTGGCCGAGGCGGTCGCCGAGTTCGGCCGCCGCGAGCGCCGGTTCGGCGGGCTGAAGGCTCCGGCAGTCCCGGCCGCGGCCTGAGGCCGCTTGACGGGCGCGCACCGGCGCGCAGAGGGTTCTCGGCATGACCGAGACCCTCGCCCAGCGCCGCGTCCTTCTCGTCATCGGCGGCGGCATCGCGGCCTACAAGGCCCTCGACCTGATCCGGCGCCTGCGCGAGCGCGGCGCCAGCGTCTGCCCGGTGCTGACCGCGGGGGCGCAGGAATTCGTGACGCCCCTTGCCGCCGCCGCGCTCGCCGGCGAGCGGGCCCATACCGACCTGTTCGACCGGGCTTCCGAGGCCGAGATCGGCCACATCAAGCTCGCCCGTCAGGCGGATGCCGTGGTGGTGGCGCCCGCGACCGCCAACCTGATGGCCCGCATGGCCGGCGGTCACGCGGCCGACCTCGCGACCACGGTCCTGCTGGCGACGACCCTTCCGATCCTGATCGCGCCGGCCATGAACGTCCAGATGTGGGCGCATCCGGCCACCCGCCGGAACCGCGCGGTCCTGGAGGGCGACGGCGTCCGGATCGTGGGGCCGAATGCTGGCCGGATGGCGGAGCCCGAATCCGGCCCCGGCCGCATGGCCGAGCCCAACGAGATCGCCGATGCGCTGGAACGGATGCTCGGCCAGCAGGCCGGGGACAGGCCCCTGGCCGGTCGGCGCGTGCTCGTGACCTCCGGTCCCACCCACGAGCCGATCGATCCGGTCCGCTACATCGCCAACCGCTCCTCCGGCCGCCAGGGCCACGCCATCGCGGCGGCCGCCGCTGCGGCCGGTGCCGCCGTGACCCTGGTCTCCGGGCCCGTGGCGCTCCCCGATCCGCCGGGCGTCGCCGTCGTCCGGGTCGAGACCGCCCGGCAGATGCTGGAAGCCGTCGAGGCGGCGCTGCCAGCCGACATCGCGGTCTTCGCCGCCGCGGTCGCCGACTGGCGTCCGGAGCAGGAGGCCGGCAGCAAGAAGATCAAGAAGGACGGCACCGGCCCGGCGCCGATGCCGCTGGTGGAGAATCCCGACATCCTCGCCACGATCGCGCGCCTGCCGGTGGGACGCCCGCCCCTCGTGGTCGGGTTCGCCGCCGAGACCGACACGGTCGTCGAGCACGCCCGGGCGAAGATTGCCCGGAAGGGCTGCGACCTGATCGTGGCCAACGACGTGTCGGCCGAGGGCGGCGTCATGGGCGGTACCGACAATACGGTTCACCTGATCCGACGGGACGGTGCGGTGGAAACCTGGCCGCGCCTCGGCAAGGAGGAAGTCGCCCGGCGGCTCGTGGCCCATGTCGCGGGGCTTCTGACCGGCTGACGCGACGGGGCCGCTGCGAGCCCGCCTCCCTGCCCCGCGAAGGTGCTTCGAAGGTGCTTCGTCGGCCCGCACCCCGGCGGTGACGTCGATCGCGCGCAGACGGGTGAGAGACGGTCCTGAGATATTTGTATTTTGGAGGAGGTGATTTTCGCGATTATTCGCGGTGTCATTCGGTAAATGCCGGAAATTTCCTCAAATCACATTTCGAATGAGGCTATACGCGGTCGAACGACCATAGAAATACATCAGATTTTTTGATTGTGCTTGAGAAAAACTTGTTATGATCCTGCGATACGCTCGATCTGTCGGGCCGTCGGAGGTGAAGCATGATGCGGGTGCGGGACCTGTCGATCCGGACGACCATGTGTCTCGTCCTCGTCGCCATGGCGACGATCATGCTGGCCTTCGCGACGGGCGCCGTGCGGGAGGCGCAGGAGCAGGCGGCGGAGGCCGAGCAGGTCATCACCCTGGTGCGGGCGAGCCGCGCCCTTCTCCAGACCCTGAACGTGGCCCGGTTCGAACGGGGGGCGACGCTGCAATTCCTCGCCGCCGCCGAGCCCGTCGAGGCCGAAACCCGCGCGTCGCTCTACGCGGACCGGCAGCGGGTGATCGCCGGGCTGGCCGAAGCACAGCCCCTCCTCGACGGGCTGGGTCTCCCCGCCGTGACTGCGACCCTCGGCCCCCTGCGGGCTGCCGGCGGACGCGTCGAACGCCTCCGGCCGCGGGTCGACGCGGCCCTGAAGCTGTCGAGATCCCAGCGGGATGGCGCGGTGACGACCGAGGCGAAGGCCGCCTTCCAGGAGATGCTCGATGCCCTGATCGCCACGAGCGATGCCGTGGATGCCGCGATCCCGCTGTCCGACGGGATCCTCCGACGCGATCTCGCCCTCAAGCGGGCGGCCTGGTCGACGCGCATGGCCAACGGAGCCGTCGCCCTGCGGGTGCAGACGTCCCTGGCGGCCGGGACGGCCTGGTCGCTGGACGAGACCGTGGCGGCTGCCGAGGAGCGGGGACGTCTCGACGCGGCCTGGAGATCGGCCATCGAGGCCGCTTCGGAGATGTCCGAGACGGTTCGCGCGGCGTTCCGCCGGGCCCGGGAGAACAATTTCGAGGGCCCATCCCTGGCCCGCCGGTCCGCAGTGGCGACCGCGCTGAGCCGCGGCACGCCGCCGGGTCTGACGCTCGCGCAGGCGCGCAAGCTCGATACGCCCGAGCAGGTCACTCTCGTCGACCTCGCCTTCGTCTGCCTCGACGAGATGATCGCGCGGGCCGAGACCCTGTCCGGCGCGGCCCGGCGCGTCCTGCTGCGCGACGGGGCGGCCCTGCTGGCAACCCTGCTCCTGGTCGCGCTCGCCCTGATCGTGCTCTTCCGCGGGGTGCTGCGGCCGATCCGGGCGATCACCGCGACGATGGAGGCCCTGGCGGCCGGCGATGCCGACGTCGTGGTCCCAAGCCTGGACCGGCGCAACGAGATCGGCGCCATGGTCCGGGCCGTGCAGGTCTTCAAGGACAATTTGATCCGGTCCCGTCGCCTCGAAGCCGAGGCCGAAGAGGCCCGGCAGGCCGCCGAGGCGCGGCGCCGCAGCGGACTGCGCGCGATGGCCGAGCGCTTCGAGCGGGCGGTCGGCGGCGTCATCGCCCAGGTCTCGGCCTCGGCCACGGCCCTGCAGGCCACGGCCGGGAGCATGACGGAGACCGCGGCCGAGAGTGCCGGGCAGTCGACAACCGTCGCTGCCGCCGCCGAGCAGGCGGCGAGCAACGTCAACACCGTGGCGGCGGCTGCCGAGGAACTCGGCACCTCCGTGCAGGAAATCGGCCGGCAGGTCGACGGCTCGGCCAATCTCGCGCGTGCGGCCGTCGCGGAGGCCGATCAAACCGGCGCGCTGGTCCGGGACCTGAGCGAGGCCGTGTCGCGGATCGGCGACGTCGTCGGGCTGATCGCGACCATCGCGGGCCAGACGAACCTGCTGGCGTTGAACGCCACGATCGAGGCGGCGCGGGCGGGCGCCGCCGGTCGCGGCTTCGCGGTCGTCGCCGCCGAAGTGAAGGCGCTGGCCGTTCAGACCGCCCGCGCTACGGACGAGATCTCGGGCCAGATCGGGCGGGTTCAGGCCTCGACGGGCGAGGCCGTCGCGGCGATCGGGACGATCACGGCCCGGATCCGCGAGATCGACGGCGTGGCGACCTCGATCGCCGCGGCGGTGGAGCAGCAGGGCGCGGCCACTCAGGAGATCGTCCGCAACGTCGGACAGGCGGCGCAGGGCGCGGCCGCGGTCACCGGCCATATCGCCGGCGTCGCTGAAGCCTCGAGCGCGACCGAGGCGGCGGCGGGGGAAGTTCTGGCCGCGGCCGCTGCCCTGTCGGCCCAGTCCGCGCATCTGACCGCCGAGGTCGACCGGTTCCTGGACAGCGTCCGCGCCGCCTGAACGGTCCCGGAGGCTCGGGCGACCGGGCTCCCTGGCCTGGACGGGTCCGAGGCGATAGAAGGCCTCCCGATGGCCGGCGCGCACGGCGCCGGCTCCAGGGAGAAACCATGCCTCGCCTGTCCCCCCTCTTCGGAGCCGCGTTGATCGCCATGACCACAGCCGCCAATGCCGAGACCGTGACCACGCCCTCCGGCCTCAAGTATCAGGACGAGGTCGTCGGCACCGGGCCTGAGCCGAAGGCCGGCCAGCAGGTCACCGTCCAGTACACCGGCTGGCTCGACGAGGGCGGCAAGAAGGGCAAGAAGTTCGATTCGTCCCGCGACCGCAACCAGCCCTTCAGCTTCCCCCTCGGCGCCGGCCAGGTGATCAAGGGCTGGGACGAGGGCGTCGCCACCATGAAGACCGGCGGCAAGCGCACCCTGATCATCCCGCCGCAGCTCGGCTACGGCGCCCGGGGCGCCGGCGGCGTGATCCCGCCGAACGCCACCCTGATCTTCGACGTCGAACTCCTCGGCGCGAAGTAAGCGGCACGGCTGCGCGACGGCGAGAGTTTCCAGAACCATGCTGTTCGCGCAGCTGTCCGACGAGCTGTTCAAGCCGCTGGCTTCGCCGAGCCGCAGCTTCAACGCGGCCCTGCTCCTGCATCTGCACCGGCGCGTCCTCGGGGCCGAGCCGGTGCGCAAGGCCGAGCTTCTGGCCGAGATCGGCGACTTCGCCGCCGGCTGGAGCGATCCCGAGGTCAGCGGCGACGAGCCGATCTCCGCCGATCCGACCGAGCGCCGCACGGCGCTTTACCGGCGCCTCCTCGACACCGGCTGGCTGATCGAGCGCCGCGAGCGCTACGTTCCGGTCGCGGAGTTCGACCCCGAGGCGCGGCTCCTCCTGGAGGAGCTGTCCCGGCTGGAACGGGGCGAGACCCGCTCCTACGGCGGGGCCGTGCTGGAGGTTCTGGGTGGCCTCGAGAGCGCCCTGTCGGATCCGGCGAACCGCTCCGAGGCTCTCTCCAACGCCGCCCGGGGCGCGGCCGCCTTCCTGTCGCACGTGCGCGGGCTCGCGGCCGGCATGCGCAAGGTCGAGGAGCGCATCCTGCGCGAGCCCGACCGCGCCAAGACCTTCCGGCTGTTCTTCGAGGATTTCGTCGAGCGCCACCTGATCAGCGACTACCGGACGCTCCACACCCGCTTCAACCCGTTCCGCTTCCGCGCCAGCGTGGTGCGCGAGGCCGGCCGGGCGCTGCGCGACGCCCTCACCGTCCGGGCCCTGGCCGAGGGCCTCATCCGGGAGGGGCGGAGCGCCGATCTCGAGGCGGCGCAGCGGGCCGTCCGGACGGATCTCGCCCAGATTCTCGCGGTGTTCGAGGGGCTCGACAACCATCTCGATGCCGTCGACGCCGTGGTGGCGCGTCTGGAGCGCCGGATCGCCTCCGCCCTGCACGTGATGGACCGCCCGGATCCGAGCGGCGTCGAGCGCGTGGCCGCGATGCTGCGCGCCGTCGGCGGGTCGGAGATCGCCCCCGACGTGCCGGGCGACGTCTCGCTGCTGCGGCCGCCCATCGGGCACGCGCATCTCCAGGCGCCGCGGGCCCGCAAGGCCGCGATCGACATGGAGCCCCTGCCCGACATCGAGGACGATCCGGTGGTCGACGCCTTCGCGGCCGCCAAGGCGGAGTTCCGGCGCCGCACCACCGTGACGCCCGAAAGCATGAGCGCCTTCGTGGAGGCCCGACTCGGAAAGGCGGTGCGGCTGCGCGGGTCGCAGATCGTGATCGCGGGCGTCGACGACTTCATCGTGTTCCAGCGCCTGCGCGAGATCGACGTGCTGTTCGACGCCAAGCTCGGCGAGCGCTACGCCGTCACCCGGCTGCCCGAGCGGGTGGCCAATGGCTGGCTCGACTGCCCGGATTTCCTTCTGGAGCGCCGCCCCTATGCTTGAGGGCTTCCGTGCGATCATCGACGGCGACGAGCCGCCGCCGCCCGGTGCAAGGGCGCCGGATGCCGAAGAGCTGAGCCGTGCCCTCCAGGTGCTTCTGAAGGGGCAGGTGATCTACGCCGAGACCCAGGGGATCGGCCGCTCCTACGAGCTCGCCCGGCACTACGCCCCGTTCTTCACCGACTACTTCGCCTGCCTCGGCTACGCGCTCACGGTCTCGCATCGCGACCAGATGGTCTCGCTGAGCCCGGCCGCCGACGCGCCCCGCCACGACATCGTCTCGGAGCGCCTGCGCAAGGACGAGACGCTGGTGCTCCTGGCGCTCCGGCTCCTCTACGAGGAGGGCCTGCGCGACCACCGGGCCGGGACTGACGGGATCGTCGACTGCACCACCGACGAGATCGTCGAGAAGATCCGCACCGTGGCGCGCAACGAGCCTCCCGAGGAGGGGCGGCTCGCCGACATCCTGCGCCTCTACGCGAAGCGCGGCGGCCTGCGCCTCGGCGAGCGCGACCGGGTCGAGCGGGTCACCCCGCTCTCGCTCCTGCCGGGGCTGACGGTGCTGGCTTCCGACGCCTGGATGGAACGCCTTCGGGCGTGGTCGGAGGCCGGGGAGGCCTGAGGCCGACGTCCGTCCTTGAGGGGGTGTCGTCTTCGCGGACGGAGCGAAGCGTCCCGGCGGCGGCCCGCTCGACGATGTCCCGCAGACCGGGGTCAGGCGTGGCGCCCGTGACGACGGGCGGCGACCGGGCTCATCGCCCGGACGCCTCCGGCCGGCCGGGATCCGGTCAGGCCGCCCGGACGGTCGCCAGGAAGTGCTCCACCTCGCTGCCGAGATGGGCCGCCTGCCGGGCCATCTCGGAGGCCGAAGCCAGGACCTGCGCGGCGGCCGCCCCGGTCTCCTCGGCGGCGCCCGCGACGCCGCTGACATTGGCGGTGACGGATTCGGTCCCGGTCGCCGCCTCGGCGACGTTGCGGACGATCTCCTGGGTGGCCGCGCCCTGCTCCTCCACCGCGGCGGCGATCGACGTCGCCATGCCGCTGATCTCGCGGATGCGGCCCGCGATGCCGTCGATGGCCTGGACGGCCTGGCCGGTCGAGCCCTGGATCTGCGCGATCTGGGCCGAGATCTCGGCCGTGGCCTTGGCGGTCTGGTCGGCCAGCGCCTTCACCTCGGTGGCGACGACCGCGAAGCCGCGTCCCGCGGCGCCGGCCCGGGCGGCCTCGATCGTGGCGTTCAGCGCCAGCAGGTTGGTCTGACTGGCGATGGCCGAGATCAGGTCCACCACCTCCCCGACCCGGCGCGCGCCGGTGCTCAGGGCCTGGACGAGATCGGCCGTGGCGGCCGCCTCGCGGACGGCGGCCTGCGCCAGATCCGCCGAGGAGCCGACCTGACGGCCGATCTCGTTGACCGAGGAGCCCAGTTCCTCGGCGGCCGCCGCGACCGTGGTCACGTTGCTGGAGGCCTCCTCGGCGGCGGCCGCCGCGCTGGTCGACTGGCCGGCCGTCTGCGTCGCCGTCGCGGTGAGGCTCTGGGCCGTGGATTGGAGCTGCGTCGCTGCCGACGTCACCGAGCCGACGATACCGCCGATGGCCGACTCGAACCGGTCGGCGAGTTCGCGCGTCGCCTGCCGGCGCTGGGCCTCGGCGCCGGCCCGGGCCTGCGCGGTCTCGGCCTCGAGGGCGCGGGCGTGCAGCAGGTTCTCCCGGAAGACCGCGACGGTCGCCGACATGGCGCCGATCTCGTCCCGCCGCGCCGCGTAGGGGATCTCGGCCTGCGTGTCGCCGTCGGCGAGGCGCCGCATGGACCGCGTCATCCCCGCGAGCGGCCGCGACACGCCCGTGAAGGCGTACAGCATGGCGCCCAGCGCGATGACGAAGCTGACGAGCAGGCTCACGATGGTGGTCCGGACCGCGTCCGCTTGGCTGTCGCGGGCCGTGCGCCCGGCCGCCTCGCCGTTCCTGATGTTCAGGTCGGCCAGAGCGCGGGTCGCGGTCGAGGCCGCGAGATAGTTGGCGTTCATCGGCCCGCGGAAATAGGCGAGCGCCTGATCGTGCTGATCGCCCGGGAAGGCGCGCAGACGGGTCCAGTCGGCCTGCTGCACCGCGAGCTTGGCGAGCAGGTCGTCGTAGATCGCCTGCTCCTCCTTCGACGCCACCAGGGTGCGGTAGGCCTCGGCCTTCGCCTGACGGTTCCGCATCATCTCGTCCGCGCTCTTCAGGCTGGTCGCGCGCTCCGATTCGGTATCCGCCGTCACGTAGCGGAACTGCCACAGTCGCGAGCGCATCACGAGGGCGTTGATCGCCTGGGCCTCGTTGATCGACGGCACGGCGTTGTCGATCAGCTCCGCGAGCCGCTGGTCGACCGCCTGCATCTTGTAGAGAGTCACGCCGCCCTGAACCAGCGCCGCCAGGAGCAGGAGGGCGAAGAGGCCGCTGAGCTTTGCTTTGAGACTGAGACGCATCGGTCGGTTCCGGTCGTGCGGACGAGACCGGCAGGACATGAACAGGTTGTGCTAATAGTGTCATAACCTGAGGTAGGATCGGGCTTCAGAGGTTCGCGCGTGTCGGCTTGCATACGCGGCCGAGTCCGGCCAACTGGGCCGAACATTCCTCGCCACCGGCCCGACCCACCCACATCGTGTACGTCCTCACCGACATCGCCATCTCCAACTGGTACCTGATCCGCCGCGAGCAGATCCGGCTGCGCGGTGCCGCCGCGCTGGTCGGGCCGACGGGGGCCGGGAAATCGACGATCTTCGATGCGGTCGGCACGGTGCTGGCCGGCAACAACGCCAGCCGCCTCGCCCTCAACGCCTCGGCCTCCGGGCGCAGCGCCCGAACCGTGCGCGACTATTGCTTGGGCTGGATCAGCGACCCGGCGGAAGGCGGCCGCCCGACCCGGGAATCCTGCGAGACCGTGCTGGTCCTGGTCTTCGAGAATCCCGATTCCGGCCGCGTGGTCTCGGTCGGCCTCGCCCTGGCCGCTCGGGCCGTGGAGCCCAAGGAGACGGTGCTCTCGCGCTTCATCGCGGTCGGGCACCGGTTCGAGGTCTCCGACTACGCCCGCACCGCCCCCGGCGGCACCTACACGGCGCCCTGGAGCGAGATCGCCGCGGACCTGCGGGCCCGCGCGGCGAGCTTCACCGAGTACCGGACCTCCGGCGAACGCTTCACGGCCGATGTCCTCGCCACCCTGCGCGAGGGGGCGCCGTCGCCGGAGCCGCGCCACTTCCTGCGCAGCTTCGCCAACGCGGTGGCGTTCAAGCCGATCTTCGACACCAGCGCCTTCGTGCGCGCCTTCGTGCTCGACCCGGAGCCCCTGGACGTCGAGCGCGTGCGCCACTCCATCGCCAACTGGCGTCGGCTTCTGGAGACCATCGCCGAGCTGGAGAGCCGCCTCGGACGCCTGCGGCGCCTGCGCGACCGCTACGAAGCCTGGGGTGAGGCGGTCCTCGCTGCCGCGACGCACGAGCTGCGCGCGGCGAGCGCCGAGCTGCGCCGCCGGAGCCTCGACCTCATCGCCGTCCGGTCCCGGCTCCGGGAAGGCGCCGACACCCTGCGCATCGCCCGCGAGCGCGTCGCGGCGAGCCGCGGCTACGTCCGCGAGATCGACGGCGAGATCGCCGAGAAGAAGGCGCTGGCCACCGCGAGCGCCGCCGAGGGCCGGCTCGCCGCCTCGACGCTGGGCCTCTCCATGCTGGAGCGCGACCGGAAGGAGCTGATCGGCCGGATCGGCGATCTCGTCGGCCTCGTCGGGCAGATGGCCAAGCTCCAGCCGGTCGCCCCGATCCTGCGCCAGAGCTGCCCGCAGGCGGCCCGCCTCGCCGAGGCCTGCGCCCGGGCGGGCCTGCGTCGGGAATCCTCCCCCGAGGAGATCCTGCGCCCCGAGGGGCCGCTCGCCGAATTGGCCGACGGGCTGGTGCGCCTGCCCGATTTCGACGAGGCGCTGGAGCGGGCCGCCGAGGACGCGGCGCTGAAGGCCCGCGCCCAGGAGAGCGAGGCCGAGCGCACGGCGCCGCGCACCGGCGGCGGCCCGACCGCGCGCCTGTCCTCCGACACGGTGGCGTTCCGCGGCGAGCTGGAGCGCCGCGGCATCGACGCGGTGCCGATCTGCGAACTGGCCGAGATCGTCGACCCGACCTGGGGGCCGGCCCTCGAAGGCCTGCTGGGGCGCGCCCGCGAGGCCCTGGTGGTTCCCCCGGACCGGCTGAACGAGGCGCTCGGCGTCCTGCAATCCGGCCGCGACCGGTTCCACCGCTGCATCCTGGTGAAGACCACCGACACCGCCAAGCAGCGGTCCCGCCGCTACGACGACGGTCCGCTCACCGTGATCGAGACCAGCGACCCGCACGCGGAGGCGTTCCTCGGCGTGCGGCTCGGCGGCTACGACCTCGCCCGGGACGACGCCGAACTGGCCCGCCTCGCCCGGGCGGTCGCCCCGAGCGGCCGGACCACGGCCGGGATGGCCTATTCGGTCACCCGCAGCGTCGACCTGCTGATGACCCGCGGCCATCGCGGGCCCACCGCCGACAGCCGCCGCGCCCACGAGATCGCCGTCGCCGAGGCGCGGCGCCTGCGCGGCGAGGCCGCGGTCCTGCGCGAGGCCGCCCGGACGGCGGCCGCGATCCGGGCCCGCGTCGCCCGGGGCCTCGACGACGTGGAGGCGCTCCGGGCCGAGCTCGACGGGCTCGACGGGCGGCGGCGCACGCTCCAGACCGAGCGGGAGGGTATCGAGAAGCGTGACACGGCCGGGCTCGCCGCCGAGATCGCCGCGCTGACCACCGAGCGGGTCGGCTACCTGCGGGAATTGTCGGAGGAGCTGGAGCCCAAGCTCGACCGCCTGCTCGCCGACGAGGCGGCGCTGCGCGCCCGGATGGGACCGGTGCGCGAGGCCGTCCGCGCCGCTCTGTCGGCCCGCCGCGCGGCCCTGCGCCAGCTCAGTGCCGGCGACGCCGCGCGGGTGCGCCTCGCCCGCGGCGAGCCCTTCGACCTCGGCGTGGTCGCCGAGGCGCGGCGGGCGCTGGCCGGCCTCGATGCCAAGGCGGCCGGGACCCGGGTGACCGCCGAGCGCGGCCTCGCCCGGGAGTCCGCCGAGGCCGCCCGCTCCCACGGGCGGATCGCCGAGCGGGAGCTGGCGGAGGCCTGCGCCGCCTGGCGGGTGGAGAACCCGCTCGCCTCCGGGGACGCCCCGGCGATCGACGGCTTCGCCTGGGTGCGGCGGGAATACGAGGCCGTGGAGGGGCACGAACTCCGCCGCTACAGGGCGCAGGCCGAGCGGGCCGAGGTCGAGATGCGCCGCCTGATGACCGAGGATCTGCTGACGCGCCTCGCCGACCGGTTCGAGCGGGTCCATGCCCGGCTCGCCGCCCTCAACGAGCGGCTCTCGGCGCGCAGCTTCACCGGCCAGACCTACGCGTTCGAGGCGGCGGTGGATCGCCGCTACGCCGCCGTGCACGCGCTCGCCACCGAGACCGCCCGCTCACCCGAGGCCGCGCAGGCGCTGCTCGCCGGCGAGGCGGAGGGGCAGATGGCGGCGGCGCTCGAGGAGATCACCGCGCTGATCGCCGGCGAGGAGGATGCGGCGCGGCTCGCCGATTACCGCAACTACTTCGTCTACGAGATCGGCATGCGCGACCGGGCGGGCAACCGCACCACGATGTCGGCCCGAGCGCTGCGCGGCTCCGGCGGCGAGGCCCAGGCGCCGTTCTACGTGGCGATCGCCGCCTCGCTGGCCAGCGCCTACTATCCGGGCGACCGGCCGGGCGACGAGAATCCGGGCTTGGGCCTGTGCCTGCTCGACGAGGCCTTCTCGAAGCTCGACGTGCGCAACAGCCAGGCGCTGGTCGATCTGTACCGGGCCTGGGGGCTGCAGCTCCTGATCGCCGCCCCCGAGGACAAGCGCACCACGCTGACCGAGGTGATGGATACGATCGTGACGGTCTATAAGAGCCCGGATCTCACCTCGGTGCGGATCGAGGCCGAACATCCCCTCGAGGCGGCCCGGCGGGCGCTGCACGCGATCAACCCCGACCAGATCGGGATCGAGGGGTTTCGCCAGCCGGACGCGGCGGAGTGATCGGCGCCGGGGTCGGCGCCTTCGGGCGATCAGAGCCCTCACGGTCGTGACGCGCGTCGCGACCCTTGCCTTCGGGACGTTCGGAAACGTGGTGCTCGCGGTTGCTGCGCGCCGCGTGCCAGGACAGCGGCGCCGACGCCATCACCGGGAGGGCTCACCGAGCCCGCGCAGGGCCGGGGCGGGGCTCGCGCCGCCATCCCCGGTATCCCCGTTCTTCGTCGCGCCGGGCGTCAGTTCAGGTAGGTGCGGATCCAGTTCGGCGAGAGGATCTCGCCCTCTTCGGTGATGATCCAGGGCTGCTTGGCCGGGTCGGCCAGGGCACCGGCCGCGGCCGCGATCGCCTCGCGCAGGGTGTCGTAGCGCTCGGGCTGCGCGAGCGGGGCGCTCGCCGGGGCCGTGCGCCAGATCGTCAGATCCGCGGGCCGTTCCAGAGCTTCGGTTTCCATGGGTACTCGTCCTTCCGAACCGTTTTGGACCGTTCAGATCGCCGCCGCCGGGCTGGGCCGAGGAGCGGTGGCGATCGAGGGTCTGAGCGTCAATGCAAGCATCTCTGCGGCAGCTTTGCGATCAATTCGGGCGGTTTTCGAAGCCAGCACCCGGTGCCGAGGCACGAGCGTGGGCGGGGTTCGGTGTTCCATGTCCGTATTGAGCACAGCTGAGCTGCCCTGGACTTGCGAGAATTGTGGCTCCTGAATGGTGACCATTCCGTTAGCCAGTCTGCACCGGTCGCCGACGTGCGCCAGAACACGTCAGGAGCCTGTCGGCGGCGGCGCCTCTCTGTGTTGACGCCCCGATCCTGAACGCGCACTTAAGGCTTCGCCCGTCGAGGGCCTGCCTTCGCGCTTCTTTCGGAGACACCCGTGCCGGATCGTACCGTGCGCATCGTCCTCGCCGCGGTCCTGGTCCTGCTGGCGCTCTACGTCGCCCAACCCTACCTGCAACCGCTGCTCTACTCCGCCGACACGCCGCGGGCGGTGATGGCCCGCGGCGATCTGGCGCCGGCCGAGACCTCGACCGTCGCACTGTTCGAGCGCGCGAGCCCGTCCGTCGTTCACGTTTTCGCGCAGGGGGCGGCGCAGAACCGAGACCTGCTCGACCTCGACGACCAGGGTGGCGACCAGGGCGGGACGCAGACCGGCACCGGCTTCGTCTGGGACGGCGCCGGCCACATCGTCACCAACACCCATGTCGTGCAGAACGCCGCGCAGAGCGGCGGATCGGTCTCCGTCCGGCTCGGCGACGGCGAGGTGGTCCCCGCGACCCTCGTCGGCCTGGCGCCGTCCTACGACCTCGCCGTCCTGCAGCTCGGGCGGGTGCGGCACATGCCGCCGCCGCTGGCGATCGGCACCTCGGCGGATCTGAAGGTCGGGCAATCGGCCTTCGCCATCGGCAACCCGTTCGGCCTCGACCACACCCTGACCACCGGCGTGATCAGCGCCGTGCGGCGGCGCATGCCGACCAGCGAGGGGCGCGAATTGTCCGGCGTGATCCAGACGGACGCGGCGATCAATCCCGGCAATTCCGGCGGGCCCCTCCTCGATTCCGCGGGCCGGCTGATCGGCGTCAACACCGCCATCGTCTCGCCGTCCGGCGCCAGCGCCGGGATCGGCTTCGCGATCCCCGTCGATGTCGTCAACCGCATCGTGCCGGAGCTGATCAAGGCCGGCCGGGTGCGCAATCCCGGCATCGGCATCATCGCCGCCCAGGAGGCGGCCACCGCGCGGCTCGGCATCGACGGCGTTGTGATCGTGCGGGTGCTGCCCGGCTCCCCCGCCGCGCAGGCCGGGCTGCGCGGCGTCGACCCGCAGACCGGGGATATCGGCGACGTGATCGTCGAGGCCAACGGCCGCCCGGTCCATCGGCTCGCGGACCTGACGGCGGCCATCGAGGAAGCCGGCCTCGGCGCCGGCGTGACCCTGAAGGTGGTGCGCGACAGCCGGATCCGGCAGGTCCGCGTCACCACGGCTGACGTTGCGGAGAACCGGCAATGACGCGCCTGCGCCTGGCCCTCCCCGTCATCCTCCTCGCCGGTGCGGCGCAGGCCGGCGAGCCGCCTGCGCGCGCGCGCCTCTGCCCGGAGAATCTGCCCGAGGGCGTGCGTCTCCCGCCGCAGCCCGGCTGCGACGCCGACATCCGCCCGCCGAAGCCGCGCCGTCCCGGCTTCTTCGACCTGGGCGACGGGACCAGCATCCAGATCGGCGGGAGCGCCTCCGCCACCTATGGCGTGCGGCGCTGAGCGATGGTGCTGTTTGCCGGCCTGCTCGCCTGCCTGACCCTGTGGTGGCTGTCCAAGAACGGCGGCCTCGGCCGACGGATCAGACGCGGCCTCGGGGCTGGCCTCGGCTCAGCCTTCGGCTCAGCCATGGGACGGATGCGGCTGCCGACCTTCGGCGCCTTCGCGCTGCTCGCCGCCGGGTTCCTGCTCCTGCGCGGGAACTTCGTCCTGGCGGCGCTGCTCGGGCTCAGCGGCGTCTGGTTGATCGAGGGGCAGGCCGCGATGACCGCGCGGCTCCGTCGCCTGATCCGGCCGGACCCCGGTCAGGGGCCCCGCGATCCTGCGGATCGCCGCTTCCGCACGACCCTGATCGACGCGCTCCTGCGCCCGGACGGCAGCCTGCGCACCGGCCGGGTCATCGCCGGGCCAAGCGCCGGCACGTCGCTCGACGCCATGCCGACCGGTGCCGTGGTCGAGCTGCTCCGGCTCTGCCGCCTTCGCGACGCCGCGGGCGCCGCCCTGTTAGAGCCGTATCTCGACCGCCGGGCGCCCGGATGGCGTGTAGACGCTGAGCGCGATCGCGACCCGCGGCCGCGCCGTCCGGCGAACCCAGGGACGATGACGCAGGAGGAGGCGTACCAGGTCCTGGGGCTTCAGCGCGGGGCGACCGCTGAGGAGATCCGGTCGGCCCACCGGTCTCTCATGAAGCGGGCTCACCCCGACCAGGGAGGCAGCGCCGAGCGGGCGGCGCGCGTCAACGCGGCCCGGGACAGGCTTCTGAACCGACATCGCTGAACTCCACGCGCGTTGTCAGAGAGATACCGATCGTCGGCCGCGGACGAACTCGATCGCGGCCGTTCCGTGTCGGCGCGCGGGCGCGCCGGCCGGTCTCCGGAGCCTCAGCTCCGGGTGGCGAAGCAGCTGAAGCCGCTGCGCTTCAGGGCCGAGCAGGCCTCCTGGGCGGAATCCTGCTCGGCGAAGCCCGAGAAGCGGGCCCGGAACAGCGTGGTGCCGCCGTGCTCGACCTTGACGGTGTAGGGTGCGGCCTTGGAGAGGCTGCCCCCCACCTTGGCGCGCGCCTCAGAGAGCATCGACCGGGCCTTGCCCTCGTCGTCCATGGCCCCGAGCTGGATCACCCAGGCGGTGGGGACGACGCGGGCGCCGGAGACCGCCTTCGGCGGCTCGTCGCGCTCGAGGGAGGCGACCCGGGCCGTGGATTTGGACGCCCCCGGGAAGGGCGGCTGGGCATTTCCGCCGCCGGCATAGGCCTGGGCCGCCTTCGGGATTCCCTGCGGCCCGGGCTTCCAGGTGCCGCCCGGCGTCGTCGTCTTCGAGGGCGACAGGTCGAGGGGCTCGCCGGTGGTGCCGGTGGTCTCGACATCCTCGTCGTCGGCGGAGGCGACCTGCGTGCGGGTCCGCGAGACCGCGTCGGCGACGACTGCCGGGCGGGCGCGCTCGGCCACTTCGGTGACGGCGGGCGCGACCCGGGCGCCGGCATAGGCCCGCGGCAGGCTGGACCGGACGAGGTCGGCCATGATCCGGTCGCGGCTCGCGCCGGACTTGCCGCCGAGCACGATCGCCACGATCTGGCGGCCGTCGGACTTCGCGGCGGTCATCAGGTTGAAGCCGGAATCCCGGGTGTAGCCGGTCTTGATCCCGTCGACGCCCTGGACGTTGCCCAGCAGGTGGTTGTGGTTGCCGATCACCCGGCCGCGGAACGCGAAGGACCGGGTCTGGAAGTAACGGTAATAGCGCGGAAACCGGTCCTGGATCGCCTGGGCGAGGACGGTCAGGTCGCGGGCGGTGGTGAGCTGGTCCGGGTCGGGCAGGCCCGAGGCGTTGGCGTAGCGCGTCCGGCTCATGCCCAGGGCATGGGCCTTGGCGGTCATCATCTGGGCGAAGCGCTCCTCGGAGCCGGCGATGTTCTCGCCGATGGCGCAGGCCACGTCGTTCGCCGACTTCGTCACGATCGCCTTGATGGCATCCTCGACCGTGATGGTCTGGCCCGGCCGCAGGCCGAGCTTCGACGGCGCCTGGGCGGCGGCGTGGGCCGAGATGGTCAGTTCGGAATCGAGGGCGAACTTGCCGCGCTCCATCTGCTCGAACAGCATGTAGAGCGTCATCACCTTGGTGATCGAGGCCGGGTGCCGCAGGGCGTCCTCGTTGACCGCGTGCAGGGTCTTGCCGCTTTTCACGTCCACGACCATCGCGGCGTAGGGCGGGTTGTAGCCGCCGGTGGCCCGGGCATGGTGTTGGTGCCGGCCGCGCCGGGCCTCGGCCGGCGAGGCCAGGGCCGTCAGGACCGCGGCGGCCAGGATCGCGGCCGGGAGCGCTGGAATCGTCCGGGAGCGGCCTACTACGCTACGCATCACGCCTGATTGCCTCGCGAGACCGGATCTGGCCGGTCGTATCCCCTGCAGAGCCTCCCGCCGATCGCGTGGCCCCGCTGCATCAGTGGAGAGTTAGGCAGGTGCAGTTACAGGCCCGTTAATGCGATCGCGGCGAATGCCGGATCGTGTCGTTCCGGCCATCGTTTACGGTCGATCGCTCGCGGACCGTCACCGGCCTGCCAACCCATGCCGGTTGCGGCCGACGGGTCTTACCCGCTCGAGCTTGACGCTGGCTGTCGCGCCGCACACTCTCGCGCCGATCCGAAGAGGTCGGTCACGGGTGGCCGGCAGGTTCGGCGGCGGTCTGGAGATCGGCGATGCAGAGGCCCCCTGCCCTTCCGTTGAGCCCGGTCGTCTCCGGGTTCAGAACGCCCCTTCATCGGTTCGGGATCGTGAGTCGGGCGGCCCAGACCCTCGGGATCACGTATGCCGACTCGTTCAAGACGGCGTTCGACGATCTCGGGGCTACCTCGCGGGCGCTGGCGGCGGCCCGCGGCCCGGCCGAACTCGTGGCGGTTCAGGCCGCATATCTGAACCGGGCCGGGGCGCGCGCCACGGCCCGCTCTGCCGCGGCCGGCGACATGATCCTCGGCCTCACCGGCGCATTTCTGCGGCCGAAGGCAGCGCTCGAAGGCGCGCCCCGTCCCGGATCGGCGCAGACGTGAGCCGCTGGCGCATGATCAGCGAGGCGGACAAGTGCGCACAGGCGTCTGGCGAAGTCGGCTCACCGTCTGTAGATTAACGGCCGTGGAGCCGAGCGCTGCTCCCGGCAGGCCAGGACTGGATCGGCCGTCAGGGCCGGCGGCGCCCGCTCCAAACGAGGGATCGGTTCGACGCACATGACACAGGTCCCCATGCAGGGCACCGCGAGTTCGACGAAGGTTCACTGGCCGGCGCGCAAAGCGGTCACGGCGTCCGGCTCGCGCGCCCCTGGCGGCGACGACCGGTCCAACACGGCGATCATCACCCGCACCAAGCCGCGGACCAAGCGGCCGAGCCTGTACCGGGTACTCCTTCTGAACGACGACTATACGCCGATGGAGTTCGTGGTCCTGGTGGTCGAGCGGTTCTTCAACAAGAGCCACGAGGACGCCTACCACATCATGATGCACGTGCATCAGAACGGGGTCGGCGAGTGCGGCGTCTTCACCTACGAGGTGGCGGAGACCAAGGTGACGCAGGTCATGGACTTCGCGCGCAAACACCAACATCCTCTCCAGTGCGTTATGGAAAAGAAATAGGCGCCGCTCGCGGTAGGCACCCACACAGAGGCCAGCTTTGCCAAGCTTCTCACGCAGCCTAGAACAAGCTCTCCACCGCGCCCTGGCGCTGGCCGGAGAACGCCGGCACGAATACGCGACGCTGGAGCATCTCCTGCTCGCCCTCGTGGACGATCAGGATGCGGCCGCGGTCATGCGTGCCTGCAACGTCGAGATCGACACGCTCAAGCGCAGCCTGGTCGACTATGTCGACACGGAACTCTCCAACCTCACCGGGGACGGACGGCAGGACGCCAAGCCCACGGCGGGCTTCCAGCGCGTGATCCAGCGGGCGGTGATCCACGTCCAGTCCTCCGGTCGCGAGGAGGTGACCGGCGCCAACGTGCTCGTGGCGATCTTCGCCGAGCGCGAGAGCCACGCCGCCTACTTCCTGCAGGAGCAGGACATGACCCGCTACGACGCGGTCAACTACATCAGCCACGGCATCGCCAAGCGCCCGGGCGCCTCCGAGGCGAAGCCCGTGCGCGGTGCCGAGGACGAGGGTGCCGCCGAGCGCCCGAGCGACGAGGGGGATCCCCGCGGCGGCGCGAAGAAGAAGGGCGACGCGCTCGACGCCTACTGCGTCAACCTCAACAAGAAGGCCCGCGACGGCAAGATCGACCCGCTGATCGGCCGCGAGACCGAGGTCCAGCGGACCATCCAGGTCCTGTGCCGCCGGCAGAAGAACAACCCGCTGCTCGTGGGTGACCCGGGCGTCGGCAAGACCGCCATCGCCGAGGGGCTGGCCCGCAAGATCATCCAGCACGAGGTGCCGGAGGTCCTGGCCGACGCGACCGTCTTCTCCCTCGACATGGGCACGCTGCTCGCCGGCACCCGCTACCGGGGCGACTTCGAGGAGCGCCTCAAGCAGGTGATGAAGGAGATCGAGGCGCACCCGAACGCCATCATGTTCATCGACGAGATCCACACGGTGATCGGTGCCGGTGCGACCTCGGGCGGGGCCATGGACGCGTCGAACCTGCTCAAGCCGGCGCTGGCCTCGGGCACGCTGCGCTGCATCGGCTCGACCACCTACAAGGAGTACCGCCAGTACTTCGAGAAGGACCGCGCCCTGGTGCGCCGGTTCCAGAAGATCGACGTCAACGAGCCGTCGATCCCCGACACGATCGAGATCGTGAAGGGCCTGCGCCCGTATTTCGAGGAGTTCCACAAGCTCAAGTACACGACCGAGGCCGTGAAGGCCGCGGTGGAGCTGTCGGCGCGCTACATCAACGACCGCAAGCTGCCCGACAAGGCGATCGACGTGATCGACGAGACGGGGGCCTCGCAGATGCTCGTGCCGGAGGCCCGCCGCAAGCGCACCATCGGCATCAAGGAGATCGAGGCGACCATCGCCACGATGGCCCGGATCCCGCCGAAGACCGTCTCGAAGGACGACGCGGTGGTGCTCCAGCACCTGACCGAGAACCTGAAGCGCGTGGTCTACGGTCAGCCGAACGCCATCGAGGCCCTGACCTCGGCGATCAAGCTGGCCCGGGCCGGGCTGCGCGACCCGGACAAGCCGATCGGCTCGTATCTGTTCGCGGGACCGACCGGCGTCGGCAAGACCGAGGCCGCCAAGCAGCTCGCCGCGTCGCTGGGCGTCGAGATGCTGCGCTTCGACATGTCGGAATACATGGAGCGCCACACGGTGAGCCGCCTGATCGGCGCGCCCCCCGGCTACGTGGGCTTCGACCAGGGCGGCCTGCTCACCGACGGGATCGACCAGCACCCGCATTGCGTGCTGCTGCTCGACGAGATCGAGAAGGCGCACCCGGACTTGTTCAACATCCTGTTGCAGGTCATGGACCACGGGAAGCTGACCGACCACAACGGCAAGCAGGTCGATTTCCGCAACGTCATCATCATCATGACGTCGAATGCGGGTGCTTCGGATCTGGCGAAGGCGGCCTACGGCTTCACCCAGTCGAAGCGTTCCGGCGACGACGTGGAGGCGATCAACCGGCTGTTCGCGCCGGAATTCCGCAACCGCCTCGACGCGATCATCTCGTTCGGCCACCTGCCGAAGGAGGTGGTGGCCAAGGTGGTCGACAAGTTCGTCCTCCAGCTCGAGGCGCAGCTCGCCGACCGCAACGTCACGATCGAGCTCTCGGACGAGGCCCGCGACTGGCTGGTGGAGCATGGCTACGACGACGCGATGGGCGCCCGCCCGATGGCTCGGCTGATCCAGTCGACCATCAAGACGCCCCTCGCCGACGAGGTTCTGTTCGGCAAGCTGAAGGATGGCGGTGCGGTCCGCGTGGTCGTGCGCAAGCCGGAGGATGCCGAGGCCAAGTCGGGCGCCAAGGACAGCCTGGGCTTCGATTTCCCAGCCGGCCCCGTCACGCCCAAGCCCGAGAAGGACGTGACCAACGCCGCCAAGCGCCACAAGCGGGCCAAGCCCCGCGCCGCGGCGCGCAAGAAGACGCCGAAGGACAACAAGGGCGGCGGCGGCAGCTCGGGCGGCGGCGTCCGGACCGTGCCGAAGGTGCCACTCGTGCGCGCCTAATGGTGTGCATGCCGGCTGGCGGCCTTCCGGACTAGGGGCCGCCGGTCTATGACCGCCGCGACGCGAAAGCGCCGCGGCGAGGAGGCGCCCGATGACAGACAACCTGCACGAGGGACCCCTGTCCCCCGTCGCGCAGCCGGCGCCCCCCAAGAAGCTGACCCGGCGCGAGGAGCGGCGGCGGCGTCGTCAGCGGCGTCGGCGCGGCGAGGAGGTGCTTGCCTGGGTGCTCGTGCCGCTGATCTGCGTCGGCATCTACCTGGGCATCAGCGCCGGTTTCGACTTCTTCGGCACATCGCCCGGCCAGGTCTGGGACCAGCTGATGCAGGTCAAGGCCATGATGGAGAAGCGCTCGGGCAGCCCGGGGGCGCGCGGCTAGCGCACCGCTTTCGGTCCGCGCGCCGTGGACTGGAGCCTGGATGACTCCGAGCGGGTGCGCCATGAGACCGACCCGACGCACAGTCCTCACCTCCGCCCTCGTAGCGGCCCCGGCACTGCGCGCCTGGGCCCGCACCGGCCCGGTGGTCATCGTCGGTGCCGGGGCGGCGGGGCTGGCGGCGGCATCGGCGCTGCGGAGCGCCGGACGTAGCTTCATCCTGGTCGAGGCACGGGACCGTATCGGCGGACGCGCCTTCACCGACACGGCGCTCGGTGCGGCGTACCCGTTCGATGCCGGCGCCGAGTATATCCATTGGGCCGAGCGCAATCCCTGGGCGCCCATCGCCCGGGCCGCCAAGGCCCGCTTCGCCGGCGAGGAAGGCTGGGCGCGCAAGCTCGTGATCGACGGTCGCCCCGCCACCGAAGCCGAGATGGCGAACCGGCGTGCCGGCTTCTCGGGCCTCGACGCGCTCCTCGTTCCGAAGGCGGCCGACATCTCGTTGGCGGAAGCGGCCGGAATCGGCGGCCCGATGGCCGTGCAGGCCGCGGCCGGCCTCAGCCGGCTCTCGCTCGGCGAGGATCCCGAGCGCGTCTCGGCCATGGATTACGACCGGCTCTGGTCCGGCACAGACCTCTGGGTCGACGGCTACGGCGCCCTGGTGGCGCACCATTTCGCCGACCTGCCGGTGCGGCTCGGCTGCCCGGTTCACGCGATCGACTGGTCCGGACAGGACGTCCGCATCGAGACGGGGTGTGGCACCCTCACGGCAGCCGCGGTGATCGTGACGGTGCCGGTGGGCGTGCTGAAGGCCGGTCGCGTGGCCTTCACCCCGGCCCTGCCGGCCAGCACACAGGCGGCTCTCGATGGATTGCGCATGGGCGCCTACACCAAGATCGGCCTGCGCCTCGACCCGGCGAAGCTCGATCCGGCGACCGTGGGTGATGCGGTGTCGCTGGCAAAGGGCGGACCGACGATCTACTTCGAGATGAAGCCGTTCGGTCGGTCCTTGACGGTGGCCAATCTCGGGGGCGATCTCGCCCGCGACCTGTGCCGCGCCGGCGAGGCGGCGGCCGTGGCGCTGGCCACAGAGCGCCTGGTCGCGATCCTCGGCGCGGACGCCCGGGACGCGGTCGTGGCGGGGCGGCTCGCCGGCTGGTGGACGGATCCGTACGCCCTCGGATCGTACGCGATCGTCGCCCCCGGCCACGCGGAGGCCCGGGACCGCCTGCGTGACCCGGTGGGGGGACGCGTGTTCTTCGCCGGAGAGGCGCTGGCCGGCGGCGGGGCCATGACGGTGGGCGGGGCCACGCTGGACGGCGCGCGCGCCGCCCGCGACGTTCTGAAGGCGCTGTCGACCTGAGAGGGCGCGCGCGCCGTCTCTGCCCTGGAGGCCGGACGGGACCGCCCGGCCTCAGCCCGTCGCGGCGCGGCTCGAAAGCGGCACGACCGGTGCCGCGCGGGAGGACCGTCGCCGGATCGCCGCCACCGCGAGGTGTTCGGCGCGCCCCCGCAGGGCATGGGCACCGAGATCGTCCGCAATCAGGTCGTCGGGCAGTTCTCCGATCCGGTCGAGGAGATCGGCGGAAACCAGCACGTGCACCCCGAGGGTCTTCGACAGGGCCTCGAGCCGCGCGGTCGTGTTCACGACGTCGCCGAAATACGCGATCTTGTGCCGCTCCAGCCCGATCTCGGCGGTGACCACCGGGCCGCAATGCAGGGCGGCGCGGAATTGCGGGACTTGGCCGAAGCGGCTGCGCCAGCTTGCAGCCTCCGCGGCCAGACGCGCCTCGAAGTCGAAGACGCAGCGCAGGCAGGCCGCATCGCGCAACCCCCGGTCCAGCGGCCAAGTCACCAGCGCCAGATCGCCGATGTAATCGTCGATGGAGCCGCGGGCGCGCGACACCGGCAGCGCCAGGGCGTTGAACACTTGGCCGAGATAGGCCTGGGCCTCCCGGTCGCCGTAGCGGTCGGCGAAGTGCGTCGAGCCCATCACGTCGAGGAACAGGAAGATGCGCTCCTCGCTGATCGGCCGGTGATAGCGCCCGATCAGCAGGTTGGCGAACACGCCGGGACCGATCAGGTCGCGGACGCGGAACACGAACACCACGAGGGCCGAGATGCCGAGCGCGTAGAGGAGGCCTGTATCGGTCATCAGCATCGCGTTCCGCGCGCTGTACATGAAGCGGAACAGCTTGTTCAGAACGGTGCTGGCGACCGCATTCCCGATCACGATCAGCCCGATATAGAGGGCCACCGTGGCGATCAGGAACAGCGGCGTCGCGAGGGCGCGGATGCGGTCGCGCAGGCGCGGGGCCAGCAGCCTGCGCTCGTAGAGCAGGATCGGCATGCCGATGATCGCGCCGCGGATCGCCGCGCCGGTCAGGGGACCGACGTCGAAAAGCGTCCCGTAGAGCAGCCCCGCGAGCGCCCCCAATCCAGGCGCCACCAGGAGGAACCAGGGCGGCCCGATACGCATGGGGCGGCCCCGGCCTTGTCCTCAGTCCAGCCGGAGGGCGTGGACCGAGAAGAGCTGGTCCGGATCCGTCCAGACCTTCAGCCATGTCCAGCCGGCCCGCTCGGTGAGGGCGCGGAACGTGGCCACTGTGTACTTGTAGCTGCTTTCCGTGTGGATCGTCTCGCCTGCCGCAAAGGCGAAGGTGTCGCTGCCGACCCGCACGGCCTGCGCGTCACGGGCCACGAGGTGCATCTCGATCCGCGAGGCGTTGGGGTTGAACACCGCCCGGTGGCTGAACGCGTCCGGCTCGAAGCGGCCCGCGAGTTCCCGGTTGATCCGCGTCAGGAGGTTGAGGTTGAAGGCCGCCGTGACGCCCTGGGCGTCGTCGTAGGCATTCTCCAGAACCGCGGCATCCTTCACGAGGTCGACGCCGACGATCATGTGGGCGCCCGGGCCGAGGATCCGTCCGAAGCGGTGCAGCAAACCCTCGGCCTCGTGCGGATCGAAATTGCCGATGGTCGAGCCCGGGAAGAAGCCGGCCCGCGGGAGGCCGTCGAGACTGTCCGGCAGGTTGAAGTCCTGGGTGAAGTCAGCGACCACCGGTTCGACCCGCAGATGCGGAAAGTCGCCCCGGAGCCCCTCGGCCTGCGCCCGCAGGAACTCGCCCGAGACGTCCACGGGCACATAGGCCGCGAGCGTGTCGAGATGGCCGAGCAAGCGACGGAGCTTGACGGTCGAGCCGCTGCCGAACTCGACCAGCGCCGCATGCGCGGGCAGCAACGTCGCCATCTCCGGGCCGCTGGCCTCCAGGATGCCGATCTCCGTACGGGTCGGATAATATTCCGGAAGCTGGGTGATCTCTTCGAACAGAGCGGATCCGGCCGCGTCGTAGAAGTACTTCGGCGAGAGCGCCTTCTGGGGTTTCGACAGGCCCGTCCGGACGTCGTCGAGGAACGACAGGGGCGCCGCGTCCAGCGTGACCGGCGTCGCGTCGGGGAAGGTGGGCTTGATGGTCAAGGGCAGCTCCGGAGGGCGTCAGGCGGCATCGGCCAGGCGCAGGCCCGTGAATTGCCAGCGCTGGTGCGGATAGAAGAAATTGCGGTACGGCAGCCGGGCATGACCCTCGGGTGTCGCCACCGACGAGCCGCGCAGCACGAACTGGTTGGCCATGAACTTGCCGTTGTACTCGCCGAGGGCCCCCGGGAGCGGCCGGTAGCCCGGGTAGGGCATGTAGGCGCTGCGGGTCCATTGCCAGACGAGGCCGAAGGCGTCCGGCAGAGTATTGTCCCGGGCCGCGACCTCCCACTCGAACTCGGTCGGCAGGAACCGGCCGGCCCAGCGGGCATAGGCGTCGGCCTCGTAGTAGCTGATGTGGGTGACGGGCGCGTCGAGATCCACAGGCCGCTGGCCGCCGAGGGTCATGGTCGCCCACCCCTCCCCGTCCCGGCGCCAGTAGCCGGGCGCCTCCCAGCCCTCCGCCGGACCGGCATACCAGCCGTCCGAGAGCCACAGCTCGGGCTTGGCATAGCCGCCGTCCTCCATGAAGCCGAGCCACTGGCGGTTGGTCACCAGCGCCCGGTCGATGCGGCCGGCCGGGATCAGCGTCTCGTGGCGGGGGGATTCGTTGTCGAACGAGAACCCCTCTCCCGTGTGGCCGATCCAGGCGATCTCCCGGCGGAGCTCGACCTGACCGCGCTGCGCGGCTGCGTCCGGGAAGCGCCAGTCCGGATCGTAGGCGGGATTGAGCGGATTCTGCGCGAAGGCGTGGAGGATGTCGGTGAGGAGCAATTCCTGGTGCTGCTGCTCGTGATAGAGGCCGATCTCCAGGATCGGCAGCACCATCTCCAGGGCGCGATCGGAGGCTTGGCTCAGCAGGGTCTCGACGGCGCGGTCGACATGGGCCCGGTAAGCAGCGACCTCGGCCATGGTCGGGCGGGTGATCATGCCCCGCTGGATGCGCGGCTGCCGCGGGCCGGCCGCCACGTAGTACGAGTTGAAGAGGTAGTGTAGCCGCGCGTCGTAGATGGCGTAGCCCGGCAGATGCTCCCGCAGCAGGAACTGCTCGAAGAACCACGTGACATGCGCCCGGTGCCACTTGGTCGGGCTCGCATCCGCCATGGACTGGACCTGCTGGTCCTCGGGCGAGAGCGGTGCGGCGCGGCGCTCGGTCTCGTTCCGGACCTGCCGGAAGGCCGCGATCCACGCGGCGCGATCGATCGGTCGTGCGGTGACGGGCGGCGGCGGAAAGTCCGGTGCCCGGGGGTCGTGCGTCTCGTCCGGACGCAGTGCGGCCGTCGCTGCCATGACGATGATCCCCTTAATCCTGCCGCACCGAGAACCATTTCCTCGATTCCGGGCCGGCCGGCAGAAGATATGTCCCGGTTGTGGTCCGACAACCTCTCCGACGAGCATCGGCTCGGCGCAGCCGGTCTGGGGGCACTTCGCCGCGGACGCGTGGCGGTTAACGGAACGGGTTGGGGATCGCGGATCTTTCTCTCGCCGCAGTGAGATCGCCTTAACCCTCACGGCCGAGATTTTGGGACGCTCTTCGAGGAGTCCGGGTTCTCATGCGGATCGATCTGATGGCCGGGGCCAGCCTGTCCGCCGCGGCGCTGCGCAGTGCCGCCGAGCCGACCATCCTGGTCTTCGATTCCGGGCTCGGCGGCCTCACCGTCCTCGACGCCGTGCGGCGCGCCCGCCCGGATGCCCGTTACGTCTATGTCGGCGACGATGCCGCCTTCCCCTATGGCCGGCTCGGGGAGGCGCCCCTCGTCGCCCGCGTCCTCACCGTGATGGAGCGGCTCGTCGCGACCCACAGGCCTGATCTCGTCGTGATCGCCTGCAACACCGCCTCGACGCTGGTGCTTCCGGCGCTCCGGCAGCGCTTCACGACGCCCTTCGTGGGCGTGGTGCCGCCGATCAAGCCCGCGGCCGAGGTGACGCGCTCCCGGATGATAACCCTGCTGGCGACGCCCGGCACGGTGGCGCGCTCCTACACGAGCGACCTGATCGCGACCTATGCCGGCGCCTGCGCGGTCACGCGGATCGGCTCGCAGAATCTCGCCGGCTACGCGGAAGCCGAGCTCGCCGGCGCGCCGGTGGACGATGCCGCCCTCGCCGCGGAGATCGCCCCCTGCTTCGTCACCGAGGCGGACGGCCGGCGCACCGACGTGATCTGCCTCGCCTGCACCCACTATCCCCTGCTGCTTCCGCGCCTGCAGGCCGTGGCGCCCTGGCCGGTGACTTGGATCGACCCGGCCCCCGCCATCGCCCGGCGCGTCGTGCAGCTGATCGGCCCGCTCCCGCGCGAGGCGGACCGGCACGGCTCCGCGCTCGGCGCCTTCACGGCCGGAAGCTGCCTGACCGACGCCCTGCGCACAGCCCTCGCGGCCCGCGGAATCGGTGAGGTCGGCGTGGAGTCGATCCCGTTGCCGATGCAGTAGACGGGCGCGGCGATCCCGGGCGCCACAACGGGCGCCTGAGCCCTGGGATGCGCATCCGCCCGCCCGCTCGCGTGAGCGCCGCCGGGCCCGGCCCTCAGTGCCGTGTCCGGCCCACGCGCCCCTCAGGAGGCGCTGAGGCCGGCGGCACGCGGCATGGTCGTCGACGGGGCTGCGGACGCATCGGCTTCGGTCGGAACGATCAGGTGGACGAACAGCATGCCGGCGGCGACGATCAGCGCGAGGGCGATGATCCGCCAGAGTTCGAGGATCGGCTCCTGAGCGGGCGCATCCTGGTGCGGCCTGTTGGTTTCGCTCGGCATCGCTTCCGCTTCTCCGCCTCTGACCATCCGGATCGGACACCCGGAGGATGAACGCCCCGTAAACTCCGCCCTCGATCGCCTCGTCCGATCCGTTGCCGAAGGCCGGGGCCGGCTGCGTCAGCCGGGTCCGGTCCGGGGCGCGGGTCAGAATCGTCTTCGCCGTGAAGACGATGATGGTGCGTTCGACCGGAAAGCGGATGATCGCCGTGTCGCACCGGAATGGGGCGACAGGTGGACGGCCGCGGCGCATGCGCGGTGCGTCACCGCACAGACGGAGGAGCCGGTCCGTCGGCCGCAGCGCGCCGACGGCGCCGGCACGTTCAGAGACGATTTGGGCCAATGGCGGGCTTCGATCAGATGTCGAAAGCTGAATACAGCTCGATACTGGGCGTTGATCGCATTCGAGAGTATGGTTTAGCTTGATTCGTGATCGCCCGCGGATCCGAGCGGCCTGCGGCGGGGCTCCGCTCCGGGAGTGCCTGATGTTCGAGAGCATGTTTTGGGGCGCGGCGCTCGTCGCGCTGATCGGGTCGGCCGCGATCGTGGCGATCGGGGCGAGCTTCCAGCCGGGCCTTAGCCGGAGGAACGAGGTGGATCCGCGCGTGCCGGATCCGCGCCGGACCTTCGGACGCAAGCGCCGGTGGCGGCGTCCGCCGCGGGTGGCACGGCGCATCGGGCCGCTCCCGATGCGGTGAGGGCCGCTGCACCAAAGACGTACATCTCCCGGCGACCATGCGCATGATAAACTCTGATGGACTGCGGGATCGCAGTGTTCACGCCGCGCGGGAGGGTTGGGGACTGATGAGCGTGCGTCAGATTTGTGATCAGGTTCGGATTGCCGAGCAGGCCTTCACTGCCGCCCTCGGCAACATGAAGGACGCGGGCCTGCGCGAGGCGCTGAGCCGCGAGCTTCAGGAAATGGAGAGCGCCGAGATCGAGGCCGGACAGGACGCAGCCTTGGCGCGGTCGGCCTCCTGGAAGCGGGTGAAGATGCTGCATGGCCTCGGTTACCCGGTGGATTTCGGCTGGCTTCACGCCTCCACGGGACAAGCCTGCTGAGCCGCGCGGCCGGAGGGCGATCAGCAACGGTCGATTGTATCCCGGCCGCCGGATCGGCCGGCGCTTTCGCCCGTTGTGCCTGCCGGGCGTTTTCGCGCCCGGCGGATACCGCCGACCTCTCGACCCGGACACGACATGCTGGCTTGGTTTCGTGCCCTGATGCCGCGAGAGGACCGGTTCTTCGACCTGTTCGAGCGTCATGCCGCGACGCTCACGGACGGCGCCGCAGCGCTTCGGTCGCTCCTCGACGGCACGCAAGCCGTACCGGCGGCCTACGCGGCGATCGCGGCTCATGAGGATGCCGCGGACGCGATCACCCGGGAGGCGCTTCTGGCGGTCCGCCGGACCTTCATCACACCCTTCGACCGCAGCGATATTCAGGCCCTGGTCGGGTCCCTCGACGACGCCATCGACCAGATGCTCAAGACCGCCAAGGCGGTCCAGCTCTTCGAGGTGACCACCTTCGAGCCGGCCATGCGCGAGATGGGGGCGGTCATTCAGGAGGCCGCGCAGGTCACCGCCGAGGCCCTGCCGAAGCTGCGGGCGCTCGGCGAGAATGCCACTGCGCTGAACGGCCTGACCGAGCGCGTCATCGAGCTGGAGGGGCGCGCCGACGACCTGCACAATGACGGGTTGAAGGCCCTGTTCAAGGCGTCGGGACAGGACCCCATGGCCTTCATCGTCGGGTCGGAACTCTACGGCCACCTGGAGAAGGTCATGGATCGGTTCGAGGACGTGGCGAACCAGATCAGCAGCATCGTCGTCGAACACGTTTAAGCTGCAGGCCGCCGCGTGACATTCCTCATCGTCCTCATTGCCCTCGCGCTGGTCTTCGATTTCCTGAACGGGTTGCACGATGCCGCGAATTCCATCGCCACCATCGTGTCGACGCGGGTGCTGGCGCCCCGCTACGCCGTGTTCTGGGCGGCGTTCTTCAACTTCGTGGCCTTCCTGGTGTTCGGGCTCCACGTCGCCGGAACCGTGGGTTCGGGCATCATCGACGTCGCGGCGGTGGACGACCGGGTGATTCTCGGCGCGCTCGGCGGGGCGATCAGCTGGAACCTGATCACGTGGTATGCCGGCATCCCGTCCTCGAGCTCGCACGCCCTGATCGGCGGCCTGCTCGGCGCCGGCATCGCCAAGGCGGGGATGGGCGTGATCGTCTGGCCCGGCGTGATCGCCACCAGCGCCGCCATCGTCCTGTCGCCGGCCCTCGGCTTCGCCCTCGGCCTGGTGCTGATGCTGGCGGTCTCGTGGATCTTCATCCGCTCGACGCCGCACGCGGTGGACGGGCTGTTCCGAGGCCTGCAATTCGTCTCGGCCTCGCTCTACTCCCTCGGCCACGGCGGCAACGACGCCCAGAAGACCATGGGCATCATCGCCGCCCTGCTCTACGCCCACGGCGAGAGCGGGGCCTTTCATGTGCCGCTCTGGGTCGTGCTGTCCTGTCAGGGCGCCATGGCGCTCGGCACCCTTCTGGGCGGCTGGCGCATCGTCCACACGATGGGCTCGAAGATCACGCGCCTGACGCCCCTGCAGGGCTTCTGCGCCGAGACCGGAGGCGCCGCGACCCTGTTCGCCGCAACGGCCTTCGGCATCCCGGTCTCGACCACCCACACGATCACCGGCGCCATCGTCGGCGTCGGGGCTGCGCGCCGGGTCTCGGCGGTCCGCTGGAACGTGGCGCAGGGCATCGTGATCGCCTGGGTGATCACGATGCCGGCCGCGGCCCTGGTCGCGGCCCTGACCTACGCGGCATCGGGCCTCGTGCTGCCGTAGGACGGCCCGCGAACCGGTCGCGGCCCCGCGACGGGCGGGGCCGGATCCGGCGCGGGGTCACCAGCGGTGATGCCAGCCGCCGTGATGCCAGCCGCCATGCCAGCCACCGCGCCAGCCACCATGCCAGCCGCCATGCCAGCCGACACGGCGGAAGCCGCCCCAGCGGGAGCCACCGTGCCATGCGAACCGGCGGTGCCAGCCGTAGCGGTAGCCGTAATGCCACCGGTAGCCGACGCGCCGATAGGCCGGGACGTAGACCACCGGACCGTAGCCGAGATTCGGCCGGCACCAGCCGTAGATGTTGCGGTGAAAACCGGGCCCGCAGCCGTCGCGCGCCTCGGCGCTCGAACCGGCCATCAGGACTCCCGCGGCGAGCGCCACGGGCATGACGAGGGTACGGATCATGACTCACTCCATGGGCGTCCGGCCGCAAGGCCGGACGAGGGACAGGGTGCGATCAGGCGATGCGGCGGCTCAGTTCGGCCAGCAGCGGCGGCCGTAGGGACCGATGTGGAAACCGGCCGGGCAGGAGCGGCCGCGGACATAGCCGCCCCATTGCCCGCCGGTCCGGCAGCCGCCGTAGGGGCCGCGATGCCCGTAGGGGCCGCAGCCGCCGTAGACCTGGATGATCCGGGCGCCGTCGAAGCCGGTGGCGACCGCGTCCTGGACCAGGGGCAGCGCCGAGGCGGGCACCGCGAGGCTGGCCAGGAAGGCGGCCGGGGCGAGGCTCTTCAACATCGATGATCTCCTTCTGCTCGATCGGGCTGGCGCGGCCTCACGGCCGACGGCCCGCGCCGGGGCGGGGTATTGGCCGCGGCGTATGAGCGAAGGTTCGTCCCTGCGCGCTTCCCGGATGTGACCGGGATGCGCCGTCCTGTAACGTTGTGTAACCGCCGGTTGCGCGGCCGTTGCCGCGGGCCGCTCAGGACAGGCCCGGCAGGGTCACGACGAGGCGTGCGCCGCCGTTGGCGCCGGCTTCCGCCACCACCGTGCCGCCATGGGCCTCCGCGATCTGGCGGCTGATGGCGAGACCGAGGCCTGTCCCGCCGGTCTGCCGGCTCCGCGACCGCTCGACCCGGTAATAGGGGCTGAACACCGCCGTCCGCTCCGCCTCGGGGATGCCCGGCCCGTCATCCTCGACAACGATCCGGCAGACCGTCCCGGCCCGGCTCACCGCCACCGACACCGACGAGCGCCCGAACTTGACGGCGTTCCCGATCAGGTTGGCCACGACGCGGCGCAGGGCGACCGCGTCGCCGGCCACCGTGGCGTCCCGCACCTCCTCGCCGGTCAGGCTGATGGGCGCGCCCTGGGCCGCGTGCTCGGCGACCTCGACGGCGACGAGATCGGCGAGATCCACCGGCGCGCGGGTCGCCTCGACGGCGGTGCCCCGGGCAAATCCCAGGGACGCCTCGATCAGCGCGGTCATGGCGTCGAGATCGGCCACCAGCTTCTCCCGGAGCGCCGGCTCGGCCACCGCCTCGGCGCGCAGGCGCAGCCGCGTCAGGTAGGTCTTGAGGTCGTGCGAGATGGCTCCGATCAGCAAGGAGCGCTCGGCCATGAGGCCGGCGATCCGCTCCTGCATGCCCTGCACCGCCTGGGCGAGACGCCGGATCTCGGGGGCGCCCGTGGGCGCGCTCATCCGTTCCGGGGCGCGGCCGTCGAAGCGGGAGACCGCGTCCGTCAGGCGCCGCAGCGGCGCGAGCTCGTGCCGCGTGCCGACCAGGACGAGACCGGCCGCCGCCGCGCCCAGCACCGCGACCCAGAGGCTCAGGGGCTGGCCGAACAGCCACGGCATGAGCGAGCGGCGGCGTTCGGTGGCATGGATCACCGCGTAGCGGCCATCGGGCAACCGATAGGTCGCCATCGCGAGGCGCCCGATCGGTCCGGCCCGCTCTGCCTTGTCGATATCGGCCGGATCGACGCCGCGGCGCAGCAGGGCGGTGTCGGTATAGGCCTGGACGCGGTCGGCGGATTCGGCCGTCATCCGGCGCAGACGGGCTTCGAGGCGGGGCTCGCGGATCAGGTCGGCCCGGTCGGGTTGCGCATCGACGATCTCCGTTTGCAGCGCTTCGCCGCTCACGGCCTTCAGGATGGCCGGCCTCTGGGCCGGATCGGCGTCGCGCAGCAACGTCATGATGCCGGCGGCCTGATCGACGCGCGGAAACCGCGTGGCGTAGGGCCAACGCTCCTGTCGGCGCTGCCAGTGATCGAGGGCCACCGTGGCGAGGACGAGCAGGGAGAGCGCGCCCAGCAGGAGCAGCATGATGCGTCCGAGGAGGCCGACGCGGCCCATCACGGCGTTCCGGAGCGGACCGGGGCGGCCAGGATGTAGCCGGCGTTGCGCACGGTCTTGAGGAGGGCCGCGGCCTGGCTGCCGGCGGCGTCGAGCTTGTGCCGCAGGCGGCTGACCTGAACGTCGATGGTCCGGTCGAAGGCATCGGCGGTTCGGCCGCGGGTCCAGTCGAGAAGCTGGTCGCGCGAGAGCACCCGCTGCGGCCGGGTGACGAAGCAGTGCAGCAGGTCGTACTCGGCGCTGGTCAGAGGGACCTCGGAGGCCGGGTCGCCGATCATCACCGTGCGGGCCGCGAGATCGACGATGAGGTCGGCGACGCTCAGCCGCTCGGGCGCGGCCTCGGGGGCCGGGGCGCCGGCGCCGTTGGCCCGGCGCAGGACGGCGCGGATCCGGGCGAGCAGGACCCGTGGGTTGAACGGTTTCGAGACGTAGTCGTCGGCGCCCATCTCCAGGCCGAGGACCCGGTCGATATCCTCGTCCTTCGCGGTCAGCATGACGATGGGCGGGCCATCCGCCTCGCGCAGGCGGCGGCAGATGGACAGGCCGTCCTCGCCCGGCAGCATCCAGTCGAGGACGATGAGGTCCGGCGCGGGGCCAGATGCGAGCAGCCGGTCGAGTGCGGTGCCGCCGTCGAGGGCGACGGCGCGAAACCCCTCGCCCTCCAGGTAGCCGGCGAGGAGGGCGCGGATGTCGGGATCGTCCTCGACGATGGCGATGGTGGTGCCCTCGTGCATGGGCCGAGCATAGGCGCGGCCGGCGGGACGGCAACGCGAAACTGCACGGTGTCACAAAACGTTACATGGGCCGTCGGGAGCGGCCGGGGCGTTCCAGGCGTTGCCCGTCGGGCGCTGGACGCGACCGGTGCGGCCACCGCGCGTGTGGGCGCGTCGCGAGGATGCGACGGGCCCGGCGGATCGCCGAACTGCGATCCCTCGTCTCGACGGGATCGGAAGCGGCGCCAGATCTCCCCGATACGCTCGGAGATCCCTCATGAAGACCTACACCATCGCCGCCATTCCTGCGGACGGCATCGGCGTGGAGGTCATCGCCGCCGGCATCGCGGTGCTCGACACCCTCGCCGAGAAGGCCGGAACGTTCCGGTTCCGCTTCGACCACTTCGATTGGGGCTCGGACTATTACAAGACGCACGGCGTGATGATGCCGGCCGACGGCCGCGCACAGATCCGGAACCACGACGCGATCTTCTTCGGCGCTGTGGGCGCGCCGGACGTGCCCGATCACATCAGCCTGTGGGGGCTGCGCCTCGCGATCTGCCAGCCCTTCGACCAGTACGCCAATGTCCGCCCGACCCGGATCCTTCCGGGCATCACCAGCCCGCTGCGTCACGTCTCGGGGCCGGAGCTCGACTGGGTGATCGTTCGGGAGAACTCGGAGGGCGAGTATGCGGGCGTCGGCGGCCGGGTCCACCAGGGCCATCCCAACGAGGTCGCCACCGATGTCTCGATGATGACCCGCTCGGGCGTCGACCGGATCATCCGCTACGCCTTCGAACTCGCCCGCTCCCGCCCGCGCAAGCGGCTCACGGTGGTCACCAAGTCCAACGCCCAGCGCCACGCCATGGTGATGTGGGACGAGATCGCCGCCGAGGTTGCCCGGGACTTTCCCGACATCACCTGGGACAAGATGCTGGTCGACGCCATGACGATGCGCATGGTGATGAAGCCTGAGACCCTCGACACGATCGTGGCGACGAACCTGCACGCCGACATCCTATCGGACCTCGCGGCGGCGCTCGCCGGGTCCCTCGGCATCGCGCCGACCGCCAACATCAACCCGGAGCGCACTTTCCCGTCCATGTTCGAGCCGATCCACGGCTCGGCCTTCGACATCGCCGGCCAGGGAATCGCCAATCCGGTCGCGACCTTCTGGACGGCGTGTCAGATGCTGGAGCACCTCGGCGAGAAGCCGGCGGCCGAGCGGCTGATGCGTGCGGTGGAGCGCGTCACCGCGGATCCGAGCCTGCACACCCCCGATCTGGGTGGACGGGCGACGACGCGACAGGTCACCGACGCGGTCATCGCGGCGATCCGGGGCGACAACGCCTGAGGGGTGCCGGGCCGGATCGCCGCGTTCCGCGTCGCGCCTGCGGGGACGATCCGGCGGCACATCGTCGATCCGCGATGCAGTGCGATGGTCCGGGCGGGCGGCGGCGCGCCCGCTACGGGATCGGGGTCGCGAGATCCGGGCTCGGGGTGCCGCAGGCCCGGCAGAAGCGCTCGAAGGTGCTCTTGCGATGCGTGCAGGACGGGCACTGTGCGAAGATGCCGAGCCCGCAATGGGGGCAATAATTCGTGCTCGCATCGTCGAGGGCGAGCGGCCGCTCGCAGCCGGGGCAGACCTTCTTGGCGAGACGGGCCAGGGCTTGGTCGGTGGCGATCTCGGTCCGCCGCTCGGCGTCCGGTCGCGCCTCCACGACGGCCTGTCGCGCGCGGTAGGCGTGCAGGGCATTGATCGCAGCGCGGCCCGCGACCAGGGTCACGATCACGCCGACGCCGTACTGCACGTAGCCGCCGTAGCTCGGCATGTACGGCACGAGTTCGACGAAGAAGGCGAAGGCCGCCGCCAGGGCGAAGCCCCAGACGAACGGCCAGTTGCGGGTATGCCGCCGTTTGAGCAGGAGCCATCCGGCCAGGGCCAGCAGCGGCAGCGTCAGGGCGAGCCGGTAGGCGAAGACGCGCAACTCCTGGCCGCGCTCGGCCGCGTCGAGCTGCTTCTGCGCCGCCGCGCGCAGCTCGTCGTCCATCCGCAGCCGCGTCGCCTCCCGCTCGGACTGGTCGAGTCCCGCCTGCGCCCGGGCCGCGAGGCGCTCCTCGATGGTGCGCTCGGCGGCCTTGAGGGCGTCGAGTTGCTGCGTGCGCGCGATCAGGCCGGGATCCTGGTCGACCCGCTGCGTGGCGTCCCGGGTCTTCAGCCAGTTGGCGAAGGTCTCGCGCGCCCCCTCCGAGGCGGACTGGGCGGCCTCGAGGGCGAGCCGATCCTGCTCGACCTGCCGCCGGTTGTCGTCCTGCTCCCGACGGATCTGCGTCAGGGCCTCGGCCGAGGCTCTGGCCTGATCGGTATCGAGGAACTGCTCGAGGGTATAGCGGTGCTCGACCTGCGGCAGATCGCCGACGACCAGCGATCCCAGCCCGATGAGAAACCACGCGAAGACCACCGCGACGAGCCAGAGCGCCAGCGTGAACCAGCGTTCGGAGAGTCTTGAACCGGACCGCACGCGAATCGCCCTCGCCGAAAACCCAAGCGGGGCTTTATAGCGTGCGGCGGCCGGCGGGATATGCGGGCGGGACGCTCGGGATCGGCAGACCTCAGAAACAACAAAGCCCGCCCATGCGTCGGCGGGCTGCTGTCAGGCATTTGGTGCCCAGGAAAGAAGTGAAATAACTGAGTAAAAACAAGGTTCATGTGGCTTGTTGCGATAGAAGCCTAGCCTTTGAGGCGCAAACTTTTTCGTCGAACTGTCCCGTGCCGACTTCGGCGGATTGGCCGGGATGCTTCATCGGTAACCGGTTCGGTGAAGGGCGGCTTTCGACCCAACCGGCCGCGCAGGCTCCTGCGACGCCGACCTGAAAGCGGACCGCGGCTTGTCCAAGAATGAAGGATTCGCCGATTGCGGCCCAATCGCTCCCGGACATCAATTTGGAAAAACTGACTTTACCACGTTACCTGTCGCGAAATATTAGAAGAAATTCTTTCAGTATGCGGATCGGATCCGACGCGGGAAATATTGCCTGTCAGGAATTTCTTCGACCGCGATGCTGGATCGAGCGACGAGAGTTTTAAAGTTCAGAATCGATCCAAATTTGAAACACTCTAAACGTGTGATTTTTGACACATTCTCGGATTGCTAAGCACTTCAATCCAAGATCAACATCGCGGAGCCTGCTCTCGATGCGTCTCTGCGTGATCTATGGTCAACCGCTCCTCGCTCCTAAGCCTTCTCGTCGCGTCGACCGCGATCACCAACGCTGCAGTGGCGCAAGATGCCGCCGTACAGCTCAACGAGATTTCGGTAGAGGCTGCCCGCCCGGCTACCGTCAACGCGGCAGGTGCCGGGCTTGGCGGTGCTAACGTCAGCGGCGGTGACGGCAACAGTGCGGCCACCAGTGGCGGCGGTGGTGGACCGTCCGGTGTGAGTGGCTACGTCGCTCGCGTAAGCCCCACCGCCACCAAGACCAACACGCCGTTGATCGAGACGCCGCAATCTGTCTCGGTGGTGACCCGCGAGCAGCTCAACGACCGGAACGTGCAGGATCTCAATCAGGCGCTGTCCTACGTGCCGGGCGTTTCCGCCAACGTGTTCGGCTTCGACCCGCGCAACGACGCCTTCTACGTGCGCGGCTTTGCGGAGTATTACGATGGCGTCTATCGCGACGGCTTGCGCCAGCCGGGCGTCGGTCTGATCATACCGCGCACCGAGCCCTACGGATACGAGGCGCTGACCATCCTGCGCGGGCCGGCCTCCGGCCTCTACGGCCTGGGCTCCCCCGGCGGCATCGTCGACATCACCTCGAAGCGCCCTGTCTTCGTCCCCTTCGGCGAGGTCTGGTTCCAGGGCGGCAACTTCGACCGCTACCAGGGCAATTTCGACGTCGGCGGCCCGGTCGAGGGCTCGAATGGCACCATGGCTTACCGGTTGACCGGCATCGTGCGCCAGTCCGACACCTTCCTGCCCGGCGCCGTCGACGACCGCCAGATGATCGCGCCTTCATTCACGTGGCGCCCCGACTCCGACACGAGCTTCACCCTGCTCAGCGAGTACCTGCACACCAATCTTCCCGGCACCGCGTTCTTCTACAACGAGCCGGGCTTCAAGGTGACGCGGCTCTACGGCGGCGATGCGGGGTTCAACAAGACGAGCCAGCAGCAGTACCGCATCGGCTACGCCTTCGAGCACAAATTCTCGCCCGATCTGATCTTTCGACAGAATTTCCGGTATCAGGATGCGGCGGTCAGCTTTCCGTTCACCGCCTTCACCGGCGTGACTGGATTGACGGCACAACGCTATGCCGGCCTATACAAGGACAAGATCAAATCCGCCGTCGTCGACACCCAGCTTGAGGGTCACTTCTGGACGGGCCCGGTCGCCCACACGGTGATCGGTGGCGTCGACTACGCCCATTACGACTATGATCGCCGCTACGGCTTGAACTTCAACGTGCCCGACCTCAACCTTGCGGGCGTGACCGATTTTTCGAACTTCCGCTACCGGACGTTCATTGCACGCCCGCCACTGACGAGCGGTTCTGGCCAGAGCCAGGACCAGATCGGTGTCTACCTGCAGGAGCAGGCGAAATGGGACCGCTTCGTCCTGACGCTGACGGGGCGGCACGACTGGGTCTTCCAGAGCACGTCGAGCTTCACGAACCTCGTGCCCGGCACGCCGCGGGACCAGAATGACGGAGCCTTCACCGGCCGGGTCGGCCTCAACTACCTCCTGACACCCGCCTTCGTGCCCTACGCGAGCTACGCCACGACTTTCACGCCGCAGGTCGGTGTCGATTCCAATGGCCGCCCCTTCAAGCCCGCTACCGGTGACCAGATCGAGGCCGGCGTGAAGGTCGCGATCCCCAACACCAACATCACCGGATCGTTCGCCGGCTTCGACATCGTCCAGACCTCGATCCTGCGCCAGGACCCGACCAACATCGCCAATCAGGTCGCCACCGGCTCGGTCGAATCCAAGGGCTTCGAGGCCGAAATGACAGCGAGCTTCGCGCCGGGCACCAACCTGACGCTGGCTTACACGCATCTCGACGTGCGCTTCCTGCGCCAGACCTCGCTGGTCACGGGACAGCCGATCGACGGCAACAGCCTGTCTGGCATCCCGGGCAACACCTTCACAGCCTTCGCGACTTACCTGTTCCCGCCGGGCTCGATACTCTCCGGCCTTCAGGTCGGCGGCGGCGTCCGCTTCGCCGGCACCAGCTACGCCGATGACGAGAACACGGTGCGCAACCCGACCGTGACGCTGTTCGACGCGGTGCTCGCCTACGATTTCGCGGCGCTCGACCCGAAGTACAAAGGCTTCCGCGCGCAGATCAACGCACAGAACATCTTCGACCGCGACTACACGAACTGCCAGGCCGGCTTCTGCTATCGCGGTGCGCCCGCGACGGTGATCGGCAGCTTGATCTACCGATGGTAGAGCTGCATTGCACTGGCGTGCAACCTTCGTCACGGGCGCGCGATGATTAGCATCTCGCTCGGCGCGGCCCGGCGTCTCCGCGCATTCCGGCTATGGTCGCTGATCCATACATGGACAAGCCTCGTCAGCATGGCGTTCCTGTTGCTGCTGTGCCTGACCGGATTGCCGTTGATCTTCCACCATGAGCTCAACCATGCCCTCGGCTACGAGGCCGCGGTGCCGGACCTGGCTCCGGGAACTCCGTTCGTCCCGCTCGATCGGATCGCCGCCGCAGCGATCGCGCACAAGCCCGGCGAGATCCTGCAATTCCTCTACTTCGACCCTGACGAGACGAACACCGTTCTCGCCGGCTTGAGTAAGACCCTCAAGACGGCCCCGAGCGACAGCTTCGTCGTTCTCGACAGGCGCACGGCGCAGGTTCTAGCCGACGACAAGCCCGGCGCCGGGCCGATCGGCTTCCTGCTTCAGCTGCATACCGACATGTTTCTCGGTCTGCCCGGCAAGCTGTTCCTCGGGGCAATGGGTCTCGTGTTTGCCGCTGCGATCATCTCCGGGATCGTGCTCTACGGGCCTTTCATGAAGAAGCTCGACTTCGGTACGGTCCGGCGAAAGCGGTCAAGTCGGATCAAGTGGCTCGATTGGCATAATCTGATTGGTATCTCGACGCTGGCCTGGGTCCTCGTCGTTGGCACGACCGGTACGGTCAACACCTGGGCCGACCTGATGCTCAAGATGTGGCAGGGCGGCCAGCTCGCCGAGATGACGGCTCCCTATCGCGACGTGCCGCGCCCCCTGACGCTCGTCTCCCTCGATGCCGCGATGTCGACGGCGCGGACCGCGGCCGGGACGATGACGCCTCGGCTGGTCGCCTTCCCGGGTACGGGCTTCAGCAGCAACAATCACTACGCCGTGTTCATGGCCGGGAGCACGCCGCTGACCGCGCGTCTGCTCATGCCGGCGCTGATTGATGCCGGGACCGGACAGCTCACGGACATGCGCGCGATGCCTTGGTATATCCAGGCGCTATTCCTGTCCCAGCCCCTGCACTTCGGCGATTATGGTGGCCTGCCGCTCAAAATCATATGGGCGGTGCTGGACGTGGCGACGATCGTCGTCCTCGCCTCGGGTGTCTATCTCTGGCTCGTTCGCAGGCGCTCGGCGCTGCCTCGCCTGACGGCGAGCCGGACGCTCACGACGGCGGAGCCGGGTGAATGACGGCCACGAGAGGTGCCCCACATCGCATTTGGCCGATCCCGGCGATGATCGCGGCCGGGACGCTGATCAGCCTCGTCGGTGCGCTCGTCGCGGACGGCATCTGGGACCGGCTTGCTGCGCTCCTTCTGCTCGTCATGTCCCTCTACGTGCTCGCTGCGGGGCTGCGCTTGCGTGAGAACGGACGTTAGCTGCCAGCAATCGTGAACGGCAAAGTCTGCCATGCGAGAGATCAATCCGACACCGACCTACCAAGAGGCTATGCGCCTCATACGTCTCAGGAGGCGGGCGAAACGGCAAGGCCTCAAGCTGACGCGGTCGCGCTGGCACCAGCCGTATATCCGGAACCGCGGCGGCTTCGCCCTGCTCAACAGTCAAAATGAAATCATCGCTGGCGACGACTACAGCTTGGACTTAGACGCAGCGGAAAATCTTCTGTCCACCATGATCAACCACGGCGCAATCGCGCTCCCACAACAGACTCGAAAATCTGGGCCACGCGGTGTCGAGGAGGCCGAAGCTGGAGGCGCCGTCTTTCAACGCATATCGTGGAGTTGGGCGGAGGGTACTGCTGGTCGTTTGTCGCGCTCGACGTCTGCTGCCGAGAATTGACCGAGGTGCCTCGGATTATCGAGAGGGGCGCAAGTCCGCCGACCACCCCAATCTCCGCACGTCCGTTTTTGCGGCAGCAGTTCTGGTCAGCGGACAGGCGGGAAACCAACCCAGGCGGCCTTCCCGCTTTCGACCCCTGCCGGTCATACGGAAGGTCGCCAACGCAACCCGAAAGCAGTCATCTGCGAGCCACCCTCAGGGTCGTTTGAGAGCGGAGACGAAGGATGATTCAGGCCAGGGGAGATGGCCCCTGTGGAAGCGCAATAGTCGAAGTTGCTTCGGCAATCTGCTCCGGGCCTCCCTCGGGCGGCCAGACAGCGGCACCATAAGCCCAAGAGCGTAACTCGGTCCGTTCCTTCAAGCTTGTGAAGCCCCAAATGTGTGTGATCCGCGGTGCTCCATCGAGAGCGTACATGTTCGCGACGAGATGCTCGGTATATTCACGTGCGGGTGCGATAGCCGCTTCCCAACCCGCGAGCGTTGGCGGCAGCCCGCCGGGCTTCAGGCGGTAGGTCCGGAACTCGTACACCCCGCCACGGTCCCCGGTCCGGATCGGCGGCAGAAAGGCGAACGGCGCATAGCTGTCCATTTCCAGCGCCGTCACCACGCTCCCCGCATTGAACGGGTTAGCACTCAGAAGCGCCCGGCGGCGCTCGGCGGTCATATCTTCCGGTGCCTCGAACCCGCGCAGCACGATCAGGCGACCGAGTGTCCCTATCTCGGTCCGCCAGCAGCCGAACAGTTCACCCTTGGCCTCCGCGTCGTTCACCCAGTCATAAACCCCGTCGGATGCTCGATCGACTGCGAGCAACGGGCACGAAAGGGTAGCGAGTTCGTAGAGCATGGGGACCTCGGCGTTGCACCTTCAAACCGAGAGAGCGCCGTTCGTTTCAATGGGTCTGATCTGCACCTGCCACGGGTCGGAAGCGCGAAAAGCGCCATGGCTGCCGGGCAAGATCTTTGATTTCTGCCTGTACGCTCACGCTGGCAGGGTTGCCGTCTGATGTGCCACCGGCTCCAGATCCTGATTGCATTGACCCTCTTCGCTTTTCCAGTTCAGGCCGCCGGCCCTGGACGGCAGGCGACCGGCACCTTCGAGCGCAAGGAAGATGGATACGAGCAGGGCGTCGTTGTGAAGGCGTCCGGTGCGTCCGGCTATGTCGCCGAGTTCTCGGTCGGGTCCAGAGGCTGCGGTGGTGGTGTGACCATGAAGGGCCGATCGACCGGGCCTCGTACGATCCTCTTCAGCAAGACCGAGAACGGGCAGACTTGCCGGATCATGGCCCGTTACAGCCCCGACCTTCGATCGGTCGCTCTGGAGGAGGACGGCTGCCTGGCGTGGCACGGCGCCTCGTGTGAATTCCAGGGCACGCTGACGCGCAAGGGTCGATAACGGGCTCCGAAATCGTCACGCCGCCCCGTGTGGCGCGGGCGCCATCGACGGGAATTGGCCGCTCGGCCCCGCCCCGAGCTGCTCACGGGGCGGGGGAACGCCTGATCTCACCAACGTCTGGGCCGGGCCGATACTTAAGGTGGCTCGGGCTCAGGAAGTCCGCGGCGGTCACCGGGCCATACCGGCCGGGCTTAGGATGGTACCGCGCCGGGTATCGGGACACGAAGCAGCCCAGCGCGGCGGCGGCGAGGCTGAAGATTGGTCCGGGAAGAGGCGGGCAGAGCGTCGCAAGCGGTGGGCTCATTGCCTCACGGACGGCGCAGGCGGGGCCGCAAAACGCGACGTCGTTCATCATCGAGTCTGGGCGACCGCACCTTATTGACATCAGCACCGACACAGACCGCGCGCAAATCAGATATCGAATACGGAGTCGGAGCCAATCCGCGCTCGGTTTATTGACCTGCGGAGTGATGGCCTATATTTGCGGATCGCAACGGGATGGAGTCATTGAGCCCGAGTACGATTGAGGGGGTGGAACGTGCGTGTCAGCGATCTTACCGGCCCGGTCCTCGCAGGATTTAAAGAGTTCCGTATGGTTTGCAGGTCTGCAAATGCTGACAAGATCGGCGACCCAGGCCAGGCCCTGTATGGCATGGTCTACCCTGGGCGCGGTGAATTGTATAATTGTGCACCCTACAAGGTCCGAAAATTCTTCGCGAGCCTGGCATACGCGGCATCTCTGAACTCGGAAAATCCAGAGTTTTCTTATCCGTCTGAACGTGAGCCCGGCTGATTGGTTGGGTCGATTTTTCGACCCGTGGTTGTGTTCGAGCGCTCGAGAGTGCAAGCCGACGGCGGATGAAAAAGCCCCGCGCGGCGGTGCCGGCGGGGCTGCGTGAATCTTTGGGTGGCGTGTTGGGCCAGCGCAAGCCGCGGGCCAGCCGACACGAAAAGGCCCGCGCCGGCGGACCGGGCGGGCCGGGATCTTCCAAGGGGTGAAATCAGCTGAGCGCGAGCAGGGCCCGCAGTCCGCTGATTTGGTCCGCGTAGCGATGCGCCCCGCCGATCATCGCCCCGTTCTCGTCGGTAATGTACCAGCCGCTGTGAACGGTGCTGCCCGGTTTCTCGTGGAAGTCGATGTAGGTGACCTTCAGCATGTCATGGCCCCCTGAAAGGCATGTATGGGGACAATGGGATCTGGCGGAGGGTCGTTCCGACGGCTGCGCTTGAGTCCGCAAATAAACCGCCGCGGCCGGAGCCGGGCGGTTCACGGTGGTCTTTTCGGGGCATGTCGAGGCCCGGTCTGCGCGCGGGCAGACGGCGCGGTTTCGAGTCTCCGATCGGGCTCAGCGCCCCGCCAGCCCGATCTTCGCCAGGATGATCCCCCCGAAGGCCAGCAGCACCGCCGAGGCCAGCCCCCAGCCGATCTTGCGCAGGTCGCGCAGGTGCCCGACCATCAGCAGGATCGCGTGCCGGATCGGCGCCGGGACCGTGCTGCGTCCGTCCACCACAGGGTAGCCGGCTCGGTAGCACACCGTGACGGTGCCGGATTCCTGGTCCGGCGTCTCGTTCACGAGGCACGTGGCGGGCGGGCACGGATAGACCCGGTCATCGGGGTCGAGGTCGGCCGGGAAGGCGGTTTCGAGCACCTGCTCGCCGAGCGAACGCCCGGGCCAGCCGTCCGAGCCGTTATCGGCAGGTCCCGAAAACGGGCGTCTCGTCCTGGCAACGATGTCTTAGTCGGTTGTGTGCGATCGGCTTGTCCAGAGGTGCGCCAGGCGTCAGCGGAGAGGCTTCGCCGGTCACCTGCCCTGAACGATCACCATGCTCCATGTCCCGACCCGGCTAGGTCCGCCAAGCTCGACACGCGCGACGGCAGGACCCTGAACGACCGCCGAGGGCTGCGAGCCGCGCGTGCCATGGACTAACCGCCTCGATCGACGTTTCTGCCTTTTGCTTCCGGGCTAAATAAAGTTGAGCATCAGTGCCAAGGTTCCATTGATGTTCGCATCACCTGTTCGATCGTACGCTGCTCCCGTTACGCTACTGGTCGTTCTGGCCTTTGCGATTGTGTCAGGCGCGATCGTCTTCATCGCCGACATGTACGGTCAGGCGCTGCAGGATACCGAACGCAACCTCATCGGACTCTCCACGATCCTCGCTGATCAGGCCGATCGCTCGCTCCAGGCCCTCGAGATCGTTCAAGAAGCCATCATCGAGGATATGGCCGGCGCAAAGGTCTCGACTCCCGCGGAGTACGCGGCGGCGGCGAGCCGGCGCGACTTACATGAGGCACTCAAAGCGCGCGTCGCGGCATTGCCACAGGTCAACGCGGTCACGATCATCGATCACGCCGGCCAGCTCCTGAACTTCAGCCGCTTCTGGCCGATCCCGAACGTCAACATCGCAGATCGGGATTACTTCAAGGCACTCGCTGCGGACCCGAAGCTGCAACGCTTCATCAGCCAACCGGTGCAGAACCGCGGCGACGGCGCTTGGACGATCTACATCGCCCGGAAGGTCACGGCGCCCGACGGAACGTTCCTCGGCCTCGTGCTCGGCGCGATCGAGCTCGGCTATTTCGAACGACTGTACCGGCAGATCGCACCGACCGACGACGCTGTTGTCTCGGTCTTCCGCAACGACGGGATGCTGCTCGTCCGTCATCCCTATCGGGATAACGTGATCGGCAAGATCCTGCCGACCACGGGGGCCGCGCGGATCGCCCAGACGAGTCCTCTGGGCGGCGTGATGCGCAACGTGAGCCCCGTCGATGATCAAGAACGCATCATCGCGACGAAGGCTCTCGCCGGCTACCCGCTCATTCTGAGCATCAGTCGCACGACGCAAGCGTGCCTGGCCCCCTTCCGCCGGCAGGCGCTCGCGGTCGGTGCAGCAACGGCACTCCTTCTGGTGTGCATCGCGGCCCTGTTTCGGCTCTTTCTTCGGGGGGCGAGCGCCGAGCGGCGGATCGCGAGCGCCGAAGAACGCGCCCGCAGCGAGCGTGACTTACGCGCCCATTACGAGCGGTTCGGCGTCGCTCTCGACAACATGGTTCAGGGGCTCTGCCTGTTCGACGCCGACGAGCGGCTCGTCATCCTGAACGCGCGCTTCGCCAGTCTCTACGCAATCCCCGATCACCTTCGGCAACCCGGCACGAAAGCCGAGGATCTCCGCAGGTTCGTGCTGGCGCAGCACCGCGGCTCAGGAGGTCCCTGGGAAGCCGTGCTGACGCCGCCATTGCCCCGGGTGCCTTCGGACACGGCGAGCGTCATGCATCTCACCGACGATCGGGACATCAGCGTCCTCCGCGTGCTCCTTCCGGACGGAGGCTGGATAGCGACGCACGAGGACATCACGGAGCGCCGTCGGAGTGAAGCGCGTTTGCGCTTCCTGGCGCGGCACGACGTCCTGACCCAATTGCCGAATCGCCTGCATTTCGAGGAGGTCGTCGAACTCGAACTGGCGGCAAGCGCCGATCGGGCCGAGGATGTGGCCCTTCTCTGTCTCGACCTCGACGGCTTCAAGCAGGTCAACGATCTGTTCGGCCATCCGGCCGGAGACCGCCTGCTGATCGAGGTCGCCGCGCGCTTGAAGGGATTGATCGGCGCGCGCGGCGCGGTCGCGCGCCTCGGCGGCGACGAATTCGCGGTGCTGGCGACAGATCTCGCCGCCACCGGGCACGCTGCCGCGAGGGCCCAGGCGATCATCGAGGCGATCTCTGCGCCCTACGCCGACGGCGAGCTGCGGTATTCCGTCAGTTGCAGTGTCGGGATCGCTCTCTTCCCCCACGATGGCGCCACCTACGACGCCCTGCTATCCGCTTCCGATATGGCGCTGGTGCGCGCCAAGAAGGAAGGCAAGGGAACCTACCGCTTTTTCGAGGCGGAGATGGATAAGGCAGCGTTCGAGCGGCACCGGTTGGCTCTGGACCTGCGCGCGGCGATCGGCACTGGACAATTCGCGCTGCACTACCAGCCCCAGTTCAGAGTCGCCTCGGATCGCGCCTGCGGCTTCGAAGCGCTCCTGCGATGGACTCATCCGACCCGTGGGACGATTTCGCCTGCGCAGTTCATACCGCTGGCAGAGGAGACCGGGGCGATCCTCCCGCTCGGCGAGTGGGTGCTCCGTGAGGCTTGCCGCGAGGCTGCGCGTTGGGCCTTGCCCCTCGGCATCGCCGTCAATCTCTCGATCGCGCAGCTCCAGCAAGCCGACCTGTGCGATGTCGTCGGTGCGGTGCTCGAGGAGACCGGACTGAAGGCCGACCGTCTCGAACTCGAGGTGACCGAGAGCCTCTTTCTGAAGGGTTCGGCACGCGCGCAGGAGACACTGCGCGACCTGAAGGCGCTCGGTGTGCGCCTCTCGATGGATGATTTCGGAACGGGATACTCATCCCTGGCGACGTTGGAGGCTTTTCCGTTCGACAAGATCAAGATCGATCGGTCGTTCGTGTGGCAGATCGGCGTGACGAGCAAAGGCGGCGCGATCGTCCGGGCAATCCTCAGTCTCGGTGAGAGCTTGGACATTCCGGTCATTGCGGAGGGCGTCGAGACAGAGGCGCAGCTCACGTTTCTGCGGCAGCACGGGTGTGCAGAGATACAAGGCTATCTGCGCGGCAAGCCGCAGCCGATCGCCTCCTACCGCGCGCTCGTCGATCTCGATCGTGACCTTGAGGTCGCTTAGCGACCTTTGCCCCTGCTCCGGGCGCGATTCATCATTGCTCCTGCACCCCTCAGATCTCCGTTCACTCGATGCGCGGCCGGTGAGCGGTCCGACCATCATTTGTCCCTTCCGGTCAGAGCGGCCCCCGGGCGACACATCGGATCGCAGCCGTGGGGACGGCCCCGTAGCGCGCCGGCTGGTGCCGTCCGATCCGACCCTGGGCGTGTCGCTCCTCTCGGGCCGGAACGATGCGGGCGGCTTCCACGCCTGGACCGGAGAGGAATTGGCGCGGTTCGAGGCCTGCTGGCCGGTCGGCACCCGCAGCGCCTCGCCTTCGATCTGCTGCTCTACACCGGCCTGCGCCGGGGCGACGCGGTTCGGCTCGGCTGTCAGCACGTCCGGAACGGTGAATTCCCCATCCGCACCGAAAGACCCGGATGGTGGTGATCGCGCCGATCCTGCCGGCCCTCGCCGCGTCGAACGCCGCGGGGCCGACGGGCGATCCGTCGTTCATCTGCACCGAGCGCGGAGGGCCGTCCACCAAGGAATCATTCGGCACGTGGGTCGGGAAGGTCTGCCGCGAGGCCCAATGCCCGGGTCCGGCTCATGGGCTGCGGAAGGCCGGAGCGCGTCGCGCCGCCGAGGATGGGGCGACAGAGGCGCAGCTCGAAGCCCTGTTCGATTGGGCCGACGGAAGTCGGGAGAGCGCAACCTACACGCGGACGACCAACCGGGCTCGGATGGCCCGCGAGGCGCGCAGAACTCTCGCCCCCTGGGCCCAGGAATTCCGTACCTCAGAAACAACAAAGCCCGCCAATGCGTTGGCGGGCTGCTGTCAGGCATTTGGTGCCCAGGAAAGGACTCGAACCTTCACCTCTCGCGAGACTGGTACCTGAAACCAGCGCGTCTACCAATTCCGCCACCTGGGCTTGCCGTCGGCCATCGGCCGGCGACGGCTCCGTTTAGGCAACCGAGCCGCCGCCGTCAATCGGGATTTCAGCCCTGCGGCCATTCCCGGATATCGACGAAGCGACCGGCCACCGCCGCGGCCGCCGCCATGGCCGGGGACACGAGGTGCGTCCGCCCGCGCGGACCCTGGCGGCCCTCGAAGTTGCGGTTCGACGTCGACGCGCAGCGCTCGCCCGGACGCAGCTTGTCCGGGTTCATCCCGAGGCACATGGAGCAACCCGGCTCGCGCCAGTCGAAGCCCGCGGCCTTGAGGATCTTGTCGAGCCCTTCCGCCTCCGCCTGCGCCTTCACGAGGCCAGAGCCCGGCACGATCATCGCCGAGACGCCCTCGTGCACCTTGCGGTCGCCGACGACCCGCGCGACCTCGCGCAGATCCTCGATGCGGCCGTTCGTGCAGGATCCGATGAAGATCCGGTCCAGGGTGATGTCGGTGATCTTGGTGCCCGGCGTCAGGCCCATATAGGCGAGCGCCTTCTCCTTCGACTGCCGCTTGTTCTCGTCGGCGATCTCGGACGGGTCCGGCACGCGACCCTGGATCGAGATCACGTCCTCGGGGCTCGTGCCCCAGCTCACCAGCGGCGGGAGGGCGGCCGCGTCGAGGCGCACCTCGCGGTCGAAATGGGCGCCGTCGTCCGTGACGAGGCTCTCCCAGTACCGCCGCGCCGCGTCGAAGGCCGCTCCCTTGGGTGCCTTCGGCCTGTCCTTCACGTATGCGAAGGTCGTCGCGTCGGGAGCCACCATGCCGGCGCGGGCACCGCCCTCGATCGACATGTTGCAGATCGTCATCCGGCCTTCCATCGAGAGGGCGCGGATCGCCTCGCCGGCATACTCGATGACGTGGCCGGTGCCGCCAGCCGTCCCGATCTCGCCGATGATCGCCAGGATGATGTCCTTCGCGGTCACGCCCGGCGGCAGCGTCCCGTCGACGGAGACGCGCATGTTCCGGGCCTTGCGCTGCACCAGCGTCTGGGTGGCCAGCACGTGCTCGACCTCCGAGGTGCCGATGCCGTGGGCCAGCGCCCCGAAGGCCCCGTGCGTCGAGGTGTGCGAATCGCCGCAGACGATCGTCTGCCCGGGCAGCGTGAAGCCCTGCTCGGGGCCGATGATGTGGACGATGCCCTGGCGCCGGTCGAGGGCGTCGTAGAACTCGATCCCGAAATCGCGGACGTTCTCGGCGAGCGCCTCGAGCTGCGTGCGGCTCTCAGGGTCGTCGATGCCCTGCGTGCGGTCCGATGTCTGGACGTTGTGGTCCACCACGGCGAGCGTCTTTTCCGGGTGGCGCACCTTCCGGCCGGCCACGCGGAGACCCTCGAACGCCTGCGGGCTCGTCACTTCGTGAACGAGGTGACGGTCGATGTAGAGGAGGCTGGAGCCGTCCGGCTGAACATCGACGACGTGGTCGTCCCAGATCTTGTCGTAGAGGGTGCGCGGGCTGGTCATCGGTCTTCGTCTTCGGAGATGGGATCGGTTCAGAACTCTCGCGATGATGCGTGGTCCTTAGTAGGCATCGCGCGCGGTTTTCGAAAGAGGCGAGCCCTGTCCCGGTCGATTGGCCACCCGGCTGATCCGTGCGGTTGTCACCGCGGGCGGCCCGGCGCGCTGGCGCGCGACCCCGCACAGGCTCTATGCCGGGACGATGGCGGGGGCCGGCGCGGACGAACGGCCGAACATGGGAGTGAACGATGGCTGAGGCCCCGGTCGAGATCCTGTTGCTCCGGAAGATGCATCCGCTCGTCGAGGCGGCCTTCGAGGGGCGGCACAGGGTCCACAGGCTGTCGGAGGCCGCGGATCCCGAGGCCCTGCTGGCCGAGATCGGCCCGCGGGTCCGCGCGCTCTGCGTCGGCGGTCACGTCAGCGTGGACGGGGCGCTGATGGACCGGCTGCCGAACCTGGAACTCATCGCGAATTTCGGGGTGGGCTACGATGCCGTCGACGCCGTGGCGGCGCATCGGCGCGGAATCATCGTCACCAACACGCCGGACGTTCTCACCGACGAGGTCGCCGACCTCGCCCTCGGCCTCGTCCTCGCGACCCTGCGGAAGATCCCCCAGGCCGACCGCTACCTGCGCGCCGGCCACTGGCCCAAGGCCCCCTTCCCGCTCACGGCCTCCTTGCGCGGGCGGCGGGTCGGCATCCTCGGTCTCGGCCGGATCGGGCGGGCGATCGCCCACCGCTTGGAGAGCTTCGGCGTCGCGATCGACTATCACGGCCGCAGCCGACGGGCGGACGTTCCCTACACCTATCACGACACCCTGATCGGCCTCGCCCACGCGGTCCATATCCTGATCGTGGTGGCGCCCGGCGGGCCCGAGACGCGCAATCTCGTGAACGCCGACGTTTTGGAGGCGCTCGGCCCGGAGGGCATCCTGATCAACGTCGCCCGGGGGACGCTCGTCGACGAGGCGGCGCTGACCGCAGCGCTGACGGCGGGCACGATCCTGGGCGCCGGCCTCGACGTGTTCGAGAACGAGCCGCACGTCCCGGCGGACCTCGCCGCCCTCGACAATACGGTCCTGCTGCCGCATGTCGGGTCGGCCTCCGAGCACACCCGCGCGGCGATGGCCCAGCTCGTCGTCGACAACGTCGTCTCGTGGTTCGAGGGACGGGGCCCGCTGACGCCCGTCGCCGAGACACCCTGGAGACCGAACGCGTGACACCGGCACAGGCCGCCCGACTGGCCGCATCCGCCCTCATCGCAATGGGCGCGGTCGCCCAGCCTGCCGCCGCGCAGGACGTGCCGGCCGCGACCGTCGAACCGGGTGCTCCGCCGGCCGCGGAGACGCTCGCCGCGCCGCCCGTCCCGTCCGCGCCGCCCAGCCTGCCCGAAAGGCTCGGTCAGGCGCCGGGGACGTGGGACCTGTCCCGTGACGGCACCAACCGCCGCTGCGTCATGACCCTGGTGCTGGACAGCGGCGATGCGGGCCAAAAGTTGCGCTTCCCGGCCGGATGCCGCCGGGCCCTGCCCGTCCTGAACGGCGTCGCCGGCTGGCTGTTCGTCGAAGGGAACGTCCGCTTCGTGGACCGCAATGTCCGCCCCGTCCTCGAATTCACCCGGCGGCCGGACCAGCGCAGCCTCGTCGCGCTGGCCGAGGACGGTAACCGCTACAGCCTCGTCCCCCTCGACATCGTGGCCATGCGTCCGGCCGGCGCCGCAGGCTCGCCCGAGTCCGAGCCGGCCGTGGCAGCCAGCCCGAACCCCGCCCCGCTCCAGGCCGCCGCCCCGGTTCCGGCCGAACTGCAGCCGGCGGCGACTGCTTCGGCGGCCCCCGCACCGGGTCTCTATGCCCTCGACCGGTTCCAGCAGCGCGACACCTGCCGGATCACCCTCGATGGCACCGGCGGCGGCGTGCACATCGTCCCGGGCTGCCACGACAGCGGCCTGGAGGTGTTCGATCCGGTCCGCTGGCGCTACGCGAACGGGCGGATGACGCTGACCGCCAAGCGCGGCCACAGCATCGACCTCGTGCCGAGTGGCGACGGACGCTGGCGGCGCGAACCGGAGGTCGGCACCGCCTTCGTCCTGCGCCGCGTCGACTGAGCGCGCCGCGGGGTTTCCGTCAGAGAGGCCACGCGAGCGACCGGCGATGCGTCAGCGGGACGACCCGCGACCGTCCTGTACCGGCAGCATCCGCTCCAGGAGTCCGTCCCGCCGGATGATCAGGTGCCACACCGTCCCGGCGACATGCAGCAGGACCAGGGCGTAGACAAGCCACTGGCCGAAGACGTGGATCGCCTCGAAGATCTTCTGGGCCGCATCGTCCTTCGGCAGCCCCGGGACCGTGAACAGCCAGAAATACGGCGTGTCGCGACCGGACAGCGCGCTGAGCAGGTACCCGCTGATCGGCATGATCAGGAAGATCGCGTACAAAAGATGGTGATTGACGCGGCCGATCAGCGTCAGGAGCCGGGGCGCCTGCGGATCCGGCGGCGCCGGCCGGATCATCCGCCAGACGATCCGCAGGACCACGATCGCCAGGATCGTGAGGCCGACCGATTTGTGCAGCACGAACATGCTGCCCTTGGCCGGCGTCGGCGGCAGGCTGATCGCGACCCAGGCGAGCGGCAGGACCGCCAGGACAAGGGCCGCGCTCAGCCAGTGCAGCGCCTGCGACACCGGATGGTAGCGCGGTAGGCCGGAGGCCGTGACGTAGGTTGCGGGCAGCGCTGTCGCCGCCTTGCCGGCCGTGATCGGAGAACCTGACATGATCCCTCGCGGGTGAGCGTGGTCCGCCTTCGATCTAGGGCCCGCGGCAGGCCGGGGGAGTCTCGCGTCAGTCGGATGCGCCGGGTGCGGCCGTCCGTGCCACGTCGAGCAGGGCGGCAAGCTCCGCAGCCGCGGCGCGGATCCGGGCCGCCACGGTCTCGTCGACGATGCGGCCATCCACCAGGTCGTCGGATCCGGCATAGACGGAGGTCGGCGCGACATGCGCGGCAAAGAAGCCGAACAGCGGCCTGAGCCCGTGCTCGACCACCAGGGCGTGGCGAAGGCCGCCGCCCGTGGCGGTGAGGGCCACCGGCATGCCGATCATCCGGGCGGGATCGACGAAGTCGAACACGTGCTTGAACAGCCCGGCATAGCCGCCCTGATAGACCGGCGTCCCGACGATGAGGGCGTCCGCTCCTTCGATCGCCTCGACCAGGCGCAGGGCCGGTGCCGACAGCGCGTCCCGCTGCGTGGCGCCGAGGCCCGGGCCGGCATCCATCAGGTCGTAGACGGCGAGATCGATCCCGCGGAGGCGTCCGAGTTCGGCGCCGAGCGCCTCGACCAGGATGCGGGTGCGCGAGGGCCGCTTGGCGCTCCCCGAGAAGGCGACGATGCGGGCAACGCTGGGCTTCACACTCGACTCGACACTCACCACGAAACCTTCCGCCGCAGCATGCCCCGATCCGGGCCTTCGCAAACTCTGGCGCATGCGCGGCACGCGACACGAGTGGTTTTGACGGTAGCGCATTCCCGCGCCGTATAAACCCTCGGCGGGGCCGCATGGGCGGCGGTCCGACGCGACCGTCTCGAGCCGCCCCTCATCCGCGCAGCCGCCAGACATGGCTGCGCTTGATCTCGGCATCCTCCAGCGAACGCGAGACCGGAACCGCATAGGTGGCGAGGCAATCGAGGCGGTCGCGCGGCAGGTACGTGCGGCCCGGATCGCCGATCAGCACCGTGACGCCCCGCGCCTGCAAACCGGAGAGCCAGGCGGTCACGGCCCCGGCGAGGTCGCGCTCGTAGAAGACGTCGGCGGCCAGGACGAGGTCGACCTGCGGATCGCGGCCGAGGAGGTCGTCGCAGACCGGGGTGATCCGTCCGCCGACCCCGTTGGCCTCGGCGTTGAGGCGGATCGCCGCCTTGGCGAAAGGATCGAGGTCGCTGGCCACGACGTGCTCCGCCCCGGCGAGCGCGGCGGCGATCGCCACCAAGCCGGATCCCGAGGCAAAATCCAGGACGCGGGCCCCGTCCGCGACGTCGGGGTGGTCGAGGACGTACCGGGCGAGCGCTTGCCCGCCGGCCCAGGCGAAGGCCCAGAACGGCGGCGGCAGCCCGATCTCCTGCAACTCCTCCTCGGTCCGCTGCCAGAGGTCCGTCGCCTCGTCGGCGACGTGCAGATGGATCTCGGGTGCATGGGGCACGGGCAGCAGACGGGTGTTCGCCCGGATGAATCCGGCGGGATCGTCCGGTGCGCGCACGATCAGGCCTCCAGCAGGTCGCGCCATATGGCGCGGACATGGTCGGTCACCGCAGCCTCGGTGAAGCCCCCGGTCTCGATCCGGGTTCGTGCGGCCGCGCCCAGGCCGGCGACGAGGCCGGCATCCCCGCTCAGGCGCGCGAGGGCGGCGGCCAGGGCCGGCGCGTCGTTCGGAGGAACCAGCAGGCCCTCGACGCCATCGCGCACGAGGCTGCGGCAGCCCGGGACGTCGGACGCGACCAGGGCCCGGCCGCAGGAGGCCGCTTCCAGCAGCGTCCGCGGCAAGCCCTCGCCGCCGCGAGACGGCAGGCAGGCGACATGGTGGCCGGCCCAGACCGCCGCCACGTCGGTCGTCGGCCCGTGCCAGACGATGCCGTCGCGGCTCCACGCACGCAGGGTCCCCTCGTCGATCGCCCGCCGGTTCGATGGGTCCGGCGCACCATACAGCGCCAGCTCGACCGGCGCGCCCTGGGCCCGGGCGAGGCGGACCGCCTCGACGGCGACGTCGATCCCCTTCGACCAGAGCATGCGGGCGACCACGGCCACCCGGAGCGGCGGCATGGGCGGCAGCGGGCGCGGGACGAACGCGGCCGGATCGACGCCGGCGCCGCCCACCACGGTCACGGACTGCTCCAGCGGATCGAGACCCAGGGCCCGGGCATCGTCCGGGTTCTCGAACAGGAAGCGGGTTCGGGACGAGGCCAGTGGGCCGCGGATCAGTGTCCGCAGGGCGAGGCGGGCCGCCCGCCCCAGCCGGTCGCCCCGGGCCCCGACGAGGCCGAGGCCGGTCAGCGCGTAGACCCGGGACGGGATGCCCGCCATGGCGGCGGCGGTGCCGCCGACCAGGATCCCGCGGAGGGCGATGCAGTGGACGATGTCGGCCTTGAGGGCCTTGAGGATGGCCGCGAGCTGCCCGGCCGCGTAACCCGCGGCCATCGGGTTGAGGCTCGCCCGCTCGGCTTCCAGGGGCACGACTTGCGCGCCGGTCGCCTCGATGACGGCGCGATGGGCCCGGACCCGCGTCACCACCGCGACCGCGAGGCCCATGGCGATCGCCGCGCGGGCCATCGGCAGGAAATGCGAGGCGAAGAACCAGTCCTCGGTCACCACGAAGACCAGACGGCGCATCGGAACGGGCCTGTTCCCGGGGGTGGCTTTGGACTGCATCCGATCCCTCTAGCACGTCGGCGCGGATCGTCCTGCGAGGGATGTGCTGCCCCGGAACGGCGATCCGGGGATGCCAGTTGATCGAGGCCTTCCCGCCGGGCGGTCAGCCGGGCGGCGTAGATGGGAGGGGTGGCGCATGGCGGGTGTCGAGACGGCGGAAAACGGCGGAGACCTCCGTGCGGCGGCGGCGGAGGCCGGCCTCGTCTACGTCGATGATGGCCGGCCGGGCCTGTCGCGCCGCCGCAGCGGCTCCGGCTTCCGCTACCTCGACGCGAAGGGCGCCCCGGTGCGCGACAAGGCGAAGCTCGCCCGCATCCGCGCGCTGGCGATCCCTCCGGCCTACACGGATGTCTGGATCTGCCCCCGCAGCAACGGCCACATCCAGGCGACCGGCCGCGATGCCAAGGGCCGCAAGCAGTACCGCTACCACCCGGATTTCCGGCAGGCGCGAGAGGCCAACAAGTTCTCGCGGATCATGGCCTTCGCGGACGCCCTGCCGGGCATCCGCCGGCGGGTCGATGCCGACATGAAGCGGCCGGGCCTGCCCCGCGAGAAGGTGCTGGCCACCGTGGTCCACCTGCTCGAGACCACGCTGATCCGCGTCGGCAACGACGATTACGCGCGGACCAACAAGAGCTACGGCCTGACGACCCTGCGCGATCCCCATGTGCGGATCGCGGGTTCGGCCCTGTCGTTCCGGTTCAAGGGCAAGAGCGGCAAGATCTGGGACGTGTCGCTCAAGGACCGGCGCGTCGCCCGGATCGTGAAGGCCTGCCAGGACCTGCCTGGACAGGAGCTGTTCCAGTACCTCGATCCGGACGGCACGCAGCGCGACGTCACCTCCTCGGACGTGAACGCGTATCTGCGGGAGATCACCGGCGAGGACTTCACCGCCAAGGATTTCCGGACCTGGGCCGGTACGGTGCTGGCGGCGCTGGCGCTGCGCGAGTTCGAGAGCTTCGACAGCGAGGCGGGGGCCAAGCGCAACATCCGTGCGGCCATCGAGAGCGTCGCCGGCCGCCTCGGAAACACCCCGACGATCTGCCGCAAGTGCTACATCCACCCGCAGATCCTCGACTGCTATCTAGAGGGTGACCTGCTCCTGCAGGTGAAGGGCGCGGTCGAGTCCGAGCTGAGCGAGGATCTCTCGCGGCTGCGGCCGGAGGAGGCGGCGGTGCTGGGTCTGCTCCAGGCGCGGCTGTCCGCGGCCGGGGAGAGCGTCCGGGCCGGGGCGCGGGTCAGGCCGGCGGGAACGCGCATGCGGAGCTCGAAGAAGCCGCGGGATAAGGTTGCGGCGCCGACGACCGGTTCCAAGACGTCCGGCATGGCCGAGACCGCGCCGAAGGCCAAACGGGCCTCCCGGGTCCGCAGGAAGGCTGCGGCTGCTTAGGGGGGCGGTCCCGGCGGGATCGCCCGGAGCCCCGCTCAGTGCCGGGACTGGTTGTCGTTGCCGGACGACCGGCTGTCGGTCCCGCGCCGGACCTGCTCCCCGCTCTCGACGACGGGCGCAAGTCCGAGCTGCCGGGCGAGAGAGACCAGATCCTTCAGCCGTCCGGTCTGGGTCTTGCGCCGCAGGTTGAGCCGGTGAGTCTCCACGGTGCGGACGCTGAGCGCCAGCCGCCGCGCGACCTCCTTGTTGCTGAACCCGGAGCTGAGGAAGCGCAGCACCTCGGCCTCCCGGGGCGTGAGCCCGAGGCCGTCCCCCGCCTCGGCCGGTAGCGCCACCGGTTGCTCCGGGGGAACAAGGCAATCGGAGCCCTCGGCGAGAGCGAGCAACGCGGCGCCGAGTTCCCGCGGCGACTTGGACCGCGCCACGAAGGCGTCTGCGCCCGCGGCCAGCAGGGCGCGCAGGTCGTCCGCCGTGAGGGCGCCGAAGGCGACCAGCGTGCGGAGGTTCGGCTGCCGCTCCTTCAGCGCGACGATGCGGGCAATGCCGTCGGCCAGCCGGATCTCGTCGAGAAAGACCAGGGCGACGATGCTGCCGGCGTCAGCGCGGTCCAGATCGGCTTCCCCAACGGTGTGGAACTCCGGCATGTGTTCCAGTGTGGCGCGCACCGTCGCGCTCAGGTCCTCCGGCTCATCCAGGATCAGGACGCCAACGGCCGTACTCATGACCTCGCACCTCGCTCTCCCAGCTTGATACAGGCGGCCGGGATCGAAGGCGAAGTTCCAAGATCCGTTCCAATAACGGTTGATGAATATTAAGCTTTATATTGGCGGAATCGCGCCGCTCTGGCGGATACTCGGCGGATCGATGCGCCGATCTGGGACGACGTCCGAACACTGCTCGACAGACTGTGCCGATTTGGGCCTGCCCCGCCGTCTCAACCTGCGACGGCCCGGGCCCCCTCGCCCCGGTCCGGCACCACCCGGTTCCGGCCGCTTCCCTTGGCGGCGTAGAGGGCGATGTCCGCCCGCTTGACCAGGGCCTCGATGCTGTCGCCGTCGCGCCACGTGCTGACGCCGAAGCTGCAGCTCAAGCCCACCGGCCCCTTGGTCCCGCGGATCTTCAGGGCCTGGACGCCGATACGAAGATATTCGGCATGCGCCACCGCCCTCAGAAGGCTGCAGCCCGGCAGGATCACGGCGAATTCTTCCCCGCCGAGGCGTCCGGCGATCCCCTCCCCGGAGATCGTCTCGGCCACGGCTTTGATCGCCACGTCGCCGACATCGTGACCGTGCTCGTCGTTGATGCGTTTGAAATGGTCGATGTCGAGCAGGATCGCCGAGATCGCGGGCGGGGTCCGGTGCTGCTCCACGGCGATGCGCGCCCGGTTGAAGAAGGCGCGCCGGTTGTAGGAGCCGGTCAACGGGTCCGTTTCGGCGAGGCGGATCAATTCCTCTTGCAGGGTCGTCAGGCGCTCCGCCGCACGCAGCCGCGCATTCAGTTCCTCGGCGCTCGGCGGCTTCTCGATGAAGTCGTCGGCGCCGCTGTCGAGGGCCTCGGCCAGGCTGCGGACGTTCCGCGCCGACGACATGGTGATGACGTGCAGCGGCCCCCGGGATTCCGCGAGCAGCCGGGCCGACCAGCAGAGCTCCAGCCCACAGAGCGGCCGGACCTCCAGGCTGGTGATCAGGACGCGAACCGCGGGCGTCGCCGCCAGGAATTGCAGCGCCTGCTCGGAATCCGTGAAGGCGTGCACCGCGTGGCCCCGAGGCTCGATCAGCGACGTGATGATCTGCAGCACGACGCGGCTCGAGTCGACGATGACAATCTGCATGGCGTGACCCGCAACTGAGATCCGCGGTTTAAGCTGGAAGGCTTAACTCCCCCCCAACGGAGCTGATTTCAGCATGAGCGTGGCGATTACCACTCCGGATCGGCGCTATATCGTTGTTCGGGAACGCCTGTGGCGCTGCGCCAACCCGGATTTGTCAGAGGCCTGCAGGGAGGCGCTGGTGAAGCGCCTGATGACGGCGCGCCGGGACGTCAAACACGCCAAGCAGGCTGAGCGGGCCGGCGAAGCGGGGGCCGCGGAAGCGCTGACGGCCGCCAGGGCCGCGGACGACGCGGCCAAGATCGCCCTCGGCGAGCGCGGGCCGGTCTGGTGGACGGACGGCGCGCCAGACCTGAACCGGCACCTCGTCCGCAACACGCCCTACGCGCCGTGGTTTGCGGCGCTCACCGCCGGGGAACCTGAACCGCGATGACCCGTGCCCCGGCCACCGGGTCTGCGCCGACCGCGCGCTCGTGGCGCCGAGCCTTGGGCGCGGCGTTGATCACCGTTAGGGTCGGCTGGGCCGCCGGAGCGGCCGGAATCCCCGTCACCGTCGGGATGCCGTAAGTGCCGTAGCTCCACGGGGCGGGCACGATCTGGCTCGGGCGCGGCACGCGGGTCAGCGGAGCGCCGATATAGGTTCCGCGCACGAATTCGCCGGCGAAGCTCGGATCGCCGGCATAGCCCGAACCGTACGAGACCGGCGCGTAGGGCTCGATGCTTCGGAAGGTCTGCGCGGACGCGGGCGCAGCCGCCGCCAGGGCGATCACTGTCAGGACCATCCGGTTTGTCATGAGGCCGGCTCCGATGGGGGGCGGCGCGCTCGGTCCGCGCCGGATGCGGGGCCAACAGACCGGATCATCCGCCGTTCCGCGTTTCCAGCCGCGGAGAGTGCTGAATAACCCCTCATGCCGGCACGATCGACGCTCGGATGCGGCACACTCACCGGCAGGTGGTGATCCGCCGGACCACCCAGCCCTCCCCTTCGATCCACAGGCGGCGACGGGCCCGGCTGCAGGTGACGTCGTCGTCCCGCTCCACGGTCGCGCCGTGAACCTGCGGATCGGCTTCGGCGACCTTGGTTTCGACAGGGGTGGGTGCGGCCTGAGCCGCGAGCGGCATGAGGAACAATGCGGCGCCGGCTGCGCCGGCGGCAATCAAACGGATCTTCATGGCGGGAAACGCGCTCTGCGGCCGTGCTTGGGGATTCGCTTCAGGAATGCACGGGCCGGCGGTTCGGTTGCATCCGCTGCGGTGAGCCGTGCGCCCTCTCACATCCGCGGGCGCGGCGCTTAGATTTCCCGGCATTCGCGAGTAAGGAAGAACAAAACCGGACGCGCCGGTGTCCTGACGTCCTGCGAGGTCCCTGATCGCGGGCTGCGCGGCTCGGTCCACGAAGCAAGGGTTCATGAGCAAGCCGAAGCCCCCGACCAACGCGCTACTGACGCCGGAGAAGCGTGCCGAAGATGTGGATCAGACGATCCGCCCTCTGAGCCTGTCCGAATTCATCGGGCAGCGTGCGGCGCGGGCGAACATGCAGGTGTTCATCGAGGCGGCGCGGAAGACCGGCCAGGCGCTGGACCACGTGCTGTTCGTCGGCCCGCCGGGTCTGGGCAAGACGACGCTCGCCCAGATCGTGGCGCGCGAACTCGGCGTGAACTTCCGCTCGACCTCCGGCCCGGTGATCGCCAAGGCCGGGGACCTGGCCGCGCAGCTCACCAACCTGGAGGAGCGCGACGTCCTGTTCATCGACGAGATCCACCGGCTCAACCCGGCGGTGGAGGAGATCCTCTACCCGGCCATGGAGGATTACCAGCTCGACCTGATCATCGGCGAGGGCCCGGCGGCGCGCTCGGTCAAGATCGAGCTGCCGAAGTTCACGCTGGTGGGCGCCACGACCCGGGCGGGGCTGCTGACCACGCCGCTGCGCGACCGGTTCGGGATCCCGATCCGGCTGGAATTCTACGAGATCGACGAGCTGGAGCAGATCGTGGCGCGCGGGGCGCGGGTCCTGGGCCTGGGGATGTCGGCGGAGGGGGCCAACGAGATCGCCCGGCGGGCGCGGGGCACGCCGCGGATCGCCGGGCGTCTCCTGCGGCGGGTGCGGGACTTCGCCGTTGTGGCGGAGGCCGAGACGGTGACGCGGGCGATCGCCGACCGGGCGCTGCAGCTGCTCGACGTGGACGCGGCCGGGCTCGACGTGATGGACCGCAAGTACCTGAGCCTGATCGCGCGCTCCTTCGGGGGCGGCCCCGTGGGGATCGAGACGATCGGGGCGGCCCTGTCGGAGCCGCGCGACGCGATCGAGGACATCATCGAGCCGTATCTCATCCAGCGCGGCTTCGTGCAGCGCACCCCCCGCGGCCGCGTCCTCACCCGGCACGCCTACCGCCACATGCAGCTGCCGGAGCCGAAGCGCGAGACGCCGGGACAGTTCGGCTTCTTCGGAGACGACGCGCCGTAAGGCCCGCCGCCGACCTGCCCATGCATGGAGTTCGGATCAGCATTTCCCGCGGCTCATGCGCCGGTTGCCCCGAAAACCGAGGCTCCCGCGAAGAGGTTTTGCGGCGCACCATCAGTAAGTCGCTGCGGTGCAAGCCCTTTTGGCGACGGCGCTCAAGCAATATTGCTAAGCTTAGATGCCGACTTTGCTGATGATCTGCACGAAAAAAGTGACGGATCTCATGGAACAGCGCTCTAACGCGACAGTTGTGGAGGCGACCGCGCTCAGTCTGCTGGGCGCCGGCAAGCCTGTTGGGATCGAGGCCCTGTCTCTCTGATCGCGACAGATCTTCGAGATCTCAAAAACAACGTCAGGGATAAACTTCCGCCATGAAGAAGCTTACGCTCGCCGTGCTCGGCCTGTCCGTCGCCGCCATCTCTGCGCCGGCCTTCGCGCAGGACGCCCTTCCGATCCGCGTGCTGCCCTTCGCCAATCAGGACGGCGTCGGCGCCGCTGCGACCGAGACGCCCGCCTTCCGGGCCGAGGCGCTCCGCTCGGATGCCGCCAGCATCGAGGCGAGCCGCATGGCCCTTCAGCGGTCGCGGAACCCGCAGGTCCGCAACTACGCCAACCGCGTCCTCGTCGAGCGCAAGGCGACCACCGACGCGCTGCTGCCGCCGAACACCTCGCTGTCGCGCAGCGGCTCGGTCGTGTCCGACAACCAGGGTATCCGCACCGACCTGAGCAACCCGGTCGGCCTCGTGCTCGCCCCGGTCACGGTGGCTGCCAATATCGGCACCGGCATCGTCGGCGGCGCTCTCGGCGCGGTCGGGCTCGTCGACAACAACCCGGCCGAGCCGGGCCGCCGCGTGGCCCTCGGTGACCGCGGCCAGGCGCGTCTGGCGCAGCTCCAGGCGGCGCGCAGCGGCCGGGCCTTCGACCGGACCTATATCGACCAGCAGGCCCGCTCTGACGCCCGCACCCTGGCGCTCTACGACGCCTACGCCAAGTCCGGCGACAACGCCCAGGGCCGCAAGTTCGCCACCGAGGCGCTGCCCTACATCGCCGACGAGCACGCCCATTCGGCGAGCCTCGCGGCCCGCATCGGCGGCTGAGCCGCGCGTCATCTCTGATCTGTGCGAGGGCCGCCCCCGGGCGGCCCTCGTCGTGTTGCGCCGTCGCTCAGGCCGTCGCTAAAGGAGCGCATGAGCGCGATCGAGCCCCCCATGCACGAAACGGCCGAGGTCGATGGCCAGGGCCACCGGCTTGGCGTGCGGGTCTACTACGAGGACACCGATTTCTCGGGCTTCGTGTATCATGCGAGCTATCTGCGCTTCCTGGAGCGCGGCCGCACGGAACTCCTGCGGGAACTCGCCGGCGATCAGTCCGATCTGCACCGCGACGCCCGGGGTCTCGTCTTCGTCGTGCGGCGCATGAGCCTCGATTTCATTCGGCCGGCCCGGATGGATGATCTCCTGACCGTCGTCACCCGGACCCGCGCCCTGCGCGGCGCATCGATGCACCTGACCCAGGACGTCCGGCGGGGCGATGCCGTTCTGGTTTCAGCCGATGTGACAGTCGCTTGCGTCCGGGACGGGCGCGCCGTGCGCCTCCCGGACGCGCTCCGGCGGCGTCTCGCGCCGGGAGAGGCCGCCTGACCAGATTTTGCAAAAGCGGCCGCCGGCTCTGCGGCGGATACCCGGCATCAGCCAGCGCCATGAGCGGATCATGCGTCGGCTTGCCAACGCAAGCCTGCCTGGAGCTCAGCCCGCCCGGGATGGATCGGCCTCGCACAGCACGCGGGCGAAGGCGTTGACGATGGTCATCGCGTCATACTCGATCGAGACCAGCTGGTAGCCCATCCCGACCATTTCCCGCGCCCGCGCAGGAGATGGCGCGAAGGCGCAGGGGATCTTGCCGGCCGCCCGGGTCTTGCGCGCGATCTCGCTGAGGGCTGCCGTCACCGCCGGTCCCAGGGGGTCGATGACGGTCCCCTGCGACAGGGCGATCGACAGGTCGGCGGGGCCGACCAGGATCCCGTCGATGCCCGGTACGGCAAGAATCGCCTCCAGGTCGGCGATCGCCGCCTGGGTCTCGCACATGGCGATCGTGAGGGCTCGGTCGTTGGCGCCTGCAAGGTAATCCGCCCCGTTCCGAAGCCCCGACAGCCACATGGCCCGGTCCGGCCCCCAACTCCGCTGGCCCACCGGCGGGAATTTCGCGGCGGCGGCGAAGGCCTCGGCGTCCGCCACGGTGTTGATCATCGGCGCCACGACGCCGGCGGCGCCGGCATCGAGCATCCGCGAGACCATGGCGAAGTCGCCCACCGGCACCCGCACCAGCGTCGATTTGCCGGCCAGCGCCACTTCCGTGATCGCCGCACAACAAGATTTGTAATCGTGGGTGCCGTGCTGTTGATCCAGGAGCACCGCATCGAAACCCGCGCGCGCCAGGAAGCCGGCCACCATCGGGTCCGCGATCATGGACCAGCCCAGGAACCGGGCCGGGCCGGTGGGCAGAAGGTCGGGCAAGCTGGGAACGGGGAGGGTCATGCGCGTCCTGCGTGGATCTCAGGGCTCTCGACTCGGCGCCGCTGGCGGCGACCATACGGGAGGCTCTTTCGGCAGGTCCAGCCCGAACGGCGCGGAAGCCCGCGTCCGGTGCCTCAGGATCGCCTGGATCGAAACCGATCCTTAACCCTGCCGCGCCCTTAACGGAGGCGATGCCACGGCGGGGCGCGGGGCCGCCGACGGCCCTTACTTTCGACAGATTCGCGGGCGACAGCGTTGATATCGCTCACGGATCCGGCGGACGCGGGCCTCGCCCGGCGCATCGCGATCCGGAGCAGGAGATCTCGACGGATGAACCCAGCCGACGCGATGCAGGCCGCGCCTGTCGCCGACATGACGCTGCTCGGCCTGTTCCTGCAGGCCCACTTCGTCGTGAAGATCGTGATGATCGGGCTGCTCAGCGCCTCGATCTGGTGCTGGTCGATCATCGTCGACAAGACACTTCTGTTCCGCCGGACGAAGGCCGAGATGGACGCGTTCGAGGACGCGTTCTGGTCCGGCCGCTCCCTGGAGGAGCTGTTCCGCTCGTTCAACGACCGTCCGGCCACCGGCCTCGCCGCCGTCTTCGTCGCCGCCATGCGGGAGTGGAAGCGCTCCTTCGAGGGATCCGGCCGGCAGATTCAGTCGCTCTCGCAACGCATCGAGAAGCAGCTCGACGTCACCATCCACCGCGAGGTCGAGCGGCTTGAGTCGCGGCTCCTGTTCCTCGCTTCGATCGGTTCGGCCGGCCCGTATATCGGCCTGTTCGGCACGGTCTGGGGCATCATGACCGCCTTCACGTCGATCGCGGCCTCGAAGAACACGTCGCTCGCGGTCGTCGCTCCCGGCATCGCCGAGGCGCTGTTCGCCACCGCCATCGGCCTGTTCGCCGCGATCCCGGCGGTGCTCGCCTACAACAAGCTCCAGGCCGAGGTGACCAAGGCGCAGTCGCGCCTCGAGGGCTTCGCCGACGAGTTCTCCGCCATCCTCTCCCGCCAGATCGACGAGCGGCTGCCGCTCGCCGCCTGACCCGGCTGATCCAGAGGAGAATGATCCATGGGCATGGCAGCGGGCGCATCGCAGGGCGGCAAGCGCCGCCGGCGCCGGGGCCGCCGCGGCGGTCCCATCAACGAGATCAACATGACGCCGTTCATCGACGTCGTGCTCGTTCTCCTGATCATCTTCATGGTCGCGGCGCCGATGATGACCGTGGGCGTTCCCCTGGATCTGCCACAATCCAAGGCCTCCCCGCTGAATTCCGACGTGAAGCCGATCACCCTGTCGATCCGCCAGACCGGCCAAGTCTTCCTGGGCGAGGACGAACTGACGGACGACACGATCGTGCCGAAGCTCATGGAGACCGCCAAGACCGGGACCGAGGAGCGCGTCTTCGTGCGCGGCGACAAGCGGGTCGATTACGGCCGCGTGGCGCAGGTGATGGCGATCGTGACCGGCGGCGGCTTCAAGAAGGTCGCCCTCGTCACCGAGCCTGAGCATCAGTAGGGCCGTCCCGTGGAGTTCCGCTTCGACCGCAAGGAACCGGGTGTCTGGATCTCCGCCGGCACCCATGTCGCGCTGCTCGCGCTGGCGCTCGTCAGCGTTGCGGCCCCGGCCCTGCCGGAGGCCCAGGAGGGCGTGCCCGTCGAGGTGATCACCGAGAACCAGTTCTCCGAGATCACCAAGGGTGAGCGGCAGGCCGACAAGCCGATGCCGAACGCGACGTCGCGGGCGGACCGCAAGGCCGAGAAGTTCGAGGATCGCGAGCCCGAGAACGCCAAGACCGACGCCCCCACCGCCCCCACCCGCACCGCCGAGATGAAGCTCGCCAACGCGGAGGAGATGCCGCTCCGCGGCGAGCCGGATCCGCAGGAGGCCGCGAAGGCGGCGCAGGAGAAGCGCGACGCCGAGAAGGCAGCCGCCAAGGCTGCGGAGAAGGCCGCGGAGAAGGCCGCCGCGGAGAAGGCTGCGGCCGACAAGGCCGCCAAGGCCGAGGCAAAGGCCAAGTCCGAGGCCGCCGCTGCCAAGGCCGAGGCCGAGAAGCGCGAACAGCTCGAGAAGCTGATCGAGAAGCAGGAGGCCGAAGCCGAGGCCGCCGCGCAGAAGGCCGCCGCGAAGGCCAAGGCCGAGGCCGCCGCCAAGGCCGAAGCGGCCAAGGAAGCCGCGAAGGAAGCTGCGAAGGAAGCCGCCAAGAAGGCCGCGGACGCCAAGGCGAAGGCCGAGGCGGAGGCCGAGCGCCAGAAGGAGATCGCCGAGGCCAAGGCCGATGCGGAGCGCGAGAAGGCGGAAGCCGCCGCGAAGGCCAAGGCGGAGGCTGCTGCCAAAGCGAAGGCGAAGGCCATGGCGGATGCGAAGGCGAAGGCCGACGCCGAGGCCAAGGCGCGCAAGCAGGCCGAACTCGCCGACAAGTTCAATGCTGGCGATATCCGTTCGATGCTGGCTTCGAAGGCGCCGTCGCAATCCACCGGCGCCACCGGTCACACGGTCCAGAAGGTGGCGGCGCTGGGCGCCGCGACCGGCACGGCGCAGCGTCTGTCGCCGTCGCTGCGCGACGCCCTGGTCGGCCTGCTCCAGCAGCAGATCGAGCGCTGCTACTCGGCGCCTCCCGGCGCGGCCCAGGGCGTGGTCCTGCCGGTGCTCGACATCCGCCTGAACCCGAACGGCTCGCTCAGCACCGAGCCGCGGATCATGCGCGGCGGGTCGAGCGCGGTGGATCAGTCGATCGCGCAGGCCGCGCTCCGGGCGGTGCGCCGTTGCGCGCCGTACAACATTCCGGCCACCTATGCGCCGTATTACAACGACTGGAAGGCCATCAACGCGGAGTTCGAGTTCACGGCGACCTGAGGTCTTCCAGCCCGCGTACCGCCGTCCCCGCGTCCTCGTCTGATCGTCACTCGGATCCGACCCATCATGCTGCACCTCCCCTTCGTCGGGCGTCTCCCGACGTCCTATGCCGCGCGCCTGATCGCGCTTCTCGTGATGCTGACGGGCTTCCTGGCGGGGCCCGCCCAGGCGCAGCTGCAGCTGCGCATCGGCGGCGGCAACTTCCAGCCGATGCCCATCGCCATCGCGGATTTCGGCGGCGACCCGAGCCTCGGCGGCCTCGTCTCCGGCGTGGTCACCAACAACCTGCGCCGCTCCGGCTATTTCACGCCCCTCGAACACGCCCGCTTCCCGGAGCAGCCGAACTTCGATGCCGCGCCGAATTTCGAGAAGTGGCGCGCCACCGGCGTCCAGGGGCTCGTCACCGGCCGCGTCGTCCGAGAGGCCGGCCGGGTCAAGGTCGAGTTCCGGCTCTGGGACGTGACCTCCGGCCAGCAGATGACCGGCCAGCAATACGGCACGGACGCCGCCAACGTCCGGCGCACCGGCCACCTGATCTCCGATGCGGTCTACACCAAGATCACCGGCCTCGGCCCCTGGTTCGACAGCCGCATCGCCTTCGTGGACGAGACCGGTCCGAAGGAGAACCGCCGGAAGCGCCTGATGGTCATGGACCAGGACGGCGCCAACGTCCGGGCCATCACCACCGGCGAGATGTCCATTGTGGCGCCGCGCTACTCGCCGGCCACGCAGGACATCGCCTTCATGGCGCAGGCCACCGGCCACCAGCCGCGGGTCCAGGTCATCAACCTGGAGACCGGATCGCGCCAGGCGCTCGGCAATGTCGACTCGATGAGCGCGAGCCCGCGCTTCTCCCCGGACGGGCGCAAGATCGTGATGAGCGTCCAGCAGGGCGGCAACGCCGACATCGTGACCATGGACATCGCCTCGAAGGCCCAGCGGTCGATCACCAACGGCATGGCGATCGATACCTCGCCGACCTACTCGCCGGATGGCGCGCAGATCGCCTTCGAGTCCGACCGCGGCGGCTCGCAGCAGGTCTACGTGATGGGGGCGGACGGCTCGAACCCGCACCGCATCACCTTCGGCGCCGGCTCGGCCTCCCAGCCGGCCTGGTCGCCCCGGGGCGACCTGATCGCCTATACCCGGCAGCGCAACGGCGGGTTCGCCATCTGCGTGGCGAAGCCCGACGGGTCCGGCGAGCGCGTCCTCACCGAGGGCTTCCACAACGAGGGCCCGACCTTCGCGCCGAACGGCCAGTACGTGCTGTTCTTCCGCGATCCGGGCGGTCAGGGCGGCGGCAAGCTGTTCATGGTCGACATCACCGGCAAGGTCGAGCAGCCGGTCCCGACGCCCGCCTACGCGTCGGATCCCACATGGTCGCCGCTGCTGGCGGGCCGCTGAGCGGCAGCCACCTCTCCCGATCCGCGGCGTCCGGTGGTGTCGGACGCCGCGGCTCCGCCCGTCATCGCGCGTGCCGTGCGGTGACCCAGGGCCGCGTCAGGTCCGCATGCGTGGCGCCGGCCTGGAGCGCAGCGCTCGGCGCGCGAACACGGCGGCGACGCGGGCCATCGCGGACGACGCCGAGGCATCTCCGGCCGCGTCCCGATCTCGTCACCCCTGCACCATCAGCCGGTCGCGCGCCTTGAGGGCCGGGAACAGCCGGCCCCAGAGCAGCGCCACGCCGATCGTCGCGGCGCCCCCGACCACCACCGCCGGGACCGCCCCGATGGCGGCGGCCAGCAGCCCGGATTCGAACTCGCCGAGTTCGTTCGAAGCCCCGATGAAGACCGTGTTCACCGCCGAGACGCGGCCGCGCATGGCGTCCGGCGTCTCCCCCTGCACGAAGGTCTGGCGCACGTAGACCGAGATCATGTCGGCGGCGCCCGTGACGAACAGGCAGGCCATCGAAAGCGGCAGCGACGTCGAGAGCCCGAAGGCGACCGTGGCGGCGCCGAACACGGCGGCGGCCCGGAGCATGCGCAGCCCGGCATGGCGCCGCAGGGGGTAATTCGCCAGCAGCACCGCCATGGCGACCGCGCCGAAGGCCGGCATGCTCCGGAGCGCCCCGAGCCCGAGTGGGCCGACATGCAGCACCTCGTCGGCATAGATCGGCAGCAGCGCCGTGGCGCCGCCGAGCAGCACGGTGAACAGGTCGAGGCTGATCGCCCCGAGCACAACGGGCTGCGAGCGGATGTAGGCGATGCCGGCCGAGAGGGCCGCCCAGGTGATCGGCGGCCGCTCGCTCACCGCCGCCGGCCGGAAGCGGATCAGCAGGGTCAGGATGCTGGCCACGGCAAAGCTGGCCCCGGCTCCGCCGAACACCACGGCGGGCCCGAGGGCGTAGAGGAAGCCGCCCAAAGCCGGTCCCATCACGGAGGCGCTCTGCCACAGGGACGCGTTCCACGCGATGGCCGAGCTGAAAAGCGGTCCCGGCACCAGGGTCGGCAGCAGCGCCTGGAGGGCCGGGTTGGCGAAGGCCCTGGCGGTGCCCACGAGGATGACGAGGGCGTAGATGGGCCAGACGGCGTGCACGCCTGAGAGCGCGCAGGCGAGGAGGCCGAAGCTCGCCAGACTTTGGAGGGCGAAGGCGGCGGCGCTGACGAGGCGGCGATCGTAGGCATCCGCGACATGGCCGGTGATCAGCGCGCAGAGCACCGCCGGAAGGAAGCCCGCGAGGCCCACGAGGCCCAGCGCCAGGGCGGAATGGGTCACATCGTAGACGAACCAGCCGATCGCCACGGCCTGCATCTGATAGGCGAGGCCCGTCAGGAAACGGGCCGCGCCGAACAGGCGGAAATCGCCGATGCCGAAGACGGCCCAGCCGGAACGATCGTGTGCGGACATGCTTCCTGCTGCGCGGGACCGCCGGAAGAAGCAAGCGCTACGGCGACGTGCGCCGGTCGGATGTCGCAGCCTCGAGCCGGCTCGAGGCCACGCTCAGACCGGGCTTGCGCGGCGGCGCCTGTGGCGGGACCGGGGGGCGCGATTCGGGGATCGGCTCGCGCCGGGGGTGCCCCGCGAGATCGGTGGGGAAGGTGCAGGTCACGCGGGTGCCGTTCCCCGGAGCGGTCTCCAGCAGGACCCGGCCGCCATGCAGCTCGACGAAGGACCGGACGATCGACAGGCCGAGACCGACACCGCGATGGCGGGTGCCGAGGGTGTGGCTCTCGAAGCGGTTGAACACCGAATCGGCGATCTCGGGCGGCATGCCGCGGCCGTGGTCCCGGACGCTGAGGAGAAGTTCCTGCGCGGTGCGGCGGGCATGGACCTCGACGCGCTGGCCCGCATCCGAGAAGCCGACGGCGTTGGACAGCAGGTTGAACAGGATCTGGCGGACCCGCTTCCCGTCCGCATGGACGCTGCCGATATCCTCCGGCACGTCGAGTGCCAGGGTGATGTGCGATTCCGCCAGCCGATCCTCGATGCCGCGCACGGCGGCCTCGATCGTCGCCTGGACGTCTACCTCTTCCCGCTGCAGCTCCAGCGAGCCGGCATCGATCGAGGCGAGGTCGAGGATGTCGTTGATGATGACGAGCAGCGCCGCCGAGGAGCGCATGATGTGGTCGGCATATTCGCGCTGCCGCTCGTTGAGCGCGCCCACGGTCTCGTCGCCCAGGAGCTGGGTGAAGCCGATGATGTTGGTGAGCGGCGAGCGCAACTCGTAGGAGACGTGGTGCACGAAGGTGTCGCGCAGCTGCGCGGCCTTCTCCAGGGCGTCGTTCTTCTCGGTGAGGGCCCGCTCGACGTTCACGCTCGCCGTGACGTCGATCAGGGTGAGGAGCGTCGCGCCCTCCGGGAGCGGCTGCGCCGCGCAGTCGAGGACGGTGCCGTCCACCACCTCAAGCCGGCACGCGCGGGCGGTGCGCGACTCGAGGCCGACCACCGCATCACGGATATCGAGCCACGGCTCCTCGGCGGGCGCCAGGGTGCGGCAGGCGGCGATGACGGCGTCCACGTGCGGGCGGTCCTCGACCATGGCCGGGTCGAGCCGCCACACGGTGCAGAAGGCCCGGTTGGCGAGGGTCAGGCGCCCGTCCGCGCCGAACACGGCCACCGGCTCGGCCAGCGTGTCCAGGGTCTCGGCCTGCAGCCGCCGGAGGGCGTTGTAGCGCGACTCGGCGTTCAGGCGATCCGAGACGTCGTCGAACAGGTAGGTCAGGCCGCCCTGCGGGTTGGGATCCGCGACGACGCGCAGCGTCCGGCCGTCGGGCAGGTACCACCACGTCTGGTTCGCCTCCGCGGCCCGGTAGGCGGACAGCACGCCCTGCTTCCAGCCGCGGAAATCCGCATGCTCCTCGAGCTTCCGCTCTGCCCTGAGGTGATCGAGGATCTCGCCGTCCGACGGGCGGCCGTCCAGGAAGGCCTGATCGAGGTCCCAGAGCTGACGGTAGGCGGCGTTGTGGAAGATCAGGCGCTGCGAGACGTCGAACATCGCCACGGCGGTCGGCAACTGGTCGAGGGTGCGGACGTTGGCGTTCATCTGCCGCTGCAGGTCGGCGCGCACGCTCTCGAGTTCCGACACGTCGATGGCGATGCCGACCCGGCCGGTCTCGAGGCCCGTCTCGAACACGTCGAGCATGCGCCGGTTGCCGGCCACGATGGCCGAGAGGCGCGGAACGCTTCGGGTCAGGCCGGCGAACCGGGCCGCCTCCTCGCGGGCGATGGTCTCCCGCGCCGGCCGGTCGAACAGCTCCAGGCCGGCATCGAGGGCCGCCTCGCGGCTCTCCGCCTCGACCGCCGCCACGTAGGCGGCGTTGACCCAGCTCAGGCCGCCGTCCCGGTTGCGCCGCCAGACCGGCTGCGGGATCGCGTCGAGGAGACCCGACAGGGCCGACAGCCCCCGGCGGGTCTCGTCCAGGGTCGCCCGCAGGTCGGCGATCTCGCAGCGCTCCTGGCTTGTCTCGCGCAGGCGCAGGAGCGCCCGTCCCGCCACGGCCTGCCCGTGAGCCTCGATGTTCCGGCCTGTCTGACTGCGCAGGCTCAGCGCGAAGCTCGTGCCCCGCGTCCGCAGGGTTTCCACGGCGGCCTCGACTGCGGTCGCGTCGGCGGCGACGAGCCAGGTCCCGAAGGCCAGCACCCGGCGGGCATAGCCCGAGGCCGGCCGTTCGCCGTGGATCGCAAGGCTGATGTCGCCCTCCACCACCGGTTCGCTGCGCTGATCCCAGGTCACGATGATCTGGCGCTCGGCGTTGAGGAGCATCTCGGCCCGGTCGTGGGCGCCGCGCAGGACATCGAGGGTCGCGGCGAGTTCGCGCTCGCGACGGGTCCACCGCCCGCGCTCGTACAGGTGGAGGAGCGACAGGATCACCGCGAAGGCTACGAGGCCGCCCAGGATCGCCAGGGCGGCCACGCTGTGGATCTCCCGCGCAGGATGCGCCGCGGCGGCCTCCGGCAGCTCGGCGAGCGCCGCGCTCGCCGTCATCAGGGCAAGTGCGCCCACGCCGATCCGAACGTGCGTCGCACGACCGACACCCATGCTTCGCCCCGCCCTCGCGCCCGATGGCGGTCCGGCCGGCGCGCGTCACCGCGCGGCGCGGAACGCACCGTTCCTGCAGTGATTCTCCCGAACCGCCGCAGCCCCGCCGATCTAAGATTCGCCCACACTCTACAGTGGGGCGGATTCGACCCGGAAGGGGAACGAAGCGTGGCCTTTGACGATGTCGGCATAATCACTCGTTAACGACACACAGAAGACACAGTTCGAATCGGCATCGAGTGCTTGACAAACGAGAAGGCCCGGCGCAGCGCGCCGGGCCTCCAGGATTCCTGCCGAACTGGCCGCGTGCCGGGACCGGACGGCGCGCCGCTCGACCCGCGATCGGGGCCGTGCGCGCCGCCCGGAACGCCGGGCTCAGTAGCGGTAGTGCTCGGACTTGAAGGGGCCGTTCTCGGCGACGCCGATATAGGCCGCCTGATCGGGGCGGAGCTTCGAGAGCTTCACGCCGATCTTCTCCAGGTGCAGGGCCGCCACCTTCTCGTCGAGCGTCTTCGGCAGGGTGTAGACCTGCTTCTGGTACTTGCCCGGGTTGGACCACAGCTCGATCTGGGCCAGCGTCTGGTTGGTGAACGAGGCCGACATCACGAAGGACGGGTGACCGGTGGCGTTGCCGAGGTTCACCAGGCGCCCCTCCGACAGGAGGATGATGCGGTGGCCGTCCGCGAAGGTGATCTCGTCCACCTGCGGCTTGATGTTCGACCACTTGAGGTTCTTCAGGCCGGCGACCTGGATCTCATTGTCGAAGTGGCCGATGTTGCAGACGATGGCGCGGTCCTTCATCGCCCGCATGTGCTCGATGGTGATGATGTCCTTGTTGCCCGTGGCGGTGACGAAGATGTCGGCGCGCGGGGCCGCATCCTCCATGGTCACGACCTCGTAGCCCTCCATGGCGGCCTGAAGCGCGCAGATCGGGTCGATCTCCGACACGAGCACGCGGCAGCCGGCGTTGCGCAGGGAGGCGGCCGAGCCCTTGCCCACGTCGCCGAAGCCCGCGACCATGGCCACCTTGCCGGCCATCATCACGTCGGTGCCGCGACGGATGCCGTCGACCAGCGACTCCTTGCAGCCGTAGAGGTTGTCGAACTTCGACTTGGTGACCGAGTCGTTCACGTTGATCGCCGGGAAGAGCAGCTTGCCTTCCTTGGCGAGCACGTAGAGGCGATGCACGCCCGTGGTGGTCTCCTCGGAGACGCCCTTGATGCTGTCGGCGAGGCCCGCGAACCAGCCCTTCGGCTTCTCGGCGAGCTTCCGCTTGAGGAGCGCGAAGAAGACCTCCTCCTCCTCGCTCTCCGGCTTGTCGAGGAAGGCGGTATCGCCGTTCTCGGCGCGCAGGCCGAGATGGACGAACATGGTCGCGTCGCCGCCGTCATCGAGGATCATGTTCGGCATGCCGCCGTCATGCCAGTCGAACAGGCGCGAGGTGTAGTCCCAGTACTCCTCCAGGGTCTCGCCCTTGACGGCGAAGACCGGGATGCCGGCGGCGGCGATCGCGGCGGCGGCGTGATCCTGGGTCGAGTAGATGTTGCAGGAGACCCAGCGGATGTCGGCGCCGAGCGCCTTCAGGGTCTCGATCAGCACGGCGGTCTGGATCGTCATGTGGAGCGAGCCGGCGATCTTCGCGCCCTTCAGGGGCTGCGACGCGCCGTACTCCTCGCGGACCGCCATCAGGCCCGGCATCTCCGTCTCGGCGATCGAGATTTCCTTCCGGCCGTAATCGGCCAGCCCGATATCCTTGACGATGTAATCCTTGGCCATGAGTCGATGGCTCCGTGTTCGCGTTGCGGGTCGGGGCAATCCCCTACCATCCCGCGACCTACGAAGCAATCAAGACATAAAGATGTCTTTATGCGTTCTGATCGGCGGGGCGGCCACGCGTGTGCCCGCCCCGTTCCGGATCAGGGTCGATGCGGCCGCTCAGCGGCTCGGCCGCGCCAGCCATCCGAGGCCGAAAGCCACGGCGGCCACGAGGGCGAGGGTCGCGCCGCGGTTCTCGTCCGCACGCGCCGCGAGGCTGCGGCCGTGGTGCACCGCGCGATCGCGGTAATGATGACCGCGTTCGATCGCCTCGTCGGCCAGGGCGTGCCCGCGATCGCTGACCTCACGGAACCGGGCGCGCCCCTCCTCGACGAGGTGCTCGCCCCCGTGGCGCAGGTCGCGCACCGTGTCCCGGGCCTCGCCGTAGGCGTACTGAGCGGCGCCGGCCGCCTGATCGTAAGCGCCCTCGAACTGGTCGCCGGCCCGGCCGCGAACCGCGCCCGCGGCCGTCTTGACCCGACCGCGCAGATGGCGGACGCCGCCTTCGAGATGATCCCTGTTCATGCTGTCTCTCCGATCGGGCGCGCCCAAAGGGGGCGCGTCGCCTGTGTCGGGGCGGAACGACGGCGGACGGCTCCGGTTCCCCGCGGTGGGGCGGAGCGGCTTCAAGTTTCCGTGCTTCGGCGCACGCACGCCGGAAGCAGGTCCGGATCGGCGGGGAGCACAGGACGGCGGTCGCGCCAATCCCCGGGGCCCGATCGGTGCATATCGACGGGCCGCTGGTCCGTCGATCTCTCGGTACGACTCGGCCTCTGCTGCCGCGCGTCGCGACGGTGACTGTCCGGGCAGCGGGAACGTCTCGGGCGCCGGGCTAGATCTCGATCTCGGTGCCGACCTCCACGACCTGCCGGGTCGGCACGCCGAAGAACGCGCCGGTGCGCTCGGCATTGCGCTGCATGAAGGCGAACAGGTTCTCCCGCCAGGGCGCCATGCCCCGCTTGTCGTTCCGCGGGATGATCGTCTCGTGTCCGACGAAGATGGTCATGTCGTCGAGGATGTGCTGCGGCAGATGGCGGGATTCGACCGCGCATGCGAGGCCTTCCGGGATCGAGGCCTCCTCCATGAAGCCGTAGCGCAGGATCACCCGGTAGAAGTCCGGCGCCAGGATCGTCACATGGGCGCGCTGATCCCGTGGGACGGTGGGCGTCTCCTCATAAAGTGCCGTGATGATCAGGATCCGCTCCATCAGGGCGCGGTTGCGCTCCACGAAGCGCGAGAGGTGCAGCGGGATCCCGTGCTCCGCGGCCGAGAGGAACGCGGCCGTGCCCGGCAGGCGCAGAAGATCGCGGTGCTGGAGGCCGGTCAGAAATACGTCTTCCGGCAGGCGCAGGGCGGCCCGCGCCTCCTCGACCAGCTCGTTGCCCTTCTTCCAGGTCAGCATCATCAGGGCGACGAGACCGGCGAGCACGAGGGGAAACCAGCCGCCCTCGAACAGCTTCACGCTGTTGGCGGCGAAGAACACGGCGTCGAGGGCGAGGAAGGCGCCGTTGACCGCGAAGACCAGGATCGGATTGTAGCCCCAGCGCAGCGCGATGAGCGCGGCGAGCAGCGTGGTGATGCCCATCAGCATCGACACCGCGATCCCGTAGGCCCCGGCGAGGGCGTCGGAGGAGCCGAACACCACCACCGCCGTGAGGGTCGCTGCGGCCAGCAGCCAGTTCACCGCCGGCACGTAGATCTGGCCGCGCTCCTCGTGCGCCGTCTGCACGATGCGCATCGCCGGCAGGAAGCCGAGCTGGATCGATTGCTGGGTCAGCGAGAACACGCCCGAGATGATCGCCTGCGAGGCGATGATGGTCGCCATCGTGGCCAGGGCGACCAGCGGCAGGTGTCCCCAATCCGGGCAGAGGCGGAAGAACGGGTTCTCGAGGGCGTCGGGCGCGGCGATCAGCAGGGCGCCCTGGCCGAAGTAATTGAGCATGAGCGCCGGGAGCACCAGCGCGAACCATGCGATGCGGATCGGCAGGGCGCCGAAATGGCCGAGATCGGCATACATCGCCTCGCCGCCGGTCACCGCCAGGAAGGCCGCGCCCAGCATCAGGAAGCTGACATGCCAGCCGGCATGGACCAGGAAGTCCACCGCCCGCAACGGGTTGGCCGCCGCCAGGATCTCGGGCTTGGCGATGATGCCGGCGATCCCGAGCAGCCCCAGCACCAGGAACCAGACGAGCATCACGGGCCCGAACACGCGGCCGATGGCGGCCACGCCCTTGTGCTGGACCAGGAACAGCCCGACCAGGATGACGAGCGTGATCGGCACCACGTACGGGCCGAGCGCCGGCGCATCGACCTTCACGCCCTCGATCGCCGAGAGGACCGAGATCGCCGGGGTGATCGCGCCGTCGCCGTAGAGCAGCGCCGCCCCCACCAGACCGACCACCAGAAGCAGCGCCTTCCCCGTGCCCGGCCGGGCCTGCCGGGCGCCGAGCAGCGCCAGCATGGCGACGATGCCGCCCTCGCCGCGGTTGTCGGCGCGCAGGATCAGCACCGCGTATTTCAGCGACACGATCAGGATCAGCGACCACAGGATCAGCGACACCGCCCCCGTGGCCGCCGCCGGCACCGACGCCCCGCCGGCGGTCGCCGCCTTCACGGCTTCCTTGAACGCGTAGAGCGGGCTCGTGCCGATGTCGCCATACACGACGCCCAGCGCGCCCAGGACCAGGGCGGGTCGGAGCCGGCCGCGCGCCGCATCCGCGTCGGTCGTGCCGGTCTCGGGCCGGGTCTTCGCCGCCGGGGCAAGGGTCTGGCTCAATGCAGGATTCCCCGAGGGCCACCCGGTCTCGACATCCGGACATCGCGTTCCGGCGCCGGGTGTGATGCCGCAACGATAAAGCTAGCGGCTGCGGCCGCGCCGTCCAGCAACGGACACCGGCCGCGATCAGATCAGGCCGGCCAGATCCTCCGGGCAGGTCTCGCCGCGGCGCAGGCAGAACACGGGGGCGCCGGCATGCCGGGCGATCGCGGCGGCGACGGTCGCGGCGGGGGCTGGTGCACCCGGGCTCTCGCTGACCGCCACGGCGCGCAACGGCACATCGTGGAGGCGCAGGGTCTCGCAGGCGGTGAGCGCGTGGCTGATCGCCCCGAGATAGCTCCCGGAGACGAGCAGCGCCGGCACGCCGAGCGCCCGGAGCCAGTCGAGGCCGGTGGCAACCGCGGTGACCGGACTCATGAGGCCGCCGACGCCCTCGATGAGCAGCGTGCCTTCCGTGCGGGCGATCTCTGCGCGGCACCAGCCGACGAGGTCGGTGAGGTCCAGGGACCGCCCTTCCAGCACGGCCGCCTGATCGGGCGAGAGCGGCGCCGAGAACCGCCAGGGCGAGCAGGACTCCACGGCCTCCGCGTCGAGGGCGATGCCTTGCGCGTCCAGAAGACGGGCGGTGTCGCTCTCGATGAAGCCGGGATCGCCGAGGGACGGGACGCCGCTCGCGAGCGGCTTCACGGTCCGGACCGCCCGGCCCTGCGCCCGCAGGCGGCGGGTCAGGGCGGCGGTGACGTAGGTCTTGCCGATCTCGGTTCCGGCCCCGGCGATGAAGAGCGCCCGCGCGGGCATCCCGGCCTCAGGCCTGGAGGCTGCCGTGGCAGTGCTTGTATTTCTTGCCCGAGCCGCAGGGGCAGGGCTCGTTGCGGCCGACGCGGCCCCAGGTGCTCGCGTCGTTCGGGTCGCGCTCCAGCACGGCCCCGTCCGCCGCCAGGCCTTGCGCCGCGTAGCCGTAGGCCGGCCCCCCGCCGCCGTCGCTGCCCGAGCCGAAGCCGGCATGGTCCATCTCGTTCTCGCCGGTGACCGGGTCGAGATGCTGGGCGAACATCGGCGGCAGTTCCGGAGGCGCCGTCGGGAATTCACCCTCCTGCTGTTCCTGGAACATGATCTCCACCCGCGACAGCTGGGCGGTCACCTGCTCGCGGAGGGCGGTCACGAGACCGCCGAACAGATCGAAGGCCTCGGACTTGTATTCGTTGAGCGGGTCGCGCTGGGCGAAGCCGCGCCAGCCGATCACCTGCCGGAGGTGGTCCAGGGTCACGAGGTGCTCGCGCCACAGGTGGTCCAGGGTTTGGAGCAGGACCTGCTTCTCGATATAGGCGGTGACCTCGGCGCCGTTCTTCTCGGTCCGCTCGGCATAGGCGGTCTCGGCGGCCTTCATCAGCCGCTCGCGCATCTCCTCGTCGGCGATGCCCTCTTCCTTGGCCCAGTCCTCGACCGGCACGTCGAGATTCAGGATCTCCTTCACCTGCTCGCGCAGGCCGGCGACGTCCCACTGCTCGGCATAGGCGTTTTCCGGGATGTGGCGGGCGACGAGGTCGTCGATCACGCCCTCACGCATCTCGTCCACGGTCTCGCGGACGCTCTCCTGCCCCATGAAGTCGCGGCGCTGCTCGAAGACGACCTTGCGCTGGTCGTTCATGACGTTGTCGTACTTGAGCACGTTCTTGCGCATGTCGAAGTTGCGCGCCTCGACCTTCTGCTGCGCCTTCTCGATGGCCTTGTTGATCCAGGGGTGGATGATCGCCTCGCCCTGCTCCAGGCCGAGCTTCTGCAGCATCCCGTCCATGCGGTCGGAGCCGAAGATGCGCATCAGGTCGTCCTGAAGCGACAGGTAGAACTTCGAGCGGCCGGGATCGCCCTGGCGGCCGGAGCGGCCGCGGAGCTGGTTGTCGATGCGCCGCGATTCGTGGCGCTCGGTGCCGATGATGTAGAGGCCGCCCGGCAGGTCCGTCTTGCGCCCCGCCGCGGGATCGGCCGGCTCGCCCGAGGCCAGCACCTTGGCGCGGTTCTCGGCGATCTCGGCCTTGATCGCCTCGATGGCGGACGCGCGTTCCGGACCGTCCGCGAGGTGGCCCAGCTCCTTCTCGATGCGCATCTCGAGATTGCCGCCGAGTTTGATGTCGGTGCCGCGGCCCGCCATGTTGGTGGCGATAGTGATCGCGCCGGGGACACCCGCCTCGGCCACGATGTAGGCTTCCTGCTCGTGGAAGCGGGCATTCAACACGGCAAACCGCTTGGTCACCCGGCCCTCACGGGCGGCGGCGTAGACGTCGGTGAGCGCGTTCGGGTCGGAATAGTCGAGCAGGGTGTAGCCGGCCTTCTTGAGCATCTCGGCGAGGTGCTCCGACTTCTCGATCGAGCCGGTGCCGACCAGGATCGGCTGGTGGCGGGTATGCGCCTTGTCGATCTCGGCGATGATGCCTTCGTACTTCTCGGCGACGGTGCGGTAGACCTCGTCGTCCTCGTCGACGCGCTCGACCTCCTTGTTGGTCGGGATGTCGACCACGTCGAGCTTGTAGATCTCGGCGAACTCGTCGGCCTCGGTGGAGGCGGTGCCGGTCATGCCGGCGAGCTTCTTGTACAGACGGAAGTAGTTCTGGAAGGTGATCGAGGCCAGCGTCTGGTTCTCGGGCTGGATCGTGACCCGCTCCTTCGCCTCCAGCGCCTGATGCAGGCCCTCCGAGTAGCGCCGGCCCTGCATCATGCGGCCGGTGAACTCGTCGATGATCACCACCTCGTCGTTCTTGACGATGTAGTCCTTGTCGCGGGTGAACAGCGTGTGGGCGCGCAGGGCCTGGTTCACGTGGTGGACCAGCGTGACGTTGTGGGCGTCGTAGAGGTCGCCCTCCTTGAGGAGGCCCGCCTCCCGCATCGCCTCCTCGATGAACTCGTTCCCCTCCTCGGTGAGCGAGACGGTGCGCTGCTTCTCGTCGAGGTCGTAGAACTCCTTGCGCAGGCGCGGCATCAGCGCGTCCACCGCCACGTAGAGTTCCGAACGGTCGTCCACCGGGCCCGAGATGATCAGCGGCGTCCGCGCCTCGTCGATCAGGATCGAATCGACCTCGTCGACGATCGCGAAATTATGGCCCCGCTGCGCCAGCTGGGACATCTCGTACTTCATGTTGTCGCGCAGGTAGTCGAACCCGTACTCGTTGTTGGTGCCGTAGGTGATGTCGCAGGCATACGCCTCCTTGCGCTGCGCATCGTCGAGCCCGTGCACGATGGTGCCGACGCTGAGGCCCAGGAATCGGTAGACCTGCCCCATCCACTCGGCGTCGCGCGAGGCGAGGTAGTCGTTCACCGTGACGACGTGGACGCCCTTGCCTTCCAGGGCGTTCAGGTAAACCGGAAGCGTCGCCACCAGGGTCTTGCCCTCGCCGGTCTTCATCTCGGCGATGCCGCCCTCGTGGAGCACCATGCCGCCGATGAGCTGCACGTCGAAGTGGCGCTGGCCGAAGACGCGCTTGGCCGCCTCGCGCACCGTGGCGAAGGCCGGCACGAGGATGTCGTCGAGGCTCTTGCCGTTGGCGAGTTCCGCCTTCAGCATATCGGTGCGGGCGCGCAGGGCCTCGTCGGAGAGGGCCTGGATCTCCGGTTCCAGCGCATTGATCTGCGCCACGCGCGGGCGATAGCCCTTGACGCGGCGGTCGTTCGAGGAGCCGAAAATCTTCTTGGCGAAGGAGCCGAGCATCGTTGACCTGCGGACGCGCGAGCCCGCACACGGGTGAGCGTGGCGGGCCGGCCTGGACGGAGTTGGCCGGGCTTATAGAGGTAAACATCGCCCGGCGCACCTGGAAGGGGCAGCCCTCAACGCATGCCGGTACGGTCACGGTTCCGGCACCGGCGAAATGGCCGCGCTTGCCTTCTCGCCCGACGCGGCCCACCTGTGCCGCGGCCTGCCGCCCGGCCGATCCGGTGCGGCGCCAAGACGTGAGCCGAGGACTTCGCCCGTATGCCGAACACCGCCCTTCTCCGGCGCGCCAGCGCGCTCGCCGTCATGATCGCGATGCCGGGACTGGCGCTGGCCCAGGCCCCCCAGAAGGCTCCGACACCGGCGGCTAACACACCGGCCGCTAACACGCCGGCCGCCGCGCCGAGCGCGGATTCGGTCGTGGCGAGCGTGAACGGCAAGCCGATCACGCAGGGCGACCTCGCCATCGCGGCGGACGATCCCGCCCTGTCGCTGCCGGGCGTCGACGAGGCGCAGAAGAAGAACCTGCTCGTCGACTACATGGTCGATCTCCGCGTCGGTGCGCAGGCCGCCGAGTCCGCCAAGATCGGCGACACGCCGGAATTCAAGCGCAAGCTCGCCTATTTCCGCGACAAGCTGCTGCTCGACGACTATCTGGAGCAGGAGGCCAAGCGCGCGGTCACGCCTGAGGCGGAGCACGCGATCTACGACCAGACCGTCAAGCTGATGAAGCCCGAGGAGGAGGTGCACGCGCGCCACATCCTCGTGGACAACGAGGCCGAGGCCAAGAAGATCGCCGCGCGCATCAAGGGCGGCGAGGATTTCGCCAAGGTCGCCGCCGAGGCCTCCAAGGATCCGGGCTCGAAGACCGAGGGCGGCGATCTCGGCTGGTTCACGAAGGAACGGATGGTCCCGGATTTCGCCAACGCCGCGTTCGCGATGAAGCCCGGACAGGTCTCTGACCCGATCAAGACCCAGTTCGGCTGGCACGTGATCAAGGTGGAGGAGAAGCGGACGAAGCCGCAGCCGACCTTCGACGAGCTGAAGGAACAGATCGACCAGCACCTGATCCGCAAGGCGCAGCAGGACATGATCCTGAAGCTCCGCTCGGAGGCCAAGATCGAGCGCACCGACGCGCCGCCGGCCGCTCAGCCGGAGTCGGAGCCGAAGAAGCCGTAAGCCGGATGCGACAGAGGGCCGGGCCGGGTTCTGATTCGGTCCAGCCCTGTGAAGAGATGATGGGTCGGTCCGCGCGGCACCGGGCCCGCAGCGAAACGGTCGTCCGGTTCTACGGACCGGAAACGCCGCCATATTTTCGACCGCCCGGAAGCGATCCGTGTGACGGCACGCTACCGGGCGTCGCGCTGTCCTAGAGCGGCGCTGTCCTGGGTCACGTCGCTCGGCCTGTGACGGCAATGCGGGGCCCGCCCGACGTGGGGCGAGGTTCCGGCTGGGTCACGCCCCAGCCGGGCCTCAATACGGCCGATCGGGGACGAGGTAGCTGGATTGTGCCGGGGCCGGCTGTGGCGTGAGCCCGAGGGCCGCGAGTTCGGCGCTCCGGCGCCCCTCGGCGATCCTGTCGAGCACCGCGATCAGGAGCCACGGACACGCGATGCCGATGAAGAACGCCATGAGATCCTCCCGTGCCGAACCGATGCGCCCGTTCAGCTTAGGAAAATAATAGGGGGGCCGGGCCGCGCCGCAAGCGGCAACCCGGCGCCGATCTCAGACCCAGCCCTGAAGCTCGCGGCGTACCACGTGCTCGATCACCCGCATGCCGAGGTCGCTGTCGTTCAGGCATGGAATGTAGGCGAAGCGCTCGCCGCCATTCTCTTCGAAGTAATGGCGGTTCTCGCCGTCGAGCTCTTCGAGGGTTTCGAGGCAGTCCGCCGTGAAGCCCGGGGCGACGATCGCCATCCGCTTCACGCCCGACTTCGCGAGGTCCATCACCGTCTCGTCGGTGTAAGGCTTCAGCCACTCCTCGTTGCCGAAGCGCGACTGGAAGGTCACGCGCATCTTGTCCGGCGACAGGCCCAGGGCCTCGCGGATCAGCCGCCCGGTCTTGTGGCACTGGCAATGGTAGGGGTCGCCCTTGAGCAGGTAGCTCCGCGGCACCCCGTGGAACGAGGTGAGGATCACCTCCGGTTCGAAATCGAGCTTCGCGAGGCCCTCGCGGATCGAATCGGCCATGGCGGCGATGTAGACCGGGTCGTCGTGATAGGGCGGCGAGACGCGCACCGTGGGCTGCCAGCGCATGTCCATCAGCGCCCGGAAGGCCTGATCGCAGGCGGTGGCCGAGGTCGCCGCCGCGTATTGCGGATAGAGCGGGACCAGGAGGATGCGGTCGCAGCCCTGGTCGAGGAGCGCCTGGATCCGCCCGGCGACCTCGGGCTTGCCGTAGCGCATCGCCCAGTCGACCACCACGGACTCGCCCATGGCGGCCTGGAGGCGCTCGCTCTGGCCGCGGGTGATGGTCTTCAACGGCCCCTCGTTCAGGGCGTTGTTCCACACGCTGGCATAGTCGCGGCCCTTCGGCCCGGGGCGCTTCGTCAGGATGATGAGGTTGAGGAGCGGCCACCAGATCAGCCGCGGCACCTCGATCACGCGCCGGTCCGACAGGAATTCCTTGAGGTACCGGCGCATCGGCCAGTAGGACGTGCCCTCAGGCGTCCCGAGATTCATCAGGAGCACGCCCACGCGACCCCAGGCCACCTTCGGGTGATCCGCCGGCAGGGTGTCGGCCGCGGGCTTGAGCGGTGCGAGGGGCCGGCCATTCGCCAGCGCGGCGGGTTCGACGCGTTCGTTCATGGCAGCGTTCCGGCGCCGCGCGCCGAGATCCTTCTTCTGGTTTCCGATACCCGGCCGCCGGCGCGGACGCCTGAACCTGGCCGGGGGCTCAATTCCCCGTGGGGTGTGCTTCCATGTAGGGTGCGAAGCCGCCCGGCGAAGACCGGACGCCACATGCCGCACCGCGATATGCGGCACGCTCGACCCATGTCCCTAAACACGCGGGGCCTTGGGCCGCAACCGCTGCCCGGATGACGGCGCCCGGCTGCCCGCTATCTCGGCCCCGATCCGACCCGCGAGAGACCATGACCGATACGCCTGTGGCCGATGCCCTCGAAGCCTTCCGCGCCTCCGGCTCGTCCTGGCTGACGCTGCCGTTCTTCGCCGATGGTCAGGCCGACGTCGTGGCGGCCCGTGTCGACGGACGAATCGCCGCGGGGGCCCAGGTGCTGCCGGCGCCGGACCGGATCTTCCGCGCCTTGAGGGAGACGCCGCTGCACGACGTCAAGGCGGTGATTCTCGGACAGGATCCCTACCCGACCCCGGGCGACGCCAACGGCCTCGCCTTCTCGTTCGTCGGGGCGGGGCGCCTGCCCGCGTCGTTGCGGGTGATCCTGGCGGAGGCCGGATCCGACCGCGCCGCCGGCGGCGACCTGACGCCCTGGGCACGGCAGGGCGTCTTCCTGCTCAACAGCGCCCTCACCGTCGAGGCCGGCAAGGCCGGAGCGCATCTGCGCTATGGCTGGGCCGCACTCACCGACGAGGCGGTGCGCGCGGTCTCGGACCGCCCGGAGCCGGCGGTGTTCCTGCTCTGGGGCGCGCAGGCGCGGGCCAGGGCCGCGCTGATCGACGCGGACCGCCACGGCGTGTTCGAGAGCGGTCACCCCTCCCCGCTCAACCGCGCCCGGGACTTCCCCGGTTCCGACCCGTTCGGCCGGGCCAACCGCTGGCTCGCCGCGCAGGGGCGCCGCCCGATCGACTGGCGCCTCGGCTGACGCCGTCGCCGATCTCTATTGCGGCTTGGCGGGTTCGGCCGGCTCCGCAGGCGTCTTGGTCGGGGCGCCCGGCTCCTGGCCCGCCGGCAGGAGCACGTTCTTGGCCACCGTGCCCTCTGGCCCGTACTCGCCAGCGACGGCGAGACAGGCTTGGTCGCGGTTCTGCGCCATCTGGTTCGACATCAGCGTGAACATGGTTTGCACACGGTTGCCGAACGGCCCCCGCGGCTGAACGTCGGCGATCTGAACATTCTGCTTCGCCAGGAGGGCCTCGAACTGCGCGCTGCCGATCCGGTAGCCGCAGACATTGGAGGCGGCGAAGATGTAGGAGGCGAACTCCAGGGCGCGCGGCGACGGCGCGTTGCGGATCTGCGCCTGTGCCGGCAATGCCGTCAGCGCGGCGGCGGCGAGGAGGGCGATCCGGGTCGTGGTCGGGCGCATGCGCGGTAGTTTCCTCGATCGAGCGGGGCCTCTTGCGGGCCACGTCTGGCACCGGGACATAGGCCGGTCCGGTGCGCACGCCAATGCGACGGAATTTGCCGGCAATCCGCGCATCTACTTTCACGGCCTGTTGGCCATAGGGGCAGTCCCTGACCGGCACGCCGACGAAAACGGCGTCGTTTTTCGGTGGAACGCCGGCGCGTGAGAGAGTGTTAACCTGCTCGCGTCACGCCAGAGCCTGCAATTTGTCCAGATTCAGGCGGTCCGCATCGCATGTACGGCGTCCATCCTCCTGCGGCATTCCTTCCAGTCCCGGCGCGGGACGCCGACCGGCGCGTCCGGACAGGCGATGCGGGAGGGGCCAACGCGGATCGTCGCGTGGCACCGTCCGGACCCGCCGCCGCGATCTGCCCGCACCGTTTTTCCCGCTGGGCCTGGAGCGAGGGCCTGCGCGCCGGTCAGACCGTGGCGCTCCTGGTGCAGGATCTCGGTCAGGCCGAGGCCATGCGGCTCGGCCTCGTCCGCCTCGGCCTGCGCGTGGTTTGCCTGGACTGCGCCGGCCGCGGCCAGGCCCTCGCCGATAGCCTGTCCCAGTCGGATGCCGCGCTGGTCGTCGTCGATACAAACCTTGCCGATGTCTATGCCGGGCTGATGGGTCGGCTCGCCAGCTATCCCGCCGTCTGGTGGAACGGCCCGGGCGCCGACTACGCCAGCCTCGACCTCGCCCTCGCCGAGCAGGCCTGACGGGCAGCCCACCCGGTCCGGGACCGGTGCCCGCGCACCGCGCGCCGCCGGGTTGGTTCGAGGACGGCCGACGGCGCGGCTCGCCGCGCCGGCATCGCGGAGCCGGAGCCGGCGTGCTAACCTCGCTTGACGAGATCGGCCCCGTGCCAGGGAGGCCGGCACCGGGAGACGCCGCGATGACCTCAGCCACGGCCCACGCCGCGACAGCTCCGGAGGCGCCGGTACTGCTGCGCAGCGACGCCGACGGGGTCGCGACCCTGACGCTCAACCGGCCCCAGGCGCGCAACGCCCTGTCGATGGCCCTCATGGGCGCCCTCCAGGATCAGCTCGACGCCATCCGCGCGGATCCGGCGGTCCGGGTCGTGATTCTCCAGGGGGCGGGGCCCGCCTTCTGCGCCGGGCACGATCTCAAGGAGATGCGGACCGATCCCTCCCGCGCGGCGACAGAGGCGGTGTTCCGCACCTGCGCCCGGCTGATGCTGAGCCTGACGCGCCTGCCGCAGCCGGTGATCGCCCGGGTTCACGGGATCGCCACCGCCGCCGGCTGCCAGCTCGTCGCCACCTGCGACCTCGCCGTCTGCACCGAGACGGCCCGTTTCGCCACGCCGGGGGTGCAGATCGGCCTGTTCTGCTCGACCCCGATGGTCGCCCTGTCGCGCGCCGTCTCGCGCAAGGCCGCGCTGGAGATGCTTCTGGTGGGCGAGCCGATCGACGCCGCGGAGGCCCTGCGGATCGGCCTCGTCAACCGGGTGGTCCCGGAGGCGGAACTCGACGCGGCGGTCGGCGCCCTGGCGACGCGGATCGCCGGGAAGGCCCGGCGTGTCCTGGCGATCGGCAAGGAGGCGTTCGGTCGCCAGCTCGAGATGGGTCTCGAGGACGCCTACGGCTACGCCGCCGAGGTGATGACGCGGAACATGATGATGGCCGACGCCCAGGAGGGCATCGACGCCTTCCTGGGCAAGAGGCCGCCGCGCTGGGAGCCGTGAGGCCGCGAGATCGCGCGCGGTGGCGCGATACGACGCAGGCCGGTCGGCGCCGCGCTTATAGGTAACGACGCGCCCTGCCCTAGGTGGTTCGGCACACCCGATCCTGTCGGATGCGGCGCCGCAACGCGGAACGGCTGATGAGCACCATCGACCTGTTCGGACTGACGCTGGCCTTCTACGGGGCGATGCCGCCGCCGCGACCGCCGCGGCCGGATCGCAACGGCGCGACCTGGGCCGCCGCCGTGATCTTCGGGGGCATCTGCCTCGCCACGATCGGTCCCATGATCACCATCTGGAGCTTCCACCGGCCCTACGCCGAAGCCAAGGCGCGCTGCATCGCCTCCGGCGGCCGGGTCCTGTATGGGGCGCTGGACGGCAGCGGCCCCTATCGCTGCGAGCGGCCCGCCGGGACCGCCGCCATTGCGCATCCGGCCAAGCCGGCGGATTAATCCCGCCCGCCGCACGGGCCTTGGGCCAATCCGGTGCCTCCCGACGCGAACCCGGATACCGAGACCTTGGAAAACGCGCTCTTCCGCTGGGTTCAGTCGACCGCATTGATGCGGGCGGATGTCGAGGCCTTGATCGGCGTCGCGCTGGCGATCGGCGTCACCCTGCATGCCCTGCTGCGCAAGCGCCGGGTGAGCGTGGCGGTCGGCTGGATTGGTCTCGCGTGGCTGTCGCCGATCTTCGGGACCGCCCTGTACCTGACTTTCGGCATCAACCGGGTCTCGCGCCGCGCCCGGCGGCTGCGGACCAAGCCCTCCGATGCGACGCAGCTGCCCGACACCGACGACGCCGTGGTGCCGGAGACGCTCTGGCCCCTCGACCGGGCGATCCGGCGGATTACCAGCCTGCCGGCCTTCGCGGGCAATGCGGTGGAGATGTTCCGAAACGGCGACGCGGCCTATCCGGTGATGCTGGCGGCGATCCGCGAGGCGCAGGCCAGCATCGGCCTGTCGAGCTACATCTTCCGGGACGATGCCACCGGCCGCGAATTCTGCGACGCCCTCGTCGAGGCGCAGAACCGCGGCGTGAAGGTGCGCGTCATCATCGACGGGATCGGCGGCGGCTACTTCCGGACGCCCGTCTACCGCCGGCTGACGGCGGCCGGGGTGCCGGTGGCCCTGTTCATGCACTCGGCCCTTCCCTGGCGGATGCCGTTCCTCAACCTGCGCTCCCACAAGAAGCTGCTGATCCTCGACGGGCGCATCGCCTTCACGGGCGGTCTCAACATCTCGCACGCGAATCGCGTCGCGCTGAAGCCCGAGCATCCGATCCGGGACACGCATTTCCGTATGACCGGGCCCGTGGTCGAGCAACTCGCCGCCGCCTTCGCGGCGGATTGGGCCTTCGTGGACGGCGAGATCCTCGACGGCGAACCGTGGTTCGTCGATCTCGAGCCGTGCGGGCCCAGCGTCGCCCGGGCCGTCACCTCCGGCCCGGATGCGGACGTCGAGAAGATCGAGCAGGTCATCCTTCAGACGCTCGCCTGCGCGCGCCGGAAGGTCCGGTTCGTAACGCCTTACTTCCTGCCCGACGAACTGGTGACCGGCGCTCTGGCCCAGGCCGCGATGCGGGGCATCACCGTCGACGTGATCATCCCGCGGGTCAGCGACCATCCGTTCATCGACTGGGCGACCCGGGCGCATCTCGAGCCGCTGCTGCGGGCCGGGGTGCAGGTGTGGCTCGACGAGCCGCCCTTCGACCATTCCAAGGCGATGGTGGTTGACGACATCTGGTGCTTCGTCGGCAGCGCCAACTGGGACATGCGCAGCTTCCGGCTCAACTTCGAGCTGAACGTCGAGATCATCGACGCGGATTGCGCGGCCGCGCTCGACCGGTTCATGCGCGGCAAGATGGAGACGCAGCTCAGGCGGGAGGATCTCGCCGCGCGCGGCCTGCCGGTCCGTTTGCGCGACGCAGGCGTGCGACTGCTGCTGCCATACCTTTGAAGCGTCCCGGGGCATGCGCCTCGGGGGCCGGGCCGAGATGGACGATGATCGGCCGGTGATCGGAGGGCCCCCGCGGCAGCACCGCATGGGCGTGGCAGACGAGGCCGCGGGCGAGGCAGCGGTCGAGCCGCAGGGGCAGCACCTCGACCATCGCGTGCGTCGACTGACGCGGTCCGACATCGCGAAAACCCGGGATCATCGCGGGGCCGACAATGTTGTAATCGCCGAGAACCGCGGCCCGGGGCGGCAGCTCGCTGACGATGCGGCGCAGCTGGCGGCGGTTGAGCATCTGCCCATGCGACAGGTGGACGTTGGCCACGCCGAACTCGCCGAGGTCCAGGATCTGGCAGACCCGGTGCACCAGCGCCCCCGAGGGCAGCGCGATGACCCGGGGCGGCGCCGGCCAGGGCCTGGGGCTCCACATGGCCAGCCCGTGGATCCGGCCCGGCAGGGGTGCCCAGGCGTAGTGGCCGCCGATCCGGTCCAGCAGGAAGCCGATGGCCCGGGTCGCCTCCTGCATCAGCAGCAGGTCGGGCTTCTCCTGGGCGACGAGGGCGGCCACGTCGTCAACCGCCGCGCCGGTGCGCCGCAGCAGGTTCCAGCTCACGATCTTGAAGGGCTGATGCGGCCGATCGGCGGGGTAAATCGGCAGGGCGTGCGACGATGCGGCGGTGAGGCGGGCCGGGCGTGCAGCAGGATTCATCGGGCCGGTCTCGTACCTCATCGCGCGGCTCTCCCGTCACCGCCACGCTCTAACGCGCCCGGGGCCGGGACGTTCGACCGGATTCGCACCGACGCCGCGGAAGGGCCCGATCGACGAGCAACAGAGGCCGTCCCCGGCGACGTGCCCCACAGCTCGTCGCATGCCGCCGCTTGAGGCGACCCCTGTCGGCGGCCTAAGAGCCCGCATTGTGATGCCGACGGCTGCGCGCGATCGCGCCCCGGCTCGCCACCGATCCCTCCCGGAGACCGATGACTGCGTTCAGCTTCATCCACGCGGCGGATCTGCATCTCGGCAGCCCGCTCTCGGGCCTCGCCACGCGTGACGCGGATCTCGCCCGGCGCCTCGCCTCGGCCGGGCGGCAGGCCTTCGAGGACCTGGTGAGCCAAGCGATCGAGCGGTCGGTCGCCTTCGTGGTGGTGGCCGGCGACGTCTACGACGGCGACTGGGCCGACACCACGATCGGCCTGTTCTTCGCCCGGCAGGTGGCGCGCCTCGACCGTGCCGGCATCCCGACGATCCTCGTGCGCGGCAACCACGACGCCGAGAGCGTCATCACGCGCTCGATCACGCTGCCGGACTCCGTGCATGTCTTCCCGGCGGCCCGCGCCGGCACCCTGCGCCTCGACGCGCTGCGGGTCGCGATCCACGGCCGCAGCTTCCAGGGTCGGGCCGTCGAAGAGAACCTGTCGCTCACCTACCCGGCGGCCGTGCCGGGCTGGTTCAATCTCGGGGTCCTGCACACCTCCTGCACCGGCCACGCCGCCCACGAAACCTATGCCCCCTGCTCGGTCGCCGACCTCGCGGCCCGGGGCTACGAGTACTGGGCGCTCGGCCACATCCACGAATACGCGGAGCTGTCCCGGGATCCCTGGATCGTGTTCCCCGGCAATCTCCAGGGCCGGAGCGTGCGCGAGTGCGGCGAGAAGGGGGCGGTCGTGGTGGACGTCGCCGACGGGCGGGTGACGGGCGTCAGCCGCCTGCCCCTCGACCGAGCCCGGTTCGAGCGGATCGCGGTCGACCTCGCGGCGGCGGCCGACCCGCGCGGCGCCGTGGAGGCCGTCGAGGCGGCCCTGAGGCCGCTCGCCGCCGTCGCGGCCCGCCGGCTGCTCCTGGTCCGCGTCCACCTCGTCGGCACCACCCGCGCCCACGACGCCCTGGCGGCCGACCGGGAGACCCTGACGGCCGAGATCCAGGCGGCCGCGCACCGGCTGCACGAAGATATCTGGCTGGAGCGCCTGAAGATCGAGACGTGCCGCCCGCGCGCCGCGGTGGAGCCCTCCGGCGCCGCCATCGACCCCGCCGCGCTGCTGGCCGAGCTCGACCGCGACCCCGATTTCCGCACAAGGGCCAAGGCGGCCCTGGCCGAGATCGGTGGCCGGATCCCGGTGACCGCCGCAGCGGAAGCCGACTTCGACGCGGAATTCGACGCCCTCTGTGCCGAGGCGGAGGCGCTGGTCCTCGGGCGCCTCGGCGGCCGGCCCTGCTGAGGCGATCGCCCATGGAGGCCCGATGCGCCTGATCCGCCTCGCCCTGGAGCGCTACGGCGCCTTCACGGACCGCACGGTCGAATTCCGGCCGGATGCGCGCCTTCACGTGGTGCTGGGCGCCAATGAGGCCGGCAAGAGCACCGCGCTGGCGGCGGTCACCGATCTGCTGTTCGGCTTCGGGAAATCCACCCCCTACGCCTTCCTGCACGACATGCCGCAGCTGCGCCTCGGCGCGGAGATCGCCGCCGCCGACGGCCGCCGTCTGTCCTTCCGGCGCCGGAAGGGCAACAGCCGGACCCTCATCGACGCCGCCGAGGCGCCGCTCCCCGACGACGCGCTGGCGCCGTTCCTCGGCGGACTGTCCCGGCCGGTCTTCTGCCGGGCCTTCGGCCTCGACGCGGCGAGCCTCCGGGCCGGCGGGCGCGAGATGGTCGACGTGGAGGGCGAGGTTGGCGCGAGCCTGTTCGCGGCGGGTTCGGGCCTGCGCGGACTCACGGAGCTGCAGACGACACTCGATGCGGAGGCCGACGCCATCTTCGCCCCGCGCCAAGCCAAGCACCGGACCTTCTACCAAGCCCTGGAGCGTCACGAGACGGCACGGCGGGCGATCCGCGAGCGGGGCCTGCGCGCCGGCGACTGGCGGGCGCTCAACGACGAGATCGCGGCGGCGGCCGCGCAGCTCGAGGCGTTGCGGGCTGAGCAGAAGGCCATCGCGGTGGCGCGCGCCCGGCTGGAGCGGCTCAAGCGCGTCCGGCCGATCATCGCCGAGATCGACGCGCTGGAGGAGCGCATCGCCGCCGAGACCGACCTCGCCGATGCGGATCCCGCCTGGATCGCCCGTTTCGGGGCCGCCCTTGACGCGTGCCGCGCCGCGGAAGCCGAGGCGGTGCGGGCCGAAGCCGCGCGCGACCGGGCCCGGAGCGAGGCCGAGGCGGTACCGGTCGAGCCGGCGCTGACCCACCGGGCCGACGAGATCCTGGCGGCGTTCAGCGGCACCAAGGAGTTCGAGAAGGGCGGCACCGACCTGCCCCGGATCGAGGGCGACGCCTACAAGGTCGGGCTGGAGCTTGAGCGGCTGCGTGGCCGGATCGGCGCCCCCGATCTCGCCGCGCTCGAGGCTGGGCAGCCTCCGGACGCCGCGCGCGCGCGGATCGAGCGCCTGATCCGCGAGGGCCGGACCTTCGCGGCCGCGGAGGATCAGCTCGCCCGTGACCTCGCCGCCGCCCGCGCCGAGCGGGAGCGCCTCGCCCGGGAGATGGAGGCGGCGGATGCGGCCCGGGATCCGACCCCCCTTCGGGAAGCGTTGAAGCCCCTCGCCCGCCTGCACGAATGGATCGCCGCCCGCGAGACCCTCGACGCCGCCATTTGCCGAGAGGCGGCGCTGCTGCACAACCAGGCGGGGCGGCTGTCGCCTCCGGTGGCCGACCTCGCCGTCCTCGTCCGGACGCCTCTGCCCGCTCCCGATACGGTGGCGCGTTACCGTCAGCGTCTGGAGACCAAGACCCGCGAGCACGAGCGGGCCGCCGACCGTCGCGACACCGCCCGCCGGCAGGTCGCCGCCACCCAGGCGCGGCTGCGTGAGCGCGAGGCCGGCCGGCCCGTCGCCACCCGGGAGCGGCTCGACGCGCTGCGGGCGACCCGCGATGCCGCCTTCGCGTTTCTCCGCGATGCCCTGGCGGAAGGGCGCCCGGCCGGGATCGCCGAGATCGCAGCCTTCGAGCGCGCGCTCCTGTCGGCCGACCGCGTCGCCGACGAGCGGGCCTCCGATGCGGCCCGGGTCGCGGCCCACGCCGCCGACCTGGAGCGCCTCGCCACCGAGGAGGCGGAGGCCACGCAGGCCGATGAGGTCCTCGCCGCCCTCGCCGCCGAGCTCGCCGCGGGCGAGGCGGCCTGGCAGGAGGCCTGGCGGCCCGCCGCCCTCGTGCCCGGCCCGCCGGCCGAGATGGCGGCGTGGCTCGCCGAGGTGGAGAGCCTGATCGAAGCGGAGCAGCGGCTCGCCGCGCAGCGGATCGAGGCGGATCGCCTCCGGGTGCGGATCGAGGCCGCCCGGGCGCCGCTGACCGATCTGCGCAACCGCGCCGGGCTCGACGCCGCACCGGACCTCGAGATCGCTGCCGCGCTGGACGGTCTGGAAGCGCGGGTCGCCACCCTGGCAAGCCGCTGGGAAGCCAATCTTCAGACTGCCGGTCTGGTGCGCGCCGCCGGACTTTCGGTTGAGCGGCTGGAGCGGGCCCTCGCCGAGACCGCCGCTCGGCGCGCCGCGTGGCAGGCCGATTGGGCGGCGGCATTGCTGCCCCTCGGGCTCGACGGTGCGGCTGGGCCCGAAGAGGCCGAGGGCGCGCTGGAGGCATGGCGGAGCGTGCCGGACCGGTTGGCGGAGCGGGCCGCCCTGCAGCGCCGGTCCACCGGCATCCGGCGGGACATGGAGGCGTTCCGGGTCACGGTGGCCACCCTGGTCGAGGCCCTGGCGCCCGATCTCGCGCAGGCGCCGCCCGCCGGTGCGATCCGGACCCTCCACAGCCGTCTCGTCGCCGCACAGGCCCGGGAAGCGCGGCGTGCCGAGCTCGACCGCCGCCGCGAGGAGGCCGAGTTGGCGCATCGCGATGCCGCGGAATCGCACGAGGCGGCCCGGGCGACCCTCGTCCGGCTGGTGGCCGAGGCGATGCCGGACCTCGCCGCTGCCCCGACTGCGGAGATCGATCGTCTGTTCGGCCGCTTGAGCGCCCGGGAGCTGCTGCGCGCCGAGCGTCTGCGGCTCCGCGGCAGCCTCGCGGGCGCAGCGGACGGGCTTCCCGAGGCCGAGCTGCGCGCCGGTCTCGAGACCCTGCCCCCAGAGGCCATCGAGGCCGAACTGGCGCGTCTGGCACTCGAGGCCGAAGAGCAGGCCGAACGCGGGCAGGTGATCTTCGCCGACCGCGACCGCGCCGAGCGGCGCCGGGCGGAACTGGAGGGCGGCACCGGCGCCGAACTGGCCCTCGCCGAGCGCAAGGCGGCGGAGGCGGATCTCCAGGCGGCGGCGCGCTCCTGGGCCGTGCTGCGGCTCGCCGGTCTGATGCTGGGGCAGGCGGTGGCCCGCCATCGCGCGGGGCAGCAGGATCCCCTCGTCGCCCGGGCGGGCGCGCTGTTCCGGGCCCTCACCGGCGGCGCGTTCTCCGGCCTTGCCCAGATCTACGACGAGGCCGACACCCCGAAGCTCGCGGGGCAGCGCGCCGGGGGCGGCACGGTGGCGATCGAGGGCATGAGCGAGGGCACCCGCGACCAGCTCTACCTCGCCCTGCGGCTGGCCTACCTGGAAGACTACGCCGAACGCGCCGAGCCGGCGCCCTTCATCGGCGACGACCTGTTCTCGACCTTCGACGAGACCCGGACCGGCTACGGTCTGGACGCACTGGCGGCGATCGGGGAACGGGTCCAGCCGATCCTGTTCACGCACCACCGCCACGTGGCGGACATCGCCCGTGACAGGCTCGGCGAAGCGGTGGACGTGGTGGCGCTGTAGAAGGGGCTGGAAGCGCCCCGTCCCGGCGCGCGGCCCTCCTCAGGCGCCCGAGCCCCCGAGATAGCGTGCCTCAAGATGCGCCCGGAACGCTTCCGTGCCGAGTGGCGTCCCGGTGGCGCGGGTGAGCAGCGCGTCGGTGTCCAGCAGGCTTCCGACCGCGTGGACGTTCGTCCGGAGCCAGTCCCGCAAGGGACCGAAATCGCCCTGCGCGAGGCGGTCCGGTAAGGCCGGCTCGGCCGATCGGGCGGCGCGGAACAGCTGCGCGGCGGCCAGGGCGCCGAGGGTGTAGGTCGGGAAATAGCCAAAGGCGCCACTCGGCCAGTGGATATCCTGGAGGCAACCGACCCGGTCGTCTGGTACGGTGAGGCCGAGGAGATCGCGCAGGCCGTCGTTGAACGCCCCCGGCAGATCGCGCACCGCGAGGTCGCCCGCGATCATCGCCGTCTCCAGACGGTAGCGCAGGAGGATATGGGCCGGGTAGGTCGCCTCGTCGGCATCCACCCGGATGAAGCCCGGCGCCACCCGAATGTTGAGCGCGTGCAGATTCTCCGGCGACCATTCCGGTCCGGAACGCCCGAAGGCCGCCTGCAGGAGCGGCGCCAGGAAGGTGAAGAAGTCCCGGCTCCGGCAGGCCTGCATCTCGACGATGAGCGACTGGCTCTCGTGCAGGCTCATCCCCCGCGCCGCGCCCACCGGCTGGTTCCGCCACGCGGCCGGCCGGCCCTGCTCGTAGAGGGCGTGTCCGGTCTCGTGGAGAACGCCCATCAGGGCCCGCCCGAAATCGGCCGCGTCGTAGCGGGTGGTGATACGGACGTCGTCGGTGGCGCCGCCGCAGAACGGATGCAGACTGATGTCGAGCCGGCCGCGGGTGAAGTCGAATCCCACCGCCTCCATCAGCCTGAGGCCGAGATCGCGCTGCACCGCCACGTCGAACGGGCCGGCGAGCGGGAGCGGCGCCGGACGGGACGCCTGGATCTCGCGCGCGCGGGCGATCAGGTCCGGCAGCCAGCCGGTCAGATCCGCGAAGAGCGGATCGATCGTCGCCCGGCGCATGCCGGGATCGTAGCCGTCGAGGAGCGCGTCGTAGGGGTCGAGCCCGAGGGCCGCGCCCTTCGCCTGGCCGATCTCCCGCTGGAGCCGCAGCACCTCGGCGAGGTGGGGCTCGAGGCGGGCGAAGTCGGCGTCGCGCCGCGCCTCGCGCCACACCATCTCCGAGCGGGACACGGCGCGGGAGCTGGCCTCGACGAGGTCGCGGGGGACGGCCGTGGCATGGGCCTGGGTGCGGCGCATCTCCCGCAGGTTGGCGGCGGCCCAGGGTTCGAGGTCGCCGCCCTGCTCGGCGGCCGCCAGTTCCTCGGCGGCCTCGGGAGCGGTGAGCATCCCGTGGGCGAGCCCGCGCAGAATCGCGAGCTGGTCCCCGCGGGCCTCGGCGGCGCCGTCCGGCATCAGGGTCTGCGCGTCCCAGCCGAGGATCCCGGCCGCGCCCTCGAGGGCCGCGAGCCGGGCGAAGCGCTGTTCGAGAATCTGGTAGGCGGTCATGCAGGCAGAGCCTTCTCAAGCTGCGGAAAAAACGGGCGGACTGAAGGTCCCTCTCATTTTCAACGTCTTATGCTCGATCGCCGCAAGCGTGACATTCGAAGCCCCCACGCCCGCGATGCAAATCCCGGTCGAAAGCGCCCTGGCCCGCTTGCCAAATCCGAAACATCGCTTAGGTTGACTTCGTTGCCATAAGGGAAACCTGAAGTGACTGACAATCTCAATCGGCGGGAGCCGGAAGACAAATTCAAGATCAACGTCCATGAGGACTGGGAGCTTGATTATTGGGCCAGAAAGTTTGGGGTCACGAAAGAACAGATCAAGGATGCGGTCAGGCGGGTTGGCGTGCAAACCAAAGACGTCGCCAAGCATCTCGGCAAAACCTGGCCCTAGCTCTCGCGTGGTTGCGCGGATGGGCATGCTGAGATGAGCGTACTGAGTTGTTGATCGGAGCAGGTGCTCAGGAGCATCTACGTCGACGGGGCCATTACCCTGCCTGCAGCATCTCTAACTCGAGCCAGCGATCCTCCGCCTGCGACAGCTCGGTCTCGGCCTGCGCCAGCATGGTCGAAGCCTTGTCGAACCGGGCCGGATCGCGGGCGTACAGTTCGGGGTCGGCCAGGATCGTTTTGAGCTGGGCGATCGCCGCCTCCAGCTTCTCGATGCGGGCCGGCAGCGTCTTCAACTCGTGCTGGTCCTTGAAGCCGAGCTTGGGCTTGCCCGCGGGCTGGGCCGCCGGTGCGGCGTTGCGCTCGCGCGGCTCCTTCGCCTTCGGCGCGACGGTCCGCGCCTCGACGCCCTGACCCCGCTGGACCAGCATGTCGCTGTAGCCGCCGGCATACTCGACCCAGCGGCCGGCGCCCTCGGACACCAGCACGCTGCCCGCCACGCGGTCGAGGAAGTCGCGGTCGTGGCTCACCAGGATCAGCGTCCCCTGGTAGTCGCCCAGCATCTCCTGGAGCAGGTCGAGGGTCTCGAGGTCGAGGTCGTTCGTGGGCTCATCGAGGACGAGGAGATTCGCCGGCTGGGCCAGGGCCCGGGCGATCAGCAAGCGGTTGCGCTCGCCGCCGGACAGGACCGAAACGGGCGTGCGGGCCTGCTCGGGGGTGAACAGGAAGTCCTTCAGGTAGCCGATCACGTGGCGGCTCTGGCCGTTCACCACGACGCTGTCGCCACGGCCGCCGGTGAGCACGTCGGTGACGGTCATCCCGGGCTCCAGCACGGCGCGGGCCTGATCGAGCACCACCGGCAGCAGGTTGGTCCCGAGGACGACCTGCCCGGAATCGGGCGCGAGCCGGCCCATGAGCAGGTTGATCAGGGTACTCTTGCCGGCGCCGTTCGCCCCGACGATGCCGAGCCGGTCCCCGCGCATCACCCGAAGGGACAGCCCGTCGACGATCTTGCGCTCCCCGTAGCTCTTGGCGATGTCGCGGGCCTCGACCACGAGGCTCCCCGAGGATTCGGCATCGGAGGCCTGCATGCTGACGCTGCCCACCGGGCGGCGCACCTCGCGCCGGTTCTGGCGCAGCTCGTGCAGGTTGCCGAGGCGGCGGACGTTGCGCTTGCGCCGGGCGGTGACCCCGTAGCGCAGCCAGTGCTCCTCGGCGGCGATCTTGCGGTCGAGCTTGTGCTGGTCCCGCTCCTCCTCCTCGAAGAAGGCGTCGCGCCACGCCTCGAAGCTGGAGAAGCCCTGGTCGATCCGGCGCGTCTCGCCCCGGTCGAGCCAGATCGTGGCCCGCGACAGGGCCGAGAGGAAGCGCCGGTCGTGGCTGATCAGCACGAGGGCCGCGCGGGTGCCCTTCAGCTCGGCCTCGAGCCACTCGATCGCCGGCAGGTCGAGGTGGTTGGTGGGCTCGTCGAGAAGCAGAACGTCGGGCTCGGGGGCGAGCGCCTGCGCCAATGCGGTGCGCCGCCCCTCGCCGCCGGAGAGCTTGGTTGGATCCTCGGCACCCGTGAGGCCGAGGCTCTCCAGCAGGTAACGGGCGCGGTGGGTCGATTCGCCAGGCGGCAGCCCGGCCTCGACGAAATCGAGGGTGGTGTCGAAGCCCGTGAAGTCGGGTTCCTGGGCGAGGTAGCGGATCGTGGTGCCGGGTTGGACGAAACGGCGCCCCTTGTCGGGATCGACGAGTCCCGCGGCGATCTTCATGAGCGTCGACTTGCCCGACCCGTTCCGACCGACGAGGCAGGTGCGCTCACCCGGCGCGATGGCGATGTCGGCACGGGTGATCAGGGGCGTGCCGCCGAAAGTCAGGGCGACGTCCTGGAGGGTGAGGAGCGGGGGAGCGGCCATGGGCCGGCTTATGGCAGTGTGGGGCGGCCTGTTCAAACGGCGCCGCCCCCCGACCTCGTCGGCGGGTCAGGCGATCGGATTGGCCGGTCCCGTCGGCGGGCTGATCCCGGGCGCGCCCGGATCGTTGACCGGGATCTCCGGCGGATGGACGCCCGGCGCCTCGGCCGGGGTGTTCCCCGGGATCTCCGGTCCGGGCGGCTGCGTCGGGGCCTGCGGCGGATCGTAGGGTCGGTCCGGCACCGGAGCCGGCTGCGGCGGGACCTCGGGGACCTGCCCCGGATCGGCGAGGGTGTAATCGGGCACCGTAATCCTCCACGAGACTGACGGCGCACTTCGGCACCGGTCCCGCGGAAACAGAGACCGGCCGATCCGGTTCCGGAGCGCTACTTCTTCGTCAGCAGGAGGTTGCCCTCCTTGCTCGCGACCTTCTGGATCTTCTCGGCGAACAGGGCGAGCAGGAACGGCAGCTTCACCTCCAGGCGGACGCTCTCGGCGCCCACGTCGATCGTCCCGGCGACTTTCTGGGTCATCGCCGACACGCCGAAATCGAGTCGGTCCCCCGTCCAGGCGAGCTGGTCCACGGTGATGCCGCTCTTGGCCAGGAAGGCCCGCGCCTGATCCGTGCCGTGCTCCAGGCGACGCTTGGCCTCATCGCGGCCGAGGTCGTGCGGGATGTCGACGATGAGGGGCTTGGGCATGGGCACTGATCCGAGCTGAACCCGGCTGCAGATGGGGCGTCCGGGCGCGGCAGACAACGCCCGGGGAGCCGCCCCGCCCTCTCGGACGGGCGGCGGCCCGGCGCGTGCGGCGCCCGTGAGGGATCAGTGCACGACTTGCAGCGACACGTAGGTCGTGCCGCCCATGCCCAGAGCGCGGGCGGAGCCACGCGACAGATCGATGATGCGGCCGCGCACGAAGGGACCGCGATCGTTGATGCGAACGACCACCGAGCGGCCGGTCCGCCTGTTCTCGACGCGGACCCGGGTGCCGAACGGCAGGCTGCGATGGGCGGCGGTCAGTCCGTTGGGGTTGAAACGCTCGCCGTTCGCGGTGCGATGACCGCTTCCATACCAGGAGGCCGCTCCGCTCTGCGCGGCGGCCGGGAGGCTTGTTCCGACGACGGTGGACAGCATTCCAAGTGAGACAACGAGCTTACCGAAACCAAACGACATTCTCGACGCATTCCCTTTGTTGTTGTCGGGGCGGCGCCAGTCGTGTCCGAAATCGGCCGGATTATGGCAGGCATTTGCGGGCCGATTCTGTCACATTTTGGCCGATTTCGTCCTGATCATGATTATTACATGGAGGTTTATTACGGTTTGTTTCCATTTGTTTCGCGGAGAATGCATTGTTTGGATCTTTCGCGTATTCGGAAAGTACTGTCCAGGCCACCCTACGGCGCGCCGAAATGGGCTGATTTTCCTAAGCCCTGCATCGGCTGTGACCCTGCATCCCGCTGAGCTGGAAGCGGACGCGGAAACCAGACCTTATGGCCGCCGCCCGGCATGCCCGGCGGTTCGGACAGTCCAGGCCCTGCGCTAGGGCCGGACGCCCGCAGATGTGACGGGTCATCGCCGCGTAAACGGCGCCCGGGACCGCCGGGTAACCGTTGCTTAATCTGTCGCAGGATTGTCCGAGAGCGGGGTCGGCAAAATCTGCAGCCCCAGAACGGGACGCGGCGCCGCCGAATTCGACAACGTGACCTTTACCGTACCGGAGGCATGGTCTGCCGGTCAGTCGCGTAACCGGTGTTTGCCATGGCTTCCCCGCGTACCGTGGCTGCCGACGCCGTCGCCCGGAAACAGGTCTCGCGTGCCGGGCGGCCCGCGTCGGCGCCACGGATGGGTCTCGTACCCGCCCAGCGTTCCCTACCCCTCGACCAGGTTCTCGTCGGGGATTGTATCGCGGCCATGAACGCTCTGCCGGCGTCGAGCGTCGACTGCGTGTTCGCCGATCCGCCCTACAACCTCCAGCTCGGCGAGGCCGGGCTGCTGCGTCCGGACCAGAGCCGCGTCGACGCCGTCGACGACGATTGGGACAAGTTCGCCACCTTCGAGGCCTACGACGCCTTCACCCGGGACTGGCTCGCCGCCTGCCGCCGCGTGATGAAGCCGAACGCGACCCTCTGGGTGATCGGTTCGTACCACAACATCTTCCGGGTCGGGAGCGCGTTGCAGGATCTCGGTTACTGGATCCTCAACGACATCGTCTGGCGCAAGGCCAACCCGATGCCGAACTTCCGCGGCAAGCGCTTCACCAATGCGCACGAGACCCTGATCTGGGCCTCGCGCTCGGCGGACTCGAAGGGCTACACCTTCCACTACGAGGCGCTGAAAGGAGGCAACGAGGACCTCCAGATGCGCTCCGACTGGTTCATCCCCCTCTGCACCGGCGAGGAGCGGCTGAAGGATGCGGACGGGCGCAAGGTTCATCCGACCCAGAAGCCCGAGGCCCTGCTCGCCCGGACGCTGTTGGCGGCGACCAATCCCGGCGACGTGGTCCTCGACCCGTTCTTCGGCACCGGCACCACCGGCGCCGTCGCCAAGCGCCTCGGCCGCCGCTTCATCGGCATCGAGCGCGAGGAGACCTACGCGGCGGCCGCCCGTGAGCGGATCGCCGCCGTCGAGACCCTGTCGAAGGCCGCCCTCATGGTGGCGCCGACCAAGCGCGCCGAGCCGCGGGTGCCGTTCCTGTCGGTGATCGAGGCGGGCCATATCCGCCCCGGCGAGACCGTCACGGACGAGCGCCGCCGCTTCCGCGCCACGGTCCGCCCCGACGGCCAGCTCGACAACGGCCTCGTCATCGGCTCGATCCACAAGATTGGCGCCCTGGTCCAGGGCCTGCCGGCCTGCAATGGCTGGACCTTCTGGCACGTGGAGCGCGGCGGCAAGCCGGTGGTGATCGACACCTACCGGGCAGGCCTGCGGCAGGCGATGGCGAACGGCTGACGAACGTCGCGGCCGTCCGCGCGGGCGGAGCGACGCCATCCAGGCTGGCATGACGCTGTCGGATGTCGCCCTGCCCTGGGCCCCGTCGCTGCGCCCGGAATCCGGAACCGCGCCGGCACTGAGCTTAAAGGCACCGTCCCGGACCGGCAGGGTCGCTGGATTCCGGGGCTCGCGCCTGCTGGCAGCCCCATACGTGCGGTGCGACCGGGTCAGGGCCGTCTTCGGGCCGGGCCCCGGCGCCGCGGCGAGGTCGGTGTCGCGGGCGGCTCCACCTCGCCCTCATGCAGATCGTCCGCTTCGGGCGGTGGCGCGGGCGCCGGCCTCGGCTGGGGCTTCGGAACGGCCCGCACGCGCGGGCGCGGAACCGGATCCGGCATCGACACCGGCGCCTCCATCGCCGCGAGGAGCGGCATCGGCGGCGGCTCCTTCCGGGGGCGTCCGCGCGGCTTCGCCTCGGGCTCCGGCTTCGGATCGAAGGCGTGGGCCAGGACCTTGCGCATCAGGCCGGGGAGCGGCTCGTCGTCGAGGGCGCTGCGCGGGGTGAAGCGCATGCCGGCCGGAACCGGTGTCGCGAGCGCGACACGGGCCACGAAGACCGTCAGCTCCAGCGGAAAATGCGTGAAGCCGTGGCGCACGAGCCCCGGAAGCCGCTTCCACCGGGCATCCAGCGGCGCGTCCAGGAGGGCGGCGGCGACGTCGTAGTCCGGCTCCCAGGCGCTGCCCGGCGGCTCGGCCATGTTGCCGAGCAGCCCCTCCGGCGCGCGCGTCCGCAGCAGCACCGCCTCGTCGCCACTGCGGATCACCACGAAGGCCGCACCGCGGCGGAGCGCGCCCTTGGCGACCTTGATCTTGCGCGGGAACGTCTGCTGGGTGCCGAGCGACCGGGCGCGGCAGGGCAGCATCCACGGGCAGAGGGCGCAGGCGGGGCGCTTGGGCGTGCAGATCGTCGCGCCGAGATCCATGAGCGCCTGGGCGAAGTCGCCGGGCCGGTCCGCCGGGACCAGCGCCTGCGTCAGGCGGCGGATCTCCGGCCGGCTGCCCGGGAGGGGCGTCTCCACCGCGTAGGCCCGGCTCAGGACCCGCTCGACATTGCCGTCGACGGCGGCCTCCGGCCGGTCGAAGGCGATCGCCGCGATGGCCCCGGCCGTGTAGGCGCCGATTCCCGGCAGCTTGCGCAGGGCGTCCGCCGTGTCGGGAAAGCGCCCGCCAGCCGCCGCGACCGCCTTGGCGCAGGCATGGAGGTTGCGGGCGCGTGAATAATAGCCGAGGCCGGCCCAGGCCGACATCACCGCCTCCTCGGGGGCGTCGGCCAGGGCGACGACATCGGGGAAGCGCGTCAGGAAGCGCTCGAAATACGGCCGAACCGCCGCGATCGTGGTCTGCTGCAGCATGACCTCGGACAGCCAGACCCGGTAGGGATCGGGCACCTCGCCGGCGAGCGCCCGCCAGGGCAGCACCCGCCGATGCCGGTCGTACCAGGCGAGCAGCTCGTCGGCGCGCGGTTCGGGGCCGGGCTTGGGATCCGTGGCGGTGCGGGTCGGCATGCGTTCAGGCTGCATAGCCGCAGGTCGGCGGCGATCATAGGGCGATGACAGCGCGGCCCCGTGCTCCCTTCGTCAACCATCCTGCGCTAACCTTCGCGGATCCACAGGGCCGGAACCATCATGGCGCGCGTCAAACCGCTGGCCGAGCTGATCGAGAGCTGCATCGGACCTGCCTTCGCGGCGCAGGGCTTCGCGTCGACCGACATCCTGGCCGCCTGGCCGGAGATCGTCGGCGAACGGCTCGCGCGATATTGCCGGCCTTCCAAGCTCGAATGGCCCAAGCGCCGCCGGAAGGATGCCGGCACGCCCGAATCCGGGACGCTGGTGGTGCGCGTCGAGGGCGTCTTCGCCCTCGAGCTGCAGCATCTCGCGCCGGTGGTGATCCAGCGGATCAACGCCCATTACGGCTGGGCCTGCGTCTCGCGGATCGTTCTGCAGCAGGACCGGGTCGGGCGCGGCGCCCGAGCGCCCTCCCCCGCCCGCATCGATCCGGCCGCCGCCGTCGAGGTGCAGCGCGCCGTAGCGGGGATCGCCGATGACGGCCTGCGCGCCGCCCTCGATCGCCTCGGCATCGCCGCGGTGGCGACGCGCCCGGACCGGTGAGCGGTCGATTCGGTCACCTTGCCAGGACGGTCGCGCCCGAGTACCGGCTTCGGAACGCCACGACTGTTCAATCCGGCGGAGCCTGCCCGATGACGACGCGACGCGACGCTCTCAAATTCTCCGGCCTCGCCCTCGGCGCCGGTCTCGCCCTGCCCTATCTCGTGCGGCCGGCCCGGGCGCAGAATTCCGAGATGGCCGCGCTGCTGCAGCCGGGTCCCCTCGGCGATGTCTGGCTCGGCCCGGCGGACGCCAAGTGCACGATCATCGAATACGCGTCGATGACCTGCTCGCACTGCGCGGCCTTCCACCGGAACACCTGGCCGACCCTCAAGGAGCGCTACATCGACACCGGCAAGGTGCGGTTCACGCTCCGCGAGTTCCCCCTCGACCCGCTGGCGACGGCGGCTTTCATGCTGGCGCGATGCCAGGGCGATTCCAAGTATTACCCGATCACCGACCTGCTGTTCGACCAGCAGCCGGCCTGGGCCTTCACGCCCAAGCCTGTGGACGCCCTGGAGCAGATGCTCCGGCAGGCCGGCTACAACAAGCAGACCTTCGAGGCCTGCCTGAAGGACCAGAAGATCTACAGCGCCGTCAACGCCGTGAAGCAGCGCGGCCTCGACGTGTTTAAGGTCGATTCGACCCCGACCTTCTTCATCAACGGCGAGCGCTATACCGGCGAGATGACCGTCGAGGGGATGGAGAAGGTGATCAAGCCGCTGATCGGGGCCTGAGAGCCCTGCCGGAGCCTTGTGCGCAACGCGGCTCCGGCGCGTCGCTTGAAGCTGGAATTCCAACTCAAAATCAAAGACTTACTGTGTATGGGGTTCGCCTTGACACTCAAGATAGGCGAAACTATGGTGCGCCCCGCTTGCTGGGGGTGTCCAGCGGGTTCCAGATCCTCCTGCCCGATGAGTTTTGAGCCGTGAACGGCGACGACCAGAGGGACGGGAAAGGGACCCAGCAGACGCCGACGGACAGCGAACTCTCCGCGAGGCTCAGACGTCTCGAGACGCAGATCGAACGGAAGCGGCCGCAGGCTGCTCCCGATCCATCGACGCGCCCTCGGAACGGCGGGCCATCCTCGCTGGGCCAGGCCATGACGATCTCCACGGAGTTCGTCGCGGGCGTGATCGCAGGGGGCATACTCGGCTGGATCGTCGATCATGTCTTCGGGACGAAGCCCTGGGGCCTGATCGTCCTCCTGATGCTGGGGTTCGTCGCGGGGATCTACAACGTGATGCGGGTGTCGGGTTTCGCCGGCGCGCGTCCGGGACGGCGCGATCGGCAGGAGCCATAAGGCGCGCCGATCGGTAGGGAATGTGGGGCGGCCGACACCCGTCGGCGTGCCGGACAAGAAGGGCGGAAGCGGGAATGGCGGTCACGATCGACCCGATTCATCAGTTCGAGCTGAAGCCGCTCGTTTCGCTGGGCCATATCGGCCATCAGCAGCTCGCGTTCACACAGTCCGCCCTCTACATGTTCGCGGCTGTCGGGGTGATCGCGCTGATCACCATCGTGGCGACGGCGTCGCGCTCGGTCGTGCCGGGCCGCATGCAGGCCCTGGCCGAGATCTTCTACGAATTCATCGCCGATACCGTGCATCAGGCGACCGGCGACGGCGGCAAGCGGTTCCTGCCGCTGGTGTTCTCGCTGTTCATGTTCGTGCTCGTCCTGAACCTCTTCGGGATGATCCCCTACGCCTTCGCGGTGACCAGCCACCTGATCATCACCTTCGGCCTCGCGGCGCTGGTGATCTCCACCGTGGTGATCTTCGGTGTGATGAAGCACGGCACCCATTTCTTCGGCCTGTTCGTGCCGTCGGGCGTGCCGAAGCCGCTTCTCGCGATCCTGGTGCCGATCGAGGTGATCTCGTTCATCTCGCGCCCGATCAGCCTGTCGGTCCGTCTGTTCGCCAACATGCTGGCCGGCCACATCGCGATGAAGATCTTCGCCTTCTTCGTGGTCCAGCTTCTTCTCGCAGGCGCCTGGAGCGTGCTATCGCCGCTCCCGCTGTTCCTGACGATCGCGCTGACCGCTCTCGAGTTCCTCGTTGCGGCGCTTCAGGCTTACGTCTTCGCGACGCTGACGGCGATCTACCTCAACGACGCCCTTCACCCCGGCCACTAGTCGTCAGACCTGGCCGGCTCCACCCGCCGCAAACGTCACTGCACGTTTCGATCTGAAGAGACCTCAGGAGTTACCATGGATCCCGTCGCTGCGAAGTACATCGGCGCCGGCCTCGCTTGCCTCGGCATGGCGGGTGCGGGCATCGGCCTCGGCAACCTGTTCGGTCAGTTCCTCGCCGGCGCCCTTCGCAACCCGTCTGCGGCCGACGGCCAGCGCGCCACCCTGCTCCTGGGCTTCGCCCTCACCGAGGCGCTCGGCATCTTCTCGCTGCTGATCGCCCTGCTGCTGCTCTTCGCCGTCTGATCGGCGCCCCGGAGGCCGCGGTCCCCGCGGTCTCCTCCCGGGCTCCGGCCCGATGAACGGGTGGACGCTCCCGCGACGGGGCGTCCGCCTTCGTCCGTCACCGCGCCGGCGGTGGCCTCACCGAACGGTGTCAGTGTAGCGGTCTCATGGCGCAGCCCAATCCCCTCACCACGCCGCCCCCGGGCGCCGACACGAAGGTCGTGCCGGGCCATGTCGAACATACGGAAGCGCATTCGGGCGCCTTCCCGCCCTTCGAGACGTCGGGCTTCCTGGCGCAGCTGATCTGGCTCGCCCTGGCCTTCGGGCTCCTCTACTACCTGATGGACAAGATCGCGCTGCCGCGGATCCAGTCGATCCTGCACGCCCGCGCCGAGCGCCTGCGTGCCGACCTGGACCAGGCGCAGGCGATGAAGGCCGAGGCGGATGCCGCCGGCGTGGCCTTCGAGACCGGCCTCCGGGATGCCCAGGGCAAGGCGCGCGACATCGCGCAGACCACCCGGAACACGCTGGCCGCCGAGGCCGAGACCAAGCGCAAGGCGCTGGAGGCGGAGCTGAACGCCAAGCTCGTCGCTGCCGAGGCGACGATCCGCACGCGGACCGAAGCCGCCATGGGCAACGTCCGCTCCATCGCGGGCGAGGCCGCTTCGGCGATCGTCGAGCGTCTGACGGGTCAGGCCCCCGACCGGGCCACCCTCGACCGCGCCCTCGACGCCACCGCACACTGAACGGGATCCCACGATGCTGCTCGAAGCCGAATTCTGGGTCGCCGTCGCGTTCGTCATCTTCATGGGTATCGCCTGGAAGGCCGGTGCCTTCTCGACGATGACCAAGGGTCTGGACGGCCGCGCCAACCGCGTCCGCCACGAACTCGACGAGGCCAAGCGCCTGCGCGAGGAAGCGGCCGCCGTACTCGCCGACTACAAGCGCCGCCGCGCCGAGGCCGAGAAGGAGGCCGAGTCGATCGTCGCCGGTGCCCGCGAGGAGGCCGCGCGCGCCGCCGAGGAGGGTCACCGCAAGCTCGATGACTTCCTCGCCCGCCGCACCAAGGCTGCCGAGACGAAGATCGCCCAGGCCGAAGCGCAGGCCGAGGCCCAGGTCCGCGCCGCTGCCGCGGAGGCTGCGGTGAAGGTATCGGAGACCATCCTGCGCGAGCGGATGCAGGGCGAGGCGGCGCAGGGCCTGATCCGTGCGAGCCTCGGCGAGGTCCGGACCCGCATGCGGTCCTGACCGCACCGGCATCGCCGCAATGAGAAGCCGCCTTCGGGCGGCTTTTTTCGTTTCGGGAACTGCGAGGCGTCTGCACGGCGACGCCGGTCGTGGTCTCGGTCTGTGCCAGCCGTCCGGCCGTCGCCGCATCGGCTCAGGGCCGCGTCGGGGCGGACCGCGCTCGATCCGCGCGGTGGCAGGACCGGTTCTGGACCGGGCGTCCGGGTCTAATCCGCCCGCTCTCCCTCGACGGCCTTGGTCTCTTCCACCTCCGGAGCGACCTGCCCGTAATTCAGCACCGCCACCAGCGCCACGCCGCCGAAGGTGTTGCCGAGGAGCGTGGGGAGGAAGAACTTCAGCCCGTAATCGCCCATTGAGGCCGCCCCCGTAACGACCAAGTAGAAGGCCTCCACGGAGCCGGCGACGATGTGGGCGAGGCTGCAGAGCGCCACCAGCCACGTCATCAGCAGGATCACGAACGGCGCCGCGCTGGCCGTGGCGGGGAGGAACCAGACCATCAGGGCGATCATCCAGCCGGCGAAGACCGCCTTGATGAACGTCGCCCAGAAGCCGTGCGCGATGGCATCGTGGCTAATCTCCGCGAAAGCCTTGAGGACCAGCGGCTCGAAGGCGCCCGAATGTGCGAGCAGCGTCGCGATCGCCAGGGTTCCCAGGATGTTGCCCGACAGCACGATGGTCCAGAGCCGGATGACCCGGAGGCCCGTCTTCACCGAGCGGTCGTGCAGCAGCGGCAGGATCGGCGTGATCGTGTTCTCGGTGAAGAGCTGCTGGCGCCCGAGGACGACGACCAGAAATCCCACCGCATAGCCCATCGAACTTACGATCTTGGCCCAATCGGTCTCGGGCAGGTGGCTCCGCAGAACCCCCGGCACGATTAGGGACAGGGCGATGCTCAGGCCGGCGGCGAAGGCCGAGAGGAACAGGGCGAGGCCGTGGCGCCGCAGCTCCTCGTCGCCGCCGAGCCGGATGACCTCGTGCAGGACGTAGGCATCGGGCCGTACGATCTCGGAGACTTCCTTCAGCAACGCGTCGCGGCGAGCCTCCGGATCGCCGCGCTTATTCTTGTCCCGAACCATCCGCCCAGCTCCGCAACGCAACTCGATCCGATCGGATGCAGGATAGTCCGTCAGGCCGAGAGACGCGCCACCAGCGCCTCGACCGCGCTCCGCGCCTCCGCGAGCGCCTGCGCGTCCCGGCTGCGCACGACGATCCGGTTGCGAAAACCGTCCGGAGTCATCGCGGGATACGAGCCGATGGAGACGGCCGGCCGCGCCTTGGCGATCTCGCCGAGGTCGCCCGCGTAGTTGCCCTCCGGCAGGCCGGCCGCCTCGATCGTCTCGGACAGCATCGCGGCGCCGCCTGTCAGCGTCGGGGCGATCGAATCCAGCATGGCCTGCATGATGCCGGGCACGCCGGCCATCACGTGGACATTGCCGAGGCGGAAGCCCGGCGCTTTCGAGACCGGGTTGGCGATCAGGTCGGCTCCGAACGGAATCCGCGCCATGCGCAGGCGCGCCGCGTTCAGGTCCTCGGGCTTGTGCCGCTCCAGCAGCATCGCACGCGCCCGCTCATCGACATCGATGCCGACCCCGAAGGCCTCGGCCACGCAATCGGCGGTGATGTCGTCGTGGGTCGGGCCGATCCCGCCGGTGGTGAACAGATAGGTGTAGCGGGCACGCAGGGCGTTGACCGCCTCGACGATCATGGCGGCCTCGTCGGGCACGATCCGCACCTCGCGCAGGTCGATGCCGGCGGCGGTGAGGAAGTCGGCGATCGTGCCGATGTTCTTGTCCTTGGTGCGACCCGAGAGGATCTCATCGCCGATGACGAGGATCGCGGCGGTGACGGATTCGGAAGGCTGGGGCATGGAACTCTGGCGTCGGGCGGGGCCTGCAGGCAGATAGCGCAACCGCTGCCCGCGACTACGTGAACCCCGAGGATCCGATGCAGTTCGCCGCGCCGCTCGTGCCGGGACGGCTCGTGCAACGCTACAAGCGCTTCCTGGCCGACATCGATACCGATGAGGGACGGGTCACGGTGCACTGTCCCAATCCCGGAGCGATGCTCGGGCTGAACACGCCCGGCGCCCGGGTGCTGCTGTCGCGCTCGACCAATCCGGCACGCAAGCTGCCGCTGACCTGGGAGCTGGTGGAGGCCGACCTGCCCGGGGGGCTGCAATGGGTCGGCATCAACACCCTGCGCCCGAACGCCCTCGTGGCCGAGGCCTTTCGCGCCGGCGCGATCACGGCGCTCGCCGGCCACGATACGCTGAAGCCGGAGGTCCGCTATGCCGAGGCCAGCCGGGTCGATTTTCTGGCGAGCGGCGCGGTGGCCGGCCCCTGCCACGTCGAGGTGAAGAACTGCCACATGATGCGTCGGGCGGGCCTCGCGGAATTCCCCGATTGCAAAGCCGCTCGCAGCGCCCGGCACATGCGCGACCTGGCTCAGGTCGTGGCCGAGGGGGGCCGGGCGCTGGTGGTCATCGTCGTGCAGATGAAGGCCGAGGCGTTCGACGTCGCCCGCGACATCGACCCCACCTTCGACCGGGCGTTCCGGGAGGCGCGAGCGGCGGGTGTGGCGGTCCGGGCCTACCGATGCGCCGTCGGGCCGGAGGGCGTCGTCCTCGCCGGGGAGATTCCGGTGGTCACGCCGCCCTGACGGTGCTGCGCTCGAACATCAGGTTCAGCCGGGAGCGGGCGATCTCGCGATAGCCGTAGCGCGCCAGATGCTGCAGCAGGTCGAGCTGCCACTGCCCGGTGCCGTTCTCGATCAGCAGGATCCGCGGCAGGAGCGCGTCCGGCGCCTCGCGCAGGAACGGCTCCAGGATGAGGTCCTCGGCGCCCTCGACGTCTAGCTTGACCGCATCGACCCGGGTGAGGCCCTCGCTCCGCAGGAGATCGAGGAGCGTCACCGCCGGGACGGTGATCCGCGCACCCTCGTTAGTGCCGACGATGCGCAGGCTCGACTCGCCGCGGTTGCGCGGATCGATGAACAGGGTCAGCTCGCCCGCCTTGTCGGCCACCGCGCAGGCGACCGCCTTCACGGTGTGGAACGGGTTCTGGGCGATGTTGTAGGTCAGGCGGTCGAACACGTCGGGCTGGGGCTCGACCGCGACGATCCGTGCGCCCGGGCCCGAGAAGGCGGCCACGCACAGGGCGTAGGCGCCGACATTGGCTCCGATGTCGAGGAACACGCAGTCCCTCGGCAGGTGCTCCTGGAGCAGCGCGCGCTCTTCCGGATCGAAGAACTGCGGGGTGAAGAGCACCTTCTTCTCGCAGTTGTTGTTGTAGGGGTGCAGCCGCATCCGCGCGCCGTAGCGGGTCACGTCGAGGGGCTTGCCCCCGAGCCGCGCGATGGCGATCCGGCGCAGGAACAACGCGAGGCGCCGCCCGTACCAGGATTCGGCCGGGATCCGGTTCGTGCGGCGGGTGATCGCCGCGACGAGACCGGACGGTTCATAGGTGCCGTAGGGCTGGATGTCGGTCATGACCGGGGCGGTTTGCCAGCCGGCGCCCCGAGCCGCAAGCGGATCGATCCACGTTGCTCCGGCGCGCTCCGGTGGTCTAAGCCGTGGCCGAGCTTGATGAACACGGGTTGCGCGGCATGGAGTCCTTTAATTCCGACGGCGTGCGGATCGCCTATATCGACGTCCCGCCCGCGGACGGGGCCGGGAAGCCGATCCTTCTGATCCATGGTTTCGCGTCGAACCATGCGGTCAATTGGGTCAATACCCAGTGGGTGCGCGCCCTGACCCAGGCCGGCTACCGCGCGATCGCGCTCGACAACCGCGGTCACGGCGAGAGCGAGAAGCTCTACGATCCGGCCGCCTACAGCTCCGACGCGATGGCCAACGACGCGATCCGGCTTCTCGACCATCTCGGCATCGAGCGCGCTCACGTCATGGGCTACTCGATGGGCGGGCGGATCACCGCCCATATTGCCCTGGACCATGCGGACCGGGTTCGCTCGGCCCTGATCGGCGGCCTCGGGATGCACCTCATCGAAGGCAAGGGTTTGCCCTCGGGCATCGCCGAGGCCCTGGAGGCGCCCGGCGGGACGCCGGCGCCCAACCCGACGGCCGCAGCCTTCCGCACCTTCGCGGAGCAGACCCGCAGCGACCTGCGGGCGCTGGCCGCGTGCATGCGCGGCTCACGTCAGACGCTGAGCCGGGGGGAACTCGCGCAGATCGAGGTCCCGGTTCTGGTCTCGGTCGGGACCCTCGATACGGTCGCGGGCTCCGGCCCGGGGCTCGCCGCCCTGATCCCGGACGCCCGGGCCCTCGAGATCGAGGGCAAGGACCACTCCACCGCGGTCGGTGCCAAGCCGCACCGGGACGGGGTGCTGGCCTTCCTGGCCGCGCAGCCCTGAAGCCTCAGCTCTTCAGCCGGTAGCCCGTCCGGAAGATGTAGGTGACGAGGCCGAGGCAGATCACCAGGAACAGCGCGGTCATGCCGAGGCTGATCGCGATGTTCACGTCCGCCTTGCCGAAGAACGCCCAGCGGAAACCGCTGATCAGGTACACGACCGGGTTGAGCAGGCTCACCGCGTGCCAGAAGGGCGGCAGCATGGAGATCGCGTAGAAGCTGCCGCCCAGGAAGGTGAGCGGGGTCACGACGAGGAGCGGCACCAGCTGCAGCTTTTCGAAGCCGTCCGCCCACAGGCCGATGACGAAGCCGAACAGGCTGAAGGTCACCGCGGTGAGGAGCAGGAAGCCCAGCATCCAGAGCGGGTGATCGATCCGCAGCGGCACGAACAGGGCCGACGTCGCCAGGATGATCAGCCCGATCAGGATCGATTTGGAGGCCGCCGCGCCGACGAAGCCCAGCACCACCTCGAGCGGCGAGATCGGCGCCGACAGGATCTCGTAGATCGTACCGGCGAAGCGCGGGAAGTAGATGCCGAAGGAGGCGTTCGAGATGCTCTGCGTGAGCAGCGAGAGCATGATCAGGCCGGGCACGATGAACAGCCCGTAGGGCACGCCGTCGACCGCCGAGACCCGGGAGCCGATCGCGGCGCCGAACACCACGAAGTACAGGGTGGTCGAGATGACCGGAGCCAGGATGCTCTGCCCGGCGGTGCGCCAGAAGCGGCCCATCTCGAACCGGTAGATGGCCCGGACCGCCGGCCAGTTCAGGGTGAACGCCGCGCTCATGCCTGTGCCCTCTCCTCGCGCACGAGGCCCACGAAGATGTCCTCCAGCGAACTCTGTTCGGTGTGAAGGTCCTTGAAGCGGATGCCCGCCGCCGCCAGGCCGGTGAGAAGCCCCGTGATGCCGGTCCGCTCGGCGCGGGTGTCATAGGTATAGACCAGCTCGCTCCCCTCCCCGGAGAGCGCCAGGCCGTAATCGGCGAGTTCCGGCGGCACCGCGGTGATCGGCTGCTGGAGATGCAGGGTCAGCCGCTTGCGCCCGAGCTTGTGCATCAGCGCGGCCTTCTCCTCGACCAGAATGATCTCGCCCCGGCGGATCACGCCGATGCGGTCGGCCATTTCCTCGGCCTCTTCGATGTAATGGGTGGTGAGAATGACGGTGACGCCCTGCTGGCGCAGGTCGCGCACGAGGCGCCACATATCCTGGCGCAGCTCCACGTCGACGCCTGCGGTGGGCTCGTCGAGGAACAGCACCCGGGGCTCGTGCGACAGCGCCTTGGCGATGAGCACCCGCCGCTTCATCCCACCCGACAGGGTCATCAGCCGGCTGTCGCGCTTGTCCCAGAGGGACAGCGCCCGCAGGATCCGCTCGATATGCCCGGCATCGGGCTTCATCCCGAACAGACCGCGGGAGAAGCTCACGGTGTTCAGCACCGTCTCGAAGGCGTCGGTAGTCAGTTCCTGCGGCACGAGGCCGATCGCCCGGCGCGCGGCGCGGTAATCCGCCACGATGTCGTGGCCGTCGACCAGAACGCTTCCCGAACTGGCGGTGACGATGCCGCAGACGATGTTGATGAGCGTCGACTTGCCGGCACCGTTCGGACCCAGCAACGCGAAGATCTCCCCCCGCTCGATGGCGAGGTCGATGTCGCGCAGGGCGGTGAAGCCGGACGTGTAGGTCTTCGACAGCTTCGAGATGGAGATGATCGGCATCGGGGCCTGGAACGAGCTGGGGCATGCGCGGTGCCGGCAGCCATGAGGCCGGCACCGGAAACGCGGTGGGCCGACCGATCGGACCGTCTTCGGTAGCGGGCGCCCCTATAGCACGCGGCAATCACGGTGCTGACAGACCCCGTGTGTGCCACCGCACCGCGAGGACGCCGCGTCCCTCACGTGCGGCCGTAGCGCTCCGCCAGCGCCACGCACTCCTTCCGGAGATCCGGGTCCTCGATGCGCGAGAATGCCGTCAGCAGCGCGGCACATTCCGCGGCGCTCGGGCCGCGGGTTCCCCCGGAGGCTGGCGGCCTCCGGAATGTGGATTCCGGAACGTTCAACATGCGGGCGATGTCTCGAAGCAGCTTGTCCCGCTCACGAGCCGACTGGGCCGCGCCGTCGAGATCGAATCCGCCCGCGTCCGTCATGATCTCTTCGAAACCAATCCTTCAGCCGAGCGCGAATGCACGGGGTCCCACACACGCGCCGTTCGCGCGGCGCGGCTCTACCATTCACACTCTCGCGGCGGGTGCAACCTACCGTTATGGCTCTACCTCGGAAGAGGGCTGCGACTTAAGGCCGGATGGCTGGCGCGTAGAGGCAGATCGGTGGGCCTGCCTCCGGATTCGGCCAGCGTGAGGCAACCTCCACGCTGGAACATCATCAAAAAATACAACTATAGGTGGCGACAATGCCGCCCTAGGCCGCGTGGCGCAGGGCGAACAGCGCGGCCAATCCCAGGATCGTCGCACCGCCGAGAAATCGACGCCAGGGATTCACGCCGCGCAGCAGCTCATCGGCAGCCCACCAAGCCAGCGCAAGATCTGCCCCAAGGGACAGCCAGGATGCGAGCGGCCCCTGCTCCTGCGCCGACCAAGCGGCCAGACTGAAGCCAGCAAACAGCCAGAGCGGCAGATTGGGCCACTGGGCCACCGTCATGGCGCCGGTGTTCCTGTCGCGGAACAGCCAATCGAGCGCCCGCCGGACGGTCGTGGGCGGTGATGGGGCCATGGCTCGAACCTTCCTGCTTCCAGCAGGTGCGTAGCGCCGCATCGGATCGGACCAAGATGAACCGCCGCCTGCGGATCCCGAATTAACGCAGCGGTAACGTTAGTAAACAGAAACCGTCGGTAAATCCCTAACGGAACCTGAAAGGACTCGCGAGAATCCCACGCTTTGGATGATGATCGGACATCGCAGCGGCGGCCCGTCAGCCGAACAACGAGGATCGATCATGAGCGCGCGCCTGGAAGATCTGAAGTTCATGCTGACGCTCAGCGCCGTCGTTCTGTTCGGCAGCGGCCTCGACATCATCCTGCGCTGATTGCACCGGTCAGGTGGGGCGGCAGGGCCGGGCCGCCGCGCACGATGGCGCGTCCGAGCGCCGAGCGGGCTGCCGAAGGGCGGCCCTGCAATCCGCTGCCACGGCCCGGTGTGAACGGGACGGCGACCGCGTGCGACGCGAAGTCCACGCGGCGGAGCGTTCCGGCGGTGGCGGACGGGATCTGCCCGGAGCGGAGAAAGCTCCGCAATTCGGCGGCCTTCGCCTGGCGTTCCGTCCGTATCCGGAGCACCGCGATCACGAGGCCGACCAGCCCGGCCGCCTCCAGGAACGCCGCGACCACGTAGCCCGAAGCCATCCGTTTTCACCAACCGTATCGAGGGAGTTGCCGCTGTTGCTGCGGCCGTCTCCGCTCTGCGCCGCGATGGTTAGCGAGACCTTAACGGCTACGTAGATCGCCGCAGGTCCGCCGGTGCCGTCCATTCCTTCGCAACGCCAACGTTTCGGCTTATGCCCTTGTCGCAGCAGCGAAACTCAAGCGCGGTCACGCGCCTCGCGGCACGCGCCCATGCGTGTTCAGGAGCCTGTGAACGCGGATCCGCCCTACCACATGTCGAGGGCGACGCGCGCCTCGTCCGACATGCGGCTCTGATCCCACGGCGGATCGAACACCATGGTCACCGAACAGGACTGGACGCCCGGCACGGCGCTCACCGCGTTCTCCACCCAGCCCGGCATCTCACCGGCCACCGGGCAGCCCGGGGCGGTCAGCGTCATGTCGATGGCGACCTTCCGATCGTCGCCGATATCGACCTTGTAGATCAGGCCGAGTTCGTAGATGTCGGCCGGAATCTCGGGATCGTAGACGGTCTTCAGGGCTGCGACGATGTCGTCGGTCAGGCGATCGAGCTCCGCCTGCGGGATCGCGGAATCGCCTTCGACGGCGGGGGCGTTCATGCCCCCCGTGATGGTGGCGTCGGTGGTCATCGCTTCACTCTCCCCGGACCCGCGCGGACGGGACCAGCCTCGGATCCAGATATCAGGTAAACAGCATCTCCGCCCTGCCGAGGGCTTCGGCAAGGGCATCGATCTCGGCGGTCGTGTTGTAGAGCCCGAAGGACGCGCGGCAGGTCGAGGTCACACCGAACCGCTGGAGCAGCGGCATGGCGCAGTGGGTCCCGGCCCGGACCGCCACGCCCTGGCGGTCGATGACCGTGGCGATGTCGTGGGCATGAGCGCCCTTCATCTCGAAGGCGATCACACCGCCCTTGCCGGCAGCCGTGCCGATCAGGCGCAGGGCGTTCATCGCGCCGAGCCGCTCCTGCGCGTAAGCCGTCAGCTTCGCCTCGTGCGCGGCGATCGCGTCGCGTCCCAGCGTCATCATGTATTCCAGCGCCGCGCCGAGGCCGACAGCCTCGATGATGGCCGGGGTGCCCGCCTCGAATTTGTGCGGCGGGTCGTTGTAGGTGACCGCGTCCTCGCTCACCGTCCGGATCATCTCGCCGCCGCCCTGGTAGGGCGGCAGGCGCTCCAGCCATTCCTTCTTGCCGTAGAGCACGCCGATCCCGGTCGGCCCGTAGACCTTGTGGCCGGTGAAGACGAAGAAGTCGCAATCGAGCGCCTGCACGTCGACGGGCTGATGGACCGCGCTCTGTGCGCCGTCGAGCAGAACCGGGACGCCGTGGGCATGGGCGATACGCACGATTTCCGCGGCGGGCGTCACCGTGCCCAGCACGTTCGACATGTGGGTGATCGCCACCATCTTGGTGCGGGGCGAGAACAGCTTCTCGTATTCCTCCACCAGGAAGTTGCCCTGGTCGTCCACCGGTGCCCACTTGATCACGGCGCCCCGGCGCTCGCGCAGGAAGTGCCAGGGTACGATGTTGGAGTGGTGCTCCATGATCGAGAGGATGATCTCGTCCCCCTCCCCGATCAGGCCGGCCCAGCCCATCGACGAGGCCACGAGGTTGTAGGCCTCGGTGGCGTTGCGGGTGAAGATGATCTCGTCCGTGGAGGCGGCGTTGAGGAACTGCCGCGTGGTCTCACGGGCGCCCTCGAAGCCCTCCGTGGCGGCGTTCGCCATGTAGTGCAGGCCGCGGTGGACGTTGGCGTAGCCGGTCTCCATGCAGGAGACCATCGCGTCGATCACCTGACGGGGCTTCTGCGCCGAAGCGGCGTTGTCTAGGTAGACCAGCTTCTTGCCGTAGACCTGCTGGCCTAGGATCGGGAAATCCTTGCGGATCGCTTCGACGTCGTAGGCGGGGGTGAGGACGGGTGCGTTCATCGCTTCTCACTCACTGAGCGCCCACCCTTCGAAGAGGACGGGCCCCCTCCCCCATGCGGGGAGGGGTAAGGGTGCGGGCGGTTCATGAGGCGCCGCCGAGATTCGACCGGCGCCGCTCCCACCTCGGGCTCCTCCCCGCACGGGGGAGGAGAGCGCATCGCGTGCGGGACGGAGCGGGTTGCGGACGCTACACCCGTGCCTTCAGCCAGACCTCGATCTCGCCGACCAGCGCCGCGCGGGCGCCCTCATGCGTGACCGCTTCCACCGCCTCACCCACGAAGGCCTGCACGAGCAGGCTCTCGGCGATCGCGCGCGGCAGGCCGCGCGCCATCAGGTAGAACAGCAGATCGTCGTCCGGCGCACCGCAGGTGGCCCCGTGGCCGCAGGCGACGTCGTCGGCGAAGATCTCCAGCTCCGGCTTGTTCATCATCTGCCCCTCGTCCGTGAGGAGGAGGCAGTCAGACTTCATCTTGCCGTCGGTCTTCTGGGCGGCCTGACGGACGATGATCTTGCCCTGGAACACGCCGGTGGCGTCACCGTCGATGATCCACTTGAACTGCTCGCGGCCGACACCGCCCACGGCGGCATGGTCGGCGAGCAGCGTCGAGTCGGCGAGCTGTCCCCTGCGCAGCATGGCCGCGCCGTTGACGACCACGTTCGTGTCCTCGCCCGCGATGTGGACGAAGATCTGGTGGCGCGACAGCACCGCTCCGGTCACGAGGTTCACGGTTTCCACCTGCCCCTCCGCCTCGACCTTCAACGACAGGGTCGAGAGCGCGATGGTGGCATCGCCCTCGATGTTCAGGCGGGTGTGCCGGAAGGCAGCCTTCGGGCCGACCACCACGTCGAGGGCGTCGTTCGGCTGGCAGGTGAGGCCGTCCGTTCCCTCATGGCTCTCCAGCAGGCTGAACTCCGCGCCCTCGCCCAGCTGGACGAGCACGCGGGTCGCCGTGGAGAACGGCGCGTCGCCGGTGCCCACGAAGCGGAGATGCAGCGGCCGCACCGGCTTCGCACCGGCAGCGACCGTGATCACCGCGCCATCGGCCAGGAAGGCGGTGTTGAGCTGGTAGACCGGGTTCTCCCGGGCCTGTGCGACCGGGGCGAGCTGCTTCAGGCCGGCATGGCCCTGGGCGAGGGCCTCCGACATCGACACGACCGTGACACCCTCGGGGATCGCATCGAGATCCGACAGTTCGCCGATGAGGTGTCCGTTCACGAAGGTCAGGCGCGCGGCCTCGATGCCGGCGAAGCCCTTCGCCTGCGCGACGGCCGCCTTGGCGACCTCGAGGCTCGGCGCATCGGCCGGCGGCGCGGCCTCGGTGATGGCGGCGCGCAGATCCGTGTACTTGAAGGCCTCGACCCGGCGGCTGGGCAGGCCGGTCGCCTCGAAGAAGCGGAACGCCTCCTCGCGGGCGATCGCCGTCTCGCTGGCGAAGCTCTGGCGGGCCGATTCGAACAGCTTCGACAGGCCGGCCTCGGCGGGGGAGCGGAGGTTGGTGACGCCGGCCATGGTTCAGGCCGCCTCGTTGGTGCGATACTCGGCGTAGCCGGAGGCCTCGAGTTCGAGGGCGAGCTCCTTGCCGCCGGTCTTCACGATCTGACCCTTCGACATGACGTGCACGGTGTCGGGCACGATGTGGTTGAGCAGCCGCTGGTAGTGGGTGATGACCAGGAACGAGCGGTTCTTGTCGCGCAGCGCGTTCACGCCCTCGGACACGATGCGCAGGGCGTCGATGTCGAGGCCGGAATCGGTCTCGTCGAGCACGCAGAACTTCGGCTGCAGCAGCGCCATCTGGAGGATCTCCATGCGCTTCTTCTCGCCGCCGGAGAAACCGACGTTGAGGGCGCGCTTGAGCATCTCCTTGTTGATCTCGAGCTTGTCGGCGGCGCCGTTCACCGCCCGGATGAAGTCGGGGGTCGACAGCTCCGCCTCGCCGCGCGCCTTGCGCTGCGCGTTGAGGCAGGCCTTGAGGAAGGTCATGGTGCCGACGCCGGGGATCTCCAGCGGGTACTGGAAGGCCAGGAAGATACCGGCCGCGGCGCGCTCGTCGGCGGCCATCTCCAGCACGTTCTGCCCGTCGAGCAGGATCTCACCGTCGAGGACCTCGTAGTCCTCCTTGCCGGCGATGACGTACGACAGGGTCGACTTGCCCGAGCCGTTCGGCCCCATGATCGCCGCGACCTCGCCGTCGTTCACGGTCAGGTTCAGGCCGTTCAGGATGCGGTTGTCCTCGATCTGCACGACGAGGTTCTTGATTTCCAGCATGTCAGTCCAAGTCCTTCAAAACCATTTGTCTCGCATCGCCCTCAGGAACGCGAGGTTCCCGGCCGGGTAGCCGGAGAGATCGCCGGTCACCGCGTCGATGCCGCACCGGGGACAGAGGGCGGTGCCATCATCGGCGATCCACCCCGCGATCTCGTCCGGCGCGAAAACCTCGAGGCAGAAGAAGCATCCGCACAGGACGCTGCTCCTGACCTCGTCGGCGTGCCGCGCGCTGTGCCGATGCGCGGCCCGCAGCACGTCGTCGTCGAAACCGCCCAGGCGGTCAGCCCACCGAGCCTTCCAGGCTGATCGAGATCAGCTTCTGCGCCTCGACGGCGAACTCCATGGGCAGCTGCTGCAGCACGTCCCGGACGAAGCCGTTGACGATGAGTGCGGTCGCCTCCTCCTCGGAGAGGCCGCGCTGCTGACAGTAGAACTTCTGGTCCTCGGAGATCTTCGAGGTTGTCGCCTCGTGTTCGAACACCGCCGAGGCGTTCTTCGACTCGATATAGGGCACGGTGTGCGCGCCGCACTGGTCGCCGATCAGCAGGGAGTCGCAGTTCGTGAAGTTCCGGGCGTTGGAAGCCTTCCTGTGGGCCGAGACGAGCCCCCGGTAGGTGTTCTGCGACCGACCCGCCGAGATGCCCTTCGAGATGATCCGGCTCGTCGTGTTCTTGCCGAGATGGATCATCTTGGTGCCGGAATCGACCTGCTGCATGCCGTTCGACACCGCGATCGAGTAGAACTCGCCGCGGGAATCGTCGCCGCGCAGGATGCAGGACGGGTACTTCCACGTGATCGCCGAGCCGGTCTCGACCTGCGTCCACGAGATCTTCGAGCGGGCGCCACGGCAATCGCCGCGCTTGGTCACGAAGTTGTAGATGCCGCCCTTGCCCTCGTTGTCGCCCGGATACCAGTTCTGGACCGTCGAGTACTTGATCTCGGCATCGTCGAGGGCGACGAGCTCGACCACCGCGGCGTGGAGCTGGTTGTCGTCGCGCTTCGGGGCGGTGCAGCCCTCGAGATACGAGACGTAGGAGCCCTTGTCGGCGATGATAAGCGTGCGCTCGAACTGGCCGGTGTCGCGCTCGTTGATGCGGAAATAGGTCGACAGCTCCATCGGGCAGCGCACGCCCGGCGGAATGTAGACGAACGACCCGTCCGAGAACACGGCCGAGTTGAGCGTGGCGAAGAAGTTGTCGGTCACCGGCACGACCGAGCCGAGGTACTTTTTCACCAGCTCGGGATGCTCGCGCACGGCCTCGGAGATCGGCATGAAGATCACGCCGGCCTTCTCCAGCTCCTTCTTGAAGGTGGTGGCCACCGAGACCGAGTCGAACACGGCGTCGACCGCGACGCGGCGCTCCGGCGCGATGCCCTCCAGCACCTCGACCTCGCGGAGCGGGATGCCGAGCTTCTCGTAGGTCTTCAGGATCTCAGGATCGATCTCGTCGAGCGACATCGCCGCCGGACGCTTGGGCGCCGCATAGTAGTAGATGTCGTTGTAATCGACCTTGTCGTAGGAGACCCGCGCCCACTCCGGCTCCTTCATGGTCAGCCAGCGCTTGTAGGCGTCGAGGCGCCACTCCAGCAGCCACGCGGGCTCGTTCTTCTTGGCGGAGATGAAGCGCACGACGTCCTCGGAGATGCCCTTCGCGGACTTCTCCATCTCGATGGTGGTCTCAAACCCGTACTTGTACTGGTCGAGGTCGATCGAGCGGACCCGGTCGATGGTTTCCTGCACGGCAGGCATCAGCGTCTCCTGGGCATCTCCGGCGTCAAGGGCCGGGAAGCGTCTGTCGGATAGCGGGGGCGCGGCCCTCAGGCCGCCTGTCCTCGCCGTCTATATAGGGGCTGCAAGGCCCGTTCGAAGGCGTCGAGGAAGCATGCCACCTCCTCGTCCACCGTGTTCCAGCCGAGGCTGACGCGCAGCGCCCCCCCGGCGAGGTCAGGACCGACGCCCATCGCGGCGAGCGTCGCCGAGCGCGCGACCTTGCCCGACGAGCAGGCCGAGCCCGACGACACCGCCACGCCGGCGAGGTCGAGGGCGATCAGGGCCGAGGGCGCATCGAGGCCCGGGACCGAGAAGCTGAGGGTGTTGGGCAGGCGCTGAGCCCCGGCGGCGAACACCACCGCGTCGGGCGCCAGGGCCCGGATGCCAGCCTCGATCCGGTCGCGCAGCGCCCCGAGGCGCGCGCTCTCCCGGTCGAGCGACTCGCGGGCGATCCGCGCGGCCTCGCCCATGCCGACGATGGCCGGCATGCACTCGGTGCCGCAGCGCTGCCGGCGCTCCTGCCCGCCGCCCCGCAAAAAGGCGGTCTCCAGGGTGACGCCGTCGGCCAGCACCAGCGCGCCGACACCCTTCGGAGCCGCGAACTTGTGGCCCGACAGGGTCAGCGCGTCGAGGCCGAGGCCGGCCATGTCGAGGGGGATCTTCCCGGCCGCCTGCACAGCGTCGCTGTGGACCAAGGTCCGGCCGTGCTCGCGAGCCAACCCGACGATGTCGGCCAGCGGCTGCACGGCGCCGGTCTCGTTGTTGGCGGCATGGACCGAGACGAGCACGGACTCGTCGGACAGCGCGGAGAGCCGTGTCCCCAGGGCGGCGAGGTCGACCACGCCGTCGGCCGTGACCGGCAACGCCTCCGCGGCCGTTTCCGGGAACCGGTGACCCGCCGCGACGCAGGGGTGCTCCGTCGCCGAGTAGAGGAGCCGGGTCGGAGCCGGCGTGCTGCGGCGACGCAGGGCGCCCGACAGGGCGGCGTTGGCGGCTTCGGTGCCGCCGCTGGTGAAGACGACCTGTTCGGGCCGCGCCGTCACCAGGGCCGCGACTTCGGCGCGGGCCGCTTCAAGAGCGGCCCGGGCGGCCCGCCCCTCCGCGTGGATCGAGGACGGGTTACCGGGGAGCATCAGCGCGCGCGCCACCGCCTCGGCGACGGCCGGACGGACCGGAGCTGTCGCATTGTAGTCGAGATAGGCGCGTCCCCGGCTCATCCGCGTTCCGTTAAGTCCTCTGCTGCGGCGCGTCACAATTCCTTGCCCGCGCACCGGCTCGCCGTGCTAAGGCGCGCCGAGAGAATGAGATCCCGCCGCCCCAATCCGGTCGGCGTGGCAGCCGGCGGGAAGCTTCAGGCGGCTTCTTTAGAATAGTTCTAATCATCTAGAACCATTCTAAGACTGCTTTTATGGGGCGCGCGCGACGAGTCAAGGCTGCCGCGTCGCCGTGCCGATCGCCCGGCGGGCGATCTCGAGAGTGAGAGACGAGCGATGCCCGAAGTCATCTTCACCGGCCCGGCCGGCCGCCTGGAAGGCCGTTATCAAGCCCCCAAGAAGCGCGGTGCGCCGATCGCCATCATCCTGCACCCGCACCCCCAGTTCGGGGGTACGATGAACAATCAAATTGTGTACAACCTTTTTTACACCTTCGCCAATCGCGGTTTCGCAGCCCTGCGTTTCAATTTCCGGGGGGTCGGCCGCAGCCAGGGCTCCTTCGATCACGGCTCGGGCGAGCTGTCGGATGCCGCCGCCGCCCTCGACTGGGTGCAGTCGGTCAACCCCGAGGCGAAGTCCTGCTGGATCGCCGGCGTGTCGTTCGGCTCGTGGATCGGCATGCAGCTCCTGATGCGCCGCCCCGAGATCGAGGGCTTCATCTCCATCGCCGCGATGGCGAACCGCTACGACTTCACCTTCCTGGCCCCCTGCCCCTCCTCCGGCCTGTTCGTGCACGGCTCCGAGGACCGGGTGGCGCCCGCCCGCGAGGTCATGCCGGTGATCGAGAAGGTGAAGACCCAGAAGGGCGTCATCATCGAGCACCAGATGGTCGATGGCGCGAACCACTTCTTCGACGGCAAGGTCGAGGAACTGACACAGACGGTGGACACCTATCTCGACAAGCGCCTGGGCAAGCGCGAGGAGGCGGCCTGACCGAACCGGTCCCGCGCCTTGACGGGGGGAGCCCCGGAGGAATAGGGCGCGGACTTCGGAATTGAGACTCACCTTCGCAGGTCTGATGTCAGATAGCCCGTCCGATCAACCCGTGGTGCTCCTGGTGGAGGATGACGGCCTCCTGCTGATGGAGGCCTCTGACACCCTTGCGGATGCGGGCTTCACCGTCGTCGAGGCGACGCACGCCGACAAGGCGCTGAAGGTCCTGGAGAACCGTGACGATGTCGGCGTCCTGATGACCGACGTCGACATGCCGCAGGGCTCGATGGACGGTTTCGCCCTCGCCCGCCTCGTGGCGTATCGCTGGCCGTCGATCCCCGTTCTGGTGGTGTCGGGCATGGGCACGCCCGGTCCCAACGACATGCCGGAGGGCGCCCGGTTCATTCCGAAGCCCTACGAGCCGACCACCCTGGTCCGAACCCTGCAGGCCTTCCTCCGCCGCGCGGCGTGACGCACGGATCCGCTCGGGCTGACGCCCCGGTCCGGGCATCGAACACCCGACCGAGAGCCATGACGGATCAGAACCGACCGCACCGTTTCGCGACCCGGGCCATCCATGCCGGCGCGGCGCCGGACCCCGCCACGGGCGCGCGGGTCCAGCCGATCTACTTCACCAACGGCTTCGTGTTCGACTCGACCGAGCAGGCGGCGGACATCTTCGCCGGCCGGCGGACAGGCTTCTCGTATTCCCGCGGCTCGAACCCCACCGTCGCCGCGCTGGAACGTCGCATCGCCGATCTCGAGGGCGCGAAGGCCGGCGTGGCGGTGTCTTCAGGACAGTCCGCCATGCAGCTGGTCCTGATGACGCTGATGAAGAGCGGCGACGCCTATGTCGCCTCGCCACGCCTGTTCGGCGGGTCACTCGGTCTGATGCGCCGCCTCGATGGGCGCTACGACCTGAAGCCCCGCTTCGCACGCGGCATGGCCCCGGAGGATTTCGAGGCGGCCATCACCCCGGACTGCCGGGCCATCTTCTGCGAATCGATCGTGAATCCCTGCGCGTCGGTGGTGGACCTCGATGGGATCGCCGCGGTGGCGCGGCGCCACAATCTCCCGCTCGTCGTGGACAATACCCTGGCCTCGCCGGCCCTGATCCGACCGATCGAGCACGGCGCCGACATCGTCTGGCACTCGACCTCGAAGTTCTTGAGCGGTTCCGGCCAGACCATCGGCGGCGTGATCTGCGACGCCGGCCGCTTCGACTGGGAAAAGGCCGGCGGCTACAACCTGATCACCGAGCCCTGGCCGGACTATGACGGCCTCGTCCTGACAAAGGCCTTCCCCGAAACCCCGTTCGCGGCAGCCTGCCGGTTCTTCGGCCTGCGCGACCTCGGGCCCGGCCTGTCGCCGATGAACGCGTTCCTGACGCTCATGGGGATCGAGACCCTGCCGTTGCGCATGGAGCGGCACTGCGCCAATGCGCGGGCGGTCGCGGCCTTCCTCAAGGACCATCCGGCGGTGGATTGGGTGAGCTATCCGATGCTGCCGGGACAGCCCGGGGAGGACCTCGCCCGGCGCTACACGCCGAACGGGCCGGGCTCGATCTTTACCTTCGCCCTGAAGGGCGGCGAGCGGGCGGCCCTGACGTTCATCGCCGCCCTGGAGCTGATCTCGCATCTCGTGAACATCGGCGAGATCAAGTCGCTGGCGATCCACCCGTCCTCGACCACCCACCGGCAGTTGCCGGAACACGAGAAGGCCGCCGCGCAGGTCGGGCCCGAAACCGTTCGCCTCTCCATCGGATTGGAGGACGAGGCCGACCTGATCGCCGATCTCACGCAGGCCTTGGACCGGCTGGGCTGAGCGGGACGCTCGCGTCCGAAGGGCGTGCGGTCCCTCTCCTCATCCGCCGCGACCGCAGCGAACCACGGCAATGCGCGCTGGCCGTCATCGCCCTGCTGGATTGCCGCGCTCCGGTCGCGAAGACGGCGACGGCGAGACCTCCCGAAGGACCTGACCTCTCGCGTTCGATCCTCGTCCGGTCCAGAGAGGAAGCCTGCCCCTCTGGATCGTCGCCGGGCCGCCGAGCCTCCGCTCAGCGCCGCCGTTCCAGGATCGACACGTAGTTGGCGACCGCCGCGCCGCCCATGTTGAAGATCCCGGCGAGTTCCGCACCGGGCACCTGCATCTCGCCGGCCTCGCCCATGAGCTGGAGGCAGGCCATCACGTGCATCGACACGCCGGTGGCGCCGACCGGATGGCCCTTGGCCTTCAGGCCGCCGGACGGGTTGATCGGCAGCCGCCCGCCCTTCTCGGCCAGGCCCTCGCGCACCACGCGGTAGCCCTCGCCGGGGGCTGCGAGGCCCATCGCCTCGTACTCGATCAGCTCGGCGATGGTGAAGCAATCGTGGGTCTCCACGAAGGAGAGGTCCTCGTTGGCGATCCCGGCCTGCGCGCGGGCCTTCTCCCAGGCCATCCGCGCGCCCTTGAACTCCGCCGGGTCGCGGCGGGACAGCGGCAGGATGTCGTTGACGTGGGCCCGGGCGCGGAAGCCGATCGCCCGCTCCAGACCCTCCGCCGTCTCGGCATCCGCCACAACCAGGGCCGCCGCGCCGTCCGAGATCAGCGAGCAGTCGGTGCGCCGCAGGGGAGCGGCCACGTAGGGGTTCTTCTCCGAGACCCGGTTGCAGAAGTCGAAGCCGAGATCCTTGCGCAGCTGCGCGTAGGGGTTGCCGACGCCGTTGCGGTGGTTCTTGGCGGCGATCCGGGCCAGCTCCTCGCTGCGGTCGCCGTAGCGCTGGAAATAGCCCGCCGCGATCCGCCCGAACACGCCGGCGAAGCCGCCCTCGATGTCGGCCTCCTCCTTCCGGTAGGAGGCGCCCAGGAGGATGTCGCCGGTCTCGGCGACGGTCTTGGCCGTCATCTTCTCGGCGCCGATCACAAGGGCCACGCGGCCGCGGCCGCTGTCGACGAAGTCGAGGGCCGCGTAGAGGGCCGCCGACCCGGTGGCGCAGGCGTTCTCCAGATGGGTCGCCGGGGCGTGGGCGAGGCCGGGCCGATTCACCGCCACCAGCGCGCCCTCGAAGCCCTGCTTCGAGAAGCCGGTGTTCATCGAGCCCACATAGATGCCGTCGACCTGGGATTCCTCGACGCCGGCATGGGCCAGCGCCTCGCCCGAGACCCGGGCGATCAGCCCTTCGACATCCGGCTCCTCCAGCTTGCCGAAGGGTGTGTGGGCCCAGCCCACGATGCAGGCGCGCGTCATCCGGTGACCTCCCGAGTCTTGCGCGGACGATGGGCCCGCCGTGGCCGGCGATCAAGACGTGCCGACGGCTCTTCGGAGCTTACTGCCCGCATGAGTGTCCTTCACGCAGGTCGCTTTCAGCGCAGGTGGAACGCGATCCACGCGACCCCAGCCAGCACCAGCGCGGTCAGCAGACCCTGGGCGAATGCGCGCTGGCGGTTCCTCACCGGTGGAACAGCTCCGGATGGCGTGCCCGGAGCGCGAGGATCAGGGTGAGCGTTTTCAGGTCGGTGATCTCGGCGCGGTCGGCCCGGGCGGCGAGCTCGGCCAGCGGGATCTCGACGACCCGGATGTTCTCGTGCTCGCCCTCGGCCCCGCCGCCCGCCTCGGTCCGATCCGCCAAGCCGTAGATCGCGAGGTACAGGTGGATCTTCTCGGTGGTGAGGCTCGCGCAGGAATAGGCGGCGCCGACGAATTCCAGGGCGTGCAGGCGCAGGCCCACCTCCTCCATCGCCTCCCGGCGGGCATTCTCCTCCGGGCTGCCGTCATCGATCAGGCCGGCCGGGGCTTCCAGCTGGACCTGCTCGCCGGCCGCGAACAGCGGCGGGACCCGCAACTCGCGCACGAGCGTCGCGACCCGCCGCTCCGGGTCGTAGGGCAAGATCCCCACCGAGTTGCCGTGATCTTCGATTTCCCGCTCGACCACGGCGCCGTCGGCGAGGCGCACCTGCGCGATGCCGAACCGGCTCCAGCCCTCGTGGAGGAAGCGGATGTTCAGGATCTCGGCCTTCATGCGCACTCCCAGCTCTGATCGCCCTACACGGAAGCGTGTCTTCGGGTTCCGGGAACGCGGGCGCCCGCCGTGACGTTCGGTCGGGCATGCGCATGGCCACGCTTCCGCGGGGCGCGCTCCGGTCAGGATCGATGCGGGCAGGACCGATCAGCGGACTCAGAAGGCGCTCGGGGCGTGATGGCCTCGCGATCTGGGTCGCCCTAGCACTGACCTACATGGTCTTTGCCGGCTCGGTGAGCGTGAACGAGGGACTCGCCGCCCTCGTCTGCGCCAGCCTCGGGACGCTGTGGTGGTGGGGCGTCGGCCGGCGCGGCGGCGTGCGGTTCCGCTTCGACCGGGGGACGCTGCGGCCGATCTGGCGGGCCCTGCGCGGCCTGCCCCGCGAGACCGTTCAGGTGGGCGGCCAACTGGTCAGGGCCCTGCGCGGCGGCGCCGGCGGCGGGACGACCCGCGAGCGGAGCGCCTCCGACTTCGCCTGGGCGACGCCCGACGGTGCGCCGGCGCCGGCCGCGCGGGCCGTCGGACTGCTCGCCGCCTCGCTCGCCCCCGACAGCTACGTCCTCACCCTCGACCGCGATCACGGAACGGTGGTGACGCACGGCCTGGAGGAGGCGCGATGACGGTCTGGACGGCCGCCATCCTGGCGCTGCTGCCGCCGCTCGCCGTTGCGGCGGCTTTGGCGTGGCGGGGCCGGCCCGGCCAGCGCTTCGCCGCCTACCAGCTCGCCGGCAGCGTCACGGTCCTGATCCTGACGCTCATGGCCTTCGCCACGGACCAGGCTTCGATCACCGACCTCGCCCTCACCCTGGTTCTGCTCAACCTGCCCGGCACGATGCTGCTCGCCGTCTTCCTGGAGCGCTGGATATGAGCGTCGTCATCGGTGTCCTGCTGGCCCTCGCGGTGGCGGTGACGTGGCTCGCCGCGCTCGCCCTGTGGCGCCTGCCGCGGGCCCTCGACCGGCTGCACGCGCTGGCCTTCCTCAACGTCGCGGCCTCAATCCTCGTCACCATGGCGGCGTTCCTCGCCGACGGCATCTCCGGGCGCTCGCTCAAGATCCTGGTGATGATGGTGGTGTTCCTCGCCTGGGCGGCGGTGCTGTCGCACGTCTCCGGCCGGGCCGTGCTGATGCGCGAGGGGCGCTCGGCATGACGGCGATCCTGCCGCTGCTGTTCCTGTTCGCCGCGATCTCGGGCACAGCCGTGGTCCTCGTGCGCGATCCCGCCCGGCAGGTCTTCGCCATCGCGGTCAACGGGCTCGTCCTGGCGATCCTGTTCGACGCCCTTCAGGCGCCCGACGTCGCTCTGTCCGAACTGGCGGTGGGCACCGCGGCCGTCCCGCTCCTCTTCCTCGTGGCGCTCATGGCGGTGAAGACCCAGCCGCCCGAGGAGGATTCGTGAGCCCGAACGCCCGGATCGTCCTTCTGGCCCTCGCGGGCCTCGTCCTGCTCCCCGGCGCGGCGGCGGTGATCGCCGGCTTGCCGCCCTTCGGATCGACGATCGCGCAGTATGGCGAACGCATCAACGCGGTCGCCCCCGAGGCGCGGCACGTCGCCAACATGGTCAGCGCCATCAACTTCGACCTGCGCGGCCTCGACACCCTCGGCGAGGAGTTCATGCTGCTCGCGGCGATCACCGGCACGGTGGTGCTGCTGCGCGGGCGGCGCGGCGAGGGCAACACCGAGCGCGCCATGCGCCGGCCCGGCCGCGCCGTGATCCCGCGCTCGGAGGCCGTCGTGCTCGCCTGCCGGATCGCCGGCCCGCTCACCGCGCTGTTCGGCCTCTACGTCGTGCTGCACGCGACCGTGACGCCGGGCGGCGGCTTCCAGGGCGGCGTCATCCTCGCCTCCGGGACCCTGCTGATCTATCTCGGCGAAGGCTATGCCGGCTGGCGCGACGCCATCCGCAGCCACTGGCTCGACGCCCTGGAGGGCGGGGGCGCGCTGCTCTTCGCCCTGTGCGGGCTGGCGCCGATGCTCACCGGCGCCGCCTTCATGCAGAACATCCTGCCGCTCGGCACCTTCCGCGACCTGTTCTCGGGCGGCCTGATGCTCGTCGAGAACCTCGGCGTCGCCCTGGCGGTGACGGGCGGCTTCACGCAGCTCTTCCTGGAATTCATGGAGGAGACCCGCGAGGCGCGCGAGCCCGAGGAACCGGGGGAGGAATCCGCGTGAGTGTTCTCCCCTACGCGGTTGCCGCGTGGCTGTTCGGGATCGGTCTCTACGGCATCGCCACGAGCCGCAACTTCATCCACCTCGTGGGTTGCCTCGGCGTCTGCCAATCGGCGACCTACGTGCTCCTGCTCGGCCTCGGCTATCGCTGGGGCAGCATCGCGCCGATCTTCTACGACCACCCGCCGGGAACGCCCGCCGTCGACCCGGTGATGCAGGCGCTGGTGCTCACCGACATCGTGGTCGGCGCAACGCTCACCGCGCTTCTCCTCGTCCTGACAATCCAGGCCTACAAGCGCGGCGGCAGCCTGGATCCGGAGAAGCTCCGGCCGATGCGCGCGGGCGGCCAGTCCGGGCGCGATCGGGGATCGAACCGGGTGGGCGATGGGGAGCGGAAAGCCTCGTGACCGCTTTTCCCGCCGCCCTCCTCCCGCTACCGGTCGCCATCCCGCTCGTGATCTGCGCGGCGATGCTGGCGACCGCCCATTTCCTGCCAGGCCGCCTCCCCGACATCCTGGCGACGCTGGCGGCCTTGAGCGTCGCGGTGCTCTGCGGCGTCATCGCCGTGCATGCCGCCGACGGGCCCCTGGTCTACTGGTTCGGCGGCTGGGAGCCGCGCGACGGCGTCCATCTCGGGATCGGCTTCTCGGTGGACGAGGCCAGCGGCTGGGTCGCGGCCTTCATCGGCCTCCTCTACGCCCTGACCTTCGTGTTCGCCTGGGGCTTCTTCGATCGCACCCACGGCCACTTCCACATCCTGATGCTGCTGTTCCTGGCCGCCATGGTCGGGTTCTGCTTCACCCGCGATATGTTCAACCTGTTCGTGTGGTTCGAGGTGATGAGCGTCGCGGCCTTCGCGCTGACGGCCTACCATCTGGCGGAATCGTCGCTGGCGGGTGCCATCAACTTCACCGTGGTCAACAGCCTCGCGGGCTTCTTGATGCTCGGGGGCATCGGGCTGATCTACGCCCAGACCGGCACGCTCGATTTCGAGGGCATCGCGGCCGCCGTGGCGCGAGGCGGCCGGGATCCGGTGGTGGCCGGGGCCTTCTGCCTCGTGGCGTCCGCCCTGATGATCAAGGGCGCGATCGTGCCGTTCCAGTTCTGGCTCGCCGACGCCCACGCGGTGGCGCCGAGCCCGGTCTCGGTGATCTTCTCGGGGGCGATGGTCTCGCTCGGGCTGTTCGGCCTCGCGAAGGTGAGCGCCGTCGTGTTCGGCGGCTCCGATCAGGTTCGGCACGCCCTGCCGGCGCTCCTCATCGGCCTGGGCAGCTTCACCGCCTTATTGGGCGGCTGGATGGCCCTGCTGCAGCGCCACCTGAAACGGATGCTTGCCTTCTCGACGATCTCGCATGCCGGGATCATGCTCACCGGCCTCGGGGCCCTCTCGGTGGACGGGACCGGCGGGATGCTGGTCTACGTGGTGGGCCACGGGCTGGTGAAGGGGGCCCTATTCATGATCGCCGGGATCCTGCTCGCGACCCAGGCCAGCATCGACGAGATCGCCCTGCGGGGGCTCGGACGGGGGATCTGGCCCGCCGGGATCGCCATGGGTCTGGCCGGGCTGCTGCTCTGCGGCCTCCCGCTCGGCGTGCTCGATCAGGGCACGCGCCTGGTCCAGGGCGCGCTGGCACAGCAGGGGCACGGGATCGCGCTGGCGGCCGGCGCCATCGGCGCGGCCCTGACGGGGGCGGCGGTGCTCCGGGCGGCAGGACGCATCTTCTTGGGCCTGGGGCCCGATCCCGGCGACGAGGCCGGGGCACCGAGCGAGGACGAGCGCGAGAAGGCCAATCGGCCGCTCTGGCTGATGCTGGCGCCCTGCTGCGTTCTGCTCGCCCTCGACGTCGGTGTGCCGGCGGGCCTGATCGAGCACGCCCTTCCGCGGGCGGCGTCGGCCTTCCTGCACCGGCCGGCGGTGGAGACCCTGGCGGAGGGACCAGGCTGGTTGCCATGGGCATCCGTGGTCGCCGCGCTGGCGGGTGCCGGCTACGGGCTGTTCCGGAGACGCCTGCCGGCGCTGGTGGTCCGACCGGTGAGCGCGACGCAATCGGCGCCGACCCGTGCGCTGGAGGTGCTGCACAGCGGCCTGATCGGCGACTATGTGGCGTGGCTCGGGGTCGGCGTGGCGGTGGTCGCAGGCGTGCTGGCCTTGGCGTGACCAGGCGCAACCGGACGCGGACGAACCTGATCGGCCGCGCCCATCAGGGATAGGTCGTCCGTGTCGAACCAAGCCAGCGGTTCCCGTTTCCGACACGCGCTGCTGCTCGGCCTCAGCCTCGTTCTCGTCGCCGGCGGCGTCGGAATGATCGTCACGGGGGCGGACGGTGGCGTCGCGACGACAGCGTTCTTCGGGGTCTGTGCGGCGGTCTCCGTCTGGCACATGCGGCCCGGGTTGCTGGAATCGGAGACCCGCTCGGCGGAGACCGTGCTCGCGCATTATCCCGGTCCGGTGGTTCTACGGGCCTCGGTGAAGAAGATCCTGTTTCTCGCCGCCCTGTCGGCCGTCTTCGGCGGGGTCATGGTCTGGATGCTGATGCACGAGGCGCCGTCGGTGACGATGCAGGTGCTGCTCTGGCCGGGCGTCGTGCTGTTCCTGGGCGGCCTGCCGGTCCTGATCCTCGTGGCGATCCGGGGTTCGTCGCTGCATCTCGACGGGACGGGCTTAACGATCGTGCAGGCCGGCCGGTCGCGGCGCATGTCCTGGCACGACGTCAGCGGCTTCGCAGCGGTGACCGTGAAGGGCACGATGCAGCGGATGGTCGTGTTCGACGATGCGCGCGTCGGAGAGGGCCGCCTCGTCGCCCTGAACCGCCAGCTCACCGGGCGTGGAGCCGGGCTGCCGGACAGCTACGGATTGGATCCCGACGCCCTCGCCGCTCTGCTCACGGCTTGGCGCCGTCGGGCGGTTCAGGACGAACCGATCGGACCGTGAGGAGTCTCCGCCGGAAACCGTCCGAGGGCATCGGAGCCAGCGCCGTTGTCGACGCGCTGTGCGCCTCACCGGATCCATCGTCGGCGCCGCCCGGACGGGCGGCGCGGGCTCGGCGCCGGTATCGCCGCGCCGATCCCGAGCATCGCCGAGATCGAGCAGGCCCTCACGGCAGCGCTCCAGCCGCGGAACGCGATCAACATCGCGCCGAGGCGCAGGGCAACGACCGCTTCGCGCCGCGGATCCGGCTTTTCATCCCCCAGGGTGCGGATCCCGGAAGGGCCGCCCGGTCCGCGTTTATTCGTCAGCGATGATGCAGTGTGGTCATACGAGATAGGCGGTATTCGGCGATCCAGATCAATGCCGACCACGCATGACCGTGTAAAGATGCGCCTATCGCTGGCAGATTGATTCGGGCGTCAGTGGCCGAGAGTAGCGCGTGCTCCCGCCCCTTTACTGTGGAGCGCCCCATGCCGCGGTACTTTTTCGATATCAGCAACCGAAGCTTCCATCGCGACGAGGAAGGCAGCGACTGCGCTAATTTTGAGGCGGCCCGCGCTCTTGCGATGCGAAGCCTGCCCGAGATCGCGCGGTTCGCGATCCCGGGCGACGGGGACAACCAAGCCTTCGTTGTCCTGGTCCGCGATGAGGCTGGAACCGTCGTCTACACGGCGACGCTCACCTTCGCGGGGGTCCGGCTCAACGACGCTGCGAGCTCGCTCGGCCCTTGGCCTTCCCCGGCGCCTTGATCTGTCCCACGGCGGCATCGAAGTCGGTCTGATCCTCGCCGACGCCAGCGTCACGCGCGGCTTCGATGCACCGGCGGCGCTGTTACTCGGGTGTCAGTCTCTTGGCCTCAAGCCGTTCGGCGTATCGGCTCGGCTCATCGTTGGTGAAGTCGGACACTCCCCCGTCCCGTGAGCAGATCGGGGCGGGGCCGCGCGGATCCTGACGGGATCGCCTTGGGGATCGGGCCATCGATCGTGAAGATGACCGGGATGAGCTTCGCGCTCAACGTCTGATCTGTTCGCGAGCGGGAGCTGATGCCGCAGAGCTGTCATCAGCACATTGTCCGGCTCGGAAAATTCCACACGAAGCGCGCACCATCATCATGCATGCTGACGATCGTGCCTTCCGTGCCCGCGGCGATGAGGTCGCCGTCATCGCTGATTACGTCGACGCGCAGTACCACGTCATCGAGGTTCCGGAAGCTCGACGCAGGCTCGGTCTGCCAAGCACGATAGGCGTCCTCGAGCGACATCGACCAAATCTGGCGCACGAGCGAGCCAAGCACAAACCACGCGATAAGCTCCTGTCAGAAGCTCAAGGTTAGCGCAGCGGCGCGATCACGACGTTCTTCTCCCTCCGTCTGCCATTCTCCGCCCGATGACGGTCTATTAAGTCTGCGCCCCTTACCCCGGCCGTCATGTCCGACCTCCCGCCCGCCGTCGCCTCCTGGCGCGACCAGATCGAGCGCCTGTCCGAGCACGCCTCGCCGTGCCGGTATCTGCTGCCGGCGAAATGGGCAGCGATGCGGGCGAGCGCGCTGGCCTTCCTCGACCAGTTCGGCGCCGAGGCGCATCGGCTCGGCTGGACCGCGCCGCAACTGTTCGGGGTCCATCCGGAGCACGGATTCCTGCGCGTGGAATATGCCGGCGCCCTGATGGTCAACGACAGCCGGGTCACCGGCGTCGAGCCCGACCGGGTCGTGTTCGACCGCTTCTCCGGCTACCGGACCAAGCCGGGTCAGACCTGGGGACCGCCGGTCTGGGAGTTCGCGGCCAAGGGGCGCGGCTGATCCCGCCTGTGATCTGCGAGGATGTCGGGGGCAACCGCGTGGTTAGCCGACGCAGGTTGTTGCGCCGGCCAAGCCATTAACGCGTCAGGCCTTTTCGCGGCGCATGGTGCGGGCATGTCCCATTGCGCCACGAGCCTGCCATGCACTTCGAGATCCGCGCCACCGGCCGCCACCTCTGGACCTGGGTGTTGCTCGACGCGACGCAGATGACGGTCCTGGAATCGGACCGCACCTTTCCGTCCGAGACCCAGGCCTCGGCGGCCGCGCTAGCCTTCGCGAAGCTCGTGAACCGGGCTGGCCAGACGCTGACCGCGGGATCGTCAGGCGGCCTGATCTAGACGCGGACTCACTTCCGGCGCGGGCGGAGCGGCCCGTAGAACCCGCTCCATTCCAGGCCCAAGGCCTGCGCTCGCGCGGCCAACACGCCGGGCACCGACATCAGGCTCATGACCGGCGACGCCAGGATGGCCGGGTCGTGTAGGAGGAGCCCGACCTGTCGTCCCCGCCACCAGAACAGCCCGAACAGCAGGGCGAGCGTCAGAAGCAGGCCCCAGGTCACGAGGCCTTGCCCGAAGATGGAGAGGCCATAGGGTGGTGCGAGGGCCGTACTGAGCCACGACAGGCCGATGCCGACGATCGGCAACAGGATGAGGAAGCCCAGCAGTTCCAGGGGCAGCCGCCGGACCACGCGGAGGGCGGCGTTCAGGTCCTCGACCGACACGGCGTCGAGGGAGAGCCGTTCATCGCTCGCAGCCTGCCTCATGGAGCCTCCTCCTTGGATGCTGCCTTCGACCGTGGGGCGGCATCGTTCTCGGACGCACTGGTCTGTGAGAGTCCCCGAGCCCCCGGCCGCCGGACCGCCGGTCGGCGGCATGCTCGGCCACGTGCTGCTTCTTCGTGGCGGTCCGCAGGCCGAGACAGGCGATGGCCTGGGCGCGGGCCGATATCATCCGAGCGCGGTTCTCTCATAAGCCGATGCCCAGACAGCCGAAATCGGCCGCCATTCACATTCGTCCACCGGTTGCGAAGATCAGAGGCGCGGGCGCCTTGAAGCTTCCCCCCGCCTCAGGCTTGTTCTGCGTTCGTTCGCAAGCGGAGGAGCACCAGAATGGGGCGCCTGGGCAACGTTCAGCCTGGTCGGGTCTACGTCGACTGCGCGCCCTGCAGGCGCTCGGGACGCTACACCGTGGCCAGCCTGATCGATCGCTACGGCGCCGACGTCCCGACGGTGGATCTGCTCCGCCACCTGACGGCGTCGTGCCGCTACCAGCGCCGGCCCGGGGCGACGCCCGCGCGGAAATACGAGCACCTCTGCCTCGCCGCGATCACGCTGCCGCCGCCGGCGAAGCAGATCCCGCCGGTGCCGCCTGGGGTGCCCTACACGATCGAGGTCTGGCGCGACGCCGGCGGCAACGTCGCGCTGCACCTCGCCACCATCTACCCGCTGTCGATGGCGCTCGCCGCGTTCGAGGCTGCCTGCCGCGAATGGCCGACCCATGAGGTCACGCTGCGGGACCGGGCCCGGATCGTGCGGAAGCGTGAGGTGCCGCCACGGGTCGACGGCGCCTCACCGTCTTGAGCCTCCCGGTCCCGCGGTCGAACCGACGCGCGCGCTCCGCGACGGACGGCCTTACGGCGGCCCGCGCTGGAGCGGACGACCGCAGAGGCAGAAGCGGCAGCGACGGGCGGTGTTAAGACACCATGGCCCGTGACGCCTCGCGCACCAGCCGCGTTGAGGAGTCGACCTCCTGGGTCGAGGCGGCGATCACGCTCACATTGCGGCTGATCTCCCCTACGGCCTGGGTCATGGCCTGCATGTTGATGGACATCTCCTGGGCGACCGCAGCCTGCTGCTCGACGGCCGTCGAGATGGCCGAGGAGATCTCGTTGACCTCTCCGATCGTCTGCCCGATGCCCGCGATGGCGGTGGCTGCCTGATTCGCAGCGTCCTGCGTCTGCGCGATCTGGCTGCTGATGCTCTCGGTCGCCTTCGCGGTTTGGGCCGCGAGGGATTTCACCTCGGTGGCCACCACGGCGAAGCCCTTGCCGGCCTCGCCGGCCCGGGCGGCCTCGATCGTCGCGTTCAGCGCCAGCAGGTTCGTCTGCCCGGCGATCGTGTTGATCATTTCGACCACCTCGCCGATGCGCTGGGCGGCGGAGGCGAGGCCGGCGACCACTGTCGAGGTGGCGACCGCCTGCTCGACGGCCCGCCCCGTGACCTGCAGCGCGCGGTTCACCTGCGCGCTGATCTCGCCGACCGAGGCGGCAAGCTCCTCGGACCCGGCGGCGACACTCTGGGTGTTGCCTGAGGCCTGGGCGGCCGCGCTTGCCGCGCTCACCGCCTGCTGCGACGCATGAGAGATCGAGCTGCTGATCACGTCGAGGTCGCGGTCGACGCCCCGGTGGATTTCGGCCCGTCGCAGCCGCTCGGCCACGGCCTCGGTGATGTCGGTGGCGAACTTCACCACTTTCACGAGGCGGCCCGCGGCGTCGCGGACCGGGTTGTAGGTGGCCTGGATCCAGGCCTCGCGGCCGCCTTTGCCGATGCGCTTGTACTCCGCCTGCTGATACTCGCCGCTCCGGAGCCGGTCCCAGAAGGCTCGGTAGGCCGCGGTATCGCGGTCGGCCGCATCGACGAACATCGCATGGTGCTTGCCCTTCACCTCGTCAAGGCTGTAGCCGACCACCGCGAGGAAGTTCTCATTGGCGGTGATGATCGTCCCGTCGAGGTTGAATTCGATGATCCCTTGCGAGCGGTCGAGGGCGTTCAGCTTGCTCTCGAAATCGGCATTGCGCAATTTCTGCGCTGTGATGTCCGTGGCACATTTGAAGACGCCGTAGGGTTTGCCGTTGCGCCCGATGAGCGGGGTATAGCTCCCCTGAATCCAGACTTCGCGGCCGCCCTTGCCGATGCGCTTGTACTCAGATGTCTGATGTACACCGCTGCGCAGAGCGTCCCAGAACGCCTTGTAGGCTGCGCTCTCGCGCTCGTCCGGGTCGACGAAGATGGAGTGATGCCGCCCCTTGATGTCGTCCAGTCGGTAGCCGAGGATCGACAGGAAGTTGGCGTTGGCGGTGACGACCTTTCCGTCGAGATCGAATTCGATCAGTGCGTGGGAGCTGTCGAGCGCATTCAATTTCGCGTGATGGCTGGGACGGAGAGACAGCATCTTAACCTGCTTTTAATATCGACGTTTCTATGCCAATTCTTTCATAAACTAATAAAATATCAGTAAACTTTCTTTAAGTGTAGATTTTTCGAGAAGGATTGAACTCCGCATTTTCTACTTTAAGTTGATTCGTCTCATATTCTCGTAGTGCTGCCGGCTGGCCATCTGCTGCTGGTCATGTAATTTCCGATCGCTTGCGGCTCAGAGAGATAAATTTCGATAACTATCCCTGCGAATTCGGCGAGATCACCGCGGTCTGCAGTGGCCGGATCCAGTCATTGAGATACGCTGGCTCAAGACATGACGATGCCGGCAGGTCGCGAGATTGCGACTACGCGGCCGCCGGTCGCGCTGTGGTGCGAGGCGTCCATTCAACTGCCGCCCGCGGAGCCTTGATATTCCCCCGCGTGTCACCGAGGCGGGTCGAAAGCGGCCTTGCCACATGACGCCGCGGGGCTCGCATCAAGAGAGGCGGGAGCGGCCCTCGCGGAGCACCCCGGGATCGCAGTCCGCTGCTTCTGGCTGATGGCTGAGCCGTTGGCCTCCAGGCGCGCCGGCTTGTCGGCGATCAGCGCCTCGGTCGCCCAGGTGTGCGCGCGGAGGGGCTCGACGAGATCGGCGCCCAGCCTTCGCGAGCGGATACGATTCGGTGACGAGCTCGGCCGGCACCGCATCGACGGCGGCGTCGATGTCCTGGCCGCTGACAACGGCGGCCTAGCGCAGCTCTGAGATGGTTGGGTTGTTCGCCATGCTGCCTGCCATATGCATGCCGGGCCGGTCATTCGGTCAGCAAGCGCAGGGCTAAGTGGTGGTGCCGCAAGAGGGATTCGAACCCCCGACCCCCTCATTACGAATGAGGTGCTCTACCAGCTGAGCTATTGCGGCCCTGGTCCCGAGGAACCGTGACCGACGCACGCAGTGTGCGGCGCCGGACGTGGCAGGCTCATAGCGGCACGGCCTGCGTTAGGCAAGGCCACCGCCGACTATCGAGCACTTCAGAGGTCTCGATGCGACGCCAGTTCGTCTTCCAGGAAGGCCGCCACCGCCGCCCGGTCAATGCCCGGGGCGATGAAGCTCTGGCCGATCCCGCGGGCCAGGATAAAGGTCAGCGCGCCGTCGCGGACTTTCTTGTCCTGCGTCATCGCGTCGAGAATCGACTCGACGGTGCCGCATCCGCCCGGGACCGCCTGCAGACGGGTCGGCAGCCCGGCGAGGGCGAGATGGTTGGCGACGCGGCCGGCATCCTGCCCGCCGCAGAGCCCGAGCCGGGCCGAGAAGCGGAAGGCGAGCGCCATCCCGATCGCCACGCCCTCGCCATGCACCAGCCGGGCGGAATCGTAGCCCGTCAGGCGCTCCAGGGCGTGGCCGAAGGTGTGGCCGAGATTGAGCAGCGCCCGCTCCCCGTCCTCCCGCTCGTCCCGGGTGACGACGGCGGCCTTGGCCCGGCAGCAGGAGGCGACCGCCTGCTCGCGCTCCGGGCCGCCGGAGAAGATCCCGCGCCAGTTCGCCTCGCACCAGTCGAAGAAGCCCGGATCGGCGATCAGCCCGTACTTGGCGACCTCGGCATAGCCGGCGCGCATCTCGCGCTCGGAGAGGGTGTCGAGGGCGGCCGTATCGGCCAGGACGAGACGCGGCTGGTGGAAGGCGCCGATCAGGTTCTTGCCCAGCGGCGCATTGATGCCGGTCTTGCCGCCCACCGAGGAATCGACCTGGGCAAGGAGGCTCGTCGGCACCTGCACGAAGCGCACGCCCCGCCGCAGGGTGGCGGCCGCGAAGCCGGCGAGGTCACCGACCACGCCGCCGCCCAGGGCCACGACAAGGTCGCCGCGCTCGACCTTGAGGGCGAGCAGGCCGTCGCAGACTTCCGCAAAGCCGGCATAGGACTTCGACGCCTCGCCCGGTGCCACCGTCACCACGCCCGCCTGAAGGCCGGCGCGCTCCAGGCTGGTGCGAAGCCGCGCGGCATAGAGGGCGCCGACGGTGGCGTCCGTCACGATGGCGGCGCGGCGTCCCCCGAGCGCGGCCACGGCGGCGCCGGCCGTGTCGATCAGCCCGCGGCCGATCAGGATGTCGTAGGCGCGGCCGGCGTCGAGGGGCACGTGGACGGTCAGGAGGTCCTGACGGGGCGTCGGCTCGGTCATGGGGCGGTTCGCTCGGGTCTCACTGGGCGGCAACGGGGACGGAGCCTTCGCCGCTGAGATGGGCGTCCAGCGCTTCCAGCACATCCTGGACGACCCGGTCGTGCGACACCTCCCGGGAGATGACCATCACGTCGGCGGCGGCGTAGACCGGGTGGCGCACGGCCATCAGGTCCCGCATCGTCGCCTCCGGGTCCTCGGTCTGCAGCAGCGGACGGTTGCCGCGCTTGCGCACGCGCCGCATCAGCACGTCCAGATCGGCCTTCAGCCACACCGAGACCGCGGATTCGGCGATGCGGGCGCGCGTCGCCTCGCGAAGGTAGGCGCCGCCGCCGGTCGCCAGGACCAGCGGGCCGGCCCGGAGAAGCCGCGAGATCACCCGCTCCTCGCCGTCGCGGAAGCTCGGCTCGCCATAGATGGCGAAGATGTCGGGGATCGTCAGGCCGGCCGCCGCTTCGATCTCGATGTCGGCATCCTTGAAGATCAGCCCGAGGCGACTCGCCAGGCGCCGGCCGACGGTGCTCTTGCCCGCCCCCATGAGGCCGACGAGCACGATCGAGCGCAGGCCGAGCGCACGGCGCAGACGCGCCTCGATCGGTTCACCCGCCGCCTCCTCGCTTATGGCCTCCTGCATCGACTCCTGCATCGCATCCGTGTGGCGTCCCCGCCTCCTCACCGGCCCCCGAGCGCCTGTCGCCGGGCTGCCTCCATCCTGCGGCAGGCTCTTAGCGCGATTCAAGCGGGCTGCGAAACGCATCGCTGTGTCGTTGTAGGCCTTGTCAGCGCCGCGTTCGCGTGGTCGAACCCGAGCACCCGCGGCGGCTCGGAGACAGCCCTCGCCCGTCCCCCTTCCCGCCGCTAGCGCCCGTCTGCCCGAGGTTCGACCGACGTGCCGACCCTATTCCGTTTCTTCGCCACCCTCGCGATCCTGGCGGGTCTGGTTTTCGCTGCGATGTTCGCCTTGGCGAATTTCGTCCAGCCGACGCCGCGGGAGATGACTGTTTCCATCCCCGCCTCGAAGCTCCAGCCCGGCAACCGTTGAGCGGGTCGGACGTCTCCGGCGATGCCGGCCGGGCGCTTTGCCCCGAGGCCGCCGACTATCTCGACATGCTGGCCGCCGAGCGCGGTGCCGGCCTCAACACCCTGACCGCCTACCGGCGCGATCTGGAGGATTATCTCGGTTACCTCGCCCGGTCGGGGACCGCGCTCGACGCCGTGGATTCCGGCACGCTCCGGGCCTTCCTGATCGATCTCGAGACCCGCGGCCTCAAGGCCTCCTCGGCAGCGCGGCGCCTGTCCTGCGTGCGCGGTTTCCACAAGTTCCTGTACGCCGAGGGGGGCGCCGAGAGCGATCCCAGCGTCGCGGTCTCCGGACCGCGCCGGGGACGGTCGCTGCCCAAGGTGCTCTCCATCGCGGAGGTCGACCGGTTGCTCGCCACCGCGCAGGCGGCCGCCGCCGCCGAGCAGCCGCCGGGGCCGGCCCGCCGGGCACGCCGGATGGTGTGCCTGCTCGAGTTGCTCTACGCCACGGGCCTGCGCGTCTCCGAGCTCGTCGCGCTGCCGCGCGCGGCGGGCGTGAGCCGCGAGCGCTACCTCTTCATCAAGGGCAAGGGCGGCCGCGAGCGCTTGGTCCCCCTGACCGAGGCGGCCTGCGCCGCCATGTCGGCCCATCTTCCGGCGGTGCCGGAGGACTCCGCGTGGCTGTTCCCCGCCGACAGCGACAGCGGCTATCTCACCCGGCAGGCCTTCGCCCGCGACCTGAAGACGCTCGCTGCGGCGTCCGGCCTGCATCCGGACCGCGTCAGCCCCCACGTGCTCCGTCACGCCTTCGCCAGCCATCTCCTGCAGAACGGGGCCGACCTGCGCATCGTCCAAGAGCTGCTCGGTCATGCCGACATCTCGACAACGCAGATCTACACGCACGTGCTCGATGAACGCCTGAAGGCGATGGTCCGCGATCTGCATCCGTTGATGGATGGCTGAGGATCACCGCACAGAACGCGTGGCAATCCTGGTCGATCGCCCCAATTGTATAGGTTATGCGAAATGCCTAAGAGGGGCCTTTCGCCATACCGGTACGCGAGCCAGCCTTTACCAGAGAGAGTTTTCCTATGTCAGGCCCTTCGGCCTCGCAGATCGGCGCTGAGCTGGATCAGGCGGGGCACACGCGTGCCGATCAGCCTTCGCAGCAGGAGCGGCAGCGCCTCGACAATCAGCTGTGCTTCGCGGTCTACGCCGCCGCGCATGCCTTCGGTCGCGCCTACAGAAACCTTCTCGGGCGCTACGAGCTGACCTATCCGCAATACATCGTCCTGCTGGTGCTCTGGGAGCAGGACGGCCTTTCGGTGAAGGAGATCGGCAATCGTCTGTTCCTGGATTCAGGTACGCTGACGCCGCTTCTGAAGCGCCTCGAGGCCTCGGGCCGGGTTCGCCGTGCCCGCGACCGGGTCGACGAGCGTCAGGTCAGCATCTTCCTCACCCCGGCCGGCCTAGCCCTGCGCGACGAACTGGCCTGCATCCCCGACGAGGCGGGCGGCCTGACCGGCTTCGACATCCAGGGTCGCAAGGATCTCCTTCACGATCTCGTTACCCTCAGGTTGAGCCTTCAGGCAGGTCTCGCGTCCGACTAGGGACCGCACCCGGCCCGGGAGCGACCGCGCGGTCGCTCCCGGTTCTGGCTTGCGCGGATTCGCCTCTCAGGACTGCGTCTTGAGGTAGGCGATGACGTCGTTGATCTTCTTGTCGTCGGGATAGCCCTGGAAGATCATCTTGGTGCCCGGGACCTTCGCCTTCGGGTTCTTCAGCCACTCGTGCAGGTTGGCCTCGTCCCAGGTGATGCCCGAGTTCTTCAGGGCGGCGGAGTAGTTGTAACCCTCGTAGGTGCCCGCCTTGCGGCCGACGACACCCTTCAGATCAGGGCCCACGCCGTTCTTCTGGAAATTGTGGCACGCCTTGCAGGGAGCGAACGCCTTCTCGCCGGCGGCCGCATCCCCGGCCTCCTGGGCCTGTGCCGCGAGCGGCATGACAACGGCAAGGACGGCGCCGAAAACGAGTGAACGCATGGATTTCCTCCTGTTGGCCACCGTTGCGGCAGCGATGCGGGCAGAGCTTGCCTGCCTGGAATAGCTCTAAATGAATCTGCCCGGCGGGCGCAACGGCCTAGTCTGGCAAAGCCGTCGCCCGTGTTCAGATCGGCGGCCGACCCGGCGCGCCGCCTGCCTCAACACGGTGCGGCCGGTTTGGCTCCCCGGATGGCCGGAAGCCCCGTCCGGCCGCCGGCGGCCGGTCGCGCGCTCACCGCGCCTGTCTCAGACGCCGTGGTAGGTCCGATACCAATCGACGAAGTGCCCGATGCCCGTCTTCAACGGCGTGGCGGGGCGGAATCCGGTCTCGTGCACGAGATCGTCGATGTCGGCGTAGGTCGCCGGAACATCGCCCGGCTGCATAGGCAGCAGGATCTTCTCCGCCTTGCGGCCCAGGGCCACCTCAAGGAGTGCAATCATCTCCTGAAGCGCCACCGGCTCGTTGTTGCCGATGTTGTAGATCCGGTAGGGGGCGGCGCTGGTCCCCGGATCCGGCTCGGCAGCGCTCCAGGCGGGGTTTGGCGTGGCCGGCCGTTCCGTCAGAGCCCGAATCCCCGCGACGATGTCGTCGATGTAGGTGAAGTCACGGAGCATTTGCCCTTCGTTGAACACCCGGATCGGCTCGCCCGCCAGGATGGCGCGGGTGAACAGATACAGGGCCATGTCCGGCCGCCCCCAGGGGCCGTAGACGGTGAAGAACCGCAGGCCGGTGGTCGGCAGCCCGTAGAGATGGCTGTAGCTGTGCGCCATCAGCTCGTTCGCCTTCTTGGTCGCGGCGTAGAGGCTGAGCGGATGGTCGACGTTCTGATGCACCGAGAACGGCATGGTCGTGCCGCCGCCGTAGACGGAACTCGATGAGGCGTAGAGCAGATGCTCCACACCCCCGTGGCGGCAGGCCTCCAGAATGTTCAGGAAGCCGACGAGGTTGCTCGCCGCATAGGCATGGGGATCGGTGAGCGAGTGACGCACGCCCGCCTGGGCGGCGAGGTGGATCACCGTCCGGAAGTCGTGCCGGCGGAACAGCGCGTCGAGGCCGTCCCGGTCCGCGAGGTCGAGCCGCGTGAAGCTGTGGCCCTCGAAGCCCGCGAGACGGGAAAGCCGGGCCTCCTTGAGCCGCACGTCGTAATAGGCGTTGACGCTGTCGAGTCCGACGACCTGGCGGCCGGACTCGAGGAGACGCAAAGCGAGCTGGTTCCCGATGAAGCCGGCGACGCCGGTGATCAAGACAGGGGGCTGTGACATCCGCGGACCGACGGGCGGACAAGCCCGCCGAACGCGCGCTGTAGCATGGGGCCGGAAGCCGACAAATCGGATCGCAGCGGGCGCCGGGAGCGGCGATCCGGGATGCCCCTGCACGGCTTGTCGCCCCGGCTCTGAGCCCTGTAGGTTCGCGGGTGCCGTGCAGACAAACCCGCGACCGCTCCCGGACAGCCTGACGCGCCTGCTCGCCGTGCCGGAGCAGCGGCCGGTCGGAGCGCGTCCCGAGCCTTCGCGCAGGGGCGGCGTGTCACGAACACCGGATCGGCGCTCGGCGCACGCGGCGCTGGAGACAGCGATCCTCCGCGGGTTCGTGTTCGCCGTTTCGGGGGGCGTCTGGCTCGTCGTCCTGGCACTCTCCCTCCGGCACTTCGCACGGTAGGCGCTCCCCGCCGTGCCGCTGCGCCGGCTGCTGTGGATAGCGGGATTTCGTCGGGCCTTCTGCTTCTTCTAACCGTACGCGAACCGCCGAGTTCGCTATTGAGGCACCAAGACGGGGGCGGCTCTGCTGCAAGGATTGAGCGATGTCTCTGACGGGGCGTTTCTGGTTCCGAAAGACCTGGACGGGGCGACTGGTGTTGCTGGTCGAGGAAGAGCGTCCCCGCTGGTTCGGCCGCGGCTCCGGTAAGCCGCGCTGGCGCAACGCCAAGCTCCTCGACTTCGCCGAGCCGGAATTGCGTCCGCTCATGGCCATGGAGAAGCAGCACCGCGCGGCCGGCGTCACCGGCCAAGTGCGGGCCCTCCGCCCGGTCCCGTCCGCACCGGACAGACGCGCCGCGAACGGCTGAAGACGGGCGCGGCTGGGCGGCCTACGCTGCGGTTTGGTCCAAGGACCGGCGATCCCCACCTATCGCGGATCGCTCCGCCCTGGCGGACGCCTCCGAGCCGGTAAAAGCCATGCCGCGGTACTTCTTCCATACGCATATCGGCGCGGATGTCGTCTCCGACCCGACCGGGACCGAGCTGCGCGATCCGGACGCGGCGTGGGAGATGGCCCAGGAGACGATCCGCGCCGCCCTGCGCAATCCGCAGAACCAGGCCCGGCTGATGACCGCATGCCTCGTGGTCATGGACGATGACGGCGAGGTCGTGCTGGAATTCCCGTTCAGCGAGGCCGTCGTGCTTCCGCCGTCGGAGGATCCGACGCGTCACTGAGAGCGACGACGCGCGCGATCCGCGCCCTACATCGCGGCGCAGCCTACCGATACGGAGCTGCGCCCGAATGGATTCGCCCCCGAACGATCTCGATGCCCGCGCGCTCGGCCGAGCCGCATCCGCCAAGGGCTTGGCCGCGAAAGCCCGCGCCTGCGCGGAGGAGACGGAAGCGCCCGCGCTCCGGCTGTCCGGTCATGACGAAGCCCTGGCGGATGGCGCAGAATCCGTGACCGGCGGTTTCGCCAGGCACCCGGTCGACGGGTCGGCCCGCTGATGGACGCTCGGACCGCACCGCATCCCGGCGCACATCATCCTACGCTCGACCGCAAGTCGGTCGGGGCCGTCGTCCTGGGCAATGCTCTCGAATTCTACGATTTCACGGTCTACGCCTTCTTCGCCAAGCCGATCGGCGAGGCCTTCTTCCCGGCAAACGATCCGACCCACAGCCTGCTGGCGTCGCTCGCCCTGTTCGGCATCGGCTACGTCATGCGGCCCATCGGCGGCGTGCTGATCGGCGCCTTCGCGGACCGTGCCGGCCGCAAGCCCGCGATGCTGATCACCATCGCGCTGATGGCGGTCGGCATGCTGATGCTGGCCGCCTGCCCCGCCTACGCGACGATCGGCGGCTGGGCACAGGTGATCGTCATCGCCGGACGGCTCGTGCAGGGGCTCGCCCTCGGCGGCGAGGTCGGCCCGTCCACCGCCTTCCTGCTGGAGGCGGCGCCGCCGGAGAAGCGCGGCTTCGTGACAAGTTGGCAGATCGCCAGCCAGGGCTGTGCGGCCCTGTTCGCCGGGATCTTCGCGACCGCCCTGGCGTTCGTCCTCGGCGACCAGGCCATGGCGCAATGGGGCTGGCGGCTGATGTTCGCCCTCGGCCTGTGCGTGGTGCCGGTCGGCCTCGTCATCCGCAGTCATCTGCCGGAGACGGCCGGCGCCGAGGAGGATCCGGACGCGGCCGCCTCGACTCTGGCGGTGGTCGGTCGATTGCTGCGGGAGCATGGCCGGCTGCTGGGCCTGACCTTCCTGGTCATCGCCGCCTCCACCGTGTCGAACGCAGTCGGCACCAACATGCCGGTCTTCGCCGGCGCGACGCTCGGCTTGAGCGAGACGGCCGCCACGGCGGTGCCGATCGCGCTCGGGCTCGCCTCCGTGATCTTCCCGCTGCTCGGCGGCTGGCTCGCCGACCGAGTCGGGCGGCGGCCGGTGATGATCTGGCCGCGCGCGCTGATCCTGATCCTGGCGGTTCCGGCCTTCGCCTGGGTCGTGCAGGCGCCGAGCGCCGCCAGCGTCTACGCGGTCACCTTCCTGCTGTCGGCGCTGTCTTCCATCAACGCCGCCGCGGTGATCGTCGGCATTCCGGAGGCGCTGCCGCGGGCCGTCCGCAGCGCCGGGCTGTCGATCGTCTACGCGGTCTCGGTCTCGGTGTTCGGCGGCAGCACCAACTACGTGGTGAACTGGTTGATCGCCACGACCGGCGACCGGCTCGCGCCGGCCTACTATCTCGCCGCGTTCAGCCTCGTCGGGACCGTTGCCGCCTTCCTGCTGCCGGAGACACGCGGGCGGGACCTCGACGCCGACGCGGAGGCCTGAACAGACCGGCCGCATGCGCCCTGAGCATCGCGGCGCCATGCCCATGCATGGGCCGCGGGGCCAGGTGCCGGTGTATGTGCGCTCGCGCACGGCTCTCGCGGCCCGAGAACCGGTCGCCGGTTTCGAGGCTAGGTCGGCACGCTCGTGGGGCCTAGACCGGCGCCATGCCGAAGCCTTCCGAGACGCGCCGCCCGCTGGTCCTCGCCGCGGTGATGGCGGCGATGTTCATGATCGCCATCGAGGCGACGATCGTCTCGACGGCGATGCCGCAGATCGCCGGACAGCTCGGCGACCTCCACCTCTACGCCTGGGTGTTCGCCTCTTTCCTGCTGACCCAGACGGCCACCACGGTGGTGTTCGGCAAGCTGTCGGACCTCTACGGGCGCCGGCCGGTGCTGCTGTTCGGCATCGCGGTGTTCCTCGCGGGCTCCCTGCTGTGCGGGCTCGCGTGGTCGATGCCCTCGCTGATCCTGTTCCGCCTCGTGCAGGGCGTCGGCGCGGGGGCGATCCAGCCGGTGAGCCTGACCGTCGTCGGGGACCTGTATTCGGCCCGCGAGCGCGGCCGGGTCCAAGGCTTCCTCGCCAGTGTCTGGGGGATCTCGTCGGTGGCCGGGCCGCTGGTCGGCGGCCTGATCATCGGCCATCTGAGCTGGCCGTGGATCTTCTGGATCAACCTGCCGATCGGCGTGATCGCGGCCGGCCTGTTCCTGCGCTTCCTCCACGAGGGCGTCGAGCGCCGCAGCCGCCAGATCGACGTGATCGGCGCGGCCCTGTTCACCGCGGCCATCGCGGCGCTGATGCTCGCGCTGACCGAGGCCGGTGAATCGGCCGAAGCCGCCCTGTGGCCGGCGCTGACCTTCGTGGTGGCCGCGATCCTGTTCGTCGTCCAGGAGCGGCGCGCCCCGGATCCGATGCTCGACATCCGCCTGTGGATGCAGCGCCCCATCGCGACGGCCAACACCGCGACGCTGCTCTCCGGCATGACGGTGATCGGGCTCACGGCGTTCCTGCCGATGTACGTTCAGGGCGTTCTGCGGCAATCGCCCCTCATCGCCGGCCTGACGCTGACCCTGATGGTCCTCGGCTGGCCGATCGGCGCCACCACGGCGGCGCGCAGTTTCGTGCGGTTCGGCCTGCGCCCGATCCTGCTGGTCGGCGCGACCCTCCTGCCCCTCGGCGCGATCGCCTTCGTGGCGCTCGGGCCGGACACATCCCCCGTGGTGGCGGCCTGCGGCTCCGTGGTGATGGGGCTCGGCATGGGCTTCCTGTCCACCGCCGCCATCGTGATCATCCAGGACAGCGTCGCCTGGGCGCAGCGCGGGGCGGCGACGGCCTCGAACATCTTCTCGCGCAATCTCGGCTCGACCCTCGGCGCCACCGTGCTGGGCGCCGTGCTGAACTACCGGCTGGCGCACCCGTCGAGCGGCCCGGCGGTGAATTCCGACCAGCTCCGCCGCCTGCTCGACGATCCCGGCAGCCTCGGCGCCGGCGGCGAAGCCATCCGGCACGGGCTGCAGCACGCCCTGCACGGCACGTTCTGGACGGTTTTCGTCGTGGCGGTGCTGACGCTGCTCCTGTCGCTCCTCGTTCCGCGGGTGGCGATCTCGGACCGTCCGCGCGAACTCGCCGTGGAGTAGCGTCGCAGCGCTCCGGCCGAACGACCGCATCTCCACAGCGGACCTTTGACTGTCCTGCCGGAGCCCCCTAGCGTCCGGCCATGCCCCTCGTGCCGCCCCCGCGCCCCGCAGCCCAGCCCGCGGCGGATATCCCGCCGACCCGCGTGCTCAATGCCAACCAGCCCGAATGGTCGGTGGGCGAACTGGCCGGTGCCCTGAAACGCACGCTGGAGGACGCCTTCGGCCATGTCCGCCTGCGCGGCGAGATCTCGGGCTATCGCGGCCAGCACGGCTCGGGCCACGCCTATTTCTCCCTGAAGGACGGGCAGGCGCGGATCGACGCGGTGGTCTGGAAGGGTGTGTTCGGCCGCCTGCGCCAGCGCCCCCAGGAGGGGCTGGAGGTCGTCGCCACCGGTCGCATCACCACCTTTCCCGGGAAGTCTTCCTATCAGATCGTCATCGAGAACCTGGAGCCGGCGGGTCTCGGGGCCTGGATGGCTCTTCTGGAGGAGCGCAAGAAGCTGCTCGCCGCCGAGGGGCTGTTCGCCCCCGAGCACAAGCGGCCCATCCCCTACCTGCCGCAGGTCGTCGGCGTCGTCACTTCGCCGACCGGCGCGGTGATCCGCGACATCCTCCACAGGCTGGAGGACCGGTTCCCGCGGCCCGTCCTGGTCTGGCCGGTGCGGGTCCAGGGCGACGGCGCGGCCGAGGAGGTCGCGGCCGCGATCCGCGGCTTCAACGCACTTCCGGCGGGCGGCGCGATCCCGCGCCCGGACGTGCTGATCGTCGCTCGCGGCGGCGGCTCCATCGAGGATCTCTGGGCCTTCAACGAGGAATGCGTCGTCCGCGCCGCCTTCGAGAGCGCGATCCCGCTGATCTCGGCGGTCGGGCACGAGACCGACACCACGCTGATCGACTACGTGTCCGACCGCCGGGCGCCGACCCCGACGGGCGCCGCCGAGATGGCGGTGCCGGTCCGCGCCGACCTGATCGCCACGGTGGCGGACCTCTCCGCCCGCGGCAGAGGGGCGGTCGGGCGCCGGATCGACCGCGACCGGTCGGATCTGCGCGCCCTCGGGCGTGCTCTGCCCAGTGCCGACGCCCTGCTGGCGGCCAAGCGCCAGCGGCTCGACCTCGCCGAGGCGCGCCTCGCCCCGGCCCTCGCGGCGGGCGCCAGCCGCCATCGCGCGCGGCTCCAGCTCCTCCTCGACCGGATGGCCCGGCGCTCGCCCGACGTGGTCCTCGCCAACGCCCGCGCGCGGCTGGCGCGGATCGACCACCGGCCGCTCAATGCCCTGCGCAACGACGTCCAGCGCAAGGGCGAAGCCCTGATCCAGCTCGGGCGGCGCCTCGTCGTCGCGCGGGAGGCCGGCCTGGAACGGGCCCGGGCGCTGCAGGCGCGCCACACCGACCGCCTGCACGCGCTGTCGGAGCGCCTCGCCCAGGCCGGGGCGCGCAGCATCGAGCGCCGCCGCGACCGTCTGGACGGGCTGGCGGGCCTGCTCGGTTCGCTCAGCTACCGCGCCGTGCTCGACCGCGGCTACGTGCTGGTGCGCGATGCCGCGGGGCTGCCGATGCGCCGCGCCGCGGATGCGGCGGTGGCCACCCGCCTCAGTCTGCAATTCGCCGACGGGACCGTGACGGCCGTGCCCGACGGGGCCGATCCGTCCGGGACGTCCGATCCATCCCCGTCGGCGAAGCCCGCGCGTCGCGGCGCGGCCTCGCCGGCAACGCCGGGCAGGCGGACCGGCACGCGCCCTGCCCCGACGCGGCAGGGCTCGCTCTTCGACGCCTGAGACCACGGCCGGAGCGGGTGCGGGACTGGGCCGCGATCCGGCTCGCGTCTCAGCCGGGCTCCGGACCGACCCGATAGTGATAGCGGTACAGTTCGCGCTCGAAGCCGAGGGCGCGGTAGAGCGCCCGCGCCGGCGTGTTCGCCGCGACGACCTGCAGGCAGGCCGCCCGGGCGCCCTCCGCCCTCCCCCAGCGCAGCAGCGCGGCCACGGCGCGCCGGGCATGGCCGCGGCCGCGCAGGGGTTCGGGGGTGGCCACCGCCTCGATGACCAGACAACCACCGTCGAGCACCCCGAAGGCGATCGCGCCGATCCCGCCCTCGGCCAAGGCCGCCGCGAAGGCCCGCGGCAGGGACAGGGCGGCGACGGTGTCGCGGAAGACTTGCGCGGCTGCGGCGTCCGCGTGGTTCACGGCATCGCGCACCGCCAGCCAGTCCTCACCGGGGACGGCGGCGACCGTCGCTGCCGGCTCAGGCACCGCCGGCAGGTCATCGAGCGCGCGGAGCAGCGTGCAGGTCTCGTCCACGACGGCGAAGTCCGCGTGGGACAGGAGCGGCTCCATCTGCGGGGCGATCGCCGGAATCCGGAAGATCGCGCGCCGCCCCAGACGCTCGTAGATGGCGCGCGCGGCCTCGATGGCCGGTCCGGGCGCGCCGCTCCCCCGCATGGGGGTCACGGAATTCTGCCGCTTCGAACGCCCGCCCGCGGCGCGCAGCAGGTAGCCGTGGATCAGGAGTTCGCGCGGGCTCGGCCAGGCGTTGAGGCAGGCTTCTTCCACGCGCCAAGCCTGTTCAAGATCCGTCACCACGGTCTCCTCCGTATGCCCTGATCGCACGCCGTCCCGGCTTGACCGTTCGGTCCGGGGCAAAACGTCGGCCATGCGGCGTCGCGTACGCTTGAAGCACTCTGGCCCCGCGCGATGTCTCCGCAATGTCCGAACCTGAAGTCCTGTTCTGCCTTCACTTCCTGGGGGGCAGCGCCCGAAGCTGGGAGCCTTTGGCGCGTGCCCTCGCGGGGACGCCGCTGACATGTGTGCCGGTCGACTTGCCGGGCTTCGGCGATGCCGCCGGCACGCCGGGCTATTCCGTCGCCGCGATGGCCGATCACGTGGCCGCGATGGCCGATCACGTGGCCGAAGCCATCCGCGCGCGGGCTCCGGCCCGGTTCGGGATCGCCGGTCACAGCATGGGGGCCAAGGTCGCCTTGGCCTTGGCGCGCCGGGCCGAGGATGGCGAAGCGGGCCTGACCGGCCTCACCGATCTCATCCTGGTCTCCGGCTCGCCGCCGAGCCCGGAGCCGATCCCGGAGGACCGGCGCGCCAAAATGCTCGCCTGGATCGACGCGGATCCCGAGACGCGGCGGCGCGAGGCTCAGGCCTTCGTACGCGCGAATGTCGGCGACCGGCTGGACCCTGAGACCGAGGAACGGGCGGTAGCCGACGTCCTGCGGGCCGCGCCGGCCGCCTGGAAGGCTTGGCTCGAGGCGGGCGCCAACGAGGATTGGTGCCGCCGCGTCGGCGTCCTGCGCACCCCGGCGCTGATTCTGGCCGGATCCGAGGACGCCGACCTCGGACCGGACGCGCAGCAGGCCCTGACGGCGCCCCACCTCGCACATCATCGCCTCGTGACGGTCGACGGCGTCGGCCATCTCCTGCCGCTGGAGCGGCCGGCCGCCCTGGCCGACGGGCTGCGCGCCCATTTCGACGACCGGCCCCGCCGACCGGTTGAGGCGGCCCCGACGGTGGCGCCGGACTACGCGGCGCTGATCGCCTCCGAGCGGGTCAACGGCCGCCTGCGCCAGGCGCTCGCGGAGCGCGCCGCGCCGGACGACCCCGCCTATCGACCGGTGGCCCTCGACCCTGTGGAACTCGCGATCCTGCGGGCCGCCCTCGCCCGGGTGATGCCGGTGCCGCATCTCGATCTCGCAGCCCGCCTCGATCGGCGGCTGGCGTCCGGCGCCGGCGACGGCTGGCGCTTCTCGGCCCTGCCGCCGGACGCGGACGCCTACCGCGCCGCCCTGCGCACCCTGGATGCCGCAGCCCGGGCCGCGCAGGGCCGCCCGTTCACAACCCTCGACGCGCCACGGCAGGACGCGCTGCTCACCCTCTGCCAGCGTGGGGATCTGACGGTCCCGGACGCCCTCGAAGGCCGGCTCGACGGCGACCGGATGCGGTTCTGGTTCGAGGATCTCCGCGCCGACGCGGTGCGGCTCTGGCTCGGCCACCCGGCGGCGCTGGCCCGGATCGGCTTCTCGGGCATCGGTGCCGGCGGCGACCGGCCGGGAGAAATCGCCGACGGCCTGCCGGGCTTCCACGCGGTCGGGCTCGACGCGCCGGAACCCTGGGAGCCCCAAGCGCTGCAGACGGAGGCAGGACGATGAATCTCGCGGGCATGCGGACCTACCGCGCGGACGACGTCGTCGATGCGGTCGTGGTGGGGACTGGCGCGGGCGGCGCGCCGCTCCTCGCGCGCCTCGCCGCCGCGGGCCTCAGGGTCGTGGCTCTGGAGGCCGGACCGAACTTCACGCCGGAGCGCTTCGCCTTCGACGAGACGCTGGCGGACGAGATCTACTGGACCGAGGAGCGGCTGAGCGGCGGCGCGACCCCGGAGGCCTTCGGGGCGAATAACAGCGGCACGGGTGTCGGCGGCTCGACGCTTCACTGGGGCGCCTTCGTGCCCCGGGCCGATACCCGCGACCTGAGGCTCCACACGGAGACCGGCGAAGGCGTCGACTGGCCGCTGACCTACGACGACCTGCTTCCGTTCTACGAGCGGGTGGAGCGGTTTCTCGGCGTGTCGGGCGCGCCGAGCTATCCGTGGGATGCCGGCCGGCGCTATCCCCTGCCCCCGGTCCCGCGGAATGGCCCGGCCGACATCATGGCGCGGGCCTGCGAGGCCCGCGGCATCCGGTGGGCGGACGCGCCCGCCGCCGTGGTCTCCCAGGATTTCCAGTCCGAGGACGGACCCCGCCGCAACGCCTGCATCAATTGCGGCTTCTGCCACCAGGGCTGCCGCACGGGCGCCAAGGCGAGCATGGACGTGACCTACCTGCCGTACGCGGTGGCCCACGGTGCCGAGATCCGGGCCGAGGCCTTCGTCCACGGCCTGGAGCGCGCTGCCGACGGCCGGGTCACCGGCGTGGTCTACCGCCAGGATGGCGAGGATCGCCGGCAGCGGTGCGGCGCCGTTTTCCTCTGTGCCGGGGCCGTCGAGACTCCGCGCCTGCTGCTCAATCTCGGGCTCGCCAATTCCAGCGGCCAGATCGGGCGCAACTACATGGGGCACGTGGCGACCCAGGTCTGGGGCACCTTCGACAACGAGGTCCGGATGAACCGGGGCTATCCGTCCTCGCTGATCACCGAGGATTTCATCCGCGCCGGCGCCGACTTCGCCGGCGGTTACCTCATCCAGAGCCTCGGCGTGGTGCCGGTGACCTTCGGCAATGCGGTGGCGCGGGGGCGCGGCCTGTGGGGGAAGCCGCTCCTCGACTACCTCGATCGCTACAACCGCCTCGCCGGCATCGGCATCAACGGCGAGACCCTGCCCTGCGACGCCAACGTGCTGACACTCGCCGACGAGACCGACGCGCACGGGATGCGCAAGGCCCATATCAGCTTCGGCTACGGCACCAACGAGGACCGCCTGAACGCGCATGCCACGAAGGTCATGCGCGGGCTCTGGGAGGAGGCGGGGGCCGAGGACATCTGGGTGCTGGAGCGCGTCGCCCACACGCTCGGGACCTGCCGGATGGGCCGCGACGGGTCGAGCGCCGTCGTCGATCCGCACGGCCGCAGCTTCGACATCGACAACCTGTGGATCTGCGACGGCTCGACCTTCCCGAGTTCGCTCGCGGCGAACCCGGCGCTGACCATCATGGCGCTCAGCCTGCGCAGTGCGGAGGCGTTCCTGGCCGGTCGGGCCTGAGGATGCCTCAGCCCGAAGCGGCGCGCAGGTCCGCGAGCCCGTGCCGCTGCCGGCCCTCCCCGTCGAAATTCGACGGGTCCAGCCATGCGGCGAAGCCGGCGCGGACCCGCGGCCACTCCGCGGCGGTGATCGAGAACCACGCCGTGTCGCGGGAGCGGCCCTTCACCACGACGGCGTTGCGGAAGATGCCCTCGAAGGTGAAGCCCAGCCGCAATGCCGCCGCCCGGGACGGAGCGTTGAGGCTGTCGCACTTCCACTCGTAGCGCCGGTAGCCGAGTTCGTCGAAGGCCCGGGTCATCATCAGCGCCATCGCCTCCGTGGCGGCGGGCGAGCGCTGCAGGCGCGGCCCGAAATGGAGATGGCCGACCTCGATCACGCCGTTACCCGGATCGATCCGGAGATACGAGGCGATCCCGAGCGCGTCGCCGCGCGCGGGATCGAGGATCGCGTAGAACAGCGGATCCTCGCTTGTCTGCTGGGTTTCCAGCCGCGCCCGGTAGGCCGCCGCGCTCTTTGGCATCTCGTCGCCGAGGTAGGTCCAGCCGCGCGTGTCGGGGGCAGCGCTGTAGGTCTCGAACAGGGCCTCGCCATGGGCGGCGGCGTCGAGCGGGACGAGCCGGCAGGTGCGGCCCTCCATCGGCGTCCGCGGCGGGCGCGGACGCGGGCTCCAGTCCGGCAGCGCCGGGCCGATGGGTTGGCCGAAGGCGTTGAGGCGCGCGCTCACAGGCCGCTCCGCTCGGCGACCAGCCCGGCGAGACCCGCCTCGCCCTCGGCGCGCAACCCCGCGATGACCCCGTGTCGGTCGGCCTCGGGCCTGTTCTGGCTCATCTTCCACTTCCCCTCGATCCGCGTGATCGGAATCTCGATGCCGATGATTCCCCGGACCTGGGCGGCCACGAAGGGCTCCGGCGCGTCGGCCACCGCCCACGGCTCGGCCCGCGGCAATTCGCGCAGGGCGGTGAGGTCGGCGACCTGGCGCCCGAGCCACTCCACATCCTCGATCACCTGCGGCCGGCCCCAGGCATGGACGGTGGCGTAGTTCCAGGTCGGGACGACGCGGCCGTGCTCGCGCTTGCTCGCGTACCAGCTCGGGGTGACGTAGCCCTGCGGCCCCTGGAACACGATCAGGCATTCCTCCACCGCAGCGAGATCCAGGCCCTGCGGGTTGGCGCGGGCGATATGCGCCCGCAGCACGCCGTGCGGCCCGGCCTCATCCAGCAGGAACGGGATCGGGTTCGCCGTCAGGCCGCCCGAGCCGGCCGTGATCAGCAGGCCGAGGGGATAGGCGCGGATCAGCGCGTGCTGAGCGGCGCGCGAATCGTCCCGGAAGTGAGGCGGCTGGTACATGGGTCCGTCCTGCGGCGGTGATGCCCACGCGTGCTTGACCGTTCGGCGGTCCAGGCAAAAGGTCCAATTCTCGAACTGCGACTGGACCAGTTTGCGCCATGTCCCGAAGCCCCCTGCCGCTGACGCTGGCCTTGGATGCCGCTGCCTCGACGCCGCTGCACGCACAGCTCCGGGAGGCCCTGCGCGCCGCGATCCTCGACCGCCGCCTGCCGCGCGGGGCCCGGCTTCCGGCCTCGCGGGTCCTGGCGGCCGATCTCGGCTGCGCGCGCGGAACCGTGGTCCTGGCGCTGGAGCAGCTGACCGCCGAGGGCTACCTGACGGCGCGGCCGGGCTCGGCGACGCGCGTCGCCGCGACCCTTCCCGACGACGCGCTTCCCGCGCCAAGCCCGATTCGGCGACCGGGCGCCGAGCCGGCCCCGAACCTGTCGCGCCGCGGTGCCCGCCTCGTCTCCGCTCCGGCACGGCGCTACTTGGCGGGGCCGGGCGTGCCCGACGCCTTCGCCCTCGGCCGGCCTGCGCAGGACGCCTTCCCGTTCGAGGTCTGGGCTCGCCTGCTCCAGGCCGAGTGGCGCCACGGTCCGACGGAGAAGCCCGACCCGCGCGGATCGCCGGCCCTGCGCGGCGCCATCGCCGCCTATCTGGCACAGGCCCGCGGCGTCGCCTGCGAGCCCGAGGACGTCATCGTCACGGCGGGCATCCGCCAGAGCCTGCGCCTGCTCGCCGAGCTGCTGCTCGATCCCGGCGAGACCGCCCTGGTCGAGGAGCCGGGTTTCCCCGGCATCGCGCAGGCCCTCGCCAGCGCCGGCCTGCGCCCGGTGCCCGTCCCGGTCGGTCCCGGCGGCCTGTCGGTGGCCCTGGCCGCCGCGCCGGCGGCGGAGGCGCGGCTCGCGGTGGTGACGCCGGCCCACCATTACCCCCTCGGGTACGCCATGAGCCTGGAGAACCGCCTCGACCTCCTGGCCTGGGCCGAGGCGGTCTCGGGCTGGATCGTCGAGGACGACTACGACGGAGCCTATCGCTATGCCGGGCGTCCGCTGGCGCCCCTGCGCGCCCTCGATCGCGGTGGACGGGTGATCTATGTCGGCAGCTTCTCCAAGCTGCTGCTCCCCGCACTGGGCTTGAGCTATCTCGTGCTGCCGCGCGGGCTCGTGGCGCCGGTGAATCAGGCCCTCGCGGAGACGGGGCCCGCCCCGCCCGGGATCGGTCAGTGGGCGCTGGCCCGGTTCATCGAGGACGGACACCTCGCCGGCCATCTCCGCCGGACGCGACGCCTCTACGCCCTGCGCCAGGAGGCGCTGATCGAGGCCGCGCGCCGCCATGCCGGGGATGTCGCCGCAATCGCCCCCATGGAGGGCGGGATGCACGTCATCGCCCGGCCGGGGCCAGCCTGGGGCGCAGCCCTCACCGACGTGGCTGCCGCAGCCGCACTCGGCCGGGCGGGAATCTCCGCGGTCGCGCTCTCGGCCTATCATGCCGGGCCGGCGGAGCCGGGCTTGCTGCTCGGCTATGCCGCTGTGCCGGAGCGGGCGATCGACCCGGCCGTGCTGCGCCTGGCGGAGACCCTGCGCGCCGTCCCGATCACTCCGGTCGCGGTGTCAGCGTGACGACGGTGCGCCCCTGGGCGGCCCGCACGTCCAGGCTCCGCAGGGCCTTCATCCGGACAGTCGCGCCGCGGTCCGGTGCGACGCGCACGATGCGTTCCCCGTCGATGCGCAGGCTGAAGGCGGTCTCCCCCGTGACCCGCAGCAGCCTTGCGCCCCGGAAGGGCGCGAGGGTCACAGGCGTCCAGCCGGCCTGAGCCGTGATCCGGACCGGCGCGGGACGCCCCGTCCGCCTGCCCTGCGCGAGCCACGCGAGCGCGCCGATGGTGAAGAGCGCCAGCACGACCCGGCGGGGCCGCGGCACGCGGCGGTCGATGCAATGGAGGCGCTGGGGGAAGCAGGGCTTCCGGGGTGGACGGCGCCGTCGCGCGCGCCGGTCGGTCCAATTCCGGTGACGGCACCAGCAGGACGTGGACCGCGGGGACGGGCCCGTCATCCGGGCCAGAACGCGGCGGCTCCTGGGCGGCGCCGCAGAAGGGGCAGAACTGGACGGCGATGTAGTGCCCGCGCCCGCAGGTGGTGCAATGGCGGTCCGGCGACAGAGGGGCTGCGGTCACGGTCGGAGTGCCGTCAGTGCACGATCGCGCCCGTTTCCATGAACCGGGCCAGGCGCACGATCAGCGGGGCGACCATCACCCGGTCGAGCTGCGGCAGCAATCCGGTTCGGGCATGGGCGACATTGGCTTCAGCCTGCTCCCGGGCCAGACGATGCCAGCGCGCCCGGTCGCCCCGACACGTCGCCCAGGCCCGCTCGATCGACCGGAACACGAGCGGCAGGCGCTCGGCCGGTTCGGCCGCGAAATCGTACTGGTGGTCGATCAGGCCGCCGAAGGTCTGGAAGCCGAGTTCGGACAGCCGCTCGACGGCGCGCGGCGCGCCCACCATCACGAAGGGCAGGCCCGTCGCCGCCGCCTTGATGGATTTCTCGGTGATGCGCTCGACACCCAGCTCGAAGAAGTCGGTCTCCGAGATGACGGTCAGGTCGCACTCCGCGTAGGCGCCGGTGTCGAGGGTCATGACCATGTCGGTGCCCTGATCGGCATCGATCCGCCGCGCCCGGCGCGGGATCCAGCTGCCGACATCGGCGAGCAGGGGGCCGAAAGCCGCCTCGATCTCAGGCGGAGCGTGGAAGACGTTGATGCCGCCCGCCTTCGGGTTGTCCTCGCCGATGCCGTGGAAGGAGATCAGCCCGTCCCTGTCCAGCCCGTTGAGCTGGAACCACCGGTAGAGCAGCACCCGGTGCCAGCGCAAAGCCGCGTTCTGGCAGAGGAAGCGGGCCGGGCCGGAGGCGCGGGCGAAGGGCGTGTAGCCGGTGCGATCGAGGGCATGCTGGGGGAAGAGCCTCGGACCCGCCTCGGCGTCCAGCCAGAGGGCAACCTGGAGCGGGAAGAACTCGAAGGTCCAGAACCGCAGGCCCTCGCCGTAGAGCCGCTCGTAATCGAGCCGCAGCAGCCGGTTCTGCGTGACCAGGATCACCCGATCGCGCGGGATGTCGAGCCCCGCGAGGTTGCGGTGAAGCGCCTCGAAGGTCGGCGCGTGCAGGCCCGGCCCCTCGTTGGAGAGATCGAGGAGGAGCGCGGCGCGCCCGGCGCGGAGGTTCTCGGCGTCTCCCGGTTCGAGGAGGTCGAGGCGGCCGTTCGCCTCCGGAAAGCCGAGGCGCACGAAATCGAGGACGGGGAGGCAGAGGACGTGATTCGCCGTGCCGGGCTGGGCCGTGACGGTGATCCGCTTGCCCAGCCAGCCGAGGGCCGCCGTCAGGAAGTGCCCGGCCTCGCCCCGGGGAACGAGCAGGATCTCGGACGAGACTGGCTCGGAGAGGACTTGGCTCATCGTGATGCCCGCGCGGCCGGATCGGACGCGGTCCGCCACCGCGGGACCGCGCCGAGCCGGATAAAGCCTCGGCGCGGGGGCGTCGAGGTCAGGCCGGGACCGGCTCGGCGGCGCGCACGGGCGTCGGGCCGGCCCGGTAGGCCGCCGAGGCCTCCTCGGTCCGCCAGCAGGCGACGCGGTGGCCGGGAGCGATCTCGGCGACCGGCGGCATCTCCCGGCGGCAGCGCTCCTCGGCCAGGAAGCAGCGCGGCGCGAAGGGGCAGCCCGGCGGGCGGTTCGCGAGGTCGGGCGGGCTGCCCGGGATGGTCTCGAGCCGAGAGCCCTTGGCCAGCGCCCCTTCCGCCCGGCTGCGCAGAAGGCCGATCGTGTAGGGGTGGTGCGGGTCCAGGACCACCTGATGCGCGGTGCCGGTCTCGACGATCTTGCCGGCGTACATCACGGCAATCCGGTCGGCGACCTCCACGGCCGCGCCGAGATCGTGGGTGACGATGATGATCGACAGGCCGAGGTCGCGCTGGAGCTCGCGCAGGAGCAGCAGCACCTGGATCTGCACCGTGGCGTCCAGCGCCGTGGTCGGCTCGTCGGCGAGCAGCACCTGCGGCCGGCAGGCCAGCGCCAGCGCGATCATCGCTCTCTGGCGCATGCCGCCCGACATCTCGTGCGGGTAGTTGTCGAGCCGCCGCTCCGGGCTCGGGATCCGCACCCGCTCGAACAGGGCGAGCGCCCGCTTCCGGGCTTCGTCCTTGGAGATCGTTTCGTGGCGCAGGATCGCCTCGGTGATCTGCCGGCCCACGGTGTAGACCGGGTCGAAGGCGAGCAACGGCTCCTGGAAGATCATTGAGACGTCGCCGCCGCGGAAATCGGCGAGCTGACGCTTGGTGAGCGCCTGTACGTCCCTGTCGGCGGCCAGGATCCGGCCCTCGATGCGGCTGCGCCCTTCCGGGAACAGGCGAAGGATCGCGCGGAGCGTGACGCTCTTGCCGGAACCGGATTCGCCGATCAGCGCCATCGCCTGACCGCGCTCCACGGTGAGGTCGACGCCGTCGACCACCTGAACCTTGCCGAAGGCGACGCGCAGGTCCTTGAGGACGACTGCGGGTTCTGAGGAAGAGATCGGCGTGCTCATCGGCGTGCTCATGGGCATGCTCATGCGGCGAGCGCGTCTGCGCGGGCCGCGGAATGGCCCGATCCGGGCTGACGGGCGAGGCAGGCGACACGGTGCAGGGGCCGGATCGCGTCGAGGGGCGGTTCCTTCTGGCTGCACACGCCCTCCGCCAGGGCGCAGCGCGGGTGGAAGCGGCAGCCCGGGGGCGGGTCGATCGGGTTCGGCGGGTCGCCGGCCAGCAACGCGGCCTGGGTGCGGTTGTCGGGATCGAGCGACGGCATCGAGGCGAGCAGCGCCTCGGTGTAGGGATGCGCCGGCGCGTCGAGCACCGTGTCGGACGGCCCGATCTCCGCAACCCGGCCGAGATACATCACCATCACCCGGTCGGAGATGAAGCGCACGACGTTCAGGTCGTGGCTGATGAAGATGTAGGTCAGGCCGAACTCGGCCTTGAGGTCGAGGAGCAGGTTCAGGACCTGCGCCTCCACGGACTTGTCGAGCGCCGAGACCGCCTCGTCGAGCAGCACGAGCCGCGGCTCCAGGGCGAGGGAGCGGGCGATGTTGACCCGCTGGCGCTGGCCGCCGGAGATCTCGTGCGGGTAGCGCCCGGCGAAGCGTTTCGGCTCCAGGCCGACCCGGGCGAGCAGCGCGCGGGCGCGCTCCACCGCCTCCCGGCCGGGCACGCCGTTCACCTTCGGGCCGAAGGCGATCGACTGCTCCACGGTCATGCGCGGATTGAGCGAGGCGTAGCTGTCCTGGAAGACCATCTGGACCTGACGGCGGTAGGCCCGCCACGGCATGGTGCGCTCGCCGATGGCCTGACCGTCGTACAACATCTGGCCGGAATCGCGCTCGATCAGGCCCATCAGCAGCTTGGCGGTGGTCGACTTGCCGCAGCCGGATTCGCCGACGATGCCCAGCGTCTCGCCCTTGAGCACGTCGAAGTCGACGCCGTCGACGGCGCGGACCACCTGCTTCTTTCCGCCGGCCTTGCGGACCGGGAAGTGTTTGATGAGGCCCGAGACCGACAGGAGCGGCTGGGCGGGTCCGCCGCGGTCGCGGGCGAACGGGTCGGGTGCGTCCGGGATGACGCTCACTGGCGAATCTCCATGGCGGACCGGAGCCCGTCCGAGAACAGGTTGAAGGCGATCGAGACGATGAAGATGCAGACGCCCGGGAGGGCGGCCACGACCGGGTTGACGTAGATCGCGGTGCGCAGGGTGTTCAGCATCAGGCCCCATTCGGGCTCGGGCGGGCGCACGCCGAGGCCGAGGAACGACAGGCCGGAGGCCAGGATCATCGAGACCGAGATCAGGCTGGTCGCGTAGACGAAGATCGGCCCGACGACGTTGCCCAGCACCTGCACGCGCATGATCGTCAGGGCCGAGGCGCCCGACAGCTTGGCGGCGTCGATGTAATCGCGCTTGCGGATGCCCGTGGTGACGCTCTCCGCCACCCGGGCGATCTGGGGCACGAAAACGCAGGTCAGCGAGACGATCGAGTTGAAGATGCCGGCGCCGAGCGCCCCGGACAGCGCGATCGCGAGGAGCACGGACGGAAACGCGAAGAAGACGTCGATGGTGCGCATCAGGATCGTGTTGGTCCAGCCTCCGACATAGCCCGCTAGGATGCCGATGCCGGAGCCGATCACGAAGGCGATCAGCACCGGGGTGACGCCGATGAACAGCGACAGCCGCGAGCCCAGCATCAGCCGGCTGATCATGTCGCGGCCGAGCTCGTCCGAGCCCAGCCAGTAGGTGGCGTCGCCGACATGCTTCAGGCGGCGCAGCATGGAGCCCTTGTAGGGATCCATCGGGGTGATCCATGGCGAGAGGATCGCGATGAGCACGACGATCAGGATCACGGCGCCGGCGCCCATGGCGACGGGGTCGCGCACCAGACGGTGGCCGACATGGCCCCAGAAGCCCCGCGACGGGGCGAAGGCGGCCTCCGGCCCGTGGGTCACGTCCTCGGCGGCAAGCACGCCGCCGTCGAGGGCCACGGAGGCCGCGGTGACGGGAGCAGTCATCATCGGGCTCCGGGTCAGGCGCGCTCGATGCGCGGGTCGAGGGCGGTCTGCATCACGTCCACCAGCAGGTTGAGGGCCACGAAGAACATCGCCAGCACGAGGATCGAGCCCTGCAGTAGGGGCAGGTCCCGCTGGAAGATCGCGGCGTTGAGGAGGAAGCCGGTGCCCGGCCACGCGAACACGGTCTCGACCAGGATCGAGCCGCCCAGCAGGTAGCCGAGCTGCAGGCCCATGATGGCCAGCGCCGTCGGGGCGGCGTTGCGCACGACATGCCGGAACACGCCGCGCTCATCCATGCCCTTGGCGCGCAGGGCCTCGACGAAGTCCTGGGACAGGATGTCGGCCACCAGTGCCCGGACCGTGCGGGCGATGATCCCCATCGGGATCACCGACATCGTGATCGCCGGCAGGATCAGGTAGCGCAGGTGCTCGAAGTCGGGCCGCCAGTTGCCGGAGCCGTCGGGCCCGGCGCCGGTGGGCGGCAGCCAGCCGAGATTGGCCGAGAACACGATCACCAGGACCATGCCGAGCCAGTAATGCGGCACGCTCACGCCGAAGACCGAGACGGCGGAGGCGGCCCGGTCGGCCAGCGAGTTGCGGTGGTAGCCCGCCACGAAGCCGAACAGGGTGCCGAAGGTGAACCCGATCACGGTCGCCACGGAGGCGAGGATCAGCGAGTTCACCACGGCGCGGCTGACCTCGCCGAGCACCGGCCGGCCCGTGGCGATGGAGGTGCCGAGATCGCCGTGCAGCACGTGCCACAGCCAGATCAGGTACTGGACCGGCAGGGGCTTATCGAACCCGTAGGCGGCCCGCATCTCGTCGATGGTCGCCTGGGTGGCGTCGGCGGGCAGGACCGCGCTCAGGGGATCGCCCGGCGCGAGATGGACGAGGAGGAAGCAGACGACGCTGACCCCGAACGCCACGGGCGTCACGTAGACCAGCCGTTTGAGGATGTAGAGCAGCATTATTCGCCTTTTGGCCCACCGATATTTTGTCGCCGTCCGGTCGCCCCCGCCGTGGAGAGCCTTCGAAGATCACGCTTCGGTCCTTGCGAGGCGCGACAATCCCCCCTCTCCCGTGCGGGAGAGGGTTGGGGTGAGGGATCAGGTCCCTCCGGAGAGGTCGCACCCCGCACCCTGTCCCTCTCCCGCATGGGAGAGGGAGCTCGCCCCTCCAGAAAACCCGCTCCGTGCCTCCGATAGCTCGCAGGCACGACGGCGGCGCTACCGCCCCGCCGTCGCCATCGTAATCTTCGAGAAGTCCTGGAACCAGTTCTGCGCCTGGACGAAGCCCTTGACCTTGGGGCTCATCGCCCGCGGATTGACGTCGTGCGTGATCATGATGAACAGCGCGTCGTCGACATACTTCTCGTGGATCTTTTCCAGGACCTTGGTCTGCTCGGCCTTGTCGAAGGTGTTGCGGACCTGATCGAACAGCTTGTCCATCGCAGGGTCGCAATAATAGCCCCAGTTCGTGCCGTTCGGCGGGGCGAAGTTGCACTGCAGATGGCGGATGAAGCCGGTGAACGGATCCTGGATGAAGTACGAGTAGTTGATCGCCGAGACGCCGCGGGAGATGTCGGCCTTGGCGCCGGCCCGCCAGATGTTGATGAGCGTGTTCCACTCGACCACCTCGTAATCGACTTGGATGCCCACGTCGGCGAGGTTCTGCTGGACGAATTCGTTCATCGGCAGCGGCTGCATCTGGCCCGAGCCCGAGGCCGAGATCGCCACCTTCAGCTTCAGCGGCTTCGCGGGGCTGTAGCCGGCTTCGGCGAGCAGCTTCTTGGCGGCGTCGGGGTCATATTTCACATCGAAGGTCGGATGGCCGAACCATTGATGGCCGGGCGGCATGAAGCCCTTGGCGGGGATCGCGAGGCCGCCGAGCAGTTCCTTCAGACCGTCGCGATCGATGGCGAGATTTGCCGCCTTGCGCACGCGGATGTCGTTCCAGGGCGAGCCCTCGACGCGCGAGAGGTGCCACGTCCAGTTATGCGGGTAGGCGTTGGTGACGACGGTGAAGCCGGCGCTCTTCAGCGACGCCACCGAGTCCGGAGCGGGCGCCTCGATCCAGTCCACCTGACCGGAGCGGAGCGCTGCGGTCCGGGCATTGGCCTCCGGCAGCGGGATCAGCACGAGCTTGTCGAGCTTCGGGACGCGGTTCGCGTCCCAGTATTCCTTGAACGGCACCATCTCGGCGCGCTCGCGCGGGGCGAACAGGGTCAGCTTCCACGGACCGGTGCCCGAGGGCTGCTTGGCGAAGGCGTCCCAGGACTTGCCGAGCTTCTCCCATTGGGCGGGCGAGGACATCATGATCCAGGCGATCTGGTAGGGCAGCGTCGCGTCGGGGGCCTTGGTGGTGATCTCGACGGTCAGCGGGTCGACCACCCGGTAGCTCGCCACCGCCGGGATGCGGGTCTTGCCCTGGGCGGATTGGCGCGGGTCGTATTGCGGCGCGTCGGCCTTCAGGAGCTTGTCGAGGTTCCAGACCACCGCGTCGGCGGTGAAGTCCGAGCCGTCGTGGAATTTCACGCCCGGCCGGAGCTTGAAGGTCCACTTGGTCTTGTCGGTGGCGTCGACGCCCCAGCTGGTGGCGAGGCCCGGCACGAGGTCGGAGGCCAGTTCGGCGCTCGACAGGTCCCAATTGATCAGGCCGTCATAGACCGTGTAGCCCATGAACCGCATGCCCTCGCCGCCATTGTCGGTCTGGCCGGTGGTGAGAGGGATGTCGGAGGCGGTCATGCCGATCCGCAGCGTTCCCTGCGCGAGGGCAGCGGTGCTCGCGGAGAGCGCCAGGGCGCCGGCCAGCGCCGCACGGGCGCCGAGTTTTCTCAGACGGGACAGCATCTTGCGTCGGGTGCTCACGTTGGCCCGAGCCTGAGGGCCCGGGATACGCTCGACCTTATGCAAGCCTGCGGCCAGACGGATCGTCCTGCATGCAGGGAGCGTGTCGTGGCTATTGCGCGTCGATCAGGCTCACATGGGCGGCGACCACCCGCCAGCCTTCGGGGAAGCGCGCCCAGGTTTGGCTCTGGCGGCCGATCTTGCCCGGCGCGCTGGCGCGGGCGAACAGCGTCATCGCGGTGGCGAAGTCGCGCCCGTAGGTGGTGATCTGCGTCTGCGCCAGGGTGCGCTCCAGGCCCACCGGCGAGCGGGCCCGGCGGAAGGCGCGGATCGCGTCCATGCCGTAGAGATTCTCGCCGATGCCGTAGCGGATGGTCAGCGGATCGTCCCGGAACAGGGCCTCGAGGGTCGGGACGTCGTTGGTCGTCAGTGCCGTCTCGTAGGCCCGGAACGCGGCCTCGACCTCGGCTTTCACGGCGGGATCGTCGATGATCATCAGGCAAGCTCCGCGATCGGCGCCGTGCTGACGCCGGTTCGTTCGAGGTGACGCGCCACGCGCAGGACGAGATCCTCGCGCCAGGGCGCGGCGATCACCTGGACCCCCAGGGGCAATCCGGCGTCCAGCCGGATCGGTGCCGCCACCACCGGCAGGCCGATGAACGAGATCGGCTGCGTGAACACGCCGATATTGGCACGCACCGGCAGCGTGACGCCGTCGAGGACGAAGTGCGTCTGTCCGCCCTTCGGCGCCCGGCAGGGCGTGGCCGGGGCCAGGATCACGTCGACGGTCTCGAACAGCTCCAGCACCCGCGCCCGGTACCAGCGGCGGAACCGCTGCGCCCGCTCCACATGGGGGGCCGGGATCATGGCCCCGGCGATCAACCGGTCCCGCACCGCCGGATCGAAATCCTGCGGGCGCGTCCGCAGGCGGTCGAGGTGCAGCGTCGCGCCCTCCGCGGCGGTGATCAGGTAGGCGGCCGCGCGGGCGCGGTGCGCTTCCGGCAACTCGACCGTGCCGCGCGCACCCAGGACCTCGGCGGCGCGCGCAACCGCCGCGAAGGCGTCCGGGTCGCCGCCGCGCGCGAAATGGCCGCCAGCCACCGCGATGCGCAGGCCATCGATCCCCGCATCGAGATGCGGAAGGACCGGCTCCGCCGGCCGGAGCGTCGCCACCGGATCGTCCGGATCGGGGCCCTGCATCACGTCGTAGGCGAGCGCGAGGTCGGTCACGCTCCGGGCCAGGGGCCCGAGATGATCGAGGCTCCCCACGAAAGGGAAGCTGCCCGCGCGGGTCAGCCGGCCGTAGGTCGGCTTGAGGCCGAAGCAGCCGCAGAAGGCGGCGGGGACGCGGATCGATCCGTTGGTGTCCGAGCCCAGCGTCAGGGGCACCATGCCGGCGGCGAGGGCCGCGCCTGAGCCGCCGGACGAGCCGCCGGTCATGTGATCGAGGGCGTGCGGATTGTGGGCGTCGCCGTCGTGGACGTTCTCGCCTGTGAAGTCGTAGGCGTATTCGCCCATGTTGAGGGCGCCCACGAGGATGGCTCCCGCCGCCTCCAGGCGCCGCACCAGGGCACCGTCCCGCTCGGCCGGAGGCCGCTTGCGATTGATCTTCGATCCGGCGCGGGTGGGCAGGCCCGCGATGTCGATCAGGTTCTTCACCGCGAACGGCACGCCGGTCAGCGGTCCCGGCTTCGCTCCGCCACTCAGCGCGGCATCCTGGGCGTCGGCCTTGGCCAGGGCGCGGGCAGCCACCACGTCGGTGAAGGCGCCGATCCGGCCGTCCAGCCGCCCGATCCGGTCCAGAGCCGCCGTGACGACCTGCCGTGCGGTGGTGTGGCCGTCGGTGATGGCCGCGGCGACCGCGACGGCCGTCGAAAGCTCGTATGCGCTCACGCTTCGAACCTCGGCGCCGCATCGATCTCGTCGGCGAGGGGTAACGCCTCCACCAACGCGGCCGCCGCGGCCAGGACACGGAGATTGGCCGTGATCGGCCCCATCCAGGCGGGATCGAGCGGGAGGCCGAGCAGCGCTGCCGTGACGGCGGCATAGCTCTCGGGATCGAAGGGCGGGCAGGTCTCGGGCATCGCTGCTTTCGGTGTGATGTCGATTCAGGCAGGTCTCGGGGGGGAAGCAGGCCTTGTGCCGCGCAGGCCGCGACAGATCTGCCGATCGGCATCCGATTGTGCCTAAATTTTGAGCATATCGACGAACGCGACGCGGCATCCGCGGGCGGCGCGGTCAGTTGCCCGCGCTTTGGGCGTCGCGTCGTAAGCAGGACCGGGATCTGGCGAGCCCGGCCTCCGGTCGAGGTGGCTTCGGTGGCCGTTGCACGTGTCCGGCTAGCCAAGACCTCCTATAGACTGCCGATTTTGCAGGTCTGCTTTGCGATCGAAGAATGCTCTGCCCGGAAGCAAGACCGCGCATGTATAGCCTGAGGCCGCATCGTCCGGGCCCGGCTGTCCATGTGTCGGTGGATTGCGAACGTTCAATCCTTGTTCTCAGCGCGCACGCGACCTACCTACATCATGCACAGTCAGACCTGCAGGACGACGGGAGCCGCACGCGGGCGTGCCGACCTTGCGGCTCAGCCCTCGGCTTGAGGTTTTTCCGCATCGCCGGACGAAACTCTTACAGAGACGGCGTGGATTGTCGCTTTGTCGCCCGCCTGCGCAGGTTCCGACGATTGCATCGTACGGGGAGCTCTGGTTAAGGGCTCTGCGATCTTCGAAACAATGGTCCGACCCGAGCGTTCTGACGCACGCCGAGCGTTCGGGTCGGACCATCGGTACAGCCGATGGATCGGTGCGGTTCCGGGGCGCGGGGATGGCGTTGGAACCGGCAGACTCCGTACGTGCCCGGCCCCGCCGGATGTCCCCGCGACACGCGAGACGTACCCAACTGAGAAAGGTCAGATGAGCGCATTCGACTACAGGAATTTCGACGACCGTCGTCAGAACTCCCAGAACGCCAAGGCCGCCTTGCTGGCCAAGTTCAAGGCCCGGCCGCCGGCCGATGATCCGGAGGTGATCGCCAAGGCGAAGGCCCGCGCGGAGATCGCCAAGGCCCGCGAGGAGCGTTCCCGCGAGCGTGAGGCGGCCCGGATCGCTGCCGAGCGGCAGGCCGCCGAAGAGAAGCGTCAGCGGGAGGAGGCGGAACTCGCCGCCCAACTCGCCCGCGAGGCCGCCGAGTTGGCCGCGGCGCAGGAGCGCAAGTCGGCCGAACTGGCTGCCAAGAAGGCCCAGCGCGATGCGCGCTACGCGGCCCGCAAGGCAAAGGTCAAGACCAAGCGCTGAACGCGCACCGACGGCTCCTTCACGCCACGGAAACCGAAGACGTCCGCCCGCCAGGCGGGCGTCTTCGCGTTTTGGGGCATGCCCGCTCGGCAACCGCTGCGTGTGCCCGCGCGTTGGGGCCGGTCGAACCCGCGACGTCCTCGCTCGGCGGGCGCAGCCGAGGTCGCGATGCAATCCTGGACGAAACTGGCCCTCATCGTCGGCGCTCTGCCGATCCTCCTCGCCGCCGAACAGGCCCACGCGCAGGATTCGGAGACGGTGACCGCCTGCGAGACGCTGATCTCCGCACGCCGGATCGATGCTGCCGCGGGTGCCGAGCGTCAAGCGCTTGGGGAGACCGGTTGCCGCCGCATCCCGCGCAGCGCCATCGGCGCCGTCGAGCAACGGGCCTTGATCGGCGGGGCGCCTTACGAGTGCATGAGTGTTGCCGATGCGGGGCGGTGTCTCTGGGTTGTCCCGTAAGCCGGGCACGCCCGCGTTTTTCGGTCAGGCCAGCACTCTGGCGAAGCTTCACGGCTCAGCAAGACGCGCTATTTCTCACGTCTTGAGCGTGTGAGCCCTGAACATCAGTATGCCGCGTATCCTCGAAAGCACCCGCGTGTCGATGTTCGCCGCGGTCTGGATCGCATCGGCGCTGAGCTGTGGAACGGCCCGCGCAGAGCCTCCGATTCGGAGCCCCGAGGATGCGGCATGCCGCCTTGAGGCCCGCGCCAAGGTGTTCTCCACGCCGAACCCTCAGGGTTTGGAACTCGAGGAGATCGGGCGGCGAATCTATTTCGCCTGCATGAAGCGCGTCGCACAGGTGACCGCGCCGGCGGCCCGGCGCGGTGGTCGGCGGCATCGCAGCCGACGCCGCTGAGCGGCGGCGGCGCTGTCAGGCGTCGAGCGGCGCGCCGATCCGCGCGCGGAGGCGGAGACGCAGGGCTTCGTTGCCACCTTCGGCATCGAGCGCGGCCATCAGGCGCAGCAAATGGCTGAGCGGGGTCGAACGACACGCGACGGCGTCGGCGATCTGCTCCGGCAGGGACTTGGCGGCCGGAACGTAGCGCGGTGCCGGGCCGGCCTGATGAGTCTGGGGCATGCGAGGCGCTCGTCCTTCGAAAGAGTCCAGATTGGCGGGCGGGTCGCTACGCCTTTCGATCGACGGACACCAGCCCCTTTCGCGCGATTACGTAGCCGGCATCAGTCTCCGTCACCGTGGGGCAACAGCGCGGCGGTAAAGTGTGGACGACTCGGGCTGAGAGTCCGAATCGGCTTGCCCGATCGCGATTTCAGGTGCCGGCCAGCGGCGAGGACGCGAACCCGGCGAGCAGGTCCTGGGGATCTCGATAGATCGCCACGCAGCCCGCAGCGGTCAGATCCGCTTCCGGGAAGCCGCCGCAGAGTAGGCCGATCGTGGGCAGTCCCGCCTTTGCAGCGGCCTCGGCATCGTAGGGCGTGTCGCCGACGACGTGCGCCGCGTCCGGCGCCACGCCGTCGAGCTTCCGCAAGGCGGCCTGGAAGATGTCAGGATGCGGCTTCGAGCGGTCGGCATCGTCCGCACTGGTGGCGACGTCCACGAGATCGCCGATCCCGAGGATCTCGGTGTAGCGATCCACCTCGGTACGCTTGCCGGACGAGGCCAGGGCGATGGTCAGGCCGGCCTCGTGGATGCGCTCGAACAGCGGGCGGACACCGGGGAAGGGCCGCACATCCGGCAGGTAGCGCCGCTTGAACAGGTCCGAGCGGTACGCCTCGATCGCTTCGCCCTCGCGCCTGATCCGCTCTTGCGACAGGAAGACGGGCATCAACTCGTCGCCGCCCTTGCCGATCTGTCGCCGCACTTCCGCCGGGTCGGTCGTCACCCCGAAATGCGCGAAGGCCTCCACCCAGGCCCGGGCATGCAGATCGACGCTGTCGAGCAGCGTTCCGTCGATGTCGAAAATCGCCGCGCGCATCGCGAGCCCCCTCGCGGTGCCCGGCGCCCGCGTTCGGCCGGACAACCGGGCCGGGGCCAGCCTGTTCCTTGAGACCGGACCCGCGGACCCGGATGCTGGAACGACGGAAGCCCGCCTCCCCTCGGGAAGCGGGCTCCTGAAACGTCATCGGCGCGGCGGCGCCGGCCCGTCAGTGCATCGAGGCTGCGGTCCGGGCAGGCTTCGCCTTGGCGGCGAGGCCGGCGGTCACCGCCGCCTTGGACGCGCGAACGGTCTTCGGGGCCACCGGCTTCGCGGCGGCCTTCACGGCCGCGGGCTTGGCAGCGGTCGGCTTGGCGGCGGTCGGCTTAGCGGAGGCCGACTTCGTGGTCGCAGGCTTGGCGTCCGCAGACTTGGCGGCCGCAGACTTGGCGGCCGCGGGCTTGGCCGAAGCGGTCTTCGCAGCGGCGGCCTTGATGGCCTTCGGAGCTTCGACCGTCTTGGAGGCGACGCCGGCCGCCAGCATCGCGTTGGCGCGCAGCTCGGCTTCTGCGCGGATCCAGTGGGCGGCCGCATGGCCGTGAATCCGGCCCTCGTTCTCCCAGATGTAGTAGGCGCATTCGCGCACCTGGTGCTCGCTGATCAGCATGCAGTCGATCTCCTGTCCGTCCCGGGATCGACGATGGGAGAGCCGGGTTAAGCGTCGGTTAACCCTGCCCGCCGGGGCCGGGAGCCGGACGCGGCCCCCCTCCGAGCGAACGTGCCCGCGGCCTATTCGGCGATCCCGAGCACCCGCCGCGCCTCGGTCAGGAGCACCGCGTGGCGAGCCGCACCGGGTCCCTGATCCGGCGCCTCGCGTCCGGCCCGGGCGATCATCTCCTGGAACCGGCGCCGGTCGAGGGCGCGCTGGCCGATGCTCGCGAGGACGGCCGACAGCACGGTCCGGACCGCCTCGGTGCGCTCGTCGGCCATCGCCACGGCTTCGGCCGACGCGGTGTTCTCCCGCGCCGCGTCCTGCTCGGTGGCCGCCTTCGTGCGCGCCTCCGCGTCTTCGAGCGCGGCCGCCAGGCGCCGCCCGTCCTGCCAGGCCTGGTCGTGCTGATGGGTGCGCAACGCCAGCAGCACCTTGAGCGATGCCGCCTCCGTCCGCGCGGCTTCCAGCTTGATCTGTGTCTCGCGCAGATCCTTCAGCAATTCCTGCGCGAGGGTCTGGTCCGCGGTCACGTCCACTGCCGGCTCCTCTGGCATCCCGATTCCGCCCGTCCTGTCGCGCCGCTGCAGGAATGTCCACTCTCGTCGACGGGCGCGGACGCCACGACCGGTTGAGAAAATCCGCTTGCCGGTCCACATGGAAGGCGGTGCCTCGCGGCGCCTGTCCCGGCCGGCCTTGAACCGGCGCAGCGGAGTGATCCCACCATGTTCATCCAGACCGAAGCCACGCCGAACCCGGCCACCCTGAAGTTTCTGCCCGGCCGTGTCGTCCTTCCGGAATCGACCTTCGAGGCGCGGGATCCCGAGGCCGCCGCCCGCTCGCCCCTGGCTGCGGCGCTGTTCACCGTCCCGGGTGTGGCGGGCGTCTATTTCGGGCACGACTTCATCTCCGTGACCAAGGCCGAGGACGGCTCGGAGTGGGCGCTGGTGAAGCCGGCGGTGCTCGGTGCGATCATGGAGCACTTCCAGTCCGGCGTGCCCGTGATGGCCGAGGGCAGCCACGGCGAGATCGAGCCCAGCGACGAGTTCTACGACGAGGCCGACCACGACACCGTCGTGACCATCAAGGACCTGCTCGAGACCCGGGTGCGCCCGGCGGTGGCGGGCGACGGCGGCGACATCACCTTCCGCGGCTACAAGGAGGGCGTGGTCTACTTGGAAATGAAGGGCGCCTGCTCGGGCTGTCCGTCCTCCACGGCGACCCTGCGGCACGGCGTGCAGAACCTGTTCCGGCACTTCCTGCCGGAGATCCGCGAAGTCCAGGCGATCTGAAGATCCGTTTCCGCGGTATAGCTCGAGGATCCTGCCGGCCGGCATCGCCCACGAGCTTTCCCATGGCCGTCGACTCTGCGTCTCAAGCGGGTGACGCGCGTCGTCGCCGGCACCATAGGGCGTGATCCGTGCCGCCGCCGCGCGCCGAGCGAGAAGGCGTGCGGCCTTGGTGCGGCCTCGGGGTCTCCCAGTGTGCAGGCCGAGCGGCGCAAGCCGGCAACACTCGACCGCCGAAGAGCCGGCTCGGTCTCCCCCGCCGCTGACGAAGCGGCGGTTTTGCTCTAACGCTTGAGACTCTTCGCGTCCGTCGTGACGCAGGAGGAAGCGGCCGGTTCGGACCGTCCTGTGGGAGTGAGCGTGCGTATCCTGGCCATCGACACAGCGCTGGACACCTGCGCCGCCTGCGTCATGGCGGAGGAATCCGAGGCGCCCCTCGCCGCCGAGGCGCTGCCGATGGCGCGCGGCCACGCGGAATCGCTGCTGCCGCTGATCGAGCGGGTAATCGCCCGGGTCGAGGGCGGATTTGAGGCGATCGACCGCGTCGCCGTGACGGTCGGGCCGGGCAGCTACACCGGGCTGCGGGTCGGCCTGTCGGCGGCCCGGGCCATCGGACTCGCCACCGGAAAGCCGGTCGTCGGCGTCGGCACCCTCTCGGCTCTCCTCGCTCCCCTCCTGGCGGAGACCGTCGAGGGCACGATCGCGGCGGTGATCGATGCCCGCCACGGCGCCGTCTTCGTCCAGGCCCTCGGTCCCGGCGACGGCCTCGCCCCCGCGCACCTCGCCGTCGAGGCGGCGGCCGAGCAGCTGGGTTCCGGCCCGGTGGTGCTCACGGGCTCCGGTGCACCGATGCTGGCCACGGCGCTCGCCGAACGCGGCGTAGCGGCGCGCGTCGCCAACGTATCCGGCCCTGATATCGCGTCGGTAGCCTCCCTCGGTCTCGTCGCAGACCCGGCGCAGGCGCTGGCACGGCCTCTCTACCTGCGCGGGCCGGATGCCCGGCCGCAGGATCATGCGCGGATCGCACGGCGATGACCCGCCCGCTGCCTTTCTGGCCCTTCGACTGGTGGTTCGCGTGGTGGGACGCGCTGACCCCGGAGCCTTACGTCGCCCCGCTCCGCGACGCGGCGCAGGCCCCTGCCCTCGCCCGGCTCCACGCGACCGCCTTCGCGCGCCCCTGGGAGGCCCACGAATTCGAGCGCATGCTCTGCGAGCGTTCGACCCAGGCGCACGCCCTGTGGCGTGCGGGCACGCTCCACGGCTTCGTGCTCTCGCGCCGGGCGGCCGACGAGGCCGAGATCCTGACGGTGGTCCTGTCCCCGGCGCTGCGCGGCGGCGGCCACAGCCGCAAGCTGCTCCGCGAGCACCTGTCGAGCCTCGCCCTCGCCGGGGTTGCCCGGGTGCATCTGGAGGTCGACGAGGGCAACGCCCCCGCCCTGCGGCTCTACGCGCGCCATGGCTTCCGACAGGTGGGCTCGCGCACGGGCTACTATCTCAAGGCCGATGGCAGCCGGGCGACTGCGCTGACGATGAGCGCCGATCTGTGACGCCGTGAGCCGCCTCGGTATCGCTTGGCGCGTCGCGGCTCTCGGCCTCGCCTTCGCGGTGCTGGGGCCTCCGCACTGGATCGCCCTGCGGCTGCTGCGTCGCCGCGCGGCCCTGGCGCCGGTCCTGTTCCACCGCGTTTTCCTGCGCCTGTTCGGCGTGCGGGTCATGCAGAGCGGAACACCCCCTGATCCCGGCGAGGCGGCCCTGGTGCTCGCCAATCACGTCTCGTGGCTGGATATCATCGCGGTGGGCTCGCTGCGGCCGCTCTCCTTCGTGGCGAAGTCCGAGATCGCCGGCTGGCCGCTGATCGGCGCCCTCGCGGGGCTGCAGCGGACGATCTACATCGACCGGCAGCGGCGCGGGGCAACCGCCACCGTCAGCACCGCCATGGGTCATCGGCTGGCCGAAGGGGAGCTCGTCGTTCTGTTCGCGGAGGGGACCACCGGCGACGGAACCCGGCTCCTGCCGTTCCGCTCCTCCCTGGTCGGCGCAGCCCGGGCGGCATTGCAAGCCGAGGCCGGGCGCGGCCGGGTGCGCCTCCAGCCGCTGGCCATCACCTATCCCCGTCGCAACGGCCTGCCGGTGACGCGGGCCGAGCGCGCCGAGATCGCCTGGTACGGGGACATGGAGTTGGCCCCCCACCTCGCCGCCTTCGTGCAGGGCGGCCCCATCGACGTGCACGTCGTCTGGGGGGCGCCGATCGTCTTCGAGGCGACAACCGACCGGAAGGCCGCCACGGCCGCCGCGGAGGCCGAGGTGCGCGCGGCCCTGCGGGGCATCGGCGCGGGCGGCGACGGGGCCGCGCCCGCGCCGAATGTCCGGCCAGCGGCCAGCGACCGCGGCCTCCAGGGTCAGGAGATTGCGACGGTCTGAGCGGAGCCGTTCGACCGCGGGCTCGGCAGGTGGTCCCCGGCGCCGCGGTCGTGGTTAGCGCGGTTCGAGACGCGCGACGGATCTGCCGATCCCGGCCGGTCTCCGCCGCGCGTCTGCCGTGCTCTACCGCTTCGGTGCGTCACTCCGGCTCATCGGACCCTTGTCCATGGCATCGGTCTTTCCCATGGGAGCCGACTTTTCCATGGCTCCCTTATGCATGGAGTCCTTGGCCATGCTGTCCTTGGCCATGGAATTCTTGCTCATCGCATCCTTGTTCATGGTCTCCGCTACGGCCGGAGCCGCGGCCAGCGCGGCGGCGAAGAAGGCGGCGGAGAGCTGTAACCCGTTGCGCATGTCGAAACCTCGCGAACTGTGCTGATCATGCAGCACATCCGGACGTTCGGCCGTCTTCGGCCCGCGGTTACGGGGCTGCAGAAAACGTTCGTCGGGCGAGTGTGTTAGCGCCCGAACAGGCCCGTTCCGGCGTCGGACCCGCGCGGACGTCAGGCGGGATGCGAGATCTTGGGGCCTCAGATCTCCGAAGCTCCAGAGGCACGACCCCGGAATACATGATGCAGCGCATTGAGCGGGTCGAACCCGTCTGCTAGCTAGGCCGCAACCCGGAACAGTCGGGATTTGTGGAGGACGCCCGTTGCAAACCTGGAATCAGGTTTACGATCCGTTCGGGAGCGCTTGGCTCTCGACGCTCGCCGCTTCAGTGCCGGTCATCGCACTGCTCGCCATGATCGCCAGCGGGCGCGTGAAGGCCCATATTGCGGCCGTCATCGCCCTCGGCCTCGCCATGCTGGTGGCCATCGTCGGCTTCGGCATGCCGACCGATCTCGCCAGCCGGGCGGCCATCCTCGGGATGGTCACGGGCTTCTTCCCGATCGGCTGGATCATCCTCAACGTCATCTTCCTCTACCGGCTGACGGTGGAGAAGGGCTGGTTCGCGATCCTGCAGCAATCGGTGGCTGGCATCACGGCCGACCGGCGCCTGCAGCTCTTGCTGGTGGCCTTCGCGTTCGGCGCCTTTTTCGAGGGCGCGGGCGGCTTCGGCACCCCGGTCGCCGTCACCGGCGCGATCCTGATCGGCCTCGGCTTCTCGCCGCTCGCCGCTTCGGGCCTGTCGCTCATCGCCAACACCGCGCCGGTGGCCTTCGGGGCGCTCGGCGCGCCGATCCAGGGACTCGCCTCGGTGACCGGCTACCCGCCGGAGATCCTCGGCGCGATGATCGGCCGGCAGCTGCCGCTGTTCTCGCTGATCGTGCCGTTCTGGCTGATCTGGGTGTTCGCGGGCTTCCGCGGCATGATCCGGGTGTGGCCGCCGATCCTGGTCTGCGGCGCCTCCTTCGCGGTCGCGCAGTTCCTGATCTCGAACTACGTCAATCCCTGGATCGTCGATATCGGCGCCTCGATCGCCTCGATGCTGGCCCTGGTTCTGTTCCTGAAGGTCTGGCAGCCCCGCGAGATCTGGACGTCGCCGGCGCTGCGCGGGCACGATCCGTCGCTCGCCGTGGCCGGCCCGCGCCCCGTGGCGCTCGGCGCCGGCGTGCCCGGCACGCCCCCGGTCCATATCGGCGCACGCACGGCGTCCCAGGGCGATATCCTCTGGGCCTGGGTGCCGTGGGTCATCCTGTCCGTGGTCGTCGCCATCTGGGGAACCGGCTGGTTCAAGGGCATCGTCAACCCGATCTTCACCTGGAAGTACGAGGTGCCGGGCCTGCACAACGTGATCATGAAGGTGCCCCCGGTGGTGGCCAAGCCGGTGCCCGAGGGCGCGGTCTTCCTGTTCACCTACATGTCCTACACCGGCACGGGCGTGCTGATCGCCGCGATCATCTCCGGCCTGATCATGCGGTTCTCGCCGGTGCGCCTCGTGACGGCGTATTTCGAGACCATCTGGGCCTTGCGGTACTCGCTGATCACGATCTCGGCGATGCTCGCGCTCGGCGTCCTCACCCGCTACGCGGGCGTCGATGCGACCCTCGGCCTCGCCTTCGCCGGAACCGGCATCCTCTACCCGTTCTTCGGGACGCTCCTCGGCTGGCTCGGCGTGGCGCTCACCGGGTCGGACACGGCCTCGAACGTGCTGTTCGGCGGCCTCCAGAGGATCACGGCCGAGCAGCTCGGCCTGTCCGGCGTGCTGATGGCGGCGGCGAACTCGTCCGGCGGCGTCATGGGCAAGATGATCGACGCCCAGTCGATCGTCGTCGCCTCCACGGCCACGGGCTATTTCGGCCAGGAAGGCAAGATCCTGCGCTTCGTGTTCTGGCACTCGATCGCGCTCGCCTGCCTGGTCGGCCTGTTCGTGATGCTGCAGGCCTACGTGCCCTTCTTCCAGCAGATGGTCATCGACCTGCCCGCCGCCGCGCCGGCGGCCCACTGAGGCCGGCGGAGGAATCCTCCGCCGCACCGTTGCACCGGCCGCCTTCGGGCGGCCGGTCGTGTTTTGGCGCCGCGACGGGCCGCGCGATCCGTGCTACAGGCCACGCGCCGGCCCGCGTCGCGGGACGGGCGTGGGGATTGAAGCGGATTGGTTCAGGACGGCGCGCGTTGAAGAAGGCCTACGTCAAATCCTACGGTTGCCAGATGAACGCCTACGATGCGGCCCGCATGGCCGACGTCCTGGGCGCCGAGGGCTACACGGCGACCGACTCGGTCGAGGACGCCGATGTCGTGGTCCTCAACACCTGCCATATCCGCGAGAAGGCTGCCGAGAAGGTCTATTCCGAACTCGGGCGGCTGCGCGTCCTGAAGGGTGAGCGGAAGGCGAAAGGCCTCGACACCCGCATCGTCGTAGCCGGCTGCGTCGCCCAGGCCGAGGGCGCCGAGATCCAGGCGCGGCAGCCCGCTGTCGACGTGGTGGTCGGGCCGCAGAGCTATCACCGCCTGCCCGATCTCCTGACACGGTCCCGCGAGCGCCGCGTCGTCGACACCGAATTTCCCGTCGAGGACAAGTTCGACCACCTGCCCCGTCGGCGGACCCTCGGGGCCTCGGCCTTCCTGACCGTGCAGGAGGGCTGCGACAAATTCTGCGCTTTCTGCGTGGTGCCCTACACCCGGGGTGCGGAGGTCTCGCGGTCCGTGGCGGCCGTGCTCGCTGAGGCCGAGAAGCTCGCCGAAGGGGGCGTACGCGAGATCACCCTCATCGGTCAGAACGTCAACGCCTATCACGGCGACGGGCCCGACGGCGCGCCCGTGGGTCTTGCCGCGCTGGTGCGGGCGGTGGCCAGCATCCCCGGCATCGCGCGGATCCGCTACACGACGAGCCATCCGAACGACTTCGACGAGGCCCTGATCCGGGCCCATGCCGAGGTGCCGGCCCTGATGCCCTACCTGCACCTGCCGGTGCAGTCGGGGTCGGATCGGATCCTCGCCGCCATGAACCGGAAGCACACCGGTGATGCTTATCGCCGGTTGATCGACCGGATCCGGACCGTGCGGCCGGACATCGCCCTGTCCTCCGATTTCATCGTCGGCTTCCCCGGCGAGACCGATGCGGATTTCGCCGAGACTTTGCGGCTCGTGCGCGACGTCGGGTTCGAGAGCGCATTCTCGTTCAAGTACAGCCCCCGTCCCGGGACGCCGGCCGCAGACCGCACCGATCAGGTGTCTGAGGCCGTGATGGCCGCGCGGCTCGCCGAGCTGCAGGCGCTCCTCGACAGCCAGCGGCACGCCTATCAGCGGGCGGCCGAGGGCCGGGTCTTCGACGTGCTGGTGGAGAAGCCGGGACGGCACCCGGGTCAGGTCGCGGGCAAGACGCCGCACCTGCTGGCCGTCCAGTTCGACGCCGCGCCGCACCATATCGGACAGGTGGTGCCGGTGCGGATCACCGAGGCGGGCGCCAACAGCCTGTTCGGGGAACTCGTCTCGGAGGCTGCGGCGGCGTGAGGATCGGAACGGTCGGACGGATGGCGAGGATGACGGATTGAGCGCGTCGGACGGTGGGGGTGCGCGCGGCGCGCTCCGGGGTCGCGGCCCGGCGGCGCTGCCGGCCGGATCGGACGAGGCGGTCGAGGTGCCGCTGACTTTCGACGACAACCGCCTCGCGAGCCTCGTCTTCGGCCAATACGACCAGAACGTCGCCCATATCGAGCGCCGGCTGGACGTGACCGCCACGGCCCTCGGCAACCATCTCGTCATCAAGGGCCCCGCCGACGCCGTCGAGACGGCGCGGCGGGTGTTCCAGAAACTCTACGCCCGGGTGCGGACCGGCGGCAGCACCCTCAGCCTCGGCGACGTCGACGGCGCCATCCGCGAAGCCACCGCCCAGGCGACCCTGTTCCCGGCGGCGGCGATCGCCGCCGAGGCCGACACGCCGCATTTCGAGCAGATCGCAACGCGCAAGCGCGGCGCCGTGCGGGCCCGCAATCCGGCACAGGACGAGTACATCAAGCTCCTGCGCACCAATGAGCTGGTCTTCGCCGAGGGGCCCGCCGGGACCGGCAAGACTTGGCTCGCGGTCGGCCACGCCGTATCGCTCCTGGAGCAGGGCCATGCCGAGCGGCTGATCCTGTCGCGTCCGGCGGTCGAGGCCGGGGAGCGCCTGGGCTTCCTGCCCGGCGACATGCGCGAGAAGGTCGATCCCTACCTGCGGCCGATCTATGACGCCCTCTACGACTTCATGGAGGCGCGTCACGTCGACCGCGGCCTGCAGACCGGCACGATCGAGATCGCGCCGCTGGCCTTCATGCGTGGCCGCACCCTCACCAACGCCGTGGTGCTCCTCGACGAGGCGCAGAACACGACCTCCATGCAGATGAAGATGTTCCTCACCCGCTTGGGCGAGGGGTCCCGCATGATCATCACGGGCGATCCCAGCCAGATCGATTTGCCGCCGGGCCAGAAATCCGGCCTCGTGGAAGCGGTCGGCGTCCTGGACGGCGTCGAGGGGATCGGGCGCGTGCGGTTCAAGGACGTCGACGTGGTCCGCCACGACCTCGTGCGCCGGATCGTCACCGCCTACGAGCGCGCCGCCCACGGCAGCGCCGAGGCCGACCGCAATCCCAATCCCCGCCGACGGCCGCTGGCGTGAGCATGCCGCACGCGATCGATCTCGCCGTCGAGGACGCGCGCTGGGAGACGGCGATCCCGGACCTCGAAGCCCGGGTCACGCGCGCCGTGGAAGCCGGCCTCGCCATCGCCCCCGACCGGCCGGACGGACCTGTCGAGGTCAGCATCCTGCTGGCCGACGATGCCGCGGTGCAGGACCTCAACCGGACCTGGCGCGGCAAGGACAAGCCGACCAACGTCCTGTCCTTCCCCGCCGCTCCGCAGCCGGTGCATCCCGGCGTTCCGACGCCCCTCGGCGACGTGGTCCTTGCTTACGAGACCCTGGTGCGCGAAAGTGCGGAGCAGTCGAAGCCGCTCCAGAATCACCTCGCCCATCTGCTCGTCCATGGCATCCTGCATTGTCTCGGTCAGGACCACGAGATCGGCGAGGCCGAGGCCGATGCCATGGAAGCCCTTGAGGTCGCGGCTCTCGCGACGCTGGGCATCCCGGATCCCTATGCCTGAGCGCGCGACGCCCGATCGACCCCAGACCCGAGAGACATGAGCAACGATCGAAGTCGCGGCGCGGCCCTGGCCGCGCCCAGTTCCACCGAGGGTGAATCCCCGCATCGGGAGCCCTGGTACGACCGCCTGCTCCAGGCACTTCATCTCAAGCCGCGCGATTCGCTGCGCGAGGGTCTTGAGGAGGCGCTGGCGGAGCCGGATGCCGGCGAGAGCGGCCTCACGCCGCTTGAGCGTGTCATGCTCAAGAATGTCCTCGGCCTGCATAAGGTGCGCGTCGACGACGTGATGGTCCCCCGGGCCGACATCGTCGCCGTGTCGAACGACACGAGTCTCGGCGACTTGCTCAAACTGTTCCGCACGGCCGGTCATTCCCGGCTGCCGGTCTATGGCGAGACCCTCGACGACCCCCGCGGCATGGTCCACATCCGCGACCTCGTCGATCACATCGCCGCCAAGGCCGAGCCGGCCCGGCGCAGTGCCGCCGCGGTCGTGAAGCCCGCGGAGACCGTGGCCGACGGTACCGCGGATGCGGCGGCCGCACCGCGGCCGCGCCGGCCGGCTCCGCGGGTGCCGCGGGGCCTGGACCTCGGAAAGGTCGACCTGACGACGACCCTGGCGGCGACGCGCATCCAGCGGCCGGTCCTGTTCGTCCCGCCCTCCATGCCGGCGATCGACCTGCTGGTGCGCATGCAGGCGACCCGCACCCATATGGCGCTCGTCATCGACGAGTATGGCGGCACCGACGGGCTGATCTCCATCGAGGACCTGATCGAGGTCGTGGTCGGCGACATCGAGGACGAGCACGACGTCGCGGAGGACAGTTTCGTCCAGCGCGTCGACGGCGAGGGCGAGGTCTTCGTGGCCGACGCGCGCACGCCGCTGGCCGAGGTCTCCGAGGTGACGGGCGTGGACCTCGTGGCGGCGGTCGGCGAGATGGCCGAGGAGATCGATACGCTGGGCGGCATGATCGTGACGCTGGCGGGCCGCGTCCCGTCGCGGGGCGAGCTGATCGCCGGTCCGGGCGATCTCGAATTCGAGGTGCTCGACGCCGATCCGCGGCGTCTGAAGCGCCTGCGGTTCCACAAGGGCGCGGCGCGGATCGGGACCGTCGTGCCGCTCGCCCTGCCCCCGCCATCGAGCCCCCCGGTCGCCGAGACGCCGCACCCGTGACGGTCGTGGCGTGACGGGTCTGGCAGACGGTTTCGCCCGGTCGCCCGCAGCGGCCGGTGCATCCATGCGCGGGCCGATGCGGGATCCCCTGCCCGATCCGGAGCGCGCGCATGTGCCGGGCGCTGTGCTGGCGATCACGCATCTGACCGGCTGGCGCCGCCTCGGGCTGGCGTGGTTCGCGGGCGCGCTCGGCGCGCTGGCCATGCCGCCCTACGGGATCCTGCCGGCCCTTGCCCTGTCCCTGACGGTCGCGGTCTGGCTGCAGGACGGGGCCGCCTCCGGGCGGACCACCCTCCGGCGGTTCTGGCCCTGCTTCCTGGTCGGATGGGCCTGGGGCTTCGGCTACCTCACCGCCGGACTCTGGTGGCTGGGCCAGGCCTTCCTGGTGGAGGCCGACGAGTTCCTCTGGGCCCTGCCCTTGGGCGTTGTCGGTCTGCCCTTCGCCCTCGGCCTGTTCTACGGCGCCGGGTTCGGCGCCGCGGGCCTGCTGTGGAGCCGGGGCGCGGCGCGGATCGCCGCCCTCGCCTTCGGGCTCGGCGCCGCCGACTGGCTGCGCGGCCACGTGTTCACGGGCTTTCCCTGGAACACCCTCGGGATGGCGCTGGCCCAGAATCTCTGGCTGATGCAATGGGCTGCCGTGATCGGGCTCTACGGCCTGTGCATCCTGGCCGTGCTCGTCTGCGCCGCACCCGCGACCCTCGCCAACGGCGGGGGGCTCCGCGGCCGGTTCGGGCCGAGCGCCGCGGCCGCCATCGTGCTCGTCGGCCTGGCGCTCTACGGGGCCGAGCGACTCGGCCCGCCCGATCCGGTGGTGGCCGGTGTCCGGCTGCGACTCGTCCAGCCCAACCTGCCCCAGGATGCCAAGTTCAGGCCGGAGAACCGGACCGACATCGTCGACCGCTACATCGAGCTGAGCCAGCGTCCGACGGAGGCCGGAGCGCCGGAGCCGACCCACATCGTCTGGCCGGAATCCGCCTTCCCGTTCCTCATCCAGCGCGATCCCGACGCCCTGGCCAAGGTCGCGGCGGGGCTGAAGCCTGGGCAGGAGCTGATCACCGGCGCGGCCCGCGCCGAGGAGCCGCTGCCGGGCGAGCGCCTGCGCTACTTCAACGCCGTCATGGTGATCGGGTCCGACGGCAAGATCTCCGACAGCTACGACAAAGTCCACCTCGTCCCCTTCGGTGAGTACCTTCCGGCGCCCCTCGACGCCGCCCTGCGGGCCGTGGGGTTGCGCCAGTTCGTGGCGATACCCGGCGGGTTCTCGGCCGGGACGCTCGCCGGGCAGCGCATCCTGACGGTTCCGGGTCTGCCGCCGGTGGCGGCGACCATCTGCTACGAAGCGATCTTCCCGGGCGCGATCCTACCGGCCGGGCGTGCTGCGCCGTCGCCGCAGCCGCCGGGGCTGATCCTGAACGTCACCAACGACGCGTGGTTCGGCGACACGCCCGGTCCGCGCCAGCACCTCGCCCAGGCGCGCCTGCGCGCCGTCGAGGAGGGAATGCCCCTCGTGCGGGATGCCAACACCGGGATTTCCGCCGTGATCGATCCGCATGGCCGCATCGTCGCCCGCACCCGGCTGGACGAGGAGACGTGGCTCGACGCAGATCTGCCCGCACGCATCGTCGGCGGCACGCTTTACGGTCGGTTCGGCGATGCCGCCTTCGCGCTGATGCTCGCCGCCTGCCTCGGCGGTGCCGTGGTCGCGCGGCGTCGGCCGTGAGCGCGGAGCGCGCCACCGCGAACCGGTTCCTGCTCGGTCTCGCGCTGATGCTGGTGGCGTTCAACCTGCGTCCGGCGCTCAGCACGGTCGGCCCCCTGCTGGCGACGATCCGGGACGGGACGGGCCTCGGTGCCGGGGGCGCCGCCATCCTCACCACGCTGCCGGTCCTGTGCCTGGGCATCGCCTGTGCGCTGGCCGCGCCTCTGATCCGCCGGATCGGGCCCGACCTCGCCGTGCTCGCGGGCTCGACGATCCTGGTCGCCGGCTTGGCGCTTCGCGGCCTGGGCGGTCTCGTGCCGCTCTTCGCCGGAACGGCGCTGGCCGCCATCGGGATCGGCCTCGACAACGTCCTGCTGCCGGCCCTGGTGAAGCGTGATTTCGCTGCCAGCGGCGGCCTGATGACCGGCCTCTACACGATGACCCTGTGCCTCGGCGCGGCCGCGGGCGCCGGGGCGGCGGTGCCGGTGGAGCACGCCCTCGGGGGCGGCTGGCCTTCCGCCCTGGCGATCTGGTCCCTGCCGGCGCTCGCCGCCGCCTTCGTGTGGATCCCCTTCGCCCGTCGGACGACCTCGACCGCCGCGCCCTCCGCCGGGCGGTTGCTCCGCGACCCGCTGGCGTGGTGGGTGACGGGCTTCATGGGCCTGCAATCGTCGCTCGCCTACATCCTGTTCGGATGGCTGCCGCTGCTGCTGCAGGGCCGTGGTCTCACGCCGCTGGATGCAGGGCTTTACGCCTCGCTGACAACCCTGGTTCAGGCGCCCGGCGCGCTCCTGACCGCCATGCTGGCCGCCCGCGCCCGCGATCAGCGGGCCTGGATCGTCGCCATCCCGGGCCTCACCGTCGTGGCGTTCCTGGTCTTGGCCTTCGGCGCGGAATCCTTGCGCATTCCCGCCGCCGGCGCACTCGGCTTCGGGATCGGGGGCTGCTTCGGCCTGGGTCTCACCCTGATCGTCCTACGCGCCGCCGACGCGGCGAGCGCCGCAGGACTCTCGGCCATGGCGCAGGGCATCGGCTATACGGGCGCCTGCCTGGGGCCGCTGGTCTTCGGCCTGGCCCATGAGGCCACGGGCGGTTGGGGCGTGCCGGGTGCCCTGTTCGTCGCCATCGCCGTCGCGGCGATCCTGATCGGTCAAGCCGCCGGCCGGGACCGCAAGGTCTGCGCGGGCGAACCCCAGGCGCGGAACATTGCGGCTCAGCCGCTGACCTCGCTCCAGGCCGCGAAACCGGCCAGCGGTTCCTGATCGTAGCGCGCCATCAGGTCGGCCATTGCCGCCCGATCCGAGAGACGCCCCGCCGCGGCCAGCCGGGCCAGCCCCTCGAAGAAGCCTTCGCGGCCCAGCGCCGGCGCGAAGCTCAGCGTGAAGCGCACCGGCCGGTCGCTGCGATTGGCGAAGGCGTGGGCAATGCCGGGCGGAATCAGCGCGAAGTCGCCCGGTCCGAGGTCGTGATCCGCGCCGTCGACATGAAGGGCGAGCCGGCCCGCCTCGACCGAGAAGGTCTCGGTCAACCGGGCGTGGCGGTGCAGCCCGGCTCCCGGCGTCCGTGGATCCATCTCGACCCGATAGACACCCATGGCGTCGGCCGTCTCGTCGCTGCGCGCCAGATAGAAGATCCGCATGCCGCCGATGACGGCGTTCGGGCCAAGCCCTCGATGCACGACACTCGCCATCGCCGTCCCCGCCGGAGGTTCAAACAAGAACCCCGCGCGGCCGGATGACCGCGCGGGGCTTCGATGGGCGGCGGACCCGCGACGCTTACTCCGCGGCGACCCGGTGGGCCTGCGACCCGTCCGTGTAGGTCTCGGACTGCAGGCGCTTGCCGGGAGCGGCGCGCCCCGGCAGCGGCGGCAGCGCCTTGGCCTTCTCTAGGTCGATCCCGGCGCCCTCGGCGACGCGGCGGCCGTAATCCTCGTCGGCGTGCCAGAAGTGCCAGACCATCCGCAGCTGGATCGGCTCCGGGCACTGCTTCATGTCGGCGACGAGGTTGGCGATCAGGTCGTCGCGCTCCCAATCCGCGAAGGAGCGGTAGCGCACGCCGGCCTGCGTGTAGTCGTCCTCGGTGCGCGAGGTCTGGTAGCGGCCGAGATTGCCCTGGACCGGCTGGTGATAGTCCTTGGCGGGCTTCGGCGCCTCGCGCAGGCCTTCGGCCAGGGTCGAGGGCTCGTAGTTGATGTGCTTGTTCGGGCCCGTCCCGTCCACTGTGTAGGCCATCTGGCCGTCGCGCTGGTTCGAGTAGACCTTCACGCCGGGCTGCGGCGCGTTGATCGGCAGCTGGAGGTAGTTGGCCCCGACGCGGTAGCGCTGCGTGTCGGAGTAGGACAACGTCCGGCCCTGCAGCATCTTGTCGTCCGAGAAGTCGACGCCGTCGACGAGGACGCCGGTGCCGAAGGCCGACTGCTCGACCTCAGCGAAGAAGTTGTCCGGCACGCGGTCGAGCACCATCCGGCCGCACGGCAGCAGCGGGAACTGGTCCACAGGCCACAGCTTCGTGTCGTCCAGCGGGTCGAACGACAGGTGGTCGTTCGGGCCGTCCGGCATGATCTGCACGGCGAATTCCCACTCGGGGAAGTTGCCGGCCTTGATGTTGTCGTACAGGTCGCGGGTCGCGTGGCCGACATCCTTGGCCTGGATCTCTGAGGCCTGCTGCGAGGTCAGGTTCCGGACGCCCTGCTTGGGGATCCAGTGGAACTTGCAGAGCACCGCCTCGCCCTGGTCGTTGACCAGCTTGTAGGTGTTGACGCCCGAGCCTTCCATCTCGCGGTAATTGGCCGGGATGCCCCAGGGCGACTTCAGGTGCGTCACCATGTGGATCGACTCGGGGTGCTGGGCCACGAAGTCGAAGAAGCGCCACGCCTCCTGGCGGTTCGTCACCGGGTCCGGCTTGAACGCGTGGATCATGTCGGGGAACTTGATCGCGTCGCGGATGAAGAAGACCTTGAGGTTGTTGCCCACGAGGTCCCAATTGCCGTCGACGGTCTTGAACTTCACCGCGAAGCCGCGCGGGTCGCGCTCGGTCTCCGGGCTCTCCTTGGCGCCGGCGACGGTGGAGAAGCGCACGAACATCGGCGTCTTCACGCCGGTCTCGGTGAGCACGCGGGCGCGGGTGTATTTGGAGGCCGGCTCGTCGCCGATCTTACCGTAGGCCTCGAACCAGCCGTGGGCGCCGGCGCCGCGGGCGTGGACGACGCGCTCGGGGATACGCTCGCGGTCGAAGTGCGTGATCTTCTCGATGAACTGGTAGTTCTCGAGCGTCGCCGGGCCGCGCTCACCGACCGTCCGGGTGCTCTGGTTGTCCCGGACCGGATGGCCCTGGCGGGTGGTCAGGATCGGGCGTTGATCGCTCATGCGTATCGTCTCTCCGTTCAGCGAAGGCTCTCGGGGGCCGAGGCCAGCCTGGAACCGTTCTGGAAAAAGGTTATGACCCCGGCATGACCCCGAGGCAAATGCATCGTCACAAAGGTTCTGATAGATACAGCCTATGAATCTCGCTGGCCTCTCCCTCCGGGATCTCGAATATGTCGTCGCGGTGGCCGACGAGGGGCATTTCGGCCGGGCCGCCGAACGCTGCAATGTCAGCCAGCCGACGCTGAGCGTGCAGGTCCGCAAGCTGGAAACCGCGCTCGGCCTGACTTTGTTCGAGCGGTCGAACCGGCGGATCCTGCTGACCGAAGCGGGCCAAGCCATCATCCGGCAGGCACGCGTCGTCCTGGCGGAGGCGCAGCGGCTTCTGGCGCTCGCCAGGGAGGGCCGCGGCTCGCCGCTCACCGGACGCCTCATCCTGGCGGCGATCCAGACGCTCGGTCCCTATTTCTTCCCGCTGGTGCTGCGACCGCTGCGCGAGCAGTACCCGCTGCTGACGCTCTCTCTGTCGGAATCGCGGACCGCCGACATCGTCGAGGGCCTGCGCGACGGCCGCATCGACGCGGCCCTGGTCTCGCTTCCGCTGCCCTCCAACGGTCTCGCGGTCTCGCCGCTGTTCGTCGAGCCGTTCTGGCTCGCCTGCCCGGCCGAGCACGCCCTGGCCCGGGGCGGCGCGCTCTCGGCGACCGAGATCGCAGGGCCGGACCTGCTGCTGCTCGATGAGGGCAACTGCCTGCGCGACCAGACGATCGCGGCCTGCGGCGCCGGCTCGTCGGTCGGCCGCCATGCCACCAGCCTGGAGACGCTTCGCTCGATGGTGGCCGCCGGCGCCGGCTACACGCTGCTTCCGGCCCTCGCGGTGCCCGCCAGCCCCGATCCCAGCGGCCTGACGGTCACCCGGGCCTTCGATGTCGACGGTCCCGGCCGGACCATCGCGCTGGTCTGGCGGGCGAGCGATCCCCGCGCCGCGGGACTGGCGAACCTCGCCGCCTTCTTCCGGGCGCACGCGCCGCCCGGAACCACGGCCTGCCGGGGCGACGACGCTGTGGCGTGAGCGGCGGTGTCGCGGGCACCTGGCCCCGCTGTGATGAAGACGGTCGCGCTTGGCGCGTCTATCAGGACTGATCAGGGCATGGGGAACGGGCCGATGCGGCGCAGGATGATCGGGGCAATTCTGGCGCTGCTCGCCCCCCTCGGCGCCCACGCCGCGCCGACGGACAGCTTCGCCCGGATCGATCAGATCAACCGCGCCTCCCTGGTGATGACAGCCGAGACCGGTATCGTCCCGCGCCCCCTGGCCGCGACCATCGCCCGCGCGCTCGATCAGGTCGCCGCCGACGCCGCCAAGCCCGGCGCGGAACGGCCGGACGACTATCTCCGGATCGAGCCGCTGATCACCGCCATTGCCGGCCCGGAGGCCACCCGGATGCATTCGGGGCGCAGCCGCCAGGACATCATCCCGACGGTGCTGAAGCTTGAGCAGCGCGACCGCCTCCTCGCCCTCGCCCAGGCCCTGGACGAGACCCGGGGGGCCTTGCTGGCCGTGGCCGACCGCGAGGCCGACACGATCGTCCCGGCCTATACAAACGGCGTGCAGGCCCAGCCGACGACGCTCGGCCACCTCTATCTCGGCTACGCGGCCGTCCTTGCCCGCGATGCGCAGCGCCTCCGCGAGGCCTGGACGCGGCTCAACCTGTCACCCCTGGGCGCGGCCGCCCTCGGGACGTCGAGCTTCCCGGTGGACCGCAAGCGCCTGGCCGAGCTGCTCGGGTTCGATGCACCCGTGGAGAACAGCTACGATGCCGGTCAGCTCGCGCCGATGGATATGGGCCTGGAATTGACCGGGCTTTCCGCGACACTCGCCACTACGGCCGGCAGCTTCGCGCAGGACCTCTACGCCCAGTATCACCAGACCCGGCCGTGGATCCTGCTGCGGGAGGGGGCGCTGACCGGGCCGAGCAGCATCATGCCGCAGAAGCGCAATCCCGTCGCCCTGTACGGCCTGCGCATGAAGGCGAGCGACGTGGTCGGGGCCGCGCAGGCCTTCGTCATCATGGCGCACAACGTCGATTCCGGGATGCCGGACTACAAGCGTAACCAGGCTGAGCCGCCGGGCCGGACGCTCGCCGAGGCCGCCGAGCTGTGCCGGCGCTGGACCCGCGTCCTCGACGGGCTGGTCGTGGACCGGGCGCGGGCCGCCGAGGAGGTCGCCGCCGACTATTCGACCACCACAGAACTCGCCGACACGCTTCAGCGCGAGGCGGACGTGCCGTTCCGGCTCGGCCACCACTTCGCCTCCGAGCTGGTGAGCTACGGCCGCAGCCACGATCTGCGACCCGCCGATCTCCCGTTCGCGGAGGTGCGGCGGATCTACGCCGAGGCCGCCGCCGGGACGGGCCTGAAGCCGGACCTGCCCCTCGACGAGGCGCGCTTCCGGGCGGCCTTGTCGGCCCGGGGCATGATCGACGCGGCTGCGGGCCTCGGCGGCCCGCAGCCCGCGGAGGTCCGGCGCATGCTGGCCCGCGCCCGGGAGCGGCTTGAGGCCGATCGGGCATGGCGCGATGACCGCCGCAAGGGCCTGGCCGACGCCCGGGCACGCCTCGACACCGCCTTCGCCGCCCTGACCCACGAGCCCTGACGATTGCGCGGGGCGGCCGTGTCGAAACTCTGCCGTGACAGGGCCAATATTGCGCTATAGCGCGCGCCTGACGCCTGCCGTCTGAAGCGGGCCTCTCCCGATCGGTCGCCTTGCTCCCTCTCCGCATCCTCGGCCTCTGGGCCGCCCTCGCCGCCGCGTCCGCGGCCGTCTCATACGGCCTGATGCAGGCGCAGTTCCCGGCCGCGTTGCTGCTCGGGCCGATGATCGCGGCCATCGCGTTCGGGGTCGGCGGTTCGCGCCTCCGCGTGCCCCGGGCCGCCTTCCAGGCCTCCCAGGCGGCGATCGGCTGCCTCGTGGCGCATGCGGTCACCGGGCAGATCGCCCAGACCCTGGTGGAGGACGGGCCGCTCATCGTCGCGGTCGTGCTGGTCACCGTCGCGGTCAGCGGCTTGGTCGGCTGGATCCTGACCCGCCTGCGCGTGCTGCCCGGGACCACCGCGGCTTGGGGATCGTCCCCCGGCGGCGCCTCCGCCATGGTCGCCATGGCCGAGGATTTCGGTGCCGATCCGCGCCTCGTGGCCTTCATGCAATACGTGCGCGTCGCGGCCGTGGTGTTCTCGGCCTCGCTGGCCGCCCGCTTCCTGATGGAGACGCCGGTTCCCGGGGCCTCGGCTGGCGTCGCCGAGGTGACCGGGCCACTCTCCGTCTTCGCGACGCTGGCCGTCGCCATCGTGGGCGCGGGCGCGGCGCTCGCCCTGCGGGTGCCGGCCGGCGCGCAGATCGGCCCGATGGTGCTCGGCAGCCTCCTCCACGCCACCGGGCTCGTGCGCATGGCGCTGCCGGTGCCCCTCCTCGAACTCGCCTATGCCTGCATCGGCATCTATGTCGGCCTGCGCTTCACCCGGGAGACGCTGCGCCTGACATTCACCGCCCTGCCCGGCATCCTGGCGGCGACCTTCTCGGTCATCGCCCTCTGCGCGGCCTGGGGCTGGGGGCTGACGCTGCTGCTGCCCATCGACCTGCTCACCGCAGTCCTCGCCACGAGTCCCGGCGGCCTCGATTCGGTGGCGATCATCGCCGTCGGCTCGAAGGCGGACGTCTCCTTCGTGCTGGCGGTCCAGACCCTGCGCCTGTTCGTAGTGCTGCTCACCGGTCCGCTGCTCGCCAAGTGGATCAGCCGGTCCGTGCCGGAGACCGCCATCCGATGAACGCCCTGGTTCTCGCCTTTCTGAATTCCTGGCGCGGCCTGCGCCACGGCGCGCGCACCGAGCGGGCCGTGCGGCAGGAACTCCTGCTCCTGGCTCTCGGCGTGCCGGTCGCCCTGTTCCTCGGCGCGACACTCTGGGTGCGGGTCGCCCTGATGGTCAGCCTGCTGCTGATGCTGGCCGCCGAATTCCTCAACACCGCCGTCGAGAAGCTCTGCGACCACGTCCATCCGGGGCATCACCCGATGATCGGTACGGTGAAGGACCTCGCCTCCGCCGGCACCTTCATGGCCCAGATGGCGGCGCTGCTCGTGTGGGTGGCGGCGCTGGTCGAGCGGCTGGGCTGACCTGCCGCGCGTGGGCGCGCTCGCATCCGCGGGCCGGAGGGTCTATCTGGCCGGCACAGCCCCGCGCATCGGCCGAGACTCCACACCGTGACGGACTACATCCGCAAGATCCTCACCGCCCGCGTCTACGACGTGGCGATCGAGAGCCCACTCGACCCGATGCCCCGGCTGACGCAGCGGCTCGGGCGGCCGGTCCTGCTGAAGCGCGAGGATCTCCAGCCGGTCTTCTCGTTCAAGCTGCGCGGCGCCTACAACAAGATGTCCGGCCTCAGTCCGGACCAGATCGCCCGCGGCGTCGTCTGCGCCTCGGCGGGCAACCACGCGCAGGGCGTGGCGCTGGCCGCCGCCAAGCTCGGGGCGCGCGCCGTGATCGTGATGCCGCGCACCACCCCGTCGATCAAGGTCGATGCCTGCCGGGCCCGGGGGGCCGAGGTCGTTCTGCACGGCGACGCCTTCGACGAGGCGCTCGCACAGGCCAAGACCCTCGAGGCCGAGCAGGGCCTGACCTTCCTGCACCCCTTCGACGATCCCGACGTGATCGCCGGCCAGGGCACCATCGGCAAGGAGATCCTGGAGCAGCATACCGGCGCGATCGAGGCGATCTTCGTGCCGGTGGGCGGCGGCGGGCTCGCTGCCGGCGTCGCCACCTTCGTGAAGTATCTGCGGCCGGGCACCAAGGTGATCGGTGTCGAGCCGGAGGACGCCGCCTGCATGGCCGCGGCACTGGCGGCCGACACGCGGGTCAGCCTGCCCAGTGTCGGCCTGTTCGCCGACGGCGTCGCCGTGCGTCAGGCCGGCGAGGAGACCTTCCGGCTCTGCCGCGCGCATCTCGACGAGGTCATCACCGTCGATACCGACGCCATGTGCGCGGCGATCAAGGACATCTTCGACGACACCCGCGCGGTGTCGGAACCCTCCGGGGCGCTGAGCCTCGCCGGCGCCAAGCTGTATGCCGAGCGCGAGGGCGGTGACGGCACGCTGATCGCCATCTCCTCGGGGGCGAACCTGAATTTCGACCGCCTGCGCCACATCGCCGAGCGCGCCGAGATCGGCGAGCAGCGCGAGGTCCTGATCGGCGTGACGATCCCCGAGCGCCCCGGCGCCTACCGCGCCTTCATCAACGCCCTCGGACCGCGGGCGATCACGGAATTCAACTACCGCCATGCGCCGGGCTCGGAGGCGCAGATCTTCGTCGGCATCAACGTCAGCGGCGGCAAGCGCGAGAAGCAGGCGCTGATCGCTTCGCTGCGCGAGGCCGGCTATCGCGTCCTCGACATGAGCGACAACGAGATGGCCAAGGTCCATGTCCGCTACATGGTCGGCGGCCGTGCCGTCGGGGTCGCGCACGAGCGGCTGTTCCGCTTCCAGTTCCCGGAGCGGCCCGGTGCGCTGATGAAGTTCCTCGACGCCCTCGGGCCGGATTTCGACATCACGCTGTTCCACTACCGCAACCACGGCGCCGATTACGGCCGGGTGCTCGCCGGGATCGCGGTGCCGCCGCCCGAGCGCGCCCGGTTCGACGCCGCCATCGACGCCCTCGGTTACCCGGCCACCGACGAGACCGAGAACCCGGCCTACCGCCTGTTCCTTGACGGCGAGGGCGCCGGGGCGGCCTGAGCCCCCTCAGCCCAGGCTGTCCCTGGGGGCTCTCGTCGCGCGCCTTCAAGTCACGTCGCTGTTCTCATGATCGAGGGGCAGCGTCGGGCGCGGTCATTCTTCGGCCACCTCCACCGACGCGACATCGGGCATCGCCCGAAGCTTTGCCGCGATGGCCTCGAAGCTCGTCCGGGACAGACGCACGAACGTGATCGTCACTTCCTCGTGGTCCGCATCAGGACCCGGATGGACCGTGAAGGTCCGGACCCGTGAGGCCCGCTCGCCCGTCGCCGCCTGCACGGTGTCGATCGACATCGCGCCTTTTCGGGCGGTCAGCCGAAGGGTCTGGGCGCGCATCCGGTCGCGCCAGCGCTGCTCGAAGGGCTTCACACCCGCCAGGATGCCGACGATGAGTGCCGTCGCGGCCAGGGCCGGCACGTAGAGGCCGCTGCCGATCGCCAGCCCGATCGCCGCCACGCCCCAGAGACTGGCCGCCGTGGTGAGACCCTTCACCACCTCGCCGCGCAACAGGATCGTCCCCGCTCCGAGGAAGCCGATGCCGGAGACCACCTGCGCGGCGATCCGGGAGGGGTCGAGCACCACGTGGGCGGTGCCCAGCACGTCGGCGAATCCGAAGGCCGAGACCAGCATGATCAGGCAGGAGCCGACGCAGACCAGCATGTGGGTCCGCAGGCCTGCGGCCCAGAGCAGGCGCTCGCGCTCCAGGCCAATCACGCTGCCGAACAGGGCCGCCAACGCCAGCCGGGCCACCATCTCGCCGTTGCCGATCAGAGCCGCCTCCGTTTCTCCGCCCCGTGCGGATGGCGCGGATCCTTGCGGCTTTGCCGTGGGCGGATCAAGCGATCCCGAGGGCCGCCTTCTCGACTTCGTAAGCGGCCCGCACCGTGGCGGCCCCGTAGGACCGCTCCAGGCGCCGCACCGTGAAATGCGCGCGGGCGGTCGACTGGAAATGGTTCATGAAGGCCGTGTTGACCGCCGCCCCGCCGAAGGCGCCGAGGATCGGCACCGCCTGCGCGGCGACCTTCTGGGACACGACCAGACCGAAGCGCGCGGCGATCTGTGCGGTGAAGCGGATCAGCGCCGGGGCCGACTGGTCGAGGAGCGTTTTGCTGCCGGCATAGCGGGCCGCCTCCGACAGCGTCTTGGCCAGGGCCGCGCGGACGGCGAAGTAGCCGCTCTCGGTGAGCGCCGCGCCCGCCTCGGTCTCGGCCGTGGCCCGGCCGCCGAGGGCGAAGACCTGGACGCAGGCGAGCGCCCCCTCGGGGGTCTCGAGATCCTCGCCCTCCTCCCGGGCGATCTCGGCGATGGAGCGCAGCATCAGCGTGGTCGAGACCGGAAGCTCGACGGCCAGCGTCGCGAGGCCGAACGCGCCTCCGACCGCGCCGGACAGTGCCGCCATCGCCTTGTGCTTGGCGTCGCCCGAGCCGAGGAGCTGCGCGAACCGGCTCTCGGCCTTGGCGGCGACGGAACCGAGGCCCTCCCCTTCGGCCGGAACGAGTTCCCGGCGCGGCAGCGTCGCCAGGGCGACGCGCAGCGCCCCCCGCATGGCCGCCTCGGTGCTGCGGCTGACGGCTTCGGTGACCGGAGCCGGCAGCGATCGGCCGATGATGTCGAGGGGCGCGCCGGCCGCCGCGGAGAGCCGCCCCGCGAGGCTCGGACGCTCCAGCACCTGCACGGCGCGGCGCAGGGCGGCGAGGTCCGCGTCGCTCAGCGTCTTTTCTGGAGTCGCCGCCGGCAGCGTCTCGCCGGCTAAGGTGAGGTCGCTCGTGCTCATCCGTGAATCCCTGGATCTGTCGTGCTCACGCCGCCCCTGGCGCGCGCGCCGTGGTAGGAAGCTCGGGCCCCGGGATGCGGTTCCCCGCCTCCTGCGCATCCCGCGCCGGTGCCGCCGCGGCCTCCGCCTGCCCGGTCCTGCGCCCGACCGCGACGCAGAGCACCAGGACCGGGATACCCACGAGGGAGGTCATGACGAAGAAGGCCGGATAGCCGATCGCCGCGACCACGAAACCCGACGAGCCCGCGATCAGCTTGCCCGGCAGCGCGTAGAGCGAGGAGAACAGCGCGTACTGCGTCGCCGCGTAGGCCGGGCTGGTGAGGCTCGACATGTAGGCGATGAGCACGATGCCGGCGAAGGAGCCGCAGAAATTCTCGATCGAGATGGCGACCGTCAGGCGCCAGATCTCGGGCGCGCCGGCCGCCAGCCACGCGAAGGCGAGGTGCGAGGACGCGGCCAGGAAGGCGCCCAGCAGCAGCGTGGGGAACAGGCCGAGCCGGGCCAGGGCCCATCCGCCCGCGAACCCGCCCGCGATGCCGACCCAGATGCCGTAGAGCTTGGTGACGGTGGCGATCTCCTTCAGGTCGAAGCCCAGCGTCCGGTAGAGCGGGCTCGCCATCACGCCGGACAGGAAATCGGGGAGCCGGAACAAGGCCACGAGCAGGAGGATGCCCCAGAGCGCGCCGCCGAACCGGCCGTGCAGCTCGGTGAGCGGCTCCAGCACGGCGCGGCGCATCGACCAGAACCGGGAGCGGCCGGGCGTCTCCGCCTGAACCGTGCGAGGCCTGTCGAAGGCCGGGGCCAGCAGGGCGGCGATCATCCCGACCAGCATGAGCGCCGCCATGATCAGGTAGGCCAGCGTCCAGCCCCCCGCCGAGGCGATGAACAGCGCGCCCGCGCCGGCGGTGATCAGGCCGAGGCGGTAACCGAGGTTCGAGGTCGCCGCCAGGATACCCTGGAAGTCGCTGCCGGCGGCGTCGATGCGCCAGCCGTCGATCACCACATCCTGGCTCGCCGCGCAGAAGGCCACCAGGAAGGCCCCGAGTCCCAGGAGCGCGAGGTTGGTCTTCGGATCCGAGAAGGCCATCAGGGTCAGGCACAGGGCGACCGCGGCCTGCGTGGTCACCATCCAGGCCCGGCGGCGCCCGAGGCGGGCACTCAGCACCGGAACGTTCAGCCTGTCGATCGCGGGCGCCCAGAGGAACTTCAGCGAGTAAGGCAGCGCCACGTAGCTGAACAGGCCGATCGCCCGCACGTCGATGTCCGAGAAGGCGAGGCGGAGCGTGAAGGTGCCGAGGACCAGGAGCAGCGGCAGGCCCGAGGAGAATCCGAGAGCCAGCATGAGCACGATCCGCCGGTCCTCGACGATGTCGCGGAGCCGGAAGCGACGCATCGCCTGTGGCTGGTTCGCCATGGCATGGAACTCCTGAGCCTTCGTGGCCTTGATCTCGCGAAATCGTGGCAGCCTTACGCCGCACCGGTTTTCGCTGGATCGTGATGTGTTGCGCCTCAATCTTGGTAGAAGCTTGCTTAACGCGGTGTCCACGTCCCACGGATCGCGGCGTGTTGGAGGCGCCGCCGGACGAACGGGCACGCCGCCCAGTCGTGGAATGATGCGTTGAGTCTCCGATCCGAGTCCGCTCCGCCGTTGGCGACGCTCGTCGACGCGTTCGCGCGCAGCCCGTCGCCCATGGTGATCACCGATGCCCGCGCTCCGGACAACCCGATCGCCTGGGCGAACGACGCATTCCTGCAGGTGACAGGCTACACCGCTGACGAGATCGTCGGGCGCAACTGCCGGATGCTGCAGGGTCCGGCCACCGACCGTTTCACGGTCGAGCGGATCCGCTCGGCCGTACAGGCCGCGGAGCCGATCTCCGTCGAGCTGCTCAACTACCGGAAGGACGGGACGACCTTCTGGAACGCGATGACCATCACGCCGGTGAACGACGCCGAGGGTCTCGCCTTCTTCTATGCCGCCCAGGCGGACATGACCTATGTCCACCAGATGGAAGTGTCGATGCGCGGCACCAACGACGAGCTGGAGCGCCTCGTCAACGCGCGGACCCAGGATCTGACCACCGCCCTTGAGCAGAAGACGGCCCTGCTGCACGAGGTTGATCACCGGGTTAAGAACAATCTTCAGGTGATTTCCTCGCTGATGCTGCTGAAGGCCCGGCGAACGCCCGAGGGCGAGGCGCGGGACGCGCTCCAAGGCATGGCCGAGCGGATCGGCGCGCTCTCGACAGCCCATCGGATGCTGTATTCCGAGGGCGACTGCACGCATTTCAACCTCGGCGACTTCGCGGCCGAGTTCCTGGCCGACATGAATGCCGGCCTGGATCCGGAGCGGCGCCGGGTCGAGGCCGACGTCGAGTCGATCGCCGTAGCTGCCGCGATGGCGGCGCCCCTGGCCCTGATGATCCACGAACTCACGGCAAACGCCCTGCGCCACGCCTTCCCGGGCGAGCGGGAGGGACGCGTGTCGATCGTCGCCCGCCGCACCGAGAGAGGGATGCATATGACGATTCGCGACGACGGCGTCGGTGTCGCCGCGGCGGCTCCGAATCCGGCCGGCTTCGGGCGAAATCTGGTGGAGATGGTGGTCCGGCAGATGCGCGGGACCATCGCCTGGGCGGATGCCGGTCCGGGCACGACCGTCGACATCGATATCCCGCTCCAGCAGCCGGCTTGAGAAATCGACGTGCAGGCTTCAAGCTCGGCGGCCACGGGGCCGGAGGACGATGAACGCATGGGGACCGGGAACGCCGCCGCGCTCCGCATCCTCGTGGTGGAGGACGAGGCCCTGATCGCCCTCGAGCTGGAATGCCTGCTGGACGATCTCGGGCATGTCACGGTCGGTGTCGCCGGCAACGCCACCGAGGCGATCGCCATGGGCCGCTCCACCGCGCCCGACGTTGCGCTCGTGGACATCCACCTCGTCGACGGTCCGACCGGAATCGACGTCGCCAGGGCGCTCTCGGCCGACCGACGCACCACGGTGGTGTTCATGACCGCCAACGCCAAGCGCATTCCGGCGGATTTCGCCGGGGCGATCGGCGTGATCGCGAAACCCTATTCCGAGCGCGTCGTGGCCAGCACCCTCGACTACGTGGCCGATCGCCGGGCCGGTCGCCACGGGCCGGCCTGTCCGGACGGGTTCTCGCCCGCGCCCGTCTGACGCGCGTCGAGGCGCGTCGCTACGGGGCTTCGCCGTCTCAGCTTCGCGTCGCTCGCTCGCGCTTCAACCGGTAGAGCGCATCCAGCGCTTCCCGCGGCGTCAGGGCGTCGGGGTCGATGGCGTCGAGGAGCGCGCCCAGCGGGTCCTCCTGCGGCGGCTCCGGCGGCGGTGGTGGCGCCAGGGCGGCAAAGAGCGGCAGGTCGTCGATCCGCGCGCGCGCGGGGCGGCCCATCTCGGCCTTCTCGAGACTCTTGAGGATCGCCCCGGCCCGGGTCACGACGCTGCCCGGCAGACCTGCGAGCCGCGCCACCTGCAGGCCGTAGCTGCGCTCGGCGACGCCGGGCACGACCTCGTGCAGAAACACGACGCCGTCCCGATGCTCGGCCACCTTCAGGGTCGCATTGTCCAGCCGCGCCAGCCGGTCACCGAGGGCGGTCAACTCGTGGAAATGCGTCGCGAAGAGCGCCCGACAGGCATTCACCTCGTGGAGATGCTCCAGGCACGCCCAGGCGATCGACAGGCCGTCGAAGGTCGCGGTGCCGCGGCCGATCTCGTCCAGGATCACCAGGGAGCGCCGGGTCGCCTGATTCAGGATCGCGGCGGTCTCGACCATCTCGACCATGAACGTCGACTGGCCACGGGCGAGGTCGTCCGCGGCGCCGACCCGGGAGAACAGCCGGTCGACCCGGCCGATGCGCGCCTCCGCAGCCGGCACGAAGGCGCCCATCTGGGCGAGCACGGCGATCAGCGCGTTCTGGCGCAGGAAGGTCGATTTGCCGCCCATGTTCGGGCCGGTGATCAGGCGGATCCGGCCGCGGGTATCGCCCGACAGGTCGCAATCATTGGCGATGAACGGCTCGCCCGCCCGGCGCAGAGCCGCCTCGACCACCGGATGGCGCCCGCCGACCACGACGAAGCTCAAGGACTCATCGACGACGGGCCGGCGCCAGTCGAGTTCGACGGCGAGTTCGGCGTGGCTCGCCGCCACATCGAGACCCGCGAGGGCCTCGGCCACCTCGGCGATGGCCTCGGCCTGAGCCAAGACGCGGGCCGCGAGGTCGTCGAAGACGGCCGCTTCCAGGGCGAGCGCCCGGTCGGAGGCGCCCGAGATCTTCGACTCGAGTTCGCCCAGTTCGACGCTGGTGAAGCGCATGGCGTCCACCATGGTCTGGCGGTGGACGAACTCGCTCTGGAGACCCTTCAGGCAGGCCTCGCCGACGGATTGCGGAACCTCGATGAAAAAGCCCAGGAGGTTGTTGTGCTTGATCCGCAGGGTGCGGCAGCCGGTCTGCTCGGCGTAGCGTGCCTGCAAGGCGGCGATCACCTTGCGGGAATCCTGACCCAGGGTCCGCGCCTCGTCGATCTCCGGATGATACCCCGCCCGCACGAAGCCGCCGTCGCGCCGGCTCAGCGGCAGATCGTCGGCCAGCGCCGCCGCCAGGGTGGCGATGAGGTCCGGGTTGGCCTCCGCCAAATGCTCGGCCAGCCGGGCGAGATCCTCCGGGAGGTCGGGAATCGCAGCGAGTCGGGCGCCGAGATCCGCCGCCACGGCGAGGCCGTCGCGGATGGCCGCGAGGTCGCGCGGTCCCGCACGGCCGAGGCCGGTTCGCGACAGCGCCCGGGCGAGGTCGGGGGCCCGCGCAAGGGCGTCGCGCAGGCTGCCGCGCAGGCGGCCGTCCTCGACCAGATGGGCCACCGCCGCGTGCCGCCGGGTAATGGCGTCGAGATGGGTGAGCGGGCCGGCCAAGTGCTCGGCCAGCAGCCGGGCACCATTTGCCGTCACGGTCCGGTCGATCGTGGCGAGCAGGCTTCCCGTCCGCTCGCCCGACAGGGTGCGGGTGAGTTCGAGATTGGCGCGCGTCGCCGCATCGATCGCCAGGGTCGCGCCGCCATCCTCGCGGGTCGGAACCGTGAGCGGTGGTCGCGCGGCGAGCTGCGTGCGGCCGATGTAGAGCAGCGCGGCCCCGGCCGCCGCGATCTCGGCCCGGGTGAATTGGCCGAACCCCTCCAGGGTCGAGACCCCGTACTGCTCGCGCAGGCGCCGCTCGGCGGCCGCGGGCTCAAGCTCGGCCTGGGCCAGGGGCACGATCGCGGCGCGGCTCTCCTGCCAGATCCGCGCGAGGGCCGGATCGGCGTGGATCGCCTCCGACAGGACGATCTCCCGCGGGTCGTGCCGGGCAATGGCACCGGACAGGTCGCCGCCCGCGACCTCGCTCAAGGAGAAGCGGCCGGTGGAGATGTCCACCGCGGCGAGGCCGTAGGCGACGGCACCCTCACCGGTCTTCCGGCGGCCGATCGCCAGGAGCAGGTTCGCCCGGGCCGGGTCGAGGAGCCGATCCTCGGTGATCGTGCCGGGGGTGACGAGCCGCACGACCTCGCGGCGGACCACGGATTTCGGCCCACGCTTCTTGGCCTCGGCCGGATCCTCGGTCTGCTCACAGACCGCCACCCGGTGACCGAGGGCGATGAGGCGATTCAGATAGTCGTCGGACCGGTCGACCGGCACGCCGCACATCGGGATCTCGCTGCCCGCGTGCTTGCCGCGCTTCGTCAGGACGATGCCGAGCGCCCGGGACGCGATCTCCGCATCCTCGAAGAACAGCTCGTAGAAGTCGCCCATCCTGTAGAACAGGAGACAGTCCGGATTCGCAGCCTTGATCTCGATGTATTGCGCCATCATCGGCGTGGCGCCGGCCGGGTCCAGACCGGGCGTGGGCGTCGTATCGGCGGCGGGGCGGACGGCGGTTCGGGCCATGCCGCCTCTTAGCAGAGCGTCGACGGCGAATCAGGCCGCTCAAGCCGACGCAGCTGGGGAGAAGGCGTATCGCCGGTGGATGGCGCCCGGATCCGACGCACGCAGCGCGGGTCCGAGCGCCGTTAGGAACTCAGTGGCGCGGGCCGCCCGTGGTGTTGCCGAGCTGCTGCTGGTAGCCGGGGCGCGACGGATTGCGGGCGTTCGGGTCGCCGTGGCGCATCGTGTTCATGCGCCGCATCCGGCGGTGGTGCCGGGCCGAGTGATGGCGGTGCATGCGGTAATGCCGATGCATCGCAACGGTCTCGACCATATCAGATCCCGTCAGACCGGGCTGCGCCATCGCCGGCGCGGCCTGCGACGCGACGGTTCCGGCCAGAAGGCCACCGAAGACCACACCCGCGGTTAGAAAAGAACGAACAGACATCGTGGAGTAGCTCCGATCAGCTTCTATGAGCCACCAGCTAAGAAACAAGTGATCGTAATGTTCCGGATCAGGGCGTTAAAAATAATACCCGTTCTTTGGACGGCGTGCGGACCGATGCGGCAGCCGTCGCGTCTCCGGGCGGGACGGTGCCGGGATCGGCGATACCCGTCCGTGCATTGATTTCGGCTCTCACCTCAGCCCGGGCGGCGGGCGAGAAGCCGTGTTCGCTCGGTGGTTCAGAACACGGGTTCAGCACAGGAAGGTGCGGAGGTCGGCGCTGACCGAAGCGGGTTCCTCATGCGCCAGCCAGTGGCTGGCCTGCGCGTACCATTGGATGCGCCCCGCGTCGCAGAGAGCGAGACTGGCTTCCGCCAAGCCGGATTGTAGCGCGGTGTCCCGTCGCCCCCAGAGGATCAACGCCGGGACGCGGACCCGGGGCGGCCGCGCCCGGGGAAGTCGCACCAGGGCCCGGTACCAGTTCAGCATGCCGGTCATCGCGTCCGGCTGCAGCCACGCCTCGACGTAGCGGTCGAGGTCGGCCTGCGCGAAGGCGCCGGGGCGGCTTGTGGTCGTCAGCGCGCGGCGCAGGGCCCGGCAGCGATCGGCCGTGAGCAGCCGTTCGGGCAGGTGCGGGATCTGGAACAGGCCGACATAGGTGCTGCGCAGCCACTGGCCCGGATGGTGCCGCATGTAGGTGCCGACCACGGCGGGATGCGGCGCGTTGAGGATCGCCAGCCGGTCGATCCGCTCGGGATGGCGGCTCGCCACCCACCACGCGACGAGGCCGCCCCAATCATGGCCGACCAGGCGGACCGTGGGAGCGCCATAGGCGTCAGCCAGGGCCAGAACGTCGCCTGCCAGACGATCCAGGTGATAGGCGGCGATCCCCGCGGGCTTGTCGCTGAGGCCGTAGCCGCGCTGGTCCGGCGCGATCACCCGCAGACCCGCCTCGGCGAGAGGCCCGATCTGATGGCGCCAGCCGAACCAGAATTCGGGAAAACCGTGCAGCAGGATGGTCGGCGGTCCTGTCTCGAGACCCGCCTCGGCCACGTTCAGGCCCACCTCCGGCAACTCGACCCGGCGCAACCTCACACCCGCGACGGTCATGTTCTCGTGCGCTCCGTCCTGCCCGCCTCGCCGGCGGCGGGAAACGCCTCCGCGTCCAGATCCGATCCGCTCAGAAGCCGAGCGCGCCGCAGGTTTCCGCCTCAGGCGAGAGCTGGTCGCGCAGGCGCTCCGGCGCAGTCCGGGTCCAGAGGCACAGGAGGACGAAGGCGGCCCCGTGCAGCAGGGCGTGCGGTGCGGAGCGATCGTCCGGAGCGGTCCGGTCCCGCTCGGAACCGGTCACGGTGTCGGTCGGAGGCGTCGCAGTGTGGGGCATGGCTCTGATCTCCAAAGGACATCCTGTAGGAGACATCGTCACCGAATGCCCGGAGTTACAGGGCCGAGGGACCCGCGCGTGCGCCGCCGCACGCGGACATCTCAGCGCACCGGGTCGAGCCAGCGCGCGAGCCTCCCGGTCGCAAGGCCGGCGCGGGTTTCCCGGTAGCCGAGTTCCGCCGATTCGCGGAAGCGCGACCAGGCGCGCAGATCGATGCCGGAGAGCTGGGGCTTGAGCACGGCGGTCGCGTGCGCCGCCGCCATCAGGCTCTGGGCGTCGCTCGACACGGTTGCGGCGCGCAGCAGCAGCGGTGCCAGACCCGGCATCGCCAGCGGCGAGCCGATCAGCTTGCGTACGAGCCGGCCGCTCCAGCCGCGCTGCGGCATGTCCTGGAACGCCCGGTCGGTCCCGACATCGACGGCCAGAACCGGTCCGCGCTCCAGCCCGGCGGCGACATCCGCCGGCAGGTTGTTCATCATGCCGCCATCGACCAGGACGCCCTCGTCGCAGAGCACCGGCGGCAGGAGGCCGGGAATCGCGATGCTGGCCCGCAGGGCTTTCGGCAGGTCGCCCGAGCGATGCACCATGGTGCTGCCGGTGGTCAGGTTCGACGAGACGCAGAAGAACGGCAGCCAGAGATCCTCGATGCACACCCCCCCGTAACGCGCCGCGAGACCGGTATCGACCTTGGCGCCGCGGGTCAGGGCGTGCAGCGGCAGCGTGTAGTCGTTGATCGGATTGCTGGTGGCGAAGAACGCCTCGATCTGCGCCTGGATCTCCGCGACGTTCCAGCCCATGGCGAGGCTCGCCGCGATGATCGCGCCCATGCTGGTCCCGCCGACGAAATCCGGCGTGCAGGCGACCTCGTCGAGGGCCTTCAGCACCCCGAGATGGGCCAGCCCGCGCGCTCCGCCCCCGCCGAGGACGAGGCCCCGTGCGGCGCCGCTGGCGAGCCGGGCGAGGCGATGCAGATCGCCCCGATTGCCGTCTCGAAGCTGGATTCGCATCGCTGCAGGCAGGGCGGCGACCTCCGGATGCAGGGGCTTCGGGCGCCGGGCCGCCGGATCCTGGCGGACGACGAGATCCATCCGGATCCAATCGGAGCGGACCCGGTCGAGATAGGCTGCCGCGCCGGGCCGCGGCGGCGCGCCGGGCTCGGCCAGGAGCAGGACGTGGTCGCCGCGCCGCTGGCTCTGCCGGCACCAGGGGCAGTCGATGTCGTGCGCTGCGAAGATCGTGCGCGCATGGCCGCCCTCGAAGGCCTGGAACCAGGCCTCGTCAGCCCCCTCCGGCCAGTCGGTGAGACAGCCGGTTGCGCCGGGCAGCAGGGCGTCGAAGGCGCCGGCGAGTTGCCGCGCAACATGGGCCGGATCGGGCCCCTCCGTCACGGCCAGGATCGTGAAGATTCGCGGCGCATGGTGGACCGAATGGCCATCGTAGATCGCCCGCAGGCGGTCGGCGAGCATCCGGGCGAAGTAGAGGAGCGTGTGCGGATGCTCGGCGATGACCGCCTCGAAGGCATCCCGGGTGAGCCGCAGGAGATGCGAATCGCGCAGGGCCACCACGGTGGCCGCCCGCGGAGCGTCCGACAGCAGGGCCATCTCGCCGAAGGTTTCGGGGGGGCGCAGGCGCGCGATCCGGGTCGGCCGACCGGCGTGGTCGCGGGTGGAGACGCCGACCACGCCGGAGACGAGCGTGTAGAGGGCGTTTCCGGTCTCGCCCTGCTCGAACAGGATCCGGCCACCCGGAACCGCAACCGGCACCATGCGGGCCCGAACGGCCGCTACCGCCGCCGCGTCGAGCCCGGCCAGGAACGGGATCTCGGGGGCGCTCACCCTGCCACCGCCGCGGCGATCGTCTGGCGCAGCCCTGGCGACACACTGAGCCCCATCGTTCCGTCCCCCTCCCCGTCCGGCGCGCGACGCGCCACCATAGAGCAGGCGTCCCGTCGCTACGCACCGTGACCGCGGCGCGCATCTGAAACGCTGATCTCTTCGCGCCGCGCCGGCCATCCGCTACAGGCGGAGCAACGCCGGAACCGGGAGGAACGCATGTCGACGGCTGAGCGAATCGCGATCGTGACCGGGGCTGGGACGGGGGTCGGCAAGGCTGCCGCCCTGGCCCTCGCCGGCGCCGGATGGCGCGTCGTGCTTTCGGGGCGGCGTCGGGAGCCCCTGGACGACGTCGCGGCGCAGATCGGCGACGGGGCACTCGCGGTGTCCACCGACGTGACCGATCCCGACTCGATCGCCGCCCTGTTCGCCCGCACGCGGGCGGAATTCGGCCGCCTCGACCTGCTGTTCAACAATGCCGGCATCGGCGCCCCGGCGGTTCCGCTGGAGGATCTGCCGCTCGAGACTTGGCGGCAGGTGGTCGATACCAACCTCACCGCCCTGTTCCTGTGCACGCAGCATGCCTTTCGGATCATGCGCGATCAGAATCCCCGGGGCGGCCGGATCATCAACAACGGCTCGATCTCGGCGCACGCGCCCCGGCCGAATTCCATCGCCTACACGGCGACCAAGCACGCCGTGACGGGGCTGACCAAGGCGACTTCCCTCGATGGGCGCGCCTATGACATCGCCTGCGGACAGATCGACATCGGCAATGCCGATACGCCCATGGGCGGAAAGATGAAGGCCGGTGTCCCGCAGGCGGACGGCTCCCTGCGTGCCGAGGCGGTGATGGATCCCGACCATGTGGGTCAGGCGGTGCTCTCAATGGCGAGCCTGCCGCTGGAGGCGAACGTGCAGTTCATGACGATCATGGCCACCAAGATGCCGTTCGTCGGGCGCGGCTGAGCCGCCCCGGATTCGCGACGGTCGGCCGCCGTCGATGGGCGGCCCCCGGGGTCAGCCCGGTGTTGTCCAGGTACGCCTCCTGCGGTGCGTTTTGAGCGCTATGCCCAGAACCGACCGGACATGGTCGCGCCGGTCGCCCCGCGGCCCCATGGTCGAGCCTCGTTCCAGTGGCGGATCGCGATCGCGGCCGCCGGAACTTCGCTGATCGCGCGAAGCACGCACAGCGCGTTGCGCATGAAGGTGACCCCTGAATCGATCCGGCGAGCCGGCCGGGCCGATCACGTCGTCGCAATCTTCTCCTGTCCGGTCGGGATGCCATGCAGCACGGCGACAGCGAAGCGGTGACCCCGACAGGCGACCTTGTCGTGTCCGATGGTCGCCCGATCGTGGCCGAGAGGCGGCCGTCAGCGCCCTGACACTCGACCTGCCGCGCATGGCTCTCGCGCCCGGCATAGCCACGTATTTTTGACGCGCAAAGCCAAGCGGGCCGATTGACGGCCCAATCCATAACTCATACAAATTGGTCGCTAAAAACGGGTTGGATGCAGCCAACCCCATAGGAGAGGAGATCGCGCGTCCTGCGCGCTGACGTCGGCGGTTCCGGTAGGCGACCTTTTGAAGAGCCCCAGGCCCGGTCAAAAAGTCTCAATGGGTCCGGCGAATAGATATGTGCGGCCGTTTCGTGCGCAATACGTCAGCTGTATTACAGTGTACGACCGTTTGCATTGGTGATTATACCAATAAAACGGTTCATTGGTTTCGTATTTAGCGATCTCGGCAAAGCAAGATCGTCAATTTGATCGGATAAATATAACGATAAGAAGGGGGAAAATCATGATCATCAAGCAGTGGATTTCCCGGATAGCCAAGAAGAAATTGCGCTCCGGACCGTCAATACTGAGTGCTGCGCTTCTGGGGGCGCTCGCCGTGACATCAACACAGGCCGCGGGCAGCGATCCCATCGGTGTCGCCATGCCGACGAAATCCTCCCAGCGCTGGATCGACGACGGCAACAACATCGTCCGATTGCTGAAGGCCAAAGGCTACAAACCCGACCTGCAATACGCGGACGACGACATCCCGACGCAGCTCGCCCAGATCGAGAACATGCTCACCAAGGGGGCAAAGATCTTGGTGGTCGCCTCCATCGACGGCACGACCCTGAGTGATGTCCTGGCCAAGGCCCATGAACGGGGCGTCACCGTCATCGCCTATGACCGGCTGATCAAGGGAACGCCGAACGTTGATTACTATGCGACTTTCGACAACTATAACGTAGGCGTTCAGCAGGCCACGTCGATTGTCGACGCCCTCGGGCTGAAGGAGGGCAAGGGGCCCTTCAACATCGAGCTGTTCGGCGGTTCGCCCGACGACAATAACGCATACTTTTTCTACGACGGCGCCCTGTCGGTGCTGAAACCATACCTGGATTCGAAGAAGCTCGTGGTCCGCTCGGGCCAGTTCGGCATGGACAAGGTCTCGATCCTGCGGTGGGATCCGGCGACTGCCCAGGCCCGGATGGATAACCTGCTCTCGGCCTATTACGGCACCACGCATCTCGATGCCGTGCTGTCGCCCTATGACGGCATCTCCACGGCCATCCTCTCCTCGGTCAAGAGCGTGGGCTACGGGTCCGGCGGTGTGACGTTGCCGGTGGTCAGCGGCCAGGATGCCGAGCTGCAATCGGTCAAGTCGATCATCGCGGGCGAGCAGACGGCTACGATCTTCAAGGACACCCGGGATCTGGCGAAAGTGACGGTGGCGATGATCGACGCCATCGAGGCTGGCCAGCAGCCCGAGGTCAACGACGTGAAGACCTACAACAACGGCAAGAAGATCGTCCCGTCCTACCTGCTGACGCCGGTGATCGTCACCAAGGCCAACTGGAAATCGGCCCTCGTCGATACGGGCTACTACACCCTCGACCAGCTCAAGTGATCGAAGCCTGGCCGGAGCCCGCCGGCTCCGGCGATTCCCATCCTCGCGCCGCACGAGCCGGCGCGGGGGCCGAAGGTGCAGTCCGAGCTGGTAGGCGTCGCATGCAGCCCGTCCTCGAAATGCGGGGAATCTCCAAGACCTTCCCCGGCGTGAAGGCCCTCGACGACGTCAACCTCACCGTCGAGCCCGCCGAGATCCTCGCACTCGTCGGCGAGAACGGTGCCGGGAAATCGACGCTGATGAAGGTTCTGAGCGGCGTCTATCCCCACGGATCCTACGCGGGCTGCATCACCTATGAGGGCCGGCCCGGCCAGTTCCGGAACATCTCCGACAGCGAGCGCCTCGGAATCGTCATCATCCACCAGGAACTGGCCCTGGTCCCCTATCTGTCGATCGCCGAGAACATCTTCCTCGGCAACGAGCCGGCCCGCTTCGGGATCATCGACCGGGGCCGGGTTTCCGCTCGGGCGCGTGAGCTGATGGCGATGGTGGGCCTCGATGAGAGCCCCGACACCCTCGTCACCCATCTCGGTGTCGGCAAGCAGCAACTCGTGGAGATCGCCAAGGCGCTCTCCAAGGAGGTCAAGCTGCTGATCCTCGATGAGCCGACCGCGAGCCTCAGCGAGACGGACAGCGAAGCCCTGCTGCAGCTTCTGCTGCGCTTCAAGGCGCAGGGCATCGCGTCGATCCTGATCTCCCACAAGCTCAACGAGATCGCGAAGGTGGCCGACCGGATCACCGTCCTGCGCGACGGCACCACCGTCGAGACCCTGGACTGCCGCAGCGGCGCGGTCGATGAGGACCGCATCATCCGGGCCATGGTCGGTCGCACACTGGAGAACCGCTATCCGGTGCGGACGCCGCGGATCGGCGACCTTCTGATGGAGGTCTGCGGCTGGACCGTTCACCACCCGCTTCACGGCGATCGCGCGGTGGTGCGCGACGTCAGCCTGACCCTGCGCAGGGGCGAGATCGTCGGGATCGCCGGCCTGATGGGCGCGGGCCGAACGGAACTCGCCATGAGCCTCTTCGGCCGCTCCTACGGTCAGGGCGTCCGCGGCACCGTCCGGATCGACGGCGCCGAAGTCGACGTCTCGACGATCGACCGGGCGATCGCTGCGGGCATCGCCTATGTGACCGAGGACCGCAAGCAGCTCGGGCTCGTGCTGGGCGAAGACATCGCCCGGAACACGACTTTGGCGAACCTTCCCGGAATCTCGACCGCGACGGTGATCGACGAGGAGGCCGAGCAGCGGGTCGCCGGCGGCTATCGCACCAAGATGCGCATCCGCTCCTTCGGGGTGACGCAGCAGACCGTCAATCTGTCCGGCGGCAACCAGCAGAAGGTCGTGCTGAGCAAGTGGCTGTTCACCCAGCCCAAGGTGCTGATCCTCGACGAGCCGACCCGGGGCATCGATGTCGGCGCCAAGTACGAAATCTACAGCATCATCAACGAACTGGCCGAAGACGGGCGCGGTGTCCTGATGATCTCTTCGGAGATGCCGGAGCTGCTCGGCCTCTGCGACCGCATCTACGTCATGAACGAGGGACGCTTCGTTGCCGAGTTCTCGCGCGCCGAGGCCAGCCAGGAAGCGATCATGCGCGCGATCATGCGCTCCAAGGGCCTGAACGGATGACCGACATCACGATGAGCAAGTCCATGCTTCCCGGCGGCGACGTTGGCGGCGACACGGCCGCAAGCGAGCCGCGGGGCCGACGCGGCCGGCTGCCGATGACGCAATTGCGGACCTACGGGCTGCTCTTCGCGCTGGCGGTGATCACGGTGTTCTTCGAAGTCGCCACCGGCGGCGTCCTGTTCCAGCCGCTGAACCTGACGAACCTCATCCTGCAGAACAGCTACGTCGTCGTGATGGCGCTCGGGATGCTGCTCGTCATCGTGGCCGGCCACATCGATCTGTCGATCGGATCCGTGGTCGGCTTCGTCGGCGCGCTCGCGGCGCTGCTGATGGTCCGCTTCGGTTTCGACCCGCTCTCCGCCTCCCTTCTGTGCCTCGCGGTCGGCGCGGTCATCGGCGGATTGCAGGGCTACTTCGTGGCCTATCTCGCCATACCGAGCTTCATCGTCACCCTGTCCGGGATGATGGTGTTCCGAGGCCTGACCCAGGTGCTGCTGCAGGGCACCTCCATCGGCCCCTTTCCGGAAGTGTTCCAGCTGCTGGCCAAGGGCTTCCTCTCCAACTTCGCCGGACCCGCGACGTCCCTCCTGATCGCGCTTGTCTTCGTCGCCTCGCTGGTCGGTTTGAACTGGCGGCGGCGGCAGGCGCAGGTGAGGACCGGAGAGGCGGCGCAGAGCGTGGCGAGCTTCATCGGCCGCAACGGTGTCACCGCCGTCCTCATCCTTGCCTTCGCGTGGCAGATGAGTGCCTATCGGGGCCTGCCCAACGTCCTGCTCGTCCTGCTGGCGCTGGTGATGCTCTACGGCTTCGTCACCACGCGGACGACGATCGGGCGCCGGATCTATGCGCTGGGCGGCAATATCAAGGCGGCCCGCCTCTCCGGCATCAAGACCGAGCGCCTCACCTTCCTGACCTTTGCCAATATGGGTGCGCTCGCCGGCCTCGCCGGCATGATCTTCGTCGCCCGACTCAACACAGCGAACTCGAAGGCCGGCGTCGGCTTGGAGCTCGACGTGATCGCGGCTTGCTTCATCGGCGGCGCCTCGGCGGCCGGCGGCATCGGCAAGGTGTCAGGCGTGGTGATCGGCGCGTTCATCATCGGCATCATGAACAACGGCATGTCGATCCTGGGAATCGGCGTCGACTGGCAGCAGGTGATCAAGGGCGTCGTACTGCTCGCCGCCGTGTGCCTGGATGTCCACAACAAGAACAACCGGCTCTGAACAGCCGGTCTGCGCCGCGACAGACCGAGACCGGACCACGTCCGCGCAAGCGGCGATCGGCCCGCGCGGGTCCGCTTCCCCCGGATCCGAATGGAACGGTGCCGATCTGTGCCGATGCGCTGCGGTCGCAAGGCCCGCAGCCCCGCGGGCGCCCATGTCCCGCAGGCCAGCGCCGCCCTGCGGCTCTCGCGGCGGCGCACCGGACCCACGAAGCCGCCGCGCCTGATCCGGGCGGCTTCACCCGTCCGGCCTTCCTCCTCCCCCCACCGGATCGACGCCGATAGGGGACGGCACTGCCGAAACGCTCAGGTTTTGCGCGCCACCGTGAAGCGGGCGGCGTCCCGCAGGATGCGCGCGCCCTCGCCCCAAGACGAGACCGCGTCCTCGCAGACACCGACGAGGCGGTCGCATTCGGCGCGCGCGCCGTCGATGCCGAGACGATCGACCAGCGTCGCCTTGCCGGCATCCTTGTCCTTGCCGGTGGCCTTGCCCATGGCCTCCGGCGAGGCCTCCCGGTCGAGGATGTCGTCGGCGATCTGGAAGGCCTGGCCCAGGGCGAGGCCGTAGCGCAGCAGGGCGGCCCGCTGGCTCTCGTCGGCGCCGCCGACGATTGCGCCGGCCTCGACCGAGAAGGCCAGGATCGCCCCGGTCTTCATCGCCTGCATCCGCAGGGTGTCGTCCACGTCCATGTTGGCAACGCCGAACCGGCCCTCGGCGGTGAGGTCGAGAAGCTGGCCGCCGACCATGCCGCCCAGGCCCGAGGCACGGGCAAGGCCGAGGACGAGGTCGGCGCGGATCCGCGCCTCCGGCTGCCAGGTCGGATCGGCCACGATCTCGAAGGCCAAAGTCTGCAGGGCGTCGCCGACCAGGATGGCGGTGGCTTCGTCATAGGCCTTGTGCACCGTCGGTTTGCCGCGGCGCATGTCGTCATCGTCCATAGCCGGCAGATCGTCGTGGACGAGACTGTAGCAATGGATCAGCTCGACCCCCGCCCCGGCGGCGAGGGCCGCAGCTTCGGATCCGCCCAGCATCCGCGCCGTCTCGATGGCGAGGAACGGCCGCAGCCTCTTGCCGCCGCCGAGCACCGCGTGGCGCATGGCCTCCATCAGGCGGGACGGCCGTGCGATCTCGCCGGGGCCGACGTCCGGTCCGAGGCGCTCGACCAGGAAGGTCTCGACCTTCCCGGCGACCTCCGTCAACCTGTGGGTAAAATCGACGGCTGGCGTGCCTGCCTTGACCGAACCGGTCGGTGCCTGCGTTGAGGGGGTCGGGGTCATCGGGCGCTACGTCCGGTCCTGGCCTTAGAAACCAATCGAGCGTCAGTTGAGCGGGAACGAACTCACGGTGGATGGGGCGGGACGCAGGCGAGAGACGGCAGGTCGTGACCTTCCGCTCGCGCGCCCGCGGCGCTCCCGCCCGGTCCGCCGGATCGTCGGGATGCTGCTCCTGCTCCCCGCGATCGGATTCGTCCTCACGCTGACGTTGGCGCTCGTCTATAGCGCGGTGATGCCGCCGTCGACCCTGATGCTCGGGCGGTGGTTGACGCTTCAACCGGTGAGCCGCGATCCGGTCCCGCTCTCGGGCATCGCGCCCGTCCTGCCGCTGGCGGTGATCGCCTCCGAGGATCAGCGCTTCTGCCTCGATCACGGCGTCGATTTCGGCGCGATCCGCGACGTGGTCGACGATGAGGATTCGCCGAGCCGCGGCGCCTCGACCATCGCCATGCAGACGGTCAAAAACGTCTTCCTGTGGCCGGGCCGGTCCTACATCCGCAAGGCGGTCGAGATCCCGCTGGCGCTGGCGCTCGACACGCTCTGGGGCAAGCGCCGGATGATGGAGATCTACCTCAACGTCGCCGAGTGGGGCGACGGTATCTACGGGGCGCAGGCGGCGAGCCGGCACTGGTTCGGCAAGGACGCGAGCCGGCTGACCCGGAACGAGGCCGCCCTCCTCGCCGCCGTCCTGCCCAATCCGATCACCCGCAGCGCCGGTCGCCCCTCTCCAGGCGTGCGCCGCCGCGCAGCGCGGATCCAGGCCATGATGGGTCAGATCGATGGGCTCACCGGCTGCGTGCGGCGGTAGCGGCCCGGTCCCGGTCAGGGGCGCGATCGTCGGCTGTCCCGGGGCCGCCGCTGACGGGACGGATGCCTGGCCAACAGCGGGTGAGCTTCAGTCGTGCGGATCCGGCTGAGTCCAGAGCCCCGGACCGAGCGTTGCGGCATCGTCCGTGCCGTGCGCCCGGACAGCCGCGCCGTCCGCAATCGGCGCGAGTCCGCAATCCGGTCTTCAGCGGCGGCGGATCGAACCATAGCCGATCCCGCTTTCAATCCGGGCGCGCTGCGTGCCCGTCTGAAGTCCGAAGGGTTCGCGCCGGGCGCGTCACTTTGTGTAAAGTACGCGTTGCGGGGCGTGCCGCCCCGCTGCAGCTCGGCGCGAACGTGTCCACAATCGGCCGCTGCCTTGTCGGCGAAGGGCGCTGCCTCGCGCCGCGCAACGAAATGCGTGATCGCCGTCCGACGCTCAGCTTGGCATGAGAATTTCCCGCGTCGTACGGGTACTTCCCCGGCGTAAGCTCAAGATAAGGAATTGCTACGCCATTATATTGAGTTGATATTATGCGGCGAGCAATATGACATTGCGGCTTTAATGCAAATATTTGTATCGTAAATATCCCAAAAATCAGAAAATCTTATGCCAATCCGTGGGCAGGTTCTCGCGTTCTGTAATCGATTCGTCGCCGGCGCGCGGCTCATACCGAAACAGATCTTTCCACTGGTGCCCCTCCGGCACAATCGCCCGCGAACGCCCGATCTCCACGATATCGGCTGGATGGACGTCGGCCGGAACTGTGCCCGCTTTCACGAGGCGAACGGCGTGGCTGCGATCGCTGGTGAGGACCGTTGAGCGGATCATACGCGGAGCCGCCTTCGCAGAGTTGGGAGAGCCGCTTGGTACATCCCTCGGCCGGGCCTGCTCACTCAAAGAGCATCGGGGTCGGCAGCGGTAGCAACGGCCGAATCCGGTCTGTAAGAGGAGCGTCACCCCCTGAGGACGCGGACCCACACACGATGAGCGATGCCGTCTACGACCTGAGCCTGGAGCGCATCGCCCTGATCCGCCGGATGGTCGTTGCCTGGGATGGCGCCGAGCCCGGGGCGCCGACCGTTCACCCGGCGGCGCCCTATGGCAGCCTGGATCGCGACGGCGACATCGCCAACGTCACCGGGGACGACGAGGGCGCCGAGGAGGAGCACCGGTCGCTCGAGGACGGCCTCGCCGTCTTCGTTCAGAACGCGCAGCTGAAGCCGGGTCGATACCAGTACCACAATGGCTTGGCGAAGCTCGATCCGGGCGCGGTCGGCGACGTTTTCCGGGATGCGGCGACCGGCGAGACGCCGGATGTCATCACCTTCGCGGTGACTCCGGAGCACCTTGCCTTGATCCCCCGGCTCAACGTCGGCTGGAACGCGGCGCAGGGTGTTCCGCACGTCGACCCGCAGCGGCCCTACGGCGAAGACGCCTCCTACACCGCCGCCATGACACGCCATCTCGCCGCGGTGGCCGGGGCGGCCGCGAACGACGACGACGATTCGGAGGCGCGGCTGGTGCGCCTCCATCGCGAGCTGCAGCCGGCCCTGCAGATCTTCCTGCGCTACGCCGATCTCGGGCCCGGCGCCTTCCGGCGGTCGGCTGCCGGCTGGCAGCCCGCCTGACGCGCTGCGGCGTCGGCGGGCGCCGGCGAGCCTCAGCCCTCGCGCTTCTTGCGCTGTGCCAGGGTGCGCAGCCGGAGCGCGTTGAGCTTGATGAAGCCCGCCGCGTCGCGGTGATCGTAGGCGACGGCGCCTTCCTCGAAGGTCACGAGATCCTGGTCGTAGAGCGAGTGCGGGCTCTCGCGGCCGATCACGTGGACGCCGCCCTTGTAGAGCTTCAGCCGCACCGTACCGGTGACCTTCTCCTGGCTCTTGTCGATCAGCGCCTGGAGCATCTCGCGCTCCGGTGAGAACCAGAAGCCGTTGTAGATCAGCTCCGCGTATTGCGGCATGAGCTGGTCCTTCAGGTGCGCGGCGCCGCGATCGAGGGTGATCGATTCGATGGCGCGGTGCGCCGGCAGCAGGATCGTACCGCCCGGTGTCTCGTACATGCCGCGGCTCTTCATGCCGACGAAGCGGTTCTCGACGAGGTCGAGCCGGCCGATGCCGTTGGCGCGGCCGAGTTCGTTGAGCTTCGCCAGCAGGTTCGCGGGCGACAGCGCCTCCCCGTCGATCGAGACCGCGTCGCCGCGCTCGAAGCCGATCGTGACGACGGTCGGCTGGTCGGGGGCCTCCTCGGGGGAGAGGGTGCGCGAGTAGACGTAGTCCGGCACCTCGATCGCCGGATCCTCCAGCACCTTGCCCTCGGATGAGGCGTGCAGGAGGTTCGCGTCCACCGAGAAGGGGCTCTCGCCGCGCTTGTCCTTGGCAATCGGGATCTGGTGCTGCTCGGCGAAAGCGATGAGCTGCTCACGGGAGCGCAGGTCCCACTCGCGCCAGGGCGCGATCACCGTCACATCCGGCTTCAGGGCGTAATAGCCGAGTTCGAAGCGGACCTGATCGTTCCCCTTCCCGGTCGCTCCGTGGCAGACCGCGTCGGCCCCGACCCTCTCGGCGATCTCGATCTGCTTCTTGGCGATCAGCGGCCGGGCGATCGAAGTGCCGAGCAGGTAGACGCCCTCGTAGACGGCGTTCGCCCGGAACATCGGGAAGACGTAATCGCGGACGAACTCCTCGCGCAGATCCTCGATGAAGATGTTCTCGGGCTTGATGCCCAGCAGCTCCGCCTTGTGGCGGGCCGGCTCCAGCTCCTCCCCCTGGCCGAGATCGGCCGTGAAGGTCACGACCTCGCAGCCGTAGGTGGTCTGCAGCCACTTCAGGATGATCGATGTGTCGAGGCCGCCGGAATAGGCCAGCACGACCTTCTTCACGGGGCTCTTCGCGGGAACGGACATGCGACTTCCGGAACTGAGGCGGGGCGTCAGCGGCTTATCGCGGGTGTCACCGGCCTGCAACCGGCGCGCCGTCTCGCGCGTAGCTCTGATGGCGAGAGATCGGCCGCGTTTCGCCTCACGGTGGCCTTGCGGCCGTGCGAGAAATGGCGCGGGCGTTGCCAGTCGTCATCGCCGCAAGAGTGCATCGGAGAAGCGAAGTCTATGGCGCGCCAGCCAATTTTGGAGTTCTGGTACGAATTCGCCTCCACCTACTCCTACCTCGCCGCGATGCGCGTCGAGGCGGCGGCGTCCGAGGCGGGCGTGGCGATCCGGTGGCGCCCGTTCCTGGTCGGGCCGCTCTTCGCGGCGCAGGGCTGGACGACCTCGCCCTTCAATCTCTACCCGGCCAAGGGCAAGAACATGTGGCGGGACGTCGAGCGCGAAGCTGCACGGCTCGGCCTGCCGCCAGTGACGCGCCCCGCGCAGTTTCCGCAGAACAGCCTCAGTGCCGTGCGGGTGGCGATCCTGGGCCAGGACCAGGACTGGCTCGTGCCGTTCTCGAAGGCGGTGTTCACCGCGAGTTTCGCCGAGGGCCGCTCGATCGCGGAGCCCGCGGCCGTGGCCCAGATCGTCGATTCGCTCGGGCTCGACGGGACCCAGACCGTGCGCGCCGCCGCCGCGGAGGCCAACAAGACGAAGCTGCGGGTCAGCGTCGAGGAGGCGCGGTCCCGTGGGATCTACGGGGCGCCCACGTTCCTGGCCGATGATGGCGAGTTGTTCTGGGGCAATGACCGCCTGGAGCAGGCGCTGGCCTGGGCGACCGGCGACCGGCCGAAGGGGCTGCGGTAGCGCCACCGTCACGCCGATATGCCATCAAACCGACTCGCCTCCCTGGTTCTGGTCCCGCTCCGCTTCGGCGCGACCGGAGCGGGACCCCGATGCCCTGGACGTGTCCCATGCCTGTTTCCCGTCGCCTGATCCTCGCCGCCGCCGGCATCCTGCTGGGTTCGGGTTTCGGGCGGGCGGCTGCGCAATCCTATGGCCAGCGCGTCGCGGTCACGGGCGATGACGGCAAGGCGGTGGCGAACTCGATCCTGCCGGGCGAGATCACCGGGCAGATTCCGGCCTTGCGCGGGGTCACCTACGTGGGACCGCGGGACGCCGCGACCACGCTCTACGAATTCTTCGACTTCAACTGCCCGTATTGCCGGAAGGCCGCCGCCGACGTGGTCGCTCTGCACGCCGGCGACGCGGACCTGCGCATCGGGCTTGTCCACAACCCGATCCTGTCGCCGCAATCGGCTCAGGCCGCCAAGGTGATGCTGGCCGTGCAGCGCATGCTCGGCTCGGACGCCGCCTGGCGCTTCTATCAGACGCTGCTCGGCAAGCCCGGCCGCATCGACGGGCCCGGGGCGCTCGCCGCCGCGGCCGCGCTGGGGATCCCCCAGGCGGAGGTCGAGGCGATCGCCGACAGCGAGGAGGTGCGCGCGGCGCTCAAGAGCCAGATGCGCATGGCGGCGGATCTCGGCCTCTACGCAACGCCGTCCTACGTGCTCGGCAACAACGGCATCCTGGGCCATCCGGGCGCGCGCGCCATGGCGCAGATGATCGCCAGCGTCCGGCGCTGCGACCGGCTCGCCTGCTGAGGCAGCTCCGGCGTCACACTTCCGCCGTCGTCACGCGCTGCGCGGTGCGCCTGCCGTGTTGCGTGCGGCCATGCTGGCATGCTAGGCGGTCGCCGCGCCGCGAGGACAGGTCTTGACCCTGTCCGTTGCCGGCACGATCCCACGTCCCGAACGGTCACGCACCGCGCTCCTGCCGGAGCGCGCGGAGCGGGCGGGCAACCAGAGAAGAGAGCGACGGGTGGCGCAGAACGGTTCCGAGGCTGGTCCCCTGGTCGCAGGCGTGGCGGGCCGGTACGCTTCCGCCCTGTTCGAGCTCGCGCGCGACGAGCGCCAGGTCGACGCGGTCGCCCAATCCCTCAATCAATTCGACACGCTGCTGAAGGAGAGCGCGGATCTCCGCCGCCTCATCCGCAGCCCGGTCTTCAGCGCCGAGGAGCAGGCAGCCGCCATCGGCGCCGTGCTCGAAAAGGCGGAAATCGGCGGTCTCGCCGGCAACTTCATCCGCCTCGCGGCCGCGAACCGGCGGCTCTTCGCCCTCCCGGACATGATCAGCGCCTTCCGGAGCCTGGTTCAGGATTCGAAGGGGATCGTCCGCGCCCAGGTGCGGGTGGCCGAGAAGCCCTCCGACGCGGTGATCGAGGAGATCAAGGCGTCGCTGCGCGACATCGCGAAGGCCGAGGTCGACGTCGATCTCGTGGTCGATCCCAGCCTGATCGGCGGCCTCGTCGTGAAGATGGGCTCGCGCATGGTCGACGCCTCCCTCAAGACCAAGCTCAACGGTATCCGCCTCGCGATGCGGGCCGCGCGCTAAGCGCCCCCATCCGATCCGAACACGCATAGACGCATCAGCGACAGAGGCCCGAGTATGGACATCCGCGCCGCCGAGATCTCCGCGATCCTGAAAGAGCAGATCAAGAACTTCGGCGAGGAAGCCGAGGTCTCCGAGGTCGGGCAGGTCCTGTCCGTCGGCGACGGCATCGCCCGCGCCTACGGCCTCGACAACGTCCAGGCCGGCGAGATGGTCGAGTTCGAGTCGGGCGTGCGCGGCATGGCCCTGAACCTCGAGCAGGACAACGTCGGCATCGTGATCTTCGGCTCCGACCGCGAGATCAAGGAAGGCCAGACCGTCAAGCGGACTGGCGCCATCGTGGACGTGCCGGTGGGCAAGGGCCTGCTCGGCCGCGTGGTCGACGCCCTCGGTAACCCGATCGACGGCAAGGGCCCGATCGTCTCCACCGAGCGTCGCCGCGTCGACGTGAAGGCTCCGGGCATCATCCCGCGCAAGTCGGTGCACGAGCCGATGGCCACGGGCCTGAAGGCGATCGACGCCCTGATCCCGGTGGGCCGCGGCCAGCGCGAGCTGATCATCGGCGACCGCCAGACCGGCAAGACCGCCATCGCCTTGGACACGATCCTGAACCAGAAGCCCGGCCATGCCGCCGGCGGCGACGAGAAGGCCAAGCTCTTCTGCATCTACGTCGCCATCGGCCAGAAGCGCTCGACGGTGGCCCAGTTCGTGAAGGTGCTGGAGGACCAAGGTGCCCTGGAATACTCCATCGTCATCGCGGCCACGGCGTCCGACGCGGCCCCGATGCAGTTCATCGCGCCGTTCGCCGGCTGCGCCATGGGCGAATACTTCCGCGACAACGGCATGCACGCCGTGATCGTGTATGACGATCTCTCCAAACAGGCCGTGGCCTACCGCCAGATGTCGCTGCTGCTCCGCCGCCCGCCGGGCCGCGAGGCCTATCCGGGCGACGTGTTCTACCTCCACAGCCGCCTGCTGGAGCGCGCCGCCAAGATGGGCGACGCCGCCGGCAACGGCTCGCTGACCGCGCTGCCGGTCATCGAGACCCAGGCCAACGACGTGTCGGCCTACATCCCGACCAACGTGATCTCGATCACCGACGGTCAGATCTTCCTCGAGACCGACCTGTTCTACCAGGGCATCCGCCCGGCGGTGAACGTGGGCCTCTCGGTGTCGCGGGTGGGCTCCTCGGCCCAGACCAAGGCGATGAAGAAGGTCGCCGGCAAGATCAAGGGCGAGCTCGCGCAGTACCGCGAGATGGCCGCCTTCGCGCAGTTCGGCTCCGATCTCGACGCCTCCACCCAGGCGCTCCTGAACCGCGGCTCGCGGCTCACCGAGCTCCTGAAGCAGCCGCAGTTCTCGCCGCTGAAGATGGAAGAGCAGGTCGCGGTGATTTACGCCGGCGTGAACGGCTATCTGGACAAGATGCCGGTCAGCAAGGTCCGCCCGTTCGAGGACGCGCTGCTCAGCACGCTCCGCTCGAAGCACAAGGACCTGCTCGACTCCATCGCCGCCTCCAAGGACCTGTCGGACGAGAACGCCGGCAAGCTGAAGAGCGTCGTCGAGAGCGTCGCCAAGTCGATCGGCTGATGTGAGGCCCCTCCCCGTGGGGAGGGATCTTGGGTGGTGCAGGGGGATTGCGATCCGCGCTGCACCGCCCGAATTTCCGGCTCCTTCCCGCCGAGGGAAGGAGAGGCCCATAGAACGGACCTGGACCTCACCCGATGGCGAGTTTGAAGGACCTGCGCAACCGCATCACCTCGGTGAAGGCGACGCAGAAGATCACCAAGGCCATGCAGATGGTCGCCGCCGCCAAGCTGCGCCGTGCGCAGATGGCCGCCGAGGCGGGCCGTCCCTATGCCGAGAAGATGTCGGCCGTGCTCGGCAATCTCGCAGGTAATCTCGTCGGCGGCGTCGGCGCCCCGCGGCTCCTGTCCGGGACCGGGTCCGAGCAGACACACCTGCTCGTCGTGTGCACGGGCGACCGCGGCCTCGCCGGCGCCTTCAACTCGTCGATCGTCCGCCTCGCGGTGCGCGAATACGCGCAGAAGCTCGCCGCCGAGGGCAAGACCGTCAAGATCATGACGGTCGGCAAGAAGGGCCTCGACGCGCTGCGGCGGCAGTACCGCGACCAGATCGTCGAGAGCATGGACATCCGTGGCAACCGCCCGGTGGATTACGAGTTCGCGGCCGGGATCGCCGACAAGATCCTGACCCGCTTCGAGAACGGCGAGTTCGACGTCGCGACCCTGTTCTACTCCGAGTTCCGCTCGGTCATTTCGCAGATCCCGACCGCGCAGCGCCTGATCCCCGCGGAGCTGCCCGCGGTCGACACGACCGCGAAGGCTGCGGCCGGCAACGCCGCGCTGGAGTTCGAGCCCTCCGAGGAGGCGATCCTCGAGACGCTGCTGCCGAAGAACCTGACGGTGCAGATCTACCGGGCGCTCCTGGAGAACGCCGCCTCCGAGCAGGGCGCGCGCATGAGCGCCATGGATTCGGCCACCCGCAACGCGGGCGAGATGATCAAGAAGCAGACGCTGATCTACAACCGGACGCGTCAGGCCATGATCACCAAGGAACTCATCGAGATTATCTCGGGTGCGGAAGCCCTCTGAGGCTCCGCCACCTGAACGCACAGCTTGAAGGGTAGGTTAACGATGGCGAACACCGCACTCCCCGGCGCCGGCTCCAACAAGGTCGGCAAGATCACCCAGGTTATCGGCCCCGTGGTCGACGTGCAGTTCGAGGGCCACCTGCCCGAGATCCTGAACGCCCTCGAGACCAAGAACAACGGCGCCCGCCTCGTCCTCGAGGTCGCCCAGCAGCTCGGCGAGCACACTGTCCGCTGCATCGCCATGGACACGTCCGAGGGCCTGACCCGCGGTCAGGAATGCACGGACACCGGCGAGCCGATCAAGGTTCCGGTGGGCATGAACACGCTCGGCCGCATCATGAACGTCATCGGCGAGCCGATCGACGAGGCCGGTCCGGTCCAGGCCGACACCTACCGCGCCATCCACCAGCCGGCCCCCTCCTATGCCGAGCAGTCGACCGAGGCGCAGATCCTCGTCACCGGCATCAAGGTGGTGGACCTGCTCGCCCCCTACGCGAAGGGCGGCAAGATCGGCCTGTTCGGCGGCGCCGGCGTCGGCAAGACCGTGCTGATCATGGAGCTGATCAACAACATCGCCAAGGTGCACTCGGGCTACTCGGTGTTCGCCGGCGTGGGTGAGCGCACCCGCGAGGGCAACGATCTCTATCACGAGATGATCGAGTCCAAGGTGAACGTGGACCCGAAGGAGCATGGCTCCGCCGAGGGCTCCAAGTGCGCCCTGGTCTATGGCCAGATGAACGAGTCGCCCGGCGCCCGGTCGCGCGTCGCCCTGACCGGCCTGACCATCGCCGAGCAGTTCCGCGACGACGGCCAGGACGTGCTGTTCTTCGTCGACAACATTTTCCGCTTCACGCAGGCGGGCTCCGAGGTGTCGGCGCTTCTCGGCCGCATCCCGTCGGCGGTGGGCTACCAGCCGACGCTGGCCACCGACATGGGCGCCCTGCAGGAGCGCATCACCACCACGACCAAGGGCTCGATCACCTCGGTGCAGGCCATTTACGTGCCGGCCGACGATCTGACCGACCCGGCGCCGGCCGCCTCGTTCGCCCACCTCGACGCCACGACCGTGCTGTCGCGCTCGATCGCCGAGAAGGGCATCTACCCGGCGGTGGACCCGCTGGACTCGACCTCGCGCATGCTGTCGCCGACCATCCTCGGCGAGGAGCACTATGACGTCGCCCGCCGGGTGCAGCAGACCCTGCAGCGCTACAAGGCCCTCCAGGACATCATCGCGATCCTGGGCATGGACGAGCTGTCCGAGGAGGACAAGCTGACCGTGGCCCGCGCCCGCAAGATCGAGCGCTTCTTCTCGCAGCCCTTCTCGGTGGCCGAAGTGTTCACCGGCTCGCCGGGCAAGCAGGTCGCCCTCGAGGACACCATCAAGGGCTTCAAGGGCCTTGTGAACGGCGACTACGACGACCTCCCGGAGGCGGCCTTCTACATGGTCGGCACCATCGAGGAGGCCCAGGAGAAGGCCAAGAAGATGAAGGCCGCGTAAGACGACGCCCTCCCCTCCCCCTCGCGGGGAGGGATCGGGGGTGGGGATGGTGCAGGCGAAGCCGCTGCGCTCCATCCTGAACCACCCCCACCTCCAACTCCTCCCCGCACGGGGAGGAGAGCTTGTTGCGGATCCGGGATCGTCCTGAGATGGCCACCTTCCACTTCGATTTCGTCGGCCCCGAGCGGACGCTGTATTCCGGCGAGGTGAGCGCCGTGCAGTTGCCCGGCGTCGAGGGCGAGATGACGGTGCTGCCGGGCCACGCGCCCGTGCTGACCTCCCTGCGGGTCGGCGTCATCGTGGTCACCGAGAGCCAGGGCAGCGGCAAGCGGATCTACGTTCGCGGCGGCTTCGCCGATATCGGGCCGACGGCCGTGACCGTGCTCGCCGAGCGTGCTGCGCCGATCGAGGAGCTGACGCACGAATCCCTCGACCGCGACATCGAGGCCATCGAGATGCAGCGTGACGCCACCGAGGATCTGCAGAAGCGCGAGGAGCTGAACGGCCAGATCGTCCAGCTCCAGGAGACCAAGGCGCTCCTGAAGCTCTGAGCCTCGTTCAGCGGGCGCCCTCCAGCGCCCGCGCCAGGAGTTCGGCCCGCGCCTCGGCATCCGTCGGGCAGCCCAACTCCAGCCAGACTTTCCGCGCGGTGGCCAGCCCACGCCCGATCCCGGGACCCGGCGCCACGCCGGCCGCGACCAGATCCGCCCCCGCCAGGGGAAAGGCCGGCGACGCCCCCTCCCCCTTGAGGGTTTCAAAGGCGCTGATCGCCGTCTCCGTTACGGCAGGCCTCGGCTCTCCCGCCAGGATCGCCAGCACGTCTGCCAGCCGCGACAGGCCGTGCCCGGCCGCAAGCGCCCGCGCCGCGACCCCATCCAGCACCGCACGTCCGTGGAGATCGGCCAGCGCTTCCGCGTAGCCGATGAGCTGTCCGTGCTCGCTCTTCGAGAGACGCAGCCGCTCGCGCAGCTGATCCGCGTCGTGCCGAGCCCCGACCGAGAGGGCCGCGAGGCGCATCACCGGAGACAATCCCGCAGCGGCGGCGCGCTCCAGCCGCCCGAGTTCACCGACGCCGCCGGTGATCCGCTGCAGCAGGCCGGTCGCACTCAGCGTCGCCACCATGGCCGGAACGCCGGAGGCCGCCAGCAGCTTCAGGAACTCCGCCCGCACGCGCTCGCGGGAGAGCCGGTCCAGACTGTCCCGCGCGGCCACACAGGCGGCGAGCGCCGCCGCATCGGGCGCCCCGGCGCCGAAACGCGCCTGAAAGCGGAAGAAGCGCAGGATCCGCAGGGCGTCCTCGCGAATGCGGGTCGCCGGATCGCCGATGAAGCGCACCCGCCCGGCTTCGAGATCGGGCAGGCCGCCCACCGGATCGTGCGGCGTTCCGTCCGCACCGAGCGAGAGCGCGTTGATCGTGAAGTCCCGGCGCTCGGCATCGCGGAGGAAGTCCGTGCCGAAGCGGACGACGGCGTACCGTCCGTCGGTCTCGACGTCCTCGCGCAGGGTTGTGACCTCGATGGGCCCATCTTCGGTCACCAGGGTGATCGTCCCGTGCTCGATCCCGGTCGGCACCGCCTTGAGGCCGCGCGTCCGCTGCGCCGCATGCATCACCGCCTCGGGCCGCAGGGTGGTCGCCATATCGATGTCGGCGGTCTGCACGCCGAGCAGCGCGTCGCGCACGCAGCCGCCGACCAGGCGGGTCTCGGCACCGGGGGCATCCAGGGCCGCGAGCACGCGGCGCACGCCCGGGCGGTCGAGCAAGGCCATGAGACCGGCTTGGTCGAGCGCGCGGTTCACCGGAATCCACCGGGTACGAGGCGGCCGTTCTCCATGTGGGTGGGCACGTAGCCCGCCGGGCGACGCTCGGAGAACAGCCCCTCGTAGACGAGCGTGCCGATCACCACCGCCAGCCCGGCCAGGACGAGGCGGAACAGGTGCGGGTCCCAGTGCACCCGGCGCAGAGGGTTGCGGCCGGACAGCAGCAGGTAGACCAGGAAGAGGGCGAAGGGGACGAGGAAGAGGCCAAACTCTTCGAGGACGCGGCGCAGCATGCCTGGCAGCCTATCGCGCCGGGCGACCGACGTCGCCCGACTCCGTTTCCGGATAGAGCCGTTCCCGGAGATTGTTCAGGATCCCGGCAGTGACACCCCAGATCAGCCGCTCGCCGTAGGTCAAGGCGTAGAACCAGCGCTCGCGGCCCTGCCAGGCGCGGGAGCGCAGGCGATAGCGTTCCGGATCCATAAGAATCGGGAATGGCACCTCGAAGACATCGGCCACTTCGGCAGGGTTCGGCGTCAGGGTTACCTCGGAATCGACCAAGCCGATCACCGGGGTCACGAGGAATCCGGTGCCCGAGAGGTACGGGTCGAGATAGCCGAGCAGCCGCACGGCCGCGGGCAGCAGCCCGATCTCCTCGAAGGCCTCCCGCAGGGCCGCATCCGCGGGGCCGGGATCGGTGGGATCGATCTTGCCCCCCGGCAGCGCGACCTGTCCGGAATGGTCGCGCAGGTTGGCCGCCCGCATGGTGAGGATGAGGCTCGGACCGTCCGCGCGGCGCACGACCGGGACGAGGACTGCGGCCCGGCGATGGGGTGGCGGCGGCATCACGGCCGTGCCATCCGGATCGAGGCTGTGGTCGCCGCGGGGATTGGAGGTCGGATCGTCCGGTCCCGGCGGATCCGGCGACAGGCCGGCCGCAGCGCGGGCGAGAAACTCGGCGAGCGGGTCGCTCACGCGGCGGCGACCGGTGCGATGGTGTGGAAGGTGCCGCCAGCCCACAGGCCGAGCCAGGGCCTCCCGTCGACGAGGCGTTCCTCGGCGAGATCCACAAGGTCGTAGGTGAGCGCCCGGGTCGCGAGCGCCCACAGCCCGCGGCGGACATGGAGGTAGGGCTTCAGGGCACCGTCCGGCCCCTCCTCGAAGCGCAGGGCGTGCTCCGCGTCGACGCTCACCAGATCGTCGACATTGGTACGGAAGGAGAGGCGCCGGTCCGCTCCCGTGCCGTCGACGGCCATCTCGACGGCCACGAAGGCCGCATCCTCGACGGTGATCCCGACGCTTTCCACCGGCGTGACCAGGACAGTCCGGCCATCCGGCTCGCGCCGCAGGATGCTGGCGAACAGCTTGACCAGCTTGTCCCGCCGGATCGGCGAACCGTTGTGGTGCCACGTTCCATCGGCGGCGATGCGGATGTCGATGGCGCCGCAAAAGGGCGGGTCCCAGCGTTCCACGGGCGGCAGGCCGCGCTTGGGAAGGTCCCCGAGGGCCGCGCTGAGGCGGCTCAAGGTCGGGTCGGGGGCGGGATCCACGCTCATACCCATGACAGATAGCGTGCCGGTGCGCCGTCAGCCATGGCCGGCCGAAGGATCCCGCCGGATCCGGTCCCGATCGCAGGGCCGCGTTGTCCGGCCCGACGCACGCATGCGCGAAGGCCGGCTCACCGATCCGCGCCCTCGTCCTGAGGCCCCGGCGGGGATGCCTCGACGGAGGGCTTCTGGGATCACACGCGGGCTGTTCGTTCGAGGCCCACTGCCGCGGGCACCCCAGCGAGAGGGCGTGAGTGGTGGGTCGCCTGCCGCCGCGGAGCGCTGCGGGGCGCACCCGAATCCTCAGGCCGGCCCTGCACCCTGCGTGTTCACCGTCAGCGCATAGAGCGACTGGCTGGCCGCCATGAACAGGCGGTTGCGCTTCGGGCCGCAGAAGGTGAGGTTCCCGCACACCTCCGGCAGGCGGATCCGTCCGATGAGCTTGCCCTTCGGCGACCAGACGGTGACGCCGTTGTAGCCTACGGCCCGGCCGGCATTGCTCGAGATCCAGAGATTGCCATCGACATCGGCCCGCAGGCCGTCGGGGCCGCATTTCACGCCGTCCACGATGCAATCCGAGAACAGGCGCTTGTTCGAGAGTAAGGCCCCGCCTCCGACATCGAAGGCGTAGATCTCGCCCTTGCCGCCGGGCCCCGTATCCCCCGGTCCCTTCCCCGTGGAGCAGACGTAGAGCGTCCGGTGATCGGGCGAGAAGCACAAGCCGTTCGGATCGGGCACCTCATCGTCGGTGAGCACCCGGTCGATCCGCCCCGACGGGTCGATGCGGTAGACCGCGTTGGGCAGCACCCGCCGCCGGGGCGCTGTCCCGGCCGGCTGGCCGAGCCGCGGGTCGAGATGGCCCTGCGGATTGCTCGGGCCGCCCGCCGCGTCCGGCAGCCCCTCGTAGAGCAGCGCGCCGTAGGGCGGATCGGTGAACCAGTAGGCGCCGTCCGGATGCTGGACCACATCGTTGGGCGAGTTGAGCGGCTTGCCGTCGAACGCATCGGCCAGGATCGTCGCCGCCCCGTCGAGTTCGTAGCGCACGACCCGACCGGTGGCGTGCTCGCAGCTGATCTGCCGCCCCTGATGATCGAAGCTGTTGCCGTTCGCGTTGTTGCTTGGCATCCGGAAGACTGAGACGTGCCCGTCTTCCTCCAGCCAGCGCATCTGCCGGTTGTTGGGGATATCGCTCCAGACGAGGTAGCGGCCGACGGCGTTCCAGGCCGGCCCCTCCGCCCAGAGGGCGCCGGTCCAGAGCCGGCGGATGGCGCTGTTCGGCACGATGTAGGGTTCGAAGGCCGGGTCGACCGCGACGACGTCCGGATCGGTAAAGTAGGTGGTGGGGGCCGCGCCGGGCCGGAAGTCGCGCGGCGGATTGGTCACCGTGCTGGGCGGCTCGGGTTGCGCCTCCGCTCCGTCGGGCGTTGCGGCGAAGGCCGCCAACCCCGCGAGGATCGCGCGTCGGGAGGGTCGAGCCGGACCGCGCTTCGCCTCGACGCCGGATGTGTCGGTCTGCGACGATCGCATGCGATCCTCCATTGCGCATTCGGTCGGAACGCCGCGACGCGCGGCGGCAAGCTAGGACAGATGTCCTAAGATGGTCAATCCGGGCGGCGGCGCAGGATCTTCCACACGCCGTCCGCCGAGGCCAGGAGGCGCGTGTCGTCGCGGACGTCGCCACGCATGAACACGAGGGAGCCGGTGCGCTTGACCACCTGCGGCCGGATCTCGATCCAGTCGCCGAGGCGGCCGACATCGATGAACTTCATCTCCAGCTGGATCGTCACGCAATTGGCGCCGCCCGCGGCCTGCATCGCGGTCTCGCCCAGCGCGCGGTCGGCGAAGCTCATGAGCATGCCGCCATGGACCACGCCGATCAGGTTGGCGTGCTTCTGCTCGGCCCGAAACGCGTAGGCGCCGTCGGTGCCGCGGACATGAAGCGGACCGACATGGGCGATGAAGCCCTTGTCCTCCACCAGCGCCCAGCCGGCGGCTTCGGGGTCGAAAGCGGTCGTGTCCGTGGTCATCGCGTCCGATCCGTTGGTGTCGATGCGGAGGAAGGGCGTTGCGGCCGTCAGGTTCCGCGCGGCTTGGCCCGGCGGGTCGGCGCCTCGCTGAGCGGATCCTCCGGCCAGGGATGGCGCGGATAGCGGCCGCGCATCTCGGACCGCACCGCCGCCCAGGATCCGCGCCAGAACCCGGGCAGATCGCGGGTGATCTGGATCGGCCGCTGGGCCGGCGACAGCAGGTGCAGGACGAGCGGGCGTCCACCGGCGCGGGGATGCCGGTCGAGGCCGAAGAGCTCCTGGACCCGGACGGCCAGGGCCGGTTCCTCGGCCGTGTAATCCACCGGGATGCGCGAGCCGGTCGGGACCTCCACGTGGGTCGGCGCCTCCGCGTCCAGCCGGGCGCGCAGCGCCCAGGGCACCAGGTTCTGGAGGGCGCCGGCGAGATCGTCCGCGGTGACCGACGCGAGGGCGGCGCGCCCCACGAGGGACGGCGCCAGCCACGTCTCCGCGGTTCCGGCCAGCGCCGCGTCCGACAGGTCCGGCCAGGTGTCGCCCTCGGCGGCGTGGAGGAAAATCACCCGGGCGCGCCATTGCGCCAGGGCCGGCGTCCACGGCAGTCGCTCGATCCCGAGATCGGCGATGCCCCGCGCCAGGATCTCGGCGCTTTCCGGATCGGACGGCACCGGCAGCGGCCGTGACCCGAGACTGACCGCGCCGAGTCGCCGGACCGCCCGCGCCCGCAGGGCGGCGGCCTGCGGGTCGAAGGCAATCTCGGTGCGCGAGTCGATCCGGTCGACGAAGAGGCGCTCGATCGCCTCGGCCCCGATCGCCGCCGCGGCCAGGATCCGGGCGCTCGCGGCCGATCCCGCCAGATCGGCGATCACCAGATAGGTTTCGCGGGCGAGCGGGCTCGCCGGGTCGAGGCGACCGGCCCGTCCGCTCGCCATCACGAACTCGCCGTCGCGGCCGCGCGCCCGGGCCACCCGGTCGGGATAGGCGAGCGCCAGGAGCGGGCCGGCGGCGACCGGGCCGGCATCCGGGAGCGTGGAATTTCCTGCCCCGGCGATCCGGGCCCAGCCGTCGGCGAGCCGGCGCATGTCGGCGGCGCGTCCGCCGCGGTCGCGGCGGAACCGCTCGACCCGCTCGTCGAGGTCGAGACTGTCCCCCCCGAGGCCGCGCTCCACCAGCACGGCGGCGAGGTCGGCGGCGGCCCGTGCGTGGCCGTTTCCGGCCGCGACCGTCACCATACGGGCGAGCCGCGGCGGCAGCGGCAGGGCTCGCAGGCGCGCGCCGACCGGCGTCAGGCGCCCATCGGCATCGAGCGCCCCCAGTTCGGTCAGCAGGGCGCGGGCCTCCGTCAGGGCCGGCGCGGGGGGCGGGTCGAGGAAGGCGAGCGTGCCCGGATCGGTCACGCCCCAGGCGGCGCAGTCGAGGAGCAGCCCGGCGAGGTCGGCGGACAGGATCTCCGGCCGCGTGAACGGTTCGAGGGCGTTGGTGCCGGCCTCGGACCAGAGGCGCCAGCACAGGCCCGGCTCGGTGCGGCCGGCGCGGCCGCGGCGTTGGTCCACCGAGGCGCGGGAGGCACGGGCCGTGACCAGACGGGTCAGGCCCAGGCCCGGCTCGTAGACCGGAACCCGAGCCAGTCCCGAATCGACCACGATCCGGACGCCCTCGATGGTCAGCGAGGTCTCGGCGATACTGGTCGCGAGAACGACCTTCCGGGTTCCGGCGGCCGCCGGGGCGACGGCGCGGTCCTGCTCGGCGGGTGTCAGCGCCCCGTAGAGGGGCGCGAGCTGCACGTCCGGTCCGACCTTCTCGGCCAGCAGGTCGACGGTCCGGCGGATCTCCGCCTGTCCGGGCAGGAACACCAGGATCGAACCGGGATCCGCCCGCAGGGCCCTCAGCGTCACCTCGGCGATCGAATCCTCGATCCGCCGGTTCGGATCGCGCTCCGCGTATCGGGTCTCCACCGGAAAGGCGCGGCCCTCGGAGGCGACCACGGGCGCGTCGTCCAGCAGCCGCGCGACCCGGGCGCCGTCGAGGGTCGCCGACATGACGAGGATCCGCAGATCCTCCCGAAGGCCGGCCTGCGCGTCGAGCGCCAGCGCGAGGCCCAGGTCGGCGTCCAGGGAGCGCTCGTGGAACTCGTCGAACAGGACCGCGCCGATCCCGCAGAGTTCCGGATCGTCCAGGATCATGCGGGTGAAGACGCCCTCGGTGACGACCTCGATCCGCGTCCGCGCCGAGATCTTCGAGCCGAGGCGGACCCGAAGGCCGACGGTCCCGCCGACCGGCTCGCCGAGCGTCTGCGCCATGCGGGCGGCCGCTGCCCGGGCGGCGAGGCGGCGCGGCTCGAGCAGGATGATCCTGCGCCCGTCGAGCCAGGGCGCCCCCAGCAGGTCCAGGGGCACGCGGGTCGTCTTGCCGGCTCCGGGAGGGGCTACCAGGACGGCGGCATTCCGCGCGGCGAGCGCGCGACGCAGATCGGGGAGCGCCGCCTCGATCGGCAGCATGGATGCGGAGCCGGCCATCGCGGCCGCTGATGGCGCGGCGCGGCGTCGAGCGCAACCGGCTTGGCGGGCCCGTGACGCCGCGCGGGTTTCGACACGGTCTTCGCCGTGCGGACCCTGGCATATGGACGGCGCTGCCGCGATCGTGCGGCCTGACGGCACAACACCCAGAATGAGAGAACCGATGAACCCCTTCCGCCGCGCGCTGACGCTCGCCGCCCTCTCCCTGGCCCTGCCGCTGGCGACGGCCGCCGCGCAGGCGCAGGACCGGCTGCCGACCATCCCGCCGAAGGACTACAGCCCCGAGCAGAAGCAGGCGGCCGAGGCCTTCGCGCAGGCCCGGGGCAAGCCGCCCTTCGGGCCGTTCGAACCGCTCATGTATTCCCCGGAGGTGATGACGCTGGCCCGGTCGATGGGCGACTACTTGCGCTTCAAGCCGAAGATCGGCACCACGCTCTCGGAACTGGTGATCCTGATGACCGCCCGCCGCTGGACGCAGGATTACGAATGGTACGTCCACGCGCCGATCGCCGAGAAGGCCGGTATCGCCCCCGAGATCATCGCGGCGATCCGCGACGGCCGCCGGCCTGCGAAGATGAGCGACGACGAGACCATCGTCTACGACTTCACCGCGGAACTGCAGGACACCAAGCGCGTCTCCGACGCGACCTTCGCGCGGGCCGAGGCCCGGTTCGGCAAGCCCGGTGTCGTCGATCTGGCGGCGATCTCGGGCTACTACACGTTCCTGGCCATGGAGCTGAATGCGGCGCGCTATGCGATTCCCGCGGACGGCAAGCCCCTGCCGCGCCTGCCCGAGTGAGCCGGCTTATCCACAGCCGTCAGCTGGGAAATCGGTGTTTTCCACAGGGTTCGGAGGGCGTTGCGCGAACCGCCGGGGCGACGTTGACGGAACGTTAACCCGTATGGCTTGTTCTCTTTTCGTTCCCGGACGCAACGAAGGAGAACCCGATGCTGACCCAGGTCCTGGCCCAGCGCGATGATCACGTGTGCCCCGTCGAGGCGATCAGCACCGCGTATCTCGGCTTTGCCGGCGGCGATGCCGGCATCGCCCTGCGGTGCGCGATCGCCGACGCTCTGTCCGACCTGATGGAGGCCGAGCGGCGCACCCGTGAGCGCAGCCGCCTGATCTCCCGCGGGTACATCCGGACCGCCCCGGATCCGGAGGGCGCGCCGACAAGCTGAACAGTTGCTGCAGGGCGGCTTCAGCTTCGGTGCAGCGCGGGTTTGGCACTGTCTCTCTCGTGATCCGGGACGCCGCAGGCGGTCCCCGGTTTTCTGGAGACAGGTCATGACACGCATCGCTCTGCTCTCGGCCGCCGCGCTGATCGGCGCGGGCTCCCTGGCCTCCACGACCGCCGAAGCCCGCGGCGGCGGCGCCATCGCGGCGGGCATCATCGGCGGCCTCGCGGCCGGCGCGCTGATCGGCGCCGCAACCCAGGCCCATGCGGCGCCTGGTTACGGCTATGGCTATGCCGATTACGGCTACGCCCCCGCCCCGGTGGCGGTACGGCCGGCCCCGGTCTACCGCGTCTACGAGGAGGATGCGCCGGTCTACGCCACACGCCGGACCGTGACGTACGAGCGGGTTCCTGTCGGCTACGGCCCCGCCCGCCACTGGCACGGTGACTGGGATGGCGGCTACGGTTATCGCGGCTGGTGAGTTTTAGTGAGCCCAGGGGCGCTCCGGGTGCCGTGACGGCGCCCGGGCGCGTGGCTTAAGACGGCGGCGGCATCGGGCCGATTCGGCCTCCGACACTCAACCGACGCTTCCATGCTGATCCACGAAGGCGAGACGCGCAGCCCGGCGGCCGACAGGGCGCTCGCCCTGTCGCTCGCGGGGGTGGCCGGCGCGCTGAACACCGCCGGGTTCTACGCCGTCGGCCTCTACGCCTCGAACATGACCGGGAACGTCTCGGCGATCTCCGACCGCACAGGCACGGGCGATCTCGTCCTCGCCGCGCAGGCCTGCCTGCTCGTGGTCCTGTTCGTGCTCGGGGCAACGACCTCGACGTTGATGATCCGGCGCCGCCGCCGGAAGGCCGGTCCCGGCGCATATGCCTACAGCGTCTGCGCGGAGGCGCTCCTCCTCGTCGCCGTGGGCCTGCTCGTCCTGCCGCTTGCCGAGCCGGTTCGGAGCCACACCCTGGTCCTCGGCCTGAGCTTCATCCTGGGCTTGCAGAATGCGGCGGTGACCAAGATCTCCGAGGCGCGGGTGCGGACCACGCACGTGACCGGCATGATCACCGATATCGGGATCGAGCTCGCGCGTTGGCTGGACCGCGACGCATCCGCGTCCGATCGGCTGAAGCCGCATGATCCGGCGCGGCTGCGGCTGTATCTGCTGACCGTCGGCGCCTTCCTGGGCGGCGGCTTGGTGGGTGTGGTCGCGTATCGGCTCGTCGGCGTGGCGCTGCTGTTCGCGGCGGCCGCGATCCTGGCCTGCCTCGCCCTGCCCGCCCTCAGGCGCTGATATCGAGAAGCTGGCCCATCATGCGGTCGGCGGTGCGCGCCACCGCGGCATTGAGCGCGAAGGCCGATTTGGACCCGACCAGATCCGCGGCGGCACTCGTGAGATCCACCTGGGCGGCGGGCGGCAGAGCCGTGTCGCCGACCGGGGCACCGCTCGCCGCGATGGTCTCGGCCGCCGTCCCGAGCCGGTCGGTGGCCCGGGTCATGCCGGTCGTGGCGGTCTGAAGGGCGTCGATCATGTCGGAATCTCCCCGCGGGCGATCCTGGCAGGGAGACGACAAGAGCCGGTTTCGGTGATCGCTCAAATGCGACCGATCCCGGCCGACCCGCGCCGCAGGCGTCTCAACCCCGCGGCGCACACACGGTGACCGGGGAGGCCCCGCCATAGGGCCGCTCCGCTTCGGCGATCTGCTTCGCGGCGGCCTCGCAGGCCTGCTTGCTGTTGAACTCGACCGATCCGATCGCGGAGCCCGAGCCGGCCAGCATGATGATGAGCACGTAGACCACGCCATTCTCCTCCGGCGCCCCGGTCCGACGGGCGGTGCGCGGGCTGGGTTTCACGGGGCTGCGAACCGGTTGCGACCGCACGGACGGGCGCGTCGCGATGGCGGGGTGGTGCGGACGGCGGGACTCGAACCCGCACGGCCTTGCGGCCGCAAGATTTTAAGTCTCGTGCGTCTACCGGTTCCGCCACGTCCGCATGCGCCCTCGGTAGCGGGGGCGGCGGGCCCGATCAAGCGGGGGGCGTCCAGCCGTAGAGCCAGGCGTAGCGGTCGCGCATGCCGTCCGGGCCGAGCCGGGCGATCACGGCGTTGCGCACGAGCGCCACCACGCCGCCGGCATGATAGGTGCGGCCGTTGCTCCGTGCCGCCTTCTGGACGCGTCGCACCCGGCCGGTCCGCGCGCCCGAGAATGCGGCGAGCGCCGCCGGCACATCCGCATGGTCCGCGAGGGCACGCGTCAGGACTGCGGAATCCTCGATCGCCAGGGCCGCCCCCTGCGCGAGGTAGGGTAGGACCGGATGGGCGGCGTCGCCGATCAGCGCGACCCGGTCGCGAGCGAGCGGACGCGCCACGGCCCGGTCGGCGAGCGACCAGACCAGCCAGGAATCCGGAAGGCTCAGAAGGTCGCGCAGCGGCCCGGCACAGCCGCGCAGATGCCCGCGCAGGACGGCCGGCTCCCCGAGGCGGCCCCAGCCCTCGTCGCTCACCGCCTCGGGAACGACCGCCACGACGTTGAGGAACTGGCCGTCCCGCACCGGGTAATGCACCACGTGCCGGCCGCGGCCGAGCCAGAGCCCGGTCGCGGCGCCGCGCAACTCCTCCGGTACCGCCTCCATGGGGATCAGCGCCCGCCACGCTGCGGCTTGGCCCGGGCGAAGCGGCGCCGAATCGAGATTGGCGCGCAGGCGCGACCGAATCCCGTCCGCACCGATCGCGAGGTCGAAGGCGACATCCTGGGCACCGCTCGCGCCCTCGACGGTGAGGGCGGCCTCGGACGGTGTCTGGGCGACGGCCGTCACGGTGCGGCCCATCATCAGTCGGATCGCCGAACGACTGCGCAGCGCGTCGAGGAGCAGGGTCTGCAGGTCTGCGCGGTGGATGACGTAGTAGGGCGCGCCGAAGCGCGCCTGCGCCTGCGCGCCGAGCGCCACGCTGCCGATGCGGCGGCCGCTGTCGAGGGCCCGGATCTCCACCGACGGCGGCTCGCTCGCCGCCCGGCGCAGGGCGGCCGAGAGACCGAGGCCGGCCAGAACCCGGCTCGCATTGGGCGAGATCTGAATCCCGGCCCCGACCTCGCTAAAGCCGGTCCGGCGCTCGATCACCGTCACGGCATGGCCGGCATCCGACAACGCCAAAGCCGCCGTCAGCCCGCCGATCCCGGCACCGACGATCCCGATCCGCAGAGATGGCCTGTCAGAGGGCACGGGGGGCGGCGCCTACTCCGCCGCGAGCTTGGCGTCGTCCCGCCACACGCAGGCCTGCGGCTCCGCCTCGTCGGCCTTCAGGCCGGCCCGGTAGCGATAGAGCGTCGAGCAGTACTGGCAGATGATCTCGTTGTCGGCGCCCATGTCGAGGAACACGTGCGGGTGGTCGAACGGCGGCAGCGCGCCGATGCACATGAACTCCTTCACGCCCACGGTGATCACCGGCACGCCCGGCTCGTTGTGGAAGTGCGGTACCGCCTTGCCTGCCATCCGGCCCTCGCCTGCCCCGTGACCGATCGCGCGGCGAATCTGCCCGCGCGCGCCCGGGCGCCTCGCGGCCGCTTATGCCGCCAGCCCCGCAGCCGGCGCAAGCCTCGCTCCTCCTGCATCGGACGCGGCTTGGCCTCCAGCGCGCCGCACCGTACATAGAGCGACGCCCGATTGACGACGCCGCGAAAAAGTCCCGACCATGCAGCAGGAACAGGCCAGTGCGCAGGGTGCGCGCCGCGCCCCGGAACCGCCGATTCACGGTCCCGAGGGCTTCGAGGGCATGCGCCGGGCCGGGCGCCTCACCGCCGAGGCCCTCGACCTGCTCATGGAGGCGACGCAGCCCGGCGTCACCACCGAGGAACTCGACAAGCTCGCCTACACCTTCGCCATGGATCACGGCGCCTATCCGGCCTCGCTGCTCTATCGCGGCTATCCGAAGTCGATCTGCACCTCGATCAACCACGTGGTCTGCCACGGCATCCCCAACGACAAGCCCCTGCGCGAGGGCGATATCGTCAACCTCGACATCTGCCTGATCCTCGACGGCTGGCACGGTGATTCGAGCCGCATGGCCTATGTCGGCGAGGTGCCGCGCAAGGCCCAGCGCCTGTGCGAGATCACCTACGAGGCGCTGATGCGCGGCGTCGCGGCGGTGAAGCCCGGCGGCTCGACCAACGACATCGGCCGGGCGATCCAATCCTTTGCCGAGAGTGAGCGCTGCTCGGTGGTGCGCGACTTCTGCGGACACGGGCTCGGACGCACCTATCACGACGCGCCCACGATCCTGCACTACGTCGAGGCGAGCTACGACGTGCCGTTCAAGCCCGGCCAGTTCTTCACCATCGAGCCGATGATCAATCTCGGGCGCCCCGCCGTGAAGGTGCTGGGCGACGGCTGGACCGCCGTGACCCGCGACCGTTCGCTCTCCGCCCAGTTCGAGCACACCGTCGGCGTCACCGAGACCGGCGTCGAGATCTTCACGGTCTCGCCGAAGGGGCTGCACCAGCCCGTCAACCCGGCGGCCTGACCGGCCGTGGCGCCGGGGCCGGACGAGGGTGAGGCGGGGCTGTTCGCTGACAGTGCCGTCCCGTCGTCCGTGGAGAAGGAGCCGCCGCACTACCACGGCCACCGGGACCGCCTGCGGGAGAAGTTCGCGACGGTCGGCGGCGACGCGCTCCCCGATTACGAATTGCTGGAACTCGTCCTGTTCCGGGCGATCCCGCGGCGCGACGTGAAGCCGCTCGCCAAGGCGCTGGTCGCCCGGTTCGGCAGCTTCGCCGAGGTGGTCAGCGCCGAGCCGGCGCGGCTCCTGGAGGTGGAAGGGGTGAGCGCCGGGGTCGCCTCGGACCTCAAGGTGATCGAGGCGGCGGGCCGGCGGCTTGCCCGCGGTGCGATCCGCGAGCGCGCGCTTCTGGCATCATGGAGCGCGCTGCATGAGTACCTGCGCGCCACCATGGCGTTCGCGCCGCGCGAGGAATTCCGCATCCTGTTCCTCGACAAGCGCAACCACCTCATCGCGGACGAGGTGCAGGGGCGCGGCACCGTCGACCACACACCGGTCTATCCCCGCGAGGTCGCCCGCCGGGCGCTGGAACTGTCGGCGACCGCGATCATCCTGGCCCACAATCATCCGTCCGGCGATCCGGCCCCGTCCGCCGCCGACGTGGCGATGACCCGCGAGATCGTGACCGTCCTGGCGCCGCTGAAGATCGTGGTGCACGATCACGTGATCCTCGGCCGCAACGGTCACGCTAGCCTGAAAGGCCTGAAGCTCATCTGATCCTCCGGCCGCCTTGAGCGTTATCGCCTGCGGATATAGCCATGAATGAATGGCGCGCCTCTTGCCTCAGAAGCGGGAGCGTACGGGAGGAGTGAGATGGCGGTGACGGCCTTCGACGAGATGAACGGGATCGGCGCATCCGATCCGGCTGCCGTCCGTGACGCCTATGGCCAGCTCAAGGCCTGGCTGGAATCCACGCCACCCGAGCATTTCAACACCCGTCGCAGCCAGGCCGAGCTGCTCTTCCGACGGATCGGCATCACCTTCGCGGTCTACGGCGACAACGAGTCGACCGAGCGCCTGATCCCGTTCGATATCATTCCCCGGGTGATCACCAAGCCGGAATGGGCCTTCCTGGAGCGTGGGCTGAAGCAGCGGGTCACCGCCATCAACCTGTTCCTGAAGGATATCTACGGCGCCCAGGAGTGCATCAAGGCCGGCATCATCCCGGCCGATCTCGTCTACCGGAACGCCCATTACCGCATGGAGATGCGGTCCTTCCGGGTCCCCCACGACCTCTACGTCCACATCGCCGGCATCGACATCGTGCGGACCGGCGAGAACGACTTCTTCGTCCTGGAGGACAATGCCCGGATCCCGTCGGGCGTCTCCTACATGCTGGAGAACCGGGAGGTGATGCTGCGCCTGTTCCCGGACCTGTTCTCCAAGCACCGGGTCGCGCCGGTGGAGAACTACCCGGACTCCCTGCTCGCAACCCTGCGCAGCCTCGCGCCGGGCTCGACGACCCGGGACCCCACGGTCGTGCTGCTGACGCCCGGCCGGTACAATTCCGCGTTCTACGAACACTCGTTCCTGGCCGACAAGCTCGGCGTCGAGCTGGTGGAGGCATCCGACCTCTTCACCAAGGACGACGTGGTCTACATGCGCACCACCGAGGGGCCGCGAAAGGTCGATGTGATCTACCGCCGCCTCGACGACGATTTCCTCGACCCGCTGGTCTTCCGGCCCGATTCGGTGCTCGGCGTGCCCGGCCTGATGAACGCCTACGAGCGCGGCTCCGTCACCTTGGCGAACGCGGTCGGCACCGGCATCTCGGACGACAAGGCCGTCTACAGCTACATGCCGGAGATCGTGAAATTCTTCACCGGCGAGGAGCCGATCCTGCACAACGTGCCGACCTATCGCTGCCGCGAGAAGGACGCCTTCGCGTACGTGATGGACAACCTCTCCGAGTTGGTGGTGAAGGAAGTCAACGGTTCGGGCGGCTACGGCATGCTGGTCGGCCCGCACGCCAGCAAGCGCGAGCTGGACGACTTCGCCCGAAAGCTCAAGCACGCGCCCGACGGGTTCATCGCCCAGCCGACTCTCTCGCTCTCCACCTGCCCGACCTTCGTGGCCTCCGGCGTTGCGCCCCGTCACGTCGACCTGAGGCCTTTCGTGCTGTGCGGGGCGGACAAGATCCGGATCGTGCCGGGCGGTCTGACCCGGGTGGCGCTGAAGGAAGGGTCCCTGGTGGTCAATTCCAGCCAGGGCGGTGGCACGAAGGACACCTGGGTGCTCGACGCCTAAGGTCCGCGACGTCCGGACGTTCCGAGGCGCGGACACCGTGGTCCGCACGACTTGGCTGAAGACCGATGCTTTCCAGGACTGCCGACAATCTCTTCTGGCTCTCGCGCTACGTGGAGCGGGCCGACTTCGTCGCCCGTATCCTCGATGCGGCCCACCGTTTCGCCTCGCTGCCGACGAGCTACGGCGGCGGCGGGAGCAACGAGTGGGAATCCGCCCTCGCCTCGGCCGGCGACCCGGACGCGTTCAAGACGCACTACAGTGCGGTGAACGCCGACACGGTCTGCGATTTTCTGGCCTTCAGCCCGCACAACCCGTCCTCGATCCGCTCCTGCATCGAGGCGGCCCGCGAGAATGCCCGCTCGGTGCGCACGGCGCTCACCACCGAGATGTGGGACGCGATCAACGGCGCGTGGCTGGAGCTGCGCAACTACGCCGGCAAGGACCTCAACCGCGACGAATTCGGCCGCTTCCTCGACTGGGTGAAGACCGTCTCGCTGACCTTCGATGGCTCGGCCTTCCGGACGATGCTGCGCAACGACGCCTTCTGGTTCACACGGCTCGGCACGGCGATCGAGCGGGCCGACAACACCGCCCGCATCCTCGACGTGAAGTACCAGATCCTGCTGCCGCACGACGAGACGGTGGGCGGCAGCCTCGACTACTTCCAGTGGACCACGATCCTGCGCGAAGTCTCGGCGTTCAATGCCTATCACTGGGTGTATCGCGAGAGCGTCAAGCCGCTGCTGGTGGCCGACCTGCTGATGCTCAACAAGCAGATGCCGCGCTCCTTCGCCAACTGCTACGGCGTGATCGTCGAGTATCTGGATCTCATCGCCGACGCCTACGGGCGCCGGGGCCCGAGCCAGCGGCTCGCCGGCAACATGCTGGCGAAACTGGAAGGCGAGGATATCAACCGAGTCTTCGCCTCAGGGCTGCACGAATTCGTCGAAGCGTTCATTGCCGAGAACAACAGGGTGGGCGAGGCGATCGCCAAGCAGTATCTGGTCGGCTGAACGAGACGGACAGGACAGCGCATGCGCATCCGCGTGGTTCACGAGACCATCTACACCTACGAGCAGCCGGCCCGCGGGCTCGTGCAGGTCCTGAGGCTGACGCCCCGGGATCATGACGGCCAATACGTCCGCACGTGGCGGATCGACACCACCATCGACGGGCGGCTCACCGCCCGCGAGGACGGGTTCGGCAATGTCGTCCATTGGTTCACGCCGGACGAGCCGGCCGATGCCCTCACCATCCGCGTGACCGGCGAGGTCGATACCGATGACACGAACGGTGTCGTGCGCGGCACTGTGGAGCGCCTGCCGGATCAGTTCTTCCTGCGCGACACGGATCTGTGCGCGGCGAGCCCCGAGCTGCACGCCTTCGCGGAACGCGTCGCCGCGGAGGGCGACGGTGCGGTTCTGGCTCTCCTCCACAGGCTGATGGGCGCCGTCCGCGGCGCGGTGACCTACGAGCCCGGCCCCGCCTCCAGCGCGGTTCCAGCCGCCAAGGCCTTCGCGGCCGGGAGCGGCGTCTGCCAGGATCTCGCCCACGTCTTCCTTGCCGCCGCCCGCCACATCGGCATCCCGGCCCGCTACGTGGCCGGTTACCGGGCCCGGGACGACGGGCAGGCGGATGTCGAGGCGCCCCATGGCTGGGTCGAGGCCCTGGTGCCGGATCTCGGCTGGGTGGCGTTCGATCCGTGCTACGACGTCAGCCCCTCGGACAATTACATCCGCGTCGCAACGGGCCTGGACTATCTCGGCGCGGCCCCGATCCGCGGCAGCCGCACGGGGGGTGGCACCGAAACACTGGACGTGAAGCTCCGGGTCGAGCAAGGCAGGACCGCCGCCCAATCCTGATCGTTCAGACACCGGTCCGCCGGCCGTAGGAGAACCCGAAGACGATGACCTACTGCGTCGGTGTCCTGGTCGAGGAAGGGCTGGTGATGGTCGCCGACACCCGCACCAATGCGGGGCTCGACGATATCTCGACCTACCGAAAGCTGCACCATTTCAACGTACCGGGCGAGCGGGTGATGATGCTCGCCTCGGCCGGTAATCTCTCGATCACCCAGTCTGTTCTCAGCATGCTTCAGGAGGGCGTGCCCGGCGAGGAGGACGACGAGCCGCCGCAGAAGCTCGTCGAAGCGCCGACCATGTTCCAGGCCGCGCAGCTGATCGGCCGGGCCATCCGACGGGTGCGGGCGATCGAGAAGGACGGGTTCGAGGCGGCCAGCATCCGGTTCTCGATCTCGCTGCTGTTCGGCGGCCAGATCGGGAATGGCGAGATGCGTCTGTACCTGATCTATTCGGCCGGCAATTTCATCGAGTGCAGCACCGATGCGCCCTTCCTTCAGATCGGCGAGCACAAGTACGGCAAGCCGATCCTCGACCGGGCGGTGAGATACACGACCGAGCTGTACGACGCCCTGAAGGTCAGCCTCGTCTCGATGGATTCGACCATGCGGTCGAATCTCGGCGTGGGGCTGCCGATCGACATCGCCCTGGTTCGCCGGAACGCGCTGACGCTGGAAGTGAATCACCGGATCGAGGCTGGTGAGGGCTACTTCCACGACCTGCGCGAGCGCTGGTCGGCGGCGCTCCGGGCCGCGCATCGGGCCATCCCGCGGCCGCCTTACGGGCCGGCGGACAAATAGGGCTTGCGCGTTAGGACTTGCGCGAGGATTCGATCCGGCGCCGTGTCCGCGCGGACTTGCGGTTGATATCGCCCCGCCCGTCGTCCCGAGCGGAGCAAAGGGCCCCGGGTCCGTGCCGGTCGCGAGGCCCGTGCGCCGACCGGGTGGCGCCCCTCACACGGGGGCGCGATCGGCCGAGCTCCAGGCTTTCAGGACGGCCTGCGCGGCCTCGGCCGGCTCGCGCGCTCGCATCAGCCCACCCATGACGGCGACCGCCGCCGCCCCGGCGGCCCGGCATCCGCCGATTCGGTCCGCGTCGAGACCGCCGAGCGCCACGATCGGAAGCTCGCGATCGCAGGCCGCCGCGAGCCCCGCGAGGCCGAGCGCCGGGCCGTAGCCCGGCTTGCTGGCGGTCGCATAGATCGGGCTGAGGGTGGCGTAATCGGCACCGGCCGACGCCGCCTGGGCAACCTCGTGCGCCGCATGGGCCGACACGCCGATCAGCGCCCGCTCTCCCAGCGCCGCCCGTGCCGCCGCGATGGCCTCCGGTCCCGAGCCGCCGCCGAGATGGACGCCGTCGGCCCCGAGGGCGCGCGCCAACGCGACGTCACCGCCGACCGTCAGGACGCCTTTCGCGGCCCGCACGCGCTCTGCCACGGCCTCGCCGAGGCGCCGACGGGCGTCCGTCTCCAGATCGCGATCCCGGAACCAGATCCAGCGTCCGCCGCCATCGAGGATCGCCTGCACCGTCTCGGCGAGCGGCCGTGGATGCCCGTGCCGGTCCGTCACCGCGAGCAGCGGCGACGGCAGTGCCCTCACGAGCCGACGAGGCCGAGCTGCGGGCTCGATGGCTCGGCCCGGCCGCGGCGGGGAATGCGCCCGGCGCAATACGCGTCGCGTCCGGCCTCCACCGCCCGGCCCATGGCGCGGGCCATGCGCACGGGATCGTCGGCCTTGGCCACCGCGGTGTTGATCAGGCAGGCGGCGGCGCCGAGTTCCATGGCGATCACCGCATCCGAGGCGGTGCCGATCCCGGCATCGACCACGACCGGCACCTTCGCCCGGCGGCAGATCAGTTCGAGATTGGCCGGGTTGGCGATGCCCATCCCGGACCCGATCAGTGAGCCCATGGGCATCACGGCGGCGCAGCCGATATCCTCCAGGCGCTGGCATACGATCGGGTCGTCGTTGCAGTAGGGCAGCACCACGAAGCCGTCATCGACGAGATGGCGGCAGGCCTCGATCAGCTCCATCACGTCCGGGTAGAGCGTCTCCCGGTCACCGATCACCTCGACCTTGATCCAGTTGGTGTCGAGCGCCTCACGGGCGAGTTCGGCGGTCATGATCGCGTCGCGGGCCGTCTCGCAGCCGGCGGTATTCGGCAGGAAGCGCTTGCCCTTCAGGATCTTGACCGTGTCCGAGCCGTGGCCCTGCAGCGAGACCCTGCGGATCGAGGCGGTGACCACGTCGGCGCCGCTCGCCTGGACGGCGTCGCGCATGATCGCCTGCGTCGGATAGCCGGCGGTGCCGATGAACAGTCGCGACGATAGGCTCACGCCGGCGATGGTCAGGCTGTCATCCCCACCTTCGGGACGCAGCGGCGTATGGGTCTGATCCATGCTCAACCTCCCTGCATGGCGCGAACGATCTCGACGCGGTCGCCCTCCGCGATCCGGGTTTCCCCCCAGTCGCGGCGGCGCAGCACCCGGCCGTTCAGCGCGATGGCGACGCCCTGCGGGCTCTCGATGCCGCTCTCCGCGGCCTCGAGGCGGAACAGCGCGTCCACCGTCTCGGCCGCGCAGTCGCGCGGCTCACCGTTGACGACGAGCTTCATGCCGAGGCCCTCAGCGCGTCCGGCTGGCCGAAGCGCAGGCGGGTGAAGGGACGGGCGACCTCGGGCAGCGCGCCGTGCAACACCAGCGCGGCGATCGCCTCGGCGGTGATCGGGGCGAGCAGGTAGCCGTTGCGGTGATGCCCCGTGGCGGCGACGAGGCCCGGTGCGATGGTGTCGAGGATCGGCGCGTCGTCGTCCGAGGTCGGGCGGTAGCCGCTCCAGACGGCCTCGACTTCCATCTCCTCGATACCGGGCAGCACCCGGCGGGCGCCCTCCAGCAGCGCGTAGAGCCCGCCCGCGGTAACGCCGGGCCGGAAGCCGCAATCCTCCACGGTCGCGCCGACGATGAGCTGGCCGTCGCTCTTCGGCGCCATGTGGACCTGCTCGGTCCAGACCATCCGCGCGAGGGTGCCGGTGCGGGCGGTGGTGCGCAGCGCCAGGGACTGGCCCTTCAGCGGACGGACCGGAAGGGCGAGCGCGTCGGGGAGCAGACCGCCCTCCCCGCTCCAGGCGCCGGAAGCCAGGATGACGGTCTCCGCGGCGACGACGCGGTCGCCGGCGCGGATCCCGGTCACGCGGCCGCCCGACCAGTCGAGGGTGGTGACGGCGGTCCGCTCCACCAGGATCACGCCGGCCCGACGACAAGCCTCGGTGAGGGCCTCCATGACCAGACGGGGATCGACCTGATGGTCCAGCGGGCAGTGGATCCCGGCGGTGACGGAGGGGCGCAGGCCGGGCTCCAGGCGCCGCACCTCGCTGCCCGGCAGCCAGGTGGCGTCGAGTCCCGAGCGGCGCTGCAGGTCGTAGCGGAAGCGCAGGCGTTCGACCTCGTCGCGGCCGACCGCCAGCACCAGGGTGCCGTCCGCCCGATAGTCGATGGTTCGGCCGGACTCGGCCTCAAGGGCGTCGCGGAAGCCGGGCCAGAGCCGGAGCGAGTCCAGGGCGAGCGGCAGAAGCGGGTCCGAGCCGGGCTCGTGCTCGGCGGCCGGAGCCAGCATGCCGGTGGCCGCGAGGCTCGCGCCCGCGCCGATCGTCTCCCGCTCCAGCACGGTCACCGTGCGGCCGGCCCGCGCGAGCCGCCACGCGATCGACAGACCGATCAGCCCGCCGCCGATGACGGCGACGGCGGTCCGCGCCGGCAGGACGGCGGGCGCGACGACGCCCTCGGGATTGCGGCGGCTGCCGATCGGTGAGGCAGGTCGGTCGAAGGGCACAGGCATCTCCGCGGATTGCCGTCGCGGGGAGCGGGCCGTGCGCTTCTACCAGAAGCTGTGGCCTGCCTTTCGGGCGGCCGCGGTCCAATCCCTACGCCGGTATGAGCCGGATCAGGTTCGAAGGATTTCCGCGCCGCAGGTCCTAAGGGACGTGCCAGCGGTTTCTCAGCCCCTTGCCGGGGATCTCCCTGGAACAGACGCAGATGTGGCGTCACGGCTTGTGTCGGTCAACCCCGCGCCGCCGCCTCTGCATCATTCCCGTGACAATCCGCGGGTCGCGGTGACAGTCCAGACACCAAGCGGACCGGAATCGGCGCGCGGACAGCGGTCGCGATAGGCGGCGCGCACCATCCCTTCACGCGTCTGGGATCTGATCGCCGGGATCCCGGACCTTCTCCGGGCGCCGGCACTCCACGTCACGGGCGAATTTGCGTGCGCACAATCCTGTTGATCTGCATGCTCGGCTTTCTCGGCGTCACGGCCGTCCTGAAGGTGCGCGACGGCATGCGGGCGGCGCCGGTCGCGCTCGCCGTCGCACCGCCGCAGGAGCCGGATCTCGCAGGCCGTGCCGCCGCCGGTGTGGCCCTCCAGGCTGGCCGCAACGGCCATTTCTTCGTCAACGCTCTGCTGGACGGCCGTTCACTGCCGATGATGGTGGATACCGGGGCGAGCGCCTGCGCGTTCTCCGAGGAGGACGCCGCGCGGATCGGGATCCAGGTCGCTGCGTCCGATTTCACGCGCGTCTGGAACACCGCGAACGGGACGGTTCGCGTGGCGCCGATCCGGATCGCGATCGTGCAGATCGGATCGATCACGGTGCGAGACGTCGATGCGGTCGTGATCCCGCGCGGGCTCCTGTCCACCAGCCTGCTGGGCATGTCATTCCTCAGACGCCTGCGCGATTTCGGCGTCTCTGGCAGCACGATGACTCTGAGGGGCTGAAACGCCCGAACGCCCATGCCGATCTCTGGGGTCGCGGTGCGCCAACGGCGGCTGGCGCGGCCCGTCTCCCCGGGATCGGCTGCGGGACCAGGTCGATCACGCGTCCGATCCTGCGCGGAAAATATTCGGTGCGCAGGCCACGGGCGGCCCGATGATGGATCGTCCCCGACCGGTTTAATAATTCAATCCTTCCCGGTTGATTTATAGATCTTATGTTATTGTGTTTAGATATTTCTGAGTTTGACCCCGATAAAGCTGAAAATACGCCGATCAATCAGAATGATCATGGAGCAATCGGTCGTTTTGTCAATGCGCTGATGTGGTGCTAGGAGCCGTGATGACTGCGCGTTCAAGGCGTGAGTGCATGACGGGGCGGCTTCAAGATGAAGAATCGCGAATCCACGATCTGCTTATCGATGATCGTGAAGAACGAAGCCCACGTGATCCGTCGGTGCATCGACTCCGTTCGTCCGATCATCGATCATTGGATCATCGTTGACACTGGATCGACGGATGGAACACAGGATATTGTCCGTGCCGCGCTCGCGGACATACCGGGGGCCCTGGTCGAGCGCCCCTGGGTCGATTTTGCCTTTAATCGGAACGAGGCCCTGAAACTCGCACGGCGTCACGCGCAGTACGCTCTGATCATCGACGCGGATGATGAGCTGGTCATCCCGACCGACTTCACGATGCCGAAGTTGCGTGCGCCCGGCTATCGGTTCGAGATCATCGACGAGCAGACGCGATACTGGCGCACCCAGTTGGTCAGATGCCGGGAAAACTGGCGCTACCGGGGCGTCCTGCACGAATTTCTCAGCTGCCCCGGCGTCTCCGAGACACCGGTCCTTCCCCTCGCGATGCGCCGGGGTGATGACGGCGCCCGTCACCGCGACACCACGGCGGATGCGCGGGATATCGCCGTTCTCAAGAAGGCGTTGGAGGTCGAGACCGATCCACACATGATCGCCCGATACACGATGTACCTCGGGACAACCTATAATGCTGCTGGAGAATACAGGAAAGCTCTCGAATCCTTTCTGAAGCGAGCAGAGCTGGGCGGATGGGACGAGGAGGTCTATTACAGTCTGCTGATGGCCGCCGTGAACGCGGAGCGCCTCGATGAGCCGGAGGACAGGGTGTTGCAGCTCTACGAGCGCGCGACCTCCGTCCGCCCCGCGCGGGCGGAAGCGCGCCACGGGGCCAGTCGGTTCTGCCGGTTGAGGAAGCGCTTCGCGGACGGATATCGATACGCGGAGGCGGGCCTGGCACTCGAACTTCCGAGCGAGGGGATTTCCCTGAATCCGTGGGTCTACGAATACGGCATACTCGAAGAGTTCGCCATCAACGCGTACCATATCGGCCAGTACAGCGCGTGCGGACATGCCTGCCTGAAGATCCTCGAACGGAGGCATGTCCCGAAGGAGGTGGCCATACATGCCGGCGCCTTGGCCCGGGCGGTGATGGCGAGGATGATCGACCCGGTCTGGGGTTGCCGGCACAACCCCTACACTCTGCCGTTCGTGCCGAAGTGGTGAGTCCGAGCGGCGCACGGATCGGTTGCGGGGCAGGGTTCACGGCGGACGGGTGGGACGGCTTCCTGACGCCGAGAGCCGATCGAGGACGCGATCGGAGAGGGGCTCAGCTGGATTTGCGCGGGCGCAGGAACTTTGGCCGGAAGACCGCCATGGGCTCGTCGAACCCGTTGAGCCGGTGCTCGCCCAGCGGGATCGGATCCCCCCAGAGGAAGTCCACGAAGGGCTTGGACATCAGCAGCGGCTCGCCGAGGGTGCGATTCAGCTGCGCGATGCGGCTCGCGAGGTTCACGTCGCGGCCGATCACCGTGAAGTCGAGGCGGGAGCCGGACCCGACATTGCCGTAGGCGGCCTCGCCGTGGTGGAGCGCGATGCCCGCGGCCACCGGTACCGGGAACTGGTGCAGGGCGTTCGCTTCGTCGAGGGCCGCCAGGGCGTGCTGGGCCGCCGTGAGCGCACCCTTGGCCGCGCCGCCGAGGTCGTCACCGGACTCCCGGAAGATCGCCAGCAGACCGTCGCCAAGATACTTCAGGACCTCGCCGCCCTCCCGCTCGATCGGCGGCACGAGGCAGTCGAAGAACACGTTGAGCAGGCCGACGGCCTCCTCGGGCGTCATGTCGGCGGAGGTCCGGGTGTAGTCGCGCATATCGGCGAACAGGATCGCCGAGCGGATCCGCGTCACCTGTCCGCGGCGGATGTCGCCGGCCAGGATCGCCCGGTGCGGCTCGTCGCCGACATAGAGACGCAGGACGTGGTCGAGCTGCTTGTTGAGGACGCGCATCTCCATCACGGCCGCCAGCGCCGGCATGACGAAGCGCAGGATCGCGATGTCGTCGTCCCGGAACCCCTCAGGGGCCCGCGTGGCGAAGGTGATGCCGTTCTGGGTGCCGTTCGTGAAGAACAACGGCGCCACCACGTAGTGGGTGTAGCCGCCGGCCTTCAGGTCCGGAACGATCGCGTAGGCGTCGTCCGGCGTCTTGGACAGGTCGAGGATCAGCCAATCGCCGGTGGCGTGGACCGTATGGAACGGGCTGTTGAGATAGGCGTCCGTCGAGCGGGCGCCGTGCGGGAACAGCCGCACGGTGGTGCCGCCGTCCCGGGTCCAGATCCGGCCAACGCCGGCATATTCCGAATGCAGGGTGTCGATGGCCGTCGATGCCCGGTCCACCGGTACGCCGACGGCGATCAGACGCTCTGCGAGTCCGGTGAGCATCTCCTCGGCGTTGGGCATCCGCGCCCCCTCGCCGAGCAGCCAATCGCGGATGCCGACGGAGGGCTGGAGCGCGCCGAAGGGCACGTCGTCAGCCTCCGATCCGTCCGCGAAGGCCGTCGGGGATCCGGGCGGTGGCGGGCGGCGTTCGAGCATGGCGCCAGAGTGGATGCCGCGCAGCGCCGAAGCAACGCGGTCGACGGGAAAGCGCCGCGTAATCCGCGGCGTGGGCTCAGTTGTCCAGGAAGCTCCTGAGCTTCCGGCTGCGCGACGGGTGCTTCAGCTTGCGCAGTGCCTTGGCCTCGATCTGACGGATGCGCTCGCGGGTCACCGAGAATTGCTGGCCGACCTCCTCGAGGGTGTGATCGGTGTTCATCCCGATGCCGAAGCGCATGCGCAGCACACGCTCCTCGCGGGGCGTGAGCGAGGCGAGTACCCGGGTCGTGGTCTCGCGCAGATTCGACTGGATCGCCGCGTCGATCGGCAGGACGACGTTCTTGTCCTCGATGAAGTCGCCGAGGTGGCTGTCCTCCTCGTCGCCGATGGGCGTCTCGAGGGAGATCGGCTCCTTGGCGATCTTCAGGACCTTGCGGACCTTCTCCAGCGGCATGGCCAGCTTTTCGGCCAGCTCTTCCGGGGTCGGCTCGCGGCCGATCTCGTGCAGCATCTGGCGCGAGGTCCGGACGATCTTGTTGATCGTCTCGATCATGTGCACCGGGATGCGGATCGTGCGGGCCTGATCGGCGATCGACCGGGTGATCGCCTGCCGGATCCACCACGTGGCATAGGTCGAGAACTTGTAGCCGCGCCGGTACTCGAACTTGTCCACGGCCTTCATCAGGCCGATGTTGCCCTCTTGGATCAGGTCCAGGAACTGCAGGCCGCGGTTCGTGTACTTCTTGGCGATGGATATCACGAGGCGCAGGTTCGCCTCGATCATCTCCTTCTTGGCCTGCCGGGCTTCGCGCTCGCCCTTCTGGACCATGTTGACGATCCGGCGGTACTCGCCGATCTCCAAGCCCGTCTCGGAGGCGAGATCGAGGATCTGCGCGCGCAGCTCCGCCACCTGCTTCGAGCCGCGCTCGACCAGGTTCTTCCAGCCCTTGCCGCCCAGCGTGCCGACGCGCTCCATCCAGTTCGGATCGAGTTCGTAACCCTGATAGTGGCGCAGGAACTCGTCGCGGGCCACGCCGTGGCTCTCGGCGAAGCGCATCAGCCGGCCCTCGTGGCCGATCAGCTGCTTGTTGATCGAGTAGAGCTGACCGACCAGCGCCTCGATGCGGTTGTTGTTCAGCGACAGGGACTTCACGTCGGCGACGACGATGTCCTTCAGCTCGGCCTGCTTCTGGTTCTGGGCCGGGGTGTTCTGCTCGCCCGCCGCCTTGCGCTCGGTGCCCTCGATCTGGAACTTGCGCAGCTTGCGATAGTTCGCGGCGATCGCGTCGAAGGTCTCTAGGACCCGCGGCTTGATCTCGGCTTCCATGGCGGCCAGCGAGACGTTGTTCTCGAGGTCGTCCTCGTCGTCGCCGCCCTCCGGGGGCGCCGGCGGCTCGCCGTCCTCGGATCCTTCCTCGCCTTCGCCGAGCTGCGGCGCGTTCTTGCCGTCCGGCCCCGCGTAGGTCGCCTCGAGATCGATGATGTCGCGCAGGAGGACCTTGCCCTCCACGAGCTCGTCCCGCCAGATGATGATCGCCTGGAAGGTCAGCGGGCTCTCGCAGAGCCCCGCGATCATCGCCTCGCGCCCGGCCTCGATGCGCTTGGCGATGGCGATCTCGCCCTCGCGGGACAGGAGCTCCACCGAGCCCATCTCGCGCAGGTACATCCGCACCGGATCGTCGGTCCGGTCGGTCGGCTCCTTGGTGGTCGTGGCGACGGTGACGGCGCGCGCCGGCGCGACCTCGGCGACCTCGCCGCCTTCGGCCTCCTCTTCCTCGCCTTCGGCGGCCTTCTCGCCGGCCGCCTCGTCGGTCTCCTCGGCCTCGACGACGTTGATGCCCATCTCGGAGAGCTGCGACAGCACGTCCTCGAGCTGGTCCGGATCGGACTGGCCCTCAGGCAGAACCTCGTTGACCTCCTCGTAGGTCACGTAGCCGCGCTTCTTGGCGAGCTTCACCATCCGCTTGACCGAAGCATCCGTCAGGTCGAGGAGCGGCCCGTCGGTCTGCTGCTCGGGGGCAGCGTCCGTCTCGTCCCGTTCCGTTGCCTTCGTCGCCATGATCAGCCTATTGTTTCGCACGCGGCGCGTTGCGGAGGCCCCGATGGGGCCGCTCCACGCCGTCGGCGCCGCTGTATGAGATCGGCGCCGGATTGCTCCAGTCGCCTTGAGTCGTCGGTTTCCGTATGCAAGCCTGAGGCTTGACCGATTGTTAACTATGGCGAGACTCCGTCCGCCGCCACCGCCATGACACAGGGATCACGCGGCCGTCGAGTCGCTCGACACCGGTGCGTCGGCCTCCGCCTCGGCGGCGATGACGGTTTCCAGCCTCGCCTTCACTTCGCAGAGCCATGCCCATCCGGCATCGGTCGGATCGTCTTCAAACGCCTGCCGTGCTTCGCGAAGTTCGCTATGTAGCGCTCCTGCCTGCCGGTGCAAGATCATCGCCTGTCTCAGGGCGTCTGCGCGGTGTGCGGGATCGGCGTGCGGGGCCAGGGTCGTGCGGTCCCGAGAGCGGGCCAGGGCGAGGATTCTGTCAGCAGCCGCAGCAAGTCCGGCGCGATTGATGCGATTCTGCAACACTTCCGGCACCGGATGCTCGTCCTCGGCGGCGCAGGCCAGGAGGACAGATAGAATCCCTCGCGCATCCGGATCCTCGAAATCGAGATCGGCGGTCTCTTCGCCGAACTCCGCGATCATCTCGGGATGGGCGAGCAGGGTGCCCACGATGACCGCCTCGCGCACCGAAGCGGCGCCCGTGAAGCCTGCCGAGGCCGTCATGGAGGGGCTCGGACTCCCGGTGATGCGCGGCGAAACGGGCTCGCCGGGCCGGGTGAAACGCGGGCGTCCGCGCGGAGCCCCGCCGGCGGCGGCTCGCGCGCTGCGGGGTGACAGGCTCCGCAGGCGCTCTTCGATATCGTCGCGGTAATAGCGCCGCACGGTCTCGTCGCGGATCGTCGCGACGGTGGTGCGCAGGGTCTGCGTCAGGCCGGCGCGCCGCTCGGGCGTGTCGACCGGCCCCGCTTCGAGGGCGCGCCGCCACAGCAGCTCGGAGAGCGGCAACGCCGCCGTCAGCACCTGATCGATGGCCGCCGGGCCGCCCGACCGCAGCAGGTCGTCGGGATCCTGGCCGCCGGGCAGCAGCGCGATTCGGAGCGAGCGGCCGGGCGCGAGGAGCGGGAGCGCGATGTCGAGGGCCCGGAAGGCCGCCCGCTGGCCGGCCTTGTCGCCGTCGAAGCAGAGAATCGGCTCGTCGGCATGGCGCCAGAGCAGGCCGAGCTGATCCTCCGTCAGCGCGGTGCCGAGGGGCGCCACGGTCTCGGGATGGCCGGCGAGCGTCATGGCGATGACGTCGACGTAGCCCTCGACCGCGATGATCGACCCGCGCTCGTGCGCGGCCTTCCGCGCGCCGTGGAGGTTGTAGAGCGTGCGGCCCTTATGGAAGAGCGGCGTCTCGGGGGAGTTCAGGTACTTGGCGCGCACCTCCTTGGCGAGGGCCCGCCCGCCGAAGGCCACGACCCGGCCGCGTGTGTCGGTGATCGGGAACATCACCCGGTCGCGGAAATAATCGTACGGGACCGAGACGCCCTCCCCGGCCGCGATGAGGCCGAGTTCGACCATCAGCGCCTTGTCGACCCCCTGCCCGGCGAGGTGGTCGCGCAGGGCGTAGCGATCGTTCGGCGCGTAGCCGAGGCGGAAGGCTCGCTGCGTCTCGTCCTTGAGCCCGCGGCGTTCGAGATAGGCGCGGGCCTCGCTGCCCTGGCCCGCCCGAAGCCGGTCCTCGAACCAGCGCGCGGCCATCTCCATGACCTCGATCGCCCCGGCGCGCTTGCGTTCGCTGGCGCGGTTGTCCTCGGTGGGGGCCGGCAGGCTGACGCCGGCCTCGCCCGCCAGCCGCTCGACCGCCTCGGGGAAGCTGAGACCCTCCGTCTCCATGAGGAAGGTGAAGATGTCGCCGTGCTTGGAGGACGAGAAGCAGTGATAGAACTGCTTCTGGTCGTTCACGTAGAAGGACGGCGTCTTCTCGGCGTTGAACGGCGACAGGCCGCGCCACTCGCGGCCGGCCTTCTTCAACTGCACGCGGCGGCCGACCACCGACGAGGCCGGCAGCCGGGAGCGGATCTCTTCCAGGATGTGGGGCGGATAGCGCACGGGGCCTGGGATGGGTTGCGTGAACCCGCACCTATAGCGCGTGAGGCGTAACGGAGTCCCTCACGCGCTCGAAATCCGGTGGAGGATTGCGGGGAGAGGCTCAGCCCTTCGCGGCCAGCGCCGCCTTCACCAGACCGCTCGCCTTGCCGAAATCCATCCTGCCCGCGAAGGTCCCCTTCAGGGCGCCGATCACCTTGCCCATGTCCTTGGGCCCGGCCGCGCCGGTCTCGACGATCGCCGCCTCGACGGCCGCCTTCATCTCGGCCTCGTCCATCTGCTTCGGCAGGAAGCTCTCGATGATGGCGATCTCGGCGCGCTCGTTGGCGGCGAGTTCCGGGCGGCCGCCCTGCTCGTAGACCGACGCCGATTCGGTGCGCTGCTTGATCATCTTCTGGAGCAGCGACAGGATCTCCTCGTCGGAGGCCGGCTCCTTGCCGAGACCCCGCGCCTCGATATCCTTGTCCTTGAGGGCGGCCTGGATCATGCGGACGGTGGCGAGCCTTTCCTTGTCGCCGGCCTTCATGGCCTCCTTCATCTCGGTGGTGAAGCGCGCGCGCAGCATCTCGGTGAACCTTCCAACGGTCGAAGCGGGGGACTGGCCTGCGGTTTGCGGGTGTTGAGCCCTGCGGGCGCCGGGACCACATTGACCCCATCGCGGGCCGCTCGCTAAGAGCGCCGCACACGATCATGCTGCAAGCCGAGAGCGCCGCAACCCGGTGCCCGCCTTCGGCCGGACATAAGCGAGACTCAGCCCATGCTGCAAGACGCCGCCGCGCATGCCCCCGAGACTCGGGCGCCCGAGCCCTGGGCCGAGCCCGTCGCGACAGCTCTGCTGGTGCTGGCTGACGGCACCATCCTGGAGGGCTTCGGCATCGGTCAGACCGGCGTGGCCGACGGCGAGGTCTGCTTCAACACCGCGATGACCGGCTACCAGGAGATCCTGACGGACCCCTCCTATGCCGGCCAGATCGTCACCTTCACCTTCCCGCATATCGGCAATGTCGGCACCAACGACGAGGATCTGGAGAGCCTGGAGGCGGCACCGGCCTCGGGCGTGCGCGGCACGGTGATCGCCTCGGCGGTGACGAAGCCGTCGAACTGGCGCTCGTCGTCGCATCTCGACGGCTGGCTCAAGGCCCGTGGCATCGTCGGCATCACCGGCGTCGACACCCGGGCGCTCACCGCCCGCATCCGCGACCAGGGCATGCCGAACGCGGTGATCGCCAACGATCCCGAGGGCAAGTTCGACCGCGAGGCCCTGAAGGCCCGAGCGGCGGCCCTCGCCCCCATGGAAGGGCTCGACCTCGTGCCGCCGGTGACCAGCCGCGCACCGTCTGAATGGTCGGAGACCGTGTGGGCGCTCGGCAACGGCTACGGCAAGCGCGCGCCCGGCGAGGGCCTCAAGGTCGTGGCCATCGATTACGGCGTGAAGCGCAACATCCTGCGCCTCCTCGCCCAGGCCGGTTGCGATGTCACCGTGGTTCCGGCCACCACCGCGGCGGAGGAAATCCTGGCGCTGAAGCCGGACGGCGTGTTCCTGTCGAACGGCCCCGGCGATCCGGCGGCGACCGGCGCCTATGCGGTCCCGGTGATTCGCAAGCTCCTGGACGCGAAGGTGCCGACCTTCGGCATCTGTCTCGGCCACCAGCTCATGGGCCTCGCCCTCGGCGGCCGGACCGTGAAGATGGGCCAGGGCCACCACGGCGCGAACCATCCGGTGAAGGACAAGACCACCGGCAAGGTCGAGATCGTCTCGATGAACCACGGCTTCGCGGTCGATCCGAACAGCCTGCCGGAGACGGCCGTGGAAACCCACGTGTCGCTGTTCGACGGCTCGAATTGCGGCCTGACGCTCACCGACCGCCCGGCCTTCTCGGTGCAGCACCACCCGGAAGCCTCCCCGGGCCCGCGCGACAGCCACTACCTGTTCGAGCGTTTCGTGACGCTGATGCGCTCCGGCACGCCGGAGACCGCCAAGGGCGCCTAAGACCGGATCCGAGCCCGCGTTGCTCCCGCGGCCCGATCCCAATCGGGCCGCGGCGGGGCCATAAAATCCGCCAGATCGGGCAGCTTAAGAGAGCCCACGACGGCCCCTGAACGGCGGCGCATCCGCGTCCCGCGCATTCGGCCCGTCGCAGGGGATTGCCGGATGACCATCGACGAGGCGCGCGACGATTTCTCCCGCCTGCATCGCAGTTTCACGTTCCACCTTGGCGTCGCCGTGGGTCTGTCCTGGCTGACCGCCGTCTATGCCGCCTTCTATGCCCCCTGGGTGCGCAACATCCGAGCCCTCATCGATCCGACGGGCGGGCTCGACCGCGTCGAGAGCACGGTGTCCTACCTGTTCGCCTTGCCGGCGGTCCTCGCCCTCGCCTGGGTTTCTCTCTACTTCGGCCGCGAGGCGCTGCGCCGCGCGCAGACGCTCTCGAACGTCGCCGTCGAGTTCGCGGCCGCCGCCGTGGTGGCCTTCGGGGTTTTCTATCTCTCGATCGACCGGGCCGTCGCGGCGCTTCACGCCGGCCTCTGAGTCGGGACGGGGCGGCCTGGCGCCACCCCGTTTGCCTACTCGACCTTCGCGAACAGCGGTTCGAAGCGCTTGGCGGCCAGCTTGTTCTGCGGGACCGCCTTGGCCGCCTCCAGATTGTCGGGCTTGTCGCCGACCTGGACCAGGCCGACCATGCCCATGATGTAGTGCGGCGAGCACTTGATTCCGTAGAGGCCGGGCTTGTCGAAGGTCACGGTCTCCTCCTTGCCGACCACCGTCTTGAACGGCGCTGCCCCCTCGGGTGCCATGCCCTTGATAAGCTCGGCATTGTGCCCCTTGTCGGCCGGCACGAACCGCACCGTGTCGCCGGGCTGGATTTTCACGTAGGCCGGGTCGAAGACCATCATCCCGCCCGGACCGCTGTTCAAGGTCTTTATGGCGACTTCCGAAGCGTTCGCGCCCAGGATCGATCCGATCAGAAGCATTGCGGAAATAGGGGCTGGCCAGAGCATCTTCGGTCTCGACTCGTTGTGGTATCGATCGACGGATCTGCCGATCGATCGAGGCCTACAAATCGCTCCGGAACCCAGCAAGAAATCTTCCCGCGCGGGCGTTCATTTATAAGAACTCCAATTCGGCCGACCGGCGTCGCATCCATGCGTCGAACGCACCGTGAGGATGCGCGGTTGTCCCGGCCTTCCAATGCGCCCGTGGCCCGTGTAAACGCGGGGCTCAACGACAATCCCGCCACGCGCGTCCGGGAGCAGGGCTGAAGTCAGCCCTGCCCGATCGGGCGCGCTTGGCCCGACAAGGCCGCAGATGCCCAAACGCACCGACATCTCCTCGATCCTGATCATCGGTGCGGGTCCGATCATCATCGGACAGGCCTGCGAGTTCGATTACTCCGGCACCCAGGCCTGCAAGGCGCTGCGCGAAGAGGGCTACCGGATCGTCCTGGTGAACTCGAACCCCGCGACCATCATGACCGATCCGGACATGGCGGACGCGACCTATGTCGAGCCGATCACCCCCGAGATCGTCGCCAAGATCATCGAGAAGGAGCGCCCCGACGCGATCCTCCCGACGATGGGCGGCCAGACGGCGCTGAACTGCGCCCTGTCGCTCCAGAAGATGGGCGTGCTGGCGAAGTACGGCGTGCAGATGATCGGCGCCACCGCGGAGGCGATCGACAAGGCCGAGGACAGGAGCCTGTTCCGCGACGCTATGACCAAGATCGGGCTCGACACCCCGAAATCGGCGCTGGCCAACGCCTCAACGGCCAAGAAGGCCGACCGGCAGGCCTACCTCGCCGAGATCGCCCGCATCGAAGCCGCCAACGCGGAGCAGGAGGCGCGGCAGAAGGCGCTGGCCGCCTTCGAGAAGAGCTGGGCCGCGGGCGAGACCGACCGGCGCAAGCGCTACGGCGAGCATGCGATCGGGCAGGCGCTGATGGCGCTGGCCGAGGTCGGCCTGCCGGCGATCATCCGCCCGTCCTTCACCATGGGCGGCACCGGCGGCGGCATCGCCTACAACCGCGAGGAGTTCCTCGACATCGTCGAGCGCGGCATCGACGCGTCTCCGACCAACGAGGTGCTCATCGAGGAGAGCGTGCTCGGCTGGAAGGAGTACGAGATGGAGGTCGTTCGAGATAAGAACGACAACTGCATCATCGTCTGCTCCATCGAGAACATCGACCCGATGGGCGTCCATACCGGCGATTCGATCACCGTCGCCCCGGCGCTGACGCTCACCGACAAGGAATACCAAGTGATGCGCGACGCATCGCTGGCGGTGCTCCGCGAGATCGGTGTCGAGACCGGCGGCTCCAACGTGCAGTTCGCGATCAACCCCGAGAACGGGCGCATGATCGTGATCGAGATGAATCCGCGGGTGTCGCGGTCCTCGGCGCTGGCCTCGAAGGCCACCGGCTTCCCGATCGCCAAGGTCGCCGCCAAGCTCGCGGTCGGCTACACGCTCGACGAGATCGCCAACGACATCACCGGCGGCGCGACCCCGGCCTCGTTCGAGCCGACGATCGACTACGTCGTCACCAAGATCCCGCGCTTCGCCTTCGAGAAGTTCCCGGGCGCCGAGCCGACGCTGACCACCGCCATGAAGTCGGTGGGCGAGGCCATGGCGATCGGCCGCTGCTTCGCCGAATCGCTCCAGAAGGCCCTGCGCTCCCTGGAGACGGGGCTGACCGGCCTCGACGACATCGAGATCGAGGGCCTCGGCAAGGGCGACGACCACAACGCCATCAAGGCGGCGATCGGCACGCCGACCCCGGACCGGCTTCTCAAGGTCGCGCAGGCCCTGCGGCTGGGTGTGAGCCACGAGCAGGTCTATGCCTCGTGCAAGATCGATCCGTGGTTCCTGGAGCAGCTGCAGGCGATCATCGACCTGGAGAACCGGGTGAAGGCGCACGGCCTGCCGAAGACCCCCGGCGCCTTCCGCCAGCTCAAGGCCGCCGGTTTCTCGGATGCGCGCCTCGCCGTCCTCGCCAAGACCGACGAGGCCGCGGTCAGCGCGGCGCGGCGTGCGCTGTCCGTGCGCCCGGTCTTCAAGCGCATCGACACCTGCGCGGCCGAGTTCAAGTCGCCCACCGCCTACATGTACTCCACCTACGTGGCACCCTTCGCGGGCGCGGTGGTGGACGAGGCGCAACCCTCGGACCGCAAGAAGGTCGTGATCCTCGGCGGCGGCCCGAACCGGATCGGCCAGGGCATCGAGTTCGACTATTGCTGCTGCCACGCCTGCTACGCGCTGTCGGAGGTGGGCTACGAGACCATCATGGTCAACTGCAACCCGGAGACGGTCTCCACCGACTACGACACGTCGGACCGGCTCTATTTCGAGCCGCTCACCGCCGAGGACGTGCTGGAGATCATCGAGACCGAGAAGCAGGCCGGCACGCTGCACGGCGTCATCGTGCAGTTCGGCGGCCAGACCCCGCTGAAGCTCGCCCGGGCCCTTGAGGCCGCCGGGGTGCCGATCCTCGGCACCTCGCCCGACGCCATCGACCTCGCGGAGGACCGCGACCAGTTCAAGCGGCTGCTGGACAAGCTCGGGATGAAGCAGCCGAAGAACGGCATCGCCTATTCGGTGGAGCAGAGCCGGCTCGTGGCGGCCGATCTCGGCCTGCCCTTCGTGGTGCGCCCGAGCTACGTGCTGGGCGGCCGCGCCATGGCGATCATCCGCGACGAGACGCAGTTCGCCGACTACCTCCTCGATACCCTGCCGAGCCTGATCCCCTCCGAGGTCAAGGCCCGGTACCCGAACGACAAGACCGGCCAGATCAACACGGTGCTGGGCAAGAACCCGCTCCTGTTCGACCGCTACCTGTCGGATGCGGTCGAGGTCGATGTCGACGCGGTCTGCGACGGCAAGGACGTGTTCATCGCCGGCATCATGGAGCACATCGAGGAGGCCGGCATCCATTCCGGCGACTCGGCCTGCTCCCTGCCGCCGCGCTCCCTCTCGCCCGAGATCATGGACGAGCTGGAGCGGCAGACCAAGGCGATGGCGCTGGCGCTCAACGTCGTCGGCCTGATGAACGTGCAGTACGCCATCAAGGACGGCGTCATCTACGTGCTGGAGGTGAATCCGCGCGCCTCGCGCACCGTACCGTTCGTCGCCAAGGTCATCGGCGAACCGATCGCCAAGATCGCGGCCCGGCTCATGGCGGGCGAGGCGCTGTCCACCTTCGGCCTGAAGCCGAAGACCCTGCCGCACATCGCCGTCAAGGAAGCGGTCTTCCCGTTCGCCCGCTTCCCCGGCGTCGACGTGCTCCTCGGTCCGGAGATGCGCTCCACCGGCGAGGTGATCGGGCTCGATACCAGCTTCGGCGTGGCCTTCGCCAAGAGCCAGCTCGGTTCGGGCACGCAGGTCCCGAAGGCGGGCGCCGTGTTCGTCTCGGTGCGGGATGCCGACAAGGCCCGCATCCTGCCGACCATGAAGCTCCTGTCCGATCTCGGCTTCACCATCCTGGCCACGGGCGGCACGCAGCGCTATCTGGTCGAGAACGGCGTTCCGGCCGAGCGGATCAACAAGGTCCTCGAAGGCCGGCCGCACGTGGTCGACGCGATCAAGAACGGCGGCATCCACCTCGTGCTGAACACCACCGAGGGGGCCGGCGCCCTCTCGGACTCGCGCTCGCTCCGGCGTGCGGCCCTCTTGCATAAGGTGCCGTATTACACCACTCTAGCCGGCGCGATGGCCGCGGCCGAGGGGATCAAGGCCTATCTAGAGGGCGATCTCAAGGTCCGCGCGTTGCAGGAATACTTCGCGGCCTGAACCTGAGGGTTCCGCTGACTTTATCTCGTGGCCCGGAGAGAGTGCTCCACTCTCGGCCGGGCCTCTTCATTGTGGCGCGAGACGATGACGATAGACAAGGTTCCGATCACGGTGCGCGGCTTCGCAGCCCTCGAAGAGGAGCTGAAGCACCGGCAGCAGGTGGAGCGTCAGCGCATCATCCAGGCGATCGCCGAGGCCCGTGCCCTGGGCGACCTGTCGGAAAATGCCGAATATCACGCCGCCAAGGAGGCGCAGTCCCATAACGAGGGACGCGTGATGGAGCTGGAGAGCATGATCGCGCGGGCCGAGATCATCGACGTCACCAAGCTCTCGGGCAACAAGATCAAGTTCGGCGCCACCGTGAAGCTCGTCGACGAGGACACGGAAGAGGAGAAGACCTACCAGATCGTCGGCGAGCCGGAAGCCGACGTGCGCTCCGGGCGCGTGTCGATCACGTCTCCGATCGCCCGCGCCCTGATCGGCAAGGGCGTCGGCGACACCGTCGAAGTCACCACCCCCGGTGGCGGCAAGTCCTACGAGGTCGTCGCCGTCCAGTACGGCGGCTGAGGCATGCGCCCGCGTTCCTGGGGCTGGATTGCCGGCCTGATTCTCGGTGTCGTCGCGGGATCCGCGGCGGCAGGCGATTTTCCCGCCACCGCCGTCTTCTCCGACATCCGGGTCGATGTGCGGCCGCTCGTGGACAAGGGCGCAGGCCTGCAGGCCGAGGCGCTGGCTTCCGATCTCACATCGGCCCTGCGGAAGAATTTCGCCGGTCGCATCGGCGGCCGCGGGCCGCGCCTCGTCGTGGTCGTCACCAGTCTGTCGCTGCGCCCCTATGTCGGCAGTGGCGACCGGCCCGGCTTCGGCAGCAATTTCCAGACCGACTACATGGAGGGCGAAGCCCTGCTGGTCGGGCCCAAGGGCCAAGTGCTGGGACGCTATCCGCAGATGACCGCGACGCCGTCCAGCTACGGGGGCGCGTGGTACGATCCGCAATTCGAGCAACGCCGGCTGGCCGCGATCGCCGACATTTATGCCCAGTGGCTCGCCCGCGACCTGCCGCGGGATTAGAGAAGGGCCGTCCGCCCCGGCCCGCGGCGTAGGGCGTTTCCGGTGAGGAGCATGGCAAGCATCGACGTGACGGAGTCGCAGACCGCGCCGCTCAGCCGCTTGGACTCGCGGCCCGGGCGCCTGCCCGAACTCGCCCGCGCCCGCGCCTGGATCGTCACCGACGGCAAGGCCGGCGACGAGAACCAGTGCGTCGGCATCGCCGAGACCCTGGGGCTCGCCTTCGAGACCCGTAAGGTGCCCGCCTCCGGACCGTTCGGGTGGATGGCACCGTGGGGGCCGATCGACCCCCGCGAGGGCCCGCGCCGGCGCGCCGGCGCCCTGTCGGGCCCCTACCCCGACATCCTGATCGCGTCCGGGCGCCGGTCCGTGCCCTACCTGCGGGCGGTGCGCCGCGCTACGGGCGGCCGGACCTTCACGGCCTTCCTGAAGGATCCGCGGATGGGCGCAGACAGCGCCGACTTCATCTGGGTGCCGGATTACGACGACCTGCGCGGCCCGAACGTCTTCACGACCCTCACGGCTCCGCATCTCGTCACGGCCGCGCGACTGGCCGCCGCCCGGGCCCACCCGGATCCGCGCCTCGCGCGCCTCGACGGCCCGCGGGTGGCGGTCCTGGTCGGCGGCGACAGCCGGCATTTGAGCTACCGCAAGACCGACATGGTCCGTCTCGTGGAGGATCTGCGCGGGCTGGCGGCGCAGGGCTGCCGGCTCATGGTGACGATATCCCGCCGGACGCCCAACCCGCTCCGCGAAGCCGTGAAGGCCCTTGCGGCAGAGACCGGCGGCTTCCTCTGGGACGGGTCCGGCGACAATCCCTACGTCGCCATGCTGGCGCTCGCCGAGGCGATCGTGGTCACCTCCGACTCGGCCAACATGGTCAGCGAAGCGGTGGCGACCGGCGCGCCGGTCCTGCTGTTCGACCTGCCGCGCACCTATATTCGGCATCGGCGGATGTTCGCCGGGCTTGCCATCGCCGGAGCGCTGCGGCCGTTCACCGGTCAGTTGGCGGAGCTGACGTACAAGCCGATCGATGCGACGCCGGTGATCGCTCAGGCGCTCGCCGACGTCTATGCCGCACGACGCGCGGCCGGACCGGCCTGAGGAGGCCGAGACAGATGGCCCACACGTACGCCAAACGCGTGATCGTCGGCTCCGGGCACGCCGCCGGCACGGTGGGCTTCTGTGCCGCCCGGGCCGACATGAAGCCCATCCCCGCGCCGCCCATTCAGCCGGCCACGGCGATCGGCGACGGGTCTTTGCCCATGCGCCACGGTGGCTCCCGGAGCGAGACGCCCGGCACCGCCGGGACCGAGATCCCGAACGTGCTCGTGACGATCTCCGAACCGCTGGCGTCCCGGATGTGTGTGGATCCTAACACCTGCCCGGCGAACGACGACCGTCCGCGGCCCGTGCTTGAAGCTGCGGCGTAGAGCACATTCAAGACATCTCCGCTCCCTCGCTACGTCCAGGCTCGCCATGACCACTCACAAGACGAAGGTCCTCATCATCGGGGCCGGACCGGCCGGCTACACCGCGGGCATCTACGCCGCCCGGGCCAACATGAAGCCCATCCTGGTGACGGGCATCCAGCCCGGCGGCCAGCTGACGATCACCACGGACGTGGAGAATTATCCGGGCTTCGCGACCGCCGTTCAGGGGCCCGACCTGATGGAGCAGATGCGCCTGCAGGCCGAGCACGTCGGGACCCGGATCCTCTCCGACACCATCGTGTCGGTCGACTTGTCTCAGCGCCCCTTCGTGGCCCAGGGGGATGGCGGCGACACCTACGTCGCCGATACCCTGATCGCCGCCACGGGCGCCCAGGCCCGCTGGCTCGGCCTGCCCTCCGAGATCGAGTTCAACGGGGCAGGCGTGTCGGCCTGCGCGACGTGTGACGGGTTCTTCTATCGCGGCAAGGAGGTCGTCGTGATCGGCGGCGGCAACACCGCCGTCGAGGAAGCCCTGTACCTCGCCAACCTGGCCTCTAAGGTCACCGTCATCCACAGGCGCGACCGCTTCAGGGCGGAGCCGATCCTGCAGGATCGGCTGTTCGCCCATCCGAAGATCGCGGTCATCTGGAACCATGTGGTCGAGGAGGCCCTCGGCCGAAGGGAGCCGGTGAAGGCCGTCACCGGCGTGCGGTTGCGCGACACCGGCAGCGGCGCCACGCGGGACGTGCCTGCAGACGGCCTTTTCGTCGCCATCGGTCACGACCCGGCGACGAAGCTCTTCGCTGGCCAACTCGAACTGCTGGAGGGCGGCTACATCAAGATCGTGCCGGGCACGACGCGGACCAGCGTCGAGGGCGTCTACGCCGCCGGCGATTGCGCCGAGTTCGTCTACCGGCAGGCGGTGGTCGCCGCCGGCATGGGCTGCATGGCGGCACTCGAGGCGGAGAAATTCCTCGCCGAGCACTCCCCCGACCCAAAGGTCAGGACCGAGGAGTTACAGGAGCCGGAGATGATCGGCGCCTACGACTAGGCGAGCGGACGCGCGCCCTGCATCCAGCGCCGCACTGACGTGGCGGCGCCGGGCTTCGACGCGCTGGAGGTCACGACCCTGGCGCGCGCATGGCCCGGCGGCCCCATCCTCTGGCTCTTGCCCCAGGGTACCAGCCCGTCCTTTCTTGCCTGAAGCGGCCTCAAAACGCTCCTCGGCACCGCGCAAGCCGACCTTTACGGCTCGAAGCGTTCCCGGAACGGCGTGCCTCGCCTCCACGACACCGACAGGTCCCCGAGGACCGAACTTGGCCGGAGGCGGTCAGTCCGCTTCGGCCGTCGGGTGTGGGTAAGCGGACGTTCTGCGGGCGTCGGAAGAAGGTCTCGAAGCGATCCGAGGCCGCTCGCCCAGATCGCCAACCTGGAGATCCGCAATGCGGACGCGGTGCTCGAGACCGACATCCGCGTGCCGGGTGAAGTCCCCGACGGCAAGCCTCCGCCGGACATCCACGCGCCGATCGTCCCCGAACGCACCGCGATCGAGGCGAAACGTCCGCCAGCTATTGCATAGCTACCGCCCGCGCTGGGGCAGAGAACGCGACAGCCGATCCCTTCAAAAATGATACTAAACATCTAAATTGAACATGGTCGCGGCGCACTGAGGATCCGGGGATGCCGAGAGTTTCGCAGGAGCAGGCCAAGCTTAACCGCCAGCGTGTGGTCGAGGTCGCGGCGACCCTGTTTCGTGAGCGGGGGCTCCATGGCGTCGGCGTCGCCGACATCATGGGTGCCGCGGGGCTCACCCATGGCGGCTTCTATGGCCAATTCGCCAACAAGGACGCGCTGGCGGCTGAAGCCTTCGAGACCGCGCTGACCGACAATGGACGGGGACAGTTGGACAGCCTCGTGTCCAACTATCTGTCGATCGCCCATGTGCGCGCCCCCGGGATGGGCTGTCCCGTCGCCGCGCTCGCCAACGACGTCGCACGGGAAGCCCCGGACAGCCCGGTCCGGTCCCGCTTCACGCGAGGCGTGCGCGGGATGGTGGACCTGATGGCGGCCCTCGTGCCCAAGACGCCGAAACAGAAGAGGCGGCAGCGTGCGCTGTCCTCGCTCGCGACGCTGGTCGGTGCCGTAGTCCTGGCCCGCGCGGTCGACGATGAAGCGCTGGCCGAGGAGATACTCGGAGCGGCTCGCGTCTCGCTGGGTGCCGAAGCGCCCGAACGGGATACGGCGGCGGGACCCTCCAACAGCGGATAGGGGCGCGCCTCCGCGGCGACAGGGCACGCTTTCCCCTTGCCATTATAAATTATGATCATAATCTATATGGGGAGCGGTTGCGACGCAGGCCGCGTCGGAAGGAGACCATCGTGCAGCAGAGCGAAACCAGGATCGCGGTCGTGACAGGGGCCGCTTCGGGCATCGGCCTCGAGACAGCGAGAGCTTTGAAGGCCGCGGGCTACCGGGTGTTCGGCACAAGCCGAACGGTCGATCGTGTCGTGGAAGGCGGCATCACGATGCTGCCCTGCGACATCACCTCGGACGCTTCGGTCGCGGGTGCTGTCGAGGCGATCTTCGCCCGGACGGGGCGGATCGATGTGCTGGTCAACAACGCCGGCTTCGGCATCAGCGGCGGCGCGGAGGAATCCACCACCGCGCAGGCTCAGGCCCTGTTCGACGTCAATCTGTTCGGCGCCATCCGCATGACCCGCGCCGTCCTGCCCCTGATGCGGGCAAGCGGTGGCGGTCGCATCGTCAACATCAGCTCGGCCTTTGGGCTCGTCCCGGCCCCGTACATGGCGCTCTACGCCGCGAGCAAGCATGCGCTGGAAGGCTATTCCGAATCCCTCGACCACGAGGTCAGGACCCAGGGCATCCGGGTCGTCCTCGTCGAGCCCGCCTATACCCGCACGGCCTTCGACCGGAACCTCGTCACGCCGGATGCGCCGCTCGCCGTCTACGACGCCGCGCGCGCCGGCCAGGAGCGGCTGATGCGCGACGTCATGGTGGTTGCCGATGCGCCGGGGATCGTGGCCGAGAGGGTCGTGACGGCGGCGACCGCGGCGGTACCGAAGAGCCGGTACACCGCCGGCAAGATGGCCCGGCGGGTCAGCCTGCTGCGGCGTTTCGTGCCGGCAAGCGCCTTCGATAAAAGCTTCCGCAAGCAGATGCGGCTCCCGCAATGACAGGGGGAGCACCTCCGCTCGGACGGCAGCGCGCGGTGCCGCCGGACAGAGCGGGCGAGACGGCGTTCTTCGCCGCCGGCATGGGCTGACGGGCGGCGTTGGAGGCCGAGACATTCCTCGCCAGCCGCACGATCGGCGAGAGCCCGGTCCAGGCCGGCGCAGCGGAATGCCGGCGGCACCGGCCGCGGCGCTTCGCCCGCAGCGCCCACCATTTCAACAACTTCCCGCCTTCGCCGCTTGCGTCGCATCATGCGCTGTGTGCATAGGAGTGCTGACTGCGCCGGGATGCACCGATTGCATGCCCGCGCGGTGCCGCGAGCGGTCATCCGCCCTCGGCGCCGCGCAGTTCGCCCGGTGATCTGCCCGCCGCTTCGCGCCCATCCTGACCCGGGCGCGACCCGCGGGCGCGCGCTGGTAGGGGTTCTTGCCTTGGACTGGGATAAGATCCGGATCTTCCTCAACGTCGCGGAGGCGGGGAGCTTCACCAAGGCGGGTGACGATATCGGGCTCAGCCAATCGGCGGTGAGCCGCCAGATCAGCGCCTTGGAGCGCGAGCTGAAGGCGCCTCTGTTCCACCGCCATGCCCGCGGCCTGCTGCTGACCGAACAGGGCGATCTCCTGTTCCGCGCCGCCCGGGACATGAAGCTGCGCCTGGAGAATACCCGCGCCCGGCTCGTGGAAACCTCCGAGCGTCCGACCGGCGATCTCAAGGTCACCACCACGGTGGGCCTCGGCACGTCCTGGCTGTCGCAGCGCGTGGGCGAGTTTCTCGACCTCTACCCGGACGTGCGCATCGAGCTGATCCTCACCAACGAGGAACTCGATCTCGCCATGCGCGAGGCCGATGTGGCGATCCGCATGCGGCGGCCGGCCCAGCCGGACCTGATCCAGCGTCGGCTGTTCACCGTGCACTACCATGCCTTCGCGAGCCCGGATTACGTCAAGCGCTTCGGCGAGCCCAAGACCATCGAAGAACTCGACGATCATCGCCTTGTCTCGTTCGGCGGAAACGAGCCGTCGTACCTGCTCGCGGCCCACTGGCTGGCGGATGCCGGCCGCGATGGCCGGGACCGGCGTCAGGTCCACCTGACCGTGAACAACATCGGCGCCCTCCAGCGCGCGATGGAGGCGGGAGCCGGGATCGGGATTCTGCCCGACTACGCGGTGGATGGCGGCCAGCAACTCGTGCAGGTGCTGCGCGAGACCGAGATGCCGAGCCTCGAGAGCTACCTCGTCTATGCCGAGGAGATGCGCTCGGTCGCCCGGGTCCAGGCGTTCCGCGACTTCCTGGTCTCCAAGGCGCAGCGCTGGACCTACTGAGCATCCGATGCTTGAGTCGCGTCTTCTCACGGAGACGATTCGATGCGCGCTGCCCTCTACGCTCTGATCCTCGTCGCGGGTTCGACCAACGCGATGGCGGATGACTGCGCGGAAGCTTGGTACCAGCGCAACCTGATCTACAAGCAGGCCGGCTATTGTTTCAGCACGCCACGGGCGATCCGGACCTTTGGCAATACCGATTGCCGGTACGACGCCATGGACCGCATACCGCTCTCGCGCCAGGAACAGGCGACGGTGGCGGAGCTGCAGGCCTTCGAGCGCGCCCATGGCTGCCCGCGCTAGCGTGCGCGCCGCCGCAGTGGACGCCGATACCGCGTACAGACGCGTGACGACAAAGAACTGAAGCCCCGCCCGGTGGGGCGAGGCTCGGGCGGGTTTGCCTCGGCGGGTGTCGCCGAGCAGCCCCTCACACGAACAGCCGTTCGCCTTCGAGGCCCTTGTAGAGGCTGGCGACCTGCTCGCCGTAGCCGTTGTAAATCAGCGTCGGCACCCGCTGGTCGGTCCCCAGAACCCGCTCCGTGGCCTGGCTCCAGCGCGGATGCGGCACGGCCGGGTTCACGTTGGCCCAGAAGCCGTACTCGGAGGCCTGCAGCCCCTCCCAGAAGGTCTTCGGCCGGTCGGCGGTGAAAGAGATCTTCACCAGCGACTTGGCCGACTTGAACCCGTATTTCCACGGCACCGCGACGCGGATCGGCGCCCCGAACTGGTTGGGCAGCGGCTTGCCGTAGACCCCCGTCACCATGAAGGCGAGGTCGTTGCCGGCCTCGGCCAATGTCAGGCCCTCCGTGTAGGGCCAGGGATAGAAGAAGGCCCGCTGGCCGGGGGCCATCGCCTTGTCCATGAAGGTCTCGAAGCGGATGTACTTCGCGCCCGAGGCGGGCTTGGCGAGCGCCACGAGCTTCGCCAGCGGGAAGCCTGTCCAGGGCACCGCCATGGACCACGCCTCGACGCAGCGGTGGCGGTAGAGCCGCTCCTCCAGACCCACCTTCCGGATCAGGTCGTCGACGCCGATCTCGAACGGCTTCTCCACGAGGCCGTCGATCTTCAGGGTCCAGGGTTGCGTCTTGAGGGCATTGGCTGCCGGTAGCACCGTCTTCGACGTGCCGAACTCGTAGAAATTGTTGTAGTCGGCGCTGAAGCGCTCGGGCGTCAGGGGCCGGTCGAGGGTGTAGGCCGGGTTCTGTGGCGCCGGATAGAGCGACGGGTCGCCTGCGGCCGCCAGGGCCTGACGGGGGCCCAGGAGCGAGCCGGCCGCGAGTCCGGCCGCACCGCCGATCAGGGCCCGCCGGTTGATGAAGACGGCCTCCGGCGTCGCCAGATGCTCCGGAATCTCCCAACCGCGCTTGCGCTTGATCAACATGGCCGTCTCCTCGGATGTCCTGCGCGCACAACCCACAGATCGGCCGCAGCCGACAGGGGCGCAAGCGCCGCAGCCTCACCTTTCGGCGACCCGCATCCCGGCGTTACGCCGCAGGTGAGCGGCACCTGGACGCAGGCGGGTGCCCGACGATCGGCCGAGGCTCAGGCCGGCGGGGTCTCGTCGCGCAGCATCCGCCGCAGCACCTTGCCGACATTGGTCTTGGGCAGCGTCTCGTGGAACACCACGCGGCGGGGCACCTTGTAGCCGGTGAGCTGGGTGCGCGCATACGCCCGCAGGGCCTCGGGGGAGACCAACGGATCCTTCAGGACCACGTGGGCCACCACCATCTCGCCGGTTTCCTCGCTCGGTGCGCCGACCACCGCGCATTCGAGCACGGCGGGGTGGGCCGCCAGGACGTCCTCGACCTCGTTGGGATAGACGTTGAAGCCGGAGACCAGGATCATGTCCTTCATCCGGTCGACGATCCGGATCTGGCCGTCCGCCTGCAGGATCGCCACGTCGCCCGTCCGGAAGAACCCGTCCGCCGTCATCGCCCGGGCCGTCTCCTCCGGTCGGTTCCAGTAGCCGCGCATCACCTGCGGGCCGCGCACGCAGATCTCGCCGGGCTGCCCGATCGGGACCGGTTCGCCGGCGACGTCGCGGATCGAGACCTCGGTGGAGGGCAGCGGGTAGCCGATCGTGCCGGAGAAATCCCGCATGCCGTGCGGATTGACGCACACGACCGGGGAGGTCTCGGACAGGCCGTAGCCCTCGATGATCGTGTTGCCGGTCAGCGCCTTCCAGCGCTCGGCGACCGCCCGCTGCACGGCGGTCCCGCCGCCGACCACGAAGTCGAGGTTGGCGAAATCCACCGTACCGATCTTCGGGTGGTTGATCAGCACGTTGAACAGGGTGTTCACGCCCATCAGGTGGGTGAAGCGGGTGCGGCTCAGCGTCTTGACCATGCCGTCGCAGTCGCGCGGATTGGGAATCAGGAGGCAGGATCCGCCGCTGCGCATGAACTGGAAGAAGCACGCCGTGAGCGCGAAGATGTGGTAGAGCGGCAGGGCCGTGACCACGCAGCGCGGGACGCTCGGATCCTTCGAGTTGAACCAGAGCTGCGACTGCTCGACATTCGCCATGATGTTGCGGTGGCTCAGCATCGCCGCCTTGGCGATGCCCGTGGTGCCGCCGGTATATTGCAGGAAGGCGAGGTCCTCCGGTTCGACCCGGACCGTCGCCCGCGGCATCGACCGGCCCCGGCGCAAGACGGTGGCGAAGGGGATCGCGAGGCCCTCCGGAAGGCGGAACGGCGGCACGGCCTTGCGCACATGCCGGCTGGCGAGCGTGATCACGTGGCCCTTGAGCCCGAGCCCGTCGCCCGGGCCCACGAGGACGACCCGCTCCAGGGCGACGTCCGGCAGGGCTGCCGCGACCGTGGCGCCGAAATTCTCCAGGACGATCAGGATCCGCGCACCGGAATCGTTGATCTGCTGCGCACATTCCCGGGGTGTGTAGAGAGGGTTGGTGTTGACCACCGTCCCGCCCGCCAGGAGAACGCCGAAGATCGCGACCGCATAGGCCGGGACGTTCGGCAGCATGATCGCAACGCGGTCGCCCTTTGCCAGGCCCTGTCCGCGCAGCCAGGCCGCGAGGTCGCGCGCCTGCTGGCCGAGGGTGGCGTAGGTCATGGTCGAGCCGAAGCACAGCATCGCCGGCCGGTCGGCGAAGGCGGCCATGCTGGATTCGAACAGGCCGACCAGGGTCCCGAGGGCCGCGACGTCGATCTCCGCCGGAACCCGGGACGGGTAGGAGGCCAGCCAGGGTCGGTCGGAGGACCCGCCGCTTGGCGTGGCCGGCGACGCGCCGGCCGTAGCGGCTTGAGCGCCGTGCTCGATCACGTTCGCCTCGTGCATCGCGATGCCTCCCGCGGGCCCGACTCTCGGTGGCCGGGTCTCGCTACGCCTGTCGCGCAGACTCTGCGGGAACGGAGGCCGGCCCGCAAGGCAGGGGGCTCAGACGCCCCGACGATGCCGGCGCAATGTCGCCAGAGCGGTGTGGGGCAGAGCAGCGGCGATCAGCAGGCCCGCGGCGAGCGCGGCCTCCTCCGGTCGCATCGCCCGGCGCGGCCAGGGGCCGACGCCCAGGTCGCCGGCGAGGCCGATCAGGATCGCGCCGAACCACAGGGCCAGGAAGGCGAGCGCTCCGAAGCCGATCCGGCGCAGGCGCGGCCGCAGGGGCCGGTTGGCCGCGACCGCGAACAGCCCGAGGACGCTGCCGAACAGCAGGGCACCCACAGCGGCGCCGAGTCCGAAAGCCAGCCACAGGGGCTGATGCGTGAGGAACGCCATGCCGCCGGTGGCGAAGGCACCGCGCAGGATGAGGCCGCCGAAGGTGGGATAGAGCCCGGCGGCGAGAAGGGCGGCCGCCCCCGCGAGGCCGAACAGGACCCGGCGCGGGACGGAGGCGGGACCCGGCTCCGCCGCCGCGCGCGCGAGATGCCCCAGCCCGTAGACCAGCGCGAAGGCGAAGAGCGGGTAGCGGCCGATGAAGTAGCCGAAGATCCAGGGCTCGAGGGCCTCCGGCACGGAACCACGCTGGCTCAGGCCGGTGACGGCGACGAGCGCCAGGGCGGCCAGCATAGCGAGAATCGGCCCGACGGCTGCCAGGAGGAGGCCGCCGACGCGGCCTCCGGACGTCCCGTCACCCGGATCGGCCCGATCGCGCGCGGCGTTGGCGTGTGCGGCCATGCTGAGATTGCCCGGACCGGCGCGCGGCGTCTGGACCGCCGCGGCCGCCTTAGCGGGCCTCGTAATGGTCGCGAATCAGCCGGTCGAGGAGGCGCACGCCCCAGCCCGCGCCCCAGCTGCGGTTGATCTCGCTGGCGTTCGACGACATCGCCACGCCCGCGATGTCGAGATGCGCCCACGGCACGTCCTCGACATAGCGCTTGATGAACGAGGCCGCGGTGGCGGCGCCGCCGTGACGGCCGCCGGTGTTCTTCATGTCGGCGAACTTGGAATCGATCGCCTTGTCGTAGGCCGGGATCATCGGCATCCGCCAGACCTTCTCGCCGGTCGCCTCGCCGGCGGCGTGGATGTTGCCCGCCAGCGTGTCGTCGTTCGAGAACATGCCGGCGATGTCCTGGCCCAGCGCCACGATGATCGCGCCCGTCAGCGTCGCGAGATCGACCAGCGCCTTCGGCTTGGTGCTTCGGATGACGTGGGTGATCACGTCGGCCAGCACCAGCCGGCCCTCGGCGTCGGTGTTGATCACCTCGATGGTCTGGCCGGACATGGAGGTCAGGATGTCGGAGGGGCGGTAGGAGCCGCCATCCGGCATGTTCTCCACGATGCCGATGGCGCCGACCACGTTGCAGCGCGCCTTGCGCGCGGCGAGGGCATGCAGGGCACCGACCACGGCGGCCGCGCCGCCCATGTCGCCCTTCATGTCCTCCATGCCGCCGCCGGGCTTGATCGAGACGCCGCCGGAATCGAACACGACGCCCTTGCCGATGAGGGCCACGGGCGGCTCCGCCGCGGGGCCGCCGTTCCAGCGCATGATCACGATCCGCGGCTCGCGGGCCGAGCCCTGCGCCACCGCGAGCAACGCACCCATGCCGAGCTCCCGCATCCGGGCCGGCTCCAGCACCTCGATCTCGACGCCGAGCTTGGCGAGTTCCGAGGCGCGGCGAGCGAATTCCGCCGGGAAGAGCACGTTCGGCGGCTCGTTCACGAGGTCGCGCGCCAGGATCACGCCGTCTGACAGGCTCCGGGCGCCCTCGCCCTCGCGGGCGGCCGCGCCGTGATCGGCGAGCAGCAGGGTCAGCGCGGTGACGGACTTGTCGTCGGCGTCGGGCTTCTTCTTGGTCTTGTAGCGGTCGAACGCGTAGGTCCGCAGGCGCGCGCCGAAGGCGAACTCGCCGGCCTGCGTCGCCGTGACCGTCGTGCCGGGCCAGTCGAGCACGACCCGGGCGGTCCGCCCCGCCACCTTGCCGGCGGTGAAGCCGCCGAGCGCCGGCCAGTCGGTCTTGGCCCGATCCTTCTCGGAGCCGAGGCCCACGACCACGAGGCGGTCGGCGCCGACGCCCGAAGGGGCCGGCAGCGTCAGCGCGCTGAGCGCGCGGCCCTTGAACTTCTCGGAGGCCGCGGCGCGGGCCACGAGATCCGCCCCGGAGGCGCCGAGCACTTCCCGGGCCGCCGATCCGAGCGACAGGTCGTCGCCGACGAAGACCACGAGATCGCCGGATCCGCCGGGGCCCTGGCCGCTCTGCTCCAGGGGACCGAAACCGATCTCGATACCGTCCGCCATACCCGTCGCCCTGCCCGTTTTCCCGGAGCCGTACTACGTACCCGCGCGCCGAGGCGCGGGCCATCCGCTCTGTGTAGCCGCTGAGACGGAGAACGCAACGCGGCGTGACAGCCCTGGAATCGCCCCTTTTGTCGGGTCCCTGCCGCTCCGAGGGCGCAAGAGGATGGGACCATCATGCCGGATTTGAAGGATCCGGCACGACGGCCTCGAGCTTTGGATTCGCATCGTCTTTGCCCGAAAGCCGGCACCACCTTTCGGGACGATGCTGAAGCGGGACTGCCGGGCCGATGAGGCAGATCGAGCGCTACATCTTTCGGATCGCCCTGGGCGCCACCCTCGCCTGCCTGATCGGGCTGACGGGCACGATCTGGCTGACGCAGGCCCTGCGCGAGCTCGACCTCGTGACCGCCAAGGGCCAGACGCTGCTGGTCTTCCTCTTCGTCACGGGCCTGTCCCTGCCGACCCTCGTGGTGGTGATCGCCCCCGTCGCCCTGTTCATCGGCACGATCTACGCCCTCAACAAGTTGAACGGCGATTCCGAGCTGATCGTCATGTCGGCGGCCGGGATGCCGCCCCGCTCGCTCCTGCGCCCCTTCCTGACCCTGGCGCTGTTCGTCAGCTTCCTGGTGGGATTCCTGGTGGTGGTGGTGATGCCCGCGAGCTTCCAGGAGCTGCGCGACGTGATCACCCGGGTCCGCGGCGACTTCATCGCGAACGTCGTCAAGGAGGGGCAGTTCACCCAGCTCGACAACGGCATCACCTTCCACTTCCGCGAGCGCGGCCCGGGGGGCACCCTGAAGGGGCTGTTCATCCAGGACCGGCGTGAGGCCGGGAAGACGAAGGTCTACCTCGCCGAGCGCGGCAACGCGGCCGACGTCGATGGACAGAGCTATCTGATCCTGGAGAACGGCAGCGTCCATCAGCAGCAGAAGGATTCCCGCGATTCGTCGATCCTGACCTTCGAGCGCTACACGATCGACCTCGCCGCCTTCGCGCCCCCGGATTCCGACACGATCTACAAGCCCCGGGAGCGATCGACGGCGCAGCTCCTGTTCCCCGACACGACCGAAGGCTACTACAAGCTGCAGAAGGGCCGGTTCCGGGCGGAGCTGCACGACCGGCTTTCCGCCTGTCTCTACCCGCTGGCCCTGGTCTTCATCGCCTTCGCGGCGCTGGGCGACCCACGCACGACACGGCAGGGGCGCGGCGTCGCGGTCGCCGGGGCAATCCTCGCCGTGGTGGCCCTGCGCATCGGCGGCTTCGCGGCGGTCAGCGCCGCCGCGCGCAGCCCGGCGGCCGTGGGGGCGGTCTACGGCGTGCCGCTTCTGGCGATCGTCCTGTCGAGCCTCCTGATCTTCTTCGGACCGCGGGTCCGCGCATTCAACGCCGCCCTGGCCCGCATCGTGCGCGGCCTGTTCCGCGGCCCGCGCCTGGCGCCGGCGGCCTGAACCCGATGATGCTGATCGGCCCCACCCTCGGGCGGTATTTCGCCGCCCGGTTCCTCCGCACGGTGCTCGGCGTGTTCGTCACCGTGTTCGCCCTGGTCTACACCCTGGACTTCGTCGAGCTCCTCCGCCGCGCTGGCGAGGCCCAGGGCGCCTCCGCGGGGCTGATGGCGCAGCTCTCGCTCTATCGCACCCCCGCGGTGGCCGAGGGCGTCCTGCCTTTCGCGATCCTGTTCGGCTCCATGGCGGCCCTGCTCCAGCTCTCGCGCAAGCTGGAACTGGTGGTCGCGCGGGCGGCCGGGATCTCGGCCTGGCAGTTCCTGCAGCCCGGCTTCTTCGTGGCCCTCACCCTCGGTGCGCTGGCCGTCGGCGTCTACAACCCGGTCTCGGCGCTGCTGAAACAGCGCTCCACCGAGATCGAGGCGAAGATCTTCGCCAAATCCACCAAGGCGAGTTCGGGCAAGGACCTCTGGATCCGCCAGAAGGGCCTCGACGGCGAGGCGATCCTCCGCGCCGAGACCGCCATCGAGGGCACGACCACCCTCGCCGGCGTGTCGGTCTTCACCTTCGACGCGGCCGGCAAGTTCGCCGAGCAGCTCGTCGCGGCCCGCGCCACGCTGCACGACGGCTACTGGGAACTCTCCGATGTGCGCGTTCTCACACCGGACACGCCCCCTGAGTCGTTCGACACCTACCTGATCGCCTCGAACCTCGACCCCGCACAGGTGCGTCAGGGGTTCACGCCCCCCGAATCTGTGCCTTTCTGGCAACTTCCCACAACGATCGCGCGGACCGAGCGGGCCGGTTTGGACGCCACCCGATACCGGCTCCAGTACGATGTCCTGTGGGCAAGGCCGGTGCTGTTCGTGGCCATGGTCATCGTCGCCGCAACCGTTTCCTTACGGTTCTTCCGCTTTGGTGGTGTCGGAAAACTCGTGCTCGGTGGCGTCGCGGCCGGCTTCGCTCTCTACGTGGTCCGACAGGTCATGGAGGGGCTCGGGGCGTCCGGACTCGTCGCCGCACCGGTGGCGGCCTGGTTCCCGGCCGTGGTAGGCAGTCTTCTCGGTACGCTCACGCTTCTGTACCAGGAAGACGGCTGACTTCCGCGAGCCTTCGCGGGACGGGAGACGGGTGTTGAGGTTGGTGGCGGCAGACGTCACAGGGGTTGGGACGCGCGTTGCGTAAGGTCGCCGACATCCTGCGGAAGGCTGGTTTCCGAGCTGTGCTGGCGCTCGCCGCGCCGCTGGCGGGGGGCCTGTCCGCCCATGCCCAGGGCCTGCCCGCCGTGACGGCCGGCAAGCCCGGCGACAAGCTCCTCGTCGAGGCCGACGAGCTGATCTACGACAACGACCACGGCACCGTGACGGCGCGGGGCAACGCCGAGCTGCATTACGGGCCCCGGACCCTGCAGGCCGACCGCGTGCGCTACGACCGGACTTCCGGCCGGGTCTTCGCCGAGGGCAATGTCCGCCTCACCGAGGCCGATGGCGGCGTCGTGACCGGCGCGCGCATGGAGCTCACCGACGACTTCAAGACCGGCTTCGTGGATGCCTTCCGCGGCCAGCAGACCGTCCAGCGCAAGTTCGAGACCGTGCGCACCCGGTTCTCTGCGCCCCGGGCCGAGCGCCTGAACGGCGAGCAGACGAGCTTCGAATCCGGCAGCTACACGGCCTGCGAGCCGTGCAAGGACAACCCTGAGACGCCGCCGCTGTGGCAGATCAAGGCGAAGAAGATCATCCACGACAACGAGACCCACACGGTCTACTTCGACGACTCGACGCTCGAGATCGCCGGGATCCCGGTGGCCTACCTGCCGTATTTCGAGGCGCCAGATCCGACGGTGAAGCGCAAGACCGGCTTCCTGACGCCGCGCTTCATCACGACGACCGCCCTCGGCAACGGCGTGTCGCTTCCCTACTTCATCAATCTGGCACCGAACTACGATCTGACGGTGACGCCGACGCTGCTCAGCCGGCAGGGCCTGCTCGCGCAGGGCGAGTTCCGCCAGCGGATCGACAACGGCTTCTACAACATCCGCCTTTCGGGCATCTCGCAGACGACGCCCTCGGCCTTCCTGCCGAGCCCCCTCGGCGCCGGCGAGCGCGATTTCCGCGGCTCGGTGGAGTCGCAGGGCCGGTTCTACATCAACCCGCGCTGGCGTACGGGCTGGGACCTCGTCGGCGTCACCGACAAGTGGTTCCTCGACAATTACCGGATCCGCAACCAGAACATCACGACGGACTATTTCCGTGAGGCGACCTCGACGGCGTACCTGATCGGCCAGGGCGACCGCTCGTGGTTCGAGGCGCGGGGCTACTACTTCAAGGGCCTGTCGAGCTTCGACTGGCAGAAGCAGCAGCCGATCGTCGCCCCGGTGATCGACTACGACAAGCGGGTCAACGGCCCCTCGGAGATCGGCGGCGAGGTGCGCTTCCAGGCGAACATCACCAGCCTGACCCGCGAGACCACGCAGTACCAGGGCCTGCCACGGACCTCGAGCTACCTGTTCTCGCCGAGCGTCAACGGCGTCAGCTTCCCGCTCTACCAGACCTGCACGGTCTTCCAGCGCGGCCTCTGCGCGATCGACGGGCTCGCCGGCACCAACACCCGCGCCTCCGCGGAACTGTCCTGGCGCCGCAGCTTCATCGACGACTGGGGCCAGAAGTTCACGCCGTTCGCGTATCTGCGCACGGACGCGTTCTTCACCAATCCGAGCTTCTCCGGCTACCAGAACGATCTCGCGCCGCAGGTGGCGAAGATCGACGACGGCTTCGCCGGCCGGGTCATGCCGGCGATTGGCCTCGATTACCGCTACCCGTTCGTCGCCAATTTCGGCGCGCTCGGCGTCCACACCCTGGAGCCGATCGGCCAGATCATCGCGCGCCCGTCGGAGACCCGGATCGGCCGCCTGCCGAACGAGGACGCGCAGAGCCTCGTCTTCGACGACACGTCGCTGTTCGAATGGGACAAGTTCTCGGGCTACGACCGGGTCGAAGGCGGCGTGCGCACCAATCTCGGCGGCCAGTACTCCGTCGTGACCCCGTCCGGCTGGTACGCGAACGTGCTGTTCGGCGAGTCCATCCAGCTCGCGGGCGTCAACTCGTTCCGTCGCGGCGACATCGCCAATACCGGCCTGGATTCCGGGCTCGAGACGCAGCGATCGGACTTCGTCGGCCGGTTCCAGGTCTCGCCGAACCAGAACATCACGTTCATCAGCCGTGCCCGGTTCAACCAGGCCGACTTCCACGTGGCGCGGTTCGAGACCGGCGTGACGGCACGATTCGCGCCGTTCGCGCCGCTGACGCTGTCGGCTTTCTATTCCTACTACGAGGCGCAGCCGCTGCTCGGCTACAGCCATTATCGCGAAGGCGTCACGGCGTCCGCGACCTACAACATCACGCCGAACTGGTTCGTGTCGGGCTCGCTGCTCGTCGACCTCACGCACTACCTGGACGTGCGCAACACCTATACGGATGCCCTGAGCTCCTATCTGGCGAACCCGATCGGAACCGTGCCGATCTACCAGAATCCGGGGCGCTTCTATCTCTCGGGGGCGAGCTTCGGCGGCGGCTATCAGGACGAATGCACCACCGTCTCGCTGAACTACATCAATTCCCCGATCGCGACGGCCACCGGCGTCCGCGAGCGCAACCAGACCGTCCTGCTGCGGGTCGAACTCAAGACGCTGGGTGAGGCGGATCTGCGCCAGAACGTCGGCACCGCCACCACCGCGGACGGCATCGCCTCGGTGCGGTAAAGTCCCGCTCTCCGCGTCTGTGGGCCTCGGGAGCCACTATCCGTGGACCCGCGCTCCCCGGCGGCTCGGACCCGTGGCGCCGAGGATGCGCCCGCGGCCCGCCGGCGCTATAGACCGCCCATGCCGCCCCTCGCCCTCACCCTCGGAGATCCTGCCGGCATCGGTCCGGAGCTGGCGCTCAGCGCGTGGCTCGGACGGGGCGGCACGGAGCCGCTGCCGCCGTTCTTCCTCGTGGCCGATCCGGACTTCGTCGAGCGCCTCGCCCACCGCCTCGGCCGCCCCGTTCCGGTGGCCGAGGTCGATCCCGAGACCGCCGCCGAGGTGTTCCCGCGCGCCCTCCCGGTGGTGTCGCTGCCGAGCGGCGCCCGCGTCGCCGCCGAGCCGGGCGTACCCGATTCCGTCAATGCCGGCGCGACCATCGAGTCGATCACGGCGGCGGTGGCGTTCGTGAAGGCCGGACGCGCGAGCGCAGTGGTCACCAACCCCATCGCCAAGTTCGTGCTGACCCGGACGGGGTTCGCCCATCCGGGCCACACCGAGTTCCTGGCCGCCCTCTCGGTGCCGCCCGGCCAGACGCCGCCCAGGCCTGTGATGATGATCTGGAGCCCGGAGCTCTCGGTGGTTCCGGTGACGATCCACGTGCCGCTGAAGGACGTGCCGGCTCTCCTCACCCAGGACCTCGTCGAGGAGACCGCCTTGATCGTCGCTCGGGACCTGCGCGACCGGTTCGGTCTGCCGGAGCCGCGCCTCGTCCTCGCGGGCCTCAACCCGCATGCGGGCGAGGCTGGGACGATCGGCCATGAAGACCGCGACGTCCTCGCCCCCGCAGTGGCGCGGCTGCGGGCACAGGGCATCGACATCCGCGGGCCGCTCCCGGCCGACACCCTGTTCCACGCCCGCGCCCGGACCACCTACGACGTCGCCCTCGCGCCCACGCACGACCAGGCCCTGATCCCGATCAAGACCATCGCGTTCGACGACGGCGTGAACGTCACCCTCGGCCTGCCCTTCGTGCGGACCTCACCGGACCACGGCACGGCCTTCGATATCGCCGGTCAGGGCATCGCCCGGCCCGACAGCCTCGTGGCTGCTTTGCGCCTCGCTGATCGGCTGGCCGCCAACGCGGCGGTGCGACGCGGTCCGTTGGGCGGTGCCGAAATCATCCCGTTCAGCGTCTATGCCGGGCGGCCGCGATCCCCGGGCGCCCACCACTTCGACGCCGAGGACGAGCTGTGAGGGAGCCATCATGAGCGCCGGGGACGGTCTTCCGCCGCTGCGCGACGTCGTCGCCCGCCACGGCCTGGAGCCGAAGAAGGCGCTCGGCCAGAACTTCCTGTACGACCTCAACCTGACCGGGCGGATCGCCCGGGCAGCGGGTCCCCTCGCGGGTGTGACCGTGGTGGAGGTCGGCCCCGGTCCGGGCGGCCTGACGCGCGCGCTCCTCGCCGAGGGCGCCGCCCGCGTCGTGGCGATCGAGCGCGACCCGCGCGCCCTGCCGGCGCTCGCCGAGATCGCCGCCCATTATCCGGGACGCCTCGAGGTGGTCGACGCCGACGCCCTCGCCTTCGATCCGCGGCCGCTGGTGGGCGATGGTCCCGCCCGGATCGTCGCCAACCTGCCCTACAATGTCGGCACGGCGCTGCTCACCGGCTGGCTCGACGGTGAAGCCTGGCCGCCCTGGTGGGATCAGGCCGTGCTGATGTTCCAGCGGGAAGTCGCCGAGCGCATCGTCGCCAGTCCCGAGGAGCGGGCCGATTACGGCCGGCTCGGCGTGCTCTGCGGCTGGCGGACCGAGGCCGAGATCCTGTTCGACGTCAGCCCTTCGGCGTTCGTGCCGCCACCGAAGGTGACGTCGAGCGTGGTGCGGCTTGTGCCGCGGGCGGAGCCTTTGCCCTGCCGCGCCGGTGCGCTGGAAGCCGTCACCCGCGCGGCCTTCGGCCAACGCCGGAAGATGCTGCGTCAGAGCCTCAAGGCGTTGACGCCCGAGCCCGGCATCCTGCTGGCCGCGGCCGGGCTCGTCGAGACGGCGCGGGCCGAGGAAATCCCGGTGGCAGGCTTCGTCGATCTGGCGAACCGGTGGGACGCGCGCAGAAAAGCCGGCACCGCGGGGGCGGCGCCGGCTTGAAAGCCTGCACGGCGGCTCCGGCCCGGAGGCCGGAGCGCGCGGCGCAATCAGCGGGTCTGCTGGATCGCCGAGAGCACCCAGCCGCGCCCGGGCTGGCGCAGGAAGGTCCAGAGCTCCGTCGCCTCGGACGTATCCGTCGAGACGACGCGGCCGCTGGCCCGCTCCACCATCACGTCCTTGAGGGCGTAGCGCATCGCCACGGTGGCGTAGTCGGTGCGATCCTCACCCCAGGCTTCCGCAAGGTCGCCCTGCAGCAGCTTCACGTCCGAGATCGTGTTCACCACGCCGCGGGCCGCGTTGTTGCGCAGCTCCTCATCGAAGTAGCCGACCATCTCGGGCGTCGACAGGTTGCCCAGCGTCACCCGATCCTCGCGGGAATAGGCATCCTGAACGTCGCCGAGCAGCCGCTCGAACGCCTGATAGTCGGCCGGGCCGATCTGGACCGGGCGTGTCTGCGGCGGCCGCTGGCCACCGCCGAACATGCCGGCGGCGGGACCAGCCGGAGCAGCGCCCATCGGGCCGCGCGCGCCGGGCTCGTCGTTGAGCGACGAGCGGGCATAGGGGGCACCGGCGCCGGCCGGCTCGTTCCGGCGGCGGAAGAAGCGCAGGGCCAGCATCACCACGAGCACCACGAGCCCGACCTGGAACAGCAGGCCGATCATCGAGGCGAGGCCACCGAGGCCGCCGAAGAAGCCGCCGCCGAGGAGTGCGCCGATCAGGCCGGCACCCAGCAGGCCCGCGAAGAAGCCGCCGCCGAACCGCCGGCCGGGCGCGGCCGGAGCCTGCATGCCGGGGCTGCCCATGCCGGGGGACGGCGCGGTCTGCGAACGCTGCATGGTCATGCCGCCACCCGGGGCCGTCGGCGTGGCCGAGGGGGCCGTGTAGGTGCGCGAGCCACGGGATCCGAACGATCCGCCGCCGCCCGGACGGGCTTCCACGACGGGCGCCGCGACGGTCAGCGCAGCGGCCAGCGCCAGGAGGGCGGCCACACGCCGGCGGCGCGAAATCTCAGTAAACATGTACACGCCTCAGAGGACGAGAACCGAAGAGCGCGGAGCGCCAGTGACGATATGGGAACGGCCCGGCTCGGGTTTTAGTCCTGCCCGACGGCGCCGGGATGACGTTTTCCACGGGAGCGCCCCCCGTCCATGGACGCGGTGAACGGCGATCCGGCCGAGCCGGGCACGCCGAACGCCCGCTGCCCGGGGTTGCGTTGCGCCGCGCGTCGGACCCGGCGGCTCAGTGAAGAGTGCGCTCGGGAGCCGCCGGAAAGACGAGGCGCACCTGGGTCCCCTCCCCGCTGCGGCTGTCGAGGGTGATGGTGCCGTTCTGGCGCTTCATCAGCCCATGCACGATCGCGAGGCCCGCGCCGCGCCCCGCCTCGTGACTGGTCTGAAACGGCGCCAGGGCCCGGGTGAGCATCTCGGGCGACATGCCCAGCCCCGTATCCCCGACCGCGATCCCGACGCTGCCGAGGCCCGGCTGCTGCAAGGACCGGTCGCCAGGATCGATCCGGAAGGTCGACAGAGTCAGCGTTCCCCCGGACGGCATGGCCTCGCAGGCATTGGCGACGAGATGCCGCAGGGCGAACTCGATCTGGGTCGGATTGCTGATCGCCCGGGGCAGGCCCGGCGTCGCCGCGACGGTGAGACGGATGCCCGGCGGCAGATCGGGCTCGAGGCGGCCTGCGAGATCCGCCACGATCGCGTCGAGGTCCACCGCCCGGACGTCGGGCGCGATGCGTCGGGAATAGGCCAACAGGTGCCGGGTCAGGATCGCCGCCCGCTCGGTGGCGTCGGCTGAGCGGGCGATCGCCCGCTGGATGAACGGCTCCTGCCGGTCTCCGAGGCGACGTTTCAGCCCGTCGATGTAGCCGATCAGGATCTGCAGGAAGTTGTTGAACTCGTGCGCCACGCTGTTGGTCAGCAGCCCCAGTGCCTCGCGCTGGCGGGAGAGGGCGAGCGCCCCCTCGGCCTCGCGGCGCGCCGTGACGTCGAGGATCTGGCCGATGCGGTTGCGGGTGCCGGGAAGCGGCGCCGTGTCCAGATGGGCCCAGAAGGTGGTCCCGTCCGCGCGTGCGGCCAGGAATTCCTGACTCGCGGGGCCGGCGGGATCGAGCGCCGTCGTGCGATGGGCCAGCATAAGGTCCAGACCCTGCGCGGCGAGCCGCTCGGCCGGATACCCGGCGAGATGCTCCAGGGCCGGGTTGGCGTGGAGGACACGGCCCTGCGGATCGAGCAGGAGGCTGGGCGTCGGCAGCGCGTCGAGGAGCGAGCGGGCCTCGCCGCCGAGCGGCTCCCCCCTGGCCGCACTGTGATCCGTCCCGGGCTGCACCATGCTGCGTTCGCGCTCAGCGGATGCGGAAGGTCCGCGACGGGCCAGCGATAGCGATGAACGGCGTCACGGCCAAGCGCCGGCCGCCGCGAGCACCAGCTACTGGCGCACCCACATGACCCGCGCCATCCAGGCGATCTCGCCGAGATTCAGGACCCGGTCCTCGTGTTCGGGGTTCAGGGAGGCCAGCTCCACGGTCCGGGCCGTGCGCCGCTTCAGCTCCTTGGCCAGGACCTCGCCGCCATGCAGGCGGACCACGACGCGGTCGCCCTTGCGGACGCTGGCCGTGGGCGACACGATCAGCACGTCGCCGTCCCGGAACAGCGGCAGCATGGAATCGCCCTGGATCTCCAGCGCGAAGGCCCGCTCCTCGCCGAGATCCGGAAACTCGATCTCCTCCCAGCCCGCGCCGCCGGTGGGCATGCCCTCGTCGGTGAACAGGCGTCCGGCGCCGGCCTGCGTCAGGCCGATCAGCGGAACCATGGTGCGGGCGGGAATCTCCCGCGCCTCGATGAGCCGCAGGAACTCGTCGAGGCTCGATCCGGTCGCAGCCAGGACCTTGGACACCGATTCCGTGGAGGGCCAGCGCTTGCGGCCGTCGGCGCCCACGCGCTTCGAGCGGTTGAAGCTCGTGGCGTCGAGGCCGGCGCGGCGGGCGAGCCCGGAGGCCGAGTAGCCGTGGCGCTCGGCGAGCCGGTCGATGGCGTTCCAGATCTGCTCGTGCGACAGCATCGCGGACTCGGAGGCTCACCCTCAGCGGGCCGGCACCCCCGTCTCACCAGCCGGGATCCGGCTGCCTCGGGGGCACGGAGACGGTTAGTCCGCCGGGTCCGTTCAAAACCCGCCGGGTACGCGCGGAGATACTTGACAATTTACTTTCCGGATCCGCTCTGCCGGTCCGGACAGGGCTGTGTGACGTCCAGCCTAGTTGTAGGAAAGTAGAACTACGGGCGTCAGATTGCAATCGCTCCTCGAATCGGCAGAGCGCATCGGTGTTGCCGCCGGCGCCCGGCGCCTCTATCGACGCGTCGGTTCCGGGGAGCTTCGATGCCGCTCATCTACAAGATCTGTCCGCGTGCCCTGTGGCGCGAGGCCGAGGCCGCGGGCCAATTCACGGGGGCGCCGATCGATCGCCAGGACGGCTTCATCCATTTCTCGACGGCCGCCCAGGTCGCCGAGACGGCCGCCCGACACTTCGCCGGACAGGACGACCTGCTCCTCGTTGCGGTCGAGGCCGAGGCGCTCGGCGACGGCCTGCGCTACGAGCCCTCCCGGGGGGGCGACCTGTTCCCGCACCTCTACGGTCCGCTGCCGCTCTCGGCCGTGGTCGCGGTGGACGAAATGCCGCTGGACGGCGACGGGCGGCACGCATTTCCGGCCGGGATCCTGCCGGCATGATCGACGCCGCCTTCCCGCTCGTCCGGCCGCTCCTCCATCGCCTTGACGCGGAGCGCGCGCACGACCTGACGCTGCGCGCCCTGGCGCTCCTTCCGGCGGCTGGCCCGCCGACGGACGACCCGCGGCTCGCCGTCGACCTGCTCGGGCGCCGTTTCCCCAACCCGGTCGGCCTCGCCGCCGGCTTCGACAAGGGCGCGCGCGTTCCCGACGCGTTGCTGAGCCTCGGCTTCGGCTTCGTCGAGGTGGGTGGGGTGGTGCCGCGACCGCAGCCCGGCAACCCGCGGCCGCGGGTGTTCCGCCTGACCGCCGACCGGGCGGTGATCAACCGCTTCGGCCTCAACAGCGAGGGGGTGTCGGTGGTGGCCGGCCGGTTGCGTGCCCGGAAAGGCCGCTCCGGGATCGTCGGCGTCAACATCGGCGCCAACAAGGAGTCCACCGACCGCCTCGCCGACTACGCGGCCTGCACCGCCGCCCTCGCGCCGCTGGTCGATTTCGTCACCGTCAATGTCTCCTCGCCCAACACCCCGGGCCTGCGCGACCTCCAGGGCGAGGCCTTCCTCGACGAACTGCTCGCCCGGACGGTCGAGGCCCGCGACGCGGCGGGTGCCGACGCGGCGATCCTCCTGAAGATCGCCCCCGACATGGCGTTGGACGCCCTCGACGCGGTCTGCGCAACGGCGCAACGGCGCGGCGTTCAGGCCCTCGTCGTGTCCAACACCACCGTGGCCCGTCCGGCGAGCCTCCGCGAGCAGGGGCTCGCCCGGGAGACCGGCGGGCTGTCGGGCCGGCCGCTCTTCGGCCCGGCGACCCGGATGCTGGCCCAGACGCGCCTGCGGGTCGGAGACACGATTCCGCTGATCGGCGTCGGCGGCGTAGATTCGGCGGAGGCCGCCTGGGCCAAGATCCGGGCCGGGGCCAGTCTCGTGCAGCTCTACTCCGCGCTCGTGTACGAGGGCCCGGGACTGGTCGAGCGCATCAAGGCGGGCCTGCTGGCGCAGATGGACCGAGCCGGCGTCACCAGCCTCGCCACGGTGGTCGGACGGGACGCCGCGGAACTCGCCCGCACCGCGTGAGAGGGGACGCGCCAGTTTAGAAAGGCTTTGCGGAGTGGGAGCTTAGCCTGTGCCCCATGCATGAGGGGCCTGCGCCCGCACGCCATTGTGAGGGACCTGGAGAGCCGCTTATCTCGCGTCTGCGAGACACGTCGCGTCAGCCAATCCAGGACGGTTCATGGCCCAATCTGAAGGGTCTTCCAAGCGCTCATCCGCCGCCGGCGGCTGGGGTGCTCTGAAGAGCTGCGGCAAGCACCTGCTCGGCAGCCGCGCGCCCCTCACCGGCGCCCGCGCGCTGTTGAAGGCCAACCAGCCCGACGGGTTCGACTGCCCCGGCTGCGCCTGGGGCGACCCGGAGCACGGCTCGTCCTTCGAGTTCTGCGAGAACGGCGTGAAGGCGGTCTCCTGGGAGGCCACCGACAAGCGCACGAAGCCGTCCTTCTTCGCCAAGCACACGCTGACCGAGCTGCGGGACTGGAGCGACTACGCCCTCGAGGGCCAGGGCCGCCTGACGCATCCGATGCGCTACGACGCGGCGAGCGACCGCTACCTGCCGGTGAGCTGGGACGCGGCCTTCGCGGAGATCGGCGCGACCCTGCGCGGGCTCGACCATCCGGACCAGTCCGAGTTCTACACCTCGGGCCGCGCCTCCAACGAGGCCGCCTACCTGTACCAGCTCTTCGCCCGGGCCTACGGGACCAACAATTTCCCCGACTGCTCGAACATGTGCCACGAGGCGAGCGGCGTGGCGCTGATCGATGCGATCGGCATCGGCAAGGGCACGGTCCTGCTGGAGGATTTCGAGAAGGCGGACGCGATCTTCTGCGTCGGCCAGAATCCCGGGACCAACCATCCGCGGATGCTCGGCGACCTGCGCCGGGCGGCCGAGCGCGGCGCCCAGGTCGTGGTGCTCAATCCGGTGCGCGAGCGCGGCCTGGAGCGGTTCGCCGATCCGCAGAACACCGTCGAGATGCTCCGCGGCTCGAGCCGCCCCATCGCCAGCCACTATCTGCAGCCGCGCTCGGGCGGCGACATGGCGGCCTTCCGGGGCATCGCCAAGATCGTGTTCGCCCGCGACGCCGAGGCCCTGGCGGCCGGCCGGCCGTCGCTCCTCGACCAGGCCTTCCTGGAGCACCACACCGCCGGTCTCGACGCCTATCGGTCCGCCGTTGAGGCGACCTCCTGGGACGCGATCCTCGACCAGTCCGGCCTCACGATGGACGAGATCGCCGCCATGGCGGACGTCTATCTCGGCGCGCAGCGGGTCATCGCCACCTGGGCGATGGGCGTGACCCAGCATCGGCACTCGGTGGCGACGATCCGGGAGATCGCCAACCTCCTGTTCCTGCGCGGCCATATCGGCCGCCCCGGCGCGGGCCTGTGCCCGGTCCGAGGCCACTCGAACGTGCAGGGCGACCGCACGGTCGGCATCAACGAGCGCCCCTCCGCGTCCTTCCTGGACGCCCTGGAGCAGCATTTCGGCCTCGCCATGCCGCGCCGGCACGGCCACAACGTGCTCGCGGCGATCCGCGCCATGCGGGACGGCACGTCCAAGGCCTTCATCGGGCTCGGCGGCAACTTCCTGCGGGCGACGCCCGACACGCCGGTGGTGGCGCAGGCGCTGGCGTCGTGCCGGCTCACCGTCCACATCGCCACGAAACTCAACCACGCCCATCTGGTGCCCGGCGCGGTCGGCTACCTGCTGCCCTGCCTCGGCCGCACCGAGATCGACCGGACCGAAGTGGGCAAGATCCAGATCGTGACCGTCGAAGATTCGATGAGCATGGTCCACGGGTCGGGCGGCATCAACAAGCCGGCCTCGAAGGAGCTGCGGTCCGAGATCGCCATCATCGCCGGGATGGCGCAGGCGACTCTCGGCGCCTCCGCCATCGACTGGGCCGGCTTCGCCGCGGATTACGACCGGATCCGCGAGGCGATCGCCGCCACGATCCCGGGCTTCACCGGCTACAACACCCGCGTGCGCAAGCCCCGCGGCTTCATGCTGCGCAACCTCGCCGCCGAGCGGGTATTCGAGACGGCCACCGGCCGGGCCAATTTCTCGGCGGATGCCCTACCGGCCGAAACCGAACATCAGGCCGCCCGGAAGGCCCGCGACACGTTCGTGCTGCAGACGTTCCGCAGCCACGACCAGTACAACACCACGATCTACGGGATGGATGACCGCTACCGCGGCGTCTACGGCGAGCGCCGCGTCCTGTTCGCCCATCCGGACGACCTCGCGGCGATCCGCGACCGGCTCGGCGAGCGCGTCGACATCGTGGGCACGCACGACGACGGCATCACCCGCCGCGCGGAGAATTTCCGCCTCGTGCCCTTCGACATGCCGCGGGGATCGCTGGCCGGCTACTATCCGGAGCTGAACGTGCTGGTGCCCCTCTCGACCTTCGGCGAGAAGAGCGACACGCCGACCTCCAAATCCGTGCTGGTGACCCTGCAGGCGCCCGTGGCCGCGTGAGCCAGGGCCCCGACGAGGCGGCGTTCGTCGCCGCCCTCGACCGGGTTTCGGCCGCTCATCCCGGCCTCGACCCGCTGTCGGCGGGTCTCCTGGCGGCGCTGGATCTCGGCCTGCCGGGCGACAGCCGCGCCTTCGCCCGCACCTTCGGGGTGGAGCACGCCCTCGTGCTGCGGTCGCTGGTCGGCCTGGAGGAGGCGGGGCTCGTCGTGGTCACGGCGCGCGACGGGCGCACCCAGCGGACGCGCTACGAATCCGCCGGGTGCGCCACGTGATGAACAAGTGCGGACCCGTCATCACGAGGGTCGCGCGATGACCCAGGCCCGCGCGACACGGCAGAGGGTGGCGCTGCGGGCTGGAAGACGGTTCAGAACCCCTTCGCCTTGATCGCCTCGGCCCAGGTGACCGCCCGGCGGTTCACGCCGAGGTGCTGCCGCTCGTAGAGCCGACCCTCCAGCTTGATCGCGCCGCGCTTGGCATATTCCGGGCGCTCGAACGCCTCGATCACCAGCTTGGCCCGGCGCACCTCCTCCTCGGTGGGGGCGAAGGACGTGTTGGCGGGCTCCAGCTGCGTCGGGTGGATCAGCGTCTTGCCGTCGAAGCCCAGGTCGCGGGCCTGACGGCACTCTTCGCGACAGCCTTCGGTATCGGCGATGTCGTTGTACACGCCATCGAGGATGGCCAAGCCCTCCGACCGGGCCGCGGCCAGCGCCATCATCATCCAGGGCAGCATCGGCACGCGGCCGGGCACGATCTTGGCCCAGGTGTCCTTGGCGAGGTCGTTGGTGCCCAGCACAAGGCAAGTCAGGCGGTTGCGCGGATCGCGCTTGGCCCGTGCGATCTCCTGGATGTTGAGGATCGAGGCCGGCGTCTCGATCATCGCCCAGATCGCGATGCCCTCCGGGGCGTCGAGGGATTCGAGCCGGTCGGCGATGCTCTCTAGCACCGCCGGCGACGAGACCTTCGGCATCAGGATCGCGTCGGGCTTGGCTTCGATGGCGGCGTGGAGATCGGCCTCACCCCAGGGGGTCTGCGGGGCGTTGACCCGGATGATCAGCTCGCGGCTGCCGTAAGCGCCGCTCTTCACGGCGGCGCAGACCTGCTCCCGGGCGATCTCCTTTTCCTCCGGACCGACGGCATCCTCGAGGTCGAGAATGATGCTGTCCACCGGCAGGGTCTTGGCCTTGTCGAGCGCCCGCTGGTTCGAGCCGGGCATGTAGAGCACGCTCCGGCGCAGGCGCAGATCGGTCGTTGTGGCCATCGGCTTCTCCCTCCTGGGCCGTCGCGCGGCCTCCTGTCGTTGCACTGCACCCTAAAGCACGAAACCGGCCGCGCCACACCCTGACGATCGGGGCCGGTGAGTTCCCGGGCGGTTTGATACCGCGGCCTCTCTGCGCAGATCGAAGCCGCGGTTTGGTCATGTTCCGCCGCTTAAAGGCCGGACGAAACCAATTCTTGGAAACCGGAAACTCGACGATGCGCAAAGTCTTGGTCACCTTGGCCTTGCTCGGGACATTGGCGGCACCCGAGGCGGCCCGGGCCCAGAGCCGGACCACCCTCGGCGTCGGCTCCGGCGCGGTCGCGGGGGCGCTGGTCGGCGGGCCGATCGGTGCCGTCGCGGGCGCCGTGGTCGGCGGCTTCGTGGGGAACTCGACGGAGCGCGGGCGCCGCCATGTCCGCCGGGGCCGCCGCTACGGCTCCGCGGCGCCGCGCCGGTCCTACCCGCGTCGGGCGGAGGCCGTCATGCCGCGCACCACGGGCACCGTCGCCCGCGCCGCGCCGTCCGCCCAGCCCACCATCTGGAAGGATCCGCGCTAGCAGGCCGCTCGCCTCGCACGGACGCAGAATCCGCCTAGGCCGCCTGTTCGCGTGCGGAGGACGCAGGTTCCCGGAACGTGTCCCGGGCGAGGCCCGGGAAGGCGATCGCCTGTCCGAGGCCCCGGGCGCCCAGGAAGCCCGCGAAGGCGAGCCACAGCCCGGTATTGCCGAGGCCCAGGCTCTCGACCAGCACGAGGATCGCGCAATAGGCGGCGAGCGCGCACGCCATCAGGTTGCGCATCGCCCGGGTCCAGGTCGCGCCGATGTAGATCCCGTCATACGCGAAGGGCGCAGCGGCGGCGAGCGGCGCCAGGGCCGCGAGGACGAGGTAGGAGCGCGCCGCCTCGCGCACCGGCCCGTTCGTCGTTACGGTATCGATGAAGGCCGCGCCGCCCGCCAGCGACAGCAGGCTGACCGCGAGCCCGAAGCCGAGGCACCAGCGCAGGCACAGGGTGGCGGCCGCATCGAACGCGTCCGCGTCCCGGGCGCCCACCGCCTGGCCGCAGAGGGTCTCGGCCGCCGTGGCGAAGCCGTCGAGGAAGAACCCGCCGATCAGGAAGAGATTCCACAGGACCGAGTTCGCCGCCAGCACCACGTCGCCCTGCCGGGCGCCCAGCGCCGAGAACAGCACGATGCCGGTGATCAGGGCGAGCGTCCGCAGGATCACGTCGCCGTTGACGCTGACCGTCCGGCGAAGCGCCGTGGCGTCGCGGAGATCGCGCAGCGGCACCCGGAACGGCCGCGCGCCGAGGCGCGCCAGGAGGACCAGCCCGAGGCCGAGCCCGAGCGCCTCGGCGCCCAGCGTCGCCAGCGCCGCCCCGGCGAGCCCGAGGCCGAAGCCCAGGACCAGGGTGAGCGTCAGCGCGACATTGGTCAGGTTGATCGCGACCTGCAGCAGCAGGCCGAGATCGGTGCGCCCGCGCCCCAGGACCGAGCCGAGCACGCCGTAGCTCGCCAGCACGAAGGGCGCGGACAGGATGCGGATGTGGAAATAGGTCGCAAGGCCCGCAATCACGGCCTCGCTCGCCCCGCTGATCCGGAAGGCGAGCTGGGCGAGCGGTTCCTGCAGGACCACCAGGACCAGGCCGATCAGGGCGCCCGCCGCCAGCGCCCGTGCGAGGATGCGGTCGACCTCCGGCTCGTCTTGTCCGCCGACCGCCTGCGCGGTCAGGCCGGCGGTCGCCATGCGAAGCGCCCCGAACGACCAGAAGATCGCGTCGAAGATCACCGCGCCGAGGGCGATGGCGCCGAGCAGCGCCGCGTCGCCGAGCCGGCCGATCACCGCCGCCCCGACGAAGCCGAGCATCGGCGTCGTGACGTTGGCGACCGTCATCGGCAGCGCCAGAGCCAGGACGCGGCGGTTCGTCGGGCGGCCGGGGCTGGCGGCGTGCATCAGGCCTCACGCTGGTAAGCTGCGCCGTCCGCGCAAAGCCGGAGGAGGGCATCGGCGGGTCAGGCTCCCAGGCTCCGCTCCGCGGCGCCGGGATGACGGGCCTGACCGTGCCGGTCGGCCTCGGATTCGGTCAGCGCGAGACGGCGAAGAGGCGCGCGATCAGCCAGAGCGGCACGACCACGATCGCCCCGGCGAGGATCCAGCCGCCGAAATCGTGGAGCGAGGCGAGCCCGACATCGATCAGCGCCCGCGCCGAATCATAGACGTGCCAGAACAGCCGCCCGGGCGTGAGGCCGAGCATCGACATGAAGGCGCCGACCAGCACCGACAGGAACAGCAGGCGCAGGAACACGCCGGCGGGCGAGCCGCCGAGGAAGCGCCGGAGCGCCGAGGGTCGTGACCGGTAGGTCTCCGCCCCGTAGGGGGCGTTCGGCGGCGCGCCCTGCTGATAGCCTTGCCGGCGCCGGTCGTGATCGACGAGCATTGCGTCCTCGTGAAGCCTCAGGGCCTTCGGATCGGCGACGAAGCGGGCGGAACCGTGGCCGGCGCACCACACCGCGTCGAAACCGGAACGCGGATCGGGCGTTGGCGGGTTTCTCCTGCGCCGTGCAGATGGCAAGCGGCGACGCGCACGCCAAGATGCAGGGCCAAGATGCAGGACGGGGTGGGGCACGACGCCGGGTTGTCGCAGCGCCCCCTCGACCAAAGGGAGAACTCCCGGGATATGGGAGTGTTGTGAGAGGCTCGAGTGCCGACGGGACCATACGCACGATGATCGACCACGCCTTGTTCGACCCGGCGACAATCGATCCTGAGACGATCCGGATCAATGCCGAGATCGTGGCGGCGCATGCCGCCCTGCCCGATCCCTGGTCGCTGCCGATCGCCGAAGTCCGCGAGCGCCGCCGCCTGGGCACCAAGGCGGCGCCGGCCATGCCGCACAGCGCCCGGGCGGAGTGGCTGACGATCGACGGGCCCGGTGGTCCTCTCAAGCTCCGCGTGGTCCGGCCCAAGCCCGGTACGAAGCTGCGCGGCGCCTATCTGCACATCCATCGCGGCGGCTGGGTCTGGGGCTCCGCCGACGAGCAGGATCCCTGGCTGGAGCGGATCGCCGACACCTGCGGCTTCGTCGCCCTCTCGGTGGAGTACCGGCTCGCCCCGGAGCATCCCTATCCGGCGGCGCTGCACGATTGCGAGGCCGCGGCCCTCTGGCTGGCCGGCCCCGGCAAGGTCGAGTTCGGCATTCACGCCCTGACGATCGGGGGCGAGTCGGTGGGCGCGCACCTCGCCGTGATGGTGCTGCTGCGGCTGCGCGACAAGCACAACCTGCCGCGGGCCTTCCGGGGCGCCAACCTGAATGCCGGCTTCTTCGACCTCGGCCTCACCCCATCGGTCCGGAACTGGGGCGAGGAGCGGCTCGTCGTGAACACCCGCGACCTGACCAAGTTCGCCGACGGCTATGTCCGCGAGGGCATCGACCGGCGTCGGCCGGACGTGTCGCCGATCTATGCCGACTTGAAGGGGCTGCCGCCGGCCCTGTTCACCATCGGCACTGCCGATCCCCTCCTCGACGACACGCTGTACATGTCGGCGCGCTGGGCGGCGGCCGGCAATGGCGGCCACACGGCGGTCTATCCCGGCGGGTGTCACGTGTTCGCCCGCTATCCGAGCCCGATGAGCGAGAGGGCCCTGGAACTGATCGACCGTTTCCTGATGGCGCTCGCCTGAGCGACCTGTCCGAGGTCCTTCCGGAGCGGTTCCAGGCCTGGTTCGCGGCCCGCGGCTGGGCGCCCAGGCCGCACCAGCTCGATCTCCTGCGGATCGCCGGCGCCGGCCGTTCGGCCCTCCTCGTGGCGCCGACCGGGGCCGGCAAGACGCTGGCCGGCTTCCTGCCCAGCCTCGTCGCCCTCGCTGAGCGCGGGACGCAGAAGCTGAAGCCGGCGGGGCTCCACACCCTCTACGTCTCGCCGCTCAAGGCGCTGGCGGTGGACATCGCCCGAAACCTCGACGCGCCGATCGCCGAGATGGGGTTGCCTGTGCGCGTCGAGACCCGCACCGGCGATACCCCTGCGCACAAGCGCACCCGTCAGATCAGCCGTCCGCCCGACATCCTGCTGACCACGCCCGAGCAGCTGGCGCTGCTGATCGCCCACCGCGAGGCGGCCGAGTTTTTCTCCGGATTGCGGTGCGTGGTGCTGGACGAGTTGCACGCGCTGGTGACGTCCAAGCGCGGCGACCTGCTGTCGCTGGCGCTGGCGCGTCTGCATCGCCTGAGCCCGGGGCTCGCGGCGATCGGGCTGTCCGCGACGGTGCGCGAGCCGGATGAGCTGCGGAAATATCTGGTGCCGCAGGGGCCGCTTCCCTTCCCCCCGTCTGCGGGTGCGCCTCCCACTTTGCACGACGAAACGGCCGACACGGTTGTGGGACCGGGCGTGGGTCCCCTCTCCCGAGCGGGAGAGGGTGAAGAACGAGAACTCACAGAACCTGGCTCGACCGCGACGCCCGGCGCCGACGTGCCTGATCCCGAGACTCCTCGTCCCTCACCCCAGCCCTCTCCCGCTCGGGAGAGGGGGCAGGTCGCGCCCCCCATGGCCGATCTCGTCACGGTGGCGGGCGGCGCGAAGGCGGATCTGCGCATGCTCGATCTCGGCCGGGCGCTGCCGATCTCCGGCCACACCGCGTGGCACTCGATGCCGGCCATCTACGAGCTCATCAAGGAGCACCGGACCACGCTGGTCTTCGTGAACACCCGGCTCCAGGCGGAGTACACCTTCCAGGAGCTGTGGCGGCTCAACGAGGACGCGCTGCCGATCGCGATCCACCACGGCTCGCTGGACGCGCAGCAGCGCCGCCGGGTCGAGGCCGCCATGGCGGCGGGTCAGCTGCGGGCGATCGTCTGCACCGCGACCCTCGATCTCGGCATCGACTGGGGCGACGTCGATCTCGTGGTCAATGTCGGTGCGCCGAAGGGTGCGAGCCGGATCATGCAGCGGATCGGCCGGGCCAACCATCGCATGGACGAGCCCTCGAAGGCCTATCTCGTTCCGGGCAATCGCTTCGAGATGCTGGAGTGCCAGGCGGCGCTCGACGCCGTCGAGGAAGCCGCGCAGGACACCCCCGATGCCCGCCAGGGCGCCCTCGACGTCCTCGCCCAGCACGTGCTCGGCATGGCCTGCGCCGACGCCTTCGACCCGGTCGATCTCTACGACGAGATCGTCTCGGCGGTGCCTTATGCCGGGCTCACCTGGGAAGCTTTCGAGCAGGTGGTCGATTACGTCGCCACCGGGGGCTACGCGCTGCGCGCCTACGAACGCTTCGCCAAGATCCTGCGCGGCCCGGACGGGCTCTGGCGCGTGCGCGACGCCCGCACCGCGCAGGCCTATCGGATGAATGTCGGCACCATCGTGGAGGCGGCGCGGGTCAGGGTTCGTCTGGGCCGGACGCTGCGCGGCAAGCCCGGCACGGTCCTGCCGAAATCCGGCCGGGTGCTCGGCGAGATCGAGGATGAGTTCGCCGAGACGCTGACCGTCGGCGACACCTTCCTGTTCGCGGGCGAGACCCTCCGCTTCGAGGGCCTCGCCGAGGACGAGTGCCTCGTGACCCGCGCCCCGCCCGGCACCGACCCGGCGATCCCGTCCTACGCGGGCGCGAAATTCCCGCTCTCGACCTTCCTCGCCGCCCGGGTCCGGGCACTCATCGCCGACCCGTTCGCGTGGGATCGCCTGCCCAAGCAGATCGGCGAGTATCTGGTCCAGCAGCGCCGCCGCTCGGTCCTGCCGGGTGAGCGCGATCTGCTCGTAGAGACGTTCCCGCGGGGCAAGCGCTACTATCTGACCGCCTTCCCATTCGAGGGCCGCCTCGCGCACCAGACGCTCGGCATGCTGCTCACCCGCCGGCTGGAGCGCGACGGCCTGCGGCCGCTGGGCTTCGCGGCCAACGATTACGGCATCGCGATCTGGACGACCCGCGACGTTTCCGAACGCGCCGCCCGCGATCCCGACTTCATCGGCGACCTCTTCGCGGTCGACATGCTCGGCGACGATCTGGAGGCGTGGCTCGACGAATCGGCCATGATGAAGCGCACCTTCCGGCAATGCGCCGTCATCGCCGGCCTGATCGAGCGTCATCATCCGGGGCAGAAGAAATCCGGCCGGCAGGTCACGATCTCGACCGATCTGATCTACGACGTGCTGCGCAAGCACCAGCCCGACCACCTCCTGCTGCGGGCTGCGCGGCAGGATGCGGCAACCGGACTCCTCGACGTGAGGCGCCTCGGCATGATGCTAGAGCGCATCCAGGGGCGAATCATCCACAGGTCTCTCGACCGGGTCTCGCCGCTCTCCGTATCCGTGATGCTCGAGATCGGGCGCGAGCGGGTCTACGGCGAGGGCGCCGACGAGATCCTGGCCGAGGCCGAGGCGGAGCTTCTCCAAGAGGCTCTGTCCTGACCGTCGATCCGCCCTCCCCCGACGACACCGAGGATGCGATCTTGGCGGCCGGCCTGAGACTCGAGAAGACCCACAAGCACCCCACCCTGATGCTCGCGGGCGAGACCCTGGTGCTCGATCTCTGCGGCGGCCTCTGGCTGCCGGAGCACCGGACGCTGATCGTGTCCGACCTCCACCTGGAGAAGGGCTCGTCCTACGCGGCCCGATCCGGCCAATTTTTGCCGCCCTACGACACCCGCGAGACGCTGGCCTGCCTCCACGAGGCGGTGGCGCGTCACGAGCCCGCCCGCGTGGTCGCACTGGGCGATTCTTTCCACGACGCCCGCGGCCCCGAGCGCATGGAGCCGGGCGACCGCGCCTTGGTGGCGGCGCTGCAGGAGGGCCGGGACTGGGTCTGGATCGCCGGCAACCACGATGCGGCCGTGAACGAAGGCGTCGGCGGGCGCTACGCCGACGCGCTGACCCTCGGCGGCCTCGTCCTGCGCCACGAGCCGAGCCCGGAGCCCGTTCCCGGCGAGATCGCCGGCCATCTCCATCCCTGCGGGAAGGTGGCGATGCGGGGGCGGGCCGTCCGCCGCCGCTGCTTCGTCACGGATGGCACGCGGCTGCTAATGCCGGCCTTCGGCGCCTATGCGGGCGGGCTGAACGTGCGCGACAAGGCCATCGAGGGCTTGTTCCCGAAGGGATTCACCGCTCACCTCCTCGGCGACGGTCGGGTCTTCGCCATCGGCCGGGCGCAGCTCGCCCGGGACTGAGCGCGCCCGTCATCCCGCGCAAATTCGCGCGTCGTTTCGATGCGCCGCGCCGACGGGATCGCCTCGCTCTGTTCGCCAGGACGGCGCCGCGGCGAGGCGCCCGGTCTGATCCGGCCTCAGGCCGTCTTCATGAACCGGGTCACGCTGTCCGACAGGCTTGCCGAGTGGCCCGCGAGGCTCTCGGCGACATCCTGGACGGCCCGGGCGAGCTGACCGGTAGCATTGGCGGCCTCGGAAACACCGCCGATATTGCCCGCCATCTCGTGGGTGGAGACCGCCTGCTCCTCGACGGCGCTCGCCATCGCCAGGGTCAGCTTGGACAACTCGCCCACCGCCGCGGTGATCATCTCGATCGCTCCCACCGCCTCGCCGGTGGCGCTCTGGATCGCTGAGACCTGCTGTGTGATCTCGCCGGTCGCCTTGGCGGTCTGCTCTGCGAGCGCCTTGACCTCGGAGGCCACCACCGCGAAGCCGCGGCCGGCGGCCCCCGCCCGCGCCGCCTCGATGGTCGCATTTAGCGCCAGGAGATTGGTCTGGTCGGCGATCGACTTGATCATGCTGACCACCGCGTCGACCTTGCGGGCATTCTCGGCGAGCTGGCGCATGGTCGCGTCCGTGGTCCCGGCCTGCGCGGCGATCTGCTGCGCGCGCTCCGAGACGCGCCCGACCTGACCGGAAATCTCCTGGATCGCGCCGTTCATCTGCTCGGAATTCGCCGCGACCGACGAGGCCTTGTGCCGTGCGGATTCGGCGGACTGCATCAGCCCTTCGGCCGAGTTCTGCATCTCCTGGATGGCCGAGCCCACCGCCTCGACCACCCGCTTGACGTCGGTCTCCATGTTCACCTGCGCGGTGACCACGGCCCATGTCAGCATCGGCCCGAGATACTGACCCTTCTCGTCGTTCACGGCCGTGACGCGCAGGTTCAGGGTCTCGGGTCCGACCTTGATCTTGGTGGAGTGCGGCAGCCGGCTCGCATCCGCCAGCATGGTGCGCTGGTGGCTCGGATTCTTGTGGAAGATGTCGAACGACCGGCCGAGCATGTCGTCGACTTTCACCGGCAGATGATGGTCGATCGTCCCGAGGGTCCGGCGCGAGGTGGCGTTCATATAGTCGATCTTGAAGTCGTTCTTGAGGTCGGCCGTCATGACGGCCACCGGAACGTTGTCGATCATGGTCAGGAGCCGGTTGATCTCCTTCTTCTTGGCGGAGATGTCCGAGGCGAACTTGACCACCTTCACGGGCCGGCCACGGGCGTCGAGGACGGGATTGTATGTCGCCTCCAGCCAGACCGAGTTGCCGTCCTTGTCCAGGCGGAGGAACTCGCCGGTGACGTACTGGCCGACCTTCAGCTTGTCCCAGAATTCCGTATACTCCGCGGTCTCGGCATAAGCCCTATCCACGAAGAGACGGTGGTGCCGGTTCTGAATATCCGGCAGATCATACTTCATCAGCTTCAAGAAATTCTTGTTCGCATGGACGACGTTTCCGTCCATCGAAAACTCGATGATCGCGAGCGAACGATCCAGGGCATCAATCTTGGCCTGGGCTTCGTTGAAAGTCGTACGGTTGAACACTTCGACACTCGCATTCCTCGCCCGCGGGTATCGCATCGCAGCGTTAATGAACTCTTTCTTGCTGCGTTATGCTGGTCTCCGTTTGGCGGCAGGCAATCGAAGACTTTTGATCGCGATGACGGAGTGCCTTCGAGGTCGGGGTAGACGATTTCCGCGCTATTAAAACTTGGCGATACGCTTTTTGTGCTGTTAATACGGTCTGAATATTAGAACCAACCGCGCATTCGAAAGTATACTATAGGCGCTATGGCGCTGAAAAGGATCAGGCCGAGCGCGTAGGGATAGCCGAGAGTCCAGTCCAGCTCCGGCATGTGCTTGAAGTTCATGCCGTAGATCGACGCGATCAAGGTTGGCGGGACGCCGACCACCGAGACGACGGTGAGCACCCGGAAGACGTTGTTCTGTTCGATGGTGATGAGGCCGAGGGCCGCGTCGAGCAGGAACTGCACGTTCTCAGCGAGGCGCGTCTCGAACTCGTCGAGGGATTCGATATCCCGCTTGATCGTCTCGAAGCGCGCGTCCTCCGGCAGGCCGATGCCGTCGCAGGCTGCGGCGACGAACGGCACGATCCGTTCGAGCCCGAGCAGGCTGGCGCGGATCTTCCCCAGCACCTTTCCGCGGTTGCTGATGCCCCGCAGGATCCGGCGCAGGGCGAGGTCGCGGCGCCGGGGCGGCGGGCTCTCCAGCCGCCGCCGCTCGGCACCCCGGACGTCGAAGTCGAAGATCCGGGTCGAGAGCGTGTCGAGTTCCGATCCCATGTCCTCCAGGGCGTCCGCGAGGCTGTCGACCAGCTCCTCCAGGACGACGAGGAAGATCTCGCTCGGGGTCGTGCTGCCATCGCCCTCCGCGATGCGCTTCGCGGAGGAGTCGAAGGCGCGCAGGTCGTGAAAGCGGATCGTGACGAAGTGGTCCTTGGTCAGCAGGAAGCCCAGCGGCTTCACCTGCGACGCGCTCTGCTCGAAGGTGATCATCGGCGTCGAGAGCGACAGGCCGCCCTTCACCCGGCGCAGGCGACTCGACGTCTCGACCTCCGACAGCGCCGCCCGGGACGGCACGCGCAGACCGGTCGCGGCCTCGACCGCTTTGGCTTCCTCCGGGCTCGGGTCGTTCAGGTCGAGCCATACCGTATGGCGCGCGATCGGGCTGCCGGGTTGCAACGCCACCGGGCCTTCGGGTCCGTGCAGGCTCAACATGACGGCGCATTATCCATGGGGCGAGAAGGAAGGCCGCCGGCGCGTCATCGCACCGTCGCGCGGGGGTGCGACAGCCTTGACTCGGAACCGCAGCGAGCCTATCTCGCCGCCGTCTTTGGCACTCGCCGAGACAGAGTGCTAACAGTCGAGTTCGCGAGCGGTCCCGCCGGCCGCATCAACGCCAACTCCAGACCTGAAGCAAGAGGGCAGCTCATGAAGTTCCGTCCGCTGCACGACCGCGTGGTCGTCCGTCGCATCGAGAGCGAGGAGAAGACCAAGGGCGGCATCATCATCCCGGACACCGCCAAGGAGAAGCCGCAGGAAGGCGAGATCGTCGCCGTCGGTCCCGGCGCCCGCGACGAGCAGGGCCGCGTCAACCCGCTCGACGTCAAGGCCGGCGACCGCGTCCTGTTCGGCAAGTGGTCCGGCACCGAGGTCAAGATCGACGGTCAGGACCTCCTGATCATGAAGGAATCCGACATCATGGGCGTCGTCGCCGTCTGATCGGATCACCCCTCACCGCCCTTTGAGACTTTCCACAGTCTTGGGGCGCAAACCAACCAGATAAGAGGCACACAATGGCAGCGAAAGACGTTCGTTTCTCCGCCGACGCCCGCGATAAGATGCTGCGCGGCGTCGACATCCTCGCAGACGCGGTGAAGGTGACGCTCGGCCCGAAGGGCCGCAACGTCGTGATCGAGAAGAGCTTCGGCGCCCCGCGCATCACCAAGGACGGCGTCACCGTCGCCAAGGAGATCGAGCTCGCCGACCGCTTCGAGAACATGGGCGCCCAGATGGTGCGCGAAGTGGCCTCGAAGACCAACGACATCGCGGGTGACGGCACCACCACCGCGACCGTGCTGGCCCAGGCCATCGTCCGGGAGGGCGCCAAGTACGTCGCCGCCGGCATCAACCCGATGGACCTGAAGCGCGGCATCGACCTCGCCACCCAGGCTGCGGTGAAGGACATCATCGCCCGCGCCAAGAAGGTCTCGACCTCCGACGAGGTCGCCCAGGTCGGCACGATCTCCGCCAACGGCGACAAGGAGATCGGCGAGATGATCGCCCACGCCATGCAGAAGGTGGGCAACGAGGGCGTCATCACCGTCGAGGAGGCCAAGACCGCCGAGACCGAGCTCGACGTCGTCGAAGGCATGCAGTTCGACCGCGGCTACCTGTCCCCGTACTTCATCACGAATGCGGAGAAGATGGTCGCCGAGCTCGAGGATCCCTACATCCTCATCCACGAGAAGAAGCTCTCCTCGCTCCAGGCCATGCTGCCGGTGCTCGAGGCTGTGGTCCAGACCGGCAAGCCGCTCCTGATCATCGCCGAGGACATCGAGGGCGAGGCGCTCGCCACCCTGGTGGTGAACAAGCTGCGCGGCGGCCTGAAGGTCGCGGCCGTGAAGGCGCCGGGCTTCGGTGACCGCCGCAAGGCGATGCTCGAGGACATCGCGATCCTGACCAAGGGCCAGATGATCGCCGAGGACCTCGGCATCAAGCTCGAGAACGTGACGCTCCCGATGCTCGGCCGCGCCAAGCGCGTGCGGATCGAGAAGGAGAACACCACGATCATCGACGGCGTCGGCGAGAAGGCCGACATCGAGGGCCGGATCAGCCAGATCAAGGCGCAGATCGAGGAGACCACCTCGGACTACGACCGCGAGAAGCTCCAGGAGCGTCTGGCCAAGCTTGCGGGCGGCGTCGCGGTGATCCGCGTCGGCGGCGCGACCGAGGTCGAGGTCAAGGAGAAGAAGGACCGCGTCGACGACGCCCTCAACGCCACCCGCGCGGCGGTCGAGGAAGGCATCGTCCCCGGCGGCGGCACCGCGCTCCTGCGCGCTAAGAAGGCGGTCGCTGCCCTGAAGTCCGACATTCCGGACGTCCAGGCCGGCATCAAGATCGTGCTGAAGGCCCTTGAGGCCCCGATCCGTCAGATCGCCCAGAACGCGGGCGTCGAGGGCTCGATCGTGGTCGGCAAGATCACCGACAAGGCGGACTCCGAGACCTACGGCTTCAACGCCCAGACCGAAGAGTACGTCGACATGATCCAGGCCGGCATCGTCGACCCGGCCAAGGTGGTGCGTACCGCCCTGCAGGACGCGGCCTCGGTCGCCGGCCTGCTGGTGACCACTGAGGCGATGGTCGCTGACGCTCCGAAGAAGGACAGCCCTGCTCCGGCGATGCCGGGCGGCGGCATGGGCGGCATGGACTTCTAAGTCCACGCCACCGCGCATGACGGAGGAAGGGGGTCGCCGAGAGGCGGCCCCTTTTCTTTTGGCGCTGCCGTGGCTGCTCGGCGCGCGCGGCGGAGTCCGGTCGGGCTCAGCGGCCTTGACGCGACGCCGGGGCCTGAAGGCGGGCTCGCACGGTGGCAATCAAGGATTGCCGGACACGCTCGGTCGCCTGGAAAGGGATGTCGAAGTTCAGGCTGTGGTAGATCAGGTCGCGGATACCGTCGTGATCGGGGTCTCCGCCGCCGCCCTCGATGACGTCGAGGATCCAGGCATGGATCGCCGCGTGATCCGACGGATCGGGATCCGCGGCGAGGACCAGATGGCCGCCGTGCATCCAATCATCGCGCAGGGCTGCGGATTCTTCGGCGGCTGTTGGCATGACCTGACCTTGCGACTCTGATTGGCGCGGCCGCGACAACAGAGTATCCGCGCGCCGCGATGGAGTTCTTCCACATCAACGGCGGAGCCTCGACGTCGGCGGCGCCGCCGCGTCACCGGTGCGACCGCGCCTCACCCTGCCGCGACGGCGCACAGCGGTCGAGGGGAGGTCGACGTCTCGGGCTCAGTCCGCGCGTCCGCGGTCGCGCGCGCCGACCATGACGCGTCCAGCGAGCCGGCGCCCGAAGCCCCGTCTCGCGGCGTTTCGAGTGGCGGGCGACAAACGAAAAACGGGACGGCTCACGCCGTCCCGTTCAAAGGCTTACCTATCGGCCAAGGAAGATCGAAGCCAGTCGCTGGAGCAGGCCCCGCGGTGCGGGCGGAGGCTCGCTCTGCCCAGGACCGTCCCCGATCTAAGCGTTGGCGGCGAAGGGGTGCTGCGCCGAGTTGCGCTGCTCGGTGACCGTCGAAGCCTTCGGCTCACCGTTGACGGCGCGCTGGATCGACAGCTTGGTCGCCTCGTAGTTGTACTTCTGGATCTTGGCGTCGTCGGCCGCCTCCCAGTGGATGAACACGCCGACCAGGATGTACAGGTCGTCGGCCTCGTCCGCCGGGATGATGCCCTCGGCCACCGCGTCCTGCACGGCCTTGGCAACGCCGTGCTGGGCCGGGCCGAACATCTGGACGGCCTGACGGGCGTCGTTGATGGTGACCTTGTTGAACATCAGGGTGTTCGGCTTGCACGGCAGGTTCGGCGCGATGACCGCGAGCAGGCTGGTGAAGCCGTGCTTGTTGTTCACGAGGCCGTTGCAGAAAGCCGTCTCGGCGGGCGAGCCGCGCGGTCCGATGATGAGATCGATGTGGGCGACCTCGTTGCCCTCGCCGACGAGCGCTTCGCCGACCTGAACCTTGGTGATCTTCGCCATTCGGTGTCTCTCCCTGGATTCCGAAATAGAGCCGCGCGCCGGGCGGTGCCGCGGCCGGGAAGCCATCCTTGTTATCGGCGCCCGACCATGCCGGCCGAGCCGGATGAGCCGAGCCGGTTGGGCCGGACAGCGCGGCGGACCCTACAGCGGGGCCCAGCGGCTCACAACCCGCGCAAGGCTCTGACACGAAGGAATTTCCATCTGTCCGGTGCCGTGATCCCCGGATCGTGCACCCGGGTCAGACCAGCCGTGCGCCGGCAGCCGCAAGGGCGTCCCAGAACAGCGTCGCGACCGTAAAATCGGCGCTCGTGCCAGGATTGATGGCCCGCGCCTTCAACGACGCGTCGAAGGCCAGCAGCGCGTCGACCGGCCGTGCGGCGAGGTCGATCCCGGCGCGAAGGGCCTCGGCCTCCCGGCGGATGCGTTCGGCCGCCGCGGCGCCGTGCTTGCGGACGACATGGCTGTCGGGAACCGCCTGGAGAAAGGCGAGATGAATCGCGGTCGTACACCATGTGGGGTCGAGCCCCCCGGCGCGGGCCTCGGCCAGGGCCGCGAGCCCGATCGCCGGCACGTCCGCGAAGTCCGTCACGTAGGCGCGGGCGATCCGGTCCCGGTTGGCGGCCTCCGCCATCGCATCGTACAGGGCGGCGGGCGCCGCGAGGGCGACGTCGTGGTGCTCGGCTTGGCCGAGGCCGCCCGGATTGGCGAGGCGGATGGCCGCGAAGACGGCGTCCGCATCCGTGGCGTTCAGCGTCTCGAGCGCCGACGCGACGGTCAGGCCCCGCTCGGCCGCGACGGCCAGGGGGGCGCAGAGCAGCAGGATGCCGAGATTGGTGTTCTGGCCTACCGCCGCCATCGTGGCGGCGACGCCGTCGCGGATCCGCATGCCCAGGCCGGTGCCCGCCCGGGCCAGGGCCGGCGCCGAGACATCGGCGCTGGTGACGAAATCCGCCAGCACCATGCGATGGCCGGGCGCGTAGGCGTGGACATTGCCGGGCTTGAGAGCGTCGAGCTCCGCGAGGCAGGCCGCCCGGTAGAGCGTGCCGATCAGCGCCGCGTCGAGGCCGCTCGTGCCGGGTCCGCTCATGCCACCACGAGCCGGGGACGGCTGGCGCCGCGGGCCGCGGCGAGGAAGCCGCGCACCACCGCGGCGGCGATATCGGTCTCGCACACGGTCTGGAGGCCCGACCAGGCCGGCATGGAATTGACCTCCAGGACCGAGAACCCGCCCTGCCCGTCTTCGACGAGGTCGATGCCGGAATAATCGACGCCGACCGCGGCGGCGGCCGCCTCGGCCAGCTCGGCGGCGGCGCGCGGCATCGCCCAGGGGAGCGGCCGGCCGCCCCGGTGGACGTTGGTGATCCAGCCGTCGCCCTCGCGGATCATGCCGGCGATGGCCCGTCCGTCGCAGACGAACACCCGGTAATCGCGCCACAATCCGTCCCGGCGGGGAACGTAGCGCTGGAGATAGTAGACCCGCGCCACTGCCTCCTCGTCGGGAAGGTCTTCCGGGCGCTCGATGAGGGCTAGTCCCTCGCCTTGCGACCCGAACAGCGGCTTCAGCACCAGGGGCGCGCCCGGCCGTGCCTCGGCGACGACCAGGGACGCCGCCGCCTCGCGCTTCGAGAAGACCCAGGTCTCCGGCGTCGGAAGCCCGGCCCGGTCGATGAGCAGGGACGTGGCGGCCTTGTCCACCGAGCGCTCGATCGCGCTCGGGGCGTTCCAGACGGTGACACCAGACGCGACAAGGGCGTGCAGCACCCCGAGCCGCATCGTCGTCGCCTCGAAGGTGCCGCCCGCGATGGTCCGCATCAGCACGCCGTCCGGCAGCGCGTCCGGGAAGCCCGGCACGCGCAGGGGCTCGCTGCCGCCCGTGACCACGGCGACGTCCGCCAGGGAGAACAGGACCGGCTCCACGCCGCTCGCGCGCAGGGCCGCCAGGAGGCGGTTCTTGTGCCAGGTGCCGTTATCGGCCGCGAGCCCGATGCGCATGGGGGTCCTGATCGTCACGTTGCCACCCGCCTGCGGGGGGGCCAGGAAGATGTCGCCGTCCGGATCCGGTTGGGGCACCCTCTCCCGCAGGAGAGAGGGAGCCGGCGTGCTTCAGGCGAAGGACGCGTCGACCAGCGTCGGCTCCAGACGGCCGCCGCGGTAGGTGACGCCGGTGCGCACCGACGTGACGATCGCCTCGGCCGGCGAGAACAGGGCGCCGTCGATCTTGTAGAAGTCGCCGTTCACCCGGCCGAAGATGTCGGCGAAGGGCGCGCCGTGGTCGCTCGACGTCGTCGAGGGCAGCTGTTCGGCGAGCTGCTTGGCATCGGCATCGTCGGCATCCACGAAGAGCTGCACGCGTCCGCCGTAGATGATCGCGTCGTTGGTGCGGCCCATCGCCTTGATGAAGTCCGGGTGCGGGGGCGACAGCGGCGCCGAGCCGATCCCGTCCACGATGGCGTGCAGGTCGAAGCCGACCGTGTGGGCCTTGTGGAGGGCAACCTCGAGGACGCGGGCCACGACCTGGGTGGAGCCGGCGAGGCTCTGGGTCGGCGCGAAGATGAAGGTCAGGTCCTCGGGCTTCAGGCCGGAGGCCTCGGCGACCTTGGCGACGACGCTCTCGGGCGGCCCGCCCGCGGCTTCCAGCACGAGGGCGGTCTTCGTGGCGGAGTCGCGGAAGCCGAGTTCCTGGTACAGGTCCTCGACGGCCGCCACCGCCCGGCCGGGCCCCGAGCCCAGGGCGAAGAAGCCGGAATCACCGGTCTCGTCCGCGAGGCTCCAGCCCGCATACTGGCTCCCCAGACAGGCGAGGACCGGGTCGGCGGCGTGGACCGTCACCGAATAGGGCCAGGAGGCGATCGGTCCGGTCGGCGCGATCGTGACGGTGCCGAGGCCGCCGAGGCAGATCTCGGCGATGCGCCGCCCGGCTTCGATCGACCCCCTCGCCTGCGCGCCGGCATCGACCATCCGGGCGCCGCCGGCCGCCTGCGTCACGGAGAGCCGCAGCGTCGCGGCATCCGCCACGAGCCGCTCGACGAGGGGCGCCGCGAGCGCGTTGATGCTGGGATAGGATTGGCTGGCACTCATGACAGGGCTTCCTCGGGGTGAGTTTTCTTCGCCGCGCAGACGGCCCGCAGGCGCGCCGTGTGCGTTTCCAACAGGGCGAGCACCTCCGCCCGGTCCGCGCCTTCGGCCAGCACCGTGCAGAGCGGCGCGTCGCGGCGGACCACCGAGCCGGGGCACGGACGGTCGCGCACGCAGTCCGGCCACTCGAGGTCCGGAACAGGCGCAAGCTCCCGGTCCGCGTAACAGATCTGCGCGGCCGCCGCATCCGCCGGATGCGGCCCGGGGTCCGGCATCGTGCCGAGGCTGGCCGCGATATGGGCGGGAAGCAGCGGAATCCCGCGCCGGTCGAGGATGTCCAGCGTCGCGCCGGGCCGGGGATTGATCTCGGTGAGCCACCACGCCGAACCCTCGACCAGCAGGTCGGCGCTGGCGAGCCCCCGCAAGCCGGTCGCGGCGACGATCCGCTCGGTGCCGGCGGCGATGGCGTCCACGAGCGCAACGGGGAGCGCCGGGGCTTCCCCGGCACCGCGGGCCAGGGCCCCGGCATAGCGGAAGGGACGGATCGGCGACGGCGAGCACCATTGCTCGGTGACGGCGAGGATGCGGATCGTCCGGCCGTCGGCGAGGAAGTTCAGGGCGTGCGGCCGGCCCGGTACGCGTTGCTGGAAGTAGTGGCCCTGCGGTGCCGGCGACCGGGTCGCAGCCCGGATGTGGTTGCCGCCGCTGCCGCCCGCGCGCTTGAGCAGCCACGCCCGCGGATCCGGCGGCGGGTCGGTTGCCACCGCGGGATGCGGCACGCCGAGGCGTGTGCAGAGGGCCGCGAAGGCCAGGGGCGCCTTGAGGGTCGAGACGGTCTCGGCCGACGCGCCGATCAGCCGGTGCCGCGCGGCGAGGCGCCCGATCAAGTCCGGCGCGTCCTCGAAGCCACTGCCCAGAATGAGCCCGATCGGGCGGCCGGCGGCTCCGGCCAGATGGTCGAGCGCGGCCACCGTCGCGTCCACGGCCGGCGCGGTTCCGAAGCGGCCGGGCAGCGGCCGGTAGGCCTCGGCGGCGGCGAGCGTATCCGCGTCCCCGAACAGATCGGCTACGTAAGGACGAAGCCCGGCACGCCGCGCCGCCTCGGCCAGGGCGCGCCCGGCCTGGGCGGCGATCAGGACCGCATCCGCCATCCGGGGCCGGCTCGTATCGGACTAGCCGGCGATCTCCACCGCGAGCGCGTAGGCGTCGCGGAAATCGAGGCAGAGCGGCGTGTCGGAGGCGAGCATCCGGTCGAACAGGCGCCGCTGCGTCTGGTACTTCACGTTGCCGACTGCCAGCGCGCCGATGCCGACGCCCTTGCCGGTGGGCAGGGCGACATCGACCGCGTTCACGTCGATCCCCGCGATGCCGGCAGGCGGCACGGCGTTGACGTCCGACGCGACGAGCAGCTTCGGCGCCGACTTCAGGTCCTCCGCGGTGAGGATCGGGATGCCCGCCGGCCCGGCGGAGAGGATGACGTCGGCGTCGCGGATGGCGGCGCGGCGATCCTCGGGGGTCGTGCCGTCGACAGCGCCGACCTCGATGCCGAAGCGCCACTTCATCGTGAAGGCGATCTTCGAGACCCGCTCCTCGCCGTCGTGCCCGACCAGAACGGTGGTGGCGCCCTGCAGGGCGCCGATCACCGCGGCCACGTAGGCGACGACGCCGGCGCCGCCGAAGATCACGATGCGCTTGCCGGTGAGGTCGGTGTTGAACTTCTGCCGCAGGGCGCGGGAGACCTGGGCCACCATGGCCGCGCCGGTGGTGAACGAGCCGGCCGGATCTGCGAAGACGTGGTTCACGAAGGGCGGCACGAAGGCCTTCTTGGCGCGGTCGACCATGTCGAGGGCGTCCTCGGCGTTCTTGCCGCCGATGAAGATGCCCGTCCGCGTCCCGTCGGCCGGCGACCGCGAGAAGATCGAATCCTGGGTCAGCGAGACCACGTCGGCGAGGCTGACCTCGGTGTAGGTCACCACCGTCTCGAACCCGGCATCCACGGCCATGTTCACGTCGAACGGGCTCATGTGCCGGAGCGGCGTCAGCATGTGGAGGATCGAGCGGGCCATGGAATCCTCATGCGGCGCGCGACAGATGCGCCTGTCCACCGTCCAAACCCGGAGCGGTGCCCCGGGTCAAGCCCGGGGTGGGCGGCTCACGCCGGACCGGTTACCGAAGCGCCACTGTTGCGGCCCCGGGCGATGACGAACCGGAGCGGGCCGCCGCGGTCGAGGCCGGCCACCAGGGCGCGGGCCTCGGCCTCGGACGCCATCAGGGCGAAGCCGGTCGGCCCCCAGGAGGACTGCCCGTAGCCCGGCACGCCCTGCGCGGCGATGCTCGCCAGCGCCTCCGCCACCGCGGCGCTGGCGTAGCGGCCCCCCTGATGGGGCGCGAAATGGTCGCCGATCAGTGTCTGAATTCGGGTGATGCCGGCACCGAAGCCCTGGGGCTCGGCCAGGGCGACCGCGGGCAGGACCTGCATCAGCGCGATCCGGCAGATCTCCGCCGCCTGGGCCTCGGGAAAGCGCGGCAGATCGCGGAACGCCTCGACCTCGCGCGTCCCGTGCACGCCCGCCATGCCCGGATCGAGGATCAGGACGATCCGCCAGGCCTCGGGATAGGGCAGACGCGCGATGACCGGAGGCGGGCCCCCGTCCGCACCGCGGCCGCCATCGACGATCAGGCCGCCCTCCGTGAAGGCGCGCAGGCCCACGCCGGACCGGTTGCCCCGGTCCAGGGTTGCCGCGAAGGCGTCCGGCGCGAAGGGCTCGCCGCTGAGCCGTGCCATGGCTGCCGCCACCGCGAGGGCGAGCTGCGTGCCCGAACCGAAACCGGCATGGGCCGGGATGACCCGCTCCACCGTCACCGCCACATCCTCGCCGCGCCCGAGATGGGCGGCGGCGGCACGGACATAGCCGCGCACGCGGTCGGCTTCGGGGCCCTCCACGGAAGGCCGCGCTGCCCGACGGGCGCTCAGGGCGAGGGACGGCGCGTCGATGGCGAGCCCGATGCTGCCGAACCGGCGGCCGAGACCGCCGTGCAGGTCCAGGAATCCGAAATGCAGCCGTGCCGGGGCCTCGACCCGCACGGCACCGTCCGCTGCCACCTCGTTCCTTTCAGGGACCTCGCCCAACACACGTCCCTCGAATCCCGCAGGCCCGGCGCATGCGCGGCGCGCTTTTCACACGTGGCCCGGGGCCAGGCAACTTGGACAGGCCTGGATCGCACCGCCGTCACGGCAATTCCGGCGCTCGGTTCCGGTTCAGGTTCCGCGGTCGCTCGGCCTGTCCGCACAAGGTGTCCGCAGGATCGCGGGGCGGCACCGGCCCATCCGCGCAATCCACCTTGCGAACCACCTTGCAAACACCCTGGCGATCCACCTTGCGATGCGGATCGCCGCCGGACCCCCCTTGCCGCGGTGCGCGGATGAATGCAAACCTAGGGGTTGCGACGGCGCGCCGAGTTTGCCGCTGCCCGGACATGCCGGGCGGATGCGCCATTCCGATTCGGTGGGGAACCCTCATGCTGAGGCGCACCTGCTTCGTCCGGTCTTACGGCCGTCGCCCGCTCCGAAACCAAGCAAGAACGTTGCGAGAGGGAGCATGGCAGCCTGGGTGAAGGGTGGCGCGACGGACGCGGGCACCGCCGTCGAGGCGGCCGCATCCCTGCTCGCCAAGGCGCGCGCGCCGGTGATCGCCGGCCTCAGCGCCGACGTGGCTGCGATCCGCGCAGCCTATGATCTCGCGGGGCGCATCGGCGCCTCGGTCGATACCGCCGGCGCGGCCGGGACCTATGCCGAGCTCGGAGCGCTGAGCCGGGTCGGTGCACTCACGACGACGCCTGCCGAGGCCGTCGGACGCGCCGACACGGTTCTCGTCGTCGGTGCCGCCCCCTGGCAGGCGCCGCTCATGAAACGCCTGATCGACGCCAAGCCCACCCGTGGGCGCGCCGCCGGATCCGACAGGGCCCTCCTGGCGGTGGGTGCGAACGCCGGTGCGGCGCTGGCCTGGCCCGCCGATGGTGGGCTGCCGGAGGCCGTGGCCGAGCTGCGGGCCTATGCCCGCGGGCATCTCGCCGGTGACGCCTTGCCGGGTCAGATCGCGTCCCGGCTCGCCGCCGCGCAGTACGGCGTGCTGCTCTACGATCCGGCCGAACTCGGCGAGTTCGGTGTCGAGATGCTCCAGGGCCTCGCCATGGAGCTGAGCGAGACCACACGCTGCTTCACCCTGGCGGTCGGTGCGGCCGGGCAGGACCGGGCCGTCGTGCCGGTCTCGGCCTGGACGACCGGACAGGCGCCCCGCAGCGGCTTCGGGCGCCGCGTCCCCGAGCATGATCCCTGGCGCTTCGACGCCGCCCGGCAGGTCGCTGCCGGCGAGGCCGACGCCGTTCTCTGGCTCGGTGCCGTCCCGGTGGCGCGCCCGGACTGGCTGTCCGCGGTGCCGTCCGTGGCTCTGGTCGCGGAAGGCGAGGCGCAGGCTGCCGAGGTGGTGATCTCGGTCGGCCAGCCTGGCCGCGACCACGGCGGCGTCCTGTGGAACGAGCAACGCGCCGCCCTGACCTTCTGGCCGGCCACTGCGCCGTCGGATCTGCCGTCGGCCGCGTCGGTGCTGGCCGCCCTCAAGGAGCGTCTGGCCACGCTGCAGGCCGCGTCGAGGAGTGATTCCGCATGCTGAGCGTGATCCGGGGCGGGCGCGTCGTCGATCCGACCGCGTCCCGCGATTCTGTCGGTGACGTCTGGATCGAGGATGGCCGCATCATCGATCCGCCGGGCCGCGAGCCCGACGCCGTGATCGATGCGGCGGGCTGCGTGGTGATGGCCGGCGGCGTCGAGGTGCATTCGCACATCGCCGGCGGCAACGTGATCACCTCGCGGCTGCTCCTGCCCGACCTCTACGTCAGCGAGGCGGCCCCCGACGGCCATCCCTTCGCCCATGCGGGCGGGGCCGCGGCCTGGATCGGCTCGACCTACGCGCGGATGGGCTACACCACGGCCGTCGAGCCGGCGATGCCGCCGACCCACGCCCTGGGCACGCAGCTCGAGCTCGCCGACATCCCGCTGCTCGACCGCGGCGCCCTCACGGTGATGGGCAACGACGACCAGCTTCTGGAGATGCTGCGCGAGCGCCAGGGCGGCAACGCCGTGCGCGACCTCGTCGCCCTGTCGGTCGCCCAGTCCCGCGGCCTCGGGGTGAAGTGCATCAACGCGGGCGGCGCCTCCGCCTTCAAGGACGGGGCGCTGCGCCTGTCGCTGGACGACGAGATCCCCTGCTACGGGCTCTCGACCCGGCAGATCATGGGCTCGCTCCTCGACGCGGTCGAGGAGATCGGCGTCCCGCACCCGCTGCACGTCCACTGCAACAACCTGGGCCTGCCCGGAGCGGACGACAGCTTCATGGCGACCCTGGATGCAGCGGAGGGCCGGCGCATCCACTTCGCCCACGCGCAGTTCTACGCCTACGGCGCGGTCGATCCGGCCAATCCCGGCACCGGCGGTTTCCGCTCGGCCGCCGAGCGCATCGCGCAGGCGATCGCCGACAATCCGAACGCCACCCTCGACATCGGGCAGGTGGTGTTCGGCCAGACGGTGACGGTGTCCCTCGACATCCTCCGCCAGTTCGCGGGCCGGAAGGGCGCGAAGCCGAAGAAGTGGGTGCTGAACGCGGGCGACGCCGAAGGCGGCGGCGTGGTGCCGTTCCTGTACCGGCCCCGGGGCCCGACCAGCTCGCTGCAATGGGCGATCGGCCTGGAGATCATGCTGCTCTCCACCGATCCGGAGCGGACGATCCTGACGACCGACCACCCGAACGGTGGCCCGTTCACCCAGTACCCGCGCATCATCCACCTGCTGATGGACAAGTCGGAGCGTGACCGCGAGATCGCGACGCTGCCCAAGATCGTGGGCGAGCGCTCCGGCCTTCCTGGCCTGGAGCGCGAGTACACGCTCTCGGAAATCGCGCAGCTGACCCGGTCGGGTCCGGCCAAGCTGCTGGGGCTGGACGACCGCGGCCATCTGCGGGCCGGTGCCCGGGCGGACGTGGCGGTCTACCGGGACGACACCGACCGAACCGCGATGTTCACCGCCGCCAAGCTCGTCCTCAAGGACGGCGTGCCGATCGTCGAGGACGGCGAGGTGGTGGAATGGCGGGCCGGCCGGACGCTGTCGCTGACGGTCGAGTCCGACAAGGCCATGGCGAAGCGCGCCGACACCTACCTGACGGAGCGGTTCGGCGAGGGCCTCGACAGCTTCGCCGTGCCCGACGCGGCCTTCGGCGACGGTCCGGACAATTTCGAGGCGGTGCCATGCCGGGTGTGATCAGAGGGGCGAGCCGCGGGAAGAACGATGTCTGACCTCTCCCTCAACGGCATCCCGGTCATCGACACCTTCGCGGAGGCGTTCGATGTGGCCGGCACCGCCATCATCGTCACGAACGACACCGCCAAGTGGGCGATGATCGCCGCCACCACGATGACGGGCTTCGCCACCTCGGTGATCGGCTGCGGCGCTGAGGCGGGCATCGACGCCGAGCTGTCGCCGGAGGAGACTCCCGACGGGCGGCCGGGCGTGCGCATCCTGCTGTTCGGCTTCGAGCCGAACGGCCTCAAGGACCAGCTGATCAAGCGGGTCGGCCAGTGCATCCTCACCTGCCCGGGCACCGCCTGCTACGCCGGCGTCGACGGGCCGACCAAGATCAAGCTCGGCGGCGCGATCCGCTATTTCGGTGACGGCTTCGCGGTGGCCAAGCGCCTGCCCGACGCCACCGGCAAGGCCCGGCGCTACTGGCGCATCCCGGTGATGGACGGCGAGTTCCTCTGCGAGGACACGGTCCGGGCCGTGGACGGCGCGGTCGGTGGCGGCAACCTGCTGTTCCTCGGTCGCAACCACGCCGAGACGCTGAAGGTCGCCGAGATCGCCGTGGAGGCCGCCAAGGCGGTGCCGGGCGCGATCCTGCCGTTCCCCGGCGGCATCGTCCGCTCCGGCTCCAAGGTCGGCGGCCGGACCAAGGGCATGATGGCCTCGACCAACGACGCCTACTGCCCGACCCTCAAGGGGCGCGCCGGCTCGGCGCTCCCGGCCGAATGCGGCGTGGTGCTGGAAATCGTGATCGACGCCCTGACCTCGCAGGGCGTGTCCGACTCGATGCGCGCCGGCCTCTACGCGGCCACCGAGATCGGCGGCAAGCACGGGCTGATCGCGGTCACGGCCGGAAATTACGGCGGCAATCTCGGCCGCCACCACTACCATCTGCGCGACCTGATCGCGCGCGACGACGCCAAGACGGAGGGCTGAGCCGTGAGCACCCTCACCCTGCGTGCGGCTCCGCCGGAGCGCCTGGACTTCCTCAACATCAACCCCGCGGCTCTGAGCCGCCTGTCGCAGGGCGAAGCCGAGCGCCTGGAGATCGGGACCACCCGGACCGGCGTGCGCCTCGGCGACTGCTTCGCCGTCTCGTTGGACGGCTCCGACACCCTGACACTCGAGGGCGGCCACGAGCGCCTCGACCGGGTCGGCGCCTCCCTGTCGGCGGGCACGATCCGGGTCACCGGCGATGTCGGCCAGCGCCTCGGCGCCGGCATGGCGGGCGGCCGCGTCACCGTCACAGGCCATGCCGGGCCCTATGCGGCCTCCGGCGCCACCGGCGGCACGATCACCATCGAGGGCGATGCCGGAGATTACGCCGGCGGTGCGGTCTATGCCGCCAAGGCCGGGCTCGACGGTGCGACCCTGATCATTCGCGGCACGGCGGGTGCCCATCTCGGCGACCGGATGCGGCGCGGGACGATCGTGGCCGGACGCGCGGGGGCCTTCGCGGGATCGCGCATGATCGCCGGAACCCTGGCGGCCCTCGCGGTGGGCGATCACCCCGGTCTCGGCATGCGCCGCGGAACGCTTCTCCTGGGTGCGCACGGCCGGATGGCTTCGACCTTTGTGGAGACGGGGACGCACGATCTCGTGTTCCTCCGGCTCCTGGCGAAGGCGCTGCGCGGCCTCAGCGCCGAGCATGCCGACCTGCTCGCCAAGCCGCTGCGTCGCTACTCGGGCGACCTCGCCACCATCGCCAAGGGCGAGATCTGGGTCGCGGCCTGACGCCGCCTGGGCAAGGGGCGTGGACGCGTCCTATGCTCTCCGCCAAGCCGGCCCGATCGAGGCCGGCAACCCGGGGACGCGCCCATGTTGCTGCTGCTGTCGATCTGCCTCGTCGCCCAACCCTCGACCTGCCGCGAGGACCGGATCGAGATGTCGTTCGAGAAAGCGAGCCCGTTCGTCTGCCTGCGCAACTCGCAGAGTGCGCTGGCGACCTGGCAGGCCGCGCATCCCGAATGGCACGTGGAACGCTGGCGCTGCGCCGCCAAGGGCAGCCTGCCGAAGGATCTGTGACGGCACCTTGGTTCAGCGGCCGGACGGTGACATGCTCGGTCCCGCATTGACGGCGGGACGACCACGATGCGCTCGCTGAAGGTCCGCTTCGCCCTGTTGCTCGGGGGCACCGCCATCGTCGTGATGCTGGCGGCCGCGGCCGCGCTGGCGGCGATCGGGGCGGCGGAACGGACCGTCGACCGCACCCTCGAGGCCCAGCGTCGCCTGGAACTTCTGGCCGAGCTGTCGGGCCGCCTCACGCAGTTCGGCATGGCGGCCGTGGAGACCGTCGGCAATCCCGACGGCCAGCCCGAGGCGATGGCGATCGCCCGAGACAATGCCGACCGCGCCCTGACCACCGTGGATGAGGCGCTCGCCAAGAGCTTCCCGCCGAGCGACGACCCGGCCGACCGGATGCAGTACGCCGCCCGTACGCGCCCCATGGCCCAGCTGCGCGCGGCCCGCGCCGTCCTGGACCGGCAGGTGTCGCTGATCAGCCGCCAGACCGATCCGGAGCGGCGCCAAGACGCCATCAAGGGGGCGCTCAACGGCTTCGGGGCCATGACCGGCCAGCCCCTGTCCTTCCTGATCGAGGCCGAACGGCGCAGCATGGCCCTCGGCTCCGAGCAGGCCCGGGCGCTGTCGGAGCGCCTGCGTCTGGCCGCCGCCGCCGCGGTGGCGGCGGCTCTCGTGCTGCTGGCGATCCTCTACCGCGGCGTCACCCGGCCGACTCTGGCGCGGATCGAGGAGGTCCGCAGGGCCGCGAGCGCCATCGGCCACGGCGCCCTCGACACCCGGCTCTCCGTCGCCACGCGCGACGAACTCGGCCTGCTGATGACCAACGTCAACCGCATGGCCGCCCGCCTCGCCCGGCGGGAATCGCGGGTTGCGGCCGACCGGGCGGCGCTGGAGGATACCGTGGCGGCACGCACGGCCGATCTTCGGGCCGCCAACGCCCGCCTCGAAGCCGTCGACCAATCCCGGCGCCGCTTCTTCGCCGATGTCAGCCACGAACTGCGCACCCCCCTCACGGTCATCCTGGGCGAGTGCGACCTCGCCCTGCGCGGCGCATCCCGGGGCGCCGACTCGAATCCGGTTTTCGCGACGATCAAGAAGCGGGCGCAGCGTCTCAAGCTGCGGGTCGAGGACCTGCTGCGGGTTGCGCGCTCGGAATCCGGCGAGATCGAGTTCGACAAGCGCCGTCTGGGACTCGCTCAGCTCCTCGCGGAGGCGGTGGACAACATGAGCTCCGAAGCGGCCCGCCGTCGCGTCGGCCTCGGCCTCGATCCCGGCACCCGGGACGTCGAGTGCCTCGCCGACCGCGAATGGATCCGCCAGACCGTCGAGAGCCTCGTGGACAACGCCCTGCGTCATGCCGCCGGCCTCACCCGCGTCGAGGTCGCCTTGGCGGCGGGCCCGGGACCCGTCGGGCGGATCACCGTCACGGACGACGGTCCGGGCTTCAGTGCATCCGAAGCCGACCTGTTCGAACGCTTCAGGCGTGGATCGGGGGCGGGTCCCGACGAGACCGGATTCGGCATCGGCCTCGCCCTGGCGCGCTGGATCGTCGAGCAGCATGGCGGCACGATTCGGCTCGGTGCCGGGCCCGACGGGCGCGGCGCCCGCGTGACCCTGGACATCCCGGCCCTCGATCCGGCATGGGATGCGGGGCCGGTCGACGGCGCGACCGGCGGGCAGGTGAAGGAGTCGGCCGCATGACGCGGATCCTGATCGTCGAGGACGACATCGACATCCGCGGCCTTCTGGCTCGGGGCCTGGAAGCCGAGGGATTCGAAGTCGGGACGGCAGCCTGCGTGGACGAGGCGCTCAAGGCCGCGCACGATCCGGCCCCCGGCGCCGTGCTCCTCGACATCAACCTCCCGGACGGGTCGGGGCACGACGTCTGCCGCTCCCTGCGGGAGGGCGGCTTTCCCGGGGCGATCCTGTTCCTCTCCGCCCGGGACGAGATTCGTGACCGGGCCGAAGGGCTGGCGCTCGGCGCCGACGACTACATCATCAAACCCTTCGAGTTCGACGAGCTGGTCGCCCGCCTGCGGACCCATCTGATGCGGCGCGAGCAGGCGGAGGCACCGCGGTCGCGCATCACCGTCGGCAAGCTGATGCTGGACCTCGAGACCCGGCAGGCCAGCTGCGGCGAGGCCAGCGCCCGCCTCACCCCCCGCGAGGCCGACCTGCTCGGCATGTTGATGGAGAACATCGGCAAGCCGGTCTCCCGAGCCGATATCTTCGACCGGCTCTGGGCCAGCCAGGGTGGCCTCTCGCTCAACGTGGTCGACGTCTATATCGGCTATCTGCGCTCGAAGATGGCGGATTTCGTCCGCTACGGCGGTCCCGGCCTGGTCACGGTGCGTGGCAAGGGATTCATGCTCGAACTGCGCGGTCCCGACTTTCGACAGTGAGCCACTGTACTTTAGTCGCAGGGCGGCGCGTTTCGTGATGGTTTCCGGGCGTTTAGGAAGTCTCTCACGAAAAATTTGGGAGGATCCGGCAACTTAGTGCTTGAAGCCCGCGCCTGAATCGTCGATACCTCTCCCGCGCCAGAAATGAGAGCGCCATCAGTGTCTTAGGGTCCTCTTAGGATCCGCGTGACGCTCGGTGAAGATATCGCCTGAGGAGAAACACCATGAAGTGGGCTGCCCCGATCGTGTCCGAGATCTGCGTCGGCATGGAAGTGACGAGCTACGAGTCGGCCGAGATCGACACCTTCAACTGAGTTTTACGGACCGGGGATCTCGGGAGCCGCACATGCGCGTCGTGATCCTCGGTTCTGCGGCTGGCGGCGGCCTTCCCCAGTGGAATTGCCGCTGCCCCATCTGTTCGCTGGCACGGTCCGAACCGGACCGGGTACGCCCCCGGACTCAGTCGAGTATCGCGGTCTCCGCCGACGGGTCTGATTGGCTGCTCATCAATGCCTCGCCGGACATCCGGCAACAGCTCTTCGACAATGCGCAGATGCACCCGCGCGAGGGCCTGCGCCATTCGCCGATCAAGGCGGTGCTGCTGACGAACGGGGATGTCGACCACGTTGCGGGTCTCCTGACCCTCCGCGAAGGCCAGCCCTACACGCTCTACGGCACCCGCGGCATCCTCGAATCGGTGAATGCCAACCGCGTGTTCGACGTGATGGCCGAGGGCGTGGTCGCCCGCCAGCCGATCGGGATGGATCAGCGTTTCGTGCCCCTGCCCGGCCTGTCGGTCACCCTTTTCCCCGTTCCCGGCAAGGTTCCGCTCTGGCTCGAGGACGAGACCCTGGAGATCGGCGCCGAGACCGAGACCACGGTCGGCGCATTGATCGAGGCTGGTGGCCGGCGCCTCGCCTACATCCCCGGCTGTGCCCGGGTGACGGACGGGCTGCGCGCCCGCATCGCCGGCGTGGACGCGCTGCTGTTCGACGGCACCGTCCTGCACGACGACGACATGATCCGGGCGGGCGTCGGCACCAAGACCGGTTGGCGCATGGGCCATGTGCCGATGCGCGGTGAGAACGGCTCGATCGACGCCCTGGGTTCCGTCGAGATCGGGCGCCGCATCTTCGTGCACATCAACAACACCAATCCGGTCCTGGTCGAAGGCTCTCCGGAACGGGCGGATGTCGAGGCCGCCGGCTGGACCGTAGCCCATGACGGCCTGAGCCTGTCGCTTTGAGGCTGTGACGACAGTGGAGCGCACGTAGAAACCGGTCGACCCCTTCCGCATCCTCATCCTGAGGCGTCCGAGGAGGACTCCGTCGCGGCATCGCCGCGCCCCAGGCTGAGGTCGGGCCTTGAGTCTCCGTCGCATCAGGTGAGGTGCCTCGGCGACCGAGAGACCGGACGGGTTTCGTACGCGCCCTGTGTCGCAGGCGCTGGCCGCGCGAATGGGGCACGCGTCCGGGTCATCCGGTTGGGCCTGGAAGCCGCCGGCACTATATTGTCGTTGAAGCACGGCATTCGCCCCGTTGCCGAGGGCGGAACGACCGCACAGGAAACGCGACCCGAGGACGGACGCCGGAAACGCCATGAACGCAGTCTTCCCGACCCCCGACACCGCCGACAGCCAGCGTCTCCTGAGCCCCGCGGAGCTGGAAGCCGCCCTGCGCGACATCGGCGCGCGCCGCTACCACAACCTGCATCCGTTCCACCGCCTGCTCCATGACGGCAAGCTGTCGAAGGATCAGGTCCGGGCCTGGGCCTTGAACCGCTACTACTATCAGGCGATGATTCCGGTGAAGGATGCCGCCGTGCTGGCGCGCATGACCGACGCGGCGCTGCGGCGGATCTGGCGCCAGCGCATCGTCGACCATGACGGCGACCACGAGGGTGACGGCGGTATCGAGCGGTGGCTCAAGCTCGCCGAGGGCGTCGGCTTCGACCGCGACTACGTCCTATCGACCCGCGGCATTCTCTCGGCCACGAAGTTCTCGGTCGAGGCCTATGTGCACTTCGTCACCGAGCAGACGCTCCTGGAGGCGATCGCCTCGTCGCTGACCGAGATGTTCTCGCCGACGATCATCTCGGAGCGTGTCGCCGGGATGCTGAAGAACTACGACTTCATCACCAAGGAGACGCTGGCGTATTTCGACAAGCGTCTCACCCAGGCGCCGCGGGATGCCGATTTCGCCCTGGACTACGTCAAGCAGCACGCGACCACGCCGGAGCTGCAGCGGAAGGCCATGGCGGCGCTGACATTCAAGTGCAACGTCCTTTGGACGCAGCTCGACGCCCTGTACTTCGCCTACGTTTCCCCCGGGATGGTCCCCCCGGACGCGTGGCAACCGGGCGAAGGCCTCGTGAACGAGGCATCTCCGGCCCGGGTGGGCGGGAACCGGAAGATGGCGGCCGGCGACCGTCCGCGGCTGCCGCGCGGCGTCCGGCTGCGCAACGACGAAACCCGCGGCAAGTGGGTTCTGCTCGCCCCCGAGCGCACCTTCGATCTCGACGACAACGCCGTCGCGGTGCTCAAGCTCGTGGACGGCGCGCGCAGCGTCGCCGACATCGCGGACGAGCTCGGAAAGACGTACGCGGCCGAGCCGCGGGCCATTGAGGCCGACATCCTGGTGATGCTCGACGGCCTCGCGGAGAAACGGGTTCTTGAGCGATGAATGCGCTGACGCCGAACCGGCCCGATGCGCCGGCCCCGGTGGGTCTGCTCGCTGAGCTGACCCATCGCTGCCCGCTGCGCTGCCCCTATTGCTCGAATCCGCTGGAACTCGACCGCCGGTCGGGCGAGCTCGACACGCAGACGTGGCAGCGCGTGCTCGGGGAGGCCGCGGCCCTCGGCGTCCTGCACGTGCACCTGTCCGGCGGCGAGCCGACGGCACGCAACGACATCGTCGAGATCACCAAGACCTGCGCCGATCTCGGCCTCTACTCGAACCTGATCACCTCCGGCGTCGGCGGGGCGCTCGCGAAGCTCCAGGCGCTCTACGATGTCGGGCTCGACCACGTGCAGCTCTCAGTGCAGGGCGTCGACGCGCAGAATGCCGAGAAGATCGGCGGCCTCAAGAACGCCCAGCCGCAGAAGTTCGAGTTCGCCGCCAAGGTTGTCGAACTCGGCCTGCCCCTGACGCTGAATTCGGTGATTCACCGCGGCAACATCCACGAGGTGGCGGGCTTCATCGACCTCGCGGTGAAGATGGGCGCCAAGCGGCTCGAGGTGGCGCACACGCAGTATTACGGCTGGGCCTACGTCAACCGCGCGGCGCTGATGCCCGACAAGGCGCAGGTGGACGAGTCGATCCGGATCGTCGAGGCAGCCCGGGAGCGCCTGAAGGGCCAGCTCGTCATCGACCTCGTCGTGCCGGACTATTATGCGAAATATCCCAAGGCCTGCGCGGGCGGCTGGGGCCGCAAGCTGATGAACGTGACGCCCCAGGGCAAGGTCCTCCCCTGCCACGCGGCGGAGACGATCCCGGGGCTGGAATTCTGGAACGTCAACGATCACACGCTGGGCGAGATCTGGCGCGACTCGCCCGCCTTCACCGCCTATCGCGGCACCGACTGGATGAAGGAGCCCTGTCGCTCCTGCGACCGGCGCGAGAAGGACTGGGGCGGTTGCCGCTGTCAGGCCCTGGCCCTCGCCGGGGACGCGGCCGCCACCGATCCTGCCTGCTCGCTCTCCCCGCTCCACGCCAAGGTGCGGGCCCTTGCCGCGGAGGAAGCTGCGGAAAACCCGCCGGATTACATTTATCGGACGATCGGCAGCAACGTTCGGTCGCCGCTCAAGGAGGAAGTCCACTCGTGAGAGGTCTTGTCGTAAAGGGTCTTGCTACGACGTCCGTCGCGCTCGGGCTGGCCGTGCTGCCGGCCCTCGCCGAGGATGCGTCGAAGCCCGCCATCGTGACCCAGGCCAACGCGGCCGCTGCGCCGTCCGCCGCGGATCTGCTGTTCGACCAGCCGCATATGAAGAATGCGGCGCCGGGGTCGACGCTGACCTATGATTATCTGCGCCGTTCGGGCATCGCGAAGGGGCCGTTCGGGGCGCCGCTGGAAGACACGGTCCAGCTGAAGGTCGAGCCCGGAAAGAGCGCGGAAGGCCGGGATATCAGCGTCGTGATGTTTTCCGGGCTGAACCGTGTGCCGGCCGGCCCGTTCGAGGACATGGCGGGTAACCCCATCGTCTCCCTGTTCCTGGAGAACCACCTGCGTGGCTTGGCCAAGGTGTTGGAGGCCAATCCGCGCTACCTCAAGCTCGCCATCCGCAAGGGTCTGCGTGAGAAGGCGACCGTGACGCCGACGAAGGTGACGGTCGGCGGCCGCGAAGTCGACGGCTGGCGCGTGGTAACGAAGCCCTTTCAGGGTGACTCCATGGCGCAGCGCATGCGCGGCCTGGACGACATGACCTATACCTTCGTCACTGCCCCGTCCGTCCCGGGTGAGATCGTCTCGATCGAGGCGTCGTCGAAGAGCGCGGATGGCGGTGAGTTGCTTGAGGAGAAGCTGAACTATGATCAGAAGGCTGGCTGAACGGGGCGCCCTGGCTGCCCTCGCCCTGACGCTGTCGGGCTTGGCCGGCTGGGCCGCCGAGGAGAACGATTACCCGACCGACGCGCGGGTCGATTACGTGTTCGGCTGCATGGCCGCCAACGGCCAGACTCGCGAGAGCCTGCAGAAATGCTCCTGCTCGCTCGACCAGCTCGCCGCGATCCTGCCGTACGACAAGTACGTCCAGGCGAGCACCATCCTGTCGATGCGGCAGGGCATCGGCAACCGGGCGAACGAGTTCAAGTCGACCAAGATCTTCGACGACAAGGTGGCGGACCTGCGCCGCGCCCAGGCCGAAGCCGAGATTCGCTGCTATCACGGCTGAGTTGCGAGGCGAGGCCGGCGTTGCGCCGGCCTCGCGATTCGCGCACACCGGCTCCCGAACCGCGCTCGTGAACGGGACCCGCACCGTGACACCCTCCTCCAGCCTGTCCGCTCTGCTGCCTGCTCTGGGCGGCCGCACGCTGGTCATGGGCATCCTCAACGTCACGCCCGATTCCTTCTCGGACGGTGGGTTGTTCGCCGGGGAGGCCGAAGCCGTGGCCCAGGCCGAGCGCCTCGTTGCAGAAGGCGCGGCGATACTCGACATTGGTGGGGAGTCCACCCGGCCCGGTCACGTTCCGGTCCCGGCCGAGGAGGAGCAGGCGCGCGTCCTGCCGGTGATCCGGGCAATCGCGCCCCGTCTGCCGGTGCCGATCTCCATCGACACCTACAAGGCGTCCACGGCCCGCCTCGCGCTGGAGGCCGGTGCCCGGATCGTGAATGACGTCTGGGGGCTCCAGCGTGAGCCCGACATCGCCTCCGTGGCGGCGGCGCACGGCGCGCCCGTCATCATCATGCACAACCGGGAGACGATCGACCCGGATCTCGACATCGTGGCCGACATGCTCGCTTTCTTCGAGCGGTCCCTCACCATCGCCCATCGCGCCGGCCTCGCCGATTCCGAGATCGTGCTCGACCCGGGTGTCGGCTTCGGCAAGAGCTGGAACCAGCATCTCGAGGCGCTGCGGCGGCTGCCCGAGATCCGCGCCCTCGGGTTTCCGGTCCTGGTCGGTGTGTCCCGCAAGTCGCTTCTCGGACGCCTGCATGATCGCGAGACCCGGCCGGCGGACCGTCTAACCGGCTCCCTCGCGGCCCACGCCGTCGCGGCGACGCTCGGTGCCGACATCGTGCGCGTGCATGACGTTGCGGCGCATGTCGATGCGATGCGCGTCGTCGATGCCGTGATGCGGCCGGAGGCGCGCTGAGCATGGCCGGCGACCTGATCCGCGTCACCCGCATCGCGGTGTTCGGCCGACACGGCGTGCTGGCCGAAGAGGCCGTGCTGGGCCAGCGCTTCTACATTTCCCTCGAAGCGCAGCTCGACCTCGGCGCGGCGGGCCGCTCGGATGATGTGGCCGGCACGGTGAGCTACGCCGATCTCACCGCGGTGGCGGTCGCGAGCGCCACCGAGCATCGATTCAACCTGATCGAAGCCCTGGCCGAAGCCATCGCCGCGGAGATCCTGGCGCGTTTCACGCTGATCGACGCCGTCACGGTCCGCGTCGACAAGCCGAGCGCTCCCGTTCCCGCCATTCTGGACAGTGTCAGCATCGAGATCATGCGTCGTCGCGGAGCCGGCCGATGAGGGCCTATCTCGGTATCGGCAGCAATGTCGGCGACATGGCCGCGATGCTCGACCGCGCGGTCGCGGGCCTCGCGGCGGATCCGGGTATCACCCTCGTCACGCGGTCCTCCGACTACCGCACGCCGCCCTGGGGCAAGACCGATCAGCCTTGGTTCCTCAACGGGGCCGTGGCGGTGGAAACGAATCTCGATCCGCACGGCCTGCTCGACGCCTGCCTCCGCGTGGAGCACGATCTCGGCCGGGTCCGCGAGGAGCGATGGGGGCCGCGGGTGATCGACATCGACGTCCTGGCCTACGAGGGCGCCGCCGTCGACGACGCGCGTCTCGTTCTGCCGCACCGCTATGTCCGTGAACGGGCCTTCGTGCTGGTGCCGTTGGCCGAGATCGCACCCGACCTCGTGATCGGCGGCGAGCGCGTGGTGGATGCCTTGGCGAAGCTCGACCGGACCGGCATCGCGCGCGTCTGAGCCGACCCGGCCGGGTCGCCGTCGAGCGGCGACCCGCAACGGTGCATCAGCGCTCGGCCGGCTCCGCGAGCTTGTTGTCATCCTCTTCGAGGAGCGGCACGTCGTAGGCGCGCAGGACCGCGTCGATATCGGCCTTACGCTTGCGCAGGACGGTGTTCAGCGAGCGCTTCCAATCGTTCTCGCCGATCCGCACGCCCATGGCGATCCGGTAGGCCATCGGCGGCCGCTCCGGCTCCTTGAGCAGGGGCACGACATTCATCGCAACGCCCGATTGCTTGGCGAGCCAGCCCGCCGCAGGCCCCCACAGCACGGCCGCGTCGATCTCCTTGGCGGCCAGCGCCGCGATGATCTCGGCGGCAACCGTCTGATGCTTGCGGGCCGGGTCGAGCTGATAGGGGGCGTAGGCCTTCATGGTCGAGACGAGGCCGAGATCTCCCATGCGGTTGACCGGCGGCGTCCCGGCGATCACGCCGATGCTCTTGCCTTTCAGGCGCGGATCGTCGAGGGCGGTCACGCCCTCGTACTCACCCTTGCGCGTGACCAGCGTATAGGCAGACCGATAATAGGGATTGGTGGTCTGGACGAGGTCGCTGCCGAAGGCCTGACCCATGATCAGATCGCAGAGGCCGGTCCCGAGCGTGTTGCGCACGAAGCCGGGACCCTGGGTCAGCCAGTAGTAGCGGACCTTGATCTTCAATTCGTCGGCGATGATCGCCGCGATCTTGTTCTCGAAGCCGTCCTCCTTGCGTTCGGAGAACGGCATGTTGCCCGGATCCCCGCAGACGCGCAGCACGTCCGTGGTGACCGTATCCGGCAGATGCTGGGCGAGAGCCCCCTGCGCCCCGGTGAATGTCAGGGCGCAGAGGACGGCGATCCGGGCAAGAGACGACATCAGCCGCCCATGCATTCCTTCTCGGCCTTCTTGGCCGTGTCGGGCTTGTCCTCATGATCCGACGGACGGATACGCCCGATCGCCCCGGCGGCGCGCGCCTTGAGGTAGACGTACAGGTCGTCCGAGTAGCACATGACGTTCTTGTTGTCGCCGAAGGCCGGCATCACCTTCTGCTCGGCGGAGTTCACCTCCTGCTTGCCGCCCGCCAGGATGCCGATGAACTCCTCGTAGGAGAGGTGCTTCAGCGAATCCTTCAGCGCCGGCGCGTAGGTCGAACCCATGCCGTCCGGACCGTGGCAGACGTGGCACTCGGCGTGATAGCGGCGGTAGCCCGAGTAGGTGTACCAGTCGAGCATCTTGCCGTCCTGGGTCACGTGGAACGTCGGGTGGCCGTCGGCATCGAAATACTTGCCGTCCTCGACCTTCGTCGCAGCATCCTGCTTCAGCAGCTTGGGATCCTGCTCGGCGGTCTTGTCGTTCGCGTTCAAGGAATTGGCGAGCTTGGGGTCGGCGGGCTTGGCATCCTCAGCATGTACGGCAACCGTCGAGACGGTCGCTAGGGCGAGGGCGGCGATAACCGGCCGCGTTACGATCTTGCTGAGGTTGAGCAACGCATGTGTCTCCCTGGATCGAGGCTCTTCGTCTCCCTCGAGCCGCAGCCTCTTGCGAGAAAGTCTAATCACAAGGATGCCGGCGCGGGAACCCGCGCCGGCATCGTTTTTCACGTCTAACCCTGCGGCCGATTAGTTCGGCAGGGCGAAGACCGTCAGCTGGCCGCCGAGGTTGGTGTACTGCGACAGAGCCGCGTAGCCACCCACCGCGCCGAGGCCGGCGTTCGGGTCGGTCAGGCCGGCCGCGAGGCCGATGCCAGCCCAGCCGCCGACGCCCGACAGGACGCCCACGTACTGCTTGCCCTTGTGCTGGTAGGTCATCACGTTACCGATGATGCCCGACGGGGTCTTGAACTTGAACAGCTCCTTGCCGGTCTTGTCGTCGACCGCCTTCAGGTAGCCCTCAAGCGTGCCGTAGAACACGACGTCGCCAGCGGTGGCCAGAGCACCGGACCACACCGAGAACTGCTCGGGGTTGGACCACTTGATCTTGCCGTTGACGCCATCCCACGCGATGAAGTTGCCCATGCCGCCGTGCGAGTTCGGGGCCGGGTACATCGAGAGGGTCGCACCGACGTAGGGCTGGCCCGGGGTGTAGGTCACCCGGAACGGCTCGTAGTCCATGCAGACGTGGTTGGTGGGCACGTAGAACAGGTTGGTCTTCGGCGAGAAGGCCGCAGGCTGCTGATCCTTGGTGCCCAGCGCCGCCGGGCAGATGCCCTTGGAGTTGGTGTCCTCACCGTTCTGCTCGGTCGAGTACTTCGACACGACCAGCGGACGGCCGTAGTTCTTCGAGCCCTTGTCCATGTCGACCTTGGACGCCCAGTTGACGGCCGGGTCGAACTTCTCGGCGACGAGCAGGGCGCCGGTCTCGCGGTTCAGCGTGTAGCCGAAGCCGTTACGGTCGAAGTGGGTCAGAAGCGGCTGGTCCTTGCCGTCAACCTTCTGATCCGTGAGGATCATCTCGTTGATGCCGTCGTAGTCCCACTCGTCGTGCGGGGTCATCTGGTAGACCCACTTGGCCATGCCGGTATCCGGGTTACGCGCCCAGATGGTCATGGACCACTTGTTGTCGCCCGGACGCTGCTTGGGGTTCCAGGTCGAGGGGTTGCCCGAGCCGTAGTACATCAGGTCGAGCTTCGGGTCGTACGAGAACCAGCCCCAGGTGCAGCCGCCGCCGGTCTTCCACTGATCGCCTTCCCAGGTCTTCAGCGAGGAGTCCTTGCCGATCGGCTTGCCGAGCGACGTGGTCTTCTCCGGGTCCACGATCATCTGATCGTCCGGGCCCTCGGAGTAGCCGCGCCACACCTTCTTGCCGGTCTTCAGGTCGTAGGCGGTGACGTGGCATTGCACGCCGAACTCGCCGCCGGAGATGCCGACGATGACCTTGTCCTTCACGGGCAGAACCGTGGCGGTGTTGGTCTCGCCCTTCTTCGGATCGCCGTTCACGACCGACCAGTTGACCTTGCCGGTCTTGGCGTCGAGCGACACGAGGGTGGTGTCGGCCTGGTGCAGGAGGATGGCGCCGTCGGCGTAGGCCAGGCCACGGTTGACCGTGTCACAGCACATGACCGGGATCACGGACGGATCCTGCTTCGGCTCGTACTTCCAGATGATCTTCGCCTCGTGGTCGAGGTCGAGGGCGTACACGATGTTCGGGAACGGCGTGTGCACGTACATGATGTTGCCGACGACGAGCGGCGAGCCCTCGTGGCCGCGCAGAACGCCGGTCGAGAACGTCCAGGCGACCTGGAGATCCTTGACGTTCTTGGCGTTGATCTGGTCGAGCTTCGAATAACGCGTATTCGCGTAATCAACCGTCTGAAGAACCTGTTCCGCCGGGTTGGCGATGCCCTTCATGACGCTTTCATTGGCCAGCGCCGGCGCGGCGACGGCCGCGACACCTGCGCCGAGCGCAAGGAGATGTACCGCTCTCATGGGTTCCTCCGACAAGTCTTGAGAGTATTTGCGACGCGCAGCGATAACGGCGTCACGCGGACTCCGACCTGACTGTTTGCGACAGGGATGGACGCCTCGGTAGCGGGCATAGTGGACTTCGAGGAGATCTACTGATCCCCTAGCCAGGAACCGCCATCCCTGAGGCGGCTCCCTCGAAACCGAGGCTTGAACGGACCTTAAGAGATTTTTGAGCGCCGTCAACTCGCCGTTCGAGGGCTGTGGTCACACGGTGAAAGCTTCTCTTCGCATGACAAAGGCACGGGCGATGTCATGCGTTTGCGAAAAGAAATGCTGCGATGCACAAGGAGCTTGCCGTTCTTTGAGGCAGAACTGACGGAGACGTCGGCGCCTCCCATGCGGATCTTGCAAACGAACAAGCTTTGCTGGGTGTCTGCATGCGTCGCCCGCTTGGTCTGGCCGCATAGCGGGTCGAAAGGAACGCGCGGGACGTCGGCGAGTCAACTGCACTGCAGAATGGTCCGACGCCCGTTCATTGCCGAATTTTCCCGGTTTGCCCGTCTGCGCCCAGTCGCCGCATCCGAATTTTTCGCGGATCCCGTTCGTCGCAGTCTGCGTCAGGCGCGACAAATTGCCGAATCGTCCCGGGTCCGGAACGATCGGTTTTCGGCCAGCCCGAGGCCGCCGGGCGCCTAACTCTCAGAAGTGCTGTGCTGGGCGGGGCGTCAGAGCGCGCCGACCGGTCCCGTGCTCTCGAACTCGGCGACGTCGCCGACCAGATCCGTCACGGAGATGTTGAGCCGGCGGCCGTTGGAGAGCCTGAGCTGGGCATCCGGCTCGAGCCATATCGGCCGGAGGCCTGCTGAACTGCCGTAGAGGTTGCCGTACGCGACGATGCCGCCTTCGCGCCGCTCGACCACGAGCCGGTAGCGGACGCGGGCCGGTTCACAGCCCTCCGCCGATACGAGACCGCGCCCCGTCAGCGTCTTCAGGATCTCGTTGGATTCGAACATACGCGGGGCGCAAGGGCGGGACTAAGCGGCAATCCGATTGCCATTTAATCCCGGCCCTTCTGCGAGTCACGCCCGAGCGCGTCATTTGTCCCGTTGCCGGCTCGGCGCTGTCATCCGGCCCGCTCGACGCCGTCCGGCGCGGTGTCACCCTGGGGCGGGCGCACCACGATGCGGCCGGCCTCGACGGAGAGCGCCAGACGCCCCTGCTTCAGAGCCAGGGCCTTGTCCCCGAACAGGGTCCGCCGCCAGCCCTGGAGGGCCGGAACCTCGGCGGTATCGTCATCGGCGATCGCCTCCAGGTCGTCGACCGTCGCGATGATCTTGGGCGCGACGCCCTCCGTCTCGCAGACCGCTTTGAGCAGCACTTTCAGCAACTCGACGATGGCCCCGTTGCCCCCGCTCCGCCGCACCCGCTCGGGCATCCGGACGGCGCTGGTGTCGCGAGCGAGGCCGCGCTCCACGGCAGCGACGATGTCGGCCCCGGTCCGGGACCGCTCGAATCCCGCCGGGATCGTCCGCAGCCGCCCGAGCGCCTCGGCGTTCCGAGGCGCCGCGGATGCGATATCGATGACCGCTTCGTCCTTCAGGATCCGCCCGCGCGGAACGTTGCGCGCCTGCGCCTCGCTCTCGCGCCACGCGGCCACTTCCATCAGCACGGCGATTTCCCGCGGCTTGCGCATCCGCCCGGAGAGCCGCCGCCACGCCTGGGCGGGATCGGCACGGTACGTCTCGGGCGAGGTCAGCACTGCCATTTCCTCGTCGAGCCACGCGCCCCGGTCGGTGCGCAGCAGCTCGGCCACGAGAACCTCGTAGATCTTCACGAGGTGGGTGACGTCCGACAGCGCGTAGCTCAACTGCGCCTCGGAGAGCGGTCGCCGCGACCAGTCGGTGAACCGCGAAGACTTGTCGATCTTGGCCTTGGCGACGTCGTTGACGAGCTGCTCGTACGAGACGGAATCGCCGTAGCCGCAGACCATGGCGGCGACCTGCGTATCGAAGAACGGATGCGGCAGGATCCCGCCGATCAGCCAGATAATCTCCAGATCCTGCCGGGCGGAATGGAACACCTTGACCGTACGCTCGTCGGCCATGAGCGCGATGAAGGGTTCGAGGTCGAGCCCCGGCGCCAGCGGATCGACCAAGACGCCTGTGCCGTCCGGGGCCGCCATCTGGATCAGGCAGAGTTTCGGATAGTACGTCGTCTCGCGCATGAACTCCGTGTCGACGGTCACGAAGGGTTGCTCGGCGAGACGTGTGCAGATCTGGCGCAGCGCGTCAGTGGTGGTGATCAGGTCCATGCATCGGCTATACGCAACCGCAGTCGACATGGGGAGACGCACCCGCTCGGGTCCCCATCTTTCGCGCGCGTTCCGTTACCGCCGCGCGACGTTCGTCACGCCGGAGACCCCACAGCCGCCTTTCGGCGCAGCCGCGTCTGCCGGCGGATCCGCAGGGCGTCGGCCCGTCGCTGCGCCTCCGCGCGCCCGAGCAGACGGTCGAGGATCCCGGTCTCGATACGCTCACCGGTCGCCCCATCGACGAGCCGGCGGATCCGGTCGACCCGGAACCCGCGATAGCCGCCGCGTCGCGCGTCGATGCCGCCGAGCAGTGTCCGGCCCGGACCGAGCCTGAGTTCGCGCGCGTCGAGGGAGCGGTTGCTCCAGGCGCCGGCCGCGTCCTCGTAGACGAGGTCGAAATGGCCTGCGAGGGGCAGGGTCCGCCACCCGGCAGGAGCGCTTCCGGGCGCGGGCCTCGCGGGTCGCTCCGGCGCGAAAAAAACGTTGTCGGTCATGGACATCATATGGGGATTCGAGGGTCCGCCCGGTAGGCCGCACGGCGATTGCGGCGCGGCTTTCGGAGCGGTCCTGCTTGCCGCGCGCTTGACTTGGGGGGCCTTGCGTGAATGGTGCCGGCCTTCCCTCAGAAGAAGCCCATCATGCACCGTTACCGTTCCCACACCTGCGGGGCGCTCCGCCCGTCCGACGTCGGGCAGAGTGTCCGCCTCTCCGGCTGGTGCCACCGCATCCGCGACCACGGGGGCGTGCTGTTCGTGGATCTGCGGGACCATTACGGCCTGACGCAGTGCGTGATCGATTCCGATTCCCCGGCCTTCAAGGCCGCCGAGGCGGTGCGCTCGGAATGGGTCGTGCGGATCGACGGCCGCGTCCGCACGCGCCCGGCCGGCACCGAGAATGCCGAGCTGCCGACCGGCGCGGTCGAGGTCTACATCGACGACCTCGAGGTGCTCGGCCCGGCGGGCGAGCTGCCCCTGCCGGTCTTCGGAGACCTCGAATACCCCGAGGAGACGCGGCTGCGGTACCGCTTCCTCGACCTGCGCCGGGAGAAGCTCCACGCCAACATCATGAAGCGTGGCGCGATCATCGATTCGCTCCGCCGCCGGATGCGCGACGGCGGCTTCTTCGAGTTCCAGACCCCGATCCTGACCGCCTCCTCGCCCGAGGGCGCCCGCGACTACCTCGTGCCGTCGCGGGTCCATCCCGGCAAGTTCTACGCCCTCCCGCAGGCGCCGCAGCAGTTCAAGCAGCTGACGATGATCGCGGGCTTCGACCGCTATTTCCAGATCGCGCCCTGCTTCCGCGACGAGGACGCCCGCGCCGACCGCTCGCCGGGCGAGTTCTACCAGCTCGACATCGAGATGAGCTTCGTCACCCAGGAGGACGTGTTCCAGGCGGTGGAGCCGGTCCTGCGCGGGGTGTTCGAGGAGTTCGCCGACGGCAAGCGCGTCACGAAGGAATTCCCGCGCATCACCTACGCGGATTCGATGCTGAAATACGGCGTCGACAAGCCGGACCTGCGCAACCCGCTGATCATCGCCGACGTCACCGACCTGTTCGCCCGCGATGACGTGGCGTTCAAGGCGTTCAAGGGCGTGATCGCCTCCGGCGGCGCGGTCCGGGCGATTCCGGCGACTGGCGCGGCGGCGCAGTCGCGCTCGTTCTTCGACAGGCTCAACGACTGGGCCCGCTCCGAGGGCGCGCCGGGCCTCGGCTACGTCGTGTTCGAGGAGGAGAACGGCCAGCTCTCCGGCAAGGGGCCGATCGCCAAGTTCATCCCGGCCGAGGTTCAGGCGCTGATCGCCGAGCGGGCGGGCGCGAAGGCCGGCGACGCGGTGTTCTTCTCCGCCGGTCCCGAGGCCAAGGCCGCCGGCCTTGCCGGCAAGGCGCGCATCCGCATCGGCGACGAGCTGGGCCTCTGCGACAAGGACCAGTACGCGTTCTGCTGGATCACCGACTTCCCGATGTACGAGTGGAGCGAGGAGGAGAAGCGGATCGACTTCTCCCACAACCCGTTCTCGATGCCGAACATCGACCGCGAGGAGTTCCTGGCGCTCGACCTCGACGCCCTCGCCAGCGAGGATGAGAACGGCGCGAACACCAAGCGGATCCTCGGGATCAAGGCCTTCCAGTACGACATCGTCTGCAACGGCGTGGAGCTGTCCTCGGGCGCGATCCGCAACCATCGCCCGGACGTGATGGAGAAGGCCTTCGCCATCGCCGGCTACGGCCACGAGGTGCTGGAGCAGAAGTTCGGCGGCATGCTGAATGCGCTCCGCATGGGCGCCCCGCCGCACGGCGGCATCGCGCCGGGTGTGGACCGCATCGTCATGCTCCTGTGCAACGAGCCGAACATCCGTGAGGTGGTGCTGTTCCCGATGAACCAGCGCGCCGAGGACCTGATGATGGGTGCGCCCTCCGAGGCGACCCCGAAGCAGCTGCGCGAGCTGCACATCCGCCTCAACCTGCCCGAGAAGAAGGCCTGAGGTCCGCTTAGACCGGCCTCGGACCGGCCGCGCGGTGCCGAGCCTCGTCGCGATCGTCGTCGCCCACGACAGCGCCGCGGTGCTGCCCGGCTGCCTCGCCGCGCTCGCCGGTCAGCACGTCCCGGCGATCGTGGTCGACAATGCCAGCCGCGACGCCTCCGCGGCGGTCGCGGAAGCCGCCGGCGCGCAGGTGATCCGCAACGCCCGCAACGAGGGTTACGGCCGCGCCAACAACAGGGGCGTCCGGGCCGCCGAGACGGCGGAGCACATCCTGATCGTCAACCCGGACGTGGTCCTGCGTCCGGGGGCGGTGGATGCCCTGCTGGAGGCCGCCCGGATGTGGCCCGATGCGGGCCTTCTGGCCCCGCGCCTCGTCGAATCCGATGGGCGCTTCTTCTTCCAGGCACGCTCGCTGCTGGCGCCCTATCTCGCTAATCCCGGCGGCCGGCCCGCGCCGCCCCAGGGCGATGCCTGCGCACCGTTCCTCTCCGGGGCCTGCCTGATGATGCCGCGCGCCCTGTTCCTGGATCTCGGCGGCTTCGACGAGAACATCTTCCTGTTCTACGAGGACGATGATCTCTGCCGGCGCGTCGCCGATCGCGGCCGAGCGCTGATCCATGTCCATGGTGCCGAAGCGCTGCACGGTCGCGGCCGGTCCTCGGCGCCGGAGCCGGGCCGCGTGTTCCGATCGCGCTGGCATCAGGCTTGGTCGCGCGCCTATGTCAGCCGCAAGTACGGCCTTCCCGACCCGAGCCGCGCCACCCTGATGACCAACGTCCCGAAGGCGCTGCTGTCGGCGCTGGTTCTGCGCCGGTCGGGCTTGGAGCGCTACGGCGGCTCGGCCGCGGGCGCCCTCGCCTTCCTGCGCGGCCGCGACGCCCTGGCCCAAGAGGGCCTGACCGAATGAGCGCCTCGACGATCGCGGCCGCACTCGAAGCCCAGCGCAACGGCTTCACCGGCCTGCGGCTGATGCTGGCCCTGGCGGTCGTCGTGTCCCACGCGTTCAGCGTCGCGACCGGCGCGGCCGGCGACGAGCCTCTCGCCCGTCTGACCGGCTACACGCTCGGGGAGCACGCGGTGAACGGCTTCTTCGCCGTGTCGGGTTTCCTCGTCACCATGAGCTGCGACCGCCGCGGCATCCGCGACTACGCCATCGCCCGGACCCTGCGGATCCTGCCGGGACTCGTGGCGGCGACGCTGGTCGTATCGCTGGGGCTCGGCGCGGCCATGACCCGCCTGCCCGTCTCCGCGTATCTGGGCGACCCCGGCCTGTGGTCGTTCATCCGTGGGACGCTGACGACCTTCAAGAGCAACGCCGCCCTCCCCGGCGTCTTCGAGAGCAACCCGTACCGGGCGCCCCTCGGAACGGTCTGGACGCTGAAATACGAGGTGCTGTGCTATCTCGGCGTTCTCGTCGCCGCCCTGTGCGGTCTGCTCCGGCGGCGCTGGTCGGCCCTGATCATTGTCGTGGGCCTGGCGCTGGCGCTGGTCGTCATGGGCGCCCTGCGGGGCCTCGACCTGCCCAAGGGCACCGAGACGGCACTGCGCCTGCCGATGATCTTCGCGGCCGGGGCCGGGCTCTATCTGTGGCGCGCCCGCCTGCGGGTCTCGGCCGCCGCCCTCGCCTGCCTGGCCTTCGGCGCGTTCGTCCTCGCGCGGACACCGGCCTATCCGGCCCTGCTGTTCCTGGCCGAGGCTTACGGCGTGGTCTGGCTCGCCCTCGGCCCGTTGGCGCGTGGACCGTTCGATCCGCCGGCCGACCTGTCCTACGGGATCTATCTCTACGGCTGGCCGATCCAGCAGAGCCTGCATGCCCTGTGGCCGGACGTCTCGGGAGCCGCATTGCTGGCCCCCGCCCTCGCCCTGACCGTACCGGTCGCCGCCGTGTCTTGGTACGGAATCGAGCGGCCGGCCCTGGCGCTCAAGGTGCGGGCGCTGGGGCGGCGTCGCCTCGGCACGATCGAGCCCGCCGGATCGTGAGCGCCGACGGGCCTCTCTCGCCGCTGAAGGCGCTGGACCTCGCGGCGCGGATGCTGGAGGCCAACGGCTTCACGGTCGTCGCCCGGAACGAACGCGGCGACAGCCTGTATCTGAAGCGGCCCGATGGCCCGTGGCACCTGCGCGTGTCGAACCACCCGCGCACTGCCAAGCAACGGTCCCGCCGCACCGATATTCTCGCAAGCCTCATCATCGACGGACCGCGCTCCCCGGAGCGACTTCGGATTCTCGTCGCAGAGGCCGTGCGCAACTTCCAGGGCGCTCTTGCCAGGAAGGGCGATCAGGCCTCCGCGGACGGGTCCCGGAAATAAGGCTCCACCGTACCCTTCAGCTTCACGGTCATCGGGTTGCCGGCCCGGTCGAGGGTCTTGCCGGCCGAGAGCCGGACCCAGCCCTCGCTCACGCAATATTCCTCGACGTTGGTCTTCTCGACCCCTTTGAATCGGACACCGACTCCGCGCTCCAGCGCCTTCTCGTCGTAGAACGGGCTGTTGGGGTTGGCGGCGAGGCGGTCGGGAGGCGTGTCGGTCATCGTCCAGGTCTCGGGTCGTCGTCGATTTGGGCCCCGCCGGTACGGGAATCCGCGCTGACGCGCAACGCCGCGAGCAGATCCGCGATCCGGCCGCTCTGCAGCAGCGGCACCAGCCGGGTGACCGTGTCGTGCGGCCGATCCCACCACGCCGCCGCCACGAGCGCCGCCACCGTGGCCGCGTCGAACCGGTGCCGCACCACCCGCGCCGGGTTGCCCGCCACGATGGCGTAGGGCGGCACGTCGCGCGTCACGACGGCCCGTGCCGCCACCACGGCCCCGTGCCCGACCGTGACGCCGGACAGGATCATGCAGCCGGACCCGAGCCAGACATCGTGCCCGATCACCACGTCGCCCCGGGAGGCATGGTAATCCTCGGGCGCCCGGGCATCCGGGAACAGCCCGCGCATGGCCGCAAATGGATAGGTCGACGCCCAGTCGAGCCGGTGGTCGCCGCCGAGAAGGATCTCGACCTTGTCGGCGATGGAACAATACCGGCCGATCGTCAGCCGCCGCCCGCTCTCCGGGAAGCGGACTTTTGGACGCCCATACGAATAGGCGCCTATGGAGAAGCCGTAGGTCCTCGCCAGTTTGGCGAGGTGGAGCCGCGTCTCGTTGTGCGGGTTGCGCCCCCTGCGCAGCCGGTGCAACAGACCGGTCAAGACGCGAGCCCGTGCGAGGCGCGACCGCGTCGTCCTCGGTGAAAAAGGTGAGCGGGAGCGTGGGCGATGGCCGATAACATGTCCGAGGACCTCAAGGCCGGGGCGCTCGTCTACCACCGCCTGCCCAAGCCCGGGAAGCTGGAGATCCAGGCAACCAAGCCGCTGGGCAACCAGCGCGACCTCGCCCTGGCCTATTCTCCGGGCGTCGCCGCCGCCTGCATGGCGATCCACGACGATCCCCAGGAGGCCGCGACCCTCACGATCCGCCAGAACCTCGTGGCGGTGCTCTCCAACGGCACGGCCGTGCTGGGCCTGGGCGATATCGGTCCGCTCGCCTCGAAGCCCGTGATGGAGGGCAAGGCCGTCCTGTTCAAGAAATTCGCCGGCATCGACGTCTTCGACATCGAGGTCGACCAGAAGGACGTGTCCAAGCTCGTCGATGTGGTCTGTGCCCTTGAGCCGACCTTCGGCGGCATCAACCTCGAGGACATCAAGGCTCCCGAATGCTTCGAGGTCGAGGAGCAGTGCCGGGCCCGGATGAACATCCCGGTCTTCCACGACGACCAGCACGGCACCGCGATCATCGTGGCGGCCGCCGTCCTCAACGGCCTGGAACTCGCCGGCAAGAACCTGTCGGACGTCCGGATCGTCACCTCCGGCGCGGGCGCGGCGGCCCTGGCCTGCCTGAACCTGCTCGTCTCGCTCGGCGCGACCCGCGAGAACATCACGGTCACCGACATCAAGGGCGTGGTCTACAAGGGCCGCCCGGAGCTGATGGACCGCTGGAAGGACATCTACGCCCAGGAGACCGACAAGCGCACGCTCGCCGAGGTGATCCCGGGTGCCGACGTGTTCATCGGCCTCTCGGCCGGCGGCGTGCTGAAGCCCGAATACCTGAAGGAGATGGCCGAGAAGCCGCTGATCATGGCGCTCGCCAATCCCTATCCGGAAATCATGCCGGATCTGGCCGAGAAGGAGCGGCCGGACGCGATGATCTGCACCGGGCGGTCGGATTTCCCGAACCAGGTCAACAACGTCCTCTGCTTCCCCTACATCTTCCGCGGCGCGCTGGATGTCGGCGCCCACAAGATCAACGAGGAGATGAAGAAGGCCGCCGTGAAGGCGATCGCGGGTCTGGCCCACGAGACCACCTCCGATGTGGTCGCCCGCGCCTATGGCGGCGAGGCTCGGCCGTTCGGGCCGAAATCCCTGATCCCGAGCCCCTTCGACCCGCGGCTGATCCTGCGCATCGCCCCGGCGGTCGCCAAGGCGGCCATGGATTCGGGCGTGGCCGGCCGGCCGCTCGCGGATTTCGATGCCTATGTCGACAGCCTCGACCGGTTCGTGCACCGGTCGGGCCTGATCATGAAGCCGCTCTTCTCGAAGGCGAAGGTCGAGCCCAAGCGCGTGATCTACGCCGAGGGCGAGGACGAGCGGGTGCTCCGCGCCGTCCAGGCGATCGTCGAGGACAAGGTCGCGCGGCCGATCCTGGTCGGCCGTCCGCGGGTGGTCGAGACCCGGCTGAAGCGCTTCGGCCTGTCGATCGAGCACGGCCGCGACTTCGAGCTGATCGATCCCGAGGACGATCCCCGCTACCGCGCCTACGTACAGACCTATCTCGAGGTCGCGGGCCGGCGCGGCATCACGCCGGACGCGGCCCGCACGCTGGTGCGCACCAACAACACCGTGATCGGCGCCATCGCGGTGCGCCGGGGCGAGGCCGACGCGCTGATCTGCGGCCTGGAGGGTCGGTTCGAGACCCGGCTGCGCATCATCCGCGACGTGATCGGGCTCGCGCCGGGCGTGGAGCAATGCGCGGCGATGAGCCTCGTGGTGACCCATAACGGCGCCTACTTCCTGGCCGACACCCATGTCCGCCAGAACCCCACCGCCGAGGAGATCGCCGACGTGGCGCAGGCCTGTGCCAGCCATGTCAGCCGCTTCGGGATGACCCCGAAGATCGCGCTCCTGAGCCATTCCGATTTCGGCCAGTCGGATTCGCCCTCCGCGATGAAGATGCGCGACGCCCTCGCGCTCCTGCAGCGGCGCGACCCGGAGCTTCAGGTCGACGGCGAGATGCAGGCGGATTCGGCGCTGAGCGAGATGGTCCGGGAGCGCGTGCTTCCGGGGTCGCGGCTGAAGGGCGCGGCCAATGTGCTGATCTTCCCGAATCTCGACGCGGCCAACATCGCGTTCCAATTCGCCAAGGTGCTGGCGGATGCCCTGCCGGTCGGCCCCCTGCTGATCGGGCCGGCCAAGCCCGCCCACATCCTGACGCCCTCGGTGACCGCGCGCGGCATCGTCAACGTCACGGCTGCGGCCGTCGTCGAGGCTCAGGCGGACGAGGCCGTTTTGGCCAGGGTCGAAGAGAGCGGCGTCGGCATGATCTCCGAATGAGGAACGCCGGTCGACGGCCGCGAGCGTGGCCGTCGATTTGCTTACCGCTCCCGCGGTTACGAAACCAACGGGAGAAGACGCTATGTGCGCGGGCGACGATCCAACCTGCCACGCCTTCGAGGAGCATCGCCGCCGGTTCCGGCGGGATCTGGAACCGGAACGGCGCGCGTTCCTGAAGAGCAGCTTCGCGGCGACCGGCGCCGCCGCGGCCTTCGCGGCCGGCGGCCCCTCGCTGGTGAGCCCGGCCCTGGCCCAGGCGAGCGGGGCCAAGATCGCCGCCACCGCGCATTATCACCTGCCGGCGAATGCCGAGACCGTCCATTGGGGCTTCTTCAGCCGCAGCCTCAAGCCGAAGGTCGAGATCGGCTCAGGGGACTTCGTCACCATCGAGACGCTCACCCATCAGGCGAGCGACGATGCCGAGCGGATGATCCAGGGCGATCCGGGCGCCGAGAGCGTCTATCTCTGGACCAAGGACAAGATGGGCGTCTCGCCCCGTGGTGCCGGCGCCCTCGACGCGAAGATCGGCCCCGGCGGCGGTCAGGGCGTCCATATCTGCACCGGCCCGGTGGCGATGCGCGGCGCCGAGCCCGGCGACGTGTTGGAAGTGCGGATCCTCGACGTGGCGCCCCGCCCCTGCGCCAATCCCAAATACAAGGGTCTCGCCTTCGGCAGCAACGCGGCAGCCTGGTGGGGCTATCATTACAACGACCTGATCACCGGCGATAAACCGCGCGAGGTCGTCACGATCTACGAGGTCGACGCCACCGGCGAGCGCGACTGGGCCCGGGCGGTCTACAGCTTCCGCTGGCCCGGGTTCACCGATCCGTTCGGCGTCTCACACCCGACCATCGACTATCCCGGCCTGCCGGTCGATCATTCCAAGACGCAGAAAACCTACGAGGTTCTCAAGGGCATCCGGGTACCGATCCGTCCGCACTTCGGCACCATGGGCGTCGCGCCGGCCGAGGCCGACCGGGTCAACACGATCCCGCCGAGCTATACCGGCGGCAACATCGACAATTGGCGGATCGGCAAGGGCGCGACGCTGTACTTTCCTGTGGCGGTGCCGGGCGCCCTGTTCTCTGTGGGGGACCCCCATGCCAGCCAGGGCGATTCCGAATTGTGCGGCACCGCGATCGAGTGCTCGCTCACCGGCACCTTTCAGTTCATCCTGCACAAGAAGGCCGACCTGCCCGGAACGCCGCTCGAAGCGCTCGATTTCCCGATGATCGAAACCCGGGAAGACTGGGTGCTGTCGGGCTTCAGCTACCCGAACTACCTGCGCGATCTCGGCCCGGACGCACAGACTGCGATCTTTCAGAAATCCTCCATCGACCTCGCCATGCGCGACGCCTTCCGGAAGATGCGCCAGTTCCTGATGCACGCGAAGGGGCTCACCGAGGACGAGGCCATCTCGCTGATGTCGGTGGCGGTCGATTTCGGGATCACGCAGGTCGTGGACGGCAATTGGGGCGTCCACGCCGTGGTCAAGAAGGCGATCTTCTCCGATCGGGTCGCCTGAGATGCGGCGACGCCCCGATCACGGACGGCGTCGCGCTTCTCCAGGTCATCTCCGGGCGATCATGCGCGCGGAGAGGCCGATGTCGATCGAGCCTGCGCAGGGAAACCGGCTCATGCGGCCTTCGCGGTTCCGGCCATGGTCATCAGACCGGTGATGACCCGATAAGTCTCGGACCATGCCTGTCGGATCTCCGGCGTGAAGTCCGAGCCCAGACCCTGTTCCAGGGTCCACAGCAGCGCGGCGCCGACGGGCTCGTAATGAGCCTGCAGGGCGCCGTAGCCGACGTGCCGATCCCCGAGGTCGCGCACCGTCGCGACCAAAGCTTCCGGCTTATCCAGGTTCGCCACCGTCAGGGCCAGCATGGCCATCAGCTTCCGCTTCTGCGCGCTCATATCGTTCGGGAAGAGCGAGCGGACCTGGGGGGCGGTCTCGAAGAGGCGCCCGTAGAACAAGTCCGAGGCGGTGTCGCCCAGCGATTGCACCTTCGCGAAGCTGTCCTGCACCAGCCTGACCTGCGCGGCCGAAACGGCGTAGGACACGCGGACGCTGGCCAGGAATCGTCCGACCTCGGCGGTCAGGTGCTCGGACTGATTCGACAGGACGGAGGCCGCATCGAGAACCTGACTCGCGGCCTGTCCGGTGCTCTCCGCCGCCTGAGCGACGCCGGTGATATTGCTGGTGACCTCCCCGGTTCCGACGGCGGCTTGCCCGACGTTGCGCACGATCTCCTGGGTCGCCGCGCCCTGCTCTTCCACGGCCGCCGCGATCGAGGTCGCCACGCCGTTGATCTCTTGGATCCGGGCGGTAATCGCCCCGATGGCTTCGACCGCCTGACCGGTGGACGCCTGGACCGCCGCGATCTGGCCGGAGATTTCCGCCGTGGCCTTGGCCGTCTGCTCAGCCAGTGCCTTGACCTCGGAGGCCACGACCGCGAAGCCCCGACCGGCGGTGCCGGCGCGGGCGGCCTCGATCGTGGCGTTGAGGGCCAGCAGATTGGTCTGCTCGGCGATCGATGAGATGAGCCCCACGACGTCGCCGATTTTGTCCACGGCGCTGCTCAACTCTCGCACGCGCGCCGCGGTCCGATCGGCCTCGGCCGCAGCCACCTGCGCGAGCTCCGCCGAACCATCGGCCTGACGCCCGATCTCCTGCACGGATGCACCCAGTTCCTCGGCGGCGACCGCGACGGTGTTGACGTTCTTGGACGCCCGCTCGGCGGCGGCCGCGACCGTTGCCGATTGTCCGGCCGTCTGCGTGGCGGTCGCGGTCATCGTCTGCGCCGTCACCTGCAGTGCGGAGGCTGACGTCCCGACCTGGCCGATCATGCCGCCGACCGCCTGCTCGAAGCGCTGGGCCATCTGGCGCAGGCTCTCCCGCCGCTGGTCATCGGCATCCAGGCGCGCCCGCTCGGCCTCGACCTCCAATTCGCGGGTGCGGGTCAGGTTGTCCCGGAACGCTTGCACGGCCGCCATGATCGGGGCGAACTCGTTCCGATACGCGGCCACGGGAAGATCGACCGTCGTTTCGCCGGTAGTCAGCGACCGCATCGCGCCGGCGACGATCCGGAGTGGCCGCAGCACGCCCCCGACCAGGGCAATGAGCCCCAGGACGACGAGCAGCGCGGCCGCCAGGAGGGCTGCGGCATTGCGCAGAACACCGTGGCGTGCCAAGTCCGAAAGGGTCTCGGCGCGGGCGACCATCTCGTCCAGGGCCGAATCGGCGAGATTGACGATGGTCATCTGCTCGGCGGTGTTCCGTCGCCGCACTTGCTGGAACGTGTAGGGCGCGGGCCGCTGCTGGCTCAGGGCATCGAAGATCGTTTTGGCCCCGGCGGCGGCCTCACCCTCGAAATTGTTGTGCTTGGCTTTCTCGAACGCCGCGCGCGCGGTCTCCGACAGGTCGGCGGCAGCCTCGCTCGTGTTCAGCCAGGCTGTCCGGACCTGAGCCCGCTCCTCGGCCGCGGCCACCGTCTCGGGAAGCGACCAAGAGGTTCCGGCGGCCAACGATGTCTGGACCCGCAGGGCGACGTTCCCGATTGCGACGCGGGTCGTCCAGGCGGACCGCTTGAGGACGAGATAGCGCTGCAGGATCGCGTCGGAGCGCGGGATCGCCGCATCCACGGCGTCCGTGGTCGCCGTCAGCGCGTCGAGAAGTTCCTGAAAGGCGGTGAGGACCATCGGCAGCAGCGTGGGGTCTCGCTGCGCCTTCGGGACACGCAGGGCGGCATCCACGCGGGGACGGAGCGCGTTCACGGCCTCCTGAGCCGCATGGAGACGGTTGAGTGTTGCAGTCACGGCGGGCACGTTCTGGTCCCGCAGCAGGTCCAGGACGACCTTGAGGTTTGTGATCATCGCCTCGCGGTTCGTGGCGATGGCGGCGAGGCTGTCATTGTCGGCGACGTCCTCACCGCCGAGGGTAAGAGAGGAGCCCCGTTCGAGCCGTACTGGAAGAATCGTCTTGAGCAGGTGCCGGCTCGCGCGGGACAGACTGACAGCTTCCCGGGCCTGCTGCGCCGTCAGGTGTGCAGAGACCAGATTATCTCCCGAATAGCCCAGAAGCATAACGGCCATTACAATTATGATCGTGAGCATCATTGCTCTAATTGAAAATTTGCCGAGCAAATTCATGCCGATTTATTCCAAGATCGTTCTGGGAGAAATTTATTCCAGCCTCTTAGCGGAATAATCTGCCGATTGCACGCGCTAAAAATGAATCGTTCTTGGTTTGACGAGGTCGTATCGATAATTACGACTGTTATTAAGCGGCCTTATGAGTAATTCTGTCCCTATAGAAATTGAAAACGAAAAAATGAAATCTCAAGAGATGCGATATCTAGCGCAATGCTTCGCTGTGTCGTGCTCGTTCTAAGGGGGAATGCCCATCGCGTCCGAGAACCGGCCTGCGCCGGTCTGCCTATCTTCGGAACTGCTGCCTGCGAGGCCTGGGTCGCGGTGAGGCGTATCGCGCGTTCGCGACGAGGGCGCGCAGGAACGCGACGCGCCGCATTCCCGAGGGCGAAGAATCCGCCGCGTCGCTCACCCGACCTGCGGCGGCGGACTCGTAGGTGCGCTGTCGCTCCGTCCGGTCCCGGCCTGGATCAGATCAGAAGGATCCGCCCGTAATCTCGACGCGCCCGTCGAGGCCGATGATGCGTCCGAGACCGCGAACGCGGTTCAACAGGCGGTCGCCGCTCAAGGCCTCCCAGGCATGGGGCAGCCGCAGCACCACGCGGCCGTCTTCGACGGCCAGCGGGGCCCGCCCGAGGGCACCGTCCATGCCGGCGGAGATCGGGAAGGCGACGCGGAGCAACGCGCCCAGCAGACGGGCCCGTTCGAACAGGCGCGGACCGGCCACACTCCGGAGCATCGGGTTCGCCTTTTCCGGGGCGAGCCCGGTATGCCGCAGCGATACCGCCAGGGCGAGATAGGCCCGCCCCGGATGGTCGACACCGACGAACGCCGCGTTCTGGATCACCGCGATGCTCTGCTCGTCGCGATAATCGGGATGTGCCCGCCAGCCGACATCCGACAGCAGGCAGCCCGCATGGCGCAGACGGCGCTCGTCGGCGGTCTCGTGACCGTCGAGCGTCGCGACGAACTGGTCCGTCCAGGCGATCAACTCTTCCCCGTGGCGTGGCGAGCGCGCCCGGAGAACATTGAACTCCGAAGCCGAGGCCAGAAGCGGATCGAGCAGCCGGGTGTCGCGGTCGAGCTGCTCGAACAGCAGGCCCTCGCGGACCCCCGATGCCGAGATCGCCACCTCCCGCGGGCGTCCGACCCGGATGATCTCCTCCAACACGACGGCGCCGTAGGCGAGCAGCGGGCGCCGTGCTTCCGAGATCGCGTCGACGTCCTGCAGCAGCGCCACATCCGTCTGCTCGACGACCTGCAGGAAACTCAGCTCGTCGCTCGGCTCCACCGCGTAGCCATGCATCACGTGGACGGGGTAGCCGCGGGCCGCCTGGTGAAGCCGCGCGATCGCCCGCCAGGTGCCGCCGACCGCGTAGAAGGTCCGCCCGCGCAGGGTCTCGAGCTGCGGCGCGGCCTTGCGCATATACTCGCGGACGATCTTCGATGCTTTCTTGAGCGAGCCGCCGGACAGATCCTGGAGGGCTAGGCCGCCGAGGGGCATGGTCACCCCTTGACCGACCACGGTCCCGCGAACGTCCACGAGTTCGAGGGAGCCGCCGCCCATGTCGCCCACGACCCCGTTCGGCGCGTGGAAGCCCGAGACGACGCCGAGCGCCGACAATTCTGCCTCGCGCCGTCCGGAGAGCAGCTGGATCTCCTGGCCGCAGGCCGCCTCCGCGGCGCGCAGGAAATCCGGACCGTTCTCGGCGTCCCGGGCCGCCGCCGTGGCGAGCACGAACACTTGGCCCACGCGCATCGTCTCGCACAGCACCCGAAACCGCGCGAGGGCGGCGAGCGCCCGGGTCACCGCCTCCTCGTTCAGCCGACCGGTCGTCAGGACGTTGCGGCCCAGACCGCACAGCACTTTCTCGTTGTAGAGCGGCGTCGGTGCCCGCGTCAGGCCGTCATAGGCGACGAGCCGCACCGAATTGGAGCCGATATCGATGATTGCCACCGGCTGATGCGCGGCGCTGCCGATCGTCTCCGCATCATGCGCGAGGGTGAGGTTGGCACGAGGGCTGCCCAAGCGTCCGAGTCCTTCATGAGCCCGGTGCGCCTGCCGGCGCGCCGTGCGGGAGGTTTAGCCCAGTGTCGCTGCGCGGCGAAACTCAGCTGCGCTGCGCGCGCCGGCTCAGGGCGCGCGGGCTCGACTTCTTCGAGGCCTTCCCGCGTCCCGAGAGGCTGGGGTTGGTCATGAAGTACTTGTGGGCATTGAACGGCTCCTCGCCATCGGCCGGCTGGATCCGCTCGCAGCCGCCCGAAGCCAGCAGGCGCCAGCTCTGACGGTTGTCGAGCAGGTTGGCCAGCATGATCTGATCGAGCACCTGCTGATGCACCGTCGGATTGGTGATCGGCAGCAGCGCCTCCACGCGGCGGTCGAGGTTCCGGCTCATCAGGTCGGCGGAGGAGATGTAGACCGTGGCCTTCGGGTGCGGCAGCCCGACGCCGTTGCCGAAGGCGTAGATGCGCCCGTGCTCCAGAAAGCGCCCGACGATCGACTTCACCCGGATCGTCTCCGACAGGCCCGGGATGCCGGGCCGCAGGCAGCAGATGCCGCGGACCACGCAGTCGATCTGAACCCCGGCTTCCGAGGCGTCGTAGAGCGCGTCGATGATCTGGCTGTCGACCAGCGAGTTGCACTTGATCCAGATCGCCGCCGGGCGACCCGCCTTCGCATGGGCGACCTCCGCGTCGATGTGCTCGAGGAGGCGATTCTTCAGCGTCAATGGCGAGACCGCCATCCGCTCCAGCTCCGCGGGCTCGGCGTAGCCGGTGATGAAGTTGAAGATGCGCGACACGTCCCGCGCGATGGCGGGGTCCGCCGTGAAGAAGGACAGGTCCGTGTAGACCCGTGCGGTGATCGGGTGGTAGTTGCCGGTGCCCACGTGGCAGTAGGTGACCAGCTTGTCGCCCTCCCGACGGACCACCAGCGACAGCTTGGCGTGGGTCTTCAGCTCCACGAAGCCGAAGACCACCTGCGCGCCGGCCTTCTCAAGGTTGCGCGCCCAGCGAATATTCGCTTCCTCGTCGAAGCGCGCCTTCAGTTCCACCAGCGCGGTGACGGACTTGCCCAGCTCCGCGGCTTCGGCGAGCGCCGCGACGATCGGCGAGTTGGACGAGGTCCGGTAGAGCGTCTGCTTGATCGCGACCACGTTCGGGTCACGGGCGGCCTGCGCGAGGAACTGCACCACCGAATCGAAGGATTCGTAGGGGTGGTGGACGATGAAATCCTTCTGTCGGATCGCCGCGAAGACATCGCCGCCGCTCTCGCGGATGCGCTCCGGGAATCGGGGATTGTAGGGCTTGAACTTCAGGTCCGGCCGGTCGATCCCGACCACCTGGGACAGCTCGTTCAGGGCGAGCATGCCCTCCACGATGAAGATCGCGTCCGCGGCGATCTCCAGCTCGTCGGCGACGAAGCTGCGCAGATCCTCCGACATGCCCGCCTCGACCTCGAGCCGGATCACGACGCCCCGGCGCCGCTGCTTCAGGGCCGTCTCGAAATGCAGGACGAGGTCCTCCGCCTCCTCCTCGATTTCCAGATCGGAGTCGCGGACGACGCGGAATGCGCCGCTGCCCTTGACGAGGTAGCCCGGGAAGAGCCGCCCGGTGAACATCCCGATCACCTGCTCGATCGTGATCAGCCGCGCCGCGGTCTCGCTGTCGCTCACCGGCAGGCGCACGAAGCGGTCGATCACGCCGGGCAGGCGGATGAGGGCGCGCAGCAGCCGGCCGTCTTTGGGACGCACCAGCATCAGCGCGATGGTGGTGCCGAGATTCGGGATGAACGGGAACGGGTGGGCCGGATCGATCGCGAGCGGCGTCAGGACCGGGAAGACGTGGTTGAGGAAATACTCCTCCAGCCACGCCGCCTGATCGGCCGAGAGGGCGGCGGGCTCGACGATGTCGATGTCGGCGGCGTGCAGCTCCGCGCGCAGTTCACGCCAGCGGGCCTGCTGGTCGGCGGCGAGGCGCGAGACCTCCACGCCGATCCGGGCCAGCTGCTCGGACGGCGACAGGCCGTCCTGCGACGGGACCGTGATCCCGGCCCGCACCTGATCGATCAGGCCGGCCACGCGGACCATGAAGAACTCGTCGAGGTTGTTGGCCGAGATCGACAGGAAGCGGAGGCGCTCCAGCAGCGGATGATTCGGGTTCGACGCCTCCTCCAGAACGCGCCGGTTGAACTGCAGCCAGGACAGCTCGCGGTTCACGAAGCGCTCCGGCGAGTGGCGGAGGGACCGCCCGGCCTCCAGCACCGGCTCGCGGGCCGCGCCGGCAACGGGCTCCGCCGGAGCCGCGGCTGCCGGCCACTCGTCACTGGCGTCGGCGGCGGCTGCCGGAGCGGCCCCGGCGGCGATCGAGTCGGTCTGCGTGCGCCGGGTCGCGGGCGCGCGCCGCGTCGTCGGATTGGCCGCCGCGCGCCGACGGGGCTCGGCTGCCTCGTCGGCGGCGTCGCGGTCCACGGGCTTCTGCGTCGATTCCATCCCCGATCCCTGTCTCTACGCGTCGCTCCTCGCGGCGGCGGAGCGTGTATCACCCTAGACCGGCGGCCTTCACGACAGTTTCGTGACGGCCGCCGCATTCCGCGTTCAGCCGGCCGGATCGGGCTCGTCGTCCAGTCCCATGCGCCGCAGGACGGCCAGCGCGAGCGGCCGGCTGATCCGGCGTCCGCGCCCGAGGGCGTCGCGGTCGAGCTCGGCGACGACGTCCCGGGCGCGGCCCAGCGACCGGTCGATGCGCAGGGCCAGCGAATCGATTACCCCGAGATCGACCACTAGCTGACGGTCCACGAACAGCTTGACCAGGACCGCCCGCAGCAGGGCGTCGTCCGGCGCCTCGATGGCGATGCGCGGCGCCAGCCGGAGCCGCGAGCGCAGGTCCGGCGTGGCGAGGCCGAGGGCGTCGATCCCGGTGCCGCTCGTCAGCAGGATCGGGCAGGCGCGCTCCCGCGCCCGGTTGAGCAGATGGAACAGCGCCGCTTCGTCGAGCCGTTCCGTCCGGTCGATATCCTCGATGACCAGAGCGCCATTCGAGATGAGGTGCTGGATCGCGTCGGCCCCCAGCTCGGCAGCTGGGAGGGTCCAGGCATGGGCGCGCTCTGCCCAGATCGCCGCGAGATGGCTCTTGCCGCTGCCCGAGGGACCGGTGAGGACCAGGACACTGTCCGGCCAGTCCGGCCAAGCCTCGATCAGCGCGTAGGCGGCCTCGTTGGCCGGTCCCACGAGGAAATCCTCGCGCCCATAGCGGGGGTCGAGGGGCAGGTCGAAGGCCAATTGTCGGGGTGGTGCGTTCTCGCGCAT